>NZ_BMJA01000014.1 GCF_014642835.1 Dyella nitratireducens | reverse complement strand
CGACGTCCCCCCGCCTTGAGTAGCGGGATGCTTTGGAGCCCGTTGTCACTTTAACTGCTTTGCGTAGTCCGCGGGCGTCAGCCCGCCCAGCGCCTTCTTAGGTCTTTCTTCGTTGTATTCCCGGCGCCATGTTTCGATCTCAGTGCGTGCATGAAGCAAGCTGGGAAACCAGTGTTCGTTGAGGCATTCGTCACGGAAGCGGCCATTGAACGATTCAATGTAGGCGTTCTGATTTGGCTTGCCGGGTTCGATCAAACGAAGCTGCAAGCTGCGCTCATGTGCCCAGGCGACCATGGCCTTCCCGCAGAATTCTTTGCCGTTGTCACTGCGAATCACCTTCGGTAAGCCATGCGTGAGTGCAAGACGGTCAAGCACGCGCGTCACACCGATGCCGGAAATCGCACGCTCGACCTCAATGACCACCGCCTCGTGAGTGGCATCATCGATGACCGTCAGACACTTGATGACACGCCCATCGGCCGTGCGATCAAATACGAAGTCCATCGACCAGACCTCGTTGGGCGCCGTGGGGCGAAACAGCGGTTGCCGCTCCCCCATCGGGACCTTCTTTCGCTTGCGCCGACGTACCTGCAACCTTTCCTGCTGATACAACCGCTCCACGCGCTTGTAGTTCACCAGCTCACCTTCCTGTCGAAGTTTCAGGTGAATCATCCCCACGCCATAGCGCTTGTGTCGTTGCGCCAAAGCCACGATCCGCTGCCGCAACGCCACGTTGCGGTCCGGCTGTGCCTGGTAGCGATACGCGCTGGCGCTCATGCCCACAATGGCCAACGACCGTCGCTCGCTCAGTCCTTTGTCGATCATCTGGCGCACCCACTCACGCCGGGCCGGTGCGCCTACGGCTTTTTTCGTAGCACGTCTCGGATAACCTCGTTCTCAAGCATCTGCTCGGCCAATAGCTTCTTCAGCCGTGTGTTCTCCATCTCCAGCTCTTTCAGGCGCTTGGCATCCGGCACGCTCATCCCGCCGAACTTGCTGCGCCACAGGTAGTACGAAGCCTCGCTGAAGCCGTGCTTGCGGCACAGCTCCTTGATCGGCATGCCGGCGTCCGCCTCACGCAGGAAGCCGATGATCTGTTCCTCGGTAAAACGCTTCTTCACGTCCAATCTCCTTCCGTTGCGGGATTGGACTCCAAATCCTTGCGCTACTCAAAACCGGGGGGACGTCG
>NZ_BMJA01000013.1 GCF_014642835.1 Dyella nitratireducens | reverse complement strand
GATGAATGAGACGGATCATCATAATGGATGCCGTGCTCGCTTGAATGAGCAAACGAATGGAAGGAACCATGAATGACTGGCATAATCGAAGTCCTTATTTAATATATGGAATAAGGTTGATAGGTGTGATTGATACAACAAGGATGTTTTTTAATAAATAATCATGCGAAAGACATATACGATCGCATATACATAAAAATACCGTTCCCATGACACGGTTCCTCGCGCTCCCGCGAGGCAGCTCGAGCATAGGGAAATAACTCGCCAAGGCGTGGTACTCGTTTATGGCAAGCTTGCCTTGTCCCATGGACGCTAGCATGGAGCCGATGACCCGTTCCGCTTTCTCGGTGCTGCGTGTATAGCTTTACCGCGAGCGTATCGATTTTTTGGTTACCTTCGCTGGGCAGATTTCCCATTGCTTGCCGAGCCAAGGTCATGAGCATCACCTTTATCCCCTCATTTATTTACGTCGCCTTCGTCGGATAAAACCGCATCGCCCACCGGGCCTGAGGTTTCCCCACGTTTTTCGAGCTGTTCAAGGAAGGCTTTTTCGCGGCCAATACTTAGCATTTTTACCTCGGCGTCATTCCGGCGAAGGCCGGAATCCATGCTTCGTACTGGCCATGGATTCCGGCCTTCGCCGGAATGACGGCTCGGTCATTTAATAGATATTGGCTAGCTTGCTGATTTTGTTCAGATCATTAAGCAGAAAACGTGGGGATGCCTCAGCCACCGGGCCCGTCCCCGATCTGCCGACGTACTACAGCAACGTCATCTATGGATCACCCTGCCCGCAGCCACCCGATGCAAGCCTGACCCTCGAGCAACGGAAACAGCGTGTCTACGCGGGGGTAGGGGTTGCGCATGATGATATCTATACGCAAACAGTAAAGGCAGCTATGCACGTCTTCGTCTTGTAGCCTGGATCTGATGCGCGGGATCGTTCGTATAGACGAATACCACTCTTGGCGTCGGTTATTTTCCCTATGATCGGGCTGCTTCGCCGAAGAGCGTGGAATCGTGCCATGGGCACGGTATTTTTATGTATCCGCGATTGAATATGTCTTTCGCATCATTATTTATTAAAAACATCCTTGTTGCGTCAGTCACATCCATCAACCTTATTCCATGTATTAAATAAGGACTTCGATTATGCCAGTCATTCATGGTTCCTTCCATTCGTTTGCTCATTCAAGCGAGCACGGCATCCATTATGATGATCCGTCTCATTCATC
>NZ_BMJA01000012.1 GCF_014642835.1 Dyella nitratireducens | reverse complement strand
TGTCCGGTGCTCCGGCGTCCGACTTCGGGCTCGTGTCCGGGTTGAGTATCGTGCCGATCAACAGCAACGGAACCTTCACCGTCACGATTGCGGCCGGACAAACCAGCGCCGCTTTTTCGTTAGTGAACACCGGTGATGTGGGTGCGGCTGCAAACTTGCAGCTCGTCGCGTCCATGACCAACCCCAATGACTCCACGGGACAGGCGATATCCAGTGCGCCCGTGACACAGAGTTACGTCGAGCCGACGCTCGATCCTTTCGTGGACAACGCCACGACGACGGTAGCCGGCACTTCGGAGACGGATACCGTTTCCGGATTCAACTACACCCAATATACGGGTGAAGACACTGTCGGCTCATCGGATCAGATGATTTTGTCGAGCGGGGACAACTACGTTACCGAGAATGGCGAGAACGATTTCATCACCGAAAGTGCATCGGGTAACAACATTATCCTCGGCAGTAACACCAATTCGAGCAACACGATTCTGCTCAATGGGACGAACAATGTGGCGCAAGCCATTACGCAGGTCACTGCTGGGGGTGCGGCAAGCGGCCAGTTGGGTGATGCCGTCGCGACCGGAGCGGGCAACGACACTATCGTCGGCGGAAACGGGAATTCGGTGTACCTGCTGGGTCAAGGTAGCAACGTGGTCTACACCGGGGCCGGCAACGACTCGGTCGTCGGCGGGTATGTCGATCCGCATGCAGCCGCGGGAACGTACTCGCAACAGTTCAATTGGACAACTTCGGTCACGGTAGCCAGCAACCAATCGCTCACCTACGGAAGTACCACGGTGGAGGTTCCGTCGTCGTACACCTTCCTTGACTCGGGTATCGGTGCCAATGATCTCTCTTCGATCGTCGGTTCGGCTGCGGGTAGCGCTACGGTGGTGGCGGGGAATGGCAATGACTTCATCGGACTCCCATCGGGTCCTGGTAACTACGTCGTTGCGGGCTCGGGCCATGACACTATCGTGGGTGGTGATGGTGGAAATACCATTTTTGGCGGATCAGGTGACAGCACGATCCTTGGTGGCACGGGCAGTGACTACATCGATACCGGTACCGGCAGCGACTTGGTTGCGGACAGTGGCGATGGCGATACGGTCATCGGCGGTGGCAACGACACTATTGCTTTGTCCTCCGCCGGAACAGGAAACAACTATGTGGATGGGGGCGCAGGGAGCGACGTCATTTTCGGAAGCGGGGGCAGCGATACGCTAATCGCGGGGGACGGCAATAGCACGGTTCTCGGCGGAAGCGGTACGGAATCCATCGTGGGCGGCTCCGGCAACGACTGGTTGCAGGGTGGCACGGGCAACGACACGATCGAAGCTGGCGGCGGCAACGACACGCTGTTCGCCGACCCGAACAGCTCGGCGACAACCTACCTATACGGCGGCACAGGCACTGATTCCATTGTCGGCGGTGGTGGGACCGACGTGCTGTATGCGGGTGATGGCGGAACGTCGACTGCACCGACGACTGTACTGGGCGGCGCTGGAAGTACAACCATTTACGGTGGTCTCGG
>NZ_BMJA01000011.1 GCF_014642835.1 Dyella nitratireducens | reverse complement strand
CAGGCGGCGATGGCAATAGTTACGTGCGCATCGGTGACGATCATTATCAGGTGAGTTACGACAAGCAATGGCAGGGCTGGAAGGCCGTCGATCCTAACCGGCCCCACGACTTCAGCAAGAGTGTACCGGTCAAGCTGGATGGCAAGGGAAGTGCGCAAGCGTTGCCCAAGCCGGGGCTCAAAGGTGGCATGGACGATGGTCAGCATCCGAGGGCAGACAAAGAGTCGAGCTCAAATTGGACAAACGAACATGTGACTGAACAAAGAAAATATGCAGCTGAGCAAGGAGTAGTAAAAGCAAGGAGCGCCCTCGAGATAGCTGAGAATGAATACAAGAATGCCAAAGTAAACTACGTGTTTCTTGAAAAGCAGGTGAAAGAACTTAAACAAGTAGTGCCGAATAATCCCAATGGCCGTGCCATCGTGAATGCAGCAAATTTTGACCTTGCGCGTGCCGCAGAAAAAGTGAAAACGACACGTAAAACTCGCGATGAGTCCAAGGCACTCCTTTCAACCGCCGAGGCCAACTTGCGTGCTCTTCGGTAAGCTCCGTTCCATAGAAACCTGATCTTTACACCGCCGGCTCGATGCACACCGGTGGTGTCAATACAAGCTTGAAACAACTCCCATCACCGGCCATACGCACATATTCCCACGCGGCTTGATTGGCCTCTACTATCCGCCTGGCTAGATAAAACCCAAGACCGGTACCGTATTTGTGCGTGATGTAAAACGATTTGAAGATTTACGCCGCCACTTTCGGCGCGATGCCAAGGCCGCGATCACTTCCAGAATCGGCACGCCGTACTCCCTATGCCGCACCACCAGCACACGCGCAGGTTCGCAGGGCATTCAGCCGTAACGCAGTGCGTTCTGCACCAGGTTTCACACCACTTGATGAACTGCCGCGAGCTTGCCATAGACGAGTACCACTCTTAGCGTCGGCTATTTCCCCTATGCTCGTGCTGCCTCGCTGGAGCGCGAGGAACCGTGTCATGGGCACGGTATTTTTATGTATCCGCGATTGAATATGTCTTTCGCATCATTATTTATTAAAAACATCCTTGTTGCGTCAGTCACATCCATCAACCTTATTCCATGTATTAAATAAGGACTTCGATTATGCCAGTCATTCATGGTTCCTTCCATTCGTTTGCTCATTCAAGCGAGCACGGCATCCATTATGATGATCCGTCTCATTCATCCGAGACGAAGCCCGACGGCGGAGGGGAAGGCGGACACATTCCGCTGAAGGTCACGCCGGAGCAAAACTCGTTCACGCCCGCCGCCAGCGGACTTCCCCCCGACAGCACGCCGAGGAAGTCCACGCTGCAAAAGGTCACCTCGCCAACGAAACAGGGGGATTACGTCGTCGATACGAAAGCCCCCGCGGATGCGAACGGGAGCCGGCCGGTCTACCGGCGTGAGAACGACGACATCGGTACGCTCAAACCCACCCAGGAACGCGCCATCCCCGATGGGAAGGGCGGCTGGAAGATGGTGAGCGACGCGGATGCCGCCAAGCCAGCGGGCGCTCCCGCCCTGCCACCGGCGGCCAAGATCGATCCCAAGCAGCTGGGGCCGCTCAACGACAAGGGGGTTTATCCAGGCGGTGATGGCAATAGTTACGTGCGCATCGGTGACGACTACCATCAAGTGAGCTATGACAAGCAGATAGGGAGCTGGATGATGGTGGATCCTGATCGGCCGCATGATTTCAGTAAAAGCGTGCCGGTCAAACTGGATGGCAAGGGGAGTGCGGAAGCGTTGCCTAAGGCAGGGCTCAAAGGTGGCGGCGGACCGTTGCCGTCTGCAGATACACTGCGAGAGCAGCTAAGCCAGGCCCAAAGGAACAAAGAAGTCGCACAGCGCGAAGCTGACACAGCCCAGACTGCGCTCAATCAGGCTGAACAACAAGCTCAGGCCTCCTTGCCGCCATACGAAGCAGCCGATCAACGTACAGAACAAATTTCGTCTGAAATACTGAGATTGGATAGAGAACGTCAACGATTGCAGCAGTCGCATAGGCGCGAACCGGACCCTACGCGACGGGAAAATATCCAGAGCCGTATTGACTCCATCAAACAAGACCTGTCTTCCCAAAATAAAGCGCTTCTCCATGCCAATGAGGAGTTGAACCGGACTTATCAGCAACACGCCGATGACCTTAGGGGGGAAGTTGCAGCACGCCGTACTCTCATCCAAGCTCAACAACGTTTAGTCACCGCTACCCAAGAGTTTGGTCGGCTTCAAAATATAGCCCAAGCCGAACCGTCGCTTTGACGTTAGTCGTATCAATTTGAACAACAGTCGTAATGCCAGTACCGCGATCGATCACTTCCAAAATCGGCATTATTTATTAAAAAACATCCTTGTTGTATCAATCACACCCATCAACCTTATTCCATATATTAAATAAGGACTTCGATTATGCCAGTCATTCATGGCTCCTTCCATTCGTTTGCTCATTCGAGCGAGCATGGCGTTCATTATGATGATCCGTCTCATTCATCCGAGACGAAGCCCGGCGGCGGAGGGGAAGGCGGACACATTCCGGTGAAGGTCACGCCGGAGCAAAACCCGTTCACGTCCGCCGCCAGTGGACTTCCCACCGACAGCACGCCGAAGAAGTCCATGCTGCAAAAGGTCACCTCGCCAACGAAACAGGGGGATTACGTCGTCGATACGAAAGCCCCCGCGGATGCGAACGGGAGCCGGCCGGTCTACCGGCGTGAGAACG
>NZ_BMJA01000010.1 GCF_014642835.1 Dyella nitratireducens | reverse complement strand
GGTGGTGGGACCGACGTGCTGTATGCGGGTGATGGCGGAACGTCGACTGCACCGACGACTGTACTGGGCGGCGCTGGAAGTACAACCATTTACGGTGGTCTCGGCGACGCTGTCATCGAGGGCGGCAGCGGTACCGATGTGCTATACGCCGATGACGGCGGTAGCGACAACACTCATCGCGGGGAGTGGGCCGGAAACGCTCTATGGCGGCGCGGGCGTGTAAACCACGGTCGCATGGGAGTGATGCGCTCCGCAAAAACCTGCCGGTTGACGTGACAGCTTTTGTGGGAGTAAATACCAGCAGTTCTTGAGCAATCCAAGAACGTACAGGGAAGCAATCATGAGGGATGTGAGCAACATGATTTGTGAAGCATGGCCTGCGTATCGCAGAGGTTATGCGTTGCATGAACTGATGCCTAAAATCGCCGCGCTGGCTAACGTCAGTATCCAGAGTCCTGGCTCTTTGCATAAGGGCACTCCTATAAATCAGCCCACCCGTTTCCGAGTCCGCCGGAGTGACGGCATCTGCGTAGGCTGGGACGCAATCTCGGTATCAGGAGCCTCAAAAAAGCGGGGATTTCATCCCAGCCTACGACGTTCGGTCGATGGTGTTGTATACATCGGGGCATCCAGGCCGAGTCATGGGGCGATTTATAGAGGTGCCCATAAATCAAAGTGCTTACAAGACCATCTTCAGCATTTACGGATCCTTGTGGATACGCAGGGGCTATTCGGCTCCTATTTCTCGATAAATCTGAAGAGTGCCGGGCTGTGCCGCGAGATGAAGCACCAGGTGCAGATACTGGCCGGGGAAGTTCTGGTGAACGATCAGGATTTTTATTGCCGCAGTCGCGGTATGTTGTGCAGCGTGATGGGACCAGCCTCTAGGTAGAGGTCACGATACCGCAACTTCAATTGCAGGGGCGATTGAACATGAAGGGATTATTTGCAAGGAATGTAAGTCAAGGCACTTCCCTGATCAGTTTATTGGCATGCTTCATGGGATTCAGCTTAGGGCTGACTCTTGCGGCATGCCAGTCGTCGGATCGATCTTCGCAAATTCACACTGAGCCATCGCCTGGCGGACAGGTGGCTGCGGCGAATGTGCCCTGTGAACCGGGCTGGGCAGATCGTCGTGGCGTGCCGATCAAGATTACCGATAGCCTGATTGTGTCGGTTCCCATGAAATATATTCAGTATGAGATGTTGACTTGCGGGGCAAGAACGAATGGCATCCCTAGAGCGGCGCCGCTTGGTAGCACCTCGATAGGCTTTGATTTTTTTCTACCTGACTTCGGTGGATTTACGTCGCAGACACTGCGCGAACTATATCCCATTAACGAGGTGCATGTTTTCTATGTGGCGTCGGCAGCATCTCAAGGATTTCATCCAAGTAACGCAGCTGGAATAGAGACAAATCAGTTCAAAGGATCATTGCCAATTTTAGCAAATACCAATAAATACGAAGATTTATATGGACTGAGATGTTACCCGGACAAATCGGGAACTAGGATGCTTTGCTATAACGCGCAAGCTGGGAACAATCACAGCGCCATTCTCTTGAGCGTGGATATACCGGGTCGCGTGTCGGGTATCGTCAATCCATCGATGCGCGCTACGTATTTCGCGAGTCGTTATGGGGGGATTCAAATCGACTGGATCACCAGTGTGAGAAACCTTCCCCGCTGGCGCGAAATCGATGAGCAAATCTGGAGCTTTCTTGCTGCATGGAATATGGCAAATCCTGCGAAGAGCGCTACCTCACGCTAGCTCATTAACTACCATTTGGGCGGAGTCCTCATGTCGTCAAATAACGAGCTCGTTACATTCACGGCAACTCAAATTGCGTGGATCGAGAATTATGGCCAGACTGCGTTGCAAGAAATGGCACAATCAGCTTCTGCGCCTAACGTCTGGGCAAGGATGTACACCCAAATTCTCTCGTGGATGAATGCTGAAGGTATCGGCGGCCCGCAGGCCTATTGGTTTCAGGAGGCAGGGGCAATTAATGCCAATAATCTTTCAGATCCGGCCGGTTACTTCGTGCGCGACATTACGGCACTTGGGTTTAATGTCTCCCTGAATGATCCTAAGCTGCAAGAAATTTCAGATCAGATTGGTGAGAATATTTACAATGCCATTGTCAATGGAGAAAATAAAGGATCTCCTTCACTTACGCTAAATGACCAATTGCAGGCTGACATAGGTGCTGCCATTCGCAGTTTTGGTTTGCCCATTGGGAGCTGGGGTGGTTCCTTTTTCTACTGGAACTATCAGTACGATCCAAATGGTAGCCAAACAGTTGCAGAGGCCATCGAATCCGATCCGACGCAGCGGCAGATATTCGTCGCCAATAATGCCCAAGCGATAACCAATACCCTTGTACATTTCGAAAATGATCCCGGAGTGTTGTTTGGCAGCCAGGCTTCAAAGGACGCTTTCGAAACAGGATTCGAGAATTTTGCGCTGGGTGGACCTCAAGCCTGGAGCATTGGCTACGACCTGGTGCAGCAGCTGGCGACAGATGCCGGAGCAGCCGCGGCCCAGCAATTTATGCAATGGATCGACCAACCGGGGCTGGCGAACATCATTGTCGCAGCCGGGAGCGAGAGCCTGGCGGCTGGAAGCGGTTCCGATGTTCTCTTTGGCGGGCAGGGACTCAATGGTGTCGCTAACGACACGTTTGTAGGGGGAAGCGGAAACGATGCGTTTGTATTCGCACAGCCGACGAGCGGATCTGCAACGGAGACCATAAACGATGCCTCCGGAAATGGGCAGGTCGACGTACTAAGCAGCGCAGGCGTCATTTCCCAATTGGGAGGTACAGCTGCCCAGGTGCTGGCAACGGTGGCTGGTAAGGTGGATACATGGGTCGACAGTCAAGGTACTGACTACGTGTTCGATCCCACAACCGACGTCCTTGCCATCACTGGCGGCTTACTTGGTAGCGGCAATGAAATCGATGTCAACAATTTTGACTTAAGCGCCGCAACCGAGACGGTTGCCCAAGGTGGAAGTACGAATGGCTTTCTGGGATTTCACCTGGCTGATGAAGTTGCACTAACGGCCAACGCTACGGATGGCGTCGATCCACCCGCGCCGGATTTCACGGCTGGCTCAACGCAATCCTATACCGTATCAGTAGATGCATCGAGTACGTCGGCGCAAACCATCACGGTCACCATGTCCGGTGCTCCGGCGTCCGACTTCGGGCTCGTGTCCGGGTTGAGTATCGTGCCGATCAACAGCAACGGAACCTTCACCGTCACGATTGCGGCCGGACAAACC
>NZ_BMJA01000009.1 GCF_014642835.1 Dyella nitratireducens | reverse complement strand
GGGTGTTGACGGAAGCGTTAAGGGATGTAGAATGGGCGGCTCACCCGGGACGAAATGCTTCGGGGCGATCTTCAAGAGAAGGTTGCAAGTGATTGATCTTTGACAGTGTGCGCAGGTGACTTGTGTGGGCGCCTTGCGGTGGAAGCGACAGCTGTCCACAAATGCAAGCGTCTAACCTAAGAGTCAATTCAAAAGCTTGACGTTTTAAGGTTAGGACCAACGCTTCAGAAAGATAGATGACTTTGGTCATCGAAAACTTAAGTGAAGAGTTTGATCCTGGCTCAGATTGAACGCTGGCGGCATGCCTAACACATGCAAGTCGAACGGCAGCACAGGTAGCAATACCGGGTGGCGAGTGGCGGACGGGTGAGGAATACATCGGGACCTGCCCAGACGTGGGGGATAACGTAGGGAAACTTACGCTAATACCGCATACGTCCTACGGGAGAAAGCGGGGGATCTTCGGACCTCGCGCGGTTGGATGGACCGATGTTCGATTAGCTAGTTGGTGAGGTAATGGCTCACCAAGGCGACGATCGATAGCTGGTCTGAGAGGATGATCAGCCACACTGGGACTGAGACACGGCCCAGACTCCTACGGGAGGCAGCAGTGGGGAATATTGGACAATGGGCGCAAGCCTGATCCAGCAATGCCGCGTGTGTGAAGAAGGCCTTCGGGTTGTAAAGCACTTTTATCAGGAGCGAAATACTACCGGCTAATACCCGGTGGGGCTGACGGTACCTGAGGAATAAGCACCGGCTAACTTCGTGCCAGCAGCCGCGGTAATACGAAGGGTGCAAGCGTTAATCGGAATTACTGGGCGTAAAGCGTGCGTAGGCGGTCTTTTAAGTCTGCTGTGAAATCCCCGGGCTCAACCTGGGAATGGCAGTGGATACTGGGAGGCTAGAGTGTGAGAGAGGATGGTGGAATTCCCGGTGTAGCGGTGAAATGCGTAGAGATCGGGAGGAACATCAGTGGCGAAGGCGGCCATCTGGCTCAACACTGACGCTGAGGCACGAAAGCGTGGGGAGCAAACAGGATTAGATACCCTGGTAGTCCACGCCCTAAACGATGCGAACTGGATGTTGGTCTCAACTCGGAGATCAGTGTCGAAGCTAACGCGTTAAGTTCGCCGCCTGGGGAGTACGGTCGCAAGACTGAAACTCAAAGGAATTGACGGGGGCCCGCACAAGCGGTGGAGTATGTGGTTTAATTCGATGCAACGCGAAGAACCTTACCTGGCCTTGACATGTCTGGAATCCTGCAGAGATGCGGGAGTGCCTTCGGGAACCAGAACACAGGTGCTGCATGGCTGTCGTCAGCTCGTGTCGTGAGATGTTGGGTTAAGTCCCGCAACGAGCGCAACCCTTGTCCTTAGTTGCCAGCACGTAAAGGTGGGAACTCTAAGGAGACTGCCGGTGACAAACCGGAGGAAGGTGGGGATGACGTCAAGTCATCATGGCCCTTACGGCCAGGGCTACACACGTACTACAATGGTCGGTACAGAGGGTTGCGAGACCGCGAGGTGGAGCCAATCCCAGAAAGCCGATCCCAGTCCGGATCGAAGTCTGCAACTCGACTTCGTGAAGTCGGAATCGCTAGTAATCGCAGATCAGCTATGCTGCGGTGAATACGTTCCCGGGCCTTGTACACACCGCCCGTCACACCATGGGAGTGAGTTGCTCCAGAAGCCGTTAGCCTAACCGCAAGGGGGGCGACGACCACGGAGTGGTTCATGACTGGGGTGAAGTCGTAACAAGGTAGCCGTATCGGAAGGTGCGGCTGGATCACCTCCTTTCGAGATAGACAGCGGCTCTGCCGCAAGACGTCCACACAAGACACCTGCACATCCACGAAGGCCATAAGGCCGAGAAAGCTTTATGGGTCTGTAGCTCAGGTGGTTAGAGCGCACCCCTGATAAGGGTGAGGCCGGTGGTTCGAGTCCTCCCAGACCCACCACTTAGGAACACCTGGGGCCATAGCTCAGCTGGGAGAGCACCTGCTTTGCAAGCAGGGGGTCGTCGGTTCGATCCCGACTGGCTCCACCAGTTTGATGGATGTGTAGCGCACACAAAAGATTTAGAAACGGAACGGCGCTGAGGCCGTTATCGTGTTCTTTGAAAATGTAAACGAGTGACAAGCGTCTTGGTTTTGAACTGAACCGAGATGTGTCGTTGAGGCAAACGACGAATGCGTTGTTTGGGTATATAGCTCTGAGGCGACTTGGGGTTATATGGTCAAGCGACCAAGCGTATACGGTGGATGCCTTGGCAGTCAGAGGCGATGAAGGACGTGGCAGCCTGCGAAAAGTGTCGGGGAGCTGGCAACAAGCTTTGATCCGGCAATGTCCGAATGGGGAAACCCACTCCGTAAGGAGTATCACTCAGTGAATACATAGCTGAGCGAAGCGAACCTAGGGAACTGAAATATCTAAGTACCTAGAGGAAAAGAAATCAACCGAGATTCCCTCAGTAGCGACGAGCGAACGGGGAGTAGCCCAAAAGTGCATCATGTTTTAGCCGAACGATCTGGAAAGATCGGCCGTAGCAGGTGATAGCCCTGTAGGCGAAAAGGCACGGTGCATGAAATTGAGTAAGGCGAGGCACGAGAAACCTTGTCTGAACATGGGGGGACCATCCTCCAAGGCTAAATACTCCTGACTGACCGATAGCGAACAAGTACCGTGAGGGAAAGGCGAAAAGAACCCCGGAGAGGGGAGTGAAATAGACCCTGAAACCGTATACGTACAAGCAGTGGAAGCCCGCAAGGGTGACTGCGTACCTTTTGTATAATGGGTCAGCGACTTACTGTCAGTGGCGAGCTTAACCGTATAGGGGAGGCGAAGGGAAACCGAGTCTGAATAGGGCGAATAGTCTCTGGCAGTAGACCCGAAACCGAGTGATCTAGCCTTGGCCAGGTTGAAGGTGCGGTAACACGCACTGGAGGACCGAACCCACATCTGTTGCAATAGATGGGGATGAGCTGAGGCTAGGAGTGAAAGGCTAAACAAACTCGGAGATAGCTGGTTCTCCTCGAAAGCTATTTAGGTAGCGCCTCGTATGAATCTTCCTGGGGGTAGAGCACTGTTATGGCTAGCGGGCCATCGCGGCTTAGTAAACCATGGCAAACTCCGAATACCAGGACAGACTGTACGGGAGACACACGGCGGGTGCTAACGTCCGTCGTGAAAAGGGAAACAACCCAGACCCGCAGCTAAGGTCCCCAAGTTCATGCTAAGTGGAAAACGATGTGGAAAGGCATAGACAGCCAGGAGGTTGGCTTAGAAGCAGCCACCCTTTAAAGAAAGCGTAATAGCTCACTGGTCGAGTCGGTCTGCGCGGAAGATTTAACGGGGCTAAGCATGACACCGAAGCTCGGGGTGCACACGCAAGTGTGCGCGGTAGAGGAGCGTTCTGTACGCCTGCGAAGGTGTGTCGAGAGGCATGCTGGAGGTATCAGAAGTGCGAATGCTGACATGAGTAACGATAATGCGGGTGAAAAGCCCGCACGCCGAAAGCCCAAGGTTTCCTCGCGCAACGTTCATCGGCGCAGGGTGAGTCGGCCCCTAAGGCGAGGCAGAAATGCGTAGTCGATGGGAAGCTGGTTAATATTCCAGCACTGGACTGTAGTGCGATGTGGGGACGGAGAAGGTTAGGTCTACCGGGCGTTGGTTGTCCCGGGGAAAGGCGGTAGGTGGGATGCTTAGGCAAATCCGGGCATCCATACACCGAGCACCGAGACGAGCCCTTATTGGGTGAAGTGACTGAGACCACGCTTCCAGGAAAAGCCACTAAGCTTCAGCTACAGCCAACCGTACCGTAAACCGACACTGGTAGGCAGGGTGAGAATCCCAAGGCGCTTGAGAGAACTCGGGTGAAGGAACTAGGCAAAATGGCACCGTAACTTCGGGAGAAGGTGCGCCCGCCGGTGTGGTCACATGCGTGACTGAGCACTAGCGGGTCGCAGTAACCTGGCCGCTGCGACTGTTTATCAAAAACACAGCACTCTGCAAACACGAAAGTGGACGTATAGGGTGTGACGCCTGCCCGGTGCTGGAAGGTTAATTGATGGGGTCAGCCGCAAGGCGAAGCTCTTGATCGAAGCCCCAGTAAACGGCGGCCGTAACTATAACGGTCCTAAGGTAGCGAAATTCCTTGTCGGGTAAGTTCCGACCTGCACGAATGGCGTAACGACAGCGGCGCTGTCTCCACCCGAGACTCAGTGAAATTGAAATCGCTGTGAAGATGCAGCGTTCCCGCGGCAAGACGGAAAGACCCCGTGAACCTTTACTATAGCTTTACACTGAACGTTGAGTTCTTCTGTGTAGGATAGGTGGGAGGCTATGAAACCAGGACGCTAGTCTTGGTGGAGCCAACCTTGAAATACCACCCTGAAGTGCTTGACGTTCTAACCTAGGTCCGTAATCCGGATCGGGGACCGTGTATGGTGGGTAGTTTGACTGGGGCGGTCTCCTCCCAAAGCGTAACGGAGGAGCACGAAGGTACGCTCAGCGCGGTCGGACATCGCGCACTGTGTGCAAAGGCATAAGCGTGCTTGACTGCAAGATCGACGGATCAAGCAGGTACGAAAGTAGGTCTTAGTGATCCGGTGGTTCTGTATGGAAGGGCCATCGCTCAACGGATAAAAGGTACTCCGGGGATAACAGGCTGATACCGCCCAAGAGTTCATATCGACGGCGGTGTTTGGCACCTCGATGTCGGCTCATC
This sequence comes from Dyella nitratireducens, assembly GCF_014642835.1. Classification (GTDB taxonomy): domain Bacteria; phylum Pseudomonadota; class Gammaproteobacteria; order Xanthomonadales; family Rhodanobacteraceae; genus Dyella_B; species Dyella_B nitratireducens. The sequence continues at coordinate 669 of NZ_BMJA01000009.1, read as the reverse complement.
ACATCCTGGGGCTGTAGCCGGTCCCAAGGGTATGGCTGTTCGCCATTTAAAGTGGTACGCGAGCTGGGTTCAGAACGTCGTGAGACAGTTCGGTCCCTATCTGTCGTGGGCGTTGGAGATTTGAGGGGGGCTGCTCCTAGTACGAGAGGACCGGAGTGGACGTTCCGCTGGTGTTCGGGTTGTCATGCCCATGGCATTGCCCGGTAGCTACGAACGGAAGTGATAACCGCTGAAAGCATCTAAGCGGGAAGCACGCCCCAAGATGAGATCTCCCGAGACACAAGTCTCCTTAAGGCACCATCAAGACTAGGTGGTTGATAGGCGCGATGTGGACGTGCAGCAATGCATTGAGCTAACGCGTACTAATGCGCCGTGCGGCTTGACCATATAACCCCAAGACGCTTCGTGGCACTGTCCAACGAAACATCTCGACGAACTTCACCAGACGCTTGTCACTCGTTTACCCCTTTGCGGAGCCGGCGCTAACAGCGCTGCTCCCACCCCTTCCCTGGCGGCTATAGCGCTGTGGCCCCACCCGATCCCATCCCGAACTCGGAAGTGAAACGCAGCTGCGCCGATGGTAGTGTGGACTTCCATGCAAGAGTAGGTCACCGCCAGGGGCTTTATCCTAAAAACGCCTTCCCGTTGGGGAAGGCGTTTTGCTTTAGG
>NZ_BMJA01000008.1 GCF_014642835.1 Dyella nitratireducens | reverse complement strand
GACCTAAGAAGGCGCTGGGCGGGCTGACGCCCGCGGACTACGCAAAGCAGTTAAAGTGACAACGGGCTCCAAAGCATCCCGCTACTCAAGGCGGGGGGACGTCGATTGCTCCATATTTAGACCAGTATTCTCCAAAATACTGTCTTTATCTCACTATGAGAGCAAACGATGATTCCTCTATCTGAAACCAGAGGAACTCATCATGAAACGAAACAAGAGCGTGGCCTGGCAGCGCCGGGCCGCCTCCGCGCCAGGTGCTGAAGGCAAGCAAATCGCGGTCGTCGGTGGCACGGGCGGCATCGGTCGCGCATTGAGCCGGCATCTGGCCTCGCTTGGAGCCCAGGTCACCGTCGTGGGGCAGACCTTCCGCGATGCGGGCACGCCTGGAATCACGTTTATCCAGGCCGACCTCAGCTTGATGCGCGAGGCGCAGCGCGTTGCGACTGAATTGCCGGCGCAAGCGCTGGACATGGTGATCTTCACCACCGGCATCTTCGCAGCGCCGCAGCGTCAGGAAACTTCGGAAGGGATCGAGCGCGATCTGGCTGTCAGCTATTTGAACCGGCTGGTGATGCTGCACGCCATCGCGCCTCAACTAGGCACGCGGCGCGTCCAGTCCGCGATGAAGCCGCGCGTATTTCTGATGGGTTATCCGGGCGGTGGCCAAATCGGAACCTTCGACGACCTCAACGCCGAGAAGTCCTACAAGGCTTTTCCGGTGCATATGAACACCGTCGCCGGCAACGAAATGTTGGTGTTGGATGCGGCCAAGCGCTATCCGAGCGCCACGTTCTTCGGCTTGAACCCTGGACTCATCAAAACCAACATCCGGGACAACTTCTTCGGCAAGGATTCGCTGAAGTCGCGCATGGCGGAAACGCTGATCGGGTTGCTGACGCCCACTGCGGATGCTTACGCCGAGCGCATCGTGCCGTTGCTGCTCACCCCGGACCTCGAAGGCCACAGCGGCGCGATGTTCAACAACAAGGGGCAGGCCATCCTGCCGTCGGTGGGACTGTCCGAAGCGCACATCCGCCAGTTCATGGCCGCATCCGAAGCGCTGGTCGCACGCACGGGCGTGGAAGTGCATGCATCATGACGACGTTTACTATCGCTCCCGTGCAATGCGCCAACCACGGCAGTCACTTCCGGGCTCTCGGCTTGCGTGGCGTAGCCGGGTTGATCAATCCCTTCATCAACATCGATCACGCCTGGATGAGCGCACCGACCTTCCAGCCGCATCCGCATGCGGGGTTTTCGGCGGTGTCTTACGTCTTCCTTGACTCGGAAACAGGCATCGAGAACCGCGACAACATTGGCACCCACAACGTGATCCGCCCTGGTGGACTTCACTGGACGACGGCCGGTCGCGGCATCGTGCACGAGGAAATTCCCGCCGAACCTGGCAAGACCGTCCATTCGCTGCAAATCTTCGTTGGCCTGGCACTGGAAAAGCGGAGCATCACGCCCTTCGCGCTGAGCCTGGAACCACAAGATGTGCCGGTGATGCAACTGCCGGGGATCAAGGTGCGCGTGCCTGTCGGCAGCTTCAACGGCGTGCGTTCTTCGCTGCTGCCGCCGACCGATGTGACGATGTTGGACATCTCGCTGGACGAAAGTGCTGAACTGACGGTTCCCGTGGCGGCGGGCGAATGCGCCTTCGTCATGCCAATTGTCGGTGCGGTCGTGGTGGACGGGCAGCGTTTCGATGCCAATGACTTGCGGGTTCCGGTTTTCACGGCGCAAGACTCGCTCCACACCATCACGATCCAGGCTTTCAGCGGCAAGGCCAAAGTGATGGTTTTCGCTGGCCGACCGATGCGTTAACCACCGTCACGTTCAAGATTGCGTGCGGATGCGGTGAAAGATCTTGGTTTGCCCCAGTGCCGGTATGCCGAGATATCCTCTCAGTTGCATTTTTCCTTCTGCGATCTCCACTTTGCAGTGGTACGTGCGGCCCGAGGATCCATCGTACAAAGAGCCAGCGCTCCATCCACTGCCATCCCAGTGAAGCCCGCTGACAAAGACGATATTTTTCAACGATCGGGAACGTAGCACTGGGTTGGGATTTTTTTCATCCTTCTTGAACGTCATGTTGTCTGATTCCATGACGTGGTTGCCGTACAGCAAGTGAGCCTGGAATTCCGACCCTGCTTTATACATGTCGAGCTTTACGCTGCCGTCGTCCGCTTCCCAAGTTCCAACAATTTCATCGGTGGCCGCTTGCTGTTGCGCTACAGCTATGGGCGCGAGCAGCAGGACCAGCAGAATGCAAAGCACTTGGTGGACTATCGACTTACGTAAAAATGGGTACTTTTTCACGCGATGGTTCCTTGCATTTTGGTGATTCGATCCTAGAGAACTGATACGAATGTGGCAGTGACGAGAAGCGCCAATCGCCCTGCAAAACACGCCATTGATCTGGCGCGCCGGTTTGCGTCGCTGCGTATTGATGCGCGCGAAACGTAAAAACATGCATGGCGCGATGCGTCAGTGCATCACGGTTGAATTCGAATTACGCTACGAATCCGCCATACACCAAGCGAGACATCAGAATGGCCCATCGCAGGGTTCTTATTGCCGGTGCTACGGGACTGGTGGGTTCAAGCATTTTGCGCGGTTTGCTTGAGGATGATTCGGTTGCAGAAGCGCATGCTCTATGCCGGCGCGAATTCGGTATACGGCATCCCAAGCTCACCATGCATGTGGTGGATTTCCGGACCATTCCGTCATTGCCTCCCGTGGATGAGATTTATCTCGCGCTTGGCACCACCATCAAACAAGCCGGTAGCCAAGCCGCTTTCCGATCCGTGGACTTCGATGCAAATCTCGCCGTGGCCAAGGCAGGATTGCAAGCGGGAGCGCGCCACATTGGGCTGGTCAGCGCGATGGCCGCAAACGCCCAATCGCGCGTTTTCTACAACCGGGTCAAGGGAGAGCTTGAGGACGCGCTGGAAGCGCTGTCACCAGAGACGCTGGTTGTCGCGCGTCCTTCGTTCCTATTGGGTGATCGTGAAGCATTGAATCAGCCAGCCCGCTTCGGCGAAAAGCTGGGTATCGGTTTGAGCAAGATGCTAAAACCATTGCTGCCTGCAAACTATCGTCCCGTAGCAGCTTCGCGTGTAGCCCGTGCCTTGCTCGCCACGGTGCCGCTGTCTCGCGGCAAGCGTCTGTTGCTTTCCGGGGAGTTGCAGCATTTCGGCGGGCCTTGACGATTGGCGTGATCTGCAAGTGGATTGGCGCGATGAGTCAATGCGCTGGTAGTGGGCGAGTTCTACATTGCCCAAGACCAGAACGCACTGAGATACACATGGCTGATAAACGAAAGAAGACGGCGCTCGTTACCGGCGCATCCTCCGGCATGGGCAAGGCGATCGCCAAGCGCCTGATCAAGGATGGTTTTCAGGTCTATGCCGCCGCGCGCCGCATTGACGCGATGGGCGATCTTGCGGCGCTTGGGGCCAAGCTTCTCGGTATGGATATTTCCAAGGAAGGTGAAGTGAAGACTGCGGTGGGTATCATCCTCGCGGAAGCTGGCGGTGTGGACGTGCTCGTGAACAACGCAGGCTTCGGGCTGTACGGGCCTATCGAAGACATCGGCATCAGTGAAGCGCGTTACCAATTCGAGGTGAATGTCTTCGGTCCCGCGCGCCTCACGCAACTGCTGCTGCCGGCGATGCGAAAAAACGGCGGCGGCACCATCGTCAACATCACCTCGATGGGTGGCAAGATTTATACCTTGCTGGGAGGCTGGTATCACGCGACCAAGCATGCACTCGAAGGTTGGTCGGATTGCCTGAGGCTGGAACTGGCTCCCTTCGGCATCAAGGTGGTGGTTGTCGAGCCGGGCCTGATCGAGACGGGTTTCGGCGAAGTCGTTGCCGAAGGCCTTCTCAAGCGACCGGGGAGTGGCGCCTATGTAAAGCTTACGCAGGCGACCGCCAAGGCGACGAAGGACGCCTACGGAAAAGATGCGTATGGAAAGGGGCGCGGCACTCATCCAGACGTCATTGCCAGCGTTGTATCGAAGGCTGTATCGGCAAGCAAACCGCGTACGCGTTATGTCGCCGGCAAGTATGCCAAGCCGATGATCATGATTCGCCAGTGGCTGGGGGATCGCGTATTCGATCGGGTGATCATGAGCCAGATGCGCTAGGATTCGGCCGTGCTCAGCAAGCAGCGTTCGGATCGGCAAGCGTGATTGGCATGCCAACATCAACGGACCGGGAATCATGAGCGGCATTCCGGCAGACAGATGCAGAGTCCCACAAGCATTCTGGCTCACAGTCGAGCGCATCGGGCTATCACCGGCTGTGGTGTTACGCCAGGCCGGCTTGCCCGCAACCCTTCATCTCACCGGGCAAGTATCCATCACCACGGCGCAGTACTTTGCGCTGTGGAAAGCGTTGGAAACATTGGCGCCGGAGCAGGGGCTGGGCATCAAGCTGGTGCAAATGGCCGACGCGTCCGTGCATCCGCCATCGACTCTGGCCGCATTCTATGCACGGGATTATCGTGACGGGCTGTTCCGGCTTGCACGTTTCAAGCGGTTGTGCAGTCCCGAACACATGCATGTCGCCGAGAAGAAGAGCGAATGCACCATTACCGTGGAATGGTTGTATGCAGCGGAAGCAACGCCGGCCGTTGCTTTGGATGTGGCGTTTGCAACATTTGTCGAACTCGGCCGTAGAGGCACGAACCAGCGGCTTGTCCCTCTTCGTATGGAACTGACGCGTCGTAGGCCGAAGAGCGACATATATCGCACTTATTTCGGATGCCCGATACGTTATGGCGCGCAGCGCGACGCATTGATTCTGAAGTCCATCGATCTGGATCGTCGTTTTCCCGGCCACAACCCAGAACTGCTCGACATGCTCACGCCGGCCCTTGCTTCCGCACTCGGAGAACTACAGCGTAGTAGCTCGATAAGCGAACAAGTAAAGGCGGTGCTCAAACGGAGCCTGGCGAGTGGCCGTCCAGAGCTATCTGTTGTGGCCAACGAACTAGGCATGAGTGAGCGCACACTGCAACGCCGTATCACCGATGAAGGAAAGACTTTCCGCGAGCTACTCGTGGAAGCGCGCCAGGAATTGGGGCGTCAACTGCTGTCCGACGCGGCTGCCGATATCGACGAAGTGGCTTGCCTGCTCGGCTACCAGGATACGAGTTCTTTCTACCGCGCCTTCAGGGACTGGGAAGGGGTGACGCCGAGCCGATGGAGGGAGCTCAACATCAATGGACCACAAGCGCGCCAACGCTTGGTTCATTAGGCGGATTTGTCTGCCGAGGTGCTAGGCGGCTCGACGAGATTAATGCGTGGGATATGGCAACCTATTCACCCTCTTCAAGCGTTGGTGGTCGAGGTGGCCACTTGCTTGTTTCGCACCGGTATCAACACCTGTGTTGATTCAGGAGAAGGGCGCGATAAGTAAATGGTTAACCATTTACAATGAAACGGGGACGTGCAAACGGAAGGGGGCTTACATGGGTGCGGGGTCGGAACCCAATCATGGGCAAGGTGAGGTGAGTGGAGGTGCGCATGAAGGAGAGGGCGCAGAAGAACCGGATTCCTTCGGTGCCGATTCTCGAGTGGATGAACGCACTGGCTACACGGGACCTCGGGTAGGTGGGGCGTTGCCAACTCCTTTAGAGATCACTAGTCGATGAGTCGGGTGCTGTTGGCTTGGGAGCTTGGGGACAACCTAGGGCATCTTTCTAAGCTGCTGCCGCTTGCCGTGCGCCTAAAAGAACGAGGTCACGAGGTGCTGGTGGTCGTACGGAACGTGGCACTTGCTACCGAAGTGCTGGCGCCCGCAGGTATCCGGTTCGTTCAATCACCCGTAGATTTGCGCGCTCGGGCAAATTCTCCGCGACCGCGGAGTTATGCGGATGTTCTACTCACGCAGGGTTGGGACAGACCGCCGACACTCTGGGGACTCGTGCAGGCATGGGGAAATCTGCTGGCGCTCTTCAGGCCCAATATTGTGGTGCTGGATTACGCACCGACGCCTCTGCTCGCGGCGAGGATTTTGGGAATACCCGTGGCGCTGATGGGGACTGGATTCGAACTGCCGCCGCTTGAGACGCCACTGCCTTCCTTCCCGATCTTAGAGGGAGTAACTGCCGAGGAGGTGAAAGCCGCGGATGCTCACGCATTGGCGAGTGCCAATGACGTGCTCGCGGCGTATCGTGCGGCTCCCTTGGCCGCATTGTGCGACCTTTTTCGGACCGAGGGCCGATGGCTCACCACTTTTGCGGAGCTTGATCAGTATGGTGCCAGATCAGGTGAGACGTACATGGGGCCTATCAATTGTTTGGATCGTGGCGAACCAGTGCAATGGCAGCCAGGATTTAAACATCACGTACTCGCTTACCTGCGGCCCGGGATGGCGAACTTGCCAAGGATTCTTCGCGCTCTTGCGAGTGAGATGGACTCGGCAGTCATCTGTGCCGCGCCGGGGGAGGGCACTGACCTTGCGGCGGGTCTGACACGGCCTGGATTTCAATTCGTACCGCGGCCCGTCGGGTTCAACGCTCTGCTTCCCCAAACGAGCATCTTTGTGTCCTACGCGCCTGCAGCGTCCGTGACGCGAACACTGCTCGCCGCCATCCCGCAGCTTATGTCCCCACTGCACGTGGAAGCACAGATGACAGCAACTCGAGTCGTGAGCATTGGGGCGGGTTTGACACTAAGAGGAGATGAGACGGAGCAAGAGATCTCCACGATCCTGCGGTGCGTTTTGAGTGAACGCAGATTCAAGTCCAGTGCCCTCGAATTTGCGAGTCGGCATCATGCGTTCGATCCACAAGCTACTTGCGAGCGGATAGTGATCGAAATCGAACGACTGAGTGATGGCTTTGCTGCTCGCGAGCCTGTTAAATCGGAACGGACAACGTGAGGACAGCGATGCGAGCTTGGCCTGTTGCAGGGCCAGGCCAACGGTCATGAGCCGCCGGCGTGGCTGACCGATGTACTGACGCGTTTTCAAGCCAGAGATTCTGTGCGGCGCACGACGAGCACCTTGAACCGCCCCGGTTTTTGTGGAGGCTATTTGGTTTAAGTCATGCTGGTTGGGCAACCTGTGACTGAGCGAGTTGCCGGTAGTAGTTTGCCTCAGCCTCCGCGGGTGGGATATAGCCAATCGGTGCAAGCAGTCGCTGGGTGTTGAACCAGGCCACCCATTCCAGCGTCGCAAGCTCCACGGCCGCTTTGGTTTTCCATGGCCCCCTGCGATGAATCAACTCGGCCTTGTAGAGTCCATTGATGGTCTCGGCGAGCGCGTTGTCGTAGCTGTCGCCGCGACTTCCCACCGAAGGTTCGATTCCCGCCTCAGCAAGACGTTCGCTGTAGCGAATCGAGACGTATTGCGAGCCACGATCGCTGTGGTGGATCAAGGTGCCGTCGCGTTCCGGACGGCGGGCGTAGAGCGCCTGTTCGAGTGCATCGAGCACGAAGTCCGTACGCATCGAGTCGCTGACTCGCCAACCGACGATGCGGCGTGCGAAGACATCGATGACAAACGCGATGTACAGCCAGCCCTGCCAGGTCGAGACGTACGTGAAATCACTAACCCACAGCTGGTTCGGTCGGTCGGCACGGAACTGCCGATTAACCTTGTCTAGCGGGCGCGGTGCATCACGATCACTGACCGTGGTGCGCACGACCTTGCCGCGCATGGCGCCGCGCAGTCCATGCTTGCGCATCAGTCGCTCGACCGTGCATCGCGCCGCCACGATGCCTTCGCGGCCGAGCTGTCGCCAGACCTTGTCCGCCCCATAAACCTGCAGGTTGGCACGCCAGACGCGCTGGATCTGCGGAACTAACACCTCCTCGCGCTGTGTTCGCGCCGGACGTCGTTCCGGCTGACGCTGGCGTGCAGCATGCATGCGGTAACCCGATGGAGCGATCTGCAAGACTTTGCAGATCGGCTCGACCCCGAACCTGTTCCGGTGTGTATCGACGAAAGTCCTCAGGACTTCAGTCGGCGGTCGAGCTCCGCCTGGGCAAAAAACGCGCTGGCCAGCTTGAGGATCTCGTTGGCCCGGCGCAGCTCCTTGACCTCGCGTTCCAGCTCTCTGACCCGCTGGGCCTCAGCCGTGGTCACACCCTCTCTCAGGCCGGCATCAACCTCTTGCCGTTGCACCCACGTCAGCAGCGTTTGCGGCACGCAGTCGATCTTCGGGGCTATCGATTCAACCGCCGCCCACAGCGACGGATACTCACCGCGATGCTCCTGCACCATGCGCACAGCGCGCTCACGGACTTCGGGGGAAAACTGCTTCGACTTTGTCATGGCTCCATTCTCTCAAGAGTTGGAGCCTCCACGAATCCCGGGGCGGTTCAGGATCTGGCGCAGGCCTGGTTTGAGATCCGATACGGATCAAACCTAGGCTGGCAAGGCGGGACTAACGCAAGCACTGCACGTCGTCGCTACGCGGAGTCACAGCTCTTTGGGCTAGCTAATAGCACGTATGCAGAGGCGCTGCAGGCTTACGAAACGTTGACTGCGAATCGAACGACAATTTTTAAATATGAGCAGATATATGGAGCCGACCCTGATACATCGGAGAACCCAGACACGCCAACTAGCGCGCTGGCGATGGTGAACAGCTATCTGTTAAACGCGAATCCGTCAATTGCAGCTCCAGTGACACCCGTGCAAACGCTTACTGCAGCGTTCAATTCAGAAGCCGAATTGATCACGAGCTATTTAAATACTAATTACAGCTCCGTGCTACCCCAGATCGAGATAGAAAATGACTCAAATAGTGCAGGCGGCTCGTTCGAGGTCAAGTCGACCGACATTTTTGTCGCGCCAACGCAGAACGAAATTAACAACGGATTTGCCAGTTCCTCTCTGCTTAAGGTAGACGCAGCGGCGGGCGACCCAGGATCAAACGGAAGCTCCGAGGCAGCTAACAATCACATTCTCATTGGAACGGGTTCGGGAGATACGCTAATCGGAGGCTCGGGTAAGGATATTCTCCTTGCGCAGACAGGGAATGAATTGCTCGAAGTCGGGGCTGGCGCGGATACTTTGATTGCAGCGAACGGAAACGACACCGTTCAACTAGGAGTTCAAACAGGCTCGCCCGTGGACGTGTTGGATTTCGTCTTTCCAGCGTCGTCCGGTTCTACAGAGACCATTCTTGCCAACGGTAGCTCGGGGCTTGGCACGCTCGATGTGAATGGCTCGGCGCTAGGTGGAGCCCTTGTTGCTAGTGGTTCTAACACTGACAACTGGACTGATCAAAATGGCAACACCTATCAGTTCATCAGCTCCACGAACTCTCTGACTGGGTATTCGCCTGGACAGAACACGCAAGCCGTTGGGGAAATGGTGATTGCGCTTGGTGGGCCGGGCGGCAACCAAATCGACATCTGGGGCTTCAATCTTACCCAAGCCGAAAATCTGACTTCGGGGTTTCTCGGCATCCATGTTCCACCGACCCTTTCCCTGACCTACGCGGCTAACGCCGGCGTCGACCCGCCCGCACCGGATTTCACCGCTGGATCAACACAGTCGTATACGGCTTGGTTGGACGCACCGAGTACATCGGCGGAGACCATCACGATTACCTTGTCCGGTGCTCCGGCGTCCGACTTCGGGCTCGTGTCCGGGTTGAGTATCGTGCCGATCAACAGCAACGGAACCTTCACCGTCACGATTGCGGCCGGACAAACC
>NZ_BMJA01000007.1 GCF_014642835.1 Dyella nitratireducens | reverse complement strand
ACCTAAGAAGGCGCTGGGCGGGCTGACGCCCGCGGACTACGCAAAGCAGTTAAAGTGACAACGGGCTCCAAAGCATCCCGCTACTCAAGGCGGGGGGACGTCGCTTGCCTCGCAACTCCTGAGCAACTTCCTTGGGAGTGATGGCAGAACGATCTGGGTAGCGTTGCTGGAGGATGGGCAGATTGATGCTCATGCATTGAGCATACGAGTAGGCATGGCTTGCAGAAAGAGCACCAATTCCTTGGGACCACGTGGGACCAAAGGGGGTGTTTTTGCATGTATTTCAGCGTTTATTCATGCAAAGAAAAAGGGGTTAGACATCATCTAACCCCTTGTTTATAGCTGGATTTGTTGGTGGAGCGGAGGAGGATCGAACTCCCGACCTCTGCATTGCGAACGCAGCGCTCTCCCAGCTGAGCTACCGCCCCACGCGAGCTGCGCATGGTAGCAGTGGGGCGGGGTAGCGCCAAGCCCTTGGGGCTAGCCGGGCAGCAGGCTTGTAAGGCGGTCGTGGAGCAGACCGCGGCGCCAGCCTTCCAGGGGTTCCGGCCATTGGGTGGTGACCACGAACTCCTCCAATACACGGCGTGAGCAGAGCAGGCCGGCGGGCAGGTCGAGCTCGGTAGCCAGGGTGTCCACGCATTGCTTCATGCCGACCAGGGCCTGCTTGGCCTTGCCTTGCGGGAACGGCGGGATGGGGTTGGTGCTGGCGATTTCTTCGGCGCTGACGGGAGGCTGCAGTAGTTCGAACAACTCGGCGCGTTGCTGGGAGCGCAGCGCACGCTGGCCGGAACAGCGCCGGTCCAGTTCTTCCAGATTTCTGGGTGGCTGTTGAGCGATGTTGATGGCCAGCGCGTCCTCCAGCAGCCATGGGCGTGGCTTGTCCAGATGCCGGGCGGTGGCGTCGCGCCATAGCAGGATGCGCCGCAGGAGAGCCTGCTGTTCGCGCGGCGCTTCGGCTGCACCGCGATAGGCGAGCTGCGGCTGCAGGTCGCCTTCGCGCGAACAGCTTTTGCGCTTGAGCCGTTCGCAATCTTCGGTATGCCAGGCAGTGCGATCGCGTTGCGCCAGGCGTTCGGCGAGTGGGTGATAGACCGCTTCGAGGTAGACCACGTCCAGCGTGGCGTAGTCACGTTGCGACGCGGTGAGCGGGCGTTGCAGCCAGTCGGAGCGCGTCTCGCCTTTGTCCAGTTCCGCACCAGCCAGTTCCGCGACCAGTGCGCGATAACTCAGCCCCAGCCCCATGCCGACGAAGGCTGCGGCAATCTGCGTGTCGAACAGCACGCGCGGGCCCTCCGGCAGCCAGGGCGACAGCGTTTCCAGATCTTCACTGGCGCTGTGCATCAGAGTGATCACATTGGCGTTGTTGAGCACTTGCAAGGCACTGCCAATGTCAAAGGCGAGCGGATCGACCAGTGCGTAGCGCCCATTCACGCCGAGCTGTAGCAAGGCAAGCTGCGGATAGAAGGTATTGCGGCGCATGAACTCGGTGTCGAGACCAAGCACGGCAGCGGGCGATAGCTCGGCCAGCCACTGTTCAAGTTCATTGCGCTGGTCGATCCAGTCCGCCTGGGGCGGCGGTGAGAGCAGGGGCATGTGCGTTCCTTCGAGATCACGGAACAGGCGACTCGCGATTGCCCCGTCATCAGTGGTGCCATATGGTAAGCAGCGAACCATAGCAGGCCAGCCCCGGAACGCCCACCATGCCGAGTAAGGAAACCGTACAACGTCAACGCGCATTCGGTGGGGCGCTCGGTGTGCTTGTGCTGGCGTTTGGACTGACGTATCACTTTTTTCCCGAGCTTTTTCATGTGAGCCCGGAAGAAGTGGCCAACCCCAGCGCACCCGGCGTAGGCCGTGCGGCGCCGTCGACGCCTGCTCATGCAGCCCCTGTAGCACCTTCTGAGCAGGAAGAAATCAACGCCGGTCCGCCGTTGACGCTGGCACCCACCGCAGTGATTGCCGCGCGCCTGGCACGCAAGCCGGCGCCGTTGCCGGAGCAGACCACGGCGGATCCGCCCGAGGTAAAGGCCTTGGTGGCGCAGGCGGATAAGGCATTCGAGGCGGGACACATGGCCGGCGACAAGAACAGTGCCGCCGCCTTGTACTTGGCGGCGCTCAAGCTCAAGTCGGACAGTCGCGCCGCCGTGCAGGGTCTGGATCAAGTACGCACGCACCTGATTGCGCAAATTACGCAGGACATCGCCGTTGGTGACTCCGAGTCAGCGGGCACGCTGTTGGATAACCTCAAGGCTTTGCCCAATACCGCCAACGACGTCGCACCGCTCGAAGCAAGCATGAAGACGCTGCTGCAAGTGCGCCCCATGCTGGCGCAGGCAGCATCGATGTTGCAGCAGGGTAAGGCGGACAAACCTGCTAGCAGCAATGCGTTGGACGTGTATCGCCAGGTGCAGAAGCTCGATCCGCAGAATGCCGTAGCGGCACAGGGCATTCTGCAGGTGCAGCGCGTGGTGCTCGATCGCGCCTTGGCGGCGGTGGCGCAAAACGACTTTGCCGGCGCGGAACAATCGATGACCGAGGCCACGCCGATCCAGCCTGATTCGCCGCAGTTGCATGACGTGCGCAACCAGATCGACAACATCCGCCAGCAGCGTGCCGCCAACGTGCTGGCCCAGGCGCGCTCGGCATTGGATGCCGGCAACATCGATCTTGCCAAGCAACTGGCTGGGCAGGCGCAGTCGATCAGCCCGCAGCTGGCCGGTCTTGATGAATTCGAGGAGCGCCTGACCAATGCGCGGCTCTATGCCAGCTTCAAACCGGGGCAGGTGTTCAGTGATCGCTATGTGGACATGAATGGCCAGTCGCCCACCATGGTGGTGGTGCCGACCGGCAAGTTCATGATGGGTGCGCCGGATGAGGAATCCGGACGCACCGATGCGGAAACGCCGCAGCATGAGGTCACCATCGACAAGGGTTTCGCGATCGCGCAAACGGACGTCACCGTGCGGCAATTCCGGGAGTTCGTGCGCGCCAGTGGTTATAAGCCGGATTCCGTTACGCAGGGCGGCGCCAGTGTGTACGACGAACGCACCGGTGTGATGCGTGATGTTTCCAATGCCACCTGGGAAGATGATTACGCAGGCCATCCCGCTGCGGACAATCTGCCGGTGGTCAACATTTCCTGGAACGATGCGCACGCCTACGTGCAGTGGCTGAACCAGCGCACGGGCAAAAAATATCGGTTACCCAGCGAAGCGGAATTCGAATACGCGCTGCGCGCCGGCAGCACCTCGCGCTATTGGTGGGGCAGTGGCGCACCGAAAAGCAAGGTGGAAAACCTCACGGGTTCGCTCGACCGTTCGCCTAGCGGACGACGCTGGAGCCATGCCTTCGACAACTATGGTGATGGTCACTGGGGGCCAGCATCGGTCATGAGCTTCGCTCCGAATGCGTTCGGTCTCTATGACATGGACGGCAACGTATCGGAATGGATCTCCGATTGCTGGCACGACAACTATGTGCGTGCGCCGGTGGATGGCAGTGCCTGGATCAATCCGGGTTGCTCGGTGCGTGTGATACGCGGCGGTTCGTGGGGCAGCTCGCCGGAGCAGGCGAATTCGGCGTATCGGCAGGGGGCGGATGCGAGTATTCGCAGCGGGCGCGTGGGGTTTCGGGTGGTGCGCGAGCTGTAGTTTGTTTGCTTTCCGAAATCATGGATATACAATGTGTATTGTGTATATCCAAGGAGTTCGTCATGCAGGTCGCCAAATGGGGTAATAGCCTCGCGGTTCGCCTCCCTGCCAGCGTGGTCGAAGCACTTGAATTGCAAGAAGGAGATGACATCGAAATTGTCGTCGATGCTCCCCGTGTCTTTGCCGTCCGCAAGAAACCTGGCGCTGCTGAGTTGCTTAGGCAATTGCGCCGCTTTCGGGGCAAGTTGCCGGCCGATTTCAAGTTCAACAGGGAAGATGCGAATGAGCGGGACTGATGGCGAGAAAATATTTCTAGACAGCAATATCTTGCTTTATCTGCTATCTGGTGATTCGGCCAAAGCAGATCGCGCGGAAGCCTTGCTGCAGCTTCGGCCGATGATTAGCGTGCAAGTGTTGAATGAAATCACAAACGTGTGCGTGCGTAAGCTTGGCATGGCATGGAGCGAAGTAGGGCAATTTCTGGAGCTGGTAAAACAGTTCTGCAGCGTGATTCCGCTAACGGTAGAAATACATGATTTGGCTCGCCGCATTGCCGAGCGCCATCGCTTGGCTTTTTACGATGCCTGTGTCCTGGCGGCTGCTTCGATCGAGGGATGTCAGTGGCTTTACTCCGAAGACATGCATCATGGGCTTGTCATTGGAGGCGGTTTGAGATTGCAGAATCCGTTTGCAAGCGCCTAGCGCAACGACACGCCCCACGCAGCCGTCACATCACCACCCAGCCGCCACTCGTTGAACGGCCTGCGTGGCGCAATCAGCGCAGGAAGCCGGGGATCCCGGGTGTGCGCATAGTAAGGCTCCATCCACGACAGTTCGTCCTGGAACGTCCACGGGAACAAGTCCTGCTTGATCGGCGTGATCTTCGCAAAACTGGCGGGATCGCGAACGGCGTCGATCACCAGATTGGCCAGGCGTGCGATGGCATGGTCGTTTTCCTGATAAAGGTCGATATGCCGCCGTTGCACGAGTTCTGCCGTAAACACCAATGGCAGCAGCGCGAAGGTGTGGTAGTGCAGCGCACGGTTGCCGCGCTTTACTTCACGCGCCAGAGCGCCATCGGGGCCGATATCGTTAATGCCTTCACGCGCGCGTATCAGACCCGAATCGATGAGATCGGACTGATTCGTCACCGTGCCGATGGCGACCAGGTTCAAACCTGCCCAGTAGACGAGATTGTTGTGCAGATGGTTGATCGCATTCGCATCGCGGGTAGCGATGGCGATGCGTTCCAGCCATGGATCGATGATCGCGAACTTGTCGGCATTGGCTGCTTTTACCGCGCTCGGCATGCGCAGGATCACCATCGCAAAATCGGTACCTGCCCACGAGCGTTCGTAGTAGCCCTGGTAGCCCTTGATGGGGCCCATCAAGGCGTCTGCACGAGCCCATCCTGTGAGCAGATCGAGTGCGCAAGACCACTGGCCGGTCTCGGCTGACTTGTTGAGTTGGGCAATAAACCCACGCATGGGTTTCACGGCATTCGCATAGCCCGCAGCATCGTCGTAGAAGCCCGGCGGATCAATGCTCTTCACGGGCGCCGGCACGTCGCATGCGATAGCAGGCCGCCCCGTTGCCCAGGCCATGCTTGTGAGTACAAACACAACCACCCACCGAAATACGCGCTGATACATGTTCAGTCCTTGATCCACGATTCCGGCATTCAATCAGGATGTTATGTTCAAGGCATGACAGCCTCGCTCACTGGCTGGCGAGCACTCAACACCGTTCCGGCCGACGCCACGATGATGGCCACGATCGCAAACCACTGCAGCCAGCTGAGGTGTTCGCTGAGAAAGATCATGCCGGCCATGGCGGCAAAGGCCGGTTCCAGGCTCAGCAAGGTGCCGAAGGTGCGCGTCGAAAGGCGCGTCATGGCGATCATTTCCAGCGTATAGGGCAGGGCGGAACTGAGTATTGCAATGCCTAGCGCCGGCAGCAGCAAACCCGGTGAAAACAGCGCGTGTCCTGCATGCGCCAGGCCAATGGGGAATGCCACCAGCGCCGCTATCGAAGTACCCCACGCCACGGCGTCGGTGCCATAAACCGCACCGGCCTTTTGGCCCAGCACGATGTAGCAAGCCCAGCCGACGCCTGCGGCCAACGCATACCCCACGCCGATCGGATCAAGCCGCGTCGGTGTGTTGCCTGACGGCAGCAGCAACACGAGTCCAGCCACCACCAAGCCAATCCACACCACGTCCAGCCATCGGCGCGAATGAAACAGCGCGAGCGCCAGGGGCCCCGTGAACTCCACCGCCACGGCGATACCCAGCGGTATGCGCTGCAACGCCATATAAAAGACCAGGTTCATCAAGCCAATGGACAGGCCGTAACCCCACAGTACACGCCGATTGCTTTGTGCATGCTGCGAGCGCCATGGCCGCCGAAGCACCAGCAGAATCAAAGCCCCCAGCACCAGTCGATAAGCTGTGGCACCTTGCGCGCCCACAACGGGGAACAGCATCTTGGCAATGGCGGCACCGCATTGGTATGACGCCATGGCGATCAGCAAGACACCGATGGCGAGCAAGGTTGACGAATGGGGACGTGGCATGCATGCGGGACCGGGTTGGATTTTGGCTGCGCCATGATGCCTATGAATCAAGGCGACGTTGCACCGAAGATGATCGCGCAAGCATCCGCGCCATTTTCAGCATGTACGCACATGAAAGCTTTGGTCTGATCACTCGGCAGATACGGAACGTAAGTGCCAAAAACAATAAACCGGACCAGTGCCAGGTTTTGTCAGCAGAAAGCGGCGCTTCCAGTGAAGTTTTGGTGCCAGGGATTCGTCCTCGGGCAACGGTTCGGCCCCCTGGGGGTTATGGCGTTGAGGTAGTGCCAAGCGGCATCTCGCCGCTGCTCGGAATGTGTCTTCAGTGCCCTGCCGGCACAATTGACCAACTTGGAAACCAATACGGCCTGCTGGCGATCCATCGGCATTGTACCGACCGGAATGGTTTCCCGCTTCGCACTGTGGTGCGCCTTGAGCTGGTGGTGCCCATCAACCACGCACAATTGCTTGCACTTATAAATTCGCTGACCAGCCAATGAGGCGGTCTTAGCCGCCCTGTCCTAAGCTCCGACTTTTTCCCCCCCTGCCGGAAGGCGACCGCTCGGCTTCATCCGGAGTTTCGCAGGCCACCGAGACGCAAGCGCCGATGTGGCGTCGGACTTACTACCAGGGAGTTACGGGTGGTAGGGTTTGCGATATCCTGCTTCAACTGTTAGGGAGCGATGGGGGAAGGGATATGGCCGGTCACGAAAACCGCGATCTGTGGATAAAACTTTTTATCTATCTGCTCGTGGCATTCGCTGGTAGCGTGTTGCACGCTCAGCCGCAAGACACAGTTACATACGTCTACACAGACCCGCAGGGAACGCCGCTTGCCGAAGCGGACGCCCATGGCAATATCACGAAGACGTACGAGTACACACCATATGGAACGTATGCGCCACAGGGCACATCGGCCCCAGCTCCTGCGCCACAAGGTCCCGCCTATACCGGGCATGTGAATGATCCGGAGACGAATCTCGTCTATATGCAGGCTCGTTATTACGATCCTGCAACAGGACGATTTTTAAGTATCGATCCGGTCGCGCCAACGGGAGGCGACACGTTCAATTTCAACCGCTACGCTTACGTTGATAACAATCCAATAGTAAGAACAGACCCAAATGGACGCGAGTCTGCGTCTCTCACACTGCAAGGCTTGAGTGCTATTGAGCAAGATCAAGCCCAACAGCCCCCAGGGGAGGTTGCGCAGGCGCAATCCGTGATTTTAGGGGCAGTTCCTGGCGTTGGAGACATACAAAGTATTCATGATGCTTATCAAGATCCGACAGGCATCAATATATCGGCAGCGATTATTGGACTTGTACCTGATGGCGGAGCTTTGGTCGGTAAGGTCCTGAAAGAGGTAAAAGTAGCAAAGGAGGCGGCACCTCTGATTAAAGCGGGTGCTGCTGGTGGAGATACGGCAGGAAAAGCTTTTCCGCGAGCTGTGAAGAATGCAGCTAAAGCAGAAAACCCAACTGCAACATGCGTTTTTTGTCGCCGAGAAGGGACAGCAACGCAAGTTGATCATGCGATCCCGAAAGCCCGAGGTGGGAATGCGACATTAGAAAATGCGCAGCTTGCATGTTCACATTGTAATGCATCGAAGGGAGCCAGGGATTTACCAGTAAATCCTCCACCGGATTATAAAGGCCCATGGCCTCCTTCGTCACCGCCGCCGCCGCATCAGTAAGGCGAATTATGAAAGCGAAAACTGGTGAATATATTGCAGTGCACCGGGAGCCGGTTTGGCATGAATCAGCGAATTTTGTGTTTCATGCGCATATGGGCGAGGAAGCAGGCAAGAACGAGTGGGAGCAGCTTTGGGGGAAAGCTACTGCTCCTAATCGTGTTGTACTTTGTTGCATCCCGTTTTTCTTGTATGACGTTGCATTGGGCGACGAAGTATTACTGACGCCGGATAATGTGTTGGCAGAGGTGGTTCATCGCTCAGGTCAAGTAACCTTCCGTGTATGGTTTGGTGAACGAGATCAGGCGAATCGAAAAGACAGTATCAGAGAAATCGAGGCGATGAAGCCGCTGATGGAATGGTCATCGGAGAACCTCCTTGCGCTCAGTGTGCCAGAAGAAGAAGCGCAGCGAATGGCGGATTACTTGCAGCTACGTGAGAATGAAGGAGTGCTGCAGTACGAAGCTGGCCGTAGTTGAATCGTCCCGACTTCATCGGAGGCTATTTGGTTTTAATCACGCTGCCCGCTCCGAGATGTTCTGGTGTTCTTCCACCTCGACCACCCGGGTGAGACCAAGCACCTCTTCGATCGCCTTCGAACCACTGGTGTACTGCGCGCGGTGAATCGGCATGGCGGCGACGCGTCTTGCAAATCTTCCCTCAACAGCTCAAGCACTAAGGTGCGCGCTAGATAGAGATCATCTTCACAAGCGACGGATTTCCTTTTCTAAGTCCGTGGTGTACTGGCGTGTCATGGTGTACGTCGGCGCAAAGATGGGGCGATCAGCATCTTCGTGTCGTACTGGTGCGCGCAAGCATTTTGAGGCGGTCGACAACAACCGGAAATGACTTTTATCGAGCGTTATCACACGCGTCTTGCGCCACCGCGTTGCTCAAAATCGTGTGGGTAGATGTGCGGGTAATTCGAGCGCTGGAAACAAAAAAGCCAAGGCTGTTCAGCGCCTTGGCCTTTGCATTTGGTGCCCAGGAGAGGACTCGAACCTCCACGGTTTTACCCGCTAGTACCTGAAACTAGTGCGTCTACCAATTCCGCCACCTGGGCAGGTGTCGCGTTGCCTTTAGGGCTGTGCGAGCCGCGTAGAGTAGGGGTGGGAGCACACATTGTCAACTATTTCTTCATCTTCTACAGCTGCAGTCGGCTATGGCGCACGCAACCATTTATCGAAGACGTACATCGAGGCGATACTAGGGTGTGACCAAGACAAAGAAACCCAAGGAAAAGGTGCCGCGCAAGGCGGCCAAGGCCCCGAAAGTCCGTGCGGGAGTGCCCAAGCAGGGGCGTCGCCGCGGAGCGGAAACGGGTGACATCACAGCGCCCAAGCGGCAGCACGATCCGTTCGCGGAGCGTGAAGCGCAACGCTACGAGAAGCCGATTCCCAGCCGCGAAGCCATCCTCGCGCTGCTGGAAGAACGTGGCGAACTGCTTACCCAGGCGCGCATTGCCGAAGCGCTGCAGCTCTACGACGAATACAGCATCGCAGCCCTCACCAAGCGCCTCACGGCGATGGTGCGCGATGGCCAGTTGCTGCTCGGCCGCCGCGGCGGCTATGCACCGGTCCGCAAGCTGGATCTGATTCCCGGTGTGGTGCTGGCCAATGCCGAAGGCTACGGCTTCCTGCGTCCGGATGAGGGCGGCGACGATCTCTACCTTTCGCCCTACCAGATGCGCAGCGTGCTGCACGGCGACCGTGTGCTGGCCAGCGTCGTTGGCATCGATCGGCGTGGGCGGCGACAGGGTTCCATTGTGGAGGTGCTGCAGCGGCGCTCGTCGCGGCTGGTCGGCCGGGTGGTGATCGAAAACGGCGTCACCCTAGTGGTGCCGGACGATCGCCGCCTGCACCAGGACATCATGATTGCGCCGGGTCAGGAACGTGGTGCGCGCTCCGGGCAGATCGTGGTCGCCGAGATCACCGATCCGCCCACCGCTTATCGTGGGCCGCTGGGCACCATCCGCAGCGTGTTGGGCGAGCGGCTGCAACCGTCGCTGCTGGTGGACATGGCCATCGCCAGTTATGACCTGCCGCACGAATGGCCACCGCAAGTGCTGCGCGAAGCCGAGGAGGTGGAGCCGGAAGTCACCGCCACCGAACGCGAAGGCCGCGTCGACCTGCGCAAGCTGCCGCTGGTGACCATCGACGGTGCCGATGCGCGCGACTTCGACGATGCCGTGTACGCCGAACCGAAACGCGGCGGCGGCTGGCGATTGATCGTGGCGATTGCCGACGTGTCGCACTACGTGCCGGTCGACAGCGCGCTGGACAAGGAAGCCTACGAACGCAGCACGTCCACCTACTTCCCCGGCTTCGTCGTGCCGATGCTGCCGGAGACGTTGTCCAACGGCATCTGCTCGCTCAATCCGAAAGTGGAACGCCTGTGCATGGTCTGCGACATGCAGGTGAGCGAGGATGGTGAAGTCAGCAAGGCCAAGTTCTACGACGCCGTCATGCGATCGCACGCACGCCTTACCTACGACAAGGTGTGGCAGGCGATCGGCCTGAAGCAGGCTGATGCGCGGCATGAAGTGGCGGATGTTTTGCCGCAGTTGGAAAACCTGCACGCGCTGTACAAGGCCCTGGCTGAGCAACGCCGCCGCCGCGGCGCGATCGACTTCGAAACGGCCGAGGTGAAATTCCGCCTCGATGCGACCGGCGAAGTGCAGGCCGTCGGCGCGGTGGAGCGCAACGATGCGCACAAGCTGATCGAGGAATGCATGATTGCCGCCAACGTGCAGGCGGCCATGTTCCTCAGCAAGCGCAAGATTCCCGCGCTGTACCGTGCACATGAGTCGCCGCCGGCGGAGAAATACGAAGATCTGCAGCAGTTCCTGCGCGAATTCAAACTGCGCATGCCGCCGGTAGAAGACGTGACACCCAGCGATTTTTCAGACGTGCTGCGCATGGTGAAGGATCGACCCGAGCGCGAGCTGATCCAGTCCGTGTTGCTGCGTGCGCAGAGTCTGGCGGCCTACCAGCCGGATAATCGTGGCCATTTCGGCCTGGCGCTGGAAGCGTATGCGCACTTCACCTCACCGATCCGCCGCTATCCGGATCTGCTGGTGCATCGTGCGATCCGCTACGCCTTGAAGGGTGGTAAGCCTTCCGCTTATTACTACAGCGAAGCGGCGATGGCAGCGATGGCTGTGCATTGTTCGCAACGCGAACGTCGCGCCGAGGAAGCCGAGCGCGACGTGGATGAACGTTTCCGTTGTGCATGGATGGCCAAGCACATCGGTGAAGAGTTTGATGGTGTGGTGACTGGCGTTACCTCGTTCGGCCTGTTTGTGGAATTGGATGAGTCCAAGGTTTCTGGCCTGGTGCATATCAGCCAGTTGTCCAACGACTATTACCACTTCGATCCCATCCGCCATCTGCTGAAGGGTGAGCGCACCGGTTTGCAGTTCCGGCTTGGCGACCACGTGCGCATCCAAGTGCTGCGTGCAAGCCTGGAGGATCGCAAGATCGACTTCCGCATGGTGCAGCCGAAGAAGAAAAAGGAACCGGAGCCAGCACCGCAGGCCTTTGTGCCGCCGACTACGCCGCGTGCTTACGATTACGCCGCGGCGGGCGAGCGTTATTCGCTGCCCTCAGGACGCAAACCGCTTCCTACGCTTCCACCGTTGCCAGGGCTTGATAAAGCTGGCGAAAAGAAACGCGGCGCGGCCAAGCCGGGCAAGAAAGCGGCGATGGATAAGACTGCGGATAAGCGTAAAACCAAGGTTGGCGGTAAATCGCCAAGCAAGCGCACTACCAAGGCGCCGAAGTCGAAAGGTAAACGATGAGTAAGAGTCTGTCTTCATATTCCAGATACCCCGCGTTGCATCTGAGTAGTTGTCAGGTGGCAGCGCGTGGCGCAGCGCCAGACTGGTTGTCTGGTCAAGCCGCAGGCTGTCGCATGGCGGCTACTCAGATGCAACGCGGGGTATCTGGGGTATGAAGGCAGACTCTGGCAGTTGGATCGTCGGGATCAACCCCGTGGAAGGCGCGTTGAACAACGACGCCGAACGCGTGCGCGAAGTGTTGGTGGAAAATGGTCAGCGCAATCCGCGTGTGCATGAATTGGCGGAAAAAGCGAAGGCCTTGAAGATCCCAGTGCATCATCGCCCGCGTGAGCAGCTCGATCGCGTGGCGGGCGAAGCGCGTCATCAAGGTGTGGTGGCGCTTTACCAGGCACCGGCGCTGGCTGGCGAACAGGATTTGCCCGAGTTGATCGAGGCGGCGGGGAGTAATGCTCTGGTGCTGGTACTGGATGGCGTCACCGATCCGCACAACCTCGGCGCCTGCCTGCGTAGCGCTGCGGCCGCAAACGTGACGGCGGTGATCGTGCCAAAAGATCGTGCTGTCGGCATCACGCCGGTGGTGCGCCGTGCCTCTGCGGGCGGCGCGGATCGTGTGCCGCTGGTGGCCGCCACCAATCTTGCGCGTGCCCTGCGCGTACTGAAGGATGCTGGCGTGTGGATCACCGGCCTGGCCGGCGACACCGATCAGTCCATCTACGATATCGATCTCAAAGGCCCGGTTGCCTTGGTGCTAGGCAGTGAGGGCGAAGGCATGCGCCGACTGACGCGCGAGACCTGCGATTTCACAGCAAAGATTCCCATGCCAGGTACCATGGAAAGCCTCAACGTATCGGTGGCTACCGGTATCGTCTTGTTCGAAGCGTTGCGTCAAAGGAGTGTGCGATGACGTTGCATTGGCATGATTGGACAGGCTACATCGGTGTAGCCTTGATGCTGCTGGCCTATTTGCTGCTGCAGGCTCACAAGCTGCACGGCAATGGCTTGATCTACCAGTTGATGAATGTGCTGGGCGCGCTTGGCGTGATGCTGTCGCTGCTGTTTGGTGCGTTCAACGCTTCGGCGTTTTTTATGGAAGTGGCGTGGCTGTTGATTGGCATCTACGGTATTGCGCGTAGTGCGCGGGTGCGTAAGCAGGCGCGCGAGGCTGGGCATAAGGTGGGGCTCGATTAATCCGTGTGGATTATTGGGAGTGGATGCGACGAACGTCATAAGTTGCCGTTGACGGATTGAAGGTCACCACGATCCGATCACCCAACGAATGCTTCCGGTCGCTATCCGTCCCATCAGACAATGTCGCCGGCGTGTCGATCGCTGCCGGGGTCGCCCGCAAAAACACAAACGCGCTCGGCGCCGGTTTCCAGCGTAGCCAGCTCAAATCGTAGGTCACGAATTCCTGTATCACCACTTGATGGTTGGCGATGCCTGGCTGGCTTACGAATTGTTTGGCCAGCGCCAACGCGCGTTCTTCGTCGGATAAATCGTGCAATACCCAGCCGAGCACGGGGCAGGGGCTATCCGTCTGCAAGGCTTGGGCCGCTTGCTTCAACCAGTCGTCCGGAAAGTAGGCATAAGGCCGATAGGTGGGCGGCAGGTAGTAGCCGTAGTAATTGCGCTCGATCATCGCGTGCACACCAGGGTTCATCCCCAGGCCATAGGTGCCGGGATAAGCGATAACCGGTAACGTGGCGTCAGCGCAGCCTGGCAATCCCTTTACGTAAGCTGCCGAAGCGCGCCAAGGTTCATTGGAAGGCAGCAAGCGGCCGCGCATCAGTGCGATCTGTTGCGAACCAAGCAGCACAACGATGGCTGCTGCAGCGATGGCATCCAAGCGGGTTGTGGCATGTGGGCTGGCCGCGTCATACAACCGCGCGAGCAGAAACCAGCCGAATGGTGCGCACACCAGCACATTGCGATAAGAGAACGATGGCACCACCAGCAATGACACGGCAATGCCACTGACGATCACACCCACGCATACGAAGCCGCAGAGCTTGGTTGCCCAGCCAGTCAGTGGTGGTGCGTCGACACGCGTTGGAGCCGCACGCGAACGGCGCAGCCACAGCACCAAAAGCATCACTACCACCACCAATAGCGCCTGCCGGCTCATGAAATGAAAGACGACGCGGCGCAGATGGGAACCGAAAAATTTCGCGCTGTTAACGAACCATGCACCGTGGAAATTTTGCTTGCCGGCATGCGTCATCAACCACAGCAGGCCTACATAAAGCCCCAGCACGATCAGTCCTGATACGCCTACCGCGATACGCTGTGGCCAGGTACGCGACGTGATCAGCAAAAACAGCAGCAGCATGCCTACCGTGAGCAACATGTAGGGATGGGATTGGCTGCCGGCGATACCGAGCAGCGTGAGTCCCACCCATTCAGCGACGGGCACGCGTCCACTGGATTGCATGCGCTGATGGAACGCGATGGCCGTCACCAGCAACGCCGAGGAGAAAGTAATAGCCAGCGGGTAATCGCGCGCGTTCTGCGATTGCGAATACCAGAACAGCGAAGTGGTGGCCACGGCGCAGGCGAAAGCGATGGCAGTGGGAGTGAGTCGGCGACGCGAACCCAGCGCGAAGATAATGACGCTCAGTACTGCCAGGATCGCGCTGAGCAGGCGTACTGCTCCTTCGCTCGTGCCGAACAGTTCAATCCAGCCGTAGAGCAGAAAGTCATACAGCGGCGGATGCACGTCGGCCAGTACGCGGTGGAACACTTCGCCCAGGCCAAGATGGTGATCCACCACCTGCATGGTGAACAACTCGTCGGCCCAGAAGCTGTTGGTGGAGAGGCCGACGAAGGCGAACAGGCAGGCGGCGAAGGCGATGAGGGCGTAGAGCTTGCCGGGCCAGCCGAAGGTGGCGCTGTTGGGGATGCTTGGTCCGGTAGCGTGGGGCGCAGGCGTCACTCAGAGGGTCCGTGCGGATGGCGTAGGCGGTGAGCGTACGCGAACCTTTGCACGGAATGCACGTGTGCAGGTTGGGGTGTAAACCCCAACATGGCATGTCGATCAAGGATGGCGGCGTTGGGGTTTACACCCCAACCTACGGCTTCCGGCGGATTTTGACCCTGGACGAAATCAATCCGGCCGATTGCCCAACTTCACCGGCTCCGGGCTGGACGTCAGGTCACGCTTGTCGCGCTGCCCTGTCAGCGGCTCGCCCTTCACCAGGAACCACACGTTCTCGGCGATGTTGGTGGCATGGTCGCCGATGCGCTCGATGTTCTTGGCCATGAACAACAGATGCGTGCAGGGCGTGATCACGCGCGGATCTTCCATCATGTACGTGAGCAGTTCGCGGAAGTAAGCCGTGTAGGCTTCGTCCAGCTCCACATCGTCCTGCCATACCTTGTAGGCCAGTTCGGCATCGCGGTCGCGATAGGCGCGCAGTACGCCACGCACTTCCTCAGCCGCAAGTTCAGCGAGGTGGGCAAGGCCGCTGGTCGGTTTCAGCGGGGCAGCCATCGATAGCGGAATCGAGCGCTTGGCTACGTTGGCAGCGTAGTCGCCGATACGTTCGATATCCGCGGCAATGCGCAGCGCGGCAAACACATGGCGCAGGTCGCCAGCGATCGGCGCACGCAGGGCCAGCAGGCGCACCACGTCGTGGCTGATTTCCTGCTCTAGCTGGTCGATGGCGTCGTCGTTGTTGACGACGTGCTGGGCGGCGCGCTCGTCACGACGGTCGACCACGTCGATGGCCGCTTCCAACTGGCTGACCGCCAGCTCGCCCATGCGAACCAACTCGCCGGTCAGGCGCAGCAGTTCGTCGTCGTAGCTCTTGATGATGTGTTCCTTGCTGCTGCCGCTCATGGGATGGCCTCTGCTGTTCTGTAGTGGGGACGGGGACTCGGCAGGTTTTCCGCGAGGTTGGCCCTGACCCTGCCTCTGCCCCGTTTACCAAATGTGTTTACGGGGAAGAGGGGAATTAAGTGGGGCGTTCCGCCCCGGTTATCCGAAACGACCGGTGATGTAATCCTCGGTCTGCTTCTTGCCAGGTTTGGTGAAGATCTTTTCGGTGTTGTCGAACTCGATCAGGTCGCCCATGTACATGAAGGCGGTGCGGTCGGACACGCGTGCCGCCTGCTGCATGTTGTGGGTAACGATCACGATCGTGTACTCGTGCTTGAGCTCTTCCACCAACTGCTCAATACGGCCGGTGGCGATGGGGTCGAGTGCGGAGGTCGGCTCGTCGAGCAGCAACACCTCCGGGCGCAACGCAATGCCGCGTGCAATGCACAAGCGCTGCTGCTGGCCGCCGGAGAGACCCAGCGCGCTCTGCTTGAGCTTGTCCTTTGCCTCATCCCACAAGGCGGCGCTGCGCAGCGCTTGTTCCACACGGATTTCCATGTCCGCACGCGACAGCCGCTCGTGATGGCGAATGCCGTAGGCGACGTTCTCGAAGATCGTCATCGGGAATGGCACCGGCTTCTGGAACACCATGCCGACCTTGGTGCGCAAGCGGTTCATCGAGTAGCTGGGGTCGAGGATGTTCTCGCCGTCCAGCTCGATCGAGCCTTTCGCTTCCAGCTTGGGATAGATCGCATAGATGCGATTGAAGATGCGCAGCAGGGTGGACTTGCCGCAACCGGATGGACCGATGATGGCAGTGACCTGCTTCTCCGGAATATCCATGTTGATGCCTTTCAGCGCATGGTATCCGTTGTAGTAGAAGTGCACGTCGCGCACTTTCAGCTTGGCAGGCGCGTTGGCGCCGGTCAGGGGAGCCGCGGTAGCGGCGGCGAGGTCATTCATAACTCACCTTCTTGCGCGAAAACATGATGCGGGTCAGCAGGCTCAACGCCAGCACGAACAGGGTGATCAACAGCGCACCGGCCCAGGCGATCGCATGCAGCGTCGGATTCGGATCGTTGGTGTACTGATAGATGGTGACCGGCATGCTGGCCATCTTGTCCAGCGGATGCGCGGTCATGAAGTTGTTGCCGAACGCGGTGAACAACAACGGTGCGGTTTCGCCAGCCAGGCGGGCGAGCGCGAGCAGCACGCCGGTGAGAATGCCGGAGAACGCCGCGCGCATCAGCACCTGCATGGTGAGCTTCCACTGCGGGATGCCGAGCGACAGCGCCGCTTCGCGCAACGTGCCGGGCACCAGCTGCAGCATTTCATCGGTGGTACGCACGATCACCGGCAGGCCGATCAGCGCGAGCGCCACGCTGCCGGCGAAGCCGGAGAAGCTGATGCGACCGTCAGTGAGTTCCGTGGTAGGTATCACCACGATCACGTAGACGAACAGACCGAGCACGATCGAGGGTGCCGACAGCAGAATATCGTTGAGGAAGCGGATCGTTGCGCCCAAGCGCGTGGAACTGGCGTACTCGGCCAGATACGTACCGGCCAGCACGCCGATTGGCGCGCAAATCAGCAACGCCATCAGATCCATGATCAAGCTGCCGACGATCGCATTCGACAAACCACCTTGGTCGGCATACGCCGTGATCTTGGTGAATAGCGAGAGCTTGATGGCGCCCAATCCGTTCTGCGCGGTGACCCACAGAATCCATACGAGGAAGATCAGGCCGATCAGCGTGGCCAATCCGCTGAGTGTCAACGCAACGATGTTGACGACGGAGCGGCGTGCGTAGACGGCAGACATCAGCGACCCTCCTTGCGTTGCAACTGGCGCAACATGAAACGCGCGATCAACAGCACGATGAAGGTCACGACGAACAGCAGGAAGCCGAGCGCGATCAGCGCAGAACGGTGCATGCCGACCGCTTCATTGAATTCGTTGGCGATGCTGGAGGAAATCGACGTTCCCGGCATCAGCAGCGATGCCGTGAGGTTGTACGAATTGCCCAGCACGAAGGTCACTGCCATGGTTTCGCCGAGCGCGCGCCCTAAGCCCAAGAAGATACCGCCGATCACCGCCGAGCGGGTATACGGCAACACGATGTCCCACACCACTTCCCACGTGGTGGAGCCCAGCGCATACGAGGATTCTTTCAATCGCGCCGGTACGGTCTGGAACACTTCACGCATCACCGAGGAAATGAACGGCAGGATCATCACGGCCAGCACGATGCCTGCGGTCAAAAGGCCAAGGCCCAGTGGCGGTCCTTGGAACAGCGCACCGATCACCGGAATGTTGCCGAGCGTGTCGCTGAGCGTTGGCTCGATGCTGGCCATGAACGGCACGAACACGAATAAGCCCCACATGCCGTAGATGATCGAGGGAATCGCCGCCAGCAGTTCAATGGCGGCACTAACCGGACCGCGCATCCAGCGTGGCGCAATCTCGGTAAGGAAGAGGGCGATGCCGAAGCTCACCGGCACCGCAAGAAGCAGCGCGATCAGCGACGTGACCAGCGTGCCGACGATGGGGGCAAGTGCACCGAATTGGTTCTCGACCGGATTCCAGTCCGAGCTGAACAAAAAGCGGAAGCCATCCTTGAACAGCACCTCGCGTCCACCCCACAGCGTGGAGAGGGCCGCGCCAAGCAGCGCCGCCAGCACCAGCATGGCGCAAAAGCGCAGGAGGAAACGGAAGAAAAGATCGTGGCGGGCATCGGTGCGCGAACGATGTTCAGTATCGCGGGGGATCGGTTCGGCACTTGTGGCTGACATGTCTGGCGTGATTTTTTGCGATGGTTTCAGTCAGCACGACGCGCGCAACGTAAGACGTTGCGCGCGTCGCAAGAGTCGCTTGAGCTGCGCATCCTTGCGACAGTACTTAAGCTTACTGCTTGTATTCGCTGGACCAGTAGGCTTCGATCTGCTGCACCAGCGAGGCGGGCAGGGGCACGTAGTCCAGTGCACGCGCGGCGTCCTGGCCTTGTTCATAAGCGTACTTGAAGAAGTCGAAGGCAACCTTGGTGTTGGCGGCGTTCTTCGGCGTCTTGTACATGATCACCCACGAGGTAGCGGTGATCGGCCATGCGTCAGCGCCGGGAGCGTTAGTCATCAGCAGGTTGAAGTCTTTGGCGTTCTTCCAATCCGCCGTGTTGGCAGCAGCCTGGAAGCTGGCGATGGTGGGTTCCACCACGGTGCCGGCCGCGTTCTTCATCTTGGCGTAGCCGAGCTTGTTCTGCACCGCATAGGCATATTCCACATAGCCCAGCGAGTTCGGGATCTGCTTGATGTAAGCGGATACGCCTTCGTTGCCCTTGCCGCCGATACCGGTCGGCCACTGCACGGCGGTGCCTTCACCGACCTTCGATTTCCAATCCGTGCTCACCTTCGAGAGGTAGTCGGTGAAGTTGAAGGTGGTGCCCGAACCATCCGAACGATGCACCACGAAAATCTTGGAGGACGGCAGGTGCACGCTGGGGTTGAGCTTGACGATGGCAGGATCGTTCCACATGGTGATTTTGCCCAGGTAGATGTCGGCCAGGGTGGGGCCGTCCAGCACCAGCGAACCCGCTGCAACGCCGGACACGTTGAACGCCGGCACGATACCGCCGATCACGTCAGGGAACTGGCCCAGGCCGAACTTGGCGAGATCTTCTGCCTTCAACGGCATGTCGGAGGCACCGAAATCCACCGTGCCGGCCTTGATCTGCGCGATACCGCCACCGGAACCAATCGACTGATAGTTGATGTGATTGCCGGTTTTTTCCGCATAAGCGGCCGACCATTTGGAAATGACCGGATAGACGAAGCTGGAGCCCGCACCAGTGATATCGGTGGCCTGGGCCGTCATGCCAAACAGGGACGCGGCAACCGCGAAGGCGAGCGTGCCGAGGCGAGACGGAAGTTTCAGTGAGGTCAACACAGTGGCTCCTTGAGGGAAGTGGCTAGGAAATGCCTACGACCCGCGTATTGCAGAGGGAAGGTGTTGCAATGAGATGAGACAAATGTGTCAGCTTGATGACAATCGTAAAATCTTGTGGATAAACGCGATCGTAGGTTGGGGCGCAAACCCCAACTGCTCTATGTGCACACACGTCTCAATGTCGGGGTTTGCACCCCAACCTACGGCAGGGCCGTGCCCACTCGCTCAAGCTCCAGCACTTCCAGCGAACGCAAGCGATTCACAATGCGACAAAACAACAAGGCAGTGCGCTCGGCGTCATACACCGCTGAATGTGCTTCGCGCGAATCGAAGCTGTAGCCGGCAGCCAGTACTGCCTTGCTCAACACGGTTTGTCCGTACAGCAGGCCACTCAGGCTGGCGGTGTCGAAGCAGCTGAAAGGGTGAAAAGGGTTGCGCTTGTGGCCAACGCGGTGCACCGCGGCATTGAGAAACCCCAGATCGAATGCGGCGTTATGCCCTACCAGGACCGCACGCTGACATTCGTTGGCACGCACTGCTGTGCGCACTGCCTGAAAGATATGGTCCAGCGCAGCGCGCTCTTCCAATGCGGCGCGCAGTGGATTGTCCGGATCGATGCCGGTGATCTCCAAAGCGCGCGGATCGATGTTTGCGCCTAGAAAGGGTTCCACATGGGTGGACACCACCGGGTGCGGGTAGAGGTTGCCCTCCTGATCCATGCCTACTGCAACGGCCGCGATTTCCAGCAAGGCATCACGGTTGGCATCGAAACCACCGGTCTCTACGTCCACGATCACCGGCAGGAAGCCGCGGAAACGGTCGGCCATGCGGACCGCCAAGCTGTTGTTGAGTTGCTCCATCGGACAAGCATATCAGCCGGATACCGGTACTGCCGTTTGCCGGAGCGTCTTGCCTCATCAAGAAGATAATGGGTTATTCAATAAGCATCTTCGTCAGCTAGAAGCAGGGTAAGGCGCCTACGGTTGTAAGTTTTGCCGTCAAGAATCGCGCCACCCTGGACGGCAAACCGTACGGTTCGTCATCGTTTTGTCACATAACATCCATCTAACGGTAAAGCTGC
Organism: Dyella nitratireducens; assembly: GCF_014642835.1. Classification (GTDB taxonomy): domain Bacteria; phylum Pseudomonadota; class Gammaproteobacteria; order Xanthomonadales; family Rhodanobacteraceae; genus Dyella_B; species Dyella_B nitratireducens. The sequence goes on along the minus strand of NZ_BMJA01000007.1, from coordinate 157,890 downwards.
CGCTCGATCATGCCGCCAGCCCGCAGGCCGCTCCAGGGGAAGGACTGTGATGCCGCGCGGTTTCTATTGATCTAGCGGAGATAACAATATGCGTTCCAAGATGCTCACGGTGGCCATCGCTGCCGGTTTGGGCCTGACCAGCGTTACGGCGCCGGTGTCAGCTCAGTCGTCGAACAAGAAGGTGACTGTCAGCGCCTCTGAACTGGCGCAGATGAAGGCAGAGATCCAAGCACTGGAGCAGAAGGTTCAGGACCTGGAGTCGCAGCAGCAGGCTCAGCAGCAGGCCCAGGTCGAGACGGCGCAGTCCGTGCAGGCGACACAGGCTCAGGTTCAGGCCACGCAAAAGCAGGTTGCTGCCACCACGACGATGGTGCAGGAACACAAGGGTGACATCCTGGGCGGCACCGGTGGTGTGAAGTGGACCTTCGGCGGCTTCCTGGCGGCTGAAACGGCGTACCGCTCGCGCGATACCGCGGATGATATCGCCACCAAGTTCACCGCCATTCCGTTCATGGGTGGTACGAGCACCGCGCCGATCAATACGAGCAGCGGCGCCACCACCACCTATCCGGTCACCAATGCCCGCAACAACCAGTTTGTGTACAGCGCGCGCCAGAGCCGCCTGTCGATCAAGGCCGAAGGCGACATCAACGACTCGACCCATGTGACCGGCTACTACGAGACGGACTTCCTCGGTGGCGCCCAGACGGCGAACATGAACGAGAGCAACTCGTTCAACATGCGTATCCGCCAGTTGTGGACCAGCATCGACTGGAACGACTACGGTCTGCATGCATTGGCAGGTCAGGCTTGGTCGTTGATGACCCTCGACAGCGTGGGTATCACGCCAGGCAAGGAAGTGCTGCCGCCGACCATCGACGCGCAGTACGGCGCGGGCTTCAACTGGGCTCGCCAAACGCAGCTGCGCCTCGTGAAGGATTGGGACAAGAAGTGGTGGTTGGGCGTGTCGGTGGAAAACCCGCAGACGGCCGGTATCGGCGCCACGGCGGGTACGGGCACCAAGGGCTATGCGACGACGACCGCCACGGTTGGTGCCGGCTCGCTGTATGACACCCTGAACTCGGTGTCGCTCAACCAGATTCCGGACATCCTCGTGAAGTTTGCGGCTGATCCGGGTTGGGGCCACTACGAACTGTTCGGCATTTCGCGCGAGTTCACCACCCGCGTGACGCCGACGACTGCCAACGGCGGTCCGGGCGGCACCACCAACCAGACCGCACATGGTGGCGGCTTTGGCTTCGGCATGGTGCTGCCGCTGGTTCCGAAGGTCCTGGACCTCCAGGTTTCGGGCATGAGCGGCAAGGGTATTGGCCGTTACGGCACGGCCGGCCTCAACGACATCACCTACACGACCAGCGGCGCTCCGCATCCGCTGAAGGAAAACATGGCGCTGGGCACGCTGACCTGGCATGCCTCCGATACGTTTGACCTGTACGTCGAAGGTGGTCGTGAGCAGCAGGACAGCTACCAGACCGTGGGCGTGAACGGCTTGCCGCTCGGTTATGGTGCTGCCGCCCTCGGCTACAACAACGCCAACTGCGGCATCTATGGTGCGGCCACCGGTTGTACGGGCCAGAACCGCGCCGTCTCCGAACAGACGCTCGGCTTCTTCTGGAAGTTCTACCAGGGCAAGTTCGGCCGCGTGCAGTTCGGTACACAGTTCTCGCATCTCTCGCGTCAGCTGTTCACCGACAGCAAGGGCAATGCGCCGACCGCGTCGGACAACATGTTCTTCACCAGCATCCGCTACTACCCGTTCTAATCGGTGGGAAACGGATAGCTGTAAGGGTTATCGGAAAGGAGTTCGACCCAGGGATGGAAAAACGGCGGGCCTTGCCCGCCGTTTTGCTTTTTGTGGACATGCCATGCACGCCCGCAAACGAGCGATATGGTTCGCGCATATGAACTTGTATTTAGCTAACGACTTGCGATGCATGTGCGCGATCCGATATTTTTTGCATCATGCTTCGCGTTCACCGCTATCGTTTGCTTCTGTTGGCGTTTTGCGCATTCGCTCTGTTGTTGCTGACTAGCATCAACGTGGCGGTTGATTCGCATCTTCGTCACGGGCTTTCTGCACACGGCGCGGCTTCCTCGTCGATGAGGTTTGCGGGTGATGACCTCGCCGTGGCGCTTGGCGCGCAAAGTCATTTGAGTTCCACGACGGACGACTTAGCTAGCAGTGGCAACCCATTGCAAGACGACTGCGACATGGACGAGGAATTCCTCACGCCGGAACTCGTGCATGTCATGCCAGACCCGAGGCGCTCGGGCGTTCCTTTAGACAGCACATCTTTGCTGCGGTCGGCTCCTCCCGCCGAGCTGTTGCGGCCACCACGCGCCGCCTGATCGCATCCTCTGCGGCGTGTCCGCCGCATGCATCCCTTGAGTTTTTCTTTGGCTTCGGAAGCGCTTGTTCGCGAGCGTAGGCGTGTGTCGATTCCGTATGCCTGCCGATGCCCTACGTGCCTGTTCAATTATCTCATGGAGCATCCCCATGCAACGTCTGATCGAAGGTTTCCAGTACTTCCGCCAAGAGGTTTTCCCTGCGCAGCGCGCCCTGTTCAAGCAACTGGCCGCAGGTCAAAGTCCCAGCACCATGTTCATCACTTGCGCTGACTCGCGCGTGATGCCTGAAATGATGTTCAACACACAGCCGGGCGAATTGTTCGTCTATCGCAATATCGGCAACATCGTGCCGCCGTACGCACAGCACGTAAGCGGCGTGGTCGCGGCGATCGAGTACGCGGTGCGCGTGCTCAAGGTGAAGCACATCGTGATATGCGGTCACTCCGACTGCGGTGCGATGAAGGCGCTGCAGAAGCCGGAGCTGATGAAGGAGATGCCATCCGTTGCGGCGTGGATGAAGCATGGTGACGTGGCCCGGTACGTGGTCGCGCAAAACAACCAGGGACTGACCGAACACGAAACACTGGCCTGTCTGACGCGCGAGAACGTGGTTGGCTCAGCTTGAGCATCTGCGCACCTTGCCGGTGGTGGCCGCAGGCATGGCGCGCGGCGATCTCAGCATTCACGGCTGGGTGTATGACATTGCGCATGCAGAGATCGAGACGTTCGATGCCGAGCGTGGCTGTTTCGTGAAACTCGATCCGAGTGCCGGCAAGGTACCCGATGCAACACCGCACGTGCGCTTTGCCACGATGGCGGCAGCCTGAGGAGCGAATCATGCGATCTTATTTTTCTCAAGGATTATTCGGCCGGGATCTGCTCGGTTCGATCGTCGTGTTCCTGGTGGCGTTGCCGTTGTGCATGGGTATTGCCATCGCATCGGGCATGCCACCTGCGGCGGGCCTGATTACCGGTATTGTCGGCGGCATCGTAGTTGGCGCCATGGCCGGTTCGCCCTTGCAGGTGAGCGGCCCTGCAGCAGGCTTGGCCGTGCTGGTATTCGAGCTGGTGCGCGAGTACGGCGTGGTTGCATTGGGGCCGGTGGTGATGCTTGCCGGTTTGATCCAGGTGATAGCCGGGCTTGGCCGTACGGGCGTGTGGTTCCGCGTGATTTCGCCGGCGGTGGTCGCGGGCATGTTGTCGGGCATCGGCATCCTGATCGTGGCTTCGCAGTTGCACGTGTTGATCGATGCCTTGCCCAAGGCCCGAGGTTTGGAAAATTTCGCGGCCTTGCCGGGTGCGTTGATCAGCGCCTTCAAGGGCGAAACCGGTAGCGTGGCTGCGTTGATGGTTGGTTTGTCCACCATCGCCATCATGCTTGGCTGGGAAAAACTCCGGCCGCAAGCCTTGCGTTTCGTGCCGGGTGCTTTGTTAGCCGTAGTGATCGTTACGGCCACCGTCGGCGTGCTCGGCACGCCGGTGAACAAAGTGGATATCCAGGGAAATCTGTTTGCGACGTTGGAGCTGCCGACGTTTGGCGGTCTGGCTTCATTGGCACAGCCGCCGTTGCTCGTTGCCGCACTCACTTTCGCGCTGATCGCCAGCGCAGAAACGTTGCTATCCGCTGCAGCGGTGGATCGCATGCACAACGGCGTGCGCACCAACTACAACCGCGAGCTGACTGCGCAAGGCGTGGGCAACATGCTATGCGGCATGCTGGGTGCCTTGCCGATGACCGGCGTGATCGTGCGCAGTGCCGCCAACGTGCAAGCGGGTTCCGCCACACGCATGGCGACGATCCTTCACGGCGGCTGGCTGCTGGTGTTCGCGATGCTGCTGCCGTGGTTGATCCGCATGACGCCGGTGGCGTGCTTGGCGGGCATCCTGGTGTTTACTGGCGTGAAGATGGTCAACGTCAAGCAGATGAAATCGCTGGCGGAATATGGCCGGGGTAATTTCGTGGTGTACGCTGCGACGACGCTTGCTATCGTGGCGACCGATCTTCTGACCGGCGTGTTGGTGGGCTTCGCTTTGTCGGTACTCAAACTTGCACTGCAGTCTTCGCGTCTGCAGGTGGACCTTGCCGATCACGAAGAACCTGGCATGACCACGCTGGAACTCGACGGTTCAGCCACCTTCTTCAAGGTGCCTGTACTCGCACGCACGTTGGAACAGGTACCGCCAAATACCCGCGTGCTGCTGAACGTGGATCGTCTGCGCCATGTCGACCAGGCGTGTCTGGAATTGCTAACCGAGTGGGGACGCAATGCCAAGGCGCGTGGTTGCGAATTGGTGGTGGATTGGAAGGCGCTGCATACGCGTGTGGAAGGATTGCGCCGGGCAGCGTGATAGCGATCGTTAGCTCGTCGCCCCGGCGTTCGCCGGGACGGCGAATCCTAACGCAGTCGTGTAGGTTGGGGTGCAAACCCCAACATCGCCATGCTTGGACACTTGTCATGTTGGAGTTTGCTACGCACGCGTCTGTACCTTCACCCTTAGCGTAAGCGCTGCCGCAATCAGCAACATTCCCCCCGCAAGCCGAATCACATTTTCCGGATTGCTTGCCAAAACGCGTTCGTACATCAGCGGCACAGTAAGAATCTGCAGCAGCATCGGCAACACAATGAACACGTTGAACAAACCCATATACACACCCGCACGTTCCGGTGGAATGCTGCTTGCGAGCATCGCATAGGGATTGCCCATCATGCTTGCCCAGGCGAGGCCGACACCGAGCATCGGCACCAGCAACATGGCACGCGAATGCATGCCCGGCAGCAACAGCATGCCGGCGCCGCCGCACAGCAGGCACACGACGTGAATGGGTTTTGCACCGAGCTGGCGGGCCAGCGGCATCATCGCAAAGGCAGCGAGCATTGCGACGAAGTTATAGAAGCCGCCCATCTGCCCGCTGATCAGCGCAGACTGCGCGAACGCAGGATTGGCCGAATCCGTGGTCCGAAAGAGCGTGCGCGCAATCGACAGCGTGATGTATTCCCAGTAGCAGAACATCGCGTACCACTGGAACAGCATCATGACCGCGAGCTGCCGCATGGTGGCTGGCATGTCGCGGATGGCATCGACTATTTCGCCCAGCGTGGCGCCCAGGTTGCGTGGCGCATGGCGCATGCGGTCTTTTTCCTGCTCCGACAGCGGCAGCTCCGGTGTGGTCCATGCCGACCATGCCACGCTGGTGATCGAGCACACCGCGCCGATGATGAAGGCAATCAGCACGACATCCGGAATGCCATGAGTGTTGACGGCACCGGCTTGCATGCCCAAGCCCACCAGGATGGATGGCGTGAGGTAGGCCAGCGTTTGCGACAAACCTGTAAACGCGCTTTGCGCCAGATAGCCAACCGCGTGTTGCGTGGTATCCAGGCGGTCGCCGACGAACGCACGATACGGTTCCATCGTAATGTTGTTGGCGGCATCCAGAATCCACAACAGGCTGGCTGCAATCCACAGTGCGGGACTCAACGGCATGGCGAACAAACACACGCTGCAGATCAGTGCGCCGATCAAAAAATACGGCGTGCGACGGCCAAGGCGGCTTACCGTGCGATCGCTCAAGGCACCGATCAATGGTTGCACGATCAGCCCGGTGATCGGGCCGGCCAACCACAAATACGGCAGGCTGGCGTCATGGGCTCCCAGGTATTTGTAGATGGGGCTCATATTGCTTTGCTGCAGGCCGAAACTGAACTGGATGCCGAAGAAACCGACGTTCATGTTGAGGATCTGCCAGAACGACAGACGCGGCTTGCGCCCAGAAGGCGCTGCGCCTTCCGCATGGCCGGCCTGGACTGCTGCGTGCATGCCTGTCACGGTTTCTTCCGCCATACCATCGCCCATGCCGGCAACATGCCTGTGTCGTCGCCGGCATCGTCGGCCGTTTGCAACAGCGTTGTCCAGCCGTCGCCGGCATGCAGTCGGCTCCAGTCGACAGACTGCGGTTTATCGCTGAAGTTGAACACCGCCATGAAGCGTTCGCCGCGCCGAATGGCCAGGAGTGCCTCGTTATCGCAGGCAAGCGTTTCGACCGATGCCTGGGGATCAAACGCTGGATCGTGGCGGGCCGCAATCAAGGCTTTGATGGCCGCATTGGCTTTGCCGGCGATCGTGCTCGGATCGAGCTGTTGCTGGAGGCGTGCCAGATCCAGCCGAGGACGTTGCACCCAGCGGCTATCGAGTGCGATCAAGGCGGCATCTTCATCCGCTTCATTGTTGGGCTGGGCCAGTTCGTCGCCCATGTAAAGCAATGGCACGGTGCCCACCGCGAACGCCAATCCGTACATCAACGCAAAGCGGCGCAAGGCGACAGCGTTGCCGGCTGAATCCAGACCTACGAGTGCGGATGCCATGCCATTGGTGCCATGGACTGCATGGCCGTCGGCCGATTGAAACGCAACGCCGTGCCCGAAACTGCCGGGCCGGCGTCCTTCCAGAAATGCGGCGGCAGCACCGATGCGCTGAGTAAAGTCATCGCCGGCCGCTTCGACGTCGGAACGCAACACGCCCCACACAATGTCGTCGTGGCAACGCACGTACGTCATCCAGCCTGTGTGCGCGGGCAGGGGAGGCGTACTGTCCAACAGTTGCCGCAGCAGCGTCGTGCGCCCTTCGCTGAGAGCTGTCCAGCTCGCCGCCATCAGTCCGCTGTGATAAGCCAGATGGCATTCGCTGCCCAGCGTTTCGCCCACGCCGAGGTAAGGCAACAGATCCGTCGATGCAACGATGGCCTCCGCCTTCAGCAAGACGCCCGGTGCAACCAGATCCACCATGGCACGCAGCGCCGACAGGATCTGATGTACTTCCGGCAGGTTCGTGCACGACGTGCCCAAACGTTTCCACAAAAACGGTGCCGAATCCAGACGGAAGATTTCCACGCCGCGATTGGCAAGTTGCAGCAAGGCGGAAGCGATGGAGGCGAAGACCGGCGGGTAGGCGTAATTCAGATCCCACTGATAGGGATAGAACGTAGTCCATACCCAGCTGCGCAATACATCGTTATGCGTGAAATTGCCGGGCGCGGTTTGCGGGAAAATCTGGGCGACCGTTTGTTCGTAGCGATTGGGCACGCGACGGTCGGAAAACAGGTAGAAATACGAACGGTAATGCTGATCACCCTGTGTGGCGGCGAGGGCCCATGGGTGCTGATCGGCCACGTGGTTGAGTACCAGGTCCGCGCACAGGCTGATGCGCGCTTCGCGCAAACGTGCTGCCAGCCGTTCCAGATCACCCATGCTGCCGAGCGCGGGTTCCACTTCCTCGAAGCTGGCTACGGCAAATCCGCCGTCGCTGTCGCCGCTACGTGCACGCAGAAACGGCAGCAAGTGCAGATAGCCGACACCCAGGTTTTCAAGATAATCCACGCGATCAGCGACGCCGTTGAGATCGCCACCGAAGCGATCGACGTAAGCGCAATAACCGACCCGCTTTTCATGGATAAACCAGTCGGGATCGCGTTCGCGCTCGCGATCCAGTTCGCGCAGTGCGGGTGGCCGGGCACGCGCAAGCGTGCCCAGCGTGGTGCATAGCGAAAGCAGCCATGCGTCGAACATCGGTTGCCTGCCGTACAGCGCGGTCAGCCAGTGCAGCAGCCGGGGAGCATGACGGTCAAAGCGCCCCGTGGCTTCGGCCTGCACGGCCGGATCGGCTTCGGCGAGGAAACATTGGCGCGCTCGTGCCAGCAAGGAGGTATCCATGGAAAGTGCGGCTACGTCCGATTTGCTCACAGGTGGTACTGCCAGTTGACATAGATGGTGCGGCCGAGAATCGAACGCGCGGTGTTGATGCCGTTGGCCGTCACCGTTTCAGGACTCGAGTCGATCTCGGTGAGGCCGATGGCATTGAACAAATTGTTGACGCTGAGCGATGCCGTCATCCGATCGTTGATGTCGTAGCTGACGTATGTATTTACCTGCGTGTAACCCGGCATCACCAAACCATTCGGGTCGGAGGCGTAGGACTTGGTGGTGCCGATCACCGTGGCGCCGACATTGAAGGCGTGCCAGCTGTAGCTCGGGCTGAACTGATACACCCAGTTCGCCTGGCGCTGCGGCACGTTGCCCACGTCGGCTGGTGTGATGGCGTCGGACACGATGCGCGAATGCGTATAGGTCATGCCGCCGGCAAGCGAGAAATGACCGTAGTTGTAGGAGCCCTCGAATTCAACACCGCGCGCGTGATAGTGGCGGCTGATGAACGGCTCGATCGTGGAGGTGACGTCCTCGTTCTGCTCCTGCGTATTGGCCATGAAGCCGGTGACGAACAGGCTGGTGTGCGCGGTGTTCCATTTCACGCCGCCTTCGTATTGCTTGACCACATTGACGCCGATGCCCTGCGGCACGCTGCCGTCGGAGAGAATACCGCCGCCGAACAACAAGCGATCTGAGTTGAAACGAGCGCCGCTGCTGGCGCGAAGGAACAGGGCAAGGTTCGAATCGATGGTGTAGTTGGTGCCAAACGAATACTCCAGGTGCGACTTGCTATAGTCGATCGGCGAGGTGGCGCCGCCGTACACCGGCACACTTTGCTCAGGTACGGAAATCACGCCGTTACCGTTCACATCGACCGTGGCGAGCTGGTTGGCGGCAACGTAATAGCCACTGCCGGTGATACGGTCGAAGCGCAAGCCGCCGTCGAAACGCCAAGGCCCGGTTTCCCAGGTCATGGATACGAAGGGCGCATCCATCATGTACTTGGCGTCGTAGTAGCGGTTGCAGGAGCCGCAGAAGCCAGGGGTGCCATAGGCCACCAGGCCGTTGTCGGTCATCAGCTTGCCGCTGGCGCTGTATACGTTCAGCAGTGCCGAATCCTGGCTTTGCACCGTTTGCAGGTACATGTTCCAGTGCCAGTCCTGCACCACGTTCTGTTGCGAGTGGTAGTAGCCGAATTGCAAGGTGCCCTTGCCGAAGTCCGTGTCGAAGGTGCGCGACAGGCTGATGTTGTTGGTGAAGTTGTCCATGTTCGGCAACGACACGTTGAACAGCGCCGTCTCGGAGGCAAGACCGTTGCCGCCCAGTGCAGCAGGATTGGTAACGCGTTTGCCCGCATTCGGACCGGTGGCATAGGTAAGGTAGGAACCTGCACCACCAATGCTGTCGGCGAGGGTCTGCGCACTTTCCACCGCGGTCGGATAGGGGCCGGTGAAGGCGCCGTAATTCTCGGCTGCGCGGAATTGCTCATGCAGCGTCCAGTCGTCACCCAGGGAAAACTTGCCTTCGCCGCCGATCGCATTCACGCGCGTGTGGTAGCCATCGCGAATATTCGTGTGGATCGTCTGGCCTTGTGCATTCAGCGCCGTGTCGCTGGTGAAGTAGGGTGACTGCAACACGCCGCTCTGGAGGTTGAAACCGGGAATGGAGCTGACATGAGGATCGCTGTTGCTGCCGGTGATCATGACCGGTACAGGCAGGTAGACCGGATCGTAGGTATCCGTGAATTGCAGATTCAGGCGCAGAAAGCCGCCGTCGATATCGTGGGTGATGTTGCCCATCAACTGGCCGCCGGACGACGACGTGTAGTCCGTATTCTTCTGGCCGTTGCCGTGCTGGATGAAACCACCGAAGTGATAGCGGGTGGACGCTGATAGCGGGCCACCGTAATCGAAATCGAGACGTTGATCATCGTACTGGCCCAGTCCGACGGTAAGCCCGATGTTGCCGCCTTGCGAGCTGCCATCCTTGGTGATGAAGTTGATGATCGCCCCCGGTGCATTGCTGGCAAACACCGACGAAGAGCCGCCGCGTACGGCTTCCACGTGATCGATGTTGTAGTCGGTGCGCAGGAAGGTATCGGGTGTGGCGAACGCCGTGTCGCCGAATTCCAGCACCGGCATGCCATCCACCTGGAACTGCACGAACTTGCTGCCGCCGGAGGCAACGGGAAGGCCGCGCACGGATACGTTCGCGTTACCGGCGCCACCCGACGATTCGGAGCGGATGCCTGGAATGGTGCGCAGCAGATCCGCTGCGTTCTGCACGCCGCTGGTCTGGATTTGTTCGCCATCGACCGTGCTGACCGAAATGCTGGAGTTCATTTCCGTGGATGGCAGCGGCGAACCGGTTACGACGACCTGTTGCAGGTTCACAGAGTTCTGCTTTTTGCCATTGTCCTTGCCGGATGCGTCGTTGCTGCTCGTTTGAGGGCTCGATGCCGTGGAGGCGGCGGCTTGCGGTGAGCTTGTATCGGTGGTGCCGGCCATGGCCTGAAACGATGCCGTGCACATCAGTGCGATAGCGACCGTCAGCGTGTTCCTGCGGAAGGTGGACAACGGATGCATGGTTTTCTCCCCAAAATTTTTGCACAGGGCGGCTCGCGCGGCCCTGGAGTGAATGCGTGGCCACGTTCGGCATCCCCGACCCATTGGCACGGAACGTCCCCGCGCCGTGCTGCCGGTGAAGGCAGTGGAGCCATTTTTATGCTTTTGCAATCGATTGCAATTTGCAGTGCAGCAAAAATTTCCAAAAAAATAGCGGTTTTATGCGTTATGGGTGACTAAGATGACATCGATTGCAAAAATTAGTCCTTTGGCTACTCGCCCCGGATACCTGGGTATCTATGTCTCGCCGAATGACGATGCGCTTTGAAATGGCATGGATGTGCAGCGCGGATTTGCGCTTATGTAGGTTGGGGTGCAAACCCCAACATCGTGCTCTATGCCTGCATGGCAATGTTGGGGTTTGCACCCCAACCTACTGGGCGCGTTGGCTGCTCTCGCGAACGATCAACTGCGTCGGCAGTTCATGCCCATGCGCTTCCGAAGTAGGCTCAAGCAGATCCAGCAAGGCATCGACCATGGCTTCCGCGCCCAGCTGAAACGGCTGGCGCACGGTGGTGAGCGAGGGATGGAAGTGTGCGGCGAAATCGACATCGTCGTAGCCAACTACCAGCACGTCCTTGGGTACATCGAGCCCGCGTTCACGCAAGGCACCGATGGCAGCCATCGCAAGCAGATCGCTTGCCGCGAACAGGGCATCAAAGGTGATGCCGCTGTCGATCCATTCCAGCGTGGCACGTCGTGCATCAGGCGCGAGAAACGGAACATCCTTGCGTAAAGCGGCATCGTGCTTGATGCCTTGCTTGCGGAGCGCGGCCGTAAAGCCGCGATAACGCTGCGCGACTTCAGGCAGATCGCGGTCACCGAGAAAGGCGACGCTGCGGCAACCCTGTGCCAGTAAATGCTCGCCGACCAGGCGCCCGCCGACCAGGTTCTGTCCACCCACGCAGCTATAGCGCTGATCCGGAAGCTGCGCACCCCATACCACCAGCGGCAGCTTGCGGTCTGCCATCGCGTTGAGCTGGTCGTGGTGGTGCCATTGGCCGACCAGGATGATGCCGGCGGTGCGCCCGCCGTCGACCAGGGTGCCAAGGGTGGTCAGCTGCTCGGCATCCATGCGCACCAGCAGCATCTCGTAATCGCGTTCGGTCAGTACGTCTGCCAACGCGCCGATCATTCCGTGCAGGAACGGGTCGGAGAAATTCTGCCGGCGATGTTTCTCATAGGGCACCACCACGGCGACGGTGCGATTGGTGCCGGAGCGCAAGTTCATCGCCAGCTGGTTGACGGTGTAGTTGAACTGGCTGGCGATCTGCTCGATGCGTTGCCGTGTTTCGTCATTCACCAGCCTGCTGCCCTTGAGGGCGCGCGACACGGTGGAGGTCGATACGCCGGCAAGACGGGCGATGTCGGCCATTTGCAGGCGGCCGGGGTGTTCGTTATCTGGCTTGCGGGATGGTTTGGCGGCCAAGACGGCACCTTCTGTCGCGCTGTTTGTGTGGCTCGTAGGTTGGGGTGCGAACCCCAACATCAGACTACAACGTTGCGATGGATGCGTGTGCGTGCGGATGAGTGCATGGTGATGTTGGGGTTTGCCCCCCAACTTACGCAGGCGTCTTGTCTTTGTACTTGCACAGATCGCGAATCACGCACTGCGGGCAATCCGGCTTGCGCGCCTTGCACACGTAGCGCCCGTGCAGAATGAGCCAGTGATGCGCGTCCTGCTTGAATTCCTTCGGCACCACTTTTTCCAGCTTGTCTTCCACCGCACGTACATCCTTGCCCGGCGCCAGGCCGGTGCGGTTGGAAACGCGGAAGATATGTGTGTCGACGGCAATGGTGTGATGGCCGAATGCGGTGTTGAGCACCACGTTGGCTGTCTTGCGTCCAACGCCAGGCAGCGCCTCGAGCGCGTCGCGGTTATCTGGCACCTCGCTACCGTATTGCTCCACCAGGATGCGGCACAGCGCGATGACATTCTTGGCCTTGGCGTTATACAGGCCAATGGTGTTGATGTAGCGCTTGAGTATCTCCTCGCCCATATCGAGGATCGCTTGTGGCGTATTGGCGATGGGGAAGAGCTTGCGCGTGGCCTTGTTGACGCCCACGTCGGTGGCTTGCGCGGATAGCACCACGGCTACCAGCAGTTCGAACGGCGTGGTGTAGGCCAGCTCCGTGGTGGGATGCGGATTAAGTTCGCGCAAGCGTGAGAACAGTTCGACTACATCCTCTTTCTTCACTGCTTGGGCTCCTGTTTTTTTGCCTTGGCGCGGGCAAGCGCGTCGAGCACGCTCTGGCTGGTGGTGTGCACCTGGGCTTTGCGCGCAGACAATTCTGCGTCGCGCTGCGCACGTTGTGCTTCCAGGCGTGCCTCGCGGCGCTGAAAATGCACACGTGCCATATCAGCATGCGTGGAATCATTCGCCTGCGCGGGCGACATCGGTTCAAGCACGATGCAGTCGACGGGGCAGGCGGGTACGCAGCGTTCACAGCCGGTGCAATCGTCCGCGATCACGGTGTGCATCAGCTTGTTCGCCCCGACGATGGCATCGACAGGACAGACTTGGATGCACTTGGTGCAGCCGATGCAATCGGCTTCGATGATGCGGGCCAGCGTACGAGGCTTTTCAACGCCGTTTGCCGGATTCAGTGGTAGCGGTGCGCGGCCGAGCAGGTCCGCGAGTTTGGCGATGCCGTCACTGCCGCCGGGTGGACACTGGTTGATCTTAGCTTCGCCGTTGGCGATCGCTTCCGCGTAAGGGCGGCAGCCATGGTAGCCGCATTGTTCGCATTGCGTTTGCGGCAGCAGGGCGTCGATGCGGTCAGCGAGAGTGGTCATGGCGAGATCAGCTCTCTCTCCCCTGTGGGGAAAGAGAGTCAATAATTCAGCGAACGGTTGCCCCAGGCTTCGCACCTTGATCTGCATCCAACAGGAACAGATCGCTGCCGCCTTCACCCGCCGACAAAATCATCCCTTCCGACACACCAAAGCGCATCTTGCGCGGCGCGAGATTGGCAATAAACACCACATTACGCCCCACCAGTTTTTCCGGCTCGCCGTACGCGGCGCGAATGCCGGAGAAAATCTGGCGCTTGCCGAGCGGGCCAGCGTCCAGTTCGAAACGCAGCAGCTTGTCCGAACCTTCCACGAACTCGCAGGCCAGCACCTTGCCGACGCGCAGGTCGAGCTTGGCGAAATCGTCGATGCTGATGAGGTTGGATTCGGTCGTGGTGACGGTAGCTTCGGTCATGGGCTTGCTGTCTTTCTTGGCGGGTTTCTTGGTTTCGGGCTCCGGTGCGGAGCCCAGCGATTCTTTCGAGGCTTCGACCATTGCTTCGATCAGCTTGGGATCGATGCGCGCCAGCAGTGGCTCGAAGGTGTGGATGGTGTGGTTGTGCAGCGTGGCGCAGGCTGCATCGAAATCGGCGATGGGCGCGGCGAGGAATTTCTCCGCCGCTTCCACCGTAACCGGCAGCACGGGTTTGAGCAGCCCGCCGAGCAGGCGGAACGCGGCTAGTGCGAACGAGCACACTTGATGCAGTTCGTCGCGCTGCGTTTCGTCTTTCGCCATCACCCATGGCGCCTTGGCGGCAATGTGGCCGTTGACCAAATCGGCAATCAGCACGAAGCGGCGCATGGCCTCGGCGAATTCGCCGGCCTCGTACAAGGCCGGCACGCCTTCGTAGTGCGAGATCAGTACGCTCCACAGTTCGTTCTGCTCCGGCGAGAAGTTCGCGGCCAATTGACCATGGAAGAACTTGTGCACGAAGCCCGCGGTGCGGCTGGCGATGTTCACCCACTTGCCGATGAGATGCGAATTGACGCGCTCCTCGAACGCCTTCAAGTCCAGATCCACATCCACCGGCGCATCGTTGAGCATGGTGGCGAAGTAATAGCGCAGGAACTCCGGATTCAAGCCGGCAGTGAGGTAGGTGCGCGCCTGGATGAAGGTGCCGCGCGACTTGGACATCTTCGCGCCGTTCACCGTGAGATAGCCGTTGACGTGCAGCGCCGTGGGCGTGCGGAACTGTGCGCCGTGCAGCATGGCCGGCCAGAACAAACCGTGGAAGTTGATGATGTCCTTGCCGATGAAGTGGTGCATTTCTGCGCCGCTGTTCGGTGCAAGAAAATCTTCGAACCTCACCCCGGCACGCTCGCACAGGTTCTTGAAGCCCGCCAGGTAACCGACCGGCGCATCCAGCCATACATAGAAAAACTTGCCTGGCGCATCGGGAATGGGAAAGCCGAAATAAGGCGCATCGCGCGAGATGTCCCAGTCTTTCAGGCCGCCATCCAGCCATTCCTTGAGCTTGGCCACCACGCCTGGGTTGGCTACCGGCTTGCCGTCGGTGAGTTTGCCGCTGAACCAGTTGCGCAAGAGTTCTTCGAATTTGCTCAGTTCGAAGAAGTAATGCTCCGAATCGCGCAGCACCGGCGTGGCGCCGGAAACCACCGAATACGGATTGATCAGGTCGGTAGGCGCATAGGTGGCGCCGCAGTTCTCGCAGTTGTCGCCGTACTGGTCTGGCGTGCCGCACTTGGGGCAGGTGCCCTTGATGTAGCGGTCCGGCAGAAACATCTGCTTGTCGGGGTCGAACAGTTGCTGGATGCTGCGCTTGGCGATGTAGCCGCTGTCGCGCAGGCGCGTGTAGATCAGCGAGGCCAGCTCGCGATTCTCTTCCGAATGCGTGGTGTAGTAGTTGTCGTAGCTGAAGTGGAAATCGGTGAAGTCCGCTTCATGGCTGGCGCGCATGTCGGCGATGAAGGCTTCCGGCGAGACACCCGCTTTTTCGGCCGCCAGCATGATCGGCGTGCCGTGCGCATCGTCCGCCGCCACGAAGTACACCTCGTTGCCCATCATCCGCTGTGAGCGGACCCAGATATCGGTCTGGATGTAGCCCAGCATGTGACCCAGGTGCAGCGGGCCGTTGGCGTAGGGCAGGGCATGGGTGACGAGCAGGCGTCGGGTCATGGGCGGCAGTGGCTCGAAATGGGCCGTGCATTATGGCATGCGGCGCCGCTTGCGCTCCGCGACGGCGTGGCATGGTCGCGGTTCCTGTACGTTTGCACGATGTTGCATGTTTGTGTACATTTATCCGCAATGCAGGCAAGACGGGCAAGCTGTGAAAACGACTCCTGAAACCGCCGCCGCGGGCAGCGGCGTAGCTTCGCTTCCCAGCGCACGGCGGGCGACGCGGCTGATCTTTCTGGTTTCCGGTATGGCCATGTCGGCCTGGGCGCCGATGGTGCCGTACGTCAAACTCCGTCTTGCACTGGACGATGCGCAATTGGGCACGGCGTTGTTGGCGTTCGGTGGTGGTTCGATGCTGTCGATGCCGTTCGTAGGTTGGCTGGCGCACCGGCTGGGCAATCGCGCCATGATCTTGAGCGCCGGTTTGTTGATGTGCCTTGCACTACCCGTACTTGCGCACGTGTCCAGTGTGGCGATGCTGGTGGGCACCTTGCTCTATTTCGGCGTGATGCTGGGCGCGGTGGATGTCGCCATGAACGCCTACGCGGTCGAGGTGGAACGCCGTAGCGGCGATCGCCTGATGTCCGGGTTCCATGGTCTTTTCAGCGTCGGCGGCTTGACGGGCGCCGCGTTGTTCAGTGGCTTGCTGGCGCTTGGATTGCCGTTGTCTGGCGCCGCTGTGACCCTCGCTGTTGCGCTCGCGCTGACCGTTCTGTGGTTGCGCGATGGTCTGCGCAGCGATGCGTCTGCACTCGGCATGGACGTCGAAAAGAAGGCCCAGCTCGGCATGCCGCATGCACACGCTTGGTTGCTGGGACTGTTGTGCTTCGTCAGCTTCATGGCGGAAGGCGCCATGCTGGACTGGAGTGCGGTGTTTCTGCGTGATGTGCGTGGTGTTGCGCCAGCATCGGCCGGTTTCGGCTATGCGTGCTTTTCGGTGGCGATGGCGGCAGGGCGTTTTTCCGGGGATCGGCTGATTGCGCGCCACAGTCCGGCGTGGGCTGTGCGTGTCGGCGCGGGCCTTGCCGTTGCGGGATTTTTACTGGTGGCGTGCGTGCCGCTGACGGTGGCCGCCTTGCTCGGCTTTGTGCTGATCGGCCTGGGGGCTTCCAACATTGTGCCGGTGATGTTCAGTGCGGCCGGAC
The DNA here is from genome assembly GCF_014642835.1 of Dyella nitratireducens. Lineage (GTDB taxonomy): Bacteria > Pseudomonadota > Gammaproteobacteria > Xanthomonadales > Rhodanobacteraceae > Dyella_B > Dyella_B nitratireducens. The sequence goes on along the minus strand of NZ_BMJA01000007.1, from coordinate 141,118 downwards.
GCCTGGCCGGCACGCCGCCGGCCATCGCGATCGCTACCGTAACCACGCTGGGTTATGTGGGCTTGCTGAGTGGTCCGGCGTTGATCGGTTTCGTAGCGCATGCCAGCAGTTTGTCGACCGCTTTCGTCGCGGTGGCCGGCTTGCTGGTGCTGGTGGGTTTGTCGGCGAGGATAGTGCGGTGATGAGCAGACGTATCGATACAGTGATCTTCGATCTTGGGAACGTGCTGATCGGCTGGGACCCTCGGCGGTTGTATCGCCAACTGATTGAGGACGAAGTGCAGATGGAGTGGTTTCTGCGTGAGGTGTGCAACAGCGAATGGAACGAACAGCAGGATGCTGGCCGTCCGTGGGTCGAAGGTACCGCGTTGTTGCGTGCGAAGTTTCCCGAACATGCCGAGTTGATCGATGCCTATCACCTCCGCTGGAAGGAAACCTTGGTTGGCCCGATCGAAGGCAGCGTGGCGCTGCTGGCTGAGCTGAAAGCGCGCGGCGTGCGTCTGCTGGCGCTTACCAATTGGTCGCAGGAGACATTTCCGGTTGCGCAGCAGCTTTATCCGTTCCTGCAATGGTTCGAAGGCATCGTGGTATCTGGCGAAGAGCGCCTGGTGAAGCCCGATCCGCGTATCTATCAGTGTCTGTTGCAACGCTATGCAGTCGATCCTGCTACGGCGTTGTATATCGACGATTCCCAACGCAACGTAGCGGCGGCCGAAGCGCTGGGCATGGATGGTTGGTGGTTCCGCGATCCGGTCGGTTTGCGCGAACGCCTGGTGAAGTTGAGTTTGCTCGAACGTGACACGCGGGCGATCAGTCATGGCTAAGCTTGCGCCGACCATTGATCGGAATGCACTGCCTGAGGAACGTCAGCAGCGCATCCTCGCGCGGTTACGCAACGAGGGACGCGTGGTGGCCGCCGAGCTGGCGGAGGCGTTTGAAGTATCGGAGGATTCGATCCGGCGCGATCTGCGTGAACTTGCAGCGCAAGGCTTGTGCAAGCGCGTGTACGGTGGGGCACTGTTGCCTGCGGTCACTGTGACGCCACTCAAGCAGCGACGCACCGAACATCCGTTGCGCAAGCAAGCATTGGCACGCAAAGCCGTGAGTCTGGTGAAACCGGGCCAGACGTTGTTGATCGACGCCGGCACCACCAATGCTGCCATTGCGGCGGCGCTTCCCGTCGGCGCCGGGCTTACGGTGATCACCAATGCGCCGCATATCGCGCAGCTGTTGTTGGACCGCGAAGGATTTGAAGTGCTGCTGATTGGTGGCCGTGTTGTTCCCTCGATCGGCGGCGCGATTGGCGCGCAAGCCGTAGAGCAGGTGAAAAGAATGCGCGCGGACCTGTGTTTTCCAGGCGCCTGCGCGATTGATGCCGCGCACGGCTTGTGGGGTTTCGACAGCGAGGAAACGCTGTTCAAGCGCGCCATGATCGACGCCAGCGACGAAACCGTGGTGGTGGCTACCGATGACAAGCTCGGCGCGGTGGCAGCGCATCAAGTCGCCGAACTCGCGCGTGTGCAACACCTTGTTGTCGAGCACTCGGCGGACCGCGCGACGCGTGCCGCGTTTGCGGCGCATGGCGTGATGGTGCATCGAGCGGAAGCAGTGTCCGGCTGATAGTAGGTTGGGGTGCAAACCCCAACATAGCGGTCCACATCAACCAATGATGTTGGGGTTTGCACCCCAACCTACGAGTTTTCTGGCAATACTCTATGGCCTAGGCAAGCCAGCTCCCTCTCCCCAAAGGGGAGAAGGAGCGTGTCACTTACGGATTCGTCACCGTCAACGTAACCGGCCCCGCCAACACGGTATAGCCATTGTTGTAGCAGTACCACACGTTGTACGTACCCGGCGAAAGGCTGGAGGTATCGAACGTCACCGTGCCACTGCCGTTCGGCGCGTACTGCCAACTGGTCGACGAGCCATTGCCTGGACTGCTGCCCGGCGCATAGATGCCAATCCAGTTGTCGCCATTGAGTTTGCTGGCTGGCGTGGCGTAGTCGACGTGCACATAAGTGCCCTTGCTCACATTCGGCATGCTGTTGGCGAGGCTGGGCGTGGTGATGGCCTGCGTTGCGACAAAGGCATCGTTGATAGGCTGGGCGTACTGATCGTTGTGCGTGAGCGAGGCAATGCCAAGCACATTCTCGATAGTGCGGCCGACGCTGTAGTGGTTGTAGCTGGTGTTGCTGACGTAGCCGGCCTGCACTGCACCAGGCGAGCCGACCAGAATGGTGGCGATGTGGTTGCCGGTGGAAGATGCCGATTCGTCCCAGGTAAGGATCAGCAGCGAGCGCTGTTGCGTCCACGCAGGCGAGTTGAAGATTGGTTGCAGGGTCTGTTGCAGCCAGCCGTTCTGCACCTGCAGACTTTGAGCGGAACCATCACCGGACGATTCGCCATCGTAATAGTCATCGGCGGCAATCCAGGAGAAATTCGGCGTGGTGGCTGCCGATTGCAGATCGGTAATCAGCTGCGTGGTATCGAACAGATGTGCGGCGCAACGCGTGGGATTGGACGAAATGTTGGTGAAGTTGATGAACGGCGCATCGTCCGGTTCGTAGTAGCTGTCGTTATTGTTGCTGGTATTGCACGGCGTGCCCATGCCTTGTTCGTAGGCCTTCCAGGTTTTGCCGGCCGCTTCGAGTTCATCGCCAATGTGTTGCGCGGTTACCTTGATATTCGGGTAGTAGATGGCGCCCTGCACGAAGGTATTGCCGCCGGCGATCGCCAGATAGTTTTCATCGCTGGGATGGTAGACGCCGCTGTAGTTGTCCAGCAGCGTGCCTTGACTTGCGAGGCTGTTGATGAAGGGTGCATCGGTGGTGTCGCCGATCACTTCGTCGTAGTTGGTGTTTTCCATCATCACCATGAAGACGTGATCGAATGCTGGTACTTGCGAGGCCGGAGCCTGCAAGATGGGTGCGGTGACCGGTGTAGACAGCGTCAGCGAGAGATTGTCGGCATAGCCGATGTTGTACGACGCCGACGTGTCGTTGAACTGCAGCAGCACCGAGATCGTGCGTGTGCCTGACGGCACGTTGCCGGTGGTGGATTTGGCGATGAAGCCAGTCTTATCGCTACGCGCGGACGCATTCACGCCAGCCAGTTGCGTCGGCGAGCCGAGTGGATTGCCGTTGGCGTCGAGGAAGATGGCGGTGACTACGGCTTGCCCGTTGTACGTCGTGTAGCCACCCAGCCAGCCAGAAAGCGTGTAAGTGATGTTGCCGCCGTCGATGGCGTTGGCTGCGCTGGAAACATCCACATTCTGGCGCAGCGCGGAATCCCCATACGGACCATCGGCAATGAACGCATTGCCGCCCGATGCATTGCCTGGTGTGCTGAAGCTGCTGATCGAATAGCAGACCACCGACGGATTGCCTTGCGTCACCGTCCAGCCCGGCACGGTATTCACCGCAGACCAGTCGGTGGTGCAAGTGCCTGCTTCACCATCGCCATTCACCAGCAAGTTACCGCTGTCAGCGGCAAATGCCGGCTTGCTGCACAAGCCGCTCAGACAAGCTGCCGCAAGCATTCCCCATACGATCGATCGACGTGCGTCTCGCATACATCCACCCTTGTTGTTGTGAGAAGGGCGAGACAGTGCAGGGCTGCGATTGCGAATGCGCGACGTTGTGATGACAAGGTGCGAGTTGTTGGTGCGTAGTGCGACGTGCGATGTGACGAAGCTGTGAAGCTGCAAGTTTGACGAAGGTTTGCAGGTTGGTGTTGTGAGCCCTGACATCGCCATCCATGACCGACATGGCCATGTCGGGATTCGCAACCTGCGAGTTGCGCCGAGCACAACAGATGCGACGATGTGCGTGAAGATGCGCACAGCATGTCTTTGTCATCAGATTTTGTGCACAGCATGCTCATGACAATTCTGCGCGAAGCTTGTGAAAGTCTGCACACTTTGGTTTCTCTTCGCTTCTCCATGGCAATGCTGCTGGTTATGCTCCGCCCACGAATGAAGTAGCGCACTTCATCGCCACACAGCTTCAACAGCTCCACTGAAAGCATTCATAGGAACGTCGGCGTCGCCGACGGCGGAATCGTGTACGCGATTGATAGCTTTTCCCACGAAGTGAGGTGTCTGATGGCAACAAAATCGATGGATCTCTGCCAGCGTCGGAGTTGGCACTCCTTGCGTCATCTGTGCATGCCGCTCTGCGTATTCATGCTGGGAGTCGGCAGCATTCCGGCTGCCGTGGCCGGCACGGCGAGCGCCCAGGTGACTGTGAATACGGGCAAGGTGCTCAGCTCCGTGTCGCTTTATGCGCTCGGCGTCAATACGGCGGTATGGGATGGACATTTGCAGGATGCAGGCGTTGCGAATCTGCTGCGTACGGATGGCGTGGGAGTCATGCGCTATCCCGGCGGCTCTACCGCCGACAATTTCCACTGGCAGAGCAACACGCTTGACGATAGCGGCAGCAATGCGGGATCGACGGCGTTCGACCAATTCATGCAAGTGGCGCAACAAGTGGGCGCGTCGCCGATCATCACTGTGAATTATGGTTCCGGCAGCCCTGCCGAAGCGGCGGCGTGGGTGAAGTACGCGAATATCACCAAGCACTACAACATCCACTATTGGGAAATCGGCAACGAGCTGTATGGCAATGGCACCTATGGCTCAAGCTGGGAACGGGATCTGCACGCCCAGAAAGGCCCCGCCGCTTATGCGAGCAATGCGTTGCAGTTCATCCAGGCCATGAAGGCGGTCGATCCATCGATTCAGGTTGGTCTGGTGCTTACCGCGCCCGGCAATTGGCCCGATGGGCAGACCAGTGGCAGCTCGCCCCAGCCCTGGAACGACACCGTGTTGCAAACGGCTTGTTCAAGTGCGGATTTCGTGAGCATCCATTGGTATCCGCAAGGGCCGTGGGGTGAATCCGACGCGGGTCTGCTGACTGCACCTCGCGACGGCGAAAGCACGTCCGTCAGCAGTACGCCCAGCATTCCCTCGATGGTTTCAACGCTGCACTCCAAACTCAGCCAGTATTGCGGTGCGCATGCCAGCAGCGTGCGGATCATGACCACCGAATCCAATGCGGTTTCGTACAACCCCGGCAAACAGACCACCAGCCTGGTCAACGCGCTCTATCTTGCCGAGGACTATATGACCTGGCTGGCGAACGGCGTGATCAATGTTGATTGGTGGACGACCCACAACAGCGAGGCGACCGGTAACAACAACGGCGCCAACCTGTATGGCACCAACAACTATGGCGACTATGGCCTGCTCTCTGATGGCGGCAGCAACGAGCCGTCGGTCAATACGCCATTCCCTGCGTACTATGGCTTGCAGATCGTTGGCAAGGTGGTCGGGCCGCATGACCACATCGTGGCGGCGTCATCCAACCAGGGCCTGGTCCAGGTGCATGCGGTCAAGAAGTTGAATGGTTCGGTGGCGGTGCTGCTGGTCAATACCGACCCAAGCAGCACGTACAACGTTTCCATTACCGGCGTGCCGGGCGGGTTTACCACGGCAAGCATCTATACCTACGGTGAAAACAGTGCGGCGGTAGGTGTTGCGCAAGCCAGTGCGAGCAAGGCCGCCACCCAGGCCGTTGCGCCTTATTCGTTGACCGCGGTGGTGTTCCATTGATGGATTAGACGGCTTGCAGGCCGTGCCCCTCTCCCTTCAAGGGAGAGGGGTTTTACTGCATGCGCTCCCACACTTGGCTACGGCCAAGCAGCGAAAAGCCGATGTACCCGTGCACGTCCAACTTCTGTCCGCCATCGGTCAGGCTCAGCTTCACGCTGTACACCTTGCCGTTCTTCGGATCGAGGATCTTGCCGCCGTCCCACACGTCGCCGTCCTTGCTGACGTTCCACATGACGACCATGCCTTCGATCGGCTGATCTTTACGCTCACCGTCGCACTTCCTGCAGATCGGGTGCGGGCCGTCGTCGGAAAGCAGCACCTGTAGCACCTTGGCTTGCAGTTTGCCGTTGTCGTCGGTGATCTGGATGATGGACTTGGGCTTGCCGGTGACGTCGTCGATCTGCCGCCAGGTGCCCACCGGCGTGTCGTTGGCGGCCCAGGCAACGGCCGAACCCAGCAGCAGACAAGCGGCGACGGCGAACTGCGACAGACGTTTCATGATGAAAGGCTCCCTACGTTGGCGTATGGTGCAGCGTGCCGAGCGCCAGTCGAATCGGTCAAGCTGCATTGCGCAAACGCGCCATGACGACGAGTCATCAGCCCCTGCTGGCATAATTGCACGTCCTCACCATAGCTCCTTTCTTCAATGACGCAGGCGAACGAAGCCCTGGTACGCCAGATTCTTGGCGACCTTATCGACCCCCACACCGGTGCCCCCTTGGCTGAATCCATCCGCGCCGTCGGCGTGGACGGCGCCAGGGTCTCGGTGGATATCCAGCTCGGCTACCCGGCCGTCGGCGCTGGCGAATCGCTGGCTGCGCAGGCCAAGCAGGCACTGGAGGCGGACGCGGCGATCGAGGCAGCGGTGATCTCCCTCTCCAGCCGCATTCATGCGCACAAAGTGCAGGGCACGCTGGCGCCGCTGCCGAACGTGAAAAACATCATCGCGGTGGCGTCCGGCAAGGGCGGTGTAGGCAAGTCCACGGTGGCGGTGAACCTCGCGCTGGCCTTGGTGGCGGAAGGTGCCAAGGTCGGCATTCTCGATGCCGACATTTATGGTCCGAGCCAGCCGCGCATGCTCGGTATCCAGGGCCGGCCCGAATCGCCGGACGGCAAGACCATCACGCCGATGACCGCGCACGGCCTGCAGGCGATGTCGATCGGTTTTCTGGTTGACGAGGAAACACCGATGATCTGGCGTGGCCCGATGGTGACCCAGGCGATGATGCAACTGCTCGGCGACACGCGCTGGGACATGCTCGATTACCTCGTGATCGATCTGCCGCCGGGTACGGGCGACATCCAGCTCACGCTGTCGCAGAAGGTGCCGGTGGCAGGCGCGGTCATCGTCACCACGCCGCAAGACATTGCGCTGCTCGATGCGCGCAAGGCGCTGAAGATGTTCGAGAAGGTGGAAGTGCCGGTGCTCGGCATCGTCGAGAATATGGCGACGCACGTGTGCACGAACTGCGGCCATGAGGAACATATCTTCGGTGCGGGTGGTGGCGAGCGTATGGCGGAGCAGTACCAGGTACCGTACCTGGGGTCGTTGCCGCTGGACATCCGTATCCGCGAACAGGCCGACGGCGGCCATCCCACTGTGGCGGCGATGCCTGATTCGGAGCTGGCCGCGCGCTATCGCGAGATTGCACGCAATACCGCTGGCCGGCTCGCACGCCAGCCGCGCAACAAATCGCTGGGACTGGGCAAGATTGTCGTGCAGGGCCAACCCGCGGCATGAGCGCCGCGCGGCAGGTGCTTTGTCTTTCGGGTAGTCTGCGGCGCGTTTCATCCAATACCGCCGCGTTGCTCGCTGCACGCGAGTTGGCGCAGCCGGGGCTCTCGCTTGCGTTGTACACGGGTCTCGGCACGTTGCCGCTGTTCAATCCTGATGATGAGAGTGAAGGCGTGCCTGTGGTCGTCCAGGAATTGCGCGCGGCGGTCGGGCAAAGCGATGCGTTGCTGATCGCCTGTCCCGAATACGCCCACGGCGTGCCCGGTGCGTTCAAGAATCTGCTGGACTGGCTGGTGGGTAGCCTGGAATTTCCCAATAAGCCGGTGCTGCTGATCAACGCTTCGGCGCGCGGCTCGCATCATGCGCAGGACGCGCTGTGCGAAATCTTGCGAACCATGTCGGCACGCCTGCTTTCGCCGGAGCCGCTGACCGTGGCGCTGCCTGGCAGCGGTTGCATGCCGGCGCAAGTATTGGCGAGCCCGGCACGCTGCATGGAGCTGAGCACCGTGCTGGCCTGCTTGTCCGCGGGGCTGGACGCCTGCCCGGCCCCCGCGCCCTGAGCGGCTTGGTGCCGATCTGGCGCAACGCCCCATTCACCATGTATTTTTGCCGCTTTGCGCCCGGAGCAGCCGGGCGCGGCAGGTAGCACCGGAGTCCGCGTGAGCATCAAATCTGACAAGTGGATCCGCCGCATGGCGGAACAGCAAGGCATGATCGAGCCGTTCGAGCCAGGGCAGGTCAAGCTGCGCGGCGGCAACAAACTGGTGTCGTATGGCACCTCCAGCTACGGCTACGACGTGCGTTGCGCGCGCGAATTCAAGATCTTTACCAACATCAACTCGACCATCGTCGATCCCAAGGCTTTCGATCCGACCAGTTTCGTGGACGTGGAAGCGGATGTGTGCATCATCCCGCCCAATTCTTTCGCGCTGGCACGCACGGTCGAGTTCTTTCGCATTCCCCGGCAGGTGCTGACGGTATGCCTGGGCAAGAGCACCTATGCGCGCTGCGGCATCATCGTGAACGTGACGCCGCTGGAGCCGGAATGGGAGGGCCACGTGACGTTGGAGTTCTCCAACACCACGCCGCTGCCGGCCAAGATCTATGCCAACGAAGGCGTGGCGCAGATGCTGTTTTTCGAATCCGATGAGGAATGTGAAACCAGCTACAAGGACCGTGGCGGCAAGTACCAGGGCCAGCAGGGTGTGACCTTGCCGCGCACCTGAACACGCCGCTTACTCACCTCATCCACCTTCATCCGGCGGCGCTACACTTGCCTGGCTTCGCTGATATTCGCAGGAGATCTAAGCAATGATCCGTCTTTCCACGCTGTCAACCCGTGGTGCCGCCGTCCTTATGTTCGGCAGCCTGCTGGTGCTTGGCGGTTGCCATCGCGGCGCGTCCAAGGACGACACGGTGAAGACCACGCAGACCCAAAGCCAGTTCGACATGACCATGAAGGCTTATAAGAATGGTCAGTTCCTGATTGATGGTGCCGTGGTTTCCGCGCTCGACGCTGGCAGCCATTTCTCGTATCTGAAGGACACGGGCAGGCTGCCCAAGACAGTGCTGCTGCTGCCTAGCGATGATTCGAAGATCCGCAAGCAGCATTTGCAGTACATGGCGCGCTTGCAGCTCGATTACGGCTTCGTCGTTTACTACGACGACGGCGGCAAGCTGGCACGCATCAACCCGGTGGAGACCAAGGCACGCGCGCTGGAGGATTACCATGCGCCAGCCAGCGCTCCGAGCAGCGATACCGCCAAGGATGCCAGCGGCAAGTCCTACGGTGGTGACCAGGGTGGTGGTGACTCATCCTCCGCTTCCGATTCCTCCGGCGGTCACTGATACCGGATCCGGCCATCGATGAAAGATAGAGCGCCTGTCATCGACAGGCGCTTTTTTATGCAAGGCTGGATGAGGCGAGCTGCTGCCGCAGGCGCTGCACGAGCGACAAGAGCTCATCGCCACCATAAGGTTTTGCCGCGCCGCTTCCCCATACCGGTCCTGGCCACGCTGCGTCACCTTCCTTGCGCGCGACGACGTGCACGTGCAATTGCCGCACGATATTGCCAAGTGCGCCGAGGTTGAGCTTGTCGCATGGAACAACCTCGCGCAGCGCCGCTGCGGCATGGTTGATCTCCTGCCATAACCGTTCGCGCGCCCGCTCGGGCAGGTCGAGTATTTCCGCGCAACCGGCGACTCGCGGTACCAGGATCAGCCATGCAAAGCGTGCATCGTTCATCAGCAGCACATCGCACAGAGGCAGCTTGGCGATGTGCTGCGTGTCTGCTTGCAACCTTGGATCGAGTTCGAAACCGGTGCCGCTCATGCGTGGGCCAGATACTTGTCGAAGAACGCCATCGTACGCTGCAGCGCCAGTTCGGCGCTTGGCTGGTGGTAGTGGCTGGGATCGATGTCGCGGTTGAACGCATGGCCGGCGCCGGGATAGCTGTAGACGTCCATCTGCGGGAGCATCTCGCGGTGCTTGGCCACCATCTCGGGTGGAATGGATTTGTCTTCTTCGCCGAAGTGAAACATCACCGGTGCCTTCGGCTGTTCGCCAAGAAATGGCACGTTGCGTGCGCCGTAATAGCTCACGGAAGGCAGTCCCAAGCGGATGGCTGAAAGAAACGCCACCGTGCCGCCCCAGCAATAGCCCACGCTGCCAATCTTGCCGGCGGACTGGATGGCTTCAGCGGCGCTGGCGACGTCTTCCACCGCGCGATCCAGTCCAAGTTCCATCACCAGCTGCCGCCCCTTGGCCATGCTCTGATCGGAGTATTCCAGTTCGACATCGGTCTCCAGGTGGTCGAAAAACGCAGGTGCCACCGTGGTGTAGCCCATGGCAGCAAAGCGATCCGCCACGCTGCGAACATGCGCATTCACACCGAAGATTTCCTGGATGACGACCAAGCCGCCCTTGGGCTTGCCGTGCGCTTCGGCCAGGTAGGCGCCGATGCATTGCGTGCCGCTGGTGGGAAGGTTGATGTGCTTGCCCATGTCGAACTTCCTTGAGCTGGATAGGGATACCGTTACGTGAGGCGCATAGTATGAAGCTTGCGCGCAAGCGGTGCGGGTTTGGCGTGCAATCCGCATGAAGCGGGCATGTTTGTTTTTGCTGGCATGCGTCATGCCGTCATAAGTAAGATCGGCGGCGTTGTGTGTTGTCGCCGATTTATCTTGCGAACAGAGGATGTCCATGCTCCCCAATTCCGCGCTTCAGTCCATGAATGTGCTCTGGGCCACGCCCAGCTACGTATCCGCGGTATCGATGCATTACGTCACCAGCATGTTCGAGCTGACTCATGAATCCATCCGGCTCGGGCTGAAATCATCGCTCAACATGTATGCCGACAGCCTCGTCACGCGCGGTAGAAACGAGATCGTGAAGTTCTTTTTGATGCACGAGGAATACACGCATCTGTTCTGGATCGATGCGGACATCTCATTCAAACCCCAGGCGGCGATCCGCCTGTTGCTGTCCGACTACGACGTGGCGGCAGGCGTATATCCGCTCAAACGCTTCAACTGGCCCGTGGACGGCGTGCCCGCAGGTACCACGCGCGAGCTGTTCGAGTCGCTATACACCGACTACCCCTTGAATGCCGTGGGCCACGGCGCCGAACCGCTGCAGAAGTTCATGAACGACGACGGCTTTGTCGAAGTGGCTGAGGCGCCCACCGGTTTCATGGTGATCAAGCGCGACGTGTTGACCAAGATGATGAAAGCCTATCCGGAATTGAACTATCGGCCGGACGGGCCGCCTGACAACCCGCAGCAACCGTATTACTGGCTGTTTTTCGACTGCATGGTCGATCCGGATTCGCGCCGCTACCTCTCCGAGGACTACGCCTTCTGCCGCCGCTGGCGCGATATCGGCGGCAAGGTTTTTGCGGACATGCAATCCGATCTCGGTCACCTCGGGCAACACATCTTCCGTGGCAACCTGGCTGAAAGTATTCGGCTGCGGAATACCTGATCCGTCGAGATCGCTACAAAACGCCGGAAAGGAAGGCTGACTGAAATAGCTGTTTTTCCAAACGCCTGTTTCGGATGGCAGGCGTCAGCATCAACGGGTGATATGTTGTTTGACCGTTATATCGAGACCGAGAACGTCCAGAACCGAGAGCATAGTCTTGAGAGTTGGATTGCCATCTTCGCTAAGCATCCGATAGAGCGCGCCACGCGCAAGGCCTGTTTCCTTCGATACCTGCAACATGCCCTTTGCACGTGCTGCAACGCCAAGGCAGTAGGCGATGTGTCCTGGGTCTTTGGTCTCGAACGCTTCGGCTAAGAAGAACTCAATAGCCTCATCCGAGGTAAGGAGTTCGGCAAGGTCAAGTTTGGTGAATTTCTCGGTCATTCGTTATGGACTCCATGATTCGGCGAGTTTCTTGGCGAGGGTGATGTCCTTGTCTTGTGTGCTTTTGTCACCACCGCACAGCAGAACGATGATTGCGCTGTCGATACGCTTGAAATAGACGCGATAGCCAGGCCCGTAATGAATGCGAAGCTCGCCGACACCTTCGCCAACTGGCTTTACGTCGCCCGGGAGTCCGTTGACCAAGCGGGCAAGGCGAACAGCAATGACGGCTTCGGCGCGTACATCCTTGAGTCCCTTGCGCCACTTTTTGAAGGTGTCCGTTTCAATCAACTCCATCATGTGGATACTGTCATATATATGTGACATTGTGTCAATGCCAGCGCTCACCGCGGCAAAGCACTGGAAAGGGAGGCAGGCTAAAATGCCGGTTTTTCGGCTTCTGCCCCACCTCTAGGCGCCTGCTCGGCGCTACGGATCGAATAGTGAAAAATTCTTTAAAGTCAACCACTAAACACGTTGACGCGACCAGCGGTGCTACCCCCAAGGTGGGATTTGTTTCGCTTGGCTGCCCCAAAGCATTGGTCGATTCCGAGCGCATCCTCACTCAGCTGAAGGTTGAGGGTTACGAGATCGTTCCCAGCTACGACGCAGCCGACGCGGTGGTGGTGAACACCTGCGGCTTTATCGATGCCGCCGTGCAGGAGTCGTTGGATGCGATTGGTGAGGCCTTGCACGAGAACGGCAAGGTGATCGTCACCGGTTGCCTGGGCAAGCGCTCCGAATTGATCAAGGAAGCGTATCCGGATGTGCTGTCCATCTCCGGCCCTCAGGATTACGCCAGTGTGATGCACGCCGTGCACGCGGCATTGCCGCCGAAGCGTCATCCTCTGTTGGACATCATTCCTGATACCGGTATCAAGCTGACGCCGAAACACTACGCGTATCTGAAGATTTCCGAAGGCTGCAATCATCGCTGCAGCTTCTGCATCATTCCTTCGATGCGCGGTGATCTGGTGTCGCGGCCGGTGGATGAAGTGCTGGTCGAAGCCGAGCGCCTGGTGAAGGGCGGCGTGAAGGAGTTGCTGGTGATCTCGCAGGACACCAGCGCCTATGGTGTGGACGTCAAATACGCGGACCGCAGCTGGCGCGAGAAGCGTTATCGCACACGTATGACCGATTTGTGCGAAGGGCTGGCCGAACTCGGCGTGTGGACGCGCTTGCATTACGTCTATCCGTATCCGCACGTGGACGAAGTGATGCCGTTGATGGCGGAAGGGAAAATCCTGCCGTACCTCGACATTCCGTTCCAGCACGCCAGCCCGCGCATCCTCAAGCTGATGAAGCGGCCCGGCAATATCGACAAGACGCTGGAGCGCATTCAGAACTGGCGCAAGCAGGTGCCGGATCTCACGCTGCGCAGTACTTTCATCGTCGGCTTTCCGGGAGAGACCGATGCGGAGTTCGAGGAATTGCTCGACTTCCTGCGCGAAGCAGAACTCGATCGCGTAGGTGCGTTCACCTACTCACCGGTGGATGGTGCCAAAGCTAACGAACTCCCCAACCCGGTGCCGGAAGAACTGAAGGAAGACCGCCTGGAACAGTTCATGGCGGTGCAGGCTGAGGTTTCCGCGGCGAAGCTCAAGCGCAAGATCGGACGTACCATCAAGGTGCTGGTCGACGGCGCAAGCGCCGAAGGCGCTGTCGCGCGTTCGGCAGCCGATGCACCGGAGATCGATGGTGTGGTCCATATCAGCAATGGGCAACAGCTGAAGCCGGGTCAGTTCGTGGACGTGGTGGTCGAGTCCGCGGATGAGCACGATTTGCACGCGGCGCTCATCAACTGATCTTCATGTAACCATGCGTTATGTCGCGCCAGCGCGGGAGGCGGTCGATCCGGTCGTCTTCACGCATGCGCCATTGAGCGGCTGGTGCGAATACGCCGAATGGCTGCGAGGGTCAGGTTGGCCATCGATCGACGAACTCAATGCACGCTGGCCGAAGGATACTGGCGAGCGCTTCGTTGCGCAGACACGAGTCTTGCTCGAAGACGGGCTGCACTACGAGGAGCGCATTGCGACGCGTGGTCTGATCGCCACGCGCGAAGCCAATTGGCATGACTTGTTCAACGCGATGATCTGGCTGCGCTATCCGCAGCTCAAGCGCGCCCTTAACCGCCAACAGATGGCCGAGATCGCACAGATCGGGCGACGTGAACGTTCGCGCCCGCAATGCGCGCAGACACACTTTGACGAAGCTGGCGTTATCGCGGTCGTCAAAGATCCACAGTTGCTGGAGCTGTGGGACCGGCATGACTGGCATGGCTTGTTCTGGCGTCGTCGTTCGGCATGGTTGGACGGCTCGATCGTGGTGGCGTTGTTCGGCCATGCTTTGCTGGAGCATGCATTGACGCCGGGCAAGCTGCTGGTGGGTAAGGCACTGGTGGTGATGGCAGAGCAAGGAAAAGGTAGCGCAGAGGCGGTTGCCTGCTGCGCGGAGGCCATTGCTGAAGCGCATTGGCTGCGCGATCCGCTGGAGTTGCGGCCGTTGCCGCTGTCGGGTATTCCGGGGTGGCATGCAGGCAATGGAGAGGAAGCCTTTCATCGCCATGCGGCTTGCTATCAACCGTTGCGTGAAGGCCGGCGGTATCCCGCGCCGCTTCGCATCGCGTAGGTTGGGGTGCAAACCCCAACATGACGATGTCGGCATAGGGCGCGACGTTGGGGTTTGCACCCCAACCTACGAGTCGGTGTACTCCACCGCGATCACCGCAAAGCGTGTGCGCCCACCCGGCAACTCCGCCTCGAACTCATCATCCAGCTTCTTCTTCAACACCGCCCTCGCCAATGGCGAATCGATACTGATCCAGCCGCGCTTCGCATCCGTCTCGTCCGGGCCGACGATGCGGTAACGCACGGTCTCGCCGCTTTGGGTGTTCTCCAGTTCGATCACCGCACCGAAGAACACAGTTTCACGGTCGCCGGGTGAACCTTCGGCCACCTTCAGTGAGGGAATCCGCTTGCTGAGGTAGCGCACGCGGCGGTCGATCTCGCCGAGCTGCTTCTTGCGGTAGGTGTATTCAGCGTTTTCCGAGCGATCGCCTTCGGCCGCGGCGGCGGCCAGCGCCTTCACCACTTCCGGGCGCAGGGTGTGCCACAGGTGGTCCAGCTCGCTCTTGAGCTTTTCGAAGCCTTCGCGCGTGATGATCGCGGTGGAGCGTGGAGCAGGGGGTCGCCAGCGGGTCATGGTGATACGGCGTCAGGGATTGAACGGAGCAGGCAGTTTTGCCGCGCACGCTTCGGTGCGAACGGAAAGCGTAGATCGCGTTTGGATGCGGTCGAGCGATGCGGGTTGTAGACAAAGCTCGTTTCTTGCAAACAGTTGTTGCGTTTGTTGCAAATGTCTGGCATGAAGGCCTCCAAAGACTGGGGCTCGATTTTACCGGTGTAGCCGTGCGGTATCGAAACAACCGCGCGACATCGACAAGAACGTGTTTTGAGTCTGCCCGCGCAGCCGGGCCAAGGCTGCGTTCTTCAGTACCGGTGTAACCCGACATGCCTTATCGTGCCGTTCTTCGTTCTCTGCGTCTGGTTTCATTGGTGGCGGCCCTGGTGCTAGTGGCCGCCTGTGCCGCTACCAACGGCAGCGTGACACCCAAGCCGCCGCCGGCCTCGGTCACCTTGTTGTACGGCCAGCTCGATCAGGCCAGCCGCAGTTACGAAACCGCATTGCAGCAGACGCGCGCCGGCGATACCAAGGACGCCCAGAAAACGCTGGATACCGCGCTCGACCAACTGCGCGATGCCGCCGCGCATTGCGGTGCAACGCCGGGCTGTGACTCGCAGCGGTTCTTCTCGGTATTCGATCATCTGCTACGCCTGAAGGACGGCAGCTTCATCGGCGATCAGACGCCGGACGAAGAAACGAACGGCCCACCACTGGCACCCTTGTCCGGTGAGGCCGGCGCCGGCAGCCTGCCGGAAGCACAGCGCAGCGTCACCCTGTTGCGCGGACATCAGCTTTCCGAATTGATCGCCATGAACGGGCCGGTGAAAGCCGCGCTGGAAATGTGGCTCACGCAGTGGCGCGGCAATCTGATGGATGCCTACGTCAATTACCAGTTCCTGCGGCACGAGATGTGGCCGCAGTACCAGAGCGAAGGCCTGCCGGAGGCGCTGCTGTTCGGCATCATGGCCAAGGAGTCCGGTGGCAAGGTGCACGCCGTGTCGCGTTCTGGCGCGGCCGGCCCGCTGCAGTTCATGTACGCCACGGGTTTGCGCTTCGGGCTGACTGAGCAGGATGGTTTCGATACGCGCTTCGATCCGGCCGAGTCGGCGCGTGCGAATGCCGAATACATCAACGAGCAGTTGAAGGCCTTCAACGACAATCTCGAGCTCACCCTAGCGGCCTATAACGGTGGCGAGGGACGCATGCGTCGTCTGGTTGGCGACAACACCTCGGTGAGCTTCTATGACCCGCGCATCTATGCGCAGGTATCGCAGGAAACACGTGACTATGTGCCAGAGGTGCTGGCGGCTGCCTGGCTGTTCCTGCATCCGGACAGCTATAACCTGCGCTTCCCGCGTGTGGATGGCGTGCAGGGCAGCATCACCCTCAAGCGCAGTACGTCCATTTCGGAATTGACCGTGTGCCTGGGCTCAGCTAATGACATGCCCGACGGCTGGTTCCGCACGCTGCGCAATCTCAATCCGCGCCTCGATCCGCAGCAGGAGCAGCCGGTTGGCGCGACGCTGCAGGTACCCAAGCCGTTGGAGAGCGTCTACGCAGCGCGTTGTGTGGATGGTCCGTGGCCGATTCTTGCCAGTGATTTGCACAACGCCGTGGTGCCGGTGTTCCCCAATCCGCCGGCTGCGCCGGATCTGGTGGTGCGCTATACGGTGCGTCGCGGCGACACGCTGGCGACGATCGTGCGCAGACATAGCAGCTGCACCAGCGAAACGGAGGTCGCGCGCATGAACAATCTCAAATTCAATCACGTGAAGGCGGGGCAGGTGTTGAAGTTGCCCAGTTGCCGGTGACCCAAGTGGCTTGCCGATCGAGATGGTTGGCTGGGTTCTCCCAACCTGCAAGGCCGAGTGACGAGTAGCGAGGTTGCTTGAAACGGATGCCGCCTGGAGCAATCCATTTCTCGCCTCGTCAGTCACCGTTCCAATTCCACGGCGGGAGCGAAGGCTGTGACGCCCTCGCTACTCGTCGCTCGCCCCTGTTATGCGGTTAAGCGGCGCGCAGTGCACCGCACCGGCTTTGCATGAGCAGCTAAGCCGGCTTGTCAGGCCATCAAGAGAATGCTCAGGCCGCGGCGCCTGAGCGCATCCACTGCGCCATGGTATCCGGCTGTTCGCCGGTGGCGTCGCGCAGTTCGCGCAGCACGCGCAGAAACTGGCGATGCTGTGGCTGCAGGCTGGTATGCGGCGAATCCTTGGTTTCGTGGTACGCCACTGCCAACCACAGTGCGATGCCGCGCAGGGCGACTTCGGGGTTGTCGGATTGGGCGCGGCCGAAACCGATGTCGGTGCCCTGGCCCCACGGCATATAACGTTGTTCGGGTGCGGTGCCGTACAGGTGCGGGAATTCGCAGCGTGAGGCTTGGCCGATTTCACGGAGCGTCATGACGCCCAGGCGGGCGCGCGTGCGGAGGGGCAAGGCGGAGATGCTGCGTTCGATTTGCCGAAACTGGCGCTGCAACTGCCGGGCGCGATTCATCGCGATTAGGCGGGTGACAATCTGCATGTGACCCCTCGTTGGACAAGTCCGCGAAGGCACGCGGATTGGGCGAGAGGATAGCGACCCATTTCAGTGCGGTGCGCCGAAAACGTCACAAAATGACGACAAATGTCAAAACGATGCATGCCGCGCCTGTCAGCCCGGCTTGTCTTGAGCGTCAAATGTGATGCATATCACCTAATCGCTGGCCCACCTTGATGACCTGTTGCGAAGCGAGCGTATCCAGTTCGCCTGCGCCCTCCGGCAGCAACACGATCACGGTGGAGCCCATGTTGAAGCGCGCCATCTCCGCGAAGCGGGCCAGTTCGATGTTCTGACCTTCGAACGATTTGCGGCGGATCGATGGTGCATACGGCGGGATCACCAGACCGTCCCAGACAGTGGCCACGGATGACACCAGGATCGCGCCCACCATGATCACGGCGAAGGGGCCATGCGCCCCTTCGAAATGACATACCAATCGTTCGTTGCGCGCGAACAGGCGTGGGATCGCGTCCACTGCGAACGGCGCCACGCTGAAGATGCGTCCGGGGATATGCACGGTTTCTTTCAACTTGCCGCGCAACGGCATGTGCACGCGGTGATAGTCGCGCGGCGAAAGATAGATGGTGACGAAGCGGCCATTGCGATAAGGGGCGGCCGCGGCTTCGTCGCCGAGCAGTTCGGCGGCGGTGTACTGCTGTCCCTTGGCCTGAAATATGCGTCCGCCATCAATGGGGCCCGCCTGGCTGATGCGGCCATCGGCCGGCGAAATCAGGGCGCCGGGAGCAGCATCTGCCCGGCGGGCATCGGGGCGCAGTTTGCGCGTAAAGAACGCATTGAAATGGGGATAGGCAAACGGATCCGATTGCGCGGCCTCGGTCATGTCGACCTGGTAGCTGCGGACGATTTTGCCGATCAGGAAATTCTTCCATGGCGCGAAGGTCCAGCGCGTGGCCCAGTAAACCACGCGCGACAACGCCCGATGGGGAAGGATGTATTGCAGGAATACCTTGAAAGTCATCCGGCAAGTATAAGGAATCGGAACGATTCTTGACGAAGCCGGGGGAGGCCAATTCCATGGGCTTGCATGAGCCTCGTGATCTTGAGTCGCTATACTTCACGACCCCTAAGCCGGACCGTGCCCACGTGACTGCCGAACTTGCGACGATCATCGACTTCATCCGCTACGGTGCCAGCCGCTTCTCTGCAGCGGGCCTCACCTTCGGCCACAGCCACGACAACCCGATCGACGAAGCCACCCATCTGGTGCTGGCCAGCCTGCATCTGCCGCCGGACATTCCGCCGGCCTACGGCGCAGGCAAGCTCACCGAAGAAGAGCGTGTACGCGTGCTGCAGCTGATTGAGCGCCGCATCAACGAGCGCCTGCCGGTGGCTTATCTGGTGGGCGAAACCTGGTTTGCCGGGATCAAATTCAAGAGCGATCGCCGCGCCCTGGTGCCGCGCTCGCCGATCGCCGAGCTGATCGAATCGGGCTTCACGCCCTGGCTGGATGGCCGTCACGTGGAGCGCGCGCTGGATCTGTGCACGGGTTCGGGCTGCATCGGCATCGCCATGGCTGCGTACAACCCGCATTGGCAGGTGGATGTTGTCGATATCAGTGACGATGCGTTGTCGCTGGCGCGAGAGAATGTGGCGCTGCTGCATGTGGGCGAACGCGTGGACGTGGTCCGTTCGGATCTGTTCGCAGGCGTGCAGGGCCGCAAGTACGATCTGATCGTCTCCAATCCGCCCTACGTCACCGAAGACGAATACGCCGTGCTGCCGGGCGAATACAGCCATGAGCCCAAGCTGGGCCTCACCTCCGGTGAAGACGGCCTGGATGCTTGCCTGCGCATTCTCGACGAAGCCGCCGATCACCTTACTGAAGAGGGGCTGCTGATCGTTGAAGTCGGTGAGAGCGAGCAAGCCCTGACCGCCTTGCTGCCTGACGTGCCGTTCGTGTGGATCGAGTTCAAGGTCGGCCAGATGGGCGTGTTTGCGCTGGAGCGGCGCGATCTGGTTGAACATGCCGATGCGATCCGCGTGGCGGCACTCGAGCGCAGCCGTAGTTAGTCGGTTGCCGTAGGCATGGCGGTAAAATGTGTGTAGGTTGGGGTGCAAACCCCAACATTGCCATGCAGGTCAAGGTTGTTGGGGTTTGCACCCCAACCTACGCAACGTGCATGGAAAGAGGCTTATGCGCCGACGATTCATAAGCGCAGAGTCTCCGGGCATGGCAAGATGCGAGACCACCCCGGCTGAGGCCAGGTCGATCCCATCGCACATCGGTTTTCCACGTGTCCAGCAATTCCACCGGCAAGCTGTTTACCGTCACCACGTTCGGCGAAAGCCATGGACCAGCCATTGGCTGCGTGATCGACGGTTGCCCGCCGGGCTTGGCGATTGCACCGGAGGAATTTCGGACTGACCTGGATCGCCGCGCCACCGGCCGCAGCCGGCATACCTCGCAGCGCAAAGAGGCGGACGAGGTAGAGATTCTTTCCGGTGTCTATGAAGGCCGCACTACCGGTACGCCGATCGCACTGCTGATCCGCAACACCGACCAGCGCAGCAAGGATTACGGCGATATCGCGCAGACCTTCCGCCCCGGCCACGCCGATTACACCTATTGGCAGAAATACGGCATCCGCGATCCGCGCGGTGGCGGGCGCTCTTCCGCGCGCGAGACCACCATGCGCGTGGCGGCGGCGGTGATTGCCAAGAAGTGGCTGGCCGAGCGTCATGGCGTGCGCGTTCGCGGTTATCTGGCGCAGCTGGGTGAGGTCGTTCCGCAGGGCTTCGAGTGGGAGGCGGTCGAACAGAACCCGTTCTTCTGGCCGCATGAAGCACAGGTGCCGGAGTTGGAGAAATACATGGATGCGCTGCGCAAGTCCGGCGACTCGGTCGGCGCGCGCGTGAACGTCGAGGCCGAAGGCGTGCCGCCTGGCTGGGGCGAGCCGATCTACGGCAAACTCGATGGCGACCTTGCGGCTGCGCTGATGTCGATCAACGCGGTGAAGGGCGTGGAAATCGGCGACGGTTTCGCGGCGGTCACGCAGCACGGCAGCCAGCATCGCGATGAAATGCATATGGACGGCTTTACGTCCAATCATGCCGGTGGCATCCTGGGCGGCATCAGTACGGGGCAGGCGGTACGTGCCTCGATCGCGCTCAAACCCACGTCGAGCATCCTGATTCCCGGGCATAGCGTGAATCTGGCTGGGGAGGCAGTCGACGTGGTGACCAAGGGGCGCCATGACCCCTGCGTCGGCATACGCGCCACTCCCATTGCGGAGGCCATGATGGCGCTGGTGTTGATGGATCATGCCTTGCGCCATCGCGCGCAGTGTGGCGACGTGGGTGAGATAAAACCGCGCATTCCTTGATGGAAGAGGAACCTGCAGGCCCATGTATGGGCAGCAGGCAGCAAGCGCCCCACGGTAGTCATCGATCGGCATGAGCAAGTCACATAACGTCTGGGTTTCCCGCCCATTGTTTCCGGAAGTACTGGACCATCTCGCCCAGTATGTGGGCGTGCAGGCGGAAGCCACCGAGCGTAAGCACACGGCAGCGGAGCTGCGCGAAAAATTAGCCAACGTCGACGGTGCCATCATCGGGCTGAGCGATCGCATCGACAGCGACGTGATCGCCGGCAACCGGCGGCTGCGTGTGATTGCCAATCTCGCCGTGGGCTACAACAACCTCGACGTGCCCGCGCTGACCGCGGCAGGCATTCTCGCCACCAATACCCCCGACGTACTGAATGAAACGACCGCCGATTACGCCTGGGCCTTGTTGTTGGCTGCGGCACGGCGCGTGAGCAGCGCGGAGCGCTGGCTGCGTGCAGGAAACTGGCGCGGCGGCATGCGCTTCGATGATTGGCTGGGTCTGGACGTGTATGGCAAGACGCTGGGCATTCTCGGCATGGGCCGCATCGGCCAGGCGATTGCACGGCGTGCCTATGGCTTCGGCATGCCGGTGCTCTATCACAACCGCTCGCGCCTGCCTGAAGACATAGAGCGTGAATGCCGTGCTGCCTGGGTGGAAAAGGACGAACTGCTCAAGCGAGCAGATCATTTGATGCTGGTGCTGCCGTACAACGCGCAGAACCATCACGCCATCGGTAAGGTCGAGCTTGCACTGATGAAGCCGACCGCCGTGCTGGTGAACATCGCCCGCGGCGGCATCATCGACGATGCCGCGCTGGCTGTTGCCTTGCGCGAAGGCCGCGTCGCTGCGGCGGGGCTCGACGTCTTCGAAGGCGAGCCTGCCGTCCATCCGGCGCTGCGTGAACTCGACAACGCCGTGCTCAGCCCGCATATCGCCAGCGCCAGCGCCGATACGCGCCGCGCGATGGCACAGCTGGCGGCCGATAATCTGCTGGCTGCATTGGGTCATGGGCCTGATGCAGGACATCCTCCTTCATTGCTCAACCCGGAAGTACGGGGCGGGCATGAAACGAAAACGTGATACACCTCACGTCAGCAATGCTGTGCCGTGCCGTTCGCGCGCCGTGCAGGCTAGATTCCCAAGTTGGGTTTAGCCGCGCGGTGATCCTTCAACCCAGGCAATTCCATACGACAAGTGACCTAACGAGATGAGCAAGAAGAGTAGCTACAAGGTAGCGATGGTGGGCGCCACGGGCGCCGTCGGCGAAACCCTGCTGAGCATCCTGGCTGAGCGTGAATTCCCGGTCAGCGAGCTGGTGCCGCTGGCAAGCGCGCGTTCGGCTGGCAGCAAAGTGGAGTTCGGCGGCAAACAGATCACCGTACAGAACCTGGATGACTACGACTTCAAAGGCGTGGATATCGCCTTCTTCTCGGCCGGTGGCTCGGTGAGCCGTGCGCACGCGCCGCGCGCCGCTGCCGCGGGTGCGGTGGTGATCGACAATACTTCCGAATACCGCTACCAGGACGATATCCCGCTGGTGGTGAGCGAAGTGAATCCGCACGCCATTGCGCAGTACACCACGCGCGGCATCATCGCCAACCCGAATTGCTCCACCATGCAAATGCTGGTGGCGCTGGCGCCGATCCATCGCGCCGTGGGTATCGAGCGCATTAACGTCGCCACGTATCAATCGGTATCCGGTGCCGGCCGCTCGGGCATGGAAGAGCTGGGCAAGCAGACCGCTGCGCTGCTCAATTTCCAGGATGTGGAAAAGTCCAAGTTCCCCAAGCAGATCGCGTTCAACGTAATCCCGCACATCGACGAATTCCAAGCCAACGGCTACACCAAGGAAGAAATGAAAATGGTGTGGGAGACGCGCAAGATCCTGGAAGACGAATCCATCCAGGTGAACCCCACCGCGGTACGCGTGCCGGTGTTCTACGGCCACTCCGAGGCTGTGCATATCGAAACGCGCGACAAGATCACCGCCGAGCAGGCGCGCGAGCTGCTGGAGCAGGCGCCTGGTGTGGTGGTGCAGGACGAACGCAAACCTGGTGGCTATCCCACGCCGGTGGGCGATGCAGCGGGGCAGGACCCGGTGTACGTGGGTCGCATCCGTGAGGACATCTCGCACGACCACGGGCTCGATATGTGGGTCGTGTCCGACAACATCCGCAAAGGCGCCGCGCTCAATGCCGTGCAGATCGCGGAATTGCTGATCGAGGATTATTTGTAATGCGACACGTCGGTCTGGTTTTGCTGGGTTGTTTGCTGGCTTCGAATCTCTTTGCTCAATCGTCTGCCGACAGCGCTCGCCAGACCGAGAAGGTCAACCAGCGCGTGATCCAGCACCAGGCCGAAGTACAGCGTTTGCAGCAGGACGTAAACCAGCAGGAATCCGCCAGCCAGCAGGCGGCGGACCGGTTGCAGCAGCAGGACCGAACCATCGCCGAACTGCGCAAGCAGCTCAAGGCGGTCCAGGGCAGCGCCAAGACGCCAGCCGCCGGTCATTGATGGCCGTCACGCCCGGCGAAAAAATCGCCGTGAAACAGGCTTGGCGGATAAATCTGGTATTGTTGATTGATGTTTATCTAACTAAAGTGACGCCTTCCAGGAGGAAGTCGCCGCAAGCTGCGGTGCCTTTTCAGTAAAAGCGTCCGGGGTGTCTCGGGGGAGCCAAGCGATGAATCGTTCGTTGAAGCTGTCGATACTGCTGGCGCTTGCGCTCGGCAGCAGTCAGGCGGCAGCCGTGGAGCTGGGCCAGGCGCATATCAAATCGGCGCTGGGCCAACCCTTGCTGGTCGACATACCCGTCACCCATGCCACTCCGGAAGAGCTGCAGAGCCTGAGCGCCGAGCTGGCCCCGAACGATGCCTTCGTCAAGGCCGGCAGCCAGCGCCCGACCATCCCTTTGCAATTCAATCTGGTGGACGACAACGGCCACAAGGTGATCCGCGTTACCAGTAGCAGTCCGGTCGACGATCCCTACCTTGACCTGCTGGTGGAAGTGAACAGCAGCACCGGGAGCAACGTGCGCGAATTCGCGATCTTGCTCGATCCGCCAACCAGGGTGCAGCAGGCGGCCAGCAGCGCACCGGCCCGTCGCCGAGCGCCGGCCAGCGGCACCTCGGTACCGAGCAGTGAAAGCGCCGCCACACCGTCGCGCCGCTCCAGCGTGGCGGCACGCAGCGCTGCCGCATCGGAAGTGAAGAACGGCCAGTTCGGCCCGGTGGAGAAGGGCACCACGCTCTCGCATATCGCGACCGAGGTTGCACCATCCGGCGTCGACACCAATCAGATGATGCTGGCGTTGAAGTCCGCCAATCCGGATGCCTTCTACCGAGACAACATCAATGCCCTGAAAGCCGGTGCGATTCTGCGCGTGCCCTCACGCGATGACGCCCTGGCCACGGCTGTCGCCGCGGCTGCGGCGACCGTGCATCAGCAGAACGCCGATTGGCGCAACGGCACCACCACGCCGGTGGCCGTTGCGGCTGGCGGCACGCGCGAAAACGCCACGGTTGCACCGACCGCCACCAGCAATGCCGATCGCCTTGCGCTGGTGCCGCCAGGCAGTGAAGGCCAGGCTGCTGGCGGCACGAACGGCAAAGGTGGCGCCAATGCCGCCGTGCGCCAGCAACTGCAGCGCAGCCAGGAGACGCTCGCCTCCCTGCAGCAACAGAGCAGCGAGTTGAAGTCGCGCCTGAAAGACCTGGAAGACATCAACACCAAGAACCAGCGCCTGTTATCGCTGAAAGACAACGAAATCGCCGATTTGCAGAAGCAGTTGGCCGATGCGCGCAAGGTTGCCGGCAAACCCGTCGCGCCGGTTGCCAGCCCGGCGCCAACGCCAGCACCCGAGGCTGCCAGCAAGCCGGTCACGCCAGCGGCTCCCGTTTCAGCACCGCATCCGGCTGCCCCGGCTTTGGCCGCCGAAGCAAATGCTTCCAAGCCGGCTGCCGCTTCCTCCGCGCCGCACAACGTGGTGACCACGCCTCTCAATGCGCCGGCCAAACCGAAACCGGTGGTTCAACCACATCACGTGCCAACGCCAGCACCGGAGGAGCAGCCCTGGTTCATGCAGCCCTGGGCTTGGGCGGCAGGTGCCGCGGTGGTCGTGTTGGGTCTGTTGGGCTTGCTGTTGTCGCGTCGTGGCAAGTCCGGCGCGAAGCCGCCTAAGGCCGCTGCGTCGAGCAAGGGTGGTTCTCTGGCGGATCGCTTCGGCACGGCGGACGAGGGCGAACACGCCCACGGCGGCTCCGATCCGGATCAGGACGAACTGCTCGACCAGCTCGCTGAACAGCCTGACGATATCGGCCTTCACCTCGAACTGGTCAGCCTGTATTACACCCGTCGCGACGTCGAGCATTTCGAAGCTGCGGCCGAAGCCATGCACGCGCACATCACCGATCCGAACCAGCCGGAGTGGCAGGACGTGGTGCACATGGGGCGTGATCTCGCACCGGGTCATCCGTTGTTTGCCGAACCGGGCGCGGATCTCACCACGATGCGCGAGCCGGCACCGCATCATTTCGACCTTGACAGCTACGGCAATCCGCCGGCTCCCGAACCTGTTGCTCCAGCTCCCGCCAAGAGCCCCGCTGCGCAGCCTTCCAAAGTCAGCGAATACCATTTCGATTTCGATCTGACCCCGCACCATCCCGAAGCGCTTAACCGCGCTGCCGCACCGGCGCCTGCGCCGGCGGTGAAAGAGGTTGTAGAGGAAGAGCCGCTATCCACCTGGAAGTTCGACGAGCCGCTCGACGAGCCGCATACGCAGACGGCACATAGCGATCACGACAACTTCGGTGAACTGCACGACGATCCGGTCGACACCAAGCTCGACCTGGCCCGCGCCTATCTCGACATGGGCGATCCGGATGGTGCCCGCGCCATGTTGGAAGAAGTCATGCACGAAGGCAGCCAGATGCAGAAGGAAGTCGCGAAGCAGCTGCTGGAAAAGATCAGCTGACCTGCTTTCAGTGCGAAACACCTACCCACCGGGCCGGCTATGCCGGCCCGGTGCTTTTGGGGCACCTGTTACTCTTACGTACTCTTGAACTTCACGATCACGCATGCGCATCGCCCTGGGCATCGAATACGACGGCACCGATTTCTTCGGCTGGCAGAGGCTGAGTCACAGCGCCAGTGTGCAAGCCAGTCTGGAGCGGGCGCTTTCGTTCGTTGCTGCCGAGGCCATCGAGGTGACGTGTGCAGGCCGTACTGACGCCGGCGTGCACGGACGTTGCCAAGTGGTGCATTTCGACACTGGTGCGCAGCGCGATCTGCGTGGCTGGGTGCTGGGTGCGTGCTCCAATCTTCCGTCGAGCGTGGCCGTGCTGTGGGCCAAAGTAATGCCGGATGATTTCCATGCGCGCTTCTCTGCACGCAGCCGTCGCTATCGCTACACCCTGCTCAATCGAACTATTCGCCCCGCACTGGATGCGCGCTACGTCGCCTGGGAGCGCGTGCCACTGGATGCAGAGCGCATGCATGCCGCCGCACAAGTCTTGATCGGCGAGCACGACTTCTCCGCGTTTCGCGCAGTGTCCTGCCAGGCCGCACACGCTCGCCGTGAAGTGAAATACTTGCGCGTACACCGCGAAGGCGAGCAGGTGGTCGTGGACATCGAGGCGAATGCATTTCTGCACCACATGGTGCGCAATATCGTGGGCTCGCTGCTGCTGGTCGGGCGCGGCGAACAGCCAGTGGCGTGGATCGCGGATTTGCTGGCCGGCCGCAATCGCGAAGTAGCTGGGCCGACCGCAGCAGCGTCGGGTCTAACATTCATCGGCCCGCGTTATGAAAAGCATTGGGGTCTACCTGAGGAGGTCAGCGAATGACTCGCATCAAATGTTGCGGCATGACTCGCGTCGAAGATGCCTTGCTCGCCGCCGAACTGGGCGCCGACGCCATTGGCGTGGTGCTCACCACGCACAGCAAGCGGCAGGTGTCGCTGCAGCAGGCGCGCGCCATTGTTGAGGCCATGCCACCGTTCGTTACCACCGTGGCGCTATGCATGGATGACGAAGCGAATGTCGTGCAGGAAATCATCGATACCGTGCGCCCCTCGATGCTGCAGTTCCATGGCAATGAGATAGACGAATGGTGCAAGCAATTCGGTCAGCCTTACTTGAAGGCCATCGCCATGGGCGAGGGCGCCGCTGCGCTCTATCAGCTGCATGATCATCCCCATGCGGCGGGGCTGCTGCTCGACGGGCATGGTCTGGGCGAACCTGGCGGTACCGGCAAATTGTTCGACTGGTCGTTGATGCCGCACGATTTGAAGCAGCCATTGCTGCTGGCCGGTGGTTTGACGCCCGAGAATGTTGCTGCGGCGATTCGCATGGCGCGGCCGTGGGCGGTGGACGTGTCGAGTGGTATCGAATCGGCGCCGGGGATCAAGGATCACGGCAAAATGCGCGCTTTTATCGCGGCTGTACGTTCTGCCTAAGCTTCGCGGAATCCTATCGACGATTCACGCGTTTAATGCATGGCGCATCCACGCCGCCAGCGCATCAACCCGACCATCAACCCTGCGCCGCGGCGTCGCCAAAATCCAACTCGCATCCGTCTGCTGAAATCCCCACGGCGCAAGCAGGCGCCCCGCATCGATATCGTCCTGCACCAGCTGCGCTGGGGCGATCGCTACGCCAAGCCCCGCCACGGCGGCTTCCAGCAGATAGAACAGATGCGTAAAGCCCTGCCCGTAATGGAGTGATTCAACCGGTATTCCATTCGCGCGCGCCCACGCGGGCCACGCTTGTGGACGTGAGCTGGTGTGTAGCAAGGCTTCGTTGCTCAACGCGGACGTGCCGTGTTCCAGCAAACGCTCAAGGCCTGCATGGCGCGGGCTGACTACAGGACCAATGCGTTCGGGTGCCAACACATGCACTTGCCAGCCGGCAGGCCAGGGCGGTGCTGCCACGGCCAGCGCTGCATCGGGTTCGGCATGCCGAGGCGCGAGTGGATCCTCCTCCGGCGATAGATGCAGCCGCAGCATCGGCAAGTCGCGTTCCAGCCGTTCCAGTCGCGGAATCACCCAGCGCGCGAGCAGGCTGCCAGCACACCCAAGCACGAAGGGCGCATCGTCGCGGCCACGTTGCAGATCCGCCCAGCCTTCCCGCAATTGCGCGAAGGCATTGCTCACACGGTCGTGTAGCTCCTCACCAATGGCCGTGAGCGCCACGCCGCGCCCTTGGCGAACAAACACAGGTTTTCCTAGGGCTTCTTCCAGCACGCGCAACTGCCGGCTGATGGCACCGTGGGTGACGTGTAGTTCCTCGGCCGCACGGCCTACGCTGCCCAAGCGGGCGGTGGCCTCGAAGGCGCGCAAGGCGTTGAGGGAGGGCAGGTCGCGCACGGATGTTGTGAGTTTTTCTAACAGATGCTGGCGATCATATCGCTTTTTTGATGACGCCAATCGCGGTATTTTCCTCGTCTGAGGCTGCCTTTCCGGTGCCCGCCATCCCTATAGGATTTCTGACCAATGCCCACGATCCAGGATTTCCATCAATGGCCCGATCCCCACGGGCGCTTCGGCGATTTCGGCGGGCAATACGTGGCCGAGACTTTGATGGCGCCGCTGGCCGAACTCACCGAGGCCTACCTGCGTCTGCGCGAGGATCCCGAGTTCCTGGCCGAACTTGATCGGGATCTCACCTACTACGTCGGCCGCCCCAGCCCGATCTATCACGCGGAACGGCTATCGAAGCACATCGGCGGCGCGCGCATCTTGCTCAAGCGCGAAGACCTGAACCACACCGGTGCGCACAAGATCAACAACACCATCGGCCAGGCGCTGGTCGCCAAGCGCATGGGCAAGCCGCGCGTGATCGCCGAAACCGGCGCCGGCCAGCACGGTGTGGCCACCGCGACAGTCGCCGCGCGCTTTGGCCTCAAATGCGTGGTCTACATGGGCGCCGTCGATATCGAGCGGCAGAAGATCAATGTGTACCGAATGAAACTGCTCGGTGCTGAAGTGGTGCCAGTCACGTCGGGATCGAAAACGCTGAAGGATGCCTTGAACGAAGCGATGCGCGACTGGGTCACCAATGTCGCCGACACGTTCTACATCATCGGCACCGTCGCCGGCCCGCATCCGTATCCCATGATGGTGCGCGACTTCAACGCCATCGTCGGGCGCGAAGCGCGCGTGCAGATGCTTGAGCAATACGGTCGCTTGCCCGACGTGCTTACTGCATGCGTGGGCGGCGGTTCGAACGCGATCGGTTTGTTCCATGCGTTCCTCAACGACAGCGGCGTGCGCATGGTTGGTGCCGAAGCGGCAGGTGAGGGCATTGCCACCGGTCATCATGCGGCTTCGCTGGCGGCAGGGCGTCCCGGTGTTTTGCACGGCAATCGCACCTACGTGCTGTGCGACGACAACGGCCAGATCACCGAAACACATTCGGTGTCGGCGGGTCTCGATTACCCCGGCGTTGGCCCGGAGCACGCGTTCCTGAAAGACGCCGGCCGTGCTGACTACGTCGGTGTCACCGACGACGAAGCCCTGGAAGCCTTCCACTTGCTCGCACGCACCGAAGGCATTCTTGCGGCACTGGAATCCAGCCACGCTGTGGCGCAGGCCTTGAAACTGGCGCGCGAGTTGCCGAAGGACGGCATCGTGCTGTGCAATCTTTCCGGCCGAGGGGATAAAGACGTGCATACGATTGCCGCACGCGAAGGAGTGCAGGTATGAGCCGCATCGATCAACGCTTTGCTGCACTGAAAGCCGCGGGCCGCACCGGCTTGATCCCCTTCGTTACCGCCGGCGATCCGGTGCCGGAACACACCGTAGCGTTGATGCATGCGCTGGTTGATGCCGGCGCCGATGTCATCGAACTGGGCGTGCCGTTTTCCGATCCGATGGCCGATGGTCCGGTGATCCAGCACGCGAGCGAACGCGCCATCGCCAAGGGCGTAGGTCTGCCGGATGTGCTGACGTGGGCAGCTCAATTCCGCGAGCGCGACCAGAGCACGCCGATCGTGCTGATGGGTTATCTCAATCCGGTCGAAATCCGTGGCTTCCAACGCTTCGCAGACGAAGCGGTCAAGGCGGGTGTCGATGGCGTGCTGCTGGTGGATTGCCCGCTGGAAGAAGCCGAGGTGCTGGCGCCGTTGCGCAACGCAGGCCTCCAGCAGATTCTGCTGGCCGCTCCCACGACCGCACCCGAGCGTATGGCGCAATTGTGCGAGGCCGCTGACGGTTTCCTGTACTATGTATCGTTCGCCGGCATCACGGGGGCGGGGCGCTTGAGTACGCAGGACATTGCCGCACGCGTGGCTGATATCCGCAAGCATGCCAAAGCACCGGTCGCTGTGGGGTTCGGCGTGAAGGATGCGCAAAGCGCAAAAGCCATCAGTGGATTTGCCGACGCCGTGGTGATTGGCAGTGCATTGGTGGAGCGTTTGGGTGGAGCGAAGACGGCATCGGAGATCACGGCAAAGATTGATGATTTCCTTCGTCCGATCCGCGCGGCACTGGATGCTGCTTGAAGTTTTAGCTGATTGAGGCGGAATCCATGAATTGGCTGCAAAAAATCATGACACCCCGCGTGCGGACGCAAGGCGCCGCCGCCGGCAAGGGCAAGGTACCCGAAGGTGTGTGGGAGAAGTGCGGTGGCTGCGGCGCCGTGCTGTACAAACCGGAGCTGGAACGCAATCTGATGGTGTGCCCCAAGTGCGGCCATCACCATGCGATCGGCGCGCGCGAACGGCTGTTGGCGTTTCTCGACGAAGGCAGCGCGCAGGAGCTGTGGGCCAGCATGGAGCCCAACGATCCGCTCAAGTTCCGCGATTCCAAGAAATACCGCGATCGCATCGTGGCCGCGCAGAAATCCACCGGCGAGAAAGACGCACTGATCGCGATGGGTGGCAAGCTCAAGGAACACCCGATGATGGCCGTGGCCTTTGAGTTCTCCTACATGGGTGGCTCGATGGGTTCGGTGGTTGGCGAGAAGTTTACCCGCGCCGCCGAGCGAGCCTTGAGTGAACGCAGTGCCCTGGTGTGCTTCTCCGCCACCGGCGGTGCGCGCATGCAGGAGGCGCTGTTCTCGCTGATGCAGATGGCGAAGACATCAGCCGCGCTTGCACGTTTGCGCGAAGCCGGTGTTCCGTACATCAGCGTGCTCACGCACCCGACTACCGGCGGCGTTTCCGCCAGCCTTGGCATGTTGGGTGACATCAACGTTGGCGAACCTAAAGCCCTCATCGGCTTTGCTGGCCCGCGCGTGATCGAGCAGACCGTGCGCGAGACGCTGCCGGAAGGCTTCCAGCGGTCGGAGTTTTTGCTTGAGCACGGTGCGATCGACATGATCGTGGATCGGCGGCAGATGCGCGACAAGCTGGCGGATGTGTTGAACATCTTGCGCAAGGTACCGCGCGCGGCGTAATGCATGCTGCATGATGCCTCGAACAACGCCGCCTTCGGGCGGCGTTGTTTTTTGTAGGTTGGGGTGCAAACCCCAACGTTGTGATGCTTACAAATTAGTGATGTTGGGGTTTGCACCCCAACCTACGGTTTTCCACAGCCAATGTGGATGCCTTCTTGAAAACCCTGTGGAAAACCCGCGCGCGCATCTTTTCCATCAACCACTTGGCACACCGTGATGAAATTTTGCGCAGCAAGTGCGCGTACTTTTCCACAGCGGTTGTGGAAAGTATCCGGTAGAGCCTGTGGATAGATGCGCTATGTCGTTGAGCGCAAAGCGTGTGAGTACGGCGTGATGAATGATTGATCAGCGCAAACTTTGATCAAGCGAACAGCAGCGGTGCGCTGTGCACCAACCACAGCGACAACGCGCCGAGGCCGCTGCCAACAAAAATCGCGGCGAGCACATCGCTTGGATAATGCAAGCCAAGAATCACGCGCGATGCAGCCACCAGCGCGGTGAACGTCAGCAGCAGCGGTGCAAGCAGCGGGTACCACGCCAGGGCGACGATAGTGAAGCCCACCGCCTGCAAGGTGTGACCGGAGGGGAAACTGAATTCATCCAGCGGCGGCACATGCGCGATCACACCAGGGCAGGTGCGGAACGGGCGCGGGCGGCGCGTCCAGCGCTTCAGCACGCGGTACAAGCCCAATGCCACCAGTCCGGTGGCTGCCATGTGCGCGGCGGCTTCCAGGCCACGCAGGCCATCGATCAATGCCAGCGCCAGCATCAATGCGTACCAAAACACACCATCGCCAAGGCGGCTGATGATGCCGAAGAACAGGCCGACGGCGTGCCGTGCCCCCCAGCGGTTGGCGGCAATGCACATGCGCCGGTCGAACGCGTGGCGCGGGAGGGCAACCTGCTCAGGCAGGTGCGATGGTGACATGGCGGTCATGCATGTTCTCCTCGACCAGTTCGCGCAACAGGTTTTCGAATTCGCGGATCACCGCGTCCGGTGAGAGCCGCTCCACGCTCTCCACGGCAGCGCGGCCCATATGGCGGATCAGTGCAACATCGCCGGCCAGCGTCACGGTTGCCGCCGTAAAGGCGTGGGCTTCGCCGGAAGCAATGCGGAAACCATTGATGCCGTCAAACAGATGCTCGCGTGCAGCGCCTTCGGCGTATGCCACCACGGGCAAGCCAGCCGCGAGCGCTTCCAGGATCACGTTGCCGAAGGTTTCGCTGAGGCTGGGGAATGGGAATAGATCTGCGCTTGCGTAATGCGATGCGAGGGCTTCGTCGCGCTTCATGCCGGCGAAGATGAAATCCGGATGTGCTGCCTGCAGCCCTGCTCGCGCGGGGCCGTCGCCCACCCACACATAGCGCGCTTTCGGCGCCACCTGCTGGATGGCGCGGAAGGTTTCCACGGCGAGGTCCAGATTTTTTTCCGGCGCAATACGGCCCACGTAGAGCACGACCGGCGTATCTGCATCCACGCCCCAGCTTTCGCGCAAGGCGTTGTCGCGCTTGGAGGGATGGAACAGCTTGGTGTCTACCGCGCGGCGCAGCAGGCGCGCGTGATCCACGCCCATCGCCGTCAATTCGGCAGCCAGCGCATCGGTGGGCACGAGTGTGACGTTTGCGCGCTGGTGGAAGCGGCGCAGGTAGTTGTGCACCACCGGTGTCAGAAAACCTACGCCGTAGTGATTGGCATAAGCATCGAAGCGTGTATGAAAACCGGTCGCAACAGGGACGCCCAAGCGTACGGCGGTCTTCACCGCAGAGCGGCCAAGCGGGCCTTCGGTGGCGACGTAGATGGCGTCGGGCCGACGTTGAGTCCAGCGCTGGCGGAGTGTGCGGTAGACAGGAAGCCCGAAGCGCAAGCCAGGATAACGGGGCAGCGCCGCGCCGCGTGTTTCCAGGGCATCGATGCCGGGTTCGTCGACGTGGCTGATGGTTTGACGAGGACGGATGAGATCGATCTCGTGGCCCTTTGCGGCCAGACCGGTTGCCAGACTATGCACGGTGAGTGCGACACCGTTGATCTCTGGCGGATACGTCTCGCTGATGATGCCGATACGCATGGCGCATCCTCGTCTTGTACGGCAGTAGCTTCCTCGGATGCCGTTGCGTAGCGATGGCGCTCACGTGACAAGGCGGTTACGCGTGTTACGGAATGAGGAAAAAGGTGCCCTGGCGGCCTCAACTCGGCTAGATTGCATGAATGGCATCCTCATCCTTAGGACAGGAGACACGTCATGAAAGGTCTGTTGCTTGGTTTTGCCCTGCTAGCCGCTGCAGGTTCCACCTTCGCCGTTGACGCTCCGGCGCTGCCAGTGACCAAGGCTCCGGCCGGTGCCGAGGTCTACATCATTTCGCCGCAGGATGGCGCCACCGTGCCGCAAACCTTCACCGTGCGCTTCGGCCTCAAGGGCATGGGCGTGGCACCTGCCGGCGTGACCCACGAAAAAACCGGTCATCACCACCTGCTGGTGGACGTGAAAGAGCTGCCACCCGCCGGGCAGCCCATTCCGAACGACAAACAACACGTCCATTTCGGCGGTGGCCAGACCGAAACCACGCTGACACTGACGCCTGGCACGCACACGCTGCAGTTGGATCTGGGCGATGCCAATCACATTCCGTTCGACCCGCCGCTGGTGTCGAAGGTGGTTACGGTGCATGTGAAGTAGTTGTTGCACAAAGCCCCTCTCCCAAAGGGAGAGGGGAGTTTGCTGGCGGCATCGGCTAAAATTTCCCGTTCCACCTGCCGCATCGTCGAGCTCATGACCGTCCGCACCCGCTTCGCCCCCAGTCCCACCGGTTTCCTGCACATCGGCGGCGCGCGTACCGCGCTGTATTGCTGGCTGGAAGCGCGCCGCCGCGGCGGGGAGTTCCTGCTGCGCATCGAAGACACCGATCGCGAGCGCTCCACCGATGCGGCCGTGCAAGCCATTATCGACGCCATGCATTGGCTGCAGTTGGATGCCGACAACAGTGCGCCGATCTTCCAGACGCAGCGCCTGGAGCGTTACAAGCAGGTCGCGCTCGAGCTGGTGGCCGCCGGTAAGGCTTATTACGCCTACGAAAGCAAGGACGAGATCGAAGCCATGCGCGAAGCCGCCATGGCTGGCGGCGAGAAGCCGCGCTACAACGGCTACTACCGCGATCGCAACGCACCTTTCCGCGACGATCCGAACCGCGTGATCCGTTTCAAGAACCCGCTGGAAGGATCGGTGGTGTGGGACGACAAGGTGAAGGGCAGGGTGGAGTGGTCCAACACCGAGCTGGATGATCTGGTGATCTTCCGCTCCGACGGCTGGCCCACCTACAACTTCGCCGTGGTGGTCGACGATATCGACATGGGCATCACCGAGGTGATCCGCGGCGACGACCACGTCAACAACACGCCACGCCAGATCAACATCTATCACGCGCTCGGCGCAAGGGTGCCGGAGTTTGCACACCTGCCGATGATCCTGGATAAGGAAGGCAAGAAGCTTTCCAAGCGCACCAATTCGGTTAGCGTGATGGAGTACCGCGAAAACGGCTTCCTGCCGCACGCGATCCTCAATTACCTGGTGCGCCTCGGATGGTCGCATGGCGATCAGGAAATTTTCTCACGCGAGGAAATGATCACGTTGTTCGACGCCGCCGACGTCAACAAGGCGGCGTCGCGCTTTGACACCGAAAAACTGCTGTGGCTCAACCAGCACTATCTGAAGACGGATGATCCGCAGACGCTGCTGCCGGAATTCGAATGGCATCTTGCGCGCGCAGGTATCGATACCAGCAAAGGCCCTGCGCCGGCTGATGTGATCGTCGCCTTGCGCGACCGCGTGCAAACGTTGAAGGACATGGCCGAGCGCGCCAGGATCTGGTACGGCCCGATCACCGAATGGGACGACAAGGCAGTCGCCAAGCATTTGAAGAACGACAGCGCCGTGCAGGTGTTGCAGTCCGCGCGCGAACTGCTCGTCGGATGCGAGTGGAAACCCGCGCCGATTCACCAGGTGATCGAGCAGATTGCCGCGAAACTGGAACTGGGCATGGGCAAGATCGCTCAGCCGCTGCGCGTGGCGATGACGGGTACGCAAGTATCGCCGTCGATCGATCACACGATTTATCTCGCTGGGCGCGACGTGGCGCTCAAGCGGATCGATGATGCCGTAGCGCTAGCGCACTCCTAACTGTAGGTTGGGTGCAAACCCCAACATCGCCATCTTGGTCGATACGGCAATGTTGGGGTTCACACCCCAACCTACAAAAGTCCTGAGCTCGCCAAAGATGGAAGAACTCCTCGCCAAAGCCACCCAAGGCGTCGACATGGACGCCCCCGATGCCTTCGTCCACATCTTCATCAACCTGATGGCGATGATCCCGTGGACCGCTTTGTTTTGGTGGAACCTGGTCTTCGTGGCGGTCGGCGCCTTGCTCGGCTGGTGGCGTGGCAAGTTGCTGAGCGGGGTGATCTGGGCGCTGGTGTTAGGGCCGATCGGCTGGATTGTCGTGCTGCTAACCCCCAAATCGGCCAAGCCACCACCGCTGCCGCGTTCGCGTTAGCTGCGGTGTATGATCGTTGACGAGGTGAATCCCATTGAGCCACAGCACGTCCACTAAAGACCACGTCCATCATCATCACGAAGGCCCGGCGGACTTCGTGGCGGCGGTGGAGCATGCCAGCGAGGAACGCGGCTTGCGCCTCACGCCGCTGCGCAAGGAAGTGCTGGAGTTGATCGCGGCGGCCGGTAAACCCGTAAAGGCGTACGACCTGCTCGATCAGCTGCGTGAACGCCATGGCAATGCCGCGCCGCCTACCGTCTACCGCGCGCTGGATTTCCTGCTCGAGAACGGCTTCATCCATAAGCTGGAATCGATCAACGCATTCGTGTCTTGCCATCACCCGGCCGAGGCGCACCAGGTGCCGTTCCTGATCTGCGATGTCTGCTCCAGCGCGCAAGAGGTGTGCGACGAGCGCGTGGCCGAGCTGATCGAAGCGCAGGCCAAGGCATTCGGTTTCCGCCCTCAAGCTCAGACGCTGGAAGTGCATGGCGTCTGCAAGCAGTGCCGTAAAGCCTGATCCGTCTTCCTGCACCTGGCCTGATTGGGTAGAAGTGTCCCTTGCGGATAGTTTTTGGATGTTATAACGTATCAAAACACCGGTACCCCCGCCGGCCATGCCGCATGGTGTCGTCCCCATGGATCCCACGCCAACGCAACAGAACACTCGCTGGTGGAACCTCGCCGACCGCGTCGGTGCCACGGCTTCGTTCCTCTGCGCCATTCACTGCGCCGCTTTGCCCTTCGTGCTTGCCATATTGCCGCTGATTGGCCTGAGCTTTCTCGCTGATCACGCTTTCGAGCGCGGCTTTGTGCTGTGCGCCAGCGCACTGGCGCTGGTGGCCTTGGTCAACGGCTATCGCCGCCACCATCGTTCACTGCCGCTTCGCCTGGCGTTGCCGGGTCTTACGCTGCTGGTGATCGGCGTCACGTTCGCAGAAAGCTATTCGATCATCGTGCATAGCGTGCTCGTTACTTGCGGGGGCTTGCTGGTCGCTTCCGCGCATTTCTTCAATCTTCGTTTCGATCGCCTTCACGGCCACGTGCACGGCCCACAGTGCGCGCACGGCTGAGGCGCGGTGATTGTGTAACGGCCGCATCGCTTCCTAGCATGGCGGCAATGAATCACGCGCACAGTCACACTCACGATCATCACGCTCATAGCCACGCCACGGGCATGGTGGGGCGTGAGCGCAAATTGCTGTTTGCCTTCGTACTCACCGCCGGCATGATGTTCGCCGAAGCCGCGGGCGGTTGGTGGTCCGGTTCGCTCGCGCTGCTTGCCGATGCCGGTCACATGCTGGTGGATGCAGCGGCTTTGATGCTTGCTTTGCTTGCGGCGCGGATGGCGCGGCGTCCGGCCGATGCGCGGCGCACCTACGGCTATGGCCGCATGGAAGTGCTGGCCGGTTTCGTCAACGCGCTAACGCAATTCGTGCTGGTTGCTTTGATCGCCTATGAAGCCATCGATCGCTTCTTCAAGCCGGTGCAGATTCTTTCTGGCGTGATGCTGGTCGTGGCGATCATCGGCCTGCTGGTGAACCTGATCGTGTTGCGCAGCCTGCATGATCACGCCCATGACGACGTGAACATCGGCGCAGCCAGTTTGCATGTGCTGGGCGATTTGCTCGGTTCGGTCGGCGCCGTACTGGCTGCTTTGGCGGTGCGCTGGCTGGGCTGGAACTGGGCGGATCCGGCGTTATCGATGCTGGTGTCGCTGTTGATCCTCCACAGCGCCTGGCAATTGCTGCGGCGTTCCACGCACATCCTGCTGGAAGGCGTGCCCGAAGGCATGGACCCGCACGAAGTGGAAGTCGCGTTGCGCGGTGCCGATGCGTCGATTCGCGACGTACACCATCTGCACGTATGGCAACTGGCGTCCGGCTCGCGCATGGCCACGCTGCACCTGGAGCTGCATGATAGGGACGCTGGCGCCCGCGTACTGGCAGCGGTCAATCGCACCCTGCTGGAGCGCTTTGGTATCCGCCACGCCACCGTGCAGATCGACCTGGACGATTGCCCGGACGGCAGCCCAGGCTGCAATGCCCAGCAGCACTCGCACCATCCTTAGCAGCCATCCCAGGCCGCTTGCGCTTTAGCCTGTCGCTGCTACGATGATTGGCCATCAACAGCATTACGAATCAAGGAGTTTCCCATGGGTAAGGGCGATCGCAAAACCCGCCGCGGCAAGACCTACCGCAGCAGCTACGGCAACACCCGCGCGCACTCCGTGAAGCCGGCGGTGGCTGGTGCCGGTTCGGCCGTGACCAAACCTGCCGCGGTGAAGAAGGCTGCCCCCGCGCCGAAGAAGAAATCGGCCTGAGCGAGTCCGCTCGCAGGTACGAAAGACCCCCGCCAGTCGGGGGTTTTTCATTATTGAGCCGGCGTTTTGGCCTGGTGGCCTTGTGTCTGGCGGACAGAACAGGGCATTTCTAGAAGAGTGCTGCCATGCCCCCGATCCAGATCTGCCGCACCAGCCCGCCGCCGATCCAATAGCAAAGCTCCGCAGGCTGCTTCGCATTCCATACCACCAGATCCGCACGCTTGCCGACAGCTAGTGTGCCGCGATCATGCAAACCCAGCGCACGTGCCGCATGGACGGTGATACCGCGCAAGGCTTCCTCCGGCGTCAAGCGGAACAAGGTACATGCCATGTTCGCGGCAAGGCGCAGCGAGAGCAGGGGAGATGTGCCGGGATTGCAGTCCGTGGCAATAGCGATGGGAACGCCATGCGAGCGCAGGCTTGCCACCGGCGGCAACTTGGTTTCGCGCAGCGCATAAAAAGCGCCTGGCAACAGCACGGCCGCGGTGCCGGCACGCGCCATCGCTTGAATGCCCGCGTCGCTTAGGTACTCGAGGTGATCTGCCGACAACCCGCCAAATTCGGCTACCAGCGCAGCGCCATCCAGATCGGACAGCTGCTCCGCGTGGAGCTTTACGCGCAGGCCAAGCTGCCGCGCGTGCTCGAACACGCGCTGTGTTTCGGCACGGGTGAAACCGATGCCCTCGCAGAATGCGTCGACAGCATCGACCAGGCCTTCCTGGGCAAGTGCGGGCAACAGCTCGTTGCAGACCAGGTCGACATAGTCGTCGCGGTGATCCTTGTATTCCGGCGGCAGCGCGTGCAGGCCGAGAAAGCTGGTTTGCACGTGGATACCCAGTTCCCGGCCGATACGGCGTGCGACGCGCAGCATGCGACGCTCTGCTTCCAGTTCCAGGCCATAGCCGGATTTGATTTCCAGCGTGGTCACGCCATCCGCCAGCAGGGCACGTGCGCGCGGCAGCGACTGCGCCAATAGCTCGTCCTCACTGGCGTTGCGCGTGGCCCGCACGCTGGAAACGATGCCACCGCCGGTGCGCGCAATCTCTTCGTAAGTGGCGCCGTTCAGGCGCAAATCGAATTCCTGTGCGCGATCGCCGCCGAACACCAGATGCGTGTGGCAGTCGATCAATCCCGGCGTTACCAAAGCGCCGCCGATATCGTGCATGTCTCGCGTCGTGGCGACTGATTCAGCAGAAAGATCGCGCATCGCGCCGATCCACACGATCTGTCCGCCTTGGCATGCGATGGCTGCATCGGTCAGCAATCCGTAAGTGGCTTCACCGACGAAAGTCGCCAGTGATGCATGGGTCAGCAGCAGATCCCAGTTCATGGGTCGGATTCTTCCGTTTCGGTTTCCGTGCGCGCGACAGGCTCACCGTACGCACTCGTGGCACCGATGTCTTCGGCCGGTGGCGATGTTGAGGCATGTTTTTCTGCCTGTAGCCGCTCGAAGTCCCGGATCATGCGTTCGGCAAAATCCTTGTACACCGGCGTAGGCGAAAAAATGGATGATGCGGCACGCGCCAACAGACAGACGGCCATGATCGGAATCACCATGTCCTGGTTGTTGGTGAGCTCCATCGCGATGACTGCAGAGGTCAGCGGTGCGCCGGTGACACCCGCGAGGTAGGCGCTCATGCCCAGCAACACCACAGCTGCCTCCGGTGCATGAGGCAGGAAGTAGGCAATGTTGTGCCCCAGGCCGGCGCCAACCGCCAACGCCGGCGAAAAGATACCGCCCGGAATACCAGCCCAGTACGACACCACATTGGCCAGCAGCTTAAGTGCGCCGAAGCCTTCGCCAGGGGTGTCAGATGCGCCCTGGACAAAGGCGCGTGCCTGCGCATAGCCGGTGCCATACACCGTACTGTGCGACAGCACACCGATCACGGCCAATGCGAGGCCGCAGCCGACCGCGAACAGCACCGGATTGCGCTCGCGCAGCCGGCCGACGACAGCCAGCGGCCCCTGCCTGCTCAACAGAATCAACCGTGCAAACAGGCCGCCCGCCAATCCGCACACGATGCCGCACTGCAGGACCGCAAGCCAGGCATGCCCCAATGGCAGGCTGGCCTGCACAGTGCCGAAGTAGGCGTAGTTTCCGAGGATGCCCATCGAAACCACCCCGCCGACGAACACGGCAGTAAGCAGCAAACCGCTGAAGCGGTGCTCGAAGGTGCCAGCCAATTCTTCGATGGCGAACACCACGCCCGCCAGCGGCGTGTTAAATGCGGCAGCGATACCGGCGGCGCCACCGGCAAGGATGAAGCGCGACAACGCCTTGGGATCGTCAAAGCCGAAACGCCGGCCCAGCCAGTGCATCAGCCCCGCGCCAACGTGCACGGTCGGCCCTTCACGGCCAATGGATGCACCCACGGTCAAGGCGAGCAAGGTCAGCACCATCTTGCTGACGGCAATCGGCAAGGCCAGCATCTTGGCGCGGAAACCGACATCGTCTACGTGGATCGTCGCAATCACCTGCGGAATACCGCTGCCGCGCGCTGCGCGCAGCCGCCCTTCGGTTACCCAGCACAGCAGGCCAAACACCAGCGGCGTAAGAATCAACGGTATCCAGATGCCGTGCGTTAGCAGTTTCTCGAACAGCTGATACGCCCAGTCGCTGGCCTTGGCAAACAAGATGGATGCGAGTGCGACCACAATGGCGCCGCTCCAGAGCGCAATGCGGCGTTTCCATTGATAGGGAGCGAAGAATTCGTGGCCTAGTACGGCACGTAGACGCGGGTTGGAGGCTTGGGGTGAGGATGCGGACATTGGCAGATTATGGCAGACCAGCCCGCTCTCCCTGTGTAGGTTGGATTTGCAGCCCAGCCGAT
This sequence comes from Dyella nitratireducens, assembly GCF_014642835.1. Lineage (GTDB taxonomy): Bacteria > Pseudomonadota > Gammaproteobacteria > Xanthomonadales > Rhodanobacteraceae > Dyella_B > Dyella_B nitratireducens. The sequence goes on along the minus strand of NZ_BMJA01000007.1, from coordinate 100,236 downwards.
GGAGAAAGCATTACCGCGACTGCCTCAACCACCGCGTCTCATACAAGTCGTACCGCCGATCCTTCAGATTCTGCACCGTCCCCGCATTGCGCGCCCGCGCCAGGCTCTCCAACCGCAGATCGGCGAACAACACCGTTTCGATATTCGGCGTGGAATCCGCCGCCACGCCGTCACGCGCAAACACGAAATCGCTGGGTGTAAGGATGCAGCTCTGCCCATACTGGATGTCGAAATTGTTCACGCCGGGCAGGTTGCCGACATTGCCGGAAAGAATCACATAGCACTGGTTTTCGATCGCCCGCGCCTGCGCGCAGTAACGCACGCGCAGATAACCTTCGCGCACATCGGTACAGAACGGCACGAACAGCATCAGCGCGCCTTGATCCACCAGGTGCCGTGCTACTTCAGGGAATTCCGAGTCGTAACAGATCATCACGCCGATCGGCCCGCAGTCAGTCTGGATCGTTGCAGCGCTATCGCCGCCGGAAACGTTCCATACATTGCGTTCGCTCGGCGTGGGGTGCAGTTTCTCGCGCTCGTGCACCGAACCGTCGCGCAGGCACACATAGCAAACGTTGTGGATATCGCCGTTCGGCTGTTCGGTTGGATGCGAACCGCCCACGATGTTGATGTTGTAGCGCACCGCCAGGTGGCTGAAGAGTTCCTTCACCTGCGGCGTGTAATGACTCAGCTTGCGGATGGTTGCCACCGGCGAGAGTTCTTCGTTCTCGATCGACAGCAACTGCAACGTGATCATTTCCGGGAACGCCACAAAATCCGCGCTGTAGTCCGCCGCGATATCGGTGAAGTATTCGACTTGCGTCGCGAATTCCTCGAACGACTTGATGCGCCGCTGCAAATACTGCACGGTCGCCACGCGTACCGAATCAGGCAAATGCCGCGGCGATTGCACCACCGGTATATCGGGCTGATCGAGCAGGGCGGGGTTGCGCCATACCAGGTGTGCGGCGTAGCCCAGCGACTCGTAGTCGGAAGGTACGTAGCCGCGCAGCAAGCCGATGATCTCGAAATCGTTCGTCAACTGAAAACTTAGCGTGGGGTCGCGTCGACGTCCTTCCGCGACCGCTTGCACATACGTCTCCGGGCTGCCATAGCGCTGGATGTTTCGCGACAGCCCAGGTATGCGTCCGCCAAACGTGATGCCGCGCAGCTTCAAATCCATGCACAGCCGTTTGCGCGCCTGATACAGGCGCTGGCCGATGCGCATGCCGCGGTAATCCGGATGTACCACCACTTCCATGCCATACAGCCAATTGCCGTCCGGGTTGTGGCGCGAGGCCATGCCGCCGCCGGTGATCTGCATCCAGGTATGCGGCTTCAGCGCCAGCGATTCGTCGATGCGAAAGGTGCCGCAGTAACCCACGATGTTGCCTTCGTACTCCACCACGAACTGGCCTTCGGGAAAGTGCGTCTGCTGGGAGCGCAGCATTTCCGCCGAGTGGCCCCATTCGGGCGTATAGACGCGTGCGGTGAGATCGACCAGCGCCGGCACATCGCCTGGTGCCGCCTGGCGCAAGGTCAGCAGGGGTGCGTTTTCATTTTTCTTGGCCATGGACTTCATCCTTTCCTAAGCAAGGTGAAGCAAATGCGAGTACGGCTGCGTGCCGCCGGTTACACTTGATGGGCTACAAGGAGATTGTTCATGAGCGATACGGCCCCGGTCTACCAGTTTCAAGCCCATCATCTATGGCAGGGTGCGCAGTGGCAAACCGACGCCGCGTTCGGCGTGGACAGCACTGGGCGGATCATTGCTTCGGCCGGCGAATCGCCTGAATACCTCGACGGCTGGGTGTTGCCCGGCATGCCGAACCTGCACTCGCATGCCTTCCAGCGTGCCATGGCCGGCCTGGCCGAACGCCGCGGCCCCGGCGACGATTCCTTTTGGACCTGGCGCGAAACCATGTACGGCTTCGCCGAGCGTATCGACCCGGATACCTTGCAAGCCATTGCCGCGCAGCTCTACGTGGAAATGCTTAAGGCCGGCTACACCCAGGTTTGCGAATTCCATTACCTGCATCATCAGCCTGATGGCAGCCCCTATGCGCAGCCGGAAGCCATGTCGCTGGCGCTGATCGAGGCGGCACGCGAAGCCGGCATCGCGTTGACGCTGCTGCCCGTGCTCTATATGAGCGGCGGCTTCGATGGCCGCGCACTGTCACCACGCCAGCGGCGCTTCGGCAACCACGTGGATGGCTATCTGCAATTGCTCGGCAATCTGCGCAAGCATGAAAGCCACGATGTGCGTGTTGGCGTGGCCTTGCACTCGCTACGCGCCATTCCAGAGCACGCATGGCGCGGCGTGATGGAACACGACGCGCTGAAAAATGGCCCCATCCATATCCATATCGCCGAACAGATCGGTGAAGTGCAGGACTGCCTCGCCACGCGCGGTGCACGCCCGGTGGAATGGCTGCTCGATCATGCGCCGGTCGATCATCGCTGGTGCCTGGTGCACGCCACGCACCTCACCGAGAGCGAGACCGCGCAGCTCGCACACCGCGGAGCCATCGCTGGATTGTGTCCCACCACGGAAGCCAATCTCGGCGACGGCCTGTTTCCGCTTGCACGCTATATCGATGCCGGTGGCGTACTCGGCATTGGTTCGGATTCGCATATTTCCATATCACCTGTCGAAGAACTGCGCTGGCTTGAATACGGCCAGCGGCTAAGCACGCGCCACCGCAATGTCGCTGCACGCCATGCCGGCGAAAGTGTGGGTGAAACACTCTGGCGCGCCGCGTTGAAGGGCGGGGCGCTGGCGGCCGATCTGCCGATCGGTTCACTCACACCGGCACAGCGGGCCGACTTCATCGTGCTCGACAGCGAATCGCCTCTGCTTGCGGCACGTGATGCGCGCTCGGCGATGGATAGCTTCCTGTTCGCCGGCAACACGCCACTGGTGCGCCATGTCATGGCCGGCGGACGCTGGGTGGTGCGTGATTTCCATCACCGCGATGAAGCACGCATCGCCTCTCGCTACCGTGCCGCGATGCAACGGCTAGCTTAAAGGCGCGATCAGTGCAGGTGTGATGAAAAATCCGGCGAGCTTTGAGCTCGCCGGATTTGCGATTAAACACATCGCCTTTGGCACGCGTAGGGGTGAGTAGTCCACCCACTAATAATAATTGTAGTCATTCCAAGTCCGCACGACGTACAAGGAATATGTGCCTTTGTAGTAGATATCTGGACCGCCAATCTGCTCGTTGTAGCCAGTGGTGTAGAGCGGCACGAGATCCGCGGTATAACAGGTGGCAGTACCGGTTATCTGGATGGCGATTTCCGCGTCGGAGCCCTGTTCGGTTCCGCTATCAAGGATGGAATTATCCAAGACCATGTTTCCGCTAAAGCTGTCCGTGCCGAGCGGGCAATTCGTATCCGGGATATTGCCGGAGACGGGAATGGATGTTCCAGGAGCAAAACTGCCTGCTGTGGTCGCCGGCTTGCCGTTGACATCAAGGTTGGTAATGGATTCATAAACGGTGCAGTCAATCTGGTCGCCGATGCTGCCGTCTGGCAGGCAGGTTTCCTGGATGGAGAGGTTGCTCCAGGTGATTAGCCCGCCCAGGGCGCTGCCGCTTCCGGAAGAGGAGGTGGCGTTGGCCTGGTCGGCACCGCTCCCTGCATCGGTGCTGTTGTCATCGTCTTGGGATTGATAGGTCGTTACACCGTTGATGTTTTCGGTAACGGACGGCGCCGGTTCGCTGTTGCTGCCGGAGTTGGTCGTCTCGCTTTGGTCGTCCGGCCCCCAGGTTTGGGTTGTCGGGAGCAGTCCAAGCAGTGTTTGCGTTGCCGTACCACTATCGGAATCCGCTTCACTGCTGAACTGGACACTTTGTGTTTGTGCGTATGCTGCGCTTCCCGGTCCAAAAGTCGCCACAACAAGTGCAGTGGAAAGCATCTTCATACTTAGGCTGTTGCGTATCGCATGCATGGCAATTCCCCTCATCAGTGGATGGACATGACTTGCTTGCATCGCCCTTGCTGATGGGCTCCGAACTTCAGTTATGTGTTGCCGTCATCCCGGTGAAAGCTGGGACGACGAGTAAAATTTGCAGCACCGCTGACGTTCGTGGCCAATCAGGTTGCCCGTTGAATGTCGGGCGCGGCTTTATAGGCCGAACAGGGTGAATGGCAGGTCGATGTTTTTGCCATCGATTGAAGATGCTTGCGTGAAGCCGGTGAAAAATCTTGCATAGTTTATGCTGCCGTCTTTATTCGGACGTATGGACGTCCGAATGTGATGGCAAATTAACGTAACCTGGTTGCGTTATGCTCTTGTTGCGCCATGGTGAGGGATCGCTGCGAAGCCAACTGCATCACGGTTTGCAGTGGCGAATGGCGCCAAGTTAGTGGCCTTTGCCTGTCAATGGGCAGAGCGATGTCCAGCAGGTTTGCAGCCGGAGCCGGATCATCGGAAGGCTGCTGCCCGCTACCTCGCGTGGCGGCCTCCGGCTGCAAGCCTGCTGGACATCGGCGCGGCGTGCATTGTGGCGAAGGCTGCATACAAAGCGAGTAAAGGGTGCGTGCGCGGGCGTAGAAAATGCGTAATTTCGCTCGTGTCCCGTAGGTTGGGGTGTAAACCCCAACGTCGCCATGTCCATCGCCCATCATGTTGGGATTTGCACGCCAACCTGCGACGCTACGGTCCGGTCACTCCAACTCCTCTCCCTCATGCAACACCCGCCGTTGAATCCGATCCAGATAATCATCTAACTCCCGCACGTTCTGGAAAATCTCATTCACCGGCACCGCCTTCACGATGTCGAACACTTTCCGCACCTGCACCTGCGGATTTACCAGCAAAGTCTGGCCATCGCGCGCGCGCATCGCTTTCCTGGCCTTGGCAATGCTTCGAAGGCCTGCGCTGCTGATGTAATCGAGCGCGGATAGATCGAGCACCAGGGTGCTGCCGGTGTTCATCTGCTCCAGCACCTTGTCGGCTTGCTTGTCGAACTCGCCGAAGCTGATGGCATCCAGCCGTCCTTCCAGGTAAAGCGTGGATCGCTGAGGGGTGAACGGATCGATGCGCAGATTAAGTGCCATGGCCGTGCTCCGTAGGATTAGCAAAGCGCAGTTGAAGATGATTGCCGTCTTCGTCATGCGTGTAGTTCAGTTCGCTGGACATGGCCCGCACCAGATGAATGCCCAGGCCGCCATCGTCCTCGCGGTCCGCAAGATCGCCGGTAAGGGTGGGGGAGCCGAATTGCAGCGGGTCGAATGGCGCGCCGTCGTGGTTCAGCTCCACCAGCACGGCTTCGTCGATGATCATCATGCGCAGGCCGATGGTTCTTTCGCTTCCATGGAGGTTGCCGTGATGAACCATGTTCACCATCAACTCCTCCAGCACCAGGCGCACATCGGCGCGCACATCGGTGCGTATGCCGGCTTCGTGCAGGGTTTCCGCGCAGAGATTGAGCGTGTCGAACACTTTTTCCAGCGTAGCGGGAAAAACCAGATCGAGCATCAGCGTCCCCTTGTCCAGTCCGGCATGGTTCCAGCGTAGTGCGAGCAAGGCGATATCATCGCTCTGACCGTGGCCGGCGGAAAATGCCTCGATATCCTCGACCAGGAACTTCGTCGGATCTCGGGGTCCCGTTCCATCGGTCGCATCGTGGAACTGACCCAGCCTGGCCAGCAACCTTTCGCCGCCGTATTGCTCCAGCGTCTTGCTGGCAGCTTCGGTCACGCCGTCGGTGTACATCAACAAGGTATCGCCCGGTTTCAGGCGAACGCGTATGGCCGGAAATGAAGCGGCTTCGTCCAGGCCGAGTGCAGAGCCTGACGTGACCGGCAACCAGCGCGGCGCCTGATTGCCCCATAGCACCGGTGGATCGTGCCCTGCGCTGGCGAGCGTCATATAGCCGGTCGCCACATCCAGAAAGCCGCACAGCAAGGTCACGAACATGCAGCTGTCGTTGTTGCGGCACAACTCATCGTTGATCAGCTGCAGCAAGTGCTGAGGCGATTGCGCGCGCGACGCCATGGCCTTGGCAAGCGTAATGGTGCGCGCCATGAACAAGGCCGCGGGAATGCCTTTATCGGCGACGTCACCCACCATGAAGCAGAAGCGCTGATTGGGCAGCATGAAATAGCTATACAGATCGCCGCCGACGCTGCGTGCGGGTTTCAGCACGGCAAACAGTTCAAAGTTCTGGCAGCGCGCATCGAGATAATGCGGGCCGGGCAGCAACGCTGTCTGGATCTGCTGTGCGATGTCGAGTTCGCTGGCAAGCCGCGCCTGCTCTTGCGCCACGCGGGTCAGTTCTTCCAGGTGCGCGGCCAGTTCAAGGCGCATCCGGTCGAACGCATGTGTAAGCCGGCCCACCTCGTCATGGCGGCGTACACGTGGAAGCGCAAAGTCCAGCGCGCCGCGTGCAACCAGCTCTGCGCGTTCGGCGAGCACACCTAGCGGTGCCAACGTGCGCCGGATGGTGATCATCACGATCAGTCCCAGCAACAGTATCGTCAGCGCGCCGAGCACCAGCACCGACATGAACGCATGGCGTACCTGCGCATAAATGAGTTCCTCCGGCACGACCACAGCAAATTTCCATTGCGTGCCCGCAATCGGCTGGTCGTACATCCATGCTCGCTCGCCCTGCAGATTCAACCGGTGTGCGTTCGCGTATTCCGGCAGGCTTGGTGCACTCAGTTGGCTGAGCAGGGTGGTTTGGGCTTCCTTGCCTACCTGTTCCACGGCATCGTTGGCCAAGTACCTGCCTTGCTGATCCATCACGAAAGCATGGGTGCCGGCCGGTAGATGCATCGATAGCAAGACGCCTTGCAGCCAATCCAGCGTGACATCCGCATTGACGACACCGATGGTGTTGTCGTCGGCCTGCATCGGTGCCGAATAGCTGACCAGCAGCCGATGCCGCGATTGCGACCAGAACACCGGATGCCAGCATCCTTGGTTGCAAACCAGCCCTTGCTGAAACCATGTTGCGTTCCAGTAAGGCTGCGGGTCTTTGAAAAGATCCCGGTGCGCGAGCGTTCCATCGCTCTGCCGGTCGACGAACGGTGATTGCCCCGCCTCTTGTGCCGCGGTGCTGCCCGGCACGAATGCTGCGGCGAGACCTGCAAGATCGGCATTGTCCGCGAGGGCGTCATGAATCAGCGATGCGGCGTTCCGCGGGCGCGGCTCGATAACGGCGGCCAGTACGCGGGTGGTGTTGGTGATGTCGTTCAGGCGCAGCTGGACGAGGCTGCTGCCCTGGCTCGCCAGTGCCGCGGATTCACGCTGTGCCTGCTGCAGCAATTGCTTGCCCACCAGGTGAAACAACAAATAGCCGCTGGCGACGAACACAAGCGCCGCACCGGCCAGCACCCATAGAGCCAACCTCCACGCCAGACTGCGCAACGACATGATTTCCCCCGCCTGTCATCACGAGCGGTTATAGCGGATTCGGTGACAGCCCTGATGCGAAGGAGTACGCACCTCGTGATGCCAAAAACGGGCTGGTCGCTGTCGGCCAGCTTACGCCGGGGCGGCGAGCATGAGGTTTCTTTCACAGCTCGAAAGGGAGAGGAAAGTTGCAGCCTGAACCCTCGGCATCAGTTCAGCTTGGCATCGTCATCGCAACGTTTTTTCGCTGCGTTTTCCGACGTGAGTTTCCACTGCTCACAGGAGAACCATCATGCGTCGATACCTTCCCAAGCTTTTGATTGCGCTGGCCGTGTTTGGCGGTGTTCTGATGCAGACTGGCTGCATCGTCGTTGCACCACGTCCGGCGCGTGTATGGGTGCCTGGATATTGGGGGCCGGGACACGTATGGGTAGGCGGCTACTACCGTTATCGTTGAACGCGTTGCTGCGAGGCATTCATGTCACGCGCACCCCATTCGCGAATGAAATCGATGAACACACGCAGTTTCGGGGGAACCTGGAAGCGGCTCGGGTAGTACAGGTAGAAACCGTCGAACGGCGGCAGCCATGGCCCGAGCACGCTTTCCAGCCGCCCTGCATCGATGGCGGCACGTGCAGAGATTTCCAACATGCACGTCAGGCCGATGCCAGCTTCGGCAGCGCGTAAAGCCAGCGGAACGTCGTTGACGGTGAGGCTCCCGTCGACGGCGATTTCGTACCAGCGGCCTTTTTGCTGGCCGCTGCGATGCGCGAATTCCCAACGATAAATGGCGCCGCTGCTGGCGAAGCGATGCCGGATGCAGTTGTGGCGTTGCAGTTCCTTGGGTTCTTTCGGGTAGCCATGACGCTTGAAGTAATCCGATGATCCCACCACGACCGCGCGCATCGGTCCGCCGATGGGAATGGCCACCATGTCGCGTTGCAGGCGTTCGCCCAGACGGATCCCTGCATCCAGGCCTTCGGCCACCAGGTCCGTCAGGCCGTCTTCCACGCGGATGTCCAGTTGCACGTCGGGCCAGCGCGCCATGAATTCACCGAGCATCGGCTCGATGATGGCGCGGGACACCACGCTCGCCACGGTCAGGCGAATGGTGCCGCGTGGGCGGTCGCCATGCTGGCGGATCGCATCCAGGGCCACATCCAGTTCGTTGAGTGCAGGCGCTATGCGCTGGAGCATTTCCTGGCCGGCTTCGGTCAGCCCCACGCGTCGCGTGGTGCGCTGGAGCAGCCGCGTGCCGAGCTGGCCTTCCAGTTGCTGCACGGTCTGGCTCAGCGCGGATGGCGTCACCTCCAGTGCCGCCGCCGCGCGGGTAAAGCTGCCGTACTCGGCGACGGCGCGGAAGGCGCGCAGGGCGTAGTGGTCGCGCATGGCCTGGCTCTCCATTTATTAGCATGGCTACATAATGCATCAAGCTGATGGTGGTTTTTCAACATGATCGGCCAGCGCACACTGCACCCCGTCGTCACCCACTACGGAGTTCAGCCATGTCGCTCGATCAATACTTCACGCTTGGACGTTCCGGCCTGCGCGTCAGCCGTCTAGCCCTTGGTGCCATGACCTTCGGCGATGACTGGGGCTGGGGCACGGCGGAGCAGACCGCCCGCGCCATGTTCGATCGTTACCTGGAAGCCGGCGGCAACTTCATCGACACCGCCGACATGTACACCGAAGGCACCAGCGAAAGCATGCTGGGCAAGTTCATCGAAGAAAGCGGTGCGCGGGATCGCGTCGTACTCGCCACCAAGTTCACCTACAACGCGGAGCCCGGCAATCCCAATGCCGGCGGCAACGGCCGCAAGAACATCATGCGCGCGGTGGAAGGTTCGCTGCGCCGCCTGCGTACCGATTACATCGATCTGTATTTGCTGCACACCTGGGACCGCATCACGCCTGCTGAAGAAGTGGTGCGCACGCTCGATGATCTCGTGCGCGCGGGCAAGATCCGCTACGCCGGACTCTCCGACATTCCTGCCTGGTATGCGGCGCGCGCGCAGACGTTTGCCGAAGCGCATGCGTTGACGCCACTGGTGAACATGCAACTCGAATACTCGCTGGCCGAGCGCCACATCGAGCATGAGTACGTGCCGCTGGGGCAGAACCTCGGCATGGGCATCACGGCATGGAGCCCGCTCGCGATGGGCATGCTGTCGGGCAAGTACAAGCCCAGCCAGCAAGGTGGCGAGGGTGATGGACGGCTGGCCAAGATCGGCAACGCGCCAGGCTTCGAACGCTTTACCGCGCGCAACTGGAAGATCGTTGCCGAACTGGAGAAGGTAGCCAAGGAAGCCGGCCAGAGCATGGCGAGCGTCGCGTTGAACTGGGTGGCGACGCAGCCGGGCATTGCCTCCGTCATCATCGGCGCCACCAAGCTGGAACAGCTCGACGCCAATCTCGCCGCGCTTGCTTTCCAGTTGCCGGTTGATTTGCGTGCTCGTCTGGATGCCGTCAGCGCTACGGAAAAACCGTTCCCGTATTACATGTTTGCCGACATCCAGCAGACGCGGATTCATGGTGGCGTAGCGGTGGGCGACAAGCCGTCAGGGTATGCACCATCCGTGTTCGTGCCGAAGCTGGCGGCGCGGGAGTTCAAAACGCGTTGATGTTTCTCCCCCCTGCAAGCAGGGGGAGGGGCTTGCTTATCGGAGAAAGGGAGCACCATGACCAACTCGACGTCACACTGCATCGGCGTCCCTCACGCCCACCTCTACGCCGAACAAACCGGCGAGGGCGACGCCATCACCCTGCTGCACGGCTTCCTGGTCGACCGTGGACAATGGGACTTCGAATTCACTGCTTTGGCCGACACGCATCGCGTACTGCGCTATGACGCCCGCGGTTTCGGCCGCTCCAGCATCGAACCTGGCAGCTACGCGCATCACGAAGATCTGGCCGCCGTGTTGGACGCATGCGGCATACAACGCACCGCCTTCCTCGCCTGTTCCGGTGGCGCAGCCACCGCTTTGGATTTCACGCTGGCGCATCCGCAGCGTGTCAGCGCACTGATCCTCATCGGTCCCGGCTACTGGGGCCGCTTCGCCGACAGCACGCCGGCAGCGCGCGCTTTTCTGCAGGCACTCGGCACCTTCGACGTCAATGGCATGATCGATAGCTCGCTACGCGCTTTCACCGACGGTCCACGCCGTGCCGTCAGCGAAGTGGACCCCGTCGCCCGCAGGCATACCGAAGCCATGACCTCGCAGTTGTTCAAGCGCGAAACCAGCTACTGGACACGTGCTGCGCAAGATCAACGCACGCCGAAGCCCAGTGCACTCGAACGCCTGCATGAAATCGATGTACCAACCGTGCTGATCGTCGGCAGCGAAGACCAGATCGAAGTGCATCAGCTGGCGCAGGAACTCCTCGAAGGCTTGCCGCAAGCACGCATGTATGTCGTGCATGGGGCAGGGCATCACGCCAACTTGGAAGCGCCCACTCAGGTGCGCGGCATTGTGCGTGATGCTTTATCGATGGCGGCATTCGCGGATTGATACGTGCCGGCTATCGAGCCGGACTTGCGGTGTTATCGACGTTCCACGGAAGGAACTCTATGCTTGCGCTACCTGAAAAAAACCGAGCGCCCTCACCGTCATTCCGGCGAACGCCGGAATCCAGTACAAACATGGTATGCGAAGCATTCAATACAAAGGTTTTGTGTGCTTCGCACGACGTATTAATACTGGATTCCGGCGTTCGCCGGAATGACGGCGAGGAACTTCGAGTCACTGTCGCGACCACGCCGCACCGTTATGGACACCCTCTCAACGGACAACCTCATCCGCCACGGCACCCCGGCCTTCAAGCGCACCAACCTCGCGCTGTTCGCCGCCGGTCTGGCGACCTTCGGCTTGCTGTATTGCGTGCAGCCCCTGATGCCGCTGTTCAGCCAGCACTACGGCATCAGTGCCGCTACCAGCGCGTTGTCGCTGTCGCTGACCACTGGCGTGCTGGCCTTCGCCATGCTGTTTGCGGGCGGCGTGTCTGATGCAGTGGGACGCAAGTCGGTCATGGTAGCGTCGCTGCTTTCTTCCGCCGTGCTGGTGTTGCTCACTGCGTTGATGCCGAACTGGTACGCGCTGCTGACGCTGCGAACGCTGCTCGGCATCACGCTCAGCGGTTTGCCGGCCGTCGCAATGACGTATCTCACCGAAGAAATGCATGCCGAATCGATTGGCCTGGGCATGGGCCTGTACATCAGCGGCAGCGCGATTGGCGGCATGAGCGGGCGACTGATAGCCGGCGTGGTGGCTGACTTTGCCGGCTGGCGCGCTGGTGTCGCCGTGGTCGGCATCATTGGTTTGATCGCTGGCCTGGTGTTCTGGAAAGCCTTGCCGCCGTCGCGCCACTTCCATCCTCAAGCCTTGCAATGGCGTGCGTTGTTTTCCCGCTTCGCCGGCATCTTTCGCGATCCCGGCCTGCCGTGGTTGTTCCTGGAAGGCTTTCTGCTGCTCGGCGCATTCGTCACGGTCTACAACTATCTGGGCTATCGCTTGCTGGCGCCGCCGTTCAATCTCAGCCAGACCGTGGTTGGCCTGATCTTCGGCATCTATCTGGTCGGCACCTTCAGCTCGGCCTGGATGGGGCATCTGGCCGGCAAACTGGGTCGGCGCAAAGTACTCTGGACGGCGTTTGCGCTGATGCTATGGGGCGTGGCATGCACCATGACAGCATCGCTGTGGTTGATCATCTTTGGCCTGACGGCCATTACCTTCGGTTTCTTCGGCGGCCATTCCATCGTCAGCAGCTGGGTAGGGCGGCGTGGCGGTGCGGCGAAGGCACAGGCTTCGTCGATGTACCTTTTCAGTTATTACATGGGTTCGAGCGTAGCTGGCTGGAGTGGTGGCTTGTTTTATGCAGCGTATCATTGGCTAGGCGTTGCGCTGTTCGTCGGTGCGCTGGTGCTGGCCGGCTTGCTGATCGCGTTGTGCCTGTATCGCCTACCGCCTTTACCGCAGTTAGCCACGCCACCTGCACCCATGAGTAAGGGAGCGATGCCGTAGGTTGGGGTGTAAACCCCAACATCGACATGCATATGTACACGAATTGTTGGGGTTTGCATCCCAACCTACGCTAGCCTTTGGCTGCGGTGAGTAACTGCACGAAACGTGGCACCAGCGGCGAACGCTCGTCATCGCGATACACCACGTGGATTTCCGACATGGCGTTCGTTTCCGCCAACGCCACGTAGCTGACCCCTTCCACGCGGATGTGATCGCAAGACTGGGGCAGAATCGCCACGCCGAAGCCGGCGGCAACCAGGCCGATGATGGTGGATGCCTCGCGCGCTTCCTGCGAAATGCGTGGTGCAAAGCCTGCCTCGCGGCACAACGTCATGACATGTTCGTGCACGCCTGCACCGGCGTTGCGTGCGAACACCACGAACGGTTCCTGCGCCAATACTTTGACCGACAACTTGCCGCGCGCACCCACACGCTTCAGCGCGGGGTGATCCGAACGCAGCACCGCCACCAGCGGATCGCGGAACAGGCGCTTGGAAATCAGGGATGAAGGCAGCGTACTCGGGCGCAGAATACCCACCTGCAAGCGGCGCTCAAGCAGCGCATCGACCTGCTGCAGCGAATTCATTTCTTCCAGCTGCAAATGCACCGCGGGAAAGTGCTGGCGGAACGCAAAGATGGCGCCGGGGATATCCTGCGAAAGCGGCGTCGTGCGCGTAAAGCCGATGCGCAGTTCACCCAGCTCGCCGCGTTGCGCGCGCTGAACCAGGTCCACGGCGCGATCGGTGCGTTCGAGGATATCGCGCGCTTCCTGCAGCAACACCCGGCCGGGCTCGGTCAAGGCCACGCGCCGGTTGGTGCGCGTCAGCAGGCGGGCGCCGACCGCGTCTTCCAGCTGGCGAATCTGCTGGCTGAGCGGCGGCTGCGACATGCCCAGCCGCTCGGCAGCCTTGCCGAAATGCAGCGTGTCGGCGACGGCGACGAAGTAACGCAGGTGGCGGAGTTCGATGTTCATGGCCGCTACTTTCGTGGCATGCGGCGCGATGCTCAAGTGCTGCCCTATTTTTACCTAGAACTACCCCTTCCCCTGCGGCAGTAGGGGAGGGCCGGGTTGGGGTTGCTTGTGCTTTAGCGCACAGCCGAATTGACTTTAGATAGCAAGCAGCGTGTGGCCGGATGCACCTTGCTGCGATATAGGATCGCCTGCCGCTCGCTTCGCTCGCACCCCACCCTAACCCTCCCCTGCAAGCAGGGGAGGGAACTGCATCTCGTATTGTTGATGCTCGACGCTAATCAGATACCAAGCGTTATTGGGCTGGCGCCGGCTCCGGCTTCAACATCCCCTGCACATCCTCGAACTTCCCGTCGCTGAACTTCGGCGAGATCCCCAGCAAATGCGCCATCAGCGGATAGACGTCCACGTTGGGGAAACTGTGATAACGGATGCCGCTCTGGAACGCCGGCCCATGTGCAATAAACGAAGCCTGCATCAGCGGATCGGCATTGTCATAGCCGTGTTCGCCAATGCTTATGTGGCCAGCGTGCTTGGCCTGGTAGTCCGTGGTGGTAATGCGCCAACCCACGTCGGCCAGGCACACCAGCTGCGGCACGCGTGCATTGGCGCCGTAGTTGAAGCGTGCAGGGATGCGCGTCTTGTCCCAGCAATGCATATGCTGCTGCGGCTGTTCGAGCTTTTCCTCGATGGCATTGAAATCGTGCTTGCGCTTGGGATTGAAGCCAGCCACCACACCCAGGCTCACTTCCTCCACGTCGTCCATCGGAATCAGCTTGTCGATAAGAATGCTGTTTTCCAGCGGTACGCTCGCCATGCCGTGGTCGGCCAGCACGATGATATTGATCTTGTCGTATAGGCCACGCTGGCGCAGACCATCGACCAGGCGCGCCATGGCTTCATCGGTTCCGCGCAATGCCTGGTTCACTTCCGCTGAGTCCGGCCCGTGCTCATGGCCGGCATGATCGACCGCATCGAAATACAGGGTCAGGAAGGTGGGGCGTTGATCCTGCGGCAGATCCAGCCACGCAAGGACTTGGTCGACACGCTGGTCGGGTGTCACCTTGCCGTCGTATGGTTTCCAGTAATCCGGATGCTTGCCCTGGATATTTGCTTCGGAGCCGGGCCAGAACATGGTTGCGGTACGCAGTCCGTTTGCATCGGCCGTCACCCACAGTGGCGTGGCCTGGTCCCACCACAATTCATTGCTCACTGCCTTGCGGTCCTTCAACGAGAACTTGCCCAGTTCCGGATCGACCATGGTGTTGTTGACGATGCCGTTGTGGTCCGGCACCAGGCCGGTGACGATGGCGTAGTGATTGGGAAACGTCAACGAGGGAAACGACGGCTGCATCCCATCGGCATGCACGCCCGTGGCAGCGAGTTGCTGCAAGGTGGGGCTGAAACCGCGGTTGATGTAGTCGGCGCGATAGGCGTCGATGGAGATAAGCAGCAGTGGCGCGGTGGCCGCAGCCTTGGCCTGTTGCGCCTCCGTTCCGGCCGGTACAGAGGGATGCGTGGCGCAGCCCCCCAGGGCAATGAGCGAACAAAGCAGCAGGCTGGATAAGCGTTTCATGGAATGGAACCCGAGTTTCGATCAGCCGTGAATCATGACGCAGTTATATGACTAATTCAGCATGTCCGGTGGTGCGTTGACATGCCGCATACCGTCGCAAGTTTTTATGCAGGCCGGACCGGGCCAGGAATTACAATGCCAATTCCCCGTGCCACCTGATGAGAGCCCTCATGTCTGCGATTGAGCAACGCCCGCCCTTGCCGCCGTTTACGCGCGAAACCGCGATCCAGAAAGTCCGCCTGGCCGAGGATGCCTGGAACACGCGCGAGCCCGGCCGCGTAGCGCTCGCGTACACGCCTAATAGCCGCTGGCGCAATCGTTCGGAATTCCTCAGCGGCCGCGATGCCATCGTGGCTTTTCTTACGCGCAAATGGGCGCGAGAGTTGGAGTACCGCTTGATCAAGGAGCTTTGGGCGTTCGATGGCAACCGCATTGCTGTGCGTTTTGCCTATGAGTGGCATGACGATTCCGGTAACTGGTTTCGTTCCTATGGCAACGAGAACTGGTTGTTCGATGAAAACGGCTTGATGGCCGAGCGGCATGCGAGCATCAATGATGTGCCTATTGCCGAATCGGAACGCAAATACCATTGGCCGCAAGGACGCAGGCCGGATGATCATCCGGGGCTAAGTGATCTTGGTTTGTAAGCACGATTCACGCCCCATCATATGCAGGGAGTTTCGCAATACCTCACCGTCATTCCGGAGAAGGCCGGAATCCAGTTTTAATATGCGTCCGAAGGACACGATATTTTTTTATGTTGTGTGCTTCGCACGGCGCGTTTGTACTGGATTCCGGCTTTCGCCGGAATGACGAGAACAGGATTACGCGATGTTGTGTTTCAACCATGCCGCCACACCAAGCCCCGCGCGATACCCACTCGCAAAACATGCCGTCAGCAAGTAACCACCGGTAGGCGCTTCCCAATCCAGCATCTCACCCGCGCAAAACACGCCGGGCAGCGCAGTCAGCATCAAGGCATCATCCAAAGCTTCCAGCCGTACACCGCCAGCGCTGCTGATGGCCTCGGCCATGGGACGTGGCTGTTTCAAGCGCAAGGGCAGGCATTTGATGGTACGTGCCAGAACGTCCGTATTGTTGCGTTGTGCCGTATCGAGCACCTCGTGCAATAAAGCCGTCTTCACACCCACCAACCCAGCCTGACGCCGCAGATGCTCGCTCAGCGTGCGACTTCCGCGCGG
This sequence comes from Dyella nitratireducens, assembly GCF_014642835.1. Lineage (GTDB taxonomy): Bacteria > Pseudomonadota > Gammaproteobacteria > Xanthomonadales > Rhodanobacteraceae > Dyella_B > Dyella_B nitratireducens. Next base: position 84,104 of record NZ_BMJA01000007.1, on the reverse strand, counting down.
CTTGGCGAGATCATGGCGCAACCGATCCAATGTACGGTCCGGCGCCAGGTCCAGCTCCAACACGGCATAGCCCTCCTGGGCGATGGTGTTGCGCAAGCTGGCGGATAGCGCATAGATCAGACTGCCTTCGATGCCGGTTTCGGTGATCACACATTCGCCTTGCAGCATAGGCGAATGCCCGGAACCATCATGCAGACGCGCGGCAACAGGCTTCACTGGCGCACCGGCGAAGTGCGAGGCCAGGTGCGCACTCCATCCGATGTCGAAGCCGCAATTGGCAGGCTGCAAGGGGGCAACGTCGACGCCACGCTCAACCAACCGCGCCTGCCACGTACCATCCGAACCCAACTGTGGCCAACTGCCACCACCCAGCGCTAAAACTGCCGCACCTGCATGCACGAAGCTCTCGCCGTCCGCCGTGGCGAAATGCCAAGCGCCATCATCGCGCCAACCGAGCCAACGATGGTGCACATGAAAACGCACGCCACTTTCACGCAGCCGATGCACCCAGCCGCGCAACAGTGGCGCCGCTTTCAAGTCACTGGGAAAAACACGGCCGGAGCTGCCAACAAAGGTGTCTACGCCAAGGCCACGTGCCCATGCGCGTAGCGCATCGGCATCGAAATCATCCAGCCATGCGCCGATGTCCTTGGTGCGCTCGCCATACCGCTTGTCGAACGCCAGCCGCGGCTCGCTATGCGTAAGGTTCATGCCACCCTTGCCGGCGATCAGAAACTTGCGCCCGACCGAACCTTTCGCCTCATACAGATCGACTTCCAAACCCTGCGCACGTGCTGTTTCGGCGGCCATCAACCCAGCAGGGCCTCCGCCAATGATGATCAGGTTGGAGGGATGCGTAAAAGACATGCGCTGCCACGGTGTTGAAGACCGTGCATTGTAAAAGAGCTACGCGCCGTTTCCGCCTGGTGCCAGTCGTCGGATCACAGCCTCATGCGCCGGGTAGCGACTCAGCAGCGCCTGGGTATCCGCCAGTTCGAAGGTTGCGAATTCAAACCCTGGTGCCACCGTGCAACCTGCCAGCGAATACCCTTGCGGTCCTTCGCGCTCCGCCGCAAACCAGCAGCCCGCCGGTACCACGTACTGAAACACCGCATCCGGTTCTTGCAGCATGTTCCCAAGCCGTTGCACTTTCAATTCACCGCGGTCGTCCAGCATGTGAATCAGCAGCGGATCGCCAGCATAGAAGTGCCACATTTCATCCGAGTCGATGCGGTGCCAGGCGGAGTAGGCCTGATCGTGCAGCAGGTAATAGATGCCCGTTGATGCGCTACGTGGTGTGCCGTCCGCTCGCGTGACGCACTCATCGCATTGGTAAGTGCGCCGGTAAAAGCCACCTTCTGGATGCGGCTGCAGGTCGAGTTGCCGAATGAGCCGAGTGACGATGGTGTTTGTCATGAGCGGCCCAATGCCACCCCAAACAAGTCACCTCGTGCAATCTGATCTTCCATCGCCAACAAGTATCGTTTCGTCGGCAAGCCGCCACCAAAGCCCGTCAAGCTCCCGTCCGCGCCGATCACCCGATGGCAAGGCAACACGATCGGCAACGGATTGCGCCCATTGGCAGCCCCCACCGCGCGTACCGCCTGCGGTTGCCCGATGCGTTTTGCCATGTCGCCGTAGCTGATGGTGGTGCCGTAAGGAATCTTCGCCAGCGCATGCCACACCGCGACTTGAAACGGCGTTCCAATTGGATGCAACGGCAAATCGAACGTCGTGCGCGTGCCCGCAAAATATTCTTCCAGTTGCTTGCGCGCGAACGCGAGTTGGGCCGGATCGTGCTTCCACGCCGGGTCAGGCGTTGTCTGGTGCTTTCCGGTTTCGAACCACACTTCGCGCAAGCCTTGCGCATCGGCAGCCAGCAACAGCTTGCCGATGGGTGTGGATAGATAGTCGTACCAGATATCGTTTGAGGTCGTCATGCCGCTGTTCTCTTTCGGGGCGCAGCGGACAGCTTGGCCGGCTCGCTCACACTGCGCCATAGATGCATCACCGCATAGGCTCGCCACGGACGCCATGCTTCGGCCATCTGCGTCAATGCCTTGGTGCTGAGCATAGTGCCATCGGTGGATGCAGCGCGGCGCAGGATCAAATCGGCAGCCGGAAACGCATCCGGATGGCTCATGCCGCGCATCGCCATGTAGTGCGCCGTCCATTCGCCGATACCGGGCAAGGCTACCCAGCGTTGCACGAACTCATCCAGCGATTGCTCGACGCGAAAATCCACGCGGCCATCCAGCACTGCACGCGCGACACCGCGAATGCTTTGCGCGCGTGCAGTGGTAATGCCCAAGGCATTGAGATCGGCATCCACCAAGACGTCGGGTTTGGGAAACAGGCACTCCAGTCCAGGCGCTACCGGCACGGGCAATGCTTCGCCGTAGCGATGCACCACACGCGATGCAAGCGTGCGTGCCGCTGCCACGCTCACTTGCTGGCCGAGAATCGCACGCACTGCCACTTCAAAACCGTTCCAACTGCCAGGCAAACGCAGGCCCGGGTATTTGCGCAACGAGGCACGCATCGGTGCGGTCGTCTGCAAGGCCGTTGCAATGGCTTGCGGATCAGCGTCCAGATCGAACATGCGGCGAATGCGCGTCACCACCGATAGCATCTTCGCCGGCTGCGGGCAATGCAGTTGCAGACGCAGTGCATGTTCCTTGTCCGGCCACGCACTCAGCCGCAACCAGCCCGGCGTTTCAGCGGGACCGAAGACACGCGTGTAACTTTCCTCATCGACCACTTCGATGCCGGGCAGGGCACGGCCGCGCAGAAAGGCCAGCAGCGAGTGGAAGTCGTAAGGCGGCCGGTAATGCAGGCGCAGTACCAGGCTGTCGCTATGGCTCGCATGCGGTTTCCTGCGCAGCTCGCGCGGCGCAATGCGGTTGGCCTGCAAGAACGCCGCATTGAAGCGCCGCAAGCTGCTGAAGCCCGATGCAAGCGCCACATCGGTGACGGGCATATTCGTCTCGGTCAGCAACTGCTTGGCAAACAGCAGCCGGCGCGTGGTGTGCACATCGATGGGCGGCGCTCCCAAGCGTTCCACGAACAAGCGCCGTAACTGCCGTGCTCCGACACCGACACGGCGCGCAAGCTCATCCACCGGATGATCTTGCAGCAGGCCGCCATCGATCAGCTTCAATGCGCTCGACACCACGTGATCGCCGCGCTGCCAGGCATCGTTACCCGGTGCCAACTCGGGCCGGCAGCGCAGGCAAGGGCGAAACCCCGCCGCTTCCGCCGCCGCGGCCGTCGTGTAATAGCTGACGTTCTGGCGCTTGGGTGAAGGCGAAGCAGGACATACCGGCCGGCAGTAGATGCGGGTGGTGCTGACGGCAATGAAGAACAGCCCATCAAAGCGTGCATCGCGACTCAGTCGGGCCCGTTCGCAGGTTTGCGGGTCCAGCGTGGGGACGGTGTGGAGTTGTGTCATGCGTGCAGGCTAGCACCGTTGCAAACGGGAAACTCGCCGTTTTCGGACATCAACGCCAGCGACGCCTGATCGGCGTTGAACTTGCACTCACCATCCCATCGTCGCCCCGGCGAACGCCGGGGCTCAGTGTCTTCAAACGATGCCTATCGACCTAAGCAAGCTTACAGCTTCGCTTATTCCGGCTCGTGACGGATGCCAGTCATACTGGAAAGCACCCCATCCCTGCGAATCAAGCCGTGATACAGCGCCGCACCGAGGTGCGCGAGGAAGGTCAAGAACAACAGCGCTGCCAGCCACGCATGTGCATGCCGCAGGATCGCAAATGCGGTGGCATTCACCGGGAAAATCGGTGGCAAGCGCAGTGAATGGCTAAGCATCACCGGATAGCCACCTGCCGACAACATGGCCCATCCCACCAATGGCATCACCAGCATCAACGCGTACAGCAGATAATGCGAAGCATGCGCCGCGAGCTTTTGCAGGGCGGGCAAGTCGGCGGGCAAGGGCGGTGGCGGATTGCGTAGACGCACGATAAGCCGGATCACGGCAAGCACGAGTATCGCTATGCCGAGCGGTTTGTGGATGGCGAGCAGCCAATCATGCCGTTCCGAAACCGATGCCACCATGCCGACGCCGATAAACAACATCGACACGATCATGATCGCCATCAGCCAATGCAGTACACGGGCAGCAAGCACGAACTGGTCAGGTGAGCGCGTCATCACTTGGTCTCCGGCTTGGTGGTCGCTGCGGCAGTGCCGGGAAGATGCGCTTCCTCGCTGGTGCGGCGCAGATACGACGTGGCGTATGCAGCGGAGCGTGCAGGCAGCAGGGGATCGTCGGAAATCTCAATGCCGTGCGGCAACACGGTCGGGTCGTAGTTGATATCGCGGCATTCGCCGCTTTCCTGTGGCTGGGTGCTGGTGAGGACCAATGTGCCGGCATCGATTTCTCGCCGATCCGACGGCCACTCCTTGCTCGCATCATCGGTAGGGTCGCCGGGGTTGGCGAGCGTCACCATCAGGTGCCAGCGTTGCGGCCCTTGTGCAAGCCGTTGCGCCAGATCGGCATCCAGATAATTCGCATCGCTGCCGCCGACGGCATCACCGCTGGCTTCCGGCACCATGCGCCAGCGCACTGCATGTTTTTCTCCATTCGCATCGATGAACTCGAAGGCATTCAAGCTCCAATAACTATTGGTGACATAGCTCGCGGAGGGCTTGGCCGTTTTCACCCAGGCGAGAAACGCCGCCGTTTCAGGATGCGCGGCGAAGAACGCGCCGACTTTGGCCGGGTTGGGTTTGCCGGTCGAAGGATCGGGTTGCTGTGCCTGCAGCAGTTCGTAGAACGCCTGCGGCGTGGCGACCGGAAATACCGGCATGCTGTTCATGCCGGTGCGCCATTGCTGTCCATTTGCTTGCGCAAAGCGCAAGGCCAGGCTGCGGATGGGGGCGCTGCTGTCCGGCGCATAGGGATTGCCCACGGGAACCGCGAAACGTCCCACGACGGGTGTCCGTCCCGGCGAGAACACTTGCGCGACCGAATAGGTTTGCGCCTGACCATTGCTGTCGAAATAACCGGCCACGCACACACCTTTGGCGTGGTTGCGGCGATAGCCCGGGAAGACACCGGCATTGGCTTGCAGCTGATTCACCATGCGCTGCGCCGTCAGGCGCTGTGGTGCCAGCCAGCTGCCGACATAGCCGAAAGCCAGAACAATGACGAGCAGCACGAATGCGATCAGCGCGAAGCGTAGAAAAACACTGCGGCGAGAAAGGGGAGGTGGGGCATGCATGGGATCATGTCCTGCTGGTTGTAGGTTGCAGAAAGATGCCATCCCTCCATGGACTCGCCTGTCACCTTCGCTGATGACGGACCTGCGGTTACATCTCGCTCGTAAAGCCGCGCTGATTGCGCGGGCTACCCTTGGATTTCATTGCCGAGCCTGAGCGGCTGTGAAAGGCCCGTCAATAGACATGGCAGTTTTTTGCACGCAAAGATCGGTTTTGCCGCAGCGCAGTTGGCGGCCTCGAAACGGGACGCCCATAATGGCGGCTTTCCCTAGGCAGTCGCAGGACATCCCCGATGAACGCCCCCACCCGCATCGATACCACCCGCACCATTCGCGCGCCGCATGGTTCGGCGCTCACCTGCAAAAGCTGGCTCACCGAAGCCCCCTATCGCATGATCCAGAACAACCTGGACCCGGCCGTGGCGGAAAACCCGGCGGAACTGGTGGTTTACGGCGGCATCGGCCGCGCCGCACGCAACTGGGAGTGTTTCGACGCCATCCTGCGCGCTTTGCGCGACCTCAACGACAACGAAACCCTGCTGGTGCAATCCGGCAAACCGGTCGGCGTGTTTCCCACCCATGCGGATGCGCCGCGCGTGCTGATCGCCAATTCCAACCTGGTGCCGGCCTGGTCGAACTGGGAGCACTTCAACGAATTGGATAAGAAAGGCCTGATGATGTACGGCCAGATGACGGCTGGTTCGTGGATCTACATCGGCTCGCAAGGCATCGTGCAGGGCACCTACGAAACCTTCGTGGAAATGGGCCGCCAGCATTACAACGGCAGCCTCAAAGGCAAGTGGATTCTCACCGCCGGCCTCGGCGGCATGGGCGGCGCGCAACCGCTGGCCGCATCGCTGGCCGGTGCGTGCAGCTTGAACATCGAATGCCAGCAGAGCCGCATCGATTTCCGCCTGAAGACGCGTTATGTCGATGAGCAAGCCACCGATCTGGATGACGCACTGGCACGCATCGAGAAATACACCAAGGCCGGTGAAGCCAAATCCATCGCCTTGCTCGGCAATGCCGCCGACGTGCTGCCCGAACTCGTACGCCGCGGCGTAAAACCCGATGCCGTCACCGACCAGACCAGCGCACACGACCCGATCAACGGTTACCTGCCGCAAGGCTGGACGGTGGAGCAGTGGTTCGAACGCCGCAAGAGCGATCCCGCCGGCACCGCCAAGGCGGCCAAGCAAGCCATGAAAAAGCACGTGGAAGCCATGCTCGCTTTCCACGCGCAAGGCATTCCCACCTTCGACTACGGCAACAACATCCGCCAGATGGCGAAGGACGAAGGCTGCGCCAACGCCTTCGATTTCCCCGGCTTCGTGCCCGCCTTCGTGCGTCCGCTGTTCTGCCGCGGTGTTGGTCCGTTCCGCTGGGTGGCGCTGTCCGGCGATCCGGAAGACATCATGAAGACCGATGCCAAGGTGAAGGAGCTGATCCCCGATGATCCGCACCTGCACAACTGGCTGGATATGGCTGAGAAGCGCATCAGCTTCCAGGGCCTGCCGGCGCGCATCTGCTGGGTTGGCTTGGGCCAGCGCCACAAGCTTGGCTTGGCATTCAACGAAATGGTGCGTAAGGGCGAGCTGAAAGCCCCGATCGTGATCGGCCGCGATCATCTCGATTCCGGCTCGGTCGCCAGTCCCAACCGCGAAACCGAAGCGATGAAGGATGGCAGCGATGCCGTTTCCGATTGGCCACTGCTCAACGCGCTGCTCAATACCGCGGGTGGCGCGACGTGGGTGAGCTTCCATCATGGTGGTGGCGTGGGCATGGGTTACAGCCAGCACAGCGGCGTGGTGATCGTGTGCGACGGTACTGAAGCGGCCGACAAGCGCATTGCGCGGGTGCTGTGGAATGACCCGGGTACGGGTGTGATGCGGCATGCGGATGCGGGTTATGACATCGCTATTCAGTGTGCGAAGGAGCAAGGGCTCAACTTGCCGATGCTTTGATACAAGCGTATCCAAGCTAGGAGTTATATCCGAGCAGCCTTACAGCATCTGTAAGGCTGCTTTTTTGTGCACGGCTCTATGGATGACTGATCCTTAATGAGGAATTTGCTGTATAAGGCACCAGAACCCAGGTGCACCTAGCGCTTGGGAGGGGTAACTTCATATCAAGCATGGCCGGACATGGGCGCGCAGAGCCGCTGCCAAGCCGGCGCTGGAAGTGTTACGCGGGTAAAGCTGTACAGGGAGGAATGGTCTGATGCGCACTCGGTCATTTATGTTGATGGTGCTGGTCTTCGTCGTGCTCCTTGCCGGCTGCAGCCGAGAAAGCATGATGAAGGCATTTACTTCACCGGAAGACGAGCAGCAAGCCAAGCATTATATCGGCCTGTTGCAAGCACAGAAATTCGATGAGATCGAAAATGATATCGATCCTTCCATCAAATTAAAGTCGACCAATCTTGATCAGACTTTGCGCGCCATGGCTGCGCAGATGCCTGCAGGGCAGCCTTTGTCGGTAAAGCTGGTGAATGCCAGCTTCATCACCAGTAATACGCTGCATAAAAGCAAACTCATATACGAATATCAGTACCCTGACCAACATGTCTTGATAAATATTGCGACGCAAAAGAAAGATGGCATTACGACCATCATTGCATTCAACGTTAAAAAACTTTCTGAATCCCTTGAAAGCAGCAATAGCTTCAGCATGGGCGGCAAGAGCCCACTGCAATATGCGGTGCTGGCCCTTGCCGTGATCGCGGCTCTTTTTAGTCTGTACGCACTCATCCTGTGTATCCGCACCAAGATGCGCGGGAGGAAGTGGCTTTGGATCATCTTCATCCTGTTCGGTGTTTGCAGCTTGTCCGTCAACTGGGCGACGGGGGAGTGGAACCTTCAGCTGGTTTCCATCCAATTGCTTAGTGCGAGCGCCGCCGCGCCGCTGTATGGGGCATGGGTGATTTCCGTATCGGTGCCGCTTGGCGCGATCTTGTTTGTATTGCGAAGAAGGGAACTGGCTGCGCCGGCCGAACAATCAGTCACCTCGAGCGATTCTTGACAAGGACGTAAAGCAAATGGCCGAAAACGAAGCCATCGTCGTCTTGTACCGCCCGGTGGGGCCTGAAGAACTCGAACTGCTCCGTCAAAGCGAATTCCGCCGTTGGCCACCCAGGCTTCCGGAGCAACCCATCTTTTATCCTGTCACCAATGAGCGCTACGCATCCGAAATTGCCGAGCGGTGGAACGTCAAGGACAGCAAGTACGGCGCTGTGACGCGCTTTCACGTGCGAGCCGGTTTCATGTCGAAATATCCGATCCAGCGAGTGGGTACATCTCATCACACGGAGTGGTGGGTGCCGGCTGAGGAACTGGAGGCGTTGAACGACAACATCATCGGTGTCATCGAGGTGATACGAGAGTACGGGTCTCGTGCGTGATGGGCGTTTGTTGGTTCTTGGTTTAATGGTCTGCTTATGTACCAGTGTTAGCGCGACTGGCTACAAACTGAGCAGCGATGGTGCTTGCGAAAGGTTGAGACGTGCCATTGCCACTCAGCGATCAGCACCACGTGGCCTACGAGAATACCGTTGTGACTTTGATCACGGAGAGGGCGCTGGCCGTTATTACGTGTTCGCACTACGCTCCAACTTTCCTGCCCCGCCTGGAGCGAAACCTGACTGGGTAGGCAGCGCTCTTGTTGGCTGGTTCGCCGTATCCAGAGAGAGCGGCGAAATAGATGAGTGGGATGTGGCTGAAGAGGTAATCGGCAAAAGAATTGCCGTCAGTGAGCCATAAATATGAAACATCATCTTCGCATTGCACATCCAGTTACGGATTTCGAACTCGCCCACTGTGAAGATCGACATCGATCTCTACAGAGGGGGCAACTCGACATCACCACGCTTGGACCATGTTCGAGATAAGGACGTCGTGAAATACAAGGACGAGTCAACCGGTCTTACAAAGGTCAAAGGTATGTCCGGAGGAATTTCAACTTTCACCGCACCTAAGCCAGAGACCAACTGGTGGTGGATCAGGGCTGGAACCCCTGTTCCTGACAAGCTGGTTATTACCCGTGATACAACAGATCCTAAAACCAAGATTACCCACTACACAATTCGTCCAGAATCAGACATGTTCCTGACGGAATTCGTCGCACAACTTCAATCATTCTTGAATGTTGAAAGACTTCCTATAGAGCTCGGTGGCCGCTGGGAGAAGAGATAAAATGAATACCATTGATTGGCCCGAAGTCAATTGCCTAATAGAGGCGCTTGAGATGTTGGTGTCTAAGCACAGGAGCATCCTTGCCGACACTTCTATTGATGAAGACACGCGCTCCGACCATGCGAATGATCTGGCATACGTTGAAATTCTTCTGCATAAATATCAACAAGTGCGAGATCAGGTCGCAGCGGCTCAATAGCGCGTAGGTTGGGGTGCAAACCCCAACATTGTCATGCTTGTGTAGATGGCGATGTTGGGGTTTGCACCCCAACCTACGTAGCTTCAGGGCTGGGCAGGCTGTTTGTAGATCACGCCACCTTTCATCACGAACGGTACATGCTCGATTGCGCTGATATCGGAAGTAGGATCACCTTGCACAGCAATGATGTCTGCATCCAATCCAGCCTTCAGCTGCCCGAACTCATCCTGCTGCCGCAAAATCTTCGCATCCACTGCCGTAGCCGCCAGCAGTGCACGTGCTGGCGACATGCCATTACGCACCATCCATTCCAGTTCCTTGTAGTTGGTGCCGTGGGTGAATACGCCCACGTCGCTGCCGCAGCCGATGGTGACACCGGCTTGCATGGCGTATTTGAAGGCGTTGGCAGCTTGTTGCATGTCTGCGGTTGGCGGTAGGCCGGGTTTCCAGCCGTGGAAGTATTCGGCGTAGGCGGCTTCGGCTTCCAGGGTGGGCAGGTAGGCGACGTTGTGCTGTTTCATCAGCGCGAATACTTCAGGCGTGCCGCCGTAGCCGTGCTCGATGGTGTCGACACCGGCGAGCACGGCGCGGCGCATACCTTCGGCCGTGGTGGAGTGCATGGAGACGGGCAGGCCGAGGGAGTGGGCGGTGTCGACGCCGGCTTTCAGTTCTTCTTCGCTGAAGGTGGGCACGGCGCCTTTGCTCTTGCCGCAGTGGTAGTCGGCGTAGATCTTGATCCAGTCCGCGCCGTGGCCGGCCTGGTCACGCACGGCGTCGATCATCGCCGGTACACCGGCCACGGGAATGCCGCCTTGCGGAAGATTGAGGTCGGTGCGAAAGCCTTCGGGGCCGGGGCCATAGCAATGAGCGGCGATCGTGGCGCGTGTGGCAACGAACATGTGCGGGCCGGGAATCAATCCTTCGTTGATGGAGTGTTGCACATCGACGTCGGCATAGCCTGCGCCTTCTGTGCCGAGATCACGTAATACAGTGAAACCGGCCATCAGCGTATCGTGCACGTGCTTGACGGCTTCAATGGTGCGGTACGACTGCGTTTCCTTAAGTACCTGGTCGTTCCACAAGGTTTCGTTGTAAGGGTGCAGGAAGATGTGTGAGTGTGCATCGATCAGGCCAGGCAGCAGCGTGGTGCCGGGCAGGTCGATGGTTTGTGTGCCGGGTGGTGCGTGCACATCGGAAGCGGGGCCGACTGCGGCGATCTTGTCGCCTTGTACCAATACCACCCAGCCGGCATGTGCTTGTTCGCTGCGGGCGTCGAAAACGCGATCGGCCTTGAGCAGCCAGGCGTGGTCAGCGGGTTTTGGGGGTGAGATGGTGTCTGCGGATACCGTGGATGCGCCCATGGAGCAGGCGATGAACATGCTGCCGAACAACGCGGCGAGGCGGTGAAACCGATGCTTCGACATGGCTGGTCCCCAAGCTCTTGTCTAACGGATCGGTCTTTTATAACAAGAATGAGGTGGTGCCGATAAGCATGGCTTTCTTCATGGGGTGTGCGCTTGCCTCACCGTCATTCCGGCGAAGGCCGGAATCCAGTACAAACATGCGGTGCGCAGCGGCGTAGGTTGGGTTAGCGCAGCGTAACCCAACAATGCTTCGTCGCCAGCACCGTTGGGTTACGCTGCGCTAACCCAACCTACGCGACTGAGGTATGGCGAGAGCAAAGTAAAATGTCTCGTCCTATTTGCAATGCCGCCCATGATCAACCCATTCGTCAAAGCATCCATAAGCATCAGCACCGACGCAGAGCACGTCTGGCGCGCACTGACAGAGCCGGGCCTTATTGCCGCATGGATGCTCGGCGCGCAGGTGGAATCCTTATGGCAACCCGGCAGCGACATCAGCTATGCCGTTCGGATGCCAGGCAAGGACAGGCTGTTTCATGATCGAGGAACGGTGCTGGTTGCGGAGTACGCCAGCTTGTTGAAGTACAACCACTGGAGCGAAGCGGCGGGTCTTCCGGATAGGCCTGAAAATCGCAGCACGCTTACGTTCCGTCTGGAGCAGCATGCCGAAGCAGCCTTGCTTACCGTTCTGCATGAACATTTCCAGAGTCATGCGGCCTATAAGCACGCCGAGTTCTTCTGGAGCTACGCACTTCCGGATATCAAGCAATTGCTTGAAAAGTGATCGCAAGGTCATTCGACTGGGCGACGTGCTGCATTTCGGCCGTTCGGCGTGTACGATCCCGCCGTCGATCATGTTTCCGGCAGGGAGGTCGCATGAGCAGCATGGCATCACGGTTCGCCTGGATATTTGCCATCGTCTGTCTGCCTGGCCTGGCCAACGACCAGAAAACCTTGCCACCTGTGCAGGTGACCGCGCCGGCTTACACCTCGCATCACGGTGGTTATCTCATCTCGGGCGATTTCAAGGTCGATCCGCGTATGCCGTCGATCGTGTTTCCCTCGCAACCACTGGTTGCCGAAGACGTTCTCAGTGTTGAGCCGGTGTATCTGGCGAATGACGATTACTTGGTGGTGCAGGAATGCGCTTCGGCGGATTGCAGCCGGGCAAGTCTGGTGCGTGTGTGGCATCCGGGTGGCGTTGCCACGGAAATCCAGAACGATCCCAACCGCATCCTGATCAGGCATGAGAACAAGTATTGGATCTGGGTGAAGCGCCTGCCGCTTGCATCTGCCATGGGTTGCAGCGACTGCAATGATGAGCATTTCTATACCAGCTTCGAGCCGTTCAGTCCGCCGATGGTGCTGATGCCCAACGGTGAACTGGCTGCCTATAACCGGGAAGCTTTGCTGGCAGCACGCGATCAAGATCCGGTGCCGGTGAAAACGCAATCGCACGAAGGCTCCACATTCGTGGTGACTTATGCGGATGGAAGCACGGTGAGGATTCGACGCATGCATGCTGAGCATTGACGAGGTAAAACACGATGGCTAGTCATACCGGAATACTTCGCTTTCATAGTCCCCACGCATTCAAAGAGACGGTACAGCGCCTACACGCTGCGCTTGCCGAGCGCGGTATCAAGGTATTTGCCAGCATCGATCAACAGGCCGAGGCCGTGGCGATTGGCCTGATGATGCCACCCACAACCTTAATCATTTTCGGTAATCCGAAGGCCGGCACGCCGCTGATGCTTGCCAATCCTGACGCGGGTATCGATCTTCCGCTGAAGGCTTTGGTCGTGGAAAACGAGCCGGGCAGGGTAGAAGTGTTGATCAATAGCACCAAGTATTTGATCGAGCGGCACGCATTGCCACAAGCGCTTGAAACCAATCTTTTGCCGGTGGAAGCGCTGGTCGCGAACGTGTTGGGAGTCAAGCCTGAGTCGAACTGAGGCATGACTTTCGATCAGGCCATGGGCTTTATTCGTGAGCACGGCATCGTGCTCAGCGCAGCATGTGGTCCGGTTCCTCGTATGGCGGAAGTGATTGCGGGTGAGCCGATCAAGGGTAGTTGGTGGGCGCATCCCAAGAGCCATGAGATCTTCCGGGTATTCCAGCAACTGGCCGAATCGCCGGAGATCCTTGTCTGTCGCTTGGTGGATGGCAAGGTGACGTTCGTGCATCGGCGGCTATGGCCGGCGCTAGTTCGACTCGCCGATCGCTTCGAACCTGCGTGGCTTGCGCAGGTGTATGAGGAACACACGGCCAAAGGTCATCATGAAGCCCACGAGGTGCCGTATCCGCAATGGGTGCCCGCTGATGTGCTTGAGGAAGCCAAGCGGCTTGGCGCGGAACAGGCGTTGTCGATGTTGGGGCCAGTGGTGTTGCCCAAGTAGGTTGGGGTGCAAACCCCAACATCGCGATGCATGGCAATTCAATGTTGGGGTTTGCACCCCAACCTACGATTCACTTCAAGGGCAAAAAAATATCCACCACTGCCTCATGCTCCGGCACATCCGGAAAGAACCTCACCCGCTGCACGAACAGCGGAAAATCACGCGGTTCTTCACCACTGTGCGGCAGCCATTCGGAATACAGATACGAAATTGAGGCATACAGGTGATCATCCGAACCCATATGCCGCAACACTGCGCAGCGGCCAGCGGGAATGATCTTGTCGACGATGCCGTCACCGGCGATATCGCGGTCTACGGCAACGCATAGATCCATACGATAGTCTTCGGGCGCTACCTGATAAGGGTCATCGTAGAAGATATTGAACGTAGCGTGCCGGCTGGGATGCAAATGGTGTTGTTTGCGCCAGGCGATGAACGAACGGATCGAATCGCCGAGGTGGTTTGGATCGCCACGATGTTCCAGTACGGCGATGCGGGTTTCCGCGAAATCCATGATGCGAACGTCGCGGGTATCTGTTTTGGCGTGCATGTATCGGGTCCTTAGCGCGGTAAGCGGTTCGTAGGTGCCGTGCCAAGGTTCCCATCGCGGCTGTTTGCGGAACTCGGTGGGCGTTTGCCCGGCGCTTTTCTTGAATGCGCGGGCAAACGATTCGGGGTTGTCGTAACCGCTGTCCAGCGCGATCTCGATCACTGGCTGATCGTCGCGAAAGGCCAGTTGATAGGACGCGCGTTTCAGCCGGCTCAGTTGCACGTATTTGTACACGCCGATCCCAAACAGGTCCGAAAACTGCCGCAAGAAGTGATGCTTCGAGAACGCGGCCACGGCACTAAGCCGCGCCACCGTAAGCTCCTCGTGCAAATGCTCATCAATGTAGGTGAATACTTTCTGGAAGCGGGCGAGGTAGGCGTCCGTGGGGCGTGTGTTCAATGCGATATCTCCTTGGCGACCGGAAGCTTACGTACCGGCCGCGCAGCGCGCCTGACAGAAATTGCTGAATGTCAGTTGCGCGTATACAAGCCGGTGATGCGTCCTTCCGCCAGCACGTGGCCCTGGATGGCGGTGCTCACTTGCTGTGCGCTCGCGCCGGATGGCAGCGCAGGCACCGTGTCGAGCGCGTAGATGTGGAAGACGTAATGGTGCGTCGAGCCTGAAGGCGGGCAGGGGCCGCCGTAGCCTATCCGGCCAAAACCGTTGACGCCCTCGGCGGCATGTTCAAGCCGCTGTGACGGGGTCGATGCACCTTCCTGCAGCTCGCGTGTATCGGCGCTAATGCCATACGCCAGCCAGTGCGCGAAGGCGACTGGCGCATCCGGATCTTCCACCACGATCGCAAAGCTGCGGGTACCGCTGGGCGGTGTGGGCAAGCGGATATCTGGCGATAGATCGGCACCGTCGCAGCTGAGCTTTGCCGGTATCGTGCCACCATCCGTGAAGCTGGCGCTGCTGATGGGCAAGGCGGCGTGGGATTGCCAGGCGCATGCCGCACCGGTCTGCAGCACGAGCAAGGCGAAGCTAAGCAACGTACGTTTGCAGCATCGCATGCGTATCAATGATCCGCGTCCGCCAGGCTGACCGTGACGAACGTGCGATGGAGGAAACGAGCGCGCAGCGTGTTGTCGTTGAGTGAAAACGCATTGGCCGGCATCGGCCGGGTCGAGTCGTAGGGTGTCTGGGTGGCAAAGCGCAGGAAGGGGTCGACGTATTGCACCGTCCATTGGCCGTTCGATGCATTGACAGGGGTGCTGGGCAGGTCGCCCAGCCGCTGCACCCAGAAGGAGACCTGTCCGTCCTCCGGTAGCACGAACTGCTGGCTGGTGCTCGACTGGCCTGCGTAATAAGGCGTGAGCGGCAGTGTCTTTACCAGGCGCGGATGCAGGCAACCCTCGTCGCACATCGCTACCTGCAGTATCAGCACTGGCTGCGCGTTGGAGGCGTACACCTTGATCATGTCGCCTTTCTTTAGCGCAGACGTGCTCTGGAAGACGATCGGCTTGCCGTTGCCGTCCTGTTGCGCCACGGTGAAGGTGGTGTTGTCGATGGCGTGCGCGACGGTGACGAAACTCAGGGCGAGCAATGTGCTGGCGAAGATGCGTGCCGTAAACATGACGATCACCTCGACGAATGCCGTGCGGTGCGACGCGCGGAGCGTTGCCGGCGCTATCTTGCGCCGATTTTCTTTTGCTGTCAGCGGGAATGACGGCCGTGAGAGTTACGTGAGCCCCAGAAACGCACATGCGCGCTCGGACCGCCGCAAGAAACAGCGCTCGATCACCCACACGAGCAACATGGATATACCAAACAGCGGCAACACCAGGCCCAACAGGACAAGCACGCCGATCAGCACATACGGGAGGCTGGCGTTGACGGCCGGCGGCGCACCCAGCACACCGGCGGGACGGCGGCGCCACCACATCACTGCGGCGCTGGTACATAGCGTGATCAAGCCAAGCGCCGTGAACACGCCAAGAATCTGATTGAGCGGCGGAAACAGTACGCCCTCGTGGATGGCGATGCCGTAACCGATGATGCGATCGAGCAGCGGTTTCTGTGCAAACGTGGTTTGATGCAGAACCGCACCGGTGGTGGCATCGAACGTCACCTCGCCGCGGCGCGGGCGATCGTCGGTATCCGAGCGAGCGGTCCAGTGCGGCGAGCGTTGCGAGGGTGGTGCGATCAACACGGGTGGCGCCAAATGCTGCGTAGCGGCTATCGGCACCAGGCGATCGAGCGGTGCATCGTCGACCGGCATGGACATGCCGTCCATCGCCATACCGGGCATGTCCATGCCCGGCATGCTCATGCCGCCGTGCATCGTGTGCGCGCTGGTGGGCGGCGCGTTCTCCTGCCTGATCTGTGCGCGCTCCGATGCGCTACTGGTGTTCCAGTCTTGTGGCGCGGTGTTTGTGGCGAACGTCTGGCGAAGGCAACGCAGCGTGCCGCCCCAGGTAGTCGTCCATGGCAGGCCGGACAGCAGCAGAAACAGGGCAAACAGTGAGATCCACAGGCCGGTCACCGCGTGCAGGTCGCGCCAGAACACGCGGCGTCCATGCTTCAATCGAGGGTAAAGCGCACCGGCCAGGCGTGCGTTGCGTGGCCACCACAGATACAGACCACTCAGCAGCATCAGGATGGTCCACGAGGCGGCCAGTTCCACCAGGATCGAACCGCCGCGGCCCAGCAACAGTTCGCCGTGCAGATAAAAGATCACCCGCATGAAGCGATCGTTCTCGCGCACCACATCCAGCACCTGCAAGCTGGATGGATTGACGAACACGCGGATCAATTCGCTCCCACGCCCTAGCAACACACGCGTGGCGGCTTCAGGCGATTCGGGCAGTACGTACGCGTTGAGCACCGAGCCAGGTACCGCGTGCAGCGCCGCGGCAACCTGCGCGGAAGGCGGTTGCGCCGCGGTGTGGGTGACGTGCGCGTACTGCCGTTCCAGCCATGGTTCCAACTGCGGCTTGAACAGATAGATCATGCCGGTGATCGCCAGCCACAACACGAACGGCAGACAGAACAGCCCGGCATAGAAATGCCAGCGCCAGACCAGGCGGTGCACGCTGCGCCGCCGCTCAGAGTTTGAACTTGAGATTGGCGACATAAGTGCGCTGCGGGAACGGGTGATAGAGGAAGTACTGGCGGTTGTTAAGGTTGTCGATGCCGAACGACGCCGACAGCTGCTCGTTGATCTGGTAGTCGGCATGCAGATCGAACACCACGAACGTATCGAACGCACCAAACACGTTCTCCGTGTTGTCGGTGTTGTCCATGGTCGAGTACTGCCTGCCGCTATAGCGGCCCGCCAGAGTGATGGCCCACGCAGGAGTGGGGCGATACGTGGCGACCGCCGTAGCGCGCCAGCGCGGCACATAGGGCACGTGCTTGCCATCCGACGTCGTGCCCGCGCTGCTGGCAAAGGCGTCATTGGAAAGAATGGTGGAGTCGACGAAGGTAACGCTACCGGACAGCTCCAATCCCTGGATCAGCACATTGTCATGATCGGCCACCAGTTCGATACCGCGGTTGCGTACCGCACCGACGTTGCTCACGAAGGTCACCGGCACCGCGTAGTTGGGCAGCGTGGAGGTCTGGTTGATCATCGCGTTGCGCGTGTTCTCCTGGAACAGCGACATGCGCACGAAGCCATCATCCAGCGCGTGTTCGACGGCCAGTTCGCCGCTGAGGTCACGCTCCGGTTTCAGGTTCGGATTGGGCGAGGCGAAGGTGTTGCCGGTGGCGACAAGCTGATACAACTCGGAAACGGTGGGAAAACGCACGGCTTTCGCAGCAGAACCGGTGATGCGCCAAGTGGGTGAGATATCCCAGCGCAGCGTGGCCTTCGGCGAAAAATCGGTGGCCCGTTCGCCTGGCTGATACACCGCCGTCTTGCTGCTGAAATTGAAACCGTCACTGGCGCGCCACTTTTCATAACGCCCGCCGATCGTCGCCAACCAATCGGGTGCGATCTGCCACGCATCTTGAATCCACAACGCCTCGGTGGTGGTTTTGCCGCGGCCGGAGGCATACAGGCTCGTGACGCTCGATGGATCCGGCCACGCGCTTAAGTTGTAGGTGGGATTGGCGAGCGTGTATTGATCCGCGTGCGCGCCGCCGGAAATCTCATGTGCTCCGCCATAACCCTGCGGTCGCCAGATGCCTTTCAAATCAGCCGTGGACCAGTTGGTGCCGCCATAGCTGGCCAGCAGGCCGTTCGGCGTGAACGTGGCGCCATTGCCGACGCCATAGGGTGACCACTGGTTGTCCTTGATGTAATCGTAATGCGTGATCACCAGTTCGCCATCGACGTCGCTTCGGGTATCCGTTTTCAACGACAGCGCCTGCATCAGGTGATGTGCGCTCAGGAAATAATCGTTGCTGGCAAAGGCCGAGGATTTGCCGTAACTCGGCGCGCCTTGCGGATTGGTCAGATACGTCTGCACGCGCGACTGGCCATGGTTGCTCCAGAAGCCGATCCAGTACGCCGCCTGCAACCACGGCGTGATGTCGTAGGCGAATTTGCCGTTGAGATTGAGCTGGCGTGTATGCAACAGCCCGCCGGCACCAATGACATTCGCCGGTTGGCCTACCTTGTTACGTGCCGGGATGGTGCCGAGAGTGCCCGCTGGCGTGTTGGCACTGGTGAGGTAGCTGAGCGGCTGGCTGAAACTGTTGAGTCCGGTGGCACCCACGAACCATGAAAATTTACCGCTGCGCCCGCCCGCGGTGATGCTGGTCTTGCTGCTGCTGTAGTCGCCCTTGGTGTTGTAGAAGTCGTACGTCTGGATGGCTTCGGTCTGCTGGATCGTCACTTCCGGTTTGTCCGGCGTGCGCGTGACGATGTGCATGACGCCACCCATCGAGTTGCCGGCATAGGCGGCCGAATAAGGCCCGTACAACATGTCGATGTGATCGATCTGCTCCGGCGACACCATGCCCCAGCGCGGCGCACCGTTGGTGTTGTTGTTGCCGATCAGTGCGGAGATCGGAATGTCGTCCACGTATACCAGCGTGCGTGCACTGGAATTCACCCCCCAGTCGCGCGTGGCGAGCACCGGCTGGGTATCGCCTGTATTTCGCTTGCGGATGAAAAGGCTGGGCATGTATTTGGTGGCGTCTTCCACGTCCATCGCGTTGACCGTCGCATTCATCTGCGCGGCGGTAACGCTTACCTGGGTGGCAGGAAAGTTGGGATCCGAGGCGAGCGGCATGCGCGTAGCGGCGGAGACGCTTACCGGTGTGAGCGTGGTTGGTTTTTTCGATGGAGGATGCGTGCTGGTCGTCGCGGCATCCTGGGCTATGGCGATGGACGATGCGAGCACGGCGAACGGCAACGCAGCCAGTGCATGGGAGCGGAGAGTTGGGCGCATGTTGTGGGGAATGCATTTGAATGCGTGCTTGTTATGGCAGCGCGTAAATCAAAGGGTGTGCGATGAGGCCAGAAACGCCAATGCTGTCATTTCGGCCTTCGCCGGAATGACGAGCAACCACGCGCGGAGGTTCAAACCTCCGGCGTGCATCGACATTCAGGGCAGCAGCGAAACGCTGCTACATCAGCCGTTGGCGGTCAACGGCGGTCCGCGTGGTTGCGCATGCAGCAGCGGCGTGGCAGGAACGTTGTGCGGCAACGCCGTGCGCGGTGCATACGGAGCGAGATAGATCGGTGGCAGAACGACCGGCGTATCGAATCCCAGCACCGGCGTATGCGAAAACAGCACGCAATAACCGCATCGTGCGGTGGGATCGTCCGGATGCCCCGGCATGCCGTGATGATGATTCGCGTGCGCGTCATGCAGGGCGCAGCCGGGGTCCACGTTGGACGACATGCCGTCCATCGCCATGTCCATGGGCATGGAACGCGAGACGACCGGCATCAGCACGATCAGCGCCATGGCGGCCAAAGCCAGCCATGCCACGAACCTTTGCTGTGCGGAGCGTTTCAACACGTTCGATAAACCCTGGCTCGGCAGACCCTGTGCGACGAAAGCCTAGAGTAGGCTCCAAACATTTTGACAGCAAATGACAAAAACGTCATGCGGCACTTTGCTTCAGGGTGTTGCATACCCATGATGGGAATTGTTTTGATCAGGTGAAGGCGATACAGCCATGAAGATTCTGGTAGTTGGTGCGGGTGCAATCGGTGGTTATTTCGGCGGGCGTCTACTGGAAAGCGGTCAGGACGTTACCTTCCTGGTGCGCAAGGCGCGTGCGGAAGCACTGGCACGCAACGGCTTGCAGATTCGGAGCGCGCAGGGCGATGCCAACTTGCCGCCGCCACGCACGATGCAAGCGAATGCGCTGAACGAGACGTTCGACCTGATCATCGTGAGTTGCAAGGCGTATCACTTGACGCAAGCGATCGAAGACATGGCACCTGCCGTCGGCAACCAGACGGCCATCTTGCCGTTGCTCAACGGCATGCAGCATCTGGATCTGCTCGATGCGCGATTTGGCGCCGAACATGTGCTCGGTGGTCAATGCGTGATTCCTGTGACGTTGGATGCGGAAGGCGTGGTGCGTCATCTCGGCCCCGCGGCAGGCCTGAGTTTCGGTGAGCGTGATGGCAGCCGCTCGCAGCGCGTGGAACACATCGCACAGGCGATGGCGAATGCCCGTTTCGATTCGCGCCTGAGTACCACCATCCTGCAGGACATGTGGGACAAGTGGGTGTTTCTCGCGTCGCTGGCCGGCATTACCTGCCTGATGCGCGCGCCGATCGGCGATATCGTTGCGGCGCCGGGTGGCGAGCGGGCCATTCTCGATCTGCTGGAGGAGTGTCGACGGGTGGCCGAAGCGAATGGTCATGCGCCCAAGGATGCCGCCATGCAACGTTCTCGCGGCATGCTGACGGATGCGGGCTCAACGATGAGCGCTTCGATGATGCGTGATCTGGAGCAGGGCAGCGCGGTAGAGGCCGATCATGTGATCGGGGATCTGCTGACGCGCGGTAAGGTTGCCGGTCTGGAGTTGCCGATCTTGCGGTTGGCCTACGTGCATGTGAAGGCGTATGAGGCGCGGCGGGGACGGGAGGCCAGAACGTAGGTTGGGGTGCAAACCCCAACATTGTCATCTTGATGGACACAGTCATGTTGGGGTTTGCACCCCAACCTACGGTGGTCCGAAGCTTTTTTGCCTGCCTGTTTCATCCCGGATATCCCACCACTCGTCCCTCGCGTATCACTACACATCCCTTCGCGCTAGAACCATAGCCACCTGACACCGACAGTTTCCCCATTCCACCCACCGGAGCGGGACATGAACAGGCGCGAGTTATTGAAAGCGGTATTGGCGATTCCTTTCCTGCCGGGCGTCATGACCGGCGCCCTCGGGTCACCCTGGGCAGCGGGCAGCAAGTTCCACGCACGAGTACGTCCCGGCCAGGCCGGCTGGCCATCACCCGCCCAATGGGACGAACTCAACCAAGCTGTCGGCGGGCGGCTGCTGAAACCGCAATTGCCGTTCACCGCCTCCAAAGCGGCTTGTGATGAAGCGCTCAAGCACATCAAAAACCCGTTCTACATCGGCGACCAGCCGGGGCTGACCCAGACCAGCGGCTGGGCCGATGCCTGGCTGTCGCAGCCCAGTGCATACGCGGTAGCCGCGGAAAGTGCAGCGGATGTCGCGGCAGCTGTCCGCTTCGCCAGCAAACATCGCTTGCGCCTGGTCGTGAAAGGCGGTGGGCATAGTTACCAGGGCACATCCGATGCACCGGATTCCTTGCTGATCTGGACGCGGCACATGAACGCCATCCACTTGCACGACGCCTTCGTGGGGCAGGGATGCGAAGGCACGCGGGCGCCACAGCCAGCGGTGAGCCTGCAATCGGGCGCCATGTGGATCGACGCGTACGATGCCGTAACAACGCGTGCCGGACGCTATGTACAAGGCGGCGGTTGTTGCACGGTGGGCGTAGCCGGGCTGATTCAGAGCGGCGGTTTCGGTAGTTTCTCCAAACGGTTCGGTATGGCGTCGGCGGGGTTGATCGAAGCGGAGATCGTGACGGCAGAGGGTGAAGTACGCATCGCCAACGCATGCACCAACCCTGATCTGTTCTGGGGCATCAAAGGCGGCGGTGGCGGCAGTCTTGGCGTGGTGACGCGCGTAACGCTGCGCACGCACGCGCTGCCGGAGTTTTTCGGCGCGGTATTCGGGGATATCAAGGCGGCGTCGGATGCTGCTTATCGTGCCTTGATCGCCAAGGCCATCAGTTTCTATCAGAGCGATCTATTCAATCCGCATTGGGGCGAACAGATGCGCTTTCATGGCGACAACGTGTTGCATATCGCCATGGTGTTCCAAGGTTTGAGCCAGCAACAGGCGCAAGCGATCTGGCAACCGTTTCTGGATTGGGTGCATGCGAGCAACGACTACAGCTTCGTCAAACCCATGCAAATACTTGCCGTGCCTGCGCAGCATTTCTGGGATGCGGCGTATTTCCGGCAGCACGTACCCGGAGTGATGATTCCCGATGATCGCGACGGTGCACCACGCCAGCATGTGCTGTGGGCTGGCGATCAGGGCGAGGTGGGCTGGTTTATTCACAGCTTCAAATCGGCATGGCTGCCGGCCTCCTTGCTGCGCAAGGACGGTCAGGCGCAACTGGTCGATGCGATCTTTGCGTGCACGCGCCAATGGGATGTCGAGTTCCACTTCAACAAAGGTTTGGCCGGTGCGCCGTCTGAAGCGATCGCCGCTGCGCGCGACATCGCAACCAATCCGCAAGTACTGGATGCTTTCGCGCTGGCGATCATGGCGGGGAATGGCGCGCCTGCATATCCCGGCATGCCTGGCGCCGATCCGGATCTGCCGAAGGCGCGCGACGAAGCCGCTGCCGTCGGACGCGCGATGGATGCATTGCTGAAAGTGGCGCCGAATGCGGGTGCGTATCTATCGGAAAGCGATTATTTCCAGCGCGATTGGCAGCAGGCGTTCTGGGGGACGAACTATCCACGGCTTGCGGCGGTGAAGCGGAAGTACGATCCGGAAGGATTGTTCTTTGTGCATCACGGTGTGGGGAGTGAACGGTGGAGTGCGGATGGGTTTACGCGTTTGGTCTAACGACGCACTGCATGCTGATGATGTTCTCGTAGGTTGGGGTGCAAACCCCAACATTGCCGTGCTGATCAAGATGGCGATGTTGGGGTTTACACCCCAACCTACAAAGGCTGACGGCAAAGCGTGAAGCGAGTCCATAGTTTGCTTGATTATCTTCACGTGTTCATCACATAACACACATGCAACAACCACTGTAAACAAGCCTTCATTTCCTAGCATTACCGTGCCCGGGTTGTGCGCAGTACTCCGTTCCATCCCACACTCCGGAGACCACGATGACCGCGACTTCCCGCTTCCGTTTTCGCCGCACGCCCATCGCCGCAGCACTTGCCATCACCGCGCTGGCCGCGGGCGTCATGGTTTATGCCAACGATGCATGGCAGAACCACGATATCCATTTCTGGCCAGGCAACCTGGTGGTAAGCCGCAGCGTCTACGACAACAACGCCAGCAACGTGACGGTGGGCGAGGTGTTGCCGCCGAATTGCCCGGCTGCCAGTGGATCATGCGGTGCGGCGAGCGGTGCGCCGTACGACGGCACGTATCCCTACGTGTGGAACAACGATCTCTACGATGGCAGCTTCGGCATTACGTCGCGTATCTACCTGGACCAGATCACGCCGAACGGCTGGCTGATCGATTCGCTGGAAGTGCCCAACAACCAGCATCCGTCGTCGCGTGAAGGGCAATTCGTCACCAGCTTCAGTTCCAAATCCGAACTTGGCCTGCATCTTTCGCTGGATGGCCGCTATCTCACGTTCATGGGTTATGTCGCACCGGTCGATGCCATCGACGCGTCCAACGGCAATACGCCGCTGGTGATCGACGACACCAATCCCGATGGACAAGTGTTTTATCGCGGCGTAGCGCTGATGGATCGCAACGGACATTTCCGCTTTACCGAGACCAATGCCTACAGCGGCAACAATGGCCGTGCAGCGATCTACAACAATCTCAACGGCGCGAACGTGTTCTACACCGTGGGCAACGCCGGCAATGGTGCCAACCCGCAGCCGGATGGCGTGATCCTTGGCGCCGGTGCGCAGTACATCGTGCCGTCGGCGCTGCCGGAGTCGCTGCAGAATCCGGTCATGCCTCAGCCGCTGGCGAGTTTCTCAGTCACCGAGCTGGGTGCGAAGGCCGACAAAATCGGCAAGGACGACAACTTCCGCGGCATCACCGTGTTCAACAACGTGGTGTATGTCACCAAGGGCAGCGGCGGCAACGGTGTGAATACCGTTTATTTCATCGATACCACCGGCAAGGCCTGCACGAAGGGTGGCGTGGGTGTGCCGGTCGCGGGCGCACCGCTGCCGACGGCCCCACTTTCCTATGACGCATCCACGCTGCAGACCAGCGGCCTGCCCAACAACATGTGCGTCCTGGCTGGCTTCCCATCCACGCCGAACAAGACAGCCACGACGCTGGCCTACCCCTTCGCCTTGTGGTTTGCGGATGCGAATACCTTGTACGTCGCCGACGAAGGCGATGGCTATGCAGGCGGCTCGGATCTGTACACGCATGCCGCCGCGCAAACCACGGCGGGCTTGCAGAAGTGGGTGTTCAACGCCAATACGCAATCCTGGACGCTGGCCTATACGCTGCAGGCAGGCCTGAATCTCGGCCAGCCGTACACGGTGAATGGCTATCCCACCGGCACCAACGCCGCGACGGGTTTGCCGTGGTCGCCGGCTACTGACGGCCTGCGCCAGATCACCGGACAGGTGGATGAGGACGGCAAGGTTACGATCTGGGCAGTTACCTCCACCATCAGCGGTAACGGCGACACCGGTGCCGATCCGGACAAGCTGGTAGCCATTCGCGACGAGCTGTTGAACACCACGGTAGCGGGTGCTGCGGACGAACGCTTCGTCACGCTGCGTTCGGCCAAGTTCGGTGAGGTGTTGCGCGGGGTGTCCTTTACCCCCGGCACGGATACGCACCACGAATCCGGCTGGCATTGATGCAGGAATGCGGGCATGCCGTTTGGCATGCCCGCACTGCGCGTGATGGCGGGGCCGTCATTCGCGCGGGAATAGCGGTGCTCGAAACAGTGTTCCAGGTTTTTGTGGTTGCGTGCGACGGTCGTCTGCGTTCGACCCGGCAAGCCTTCGGCTAGAACCTCTGGCTAGGGCTTCCGCCCAAGAAATGGGGAGAGTCGCAACGGCGTATCAGGGCGCTCACTATGTTGGGTCTGGGCTGCCATCCGGCGCCCAGTTCGGCCCCCATCCGGGCCAAAACTAACCCGTAACCTAGTGGAGACTCACACATATGTACGCACATTTCGAACGCACCGGCTCGCTGACCGAACTTTCCAGCTACCCGCGTTGGGCGCAAGACCTGATCGCTGCCTGCGAACCGACCAAACAAGCTGTCGTGAAGCATGAGCTGTGGACACTGATGCGCGAGAACCGTCTGGATGCTGCAGGCACGCGCGACTTCATGGTAGGCGTGTGGCCCGTGATTGAGCGTTTTCCGGGCTATATGGCGCTTAATTTGCTGAAAACCCGTTACGGCCGCAGCCCGGGCGAAAACATGGCCCGCCGCTGGCTGGTACGCAACATCCGAGTGGAGCAGAATCATGCCGAATACTGGCTCAATTGGGCCGAGGGAGCAGGGGTGCCCCAAACCGAGGTTCTGAACGGCACCACCCCCTACGGGACGGACGCCTTGTCCAACTGGTGTGAGGAGGTGAGTCGCAGTGGTCCGTTGGCGGCCGGCATGCTGGCTACCAATTACGCGGTGGAAGGGGCAACGGGGGAATGGTCGCAATGGGTCTACGACAGCGCGGACTATACGGAGAGCTTCCCCAAGGCCAGCCGCGCGGGCACCTTGCGTTGGCTTCAACTTCACGCCGCGTATGATGATACTCATCCATGGGAGGCGCTGGAGATCGTATGTACCCTGGTGGGTACCTCGCCGCGTCCGGATGAAGTGGCGTATCTGCAGGAATGCGTAAAGCGTAGTTACGTAAGTATGAGGATCACCCTCGATCGGTGTCTGGATGTGCGTCGTGACCCATGGGCAGCCAATGAAGCGGCCGCTTAAGCAGCTTAAGTAATACGTTAGGCGGGGCGATACACATCGGATCGGCAGTTTTTTTACTGTGGACGACAGGCTCTAAGATAGGGGCAAGATGCGTACCGCCCACCATGCAACGCAACGACCGCTGTCACGGCGTCTTATGCCCTTGGCATACGGCTTGGCGGCGGTCGTTGGCTTGGTTTTGTGCTTGACCTGGGGGGCGCTGCAAGTCCAGGTGACGCTGGCCGGTTTCTTGAACGGCGAAAGCCTGTGGTCGAAGGCGCAAAAACAGGCCGTGATCGAACTGGCCGGCTATGCCCGCAGCGGCGACCCGGCCCGGCTCGAAAATTTCCGCCGCAACTACGATGTGGTGCGTACGGACCGCTGGGCGCGTGATGCCATCGCCGCCGGCCATTACGACAGGCATGCCGTCTATCAGGCTTTCCAGCGCGGCGGGGTTATTCCCGCGGCGATCCCGGGCATGGTCTTCATCCTCGACCATTTTGGGTCGCTGCCCTATGTGGGGCCGGCGCTGCGCGATTGGCGCTCGGTCGACGGTGCGATCGAGGAATTGAACGGCATCGCCGGACAGTTGCAGCAGGTCTATGCGCAAGGCGTGCCGCCAGCCGGGGAAATCGAGCGGCAACGCGCGCGCATCGAAGCACTGAACACCTACATCGAGCCGCGCAGCGACGATTTCTCATTGCAGATTGCCTTGGGTGCCGCATGGCTGGGCCGGGTGCTGTTTATCAGCGTGCTGGTGACGGCGATGTTGGCGTCCATGCTGTGGGTGCGCATGGCCCAGCGCATCCTGGCCGGCATTCGTGGTACCGAAGAACGTTATCGCCAGCTGTTCGACAGCGCTGCCGACGCAATTGTGATGGTGGACGAAGTGCATGGCCGCATTCTCGGCGCGAATCGCACGGCCGGTACGTGGACCGGGCGCGAACCGCATGAATTGATCGGAGTGCATTTCCACGACCTGTTCGTGGAAGGCAGCATGCGTTCGGCGGGCTCCTCCACCATTGGCCTGCTGCGCGCGGTCAATGGCCTGATCCGTAGCGTGGAAACACATAGCAGCCTTACCACCTGGGGTGCGCAACCGGTGCGCCAGGCGATCATGCGCGATGTATCCGATCGCATTGCGATGGAACAGGAACGCCGCATTGCTGCCGAAGCGCTGGCTAGCGTGGCCGAAGGCGTCATCATTGCCGACGCCGACCGGCGCGTGACCACGGTGAACGCCGCGCACACGCGCATCACCGGCTACACCTTGCCGTATTTGCAGCATCACCGTTTCGACGAACTGCGCCGCATGCCGGATGGCTCGCCGCTGCCCGCGTCCATCTGGGAAATGGTGGCCGAAGGCGGCAACTGGGTGGGCGAGGTGCAGAGCTGGCGTTCGGATGGTTCGTCCTATCCGGAGCTGCTCAGCATCAGCGCCATCCGCAACGGCGAAGGGCGCGTGCAGCACTACGTGGCGGTGATCACCGACATCACGCGCAGCAAGGCCGATCGCCAGCGCCTGGAATACATGGTGGCGCACGATCCGCTTACGGGCCTCGCCAATCGCAGCGAATTCCAGCGCCACAGTGCGCAGGCCATCGAATCGGCAGCACGCGTCAACGGCGCGGCTGCGGTGTTGTTCGTGGACCTGGATGCTTTCAAGGCGGTGAACGACAGCTACAGCCATGCCATCGGCGATCGCCTGCTGGTGAAAGTGGCGCAACGCATCCGCCGCGAATTGGGCGAGAACGATGTGGCCAGCCGCATTGGCGGCGACGAATTTACCGTGTTGCTGGGTGGCTTGCGCACGCGCGAACAGGCCGCGCAATTCGCGAGCCGTTTGTTGCAAAGCTTGTCAGAGCCGATGCTGATCGGCGACTACGAAATCGTGATGAGCGCCAGCATCGGCATTGCTGGCTATCCACTGGATGGCAGCGATGCGGTCACCTTGATCGCCAATGCGGATGCGGCGATGTATGCGGCGAAAACGCAGGAACGCAACACCTTCCGCTTCTACACGCCGCTGATGCATGCCGATGCACGCATGCGCCTGATGCTGGGCGCCGACTTGCGGCAGGCGCTGATCCGCGACGAATTCCATCTCGTGTTCCAACCCAGTGTGGAGTTGCGCTCCGGCCGCATCGTGGCAGTGGAGGCACTGATCCGCTGGCGCCACCCCGAACGCGGCGAGTTGATGCCGGACGAATTCATCCCGCTGGCCGAAAGCCTTGGCCTGATCCGGCGTCTGGATGCCTGGACGATGCGCGCCGTCTGCAACCAGATTCGCGCGTGGGACCAGGCGAAGCTGCCGCCGATTCGTGTGGCGGTCAATGCATCGGCAGCGACGTTCGGGCATCCCGGTTTTCTCGACAGCGTGAAGCAGGCGCTGCAGGCCAGCGGCATCTCGCCCAAGCGCGTGCTGTTCGAGATCACCGAAAGCGCGATCCTGCGCCTGGGCGAGGCGACCGAGCAGACCATGCATGCCTTGCATGCGCTCGGCATCGGCATTGCCATCGACGATTTCGGTACGGGTTATTCCTCGCTGGCGTACCTGAAACTTTCTGGCATCGATTATCTGAAGATCGATCGCTCCTTCGTGACCGATCTGCCGGACAGCGCGAACGACGTGGCCATCGTCGAGGCCATGCTTGCTATCGCCAAGAGCCTGGGCATGTGCACGATCGCCGAAGGGATCGAGACTGCCGCACAGCATGAATTCCTGTTGCGTGCCGGCTGTGCGGAAGGGCAGGGTTATTACTATTCGCGTGGTTTGCCACCGGTGGAGATCGAGCGGATGTTGTCGCCGAATCCGCGGCATGAGCCGTCGCGGTTGCGGCTCGTTCCGCCAAAGTAGGTTGGGGTGCGAACCCCAACATTTGAATGCATGTGCACATCGGAATGTTGGGGTTTGCACCCCAACCTACGCAGCTTCCCGTTCTTATAGCTTCACATCCACCACCATCTGCTCATCCTGATACATCCCCGGAAACGCCTGCTTCAAATGCGCCACCTTCGGCGCATCGTTGATCAGGATGTACGGGTTGTCAGGATGCTTGCGTGCATAATCCTGGTGGTAATCCTCGGCCGGATAAAACCCCGTCATCGGCTGTACCAGTGTCACGATGCCGTCGTCGAATACCTTCGCTGCATTGAGTTGCGCAATATAAGACTCCGCAACTTTCTTTTGCTCCGCGTTCGCGTAAAAAACCTCTGAACGATATTGCGTGCCGGCATCCGGCCCCTGGCGATTGAGCGTGGTGGGATCATGCGCCACGGCGAAATAGATTTTCAGCAATTGCCCGTAACTGATCACGGCCGGATCGAACGCGATCTTCACTGATTCGGCATGGCCGGTATTGCCTTCGCTGACCGTATCGTATTGGGCGGTGCTGGCATCGCCACCGCTGTAGCCTGCCCATACTTGGCGTACGCCGTGCACATGTTCGAACACCGATTGCATACCCCAGAAACAGCCACCTGCAAGCACGGCGGTTTCCGTACTGTGCGCGGCGGACTTGGGCTCGTCGTAAGTGGGATTGGGGAACGGCGCATTGCTGGCCGTGGCGGCGCACGCGGTCAAGCTGAGCAGGGCGGAGAGGGCGGCAAAACGACGGGCTTGCATGGCGTGGCTCCGTGGGGACCTGTCTGCTATTCGCCAGGCGGTGCCGTGAGGTTACATCGTCCCGATCGTAGGTTGGGTTAGCGCAGCGTAACCCAACCATGCTGCGCGAAATGTTGGGTTACGCTGCGCTAACCCAACCTACGAAAGCCCTCTGTCGCGAGTGAACTACACACCCGCCACATGTATCTCCACATCATCGATCTGCACCACCTGCCCTGCGTGAATCTTGCAGGTCTTGCGCAACTCCTGTTGCCCATCCACATAAACCGCGCCACTGGCAACGATCTGCTTGCCTTGCCCACCGCTGTCGCACAGCCCGGTCAGCTTGAGCAATTGATTGAGTTCCACGTAGTCGCGGTCGAGTTCGAATGCAATGCGTTGAGTCATCGGTGTGAAGGCAGGGTCATCGGGTGTTCGGGCAGACTGAGGAAGGCGAAGAACGGTCGGCTCTGGTCGATGGCAAAGCGGGCCGACTCGTGCAGGATCGCCAGCAAGGTGTCGAAATCTTTGGGGACGGCTTCACGCAGATCGTTGGCGTGATCAAACAGCAGCACATGGCCCGCGCCATGCAACCATTCCAGGTCGCGCAAGGTATCCAGCAGTGCATCCCAGTTCTGGCCGAAGCCGTTGGGTACGTTCAATGCTGCGGCCAGGCGGCGCAGCAGTTCGCCCTTGTCATGGCAGCCGGCGAGATCGGTGCGGCATACATACAGCTGGCCTTGCTCGGCCGCAGCGACGAGCGCATCGAAATCGGCTGCGTCGACGAAATACACGCCACCGTCGTTCGCCTGCGTGAGATCCAGGGCGCCTTCTGCGCTCATCGGCTCACCTGGAACGGCTTGAAGCTGCGGTAGTGGTCATCCGTGTAATAGAACACCGTGGGCGGCGTGCCGCCGGTAATGATGCGCCGTGCGCCGCGATCGCGCGCGCCGGGCGTCGGCACTGTGTATTCGTGGTAATAGCCGCGCGGCTCTTGTGGCAGCAGGCCTTCGTAGTTACCGAACACCACGCCGTCTTGCGTATACGGGAACGGGCCACCTTGCAGGATCGCTGTAAGCGTCACGCAGGCTTCCGGCGACATGAAACTTGGCAGATTGGTTCGTGCAGACGGGCAGTTGTCGTGCCCCACGGCCGGCAGCGCGACGTTGCCATGCGATTCCATGCTGGCCGGCGGCACCGGATGCCGATTCCAGAACACGATCACACCGATCAGCGCGGCGAGCAGCACCAGGGGGATGAAGCGAGACAGAGACACCGCGGACTCCTTGTTGGCGATCTGCGCAGTGTAGTGCGTTGTGCGTCCGCCTGCCTGTTTACTGAAATGACTTTAAGGACATGCGGCCGCTCATGCCGAGGCCTATATAGCGCCTACCTATCCCACAGGAAAACACGACATGATCCGCAAGCCTTTGAGCTGGATGGTCGCGGTCGGTTTGTTCGGTGCAGTTTCTTCGTTGTTTGCCGCAGACGTTCCCGTGGCGCAGCCACAGGTCTTTGCACCCGGCGTGATTTCAGGGCCTGCCGGGGAAGCGTGTCCTGCCTTTACGCCAGATGGAAACACGGTGTACTTCGATGTTGGTTCGATGATCCTGGTGTCGCATCGTGAACATGGCATATGGTCCAAGCCGGATATCGCACCTTTCTCCGGGCAATGGCTTGATCACGATCCGACCATGTCGCCGGATGGTTCCTATCTCGTGTTCGTGTCCAATCGACCCGTGAAACCGGGCGCCGATGCATTGGCGG
This sequence comes from Dyella nitratireducens, assembly GCF_014642835.1. Classification (GTDB taxonomy): domain Bacteria; phylum Pseudomonadota; class Gammaproteobacteria; order Xanthomonadales; family Rhodanobacteraceae; genus Dyella_B; species Dyella_B nitratireducens. The sequence continues at coordinate 52,734 of NZ_BMJA01000007.1, read as the reverse complement.
CGACGGTGCATGGCAAGGTTTATCCAGGACGCGGCGGTCATTTGTGGCGCGTGGATCGCAAGGGTGGCGGCTGGGGTACGCCGATGCATTTGCCGGATGCGGTCAACGCCAGCGATCGCACCTATGCGCCCAGCATTGCGGCGGATGGCAGCCTGTATTTCATTCATCCGGACGAGCAGGGTGTGTTCCATATCTACAGCTCGTCGTTCGTACATGGTGCGTACCAGCCTGCTGCTTTGGTGGCCATTGGCGATTCGTTGGCTTCCACGCATGATCCGGCGATTGCGCCCGATCAATCTTTCATGGTTTTCAACCTGAGCCCTGATGCCAAAGCGGGTGACATGGGCGATTTCTATATCGCCTTCCGCGATGGTGATCATTGGGGCGAGCCGATCGATCTGGGTGAAGCCATCAACGGCAAGCCGGGAAAGTGGAGCCAATGGGGTGCGCACATCGGTCCCGATCGCCGCACGCTTTACTACACCAGCGATAGGCATACGGAGCTGAGTTTTCCGCTCACGCCAGAACAGGCCAGGGCGGCGCTGGCGCGGATGGAGAGCTGGGACAACGGCAACGACAATATCTGGTATGTGCCGTTGGGGCCGTGGCTGGATGCGCATCACGCTCAATGATCGTAGGTTGGGGTGCAAACCCCAACACCGCGATCTTGCTAGAGATGGCAATGTTGGGGTTTGCACCCCAACCTACATGGTTCGCTGCAAGGGGTGACTTTCGGCGCAGCGTGCAGACGGCCATGGGCACGTTAGACTGCGGGCTTTGCCGTCCAGGGGAGCCTTCATGCCTTTTCCGCCATTGTCTCTGCGCGTTGCCGGGTGCTGCGCCTTGCTGGCTTTCGCCGCCTCTGCGCAGGCGTGGGATACATCGCCTGCAACAAGTGTTGCCCAGCAAGATGCGCAAACCGCCTTGCCCCCCATGCTGCAGGACTTCGGCGCGTATGTGGATGCCACGCGCAAGACCTTCCACGTGCCGGGCATTGCCGTGGCAATCGTGAAGGACGGCAAGGTGGTGCTGGAACAAGGCTACGGTCTGCGCGAAACCGGCAAACCGGACAAGGTGGATGCGCATACGCTGTTCGCGATCGCCTCCAACACCAAGGCGTTCACCGCCGCTGCGCTGCAGATGCTGGCCGAACAGAAGAAACTGGATATGGACGGCCGGGTGACCGATTACCTGCCGTGGTTCCAGATGTCCGATCCCTACGTCACGCACGATATGCGCGTACGCGATCTGCTCGCGCATCGCAGTGGCTTGAGCCTGGGCGCAGGCGATCTGCTGTACTGGCCACCGACCAGCTACAGCACCAAGGAAGTGGTGCAGCATCTGGCCAAGGTGCCGATCGCCAACGGATTCCGCAGCCACTACGCGTACGACAACATTTTGTTTGCCGTCGCCACGCTGGTGATCGAAAACGTGTCCGGCCAGCGCTATGCCGATTTCATTCGCGAACACATTTTCAAGCCGGTGGGCATGGATGAATCGCTGGTCGACATGACCTATCTAAAGCCGGGCATGGATGTCGCCACTGGCCACGCGCTGTACAACTTCAAGGACCTCAAACCGGTGCCGCCGATGGCGTGGATCAATAATCCAGGTGCCGGCGGCATCTACGCCAGCGTGCACGATCTGGCGAAATGGATGAACGTGCAGCTCAACGGCGGCGAACTTCCCGGTGTGGGCAGCGATGGCAAACCGCAGCATCTGTTTTCGCAGGATAGCCAGGATCAGATGTGGACGATGCTCACGCCGATTCCGGTGAAAGACCCGCCGATTCCGGAATTGAAACCCTTGATGCCGAATTTCTCCGGCTACGGCGAAGGCTGGTTCCTCAGCGATTACCACGGCCAGAAACTGGTATGGCACACCGGTGGCTGGCCGGGCATGGTGTCGCGCGTTACCTTGGTGCCGGGCTTGAAGCTGGGCGTGGTGGTGCTGACCAACCAGGAATCCGGTGCGGCGTTCAATGCTGTTACCTACCGTGTGCTGGATGCCTATCTCAATCCGAATACCAAGACCGATTGGGTGGCGGTGTACGACAAGGCCGTAAAGCATGCGCAGGGCAACGCGGATGAAAGCTGGAAGAAGCATGAAGCTGAGCGCGATGCGAAGAGCAAACCTTCGCTGTCACTGGCCAGCTATGCAGGCACGTATCGCGATCCGTGGTATGGCGACGTCATCATCCGTGACGAAGGCGGCAAGCTGCGTTTGCGTTTCAGCAAGACCGAGCAATTGGTGGGAACGATGACGCCGTGGCAGCACGATACGTTTACCGTGCGCTGGGATGATCGTGCTTTGAATGCGGATGCCTTCGTCAACTTTGCGCTGGATGTGGACGGCCATGTGCGCGAGGTGCGCATGGAGCCGATTTCGCCGCTGACGGATTTCAGTTTTGATTTTCAGGATTTGCGCTTGACACCGGTGAAGGCGGAAGAGGCAAAGGCGGAGTAGGTAAGACACGAGTGCGTAGGTTGGGGTGCAAACCCCAACATGCCCATGCACCGCCATGTTGGGGTTTGCACCCCAACCTACAGCTTGCGTAAGGGGAGATATTCATGCGTATACATTTACTTGTTCTCAGTGCACTACTAAGCCTCGGCCTGCTGGCGGCTTGCACCCAGCCCACCACACAAACAGCCTCAACTCACCGCTTCTTCCACATCCAACTCGCCGGCAGCGAAACCCAGCCCGTCTCGGGCCGTCTGCTGCTATTCGCCGAAGAGGCCGGTGCAGCCAAGGCCGACACGAAAGACGGCAAGGTGACGGAGATCGACGCCAACCCGTTCCATCCTGAGCAGGTAGCCATCGCCGCGCAGGAAATCGACCGGCTTGTGCCAGGCCAGACCATCGACGTCGATGCGGACATACGCGCCTATCCCGATGCATGGTCGAAGCTCCCGGCTGGCGACTACGTGGTGCAGGCTGTGCTGGACGTGCATCACAACTACAACTACCTGGGCCGTGATGCGGGTGATTTGATCAGCGACGTTACGTCCGTGCATTTGCCGAGTAGCGACGCCCCGACCATCACACTGAATGCCACGGTGCCGGCGCAGGACCCATGGACCCTGCCGGACTCCATGCCGGCCAACTTGCGCGATGCAGCCAAGGCCGTGCACCAGCAAGCGCAGCCGATCGATTTCGTGAGTCCTGTGCTGACCCAGTTCTGGGGACGCGACATCCACATGTACGGCTACGTGTTGCTGCCGCCAGGCTATGACGCGTCTGCCGACAAGCGTTATCCCACCGTGTATTTCACGCACGGTTTCACCGGCAACAAAGATCGCTTGCTACGCCCGATGGCCTACGTCGAGGCCGGCATGACCAGCGGCCAGATGCCGCCGATGATCTGGGTGTTCCTGGACGAATCCAGCGCCACCGGCACGCACGAGTTCGCCGATTCGGTGAACAACGGTCCGTGGGGACAGGCGCTGACGACCGAGCTGATTCCATATCTGGAATCGAAGTACCACATGGATGCCGACGTCAACGGCCGTTTTCTCAATGGCCATTCCTCAGGTGGCTGGGCCACGCTGTGGCTGCAGACGCGCTATCCGAAGATCTTCGGTGGCACCTGGTCGACGTCGCCAGACCCCAGCGATTTCCATGACTTCACCGGCCCGGATCTGTACGCGCCGCATGCCAATGTCTACCACAAGCCGGACGGTACGCCGTGGCCGCTGGTGCGCGACCAGGGCAAAGTACTCGGCACCTTCGAGCAGTTCGCGCAGATGGAGCGTGTGCTGGGTCCGTACGGTGGGCAGTTGGCCTCGTTCGAGTGGGTATTCTCGCCGCGTGGCAAAGACGGCCGGCCGGAACAGATGTTCAACCGCGACACTGGCGACGTCGATCCGCAGGTGGTGGCCTACTGGCACGATCACTACGACATCGCTTACCGCCTGCAAACCAACTGGCCGACGTTGAAGCCCGATCTGGACGGCAAGATCCATCTCTATGTCGGCACCGCCGATACGTTCTACCTGGATGGTGCAGCGCATAAATTGAAGGCAGTGCTGGATGGACTCGGCGCGCACGCTGAATTCCGTTTTATCCCGGACCGCACGCATTTCGATCTGTACAAGGTAGGGGACGATCGCTATGGCTTGTTCAAGGACATCAGCTGGGCGATGTATGCGGTCGCGAGGCCCGAAGCCCAGCCGAAACTGAAGGTGAACCAGGGCCGCTAGCGCCGTAGTGCTGTCATGTTGGCTGACTTGTTTTCAGGCATAGTTGCCGCCGCGGGCGCTGTAGGTGATTGGCGCTTAGGGGTGTCGTCTTCACATAAGACGACACATAGGGGAACCCCGTTCATCACGGACGGCGCTTCCATTTGGGCAAGTCAAAGCTGGAGGGACTCACATGAAATCGTTCGGATTGATCGCAGTACTGGCCGCAGCGCTGATGGCGGCTCCGGTTTTCGCACAGCAAGCTCCCGCCGCCGCGGGCAGCATGACGGTGCATTGCAAAGACGGCACCACGCAGACGGTAAGCACCACCAAGGGCGCTTGCCACGGCCATAAGGGCATCGACAAGTCGGCCAGCGGCACCAGCAGCACGGCTGCCTCCAGCACGCCGGCCGCTGCGCCTGCTGCTCCCGCCGCCGCACCTGCAGCGGCATCCAAGTCGACTGCAGCCACGGCACCGGCAGCGGGTGGCGGCGCAGGTCAGGTGTGGGTGAATACCGGCTCCAAGACCAAGACGTATCACTGCGAAGGCAGCAAGTGGTATGGCAAGACCAAGCAAGGCAAGTACATGAGCGCGGCGGATGCGCAGGCGGCCGGGTATCACGCGGCGAAGAACGAGAAGTGTTCGTAAGACGCGTGCTTCATTGCGCGCCGTGATCTGCTCCCTCCCCTACGTGCAGTAGGGGAGGGTTGGGGTGGGGTGAAGCAATCTCGCGATGATGCTCAATCCTGCCTTGGGCTCAGTCCGGCAGAGCCGGACGCGAGCTGCGCTCGCATCACCCCACCCTGACCCTCCCCTGCAGGCAGGGGAGGGTCAGGGTGGGGTGCAGCTGGGGTACGTTGCTGATCAGAGTTGTGTCACCTGCCACGGGTCATAACTCCCAAACCACCACAAATGCCCTTGCGGATCGCGGCACGCATAACCCGCGCCGCCATAATCCTTCTCCGCATATTCCTCAATGATTTCCGCGCCAGCGGCCTTCGCACGCTCGTAGTGCGCTTTGCAGTCCTTGACGATCACGCACGCACACTGCGTTTCGCGTCCGTTGATTTCATCCGGCTGCGCCATGTATTCGCCGAAGCCATCCGGGCTGACGTCGCCCAACATCACCATGCCGCCGCCATACACCAACTGTGCATGCATCACGCGGCCGTGTTCGTTCTCGTAGACCGCATGCTTTTCGAAGCCGAATGCCTTGCACAGCCAGTCGATAGCGGCGTGTGCGTCGCGATAGCGCAGACCTGGAATGATGGTGCTGCCTTGGCTGGCCTTGGTATTCATGGCAGAGCGCCCCGTTGGAAAGTTGCTTCAACCTAAACCTTCGCCGCGAGCGTGTCTTGTAGATTTTTTTGAGCAGCGTTTACAGCGGCACGTGGTTGGGATAAGGCCCGCGCATGGCAGCGAATTCAGATGGCGAGATGCCGGCAAAGCGGCGAAATTCATGGCTCATATGCGCTTGATCGCAATAACCGCCATCCACCGCGATCCGCACCCAATCAGGCTGGCCGGCGGCATGCGCCGCATCCACCACGCGGCGAAAGCGCATCAGCCGTGCGTATTGCTTAGCCGTCATGCCCACGTGCCGGCGAAACAGCAGGCCGAAGCGATGCGCTGAATAACCGCTTTCCCGCTGCAACCTGCCGATACCGGGCACTTCAGGTACGCGGGCCAGTACCGTCATGGCATGCAGGATGGTGGCATCCCATGCCGGTTCATCGCGTAGCGTGCGCAGCCATTGCTCCAGCAAGGCGAGCCGCTGCACGGGGCCGATGGTTTCGAGCAAGCGCTGGCGCAGTCGACGCGCGCCGGCGCCGAACATATCCTCGAGATTGATGTCCCGCACGCCCAATTCTTCGGCACTGATGCCGAGCAGTGCATGCACACCGCCGGGATGGAAATTCACCCCCATCACGCGCACCTGTTCGGCGGTATCGATGATCCAGCTATGCCGGTAGGGCCCACCGATCACACTGCCTGAGGCACGGATGCAGTGGCGGTTCTCATCGTCCTGATAAACGCGCGTTTCGTCTTCGAGCAGGTTGATGATGAGCCCGGCGCCTGGGCCGGGCAGGATGCGTTCGTAGCGGAATGCCGCGGCGGGCATGTCCCAATCCCAGATGGCCTCGATGATGGAGGCGAGGGGAGGGGCGGGGACGATGCGCAGGAAGTCCATGGTCGGGACCCGATAGAAACGCAAGTGACTTGGAATGATAGTCCACCTGTCGCGATGCGCCCCACATGCCCGCTTGCGTGGGCGAAATCAGCGGTTGTTGGCCAAAAAGCTCGTGCCGCGTGCCACCGTATCGGCAGTGTTCAATGCGTTGTTGAATGAAAATGGAAGCTGCCAGCCTCCCCAGTTATTGAGTCGATTCAAATTGCGATCGAGATACCAGCCATCCCGGGTGCCGGCTCCTGTATGGGTGTGTTCGTGCACCATCAATTCGTTCAGATCCGCATCGCGCCAAGTTCTCAACGTATATTGGGAGAATTGAATGGTTCCGTTGTTGAAGGCCACGGCAGAGGGTTTGTCAGGGCCGCCAGGGCCGCCTACCTGAAGGTTCGACGCGTCTCGGCTTTTGCTTCTTTGCAAGGCGTTGAGTGTGCTGTCCAGTTGTGCTCCGATGCGTCGCCTACCCCGTGGCGTTGACGCTTCTGGACCATAGAGCGTGTTCATGGCCCACTGCGTTATGCGGTTCCAGGTGCCCCAGACCTGGTTCTTCGCTCTCTGAGTGATATCGATGGCGTCGTCCAGGGCGCGCCGTATGCGACCTCTGAAACCCGGTGGATATTGGGAATCGGGTTGTTCTGTCTGTACCCATTCGCCGTTCCTCAACCCTACCCTGGTGATCTCCCTTTGCGACCATGGATCAAGCACGCCCCAACTCGTGGTCCGCGGGTCGAAGTTGGCTACTTGATAGACGTTTCTGTCCTTTTCGAGAAAGTAGCTTTTGCTCCCGTCGCGACGGACACGTGTATAGATCCCATTTTTATCGGGCGTCAATCCGAGCAGATTGTTTCTTGAAGTCTGATAATTCGTGAGGTCCCTTGGCCGATCACTGCGAGCCCTGTCCTCGGATTCTGGAGCACCGGGTGGGAAGCCGGCCGGACGCTCAATATGGGCGATTTGAGGCGTTGTTGAATCGGGCTGACTATGATCCGCAGCATTTGCGGTGGTGTGTTGGTCAGAGAAGCGGCTGTAATCCGCTGAATTAGCGTCTGCTGTTTGCATGTGCTTTCTCCTATTGCGACAGAGCCTTGGCTATGAAGCATTAGGAGGAATCATCGGCCGATGGACACCCCCATTGGGGGCGCATGTATGTGGCCTCGTGCTGTTTCAATCCGTCGAACTGCTGGACGGCGTCGCCCATCACGGCCTGGTTTTCGACGTGAACGCCCATTTTTGCTCGGCCTGCGCAAAAAATGCGCTTACTCCGGATGTTTGCCTCACCACCTACATGGGGGCTGCGGGGCTATCCTCGCCCAACGGCCCCAGATTCCTCACTATCATGCTTTGCGGCGTCGACAGTGGCAGCTGGGCCTTCGCCAGCCGCGACAGAATGTCGAACAACAACGCGCTCTTCACAGCAGAAGCGTCACGCGGGCTGTGCACATAAGCCACGCCGGTAAACGTCATCGCCGTCGTGGTGACGTCATCCAGTGTCACTGCCGGTGCGGGTGTATCCAGCGTGGACTCGTTCGCGTGCAGTGCTTCCAGCATGATCTCGCGCACCTTCGCCGCATCGGTATCCAGCGGCATCGGCAAGCTCAGTTTCACGCGGCCGAGTGCATTGCCGTGCGTGACGTTGCGCAGGTTCTGCGTGATGAATTGCGAGTTGGGCACGATCATGGTGGAGCGGTCGCTCAACTGGATCTCGGTGGCGCGCACGTTGATGCGGCGGATATCGCCTTCCACCCCCGGCATGCTCACCCAGTCGCCCACTTTCACCGGTCGTTCGGCCAGCAGGATCAGGCCGGAAATGAAATTCGACACGATCGCCTGCAGGCCAAAACCGATGCCCACCGACAACGCGCTGGCGATCCACGTCAGGCTTTCCAGGCTGACATCGGCGGTGCGCAACGCCAGCGCCACCACGATCACCACGGCCACGTAATTGATCAGCGTGACGATGGAGTTCTGCATGCCAATGTCGAGCGTGGTCTTGGGCAGCAGTTGTTCGGCCAGCCAGCGGCGCACGATGCGCACCGCCACCATGCCCAGCGCAAACACCAGCAGCGCATTGAAGATCGCACCCGGCTTGATGGTGAGCTGGCCCACCTTCAGGCTGGAGAACACGTTGCCGATGTGCGCGAAGATGTCCTGTGGACCGCCGCCGAACGGCACCAGCAGCGTGCCCACCGCCACCAGCAGCAACAGGATCTGCGCGACAGCCGAGAGTACCGTCGACCCCTGTTCCAGGGTGTGCGGCTGGATGCTGAAAGTGGATTGCAGACGTTGACCGCTGCGTCCGTGCGGATTGAGCAGGGTGTGGAACAGATCACGCTGCAAATGCGAGAGCATGTACAGCGATGCCACGATCATGCCGATCCACAGCATCTGCCACGAAATGAAGAAACCGAGCGCCACGTAACCGGTCAGCACGGCCAGCCACGCTACCACGACACCGAGCATGGCTACGCCGAACAGCCCACCGACCCATAGTGCATGCTGGGGCGGTTTCTCACCCTGCTGCCGCTGCGTGGTTCGCGCGCGCTTGGCGCGGGTCAAGGCGACGCCGACCAGACCGGTGACCAGCAAGGCGAGGAACGCGCGCGTGCAAACCGTCGCCGGCAGGCTGGCACCTGCAAGCGTGTTCAGCCGCTCAAGAAAACCAAGCAGCAGGAAAGCACCGGCGAGCAGCCAGGGAAACCAGCGCAGGCTGCGTGCCGTGAACTTGGTCAGCGCGGGCAGGCGCCAGGAAGGACGTTGTACCGAAAGCAGCGAACGGCCCAATCCCGCGACGAAGGCGGAGAAGAACGTCATGCGCACGAGTCCTTGCACGAAGGTCTCGACTTCTTCGTCCAACGTGTCGTTCCAGTTGAAGCCTTGGTGCACCAGCCACGCGGCCAGGCCGATCGACAAGGTCACGGTCAGCGTGAAAATCGCCGTCATCGCGCTGCGCCGCAGATGCCCGTCGGGCATGTAGCGGCTGGCGATCGCCAATGCCAGGCGTTCCGCCAGCCAGCGTCCTGGCACGATCAGCAACAGCGCGCCGATCAGGCACAGCAGCAGCGGTTGCCGGTTGTCGGGTTCCCAGGCGATGCCAGCGTCTTCGAGCAGCAGATCCTTGGCGCGCTCGATACGTGCGATGTCATCCGGAAAGGACTTTTTCAGATCCCGCCAGAAGGCGATGCCCAGCGGCGAATTGGTGCGCGAGCCAAGCTGCGCCTGAAACTGTTCGTTGTGCGCTTCGACCACTTGCGAGGCGAATTTCACCGCATCCTGGCTTAGCAATTGCGCCTGCTTGATCTGCCCATCCAGCTTGGTCTTCTCGCGTTCCAGTTGGCGACGCTGCTGGCTCACCGCGGGTGTTTCCGGCGGCGCACCGGCGGCTGGTGCAGGGCCGAGCACGGTCAATCGCGTCTGCGCGCTTTCCAGTTCCGGCGTCAGCGTTTGCGCCAGCTGATCGGCTTGCTGCTGTATCTCGCCGGATTGAGTGCGCAGATCGTTCAACGACGCGGTGGTGGACTTGCTGTTGAACGAGGTCTTGATGTCGTCCAATTGCTTGCTGAGGGTGGCCAGTGCCTGCGCCGGGTCTTGTGCGGCGCTCGCGCTGGCGGCTGCGTTGGATGCATCCGGGGCGTTCTGCGCCAGGGCAGGGTGTGCGCCCAGCAGCAGCGAGCCGGCCAGCAGGCATGGGGCAATCAGGCGTGGGGCAATGAGCTTACGAAGGAAGTTAGGCATGGCGGGCATGATCCGAATGACGCCGCCGATGGTCAATTGGTACTTCACAGATGGGAGTTTCACGCGGGGTTAGCATTCAGGCACGCCAGGGGAGCGCTGGCATCGCCAAGTCGCTGCCATGTCGCCCCTGTATAGTGCGCGCTTCGACCCCATCTCATTGGCTCGCCAAATGGACTCCGCGCCATGATTTTCCGCTGGTTCGAATCCCTGATTGACGCTTTCAAGGACCCGGTCGACACGATGCCGCCCAAGTCCGTGGGGCGGTTCTACGTGTTCTATTTGCGCCAGGTGTGGCCAGTGTTCGCGGTGGCGATCCTGGTGGGCTTCGGCGTGGCGATCGTGGAAGTGTCGTTGTTCGGCTTCATCGGCCGCATCGTCGACATGGCCAAGGGTGTACCGGGCAAGGATTTCTTTGCCGTCCATGGACGCGAACTGCTATGGATGGCCTTCGTCGCCCTGGCATTGCGCCCACTGTTCATCGGCGTGCACGACATGCTCGTCAACCAGGCGGTGGTACCCAGCCTGACCAATCGCATCCGCTGGCAGAACCATCGCTACGTGATGCGCCAGAGCCTGGGGTTTTTCCAGAACGACTACGCCGGGCGTATCGCCAATCGCATCATGCAGACCGGTGCCTCGCTGCGCGAGTCGGCGGTGCAGATTGTGGATGCGATCTGGTACGTGGCGATCTACTACGGCAGCGCAGTGGTGATGTTCGCGCACGCTGACCGATGGCTTGCCGCGCCGCTGGTGGTATGGCTTTTCGGTTACGTCGGCATTCTGTACATCTTCATTCCGCGCACGCGCAAGCGTTCCTGGGCGGCATCGGAAGCGCGCTCGAAATTGATGGGCCGTATCGTCGACGGCTACAGCAACATCCTCACGCTCAAGCTGTTCGCGCATACCCAGCGCGAAGAAACCTATGTGGCCGAGGCGATGGGCGAGCAGACCAACAAGCTGCGCGCCATGACGCGCCTTACCACGTCGATGGACATTGCCATCACCACGCTCAACGGTTTCCTCATCGTCGGCACGTCGGCGATAGCAGTGTGGCTGTGGAGCCAGGGCAAGGTCTCGGTGGGTGCGATTGCGTTGTCGACGGGGCTGGTGATCCGCATCAACAACATGTCCGGCTGGATCATGTGGGTGGTGAACGGCATTTTCGAAAACATCGGCACCGTGCAGGACGGCATCACCAGCATCGCGCAACCGCGCGCCGTGCAGGACAAGGAAGGCGCCATGCCGCTGGAAGTGGTGGCCGGCGAGGTGCGCTTCGATGACATCCATTTCCATTACGGCAAGAAAGGCGGGGTGATTTCCGGCCTGAACTTGAAGGTGCATCCCGGTGAAAAAATTGGCCTGGTGGGGCCATCCGGCGCGGGCAAATCCACACTGGTGAACGTGCTGCTGCGCCTATATGACCTGGAAGGTGGCCATATCGTCATCGACGGCACCGACATTTCGCAGGTAACGCAAGAAAGCCTGCGTTCGCAGATCGGTGTCGTTACGCAGGACACGTCACTGCTGCATCGCTCCGTACGCGACAACCTGCTCTATGGCCGCCCGGATGCCACCGAAGCACAGCTCAACGATGCGATCCGCAAGGCACGTGCGGACGAATTCATTCCCAACCTGGTCGATGGTGAAGACCGTCGCGGCTTGGAAGCGCTGGTAGGCGAGCGCGGCGTGAAACTTTCAGGCGGCCAGCGCCAACGCATTGCGATCGCGCGCGTGCTGCTGAAGGACGCACCGATCCTGGTGCTGGACGAGGCGACCTCCGCGCTGGATTCGGAAGTGGAAGCGGCGATCCAGGAAAGCCTGGAAGTGCTGATGGAAGGCAAGACCGTCATCGCCATTGCGCACCGCTTATCCACCATCGCGCGTATGGATCGCCTGGTGGTGATGGACAAGGGCAGAGTGGTGGAAACCGGTACGCATGCGGAGTTGATCACGCATGGTGGGTTGTATGCGCGCTTGTGGCAGCGGCAGACGGGTGGGTTTGTGGCGGCGGATGATGCGCTGGTGACGTAAGTTGGATTTGTCCCCAACCCGCGAGTCGCCCCAATGGCCGTCATTCCCGCGAAAGCGGGAATCCATCTTCGTTTTTGCACCAGAGCAAAATGGATTCCCGCTTTCGCGGGAATGACGGCCATTGGAGTAACGTGAAGCGTGTAACGCGCATCACGGCGCCGCCGGCTTCCTTCCCAAATCCAAATGCCGCGACGCATGCCGCGCCTCGCGCAACCGCTGCGCATGCGCAACCAGCAAATCACCGCGCGTGATGATGCCCACCATGCGGTGCGGCTTCTCCTTGCTCACCACCACCAGCCGTCCCACTTCCCGCTCCACCATGTGGTCGGCGGCTTCGCGCAGGGTGTGGTCTTCGCGCACCACGATCGGCGCAACCTTTGCCAATGACTGCATGGATGTATTGCCGTCGAGGTTTGCTTCGTAAAGCTGGCGCCGTGTGATCACGCCCACCACCTGGCCGTGCGCGTCGAGCACGGGAAAGCCCTGGTGCTTGGTATTGGCACCCTGCGAAGCGAGCCATTGGCGCACCTCTATCACCGTCTGGTCGGCCTTGAGGCTCACCACGTTGCGGCTGCAGGCATCGCGTACGTAAATCTGGTCCAGATAATCGGCCGCGTAGTCGGAAGGTACGCGCACGCCTCGGCGCACGATCTTCTCGGTCATGATGGTATTGCGCATCATCAAACCGGAAACCAGATACGCCGCCGCGCATGCGCCAAGCAATGGCAGCAAACCGTGCGGTTGCTGCGTGGTTTCGAAGGCGAATACCACCGAGGTGAGGAATGCGCGCGATGCGCCGGCGAAGATCGCGGCCATGCACACGAGCGCCGCCAGATGCGGATCGACGTGCAGCCACGGCGCTGCGCTGGCCAACGCCATGCCCAGCACGCCGCCCATCGCACCGCCGATGGTGAACAGCGGCGCGAGCGTGCCGCCCGAGGTGCCACTGCCCAGCGCCACCGACCACGACAACAGCTTGAGCAGGCACAGCGCGAGCATGGCACTCATGCCGATCGTGCCGCTTAGCACGGCCGAGATATTGGTGTAGCCCACGCCGAGCGTCAGCGGCATGTAGTAGCCGACGATGCCGACCACGATGCCGCCCAGCGCCGGCCACCACATCCAGTGGATTGGCAGCTTTTCGAAGTGATCCTCGATGGCGTAGGTCAGCTTGGTGATCCACACGCTGACCACGCCCACCAGCACGCCCAGCACGATATATGCTGCTATCGCGGACAAAGTGGGCGTCGCCAGCACCGGCATCGGGAACATCGGCGCATTGCCTTCCAGCACGTAGCGGAAGCCGGTGCCGACGGTGGCGGCCAGTGCGACGGGGATCAGCGAACGCGCGCGGCGTTCGAACAACAGCAGTTCGACGGCCAGCAACACGGCGGAGATCGGTGCCGAGAACACCGCCGCCATACCTGCCGCAGCGCCGGCCGCGAGCAGCGTCTTGCGCTCGTCGGCCGTCACGTGCATCAGCTGCGCGATCAGCGAGCCCAGCGCGCCACCGGTCGCGATGATCGGACCTTCTGCGCCGAACGGACCGCCGGTGCCGATGGCGATCGCCGAGGACACCGGCTTCAGCCAGGTGATGCGCGGCGGGATGCGGCTTTCGTTGAGCAGCACCTGTTCCATCGCTTCGGGAATGCCGTGTCCGCGAATGGCACGCGAACCCCAGCGCGCCATCACGCCGACGATCAAGCCGCCGACGGCCGGCACGGCGATCACCCACAGCCCCAGGTGATTGCCCGCCGGGCTGCTGAAGTCATAGCTCCAGCGCCCGTAGAAAGCGAGGTTGGTGATCAGGCCGATCAGTGCCGTCAGCACCTTGGCGACGACGGCAACCACCCCGCCCAGCAGCATGGCGACAAAGCCAATCCACAGCACCCGCCAATCCAGGGGGCGGAATTGGCGTGGCATATGTGCGGCGGCGAGCGTGGGGTCGAGCGAAGGCGCCAGCGGAACCGAGGCGCGGGTATGTGGATCGTTATTCGGTGACATGTTGGATGAGTAGCCCCTGAAGTGCGCGGCAAGGTTACAGGGATAAGTGCGCGATAGCTGGCTGGAAAATGAATTGCTGCCATGCACGCAGACGCCATGCCTGCGTAGGTTGGGGTGCAAACCCCAACATTGCCATCGCCACACTGCGTGATGTTGGGGTTTGCACCCCAACCTACGGCTCTGCCGAGGGGACTTGACTCTGGACCTTGATCAAAGGTCTAGACTTTCCCCTATGAACACAACACCCCCCTCGCTCACCATCGGCACCGTCGCCAAGCGCGCCGGTGTTCCCATCGACACCATCCGCTATTACGAGCGCGAAGGTTTGCTGCCGGAGCCGCTGCGCCGCGCCTCCGGCTACCGCAGCTACAACGAATCGGCGATCAAGCGGCTGCGTTTCATTCGCCGCGCCAAGGAGCTGGGTTTCACGCTGGAAGAAATCCGCGATCTGCTCGCCCTCTCCACTGACCGCCGCGGCGGCGTGAAGGCGGTGCGCAAGCGTGCTGAGCAGCGCCTGGAAAGCATCGATGCGCGCATTGCCGAATTGATGCGCATCCGCAAGGGCCTGCAGCAGTTGATCGAGGTTTGCCCAGGGCATGGCGATCCGGAACACTGTCCGATCCTGCGCGCGTTGGCCGACGAGGAGCCGCAGGCATGAGCGCGCAGGGTTCGTGCTGCCATCAGGTAGAAAGCAACGCGCGCGATCCAATCTGCGGCATGAGCGTGGAGACGGTCGATGCGCAGCATCGCAGCGAATACGCCGGCAAGAGCTTCTACTTCTGCTGCGCGGGCTGCAAGGCAAAGTTCGATGCGGAGCCAGGGCGTTATACGCAGCCCGCCTCGTCGATGACGGTGATGAACACGAAGCCAGCGCATGCTCACCATGAGGTGACGGCAAAAGACCCCGTCTGCGGCATGACGGTCGATCCTGCAGCCACGCCGCATCACGTCGAGCATGACGGTCACGCGTACCACTTCTGCGCGGCAGGCTGTAAGCAGAAATTTCTTGCCGATCCCGCAAAGTATCTGCATGAGCAACGCGCGCCACAGGCTGCGGTGCCTGGCGCTACCTACACCTGCCCGATGCATCCGGAAGTGCAGCAGGATCATCCCGGCGATTGCCCGAAGTGCGGCATGGCGCTGGAACCGATGATGCCGAACCTGGACGACGACGACACCGGCGAAGTGCGTGCCATGTCGCGACGCCTGTGGCTGCTGATTGGCCTCACCTTGCCGGTATTCCTGCTGGCCATGCTGCCGCACGCTGGCGTGCACGTGCCTGCTGCGAGCGGCTGGGTAGAGGCGGTGCTTGCCAGCATCGTCGTGCTGTGGGGAGGCGCGCCGTTTTTTGCGCGCGGCTGGCGTTCGCTCAAGCCGTGGCAGCCGAACATGTACACGCTGATCGCCGCAGGCACGGGCGTAGCGTGGTTGTATAGCGTGCTGGCGTTTCTCGCGCCGCAGCTGTTTCCGCAGGGTTTTCGCGATGCACATGGCCGCGTTGGCGTGTATTTCGAATCCGCCGCGGTGATCGTCACGCTGGTGACGCTGGGCGATTTCCTGGAATGGCGCGCACGCCGACGCACCGGCGCAGCCTTGAAAGCATTGTTAGGCCTGGTGCCGAAAACCGCGCGGCGCCTGTCGCATGGCGAAGAGCACGATGTGCCGCTGGATGACGTGCGCGTGGACGACGAACTGCGCATCCGCCCCGGCGAAAAAGTGCCGGTGGATGGTGTTGTGCTGAGCGGCAACAGTCAGGTGGACGAATCCATGCTTACCGGCGAATCCATGCCGGTTGCGAAAGCACCGGGCGATCCGCTGACGGGCGGTACCGTCAATCAGCAAGGCGTGCTCACCATGCGTGTGGAAAAAGTCGGCGCATCCACCGTGCTGGCGCAAATCGTTGCGCAAGTCGCGCAGGCACAGCGCAGCAAGGCGCCGTTGCAGCGCACCGCCGATCGCGTGGCAGCGTGGTTCGTACCGGCGGTTATCGCAGTGGCAGCGCTGGCTTTTGCGGGCTGGGCCTGGTTCGGTCCGGAACCGAGCCTGGCGCATGCGCTGATCGCTGCGGTGTCGGTGCTGATCATTGCTTGCCCGTGTGCGCTGGGTTTGGCGACGCCGATCTCGATCATGGTGGCGAGCGGACGTGGCGCGCAGCAAGGACTGCTGTTCAAGGATGCCGCGGCGATCGAGGCCATCCGTGAAGTCGACACGCTGGTGCTGGATAAAACGGGCACGCTGACCGAGGGCAAACCTTCGCTTGTTTCCGTGTTGCCGCTGGAAAGCTACACACGCGAACAGATGCTTGGCCTGGCGGCCAGTCTGGAGCAAGCGAGCGAACACCCGCTCGGCAAAGCGATCACCACCGCCGCCAAGGAAGAAGGCCTGCGTGTGCAAGCGATGCACGATGTCCAGGCGCACGTCGGCAGCGGCATCAGCGGGCAGACCGCAGAGCATCGCCTGGCATTTGGCAACACGCTGCTGATGCAGCAACTGGGTGTCCCGCTGGAGACGGAAACGCTGGCTCGGGCGGAAGCCTTGCGCAACGAAGGCGCCACCGTGATGTTCCTGGCCATCGACGGCAAGCTCGCCGGCTTGTTCAGCGTCAGCGACCGGATCAAACCGGATACGCCGCAGGCACTCAAACAGCTAAAAGCAGCCGGTCTGCGCATCGTCATGCTCACCGGCGACCACGCCACCACCGCGAATGCCGTGGCACACGCATTGGCGATCGATGACGTGCACGCCGGTGTATCGCCTGCCGGCAAGGCCGCGGTGATCGACAGCTTGCGCAAGCAAGGCCGGTGCGTTGCGATGGCTGGCGACGGTATCAACGACGCACCGGCGCTGGCTGCCGCGGATATCGGTATTGCGATGGGACACGGCACCGATGTGGCGATGGAGACCGCGCAGGTGACGCTGGTGAAAGGGCAGCTTGGCGGCATCCTGCGCGCACGGTCGTTGTCGAAGGCAACAGTGCGGAATATCCGGCAGAACCTGTTCTTTGCGTTCGTCTACAACGCGTTGGGTGTGCCGTTGGCGGCGGGTGTGCTGTATCCGGTGTTCGGCATCACCTTGTCGCCGATGGTGGCGGCATTGGCGATGAGTTTGTCGTCGGTATCGGTGGTGAGTAATGCGCTGCGCTTGCGCAGGCTTTCGTAGGTTGGGGTGCGAACCCCAACCTAGGCATCTTCACGTTGCGCGATGTTGGGGTTTGCACCCCAATTTATATGTTAAGCGCTGCCCTGCAACCCCGCGCACACGGTTTTGCTGCGCTCTCCAAGCAAACAGGCGCCAGCTTTGACGCCTCGTTTTCGTGCAAATGTTTTTCACCCTACAGCGACTTCCGCTACAGATGAGCTTAGGGATGATCGCGGCGTACGACACACAGGCGTGTCGTGCGTTGTGTTGATTTGGAGTTAAGACAATGGCAAATGAAAACACCAGTAATCGAGGGGGACAGGGTGGCGGCCGCGGGTTCGCCGGCATGGACGAAGCGCGGCAGCGCGAAATCGCCAGCCAGGGTGGTCGCGCAGCGCATGAAAGCGGTCATGCCCACGAATTCAGTTCTGCAGAAGCTCGCGAGGCAGGCCGCAAAGGTGGCGAGGCAGTAAGCCAGAATCGTGGCCACATGTCCGCGATCGGCCAGAAAGGCGGTGAAGCCGTCAGCGAGAATCGCGAGCACATGGCGGATATCGGCCGCAAGGGCGGCGAACACAGCCATGGTGGCTCGCGTGCGGGCAGTGCAAGCTCGCGTGGCAGCATCGGCGGGCAACCTGTCGAAGCTGGAAAACAGAGTCGCAAGAATACGTGATGCTGCGACGATGGCACTCCCCTGCGTGTAGCAGGGGAGTAGCCGCGCTATCCAAGATTCAACGGCACAAAGACGCTGTTCGGATCTGCCCATTTGCTATGTGCAGCGTTGCTAGATCAATCGCGATCTGGCGCACCCAACGGAAACAGCGGGCGATACGGCCGCGCTTCGTCCACCGCGCGCGCGAATGACGGCCGTGCAAGCAGGCGCTTGCGGTAGGCAATGAGGTTGGTGAACGAAGGATCGATGCGATGCGTCCAGTCGGCATAGAAAAGTGACGGCGCTGCACTGCAATCGGCCAGGCTGAAATCGTTGCCGGTGGCCCATGGTTTGCCGTCCAGTTGCTTATCCAGCCATGCGTAGGCGGTGTCGAGCATGTCACGTGCTTCGCGTACGCCACGGATGTCGCGCTCGTCTTCCGGCCGCATCGCATCGAACACGATCTTCTGCCCCGGCGTGGAAACGTAGCAATCGAAGAAGCGGTCCAGCTTGCGTACTTCAAGCGCGTGACGTGCGTTTGCAGGCAACAATGACACCGGCCCCGGGTAATGCAGCTCGAGGTGCTCGATGATGATGGTCGATTCCACGATCGTCTGGTTGCCGTCGATCAAAATAGGGAAGCGCTTGATCGGCCACATGGCGGCGAAGTCGGCATAGATCTCCGGGTGTTCGCTCGACAACTCGCGCCATTCGAACGGGATGTCGTTCTCGTACAGCGCGATCAGCACCTTTTGGCAGTAGGAGGAGAAAGGGTGGGCGTAGAGTTTCAGGTTCATCGCGGTGGCTCCGTGGAAGGGTGGCTTTAATCCGGCGACGAACGGGATGAAGGGGAATCGACAAGTTGTCCGCGACCTGTCCGCTGACGTCCGCGGACATGGTTGGGTCCATCTTTACGCGAGGATCAGCTCCCTCCCCTGCTTGCAGGGGAGGGAGCTGATCCTCGCGGCAACAGTGGTGCGTTTTATGCACGAGCGATCACAGGAATGGCCAAATAGCTCAGCAAACGTGGCGCGCAAAGCTCGCATACGAATTCGGCAGGTGCACTTGCGGGAGGCGGCAACGCCTTTCGACCGTATGCCGTGGGAGGTTCAAGGTTTTATTACGGACTTTCTGCGCTGCCATGGGTGTGAAGTCACCGAGCGCAACCAGCAGGTGGTAGCCGCGGCGATCGAGGCGCGCTTGCAGCGTGGCTGGATATGCCATGCGTATTTGTCGGCGCTGCTCGAAGAGGACATCGTGTTCGAGTAAGTATCGCCGGGGGGCTAATTTTCCGGATGTCTTGTTGTACCTCACCGTCATTCCGGCGAAGGCCGGACGGAGCGCGAAGCGCGGAGAACGTCCGAAGGACGGCCCCGAAGGGGTGAGCGAAGCGAATCATCCATCGCCAGTACGAAGCATGGATTCCGGCCTTCGCCGGAATGACGATAAGGCAAGATTCAAGACTACGGTGAGAACAAGTTCCTCACTGCATGCCTTTGCAAAAAGTGCCTATAAAATGGCAGCTTTTTGAGCTCTACAAAAATCTTCCCCGGACAGCAATGGGCGAAAGCCGGAATGACGATCGAGCGAGATCAGACTTTGTGGCGAGAGTCGCCCTTACCCAACCCTCTCCCCGGAGGGAGAGGGGGTATCGGCATTACATCCCCAACACGCTTTCCGCCTTCACATAAGGCAGGTTGTGCGCCTGCGCCACCGGTTCGCAGGTGACCTTGCCTTCAAACACATTGAGGCCGTTGCGCAGATGCACGTCCTGCTGCAGCGCCTTCTGCCAACCGTGGTTGGCCAGTGCGAGGGTGAACGGCAGGGTGACGCTGTTGAGCGCGAAGGTGGACGTGCGCGCGACGGCGCCCGGCATGTTCGCCACACAGTAATGCACCACGCCGTCGACGACGTAGGTGGGATCGGAATGGGTGGTGGCGTGCGAGGTTTCCACGCAGCCGCCCTGGTCGATGGCAACGTCGACGATCACCGAGCCCGGCTTCATCGTGCGCACCATGTCATGCGTCACCAGCTTGGGCGCGGCAGCGCCGGGCACCAGCACGGTGCCGATCAGCAGGTCGGCACGGCGCACCAGTTCCTCGATCGCCGAACGGGTGGAGAACACGGTGGAGATCGAGGTGCCGAACTGCGTGGCCAGGCGCTTCAACGCTTCCGCTGAACGATCCACCACCGTCACCTTCGCGCCCATGCCCACGGCGATGGTGGCCGCGTGCGTACCGGACACGCCACCGCCGAGGATCACTACTTCAGCTGCCGGCACGCCGGGCACGCCGCCCAGCAGTACGCCGCGGCCGCCCTGGGCCTTTTCCAGCGAGTGCGCGCCGACCTGCGGAGCGAGACGGCCGGCCACCTCGGACATCGGCGTCAGCAGGGGCAGCGAGCCGTTGGTCGCCGTGACGGTTTCATAGGCGATGCAGATCGCACCGGAGGCGATCAGGTCATGGGTCTGCTCGGCGTCGGGAGCCAGGTGCAGGTAGGTGAAAAGGATCTGGCCCTTGCGCAGCTTTTTGCGCTCCACCGCCAGCGGCTCCTTCACCTTCACGATCATGTCGGCGTCGGCAAAGATCTGGTCAGCGCTGTCCACGATGGTGGCGCCCGCGGCGACGTAATCTGCGTCGGTCAGGCCAGCGCCAGCACCGGCATCCTTCTGCACCATCACCTGATGGCCGTGGTGTACCAATTCCTGCACGGAAGATGGGACCAGGCCCACCCGGTATTCATGGTTCTTGATCTCTTTCGGTACACCGATGCGCATGACTCGATCTCTCGACAAATGGTTGGGAAGGTTGCTGCGCTGGCCTTCCGTGTGCCGCGCGGGGCGCAGTATGATCGAGGCCTTGCGCAATTTCTCGCTCATTAAGGCCGTGTAGTCGCTAATTTTTCGTATCCAGTGCGAAATTTTTATCTAAAAGCAGAATTTATGACGAATCCTTCTCCGCCCCTGGACGAGCGCGACCGCGCCATCCTTCGCCTGCTGCAGGAAGACGGCCGTTTGGCCAACGCGGAACTTGCCCAGCAGATCAATCTTTCCCCCTCAGCCTGCCTGCGGCGGGTGAAGTTGATGGAAGAGCGGGGGCTGATCTCTCGCTATGTGATGCTGCTGGATGAAAAGGCGGCGGGCTTGTCAGGCACCGCCTTCGTACTGGTGACACTGGACCAGCAAGGCCGTGCCGCCCTCGATGCGTTCGAGGTGGCGATCCAGAAGCATCCCGAGGTCACCGAGTGCTGCCTGCTCGCTGGCGCGGCTGACTACATGGTGCGCGTGGCGTATGCCGACTCGGCCGACTTCGAGCGTATTCACACGGAGATACTCACGCAGTTGCCGGGTGTGGTGCGCGTGCAATCGACGCTGGCGTTGCGCACAGTGAAAAGGACGACGGCGTTGCCGGTGTGAGTCATGCAGGAAAACGGGGACAGGTTGCAACAAACCTCAGCGCCGTAAGCTTTGCCGCAACGCCATGCGGCTTTCGTGCCGCGAAATGTCTACGCCGCGTGAAGCTCCATGAAAATCAGTTGACCGCTTATGACCACATGCTCTATATCGTTCCGGCGGCTTTGCAACGAAGCCGTATGTGTGTGAGCAAGCAATCCGTGTTGGCTTCATTTCCCTTTTCAACAAGGTGAGGAGAAAGTCATGCTTAATGCTTCGCAAGACCAGATCAACCAGTGGCGCAATCAGGCGGACGCGAACAATCCCGCGGGTCCGCTTTATGTCAGCGGTGAATTTGCCGAATCCGACATTACGTCTCAATCCAACGCGATAACCCTGAATGTGGTGTGCAATTCGGGTCGGTGCGGCACTGTCTGCTCGGGTTCCCAGGGTCATCCGTGCTGCTGATCCACAGTGGCGACGAAAAGTTTTGCCGATGATTTCACCGCATCACTGGGTTGCCTGCTTGCGCCTTCGTTGGGCAGGCTGGCAACCCAGCTCGTGCTTATTCCCGCGCTTTCCTCGCGCGAGCGCGAAGTTATCCTGGAGGAAACCCGGGAATCGCTTTGCAGCATCTTGCACGGAAAGCTTACGCGGCTGCTGTTGCTTGAACTCAACGCTGCGCGGGTAAGCGAGCGCCTCAGCGGCACGGATGGCGGTGAACGATGGAGCGAATTTCTCGAAATCTCCTCGCAGTTTTTGTTCTGGGAAGAGCTGACGGAACATTACCCCTCGCTGCTGCAACGCGTTGAATGCATCGTGCGTCATCGCTGCGAAGCGTCATTGCTGTTTGCGCGGCGCTGGGTGGAGGATCGTGACGAAATCGGCGTGTTATGCGGTGCGCCAGCCGGTGAGCTGACGGCACTGGGTTTCGGTGCAGGGGACAGCCATCGCGGCGGTTTCACGGTTGCGCTGCTTCGCTGCGAAGGCGGGCGCATCGTTTACAAGCCACGCTCGGTGGCGGTCGACGCCTGTCTGCAGCATTTCATCGAGGTGCTGACGCAAGCGCATGGCCATGCGTTGAACATTCGCATACCACGTGTCATCGACCGCGGCGATTACGGATGGACCGAATTTGTCGACCATCGTTATGCCGATGGCCATGATGCGTTGACCGGTTTCTATCGCGGTATCGGTCACTTGCTGGCGATCATGCATTTGCTCGGTGCCAGCGACCTGCATGCGGAAAACCTGATCGCGCATGGCGACATGCCGGTGGTGGTTGATTGCGAAACCTTGTTCACACCCAAGGTCCCTATGCCGCCTACGGGGTTCGGCAAGGCGTTCGATCATGCTTCCGCACTGGTGGCGGGCACCGTGCTCAATATCGGTTTGTTGCCGGGACGCGCGCAGACACTGGGGTGGCGCGGCATTGATTACTCCGGCATCGGTTTGTTGCCCGGCCAGCAACCGATGATGCCGCAGCCGGCGATTCTAAAAGCCGGCACCGACGAGGCTTATCTCGGCAGCACGATGGTGCCGGTGCCGATTGCACAAAATCATCCCAGCCCCGAACCGGCCCTGGCGACCTATTGGCCGCAGGCGTTGGAAGCCTTCGATCAACTCACCGGTACCTTGCGGCAGCTCGATGCCGCGGGTGCCCTGGAACCGCATTTGCGCACCTTTGACGATTGCCGTGTGCGCGTGGTGCTGAGAGCCACCGAAGCCTATGCGGAAATCGCCCGCATGCTGTGGCATCCGGTGTCTTTGCACAACGAGACACAAGCCAGGCAACGTGCACGGGATCTGTTGGCGGGCATGGCGGCCAACATCGTTTCCGCGCCGAGTGATCCGGCAGTGATCGAGAGCGAAATGGAAGACCTGTTGATTGGCGACATTCCCATGTTCAGCACGCGGGTCTGCGATGGCCAACTGGAAGGTTCGCGCGGCGTGCGATGGCTGCAGCCGGGCCATCTGGCCCAGGCAGCGTTGCGGCATTGGCGCAGGTCCGACGTCATCTTCGAGCGCAATGTGATCCGCGCCGCGATGGTGAGCGCTTACCTCAACGATGGATGGACATCGCACCTGGGCACGCTGACGCCCTCCGTGATTCGCAGCGAGGATCTGGATGCACGGCGTCGCGTGCAAGCCGCGCGAATCATGCAGGGTCTGGTCAAGCATGCCATTCGCGGTGATGACGGCAGCGTGGCGTGGATTGCGCCCGTACTCAATCCCACCGGCTGGTCGGTGCAACTGCTGGGTATGGATTTGTATGGTGGCCTGTCGGGCATTGCACTGCTTGCAGCAGCCTACGTACGCGAGATGAAAGCGGGGCGCGCGAATCCGATTGCCGGTATCGAGGAACTTTCCAAGGCGGTACAGCACACCTTGCGCCTTGGTGAGGAGCAACTGGCGAAGACCTTGCACGGTGACATCAGAGTGCGTCCGCCGACACCCGGCGCCTATATGGGCCTGGGTGCGCAAATCTGGACATTGCTGAAGCTGTCGCAGTGGAACGATCACAGCGGTGACGAACTCACGCGTGCGACCGCGCTGGCCGAAGGCATGCTGGAAGCGGCAGTGGCCGATGATATGAACGACGTTCTCTCCGGCCGCGCCGGCGCTATTCCCGCGTTGCTGGCGCTGGCCGAATGCACGCATGAGCAGCGCTTTGTCGACATGGCCATCCAGATTGGCGATCAGCTGCGCGAACTGGCGCGGCATGACGGCGATCGTGCGCACTGGGTGCAGCCGCAGATGTGGCCGCACGGTATTGGCGGCTACTCGCATGGGGTGACCGGCGTCGGCTGGGCGCTTGCCAGACTGGCGCGTGCCACGGGCGAAAGCCGTTTCGAAGACTTGGCGCAAGCAGCGTTCCGCTTTGAGGATGCGACCTTCGACGAGGATGAGCAGAACTGGGTGGATCTGCGCAATCTCGGCGGCCCCAAGTCGGCCTTCGTGTGGTGTCATGGTTCCACTGGCATCGGGCTGGCGCATCTGGATATGGACCCCGATCTTCAACATCCACGTACGCAATCCTTGTTGCGCCACGCCGCAGCAGCAACGATGCGCATGGGCCTTGGCTGGAACCATTGCCTGTGCCATGGCGATCTCGGTGCTTGGGAGCTGCTGGATCAGTTGATGGCCGGTGGCGTAGCGCTGGACGGCATGACGCGTGAAAGCCTGATGGCGCGGATCGTATCGAGCCTGGAAGAGTACGGTCCTTCGTGTGGCTTGACCAAGGAAGTGTTTGTGCCGGGGCTGTTGGCCGGTGTCGGAGGCGTGGCGTATCAGCTGCTGCGGATGCATCCGGATAGCCATTTGCCCTCGGTGCTGATACTTGGTTCGTAAGTTGGGGTGCAAACCTTGATATATATCTTACGTTTGGGCGTCCAGAGCGTCGTCCGCCGCGAAAAATTTAGTCTGGCCCCGACGTCATTCCGGCGAAGGCCGGAATCCATGCTTCGCACTAACCATGGATTCCGGCCTTCGCCGGAATGACGACTCGCTCTGAAACAGCATTGTCGTGAACTTCGGTTTTTCTAGTGGAACAACGGACAGATATTTTTCACGGTAACAAGGATCAACAAGCGTGGCGCGCGATAAAGGCCTGGAAGCACTGCTGAGCGAAGACCTGCAAGACGAGCGCGGTCTCAGCGAGAAAGCCATGTTCGGCGGCTGGGCATGGCTGGCGCACGGTAATCTCTTGTGCGGCGCGCGCCATGACGGCTTGCTCGTGCGGCTCGGCAAAGACAACGATGCATGGGCGCTGCAGACGCCGGGCATCGTGCCCATGATCTCTGGCACTCGGCGTATGCAAGGCTGGATGCGCGTGGCGCCGGAGGCTTATGGCGACGATGCCTTGCGCCGCAAGCTGCTGGCTGCGGCGCTTGTGTTCGTCAGATCCTTGCCGGCGAAATGAGTGCTGGCGTCAATGCATCGTGCTACTTAGCAAAGGGGGACGATCTGGTGGAGACGTTCCTGCGTCCAGGCGGGCTGTTTGTCCTTCCAGCCGTTGTCGACAAGTTTCCCATCGCGATCGATGGTGAAGCTCACCGGCAAATGCCAGATGCGCCCGTAGCCGGGCACGTGCGGATCGCCGAGCCGGGTTGCCAATGTTTCTAGCGGCTCAATTACACCGCCCTAACAATGCTTGGTGCAGAGTGATTGTCCGGGCAGCCGCAGGGGGCTGCCGCGGGCAACCGTCTCGTGGTGGAGGCCGTTCATGAATACTCCTGGTTCCATCAGCCCTGGGAGGAGTTCGGGCTCACCGGGCTCCCTGTGGCATCTGAGCACTTGGTCCGATTACATCAGCCGCATCATGCGCCCGGCGAAGCAGCCGCCCGTTCACATGACGCGCCGGCAGGAACTGCTGGCGGCTCAGGAACGCAAGCGCAAGGAACAGCGCGCGCACGTGTTGGAGCTGTTGCGCGAAGTCAAGGAAAAGAATCAGCACGTACAACAGGACCTGCACAAACTGAAAGCCTGACAGACCTCCCTTCGGCCGGCCCGCACATTAAGGGCCGGCCACATCGGATTGACGGCGTAACGTCCAAGCCAACCGCTGAAGCCATCGCGGATACCGATAGGGGACGCAGAGCCGAACACGTTTATACCGATCCAACCGACGTCGCTACGCTCGAAAAGTGGGTGGAAGAGCTGGTCGTGAATGCCGCCGTGCGCATCGTCAAACACGATGGCGACGTCGTCGAAGGCATGGTGCGGCTTGGGGCGAGCAAGGCGTAGGTTGGGGTGCAAACCCCAACATTGCCATGTGTGGTTGGAACGTAATGTTGGGGTTTGCACCCCAACCTACGACGCCACCCAATGCGACATCGGCGCGGGGCTCCCCAGCAAATACCCTTGCCCCATCTCGCACCCCATGCTCACCAGCGCATCCAGCTGCGCCTGTGTTTCGATACCTTCCGCAATCACCTGGATATTGAGCGCGTGCGCCAGCGCAAGGATCGCCGCCACCACGGTGCTGCTGTTGCCGCTTCCCGACTTGTCGAGTTCCTGCACGAACGCACGATCGATCTTCAGCATGCGTAGGGGCAGGGAGTGCAGATAGCTCAGTGACGAGTAACCGGTGCCGAAATCATCCAGCGCGGCACCAACGCCTACGCTGCGCAAGCGGTCGAGCACGTTGCGCACGCTTTCGGGGTTGTCCAGCAGCGCGCCTTCCGTCACTTCGGTAACCAGCCGACTGGGAGCAAGGCCGCTGCGTTCGAGCATTTTCAGAATGCGTACGTCGAAATCGGCATGGCGCAGGTGCAAGGCCGATACGTTGAAGGTAATGAATGGTTCGCCCGGCCCATGTTGCGCCAGCAGCCGGCAGCTCAGTTCGAACAGACGCCAGTCGATGGCTTCGATCAGGCCGCTGTCTTCGGCGATTTTGACGAAATCCGAAGGCCGCAGCAGGCCGCGTTGCGGATGGTTCCAGCGGATCAGCGCTTCGTAGCCCATTACCTTGCTGTCGCCAAGCCGGTAGATGGGCTGGAAATGCGGTTCGAATTCATTCTGCCGCAGCGCCTTGCGCAGTTCGCTTTCCATCGCGAGTACGTCGACCATGCCCTTGGCCAGGGCTTCGTCGAACACCGCGAAACGTTTGCGGCCTAGTTGCTTGGCTTGGTACAGCGCCATGTCGGCGTCGCGGATCAATTCATCCGCATCCAGATAACTGGAATCGCCGCAGGCAATGCCGACGCTTACCGAGGGTTCCAGTTCTTTGCCGGAGATACGCAGCGGTGTCGCTACGGCCTGCAGTACGCGATCGGCAATGAGGGTGGCCGTATCGGTGTTCTCGATGTTCTCCAGCAGAATCGCGAACTCATCGCCGGAAAGCCGCGCCACCATGTCCGGCTCGCGAACATGCGTGAGCAGCCGTACCGCCACGGCTTTCAGGAATTCGTCGCCGGCCAGGTGGCCCAGGCTGTCGTTGATGACCTTGAAGCGATCGACATCGATGTACAGCAAGGCGCAGCGGCGGTTGGAATCGCTGCGGATGCGGTTGAGCACGCGATCGAGCCGTTCGCGCAGATAGCCTCGGTTGGGCAGGCCGGTGAGGGGATCGTGCATCACCTGGTGATGCAATTGCTGCTGCATCTGCTCGCGCCGTGCGATTTCGGCACGCAGTTCGCGCGTGCGTTCCTCCACGCGGTGCTCCAGCCGCAGATTGGCCAGATGCAGGGCAGCAGCGGAACGGCGGCGGTAGATGCTGTTGGCAATCTGCAAGGCCACGAAGCCGAGCAGTTCCTGCTCGGGTACGCCATAAGCGGATTGGGACTCGTAACTTTGCACGGCGACCAGGCCGATGACGGCTTCATCCACTTTCAGCGGTACGCCCAGCCAGTAGGCGGAAGGTTCGCCGATGTGATGGGGGACCACTTCGCCGGCACGCGTCAGCGCCATGATGTCGTCGCGCGTGCCGGACCATGGCTGGCCGCGGCGCAGCACGTATTCGCTCAAGCCCCGGCCGACGGGGCGCGATAGCTGGTGACGGACGCCGGCATCCATGTAGTACGGAAATTCGAGCTTGGTACGGTCGTCGCTGAGCAGGGCGATGAAGAAATTTTTTGCATCCAGCAGCCGTGCCACGACGGTGTGCACGCGCTCGTAGAACGTGTTTTCGTCGATGTCGGCGGTGGCCAACTGGGCCATCTGGAACAGCGCTTCCTGCAGGCGTTCGGCGCGATGCCGTTCGCGCACTTCCTGCCTCAGGCCACGATTGACTTCGGCCAGCTCCTCGGTGCGTTGGCGCACGCGCCGCTCGAGTTCATCCTTGCTTTCCTTGCGTTCCAGCGCGGTGAGAATGTGGTTGCCAACGAATTCCAGCAGGGCGAGGTCGTCGCGCGAATACACGATGCCAGTGCCGTAGCTTTGCACCACCAGCGCGCCGTGCACCTGACCGTTGCGCAGCATGGGAGCGCCAAGCCAGTCGTCGCTGTCGGGGCCAGCGATGACCAGCGGGCCGTTCACTTGTTGCGACAACTGGTCGTTGCTCCCCATGAGCGGCTTGCCCCGGGTGAGCAGGTACCAGGTGAGCGTATGCCGCCGGTCTTCCAGGCGCATGTCGCGGTTGGTTTCAGGCTTGTTTTGATCCTGGGTATCCGCGTAATACAGGAAGCGCATGCAGTCGCGCTCGGCGGCATAGCGGACGATGAAAAAATTTTCCGCATACATCAGCCCGCTGACGATGCGATGGATCCCCTTCAGCATGTCTGACATGTCCGCGTCCGAACTGGACAGCTCGGAAATGGAGAACAGGGCGCGCTGCAGATTTTCCGAATGCTCCAGCTGGCTGTGCGAATCGTACAGTTCGGCCAGCTTGATCGTATGGCGCAACTGGCGCGCGCCCAGTTGCAGATACGGGTTCAGTTTGGTGAGCAGCGCCTTGGCCGAGCCTTCCATGGTCATGGTGAGCAGCAGCGCCACTTGCTGTGCCTGCAGCAGCGATATGGCATAGCGCTTGCCGTCGGCCGACGTCTGGATGCCATCGGCAGCACGCAGCGCTTCTTGCGCGAGCGTGATTTCTTCCGCTTCGGCCGGCTCCGTTTTGATGAAGCGCGCGTCTTCCGGGTGGCCAAGCATCAGCACCTTGGCCTTGAGGCAATGGGGTTGCGACTGCAGCAGCATTTCGATGAGCGCGCCGACTTCAGCCGGTGTTTCGGCTTCGATCAAGCAGCCGAGCCAGGCCGTGTTTTTCGGCTCTTTTGATGCGATGACCGGGATCGGAAGGCTCAGGCTCATGGCCAATTTAATCTGCCGCTATGGCACACCTATCAGTGAGTAAGAGCAGTGCAGGAAATGTGAACCCCTGCATTAATGAGGCATTGCTGCGGTAGCTTTGTCAATGTATCGGCTAAGCCCTTGATAGCTTTACCCCGGACAAGGGGAAATTGGATGCCGTTGTTTGCCGGGCAGCGCGGGTTGGTTGGGCCAGTCTGGGGTGGCGGCTCGAAGCAGCGGTAGCTAGTTACCGTTCTGCCACCAAGGTGCCTTGGTGATAAACGATCTTCCAGCCTTGCGCCGTATGCCGCCATAGCGTGGTGCGGCGTGATACGCGCTGGCCCTGCTTCAGGGTATAGGTGAGCAGGTAATTTTCCGCAGCGATTTCCTGGCAATGGAAATCGCTGGTTTCCCAGTCGTCGTCAAAGGGTTGCTGGTAGCGTTCTTCCAGCACATCCAGCACGTATTCGCGGCTGTAGCGCTGGCCGGAGGCGCCGACTTCCCAGAAGTCGGGTTCAGTCATCGCTTCGAAATCGCGACGCGTGGTGCCGAGCTCCGGGCGGTGGAAGATGGGTTCGCGGCGTTGGAGTGCTTCGAGGACGGGGAGCAGGTTGGGGGCGGTGGTGAGGTCGGGTTCCATGGGTGCCTCAGGCTTGCTTGGTCGTCATTGTGAAACAAGAAACCCCCGGCATTGCCGGGGTGGCTGGACCAGTTTGACATTTACAGGAGTATTTCTTCGAACAGCTTCCCAAGTAAGGAAGACCTCGGTTTTTTTTGCTCTTGAATGAGTTGAGAAGAAAGCAAGACTGGCCGAGCAGCGGCTCTTGATTTTCGATTGCGAAAAGGCCCCTTTGAGGGGCCCGCAATCGCTTAAAGCCACCGGCTTTGCCGGTGGATACTTACTCCGGCGAAGGCCGGAATCCAGTTTAAATATGCGTCCGAAGGACACGATATTTTTTTATGTTGTGTGCTTCGCACGACGTGTTTGTACTGGATTCCGGCCTTCGCCGGAATGACGACTGGGCACGTGATAGCTGTGCTGCAAGATTCGCCCCCTCACCCTCTCCTCAAATGAGGAGAGGGGAATATGCAGAGCGATCCTCTCAAACCGGAACCGGCGCCGGATTCCGCTCCCCAAACCCACGCTGATGCCAATACGGATAAGCCGGCGTCACCTCACTGGCCTTGTCGAGCTTCGCCATCTGCTCCGGCGAGAGATTCCAGCCGATGGCATCCAGATTCTGCCGCAGTTGCTCTTCATTGCGTGCACCGATCACCACGGTGGACACGGTAGGCCGTTGCAGCAGCCAGTTCAGCGCGATTTGCGGGATGCTTTTGCCGGTTTCCTTGGCGACGTCGTCGAGCGCGTCGACCACGCGATAGAGGTATTCGTCGTCGATCTGCGGGCCCATGTCCGCCGTCTTGTGCAAGCGGCTGGTCGCCGGCAGCGGCTGGCCCCGGCGGATCTTGCCGGTAAGGCGGCCCCAGCCGAGCGGGCTCCACACCACCGCGCCAAGGCCTTGATCCAGGGCCAGCGGCATCAGCTCCCATTCGTAATCGCGCCCGACCAGCGAGTAGTAGGTCTGGTTGGCGACATAGCGCGAGTAACCGTAGCGATCGGCCACCGCCAGCGATTTCATGACGTGCCAGCCGGAGAAATTCGATACGCCCAGGTAACGGATCTTGCCCGCGCGAACCAGGTCATCCAGCACGGACAACGTTTCTTCCACCGGTGTCATCGCATCGAAGCCATGCAACTGGAACAGGTCGATGTAATCGGTGCCCAATCGCTTGAGCGCTTCATCGATTGCGTTGATCAAGTGGTAGCGCGACGAGCCCACGTTGTTGGGTTCGTCATCGAAACGGAAGGTGGCCTTGGTGGAAATCAGCACCTTGTCGCGACGGCCTTTGATGGCTTCGCCCAGGATCGATTCGGCCGCGCCGCGGGAATAGATGTCCGCGGTGTCGAACATGCTGACGCCCGCATCCAGGCAGATATCCACCAGCTTGCGCGCTTCCGCCACGTCGGTATTGCCCCACGCGCCGAAGAACTCGCCCTTGCCGCCGAACGTGCCGGTTCCAAAACTCAGCACCGGCACTTTGAAGCCTGATGCGCCAAGACGTCGATATTCCATACAAGCATCCTTATGGTTGATGGGGGGAGGTGAAAGATCATCCACCTACCTTTGTTGAGGCTGTGTTCGATTACAAGGCTGGCGCTGGCAGCGCGGAGCATCGAGCAAGAATTCCGTTTGATTGGAGATCGGTTTCCGCGTAACGCATGTCGAGCTAGCCATGGCGCACGACGATGTCCTTTAAATCCACAAATCGTGAGATGTGGATGACGTACGTCATTTGTACTAACATGATGTCTATTGTATGTCTGAATAGGAGGCTCACCATGCCGCTCCCTAACCCCAATGCGCGTAGTGCACGCCTTGGTCTGCGAGCGACCCCGGAACAAGAGGTCGTTTTGCGCCGTGCCGCGGACGTGGCCCATAAGTCGCTGACGGATTTCATTCTTGATGCCGCCTGTCAGGCAGCGGAGCAGACCTTGCTCGACCAGCGGTTGTTCCTGGTTTCGGGCAGCCAGCACCAAGCATTGCTGGATATGTTGGACCGGCCGGAAAGAGACAACTCTGGCCTGGCCGATTTGTTTTCCCGACGCCCGCCGTGGGTCAAAGAATGAGCGTGTTAGCCCCGCTTCCTCTGGATGCGGACCATCTTCTGGACGAATTTGATTGTGGAAAACAGGCTCTCAACGATTGGCTCCAGCGTTACGCGCGTCAAGCTCAAACTAGCGGTTCGGCAAGAACGTTCGTCGTTTGCGACGGACGTCGTGTCGCGGGGTATTTCAGCTTGGCTGTAGGTCAGATTGACACGCTCGAAGCACCTGAGCGGGTTCGGCGCGGTATGGGACGCTACCCGATACCAGTCGTCATCTTGGCTCGGCTTGCGGTGGATATCGCTTATAAGGGGCGTGGTCTTGGAATAGGCATGTTGCAGGATGCGATTCGCCGCACACTCAACATCGCTGAGCAGGCCGGTATCCGGGCGCTATTGACCCACCCGATCGACACCGAAGCCGAGACCTTCTATCGGAAGTTCGGTTTTGAGCCAACCCCGGTGCGTGAGCAGCAACTCATTCTGCTACTCAAAGATGCAAGGCGTTTAACCATGGGCATGTAGTGCGAACAAATGCTGAGAATACAAACCCTAATCTCCACATTTCTTGCGTGATTGGTTGGGCGAGTCCGTACGATGGTTTGCCTACAGGTACCGAAGACACATCGGCTGATGTATAACTTCCAAGCCTTATTGACGACAGGGAACACGTTATGCCGAATCCATCCAAGGCCGACGCCGACATCATCCGTGATGCGTACGCCGAGAAATTGCAGGGCCTCTACGACACTTTCTTTCTCGCCTCGGTCCAGTCACCGGACAATCCCGGCCCGGCCAAAGATGCGTTCGTAAGAGGCGTGATACTTGCGCGTGCTGTACGGGACATGGCGATCAGCGCGCTGCCGGCCGATGGCACGCCGCCGCCGGAGCCATTTCATACCATTGCCAAAACATGATGCTTGGCATACCTGCCGAGACCATCGACTGTGAAAGTACTGGATCGATCATCGACTTCCATTTCCTTTCTGGTCAAGCCGCGATGGCCTTACGACAAAGTGCTCCTATCAAGCGACGCCTGCCGTCGCCTTGAATCGGCGCAGGCCGTGCTCTCTGCTTATGGCCTAACGCTGGTGCTGACGCGAGGTTATGAATCGCGCGGCAGTGTTATTCGTATCGCCCATCGTCTCGCTCGTGTCGTCGGCATGACCGTGTTCTGTATCGTCTATCTCCATCGTTCCAGCGAAAGCAGGGCGATTTTCTCACCCAATGGGCATGATCGATCGGGTGACTGTATCGACGTGAGCATCGCGTATGACGGCAGCGCTTTGACGTTGCTTCCCTTCGGTGTCTTTACGCCGCTTTGGCTTATTAAGCGAATCAGGCGTGCATATCATCGCGAACTGGCGCTCGCATGGTCGGCGCTGGAGGCAGCGGGCTTCATCATTCATGGCAACGTGACGGAAGCCATGCAGATTCATTGCGAGGTACGCAGCTAGCCGGTTGTTACACGGTGAGCGGCGACATGGCACGAAGCCGCTTTACCGCTTCGATGCAGCGCCTTGCGGCGTAAGCGATCTCTTCTTCCGTATTGAACCGGCCAATGCCGAACCGGATGCTCGCCCTGGCCAGTTCATCGCTGACGCCCATCGCTTTCAATACGTGGGACGGTTCGACCTTGGCCGATGTGCATGCCGAACCGGATGATAAGGCAATATCCGGCATCTCAAGCAGGATGGAATCGGCGTCGGTCTGCGCGAAGGAGAGATTCAGCGTGCCGGGCAGGGCATGGCGGAGATCGCCATTCAAACGCACGCTTGTCAGTTGCGAGGTGACCGCCTCGTGCAATTGCTTGCGCAGTGACGCCATGCGCAGGCTTTCCGAGGGCTGTGCCTGGATGCAAAGGTTGAGCGCTGCCGCAAAGCCCACGATGCCGGGCACATTTAGTGTTCCGGAGCGCAAGCCGTTCTCATGCCCGCCACCATGCAACTGCGGTTGCATGCGATGAAGCAGATCGCCGCGAACATACAGGGCACCCACACCCTTGGGACCATAGAGCTTGTGGCCGCTGAAAGACGCCAAGCCGATATCCAGCCCGTTCATATCGACGTCGATCTTGCCCAACGCCTGGGTTGCGTCGGTATGAAGCACCACGCCTTTGGCGAGGCAAAGGCCAGCTATCGCCGCCATATCCTGCACGATGCCGGTTTCGTTATTGGCCAGCATGATCGACACCAGATAGGTTCGGTCATTGATGGCCGAAGCAAGCTGGTCCAGATCCACTCGCCCGGCTTCGTCCACGCCAACATAGGTGACATTGACGCCGTTCTGTTCGAGGTACCAGCAGCTATCCAGCACGGCTTTGTGCTCGATCTGGCTCGTTACCACATGGTTCTTGCCGTGCTCCGGTTGCAGGCCCTTCAAGGCCAGGTTGATCGATTCGGTAGCGCCCGACGTAAACACGATCTCATGATCCGGCGCAGCATGAATGGCTTGCGCGATGCCAACCCTGGCTTCTTCCACGGCGCTGCGCGCCTGCCATCCGAATGGATGGCTCGTGCTGGCAGCGTTGCCAAAGTCCTTCGTAAAAAACGGCAGCATGGCATCGAGCACTCGCGGATCGAGCGGCGTGGTAGCGTTGTGATCCAGGTAAATGCGGCGCGCCGATGCTTGCATGCCCATGCGCCCTTCAGGCGACCAGCTCGGACGAAAGCTGCGTTTCGGGTTCGGCATAAACGATCTCGCCTTTCTGCACTGCGCCTGTCGGCGTCACCAAATTCAGGCGTATGCCAAAGCGCATCCCTAACGCATGGGTCAGCTGCAGGCCACGGACATAAGCCAGCACCTCCGACCATGGCGATGCTTCGAAAAAGACTTCGAGCAAGGCTGGCGTGGTCGAAGACGAGTACCCGGCATCGACTGCTTTGCAGAAATATTCACTGGTAATGGCAGCGCACGTGATCTTCGAACTGCTGCTGGCGGCACAGGTGGGGCGCTCAGATGTCGCGGCGACCATCCGATGCCGCACTTCCGCAGACATGGACATCGTGCTGAGTAAATGCTCCGCATGTGTTCGCGCGGAGTCTTCGTGAATCGCCAGAATATGTTCGTTCGGAATGCTTAGTTCGTCAGCCAAAGGACCAAAGGTGTCGATGATCTCCGTGCGCAGATGGCAGAGCCGGGGGTTGCGTTTTTGGCTGTTGCTAAGTCCATCGCGCAGGAACTGGCGACGAAAGACTCCTTTGTGATCGAACGCTATGGATATCGGTGGCAAGTCTCCGGTTTGGCGACGAATGTCGTCCGCATGAATCAGGCCAGCCTGAAATGCCTGCATTTGCGCTTCAATTTTGACCGCACCGTCATCGCCGATATCAAGCCTGGAATTGCCAGCCAGTATGCTGATCCGAGACGGTTGGGCGAGCATCGGGGCGGCATCATTTGGTGCGATAAAACTCGTGGGAGTAACAAAAGCCATGTCGCAGCTGCCCTATCGCTGTGTGAAGAGTTTCTTGGAGATAAATGAAAAACCCGCAACGGCCCGAAATATACGACCGGTTGCCGTGAAGAGAATCGCAAACTCCAGTTCGCTTGGTCAGCAATGGGTAATCGTTCTGCACGTTCGCTGCACGAAAGTGAAGATGTCGTCATCAATGCTTGATGGAGTGGAATGCTGCGTGCTGCAGCAAAGCGATGTTGTTGAACGAGAAGATTGCTACGTTAATAAGTATGGTTGCGCACGATATTTTCATGCTGCACGTTCATAGTGGTCACTGATTTGTGATCGCCATGTTGATTGACTGCCAAACAAAAAGGGGCCCGAAGGCCCCTTCCTAAGCCGATAATCCAACCGTCAGCTTAGCGTTACTTCGGCGTTCTTCTTGATCACCGATGCTGTCATGACAGACAATTTGTCTGCATCGACTTTCATTTCCATGCACTTGCAAGCACCTGGGGCATCCCAGCAACGAGGATCGGTGTCGCAGCACATCGGACCGCCACACGCCAGTTGATCGGTTGCCTTGCTGGTTGGCGCCTTGTCGGTGGACTGGCTGAATGCCATGGCAGAGACAGAGAGGAATGCTACAGCGAGTGCCAAGACTGCTTTATGCATAACGAACTCCATTTGATATGGCTGATGATGAGGCGCACCAGCCTAACGCCTTAGAAGAGCGTGTCATTCGTCGCTATTTGGCGAAATGGGGGTTGCCCGATAACCTGAAGCAGGACGGCGCCGATTGCGCATGAGCCAACAGCGCGGCCTTTGCGGCCACACCCAACCACTTGAACATGCTGCTCATCCTGAACATGGGTATCCCTTAT
The DNA here is from genome assembly GCF_014642835.1 of Dyella nitratireducens. Lineage (GTDB taxonomy): Bacteria > Pseudomonadota > Gammaproteobacteria > Xanthomonadales > Rhodanobacteraceae > Dyella_B > Dyella_B nitratireducens. The sequence continues at coordinate 16,746 of NZ_BMJA01000007.1, read as the reverse complement.
TGACGCCGCGCCGCGGTGGCGTCCTGGCGACCGAACGAGCCGGTGGACGGTATTAGAAATTATCCGATGTTTAGTGGCAAGCCCGGGCTTGTGCACCTTTCTCTTTTCCGTCTGCCGGACTGAGTTACTGAGGCGAACGAGATTATGGAAGTCGGGATGGAGGTCATTGAACCGTTTAACCACCCTGTCCCTGAGGTATTCCCACGTTTTTGAACTCTGAAGTGCCATTCACAGAGAAAAAGTCAGTCTTGTCTCGACGTCATTCCGGCGAAGGCACACTGCTGCCCTGGAAAGTTTCGTAGTACCTCACCGTCATTCCGGCGAACGCCGGACGTAGCGCGAAGCGCGGAGAACGTCCGAAGGACGGCCCCGGAGGGGTGAGCGAAGCGAATCATCCATCGCCAGCACGAAGCATGGATTCCGGCGTTCGCCGGAATGACGACTCGCTCTGAAACAGTATTGACGCGAACCTGAGCCTTAGGCGGAATGAGTAAAAAAAGCGGGATACATCAGCCTCCGTCCCAGCTGTTCAATCGATATGGCCGCGCACGATGTCTCCGCGTCGAATGCTTTGTGGCGATTACCTTCATAATTGCTGAGCATCGACTGCTTCCGTCTGCGCATTACCCAACCCCGTTTGATTCATTTCTATTCGCGCACGTTTAAGCAGTCGGCCAGCGCATTTGCCTAGTGGCAGCGTGGGGTTGGGCGTTATCACAGGGATAACTTGGAAAAGACATGATCGTCACATCTCCAATCGCACACTTCGCCCGCTCGTTTTCGCAATGTTACGGGTGATCGGGGTTTTCACAGGAAACAGGGGCAGGGATTTATGCAGCGCAGAAAGATGCGTTTTTCGTCTTAGAGATTTTCCACGCGTGCCTTGGTTCTATGCGTGATCGCCGCACGGCGATCAAGTTATGCCTTGGACGTGGCTTTTTGCATCTATGCGGAAGTCTGGGGTGTTCATCCCACTCGTGATGTTTGGCTCGGTTCTACATCGGAAGTGCGGCAGATATAGCTAGCAGATCGTTTCCGAAGAAAGCCTGCTCATTGAAGGGCGGAACGCGATGGCTTTCAACGTACTCGATTTTGGTGAAGGCGGTATGGACTGGCCAGGGGAGTCGCCATGACACGCAGCAGCATCTCGAAGAAATCACTCATCGATTCAGGATCGCCAGCGGCTACCGAGTTCACCGTTGCCGACTACCTGCTGACTCGGCTCAAACAGCTGAATGTCACCGATGTATTCCAGATCCCTGGCGATTACGTGAAGCACTTCACCCAGGCGCTGGAGCATTTCGACGGCATCAAAACGATCGGCGCGATCAACGAATTGGATGCCGCTTACGCCGCCGATGCTTACGCGCGCACCCGTGGCCTTGCAGCGGTCTCGCTGCAGTTCGGCGTAAGTACTTACAGCGCGCTCAATGCCATTGCCGGCGCGTGGGTCGAGCGCAGCCCGATTGTGGTGATCAGCGCCACGCCGGGTGCCGACATGCGCGATATCACGGATATGTATGACGTGCTGTTCCACCATTCCACCGGCGACCTTGATGCGGACCGGAAGATCTATGAAAACGTGACGGTCAGGGCGATCACGCTTAGTACCAACGTAGGCGCCGCCGAGCAGATCGATGAATTGCTGGTCGATGCGATCACGGATAAGCGCCCGGTGTATATCGCCTGCTACAAGGAAGTCTGGGGGCAGCCTTGTCCACGTCCGCCGAAGACACCGCTCAAGCCGCGTGTTACCCGGAGCCCGGAGCTGGCGCTTCGCAACGCGGTGGATCAGGCCTGGACGCAGATCGCTGCGGCGAAGCAGCCATTGATCTTTGCCGGTGTGGAGATTCTGCGCTTTGGTCTGTCTGATTTGCTCAAGCAGATCATCGATGCCAGCGGCTTTCTCTACACCACTACGACACTCGGCAAGACGGTGCTGGACGAGAAGGGCGACAAGTTCATCGGTACTTACTCCGATGCTGCGTCGATCGAATCCGTGCAGGACGTGGTCCATGCCTCCGACTGCGTATTGACTCTGGGCACCATCATTACCGACGACTATCTTGCCTTCATCGAAAGCAAGTACGCCGACATGGTGTTGGCCGATACGTCAGGTGTCCGTGCCGGGTATTTCAAATACGGCGCCGTCACCATGCAGGATTTCATGGAAGCCCTGCTGGCGAAGTTCAAGGCGGACAAGGCCTATCCGATCAAGGTCAAGGCACCGCCACAACCGAAATATCCGCAGCCTTGGGCCGGCAATTCCGATCCGGTTTACAAAGACAGGCCGCAAATCATTACCTACAACCGTTTCTTCGAGCACACGATGAAGTTCCTGCAGGACAACAACCTGCTGAAAGACATCGTGATGACCTATGGCGTCAGTTCCGCGATGTATGTCGCCACGAACTGCTACGGCCTATCGCAGGGCAGCTTCATTTCGTCGGCAGCTTGGCAATGCATCGGCTTCGAGACCGGTGCCGCATCCGGTGCGCAACTGGGCAGTGGCAAACGCGCCTGGACGGTAGCCGGCGATGGCGGTTTCATGATGGTCTGCCAATCGCTGTCCACGCTGGCCCGCCATAAGCTCAACGCGGTCATCTTCGTAATGAGTAACAAGGTCTACGCCATCGAGCAGGTGTACGTGAACATGGATGCGTTCAAACCTGGCCCGAAACATCGCTTCGATACCTTCGACATCCTGCCCGACTGGGATTACCTCGCACTGGCGAAAGCTTTCGGGGCGGAAGGCATTCGAGTGGAAACGGTGGACGAGCTGAAAGCCGCATTGCCCCGCATCGCGGGGATCAAGCACAAACCCGTGCTGGTTGAAGTGGTCATCCCGCAAAAGGATCTGCCCGGCCAGATGTATCGACTCGGCAGCGAATGAAACGCCCCATCCCATTCCGAGGGCTCAATCATGACGCAAAAAACCTATTCGATCTTCGGCGCCGGCGCCGCCGGCCTCTACACTGCCTGGCGACTGTTGAGCGGCGAATGCAAGAAAACCAAGTTCGCCTCGAAACAACTGAAGAAAGGCGACGTCTTGGAGCTGTACGACTGGGGGCGCTACGATTTTTCCAAGCGTCATCCGGGCACTCGCGCGGCTGGCGCGCGCATATGCACATGGCACTACAACAACGATAAGACCGACTCCTACGTCGAACTCGGCGGCATGCGCTATTCCTACTGGAGCAGTGTGCCAACCCAGGAATTTCCCGACCCGAACAACGGCCTGGCTCCCGGCCACCGCGTGGTTTCTGCGGTGATAGCAAAGCTTGACCTGGAAAAGTATTCGGTGCCGTTCAACGTCACCAACAACCAGCTGTTCTACCTGCGCTCGCGGAACTTCTATCTCAACAACATCGGATCGAACACGCCTGCGCCGTACACGGTGAACAACTTCGGTGCTTCCACCACGCCCGACCAGGGTTTCACCACGGTGCAGGATCTGGCGACGACCAAGCCATGGGCGGAATTCACGCGCCGCGACTGGTGCCGGTTCTACCAGCACGGAAGAATTACCGCGCAGCTGCCGGAAGCTAGCGTTTTCCAGCAAGGCGACTACCTCAAAGACATCGGCTACTGGAACCTGCTCTACGATCAGCTGGGTGCGGAAGGTTTCGATTATGCCGCCGACGGCAACGGCTACAGCTCCAACGTGATCAACACGCATGCCGGTGTTTCGTTCAACATCAACAACGAGTTTACGCCCGGCAGCCAGTACCGCACGCTGTCGATCGGCTACTCGGGCATGTTCAATGCATTGTTCGACGAGACCGTAAAGCTTGCGAAGGCCAAGGGCATCGAGTTCCGCTATCACCCCGATACGCGCCTGCATTCCATACTTTGGAAAGCTGGAAAGGCTGCGTTTACCTACGCCCACCGTGACAATCCCAACATGGCCGCTGGCTCTAGCGAGGCCGAAGCGGCCTGGATGGCGATGCCACGCGCAGCGATCGACCTGGTGGCGCAAGCCACGCGCTTCCGCAAGCCGGAGGACGGCGAAGTGGATGTGCTGAATCATGAGAAGGTGAACCTCTACCTGGAATCGACGATCATGCAGCCGTCGTACAAGGTGGGGATGTTCTTCGACCAGCCGTGGTGGGCGCCCGACGCCGAGAGTCCGGCACCTTATCCCGCTCAGATCACCGGCTACACGATCACCCCTGACACGATCGCCAAGCTTCGCACACTGAAGTTTCCCGCTGCTGTGCTAAAAGCGATGCAGACATTGATCGACGTGCCTTACACCTCCGTGGCGGACATGGTGGCAGCGATCGAGAACATCACCGAACAGGCGCTCACCGTCGCGCAGACCAAACAGCTGACAGCTGTCTCGCGCAACGACACCATCGGTCCAAGCGTGAGCAACTCACCCATCCGCATGGTGGTGTACTTCGGCAACAACGCGATCGAGACAAAGAAGAAACCCATTTACGGCATCCTGGCCAGCTATGACGACGAGGACAACACCGCGTTCTGGCAAGAACTGGAACTAGGCCCCAAGCATCAGCGCGAGATACCGATTTCGCAGGACACCCAGCCCCTGGACGGCCCGCGCAAAGTGCCTGCGCGCATGGTGAAGATGCTGCGCAAAATGCTGGCGGAACTTCACTTCGGCCCCAACTCCGATTACACCGCCGTACCCGAGCCGCTGCAGGCGGCCTACATGGATTGGTCGCTACCCCCATTCAATGCGGGCTATCACGAATGGGCACCGCATTTCGACGTTGGCGACGTTCAGCGCAAGATACGGAAACCCTCACAGCTTATCGACGGCGCTGACGCCAATATTTTCATCGTCGGCGAGGCGTATTCGAACGATCAGGCTTGGGTGGAAGGCGCGTACTGTACGTCGGAATCGGTACTCAATGATTTCTTCGGCATCGAGCCGATCATCGACAATCGCGAGTATCCCTTTATCTGTCCGGAAGCATCGACGGACGAGACCAGCGAAGCATTGCAGAAGCTGCTTCGCAAGGCGGGGCCGCGGAAGGATAAGGATACGGAGGCAGTTTGAGTGTTACGGGGGCTGGGACTGAGAGATTTAACCATCTCCGTCCAGGCTCTTGGTTGTCGCGTTGTTGAGGCCAGAGCCGCGGGCGCTCCTCTGGTCGTCGATGCACCTTCATCAAGCAGCGCCCTTTATGTGGGGAGTGAGCATTATGAAGAGCTTGTTAGTCGGTTTGGCTGTGTTTGGCCTGGCGCTGTCTGTGAACGCCAGCGGTACGCCTGGTGCACAAATGCCGCAGTACGCGCGTTCCTTTGCACCCCCCATCCCCATGTGCCCGCCGGGAGAGCATGCAGTGTGGGTTAACGGCAAGTGGGAATGCGTGCCTTTCGGTTGATCTTGTTAGTGCGGGCAAGAAGAGTCGCCAAGCGGTTGTTCTGCTCTTAACCGTACTAAGAAAAATCACGGCACAGAAAACCAGGGCGCTGGTGGTCAAAGTTTTAGACTGCCAGCGCCCTGGTTGTTTCTGATTCGCTTAAGCGTCGAATGATGTACCTTCGGACTGGATTGTTGACCAGCGCCGATGTCGTCAGATAAGGATGATTGAGGGGGCGAATGAGGTCGTCATTTCTTTGACCGGCATTCAAGTAAACATAGGAGGAACGATGAACCTCGATTTAGACGATTCGTTGATGAAGAAGATTGGGGTCGATGAGAAGGAGGCGTTAGAGCTTCTCGCCATAGCCCTGTACAAATACAAGGGCATTCATGGTTCGATGGCGGGTAAGTTGATTGGGAAGACGGAGTTTGAGTTTCATGCTTTGCTGTCTGAGCGAGGCGAAACGGTCAATTATGACGTTGACGACCTTGTGGATGACATCAAAAACAATGATCTTTGAGGAGCAATGCCATGAACAGGATTGTCGTGAGCGATACAACTACCATAACGCATCTTGCAAAGATTAGTGCGCTCGACGTTCTTCATAAGTTGTATACGGAGATTCTTATTCCAAAAGCTGTGTTTGACAATCAGATGGCTCTGAATGCTTCTCAAGAGTCGCAAGTTGGTTAAACAAGTTTGGGGTTCCAACTGAGCAACGATGCTTGATGAGTGAGCGTTGAAGGAAAGCGAATGTTACGCGCTCTTTCCTAGGTCATGGACATAGCGTCGTCTTCTACGGGAATCTGACCAGATGCCCACGCTGCAAGCCTTGTATCGTCATGCAGAACGCTTGCTAGAAATGTGTTCATTTCAAGAAAGTGTGGCGTTGTACCCGGCTGCCCCCGGTGATGGAACGATTTACGGACCAGATCGTCGAATGGGTAGGTGAACACCACTTCCTCGCCGGCATTCCGGCCCAGTCGGACACGGTCTTCGCATGCAGTTATCGAGCATGAGCGATACGTGCGGCAGTTGATGGGGCGCGCTGCGTAGAGGGTGCACAGGCCCTGTTCGTTCAACAGACCACACCGCGAGCCAGGTCCAGATTTTCCAAGTGGAGGAAGTCGGTGGGCGATCTTCGCCCTTTCAGGCTTCGTGAGTCCGAGCAGTTCCCCCGCAATAACGGCAGCTTCCTGCACGCTAAGAACTATGCGCATATGTGTACAACACATGGCGCATCCGCCATTGTCCGGACATGCCGGCTTGGGATAACGATTGCTGCCCAGTTCATCCTTGACGATGGTGTCGGCAACGTTAAGCAGGGTATGGATCTGGTTGGGAAGATCATTGTTGGATCCGATATCTTCACTGGGGCCAACGACGAGGCGTGCGACGATCCTGTGCGCTCGTTCCTCAAGCAGTGGCCGGTATCGACGCATGCCTTCTTCGGATGCGCATCGCTCCTCAAGTACGGCATTGATGATTTTTGCTGCGATTTCATCCGACAGTTCTTTCATATGCGATGGATAGCCGATATTTATCTTTTCTATTTTTACACGCGTGGCAGGTTGTGGAAAATCGACATTCCTTCCGTGCCACGACAGGGGTGTTTTATCGCTATGTCTGCCGGAAGCTGGGACGGAGGTGGCCAAGTCGCGTTTTTTTGTTTTTTAACTACCTCCGCTCCTGAGTTATCCCCACGTTTCTGCTTGATGATCTGAACAGAATCAGCAAGCTAACCAAGGCTTATTAAATGACCTCACCGTCATTCCGGCGAAGGCCGGAATCCATGCTTCGCATTCACCATGGATTCCGGCCTTCGTGTCCATTGCTGTCCGGGGAAAATTCGCCGCACTCTAGACAGGCATCTGCAACTCAACCAAAACTTCTATGTTTGCCCGCCGATTCAACGCTAGCGATTCGTCGCCCTGGCGAACGCCGGGGCCCAGTGTCTTTGACGATCTGCAAGTCGCTGGGTGATTCGCTTCGCTCACCCCTTTCGGGGCCGTCCATTCGGACGTTCTCCGCGCTTCGCGCTACATCCGGCTTTCGCCGGGACGCCGAGCCTTTTATCTATTTCGCTCAGCTTCCAGTAGCTCATCGCCATATCGGCGAAGGAAGTAAAGCGCAGCGCGTAGACCTTCTATTTGAGTAGGAGTGAACGTCCATGGGCAGACCTCGGGTGAAAGATTGGCTAACTTCACTCGGCTGGAGGCTTCGCTACATCTCAAGAGGTTGCGAATTACGCCCATTGCCAGTGACGTACCGGCGATTCGCATGAGAGACGTGTGCTGCTTAACCTGATCAGGAGGTAGCGGAAGCTGGGATTCGTTGATGAGCCAAAAAGGCTCAGATGAGCGTGGCCGCGCCGTGCGTTGCATGATCGTCATGATCAATACTCCATTTGGAGGAACCATCGAGGGGAATTACGTAGAACGACATGTACATGAGCTTCGGGATGCCAGCATGCCGCTTCCTCGTGCTGGATGGTGGGGTGACTTGACTGGGGTGGGTTTGAGTATGTGGTCGTCATATTCATAGCAGTCGCTGCTTCTACGTCTCGACGCAGGCTATTCGATCATATGTGAACATCACATATGTGAAATTAGCATAAATTGGGTTCACATATAGCTTTCAAGCCACTCGGAGGATTAAGCGGTGGCGCGAAAAAGCATCTACAGACCAGAGCATCGAATCTTCGCGGAGCTACTCCGCGATGTTCGAGCGCATGCAGAACTTACTCAAGAGCAACTGGCTGCAACGCTGGGCGTCGACCAGGCATTTGTCAGTGAAGCGGAGCGGGGAAGGCGGAGACTAGACACCGTCCAGGTGCATGACTGGTGTGTCGCGTGCAAGACCGATCTCGTTCAGATTGGCAAGGAATTTCAAAAGCGCCTTGCAGACCCCAGGTATCAAGAGCCCCGTGAGCCAGATGGACGTCGCAGGCCGCGATGAGCAATACGCTTGGTCGATAGGGAGCAACTCTGGCGAGTCCTTCGGTCCTTTATCAGAATCTATACGTTCTGGGAATTACACCGTTCATAGAACTGGCTTACTCTAGAGAAGGTGAGGTCATCCGCAGAATGGGCGGCGAGTCAGGGGAGCAGGAAGCGCTTGGAAATCATCATTGCTATTGGAGTCTTGTGGCTGATCTTGTGGTGGCTGAGGTCGCGTAAGAGTGGTCGGTCTGGAAACAATCCTCCGCAACCGCCATCCGCGCCTAGCCAGACTCCACTGCCACGGACCAAATCTCCTGCACCGAATGCTTATCGGCCATCGTCAAAGCCGACTACAAAGCCGATTAACTTCGGTCCCGGGTCGACGGCGAGTGCCGCCTCGGCTGATGATCTCAGCGGCATCAATGATGCATTTACGGGAAGGCGCCTTGAACTATCTCAGCCGATCTTCGAGTGCAGTAGTTGCCATGTGTTCTACCAAGAAGCGAGCATGGCCGTCCTTCGCGAGGCTAATGCCTCCAAGTGTATGGTTTGCGGCAGCTCTCAGTTGCGGAGGCATGGCAAAGCTGAATCAAATGCAGGTGCACGAAACCACGTCCCAGATGCGATTACGTTGAGTAACTATCGAAATCACATAGGGCAGGTGGTTACGTTTACGGGGTACGTGCACGAAGTTAAGCAAAGTCGTAGGGGATCGGATTACGCCGTGATGTTCGAAGCTAAGTCGTGGACGAAGGGACTAAAAATGGTTGCGTTCCGCGGCGGCGTTGCAAAAATTGGTGGTGCTCAGAAGCTGAAGGCTTACGCGGGAAAGACCATCACTATACGTGGCCTTCTCATCCAAGATAAGACATTCGGACCAGAAATCATTGTCGATGATCCTGCGATGATCTTGGGGGTGTCCTGATGAAGTGGCGGAATATACCTAATGCTTATCAGGATCGAATTGCAGAGCTAACCGCGCAACTCGAGCAAGATCCATTCGCTGTACTTGGAATAGAAGCGTCCGCGAGCGACGACGAGATACGGCTTGCCTACCGCAAAAGAGTTCGCGCATATCATCCCGATAGACAGGACGAATTCATTCGCTTGCATGCCCAAGAAGTCATAAAAATAGTCAACTCCGCGTATGAGCGGATTTGTCGTGTCCGAGGAATGTGATGGAACGATATCTGCGCCACGATCTCATCGATTGGTTTGATCAAGAGCATCTCAGAGCCACGCGTGCATTGGTGATAGGTGCAGGAGCGGTTGGAAATGAGGTTGTAAAGAACTTGGCGCTTTTGGGTGTCGGTGCGATAACTATCGTCGACTTTGACAAAATTGAACTACATAATTTGACGCGTAGCGTCTTGTTCTCTGAGGACGATGTAGGCAAATATAAGGCTGAAGTTGCGGCAGACGCAGTTAAGAAGTTGGATCCAAATTGCTGCGTAGAATTTCTCATAGGCGATATTTGGGATGCGGTTGATTTCTCACGTCTGCGCAACTCAACTGTAGTTTTTTCGTGCGTAGATGGTTTCATCGCGAGGATTCGCATCAATCAATTGTGCAGCCTGCTGGGTGTCGATCTCATCAATTCTGGTATCGACTCAAGGTATGTTTCTGCAGAGATTTTCCCATTTATGAGGGACCCTGAGGTGGCTTGCTATGAGTGCAATTTGCCACCATCCGTATACCAGCGAGTAGGGGAGCGGTTTTCTTGCGGATGGCTAAAGAAGGTGGCATTCGAGGAGAAAAAGGTGCCCACAACAGCGATCACCGCTAGTTATGCAGGTGCGCTGGCGACCTCTCTGTTTCTCTACTCCTTTAGAGAGGACGCAGCATCGGGAGCAAGGCGAGTCTTCCTTGACTCTGTCGCCCATACCAGCTCATCCATCTCTCTATCCAAGAGTCCGATGTGCGCATGTTGCGCAGGTCAGGCAAAAGAACGAGTCATAATCAGGGCGAATAGAAGAATAGACGACTTGCTGCTCGATGGCATGGCTTCCCTCCGCTCATCGATTATGGTCAGCGACCCTATATTGGTTTCATGGGAAACGCCGATCGATTTCAATTGTGAGGAAGGTCGAGAGGTTATATTTGCCTTGGCTTCCCATTTTTCTGATGCTGACGCAACCTGCCGTCGATGTGGACTTAAACATCGACTTGCGGTGATACGAGACCAATTTACGGTGGAGGAGCTTGCGGAATTTCGTGGAATGAAGCTGCCCGGAAAGTTTGCATCAATAGAAGAAGATGGCACCCAAATTTTAGTTGAGCTGTATGACGGAGACGAACATGAGTGAAGTCAGTGTAATCATCCGAACTGCGGATCAGACTCGAAAGGCAGAAGTAACACTTCCGGGTTCTCATACAGGCGCGGATGTTATTCAGGCGGCAGTAGACAACTGGGCGCTGCCAAAGGATACGGACTATTCGCTGATCAATACGCGCGTGGCGAAGACTATTCAACCGACTATTGCGCTTGATACGCAGGGTGTGCAGGATGGCGACGTTCTAGAAGTTCAGCCCATGCTTGTAGCTGGATAATCCAAGTATGAATGCCTTCAATGAACGTCGGGACGAAGACCTTAAGAAACTCAAGCAGCTTGAGCTCGCAACCAATGGTCGAATTCGAGTTATTGGATGCAATGGCAGCCCAATTTCTCATATTTCGCTCCGATTCCAAGTGCAAACTGCAGCAGATGATCGATATCCGGCCAAATCGTTGACCGAAGTCGATGCGACGATAGAGCTAAGTGCCAGATATCCATTTCAAGAACCTTCGGTTGTAGTCAAAACGAACGTCTTTAATCCCAATATCTATACCAGCGGTCGCGTCTGCTTAGGTTCCAAGTGGATCGCTACAGAGTACCTCGACCTGCTTGCGCAGCGGTTATTCAAGATCTTGTCGTTTGATGACTCAGTAATTAACGTCGCCTCAGCAGCGAACGGCGACGCGGCTCGCTGGTACTTAAGAGCGAAAGGTGCAAGTCCTCAAAGCTTTCCAAGCGACTCGCTGCAAGTATCGACTGCAGGCCAGAAATCTAGTGTGAGTTGGACTGATAAGTCTGAGGAACAAGTCGCGAAGGTTGTAGTTACGTGTCCGCATTGCGGGGCGAATGTAAGGCTCCCTGCGGGGAAGGCTGGATCTGTTGTTTGCCCCAAGTGCAAAAATTCATTCTCGGCTAGAACATGATTCAGTGGAAAACGGTAAAGCCCGATTCAGGAGCGGCCAAGTTGGCCGATGTTCTATCTGGATTGCCTTTTCTCGACGCGATGTCTATCACTGCGTTGCTCATAAAGGGCCCGCTCGTTTTGTTCGATACGGAGGCGAGATTGGCAGTTCATCGCCACGTATCTGCTCGACGCGAAGAGAGCGGGGGCTTGCTACTTGGGCAAGCATTCATGCCCTGTGAACTAACGACGGCAGTTTCTTATCCGCTGGTCGTTATATCAAAGGCAGTGCCATCTCACGAGTATCATGGCACCAGTGTTTCCTTGCAAATGGGGTCGTCGGTCTGGGAAGTGGCGAGGATGCAAGTGGAGTCAAAGCTGCTTGTCGTGGGTTGGTTCCATAGTCACCCTAATCTAGGCGCGTTTTTTAGTGGAACTGATCGCAAGACCCAAAGGGATTTTTTCTTTCACCCATATTCGACCGGATACGTGGTTGACCCTGTTCGAGACGAGCATGCTTTTTTCTTGGGCGCTGAATCCTTTCAAATTCCCGAGGATAAAGTTACGCCAGTGCATGCGGCAGTGCTATCCCGTGTGGAATCGGCTATGGCCTGCGAAGCCAGCTCCCGCGGCAAATAGGTGGCGATGACACTCTGGGCGACTATGCACGACCCTAATTTAGGGTTTGTTGTACGTAGAACACCCGGCATGTTGTAAGCGAGGCACGCGTTCCGCTTGAACTAAGAGGCCCCTTACGCAAAACGCTTACTCATTCACAAAGCTAAGAATGCCTAGCGCCCTAGTGTTGCGCTGCCTCGCAACGATGAAACCGTACGGGGCATTACTAGTGCTATGCACTCTTTCCAAGGAGGAATGTATGAAAGCGAAGAAGGCGTTATTGTTTGCGTTGGCTTCTGCCGTCGCTGTAGTGGGTTTTTCGGCTGCGGCACATGCGCAGACGCGTTATTTCTCTTTTGTAACGCTAAATGGTCCCGACTCAGTGGTGGGAGCAGATGCGACGACATTTGGACCGCACGAGTTTGTCATTGCGGTCAACAATCCGGTAGTGGTTAGGCAGATCGAAAGAATTCTTGCAAATGAAACTTGGCCAGGCGATGCAGTGCATGTAAAGGGAAAGGTCGTGCGCGGCCGGGTTGCTTACAACGAAGAATATCCCTTTCACCTTGACTCCGACTCTATCGAGCTCTTCGCTGCTTCAAACGAAGAATGCGAAGCTACTTCGTTGAAAGTTGAGGAGGACCTCCACCTCGTTGGCACGCCGGCCTTTTTGGCAACTGGGATATGGTGCCCCTGGAGTTCCCGCTTGGTAAGAGAGATCAGATACCCGTTTCCTCTTCCATCGAAATAGAAGATCGCTAGTTTGCTCTGTTGCTCATCGACCGCAAAAGAAGCGGTCATCTTAAGCAGTCGGCCCCGCCTTGTGCGGGGTCTTTGTTTTGATGGCTTGCTTATCGGTGAAGCTATTGCTTGAACGTTTGATGGACACCCAAGAGCTTGAACATTACACACGCTCAGCATGGATTGCCGTCACTGGTAAACCGCCGCAAGAAGATGGCTGAGTATGTCCATTGCTAACGAGAAAATTTATTTGGAGGCTGGAAAAGGTCCCGTTCTTACTCACAGATGACCACTTATAGCTGGGCTTCCAGGGTCAAGAGGCTTGCAGAGCCCGAGTCAGTCGTCCACTACACCCTTGGCGAATTTCGAAATTGCTATTTGGGTCTGCTGGGCGCATGATGAATCCATGTATTGGGGAGTATTCGTCCCAGCATCTCATGGGTGATCGCAAGCCATCACTGATGGGCCTTTCCTTGCTTTCGATATGCAAGGCATTTTCTAGTGCTGTCGCGCACTTTCGCGACCTTTAGGTATCCCCATTATGCCCCGTACTATTGAGCCGCTTTCGGCGGCCCAGATTCATTCTGTCTATGCAACAGAAAAGGCGTTCAACCATCGAGCGCCTAGCGCAGAAGCAGTCCAATACTCAAAGACGTCCGCTTACAAACGAGAGCCAATTCCTTCAGGGCGTTTTCCAGAACGCTCTGGACTGTCGAACAAAAGTAGAAAGTATTGACCCAAGACCCCACTATGGGGTTTTCATATCACTAATCCTGATGTGTCTCGGCTAGGCAGGGATGCCCTCACTGAGAAGGAGTCTCCTCGGAGGGCATGGACGCCTCGGTGAGCTCGAACTCTGCTATCTATCGAACTTATTCGTGCCATTGTTGCAGTTGCATTTAATGCAATATGGGTGACTTATGAGAGGTATGGTAAGCATCCATGCGTTCATACAGTTTTTGGCGAAGTGAGGATTCACACGCCTCGTCCTCTTCCCGACAGACAAAGTAGCCTGTGATAAAAATCACAGCTCCATCATCGTCTTCAACACTTGCCGACCAAGACAGTCTTGGACCATCACGACGGTAGATGGCAATGTAGGTCAAGCCTCGGTATGAACCTTTGACTTCAGGCATCAGAGCCTCCCCTATGCTTGATTCTATTCGAATCGCGTGAAAAGCCTTCGTTGGCTTTGATGAAAAAAAGGCCTGCAAATGCAGGCCCTTTTTTGCGCTTGACTGGTGATTTCAGCGCAACGCTGCCTTAGCGCTTAGATGTATCTTCTTGACCGCCCGATGGCTTGCCCTGGGAAGGATTTTCTTGGTCCTTATTCGGTGCACCCTGTTGCTCCCGTTCTTTCGAGGAACCCTCATCATTGCCTGCCTGTTTGGGCGGTTGCGAGGGGTTGTGGGAAGGGTTGGAGGAGCCTTGGTTGTTCATCTGAAAATCCTCTGCTTCACTGATTCCGAAGGAACCTGAGTGAGCATCCTCACACTGACAGGTCTCTTGTTACGTGTCTGTTCTTTATCAGTGACCAGGAGGTGTCTTGGTAGAAACTTACTGACGGGCGCAAATCCATTCCCTCTTCATCCATCGCTCGATTGCAGACACCAACTTGTCGTCCGACATCCGGGTAAAGCGATTCTCGTGAGTGGGTCCGTTTGGAATAACAAGCTGGACATGGATGGTGCTTTTTTCTCGTCGCTCAATATGTGCATCTAAGGTGTCGCCGTGTGCGTCTCTAACCTTGAGCACCTGTTTTTGGTCTGAAGTCATTTTGTGCTCATGCAAGGTAGACGTCACCGTTTTGGTAAGAGACAGCCACTTATGAAGCCTTTGCGACATGCGTATTTTCCATGTGCCAGGTCGAAAGGTTTGAATGAGAAGAAGTCAGCGTGAGATGGATGCATACATAAGACCAAGCGCTGTCAGCCTCCATCGTCCTTCGTCTCGCGTTACCATGCCCTTTTGCTGTAGGACTAACATTCGTTCTACGGTCATGAGTTCACGGTTCCAACTGCTGTGAAACCTACCTATGAGTGAGCGGATGACCCTTTGCTCTGATGGCGTTAACGTCGAATTGTCCACGGATTCTTCCAAACGGATTTGTTGTATCTTTTTTACGCAAGAGACTTGCACGCGGGTAGATAAGACATCAGGCGATGTCCTATCTAGACCGAATGTCCCCGTTGATGGGCGTGTTTACCATCATGGCCTCTGCAACGCTGGCTTGAAGCATTATCGATGGCCTTTTTCCCTTTGGAGTCGGGAAGCGGAGGTGGGTGTCCAGGATGTCCAGGTTCACGGCCTGCAAACGAGGTTTTTGAGTACACCTGTGGAGCGTCCTGAGTAGATGCCTTGTTCTGTGATTTGGCGTCAGAGGTATAGATGCTGTGGATTTGCGCCAATGACATCAGCGCAATGATATGGGGCATGACAGATGGCCTATCTGGGCGAGGGTACTTAGCCCTCTAAAATGGGCCTTGGACTGAGCCAAGGTGTAGGTGCCCTACGGCTGATGGTGGACTGATGTGCGCCACCATCATCTCATCATGCTCGGGTGGGTGTTATATGAGGGTAATCTGCTTCATGAGGTTGAAATCGTTCTCTTTTCTTAGCAGGTTAGATGAAAAACATCTCTGTGCCTTCCGGAACTAATGGATGTTTCGCCCTCGGCAGGTCATCGATGACCATTTGGCTGGACACTAAAAAAGCCACCCTTGAGAGGTGGCTTTAGGATGGGGGTTGGCACAAGTCTTCAAGCTTGATGCAAAGGTTCCAGAATTCTCGATAACCTCGTTCATCCATGCTCTTTTCCTTGGTGAAAAACATGAACATGGGGACGACCCTATTGGGGTCGATGTGCGTGTTGGCATCGACCAAATCATGAAGATGGAAGAGATGCATCTTCACAAATTCGGATTCTAGGATTTTGGTTGCAGTATCGATGACATCGGCAGAAAGATAGGTCACGAAAATCTGGAGCGCTGTGGTCATCTCAGCCGAGCCATCACAGACCGAATCTTCGAGCATTCTGTACCAACGAATGTCTTTGAAATCGCCCGCTTTGAACGGGGAGACGGAATTGATATCCAGACTTCCTAGGGCGTGTTAACACTATCGGCGTCTGATCTTATACTTGGGCGATGGAAATCACGGAAGAACAATTTCAACGGATCGAACACTGCTTGCCGCAACAACGCGGCAACGTCAGCATGACGAACCTGCAAGTGTTGAACGCGACCCTTGCAGGGGTTGTAAGAGATAAGCCGTCGCTCGACACAGTTGTTGAAAAATAGTCTCAAACAGTCAAGGTGTTTTTCTTTCGTGCATGGTGTCAGTCCCTTGTCTTGCCGTTGTTTGGCTTTTTTCAAGACTTCCTTGGGCGAAAGACCCTTGTATGGTTTTTTCTTGCTGGCATTGGCGGGCCAGTGGGCTAACCCATCCATGAAGATGTCCAAATCGTCGGGACTGACTTCACTCAAATCTTTATCGCCCACCAAGCCGAGAAAAACTTTCAAGGTAAAAGCTGTATCGAAGTGGTTGGTTTCACTTCGTTCCTGCACTTTCATTTGCGAGAGAAATTTTTCGATGCGCTCAGACAGCAATCCCACTTTGGGAGTGGCGGGAATTGAAATGGTGGTTGGAAGAGGGGAGAGGGCTCCCGCCCTGGTCAGGGCGAGAATGACGTCTTGGGCATGGCGATGGTCAGCATCCAAGCTGTCCGTTTTGAGCTTGGTGCCGTTGGGCAATTCAACGGTGTAATCCCGACCACTTTGGATACCCTGTAAGGCTTGGTCCATCAAAGCCCGAGCGTTTGCACGTCCTCTCGACGTCCCCCCGGTTTTGAGTAGCGCAAGGATTTGGAGTCCAATCCCGCAACGGAAGGAGATTGGACGTGAAGAAGCGTTTTACCGAGGAACAGATCATCG
>NZ_BMJA01000006.1 GCF_014642835.1 Dyella nitratireducens | reverse complement strand
GCAGCTGCGCCGATGGTAGTGTGGACTTCCATGCAAGAGTAGGTCACCGCCAGGGGCTTTATCCTAAAAACGCCTTCCCGTTGGGGAAGGCGTTTTGCTTTAGGGCGTCACGACCGGTTGTTGCTGCAACGACTTGAGACAGACCGGACGCGAGAGTGAGCACGAGACCAACCGTGCTAGACGCGAATTCACGGACTTCGCAAGAACATAACTGGTGCCTAAGCGAAGACAGTCGATGTTCGGCGCTCAATAGCGCAGCGTAGGCCCCCTGCGGGGACTGTGTGAGAGACCTATTGCTGCTAACGCACGTCGGTCGGTGACTAGCTGTAGCCGAATTCCAACATTGCCGCTCACGCAGGCTTACATGCACGGCATGTGTAGCAACGCTCGCATTAGTTACCGGCAACTTGCACACAGCGAATTTGCGTTTCTCTCAATCAGCAAACTCCACCCGATAGCCTCGACGCACAAACATCTTCACCAAATCTAGTTCGCCATACAGTTCGCTAGCCTTTGCACGCGAAATCGTGTAGCTAATGGTGGGAGGTTCGATGCTAGCCAGACGTCGCAACTTCGAGTGATGACCAAAGATACTCAGCGCATCCATCCCATGATGCACAGCTCCAGCGTGTTCGATGGCGAACCTGCCAGCGATATGCAATGGAGCGAAGCGTAATCCCTTCATTTCAAGCGCCGAACGGAGTACGCCCGACAGCTGCACGTCCTCAAGCAAAACGTCGTTGTGCCAATACATCCGCAAGGGATCACCTTCCACCAGATCTGGTGGAGGAATAGATACCCGTATATCCAGATGCTCCGCCAAGGCACGCATCAGCCGGTAGCTTCTCAAACTGAAGCCACCATTGAGCACAGGCGTGATCGTATAGCCTGGGCGGTCAAAATCATTGCACCACTGGAATCCCCGCACCCAGCGCGAGTCATCAGGCGTCTGGACATATGCCAAATGGATAGGCGCGCCAATGTAATCGTAATCAAGAAACTCATCGCGCCAGTTTTCGGTACTGAGCACCCAACCATCGTCCTGCACGATCAACGCAAATTCTGTCTTCACTACACGCCACAGCGCGAACAGCATGAACCAGCTGTACTCGTGATAGTTCATCGCCTGAATCGCCTGCCAATCAACGGAGGCTGGAAGATTCCTTGGCGCCTGCGGGCTGCACAGCAATGCGCGCGCGCCTGGCATTTGCTGCTGGCACCAGGTGAGGGAAAGTGCTGCGCCGCTCGCGTCGGAGAGGCCGCTGACGGAGACGATAGTGATCCTTTCGAAAGCTCCCGAGCTCATCGTGTATTTGATGTCCTAATGGCTATACCGTGATTTGGGACGGATAGCCGCGTCAGCTGCCGAACGATTGCGCCAGCCAATCCGGTACCGGGATGTTCTTGTCCCGCAGAAACGGTGGATTGAATAGTTTGGCCTGATACCGCGTGCCTGCATCGGCCAATATCGTAACAACGGTGTGCCCCGGCCCTAGTGCCTTCGCCAGTCGAATCGCGCCAGCCAAATTCACACCGCTGGAGCCGCCAATGCACCACCCCTCATCGTGTAATAACTGGTGCAATAGCGGCACGGATTCCTGGTCCGAAATCGACCAGGCCAGGTCGATCGGCGCGTCCTGGAAATTCGCGGTAATGCGGCTGGAACCAATGCCTTCGCTGATGGATGTACCTTCCGCGACCAGCTCACCACGATTGATGTAGTTGGCCAGCGCCGAGCCGGTAGGGTCGGAAAGTGCGATCTTCACTCCAGGCTTGCGCGCTTTCAGTGCCTTACCAACACCGGCCAGGGTGCCGCCTGTGCCGGCCGAGCAAACAAACCCGTCGACCCCGCCTGCTGTTTGCTCCCAGATTTCCACTGCCGTGGTCGCCTCGTGCCAATCCCGATTGGCGGTGTTGTCGAACTGATTGCCAAACCAGGCGCAGCCGGGCGCCTGCTGGTTCAAGCCCTCGCAATAGGCGCGGGCGATATGTACGTAGTGCTTGGGATCTTTGAACGGCGCCGCCGGCACCAGCCGCACTTCGGCGCCTGCTACGCGCAAAGCATCGATCTTCTCGCGGCTCTGTGTATCCGGCATGAAGATCACCGACCGGTAGCCGCGGCTTGCCCCGATCAGGGCCATCCCGATCCCCGTATTCCCTGCCGTGCCCTCTACGATCGTGCCGCCGGGGCGCAGCAGACCCTGGCGTTCTGCATCCAGAATCAGCCCCAGAGCCGTGCGGTCCTTGATCGACCCGCCTGGATTGAGGAATTCGGCTTTGCCCAACACCTCGCAGCCGGTCAGCTCCGAGGCGCGGCGAAGGCGCAGCAGAGGGGTATGGCCGACGGCCGAGGAGAGATCAGGCTTGATGCTCATGGCGTGAAGTGTGATCACCGTCAATGAAACAAGCGTGAGGATACCTCGACTCGGGCAGCCTGCCACCGCCCCGGCCTGGGGCGATCAGCCTTGCATATGGTCTTTTCCCATATGGCAAAAATCGGCAGTAATTTTGAGGTGTTTTTACGTTTAGACGTCTAAACGTCCATTGACGGTAAAAAAGGCCGTCTGTATAGTCGATTCCACTCATCGAGACCGGCTGAGGGACAGGCCCTTTGAAGCCGGGGCAACCTGCAGGATCAAACCTGCAACGGTGCTAACTCCTGCGGGGCGCGTAAGCGCCGACCGAGAGATGGGGTGTCGTCAATCCATGTCATGCATGGAGTATTCGACGACAACTCCTCGTAGGTTCTCCGCAGGGCGATGCAAACGGAGAACTGAAATGCCTCACCTTGCCAACTCCTCCCTCGAAGATCGCCCCACTGCCGTGGTCGTGCCTCTGCATTCGCGTAGCACGCTTACCGAGCAGCGCAGCTCCCGCCGCCTGACCTTGCAGCCGAAGTACGGCCATGGCACCAGCCAGGTGGACGTGCGTTATCAGTGGACGGGCGCATCGGATGCGCCCACGATCATCGTGCAGGGCGGTATCTCTGCGGATCGCTATGTAGCCGGCGCCGAACAGGGCAAGGCTGGCTGGTGGTCCGAGTTGGTGGGACATGGCCAAGCCATCGACTTGGCGCATTGCCGCGTGCTCAGCATCGACTGGCTCACGCCGGCTGATTTCGGGAACAACCCACGTGCCATCTCCAGTGAGGATCAGGCCGATGCACTGGCAGGACTGGTGGATGCGCTCGGTATCGGCCGCGTTGCCGCTTTCGTCGGATCTTCCTACGGAGCGATGACCGCCCTCGCATTTGCCGCACGTCATCCGGACAAACTGGAGAAGCTGGTCCTGCTTGCCGGAGCCCATCGCGCTCATCCAATGGCTACCGCGCAGCGTGCGATCCAGCGCCAGATCCTGCGTCTGGGCCAGGCCTCGGGCCAGATCAGCGAAGCGCTTTCCCTGGCGCGTCAGTTGGCCATGACCACCTATCGTGGCAGCGAAGAATTCGCGCGCCGCTTTGACAGTACGCCGGACTATCGCGAAGGCCGCTTTCATTTCCCGGTCGAGGATTACCTGGAACACGCCGGCCGCAGCTTCGTCCAACGCTTCGATCTGGAACGCTTTCTTGCGCTATCCGAATCCATCGATCTGCATGACGTCGCGCCGGAATCGGTCAACATCCCGGCGGCGCTGATCGGCTTCCCTTCCGACCGCCTCGTGCCGCTGGCTGATCTGTGCGAATTGCAGCGTCGCCTGCGTGGTTCGGCCACGCTGGAGGTGGTCGATTCACCCTATGGCCACGATGCCTTCCTGAAAGAAACCAACAAACTGGCGCCGCTGCTGCGCCAGGCCATTTCTTGTCGTCGTGGAGCTTGAGCCATGTGTGCTGATATCGCTAAGGACGCCGCCTCCAGCACTCGTGCCGTGCGGGCAGGCATTGAATCGGACACGCAGCACGGCGCCGTCGTGCCGGCGCTACACCTCTCGACCAACTACAGCTTCACCGGTCTGGGTGGCAAGCGTGCCTATGACTATTCGCGCAGCGGCAACCCCACGCGCGATTTGCTCGGTAACGCCCTGGCCGAACTCGAGCAAGGTGCCGGGGCGGTGATCACAGCAAGTGGCATGGCTGCCGTTGCGCTCGCATTGGAACTGGTTCCCGCCGGTGCCACGGTGTTAGCAGCGCATGATTGCTATGGCGGCACTTGGCGCCTGCTCGATGCCTGGGCGAAGAAAGGGCGCTTCAACGTTCGCTTCATCGACCTCACCGACAACCATGCACTTGCTGAGGGCTTGGCACTGAAGCCAGCTCTAGTGTGGGTGGAAACACCATCGAATCCGCTGCTGCGCATTACTGATGTTCGCCATGTCGCACAAGCTGCGCATGCCGTGGGTGCCTTGGTGGTGGTGGACAACACCTTCCTCTCACCTGCGCTGCAGCAACCACTTACGTTGGGTGCGGATGTGGTCGTGCATTCCACCACCAAGTACATCAACGGTCACAGTGACGTCGTTGGCGGCGCCGTGGTGGCACGTGATGCTGCCGTGGCAGAACAGCTGAAATGGTGGGGCAATTGCAATGGCCTTACCGGTGCGCCTTTCGACAGCTTCCTCACGTTGCGCGGTCTGCGCACGCTCGGCGTGCGTCTGCGGCAACATCAGGAAAATGCAGAGCGCATCGCCACGTATCTCGATCAGCACGATGCCGTGCGTAAAGTGTATTACCCCGGCCTGGAGCATCATGCGGGACATGCACTGGCTGCACGTCAGCAGCAAGGCTTCGGCGGCATGTTGAGTTTCGAGCTTAATGGTGACGTGCCGCAGATCGAGGCTTTCGTGGATGGCCTTCATTACTTCTCGCTGGCCGAATCACTTGGCGGCGTAGAAAGCCTGGTCGCGCATCCCGCCTCGATGACGCATGCCGCGATGGCACCGGAAGCACGCCGCGCCGCCGGCATTGCCGATACGCTGCTGCGCTTGTCGATCGGTATCGAAGATAGCGATGACCTGCTGCGCGACCTTGAAGCCGGCCTACAGCGTGCGCAAGCGGTCAACGAGAACGCCTCGAAACGACGGGTACTTGCATGAGTGCGGTACTGGCCGAAGCCCCTGTTCCCAAGACAGCACCCGTTGCACAGGAGGCCGCGCTGGTACTGCTCGGCACCGGCGTGGTGGGCGGTGCATTTCTCAAACTGCTATGCACGCCCGTAGCAAAACGGCTGCATCTGGTCGGTGCGGCCAACTCACGCAAGCAACAGATCGAGGCGGCGCAACTTGCCGCACGCGATTTGCGCGAGCGGTTGAAGCGCGAAGGTGCACCACGTGACGATGCGGCACTACTGTCGGCGCTGGACGAACATCATGCGACGCTGAAAGTGATCGTCGATGCCACCGCCTCTGGTGATTTGGCATCGCGTCACGCCGATTGGCTCGCTCGCGGCTATCACGTCGTCACGGCTAATAAATCGCTGGCCGGTGGACATCTTTCAGGCTGGCGTGCGCTGCAGGCCGCGCGTGCTGCGGGCGGGCGTTATGGCGATTCCGCAACCGTCGGTGCAGGCTTGCCAGTGCTTTCTACACTGCGTCGCCTATGCGATTGCGGCGATAGCCTGCTCACATTGGAAGGCGTGTTCTCCGGTTCGCTTTCCTACCTGTTCAATACGTACGACGGTAGCCGCCCGTTTTCCGAGCTGCTGGGTGAGGCGCGCAAGCTGGGCTACACGGAGCCGGATCCTCGCGCAGACCTGTCCGGTGAAGACGTGGCGCGCAAGTTGCTGATCCTCGCGCGTAACGCCGGCTTCGCATTGGGCAGCGACGAAGTCATCGTGGAAAGCTTGGTGCCGGAAAGTCTGCGCGATATTTCCACCGAGACATTCCTTGCACGTTTGGAAGAACTGGATGAACCGCTGGCTGCTCTGCATGAAGCCGCGCGTGAGCGTGGCCATGTGCTGCGCTTCCTCGCTCGACTCAATCAACGTGGTCGCGCGCGCGTGGGCATTACCGAAGTGCCGCTGACGCACCCTGCTGCGCGCTTGTACGGTACCGATAATCAGTTTGCATTGACCACCACGCGTTACCACACACAACCGCTGGTGATTCAAGGACCGGGAGCCGGTCCCGAAGTCACCGCCCAGGCTTTGCTCGGCGATATTCTGGCGTTGGGTTGACGCGCAAAGCGCGTTAGTTAGCTGCGTGCGATGCTTTCGGCAGTTTCCTCGTCCGGCGGCACCAGTGGCAGATCCGGATGTGCGTGCGCACTGTCGCGCGCCGCTTCTACTGCCGGCGTGCGCCAACCGGACTTCACGCCCCACAGATAGAACACCAAGCCGATCACGGCGACGACAGCAAGATCGATGCCGTAAGACAGATAACCGCGGCCACCAAAGGTCGTGCTGCCCAGCCACGACACCATGGCAACGGTAGGCAGATAAACGATCAGCCAGCATGCACCTTTCAGGTGGCGGCCGAAATCATGCCAGCCAGCTTTTGCCTGGTAATAGAGATACACCGGCAACGCCACCACCATGAGCAGAATGATTTCGCCGGTCAGCGGCCACTTCGCCCAATACAACAGCTCGGTTGCCATGATGAAGGCGACGCCAGCGAGTACCGGCAATCCTGCCACGCGCAACGGGCGATGCAATTCCGTCGCTGTACGGCGCAGCGTCATTACGCTTACCGGACCGGTGAGATAGGAAATGATCGTCGCCACCGAAATCACCGCCGCCAGCGTGCCCCAGCCGCGGAAGAAGAACAGGAACAGGAACGACACCACCAGGTTGAACCACATCGCCGGACGCGGTACACCCCATCTCGGATGCACCTGGCCGAGAATCTTCGGCAGCGTACCGTTGCGTTCCATGCCGTAAATCATGCGCGCCGTGGTGGCGGTGTAGGTCATGCCAGTGCCGCTGGGGCTGATAAAGGCATCCACATACAACAGCATCGCCAGCCAGTGCAGGTTGACGATGATGGCGAGCTCCGCAAACGGCGAACGGAAATCGATGCCGTGCCAGCCTGTCTTTGCCAGCATTTCCTGCGGCACTGCGCCGAGGTAGGCGACCTGCAGAATCACATAGATCACGGTCGCCAGCAGGATCGAGCCCACCACGGCAAATGGGATGCTGCGACCTGGATTGCGCGCTTCGCCGGCCAAATTTACCGGGCTCTGGAAGCCATTGAAGCTGAAGACGATGCCGGCCGTCGCGACAGCCGTGAGCACAGCGGGGAAATCGATCGCATGGCTACCGCCATGGATGCCCACCGAGAAATTTTCGGAGTGAAAGCCACTGGCAATCAGCGCCAGGCCAGTGGCTGCCGGCACCACCAGCTTGAATACGGTGATCGCCGTATTGGAGTGCGCAAACAACTTCACACTCCAGAAGTTGAGCAGGAAGTAGATGACCACCAGCACCGCTGCGATGGCGAGGCCGTTAGGGCTCAGCTCGCCGACCCCGTTGCTGACGTGATACAGATCCTGTGCCCACGTCCACGGCCATGAGGCCATGTATTGCACCGAGGCCTCGGCCTCCACCGGAATCACCGACACGATCGCGATCCAGTTCGCCCACGCAGCGATAAAGCCCACCAGCGAACCATGCGAATAATGGCCGTAGCGCACCATGCCACCTGATTCGGGGAACATCGCGCCCAGTTCTGCGTAAGTCAGCGCGATGGTCATGATGATCGCCGCACCCAGCACCCACGCCCAGATGGCGCCCGGACCGGCCAGACCGGCTGCCTTCCATGCGCCGAACAGCCAACCGGAGCCGATGATCGAACCCAGGCCGGTAAGCATGAGGGCAAACGGCCCCACATCGCGGCGGATCGCGTTGGAAGAAGACATCGAGTACTCCCTGAAGCCAAGAACGGCCGCCTGAGGCGACACAATCCAGCGATGATGACAGACCGGTGTGTGTAGTGTCAGCCGTGCCGAGGTTAGCCGCCCATACCGAAAGTCTCGCCTTGGCGAGTCGGCGCGTGCTTATGCGCGAATATATCTTTTCATCTCGAATAAGAGATATATACTGTCGGTCTGACGTCAAGGACCCAAGCCATGCCGGCCATCAGCTTCGAATTCTTTCCGCCCAAGACTGACGAACAGCGCGCCCAGCTCGACAAGACTGCCAAGGAGCTGAAAGCGCTCAAGCCCGAGTACGTCTCTGTCACCTTCGGTGCCGGCGGCTCCACTCTGAGCTACACCAGCGAAACGGTCGCGCGGCTGCATCAGCAGCATGGTTTGGATGTGGCCCCACATCTGTCCTGCATGGGCGGCACCCGCAAAGAAATTGCTGATCTTCTCGATGCCTATCGAGCCGCCGGTTACCGGCGCCTCGTAGCGCTGCGTGGCGATCTGCCCTCGGGTATGGCCTCGCCAGGTGATTTCCGTTATGCCGCCGAACTGGTGCACTTCATCCGCGAACACTGCGGCGATCATTTCCATGTGGAAGTGGCGGCGTACCCAGAGATGCATCCCCAGGCGGAAGACGTCCAAACCGATCTCAAGCATTTCAAGGCGAAGATCGACGCTGGCGCGAACGGCGCCATCACGCAGTACTTCTTCAATGCCGATGCGTATTTCCGTTTCGTCGATGACGCACGCCGCCTGGGTGTGTCGGTACCGATCGTGCCGGGCATCATGCCCATTTCCAATTACGCGCAGCTCAAGCGTTTCTCCGATGCTTGCGGTGCAGAGATTCCCCGTTGGATCGCCAAGCGCATGCAGGCGTATTACGACGACGTAGAATCCATCCGTGCGATGGGCGCGGAAGTGGTGGCGCAACTGTGCCGCCGCCTGCTGGAAGGCGGTGCGCCGGGCCTGCATTTCTATACGCTGAACCGGACGAAAGCGACGCGCGCAGTGCTTGATCAGCTCCACTGATGCGTGTCACGCATCGGGCTATGCTTGCCCGATGCGTTCCCTCGCCTTGCTCCTGCTGCTGTTGTTGTTGCCTATCTCTGCCGTCAAAGCGCAGGGCGATATCCATCGTTGCATGGGCGCGGATGGCATTCCCGTCTTTACGGATCGCGTTTGCACTGACGTGAATGCCAAGCCTGTGATGCCAGCACCTGTGACGAGTACATCGGCTCCGACTCAACCTTCGCAAGCCCCCGCGGTGACGTGCGCTGCAGATATGAAACAGCTCAAGCAAGCCGTGACTGATGCTTTCGCCGAACGCAATCCCAACCGTCTTGCCGGCCTGACATTATGGAACGGCGATGGGAAAGACGAAGTCGTCGCGGATATCCGCTATTTCATCCGCCTGATGTCGCGACCACTCGTCGAGGTGAAAAGCATTCCCAACGCCTCTTCGACTTCCAGCGATGATGATGAAGCGGATGCATCTTCGCTTTCGTTATCAGCCTCACCCAACCAAACGCCTGCGCATGGTGAAGCGCTGATCGTGCAGACCGAATCCGACGATGGCAGTGGCGCCACCGCGCAAACCCGTTTCGACGTGGTGCATCGTTCGGGCTGCGTGTGGTTACTCCCACAAGGTGGCTAAACGAACGAAAGGTGTCGAAAGATTCGGCACGCTATCATGGGCGATCCCCACCGGAGATCCCCCATGGCCCAACAGTATCCCGAATGGATTTGGCAGAACGGCGAGATCAAGCCGTGGAAAGATGCCACCGCGCATGTGATGTCGCACGCCTTGCATTACGGCTCCTCGGTGTTCGAAGGGATACGCAGCTATGTCACGCCGGAAGGCGCGGCGATCTTCCGTCTCACCGATCACTTAAAGCGCCTGTATCACTCGGCCAAGATCTACGACATGGTGCTGCCGTATGCGCAGGAAGAACTGGCTGCTGCGTGCCGCGACGTCATCCGCAAGAACGGTTACTCCGCTGCCTACTTGCGCCCGGTGGCTTATCGTGGTCTGGGCGGTTTCGGGCTTTCCGCCGAAACACCGATCGACATCGCCGTGGCCACTTGGCCGATGGGCCCATACCTCGGGCCGGAGGCGCTGGAAGTTGGCATCACTGCCTGTGTATCGAGCTGGCAGCGTTTTGCGCCGAACACCATTCCGGCGGGCGCGAAAGCTGGCGGCAATTACCTTTCGGGCCAGTTGATCGCACGTGAAGCGCGTCGTCTCGGCTTTGGCGAAGGCATCGCCCTGGCTGCTGGTGGCCTGCTCAGCGAAGGTGCTGGCGAAAACCTGTTCCTGGTATTCGACGGCGCGCTGCACACCACGCCCGCCAGCGCCTCCATTCTCGCCGGCATCACCCGCGACACCATCAAGGTGCTGGCGCGCGAAGACGGCATCGAAGTGGTGGAGCGCGACATTCCACGCGAATACCTGTACCTGGCCGACGAAGTGCTGATGTGCGGCACCGCCGCCGAAATCACTCCCATTCGCGAGATCGACGGCAAGCAGGTGGGTAGCGGCAAGGCCGGTCGCCTCACCCGCCGCCTGCAGGAGCTGTACTTCGGGCTATTCAACGGCAAAACGCAGGACAAGTGGGGCTGGCTGGAGCCGGTTTGACCTTGTAAGGCCCTCCTCGCCAAGCCGGGGAGGGTGCTAACTGCGGACACTTCATTTTCACCTAAAAAGGTGAAAAGATGTGCGCCATGACCCTTCAGCTCACCAGCCGCCAGTCCAACATCCTCGCCTTCATCCGTGAGCGGCTGGAGCAGAGTGGGGAAGTGCCTACGCTGGAGGAAATCGGCCAGGCGATGGGTATTCCCAGCGTGAGCGCGGTGCTCAAGCACGTGCGTTCGCTGGAAGCCAAAGGCCGATTGGTGATCGAGCCCAACCGAACACGTGGCATTCGGTTGGTGCAGGAAACCGATCCGCTCGCTGCCGATACCCTCGAACTTCCCCTGATCGGCCGCGTCGCGGCTGGCGAGCCGATCTTTTCCGAATCGCGCGTGGAACGCAGCCTGCGTGTCTCGCGATGGTTGTTCCGCCTGAAGCCGGATTACCTGGTGAGGGTGGTGGGCGACTCCATGCGCGACGAAGGCATCCTGGATGGCGACTTGGTAGCCGTCCACGCCACGCCGATCGCACGGCATGGCCAAGTGGTCGCAGCTCGCGTGGCGGGCGATCGCTTCACTATCAAGCGGCTGTATTGGAAAGGCGATGTGATCCGCCTGCTGCCGAACAGCCCCGGCTATCAGCCGATCGACCCCGATCCCACTGAAGACTTTGCCATCGAAGGACTGTTCGCAGGTCTGGTGAGGGGCAGCTAATGGGCACGGTCGTGGCTTTGTCGAACCTGCTCGAGGCCCGGCAGGTCTGGCGCGGTCGTTCGACGGCACCGGTCGAAGGCGGACAACCCACCGGTTGGCTGATGCTGGATGCAGTACTGCCGGCACACGGCTGGCCGGAAGCTTCGCTCACGGAAATCCTGCTGCCGGCCGACGGCATCGGCGAATTGCGCTTGGTGCTGCCAACGCTCGCGCGACTCACGCAAGGCCAGCGTCCTGTCATGCTGATCGCGCCGCCGTATGCACCATGCGCCATGGGCTGGCGGCAGCAAGGCGTGAGTCTGCAGCGCGTGGAAATCGTCGATGCGGACGAGAAACACGTGCTGTGGGCTGCCGAACAATGTTTGCGTTCCGGTAGTTGCGCCGCCGTGTTGGCGTGGCCGCAGCAAGCTGATGATCGCAGTCTGCGTCGTCTGCAAGTGGCGGCGGATACCGGGCGTGCGCTAGCTTTCGTGTTTCGCGATCGTCGTTATCTGGCGAATGCGTCGCCGGCCGCATTGCGATTGGAACTCGCCGCATGGCCGCAACCGTCGATCTGGGTACGCAAATGCCGTGGTGGCAATGCGCCGACGCAGGCGATTCCTTTTGAGCCGCACATCAAAGCGCCAGGTTGTCGCGATAAAGCGCCCCACACTGCCGTTATTCCCACGAAAGCAGATACGTGTGGAGAGCAAATGGACATGCTCGAGTTTGAGGAGCGAGGAATTCGCTTCTTGCCCATAAGCAGAGGGGAGTAAGGGTGGCTGCTTATGCTTTGGGTTTGCATCACACTTCCACACTTGGCGCTCGATGGCGTCCTCCGCCGACGATCCGATGATGTCCCGCTGGTGCTGGTGGATGGCCCCGCGAATGCACGCTGCGTCGTTGCAGCCAATGCATCGGCACAAGATGCAGGTTTGTACGTCGGCCAACGTCTGACTGCCGCACAAGCGTTGCTGGCGCAATTCGAAGCCATGCCTTATGACGCTGCAGAAGCGGATCGCTGGCAGCGTTTTCTGGCCGGCGTGGCGTACCGCTACAGCTCGCAAGTGGCGCTGCTGCCGCAGGCCATTGTGCTGGAAATCAGCCGTAGTCGCAGTCTGTTGGGCGAATGGCAGACGATTGAGCGCAGTCTGCGTAGCGATCTCTCTGCACTTGGTTTTCGCCATGACATCGCTGCTGCGCCGACGCCGCATGCTGCACAGGTGCTCGCCAGCATCAAGGATGGGCAGGCCGTGCTGACGAGGGAGGTCATGCAACGTGCACTCGAGGCGGTGCCTTTGGTGAAAAGTCATTTGCCCGAGCATGCAGTGGATGCGCTGTCACGCATGGGCATCCGCCGCCTCGGCCAGCTCTTGTGCATGCCGCGCGATGGTTTGCAACGCCGCTTCGGCGCTGAACTGTTGCAAACCATCGATCGCCTGCTGGGCGATGCACCAGCCGGACTGGAACTCTATGTGCCACCCGATGCCGTGGATTGGCGCATCGAGCTTTCGCACGAAGTAGAAAACATCGCTGCGCTGGTGTTTCCCATCAAACGTATGACCAGCGACCTTGCGGCATATCTCTCTGGACGCGATGGCGGCGTGCAACGCTTTGCCTTGCAGTTGGAACATCGGGGAGGCAAGGCGACCGAAGTGCCAGTGGGTATGCTCTTGCCTGAGCGTGATGCCAACGTTCTGTTCGAAGCGACGCGTGGCCGCTTGGAACAAGTACAACTGCCTGCACCCGTGTTATCGCTGCGTTTGATGGCCAACGATCTACCTGGTTTCGTGCCTGCCGGCCGCGATCTGTTCGACGAACGTCCCGCCAATGCGTTGCCGTTTGAGCAATTGCGCGAGCGCTTGCGTGCACGGCTGGGTGATCGCGCGGTATATCGCTGGGGCGCCACGATCGATCCGCGCCCCGAGCATTCGCAGTGCACCACCATCCTGGATGACAATTTTATTGAGCCACGCACACGCCCCACGTGGCTGCTGCCTAAACCCATCCCTTTGCGCGGCATGCTACGCATACTCGCCGGTCCCGAGCGCATAGAAACCGGCTGGTGGGACGGCGATGCGGTACGCAGGGATTACTACATCGTCGAAACGGAACAAGGTCAACGCGCCTGGGTGTATTGCGCGCCGGACGAACAATGCGGCTGGATGCTGCATGGATGGTTCGCATGACGGACTACGCCGAACTCCATTGCCTGTCGGATTTTTCATTCCAGCGCGGCGCCTCCAGCGCGCGCGAATTATTTGAGCGTGCCACCGATTGCGGTTATACCGCGCTGGCGATCACCGACGAATGCTCTCTCGCCGGCATCGTGCGCGCGTGGGAGGCTTCGCGCGATACGAAAATGCCACTGATCGTCGGCACGGAAATCCAGTTCGCCGATGGCCCCAGGCTGGTGCTGCTGGCGGAAAGCAAGCAAGGCTATGTCTCGCTGTGCCAGCTGATTACGCGAGGTCGGAGGGGCTCCGAAAAAGGCGAATATCGCTTGACCCGGGCAGACATTGCAGACGGTGCGCCGGGCACGTTGGTGCTTTGGATTCCCGAACGGGAACCTAATCACGAACATGGGGCCTGGGTGAAACACACCTTCGGTAATCGTTCCTGGCTGGCGGTGGAGTTGCATCGCGACTGTGACGATGCAGCGCGTTTTACTGAACTCGAGGCGCTGGGCGAAGCGCTGCAGCTACCGCGCGTAGCAAGTGGCGATGTGCACATGCATATGCGTCGTTGCCTGCCGCTGCAGCACACGATGACAGCGATACGGCATCACATGACCATTGCTGAAGCTGGTTCCGTGTTGTTTCGCAATGGCGAGCGGCATCTTCGCCGGCGTTCGGTGCTGGAAAAGATTTATCCCAAGGCATTGCTGGAAGAGAGCGTACGCATCGCCAAGCGTTGCACGTTCAATTTAAAAAAGGATTTGCAGTACCAGTATCCGAAGGAACTGGTGCCGGAAGGCTATACGCCCATGCAATGGCTACGTCACCTCGTTGCCGAAGGTTCGGCATGGCGCTGGCCGCAAGGTGTGCCAGCCCTGCATCAGGCTACTATCGAGCATGAGCTGCAACTGATCGAGAGGAAAAAATACGCGGCGTTTTTTCTCACCGTTCATGACATCGTTCGTTATGCGCGCAGTCAGCACATTCTTTGCCAGGGACGTGGTTCGGCAGCTAATTCCATCGTGTGCTTTACGTTGGGCGTGACAGATGCCGATCCGGAAAAGGTTACGCTGCTGGCAGAGCGTTTCATTTCCGTGGAGCGCGATGAACCACCCGACATTGATGTCGATTTCGAGCACGAGCGACGCGAAGATGTTATCCAGTACGTCTACAGGAAATATGGCCGCGAACGTGCCGCGATCGCAGCCACCGTCATTAGCTACCGCTCCAAAAGCGCCGTGCGCGATGTGGCCAAGGCGTTAGGGCTGCCCGAAGACCAGATCGACAAGCTTGGCCGTTGCTTCTTCCGTCTAGGCGATGCTTCTCTGCCGGACCGTTTGCGCGAACAGGGGTTCGATCCCGATGTACCTGTCATGCGCAGGCTGCTTGCGCTGACCAAGCAGCTGCTCGGTAAGCCGCGTCATTTAAGCCAGCACGTGGGCGGTTTCGTGATTCACGATGCACCGCTGCATGAATTGGTGCCGGTGGAAAACGCAACCATGCCGGATCGCACGATCATCCAGTGGGACAAGGATGATCTAGACACCATGGGCTTGCTCAAGGTCGATTGCCTGGCGCTCGGCATGCTGACTTGCCTGCGCAAATGCTTCGATCTTGTGAAGACCTATCGCGATAAGGCGTTGAGCATTGCCACGATCGAGCCCAACGATAAAGCAACGTACGCGATGATCCAGCGCGCCGAAACCATCGGCGTATTCCAGATCGAAAGCCGCGCGCAAATGGCGATGTTGCCGCGGCTCAAGCCAGCCAGTTATTACGACCTGGTCATCCAGATCGCGATCGTGAGACCCGGTCCTATCCAGGGCGACATGGTGCATCCCTATTTGAGACGTCGAAGCGGCGAAGAACCTGTCGCCTATCCATCGAAAGAGCTGGAGCCGGTACTTGAGCGTACCAAAGGCGTGCCGCTGTTTCAGGAGCAAGTGATGAAGCTGGCCATGGTGGCGGCCGGTTACACGGCAGGCGACGCGGATGAATTGCGTCGCGCCATGGGGGCATGGAAACGTTACGGCGACATGGAGAAACATCACGAAAAGCTCGTTACCGGCATGTTGGCAAGAGGTTATACGCAGGAATTCGCCGAACAGATCTTCAACCAGATAAAAGGCTTCGGCAGCTACGGCTTTCCAGAAAGCCACGCCGCCAGCTTCGCCAACATTGCTTATGCAAGCAGTTGGCTGAAATGCCATGAGCCAGCCATGTTTGCCTGCGCACTGCTCAACGCGCAACCGATGGGTTTCTATGGCCCCAGTCAAATCGTGCAGGATGCGCAGCGCCATGGCATCGGTGTGCGTCCGATGGATGTTCGCTATAGCGATTGGGATTGCACACTGGAGCCTGATGCACGCAGCAAGAAGGGATTCGCTTTGCGACTTGGTTTGCGCCAATTGCGTGGTTGCAGCGAAAAAGTGGCGCAACGTATTTCCGCCGCACGCAAGCTTGGGCCGTTTCGTGATGTCGTTGATCTTTGCACACGCGCCGAACTGGACTCGCGTCACCAGGATCTGCTCGCCGACGCAGGCGCCTTGCGTGGCCTGGCAGGTCATCGCCATCGTGCGCTATGGCTTACTTCGGGCGTTGAATCTCAGCTGCCTCTATTCGGTCGCACTAGCCCGAACGAACAGGACATCGTGCTACCGCTGCCCACGATCGTCGAAAACATGACGGCCGATTACGCACACAGTGGATTGAGCCTTGGGCCGCATCCATTGAAGCTGCTGCGTAGCCGTCTGCGCGCCGATCGATACCTGGATTCGCGCAGCCTGCAGAAATTGCCGCATGCCACGCAGGTGCGCACGGTGGGGTTGGTCACACAACGCCAGCAACCGCAGACCGCCAGCGGCGTCACCTTCATCACCATCGAGGATGAGTTCGGCCATGTAAACGTCGTGGTGTGGAATCACATCGCGCAAACCCAGCGCCGTCCTTATCTGGAAGCGCGCTTGCTCGCAATCGAAGGTCGCTGGGAAGCGGTTGATGGCGTAAGCCATCTGATTGCACGGCGACTACGCGATCTCAGCAGCATGCTGGCGGACCTCGATGCTCGCTCGCGGGATTTTCATTGAGGGTTTTATGCAAGCACTACTTTTCGAACAGGGTGTACAAAGGATTGTCGAGGATCAGACCGGGCCGATCACCTATTACCCGGACATCATCACACCTGCATTAGCCAAAGCCTGGTTCGATACCTTACTTAACCACGGTGACTGGCATGAAAGCTCGCGCATGATGTACGAGCGTTTGGTGGGCGTGCCGCGCTTGCATTGTCATTACGACATCGCCAGTTCTGCGCTGCCGAGCGTATTGCGCGATGCCTTGGCGGTGGTCAAGCAACACGTGGATGTGCCGTTCAATAGCATTGGGCTTAACTGCTATCGCGACGAACATGACAGCGTAGCGCTGCATAACGACAAGTTGCACGAATTGGTACCGCATCGACCGATCGTGTTGCTGTCATTGGGAGCGACACGGACCATGGTGATTCAGCGCAAGAAGCCACCAAGGCTAAAGACCGAGCTGGAGTTGGAGGCAGGCAGCCTGTTGCTAATGGGCTGGAATGCGCAATGGCATTATGACCACGGCATTCCCAAGCTGCGGTGCCCAGTGGGGCCGAGAATCAGCGTAGCGTTTCGGGTGCGGCCGGAGAAAGCCGATAAAACCTGGTAACTACACTGCCGTCATTCCCGTTTTCGCGGGAATGACGGCAGTGTGAAGTTATGGGTTTACTTTGCTGCCCGCGCCTTCAACGCTGCTACTGCAGGTAGCTCCTTGCCTTCCAGGAATTCCAGGAACGCACCACCACCGGTGGAGATGTAGGAAACCTTGTCTTCGATGCCGTATTTATCCACTGCCGCCAGCGTGTCGCCGCCACCGGCAATGGAAAACGCCTTCGAATCGGCAACCGCATGCGCCAGCACTTCCGTGCCCTTGCCGAAGGCGTCGAACTCGAACACGCCCACAGGGCCGTTCCATACCACGGTGCCGGCTTTGGCAATCAGCTCGGCGTACTGCTTGGCAGTTTCCGGACCAATGTCCAGAATCATCTCGTCGTCCTTCACCTGGTCCACTGCTTTCACTGTGGCTGGTGCATGCGCAGAGAACTCCGGCGCCACCACCACGTCGACCGGCATCGGCACCTCGGCGCCACGGCGCTTGGCATCGGCCAGTACTTTCTTCGCGGCAGGAATCAGATCGGGTTCGTACAACGAATTGCCGACGCCGTGGCCTGCGGCGGCGATAAAGGTGTTGGCGATGCCACCACCGACGATCAGCTGATCAACCTTGCCAATCAGGTTTTCCAGCAGCGTGAGTTTGGTCGAAACCTTGGAGCCCGCGACGATGGCAAGCAGTGGATGTGCGGGCTGTTCCAGCGCTTTGCCGAGCGCATCGAGTTCGTCGCACAGCAGCGGGCCGGCCGCTGCGATGGGGGCAAACTTGATCACGCCATGCGTGGAAGCTTGCGCGCGATGCGCGGTGCCGAAGGCATCCATCACGAACACGTCGCACAGCGCGGCATACTTCTTCGTCAGCGCTTCATCATCCTTGCCTTCGCCGACATTCATGCGGCAGTTTTCCAGTACCACTACTTCGCCGTCGGCGACATCCACGCCATCAAGATAATCGGCGATCAGGCGCACAGGCTTGCCGAGATGTTCACCCAGCCATGCGGCCACCGGCTTGAGGGAGGATTCCTCGTCGAACTGGCCTTCCTTTGGACGTCCCAAATGCGACATCACCATCACCTTGGCGCCGGCATCGCGCGCAGCCTTGATGGTGGGCAGCGAGGCATCCAGGCGTTGCGTGGAGGTG
Source organism: Dyella nitratireducens (assembly GCF_014642835.1). Classification (GTDB taxonomy): domain Bacteria; phylum Pseudomonadota; class Gammaproteobacteria; order Xanthomonadales; family Rhodanobacteraceae; genus Dyella_B; species Dyella_B nitratireducens. The sequence goes on along the minus strand of NZ_BMJA01000006.1, from coordinate 276,284 downwards.
ATGCGGCCGTTCTCGATCGGCACGTTCAAGTCTTCGCGGATCAGCACGCGCTTGCCGCGCAGATCGAGGTCGCTCATGCGGGTGATGGTCACGGGAAAACTCCTGGCAGCTATGGAAGAAGGTCAGGCCCGGAGGCCGGAACAGGCTATTTTCCTGCCCGCCTCGCGGCGATGCAAACGGTGCAGGTTTACACTCAAGGTTTCAGTTCTATGGAATGACTATGTCATCCAGCCTCGTGCTTTACAGTTATTGGCGTTCCAGCGCGGCCTTCCGCGTGCGCATCGCACTGAATCTAAAGGGCTTGCATTACGAAACCAGGGCTGTGCATCTGGTTCGCGACGGTGGTGAACAACACTCGCCAGAGTATGTGGCGCTCAATCCGCAGCAGCTAGTACCGGTGCTGGTCGATGGAGACAAGGTGATGACGCAGTCCATGGCCATCGCTGAATACCTGGATGAAACCCATCCGCACCCGCCGTTGTTGCCGGCGGATGCCGCTGGCAAGGCGCGCGTGCGTGCCATGGCACAAATCGTTGGTTGCGATATCCATCCCATCGGCAATCTGCGCGTGTTGCAGCAGATTGGCTCGCAATTCGGTGCCGATGACGAACAGAAAAGCATCTGGATGCGCCACTGGATTGCCGCCGGATTCCAGGCTTTGGAAACCGTGCTGGCGAACAGCAAGGAGACGGGTCGCTATTGTCATGGTGATACGCCGGGCCTGGCTGATCTTTGCCTGGTGCCGCAGGTGTACAACGCGCGGCGATGGAAGACCCCGTTGGAGGATTATCCGACGATCTTGCGCATCGACGCGGCATGCATGGAGCTGGATGCGTTCAAGACGGCCATGCCGGAACAACAACCTGATGCGCCCAAATAAATTCGGCGAAATGAACCGGGGTGTTGCCATTCTGGTGCACGCATACGGCTGTCCCTGAAAAAAAAGAGGCTCGGCAGTAGCCGAGCCTCTTCCATGTTTTTTCACAGTTTAAACAGGAGAGCGAGATTCGACGCGAATCAGGGTGATTCGCCCGGACGAACCTCTTCGTGGCTCAGGCGATCCACGATCGCATCCATCGCACGATCGAACAGGGCATTGGAGGCCAGGATGCGTGCACGGCCTTCCGCCATCACCATCGCCAATTCATAAGGCGAGTAATCTCCCACCTTCAATCCGCGGCGGTTGACGAACAGATAGCGTCCGCTCATCGGGCTGATCCACGACAGCTTGGCGCGTTCGAAATGGTCGTCCTGGCCGATGAACTCCAGCCAGATGCCAGGCTTGAGCACTTTCACCTGTTCCAGTTGCTCGCGTACATCCGGCGCAATGGCGTCTTCGGCGGGCTCGGTCGCCACATCGTCCAGGTCGTCCACGCTTTCGGCAATCGGCTGGATACTTTCCGGAATCGGCAGCGGCGCGGGCGCAGCTTCAGCGGTTTGCGGTTGTGCTGGTGTGGACGGCGCTTCGCCGAGCTGATGGCGATAGTAGGCGTGAAGCTGGGCAAGCAACCTCTCGATGTCGGCGTCCTGGAAGGCGACGTTCGCCAAACCCTTGCGCAGGGCTCGCTCGATGCCGGGCAACAACTGGCGCAGATCGCGCTTGGCTTCCGGTGTGCGAGTCGGCTTGGTGCTGGCAATGAAGGCGTCGACGAAGCGCAGCGCTTCGCGGAAGTCGTTCGAATCCTCGCCCTTGCGCAGGATGGTGAGCACCAAATAGTTCGCCCACGCACGCGACAGCACGCCGTGGATCAGCGGCGGCAGCACGTGGTCGCCGATGCGATTGAGGATTTCGCGCGCCGCGCGGCGGCGCGCTTGCTCCAGCTTTTCGCGGCCACGCGTGGATTCGGCCACACGTTGTTCGGCCAGTTCGGCACGGCGACGGTTGGATTCCTGGAATTGCTGCAGTTCGGCTGACAGGCGATCGAAGATCGTCATGTCATCGTCGAATTCCTGCAGCAGGCGTTCGACGATCGCCTTGATGGTGTCGTGCAGGCGGCCGTCGCGGTCGGACTCTTCGGACCAGCTCTTGGCTGCGTCGGCCAGGCCATCCAGCAGGCGACGCGCCGGATGCTGGCGATGCGCGAACAGCTTGCGGTCGAGAATGGCGGCCTTGAGATACGGAATCTGCAAACGTGCCAGCAGCACCTGCATCTGTGGCGGCAGGTTGCGGTCTTCGAGGATGAATTCGAACAGCATGCCAACCAGATCGATGGTGTCTTCATCGATGGTGGCGATCTGCCCTGGACGCTGGCCACGCAGCGAGCCGAGCTGCGACATCAATTGTTCTTTCAGATGCAGCACTTGCTCGGCGATATCTACCGAGCTGACGTGCGGGGCCGCCGGCTGCGGCATCGGCAGCATCGCAGCCTGGCTTTGCAGCACGCTCAGTGCGCCGATCAATTCGTTGGCGGTGGGCAGCGGGCCTGCGGTCATCGCCGATAGCGGCACATTAGGATGGGCGCGGCGCGCGCTGAACAAAGTACGCAGTGTTTGCAACAGTTCGGCCGAGGCTTCGCTGTCGTCGGCGGGCAAAGGTTGCGGGATCTCGCCCGAGGCCGCCGCCGTACCACCCGCAGCAGCACCGGCACCCGCACCGCCACTGCGCACCACTTCATGACGCAACTGCGGCAGCACACCCGCGCGCATCAGTTCGGCGTTGACTTCCTGGTACAACTCTTCCAGCGCCGACATCACGTAGCGATCGAACAGCTTGTAGATGATCAGCTTCACACGCATGTCGGCGTTGAGCTCACGCATCGCCTGGCGGAACGCCTGGGCGAGCAAGGCTGGGCCGATCGGGTTGGTGGCGTCTTCAATGCGCGTGCCGCCGCAAATCACCGACAGGCGCTGGTTGACGGCGAACAGATCGCGCGACAGGCGCGACTCGTTCTTACCGATCATGCTGGTGATGGCCAGCGACTCTTCCAATTCGTTGTCGGCCACCAGTGAGAGTTCGACTGAGCCAGGTGCCGGCGTTGGCACACTGTTGGTGGTCGGACTGGCGACAGGGGAGTGATTGCCGCTGGCAAAATCGTTCAACTCGCGCGATACCAGCGCCAGGAAGGCGCGCTCGACGATCGGCCGACGCTTGCGCACCTCGCGCATACCGTCGAAGTAATGCATCTGCGCGGCGTTGTTCTCCGCCTTTTCAGCCAGGTCGAACAGGGCGTCGTCGACGTGTTCGAACATGTTGCCGATGTACTGCTGCAAGCGGCGGGAGGAGATGTTCCGGACAGCGTTCAACAGGTCGCCTCCGCGTCCGCTGGATGGGTCCAGCCGCTGGCCAAGATTGACGACGTTGGAGGAATCGTTGGCTTCTTTCATCGCCACACCCCTGTGGTTGGCTGGCTAGGCCGGTGTTGACTGCCGTAAAAGGCAGCTAATCGCCTCTGACGACCGCGGAGGGTCGCGACAGGGATGCCGCCGATAGCTGGAACATAAGCGAAAACCGGTTTCACCGCCATGTCCTAAGTCATGCTTTTGTGTACTGTGCGTCCAGCTGGCGTGAAGGTAGCTGAACGGGCTGGCAGGTTCTTACGCCGCGGCGGGAAAGTCCGTGAACTGGGTGATCCCGATGCCTTCCTCAGGCAGCATGACTGGGATGCCATCCTCGACCCGATAGATCACCTTGCGGTCGACCGTGATCAAGCCCTCTGCCACCCGGTTCTGGATCGCTCCCCCGGCAACGTTGAGTACCTGACCGCCGTCGATGGCCCGGTTCAGAGCAGCAAGTTCGTTGCCGCTCAGGGGGCGCACCGGTGTCTTGCTTACCGGGCAGCAGAGGATGTCGAGCAGGCGTTTATCCATAGGAAACAGTAGGTATCGTTGCAATGCGGCGAAGTCCGTACAATAGCCCCTTTTGGACGACCGGACCATGACGGAAACAGCTTCAGCGCCGCGGGTTGGTGTGGTGATGGGATCGCGTTCGGATTGGGAAACCATGATGCACGCGGCCGAAATGCTCGAGGCGCTCGGCGTGCCGCATGAAGTGCGGGTGGTCTCTGCACATCGCACGCCGGATCTCCTGTTCCAGTACGCCGAGCAAGCCGTATCGCGTGGCATCCAGGTGATCATCGCCGGTGCCGGCGGCGCAGCCCATCTGCCGGGCATGCTGGCAGCCAAGACCCGTCTCCCCGTGTTCGGCGTGCCGGTGCAGTCCAAGGCCCTGAACGGTATGGATTCCCTGCTTTCCATCGCGCAGATGCCGGCTGGTATTCCGGTTGGCACGCTGGCGATCGGCCGTGCCGGTGCTTGCAACGCCGCCCTGCTCGCCGCGTCGGTGTTGGCCTTGCACGATCCGGCTATCGCCAAGGCAGTGGAAGCCTACCGCGCGCGCCAGACGCAGACCGTCCTGGATAACCCGGACCCCCGTCAGTGACCGCACGTCAGAAACAACCTGTACTGGGCATTTTAGGCGGCGGACAGCTCGCCCGCATGCTGGCTCTTGCCGCAGCGCCGCTAGGTGTCAACACGCTGGTCGTGGATAGCGCGGCGGACGCTTGCGCCGGGCAGGTGGCACCGTTGCGCCTCGCCGATTGGAGCGACTTCGCCGCGCTGGAGAAATTTGCGGCCGAGGTCGACGTTGTGACCTTCGATTTCGAAAACGTCCCGGCTGACACCGCACACTGGTTGGCCGAGCGTGTGGCGGTATTCCCGAATCCGCGTGCCTTGGCGGTGGCGCAGGATCGTCTGGCCGAAAAAACGCTGTTCCGCGAATGCGGTTTGCAGACGCCCGCGTTCGAGGCGGTTGATACCCGCGAGGGTCTGGACCGCGCCTTGGCCAAGATCGATGCGCCATCCATCCTCAAGACACGGCGCCTTGGTTACGACGGTAAAGGGCAGTTCCGCATCAAGCAGCTCTCCGACGCCGATGCGGCGTGGGAAACGCTTGGCGCCAATGCACACGGTTTGATTCTCGAAGCCTTCGTGCCGTTCAAGCGCGAGCTTTCCGTGCTGGCGGTACGTTCGCGCGACGGCGATTTTCGCGTATGGCCGCTCACGCAGAATTGGCATACCGATGGTGTGCTGAGCATGAGCCTTGCACCGGCGCCGGAAGTGGGCGCGCTGCAATCGCGTGCCGAAGCCTTGGCGCGCACGCTGGCCGAACATCTGGATTACGTGGGCGTGTTCGCGCTGGAGCTGTTCGTCAAAGACGGCGAATTGCTTGGCAACGAAATGGCGCCGCGCGTGCACAACTCCGGTCACTGGACCATCGAAGGCGCTATCACCAGTCAGTTCGAAAACCATGTGCGCGCCGTGCTCGGTTTGCCGCTCGGCGATACTTCCGCAAGCGGTTTCTCCGCCATGTTCAATTGGATCGGTGTGCTACCGGATGCCGCGCCGGTGCTCCGTGCCATTGATGGGCATTGGCACGACTACGGCAAGCAATCGCGCCCGGGACGCAAAGTGGGGCATGCCACGGTATGTGCGCAGGATGCGAAAACCTTGGCGGCGCGAGTGGGCGAGATTGCGCGTGTGTTGAAGCGGGAGGAGCAGGCAGCACCTGCGTTACGCGCACTTCGTTGATTCCCTTCTCCCTTTCGGGGAGAAGGTGCCCGAAGGGCGGATGAGGGGCCAATCTCGCGAAGACGGTGGTACGAAGCACGCCTCGTAAGGAAGATCGTCGCGAGCGTGCCCCCTCACCTCAATCCTCTCCCCGAAGGGGAGAGGAGGTAAACGCAAAAGGCAATTTATCTGATCAACCCAGATTCTTCGCCGCAAAATCCCAGTTCACCAGATCCCAGAATTTGTCCACATAGCTGGGGCGCGCATTGCGGTAATCGATGTAGTAGGCGTGCTCCCACACATCGATGGTGAACAGCGGCTTGTCGCTACCGGTGATCGGCGTGGCGGCATTGGACGTGTTGACGATGCCCAGCGAACCATCCGGACGCTGCACCAGCCAGGTCCAGCCCGAGCCGAAGTTGCCAACGGCGGACTTCTTGAATTCTTCCTTGAACTTGTCGAAGGAACCGAACGCCTTGTCGATCGCATCGGCCAGTTTGCCGGCCGGCTTGTTGTCGCTCTTCGGTGAGCGCATGGAGTGCCAGTAGAACGTGTGGTTCCAGGTTTGCGCTGCGTTGTTGAACACGCCGCCGGACGACTTCTTGACGATGTCTTCCAGCGAGGCGTTCTCGAACTCGGTGCCCTTGATCAAGTTGTTGAGGTTGGTCACGTAAGCCTGGTGGTGCTTGTCGTGATGGAACTCCAGCGTCTCGGCCGAGATGTTCGGCTCTAGCGCATTCTTTTCATAGGGCAGGGGGGGAAGTTCGATCGCCATGGGTAACTCCTGGGGCGTTGGCTGAGGATGACGGTTCCGCCTGGCCGGCTGGCTGCCGGGACGGCTGGTACACTACTAAGCTGGCTGCATTGTAGTGATGAAACCCGAGTTATGGACGTCAACGAGCGAATCAAGGCGGTGCTGGCCGAGCACCCTATCGTGCTTTTCATGAAAGGCACGCCGGAGTTTCCGATGTGCGGCTTCTCTGCGCGTGCGGCACAGGCACTGACGGAAGCGGGCGCGATGTTCCATGCGGTGAATGTGCTGGCCGATCCGGAGATCCGTGCAGCGCTGCCGCACTACGCCAACTGGCCGACCTTCCCCCAGCTTTTCATCCAGGGCGAACTGATCGGCGGCTGCGACATCGTGGAAGATCTGAAAGCCTCCGGCGAGCTGGCGCGCATGGCATGCGACGTGGCCGGGGAACACCACGCATGAGCTTGAACCTGCCGCTGCATCGCTTGCCCTCAACCTGGACGCTCGCGGCCAATGAACTCGATGGCCGCGTGGTGCTGGTCACCGGCGCCTATGGTGGATTGGGCAGTGCCGTGGCGCGAGCCGCCGCACGTGCCGGCGCTACCGTGGTGATCACCGGCAAGCGCAAGCGGCAACTCGAACAACTTTACGATGCGATGACACGCGACGGTTTGCCCGAGCCGGTGATCCATCCGCTTGATATGGAAACCGCTACACCGCGCGATTACGAAGCATTTGCCGAAGGTTTGCAGCGTGATCTCGGCCGGCTCGACGGCATCGTGCATGCCGCGGCAAGCTTCGCCGGTTTGATGCCGGTGGCCATGCACAAGCCGGATGCATGGTTGCGCAGCTTGCACGTCAACGTTTCCGCACCGTTTGCGCTCACCCAGGCTTGCTTGCCATTGCTCACCACTGCGCCCGATAGCGCAGCGGTGTTCGTGCTGGACAACCCTGATCTGGTGCGACGCGCGCATTGGGGTGCATACGGCGTGTCGAAGGCGGCGTTGGAACGCTTCGTGGCGATCCTGCATGAGGAACACGACGAAGGCAGCTTCCGCGTGCATGCATTGCTGCCCGCGCCGATGCGTACCACCTTGCGCCGTACCGCTTATTTCGGTGAAGACACGCTGCAGCATCCATTGCCCGATGCCACGGCGGATGCCGTGGTGTATCTACTAAGTGATAAAGCTGCCGCCACACGTGGCGGTGTGCTCGATCTGCGCGTGGCATGATCATCGGCCACGTGCCGCGTACAAGCAATAAAAAGGGGAATGCATGCAAACGCAGATGACCACCTTGTCGGCGGCGATCCTGCTGTTCCTCATCATGGATCCGCTTGGCAACATTCCCATCTTCCTCAGTCTGCTGAAGGATGTGCCACCCAAGCGCCGCCGTGCGGTGATGGTGCGCGAGTTGTTGATCGCCTTGGCCGTCTTGCTGGTATTCCTGATGGGTGGTCAGCTGATACTCAAGCTGCTGCAACTGCGTGAGGAATCGATCAGCATCGCCGGCGGCATCGTACTGTTTTTGATCGGCATTCGCATGGTGTTTCCTCCGGCCGAAGGTGGCATCTTCGGGCAGGCTGGCGAGGGTGAGCCTTTTATCGTGCCAATGGCGATTCCCGGCGTAGCCGGTCCATCGGCCATGGCCGCCTTGCTGCTGCTCACCAACACCCAACCTGGCCGCACTGCGGATTGGGCCATTGCCTTGCTATGCGCATGGCTGGCCACGGCAGTGATTCTGTTGAGCTCTACCTATCTGTTCCGCTGGCTGGGCGAAAGCGTGCTCACTGCGCTGGAGCGGGTGATGGGCATGCTGCTGATTGCTCTGTCGGTGCAGATGTTCCTGGGTGGCATCGCGGCGTATTTGCACCTGACGGTTTGAGCCGCGCGGTGTCTTGAGAAAATCTCATGCAAAGGGCCTCAGCTAACGCCGAGGCAAGATATTGCGCATGGATTGCCCAGCTTTCGTGGGTTTAAAGGGCGGGGTTTAAAACCCCAACCCGTACGGATCGTTCCCTACCAGTTCCGCCGTCTCCGAATTGCCGCCTTCGGACAAACGAATCTTCAACGCCAGGCCATCGCGCGAGTCGGCCTTGGCCAGTGCTTCTTCCAGTTCGATACGGCCGGCTTTGTACAGCTTGTACAACGACTGGTCGAAGGTCTGCATGCCTTCCTGCAGACTGCGATCCATGGCCTCTTTCACTTCATGGATCTGGCCACGGCGGATCATGTCGCGGATCAGCGGCGTGTTGAGCAGCACTTCCACGGCGGGCAGGCGGCGTCCGTCCTTGCCGCTGACCAGGCGCTGGCTGATCACTGCGCGCAAGTTCAGGGCCAGGTTCATCAGCACGTTCTTGTGCGCCGATTCGGGGAAGAAGTTGAGGATGCGTTCCAGCGTCTGGTCGGCGTTGTTGGAGTGCAGCGTCGCCAAGCACAAGTGCCCGGTTTCGGAGAACGAGATCGCCGCTTCCATCGTATCGGTGTCGCGAATCTCACCGATCATGATCACGTCCGGCGCCTCACGCATCGCGTTGCGCAGGGCCTCGTGATAGGTGTGCGTATCCAGGCCGACTTCGCGCTGGTTGACGATCGACTTCTTGTGGCGATGCAGGTATTCGATCGGATCCTCGATGGTGAGGATGTGCCCAGACGAATGGCTGTTGCGATGGTCGAGCATGGCCGCCAGCGTGGTCGACTTGCCGGAACCCGTGGCACCCACCACCAGGATCAGGCCGCGCGGCTCCATGATCAGGTCGCGGAAGATGGGCGGCAGTTGCAACTGTTCGATGCTGGGGATCTCGCTCTTGATCGCGCGGATCACCATGCCCACTTCACCGCGTTGCTTGAATACATTGATACGAAAACGGCCGGCCTCTTTTACCGCCAAGGCCATATTGAGTTCCAGATCACGCTCGAACTGCGGCACCTGTCCCTCATCCATGAGCGAATAGGCGATTTTTTTCACCATGCCGCTGGGTAGCCCGGTATTGCCGAGCGGGTAGAGCTTGCCCTCGACCTTGATGTTCACCGGGGCGCCGGTCGTCAGAAACATATCCGACGCGCCCTTGTCCACCATCAATTTGAGGAAGTAACCGATATCCACCTTAAAGACCCCAGTTTTTTGCGCATTGCATTCAAGGATTATGCCCGACCACAATACGCCGTGACGCTCCGAGAGGAATGAGTGATGGTCCACATATTTTCCCCGTTGACGGTGCGTAAGCGACGCATCCCGACGGCGGCTTCAGTACTGCTGCTGACCGTGTCGTTGACCCTGGGCGGGTGCGCCAGCGTACCCCCGCCAGATAACCTGATGAATCAAGCACAAGCGCAGTTGCAAAGTGCTCGCGACGCGGGTGCGCCTGATTACGATCCGGTCGATTTCGGCTTTGCGCAGGACAAGTTCCAGCAAGCCCAGCAGGCCATGGCCAACCGCAAATACGATCAAGCGGCCGACCTGGCTGACGAGTCGCGCGCGGATGCCACCCTGGCGCGTACCAAGGCGCAGCTCGCCGCGGCACGTGCCCAAATTCAGTCAAAAACCGACGCAAATAGTCGCTTGCGTTCGCAGAACGCCGAAGCGCAGTCGGAAAACGACCAGCACTACCAGCAGCAGAAAGCTCAACTGGCTGCGCAGATGGCTGCCACCCAGCAGCAGGATAATGGTCAGGGCAACGGCCAGGACGACGGCAATCCGGCTCCCTCGTCCAGCGCACCCGCGCCAGCCACCAGCTCTCCGCTGCCGCAGCAAGCCCCGATGCAGGAAATGCCGGCGCCTTCCTCCTCGGTACTGGGCAATCCACAACAGCAACAGCAACCCGGGCAGGGCGGTTTCCAGACCGTGCCTGACGCTGGCCAGCAGAATTCGGGAGGCCAGTAATGAAGAACATCATGTTCAAGAAGCACCGTTTGTCGATCATCGCCGTGTCGCTATTGGCCGTGTTCGCCAGTGCCGCTGTACAAGCGCGCAAGGACGACATGGATGTCGACCGACTTACCAATAACTTGAATCAGCTGGCCGCCGACCCGACCCTGGGCACCTATGCCCAGGCCGACCAGGCCCTGGCCCGGGAAGCCATCAGCCAGCTGACCCAGGCTAGTTCGCGCGAGCGGCCGCATGCGCTGTACATCGCCCAGCGCCGGGTCGACCAGGCCAAGGCCGAAGCCCAGTTACAGGCGTCCCAGCGTCAGCTCAACCAGCTCGACCAGGAAAACGCCCAACTGCAGCTGGAGCGCAGCCGTATCGACGCCACCTCCGCGCAGCAGCAGCTCGACATCCAACGCATGCAGTATCAGATCTCTCAGCAGGAGACCATGCGGCTGCAGGCGCAAGGCCAGGAAGCCGCGGATCAGGCAGCCCAGGCCAAAGCCGAAGCCGAGCAGGCTCGCAAGCTGGCGGCGGCGCAAAGCAGGGTGGCAGCCGCCGCTAGACGCCAGGCCGACCTGGCTGCCAAGGCCGCCAAGGCGCTGCGTTCGCAGATGCAGGATCAGTCCTCGCCAAGCAATAGCTCGGGCGGGGGCAAGTAATCAAAACGGCTCCTTCCCAACGGGGAAGGGGCCGTCCGGCCCGACCCGTTTTACGGGTTTTTGACTACATCCCACGCTCCCATGCGCCCTCCCGAGGGGGCCTTGTGCCCCCACGAAGTGGGGAGTAGGGTCGATGTCGCTGCGGCCCTTCAGCTGCCGCGGCCTACCGACTGAATCATGCGCCTACCTGTCCACATTCCTGCATCCGTTCCCTGCATCAGGGAGGCGGATTTTGGTTGTGCGCGTGGTTTGCTTTTGTTCTCAAGCGCCCCATGCGGGCGACTGCAGTTTTACTGCGAGGAGGTTGGATCATGTTCGAAGATCAGCAGCGTGACGCTGTCGAAGCCCTGAAAAAAGCCGACGCCGAGTTTCGTCGGCTCTATCAAAAGCACACGGAGCTCAACAGCAAGGTGGACAATGCCGAAATCGGCGTACTCCCTGTTGACGACATGACCCTCAGTTCGATGAAAAAAGAAAAGTTACAAATCAAAGAACGCCTGCAGCGCATGTGGGACGACTATCACGCTCGACAGCATATTCATTGAGCGTACGAATCAAAAAAGCCCCGGAGCGGAAACGTTCCGGGGTTTTTGTTTTCCGGAAACACCTCGTTGCAAGCCGCGTTTACGCCTCGCTCCGTTATGATTGCCCTTCATATCCCAGCCCCGCCTACGGAGCCTTCATGTCGGTCAACGCCAGCGTCCTCGAACTGATCGGAAACACCCCCATGGTGCGCGCACAGCGCCTGGATACCGGGCGTTGCGAGCTGTTCCTGAAACTGGAAAGCGCGAACCCGGGCGGCTCGGTCAAGGACCGCATCGGTTTGTCGATGATCGAAGGCGCGGAAAAAGCTGGGAAAATCAAACCGGGCGCCACCCTGGTGGAAGGCACTGCCGGCAACACTGGGTTGGGGCTGGCGCTGGTCGCTCAAGCCAAGGGCTATCGTCTCATTCTTGTGGTACCCGACAAGATGAGTCGCGAGAAAATCTTCAACCTCAAGGCGATGGGCGCCGAGGTCGTGCTTACCCGTTCCGACGTCGCGAAGGGGCACCCTGAGTATTACCAGGACATGGCCGAGCGCATCGCGCGCGAAACGCCAGGTGCGTACTTCATCAACCAGTTTGGCAACCCCGACAACCCGCGTGCGCACATCGAAGCCACCGGGCCGGAAATTCTCAAGCAGATGGATGGCAAGGTCGATGCGGTGGTCGTGGGCTGTGGGTCCTCCGGCACCATGACGGGATTGTCGCAGTACTTCGCCAAGACCTCGCCCAACACCGAGATCGTGCTGGCCGATCCGGTCGGCTCCATCCTCGCCCAATACATCAATGAAGGTGTGCTCTCCACCAAGACCGGCAGCTGGATGGTGGAAGGCATTGGCGAAGATTTCCTGCCTACCATCAGCGACTTCTCGCGCGTCAAAAAAGCCTATCCCATCTCCGACAAGGAAAGCTTCCTCGCCGCGCGCGAATTGCTGGCGAAAGAAGGCATATTGGGCGGTTCTTCCACCGGTACCCTGCTGTCCGCCGCACTGAAATACTGCCGCGAACAAACCGAACCCAAGCGCGTCGTGACACTGGTGTGCGACACCGGTAACAAGTACCTGTCGAAGATGTACAACGACTACTGGATGCTCGACAACGGCTTCATCGAACGCGAGCAGCACGGCGATTTGCGTGATCTGCTGCTACGTCCGTTCTCACGCCGCGACACCGTGGTGATCGGCCCCAACGAACTGCTGATGACCGCGTACACGCGCATGAAGTTGTACGACATCTCGCAGCTGCCGGTAATGGACGGCCATCGCATCATCGGCATCCTCGACGAATCCGACGTGCTGATGCACGTGCACGCTGACGAAGCGCGTTTTCGCGACAGCGTTGCCACCGCCATGATGAGCGACCTGCAAATACTCGACGTGCGCTCACCGATCGAAGCATTGCTGCCCGTGTTCGAGCGCGGCCACGTCGCCATCGTGATGGATGGCGAGCAGTTTCTGGGCCTGATCACCCGTATCGACTTGCTCAACTACCTGCGCCGCAAAGTGCATTGACGATTTTCTCACTGCCCTTCCGGCAAAGATGGGCAGCGTTGATCCCTGTCAATTTGTCTCGATGCAAATACCAACAACGCCTTCCATCACGCGAAGGCGAGACGTAGTCTCGTCAGCAGTGAACCCAAAGGCCGAAAGCCTGTCGAAACGGCTGCTCGTCAAAGTCGCCGCCTTCACGTAGCTCGCTTATAGGAAATCGACCATGTGTGGAATCGTTGCCGCCACTGCCCAGCGCGATGTTGCGCCCCTGCTGATCGCCGGCCTCAAGGCGCTGGAATACCGCGGCTATGATTCGGCTGGCCTGGCCGTACTGGAAAGCGGCGAAGTGCGCCGCGTCCGCGCCAAAGGCAAGGTGCGCGAGATGGAGTCGCTGTACCTCGCCAACCCTTTCCCGGGTGGTACCGGCATCGCGCACACGCGCTGGGCGACGCATGGCGTGCCCAACGAGCTGAACGCACATCCGCACATGATCGGATCCATCACGCTGGTGCATAACGGCATCATCGAGAACTACGCACCACTGCGCGCGGAACTGCAAACAAAGGGATACACCTTCACCTCCGAAACCGATACGGAAGTGATGGCCGCACTGATCGACCAGAACCTTTCCAAAGGCATGACGCTGCGCGAAGCCGTGCTTGCCACCGTGCGCAACCTCGAAGGCGCCTACGCTATTGCCGTCATCAGCCGCAATGAACCGGGCAAAATCATTGGCGCACGCCGCGGCGCGCCACTGCTGGTTGGCGTAGGCATTGGCGAGAACTTTCTTGGCTCCGACGCACAAGCGCTGGTGCAGGTGACCAACAAGATCATCTATCTGGAAGAAGACGACGTCGTCGAAATCAGCCGAGAAGGTGTACAGGTCTACACCCTGGACGGCAAGCCGGCCGATCGCGGCATCCATGAGAGCGAACTCTCCGCCGACGCGGTGGAACGCGGCGAATATCGCCACTACATGCAGAAAGAAATCTTCGAGCAGCCGCGTGCCGTGGCCGATACGCTCGAAGCACGCATCGGTGCGCACGGTGTGTTGCCCAACATCTTCGGCGTTGGCGGTGATGAACTGCTGGCCAAGGCAAAGGGCGTGCATATCGTCGCCTGCGGCACCAGCTATCACGCCGGTCTTGTCGCCAAATACTGGATCGAAGATTACGCACGCCTTCCCGTCAATGTAGAAGTCGCCAGCGAATACCGTTACCGCGAAACCGTGGTGCCGCAGGGCACCTTGTTCGTCGCCATTTCCCAGTCCGGAGAAACCGCCGACACACTCGCCGCCATGCGCGAATCGCGCCGCCGCGGCTACCTCGGCACACTCGCCATCTGCAACGTGCCGGAGTCATCCGTCACGCGCGAAGCCGATCTGAAACTGATGACACGCGCCGGCCCCGAAATCGGTGTCGCTTCCACCAAAGCCTTCACCACCCAGCTCGCCGGACTCGCGCTACTCACCCTGCACCTGGCCAAACAGCAGGGCTTGGACGAGGCACGCTATCGCGATCTCACCGAGCAACTGCTACGCCTGCCGCGCGTCCTCGACGAAGCCTTGAAGCTCGAGCCACAAGTCATCGAACTGGCCGAACGCTTCGTGCATCGCCACCATGCACTCTTCCTCGGCCGCGGCGCGCACTATCCCGTGGCGCTGGAAGGCTCGCTCAAACTCAAGGAAATCTCCTACATTCACGCCGAAGCTTACGCTGCTGGCGAACTGAAACATGGCCCGCTTGCCCTGGTCGACGAAGACATGCCAGTAGTCGCCGTCGCACCGAACGGCCCGCTACTCGACAAGCTCAAATCCAACCTGCAAGAAGTCCGCGCACGCGGCGGTGAGTTAATCGTATTTGCCGATGCCAAGGCACATTTCGATGGCAATCCTGCTCGCGGTGCCGTCCTTACCATCGACGGTGGCGGCGATTTCATCGCGCCCGCCGTGTTCACCGTACCGTTGCAGTTGCTTGCGTATCACGTTGCAGTATTGCGTGGCACGGATGTGGACCAGCCGAGAAATCTGGCGAAGTCGGTGACGGTAGAATAGTTTCCAACGGGGTATCCGCTTAAGGTGTAGCAGCGGGCCTTCGTGCGATTAGCCATCCAGATGATCCGGAAGATTTCTGGGTGGCAATCTCAAGAAGGCAATGGATCACTTGTTGGGTCGTCATCCCGTGGTGTGATCAAGTAACTCCATCCAAGGCCTATCGTTTCGATGGGCGGGCAATCAACCACAAGCCGATGAAGCAGGCCACGCCGCCCAGGACGTAGCCCCATGAAGCCAGGTCGGAATTGTCGAAAAGATTCGCACTGAGCACGAATACGGTTGCACCCATGAGCGCGGCACCCGTGATCGTCAGGGCGCGATACGCGGTCACGTGACCGATACGAAGAAATACGATCGCCGTGACGCTGTCAACGATGACTATTAACCATGTAAAGGTTGCTGCCAATTCCCGATCTCCTGTCATCGATCTAGGAAGTCACTGGAACGCCCCGTGTGGTCGCGTCTATTTCATGTGCCCCTTGGTGGCTTTGGATGACGCGTGATAAGTAGCAAGCCATGTAGCAATGCCTGAGGTGTCGGTGGACAGCCTGATACCGTTGCGTCGACTGGAATGACGTCGCTCACGCGTCCACGGGAGGCGTAGCTGGCCCCGAAAATCCCGCCGCAAGCACCGCAATCGCCGACCGCGATCACCCATTTGGGATCGGGCATGACGTCATAGGCCCGCGTTAGCGCTTCTTCCATGTTGACGGACACCGGGCCGGTTACCAGAAGTACATCGGCATGCCTCGGGCTCGCTACAAAAGCAATGCCCGCACCTTCGAGGTTGTAATACGGATTGGTGAGCGCCTGGATTTCCAGTTCGCAGCCGTTGCAGGAGCCGGCATCTATGTGGCGGATGCGCAATGCGCGCCCGAACACGCGATGAAGGCGCGCATGAATACGTTGAACATGGACCTCGTGCTCGCCCAGCTCCGGCAACGCCTCGCTGAGCATCCCGGTACGGCGGATACGCTTCAGGATATCGAGCATGATGGGTTCACCCGTCGTGGCCGCTGTAGGAAAGGTTGAACGACTTATTGATAAGCGGAAAATCCGGCACGATGTTGCCGATAATCGCATGCTCGATCAGCGGCCAGTTCTGCCAGGAGGGGTCATGTACGTGACAACGGCGGATCGCAAACGATTCCTCCGCTTCGAGCGCTACCATTACCGGTCCGCGCCAGCCTTCAATGACACCGAGGCCGATCCGCTCTGCCTTGACGGCAAGGATCGCCGTCGATACCGAACCCCGAGGCAATTTTTCGAGCAGGAGCCGACTGAGTCGCAGGGATTCCATGACTTCATCGAAACGCACCTGGACCCGTGCCGCGACATCACCTTCGACCCGCAACACCCAGGCAGGACGCAGATCGTCGTAAGGCGCCCAAGGCATGCTCACGCGCAGATCTCGCTCGATGCCGGAGGCGCGCGCCACCAGTCCAAGCGCCCCCTGTGCTTTCGCGATCGACGGGGTGAGTTGTCCGGCGTCCTTGAAGCGATCCTGTAGTCCTGTGTGTTCGTCGTAGATCGCGCGCAACGCTACTACATCGCGTTCGATGTCTGCGGCTTCGTCCAATAACAGGCGAATCAAGCGTGGTCCCACATCCGACTGCACACCCCCCGGGATGACATAGTCCATCAGGTAGCGCTGATTGAAGACGTCTTGATTCAAACGCAGCAAGCGCTCTTTCAGCGCCGAAAACTGCATCAGGCCGAAGGCGAGTCCGGCGTCGTTGCCAAGGGCTCCCAAATCGCCCAAATGGTTGGCGATACGTTCCCGCTCAAGCGCCAGTGCGCGCAGATAGGCTGTGCGCGGCGACACGGTGGTACCCGTGATGGCCTCCACCGCCGCGCAGTAGGCCCATGAAAAGGCCACGGCACTATCGCCGCTGACGCGGGCAGCGAGCCGGTGGCCGTCCAGCAAAGACAATGCTTCGAAACGCTTGGCGACACCTTTGTGGGTATAGCCAAGACGCTCTTCCAGGCGCAGTACCTTTTCGCCCACCACGGAAAACCGAAAATGACCCGGTTCGATAGTGCCCGCGTGAATCGGGCCGACCGGAATTTCATGCACGCCCTCTCCGTTGACCGGCACAAACGGATACGGTCGTGGCCTATTCGGATAGGTGGCGGCAGCACTGACGTCCTTGCGTAAAGGAAAACGATCTTCTGGCCAACCGCTATGGCGTAGCCAAGGCCGTGTATCGCCGTCATCCGATTCCAGACCGAGCAGATCGTAGATGGCGCGTTGCAAACGGATCGCGACGGGATACCACCGACCCAGCGAGGGATAGACCGGACGATCGCCTGCCATCGCATGCTGGAGCACCACCACGTGGTCCGACGCGAGAAAGGCCGCGAAAACGCGGAACAAGCCACTGCGATCCCGTTCGTCGGTGCCCCACAACGCGAGCAGGTACGCGCCGGCCTCGTGCAACTGTTGGGCGACGGCGGTCCATTGATGGGCGTCCACGATCAGTCGCCGCGCGGGGACGTTCGCGGGCAGTGGCATGCCTTCACGTGTCATAACGTCTAGTGACATGCCATCACTCCGTGAATAAGTGAGCCGCCAGGCGGTACCACTGTGCAAGTGCGGGAGGAATCCAGATCCCCAGAGCCAGCACGAGAATCAAGTGAACGAAGACCGGTAGCAGCGACGGTGGATGCGGTAGCGGTGGTGCCTGCGTGTCACCGAACACCATCGGTTGCATGCGCCCGAAGATCGCCGCGAAAGCGATGGCGAGCGCGATGAGCAGGATCGGCGTGGCCCACGGGTGATCGCGCATCGCCGTTGTCAGCACCAGATACTCGCTGGCAAAGACACCAAATGGCGGCATGCCGAGAATGGCCAGCGCGCCGAGCATCAATCCCCAGCCCACACTCGGATGGACGGCAAGCAATCCTCGTATACCGTCCATGCGTTGCGTACCGGCTGTTTGCGTCGCGTGTCCGGCTGCGAAAAAGATGGCCGATTTCGTCAACGAGTGCACGGTCATGTGCAGGAGTCCCGCGAAGCTCGCGATCGGACCGCCCATGCCGAAGGCGAAGGTCATGATGCCCATATGCTCAATGGACGAGTACGCGAACAGCCGCTTGATATCGCGTTGGCGCCAGAGAAAGAACGTTGCCCACACTGTGGAAAGCAGGCCGAAGCCCATCAGCATGCGGCCAGGCAACGCCGAATGCAGTGCGCCGTCCGTGATGATCTTGCAGCGCAGGACCGCATAGAGCGCCACGTTGAGAAGAAGTCCCGACAAGACGGCCGAAACGGGCGTGGGACCTTCCGCATGGGCGTCGGGCAGCCAGTTGTGCAGCGGTGCCAATCCCACCTTGGTACCGTAACCCACCAACAGAAACACGAAGGCCAGTCCGATCACCGTCGGTTCCAACTGACCCTTGACCGCATTGAGATGCGTCCACAACAGCGCGGTCATGCCGTTGCCGCCCAACCGTCCTTCGGCGGCCACGTACACCAGGATCGTGCCGAACAGCGCCAGGGCGATGCCGACGCCACAGAGAATGAAATACTTCCACGCTGCTTCGATGCTGGCTCGGGTGCGATACAACGACACCAACAACACGGTCGACAACGTGGCCGCTTCCATGGCCACCCAGAGAAACCCCAGGTTGTTGGTGGTCAGGGCCACCAGCATGGCGGTCATGAACAACTGGTACATGCTGTGGTAAAGCCGAAGCCGTCCTGTGGTCACGTGCCCGTGTGCCGCTTCGATACGCATGTAGGGGCGTGAGAACACCGAGGTGGTGAAACCGACCAGTGCCGTCAGTGCCACCAGGAACACGTTGAACGGATCGATAAAGCATTGCTCGTCGAACGCGCTCATCGCGCCGCCCCGGATGACGCGGATGACCAGCGCAGCCGCCGCCAGCAAAGTCGCCAAGCTGATCGCCACATTGACCTCGGCGGCATAGCGCTGCGCACCGATCACGGCCAGCAGCGCCGCGCCGATCAGGGGGAAACCCACGACCAGTGCAATCTCCACGTCAATCCTCCTTGAGCGATTCGAGATGATGCAGGTCCAGGCTGTCGAACTGTTCCCGGATATGAAAAAAGAAGACGCCGAAGATGAAGACGCCAACCAACACATCCAGTGCAATGCCCAACTCCACCACCATCGGCATGCCGTAGGTGGTGGTGGTCGCGGCAAAGAACAAACCATTCTCCAAGGCCAGGAATCCAATCACCTGCGTAAACGCCTTCCGGCGTGCAAGGATCATCAGCAGCGCCAGCAGAATCACGGCTAACGCGATCCCCAAGGTTTGCCGGATGACGGTCGTGGCGAGCGCCGTGATCGGCTGCGCCAGGCCGAAGGCAAAAATGACCGCTCCTAGGCCGACCAACATCAACGTCGGTACATTCACCAGCGGCTCGTTGTCGCGCTCAATGCCGAGTCGATGCATCAATCGCAGCAGAATCCACGGCAGTACGCCGACTTTCAGCACCAAGGTGAGCATCGCGGAAAAGAACAGGTGAGAAAGATGCGCGGTCACCGCGACCAGCAGCGTGGATGTGACCAACACCGCCCCTTGCCAGATGAGCAGCGTGACCAGGCGACGGCTTCGCCGTTCGGCCAGCATGGCAAAGGCGATCAACAGCAGCGCACCGGCAAGCGTTTGCAGTACTTGAGTGGCAAAGGTCGGTGCAGGCATGGCTCAGCCTTCCAGCAAGAGGTGCACGAGCAAACCGAGAACGGCCAATAGAAACGCCATCGTGAGGAACTCTGGCGCACGGAACAGGCGTAATTTTGCCGACGTCGTTTCGAAGAGAGCTAAGGCGCTCCCCGCGACCAACAATTTGGCGACGAGAGCTAGCAGTGCGAATGCCATGCCTCCGACGCTGACACTCTGTGTGGCGATGCCCCAAGGCATGAACAGTGTGAAACCAATGCAGGCGTAGTTGAACAGCTTCAGCCACGAGGCCCACTCCATCAATGCCAGATGGCGCGCGGAATATTCCAGCACCATCGCCTCGTGGATCATCGTCAGTTCAAGATGGGTGGACGGGTTGTCGATCGGCAATCGTGCATTTTCAGCCAGCAGCACCATCACAAAGGCGACAGCGGCAAAGGCCAGGCTGGGATGGAGCATCGCGTGCGATGGCGTGAGCGTGCTTTGCACGATCGCCGGCAGAGCCGTCGTCCCGGCCATCAGGAAGGCATTGAACAACACCATCAGCAACGCGGGCTCGGTGAGGAAGCCCATCATCATTTCGCGTCGTGCCCCCAGGGTGCCAAAGGCCGTGCCGATATCCATCGCGGCCAGCGCCATGAAGACACGCGCGGTTGCGAACAATCCCACCAATGCAATCGCATCCGCGACACGCGCCACCGGGAGCTGTGTCGTCAGCGAAGGAATGATCGCGGCGGCCAGGACCATGACGGCAAACACGACGTAGGGGGCGCTGCGGAAAAGCCAGGAGGCATCGGTGGCCAAGGTGGCCTCCTTGTGGAACAGCTTTCGCAGCATGCGATAGGGCTGCCACACGGGTGGTGCGGCGCGATTCTGAAGCATCGCCCGGCATTGCCCCACCCAGCCGGCGAACAACGGTGCCAGGCCGGTGGCTACCAGACATACGCCGACTTGCCAGAGATAAACGGCCGTCGTCATAGCACGCATACCAAGAGGACGATCAAGGTGAGGAAGCTGTAAAGCAGGTAGACGGCCAGCCGCCCCCCTTGCAGCACGGCGAGGTTTTCCGTGACACGTTGAAGCACGCGGCCGAGCGGCTGGTAGCACGCCAGCCAGACGCGATCATCGATCTGGATGCGATACCGTGGCGCGGCGTCGGAAGGTCGAGGCAATTCACGCTCGATCTTGAAGATCGGACCAAAGAGATGACGGATGGGTTGACCAAACCCTTCCGCGGAATCCTGCATGCGTGGTGTCTGCCAAGGATAGCCACAATCCCACGCTGCCGTTCGGCGGACACGCCCGCGATAAAAGCGTCGTACGAAAATAAATGTCACACCCGTCACAACCAGCAATCCCATCCAGAACCACAAGCCGCTGTAGGACACCTGATGGGTCGCCACCGGCGTGATCCACCACCACGACGGTCCACGTTGCGCGGCAGCGCCTACCAAAAGCTGCGTGACATGCCCCACGGCATCTAACGCGATTTGAGGGAATGCGCCGATCAGGATGCAGACCAGCGCCAACCAGGCCAGCCCGATTCGTTCAAGGCCACTGGCGTCGTGGGCTGTGACTAGCGTGTTCTCGCGATGCTGGCCAAGAAAGATCACGCCATAGAACTTGACCATCACGTAACCAGCCAGCGCCGCTGCCAACGATACGACCGCCGCACCCAGCGGAACGATCATGTTGAGGAAGGCATGGGGGATGTGAGGCGTTTGCAGAAAGGCCTGCAACAGCAGCCATTCGGAGATAAAGCCGTTGAGCGGAGGCAACCCGGCAATCGCAAGCGCGCCGACAAGAGCAAAAGCCGCGACCCATGGCATGCGTCGAATCAATCCACCCAGCTTGCCCAGGCTGCGTTCACCGGTCGCGTGCATCACCGAACCGGTCGCCAGGAACAACAAACTTTTGAAGAGCGCGTGGTTGAAGCTGTGGATCAGCACCGCGGCCAACGCCAACGCAGCCAGCACATGCATATCGAAGCAGCGGCAGATCAGGACCAGGCCGATGCCTGCCATGATCAGACCGATATTTTCGATCGACGAATACGCCAACAGCCGCTTCATGTCGGTCTGCACCGCCGCAAAGACGACGCCGTAGAGTGCCGTGCCCAGACCCAACGCAAGCGTGAGCGTGCCCCACCACCAGGGGCCAATAGGCAGCACATCCAGGCCCACGCGTAACAGGCCGTAGATCGCCGTCTTGAGCATCAGGCCACTCATCATCGCCGACACCGGCGATGGTGCTGCCGGGTGCGCTTCAGGCAACCATACGTGCAGCGGCACCAGCCCCGCCTTGGCGCCGAACCCGAACAGGGCCAACAGGAACGCCATGCTCATCCAGAACGGCGTGAGCGTGCCGGCACGCATGGCGTCGAACGTCATGGACCAACTGCCGCCATGCAAGACGCCAAAGCACAGCAGAATCCCGAGCGCGCCGACGTGAGCCATCAACAAGTAGAGAAAACCGGCGCGTCGGATCTCGGGCAAGCGATGTTGGGTGGTGACGAGGAAATAGGAACTCAGCGCCATGGTTTCCCAGGCGACCATGAACAGATAAGCATCGTCAGCCAGCGTGACCATCGCCATGCTGGCGAGAAACACGTGGTACTGCAGACACAAAAGGCCCGGCGCCGTGCCTTCGCCCGCGCGGAAATAGCCAGCCGAGAAGATCGAAATGCCCGTACCGGCTACGCCCAGCAGCACCAGGAAAAATCCCGACAGCGCATCCAGCCGCACATGAAATGGCAAGTCCGGAAGTCCGAGCGGCAACACCATCTGCTGCGTCACGAAGGCAGGCAGCCACGTCGTGGTGCCGATCGCAGCAACGCCGAGTGCGATAACGGCACCCAATGGAAACAAGACGTGGGCGATCCAGCCGGTCTTGTTCGGACGCACCAAACCGAGCCCGCCCACGAGCAACCAGGCCAGCACCAGGCCGAGTGCGGCGGTCACCGTCGGTGATGCGGCGGCCAGCTCATTCACGTGCTCGATCCCCCTGTCATGACGCCGCAAACATCACGAATACACATTATGTGCGTTTAATGATAATTTGATTATCATGTAGATTGATTCATGTGTAAGTTGGAGAATACTCCTATGGCAATCGAAAATCGTACCGCCCGCCTCACGATCCTGATCGACCCGCGCAAGAAGGCGGTCTTCGAGCGCCTGTGCGCGGTCGAGGACGCGACGCCGTCCCAGGTCGTCCGCCGACTGATCCGCGAATACATCGAACGCACCTCCGGCCGCCCTTGGCATGCCGAGGACGAGGCCCTCCCGGAAGAACCCAATGACCGTGTCAGCAACGGATAAACCCACGCACCGGCCGCCATCCTCGGCGGCGAAAAGTACCCCCAGTGTTTTGCAGGCAATGGCCGATTTACGGCCGGAACACGTGGCGTTTCTTGGCGAATACAGCGCGAGTGCGCAAGACCGGCGCATCGACGTGCAGATCCTGTGCTGGCCGACTGTGTCAGCCGCCTGGTCCATGCTTACGCAGTCGTTGACGATGTTGCAGCCGTTGCGTCGCGGTGACGGCCCTGCGTCCCTTCGCACGCCGATCGCATCCTGGCTTCACGACGTGGCGCCCCAGTTGTGCCTCCCCGTCCGCGAGCCGAATGCGGCCGAAAGCACATTGGCGACGCTCATCCGCCGACTGCCGCTGCGCTTCGCGGTCGCTGTGGTAGAGCACCAAGCGGGACAAAGCTCAGGGTCGGACGCGTTGCGCTACCGTTCCCTGTATTCCGGTTGCTTGACGGCGTACGGTGCCTATTTGAAGAGCACCAACCAAACCGCATGCCGCATCATCATCGCATCGCCTGGCAACGCCACGGACAACGATCTACGCCGCGCTACCTATAACGAGGTGTTGCCGCATCTGGATAGTGCGGCACGACTGGGCGCTCTGGAGTTGGGATTCTGGCCGGAGACCTCCGTGCCGCTTCCCATGGAAGTTGCCCAATTAGCCGCCGCGTCCGTGGGACGTCACTTGGAACGCCCGTCAGAAGCCAGTCCGCTCTTTGAAACCGTGCGGGCGCATCTGGCGCCGCCATCGCGCTTTCACTCGTTGAGTCGGCAAAAACGACGGAAATGACGACACATGTCATGAATCCCGTCGGTTCTAACGCCCTGATGCCTTTTTCCAAGACCGGAAGCTAAAGCCATGTCGGTCTTGATCGTGGACGACGATACGGCCTTTCGCCAGGCGCTGGAAAATGACCTGCGGCAAAGTGGTTATGTCGTGCACGCTGCAGCGGGTCTGGATTCGGCCATGCACGCGATGCTGGTGGCTCATCATCGCGCAGCGATTGTCGATGCACATCTTCCGTATAGCGAAGTAAAGACCCTGGTGGGTTTGTTTCGTCACTGTGCCATCCCGATCGTGCTGCTACTGGAGCAAGACGTCGTGACAGGATCGGTCAAGCCCATCGCGTTTCGGGGTGACATCACGTTGATTAAGCCGGTAGGCGTAGTCGAATTGCGTCATTGCCTGGCATGTGTGATCGGACAGACGTCCGGTTAGCGCAAGCATCCGCTACTTTCCAGGATTGAAACCTTCCTCATCCGCGTGTGAAACGAAGCAGAGAGTGCTATGGCGGTACGTCATAGCAACTCGATAGGTTCTAATTAATGTCCCCATCAAACATTGTCAGCATTGTAGAAGGCTTTACCGACTGGTCAGCGCCTTGGCGCTTCCTGGAAGCTGTGTTGACCCATGAATGCCTATCCGAGACAGACCGGATCGTGGCGCGGAATATCTGGGCTCATGCTTGCAGCGCGACGCATTGGCAACATGGCGATTTACCGGCCGGTTGCAAATCAGCCGATCAGGCCATTGACCGCGCCTTTCCGTGGCTTAGTCCCACTGCACGTGAATACTTTGTGCGGGCCGCGTCCTACGAATGGATGTAGTGTTTTGCAAGAGAAGCTGATCGTGGACCGTCGGCATCCAGTCACGCAAGCAACGATGGCGCGAAATCGTTTTATCTGTTCCTTAAGTTAGAAGGAGACTACCCCATGGAAATGCACGATATCCCAGCCTGTCCACGTTGCGGCATGGAAAACACGTACCCGGATGAGACCGTCTATATCTGCCCCGATTGCGGACACGAATGGCCGAAGGTGCTGGCCAAAACCGAAGAGGCCGCCACAGTCGTGCGCGATGTTCATGGCAATGCGCTCCATAGTGGCGATTCGGTTGTCGTCATCAAGGACCTGAAGGTCAAGGGCTCCTCCATTCCTCTCAAGCAGGGGACCGTCATCCGCAATATTCGACTGGTCGACGGCGACTCGGAACATATCGAGGGCAACTCCGACAAGATCAAAGGTCTGGTACTTAAGGTCTGTTTCCTCAAAAAAGCCTGACTTGAAAAGCGTTGTCTGGGGTGCAGGCGACATACAGAGCCACTTGCGTCGCCTGCAAGATCATGCATCCAGTGCGATCACTTGATCCAAGCCAAGTTGGTACCGCAGAAATACAAAAAAATGGCTGATATGCGCCAGTGCAATGTATCAAGGGTCTCCAGGGATATTTCGCCAGACTGCGGTGGGCGAAGGCCGAAATCCAACGCAAAGACCATTTCAAATTGCAATATCTGAAATAAGCGTTGGCGACCTTTACACGTGCCATGTAGTAGCTAGTCTCTAGGGATGCTTTGACTGATCCGGTTGGGCGCAGACCTCAACATCCATGTGCGCTTACATCCCTGATGTTGGGTTTTCACCCAACTCGCACGCGATGGATAAGCTGTTGGCGCACTGGTACATCCGTATTTCATGGAGGCGTGGCAACGTATGAAGACATGTTCAGCACTTGCGTTTCTCTTCCTCGGCACTGCGGCACTGGTGCATGCCCAGGCATCGTCTCCGCCGGCTTATGTGGCCCATGCCATTTCCGACAACACGCGGCCGGCCGCGGACAAGCAGGTCGACAACGATCGCAGGCCGGCCGCATTGATCGCCTTCGCCGGCATCAAGCCGGGCGACCGGGTTGCTGACGTCATGCCGGGTGGCGGCTATTTCACCCGCCTTTTCAGCAAGGTCGTCGGCATCAAGGGCCATGTGTATGCCGTTGTTCCTGAGGCCTATGCCAGCAAAGCTCCGCCGGAGAGGCTCAAGTCCATTCGGGCATTGGCGGTCGATCCTGCTTATAGCGGCAACACCAGTCTGCTCATCCGGCCCTATGACCGGTTCGATGTCGGCGCGCCGTTGGATGTCGTGTGGACGTCGCAGAATTACCACGATGTCTACGGCGCCGTCAGCGTGTTCAGCGTCGACGGCAGCACCGGTCCCGAACAAGCCGCCAACCTCGACGCTGCTGCGTTCAAGGCGCTGAAGCCCGGTGGTGTTTTCATCATCGTCGATCATGCAGCTGCACCGGGCTCAGGCGGACGTGACGCCCATACGCTGCATCGCATCGACCCGGCGACCGTCATTGCCCAGGCAAAGGCGGCAGGTTTCGTGCTGGAGGCGCAAAGCGACGTGCTCAGCAATCCACAAGATGGACACGACAAGCCGATCTTCGCGCCGGACATCAAAGGGCATACGGACAAGTTTGTGTTGAAGTTCCGTAAGCCGTCGTCTTTAGCCAAAGCTGAGCCATGATCGAGCCGGAGGGCGTGCCCAATCGGCTGACGATTGGGCGGCCACCGCATCGGAAAGGTTTGTCATTCATCCGCCTGGTGCTGCGCCTCATCGCGCGGCGCCGATTCGGGTGGCATCAAGTCGACAACCTGGTACGCATATCCCTGGCACGTCGCACCGGTCGCAACTGGCGCTGATGTCACAAGACATCACAGCATCGCTACGCGCGGCCTTGCTTGCCCTGCAGGCGCGCTACATGGCTAGCGAGGCTGGCAGCAACCAGGCGCATCACCGACGCTGCGTCCAGTGACGGATCATCGAACAGCATTTCCAGCGCGGCGTACGACATGCTGTCGGCGACGCGGCTGATGAGTTCCAGATCTTCTTTCGCAGCTTTCGGAAATGCCTGGCGCAGTTGCGCGGTGACCTGCTCGGCCACCTCCCTGGCCGATTCGAGCCGAACGTCCTGAAGCATGGGTATGGCACGCAAGGCGCGCATGATCCAGATGCCGGCGGTGGTTTCGCGCGTGACGTCGTAGGTTTCCAGCAAAAGTCCCGTGATCGCGTCTTCCAGTTTTTTCGCCGAGCCGAATGCAGCAGGCGTCAGCCACTGGTGAATCAACGCATTCTGTTTCCCCATCAGGCGCAACCCCAATTCGTGCAGCAACGCGTACTTGTTGGGGAAGTAGCGATAGAGCGCCGGTGGCGACAATTTCGCGCGCTCGCACACCAGATTGGTGGTGAGTAGTTCGAAACCGACGTCCGCAAGCACCTGCGCCGTGACGGTAAGCAGCTGTTCGTAGGTCTCTGCCGCGCGCGACTGTGCAGGCTTCACTTTAGGGCTCAGGGCGAGCTTGGGGCGTTTTGCCACGCGGCGGCTGGGGCTGGGCTTGGAGGGCACTGCGGTGGTCCGACGGGGAGGGCTTGCGCCAATTATAGCTATAACTATATTGTAGCTATAACTAGCTTTTTGGGGATGATAGACGATGCCGAGCGTGCAACAGGCTGCCGTGTCTTCCAGCGACGAGCGCCTGGTCTTGGCGGTCGATCTGGGCACGTCGGGCTGCAAATGCGCGCTGGTGGCGCTCGACGGCAGCGTGCAGGCCTGGGCGTTTCGGCCGGTTCCCCTGCATCTTGTTGGCGAATATGGCGTAGAGCAAGATGCCGAGGACTGGTGGCAGGCGTTTCTCGGCGCCGCGCAGGAATTGCTGGCAACGGATGCACGGCTTCGCAGCCGCGTGATGGCAGTTTGCTGTTCCGCGTTGCACGAATGCACCGTGCCGGTGGACGAGCATGGGAACACGCTTGCGCGCGCCATGTTATGGCTGGATATGCGTGGCTCCGATGCCATCCGGCGCCGTGCACGCAACAAATGGCTCAACATCCAAGGTTATGGACCACTGAAACTGGTGCGCTGGTTGCGGCTTACAGGCGGCGCGCCATCGCTGTCCGGCAAGGATCAAGCCGGGCATATTGCGTGGCTGCGCGATCACGACAGAACGCTGTTCGACCGCACGCACAAGTTTCTCGGTCCGCTCGATTTCATGAATCTGCGGCTCACCGGCCGTTTCTGCGCAACTTACGACTCAGCGCTCACCACCTGGGCGACCGATAACCGCGATCTTTCGCGCATACGCTATGACGAAGGACTGCTGCGCGTCCTGGAGGTTGACAGCGCGCGTTTGCCGGAGCTGCTGCCATCCACCGATGTCATCGGCCCGTTGATGCCAGACGTCGCGGCATTGCTTGGGCTTTCGCCTTCAACACGCGTCGTTGCCGGTGCCGTCGACAACTCCGCCGCGGCGATCGGCGCCGGCACGGTGCGTGATCGCGAGCTGCATCTGTATCTCGGTACATCCTCCTGGATCGCCGCCCATGTGCCGGAAAAGCACACGAATCTCGGTGCGTTCATCGCTTCGGTGCCGTGCGCGAGAAAAGATCGCTATCTGGCCATGGCCGTGCAATCGGCGGCCTGCAGCAACCTCACCATGTTGCGCGATCGCATCCTTTTTCATGCGGACGAACTGACGCCGGATGAATCGCGGCCGGACGTCTACCCCCTGCTCGATCACATCGCCGATCGCGTCCCGGCCGGTGCGCGCGGGCTGATCTATCTGCCATGGCTGCAGGGCGAGCGCACGCCGGTGGATGATCGTCACCTGCGCGCCGGCCTGTTCAATCTCTCGCTGGAACACACGCGAGAAGACATGATTCGCGCGTTTCTCGAAGGCGTGGCCTTGAACACGCGCTGGATGCTGGAGCCCATGCTGGCTTTCGTCGGCTGCGACAAAGGCGCGCCGATGACCGTGGTGGGTGGTGGCGGCCAGTCGAACGTGTGGTGCCAGATCATGGCGGATGTCACCGGCATGGTGATCGAGCAACCGGTTGCGCCGATTCAGGCCAATGCCCTGGGCGCTGCTTTTATCGCAGGTATCGGTCTGGGCAAGTTGTCGTTCAACGACGTGCCGGATCTGTGCCGGCGCAAGTGGCGATTCGAACCGCGCGAGGCCATGCGTCAGTTGTATGACGATCGCTTTGGCACATTCAAGGAGCTGCATCGGCGCCTCGCGCCCCTTTATCGCCGTATCAACCATAGCCAGAGTACGCCGCGATGAAATTCCAACGTGCGCGCCAGCAAGTGGTCGAGATGAGCGTGATGTTGGCCGATCACGGTTACTTTGCCGCGACCGGCGGCAACCTTGCGTTGAAAGTCGACGATGAGCACATCGTCGTCACGCCATCCGCCACGGACTATTACCAGATGACGGCGGAAGATGTTTGCGTGTTGAAGTTGCGTGATCTGGCCAAAGTAGACGGTGATCGCAAGCCCTCGGTGGAAACGGGGATGCACGCCAAGTTGTTGCGTACCCGTACGGATTGCTGCGCCAGCATCCATACGCATCAGCCGATTGCGAGTGCGTGCACCTTGCTTGGGCAACCCGTGCCGGTGAGTGGCGATGAAGATCGCGCCTTGCTCGGCCATGAAGTGCGAGTGGTGGGTTATGCGCCGTCGGGCACGGCGTGGCTGTCGAGCAAGCTCGCCAAGGCATTGCAGCCCGATATCAACGCTTATCTGCTACGCACACACGGCGCCATCTGCTGTGGCACCAGCGCTGAGCGTGCATTGCGCGCCATCTCGGCACTCGAAAGGCTGACGCTCGACTACCTGCGCACGCGCATTGCCGCACGCGCCGAGCAGCTGTCATCGCAGCAGGCCGCGTTACAGCATCTGCTGGCGACGCTTGATGCTCAACCCATCCAGGAAATGGTCGTATGAACTTCCACAATGCGTCCGTCGACATCGCCGACAGCGCGATTTCCCAATGGCCGGATACCGATTCGCTCTATCGGCGTTTTGATGCGCTGGTGAAGCAGCCCATCCGGCCGATCCGCCGCGATGCGATGGCCAAGGTGCTCGATTATTTCGAAACCCGCTGCCAGGGTTCCAAGCGCCTCTCCGAGCAGGCCAAGCAAGTCATTCCGGGCGGCGTGCAGCACAACCTGGCGTTCAACTATCCGTTCCCGCTGGCGATCCGCGACGCGCGCGACGCGCATATGACAGACGTGGACGGCAATCGCTATATCGACTTTCTGCAAGCCGGCGGACCGACGTTGCTCGGCTCCAATTACCAGCCCGTGCTCGCGCAAGTGCAAACGCTGTTGCATGAGTGCAGCCCCATCACCGGACTGCTGCACGAATACGAAGTAAAACTCGCGGAGCTGGTGTGCCAGGTCATGCCAGGCGTCGAGATGCTGCGCATGATGGGCTCCGGCACGGAAGCCGTGATGGGCGCGATCCGCCTGGCGCGCGCCTATACCGGCAAGAAACGCGTGATCAAGATCGGCGGCGGTTATCACGGCTGGAGCGACCAGATGGTGTACGGCATGCGACTGCCGAACACCGGCCGCATGGAGGCCATCGGCATTCCGCGCGGTGCCACCGCCACAACGCAGGAAAGCTTGCCGAATGATCTGGATGCCGTACGCCGCAAGCTGATGTGGAACCGCCTGCGCGGCGGCACGGCGGCCATCATCGTGGAGCCGTTCGGCCCGGAAAGCGGCACCAGACCGGCAACGCGGGATTTCAATGCCCAGCTACGCAAGCTGTGCGATGAATTCAATGCGCTGCTGATCTTCGATGAAGTGGTCACCGGTTTTCGCGCCGGCATGGGCGGTGCGCAGGGCTATTTCGGCATCAAGCCCGACCTGACCATACTCGGCAAATGCCTTACCGGCGGCTACCCCATGGCGGGCGGCATCGGCGGTCGGCGCGACATCATGATGATGCTGGTCGGCGGCATCGGCACCACCTCCAAGCGTGCGTTCGTGGGTGGCACGCTCACCGCCAATCCCTTGTCATGCGCGGCCGGCTACTACGCCCTGCTCGAGATGCAACGCACGCAAGCTGCGGTGAAGGCAGGCCGTGCCGGTGATCGTTTGCGGCAAGGTCTGGAACAGATCATCGAACGCTTCGGCCTGCCTTATGTTGCCTACAACATGGGCTCTATCGTGCATCTGCAGACATCCGGCGTGATGCTGTTGGATACCAGCAACCTGCTCAAGCTCGTTCGCGCGAAGAACGAAGCGAAAGCGCGCAAGCACATGATGGAGGAAATGGGGGCGGCCTATACCGCGCACGGGGTGATCACTTTGGCGGGCAGCCGTATCTACACCAGTCTCGCGGACACCGACGATGTGATCGACGACGCGCTTAATCGTTTCGAAGACGTATTCAAACTGGTGTGATAGCCATGGCGCTTGAGAACCTTCTCCTCGATGCCATGCGACGCTTGGATGAGAAGCATCTGCTTGGCGCAGGTGGCAGTGTTTCCGTCCGCTTGCCCGATGCAGGCGACATGCTGATCGCCACAGCGGACGACGAACCGGTGCGCGTGTCGCTATCCACCCAACCGAGCCTTGAACATGCAAGACACGCTGCCGTTTACGCCGCACGCGCCGATGTGGGAGCCATTGCGCTAGGAGGCGGTGTATTCGGGCGCATGCTCGGCAGCTTCGGTGGCCAGCTTCCGCAGCTGTTTGATGAGCAGGCCAGGCACCTGGGCGCCACGGTCGTGCCGATGTTTCATCACACCGATGATCTGCAGGCGCGTGCGCAGCCAACTCTTGCGACCGGTGGCAACGTATGGGCCGGCGAGCACGACGTCTCGGTATTCGGCAACACCGTGCACCGCCTCGTGCTCAACGCCGAATTGCTGGAGAAATGCGCCAAAGCCTATGTACTCGCCAAGGCGACAGGTATGCCCCTGCACACGCTGCCATGGTGGGTTTGCCACATTGCCAACGGACGGTTGAAGAAGGATCAAAAGCGAGCCGCGCAACGTTTCGCGCAAGGACTACTGCCGGAAGAAGTGAAAGGTTACTGAGGGGGAGCGTCATGTCGCGATGCCAAACATGCCTTGGCGGAACACATCCATGAATACATCGGTCTCGGTGCACTTCAAGTCTTCCGAAACTGCTGCTGCGTTGATCATCGGCTGCGTCGCGCTGCTGGTGCTCGGCTTGCAGCCGGCGCTGCTGGGAGCGCTGGTGGACCAGCAGAGAATTTCGATGGAAGGCGTCGGCATGGTGGCCATGGGGGAGATCTTCGCATTGGGCATCGGCACCATCATCGCCGAGAAATGGTTGCCTCTGAATCACCTTCGCACGGTGGCGCTGGTGGCGAGTGTGTTGCTGATCGCCATCAATCTAATGACGTTGACGGCGCGCGGTGACCTGGTCTGCATAGCGTGGCGCGTTGCGGCCGGGCTTGCCGAAGCCTGTTTGTTCTGGATCGCGACGATGATCATCATCCGCTCGCCGAAACCGGATCGACTGGCAGGTGTTTTCCTCACGCTGCAGACGGCGGTGCAGGCAGCTGCCGCCTTGGTGCTCGCCAAGGTATCCATCGCGTCGCTGGGTTGGGGCGAGCCCTTCGTGCTGCTTGCCATACTTTGCGTGCTGCCGTGGTTGGTTGCTTCGCACCTGCCTGCAAAATTGGGCATGCATGCGGAAGACATCCAGCCATCCATCGTTTCATGGACGGGGTTTTTCTCGTTGCTGGTGCCTTTTCTGCATATGAGCGCCATCGGAGCGCTGTGGGCTTATCTCGAGCCGGTGGCGAACGCTGCCGGTATCGGCATGTCGATCAACACGCTTGCAGCACTCGTGCTGATCATGCAGATCGTCGGCGGTGGTGCGGCATCCTTGAGCGTGCGCTGGGGAAAAGTGTCGCAAGCCTTGATCGTGAGCGCGCTGGCCCTCGCCGCCCTAGGCATGACCATGTATCGGTTGCCTGCGCACAGTACGTTGGCCTTTGCAGTGCTGTGCGCGGTGTTCGGCTTCCTGTGGCTGTTCCAGATGCCGTTCCACATCCGGCTAGCTTTCGATATCGATCCGCGCGGGCGCATTGCCATGTTGGTGCCGCCGGCACAGCTGGTGGGCAGCGGGTTTGGGCCTTTGGTGACGTCGTTGACCGTGCATGGCAACGACGTGCGGCATGTGCCGCTGTTGGCGGCCTGTTTTTCGGCATGTGTCGTGCTGGCAGTGTTGTTGGTGAAGCTTGGTGTGCTCTCCAGGCACGGGGCTTTGTCGGGTGAGGGGAGCGTCAAATAGACGATACGCATCGCGCGTTCATCGCGATGCCACGATGAGGGGAGATAACATGAAGATGCGTCCACGTAAGTTGTCCGCGACTCTGCGCCATGCGCTTTATGGCGGCGCGGCATTGTGGTTGTTTGCAGCAGCACCGGCCATGGCCGATGGGACAGGGCAGGATACCGGCAACACCACCGCGGCGAAAAAAGCGGGCCAGCAGACAGCTAATGCCGCCAAAGCCCAGCAGCTCGGCAACATCACGGTGACAGCCCAAAGCCGCACTCAGCAGATGGAACAGGTGCCGATAGCGCTGCAGATCCTCACCGCGCAGCAGATCAACACTCAAGCGGCCACCGATCTGAGCAAGATCTCGTTGTTCGTACCGGGCCTGGTGGTGGACGGCAGTCAACCGACGCAGCCCAACTATTCGTTGCGCGGCATCAGCACCAGCGACTTCGGCATCGGTACCGAATCGGCCGTGGGTGTGTATATCGATGGTGTTTATGCGGCGCGTTCCGGTGGCGCCTTGCTCGCCTTCAACGACATCGATCGCATCGAAGTGCTGAAGGGCCCGCAAGGCACGCTATTCGGCCGGAATGCAGCAGGTGGCGCGATCTCCATCGTCACCAACGAGCCCACCGACAAGTTCGAGGGCAAAGTGGTGCTGCGCTATGGCAACGAGGGCGAGCGCTATGAGGATGCGCTGGTCAACATCCCGCTCAACAAGGACATGGCCCTGCGCATCAGCGTGCTCGACAACCAGAGCGACGGCTGGATCCGCGACCAGGCCAACGGCCAGCACTACGGCAAGAACGACGACTGGGGCACCCGCGTCGTGTACCGCTGGAACATCACCCCGGATACGCGCGTGCTGTGGTCGTGGGATCACGAGCGCCTGGATCAGCCGCCACGCCCGGCCGTTGGCCTGATACCGCTCTCCAGCGACACCAACGAGCGCCCGCCTTATCCGCCCAATCCCGCCACGTATCTGAATCCGCTTACCGCACCACTCTACAACGATGCCATCCAGGCGCGCGAATGGCGGCATTTCGATGGCTCGACCTTGATCGTCGATCACTCGTTCTCCTGGGGCAGCTTTACGTCGACCACTGCCTGGCGTCACTTCAACACTTTCAACGACGAAGACAACGACGGCACCGATCACGTCGTCAGCTATCTGGATACGGCGAACATCGAGCACAACAACAGCTACTACCAGGAGTTCAAGCTGGCGGGTGACAACGACCTGATGGATTGGGTTTCCGGCGTCAGTTTCTACTCGGAGCAGGCACGCCAGACCAGCCAGGTGAACACCAACACAAGCAGCCTCGATACCTTGGCGCAGAACGTGGACGGGCTCGGCTTGCCGTTGACTGAGATTACCCAAGGCCTGCAGGCCCTCGGGTTGCCGTATAGCCTGCTGGGCGATCCGTGGCGGGAAGAGATCAACAACGTCGGCAAGTTCAAGGCATATGCGGCCTTCGGCGACGTGATCTGGCACCTCAACGATCAGCTCGATCTGACCACCGGCTTGCGCTATACCGAAGATCAGAAAGACTTCACCTGGTACACACCACCGCGTCAGGCGACGGCGTTTGACCAGACGGTGGCTGCACTTGTCGCCAGCGGCATCTATGATCTCCTTCCGCCGCAAGCCCAGCAGGCGCTGGGTGCCTTCGGCAGCAACATCATCTTTCCCAATGCAGTCGGCCAATGGGTAGCGACCCGGCACAGCTGGCATGACTTCAGCCCCCGCGCGGTGCTGAGCTACAAGTTCACCCCCGACCTCATGGCGTATATCTCGGCCACCAAGGGTTACAAGGCGGGCGGTTACAACAGCCTGCAGGTGGGCTCACTGTATGCACCGGAAAAGGTGTGGAACTACGAAACCGGCGTGAAAGCGGTCTTCCCCGAATACAACCTGCTGCTCAACGCGTCAGCCTACTACTACCGCTATTCGAATTTGCAGTCGTCCGTGCTCAACTCGAACTTCAATGGTTCGGGGGTGCCGTTCTATACGGTGATGACCAGCGATCAGCATGCGCATGGCTTGGATGTCGAAGCGCAGTGGCAACCGGTGCAGGCGCTGCGATTGAACTTCACCAGCGCGTATATCGACAGCACCTATACCCACGGCACCTCGACCTCCGGCGTGAGCCTGGATGGCCAGCCGACCGGCGAACCGTTCTTCTCGGCCACGGCCGGCTTTGACTACACCTGGTTCGACGTCTACCACGGCAACCTGGAACTCAACATGCAGTACGCGTACCGTGGCCGCACGCGCTGCAATGCCGACTCCGGTGTTCAAGGCACGTGTTTGAGCACACCGTTGTTCAGTGTGGGCACGGCCACGCAGCGCACCGATGCACGACTGGATTGGCATACGCCGGATGAGCGCTGGGGCGTTGGCGTGTACGTCAACAATATGTTCAACAAGCGCTATGTGGTCAGCATCGGTAATGACAGCACCAATGATTTCGGGACGCCGTATGCCACCATCACGCCACCGCGCACCTTTGGGGTGGAGTTGAGGGCGAAGTTCTAACATTCTGGCGAGATATTTTTCCTTGGCCGTCATTCCCGCGAAAGCGGGAATGACGGCCGTCGCCGTACATGTGCGTTTGAGCACGAAGCTATAACGCCAAATGCAGAAACTGATTGAAGTCGCTCTTTTGATAATCGGAGAAGGCTTCACCATTAACGAAGCCGCGTCGCCGATAAAGAGAAAGCGCCGCTTCAAACGCTGGACCACTACCGGTTTCCAGGCATAGCCGGTGCAAGCCGCGCACTCGCGCCTCATCGATGATGTGTTCCAGCAGTGCAGCCGCTACGCCGCGCCGCAGATAATCCGGATGCGTGCGCATCGACTTTATTTCGCCCGAGCTTGCATCGAGCTGTTTCAGCGCCCCGATGCCGCAGATGTCGTCACCATTCCACACGCTCCACACCGTGACGTTCGGTGACGTCAGGCCAGAGAGGTCGAGTGCGAACACTTGCCCGGGTGGCGAATTCGAATGCATGCCTGCCAGGTGTAGATGCAAAAGCGCCTGGGTCGAGGCACTTGAAAGATCGTCTACGCGAATGTCCATGCATCCCCTCTAACCATCGGTGCGGTACCGCGATACGGTCACATGATTTCAGCGTAGATTGAGTGTAAATCCAAACATCGCCATGTTGATCGGGACGAGAATGTTGGGGTTTGCACTCTGAGATATGCCCACATTTTTCCCCGTTATGCCAGAGAAGTCCTGGGTTTGCATGAAGTTTGTTTCGAAGCCAGTGGTCATTCCGGCGAAGGCCGGAATCCATGCTTCGTACTGGCGATGGATTCCGGCCTTCGCCGGAATGACGGTTCGCGCTGAAACAATATTGACCTGAACCCCAGCTTTTTCGCTGGGATAACGCAAAAAACGTGGGGATATATCAGGGTTTGCACCCCAGCCTACGCGCTGCGTATTGGTGGCAGCTCGATGTCAATAGATCCTAATTTCTCAGTATCTGATCAGCCATATTGTCCAGGCGTGTCTTGACGCGGCGCCAGTCAGGCATGTGTGCCTCCAGCAGGCGGTAGAACGGCGCTCTGTGGCTACGAACCTTCAGGTGGCAGAGTTCGTGCAAGAGCACGTAATCCACGCACTCGGCGGGTGCGCAGATCAAGGCTACATTGAGGGCGATGCGCCCTTTCGGCGAACAGCTGCCCCATTGCCGCATCATGCTTCGAATCGTCACGGGCGGGATTTCTCGTACCCATCGCAGCTGACCTGCCATGTTGGTGAGCCGCTCTGTCAGAACATGCTTGGCGCGATCGCGACACCATCGATCGAGTTCGTCGCGAACCCATGATGGTGATCGATCGCCCACATGCACTTCCAGATAACCGCCACGGAGCCGGGTAAGCGGGTGATCTTCAGCGTCAATTACTTTCAGGCGATAGCGCCGCCCGAGATAGAGAACGGTCTCCCCACTGACGTATTCCCTGGGCATGACCCAGCGGCGGCGGTTTTCGATGTCCGTGAGCTGGTGATGAACCCAGCCGAGCCGGCGCGTGAGTGCTTTTCGGATGGCCGGCGATGTTGCATCCATCGGAGCATCGACCCGTACTTTGCCATCCGGCTCGACGTGGATCGCAATACTTCGTCGTTTACGTGCTGCAGAACGGCGTATGTCAAAGGCGATCTTGCGGTCACCGTAAGCGAGAACGAGCCGTTCGCTGGGCGCCACCGACGTTTTCATCGGCGACTGAGTTCGGTTCGCACGACCTGTACGATGTGATCGACCGCAGCACGGGCATTGTCCAGGCCCATCAGGGCGAACAGGCGCGGCAGCAGGCTTTGGTGGATGGCGGCTTCGATGCTTTGAGGATTCAGGGAATTCTCGGCGACGGCATCGCGCACGGCCGTATCGATATCCAGTGCAAGACTGACGAAGCGGTCGACCGTGGCATCATCGGTCGGGTCCATGGCGTCGCCCAGCACCAGGCGCAGCACACCGTAGTACGCCCGCGCCCTGGGCTGGTTCTCCAATGGCTGCGGAACGCCCGGCACCTGCCCGGATTCCATCTGCGCTTCGAATTTCTTGAACAAGGCATATTGCTTCAGCGGATGATCGAACATCGCTTCGGCTTCGGCGATGGCCCGGCGCAGCAGTTCGCCAAATACCTTTTGCGCGTAGGGATCGTCGGCCAGGTCTTGCTCGATCGTCTTGCGCAGCCGTGTCTTGATCAGGTCGGTTTCGTTGCGGGTCTTTTCCTCCGACCACTCCTCCGGCGTTTCTTTTCGGCCGAGTTCGTGCACCACATAAACCCCTTCCGGCTCGCGTATTTCCTTGCCGATCACCTGTTTGTCCACCAGCCGCCGGATCTGTTCCTCGTAGACGCTGTAATCCACGGTTTCCATGGCATCCCGGCGCACCATCTGCCGTATATCGGAAAGACGCTTCAAATCCTGCTTGTACTGGCGGATGGTGTCTTCGGAAAAATGGCCATCCTCGAAGAAGCTGCGTGACGACAAAGCCGTCTGCAAGCACAAGCCGAACTCGGTCAAGGCGACGGAGAAATCATCGCGCAACTTCTGGCGCTCGTCGTACTCGCCGCCTTCCCCATCCGGGACAAATCGCGGGCTGAGTATCTGCCGGAATTGTTCGGTGTCATGGCGATTGGCCACGCCTTTGAAGAACGACCATAGCCGGGCGTGCAGCGCAGGCAGCCGTTTGTATTCGGTGCTGAAGGAGCGATACAGCCCCTGGATATCCGCGACATCGAAACCACCCTGGGTCTGCGCTTCCAGATCCTGGTAGGCACGGATGGCGGTATCCAGCTCCGGCAAAATGCCACGGTAATCCACCAGTACGCCGTAGCGTTTCGTATCGTGCAGGCGATTCACGCGCGCCACGGCCTGAATCAGGTTGTGGTCCTTCAGTGGCTTGTCGATATAGAGCACGGCATTGCGCGGCTCGTCGAAGCCGGTCAGCAGCTTGTCGACCACGATCAGCAGATCGGGTTCGCCGTCGGTGCTGAAATCCTCGATGACATCCTTCTCGTATTTATCAGGATGGCGCTTGCGATCCGTGATCGTTTGCTTCCACCACTTCTGCACCTCGGGCAGCGTGTCTTCATCCACCTGGCTGTTGCCCTCGCGAGTGTCGGGGGGCGACATCACCACGGCACTGCTCACCAAGCCGGTTTCGTCCAGCGCGCGCTGGTAGCGCACCGCGTCCCATTTGCTGTCGGTGGCCACCTGGCCTTTCAGCCCAGGCTGCAGCTGCTTGACGTTCTGGTCGAAATGCGTGGCGATGTCCCAGGCAATCAGCTCGATGCGGTTCGCCGCACCGTAAATGGCCTGCTTGCTGGCGAACTTCTTTTTCAGATCGGCGCTCTGCGCTTCTGACAAGCCGGCGGTGATCTTGTCGAACCAGCGGTTGACGGCGGTCTCGTTGATATCCAGTTCCGGTATGCGTTCCTCGTACAAGAGCGGCGCCACGGTTTCATCTTCCACCGCGCGCTGCATCGAATAGGCGTGCACGATCGGGCCGAATTTGTTGGCGGCCTTTTCGTTTTTGAGCAGTGGTGTACCGGTAAAGGCGAGGTACGCTGCTTTCGGCAGCGCCTTGCGCATGCGTTCATGCGTCTCGCCGCCATGGCTGCGATGTCCTTCGTCCACCAACACGATTAGGTCGGCGGAATCGTTATGGCATTCCGGCAGCTTGGAAGCCGTATTGAATTTCTGCACCAGCGAGAAGGTAATGCGCTCGGTGCCTTGGCCAATGCGCCGGGCCAGGTCGCGGCCGGTGGTGGCCTTGCTGCGTTCACCTTCCTTTTTCGTCGCGATGGCCGAACCGAACGCACCACCGGTGATGAAGTTGCGCGACAACTGCGCTTCCAGATCGATGCGATCGGTCACCACCACCACACGGCATTCCTGCAACGCCTCATCCAGCAACAGCGCCTTGGTGAGAAACACCATGGTGAAGCTTTTGCCCGAGCCGGTGGTATGCCACAACACGCCGCCCTCGCGTCCGCCATCCGGACGCGTCTGGCGAATGCGCGCCATTAAGGCGCGAATACCGAAAAACTGCTGATAACGCCCGACGATCTTGCCGGTCTTGCGGTCGAACAGCACGAAGCCGCGCAGAAATTCCAACAGGCGAGCGGGAGTCAGCAGCCCCGCCAACAATCGATCCTGCTCCGTCGGCAGCATCGGTTGTGACCACAGCGCTTCGCAGTCTCGACGCAGCGAGGCGGGTTTGTTCGCCAGCAACGCGGTGCGTTGTTCGGAGGACAGCGGCTGATTTTTGATGACGTGCAGATGTCGGTCGTCCCACTCTTCTTCGCGCCAGCGTGCCCAGAACTTGGCCGGCGTCAGCGTGGTGCCGTAGCGGCCATCGGTCATGCTGATCGCCAGCAACAGCTGCGCATACGAATACAGTTGCGGAATTTCATCCTGACGCTGGTTGCGTAGGTGCTGGCTGATGCCTTCGTTGACCATCGGTTTGCCGGCGTGCCCCGACTCCGGACGCTTGGCTTCGATCACCACTAGCGGCAGGCCGTTGACGTAGGCCACGATATCCGGCGTACGGCGATGCGTGCCTTGCGCCGAAAGCACCTCGCATTCTTCAGTGATATCCCAAAGGTTTGCGGAAGCTTCTTTCCATTCGATGATCGGAATGGTGGGCTGATGCTTCTTGCCGTCCGGCATGAACTCGGTGACGGTGATGCCCAGTGCCAGCAATTGATACAGGCGCTCGTTGGCGGCCGGCAGTCCATCGCCCAGCGGTAGCGATGACAGTTCGCGCACGATCTGGTCAATGGCGCTGGGGGATAGCAGATAGCTTTTGCCCTTGTACTCAAAGCGGCGGGTTTGCAACGCTTCGATCAGCCGCGGTTTCAACAGCACTTCGCGCGTATTGCTGCGCAGCGCCAGCGCATCAGCGCTGCGCAGATAGCGCCAGCCCAGGTTCACCAGCAGGTGCAGCGCGGGTATGTGCGCGCTGAGTTGTTCGCGAGTGTCGGGGGCGGCGCTGTCGTTCATGCGGGGATGGTCTCGGCTTGCACGGGCATGTGGACGCGGCGTTTGCCGGTCAGAAGTTGTTGCATGAGAGAGGATTTTTCGCTGCGTAAGGCCTCAAGGTATCGTTCGGCCGTCGGGGCCAAAAGCGTTACCGTTCTGAAATTCGCAAAAATCCGCGATCGTCTTGGTGTGCCAGCCTCTAGGAACCATGCTTGCTTCCCTTGCTACTTTTTTTGTCCATTTCTTCTAATTCCCTGATGTCCTCTGCGTCCGCTGCTAGCGCCTCGGCTTGCTTGCGCTTGGCATCGAACAGCTCATACCGTTCGTGCGCAATCTTTTGCATCTGCTCGCTACTGATACTGCCGGCATTTTTCAGCAGCGGCCGTTCATTGAATTCCACGAAGCGATCCACGTACTGACGCCAGTCATCCATGTGCATGTCTTGACGTTGTGAGGCCCTGTCTTCGGCATAGTCCAGAAACATCGAGGCGATGCGGTTCAATGCTTGAAGCTCGGGCTGGGTAAGGTAGTTCTTCGCAGCGATCACGTCCGTCTTGCGCATGCGGTGGGCGCTCCAACTGGTGAGGGCCATATTGGGCTGGGTGGGATCAGCGCGCTCCACCACGATCTCCGCGGCGGTTTTCTGTGTAACAGCGAACAGCATCTTGTTCTGCACGATGGCAAAGAACTGGCCGGTGGCGTCTTCGTCATCGCGATAATCCACCGACAGGGCGAAGACGTCGCGCACCTTCTGGTAGAAGCGCTTCTCCGAGGTGCGGATGTCGCGGATGCGTTCCAGTAGCTCATCGAAGTAATCCCAGCTGCCCGGGTCTTTCAAGCGCTGGTCGTCCAGCACGAAGCCCTTGACCAGGTATTCCTTGAGGTGGGTGGTGGCCCACTGGCGGAACTGGGTGCTGCGCGGGGATTTCACGCGGTAGCCGATGGCCAGGATCATGTCGAGGTTGTAGAGCTTGAGCGGGCGGCGAATCTGGCGGCTGCCCTCGTCGCGAACTATTAAGTCTTCTTTAATAGTTGCCCCTGGCTGGAGTTCCCCTTCGGCCAGCACGTTTTTTATATGGATATTGATGTTGGGGACAGATGTCTGGAATAGCTCGGCCAGTTCCAATTGGGTCAGCCAAACGGTTTCGCCCTCCGCACGAAGGTAGAACTGGGCCGCCCCGTCATCGGTTGCGTACAAGACCAGTTCGCCCTGGCCAGTCGGTATGGCGGTCTCGGTGCAGGTGGACGCAAGTTTGGGTGGCTGGCCGGATTTGCGCTGGGTCATTGATTCAATTCCTTGAGATGGCTTCCTTTTTTGCCGAAAAGCACACGCTCCGTATTCTCTGCCATAAAAAATTGAGCGCTCGGTTCGCGTGGAAACGTCTGCTGCGAGCGGGTGCGGTCTCGCAGCCCTTCGGCGACCATTTCAGTAATGCGAGCAAGATCGGTAGCCAGCATCGGGCGGGTGCGTTCGATGCAGGTTTCGCGTAGTGATTTTAAGCCTGCGCCAATATCAGTACGGCGATCTGAGCGGATGTATTCGCACGCGGTGGCATAGACCTCTTCGGCCTTGCGCAGCTCTGCTTCATCTGGTGAATAACGAGTTGAGAAACAAGCGTAGTTCTTATCGACCTGCTCCCAGATAGGAGCGATTCCCTCTTGGGAACGGGTATTAGCTATGGCGGTCAGGACTGCTCGTTTTTCTTCGGGAGTGAAAGTGTTGAGTGCAAAGTGTCCCAGTAGCTCGTGATGGAGGGATCGTCGTAAGTCCGATAAAGAATGTAGGGAGGCAACGGGTAAATCACATCGTCCTCCAGAAAAACGACCTGCTCGGTCGACGGTTCCTGGGAAGTAGCCGCCGAGGATGACTCCGACGTTTTCTTTAGTGGCTTGTGGCCCATAGATGTCCTCCTGGGTTTCTTTCACAACAAAGGTAACGGCCTCGACCGCAGGATACTCTCTGCGGAACTCGGCGACGACAGCTTTTGCTTCGGCCACGGATATCCCCATGGTCTCAGATTCCTAGACCTTTTTTGAGGCGGCATGCCGACCATTTCGAGGATGTCCTCGAAATGGTCAAGTCGGGTCCGTTGACCATATCGAGGACATCCTCGAAATGGTTGTCGGCGGGTGCCGGAGAGCTCGATGGGGTTCGTTGGATCACAGCTGTGACGTGGTGACAGGACTGGTACATCGACACGCCGGCCAGTGATTGCTCTGACCATGATGTTTTGCTCGTACTGGCCGCTTGGCGAAGCTCTTCAAAGAAGCGGTGCCTGTCCACTAGGCCTTGTTTCTCATTCATAGCCCAGCTCCTTCAAAT
This sequence comes from Dyella nitratireducens, assembly GCF_014642835.1. GTDB lineage: Bacteria > Pseudomonadota > Gammaproteobacteria > Xanthomonadales > Rhodanobacteraceae > Dyella_B > Dyella_B nitratireducens. The sequence continues at coordinate 233,752 of NZ_BMJA01000006.1, read as the reverse complement.
ACACCGCCATCTGTTCTTCCAACTTGACCAACTCCGCCTTCAACTGCTGGCGCTCCTTGCGCACCGCCATCAGGTCGATCTCTTCCTCTTCTTCGAAGGTATCGACGTAGCGCGGAATATTGAGGTTGTAGTCGTTATCGGCGATGTCTTTCGGGCTGGCGAGGTAGGCGTACTTGTCGACGTTCGTGCGTGCATTGACGGTGTCCTGGATGCGCTGCAGGTCGCTCTCGCGCAGGTAGTTCTGGTTCTTGCCGTCCTGGTAATCGCGGCTGGCGTCGATGAACAGTACGTTGTCGTCCTGTTTCTTTTTGCGGAAGACCAGGATGGCGGCGGGAATGCCGGTGCCGTAGAACAGTTTTTCCGGCAGGCCGATGACCACGTCCAGCAGGTTTTCGTCGATCAGCTGTTGGCGGATGCGGCCTTCGGCAGCGCCGCGGAACAGCACGCCGTGCGGTACGACCACGGCCATGCGCCCGGTCTTGGGCTTCATGGTCTCGATCATGTGCAGGATGAAGGCGTAGTCGCCCTTGGTGCGGGGTGGCACGCCGCGGCGGAAGCGGTGATAGGGATCCTTGTCGGCGTTTTCGTGGCCCCACTTTTCAAGCGAGAACGGCGGATTGGCGACCACGATGTCGAAATGCTTGAGGCCGTTGCCGTCCAGCAGTTTCGGGTTGCGCAGGGTGTCGCCCCATTCGATCTTGTGGTTGTCCTCGCCGTGCAGAAACATGTTCATTTTTGCCATGGCCCAGGTGCCGCCGATGGCTTCCTGGCCGGAGAGCGCGTATTTGCGCGAGCCGGTGTGTTCGCGGATCAGTCGTCCGCATTTCATCAGCAGCGAGCCGGAGCCGCAGGTGGGGTCGCAGATTTCGTCGCCTTCCTTGGGCTCCATCAGGCGCGCGATCAGCGTGGATACTTCGGGTGGCGTGTAGTACTCGCCGGCCTTCTTGCCGGCGCCGGCGGCGAATTTGCTGATCAGGTATTCGTAGGCGTTGCCGATGATGTCGAGCTGGCCGACGCGGTTGGGGCGCAGGTTGAGTTCGGGTTTGATGAAGTCTTCCAGCAGCAGGCGCAGGATGTCGTTTTTCTGTTGTTCCTCGCCCAGCTTGTTGGCGTTGAAGCTGATGTCCTGGAATACGTCGTGCAATTTGCTGACGTTGGCATCTTCGATGGCATGCAGTGCTTTGTCGATGCGCTCGCCGTTGCCGGGCAGGTGGCGCTGCTCGTACAGCGCGTAGAAGTTGGCTTGCGGCGGCAGTACGAAGCGCTCGGTCTTGAGCATTTCCTCGATCAGTTCCGGATGGTCGCCGTATTTGGCCTTGTAGTCGTCGTAGTGGTCCTGCCACATGTCGGAGACGTATTTCAGGAACAACATGGTCAGCACGTATTCCTTGTACACGCTGGCATCCACGGTGCCGCGGAAGGTGTCGCAAGCGGCCCATACGGCGTTGTTGATGGTGTCCTGGCGGATGTCGAGGTTGTTCATGGGTTTTCCGTGGGGTTACGCAAGCAGGCGCTCGGCCAGCAGCGCGAGTTCGGTTTCGCGGTTTTTGATGAGCGTTTCCAGATGGCCGCGCTCGGCGTTTGCGAGGCGGTCCAGTTCGACGGCTGCATGCTGCTGGGCGAGTGGAAGGATGCGGATTGGCGTCTGTTCAAGCACGCCGCGCCGAATGCTGAGCTGGCGGCTTCCTTCCGCCGATTGCCGCAAATAGCGCTGCGCCGGTGGTTGATTCAACTGCCAGGCGAGGAAGGCCGGCAGCAGGCGATCGGGTTGAGTGACGCGGATGATGTAGATATGGGGCGTGCACACCGTACACGGGGGCGGATCGGTGATCAGGCTGGCATAGGTATGTGCGCCGCGGGCGATGAAGAGTACGTCCTGATCGAGCAGCCAGTCCGGCTGCTTGCGGCCGGGCAGTTCGGTGGTCAGCAGATCGGTGCGATGTTTCAGGCCGGTTCGGCTCAAGTCACTGATCTGCACGACATGGACTGAGCCATCAGGCACTTCCGGGATGGCGCCGCGGAAGGGATGTCCGAGGCGGACTTCCGCGACATGGGCCAACGTTGTTTGTGCTTCATTCAACATGATGTAAATAATCATGCTTGACGCTCGCGCGGGCGTCAACTAAATTCGCATCATTATGTATGACGCGTTTTTTTGAAACCAAGAGAGGAAGTCATGGAAGATAACAACGCAGAGCCAGCGCACGGTTATCTGCTGCCCGAGGACGGCTTCCGCGAGCTTTCCAGCATCAGCGTCCATCTAAGGCTGATGGCAGAGATCACCTATGGCATGACCCCCGAAAGCGAAAACGACGGGCGCATCTCCATCAGGCAGGAATTGATGGGGTGGTTTTTCGAGCAGATCGGAATGCAGATCAGTGACGTGTTGGGCACGGCCAAGCCCGCCGTGAAATACGTCCCTCCGCTGCATTGAGTATGTGAGGCGTCACCAGCGACGCCCTCACCTTGCTCCACTTGCTGCACTGCAACGGTGCAAGCAAGCGGCGTTTAGCCCTCCACTGGTGCGCGGAGAAGTGGCCTAACGCGTAATTCCTACGTAAAAACCCCAGGAAAACCGGCAGTTACCCCGCTGGCATGCATGATGCAACGCGTCATGCATAAAGGCCTGCCGATCAGCGTTGTCGCGACGGACGGGTTTGCAGTGCCGGGCAAGTCTTTAGCGTGGGGTAGGGCATGTCGAGCAAAGCTACGCGGATTGAACTGTTTCGTCTGCGCACGCCATCCATGCGTGCGTTTCATTTGAGTTGGCTGGCGTTTTTCGTCTGCTTCTTCGCCTGGTTTGCGGTAGCGCCGTTGATGCCGCTGATCAAGGGCGAGTTTCATTTGAGCCAGGATCAGCTCGCCAACATCAGCATCGCCGCGGTGGCGGTGACCGTGTTTGGACGGCTGATCATCGGTCCGTTGTGCGATCGCTTCGGGCCCCGGCGCACCTATACGTGGCTGTTGCTGATGGGTGCGCTGCCGGTGTTCGGCATTGCCTTTGCGCATAGCTACGCCACGTTTCTGTTCTTTCGCTTGGCTATCGGTGTCGCGGGGGCGGGCTTCGTCATCACGCAGTACCACACCTCCGTGATGTTCGCGCCGAACGTGGTGGGCACCGCCAATGCTGCCGCTGCCGGCTGGGGTAATGCCGGTGGCGGTGTCGCGCAATCGGTGATGCCGTGGCTGCTTGGTGCCGTGATGGCGTTGGGTGTGTCGCACGCCTTGGGTTGGCGTGCGGCGATGTTCGTCCCGGGCGTGTTGATGTTGATCGTGGCGGCTTTGTATTGGCGCTATGCGCAGGATTGCCCGCAGGGCGACTACCGTGATTTGCGCGCGCACGGTGAGCTGCCGGAATCCGGCAAGGCCGGCGGATGGCAGGTGTTCCTTGCCGCGGCGAGGAATTACCGCGTATGGATGCTGTTCGTGACCTATGCGGGTTGCTTCGGCATCGAGCTGTTCGTGCATGGCGTGGCGGCCAGCTACTACGTCGATCGCTTCGGCATGGATTTGCAGCATGCGGGTCTGGCTGCCGGCAGCTTTGGCCTGCTGGCGTTGTTCGCGCGCGCCGTGGGCGGTATCGCATCCGATCGCCTGGCCTTTCGTCACGGCTTGGGTGCACGCAGCTTGCTGCTGTGCGCGCTGATGTTGTGCGAAGGCTTGGGTTTACTTTGGTTCTCCAGCGCACAGGCCGCCAATCTTGCTGTCGTGGCGATGATTGCCTTCGGCTTGTTCACGCATATGGCATGCGGCGCCACGTACGCGTTGGTGCCATTTGTTGATCGCAAGGCACTGGGTGGCGTGGCGGGGATCATCGGTGCCGGCGGCAATGTCGGCGCGGTGGCCGCGGGTTTTCTGCTCAAGAGCACCGGTTCGGTGCCGCACACGTTCGCATTGCTTGGCGGTTTCGTGATCGCCGGCTCCTTGTGCGCGCTGGCAGTGCGTTTTAGCGCCGAGCACACGGCGCGCGAAGAACAGCTTTACCGGGAAGCGATCGGCCAGGATCAGCCGACATCGCAGCTCGCGGCTTAAACGGGGAGGGCGCTGCCTATGACAATGAAACTGCTCGTAATCGGCAACGGCATGGTCGGGCACAAGCTGCTGGAAGAGTTGATGGAACGTCAGCCGCCCGGCCTGGATATCACGGTGTTGTGCGAGGAAGGCCGGCCCGCCTACGACCGCGTGCATCTGTCTGAATTCTTCAGCGGCAAAAGCGCGGAGGATCTCTCGCTGGTCGAGCCGGGCTTCTTCGATCAGCCAGGCATACAGCTGCGTCTGGCCGCGCGTGCCGCGCACATCGATCGCCAGCAGAAGCGCATCACCACTGCCGATGGTGAAGTGCTTACTTACGACAAAGTAGTGTTCGCCACCGGTTCAAAGCCGTTCGTCCCGCCGATTCCGGGCAACGAGCGCGCCGGTTGCTTCGTGTATCGCACCATCGACGATCTGCTCGCGATGCAGGCCTGGGGCATGCATGCCAAGCGTGGCGTGGTCATCGGTGGCGGCCTGCTCGGCCTGGAATGCGCGAAAGCCTTGCGCGATATGGGGCTGGAAACACATGTGGTCGAATTCGCGCCACGCCTGATGGCGGTACAGGTTGACGACATCGGCGGCCAGATACTGCGGCGGAAGATCGAAGAGCTCGGCGTTACCGTGCATACCGGCAAGAGCACGCTGGAAATCGTCGATGGCGACGACACGCACCATCGCATGAAGTTCGCCGACGGCAGCTATCTCGATACCGACATGATCGTGTTCTCCGCCGGTATTCGCCCGCGTGATGAGCTGGCGCGCCAGTGCGAATTGGGCGTCGGTGAACGCGGCGGCATTCACGTCGACAACTATTGCCGCACGCGCGATTGGGACGTCTACGCCATCGGCGAATGCGCGTATTGGGGTGGCAAGACGTTTGGCCTGGTGGCGCCGGGCTACGACATGGCCCGCGTGGTGGCTGCGCATTTATGCGCACTGCTGGAACGCAAGCATGTATTGCAGCTTCCGGAGTTTGTCGGCGCCGACATGTCCACCAAGTTGAAGCTGATGGGTGTGGACGTGGCCAGCCTGGGCGATGCGCATGGCACCACGCCCGGCAGCCGCAGCTATCAGTTCAGCGACGAGCGCCGGCAGGTTTATAAGAAGCTGGTGGTATCCGGCGACGGCAAACAGCTGCTTGGCGGCGTGCTGGTGGGCGATGCCAGCGAATACGGCACGCTGTTGCAGATGATGCTCAACGGCATCGAACTGCCGGCGTCGCCGGAATTCCTGATCCTGCCTACGCCGGATGGCAACGCCAAGCCGGGCCTGGGCGTGGATACGCTGCCGGCTTCTGCGCAAATCTGCTCATGCAACAACGTTTCCAAAGGACAACTTTGCGACGCGGTGTGCGCGGGCGCGACGTCCATCGGCGATTTGAAAACCATCACCAAGGCCGGCACGACCTGCGGCGGCTGCGTACCGTTGGTCACGCAGATCATGAAGGCGGAAATGAAGCGCCAGGGCTTGGCGGTGAACAACCACCTGTGCGAGCACTTCGCTTATTCGCGGCAGGAGCTCTACCACCTGGTTCGCGTCGAGCGTATCAAGCACTTCGACGAACTGCTCGCGCGCCATGGCAAAGGCCTTGGCTGCGATATCTGCAAGCCGGTGGCGGCCAGTATTCTTGCTTCCTGCTGGAACGCGTTCGTGCTGCAGAAAGAGCACGCTTCGCTGCAGGACTCCAACGATTACTTCCTCGCCAATATCCAGAAGGACGGCACGTATTCGGTGGTGCCGCGCATGCCGGGCGGTGAGGTGACACCGGATGGCCTGATCGCCGTGGGTGCGATTGCGAAGAAATACGGTCTCTACACCAAGATCACCGGCGGCCAGCGCGTCGACATGTTCGGTGCACGTCTGGAACAGCTGCCGGTGATCTGGGAGGAGCTGATCACTGCCGGCTTCGAATCCGGCCATGCGTATGGCAAATCGCTGCGCACGGTGAAGTCTTGCGTGGGTTCCACCTGGTGCCGCTACGGCGTGCAGGATTCGGTGGGCACGGCGATTGATCTGGAAAACCGCTACAAAGGCCTGCGTTCACCGCATAAATTGAAGATGGCCGTGTCCGGCTGCACGCGCGAATGCGCCGAAGCGCAGGGCAAGGACGTAGGCGTGATCGCCACCGAAAAGGGTTGGAATTTGTATGTCTGCGGCAACGGCGGCATGAAGCCGCGCCATGCCGAGTTGCTTGCGGGTGATCTCGATACGCCCACGCTCATCAAGTACATCGACCGCTTCCTCATGTTCTACATCCGCACCGCCGATCGCCTGCAGCGCACCAGCGTATGGCGCGACAACCTGGAAGGCGGCCTGGACTACCTCAAGGAGGTCATCGTGCACGACAAGCTGGGCATTGCCGCCGAACTCGAGGCAGAGATGCAGCTTGTCATCGATACCTACGAATGCGAGTGGAAAAAAGCGGTCACCGATCCGCAGACGCGCAAGCGCTTCCAGCACTTCGTCAACAGCCGTGAAGCCGACAACAACGTGGTGTTCGTGCCGGAGCGCGGCCAGATCCGCCCGGCCACCCTGGAAGAAAAACGCAGCCGGCGCATTCCCGCCAGCGTCATGACGGAGTAAAGCGATGGAAGATGTGGTGACGGCGAAAGGCTGGACCCTGGTGTGCGACCTGGATGACATCGTATCCAATACGGGTGTGTGCGCACTCGTGGATGACGAACAAGTGGCTGTGTTCCGCGTCGGCGAGAATGCGCTTTATGCGATCGACAATTTCGATCCGAATGCGAATGCATACGTGCTGTCGCGTGGTTTGATCGGCAGCCTTGGCGAGCGTGTGGTCGTCGCTTCGCCGATCTATAAGCAGCACTTCGATCTGCGCACCGGCGAGTGCCTGGAAGCACCGGAACATTCCGTGCGCGCCTGGCAGGTGACGTTGCAGGGTGATCATGTGCTGCTGGGACAGCCGCTACGATGAGTGCATCGCGGCCCAGGCTGGTCGTCATCGGCAACGGCATGGCCGGCATGCGCACGGTGGAAGAACTTCTGCAGCTCGTGCCCGGCTTGTACGACATCACGGTGTTCGGCGCCGAGCCCTATGGCAATTACAACCGCATCTTGCTCTCGATGCTGTTGAGCGGGGAAAAGAACACCGACGACATCATGCTCAACACGCGGCAGTGGTATGCGGAAAACGGCATCACGCTGCACGCCGGCGATCCGGTGGTCGCCATCGATCGGCATCATCGGCGTGTGCGTTCGCGCAAAGGTGTGGAGGTTGCTTACGACCGCCTGTTGATCGCGACCGGATCGCAGCCGTTCATGCTGCCGCTGCCAGGCGCTGATCTGCCGGGCGTGATTGGTTTTCGAGGCATCGATGATGTCGAGAAGATGCTGCAGGCAGCCAGCACTTACAAACATGCCGCGGTGATCGGCGGTGGCCTGCTTGGCATCGAGGCCGCCAATGGTCTCCTGCGTCGTGGCATGCAGGTGGCCCTGCTTCATCGCATTGAAGTGTTGATGGAACAGCAGCTCAATGCCGATGCGTCGCGCTTGCTGTCGCACAATCTCAAGGGGCGCGGGCTGAATGTGCTGCTGAATGCACAGACGAAGGCGCTGTACGGTGATGGGCGCGTCCAGGGCATCGAATTTGCCGACGGTACACGCATCGATGCCGATCTGGTAGTGATGGCGGTGGGTGTGCGTCCCGATATCGCCTTGGCCAAGTCATGCGGGCTGCACTGCGATCGCGGCATCGTGGTCGACGACACGCTGCAGACCTACGATCCACACATCTATGCTGTGGGCGAATGCGTGCAGCATCGCCGTCTTACCTTCGGCCTGGTGGCGCCGGTATGGGAGCAGGCGCGTGTGTGCGCGTCGCACCTGGCGCGCATGGGGCATCGCCGTTATCGCTTCACCCGCACGGCGACCAAGCTCAAGGTGACGGGCATCGATCTTTATTCGGCCGGCGATTTCATTGGCGGCGAAGGCACTGAGGATCTCGTGCTGCGCGATCCGCGCCGCGGCATCTACAAACGATTGGTGTTGAAGGACAACCAGGTTATTGGCGCCGTGCTGTACGGCGACGTGAAGGATGGGGGGTGGTATTTCGACTTGATCCAGAACGGGACTGACATCACGCCGATTCGTGATCGCCTTTTGTTTGGCAAGCACTATTGCCAACAGGCGGAGGTGGCGGCATGAACCCGTCACGTAGGTTGGGGTGCAAACCCCAACATCGCGAGGCATGGCAGACGACGATGTTGGGGTTTGCACCCCAACCTACACAGCTTCTTTCACTCGGCTGCTTCTTCAAGGGAATGAACGCATGACAGTCGCCACCACCTGCCCCTATTGCGGCGTAGGTTGCGGCGTGTTGGCCCACACCAACATCGACGGCTCCGTACACGTGGAAGGCGACACGCAACACCACGCTAACCATGGCCGTTTGTGCGTAAAGGGTTCAGCCTTGGGCGAAACGGTCGACCTGCGGGGCCGGTTATTGCACCCCATGCTGCGCGGACCGGATGGCACACTTCGGCGCGCAAACTGGAACGACGCGCTGGACCGCGTAGCCGAAGGCTTCCGTCGCGTGATCGATCAGCATGGCCCTGACGCCGTGGCGTTCTATGTGTCAGGCCAGTTGCTCACCGAGGACTACTACGTCGTCAACAAGCTGGCCAAAGGCTATATCGGCACTGCCAATATCGATACCAACTCGCGGCTGTGCATGTCGTCCGCCGTGGCCGGCCACAAGCGCGCATTCGGTGAAGACGTGGTACCGGGCTGTTATGAAGACCTGGAGCAGGCCGAGCTGATCGTGCTGGTGGGTTCCAACACCGCGTGGTGCCATCCCATCGTGTACCAGCGCATCGCCAAGGCAAAGGAAAGCAGTGCACCGCCACGCATCGTGGTGATCGATCCACGGCACACGGCAACCTGCGAATCGGCCGATTTGCATCTGCCGGTGAAGCCAGGTACGGACGTTTGGCTGTTCAATGGCTTGCTGGCGTTTCTGTTTCAGCATGGCGCCATGGACGCGCGTTTCGTGGAGGCGCACACCGAGGGTTTTACGCAGGCGCTGGCTGCAGCGCAGGCAGATGCCGGTGATCCGGCAGAGGTGGCGCGCATCTGCGGCGTGCAACTTGCGGATCTGCTGAACTTCTACCGCTGGTTCGCGCGTTGCGAGCGCACCATCACGCTGTTCTCGCAAGGCGTGAACCAATCCTCCAGCGGTACCGACAAGGTCAACAGCATCATCAACTGTCATTTGCTCACGGGGCGCATCGGCAAGCCGGGCATGGGGCCGTTCTCGCTCACCGGTCAGCCCAATGCGATGGGTGGCCGTGAAGTGGGTGGGCTGGCGAACATGCTGGCGGCGCACATGGAATTGGAAAACCCCGTGCACCGCCAGATCGTGCAATCGTTCTGGCAATCGCCCCGCATCGCCGAGCGTCCGGGGCTGAAAGCGGTAGACCTGTTCGATGCCATCGGCGATGGCAAGGTGAAGGCGTTGTGGATCATGGCCACCAATCCGGTGGTGAGCCTGCCTGATGCAGATCGCGTGAAACGGGCGCTGTCGAAGTGCGAATGGGTGGTGAGTTCCGACATCGTCGCGCAGACCGACACTAACGCGTACGCGCATGCATTGTTGCCCGCGCTGGGCTGGGGCGAGAAGGACGGCACTGTTACCAACTCCGAGCGGCGTATTTCACGCCAGCGGGTATTTATGCCTGCACCGGAGGATGCACGCGCGGACTGGCGCATTGTGTGCGATGTGGCGCAGCGCCTCGGTTTTGCAGCAGGATTTCAGTTTGACGACGTGCATGCGGTGTTTGACGAGCATGCCCGGCTTACGGCCTATCGCAATCACGAAGCACAAGAGGGTGATGCACCTGCTGTGCGGCGTGTGCTCAATCTCGAAGGATTGGCAACGCTGGATCGCCGCGCTTACGACGCGTTAAAGCCGATACAGTGGCCGGTTGCGATGAGCGGGGAAAGCAGCATGCGTTTGTTTGCAAACGGCGGTTTTTCGCATGAAAACGGCCGCGCGCGCTTTGTCGCGACTCCGGCACGCCTGCCGGTGAATGCCACCGATCGCGAGTATCCACTGGTGCTCAACACCGGCCGCGTGCGCGATCAATGGCACACCATGACGCGCACCGGCAAAGCGCCGCGTCTGACCGGGCACATTCCCGAGCCGTTCGTCGACATGCATCCACACGACGCGCTTCGTTGCGGTGTGCGCGAGGGTGAGCTGGCGCGCGTGCAATCGCGTTGGGGTGGCATGGTGGCGCGCGTGAAGCACAGTGGCGGCATTCTTGCCGGCAATGTGTTCGTGCCGATTCATTGGAACGATCAATTCGCTTCCGACGCGCGCGTGGGCAGCCTGGTCAATCCGGTGGTCGATCCGGTTTCCGGTGAGCCGGAGTTCAAGCACACGCCGGTGAACGTGGAACCTTTCCCCGTGCGTTGGCATGGTTTTGCGCTCAGCCGTCAGCTGCTGGCGCCGGATGGTTTGAGCTATTGGACGTCCATCCAGGGCGATCGCTTCCGCCGTTACGAGATCGCGCATCGTGAACGGCCATCCGAATGCAGCGCCTGGGCGCGTGCGTGGCTGGGTGTAAGTGATCCGGATGCGGATTGGCTCGAATACGAAGATCGCAGCACAGGCGTGTATCGCGCCGCACACTTGATCGACGATCGTATCGAGTCCTGCGTGTTTCTTTCCTCACGTCCCGATCTGCCGTCGCGGCATTGGCTTGCCGGCTTGTTCTTGCGCGAGACGTTGGACGAAGCGGATCGCGTGGCGCTGTTGATCGGTGAGCCGGCTGATCCTGGCGCGTCGACGGGGCCAACGGTGTGTTCATGCTTTGGTGTCGGGCGCAATACGATTTGTGATGCGATCCGCACCCACGGGTTGGAGACGCCGACGCAGATTACGTTGCGCTTGCGCGCAGGGGGTAATTGCGGTTCGTGCGTGCCGGAGTTGCGGCAGTTGATCGCAGAGGTGCGAGCGGAAGCAAATGCGTAATCCTGAGTGAAGTTCAAGTAGGTTGGGGTGCAAACCCCAACACCATCAGGTCCGCGAGAGCGTTGAACGCTGACAGATACGGAAGGCCGCTTCTGCTTACCGCCGTCCACGCGGCGGCGTACGTTGGGATAAGCAAAGCGAGCCACCAGTGGTATTCCATGCGTTACCGACGAGCGATCATGACTGGCGGGACGTATTTCTTCACGGTCAATCTTGCCGATCGTGCTAGCGCCCTACTCGTAGAGCGTGTTGATCTCTTGCGTGAGGCTGTAAGAACAGTTAAACAGCGCCATCCGTTTGGTATTTTAGCCTGGGTGGTTCTTCCAGAGCATATGCACACCATCTGGAGTATGCCTGACCATGATGCCGACTTTTCAAGACGCTGGATGTTGATTAAGCAGCGCTTCTCATGGGCAATCGAGCAGAGAGAAACGATCAGCACTTCGCGACGGAACAAAAGCGAACGGGGCATCTGGCAGCGCCGATTCTGGGAACATCTCATCAGAGACGAGCATGACTTAGCATGTCACTTGGATTACGTTCACATTAATCCGGTCAAACATGGATACGTAACGCGTGCCAGTGATTGGCCGTATTCGTCCATACATAGATATATCAGGCAGGGGATGCTCGCTGCAGATTGGGCTTGTGAGCCGGATGTCGCAGTGCGGCGTGGTGAGAGGTTCTGATGTTGGGGTTTGCACCCCAACCTACATTGCTTACGGCAAGTTTGAAGATAGCCGTTCGATCAATGCCTGCGTCAATGGTTTCAGGTAATAACTTTCTTCCGGCACTACCTGCGGCTCAACGCCGTGCGCGCGCAGCGAATCAGCCACTACAGGACCGATGGCAGCTACCAGCGTTCGTGCCAACGCCTGCTTCAGTCGACCGGCTTCCACCAGCCGAAACAACCGCTCCACTTGCTGCAAGCTGGTAAAGGCGATCGCATCGACCTGGCCTTGCTGCATTGCTTCAATCAGTGCCATCACTTCGGCGTCTGCCGCGGCATCGGCATACACATATGGCCATACCGGCAGCACCTTGGCACCGGCAGCAGCGAGGAAATCCATCAGCGGTGCATTCGGCTCCGTGCCATAAAGCTGCACACCGACGCGGCGTCCCTTTAGGTCCAGCGTTTGCAGCAGGACGATCATCCCTGGTGTCGTAGCAGGATCGGCAACCAGCGTGGGCTTCAAGCCAAGTTCCCGCAACACGCGTCCCGGTTTGGGGCCGCGTGCGATGGTGCGCACGGTGCCGAGCCGTGCGATGAAGCTGCCGCGCAGTTCCGGCGCGTGATGGTCGATCAGGCTCAGCAGGCGCCGCACGCCTTCGCCCGTGAACAGCAGTAGATCGTCGCAACCGCCAGCACAGAACACGTGTAGCCAGTCGAGTATAGGTCCTGGGTTCGGTGTGTCGCGAATATCGACGAGCGGGCAGCGCAGAACGGAAGCGCCACGGCGTTCCAGTAGTGACGCGAACATATCCAGCTCGCGCGACTCGGGAATGGCGATGCGGCGGTTTTGCAGGGGACGTTCCGAGTCAAAGTCAGTCATGCGAGGAATCCGCGTAGGTTGGGTTAGCGCAGCGTAACCCAACATATTCGAGGTGACATCGTTGGGTTACGCTGCGCTAACCCAACCTACCGAACCATGCATGTTCATTCGCCATCGCAGCGACTTCCCCAACGATCAGCAACGCCGGCGGATGAATGGCATGCTCCTTGGCGTGCGCAGGTAATTCCTGCAAGACACCGCGCACGACCCGCTGTTGCGGCAGCGTACCGTTCTCAATGATGACGAACGGCGTATCCGGCCGCCGGCCGTGTTCCAGCAGGCGCTGGGTGAATTCGTCGAGCCTGGCCACACCCATATAGACGGCTAAAGTCTGGTGGTCCTGCGCCAGCGCCGGCCAATCCATCGCATCCAGCGACTCTTTGCCGTGCCCCGTAAGCAAATGTACGGAGCGTGCGTGCCCGCGATGCGTCAGCGGAACGCCCGCATACGCTGCGCACGCCACGGCGGCAGTGACCCCTGGAACGATTTCAAACGCAATGCCGTGCTGGTGCAGGAATTCCATCTCCTCGCCGCCGCGCCCGAACACGAAGGGATCGCCGCCTTTCAACCTCACCACAAGGCGGCCTGCCTGTGCCTGTTCGAGCAACAGCTGGTGAATCTGTTCCTGCTGCGTATGACGCCCACCACAACGCTTGCCGACGTCGATCCGCTCGGCATCACGGCGCGCCAGCGCGAGCACGGGTTCGCTGACCAGCGAGTCGTGCAGGATCACATCAGCCTGGTTGAGTGCACGCAGTGCACGTAGTGTGAGCAAGCCGGGATCGCCGGGGCCGGCGCCGACCAGCAGCACCGAACCTTTGCGCGAGGCGGGTTCTTTTGCATCGAGTGCTTCCAGCAAAACGCGTTCGGCTTCATCGGGGCGCGCGTTACGTAACAGGTTCATCACTGGGCCATCGTGCAGCCAGTCGTAGAACGCGCGGCGTTCCGCCAGGTCCGGCCATCGCTGCGTGATGCGTGTGCGGTACCGCTGCGCCAGAGCAGTGAGCGGGCCCAGCGCATGATCGAGTTCGGTTTCCAAGGTTTCGCGCACGCGCCGGGCAATCACGGGGGCCGCACCACCGGTAGAAATGGCTACCGTCAGGGGTGTGCGATCTACCATGGCCGGGACTTGGAAGCGTGACAGGGCGGGCGCATCTACGACGTTCGCCAAAATGCGCCGTGCTTCCGCGTTCGCGGCAACGTCGGCGTTCAATGCGTGATCGTCCGTGGCAGCAATGACCAGCCATACATCGTCCAGCCAGGCCGGTTGAAATGCGCCGGGGAGATGTTCGATTTTGTTTTCTTCGACCTGTTGCATCAGGGCAGGCGTAAGTGACGGTGCGCCGACGCGAACCTTTGCACCAGCCGAAAGCAGCGCGGCAGTTTTGCGTTCCGCGACGTGACCGCCGCCCACGACGAGTACGGGCAAGCCGGTCAGGTCGGCGAATAATGGATAGAGCCCCATGATGCGTTTTTCTCGGTGCGCAAACGTGTGTCTACTGTAATGCGTAAGTACGCGCGTGACTTGCGACGAACGGCCATAAGAGGACTCACGTTTTCTCGCAAGATTGTCTCCTCATCCCAACCCTCTCCCCAGAGGGGAGAGGGTTGGGGTCTGACTTACGGCCGCACCGCCGTCACTTCGATCTCCACCCGGAATCCCGGATTCGCCAGCCCCGCCACCTGAATCGCCGAACGTGCCGGCAGCTTGGGTTGCTCCTTGGTGCCGAAGAACTGCGTATAGCCGGCCATGAAACCTGCGAAATCCATACGGCCGCCATGCGCTTCGTCGCCGACCAGGAACGCATGCATTTTTACGATGTCGCCCATGTCCATATGCATGCTCTGCAATTGCTTCTGGATGGCGGTGAGCACGCCGATGGTCTGGGTCTTGGTGTCGCCATAGGCGGCTACGGAATCTTTCGGTGCCTTGGCATCGACCACTGGCGGCACCGTGCCACTAAGGAAAACGATCGATTTACCGGCAGGTACTTCCACGGCGGCGGAAATGGGGAAGTTGCTGTTGGGCAATTTGTAGCGGATCGTATCCTGCGCATATGCGAAGGCCGGTGTCGTGAGTAGCAATGCAAGCAAGGCCGCTTTCTGCATGGTGGTTCCTCCAGTGGGTGAGGGAGCATGCGAGGCTCACGCAACGTGTTTGGCCGCTAGCTGACCCAACCGCCGCAACGCGTGATCCAACGCTTTGCTCCACGGTAATCCGCAACTCAAGCGCAGGCAATCGGTGTACTCGCCACGGCTGGAAAACAGCGTACCCGGCGCGGTGCCGATGCCCTCGCGCAATGCGGCATCAAACAGAGCCTGCGCATTCATGCCGGGCAGTTGCAGCCACAGCGAAAGGCCGCCACGCGGCGTGCATGCACGTGTTGACGCGGGCCAATCATGTGCCACGGCCTGATGCATGCGCTGCGCGTTATCAGCCAGCGCACGGCAAAGTTGACGCAAGTGACGCTGCAGGTCGTGGCGCTGCAGATAATCGGCTAATGCCAGTTGCGGCAGGCTGGCGCTGCCCACGGTGGAAAAATACTTGGTGCGCAACAGCGCGTCGGTCCAATCACTACCTACCAGCCAGCCGACACGCAGGCCAGGTGCGAGGATCTTGGAGTACGAGCCGCAGGTGATCACATTGCCATGCCGGTCCCAGCGTCGTAGCGGTGACGGCCGTTGTCCGGACCATGCCAGTTCGCCGTAGATATCGTCTTCGATGACAACGGTTTTGTGGCGTGCACAACTCTTTAATAGGGCTTGCTTGTCGTGGTCGCTGGTTAAGCTGCCGAGCGGGTTGTTGAAGTTGGGGACCAGCACCGCTGCGCGAACCGTGTTCTGCTGCAGAAGCTGCTCCAGTCGTGCCACGTCGATGCCGCGGTCAGGCAGATTGGGTACTTCCAGCACCTTGAGCTTCAACGCAGCAACGGCCTGCAGAATGCCGTGATAGGTGGGTGATTCCACCAGCACGACGTCACCGGCCTGGGTGAGGGTGCGCAAGGCCAGGCTGATCGCTTCCATCGCGCCGGCCGTGATCACGATCTCTTCCGGCGAAACAGTTACGCCCACTTGCGCGTAACGTTGCGCGATCAATCTACGTAGTGTGAGATGGCCTTGCGGTGGTGCGTAATCCAGTGCGGCGCCTGGCGTGTGACGCAGACAGCGTGAAAGCGATGCCGTGAGTGCTGCTTGCGGCAGCAAGGCAGATGATGGCGTGGCGCTGTGCAGGGGCAATAAATCGCTGCGCGCAAGCATATCCAGCACGTCCTGCAGCATGGGGTTGCTGACGGTGCCGGGCGTGCGTCGACGCGTGGGGCGCGTGGCAGGTAATGGCGGCGTCGCTGCGCGTACGAAATAGCCGGACCGTGGTCGTGCCTGCGCCAATCCTTCGCGCTCCAGTTCCAGGCAAGCTTGTACCGCCGTGGCGATGCTGACGCCGTGACTGTGCGCCAGCTGGCGGATCGAGGGCAGGCGTTCGCCCGCGCGCAGGCTGCCTTGGGCGATCTGTGTGCGCAGTTGGTTGGCGAGGCGCTCATAAAGCAGCATGGCTGGTTTCAACTGTACTGGTCGATATCGATACTAACTGAATCTGTATCGGTTGGGCGTAGGGGCGTAGGTTGGGGTGCAAACCCCAGCATCCGGATGTATGAGCGTGACGACGTTGGGGTTTGCACCCCAACCTACGTGTCATGGCGGAACTATGCTCGAACAGAACAACCATCGCGCCCTTATCCAACTTCTCATCGCCGAATGCCTGATCGGCTCCGTGGGCGTCTTCGTCCACGAAAGCGGCCAGGATGCGGTCACGGCGGTGTTCTACCGCTGTCTGTTCGGCGGCCTGTTTCTGCTGGTGTGGGGTGTGGCGCGTGGCCATCTGCATGGCGTGCTGCAGGATCGCGTGCTGATTCGCGGTGCCATCCTCAGCGGTATCTTGCTGGTGTTGAACTGGGTATGCCTGTTTGCGGGCATGGCGCGTTCGTCGATCGGCGTGGCGACGATGGTGTATCACTTCTTTCCGTTTGTGATGCTGATTCTTGCGGCGCTGGTGCAAGGCGAGCGCACGCGACCGATGGACCTGATGTGGACCTTGCTTGGCTTTATCGGCGTAGCCTGTGCCGCTGATCCAGTGCGGATATGGCGCAACGTCGATGCGTCCTATCTGGTGGGTATCGCGCTGACGTTCCTGGCTGCCCTATTATGCGGTGCATCGCTGCTGATGTCGCGCAAGGTGGGCAAGCAGCGTCCGTTTGCGCTGGTCATGATCCAGTGCTGGGTAGGCGTACTCATGCTGGGATGGTTTTCCAGTGCCTCTGTGCTGCATTGGGGTATGCACTGGTTGTGGCTGGTGGGATTGGGTGTGATCCACAGCGGCATCGTGTACGTGCTGTTCTATTCGTCATACCCACGCTTGCCCGTCGTGACGATTGCAGTGATGGCGTTCGTGTATCCGCTGGTGACGCTGTTGCTTGATTATGTGTTGTACGGCCATCGGCTGGCCGCTGTGCAGATGATGGGGTTGGCGCTGATCCTGCTTGGCACGCTGGGCGTCAATTTGAAATGGACACTAGGCCTTGTGCGCGAAAGTAAGGCATGCGCATAACCTCAATGGCCCAACGGCTCAGCCAACACTGGCGTGGTAGTAGTCGCCTTGCTTTTCTACGCGCATCGGCATGCCGAATGCCTCCGTCAATGCTTCGCTGGTCAGTACGCGGCCCTTGCTGCCGTTGCGCAATAGTTGGCCTTCGCGCAGCACCACCACGTGGTCGATCTCCGGCAGAATCTCTTCCACATGATGTGTCACCAGCAGCAGGGTCACGCCATGCTGGGCGAGCTGTCGCAGGCTTTCGAGAAAGCGTCGGCGGCTGGCCGGATCGAGTCCGGTGCAAGGTTCGTCCAGCAGCAGCGCGCGCGGTTTATGCACCAGCGCCCGCGCGATCAGCACACGGCGTGCTTCGCCGGTAGAAAGGCTGGCCATCTCGCGGCCGATGAGTTGCGAGGCTTGTACTTGCGCCAGTGCATCCAGTGCATGCTGTCGCATGGTGTCGGTGACTTCGTGATTCACCCACAGCCCGCGTGCGGCGAAGAAGCTGGAGACGACCGCATCGAACACCTCCAGCGGTGCATCCTCGTTGGTGTAGTCGCCTTGCACGGCGGGCGAAACAATGCCGATCAGGCTGCGCAGCTCGGTGACGCTCCAGCGGTCGCGCCCGAATACCTTGATCGCTGGCCTATCGTCTTCGCGCGCCAGCGGATAGATCTGCCGCGCGATCAGTCGGATCAAGGTGGATTTGCCGGAGCCGTTGGCGCCGAGGATGGCAGTGTGCTGGCCGGCGGCGAGTCGCAGGCTGAACCGGTCCAGGATCAGGCGTTCGCCGCGCAGCACGCTGGCTTCATGGATGTCCAGCAGGGGAATGGATTCGGAGTGGGTGGTATCGGGACTCATGCCCGAACCTTGCCTGCAACGTGTAACGATGGCAAGCGTGGACGTACAGACGTCCAGATGGCTGAACGTACGAAGCAGCTTATTGCGTCTGCTGTTCGATCTGCTTGTCCTGGTCGGCGGCGTGCTGGTTGACGACCTTCTGCACGTCCTTCGCGCGCTGTTCGTCCTGTTTCATGGCATCCCAGGGAGCGCTCGGTTGCGCGGCGCTGGACTTGGGGTCGGATTGCGGCGCGGGTGGTTTGCCGCTGCAGGCTCCCAGGGCCAGTAGGCAAAGCAGTGCGATAGCGTTTTTCATGAGATGGCCCCGATCAACATGGATACAGTGTCCTGCCAGTGGACGCTTCGGACAAGCCATGCCGTTCATGTAAGCTGCGCCTCATGAACAGCCGTATTGATGCTTGGCAACTGCAAGATCACACCGTACTCATCACCGGCGCCAGCAAGGGCATCGGCTACGCCACCGCGCGTGAGCTGGCCGGATTGGGTGCTGACCTGTTGCTGGTAGCGCGCGACGATGACTACCTGGAACAGGTGCGCGTGGAGCTGACGGACGATTTTCCCGGTATCGAGGTGTTGGCATTCGCCGCTGACGTGAGTGTGACGGAGGACCGCCTGGCCGTGTTCGACTGGGTGGCGGATTTGGAAACGCCGCTGTCGCTGCTCGTCAACAATGCCGGCGGGAATAGCCCCAAGGCCACGCTCGATTACAGCGAGGCCGACTACCGCGCGATCTTCGAACAGAATCTGTTTTCGGCGTATGAGATGTGCCGCCTCGCCCATCCGCATCTCATCCAGCATGCGCACGCGGCGATTGTCAATGTGGGATCGGTGTCCGGCATCACGCATGTGCGCACCGGCTCGCCCTATGGCATGAGCAAGGCGGCGCTGCACCAACTCACGCGCAATCTGGCGGCGGAATGGGCGGTAGATGGCATCCGCGTCAATGCAGTGGCGCCCTGGTACATCCGCACCCAACGTTCGGAGCCTGCGTTAGCGGATTCCGATTATCTCGATGAAGTGCTGGATCACACGCCGCTGCGGCGCATCGGCGAACCGGAGGAAGTGGCGGCGGCCATTGCGTTCCTATGCTTGCCGGCGGCCAGTTACATCACCGGCCAAGTGCTGGCGGTGGATGGCGGATTTCTCCATTACGGGTTCTGAGTACTTTTCCACAGCGATTGGGGAAACCTTGGTGGCAACCCTGTGGACAAGTCTTCACGAGGCTTACGCGACATAGGCTTGCACGACATTGTGCAAATTTTGCTCAGCAGTAGCTGTGTTTGGCGCGGACGTAGGTTTTGCAGCATCAGAATTCGACCTGGTGCTCTTCTGCCGCAAAGCCGATCGTCACCGCGCCTTCGCCCACGTTGACCATGCCGGTGATGCTCATCGGTGCCTGCATCAGGGTGACGCCGCACTCTTCGCAGGCTTGCGCCAGCTTGTCGTAACCCGGCAGCTTCGGCAGTTCGCTGAGATCGCCGCCGTAACCGGTGCACATGACCGGCACCAGCAAGCCGGCACGCACACGGTCAGCAGCATACGCAAACAGCGTTTCGCAGCCATGTTCCCAGCCACGCACTTTGCCGACCGGCGTCGTATCGCCACGGTAGCCGCGAATCAGCGGCTTGATGTCCAGGGTGGAGCCGAGCACGGCACTCAACAGGCCCACGCTGCGATCGCCTTTCTTTTTGGCGCGGGCGCGCAGGTAATACAGGTCGCGTGGCAGCATGTAGCCGTAGGAATTCTCGGCGATATACGCCAGCCGCTCGCGGATCGCGGCCGGCGTTTCATTGGCCTGCATCAGGCGTACCGCTTCGACGATGCATGGTGCGGAACCGGCGAACAGGCTGCGCGTATCCAGCACACGCATCAAAAAAGGACCAGTGACGCCGGCCGGTTCGCGCACTTTGCGGTAGTTCTTCAGCACCGCAAAGCTGGCCTTCACCACGTTGTCGTAGATGGGGCTGCGCGTGGGCGTGATGGTGAGGCAGAACACGCAATCCTTTTCCAGCACCAGCTTGTCGAGAAACAGCTTCTGCACATCTTCCACAGAACACGGCTCGGTCTCCGCCGAGTGGCTGCGGCTGCCCAGTTTGAGGTTGAAGAAACGCTCGATTTCAGCGGGATCGCGGTTGTCCTTGAAGACGGCTTCGTCGATGCGTACCGCGATGGGCATGACGGCAATGTCGTGCTGTTGCAAAAACTCCCGCGGCAGATCGCAGGATGCATCGATAGCCAACCCCATGCGCATGTGCCAGTACCCCTTTGTTCAACGTGTTATTCAACGTGCGGCACGAACATAGCACGCAGTTTCAAAAGCGCATTGCCGCGGTGCGCCAAGCAATATGTCACGGTCTTCTTTGCACACGTCATGCACGTGCGATGCCTGGATGCATGCGGCTGTGTGCGGATGACGAAACGCGCGCCGTGCGAATGGCAGGCCGTGATCAACAGCCTTGGCACGCATAACCTGTGCCAGAGAGCGATTTCTTGTGACTAATTCTTGCGATTGATGCCGCTGCTGGCGGCCGTGGCTTCGTTTGTCTTGCTAAATCATGCGTTTATCGTCAGATATACGTCAGTAACTGATGTGTTTATCTTTTCTAATAATTGTTTAAAAACATACAGTTAATATAAAAATACCACGCGCCACTCTTCAGGTTGGTGGCGTAAGAAGTTATGAAATATTGCTAAGAAATTGTTGACACCCATCCAAGCGGTAACGTAAGTTCTTGCCAAAAGGGCAGCGGCTTGCATGGATTGCAATCGATGCGGATCGCGTAACCACAGGGGGATTTGCCAGGTGATGCGTAAGGGTTTCTTGGCAAAGACGGCGTGGTGCCCTGCTTGTTCGGGGCTTGCACGAGCAGTTCGTGCAGGCCGTGTTTTTTGGCCCAACGGGCTTCCTGGGGAGATTTCAAATAATGACTAAGCACCACTTGATCGGCGCGGGTAAGCCTCGCCGTCACGCTCTTGCTGCGGCTCTTGCAATCAGTTTCGGTTTCACTGGCGTGGCCATGGCGCAGTCCACGACCGGTTCGTTCTTCGGCCAGGCGCCGGTCGGCGATTCGGTAACGGTGACCAGCCAGACGGGCATCAACCGCGACGTGACGGTGGATGGCACCGGTCGCTATCGCATCGCCAACTTGCCGGTTGGCGTCTATACGGTTCAACTGAAAAAAGATGGCGCCGTTGTGGATACCCGCAACGACGTGACCCTCAACGTGGGTGTGGGCACGGAAGTCAGCTTCGCGGCCAAGACCCTCAATACCGTGACGGTGAGCGCCAACTCGATTCCACAGATCGACGTGACCTCGGTCGACTCGCGTTCGGTGATTACTTCCAAGGACCTCGAGCGCCTACCGCTCGGCCGTACCGCTGAAGCGATCGCATTGCTGGCACCGGGCGTGGTGCAGGGCAGTGGCTTCTTCAATAACTCGCTCTCCTTCGGTGGCGGCAGCCCGAGCGAGAACGCTTACTACATCAACGGCTTCAGCAGCTCCGATCCGCTGTCCAACCTGGGCGGCGTGGGCTTGCCCTACGGTTCGATCGATCAGCAGGAAACCTACATTGGCGGCTACAGCGCGAAGTATGGCCGTTCCGATGGCGGCGTGATCAACCAGATCGGCAAGCAAGGCACCAACGAGTGGCACTTCGGCGGCCAGATGATCTGGGAGCCGCGCTTTGCCGAGTCCGATCCGGTGAACCGCTATTACCCGAACATGGCGCTGCCGGCTGGCTACAGTTATCCCAAGCTGGCTAAGCCGCTGGCAGGCACGATTTACCAGGCTCGCCAGAACGACAAGCAGTGGCGCACAGTGTATGACGCCTACGTGGGTGGTCCGTTGATCAAGGACAAGCTGTTCTTCTTCCTGGCGGCGGAATCGGAGAAGGTGGAAGGCACCAGCACCAATACCTCGGATGCTTCGCAGGCTGCGTACCTCAAGTACACCAACAAGCTGCAGAAGTTCTACGGCAAGATCAACTGGAACATCACCGACAACAACCTGCTGGAACTCACGCACATCGTGAACAAGCAGCCGGGTGACGCTGGCAACATCGATCCCACCGGCAATCCCGCGATTTCACCGGAGGTGAGCTCGGGTGAATACTACGGTTACAACTACAGCACGGGTAAAACGGGTGGTGCGCTCGGGCTGTACCCGATCTGGTCGAAGAATTCGACCACGCTCGACATCATCAAGTACACCGGCTACATCACGCAGGACCTGACGGTAAGCGCCACCTTCGGCAAGAACAAGGTGACCAACTTCACCGAGATTCCGGGCCAGAATGCAACCGATCCGTTTATCGCCAACCCGATCAACCAGAATCCGGCCTACACGGGCGGTGGCACGATCACGAACAACAACACGGTTCGCCTGATCAACTCGCCTGATGCCAAGACCCGTACGCATGGTCTGCGTTTGGATGTCGATTACCACCTGGGTAGCCATGATCTGTCCGTGGGTATGGACAACATGTATTACCACGCTGCCGATCAGGGGCAGATCACCAGCGGTCCTGGTTATGCGTGGTACTACTTCGTCACCAGCACGCCGAACGATCCGATCAACAGCTATTCGGCGGCACCGGGTACGCCTTATTACGTGCGTCAGCGCATTTTCCACGATGCCACCAGCATGTCCGTCGCGCAAAAAGCGTACTACCTGGAGGACAAGTGGCAGGTGACCGACCGCTGGATGCTCGATGTTGGTCTACGCAACGACAGGTTCACCAACCTCAACAACTCCGAGCAGCCCTATGTGCGCAGCGGCAACCAGTGGGCTCCGCGCTTGGGTGCAAGTTGGGATGTGTTCGGTGATTCCAGTATGAAGGTGTACGCCAACCTCGGCCGTTACTACCTCGCCTTGCCGAGCAGCGTAGCGATCCGTGGTGCTTCGGCATCCACCTATACCGATCAGTACTTCACCTATACCGGTATCGCTGCGAATGGTGCTCCGACCGGCGTGACCGCACTGGGGCCGGCGCACTCGGCGGATAACGAATACGGTGTCACGCCCGATCCGAAGACGTTCACGGCCACCAACCTGCGTTCGGAATTTCAGGACGAGTTGATCCTGGGCTTCGACAAGACGTTGGGTTCCAGTTGGACGACGGGCGCGAAGTTCACCTTGCGCAAGCTGGAAAGCGCGATCGATGACGTTTGCGATACAGGCAGGATTGCCGACAAGCTGACGTCCATGGGGCTGGATGCAAGTCAGTACGTCACCGACCAGCCAGGCTGCCGACTGTTCAACCCGGGTCACAGCAACGACTTCCTGGTCGCGCGCGCGGACGGCAGCGGCTACACCAAGGTGACGATGACCACCAAGGACTGGGGCTTCACCGACGGCGCGAAGCGCAAGTACTACGCGATGAACATGTACTTGGAGCATCCGTTCGACGGTAAGTGGCAGGCGCGCCTGGATTACACCTTCTCGCGCAGCTACGGCAACACCGAAGGCCAGGTGCGTTCGGATATCGGCCAGACCGACGTCAGCAAGACCGAGGACTGGGACTTCGCTGCGCTCATGGCGAACGCCAACGGCGTGCTGTTCAATGACCGCACACACCAGATCAAGGCCTATGGTGTTTACGCGATTACGCCGGAATGGATGGTCTCGGGCCGCATCCTGGCAACCTCGGGTGCGCCGAAGAGCTGCCTTGGCTATTACCCCGCGCCGGACACCGATCCGTCGGGATACGGTGCGGCCTACCATTACTGTTTCGCCCAGCCGTCGGCTCCGGGTGCAGCGGGCCGCATGCCCTGGAACACGCGTCTGGACCTGGGTGTGATGTATCGCCCGATGTTCGCGCAACAGAAGTTGGCCTTCGGCGTGGATGTATTCAACGTGCTGAATCGCCAGGTGCCGACTCAGTGGAGTGCCACCAGCGAGTCCGCATCGCCCGGCACGGTGCTCAACAGCTATGGACTTGGCATGTACTACACCCAGCCGCGTTACGTGCGTTTCTCGGTGTCTTACGACTACTAAGTTGCAACGAGTCTCTCTTTTACCAGAGGGACTTATTTACTTCGCACACGCCTCGGTTATGCCGAGGCGTGTTTTTTTGCGTGGTTTGTAGGTTGGGTTAGCGCAGCGTAACCCGACATATTCGAGGCAGTGGCGCTGGGTTACGCTGCGCTAACCCAACCTACGAATCGTCATCGAAATTTTTTTGGGGCTGGTGGATGGGATATGGACACCAGTGTTGGATCAGGCTCTAAGATGGTGGGTGTTGAGACTTGGCACCCTGCCGGCGTGGCGTCGCCGGTAACGCGTGGCGCAGGTGCGTCACGCCGGAACAAGAGCTTTGCATGAAGACCAAATACGAGATCGTCACCAACTGGCTGCCGCGCTATACCGGCATGTCGCTCGAACAATTCGGCAGCCACATCCTGCTTACCAATTTTGGTCATTACGTCGACCTCTTCGCGCAATGGCATGGCGTGGAAGTGCAAGGGCGCGATCGGCCCATGCCCAGTGCGACGGCCGATGACATCACGCTTATCAACTTCGGCATGGGCAGCCCCAATGCCGCCACGGTGATGGATCTGCTGAGTGCGATCCAACCCAGCGCGGTGTTGTTTCTTGGCAAATGCGGCGGCGTGAAAAAGAAGAATCAGCTTGGCGATTTGATTTTGCCGATCGCTGCCATTCGTGGCGAAGGCACCAGCAATGATTATTTGCCACCCGAGGTGCCAGCGTTGCCTGCATTCCAATTGCAGCGCGGTGTCTCCACCATGATCCGCGACCTTGGCCACGACTATTGGACCGGTACGGTCTACACCACCAATCGGCGCGTATGGGAACACGACGAGACATTCAAGGAGTATTTGCGCCGCACACGCTGCATGGCTGTGGATATGGAAACGGCCACCATCTTCGCCGCCGGCTTCGCCAACCATATTCCTTGTGGTGCGCTCTTGCTGGTTTCCGATCAACCCATGATTCCGGAAGGGGTGAAGACCGAGCTGAGTGATCGCAGCGTCACGGCGCAGTACGTGGAGGCGCACATCCGGATCGGCATTGAGGCACTAAAGCTGGTGCGCCGGAATGGACGGAGTGTTAAGCATCTGCGATTTGAGGACGAGCCGGGGGAATGATCCCCCGCGTTTCCTTGCGCAATTTGACCCAAAAGCTTGCGATAAGCTGACGATCTGCGCGTAAATTTTGCGAATGACCGGTTGTAGCTCACGCGAGACATGATCAATCGTAAGAAAATGCTTTCATCCGTAATTATTTATTGTTGACTTTGTGTTATTCGAGCGCTTAATTTTCGGGACAACAAAGTGCTAAAGGTCCGTTAAGCAAGTTATTTTGGACCAGGCAATTTGGTGGTGATGGGAAAAAAACCGTCCGTTTGTGATTTGGCGGGGGAGGGACCTGCGCCAGACATGACGTTCCCTGACGGTCCCATCTCTTTTCTCTTACTGCTGGGGACCCCCTAATGGACATTAAAAAGTTTGTGCCCGCATCCACCAGGATGCCGGTTCGTCACACCGCACTGGCTGTTGCAGTGGCGATGGGTTTCGGTTTTTCCGGACAGGTGCTGGCGCAGGCCACCACCGGTACGATTTTCGGTCAGGCACCGGTCGCCGCTGGCGAAACCGTGCAGATCGTTGGTGGTTCGGGTTTCAATCGCAGCGTTGCGGTTGGCCAGGACGGTCGTTACAGCATCACGCTGCCGGTCGGCACGTATGATGTGATGTTGATGCAGAACGGCCAGACGCTTCAGACCAAGCAGGGCATTACGGCGCTGGCCGCGAAGTCCGTCGCGGTTGATTTCGTGACGACGTCCGCAACCGGCGCGACAAAGAGCCTGTCGTCAGTGATGGTGACTGCCAACGCCATTCCGCCGATCGACGTGACGTCGACGCAGGAAAGCACCGTTATCACCTCACAGCAGCTGAAGAATCTGCCGCTGGCACGCACAGGTGCGGCGATTGCGCTGCTGGCGCCGGGCACCGTGCAAGGCGCCAGCGCACTCGGCAACGGCCCGACCGGTGAGCCACTGGTTTCGTTCGGTGGCAGTTCGGTCGTTGAGAACGCCTACTACATCAACGGTTTCAACACCACCGATCCGGTTGCTGGTTCAGGCGGTATCACGCTGCCATACGGCGCGATCGCCCAGCAGGAAACGCTGACCAATGGTTATGGCCCCGAATACGGCCGCTCCACCGGCGGCGTGATCAGTCAGGTCGGCGCCAGCGGCACCAACACGTGGCATTTCGGTGGCGCCGTGTTCTTTACGCCGGAGGGCTTGCAGGGTAACCAGGGCAATGTGTACTACAACAACCCTGCGATTACTTCAGGCAATACGTCGCCGGGCAGCTTGCTTGACTATCGCAACAAGAACACGCAGTGGGAGCAGGTGTACGACGCTTACGTCGGAGGCCCGCTGATCAAAGACAAGTTGTTCTTCTTCTTGGCAGCCGAAGCCGACCATCACAACAACGACAATGTCGGTCAGAACGTCGGTACGCCGTTCGTGTATCAGAACAGCTATTCCAATCCGAAGTACTACGGCAAGCTGGACTGGAACATCACCGATTCGAACACCCTGTCGTGGACCACGGCCAGGAATTCGGAGCAGTACAACGGCGCGTTCTACAACTACGACTACAACACCAAGACACAAGGTGATTTCGCCGGCTTCGAACCGTCGTTTAAAGACACCTTCACCATGAACATCTTCAAGTTCACGTCGTACATCACGGACGACCTGACCTTGAATGTTTTGTTCGGCAAGATGAACGGCACGTACTTCACACAGCAGCCGGGCGGACTTCCGGATGTTCCCAACGTCACCAACCCGCAATTTCAATCGGTCAATGGTGTAACGCCCAACAATGGTGCTGGATACTCCAACACCCAGGTCAATCCGACTTTCCCCAATCCGGCGCATAAGTCGACAGAAACGAACTTCCGTTTCGATCTTAGTTACAAACTGGGCAACCACACGATTGCTGCGGGTCTCGACAACCAGACCACACGCGATATCAATGACGGTGTGCTGCCGACCGGGCCTGGTACGGGTTACCAATGGGTGTATCAGAACACCGCCATCGCGGGTACGCCGATTGCGGGCACCACGCCGGGTTTCGCTCCGTATGTGGCACCTATCAATGGTGCCAACTACGTACAGAAGACGGTATTCCAGACTGCTACCACGGTGCAGGTGAAGCAGTACGCGCAGTACATCAAGGACACCTGGCAGGTTACCCCCAACCTGTTACTGAACCTCGGCCTGCGTAACGACCAGTTCACCAACTACAACCCGAATGGTCAGGCATATGTGCGACTGACCAAGCCGCAGTGGGCGCCGCGTCTGGGTTTCAGCTGGGACATCCTGGGCGATTCCAGCATGAAGTTGTTCGGCAATGCGGGCCGTTACTACTTGGCGCTGCCGACCGGTGTGGCCTTGCGTGAAGCGTCGGCCTCCACGTTCACCTCGCAGTACTACACCTATACGGGCGTCAACACGGACGGTACCCCGACGGGCCTGACCCCGATTTATTCGTGCGGCCAGACCTGCGGCAATGGCGTGCCGGTGTCGTTGAACAACGAATACGGCGCGGCGCTTGACCCCTCGACGGTGGCTTCGCAGAACCTGAAGGCGTCGTACCAGGATTCGTTCGTACTTGGCTTCCAGCACCAGTTTGCACCGAGCTGGGATTACGGTGTGACCGCAACGTGGACCAAGTTGAACCACATCATCGACGATACGGGTGAAGGCCCGCTCGCCATCTGTACCGCTTTGCTTCAACAGAACCCCGGCCTGCTCAATCAGCCGGCCGCATCGGGTGCCACCTGCGGCCCGAGCATGTATGTCAACGCCAGTATCCTGATCAACCCGGGCAGCACCCAGCAATACAAGATCAAGAACCTCAACGGTGGCTATTCCTACGCGACGGTTAGCCCGGATACGTTGGGCTTCCCGCCGGCTTTCCGTAACTTCTACTCGCTGGAGATGTACCTCGAGCACGTATGGGACGGTAAGTGGTACGCCAAGCTCGACTACGTGTACTCGAAGAGCTACGGCACGTCCGAGGGTCCGGTGCAGTCGAACATTGGCCAGGGTGGTACCTCGCAGTCGGCGACGGAGCAGTGGGACTACACGGCGATCATGTCGAATGCCAACGGCTTGCAGGCTAACAACCGCAAGCACGTGTTGAAGGCCTATGGCACCTACCAGTTCCTCCCAGAGTGGTCGGTCAGCGCCGTGTTGCAGTTGGCGTCTGGCACGCCGGTGTCCTGCTTGGGTCTGTACGGCCCGAACCAGAGCAACCCGGGTCTCGCCTACGGTCCGGGTAACTACCACTGGTGCGGAGGCAACCCGACGCCGACCGGTACGACCGGCTTCACGCCGTGGATTCACACGCTGGATCTGGCACTGCAATATCGTCCGGAATGGGCGGACAAGAAGCTGGCCTTCCAGCTGCAGGTTCGCAACATCGCCAACGAGCAGAAAGTCACCCAGATGGTGTCGAACTACGGCAGCACGGGTTCGCCGAACGCCTTGTACAAGTCGGCCGTTGCGGTTAACTCTGCGATTAACAATGGCGCAGCTACCTACATGGGTTATGAAGCTGTGGAGCAGCCGCGTACCGTCCAGCTCGGTGTCACGTACGACTGGTAAGTCAGGCATCGCGCCGAAGCAGTTGGGTTGCCAATTGCTTCGGCAGTTACTTTTGAATCAAACAAAAAGCCGCCGAGTCATCGGCGGCTTTTTGTTTTAATCCCGCGTTTATAGGCGTTACGGTCGGTCTTTCGTTAGATGTGTGCGAAGCGGTTCCAACTGCTTTGCGTAGTGTGCGCTACGTGCGGTGTCCTTGCGTAGTGGCTGGCGCACTTGTGCAGCGCTGGCGGTGCTCAGCACCACGCGCGACGTCTTGTGGAAGTTGAGGCAAGCCGGATCGAAGGGCAGGTTGCAGAAATCCAGCAGTCGTCGCGTTTGGGTTTCCGGATCGGCGAGCAAGGCCTCGTACGAGAAATCGAGAATCTGTCCTGGATAGTGCTGCTGCCAATAGCGGCTGAGTCGAGCGAAATCTTTGTAGTAGCTCGCCATGTCGTCCAGGTCATAACTGAAGTGCGAGCCGTTGCTGAAAAGCTGGCGATAGCAGGCAAAGCAAGTTTCCACCGCATCACGATGGCAGTTCACGATGCGCGCGCCTGGCAGCATCGCCAACAGAGCACCAACGTGTTCCCAATTGAGCATGTTTTTGTCGGTGAACAGCGGACGTTGCTCCCGCCAGCGTGCTGTGCGCGCCAGGTATTCGCGGCCGAGCCGTGCCCAGTCGTCGGCCGTAGCATTTGCCACCCAGTTCGGAAAAGGCTGTTTGCGACGCTTCGATTCGGCTTCGAGCACCTGTGGGAGATCAACGATCTCATCAGCCCCCTCAACTTTTGGGTGCGAGGCAAGGATCTGTTCGATCAGTGTCGAACCGGAACGCGGCAGGCTGGCGATGAAGATGACCTCATTGCCCAGCTCAGGATCCATCGGCGTGGGTAGAGGACGATCGAATGCCGCCATGATCGCGTCCACATACGCACGTTCAACCGCTGCGTTCCAATGCACTTGCCGACGCTTCAATGCGTTAGCCTCGCGCAAGACGTCGAAGGCTTCGGCGTATTGCGCCTGATCTTCCAAGGCCTTGGCCAAGGCGAACCCCAGCGAAACGCGTGCATCCGCAGGCACATTCGGTTTGCGAAAAGCGCGCTGCAGGCGGATGGTGTCATCACTACTGAGCGGCTCGGTCTTCAGGTTGGCCAGTGCATACCATGCATCGGCATGCTCAGGATGGCGTCGAACTACTTCGCGGTATTCCGTCACGGCATCTGCGATGCGGCCGAGACCGACCATGGCATCGGCCAGGCTTATTCGCGCCAACGTATGCGCGCCATCCACCGCTAATGCTTGCTGCAAAGCCTCGCATGCTTCCTCGCGGCGAAGCTGCACTTTCAGCGCCTTGCCCAGGTTGTACCAGGCTGAGGCCATGTCGGGCGCCAATGTGCAGGCCTGGCGGAGGCTGGCAATGGCCTCGTCGGCATCACCGCTTTCGTGCAGGGAAATACCAAGGCCCATCATGGTGATCGCATCATGGGAACCCAGTGCCAGCGAGCGCCGTAGATGCGTTACCGCCGTGGCGTGATCGCCGCGCATTTGGTTGGCCACACCCAGCAGCCGATAGGCTTCGGCGGCGCTCGGTGCCATCGCCAATACGCCAGTCAACGAACGCTCCGCAGCATCGGGATCGGACCGGCTCAATGCTTTGCCTGCTTCATCCAGCAGCCGGCGCGCAGCGGCGGATAGACCCGCCGTGCGGTCGAGGGGAGGGTGAGGCCGATCTGCCGCCATGGTGTTTCTCGTCTGTAGTGGATCGTAGTCAAACAAGCTGCTCCCGCAAGCCGAGCGCTTGCTGGAATGCAAACGAATGCGGTGCCGAAATCCTCGCATCCATAAGGCTCGCGAGTCGCAGAGGCTGGGATGACCATCGTAAATTGTGTTCGCGCAGCGTAACTCAACCCGTCCGGACTGTTGGGCGCCATCCGTGCCGGCAGACTATTTTTTGGTAAATGCGGCGATCGATAAAGAGAAAAATCAGCGGTGATTTGATTTGCTGATCGCCGTCATCTGTGACGAAGACATCAATAATGATTATCGGTTGCCCGAGGAGCTGGTGCTGCCGACATTCCCATTGCGGAGTCGAATGCGTCGGAACGGACGGATAAGCATCTGGAACTCGAGGGCGAACTGGGAACAATTTCCGACTTTTCTTGCGCCGTTTGACTGTGAGGCTTGCGATAAACTGACAGTGTACGTATGAATTTTTAAACTAGTCCGACAAATTGCATGGCAAGCCGCATAAAAAAGACGGTTAATCGTAAAATATTGCCGATTGACGTAATTATTTACCATTGACTTTTTGTTACTCCAGCGCTTAATTTCCACGTCAGCAAAGTGCTAAAGGCCTGTTAAGTTCTGGGCCACGCAATTTGTAGGGGATGGGAAGGAAGTCGTCTGTCCGTGATCTGGCCGGGGTGGGACCCGCGCTGGGTAGGGATGTTCGCTGACGGTTCTGCCTCTTTGTTTTTCTTGCTGCTGGGGAGCACCTTAAATGAGCGTTAAAAAGTTTGTGCCCGCATCCAACCGGATGCCGGCGCGTCATACTGCGTTGGCTGTTGCAGTTGCGATGGGTTTTGGTTTTTCGGGACAGGTGCTGGCGCAGGCCACCACCGGTACGATTTTTGGTCAGGCACCGGTCGCCGCTGGCGAAACCGTGCAGATCGTCGGTGGTTCGGGTTTCAACCGCACCGTTGCGGTGGGTCAGGACGGCCGTTATAGCGTCACGTTGCCGGTAGGCACATACACCGTGACCCTGGTCCAGAATGGCCAGACTGTTCAGACCAAGCAGAACGTCACGGCGCTGGCCGCGAAGTCTGTCGCCGTCGATTTCGTGACCGCCGGTGGCGGCACAGAGACCGCGAAGAATCTGTCTTCCGTGATGGTGACGGCCAATGCCATCCCGCCGATTGACGTGACTTCCACGCAGGAAAGCACCGTCATCACTTCCGAGCAGCTGAAGAATCTTCCGCTGGCTCGCACGGGTGCTGCCATTGCCTTGCTTGCTCCCGGTACGGTGCAGGGCTCCAACGCATTGGGTAGCGGTCCGACTGGCGAACCGATGGTGTCCTTCGGTGGTTCGTCCGTGGCCGAGAACGCTTACTACATCAACGGCTTCAATACGTCTGACCCGCTTGGCAACGCTGGCGGTATCACGCTGCCCTATGGCGCGATCGCCCAGCAGGAAACGCTCACCAACGGTTATGGCCCGGAGTACGGTCGTTCCACCGGCGGCGTGATCAGCCAGGTGGGCGCGAGCGGTACCAATACCTGGCACTTCGGTGGCGCCGTGTTCTGGACGCCGAAGGGGATCCAGGGTACGCCGGCCAATGTGTATTACGAGAACCCGGCCTATCCCGCCGGCAGCGGCCCCCAAGGCGTGGGCAGCATCCTCGATTACCGCAATAAAGACCAGACCTGGGAACAGATCTACGACGCCTACGTGGGTGGCCCGCTGATCAAGGACAAGTTGTTCTTCTTCCTGGCTGCAGAAGCCGACAAACAAAACCAGACGGACACGGGCTCGACCGCTACGCCGTATGTCTATAACAACCGGTTTAGCGATCCGAAGTACTACGCAAAGCTGGATTGGAACATCACCGATTCGAATACGCTGTCGTTCACGGACATCCGGTCGTCGGAGAGCTACAACGCCAGTTACGACAATTTCGATTACGCCACGCGTACGGAAGGTGGCTTCGCCGGATATAACCAGTCGTTCAAGCATACGTTCAACATCTACATCGGCAAATTCACGTCGTACATCACCGATGACCTGACTTTGAACGTGCTGCTCGGCAAGATGGACGGCTCGTATTACACGGTGCAGCCAGGCTCCAACAACAGCCTGCCTTCCATTATTGGTGCCACCAACCAGAACCCGGCTTATTGCCCAAGCCTGGCTTGCACCAATTCCAACATCAACACCAACATCAACAATCCGAGTCACAAGTCGGAGAACATCAACTTCCGTTTCGACCTGAGCTACAAGCTCGGCGATCACACGCTGGCAGCTGGTATCGATAACCAGACCACGCGCGATATCGACGATGGTTCGATCATGACCGGGCCGGGTTATGCATGGCAGTACCTTACGGGTACGCCTGGTGTGCCGCTCGTCGGCAACGCTGGTCCGATTCCAGCAGTCGGTCCTTACGTAAGTGCGATTAACTCGCCGTACTACGTGCAGAAGTACATCTTCCAGACCGGCACCACCGTACAGGTGACACAGCGTGCGCAGTACATCAAGGACACCTGGCAGGTCACTCCGAACCTGTTGCTGAACCTGGGTCTTCGTAACGACGAGTTCCAGAACTACAACCCGTATGGCCAGGCATATGTGCGCATGACCCGGCCGCAGTGGGCGCCGCGTCTGGGCTTCAGCTGGGACATCCTGGGTGATTCCAGCATGAAGCTGTTCGGTAACGTCGGTCGCTACTTCCTGGCGCTGCCGTCGGGCGTTGCGCTGCGCGAGGCCTCGCCGTCCACGTATACCGGCCAGTACTACACCTACACGGGAATCGATGCCAATGGCTTGCCTACCGGCCTGACGCCGATCTACTCGGTTGGCCAGACTGCGGGTCTGGGTGTGCCGGTTTCGCTCAACAACGAGTATGGCCAGAAGCTCGATCCGGGCACGGTGGCTGCGCAGAATGTGCGGCCGGAATACCAGGATTCCTATGTGCTGGGCTTCCAGCAGCAGATCAATCCGTCCTGGGATTATGGCGTAACGGCGACGTGGACCAAGCTGGGTCGCATCGTTGACGATACGGGTGAAGGCGCTTTGGCGGTCTGTCAGGCCATCCTGGCGCAGAACCCGGGTCTGGCCAGCCAGCCGATCAATCTGAATGCCAACTGCGGCAACAGCCTGTATGTCAACCCCAGCATTCTGATCAACCCGGGCTCGAGCAACCTCTACAAGGTGCAGAACCTCAATGGTGGTTACGCTTATGGCTGGGCGGGTCCAGCTCAGCTGGGCTTCCCGCGTGCCTACCGCAATTACTACTCGCTGGAGATGTTCCTGGAGCATCCGTGGGACGGTAAGTGGACGGCCAAGCTCGACTACGTTTATTCGAAGAGCTATGGCACCACCGACGGCCCGGTGCAGGCGAACATTGGTCAGGGCAGCACCTCGGTGTCGGCCACGACGCAGTGGGACTACGGCCAGATCATGTCGTACGCCAACGGCGTCCAGGCCAACTCGCGCAAGCATGTGCTGAAGGGCTATGGCACGTACCAGTTCCTGCCGGAATGGTCGGTCAGCGGTGTGTTGACGCTGGCTTCGGGCACGCCGACGGACTGCCTTGGCTTCTACGGTCCCAACCAGAGCAACCCGGGTCTGGGTTACGGCAGTTTCACCCACTGGTGCGGCGGCAACCCGGCACCTCCGGGCAGCACGGGCTTCACGCCCTGGATCCATACCCTGGATCTGGCGGTCATGTATCGTCCGGAATGGGCCGACAAGAAGCTGGCTTTCCAGCTTCAGGTTCGCAACGTCACGAACGAGCAGAAGCTCACTCAGGTCAGTTCGCAATACGGCACTACAGGTTCGTCAATCCCGACGTACAAGTCGCCCTTCATCTATCAGACCTATGGTTATCCGGTAGCTGCGATCGAAGCGCCGCGTACCATCCAGATCGGCATCACTTACGACTGGTAAGCAATACCACTCGAAGTGGCCGATGCCGGCCACTTCGGACTAAACAAAAAAGCCGCTGGATATCCAGCGGCTTTTTTGTCGCGCAAACACACAAGAATCACTGGACACTATGGCGTTCCAGAAGGGTCTTTCCATCCGCCGCCCAGCGTTTGGTAAAGAGCTACCGTGTCGGCGTAGCGCGCTGCGACAGCCTGGATCCTGGTTACCACGGCCTGCTGATACGCCTGCTCCGCGGCGAGCAAAGCCAGGCCGTTGGTGGCACCGAATTGCAGTTGCTGTTGAGTGAGATCGCGTGTCTTGCGGGTGGCAGCTTCGGCTTGCGTCGCGGCGGTGAGCGCTTTGCTGTCTTCATCCAGTGCGTATAGCGTATCGGCGACATTCTGGAAGGCGGTCAGCGCGACGTTGCGGTATTGCGCCTTAGCTTGATCCAGCGCTGCTTCGGCGGCGCGTTGATGATGTTTCAGCGCGCCAAAATCGAACAGCGTCTGCGACACGGTGCCGGTCAAACTCCAGAACACGTTGTCGTCGGTGAACATGCGGCTGAACTGGGTCGCACTGCCGCCGTATTGTGCCGAGATGGAAAATTGCGGCAGCCGGTTCGCGACCGCTACGCCGACTTCTGCGCTGGCTGCATGCACCTGGGCTTCGGCGGCCAATACATCCGGACGTTGGCGAATGATTTGTGCCGGCAGGCTCAATGGCAATGACGCGGGCAAGCGCAGTGTTGCCAGTTCGAGATCGGTGTCGCCGGCTTGCGATGGCGGTTCTCCAAGCAATACTGCCAGCAAATCTCGTGTTTGTTCGAGCTGTTTCTCCAGTACGGGCAGATTTTGCCTGGCCTGCGCAAGCGCAGTGGCTTGGGCTGCGACGTCCAGGCCGGTGGCTCCACCCATGGCGGCTTGCTGCTGCAGAATGGATAGCGCGTGGGCATCGGCGTCGATCATCGCCTGTGTCGCCTGGATCTGTTCACGCAGGCTTGCCGCCTGCACGGCCGCGTTCACGACGTTGGCGGCAAGCGTCACATACGTTGCGTCAAGCTCGTAGCGCTGCATGTCTGCCTGCGCGCTTAGCGATTCCACCTCACGGCGATTCGCACCGAACACATCGGCCACATAGCCCACGGTCAACTGCGCGGTGTGCAAGCTGTAATAGGTTTGTCCCGAGCTAAGCGTTGGCGAAATCGTGCCCACGGCGTTGCGGTTGCGCGAGGGCGAATAGCTGGCTTGTATCGCGGGAAAATAACTGGCGCGTTGCGCAGCAACGTTTTCTTGCGCCTGCCGCAGTGCCGCTTGCGCTGCGTCGATGGTGGGATTGTGCGCCAGGGCGCGTTGCACCAGATCGTTCAAGGCCGGCGAATCGAAGGCACGCCACCAATCGCGTTGCACCGCTTCGCCTTGCATCAGGCGCTGTGCGTCATGCGTCGAAGCATCGCCGATCGTTTTGGGTGTGGTCGCACGCGTAAAACTATCCGGCAATGGCACATTGGAGCGATGGTAGTCAGGGCCGACGGCGCAACCCGCACTGAGCGTGATCAGCGCAAGGATCCCCACTCTGCATGAGCAAGCAGGTATGTTCATGCTCACGCCCCCTCTTCCTGGCCGGCAAGGCGTTGCCGTCTTGCACGGCGTGCCTGCGACCATTCCACCACCATCACCTGCAGCGCAGGCGCCACGATCAGCAGCATGATCGGACCCAGCAGCATGCCGCCCACTACCACGGTGGCGAGCGGACGCTGCACCTGGCTGCCGATGCCTTGCGAAATGGCGGCGGGGAATAGGCCGATGCAAGCGGAGAAGGCGGTCATCAGCATCGGGCGCATGCGTTGTTCCGCGGCCAGGTACATCGCTTCCAGCGGAGGTTTGCCTTCGAACACCAGATGATTGAAATAGGTGATGACCAAAATGCCGTTCATCACCGACACGCCGAACAGCGAGACGAAACCGATCGCCGCCGACACACTTAGGTTCAAGCCGGACAGATAAAGCGCGATGATACCGCCGGCAATCGAGAATGGAATCGCCGCCAAGGTAAGCAGGCTGTCGCGCAACGAATTGAACAGCGTAAAGAGCAGCGCGAGAATCAAGCCGATGGCGATCGGCAGTACTACCGCCAACCGTTGCTTTGCTGCCTGCATATCGGAAAACTCACCCGCCCAACTCAGGTGATAGCCGCTGGGTAGTTTCACGTTCTGCGCGATGCGTCGCTGCGCTTCTTCCACCGTGCTGCCCAGATCGCGGTCACGCACGCTGAATTTCACCGGGATGTAGCGCTCGTTGCGTTCGTGATAGATGTAGGAGGCGCCGGTATCGAGCGAGATGTTCGCGACCTCTCGCAGCGGCACATACGCCGTATTCCCGGCGGAGTTCGTATAACCCACCATGATGTTGCCGATGGCGTCAATGCTCGATCGGTCTTGCGAGGCCAGTCGCACGACTAGCGCAAATTGTTTTTCGCCTTCCTGCACCGTGGTTGCTTGCGCACCAGCCAGTGCGGCTTGAATCACCGTATTGACGTCACCGGTGTTGAGGCCATAACGCGCTGCCTTGGCGCGGTCGACGGTGATATTGAGGTTGGGCTGGCCCAGTACGTGGAATACACCCAGATCCTGTACGCCGCGTACTTGCTGCATCTGGTGCATCACGTCATCGGCGAGCTTTTCCAGTTCACCCAGATCAGGGCCGAGAATCTTCACCGCGTTGGCGCCTTTCACGCCGGACAGCGCTTCTTCCACGTTGTCCTGAATGTATTGCGAGAAGTTGAAGCCCACGCCGGGAAATGCTGCGTTGAATTGCTGCTGCAAACTGGCGATCAGCTTGGCCTTGCTGTCGCCGTTTGGCCAGTCGCCTTCCGGCTTCAGCGGCACGAACAGTTCCACGTTGTAGAAGCCTGCCGCATCGCTGCCGTCGTCGGGGCGGCCGTGCTGCGACACGACGGTGATCACTTCCGGATGCGATTTGATGATGTGCCGCATGCGATCGACCATCTTCAT
Organism: Dyella nitratireducens; assembly: GCF_014642835.1. Lineage (GTDB taxonomy): Bacteria > Pseudomonadota > Gammaproteobacteria > Xanthomonadales > Rhodanobacteraceae > Dyella_B > Dyella_B nitratireducens. Next base: position 196,447 of record NZ_BMJA01000006.1, on the reverse strand, counting down.
GCCGGCGTCCAGCGAAATGGTTGGCGGCATACTGGCGCGGATCCACAGGTTGCCTTCCTCCAGCGAGGGCAGGAACTCCGTGCCGATGCGCGGCAGCAGCAAGGCGGCCAGTAGCAGAAAGCACAAACCCAAGCCCACGGTGAGCTTGCGCCGGCGCAAGGCCCAGCGCAGCACCGGCGAATAGACGCTGCGAATACCGCGCACGAAGATCGTTTCAACCTCTTTCACGTGCTTGGGCAGCAATAGCGAAGCGAGCACAGGCGTAACGGTGAAGGTGGCGATCAGTGCACCCGACAAGGCGTACGCGTAGGTGCGCGCCATCGGGTTGAAGATCTGCCCTTCCACGCCCTGCATGGTAAACAGCGGGATAAACGCTGCCACCGTGATCGCGGAAGAGAACAGTACCGCGCGATCCACCTGCATCGCACTCACGTAGAGCATGCGGATGTGGTCGGTCCAGCCATGGCTTCCCGGACCCGTGGGGCCGGCGCCGCCGCGGCTTTCGGCGTAGTAGTGCAAGAGTTCCTGCTGCTCTTCCTTGCCGGTTTGCAAGTTGCGGAAGATGTTTTCGATCATGATCACCGCCGAGTCGACGATGATGCCGAAGTCGACCGCGCCCACCGAGAGCAAGTTGGCCGAATCGCCGCATGCCACCAAGATAATGATGCTGAAGAACAGCGCCACCGGAATGTTCGCGCTTACGATCAAGGCGCTGCGCAGATCGCCCAGGAAAACCCATTGGATCAGGAATACCAACAGGCAACCGAAGAGCAGGTTGTGCAGCACCGTATGTGTGGTTACCCCCACCAGGCTCGAGCGGTCGTAGAACGGTACGACTTTCACGCCTGGCGGCAGTGTGCCGTCATGGTTGAGCCGATCCACTTCCGCTTTGACGCGTGCGATCACCTCGTTGGTGCGTTCGGTGGGGTTCATCACGACAATGCCGGTGACGACGTCGCTTTGATCGTCGCGTCCGGCTTTCCCCAGACGCGGCGCACTGCCCACCGAAACATTGGCAATGTTTTTTACCAAGATGGGCGTGCCATTGTTTTGAGATAGCACCACGTTCTTGATGTCGTTGGTATCGGCGATCAGGCCGACGCCACGCACATTTACCGATTGCTGGCCGAGGTCGATGGTGCGTCCGCCGACGTTTTCATTCGCATTACCCAGCGCATTGACGACCTGCGGCAGCGTGAGCTTGTAGCCTTCCAGCTTCGGCATATCCACGTCGACGTGGTATTCCTTGGTGGTGCCGCCCCAGGTCACCACCTGGCCCACGCCGGGCACCGACAGCAGGCGATGCGATACCACCCAATCCTGCAGCGTGCGCAGGTTAGTGAGGCCGAAATGCGGCGGCCCCACCAGTTGATAGCGAAAAATCTCGCCAACCAGGCTTGACGCCTGGATTTGCGGTTGCACGTTGTTGGGCAGGCTGACGTTCTGCTGCAGATTGATCGCGGTGCGCGTGTAAGCGAAGTTGTAATCCACGCCGTACTTGAAGGTCACACGCACGAACGACAAGCCATAGAACGAGGTGGAGCGGATGTTGTCCACGCCGGGCGTGGTCGCGACACCTAGTTCCATCGGGCGCGTGTAGAGTCGCTCCATTTCTTCGGCGGACAAGCCCGGTGCCTGCGCGGTGATTTCCAGAATCACCGGCGCTGGATTGGGGTAAGCCTCGATGTTGAGTTTGTTGTATGCCATCAGGCCCGCGGCGAAAAACGCCAGCAGGGCCATCATGACGACGGAACGTCGGGACAGCGCAAATGCGATGATGCCTCGTAACACGGGTAACGCCTTTATTCGAAGGTGAGGGCGATGCGCGGAAGCTGGCGACTCAATCGTCGTCCGGCTGCTGCGACAGCATGTTGTCGAGGAATAGCGCACCTTCGCCGGCAACGCGTTCGCCGGCTTTCAGTCCATCGAGAATCTGGTCCATGCCTTGCTGGCGCTTGCCGACCTTCACCATGCGCTGCTCGAAACGGCGACCGTCCTGCGTGACGTACACCATGGTGGTGCCGTCACCTTCGCGCACCACCCCGTCTTCGGGTACGGCAGGCGAGTGTTCCGCCATGGCCGTCTGCACGGCGACGTTAGCCAGCATCTGCGGACGCAGCATGCGATCCGGATTGGGAATGTCGGCCCGCACAAGGACAGTGTGCGTATTTGGATCGACGGCGCTGGCGATGTAGCTCACTTCGCCGCGCAGCGTGCGACCCGGCAAGGCCGGGAGCGTGATGGCAAGCGGTTGATGCAACTTCAATGCAGCGGCATCGTCCTCGGGCATGTTCGCTACTGCCCACACGCTGGAAAGATCAGCCACGGTGAAAGGCGTGGGTGAACCGCCGGGTTGCACCAGATCACCTACTGTCAGTGAACGATTGGCGACGATGCCGTCGAACGGACTCAGCATGCGCAGCTCGCCCTCCACCTTGCGCGTGGCGAGCAAGCGGTCGATATCCGCCTCGCTCTTGCCGAACAGCAACACGGTCTTGCGTGCCGCGCGGTAGCTTGCTTCGGCGGTTTGCTCGTCGGAGATCGCCTGTTCTACATCTTTTTTTGCGCTGGCCTGGATGGGCAGCATCTTTTGCGTGCGCTCGAGCGTTTTGCGGCTCAGGGTCAGCACGCCATCCGCAGCGAGCAGGGCGGATTCGGCTTGCAGAAGATCAGGGCTGTCGATGGTGAACAGCAGTTGTCCTTTGCGTACGGTATCGCCTTCTTCCGCAGCGACGCTGGCCACGCGTCCGGCATATGGGCTGGAGACCTGCGCGATGCGGCCCTGGTCATAGTCGATGTAGCCGACTGCTGGACGCCAGGTATCGAACGTGTGGGTGCCTACGTCGATCACTGACACCTGTTTGGCTTGTGTGTCGGTAAGCGTGACACTGTGCGTGTCGGCGCCAGTGTTGGCGGCCGGTGCCGGTGGTGTGCGATGAGCCAGCCAGATATAGCCGAGGCCGCTGACGGCGGCGACGGCGATGGCAAGGACAAGAAGGCGTGCGTGCTGGGAAGGCATGAAGCGGTCTTGATTCGCTGCGGGGGATGGGGGCAGGCTTGCGCCTGCTTGACCATAGCGGCGGATGTGCGCGGGACATAGTTACCGTTTGGAAAGGTTGCTTGTCGGTGCAAGGACCGTGAAGATCAGGCTTTTGGCAATACCATGCTTACCTTCAACCCAGGCCGCGCATTTTCCAGCTTCAACTCGCCGTGATGCAGCGACACCACCGCCGCCACGATGGAAAGTCCCAGTCCATTGCCACGCTGGCTGCGGCTGTCGTCAACACGAAAGAAGCGTTCGGTGGCGCGGTTCATGGCATCCGGTGGCATGCCTGGTCCGTTGTCCTGTACCACGACGTGGACATGCTGTTCGTCCTGTCGGGCGGAAACATGGATGGATGCGCCCTGGCCGGCGTATTTGAACGCGTTGTCCAAGAGATTGGCCAGCACATTGGCGATGAGGTCGCGATCGGCCAGTACGGCGGACGTACCTTCGACGTGCACGCTTAGCTGCATGCCCTGTGTTTCGGCGACTGGCTGATAAAGCTCCATGAGATCGTCCAGCACTGCGCGTAGCTGCAGTATTTCGAACTGCTGTCTACGCACGCCGGATTCGGCCTCGGCGATTTGCAGCAGCTTTTCGAACACCCCGATCAAGGTATCGATTTCGTCGATTGCATAGTGCGCGGTGCGCTGCCAGCGTTGCGCTTCGGCGGGTGGCTGCAGGGTTTCTTCCAACGCGCTGCGAATTCTTCCCAACGGCGTGCGCAAATCATGGGCGATGGTGTTTGAGACGTTGCGGGCGGTCTCCATCAGCCGTTCGATATCGTCGAGCATGCGGTTGATGTCGCGTGCGATGCCGGCCAATTCGTCCTTGGCTTCGCCTGCGGCAATACGTCGATTGAGGTTGCCGGCCGAGACGTCTTGCGTGGTGGTTTGGATCGCCGTCAGGCGTGCTTGCAGCTGTGTGCGGAACAGCAGCGCGCCCAGCATGGCCAGTAATAAGCCCAGCAGGCCGCCGATGGCAAGCGCGCTCAGGATCATCTGCTCGAGCTGACGCTGTTCCTGCAAGTCGCGCCCGACGACCAGCAGGCTACCGTCGTCGAAGCGATGCACCAGCAAGCGGCTGTTGGAGTTGCGCCCGAGGCGTTCCACTTTCGTTTTGGTGAGCTTATCGGCAGATTCAGGCAGATATGACCACGCAGTGAGATTGCCGATCAGCTTGCTGCCTTGCGGATCGAGCAACAGGTACTCTTCGGTTTCCACGTCCTTGTCATCGGTCAACAGCGTGTGGATAGCCTGCAGCAGCGCCGCTGTGCCGTTGCGTTCGTGCACTTGCTCCAGCTGATGGGCGATGGCGACGATCTGCTGGTCGATATTGCGTTCCAGCAGGCCGGCGGTGCCGATGTAGAACACGGAGGAGATGATGCCGATCGAGAGCAGGAACAACAGGCCATAGCCCAGCGCGAGACGAAAGACGATGGAGTGGCGCAGGCTAGTCATGCGACGTTTCGTCCAGCGGCTGGACCGTGTAGCCGACACCGCGCACGGTATGAATCAGCGCGATGGGAAAATCGCGATCCACCTTGTTGCGCAGACGGCTCATCTGTACGTCGATGACGTTGGTTTCAGGATCGAAGTGATAGCCCCACACGGCCGCCAGCAGCCGCTTGCGAGTAATCACCTCGCCCTGGTAACGCACCAGGTATTCCAGCAACTGGTATTCGCGCGGTTGCAAAGCAATCGGCTTGCCGTCGCGATAGGCGCGGCGCGTACGTGTGTCGACTGACAAATCGGCCACATTCAGCACGCTTGGGTTCGCGGCGACGGAAGCGCGCCGGCCGAGTGCCTCGATGCGCGCCAGCAGTTCCTCGAAGGCGAAGGGCTTGGTGAGGTAGTCGTCACAGCCTTCGCGCAGGCCGCGCACGCGTTCATCCAGGCCAGCCAGCGCGCTCAGTACCAACACGGGTGCGTGATTGTCCTGCGCGCGCAATGTGGCAAGCACGGCTAGGCCGTCGATGCCGCCCGGTAGCATGCGATCCAGCACGATGACGTCCCAGGCGCCGTTGCCGGCCTGCTGCAATCCGTTGGCACCGTCGCTGCACAGTGTGACTTCGTGCCCTGAACGCAGCAGGCCGTCGCGGATGAAGCGAGCGGTTTGCACGTCGTCTTCGATCAGCAGGCAGCGCATGCGCGACATCGTCTCGGCGGGTTCAGCATGCGCACTAGACTAACGCAGGCAAAAAAATACGGGGCCGAAGCCCCGTATGTGCAGCGATGCAGCGACGTGCCGGTATCAGTAACGCGGCACGCTCGCATCGATTTCGGCTGCCCACGCATCAATGCCGCCATCCACGCTGTACACCTGCGTGAAGCCATGCGCGGCGAACTGCTCGGCAACACCGCGGCTGGAGATGCCGTGGTGGCACATGAAGGCGATCGGCGTGTCCTTGGGCAGGTTGGCGAGTGCGGCGTGGCCTTCTTCTTCCAGGATGCGCGCTTGCGGCAGCGGTGCGGCGATGGCGCGGCCTTGTGCAGGACGTGTGTCCACCAAGGTGATATTGCCGGCGGCGAGGCGGTTCTTGAGTTCCTGCACGCTCATCGACTGCACGCCGCCAGCAGCACCGGGAAACTTCAGGCTCAGGCCTTCGCCCTGCATGGTGGAAACCCAGTCGATCACGATGCCCTTGGCGCGCTGCGCGCTGGCCGGATCGAAGTGCACTTCGATGCCGTTGGCGGTGACCACGATGTCGTGCTCGCTGGCGGGCGCAAGCTGGAAGCCGGCGCTATGGTCCGGGCCGATTTCCAGATGCAGCGCCAAGCCCTGCGCATTGGCCGTGCCGCTGCGGATGGCGTCGGCGGCCTTGTCGGTGATGGTGATTTCCGGCGGCGTGCGATCTGGCGCCGAGACCCCGAACAGCTGATGCAGTTCGCCGCTGCCGTACATCTGCCGAATGATGTCGGCGCCACCGACCAGTTCGCCGTCCACGTAGAGCTGCGGAATGGTCGGCCAATTGCCGAACGCCTTGATGCCTTCACGGATTTCCTGATCTTCCAGCACGTTGACGGTGTGGTAATCCGGCAGCAACTCGTTGAGCGTGTTGGTGGCGGCGGCGGAAAAGCCGCACATCGGCTGGTAGCGGGTGCCCTTCATGAACAGCACCACGCGGTGGTCTTTCAACAGGGTTTCGATGCGATCGCGGGTGGCGGATTCAAGCGACATGAGAGCGGGGACTCCAGCAGAGAAGGGGCCAATTGTAGCCCTTCGATATGCTGGCGGCGCGGCAGGGATCAAGGCCGGTTCTGTAGATTGGGGTGCAAACCCCAACACTGCCGTGCTAACGGCTTCGCTTCGTGATGTTGGGGTTTGCACCCCAATCTGCGGGGCGGTTTCAGGCCGCCGGCTTCAGTTCTTCCAGTTCTTCGTGCTTCTTGCGCCGGGCCAGTGGTGCCAGCGCCAGCGCCGCCATCGGCGAGGGCTGTACCTGCTCAAGGCTGGCGTGCCCCAGGGCGGTCGGCTGCTCGCTCCAGTGGATCAGTTCCATCGCGCCCTGTTCGTCCTCGATCAGCGCGGTGCAATGTTCCACCCAGTCGCCGTCATTGAGGTAAACCACACCGTCGATGGTGCGCACCTGGCCGAAGTGGATGTGGCCGCAGATGTGGCCGTCCACACCGTGTTCGCGTGCACCGGCGGCGACGCGTTCTTCATAGGCGCGGATATACGCCAACGCCTTGCCGATGTGCGATTTCACGATGATCGACAGTGGCAGATACGGCATCGCCATGCGGCGGCGCCAGGCGTTGATGCGGCGGTTGCCCCAGCATACGAAGCGATGCATCGCTTCGCCCAGATGCAGCATCCAGCTGCGGCCGATCTGCTCGGGATCGTATTCATCGCCGTGGCTTACACGATAGCGGCGGCCATCGGCACCGACGTGGATCGCGTTCAACTCAATGCGCACGCCGCAGATGGATTGTCCCACCAGGCCGCGCAGTGCGCAGTCGTGATTGCCGGGAATATAGATAACCTCGATCCCGCGACGCGCCATATCCAGCACTTCGGCGATCACGGTGCCGTGGTCCGGATGCCACCAGCGGCGGCGGCTCAGGGATTCCAGGTCGATGATGTCGCCCACCAGATACAGCTGCTGGCACTGCAGATTGCGCAGGAAATCCAGCAGGTAGGCTGCTTTGCAGTCCGGTGTACCCAGATGAACGTCGGAAATGAAGGCGCTTCGGCAGCGAAGGATGGCCATGGCACGACTCCCCGGTTGGTTGCCGGGATCACAGTCTGCCGCTGGAACGTCACCGTGCGATGGCGAAAAGGTTGCAAAGAGGTTGCCGTGGCTCCTTTTTCCTGGAATGGCAGTGTGCGATAAACGCTGGCAGGGAAGGGGAGGCGGCCATGAACACATCTGCCGAAACGCAACGCGCACAATGGCGCGCGGCAGCGCATGCCTACCTGGAGCGTGGCGACCTGCAGCAGGCCGGGCAGTTGTTCCAACAGGTGTTGGACGAGGTTCCGGGTGATCTGGAAGCCCTGCAGGTGCTCGGTGCGGCACAACTGGCGGCCGGGAATTTCTCTGCGGCAGTCCAGGCATTGCGGCAAGCCGTGCACCAGGCGCCGGAGCTGTTCGTGGAGCGATTGCGGCTGGGCATGGCGCTGGAGCACCTGGGCCAGCCACACGACGCGTTGACGGCCTATTTCGGCGCCTTGCGTACAGCGCAAAACCAAGGGCGATGGCTTAGTAATGAAACCACCGCCCCCGGTCTGCGTGACGCGGTGAGGCATGCCATGCGCTACGTCGATATGGGGCGGCTGGCATGGTTTCGTCGCATGCTGGAGCCTTTGCAGCAGCGTTATGGCGTTGACGAGATGCGACGAGTCGAGCGTTGCCTGGACGCCTATCTCGGTGAGCACGCCGTGTCGATGCCCGATCCACGCCAGCGGCCGAAATTTCTCTATTTCCCCGACATTCCCAGCCAGCCCTATTACCCCCGCGAACGCTTCCCGTGGCACGACGCCTTGGAGGCCGCCACGGACTGGATGCGTGAGGAACTGCGCAGCGTGCTTGCACGCGAACAAAGCCTGGAAGCTTTTCTCGGCGCGCCGCCGCCGGGGCAATCACAGCAAGCGATGCTGCAATCATCCGGATCGCAGCCCGCTGCCTGGGACGCGTATTTCTTCTACCGGCATGGCGAGCGGTATGACACAAACGCCGCAGCTTGCCCACGCACGGCGGCTTTGCTGGATAGCTTGCCGCTGACCCGCATCCGCGACCATGCACCGGAAACACTGTTCTCTGTGCTGAGTCCAGGTACGCACATCTTGCCGCACACAGGTGTGACCAATGTACGACTGGTAACGCACCTGCCGTTGATCGTGCCGCCCGATTGCGCTTTGCGCGTCGGTGGCGAAACGCATGTCTGGCAAGAAGGGCGCTGCGTGACATTCGATGATACGTTCGAGCACGAGGCGTGGAATCGCAGTAGTGAAACGCGCGTGGTGCTGATTCTTGATAGTTGGAACCCTGATCTCACCGAGGCCGAACGTGTGGCTGTGACGGCGTTGATCGGGGCGATCGGCGATTTCAATCAGGATAGCGCTGCGTAAGCAGCGGGCAGATGGCTGGTTTCGTGCGCGCCGCTGACACTTGAACGCGTTTGCATGCCATGGCTGGCAGCACGGTGCTTCGTCGATGTCGTCGTGCAGCGCGCGACTGCAAACGCCTACAGACACCCGCGCAGCGCATGGGTAGGGTCGATGCAACTTTTTTCATTCCAATGGCCGATGCCAAGGACGATGACGATCTTTTCAATGGGTGCACGCGCTGGCATGGCGTGGCTCATGCTAGCGATGATGTTGCTGTTGACAGCCTGCGACATGCCGGCGCCGCAATCGAACTACAACGTGGTCGCGTTCTTCAAGGATCCGAAGGCGCAAGCTTTGGCGATCGCCGCCGAGCATGGCAACGCGGCCGTCGTGCAGCGGCTGATGAAGCAGGAGCATGTCAATCCGGACGTGATCTTCAGTGAGGATGCCTACGACAGCGGCATGCCTCTGCTGGCATGGCCGATCTTTACGCAAAATCCGGAGGGCTTGCAGGCGATGCTGGAGAATGGGGCCAATCCGAACGTGAAACTTTCGTACCAGACGCGGGATCGTGGTATGCGTTATCACGGCAACGCGATGGTATGGGCGGCCAAGCAGGACGATCCGGTCTACCTAAAACTGCTGCTTGATCACGGTGGTGATCCGGATACGCGCAACGCGAATGATGAGACGCTGTTGTTCCAGGCGTTTATCTGGCACAACCAGTGGCAGAACGTGCAGTTGCTGGTGGAGCGAGGGGCGGATATCAATGCCTTGAGCCAAGGAGTGCCGATAATTCTCAATTATGCAGCCTTGGGCGGGTTTCAGCAGACTTACTGGCTGCTGCAACATGGCGCTGATCCAACCTTGCAGCACTTGGTAAAACAGCCACCGCCACCGGCGCCACCCATTAATCCAGTGATTGAATCAATCTTCTGGCATCCCGGGAATCCGAGTAACCCAACCTGGCAACGCATGTGCCAGCAATGGTTATTGCAACACGGCTATGAACGGCCGCCCATGCCAGACCACATGCGTGAAATGCGCAAGAACCTTGGCTTTCCCTACGAAGAAAAAGACATCCCGTTGTTGTAATGCCGACGATCAAGGAGCGACATGAGCGGTTCCATCGACCATCAAAAAGAGCAGCATCTTCTGCGAGAACTTCGCGCGAGTCATGACCCTGTATCTCAGCGGCAGGCGGAGCTGTTGCAAAAGGCGTATCACGACCGTGAAATGGCGGCGCTCAGCAAAGACGTTTACGAGACCGCTAAGGGTGAAGGCCATCCGCCGGAAGGATGGATACGCGCCAGCGAACGTCCAGACGTACTGTATAAGTATGCATCGCAGCTGGGTCTGAGCAGCGAGAAGATGCTCAATCTACTCAAACCGGAAGAGTCCGGCTTCCGCGCCGAAATCTACATACCGGACCCGAGGGTGCTCGGTCCCGGTTACAAGCCCACCGCGGTCTTCAAAGGTTCGTCTGGCCAGGTGCTGACCTCCAATGGCCTGCGCGATACGACCACGGAGGATTTCCTCGCCAACAATGGTCCGCAGGCGATAGGGCTAGAAACGGACTATTACGTCCGCGCTATGAATTTAGCGGCGGAGTTGAAAATTGCGCATGTGGATTTCGAACTCGCCGGCCACAGCCTGGGCGGCGGCCTCGCTTCAGCCGCTTCAGCCGTCACCGGCATGCCCGCCACCACGTTCAATGCAGCCGGGCTGCACCCGAATACCGCCGCGCGTTATGCCGGGCAGCACGGCTTGCCGGTATACGACGTCAGCCAGCGCATCACCGCTTACCAAGTGCAAGGTGAATTGCTCAATGACGGCTTGCAGCGCACGGTTCGCGACATGGATGCCAGACAGCGTGGCGAGCTGGCACAAACCCTTGAGCATCTGAGTCGGGTGGTGAACGAGGTGCCGCAAGGCCGTGCATGGCTGGCGCAGCAGTTGCAGCAAGGCGTGCCGCCGGTATCGCAACCTGCGGTCCACGCGTTTGTCGATGCGCTTGCAGGGAGTGATGCCGATCGTTTGCTGCGCGATGTGCCGCTGGCGGCCGGGCAGGTGGTGCCACTGGCGGCCATGGCTTGGCGTGACGAGCAGCCGGTGACGCGCGAGTATGTACCGGGTCTATCGGAAGTGATTGCGCGGCACGAACCCGTGCTCGCCATGGCGCGTGATCTTGCAAGCGCCGCCGACCTCGGTGCGCGTGCAGGCACCCTGGCGCAAAGCGCACACACGTTGACGGTGTCGCATCTGGAAACACAAGCCGCGATGGCGGAGAGGCTAAGTGAACGCGGTGCACATCAAGTGGATGCGACGATCCAAGTGGCCGGCACCGCCGTGCAGGCGATTCAACATGCGGCAGGGGCCAGCCTGATCTACGCCCGTGAAGCCGAGGCGAAGCTCGAAGCGCAGTTGGACCGCGGCATCGGCCAAGCGCGGGCGGCGGGTGCTGCGCTGGATGCCAACGTGCTGCGCGGCATCGGCCATGTGTTGCCCGAGGATGCACAGCCGTGGATGCAACGGCAGGCCGACCAACTGGAGCGTGCCGGCGAGCAGGCGCGCCGTGATGGGTTTGCCCAGGCAGAGCGAGCGCTCGACGAAGGCCGGCGTACATCGGCCGACTATGGCGAGATCGCGCGCTCCGCGCAGCACGCCACGCAAGCGGTTGCCACGCAGATGAGCGAGTTGAGCCATGCAGCCATCGCCGCGCCGGGCCATTGGGCAGCGCAACAACTGCATACTGCGAGTGCGATGACGGTACGGGCGTCCGAACAGATGCCGGCGCTGGGTGCGATGGCCGGTGCCGGTGTGCTGGCCTGGGAGCATTTCCGGCCCTTGCATGCCGCTCGGGCGGCGCAGCTGGCCGACGCCATGACGGACGGCAAACAGGCGGGCGCGGAAGCGGTTGACCGCCATCTGATGCAACCTACCGTGTTGCCCAGCATGGACGCCTACGTCCAGAAGATGGAATACGGAGCCACACAAACCTTGCAACAGCCAGCGGTGCGCTCGCACGAGCCGGGTTCGCCAAGCCAGGCGCACACCACGAAGGAACTGGGCTTTTCGCAACGGCTGGACCGCATGCTGGCCGCCGCCGACATGGGTGATTGGCAGCAGTTCGACCGGGATACGCAGGCCATGGCGAGCCTGAGGCCTGGCCGGGAGATGTGGTCGCACACGGTGCAGATGGCCACGATGGAGGACAAGTTGATCGCTCAGCAGGAGGCGCTGCAGCAGTTGCAACAGCAAGTCGTCCAGCAACAGTCGGTCAGCCACAGCCGCGGCATGTGCCGCTGACAACGTAAGGAGGAGGGCAGTATGGAAGCAACGGATTTGGACGAATTGACCAGCAAGACCTCGATGCTGATGATGCGGTTCGAGCAGCGTTGCCAGGCGGTGGAGCAACAGCTCCAGGTACTGGCTCACGATTTGCAGTACCTCAGTCGGCAACTCCCCGAGGTGGTCAGGCACACGGCGGATAGCGCGCTGCGCACCGTGCCGGACAAGGTCAAAGGTGGCTTGCAGCAGGCCATCGACCATCATGAGCAGCAACTGCATGCGGTGGGCCGTGAGGTCGGCCAGGGTGTCGCGCAACTCGGCCGGGAAATGGCCCGCCTCGAAGGCCTGCACCGCATGCTGGTGTGGAAGGTGGTGGGCGTAACGGCCGCATGTCTGGCGCTGTTGCTGGTGGGGGGCATGTGGCTGTTGATCCACTATACCGGCGTGATTCACGACAAACAGCTTTCTGCCGAGACGCTGAAAATGTACAACGCCGCGGATGTGGTGGAGTGTGACGGCCGGCTGTGCGCCAACGTGGATGCCAAGGGTGCGCATTACGGCAACCACGGCGAGTACGTGCCGATCAAACCACGTTGAAGAGGCGTGTCTGCGCTTGGCATCGGTAGCGGGGCGATGATGTTTATCAGTACGTAGGCCGGGATGACATCCCGACGCTCTGGTGCTTCTCGATGCGCGAATTTCAGCCCAACCTACGAAGACGATGATGCTGTGTAGCCCAGCCGCTCCATGACCGGTCGCAATATCGGCAACACCGGTTCGAACATTTCCCGATAGGCATGCCAGCGATGCACCGCACGGTTGTGGATGCCCTGTGTCACCTGCGCATAACTGGGTGTGCTGATGTAATGCTTGCTACGCGCGTGCTCGGCAAAGTGGGTTAGTGGGATAGGATCGTCAAGCTCAAGAAAGTGCCCCAGCTTGAGCACGTGTTCATCGAAGCGATTCACCACCGACTCGTAGCGCCATTCCAGCACTCGCGGGGCAAACACTTCGGTCTGGTTGAACCAATGTTCGAATGCGCGGACATAACCGTGTGCAAGCCGCTGCAGCGAGCTGCACAACACCATGAAGGCGGGTGAGCGGAAGGACTGCATATAGCAGCTCAGCAACACATCGCAAGGATGGCGTAGACACAGAATGATGCGTGCTTCCGGGAACAGTCGCATGATCATCGGCAGGCACAGCATGTTGAGCGGATTCTTGTCGACCAGCCGCCGCGCGCCCAGGTCGGGCACGACCTTGTTCACCATGCCGGCATAAACGGCGCGCAGTTGATCGGCTTCCGTTTCAGTAAGGTCGGCGAGGGCGGATGGATAGGGCTGCCCGGCCAGGCTCATGCGCTCGGTCAGCTCATACATGAAGGCTCGCTCGTCCATCGCGCAGAAATCGGGATGCGCATCCAGCATTTGCTCCAGCAACGTCGTTCCCGAGCGTGGAAAGCCGACGATGAAGACAGGGCTTTGTTCGCTGCGCGGCGGCTTCAGCGCTGTCCAGCGGTCATGTTCAGGGCGGCTGACGGATAAATCGGCCATCGCAAGCGGCGGGCTGTCGTTGGCCATCAGCTCGGGAACGATGGTGCGTGCGATGCCAAGTTGCACTTCGTGTGCGTGTTGCAACGCCTGCCAGGCATCGTGATGACGTGCCTGCTTGTCGCGAGCGGTGGCGAGGCCGAAAGCGGCCTGCACCAGTACGTCGACATCATCGCTCGTCGCCATGATGCGCTCATAGAATTCCGCTGCACGTGACGTATCGGCCCGTCGTGCTGCGACAGCGGCGTGCGCCAGCCAGACGGCGCAGGAGAGTTGCCGGTGATCGGTGGGCAAGTCGTCCAGCGGCAGGTTCGCCAATTCGGCTTCGGCCAGATCGAGACGATTGGTGCGCTCATACAGCGCCGCGCGCAAGGCCGTGATGCGCTGGCGCATCACGCAAGCCGTATCGTCATCGGGCAGCACGGCTTCTTGCAGCGTGCGAATGGCTGCGTCCTGCTGGCCAAGTGTGGACAGCATGCTTGCCAGCGTCAGCGCTTGCTCGGCGGGTTGCGGCGGCCAGTGGGCGGCGTTTTCCAGCATCGCTTCTTCGCCGGTATTGTCGCCGCACACATGACAGGCGTGCGCCGCTTGCAGGCGTGCTTCGATAAAGCCAGGCGCAAGCTGCACGGCTTCTAACAGCGATTCGCGCGCAGCGCCCCAATGCTTTTGCTGCAGATGAAGCAGGCCGAGGTTGTAGTGCACGTCGGCCTGTTGCGGAGCAAGCACGAGCGCTCGTTGCAATGCGTGCTTGGCACTGGATGCATCGCCTGCTTCACGCGCTGCGAGCCCTAGGTTGTTCCAGTATTCGAAGGTATGCGGTTGCAGTTGTGTCAGCCGCGTGAAGAGCGGCAAGGCTTCGTGCAAGCGATTGGTAGCGCGGAGTGCCAACGCGCGCAGCAGCAGGGTGGTTTCGTCATCAGCCGGAGCTTCGCTCAGCGCCAGCACGCGGGCCATATCGCCTTGGTTGAAGGCGCTGAGCAAGTGCTGGCTCTTCAATGCATCCACGTTTCGTGCCTCTATTCGATGCGTCGCTCCCTCCCCGATGTGCAGGGGAGGGAGTTGATGATGGCACGAAGCACTTGTTTGCGGTTTAGAACTTCACCGTAGCCCGCGCCCAGTAGTAACGACCAAGTACGTCATAGGTTGCCGTATCGACGTTGTAGTTCGGGCCGTTCTGGTAGATCAGCGGTGGTGCCTTGTCGGTGATGTTGTCCACGCCGAACTCGAAGCGCGTCTTGATCGCCGGCACGTTGTAGGCAATTTGTGCCGAGTGATACAGGATCGAGGCCATCGGCGCGCTTGCACCCGTCAGGATGTCGGCATTGAGGTCGGTCATGTGATTGATGTAGCGCGTTTGCCATTGCGCACTCCAGTTGCCCAGCGACCAGTTGAGCGTGAGCGTGCCGCGCCAGCGGGCGATGCTGCCGAATTGTTGCGTGTAGGTTCCTGCGTAGTTGACCGTATGCGCGCCGGGCTGACCCGGTGTGGCGTCGTTGTAGAACGAGCCGGTGTAGGTGGTATTGAGGCCCACCTTGAAGTTGCCGGGGTTGAACCCGCCGACATCGAAGTGCGGGATCGTATAGCTGGTGCTGAAATCCACGCCGCTGGTGCTGAGGTTGCCCAGGTTCACCACTGGCGTGCTCATGTAGTAGATCGCGCCGGCCAGTGCGTTGCTGCTGGGGTAGCGATGGATGAAGTTGCAGTACGGGCTGCTGTTGTTGTTAAAGCAGGCGTCGAGCACGGTCTGTGCCGCCAGCGGCGTCAGCATGTCATGCAGGTTGATGCGCCACACGTCCACGGTGGAGGAGAAACCCTCCAGCCAGCTCGGCGAATACACCAGGCCGAGGTCGAAGGACGTGCCATGTTCGGGCTTCAGGCTGACGCCCGCTGGCTTGCCGCCGGAGGTGTAGGCAGTGACCTGTGGGATGGGGTTGCCCGCCCATTGCGGTGGCACGTATTGGCAGGCTGCGGGGTGCGCAGCCAGCGTCGCGGCGCTCAGGCCAATGCAAGGATCATTGACGGTGGGCCCGCCAATGGTGAGACCGTCGTCCAGTTCGTTGAGGTTGGGGGCGCGGAACACCTGCGTCACCGTGCCACGTATCAGCAGATCGGCCACCGGCCGGTATTCCAGTGCGAGCTTCTTGTTGGTGGTGGTGCCGGAGGTGCTGTAGTCGGAGGCGCGGATGCCCACATCCAGATTCAGTGCATAAGCACCCGGCTTTTCCGATAGCAGCGGGATCAGTGTTTCGGCGTAAAGCTCCCTCACGCTGATACTGCCGCGACCGGGCGAGCCGCATGCTTCGGCCAGCACGGCGCAGGTGGCGGTGCCGGGATTGAGAATGGCATCCGGCGTCACCGTGTAGTTCATCGAGTTCCAGCGGTATAGCGCGCCGGTGGAGAGTTCCATGGCGCCGGCGGGCAGATCCCATAGTTCGCCGGATGCATTGAACTGCATCTGCTTCATCGTATTGGTGAGGGTATAGACCGGCGAATCCACGCCCTTCTGCAATAGTGCCGTCACTGCCGGATCGGCCTGATTGAAGATGTTGCCGCCTCCGTTGATCACCGCCTGGAAGTCGGCAATGTTCACTTCGTTGTAGTTGGTCTGTTGGCGATTGGAGTAGCCGTAGTTAAGGCTTGCATCCCACAGCCAGCTGCTCTGGCCGAAGTGGCCACGCAGTCCGGTGTTGAGCTGGAAGTTATCGGTGTTGAAGGTATGCAGGCGCGTGCCCAGTCCGGTGAGGCGCTCGCTGATCACGTAGCTGGTGCCCGTGTAGCCGGGCGGTGTGCCGAAGGTGACGCCGAACGGATTGATCGGATTATTCGCCGCTACATACCAGCCATCGCTGGTGCTGGTGGGTGCCGGGGCGTCCTGGCCGGAGGAATTGGTGCGGTTATAGAACACGTTCGCGAACGCGGTGAGGTTCGGCGTGATGTTGTAATTGCCGAGCACGAAGAAGTTCACGCGCTTCTGCTCGGTCTGGATGTAGTTGTAGGCGTTGTAGTTGAAGGTGTCGTTGGAGCCGCCATAGCAGCGGTAGTCGCTAAGGCTGTTGCCGCTGCCGCGGGCCAGGGTCACGTAAGCGTTGCCCGCGGCGTTCACATTACAACCGCCTGGCGTGAGTGCTGCCGGAACCAGGATGCGTCCAGTAGGAATCGTGCCTGAGCCTTGCGGTGTGGGGACGCCGCTGGACAGATACAGCGCGCGCTGCGAGAAACCGCGACGCAGGGCCAGCGTTGGGCTGTATTTGTTCCAGTCGATGCCGGCCACGATGTTGCCGTCTGCGCCGCTGGCGCCGGTGGTGAAGTTGAAACCGCGCCGCTGACTGTCGCCATGGCTGGAAATGCCGTCATTGATGCTCACCTCCGCGCCCTTGAAATCCTTGCGCAGATGGAAGTTCACCACGCCGCCGACCGCATCCGAGCCATACGCGGTGGATGCGCCTTCCGCCAACACATCCACACTCTGGATCATGTTCTGCGGAATCATGTTGAGGTCCGCGTTGGCCATGCGCTGGCCATCCACCAGCACCAGGGTGCGGTTGGTCCCCAATCCACGTAGCGACACGCGCGAGGCGCCGTCGCCGCCTTCCAGCGTGGGGCTGGCGCCGCCGCCGCCGTTGCTGTTGTTGGCCGGGTTGGTGGCGTAGCCGGAAACGCTGGGCAACTGCTGCAGCACGTTGCCCAGCGTAGGCGCGCCATTGGCGGTGATGGCACTGCGATCCAACGTCACCACGGGGCTTGCGGTTTCGGTGTCGACGCGGCGAATCAGTGAGCCGGTCACCGTGACTGCTTGAAGCGTCTTGGTCTTGGACGGCTGCGATTGATCGCTACTCTGTGTGTTCTGTTGCGCCGAGTTGTTCTGCTGTGCCCCGGCGTCCTGTGCATGGGCTACGACAGCTGATGAAGCGATGCCGACGGACAATGCCAGACGTACCGCCATGGACAAGCGATTGTAATGAGCTTGCATGATGTCTCCCCGAATAAATGGCCGCAGAGGAGCATCGGTGCAACGAGGGCTGTGAGCTGTTTTCCCTTGCAACAGCTAGACGTGCGAACGCCTAATCAGTCCTCATAAACTGCAAGTTGCCCCAACGTCCCCTGATGGCAACTGTTTCAGGAAATTGACGTGGAGTAAATACTTGCGGTGCCATTTGAGGCGCTGGAAAAGCTGGAAAGTGAATCTCGTTGGTTAGATTGTGCAATTTTGCGCAAGATAGATGCGCGTGTCGGCCGGAAGACGACGACTCAATCAGCGTGCAATGCTGCGGTGACCATCGGTTCGATGGCGTCCGTCCACAATGCATATTGCGCGCCAGCAGGGTGCAAGCCATCCGACGCAACCAGATTCGCGTGCTCGCGCGAGATACCGGTGATGTTTACAAACGGCGCGCCGGCCTTGCTGGCTTCCTCGCGTGCAATCGCATTGAAGGTATCCAATTCGCGGGCGATTTGCGCGCGGTCGCGTCCGCTTGCATAACCGAATGGCGTGACGCCCCAGTCGGGAATGGAAACCACCACCACACGTCTGGCGCGTCGGCCGGATAGTGTCACGGCACGTAATAGCAGTGTATGGAACTGCTCCCGATACTCTTCCGCCGGGCGGCCGCGGTATTGGTTGTTCACGCCGATCAGCAGAGTGACCAGATCGTACTCAGCCGCGAGTACGGCCTGGTCCATGCCGGCAGACAGCTCATCCGTCGTCCAGCCGGTCACGGCGATGATCTGTGGATCATCGATGGCAATAGCCTGCTTGCGCAGCTTTTCCACCAATTGCATCGGCCAACGTGCCTGGGCAGGCACGTCTTCGCCGATGGTGTACGAGTCACCCAGGGCCAGATAGCGCAGCGGCATGGATCAGACGGCAGCCACGGCGGCGCGGGGAGCTTCTTCTGCAGCTAAGCGTTCCAGTACGCGCTCCATGCGCACGAACACTTCGCGCAATTGCGCCGGCTGCGGCAGCAGGGTGAGGCGCATGTGCCGGCTGTTTGGCACGTTGAAGCTGGTGCCTGGCACGATCAGCACAGATTCCTCTTCCAACAGGCGCAACGCGAATTCGTTATCGTTGAAGTCGGCGATACGATCGCTGCGCACGCGCGGGAACGCGTAGAGCGCACCGCCTGGTGATACGACATCCAGATAGCGGCTGGATGCGACGCCGTCGAGGATCGCCTGCCGCGCTTCATGAAGACGTCCGCCGGGCGACGTGAGTGCGTTGATGGTGGGTGCGTCCTGCAAGGCCGGAATCACCGCCCACTGTGCGGTGACGTTGGCACAGAGACGCAAGGCAGCCAACAGTTGCAGCGCATCGCGGTATTCATGCGTGCGCGCCGGATCGCCGGAAAGACTCAGCCAGCCCACGCGGTAACCGCAGGCGCGGTGCACCTTGCTCAGGCCACCGAAGCTGAGGCATGGGTGGTTGCCGGCTACGTCGGCCAGTGGCTGGAACGGCGTGCCGTCGTAGAGGATTTCGTCGTAGATCTCGTCGCACAACAGCAACAGGCGATGCCGCGCGGCGATCTCTACGATCTGTTCCAGCAAGGCGCGCGGATACACGGCGCCGGTCGGATTGTTCGGATTGACCAGCACCAGCGCACGCGTACGCGGGGTGATCAGGGCTTCCATTTCTTCCGGATCCGGCATGTGCCGGTTCTCGGCGAGGCAGCGGTAGTAGCGCGGCACACCGCCATTGAGAATGGTGGCAGCGCTCCACAGCGGGTAGTCCGGGCTCGGCAACAGCACTTCATCACCTGGCTGCAACAGGGCGCGCAGGCTCAGATCGATCAGTTCGCTGACGCCATTGCCGATGAAGATGCGTTCCACCTGCGCATGGCGTGCGCCGCGTGCGCGCTGCTGCACGGCGATGGCTTCGCGTGCCTCTTCCAGGCCCTGTTCGTGACCATAAGCTTCGCTTTCATGCAGATGCGCGGCGATGGCCTCACGCAGGTGGGCCGGTACCGAAAAGCCATAACGGGCCGGATTGCCGATGTTGAGCTTGATGATCGGCGTTCCCGCCGCTTCCAGTTCACGCGCGCGACGAGTCAGTGCGCCGCGGATTTCATAGCGCACTTCGGCCAGGTGCGCGCTGGGCTTGATCGGGGACAACGGTCTAAAGTCCTTTAACGAAACGGGAAAGCCGGTTTGCTGCCGGCTTAACGATCCTAACAGCGTGTTCGGGCGCCGTGGGGCTGGAATGTGGCAAAAAGCGGAAGAGCCTTTGCACCAGGTGGCATATGCCCATTGGATCGTACCGGGTCCCGAGTCCGTTCGAAGATGGGCATAATCCCACTTCATGACCGACGCGCAGACCATCCAACGGCTTCGCCACATCGGCTGGCGGGACCAGGACCTGCCGGGCGAGGGCCGGCGGCTGGCGCGCGTGGTGGCGCAACACCGTGCCGGCTACGAGCTGCATGACGGCGGGCAGGTTTTCAGCGCCCAGCCGGCCGGCCATTTCCTCAAGCGCGGGCTGGACCCGGCCGAACGCCCGGCGGTGGGCGATTTCGTGGAAATCGAACCGGGCAAGCCGCCGCACATCCAGATCGTGCAGCCGCGACGCACCGTGCTGTCGCGTGCCGCGGCCGGGGAACGCTACGAGCGGCAGGTGATCGCCACCAATATTGATTACGTGCTGGTGCTGACCGGCCTGGATGGGGATTTCAATCCCGCCCGCATCGAGCGCTACCTGTCGCTGGTGGAGGGCTCGGGCGCGCAGCCGGTGGTGGTGCTCAGCAAGCCCGATCTCAATGAGGGTGTGGAAAACCGTATCGCGGAACTGAAAATGCGCCTGCCTGAAGGCACGCCGATCCACGCGATCAACGGCAAGGACCCGGCCAGCGCATCGGTGCTCGCTGTTTACTTGAAGCCGGGCGACAGCGCGGTGCTGGTGGGTTCGTCCGGCGCCGGCAAATCCACCCTCACCAATACGTTGCTCGGCAGCCAGCACATGGCCATCGGCGACGTGCGCGGCCACGACAGCCGCGGACGTCACACCACGACTTATCGAGCCTTGTTGCAGTTACCTAGTGGCGGTTGCCTGATCGACACACCGGGGATGCGCGAGCTCAAGCTCACGGGCGAAGAAAATCTCGACCTGTTCGCCGACATCGACGCCCTGGCCGAAAACTGCCGCTTTGCTGATTGCGGCCATGGCAGTGAGCCCGGCTGCGCCATTCAAGAAGCCTTGCACGATGGCGAACTCACGCCCGAGCGCTGGCGCAATTACCTGAAATTGCGCGACGAACGCGAAGAACAGGCTAACTTGCTCGAATCGCGCTTGCGCCGCCAGCGCGGCGGACGCCCAACGGTCAAGCCACATGGTCCACGCGGTTCGCGTGACCGGGAGGGATGGTGAGTACCATCGCAGAAAAAGTTATTCCGGCCGGTCTTGAAGCGTATGCCGCACTCGACAAGCGCCTGCTGCTGGCGGTGAAGGGGATCAACATCCTGTCGACCGTGAGCTGGCCGGCATCGCTGGAAGACCGCATGATCGAAGCCTACGGCAAAGGTCAGTACGCTCTGCCGGAAGTGGGTTATCACAAGCCCGATCTCTCCGAGGTGCGCAAGGAACTTGAGGCTATCGAAAAAGAGGCGGGCGACGGCGATCCCATTCGCGAGTATCTGCGCCGCACGGCCGAATCCTGGCGTGTCGCCGCTGAAATGCTCGAAGCCGTAGGCACCGAAGGCGTTACTGCGCCATCCATCCAGCTTTATGGACGCCCAGGCGACGCCATTCCAGGCAGCCATTACAGCAATCTCGACGCGGCGCGCTACTTCGTGGAGCTGTCCGACGAACTTGGCGCGGATATGGCTGACGACGACATCGTCACCAACATCTCCTCCGAGTTGTTGCGCAAGGATCTGTCTACCGCGCTGGATGATTTCTTTGGTCACGGCGTGATTGCGGTGGAGGTGGACAACGATCTCACCGCCAAGGCGGCGGCCGGTGCCACCCGCATCCGACTTCGCGGCGGTACGCGTTTCAGCCAGTACGACCGTCATCAACTGCTCAATCACGAAGCCTACGTGCACTCGCTCACGGCGCTGAATGGCCGCGAGCAGCCGGTGCTGGCGTCACTTGCGCGTACCTCGCCGCGCGTCACGGCCACACAGGAAGGTCTTGCCGTGTTCGCCGAGTTGATGTCGGGTGCGATCGACATCGCACGGCTCAAGCGCATCAGCCTGCGTATCCTTGCGCTCGACATGGCGCTCAACGGCGCGGATTTCGTCGAGGTGTATCGCTACTTCAACCGTTGCGGCCAAAGCGTGGGAGACAGCTTCCATTCCGCGCAGCGTGTGTTCCGCGGTGTGCCCTTGTGCGGCGGCTCGGCGTTTGCCAAAGACAACGTGTATCTCTCTGGCCTGATCGATGTGCATACGTTCTTCCGCTGGGCGTTGAAGGAACGGCGTATGGATCTGCTGCGCTATCTTTTCGCCGGCAAGCTGACGCTGGGTGATGTAATGAGCCTGGAGCCGTATTTCCAATCCGGCGCACTCACTGCGCCGCGCTGGTTGCCACCATGGATGCAACATGTGCATGGACTGGCCGGCAAGCTCGCCTTCTCGCTGTTTATCAATCGCGTGCGGATGTCAAAGGTAGAGGCCGAAACCTTGTCAACCGGTTTGTGAGGGTGCCAGGTCGGCATCGGGCTGATTGACGAAGATCAGCACACCCAGGATCGCCATGTAGAACCGGAAGGCACCTTCCTGTCCGTTCCACGTCTTCGACTGCCACATGGCGAACCACTCCCCGCCGACCACCATGAAGCCGAAGAACCACACCAGGAAGCCCATCACGCATCCGGCCGTGACCCATTTCTTTGCGGCGTTGAAGTTTGCGCCGTCTTTGTGGCGAGCCCGCCACATGGCGACAGTTCCGCTGAGCAACAACAGGTAGGTGGAGCCTTCCGCAGCGATGATCAGCCAGTAGCTTGCGTGCCATATCGCGGGACTGGTCATGGCACGGCCCATCAGCGCATTGCCGGGGAAGGTTGTATCCATCGACAACACATGCTGCACGAACAGGAAGTTGGAGCCGTAATCGACGATGTTGTCGAACGTCACGATGAAAGCGAATGCAGCTAGCGCGAGTGACAGCAGGATCTTGGCGAGGCGGGTGGTCATGGCTTTCGTCGTGGCATGGATGTGGCAGCGAGTATCTGCAGGTGTGTCTATCGGGAGCAATACCCGCTTTGATTCCCATGACTACATAGGGGGCATGGGTGATCTCAAAAGATATGAGTCAACGCCTGCATGTCAACGGGGTTTACTCCGATGGTGCATCACGGGGGGCTGAGTAACCCTCTTTGGAAAATCATCGGAAAAAATATGTCAGTCGCTGTCGATATTCATAACCACTTTCTCCCGGAGTCCTGGGAAAACCTCGCCGAGCGATTTGGTGAACCCAATTGGCCGTGGATGAAGCATCTCGGTTGCGGCAAAGCGATGTTGATGGTCGGAGATCAGGAATTCCGTCCCGTTTATTCCGCGACGTGGGACGTCCACAAGCGACTGGAAGAAATGGACCGTGACGGCATCGACCATCAGGTCATGAGTGTTACTCCGGTGCTCTTTGCCTATCTTCGCAAACCAGAACATGCCCTGGATTGCGCACGCATGTTCAACGATATGGCGCTGGAGATGTGCGCACGCTCCGGCGAGCGCATCCATGCCATAGCTCAAGTTCCTCTGCAGGACGTGGACGCTTCGTGCCGTGAGGCGGAGCGAGCCATGGCGAATGGACATATCGGCGTGGAACTCGGCAACCACGTTGGAAACAAAGACTTCGATGACGAAGGCATCATCACTTTCTTGCAACATTGCGCCCATATCGGTTGTCCGATTCTGGTGCATCCATGGGACATGATGGGTGGCGGCAGGATGAGTCGCTACATGTTGCAGTGGCTGGTAGCGATGCCGGCGGAAACGCATTTGACGATGCTGTCGCTCATCCTGTCTGGAGCGATGGAGCGTATTCCGGAAAGCCTGCGGATCTGCTTCGCCCATGGTGGTGGCAATTTTGCCTTTACATTGGGGCGCGCCGACAACGCCTGGAAGTATCGTGACATCGTGCGCGAAAACTCTCCCCTTCCGCCATCTAGCTATGTGAAACGGTTCTGGATCGACTCGGCGGTATTTGACGAGCGCGCGCTCGATTATCTCGTCTCCGTCATGGGTGACGATCGCATCATGCTTGGCACGGACTACCCCTATCCCCTCGGGGAGCAGCAGATGGGTTCACTTATCCGTCATGCCAAACACCTTGATCATCATCAGAAGACGCGCATTCTCGGCGAGAACGCTTCCAAGTTCTTCAATCGCTCGTTTGATAAGCGGATCTGAGTTCCTTCTAAGAGAGTGTTTGTGAAACCAAGAGATATCGATTCGCGCCGTCGTTTCCTAAAGTTTGCCGCCAGCATTGCTGCAGCGACGGTGCTGGCCGAGGGGTTGCCGCGAGTGGCGCGTGCAGATGATCTGTCAAAGGTTTCTGAAGCCGATCCCGTTGCCAATGCGCGGGGCTGTTTTGAAGACGTCAGAGACAGTTCAAATGCCGAGCGCAACGCTGGCAATGCCTGTGCGGGTTGCCAGTTCTATAAAAAAAAACCAGAAAAACCCGATCTGGAGTGCACTTTCCATTCGGCTGTCGGTGACCTCTGTTTGTAAGCCCGATTTCCAGGTGGTGCGGCGCCTGCGCGCAGCCTAGCGCCTAGTTGGAGAGATGGCTCGGTAGTAGATTGGTGTGATGCAGCTGTTTGTCGGCATGTTCAAAGAACGCCGCAAATTCATAAGGTCTGTAGCTTTGTCGCGGCATGGCAGCAAGTATTCATAGAGGCGCCGGTGGCGGCCACATATTCTGCCGCGCTGCATCAAAAATCGGCCGCCATAAGGAGGCGTAAAGATTGGGCTATTTACTACCTATTGACTACCCGCAATCCCCGGTGACTGCTACTGCTGGGTGCTACCATCTACGACATGCCGCCACGCGGCTCCTTCTCCCATCCCTTTTCGTTGCAACCATCTAATGGCTCAATCCGACGACTTCCGCCAAGCCGCCCTCGAGTATCATCGCCTGCCGCGTCCCGGCAAGATCAAGGTCACACCGACTACGCCGCTGGTTACGCAGCGCGATCTCTCGTTGGCATATTCACCGGGTGTGGCTTATGCCTGTGAAGCCATCGTCGAGAATCCGCAGAACGCCAGCCAGTACACCGCGCGTTCCAACCTGGTGGCCGTGATCACCAACGGCACCGCCGTGCTGGGCCTGGGCGACATCGGGCCGCTGGCCGGCAAACCGGTGATGGAAGGTAAGGGCGTGTTGTTCCAGAAGTTTGCCGGTATCGATGTGTTTGACATCGAGCTCAATGAGCGCGACCCGGACAAGCTGGTGGACATCATCGCCGCGATGGAACCGACCTTCGGCGGCATCAACCTGGAAGACATCAAGGCGCCGGAGTGCTTCATCGTCGAGCGCAAGCTGCGCGAACGGATGAAGATTCCGGTGTTCCACGACGACCAGCACGGCACTGCGATCATTGTCGGTGCCGCGGTGATCAATGCGCTGAAGATCGTCGGCAAGAACATCGAGGACGTAAAAATCGCCACCACCGGTGCCGGCGCAGCAGGCATTGCCTGCCTGGACATGCTGGTGGCGTTGGGTGCAAAGCGGGAACACATCACGGCGTTCGACCGCGAGGGTGTGCTCTATGTGGGGCGCGATCATATGGACCCGGACAAACAGCGTTATGCGCGCGATACCAAGGCGCGCACGCTGGCGGAGATCGTGGACGGTGCGGACATCTTCCTTGGCCTTTCAGCCGGCGGCATCTTGAAGCCGGAGATGGTGGCGACCATGGCCAAGCAGCCGATCATCCTGGCGCTGGCCAATCCGAATCCGGAGATCCTGCCGGAGGATGCCAAGCGAGTACGCCCGGATTGCATCATTGCCACCGGCCGTTCGGATTACCCGAACCAGGTCAACAACGCACTGTGCTTCCCGTACATCTTCCGTGGCGCGCTGGATGTGGGCGCTACCGGCATCAACGAAGCCATGAAGCTCGCTTGCGTGCGTGCGATCGCCGCATTGGCGCAGATGGAAGCGGGTGATCTTGCCGGTGCTTATGGCGGTGAAGCGCCTACGTTTGGTGCCGAGTATTTGATTCCGCGCCCCTTCGATCCGCGCCTGCTGGTGATGTTGGCGCCTGCCGTGGCGCAAGCCGCGATGGATTCCGGCGTGGCCACGCGGCCGATCGAGGATATGGAGGCTTATCTCGAGAAGCTCAGTCAGTTTATCTATCGCACCGGTCTGATCATGAAGCCGGTGTATGAGCGCGCGCGCGCCGATCGCAAGCGCGTGGTGTATGCCGAGGGTGAAGAAGAAACCGTGTTGCGCGCGGTGCAGACGGTGATCGATGAGAAGCTGGCGTACCCAATCCTCATTGGTCGTCCGGACGTGATCGAGACGCGTATCGAGCGCTTGGGCCTGCGTATGCGTGCCGGTGTGGATTTCGAACTCACCAACATCAACGACGATCCTCGTTTCAACGAGTACTGGCAGCAATATCACGCGCTGACCGAACGCCGTGGCGTCACGCCGGCAGCGGCGAAAAATCTGATGCGGTCGCGTCCCACGCTGATCGCTTCGATGATGGTCAAGCGCGGTGAGGCGGATGCGCTGATCTGCGGCCTGGTCGGGCGTTATCACAAGAAGCTCGGCTATATCCGCAGCGTATTCGGTCTTGATCCGGGTGTATCGTGTACGTCGGCGATGACGGCGGTGATCAACGACAAGGGCACCTGGTTCTTCCTTGATACGCACGTGCAGTGCGACCCATCCGCCGAGCAGATCGCCGAAGCCACGCTGCAGGCGAGCTATCGGCTGAGGCTGTTCGGCATCGAGCCGAAGGTCGCGTTGCTGTCGCACTCCAACTACGGCAGCCATGAGAACGCCAGCGCGGTGAAGATGCGCGAAGTACGGAAAATCCTGTGCGAACGCGCGCCGAACCTGGAAATGGACGGTGAAATGCAGGGCGATACGGCGTGGGACGAGGAGATCCGCCGCCGCATGTTTCCCAACACCACCCTGAGCGGACGCGCCAACTTGTTCGTGATGCCCAACCTCGATGCCGCCAACATCGCCTATAACATGGTGCGGGTGATGACCGATGGCGTAGCGGTCGGCCCGATCCTGATGGGCGTGGACAAGCCTGCGCACATCCTCACCCCTACCTCCACGGTACGGCGCGTGGTGAACATGACGGCGATTGTCGTGGCGGATGCGCAGATTCGCGCGGCTCAAGTTGAGCGGAGCTGAAGTATTTCTCCCTCTCCCCGGAGGGGAGAGGGTTGGGGTGAGGGGTAAACCTCGCGAGAAAACACCCAATAACCCTGAGGCCGTCCTTCCCGCGCAAGCGGGAATCCACTTTGCTCTGATGCAAAAAGCCGAAGATGGATTCCCGCTTGCGCGGGAATGACGGCAACACGAACCCGCGCGGACGGTTTTGTGTTCCACAGCACCCTATGATGCACCGCCACAAACCCTTCGCATACGTATGTATGGTCCGACAATTGGCGGGACCGGTGCGGCAAGGCTAGAATCGAAGGGTTAGCTCGTCCTGCGGCGAACACGCCACGCGGTCCCTCCCTGTTCCGTGCCGGCCTGGCCGCCGGATTGATGCCTGCCTCGGCTCCGTCGCCTCCCCGCGACGCACACCCACCGCAAGGCGGCGCATGGCGCCGCGGAGACGTTTCATGGATCAGCTCGACGACATTCTCCACCAGGATCTCGACCCCACCGAAACCCAGGAATGGGTCGAATCGCTCAGCGCCGTCATCGATCGCGAAGGCACCGAACGTGCACACTTCCTGCTGGAGCGGCTGGTCGACTCCACGCGTCGTTCCGGCGGCTACCTGCCGTTCGACCCCACCACTGAATACGTCAACACCATTCCGCCGCATCTGGAAGCCAAGATGTCCGGTGATGCCGCGATGGAATGGCGCATCCGCACCCTGATCCGCTGGAACGCGATGGCGATGGTGGTGCGTGCCAACCGCAAGCCGGGTGAACTGGGTGGCCATATCGCCAGCTTTGCCTCGTCCGCCACGCTTTATGACGTCGGCTTCAACCATTTCTGGCGTGCACCGAGCGCTGATCACCCGGGCGACCTTGTGTTCCACCAGGGTCACTCCAGCCCCGGCATCTATGCGCGCTCCTTCCTCGAAGGCCGCATCGCCGAGGAGCAGCTCGACCTGTTCCGCATGGAGGTGCTCGGCCATGGCCGCGGGCTTTCCTCCTATCCCCACCCTTGGCTGATGCCCGATTACTGGCAGGTGCCGACGGTGTCGATGGGTTTGGGCCCGATCCAGGCGATCTACCAGGCGCAGTTCTGGAAGTACCTCGAGCACCGCGGCCTGATGCCGAAGACTGACCGCAAGATCTGGTGCTTCATGGGTGACGGCGAGTGCGATGAACCCGAGTCGCTGGGCGCGATCTCTCTGGCCGGCCGCGAAGGCCTGGACAACCTGATCTTCGTCATCAACTGCAACCTGCAGCGCCTGGACGGTCCGGTGCGCGGCAACGGCAAGATCATCCAGGAACTGGAAGGTGTGTTCCGCGGCGCGGGCTGGAATGCCATCAAGGTGGTGTGGGGCAGCTACTGGGATCCGCTCCTGGCGCGCGACAAGAACGGCGTGCTGCGCAAGCTGATGATGGAAACCATCGATGGCGAATACCAGGCGTGCAAAGCCTTCGGTGGCGCGTACACACGCGAGCATTTCTTCGGCAAGTATCCGGAAACGCGCGAGATGGTCGCCAACCTCAGCGACGACGACATCTGGCGCTTGAATCGCGGCGGCCACGATCCGCACAAGGTGTACGCGGCCTATCACGCAGCGACGAACACCAAGGGCATGCCCACCGTCATCCTCGCCAAGACCGTGAAGGGCTACGGCATGGGCGCGGCCGGTGAGTCGCAGAACCCCACGCACCAGCAGAAGAAGCTGGATGATGAGGCTGTGCGCCACTTCCGCGACCGCTTCAACATTCCGGTGTCGGACGAGAAGCTCAAGGAAGTACCGTACTACCACCCTGGCAAGGATTCGCCGGAAGTGCAGTACATGCTCGAGCGCCGTAAGGCTCTTGGCGGCTCGTTGCCGCAGCGCCGCCGCCATTCCGACGTGAAGCTCAAGGCGCCGGAACTGGCCGCGTTCGAGCAGATCACCAAGGGCACGGGCGATCGCGAAATCTCCACCACCATGGCGCTGGTGCGCGGCATGAACCTCCTGCTGCGTGACAAGGCCATTGGCCCGCGCGTGGTGCCGATTGTGGCTGACGAAGCGCGTACCTTTGGTATGGAAGGCATGTTTCGCCAGATCGGCATCTATGCGCCGTTCGGTCAGAAATACCGTCCGCAGGACGCCGACCAGCTGCTCTACTACCGCGAAGACCAGAAGGGCCAGGTGCTGCAGGAAGGCATCTCCGAAGCCGGCGGCATGGCTGCGTGGATGGCGGCGGCGACCAGCTACAGCATCAGCAACCAGCCGATGCTGCCGTTCTTCATCTACTACTCGATGTTCGGCTTCCAGCGCATCGGCGACTTGGCCTGGGCGGCCGGCGACATGCGTTCGCGCGGCTTCCTGATCGGTGGCACCTCCGGGCGCACCACGCTCAACGGCGAAGGCCTGCAGCACGAAGATGGCCATTCGCACTTGCTGGCGGGAGCGATTCCGAACGTGCGTGCGTACGACCCGACCTTCTCCTACGAAGTCGCGGTGATCATGCAGGACGGCACGCGTCGCATGCTCGACGAGCAGGAAGACGTGTACTACTACATCACCGTGATGAACGAGAACTACGCCCACCCCGATCTGCCGCAAGGCGTCGAGGAAGGCATCGTCAAGGGTATGTACCTGTTCAAGGATGCCGGCAAGCCGAAGAAGGGCGAGCCGCGCGTGCAACTGCTTGGTTCGGGCACGATCCTGCGCGAAGTGATTGCAGCCGCGGAACTGCTGGAAAAGGATTTCGGCGTCAGCGCCGATATCTGGTCCGTGCCGAGCTTCATCGAGCTGCGCCGTGACGGCTTCGATGCCGAGCGCTGGAATCGCCTGCATCCAGAAGCTGAGCAGCGCGTGCCGTACGTCACCGGCCTGTTGCAGGGCCGTCAGGGTCCGGCCATCGCCGCGACCGACTACGTGCGCGAGTATGCCGACCAGATCCGCGCCTTCATGCCGGACGGTACGCATTACACCGTGCTCGGCACCGACGGCTTCGGCCGCTCGGATACGCGCGAGCACCTGCGTGGCTTCTTCGAAGTGGACCGCTATTGGATTGCCCATGCCGCACTCGCCGCACTGGCGAAGGAAGGCAAGGTCAACGCGAAGGACGTGTCGCGTGCGATCCGCGAGTACAAGCTCGATCCGGAAAAACCCAATCCGCTGACGGTGTAAGAAGCAATGTTTTCCCCTGCTGTCATTCCCGCTTGAACGGGAATGACAGTCATGAGGGTTGTCTGGGTCAGTCTTCGTCGCGCCGCAGTGTGCGATAAAGCAAGAACAACGCCCCCACCGTACCGGCGACGATCGCCGCCGTAGCGACCGGGTGCCGGCCCGCATGACGACGCAGGCGGCGGTACTGGTAGTTGGCTTCGTCGGCGAAATCTTCGGCGCGGCGCGCCATGCGACGGCGGGCATCACCGCTGCTGAGCTTGCTTACGGCACGACAGCCGCGAGACAGCAAGTTATCGGCGGTATCGGCGGCACCGTCTGCATACTCGCGCACACGGTTGCCAAGGTGGTCGAGTCGGCGTTCGATGTCGGCTTGCCTGCTCATGGCGTTCTTCCTTTTGTCTGTATTACGGGTTATTCAACTTGCCAGCGCCCACGTGAGCGGGACGTTAACCAATAGTATTAATCGATAGTAGACGTCTAGACATGGATTTACATCACCTGCATAGACGATTGAAATCAGGCTTGCAGTGTTGCTATGCGGGATAAGAGTGACGCCACGTTCCCCCCGCGACTATGTCGACGCAGGTTCCATATGCAGCCGTTGCCGCCGGCGCAGGGTAGGAAACAGCATCATCCACAGCCCGACCACCACCAGGGTGCCGATGCCGCCCACCACGGCCGAGCCGACCGCGCCGAGCCAGGCGGCGAGCATGCCGGATTCGAATTCGCCGAGTTGGTTGGAGGTATTGATGAAGATCGCATTCACCGCGCTCACGCGCCCGCGCATCGCATCGGGCGTATCCAACTGCACCAGCGAACCGCGGATCACCATGCTCACCATGTCGAATGCGCCCAGCGCAAACAAGGCGAGCAGCGACAGCCAAAGCAGCTTGGATAAAGCGAACACGAGTGTGGCCACGCCGAAGCCGGCCACTGACACGAACATGATCTTGCCCACGTTGCGTTCCATGCTGTGGCGTGCCAGCCAGAACGACATCAGCAGGGCGCCGACGGCAGGCGCTGCACGTAGCAGGCCCAAACCCCATGGACCAGTATGCAATATGTCCTTGGCGAAAATCGGTAGCAGTGCCGTCGCACCACCCAGCAGCACGGCGAACAGGTCCAGCGAAATCACGCCAAGGATGTCCTTGCGTTCGCGAATGAAATGCACACCGGCAAACAGGGTTTTCAATGTGGCCGGTTCGCGTTTCGGTGGTGCTTGTTCGTAACGCAGCTGCGACACCATGACAGTGGAAACCAAGTACAAAACCGCCGCCACCGCATACACCACGCCGGGACCGGCGACATAAAGCAAGCCACCCAAGGCCGGCCCCATGATCATCGCCGCCTGCATGGCCGAACCGTTCACCGCCATCGCACGCGGTAGCAGGGCAGGGGGCACCAGCGCCGGTACCATCGATTGCATCGATGGCGATTCGAAAGCCTTGGCCGTGCTGATGATAAAGATCAGCAGCAGAATGCCCACTTCGTTGATGGCATGCAGCAAGGTCAGCGTCGCCAACAGCACGATGGCGATCCACTCCACGATCTGGCCCATCAGCACGATGCGCCTACGATCGAACTGATCGGCCAGGTGGCCCGCCGGCAATGCCAGCAATACCGATGGAAAGAATTGCACCAGGCCGATCAGCCCCAGATCGAACGCGCGGCCGGTGATCGCATAGATCTGCCAGCCCACTGCTACGGAGAGCATCTGGAAACCAAAGCTGGAGGCAGTGCGGGCGCACCAGAAGGCGAGATAGGCGCGGTGGTTGAGCAGCGAGTCGGCCGAACCTGGCGCGGACTTGGATGACATGCGGAATCCTTGTCTGGAAGCGGCATTATCCGGAGCTGCGACGATCTCGCAAAGCAACGATCACGTTTTCTTTTAGGAGACAGCAGTGTGGTGATGCTGGTCTTGATCCCGGCTTGAACGGTTGCATCCGGCTGGGCGCTCGTTTCAAGCTAGGGACCTCGTTTCGCTGGGATCGCCACGATGCCCCGTTTGCCGTTCCGCCACGCTCTCGCCGCGACCGCCGCTTGTGGTTGGTTGTTGCTTGCCGCCTGCTCGCAGCAGGATCAAAACACCCCGTCGCAGCAGGATGCGGCCAAGGCCCAGGCACAGCAGATGGCCCAGGAGGCGAACCGGCAACTGCAAACCTATCAGCAAGCTTTGCAGCAGAAGAACGACGAATTGGCCGCGCAGATTGGCGAGGCGATTGTCCAGCAATTCCCGGCCAGCGACGCGGCCAAGCAAGTGCAGCAGACGTTGCCCGAGGTGGAGCAGCGCGCCAAGGCATCCGCTGACAAACGCCGACTGGCCGCGCTATGGAGCTACCAGGTCGGCCCGATGGAGGGCGGCACGCAATCCACTGCCAGTCTTTACAGCACGCGTCCCAGTGGCGACCGTTCGATACGGCTGGTGCTGCGCCGCCATACCCAGTGGGGCGAGAGTGTGTTCCTGTTCGGTATCGGACACGGCTTTGCCTGCAAGGGTAATTGCACCATTACGGCCCAGTTCGACGACAAGCCGCATCCGCTGCGCGCCTTCCTGCCGACTACGGGCAATGAGCCGGCGATATTCATACGCGATGACAAACCCTTTATTGCCGCCATGGAAAAGACCAAGCGCATCACCATGACCGTCATCACGCGGGATGGCGATAAACAGGAAGTGCTCTTTGAAGTGGGTGGCTTCGACTCATCCAAGTGGCAGCCGCTCGGCAGTAAAAAGTAAGCCCGTGCACCGGCTGCGCGCTCGCGCGTTCCAGCGGTTATCCGGATCGAGGAGGAAGTTGTCATGACGAAATTACGCATGCTGCTGGCTCTCTTACTTCTTGGCGTGCTGCTGGCGTCCTGCGAATCCGTGCCGTACGCGCAGCGCTTGCAGCAACGCCAGCAGGCTTATAGTGCCGCCGCCGGCGCGCCGGTACGCAGCTTCCGCCTGGTGATGGGTGAGCAGATCTACTCGTGGGAACCGCTCAGCGATACGCAGCTGGTGATCTATACGCTGCCGAGCAAGGCCTATTTGCTTGATGTGTGGCCATGCAACAACCTCACATTTACCAACTTCATCGGGCTGACCAGCTTCGCCAGCCAAGTGCAGACCGGCTTCGACAAGGTGCTGACCGGACGCCCGTACATTCCGTGCATGATCAAGCAGATTCGCCCGATCGATCTGGCCCGGTTCAAACTGGAAAAGGAAAGCCAGCGCCACATCGAGAGCATGCCGCGCAATGACAGCGGCAATGCACCAGCGCCTGCCAGCAGCAGCCAGTAAGTAGCGCTGTTGGATCGAGCGACGCTCGCGGAAGCGTCGCTCGTTCGGGCTGAAGTGCCAAGCTGATCACGTTTTTGAAATCAGCCTGATGAAATTGACGCAGTACTCACTGCGTCTGTAAACGATGGGACTTGTGTAGAACGCTTGGTTGGGTGACGTCCGTTAGGCGTTTTCCTGGCTTTCATGCTGCACGCAGTGTCGTGATGGATAGCAGCTTAAGGAGAAGCACGTGAGCGTCGAGTCCCTATCGACAGCATCCGCCAAGATTGGCTCCGCACAGGAGTCGGGCGTGATGGCGCCTTCGTTTGCCACGTTGGATACGGTGTGCCTGGA
The DNA here is from genome assembly GCF_014642835.1 of Dyella nitratireducens. GTDB lineage: Bacteria > Pseudomonadota > Gammaproteobacteria > Xanthomonadales > Rhodanobacteraceae > Dyella_B > Dyella_B nitratireducens. Next base: position 162,960 of record NZ_BMJA01000006.1, on the reverse strand, counting down.
GCGTTCGAATACGGATGATCTGCAGAAAGCCGTTCAACGCCATCTGGTTTATTTGCATCGCTATGGCTTGCAGAAAGGCGGCTATGTCGAGCAGCAGCGGCTAGCCATGCTCCTAGCCAGCCTTGCCAGGGCGTTGTTTCCCCTGAACAAAGGCGCACAGCTGGATATCGTCGTGGATGCGCTGGCCTGGTCGATCGCCTGGAGCGAGCACTGCGTGAGCTTGCGTAACCGCGACCGGTACACGGCAGAAGCGCTGATCTGGCAAGTCGTTGAGCTCACTTTGCAGTACGCGGGCGCGAAACCCGAACGTGATGCGTCGCCGCTGGCCTGGGCGTTCATGGACCTCTGGAAACGTGAGGCGGCAGGCATGAGCCCATACTGGCAAGAGCATGCTGTGGCGAATTGGCGCCGGTGGCTGTTGTGCCTGGTCAGCGACGACCATGGTAGTGAAGCTTTGCCGGGACCTTATCTGCCTGGCCATCAAGCGATGGATTGGTTCGTGTTGAGCGACTTGATCGAAGGAAGTTTGAAATTCGAACTGCCGCTTGGCATGCGCGAAGCGGCAGCTATCCAGACATTGCTCGACATGTACGCCGACTTGAATCAATGGCTGAGCGATATCAGCGCTGCGCAAGCCGGTGATGTGTGCCATACAGGTGCCAACAGTGTGTTTTGGCTGCAGCAGATACGTGATTGCTCAAGCGAGCAAGCCATTCGTGAAGTGCTTCACCTGCATGTCCATCTGACGGAACGCTGGTGCCTGCGGCGTGCGCGGTTATCGCCACTCTATGCAGCGATGCGTTTGGACGTGGACCAGCAACTAGGCGTGGAACGTTATGTGGCGGGGCTGGAATCGCTAATCGCCGGTTACTGTGCGTGGCAACGTCCGACACGGGGGCGGTCGTAGGTTGGGGTGAAAACCCCAACATCCCCATGCATGCATACATCTCAACGTTGGGGTTTGCACCCCAACCTACTGCTGCAAGAACAGTCGCTCGCTAATACGCGCAAGCGGCTTTTCCACCACCTGTTGCAACCGCGGCGGAAGACCCAGTGGCTTCAGTAGCATCTTCACCGTCATGTCCGTAGGAATGTGCCGCCGCAGCAGTGCCTGTGCAGGCCCGGTTACTTTCTGGAACTGCACTTGATCGTCCTTGTACTGCGGATAGCACTGATTGAAGACATGGCGCAGCGCAATATCGCTGTCTTCATTGCGGATCTCGTTGACGCGGCGAAGAATGGCGCGAAATACCTTGTAGCGCCCCAGCTTTTCCTGTTCGCGGTAACGCTGGAAGGCCTGGTAGAAGTGCTTGTAATGGCGTACTTCGTCGCTCTTGATGTGGTTGGTGAGCTGCTTGAGCACAGGCTCCTCGACGATGTCGTTCAAGGCGCGGTACAGGCTGGCCGTACCCGTTTCCACCACGCAGCGGGCAGCCAACTCCAGGCCGCGGGAGGTTTCCAGCTGTTCGTTGGTACAAAGTGCACCGTAGTCTTTCCAGAAAGCCTGGAAACCGGCATCCCAGTCGAATTCCGGCCACACGTGGCGCACGTAGGCGGCAAGGGCGCGACCGTGCTGCATCTCTTCATGCTCCCAGTGCTCGCGCAGCCAGCCTTGCAGTTCCAGGTCACCATCGAAATGCTCGATCAGGTTGCTGGTGTAAAGATCCGAGCCGCTTTCCACGAACGATGCACTGCACAGCAGTAGAAACAGGTTTTCGTTGTGGCGCACGCGCGCCATGTCGATCTCGGCAAAATTCAGACTTTCCAGAGTCCAAGGAAGGACAGTGCTGTAGTCCACGTAGCGGTTCCTGTGCAAAAAAGGCCATCTGATCTATGACAGATCAGGGACAACAGGATAAATGGTGAACGCTGGGACGGATTAATGCCAGCCCACCCCTGCCTGGGCGGCTTTTATCGAATGACGGTGACGGGTACGTGGGCGCCGGCCAGCACGTCCTCCGACACCGAACCCAGCAGCCAGCGGGCGAGAGCGCCGCGTTCGGTATGGCCGATCACGATGTGGTCGACAGGGTGCTGCCTGACCTGGTTGAGCAACGCATCACCGGGACTGCCATGGGTGATTTCCAGGTCCACCAGCATGTCGGTATCCGGGTCGAGGGTGCGCAGTTCCTGCAGGGTTTCCCGGGTTCGCTCGGTGGCCGAGTCGGTCATCATCAAGGCGCAGGCATCGGCCCCGCCCTGGGTCACCTGTAGCACCGATACCACCCGTACCCGCCCGCTGCAGGCGCGTGCCAGTTCCATGGCGAAACGGAAAGCGCGTTGCGAGGTTTCCGAACTGTCGTAACCGACCAGCGAATACTTGGGCATGTGTGCTCCCTGTTGAAAAGCGCACGGTTCCAGTGTGCGCGGCACCTTGTTAGTTAAGCATCAAGCGAAGGGAAACAACAGCACCGTTCTGTACGCCCGCCTCACGGGAACTTGCCGACACTGAACGCCACCGACTGCTCTTGCCGATTTGTTCAGTTATTTGATTCCACACTTTTGCCGCCGCATGGCTGATCCATGCCAGTGTCAAGGAGACTTTTATGAGCAAGCGTACCTTTGGTTTGACTGCCGCTGTGTTGCTGTGTGCCGGCGCCCTGACGGGCCTTCCCGTCACGTCGGCCCAGGCGGGCGAAGCGCCGGTGAAATGCCATTTGACCTACAGCCTCTCCGGGTGGTCGGCGATCTATCAGCATGCCGAGGGACGTGGCGACATCCGATGCGATAACGGCCAGAGCGCTGCGGTCAGCATCAACATGCACGGTGGCGGATTGACGGCAGGCAAATTCCACGTCAGCGGTCATGGCGATATCAGCAACGTCTACGGCATCAAGGATGTCTATGGCAGTTATGCGCAAGCCGGCGCTTCCGCGGGTGTGGTGCGCAGCGGTACGGCCCAGGTGCTGACCAAGGGCACGACCTCGATCGCGCTGTCGGGTACGGGCGAGGGTGTCAATCTCGGTTTGGCCGTCGACAAGTTCGACATCGAACCGCTGCATCGCTAAACGGTAACTTTGATCGACACACGAAAGGCGCCGCAAGGCGCCTTTCGCTTAGGTACGCGGCGCGTATACTCCGTCCCTACCGTTGTTGTGGGGACTGCGTCTATGCGTCGTTGGTTGACCTTGCTTGCGATGATCGGCCTGCTGGGCCTGCCTGCAATGCCAGCGCTTGCCGGCACCGGTCCACAAGGCAATCCGCAAGTCGGGCAGGTGGCACCAGCGTTCCGCTTGCAGGATCAGAACGGCCATTGGCGTAGCCCCGCCGATTACCATGGGCATTGGCTGGTGGTGTACTTCTACCCGAAGGATTTCACGCCCGGCTGCACGACCGAGGTGTGCACCTTTCGCGACGAGATCCTCAAGCTGCGCCAAGCTGGTGCGGACGTGGTCGGCGTGAGCCTGGACAACGTAAAATCGCACGCCGAATTTGCCACGAAATACCACGTACCGTTTCCGCTGCTGTCCGACGCCAACCGACAGGTCGCCATTCAATATGGTGTACTCACGTCGGCAGTCGGTTTGCATTTTGCCAAGCGCACGACGTTCCTGATCGACCCCAACGGCAAGATCACCAGGATCTACCGCGATGTCGATCCAAAGGAAAACGCTGGGCAAGTGCTGAGCGATCTCGCCACACTGAAGAAGGCCACGGCCTGATGTTGATCTCCCGCTTCGATACGGACCTGCGCAAAAAGAAGTTCGGTTTTGCGTGGTGGCGCATGCTGACCTGGATCATGTTGCTGGTAGCTGGCTTTCTCGGCTCGCAATACGTTCGCCACGCCCAGCAGGTATGGGCAGCACTGCAGGGCCTGCCCGCAGGCGAGGCAGAAAATGCGGCGAAATTGCATGACATGTTGACCTGGGACCTGGGTTATCTCGCTGCTGTGTTCGTGGTGGTCATCGCCACCGCAGGATGCATCCTGCGCCAGGGATGGGCGCGGTCAGTGTTGCGTGTCGTGGCGTTGGTGCTGTGCGTATGGCTTGCCTATCGCGGGGTATTGCTGTGGCATCAATGGAGCGCGCTGGAGCAAGTGCGTGATAGCGTCGTCCAACAGCAGTTGGAGGGATTCAAACGTCCGCTGCTGATTGCGCTAGGGTTGCAGGCCGTCTCGGTGCCGGCACTGCTGTGGCTGGCGTGGCAGCTCGGGCAACCAGCCGTGCGCCTGCAGTTCCGGTCGCGTCCTGGCTGATTCAGCCGCAGTTATCCCGTTGCGCTTTATCGCTGTCGGGCCTTGCCCGATGGAGATCCTTGCCATGTGTTTCAACCGCCTGCTCGTCGTCGGGATGCTCGTGCTCACTGCCGGCAGTCTGCATGCGCAGGACCTGTCCCAGGTATGCCACGCCACCAGCAGCTACGACCTTACCTTGCAGCAGGGGCAGTTGATCTTCGATCGCGCCCAGCCGGCGCCGACACGCGTGGTGGTTGGCTCGGGCACGCTGCAGACGGACGGACAAAACGTGCCGCTCAACGCCGAGGATCAGGATCGCCTTGCCCTATTTCAGCGCGAATTGCTTGCCTTGGTACCGCGGGTAAAAGTCGTCATCCATCGCGGCGTGGACGTGGCGGTGCAAACGGTGCAGCAGGAAGCGGACAGCCTCAATCTAGACGCTGGAACGCAGGCCGAACTGCAACGCCGCCTGGCTACCGATGCTGCCAATCTGCATCAACGCGTGGCTGCCAGCCAGAGTACGCATGACTGGCATGGCGATGCTGCCAACCAATACGCCAACCAGATCGCCGGTGACATCGCGCCTTTGATCGCATCCGCGATGGGACAGCAGGCCCTCAGCGCGGCAATGAGCGGCGACCTGCAGCAGGCTGCGGCCTTGCGGGATCAGGCCTCCGATCTCACTACCGGATTCCAGGCTCGCCTGCAGCAGCGACTGCAGGTGTTGCGCCCCGACATCCAGGCGCTCTGCCCCGATATTCAGCGCCTGGCGGCATTGCAGCAGGGCATTCGCGCAAGCCATGGACGTCCGCTTAATTTGCTGCAAATCGAGCAGTGAAACGCCAGCTGAGTGAAGGCCTGATATGACAGACGGATTTATCCGCCGCTAAGTGCTTGTCCTGCAACATGGCGACGGTTCCAGATTCACGTTCAGACAGGAGGCGACCCGGTGTCGCTAGCGATTCAACATCTGTGCAATGGCCTGATCCGCCGCAGTATTGAGCTGCGTGCGCTGTATCGCCATGCTGCGACACAGGTGAGCGAGCCTGGGCTGCGCACCGTACTGGATGAAGAAGCGCAGTCACTGAGTCTGGTAATCGCTGAACTGCAGGAACAAATCCGCAGCCATGAAGGCATCCCCGCCACCCGTCGGCGCATGTTCGGTGCCGTGCGCCACCGCTTCGACGCTTTGATGCCGCGCAGCGATGATGCCTGGATCCGCCTGCTCGCGCGCCATGAGCAAAGCCTGCTGCGTTCGTTCGAACGGGTAATCGCGCGCGCTGAGGTGGTCGACAAAGACATGAAAGCGGAACTTCATCGCCAATTGCCACGCCTGCATTCCATCGATCTGGATATGCACAGCCTGGCCAAGGCTGTAGGCCTTGGCCACTGAACCCTATGCCGACCCCGCCGAGCGAGGCGTTGGCGGTACTCGCCTTCTGGTTCGATGCGGCGCATCACGACGCATGGTTTAAATCCAATCGGGTATTCGACACGGCCATCCGCACCCGTTTTGCCGGTACGGTGCAGCGAGCAATGCACGACGAACTCAAGCATTGGGCAGGTACACCACAGGGTTGGCTGGCGCTGCTGATCGTGCTGGATCAATTTCCCCGTAATCTTCATCGCCACGACGCTCGCGCGTGCGCGCAGGATCTTCATGCACAGCGGCTGGCGCTGTGGGGTATCGAGGAAGGTTTCGACCGCCAGTTGCCGCCTATCCAGCGCGTCTTTGCCTACATGCCGCTCGAACATGCCGAAGACATCACGCTTCAGCAGCGTTGCGTCACTCTCTTCGAAGCGCTATGCCAGAGTCTGCCTGCGGAGCAGCGTGAGCATTACACCGGTTTTCTCGATTATGCTCGCCGGCACGCCGCGGTCATTGCACGCTTCGGCCGTTTCCCGCATCGCAACGCATGGCTTGGCCGTGTGAGTACGCCGGAAGAGCAGGCTTATCTGGCTAAGCCCGGCGCCGGATTTTAATGACGAGTTACCGCCACGGAGTGGCGACCACACGACAGGGAGCAGGTCATGCGCTGTTATCTTTTTCTTGCCTTGCTGATCACCAGCTTCAGCGCGCACGCATTGCAAAGCATTCGAGTTGGCAGCCAGGTATTGGTGGTGGGTGATAGCGCTGCGCGCGTCAAGGGGTTGCTGGGAGAACCTTCCGTGCACTCGAAAGCATCCAACCCAGGCAAGAGCAAGAAGGGCAAAACCAAGGCGAAATCATCTGGCCATAGCGAAGGCAAGTCGGCCAGCGTCAAGGATAAGGGCGAGAAGTGGCAATACCAGCGCGAAGGGCGCATCACCACGTTTACCATCGTTGGCGGAAAGATCGCGCATATCGAGGATGTGGCGCGCTAGGACAGTCGTAGGTTGGGGTGCGGACCCCAACATCGCGATGTGTGGGAATGACGACGTTGGGGTTTGCACCCCAACCTACGAATCGCGCAATGTCTTCAACAACGCCGTGGCTTCCCAGCGTACGTACGACTGCTCCGCTTCCCGTATCAGCGCCACGATGCGCGCATTCATCGGCGCACGCATGCCCTTTGATTTCGCGAGCACGACGATCTCGCCATTGATGTAATCCACCTCTGTACGGCGACCTGCCTGCAAATCGTCCCACATCGAAGAGCGTGCCAGCGGATCGATCGCCAGCATGCGCGAAGCAAGGCGATGGAATACTGCGTTCGGCAATGACAATACCCGTGGCAACCAGCGGGCGGGCAGGGCGGTGAGTTGGGCGGGACGAATGCCTGCGGCTTTCACCACTTGCAAACCCTCGCGCTGCAGTAATGCCAAGCATTGCCGCCATGCATGCTGAGCAAGCTCTTCGCGCAATGGCAAGCCGCTCAGTGCATTCAAGGGATTGTTGAGATTGATCAGCAGTTTCGCCCACAGCACCGCCTGCATGTCGTCGCGCTGTTGCAACGTGAGACCGCTCGCGCCAAAAGCGGCAAGCAGTGATGGCGGCAGCGCCGACGAACGTTCCACCATCAAGGTGCCGGACGATCCTTGATGGAAGTGCGCGGGTTGCGGCTGCGTGACGTTGAACGGGACCATGCCCGTGAGTACACGGCAGTCAGGCAATGCCGCGCGCAAGTCTGCCGTATTGTGCACGCCATTCTGAAAGCTGATCACCAAAGTGCCCGGCGTCAGCACATCGGCCAATTCGTGTGCCGCCTCCATGGTCGCCGCCGACTTCACGGTGACCAGCACCACATCGGCATCCCGCGCAGCATCCGGTTGCGTGGCAACGTTGAGCGCCGCAACAGGTACGTGGCGACGATAACCATTCAAATCGCTGGTCGTCAGCCCATGTTGATTCAAGCTGGCTGCGACATGAGGGCGTGCGATCAAGCGCACATGTGCACGTGCATGCAACCGACCACCCAAATAGTTGCCGATCATGCCGGCACCGTAGATGGCAATGCGCGGCGTCGCTGTCATGCAACGGCAGCCGCGACAGCGCGTCCGGCTACGCGTCCCGAGAATAGACAGCCGCCGAGAAAGCTGCCTTCCAGTGCGCGATACCCATGCAGGCCACCGCCGCCGAAGCCGGCGGCTTCGCCGGCCGCATAAAGGCCGCGCAGCGGCTGGCCATCGTGTCCTAGCACGCGAGCGTCCAGATCGGTTTCCAGGCCACCCAAGGTCTTGCGTGTAAGCAGGTGCAAGCGCACTGCAATCAGCGGGCCGTTGGCCGGATCGAGCATGCGATGCGGTTTTGCTACGCGTACCAGGCGATCGCCGCGATAGCGGCGTGCGTTATGGATGGCCATGATCTGGCTGTCTTTCGCGAACGGATTGTCGAACTGCCGATCGCGTGCTTCGATCTGTTCGCGCAGTTGTGCCACGTCCAGCAACTGGCTGCCGGCAAGTTCATTCATGCCGATGACCAGATCATCCAGCTTGTCGCGCACGATGAAATCACGGCCGTGTCGTTTGAACGCTTCCACTGGCGCGGGCGCCTGCTTGCCGACGGCGCGCTTGGCAACTTGCCGCCAGCTTTTGCCGGTGAGATCGGGATTCTGTTCGGAACCGGATAGCGCGAATTCGCGGCGGATGATCTGCTGGTCGAGAATGAACCAGCTGTAGTCGAAGCCGGTGCGACGCAGATGTTCGAGTGTGCCCATGGTGTCGAAACCTGGCCACAACGGAGCTGGCAGTCGATTGCCGCGTGCGTCGAACCACAGCGAGGACGGGCCGGGCAGGATACGTATTGCGTGCATCGGCCAGATCGGATTCCAGTTCTCGATGCCTTCCACGTAATGCCACATGCGGTCGCGGTTGATGAGCCGCGCACCAGCCGTTTCGCTAATGCCCAGCATGCGTCCATCGACATGTGCGGGTACGCCGCACAACATGTGCCGTGGCGGCGGTCCCAATCGTTCCGGCCAGTTCTTGCGCACCAGTTCGTGATTACCGCCGATACCGCCGGAGGCGACGATCACGGCTTGCGCGCGGAACTCGAAATCGCCAATGACTTCACGCGAACTCGGCTTGCCGCGCGCGATGCTGTCATCCGCCAGTCGTGCGCCGTGCACACCCACCACGTTGCCGTTTTCTACGATCAGCTCATCGACGCGGTGACGAAAGGCAAAGCTCAGCAAACCTTTTGCCTGTGCTTCGCGCGCACGCCGCACGAACGGTTCCACCACACCCGGTCCGGTGCCCCAGGTGACATGGAAGCGCGGCACTGAATTGCCATGACCGATCGCGCCATAGCCACCGCGTTCGGCCCAACCCACCACGGGAAACCAGCGCATGCCCATGCCGTGCAGCCACGTGCGTTTTTCGCCCGCGGCAAAATCGACATACGCCTCGGCCCACTTGCGCGGCCAGTGATCTTCTGGGCGATCGAAGGCAGCAGTGCCCATCCAGTCCGCCAACGCCAGCGCGTGCGAATCGCGCACGCCCATCCGTCGCTGTTCCGGCGAATCCACGAAGAACAGCCCACCGAACGACCAGAACGCCTGTCCGCCCAGGCTCTGCTCAGGTTCCTGCTCGATGACCACCACGCGCCGGCCGGCATCGGTCAGCTCCGTCGCCGCGACCAGTCCGGAGAGACCGGCTCCGACGATGATGACATCGGTGGATTGCATAGACAGGCCCCTGACCACCATCCAAGGCCCCAACTTATCGTGCGCTTGCGCGTTTGCCTATGTGCGCTGCGCCAATCGTCATGGTCGAGGCGCATGACCGATGGCATGGAATGACGTACGGCCCATGCTGCGCATCCACCTGGCGTTAAACCCTATACGCATAGGGACGCATCCAAGCGTGCAACAGCCGCGTCGGTTGGCATCCTGGGAGGGATTCTCATGCGCCGTCACTTGCTTTCGTTCATCACATTGCTGACGTTCGCCACGCCTGGCGGTGCGCAGGCGACGGACAGCCATACGCATCACTTGTCATGTTCTTACACCAGCGACTACGACATGCAAGTCACAACGCGCGGCATCGACTTTACGCGCAGCAGCGGTCATCCCGTTGAGGTCTTCATACACGAGGGCACGTTGCGCGTGGACGGCCAAACCATGGCGGTGTCCGACGCGGATGCTGCACGCCTGCGCGAATACGAACACGAAGTGCGCGACCTGCTGCCGGCGGTTGCAGCCATTGCCCGCGATGGCGTGGATATTGGCTATTCCGCGCTGACCACCGTGGTTGCCACGCTTGCCGATAACGGCGATGAGCGTACGCGACTGCTGCACGACTTGCGCGATCGGCATGATGAAGCCATGCGCCATATCGATGGAACGCTCGGGCAGGGCAGGTGGCATGCCGGCGACGAGGAAGCATTTTTTGGAGATGACCTCCAAAGGACGGTCACTCATCTGGTGGGCAACGTCACCGGCGACGTCGTGAAGGATGCGCTTAGCGGCGACCCGAACCGGCTTGCTTCGCTCGAGGCGCGCACCGACGCCCTGGATGCCACGATCGATAAAGCGGTCAATGGACCCGCCGAAAAACTCGGCCAACGCGCCGAAGCCCTGTGCCCCAAGCTGGGCCATTTACAGCAATTGCAGCAGCAGTTTCAGTTCCGCCTGCCGAGCGGCGAGCGCCTGCAACTGATCGATTCGAACATGGACCGTACCGACAAGGCGAGTTACGCCCAACGCTAGCCATCCTCCGGCTAGTGAACCATCCCCCAGCCGTGCTTCCCTGCACGGGACAGTCACACGCCCGGTTCCCCACCGGGCTTTTTTTTACCTATTGCAGTGCGTATCCATCAACGAGCTGCCATGCACAAGCCGGAGGCGACTGCTAGGCTTTGCAGCGATCTGCCAAGGATTGCCCCATGTTTGAGCACCTTCTAAGCGTTTCACGCGACGATCTGCTTGCGTTCTTCACCCGGCACGGCCCAGCGCTGCTCGGCGCGATGCTGGTGTTGCTGATTGGCAACTGGTTCGCCAGACGGCTGGCAAATTTCCTGCAGCGGGCAATGAATCGCGCGGCGATCGACCCCACGCTCAGCGGCTTCATGCGCAACCTGCTGTATGGCGTGCTGATCGCCGTCTTGATCGTGATCGCCCTGCAGACGGCAGGCGTACCCAGTGCTCCGCTGCTGGCGGCATTGGGCGCCGGTGGCCTGGCGATCGGCCTGGCCTTGCAAGGGTCGCTGAGCAATCTGGCCTGGGGCGTACTGCTGATCGTGTTCCGTCCGTTCCGGGTCGGCGACTACATCCAGGCCGGTGGTGCCGAGGGTACGGTCGAAGGCATCAACCTGATGCATACCCAGCTGGTGCTGGCGGACAACCGCGAGGCCGTCGTACCCAACGCCAAGATCGGCGCTGACGCCATCATCAACTTCAGCCGGCGTGGCACACGCCGCTTCGAGCTGCGTGTGGGTATCGGCTATCACGAGGACATCGGCAAGGCGTTGGCGATCGTGCAGCGTTTGTTCGCGGCCGATCCTCGCATCCTCAAAAGTCCCGCCCCTACCGCCTGGACCGAAAGCCTGGCGGACAGTGCCGTGCATCTGCTGTTGCGCGCCCACACCAGCACCGATGATTTCTGGCCTGCCCAAACCGATTTATTACGCGCCGTGAAGGAAGGCTTTGAGGCCGAAAACATCAGCATTCCCTTTCCGCAGCGGGAGATTCATATCATCAGCGGCCAGCTGCCTATTAAATAGGATAAATGCGCCGCATACGTATGCGCATGGGTGGTTTAGGCGCATTCGGCATGTCCTGAATGGGGTGCCGGTTGCTATGATGAACGTCTTGCGGCCACCTCCGCCTTCCCCCGCGTGGCTGCTTCGTTCCCGCAGGAGAAATCATGGCCGACCTTAAAGAAGCCCGCGTCCCGGATATCGGCGGTCACAGCGATGTGCCCGTGATCGAGGTGATGATCAAGCCCGGCGACACGGTAGAGAAAGATCAAAGCCTCATCACCCTGGAGTCGGACAAGGCCACGATGGAAGTGCCCGCACCCTTCGCCGGCGTGGTCAAGGAAGTGAAACTGAAGGTGGGTGACGAGGTGTCCGAAGGCGCCCTGATCGCCATCATCGAAGCCAGTGGCGCCGCGTCGCCGGCTCCCGCCAAGGCAGACGAGCCGGCCGCCAAGGCACCGGCGCCGGCCCCAGCACCCGCTCCGGCACCTGCTGCCCCTCAAGTGAAAGAAGAACCCGCACCGCTCGGCGGTCGCAGCGTGCTGCCCGGCAATGCGCCGGAGGGCGACGTGGCACCGCAGGCCCGTCCGCCGTTCGATGCCAAGCTGGTCATGCCAGGCGACGCCCCGTACGCCACGCCGGCCATCCGCGCCTTCGCGCGTGAGCTGGGCGTGGACATCCGCCAGGTGAAGGGCAGCGGCCGTAGCGGCCGTATCGTGCGCGAAGACATCGCCTCTTACGTCAAGCACGCGCTGGCTTCCGGTGCACGCCCAGTGGAGGGTGGCACGGTGGCCGCCGGTGGTGGGCTCAACCTTCTGCCTTGGCCGAAGGTCGACTTTGCCAAGTTCGGTGAAGTGGAAGAGAAGCCGCTCACCCGCATCCAGAAGATTTCGGGCCAGAACCTCGCCCGCAACTGGGCGATGATCCCGCACGTCACCCAGCACGAAGACGCCGACATCACCGAACTGGAAGCGTTCCGCAAGAAACTCGGCGAAGAAAACAAGGATCTGAAGATCACCCCGCTGGTGTTCCAGATCAAGGCGGTGGTCGCGGCGCTGAAGAAATTCCCGCAACTCAACGCCTCGCTGGATGCGAGCGGCGAGAAACTCATCCTCAAGAAGTACTTCCACATCGGCATCGCGGTGGACACGCCCGATGGCCTGGTGGTGCCGGTGATCCGCGATTGCGACAAGAAGGGCCTGCTGGATCTGGCGACCGAACTTGGCGAGATATCCAAGAAGGCGCGCGACAAGAAGCTCGGCCCGAACGACATGTCCGGCGGCTGTTTCTCGATCTCCTCGCTCGGCGGCATCGGCGGCACGGCGTTCACGCCGATCGTCAACGCGCCGGAAGTGGCGATCCTGGGTGTATCCAAAGCGCAAACCAAGCCGGTGTGGAACGGCAAGGAATTTGCGCCGCGCCTGATCCTGCCGCTGTCGCTCAGCTACGACCATCGCGTGATCGACGGCGCCGTGGCCGCGCGCTTCGCGTCTTTCCTCGCCACCCAGCTCGGCGACATCCGCCGCTTGCTGCTCTGACGCGAGGAGAACACTGATCATGGCCAATACGATTGAATTGAAAGTCCCCGACATCGGCGGTCACGAAGGCGTGCCGGTGATCGAGGTGATGGTGAAAGCCGGCGACAGCGTGACGAAGGAGCAAAGCCTCATCACGTTGGAGTCGGACAAGGCGACGATGGAGATTCCATCCAGTGCTTCCGGCGTCATCAAGGAGATGAAGCTGAAGCTGGGTGATGAGGTGTCCGAAGGCACTGTCATTGCCATCCTCGAGGTGGCGAGTGCCGAAGCGGAAGCGCCGAAGGCTGCCGCGCCAGCTCCCGCTCCCGCCGCTGCGCCGGCTCCTGCGCCTGCTGCTCCCGCACCGGCCAAGCCCGCGGCCGCACCAGCGCCGCAAGCTGCTGGCGCTACCGGTCGCAAGGCGGACATCGAATGCAAACTCGTCGTCCTCGGCTCCGGCCCCGGCGGCTACACCGCCGCGTTCCGCGCCGCAGACCTGGGCGTCGATACCGTGCTGGTGGAACGTTATGCCAAGCTCGGCGGCGTTTGCCTCAATGTTGGTTGCATTCCTTCCAAGGCATTGCTGCATGCCGCAGCCGTGATCGACGAAGCGGAAGCCATGGCTGCGCACGGCGTGACCTTTGGCAAGCCCAAGCTCGACCTCGACAAGCTGCGCAGCTTCAAGGACAAGGTGGTCGGCCAACTCACCGGTGGCCTCGCCGGCATGGCCAAGCAGCGCAAGGTACGCACCGTGCAGGGCGTCGGCACCTTCGTATCGCCGAATGAAATGGAAATCGACACGGCCGAAGGCAAGAAACTGCTGCGCTTCGAATACGCCATCATCGCCGCCGGCTCGCAAGCGGTGCGTCTGCCCGCGTTCCCGTGGGACGACGATCGCATCATGGATTCCACCGGCGCGTTGGAACTGAAGGATGTTCCCGGCAAGTTGCTCGTGGTCGGCGGCGGCATCATCGGCCTGGAAATGGCCACGGTGTATGCCGCGCTCGGCAGCGAAGTGACCGTGGTTGAATTCATGGATCAGATCATCCCCGGTTCGGATACCGACCTGATCAAGCCGCTCGCCAAGCGCTTGAACGGCAAGCTCAAGGGCGTGCACCTCAAGACCAAGGTGGTGGAAGCGAAAGCCACCAAGAAGGGGATCGAGGTCAGCTACGAAGGCGAGAGCATTCCGGAAACCACCGTGTTCGACCGCGTGCTGGTGGCGGTGGGCCGCTCGGCGAACGGCAACAAGATTGGTGCGGACAAGGCCGGCGTGGCCGTGACCGAGCGCGGCTTTATCAACGTCGACACGCAGATGCGCACCAACGTGCCGCACATCTTCGCCATCGGCGACCTGGTCGGCCAGCCGATGCTCGCGCACAAGGCCACGCACGAGGCGAAGGTTGCGGCGGAAGTCGTTGCTGGCCAGAAGAGCCATTTCGATGCACGCGTCATTCCGTCGGTGGCCTACACCGATCCGGAAATCGCATGGGTCGGCGTCACCGAGCGCGAAGCGAAGGAAAAGGGCTTGAAGATCGGTGTCGGCAAATTCCCATGGGTGGCCAGCGGCCGTGCCATCGGTATCGATCGCACCGAAGGTTTCACCAAGCTGCTGTTCGATGAGGAAACCCATCGTGTGGTCGGTGGCGCCATCATCGGTCCGCACGCCGGTGATCTCATTTCGGAAATCGCACTGGCCATCGAGATGGGTGCTGAAGCCGCGGATATCGGTTTGACCATCCATCCGCATCCGACGTTGAGCGAATCAGTGGGTATGGCGGCCGAGGTTTACGAAGGCACCATTACCGATTTGTACATGCCGAAGAAGAAGTAAGGCATATTGATCATGGAGTAGCAAAAGGCCCGGATTCTCCGGGCCTTTTTGTTTGCGGATGTTCGGCTCAAACGGCGCCTGGCTTGGCGGTCAACGCATCGTTGAGCTGCTTTTCGAGTATCTTGAGACTGTTCACCGTTTGCTGTTGCAGAGCCGTCATCTGGCTGACGGTGTGCAAAAATTCGCGCGGCTGTACATCACCTGTTCGCAGATCGGCGATCACGTCGCTCAGATTGGTGCTGCTTGTCAACAGCGTTGCGTTTTCAGCCATGGTGGCAAGGGCATCACGCTGACTGGCATAGGCAGCGGAATATCGTTGCATGCGCTCCGGGTCGATCCAACTGGCTGATTGGTTGGCCACTGCGACATCCCATGCTTCGTGACGCAAGGCCGGGAAGGTCATGTTCAAATCGAATTTGTCATTGACCTGGGCAAGTATGTGCTGCTTGATGACCTCATCCGGCAGGTGCGATTTGAAATCCTGCGCCACGCTCGCGCGGATCTTGTCGAGCCGCTCCAGTTGCTTGGTGTCGTTCTGCAGGTCGGATTCCACCGCCAACAGATTGGAGTGGACCTCAGCCTCGATCTGGCGGCTGCCAAACTCGGCTGCGTGAATGTGATGCGTGCGTTCAATCCACGCCTCCAGCCCCAGTGCAGTGAGAATGCTGAGCACGATCATCAAATAATGCTTCAGGAAGTCCTTTAGCGACTTCAACGGTACGTGGGGCAACTCAAGGTGCATGGCAGGCAACCCTAGGATTGAAGGATATCCAAGCGTAACCAGTCTGGATGCTACGCGGAAAGCGCCAAAAGTATGTAGGTTGGGGTGCAAACCCTGAGATATCCCCACGTTTTTTGCGTTGTCCAAGCGGAAAAGTTGGAGTTCAGGTCACTGTTGTTTCAGAGCGAACCGTCATTCCGGCGAAGGCCGGAATCCATGCTTCGCACTGGCGATGGATTCCGGCCTTCGCCGGAATGACGACTGGCTTCGAAACAAACTTCATGTAAACCCAGGACTTCTCAGGCATAACGGGCAAAAAACGCGGGGATATCTCAGGGTGCAAACCCCAACATCGCGATGTGTGGGAATGACGACGTTGGGGTTGGCACCCCAACCTACGCGCTGTTCACCATGACGAAAATCCCGGTACATACTGAAACTTCAGCGACTCATAGTAGGTGAGCGATCGTTGCGGCGGCGCGTAACCCGGTGGTAATGGCAGGCCGGAAATGCTCTGAAAGTAGGCAATGCAGGCATCCCGCCACCATTGCGCTTCCTTTTCCTGGACAGCAAGAAAAGCAGCTACTTGGCGATAGCGTTCCGCATCGATATGGCCATCCAAATGCTGCCATGTTTCTTGCATTTGCTTCACGTCTTCCACACCCTGCGTGTAATGCGCCACCAGTTCATGCCACAGCGTCTGGCCGGAACGCATGCGGTAATCCCAGGGTACGTGATGGAAATACAGCAGGTATTGCTCTGGTGTTTGCTTCACATCGTTGAACTGCGCCGCAAGCGCTGGCGCGTATTGCGCCACGGCATCGCTACCCGTACTGGTGCGATCGAAGCCGATGCCTTGGTGATCCGCGCGGTGATAATAGACCGGCCGCCAATCCGCTTCTGACTCGCTGGCATCCCACGGTGCGGGGCCGTAATGATGGCCAGGTCCCATCAGATGCACCAGGCCAAGCGGCGTCATGTAATCCACCGTGGCTTCGCGCGAACCCATCATCATGTCGACGACGGGTTTGACGAAGGCCTGGTCGTTGGTGAAGGTCATGCGCACCCAGTCTTCGGCGATGGAGCGTGACGATTGCATGGGGTTCCAGGCGAGTCGGCCGAACACGTACCAATTGGCCTGATTGAAATCCGAACCGCACCAGTTGCGGTCGGTGCCGATATTCGCGTCACCAGCCATCCCCGTCAGCGGATGGCCTTCGAGCGAACCGTCGATCACCTTCGCCACGGTGGAGCCGTTGCCGCGCGCCATCGTATCGGCCGACAGTACTTCTTCGAACAACGGCCCGAGATAGACCAGATGCGTGGCGAAGCCGAGGTATTCCTTGGTGATTTCGAATTCCATCATCAGCGGCGTTTTCGGCATGGCACCGAACAGCGGATGAAAGGGTTCCCGCGGCTGGAAATCGATGGGGCCGTTCTTCACCTGTACCAACACGTTGGCGTGAAAGCGGCCATCGAGCGGCTTGAATTCGTCATACGCCTGCTTGGCACGATCTTCCGGATTTTTCTGCGAATAAACGAATGCGCGCCACATCACCACGCCACCATGCGGTGCGAGTGCGTCGGCAAGCATATTGGCACCATCGGCATGCGTGCGATGGTAATCCTCAGGACCGGGCTGGCCTTCGGAATTGGCCTTCACCAGAAAGCCGCCGAAATCCGGAATGAGCTTGTAGATCTCATCTGCTTTGGCATGCCACCACGCTTGCACCTGCGGATCGAGTGGATCAGCAGTCTTCAATCCACCAATCTCGATGGGCGCGCTGAAGCGGATGCTCAGATAAACCCGGATGCCATAGGGTCGAAATACATCCGCCAGCGCAGCCACCTTTTGAAGATATGCCGGGGTAAGGATGATGGCGCCCGCGTTGACGTTGTTGAGCACCGTGCCGTTGATGCCGATCGAAGCATTGGCGCGCGCATAATCGGTATAGCGCGGTGCGCGCCAGTCCGGCAGCTTCCACCAATCCCAGATCGACGCACCCGCATAGCCGCGCTCGACCTGACCGTTCAGGTAATCCCAGTGATCGAGTACGCGCAGCTTCAAGCGCGGGGTTTCGCGCAGATCGAGATGTTCGATGGGCTGTGCGGTTTGCAGCAGGCGCAGAAAGTGGAAGGCCCCGTACAGCGCACCGACATCCGTTTGGGCGACGATGGCTGTTGCAGCATGCCCGTTCACCATGACGCTGCGAATCAAGTAGCCATCACTACCAAGATTTTGGGTATTCAGGTGCAGGCTACCGATCAATGCCGATGAGCCGGGTGTACCGACGACGATTGCGCCATCGTGAGTGATGTGATCAGACAACGACACGGTGTGCCCGAGCAACCCACTGAGCCCACGCTGCAATTCGCTGCGGGTCACGTCCTGCGTAGACGTGGCAGCACCGGCAATCAACTCGGTAGCTTGATGGTTGTAGAGGGTCACCTGCGCGGGTGGCAGCGGGTGATAGCGCAACCATAGTTCGTAGCCATCTTCGGCACGTGACGGCGATGCGCACGAGATCATCGCCAGCATCAAGGTGACTATCGCCCATGCACGCATGCGTGACCTCATGGAATGTCCTCGAACAGATCGGTTTGCGCCATGACATTGTCCTGATCCACGAAGCCGGACAAGCCTACGCCTACCAGTCGATAGCGACTGTCGGCGGAGCGTTCGACCCGCTCGCGCAAAGCACAAGCCAGGTCGGCAAGCTCGGTGGCTGAGCGCGGCCGCACAGAGGGTGTAAGGCTGCGGGTGAGGGTATGAAAGTCGGATGTTTTGAGCTTTAGCACGATGGTGCGCGCGATGCGTCCGCGTTGCACTTCACGCATGTGCCCAGCCCAGGTCTTTTCTGCAAGCTGGCGGATATGCGGTTCGAGTTCGTCGAGGGTAAGGTCGTGCTCGAAGGTATCCTCCGACGACACTTGCATGGTGAGCTGATTCGGTTGCACCGGGTGGTCGTCGATGCCTAATGAAAGCTCATGCAATCGCCGGCCCCAGCGGCCAAAGCGCTGTTCGAGCTCCTCGGCTTGTAGCGCCCGCAATTCACTGACTGTGGCGATGCCTAGTGCCGTGAGCTTCGCTTCCATCACCTTGCCCACACCGGGCAGGCGATTCACGGGTAGCGGCGCAAGAAAGCCCATGACCTGATGCGGGCGAATCACGAACAGGCCATCTGGCTTGTTCCAGTCCGAGGCGATTTTTGCCAGGAATTTGTTCGGCGCGACGCCAGCCGAGGCGGTGAGATGAGTCTCTTCGCGGATCGCGGCGCGAATTGCCTCAGCCGTCGCCGTGGCGGAGGGCAGGCCAGTCTTGGTGGCGGTGACGTCGAGGTAGGCTTCGTCTAGCGACAGCGGTTCGATCAGGTCGGTATGGCGCGCAAAGATCTCCCGCACCTGGCGTGAGACGGCTTTGTAGCGCACGAAATCCGGCGGCACAAAGATCGCCTGCGGACAAAGCCGCTCGGCCCGCACCGCCGGCATGGCCGAACGCACGCCGAACTTGCGTGCTTCGTAACTTGCCGCGCACACCACCGAACGCGCGCCGCGCCAGGCCACCACCACTGGTTTGCCGCGCAGTGAGGGATCGTCACGCTGCTCCACGGATGCGTAGAAAGCATCCATGTCGACGTGAATGATCTTGCGTGACGCGTTGGGCACGATGTGCGCGGGTTGTGGGGTCAGAGGGATTCTAGTACGTGCGGCTTCCTGGTCTCTGCACTGAAGACAGAGTGATGCTCTCGATACTTGCCGTGATGCGCACCCTCCCCTGCTTGCAGGGGAGAGAGCTGATCATGGCAAACGACAAGCCTCAGCACGTAAGTGTTTGCAATCGTTCCAACAGCAACCGCGCAAACCGCTCCGCAGCATCCGGCCTCTCCGCCAGAAACAGCGATGGTTCGATCACTTCCAGTTCCATCATCAGGAACTGGCCATCCACCGCCACGCCATCCACGCGCGCATAGATCGGCGCCTGATGGCCTAGTGCGGCAACCGCCGCCAAGGTTCTGCTTCCGGCGGCAACCATGGCGTCATCCGGTGTCGCCGGCTTGATGATGCCGCCGTGCTGTTCCTGCACGCGATAGTCACCGGAGGTTGGGCGTTTTAGCACGGCATGGCTATAGGCGCCGCCGAAATACAATAGCGACCATTCGCCATGACTCGCGACCTCGGGCACGAATGGCTGCACGAGATAGTCCAGTTGTTTCGGCAATCGCGCGAGTGCCTGTTCAAAATCCACCGTGCCAACTTTGCCGCGCACGGTATGCCACGCGCCACCGCTCACCGTAGGCTTGGTCACCACATCCTGATCGGCCATGGACGTCAGCACTGCGTGCAACGCGTCGCCATGCGCCACACGGGTTGGAATGATCGGAACACCTTGTCGTTCGAGATCCAGCAGATAACGCTTGTCGCCATTCCAGCGCAGCATCTTCGTGTCGTTGATGACCGTGACGCCAAGCCGATCCAGCGTATGTGTCCAAGCAAGGAATGCGGCGTAGTGCTCGAAGTAATCCCAGATGGTGCGTATCAATACGGCATCAAAAGCCGTCCAATCCACATCAGGATCGTTCCAGACGCAAACGGTGGGTTCTATGCCAAGTAGCTCGAGCACGGCGACGAGGTAGACGTCATCCATATGGATGGATGAAAACTCCCGGGACGAAGCAATGGCAAGTCGATATTGCGGAGAAGACATGAGGACACCTCGACATCATTGAGGTGGGCGCCCTTGAACAGGGTTGGGTCGGCGGCCCGAGCGTGGCGGACTGGCGTCCGTCGCAGCACCCCTCGGGGCCGATGCGCCAGCGTAGCGGGTCATGGCGCGTGACGTGGCGAGTATCCGGGACCTTCTTTTGAAGTGTCAACGTGACTTAGGTCATTGCATCGTCCGGGATCGGCTGCCGGTCGGTCGCATAGGGCAAAGGTCACCGGACATCCGGTGCCATCTCAGGTTAATGTCGGCATCTATGACCGACGAAACCTCCTCATCCTCTTCCTATCTGCGTCGCCTCGGTATGTGGAGCGGCGCCGCCATCGTGGTCGGTGGCGTGATCGGCAGCGGCATCTTCCGCACGCCAGCGACCGTTGCCGAGCGCACCGGATCCGGCTTGCCATTACTCGCGCTATGGGTATTGGGCGGCCTGCTCACGCTGGCCGGTGTGCTGTGCTACGCCGAATTGGGTGCGCGGCGTCCGCAGGCCGGCGGCATCTATCTCTATTTGCGCGAAGCTTTCGGTGCACTACCGGCGTTTCTGTTCGGCTGGACCATGGCGCTGATCAACTATCCCGGTAGCGTCGCAGCCGTGGCTGTGACGTTTGCCGATTACTTCTGCCGCGCCACAAGCTTGCCTGCCCCATGGGTGAAGCCGGTTGCGGCGGGTGCGATCTTTTTCATCGTCGGGGTCAATCTGTTCGGCGTTCGCGCCGGTGCTTGGCTGGTGAACGTGTTTACGCTGCTGAAACTGGCGGCGATCAGCATGCTGCTGGTGGTTGGCCTGGTACTGGCGCATGGGCACTTTGGCGGCGTACTGGCCGTGGATACGACGGTGCACGTATCCGCAGGCGCATGGATCGGCGCGGTATTGCCGGTGCTGTTTACTTACGGCGGTTTCCACTATTTGAACGACATGGCGGGCGAGGTGCGCGATCCGCAGCGTACCTTGCCGCGCGCACTCACCCTGGGTCTGGTCGGTGTGGTGGTTTGCTACGTGCTGGCGAACATCGCCTACCTCGTGGGCCTGGGCCATGCAGGCTTGGCCGCCAGCAAGGCGCCGGCGGCGGATCTGATGAGCAGCATCTTCGGGCCGCGCGGCGCCACCATCATGGCCATTGGCATCGCGTGCTCCACCTTCGGCTATTGCAGCATCGCCATTGCTGGTGGCGCGCGCGTGCTGCAGACCATGGGTGCGGATGGCATGTTCTTCCGCTCGGTGGGGCAAATCGACGCACGTTGGCGTGCACCGCAAGTTGCGTTGGGCGTGCTGGGCCTCTGGGCCATCGTGCTGATCGTCACGGGTACCTTCGATTCATTGGTCAACTACACCACCGTCGGCGAATGGCTGGGCCATGCCTTCGGCATCGCCACCTTGTTCTGGTACCGCCGACAGTTCGGTGCACAGAGTTCGCCTTATCGCGTGCCGCTTTATCCCGTGTTGCCATTCGTGTTCGTGGCGACGGTGCTGGGTGTGATCGCTGCGACGGTGATCAGCACACCGCGTGATGCCGGCATGAGTTTGGTGATCATCGTGCTGGGTGTGCCGGTGTATGCGTTGTGGCGCTGGTGGAGCCGGCAGCGCGCGAATGCGTAGGTTGGGGTGCAAACCCCAACATCGGGTGCTAAAGATACGGCAATGTTGGGGTTTGCACCCCAACCTACGATTATCATCCTAGCCTCATCGCGGACGTACCAGGAATGACGAATGAAATTCATCGTGCCATGCGCTGGACTGGTGCTGGGACTGTTGTCGTTCCGTAGCACTGCTGCAGATGTTGCAGATCTGGCGGCGTCATCCATGCCGGCAAATATCCAATTGCAACAAGTGCAACGCACCAGCCAGGTCGAACGCGATGCGCATGGCACGCCTTTACAGCGTTACGCGTTTCAACCGGTCGGTCAGCCGCAGATCGTCATCACACCTGCAGCTGGCGTGTCGAATTGGAACGGGCAGGGCACGCTGCAAATCCAGGTGCAGAACGCGATGCCGTGGGCGGTGACGCTGGATGTGACGATCGATGGCACCGCGGGTCAGCGCTTGCATGCTCAGATCGGTCTGCCCGCCGGACCGGCACAAACGCTGATCATTCCTTTGCATGCCACGTCGTCGCGCGCATTCGGCATGCAGGTAGGGCCACCGATGCCGTTCGATGATCATGGGCATACCGTTTTCGTTGCCGGGATCGTGGAGGGAGCGATCGATCTCGCACAGGTGCACGACATTCGCCTTGGCATGCCGGCACCGCAGGCGGTGCAGGAGTTGCTGCTGGGCAAGCTGGAAACAAGTAGGGGTGATTCAGCCGTGCAGGACGCTTATCGCGGCATCGTCGATCAATGGGGCCAATACACGCGCGGCCATTGGCCGGAAAAGATCGACAGCGATGCTGCTTTGCGCAGCGCACACGCTGAAGAGCAGAAGCGCTTGCAAACCCAGTTGACCGAACGTCAGGGTTTGGATGCGTACGGTGGCCGCGAGGACATTCCGCTGACACGCACCGGCTGGTTTCATACGCAAAAAGCGAATGGCCGCTGGTGGCTCGTTACGCCTGACGGACATGCGTTCTTCTCGCTGGGCCTCAACACGGTGACATCCCATGACACGCGCACTTATGTGCAAGGGCGCGAATCGATGTTCGTGAATCTGCCGCCGGATCAATCACTATGGAGCGCGTTCTATGGGAGCAGCGACACGCGTGATGCCGAACGCGCTGCGAGTGCGGGTCTCGGTGCCAATCACGGACGCTGGTTCGATTTCTACGAGGCGAATCTCTATCGCGTGGATGGTGCCGATTGGCTGGCCGCGTGGCGTAAGCGCACGCTAGATCGTTTGCAAGCGTGGGGTTTCAACACCATCGGCAATTGGAGCGATAAGGCGCTGACCGAGCAACATCGCCTGGCTTACACCTTGTCGATCTCCATCCATGGCCCGTTCGGCAACGTTTCCAGTGGCTATGATTATTGGGGGCGTATGCCCGACCCCTTCGATCCGCGCTTTGCGCAAGCGGTCGAACAATCGGTGGCACAAGACACTGCCGCATCGGGTGATGATCCCTGGTTGCTCGGTTACTACGCCGACAACGAACTGGCGTGGGCAGGGCAGGGACCGCAGGGGCGTTGGGGCTTGGCGATGGGCACGTTGCACGGTAAAGCGCAAAGTGCGGCCAAGCAGGCGTTCATCGCCATGCTGAAGAAGAAATATGGCGCGGCATCGAAGTTGGCCGCCGCATGGGGCATTGCGCTCGGTGATTGGTCAGCGCTGGATGTAGCGAATTTCCCCGCGCCGGAACCGAATGCAGCTTATCCAGCCATTGCTGACGATTACAGCGCCTGGTTGCGACGCTATGCCGATCAATATTTCGGCCTCGTCGCGGCAGCGATCCACCGCCACGACCCGCATCATCTTTTCCTGGGTGGACGCTTTGCGGTGAATACGCCGGAAGCGGTGGCATCGTGCGCGAAGTATTGCGATGTGATTAGCTTCAACATCTATGCGGATCTGCCGCAGCACGGTGTCGATCTCGATGCCATACATAAGCTCGACAAGCCGATGATGATCACCGAGTTTCATTTTGGCTCGGGTGATCGTGGTCCGTTCGGCAAAGGTGTCGTATCAGTGTGGACCGAAGATCAGCGCGGTGCGGCTTATGCGCGCTATGTGCAGGCGGCGGCGAGCGATCCGGCAATCGTTGGAACGCACTGGTTCGAGTACGTCGATGAACCGGTTACGGGGCGGTTGCTTGATGGGGAGAACAGTCATACCGGGTTGGTGGGGATTACCGATATTCCGTTTAATGGATTCATTGATGCTGTGCGGAAAACGAATCTGAGTTTGCGCCATTGAGGCGCGTTGCTTGTTTGTACGAAATGCTTAGATATACCTCACCGTCATTCCGGCGAAAGCCGGAATCCAGTGCAAATACGTTGTGCGTAGCACTCAACATAAAAAATGTTGGGTCCTTCGGACGCATATTTAAACTGGATTCCGGCTTTCGCCGGAATGACGGTGAGGTGTAGTTATGCATTGAGGCGAGGTTGCTCTTCACCCCAACCCTCTCCCCCAAAGGGGAGAGGGAGCGTGGAGCAATCAATAACGATAATGATCCGGCTTGTACGGCCCTTCCATCGGCACGCCGATGTAAGCCGCCTGCTCCGGCGTCAACTTGGTCAGCTTCACACCAATCTGCTCCAGATGCAGACGAGCCACTTCCTCGTCCAGCTTCTTCGGTAGGCGATAGACCGTCTTCTCATACTTGTCTTTGTTCGCCCACAGGTCGATCTGCGCCAGCGTCTGGTTGCTGAAGCTGTTGGACATCACGAAGCTCGGATGGCCGTGCGCGCAACCCAGGTTCACCAGGCGGCCTTCCGCCAGCATGTAGATGCTGTGGTTGGTCTTACCGAAGGTATAGCGATCCACCTGCGGCTTGATGTTCTCGCGCGTCACGTCCTTGGCCGCGTTCAAGCGATCCATCTGGATTTCGTTGTCGAAGTGGCCGATGTTGCACACCAGGGCGTTGTTCTTCATCGCCGCCATGTGTTCCAGCGTGATGATGTCCTTGTTGCCGGTGGTGGTGACGTAGATGTCGGCGATGCCGAGCGTCTCTTCCACGGTAGTGACCTGGAAGCCTTCCATCGCTGCTTGCAGGGCGTTGATCGGGTCGATCTCGGTCACGATCACGCGTGCGCCGAAGCCCTTCAGCGAATGTGCGCAACCCTTGCCCACGTCACCGTAGCCGCACACCACGGCCACCTTGCCGGCCACCATCAGATCGGTGGCGCGCTTGATGCCGTCGGCCAGCGATTCGCGGCAGCCGTACAGATTGTCGAACTTGCTCTTGGTGACCGAGTCGTTGACGTTGATTGCCGGTACCAGCAGCTTGCCGGCTTCCATCATCTGATAGAGGCGATGCACGCCGGTGGTGGTTTCTTCGGAGACGCCCTTCCAGTCAGCGGCGACTTTCTTCCAGAAACCGGGACGCTCCTTGGCGGTGCGCTTGAGCAGATCCTTGATGACCTGTTCTTCGTGATTGCCGCTGGGGGTGTTCACCCAATTGTCGCCGTTCTCCATGTCCACGCCCTTGTGGATCAGCAGCGTGGCGTCGCCGCCATCGTCGACGATCAGCTCAGGACCCTTCATGCCAGGATGGGTGAGCATGTCGAGCGTGCAGTCCCAGTATTCCTCCAGCGTCTCGCCCTTCCAGGCGAACACGGGGATACCGGCCGCAGCCACGGCGGCGGCGCAGTCGTCCTGGGTGGAGAAGATGTTGCAGGAAGCCCAGCGTACCGAGGCACCGAGGGCGCTGAGCGTCTCGATCAGCACCGCGGTTTCCTTGGTCATGTGCAGCGAGCCGGACAGACGCACACCCTTCAGCGGCTTGTCGGCCGAATGGCGGGCGCGAATGGACATCAGGCCGGGCATTTCTTCTTCGGCCATGCGGATGCGGCGACGGCCGAGGTCGGCCAGCGAGATGTCGCGGACCTTGTAGTCGTGGGTGGCGGATTCGTTGGTGACAGCATTCATGGAGGGATGTCTCCGATTCTCATGGGGAAAACCCGGCCCGGGAGGCCAGGCCGACGCGGAATCGCGTCATGAGCGCCGTTGCATTCGAGGCATCCACCGAGCCTGGCCGTAGCAGTTCCCTACGGTCGCAGCGCCCCTCGGCGAAGACGTCCATTCTAGCCATAGAACACGGCTTATGACGAATGGATTGCCGCACTGCCGCATAAATTAGGTAGGCTAGGGGACTGACCATCGGAGGCCTCAATGGAAGCCACTCGCGACCCTGAATTCCTGCCCCACGACGGCCCGCTGCGCGAAGACGTGCACCGGCTCGGCGCGATGGTGGGACGCATGCTGGCCGAGCAGGGCGGCGAGGGCTTCTTCCAGCGCGTGGAGCAGGTGCGCACCGCGTCCATCCGCCGCCGCCGTGAAGGCCGCGCCGTGGATGACCTGGCCGAATCGCTGGCCGGGCTGGACCCCGAAGCCGCCGAGGCGCTGGCCCGGGGGTTCGCCACCTACTTCCAGGCGGTGAACACCGCCGAGCGCGTGCACCGCATCCGCCGTCGCCGCGACTACCAGCGCGAAAGCGGCACGGCGCAGCCCGAATCGCTGTTCGACGTGTTGCAACGCTTGAAGGAGCAAGGCGTAGGTGCCGATGAGCTGCTGCAATGGCTGTACAAGCTGAAGGTGGAGCCGGTATTCACGGCGCATCCCACCGAAGCCATCCGCCGCTCCTTGCTCGAAAAAGAGCAGGCAGTCGTGCGCGCGCTGGTCGACAACTTCGATCCCACCCGTACGCCGCAAGAACGCAAGGAAGACGACGACCGCATCTTCATGGCGCTGTCGGCCGGCTGGCAGACGGCTGAGGCTTCGCCGATCCGGCCCAGCGTGCAGGACGAGCACCATCACGTTGGCTTCTACCTCGCCAATCCGATCTACCGCATCGTGCCCGCGTTCTACGAACTGCTCGCCGACGGTTTGCAGGATGTCTATGGTGTGGCCGTGCCGTTGCCACGCTTGTTGAGCTTTGCCACCTGGGTAGGTGGCGACATGGATGGCAACCCGAACGTCGGTGCCGACACCATTGCCAACAGCCTGGCCACGCAGCGCGCGCACGTGCTGGAGCATTACATCGCGGACGTCGATGTGCTGGCGCGTCTGCTCAGCCAGACCGATGACCGCGTGGCGTTCGAACCTTCGCTGCTGAAGCGGCTGGCAGATTATCGCGAACAGTTCCCCCGTGCCGCCGCCACCATTCGTCCGCGCCATGCAGACATGCCGTATCGCTGCCTGCTCACGTTGATTCGGGCACGGCTCGAAGCCACGCTCGAAGATGGGCATGCAGAGGGTTATCAGTCCGCCGATGAATTGATCGATGACTTGCTGCTGATCGTGCATGGCCTGATCGATCATCGCGGCCTCAACGCGGGTGCGTATGCCGTGCGCCGCTTGATCTGGCGCGTGCGCACCTTCGGTTTTCACATGGCGCGCCTGGACGTGCGGCAGGATTCGCGCGTGCATGATGATGCGCTGGCTGCCTTGCTGCGCGACGAAACGTGGACGCAGCGTTCACCAGCAGAACGCGTCGCCACGTTGCGCCCGTATGCAGGTGGCGAATGCGCGCTTGAAAAAACCGACGAAGCACAAGCGGAATCCCTGCGCGCGGTGTTCGCCACCTTGCACGAGTCACGTCAGCGTTATGGTGTGGACGCGACCGGTCTGTACATCATCAGCATGGCTCGTTCGGCTGCCGACGTGCTGGCCGTGCTGGCATTGGCCAGATATGGCGGTCTCGCCAATGCAACACACGTTCCGCTCGACATCGCACCGCTCTTCGAAACCGTCGACGATCTGAAAAACGCACCCAACACCCTGCGCGCGTTGCTCGACGATCCTGTCTATCGCGACCATCTGCGCGCGCGCGACGATTGCCAGTGGGTGATGCTGGGTTATTCCGACAGCGGCAAGGACGGCGGCACGCTGGCGTCGCGCTGGGGTTTGCAGCGCGCGCAAGTGGAATTGCTGGACGTGGCGCAACAAGCCGGTATTCGCCTTGCGTTCTTCCACGGCCGCGGCGGTTCGGCCAGCCGTGGTGGTGCGCGCATCACGCCAGCGTTGATGTCCTCGCCGCGTGGTTCAGTCAACGGCATCCTGCGCGTGACCGAACAAGGTGAAGTGATCCATCGCAAATACGGTATTCGCGCACTCGCGCTGCGTAATCTGGAACAGACCGTCGGCGCCGTGTTGCGCGCCAGCGTGCGCCCGCGCGACGAAGACCCGCGCGAAGCCCATTGGCGCGACATCATGACCGCCACGGCAGCGGAAAGCCGGCGCGCCTATCGTGCCTTCGTCGACCGTGAGGGTTTCGTCGACTACTTCCGTGCCGCCACGCCGATCGATGTCATCGAACAGATGGCGCTCGGCTCGCGTCCTTCGCGTCGGCGCAGCATGCGCGGTGTGGAAGACCTGCGTGCCATTCCGTGGGTATTCGCCTGGACGCAATGCCGTTCCATCATCACCGGCTGGTATGGCCTGGGCACGGCGCTTGAGGCAGCGGTTGCCGAGCATGGCGAAGCCGTCCTGATGGAAATGGCCCGCGATTGGCCGTTCTTTGCCAACGCGTTGGATGACGTGGAGATGGTGCTGGCCAAGTGCGACCTGGATATTGCCGAAGCATTCTCCAAGCTTGCAGGGTCATTGCATGACCCGTTCTTCGGATTGATTCGCGAGGAATTCGAACGCACTCGCCACTGGCTGCTCAAGCTCAAGAACAGCAATGAGTTGCTGCGCGACGATCCGCGTTTGTCGCTGTCGATCCGCCTGCGCAATCCTTACGTCGATCCGATGAGCTTGCTGCAGGTGGATTTGCTGCAGCGCTGGCGCACAAGTGATCGCAGTGACGATCATCT
Source organism: Dyella nitratireducens (assembly GCF_014642835.1). Lineage (GTDB taxonomy): Bacteria > Pseudomonadota > Gammaproteobacteria > Xanthomonadales > Rhodanobacteraceae > Dyella_B > Dyella_B nitratireducens. Next base: position 134,468 of record NZ_BMJA01000006.1, on the reverse strand, counting down.
GCTGCGTGCGCTGGTGGCGTGCGTCAACGGAGTGGCGCAAGGGCTGCAAAACACGGGATGAGCGTAGGTTGGGGTGCAAACCCCAACATCGTGGTGCTCGGAAGATGGCAATGTTGGGGTTTGCACCCCAACCTACGCGTTCCCGCAACAATGGCGACAACATAATTAGGAATTCTTCTCAGACGAGAAAGCTTTTATGGATCAACCTCTCCATCCTCGACCCCGCCTCGGCCCACTGCCGCTGCTGATCTTCAGCTCACGCTGGCTGCAACTGCCGCTCTATGTCGGCCTGATCGTGGCGCAGTGCGTGTACGTGTATTTGTTCGGCAAAGAGCTGTGGCACCTGATCCATGAGGCGCCCAGCCTGGGCGAGCAGGAAATCATGTTGATCGTGCTCGGCCTGATCGACGTGGTGATGATTTCCAACCTGCTGATCATGGTAATCGTCGGCGGCTACGAAACCTTCGTATCGCGGCTGGGCCTGGAAGGCCACCCGGATCAGCCGGAATGGTTGTCACATGTCAACGCATCCGTGCTGAAGGTGAAACTGGCGATGGCGATCATCGGCATTTCATCCATTCACCTGCTCAAAACGTTCATCGCCGCCGGCACCTTGACCGGCCTGCCATTTTGTTCGCCCGAGATGCTGATCAGCATCGCACAGGCGAATGAAGGCGGCAGCATGCTCAAGTGCGCCACGCTGACGCCCATCGGCGTGATGTGGCAGACCATCATCCATGTGGTTTTCATTCTTTCCGCGATCGGGATAGCCTGGACCGATCGAATCATGCACGCGCACCTCGCGAAGGTGACCGAGGAGCATTGATCGCGACACTTGCCATGATGCGCTCCCTCCCCTGCGCTAGCAGGGGAGGGAATAATCTTTCGCGGTGATCGAGATGAGTGCTTAAGTACGCGCCATGCGCTGCAAACCCAATCTATGCAACGTCCGGTTCCGCCATGGAACCATCCGAAAACGGACAGCCTCCCACGCATGAGTTCGCAAAGTCCTTGATTTTCAACCCTCCGGCGCTTGGCACGGCGATTGCCATAAGCTCCGCATGGATATTGCCAACCCCGCCCTGAAATTACGCAAGCGACGCAAGACTCACCTGATCGGAGCAGCCATCGCCATCGTTGTGCTGGGCCTGACGCTGTTCGTGCTGCGCCTGGACCCCGCCTTGCCCGACGTCGACCGCGCGAGCCTCTGGATCGACACCGTGCAACGTGGGCCGATGCTGCGCGAGGTCAACGCCAGCGGCACCCTGGTGCCGCGTGAAAGCCGCTGGCTGGCGGCGGCAACGTCGGCACAGGTGGAGCAAATCCTGGTGCTACCTGGCGCGCAGGTTCAGCCCGATACCGTGCTGATGCGCCTGTCCGACCCTGGCGTGGAGGACGCCTTGCATAACGCTCAAGCGCAAGTCGCTGCGGCGGAGGCCGACGTTGCTGCCAAGCAGGCGGAACTCAACTCGCAACTCCTGGATGCGCGCGCAGCTTTGTCGCGCGCCAAGTCCGATTGCGCGTCGGCGAAGGTGAAGAGCGAAGCCTATGCGCAGGCGATTGAGGTGCACGCAATTCCAGAAGTGGATTACGAGCAGCAAAAGATTGCGGTAGCGCAATTGCAATCACAGGTCGAAGTGGAGCGGCAACGCGTCGACGGCTTCACCGCCGGCATGAAGGCGCAGATGGATGCCGTACGTGCCAGCCTGCTGCAGCAACGGAGCAACTTGGCCTTGCGCCAGCACCAGGCTGACGCCCTGAACCTCAAGGCCGGTATTGTCGGCGTATTGCAGGAGGTTGCCGTGCAGGAAGGCGCCCAGGTGGCGGCCGGCACCAATCTCGCTCGCGTGGCGCGCCCCGATGTGCTGATGGCGCGCTTGCAGGTTCCGGAAGTGGAGGTCAAGGATGTGAACCTGGGTATGTCGGTCGATGTGGATACGCATAACGGCATCGCCAGCGGCAAGGTCGAGCGCATCGATCCGGCGGTGCGCAACGGCAGCGTGCAGGTGGATGTGAACGTGACCGGTCCTTTGCCGCCCGGCGCACGGCCGGATCTGTCGGTCGACGGGCGCATCCTGATCGCGAAGCTGGACAACGTGTTATCGGTCGGACGCCCAGCCCTGGCGCGTGCCGATAGCGACCTCGGCCTGTTCCGGCTCGACCCGGCCAGCCATGTCGCCACGCGTGTGCCGGTGCGGATCGGCGCGGCATCGGTCGATCGTGTGCAGATCATGCATGGTTTGCAGGCAGGCGATCAGGTGATTCTGTCCGACACCAGTCAGTGGGATAAATATGAGCGCATCAGGGTGAAGTGAGTGATGCGAATGAAACCAACTCCTAGGGTAAAACCATGACCCAGCCGAACGCCGTCATTACGCTCACGGGCATCCGCAAAGTCTTCCAGGCCGATGAAGTGGAAACGCATGCCCTTAGCGACGTGCACCTGAACATACGCCGCGGCGAATTCGTTTCCATCTCCGGCCCTTCCGGCTGCGGCAAGACCACCTTGCTGTCGATCCTGGGTTTGCTCGATACCGCCAGTACCGGCATCTATGTCTTGAATGGCCATGATGTCAGTGCGCTCAACGCCGCGCAGCGCGCACGCATTCGCAATGCGGAAATCGGCTTCATCTTCCAGGCCTTCAACCTGATCGGCGATCTCACCGTGCAGGAAAACGTGGAATTGCCGCTCACCTATCGCGGCGGCATCGACGCGCACGAACGACGTGCGCGTGTGCAAGAGGCGCTGGAACGCGTCAGCATGGCGCACCGCGCACGGCACTATCCGGCGCAGCTTTCCGGTGGCCAGCAACAGCGTGTTGCGGTCGCGCGTGCACTGGTGGGCAAGCCGGCCATCCTGCTCGCCGACGAACCCACCGGCAACCTCGATTCACGCAACGGCGAAGCGGTGATGCAATTGCTCAACGAGTTGCATCAAGGCGGCGCCACCCTGTGCATGGTCACGCACGATGCACGCTATGCCGACTTCGCCCAGCGCAAGGTGCGCCTGTTCGACGGGCGCGTGGTCGATGAGGAAACTTTTGAACGCCTGCGCCGCGAAGACGAACAGCGGCTGGATGCGCTGATCGGGCCGCGCGTCGAGGTTGGCGCATGAACGTTTGGTTCGCTGAACTCTGGCGTGCCTGGCGTGCAAGCCTGCGTCGCCCTGTTTTTTTGTTGTTGGCGAGTGGCGTGCTTGCACTGGGTATGGGTGCAAGTGTTGCGGTCTACGTGCTGATCGACAGCGTGTTGTTGCGGCCCTTGCCTTATCCGCAAGCCTCGTACCTGGTAGCTCTGGGCAGACAGAAGGACGGTGCTGCGTGGTGGGCATCGCCGCAGCAATATCAGCATATGTCTGGCATGCAGGGCGTGGTGTCGTTGGGACTGATCGATGGTTTTACGCGTTCGGCCAATATTGCCGGTGATGGCGTGCCGGAGTTGGTGCCGATGCTGCATATCGACCACGGCCTGTTGCCAACGTTGGGTGTAAATCCCGTGCTGGGACGGAATTTTTCAATAGAGGAAGATCGTCCCAACGGTCCCAAGGTAGTGCTATTGAGTCACGGTTTCTGGATGCGTCGGTACGGCGGCCGAATGGATATCGTCGGTCACAACCTGTCGATCGAGGGTGTCACGCATACCATCATTGGTGTGTTGCCAACGGATGGCAGTTTGCAGCAAGGCGACATATTGTTGCCCTTTGCCCTGCCAGAAGATGTCTCGGATGACGGCACCAATTACCGTGCAATCGCCCGATTGGCACCCGGCGTGAAAGTTGCAGCGGTAAGTGCTCAGCTCGATGAGCGCATGCACGCGCTGTATGCCGCGGAAGGTGGTTGGGTGGCCGATTACATGAAGACAAAGCGCTTCGTGGCGTCGGATCTGCAAGTCGCCATGCGCGTGCACGCCAAGCCAGTGTTGATGATGTTTCTCGCCAGTGCCGCACTGGTCCTGCTGATTGCGTGGGGCAATCTCGCCAATCTGCTGTTGTTGCGTGGACTGTCTCGCTATCACGATATGGCCGTGCGCACTGCCCTCGGTGCGACGTGGGGACGACGAGTGCTGCCGCTGCTGGCGGAAGGATCGCTGATCGGTCTGGTGGGCAGCGCGGCGGGCATCGTGCTGGCCATATTTGGCTTGCATGGATTGCAAGGCTTGATTCCTGCCGATTGGCTGGTGGGTAGCCGTTTGTCAATCGAGGCTTCGACCGTGGTCATCACGATGATCTGCGGCGTGGCTGCTGCCTTGCTTGCCACGGCGCTGGGCGTTTTTCGCAGCATGCGCTTGGTCTCCATGGACGCTTTGCGCGAAGGTGGGCGTACCGGCGTAGGCCGGCACGGCGGTTGGTTGGGACGCGTCTTGGTCGTGGTGCAGGTTGCGCTTGCTGGAACCTTGCTCAGTGGGGCGGGCCTATTTCTGCATGCGCTGTACGATGCAGCGCGCACGCCTTTGGGTTTTTCCAGCGATCACGTACTTACCTTCGAGTTGGCGCCGGTGGAAGGGAAATATCCCGACGCAGCATCCGTGCAAACTTTGATACAACGTTTGGAGGAACGTCTGCGTGGCTTGCCGGGTGTCGAGCAGGTTGCCGCGACCACGGCTTTGCCTGCAGGTGACAGTGAGCAAGCGTTCTACATCGGCGGCGTGCACGCGCCGGGTGCAGAGCCGATTGCGAATACGCCACAACTTCGTGCCGTCAGCCCCGATTTCTTTGCCGCCTTCAGCATGACGGCACGCCAGGGGCGGGTGTTTCAAAGCATGGACAGAAAAGGCGGGGAGCAGGTGGCGATCATCAATCAAGCGCTTGCCGATAGCCTGTATGGCGGTGATGCACTGGGCAAAACCTTGATCATCGACGCCGATGACGTTGGTCTCCCGCAGGTCTCCGCACGCATTGTCGGCGTGCTCGACAACATCAGTCCCTTTGGTCCCCTGGGTACGAAGGAGGGTTTGTTCTATCTGCCCATGCAGCAAATGCCGGATGCATTGCTGGCTTTGTACCGCACTGTTCACCCTTTGCGCTTCGTGCTGCGCGTGCATGGCAATCCTGGCAGCTACAGCAAAGCAGTGACTGCCGCGGTGGCGGACGTGGCGCCCGACCAGCCGATTGCCAACATGCGCAGCATGCAGCATGTGGTGTACGAGACCACCGCCGCGACGCGCTTGAATCTGCTGCTGATCGGCTTGTTCGCTGCCTTGGCGTTGCTCCTGGCGGCGGCTGGCCTGTACGCCGTGATGTCGGTGGCGGTAGCCATGCGCGTGCATGAATTTGGCGTGCGAATGGCACTGGGCGCCGCACCCACTCATCTGATGTATAGCGTGCTGCGTGATGGCCTGTGGCAGATGGTGGTGGGTTTCGCCATAGGCGTGGGTTTGGCGTTTTTGCTTGCCGGCGTGATGCGTGCGGTTGTTGTGCAGATTCACCATGCGCTGTTCGACCCACCGGTGCTGGCCACGACCTGCGCGGTATTGTTGATGGCCGGTTTGCTGGCGTGCCTGCAACCGGCATGGCGTGCGGGCCGTGTGCAACCGATGCAAGCCTTGCGGGGAGATTGACATCCCATGTCGATGATCATGCGCGATCTGAAAGATGCGTGGCGGCGTTTGTGGCGTAAGCCTGGCTATACCGCGTTGTCGGTAGGGGTGCTGGGCATCGGGCTCGGGGTGGTGTTGTTCCTGTTTGGTCTGGTCGACAGCATGGTGCTCAGGTCGCTGCCATTCCCGCATTCGCAGCGCCTGGTGGCGATGGGATACGCCAACCAGGATGCGGCCGGCTTGAACGACATGAGTGCCGATGAATTTCTGGCGCTACGTGGCGGCATGCATGGTTTCGAAGCATCCGGTGCCTATACCCAGTTCATGGTGGATGTGGATGGTGGCATGGGCGCGGTATCGCATATCGGGACAAAGCTCTCCGCCTCCATTCTGCCGATGCTGGGTGTGCAGCCTTTGCTGGGGCGGCTGATTACCGCGCAGGACGATAGCCCTGGCGCACCGCTGGTGGTGGTGCTCGGCGAAACGGTGTGGCGCCACGACCTCCATGCGGATCGCGGCATCGTGGGCCGAAAACTGCGCATCAATGGCGAGTGGGCTACGGTGATCGGCGTGTTGCCGAAAACGTTCGGTTTTCCCTTCGTCAGCGAAGTATGGCTGCCGGCGCGCTTGCAACCGGGCAGTGACGAGGACATGGAAACCATGGCCTTGCTCAAGCCATCGGTGTCCCTGACTCAGGCGCGCGACGAATGGCAGGCGGTGGCAGCCAATCTGGGTAGCGCACTGCGCGGCCAGCGTGCGGGTCGTCATCTGGTGATGAAGCCGCTTGCCCTGCGGTTTGTGGACGAGAACATCCGCAGCTATAGCTGGTTGATGTTTGCAGCCGGCGTCATGGTGTTGTTGCTGGCTTGCGCCAATGTGGCCAACCTGCAATTGGTGCAGGCGCTCAATCGCGGGCGGGAACTGGCCTTGCGCAGCGCGCTCGGTGCCACTCAGGGCCGCTTGCTGCGTGCGCAGTGGGTGGAGTGCCTGTTGCTGAGTATCGCGGCCTACGGCGTGGCTCTGCTGATCACTCACTTTGGCTTCGATTGGTTTGTCCGCATGCTGGTCAGCAATGACACGGCGCCGCCTTACTTTCTGCAATTTCGCATCGATCCGAGCCTGTTCGTGCTCGGCGCGCTTGCGGCGTTGCTGACTACCGTGCTGTCCGGCCTGTTGCCTGCCTGGCACGTATCGCGGATGCAGCTTCAAGACGCGCTGCGTGATGGCGATCGCGCAGGCAGTGGTGGTGTCTTTGCGCGCGCCGCCAAAGCGCTGGTGGTCGTGGAAATCGCCTTCACCGTCATTCTGCTGGTCGGCGCGGGTACCTTCATCCATGGTCTGGAGCGTGTACTGGCCAAGCCTGCCGGTGGCGGTTCTGACCCGGCGTACGTGCTCACCGCGCGTGTGCACATGTTGCCCGCCGAGTATGCAGACGATGACGCGCGATCGCGTTATTTCGAGCGTCTGGTGGAGCGTTTGCGATTGGCCCCGGGCGTACTCGATGCCACGGTGGCCAACACCATTCCTGATGCACAGCTGGGCAGCCACGAGTTTGTGGCCGCTTACGGCCAGGCGCGTGGCGCGGGAGGTTATCAGCGTGCGCAGATGGGCGCGGTCGACGAGCATTTCGCCGATACTTACGGCCTCAAGCTGATCGCGGGACGGTTCTTTGACGCGCAAGATCGGCGCGGCAGTGAAGGGTTGACGGTGATCGATCAACGCCTGGCGCAGGCGCTTTGGCCGGGGCGCTCAGCCGTCGGGCAGCAGTTGGTGCTGCACCCGGAAGATCCGCAACCGGAGACGCTGCGAGTGATCGGTGTGGTGGCGCCACTGCAGCTTGATGGCGCATTGCAAGCGCCGCTGCCCAGCTTCATGCGGCCGCTATGGCAGCAGCCGGTTGGCGGTGCTTATGTGGCCGTGCATACGCATGAGAAGGCGATGGCGTACGCGCCGTCGCTGACGCGCATCGCCCGCGAACTGGATCCCGACGTGCCGCTGTATGCATTGCGCACGCAGTCGCAAGCCATTGCGATGGCACGCATCAAGCTCACCATTCTTATCCAGATGTTCAGCGCGGTGGGCTTGATCGCTTTGATCTTGGCTGCTGCCGGCTTGTACGGCGTGTTGTCCTTTGCGGTTGCCCAGCGTACGCGTGAGTTGGGTATACGGCGCGCCATTGGTGCCGGCAGTCTGGCGATCGCCGGTCACGTGGGGCGGCAACTGGTTTTTCAGCTTGGATTTGGATTGGTGATCGGTGTCGGTGTGGCTTTGCCTTGGTCTGCGCTGCTGGCGGATGCACAGTTGCGCACGCAGGGTTACGAGATGCAGGTCTTTCTGCCGGTGCTGGTCTTGATTGTGCTGGTGGCGGCCATCGCGTCGCTGGTGCCGCTATGGCGTGCGCTTGCTGTGGAGCCTGTGATCGCGTTACGTCATGAATAAGCGTAGGTTGAGGTGTGAACCCCAACATGGATATACCGATGCATCGTGATGTCGGGGTTTGCACCCGAACCTACCCATGCAAATCATCTCGCTACACTGCCCTCATGAAACCATCCATGCCACAAGTTCTTCTGGCCGACGATCAGCCCGACGTGCGCGAGGCCCTGCGCCTGCTGCTGAAATCCGAAGGTATTGGCAGCACTGGTGTGGCTGATCCCGCGCAGGCGATCGAAGCGGTGCGCCGGCATGCATTCGCTTGCATCCTGATCGACTGCAACTACAGCCGCGACACCACGTCCGGCGAAGAAGGCCTGGCGCTGCTGGAACAGCTGCGGCAGCACGCGCCTGATGTACCGGTGGTCGCCATGACGGCCTGGGGCAATGTGCCACTGACAGTGGAAGCGATGCGTCGCGGTGCCGCGGACTTCATCGAAAAGCCTTGGGACAACACCCGTCTCCTCAATGTGCTGCGTACCCAGATCGCCTTGGGCGAAGCCGTGCGGCGCGAGCACCGGCTGGAGGCTGAAAACGCTTTGTTGCGCGATGATGCCGAAGACGACTTCATCGGCGAATCGCCGGCGATGCAGCGCGTATTGTCGCTCGTTGCCAGAGTAGCGCCCAGCGATGCCAACGTACTGGTGCTGGGCGAAAACGGTACCGGCAAGGGCGTGATTGCGCGACGTCTGCATGCCATGTCGACACGTGCTTCGCGGCCTTTCGTCAAAGTGAACATGGGCGGCATCTCCGAGACTGTATTCGAGTCGGAAATGTTTGGCCATGTGCGTGGTGCCTATACCGACGCCAAGAGCGAGCGCATGGGACGTTTCGAACTGGCAGATGGCGGCACGCTGTTTCTGGACGAGGTCGGCAATATTCCCGCTTCGCAGCAACCCAAGTTGTTGCGCGTGCTGGAAGACGGCGAGTTCGAACGCCTGGGTTCTTCGCGCACGCAAAACACCGATGTGCGACTGATCTCTGCGACCAATGCCGATTTAAATACGGAGGTCGCGGAAGGCCGCTTCCGCAAAGATTTGCTCTACCGCCTCAACACGCTGGAAATTCGCCTGCCACCTTTGCGCGAGCGAGTCGCCGATATCTTGCCGCTGGCGAGCCGATTCTTGACGCGCAGTGCAAGGCGCTACGACCGCGACGGTTTGCGCTTGGCGCCATCTGCCGAGCGTGCGCTGGAAACGTGGCGCTGGCCCGGCAACGTGCGTGAATTGCAGCATCTGATGGAGCGTGCCGCGCTGTTGGCCGAGCACGATCAGGTTAGTGCCGCAGCGCTATCTTTCGGCGCCCCGCCTGATGGGGCGCAGGATATCGAAGGGTTGACGCTTGAGCAGGCCGAAGCCTGGTTGATCCAACGCGCGCTGGAACGCCATAACGGCAATTTGCAGCACGCTGCAGACGCCCTGGGTATCACGCGGCAAGCGCTGTATCGCCGGTTGGACAAACACGCCTTGCGCGACGATGCAGGCGAGGCCGGTGGCGCTTAAGCCGGCCTCCATGCCGCGCTTCGAGCAGCGCGTGCTGCTGGGGAGCCTGTTGTGCGCGCTTCCCGGTGTGATGGTTTTGGTGCTGATGGCATTGTTCGGTACGCCAGGCACGCTGCAGATCTGGGGGCTGGTGGTGTTGGTCGTGATCGGCACTGCCTTGCTGGCGCGCTGGCAGTTCCGGCGCATCATGTTTCCGTTGTACACGCTGGCAGGACTGTTGGAAGCGTTGCGCGAGGGTGATTACAGCCTGCGTGGCGTGCAGGGTGGTGCGCTGGGTGATGTGGTGTATGACATCAACGCCCTGGCTGATCGCCTGCAGAAAGAGCGGCTGGAATTTGAAGAATCTTCGCATCTGCTGGGCAAGACCTTGGCTGCGCTGGATAGCGCGGTATTTGTCTTCGACGATGCATCGCGTTTGCGTCTGTTGAATCCTGCCGGCCAGCGCCTGCTCGATGCGGCGCGCAGCCAGTTATTTGGACGCAGCGCCGAGGAGTTGGGACTGGCCACCTTGCTGCAAGGACCATCATCGGTCTTGCTGACGCATGCGTTTCCTGGTCAGCAAGGCCGTTTCGATGTACGTCACGCTGCACTGCGCAGCAACGGCCGTGGCGGCACCTTGCTGGTGATCAACGATGTGGGCCGCGTGTTGCGCGAGGAAGAACGACAGGCTTGGCAACGCTTGCTGCGCGTGCTGGGGCATGAGGTCAACAACTCATTGGCACCGATCCAGTCGATGGCGGGCACGCTGGCGAGCTTGATGGCACGTGATGCCTTGCCGGCGGACTGGCGTGAGGATTTCCGCGGCGGTTTGGACGTCATCGCGCATCGTGCCGCGGCATTGACCCGCTTTCTATCCAGCTACAGCAAACTGGCGCGTCTGCCGCCACCGCAGCGACGTGATGTGGAACTGGCAGGTCTGATCGAGAAAACAGCGCGGCTTGAACAGCGCTTGCCGGTGCGCATCGAGTCGGGAGAGGACTTGCATGTGCATGCCGATACGGATCAATTGGAGCAGGCATTGATCAACCTGCTGCGCAATGCGGTCGAGGCCATGTTGCCCGGCGCAGGCACCGTCACGATCCGTTGGACGCGCGATGGCGAACATGCGGTGATCGACGTGGAAGACGAAGGGGTTGGCTTGCCGCCCAGCGACAATCTGTTCGTACCGTTTTTCACGACCAAGCCAGGCGGTTCCGGGATTGGGCTGGCGCTGGTTCGGCAAATTGCCGAAGCACACGACGGAGGAGTGATGCTGGTGGCACGTGAAACCGGTATCGGTGCGCGTGCGCGCTTGTGGCTGCCGCTAGCTTCCGAAGCACATTAATCGTAGGTCGGAGTGCAAGCTCTGAGATATCCCACGTTTTTCCGCTCTTCCGGCAAGAATTGAAGCTCGCGCTAATACTGTTTCAGAGCGAGTCGTCATTCCGGCGAAGGCCGGAATCCATGCTTCGTATTTGCGATGGATTCCGGCCTTCGCCGGAATGACGTCCAGGCAAGAGTAATTTTTGCGGCGAACGACGCTTCGGACCTACGTCCTAGCCTTCCAGCTCTGTCCAACGCGCATACGCCAGATCCAATTCCGCCTGTGCTTTCGCCAAAGCGTCGTTCGCTTTCTGAATCGCCGCATTGTCCTGTTGATAGAACGAAGGGTCATTCATCGCTTCGGCGCGTTGTGCGACCTCGGCTTCCAACTGCTCGATGCGTGCGGGCAATTGCTCCAATTCGCGTGCATCCTTGTAACTAAGCTTGCGTTTGGGTTTTTCGCTGCTCGTTGCAACAGCTGGTGCATCGGCCTTGGCGGGCTTTGCTGCGGGTGCAGGTATTTCAGTGGAAGACCGATCCGCCGGTTTCTGCCGCAGCCAATCGCTGTAGCCGCCCACGTATTCGCCCACCTTGCCTTCGCCTTCCAGTACCAGCGTGCTCGACACGACGTTGTCGAGGAATTCGCGGTCGTGTGACACCAGCAGCAGCGTACCTTTGTATTCGGTGAGCAGTTCTTCCAGCAGTTCCAGCGTTTCGACGTCGAGGTCGTTGGTAGGTTCGTCCATGACCAGAAGATTGGACGGCTGCGCGAACAGCTTGGCGAGTAACAGACGATTGCGTTCACCACCCGACAAACGGGTGATCGGTGCGCGGGCGCGTTCGGGGGAGAACAGGAAATCCTGCAGGTAGCCGATGATGTGCTTGCGTTGGCCGTTGAGCTCGATGTATTCGCGACCTTCGGCAACGTTGTCCAGCGCATTCAAGCGGTCATTGAGCTGCGAGCGATGCTGATCGAAATAGGCGATCTGCAGTCCCGTGCCTAGGTTGACGTCACCGCGTTGCGGTTTCAGTTCGCCAAGCATGATTTTCAGCAAAGTACTCTTGCCTGCGCCATTGGGCCCGACGATGCCAACGCGATCGCCACGCATGAGCGTGGTATTCAGGTCATCGATCAGCACGCGCTCGCCATAGGCCTGGTGCACACGATCCAGTTCGATGACCTTCTTGCCGGAGGCTTGCGCATTGGCCAGCGCCATCTTTGCATTGCCGCCGAGTTCGCGGCGCTCGGCACGTTCGCGGCGCAGCGCTTTCAACGCGCGCACGCGGCCTTCGTTACGGGTACGGCGCGCCTTGATGCCCTGGCGAATCCACACTTCTTCCTGTGCGAGCTTTTTGTCGAACAGGGCATTGGCCTGTGCTTCGGCGTGCAGGCGTTCTTCGCGGCGGCGCAGATAATTGTCGTAATCGCCTGGCCAACTGGTGAGCTGGCCGCGATCGATTTCGACGATGCGCGTCGCGAGCGCGCGAAGAAAACTGCGATCGTGCGTGATGAACACGATGCTGCCTTCGAACTGTTTGAGAAAGCCTTCCAGCCAGCCGATCGCTTCGATATCGAGATGGTTGGTCGGCTCATCCAGCAGCAATACATTTGGCTTGCGAACCAATGCTTGCGCCAGCAGCACGCGACGCTTCATGCCACCGGAAAGCGCGGCAAAATCGATCTCGGCGGGGAGTTCGAGTTTGGTCAGCACATCGGTGACGCGGCGATCCAGATCCCAGCCGTGTTGCGCTTCGATCTGGTTTTGCACCTCGCCCAGCGCATCGAGATCGCCTTCGGCAAGAAGATGGTGATAGCGCGCGAGCAAGCGGCCGAGATCGCCAAGGCCTTCAGCCACGACGTCGAAGACACTGCCTGTGGTGTTCTGCGGTACTTCCTGTGCCATGCGTGCGACGACCACGCCGCTTTGCACGCGCACTTCACCGTCGTCCGGTTGCAATTCACCGGCGATCAGTTTCATGAGGGTGGATTTGCCTTCGCCGTTACGACCGACAATGCACACGCGCTCGTTGGCATCGACAACCAGGTCGACGTGTTCGAGCAGAAGAGGGCCGCCGACGCTGAAGTCGACGCGCTGGAGTTGGATAAGGGACATCCCGCCATTCTACTGGCTCGCTCTTTGCATTCCCCCTACTGGCAGTCGGCGAAAGGTTCGCTTCAAGAAACTGGCGCCAACTGTCGATATAAATTTCGACCGGCCGTCACCGGGGCATAACAAAATTTTACGCCCTTGGAGTCGGTTAAAATTCAAGAAAACATGCACTTAGCATGGCAGATTAAAGCGTTTCCTCTGGAATTTGCGATCGTCATGCATTAAGGTTGCGCGACGCGGGGGCAGTACCGCGGTTCGGGAGTGAGAGGCCGTGGCGAACATCCAATCCATCCAGCCCATGCAGTGGTTGAACCGGCTGTGGGGCCTGTTCGCGGCGATGCTGTTGTTGGGCCTTGCCGGTTATGCCGGCGCAGCGCATGCGGGTTACGCGGCCATCGTGATCGACCCAGCCACGGGTGAGGTGCTGAGCGCCGTGAACGCGGACGATCAGAACTACCCGGCCTCGCTCACCAAGATGATGACCCTGTATCTCACCTTCCAGGCGCTGCAGAGCGGCAAGCTGAAGGTGGACCAGGAACTGTCGATTTCCTCCTGGGCTGCATCGCGCGCGCCGACCAAGCTCGGCTTGCATACCGGCCGGACCGTTTCCGTCAACGACTGCATTCTCGGCATGGTGACCAAGTCGGCCAACGATGCAGCGAGTGTGATTGCCGAGAGCCTGGGCGGCAACGAGGGCCATTTCGCCGAGATGATGACGGCGCAGGCCGCATTGCTTGGCATGACGTCCACGCATTTCGCCAACGCCAGCGGCTTGCCGGACCCGAACAACGTTTCCACAGCGCGCGACATGGCCAAGCTCGCCATGGCGCTGTATCGCGATTTCCCGCAATACACGCATTACTTCTCGACCAAGGAATTCGTATTCCAAGGTCAACTGATCCGTGGCCACAACAACCTGATGGACCGCTATCCCGGCATGGATGGCCTGAAGACCGGTTTCACCGATGCTTCCGGTTTCAACCTGGCTTCCACCGCCGTGCATGATGGCCGCCGCCTGTTTGCCGTGGTGCTGGGCGGGCGTAGTGCCTCAGCCCGCGACAACTTGATGGCTCGCCTGCTGGACGATGCATTCGACAATCAGCCGACACCCGAAGCGCTGGTTGCCCAGGCCGGTGTGTCCAGCCGTACCCATCGCGTGCTGGCGGCCCTGTCGCCGATCGAAACGGCGGAAGCGGACGAGACGGCGCCAGCACATCGCCGCGCCTCGCGTGGCTGCACGCCGCACCGTGGCAGGAGTTGCCCGCGGGTGGCCAAGTCGCACAAGTCCTCCACGCGTCTTGCCCATCGCCACAAGAGCAAGAAGGTGGTGCTGGCTTCGCAGGGCGACGATCACGACTGAAGGTGCTGGCAAAGCCGATTGGACTGACACTATCGGTTCCGATACACAAACAAAAACCCCGCGGCATGCCGCGGGGTTTTTTGTTTTGCCGGATAGCTAACCGGGCTTACTTGAGCTTGGCGTCTGCACGCAGCTCGTCAGCCTTGTCCGTCTTCTCCCAGGAGAAGGCGGTGAAGGTGTTGCCGTTGGCATCCTTCACTTCGTACGGCGTGCGGCCGAAGTGGCCGTAGCTGGCGGTGGCCTGATACATCGGGTGGATCAGGTCCAGCATCTTGATGATGCCGTACGGGCGCAGGTCGAAGTGCTTGCGAATCAGCTTCTCGATCTTGTCGTCGGGGAGCTTGCCGGTGCCGAACGTGGTGACCGAGATCGAGGTCGGCTCGGCCACGCCGATGGCGTAGCTCACCTGCACTTCGCAGCGGTCGGCGAGGCCGGCGGCCACGATGTTCTTGGCCACGTAGCGGGCAGCGTAGGCGGCCGAACGGTCGACCTTTGAGGGATCCTTGCCGGAGAACGCACCACCGCCGTGACGGGCCCAGCCGCCGTAGGTGTCGACGATGATCTTGCGGCCGGTCAGGCCGCAGTCGCCCACGGGGCCACCAATCACGAACTTGCCGGTCGGGTTGATGTGGAACTTGGTGTTCTTGTGCAGCAGCTTGGCCGGCAGCACGGGCTTCAAGATGTGCTCGCGCACGGCCTCGACCAGGTCTTTCTGCTTCACGTTCGGGTCGTGCTGGGTGGACAGCACCACTGCGTCGATCGCGGTGGCCACGCCGTCTTCATAGCGCAGGGTGACCTGGCTCTTCGCGTCCGGGCGCAGCCACGGCAGCGGGGAGTTCTTCTTCTTGCGGACCTTGGCCTGCTGCTCTACCAGGCGGTGCGAGTAGTAGATCGCCGCCGGCATGAAATCCTTGGTTTCGTTGGTGGCGTAGCCGAACATCAGACCCTGGTCGCCGGCACCCTGTTCCTCGGGCTTCTTGCGGTCCACGCCCTGGTTGATGTCGGGCGACTGCTTGCCGATCAGGTTCAGCACGCCGCAGGTTTCGCCGTCGAAGCCGACGTCGCTGGAGTTGTAGCCGATGTCCACGATCACCTTGCGGGTCAGCGCTTCCAGGTCGATCCAGGCGCTGGTAGTGACTTCGCCGGCGACGATGGCCACGCCGGTCTTCACCAGGGTTTCGCAGGCCACGCGGGCGCGCTGGTCTTGGGCCAGGATCGCGTCCAGCACGGCATCGGAGATCTGGTCGGCGACCTTGTCCGGATGGCCTTCGGAGACCGACTCGGAGGTGAAGAGGTAGTTGCTCATCGCGGCTTATATCCTTCTTTACGGATAAAGAGATGGAAAGGGGAATTGCGCATGATACACGCACTGCCCCGGGGTTTCACCGCCCAGTCTGGCATACCCATGTGACGGGTTCAGGCAGGGTGAGGCAAATGGACGTCCAAACGGGGTGCGGCGGGCGATCAGCGGACGGCGGCCAGCGGATGGGCATGAATGAAGCGGAGCACATCATCGAGCGTGGGTGCGTCTGTGTGGAACGGCCGCGACAGGGCAAAGACCAGCGCGTTGTGGCTTACGCCCGGATACAGGCGCAGGTCTACTTCCTCGTGGTGCGCCTGCAGCACATGGGCGAGCGACATCGCGTTCGAAGGTTCTACCTCATGGTCGGCCAGGCCCTGTAACAGCAGCATGGGCGGTTCGTGGCCCTGCACGAAGCGCACGGGTTGTGCGCGGGCTTGTGATGACGTATCGCGGCCGAACATGCCGAGCATGTCCTTCTCATTGGCGGGAATCGGCATGAAGTCGTAGCAGCCGGCCAGGCCGATAAAGCCGGCCAGTTCGTCCGGGCGCAAGCCGTAAGGCGCCAGCCACGCAGGATCGGTGACCAGCAAGGCGCCGATTTGTCCACCGGCCGAATGGCCCATCACGAAGATGTCGTCCGGTGTGCCACCCAGTTCTTCGGCATGGCTATGCGCCCAAGCTACCGCGCGCGCCGCATCCTGCATGAAGCCGTCCATCTTTACCTGCGGATATTTGCGGTAATCCGGAATCACCGTCACCACGCCGTGCGATGCCAGCGCCGTGCCCACAAAGCGATACCAGGCGCGTTCGCCGCGCACCCAGCTGCCGCCGTAGAAGAACACCACGAGCGGCGCATGTGTGATGCCGGCAGGCCGATACACGTCCAGCTTCAAGCCATGCGTTGCATCGAATACCAGGTTACGTTGCGTTTCGACGCCGGCGCGGCGGTCGGTGGCGTTCAAGCCGGCGAATAAGGTGGCTTCACAGCCGCCGAGCAGTAACGCGATGCTCAGCAACAAAAGTAGTCGGCACAAGCTGCGAAGGAAACGCGCGAAAGGTGGGTGCATCATGGCGTTGCGAAGAGAAGCGATCTGCCGATGATGCCTGCTTCAAGGCCGCAAAGGTTTGCGAGCTGGAATTAGCGGTCTACGACAAAGCCCGTAGGTTGGGGTGCAAACCCCAACATCGGTGTTTGCATGCAGCACGATGCTGGGGTTTGCACCCCAGCCTACGCTCTCCCTTCGGGTTTAAGCCTCCGTTCCCGCCAGCGCCGCGCGCAACGACTGGGCCGCATTTACCATTGCGGTCAGCGCCGGCTCGGTTTCCTTCCAGCCCCGGGTTTTTAGGCCGCAATCAGGATTGACCCACAACTGGCCTGGTTCGAGCACTGTCAACGCGCGCTCAAGCAGATCAACCATTTCCTCCTTTGACGGAACGCGCGGCGAGTGAATGTCGTACACGCCCGGGCCGATGCTGCCTGGATAGTGGAAATCCTCGAATGCTTGCAGCAATTCCATGCGCGAACGGCTGCTCTCAATCGAAATCACGTCAGCGTCGAGTGCGGCAACGGCTTCAATGATGTCATTGAATTCGCTGTAGCACATGTGTGTGTGAATCTGGGTGGCGTCACGGGTGCCGCCGGCGGTGATGCGGAAGCAGCGTACGGCCCAGTCGAGATAGGCCGCATGGTCGGCATGGCGGATCGGCAGTCCCTCGCGCAGGGCGGGTTCATCGATCTGGATAACATGGATGTCAGCCTTTTCCAGGTCGTGCACTTCGTCGCGCAAAGCAAGCGCCAGCTGCAGGCAAACCTGATCGCGTGGCAGATCGTCGCGTACGAACGACCACTGCAGCACCGTCACCGGTCCCGTCAGCATGCCTTTGACCGGCTTGTCGGTAAGTGACTGCGCGTAGCGCGACCATTGCACGGTCATCGGCTTGGGCCGCGAAACGTCGCCCCAGATGATCGGGGGTTTCACACAACGCGAACCGTAGCTCTGCACCCAGCCTTGGCGCGTAAAGGCGAAGCCTTCGAGTTGTTCGCCAAAGTATTCCACCATGTCGTTGCGCTCGGGCTCGCCGTGCACCAGCACGTCGAGGCCGATGCGTTCCTGGAAGCGGATGGCGCGTTCGATTTCCTCGCGCAACACCGTCTCGTACGTTTGGTTGTCGATGCGTTCGGCGCGATGCTCGGCGCGTGCATGGCGCAAGGTATCGGTTTGTGGGAATGAGCCGATGGTGGTGGTGGGAAGTGGCGGCAAGGACAACGCGTCGGCTTGTACGCGCCGGCGATGCGCCAAGTTGGAACGCCGTTGGGTAGCTTGCGGGCTCAGCGCGTTGACGCGTGCGCGTACATCGTTGCGGTGTATGCCGTGCGCTTGCGTTCGTGCGGATAGCAGTGCCGTCTGTTTGACGAGGAAGGCGTTGGCTTTTTCGTCACCGTTTAAAGCATCCGCGTAGTAGCGGATTTCCTCGAGCTTCTGCTGGGCGAATGACAACCAGCTTAAAAGATCCGCTGGCAATGAGGTTTCCTGAGCGGCGTCGATGGGCACGTGCAAAAGCGAACAGGATGGCGCAATCCATGCCAGCTCATGGCTGCGCGAGGCGACGATTTTTTCGAGCAGTGGCGTGACGTGCGAGGGATGGCTGCGCCAGATGTTGCGTCCATCGATGACGCCTGCGCTCAATACGCAGTGCTTGGGTAGTTCAGCGAGAACAGCATCCAGTTGTTCCGGCGCGCGAACCAGGTCGATATGCAATCCGTCGACAGGGAGACTGGTGGCAAGTGCCAGGTTATCGCCGAGTCCACCGAAATAGGTGGCGAGGAGACGTTTCGGCGTGGGGCCAATCGCCAGCGTGCTATATGCGGTGGTGTAGGCGTGTTTCGTGACCTCATCCAGATCCTGGACCAGGCAGGGCTCGTCCAGTTGAACCCACGTAACACCTGCTTGTGCGAGTTGTTCCAGCAGCTCGATATACGCCGGGATCAGCGCGTCGAGCAAATTCAGCGCATCGCTGTCGTCCACCGTTTTGGACAACCGCAGGAACGAAACCGGACCGAGCAGGACAGGGCGCGCATCCACGCCGAGCCCCCGCGCTTCCAGCCATTCGGCCAGCGGCTTGTTGGCAGTCAGCCGGAAACGCTGGCCGGCATGCAACTCCGGCACGATGTAGTGGTAGTTGGTATCGAACCACTTGGTCATTTCCAGCGCATGCAGGTCACGATTGCCGCGCGCCATCGCGAAATAACCGGCGAGCGGATCGTTGCGCAGCAGTGAGCGATAGCGATCGGGCACGGCATCGAACAGCACGGCGGTGTCGAGCACATGGTCGTAGAGCGAGAAGTCGTTGACGGGAATGCTGCCGATACCCGCTGCCTTGGCGAGTTGCCAATGGCGTTGCCGCAGCGTCCTGGCGGTGTCGAGCAGTGATGCGGCGTCGCCGTCGTGCCAGTATTTTTCCAGCGCACGCTTCAGCTCGCGGCGTCGGCCAATGCGTGGAAAGCCGAGATAAGTTGTGTGTGTCATGTGTATTCCTCGTTGCGATGCATGGCAAAGAGGAACGAAGGCAGGCGTCGCCGCGGACCCTAAGTCCGTGACGCACTGTCGACCTTCGCCCCCGCGGGCGAGCTGGGAAACCCACGGGTAGGCGTCGCACAGGAAAGGGCGCGATGCCGGGTCTCCCCGCGGAGCTCCCAGGTCGTACGGGCGCGCCGTTACAAACGGCGCGCTTCGGCCAAGGCAGGTCTTCGGGCTCGTGGACGTGGCAATCGCCGCCTACTGTTCGCCGCTTCCCGGGTTTGAACCCAGTGCTCATGGCGAAGGTCGTTTCCACACACCGCTGCGGGGCAGCGCCGGATTCCCACCGGCTTCCCTATTAATTTCATCTCTCTATTCGGATAAAGAGATGAAAACCTCGGCGGGAGGACAATAGCCGGATGGCTGGCTAGGGTCAATCTGGCCAATCACGAGGACGGAATGAGCGATTGCAAAGGCGCATCTAGTACACGATCGCCCGTGCCTGCACGAAGGCAAAAAAGAACACCGCATTCGGATCGTTGCGCACCGCCTGCAATTCGCTGCGCATGCCTTCCACGGTAGGCACATCCGACTTGCCTGCGACGATGAGCTGTTCGGCGGCGGAAAGCAGTACTTCTTCCCAGAACTCGATCATCTGCTTGCGTCGCCCTGGTTGGCGATTGTCCAGATGCACGCTCTTCACCTCGGTCTGCACATCGCGGTAGCCGCCGGCCAGCAGCAGATTGCCCAGTTTGGCGCCGATGAAGGGATCACCGCCGCTGTCATATTGGTGATCGTTGAACGCCATCCAATAACGCAGCAGGTTGGGCGAATAAGGGTCGAGGAAGAACGAGGAATTCAGTACCTCGGTCACGTAGATCACGGCGCCAGGTGCCAGCACGCGGCGCACTTCGCTGAGCACGCGCGCTGGACTTGGCATGTGTTCCAGCACCCAGCACAGGTAGGCGGCGTCGAAACTGCGATCGGCAAAGGGCAAGTCGGCGGCATCGGCCTGCTTCAAGGCGAAACGCGATTCGCACCAGGCTTTGGCGGAGAGATTGTGCTCGGCAGCGGCGAGTTGGGTTGGTGAGCGATCGATCCCGGTGACGTGCAAGTCGGGAAAACGCCGCAACAGGATTTCTGTCTGCGCACCGACGCCGCAGCCGACCTCCAGCAGGCGACCCGCACCGCTGTAATCGATATGGCTGAACAGCGTGCTTTCGAACATGCGCGCCTGGCGCACCAAACGCGATTGTTCTTCGTTGGAAAAACCGTGGATGTAGGGGAAGTCACCGGTAGCGATGCTGTTCATGGCGAGCGTCCGCTGGAAAGATTGAGTAACGGTGCGCGTTGCCTAACGTTACTCCAGTCTTCCACTAGGCAGCGATGCGCCAGCTATCCTGCAACGTCTCGAAATACGCGCGGGTCAGCCGCGACTGCTCCTGCGCCGTCTCGGCCCGGTTGACCACCTCGCGGAAGCTTGCGTTTTCCGATCGATCCTTCGCATACCAGCCCAGGTGCTTGCGCGCGATGCGCACGCCGGCTTGTTCGCCGTAGAAGAGATGCAGATGTTCGAGATGGCCGAGCAGGATATTGGATACGTCGCGCGGTGAAGGTTCGGGCAGTAGCTCGCCGGTAGCGAGGTAATGGGCGATCTCGCGAAAAATCCACGGACGCCCTTGCGCGCCGCGGCCGATCATCACGGCATCGGCGCGGGTTGCATCCAGGACATGTTTAGCTTGTTGCGGCGTGGTGACGTCGCCGTTGGCGAGCACCGGAATCCGCACTGCCGCTTTCACCGCGGCGATGGTTTCGTATTCGGCTTCGCCTTCGTATTTGTCGGCGCGCGTGCGGCCGTGCACGGCGAGCGCGGCAATGCCGTTGTCTTCGGCAATACGCGCGATGGTGAGTGCGTTCTTGTGCTGGCGATCCCAGCCAGTGCGGATTTTCAGTGTGACCGGCACGTCCACTGCGTCAACGACCGCCTTGACGATGCGTGCGACCAGCGGCTCATCCTGCAGCAGCGCTGAGCCGGACCAGACGTTGCACACCTTTTTGGCCGGACAGCCCATGTTGATGTCGATGATCTGCGCGCCGTTGGCGACGTTGAAGCGCGCGGCTTCGGCCAGCATGCCCGGATCATAGCCGGCGATCTGCACGCTGACGGGTTCGGGCTCGCCATCATGGTCCATGCGCTTGAGCGATTTGCGCGTCTGCCACAGGCGGGGATCGGAGGCCGTCATCTCAGACACGGCAAGCCCTGCACCCAGCCGTTTGCACAGCAGGCGGAAAGGCTTGTCGGTGACGCCGGCCATGGGCGCGAGCACCACCGGCGGGTCGATGCGGTAGGGGCCGATTTGCATGCGGGCCATTGTAGCGCCGAAGTAGCAATGCGCCCGGTGTAGGTTGGGGTGCAAACCCCAACATCGGGATGTATGGGGAATACCAATGTCGGGGTTTGCACCCCAACCTATGTCAGTGCGCGGGAACGCCCTGCAGAGCTTCTGGTGCGTGCTTGTGCTTGAACAGAAACACGAACAGCACCGCTACCACCAGCGAATAGGCGGCGAAAGTGAGCCAGATGCCGTGCCAGTCCAGCGAATGATCGGGGCGGGTGAAATACGCATCGATCACCAAGCCGCTGATCGAGCTACCCAGCACCGCACCGATGCCGTTGGTCATCAGCATGAACAAGCCTTGCGCGCTGGCGCGAATGGCCGGATCGCTCTGGCCTTCGACGAACAAGGAGCCGGAGATGTTGAAGAAGTCGAAGGCCATGCCGTAGACGATGCACGACAACACGATCATCCACAGCCCATTACCCGGATCGCCGAACGCAAACAGGCCGAAGCGCAGCGTCCACGCCAGCATGCTGATCAGCATCACCGTTTTGATGCCGAAGCGCTTGAGGAAGAACGGAATCGCCAGGATGAACAGCGTTTCCGACACCTGCGAAATCGACATGATGATCGCTGGGTAGCGTACGGCGATCAGATTTCTATACGCGTCGACGTGTTCGAAGTCGTGCAGGAACGTATCGCCGTAGGCATTGGTCAGCTGCAGCGCCGCGCCGAGCAGCATGGCGAAGATGAAGAAGATCGCCATCTTCGCCTGCTTGAACAGTGCGAACGAGGTAAGGCCCAATGCATCCAGCCAGGAACGATGGTCTTCACCACGCAGGCGCGGCGGGCAGGGTGGCAGCGTGAACGCATAGATGCCAAGCAGCAGCGAGGCCGCTGCGGCCACATAGAACTGCCCGGTGGTGGTTTCCAGATGCAGCAGGCTTACCATCCACATGGCGGCGATGAAACCCACCGTGCCCCACACGCGGATCGGCGGGTAGACGCGCACCACGTCCGCGCCGTCGCGCTTGAGCGCGTTGTAGGCCACGGTAATCGCCAACGAAATGGTGGGCATGTAGCACATCATGTTCACCAGCATCACCCAGAACAGCGTGCCGGGATGATTGATCTCCGGCACGATGCACAACACGGCCGCCCCAGCGATGTGCATGCAGCCGTACAGGCGCTCGGCGCGGATCCACTTGTCGGCCACCACACCCAGGATCGAAGGCATGAACAGCGAGGCGATGCCCATCGTTGAGAAGATTGCGCCGAACTGCGTGCCTGACCAATGCCGGTTCTGAAACCAGTACGCGCCGATGGTGATCAGCCAGGCTCCCCAGATGAAGTACTGCAGGAAATTCATCGCGATGAGTCGCAACTTCAGGCTCATGGGCTGGTTTCCTGCATGGTTTTGTTTTCCCCTGGATAACGCGTACTTATGTGTTTCGATAGCGCCTGCCGCCTTGTCGTCATTCCGGCCTTGGCCGAAATGACGGGCTTTGGTTGCCCCGCCTGGATGGGCGGCAGCGTAGAGGAAGCCCTGCTCGACCGGCAAGGTTCGCCGCGGTACGCCGTACCGCTTACACTTCGTGCAGTTATCCGGAGCGACCCCATGAGCCTGTTCATCACTATCGCGATCGTCCACATCATCGCCCTGATGAGCCCGGGGCCGGATTTTTTCTTTGTCTCGCAGACGGCGGTCAGCCGCTCGCGGCATGAGGCGATGGCCGGCGTGGCTGGCATCACGCTTGGCGTGGCGATGTGGGCGGCGTTGGCGCTGCTCGGCCTGCAATTGCTGCTGCACAAGTTGATCTGGCTGGAACGCCTGATTTCCATTGGCGGCGGCTTATATCTGTGCTGGATGGGCTTCAAGATGCTGCGAGGGGCGCTAGCCAAGCCCGTCCAAACGCAGGCGGAACCCGTGCAAGTGTTTGCCGGCGCCTGGCGCTCGCTGCGCAATGGCCTGCTTACCAATCTCGCCAATCCGAAAGTGGTGATCTATTTCGGCAGTATTTTCTCGGCGTTCGTGGGCGAGGGTGTGTCGTCAACGGCACGCTGGGGTTTGTGGGCGATGGTGGTCGCCGAGACCTTTCTGTGGTTTTCCTTCGTGGCTGGATGCTTCGCACTGCCGGTGATGCGGCGGGGTTATCTGCGTATCAGTCGCTGGATTGATGGCTGTGCGGGTGCGGTATTCATGCTGTTTGGTCTGCACCTGATCTTTTCGCGCCGAGCTGCCTGAGCCAGGTGCGTAGGTTGGGTTAGCGCAGCGTAACCCAGCGATATCGCTTCGAACGTGTTGGGTTACGCTGCGCTAACCCAACCTACAAGACCTGTTTGACCCTTTCGCGAAGCACCGGCAACAGCTCCGCTTCAAACCACGGATTACGCTTCGGCCAAGCCTGATTGCGCGGACTGGGATGCGGCAGCGGCAACACGCCACGCGCGAGATGTTCGCGCCATGACTGCATCGTCTCGGTAAGCGAACCGCCGCGTTGCTCGCCGAGCACGCCGGCTTGCGCGTATTGGCCGATGGCCAGTGTCAATTGCACGTGTGTCAGCAGCGGCAGCAAGCGCGGATGCCATGTTGGTGCGCACTCGGGCCGGGGCGGCAGGTCACCGTTGCGTCCGCTGCCGGGGAAACAGAAACCCATCGGCACGATGGCAATGCGCTCGGCGTCATAGAACGTCTCGCGATCCACGCCCAGCCAGTGGCGCAGGCGGTCGCCGCTGACGTCGTTGAAGGGAATGCCGGTGATGTGGACCTTGCGACCAGGCGCCTGACTCACGATCAGCAAGCGCGATGACGCACTGGCTTGCAACACGGGCCGAGGACCATCTTGGAGTTGCGCCGCACACAATTGGCATGCGCGAATCTCGGTCAGCAACGCATTGAGTGATTCGGAGCGTTTTGTCATGGCAGCAACTTGCCCGGATTCAAAATGCCGTCCGGATCGAAGGCGGCTTTTACATCACGCATTAGATTGAGTGTGGCAGGTTCCAGTGCCAGCGGCATGAATTCGCGCTTCACCAGTCCAATGCCGTGTTCGCCGGAGAGCGTGCCTTGCAGGGAAATCACCAGCGCAAACACCTCGGCCAGGCAGGCATGTGCACGTTCGCGTTCCGCATCGTCACGCGGCAGCAGGTTGACGTGCAGATTACCGTTGCCGGCGTGGCCGAAGGTGACGATCAGCACGTCATGCTTGCGGGAAAGTTCGCGAATGCCATTCACCAGCTCGGGCAGATGGCTGACTGGCACCACCACGTCTTCGTTGATCTTGTTTGGCGAGATGGTGCGTTGTGCAGGTGACAGCGCTTTGCGCGCCGACCACAATGCCTGCGTTTCCTCCGCCGTTTGCGCAACACGCAGCTCTTCCAAACCTTCGCCGTGTGCCGCAAGCGACACGGCATCGACGGCGGAAGGCAAGGTTTCAGGTTCGCCATCCACTTCGATCATTAGCATCGCGCCAGCAAGAGGCACATCGCCGCCGCCGTGATCGTGCGCAAGTTTCAAGGCAACATCATCGATGAATTCCAGCGCGCAAGGTGTCACCGGTTGCGCCATGATGCGCGCCACGGCATGCGCAGCGCTGCTCACGTCGCGATAGGTCGCGCGCAGTGTGCGCAAGCTTGAAGGTTTCGGCGTGAGCTTGAGCGTTGCTTCGGTGATCAGTGCCAGCGTGCCTTCCGAGCCGATCAGCAAGCGCGTGAGGTCATAGCCGGTGGCGCCCTTGCTGGTGTACGTGCCGCAGCGAAAGCTTTCGCCGGTGCCGGCGACCGCACGCAGGCCCAGCGTGTTTTCGCGTGGGCTGCCGTATTTAACGGTGCGCGGTCCGGCCGAGTTGCAGGCAAGATTGCCGCCAATGCTGCACCAGGGGGATGAGGTCGGATCTGGCGGCCAGAAAAATCCGTGCGGTGCGAGTGCGCGTTGCAGATCGCCGTTCAAGACGCCGGGTTCCACGACAGCGAAGCGATTGTCGGGATCGATGCTCAGGATGCGATTCATCCGCTCGAAACTCACTACCACACCGCCTTCCACTGGTACCGTGGCGCCGGTGGTATTGGTGCCGCGCCCGCGTGCGATCACCGGCACTCGATGCTCGCGGCAGGCATGGATCAGCGCTTCGATTTGTGCATGGTCCTGCGCGAACACCACGGCATCGGGCAGTGCGTTGCGGCGTGAGTTGTCGTAGGCGTAGGCGATGCGTTCGGCGTCACGGGTGGAGCAGGCGCTGTCGCCGAAAGCGGCATGCAAGGTATCGAGCAGAGAGGCAGGAACGGGCATGAGGTGCTTCTACTCCGCCTCAAACGCATTGCGCAACCACGTCATCGCTGCGCTTTCACTTGGCCCGTCATATGCCACCACATCAAACCGGCAAGCCTGCTGTGCGTGCTTGGGATTCGCAGCGAGCCACAGCTGCGCGGTCTGCACCAGCTTGGCCTGTTTGGTTGCGGTGATGGACATGGCTGCATTGCCGAAGCCGGCGCGAATCCGATGGCGTACCTCGACAAACACGACGGTGTCGCCGTCACGCATCACCAGGTCCAGTTCACCGTAACGCGTGGTGTAGTTGCGGGCGAGCAGCTTTAATCCCGCCCGCTCAAGCTCCTTGCATGCGCGTTGCTCGAACGCGCTTCCTGCAGCGCGCATCAGCCACCGTTCGGTTGTGTGGCTGGCATCGGCACGCTGCTGGCTGGTGCGGGAGCGCTGCTTACCGGTGCAGGGCCACCAGGTGTGTTGTCCATGTCCAGGCTGCCGTTGCTCGGACGCGCGACACCATCCTGAAACTTCAACCAGGTCAGTACGCGCTTCACGTGGCCGAACGTATCGACCGCGAGTTGGCCTGTGGCACCCGGTAGATAGCTGTCCGGGTGGCTGCGTAGCCAATCGAGGTAGGGCACCAGATTCCATGCGTCCATGCCGAAGGCAAACAACTGGGCCGTGCCGGTTCGAGCGGCCGGCAATTGCCCGGCAATGTCGTGGTAGTTGGGCAAGCCTGTTTGCGCGTCGAACAACCACGGTGCGCCGCAAAATTCCACGCCTTCCAGATCGCGATCAGCGGTGGGATTGTCACTGCCTCCATAGATGTGCGAGGTGGCGAACACTGGCAGATTCATGCGCTGCACGCGCAGCTGCGGCAGTAGCAAGCGTGCCTGCTCCGGACGCATGCTGATGAATATGCCCGCATCGGTGCCGGCGCTGCCGGCATTCAAGGCGTTGATGGCATCGCCATAGTTGACGCCGCTCGATGGCAGTTGCGCGTTGCCGGCAATCTGACCGCCCTTGGCTTCCAGTTCTACCTTGAATGCTGTCGCGGCGCGCTTGGCAAAATCGTCG
This sequence comes from Dyella nitratireducens, assembly GCF_014642835.1. GTDB lineage: Bacteria > Pseudomonadota > Gammaproteobacteria > Xanthomonadales > Rhodanobacteraceae > Dyella_B > Dyella_B nitratireducens. The sequence goes on along the minus strand of NZ_BMJA01000006.1, from coordinate 107,724 downwards.
CCGGAGATGAGTACATAGGCGTTGTGCAGGCCGCGCTCGATCATGTGATCGGCCGCTTGCGCGCCTTCGTCTTCCGGCATCAGCGCAAATTCGCTCGCGGTGCCGGTGGAAAGTTTGTCGTTTTCAGCACGGTTGAGTGCGAGCACCGGCACGGACAGCGACGGCTGGCCGAGCACGCCCGTCACTTCCGTGCGCAGTAGCGGCCCTACCACCATTTGCGCACCATCGCTCACGGCCTGGTTGTACGCCTTGATGGCCGCGGCAGCATTGCCGCCGCTGTCGTACACACGCACGGCGGCGCGCGGTGCATGCGTGTCAGACGACTGGAAATACGCTGCAAAAAAACCTTCGCGGATTGCCGCGCTGATCGGCGCCAAACCATCGTTGTTGGGCAGGAGAAGGGCGACATGCGCCGGCATCTTGTAACCCTCACGCACGCTGGCGCCGTTGCCGGCCACCAGCGTGCCGACGGCCTGCTGCAGATTCGGCTGTGCCTGTGCCACGGTTACGCCGAGGCGGCCGAGTGCTTCATTCACCCAAGGGAGCATGCGGTCGCTCGGCTGCATGGCGGCAGCCCGCTGTTTGAGCGGTCCGACGCCAAGCTTGGTCAGCAAGCCAAGTGCCTGGTCGCGGTTCTGCGCGCGATCGGCGCCTTGCAGCGTGCTGTCCAGTTGAATGCGGTTGACGGCCGCGCCCCACAGATCGCCTGTGCCAGCGAGTGCATCGGCGCGCAGGATCAACAAGCGCGGACGCAGATTCGCTGGAACGCTCATGTCCGGTTGCGTGGTGAGGTTCAGTGCCGCAGCGGGATCGTGCTGATGCAGTGCCATTTCCGCACGCAGCAGATCCAGGCGCACGGGTTCGTCATCGCTGAGTTTGTCGCGGCGGATGCCCACGACGATCGGCGTTGCGCGATCGAGCGCGTTCTCTTCGCGATACGCTTCGGCTGCCAGCAGCTTGTAATGGTCTGCGCGGTCCGACGCTTGTGCGGCCAGCGTCAGATAGGCTTGTGCGGCCTGGTCGAACTGCCCCTGATTGGCAAGATTGGCGGCGCTTTGCGCGGCGGCGACCTCAGCGGGCGAGCGCGGTACCACGGACGGCACACAGGCGCTCAGCAGCAACGAAAGCAGCAGTCCTGACGCGACAAGACGACTCGGGCGCATGGGGTTCCTAGGGCGCTTCACTGGCAATTGCGCGATCATAGCCGATCGCATCATGGGCTCGCCGCGAAGGGTTTCGGGAAATGTCTAGCAATCAGATGGGCTGCCTGTGGGTGGTGGCGACACCAATTGGTCACCGCGATGACATCTCCGCACGCGCCATCGAGACCCTGCGCAGCGTCGCCGTGATTGCCGCCGAGGACACCCGGCATAGCCGCCCCATGCTGCTTCAACACAATATCGGCACGCCGCTGGTGGCCTTGCACGAACATAACGAACGCGAAGCGGTGGCCACCATCGTGCGCCGCCTGGAGCAGGGCGAATCCGTGGCATTGATTTCGGATGCCGGCACGCCACTGATCAGCGATCCAGGCTTTCGGCTCGTGCGCGCGGCGCGCGAAGCGGGCATCCGTTGCATACCAGTGCCCGGTGCGTGCGCTGCCATCGCGGCGCTTTCCGTAGCGGGGTTGCCAAGTGATCGCTTCGTCTTCGAGGGCTTTCTTCCGCCCAAGTCGGCCGCGCGCCGTAGCCGGCTGGAAGAACTTGCGGGTGATCCGCGCACGCTGATTTTTTACGAATCCTCGCATCGCATTGCCGAAAGCCTCGTGGATATGCGGGACGTGTTTGGTGCGGAACGCGAGGCGGTGCTGGCGCGCGAGCTCACCAAAATGTTCGAGACCGTGATCGGTGAACCACTGCGCCAACTGGCGGAGCGTGTGGCAAACGATCCCAATCAGCAGCGCGGCGAATGTGTGATTCTCGTTGCCGGTCGTGGCGAGGATACGGATGCGAAACTCGCCGAAGGTCAGCGCGTATTCGCGATCCTGCGCGAGGAATTGCCACCATCGAGAGCGGCGAAGCTGGCCGCGGCGATTACCGGTGCTTCCCGAAAGCAGCTTTATCAGGAGTGACTGGGTTGGGCTGCAAACCCAAACATTGCCACGTCGATATGGATGGTGATGTTGGGGTTTGCACCCCAACCCACGGGCTCATCCCGTTACAATGTGCAACGGAGTCGGCCGGGCAGTCGCGTCGCGCCATGCGCGCGTCGAGGAAAGTCCGGGCTCCACAGGGCAGAGTGCCAGGTAACTCCTGGGCGGCGTGAGCTGACGGCCAGTGCAACAGAAAGCAAACCGCCGATGGCCCCAAAAGGGCACAGGTAAGGGTGAAATGGTGCGGTAAGAGCGCACCGCGCGCGGGGCTAACGCCGCGTGGCACGGTAAACCCCACTCGGAGCAAGACCAAATAGGGGAACGATAACGCGGCCCGCGTTGTTCCCGGGTAGGTTGCTGGAGCCAGGCGGCGACGCCTGGCCGAGAGGAATGACTGTCGCGCCGCAAGGCGAACAGAACCCGGCTTACAGGCCGACTCCACCTCTTCCCACCGTAGGCGCCGCCGCCCGCTGTTGTCAGGGCGGGGTGCCTGCGTGGACTTCACTGGCATGAACAGGCGGTTCATGCGAATCCCTTGGCAGGACTGGAAAAACGCCCGGTCGAAAACGGCTGTCTTTGGCAAAAAATCAATACGATCAAGGATCTCGGAAAGTTTCCTCGAAATTGCTGGAAATTTGGCCACACTGTTGCCTTTCTCCTTGATTCACAAGCAAAAATTTCTTGACAGTCTCAAGGGGCGAGACTATCGTGGGACCCTGTGTGAAATCGTGGGATTTCGTGGGAGGTCCTGAGGGTCGTGTTCCAGGGCGAAACTGCCATCACCGTTGATGACAAGGGCCGGCTGGCTATCCCGACCGCATATCGGGAGCTGGTCACGGACGCCTGCGCCAATCGGCTGGTGATCACCTACAACCCGTTCGAGTCGGGCTGCCTCTGGCTGTTCCCGCACGCCGAATGGGAGCGGGTGCGCGACCAGGTCAATGCCCTGCCGAACGTGAAGGCCGTGCACCGCGCCCTGCAGATGAAGCTGGTCGGCGCGGCGGCCATGGTGGAGCCGGATGGCGCGATGCGCATCCTGCTGCCAGGCAGTCAGCGCACGGCGGCGGGTATCGAGAAAAAAGCGGTTCTGCTGGGCATGGGCAACAAGTTCGAGCTGTGGAGCGAACAGGCCCACCTGGCCAAGATCCGCCAGACCATCGGCGAAGACGAAATCAGCGACGACATGGCGGACCTGCGGCTCTGACCATGTCGGTCAGACGCAGGCAGACACAAACAAGAGCGGGAGTGCGGCGGCATGGCTGAGCGTCAGCACATCCCGGTGATGCTGAATGAAGCAGTGGAGGGACTCGCCGTGCGGGCAGGCGGGCGTTATCTCGATGGCACGTTTGGACGCGGCGGTCACGCCCGCGCGGTGCTGTCGCGCCTGGGGCCTGAGGGGCGCCTGCTGCTGATGGATCGCGATCCGCAGGCGATCGCCACTGCGCAACACGAATTTGCCGCCGATCCGCGCGTATCGATTCACCATGCGAATTTCTCCACGCTCGCCGACTGGGACGAAACTGCCGAAGGTCTCGATGGCGTGCTGCTCGATCTGGGCGTGTCCTCGCCGCAGCTGGATGAAGCCTCCCGCGGCTTCAGCTTCATGGCTGATGGACCGCTCGACATGCGCATGGACCCTACACAAGGTGAAAGCGCAGCGGATTTTCTTGCACACGCTGATGAACGCGAAATCGCCGACGTGTTGTGGATCTACGGCGAAGAACGTTTCAGCCGCAAGATCGCTCGCGCCATCGTCGAGTACGGCAAAGCGTCGCCCATCACGCGCACCGGCGAACTCGCTGCTTTGGTAGAGCGCGTGATCGGCCGCCGTGAGCCGGGCAAGCATCCGGCCACGCGTACGTTCCAGGCGCTGCGTATTCGCGTAAACCGCGAGCTGGAAGCGGTGGAGCAGGGGCTCGAGGCGGCACTGGAGCGGCTCAAGCCGGGTGGCCGTCTGTCGGTGATCAGCTTCCACTCGCTGGAAGATCGCATGGTGAAGCAATTCATCCGCGATCATTCCGGCCGTGTGCAAGGCAGTCGCCGTGGTCCGCCGGTTGCCGCGGCGCCTGCGAAGCTGGCGGCGGTCGGCAAAGCGCAGTTTCCTTCCGATGCCGAACAAGCCGCGAATCCGCGCGCGCGTTCGGCCGTGCTGCGCGTGGCGGAGAAGGTATCGTCGGAGAGCGGCGCATGAGGGCCGTGGGCATCTTCAGCCTCTTTATCCTGCTGGCATCGGTGATGGTGAGCGCCATCGCCGTGGTGTGGACGCGTCACCAGAACCGCATACTGTTCGTGCAGCTCTCGCAGCTGCAAAGCCAGCGCGATGAATTGAATATCGAATACGGCCGGCTCGAACTGGAGCAGGCGACCTGGGCGGAGCCGCGCCGTATCGATTCCGAAGCACGCACCAAGCTGGGCATGTTTGCGCCGCGTCCGCAGGACGTACAGCTGGTGCGGCAATGAACCGGCTGCCGCATATCGCGTCCAAATCCACCTCTCGCCGCAAGGGCGCAGGCCCCAGTGCACGCAAGCGCATGCTGCTGGTCATCGGCATACTTGGCGTTGCTTCGGCAGGGCTGGTGGCGCGCGCCTTCGATCTGCAGGTGGTACGCAAACAGTTCTATCAGGATCAGGGCGACGCACGCTTCCTGCGCGTGGTGCCGATCGCCGTGTCGCGCGGCACGATCTTCGATCGCAATGGTGAGCCGCTAGCCGTATCCACGCCGATGGTGTCGATCACCTGTGTGCCATCGGAAGTGCTCGACAACGCTGATCGCATTCCAGCACTGGCGCAGGCGTTGGGCACCACCGCGGATGATTTGAAGTCGTACCTGGAGCAACGCGCCGATCGCGATTTCGCCTATCTGCGTCGTCAGATGAGTCCGGAAGCTGCACAGGCCGTACTCGCGCTAAGCGTTCCCGGCGTGAACGGACAGCGCGAATACAAGCGCTACTACCCGTCTGGCGAAGTGACCGCGCACGTGCTTGGCTTCACCAATATCGACGACCACGGCCAGGAAGGCCTGGAGCTCGCCTTCGACAACTGGCTGGCCGGCAAGCCGGGTGCCAAGCGCGTGATCCGCGATCGCATGGGCCGCATCGTCGAAGATGTGGAACAGGTGCATGCGCCGCAGCCTGGGCAGAACCTTACGCTCAGTATCGATCGCCGCATCCAGTTCCTTGCGTATAGCGAACTGAAAAAGCAGTTGGATGACCTGGACGCCGATTCCGGCGAAATGGTGATCCTGGATATACGCACCGGCGAGATTCTCGCCATGGTGAGCCTGCCTACTTACAACCCCAATGTCGTCACCGGCAGTTCGGCTGCCGCGCGCCGCAACCGCACCGTGACCGACGTCGTAGAGCCCGGCTCGACGATGAAGACGTTCACCATGGCGGCGGCGCTTTCCAGTGGCAAGTACACGCCCACCGCGCCCACGGTCGATACCGGCAATGGCCATTGGTATTTCATGGGTAAGGACATCCGCGACGTGGAGTCCGGCGGTAACGGTGTGCTCACGCCCACCGGCGTGCTCACCAAATCCAGCAACATTGGTGCGGCCAAGATCGGGCTGTCGCTGGATACCAAGTTTCTATACGACACCTATCGCGCGTTCGGCTTCGGCGAAAGCACAGGCAGCGGTTTCCCAGGCGAATCGGCCGGTCTTCTGCGGCCCGGCCGCAGTTGGCGCCCCATCGAAAAAGCCACCATGGCCTATGGCTACGGCCTCAACGTCACGCCGCTGCAACTGGCCGTTGCATACGCCACGCTGGCGGATGGCGGCGTCATGCACACGCCCACGTTCATCAAGAGCGGTAGCGATGCGGGCAAGCAGATCATTTCGCCAAACATCGCGCGAGAACTGGTGGACATGCTGGAGACGGTAACCGCGCCGGGCGGTTCGGCCACGCGTGCGCAGATCGCCAACTACATCGTGGCCGGCAAGACCGGCACGGCGCATCTGGCGTCGGGTGGCGGCTATGCCAAGAACAGTTATAACTCGCTGTTCGCCGGCATCGTGCCTGCCACGGATCCGCGCCTGGTCGGCGTGGTGGTGATCAACAACCCCAAGAAAAATGCCTACTACGGCGGCGTTGTTTCGGCGCCCGTCTATCAGAGCGTGATGACGGGTGCGCTGCGCCTGCTGGACGTGCCGCCTGACAACATCGGGCGCTGGTATGTCGGCGGTCCGCTGCAGGCGGGTGGAGGATTGGCTGGTACCGCGCCGCCCCAGAACCCGCAGGATGATCAATCCGCAGTGGAGGCCGTCGAGCCATGAGCGGCCAGCGCCTCGACCATCTGCTGCAAGGCATCGCTGAAACGAAGGCCGTCGGGCCTATCGTCGTTTCCGGGCTTGCGCTTGATTCGCGCAAAGTGCAGCGCGGCAATGCATTCTTCGCCTTGCGCGGTACGCGCGGACACGGCATCGAATTCGTGCAAGCTGCCGTGCAGCGCGGTGCCAGTGTGGTGCTGGCCGAATCGCCCGCGCCACCCGAGCTACAGAATCTGGACGTGCCGGTGCTGTGGATCGATGGCTTGCATGCCTTCGTGGGCGAGATCGCCGCGCGCTTCTTTGGCCGCCCGTCCGAAGCCATGCGCGTGATCGGCGTCACTGGTACCAACGGCAAAACCTCCACGGTGCAATTGCTGGCGCAGGCGCTGGAGCATCTTGGCCATCGTGCGGCCACCATCGGTACGCTGGGCGCCGGTCTGCATGGTCAGCTGCGTGAAGGTGAGCGCACAACGCCTGATGCGATTGCTGTGCAGCAACTGTTCGCCAAGTTCCGTCGCGACGGTGCTTCCCACGTGGCGATGGAAGTGTCCTCGCATGCGCTCGAACAGGGGCGTGTTGCGGCGACGGCATTCGACGTTGCAGCGTTCACCAACCTTACGCGCGATCATCTTGACTACCACGGCAGCATGGAAGCCTATGGCGCTGCGAAGGCCAAGCTGTTCGTTTGGCCAGGGCTCAAAGCGGCAGCCATCAATATCGATGACGCTTTCGGTCGTGAGCTGGTTCGCAAGTTACCGCCCAGTGTGCGTGCGTGGCGACTGAGCAATGCGGGCGACAAACAGGCTGATATTGCAGCGAGCGATATCGTTACTTCTGCGGAAGGCGTCGCCTTTATGCTGCGCACGCCATGGGGTGAAAAGCAGATTCGCAGCCGTCTGCTCGGCCGTTTCAATGTGTCGAATCTGCTGGCGGTGATTGGCTGCCTCGCGGCACTGGGCGAATCCTTCGAGCGCATCGTTGATGCTGTCGAAGCGTTGGAACCGGTGAACGGTCGCATGAATCGCATCGGCGGCCTGCAAGGCCTGCCGCTGGTTGTGGTCGATTACGCCCACACGCCGGATGCGCTGGAGCAGGCGCTCAATGCGCTGCGTGCGCATTGCCAAGCGCGGCTGATCTGCGTCTTCGGTTGTGGCGGTGAACGCGATGCGGGCAAGCGCCCGCAGATGGGTGAGATCGCCGAGCGGCTGGCTGACGTCGCCATCGTCACCGATGACAACCCGCGCGGCGAAGATGGCGACGCGATCGTCGCGCAGATTCTGGCCGGCATGGCACGGCCGCAGGAAGCCACGGTGTTGCGCGATCGCGAAGCCGCGATTCGTGCAGCGCTGACGATGGCGCGTACCGGAGATGTGGTGTTGATTGCCGGCAAAGGCCATGAAGCCTACCAAGAGGGCGCAAGCGGCAAGCGTGCGTTTGACGATATGGCGGTAGCGCGCGTCGCGCTGGAGACACACGCATGATGCGCTTGAGCGCCATCGCCATGTGGACGCACGGGCATATGCACGGCGCCGACGCCGACGTGACCGGCATTGCCATCGATTCACGCAAGGTGAAGCAGGGCGACCTGTTCGTTGCCTTCAAAGGCGAGCGCGTAGATGGTCACAATTACCTCGCCGATGCGAAAGCACGCGGCGCCGTAGCTGCTTTGGTGGAGCACCGTGTAGAGAGCGATCTTCCACAGGTCGAAGTAAAAAGCGCCGAGCTGGCGCTGGGCGACCTAGCCAGCGCAGTGCGCGCGCAACGCAATGCGCGGGTGATCGGCATCACCGGCTCCAATGGCAAGACCACGGTGAAGACGCTCATCGCCTCGATCCTGTCGCGGCACGGTCGCACGCATGTCAACACCGGTAGCTACAACAATGAAATCGGCCTGCCGCTGACGTTGTTGTGGATGCCGGAGGACACCGAATATGCCGTGCTTGAAATGGGCGCAGGCAAGCCCGGCGATATTGATTATCTTGCTGCCATCGCGCGGCCTGATATCGGCCTCGTGAACATCATCGCGCCCGCGCATCTTGAGCGGATGGGTACGATCGAGATGGTGGCGGAAACCAAGGGCGCGGTATATCGCGCATTGCCGGCAGACGGCGTGGCGGTGATCAATGCCGACGATGCCTTCGCCAGCTTCTTTATGGGTCTGGCTGGTGGACGCCACATTCTGCGCTTTGGCCTGGATCACAAGGCCGACGTAGGTGCTGAGATTCTGGAGCAGCGCGTCGACGGTTCGCATTTCGTGCTGAGCACTCCGCATGGCGATGCTGACGTGCAGTTGCCGCTGCCCGGTCGCCACAACATCGCCAATGCCTTGGCCGCCAGTGCGATAGCGCTGGCGCTGGATGTGCCGCTCGACACCATCGTTGCTGGATTGGAGCAAGCCAGTGCTGTCGAAGGTCGCCTGAAGCGCATCGACATGCCGCAAGGTTGGACGCTGATCGACGACAGCTACAACGCCAATCCGAGCTCCATGCACGCGGCTATCGATACGCTGGTACTGGCTGCAGGCGAGCGTTGGCTGGTGCTGGGCGATATGGCTGAGCTGGGGGCGGAAGCGCGTGCACTGCATGCCGGCGTTGGTCGTCATGCACACGAGCGCGGCATCGATCGGTTGTTTGCCGTCGGGCCGTTGAGTGCGGCCGCCGTCGAGGCGTTCGGTGCAGGTGGCAGACATTTTGCCGACAAGGCGACACTCATCGATGCGCTGCACGCTGAACTGCATGCCGGCGTCACCTGCCTGGTGAAGGGCTCGCATTCGTCGGGCATGGAACAGGTCGTAGCTGCCCTCAAGAGCGGCGACTCAAAGGGGGGCGTGCACAATGCTGCTTGAACTGGCCGAATGGTTCGCACGGCATTTCGCCACGCCGCACCTGTTTCAGTACATCACCTTCCGCACGATCATGGCGGCGCTCACCGCCATGGCGATGTCGCTGCTGTTTGGTCCCGCGCTGATCCGCAAGCTTGCCGCGCTCAAGGCTGGACAGGTGGTGCGCAAGGAGGGCCCGCAGACGCATTTGTCCAAGGCCGGCACACCGACCATGGGTGGTGTGATGATCCTGCTCTCGGTGGCTGTTGCTACCTTGCTGTGGGTGGATCTGAGCAATCGCTACGTGTGGCTGGTGCTACTGGTGCTGCTCTGCTACGGCGCGATCGGCTTCTACGACGACTACCGCAAGCTGGTGTTGAAAGACAGCCGCGGTCTCGCTTCGCGCTGGAAGTATTTCTGGCAGTCGGTGTTCGGCATCGGCGCGGCGTGGTTCTTGTTTCACACGGCCAATATTCCGGCGGAGACGGCGCTGTACGTGCCGGTGTTCAAGCATGTGGCGGTGCCGCTGGGCGCGTTCTTCATCGTGATCGCCTACTTCATGATCGTGGGCTTCTCCAATGCGGTGAATCTCACCGATGGTCTCGATGGTCTGGCGATCATGCCGACGGTGCTGGTGTCGGGGGCGCTGGGTATTTTTGCTTACCTCGCTGGCAATCGCGTGTTCTCCGAATACCTGGGGATTCCCTCGATTCCCGGCGCGGGCGAATTGGCGATCTTCTGCGGTGCGCTGGCCGGTTCGGGTTTGGGATTCCTCTGGTTCAACACGTATCCCGCGCAGGTGTTCATGGGTGACGTCGGTGCGCTCGCTATCGGTGCGGCGCTGGCTGCCATCGCAGTGATCGTGCGGCAGGAAATCGTGCTGTTGATCATGGGCGGCGTGTTCGTGATGGAAACGGTGTCGGTGATGATGCAGGTCGCCAGCTTCAAGATGACCGGCAAGCGCATCTTCCGCATGGCGCCGATCCATCATCACTTCGAGTTGAAAGGCTGGCCCGAGCCACGGGTGATCGTGCGGTTCTGGATCATCAGCGTGGTGCTGGTGTTGATCGGTTTGGCAACGTTGAAGGTGCGTTGAGACATGTTCGGTTTCGACACAACCCAAGCAAAGCGCCGGCAGGGCCCGCGCGGCAAGTTCGACTTGCCGCTGCTGGTGGCCCTGGTCGCGCTTGCCTGCGTGGGTGTCGTGATGGTGACGTCCAGCTCAATTGCCGTGGCCGACAGCTCGCATATGGGCGAGTTCTACTATTTGAAGAAACACCTGCTGTTTCTCTCACTCGGTGCCGTGGCGGCGGGCGTTGCCATGCGCATGGAGCTGAAGGAACTGGAAAAGCACGCTTTCTTCTTGATGCTGGTGGCCTTCATCATGCTGCTGGCGGTGTTCGTGCCGCACTTGGGCATGAAACTCAACGGCGCAAGGCGCTGGCTCAACTTGATCGTGACCTCGTTCCAACCAGTCGAGGCGGTGAAGCTGATCCTGGTGGTGTATCTGGCTAGTTACCTAGTGCGTCATCGCGAAAGCATCGAGACGCGCTTCATGGGCTTGATCAAGCCGCTCGCTGTGTCCGGCGTGATGGTGCTGCTGTTGCTGGCGCAGCCGGACTTCGGTTCGGCCACCTTGATCATCGCCGTGACCATTGCGATGGTGTGGCTGGGTGGTGCGCGGCCCATCTTCCTGTTCCTGATGGGGCTGCCGCTGATGCCGCTGCTGGCGATTGCGGCGACCAGCGAAAGCTATCGCATGAAGCGCCTGACGTCGTTCATGAATCCCTGGGCGCATCCGTTCGATGACGGTTTCCAGCTTACGCAGTCGCTGATGGCCATCGGCCGCGGGGAGTGGACCGGCGTGGGCCTGGGTTCGAGCGTGCTGAAGCTGTCATACCTGCCTGAGGCACACACCGACTTTATCTTTGCGGTGATCGGTGAAGAGCTTGGCCTGGTCGGCGTCATCGGTGTGATGAGTCTGTTCGCGCTGGTCGTGTGGCGTGGATTGCATGTCGGCTTGAAGGGCGTGGAAATCGGCCAGCGCTTTGCCGGCTATATCGCCTTTGGCATCTCGCTGATGCTCGGTCTGCAGACCATGGTGTCGGTGGGCGTGAATCTTGGTGCGTTGCCGACCAAGGGCCTTACCTTGCCGCTGATCAGTTACGGCGGTTCGTCGATCGTGCTGACTTGCGCGATGGCCGGCGTGCTGCTGAGAGCCACCTTTGAAATCTACCGTGCGCTCGATGCGCGTCAGATGGCTACGCGTACACCCGCGGCGGCCGTGCCCGATGCCAATCCGAACACCGCGCGCGAGCGCGAGGCGGTGGCGGCATGAGCGCGCAGGCTCCCGTGCTGATCATGGCCGGCGGTACCGGCGGCCACATTTTCCCCGGTTTGGCCGTGGCCGAAACGCTGCGTGCGCAAGGCGTGCCGGTGGTGTGGCTGGGTGCGGAAGGCGGTATGGAGACCAAGGTGGTGCCGGCGCACGGTATCGAGCTACACACGATTGCGGTGGGTGGTCTGCGCGGCAAAGGTTTGAAGACGCGATTGCTGGCGCCGTGGATGTTGCTACGTGCACTGTTGTCGTCGCTGGCCGTGCTGTATCGCTTGAAGCCGCGCAGCGTGCTGTCGATGGGCGGCTACGTCGCTGGTCCAGGTGGTGTAGCGGCACGCATGCTGCATCGTCCGTTGCTGGTGCACGAACAGAATCGCGTGGCGGGCTTCACCAATCGCAAACTGGCGCAGCATGCGCGTCGCGTGATGGCTGGTTTTGCCGATGCGTTGCCGAATGCGGAGTGGGTGGGCAATCCGGTGCGCGGCGCGATTGCGTCGCTGTCGTCGCCAGCACAGCGCATGGCCGAGCGTAGCGGCAAGCCGCGCCTACTGGTGTTGGGCGGCAGTCTTGGTGCGCGTGCCTTGAACACGTCCGTGCCGCAGGCGTTGGCGCACATCGCAGTCGATCAGCGGCCGGAAGTGCTGCACCAGTGCGGTAACCGCGGTATCGACGAAGCGCGCAAAGCTTATGCCGATGTGGGCGTGGAAGCGCGCATCGTGCCGTTTATCGAAGATATGGCGGGCACCTATGCATGGGCGGACCTCGCTGTGTGCCGCGCGGGTGCGCTGACGCTGGCCGAACTCACCGCGTGTGGATTGGGTGCCGTGCTGGTGCCGTTCCCGCACGCGGTGGACGACCACCAGACCCGCAACGCCGAAGCGCTGGTCGCTACCGGTGCCGCTGAATTGATCCAGGAACGTGATTTGAAGACAAATGACTTGGCACAGCGTTTGAGTGTGCTGTTGGGCGATCGCGCCAAGCTGTTGGCAATGGCGGAAGCGGCGCGCACGCTGGCAAAGCCGGATGCTGCTGCGGATATCGCGCGCGCTTGCGTGGAGGTGGCTGTATGACGCCGCGTCGCCTGCTTGCACATGAAGATTTGATGAGCACTTTCCGCCGCGTGCACTTCATCGGTATCGGTGGTGTGGGCATGAGCGGCATTGCCGAAGTGCTGCACAACCTCGGTTATGCCGTGTCCGGTTCGGATCGCAGCGAGTCGTCGACCGCACAGCGCTTGCGTGAGCTTGGCATTGATGTGCGCATCGGCCATGCCGCAGCGCATATCGGCGACGCCGATGTCGTGGTGACGTCCAGTGCGATCAAGCCTGACAACCCGGAACTGGTTGCTGCGCGCGAAGCACGCATTCCGGTGATACCGCGCGCGGAAATGCTGGGCGAATTGATGCGTTTCCGGCGCGGCATCGCCATTGCTGGCACGCACGGCAAGACCACCACGACCAGTCTCGTCGCCAGCGTGCTGGCGGAAGCCAACTACGATCCCACCTTCGTGATCGGCGGCCAGCTCAACGCGGCTGGTGCGAATGCGCGGTTGGGTACCGGCCAGTACCTGGTGGCGGAAGCAGACGAATCGGATGGCTCGTTCCTGCTGCTGTCGCCGGTGATTGCGGTGGTCACCAATATCGACGCCGATCACCTGGAGAACTACCAGGGCGACTTCGCGCTGGTGCGCAAGGCGTTCTCGGATTTCCTGCATCGCTTGCCGTTCTATGGGCTGGCCGTGCTGTGCGTGGATGATCCGGAAGTGGCCGAGCTGGCCAAGATCACCGCACGTCGTGTGATGACCTATGGCATCGATGCGGCGCATGCGGATGTGCGCGCCACCAACGTGCAGCAGCAAGGTTTCGAGATGCATTTCGACCTACTGCTGCCGGGTGTGAATGATCCGATCCCGGTCACGCTGAATCTGCCGGGGAGGCACAACGTACTCAATGCGCTGGCTGCTGCGTCGATCGGTTGGCAGCTCGGCGTGGAAGCCGATGCCATCGCGCATGCATTGAAACATTTTCAGGGCGTGGGTCGTCGCTTCCATCGTCGTGGCGAGATCGCGATCGATCAAGGCAAGGTGATGCTGGTCGATGACTATGGCCATCATCCGCGCGAACTCGCTGCTGTGTTTGCAGCAGCACGCGGTGGTTGGCCCGATCGCCGCCTGGTGGTGGGCTTCCAGCCGCATCGCTACAGCCGTACGCGCGATCTGCTGGATGATTTTGCCAACGTACTGGCGGAAGCGGATGTGTTGGTGCTCACCGAGGTTTATCCCGCTGGTGAGGCACCGATTGCGGGCGCGGATGGCCGTGCTTTGGCACGCGCTGTACGCGCGCGCGGCAAGGTTGATCCGGTGCTGATCAGTCATCCGCGCGAATTGAAAGATACCTTGCCTGCACTGCTGCGCGATGGCGATCTGCTGTTGCTGCTGGGTGCCGGCGATATCGGTTATGCGGCCGTGGAACTGGCGCAGGCGGGCCATGTGAGGACGAGCGAGACATGAGAAAGATCAACGATCCCGCACAATTTGGCCGCGTCGCCGTGGTGATGGGCGGCAGCTCGGCCGAGCGCGAGGTATCGCTCGACTCCGGTCGCAATGTGCTGGCGGCGCTGAAGGCGCGCGGCGTGGATGCGCAGGCGATCGATGGCATTCCCGCGCTATTGGATGCATTGCGCGCCGGCCACTTTGCGCGCGTGTTCAACATCCTGCACGGTCAGCACGGCGGTGGAGAGGATGGCGTGCTGCAAGGCGCGCTGGAGTCGCTGCATGTGCCGTACACCGGTTCGGGTGTGCTGGGCTCCGCGTTGTCGATGGACAAGACGCGTTCCAAGCGCGTGTGGCAATCGCTGGGCTTGCCTACGCCGAAGTTCGTGGCGTTGCCGCGTGGTGCCGACGTGCATGCTGCCGCGAAGGAAATTGGCTTTCCGCTGATCGTGAAGCCCGCTTGCGAAGGCTCCAGTGTGGGCGTGACACGCGTATTTGAAGAAAAGGACTTGGATGCCGCCGTCGCGCTGGCTGCGAAGTATCCGGGCGATCTATTGATGGAAACACTGATCGAGGGCGATGAGCTGACGGTCGGCATTCTCGGTCGCCAGGTGCTGCCGAGCATCCATATCGTGCCGAAGGGTGCGTTCTACGATTACAACGCCAAGTACGTTGCGGAGGACACGCGCTATATCTGTCCCGGCCTGGAGGGTGAAACGGAAGCAACGTTGCGTGCGCTTTCGCTGGAGGCTTTCGATGCGCTGGGTTGCTACGGCTGGGGCCGTGTCGACGTGATGCGCGACCGTCAAGGCCGTAACTGGCTGCTGGAAGTAAACACCGCGCCAGGCATGACATCGCATTCGCTCGTACCGAAGGCGGCGGCGGTGTCCGGCATCGATTATCAGGAACTGTGCTGGCGCGTGCTGGAAACCAGTTTCAGGGAGGAGCAATGAGGGGAAGCATTCGCCTCGTCGCCTGGTTGCTGGCCATCGCCCTGGTGGTCACACCGATCGTTGGCGTGTTGAGCGGCTGGTTTGCCGCCGACCGCTGGCCGGTCACCCAGCTGATGGTGCAGGCCGAGTTCAAGCACGTGAGCGCGGAGCAGATCCGCGCCGCCGTGCAGCCACGCCTGGGCAAAGGCTTCTTTGCGTTGAACCTCGATGGCGTGCAGAAGGCGGTTGCCGCGCTGCCGTGGGTGGAATCGGTGGAGGCAAGCAAGCGCTGGCCAGACACCTTGCTATTGCGCGTGTACGAACGGCAACCGTTTGCGCGCTGGAACACCCATCAATTGATCAGTCGCGAAGGCAAGGTATTCACCGTGCCGGACGCGGCCGATTACAACCAGCTTCCCGATCTGCGCGGTCCCGACGATCACCTCGCCGAAGTGGTGAGTTTCTTTGCCGACGTGCAGAAGGCGTTCACCGGTACGCATCTGAAGATCACCGGCGTCACGCTGACTCAGCGAGGCAGTTGGAGCGTGAGTACCGACACCGGTGCGCAGATCGTGATCGGCGATCGCAACCAGGCTGGCGGTCGTTTGCGTCGCTTCCTTGATGTGTATCCGCAGGTGGCTGCGGGTCACCCGCAGAGTTTCGAGTATGCCGACCTTCGTTATACCAACGGCTTTGCCGTGAAATGGCCGCAAGTGACGGCCGCCCCGACCGCTCCGACTGCCGGAGGCACGCCACGCACATGAAAGGCAAAAATGAAAAGCAATTGGTAGTCGGCCTCGACATCGGCACCTCCAAGGTGGTGGCGATCGTGGGCGAGTACGAGCCGGGCGAACCGATCGAAGTGATCGGCATCGGTTCGCACGTCTCGCGCGGCATGAAGCGCGGTTCGGTGGTGGACATCGAATCGACCGTGCATTCAATCCAGCGCGCGGTGGAAGAAGCCGAGCTGATGGCAGGCTGCGATATCCGTTCTGTCTACGCATCGATTTCCGGCAGCCATCTGGAAACGCGCAACTCGCACGGCACGGCGGCGATCCGCGATCGGGAAGTCGCACCGGGCGATCTTGACCAAGTGCTGGAAGCGGCGAGCGCGGTGGCGATACCGGCTGATCGCAAGGTCTTATATAAGGAGTCGCAGGAATACCGCATCGACGGCCAGGACGGCATCCGTTCGCCGGTGGGCATGAGTGGCGTGCGCCTGGAAGCTTCGGTGCACCTGGTGACAGGAGCCGCCGCAGCGGTGCAGAACATCAGCAAGTGCATTCAGCGCTGCGGTCTCTCTGTCGACGAGCTGGTGCCGTCTGCCGTGGCGAGCGCAAAGTCCGTGCTTACCGATGATGAGCGCGAACTGGGTGTGTGCCTGGTCGACATCGGTGCGGGTACCACCGACATCGCGATCTATACGCAAGGTGCGATTCGTTATACCAAGTCGTTGCCGGTGGGCGGTGATCAGGTCACCAACGACATTGCCTACGGCGTGCACACGCCGACCGCGCATGCCGAGGAAATCAAGATCAAGTACGCCTGCGCGCTGGCTCAGCTCGCGCATGCAGAAGAAACCATCCAGGTGCCGAGCGTGGGCGATCGTCCGCCGCGCCGCCTTGCACGCCAGTCGCTCGCGCAGAGCGTGCAGGCGCGCTACGAAGAAATTTTCGAAATGGTGCAGGACGAATTGCGCCGTTCCGGTTACGACAGCTTGGTTGCCGCAGGCGTGGTGCTCACCGGTGGTGCGTCGCGCATGGAAGGTGCGCTGGAGCTGGCCGAGGAGATCTTCCACAAGATGGTGCGCATTGGTGTGCCACAGCATGTGGTGGGTCTGGGCGAAGTGATCGCCAATCCCCTGCATTCCACCGGCGTGGGCTTGCTGTTGCACGGCGCGCGTAACGGCGGCATGCGTGCGAGCGGTCCGGCTGGTGGCAGTGTCGGCGGCCTGGTCGACAAGTTGCGCAACTGGATTACCAAGAATTTCTAGAAACGAAAGGGTTAGGCGGTGCAGGAGGCGCAGCCGGGGCGAATGGAGGTTCGCTCACCACCACGGGAAGACAGGAGTCGACCCGCGGTTACAACGACAACGAAGCTCTACGGAGGACGGGAAATGTTTGAACTGGTCGAAAAACTGGCACCGAATGCGGTGATCAAAGTCATTGGCGTGGGCGGCGGCGGCGGCAACGCGGTTGCGCACATGCTCAACTCCAACATCGAAGGCGTCGATTTCGTGGTGTGCAATACGGATGCACAGGCCATGAAGGGTTGTGGCGGGCGCATGCACCTGCAGCTCGGCGCCAACGTCACCAAGGGCCTGGGCGCAGGCGCCAATCCGGAAGTGGGCCGTCAGGCTGCACTGGAAGACCGCGAGCGCATCGAAGAAATGCTCGAAGGCGCAGACATGGTGTTCATCACCGCCGGCATGGGTGGTGGCACTGGTACGGGTGCAGCCCCGGTAGTGGCGCAGCTGGCGAAAGAGAAGGGCATTCTGACGGTTGCTGTGGTTACGAAGCCGTTTCCGTTTGAAGGCCGTCGCCGCATGCAGGTTGCGCTGAAAGGTATCGAAGACCTCTCGCAGCATGTTGATTCGCTCATTACGGTGCCGAACGAAAAGCTGCTTTCGGTGCTGGGGCGCGAGGTGACGCTGCTCAATGCTTTCAAGGCTGCCAACGACGTGCTGCAGGGCGCGGTACAAGGCATCGCCGATCTGATCACGGCACCTGGCCTGATCAACGTCGACTTCGCCGACGTGCGCACGGTGATGAGCGAAATGGGCCTGTCGATGATGGGTTCGGGTACGGCCCGCGGCGACGATCGCGCCCAGGCGGCGGCGGAAGCGGCGATCAACAACCCGCTGCTGGAAGACGTCAACCTCAATGGCGCTTGCGGCATCCTGGTGAACGTCACCGCCGGCCCGAACCTCACCATGCGCGAGTTCGACGAAATCGGCCGCATCATCCACGACTTCGCGAGCGAAGACGCCACGGTGGTGATCGGTACCTCGTTGGATCCGGAAATGCAGGATGACGTGCGTGTGACCGTGGTCGCCACGGGTCTGAACCGCGCCACCTCGCGCCAACCGGTCCGCCCGGTGGCCACCCAGCAGGTGGAAATGCGCCAGCGTCCGCGCCCGATGGTGCTGCGCACCGGCACCGGCAACGAAGTGGTCGATTACGCGCACCCAGAGGTAGTGGCCAGCAATCCGCGCGGGGGCGAGGGCCCGGCCAAGAGCGCCGATCCGAGCTTCGACTATCTGGATATCCCCGCCTTTTTGCGCCGTCAGGCCGACTAAAAGCGTGCCCATCAGGCAGGAGCGCATCAAAAAGTGTGAAAAAGTGTGAAGAGCATGAACTAACGACGCATTAACTTGTCATTGTTCTCTGTGCCGGGCGAGGAGGGTATCCTCCCTGTCCGCTGCCTGATCGTCGCCGGGTGCCGGTAGCGAAAAGGGGGGGACATCTGATGTCGTCTGGCGTCGCGTTCGTGCGTTGAATGCGATAGGCAGTGCGATCCTAAGGATGGCGCACGATTAGCTGGTATGGAGTGGGATTCCATGCCGCTGGTCCAAAATCCCGTTGCCGGATCTTCCCGTCCCCGGCGCGGGGTTTTGTGTCGAATCGCAAGTGCTTGAACTACCTATAGTGCTTGCAGCATCGGGATGCGAATGACTCGCATTATTTGATGAAAGGAAAATGAAGGATTGACCGTTCAGTACGGTACGGTTTATTTTTCCGCAGGTTAAGACTGTGTTAGCATCCCAGCTCGAATTGGCTGCTGCCCCTATAGGTACACAATAAATGATCAAGCAGCGTACGTTGAAGAACATCATTCGTGCCACCGGCGTCGGTCTGCATACCGGCGACAAGGTCTACATGACATTGCGTCCGGCGGCACCGAATACCGGCATCATCTTTCGCCGTACCGATCTCAATCCTCCGGTTGAAATCCATGCACGTCCCGATCACGTAGGTGACACACGTTTGTCTACCACGTTGGTAAACGGTGACGTACGTGTTTCAACCGTGGAACACCTGTTGTCGGCGATGGCGGGTCTGGGCATCGACAATGCGTACGTCGATCTGTCCGCACCGGAAGTGCCGATCATGGACGGCAGTGCCGGTCCCTTCGTCTTCCTTCTGCAATCGGCCGGTATCGAAGAGCAGTCGGCGCCGAAGCGCTTCATCCGGATCAAGAAGCCGGTGAAGGTGCAGGAAGGCGATAAATGGGCCAGTTTTGAGCCGTTTGAAGGCTTCAAGGTTGGTTTCTCGATCGAGTTCAACCACCCGATCATTTCCAAGCGCACCTCGCGTGCGGAGATTGACTTCTCCACCACTTCCTTCGTCAAGGAAGTGAGCCGCGCACGTACCTTCGGTTTCATGCGCGACATCGAGATGCTGCGCGAACACAACCTCGCACTTGGCGGTTCGATGGACAACGCCGTGGTGCTCGATGACTATCGTGTGCTCAATGAAGACGGTCTTCGCTACGAAGACGAATTCGTCAAGCACAAAATCCTTGATGCGATCGGCGATCTGTATCTGCTCGGCCACAGCCTGATCGGCGCGTACTACGCGCATAAGTCCGGTCACGAGTTGAACAACAAGCTGCTGCGCGCGCTGATGGCTGATGTCACGGCATGGGAAGAAGTCAGCTATCAGGACGATCCGGCCACCGCCCCGATCTCCTACGCCCATCCCGCTCAGGCGATCTGACCAACGCCAAATCTCTACCCTCAGACCGGGCCTTCGCGCCCGGTCTGTTCGTTTTTGTGATTTTCATCACGCTTTTATCGTCACCCGTTTCACGTTACCACCACGAGGCATAGAGACCTGGGTGGGGTAGACCGTGGTATAAAACCGCCTTCCGCATCGGGGCAGGCGGTTGCTCGCCTTTCCCGGGACCAGACGCCCGCAGCTCAGGACGTTGCGGAGGGGGTGGAATCAGCGGTTTCGGCGACGGACGCCAGTTCCAGGAACATTGCCCGTAATTCGGGATCGTGGATGGAGCCCGCGGCGGCCTTCAGGTGAAGCGCCGCAGCGGGGGAAAGCGGTTTTGATTGCTCCGGCTGTAGGTCAGGCGGAGGAAGGGGGGCCACTTTCACGGTAACTGAGCTGGCATGGGCGCCGATGGCGCGTGCGGCAGCGAGGATTTGCGCCTGTTGCAGGCGCAGACGCGATGCCCAGGCTGGCGAGGAAGCCAGGAAAACAAGACGGTCGTCGCGCAGATTCGCGAATCTGACCTGTTCACGCAGGGGTGACGGTAACGTCTGGCGTAATGCGCGGTCCAACGCTTCCAGCTTGCCGGCTTTGCGGGCCAGCGCAGCGACAGGACCAACCTCGGTGATGGGTTGTGGCCCATGGCCGGTGCGTTGGGAAGCGGGTGCCTCGCGTTGCATCAGTGGTAAAAAATTTCGAACCGGAAATGACATGCAGATCATACTCGTCTCTCGCGCAGGGAAGGTGCCGAAAACTCTGGACCTCACCAACTCCCGATTGCGCTGGCGCGTATGTGGAATCGGGGCAGCGGTCGTGTTGGCGTTGGCGAGTATCGGCGCCGGTATCGCGTTGGCAGTGGCCAGTCCTCGTGACCGCGCATTGGCCGAGATCGATTCGCTGCACCAGCAGGTAAAGACGCAGGACCAGCAGCTGGGTGAGTTGCGCGAAGACGCACATCGCCAGCTCGATGCGTTGGCCATCAAACTGGGTCAGCTGCAGGCGCAGGCCACGCGAATCAATGCCCTGGGCGAACGTCTGGTGCAGGTGGGCAAACTTGACAGCAACGAATTCAACTTTGACCAGCCCCCGCCGGTCGGCGGTGTGGAAGTCACCGATGGCAGCAGCGCTTACGCTTTGCCGCAGACTCTGGATGCCAGCATCGGCCAGTTGGCAACCCAGTTCGAAACACAGCAGGCGCAACTGAGCGCGATGCAGAGCCTGTTGCTCAATGCGCGTATCGACTCGAACCTCAAACCCACCGGCATGCCTGCGGAGGGCTATATCTCGTCCTACTTTGGCGTTCGCACAGACCCTTTTGATGGTCTTGCCGCCCGTCATACCGGTCTGGATATCGCCGTGCCTTACGGTAGTCCCGTGCACACCGTGGCCGAAGGCATGGTGACCTATGCCGGCCTGCGCAATGGCTATGGCAACGTGGTGGAAATCGACCACGGCAACGGATACATGACCCGCTATGCCCATAACAGCAAGTTGCTGGTGCATCCCGGTCAGCACGTACGCGTCGGCGACGAGATCGCCGAGGCCGGTTCCACTGGCCGCTCTACCGGTTCGCACGTGCACTTCGAGGTCTGGTACAACGGCCGCGTGGTCAATCCGCTCGCGTACGTCAAAAACCATCGCTGAGCAAACCCTGGCGCACCCTGCGGCGGCGCCCTTGAAACCAGACCGCCGTACCGCCACCCCTGTGCGTGGTTCGCCGCGATTTCCCGCGTTTGGGATACCTGGCGGACCCTAGTATCATCAGACCTTTGCCCACTCGGATTGGCTCCGACGGGCGTCCACCGTTTCCAGATCCGGAAGATCGATGCTTAACCGTGCCCTGACGAGCCTCTTTGGCAGCCGTAACGAACGAGTACTGCGCCAGCTGTCCAAAACCGTCGCGCGCATCAACGCGCTTGAGCCTGAGCTCGAGAAGCTCAGCGACGAGGCCCTGCGCGGCAAGACCGATGAATTCAAGCAGCGGCTGGCTAAAGGCGAGGCACTCGACAAGTTGCTGCCCGAAGCTTTTGCCGTGGTACGCGAGGGAGCCAAGCGTGTACTCGGCATGCGTCATTACGACGTACAGCTGATCGGCGGCATGGTGTTGCACATGGGCAAGATCGCCGAGATGCGCACCGGTGAGGGCAAGACCTTGGTGGCCACCGCGCCGGTCTACCTCAATGCGCTCGAAGGCAAGGGCGCCCACGTCGTTACAGTCAACGACTACCTGGCCAAACGCGACGCGGCGCAGATGGGCAAGCTCTACAACTTCCTCGGTATGACTGTTGGCGTGGTGTATCCGGGCATGGATCAGGCCGACAAGCATTCCGCCTATGCCGCGGACATCACTTACGGAACCAATAACGAATACGGTTTCGATTACCTGCGCGACAACATGGCATTGTCCAGGGACCAGCGTGTGCAGCGTGGACTGCATTACGCCATCGTCGACGAAGTGGACTCGATCCTGATCGACGAAGCGCGCACGCCGCTGATCATCTCCGGCCCGGCCGAGGATTCCCCCCAGCTCTACATCGCGGTGAACAAGATCGTCCCGCGCATGACCCGCCAGGAATTGGAAGACGGTCCGGGCGATTACTGGGTCGACGAAAAGCAGAAGCAGGTGCACCTCTCCGAAGAGGGCATGCAGCATGCGGAAGAGCTGCTGCAACAGGCCAAGGTGATCGATCCGGAAAACAGCCTGTACGACGCACGCAACCTGGCCATTGTGCATCACCTCAACGCAGCACTGCGTGCCAATGCGATCTACCAACGCGACGTCGATTACATCGTGCGTGACGGTGAAGTGATCATCGTCGATGAGTTCACTGGCCGTACGCTGCCGGGCCGTCGCTGGTCCGACGGTTTGCATCAGGCGGTGGAAGCGAAGGAAGGTGTGCCGATCCAGCGCGAGAACCAGACGCTGGCCACGGTCACGTTCCAGAACCTGTTCCGCATGTACAAGAAACTGGCCGGTATGACCGGTACGGCGGACACTGAAGCGTACGAGTTCCAGACGATTTATGGCTTGGAAGTGGTGGTGATTCCCACCCACAAGCCGATGATCCGCAAAGACAATCCTGACATGGTGTTCCTCGGCCAGGACGTGAAATACAAGGCGGTGGTCGAGGACATCAGGGATTGCCACAAGCGCGGCCAGCCGGTGTTGGTCGGTACGGCGTCGATCGATGTGTCGGAGCTATTGTCCAATCTGCTGCGCAAGGAAAAGATTCCGCACGAAGTGCTCAACGCCAAGCAGCACGAGCGAGAGGCGCATATCGTGGCGCAAGCCGGCATGCCTGGCTCGGTCACCATCGCTACCAACATGGCCGGCCGCGGTACCGACATCGTCCTAGGCGGCAGCCTGGAAGCGGCACTGCACACGCTGGGCGAGGATGCCAGCGACATGGACCGTGCGCGCGTCAAGTCGGAATGGCAGAAGCGCCACGAACAAGTCATCAATGCCGGCGGTCTGCATATCGTCGGCACGGAGCGTCACGAATCCCGCCGTATCGACAACCAGCTGCGTGGTCGTTCCGGTCGTCAAGGTGATCCGGGTTCCTCGCGCTTCTATCTGTCACTGCAGGACAATCTGTTGCGCATCTTCGGTGGTGAAGGCCTCGTCCGCTGGATGAAGCGCTTCGGCATGAAGGAAGATGAGGCGCTGGAAGATCGCATGATCAGCCGGCAGATCGAAAAGGCACAGCGCAAAGTCGAACAGCACAACTTCGACATCCGCAAGAATCTGCTCGAATACGACGACGTCGCCAACGACCAGCGCAAGGTGATCTATCGCCAGCGCGACGAGTTGCTGGAGGAAGAAGACGTTTCCGCCACCATCACCGACGTCCGCGAGGACGTGGTCAGCGATCTGGTACGCCGTCATGTGCCAGCTGACAGCATCGACGAGCAATGGGATATCGCTGGCCTTGAGCGCGAACTGGAAAGCGACTTCGGCATCTCGGCACAGCTCAAGCAGTGGCTGGAGCAGCAATCGGAAGCCGACGCCAACGTCGTGCTGGAGCATGTGCGCGATCTGATCAATGCCATGTTCCAGGCCAAGGAACAGCAGGTCGGTCCGGAAACCATGCGCCAGCTCGAAAAGCACATCATGCTGAGCGTGCTGGACAACGCCTGGAAGGAACACCTTTCCAGCATGGACTACATGCGCCAGGGCATCTACCTGCGAGGCTATGCGCAGCAGGATCCCAAGCAGGCATTCAAGAGCGAATCCTTCCAGTTGTTCTCGCAGATGCTGGCGCGCATCAAGACCGAAGTGACCCAGATGCTTGCGCGCATCCGCATACGTAGCGAGGAAGAAGTCGCCGCGATGGAAGCTGAGCAACAGCGCATGGCCGAGCGCTTGGCGCGCCAAATGCAGGCCACCGGCGGCGGTGCGCCAGCGGGTGGAGCACTTGGTATGGATGCGCCGGCATCACAGCAGGCTGCGGCTACTTTGGAGCCAGTGGTCACAGGGCCGAAAGTGGGTCGCAACGATCCGTGCCCGTGTGGTTCGGGCAAGAAGTACAAGCACTGCCACGGGCAGTTGAATTAGCAGCGACCTTTGTAGACATGATTACCTCGGACTTGATCCGGGGTAATCCATACGGCGTTCGCTAATCTTCGCCAGGTAGCCGTTTGCGATGCGGCTCGGCATCCACCGTGATGTACTGCGGCTCCTCACCATCCAGCCGCAACGCGGTGAGCTTGCCGCCCCACACGCAGCCGGTATCAATGCCATAAACGCCCATACCGGCAAAGCGGCCTAGCGCCGACCAGTGCCCACACACGATGCGTGCGTCACGCTTACGCATGCCGGGCACTTCGAACCAGGGATACATGCCCGGCTTTTGCGTGCCGGGGGCGCCTTTGCCTTCGAAGTCGATACGGCCATTCACATCGCAAAAGCGCATGCGGGTCAATGTGTTGATGGAGGCGCGCATGCGCTCGATCCCTTGCAAGCGACTGACCCATGCCGCCGGCCGATTGCCGAATAGATTCTTGAGCAGACGCGGATGGCGAGGACTGGCCAGTTCGCGCTCGACTTCCAGCGCGCAACGCTGCGCCTGTTTTAATGTCCAGCTCGGTGCAAGGCCGGCATGCACCATCGTCCAGCCGATGGTTTCGTCGTGATGTAGCAGCTTCTGAACGCGTAGCCAGTCGAGCAGGATCGGCGCATCCTCGGCGAACAGCACTTCGCGCAGTTCTGGATTCACTCGCGCCTGTGCATCCTGCTTGCGCTGTGCGATGGCGAGCAGGCTGAGATCATGATTGCCGAGCGTGACCACCACGTTGTCACGCAACGAGTGCACAAGGCGGAGCGTATCCAATGACTGCCCGCCGCGATTGACCAGGTCGCCACAAAACCACAGCTTGTCTACCGCTGGATCGAAGCGCAGCTTCTCCAGCAGCCGCTGCAGTTCCGGATAGCAGCCTTGCACGTCGCCGATTGCGTAGATGGCCATCAGCGCACTGCCTTTGAGGTCTGCCACGCACGTATCATGAACGGCTCCTCGATCAATGCAACGTGCGGGGAATGGATAGCGTGAAGGTCGGAATCGGTGCCTCGAAACGCGTGCCGTCGTCGGCCATCATTTGATAGCTGCCCTGCATCGTACCGACAGCCGTTTCCAGCACTGCACCGGAGGTGTATTCGTAGTCATCACCCGGACGCATCCACGGCTGTTCACCCACCACGCCTTCACCGAACACTTCCTCTACCTTGCCATTGGCATCCGTGATCACCCAGTGGCGGGTGAGCAGGCGTGCCGGCTGGATCCCTGCATTGTGCAGCTTGATCGTGTAGGCAAAGACGTAACGGTTTTCGTTGGGGGCGGACTGGTCAGGGACAAAACGGGTTTGCACCTGCACGTCGATCGTGTAGGGGAGTTTGTCTTTCATGAGGCGCATTGTAGCGGGACTCGCCCAGGGGCGCGGGAATCCTCGATCGTAACCAACCAGGGGCTCGCTGACCCTGCTCTTACGATTCACGCCCCTTGGCCAGCGCCACAAAATCCATGGGAGCCAACATCTCCGCCCGCACCTTGGGATCGATCCCTGCCGCCCGGATGGCTTCAGCATCCATCAGTTGCCGCAATGCGTTGGAGAGTGTCTTGCGGCGTTGCGCGAAAGCCGCTTTTACAATGGCATGCAGACGCGCCGGGTCGGCATCGTGGCGTTCTTCCGGAGGGATCGGCACGAGGCGCACGACCGATGAGTCAACTTTGGGCGGCGGACGGAATGCGCCGGGCGGCACGTCAAACAAAGGCACGACCCGGCAGGCGACCTGCAACATCACGGATAGCCGCCCATACACCTTGCTGCCAGGCTCCGCGGCCATGCGATCGACCACTTCCTTCTGCAGCATGAAATGCATGTCGGTGATCGCCGCCGCATGATCGATGCAATGGAACAGGATGGGACTGGAAATGTAATAGGGCAGATTGCCGGCGATACGCAACCGTGTCACCCCCGCACGCTGCGCCAAAGCAGTGAAATCCACCTTGAGTACATCGGCATGCACGATCGACAGTTCTCCGATGCCGGCAGCTTGTTGCTGAAGGCGCGGGATCAAGTCGGTATCCAGTTCGATTGCAGTGAGTTTGCCAGCGACAGTCAGTAACGGAAATGTCAGTGCGCCTTCGCCGGGGCCGATTTCCACCAGAAAATCATCCGAACGTGGCGAGATGGCGGCAACGATGCGTTCGATGTACCGGCGCTCGTGCAGAAAGTGCTGGCCAAAGCTTTTTTTGGGACGGGCGGGGGCGTTCATGATGATTTGCTGCGTGCGACGAGATCCAGCGCCATGCGTGCCGCAGCGATCAGGCTGGAGGGATCGGCTTTGCCGGTGCCGGCAAGATCGAGCGCGGTACCATGATCGACGGACGTGCGAATGAAGGGCAGGCCGAGCGTGATGTTGACGGTGCGATCGAAGGCTTCGCTCTTGAGCACCGGCAAAGCCTGATCGTGATACATCGCCAGCACGGCATCGTAATGTTCGCGCTGTGCAGGCACGAAGGCTGTATCGGCCGGCATGGGACCGAGCAACTGCATACCTTCACGACGCAGCGTGTCCATGACCGGAATGATCGTGTCGATTTCCTCGTGTCCGATGTGCCCACTTTCGCCAGCATGCGGATTGAGGCCAAGTAGGGCGATGCGTGGCTGGGCTAACCCGAATTTTGAGCGCAATGCTTGATGCACGATGCGTAGCGTGCGTTCTAGTGACGGCGCATCGATAGCAGCAGACACGGCCCGCAACGGCAAGTGCGTCGTGGCCAAGGCCACGCGCAGTTCCGGGCTAGCCAGCATCATCACCACGTCGGCATGGCTGTGCTCGGCAAAGAATTCGGTATGTCCACTGAAAGGAATGCCGGCATCGTTGATTGAGGATTTCTGCAGTGGCGCCGTGACGACCGCAGCATAGCGGCCACTCAGGCATCCATCCGCGGCTTCGCGCAATGTGGCCAATACGTGGTGGGCGTTGCGCGGGTCGGGTTGGCCAGGCAGCTCGGGCACGTCCAGCGCAACATGCCTCACGCGTAGCGTGCCTGATGGGCGTTGCTGGATATCGGCGCCGTCGTCGTCCAGTAATCGGACGTCGACACCGCAACGTTCGGCAGCGCGCTCAAGCAGGCCGCGATCGGTGATGGCAATGAAATTGGCCGCCAGAGGAGTGGCGGCCAATCGGATCAGCAACTCGGGCCCGACACCGGCCGGCTCCCCGGCAGTAAGGGCGAGCCGCGGCAGTGCGAGACTGTTCACGGCTTACCCGCGCAGTGTCGCCATTACGACGACGCCTTGCCGTTGTCCGTTGCGGGTTCTTCCAGCTCTGGCACGAGAATCTTCACGTACGAGCTGGAGCGCAGATCGCGCAGGAAGTCGTCATAGGCCTGATCAGCCTTGCGGTTGCCGATCGCCTGGCGTGCCTGGTTGCGTGCGATCTCGCTCGTCATGTCGCTGTTGCGCGTACCGAGGCGTTGCAGGATGTGCCAACCCGCTTCGCTCTGGAACGGCTCTGAGACCTCGCTGTCCTTCATGTCAGCCACCTTCTGGCCGATCAGCGTGCCCCAATCGCCCTGCTGGAACCAGCCCATATCGCCACCGGCGTTGGCCGTGGTGTCGTCATTGGAGTTGTCCTTCGCCAGCTTGGCGAAGTCCTCGTGCTTGTTGACGATGCGGTTGTAAATATCCTGCGCTTTCTGCTGGGCCTGTGTCGGCGACAGCAGCTCGCTGGGGCGGATCAGGATCTGGCGTGCGTGGAACTCGGTCACCATCTGTTTGGCTTGTGAGCGCTGATCCACCAACTGAATGATATGGAAGCCGGTAGGGCCGTGCAGGATCCCGCTGACCTGGCCCGGCTTGAGGCCGTTGATGGTGTCGACGAAGGCCGGAGGTACTTCGTCCAAACGGCGCCAGCCGAGGTCGCCACCGTCCAGCGCATCGGGCGCGTCGGAGAAGCGGATGGCCGCAGCCTTGAAGGGCATGCCGCCCTTGACTGCGGCGAGCGCCTGCTCGGCCTTGGTTTGCGCAGTCTGGATGTCAGCAGCAGAAGCGCCGCCGGGGATGCTGACCTGGATGTGGGCCAGATGCACTTCGCCGGCCTTGTAGTTCGGGCTGTTGAGCAGGTTGTTGATCTCGCTATCGGTCACCGACACCGAGCTGTGTACGACGTTCTCGTGCAGCTTCTGCACCACCAGCTGGTCATGCAGCTGCTGGCGGTAAGCCGCGTAGCTCATGCCGGTCTGCTCGACGGCGGCGCGCAACTGGTCAGGCGTCATCTTGTTTTGCTCGGCTACGGCCTGCACGGCCTGGTCGACGTCCGAGTCCGACACGCGAATGCCCTGATCATCGGCGCGTTGCAATTGCAGCTTCATCAGGACCAGGCGGTCGAGTACCTGCCGGCGCAGCACGTCGATGGGCGGCAGCTGTCCCGGCTGGTTGGCGTACTGCTGCTGGATGGCGGCGACGGCATCGTTCAGCTCGCTCTGCAGGATCACCTCGTCTTCGACAACGGCGACGATGCGGTCGACGGGCCCGCTGCTCGAGTCCTGTGGCGCCAGGAGCTGAGCCTGGGCCAGTGACGGGATCGCTGTGACGATCGTCAGCAGGAGGAACGCAAAAATCTGCTTCATCAGTGAACAGCCTTCTGTCGCCGGTGGCGAAGGATTGGTAACGGTGTTGCTCAAAAAACGGCCCAATAAACGGTTTGGTATCGCCGCTTTTTCGAGGGCGCCCGAGCCTGCCTGGGCGCGCTTATTGATAGCCAAGGATATCACGCCGCAGCACGCTCTCCGTCTGGCCGCTGAAGGTCCCCATGCCCTTGAATTCCAACTGGAACATGACGGCCGTGTCG
Source organism: Dyella nitratireducens (assembly GCF_014642835.1). GTDB lineage: Bacteria > Pseudomonadota > Gammaproteobacteria > Xanthomonadales > Rhodanobacteraceae > Dyella_B > Dyella_B nitratireducens. The sequence continues at coordinate 78,703 of NZ_BMJA01000006.1, read as the reverse complement.
CTCCCCGGTGCAGTCTGGCCTGGCGGCAGCGCGGTGACCACGCCGTAGTAGCCGGTGACGTAGCGGCGGGCCACCACGCTCACCTTTACGCAACATCCTTCGTACTGCACGCCGGCAAGGGCTTCCACAGTGCGCTTGTCCAGTTCCGAGTAAGTCCACTCGCCAATCAGGCGCCAGCGCTCCGACAGCGGGTAGACCGCCGAGACGTCGTATTGTTCCACCAGGCCACGACGGAACCGGTAGGAAAAGTTGAGGATGCCATCGAAGCCAAGGCGGCGCTGCAGCGTGAACGTGCCCAGGTCGGTCAGGCGCGTGTTCGGGTTCCACAGATACTCGGTGCTGGCCGTCCACTGATCGTTGAGCTGGGTGTTGAGCTCAGCCACGTAATCGGAGCCGCTCCAGTTGGTGGCGGCAGCGCAGCCGTTGACGTTGCTGGTCGTGGTGTTGGTGAGGGTGCAGGGTGTCTGCACCCTTTGCGGCGTGAAGTAATGGATCTGCCCAAACGTCGCCGACACACGCTCCACACCGCCATCGTCAAGGAAACGGGTGGTGACGGCCGCGGTGAGGTTGTTCGCGTTCATCTGGCGGTCTGCGCCGGAGAACTGGTTTGGCGCGAACAGCATCCAGTCATCGAACGCCATGAGCCCTGTGTCGAACAGCGGTAGGTTGTTCTGGTTGCGGTATGGCACGTACAGGTAATACAGCCGTGGCTCCAGCGTTTGCGTGTAGTTGCTGCCGAACATCGACGTGCTGCGCTCGAAGATCAGGCCTTGATCCAGGCTGACGATGGGCAGCGAGCGGCTGGGATTGCTTTCGGTGAACGGCGATGTGCCGGCTGTCCCGACCTGTCCGTAATAGTTGTACCTCTGATAGCCGGAATCGAGCGAGTAACTCGTGTAGCGGTAAGCCAGCTTGGGGCGGAAGAACCAGGCGGAGCCCTGGAAATCCGCGTCGACGTACGGCGTCATGTCCAGACGCGCGCCTTCCACCTGATTGAACTTGCTGAACTTCACCGCTTCGCTGTTCAGGCCGAAGTCGTACCAGCGTGCGAACGGGATATCCATGTTGAACGTAGCCCGCGGCAAGCGTTTGTAGGGCTCCACGCTGTTCGCTTCGGACGGATCCACGTTCTGCCACATATCGCCGCCGATCGAGGCATTCCACCAGTTGCCGCCACCATTGAGGTAGACGCTGGAATACAGCAGCGCCGTGGAAATGGTGAATAGGTCATTGCCGAAGTCGCGCAAATAGTTCTGGTCGGACGCGCGCATGATGTTGGTGTTGAGCGACCAGCCCGGCCAGAGACTGGTGCTGTTGACGAAGCGATACAGGTAGCGCTGCTGACCTTGCGTGTCGATCGAGGTGGAAGTGAGCTTCTGGTCGTTGTAGTTGTCGTGCGGCAGAAACTCGATCTGAAACTCACCGGTGGTCCTCGGAAACATGTAACGCACTTCACCCGACAGCATTGCGCCGCGCAGGCTGTAGTAGCGCGGCGTCAGCGTGGCATCGTAGTTGGGCGCCAGGTTGAAGTAGTACGGGATGCGGAACTGGTAGCCGGCGTTACCGGTGTGCTCGAAATACGGAAACAGGAAGCCGCTCTGGCGATCGTTGTTGAGCGGGAAGGTCATCCACGGGAAATAGAAAAACGGCACCCCGTACATGGTCATCGTGGCGTCGCGCGCGATGCCGCGGCCGGTGGTCTGGTCAGTGTCGATCTGCTTGGCGCGGATTTCCCAGATGTGCCGCCCGATATCGCAGGTGGAATAGGTGGTCTTGGTGTAGCGGTTGCGGTCCGCGTCCAGCATTTCACCACGCACGGCGGTGCCGTTGCCGTGCGAATCCAACATCTGATAACGCACGTTGCCGGTGGCCACACCCGTGCTGTTGTCGGTGTTGCCGGTGATGTGATCGGCCGATACCAGCTGCGAGGCCTCTTGGTAATGCACCTTGCCACGCGCGTCGTAATCCGTGGTGTCGCTGTTGTAGTCGGCGAAGTCGGCGTGCAGTTCCTGGTCGGCCCGGATAGTCTTTACATGGCCGCTCAGGTGATAGATGACCTGATCGGGGCTTTCCACGTGGTCGGCCCACACATTGGTGTTGGCGGTGGCGCGTAGCGCCGAATCCTTGCTCAGGAACGGGTCGTAGAACTCCAGCATGCCGTTGGGCCGGCACAATGCGAAATTGTCCGGGCGGGGCGGGCAGATGAAGGTGCCCAGCGGGCAGACCACCTCCGTACCGGTAAGCGTGGCCTTGGGATGTTTGGTCTGTTGCGAAGCATGCGCGCCCTGACTGCTGAACAGGGCAGTGGCAGCAGCGATTGCTAGCAGGCGGCGTGGAGGCAGAGAACGCGAGGGCGACAGGCTCTTGGGCTTCACGGAGGCGATCAATCGGCGACGAAGGGGCGTTAAGCTAACAGAAAAGGCCCTTCGTACGGCATACGTCATGAGTGGGAGAACGCATGAATCAGCCCAAGCCTTACAAGACGGACGAACAATGGCGCAAAAGCCTGAATCCGGAGCAGTACGCGGTATGCCGCTGCTCAGCCACCGAGCCGCCCTTTAGCGGCAAGTGGTACAAGCATAAGGAGGCAGGAACCTACACCTGCGTGGCATGTCATGCGCACTTGTTCGCTTCCGAGGCCAAGTACGACTCCGGTTCCGGCTGGCCGAGCTTCTTCCAGCCGATCAAACGCGCTTCGGTCAACCTCGTGCCGGACGAGAGCCATGGCATGCACCGCACGGAAGTACGCTGCGCGTCGTGCGACTCTCACCTAGGGCATGTTTTTCCGGATGGGCCAAAGCCCACAGGCATGCGTTATTGCATCAACTCGGTGGCGCTGGGTTTTGAGCCCGATGCCCATTCCCTTTCCCCTTAGGAAAGTTGGGTCAGCGCAGCTAGTCGAGTAGTGCGCTTACATGTGCACTCACACTGGCTGCCAGCGCCTGCAGGTCATATCCACCCTCCAGCGTGGAAACCAGTCGCCCACCCGCATGTGCGCGGGCGAGATCGACCAGTCGCTCGGTGATCCAGGCGTAGTCCTCGGTCTGCAACTGCAGATTTGCCAGCGGATCGCGCTGATGCGCGTCGAAGCCTGCCGATACCAGCACGAGTTGCGGCTTGAAGGCATGGAGTTTCGGCATCAGCATGTCATTCCACAGCTCGCGGAATTCGTAAGTCCCCTCGCCGGATGACAAAGGCGCATTGACGATATTGCCCACGCCTTGTTCGTCCGGACTGCCAGTACCGGGATAAAGTGGCTGCTGATGTGAAGAGATGAACAGCACGCGCGGTTCGCGCTGGAAAATATCTTGCGTGCCGTTGCCGTGGTGCACGTCGAAGTCGGCGATCGCCACGCGCTTCAAGCCATGTGCGGTCAATGCATGCGCAGCGCCGACGGCCACGTTGTTGAACAGGCAGAAGCCCATCGCAGTATCCGGCGTGGCGTGATGGCCGGGTGGCCGCACCGCGCAGAAGGCGCGCGTGGCGGCTCCCGTCATCACGGCATCCACGGCGGCCACCAGCGCGCCGGCCGCGCGCAATCCAGCCTCGGCCGAGGACGACGACATCAGGGTGTCCTCATCCAGGCGCACCGTGTCTGCATCGGGCGTGATCGCCAGAATCCGCTCCACATGGGCCGGGGTGTGCACGCGCAGCAACTGCTCGCGGGTAGCTCGCGGCGCTTCGACACGGTCTACGGCAGCGAAACGATCCTGGTCCAGCGCCTCCAGCACCGCGCGGAGGCGGGCCGGGGATTCCGGATGGCCAGGACCAGGGTCGTGCTGCAGGCAAACGGTGTGGGTGAAGAGCTGCAGCATGCGGAATTCAGCCCACCGGCTTGCGGCGGCGCTCGTGTTGCCAAAGCACTTCGCCATGGCCGCTGCCACGGGCCAGCACGCGGCACAGCACGAACAACAGATCGGACAGCCGGTTCAGATAGCGCTGCGCCTGCGGCCGTACGGTCTCGACTCGCCCTAATGCAATCACTTCGCGCTCGGCGCGACGGCATACCGTGCGTGCCAGATGGCAGCAGGAAGCCGCCATGCCACCGCCCGGCAGGATGAAATCCTTCAGCGGCGGCAGCGGATCGTTGAGGCGGTCCAGCACCTGCTCCAGGCGATCGATGTCGACGTCTTCGATCATCGCCATGCCTGGAATGCAGAGTTCGCCGCCGAGATCGAACAGCTCGTGCTGCACCTGGGTGAGCGTTTCGCGCACCTCGGCATCGAGGCCTTCGCAGGCCAGCACCATGCCGATGGTGCTGTTGAGTTCGTCCACCGTGCCGTACGCGTTGACGCGTGCGGAATCCTTAGGAACGCGTGAGCCGTCACCAAGACCGGTGCTGCCATCGTCACCGGTACGCGTATAGATTTTCGAAAGCCGATTGCCCACGTTTAGTGCTGCGCCTGGCCACTGTGCTGCGATACGCGGGCAAGCTGCACGGCAAGTACGTGCAGCACGGCGCCGAGCGCCACATATACCGCGGTGGTCTGCAGGAACGGCAAGTACCAATCACCCAGGTTTTCGAACCAGGCCGCAAAGCTCTTCGGTGCCGGCACGTGGGCGCTCAGCCAGTAGAAGCTGCCATTGGAGATCACATAGCACGCGTTTTCGCTTACCAGCAGCGCAGCCACAGCCATGCCCAGCGTAGAAAGCGTAACGCCACGTTGATGCTTGGCCAGCCAGCTACCGCCAATCCACAGTGCGCCATAGGCGGGAATCAGGAACCAATAGCCGGCCGATACACAGTAGTGGTCCCAGAAACTGATGCCCATCCGTGTGATGACCACGTAATCGACCAGCACGGCCTCGGCCATCAACAGCGGAAAGGCCCAGCGGCCGGTGCCGCGTAGCCAGAAGCCGGCCAGGAAGAACACGCCCCACGACGCGTCCCAAACATCGTGATGGAACAGCGACAAATGTACGCGGGTCGCCGCCATGACCAAGGCGAGCGCAGCGAAAATGCCAAGGCGCTGGGTGGATGTCGTAGCCATGAAGAACTCCCAGGAAAGCAGACGGCCCATAGATGGATGGTGTGAAGACGTAGGAGTTTAGCCCAATGCGAAGCCAGTCATGCAGCGCGTATCATCCGCGCATGACTATCTCTCCCCTCTTTGCCCCCGAAGGTAATGTGCTGGTGGTCGGTGGCGGCCTCGTCGGCGCCAGCCTGGCGATCGCACTGGATGCAGCCGGATGCCGCGTCACCCTGGTCGAGGCTGCCGCGCCGCGCGCGGACGCGCAGCCCAGCTATGACGAACGCAATCTTGCACTGGCCCGCGCCACCGTAAACGGGCTGGACGCGATCGGCGTATGGCCGCTCGCCGCGGCGCAGGCGACGCCGATCCGTCACATCCACGTCAGCCGCGCGGGTGAATTCGGCAGCGCGCGACTGGATGCCGCCAAGCACGGCGTTGATGCGCTGGGCTGGACGTTGCCAGCGCGTGAACTCGGCGCTGCCTTGTTGCGTCGACTGGATGCCTGTCAGCGGCTGGTGCGTTTGGCGCCGGCGAGCCTTACCGGCCTGACCCGGTTTGCGGATGGTTGGCGTGCAGAGATCAAAACACCCAATGGCGTTCAACATATCGACGCCGCCTTGCTGGTCGGTGCGGACGGCACGGAGTCGTTCGTGCGCGCGCAGCTTGGGATCGGCGCCGATGTGCACGATTACAAGCAGACCCTGTTCGTATGCACGGTGACACCGGAGCACGATCCGGCGCATCGCGCCTGGGAGCGTTTTTCCGATGAAGGCCCCATCGCCGTATTGCCATTGGCGGAGCGTCGCTGTGGCCTGGTGCTTACCGTTTCTGCGGACGTGGCAGCCGGCGTGACGGCTTTGAACGATGCGGATTTCATCACGCTGGCTCAGCGCCGTTTCGGTTGGCGTTTGGGACGGTTGAGCCGCCCCGGCAAACGCCATCCTTATGCCATCAAACGCGTCGCTGCCCGCAACCTGATCGCACCACGCGCCGTGTTGGTGGGCAACGCCGCGCAAACCGTCCATCCGATCGGAGCGCAAGGGTTCAACCTCGGTCTGCGCGATGCGCTAACTCTGGCCGAGCTGGTTGCAGAAGCCGCCGACCCCGGATCGCAAGAGCTGCTGGAACGCTATGCCGCGCGCCGCGCGCCCGATCGCGAAGGCACCATGGCCATGAGCCACGATCTGGTGCGTTTCGCGTGCATGCCGGAGCCATGGCTGGCACCGTTCCGTTCGCTAGCCTTGCTCGCTTATGACCGCGTGCCACCGCTGCAACAACTGCTGGCCAGGCGTGGGATGGGTTTCCGCGGCCAGCCGCCACGTGCGGTGCTGGAGCGTGTGCCATGAGAACGATTCCCGCAACGCAACGCCGTGCGCCCGCGCTGGATATTGCCGTGGTCGGCGGTGGGATGGTGGGTGCTGCCGCGGCACTTGCATTGAGTCGCGCCGGCTTCAGCACGGCTTTGCTGGAAGCGCGCGAGCCGGCCGCGTGGCATGTGCACGATGACGTGGATTTACGCGTAGTCGGCCTGGCGCCGTCGTCGATCAAGCTGCTGGACGAGCTGGCCGTCTGGACGTCCATACGTGATGCGCGTACTTGTCCTTACGCGCATATGCACATCTGGGATGCGGAGAACGGAGCGGCGATCGATTTCGATGCCGCCAACGAAGGCCGTGATCAGCTCGGCTACATCGTCGAGAACAACCTGGTGCAGTGGAAGCTGTGGCAGGCGCTGGATAGCGCCGGCGTGCAGCGTCTGTGTCCCGCCACCGTCAAAGATTTTGAAACGCGCGCTGATCGTGTGGCGCTGGAACTGGCCGACGGCGAAAGCGTATCAGTGCGCCTGCTGGTCGCCGCCGATGGCGGCAACTCGCCTTTGCGCGAACGGGCTGGCATCGCCACGCGCGGCCGGGATTATTCCCAGCGCGCGGTCGTGGCACACGTGACTACCGAACACCCGCATGCACATGCCTGTTGGCAGCGTTTTCTTCCAACCGGACCGCTTGCCTTGCTGCCGCTTGCTGATGGCCGCAGTTCTATCGTCTGGTCGCTGCCGGAAAGCGAAGCACGACGCGTACAGTCGCTGGATGACGAGGCTTTCATGAAGGAGCTTGGCGTTGCCAGCGATTTCCGCCTCGGACGCATCATGGGTACAACGCCGCGCGCCGCTTTTCCGCTGAAGCTGCAATTGGCCCGCCGCTACCAGGCCGAGCGCTTCGTGCTGCTCGGCGATGCGGCACATGTGGTGCACCCGTTGGCCGGGCAGGGCGTCAACCTCGGCTTACGCGACGTTGCTGAACTGCGTGATGTGTTGGCTGCTGCCCGCGACGCGGGGCGGGACTTCGCCTCGTCCGAGGTACTGCGCCGTTATGCACGTCGCCGCCGCAGCGCAGACACGCTCGATGCCTATGGCTTCGATGCGCTCGCGCGCATTTATGCATGGCAAGGCGCGCCGTGGGTGGCGGCACGCGGATTGGGCGTCCGTCTCGTCGATCGTCTGCTGCCGTTGAAGCGACGCTTGGCATCGCACGCAGCAGGGCTGTAGGTTGGGGTTTGCACCCCAACCTACGAACTCTCCCTCTGACAAAGGAATCACGTATGCGTCTCGTTCGAGCAGTCTGTCTCGCGTTACTGGCCAGCTTGAGCTTCGCCGCGCAGGCCAAGATGGTGCAGCGTCCGGTGGAATGGACGCTGGATGGCACGCACTTCAAAAGCGTGCTGGTCTACGACGACGCCAGCCATGCCAAGCGTCCGGGCCTGGTGATGGTGCCTAACTGGTACGGCATCAATGACACGGCCATCAAGAAAGCGGAAATGATCGCCGGCAAGGATTACGTCATCCTGCTCACCGACATGTACGGCGAAAACGTGCGCCCCGAACCCGGCCACGCCGATCAGGCAAAGGCCGCCACCGGGCCGCTGTACAAGGACCGTGCGCTGATGCGCAAACGCATCGATGAAGCACTGGCGCAGTTGAAGGCACAGGCGGCTAACGCACCCATCGATACCAGCAAGCTGGCAGCGATCGGCTTCTGCTTCGGCGGTACCGCCGTGTTGGATCTTGCACGCAGCGGTGCCGATATTGCTGCCATCGTGTCATTCCATGGCGGCCTTACCACGGACGATCCTGCGCTCGCCAAGAACATCAAGGCGCGCGTACTGGTGATGAACGGTGCGGACGACAAGGGCACCATGCCCGATGCCGACAAGTTCATGGACGAAATGCGCGGCAGCTCGGCCGACTGGCAGTTCGTGGTGCTCGGCAATGCCGTGCACTGCTTTACGGAAACGGAAGAGAACTCGCCCGGCTGTAAGTACGACGCACGGGCCGCGGCGCGCAGCTATCGGCTGATGCATGACTGGTTGCACGCAGCCTTCAACGGCGTACCCTGATCGCTGGCCCCAATCTTGGGCCAGCACGTGTGCGGCCTGGGAGTGGGGGATTGGCCGAGTCTTCAATGAACTTGTGGCTCATTTCCACGGGACTCTCCGCCGTGCCGTGAACCGTCATGCCGTGAAATAAGGAGATTCATGTATGAAGACGTGTTCCAAGGCCCTGCTGGGCTGCCTGATCCTGAGTTCTTTTGTTGGCGCTGCCCAGTCTTTCCCGGAAATGGCCCGCCATGGCGGCGAGCTTCTGTATCACACCGGTCGTCCCATCTCGGATAAATATCTGGCGGACGCCAATGTCATTCACAACTACCACCACTACCACTTGGACAAGCCGGTCGACGGCTACGAGTGGGTGCATGGCGAAGAAAACGACTACCTGCTGGTAGCCGTCAAGACGCACATCGTGAGGCGCATCGAGTATCGTCTGAACATACCGAAAGCCAGTGATGGTTGACGGTTCGCTAAAGTCCCGCGCATGCGCGGGACTTTAGTTCTTGGCGATGAAAAAAAGCGAAACGCCGTAGTGGCGTTACTCCGCATAGCGCTCAGAACGTGCGCTGCACCGAATAATCCGCCAGCGTAGCCAGTGCATCCCGATACGAAGAAGCCGGCAACAACGCCAAGGCTTCGCGTGCTGCACGCGCGTGCCTCAATGCACACTCGCGAGTGCGCTCCAGCGCGCCCGATTCGCGAATGGCCGTGATGATGTGATCCAGCGAGCCCAATCCGCCATGCTCGATCGCATGGCGCATCTCCTTTGCTTGCTCTGCACCCACGCGCTGCAAGGCGTAGATCAGCGGCAACGTCGGCTTGCCCTCAGCCAGGTCATCGCCAATGTTCTTGCCAAGCGTGCGGGTGTCGCTGATGTAGTCGAGCAGGTCATCGGCGATCTGGAAGGCATAACCAAGCTGCATGCCGTAGCGGCGCAACGCGGCAACCTGTGCTTCCGGCAAGCCTCCCAATAGACCGCCAAGCTGCGTGGCAGCAGCAAACAGCACTGCGGTCTTGCGTTCGATCACGGCCAGGTAAGCCGCCTCGTCCACGTCGGCATTGCCGATGTTGAGCAGCTGCAATACCTCGCCCTCGGCGATGGTGTTGGTGGTATCGGCGAGAATGCGCATGATGCGCATGTCATCCAGTTCCACCATCAGCTGGAACGAGCGGGAATACAGGAAATCACCCACCAGCACGCTGGCTGCATTGCCCCACAGCGCATTGGCTGTCTTGCGGCCGCGGCGCAGGTCCGATTCGTCCACCACGTCGTCGTGCAGCAGGGTGGAGGTGTGGATGAACTCGATCACCGCCGCCAGCTTGATGTGCTTGTCGCCGTTGTAGCCAGCCGTGCGGGCAGCCAGCGCATGCAGCATCGGGCGCAGGCGCTTGCCGCCGCCGGCGATGATGTGGTCGGCGATCTGGTTGATCAGCACCACATCGGAGGCCAGTCGTTGCCGGACCAGGGCATCGATGCGCTGCATGTCACCTTCGGCGAGGGCGCGCACCCCGGCAAAATCACGAGCGGGGTCGATGGTCTGGAGAACGGAGGTGTTCATGCGGCTGGGGCTGGACATAGAACTTCGATTATAGAGGCGGAGGCCTCGTTACGTGTGATCTGGCCTGAAAGTTCTCCCAGCTTTCCCCATGGGATGAGGCACGCTTGAGGTTTTGGGCAGCATCAAGCCGCTACGTGCTCACGCTACCATGGCTCCATTGTGCCGATGGAAGCGATAGATGGGCGATCTGGTACTCAACCGCAGGCAGGAGCAGCTCATGGCGCGTGTGCGCGAGGAGGGCTTTGCCACCGTGGAAGATCTGGCCGGGCACTTCGACGTCACCCAGCAGACCATTCGCCGCGACCTGGTCGCACTGTGCGATGCAGGCCTTTTGCGCCGCTACCACGGTGGCGTCAGCCTGCCATCCAGCGTCGAAAACCTTGCTTATGCCAAGCGGCAACATCTGTTGCATGAAGAAAAGACCCGCATTGCTGCCTTGCTGGCCCAGCACATTCCCGACGATGCCTCGCTGTTCATCAACCTGGGCACCACCAACGAGGACGTGGCGCGCGCGCTGATGAACCACAAGGGCCTGCGCGTGATCACCAACAACCTCAACGTGGCGATCATGCTCAGTGAAAACCCCAGCTTCGAAGTGATCGTGGCCGGCGGCATTGTGCGCGGGCGCGACCATGGGGTGACCGGTCAGCCGGCCATCGAACTGGTCCGCCAATTCAAGGTGGATTTTGGGGTGATCGGCATTTCCGGCATCGACCTCGACGGCACGCTGCTTGATTTCGATTTGAACGAAGTGCGCGTGGCACAAGCTCTCATCGAGCACTCCCGGCAGGTGTTTCTGGCCGCGGACCACAGCAAGGTGGGGCGCAATGCGCTGGTTCGTTTAGGGCCGATTTCCCTGGTCAATGCGTGGTTTACCGATAGCGCCCCGCCGTCGGAACTGGCGGTGGCGCTGGCCGAGGCCGGCACGCAAGTGCACGTTGCGAATGCTTGAGGTATCGCTGCATTGCAGCGTGCAATCTTCGGAAATGTTCGAATACGCTCATGATGTGAGCGATATCGCACATATTTTTATGGAATGATGTTCGTTAACGCGCTTTTGATCTTCATATGATCGAAATCGAACATTTTGGTTTCGAAAGCAGTCCACAGGACGACTCATGACCGAGCAGTTCGATCTACTGGTAGTAGGTGGCGGTATCAACGGCGTCGGCATCGCGCGAGATGCGGCTGGGCGCGGACTCTCGGTATGCCTGTGCGAGCGCGACGACCTGGCGGCGCACACCTCCAGCTCCAGCACCAAACTGATCCATGGCGGCCTGCGTTACCTGGAGCAGTACGAGTTCGCCTTGGTCGGCAAGGCCCTGGCCGAGCGCGAAGTGCTGCTCCGCGCCGCGCCGCACATCATCTGGCCACTGCGCTTCGTGCTGCCACACCAGTCGCATCTGCGACCGGCCTGGATGATCCGGTTGGGCTTGCTCCTATACGACAACCTGGGCCGCGGCCGTCGCACGTTGCCGAAATCCCGGCGTGTATCCCTGCAGCGCCATAAGTCGGGACTGCCACTGCGCGATGAGTTCCATATCGGCTTCGTGTACTCCGATGCCTGGGTGCAGGACGCACGACTGGTAGTGCTCAACGCGATGGACGCGATGGAACGCGGCGCCACGATCTTTACGCGCACGCGCTGCGTGAGCGCCGAGCGCGACCAGCAAGGCTGGAGTGCCCAATTGCAGTCTGCACAGGGCGAGCCCTTCACGGTTCGCGCGAAAGCACTGGTCAATGCCACCGGTCCTTGGGCGGTGCAGTTTCTCGATGACGTTGCCAAGGTCGGCCATGATCACGCGTTGCGCCTGGTCAAGGGCAGCCACATCGTCGTGCCACGCCTGTTCGAGCATCCCTACGCATACATCTTCCAGCAACCCGATCGCCGTATCGTGTTTGCCATTCCCTACGAAGCCGACTTCACCTTGATCGGTACCACTGATTTGGATTATCGCGACGACCCTTCTGCTCCTCGCATCAGCGAGGAAGAAACGCGCTATCTCTGCGATGCGGCAAACCGCTACTTCAAACGCAGCATCACGCCCGCCGACGTGGTGTGGAGTTACAGCGGCGTACGCCCGTTGCTCGATGACGAATCCGGCAACGCGTCGGAAGTTACACGCGATTATCTGCTGGAGCTGGATCAACACAGCGCACCGCTGCTCAACGTCTTCGGCGGCAAGCTGACCACCTATCGCAAGCTGGCAGAGGAAGCCATGGACCGACTGGCGCCCTTGTTTCCACATGCATCGGAAGCATGGACGTCCCAAGGGCATCCGCTTCCCGGCGGTGAGCGACGCGACGTGAATGTCTTGCTGAGTGAACTGCAAGCTGCACACCCGTGGCTGCCGGCACCGATGGCGTGGCGCCTGGTGCATAGCTACGGCACGCGTACCACGCGCATTCTCGGTCAAGCGCGTGCGCTGGCAGATTTGGGCGAGCACTTCGGCGCCGATCTTTATCAGGCCGAGGTGGATTATCTGCGCGCCCTGGAATGGGCCACCGATGCGAACGATGTGCTCTGGCGCCGCAGCAAGCTTGGCTTGCGCCTTAATCCGCAACAGGTGGCGCGTCTTACGGCTTATCTCGCTGATGCGCCGCCACGGAGTGCTTCGTTCACTTGATTTTCTTACAGGTAAATTCTGCACATTTGTCATGAAACGCCACCTCGCCTGGTCGTCATTCCCGCTTTCGCGGGAATGACGACCGTAGAGCGAGTCGTCAAGGGAGGAACACATGTCGAACTGCATTAACCACTTTTCCACCACTACATATACGCCAGAGGTGCGGTCATGAACCGCCAAAGCATCGGCGAGCTGATTTCCGAAGCCATCGCCACCTTCATCATCATCGGTCTTGGCGATTCGGTCGCCTGCATGTACGTGCTGTATGACCCAAGCCCTTATGCGAATGCTTATTGGGGCGTATGCATCGCCTGGGGCCTGGCGGTGACGCTCGCGATCTACGTGACCGGCGCGGTGTCCGGCACGCATGCGAACCCGGCCGTAACGCTGGCGCTTGCGGTATTCCGCGGTTTCCCGTGGAAGAAAGTGATTCCGTACAGCATCGCGCAAGTGGTCGGCGCGTTTCTCGGCGCAGCCATCGTGTACGTGTTGTTCTCCCCAGTGATTGATCACTACCTTCAAGCGCACCAGCTCACCCGTGAGGCGGGTGGCGCGGCGGGTGTTTTCTTTACGCATCCCGGCCTGGCCATCACGCCGATGCATGCGCTGCTCGATCAAGTCATCCTCACCGCCTTTCTGTTGTTCGGCATCTTCGCCATCACCGAGCAGTACAACGAGATGGCGCCAGGTGCCAATTCCGGTGCGCTGATGATCGGCTTGCTGGTGGCCACCATTGGCGCCTCGATGGGCTACCTCGAGGCCTGGGCGATCAATCCGGCGCGTGACTTCGGTCCACGCCTGTTCGCCTATTTCGCCGGCTGGGGTTCTTCTGCGTTGCCGGCGCCGGACAACTATTGGTGGATTCCCATCGTCGGCCCGCTGATCGGTGGCGTCATGGGCGGTGCTGCGTACCAGTGGCTGGTGTATCCGTTCTTGCCGGCGCGCTTGCGCGCGCTGCAATCGCCGCAAGAGGCCAGTGGCGCGAATCGCGTCGTGACCGACCCAACTCGTTGAACAGGAGCCGTTCCATGGACAAGACTTACATTCTGGCCATCGACCAGGGCACCACCAGTTCGCGTGCGATCCTGTTCGATCGTGCCGGCGGTATCGTCGGCATGGCGCAGCGCGAATTCGGGCAGATCTTTCCGCAACCGGGCTGGGTGGAACACAACCCGCGCGAGATCATGACCAGCGTGCTCACCACCATTACCGAGGTGATGAACAACGCGCAGGTCGATCCACGATCGGTGATCGGCATCGGCATCACCAACCAGCGCGAAACGGCGGTGGTGTGGGACAAGGCCACCGGCCAGCCGATCTACAACGCCATCGTGTGGCAGTCGCGCCAGACGCGCGAGATCTGCGATCAGCTGATTGCCGCGGGCCACAACGATAAGGTGCGAGCCAAGACTGGCCTGTTGATCGACGCCTATTTTTCCGGCACGAAAGTGAAGTGGATTCTCGATCGCGTCGACGGTGCACGCGAACGCGCCAAACGCGGCGAACTGCTGTTCGGCACCATCGATACCTGGCTGATCTGGAATCTCACCGGTGGCAAGGCACACGTCACTGATTACACCAATGCCTCGCGCACGCTGATGTACAACATTCATGAGCTGCGCTGGGATGATGAGCTGCTGGCGATGCTCGATGTGCCGCGCGCCATGCTGCCGGAAGTACGCTCATGCAGCGAGATTTACGGCAAAACGCTCGGCCAGCATTTCTTCGGGCAGGAAGTGCCGATTGCCGGCGTGGCGGGCGATCAACAAGCCGCTCTGTTTGGTCAGGCCTGCTTCGAGCCTGGCATGGCCAAGAACACTTATGGCACCGGCTGCTTCATGCTGATGAACACAGGCGACAAGGCGGTTGCTTCCAACAACGGCCTGCTCACCACCATCGCCTGGGGTGTGGATGGCAAAGTGGAGTACGCGCTGGAAGGCGCCATCTTCGTGGCGGGTTCGGTGATCCAGTGGTTGCGCGATGGTTTGCGCATGCTGGGCCGTGCGAGCGATTCGGAGGAATACGCCGAGCGCGCCAAAACCAACGAAGGCGTGTACATGGTGCCGGCGTTCGTCGGCTTGGGCGCGCCGTATTGGCGCAGCGATGTGCGTGGTGCGGTATTTGGTTTGTCGCGCGGCACCAGCAAGGAACATTTCGTTCGCGCTGCCGTGGAATCGATGGCGTATCAAACACGCGACGTGCTTGCCGCGATGGAAAGTGACGCCGGCATCAAGTTGAAAGAACTGCGCGCGGATGGTGGCGCCATTGCCAATGGATTTCTTGGGCAGTTCCAAAGCGACATGCTCAATGTTCCCGTGCTGCGGCCAAAAGTGGCCGAAACGACCGCGCTGGGCGCGGCATATCTCGCCGGTCTGGCGACAGGTTTTTGGCCCAATCGCGAAGACATTGCGCGTCACTGGGCGATTGATCGCCGCTTTGAACCGCAGATGCCGGAAGCACAACGCGAAACACTGTACGCGGGCTGGAAACAGGCCGTGGAGGCGACGATGGGTTTCAGGATTTGAAGTACTGATTGCTTATCTGGATTGGATTTACTCGTTGTACTCAGTTACGCCAGAGATAACTCCCGCTCCTACATGTAGTAGGGGCGGGCTGGGGTGGGGTGAAGCAACCTCGCCGCGAATTCATGTTGTGCAGCAAGCTCGGGCAACCTCTCCCTAGCGTCAACGCTCGAGCAAGCCTCATTTACCGCTGACCCGACAACGTAAACGGGCGGGCACGCATGTGCCTGCATGGCCCCCTCATGCCTGTCGTCAGCGCGTATGTCGTTCGTTGTTCCGACGTTCAAGGAGAATCCGCATGCAACAAAAAATCATTGGCTTCATGGCGATGGCCGGGTGCGCCATGGTCGCTGGCGGACATGCATTTGCCGCCGATCAGGACTACGCCGACACCACGCTCACGGGCGATTGGGATGGTGCACGCCAGCGACTCTACGACCAAGGCATCGACTTCGGTGTCGACTACCTCGGCGAATTCGCCCACAACAGCAGTGGCGGTATTCGGCAAACAGATGCCTATGCCGATCAGATACATCTCCATGCCGCGTTCGATTTCCAGAAGCTGTGGGGATGGACGGGTGGCTCACTGCATATCGACGTCAACGATCGCAACGGCAGCCAGATCGACGCGAAAGCGCGGCTCGGCACCTTGCTGGAATCACAGGAAATCTACGGCGGCGGCAATATCACGCGCATCACGCGCTTCTATCTGGAGCAATCGCTGTGGAATGATCTGGTCGACCTGAAATTCGGCCGCATGGATATCGGTGTTGATTTCTTTCCGTTTGCGTGCGATTTCCAGAACCTCAACTTCTGCGGTGCCTTGCCGGGCTGGATTTCCAAAGGCTTGGATGCGTGGCCGCTGGCGCAGACCGGCGGCGTGATCGCCATCCATCCTTCACCTGCCTGGACCGTCAAGTTCGGTGGTTTCCAGGTCAATCCAAACAATGCCGCCAAGTCGCAAGGCTTGAAGCTGTCGCCGTCCGGACCAAACATCGGCACCCTGATGCTGGCCGAACTGGATTGGCATACGAACCTTGGCGGTGGGCAGAATGCCTTGCCAGGTACATGGCGTGTCGGTGGCTGGCGCAATACGGCGCGCTACCAGGACGTATCCCTGAGTGTCGATGGGGCACAAGCGCTAATGAGTAGTGATACCGCTGCGTTGCAGAGCAGCGTATCCGACAGTTACTTCATGGGTCAGCAGCAACTCACTCGCAACGCCACGGGCGGTGGCCTGAGCGTGTTCGGCAACGTCGTGCAAGCTGATCCGTATACCGACCTTGTCGACCAGATGATCTCGGTCGGCCTGTTGTACGACGGGCCGTTCGCATCACGGCCGGATGACCGCCTGGGCTTTGCCGTCGGCCGCGATCGCGTCAGCCGCCGCGCCGCCAACGCCGAGCGCTTGGTTAACGATGCCGGGCTGGGGCCGGTACCTGTGCAAGGCTACGAATACATCACCGAGCTCAACTACCAGTTCCAGCTCTGGCACGGCCTGGCGCTGATGCCCAACGTGCAGTACATCCGCCACCCCGGCGGCACCAGCGCCAACCACGACGCCACCGTCTGGGGCCTGCGGGCGGTGGCCAAGTTCTAGGGAGCTTCTGATCGATCGGAGGCCCCATCCCGGACATGGGAAGAGGGGCGGGCGTGTATCATGGCGGGCCATGAGCCTATGCTTGATGGCTCCTGCGGGCGCTGGATGCGCATCGAGCATCCGTCCTAAGCTCCCCGGGCGAAATGGAAAGCCCTTATCCCGATTCAGTTTTTCGAGGTCATACATGGCACGCGGCATCAACAAAGTCATTCTGGTCGGCAACCTCGGCGCGGACCCTGAAGTCCGCTACACCGCTGGCGGCACGGCCATCGCCAGCCTCAGCATCGCCACTTCCGAGCAGTGGACCGACAAGCAGAGCGGCCAGAAGCAGGAACGCACCGAATGGCACCGCGTGAAGCTGTTCGGCCGCCTCGCCGAGATCGCCGGCGAATACCTCAAGAAAGGTCGACAGGTGTACGTCGAAGGCTCTCTGCGCACCGACAAATACACCGACAAGCAAGGAGTGGAACGCTACTCCACCGACATCATCGCCAGCGACCTGCAGATGCTCGGCGGCATGGGCGGCGGTGAAGGCGGCGGCATGGGTAGTGGCGGTGGCTATCGCGAACGCTCGCAAGGCGGTGGCGGTGGCCAGCGTCAGCAGAGCCGCGACGACTACGGCAGTGCACCGCAGCGCCAGTCGGCACCGCCGCCGGAGATGGGCGGGGGCAATCAGTTCGATGATGATGACATCCCGTTCTGACCCAAAAAGCCCGCGCAACGCGGGCTTTTTAGCGTGTTATAGCCTTAAGGGAGGCTGGGCTGCCGCAGTCCGCTGTGGCGGTCGATTTTTAAAAAGCGGTGAGCAAAGGGTGAAAAACATAGGCCATGATCAAGCATGTCGATGATTCCGACCAAATTTCGCGGCTTATCTTGCGAGGCTACAAGTCCATCGCCGAATGCGATTTGGAGATGGGGCGACTCAATGTATTGATCGGCGCCAATGGCGCGGGCAAGTCGAACTTCATCGGTTTCTTCCGGTTGATAAACCGAATCCTGGATCAGCAATTGCAAACGGCTGTCGGGTTGGCTGGCGGTCCGGATGCGCTGTTGCACTTTGGCCGCAAGAAAACGGAAGAGTTATTTGCTGATCTGCGTTTCGGCAATAACGGCTATCGCTTTACGCTGAAGCCCACTCAGGACAATCGGATGATGCTTGCGCATGAAGCGCTATGGTGGAACATGAAAGGTGAGTGGCATCCTGCGTCAGGTCATTTCGAGACAACCTACAAAGAGAAAGGTAGGCACGGGTCAATCTGGGAATATGTCGTTCCCGCCATGCGCAGCTGGCGTCTCTATCATTTTCACGATACTAGTGCGAGTGCGTTGGTCAAACAAATTCACAATATCAATGATAACGAGTATTTGCGCGATGACGCTCGCAACCTGGCGGCCTTTTTGCTGCGCTTGAAAAATCATCACGACGAGAACTATCAGCGCATCGTCAAGACCATTCGCCTAGTGGCGCCTTTCTTCGGTGATTTCCACCTACGTCCCACGGTTGATAACAAAGAGAAGATTCAACTCGAATGGACCGAGCAGGGGCAGGATGAGCCCTTTACCACCAGCGCCTTGTCCGATGGCACGCTGCGCTTTATTTGTCTGGCAACCGTACTGCTACAGCCTGAAGAATTCGTGCCGGCGGCCATCCTGATTGATGAGCCGGAACTTGGCCTGCATCCATTTGCCATCAGCGTACTCGCAGGTTTGATGAAGTCTGCGTCGCAGGAACATCAATTGATCGTCTCCACGCAGTCGGTGGAGCTGGTCAATGAATTCGATGCGGAAGATCTGATCGTCGTCGACAAGCGCGGTGGTGCCTCGACGTTCAAGCGGCCGGATACCCAGACGCTGTCCGAATGGTTGGCCGAGTACAGCCTCGGCGATCTATGGAAGAAGAATCTTTTGGGTGGGAGACCTGGGCGTTGAGTCGTGTTTACGTGCTGGTAGAAGGCCAAACAGAAGAGGCCTTCGTCAATGAACTTGTGATGCCTTATTACGCTCGGCAGGGTGTCTATTTCACACCCATCATCGTCAGCACCAGTCCTCATCATCGTGGCGGTGTTGTTAGCTATGCCAAGATCAAACCCCAGATCGAAAGGTTGTGCAAGCAGGACCCGGGTGCCCATGTCACTACCCTGTTTGATCTTTATGCGCTACCGGGCAACTTTCCAGGCAAAGACGATCCGGCCTACCAGGGAATGCTCAACGGACAGCACAAAGCCGCGTTTTTGGAGATGGCACTCGCGCAAGACATTGGGCAGCGCAATTTCATTCCGAATCTTCTCGTTCACGAGTTCGAGGCTTTACTGTTCGTACGGATCGAGTCCTTCGAAGCATGGACGGATGACGATCGCAACTTGGTTCCCTTGCGTGAGGTACGGGCGAGAGTTGCGCCGGAAGACATCAATGACTGTCCGCAAACCGCACCATCCAAGCGCATCCTTGCAGCTTGGCCTGGCTATCAGAAGACTGCTCATGGACCTTTGATCGCTTGCGATATCGGTCTGGACGCGATGCGTGCAGCTTGCCCACATTTTGATGGTTGGCTGAGGAAAATCGAAACGCTCGAGTAGAGGGTGCAAATAAAAGAAGCTAGGCCATATTGCATAGCCCGGCTCTCCACAGGCTACCTTTTCGGTTTTTCAATTTACTTGGGTTTACCTCAATACTGGGTTGTTGCCATTGAACGAAGCCCTCTTTTGAAGGATGGTGCGAACGACGAGAAAATTTATACATCAGCTCAGTGGGCGCGAAGATTGCGTGGGCGTTGGGGGAAATCGGCAAGCGATTTACGCTGTGGCAGCCGCTGAAACGTGGGGATTTAGCATTGATGTAAAGGCACTCGTTTGATCGGCGAGACGAAACGATCAGGTTGCTTGTTGCCAGTTTCTTTGGCGCTCGTTGAAATTAAATACCTGCTTTATACTCGTGCTGGTGAGTCATCCGATAGCGAGAACCCGCTAGAAGCACGCATCACAAATCATGGAACGCCCACAGAGCCGCCGATGACGGTCACGACAGACGCATCAGGCCCATGCCAGGCCGGTGCACCCTCATGCGTCAGCCGGTGAGCAGCGTCATCCCATATCAATTTGGTGAGCGAATATTTGCCTTGCTCGTAAGCGTAGGTCTTCCCGTCATCCTGGAAGAGAGAAAAGTTGCCATCTGCTCCCGGATACACCTTTACGGAGACGATTTTCTGCATTTGCCCGGCGCTCCCGTCGTCCGGTCCCAACGGCACGATGCTTCCTGCTTTGACAAACAGCGGCAGAGTATCGATGGGTGCATTCACCTCGATCGTCTGTCCACCGTGCAGTCGCTGATGGGTCCAGTAGTTGTACCAGTCGCAACCTGCTGGCAGATAGACGCTCCGATGGGTGGCGCCTTGCTCCGTGACCGGCGCCACCAGGAACGCCGGCCCATACATGTATTCGTCGGGGATATTCGCCACCATCGGATCGGCCGGGAAATCCATGAACAGCGCTCGCATGTACGGCGCCCCGGTCTGGTAGCTGCGATAGGCCACTGAGTAGGTGTATGGCAGAAGCTGATAGCGAAGCTTCAGGTATTTCGCCAGGATCGGTTCGGCCTGCTTGCCGTACGACCACATTTCATTGTGATTTCTTTCACCGTGCACGCGCATGACCGGTTGAAAGACGCCCCATTCAAACCACCGTACGAAGAGTTCGGGGTAATCCTCATAGTTGCCGATCGTGCCGCGTACGTCGGACCCGTCGACCATGGGCGTGTGCGCTGCATGGTAGTCGGGAGGAATAACTGGCGAAAAGAATCCGGCGATATCGGTATCCCAATACGGCAACCCTGTTGCCGTGAAATTGAGGCCGGCAGGAATCGAGCGCTTGAGCATGTCCCAGGTCGATACGACGTCGCTCGACCAGAACACGGTGCCGTTGCGTTGGGCTCCAAGATATGCTGCGCGCGCCAGGATCATGACCCTGCGGCTGTCGCCAAAATCGCGCCGAAATCCTTCGTATACCGAAGCGGTGTGGAACAGCGGGTATACGTTATAGAAGCGTATGCCGGAGCCGATCCAGAACACATCCTTGGCCGGATCGATATCCGGCTCCGTTTCATCCAGCCATAGATAATCGAAGCCGTAGGGCTTGATGTAGCGGTCGCGGATTTTTTCCCAGAACCACTTCGCTGCTTCCGGATTGGTCGTGTCGATATTCGGCCCGATGACCGCCTTGAAGCCCCCTGAGTCTGGTTGGCCATCCCGCGTATGCACCAGCCAGCCTTTGCTCGCCAGCATGTCGTAGAACAGCGTTCCTTTCGAGAAGTGCGGCCACACGCTCAGCAGCGTGTCCACACCCATCGCATGGAGTTGGCGATTCATCGCGGCAGGATCCGGCCAGCGTGCTGGATCCAGATCCAGATTTCCTTGCTTGGTCATGTTGAGAAAATCCACCACCATCACGCCCAGTGGCAGATTTTTTTGCCGATACTCGTTGGCAACCGCCAACACCTGGGCCTGTGTCGGATAGATCGCCTTGCTTTGGATATAGCCATAGACCGTCTTGGGCAGCATGTGCGTCACGCCCGTCAGCAGACGGTAGCCTTGGTAAATCTCGTCCGTGCTATCTCCCGCAATGATGAAATAGGAGATGCGGTTGCCGACCTCCGATGACCACACGTTCTGGCCGTTGAAACCGAGGTCGATCGTCGTTTTCGATGGATTGTCCCAGACCAGGCCGTAGCCGAGGCTCGATACCATGAAAGGCACACAGACGTTCTCGCCGCCCAGCGCGCCGTAATCGTGCCAGCAGCGAATCTCGTGATCGCGTAAATCCATCCACCCCTTCTGCTGCTGCCCGAGCCCGTAGTAATGCTCGTTTACGGGCGAGTCGAACGTGGCTGCAACGCGGTAACCCTTTGCGCCCGCGTCCGCTTGTGCAACGTCCGGCCGCTCCGGCGCCATGGTCCACGTGCGCATATGCAGCAGCGTCCTGCCGTCAGCCGTGGTGACCTGCAATGCATCATCGTGAGGGCCTCCCTCCTCATGGGGGCCTCCGAAGTACGTTTCGCGCAACTGGTTGTTTAGTGCGTCCAGCGGCATACGCTTCGGAATTTGATCGTTCGCGAGTTCCCCCGGAGCCACGCGCACCACCATTTTTGCCGAACGAAAAATCTCGCCGCCCATTGCGTCGCGCGTGTACGACCATCCTTGCTCCGATGGCTTCGCCACGAATCCGTATCCGGGCGCAGCCGCGGCAGCCGCGCGGTCGATACTTATCGTCACCCGCAGGATATTCGGGGCATAAGGTTCGAGTGAAATGGTTCTTCCATTCCGTTGCAGTACAAGCGGGACATTCTGCGCTATTGCCACGCCGCTCAATGACGCCGCCAGCAGTAGCGCGCCAAGTGCGTAAGTCATCAACCTCCGCATGCTGCTATGCCGCGCACGCGCCATACGGCCGGAGTTATTCCGAACATCCACCCTGTGCGCGATCCGCATCTTTCTCTCCCGCTGACGTGTCTGGCGCTTTTGCGATGGCTCATTCACGCTGAGCCACATGACCGCGCCGAAGATTGCATAAAGCTAGACACGCAAGAAGTGAAAGACGGCCAAACTTTGTGCTTTAACAAATACGTCTGGTAGAAAACATAATGCTCGCCTATGTGCTACGAGGACGTTTTGGTCGCCTCTATCGCAGGCACGAGCGTCGGCACATTATCGGGAATCAATCCAATGGGCGTACCCAGATATGGCGGAAGCTGATGGGCGGTGAGGGATCGCCGTGTGCCTGCAGCTTGATCGGCGCCGTGTCGTAGGGCTTGTATTTCGGTTTGCCGATATAGAACGTTTCGCCGGCAAGCTCGGTGTGGTTCTGCACGAGCACGCCGTTGTGGAATACCGTGACGAAGGCGGGTGACTTGAGTGTTCCATCGGCCGTAAATACGGGCGCCGTCCAGACGATGTCGTAGGTTTGCCACTGACCCGGTGGACGCATCGCATTGACCAGCGGAGGTGTCTGCTTATAAATGCTGGCGGCTTGTCCGTTGACGTAGGTTTTGTTGTTGAAGGAATCCAGGACCTGGATTTCATAGCCTTCGTCGCCGGGTCCGGTCGATGCCAGGAACACGCCGCTGTTGCCGCGTTTCTGGCCTTCGCCGGTGATGTTGGTGGGCACGTACCACTCCAGGTGCAACTGGTAGTTCTTGAACTTCTGCTTGGTCTGGATGTTGCCGCTGGGCTTGTCGACCGTGACCACGCCATCGTGGACTTTCCAGCGCGCAGGTGAGTGATCTTTAGATGTTTCCCATTGGCTGAGATCGTGTCCGTCGAACAGGACGATGGCATCGGAAGGTGGTGCGCTGTCCTGCTTGCCGGGCGTGACGATCTTTGGCACCGGCTGCCATTGCTCGGTGGCTTCGGGCGTTTGCGTGGCAGTCTGCGCGAAGGCTAGCGATGGGCTCATGATTGCGAGCATGAGCAGGGCAGGAATAACCGCGATTCGCTGTTTCATGACTACCTCGTGGAAAGAATCAAACCGTGCATAGCTTGAATGCCTCGGCGAACGAGGCGAACGGATCGGCTTGCGCCGGCATGAATTCGTGCGCGATGTAGCCCTGGAAATTGAGGTCCGCAATCGCCTTGGCAATGGCGTGATAGTTGAGTTCCTGCGTACCATCGATCTCGTGGCGGCCCGGCACGCCGCCGGTATGGAAATGGCCGATCCATGGCATGTTGTCGCGGATCGTGCGGATCACGTCACCTTCCATGATCTGCATGTGATAGATGTCGTAGAGCAGTTTCACGTTGGGTGAGTTGATGCCTTTCATCACGGCAACGCCGAACGCGGTGTGGTCGCCTTGATAGCCGTGATGATCGACCTTGCTGTTCAGCAGCTCCACACACAGCGTGATGCCGTTTTCGGCCGCAAGGGGCGCAATCTTCGAGAGGCCTGCGACGCAGTTGTCGATAGCTTGATGATCGTCGATGCCCGGCTTCCGATTGCCGAACATCGTAATCACGTTCGTCAAACCTGCTTGTTTGGCAAGCGGGATGGTCATCTCCAGCTCTTTCCATAACGTCGCGTGATTGGCCGGATCGTTGAAGCCCATCGTGATGAAATTATCGCGGCGAGCGGGATAACCCATGGAAACCTTCAAGCCGCTGTCGTTGACCACCGCCCATTCATCCGCATACAGCAGATCCACGGCCACGAACCCGATGGCCTTGAGACGCTTGCACAGTTCCGGAAGCGGCGCTTTCGAGGTCCAGCGGCTTAGCGATTGCTTCAAGCGCCCGGGTACGGTTTTCTCGACAGACGGGGCAGCGGACACGCTTTGCGCCGATGCCAGCGTTGCGGTGGCGCCGAACGCCGCTACGGTGGCGATTTTGCCAAGGGCCTCGCGGCGGGTCATGCCTTGCGAATCGGCGGACATGCTTATTCGAGCCCCAATACGTGGCGATTGAAAGTGCGGTCGGCGCCGGTCGCGGCAAAATCGTCGAATGCGCGACCAGTGACTTTGATGATGTGGTCCCGGATAAAGGCTGCGCCTTCCTTGGCGCCTTGCTGGGGATCTTTCAGGCAGCACTCCCATTCGAGTACGGCCCAGCCGGGATAGTCGTATTGCGCCAACTTGCTGAAGACGGCGCGGAAATCGATCTGCCCATCACCCAGCGAGCGGAAGCGTCCGGGACGATCGATCCAGTTCTGGTAACCGCCGTAGACACCGGCGCGTCCGTTGGGACGAAACTCGGCATCTTTCACGTGGAAGGCGCGAATGCGCTCGTGATAGATGTCGATGAACGCGAGATAGTCCAGCTGTTGCAGCACCATATGGCTGGGGTCGTACAGAATGTTTGCGCGCGGATGATGGCCGACGGCATCGAGGAAGCGCTCGAACGTCACACCGTCGTGCAGGTCTTCACCGGGATGCAGTTCGTAGCAGACGTCGACACCGGCGTCGTCAAAAGCATCCAGGATCGGCCGCCAGCGCCTGCCCAGTTCGGCGAAGGCTTCGTCGATCAGACCGGCGGGGCGTTGCGGCCAGGGATAGAACAAGTGCCATGCCAGCGCGCCGGAAAACGTCGCGTGCGCAGATAATCCGAAATGCCGGCTTGCCTTGGCCGCCAGCTTGAGCTGTTCCACGGCCCACGTCTGGCGTGCCTGCACATTGCCTCGTAGTGCCGGTGGCGCGAAGCCATCGAACAGGTGATCGTAAGCCGGATGCGAGGCCACCAATTGGCCTTGCAGATGCGTGGACAGCTCGGTGACGGCGAGCCCATGTTCCGCCAGCATGCCGGCCATGTCGTCGCAATACGTCTTGCTCGTCGCCGCTTGCGCAAGATCGAACAGGCGCTGATCGTTCGAGGGAATTTGCACGCCGACAAAGCCTAGCGATGCAGCCCAGCGGGCGATATCGGGGAGCGTGTTGAAGGGCGGTGCATTGCCGGCGTACTGGGCGAGGAAAATACCTGGGCCCTTGAGTGTCTTCATGTGTGATTACTCGATAGGTGTCGTGGGCTCATGGATGAATGGCGTTTACTTGAGCGGGAATGCGCTCCCTCCCCTACGATAGTAGGGGAGGGTACGGTTCCTCGCCGTGATCAAGGTGCGCGCCTTAGTCACGCAAGCACCATTCGACGCATACGTCATATCGTCAATTCCGTCTCGACAGCCCAGGCCCTGCCATTGCCCGCTTGCGACAGCGGAATGTCAGCGTGGTACGCGCCCGGCACAGCGACATATTGCAGCACCTGCGTGCATCCCGGTTGTGACATGAAGAAGCCCAGCATGGTCAGCTTCTTGGTCGTCAGCACGAATGCAGGTGCCGAGACCGGATCGAGTTCTTTGTTGTTGGCGAGCGCCTCCTGGTGGAATTTTGTTATCAGTGCCTTGCGCTGCGCGGCATCCAATTGCAGAAACGGCTTGCCGCTCTTTTCTTCAAAGACTGCAAGCGCACGCACGTAGTTCTGCTGTTCCTCCTTGGTGTAGACGTCCCTGAACATCGAATCGATGAAGCGCGGCACGCCCGCGTCGAGTGCGCCTGGCGTATCGGAGCGGGGCATGATGATGTCGACGACGGCAGACATCAGGTCGCTCTGCTGCTTGCTGAAGAACGGGATGCCCGCATCGCTGCTTTGCGCAGCAGCATGCGCATCGAACACCGCCAGCAGCGACGGTGCAGCCACGGCGCCGACGGCCAGCATGGACATGCATTTCAACCATTCGCGACGGTTCATGATTCTTCTCCTCAGATATTGCCGCGCTTGAGTTCGTCCACGGCACGGCTGGCCGCGCGTGCCGTCAGTGCCATGTAGGTGAGCGACGGATTCTGGCAAGCGGACGACGCCATGCAGGAACCATCGGTGATGAACACGTTGTTGCAGGCGTGCATCTGGTTCCAGGCATTGAGCACCGATGTTTTGGGGTCGCGGCCCATACGTGCGGTGCCCATTTCATGGATGCCGGCGCCGACGTTGGCGGGGACCTGGAACGAATGCACGTCGCGATAACCGGCGGCGCTGAGCATCTCCATTGCGTCGCTGATGATCTCCTTGTTCATCAATATCTCGTTCTCCTGGTGCGCGGCATCGAAGTTGAGCAGCGGCAGGCCGTACTTGTCCTTGCGGTTTCGGTCCAGCGTGACGTGGTTGCGATGCGAGGGCAGCATTTCGCCGAAGCCCATCATCGACACCATCCAGGGACCGGGTGTTTCGGCGGCATGCTTGAGCTCGTCACCGATCGCTGGCGTATCCACCAGCCGTGTCCAGTCGTCGCGGCTGGCGCCGCCTTGGTAGCCGAAGCCGCGCAGATATTGGCGCTTGTCTTTGCCGATGTTGCGGTAGCGCGGAATGTAGAAGCCGTTGGGTCGGCGGCCGCTGTAGTAGCGATCCTCATAACCGTCGGCCAGTGCCCGCGCGCCACTGCCGAAGATGTGATCCATGATGTTATGGCCCACTTCGCCGCTGTCGTTGCCGAAGCCGGTAGGGAAGCGGCTGGACGTCGAGTTCAGCAGGATTTGCGCAGTGCCAAACGTGGATGCGCACAGGAAAATCACGCGTGCGAAGTAATCGGTCTGGTGGCCGGTTTCGGCATCCAGCACGCGCACGCCGGTCGCCTTGCCCTTGGTATTGTCGTAGATCAGCTCATGCACGACCGCATTGGGCACCAGCGTCATGTTGCCGGTCTTTTCCGCTGCGGGGAGGGTGGAGGAATTGCTGCTGAAGTAAGCGCCGAAGGGGCAGCCGCGCATGCACAGGTTGCGGTACTGGCAAGGTGCGCGTTGCGGACTTTTGTCGTGCTTGAGTGGCGCGGATAGATTGGCCGTACGGCCGATGATGAGCTTGCGGCCGAACTTGCCGGACAGCTTGTCGCGGAAATCCTTCTCGACGCAGGTGAGTTCCATCGGCGGCAGGAATTGCCCATCCGGGAGTTGCGGCAGATGTTCGATCGAGCCGCTGACGCCGATGAACTCCTCGACATAGTCGTACCACGGTGCCAGGTCGTCGTAACGGATCGGCCAGTCGACACCAATGCCTTCCTTCCCATTCGCTTCGAAATCCATCTCGCTGAAGCGATAACTCTGCCGTCCCCACATCAGCGAGCGGCCGCCGACGTGATAGCCGCGAAACCAGTCGAACGGCTTGGTTTCCTCATAGGGATTGTCGATGTCGTCGACGAACCAGTGCTTGGTGGATTGCTTGATGCCGTAGAACGACGGGCGCGTGTGAACCGGATGGCGCGCAATGTCCTCGCGCGTGGGCTGATCGGCATAAGGCAGTTCCCACGGTGCTTTCATGGCGGTGGGATAGTCGCCGTGCTGCACCATGGGGCCACGCTCCAGCACCAGGGTTTTAAGACCTTTCTCGGTCAATTCCTTGGCAGCCCAGCCACCGCTGACGCCGGTGCCGACGACGATGGCGTCGTACGTATTCTTATCCATGTGCTTCCCTTTCTCGATCGAGGCCGCGCGGTTCAGCGCAGCGGGCGCAGATAGGCGTAGTCGACGCGTGCGGCGTCGAGCTGGCTCATGCGGGTATACGGACCTTCCTGTTCGACGAAGCAATGCTTCAGGCCGGCTTGATGGGCCGCGGCAAGAATTGGCTTGTAGTCGAGCGTGCCGCGCCCAAGTTCGGTACCTGGATGTTCGTCGGGCGCATGGGTGGGAAGGAAATCCTTGGCGTGCATAAGCGGAATGCGGCCAGGGTTTGCCTTGAAAAGGTCGATGGGATTCTTGCCGCCGACGTGCACCCAGCCGCAATCGAGTTCGAACTTCACCAGGTTCGGATCGGTGTCCTTGAGCAGCACGTCGTAGAAGGTCTGGCCCTGGCCGACGTCGGTAAATTCGCGATAGTGGTTGTGATAGGCGTACTGCAATCCCGCCTTTTTAGCCTTCTCGCCGATCTGATTGGCGAACGCGGCGGTGCGCTTGGCGTCATCGCGGGAATACGTCGGTTGCCCTTTGTCGTTGCCATTCATCTTCTGCATGAAGGCGGGCAGCATGCTGCTGACGATGTACTGCGTGCCGAGCACGTGCGCAGCTTCGATGCCGGGTTCGATGCCGAGGCTGTCGAAGTGCAGGCTGGGGCAACCGAGGCCGGCGTCGTTCAACTGATCGCGCAAGGTCCTGGCGGTACTGGTCACGATCGCTTCGATCTCGCCGTAGCCGATCGCCTTGAGCGTCTTGAGCGTGCTCATCGGATCGCTTTGATACGCCTGAAGCACCATGTAGAGCTGGATGCCAAGCGGCTTGCCTTGCGTAGTGCCTGCCAGCAGTTTGCCGGGCATGCTGCCGGCCAGCCACGCGGCGGTACCGCAAAGCACGGATCGAGATAGGAACTGCCTGCGAGTCATCATCATGTTGGTTTCTCTCGGGCGATAGGGGGCGTCAGTTGACAACCGTAGCCGCGCTTCCGACGTTGCTCTTGCGATCCTTGAACAGCAGCGCGAACAGCACCAACACGAACGCAGCGCAGGTGCCGGCGAATAGCCAGATGGGGCGCCAATCGCGCGCGGCGCCTGTGGTATGGGCATCGACCACCAACCCGGAGACCCAGGAACCGACGAACATGCCCAGGCCGTAAGTCAGGAAAGTGATCAGGCCTTGCGTGGCTGCACGCAGGACGGGTGGTGCTTCGCGATCGATATAGATCTGGCCGACCACGAAGAAGAAGTCGAAGCAAATGCCGTGCAATACGATGCCGATCCACAGCATCCACATCAGATCGCCTGGCGCGCCGAAGGCGAACATGGCGTAGCGCAGCACCCAGGCCAGCATGCCGACGGCGAGCATGTATTTCACGCCAAGGTGCCGGAAGAACCAGGGGATGAGCAGCATGCAGAAGAGTTCCGACATCTGCCCGCCGGTCATCTTGCCGGCGGCGTTGACGACGCCAATGTCGTTGAGGAAGAGGTTGGTGAACGCGTAGTAGAACTGCAGTGGAATGCAGATCAGGAACGAAGCGAGTGCGAATATCGCCATCGAGCGGCCACGCAGCAACTCGAGCGATTCGAAGGGAAACGCGTGACGCAGTTCGAAACGCTGATGATGGGCAAGTGGCGGTGTTGCCGGAAGCGTGAGGCAGTAGCATGCCATCATCAGCGACAGCACCGCGGCCAGGTACAAGGGCGATGCCGTGGCTTCCACACCCCATGCGCCAACGATCAGGCCCACGACGATCCAGCCGATGGTGCCGAACACGCGGATCGCACCGAATTCCTCGCCGGGATCATTGATGTGTCGCATCGCCAGCGACGTGGTCAAGGCCAAGGTCGGCATGTAGCAAAGGCTGTAGGCGAGCAGGATGGCGTACAGCGCAGGGAAAGAACTTTGCCTTGCGGCAGCGACAAGCAACACCGTGCCGATGACATGCAGTACCGCCAAGACGCGGCGAGTATCGAACAGGCGATCGGCGAGCAGGCCGACGAACAAGGGCGAGATCATCGCACCGATCGCCGTCGTGCCGGCGACGGCGCCAATTTGCTCGCCGCTGAAATGCAGCGTCTTGCCGAGCCAGGTGCCGACGGTGACGTACCACGCGCCCCAGATCGCATACTCGAACAGCATCATCAAGCGCAGGCGCCATTTCATCCGCGTTTCCCCTGTTTTTGTCGTGGTTCGCGATGCTCATCGACGTCTTGCCAAACACCGCCTGCCGCGTGGCTACGGAGCATGGCGTCGATCACGAGGCTGTTGCGATAGCCATCGGTGAAGCTCGGCAGTGCGGCAGGCTTGGTCTCCGGCTTGCCGCCTTGGCGAATCCACGCATAGGCATCAGCGATCAGATTGCGGAAGGCATCGGCCCACGCTTCCGGATGGCCTGCAGGCAAGTGCGCGTAACGGCGTGCCGATGCATCCAGCAGGGCCGGATCTCTCATCAGCAAGGTATTGGCTTGTGCGTGATGGCCCATCCACAGTTCGTTGGGCTTTTCCTGTTGCCATGCCAGCGAGGCGAGCCGGCCATTCACTTCCAGACGTAGATCGTTCTTGTGGCCAGGCAGCACCTGGCCAACGATGAGGCTGCCGCGCGCGCCATTGTCGAAGCGCAGCAATACGCTGGCGATGTCTTCGCTGGTGATCGCGACGTTGCGACGCGGTGCGGACTTGGTTTGGTTGGCGAAGGCTTTGGCTGAGGTGACCGCTGCCTGGCGTACGGGGACGGCTGTATGCAAATCAGCCAATACCTTGGTGATTCGCGCGCCAGTCACGTGTTCGGCAAGATCGCACCAATGCGAGCCGATGTCGCCGAGCGCGGAACTGACGCCACCCAACTTGGGATCGAGGCGCCAGGTATAGGTTCGCTCGTCGGTTAGCCAGTCCTGCAGATAACAGCCATGCACCAGCACCGGAGCGCCGAGCTTGCCCTTGGCAATCATCGCGCGTGCCTGCTGCACGAGCGCGTGCCCGCGATAGTTGAAGGTGACGACGTTGGCCACGCCGGCGTCGCGCGCAGCGTCGAACAGCGCGCGGCTTTCCTGCACGCTGCTTGCGAGCGGCTTGTCCGAGATCACGTGTTTACCGGCATGCAATGCCGCCAGCGAGATCTCTTTGTGCAAATGATTGGGTGTGGTGTTGTGCACCACCTGCACAGCAGGGTCGGCCAGCAAGGCCTGATAGTTCGCATAAGCGCGCGCAACGCCCAGCTCGCGCGCACGTTTTTTGGCGGAGTCGAGGCTGGAGCCGGCAATGCCGATGATCTCCACGTCGCCCAGCCGACGTACGGCATCCAGGTGATGCGCAGCGATGAAACCCGGGCCAACCAGGCCCATGCCGAGTTTCTTCATCGAGACATCTCCCGGAAGGGAAAAGGAACGCGAAGCGCAGGCGCCGTGCTTGGTGCTGATGGACTGCCGGTTGATCCAGATCCTGCCATTTCCCCTCCCGGTGCCGCGCATCCCGTGAAAATGTATTCGATTACATTTATGAGGATGCGATTTTCCGATCAAGACGAAGAGTTGCTCGGCTTACTGCGTAAAGGCACGCTAAAAATCGACGAAACATGTACCAGATACGCACAGGCGGATGCAACGATTTTATGTAATCCATTACATTGCACTGCACAAAGATAAGCTAGACTGAGCACCTGGACGGCGCGCTCTTCAGGTGCTTGCCGCCCGAAAGACGGGTGGTATCGTCCTGAATGCAAAGGCGATCAGCGAGGTTGAGCGAGTGAGTGCGGACGGATCCAAACGCAAGCGGCAGCGCGGCAAAGGCGATCATCCGGCCGCCGGAACACCTGCCCGTGGCAAGACGGTGAAGGAGATCGCCGCCGCGGCGAACGTTTCCGTGGCGACCGTATCGCGCGCCTTGCAGCGGCCCGAGATTGTCAGCGAGACGACACGCCAGCACATCCACGAAGTCGTCAAGCGCCTGGGTTACACGCCCAATGCACAAGCGCGCAACTTGCGCACGGCGCGCACGCGACTGATCGTTGCCTTGCTGCCCGACATCGCCAATCCGTTTTTCTCCGAAGTCATTCGCGGCATCGAACAGGTGGCGCACGAGAGTGGCTATTCGGTATTGCTGGGTGAAACACAAAGCAGCCTGGTGCGTGAGCAGGCCTACGCCGACATGGTGGCAGCGCGCCAAGCCGACGGCATCATCACCATGTCCCCGCGCGTGCCGGCCATTCCGATCCAGGGCCGCCTGCCGGTGGTCAACGCATGCGAGTACGTCAAGGACAGCCAGATATCCAGTGTCTATGTCGACAACGTCGCGGCGGCAGACACTGCAGTCGACTATCTGGTGACACTGGGGCATCGCGATATCGCCTTCATTGCCGGTCCGCCGTCGAGCCCGATCTGTGTCGATCGCGAGCTGGGTTATCAGCGTGCCCTGCAACGGGCGGGTATTGCCGCTGATCCCGCGCTGGCCGCGGTAGGCGATTTTTCGATCGAAGCCGGAGAGCGCGCGATCGAGTTGCTGCTTTCACGCGGGCAACCGTTTAGTGCGGTGTTCTGCTCCAACGATGAAATGGCCATCGGCGCCATGCGCGCCCTGAGTTCGCATGGCTTGTGTGTGCCGGAGGACGTGTCGGTGGTCGGCTTCGATGACATTCGTTTCGCGCGTTATACATGGCCGGCGTTGACGACCATCGCCCAGCCGAAGAATGCACTGGGTCGGGAAGCCACGACCATGCTGATCGAATTGCTCAATGATGTTGCCGTGCCGCCGCGCAAGCGCGTGTTGTCGGCGGATCTGGTGGTGCGGGGATCCACGGCGCCGCGCTCGCTCAAGCGCGGATAGTGCGCCGCGGAAACCTGCCGCGAAAAACTGCAGGCGCTTCGCTCAATGCGAGGTTGACGACGGCGTAGCGCAGGCAAGCGGCTCGCCGTTTTCCGGCGGCGTGCAATGGAGTGCGGCAGCGTGCAGGCGGAGAATGCGGCGCAATTCGATGATGGCTTGAGGGGCGTCCTGGACGTTGTGCCAGGACGGCACGGCCAGCTCGGAATCTGCACCGTCCAGATGTGCACTGGCATAAGGCACTACGCCATCATCGGTCTCAGTAAGCGGTGCGTTCGATTTATACACGCCGACGATGGTGTGGTAATGCACGGTGGGTGATATCGGCAGCGTGCTGGCGGCCTTGATGAAAGGATCGCTATCGCTGAGGTTGTCGATGCTGTTGGGCACCCGCACGGATGTCGAGGAAGCGTTTTTGCCTTGCATTGCATCGGTGATGTTCTTGCCTTCCTCAAGCAGCGTCAGTGGAAGGCGGATCAGGCCGGCAATCCAGCGTGCCAGTTTCCAGCGCGCGACAGGCGTGCCGCGATGTGGCGCGGCGAGGAAGACGGCGCGAGTCACTTGCGGCATGGGTGAAAATTGCAAATAGGGAGCTAGGCGCTGCCGCAGCTTCTGCTTGTCGGCCGTGGAAAGGCCAGGACGTTCGGTAACGATGCTCCACAATTTATCGTCGCTGGATGAGACCAGCAGGCGTGCAATCACGCCGCCCATGCTGTGACCGATCAATACGATGTTATGGGATGCGGGCGCTGTACCGGATGGATCGAAGTGATGCAAGGTGTTGTCAAGCGCCTGGCGGATCTGCGCCAGGTTCACGGCCACCGGCACGTTGGTGGGATAGTAGACCTCCCATACCTGGTAAGTGCGACGCAGCTGTTCGTCACCCATCACCTCGTTGACGACGTTGATCCATGCTTCCGGACTACTGGCCAGGCCATGCAGCATGATCACGGTGAGCCGGTTCGGATCGTAGGGCTGCATCAGCCATACTTCCGGTTTACTCAAGCCGCCGCGGCCGAACAACGCGCGCAGCGATTCGCCTGCAAAGCCGGATTGCGCCAGCCAAACGCCGTAGGGGGCGGTGAAATTGCCCGCCAACGGAATGCTCTGCCCGTCCAGCGGGATGCTGCTGTCCAGATAGGGGTTCTTGGCGTAGACGCGCACGTCGTGCGTATCGAGCACGCTTTGCAGCGTGTCGCCCGGGAATTCGAGTACCGCGGTCAACGGCACATAGTTGGATTCGCGCCATGGGCCGCTGAAGGCTGGCGTGGCGCCAATGGCCACGAATTCCGAGCCGAAACCGTCGCGGCGATAGATGTTGCGCAAACCGCTGAAGCGCAGACCTTCGGCGGGTATCAGTTCGCGCGGAATACGGTCGCCTGAGCCCAGATAGACATCCGAATCGGGTTTCAGCAGATCCCAGCCTGCTATAGGCGCGCGGCTCCAGTCCGTGCCAAGCGTGGGCAGCATTTGGAAAAAACGCATCACGGCCCGTTGCGTGGCGTAATTGTAGAAAGCCAGCACCTGCGACTGGCGTGTTTCGAAGGCGCGTTCGCCAGGGTGGCGTGCCGTGTAGAACAGATAGGCGTAGGCGTACCGCGCCGACTGCAGATAGGCATTCAAAGCCTTGTCGCTGACACTGCCATCCGGACTGTCTCGCTCGGATTGCATGGCAAGCGCCAGCCACAACTCCGCCAAGGCGGACAGACGCCGCTCGTTGTCCAGGCCGTCGGAGTAAAGCAGGGTATTGGTGCAGCGGGTGAAATTGGCGGCGCATTCGTCGCGGCTCAATGCCACCACGTTGAGCGACTGCAGCGTGCTATCGCTGAGCGTGCGTGTGTTCAACACATCGCTGCGGCGTTGCGCGGTGTAATCCTTCTGGGCGATATGGTGCACACCCACCATGGCACAGCCGCCGGTCAGTAGCAGGGCCGTCATGACGAGAATGTGCAGAATCCAGCGTGGCGTGCGGCCTTGCATCGAGTCCCCTATGGGGTGGAGGCGGGATGAGTGGTCGTTGCCGTTCTATTATCCATGGGCCAGTGTCGAAGAGGAGATGGCGATGTCCATACCGTGGGCGTTACGCGGACTGCTTGTGACGGCGGTCCTGTTGTCCGGCGCCTGGGGCGCACTGGCATTGTGGTATCAGGTGCCCGGGGCCGCGTTCCGCTGGTTGGCCAGTGCTGCGTGGGTGGTATTCGTGTTGGTGCTGCTTGTCTTCGGTGGATGGCGTCGGAGCGCTCCGGCGTTCGCCCTATACGCGGCGGCATTTGCAGCGCTCCTGCTGTGGTGGAGCACGATCATGCCGTCCAACCATCGCGATTGGGCCGATGACGTATCGCGTTCACTGACCGGCAGCGTCGATGGCCAGGTCGTTACGTTGTACAACGTGCGCAACTTCAACTGGCGCTCCGACGGCGACTACGACGTGCGCTGGGAAACGCGCCGTTATGGTCTCGATCATCTGGACGGCGCCGACGTGATTCTTTCGTCATGGGGCATGCCTGGCATTGTGCATGCGCTGGTATCGTTCGGTTTCGATGATGGTTCGCACCTGGTGTTTTCGGTCGAGGTGCGGCGTCGGCGCAATCAATCGTTTTCGTCGATCGGCGGATTCTTCAAGTACTTCGAGCGCACCATTGTCGCAGCCGATGAGCGGGATGTGATCCGCGTGCGCACCAATGTGCGGGGTGAAACCGACCATCTGTTTCGCTTGCAGATGAGCAAGCCGGCCATGCATGCCTTGTTTCTGTCGTACGTGCACCAAGCCAATCAACTGGCAGTGAAGCCGGCGTTCTACAACACGGTGACGTCCAACTGCGTGACCATCGTTTACGGCATGGCCAAGCAGATCGACCCTGGTCTCCCCTATGACTATCGCTTGCTGCTGACGGCTTATCTGCCGAGCTATCTCTACAAAATAGGGGCACTGGATCGCCGCTATCCGCTAAGCGAGTTGACTGCCCAAGGCGATATCACGGCGCGCGCACGCGCGACGGGTCCGGACGATGATTTCTCGCGCGCGATTCGCACGCCACCGGAGCCATAAAAAAAGCATGAGCACGAAAAACCCGATGCGGATTTTCGTGCTCATGCGGTTGGGGAACACGGTGTTTGGAGGGCGGTGTCTGAGGGTCAGAGACTGCTTATGCGATAGATGGCGGTTGCGTGTGGCTGCAACGATACCTTCAGTGAACCATCGCCTTTCACCTGCGAGTGCGCCCACAGATCGCGCACGTTGTAGCTGGCGCCGCTGTTCAGGCCGATCTCCGTGGCAGGAACCGTGACGTCGTGCGGCGTATCAGTTTCGTTGAACACCGCCACCGCACGGCTGCCATCCTTGAGCGGCTTGACGATCACGTGGATGCCGTCGGCATCGCGCACTTGCTTGCCTTGTATGCCAAGCGGGTCTTGATCCACCGCGATCACTTCCTTGTTGAGCAGGATCTTCAGTGCATCCGGCTTGATCGTACGCAGGTCGGTGCCGATCAGCAGCGGTGCAGCCATGATCGACCAGAGACTGAAGTGGCTCTGGTATTCGACATCGGTCATGCCGCCGTTGCCGACTTCGAGCATGTCCGGGTCGTTGTAGTGGCCGGGCGTGGCATAGCCGTCCAGCACCACGTTCTGCTTGAAGTTCTTCAGCATCGAGGCGTAGCTGTCACTGATGTCGCCGGTGGTACGCCACGAACCGGCATCGACCGGCGGCTTGCCGGCCCACAGCCAGGGCTTGTTCTCACCCCATTCGCACACGCTGAAGAAGATCGGCCGGCCGGTGGCGCGCAACGCTTCGGCCATCGCGGTGTAGCGCTTGAGGGCATCGACCTTCTGGTTGTTGCAGTTGTCGTATTTCAGGTAATCCACACCCCACGATGCGATGGTCGCAGCGTCCTGCTTTTCATGGCCAAGGCCGCCCGGAAAGCCGCGGTTTTCCTGCAGCGGTTCGCAGGTGGAGGTACCGGCGCTGGAGTACAGGCCGAACTTCAGGCCGTGCTGGTGGATGTACTCAGCTAGCGCTTTGATGCCGCTGGGGAAGCGCTTGGGATTGGGTTCCAAATTGCCGTTCTTGTCGCGCTGCCAGTTGGCCCAGCAATCGTCGATATTGACGTAGCGATAGCCGGCGTCGCGCAGCCCCAGGCTGATGAACTTGTCGGCAATGCCGCGGATCATTTTCTCGTTGAATTCATCGCGGCAATGGGTGGAATTCCAGTTGTTGAAACCCATCTGCGGCGGCTGTGCCTGCGTATCGGGTGCAGGTGCCGCACTGGCGGCGACGGTGATAACGAAAGCGAGGGAAGCGGCAGTGCGCCGCAGGGATGCAGGGGAAGCCATCATCGATTTTTCTCCACCACTTGGGAAACGGGATCAAACGCTTGGAGTTTATTTTGCTTGCTTGGGTGTGCCCAGCATCGGTTGCTTCAACGTATGCAGCGTGGGCTGGCCTTCGATCAAGAGATCCAACACCACCAGCTGATTGCCGCTGGCCTTCAGCCATGCACCGGGTACGTACAGCGTACGCTGCGGCCCGATGTTCCAGAAGCGGCCGAGTGGATGGCCGTTGAGCCAGACCATTCCTTTGCCCAGGCCCTTGGTATCCAGGAAGGTATCGGCGTTGGCGTCGCCGGATGCCGGCGCATTGAACGTTGCGTGATAGATGCACGGCGCGTGATGGCATGCGCCCTGTGTGACCTTCACGCTCTCGTTTTCGGCAAAGGGCAGGGCATAGATCTGCCAATCGAGCAGCGTTTGTCCTTGCAGCGTCACCGCGCCGAGAATGCCTTTGCGTTCGTCGACCATCTTCTCGCCGAAGTTGATGCGGCCGTCGTTTTGCACCAGCAGGTCAAGGGTGTCGTCTTTGGCGAGTTTTACGCTGAGCGAATCCTGCTTCAGGCGGCGATCGAGTGTGCCGATCCGCTTGCCGTTGACATAGACCAATGCATAGTCGTGCAGGCCGTCGATATGCAGCGTGCCGGATACAGCGGCGTCGATGCGTTTGCGATAGAGAATGTCGCCGTAGGATTCGCCGAGTTCCTCCATGGTCTTCAGCTCATGCGATGCCGTCGGCGCGGGCAGCGCATCCCACAGCGATTGCGATTCGTCCAGTTTGATGTTGTTGATGGCTTGTGTCGCAGGCGTTGCCGGCACTGCTGGCGGTGTGTTGCCGGTGGCTTCGGCGATCACCTTGCGCAGTGCGTAATACTTCGGTGTGGGCCGGCCGCTTTCATCCAGCGGGCTGTCGTAGTCGTAGCTGGTGACATCCGGCTGATAGCTGTCGTCGTCCCAGTTGGCGCCGCTCATCCAGCCGAACGAGGTGCCGCCGTGGAACATGTACAGGCTTACCGAATAACCTTGTTTCAACATGCCGTTCAATTCGTTCGCCACTTTGGCGGCGTCGATCACATAGTGCGGACCGCCCCAGTGATCGAACCAGCCCACCCAGTATTCGCCGACCATGTAGGGGCCGCCGGGTTGCCAGGTATGCAGTTTGGCGAGCTTTTCCGGTGCATGGCCGACGCCGAAGTTGATCACCTTGGGCAGGTCGGGCAGCGATCCGTATTGTGGTGCGCTGTCGGAGGTGTATAGCAGCGAAGCATCAAAGCCACTGTCGACGATGTCCTTGCGGATCTGCTGCAGATAGGCGTCGTTGTCCTTGCCGAAGCTGCCGTATTCGTTCTCCACTTGTACCGCAATGATGTTGCCGCCGCGGTTGTATTGCAGTGGTGCCAATTCCTGGCCCAACCGATGCAGCCAGCGTTGCGCTGGCTGCATGAACGTCGGGTCGGTGCTGCGGATGCGCGTATCGCGATCCTTCAACAGCCATGCGGGGAGTCCACCGAGATCCCATTCCGAACACACATAGGGGCCGGGCCGCAGGATCACGTACAGGCCTTCCTGTTGTGCTTCACGGATGAACTCGGCGACATCGTTCTGGCCACTGAAATCGTAGTGGCCAGGCACGGTCTCGTGGGCGTTCCAGAACACATAGGTGGTGATCGTGTTCAAGCCCATCGCCTTGGCCATTTTCAGGCGCGCGCGCCAATACTCACGTGGAACGCGCGTGTAGTGCATGTCCCCGGCGATGATGCGGAACGGCTTGCCGTTGAGCATGAACTGGCCTTGCTGGATGGTCAGGCCATGTGCGGCATCAACCGGTGCTGCAAACACATGGCCGGACAGAAGCAGACCAAGCCCGATACCCATCGACACACTTTTCAATACCTTCATTGAAACCCCTTGCGTTGCGCAGCCGATGCGCTTGCCTTAGAAAGTGCCGCGTACGCCCACGGTATACACGGTGCCATCCGCTTCCGCGTAGAGGAAGCGATTGGGATACACGGAGTAATCGTAGAGATGCGATTGCGTCAGGTTGGTGCCGGACACGAACAGCGAGACGTGATTGCTGAGCTTGTAGCTGGCGCTCAGATCCAGTTCGCCGTAGTCCGTGCGGGTGGCCGGTTGCGCACCTGATCCGTAGGAAATGCTTTCCAGGTATTTTCCACGCCAGTTATAAGCGAGGCGTACCTGCCAGCGTCCCTTTTCGTAGTAACCGCTGAGGTTGGCCGAATCGCCAATGCCCGGGACCGCGAACTTGCCGGACGCGGCGATCGTGCCGGGACTCAGGTTGGCGCTGCTTTGAACGTGGGTGTAGTTGAAGGCCATGCCCAGGCCGTCAAACGGTGCCGGCAGCACATGCGTGAACTGATAGTTGAAGGTCAGTTCTTCGCCGTAGATCCGCGCCGAATTCAAGTTGATCGGCTCGCTCAGCGACCACGTCTGGCCCAGGAACTCCACCGGTGTGCTGACGGTGGTGCTGAAGTTGCTGACATGTTTGTAGAAGGTCTCGAGGGCCAGATAGCTGGCGTCGTCGATGTACCACTCCAGGCCGGTGTCGAAGTTGGTCGACGTATAAGGCTGGAGATTGGGATTGCCCTGGCTGATCGTCAACGATTCCGGGCGCGTACCGAAGCTCTGGTTGTAATAGAGATTGCTCAGCTGGGGCGGCGTCAGGGTCTTGGAAACGGAGAAGCGATAGATCAAATTGTCGAGCAGATTGAGCTTGAAGTTCACCGCAGGCAGCCATTTGTGATAGCTGCCCGTCGCGGACTGCGGTTGCAACGGTCCATACGCCACCTGGCTCGCGCTGGTGTCATTCGGATCCACGTAGTAGCTGATGGGTTCCTGGAAAATCGCCTGGGACTCCGAGCCCACATGCAGGTAACGCACGCCGACGTCCAGCGTCCAGGGCTTTTCCCACATCGTGCCTTCGAACACGGCTTTGGCGAACGCCGCCTTCTCGGTTTCCCGCACCTCGTTGAAGCTGCCGGGATTCACCTGTGGCCCGAAACTGTGGTACTGGGCGAGTGCGGCGAGCAGGGCTGCGCGCTTGTCGGCCGTCAATTGATTGTAGGCCGCGGGCGTCGTCAGCCACTGAAAATACGCGGGTACGTTGTACTGAATCCATTGCGTCGGCAGTCCCGGCTGTGAAACACCGCTGATCGGCGCCGGGGGGGTGTAAATGTACGCACCGACGGCGTTGGCCGGTACCTGCACGGCATAACCGCAGTACGCGTTGCACAGGATGCCGTTCGGCGTGGATACCGACACCGATTTGTTGTAATCCCGGTTTTCCTGCACGCCGAATTCAAGGTTGGACAGGATGCCGCTGTCAAAACTCTTGGAGAAATTCAGCTGATACTGCGTAATGCCTTCGGTGACGTTGTTCGACTGGCCGCCCGCGTTGCAGCAGTGTGCATACAGGTCGTTGAGGTTGGTGGTGGAAAGGATGTTGGTGTAGCTCGGCGGCTCGTTGTCGCCATTGTTGGTCCAGGTCGGATTGACGCCGACATTCCGCGTGCCGATCACCGAGAAGTAGCCGTAGGGGCTTTGCTTGTTCCAGGCCTTGGAGTTGGAGACATCCAGGCTGATGGTGCTCGACGGGTCGACGTTGAAAGCCAGGTTCAACCCGTTCTGCAACATGATTTCGTCGCTTGGGTTGTAGGCGACCACGTAGTCGTTCGACATCACGCCGGCGGGCTTTCGCACGTAGCTCAACACGGTGTTGTTGGCATCGGTGGTGAGCGACTGGATGTCGCTGGCGTTGCCGTATTCGCCGAATTCGTGTTCCAGCGGATCGATGCGATAGCCCGCGTACAACGTGTCGAACTTGACGGTCAATTGATCGATCGGAATCCAGTCGATGGCGCCGCTGAAGCTCTTGCGGGTGCGCTCCTCATTGACCACGTTGTTGGCCAGCGTTTCAGGGATGGCGACATGCGTGTAATTGGGATTGCTCAACCCAGAAAGCTGGGAAATATTCTGGTTGGCGTACCAGGAATTGGCCTGCGTGTTGATCTGCGTGTCATCGCGCTTGTAGTACTGCACGGAGGCCAGAAAGCCGAAGGTATGGTCCGAGTTGGTCCAGCCCGCCATGCCCGATACCTTGGGCGTGGTCTTGCCGGCCCAGGTGCCGGTGAGGTTGCTGTTGACGCCAGCGGCGGAACCCGTCGCATGAAAGCCGTGGAAGTCCAGCGGGCGTGCGGTTTGAACGTCCACGACACCGCCGATATCGACCTCGGGGATATCCGCTGACGAGGTCTTGTTGACCTGGGCGACGCTGATGATGTCGGACGGAAGCACGTCGAAATCGAACGCGCGCGAACCGGAGGCTGTTGCCATCTGGCGGCCGTTGATCGTCACGGCCACGAAATCGGGGCCAAAGCCACGGATGGCGATCTGGCTGGATTCGCCGCCGCTTCGATTGACCGATACGCCGGGCACGCGCTGCAAGGCGTCGGCGACATTCGGGTCGGGAAATTTCCCATTCTCTTCTGCGGAAATCGAGTCAACGACGTTGACGGCGTTCTGTTTGATCGACTGGGCGCGCTGGATGGCAGCGAGCTGGCCGGTGACCGTGATCGCGGTGAGACTGGTGGTTTTTTTCTTGTCGTCGGTCTTCTTCGTACTGCTACCGTCATCGCTGCTGCCTACGCCGGACGGTGCGGCGGTGGATGCTGCCGGTGCGCTGGTTTGCGCATGTGCTTGTACGTTATAGCCGGCCAGACCGGCGATACCCATCGCCGCCAGCGCCAAGCGCACCGAAAGCGCCATTGGATTGCGTTGCATCGATTACCCCTCCCGTTGGAACTGCGTTGCCAACCACGAATAACGAATGCGATGTCGCGTGACACAGTGCTTCCCTTACGTCGGCATGTTTCATGTCGACGTCGCACTCATCCCAAACTGGAAAACACCATGGCTTTAAAGCCACCCCTTCGATGTTCGCCAGTTACGGTGCGAAGCAAGCTTGGTGCAAAACAAATCCCCGAAAACCAAGTCGTGCATCGGACCGATTTCATTTGTCGTATTTTAAGATAATAAGATTGAATGAGGTGGGACAAGCTGCGCCGCAACATTTCCTGGCGCAATAAAAAAGCCCGCGTTTTCGCGGGCTTTTTTGGCGCCAGCCCCAAGAAAGGGGACATGACAGGCTTTACCCT
Organism: Dyella nitratireducens; assembly: GCF_014642835.1. GTDB lineage: Bacteria > Pseudomonadota > Gammaproteobacteria > Xanthomonadales > Rhodanobacteraceae > Dyella_B > Dyella_B nitratireducens. The sequence continues at coordinate 36,821 of NZ_BMJA01000006.1, read as the reverse complement.
TTAGGGTGTACCGCCATGGCGAATCAATGCCATCACTTCGTAGCACGCCCCCATCGTGTGGTAATCCACCTTGCCGGCGGGGCTCTTCTCATCGCTGTATTTCTTGTTGTCCTGCGTGAGGATGCGATACCACGCACCGTACTGGTGATCGATGAAGTGCTCCCACGAGTACGCCCACAACTTCATGTACCACGTGTCGTATTGCTTGTCGCCCGTGCGTGCGTGCAGCAGTGCGGTGGCGGCCAGTGATTCGGCTTGCACCCAGAAGTATTTGTCGCCATCGCAAATGCTGCCGTCCGGTGCGAAACCGTAGCAAATGCCGCCGTGCACCGGATCCCATGCTCGTGCGAGTGCCGTGTCGAACAGGTGTCGTGCGGTGGGCAGTAGCCACGCTTCGTTTTCGCCGCGTTCTTGCAGCAGCGGTTCCATGATCATCAGCAGCTTCGCCCATTCGGTCTGGTGACCGGGCTGGAAACCCCACGGACGGAACAGATGCTTGGGATCGTCGCGATGGTAGTCCCAGTCAATGCTCCAGTCCTGGTGGTAGTGCTCCCAGATAAGGCCGTCGGCGAGCCTGGCCTGGCGTTGCGTCATGGTGCGCGCAAGCGTGAGTGCGCGATCGAGGTAACGCGATTCTTTGCTGGCCTGATACGCGGCAAGCATCGCTTCGCACATGTGCATGTTGGCGTTCTGGCCGCGGTAAGTGCTGAATTGCCAGTGGGGATCGGCTTCATCGCGATAGAGGTTTGCTTGCGCATCCCAGAAGTGCTTTTCCAGCAACTGCCAGGTTTCGTCCATCCACGCGGTAACTTCCTTGACGCCGGCTTTCAATGCGGTGGAGTAGGCGAGCAGCACGAAGGCGACGCCATAGCAGTGGTTGGTGCGGTCTTCGGGCTTGCCGTCGCGGATGGTCCAGGCGTAGCCGCCGGTGCTGGCATCGCGATGCACGTCGCGCAGATAGCGCAGGCCATGATGCACGGCGTCGAGGTATTCCGGCTTGCCGAATTCGATCGCCGCCATCGCGTAGTTGAAGACGAAGCGCGTGCTGCTCACCAGATGACGATGGCCGGCGTCGTAGACGGTGCCGTCGTCGCGGAAGTAGTGAAAGAAGCCGCCGTTCGGATCAATCGCGCGCGGATGATAGAACGCCATGGTTTGCGCGATGTGTTCGCGCAGGAAGGCTTCGGAACGGAAATCCGGTTGTGCCGGCGTGGTCATGCGTAAGTCTCCATGAATTGTTCGACCTCGGTGGCGTGCGGCATGGCGGCGAAGGAACCATGCCGTGTCACTGCCACGGCGCCGCAGGCGCTGGCGAAGCGCAGTGCGGCATGCAGGCGCGGCAGCGTCGCCACCCAGGCATCAAGATTGGCGGCCGAGAGGTTCATGTCGGCGAACTGGTACAGCAGGCCGCCGACAAAGGCGTCGCCGGCACCGGTGCTGTCGACCATTGGTACGTCGTAGCAGGGCAGCTCACCTTCTGCATCCGGATGGAACCAGCGCAGCGGATTGGAGCCGTCGGTAACGATCAGCAGGCGCGCGTTGCCCGTCCACAGGCGATCAAGCATGGCCTCTTCACCATCGACTGCCAGCCAGTCGAATTCCTCGGCGCTGAGCTTCACGACGTCGGCCAGCAGCAGCGCGGGCCACACATGCGGGCGTGGTTCGACGTTGTGCGCCCACAGCGCGGGGCGCAGATTGAGATCGAAACTCACCAATGCGCCAGCCTGACGTGCGCGCCGCATGCCGGTGAGGGTGACGTCCGCGAGATCCGGATCGGTCATGCTGTTGGAGCAGACATGGAACACGGCGGTGTCGTTGAACGTCTGCGGGCGGAAGTGCTCGATGCGAAACAACAAATCGGCCGAGGGCGGACGATAGAACGCGAAGCTGCGCTCGCCACGGCCGTCCAGCGTCACGAAGGCCAGCGCGGTGTTGGCTTCGCCCGTGCGCATGACGTCTGCAGTGTCCACGCCGGTCTGTTGCAGGCTATGCAGCAGGAAATCACCGAAGCGGTCCATGCCCAGCATGCCGGCAAAGCGCGCATGGGCGCCGAGCTTGGCCACGGCCACCGCGACGTTGGCGGGAGCGCCGCCGGCGAAGGGAATGAAGTGGCGCGCAAAGCCATGGCCATCACTGCCTTCGCCGTGCATATCGATCAAAGCCTCGCCGAAGCAGAGGATGGAACGTTTCATCAAAGGACCCCAAGGTGGAATGCAAATCTGCAATGAGTAAGGATGCGCGATGTTTGAAAAAGGATGCTTGTATCCGAATCTTTTTTCTCTCCTGCTTGCAGGGGCTGAGAGGGAATGAATGCTTGTTTCCAAGGATTCATTCCGCCTCAAGCCTCCCCTGCAAGCAGAGGAGGAGGAGGAGGCGCATCATTGGGAAGTGGCTGCAACAGGCGCGCTGCGAATGGCCGAACCTCTCAACCCGTAGAACACGATGTATGCGTAGCACAACGCCGGCAGCACGAAGGCATGCTGGATGCCGATGCTGTCCGCCAGCGTGCCTTGCAGGAACGGCACCAGCGCACCACCGACGATCGCCATGATCAGCAGGCTTGATGCCTTGCCGGTGAGCGGTCCCATGCGTTCGATGCCGAGCGAGAAGATGGTCGGGAACATGATCGAGTTGAACAGGCCGATCGCCACGATGCTGTACATCGCGGTGCTGCCGCTGGTGGTCATGGTGACGATCAACAACAACACATTGATGGCAGCGAACACGGTCAGCAGCTTGCGCGGCGACAGCTTGGCCAGCAGGACGGAGCCGATGAAACGGCCGACCATCGCGCCACCCCAATAGAGCGAGACATAGTGCGCGGCATCCTGCTCGCTCATGTGGCCGATGTCCGGTTCGGAGATGTAATTGACCAGGAAGCTGCCGATCGATACTTCCGCACCCACGTAGAAGAAAATGCCCAGCACACCGAACAGCACGTGCGGATAGCGCAGTGCATCGAGCAGGGTGTGGTGGCCGGTGTCGGCCTTGACCGTGCTTTCTTCCAGTGCCGGCAGGCGGAATAGCCAGACGAACAACGCCAGCAATACCAGCACGATGGCCAGGCCGAGATAAGGCATCTGCACCGACTGTGCTTCCTGCGTGCGGTAGAGCAACTGCTCGCTCGCCGAAAGACCGGCGATTTCCGCCGAGCTCTTCACCTGCGTGGAAAGAATCAACAGGCTGCCGAATACCGGCGCGATGGTGGTGCCGAACGAGTTCAGTGCCTGTGCGAGCGTAAGCCGGCTGGAACTGGTTTTTTCAGGCCCGAGCAGTGCTACGTACGGATTGGCGGCGACTTGCAACAGCGTGATACCCGTGGCGAGCACGAACAAGGCGCCAAGAAACGCCGGATACCAGCGCAAACCCGCCGCGGGCCAGAAGCCCACTGCGCCGATGCCGGCGATCACCAGGCCGGCGACGATGCTCTTTTTGTAGCCAAGCCGTCCGACGACCCAGCCTGCCGGCAACGACATCAGGAAATACGCGCCGAAGAAGGTGAATTGCACCAGCATCGCCTGCGCATAGTTCAATTCGAATACCGCTTTCAGATGCGGAATCAGAATGTCGTTGAGGCAGGTGAGAAAGCCCCACATGAAGAACACCGTCGTGATGACGGTGAGTGCCATGGGGTAGTACGTGTAGCGGTTGTCGCTGGAGGCCGTCGACGATCCAGAGGACGGCGGTGTTACTGCAGTAAAAGCCATGATGGAATCCGTGTGATCAGAGCCTGTTTGGTGTCTCGGCGTGGTTCGCCTAACTGCTGAGTAGTCGTTAGGTGGTCGTGCGTGGCGTAGTGCCAGACTGGCTGTCTGGTCAAGCCGCGCGCGGCCGCCTAACGGCTACTCAGCGGTTAGGAGGGCTGCGCTGGGACATTAAGCAGGCTCTTGTGGCGGGCAACTGCTTGCGCGTACCAGCAATTGCACGGGAGCAATGGTTTGACGTGGAGGAGGAGAGGGATCCTTGACGCGCTGAAGGATCAGTTCCGCGGCTTGCCTGCCGCGATCGCGTGGCGTTACCGCCAGCGTGGTCAGCGGCGGTGCACTGACCGCGGCTTCGGCGATGTCGTCGAAGCCGGTAAGGGCGAAATCGCGGCCCGGCTGCAGGCCACGTTGATGCAGTCCCAGCATCAGGCCCAGCGCCACGGCATCGTTGTAGCAGACAGCAGCGGTGGGTGCGGTCTTGCCCTTGAACAGCTGTTCGCTTTGCGCCACCGCATCCAGGCGATTGGGAATGCATTCCACCATCCAGCTCGGCTCCACCGTCAGGCCTGCTGCTTTCATCGCTTCCATATAGCCGGCGCGACGCTGGCGGCAGGAACTGGAGCCCAGATGGCCGCCGTAGAACGCGATGTGTTGGTGCCCCTGTCCGATCAGGTGTTCGGTGGCCAAGCGTGCGCCGCGCTGGTTGTCCAGGAACAGGCGATCCCAGTGATCGCACGCGGCGACATCGCCACTGACTTCGCGGTTGAACAGCAACAGCGGCGTCACCCCTCCCACGGCGGAAAGAATCTGTTGCGCATCGCTGCCCTCGGCAGGCGACAGGATGATGCCGGCCGGTCCGTGTTCCATCAGCGAGCCGAGCACCGCCAGTTCGCGCTCGGTGGACTCGCCAGTGCTACCCAAAAGGGTCACGTAGCCGGTATCGCCCAGCACTTCATCCACGCCCGCGGCGAATTCCGCGAAGAACGGGTTGGCCAGGTCGTTGAGGACCAGTGCGATGCTCGATGACGTGCGCCGTCGCAGATTCGCGGCGGCGCGGTTGTACACGTAACCCTGCCGTCGCAGTTCTTCCTCGACGCGGGCGCGCGTGTGTTTATTGACCAGCGGGCTACCCCGCAGGACAAGCGAAACGGTAGCGCGGGAGACGTCGCAGCCCGCGGCAATATCGCTCAGGGTGACCTTACGGCCGACCGGCGGTGTGTTCCCCATTTATGCCAGAACCTCGCCTTTGTAACGATCCAAATGTACCCGAACCCGCGAATTCGTAATCCTGCAATGCAGCATGCCAAGCCTCCGCCCCAATGCTAGCGTCCCACGTTTTAGAACGATCCAAAGCGTCAACCCCCACCTTTGACCCTGTCCCGATAGGGACAAAAGCCGCAGGATTGGGGTTTTGCAGACTCCCAAGCCTGCTAAGGATGCTCTGATTCATTCCGCGCAGATATCACCGCCCCTGTCTGTCCGCATGCCTTCGGTCCGCCGACTCGACAGACAGCCAGTCTGCCTTCGCCGTCGGCCCTGTGGCCTGCGAACAGACAGGACCGGTGACACCCACGCTGAATGAATCAGCGCATCCTTAACCAAACACATTAACAGGCCCCCTTTCAATGAACCATCGCCTGCTTTGTTCTGGACTTTCCCTGTTGATCTTCACCGCGCTGGCGGCCGTACCCGTCGCCCAGGCCGCTGAGCCGCGCGCGGGCGAGGTCGATCCCCGCATCGGCACCGGTGGCGATGGCCATCTGTTCCCGGGCGCCACGGTGCCGTTCGGCATGATCCAGCTGTCGCCGGATACCGCGATGCCGGACTTCAAGCACGCCTATAAGTGGGCGGCGGGTTATCAGTACAACGACCCCACCATCATGGGCTTCTCCCACACGCATTTCTCCGGTTCCGGCCATTCGGACCTGGGCGATGTGCTGGTGATGCCGATCGTCGGCGACGTGAAGCTCGATCCAGGTGACGAGAAAGTGCCGGGCAGCGGTTATCGCTCGCGTTTCGACCATGCCACCGAAGTGGAGCAGCCCGGCTACTACGCGGTCACCCTGGCCGATTACGGTGTGCGTGCCGAACTCACCGCCACCCGCCGCGTGGGTTGGCATCGCTACACCTTCCCGGCCGGCAAGCCGGCGCACCTGCTGCTCGATCTTCGCCCCAGCATCTACGACTACCCGGGCAAGGTGCTGTGGTCGAACTTGCAGGTGCGCGCAGATGGCACCATCACCGGTTGCCGCACCACGCGCGGCTGGGCGCCGGGACGCGAGCTGTGTTTCGCCATGCGCTTCAACCAGCCGATGGCTTCGCATGAGCTCTATAACCGCGAAACCGACCTGGTCTACAAGGGTTTCAAGGGACCGGGCTATCAGCCGCAAGACCAGAATGCGCAGAACGGCCGTGCGCTCGAGGGCGTATTCGATTTCGGTGAACTCAAGCAACCGCTGCAGGTGAAGGTGGCGGTGTCGTCGGTAAGCGAAGCCAACGCCATCGCCAACCTCGATCAAGATGGCAAGGGCTGGGATTTCGATGCACATCGTCATGATGCGTCGGAAGCCTGGAACAAGGCGCTTGCGCCGATCGACGTGGATGGTTCGAAAACCCTGCGCACGCAGTTCTATACCGCGCTGTATCACGCACTGATCGCACCCAACCTCGCCATGGATGTGAATGGCGAATACCGCGGGCCTGATTACCAGGTGCATCATGCCGATGGCTTCGATTTCTATTCGAGCTGGTCGATGTGGGATGTGTATCGCGCACAGCAGCCGCTATTGATCCTGCTGCATCCGGATCGCACCGTGGACTTCGTGCGTTCACTGCTTGTCGCACAGCAGGCCAGCCCGTTCCACATGTTGCCGGTATGGGCATATCAGGGCTTGGAAACCTGGTGCATGACCGGCTATCACGCCGTGGCGATCATCGCCGATGCCTATATCAAGGGTATTCGCGGCTACGACGCCGACAAGGCGATGAAGGCGATGGTCTCCACCGCGACCTACGGCGATTACGGTGATCTCGCCGATTACATGAAGCTCGGCTACGTACCCATCGACAAGGAAGTGGAAGGCGGCTCCAAGACCCAGGAATACGCTTACGACGACTGGGCCATCGCGCAAATGGCCAAGGCCATGGGCAAGCATGACATCTACGACAGCTTCGAAAAACGCGCCACCAACTGGCGCAACGTGTGGGACCCGAAGACCGGCTTCATGCGCGCACGCCTCACCAATGGGAAGTTCCGCGAACCCTTCGACCCGACCAGCGCCGGCTATGGCGACGACTATACCGAAGCCAACGCCTGGCAGTATTCCTGGTACGTGCCGCAGGACGTGGCCGGGCTGATCACGGCGATGGGCGGCGATCAGGCTTTCACGCACAAGCTGGATGAGCTATTTGACGCCAAGGTCGATCCTTCCATCTTCAAAAACGTGGAAGACATCACCGGCTTGATCGGCTGGTATGCGCATGGCAACGAGCCCAGCCACCACATTGCCTACCTGTATGACTACGCTGGCGAGCCGTGGAAGACGCAGCAGCGGTTGAAGCAGATCATGGACAACGAATACGGCCCCGGTCCGGCAGGGTTGATCGGCAACGATGACCTGGGCCAGATGTCTGCCTGGTACATCTTCACCGCGCTGGGCTTCTATCCGGTCACGCCGGCCAGTGACGAATACGCCATCGGCCGCCCGTTCGTGCCGCGTGCGGCGATTCATTTGAGCAATGGCCGCACCTTCACGATCAGCGCCGCGCCGTTTGACGACGCGCATCCTTACGTCGGCCAGATCACCCTCAACGGCAAACCGCTGGATCGCGTGTATCTGAAGCACGCGGACATCCTGGCCGGCGGCGAACTGCATTTCACGATGCAGGCGCAGCCGAACAAGGATTGGGGCAAAGCCATGTCGGCACGGCCAGCGTCGATGAGTCCGTACCACTGATTTGTGCGAAATACGCTTCCTCACTCGCTAAGTACGACTAGCGGGTGGGGTTTGCGGATGTTTGTCCGTCTGGTTCTTTGATTGGGGATTCGCGTCATGCTGGGATGGAGAACGCTGTTAGCCCTTTGAAAAGCGAGTCCAGACCTGCACGATTCATCTACGTGTAAGTGAAGTGCGTTCGTACTAGTCAGTGGCCGCAAAACGTGCGCAGAATGCATACATCATGCCGATGCGAAGGACCAAGGGCAGTCGATGATCCTGGGGGGAGTGCGACAAGTAGCGATGCCTTGGCGCACCGGCGGCCTGCTGCTTGCCGTGCTCGTGATCGTCGCGTTGCCGTACATGATTACGCGCGGCAGTTCCAAGGAATCCTTCCAGGCCGGTGAACGGGTCACCCGCTCGGCAGAAGTCCAGGCCCTGGTCTATCGCATTGCCGACCGCACCCATTACGCCGAATCGGCCATCCAACATCTGCTGGCGGACGATCCTTCCAGCCGCGCCGAAGCGGTAGCGTCGGGCGTCGAAAACGAGATTCCCGGCCTGCTGGACGAGTTGCGCCACATCACCGCCGACAGTGCCGGGCAGGAACACCTGGTTGAGCAGTTGGGCGCCGTGGAGAACGGTCGCCTGGCGTTGTTGCATCAGGCTGTGCAGCGTTTTCAGCACAACGACCGTGCCGGTGCGGAACAGGCCCTGCGCGATGCCGATGCGTTGTTCCATGTCGATGTCATTGCCGACAAGATCGTTGCCGACGCCGAGCAGACCTTGCAGCTGCGTCGTGAAGCGGCCCGCAAGCAATCCGACAACAGCAGCCTGGTGCTCGCGCTGACCGCTGCCGCGCAACTGTTGATGTTGACCATCGTGGTGATCGTTTCCGAACGGCAGATCGGCCGCCGCCTGCAGGCCGAAGTGCGCGAGCGGCAGGCCGTGCAGCGTTCTCAGATGATCCTGCAGGCCGTGCGCGAACCTATCGCGCTGCTTGACCACAACCTGCGCAGTCTGCTGGTGAACGCGGCCTTCAGCGAATTGTACGGTGTATCCGAAGAAAGCCGCACCGAATACCTGGAAGACATCGGCCAAGGCGCCTGGGCCGATGAAGTGCTGCTGCAGCGCCTGCGCGACGTGCTGCTGCGCGACCGCGAGCTGTGGGATTTCGAACTCACCCAGCGCACCGTCGACGGCGTCGAGCGGCACGTGGTGATCAATGCACGCCGTTTGCAGCAGCAAGACAGCGACAGCCCTGTGTTGCTGCTGACCGTCAGCGACGTCACCGCGCGTGCCTTGGTCGAGCAACAAGTGAAGGAGCTCAACCACCAGCTCGAAAACAAGGTGGCGCAGATCTCCGACGTCAACCGCGAGCTGGAGGCGTTCAGCTATTCCGTCTCTCACGATCTGCGTGCGCCGCTGCGGCACATCACGGCCTTCGCGCAGAAACTGGAAGATCATCTGGGCGAGCAGGTCGATCAGACCAGCCGCCATTACCTGGGCGTGGTGCGCGATGCGTCGCATCGCATGGCGCAGCTGATCGAAGACTTGCTGGTGTTCTCACGCCTGGGGCGCGGTGCGTTGCGCTTGCAGGCCGTGGACATGCAGGCACTGGTAAGCGAGACATGCACGCTGGCCGAATCGGAGGCGCCGGGCCGGCGCATCGTCTGGCGGGTCGATCCGCTGCCGACGGTGGTGGGCGACGAGAACATGCTGCGTACGGTGTGGCAGAACCTGATCGGCAACGCGGTGAAATACACCGGCCAGCGCGAGATTGCACACATTGATGTTTCCGTGCGGCAAGACGACGGCAGCGATTACGAATTCACCGTCGCCGACGACGGCGCCGGTTTCGATATGCGCTACGTCGACAAACTTTTTGGTGTATTTCAGCGGCTGCACAAGGCTAGCGAGTTTCCAGGCAACGGTATCGGGCTGGCCAATGTGCGGCGCATCGTGATGCGCCACGGAGGCCGCGTCTGGGCCGAAGGAGAGCCCGAGCGCGGTGCCCGCTTTCACTTCACGCTGTCAGCCATCGAGCCCCCATCGCCGTCCACATGAAACATGCCGCACTACGCCCCATCCTGCTGGTCGAAGACAGCCCCGTCGATGCCGAGATGACGCTCGACGCGTTGCGCCAGGCGCATCTGGCCAATCCGGTGGTCCATGTGGAGGATGGCGTCGATTGCCTGGATTGGCTGTACGCGCGCGGCGCCTTTGCCGGCCGCCCGGAGGACGAACCCGTCGTGGTGCTGCTGGATATCAAGATGCCGCGCATGAACGGGCTGGACGTGCTTACGCAAATGCGGGCGGACGAACAGTTTCGCTACACGCCAGTGGTCATCCTGTCCTCCTCGCGCGAGGAAAGCGATCTGGCGCGCAGCTGGGACCTGGGAGTGAATGCCTACGTCATAAAACCCGTGGACGTGGGGCAGTTCTTCCAGGCGGTGCGCACGCTCGGCCAGTTTTGGGCCGTGCTGAACCAGGCGCCCGAAGGTAGGGAATAGGCGCGGGGACGCGTAGATAGTCACAAGCGGCCGCCGGCAAGTCTGCCGGAGCCGCCCTCGCTATGTCCTTTTTGCCATGTCTCATCCCCTGTTCCCGATTGAAATATGATGAACGGGTCACTTGGAAAGCCTACGAATGCCGGACAAGTCCAGCCAACAACGTTCGTTGCCCCGCATAAGGGTGCTGCAGGTCGAGGACAGCACGCTCGATGCCGAGCTGGTGCTCACCGAGCTGCAGGCCGACGGCATTGAATACGATGTGCGCCTGGTCGACGATGAGCCCGCCTATGTGCGGACGCTGAGGGATTTCAAGCCGAATATCGTGCTGTCCGATCTCAGCATGCCCGGCTTCTCGGGGCAGCGTGCGCTGGAGCTGCTGCGCGACCACAGCGAAGACATTCCCTTCATCTACGTATCGGCCACGCTGGGCGAAGAAGCGGCCATCGCGGCACTGCGTGAAGGCGCCACCGATTACATCCTCAAGCAGAACCCCGCGCGCCTGGCGAGCGCCGTGCGGCGCGCGTTGCGTGAGGCGGAAGAACAACGCGCACGCGCACGGGCAGAGGCGGAGCTGATCCGCATCCAGCGCTTCGAAAGCCTGGCCATGCTGGCCGGCGGCCTGAGCCACGATCTGCGCAATCTGTTGCAGCCTTTGTTGCTGGCTGGCGACAGCCTGCAGGACTACCAGGATGATCCACGCCTCGCCCGGCTCGGCTCGCTGGTACGCGACTGCGGACGGCGTGGGCTGGAAATGGTGCAGTCCATGCTGTCGTTCGCGCGCGGTGCACGCCGCGCCGAGCAGGTCAAAGTGCAGGCGCTGATCGACGCGCTGTCGCTGCTTTTGCAGGGTAGCGTGCCGCGCACGGTGACGCTCGACATCGACGTGGCTGATCCGCAGCTCACGTTCGAAGGCAATCACACCGAACTGCAGCAATGCCTGCTCAACCTCTGCCTTAACGCGATCCAGGCCATGCCCAACGGTGGCGTTTTGCGCGTCACCACCAGCAAGTCGAAACTGGATCAGCGCTTTTTCCTGGAGCAGGAAGACGCGCAACCCGGCGACTACGTGTGCCTGTCGGTCAGCGACACCGGTATCGGCATGACCGATGAAGTACGCAAGCGGCTGTTCGAACCGTTCTTCACCACCAAGGAAGGCGGTACGGGTTTGGGGCTGCTGTCGTGCCGCCGCATCGTCTACAGCCACGGCGGCGTGATGCGCATGGACAGCATCGTCGATGAAGGCAGCTGTTTCGATCTATACATACCGTTGGTGCGTGCGACCAGCGATACCGCCGACTTCGACCTGGTCGAAAACGACGCCAGCCTGCACGGCAATGCCGAGCACGTGCTGTTGGTGGTGGAGGAAGCCGGCCAGCTCACGCTGCTCAGTGACACGCTCGATGCCTGGGGCTATGAGGTGCATGGCAGCCAGAGCGGCACCGCCGCGTTGCAGTGGATCGAAGCCTGTGGCCTGCCCGACCTGGTGGTGATGGATAGCGACATGAGCCTCTTCACCAGCGAGCGCACGCTGGCTGCGTTGAGCCAGTACGGCTACCGTCGCGGCGTGCTGGTGCTGAGCCGCGCCGATGCTTCATCGGGTTCGGCGAAACTGACCATGCCTGATGGCAATCGCGTGCGCCGCTTGAACAAGCCGGTGGGAACGCGGGCCCTGCTGCATGCGGTGCGCGAAGCCTTGCGTGAGGGCAAGGAAAAGTCCCGGCATTAGCCCACAGGTTGGGGTGCAAACCCCAACATGGCCATGTCGATCAGGATCGCGATGTTGGGGTTTGCACCCCAACCTACGGGAAGCGCATCAATCAATGCCAAGCTTCTTCAGCTTGTAGCGCAACGCACGGAACGTGATGCCCAGCTTCCGCGCCGCCGCGGTCTTGTTGTAGCGCGACTCTTCCAGCGCCTTCATGATCGCGGTGCGTTCGAGATTGCTGATGTAGTCGTCCAGCGGCAATTCGCTGGATGGCGTCTGTGCAACCGGCGTGGTGGTTGGTGCATGCGTGGGTGGATAGGCGGGCTGCGCGTGATGGCCGCCGCCGTGCGCGGGTGTGCCGGCTTCCGCGCCATGGCGCGGCGGGCGTTGCGGCAGCATCAGGTCGCTGGCGTCGACGCGGTCGCCGTCGCACATGGCGACGGCGCGTTCCAGGATGTTTTCCAGCTCGCGCACGTTGCCGGGGAAGTCGTAATCCTCCAGCGCCTGACGCGCTTCGGGCAGCAAGCGTACCGGCGTGCCGCCACCGCTCTTGGCAGCCAGCTGGCGCAGCACGAATTCGGCCAGCAGCGGCACGTCGCCGCGGCGCTCGCGCAGGGGCGGTACGCGCAGCTCGATCACGTTGATGCGATAGAAAAGATCCTGGCGGAACTGGCCCTGATCGACCAGCGCGGCCAGGTTCTTGTGCGTGGCCGAGAGAATGCGCACGTCCACGGCAATTTCCTCGCGCGCACCGATCGGGCGCACGGCCTTTTCCTGGATGGCACGCAACAGCTTCACCTGCATGTGCAGCGGCAGTTCGGCTACTTCATCGAGGAATAGCGTGCCGCCATGCGCGGCCTGGAACAGGCCTTCCTTGTCGGCGACTGCACCGGTGAAGCTGCCCTTGCGGTGGCCGAAGAACTCGCTTTCCATCAGCTCGGAAGGAATCGCGCCGCAGTTCACCGGCACGAACGGACCGCTGGCGCGCGGACCCTGTTCGTGAATCAGGCGTGCCACCAGTTCCTTGCCCACGCCCGACTCGCCGGCGATGTACACCGGTGCCTGGTTGCGGGCCAGCTTGGTAATGGTGTTGCGCACCTGCTGCATCGCGGACGAGTCGCCGATCAGCCGTTCGCTGGAACCGCCCGCGGCATGGCCGACACCACCGCCTGTGCGCTTTTCTTCGGCCAGCTTCAGCGCCGTGCGCACCAGCCGGCGCAGCATCTGGATGTCCACGGGCTTGGACACGAAGTCGAACGCGCCGGCCTTCAGCGCCGTGACGGCCGCGTCAACGTTGCCGTAGGCGGTGATCATCGCCACCGGGGTTTCGTCGTATTCGGCCGCGATCAGCTCGATGATCTCCTGACCGCTGCCGTCCGGCAGCCGCATGTCGGTGAAACACAGGTCGTAACTGCGCTCGGAAAGCGCCTGGCGCGCTTCAGCAACCGTGCCGACGGCATCGACCTTCAGGTCCATGCGGCCGAGCGTGATCGTCAGCAGTTCGCGAATATCGCGTTCGTCATCAATGACCAGGACGGTCTGTTGGCTCATGATCCGGAGGCGAGGGATGGGTTCCATTCAGGATACTCGCCGCACCCGCAAGTGGCAAAGCGCGGCGTGTCTATAGAGCCTGTTTGATGCTTTCACGTAGCTCGCATTGCGCCTGAGCGGTCGTCAGGTGGTGGTGCGTGGCGCAGCGCCAGACTGGCTGTCTGGTCAAGCCGCGCGCCGCCGCATGATGGCCGCTCAGGCGCAATGCGGGCTGCGTGGAGGCTTCAGCAGGCTCTCAGTCGATGAGTATGTCAACGAGCGAGATGATTGAGGAAAAACCTCGCCATCACGCGATAGGCATCCTGCGATTCGGGCAGCTCCGGATCCGAGAAGAACGAGTGCCACATGCCATCCCATACACGCAGCTCGGTCTGCACGCCCGCTCTATCGAGCGCTTCCTGGCTGGCGAGTACCGAACTCATCGTCATGTCGCGCGTGCCGGTGATCAGCAGGGTAGGCGGAAACTTGGCCAGCAACCCCGGCGATAGGCCCGGCTGCACGAGTGGATCGCGCGGGTTCGCGCCGTGAAAGTAAGGCAGATCGGCCAACATGAGGCGATGCGCCGGCACGCCCTGGCCGTTCAGCACAGGGGCCACGTAGGAGGAATCGCCGTCGACATCCAGCACGGACCCGCAGAAGGTGCCGATGGCGCCCGGTACGGGAAGCTTGTCAGCGATCAGGCGCGCAACGGATTCACCGGTGAGGATGCCGCCGGCCGAGCAGCCATAGATGCCGATCTCCTGTGGCTTGTATTGCTTGAGCAAGGCGCGATAGACCGCTTCGACATCGTCGCTTGCCGCCGGGAAGGTGTGCTCGGGCCCTTGCCGGTAATCCACGGTGATCACCTTGATGCGACCGACGCTGGCCACCGGTATCGCTTCCACCAGGCCGCCGCTGCGTGCGCCCCACAGGAACGCGCCGCCATGCAGGTTGATCAGCACGCGATGTTGATTCTCCGCCGACACGCCCTGTGCTGGCAGCACCACGTCCGCGCCGACGCCGGCAATCGTTTCGCGGTGAATCGTGACCGCATACATCTTCTGCATGCGCGTCACGCGGTCGCTATTGAGGCGATCGTAGAAAGCGCGGCTCTGTTCGATCGGCGCGGTGATCGGTGGCGCCTTGCTGCCTTCGGCGAGCATCTTGGGGAAGAACTCGCGCGCCTGCGGCCAGGCGAAGCTCGAATACGGAATGCTGAGGGCGGGCGAGGTGACCGTGCCGTCGGGTTTGACGCTGGGAGAGGCGTCTTGCGCAAATGCAGCCACGCTGATCAGCGTGGCTGCCGCGAGGCATAAGAGACGTAACGTACCCATGGTTCCTCCGATTCGCATCGTAGGTTGGGGTGTGAACCCCAACATTGCCATGCCTGATGGAGCGTGATGTTGGGGTTCGCACCCCAACCTACGTCATGGCGCGACAGCAGCCTTCGCCTTTGCACCGCTCAGGATTTCTTCCATCTTCAAATACACGGCATTGGTCCAGCCAAAGCCGATCACATTGGTGGTGTAGCCGGCGCTGACTTTCACATCCGCATTGCCGCTGGCCATGTTGTATTTCTCGCGGATGGTGCCGTCGGCGGCAAAGCTGCGGTCGATGGTTGCGTTGAATTTGCCGGCAATACGACGCGCATCGTCATGGAAGCCATAGGCGTCGAGACCGTCCACGGCGAGCCAGTTGGTGGGCGCCCAGCCGAACGGCGCATTCCACTGCGTACCGCTGGGCCGGTTGTCCATCGCCAGGCCGCCGGGCAATTCGAAAAGGGACAGCTTGCTGCGCACCGAGGCCGCCTGTTCGGGCGATGCGGCACCGGCCCAGAGCGGATAGAACGTGGTGAGGTACGGCGCATCGCTTGGTTTGCCGGCGATAGCGTCGTAGTCGCGGTACATGCCGAACTCGGGGCGCCACAGGTACTTGTTCATCGCTTCCTTGCGTGCGGCGGCGGCTTGCGCCCAGCGCTGTGCATCAGCGGTCTTGCCAAGTTGCCGCGCGAAGTCGCGCAGATCCAGTTCGTAGCGATAGAGCAGGCTGTTCAAGCTCACGTCGGCGTAGTGGTGCGTGGAGCCGCCGAACGGACCGTAGTGGAAATTGGTGTCGAAGCCCGATTCACGCATCGCGCGATCGCCGTGGTAGTAGTCGGCCGTCAAGCGATAACCGCCATACCAGTCACCGGCACAAACCTTGGAGGCGGTGACGTCGCAACTTTCGGTTTTCAAGCGCTCGGTTTCGGCAGCATCCGGGCTCTTCGAAGCCTTCAGCAGATATCCCGGATTGTCGTTGGGATGTGCGATCAACCATTTGATCACGCCGTTGTAGAACCCGCTGTCCTGCGCCTCGAGCACCGGGCCGCTGCCGAAGTCGTAGTAGCGTGCCAGGCCGGTGTCGCCTGCGAGATGCTCCTGGCGCGTCCAGATGTCGTGATTGCGCACGGCCAAGGGATAGGCCTTCTCCAGCCACGCGTGCTTCTCGTCCGCACTGCGGAAGCTGGCCGGATCGTTGAGCAGGGACACCATCATCTGGGTCAGAAAGGGTGGCTGCGAACGGCTGAGATAGTAAGTGCGGTTCGCATTCAGCACGCCACCGTAGTACTTCACTTCGAACAGCGCGTTGTCGACCATGTCACGCGCCAGCTCGGTGCGGTGATCGGCCACCAGTCCAAGCATGATGAAATAGCTGTCCCAGCCGTACATCTCGTTGAAGAAGCCGCCGGGCACCACGTAGGGATGCGGCAGATAGAGCAGGCCTTGCACTGGCAACGTCGTCGCATCCACATCGCCAAGTTGTTCGATCGGCCTGGGTAGCGTATGCACGTCGACGTTGCAACGCTTCTCCACCTGCACCAGGTCTTGCGGCACGGTGAATTGCGCTGGCACGTAGAGCACTGGGCGCGTCTTGATCTTCGGATCGATCAGCGATTTGCACTCGTCCTGCGAGCGCGTGAGCGTGGTCCAGGCCTTGTCGATGTAAGCGCGCGTTTTGGCAGGATCCGGCTGGGCGGCGGAGGCCGTAGCGACCAGTGCTGCCGACAACAGCAACGTGAGAACGCGTGACGTGGTGAAGCTATGGCGATGTGTGCTTTTCATGCGTATTCCCCATCCAGTGCGATCGGGGCCATGCGGGCTGCCGATCGCGTGTGTCAATCAAAAAGTATGGCGCGTGATCGTGACGTTTCCACCAGCATCCCGCTGCAGGGTGATGTCCATCGGCTGGCCGCGGAAAGTGAGGTGCTTGAGCGTCAGGCGTTTCCAGTGTGGCGGCAGCATCGGCGGATAAGCCTGCATCAAACCTTGTTCCTCGATGCGCAAGCCAGTAAAGCCGTAGAGGATGTTCTGCAATAGCCCGCCGCTGGCGGTCATGAAATACCCGGTGTTGTTGGTGGGCGTTTCGGTGCGCACGTTGAAAGGCGGCTTGATCACGTTGAGCGTCAAGTTGGCCTCGAACCATTTGCTGGCCTCGGCTTGGTTGCCGGCGGTGGCTGCAGCGATGGATAGCGGCTCGAAGCCCATGCTATTCATGTGCTGCGCATGTTCGAGCGCCTGCGTGGCGTACTGGTAATCGCTGCGGCGCACTTGTGCGCTCATCGGCATATCCAGCGATGGATACGACAACAACGGCAACGGACCGCCTTCCTTTTGCGCGTCGAACGGCACGGAGGGATCGAAGTTGAGGTAGTGGCCTTCCTGCGCATCGAAGGGCAGATACAAACCTTTTGCGACTTCCGCCCAATGCGGATCGGGCGCCACTCCCACGATGGCTGCTGCGCTGGTGGCGATGTCAAGCGCCTTGCGTGCCGATGCATTGGTGAACGTATCGTTGGGGATATCGTTGTGTGGTTCGGAGACCGAGGTGACGTGCAGGATCTCGTAGCGATGCTTGTCAGCCACGTAGCTGGCGCGGCTGGCCCAGAAGTCGGCAACAGCGCGAATGACCGGCCAGCCATGTTGTTTGAGCCAGCTGCGATCCTGCGTGGCCAGGTAGTACTGCCATTGCGCCATCGCGATGTCGGCATTGACGTGGATTTCGCTGTCGTCCAGCACGTGCGCCGAATGTGGCGTCTGCGAGCTGCCGTTATCCGGATCGGCCTCCCAGGGATACATCGCGCCACGCAGGCCGCGTTCGTGTGCACGCTGCTCCGCCGCCGCCAGTGTTGCATCGCGGAACATCACCATGGATTTCGCACGCGCGGGATGTAACAGCAGCAGGGCAGGGAAGACCCACGAATCGCTGTCCCAGAATACGTGTTCGGTGTAGCCCGGTGTCATGCCGCAGGCACCCACCGGCCAGTTGGTATCCGGTGTCGCGTTGGATAGCAGGTAATACAGATCGGAATGCACGATCTGCTGCGCCTTGGCATCGCCGTCGATGACGATGTCCGACTGCCACAACGCATGCCAGGCATCGGCTTGATGTTGCAGCAATGCATCGAAGCCCTGCGTGCGTGCATGCGTGGCGAGTGCCAGATCCTGCTTCGCATCGCCACCCCAGGCATCGCGCGAGATCGCGACATATTTGGTGAAGATGTATGTCTGGCCCTTATGTACCGTGACGCGCACATGGAAGGCGAGCCGGTAATCATCCTGATGGAGCTTGACCTCGCTGGCTTGTACGTCTTTCGGCAAGGCGATCGCTGCGGCTTCGGCCATCTTCGCGCCTTGTTCCGCCTGGCCATCCAGCCACAACGTCAGCGTTCCGCTGTCGTTGCCGCTGGACAGCACATGCGTATCGCCGTGGTACCACAGCGCCGCACGATCGGCGGTGGCTGGTGGTGTCGGTTCCAGCGACAGGTTGTTGGCGGCAAGCGCTTCCATCAGCTGATCGCCGTCGAGTTTGGCGAGCGCGAAGCGCGGCTGGTGCGGTGCCCACAGGTTGAAGGCGAAGGACAGCTTGACGTTACCGTCGAAATCCGGCGTGATCGAAAGTTGCGTTGCGGCAAGATGCGGCGATGCCTGGCTGACCAGTGTGGTCACCTTGATGTCGGTGGCCTTCGATCCGTCGATGTAGCGATAGCTGGTGGTCAGCGTGCCGTCGTACATATCCAGCACTTGGCGATAGTTCTGAAACCGCGTGGGTGTCACGTCGACCTGGTTGAGCCAGGATGAACCGGCGCGATAGTTGATTTCCGTCCAGCCTGGAACCGCGGCAGGGCGCGATACGTCATCTTTGGCGTGATCCATGAAGGCAACCAGGTAAGCGAGATTGCCTTCCGTGCCGCGCGGCGCGGTCATGGTAGAAACGTAGCCGTTACCCAACTGGCCCGGAAAATAAGCGCCAAGGTCCTGCATCGTGGCGGTCAGCAGGAAACTGGGATCGGTCGCGGCGTCAACGCTGCTGGTCACCAGCACGAGGCAGGCGAGCAGCATGCGCCGCCGTGTCATGTCGTTTCCCCCGGCGCAACGTCGAAGGCTACCGTAAGCCGGGTCTGCTCGCTGTGGAAGGGCACGGTGCCATGCCACACATACGAAGGAAACAACACCAGCCTGCCTGCTTCGGGCCGTACGACATGTTGGGCATGCAAGGGAGGTGTGGTCAGGATGCTTGGCTGTCCGAACGCGAGGCATCCATCCGGCGTGGAAGCGTTCGCCATGCCGTCAGGCAGGTCCACATAAAACGCCGAGGAAATCCAGCCGCGAGGATGCACGTGACTGGTGTGATAGCCCGCGCTGCGCAGTCGTACCGACCATCCGCCGTTGTAGCGGTAAGTCCCGTGGTTGCGGCGGCGTAATGGATCAGAACCGTTGCCGATATGGGCGAGGTAATCGCGGATCGGCGCCTCGAATGCCCGGAACAGCGCCTGGATGACAGGATCGGCATGGCGCGTCAGGTCGCCGGTGGTTTCCGTGCCATGGCGCAGCGATTGGAACAGCAACGGATGGCCATGCGGGTTGTGCAGGCGCTCCAGGCTGCGCTTCACGTCAGCGAGAAAGTGGGGAAGATCTGGCCATTGCGCCGGTGCCTGCAAGGTTTGCGGACGCACCAGATCGGTGTAATCGCAAAACGCGTCGTAGCGCTCGTCGCCGAGCAGACGCCATGCGGTGGTCTGCAAAGCGATCAGGTATTGATCGTCCCGTGCGTTGGCGAGTAGCGCTTCGCAGTGGCGCAGTGCAGCTTGCGGATCACCGGTGCCTAACAACGCGGCGGCCAGCAGGTTTCGTGGTGCGCTGGCAGAAGGTGATCGCTGCAGTGCACGCTCTGCCAAGGCCAAGGCGACGACCGGCTCGAATTCCAAGGCAGCGAGTCCGGCACGTACCAGCAGGGAAGGTGTGGCTTGCGCATGCGCTGCGGATGCCGCCAGACATTGGTAGGCGCCATGCGCATCGCCAGCGCCTTGCAGAATCGCCGCTTTTGTGGCGAGTAGTGCTTCGTCGTCTTGAAACCTTTGCAGAGCCTGGTCGAGCATCGCGGTGGTCTGTGCGCTGTCGCCCGTGCGCATCCACACCAGCCGCGCAAGATGATCGTGTGCTTCGATGTGGCGCGGCTCCTGCCGCAGACAGTCGCGCAAGGCGGCTTCTGCAGCTTCCAATTTGCCGAGCGCGATCAGGCTGCTTGCATGGGTGAAATAAACGGCAGCCGTTCTATGCCCCTGCGCGAGGGTGTGGTTGGTGGCTCGTTCGGCTTCGGCGTACTTGGACGCTGCCGCCAAGGCCATGGCTGCGGCGTGAGCAGCAGCAGGATCGTTAGGCAACGCTTCTGCTCGTCGACCATAAAAGCTGACGGCTTCTTCCTGGCGCCCGAGCGCCGCAAGCGCTGCGACATGCTGTGCGATGAGCTCGGCCGGTGCCTGGGTGGAGCCGCACAATGGCGCAACGATGGCCAGCGCATCAGCCGGACGCTGCTGGTCGTTGTAGTAGCGTGCAAGCAGCAGGGCCGCGTGCGGTAGACGCGACGCGACGCGTTGCAGCAGCGGCACCGCCTCCTCTGCGCGTCCGCTGTTCAACAACAGCTCGCCGAGCGACGACCAGGTAGGCGCCCAGCCAGGATCGGCGGCCATGGCCTTGCGCAACAGCGCTTCCGCACCTTCGGTATCGCCCAGTGCCTGTCGCACGCCGCCGAGCAGGCGCAAAGCTTCCGCATAGTCGGGGTGCTGTTCGACCACCGACTGAAGTTGATCATGCGCCGCGCGGAAATCCCCGGCCTGCAACAGCTTGCCGACCTGTTGCATGGCTTCACGAAGTGAGGGCGATAGCGTGGACATGGTTGTTACAGGGCCGTGCGGGTCAACTCCGCCTTGCCTTCCGCATTGCGTGTGATGGTTATGTCGTACTGCTTGCCGCGGAAACTGACGCGCTGAAGCTTCAGCGACGTCCAGTTCGGCGGCAGCACCGGCGCATAGGCCGCATCAAGGCCTTTGTCGTCGATGCGCAAGCCAGTCAGACCGTAGATCATGCTCTGCAAAAAACCGGACGAGGTCGCGAGAATATAGCCGGCGTTGTTCGCCACCGTTTCCGTGCGCACGTTGAACGGCGGTTTCAGGAAGCCGGCCAGGTTGCGTTGAATCCAATCGCCGGCGGTTTTGGCATCGCCCAGTTCGGAGGCGCCCACGGCGAGCATCACCATCATCATCTCGTTGGGA
This sequence comes from Dyella nitratireducens, assembly GCF_014642835.1. Lineage (GTDB taxonomy): Bacteria > Pseudomonadota > Gammaproteobacteria > Xanthomonadales > Rhodanobacteraceae > Dyella_B > Dyella_B nitratireducens. The sequence goes on along the minus strand of NZ_BMJA01000006.1, from coordinate 15,846 downwards.
TCGTCGCCATGCACTTTCAGCTCATGCAGCTGGAAGTCGAAATCGTTGCGGCGCACGGTCTCCGACATCGGCAGGTCGAGGTTGGGATACATCAGCCACGCGAGCGAGGAACCCATCCAGGTGATCTTGTCGTGCGGCACCGACTGGTCGAAATCCAGATGCCGCTGTTCCTTGTCCAGGAACGGGATGTACATCTTGTCGGCAATCTGCGACCACTGCGGATCGGCCGGCTCGCCGACCGTCTTGGCCGCTTCGATCGCAATCCGCAACGCTTTGCGCGCGGCGGCGTTGGTGAAGGAGTCGTTCGGTACGTCATCGTAGGCTTCGTCAGGCGACGTGACGTGCATGATTTCGTAGCGATCCGTCGCCTTGTCGTAGGTGACGCGGCTGGCCCAGAACTGGGCGATCTCGCGGATCACCGGCCAGCCGTCCTGCTTCAGCCACTCCTTGTCGTCGCTGGCAAGGTAGTACTGCCATTGCGCTATCGCGATGTCCGCATTGACGTGGATTTCGCGGTACACGCCGTAGGCAAAATGCGGCGTGTTGTCCACGCCGGTCTGCGGGTCGGCTTCCCACGGATACATGGTGCCTTTCGCGCCGTATTGGATGGCGCGCTCGCGCGCCGGCTGCATGGTGCGATGGCGGAACATCACGATCGGTTTGGCGCGCTCCGGATGCAACAGCAGCAGCGCGGGAAATACCCACGAATCGCTGTCCCAGAACGCGTGGCCCGCGTAGTTCGGTGTCAGCGCGCAAGCGCCCATCGGCCACGCAGTGCCCACCGTGGTGTTGGCGAGCAAGTAATACAGATCGGAGTGCACGGCTTTCTGCACGGCCGGATCGCCATCCACCACGATGTCCGATTTCCACAGTTCATGCCATGCCGCCTGGTGCCTGGCGAGCAAGGTGTCGAAGCCGGTGGAGCGGGCCTTTTCGGCAAGCGCCACATCGGCCTTGGCGTCGCCGCCCCAATCCTGGCGGGAGGCAGCAAGGTATTTGGTGAAGGTATACGTGGTGCCTTGTTTCACCTTGGCGGTGATGTGCAGCGACAACAGGTCGGACGTCTTGTCGAGTTTCACGCTCTGGATGTCCAGCGATGTCGGCAGCTCAATGGCTGCCGCTTCCGCCATGCTCAACCCTTGCTTGGCGCGGCCGTTTAGCCACAGCGTCAACGTCCTGGTATCACCATCATGGTTGAGCACTTCCGTATAACCCGGATACCACACGGCTGCACGATCAGGCGTCGGCACCGGCTTGTTGTCCAGATTCTGGCCGCTGGCAATGACGGCCGCGATCATCTGGTCGCCGGTCATGCTGCCGATCGGAAAGCGCGGTTGATGCTCGGACCACAAGCGAATAGGAAAGGTTAGCTCCACGCTGCCATCGAAATGCGGCGTGATGGTGAACTGGGTGGCCGCAAGATGCGTATCGGCCTGGCTGACGAAGGTGGTGACCTTCACGTCGGTCGATTTGTTGGCGTAGTCGAAGCGGTAGCGCGTGGTGAGCGTGCCGTCGTACATGTCGAGCGTTTGCGTGTAGTTCGCAAAAATCTTCTGGTCCAGGCGTGTTGAATTGATCCAGCCACCGCCTGGGTTGTAGTCGACCTCGCTCCAGCCGGGAATGGCGGCGGGACGCGAGATATCGCTTTTATCGTAATCCATGAACGCGACCATGTAAGCGCGCGTAGGCTCGGTGCCGCGCGGCGAGGTCATGGTGGAGAAGTAGCCGTTGGCGAGATAGCTGGGGAAGTAGCTGCCGAAGTTATCCGACGTACCAGTGAGCACGAAGCTTGGATCCGTGGCCGCGAAGCAGGCGGACGTTGCAGCAAGTGCGGCGAAAAGCAGGCCAGACAGGCCAAGGTAACGAAAGCTCATGAGAACTCCAGCGATAGTGCGTGATGCGCTTCGCTCCAGAAAGCGCTATTTGCCGGCCAGCGTGATGCTGACCGTGGTGGTGCCGGCGCGATCGGTTTCACGCTTGAAGAAGAATAGCGTGACCAGGATCAGCAACATCGGCACCAGCGAAAAGTAGAACGCGTGGATACCGTCGAAACGTGAAAAGACGATGGCGGTGATGCGCGAGCCCAAGGTTCCGCCAAGCGCGGAGAAGATGACGATCAGGCCCGTCATCGCCGCGTGGGCTGGCTTGGGCAGCGAGCTGAGTGCCACCGAATTGATCACCGGATAGATCGGCGCCATCAGCACGCCAATCAGCGGGATCAGATAAGCCGCCGTCGGCGCGTTCAACCAACCGATATCTGCACGCGCTACGACGCCGTGCGCCAACGGCAAGGTCAGCATGACCAGCAGACCCATGCCGAGCACGCAGATGTTTAGCAAGGCGTACCACCGCATGCGCCGCAAGAGTTGGCCTGCGACGAGGCGGCCAACTGCCGAGGCGCCGGCCAGAATGGTCGCCATCTGGATGCTCATGGCATTGGGCAGCTTGAGGATTTCGTTGTTGAAGGTCGGCAGCCAGGTGCTGAAGCTCTGTTCGATCAGCACGTACAGAAATGCCGATGCCAGGAACACATAGACCAGCGGGCGCAGGAACAGATGTAGCATCTCCAGCAGCGAGCCGTGCATGGATTTGGTTTCTTCGGTGCGAGCAGCCGACTCGTCCAGGCGCGATGTAGCCAGCAGCGCGATGACCAGCACGCAGATCACGGCCAGCACCCAGTAGACATTCAGCCAGGATGGATTCGCCGGCTTCCCATGATCGACGAAGGCACTGAACAGCCAGCCGGCGATCAGCACGCCGATCATGAACAAGCCTTCGACCGTATTGGTAAGCCGGCCGTGCTCGCTGCGATCATTGGTGAGCAGCCCGATCGAGGAATACACCGCCACCTTGGTCAGCGCGAACGACACGCCAACGCAAGTGAACAATAGCTCCGTGGTGTGGAAGCTCGGATACAACGGCATCAGCACGCAGGCGCAGGCAACGATGCCCAGCGCGATCATCATCGCGCGCCGATAGCCAAGCAGGGGAAGAAACGAAGCAACCAGGAAAGAGGTGACCGCGACCGGCAGGTCCTTGAACAGCTCCAGCAGGCTCGCCTGCGGCTTGTCGACGCCGAAGGTATAGATCGATTGCAGGATGACCGTGCCGACGCTGTTGAGCAAAATCGCAAAGACCATGTAGATCAGGGCGAGCGCGGCGATCATGCGGAATCGGTTCATGGCGACCTGCCTGGTGACGAAATGCATGGCGAAACAACCCCCTCACAGATCGTAGGCTGGGGTGCAAACCCCAACATCGCGATCTTGGTCGACATGGCAGTGTTGGGGTTTGCACCCCAACCTACACGACTCTACAACGACTTATGGAGGGAAAGTCCATGGCCGGACACGGGTTCCAGCCATGGTTGCCCAAAGGAGGGGAGGGCGGCTAACAACACATCAAACTCCCTCTCCCTCGTTGATTAACAACGAGGGAGAGGAAGGAAAGCACATCAGAAGTTGTACTTGATCTGCCCCGAGATCTGCCGGCCCCAGATCGAGCGGGCCAGAATCACGCCGCCGGAACTGGCGAAGCCGAACAGGCGAGCATTGCCCTCGGTAATGCCGATCTGGTTGGTGATGTTGGTGCCCTGCACGCTATAGACCCAGTGCTGGCCGACGTTCGCTTGCACGCCGAAGGCGAGGTCGTAGTAATTGCCCAGTGGCTGCTGCTGGATCAGATCGCCGTAGCGGTTGCCGACGTATTCATAGGTGATCCACGCCTTGATATCGCCGAAGCTGGTGGGGATGTCGTACGACGGTGTCAGGCGGAACTGGAACTTCGGCTGACGCTGCAACTGCATGCCGTTGATGCTGGTGCAGGCGGTGCCACCGCTCTGCGTCGCATAGGTGATGCAACCGATGTAACGGTAGTAATGGCCGTCCATGTAGTCGCCGGAGAAGAGGATCGACGCATGCTCGAAGGGTTTCACCGTGGTGGTGAAGTTCACACCCTTGCTCTGCGCACCGTATACGTAGGTGTTCTGGCCGGTGTCCGTGGTAATGGTGTACGGCACGTTATAGAACAGACGGCGATACGCAGAGAGGTCGGCGTAAATCCAGTCGGCCTGGTATTTGAAGCCGATTTCGTAGTTCCTGATCTTCTGCACCGGTGTGGTGGGCAGGCCGCGCAGGTCGTCGAAATCGGGGAAGTGCACGCCCAGATTCGCGCGTACATAGGCGCTCATGTTGGGATTGAACTCATAGTTGGCGCCCAGCGTCCAGGATTTCTCCGTCTTCTCGTAGTTGATGTATTTGTTCCCAGGCGCGAAGTACTGGGAGCTGTTGTTGTAGAGGGTGAGCGGATTGTTATCCAGGTCGTATGAGGCGGTGTTGGCGATGGCGCCGTTGGACGTCTGGCGCTCCACACGAAGGCCGCCGTCGATCAGCCAGTTGTCGCCGATCTTCCAGGTATCCGTCGCAAAAAACGCGGTATTGAAGCCGTGCCAGCGTTGTTTGACGGCCGTGGAAACGCCACTGACAAAACCTTGCGGGTCGGTCAGATCGTAGGTGTTCACACCGTTGTTGAGCGTCACCACGATGGGATTGGGATTGGTAATCGCCTGCAGCAACATGTTGTTGCCAAGGAACCAGGTGTCGTGATCCTGATAGACGGCCGTCCAGTTGCCCAGCGTCAGCGTATTGCCTTCGAACAATTCATCGCTGACATGGAATTCGTTGCTGAACGATTCGAGGTTTTTGCGTACGTACCACAGGCCTTGCTGGGTGACGTTCTGGTTCATGTCGGCCGCCTGGCCGTTGGTGTAGTTGGCTGTGGCGGTGTACGTGCCAGCAGGCAACTGGCCCGAGGTGACGTCCGAGGCCACCTGGCTGGCGATGTAGGAAGCCAACGAGGTGGGGTTCGAACCCGTGCTGAAGAACGAGATGGTGTTCAACTCACCGGCGGTGAAGCCCAGTTTGTCGGACAGCGACCAGCCGTTGCCGAAATCCCAGTCGAAATTCGCGCCAAACGTACGCAAGTCGGCGCCGCGGCCCTTGGCCAGATTGACGTTTTCGCCACCGGGTGTGCACCCGGGCGTGCCGCAAGGTGTAGTCCCAATGAATTCGTACTGGTCGGCCTTGCTGCCGAACGTGCCGGTCAGCGGGCTGAAGCCTGGATAATCGGAAAACTGACCCTTGCCCGAATTGAGAATCGGCGTGTCGGTCACGAACTGGTTGTGGTCTTTCAGCGCACGCGCATAGAACATCAACGAGCCGTTATCCCAGTCGCGCGACAACGTGGCGGTTAGCTGGCCACCTTTGTCGGCGGCGAATTGCGGATCGCGGATGTTGTCGCGACGCCAGAAGCCACCCACGCTGCCGTACCAGCCGTCGGCAATCTTGAAGCCGATGAAGCCATCGATACGCTGTGTGTTATCGGTGCCGTAGGTAAAGCCGATATCACCGGAGGGAACGTCGGTGCCTTCCTTCAAGAGGAAGTTGGCCGTGACGCCAGGCTGGCCGTTGCCGTACAGCACCGATGGGCCGCCTTGCACGATTTCGGCGCGGTCGATGGTGTCATCGAGGCGGAACATGGTGGATTGATCCATGAACGACAGATTCGACTGCGGATACAGCGGACTGCCGTTGAGCTGGAAGGTGGCATAGGGTGCGTCGCCGCCGCCCGGGAAGCCGGCCACTTCGATGTTCGCGCCGGTCTGGCCGCCCGACGATTCGGGATACACGCCAGGGGATGATTTCAGCAGATCGGCCGCGCTGACAGGGTTGGCTTGCTTGATCTGCTGTGCGCTCATCGAGGTGATCGAGTAAGCGGCGTCGATCTTCTTGATACCGCCGAAGGTGGCCGTGCCGGTGACCACGACCTGTTGCAGTGTCGATACGTTCTTGTTGTTGCCGTTGTTGGACCGCTGCGAATTGCTGTTTTGCGCAGGGGCCGTCGTGGACGGGGTTGTCGAAGTGGCTTGCGTTTGAGCGTTATCTTGCGCATAGGCCGCGCCGGACATCAGCGTGGCCGTGATCGCCGCCGATAACGCAACGCGTGTGAGTGGCTTGGTCTTCATCGAACGTTCTCCCCAACTGTTTTGTTTGTGATGGCGCGGCGTTACTGCGTCTGTTAGCCGCTTATGTTGTGAACAGACTGATGTCGAACGCGGCAACGTCCGCCAACAGCAGATCCGCCTCGGCCAATGCCTGTGCCTGGCCTACTCCTACCGCCTTCATTCCCGCAGCGTGAATGCTGGCGATCCCTGCCGCGGCGTCCTCCACGCCGATACATTCGCTCGGCTCCAAGCCGAGGCCGCGCGCGGCGGCCAGGAAAATCTCGGGATCGGGTTTGGCGCGACTGATGTGGTTGGCATCCACCACGTAGTCGAACAATTCCGCGATGCCGAGCCTTTCCAGCAAAAGAGGTGCGTTGCGGCTGGCGGAAGCCAGCGCGGTTTTCAGGCCCGTGCGGCGCACCGATTCGACAGCGTGGCGCGCGCCAGGCAACAAGTTTTGAGGGCCGAATGTTTCGATCTGCTGCTTGTAGTATTCGTTCTTGCGCGAGGCGAGCGCTTCTTTTTCGTCTTCCGAATACGCGTGCGGTGCGCGCTCCAGCAGAATGTCCAGCGAACCGCGGCGATCGACGCCCTTGATACGCTCGCCGATGGCATCGTCGAAGGCGACGCCGATTTCTAGTGCAAGGCGTTTCCATGCGGCGTGGTGAACGATTGCGGTGTCGGCAATCACGCCGTCCAGATCGAAGATGACGCCCTTCACTTCAGGGCGCGCTGATGCATGCAGGGGAAGATTGACGGTATGGCCGGCGTGCAGCACCACCGTCTTGCCGCGGTGGAGAATGTCGAGCTGCACGCCTTGGGTAAGCGTGTATTCCACGCGATCTTTTTTAACGGCGACGCGAATATGGTGATCGCGCCAGCGCACGCCGAAGCGATAGCTGCCCCACGCTGCGGGCAGGGTGGGAGCGAAGGCTGGGCGTCCATCGACGACGCGCATGCCGCCGAAGCCCCAGGTCAATGCCAGCCAGCTACCCGCCATCGCCGCCATGTGCACGCCGTGCGAGGTGTTGCCGTGCAGGTTGTCCAGATCCACGCGCAGCGTGTCGAGAAAATAGCCGTATGCCTTCTGCGCATAACCCACTTCGGCGGCAACGATGCTGAACGTGGATGCCGATAGGGTGGAGTCGTGCACGGTGACGCTTTCGTAGTAATCGAAATTGCGGCGCTTGCTTTCGACGTTGATGGTGTTGCCGGCGAGTACGAAGGCTTGCAGTACGTCGGCTTGCTTGCAAACTTGATGGCGATAGATCGTCAGCGGATGCAACTGCAGCAACAGCGGACGGTGGCCGTGTTCGGTCGGGCGTGCGATCGGCAGGCGCGGCTTGTTGAGGAAGTCGTCGTCCTGCGGAAAGATGCCCAACTCTGCATCGACCGGCAGGTACATCGCGTCCGCCGCCGCCAGCCATGCGGCGATTTCCTTATCGGACAGTTCAAGCTGTGCGGCGATACGCGTGTAATCCTGCGGCCGTTCGCGGCCAAGCAGTGACGCCACCGAGGCGGCATAGCGCAAATGTTGCTGCGCCATGTGGTTGGTGTAGTAGTTGTTGTCGACCAGCGCGGTGTATTCGTCCGGGCCGGTCACCTGACAGATGCAGAAAGCATTCCCGCGGCGCGGATTGAAGTTGCCCACGTGATGCCACAGGCGCGCGGTTTCGAATAGCACTTCGGCACCGCCGCGCACCAGGAAATCGATATCGCCCGTGGCTTCCACATATAGGCGGATCGCGAAGGCGATCGCGGCATTGATGTGGTATTGCGCGGAGCCGGACGGGAAATAGGCGGAACATTCATCGCCGCTGATGGTGCGCCACGCGTACAGCGCACCGGTCGGGTGATTCATTTCGCGTGCGTGATTGCGTGCGCGATCAAGCGTGTTGATGCGGTACTCGAGCATGCTGCGCGCGTGCTCGGGGGTGGTGAATGCCAGCACCGGCAAGATGAAGGCTTCCGCATCCCAGAAATAATGCCCTTCGTAACCTTCGCCGGTGAGGCCTTTCGCGGCAGCGCTGCCGCTGCCGTCACGCGGCGTGGATTGCATCAGGTGGAACAGATTGAAGCGCAGCGCCTGCTCGACGGCGGAGTCGCCGTGAATGTCCAGGTCCGCGTCCTGCCAGAACGCGGCGCAGGCGCGCGCCTGTTCTGCGCGATGGGTATCGAAGTCCACGGTTAGCGCGCGCTCAAGCGCCGTGGCGACGCTGTCGAGCAGGGACGCTTCGGTATCGCCGCCTTCGGGGCGGCTGCACGCGTAGGCCACGAATTTTTCCAGCACCACGCTGTCGCCGGGGCGCAGGTCCGCCACGTAGTGCTGCTGCACGCCTTCGCTGTCTTCGATGATGGCGCGGGCGAAGGCCAGGTTGCTTTGCGTCACGCGGTGCCGCTGGCCGCAGGCCAGGCGGATGTGGCTGTTCTGCGTGCGCTGGCAGATCGAAGCCAGGGTGCGGTCGGCGTCTGAGGCGGTGACGCTCAGGCCGCCTTTGATGCGCGTACCGATACGCGGGTCATCGCCTTGTTCGGCGGCGTTGATGCTGGCGACGATCGCCGACTCCAGCGTGAGCGGACCGGTGTAGTCGACGGAGGTGACCCGGTAGCGGATGCACAGCAGATTCGGCGTCTGCAGGGGGACGATGCGCTCGGCATGGATCTCGATGGTAGAGCCGCTGGGGGAGCGCCAGCGCAGGCTTCGTTCCAGGCTGCCGGCGCGTAGATCCAGCGCCTGCTCAAAGGCCAGCCATTCGCCTTCGCGCAGATGGACCGGTACATCGCCCAGGCGCAAGCCGATGCGGGTGCCATCGGGTACGGGGATGCGGGTATCGGTGCTGCGGGCAAAGCCCGGGAAGCGCTCGTGGTACTCGATCGGCGTGCGTTCCCATACGCCGGTCAGAAAGCTGCCTTGGGTGGGGCTGCGGTCTTCTTCCAACCCGCCACGCACGCCGAGCGTGCCGTTGGCGAGTGCATACAGGCTTTCCAGCTTGGCCAGCTCGTAGGCCAGGGGGCGCCGCGCATGCACGACCCGCCAGGGATCAGGAGATGCCTGGTGCGCCGGCTCCATGGCTATCGCTTGTGCATCGTTGCTGTGCACGCATTCTCCCCTTGGCATCTCTTTTTGATTGGTCTTGTCAGCGGCCGGGCTCGGCCATGGGGCGCGAGCATACAAAGTGAATGATATCGATATCAAGATATCGATATCATCGCTGCGTCGCAGCATGATGCGCCTGCCGGCGTGTCGAAAACGTCGTCGCAGGGGAGGGCCACCTTGGAGGAATGGGCGCCCCTCCGGCACACTTGCCGTGCACGGCACCAGCGTGCACTCCAGTCGATGAAAGGAAGAGGGTCGCCGCTTGACGAAGGCCAAGAAAAAACAACCTCTTGCGCAACGTCCCAGCCCCACCATGGCGGACTTGGCCAAATTGGCAGGGGTATCCAAGATCACCGTGTCGCGAGCCCTGAGCGAAAGCCCGCTGGTCAATCCGGAAACCCGGGAGCGGGTCCAGGCGCTGGCACGCAAACATGGCTACAAGTTAAATGTAAGTGCACGCAACCTGCGTTTGCGGCGCAGCCACACGGTGGCGGTCATCGTGGAGATGACGCCGTCATCCGAGCGCACCATGTGGGATCCCTATCCCCTGTCATTGCTCGGCGGTATCTCGCAGGAGCTCACATCGGCCGGCTACAGCGTGCTGCTGACCACCCGGCAGGGAGCCTCCCACGCCGCGGTGCAGGCGGCGGATGGTTTGATTCTGCTGGGTCAGGGCGTGCGCCAGGATGCGGTGCATCTCTACGACAAGCTCGGCCTGCCGATGGTGGTATGGGGCGCGGCCGGGGAGGGCGGGGACAACCATACTGTCGTCGGCAGCGACAATCACCAGGGCGGCATCATGGCGGCCGAGCGTTTCCTTTCCATCGGACGGCGGCATCCGGTTTTCATCGGCAACCCCGACCATCCGGAAATGGCACAGCGCCTGTTCGGCTTCGTCGATGAACTGGCCCGTCATGGCATCAAGCCACTGCTCTTGCGCAGAGATGATTTCACCCTGGAGTCGGGCGTCGACGCCGTGCGTTCGCTGGCGGCGCGCAAGGTGCGTTTCGATGCGATCTTCGCCTGCAGCGACTTGCTGGCGATGGGCGCAATCCGTGCACTGGTCGAGCTTGGACAGTCAGTGCCGAATGACGTTTCCGTGATCGGTTACGACGACACCCCATTGGGCGCGACTTTCCTGCCGCCGCTGAGCAGCATGCGGCAGAACTGGCAGGAAGGCGGCGTGCTGTTGGCGCGCAAGGTGCTGGCGATGATTCATGGGCAGGTAGTGCAATCGCAGATGATGGCGACGACCTTGGTGGTGCGGTCAACGTAAGCGAGTTCGCTTGCACCGGGCGTGATGGATAGAAGTGCACCGTGCTCGGTGTTTCATGGCAGTGCTAGCTTTTGCGGCTTTGGTAACTGGTGGGCGAGACGGGCGATGGCGCATCGCTGGCCACCGAGCCCTGGGCATCGCCGCCCGTTGCGTTCGACTTCTCCGCCTTGTGGATGTCGTAGTGGCCGCTGCCTCCAGGTTTGGCGCCTCCGACGCGCTCGCCAAGGTCCATGGCAGTGAAGATGGCGCCATCAACAATATTAATCACGCCTTCTTTAAGGTCATCAGCATTCTTGGGATGCGAGACGGTGTCTATCCCGAGGCCCATTTGCACGGGGCCGCCAAGCGGACCAAACACTAAAGCGGCATTATTTATCGTTTTTTTCCATCCGTCCCAAGCATTGTTTGTTTCCATGTATGCATCCTTAGCCAACCTGTTTTCCGTTCGCGTGGCCATATCTTCGAATACATCGCTTTTGACGTCGTTCTTGCCGGTGTGGTCATTGTAATTGAGATAAGCCGGCGCCCATGAGCCATTGACCAGCTTATCGAGCCCCGTTTCCACACCGGAGTGGAATGTGCCATCCATGCGGTCATAGCGGGAAAAATAGCCGAGCAAAGCCTCCTTCTTGGCCTTCTTGGCCTTGTCGGTCTTCATGGCCGGATCGTTGGCCTGGGTCTTGATCCAGTTGAGTTCATCGTCTTTATGGCGAAATGGCACGATCGGCGGCTTACTTCCCGGGGCATACATCACTCCGCTTCCGTCCGCGCGCTTGACGCGATAGATATTGGTGGCTTGATAGCCGTTGATATCCAAACGCTGGACGGTAACGGATGGGTCCGGTGGCATAGGCGTGCTGATTTGCTCGAAAGTCACCGGAGCATTCGCTTTTAATGGCACGCCCGGCGCCATGCCTTCCATGAACAGCTTGTAGTCTTCTCGACTCAGCATTCTCTCATTGAGCATATTGCGCGCCTCCGCAACACAAGCCATCCGTGCGGCTGTGGGCCAGTCTTTTCTCTCATCCTTCCAGTAGTTGGAAATGTTTTTGTTCAATGCCTTGATATAAGGGAGCTCTCTAGTGTTGGTGACGGCACGAAATTTGTCGTATACCTCTGAAGGTTTTAGTTCGTAGCTGTTTTCCTTGACATACCCCTTTCCGTTGTTTTTAAACAAGCCGTAAGCTTCGTCTACATCCCTGAGGTTTTCCTTGGCGCCGTGCGTGGCGATGTACATGTTTATACTGCTGCCTACGAGATCCACATTGAAAGGGTTCCCGAATTTGCTAAATTCTTTAGAGGTGGCAGAGAAGTTGCCATGAATTAGAGCGTCAAAGATGCGCCCTGGCGAGGGAAATACACCCCCAGCTACGGTCGCCGCCGCAGGGAGCGAGCCGTGGTCCTGCAGGCCCGTGAAGGCATCCATGACGGCATCGGTCAGCAGCTGCACCGAATCGGGTTTGCCCTGCGCGCGTGCTTCGTCATTGGGAAAGTGTGCCAGCGAAATCGTGTCGCCATCGACGCCCAGCCTTTCCTTGATGAACTCCTTTGCCACTTGGCGTGCATTGGGAAGGGGATGGTTGTTGATCCGCGTGGCGAGCTCTCGATAACGTCGTTCATCCTCCGGCGTGGCAAAGGGCACCAGATCGTCCTGGCTTTCAGGCGCGGGCTGATTCGAGGGGGAAGGCTTGGCTGCATCTTGGGACTGTTGGTTCTTGTATAGCGTTGTATTGCCGGATGCCTTGGCGAAGGATGACGACGGATTGCCTGAAGTGATCGCAGGGTTTGCTTCCTGCGCAGCGGGCTTGAAAGACTGATGCTCCGACGTGACCGGGGAAGATTGCGTGTTTGAAGACGATATGGCGGATGATTCCATGATGCATATATCCGGATGATGGGGCGTTTTAGTCAGCGCGATATGGATGTGGCCACCCGTCGATATGGCGAGCGCTGATGCTGAGGTTTTCCCATGTTTTCTGCTTAATGATCTGAATCTAACCAAGGTTTATTAAGTTACCGAGCCGAGGTGCTGCTTGGTAAGCCTGGGTAAGTCTCCGCTCAGCACGAAAGTGATCTTCCCACGCCTGCGCGTAAGTGGCGGAAGTTATCAACCGATCCGCAGCGGCGTCTGAAAGTCGCTCATCGATAGACCTCAGCTTGTCATCGAAAACTGCAATCTCCTGTTTTACGGAGGCTATCTGTAGTCGGGCCTGGGCCAGGCGCCCTTGGAGGTCCTCACGTTGCACAGGATCTCCTTCACGGCGAAGAGATTGTTGCCATTGCTTCTTTTGCCTAATCAGATCATCACGTGTTCTTGCAGCCTCTTGTGCTCGCCTACTGGTATCGAGTTGCTCCGACGCTATCTGTTGGTGCTTATGAAGGGCCTCTTGCTTGGCGGCATAAGCTGTTTGCTTCTTGGCCTGTGTTTGATTCACCGCTGCCTGAGCCTCAGCTATTCGCTCTGCTTTTGTCTTGGGGAGGCTCCCCCCTTTCAGTCCCGCCTTGGGCAACGCTTCCGCACTCCCTTTGCCATCCAGCTTGACCGGCACGCTCCTGCTGAAGTCGTGGGGCCGGTTGGGATCGACGACCATCCAACTCTTCAATGAGCGGTCGTAACTCACCTGATAATGATCGTCACCAACGCGCACATAACTATTGCCATCTCCGCCTGGATAAACCCCCTTGTCGTTGAGTGACCCCAGCCGCTTGGGATCGATCTTGGCCGCCGGCGACAGGGCGGGATGGCTTGCTGGCTTGGCGGCATCCGCGTCGCTCACCATCTTCCAACCTCCCTTCCCATCAGCGATGGCGCGTTCCTGGGTGGGTTGGGGCGTAGCGATGTCGTCGTCATCACGCAGGTAGACCGGCCGGGTCCCGTTCGCATCCGCGGGGTCCTTCGTATTGACGACGTAATCTCCCTGTTTAGTTGGCGAGATGACCTTTTGCAGCGTGGACTTCCTCGGCGTGCTTTCGGTGAAAAGTCCGCTGGTGGCGGCCGTGAACGGGTTTGACTCCGATTTGACCTCCCGCGGAATGTGTCCGCCTTCCCCTGGGGGCTCGGACTTCGCCCCGGATAGATGAGACGGCTCGTCATAATGTATGCCATGACCCATCGGATGAGTGGCCGAATGAGAGGAAAAATGGAAACCTGGCATAATCGAAGTCCTTATTTAATACATGGAATAAAGTCGATGGATGTGATAAATAAAAAATTATATTGTTAATAACAAAGATATTTTTATATCAATAATCCTGCGAAAGGCCTTAGCCTAGGGAAATAACCCCCGCCAAGCGTGGTACTCGTCTATGACAGCCGCCTCAACGACATTCTCGAAAACATCCTGCAGTTGTCGTAGCGCGAGCGCTCATGCCCTGAAACGCTGAACCTCGGCCATTGGCCACAAGGGCCAATGGCGTGGTGTTTACTTGCAACTCGAGCCTGCCAAACGGCAGCTGGCCGGCGTTTCATGTAGAGCTGCCGCCTTTTTTGTCATCACTTCCAAGCGAACCATGGTAGTACTTCCATTCCGTCGTCACCTTGCCCTGTGGATCCTTGGTATCCACCAAGATGTCCCACTTCGGGCGCTCACCCGGCTTAGGGGTGTAAGGTTCAAGACCATGTTGTCCAGATTTAACCCAGCTCTTCCCCGGCTTGATACCCGTGCTGTCTTGCCATTTATTTTCGAAATTGGGGTCGGGAATTCTTACCTCGCGGGCACTGACCGGAACCGGACCTCTCGGGTCATGCCTTCCCCAGTTGACATGAACCTCAACATGCTCCTTGTCCCGCTCGTCGTGCGGTGTCATCCGATAGCCCTGGCTGCTTGATTGTTTTGATGACCCCGGACGCTGACCATCATCCATGCCACCTTTGAGCCCCGCCTTGGGCAAGACCTTCTCAACACCCCCCTTGCCATCCAGCTTGACCGGCACGCTCCTGCTGAAGTCGTGGGGCCGGCTGGGATCGACAACCATCCAACTCTTCAATGACTGGTCGTAACTCACCCGATAATGATCGTCACCGACACGCACGTAACTATTGCCATCGCCGCCTGGATAAACCCCCTTGTCGTTGAGCGGCCCCAGTTGCTTGGGATCGATCTTGGCCGCTGGCGGCAGGGCGGGAGCGTTCGCTGGCTTGGCGGCATCCGCGTCGCTCACCATCTTCCAGCCGCCCTTCCCATCGGGGATGGCGCGTTCCTGGGTGGGTTTGAGCGTACCGATGTCGTCGTTCTCACGCCGGTAGACCGGCCGGCTCCCGTTCGCATCCGCGGGGGCTTTCGTATCGACGACGTAATCCCCCTGTTTCGTTGGCGAGGTGACCTTTTGCAGCATGGACTTCTTCGGCGTGCTGTCGGTGGGAAGTCCACTGGCGGCGGACGTGAACGGGTTTTGCTCCGGCGTGACCTTCAGCGGAATGTGTCCGCCTTCACCTCCGCCGCTGGGCTTCGTCTCGGATGAATGAGACGGATCATCATAATGGATGCCGTGCTCGCTTGAATGAGCAAACGAATGGGATAAACCATGCATACTTGGCATAATCGAAGTCCTTATTTAATACATGGAATAAAGTCGATAGATGTGATTAATGATATAAGGATGTTTTTAATAGATAATCACCTACGGTGTCGATTTTAAGCCGTTCGTTCACGCCATCCTGGCGACGGAAGTAAAGTGAATGGCCTGACTGATACTCGACGCCAATGAGGAGGCAAGTGGTGATTTATTCATAAACTAAGATCCATAGAATAATATTTTTTTCAGGCCTGGGGAACTCGTCAGGATTAGTGGATGCTATGCCTTGCTGCTTATTGGATTGGTACGTATCAAGGTAAGATTGTCTATCTTTGAAATAGTCATTATATGCATCGTCCATTGCTTTTGCTGCTGAATTAAGTTTACGTCCTTTGGATATGTAATCTTGATGGTATTCTTTAAGTTTATTATTAATTACTGATTTTTTATTTGTTATATTTTTTACCTTCTTTTGGAATTCAGCCTTTTTTGAAGGATCGCTTTCATTATTACGCATTGCTATTAATTGATCCTGCTCTTTCTCTACGCTGCTGAAATTATCCTTGGTTTTTTTATACTGATCATAGGATTGCTGACGTTCTAGATTCGCGTTCTCAGCCGTTTGAGAGGCTTTTTCATATCTCAGTTTTGATTGTCTGGCCGCATCCCGCAGCTTGATTTCACCCTGTGCTCTAAGCTTGGCAACGACCGAATCAAGGCCGCCCCCCTTCGACGACTGTGATGGCCCCGGACGCTGACCATCATCCATGCCACCTTTGAGCCCCGGCTTGGGCAACGCTTGCGCACTTCCCTTGCCATCCAGCTTGACCGGTACACCCTTGCTGAGGTCGCTGGGCCGGTTAGGATCGACGGCCTTCCAGCCCTGCCATTGCTTGTCGTAACTCACCTGATAATGATCGTCACCGATGCGCACGTAACTATTGCCATCGCCGCCTG
>NZ_BMJA01000005.1 GCF_014642835.1 Dyella nitratireducens | reverse complement strand
GCAGCTGCGCCGATGGTAGTGTGGACTTCCATGCAAGAGTAGGTCACCGCCAGGGGCTTTATCCTAAAAACGCCTTCCCGTTGGGGAAGGCGTTTTGCTTTAGGCCGGCTTGACGCGAGGCGGGCAGCATCGATGCGATGCCACGCAGCCTGGCCCCTGCGTGAGACTGCAGGCGCGATAAGAGGCCAACCTGGCAAATGCCAAGGCGCCGGCTTACGTCGCTAGAACGCAGGGGTTATCACCTAAGATGTATACCCGGATCGCTCGACCAGTGTGCTCGTCGAGGAGAACGCTGTGTTTGTGAATGTCGAAACCCGACGCCAGCCACGCCTACATTGGGCAGCCATGCTGCTGATTTTCATTTGCGTGGTGACCTTCGTAGCATTGGCTTTGATGTCTCCGCCACGGCGTATCACATTCCTGTTGGAGTGGGGCACTGTTCCGGCGAACGTGTTCGACGCTCATCAGCCGATCTGGCAGCAATTGCGTGACCCTGCGTTACTACGACTGGTGACTGCACTGTTCATCCATGTCGCGTGGTTGCATCTCCTCAGCAACCTGCTATTCCTCATGATTTTCGGTATCCCGGCGGAGCGCACCCTGGGGTCGATTCGCTTTCTGATTCTATTTTTGCTTGGCGGTGTCGTCGCCAATTTTGCTGGTGCTGTCTCGCTCGCCGGAGAAGTCCGACCGATTATCGGCTGCAGCGGCGCGGTGTCGGCAGTACTGGGTGCCTACGTTTCACTATTTCCACGTGCACGCTTGGGACTGGTTCTTCCCCTTGGTTTCTATCTGGAATTCGTTCGTGTACCGGCATTTCTATTGATCGGCATCTGGGCGCTGCTGCAGTTGCTTTTCAGCTACGTGGGTGGTCCCAGTTACGGTGGGTACGCATGGTGGACGCACTTGGCAGGCTTTCTGTTCGGCGTGTTGTTTGCGTTGTTGTCCCGCAATGCAATCATGCGCCGTATGCGCCGGTAAAATGGACACCATGCGCAATCAGAAACTTTACAAAGTCACTTTCCTGCATCTGGGCAAATGCTACGAGCTGTACGCCAGGCATGTTGCTTCCAGCAACCTATGGGGCTTCACCGAAATCGGCGATCTGGTGTTCGAGCCAGCGGGCGAAGGCATCGTCGTGGATCCCACCGAAGAGCGCCTGCGTGAAGAGTTCCGGGACACCCGCGTTCTGCATCTACCCATGCAGGCCATTGTGCGCATCGAGGAAGTCGATCGCAAAGGCGCACTCGCCATTCGCGATGCTGCGGATGGTCAAAAAATCACGCCTTTCCCGATGCCGCCGCGCAACCGCTAGCGCGTAGCATGATTGAGTCCGTGATGTCTTGAGAACATCTTAAGCAAACGCCTTGCCAGAGGTGTTGCCGCGACCTGTCGATAGGTTAGATGCGGATCAAAGCCTTCGCGCCGCATATCGTGATGCTTGCGCCGGATGTAGGCACGCATGACATCAGCGTTGAATTCGGGATGAAACTGCACGCTGATGGCATTACGTCCGTAGCGAATCAGATGATGTGGGTCGCGCGCCGAACGGGCCAACACCTTTGCGTCTTTGGGAATTCCCAACACACTTTGTTCGTGTGTCGTATGCGCGCGAAATTGCGCAGGCAGAAAAGTGGTCAACTCATCCTGTTCTGCACCAGGCAGTAAATCGATCGGCAGCGTACCAATCTCCCGTCCACCGGGCAGATAGTCGACGTGTCCACCCAGTGCGTGCGCCATCAATTGATGGCCATAGCAAACACCAAGCAAAGGCAAATCAACGTCCATCGCATGGCGGATCCAGCCTGCCGTTTGCTCGCTCCACGGCGCGCGATCGGTCACCATTGCTGCAGAGCCGGTGATCAATGCACCGGATACCTCCCGCGGTGCCGGCAACAGTTCTCCCGCGGCAACATTCACGACCCGCACCTCTTGCGGCGCCAGTTGTGCACTTATGCGAAACCAATGAGGAAAATCGCCGTGGCGTGCACGGATATTGTCGGGCGCTTGGCCGGTACGGATGATCAGGACTGGCTTCATGCGAACGATAAGGGTGATAGGGTTTTCATCAAGGAGGTGAATCTTCGACGTGCTCGACGGGTGGCAACACGGTCAGCACTTCCTGCACGGTAGTCAAGCCGCGTGCAACCTGGTCTGCCGCGGAAATGCGCAGCGGTCGCATGCCTTCGAGTAGCGCAGCTTGGCTGAAGTGAATCAGATCGAGCTGCGCTCCGATCATGCCGCGTAATCGGGGGGTCAATGGCATCATTTCATAAACGCCGGTACGGCCAAGGAAGCCGGTATGACGGCATTCAAGACAACCCACCGGTTTGAACACATGCTCAGGTACTGGCATCGACCAGCCATGCGTGAGCACAGTCCATTCGTGTGGATCCTGCCGTGTTTCCTGTTTGCAATGCGGACAAAGCGTACGCACAAGTCGTTGCGCAACCACGCCAGTTAGCGTCGATTGAATCAGATAATGCGGCACGCCTAAATCGAGCAATCGCGTCACTGCACTGGGTGAGTCATTGGTATGCAACGTGGAAAGTACCAAGTGGCCAGTCAACGAAGCCTGCACGGCCATCTGCGCCGTCTCCAGGTCGCGAATTTCGCCGACCATGATGATGTCCGGATCCTGGCGCAACAGCGTGCGTACGCCGGCGGCAAAATCCAGGTCGATTGATGGCTGCACCTGCATCTGGTTGAATTCGGGTGAGACCATTTCGATAGGGTCTTCCACCGTGCACACGTTGATGTCTGGCGTGGCTAGATGTTTCAGCGTCGAATACAACGTGGTGGTCTTGCCCGACCCCGTAGGACCTGTCACCAGTACGATGCCGTGTGGTCGCTCCACCATGCTTCGCCACAGCGTGTCTTCGGACGAAGAGAAGCCAAGCTGCGAAAAGTCCTTGGCCACAATATCCGGATCGAAGATACGCATGACCATCTTTTCGCCGAACGCGGTAGGCATGCTGGAAATACGCAATTCCACTTCACGCCCCGAAGTGGCGCGTGTCTTGATGCGACCATCCTGCGGGCGGCGCTTCTCGGCCACGTCCATGCGTGAAAGGATTTTGATACGCGATGTAACTGCCGTCATCACCGGCGGCGGCAGCTCGAACACCTTGTGCATCACGCCATCGATGCGAAAGCGCATCATGCCAGCCTCGCGGCGTGGTTCCAGATGGATGTCCGACGCTCGCTGTTCGAAAGCGTATTGCAGCAGCCAATCCACAATGTGCACGACGTGCCGGTCGTCGGCGCCAACTTCGCCAGCTTTTCCAAGTTCCAACAGCTGTTCGAAGTTCAACAAAGCCGAGGAGTCGTAACCACTCTGGTTCTTAGCGTCCTTCGCAAGCTGGATCGATCGCTGGACACCGTAGAACTCTTGCAAATAGCGATTGATATCGATCGGGCTAGACACCACACGATGCACGTCACGACGCAGCATCTGCGACAGATCCTTCGACCAGGAGCCGTCGAATGGCTCGGCCGTGGCAAAGGTCACCTCGCCAGAGGTGACCGCCACGGGAAGAATGCGATGACGCTGCGCATAAGCGTGGCTCACCACCTGGGTAACCGCTGCCACGTTGATCTTCATCGGATCGATTTTCAGATACGGCAGGCCGGCCTGACCGGCCAGCCATTCGGTCAGGCCCTCCAGGCTGAGCGGTTTGCCAGGATCGCGGCGATTGGTGAGCTTGGCGTTGGCGATGATGACCAGCGGATTCAGCTCAACAGTACTGCGCCCAGCGCGGTTTCCCACGCGCAATTGCTTGGCATCGTCAGCCGAGAGGTAGCCATCCACGACCAGGGCTGCCAGGACGTCGTCCAGCGCCAGCCGGCCGCGGCGACCCAACATGGAGGCGATTTGTTGTGTTGCTGGCATGGGCGGATTCCCTTTGTAGCGCGGAAAAAACGGCGAAAAGATGCGCTGCGGCTATACTAACCCGCTTTACACTCAGGTTAGGAAAGAGATGTCCGCGCCTACTTTCCAGGATGTGATCCAGACCCTTAACCGCTATTGGGGCCGCCAGGGTTGCGTGCTGCTGCAGCCCCTCGATACCGAAGTTGGTGCAGGTACCTTCCACCCCGCCACATTCTTGCGTGCGCTAGGCCCTGAGCCCTGGGCCGCAGCGTACGTGCAGCCTTCGCGTCGTCCCACCGATGGCCGCTATGGCGAAAACCCTAACCGCCTGCAGCATTACTACCAGTATCAGGTGGTGATGAAGCCGAATCCGGAGAACATTCTGGAGTTGTACATCGGCTCGCTCAAAGAGCTGGGCCTCGATCCACAAGTGCACGATCTGCGCTTTGTAGAGGACAACTGGGAATCCCCCACGCTTGGCGCCTGGGGCCTTGGCTGGGAGGTCTGGCTCAACGGCATGGAAGTCACCCAGTTCACCTACTTCCAGCAAGCCGGTGGCCTGGAATGCAAGCCAGTCACTGGCGAGATCACCTATGGCTTGGAACGCCTGACGATGTATCTGCAAAACGTGGACAACGTCTACGATCTGATCTGGACGGAAGGCCCGCACGGCAAAATCACCTATGGCGACGTGTTCCATCAGAACGAAGTGGAGCAGAGCACGTACAACTTCGAGCACGCCAATGTCGTGGAACTGCTGCGCTGGTTCGATGTATGCGAAGGCGAGGCCAATAAGCTGATTGCTGCCGGTCTGCCGTTACCTGCCTATGAGCAGGTGATGAAAGCCAGTCACACGTTCAATCTGCTTGATGCGCGTCGCGCTATTAGCGTTACCGAACGTCAGCGCTACATCCTGCGCGTACGCACCTTGTCACGCAGCGTGGCTGAGGCATACGTCGCACAACGTGAAAAGCTTGGTTTCCCTGGATTGAAGCAACAGAAAAAGGAGCAGGCCGCATGAGCGCCGCCAAGTCATTGCTCATCGAGCTAGGCACGGAAGAACTACCACCGAAATCGCTGGACGAGCTGGGTGCTTCGTTCTTGCGTGGCATTTGCGAAGGCCTAAGCAAGCGTGGCATCGCTGCGTCGCTTGGGCAGGCGGCGTTGTACGTAACGCCGCGGCGTTTGGCCGTCCACGTCCCCGAAGTGGCGGCGGCGCAGCTCGAGCAATCGATCGAGCGCCGTGGACCGGCGGTTAACGCGGCGATCGATGCACAAGGCAATCCCAGCAAGGCGCTGACCGGTTTTGCGCAGTCGTGCGGCGTAAGTGTGGAGCAACTGGAAAAGCTCGAAACCGACAAGGGTTCCTGGTTCGTGTATCGCACCGTGAAACCGGGTCAGCCGGTCGCGGCATTGCTGCCTGAGATTGTTGATGAAGCGCTCAAAGGTTTGCCGATTCCCAGGCCGATGCGCTGGGCCGATCACGATTACAGCTTCGTGCGTCCTGTGCACTGGCTGGTGATGTTGCACGGTGCAAACATCATCGATGGCCAAGTGCTGGGTTTGCGTAGCGGCCGCCAATCGCGCGGTCATCGCTTCATGCATCCACTGCCCGTGCATCTGGCTGATGCGGACAGTTACGTTGACGCACTGCGTATGGCCAAAGTGCTAGCAGATCCGATGGAGCGCCGTCAGCGTATTCGCGATGAGGTGGCACGTGAGGCGAAGCAAACCGGTGGTGTGCCGCGGCTCGATGATGCGCTGCTGGACGAGATTGCCAATCTCACCGAATGGCCGGTCGCCATTGCCTGCACGTTTGATCGTGAATTTCTGGGTGTGCCGCCAGAGGCGCTAGTCACCACGATGGAGGCCAACCAGAAGTTCGTGCCGGTGTTCGATGCACAAGACAAGCTCACCGAGCATTTCATCGGCATTGCCAACATCGACAGCAAGCATCCGAATGAGATCCGCAAAGGCTACGAGCGTGTGATTCGTCCGCGCTTCGCCGACGCGAAATTCTTCTGGGACGAAGACCTGAAGGCGCCGCTCGCGAGCTACCAAGACGCGTTGAAGAGCGTTACCTACCAGCAATCGCTGGGCAGCTTGTGGGATAAGAGCGTGCGTGTGGCAGAGATCGCGCGCATCGTTGCCAACCGTGCTGGTGTGGATGCCGGGCAAGCAACGCGCGCGGCGGCCTTGGCCAAATGCGATCTGCTCACCCGCATGGTTGGCGAGTTTCCGGAGCTGCAAGGTGTGATGGGCCGCTACTACGCGCAACACGATAAGGAATCGCCGGAGGTAGCTGATGCGCTGGACAGCGTCTACCAACCACGCTTTGCCGGCGACACCATTGCTGCAGGCAAGGTGGGGCAGGTGCTCGCCGTTGCCGAGCGCGTCGACACGCTGGCCGGTATTTTTGCCGTCGGCCTGAAGCCGAGCGGCAACAAGGATCCTTTCGCCTTGCGCCGTGCAGCGCTGGGTTTGGCGCGTACGCTGATCGAAGGTGGCCTTGAGCTTGATCACAAAGCGCTGTTCACCGAAGCACTGGAATTGCTGCCAGAAGCGGCACTCGCGGCAGGTCTGAAAGCAGGCAAAGACGGCAAGGCGCCCGCACTCGATGTGGGCCAGCGCCGCGCCGCGCTAGTGTCCGAACTCAGCGAATTCGTACTCGAGCGCTTGCGTGGGTATTACGCAGAGAAGGGGTTCATCACCGAGCAATACGAAGCCGTGCTGGCCGTGGCACCTGTAAGCCTGGTCGATTTTGATCGCCGCTTACGAGCTGTGGTCGAATTCGGGCGGCAGCCGGAGGCAGTGAGCTTGGCGGGCGCCAATAAGCGCGTCGCTAACATTCTCCGCAAGCAGCAGGAGGAGCATGGCGCGCAAAGTATTCGCGAACACGTCGATCCCGCGCACTTCGAAGAGGATGCGGAACGGGCTCTCGCGCAAGCGTTGGAAGCCGCGCAGATCGACACAGCTGCGGCTTTGCAGCGTCGTGACTACACCGCGGTGCTCGCGCGCCTTGCGCAACTGCAGGTACCGGTCGATGCGTTCTTCGATCACGTATTGGTGAATGCCGAGAATCCGGTGGTCCGCGCCAATCGGCTCGCCTTGCTTGGGCGATTGAAAGCGCAGTTCACGACCATTGCCGACATCGCACGCCTGTAACGGCAAAGACGTAAACAAAAAAGCGGCCGCTGCGTGAGGCCGCTTTTTTTATCTATTGCATGCCAATCAGGATGCCAATCGCGCCGTACGGCCTTTCAGGCGCTCGGCCAGGCGATGATTGAAAGCCACCATTGCCGAGGCATCGACGTCGTTGCCGCCTGGGCCGAGGATGTCGTAGAGCTCCGCGAGCATGTCCGAGTTCTCGGCCAGCGTCAGATGGCTATCTGCCAGATCCAGCTCTGACTGCAGGATTCGTAGCGCGGTGTTCAGGCGCTGCACGTCCATGCCATTGGCTTCCAGCGTGTCGGCTGCCGTGCGCAGTTTGGAGCGATGACGCGAGGCGATCGATTCGGAACTGGTTGTAGCGCCCATGTCATCGGGGACTACCGCGCTAGGGTCGAGCATCGATCCCTCGCCAGCTACCAACCAGACCAGTGAAATGCCCAAGGTACGAGCAAGGGTGACGCAGCGAGCGCGCGAAGGGTCGGTATTTCCATCGCGCCAACTACGCACCACGCCCTCCGAGAATCCGCACATTCGGGCGATTTCCGTCACGCTGCCCACCCGCTGGATCAGCAATTTTATGCGATCGGCGAAAGTGGAGGCGGGTTCGGCGAGGGGCGTATGGGTTTGCAGGTTCATCGCAAAAATTCCACAGATTTTCGAGCGTTTGAACCGGTAAATGACTACCGGCGTTCCTGTTTTTATAGACCAACCGGCCTTCGCGAAGATGTCGGTTGCCGCAACTTGCTGACTTCACGTCGCATTAATTTGCGGATGGCGATGTGATTTCGAAGTCATCCTAGGCCGCACAAACGCGTCAGCCTGATCCGGGTTGACACGTCAATGCGCCAATAGGGGCAAGAAACTGCGGTAGGGAAAATAGGGATCCTGCCGAGCAACCTTCCCGTGGATTGGGTGGATCGTGTTGCTCCCGGTGGCCGCGTTTACCTGGCCGGTACAAGGAAGGGCTATTTTTTTCACTTTCTATGTCATGTGCTATCGGACAACGCCGCTTCTTTATTCAGACTTGGACTACGTAGACCAGCATCGAACAGATGGGAACATACGTCAGCGAATGGTGCGTTTGGCCCGTTGACTTTTCCGTCAATGGTCTTTGGGCTATGCTCTGAGGCTCCCCCGCGCTGTCTGCGACGCGATGCGTTCGACAGGCACCGCGTTCGAATCGATCCAACCCGAGGTTTCCATTCCATGCGCAGCGTTGTTTGGTCGCTGATGACAGTGGCAGCAGTGGCGGTAGCCGGCTGCAATAATTCTTCAAATCCGTCGTCGTCGACTGGCACGGAAAACACCGAAGCGAATGCGCCGGCTGCTACCGCGCACAGCGTCGCCGGTACCGTCGCGATCCGCGGTGGCGGCACGCCTTCGCAGCAGAGCAAACTCGACATCAGCATTGTTGATGTGACGGCACAGGGCTCGCCGCCGCTGGCCACCAAGGAAATCGCGCCTGCCACCACCTTCCCGCAGTCGTTTGAGCTGGACTTCAATCCTGCCAACGTAGCCACCAACGATCTTTATATCGTGCAGGCCCAGTTGGTCGATGGCGATCGCCACTACACCATGCCACTACAGGCTCCGGTGCTAACCAAGGGCAATCCGACGACCAATGTCAACGTTGAACTCATGCCTGAGCAGACCCCGGGTGAAAAGCTTCTGGCGGCGTTCCAGGGCGTGCAGAAGCAGATCGGCGGCATGAAGCGCTCCTCCGGCACCAAGCTTGAAAAGGATGCCTCACTGGCGTGGCAGGTGTTCCGCGCTGACGGCGAAGTGAAGTTCATCCGCGAGCTGGTCGATTACGGCGATAAGGGCTTTACGAGCACGGACTTCGCCTATAAGGATGGCAAGCCGTGGGTCGTACAGCAGCAGAAGAAGCCCAGCCAGAATGCCAAACCCTCCTCGGTGGATACCGCCGGTTGGGGTGACGACGGTTCGCTGATGCTGAAGACGCATGAGGCTGATGGCAACACCTCGCCGCTGGACGACGGCGATGCCCAGAGCCTGCAGCAGCAGGCGAAAGACATTCTTAATCTGGCCACGGGCGGCAAGGGCAAGTAAACCCGGCTTTCCAAAGCTCAAATAAAAAAGCCGTCCGAATAGGACGGCTTTTTTTATGGCCTGTGAACGTCCGGCTTAGAAGCCGTACTTCACTCCCAGGTTGACACCATTGCTGCGCTGGCTGTTATCAGCGAAATGGCCGTTGTAGGCGATCCAGCCGGAAAGGTTGGGTGTGATCTGCGCCGTCAACCCCACATTGACCGAACCCCAGTTCTTGTCCGGCGTGAAGCCAGCCATCTCGAAGCTGCCATTCATGCTGTTGAGACCAGCCGTAACCATGTCGGTGCTAGCGCGGCTGTCGTGGTTCCAACCCAGTTCGACGTAGGGCCCCAGATCCATGCTGTCGTATTGCCAGTGGCCCTGCAGGCGCCAGCCCAGCGTGCTGATCACGGCGTTGCGCTCCTGACGGCCGAACCACATTGCTGTGGCATCGTTGCCATTTTCGTTGTAGCCGTTGATCTTGATGTTCTGGTATTCAAAGTTTGCAAACGGACCAGTCTTCAGGCTGCCGACATCGAACCAGTAACCGCCATGCAGCCCCAGGCCGACATACGAGCCATCGGTCTTGCCGCTTTCATGCGTGCGATCGTTACCGATCATGAAGACGCGATTGACGTCGGTATAGCTTGCCTGGCCGAAATCGCCATATACGCCTGCATACGCGCCGCCGGTGTGCCAAGTGAGATAGCCCAGACCGGTGATCGCCTGCAGATCGTAGCCGCCGCCACCGCTGACATCGGCATAGTGTTCGCCGATACCCAGTGCAACACCCGCTGAAATGTAATCGGTCGCGTGGATGTCAGCGCCAACAGTGAGGTCGACGTTGTTGCTGGTGGTTTTCGGTGCACCGGCACGCTGGTCGAATTGCTGATTCGAATAGTTGATGTTGGCGAACGCACGCGTGGTGCTGCCAAAGTTGTCCGCCATCATCTGGTCGCGTACCACGGCGGTCTGGGTGGTTACGGCAGCAAGTGGCGCTTCCTGCAGCAGGGAGATCTGTTGCGGAGCCGCCAGTTCGGACAGCACTACTTGCGAGAGCATCACATCCGCTGCCGTGGTGGGATGCACACCGTCTGCGAACAGGTAGGTCTGGTTCGTGCCTGCTGCATAGGTATAAGGCAGGCCGGAACCCTGCGGTCCGCATTCGACCGAGCTCGAGCCTACGCCGCATGCCGGCGTGGTGACATTGGTGAAGCCGTATGCCCCCGGGTTTGCTATCACCTGACTGAGCAGGGCAAAGGCGTTGACGGGAATGATGCCCTTACCCAGCTGACCAATGCCTGCATTAAGTTGGCCGTTGTAGATGACGCTGAGCGTGGTCAACGACGATGCTGCCGAGGCGCCTTGCTCAAGTGCCTCCGGCGTCAGGCCGATATTGGGCAGGTTGAACACGACGATGTTTTTTGCACCGGCTGCCTGCAAGGCGCCGATCAGTTTCACTTCTTGCTGTGCAGCCGCTGCAATGGTGGTTTGTGCCTGGGTTGCGGTTTGCAGCGAAGATACGCCTGCCGCGGCGGCCACTTGCGCATTCACTTGTGCGGTGACGGTGGGAGTGATCTGCGCTTCGAACGCGGCAATGGCAGTTGCGTTGTTAGGGATAAGGCCTGCGGCAACAGCCTGCGAGGCCTCGGCGGCTAGTGTCTGCGCAATCAGTTGCTGCGCGGTTGCTCCGGCCGCGACGGACGTGGCAGCGTTGAAGATGTCGTTGGCGCCGCCCCACATCGCATACAACGCGTGAGGATTGGTGCTATTGGTGGCCAGATAGCTCGTCACCTGGCTGGTGATCGTCGGTACGGTGGATGGCGTGCCCGGCGAATTGTTGTTGATGCCTGCGCCACCCCAGGCGTAGTCGGTACCGCCAGCCAGCGAAGCGGTCAGCGAATAGCCGAGCCCGGCTGCTACGTTCTGAATAGTCACGTTGCCGGGATTGGTCGTGAACTTCAGTGGTGGCTGGATGCTCGGATTGGTCGCTAGCGAAATATTGCCTGCGTCGCTAAGGCTGTCGCCAAAAACCACGACGCTGTTGAACGTGGAATTCGGATTGCCAGTAGCGTGAACGGCGCCGACCATGCCAAGGGCCAGCGCCACGGCGCCAGCGATCTTTCGAGGGTGGAACATGTGTGGGTGCTCCTGCGTTTGTTATCGGAGCGTTACGTTAATGCATGCCATACGGCAGCGCATGCTGCGCTGCCGTATGGGGAACCTTTGCAGGCGGGGCCGCAAGCTTTGAGCGGGGCCTATCCCGGCGATCGATGGAGGTCCGTCTGGTGTTAGCGCTTCAGGGCACGAGAGAGTGCATCCGCAAAAGCACTATTGGCCGGCGCGGGAGCCGGTTTTGCCGCCGGCGAGGCCCCAGGTCGCGACCCGCGATTGTCACGAGCAGCGCCGCGCACTTCACCGCCGGTTGGCCGGCCGCCACGCGCCTGCTGGCCCGGCTCGTCGTCCAGGCGCATGGACAGGGCAATGCGCTGGCGGGCGATGTCCACATCCATCACCTTCACTTTCACGATGTCGCCGGCTTTCACTGCATCGCGCGGATCCTTCACGAAGTTGTGTGACAGCGCGGAGACGTGCACCAGGCCATCTTGATGCACGCCGATATCGACGAAGGCACCAAACGCAGCCACATTGGTGACGCGCCCTTCGAGAACCATGCCGGGCTTGAGGTCTTTCAGGTCCTCCACGCCTTCGGCGAAGCTCGGTGCGACGAATTCCGGGCGCGGATCGCGACCGGGCTTTTCCAATTCCTTGAGAATGTCGCGTACCGTCGGCACGCCAAAGCGCTCGTCCGTGTATTGCTCGGCTTTCAGGCCGCGCAGAAAAGTCATGTCGCCGACGATGCTTTTCACTTCGCGGCCACATTGCGCAATGATGCGCTCCACCACCGGATACGCTTCGGGATGCACCGCGCTCGCATCCAACGGGTTGTCACCCTCGGGAATGCGCAAAAAGCCGGCGCACTGTTCGAATGCTTTATCGCCCAAGCGCGGAACCTTGAGCAGGGCTTTGCGGTTCGAGAAGGGGCCGTTGGCGTCGCGATGCTTCACCACGTTCTCGGCAACGCTAGGCGTAAGACCTGCTACGCGTGAAAGCAGCGCAGCCGATGCGGTGTTGACGTCCACGCCGACCGCGTTCACGCAGTCTTCCACCTTCGCATCGAGTGCGCGTGCCAGCTTCACCTGGTTCACGTCGTGCTGGTACTGGCCAACGCCGATCGCCTTGGGCTCGATTTTCACCAGCTCTGCGAGCGGATCCTGTAGCCGACGCGCGATGGATACCGCACCGCGCAAGCTCACGTCGACATCCGGAAATTCCTTGGCCGCCGTTTCCGATGCCGAATACACCGATGCGCCAGCTTCGCTCACCACGATCTTGGACAGCTTCAAATCCGCATGCTTCTTGATCAGCTCGCCAGCCAGCTTGTCAGTTTCGCGCGATGCTGTGCCATTGCCGATGGCAATCAGGTTCACACCGTGCTGTTTGCTCAATACAGCGAGGCGTGCGAGCGATTGATCCCACTGGTTGCGTGGCTCGTGGGGATAGACGGTATCGGTGGCCAATAGTTTGCCGGTGGCATCGACGACCGCCACTTTCACGCCGGTGCGGATGCCTGGATCCAGGCCCATCACCGTTTTCGCGCCAGCCGGCGCGGCCAGCAGCAGATCTTTCAGGTTGTCGCCGAATACGCGGATCGCCTCATCTTCCGCGGTTTCGCGGACACGGCCAAACAAATCCAGCGTGAGATGCAGATGCAATTTCACGCGCCAGGTCATGCGCACGGTTTCACGCAGCCACGCGTCGGCAGGACGGTCACGATGGATGATGCCCGCGTGTGAAGCCACACGACCCTCGGCTTCTTGATGACCTTGTTCCGCCTCTGCCGCGGGCAGCAGTTCCAGTTCGATCACACCTTCGTTGCGCGCGCGCATCAGCGCAAGTAGACGATGCGAAGGAATCTTGCCGATCTGTTCCATATGATCGAAGTAGTCACGGAATTTCGCGCCTTCGTTTTCCTTGCCTTCGACCACCTTGGCGCGGATCTGGCCTTTCTCCCACAACCAGTCACGCAATTCGCCCAGCAGTTGCGCATCTTCGGCGATACTTTCCATCAGGATGGCGCGCGCACCATCAAGCGCGGCGCGTATATCTGGTACGCCTTTTTCCGCATCCACGAACTGCTCTGCGAATACTTCGGGCGATTGCGTGGGATCTTCGCGCAGCCCGATCGCAAGGGGTTCCAGGCCGGCCTCGCGCGCGATCTGAGCTTTGGTGCGCCGCTTGGGCTTGTACGGCAGGTAGAGGTCTTCCAAGCGTGCTTTGGTGTCGGCTCCTAGAATGTCTTGCTTCAGCGCTTCGGTGAGCTTGCCTTGTTCATCGACGCTGGCGAGGATCGCTGCGCGGCGTTCCTCCAGTTCGCGCAGATAGCGCAGGCGTTCTTCGAGCGTGCGCAATTGTGTATCGTCGAGGCCCCCGGTGACTTCTTTGCGGTAGCGTGCGATGAACGGCACGGTAGCGCCGCCATCGAGTAATTCCACGGCGGCGCGGACCTGTTCGGATTTGGCGGCGATGTCCTGAGCGATGCGTTGTTCGATGCTGAGCATGGGACTAAACGAAATTCCTGGAAATGGATAGTGCGACAAACGCGATTTGCGACGATGTCACGCGTCGTCGATCTGCGAGCATGACAAAAAAAACGGCGCACGCCCAGAAGGCTGCGCCGTCGGTGTTGATCGTTCAGGCGTTGAAGTGGCCGTGTTCACCACTCGGTTGGCGTGGCGGCTGTTCCTGTGCAGTGCCATTGAGCACATAGGTGCTGGCCCAAAGGTCGTGCAGGCCCTGCTTGTGTTGCGTCCACGTGATGGCGAGATAGCAGACGATCGGGATCAGTCCGAAGACAGCGCCGAGCAATCTCACGATATTGCGCGCGGCAGAGCGCCCAAGCGTGATGCGCTGGCCATGGACGTCGGTGACGCGCAAGCGCAGCGCGAGCTTGCCTGGTGTCGCCTGCAGTTTGGATGCCTCGAAGAACATGTAATACAGAAATGTGATGGCCAGCGATGTCACGCTGGCACCTTCCGTCGCCTTGGCGTAATCACGCAGGGACGTGGCCATGTCGGCGCCACCTTGAATCTGGTCGAGCAGGTGCTTGTACGCGTCCATGCCGCCGAGCGCATACACCACGATCATGGATGGAATCATCAAGACGATCAGATCGATCACCCATGCGCCGAACCGTTGCCAGAAGCCAGCGTAGTCGAAGTACGTGGTGCTGCTTGCCGGCCGTGTTTGCAGCGGCGGTGGTCCATATGGATTGGGAGCAGGGGCAGGTTTGTCCTGCGGAAACAGCATCGACAGAGGCCTCCAGTCTGCCAGGCCGTCATACCAGGCGAGGTCGTCAGGACTAAGTTGGCCGCTGCGCAGCCACTCTTTTACCTGTTCTTCCTGATACGGGCCGTGGCGTTCGCCGTTGCGACCGATCCAGACTTCCATGGGATATTCCTCGATAAACAGAAGCGCATGATGCCATGCGCCTAAAAGAGATCGTGAACGGTGAGCGGTGCGGTGATCAGGCGGCGTCGCGGCGTTTCAGATGCACCAGCAGCAAGGAAATGGCCGCCGGTGTGACACCGCTGATGCGCGCCGCCTGACCAATGGTAGCCGGCATGCTGCGCTTAAGTTTCAACAGTACTTCGGCAGATAGCCCGCGTACCTTGTCATAGTCGAAACTGCCCGGAATAGCGGTGTTTTCGTGACGGCGCTGGCGTTCGATCTCCTCGCGCTGGCGCTCAAGATAGCCGGCATATTTGGCCTGGACTTCGACCTGGGCCGCGACGTCTTCGCGATCGGCCATGAGCCCTAGCTCAGGAACGCTGGCCAGTTTGTTGTAGTCGAGCTCCGGTCGGCGCAGCAGATCCAGCGCATTCGTTTCACGGCTTACCGCAATGCCGAGTTGGCGTTCGATCGCCGCACCCAGGGTGTTGTTCGGTGCAGCCCACAATGCGGCCAGACGCTGCGTTTCGCGTTCCACGGCTTCGCGTTTGGCGCGCAATGCATCGAAGCGTGTCTGCGGCACTACGCCGAGCGCGTAACCGGTTTCGGTAAGTCGTAGATCGGCGTTGTCCTCGCGCAAATGCAAGCGGTATTCCGCGCGCGAGGTGAACATGCGGTAGGGCTCGATCGTGCCGTTGCTGGTGAGATCGTCGATCAGCACGCCGATATAGGCTTCGTCGCGGCGCGGGTACCACGGCGTCTTGCCTTGCACTGCCAGTGCTGCGTTGAGCCCTGCGATCAGCCCTTGCGCTGCGGCCTCTTCGTAGCCGGTGGTGCCATTGATCTGGCCGGCGAAATACAGGCCAGGAATGGTCTTGGTTTCCAGCCACGGATGCAGGCCGCGTGGATCGAAGTAGTCGTATTCGATCGCATAGCCGGGACGTGTGATATGGGCTTTTTCGAAACCCTTGATCGAATGCACCAGCGCAAGCTGTATATCGAAGGGCAGCGATGTGGAGATGCCGTTCGGATAGATCTCGAAACTGTCCAAGCCTTCCGGCTCGATGAAGATCTGATGCGAGCCTTTGTCGGCAAAGCGCACGACCTTGTCTTCAATGGAAGGGCAGTAGCGCGGACCGATGCCCTCGATCTGCCCTGTATACAGGGGCGACCGATCGAGTGCACTGCGGATGATCTCGTGCGTGCGATCGCTGGTATGCGTGATCCAGCAACTGACCTGGCGCGGATGGTCATCGCGCGAGCCGAGGTAGGAGAATACCGGGGCGGGAGCATCGCCTGGCTGTTCATCCAGGTCGCTGAAATCGATGCTGCGCAGATCGATGCGCGGCGGCGTGCCGGTCTTCAGGCGGTCGGCGGCCACCGGCAGCTCACGCAGGCGCTGCGCGAGCGTCTTAGCTGGTGGATCTCCAGCGCGGCCACCTGCGTATTGGGCTGGGCCGATGTGGATCTTGCCGGCCAGGAAGGTGCCCGCTGTGAGCACTACGGACCTGGCGCGGAAGGAAACGCCCATTTGCGTCACCGCGCCCACTACCCGGCCTTGCTCGATCAGCAGATCGTCCACGGCTTGCTGGAACAGATCCAGATTCGGTTGCGTCTCCACCCTATGGCGGATGGCGGCTTTATATAGCGCCCGGTCAGCCTGGCAGCGGGTAGCGCGTACGGCGGGCCCCTTGGAAGCGTTTAGCGTGCGCCACTGGATGCCGGCGCGATCTGCTGCCTGGGCCATAACGCCTCCCAGGGCATCGATTTCCTTCACCAGATGGCCCTTGCCGATACCGCCGATGGCCGGGTTGCAGCTCATCTGGCCGATCGTTTCGATGTTGTGGCTCAACAGCAGCGTGCGCGCACCGCATCGCGCCGAAGCGAGCGCAGCTTCGGTGCCGGCGTGGCCGCCGCCGATCACGATCACGTCGTAGGAGGTCGGATGAAGCATCGGAGGGTAAATGCAAGAATGGACAAACGCTCATAATACTGCGAAGCATCTATCAGGGATGGCTTACGCGAAGCTGGCACGTTTTCTGCTTTAAATTAACTGCACTTTCACGGGCAGATGTCGCGCACTTTGCGCGCTGAGACAGGACGGCAGGGGTCCTTTCGCGTACCGGGTTAGGAAGCAGAGACGGCGCCCTTTCGGGGCGCCGTCTATTTTTTTGTCTTTTTGATCTCTCGAAGAGAGATCTGGCGCCCGGCGGTCTCAGGAACAGGGGGAATCCAGGATGACCGTAGTGCCGGGCGCCAGAAACTGGTGGCCCAAACGGGCAATAACGGATAAAGACCGCACCCCCCGTGGCGTGAGAAAGATCATCGCCCCTCACGTGTGAATATGAAGTGACTGAAACGCAAATTTCTGTCGACTAACGGCAACAGCTGACAGAAAAGGTCACAGCGTGATGTAAGCCAAAGTGAAGATGTGAACCACATCACGCGATGGCACGTCTGTTGCTCGACATTCCTTGCAACGCAAAGAAGGGGACGTGTCATGGATAACAGCAGTGAGTTTGCACCGGTCTATTTGCGGCATGACTTGATGGTGGAAATCGGTCGCCTCGAAATGGCGATGGAGCACCTCGTCGAGCGCGATATGACTCAGCAGGAGCAGCTTCGCCCGCGCCTCGAATCGCGCATGAACCATCTGCAAAGCGAGTTGGAGCATCTTCCCGTCTGACGGGATTCTTCAAATACCGCCTCGCGACGGCGACCATATGGTCGCCGTTTGCGTTTTCAGCGCTGCAAGACATTACCCACAATCTCGCTCAAGTTGGGTGACAATCCCTCGCGTTGCGCCAAACCTTCCAGCGCTTGCCGTGCCGCATTCCGGCGCACCGGCTCCAGTCGTTGCCAACCGTTGAACGCCGTGGCCAGGCGGGCGGCGATCTGCGGATTGAGCGCATCCAACTGCGCCAGGCGTTCGGCAAGGAATTGATACGCCGCGCCATCCATGCGATGGAATCCACTGGGGTTGCCGCTGGCAAACGCACCGAGCAGGGAACGGGCGCGATTGGGGTTCTTGAGCGTGAAAGATGGATCGCTTTCGAGATGCTTGATGATGGCGAGCGCCGGCTCGCCGGGTACCTGCGCTTGCACGGTGAACCATTTGTCCAGCGCCAGCGGATTGTCGGCATAGCGCTTGCGGAAATGCACCAGCGCCGTCGCTGCTTGTGGCGCGCGATGGCGTACCAGCACGCTAAGCGCGGCAAGACGATCGGTCATGCCGGACGCGCTGTCGTATTGCCTGATTGCCAATGCATAGGCTTGCTCTGCATCAAGCAGCGCCAGCAATTCGAGCACGCGGCGTTTGAGGCGTCGCCTGGCCTGGTTTGCGGCATCCAATTCGGGTGCGCCGGTATGTGCAGCGAGGGCGCGATAGCGTGCAACCAAGGCGTCGACACCGATCTCTTCGGCCAACCGATGCTGCATGGCCTGGCGTTGCGCATGAATCTTTGCCGGATCCACTTCGCTTTGCCGATCGGCGAATTCAATTTCGCCCGGGGGTGTCAGCAGGTCAGCAAGCAAGGCGTCGTCGATCGCATCCTGTTCGAACAGTGCGGCCAAGGCTTGTCGCCATGCCTTGTTCGCGATGGAGTCGTCACCGTCACGCAAGGTATCGAAGGCCAGCATGGCCAATTGCTGACCGGCCTCCCAGCGATTGAAGCCATCCGCATCATGCGTGAGCAGCAAGGCCAACTCATCCGGCGTGTAATCGCACTCGAGCACTACCGGCGCGGAAAAACCACGTAGCAGTGAAGGCACCGGCGCCGAGGGAACATGTTGGAACACAAAGCGCTGTGTTGGCTTGCTGAGCACAACGACTTTCTCGGTGCCATGCGCTTCGCCATCCAGATGCAAAGGCAGCATCTGACCATGGCGATCGAACAGTGACAGCTTGACCGGAATAGGCAGTGGCGCTTTTTCCACATGACCCGGCGTGGGGCGCGTTTGCTGCGAAAGTGTAAGCGTGTATGTGTGTTCTACCTCGTCGTACTCACCCTTTGCATGCAGCCGAGGCGTACCGGCTTGCGAATACCATGCGAGATACGAACTTAGGTTGATGTGATTGGCATCGCCCAGCGCGGCAAGAAAATCCTCGATCGTGGCTGCCTGTCCATCGTGACGCTCGAAATACAGATCCATACCGCGACGGAAGCCTTCCTGCCCCAGCCGTCCAGCCACCATGCGCACCAGCTCCGAACCTTTTTCGTAAACCGTTGCGGTGTAGAAGTTGTTGATCTCGCGATATTCCGCGGGGCGTACGGGATGCGCCAAGGGACCCGCGTCTTCCGGAAACTGCGTACGCCGCAATAGCGCAACGTCTTCAATGCGCTTCAACGCCGCCGAGTTCATGTCTGCAGAAAATTGCTGTTCGCGGAACACCGTCAGCCCTTCCTTGAGCGACAACTGAAACCAGTCGCGACAGGTAACGCGATTGCCGGTCCAGTTGTGGAAATACTCGTGCGCCACCACCGCTTCGACGGCACGGTATTCGTCGTCCGTGCTGATATCCGGATCAGCAAGCAGGTACTTCGCATTGAAAATGTTGAGCCCTTTGTTCTCCATCGCGCCCATGTTGAAATCGTGCGTGGCGACGACATGGAATACGTCCAGATCGAAACTGCGGCCATAGGTGTGTTCGTCCCAACGCATCGAGCGCTCCAGTGCGTCGAGTGCGTAGTGGCAGCAATCGATCACGTTGGCCTCGGACCAGATCACCAGCTTCACCTTGCGCCCATCGGCAGTGACGTAATCGCGCTGAATGCTTTCCAGGCGTCCGGCAACCAGGGCGAAGAGATAACACGGCCTGGGATGCGGATCGACAAAGCGTGCCCAGTGACGTCCATCCGCCAGCTCGCCACTGCCGGCGGGATTGCCACCGGCCAGCAGCACGGGAAAGCGCGAGCGATCGGCCCGCAAGGTCACCGTGTAGCGCGCAAGCACGTCCGGACGATCCGGAAAGAAGGTGATACGCCGAAAGCCTTCCGCTTCACACTGCGTCAACAGAAAGCCATGCTCGCGTGAGCCGGACAGATACAGGCCTTCCAGCGTGGTGTTGGCGGCGGGCCGCACACGAACGTGCGTTTCCAGCACGCTGCCGTCGCGGGCACCGCTCACTTCCAGCACGCTTTGCTCATAGCGATACTCGTGCGTATCAAGCTTGCGACCGTCGAGTGAAATCGAAAGCAGTTCCAGCCCTTCGCCGTCCAGCCGCAGCGTAGCCGGCTGTTGCGGATCGCAGTGCAACGTGAGGCGCGAGGAGACCTCGGTGGCATCGATCCCCAGGTCGATGTCCAGTTCAACGGTCTCTACCGACCATGCCGGAGGGCGGTAGTCATGCAGGCGGATCGGGGTGGTTTCGCTAACGAGGGTCATGGGCAGCCGATGAAGAGCGGGGATATCTCAGGCTACCATGAGGGTCTTTAGTCGACAGGACAAGCGGATGAGCGGATTTAGTCTCGAAAAGACCCAGTGGGGCATCCATGACATGTTCGTGCTGCACGATGTGCAGCGTGGCCGTCGCGTATGTGTCGCTCAACGCGGTGCGAATCTGGTGTCCCTCGAGCAGACCATCGATGGCGTCACCCATGCGTTGATCGACGGTTATCGCGATGCCGACGAGTTGGAGCGCAGCCCCAGTTCGCGTTCGGCCATCATGGCGCCGTTCGCCAATCGCATCGCTGAGGCCCGCTATACCTTCGATGGCAAGACGTACGACATGCAGCCCGGCGTGGAAGCGCAACGCGGTATCCGACATGGCTTTGTGCGGACCTTGGATTTCGATGTCGCCAGCCAGCATGCCGATACTCACGGCGCGCGCATGACGTTCAGCACGTCGGTCATTCGCCCCGGGACTTTTCCCGGCTATCCGTTTGCCATCGATCTCGCCGTTACATACGTACTTGATGCAAGCGGTTTGTCGCTGATGGTAAGCATGCGCAACGTCGGCAACGAGTCGGCGCCATGTTTCTTTGGGTGGCATCCGTACTTCCGCTTCGATGGCACCGAGCTGGATACGTGGGAACTGCAAGTGCCCGCTGCCAAGCTGGTGCGCACGTCGCCCGAGCTGATTCCACTGGCGGGGGAAGAGGCTTTCTTGCCGATCGAGCAGGCACCGAAGGAACTGGATTTCCGCCACTCCAGGCCGATTGGCAGCGTGAAAATCGACTGCGCTTTTGCGGACCTGGCACACGATGCCGATGGCCGGGTGCGTACGCGCTTGCGCGATCCGGCCAGCGGTCTACGCATCAGCATGTGGCAAGAGCGTGGCGTGGTGCTGGTGTTCACGGCCGATACCGTGAGCCGTGATGTACGTCGTGCCGTAGCCATGGAACCCATGGAAAGCATGTCCAACGCCTTCAATCGTGCCGACTGCGCCGACGCCATTCGGCTGGAGCCGGGTGTTGAGCGTGTGTTCCGTTGCGGCGTGGAGATCGATCGCGCATGAGCGTACGACTGCCCACATTGGATGAAATCCACGATGCGGCGGCACGCATCGCGCCGCATGCCGTGGTGACGCCGGTATGGCGCAACGCGTCGCTGGATGCGCTGACTGGTGCCGCGTTGTACTTCAAATGCGAAAACCTGCAGCGCGGTGGCGCCTTCAAATTCCGTGGCGCCTGCAATGCCGTGTGGTCGCTCACTGATGACGAAGCTGCTTGCGGTGTCGTTACGCACTCATCCGGCAATCACGGCAATGCGTTGGCGATGGCGGCTGCCACGCGTGGCATTGCCGCACACGTGGTGGTGCCCGAAGGCGCCGTTCGCGCCAAGGTGGAAGCGATCGAGCAGGCTGGCGCGACGCTGCATCGCTGCGCGCCAACCATCGCAGCGCGTGAGGCCACGGCTGCCGAAGTGCAGCAAGCCACTGGCGCAGTCATGGTGCATCCGTATGCGAACACGCATGTCATGGCGGGGCAGGGTACGTTGGTACTGGAGCTGCTGCAGCAGAGTGAGGGATTGGACACCATCATCACGCCGGTCGGCGGCGGCGGTCTGCTTTCCGGCTGCGCGATTGCGGCACACGGCGTGAAGCCCGCGATCAAGATGCATGGCGCCGAGCCTGCCGGTGCGGCGGATGCCGCGGAGTCGCTGGCACGCGGGTCTCGGATTGAGCATTTCACGCCGAATACCATCTGCGATGGCTTGCGCGCACTGATCGGCGAATCGAATCTGACCGCCCTGCGTGAACACTACGTTGAAGTCATCACAGTCAGCGACGAAGAAACCATCGCCGCCATGAAACTGCTCTGGCAAAACCTCAAACTGATGGTGGAAGTATCGAGTGCCACAGCATTCGCAGCCGTTCTCAAGCAGCGCGAGCGTTTTGCCGGACGCCGGGTGGGTGTCGTGCTGACCGGTGGCAACGTCGATCTCGATGACTTGCCCTGGTGAGAAAAAAGGGGACAGGTGCGTGATTGCACGAATGAGCTCGCATCACGTCACAAATTATCGATGCCCACATCGGTTTAACCAAAATCAGACACGCCATTCAACGCGACGCTGAAAAAGTCCAGCCACGTTTTCACCTTCGAAAAGACCGGCCGCCGGCCGCATGGCCGGTGCCGAATCGATATGACCAACGTTGGAGGGAGCCGTCATGCAGTCATCGATGATCGATTTGGACCACCCGCGCAAGAACGCCATTGCCGTCATGCAGGCCAGCGTACCGGTCGAACTATGGCGGCAAAACGCCAGCTTTGTGCAGCGATTGAGGGAAGTCATCGCCAATCATCCGGTCACCCGGCATATTGCGATTGGCGTACTCCAGCGCGGAGAACTGGATCCGGCATCCATGTGCCGCATTCATTTGGAATATCGCCACGCCATCGTGCAGATCTTTACCGATGCTTTGCTGGCCGCGCAGATGCAGACCCGGCAACTGGAGCCACGCTTGCATCCCGGCGCCAAGCTCGCGCCCCGCTTTCTGATGACCTTGAATGATCTGGACGAATTCGGCTTTCGCCCCGGTAGTGATGCCGACGGTTATTACCGAGGTAATCCGA
Source organism: Dyella nitratireducens (assembly GCF_014642835.1). Lineage (GTDB taxonomy): Bacteria > Pseudomonadota > Gammaproteobacteria > Xanthomonadales > Rhodanobacteraceae > Dyella_B > Dyella_B nitratireducens. Next base: position 343,310 of record NZ_BMJA01000005.1, on the reverse strand, counting down.
TGTATGCGCATTATCCCTTGTTCGAACGCGTGCTTGACGATTACGGCATTACGCAAGCGGAGCGAAAAGCTTACGTGCCAAGCCGCATTGCGCGCGCGGTACGCTCGTTCCTCGAGCGTAGCTACCGCAATTATCTGGATGTGACCGCCCTGCTGGCCGTCGCCGAGGAAGAGGTGGTGCTGTTCAGTCCAGCCCTGCGCACTGCGACCAAGGCGTTGAACATCGACGTCAGCGACGGCTATTACTTCGTGCACGGCGTCAGCAGCGATGACAGCGCGGAAGCGGCCGACGACGATCACGAAAACGATCTCTGGCTGGTCCTCACCCAGGCGCTTACGCCGGACCAGCAGGCGCGCATCGAGACACTATGTCTGCACTATTGCGACCTGTGGGATCGCTTCTGGACCTTCCAGATGAGCCGGGCCACGTCGCGGCGGCGCGCTCGCCGTACCCATCGGCCCGCGGGCACCTCCGTGGTGGGTAGTGAGCACTGGGTCGCTTTTTAAGAGTTGGACAATCCGTGCTTTCGTATGGGAAGCATGGTTGTCATCAGCGTATTGCCGATGCGTCATTGAGGATGCATCGGCGCGCAAGCGCAAGAAACCGCAAGCCTGAAAGACACCGCGCAGGATGCAATTCGTATTCACGCGCAGGGATTTTTGATGCCAATCACGGCTGGGAATCTAAAAATCGCTCATCCTGCCCGCCGAGTGTGTGTCACCAGCATCGAGCAACAGGGGGGCCTATGATCGAGCTGGAAATCCAGGTTCTCTCCGATCGGAGAGAGGGCTTGGTTATGGAGCTTGGGCAAGTTATTACCGCTAATCACTATGCATTGCTGCGCCAGCGTCTTACACAGGACGGACGTGGTGCATGGTTGTCGATGGTCGTGCGTGGCCCTTCCGAGCAGCGTTTCGCGCTGGAGGAGATGCTGGGTTCGCACAATCGGGTGCTGAGCTTCGAGGCGTCACTTTGCGAAGAGGCGACGGCAATTTCAGTGGCTGCGCCGAAAACGGCATGGCCTTCCTTTCTACCGGAATTCAGGGTCGAATCCGAGCGAACTGTCGCCGCGCCGGATATCGAGCAGGTCGAACAGCTCCTGCCTAAGTTGAAGCAGGATTTTCCAAACATCTATCCCTGGCTGGCAGCGCTCGAACACCATGTGACAGGTCCTGCGCGTGAGCCTTCGCTGTTCCTGGCCGGGCGACGAGCTGGCGTATGGGTATACAAGCGCGACTACGCCCTGGATTCACCCTTGAGTCTGGGCGATGCGATCAAGCGTGTCGCCGTACCGGCTTTGCGGCAGATTGCTGAGATCGAGCAGCGCGGCGTGCATGTGCACGTACTCAATGGTCCCTTGTGCGCTGCGGATGGCCGTTCTGGTTGTCGCTTCTACGGCGGTTACCTGGAGGGCCTGCTGGGTGCGGCGGTGGCGGGCAAGAAAGTACGTGTGAGGCATCTCAGTTGCAGAAGTGCCGGTGCGGCGCATTGCAGCCTGGAAATCGCGCATTGACTTAGCGGTATCCTGCGCATCTTCGATGATGCTGGAAGGGGAACACCGTGGCGACCACGCGCGTACGCTGCCATTGGGCAGCCGATGGCGAATTGATGCAGGCGTATCACGACACCGAGTGGGGTGTACCGCTGCACGACGACCGGATGCTGTTCGAATTCCTGTGCCTGGAAGGCGCGCAAGCAGGTCTGTCGTGGCGCACTGTGCTGCACAAGCGCGATCACTACCGCCGCGCATTCCATGACTTCGATCTTGCCCGTGCCGCCGCATTGAAGGATCGCGATCTGGAAAAGCTGCTGCTCGATCCGGGCCTGATCCGCAACCGCCTCAAGATCACTTCCGTGCGCGACAACGCCAAAGCGGCCCTGGACGTGATCGACGAATACGGCAGCCTGGATGCGTACCTGTGGTCTTTCGTCGATGGCAAGCCGGTTCGCAATACCTGGCGTACCCGCCAGGACGTTCCGGCCAGCACGCCGGTTTCGGACCACATGAGCAAGTCACTGAAAAAGCGCGGCTTTCGTTTCGTCGGCAGCACCATCTGCTATGCCTTTATGCAGGCGACCGGCATGGTCAACGATCATCTGGTGGAGTGTTTTAGGCATAAGGCATGTGCTGCGAAGGGCTGAGGTGAGAGGCGCTCCGCCGCGTTAGAATGCCGCCATCCGTTGGCCTACCGAGATCCGCACATGAAGCCGTTTCCACTTCCCAGCAAACGTCGTGGCAGCGGTTCCGTGTTCCATCCATGCGTTGCGCTACTGCTGCTCCTGCCATGGGCAGCCCACGCCAAAACCGGTGACCGCAACCAGCCGATGAACACCTCGCAAGTCTCCGTCAACGGCTTCAACGCGCCCAATACCATCACCACCCTTACCGGCAATGTCGTGGTGACCCAGGGCACCATGAAGGCTACCGGAGACGTCGCACAGATTTATCTGGATGGGCAAAGCCAGGTCAGCCGCATCGTGATGAAAGGCCGTCCAGCACATATCCAACAGTTGGATGACAACGATCATCTGATGACCGGTGAGGCGCCCACGCTGGATTACGACAACATCAACGGCATCGCCGTGCTGCAACCGAACGCCGTGGTCACCCAGCAAGGCATGGGTGACGCGCATGCTGACAAGCTCACCTACAACACCAACACCACCTATTTCACCGGTACCGGCAACGTGAGCATGACCTACCTGCCCAAGCAGCGGCAGAACGCGAATGCACCGCAACCGGCACCCGCGCCGGCATCCACCACGGCGGCGCCGGCCAAGTAATCAGCGCCGCCGCGAGCCGCGTAGGCTGTCGATCGAGAAACTGGCTATCTCGCCGCCACCTTTTGCGCGGCGGGATTGGCCCGGTGCCGGGCCCCAGGCGTGGGCCGTCACGACTTCCCAGGTGGCGGGAATGCGGCTATCAACCCGCATCGCCTCGTACGCGGCCAGCATGGCCTGAAAGTGGCGTTTGCCGGTAAGGCCGCGTTCCCGGCCGCGATCGGCGTGGGTGGCGCCAAGGCCTTTCAGTTCGCGCAGCAACGCCTTCGGTTCGCTATAGGTCAAGGTAAAGCGATCCACATCCAGCACCGGATCGCGCAAGCCGGCCGTGATCATCGCGTCGCCGAGATCATGCATATCCAGAAACCGGCTCACGTGCGAATGCTGATCCACGGAGGCCCATGCTGCACGCAACTCACGCAGCGTGTCAGGGCCGAAGGTGGAGAACAGCAGCATGCCGCCGGGCTTCAACACGCGCACGCACTCGCCGAACAGTGCGGGCAGATCGTCGATCCACTGGAAGCACAGATTCGAATGCAGCACGTCTACGCTATGGTCGGGAAGCGGCAAGGAAGTCGCTTCGCCACACACGCGTGCGAACGGCTTAAGCCAGCTGGCGTGCGACTTGGCCGTGCGCAGCATCGGCAACGCCACATCCATGGCGATCACTTGCGCCTTGTTGTAGCGCTTCTTCAGCAGCGCGCTACCGCGGCCGGTGCCCGCGCCCACGTCAATGACGTGTTCGGGCTGCTGCAGATAGAAGTCCAAACGTTCCAGCAACAACTGTTGTACTTCGCGCTGCAGTGCATCGTGTTGCTCATACGTTCCGGCAGCGTGGCTGAAGTTGGTGCGCACGCGCTGCGCATCGATGTGGAAATCGCTCATGCGTTCTGCTCCAGCCATGGCCGCAGCGCTTGCGCGACGGCATCTGCATGGCTCAGGAAAGGCGCGTGTCCGGCACGTGCAATCACGTGGAATTCGCCTTGGCTGGCCTGTGCAGACCATTCCATCGCGGAAGGATGCACCAGCCGATCGAGACGGCCGGCGCTCCACCAACTGCCATGGGGTTTCAAATGTGAAAGGCCGGCGCGCAAATCGGTCTCGTCCAACAGGCGGATACCTTCCTGCAATACACGTAGATCCGGCTCGCCGCGTGCAAATACTTCGGCGCGCAGCTTGCGCAGTTCGCCACGTGGATCGGGGCTGCCCATCACCTCCAGCGCAAGGAAGCGCTCGATGGTGGCGTGGTAATCCGTTTCCAGATCGGTGGCGAGCTGGCGCACCAGTGAAGGATCACGCCCTTGCGGCCAGTCGTCACCACTCACGAAACGCGGCGTCGCGCAAAGCATGGCAAGACCGCGCACCTGCTGAGGAAAATCCAGTGCGCCCTGCAGTGCGATCAATCCGCCGAGTGACCAGCCCAGCCAGATCGCCGAAGGTGTGGCCTCGGCGATGGCGCGTGCGCACGCCTGCGGCTCCAGCGGCAGGCCACAATCGCGCGAAAAGCCATGGCCTGGCAGGTCCACCAGATACATCGTGCAGTGTTCGCGCAACACCTCGACCAGCAGGTTGAAGATGCCGCCGTGCATCGCCCAGCCGTGCAGCATGACCAGCGGGATCGAGCCGCTGCCTTGGGTTTCGATATAGAGGCTCATGCACGGATGTCTTCCGGAGAGGATTGCGGTGAGGGGGACGACCCGGAGGGGAGCAGCGCCTTATCTACGGCGCCACGTTCATCAAACACGAAGCAGTCGCCCTGCCAGTGCGTGCCGCCCACTTCCTCGAAGTACTTCAGAATCCCGCCTTCCAGCTGGAACACGCGTTCCATGCCGATGTCCTGCATATACAACGCAAACTTCTCGCAGCGAATCCCGCCGGTGCAGTACGACACGATGGTTTTCTCCGCATAGCGGGCACGATCGGCTTCCACGGCAGAAGGGAGTTCCGTGAAGCTTCCAATGCGATAATCCACGGCCTGCGGAAACATGCCGACATCTGTTTCGTAGGCATTGCGCGTATCCAGCAATACCACGTCGCGTCCCTCGTCATCATGTCCCTGGTCCAGCCAACGCTTGAGCGTGGCGGCATCCACCGCGGGCGCGCGGCCGCCTTCAGGACGAATCGTCGGATGACGCAGCGTGATGATCTCCTTCTTCAGGCGCACGCGCATGCGTTGGAACGGGACGTCGTCGGAGAGAGATTCCTTGCCCTGCAAGCCGGCAAAGCGTGGGTCGTAGTGCAGCCAATGCATGAAGGCATCCACCGCCTCACGCGAGCCGGCAAGAAACAGATTGATGCCTTCCGGCGCCAGTAGAATGGTGCCTTTCAGCGCCAGCGCATGGCATTGCGCCAGCATGCGCTCACGCAGCGCGGGCAGATCGTCCAGGCTGACGAAGCGATAGGCAGAGATATTCAGGGTCGACATAACAGGGAATAGGCGTGCGAGGCGCAATTATACCGGGGCACCAGCCAGCCGCAGGGACGCCAGCGCTTCCAGCAATTGGTCCACATGCGCTTCTTCATGGGCGGCAGACAGCGTAATGCGCAGACGCGCCTGACCTTGCGGCACGGTAGGCGGGCGAATGGCCACGACCAGCAGGCCTTTTGCTTCCAAGGCTCGCGATGCTTCCAGGGCGCGTTGCGCATCGCCGAGCAGCAAGGGCTGAATCGCCGTGCGCGAAGCCATCAGCGGAAGACCGAGTTGCTCGGCGCCCTGGCGAAAGCGCTGGATCAACGCGTTGAGTTTTTCGCGGCGCCAGTTTTCCGTGCGCGCAAGGGTCACGGCGCAGTGTGTTGCCGCTGCCAGCGCAGGTGGCATGGCGGTGGTGTAGATATACGTGCGGGCGAATTGAACCAGGCCATCGATCAAGCTGGCTGGGCCGGCGACGAACGCACCGCTGCATCCAAGCGCCTTGCCCAGGGTTGCCATCAGCACGGGTACATCGCGCTCGCTCAAGCCTGCTTCCGCCACGCTGCCGGCGCCATCGTCGCCAAGCACGCCAAGTCCGTGCGCGTCGTCCACCATCAGCGTCGCACTTTCGCGGGCGCACAACATGGCAAGCTCAGGCAGCGGCGCGATATCGCCGTCCATGCTGAATACGCCGTCGGTGGCGAGCAGGGCACAAGCTTCGTCATCGCTGTGCAATTGGCGCGCGGCGGCGTCGACATCGGCATGCGGATAACGCTTCAACGTCGCGCCAGCCAGTTGCGCGCCGTCGAGCAGGCAGGCGTGGTTGAGCTTGTCCTGCACACACAACTCGCCACGTTGCAGCAGCGCCTGCGTCACGCCGAGATTGGCCATGTAGCCGGTGGAAAACAGCAGTGCGCGCTCGCGGCCGGTCCATTCGGCCAGCGCCTCTTCCAGTTCGGCATGTTCGCGCCGATGGCCGCAGATAAGGTGCGCGGAGCCACTGCCGACGCCACTCTCATCAGCCGCCTGCTTCCAGGCGGCGATCAGGCGGGAATCCTGTGCCAGCCCTAGATAATCATTGCTGCAGAAAGCCAACAGGCGCTGCCCGTTGCTTTCGACACAAGGCCCTTCGACGCGGGTAATGGTGCGCAAGCGACGTTGTAACTGTGCCTGCGCGCGCTCCGCCGTTTGGACGGCTAATCGTTGGAGCAGATCAGGCCGCGGCACTGCAGCCACAGCCCTGCCCGCAGCCGCCCGCTTCCACTTCGAGAATATCCGCATGCACGGTGTCGGTATCTTCCGTGATTTCCAGTGCATGCAGGTCGAGACGACGGAACAGCGCGCGGTCGTGTTCCACATCCGGATTGCCGGTGGTCAACAGTTTTTCGCCGTAGAAAATCGAATTGGCGCCAGCGAAGAAACACAGCGCCTGCACGGCATCGTCCATCTGCTGGCGGCCGGCGGAGAGGCGCACCATCGATGCGGGCATCAGGATGCGTGCCACGGCGATCGTGCGCACGAACTCGAACGGGTCCAGTGCCTCGGTGCCGTGCAGCGGGGTGCCTGGCACCTGCACCAGCTGGTTGATCGGCACCGATTGCGGATGCTCTGGAAGATTGGCCAGCGTCTGCAGCAGACCAGCGCGTTGCCCGCGCGTTTCGCCCATGCCGACGATGCCGCCGCAGCAGGTTTTCAGGCCGACCTGGCGCACGTGTTCCAGCGTATCCAGGCGATCCTGGTACTGGCGCGTGTGGATGACCTCGCCGTAGAACTCCGGCGCGGTATCCAGGTTGTGGTTGTAGTAGTCGAGGCCGGCCTGCTTCAGCGTCTGCGCCTGTTCACCGGAGAGCATGCCCAGCGTGGCGCAGGTTTCCAGGCCCAATGCTTTTACCGCCGAGACGATTTCCGCTACCTGGGCCACGTCGCGGTCTTTCGGGCTGCGCCACGCGGCGCCCATGCAGAAGCGGCTGGCACCGGCGCTCTTCGCGGCCTGCGCGCGGGCGACCACGCTTTCCACCGACATCAGCTTTTCCGTCTTGACACCGGTGTGGTACCTCGCGGCCTGTGGGCAGTAGCCGCAGTCCTCCGGGCAGCCGCCAGTCTTGATCGACAGCAGGGTCGATACCTGCACCGCGTTCGGATCGTGATGCTCGCGATGCATGCTGTGTGCGCGGTGCAGCAGCTCGTTGAAGGGCAGGGCGAACAGGGCGACGACTTCGTCGCGGGTCCAGTCGTGGCGAAGGGCGGCTGCAGTCATGGAAAGGCTCCGGTAAACCGGCGACAGTGTGGGAGCCGTTCGACGGGCTGTCAACCTGATCCGCGGATGTATGGTTGACAGAGTGGATGAGCCCTGGACCCGTTAACATCCGCAGACCATCCATCGAAGGAGTCGATTCATGAGCGCAGCAGGTCAGGGCAGTGCCGGGAATGTCATCGCCGCCATCTGCAGCCTGTTCATTCCGGGACTGGGCCAACTGGTGCAGGGGCGTTTTCTGAAAGCCGTGCTGATGTTTGTGCTGGCTGGCGTGCTCTGGATTTTCTGGATGGGCTGGATCATCCATTTGTGGTCGATCCTCGACGCGGCGATGTTCAAGCCGAACCACTGAGCGGACACCTTGCGCATGGATGCGCCAATCCGCTGGGTCTCCAAACTCCATCACTGGCTGCTGCCATGGCGTTGCCTGTTGTGCGGCGACGCCGGTGCAAATGGCATAGACTTGTGCGCCGATTGTGCCGCTGAGCTGCCACGCAATACGTACTGCTGTCAGCGCTGCGCCTTGCCGCTATCGATCTCAACGCCGCTGTGTGGGCGCTGCCAGCGCAAGGCGCCGCCTTGGGATGCAGCTTGGGCACCTTTCCGTTATGCGTGGCCGCTTGACCGCTTGGAAACACGTTTCAAGTTCAGCCGCGACCTGGCCGCCGGGCGTGTGCTTGCCACGATGTGGCGCCGCGCGCCGCGGCCACGCGAGTTGCCGCAACTCATTCTTCCCGTACCGCTGCACCATCGCCGTCTGCGGGAGCGCGGTTACAACCAGGCGCTGGAGATGGCGCGACCACTTGCGAGCGTTCTCGGCATTCCTTGCCGGCACGACATTCTGCTACGCATGCGCCATACCGATGCCCAAACAGGACTGGACGCAGTCGAACGTCGGCGCAATCTTCGTGGTGCCTTTGCATTGCGTAACGCTGCCATATTGCCTGCGCATGTGATTGTTCTTGATGACGTGCTCACGACTGGCGCCACCCTCGCGGAGTGCGCTCGGACTTTGAAGCGTGCCGGCGTAGAGCGTGTGGATGTATGGGCACTTGCTCGCGCGCCCATTTCCGGCAATGGGATGTGAAGGCAGGCAAGATCGATCCTGTCTTATTGTTGATCGTACTTATCGTGGCACCGAGTCATTTCGAGTTTTCTGTTCCTCAGAAAATCAAATGATTCCTATGTAGGTGCAGTGTGTAGACATTACATAGTTGTGAGCTTTGCGACGCAAAGATGCAGCGCATATCGCAACACTCATATATGTAATCGTGGCCGTATGACTCCCAAAGCAAGATCAAAGACGTGCGCGTCATGCCACGCTCCGTGTGTGCTCGCCAAGTATCCAAGGCATCCGATATGGCGGAGTCAATCTAGAAGTGCATCATCGATTTGGTCTGCCAGGTCGTGGCCTCCTAGTGCACGCATGAACATCTCCGCCGGACAGCGATAATCCAAGGTTGCCCGAGGACGAAGGTTTAATCGACGTGCAATCGCATCCAATTGGCGCTGCATGTAAATCGATAGGTCTTCTCCTTTAGGCAGGTATTGGCGCAACAGACCGCTTGTGTTTTCGCAGATGCCACGTTGCCAGGGACTAGGGGGGATCGGCAAAGTAGATCGCCAAGCCGGTTCGACGCGACAGGGTTTTGTGCAGCGCCATTTCCTTGCCCTGATCGTAGGTCAGGCTTCGGCGTAACGAAGCGGGCAGCGGCGCGAACGCGCGGCTAAATCCTTCCAGTGCTTCCTGCGCTGAACTACCGTGCAATTTGACCAGCTTCAAGAACAGCGTCTGGCGATCCACGAGCACGCCAACCAGCGCCGTGCTACGCGTACCTTTGATCAGATCACCCTCCCAATGCCTTGGCAATAGCCGTTCATTCGCTTCGGGCGGTCAATCATGGATGCTCGGTAAATCGGGCATCTGGCCCCGCCGATCGCTCCCTTGGTCGCGAGGACGACGCGCGCATTTGTGGTGTCTAAGTAGCGCTACCAGGGCTTGGCGCAGATGCCCACGTAGCGCGGCATAGATGGCGGTGTAAATCGTCTCGTGGGACACGTGCCAATCCGGTTGACCAGGATACTGGTGTCGCAGTGTGCGGCTGATCTGTTGCGGGAACCAGCCCTTGCCTAACAGGCGTTCTACCCACCGCCACAGGCGTGAGGTCGGCGGCAATTTGCGCGGGCGCCGTGGCTTATGGCACATCCGCGCCGCTCGGTGGCGGGCACGTTGCGCGTCATACGTCAGACGCGGCCATCCCATGAACGGACCATCCATGAGCTCACGATGGGGCGTTTCGCGCCAATTCCCGTGAAATGGTGCCGGGCGAACGCCCCAACCAAGCCGCTAGCTGACGAGCGCTTTCTCCGCGTACTTTACCGACCATGATCGCGCTACGTTCTTCGGCACTCAAATGACTGTAACCACGTCCCATGCAGCACCTCATTCGAGGTGTTGCACTTGAGTCTAGAGATCGCCACGTTTCTATGTCACGAATGGCATACGCTTTGCGATAGTGCGCTCACTTGGCTGCAGGCTCGCTCCCACTGGCCGGCAAGACGAAGGACGAACCCACAAGCTGATCGACGATGGCACCGAAGCGTGCGAGGGGACATTCGAGCTGCCTGTCGCATGCCGGCAAACGCAACGGCGTCACGACTTCAGCAGTGGAATGTTCCACGTTGCCGTTGCGTAGGGCGGCAAGCGTCGGCTGGGCGACGAAGAGACGAACTGTGTACTGCCCATCGCGTTCCACCAACTGGTAGATGAGCGCACCCGCGGGAGGGTAATCGTCCGTCTGCGTGGCGTTATGCCAATCGAGTTGCAGCAGGCCGGCCGCGCTGGCGAGATCCGTATCGTGCCCAACCAGGATGATGGAGCGTTGGTGGCGCGATGCCAATGTCGGCAAGTCCGACTTTGCATGCGCTGCCGCACGCAGGGTCGCGGCAATGTGGGCCAGCATATTGCCACCACGCGCGGCGGCTGCATCGGGCACTTTGGCGGAGAAGGCAAAAGCATCGTTGTGCAGCGTGATCATCTGCGCCACGGCACTCGCATCCGCGCGTCCCCAACCCACTTGCGCCGGGGGCATGCCTTGCACGTATTCGAGCATCAGGTTTTCCGACAGCGTGCCGGCTTGCTTGAGCGCCTTGGCTGGTGGTTCAAGCAGCGGCACCTTCTTGCCTTGGGACTTCGCTTGCTCCAGGCACGCACGATCCGTGCAGCCAAGCAGCACGTTTTGCAGCGTTGTCATGGCAGACGAAGAAAAGGCCGGAGATCCATCGTCCGGCGCTTTCTTCTCCTTGCCGATGCCATGGAACAGCGGATCGGTCTGATCCGCTGCGAGTGCGTCATAGCCACTCGCGCAATCCGGAGCGAGTCCATGCATCAACGCCGCAGCGCTGTCGCGGTTGCGCGGCGTGCTGTCCGCCACAACGCGCAGGTTGTCGCACGTGAGCGTCAATCCTTCGGATGTCAGGCGCTGGCGATACCAAACACCCCAGGAGCGCATCAGTGCAACGCCATGCTCGGTGAGCTGGCCGGGTGCGACGTCCCATGCCGGCCATGCTTGCGATGCATAGACAGCAAGTTCCTCCGGCCCTGCGGTAGGTGAGCGGATGCCATGGCGCACCAGCACCACCTCCTGCACGACATGCGCCGCGCCGAAGGTGGCGTGGGCCATGGCAAGACGCGGCCCCGTCATGACGGTAAGACAGAACGCGGCGACAAGTAGCTGACGATGCATGGGAGCTCCTCGTAATCAGAATCGCGCCGCGGTGTACTCCCGCTTCCGCCTCACGCGGTTCTACGCAGAAAACATTTGTTCAACGGTGCGCGCTGCTCGGCGAACAGACGCAACAGACGGCGGTTCCCATGGCGAATGAACAGCCATGGGTATCGCAACCACTGGCCAGTGGCGGAACCTAGCGTGGCCGTGTGACGGTGATATGAAAAGGTGAAGCGAATCAGCGAACGGCCAGCGCCAGCGCAATGCCGATCCACAGCGACAAGCCTACCCAGTTGTTGTGCCGAAACGCCGCCAGGCAGGCATCGCGTTCGCGGTTGCGAATCAGCCATTGCTGCCAGCCGAACAAACCTGCAGCCGCCGCTACGCCCAGCCAGTACGGCCAGCCCAAATGCGCGCGCGTACCAATCATGACCAGGGCAACCGTAAGCGTGCCCATCAGTACACCAATGATCAGTAGATCGGCATCGCCAAACAAAATGGCGGTGGAACGTGCACCGGCTTTGATGTCCTCTTCGCGGTCGACCATCGCGTATTCGGTGTCATAGATCACCGACCATAGGATGTTGGCGATAAACAGCAGCCAGCCAACCGGCGGCACGGTGTTTTGCACAGCCGCGAAAGCCATCGGAATCGACCAGCCGAATGCGGCACCCAGTACCACTTGCGGCAGATCGGTATAGCGTTTGGTGAAGGGGTACAGCGCGGCCAGCGCGGCGCCGATGAAAGAAAGCTTGATCGTCAGCGTATTGGTCAGCAGCACCAGCAAGAAGGCAAAGACCAACAGGCTCGCAAAAACGATCAACGCTTCGCGCGGCGTCACGCGGCCGGAGGCAATCGGCCTGCCTTGCGTGCGGGCTACCTGCGGATCGAGATGGCGGTCGGCGTAGTCATTGATGGCGCAACCGGCTGCGCGCATGGCGAAGACACCCAGCGTAAAGATGAGCAGCGGTTTCCATGGCGGGAAATCCCCGGCTGCCAGCCACAGCGCCCACCAGGTCGGCCATAGCAACAGCAGGGCGCCGATGGGGCGGTCCATGCGGGTGAGCACCAGGAGGTCGTGCGCCTTCTGACGGTGCTGGTCGGGCAGTTTCTGCAGCAGCCAGTCCAGCACGCGTGCGGCACGGGTGGAGCTATCGGCCGGGCGTGCGGGCTGTACGCGCTGAGGGGGAACGGCGGCACGTGCGCGGTGCGGGACGGGTGCGGGAGACGTGCGCCGTGGGCGCTTGCGGGAAGTCGGGGCCATGGCGGCAAGTGTAACGTGCCGTCTTTACCCCGAAGCTATGCTCCACGCCTCGCGTCGGCACGTAGGTTAGGGGCAGCCCAAATCACGACGCTCCGGATGGATGGAAAAACATCCATTTCGCACAGGTAGTAAAGTGTTTGCCCCATGGGGGCAGTCCAGGCATGCGCAGCACAACGGGGGTAAGGTCGTTCATGGGCACATCTATCGGTCATATTGCTCTCATCGTGCGTGATCCCGCACGTACGGCGGAGCTGTTCGCCGGTGTGCTCGGCGCGCAGGTGGTCGCGGATTGTCCGGACGGTGGCGGGCATTCGCAAACGTTTGCAAAGTTCGGAGGCGTATGGTTCCTGCTGAGGCAAGGGGAAGGCCCATCGTGCCGCAATGGTGACCACATTGCGTTTGAAGTCAGCCGTGGCCAGTTGCGGGATTGCGCCGACAAGCTGGCCACCTTCGACGTCGAGCATTTCATGGCGCGCCAGGACACCGCGCTCTATTTCACCGATTACGACAACCACGTGTTCGAGCTGGATGCCGGTGGCACCATGGATGAAGCGCTCAGTGGCTTTCTACGCGCATAGCAGCAGGCGATAGGCGGGATTGTCGCTCTCATCCACATACGGATAACCCAGCGCCGCAAGAAAGTCCTGCAGCAACGCCAGCTCGTTCGCCGGCACCTGGATACCGACCAGAATGCGCCCGTAATCCGCACCGTGATTGCGATAGTGGAACAGACTGATGTTCCAGTCCGGATGCATGCGATCAAGAAACCGCGCCAATGCACCGGGACGTTCCGGGAAATCGAAGCGATAAAGCCGTTCGTCGCGCGCCAATGGCGAGCGGCCACCGATCATGTGGCGCAGATGCAGCTTCGCCAGTTCGTCGTCGGTGAGGTCGAGTACGCCAAAATCGTTGGCGCGGAACGCATCTGCCAGCGCCTCGCGTTCACCGCGCTTGGCCGTCTGTACACCGACGAAGATATGCGCGGCCTGCGCATCGCCGATGCGGTAATTGAATTCAGTGATCGAGTGCTGCCCCAGTGCAGCGCAAAAACGGCGGAAGCTGCCACGCTGTTCGGGAATAGTCACCGCGAACACGGCTTCACGCTGTTCGCCGACTTCCGCGCGTTCGGCCACAAAACGCAGGCGGTCAAAATTCATGTTGGCACCGGAAACGACAGCTACCAATGAACCTTCGCATGCCCCATGCGTGGCGACGTATTGCTTCAAGCCGGCCAGTGCCAGCGCACCGGAAGGCTCGGGAACGCTGCGGGTATCCTGATAGATGTCACGGATCGCGGCGCAAATGGCATCGGTATCCACGCGCAACACGCCGTCGAGGTACTGCTCACACAGGGAAAAGGTCAGCGCGCCCACCTGCTTCACGGCGGTGCCGTCGGCAAACAAACCCACTTCGTCCAGCGACACACGTTGGCCCGCCTCGAGCGCGCGCGCCATCGAATCGGCATCACTAGCTTGTACGCCGACTACCCGCACATCAGGACGGCGCGCCTTGATCACGGCCGCCATGCCGGCTGCCAGACCACCGCCACCGATGGGTACGAATACCGCATGCAACGGTCCCCTGTGCTGATCCAGCAATTCCAACGCGATGGTGGCCTGGCCGGCGATCACATCCAGATCGTCGAACGGATGCACAAACGTGGCGTCGCGCTCTTCGCGCAAGCGTTGCGCTTTGGTTTGTGCGTCGCTGTAGGAGTCGCCATGCAAGACGACTTCCGTATAAGCACCCCCGAAGCGGCGCACCGCATCAACTTTTACTTGCGGCGCAGTGACCGGCATCACGATGGTTGCCTGGATTTTCAGGCGCGATGCGGCCAGCGCCACCCCTTGCGCATGATTCCCGGCAGAAGCGGCGATGACGCCACGCGCGCGTTCCGCGGCATCAAGTTGTGCCATGCGGTTATACGCGCCACGCAGCTTGAACGAGAAAACCGGCTGCTGGTCTTCGCGCTTGAGCAGCACATCTGCGCCCCATCGGGCCGAGAGCAGCGATGCACGTTCCAGCGCCGTGTGTTCTGCCACTTCGTACACGCGCGCCACTTCGGCGCGCCGTAACACGGATGCCGCGGTCGGCGTCGATTCCTTGTCCGCCAGCTGCGCGTTCATACGTGAGTCGCGTGTTGAACCTGCAATACGTCCACCAATTTGCGCGTCTGCTGCAGAATCTGCGTGAGCGCGGCGTTGTCGCCGCGCACGGTGAGGATCAGGTGCGATACCGCCGGATCGGCCGTGGGGGCAACCGTCAGCGTGTCGATGTTGTGTCCGCGTGCGGCAAACAGGCCTGCGACGCGAACCAGGGCGCCGGCTTCGTTTTGCAAAAGAATGGATAGCGTGTGTTGCATGACCTGTTCCTGTGTAGCGGTGTTTTCAGCGTGGGGTGAATTCAGAACGCATCCGAGGCAGCGGCTTCGCCCGTTTGCGCTACCTTGCGCGCAGGAATGAAGTCGCCGGTGATCATTTGCGAGTAATTGGCGCCGGGGCCGACCATCGGATACACGCCGGCATCCGGATCGATCATCACTTCAAGAAACGCCGGTCCTTCGAATGCCAGGAATTCGGCGATGGTGGCGGCCAAGTCTTCACGGCGTTCCAGGCGGCGTGCCCAGCCAAAACCATCGGCCTCGGCGGCGCGCACGAAATCCTTGCGATGCAAGCTCTTGTCGGAAGAGGCGAAGCGCCCTTTGAAGAACAGCTTCTGCCACTGCCGCACCATACCGTCGCCGACGTTGTTCAACACCAGCACCTTCACCGGCAGGCCGTAGGTGGTGACGGTTTCCAGCTCGCCCAGGTTCATGCGGATGCTGGCATCGCCGTCCACGTCGATCACCAGCGCATCGCGCCGTGCGAATTGCGCGCCGACGGCGGCGGGCAGGCCGAAGCCCATGGTGCCCATCGACCCGGAGGTGAGCCAATGCCGTGGATCGCGGAAATCCAGGTATTGCGCCGCCCACATCTGATGCTGGCCCACGCCGGTACTGATGATGGCGCGGCCCTGTGTATGGCGGTTGATTTCCTCCAGCACGGCGTAGGGCTGAATGAATGAGCTGTCGCGGTCGTAATTCATCGCGTGCATGCGCTTCAGCGCAGCGATATGCGCGTGCCAATCGGCCAGCATCGGCTGATGGTCATGCGCCTTGCCGTACTGCATAAGACGCTGTAGCGCGCGATCCAGCGGGCCGACGTGATGCCAGTCGGCCGCCTTCACCTTGTTGATCTCGGCCGGGTCGATGTCGATATGCGCAATGAACTTCGCCCTGGGAGCGAACTGCGAGGGCACACCGGCAACGCGATCATCGAAACGCGCGCCCAGCGCAAACAGAAAATCGCAATCTTCCACCGCGTAATTCGCATACGCCGTACCGTGCATGCCCAGCATGTGCAATGCCAGCGGATGCGTCGTATCGACACTACCGATACCCATCAAGGTGGTGGTGACGGGCAGCTCGAAGCTTTCGGCAAAGTCGCGCAACAGCGTGGATGCACCGCTGGCGATGACGCCGCCGCCGGCGTAGATCAGCGGGCGTTTTGCCTGCAGCAGCGCCTGGAAGAACGCAGCGCAGTCGGCGTCGCTGAGCGTGGCCTGTTCGATGGCACGCAGGCGTGCACGATAGCCGGGTAGCGGTAACTCTTCCTTGCCGTCAAACACGACCATGGCGTTCTGCACGTCCTTGGGCACGTCCACCACGACCGGACCGGGCCGCCCGCTGCGCGCGATGGTGAATGCCGTGCGCAAGGTGGCTTCCAGTTTCTCCGCTTCGGTCACCAGGAACACATGCTTGGCACAGGAACTCATGATGTTGCTGATGGGTGCTTCCTGAAAGGCATCGCTGCCGATGGCTTGCGTCGCTACCTGGCCGCAGATCACCACCATCGGGATCGAATCGGCGGTGGAATCGCGCACCGGTGTCACCATGTTGGTGGCGCCCGGACCGGACGTGACGATGGCCACGCCAACCTTGCCAGATGCACGTGCAAAGCCTGCCGCCATGAAACCGGCGCCTTGCTCGTTGGCCGGCACGATCAACGGCATCGGTTCGCTGCCATCAGGCCGCAAGTGCTCTGCGTTATGCCGGAACACCGCGTCGTAGACGGGCAAAATAGCACCACCGGAATAGCCAAAAAGTACCGCTACACCTTCATCCGCCAGCACTTGTACGACGACGTCCGCACCGCTCATGGCAGTACCTGCCAGCGGATGGTGCGCGATGGCCTGTTCGGCCTCGGCGACGGGTGTTGGTTTCAGCAATGGCATGTTCACGTCGATCCTTGGTGATATTTGAAGCGTGTGGTGCGGTGGTAAGCGAAAGGGTCTTCAGGAGATGGGCCGATCAAACGCCGACGGGCACGCCGTACATCTCCACGATGCGTTCGTCCTGCGCCTTGGCGGAAAAGAGTTCCCACTCGATGCCATTCACGTCCGGTGTGCTGGTGAAGCCTTCCGCGCCGTCGTCCTCGAAGCCGATGTGTCGCAACTGGCCGGCACGTTCGGCGTTTTGATTGATCGAGAAATTCAGCAGATCGGTGCGCCACATGGCGTACTTGCCCTCGACCACGACAGTCGGTTGCTGGCCGAGGCGCACGCTGTAGTCGGCGATGGACGTGCCGAGGTCACGCACTGCAAGAGCGATGTGGAAACGTTTCATGGATACCTTCCTGTAAGGAACCATGCGGCGCTCACTGGCCGGAGCAGGGGGAGAGGAGTGAGCGCCGCATGGTGTTTAACCGACCTTCTTCAGTGCCGGCTGAGCCTTGGCACCGGTCTGCAGCCAAGCCATGCGCGCGCGCAACTTGGCGCCGACCTGCTCGATCGGGTGATCAAGATCGGCCTGCTTCCACTTCTTGTAGTTCGGCAGGCCGGCCTGGTATTCGGCAACCCAATTGCGCGTGAAGGTGCCATCCTGGATGTCCTTCAGCACCGCCTTCATGCGCTCCTTGGTGCCGGCATCGATCACGCGCGGGCCGCTGACGTAGTCACCGTACTGCGCGGTTTCGGAGACGAACTCCAGCATCTTGGTGATGCCGCCCTCGTAGAACAGGTCAACGATCAGCTTCAGTTCGTGCAGCACTTCGTAATAAGCGATCTCGGGCTGATAGCCGGCTTCCACCAGCGTTTCGAAGCCCTTCATCACCAGCTCGCTGGCGCCGCCGCACAGCACTGCCTGTTCGCCGAACAGATCCGTTTCGGTCTCTTCCTTGAAATCGGTCTTGATCAGCATCGCGCGCGCGCCGCCCAGGCCTGCGGCGTAGGCAGTGGCCTTTTCTTCGGCGTGTCCGCTCACGTCCTGGTGCACGGCGTAGATGCAGGGTACGCCGCGGCCGCGTTCGTATTCAGTGCGCACCAGGGCGCCCGGGCCCTTCGGCGCGACCAGCACCACATCGATGTCGGTGCGCGGTTCGATCAGTTTGAAGTGCACGTTCAAGCCATGCGCGAACAGCAAGGCTGCGCCGGACTTGATGTTGGGCTCGATCGATTCCTTGTACAGCGTGGGCTGCACCATGTCCGGCGTCAGCACGGCGACCAGGTCGGCATCGCGCACGGCTTCGCCCGGCTCGACTACGTGGAAACCGTCAGCAACGGCCTTGTGCCAGGTGGGACCGTTCGGGCGCAGGCCGACGACGACATCCAGGCCGGAGTCTTTCAGATTGAGCGCGTGGGCGCGGCCCTGGCTGCCGTAGCCAAGGACGGCGATGCGCGCCTTGGCGAGCGTTTCGGTGGTGGCGGTGGTGCTCATGCGGTGACTCCTGCGTCGGTATGGGATGGCGTGGATGATTGGGTTGTGCGTGTGGAAGGGTGCGTGGTGGCGCCCTCGGAGGCGGAGCCCACCAGCTGTGCGTATTTGGCGAGTGCGCCGCGCGTGACTTTCGGTGCCGGTGGCTGCCAGCCGGCGCGGCGTGTCGCGAGATCGGCGTCGGTGGAAATCGTGCGCGACTGTGCGTCGATCACGATGCGGTCGCCTTCGTGCAGCAAGGCGATCGGTCCGCCGCGCGCCGCTTCCGGTGCGATATGGCCGACCATGAAGCCGTGCGTGGCGCCGGAGAAACGGCCGTCGGTGATCAGCGCGACGTCATCACCCATGCCGCGGCCGATCAGTGCAGCGGTGACGCCCAGCATTTCGCGCATGCCGGGGCCACCGGCGGGGCCTTCGTTGCGGATCACCACCACGTCGCCCTTTTCCAGCTTGCCGGCTTGCACGGCGGCGAAAGCTTGTTCTTCGCTTTCGAACACACGTGCGCGTCCTTCGAAATGCGTGGCACCTTTGCCGGCAAGTTTCAGAATGCAGCCTTCCGGTGCGAGATTGCCGTAGAGAATCGAATAGCCGCCGCGTGGTTTCAGCGGCTGGCTGACCGGATGCACCACGTCTTGCTGCGCAGCACGCGGTGCGGCAGCACATTCTTCGAACAGGCTGCGGCCGGTGACGGTGGGAATGTCTTCCAGCATGTTCGATGCGATCAATTCTTGCGCGACGCGTGCGCTGCCGCCCGCGCCGAACAGTTCCACGGCGGTGTAGCGACCGCCCGGCAACAGATCGGCGATCACCGGCGTGTGCACGGAAGCCGGTTCGAAATCCTCGATCGTCCACGGCACATTCGCTTCGCGCGCGATCGCCAACATGTGCAATACGGCGTTGGTCGAACCTGCGGTCGCGGCGACCATGCGCGCCGCATTGCGGAACGCTGTCTGGCTCAGGATATCCAACGGTTTGCGCTGCTCACGCAGGCAATCCATCACCAGCTCGCCGCAGCGATACGCCGCATGCGCTTTCGCCGGATGCGTGGCGGGAATGTCGTTGAAGCCCATCGGCGACAGGCCCAGCGTTTGCAGCACCATCGCCATGGTGTTGGCGGTGAACTGGCCGCCGCAGGCGCCGGCACCCGGGCAGGCATCCTTTTCCACCGCGGTCAGCTCGGCATCGTCGATCTTGCCGGCGCCATGTGCGCCGACGGCTTCGAACACCTGCTGGATGGTGATCGGGTGATTGTTGTGATTGCCGTGCGCAATGCTGCCGCCATACAGCGCGACAGCAGGAATATTCAAACGCGCCATCGCCATCGCGGCAGCGGGAATGGTCTTGTCGCAACCGCACAGCACCACCATCGCGTCGAGGCAGTGGCCGTCCACGGCCAGCTCGATGGAATCGGTGATCACCTCGCGGCTGATCAGCGAGGCGCGCATGCCGGGCGTGCCCATGGCAATGCCGTCGGTGACGGCAATGGTGTTGAACTCGATCGGCGTGCCGCCCGCCGCGCGGATGCCTGCGGAAACGTGTTCCGCCAATTCGCGCAGATTGAGGTTGCACGGGCTCACGTTGGACCAGGTATGCACCACGGCCACCAGCGGCTTGGTGATATCGCCATCCTGCAGGCCGGTGGCGCGCAGCATGGCGCGCGCCGGGGCGCGGTCGGGGCCGGTTTTGATCAGATCGCTACGCATCATGCCCTCGCTCAACCGCACGCACGCAGGCCGCACAGAAAGGCGGGCGTGGCAACGTCATCAAGCGCTGCGATCACGGCATCGCGGATCTCTGCGGTACCGCTCTTGCCACCGATGTCTCGGCTGTGCGGACCGTTGCTCAGCACGTGATTCACCGCCGCTTCGATGGTGGTCGCTTCGATCTCCAGGCCCAGCGAGTGGCGAAGCAGCAGTGCGGCGGACAGGATCGCACCGACCGGATTGGCAACGCCCTGGCCGGCGATATCGGGTGCCGAGCCATGAATCGGTTCGTACAAACCGACCTTGCCTTCGCCCAACGACGCGGACGGCAGCAGGCCCAGCGAGCCGGCCAGCGCGGCGGCTTCGTCGGTGAGAATGTCGCCGAACAGGTTTTCGGTGACGATCACGTCGTAGCGCGAGGGCTGTGTCAGCAGCAGCATCGCCATCGAGTCGACCAGTTGGTGCTCCAGCTTCACATCCGGATATTCGGCAGCGATACGCGTCACCGTGCTGCGCCACAGGCGCGAGGTTTCCAGCACGTTGGCCTTGTCGACGGAAGTGACATGCTGACGGCGTTCGCGCGCGAGTTCGAACGCGCGGCGCGTCACCCGCTCGACTTCGGCGACGGTGTATTTGCACTCGTCGGTGGCGGTATCGGTGGTGCGCGTCTTCGCACCGAAGTACGCGCCGCCAGTCAGTTCGCGCACGAACAGCACGTCGACGTTCTTCAGCTTTTCGTTCTTCAGCGGGGATAGCGAGGCCAGCGCCGGATGTACTTGTAGCGGACGCAGGTTGGCGAACACGCCTAGCGCGGCACGAATGGCGAGCAAGCCTTGCTCGGGACGTACTTTCGCCTGCGGATCGGACCACTTCGGCCCACCCACCGCGCCAAGCAGCACGGCGTCCGCCTTCTTGCAGGCTTCCAGCGTGGCAGCCGGCAGTGGTTCGCCGGTGGCGTCGATGGCGCAACCGCCGATCAGATGCGATTCGAATTCAAAGGTGTGGCCGGCGCGTTCGGCGACGGCTTCCAGTACGGCAACGGCCGCGTCGAGAACTTCCGGACCTACGCCGTCGCCGGGCAGGGTAACGATGCGCGCCTTCATGCCGCCTTCTCCTGTTGATGTTCGTAGTGAGTGATTGCGTCGTTGTGTTGGAGCAGGAAACCGAGCTGATCGACGCCGTTGAGCAGGCAATGCCGCGCGAACGGTTCGAGCTGAAAGCGGATGCGTCCGCCATCCGGCAGTTCGATCGCCTGTTCGCGCACATCGATGGAAAGCTCGACGCCGGGGTTTTTCAGCAGCCAGCGGTGCTCGGCTTCGTCCAGCACGATGGCCAGCAGGCCGTTCTTCAGCGCGTTGCCGCGGAAGATGTCGGCGATCTCGCTGCACAACACGGCCTGGATGCTGTAATCCAACAATGCCCACGGTGCGTGTTCGCGCGAGGAGCCACAGCCGAAGTTGCGGCCGGCAACAAGGATCGAGCAGCCCTTTGCTTCCGGCTTGTTGAGCGGGAAATCCGGGTTGTCGCTGCCATCCTGGCGATAGCGCCAGTCGTTGAAGCAGAACTTGCCGAGGCCAGCACGCTCGGTGGTGGTCAGGAAGCGTGCGGGGATGATGCGGTCGGTGTCGATGTTTTCGTCCAACAGCACGGCGGTGCGCGAGTGGATGCGGGTTACCGGCTTCATGCAGCCACCTCCGTCAGATATTCGCGTGGGTCGGCGATCGCGCCGGCAATCGCCGACGCGGCGGCGGTAGCGGGGCTGGCCAGCACGGTGCGTGCCCCTTTGCCCTGGCGACCTTCGAAGTTGCGGTTTGACGTGCTCACCACCAGCTGACCCGGCTGCGCCAGATCGCCGTTCATGGCGATGCACATCGAGCATCCGGGAATGCGCCATTCCGCACCGGCAGCCAGGAACACTTCGTGCAGGCCTTCCTTCTCCGCGTCGCGACGCACGGCTTCGGAGCCTGGAACGACCAGCACACGTACGCCCTTGGCAACGTTGCGGCCGCGCATGACATTGGCGGCTTCGCGCAGATCCGACAGGCGCGAGTTGGTGCAGCTGCCGATGAACACCACGTCCACGGCGGTGCCCTGCATCGGCTGGTTGGCCTTCGCCTGCATGTAATCCAGCGCGCGTTGCTCGACGGCATTGCGCGCAGCGGGCACGGGCTTGTCCATGGCGATCGCCATGCCCGGATGCGTGCCGTAGGTGACGGTGGGACGGATCTGGCTGGCGTCGAAGCGCACTTCGCGGTCGTACTTGGCGCCTTCGTCGCTGCGCAGCCCGCGCCAACGCTGCACCGTGGCATCCCATGCGGCACCTTGCGGCGCACGCGGCCGACCTTTCAGCCACGCAAACGTGGTTTCGTCCGGTGCGATCAAACCGGCACGCGCACCGGCTTCGATCGACATGTTGCACACCGTCATGCGCTCTTCCATCGACAGCGCTTCGATCGCTTCGCCACGGTACTCGAGCACGTAGCCGGTGCCGCCGTCGACGCCGATCTCGCCGATGATGTGCAGGATCAGATCCTTCGCGCCGACACCGCGCGGCAGCTTGCCGTCGACGTGGATGGCGAAGGTTTTCGGCTTGCGCTGCAGCAGGCACTGCGTGGCCATGACGTGGCCGACTTCGGTGGTGCCGATACCGAACGCCAGCGCGCCAAACGCGCCGTGGGTGGAAGTGTGGCTGTCGCCGCAGACGATGGTCATGCCCGGCTGCGTGGCGCCCAATTCGGGGCCGATCACGTGCACGATGCCGCGGTCGCTGCTGTCCCAGCCATACAGCTGCACACCAAATTCGCGGCAATTCGCTTCCAGCTGTGCGACCTGCGCTTTGGCTTCGGCATTCGCATACGGGCGTTCGCCATTCGGCGCAGCCGGCAACGTGGGCGTGGAGTGATCCAGCGTCGCCAGCGTGCGATCCGGACGGCGGAGTTGCAAACCGCGCGAGCGCAGTTCGCTGAAAGCCTGCGGCGAGGTGACCTCATGCACGAGATGCAGGTCGATGTACAAAACTGCCGGCGTATCGGCGCTTTCGGGCGCTACGACGTGAGCGTCCCAGATCTTCTCGAATAACGTGCGGGCGCTCATGCCGCCTCCTTTGCGGTAGTGGTTTCAACGTGGGTCAGCCAGCCGTAGCGGTCTTGCGTGCGACCGTCGAACAGGCCGAAGAAGGCATCGCGTAGCGTGCGCGTGATCGGGCCGGGCGTGCCGTTGCCGACCGCTTTGCGATCCACCGAACGCACCGGCGTGATCTCGGCGGCGGTGCCGGTCATGAATACTTCGTCGGCGCTATACAGTGCTTCGCGCGGCAGGTCGCGTTCTTCGACGACGTAGCCCATGTCGTTGGCGAGCGTGATCACCGAGTCGCGCGTGATGCCGGCCAGGATGCCGGCGCTCGACGGTGGCGTGAGCAGCTTGCCGCGCTTGATCAGAAAGAGGTTTTCACCGGCACCTTCGCTCAGTAGGCCGTTGTAGCCCAGTGCAATGCCTTCGTCGAAACCGCCGCGGCGCGCTTCCATGCCGATCAGCTGGCTGCTCAGGTAATTGCCACCCGCCTTCGCCCAGCTCGGGAAGGTGTTCGGTGCAGGGCGATTCCACGAGGACACGCATACATCTGCGCCACGCTCGGCAGCTTCGCCCAGATAGGCACCCCATTCCAAAGCCATGATCGCGACGTCGACGGGCGCGCCGTCCCTGGGGAGAACGCCGAGCCCGCCGGCGCCGCGAAAGACAATCGGTCGTACGTAAGCGGATGCCATCCGATTGGCGCGTATGACTTCCAGACAAGCTTCGTTGATCTGTTCTTCGCTGTAGCCGATCTCGATCTCGTACACGCGTGCCGATTCGAACAGGCGGCGCGTGTGCTCAGCGAGGCGGAAATAGGCAGGCCCTTCCGGTGTTGCATACACGCGCTCGCCTTCGAATACGGACGAGCCGTAGTGCAGGGCGTGCGTGCTGACATGAACGGTGGCGTCGGCCCAGGGCTTGATGCGGCCGTTGTGCCAGAGGAATGCAGTGCTCATGCGGAAGTCTCCTGTTGCACGCGTCCATGCGCGCGACGATCAGGATGCAGCCCTCCATGGCTGCGTTCTGCCGTAAAGGAATGTTGTGGGTGTTGCTTGGGAACCTGGCGCTCGATGCGATTGATGATGGCGAGCGCAGCGTGCGCGGTGGCCTCGATGATGTCGGTGCTGACGCTGCTGCCGTTCCATTCGCGCTGGGCATGGCGCGCGGTGAGCTGCGCCTGGCCTTGGGCATCGCCGCCTTCGCTGATGGCACGCACGTGGAAACCGGTGAGTTCCATGTCGGTGCCGGTGGCGCGTTCGATCGCGCGCAGTACCGCGTCGACCGGGCCATCGCCGATGGCGGCTTCGCCGACCTCGCGGCCGTCATCGTGACGCAGCTTCACCGCTGCCGTGGCATTGCTGCCCAGGTGCGAGCTGGTGTTGAGGTGGGTGAGGTGCCAGGGACCCGTGGCGTCCGGGTCTTGTCCCAGGGCCAGCGCTTCCAGATCCTCGTCGCGAATGTCGCGTTTGCGGTCGGCCAGCGCCTTGAACCGTTTGAACACGCTGTCCATGGCTTCGTCATCCAGCTTGTGCCCCAACGCTTCCAGGCGCTGGCGCAGTGCATGCCGGCCCGAATGCTTGCCCAGCACCAACGTGGTCTCGGCAATGCCGACATCCTCAGGCCGCATGATTTCGTAGGTGTTGCGATGTTTGAGCATGCCGTGCTGATGGATGCCTGACTCGTGCGCGAAGGCGTTGTCGCCCACCACGGCCTTGTTGCGCTGTACCGCCTGGCCGGTGACCTGGCTCAGCAAGCGCGAGGTGGGATACAGCTTGTGCGTGTCGATGTTGGTGCGCAGACCGAAGCGTGGTGCACGCACTTTCAGTGCCATCACGATTTCTTCCAGCGCAGCATTGCCGGCACGTTCGCCAATGCCGTTGATGGTGCATTCCACCTGGCGCGCACCGCCGCTGACGGCGGCCAGGCTGTTGGCGACAGCCATGCCCAAGTCATCGTGGCAATGGGAGGAAAACACCGCCTTGTGCGCATCGCGCACGTGTTGGCGCAGGTAGGTGAACAGCTCGTAGATCTCGGAGGGCGTGGTATAGCCCACGGTGTCCGGAACGTTGACGGTGGTGGCGCCGGCGGCAATGGCGGCGCTGAAGACTTCGACCAGGAATTCCGGCTCGGTACGCAGTGCGTCTTCGGCGGAGAACTCGACATCTGCGCAGTATTTGCGTGCGTGCAGGATGGAGGCGACGGCAGTGTCCAGTACTTGCTGCTTGCTCATGCCCAGCTTGTGCTCGCGATGCAACGGACTGGTGGAGAGAAACAGATGAATACGCGATCGGTGCGCACGTTCCAGTGCGCGTGCGGAGGTGTCGATATCGCCGGTTTGACATCGCGCCAAGGCACACACGGTGGTGTTGCGCAAACTTCGCGCGATTTCCTCGACGGCGGCGAAATCATCCGGCGAGGCTTGTGGAAAACCGGCTTCCAGGACGTCCACACCGAGCGATTCCAGCGCTTGTGCCATGCACAATTTTGCGCGCCTATCCATGGAAAATCCGGGGGCTTGTTCGCCGTCGCGCAAGGTCGTGTCGAAAATGCGTACGCGATCTTCGGCGCTTTCCGTACTTTCTCCGGGGTCATTCGGTTGTGCTGTTGCAGAGGTCATGGCCTGGCTCCGTTTAGGTGATGACGAGGGCGATAAAAAACCCCGCATCCTGGTGGGTGCGGGGTTCTTTGGGGTATCTAGGTTAGTTTTGCTTTACCTTGACACGCGCCCTCAGCCCGCACCTCCGTTGGTAATGAGGAGTACGAGTACAAGGGAAATAAGAAGGAGGCCGGTAAGCGGCAGCATGTCGATCAACGTCGGTGGACGGATCGCAGCGATGTATTCGCGGTGGCTGTTGCGTTGCGGCATGTCGTCGACCGTACGGCATGCTACGCGAACGTGTCAACTATTTTTTTATGAGAAATTTTCCAAATTGTCGATTCGCGCGTGTATGGATGGCTAAACGTCCATATGTATCAAGCACTCGCGCCGCGTTTGGTTTCATGCGCAACCAAGAGTTGTTGCATTGGAAACTAAAATGCGAAGCGCATTTATCGGCATAAGAAGGCAGCGAAGCGATCTCGCTACATCGCTATCGGCGTCACGATGAAGGATTCAGGCAGGCACGAAGCTTTCATCGGATACCGGCGATGGACACGGATCGGCGCGAATTTTGCCTACCTGAGCATCAATCCGTTGCCTATATGCTCCCCTCTCCCACATCGACGGAGCGAACCATGGCAACGAATCTCAAAAACAAAGTGGCCTTCGTGACCGGGGGCGCCCGCGGCATCGGCGCGGCCATCGTGCGCCGCCTTGCACGCGAAGGCGCGGTGGTTGCATTCACCTATCGGGGCTCGATCGACCAGGCGACAGCGCTGGCGGCCAGCATCAAGGAGGCGGGCGGGCAGGCCTTGGCGATCCAATCCGATGCAGGCGATGCCGCTGCACTGAAACAGGCGATCCATCAAGCGGCAAGCCACTTCGGCAAGATCGACATCCTGATCAACAACGCAGGCGTGCTGAAGTTTGGCCCCATCGATACGTTGTCGCTGGAAGATTTCGACCAGACGGTCGACGTGAACGTGAGGGCGGTGTTCGTCGCGAGCCAGGCGGTGCTGCCGCACATGGGCGCAGGCGGAAGAATCATCAATATCGGCAGCACCAACGCCGACCGCATGCCGTTTTCCGGTGGCGCCGTCTATGCGATGAGCAAATCCGCCCTCAAGGGTCTCGTGCAAGGCATGGCGCGCGATCTTGGGCCGCGCGGCATCACGGTCAACAACGTGCAGCCCGGCCCGGTCAACACCGACATGAATCCCGAAGAAGGCGATTTTGCGAAGGAGCTCCACGGCATGATGGCGCTGCCGCGTCATGCCGAAGCGGACGAGATCGCAGGCATGGTGGCGTATGTCGCAAGCCCGGAGGCAGGGTTTGTCACCGGGGCCAATCTGATGATTGATGGCGGGTTCAGTGCCTGAACGTCCTGCGTTCCGTAGGTTGGGTTAGCGCAGCGTAACCCAACAAATGCCGCCAGAAATGTTGGGTTACGCTGCGCTAACCCAACCTACGGTTGCCGCATTCAGTTTTACTGTGCGCTCAACCGCGCTAACCGCATATCCAGCCAGCGCTGCACATCGGGCCATTCGCTGGCAATGATGGAGTAACACACCGTGTCACGCAGCGTGCCATCCGGCCGGCGCTTATGGGCACGCAAGACACCATCCTTGTGCGCACCCAGGCGCTCGATGGCCCGTTGCGAATCCTGATTTCGGCCATCGGTATGGAATTCCACCGCCACGCAGCCAAGCGCCTCGAAGGCGTGCTTCAGTAGCAGGCGCTTGCAGGCGGTGTTGAGATGGCTCTTCTGCCAGCGCTTCGCGTACCAGGTGTAGCCGATCGCGATGCGCGGCAGCTCCGGTGCGAAGTCGTAGAAGCGGGTGGTGCCGATGATCTGGCCACTGGTCTTCTCGCGCACCGCAAACGGCAGCATGGCATTGGCCACCAGGCCGGCGAGCGCCTTTTCGATATACGCCTTGGCCCCGCCCGGCGCCGGCGCACTGGTGAACCACAGGTTCCACAACTCACCGTCCGCCGCCGCGGCTTCGAGGTCGGGTGCGTGGAGCAGGGCGAGAGGCTCGAGCAGGACGTGATCGTCCTGGAGCGTCGTCGTGGCGAGGTTCATCAGGCGTCCAGATCGGGAATGAGCTTGCTTTCCAGTCGCGCAATGGCGTCCTTCAGCAACAGCTTGCGCTTCTTCATGCGGGTGATCTGCAGCTCATCGCAGCCGATCGAGTTGGACATTTGCTGGATGGCCACGTCCAGGTCGCGGTGTTCCTGGCGCAATTCGGCCAGCAGATGGGCGATCTGGGCGGGGTCCTGGGCCTGCATGGCGGCGTTGCACGGGCGGCGGCGAAAGAAGCTGCAATTGTAGCGCGCCCGGATATGACCGGCAGGATGGGTACAATACGCGTCTGCCCGCCGTATCCCTGTGCCGCCCATGTCCGCCCATCCCGAGGCTGTTCCCGATCTTGCCCGCAAGCAGGCCTATGAGGCTGCCAAGCTGGCCAAGCGCCTGCGCCATCAAGTCGGCCAAGCCATTGCCGACTTCAACATGATCGAAGACGGCGACAAAGTGATGGTGTGCCTGTCCGGCGGCAAGGACTCCTACACCATGCTCGACATCCTGCTGTCGCTGCAGGCCAAGGCGCCGGTGCGCTTCGAGCTGATCGCGGTGAATCTGGACCAGAAGCAGCCGGGCTTCCCGGAACACGTGCTGCCGCAGTATCTGGCTGAGCGTGGCGTGCCGTTCCACATCATCGAGCAGGACACCTACAGCACGGTCACCCGGGTGATTCCGGAAGGCAAGACCATGTGCAGTCTGTGCTCACGCCTGCGCCGCGGAGCGCTATATAGCTGGGCGGCGCAGAACGGCGTTACCAAGATCGCGCTTGGTCATCATCGCGACGATATTCTCGCCACGTTCTTCCTCAACCTGTTCCATCAGGCCAATCTCAAGGCGATGCCACCCAAGCTGCGCTCGGACGACGGTCGCCACGTAGTGATCCGTCCGTTGGCGTACTGCAAGGAAAGCGACATCGCCGAATATGCCGAACACAAGCAGTTTCCGATCATTCCCTGTAATCTCTGCGGTTCGCAGGAGAATTTGCAGCGCAAGGCGGTCGGCCGCATGTTGCAGGATTGGGAGCGTCAGTTTCCTGGGCGCAGCGAAACCATGTTTCGTGCACTGGGCAACGTGTCGCCCTCGCAATTGGCGGATCGCAAGCTGTTCGATTTCGCTTCGCTGGGTTCGCGTGACGGCGCCAAACGCGCCGACGCGCATGGCTGGCTGGCGGGAACCGAAGGCGATAGCAACTAGCTCAGGCGGACGTTTGGACGTCCATATCCCTTTCCTCATTTTTGTAGTCGAGTAGACCCGTGTCCCATTTCGCATCCGTAGAAATGACCCCAGGCGATCCGATCCTGGGCCTCACCGAAGCTTTCGTGGCCGATTCGCGTCCCGGCAAAGTCAATCTGGGCGTGGGCATTTATTACGACGAAACCGGCCGCATCCCCGTGCTGCGCGCGGTGCGTCAGGTGGAGGAGGCGCTGGCGAAGGAATCGCTGCCGCGCGGCTATCTGCCCATCGACGGCTTGCCGGCCTACACGCAGGCCACGCAGAAACTGGTGTTCGGTCCGGAGTCGCCGTTGCTGGCGGCTGGCCGTGTAGCCACCTCGCAGACCATCGGCGGCAGCGGCGCCCTGCGCGTGGGTGCGGAGCTGCTGAGGAAGGCACTCCCCAACGCCAAGGTGGCGATCAGCAGTCCGAGCTGGGAAAACCATCGCGTGGTGTTCAACGCGGCCGGTTTCGACGTGGTGGATTACGCCTATTACGACGCCGCCACCAACGGCCTGGATTTCGCCGGCATGCTGGCGGATCTGAACAAGTTGGAGCCGGGCACCGTAGTGCTGCTGCACGCCTGCTGCCACAACCCCACTGGCGTGGATCTGTCGTTCGAGCAGTGGAAGCAGGTCGTGGCGCTGGTGAAGGATCGCAATCTGCTGCCCTTTATCGACATGGCTTACCAGGGTTTCGACAAGGGCATCGATGCGGATGCCGCGGCGGTGCGTTTGTTTGCCGAATCAGGCATCGATACCTTTGTGGTCGCGAACTCGTACTCCAAGTCGTTCTCGCTGTATGGCGAGCGCGTGGGTGCGCTGTCGGTGGTTGGTGCGACGCGTGAAGAAGCGCTGCGCGTGCAGTCGCTGGTCAAGCGCATCATCCGCTCCATCTACTCCAGCCCGTCCACGCACGGTGGCGCGTTGGTGGCCGGCGTGCTCAACAGTGCCGAATTGCGTGCGCTGTGGGAGCAGGAGCTCACCGAAATGCGCGAGCGCATCCATGCGATGCGTGCTGGCATGGTGGATAAGCTCGCTGCGAACGGTGCGCCGCAGTTCGGTTTCATCCAGAAGCAGGCCGGCATGTTCTCGTACTCGGGGCTCAGCAAGGCGCAGGTGGACCGTTTGCGCGAAGAGCACGCGATCTATGCGATCGGTACCGGCCGCATCTGTGTGGCGGCGTTGAACCGCAACAACCTCGACAACGTGGTTGCGGCAGTCGCTGCGGTGATTCGCTGAGCTCAGTCGTGCCGATAGCCGCTCCCTCCCCTTCGTGTAGCAGGGGAGGGTTGGAGTGGGGTGTTGTAGCCCCCACGCTTGCGGCAAGTCCCAACAACCCCCTCCCAACCTCTCCCTGCAAGCAGGGGGAGGGGCATATCTATCGGACCAACGCATGTTTTTCCGCAACCTCACGCTGTTCCGCTTTTCCCCCTCCGTTGCCGAAGACCTGGCCCGCCTCGATGAAGCGTTGAACGATCATCGCTTGCGCCCCTGTGGCCCGCTGGAAATGGGGACGCGCGGTTTCGTACCGCCCGTCGGCCGTGGCGACGATGCACCGATGACGCACGTGGTGAAGGCGTGCACGCTCGTCACTGTCGGTAGCGAAGAAAAGCTGCTGCCTTCTGCCGTGGTGAACGATGAACTGCAGCGCAAGGTGCAGAAGATCGCTGACGAAGAAGGCCGCAAAGTTGGCGGACGCGAGCGCAAGCGGCTCAAGGAAGATCTGCTGACCGAGTTGCTGCCGCGCGCTTTTGTACGCAGCTCGCGCATGTCCGCCTATGTCGATCGCAAGAACGGCTGGCTGGTGCTCGATACCAGCAGCCGCAAGAGCGCCGAGAATGCGCTCACACAGGTGCGCGAGGCGCTCGGCAGTTTTCCCGCGGTGCCGCTTGCACCGGAAGAAGGTCCGCGCGTGCTGATGACCGACTGGCTCGCCAGCGGCAATCTGCCCGGTGGCCTCGTGCTGGGCGACGAGTGCGAACTGCGTGATCCGGCGACTGCCACGGGCGCGATCGCACGCTGCCGCCGTCAGGATCTCGATGCCGAAGAAGTGAAGGAACATCTGCGTAACGGCAAGCAGGTATTCCAGCTTGGCCTCGTATTCGATGAGCGCATCAGCTTCGTGCTTGGCGAAGATCTGGTGGTACGCAAGCTGAAGTTTCTCGATGCGGTGGTGGATGAGCTGGGGGATAGCCAGCAGGACGCCGCTGCGGAAATGGATGCACGCTTTGCACTGCTGACGCTGGAGCTGGAGCGGCTGCTGGGCAAGCTGGAAGAGTGGTTCGGGTTGCCGCGGCCGGAGTAAGCAACCTCACCGATTTGTAGGTTGGGGTGCAAACCCCAACGTCGCCGCGCCTCTGGAGGTAGCAATGCTGGGGTTTGCACCCCAACCTACGCGGCTAGGAGGCGGCAGTTTCTGGCGAGCCCCGGCCCTTCACCCCGAAGGGAAGGGCGGGTAAAGACCGTCCCACACCCCCTGAGACGCGCGCCAGATCGCGCTTCCTGCCGATGGGTCAAAAAAGCCCTTGCGCGCAGCCCCGGCACCCCACATTCTGGCTGTACCCAGGCCCTCCCCGTTGGCCTCGGGGGCAGTATTGAAAGGCTTAAATCATGGCGTATCTCGACGGCGACTGGCTGGAGCTGGCGACACCCAGCGGCAACACTATTCGTGTGCTCAAAGCTTCGCATCCACGGGCGCGGCGGCTGCGCTTGACGGTATCGACGAAGGGTGCACGCATCACTTACCCGCAGGGTACGCATCCCTCGCAGGTCAATGCGTTTTTGCGTCACAACGCCGACTGGCTGGAGCGGAAGCTCGGCGAACTCAATCTTGTGATCGAACCGTTGCCGCCACTGCGTGTCGGCACGCCGATCGAATTCCAGTTCCGCGGCGAAGCAACCGCGCTGGATTGGGCCGAAGGCGCCTACCCGCGCGTGGTCGCCCATGACGGTGGCATCACGCTGGAAATCCCGCGCCCGCACAGTCGTGCGTTACCTGTTGCGCGCGGCTTGCTGGCGTCATATTTCGAAACGCAGATCCGCCGCGACGTGTCGCGCTGGCTTGCCGGTTATGTCCCGCAACTCGGGTTGGCGCCGACGGCATTGCGCATCCGTCCGATGAAGAGCCTGTGGGGCAGCCTGGATACGCGTGATCGCATCAACCTGGATCTCGCGCTTGCCCTCGCACCTCCCGCCGCGTTGCGCTACGTGCTGGCGCACGAGCTGTGCCATCTGAAAGTGCGCAATCACTCGCCGCGTTTCTGGGCGCATGTGGAATCGATCTTTCCAGACTGGCGCGAACAGCGTGATTGGCTGCGCCAGAACGGCGCCTTGTTGAAAGCGGAACTGGATCGCCTGATCGCCGACGTCGCCGACTGAGGAAGGCCATGCGCCACTTCTTCTGCAAATTGCATGGCCCGCGCGCCACCTTCCCCGCCGACATCACGCCCGAGGAACGGGCGCTGATGAAAGAGCATGCCGATTACTGGCGCGAACAAATGAGCAAAGGCTATGCCGTCGTCTTCGGTCCCGTGATGGACCCCGCAGGAGCGTACGGCATTCTCGTCATGCAGCTGCCCGACGACATGGCGCCGGAGCCGCTGGTCGATGGCGATCCAGTGATGAAAGCCGAGCGCGGATTCCGCTTCGAAATCCACCCGATGCATGCCGTACTTCCGCCGCCGGCATAACGCGCGATGCCGAGCTCGCCCGCGCAATGGATCAATGTTGCATGGGTGCTATGGCTGGCCTATTGGGCCATCAGTGCACTGCGGGTGAAACCTGCCGTACGTGTCGAATCAACCGGCTCACGCTGGGGAAGGCATGTGCTATGGCTGATCCTCGCCGTGCTCATGTTGCGTCGATACCCGTCGCTGGATGGCACATGGCTCAATCAACGCTTCGTACCGGATCAATGGTCGGTAACGTGGCTGGGTTTGGGCGTGACGGTGCTGGGTTTGGGCTTTGCCTGCTGGGCACGCGTGATATTGGGGCGTAACTGGAGCGGCATCGTGCAGCTGAAGCAGGATCACGAACTGATCGTGCGCGGGCCGTACAGCTTGGTGCGGCATCCGATCTACACCGGTTTGCTGCTGGCGTTTTTCGGCACGGCGCTTGCGATCGGCGAGTGGCACGCGCTTATCGGCGTGGTCCTGCTCGCCGTTGCGTTCTGGCGCAAGTTACGGCTTGAAGAATGCTGGCTGTGCGAATTATTTGGCGAGCAATATCGCAACTACATGCGGCACGTCAAAGCGCTCGTGCCCTGGGTGATTTGACACGTTT
The DNA here is from genome assembly GCF_014642835.1 of Dyella nitratireducens. Lineage (GTDB taxonomy): Bacteria > Pseudomonadota > Gammaproteobacteria > Xanthomonadales > Rhodanobacteraceae > Dyella_B > Dyella_B nitratireducens. The sequence goes on along the minus strand of NZ_BMJA01000005.1, from coordinate 310,172 downwards.
GCAACTTCACCCTCGCTCCACGGCTATATCCGTAGCGTTTCGTCATTGAATGGTGATTCGTCTGCATGGCGGATGCCACATCGACGCAAAGTCCGGTGATGAACAAGCAAACACTTGCAAGCCCGCGTATCAGACCTGCCGGCGTCGCGCCTGCCGATACGCTGACGCCAGCGGACCGCTATCAGGAATTGTTCGTCGATGTGCAAATGACCCACGTGTTTGCCGACAGCAAGACCTTCGTCGACTGCGCACCGGTGGGTGAGCCCGAACATATTCTCGCGATCTACCGTGAACAGCGCGGCCAGCCGGATTTCGATCTGGCCACCTTCGTCCATGAGCACTTCGAAGTGCCTGTGATACACGCCAGCCACTATGTGTCCGTGCCCGGTCAATCATTGCGCGAACACATCGATGGCCTGTGGGACGTGCTGTCGCGGCATCCCAACCTGCACCCCCACAAGTCTTCGTTGTTGCCTTTGCCAAATTGCTACGTGGTACCGGGCGGACGTTTCACCGAGCTGTATTACTGGGACTCGTATTTCACCATGCTTGGTCTGGCGGAAAGCGGGCGCCACGATTTGCTCCATGACATGGCGAACAATTTTGCGTACTTGATCGACGCCTATGGCCACATTCCCAACGGCAACCGTACCTATTACCTGAGTCGCTCGCAGCCGCCGGTGTTCGCCTTGATGGTGGGGCTGTTCGAGCAGCATGGCGTGAGCGAAGCGATCGAGTGGCTGCCGCAACTGTGCAGGGAATACGACTATTGGATGGAAGGCGCCGAAGCACTGCGTCCCAACGATGCGTATCGCCATTGCGTGCGCCTGGATGATGGCAGCCTTCTCAATCGCTACTGGGACGATCGCGATACGCCTCGTGAAGAGGCGCATCTGGAAGATGTGATGACGGCACGCCGCAGTACGCGACCCAGCATGGAGGTGTATCGCGAACTGCGTGCCGGCGCCGCATCAGGCTGGGATTTCAGTTCGCGCTGGTGCGACGAAGGCAGGCTCGAAACCATCCGTACCACGGCGATCCTGCCGGTTGATCTCAATGCCTTCATCTATTACCTGGAGCGCCAGATTGCCGTGCTCAGCCGTGCCGATGGACAACGCAAACAGGCCGATGCCTTCGAGGCGCGCGCACAGCGCCGTCACGATGCGATCAACCGTCTGCTATGGAACCGCGCCGCCGGCAGTTTTCTCGATTACGACTGGCAGCGCCATGCGCCACGCGAAGCGATCAACGCGGCGGCGAGCGCGCCGTTGTACGTCGGCCTTGCCAGCCCAGATCAGGCGCTGCAGGTGGCAGAAGCCTTGCGCAGTCAGCTGCTGGAGGAGGGTGGCCTGGGTGCGACCGCGGAGGAAACTGGCGAACAATGGGACAAGCCGAATGGCTGGGCGCCGTTGCAATGGCTGGCGATTTGCGGCCTGCGCCGTTACGGCTTGCATGATCTGGCTGAAGACATCGCGCATCGCTGGCTGCAAACCGTGGGCAGCTTGTACGAACGCGAAAGCAAGATCGTTGAAAAATACGTACTGATGATGCCGTCAGGCGGTGCAGTCGGCGGCACAGGCGGCGAATATCCGTTGCAGGACGGTTTTGGCTGGACGAATGGCGTCACGCGACGTCTACTGCATGAGAAGCCGGAGCATCCGGCAAACGAAGCGTGTGCCGCAGCGACGGCGTAGATTCCTGACATCGTTCCCGCTTATGCGAGAACGATGTTGGTTGGCCTCAGATCGCTCGTGGACCTGGCCATTCCGGCCGGGCTTCCGCATCCTCGATCGTCATCGTGGCACCCTCCGCGGCACGTACGGACACCGCGGCTGGATCGAAGCCTTCCAGGCAAAACACGTTGACGCCATAGTGGTCGGGCGCGGCGCGCTTGCGGTGAAATACGTAAATGCCGCAATGCTTGCAGAAATAGTGCTTCGCCCGCCGCGTATTCCATTGGTACAGCGTGAGCGCCTGCTCGCCTTGCCGTATCAGCAATGCATGTTCCGGCACCTTGAGCATCAACGCGTTACGCATCTTGCACAAGGAGCAATCGCAGGTCGTGAGTTCCGTGACCGTTGCCGTCACGCGGAATCGCACTGTGCCGCAATGACAGGAGCCCTCGAAGGTCTGCATGGCTAATGCGCCAGCATGAAATTCGTCAGCACCTGCGCGAAGGCCTGCGGCTTTTCCATCTGCGGCATATGGTTGCAGCCGTTCAAGATGCTGGTGCTGATCGACGGCGTATTGGTAAGGCCGGTGCGCAGGCTCTCGAGCGCGGAGATGTCGATGATTTTGTCGTCGTGGCACCACATGCCGAGTACCGGCATGGTGAGTTTGTCGAGCCGCGTCTGCAATGACAGTACCTGCGAGTTCTCGCGCAGTTCATTGAAAGTGCTGTCGATGAAGGCGCGGTTCTTGATGTTTTCCTGCACGAACACGTCGATGAATCGGCCCGGGATAGACGGTACGTGTTCGAATGCCCACGCATTGGCGCTCAGGAAACCGGCGCGGTCGTTGTAGTCGAAGATGTTCTTGCCGCTCATCACTTCCTTGGCGAATGCGTTTTCCTTGAACTTCAGGCCGAGCGAATCGACCAGTGCCAGCTCCGCAACGTCCTGCGGATGCTCGGCGGCATACACGCCGGCAACGGCGCCGCCCATCGAATGGCCCACGATCAGCGAGTGCTGCAGATGCAGGGTCTGAATGAAGTCATTCAGGCGCTCGGCCTGGTTGTCGATGTTGTAGCTGGCACCGGGATTGCGCGATGACTCACCCCAGCCAGGAAGGTCCGGAATCACCACATGGAAATGCGCAGTGAGCAACGGCGCCACGGGCAGCCATACTTCCTTGTTCGCCGCAAACCCGTGTAGCAGCACGATGGTGGGACCCTGGCCGCCTTCGTAATACACCCAGCGCGTGTCGCCGGCTTGAACGGCTTTCTTCTCCAGCTGTGCCGCGGTCGCTTGGCGCCAGAAGTTGGCTTGCACCAGCCATTGCGGTGCAAACAGATAGCTGCCGCCGCCCACGACGATGATAAGCAGCGTGATGATGACGATGAATTTCAGGCGACGGATCAGCAGGCGTTGCCAGAGGGGGCGGGTGGTGCTGGTGCTCATTGGACTCATATCCGAACCATGCAAGAGACATTACCCCCTTCCCCTGCATGGCAGGGGAGGGAGCCATTCACGGCAAGTTTGAGGCACGCGCTAGCGTTTTCCAGCCTTCGCAAACAATGCCTCCACCGCCTGCTGCGTCAGCGGGTGGTAACCGTTCTTCGCCCTCGCATACACCTGCTCGGCAAAGGCCAGGCCATCCGGCGTTTTGCTCAGCGCGCGGTAGACCGGCATGGTGAGATACAGGCGGCCGATGCGTGTCATATGTTCCGCGGCAGCTGGCCAGGTGGCTTTGTCGCCGGCAGCGATGGCGTGCACGTACCAGCGCATGCCGATTTCGGCGTTGGGCGTGCCGGTGAGGTGCCAGGCGGAATCGAGTTCCTGCATCTTGGCGAGCGGCGGCGTGTCCGGCAGGCCATCCAGGAAGTACATCCACTCCTGCGTATTCCAGTCCTTCGCATCGAGCTTGTCCGCGCTCAGGGTGCCGGCGAGGAAGGCGGTGCGCTCCTTGTCGATCGTGTCGAAGCGCGGTGAGTCGGGGATCGGTGCGTTCTTGGGCACACCGGTGCCGTACACCCATGCCTTCACGTCGTCCCAGCTCATCTTGCCGGGGTATTTGTCGATCAAGTTCGGCTTCAGATAGTCGAGCATCTGCTCGGTGGTGATGCTCTGGAAAGCGAAGTGATCGAAATAGCCCTTCAGATAGTTGTCGAAGGTTTCGCGGCCAAAGCGTTGCTCCAACGTGCGCAGGAACCATGAGCCCTTGCTGTATGCCACGTCGGAAAGCGTGTCATCCGCATCAATGTTGCCGGGCTTGGGTGCCAGGCGCTGCGCATTCTCCGGCATCTCGCCGAGTTCGCGCTGCAGCGCATGGATGCTGAGCAAATCTTCTTCATCGGCCTGGCGCTTGCCGTACAGCGCTTCGGTGATGCGGCCCTGGACATAGGTGGTAACACCTTCGTTGAGCCAGATGTCGCGCCATGATGCCGCCGTGACCAGATTGCCGGACCAGGAATGCGCCAGCTCGTGCGCCACCAGCGAGACCAGGCTCTTGTCGCCCACCAGCACGGTCGGCGTGGCGAAGGTCATGTTCGGATTTTCCATGCCGCCGTAGGGAAAGCTCGGTGGCAGCACGAGCAGGTCGTAACGGCCCCAGCGATACGGACCGTAGAGTTGCTCGGCCGTGGCAATCATCTTTTCAGTGTCTTCGAATTCATGCGCAGCCTTGCCGACCACGGAAGGCTCCGCATACACCGCCGAACGTGGACCGGTTTCCTTGACTGAAAGATCACCGGCAGCAATCGCCAGCAAATAGGAAGGAATCGGATGCGTTTGCTTGAAGGTGAACTCGCCATCCAATGGATGCTGCGGATCATTCGGCGCGCTCATCGCCACGCGCATGTCTTTCGGTGCCGTGACTTGCGCATCGTAAGTAAAGCGGATGGCCGGCGAATCCTGCAGCGGCACCCAGGAGCGCGCATGGATGGATTCGGATTGCGAGAACATGAAAGGCAGTTTCTTGTCCGCGGTTTGCGCGGGCGGCAACCATTGCAGGCCGCTGGCATTCGGTGAGGTGCTGTACGCGATGCGTATTTCGTGCGGATGTTGCGGCGTTTGAATCGTGAGCTTGCTGCCGAGCTGCTTGTCGCGTGGCGCCAGCGCGTATGTCAGCGGCGCCGTCTTGCCGGCGGCATCGACCGATTCAACACTGGCAATGCTCAAGTCGCGCGTATCCAGCACCAGCACGGCGGCCTTGGGATCCTTCCAATTCAACGTCAGCGTGGCTTCGCCCTCCAGCTTGCGCTGCGGAAATTCGATCTTGAGCTTCAGGTCGAGATGGGTGACGCGAACCTCATCCGGCTGTGCATAGGAGTAGGGGTCGTTGGCATAGGCGGCCACCGGCAGGACCAGCGCACCAAGGGCCAGGGTACGAAGCGGAGACATCGTGCGGCTTCCAGGGGAATCGGGAGCGGCGAGTATGCCACCGCTCCCCCGTCCCGGCCCATGGCGGAGGTTGGTTAGGGCAATTCCTTGGCGCTATGCGGATCTTCCGAATAAGGATGCATGGTGGCCAGGTGCCCGGGCTGCGATTTCACCCGCTCGATCCACGCACGCACGTGTGGATAGGTTTGCAGCGAAAAGCCCGCCTCCTCCGCGCGGCTGCCATAGGCAAACACCGAGATGTCCGCGATGCTGTAACCGTGTTCGGTGAGGAACGGGCGGCTTGCCAGTTCGCGATTCAAAATATCCAGCGAACGTTCGCCCGTGCTGCGCTTCATCTCCACCAATACCAGCGCACGTTTTTCCAGTTTGCCTGTGAGTGTCCAGTAGCGCAGCGAGCCGATCACCGACTCCACCCGCTCCTGCTCAAAACTCAGCCATTGAAGCACTTTTGCCCGGCCAAAAGCGTCATGCGGCAGGTACGGCGTATCCATCGCCAGATAAAACAAAATGGCGTTCGATTCCGCCATCGTGCGTCCATCGTCCAGCTGGATCGCCGGCACGGTGCCGGTGGGGCTGATGCGCTGGTATGCCTCGCTGCGGCCCTCGCCTTCAAAGATGTTGACCGTCACGGTGAGATAGGGGCGCTGAAGGTGCTGCAGCAGCTGGCGTACTTTCCAGGCGTTTTCGGAAGGTGCGTAGTCGAATAGGGTGAGCATCGAACATGACCTTTGAAGGGGAGCGACCCACTATGTCGAAGAGTTTTCGCGACGAATATCCGTTCCTTGTTCGCTTCGATCAGCAATAGCGATCGGCCAGCCGATCCGTCGCCTGCACCAGGACATCCACAATGGCCGGTTCCGACGCCGCATGCCCGGCCACGACGATATGGAACTCCGCTTCCGGCCAAACTGCCGCCAGATCGACGGCGTTTTTTACCGGGCAAATGATGTCGTAGCGGCCGTGCACGATGGTGGTGGGAATGTGGCGCAGCTTGGCGACGTCACGCAGCAGCTGGCCGGATTCGAGGAACGCGTGATGGCGGAAATAGTGCGCTTCGATGCGTGCGAGACTCAGCGCAACGTCCGGTGCGGCAAAGCTTGCTTCGGTTTCCGGGCTTTCTTCCAATGTGATGCCGCCGCCTTCCCATGCACCCCAGGCCTTGGCCGCTTCGAGCCTTACCTTTTCATCGCCGCTGGTCAGCCGCTTCCAATAGGCTTCCAACATCTGGCCGCGTTCTTCGGCGGGTATCGCCGCCGCATAACGCGCCCATTTTTCCGGCAGGATCCACGATGCGCCGCCCTCTTCGTAATACCAGCGGACTTCTTCCGGACGGCACAGAAAAATACCGCGCAATACCAGGCCCAGCACTCGCTCGGGATGCGTTTGCGCGTAGGCGAGCGCCAGCGTGGAACCCCAGGAGCCGCCGAACACCACCCAGCGTTCGATACCCATCTGCTCGCGAATGGCCTCGATATCCGACACCAGATGCCAGGTCGTGTTGTCGGTAAGGTCGGCGAATGGCGTGGAACGTCCCGCGCCGCGCTGATCGAACAGCACGATGCGATAGCGTTGCGGATCGAAGAAGCGCCGGTGATACGGCGACAATCCCGCACCGGGACCGCCATGTAGAAAAATCACTGGCAAGCCTTGCGGATTGCCGCATTCTTCGACATAGAGCGTATGCCGGCCATCCACCGCGATGCGATGCGTGCGATAGGGTTCGATCTCGGGATACATCGTGTGCATGATGGGGAATGTCCTTGGGAGTGCGAGGCACTCAGTCTGCCGAAAGCGCGCGTGCCGTATCCCACATGCCGCGTGTGATGGGGCGATTCGCGTGCGGTGTCTGCAAAACGATCAGCGTGGTAGTGCTGACGCTTGAGTGAATTTTCAACAAGCGGTCGAGCACGGATTCCAGATGCGTGATCGACATGGCCACCACGCGCAGCAGTGCGGAATCTTCGCCGGCAAGACGGCGGCAATCCAATACTTCCGGAATGTCGGTAACGAGTTTGCCGATGCGCGAGCAGATACCGCCATCGCAACGCACACGCACCATCGCTTCGATGCCAAAACCCATGCGCTTGGGCTCGATCACCGCACGATAGCCGGCGATGATGCCGGCTTCCTCCATGCGCTTGATGCGCTCGGCCACGGCTGGCGCGGAAAGCCGCACCTTGCGGCCCAGTTCGGCGTAGCCCATGCGGGCATCGTGCTGCAAGGCTTCGAGTAGCTGCCAATCCTTGGCGTCCCAATCAGGTTTCGATTCGTAGGTCATAAGCCTGGATTGATACTTTGATCGATGGCGAAACATGGGGGATGACTTCGGATGCATTATTCATCAGCAGCCGGCCCAAGACTAGGATTTATCCCATTCCTGCTCCCCTTATGCACGGATCGACCCATGAACAGTACCGAACGCCTTGATGGGCGTGCGCTCGTCTACATTGCCATCGCGCTGCTTACCTGGTCGTCCGCCTATGCGGCGATTGCGTATGCGCTGGCTTCCTTTACACCGGGCGAGGTAGCGCTCGCGCGACTTGCCATCGGTTCGTTCTGTTTCGTCGCGCTGCTGTGGATGCGGGGCGCCGCGCTGCCTCGGCGCAGCGATTGGCTGCAGCTGGCCGTGCTCGGTGTATTCGGCCTTACGGCTTATCACCTGTGCCTCAACTATGCCGAAACGCGCATCGCCAGCGGTACGGCGTCGATCCTGATCTCATTGGTGCCAGCGGTAACCGCTGCGTTGTCGGCGTTCTGGATCGGTGAGCGCATTAGTGCACGCAGCGCGATGGGTCTGGGTGTGGCGCTGATTGGCGTCGTGCTGGTGGTGCTTACCAGTGGCAAGGAAGTTCGTTTCCAGCCGATGGCGGCGCTGGTGCTGATCAGCGTGCTTGCCTCGGCGGTGCTGTTTGTAGGACAGAAGCCGCTGTTTGCGCGTAACGACATGATCGGCGTGACGACATTCGGTTTTCTTGCCGGCACGCTGGGTGCAGTACCGTTTGGTCTCGGATTGCCACACGCGTTGGTGGTGGCACCGTGGTCGCACATTGCCGCGCTGATATGGTTGGGTATCGCACCAACCTTCGTGGGCTATCTCACTTGGAATGCCGCGCTGAAACGCGCGCCGGCTTCGCAAGTCACCAGTTTCATCTATTTTTCGCCACCGATCGCGGTGCTGATCGGCTGGGTGTGGTTGGGTGAGCAACCCGGTTGGCTGACCTTGCTGGGCGGCGCGATCACCATCGGCGGCGTTGCACTGGCCAATGCCAGGCGTCGCGCACCGGTTGCCGCGATACCGGTCGCTGCCAAGGAGTGTTGAATCGTGACGTATCCTGCAGGGATCATCGGCGCCTGATCGAACCACTTCCGGGAGACAGAGGATGTATACGCTCTACATCGCCAACAAGAATTATTCCTCCTGGTCTCTGCGCCCGTGGGTATTACTGACGGAGCTGGGCATTCCGTTCGATGAAAAACTGGTGCCGTTCCTGGGCGGCACCTCGTCAAGCTGGGATGCGTTTCGCAACTTTTCCCCCACCGGCAAAGTGCCGTGTCTGCACGATGGCGATACGGTGGTGTGGGAATCGCTGGCTATTGCCGAGTACATCGCGGAAAGCCACCCGCGTGTGTGGCCGTCTGATGCACGCGCTAGAGCCTGGGCGCGTAGTGCGGCATCGGAGATGCATGCCGGCTTCCAGTCATTGCGCTCGCAGTGCCCCATGAACTGCGGCATCCGCATGCGTTTGCGCGAGATATCACCCGCGTTGTTGCGTGATGTCGACCGCATGCAGGAGTTGTGGAACGAGGGTTTGCAGCGCTTTGGCGGGCCGTTTCTCGCCGGCCATGCGTTTACCGCCGTGGATGCGTTCTATGCGCCGGTGACGTTCCGTATACAGAGTTATCAGCTTTCCATCGACGGTGTTTGCGGAGCTTACGTGCAGCGCATGCTCGCTTTGCCGTCGATGCGCCGCTGGTACGACGATGCGCTGGGAGAAACCTGGCGCGATGCCGATCACGAGCGAGAAACATTGCAGCAGGGCGTACTGTTGGAAGATCTGCGCGCAGCGTGAGGTCCGCTGTTTTGGCTTGATTTAATGCATCGCTGCATTTGCCCAATCAGGGAGAGACGATGCTGGTGGGCGGTATGACGTTCTAATCTGAGCGACGTGCTTAGAGCAGCTAACAAAACTATCGCGTGTCGATAGCACTCACCTGACGACCGCGCTACGTTTTGTTAGAACTTGTATCCGCGATGGATCGCCACGATGCCATTGCTCAGATTGCGCACTTCCACGCGTTCGAAACCCGCGCTTTCCATCATGCCCTTGAGCGTGTCCTGATCCGGATGCTTGCGAATCGACTCGGCCAGATATTGATAGCTGTCCGCGTCGCGGGCGAACAACTGGCCCAGCCGCGGCAGCACCTGGAAGGAATGGAAGTCGTACAGCTTGCTGAAAAGCTCGTTGCGTACCTTGGAAAATTCCAGCACCAGTGCGCGACCACCGGGTTTGAGTACGCGGCAGATATCGGCCAGCGCCTTGTCCTTGTCGGTGACGTTACGCAGGCCGAAGGCCATGGTCACCGCGTCGAAGCTGTTGTTGGGAAAGGGCAGTGCCTCGGCGTTCAACTGTGCCCAGCGCAAACCGGAGACTACGCCGCGGTCGGTCAGGCGGTCGCGGCCGACGTTGAGCATGGCTGCGTTGATGTCGCCCACGACCACATCGCCCTTGTCACCCACGACGGGTTTGATCAGTGCCGCGATGTCGCCTGTGCCGCCGGCCAGGTCCAGCACCCGGTCGCCGGGGCGCAGGCCACTGATGCTTACGAAGTAGCGCTTCCACACGCGATGGATGCCGAACGACATCAGGTCGTTCATCAGGTCGTAATTGCGGGCGACCGAGGTAAATACCTGGCCGACCAGCTTTTGTTTTTCCGTGACCGGCACGTCGCGGAAACCGAAATGGGTAGTGGGCTGTTCGCTCATGCGCGCATGGTACAGGATGCGTGCAGTGAATAAATCGGCCTTATCTGTCATATAGACAACATGAAGTAGCCTGATGACGCCGGCCGGCGTAGCCTTCGTGCCGACTTCACGACAGGACGAGAACATGAAGCCCTCGATTTCGCTGTTCTGCAGCATCAGCCTGCTCGCTTGCACTGCCGTTGTAGCTCAGGGTGCAGCACCGCAAGTCATCACCGCGGCCGGTAATTACCATCCATTGCCCAAGGCGGCCTATCAGCCCGATCCGGCCAATACGTACAAGGTGGTGTTCTCGCTGACCAAGGGCAGCGAGAAGCCTGGTGAGGTCAACCCGGCGCTGGAGCGCGTCGCACGCACGGTGAACCTCTACGCCTCAGCGGGTGTGCCGCTCGATCATCTGAAGTTCGTCGCGGTGGCGTATGGCCCGGCGACGCCGATCGTGCTCGACGACGATCACTACAAGGCCCAGTTTGGCGTGGCCAATCCCAACCTTCCGGTGATCGCGCAATTGCACAAGGCAGGCGTGGACGTCGCGGTGTGCGGCCAGGCCATGGCCGAGCATCACTATCCGAATGAGTGGGCGGCGAAAGACGTGACGGTCAGCCTCTCTGCGCTCACCACGATTACCGAGCTGGAACAGCAGGGCTATGCCCTGATGCCGCTCTAAGCCGGGGTATCGATATGTCGTTGTGTTGCAGAAAGCTGTCGCTGGCGGCGCTGCTGGCGGTTGCCTGCGGTGTTGTGTACGCCTCCCAGCCGGATTACCTGCCACCGTGGAATCCACCACCGACGGGTGGTGTCTCATTCGCGGTACCGCCGTTCGACGCCATTGCCGACCTGCATGGCGACATCGTCGATCCGCAGTTGACGGTGTTCTTTGCCGGTAACCAGTTCATGGTGGTGCACGATCTGGTGGAAGCGTTCAAGCAACGCTATCCGCAGTATCAGCGTGTATTCGTGGAGACCTTGCCACCGGGCATTCTGGCCAAGCAGATCGAAACCGGCTCGCTGGTGATGGGCAATCTGCGTATTGCACTGAAGCCGGATATCTTCACCAACGGCAAGGGTTCGATTGCTGAATTGCAAAAGCAGCACCATTGGTTTGCCGATACCGTCGATTATGCGCGCAATCCGCTGGCGATCATGGTGGCGCAGGGCAATCCCAAACATATCGAAGGCTTGAAGGATCTCGGCCGAGCCGACGTGCACGTCAGCATGCCCAACCCGCAGTGGGAAGGCATTGCCAAACAGATCGAAGCCAGTTATCGCAAAGCCGGTGGCGATGCGTTGGACCAAGCCATCATGGCTAACAAAGTGAAGGACGGCAGCACCTATCTCACGCGCATCCATCATCGCGAATCGCCGTTGCGTATCCTGCAAGGCGAATCGGATGCCGCGCCGGTGTGGTCGACCGAAGCGTATTTCCAGCAGCAAATCCTGCATCGTCCGGTGGAAACGATCACGATACCGGTGCAGCAGAATGTCACGGCCACCTACACCGCGGCGCGCATGAAAGACGCACCGCATGCGCAGGCGGCCAGGGATTTTCTGAGCTTTATGGCTTCCGCCGAGGTCCAGGGAATCTATCGCAAGTACGGCTTTCAGCCACCGCAGCCATGAGCGTGTTTCGCATGGTTGTGTTTGCGTGCTGCGCGCTAATGATGAAGAGCGCGTTTGCGGATACGCCGGACGGCGCCGCCATCGCCAGGCAAGGGAATGCTCGCGGTGTTGCGCCATGCATGGCTTGTCATGCTGCCGATGGCGGCGGACAGGCGGCAGCTGGTTTCCCGCGCCTGGCAGGATTGCCTCAGGCCTATTTGCGCAAGCAGCTGGATGATTTCGCCCATGGCTCGCGCGTCAACGCCACCATGCAGCCGGTTGCAAGTGGATTGAGCGATGCCGAGCGCGATGCTCTCGCGGTGTATTACAGCAAGTTGCCGGTGCCGTCCGCAGCGCCAGCAACACCACCATCGGGGGATAGCGCAACGCTCGCGCAATCGCTCGCTAGCCGTGGGCGCTGGTCGAAAGACATGCCTGCCTGCGAGCAGTGCCATGGTCCTGGCGGTATAGGCGTCGGCGATCACTTTCCGCCATTGGCCCGGCAGTCGGTGCTTTATCTCAGCAATCAGCTGCATGCCTGGCAGCAAGGCGCGCGGCGCAATGATCCCTTGCAACTGATGCAAACCGTCGCCGGCAAATTGGATGATGCGGACATCGCGGCGATCAGTGCATGGTATGCCGCGCAACCGGCAACGTTGATGAAGGAGCCGCAGCCATGATGCGGTGGCGATGGATATGGGTTACGGCATCGCTTGCACTTGCGGCGTGCCATCAACCGGAACAACAGGCGGCTCCCGTCGTGTCTCACCCACCCGCCGCGGCAACTTCCGCACCAAAAGCGGCCAGCCACTTCGAGCCGCCGCCGGATTCATCGATTCCCCAAGATGATTTCGGCAAGCAGATAGCACTGGGCCGGCAGATCTTCACGGATACCGGCCGCTACGCCAAAGCCTATGTCGGCAACACGTTGAACTGCGAAAACTGCCACCTCGATGCCGGCCGTCTCGCACACAGCGCGCCGATGTGGGGCGCCTATCCCATGTATCCCGCCTATCGCGCCAAGAATCGCCACGTCAACACGTTTGCCGAGCGCTTGCAGGGCTGCTTCCAGTACAGCATGAACGGCAAGGCGCCACCATTGGGCGATGACGTGCTGGTTGCGCTGGAAGCGTATGCGTATTGGATGTCGAAAAACGAACCTATCGGTGTAGCACCGCCGGGACACGGCTATCCGAAATTACCCAGGCCAACACAAGCGCCCGATTACGCACGCGGCGAAGCGGTATTCAAGCGCGATTGCGCGCTATGCCACGGCGACAACGGCCAGGGCCAGCGTGTTGCAGACCGCACGGTTTTCCCCCCGCTATGGGGCGCGCAATCGTTCAACTGGGGTGCCGGCATGGAGCGGCTCGACAACGCTTCCGGCTTCATCAAGGCCAACATGCCATTGGGCCGTGGCAATACGCTTACCGACCAGGATGCATGGGACGTGGCGTATTTCATGAATGCGCACGAGCGCCCGCAGGACCCGCGCTTCAAGGGTTCCGTCACGGAGACGCGGAAGGCGTATCACGACACGCCGGATTCGCTGTATGGCGTGACGGTTAACGGGAAGGTGCTGGGCGAGTGATCCCGGACTCCGGTTTGCTCCGCCTGATTGAGCATCGTGAAGACCAGGCTGTCGCGAAAACGGGACTTTTCATGGAATCTCCTCGGCTCAAGGTACGAGGAGATTCGACTTCTTGCGTCAGCTATTTTGCGTGGAACCATCGGGATGCTGCAGATGCCATTCGCCATCCGCGCCCATTGCGTAAGATTCACCTCTAACCCAGTTTCCTGTTACTGAAAAAATATTGTCAGTGCGTAAACTAGGCTTTCCATCACGATATGTTATCGTCTCTTCCTTCGCGACATTGGGGTATTCATTGTAATAATCTGCCAACGATTTGGTTGGATTGCCATTTTTGTCTAGTTCTGTTCTGGTTAATATCTTTGGTTCACCATTAATAAGATCGTATTTAGTCTCAATTTTTCCTTCGCCTCCATAAGGTTGGTCAGACATTTTGCTATAGGTAACGTAAGGTGGATGGTCTGTTTGGCGCGTCCACTCGCCATTTTGGAAATCGGGAAGGCTTTCCTGAGAACTGCCGCCACCAAAAATTCTGATAATAGGCGCGGTGAGCCAGTCCCAGAAGTTTCGTGGGTCACGATTGTCACCCCACTGGTCATTATTTGTTTGAGTAAAATTGGTCGGATTATGCGGTTCTAATCTTGTATCGGGAGACCCGGTGCCTTGCTTAGTCGACGACGGCGGTTGCAATGTTGTATCCACAAGGGAGGCGATGTGAGGGTTTTCTGGGATTTGCATAATATTATCCGTGTAAGAATGCTGAAAATTAATCTGATTTAATAAGCGTTATTTTAATTCCTGTGCCTATTTGGATGGATGGAATCATATAAATTCAATTTATGGTGGTGGCTGTAACTATTTGCCCCCGTTTTGGCAATTTGCGCCTGGTCACCGGCGATGGTCCGTATGAGTGATCCAGCGAAGCTGCGACGGAAACCTAATATGACGCTCGCGCTACGGATCCAAAGACAGTGCGGCGTCACCTTGGAAACCCGGGTTGCGATCAAGAATCCGCCGGCGTCTTCGCCGTGCATTAGATAAGTAACGCTTGCCTACTGGTCGCGCAGTGCAAATAGCGCAAAGACTTACAACAAAATACGACGAAAGCGCGCGCAAAAATCGTCTTTCGTTGCTTTTGTGTGTTGACGCAATCTGGTCGCGGGGAATCCTTCCACTCTGTCGAGGACGCACCATGTCTGTTCTTTCCCGCCATCCTGCCCGTAAAACGATCCTCATTGCCGTAATGGCCTTGAGCATGACCACGCTCGCTTTCGCACAAGAGGCTGCACCTGCTACCGGACTGGGGCAAGCGTGGCCGAATGCCACTGACGTCAGCACCAATGCGCACTATCACGTGTACCGGTTTGAGCGCGATGGCGTTAAGTACATCCAGGTCAACGATCTGCAAGGGCAGGTACGTGCCGCCGTCGCCATCACCCAAGACGCCATGTTCGCATTACCGGTGGGCACCGATGCTCAGCATGTCACCATCCTTACCCAACCTGCACCGCAAGATTCAACGCAAGTGGTTTACCAGGACAGCAATATGGCCGTGGCAGCGGTTCCTCAGGAGGATGGGAGCGTAAGCATCATGGCGATGATGGCGGACTGTACCGATCCTGGGCAGTGCACGTTGAATCGGGTGGCTCAGTAATGGTCCGGTGCACAACGCTTCATGCCCCTCATCTGGCCCACAGTCGAACGGGTGCCATCTTGGCACTCTGACTCAAGTCTCGTGAGGTGATATCGCTCAGCAATGCGGTAAAGCGGACCCCTGAAGCCGTCGTACGAAAACGTGCATCTCCGTGGAACAAACGCGCCAACAGTCGTAACTCGCTATCGGTTTTGATCCCAGCCCCCAGTTTCGACGCCACGTTTTGACGCGCCCTCGCTTGCAGAATGCCATACGCCGCTTGCGATGCCTCCAGCATGCCATCCATACGCAAGGCCACCCACGGGGCGCCATGATGCCGTCCCGTGCGCAGGGCGAGATGGACACCGATGCAGGCAGGCGAGGCGCTCATCGTCGCCGCCGCTTCGCAGGCCATGCGATATAACACGGCCTGCAAGGCTTCGCTCAGAAAACGCAGCCGGCGCCCCGGCGTGTCGCAGGAATAGGAGATACCCACCTCACGCAACGCGTTGCCAATGGTTTCCTCCAGGGCCGCCGCCAGCCCGCGCTCCCGCCATGCGCTGGGGTGAATGCTTTCGGCAAGCTGGTAGACCTCCCGCTGCACGTTCCAGAAGTCCTGGCTGTAGTCGTCGCGCAGCGCTTCCGGGATAAAGCGCTGCATGATGCGGGTGTAATCCATACGCAGGATGCCCACGACGCACTCCAAGGCTTGCGAGGTTTGCTGCAAGCGATCTTCACCGGATGCCAGGCTCCTCTTCGCGACCTGTCGGGTCTGCAGGGTTTCGTGCTGAAGTTGTTCGAACATCCACATTTGCGTGGACAGGCGCGCGCCAAACACGTAGAGGCCGGTGATAGCGAAAGCGAGTACCGCTTGGATCTGTTGCACGCCGGGATCTGGCCGCCACTCCACGAGCAAACAGATACTGATAAGACAAAGCGTTGCTCCAAATACACAGGCTCGCCATCCGTGCTTGAGCGTCAATCCCAGAGCTGGGAAAAAGAGCACCAGCATCACGGCAGGTTTGATAGCTTCATCGACAACGCGATGCAGCATCGTCAATACCACGAACAAAGCGGCGGCGATGGCAACATCCCGCATCGCCGAATTTGTTGCGATTACTCGCCATGAAGGCAACGGACGTAACGCTTCACGTGGATGAATCCGAGCTATGACCACCCATGGCGCCACCATAAGCAAGGCCATATAGAAATCAATAAAGAGCGAAAAGGCGATGCCTGTCGGAATGCGATACTGACCGCTTCGCAAATGAACCGTGGAGACGATTGCAGAGCCTGCTGCTGCCCACAGCAGAGACAATAAAATTATGCAATAGAGAAGCTTTTTGATATCCACCAAATCAGGGCGAGGGAAAAGTACGGCGCGCTCGCGGAACCACCATATCACTGGCATGGCCAGCATGATTGGTGGCACCGAAGCGAGCAGCGCCCACGTCAATCCAAAATCGTCCACATGCGCAAGGCAGCGATAAGCGAGCGGTACCAGTTCACCCGCCACCAACGCAGGCCAATAGCGATAAGGCACCAGCAGAAGACAGGCGATACGCAGCCCCGACGCGAACGACCAGGGCGCGTTCGCCAGCGTTGTCGTCACGATCAGATACGCCAACGCGTAACCCACTGCTACCCCGATATGAACGAGCCAACGATGGTTCTGCCACTTTTCCTCGATAACGCTGCTCAGCATGTTTCCCTTGCCCCCAACGAAGCCATGTCACGTGTGATGTGCTCCCCCGGCATGGTGTTTGGACCATGCGATGGCACAGCCAGAACGGGCTGTGATCATTTTTCAAGCATAAGGCGCCCATGAGGTGCCGTCTTGTCGACGTAGGCTTTCGATATGTCGGTGAGGGCCGATCATTTATCAGCGAAGGCTGGCAATGTTTATGTCCACGGGCCGATTCCGTTTTTTAAGGCCAACATCCAGCATCTCTACCACTTCCGCTTGGCCGCTGCATGCGCACTTCCTCCCGGCCGTGAGGCCCGGCGCGCTGCGGCTTAAAAATGAACATACCTACTTCACTTCTCTCTTGTACATCAGTACAAAACTTCTCTGCCGCGCGCTGACCAAGCGGAAGTCTCGCCTTCAAGAACACGTTGGCAAGATGCGATTTATCCTATGCCCCCCCTGTACGCCTCGTCTTAATGGTGTGATGTTGGTCAGGCGCTCAGCCTGTCGAAGCAACCCAAGGATGATCGCCGCACATGGCGTCATCGATCACGCTGGCATTGGCTCTCCCTTACTGGGTTCGCCACGCTCTCGCCCGTGGCTTTCGGGCAGGAAAAGGCCTCACGCTCGACGAGCAACAACAACGTCTGCGCACGCAACAGCAGGCGCAAGAACGTTCCATGCGCACGCAAGCGCAGGATGTGCGCATCGGCCAGCGCGCCGCTGCAATTTTCGTAGCACCGAACTGCTGACGGAGACACCGTGCTTTGAATTGAAGCAGATTCGCCTCGTCGGCGAACACAGCGACGCTTTCAGCTTCGTGCAGCGCTATCTCGATCGCTACGCTGGCTCGGCGTGGGCTTGAATGCCTCGCTGGACAACCAATGGTCTTGGTTCCTCAACCTGGATGGCCAAGTCGCCGGCGGTGGTACCAAGGCGGCGGTGTTCAGCGCTGGCGCAAGGTATCGTTTTTGATTTAATGCAATGAGCCCGCGCACGAGTGCCTCCACTCGTGCGGGGCGACGCGGTCACTCTTTGTGAGCCCGCTCATGCTCGTGATGTTCAGTGGTTACATGCCGCTCGTGCAGTTCTTCGCTGGTATTCATCGGCTCGGATGACTCAGGCGGTTGCTCAGGTGCTGTCGGAGTCTGCTCCGCTTCCGACACGGCACGAGGCGTTTCTTTTTCTTCGCTGCCGGTGATCTTCAGAATCGCATGGCGCATCTCGCGAGCGAGAATCACGCGTGCATCGCGCACCATATCTTCCAGCGCGCTGTCGTAATCGAGCTTGCCATTAGCGTCGGTCCACACCACGCGGCGTTCGCGCAATTTCTGGATAAAACCGCGGAACAGGGCCTTGTCGAAGAATTCCGGCGCGAGCGGTTCGCTGAGCAGGCTCAGGCGCTGGGCAGTGAGGGTGCAGACGTTTTCCAGCTCCGCGCCGGTGATGGTGTGCGGGCCATTCTTGGCCAGCGCGGCAATGGTGATGTAGTAGCGCTCGAACGCCTGGATCAGGCTGCGTGCAATCACGCGCAGCTGATAGGCCGCATCGTCCTGGCCTGGGCCGCGCTCAATCACCCGGCCTTCGCCGACGGCTTCCAGCAGTCCGCGGCGCACGAAGAAATCGACGGTGGCCTGCAAGTGGGCACCGAAGCCTTCGGCATCCCACGGCAGGAACAGCTCGCTCTGGATGAAGGGGTAGATGATGCGCCCCAGCCGAAGGATCGAGGCCCGCGACATGCGCCGGTTGTTGAGAAAGCAGCAGGCGACCCACGCAGCAGCAGCGGTGAGGTGCAGCACGTTGTTGCGGAAGTAGCTCAGTAGGACCGCCTGGTCGCCTTCCAGCGTGAGCACGTCGCCGAGTGGATGGCGCACGCGCGTGATCCAATTCATCTGCTCGCCATAGGCGATGATGGCATCGGGTGCCAGTGGCGTGAGTGTCATGCGATCCGAATACGGCAGTTCTTGCAGCAGCGCCTTGAGCAATTCCAGCTGGGCGAGCAGGTCGTTTTCCGCCATCGCGTGCTTGGGCGTGGACAGCAGCGCGAGCGCTAGCAAGTTGATCGGATTGACGTCCGCCGCACGATTGATGTTGACCTGGATTTTTTCGGCCAACTGATCGACGACCGAACTCAGCCATTCCGGCTTGGTGTTCGGGTCGCTGGTGGTTTCGCGCCAGTGGCTGCTGGCGGCATCGAGCAAGGGCGTGAGTTCGATCGGCTCGCCGAAGTTCAGCGCGACGTGGCCATAGCGCTGACGCAATACGCCAAGACCGCGGATCAGGCCGAGCAGTGATTCTTTCTCCTTGGGCTTGCCGGAGAGTTCGCCGATGTAGCTCTTGCCTTCCATCAGCTTTTCGTAGCCGATGTACACGGGCTGGAACAGCACCGGGCGACGCGGTGCACGCAGGAAGGCGCGCACGGTCATCGCCAGCAGGCCAGCGCGCGGCGCGAGCAGTCGGCCGGTGCGTGAGCGTCCGCCTTCGATGAAGTATTCGATCGGCACGCCGCGGTCGATCAACTGTGCGACATATTCATTGAACACCACCGAATATAGCGCGTTGCCCTTGAAGCTGCGGCGCAGGAAGAACGCGCCGCAGCGGCGCAGGATCGGGCCAATGACGGGCAGGTTGAGGTTGACGCCAGCGGCGATGTGCGGCACCACTACGCCGGAATCGTGTAGTTGGTATGACAACAGCAGGTAATCAGCGTGGCTGCGATGGCTGGGTACGTACACCACTTCGTAGCCAGGCGCCGCAGCGCGGGCTTTGTCGAAGTGGTGCATGGTGATGCCGTCGTAGAGCTTGGTCCAGAAGTTGCGCAGCAGGAACGACGCGGAGCGCACCACCGGATGCGAATAGTCCGCTGCGATTTCCATCATCATCTTGTGCGCGCGCTCCCACGACTTCGCGTAGGTGATGTTTTCCTTGGCGGCGGTGGAGGTGATGACGGCGCGTACTGGCTCGGCGTTGAGCACGGCATCGACCACGGTGCGGCGGTGCGAAAGATCCGGCCCGATCACCGCTGCGCGGATGCGGCGGAAGTGCGTGCGCATCACGCGCGCCATCTTGCGTGCAAAGCGCTCGGGACGTACGTCGCCTTCCTCGTTCAACACCGTGCGCAACGAAACCGGTGCGGAGAAATGCACCACGGTGTCGCGGCCGTTGAGCAGCAGTGCCAGCATGCGGCGGAAGCGGCCGACAACCACCCAGTTTTCCGAAAACAGCACGCTGAACCAGCCGGACTCACGCGTGGGTGTGCGGCCGACATAGATGGAAACGGGCACGATCTGGATGTCGCGATCCGGAAAACCTTCCAGCGCACGCACCAACTGGCCGAACGGCTCCGTGGGCGAGCGTTTGCGATTGCGGCCGAACAGCCAGCCGTCGCGACGCGCGAGCGCGAATACCGAGCGGCGGCGGCGGGTGAAGGGCAGCGGCTGCATGGGGCTGGGCAGGCCGGCTTCGCGGCAGGCACGGTCCAGGATCAGCGCATCGGAAAATCCGTCGCGCTCGATGACGTAGCAGACGGGCGCATCGCCTTGCAGCAGGCTGGCAGGTTCGGCTGGATCGCGGCGAATGCGCATCCAGGGCTCGAGCAGGTGCCCGGCGAGGTTGAACCACCAGGGGGCGCGGCTGCGGTAGCTTGGTTCCGCGGTCGTCATAATCGGCATCTGCATAGTGTAGCGGTGGGCCTTAGGTGCGGCTTAGGGCTTCGCCGCCAATGTCGTGCCGGTGGAGCCGCTGCTGGCCGGTGGCTTTGCTGTGCTGGCGGGGGCTGGTGCTGTGCCGCTGCTGGCGGGTGCGGGCGGATGCATGAGCTGTTCGTGCTGTGCACGCTCGCCGTCGATCAGATCCTTGTTGTACCAGCGGCCATCTATCAGCTCCAAATGCGAGTCGGCGCTCAGCGGCTTGCCTAGCAAGGTGTAGTCGATCTTCACGTGCGCCAGGCCATGGTCGATGCCAAGGGTGCTGACTTTTACCGAATCGAGCGTGTCGTTGACCGAAAGGCCGTAGATCGACAGCAGCTGTTTGAGACCTTGGTACGTCGTGGCGTACTTCTTCATGGCGGTATCGAAATCCATGTTCTGGATCTGGTCCGGACTCTTCAGGTCAAGCTGGCGTGCCGTGGTCACCACGACGCCCACGGCTTGCTTGGCCTTGTCCTGGTCGAACCAGGGCGTCTGCTGCGCCCACGGCAGCAGCACGTTGAGCGCATCGCGCATCTGCTGTTTCTGGTCTTCCGTCATCGCCTTGTTCTGGGCGATGCCCGTGGTGAGGATGGCCTGGCCGATGCCGATCATCACCGGCAGCTGGTCGTGATACTGCTGCTCCATCTGCGCCAGCTTGGGTTTGAGCTGGTCATACAATGTGGTTTCCGCATTGGGAGCGGTGAGTTGCTTGACAGCCTGGTCGAAGCGGGCGCGATCTTCATCGGTGATCGGGCGCTGGTTGGGGCGTGGATGCGTCCAGTCGACGCGCAGGTTGTCGTAATCGGCTGGGGGTAGGGCGTGTTTCCAGAAGCCGGCGAAATCGCCAGCCTTGATCAGCGTCACGGATTCCTGCACAGCTGCCTCGGGCGTGGCGCCGCCGGGCGCCGCGGCGTTTTCTTCTTTCTGATGACAGGCGGCCAGCGCAAACAGCGCCAGGACCAGTAGGCAATGCCTAAGTGTTTGAAAGCGCATGAATTCTCTCACGTGGAGGGCGGTAGCTTGCCGTCCGGGCAAGGGGCAAAGGGCGGCGCCATAACGGCGGGGCGCGGTGCATCTTACTTAAAATCTCAAAAAGAAAACCCCGCGGGCGTTGGGCCTCGCAGGGTCATGCCGGCAGCGCCGGAAGGGAAATGGCCTTGCCCGCAGTAGTTGGAGGTCAGCAGGGTCGGCGGGGTCATGATACGGCCCCTTTTCACTTCAGGCAATACTTTAAGTGGCATTGGATAAGTAATTGATTTTACGTCAATCACTATGCAGGGCTTGGATCTTGAGCTGGCGACGTTGATCGCGCGGCGTGCTCCACTCATTGTTGAACAGAGCCGGTTCCCACGAGCCGTACGTTGGGTTGGGAAGCACGAACCAGCGGCTGCCGATCCAGTCCTTATAGGGTGCCATGGCCTGGGCGCGGCCGGTTGGCGTATTGCTCAGCACGGTGACGAAATCGCCAAGCTGGTCGCCGAACTGCATGAGCACGCGGTAGTGCTGACTGACTCGCTGGCGACGGCAGTTTTTTTCCGTGCCGACTTGGTCGCAGCCCGGCAGGATGGTGCCCAGTCCCAGAAAGGCGTCCGGCCCGGACACGGGCAGGCCGACCTTGCGCAGATTGTCGATCGTGGCGGTGTCCAGGTCTTGCGCTCGGTTGGAGATGTAGATCACCGCGATGCCGTGCTGGGCTGCGAATTGGGTGAAGGCCATGGCACCCGGCAGGGCGCGTGCGCGTTCCTCCTTGCACCATGCTGCCCAATCGGCCTCGTTGAACTCGCCGCCTTTGCGAATCAGGCGCGCCTGATAGGGCGAGTTGTCCAGCACCGTTTCATCGATATCCAGGATCACGGCTGGCTTCAGGTTTTTGTACGGCGCGATGCGATCGTCGGAAGGCAGCGCATCCCAGTGCTTGTCCTTCAGCGCGGCGAGCAGCTGAGATTGCGCGCTGCGGAACGTCTCCTGATAGATCAGGTCATGCTCTAGCGCCGTTTGCGTCCACGCCACCGCATTGAGGTTGTCATCCGCAGGAACGGCAGGCGCTGCGACGGGCGTAGCCGCGGTGGATGGAGGTGTAGCGGAATGCGGGGCTTGGCTGGCGCAAGCGCCAAGCAGAAGCGTGCCCAACAGCGTGGGCAGGAACTTGGTCATGAAGCACCCTGTAGGCGTGAAGATGTTCCGCGAGGATCGCGCAAGTTTATGACAGACTTGCCAGGATCGCGTTTTTCCCATGGACCGCCCCGTGTACGCAGCCCTTTCCTCCGCCCGCGGCATTCGCACGACCAGCTACATCCTGGCCACCTTGGCATTGGTGCTGGTGTTGCGCCTGCATCTGCTGCCGGCGCTGCTTGCGGGTTTGCTGGTGTACGAACTGGTGCACGCTATGACGCCGCTCTTGGGTCGGCGCATTTCCGGTGAACGCGCGCGCCTGGTGGTCGTCACGGTGCTGGGTGTGATCGTGGTGGGCTTGATCACCGTGCTGATCGTGGCGTTGATCAGCTTCTTCCGCAACGAGATCAACAATCCCGCGATGTTGTGGGAACAGCAACTGATGCCGTTGGTAGAGAAGGCGCGCGCGCAACTGCCGACGTCGCTCACGAACTGGTTGCCGGACAGTGTCGACGAATTGCGCGTGATGGCACTGGAACTCACTCGCAAGCATGCGATGAGCTTGCAGAATGCGGGCAAGGAAACGGCACGCGTATCGGTGCACATCATTCTTGGCTTGGTACTGGGTGCGCTGGTGGCGCTGAACCGCGCACGCCCGTCGCATCAAGTGGGCCCTCTAGCGGCGACGCTGGGGGAGCGTTGCCAGCATCTGGCGGCAGCGTTCCGCAGCATTGTGTTTGCGCAAATCAAGATTTCGCTGATCAACACCATCGCTACCGCCATCTTTCTGCTTGGCGTACTGCCGCTGATGGACATCCATGTGCCGCTGGCCAAAACGCTGGTGGTGGTGACCTTTCTCGCCGGCCTCCTGCCGGTGATCGGCAATCTCATCTCCAACACGGCGGTGACGATCGCAGGTTTGTCAGTGTCGATATGGGTGGCGGCGGCCTCACTCGGCTTCCTGATCGTCATTCACAAGCTGGAGTATTTTCTCAATGCACGCATCATCGGCGGACAGATCCGTGCGCGTGCGTGGGAGCTGCTGGTGGCGATGCTGGTGATGGAGGCGGCGTTCGGTTTGGCCGGCTTGATTGCGGCGCCGATCTACTACGCGTATCTGAAGCGTGAGCTGGAGCAACAAAGGTTGATTTGATACTGCCCAGGGCATTTACGCGCGGTAGGTTGGGGTACAAACCCCAACATCCTTATCGCTATGGATATGACGATGCTGGGGTTTGCACCCCAGCCTACACGTCGCGCAAGGCCGACAGCAGTGCGTCGTTTTCCACGGGGTTATCCCACATATTCGCGTGAAGCAGTTGTTCCAGCGGCAACCGCGAACGCCAGCCTGCCATTTCCAGTTCCGGTCGCGGCAGGAATTCGCTGACGTAACCGAGGCATAAATAAGCCAGCGGATAGACCTGCGCAGGTAACTGCAAGGTTTCCGCCAGCCGTGCCGGCTCGACGATGCTCACCCAGCCCACGCCGATACCTTCGGCGCGCGCCGCCAGCCACAGGTTCTGCACGGCCAGGCAAGTGCTGAACAGATCGGTATCCAGCATCGTGTTGCGGCCGAGTACATGCGGGCCGCCACGTTGGCGATCGCAAGTGATGCACAGGTTGATCGGGCTGTCGACGATGCCTTCCAGCTTCAGTCGGCGATATTGCGTGGCACGGTCGCCGTCGTAGTTGCTGGCCGCGTCGGCATTGGCTTGTTCGTAGAGCGCCTTCACCGCGCGCTTCACGTCGAGACTGTCGATAACGATGAAATCCCACGGTTGCATGAAACCCACCGACGGCGCGTGATGCGCAGCCTTGAGCAGGCGCGCAAGCACATCCGGTGCGATGGGGTCGGGCAGGAACTGCGAACGTACGTCACGGCGTTCGCGGATGGCGCGGTAAAGGCCTGCGCGCTCCTCATCGGTAAAACTATGATCGGTCATGCAGGTACCTCACGGGCCGGCAAGCATGGCGGCGATTTTTGCCATGTGCGACTCGGCCGTTTCGCGCACCATTTCCTTATCGGCTTCCGGGTCCTTGCCCTCCCAGTGCAGATCATCTTGCGGCAGTTCCTGCAGGAAGCGGCTGGGCTGGTTGCTGTGGATTTCGCCGTAGCGCTTGGTTTTCGACGACCACGACAGGGTGAGCAATTCCTTGGCACGGGTGATGCCCACGTACATCAGGCGGCGCTCTTCTTCCACGCGACCTTCGTCGATGGCTGCGTCATTGGGTAGCGTGCCGTCCTCGCAGCCAACGATGAAAACGAAGCGGAATTCCAGGCCCTTGGCGGCGTGCAGCGTCATCATGCGCAGCGCGTTGCCGGGCTCGTCGCGATCGGCGTGTGAGAGTAGGGCCAGCTGCGCGGCGAGGTCGCCAGCGCTGTTGCCCTTCTGCATGGCACGGAACCAGTCGGCCAGCTCTTGCAGATTACCCATGCGGCGATCACGCAAAGCCGCATCCTGCGTGCTTGCAGCGATGTGTGCGGCGTACTGCGTGCGGGTCAATATACGAGAGACCAGGTCCGCCGCACTTTCATGCAGCGAGGCGCTGCGCAGTTCATCCAACAGTTCCGAGAACGACGCAAGCGCGGCAGCAGGGCGAGGGCTCAGCTGGCGCAACACGCTGTCGCTGCGTGTCGCTTCGAGTAGCGAGCAGTGTTTCGTCTGGGCGATTTGTCCAAGCTTCTCCAGCGTCGTCGCGCCGATCTCGCGCTTGGGTACGTTGACCACGCGCAGGAACGCAGCGTCGTCGCTGGGATTGGTAAGCAGGCGCAAATAGCAGAGCAGATCCTTCACTTCCGCACGATCCAGGAAGGACAGCGCGCCGGTGAGGTGATAGGGCACACGCGCCAGCCGAAGCGCCTTTTCCAGTGGACGCGCCTGGAAATTGCCGCGATACAGGATGGCCATATCGTGCCAACGCACCTTGTGCTTTTCCGCCAGCGTCGACGCCATGCCGGCGATACGCTCGGCTTCGTGCTCGGCTTCCTTGCATTCGATGACGCGGATCGCTGCGCCTTCCGGATGCTCGCTCCACAGTTTCTTGGTGTGTACGTGCGGGTTGTTGGCGATCAAGGTGTTGGCTGCGCGCAGGATGCGCTTGCCGCAGCGATAGTTCTGCTCCAGCTTGATCACCCGCAGGCTCGGCCAGTCCTTGCCGAGCTGTTCGATGTTTTCGGGATTGGCGCCACGCCATGCGTAGATCGACTGATCGTCATCGCCCACGCAAGTGAAGCTGCCGCGGTCGCCGGCCAGCACTTTCAGCAAGCGATACTGCGCGTCATTGGTGTCCTGGTATTCGTCCACCAGCAGATAGCGCAGGCGTTCACGCCAGGTATCGCGGCATTCTTCGTCGCTTTCGAGGATGCGCAGCGGCAGGCGGATCAGGTCGTCGAAATCGACCGCGTTGAAGGCGGCGAGGCGTTGCTGGTAGAGCTGGTAGATCGTCGCGGCTTCCAGCTCGCGCGGACTGCGCGCGGCGGCCAGTGCCTCCTCGGGCGACAAGCCGCTGTTCTTGGCGCGGCTCAGCAGGTTACGCAAGCCGAACAGCACATCGGGTTTGGCACCCTTGGGCGCCAATTCCTTGACGATGCCTTCGCTGTCGTCCGCATCCAGCACGGAAAAGCCGCGGCGCAAGCCGGCGCGCGCGTGCTCCATCTGCAGGAATTTCAAACCCAGGGCGTGGAAGGTGCAGACGGTCAGTGCTTGTGCGTCGTCCGCACTCACCAGCTTGCCGACGCGCTCGCGCATCTCGCGCGCGGCTTTGTTGGTAAAGGTGATGGCGGCAATCCGGGACGCGGCCAGTTTGCGGCGCTGCACCAGGTGCGCAATCTTCTGCGTGATCACGGAGGTTTTGCCGGAGCCGGCGCCCGCGAGCACCAGCAGCGGGCTGTCGATGTGTTCGACGGCGGCCAGTTGTTGGGGGTTGAGCATGCGTCGGTCGGATCGGTCAGGTGGGCGCAGCGTGATGGATGATCGTAGCAAACCCCAGGTCCCGCGAGCAGGCTTGCAACCGAACCGTCACGGTGGCAGTGGGCCGGGTTACCATGCACGCCTCCGCATGCCCGTCGATCCGCATGGCCAAGCTCTATTTCTATTATTCATCGATGAATGCCGGCAAGACCACCAACTTGCTGCAGAGTGCGTACAACTATTACGAGCGTGGTATGCGCACGCTGATCCTGACGCCTGCGCTGGATAATCGTTACGGCGAGGGCGTGGTGGCTTCGCGCATTGGCTTGCGTTCGCAAGCGGAGCGTTTCACGGCTCAGACGGATTTGTTGGCCATCGTGCGGGCAAACATGGCAGAACATGGCGCATTGCATTGCGTGTTCGTCGATGAAGCACAGTTTCTGACCAAGGCACAGGTATGGCAGCTTACGGACGTGGTCGATGAGCTCGCCATCCCGGTGCTGGCCTATGGATTACGCACGGATTTCCGCGGCGAGCTGTTTGAAGGCAGCCGTTATCTGCTGGCTTGGGCCGACACCCTGGAAGAAATCAAGACCATCTGCCATACGGGTCGCAAGGCCACCATGGTGGTGCGGGTGGACGAGCAGGGGCGGGCGATCACCGAAGGGCCGCAGGTTGAGATCGGCGGCAACGAACGCTATGTCTCGGTGAGCCGCGCCGAGTTCAAGAAGATTACCCAGGGACAAGGCCGCATCGAACTGAAGCAACCCAGCCTGCCGCTGGAAGAAAAGCACTGATCCGGTCTGGATCACATCAAGGAAACCCATGAGCAATCCGGTCACCTACTTCCCCGCCTGGCAGCGCCCGCATTGGCAGCCCAATGACGAGGAGGTCATTTTGCAGTTCTACGTGTTCGGCAATTTCCAGCCGACGCGCGTGCCGTCTGCCACCTATGGCAGCGACGGTCTGCCGGAGGAAGTGCAGCTTTCCAGCCATCATCATCATGTGTTGCGCGATTGGGAAGGCTACCCGCTGAAGGCGCCGCTGGGGGATTTGTTCAAGCACGATTCCCCGGAGACATACGAGAAAGCGCTGGCTACGCCGCAAGTCCTGGTGTTGCACGGCCGCTTCAAGGATCAAGCCGATACCGGCTATTTGCGCGATACCTTCGGCGTGCTGGCCGGATTGCTCGACATCGGCGGTGTGGCGATTCTCGATCCGCAGATGCTCAGCTTGTTCGATGCGGACGAATGGCGCCGACGCTATCTGATCAAGGATGGTGCACCCCTGCGCAGCCACGTGCTGATCCTGCGTGACGAAGATGAGGCTGGCCGCTATTGGGTGCATACGCGCGGCATGCGCAAGTTCGGCCGTCCCGACATCAGCTTGCGCCATGTGCCGGAGAGCGATGTCGACCGTGCCGGCGCGCTATGCCAGCGATTGATTGAACTGGAAACGTTAGGCGCACACTTCGTGCAAGGACAGAACCTGGAGGTCGACGGTATCTTTGGTGGCTTGGTGGCCGAACTAGGTGGCGGATACGACAATCCGGAATTCAACAACACTTATGTGGCCTTCCACTGGCCGGATGAAGGTTGATCGCTATTTCTGGCAACGCGGACACCAGAACGTGGAGCGTTGCCCGATCACTTGCTGACGGATTGGCGTGCCGCAGACCTTGCACGGCTCGCCTTCGCGTCCGTACACGAACAGCTCGCGAAAGAAATACCCTGGCGCACCATCCGGGTTGAGAAAGTCACGCAACGTCGTGCCGCCGCGTTCGATAGCCCACGCCAGGATGCGCTTCACTTCGCCTGCCAGGCGCTGATAGCGCGCACGCGACACCGTACCTGCCGGTCGGCGTGGATCGATGCCGGCCGCGAACAAGGCTTCGCTGGCGTAGATATTGCCCACGCCCACGACAATCGCGTTGTCCATCAGAAACAATTTCACGGCCGCTTTGCGGCCGCGCGAGCGTTGC
The DNA here is from genome assembly GCF_014642835.1 of Dyella nitratireducens. Classification (GTDB taxonomy): domain Bacteria; phylum Pseudomonadota; class Gammaproteobacteria; order Xanthomonadales; family Rhodanobacteraceae; genus Dyella_B; species Dyella_B nitratireducens. The sequence goes on along the minus strand of NZ_BMJA01000005.1, from coordinate 281,928 downwards.
CAGAGCAGATCGCCATCGAAGGCATCGGTAAGCGGTTCCGGTCCGAGATCGGCCAGCAATTCGTGCGTGGTGCCTGGCGCTTGCCATAACAAACAACCGAAACGGCGCGGATCGGTGAAGCGAAGAATGCGCGGGCGTTCACCCTTTAACGGTTCCAGCGCCATGTCGAAGTGGTCATGAAGGCCCGGCTGTACGTCGGGTGGTAGCACGCGCAACACGCCAGTCATGCCCAGATGCATCAGCGCGCTGCCAGCGTGCGTATGCAACAGCAGGTACTTGGCGCGGCGCTCCACTTCATCAATGCGTTGGCCAGGCAGCAGTTCGGTGATTTCGCGCGGAATCGGCCAGCGCAAATCTGCGCGACGCAACGTTACACCGGCGATGCGCCGGCCGATCAGATACGGGGCGATACCGCGTCGAGTGGTTTCGACCTCAGGCAACTCAGGCATGTCATTGCGCCTGGATGGATGCGCTTTGTGCGGAGCGCGGCATGTAGCGTAATGACACGATACCCACGCGCTCGCCTACTTGCACGTAGACGTTGTGGCCGATGGCGGTCATCGTGCCGAAGCGTAGTGTTTCATCGTTCAATGCCAGCGTGGCCTGCGGCGGCGTCAAGCCGATTTTGGCAAGGTCATAGCTGTTGGCAGGTTGCCAGCTTTGCACCGGCGCGGCGGCAATGCGCAGCAATTCGGCCAGGCGCATGTTGTCGGCACGTGTGGACGTTGCCTGGTCGACACGCCACCAATGCTCGTCACGCTTTACGTAGTGCTCGGCCGGTGCGTTGCCCATGCCGAGTGTTACCTGCGTGATTTTGTCGGGGGCGATGGGCAGCAGCGTGCCGGGGGCGGAAGCACGATCGCTGCTGACTTGCCACCATGCCGCGACGAGCAGCACGATCACGGTGATCAATAACCACAACTGGCGTTGCAGGCCACGCTTCATGCGCGCCGCCTGCGCCAGGCAATCCAACCACCGATCACCAGCAGCGCTATAGGCATGACCAGCATGAAGCCGATGGTCAGTGCGCTCAGTTCACCTTGCGATACGTTGAGTACGCGATCCGGTGCACCACGTGGCGGCATGCTGATCAGCTGGTCATCGCCCAGCAGCCAGTTGAACACGCGCTCGCCCAGTGCGCGGTTGCCACCGTTGCCGAGATAACTGTTGGAAAGAAAGTCGCCATTGCCGATCACGACAACGCGTTGCTCGCTCTTGGCCGGACTGGGCGAGAGACGGCTGAAAGCAAAGCCGAAATCGAGCGGGCCTTTCAGCTGCGCAGCGGCGTTGCCGTCCAATGATTGTGTCGTGGCTTGCGGGCTGGAGCGCAGAAACGGCTCGATTTTCCAATCGCTCTGGCGTGTTTCCGCCAGCGGTGCGACTTCCGGGAACAGCGTGGTGAGCGTGAAGCCGCGTGTGATCATGCTGGGCAGGTAATCGCCAAGTACGATCGTGCGTGGGTCTTTCAATCCCACCGCCGACGAGGAGCCATCGATCAGTTCACCCGGCAGCACGCGAATGCCCAGTGTATCCGCGATGGGCTGCAGGCTTGCATCAAGATTGCCCGGATCGACCAGCCAAAGCAGATTGCCGCCATTGGCAAGGTAATCCGTCAACGCTTTTGTGGCACCTGGAGTCAACGGCGTTTGCGGACCGGCAAGCACGACCAGGTCGGTCTGTCCGGGTACGCTGGTCACTTGCGAGAAATTCAGCGGCACGGCACGCATGCCGCTCTGTTCGAGCTGCGAGGCGAAAGTGCCGAGATCCGCGTTGGCGACGCCATCTGCACGACGCTCACCATGTCCGGTGACGAAGGCGACGATGCGATCGTTGCCGCGTACCAGGCGCTCCAGTGCATCGGTCATGCTGCGCTCGGTCAACGTGTCGAGGCGTTGCTGACGATCGCGATAGTGCAGGATCAGTTCGCCATCCACCGTAATGCCGAGATTGCGCATCGCCGCCGGATCTTGTTGTGGATCGACGAAGCTGAGGTGTAGGTCAGGCTTGGCCTTTTGATAGCGCAGCAGGGCGGTAGCGATGGTCTGGCGCAAGTCGCCTTGTGGGCTCGCATAACTGACGATATCCACCGGACCATCGAATTTCGCCAGTACGGCGCGCGTTTCCGGCGACATGCTGACGCGGCTGTTGTACGTCCAGTCGACGATGTGATCGTGGCGCGCAGTGAGAAATCCGATGGCCGCCGCGCCCAGCAACACCAGCAGCGCGAACACCCAGCCGTTGAGACGGTGCAGTACGTGCCTGTTCATCAGCCGCGCTCCCGATCGGCGGCCAGGCGTTGCGTGCCCAGCGCCAGCGCCACCGCAATCGCCAGCAGGAACCACACGATGTCTGCGCTCGATACCAGGCCGCGCAGCAAGGTTTCCTGGTGCGTGCTCATGGCCAGCCAATTGATGAAGCCGCTGCTGACGCCCGCGAGCTGTGCTCCGAGGTTGATGCAATTAAGCGCGATGCCAATCATCAGGGCTGCTACCGCTGCGACGGCAGGATGCGAGGCGAATGCCGAGCAAGCCACCCCGACCGCGGCCAGCACGGCGAGTGCGAGAAAGGTGCCCAGCGTGGCGGCAGCGAGCTTGCCCCAATCCAGCGTCACACCATGCGCAAGGCTCACCGGCACGGCGATGGCCAGCAATAGCCACAACGCCAGCCAGATCAGCACAGCAAGATATTTGCCAAGCAGGATGCGCGACGCGGACAAGCCGGTGGAAAACAGCAGCGGCAAGGTACCGGTACTGCGTTCGCTGGCCAGCGTGGACATGGTCAGTAGCGGAACCACCAGCAACGCGAGTTCGGTCACGCCGAACGGCAACGGACTGCCGGTGATCAAGCTGCTGTAGAGCCGCACCGCTACCAGGTCGGTGTAGCCGGGGCCATCCGGCAGCGCGGCGAGTTTCACCTGGTTGAGCAGGAACAACTGCAATAGCAACGCAAAGCGCCAGCCGAGTTCCGCCAGCGCAAGAGCGCCGATGGTCCAGCCGAGCGGACGCACGAACAGGCGGCGCAATTCGAGCCGCGTCACAGCGAATAAGGTCATGCGGCTTGAGCCCTGCCGTTCATGGCGATGTCGAAGAACGTTTTTTCCAAAGCAGCATGCTGGTCGGGCGGCAGCGGCGCGTCGTGGCGCAGCACACCTTCATGCAGGATCGCCACGCGGTCGCATACGGCGGTCACTTCGGTCAGCTGGTGTGTGGACAGGATCACGGCGGTGCCTTCGGCAGCCAGTTCGCGTAGCAGCTTGCGCAGCGCGACCACCTGTACCGGATCGAGCGCGTTGGCCGGTTCGTCCAGCACCAGCAGGGCGGGGCGGTGCAGCAGTGCGCAGGCAAGTCCCAGCCGTTGACGCTGTCCCTGGGACAACACACCCGCCAAGCGTTGGGACAGGTCCTGCAATTCCAACCGTTCCAGCACCGCATCGCCGGCTTGCTTGAGCCGGGCGCCGGAGAAGCCACGCAGGCGACCATGTGCATCCAGGTGTTCGCGGATGGTCAGTTCCGGCCACAGCGGGGCAGCTTCCGGCAGCCAGCCGATGGTCTGCCGAGCCAGCTCGGGGTGCTCCAGAAAGTCCTGACCTTGCAGGTGGATCGTGCCGCTATCGGGCATCAGCGCCCCGGCAATCAGGCTCAAGGTGGTGGACTTGCCAGCCCCGTTCACCCCAAGCAGCCCAAGGATTTGGCCGGTCTCAAGGCTTAGCGAGAGATCACGCACGGCCGGGCGGCTGGCCCGGCTTCGGGCGACCCTTTCAAGTTTTAGTACGGGTACTAAAGAGGAGGTAGGCGCATTCATTGCATGATTGTCGGGGTGACCCCATCCCGCAGACAACCGTTGGCTGTCACGATTTAACGGAAGTCGAAAGGATAGGGTCCTACCATGCTGGTAGGTACGGACGCCCTCGACTAGACTGCTTTTTCCTGCCCAGGACTTTCCCACAATGCTCGACGCTGTACTGCATTTCCTTTCCGGCGGCGTAGCCCAGGCCGGTTGGGTGACGATCCTCGTCTACTTGTTGGTGGTCACCCAGATCACCATCTTCACCGTCACCCTCTACCTGCACCGCTGCCAGACGCACCGCGGCATCGATCTGCATCCTGTCATTGCGAATTTCTTCCGTTTCTGGGGCTGGCTCACCACGGGCATGGTCACCAAGGAGTGGGTGGCTGTGCACCGCAAGCACCACGCCAAGGTGGAGACGGAAGAAGACCCGCATAGCCCGCAGATCTACGGCATCAAAAAGGTGTTCTGGGATGGCGTGTCGCTGTATCGCGATGCGAGCTACGTGAAGGAAGATCTGGAAAAGTACGGTCGCGGCACGCCGGACGACTGGATCGAGCGCAAGCTCTACACCGGTCATCCGTACTGGGGGCCGGCGCTGATGCTGATCATCGACTTCACGCTGTTCGGCGTTATCGGCGCGGCAGTATGGGCGGTGCAGATGGCCTGGATTCCGTTCTGGGCGGCCGGGTTCGTCAACGGCATCGGCCACTGGTGGGGCTACCGCAATTTTGAAAGCTCCGACACCGCTACCAACCTCATCCCGTGGGGTTTCTGGATCGGTGGCGAAGAACTGCACAACAACCATCACGCATTCCCGAGCTCGGCCAAGTTTGCGTTGCGCAAGTGGGAATTCGACATCGGCTGGGCCGCCATCTGCGTGCTGCGCAAGCTGGGCTTGGCCAAGGTGCTGCGCGTGGCGCCCACGCTGGACACGCGCCCCAACGTGCACCTGCCTGACGCGGAGACGTTAAAGGCGGTGCTTACCCACCGCTTCCAGGCGATGACCGACTACTACCGCAACGTCATCGTCCCGACCCTGCGCGATGAAGCGCAGCACGCTGGCGAGGGCATCAAGTCGATCCCGCGTCGCCTGCGTCGCGCTCTGGCCGATGGCGGTCGCTGGCTCGACGGTGAAAACCGCGAGCGCATGCAGGACGTGTTGGCGAAGCGCCCCATGCTCAAGACGGTGTGCGAGTTCCGCAACCGCCTGGCCGAGCTGATGGAGCAGCGTGGTGCCGATCAGGCGCTGAAGGGCCTGCAGCAGTGGATCGTTGAAGCCGAGCAGAGCGGCATTCGCGCACTGCAGGAATTTGCTCAGCGGTTGAAAGGGTACTCAGTGGCCGCTGGTTGATTTGGACGGCTAAACGCAACAAGAAAGCCCGCCTCGTTCAAGGCGGGCTTTTTTTATGGGGAGCATCACGGGGATGCGAGTGCTATTGATCGGCGCAACCGGTGTGTTCGGTGCGCGCATCGCCGCACGCCTGGCGCATGATGCGCGGTTCGAATTGATTATCGCGGGACGCACGCAAACAGCGCTGGAGCGCTTGCGGAACGATCTGGGCGATCCGTCTGTGCAGGTGGCGGTGATTGATGTCGAGGCGGTTGATTTGCAGGACATGCTGCGCAGTCATGCGCCCGAGCTGGTGATCCATGCTGCAGGCCCGTTTCAGTCACAGGACTACCGCGTAGCGAGAGCCTCCCTTGCTTGCGGCAGCGATTACGTGGACCTGGCCGACGGGCGCGAGTTTGTAGCAGGCATTCGCGTATTGGATGACGAGGCGCGCAAGGCGGGCTGTCTGCTGATTAGCGGTGCGTCGACGGTTCCGGCGCTAAGCAGCGCGGTGGTCGATCATTTGCGTGACAGATTTGCTGCCTTGGCCTCCATCGAACACGCCATCAGCCCCGGCAACCGCACACCGCGCGGCGACGCGACCGTAGCGGCGATACTCGGCTACTGCGGACGTCGCGTACCCGTTTGGCGAAACGGCAGGTGGCAGGCCGGATATGGCTGGCTTTCGACGAGGCGCAGCTGGTTCATGTCGGGGCCGCGCTGGGTCGGTTTGTGCGACGTACCTGATCTCGCGCTTTTTCCGGAGCGCTATCACGGCGTGCAGCAGGTGATGTTTCGCGCCGGCCTGGAATTGCGCCGGCTTCACTTCGGCGTATGGCTGCTGGCTTGGCTGGTGCGCCTGGGCGTTTTGAAAAACTTGGCGCGCCACGCGCGCCGGTTGCGTCGTATCAGCGAGTGGTTCCTGCATGCGGGCAGCGATGAGGGTGGCATGGTGGTGATGTTGCGGGGCCTCGATGCGAACGCGAAGCCATTGACGCTGCGCTGGTCATTGCATGCGGCAGCTGGTGACGGACCATATATCCCGGCCATGCCAGCCGTGGTGTTGGCGCGGAAGAAGGCGGACTGTCTGCTTAAAGACCGAGGCGCCATGCCATGCATGGGGCTGTTCAATCTGGACGAAGCGCTGGCTGCGCTCTCCGATTATCAGATCAGCACGAGACTGGAAACGCTCACGACATGAATCGTGAGCGTTGTTCTGGCGTGGGTACGAAACATTGCTCGCTGCGCCCGAACAGCCGATAGCGGTGACGGGCAACAATGCGGTAGGCGACATCTCGAATCGAATGGGGAACTGACAACATCATCGCGCTCAACCACCGCCAGCGCCGATAGGGCAATCCGCGCAACACCCGTGCGATGGCAGTGGCGTCGGTATAACCGTGGCCATCTTCAACCAGCAGCATCGAGAGTGGCGAGTCGGGATCGAGGCCATGTGCCTGCAACAGGTGCCTGCCATTCTCCGATTGCATCGAAGCAAATCGATAGCGACCTTCCGTATCGCGCTCCAGCAGAAAGCGCACCCAGCGGCTGCACAAAAGACAGACGCCGTCATACACAACCACAGGTGACGAGATGCTCTCAGTCATCGGTGCTGATCTCCAGCCAGCCACGGTAGGCAACCAGTCTGCCTATCCATGGCAATCGAGTATCGATGGTGAATGCGTAACGGCCGTTATGCTCACCGCTGTGCGAAAGCACGGTGCCCAGCCAACGGCGCGGCAAAGGCATGCCAAGCATGCGTGCGCCGTTCAAGTGCCAAGCTATGCCGTGGGCATCTGGACACAATGTGAAGCGAAGCGTCACTGGGCCAAGCTGTTCCAACAGATGTGTAGCGCTTGCATCGTGGCGCAGGGTGGATTGCATCCGGCCATGCGCAAAACGCCGTGTCCACGTTTCATGATTGCCTCGACGTTCGATGCACACTTCCAGGGTTTGTTCTGGACCAGGAGAGGGAAGTTTTAGAAGGCATCGCAAGGCGCGCACCACGGCGTTGCCATCACCCTCTACATCGGCCTTGCCGCGCGCCAGGATGCGAGGTGCTGAGCCGTGCATGGAGCGCACCGGTCCAGGCAAGTCATGCCAGGCATTTTTGAGCAGGGCCGGAAAAAGTGCGTCGCTTGTTTCCATGCCGCGATCATGCTGAAACGTTCTTTGCATGCGCAAGCGGGCAAAAGAAAACCCGCCTTGAGGACGGGTTTTCAATAGATCCTGGTTTTCACCGGAAGGATTCACCTGACGGTGGATCACTTGATCTTGCCTTCCTTGTAAATCACGTGCTTGCGCACGACCGGATCGTATTTCTTGAATTCAAATTTGTCCGGAGTGTTCTTCTTGTTCTTCTGCGTGGTGTAGAAGTGGCCGGTACCGGCCGAAGAGATCAAACGGATCTTGTCGCTCTTGCTCTTGGACATGACTTAAGCTCCTTAGATCTTTTCGCCACGGGCACGCAGGTCGGCGATCACGGCCTCGATGCCCTTCTTGTCGATGGTGCGCAGCGCCTGGTTGGAGACGCGCAGTTTTACCCAGCGGTTTTCGCTGGCAACCCAGAACCGGCGCTCATGCAGGTTGGGCAACCAGCGGCGGCGGGTCTTGTTGTTGGCGTGCGAGACGTTATTGCCGGTCTGCACACCCTTTCCGGTGACTTGGCATACACGGGCCATGATGACCTCCGTAGATTCTGTAAACCGCCCGTTGGCCAGGGCGACATCGGCCCAGCGGCGCTGTGCGCCACGCGATGCTGGAGGGTGTTGCGGGTCGCTTGGTCGTAAGGTCCGCATCGCGTTGCGGACATGCCCGGTAGGCCGGGTCGACAGGGGCGAGCCGTGCATTATCCCGTAAAAACAGGCGAGTGTGCAATCTGTCACCACTTTTGCGGCTTTCGCCGACATGGCGACAGACGGGGATGTATGGAACAATTCCCCTCCTTTGCGCCGCGCGCGCTTTGCCTTATTGAATCGAGGGATACCCATGGTAGATATCACCGCCAACGGCCAGGGTGCTGGTCAGGCCAATCAGCCGCAGCTCATGCTGCAGAAGATCTACGTCAAGGACGTGTCCTTCGAGGCGCCCAATGCGCCGCAGATTTTCCAGGAAATCGGTGAAATCACCGAGGCTCCCCAGGTGCAGCTCAACCTGTCGCAGCGCGCGACCGGCTTGGGCAGCGACCTGTATGAAGTGGTGCTCACCCTGACCCTTACCTGCACCATCAACGAGCGCACCGCCTATCTGGCGGAAGTGCAGCAGGCGGGCCTGTTCGGTATCGCGGGCTTCACCGAGGCCGACCAGGCCGGCATCATCGGCAGCTACTGCCCGAACCTGCTGTTCCCCTATGCCCGCCAGGTGATTTCCTCACTGGTGCAAGAAGGCGGCTTCCCGCCGTTCCTGCTGCAGCCGATCAATTTCGAGGCCCTGTACGCCGAACAGCAGCGCCGCATGGGCAGCGGTGGCGAAGCGCCGACGCTCAACAGCTGAAAGTCTAGCGAACAGGTCCTGACATGACCGACCAGCCGATCCTGGCTGTCCTCGGGGCTGGCTCCTGGGGCACCGCTCTGGCCACGTTGGCCGCGCGCAACGGCGTGCCCACTCGCCTGTGGGGACGCGATGCGGCGGCTTTGGCGTCGATGGCTGCCAACCATCGCAACCAGCGCTACCTCCCGGATCTGGAGTTGCCATCGGGGCTCGCTTTTGAGCCCGATCTGGCCAAGGCAGTGCGTGGCGCCACCGCGCTGTTGATCGTGGTGCCCAGTCATGCCTTTGCAGAAATGCTGAACGAGATCGCGCCGTTGCTCGATCCAGGCACCAGCATCGCCTGGGCCACCAAGGGCTTTGAACCGGGGACCGGGCGGTTCCTGCATGAACTGGTGGCCGAAAGGCTGCCGGGACGGGCGGCAGCCGTGCTCACCGGTCCTTCGTTTGCACGTGAGGTGGCCGCCGGCCAGCCCAGCGCGGTCACGGTGCATGCCGAGAACGAAGCCTTCGCACAACATCTCGCCAACTTGCTGCATGCGCCGAACTTCCGTGTCTATACCGGCAAGGACGTGCTGGGCGCGGAACTGGGTGGTGCGATGAAGAATGTGCTGGCGGTCGCTACCGGCGTAGCCGATGGCATGCAGCTCGGCCTGAATGCCCGCGCAGGTCTCATCACTCGCGGCATGAACGAAATGCTGCGCTTGGGCGTAGCTCTGGGCGCAAAGCCGGAAACGCTGATGGGCCTGTCCGGCCTGGGCGATCTGGTGCTGACTTGCACCGGGGATCTCTCGCGCAACCGGCGCCTCGGTCTGGCGCTGGGACAGGGCATCGGCATTCATGAGGCGGTGGCGCAGATCGGCCAAGTGGTCGAAAGCGTGGTCACGGCCAATGAAGTCGTGCGTCTGGCCGACAAGCACGGCCTGGATTTGCCGATCAGCAAAGGCGTGCGTGCCGTGCTGCACGGCGAAGTGACGCCGGTCGAAGGCATGAAGGCGCTGATGGCGCGCGAGCAAAAGCCGGAATACCCGCAAGGCTTGTTCGGAACGCATTGAGCTTTTTGTGATGCATACGCGTACCCGCGCGCACCCGAATCGCTGCTAAGCTCAAGGTTTTGATCGCCCCAGGGATCGCATGCGCATGCACCTACCGGACGAGAACCAGCACGGCGATCCTTCCGCCCATGAGGAGCGCGAGGAAAGCCTACCCGGCGTGTGGCGCAAGCTGCTCGGCAAACCTGCTGTTGCCGGAGCGCACGAGCATGTCGTGCTCGGTTTCTTCTTCGAGGTGATGCCGGAAGATGGCGCTCCTTTTGCGCGACTGGACTCAGCCCCGGTACTGCTGGCGCCTGGCGAGCACGGCCGTTTCACACGGCCGGCTCCGTTGGAAAGCAAGATGCTTTCCCATTCCATACTGACGCTGCACGAGCAACGGCTGGCCACCACCGTGCTCGGCCTGCCGCAGGCGTTGCGCAAGTCGCGCAGTTACGCGCGTCTGTCTGGCCATGTAGGCAACGCACTCTTGGCCGAGATGCTGGATACCGCGCCCTGCTTCCTCGGCGGCCTCGCCGGCCTGCGCTTGTCACGCGGTAGATCGCATCAACTGAACTGGCATTGGCAACTGGAACAGGACGGCAGCCAGCGCTTGTTGCCGGCGTTGCCGCATAGCCAGCGCCTGCTGCGCATTGACGGGTTGTGGTACCTGGATGCAGAGCGGGCCGAACTGGGCCATCTGGAAGCCGATCCGGAAGAAACACACTGGCTGGATCTGCCGCCGCTCAAGCACGAATACAGTCGTCTCTTGCGCGGCGCATTGCCGTCCAGCCGCCTGGCGCACCGCATCCCGCAGCCGCAGGTGTTCGACGAGCTGCGTCGTGCCGAACTCGCGCCCAAGCCGGTGCTGACCTTGCACGCACTGACGCGGCATGCACGTCTGGCCGCCGGCACACCGCCGTTGGCCTACGCACGCCTGGCCTTCGACTACGCCGGGGAGCGCCTGCCCGGACGCGGCGGTGAGCCACTGGTGCGCCGCGTGCGTAACGGCCAATTGGTGGAAATCACCCGCAAGCGCGCCGAAGAACTGTCCACGATGGAGCAATTGGAGCGCGCCGGCCTGACGCTGGGTGTGGATACCGAAGGTCTGCCCTGGGATCTGGCCGACACGCTGCCGGAGGACGCCTGGCTGTTCCCCGGCAAGGGCCACGCTGGCGCACTCGAAGTGAACACGCCGGCACGCTGGCTTGCGCTGCGTCCGAAACTCGAAGCGGAAGGTTTTCTGCTCGAGTACGCGCCAAGTTTTCCGTTCGAAGTGCTCGAAGGCCCGGTGCGTTGGTACGGCAACGCGGTGGAAGATGCCGACGACCATGCCTTCGATCTGGAAATCGGCATCGAAGTGGAAGGCAAGCGTCGCAATCTGTTGCCCGCCGTAGCACAGGCGCTAGCCGAGCATCAGCTCAATCTCAGCCCCGCGCCGAATGAGCCCGAGGATGCCGTGTGGTACGCGCCGGTCGATGAGCGCCGTCGTGTGCCGGTGCGCCTGAAAGAACTGCGCGGTCTGCTGGCGCCGCTCGCCGAATACCTCGAAAAGCCGAAGAAAAAACTGCATCTGCCGCGCGTTCAGGCCGGTCGCCTGGAGGAAATCGTTGAAGCGTTGCCGGCTGGCGGTGAGCTGCAGGCGCCGGAGCAATTGCGAGGGTTCACCGCGCGCCTGCGCGATGCGGCCGAACGTGCAAGCGATGCCATTCCCGAAGGCCTCACCGTTGAATTGCGCCCCTATCAACGCGAAGGTTTGCGCTGGTTGAACGCATTGGCCGAAGCCGGTGTCGGCGGCGTGCTGGCCGATGACATGGGCCTGGGCAAAACGCTGCAACTGATCACGCATTTGCTGGCGCTGAAAGAACGCGGCGCCTTGCAGCAGCCCGCGCTGATCGTGGTGCCCACCAGCCTGATTCCAAACTGGCTGGCGGAAATCGGGCGCTTCGCACCGTCCCTGCGCGCGCTGGCGCTGCATGGTCCGCAACGCAGCGGCGATTTTTCGCAAATCGCCGCCCAGGACATCATCCTCACCAGCTACGCCTTGCTGCCGCGCGACGTGGTGACGCTGCGCAAGCAGCCGTTCTCGCTGATCGTGTTCGACGAGGCGCAGCAGGTGAAGAATCCGCGCACGCAAGCACGCCGCGCCGCACTCACTTTGCGCGCGCCACGCTGCATCTGTCTCACCGGCACGCCGTTGGAAAATCATCTGGGCGAACTCTGGTCGCAGGTGGATCTCGCCGTACCGGGTCTGCTGGGCGACGAAGGTGCATTCCGCCGCCACTACCGCGTGCCGATCGAAAAGCAGCGCGACGAAGATTGTCAGGCGCGCCTCAACCGTCGGCTCGCACCGTTCATTCTGCGCCGGACGAAGGCACAGGTCGCGGCAGAACTGCCATCCAAAACCGAAATCACCCGCCGCGTGGTGCTCGACGGCCGCCAGCGCGAGCTGTACGAAAGCTTGCGCCTGTCGCTGGCCGATGAACTGCGTGAAGTGATTGCCCAGCGCGGCATCGCCCACAGCGGCATCGTGGTGCTCGATGCCTTGCTCAAGCTGCGTCAGGTTTGCTGCGATCCGCGCTTGGTCAAGCTGGAGGCCGCGCGCGGCGTGCGCGATTCCGCCAAGTTTGAATTGCTGATGGACATGCTGCCCGCATTGCTCGCCGAAGGCCGCAAAGTGCTGCTGTTCTCGCAGTTCACCGAGATGCTCAAGCTGATCGCGAATGATTTGGAGCGGCGCCGCATCCGCTACGTGATGCTTACAGGCGAAACGCGTGATCGCGCTGAGCCGGTGCAGCGCTTCCAGGAAGGCGATGTGCCCTTGTTTCTGCTCTCGCTAAAAGCTGGCGGCGTCGGTCTCAACCTCACCGCCGCTGATACGGTCATTCACTACGACCCGTGGTGGAACCCCGCGGCCGAGGCGCAGGCCAGCGATCGTGCGCATCGCATCGGGCAAGACAAGCCGGTGTTCGTGTTCCGCCTGATTACGTCGGGCACCGTGGAAGAGCGCATCGAAGAACTGAAAGCACGCAAGGCGGAGCTTGCCGAAGCAGTGCTGGAAGGTGGCGGTACGCGCGAGAAGCTGAGTTTCGATCAGGCTGATCTGGATGCACTGCTGGCGCCCGGCTAAGTAGCTAGGTAGGTTGGGGTGTAAACCCCAACATCGCGCTCCATGGATGCATGGCAATGTTGGGGTTTGCACCCCAAGCTACGGCTATTTCGCATCACTTCCTTGCGGTGTATCCAATGGCTTCGCTTGCACCCACTCCGGTTTGCCGACCACCACCGTGCCATGCACGTCGCTGAAATCAGTGTCTGCCTGGTCATGCAATTTGTTGGCGATGGCAAACGCACTTTGCGGAAAAGGTGAGAACCCGTGCAGATAAACAATGCCGCCACTGCGCGCGGCATCGTCGATCGACTGGATGGCATGATTGAAATGCTGGATCGCACGCGGCGCGGCAATGTGATCGGCGTACTTCTGGCGCAACTTCAAATAAACCGTGCGGGCCTGCCGGATCTCCTGCGGCGTGGCTTTGCTGCGAGCCGTGGCATAGGCCAGCTGGTATTGCGGCTTTTTGCGCTCCGCCGCGAGTGCCAGCCAGGCGAGGCCCAGCGGACGATTCTGCGGCACGTCCGGGGTATCGCCGTTGAAGTACATCAGGCCGAGCACGTACTGCGCGTCCTTGTTGGCCCAATAGGCGGATTCCTCCAGCATGTCCGCCATCTTTCTGTAATTCTCATGCCCGGAGGCGGAACGCGCTTCGCAGGCATAGTAATCGGCGGGCAGGATCGGCTCGAGCGCGGTGGGACAATAGATATCCTTGTCCGAGACGGGCGAATTCGAATTGTCCTGAGCGGGCTGGTATTGCGCAGCATCGGGCTTCGCGCCATTGATCGTGATACCCGGCGCCGAGGATTGCGCCGACGCGGCCGCAGTGAACAAGAGGCCTGCGGCGAGCGTGCTTAAAGCCAATAACGATGGTTTGAACATACCCCTACCTGAATCATTTTCCCCAAAGAGCCATAACGGCCCGGGGCGGTTTTCGATGACATCGTTGCGATCAGTCGCGGGCAGCCACTTCGTCGATATGTTTGAGCAGGTCGGCCGGATCGTCATAGACACGGAACGCACCGGAGCGTTGCAGCTCATCCTGGCCGTAGCCACCCGAAAGCAGCCCCACGCCTAAAGCTCGCGCACGCTGGGCCGCCAGCATGTCCCAGATACTGTCGCCAATCACCAGCGAGTGATGAATATCCACACCCAGCCGTTCGGCGGCAGCGATGAACAAGTCCGGATCGGGCTTGGCGTGGCGCACCATGTCGCGCGTGACCACCGGCACCTGGTTGGGATCGACGCCTAGCGCCGCGAGGTTGTGCGCGGCGGTACGCATGCGGCCGCTGGTGGCGATCGCCCAGGGAATCTTTTCCTTGGTGAGAAACTCAAGCAGCTCGCGTGCACCCGGCAGCGGCCGCACCGAGCCCTGGGTGTGATGGCGATTGAAGGCTTCCGCATGCCGCTGTTGCAGGCGCTCGATGCGTTCCGGCGTGATGTCCAGGCCGGTTTCGCGCAGCAGGATGTTGGTGAACAGGCCGCCACTCATGCCGATCTTGCGGTGAATGTTCCATACCGGCAGCACGACGCCTTCCTCATCCAGTGCTTCCTTCCAGGCCAGCACGTGCTGGTACACGCTGTCGATCAGGGTGCCGTCGAGGTCAAACAGAAATGCGGTATTCGAGCGGGGCATGGTGATCCTCATAACTGCCTGAGGCCGTCATTCCCGCGAAAGCGGAGGCGCTTTACAACGGCGAATGCCGGTCAATCCATCTTTGTTTCTGCATCAGATCACATTGGATTCCCGCTCTCGCGGGAATGACGAATGTGGGGGATTTACATATTTGGCAAGCTACGCCCCGATTCCAGCACAGCCAGCGCCGCCGCACCGAGCAAACCCGGTTCCGGATGCATGATGGCGATAGTCGGCACATGTTCCATCGTGTCGCGGAAGCGGCCCTTGGCTTCGAAGCGCTCGCGGAAGCCGCCGCGCTGCAGCCAGGGCATCAGAATTTTCAGCACGCCGCCGGTCAGGTACACGCCATCCCAGCCACCCAGGCTCAGCACCAGATCGCCGGCCACGCTGCCGAAAATGCCGGCCAGCGTTTCCACCGTGCGCACGCACAGCGGGTCGCTGCTGTCGGTGGCGCGCGCGGTGATGTCCTCGGGTGTGTATTCCTCGGCGGGCTGGCCGGCGATATCGGCCAGGGCAAGGTAGAGATTCACCAGGCCGTTGCCGCAGATCATGCGTTCATTCGAGACGCGGCCGAAGCGCGCGTTCAAGCGATGCAGAATCTCCACATCTTCGGCGGTATGCGCCGCAAAGCCGGAATGGCCGCCCTCGGTTTCCAGCACGATCCAGTGGCCGTGGCGGAGCAGCAGGCCGGCCACACCGAGGCCCGTGCCTGGACCCATCACGACAAACGTCTGCGTGGATTTGTGGTTGTGCTCCGGTGGCATCACCGTACCGACGGCTTGCAGCTCATCTCTTTTGAGCAGCGGAATCGACATGCCCTGCGCCGCGAAATCGTTCACCAACCGCACGCGCTCGAAGCCCAGTTCCGCCTCCAGGCCATGCGCAGACACCGCCCAGGGATTGTTGGTGATCTTCACCGTCTCGCCGTTGGCGATGCGGCCGGCAGCGGCGATGATCGACTGCGTGGCGGTATGGCCGGTGTCGGCGAAGTACTGGCGCATGGCATCGGCCAGCGTGTCGAAATCCTTCACGCGATAACGCCGCACGCTGTCCAGCAGCAGCGGCGAGGATGATGCGGCATCGGCAAGGGCGAAACGGACGTTGGTGCCGCCGAGATCGGCCAGCAGAGTGGGTGAGGTGATGGAGCGATCCATGGGGAATCCAGGGTAGCGAACCTGACAAGACTGCCCGTTGTCATCGGATTCGTCCAGCATCGCGAGCGGCTTCCTCTCCCCAAGCTTGTGAAAAAATTCACTATCGTCGCCCCGACGAAAGCCCGGGCCCAGCGTGTTGATTCGCAAGCGAAGTCACTGGGTCCCGGCGTGCGCCGGGACGACAGCTTTGAGTCTTTCTGCAGCTTCTCCGGCAGGCGTTGCTATGCCATCAACCTTGCTGCGCCGACAACGCACTCAGCAACGCCTGCCCATTTGGACTACCCAACCCCGTGCACGCATCCCACCCCGGGCCCGCCTGATACGTCCCGTTATTACCCTGCGTGATATCGCGGAACGCCGATTCATCGATCTGGTACAGCGCCGCATGCACGTCGCCCACCGGCTTGCCCAGTTGCTGGTTGATCCGCGCCAGCAAGGCTGCCCACAGCGGTGCCGCGGCGCTGGTGCCGCCGACAGCCTGCGTCTGGCCGCCGACCAGTATTTCGTAGCCGGTCAAGGGGTCGGCGTTAGCGGAAACGTCCGGCACGCCACGCCCGGTGCTGCCGCTGGGGGCGTTGGGTACCTTCGCGTTTTGCTGCCAAGTTGGCAGGGGATATTCGATGCTGACGCCGCCACCCGTTGCACCGTCATTGCTGGCGGTCTCGTTCCACACCACCTCGCTCTGGATGGTCTGGCCGTTGGCCGTCAGCGTGGTGCCGCCGCAGCCCAGTGCGTAAGGACTGGAAGAAGGAAAGTCGACATGCGGCTGGCCGTCGGTTGCACCATCGCTGGAGCCGTTGTCGCCCGCCGCGGTAACCACCGTCACGCCAAGCGCCGCCGCATCCTGCAAGGCCGTTTCCATGGCATCACGCGACTGGCTGCTCCAGCTGTCTTCGGGGCCGCCCCAGCTGATCGAAATTACCGACGGCTTGTTCGTCGTGTCGTGCGCGGCTTGCGAAATGGCTTCGTAAAAACCCTGATCCGTATTCGGCGCGAAATACATGGCGATGGTCGCGCCGGGTGCGAGCGCACCGGACACCTCGATATCCAGCGTCACTTCGATATCGGCATCGCCGCCGCCGGGCTGGTTCTGTCCGCCGGCCACTGAAACAGCCACGACATTCGGCGGCTTGCTGATCCCCAGGTTCGAAAAGTACTGGCTGAGATCGGTGCTGGTATAGCCGCCACCCAACTCGATGATGCCAATGGTCTGCCCCGTGCCATCCGTGCCGGCAGGAAAGTTGTACAGCTGCCCGAGCTGCAGCGGGGTGTAATACGTATTCGGCTGCGCATTCGGCACGCGGACATGCGGCCGCGCTACCGGCCGCCGATCCAAGCCCAGCACGGCGATGGCCGCGGGTGGCAGCGTAGGCGCATGGCCGCATCCCACGAATTGGCGATCGTCGATCTGGTATTTGCCTAGCGTCACCCCAAATGCCTGCTCCAACTGTGTCGGTGTGCCACGCAGGTGCAAGACGCGGCGATGTGCCTCACAGCCGGTTTCGGTAAGGCCATGCGTGTGCGCAAAACCACGCACATTTTCAATATCGGCAGGATTGGCACCGTAGTGATCGCCGAACTGTCCACGAGGAAAGCGCGGTGATTTGGGCCATTCGGCCGGCGTGGGTGCGGTATCTGAGCGGCGGCGCAATACAACAGTGACATCAAGCGGTTCGGTGCCCTCGTGCGGGCCCAGGTACTTCATGCCTTCGGGGGAGGTCCAGTGCGACGGACGCTTGGCATGCTGGATCATGACGCAGCTCCTAATGAGAGGGGACATGCGCCATCAAAGATGGCACACAACATGTGTCGAACTTGCGCATAAACAGTTCGGCGTTTAACTACGGTGCTTATTGTTGAACCGATGCATCTCACCCATTGAGCCATCAGGCTGCGGCGTTCTGTGCCAACGCCGTCACGATGCTGGCGCTAAACTAGGTGTAGTTTTTGCGCGAGACATCCCCATGAACTTCCCCGCCATCCGCATGCGTCGCATGCGCCGCGATGCTTTCTCACGCGCATTGATGCGCGAACACACGCTGCAGCCTTCCGACCTGATCATGGTGGCCTTCGTGATCGAAGGCGAAGGCAAGCGCGAGCCGGTGCCGTCGATGCCCGGTGTGGAACGGGTGTCGATCGACAGTTTGCTGGCAATGGCCGGCGAATGTGTGCGCCTGGGTATTCCCGCGCTGGCGCTGTTTCCCTCGCCGGACGCCTCCGCAAAAAGCGAAGACGCCGCCGAAGCATGGAGCCCACAAGGCTTGATGCAGCGTGCGACGCGCGCACTGAAGGCAAAACATCCCGAATTGGGCCTAATTGGCGATGTGGCGCTGGATCCGTATACCACGCACGGCCAGGACGGTCTGATCGACGAACACGGCTACGTGATGAACGAGCCCACTGTCAACGCGCTGATCAAGATGTCGCTGGCGCAGGCCGAAGCAGGCATGGATTTCGTCGCGCCCTCCGACATGATGGACGGCCGCATCGGCGCGATTCGCGAGGCGCTGGAAAATGCCGGCTACATCCACACGCGCATTCTCGCCTATTCCGCCAAGTACGCCTCGTCGTTCTATGGGCCGTTCCGCGATGCGGTCGGTTCTTCCGCCAATCTCGGCAAAGGCAACAAGCACACGTATCAGATGGATGTCGCCAACAGCAATGAAGCGCTGCGCGAAGTCGAGCTGGATATCGCCGAAGGCGCCGATGCGGTGATGGTGAAGCCGGGTTTGCCGTATCTCGACGTGCTGCGCCGTGTGAAGGATGCCTTTGGCATGCCAACCTTTGTGTACCAGGTGAGCGGCGAATACGCGATGTTGAAAGCCGCGGCGCAGAATGGCTGGTTGAACGAGCGCGCGGTGGTACTGGAAACACTGACGGCGTTCAAGCGTGCGGGGGCGGATGCGATTCTTACGTATTACGCGATCGATGCTGCGCGGTGGTTGCGCGAGTAACGATCACGCTACCGTAGGTTGTGGGTTGCACCCTGATGTATCCCCACGTTTTTCGTCATTCCGGAAAGAACCGAAGTTCGCGTTAATACCGTTTCAGAGCGAGTCGTCATTCCGGCGAAGGCCGGAATCCATGCTTCGTATTCGCGATGGATTCCGGCCTTCGCCGGAATGACGTTGAGGCAAGACTGGCTTTTTTCTCCGCGAACGACGCTTCGCAGGTCAAAAAATATAAAGATTGCACCCAAGCCTACGCAATCACGCGTACTGTGCAACTCCATTTCCAAACGACCAATTTTCCTTGGCCGTTTCCAATAAATTGATAAATACATCCTCCGGCCGTAAGCCGGGATCGGCCGTCAGCTTCTCCACCACACTCCGATAAAACCCCTGCTTCTGCTCCACCGTGCGCGTGTTGTTGCATGCAATCTGCACGATGACCAGATCGTCGGTGCGCGCGATACCAAGATAATTCGGGTCGTAATCGAACTCATCGGCATCATGCTGGCTGACCAGGATGAAGCGATCGTTTTCCGGTACGTTGAAGCTTTCGCGCATGGCAGCATAGATGCCGTTGCGTAGTGCGGCGATATACGCAGGCGACTTGCCGCGGCGTAGAGCGATGCGAACGAGAGGCATGGGATGCTCCTTGATGGCTTAGTGTTTTGAGGAAGGTTGCGACACGTGGCCGACTCGATAAACGTCTACAGCGTCGCTGGAAGCATGGATGGCGTCGCGCCACAGACGAAAGCGCATCATCGTCCAGCCGGTGGGGTCGAAGGCGCTGACCGCGGCAAGTGCGCCGCCAGCGACATCGGCGCGAACGCTCGCCAGCTCTGCATCGCGCAAGGCACCCAGCGCCATAGGCTCGGTGATTGACGCGGTTTCGCAGGTTGCATAAGTGGCGATGGAAAGATCAGGTGCCGTTTCCGCATGCCACACCGACCACGTGCGCACCACTGGCCGTCCAAACGAGTCGATAACGGCACCAAAGCCTGCGCCGCCGAGAAAGGCGTTCATGCCTTCCGTGTCATGCCACAGATAAAACGGCGCGTAACGGTTCTCCCGGCCTGTGGCGTAGGGCTCGTTGCGGTCGGCATAGAGATAGGCCTTGAACGCAAGTTGCGGAAAGTCGTCGGTGAGATGCCCGCGATCGGCGATGCGCTTGCGGATGATCGTCATGTCGTAATCGGCGGGCAGGGTGATGCGGTACTGCATGGTGATCACGGCGATCTCCTTGGCAGGCTTGACGAGCATCAGACTACTGGCTCAGGATAATCCTTAAAATCGGGAATTTATGAACTAATAATCCTGAAAAACTGGATGATTCCATGAACCGCCTTCACCTCGATCTGGACGTCATGCGCAGCTTCGTCACGGGCATCGAGCTGGGCAGTTTTGCCAAGGCCGCCGATCGCCTAAGCCGTTCCACTTCCGCCGTCAGCGCGCAACTGAAAAAGCTGGAGGACCAGGCTGGCACGCCACTGTTGCGCAAAGCCGGGCGCGGCATGGTGCTGACCGAGGCGGGCGAGGTGATGCTCGGGTATGCGCGTCGACTGTTGGAACTGAACGATGAAGCGGTCAGCGCCGTGCGCGGTGTGCAACTGGAAGGACGCGTGCGACTGGGCATGCAGGAAGATTTTGGCGAAAACGTGCTGCCCGAAGTGCTGGGACGCTTCAAGCGCGCGCACCCCAGGTTGCGTGTGGAAGTGCACATCGCACGCAATACCGTGTTGCTGCAGTCACTGGAGGCCGGCCGTCTCGATCTTGCACTGGCCTGGGAAACGGATACGCGCACGCCACACAGGCAGCATATTCAAACCTTGCCGATGCGCTGGATCGGCGTAGCTGCCGAGCAGCTTCCCTATGAGCCTGGCGAACCGATTCCGCTGGTGATGCTGGATGCGCCGTGCCTGATGCGCACGGCGGCTATCGATGCATTGGACCGCGCAGGTCTCGCTTGGCGCATTGCTTTCACCAGCGCGAGCCTGGCCGGAACCTGGGCGGCGGTGAAAGCGGGATTGGGTATCAGCGTGCGCACGCCGCTTGGTGTGCCTGCCGATCTGCGCACGATGGAGGCGAAAGAAGCCGCTTTGCCGGCATTGCCGCAGCTTGGACTGGCGCTTTATCGCAGCGAAGCGGAATCGACACCCGCGGTGATGCGATTGGCCGAGCTTATCCTGCAGCGACTGGCTACTACGTAGGTTGGGGTGCAAACCCCAACATCGAGAAACATGAGCATGCCGGATGTTGGGGTTTGCACCCCAACCTACATCAATGATCGGACTTCGGCGGCGTCAGCTTGATCTCATAGATCGACGGCCAGCGCTTGCCGGTGACAAACAGCCGATCCTGCTTCTCGTCGTAGGCAATACCGTTGAGCACATCGTTGCTGGGATCGGCCAAGGCACTCGGATCAGGAGCGAGCCCGGTGAGGTTGATCACGCCAACCACCTTGCCGCTATTCGGATCGATCTGCACGATGTTCTGGGTCAGCCACACATTCGCGTAGATTTTCCCTTTCACCCATTCCAGCTCGTTGAGATTGACCAGCGGGCGGCCCAATGCCGTCACGTCGATCTTGCCGACCTGCTTGAGCGTTTCCGGATCGAGCACGCGGATCGTTGCGGTGCCGTCGCTCATGTAGATGCGATGTCCGTCCGTCGTGAGCGCCCAACCCTCGCCGGGATAACTGAACTGGCCGATCTTCTTGAAGCTCTTCAAGTCGTAGATATAACCGCGCTGCGATTGCCAGGTGAGCTGAATCAGGCGGTTCTTGAACGCCACGATGCCTTCGCCGTAATCGGGTGGCGACAGCTCCACTTGCTGCAGCACTTTGCCGGTGTTGAGGTCCAGCTTGTGGATGAACGATTCGCCCGTCGTGCCGGTGCTCTCGTAGAGATAGCCGTCGAGATAGAACAAGCCTTCCGTATACGCCTTGGTGCTATGCGGATAGGTGTGCAGCACTTGGTAGCCGTAGATGGGAATGCTGTTTTGCGCATAAACGGACGACGCCAGCATCAGCGCGAGAAGGACGAGCAAGCGAGTGATCGGTTTCATGGGGCCGGATGATCGCATGCGAGATATGAGGGCGTCAGCCGCGTACTCCCCATCCATGGACCAGTGCGTGAAATAATGTTTCGCAGGAACTTGCAGGCGGAGGACGCGTGAGCAGCCAACACTTTCTGGAAACGGCGGTCATCTTCTTGCTCGCTACGGTGATTGCGGTACCGATCACAAAGCGTTTTCGCCTGGGTGCCGTGCTTGGTTATCTGCTCGCGGGCGTCGTGATCGGCCCAGCGGAGCTGCATCTGGTTGCCGAGCCCAGTCGTGCCAGCGATATCGCCGAGTTCGGCGTGGTACTGATGTTGTTCGTGATCGGCCTGGAGCTGTCGCCACGGCGCCTGTGGGTGATGCGCCATGCCGTATTCGGTACCGGATTGCTGCAAGTGCTGGTGTGCGGTTTGGCCGTGGGGAGCATCGCTTACGCTTTCGGCCTCGCGCCGAACGCGGCGGCGATCGTCGGCGGCAGCCTGGCGCTGTCGTCCACCGCGTTCGGCTTGCAGATTCTCGCTGAGCGCAAGGAAGCGTCGACGGCCTATGGCCGGCAATCCTTCGCCATTCTGCTGTTCCAGGATCTGGCGGCGATTCCGTTGATTGCGGCCGTACCGCTGCTGGCTTCAACGTCATCGCATCATGGCGTCGATCCGATGGCGGTGGCGCGTACGGCTGCGGTGATCGTGGCGGTGGTGATCGGCGGCCGCTATCTGCTGCGCCCCGTGTTCCGCTTCGTGGCGCGCGCCAAATCGACCGAGGTATCCACCGCGACGGCGTTGCTGGTGGTGCTGGGCACGGCCTTATTGATGGAAAACCTCAACGTCTCGGTAACGCTCGGCGCGTTCCTTGCTGGTGTATTGCTGGCCGACTCGGAATACCGCCACGAGCTGGAATCCAACCTCGAGCCGTTCAAGGGCCTGTTGCTGGGTCTGTTCTTCATCAGCGTCGGCATGTCGATGCAGATCAATCTGCTGCTGCAAATGCCGCTGATCGTGCTGGGCCTTACCTTCGGCCTCTTGCTGGTGAAAGGCGTGTTGCTGTGGCCGCTTGGCCGTGTGCTTGGCGGCCTCAACCGCGTGGATGCCTTGCGGCTCGCGGTACTGTTGGCTAGCGGTGGCGAATTTGCTTTCGTGGTGCTGCGTCAGGCGATGGAGCGGCATTTGATCGCCGACCAGCAAGGCGCTGTGCTCGTACTCGCTATCACTCTCTCGATGGGCTTGACGCCACTGCTGGTGGCGGCCACCGCCAAACTGATCGGCGCCAAGAAAAAACAGGCACCGCAGCGGCCCTTCGACACCATCACCGTGGATCATCCGCGCGTGATCATCGCCGGCTACGGCCGCATGGGCCAGATCGTCGCGCGCATCTTGCGCACGCGGAAAATTCCCTTCGTGGCGCTGGACCAATCGGTGGAACAGCTCGACTTGGCCAATCGCTTCGGCACCAGCGGGGATATTTTCTATGGCGATCCCGCACGCCCCGAACTATTGCGCGCAGCGCAGGCTGACAAGGCCGAGGTGTTCGTGCTTGCCACGGATGAAGCGGAATCGGCCCTGCGCGTGGCACGCGTGGTACGCCGCCAGTATCCGCATTTGAAGATCATCGCCCGTGCACGCAATCGCCAGCACGTATGGCGTTTGATGGATTTGGGGATAGAAGAACCGGTACGCGAAACGTTTTTCTCCAGCTTGAAGATGAGCCGCAAAACGCTCGAGGCGCTGGGTTTGAGCGCCGAGGAAGCGACGGAAGAGATCGAGCGCTTCCGCCGCAAGGATGCCGAGCTGCTCAAGGCGCAGTATCTGGTCTACGACGACGAAGCCAAGCTGGTGCAGACCACGCGCGAGGCGTTGGAAGACCTGGACCGGCTGTTCGAAGCGGATGCGCAGACCCCGGCACCGCCAGAAAAAGGGCCGGATGCCGATACGCCACTGCTGGCAGGCAACGAGGAGCGGGGAACGGGAGGCGCGTGAATCGCGCGCACCTGTCCGCCATTTCATAGCAAGAAAATACGGTAAGTTTCCCGTAAGCGCACGGCACGCATGCTTGCCGGATGTGAAATCATGACGAGTGCTCGCTGCTTCTCCGCATGTCGATACCTTTCCGTCCGCTCGTCATCCGCTTCGGCCGCCTCGGCGATACGCTGTTGCTGCAACCGTTGTTGCGCCGTCTGCATGCCCGCTATGGCCAACCCTGCACGCTGTTGGCGGCCGGTGGTTATGCGATCGATCTCTATCGCGAGCAGCCTGATGTCGCGGAAGTGATCGCCCTGCGATCCCATCATCGGCCGCTGCCACTGAGCCCCGAACAATGGCGTGCGATCGCTGCGCTGCGGCGCATGCGGCATGTGCCGGTTTACGTATGCGAACCCCAACCGCGCTCCTTGGAGCGCATTGATTCGCTGTTGAAGCTGGCAGGCATTCCCCGTAGCCATTGCGTATTTCTCAACGATATTCCGCTGACACCCGGTGGCCACTGGATCGAGCATCTGCTGGAACTCGCTGATGCCACGCCGACCGCGTTTGCCGATCGTTTTGCGAATGTGGCGTGTGCCACCAGTGTCGTGCCCGAGTTCGTCGTCAGTGCATCCGAACGTGCCGAATGCGATCGGTGGCTGGCAGCGCGTGGCCTCGCCGGCCGTCCGCTCGTGCTGCTGCAGCCTGCCAACAAGCGCACCCTCCGTTGGAGCGGTGTGCGCAAGGCGAGTGACGATGACAAGTCGTGGCCGATTGAAAACTGGGCAGGCGTCGTTGCGGCCATTCGCATCCAACTGCCGCAGGCGCGCGTGCTCCTGTGCGGATCATCCGCGGAATACGGCTACCTGGAAAACATTCGCAAAGCGATGGCACAGCCCGATGTGGAGGTCGTCGCCAAAGAACTGCCGTTGCCGCGCATGCGTGCCCTGCTGGCGGTGGCACACAGCATGATTTCCGTCGATACCGGGCCTGCGCATCTTGCGGCGGCGATGGGATGTCCGCTGGTGGTGATGTTTGGTTCCGTATCGCCCGGGCATTGGCGGCCGCGCAGCCGTGTGCCGGAAGCGGTGCAGGTGTTAGGTGGCCCACCGGTGAGTACGCGTGTCGATGCGATCACGCCGGTGCAGGTCATTGATGCGTGGCTAGCGTTGCAGTTGCGTGCAGAGAAGGCTGCGGCGCAAGTGTTGGAACCTACTTCATTGCGATGAGTATGGCGATGTTGGGGTTTGCACCCCAACCTACGTCAGCATCGGTAGGTTGGGGTGCAAACCCCAACATCGCCATACTCATGATTCAATCCGGCTGCGCCGGCTGCCGCAGCGTTTGCCGCACGCTGGGAATCACGCTATGACGCGCAGCCAGCTCATGCGCAATATCGATCAGGCCCAGATGCCTTGCCACGTCCGCGGCGGTGCGGCCAAAAGCGTCCGCAGCATTGCGATCTGCGCCGCGCGCGAGCAGCAAGCGCGCGGGCGGCAGCAAGGCGTGCATGGCGCAAGCATGCAGGGCCGTGACACCGCGCTGATCGGCGTGCTCGATGCGCGCACCAGCGTCGAGCAATACCGGCAAGAGTGCGCCGATATGCGTGGCATCGCACTCGCTGCCGGGACGCAGATGCGCACCGAGCAGCAACAGCAATGCCGTCTTGCCTTCGCCGTCGGCCAGATTCGGATCGGCCTTGCGCTTCAACAACACGTCGAACAGGCGGCGTGCGCGCAAACTGTCGTTCTGCTCGAAACCAAACTGCGAGGCAGCGTGTAGCGCGCTGTGTCCACGTGCGTCGACTGCATTGGCATCGGCGCCGGCATCGAGCAATCGTTCGGCGATGTCGGGATAACCCTGTACGGCAGCGATCATCAGTGCCGTGGCATCGTTCGGCAGACGCTGATCCACCACGGCGCCGCGTTCGAGCAGCAGCGCTACCAGCGCTTCGCGCCGCGCTGCGACGGCTGCAGCGAGCGGCGTCATACCGTTGCTGGCGCTGGCGGCAATGTCTGCACCTGCCTCGATCAGCGCCGCGGCGACGTTGCGGTGGCCAGCACCGCAAGCGTGCAGCAGCGGTGTGGCGCCCTGCGCATCGTGGGCATCCACGGGGAAACCCAGTTCCAACAGGCGGCGTACCGCCGTATCGGCCCCCTGCTTGGCGGCCTGGATCAAATCATCGTCTCGCAGTGGGCGATGTGGACGCTGCCAGCCGTTCCAGTCGAGCCAGCGCTCCAGCTCCGGATGTTCCAATGCGAGGCCGAGCGGCGTTTCACCGTTTGCATCCATCGCTTCGGCATCGGCGCCATGGGCGACCAGTGCACGAACCAGCGGCAGTGCATCGGCGCCATGTTCCAGTGCGGCGAACAGCGGCGTGCGGCCATTGGTGTCGCGATGGTTCGGATCGCAGCCGCGCGCGAGCAGTGCCTGCAGCACGTTGAGCTGGCCATTGGCCGTGGCCAGATGCAGCGGCGTGCGTTCGCGCTCGTCTGTGCCAAACGGATCGGCACCGCGTTCGAGCAGGGCGAGTGCCAACGTGGAAGAGGGCTGCTGCAAGCGGCTCAGCACCTGCGCGAGCAAGCCTGCGCCGGCTGGGCTTGCGCCCGCATCGAGCAGATCTTCGATCGCTTCGGCACTTTCCGGCAGCCGTGCGATCGAGGCATCGAACAGACGCTGGCCGAGCGGTGGCAGCGTGGGATGCTCGCTGTCGAGCTCATCAATCAGTTGAGGTTGCAAGCGGGCCTCCGCCGGCAATCCATGGTCGAGCAGCCAGCGCCGCGCGGTGCGCAAGCCAGGTTCGGTCAGTTCCAGAAATAACGGAGCAAGCTGCTCCTGCGGCCAGTCGCGTATCCGTGCGGCAAAGCTGGATACGATCGCCCAGTGCCCGAAACGCAAAGCGTCAAGCAGATGTGCAGGTGTGTCTGCGCCTTCAGAAATGGCTGCCAGATCGAGGCTGGCGGGCAGCGGCGTATCCGGATCAAGCAGCGCGACCAGGTCCCAGCGCCCGCTGGCGGCGGCGTGGTCAAGCGCACTGCGGCCATCGCTGCCCGGGGCCTTGGGGTCCGCGCCAAGCGCAAGCAAGGCACGCACCGTTTCCACCTGTGCATGCGGCGACTGGCAGGCGAGCGTGAGTGCGTCGCGACCATGTTTGTCGCGGGCATTGGCATCCGCTTGTGCATCGGCGAGCAGTTCCATCACGCCCGCGGCGCCTGCGCGTGCGGCTTCCATCAAGGCGGTGCTGCCGTGGTGATCGGCCAGGTTGACGTCGGCACCGGCAGCACATAGTGCGCGTGCAATCTGCTGATGCCCTTCGGCGGCAGCCATCATCAGCGCGCTGCGCTGGCGCGCGTCCACCGCATTCACCGTGGCGCGGTGTTTCAGCAGCATTTTCACGCCGGTGACGTCGTCATCGGCAATGCCGGCCGCGGCGACCAGTGCCGGCTCGCCGTTGGCCAGTGCGGTCTTGGCACCGCGTTCGAGCAGGAAGCGCACCAGCGGCCAGTTGGCAGCGCGACAGGCGATCGAGAGTGGCGTTTCGCCATGCTTGTTGAGTGCATCGATGGCGGCGCCGGCATCCAGCAGCATGGCTGCCACGTTGGGTTCGCCGCTGAGCACGGCGCCGTGCAATGACGTGTTGCCATCGGCATCCGTGGCCAGCGGGTTGGCGCCATTGGTAAGCAATGTCATCACGGCTTCGGCGCGGCCATGCCAGCTGTCGCGTGTCGCGGCGAGCAAGGGCGTAAGACCGCCGCTGGCGCGATTCACGTCGGCACCCTTGGCAATCAAGGCGCGCAGCAGGCGGGTATCCGGCAGCAGCGCGGCCAGCATCAATACCGGGCGTTGGTCGCGATCGCCGGCATCAGGCGTGGTATTTGGATCCGCGCCGGCTTCCACCAATGCGAGCGCACGTGCCGCATCACCGCTGCGTGCGGCGGCAAGCACGGCTTGCGCCTGTTCGGGTGTGCCGGCGGTGCGCTCCTGTTCGCTCAACGGTGCTGGAGCGAGGATGGGTTCCACCTTCTCCCCGCTGCTCCGTTCTTGCCGGCGTGGCCGACGGCTTTCGCAGAGCATCACGCGCAATGTGCGGTTGGCGATGACCAGGCAGCCAAGCGGCACCAGCAGCACCGCATACAGCACCAGCGCGGCCGTACGCATTTCCGATGGCAGCACGCCGTAAAGACCGCTCAATGCAATCGCGGCGAATGCGAGGATCAACAACGCGAGTGCGCTAGGCAAAAAATGGCTGAAAAATTGCTCTTCGCGCGAAAGATGCCGGCCGAAAGCCACGCTGCGCGCGGTGGCGGTGAACAGCCAGGAGCCTTCGCCCTGGCCGTGCGCAGGGTAGGCGTCATCCCACACATAAACCAATGCAAAAGCCGGCCACAGGCGCCATAGCGCCACCAACGCCACCACCAAGGCCGCCGCCAGCATCAGGCTGCCGCCCAGGGTGGGATACTGTGTAAGCCTCAGCATCGGCCACGCCACCAGCAGAAACACCAGCGCGACGTAGCAGGTGAACATGGTCAGATGGGCCGCACCCCGGCGCATCACGGTACGCAGGAAATCCGGTTCCGGATCGAAACCGATCGCGTGGCACACCGCCGCCATGGTCAGCGTATTGGCCAGCAGCAGAGGAATCAGCGTAATCGGATGCGCACCCAGTGCGGCGATGCCTGCGCACAGCCACCCAGGCAGAAACCAGACGAGCGAGATGAACAACGAGGAGGGGCGGCGCGGTTTATTTGTAGGCATGCGGGGGAGTATAGAAACCGGAAAAGCGTCAGACGGTAATCTGTTGTTAACAATCATCCGATGGCGTCGTTATTCGTCCTGACGCTTGGGTTCCATCAACTGCTCCGGGGTGCCCGGGGGAGCGGCCAGTGTTTCTTGTGGCGGCAACTGCAGATGCCAGCCTTGCGTGCGCAGGTGCTGCATCACCACCTCTGCGTCTTCGTGCGGGAGGCGGCGCTCCGGATGCAGTTCCACTTCGAGTACGAAACGCAGATCGCCCAGCAGCAGCGCCAGGGACGCCGGCAGTATGTCGAAGTGGTCTCTGCGATCCAGCCATACGTACGTATCGGCCTTGCGCTGGCTGGCGTAGACGAAGCAATGCATGGCTATGCCCGCGAAAAGTCGTAAGGGGCAGGAAGGTTAGCAGGGCGGGAATCGGGAATGGCGAATAAGGAACAGCGCATTGCGCTAGCTTTCAGTCTTGCATGCTTGTCCTTCGATCTTTCCATCCCGGTGCCCCTGCCAGCCCATGCTGCAACCGCACTTGCGTGCCCGTGCCTGAGCCGGCAGAGTGCCCGCCAGGGGTATCAAACGCGCGTATGAATTTCTGTTCGGCCCCGCTATGACCCGAGCCGAGGGGGCGTGCAGCCTTCCGGCAAGACCCGGCCTTCCGGGCCGGACTCGTCACCAAAAGAAAAGCAGGAGCAAACGATGCACATGTCCTTTCGTAACACCGTCCATGGTGGCCGTCCGTTCGCACTGGCCGCGCTGGGGCTGGCTATTGCCGGCGCCCTGGCAGCGCCGCAGCAGGCCCACGCCAGTTCGTTCCAACTGAAGGAAGACAGTGCGCAGTCGATGGGCCGTGCCTACGCCGGTTCCGCGACGGCTGGCGGTGACGTTTCCGTGGTGGCCAATGCACCGGCAGCGATGAGCGATCTGAAGGGTACCTATTTCGAAGCCGACGTCACTGCTATCAATTTCAGCACCACCTTCACTGGCAGCGCCCATGACGTGCTGGGCAGCCCGATCAGCGGCGGCAACGGCGGCGACGCCGGCACCACTTTACCGGTGCCTTCGTTCTTCTTCGCCACCCAGGTCACCGACCGTCTGCACCTCGGTGCCGCGGTGACCGTGCCGTTCGGCTTCAAGACCACCTATGACAATAACTGGGTCGGCCGTTACAACTCGATCTACTCCAAGTTCGAGTCGCTGGACGGCACCATGTCTGCCTCGTTCGATGTCACCGACAACTTCAGTGTTGGTGCCAGCGCCATTGCCCAGCGCACCACCGCGACGTTGACCAATGCCATCAACTTCTCCAGCGTGGCACTCGGTTTGATCGGCCCTGGCACGGCCTCGAACCTGCCGGTCAACGAGGTTTATGGACTGGTGCCGCCAGGTACCGACGGCCAGGCGCGCATTACCGGCAGCAGCTGGGCGTGGGGCTGGCAGCTGGGCGCCTATTGGAAGCTTGATCCGCAGGACCGCTTCTCGTTCAACTATCGCTCCAAGATCAGCCATCGCTTGCAGGGCACGGCCAATTTCGATGTACCGCAGAACGTGCAGGTACTGGTTGGCGAACTTGCGCCGGCACTGGGCCTGAGCGCCAGCCAGCTGCCGTTCCAGCACACCAGCGGCACGGCCGAATTCACCACGCCGGCCGAAGCCACCGCCAGCTATTGGCACCAGGAAGACAAATTCGGTTTCGGCGCCGATGTGTCGTGGACCGGGTGGGATGTGTTCAAGAACCTCACGGTGAATTACGGCAACCCGTCGCAGCCGTCCACCACGCAGGAATTTAATTGGCATAACTCCTGGTACTTCGCAGTCGGTGGCGACTACTACCTCACCGACAAGCTGACCCTGCGCGCCGGCTTGGGCTACGACACCACGCCGACGACGGCTGCCTATCGCGAGCCGCGCGTGCCGGATGAAACCCGCAAGCTGCTGTCGGTGGGTCTGGGCTACAAGGCCACCGAGCACTTCTCGATCAATGCCTCGTACGCGCATATCTTTGTCAATCGGGCGGCGATCAATGGCGCGGTTAGCGCGACCGATGATGTGCTCACGGGTTCGTCTGATGATGAAGGCAATCTGTTTGCCTTGTCGGCGATCTACAAGTTCTGATCCGCTTGTGTGCATAAAGCGCCGGGAGCCCAGGCTCCCGGCGCTTTTGTTTTGATGGTGGTCAGTGGCGAATAATCGCAATCACGATTTCCACCACGATCAATACGATGATCGCCAGCTCCAGCAGTTCTGCGCGTTTTCCCGACGCTTCTTCGTAAAGCGCGGCATACGTATCCCGGATGATCGCCAGCTTGCGATCCACCGCAGCACTGACATGGCGCACGCGGAACAGATCCAGTGCCGCGGCGTAGACGCGAGCCAGATAGACATCCTCGGTGACCTGCAGGGCGTTATCGACCTTTTCGGTAATCTCGGTGACTTCCGCCACCAGGGTGTACAGCTTGCGCGCCAGATCGGCGAAGTGACGTGCCCCAGCTCCTAACGGATTGCCGGCATGGTAAGCAGCCTCGACCATGTCGTACATGCGCGGCAACTCGGCATCGAGCAACTCGTCGTAGAAGCGCATTTCCAGCAGCTGCGCGTTGGCGACCTCAAGAATGTCGGTTACGTCAGAATCGCCACGCGGTTCGTAGATGAAAGCGCGGTCCCAGGTAATGACGACCAGGTCATCCGCGTAATAAGAGAACCGTTGCTGCAATAAATCCCTGCGCGCCTGCTCCGACAGAGGACGCTGCTCGCCCGAGAGCAGCGGTACCAGATCGATACGTTCATGCATCGCGCTCACCGGTATCGTCTCGTCGAAGGCGTGCACGATACCCAGCAGATAATCTTCGTGCAGGGAGGCGGGGCTGGGTTTCGTCAACGCGGGAAGCAGTGCTGCGCGAACGTGCTCCAGCAATTGCGTCCATACCGCGCTGTCGGCCCCGGGGCCCAATAGTGCATCTACCGCGTTCACCAATTGCGAGAACGAAATCCAACTGCAGGACGTGACCGGAATCTGTACCGAAAAGGCCACTGCACCGAAATCGTAGAGCCGCACGGTGGCATCGGCCCGGTAGGTCGTGCCAAGCAGTGGGAGATCGAGCGGGTCCAGCCGCAGCACAACCGGAGGAACGCCAAAGGCCATCGCTTTCGGAGGCGTGCTGGCAAGTTTGCTGCGTATCGCAGCAGGACGCTGTTGTTGATGCCACAGCGCTTCTGCGCTCGACAAGTCGATAGCATCAGCCATATCGACCAGATGCATCGCGATCACGACGGCCGATTGAACGTTGGGTTGCTCGTACGGCATGCACATACACCCAGGAAAGCGTCAACGCGTACACATACCCTATCCGAGCTACATGACTCCGTCGAGGCAAGCGACGTGACAGTTTGAATTTTTATTCAACCGTTACGTCGTGTAGGTTGGGTTGGCGTGCAACCCGACCATGCGTCTAGCCCCTGCGCAGCAAAATCTCCAGCAATTGCCGAAAGCGCTTGCCATACGGTGGATTGAACAGCTTTACACCATTGAGGCGGGCTTGCCGGAACACAGGCTTCATGTGCGAGAACGTGCGGAAACCCGCTTCGCCGTGATAACCGCCCATGCCGGAAGGCCCCACGCCCCCGAAGGGCAACTGATGCTGGGCGATGTGATAGATCGTGTCGTTGAGCGTGACGCCGCCCGCATGCGTACGGGTAAGCACTTGATTGATACGTGCCTGATCCTGCTCGAACAAGTACAGCGCGAGTGGGCGAGGATGACCGGCGACATAATCAATGGCTTGGTCCAGCGTGTCGTAAGGCACTAGCGGCAACAGCGGGCCGAAGATTTCCTCCTGCATGACCGGCATGTCGTCATTCACGCCGATCAGCAAGGTGGGTGTGAGCATGCGTCGCTCAGGACGATCCGCGGCGCCGCTCAGCACTTCGCTGCGCGCACCGGCGTTCACGGCGCGATCACGCAGATCCACCAGGCGGCGATAGTGGCGATCGGTAGCAATGCTGGCGTATTGCCGGTTGTTGGCGAGATCAGGATACAGGCGTGCGGTGATCTCCCGTGCGGCAGCGCTGAAACGCGCCACGTCTGCGCGCGGTAGCAGCACATAGTCGGGCGCGATGCAGGTTTGTCCGGCGTTGATCAGCTTGCCCAGCACGATGCGTTCCACCGCATGTTCGAAACGCGCACCAGGCCCGATGATGGCGGGCGACTTGCCGCCGAGTTCCAGCGTGACCGGCGTGAGATTGGCAGCGGCCGAACGCATCACGTGATGGCCGACGGTGGTCGAGCCGGTAAACAGCAGATGATCGAACGGCAGTGCCGCGAACGTTTGCGCCACCGCCGCATCACCATTGACCACCATGACCTCATCGGGCTGGAAGTGGCGTGCGATCAGCTCTGCGAAAAGCTGCGAAAAGCGCGGCGTGTATTCGCTCATCTTGATCATCGCGCGATTGCCGGCGGCGAGCGCATCGATCAGCGGACCTGCAGCGAGAAACAATGGATAGTTCCAGGGCACGATGATGCCCACCACACCCAGCGGCTGCGGACGTAATTCGATGCCCGCCGGCAGAAAGGCCAGGCTCGCCATGCCGCGCCTGGCCTTCATCCAGCGGCGCCCATGGCGTAGTGCATGGCGAATCGCAGACAGACTGGGAAACACTTCCAGCATGTCGGTTTCTTCGCGCGGCCGGCAACCGAAATCCACGTTGATCGCGAGGGCGATTTCTTCGCGGTGCTGGCTGATAACCGCTTCCAGTGCGCGCAGACGACGCGCGCGGGTCGGCCAGTCCGGCAGCGGATCGCGCGCCTGTACGGTGCGCAGGCGCTGCAGTTCAGTGGCGAGATCGAGTCGGTCAGGCTGGTTCATCAGAGTTTCGCTCGCAATGCCACGCCATGGGTGTGCGGTGGCGTCATGGTGGCATACGGTGTGACGAAATCCTTGGTGCTAATGCAAGACCACGCAATCCCCCGATTGCGCGGCGATCCACGCCTTGATCAACGCAAGCCCTTCCTTATGCACGGTGCTGCGCCCGATCTCCGGCATCATCGTGCCGGGCTCGGCCGAGCCAAGGCGGTAAGGCACAATCGAATCGTCCGGATGGCCAGGCACGATGTCGAACAGGTGATCGCCGGTGCCTTGTCCTGCCGCCGTCGGCGGTTTGCAGATGCCGATATGGCGATCTTCGGGCGTACTGATATCCAGCGTCAGCCCAGTGGTATTCGCTGCACCCTTCGGGTTGTGGCAATGGCCGCAGTTGATGTCCAGATAAGCGCGGGCACGTGCGTCAAACGAAGCATGCGTATCCATCCAGTTCGCATTGCGCGGTGCATCTGCAGGCGCCGGTGCGCCGGTGAGGTAACCCACGCGCGTAAGATGGACAAGTTCGTTTTCATCGCCATCGGCATAGGGGTAACTACGATTGAGATGACGCGCTTTCGGGCCGATCGGCTGCAGTGCACGCGTGGTCCAGTCGTGTGCGTGACAACTGACGCATTGGCTTTGATCCGGTACCACGTAATTGAAGTTCTCGCGTTCGCCATCGTCGCCGACCAGGGTCAAGGCCTGCACGTCGCCAGTGCGAGCGAGCATCGCGTCAGTCTGGTCGGCGTTCCAGACATAGGGAATGGCCACCCAACCATCTTTGCGCCGTACCAGCAGGCGCGTTTCGATCAGATGGATGTTGGCGAGCTCCAGGCCTTGTCCTGGTCCGGCGAAATCGCGGCTGGTGTCATACGTACGTGCTACATCCGTAGCATGGCGCGCTCCATCCTTGGGCAACGGATAGAAGAAGGTCTTGCTGATGATCGTGCCTACTGGAAAGTCGAAGGTGTCCGTGGGGTTGTATTTGGCTGACGTGCTCTTGGGCATCCAGATCGTGCGCAGCTTGTGTGCGTAATCGGTAAACAACGGCGTATTGAGTTCGTACGGCACCACACCCTGGTTCATCTGCAACATGCCGTCGCGCGCTTCCACCACATGCCAATCACTGAGCTTCGACGGATAGCCATCATCGTGAAAGGCCACCGGCTGCATGCCGTGCTGGCAAGCAGTCAGGTTCGCCAGTGCGATCAGCAGTATCCATCCGCGCACCCACATCTTTATCGACATCAGCGACGCTCTC
Source organism: Dyella nitratireducens (assembly GCF_014642835.1). Classification (GTDB taxonomy): domain Bacteria; phylum Pseudomonadota; class Gammaproteobacteria; order Xanthomonadales; family Rhodanobacteraceae; genus Dyella_B; species Dyella_B nitratireducens. The sequence goes on along the minus strand of NZ_BMJA01000005.1, from coordinate 247,561 downwards.
AGACTTTCGGTTCCGGATTCAGCGCAACGGGCGGCAGCTTAGGCAGGCTGCACTGGAAAGGCTTGGTGTCGGTGGTGGGATTCTTGTAACCGTGTGGGCCGTCGGCATCGAGCACGCCGTTGGCATCCTGGATGCAGATGCGATCGTCCGGCGATGGACTGCTCGCCTGGTCTTTGGGGTCGACATAGCCATCCCACAGCACATCAGGGAAGCTGCCATTGATACCGTATACGGCGGCTTTCAAGGTTTTTAGCGCGAGACCATCCGGCGAGTTGCCGCCACCTTTGAAGCGATTGCTGTAGACGTAGATTCCTTTCGGATAGGGGTTGTAATCGGCCGCTACACCAAGCTTGTTGTAGTAATTGGTGGAGAAATAGCTGGAGATGATGACGTTGGCCGTCTGATTGTCAGCCACGTCATTATCGAAGATCTCCACCTTGTCGTTGGAATTCACCACGACGCCTGAGCCTGCTGGCACACTGGCCACCGCCGCACCTTTCCTGGCGAAATTGGCCGTGTTGTTGGCAAACACCTTGTTATGGAACACGCGCGTGGCGTGGCCTGCCTGCGAAAGATTCGGCATGTTGAAAACCAGGATGCCGCCGGTGTTTTTCGTTGCGGTGTTGTCGTACACATCGGCATTCACCGAGTTCTCGATCTCGATGCCAGCCACGTTCTGCTCGGCGCGATTGCGTCGCACGACGATGGTGTTCGACTGCCCCACATAGATGCCGGCATCGGATGCACCGATCACGACCGAATCTTCCACCAACACGTTTTGCGTCTTCACCGGATACAGGCCGTAGGCACCGTTGGTGCTCTTGGGGCCGTCCGTCCATTCAATACGCAAACCATGAATGGTGATGTTCCTGCCCTGGTTGATCTTCAGCGCATCGCCCATCGTGTCTTCGATGGCGAGGTTCTCGATGGTGAAATCGTCCGCATTCACTAGCAGGCCTTCGGGGCCGACGATCTGTCCTTTGAACGACAGCACGGTCTTGTCCATGCCTGCGCCACGGATGGTCACGCCATTCGTGCGCAAGCTCAAACCGCGCTTGAGTGTGTAGTGGCCTGCAGGAATGTCGATCACGCTGCCAGGTTTGGCATCCAGCAGTCGTTGTTCCAGCTTGCTCTCGAAGGAAGCGTCATTCTGGCTTTGCGCTGCGTTCTCCTGATGCCCGCAGGCAGGCAGCAGCAATGAAAGGGCCATCAAGATATGGATCTTGCGCATGCCGGCATATCTCCCCTCGCGCCATACGAGTGCGTACCTATGCACTGTCCCGCAAGCTGCTCAAGAGAGGGAGGGCAAAAGGGACGGGGATGGGGGGTAAATCGGCCAGCCTGCGGAGATGGTGACCAGCCGGCGGTTATGTCGGGCAAGCGCTGAGCGCGGTGATCCGGCGGCTGATCCACCACGTCCAGCCTTGAAGCATGTTTAAGACTGTCTTGCCGAGATATCGCTACTTCGGTTCAAGCCATGCCTCTATCTTGAACATCCATCAACGATAAGTGAGGAGGCAGCCATGCGTTCTCGTTGGGTTGGACGCTGGTTTGGGCAAGGCGACGGCGGTGGATTTGCCCCCGACAGGCGCCGCGCGAATGGGCAGGTGATGGGCGGAGCCGGCAAAGGCCGACAAGCTCAAGGTCCCCAGGTTATCCGTGCAAAATCGTCGCGCATTTGCCTTGGTATTGGCGACGGCAGCGTGCATCGGCAATAAGCATAAAAAAGCGCACCGCAAATGCGGTGCGCTTGAGTTTGTCTGGTGATTATCAGCGTGCGCCGCCGCCCGCGTACAGGCGCTCACCCGTCAACCAATACGAATCGTCGGAAGCCAGGAACACGGCAATCGAAGCGATGTCGTTCGGCTGGCCAATGCGGCCAAGCGGCGTGCTGGCCAACGCGTATTTTTCGAAGTCACCGCCGATCGCGCCGGCGGCATGGGTGCCCTCGGTTTCCACCATGCCCGGGTTGAGCGCGTTCACGCGAATCTTGCGTGGTCCCAGCTCTTTCGACAGCACGCCGGTGATGGCATCCACGGCACCTTTGGTGGCCGTGTACACGACAGTGTTCGCGGGCACGATGCGCGATACCAGCGAGCCGACATTGATGATGCTGGCGCCTTCACCAAGGTGTTTCACAGCCGCCTGGGTGGTAAGCAGCAGGCCGCGCACGTTTACGTTGAATTGCCGGTCGTAATGCTCCTCCGTGATCCCTTCGATCGGTGCGAATTCGTAAACACCCGAGTTATTCACAAGAATGTCGAGACGGCCGTAGTGCTTGACGGCCCCATCCACAATCGCCTGCGCGTCGGCAGCTTTCGAAACATCGCCCTGCACGGCAACGGCCTTGCCGCCCGCCTTCACGATGTCACTGACCACGGCATCCGCGCCCGTCTTGCTGGAGGCGTAATTGACGACGACCGACGCGCCTTCCGCCGCCAAAGCCTTGGCGATGCCGGCACCGATGCCTTTGGATGCGCCCGTAACGATGGCGACCTTACCTTTCAGCTTGCTCATGGAATGTGTCCTGATGGGAGTGAGGGAGTTCTGAAATCCGGTAGTTCGTAACTTATGAACTATAGAACTAGAAATCAAGTGCCGATAAAATGCACACCATGCGGCCGCTGATTCACCCATCCATCGAGGACATCACCGTCGAGGGCATCCTCCACGCCCTGTCCGACCCCGTGCGCGCCGCCATCTACGCCGAACTGGCCGTCTCCAGCGGCGCTACCTGTTCCAACTTCCTCAAGATCAGTGATCGCGACATTCCCAAGTCCACGCTATCGCAACATTTTCGCGCGTTGCGTGAAGCGGGCCTGATCCGCAGCGAGCGGCAAGGTGTGGAGATGCGCAATACCACGCGCTGTGCGGAGATTGAGCAGCGGTTTCCTGGGCTGATCATCTCGATCATGAAAGCGCATCAGATCCAGGCGGCTGAGCGTTTGCGTTCGGTTAAGCACAAGCCGAACAATAAATCTCGAACTGGATAAGGTTTGGCTGCAACACGCGTCGTTGAAATTTTTTAGTGGTGATGCGCCGCGCATAAGGCCGCCGCAATCCCTGCGTTACCGTGACAGCATGTGTGTGACGTATTGATTGAGGCTGACGCCTTCAATCCTTGCTTTACGGGCGAGACGAGCATGCAACGAGCGCGGCACGCGCACGACGAATTTGCCGCTATAGGATTCGAGCGGTTCTACAGTGGACGGAGGCGGAATGACATGTCCTGCGGCCGTGGCAGCCTCAATCCATGCATTGATAGCGTGTTTGACTTCACGCGCAGCATCGCTTTCGGTGGCTCCCCATGCAGAACACCCCGGAAGATCGGGTACCTCAGCGATGTAACCCTCATCTTCTTCAGACCAAAAGATTTCGATGGCGTAGTGGTTCATGATTTGTCTCCGTACTTCTCGATCATCGCGCCGAGTTGGCGAGCCTGGTAGGGCGGCAGAAACCCACCACGATTTTGAAAATTCAGGCCCACGGGTTCATCTGCTCTGACAAATGCGCGATGCGACCCACTGCCGCCACTGTGCACAAAGCCAAGAAGTTCAGCAGCCTTGCAGGCTTCGCTGAAACGAACCTGCTTCGGATTGGCGAGAATGGATGCGAGAAGCTTGGCTTTCGTGTTCATACCCGAATTGATACTAAATATAGTATCACTTGCGGGATAGGCCAAGACTGAATTTCAGGGCAGGCTTCGTCGCGCAACCTTGGGCGGCATCCCCGTCCAACGCTTGAACGCACGGCGAAACTCGCGCGGATCACTAAAGCCAAGCTCGATACCAATTTCCGCCACGCTCAATTGACCCGCGTGCAGCAGTTCCAATGCGCGTTCGGCGCGAACGCGATCATGAATTTCGCGGAAGATGCGTCCGCTTTCGGCGAGCCTGCGGCGCAGCGAGCGCTCGCTGAGGTGCAGGGTACGTGCAACTTCGGTGAGCTTGGGGTGTTCGCGCAGGCGACTGCGCAGTAGGCGTTCGACGGAGACGACGATTTCGTCGGAAGCGCTGGTGCCGCGCAGTTGCTGGTGGCACAGCGTCAATGCCTGGCGGGAAACCAGCGGGTTGTAGCCGGAAAGCGGGTGTGCCAGCCAGTTCGCGTCCACCACGATGCGATTGTGTTGCGCGCCGAAGCGCACGTCGCACTGAAATGTTTCGCCGTATTCGGCTGCGTAAGCGGGGGGCGGGTAGGTGAATTCCATGCGTATCGGCGTGATCTTTGCGCCTACCAGTTCGCGCGCGATGGCCAGGCAACTGGCGAACAATTCTTCGCACAGGAATGGCAGCAATTCGATTTCGCCGTAGCGTGGCCATGCCTGCACGCCGACGGTTTGCGCATCTACCGCGACGAAGTCCACGTCGAGCAGGCTGCCGCAGATTTTGTGGTTTTCGATACCGGCACTCATGGCCTCGCCGAAATTGCGCGAAGTCATCATCGCCAGGCCAAGCAATCCGAAACTGCCGATGGTTTCGTTGCGGCCGATCAGCAGGCCCAGCGCGGGATGGCGTATCGCTCGCAACGCGCGAGCAATCACCATGCGCGCCTGACGGTAGGAAACACGCAGACCAGGGTCGTTGATCTGCTGACGGGTGATGCCTAGTCCGGTAAACCAAGGCTCGCTGGCAATGCTGTGGCGGGCGGCAAATTCGGTGAGATGGACCAGCACGTTGGGCGGGATGTCGGCAGCTTGCGCGCGCGGATCGGGCTCGATGGCCGCTGAAGCCGCCCGCCGTGTGTCGCGTACTTCGAATGCCGTTTGTGACATGTCGAACCTTTCCCCCGTGCCAACCTAGATGGCGCAGGAGTTCGTTCTAGCACGGGTGGGACCGGGGTGGTTGGCGCGGCGCACAAGTCCACTGAATTCACGGGGCAACGCCGCACGCGCACAGACTAGGGCGAGGGAGGTTTTCCATTCGGCGCTTGTGCCGACGCTGCTGCGCGTTTCCATTGCTCGACCCAACTGCCGAGGTCGGCCAGGCGCTTGGCAGGATCATCCTGCATGGACATGCCAACGGCTGAGCCGGCCACCCGGCCGGCCGGGTCGAGCAGCATCAAGGTGGGGTAGATGCCTACGCCCAACGTATCGGTGAGTGCTTGGCCGTGATACAGCACATTCCAGTCCAGGCCGCGCTCCTTTACGAACTGGCGCGCGGTGTCGGCATTTTCATAGGTTATAGCGACGAAATTCATATCGCCGTGCTCGAGCGCATAGGCATTGAGCGTGGGTACTTCGGCGATGCATGGCGCGCACTCGGCGAAGAAGAAGCTGACCAAGGTGTAGTGGCCGTGGAAGTCGCTCAGCCGTTGCGTGCTGCCTCGCAATGATGGCAATTCAAACGGAGGAAAGGTGTCACTGCGACCGAAGGCAAAGCGGCCTGGCTCACCCGCACGAGCGCCGGCTGGGCGCAAGCGCAGCACAGCCATGCCGGCCTCAGTATCGTGAGTGATGCTGTAGTGGCGGCGGCCTTCGTGCATTTGTTGCGCGAAGTTGGTGTAGTCGATGGACTTGCCGTTGGCGTCGAGATAGTGGACTTGAGGTGTGGCGCCGAGATGTAGCGTGGCTACGAAGTGTTGTTCGTCTGAGCTGGGATTGGCCGCTTGTGCTGTGATTGCCAGCGAGAGTAGTGAGAGAAATATCGCTATTCGTCGCATCACGGATGCCTTTGATGGCCAGTACTGATGATGTTCGCGCAGACCGCTACGAATGTGCCGGCGCAATCGTAGGTTGGGTTAGCGCAGCGTAACCCAACGTATTCGCACGGCATGGTTGGGTTACGTTGCGCTAACCCAACCTACGCGATATATGCAGTTTTCTGGTGAGATTCGCCCTCTCTCCGGCGGGAGAGGGCGTGGACTGCGCGTTACTCGCCAATTGTGAGCAGCGAAGCATTACCACCCGCCGCCGTGGTGTTGATGGTAAGCGTACGCTCGGTCGCAAACTTCACCAGATAGTGCGGACCACCCGCCTTCGGCCCGGTGCCCGAAAGCGATTCGCCACCGAACGGCTGCACACCCACCACCGCGCCGATCTGGTTGCGGTTGACGTAGCAGTTGCCGACGCGTGCGTGACTACGGATGTATTCCACCGTGTCGTCGATGCGGCTATGCACGCCGAGGGTGAGGCCGTAGCCGGTGCGGTTGATCTGGTCGACGACCTGCGGCAGTTCGCTACCCTTCCAGCGGATCACGTGCAGCACGGGACCGAAGATTTCGCGCGTGAGTACATCGAGCGATGGAATCTCATAAGCACGCGGCGCGAAGAACGTGCCGTTGGCAGTGCTGGCCGGATCGAGCGTGGCCTCGGCGATCTTCTTTGCTTCCTTGTCCATGCGCGCGGCGTGGTCGACGAGAATTTTCAGCGCATCGTCGTCGATCACCGGACCCACGTCGGTGGACAGCTGGCCTGGATCGCCTACCTTCAGTTCGGCCATCGCACCACCGAGCATGCCGATCACCTTGTCGGCGATGTCTTCCTGCACGAACAGCACGCGCGCGGCGGAGCAGCGTTGGCCGGCGGATTGGAAGGCGGAGGCGATGACATCCTTCACGATCTGCTCGGGCAGTGCGGAGGAATCGGCGATCATCGCGTTCTGGCCGCCGGTTTCGGCAATCAGCGCGGCAATCTGCGCGTTGCGTGCGGCGAGTGCGCGGTTGATGGCCCACGCGGTTTCGGTGGAACCGGTGAAGGCGACGCCGGCCACGCGCGGATCTTTCGTCAACGCAGCACCCACGACGGCGCCGTCGCCCGGCAGGTATTGCAGCACATCAGCAGGCACACCGGCTTCGTGCAGTAGCTTCACCGCGACGTAGCCAATCAGTGTGGTTTGCTCCGCGGGCTTGGCGATCACGCTGTTGCCGGCGGCCAGCGCGGCGGATACCTGGCCGAGGAAGATCGCCAACGGGAAGTTCCATGGGCTGATGCACACGAACACGCCGCGTCCATTGAGGAACAACTGGTTGCTCTCGCCGGTCGGGCCGGGCAATTGCTCCGGATGGCCAAACAAGCGGCGCGCCATTGCAGCGTAATAGCGCAGGAAGTCTGCAGCCTCGCGGATCTCGGCGATCGAATCGGGCAGGCTCTTGCCGGCTTCACGCACGCACAACGCGATGAATTCACCGCGGCGCGCTTCAAGCTGGTCCGCAGCATGTTCCAAGATTGCGGCGCGGCTGGCAGCAGGCAGGCGATCCCAGCCCGGCTGCGCGGCAACGGCATTGGCCAGCGCCTTGTCGACCAGCGCGGCATCGGCGCTTACGTAGCTGCCTACGGCTTGGCGGCGATCGGCAGGATTGGTCACCTGCACGGTGGGGCCTTTGCTCTCCGCGCCGGCTACCAGCGGGCCGGCCGCCCATGTCGCGGACTTCGCGTTGACCGCCTCGGCGAGGGCCTTCAGTTCGTTGTCATTGGAGAAGTTGACGCCCATGGAGTTTTTCCTGGATACAAAATTTGAGTTCTGCGCAGGCGCAGAACTGTCACCGAATAAATTGACCGGCACAGGAATGCGCGGATGCGGAATGGAAGCGAAGCGGCGCACGGTCTCGCACGGATCAGCCACGAGATCGCGCACCGGCAGCGTTTCATCCACCACGCGATTCACGAAACTGGTGTTAGCACCGTTTTCCAGCAGGCGGCGCACCAGGTACGGCAGCAGATCTTCGTGGGTGCCCACCGGCGCATATACGCGGCAAGGCACGTTGAGGTTCTGCTTGCCGATCACCTCGGCATACAGATCCGTGCCCATGCCATGCAAGCGCTGGAATTCGAACGGACGTCCGCGCGAGATGTGATGCACGGCGGCAATCGAGTGCGCATTGTGCGTGGCAAACTGCGGATAGATCAGCTCGATGCCGGCATCGAACAGTTTGTGCGCGCAGGCGAGGTACGACACGTCGGTATTGGGCTTGCGCGTGTACAGCGGATAGCCGGACAGGCCCAGCTCCTGCGCGCGCTTGATTTCCGCATCCCAATACGCGCCTTTCACCAGGCGCACGTACCAGCGGCGGCCGCTGGCGCGCGCGGTTTCGATCAACCAGTCGATCACGAACGGCGTGCGCTTGGAGTACGCCTGCACCACGATGCCCAGACCATTCCAGCCCTGCAGGGATGGATGCGCAAACACATCGCCAATGATGTCCAGCGAGAGCTCAAGACGATCGGCTTCTTCCGCATCGACCGACAGCGCAATGCCTTGCTTCATCGCCAGCTGCGACAGTTCCAGCAGCTTGGCCGTGAGATCGCGGCGCGCACGCTCGCGATTGGCCACTTCGTAGCGCGGATGCAGCGCGGACAGCTTCACCGAAATCGACGGCGCATCCGTGTGATTGGCGAACGGACCGCGTGCACCGATGCGCGCGATGGCGTTGCGGTAATCCTGCTGGTAGCGCTCGGCGGTTTCCGCGGTGAGCGCGGATTCGCCCAGCATGTCGTAGGAGTAGCGGTAAGCGGCGTATTCGCCCTTGCTGCAGCGGTCCAGCGCTTCATCGATGGTGCGACCCATCACGAACTGATGGCCCATGATGCGCATGGCCTGGCGCACAGCGAGGCGGATGGCAGGTTCGCCTGCACGGCCGACCAGGCGGCGCAGCGCGCTGGTGAAATCCTGCCGGGTTTCCTCGGCCAGGTTCACCAGCTTGCCGGTGAGCATCAAGCCCCAGGTGGAGGCGTTGACGAACAGCGACTCGCTCTGCCCCAAGTGTTTCTTCCAGTTCGCATCGCCCAGCTTGTCGCGGATCAGTTTGTCCGCCGTGGCTTTGTCGGGGATGCGCAGCAAGGCCTCGGCCACGCACATCAGCAGCACGCCTTCCTCGCTGGAAAGATCGTACTGGCGCATGAAGGATTCCACCGCGCTCTGGTCCTTGGCGCGGGCGCGCACGCGGGTGACCAGGTCGGCAGCAAGGTCGATCACTTTTTCGCGCTCGACCGGCGGCAAGGTGGCCTGGGCGAGCAAGTCGTTGACGGCTTCCGTTTCGTCGCGCAGCCAGGCGGCGGTGATGCGCGCGCGGGCCGGCTCGACGCTGGTCGGCAATTCGGGGGTAAGAATGGGTTGGGTCACGATGGCGTGGCGCGTGGGAGGGGGAAGGGAAACAGGGAATGGCGAATTGTACGGGGGCGGCCAAGGCCGTGCATTCGAGCACTGCAGCAATCAGCGGGGAGGCTGCGCAGGCCGTGCAGGCTGGACGGGAACGTAGGTTGGGTTGGCGCAGCGTAACCCAACATTTCGAGGCGGCATCGTTGGGTTACGCTGCGCTAACCCAACCTACCGGCTCGTGGCGGCGCACGGCGCGATGCGTGAAAACACACGAGACAAATTGTCGCGCCCAGCATAGCGTTCAATGTTGCCCTCGTCCTTGCTCACCGCCATCTGCGCGGCCTATGATCGAACACGTTCCAGGCACGCCGGACTTCCATGATCGTGCTTCGACCAGCCCTCGGCGGCCTGCCGTGCGTGATGTGGCTTCGGCCCAATCGCGTACTCAGCCGGCGCGGCCTGCGTCAGCTCATCCTGGTGTTGGCTGCGCTGGCGTTGATAACGGCAGGTCTGGGAGCGTGGCAGGGCGATGTCTTCGCCCCGTTATTCGCCCTGATCGAGGCTTCCGCCGTAGCCATTGCCTTGAGCGTGGCTTGGCGGGCCGGCGACCGCAGCGAACGCATCACCCTCGACAATTCGTCGCTGGAGGTGCACACCCTGCCAGGTCGCCGTTGCACGCGTTTCCAACCGTATTGGGTGCGTGTGCTGCTGGAGTCAGGGGAGGGGCGTTACCGATTGTTGTTGTCGTCGCACGGACGCAAGCTGGAGGTCGGGGTTTTCCTCACCGATGAGGAACGCGCCGAGTTATTCCGGAAACTCAGGGCGTTGCTGGCTGACTTCCAGGCGCAACGCGGGTAGGTCCAACAAAGGTGCAAACATGACAGTTGGCGGCATCGGAAAGCACGGCATCCGGTTCAGGGGTTCGCAGCACTTCAGGCATGTCATCGGGGCGATGAGCGTCGCCGCCTCCAGTTTGTTCGCCAGCAGCGTGCTGGCCAACCCGCAGCCCGGCCAGTTGAACCTCACGCCTGGCGTGACGACGTATTCCGACGTTCCCTACATGCTCAACAACGTGGCGTTGGGCGTGTGCGTGGTGATCGGCATCCTGGTGTTCGGCGCGATGTTCATCGCCATGTTCCGCTTCCGCAAATCGCGCGGCGCGGTGCCGGAGAAGTGGTCGCACAACACCACCGTCGAAATCATCTGGACCGCCATTCCGGTGGTCATCCTCGTTTCCCTTGCATGGCTGGCCACCGATGGCTTGCGCAAGTTCTCCGATACCACCGGCGCGCAGATGACGGTGAAGGTCACCGGCTACCAGTGGAAGTGGCGTTACGACTACGTCGATTACCTCGGCAAGCCGGTCAGCCACGTCGGTTTCATGTCCAAGCTGGACGATCGCAGCAACGCCACCCGTCAGCTGGATTCCGGTCTCGATCCGTATGCCGTGAAGGTGGGTGACGAGAATACTTATCTGCTGGATGTCGATCATCCGCTGGTGGTGCCGGTCGATACCAAGATCCGCTTCGTGATCACCGCCGATGACGTGATCCATTCCTGGTTCGTGCCGGCGCTGGGCTGGAAGATGGATGCGATCCCGGGCGTGGTGAATGCCACGTGGACCAATATCAAGGTGCCTGGCGTGTATCGCGGTCAGTGCGCCGAGTTGTGCGGCCAGGATCATGGCTTCATGCCGATCGTGGTGAAGGCCGTGTCGAAGGAAGATTTCGTCAAGTGGTTGGCCGATCAGCAGAAGCCGGCTACGCCTGCACCGGCATCCACCGCGGCAGCACCCGCGCAGGCAACGGCGCAGGTTGCAACGAAACAGAACAATCAGGGTTGATCTCTCGGCTGCTTAAAAGCAGTTCACGACCGAAGCATTCATTGAGGTAGAGGTTCAAGGCTATGGCCCACGCAGCCACCCACGATGAGCACCACGACGAGCATCATGAGCACCAGAATTTCTTCCAGCGTTGGGTGATGTCCACCAACCACAAGGATATCGGCACGCTGTACCTGGTCTTCTCGCTGCTGATGTTCTTCATCGGCGGCAGCTTCGCGATGGTGATTCGCGCCGAGCTGTTCAAACCAGGCTTGCAGTTGGTGCAGCCATATTTCTTCAACGAAATGACCACCATGCATGCGCTGGTGATGATTTTCGGCGCGGTGATGCCGGCCTTCGTAGGCCTTGGCAACTGGATGATTCCGATGATGGTCGGTGCGCCGGACATGGCGCTGCCACGCATGAACAATCTGTCGTTCTGGATTCTGCCGTTTGCATTCGCGCTGATGCTGTCCACCTTGTTCCTGCCGGGTGGCGGTCCCGCCGGCGGCTGGACGATGTACCCGCCGCTGTCGCTGCAGAGCGCTTCGACCGCCTACGTGGTGTTTGCGATTCACTTGATGGGCATCAGCTCCATCATGGGCGCGATCAACATCATCGCTACCATTCTCAACATGCGCGCACCGGGCATGGACCTGTTGAAGATGCCGGTGTTCGTATGGAGCTGGCTGATCACGGCCTTCCTGCTGATCGCGGTGATGCCGGTGCTGGCCGGTGCGGTGACCATGCTGCTCACCGACAAGTATTTCAGCACGCACTTCTTCGATGCCGCCGGTGGCGGTGACCCGGTGCTGTTCCAGCACGTATTCTGGTTCTTCGGTCATCCCGAGGTGTACATCATGATCCTGCCGGCGTTCGGGATCATCTCGGAGATCATTCCCACTTTCGCGCGCAAGCCGATCTTCGGCTACAAGGCGATGGTGTTCGCGATTGCCTCGATCGCGTTCCTGTCGTTCATCGTATGGGCGCACCACATGTTCGCGGTGGGCCTGCCGTTGGGCGCAGAAATCTTCTTCATGTACGCGACGATGCTGATCGCGGTGCCGACCGGCGTGAAGGTATTCAACTGGGTTGCCACCATGTGGGGCGGCTCGATGACCTTCGAAACGCCGATGCTGTTCGCCATCGCGTTCGTCATCCTGTTTACCATCGGCGGTTTCTCCGGCCTGATGCTGGCGCTGGTGCCGGCGGATTTCCAGTATCACGACACCTACTTCGTCGTGGCGCACTTCCACTACGTGCTGGTCACTGGCGCGATCTTCGCGATCATGGCGGCCACGTATTACTGGATCCCGAAGTGGACCGGCAACATGTACAGCGAGTTCTGGGGCAAGGTGCACTTCTGGAACTCGGTGGTGTGGGTGAACGTGCTGTTCTTCCCGCAACACTTCCTCGGCCTTGCCGGCATGCCGCGCCGTATTCCGGACTACAACGTGGCCTTCGCCAACTTCAACATGATCAGCTCGATCGGCGGCTTCTTGTTTGGCGCCTCGCAGCTGATCTTCCTCAGCGTCATCATCCATTGCGTGTGGTTCTCCAAGAAGAAAGCCACCGATCGCGTGTGGGAAGGTGCTCGCGGGCTGGAGTGGACCTTGTCGTCGCCGCCGCCGCATCACAGCTTCACGATCGCGCCGGTGATTCACGACGAAGAACTGGCGCATGGCCACGTTGAGGATTGATCGGATGAAGCTCGATCATCGCTCGCTGGAATCGGATCAGGAACGACGCTTGCGTCGTGCGCGGCGCACAGCGAAAGTCGTCGGCATCGTCGCTTTCGTCGTGTTCGTGGTCTCGATCGCGCAGATGCTCTGGTTAAAACATCATCCGCAGGCACACGCGCAGGCAATCCAGGAAGCGCTCATGCAGTAACCCGCTGCGGCGGGGGAGAACGTAGGTCACCAGAACGTAGCTCATCAGGAACGTCTACGGGATACAGATCATGGGTCAGCAGCACGACATCTACTACGTACCGAGCAAGAGCCAGTGGCCGATCGTGGCCGCGGTGGTCATGTTCCTCACCGTGTTCGGTGCGGCGCATTGGCTCAATGCCGATCCGGACGAAACAGGCTTCGGCAAGACGCTGCTGCTGATCGGCTTCGTCGGCATTCTGTGCATGTTCTTCGGTTGGTTCCGCTCGGTGATTCACGAGTCGATGGCCGGAAGCTACAACACCCAGGTGGATCGCTCATTCCGCATGGGGATGATGTGGTTCATCTTTTCCGAGGTGATGTTCTTCGGCGCGTTCTTCGGCGCGCTGTTCTACATCCGCATGTTCTCGGTGCCGTGGCTAGGTGGCTACGGACATGGCGTGCTGACGCACCAGTACCTGTGGAGCGACTACGCGGCATCGTGGGGTGCGGGCGGTGGCAATGGCCCGGCGCATGTCGGTGGCGCCTTCCAGACCGTGGCGCCGTGGGGCCTGCCGCTGCTCAATACACTGATCCTGCTGAGCTCCAGCGTCACCGTGACCATCGCGCACCATGCGCTGAAAGCGGGGCATCGCGGCAAGGTACTGGCCTTCCTCGGCTTTACCGTGCTGCTGGGCGCGAGCTTCCTGTTCTGCCAGGCGCATGAGTACATGGAGGCCTACAAGGAACTCAACCTCACGCTCGGCTCCGGCGTGTACGGCTGCACGTTCTTCATGCTCACGGGTTTCCACGGCCTGCATGTGACGCTGGGTACCATCATGCTGGCCATCATCTGGCTACGCGTCCTGGCTGGCCACTTCAGCAAAGAGCACCACTTCGGCTTCGAGGCCGTGGCCTGGTATTGGCACTTTGTGGATGTGGTATGGCTGGGGCTCTTCATGTTCGTCTACATCCTCTGAGGCGTCGCTCATGTGGAGTAGATTGTTTTGTCTTACGTAGGCTGGGATGAAATCCCAGCTTTCTGGTGGCATCACGATGCCGGGATTGTCATCCCAGCCTGCGCGCTAAAGGTCGCAGCCACGCTGCCTGACAAAGCAGCCCGCTACAATTACTGGCCCACGCCGTGCGGGTGGATCCAGCCCATCCGGATGCCGACGATCACCATCGCAATCAGTAGCAGTGAAAAGCTGATGCGGCGGGTCAGTGCCCACACGGTGCGTTTGCTTTCGTCCTTTTCGGTCATCATGAAATACAGGGCCTGGCCAAGGTTGAAGATCACCACCAGGAACATGATCACCAGCGCTACTTTGTAGATGGTTTCCACGTGAGAATCCCAGGCACGCCCGACATCACCAGTATAGCCATGCATCACGGAGTTGCCGCGTGAGCGTGATGCGTCGTCCGGCGTGGTGGTCGGTGTTGCTGACCCTGGTCGGAGTGCTTGTTTTCGTGCGTCTGGGCGTGTGGCAGTTGCATCGCGCGCAGTACAAGGATGAGCTTCTGCGACGGTATGCCGCGGCGGCCGGCGCGCCGGCGCAGGCGTTCGATAAAGTGGCCGATCAGCCCCCCATGGATGCGTATCCGCGTGTACGCGTGCAAGGGTGTTATCGTGTTGATCGCCTATATCTGCTGGACAACCCCAAGCACGACAGCATGGGTGGTGTAGAGGTGTACGCGCCATTTCAGCCTGACGGGCAAAGCAAATGGCTGCTGGTGGATCTGGGCTTTTTGCCGGGTAACGGCACGGACAAAGCGCCCCAATTGCCTGCGCTACCTACCGATGCGCAAAGCCTGCAAGGTATCTACCAGCCGCCACCAGGTGCGGGGTTGGAATTGGGCGGGAATGCGCTCACGCGGCAAACGCAGTGGCCAAAGACGTCGGTGTATATGGATTTGGATCAGGTGGCGGCCGACTTGCATGTCACGCTGTATCCGCGCGTACTGGTACTGGATGCTGATCCGTCGGCGATCTTTGTTCGCGTGCATACGCTTGATCTCTCTTCCATGCCGCCAGCGCGGCATCGTGCGTATGCGTTTCAGTGGTTCACGTTTGCCATCGCGGCAGTGATTATTTTTATCGTACTGCACCGCAAACGCCGTAATCCTCATGGCCGTCATTCCCGCGAAAGCGGAGGCGCTTTACAACGGCGAATGCCGGTCAATCCATCTTCGCCTTCTGCGCCAAAGCCCATGGATTCTCGCTTTCGTGGGAATGACGGCAAGGAAAAATAAGGCTTTACATGATTACCCCGACTACCTCAAATCAACGCACGGGCCGCCTCAAATTCCTGCTGGTGATCCTGATATTCGCTATACCAGTCATCGCTGCTGCGCTACTCAATCTCAGTGGCTGGCAGCCGAACGGCAAAGGTTATGGCGAACCTATCGTCCCCCAGCGCAACTTCGCGCAAGAACAGGTGCAAGTGCGTCTGGCCGACGGAAAGGCGTGGCCCTGGCGTGATACCTCGCCGCGCATGACGCTGATCGCGCTGGCCGGCCCGAATTGCACCACGCAATGCATCGACGCGCTCACCAAGATGGCCGCCGCACGCATCACGCTCAACAACAACATGTCCCGCCTGCGCCTTTTGTATATCGGCCAGCTGCCTGCCAACGCGGCCACCAACGGCATGGAAAACTACTGGGCGATCGGTTCGGACCCGGATGGTCGCCTTGCCGCGTATCGCCCGACCACCCCGGACAGCGTAAGCGCCCTGCTGGTGGAATCCGACGGCACCGCCCTGGCACGGTATCCTGTTGGTTTCGATCCAAGCGGCCTGCGCAAGGATCTGCAGAAGGTGATTCATTGATGCGCACCCGAAAGATCATTCCCTATCTGGCTGTGCTGGCCGCGGTGTTCGCATTCGGCCTGGTGATGTTCGGGGCATTCGTGCGGCTGTCCAATGCCGGGCTTTCCTGCCCCGACTGGCCGACGTGTTACGGCAAGGCGACTTGGCCGCACCATGCGCAAGCGGTGGCGCAGGCCGATGCAGCGTTCCCTGATCGGCCCTACGAGGCGGATAAAGCCTGGCGCGAACAGGTGCATCGTATGCTGGCCGGTACGTTGGGCGTATTGGTCGTGGCGCTCGCGTTGCTGGCGGCGCGACGCGAGCGCATCGTCATGTTGGCGATTGTTGTAAGTGCGCTGTTTGCGGCGGTCGGCGTCGGGCTCTATCTGCATGGCGAACGCAACTGGTCGTCGGGCCTGGCGTTGCTGGCGATACTTTTGCCCACGACTGGCGCGTTCTGGCTGCGCGAACATGGAGCGCTCAAGATGTGCGTGCTCGCGTTGGCCGTGATCATCTTCCAGGCCATGCTCGGCATGTGGACGGTGACGTTATTGCTCAAGCCGATCGTAGTGATGGGACATCTGCTTGGCGGCATGACCACGTTCGGCCTGCTGGCATATGTCGCCTTGCGCAGCAATGGCATGGGGTCATCGGATAATCGCTATGCAGTACTGCGCAGAGCGGTGGTGTTCGGTATTGTGCTGCTGGCGTGCCAGATCGCGCTGGGCGGCTGGACGTCGGCCAACTATGCGGCGCTCGCTTGCGGTACCGATTTCCCCACGTGCCTGGGGCAATGGGCGCCGCCTACCGATTTCCATCAAGGCTTCGTGCTGTCGCGCGAGATCGGCGTGAACTATGAAGGCGGCGTGCTGGACATGGCAGCGCGCAGCGCGATCCAGATTACGCATCGCATCGGTGCGCTGGTGGTGTTCTGCTATCTGCTGTGGCTTGCGTATCGCCTGCTGCTCAGCGAGTTTCGTTTCGGCGGTATCGCGGTAGCGGTAGTACTGGTCGTGCAGGTATTGCTCGGCATCAGCAACGTGCATTTCGGTCTGCCGCTGCCGGTCGCGACCCTGCACAACGGTGGCGCTGCCTTGTTGCTGTTCACGCTGCTGGCAAATTACGCACGCCTTCAATCCTGGCATGCGAATGATGTGGAGCCGCTTGCATGATGCTGGTGCGTGAATATCTGCAGCTCACCAAGCCGCGCGTTGTGGCGCTGCTGGTGTTCTGCGCAGTCATCGGCATGTTCCTCGCCGTGCCCGGCATTCCGCCATGGCGCGCGCTGGTGTTCGGCACGCTCGGTATCTGGCTGGCCTCGGGTTCCGCTGCTGCGTTCAATCATCTGATCGATGAGCGCATCGACAAGCTGATGGCGCGCACTGCACGCCGTCCGCTCGCCACCGGCAAACTCAACGCACGACAGGTGCTGGTGTTTGCAGCAGTGCTGGGCATTATTTCGATGGTGATACTTGCGTCGTTAGTGAACGTGCTGACCGCGTGGCTCACTTTCGCCGGCCTGATCGGTTACGCGCTGGTATATACGGCATACCTCAAGCGTGCCACTCCGCAAAACATCGTCATTGGCGGTCTGGCCGGCGCGATCCCACCCGTGCTGGGATGGACCGCCGTCACCGGCGCACTGCATCCCTTCCCCTTGCAGTTGTGCCTGATCATCTTCGTCTGGACTCCGCCGCACTTCTGGGCGTTGGCGATCTTCCGCCGCGACGACTACGCCCGCGCGCAAATCCCCATGCTTCCGGTCACCCACGGCGTGGGCTACACCCGCTGGCAGATTCTGCTTTACACCATTCTGCTGGTGCTGGTGAGCGTGCTGCCCTCCGTGACCGGGCATAGCGGCCTGATCTACTTAGGCGGCGCGGCGGTGCTAGGCGCAGGCTTCCTCTATTACGCAATCCGCCTGATGAACCCGCCGGATGAGTTCTTTGCCATGCGGGTGTTCAAGTATTCGGTGATTTACCTAATGGCGTTGTTCGCTTTCTTGCTCGCCGACCATTGGCTACTACCGGTTTCTCCCGCAATGAACCTTTCGTTTAGCTGACTTTTGCAATTGCATTCTTAATGGCTATGGCAGCGGTTTTACAGCCGTATTACAGCCATTCCAAAATTTCTTACTGCAAAATCTTGCTCATTGACGACAAGTAAGGGGTGCGTGAGCATGCCCAAAGGGGGAGCGCATAACACGCCTTTGCCATTCGCTAATGGACTAGCGTCATTGCCTCTTGAATCAATAGGTATGTGCGGTAGGGATGCGGTATGGCAGTGGCAGAAGCGTACTGTGAAGGGGATGCGGCTGGAGCTGCCGATACAGGCCTGGCCTGTCTGGTAATCATTGCTCGCCTGCATGGCATTGCGTTGGACCCCGCGCAGATTCGACATGAGTTTGCCGAACCAGGGCGCCTCTTTGATGCCGACCTCATTCGTCTGGCGGCCGAAAAATTCGGGCTCAAGGCCAAGCTGGTTCATGCGGAGCTTGGACGGATTGGGCATCTGGCATTCCCCGCGCTGGCTATCGATAACGATGGCGTCATGTATGTCATCGCGCGTGTCAATGAAAAGAAAATCCTGATCCAGGACCCGCGCCATGGCAGTCCTCAGTTGCTATCACATGAAGAAATGGCCAATCGGTGGTCCGGCAAGGTCATGCTCTTCACTTCGCGGGTGTCGATCGCCGGCGAGTTATCCAAATTCGATTTCAGCTGGTTTATTCCAGCTGTCGTCAAGTATCGCAAGCTGCTGGGCGAGATTCTCGTCGTTTCCTTCTTTTTGCAGTTGATCGGTCTGGCGACGCCATTGTTCTTCCAGGTGGTGATGGACAAAGTGTTGGTTCATCACGGTTTGACCACGCTGGATGTCATTGCGGTAGGCCTGCTTTTCTGCTCGATCTTCGAATCGCTGCTTAGCGGTTTGCGCACCTATGTCTTTGCGCATACCACCAGTCGCATTGACGTCGAGCTCGGGGCTCGTCTCTTCCGTCATCTACTGTCGCTGCCGCTCGCTTATTTTCGCTCGCGCCGAGTCGGTGATTCGGTGGCGCGAGTCCGTGAGCTGGAAAACATTCGCAGCTTCCTGACTGGTAATGCCATTACGTTAGTCATGGACGTACTGTTCTCGTTCGTCTTTATCGGCGTCATGCTTTTTTACAGCGGTTGGTTGACGCTGGTGGTTGTCGCCTCGTTGCCCGTGTATGCCTTGCTTTCGATGACCCTAACGCCAGCCCTGCGTGCGCGGCTGCGTGAAAAATTCAACCGTGGCGCAGACAACCAGTCTTTCCTGGTCGAAACGCTCAGTGGTATCGACACCGTCAAAGCGATGGCAGTGGAACCCCAAACCATGCGGCGCTGGGACAACCAGCTGGCCGGCTATGTGGACGCGGGCTTCCGTACCGTCGCCTTGGGTACCCTCGCGCGAGAAGGTGTGAACTTTGTAGGCAAGCTGGTCACCGTGGCCACCATCTGGATCGGTGCACGTCTGGTTATTAGTGGCGACTTGACGGTGGGCCAGCTCATCGCTTTCAACATGCTGGCCGGGCGGGTAGGACAGCCCATCATGCGCATTGCGCAGCTCTGGACGGATTTCCAGCAGACCGGCATCTCTATGCAGCGCCTGGGTGACATCCTCAATGCACCTGGCGAGATCCACGGTAACAGCCGTAGCACGATGCCGCGGTTGGAAGGGCGCATTGAACTGGATGCGGCCACGTTCCGCTACCGGCCGGATACGCCGGAAGTGCTGCATACCGTCAACCTCAAGATCGAACCAGGCGAAGTGATCGGTATCGTCGGTCGCTCCGGTTCCGGCAAAAGCACGCTCACCAAGCTGATTCAGCGCTTATACGTACCCGAACGCGGCCGAGTATTGATTGACGGCATGGATCTAGCCATGGTGGACGTTTCCTCGCTGCGCCGCCAGATAGGCGTGGTGCTTCAGGAAAACATCCTGTTCAACCGCAGCATTCGCGAAAACATCGCGCTCACCGATCCGGGAGCGCCGTTGGATGCTGTCATCACGGCCGCCAAGCTGGCCGGCGCACACGATTTCATTATCGAACTGCCCGAAGCTTACGACACCCTGGTCGGCGAACACGGCTCTACGCTATCGGGTGGCCAGCGTCAGCGCATCGCCATTGCACGTGCGCTGATGAACAACCCACGCATTCTTATCTTCGACGAGGCGACCAGTGCGCTGGACTATGAGTCCGAGCGCATCATTCAGAACAACATGCGTGCCATCTGTCAGGGCCGTACGGTGCTGATCATCGCGCATCGATTGTCGGCAGTAAGAGATGCGAACCGCATCATCGTCATGGAGCGCGGCAATATCGTGGAAGAGGGTAGCCATACCGAACTCCTGCAGAAACAGGCCGGCCACTACGCGCGCTTGCATCGGTTGCAGCAGACATGAGCACATCAACCCTGCGATGGCTAGCCATGCGCGACCTGCTCGGGCGCTACGCACGCGTGTTTCAAGCTGCCTGGGGTATGCGCACAGCGCTTGATGTACCCCTGCGCCTGCGCCACGAAATCGAATTTCAGCCGGCCGCACTGGCCCTGCGTGACGCACCCATTCATCCAGCGCCGCGTTGGGCCATGGGCCTGATCGTAGGGCTGCTGGCACTAGCAGTGGCCTGGGCCAGCCTGGGCAAGGTGGATGTGGTGGCAACCGCCGAAGGCAAGATTGTCCCCAATGGCGACGTGAAAACCATCCAGTCGGAAGACACCGCGGTCGTCACCGCCATCCACGCCACAGATGGCCAGGTTGTGAAAAAGGGCGATGTGCTGATCGACCTGGATGCCACCGATGCCGCAAGCAACGCCAGCGATGCCGAGGCACTACTCATGGCAGCACGTCACGAAGCGGTGCGTGGGCGCGCATTGTTGGAAGCCATCGACAAAGGTCAATCGCCAGTTTTTTCAGCGTCTTTCATTTCAAACACGTCTGACCTGGTAACTCAGCGCCAGGTATTGGCAGGCGAATATGCAGATTATCTCGGCACCGTGCGCGAAATGGAAGCCGACATTGCACAAGCGTCCGCCAGCCTCAAAGAAACGGCCGCAGAAATCGCCAAGCTTCAAGGCACTTTACCGATCGAGGAAACCAAAGAGCACGATTACGCCCAGCTCGTGCAACCTGGCTACGTTGGTCGTCACGATTACTACAACGAGCAACAGGCTGTGATCCAGCAAAAGCAGGATCTGGCTGCACAGAAGGCCAAGTTGATCGAGACCCAGGCGACGCTGGATGCAGCCAGGCGCAAGCGCGATGCGTATATCGCACAAACCCGCCGCACATGGCTGGAAAAAATCCAGGACGACGAGACCAAGGCCACCACAGCAGCAAGCGACCTGGCCAAGGCGCGCAACCATACGCGTCTCATGCACTTGGTTGCACCGGTGGACGGTACGGTGCAGCAGTTGTCGGTGCACACGGTCGGCGGCGTGGTAAGTCCTGCGCAAACGCTCATGACCGTAGTGCCAGCCGGACATCAGCTATTGGTTGAGGCCACTGTCGACAATCAGGACATTGGTTTTATCCAGGTTGGGCAACCTGCGGAAGTAAAAGTGGAAGCGTTCCCATACACCCGATATGGCGTGCTGCACGGCACGGTGGCGCAGGTATCCAATGATGCCAAACAGGACGAGACCGACAAGCGCAAGTGGGTGTTCACAGCTCAGATAGCGCTGCCCACAGACCACATAGTGATCGAAGGAAAGTCCGTGCATCTCACGCCGGGTATGGCGGTTACTGCGGAGATCAAGACGGGACGGCGGCGGATTATGAGTTACTTGCTGAGCCCGCTGATTCAACACGCGCAGGAGAGCATGCATGAGCGGTGACCAAGTGAAATCCAAGGTGATTATTAAACACCGTTTAATACTTAAATAATGGTGAAAAGAAATATGCGACTAAGATTAATGATTTTGTCGGCTGTGATCGGTGTCATATGGACGTCGATGTCTATCGCTTCGCCGCAGGCAGTAAATGCGAGTACTGTGGCGCCGCCAACAAAGGACGTGGACGGCACGCAATTTGAGGAATTACGAAACGCCAGATTACTCATCGCCAAACAAGATGAACCTGCGGCGCTTTTGCGCGTGGAGGGTGTCATTAACTATTTTGAGACGAAATATGGAAGTGCCAAGAAGCTCAAGTTCAGCGCTCGCACAGTTACCGAAGCCCTTTACTACATGACCCTCGCAGCGCAGCAACACAAAGAGGCTCAAGTTTATTCGGCCGCATGGGCCACGGCTTACGATATGAAGGGCTATATATTGCAAGACCTTGGCAGGCGTCCCGAAGCGAAAATCGCCTTACAGCACGCTTTGAGGCTTGCGCCACAGAACTCACAAATACTGTCTGAGCTCGCTAATGTTGATGAGAACGATAAGAGCTGGGATGAGGCATTGCGTCATTTTACTGATGCAGAGAAGGCTACGGAGTTTTCTCCGCCACAGTTGAAGAACGTTGAGCTGGGAAGAGCTCTTCGGGGCCAAGGATATGTTTTGGTGGAATTGCACCGACTCGATGAGGCGGCTGCGAAATATCGTCGATGTCTTGAGATCGACCCTAACGATCAGGCTGCGACTCGTGAATTGCAGTATGTCATTGGCCTTGGTCAAAAACAGGCGACCAATCTTTAGAAATGAAGGACGCACCTGATTGGCTTTGTCATCCGTACGTTACATGTGCGTCGTTTTTTTACTGCATCTACCAATTATGTAGGTTACACAGTCAACCAGGTTTTTCATTTCTTTCAAACGAATGGTAGGTATATGAATTCATTCAGGTCTTCGATAAATCCTGCTGTGAGGTTACTTCAAAATAGGAAGATCTGGTGGGTGGCCGCGTTGATGATTGTTCTTGACGGCTGTGCCCTCCATGCAGGCCATCAAGCGACATCTTTGGTTTCGGCATCTAGTCCTGTTTCTTCTTATGAAGGCCGGTTACAAGATCCCTCCCAGGGGCAGGGTACGTCACTTGATCGCTCGGGAACTAGGAATCCTCTGCCTGATAGGGCGACAACCCAGGATATCTGGGAAAGATTCATTGAACTGCTCAAATTACCCCATGGTTTGGTCACAGGTGACGATATTGATCGGGTCTTTGGCGGTCATGTGGAGTATTCCGACAAAGATTCAAAGGGTTACATGGCAAGATCGGAAAACATAAGAAACAAAAATTACTTTATTTCTTTGAACTATTCGTACAGAGCCATTGATAAAAGAAGATTGGTTGGACCTACCTCTGTAATCGATATACAGCTCCCGACCTCCGATTGCCTTAACGTTGACCAGGCGGATAAGGACTTACTGCGTCTTGGCATGCATTTTTTAGTAGAGCAGCAATCATTGATGTCGCCACGGGGAAGGAGCTATCTGTATCCAGACAACAATGGAGAGGTCACACTTCTTTATCGTATGGTTTATCCACAAAGCAAGTCATTGTACGCACGAACTCAGTCGCTGGTGGATTGGAAAAATATCTGCGTGAGCTCATTGATCCTTTACGGATATGTGCGAGTTCCGTAGCGGCGTGATGTTTTTCCATCTTCATTCCTCTAAAACGAAAGGGAGTTCATATGAGCTCAATTAGTTCTGCGCTAAATAAAGTTTTAACCGCATTTCAAAATTCCAGTGGTGTGACGTCTGCGCAATACCAAGAAGTATTGCAAGCCATCAACGACTCGCCAGCGTTGTTGGCGTCGTTGAATGCGGATGCCGCATCAGGGATGGTGACGGGAATCAATCTCCAGAGCACGGCAGGATCTGATTTTGACACCACGAAGGGTGTCATCAACATCAACGTACAAGATCTGAATAACGACATTTCAGGTTTCAGTGGTGCTGGCGAAAACAGCCTCATATTTGTGCTTGCGCATGAAGATCAGCATGCTGAGGACTGGGGGCTGCCTGGCAATCAGGCCAGCCCTGCCGTTGGAACCGTCGCCTACAACGAGCAGCAAGCTCAACAGGATTTATCTCAGCAAATACAGAATGCGGGCGCTGGTGGGCTTTCTTCCGCGGCTCAAACCGCCTGGGCCGCGGGCTACCAGGGCATCGGCCTGGATGACGAGGCCCAGGCCAATATCAGTGGTTGGAATGCGGTGCTCAGTAAAGCAGAAGCCCAGAATGGCGGTGCGTTGTCCTCGGCAGAATTGAATAATCTGATCAACGCAACTCCCCAGTCCTATTCACTGTTTACCAATGCTGGTGGTCAAATTACGACTTATGGGGGGATTACTCCGAACACGGATGGGTCCATAACAGCGACCCCTGAAAATATTGACGCTGCCTCGCATGTTGTGGCGAACATCGCCACCTCCACGACGGGTGATCCGTATGCATTATTTTATGGGCAGGAGGCTATTGCATGGATCGCGGCTTACAACGACAACCAGGCTTCCGTGAGCTATTCCGGCCTAGGCCTTACCACCGGAGCGACGATTACTGGCTTGAATTCGACATCGGGCCAAGGTGGTGGCCCGCTCACGTCGCTGCAGATTGATCAAGGCCTGTCTTCCTATTTTTCATCGGATAGTGCCAAGGCTTCTAAGGCGATCACCTTGGTAGACAATGACGATAATTCGACGGTTACCTATACACCAACGGTGAATAGTTTTGGGGTGGATGGCACCTACACTCAAACCATCCCTGCACCTGCCGCATCTGTGACATCAGTAACAACCGATGCAGGGCTTAATTCGGTGGGAGATGAGGTCTATCAAGAAGTTGATACGCTTGCGACAAACGGCATTCTGAGTTCTGACATCAGTGGTGCCGGCGACGTCGCCAATTTGACCAACGCGATCGTGGCGGCATCGGCCAACTCGACATTTATCTTGAACGGTTCCGGCAACACGGTGACAGTGGGAAGTGGCGGCGCGCTGACTGTGCAAGGGAATAATAATGCGGTAGACGCTACCGGTGGGGCGATCAATGTGTCGGCGGGTGATACGGGCAACACCTACGATGGCGATCAGACGACGATCAACGCGGCCGCCGACTTCGCTGGTACCATCGATGGCACGGATAACTCGATTTATCTGGCATCCAATAGCAGCACCAGTCTTACCCTTAGCGGCACGAATGAATCCGTCTCCTCTACTGGCAACCAGATCAGCCTCGTGGGGACTGGTACGAGTGCTTCGGTAACGGGCGTCAATACGGTTGATGTGAATGGCTCCAATCAGTCACTGACGCTGGCTACGAACGGTGACACTGTTGATACCAGCGCCGGTGACACCGGCGAGATGCTCAATGGTTCCGGCTTCACGTTGAACGGTGGTGCCGGCCAGTTTACTGGCACGATTACCGGCGGCGGAAACACGTTCAATCTCGATGCCGATAGCGGGTCATCGTTGAGCTTGAGTGGTACCAGCAATAATTCCGACATCGTGAATGGGGCCAGCGCTGCAGTTACCTTGGCCGGAAGTACTCAAGCCAATGTTAATGGCAATAGCAACACGATTAATGAGGTGAGCAATGACGTGCTAGGTGTCTACGGTGGCGGCAATACCATCGACGCCGGCGCGGGCGAATATCTGGTGATCGGCAACACCAACGACAACCTCGACATCGTCAACAGCACTGGCGATGCGGGCGGCGGTACGTCATCGGATGGCTTTGGTACGGGCATCAGCTTGAATGTCAACGCGCAGGCCAATGTGGACGGCAGCGGCAACATGGTCTACGGAAACACCAGCGATGTGTTGGGTGTCTACGGCGGTGGCAACACCATCGACGCCGGCGCGGGCGAATATCTGGTGATCGGCAACACCAACGACAACCTCGACATCGTCAACAGCACTGGCGATGCGGGCGGCGGTACGTCATCGGATGGCTTTGGTACGGGCATCAGCTTGAATGTCAACGCGCAGGCCAATGTGGATGGCAGCGGCAACATGGTCTACGGAAACACCAGCGATGTGCTGGGTGTCTACGGCGGTGGCAACACCATTGATGCTGGTGCGAATGAGCTTCTGGTAGTTGGCAACACTGACAGCAATGTAGACACCATTAATGCCACCAATGATACCAATGGCGGCACAACGTCCAATGGCCAAGGCACCGGCATCTTTCTCGATGCCGGCAGTGATGCCAACGTTAACGGCAGCGGTGATGACGTCAACCTGCAGGCTCACGACACCCTCACGCTGAATGGCAACAACGATATTGCCAGCGGCAGCGACGATACGCTCGCCCTTGATGGCACGGGCGACACCATAGACATCAGCCACGCCACGATTGATGTATCCGGCGACGATGGCGTCACTATCGACGGGTCGGACGACAAGATCGTGGGTAATTCGGGTGACGATTTCACCATCACCGGCACCGACGACACCGTGGATGCGTCGGATGCGTCGATCACCTTCGATGGAACGAACACGGGCGATTACGTCAGCGGTTCGGGTGACTCGGGTTCGAACTGGGATGATCCCACGGGTAGTGGCGGCTATTCCGACCCGGGAACGGGTTATTACGGCTATGGCCTGACGAAATGGAAGAACAAGAGCCCCAGCGCTGCGCAAATTGCCAAGGCCGAGCATTCGGACAGCGTATACGAAGGAGCCAAGTGGGCCGACCAGACCATCACCTGGAGCTTTGCGAGCGCTGGAAATGGCTATAGCGATGCCATCACGAATAGCGCCGAACAGACCGCGGTAGCACAGGCGTTCCAGGCGTGGGCAAAAGCATCGGGTCTCAACGTCGACGAAGTGGCAGCCGGCAGCAAGGCCGATATCGAAGTGGGCTTCAGCGATTTGAATCCGGCCAGCACGAACCAGATCGGCCTGACCAAGTACAGCAGCCAGGCCGGCGTGCTCACCGGCGCCAACGTGGCATTGGAAGACCCGAGCCAGGCGGCACTCACGACCGACGCTAGCGGTCAGCTGGAGTACGCCAATACAGATGCCACGTTCGAGCAGGTGGCCTTGCATGAAATCGGGCATGCATTGGGATTAGCGGATACCGATGTGGCTGGGTCGATCATGAATGCGGTGTTGGGTACGGATAACCAAGCCATCAGTGCCACCGACGCGACCAATGTGCAGAAGCTCTACGCCAACACATCCAGCAGCAACGCTGAGCTATCTCAGGTGCATCAGCTGGTACAGGCGATGAGCACGTTCGATGCGGGCGAGCAGGGGATCGATCTCAGTCCGATGGCGGAGCTGTATCTGCAGAAGGAGCAACCGCTGGTAGGCAGCTTGAGTCATGTTCGAGCCGCATAGTTGAAGGTAATGAGATCTGTGCGCCAGCTAGGCACGCAGGTCTCTTGGTTTGCTATGGCAGCATTCCAAGGAAGTCTACATGCGCACTAATACAGCCAATGCCATCTTGCTGTAACGAAGGTGGGTGGATCCGAGATGCAAGAGTGACGAGCGATGAAACAGAGTAAGGTGCTGATAATTTGTTTTATGGTTTTCGCCGGTCAGATCGGTAGCGATGTCGTGCGAGCTACAGATGCTGCTCCTCCCTATCAAGCCTCAGCTTCGTTCTCGTGCCACCATGATCCCAAGTCGGCGCTGCCCTGTGCGGGCACGGGGTTGCCTGAGCCACGTGATGTGGATGCCTTCTGGCAGAACATGATCGCCATGGTGGTCGAGGGACATGGCTATGTCACGCCCCAACAGGTGCAGCGTTCACTAGGAATTTCATTTTCCTCTGTGCACCGTGATGCGGACGGGCATCTGGTTGTCAAGTACGAGGGTAACCAGAGAGTAGTGCCTCTAAGCATCCAACTGGACGGCTATCCCGCGAACAGGAAATTGATGGGTTGGGAACGCGCTCAGGGCGAACCGGTGCGAGCGTATTCTGTGCTCAATATCGCTGGGGGTGATTTGGGCTGCGTTCCTTTGCAAAAAGCGCAGAAATTATTGACTGACAAGGGCTTTGTACTACAGGGCTCTATTAGTTATCCGATGTCGAATACATATAAATCGAGATCGGAGTTTGTAGAAAGACACGGATCTGCCGCGCTCGTCGTGTACTACGACAATGGAGCGATAACCATGCCTTGTGTTGAATCAATCAAAGTGGTTGGTCTCAAATAGTTGCTTCGTTATTAGTAAATACTTCGATGTGTGCTTGCACCGTCGGCATCACATAGGGGCACGGACGGGCCGAAATGCAACTTCGGGCTGTTGATCGCAAACTGGGAGAAGAAAGTGTCAAACCCTACAATCAACGTATCCGCTTTTCAGGCGGCAACGGGCGGCAACCAGCAATTGATGGACCTCATTCCGATATTGAACAACTCGCCCACGCTGGTTGGCTTGATCAATACATTTACCGCCAATGCAAATAACAAACTTGTCATTGGGACGAACAATCAGGATCCGGTAAATACGTCCGGATCCGGGAGCACGGCCACCATATCTTCGAGTTTCTTCGCCAACTTTGATCCGACGACCATCAACGTTGCACAAAACGACGGGGTCAACGAAGCGGAGGCCATCGGAGTGGAAATCGGTCACGAAGTGGCACATACGGTGTCGCAAGGTGGCCAGTACACACAAAATCCGACGAGCCTGTCACAGGGAGAAAGCGCGGACCTTAATGCGGAAGGGGTCGCTTCGGTAGCCTCATACAATGTGGCGAATGAATTCAATCAATGGAACACCGCCCAATACGGCGCCGGATTTGACGTGCAGGCGGCCAATGACAACAGTGGTCTTCAAAACGTTCTAAACGGAGTCACCATTGGATCCTACCCGAGCCTCGCTGCAGCTCAGGTGGCCGCAGCGGCTAACTGGATGTCGACGCAAAATCCATCGTCGGCAACCAGTCTCACGTATAAGCAATATATTGATGACAGTGTGGCTGTTCAGCTGTGCAACGGATCGTCGTCCACCATCAATTCGGCAGGACTCAATAATTCACTGATCACTTGGCCAAGTGTTACGCCTAATAATTTTGTCGTCACACCCGATGCCAATGGTGATGGCGGTTGGTCGCTGAGCGCGCAGGGCATCCAGACTTCGAACGGAACTTTCAGCCTGAGCGGATCTTCTAGTCCATCGCAGGTAACGAAGTGCGTTTTTAACCAGACCACGCCTTCCGGTCAGCAGTCGGCCTATCTGTTTGGCCAGGGCGCACAAGACGACATCAGCAACGCCACCGTATCGGCTGCTCCAGCGAGCCAAGTTGCAATCACCGGCAATGCCAATAATGTCACCTCCGGTAGCGGCACGACGACCGATGTGCAAGGCAATGGCAATACCGTCACCGCGATGGGTGGGACGATCAACGATACTGCTGGTGATTCCGGTAACACCTTTGATGGTGACCAGACCATCATTAATGCTGGGGGCAGCTTCTCCGGCACAGTCGATGGTATCGGCAATTCCATCTACCTGGTCTCCAATACAAGCTCCGACCTGACGTTGGGTGGAGCGAGCCAGTCCGTGTTCTCTACAGGTAACCAAATCAGTCTTATGGGCTCGGATGCCGGTGCTACGGTGACCGGCGTCAACACGATCAGCTTGGAGAGTGCAAATCAGTCGCTGACCTTGGATACCAGCGGCGACACGGTCAATACCAGCGCCGGTGACACCGGCGAGATGCTCAATGGTTCCGGCTTCAGGTTGAACGGTGGTGCAGGCCAGTTCATGGGCACGGTGTCGGGTTCCAACGATACCTTCAACCTGGATGCCAGCAGCAATTCGTCGCTTGCGCTCACGGGTACCGGGGAAACTGTCACATCGGCCGGCAATACCATTGCTTTGGATGGCGCGGATAGTAGCGGAACCGTTGCTGGTGCCAATACCGTTGATATGAACGGTACGAATCAATCGCTGACGCTTTCTAGCAGCGGCGATACGATTGCTGTCGCTGCAGACGACACCGATACGATCAATGGTTCGGGTGCAAACATCAGTGCTGGCACGGATGCGTTCGTCAACGCGTTCGGCAGTGACAATACTGTGAAGGGAACGACCGGTGATGGAATGGGCGTCACTGGTAGC
This sequence comes from Dyella nitratireducens, assembly GCF_014642835.1. Taxonomy (GTDB): domain Bacteria; phylum Pseudomonadota; class Gammaproteobacteria; order Xanthomonadales; family Rhodanobacteraceae; genus Dyella_B; species Dyella_B nitratireducens. The sequence continues at coordinate 218,039 of NZ_BMJA01000005.1, read as the reverse complement.
GGGAATACGATCGACGCCGGCTCCGACGAGTTGGTCTGGATCAACGGAACGAACGGCACAGCCGACACAGTCGTTGGCAGCGCAATCGCCACAGGCGACACCATGGCCAATGGCCAGGGCAGCGGCATCTGGGTGGCAAACAACGCCCAGGTGAATGTCGAAGGCAGTGACAACAGCATCGGAGGCGCGAGTGGTGACAGTATCGGTGTCAATGGCGGCGGCAATACGGTTGACGCCGGTTCGGACGAATTGGTCTGGCTCAATGCGACGAACGGTACGGCTGATACAGTCATCGGCAGTGATATCGCTACGGGCGATACGATGGCCAACGGCCAGGACAGCGGCATCTGGGTGGCCAACAATACTCAGGTAAATGTTACGGGTAGCAGCAATACCATCGCGGGCACGAGTGGTGACAGCATCGGTGTCAATGGCGGTGGCAATACGGTTGACGCCGGCGCTGACGAATTGGTCTGGCTCAACGCGACGAACGGTACGGCCGATACGGTCGTCGGTAGCGATATCGCGACGGGCGACACGTTGGCCAACGGCCAGGACAGCGGTATTTGGGTGGCCAACAATACGCAGGTAAATGTCACGGGTAGCAGCGACACCATCGCGGGTACGAGTGGTGACAGCATCGGCATCAATGGCGGCGGCAATACGGTTGACGCCGGCGCTGACGAATTGGTCTGGCTCAACGCGACGAACGGTACGGCCGATACGGTCATTGGCAGCGATATCGCGACGGGCGACACGTTGGCCAATGGCCAGGACAGCGGCATCTGGGTGGCCAACAATACGCAGGTAAATGTTACGGGTAGCGGCGACACGGTCGCCGGTACGACAGGTGACAGCATTGGCGTTACCGGCGGCGGCAATACCATCGATGCCGGCTCGGACGAACTGGTTTGGGTCAATGGAACGGGTGGCAACGCCGACACGGTGATCGGCAGCAATATCGCCAACGGCGATGCGATGGCCAATGGCCAGGATAGTGGCATCTGGGTCACCGACAACGCCCAGGTGGATATCGATGGCAGCGGCAACGCTATCGGCATGGGGTCGGGCGACGTGTTGTCGTTGAACGGCAGCGACAAGAATGACTTTTTCAGTGGTTCCGATGACACGCTGCATGCCGACAGCCAGGATGACTTCACTATCGATGGCAGTGATGACACGGTCACCGGCTCGGATGATCAGGTCTCGCTAAGCGGTCAAGGTGACCTGATCGATATCAGCCACGCCACGGTTGACGTGTCCGGTGACGATGGCGTCACCATCGACGGGTCGGACGACAAGATCGTGGGTAATTCAGGTGACGATTTCACCATCACCGGCACCGACGACACCGTGGATGCGTCGGATGCGTCGATTACTTTCGATGGAACGAACACCGGCGATTACGTCAGCGGCTCGAGCGATACCGGTTCCAATTGGGATGATCCGACCGGCAGCGGTGGTTATTCGGATCCAGGAACGGGTTATTACGGCTATGGCATGACGAAATGGAAGAACAAGAATCCCAGTGCCGCGCAAATTGCCAAGGCCGAGCATTCGGACAGCGTATACGAAGGTGCCAAGTGGGTGGACAAGACCATCACCTGGAGCTTTGCCAGCGCTGGAAATGGCTATAGCGATGCCATCGCGAATAGCGCCGAACAAGCCTCGGTAGCGCAAGCGTTCCAGGCCTGGGCGAAGGCGTCGGGCCTCAACTTCGATGAAGTGGCGGCCGGCAGCAAAGCCGATATCGAAGTGGGCTTCAGCGATTTGAATCCGGCCAGCACGAACCAGATCGGCCTGACCAAGTACAGCAGCGAGGCCGGCGTGCTCACCGGCGCCAACGTGGCGTTGGAAGATCCGAACCAGGCGGCACTCACGAGCAACGCCAGTGGTCAGCTGACGTATGCCAATACGGATGCCACGTTCGAGCAGGTGGTCTTGCATGAGATCGGGCATGCATTGGGATTGACGGACACCGATGTGGCTGGGTCGATCATGAATGCGATGCTGGGTACGGATAACCAAGCCATCAGTGCCACCGACGCGACCAATGTGCAGAAGCTCTACGCCAACACATCCAGCAGCAACGCTGAGCTATCTCAGGTGCATCAGCTGGTGCAGGCGATGAGCACGTTCGATGCAGGTGAGCAGGGGATCGATCTCAATCCGATGGCGGAGCTGTATCTGCAGAAGGAGCATTTGCTGGTAGGCAGCTTGAGCCATGCTAGAGCGGTATAAGTGAAATGCAGAAAGGCCCTGCATGGCGATACGCCATGCAGGGATCCCCAGTGCACGCAAGTAGTGCCTGCGCGTGTTAAGGCGTGATTAACGCCCATGCTTATCGATTCCAAGAGAAAGAAAAATGCAGTCCTGTAACCATTCCGTACATTTCATATCAGGGTTGCCGAGATCTGGCTCAACGCTGTTATCCGCTATTCTTCGGCAAAATCAACGGTTCTCCGCCGGCATGAGTAGTCCGGTGGCGTCGTTCTTCAATGCAGTGCTTCCCAAGATGAGCGGGGCAAGCGAATATGCGTCGTTCTTTGGGGACGAACGTCGGCATCGTGTATTGCATAGCTTGTTCGGCGCATATCACCACGATGATATCGAGCAAGATAAGCTGATCTTCGATACGAATCGCACATGGACGGCGAAGCTCTCGCTGCTGAACGCTCTGTTTCCTCAAGCCAAGGTGATCTGTTGCGTGCGAGAAGTACCATGGGTGATCGATAGTGTCGAGCAGCTCGTTCGGCGCAACCCAACCCATGTCTCGGGAATGTTTCAGAGCAAAAGTGCGCGCAACGTTTATGGGCGAGTAAAAGACCTGATGGATTCGGAGCGAGGGCTTGTCGGGCTTCCCTGGGGCTCGTTGCGCGAAGCATGGTTTGGTGCGTACGCCGATAAACTCATTGTCATGAGGTACGAGTCTCTGGTTAGAAACCCTTCAAGTGTTATCGGTCGCCTTTACGATTTCCTCGGCGAGCCCTCGTTTAAGCATGATTTTGAGAATGTCGAATACGCCGAAGACGAGTTCGACCGAAGATTGGGAATGCCTGGTCTTCATACCGTAAAGCGAAAGGTTGAGGAGCGAAATCGCCCTACGCTTCTTCCACCCGATATTTTCATGAAATATGCGGACATGAATTTCTGGGAGAGCGAAAAGTTGAATACGAAGAAGGTTGCAGTGCTTTGATGGCTGGTTGCTTGAAAAATATGCAGTGAAAGTAGCGGTGTAAAAATCTGCTCAGGACCAGAGCTCTATGAAGATTGTCGGTAACAAGCAGTTGCTATTGGCGTTGATCGCGTTGTTCTTGGCGGCCTCTTTGGTCAGCGCAGAGGACATCTCCGACGCCAACAAAGCTCCCGCAGCGATGCTGCAGCACGAGCGCATACTTCATGTGGCGAGTGACCCAGGCGATCTCGTTACCTTGGTCATGACGGTTTACACTCCGGACGGTCCAGGGCCATTTCCTCTGGCGGTCATGAACCACGGCTCCACGTCGGATCTGCCGCCCGCGGAGCAGCCTCGATATCACCTGACCTTCTCGGCTTATTACTTCCTCTCGCGTGGCTATGCAGTGGCGTTGCCGATGATGCGTGGCTATGCCGGATCGGGCGGGCATATTCATGCGCATGGTTGTGACTTTGTTGAGACTGGCCTTGAAGCCGCGAAGGATATACGCGCGGTAATCGGGTATTTGAAGCAGCAGCCTTATATCGATGGTTCACGGATCGTGGTGGCGGGACAGAGTTTTGGTGGATGGAACACCTTGGCTTTCGGCACGCTCAACGAGCCTGGTGTTAAAGGCCTGGTGAGTTTTGCAGGTGGCATGAAGGCATCGGATTGTCGTAATCCTGACAAGGCGCTGATTGCGGCGGCAGGTGCGCTTGGTACGCGAGCATCCACGCCTTCGATCTGGTTCTTCGGTGACAACGACGCATTGTTTGCGACACCGGTCTGGCATGCGATGTTCGAGCGCTACACGGCCGAAGGAGCGCCGGCGGAACTGGTTGCCTATGGCAAGTTCGAAAACAACTCGCACAATCTGCTCGGCTCGGGTGCGGGCCTGAATCTGTGGATGCCGAAGCTGGATGCGTTTCTTGCGCGCGTTGGTTTGCCGAGCACACTCGTTTATCCCGCATACCTGCCCACGCCGGCTCCGCCACCGAGCCACTATGCGGCGCTGGATGATGTGCAGGCGCTGCCGTACCTGAGTGTTCATCCGGACCAGGCCGCGGCGTATTACCAAAAATTTCTCGCTAAACCGTTACCCAGGGCGCTGGCCATCGGCATGCACGGTGCGAGTGAGGCTTCGGAAGGCTTTGATCCCATCGCACGAGCGTTGCAACTGTGTAGTCAGAGGAGCCCCGATTGCAGGCTTTATGCAGTCGACAATGACGTCGTGTGGACGCGCCCGACTCCCGTTCCCCCACCTACGCATTTCGCCCCGCTTGCCAATGAGCAGGCCGTACCGTATCTCGATGCGAAAGGGCGTGCAGCCTATGAGAAATTCCTCGCCATGCCCCGGCCACGTGCTTTTGTCATCGCTGCCGATGGCGGCTGGGATGCTGCGGCATTAGGCGCCGATCCGGTGGCCTACGCCCTCGCGAAATGCAACGCGAAGCATCGGGACTGCCGTTTATATGCGGTGGATGGCGACGTGGTCTGGCAGCAGTGACCTTTCATCATCCTCATTGGCCGTTTGCTTGATGACAGATTTAGTGAATCGCGAAAAAGTTTATGACCAAGGCTTGACAGTTTCGCACCGCAGCAAGACAATTCCCGCGCCCACCGGCGCAGTACGACCGGCCGGGCCTCTGTCCGAACTAACCAAGGCATATGGACGTTTACCCTAGTCGCAACGTCGACATCCGCGAGCATCGGGTGCCGGCATTGCATAACAAGCTGATCGTTCGCGGCAACCGCCAGCGGTTGGCCGGCGCTTTCCTCGACTAGGGAAGTCCGGCCTAACCCTCACGGTGCCGCGGGCACCGAATGAGGAGATGGGCCAATGAAGCTCCTTCGCGATTTCTTTCGTTTCCGCACCGCGGGCCGGTTTTCCCTGGCTGGCCGCCGTCAAGCCGTGCGTCCCGTTATCACCGTCACCGTTCCCCAGCCACTGACCCCGCGGCAGGCGGTCGAGCGTGCCCAGGCCGATGTGGCACGCACGTCCCGTCATCTTCATTTGGTATCAAGTCACTAATGCGTCATCCGCGGCTTCATAAAGGGTGGCCTCCGCCAGGACCGCAACGCCGGTCCGCGGGGCGTCGTCCTGGCCGCGGATTGCCCTGAGGGGGCGGGCCTTTCCTTAAAGCTTGCCTCCGTCGCAACAACTTGATCCCACGGAAGCGAGCGATGATGAACCGAGTCACCCAGGCGGCCAAAGCCAAGACTGCGGCAGCACCCCAGCATGTGGCAGCCGCGCAGGATGCATTCCGCGAAAACGAAGCCTTGCTGAGCGGCCTGGACACCAGCCTGGCTGGTCTCGACGAAGAACAGATCACCGAACGCCTCGAACGCGACGGCATCAACGAGGTATCGCACGAGAAGCCGCCGCACTGGTCGGTGCAGCTGCTGCGCGCCTTCAACAACCCTTTCATCATCGTGCTGGTGATCCTGGCGGTGGTGCAGGTGTTCGTAACGCCGGATGACCTGTCAGGCCCGGTCATCATCGCGGTGATGGTGGGCATCAGCGTGCTGCTGAGCTTCAGCCAGGAATACCGCTCCTCGCAGGCGGCGGAAAAGCTCAAGGCGATGGTGCGCAATACCGCCACGGTGACGCGACGTGCCTCGGATGGCCACAGCGAGCGCATCGAAGTACCGGTGAACGAGCTGGTGGTCGGCGACCTCGTGCATCTGGCGGCGGGCGACATGGTGCCTGCGGATCTGCGCTTGCTTACCGCCAAGGACTTGTTCATCAGCCAGGCGATCCTCACCGGTGAATCCCTGCCGGTGGAAAAGGCCGGCCCAGCGCAGGCACACGTGGTGGAAGCCGGCGAGCACGGCGCGCAGAAAGGTAATCCGCTGGACCTGCCTACCGTTTGCTACATGGGCACCAACGTGGTGAGCGGTTCGGCCACTGCGGTGGCGGTAGCGACGGGTTCGCGTACCTACTTGGGGTCGTTGGCCAGCACCATTGTCGGCGAGCGAGTGCAGACCAGCTTCGATCGCGGCGTAAAGAGCGTGAGCTGGCTGCTGATCCGCTTCATGCTGGTGATGGTGCCGGTGGTGCTGGGCATCCAGTGGTACAAGCACGGTTTTCTCGAGGCGCTGATGTTCGCGCTGTCGGTAGCCGTGGGCCTCACGCCAGAGATGCTGCCGTTGATTGTCACGGCCAACCTCGCCAAGGGCGCCATGGCGATGTCCAAGCGCAAGGTGGTGGTGAAGCGTTTGAATGCGATCCAGAACTTCGGCGCGATGGACGTGTTGTGCACGGACAAGACCGGCACGCTGACGCTCGACAAGATCGTGCTGGAACGCCACCTCGACCTGGATGGCGAAGATTCGGATGACGCCCTGGAATACGGTTATCTCAACAGCCACTTCCAGACCGGTTTGAAGAACCTGATGGACAAGGCCGTGCTGGCGCATCGCGATCTGGAACCGATCGTGTCGCGTTACCGTGTAGTAGACGAAATCCCGTTCGACTTCCAACGTCGCCGCATGTCGGTGGTGCTCGCCAATGGCGACGGCCACAACCTGCTGGTGTGCAAGGGCGCGGTGGAAGAGATGCTGGCCATTTCCTCCACCGAGCGGCGCGGTGACGAGATCGTACCGATGACGGAAGAGCGCCGCCGCGAAATCAAGGCGATGACGCGCCGCCTCAACGAGGATGGTCTGCGCGTGCTGGTGGTGGCGATCAAGCAACAGCCGCCGAGCAATCGCGCCTATGGCGTGGCCGACGAAACCGAGCTGACCGCGGTCGGTTGCCTCGCCTTCCTCGATCCGCCGAAGGACACGGCAGCTACCGCCATTGCGGCGCTTCACCATCACGGCGTGGAAGTGAAGGTGATCACCGGCGACAACGAAGCGGTGACGCGCAAGATCTGCCGCGAGGTTGGCCTGAACGTGGAGAACTCCGCGCAAGGCCGTGACATCGAACCGTTGGATGATGCCGCGCTCGATGACTTGGTGAAGCGCACTACCGTGTTCGCCAAGATGTCGCCGCTGCAGAAGGCGCGCGTGGTGAAATCGCTGCAGCGCCAGGGTCACACGGTGGGCTTCCTCGGCGATGGCATCAACGATGCCCCCGCCTTGCGCGAAGCGGACGTCGGCATCTCGGTGGATACCGCCACCGATATCGCCAAGGAATCGGCCGACATCATCCTGTTGGAAAAGAACTTGATGGTGCTGGAGGAGGGGGTGGTGGAAGGCCGCATTACCTTCGGCAATATCATCAAGTACATCAAGATGACTGCCAGCTCCAACTTCGGCAACGTACTCAGCATGGTGGTGGCGAGTTTCTTCCTGCCGTTCCTGCCAATGCTGCCGTTGCAGGTGCTGGTGCTGAATCTGCTGTATGACATTTCTCAGTTGTCGATTCCGTTCGACCGCATGGATGAGGAATATCTGCGTAAGCCGCGCAAATGGGATGCCAGCGACATTGGCCGCTTCATGGTGTGGATCGGCCCGACCAGCTCGATCTTCGATATCACGACGTTTCTGCTGTTGTGGTTTGTATTCGGTGCCAACGCCGGGGAGCATCAATCACTGTTCCAGTCGGGCTGGTTTATCGAGAGCCTGCTCACGCAGACGCTGGTGGTGCATATGATCCGCACGCGCCGGATTCCGTTCCTGCAGAGCGTGGCCGCGGCGCCGGTATTGGGCCTCACGACGGCGATCATCGTGATCGGCATGGTCATCCCGTTCACTGGGATCGGCACGAAGATCGGCATGGTGCATTTGCCCGATGCGTATTTCGGCTGGCTGGCGGCCACCGTGGTGGCTTACTGTGCGCTGACGCAGGCGGTGAAGGTGCTTTATATGCGCCGTTACCGGGGATGGTTGTAATACCACCGCGGTTTATTTTTCCGTAGGTTGGGTTAGCGCAGCGTAACCCAACGATATCGCGCGAATACGTTGGGTTACGCTGCGCTAACCCAACCTACGTTCGCACCTACCAACGTTGAAATTTTTGGGAGGCCGGCCATGAAAGGCACCTTCGCACTCTTCGACATCGCCGGCTATGTCGCCCTGCTCTTGTGGGGTACGCACATGGTCACCAGCGGCGTACTGCGCGGTTACGGCAGCATGCTGCGCCGTTCGCTAGGCCGTTTTCTCGGCACCCGGCCGAGCGCTTTTGCGTTCGGCATCTGCATCACTGCGCTGCTGCAGAGCAGTACTGCTACCGGCATGATGGCTACCTCGTTTGCTGCCAGCGGCATGCTTGGGCTCGCCCCGGGTCTCGCGGTGATGCTCGGCGCCAACGTCGGCACTACGCTGATCGTGCAGGTGATGTCGTTCAATATCGCGCTGATCGCACCGATTTTGATTTTGTTCGGTACCGCCTTGCACCGACGCACGGATGATGTGCGCTATGAAAACATCGGCCGTGTCGGTATCGGCCTGGGCCTGATGCTGTTGTCCCTGCATCTGCTCGTACTGACCATGGCGCCGATGGAAAACGCGCAGTTGCTCAAGGCGGGCATGCAGGCACTCGCAGACGAGCCAGTTATCGCTGTACTGGTCGCTGCTCTGCTGACCTGGATGTGCCATTCCAGTGTGGCCGTGGTGCTGCTGATCGTGTCGCTTGCCACCGGCGGAGTGGTCGATGCGACGGGTGCGATGGCGCTGGTGCTCGGCGCCAATCTCGGCAGCACCTTGCCGGCCTTGCTTGAAGCACATACGCCGGTCGCGCGCCGGTTGCCGCTGGGTAACCTGCTGGTGCGAGCATTTGGCTGCGTTATCTGCCTGCCGCTGCTGCACCCGATGGCGCACTGGCTGTCGACGCTGGGCGATGCGCCTGCGCGTGTCGCCGTGAATTTTCACACCGCCTTCAATCTTGCTTTGGCGCTGATTTTCCTGCTGCCGGTGAACAAGCTCGCGCAATGGCTGGTACGGTTGCTGCCTGAGCCGCCACAGCCGGCCGATCCGGGCATGCCGCTGTATCTGGAAGAGGCCGCGCTGGAAAGCGCCGGTGTAGCGCTGGTGAACGCACAGCGTGAATCCATGCGCATGGCCGACATGGTCGAAGACATGTTGAAGGGCCTGGTCGAGATCTTCGGCAAGGACGACAGCGTGCGTGCCGCCGCCATCAGCAAGAAGGACCCCTATCTGGACCGCCTCGGTGTCGCCATCCGACAGTACTTGGCCGACCTCGGCGGCGAAGCGTTGAACGAAGAAGACGGCGAGCGCAGCCAGGAAATCCACGCGTTCGTCATCAACATCGAGCACATCGGCGATATCACCGCCAACAACCTGGTGGAATTCGCCGCCAAGAAAGCCCAAAGCGGCCAGGATTTCTCGGCCGACGACATCCAGGATCTTGCCGCCATGCACGCGCAGATCATGGAAAGCCTGCGCCTGGGCCTTGCGGTGTTCATGCGCGGGGATCTGCGCGCCGCCCAGCAATTGATGGAGCGCAAGGAATTGCTGTGGCGCCTGGAAAACGACGCCTCCGACCGACACATCCGCGAGCTGCGTCAGCAGCGAGACGGTGGCGGTGGCGACGTGTACCTCCGCATCCTGCGCGATTTGCGCCGTATTCATTCGCATCTGGCGGCCATTGCCTACCTGCCATTGGAACGCGCCGGCCTGCTACAGGGCCGGCTGGTGCAGCCCAATGGACACCATCACGCCGTTGCAGAAGGAAAAGCCTGAACTTGGACAGTCATACGCAAGCCGAACCTCCGACTATTAGTCCGTTTAGCTGACTGCCGCCCCGCGTGACCCGGAGGCGGTGGTCTTGGACGGCCAAACCGCGGTCCGGGGCACGCAAGGCTTTGCCTTGTCCCCTTCACCGTTTTGCAACACGGCTGTGGCCTTGTGGCTGCAGTAAGCGCCATGGCGCCGAATCGATGGGGAACAAAACGATGCTTCACCTGCTGAAAACACATGGACGCCGACTGTCGGTCGCCATCACTCTCGCTCTGACCCTGGCAGCCTGCTCGCACGGCTCCCATCAAGAGGCTGACCAGCCGCCGGCCTTCACCGTCGAGAACGGCCTGATCAAGGTGCCGGATGGCTCCCCGCTGCGCAAAGAGCTCGTGGTACAGCCGGTGGAATCACGCCAGGCGCCACACGCGATGACGTTTCCAGGCAACGTAGAAGCCGACCCGACGCACACGGCCAACGTATTGCCGCCACTCACCGGCAAGGTGATGGAGTTGAAGGTGGGGCTAGGTGACCGTGTCAATAAAGGCCAGCTGCTGGCCGTCATTGACTCCGGCGATTTCGCACAAGCCGATGCCGATGTTGCAAAGGCGCGGGATGCGCTGGATCTTGCGAAGAAAACGCTCGATCGCGCACGCGTTGTAAAAGCGGCCGGCGGCAATGCCACCAAAGATCTGGAATCGGCGCAGAGCGGCTACAACCAGGCACTGGCCGAATTCAAGCGCGCGCAGACCCGCCTCACCGCCGTGGGTGGCACGCAGGATGCCGCAGCTCAACGATTGATGCAGGTCGTGGCGCCGACCAGCGGTTACGTCACCGCGCTGACGGTGTCGCCTGGTACATACGTCAACGATGCCACCGCGGCGATGCTGACCATCTCGAATCTTGATTCGGTGTGGATCACTGCCAACGTGCCGGAAAGCGATGTGGGGCTGGTTGCCAAAGGCGACAAGGTGGATGCAGCGCTGTCAGCGTATCCGGGCCAGGCGTTCCATGGCACGGTCGCTTTCGTGAGTCCGGTACTGCAGGCGGATACGCGCCGCGACCTGGTGCGTGCCGTGTTTGCCAATGTAGGCGACAAGCTCAAGCCCAACATGTACGCCAACGTCAACATTGACGTACCGCAACCGGTGCAGGTGTTCGTACCCGAGTCCGCCCTGTTGATGAACAACGACAACATCAGCGTGTTTGTTGAAGTATCGCCATGGGCGTTCGAGCGCCGCACCGTGGACCTTAGCTACGACGAATCCGGTGATACGCGCGTGCTTAAGGGCTTGAAGTCGGGCGATCGCGTGATCGTCCGTGGCGGAGTGCTGCTCAATGATTAATCAGCTCTTCCGCTTCTGTTTCGAGAAACGAAAACTGTTCATCGTGGTGACGTTTCTCGTCATTTGTTTCGGTTACTACTCGTGGACTCGGCTGTCGATCGAGGCGTATCCGGAACTGAGTGATGTCACCACGCAGGTCACCACGCAGGTACCGGGCCTTGCGGCAGAGGAAATCGAGCAGCAGATTACCATTCCGCTGGAACGTGAACTGGCCACCACGCAGAACTTGGTGATGATGCGTTCGAGCAGCACGTTCGGCCTGTCGCTGATCACCATGGTGTTCAAGGATGGCTCCGATGACTACTGGGTGCGTCAGCGCGTCCAGGAGCGCCTTAGTCAGGTCACACTGCCTGCGGGCGTTTCGCCGGGGCTGGACCCGGTCAGTGGACCGGCCGGCGAAATCTATCGCTACACGCTGGAATCGAAGTCGAAGAACCTGATGGAGCTGTCGGAGATCCAGCGCTGGATTGTGATCCCGGCCTTGCAGCAGGTACCAGGCGTCATCAACGTCGACAACTTCGGCGGTTTCACCAAGGAATTCCAACTTGAGCTGGATCCCACGCAACTGCTGCACTACGGCGTAAGCGTGAACCAGGTGACGGCGGCGATTTCCGCCAACACCTCCAACGCTGGCGGTGGGCGCATCACGCGTGGCGAGCAGTCGTACATCGTGCGTGGCGTCGGCATGGTGCATTCGCTGAATGATCTGGGCGACATCGTCGTCACGCAGAACAATGGTGTACCCGTGCTGGTGCGCGAGCTCGGCAAGCTGCGCTATGGCCATCAGGTGCGCGAAGGCATTCTCGGCAAGGACAGCAATCCCGACACCATCGAAGGCATCGTCGATCTGCTCAAGTACGAGAATCCCTCGCGCGTGCTCGACGGCGTTCACGCCAAGGTGGCGGCGTTGAACAAGCAGCTCGCGACGCAAGACGTAAAGATCGTGCCGTACATCGATCGCGACTACTTGGTGAATGCCACCAAGGAAAAAGTCTTCCACACCGTGATGGAAGGCATCGGCCTGGTGTGCATCGTGCTGATCCTGTTTCTGGGCAGCCCGCGTTCCGCGCTGGTGGCGGCAGTGGCTATTCCCATGTCGTTGGTGACGGTGTTCATCCTGATGCAGTTCACGCACATGTCGGCGAATCTGTTTTCGCTCGGCGCGATCGACTTCGGCGTGATCGTGGATGGTGCGATCGTGGTCACCGAGGCGATCCTGCGTCAGCGTGAGATGAAGCCGACGGAAGTGCTGGTCGAAGACGATGTGATGCTGGTGACGGGTCATGTCGGGCGCTCCATCTTCTTTGCGACGTTGATCATCATCACCGCGTATTTCCCGTTATTTGCGTTCGAGCATGCGGAAGGCAAGCTGTTCCGGCCGATGGCCTTTACCGTCAGCTACGCACTGCTGGCGGCACTGCTGTGCACGGTTACATTGACGCCGGCGCTGGCGTTCCTTGCCCTGCGCAAGCCGCGCAAGATATTTGAAAACAAACCGCTCAAGCGCCTGCAGGAAGGCTTTACGCATACCTTGGGCCGATTGCTGCACAACCTGCCGGTGGCTTATGGCGTTGCCATCGTGGCATTCGTCGGCGTGTTGATATTGGGCGCAACCATCGGCCGCGAGTTCCTGCCGGACCTCGATGAAGGATCGCTGTGGCTGCAGGTGCAGATGCCTACCGGCTTGTCGCTGGACAAGGCCAGCCAAATGACGGCGCAACTGCGCAAGGTTGTGCGCGAATTTCCCGAGGTGTCTTATGTGGTGACACAGCTTGGCCGCAACGATACCGGTTCCGATCCATGGACGCCGTCACACGTCGAGGCTGCCGTGGGCCTTACCCCCTACAGCACCTGGCACGGTGAGACCAAGGCTGAATTCCTGCGTAAATTCAGGGCGCGCATGGACCAGATGCCGGGCATCAGCGTGGGCATCAGCCAGCCGATCGTGGATGGCGAGAACGATATGATCGGCGGCGCACATAGTCCGCTGGTATTGCGCATCTATGGCGACGATTTCCATGAGCTTCGCCGTATCGGCAACGAAATCGTCGGCGTGTTGAAGGGCGTGCGCGGTACTGCCGACGCATCGATTTTCCAGGAGCCGCCGATTCCGCAGCTGACGATCACCGCCGATCGGGATGCGGCCGCGCGCTACGGTATCAACGTCGGCGATATCACCAATCTGATTCAGACCGCCATCGGTGGTTCACCGATCACGCAGGTGTATGTGGGCGATCGCGTCTATAACGTCACGGCGCGCGTCTCCAACGATGTCGCCAACAATCTCGAAGCAGTGGGTGAATTGCCACTCACCTCGGCCACCGGCGCACAAGTGCCGTTGAAGCAAGTGGCGCATATCCAGCTTGCAACAGGGGAAAGCACCATCTCGCACGAAAACGGCGAGCGCGAGCTCACCATCCGCATCGACAATCGTGATCGTGCATTGTCGGAATACCTGGCCGATTCGCAGAAGCAGATCGCCGACAAAGTGCATTTCGACCCGTCCCAATATAGTCTCGAATGGGCTGGCAATTTCCAGAACGAACAGCGTGCGCAGGCGCGACTGATCGTGGTGATGGGCCTGGTGATGGCCATCATGGCGGTGTTGTTGTTTGCCGAATTTGGCAAGTTCCACCAGGCCGTGCTGGTGCTCGGCGTGGTGCCGCTGGCCACCGTGGGTGGCCTGATCGCGCTGCACTTCCGCGGCGAGACGCTCAACATTGCCACGGCTGTCGGCTTCATTGCGTTGTTCGGCGTCGCGGTGCAGAACGGCATCATCATGGTGTCCAACATCAATCGAGTGCGACATGAGGGCTTGTCGCTATTCGAGGCCGTGCTGGTCGGCGCCACCGAGCGCTTCCGTCCCGTGTTGATGACGGCGACGGTAGCTAGCATCGGCATGTTGCCGGCAGCGCTTGCCACCGGCATCGGCACTGATGTGCAGCGCGGCCTGGCGACGGTGGTGGTGGGTGGTTTGCCAATCGCTACGCTATTGACGCTATTCATCCTGCCCAGCCTGTATTACGGGATGGAGAACTTCATCAAGCAACGCTGGGGACATGCGCCAGGCGAGGTGGAGATCTGATCATGGCCAAGCATCGTCTTTTCAAATGGCGTCGTCCCGTGCTCGTGGCTGGCGCGAGCCTGGCTCTCGGCGCCTGCGCGGTCGGACCGAATTACCATCGGCCCGCACCGCCTGCTGCACAGGGCTATATGGAAGAGGGCACGCCCTCGGCGACCGCCTCCGCACCAGGTGCGGACGGGAAGGCACAGCACTTCAAAACGGACATGGATATCCCCGGCCAATGGTGGACGCTGTTTCAGTCCCAGCCGTTGAATGGCCTGATCGATGATGCGCTCAAGCACAATCCCGATGTCGCGGCCACACAAGAGGCATTGCGTCAGGCGATGGAAGACGTGCGCGCGCAACGCGGCCAATACTTCCCGCAAGTGAGTGCCGGCATCGATCCCACCCGGCAGAAAACCGGGCAGGTGCTTTCCAGTGCGCTCACTTCCAACAGCACGCTCTATAACCTCACCACGGCACAGCTCAGCATCTCCTACGTGCCGGACTTGTGGGGAGCCAACCGTCGGCAGGTGGAATCGCTGGTGGCGCAGGCGGATGCGCAGCGCTTTCAGTTGGAGGCGACGTATCTCACGCTGACATCCAACCTGGTCAACGCGGCGGTGCAGGAGGCTGCGCTGCGCGCGCAGATCGACGCCACGCAAGACATGATCGACAGCCAATCCAGGATCCTCGAAACCAGCAAAAAGCAGCTGGACATCGGTGATGCTTCAGACAATGACGTCGCCGCGCAGGAGGCCACGCTGGAGCAAACACGTGCCGGCCTGCCACCCTTGCGTAAGCAACTGGCACAGCAGCGGGACGTGCTGGCGGTACTGACCGGCCGTACACCCGACCAGGATGTCGCCGCCCATTTCACGCTGGACAGCCTGCAACTGCCGCAAGATTTGCCGCTGACCTTGCCCGCGCGACTGGTCGAGCAGCGTCCGGATGTGCGCATGGCCGATGCGCAATTGCATGCCGCGTGCGCGCAGATCGGCGTAGCGTTTGCAGCCCGTTTGCCGAACATCAACGTCACCGCCAACTGGGGCAGCGCCACTGATCAGATGCATACGCTGTTCGGTTCGGGCACCGGCTTTTGGAACATCGGGGCCGCGGTGACCGCACCGCTGTTTGATGGCGGTACGTTGAGGCATAAGCAGCGCGCCGCGGAAGCCGCTTATAAGCAAGCAGCGGAGCAGTATCGCAGCACGGTGCTATCTGCATTGCAAAACGTCGCCGATACTTTGCATGCCTTGCAGTCTGATGCGGACGCCATGGCCGCGTCCGCGCGTGCCGAACGGGCGGCTGCACGCAGCTTTGACATCGCCCAGAAGCAATATGCGGCGGGTGACATCAGCATGGTGGCGTTGCTCAATGCGCAGGTGACGTATCGGCAGGCGCAGCTCAACCTGATCCAGGCGCGTGCGGCACGCTATGCGGATACGGTGGCACTGTTCCAGGCGTTGGGCGGAGGCTGGTGGAATCGGCACGACGTGGCCGTGGCCCCGTAGTCACAGGTTGGGGTGAGCGTATGCGAATCCCAACATGGCCATGTTCATGTTGATTGCGGTGTTGGGGTTCGCATACGCTCACCCCAACCTACGGTTACACGCAGCTTCCCGGTCAACACATCCGCAGGAGAAGCACGATGCTGTATCTGCTGGATCACCCGATCGAACTGTTTGTCGTCGCTACCGTCGTGCTGTTGCTGGCGCACGAACTTGGCTATCGCTTGCGCGCATTCGCCAAGCATCCTGAGGACAAGGACTGGGAAAGGGAGGTCCACCAGACCCGCAACCAGATTGCCGTCTTGCTGAGCCTGCTGATCGGTTTCGCCATGAGCATGGGGCTCAGTCGTTTCGACGAACGCAAGCAACTGGTGATCGACGAGGCGAACGCCATCGGCACCGCCTATCTGCGCGTTGGCATGCAGGCCGAACCGGTGCGTAGCGCGGCACCTCAGCTATGGCGCGAATATGTCGATGCACGCCTGGCGATTTTCGGCACGGGATCCCATGTCGACGAACACGATCCCGCGGTAAAGCGGACCAGGCAAATCCAGGATGAACTGTGGGGTCAGGCGGCAACCGTTGCACAACAAACGCCTACACCCATCACGGGCCTCTACATTGCAGCGTTGAATGATGTGATCGATCTCGACGCCAAGCGCGTGGCGGCGCAACGCAATCGCATACCGCTCGATATCTGGGCGCTGATGGCGGTGCTGGCCATTCTGACGTCACTGGTCGTCGGCTATGGCCAGCGTCATCGCGCAGCCATGGCCACCTTTATTCCAGTGTTGATGGTGGCGATCTCGATGAGTCTGATTGCGGATCTTGATTCGCCAGTGAACGGTTTGATCCAAGTGAGTCAGCAGAGCATGCAAATGCTGAGCGAGGATTTGCATAAGCAGTTTTGAGTTGCACGTTCATAGGTTGGGGGTGCAAACCCTAACATCGTGCTTCATGTAGATGGCAATGTTGGGGTTTGCACCCCAACCTACTCCGCATAGCGGCGCTTGCGGCGCCGCCACCACAGCACCAGCACTATCAGCACCACCAAAACGCCGACCAGCCACAGACTGTTCTGCCCCCGCTGTATCCACATCCCCAGCCATTCGCGCCGATTTGCACCGAAGTAACCCAGGTACACCCAAATCGGCACGCTGATCAGCGCGGCGGTACCATCGAGCAGCAGAAACCGCCAGAAACTCACGCGATGCGTAGCACCCGCGGTGGTGTAGATCGCCGTGCGCATGCCGGGCAGAAAGCGTGCGAAGAACATCAGGCGATTGCCGTAGCGTGTGAACTGATCCTGCACTTTCGCGTAGCGACGTGGCGGCATCAGCCACGAGATGGGTTTCCATTGCAGGATATGCGTGCCGAAGTGATGGCCAAGCAGAAACATGCCCGCATCGCCGGCCAGCACGCCGACCATGGTGACGGCGACCATGATGTGCACGTTGACGTAGCCAAGACCGGCGATCACGCCGCCGGCCACCAAGGTGATGTCTTCCGGTAGCGGCAAGCCGGCGCCGCACAGCAGCAGCGCCATGAAGACCGCCACGTAACCGTGCTCCGCGAAAAAAGTGATCAGGCGTTCAAGCAAATCCATCGACGTTCCTTGTTGCTGGCAGGCCGGTCATGACGCGGCGGTCGGCTTCGGTGCGCGTGCGGCGAGCAGCTCACGCAGTTCGGCCTTTTCGGCACTGGTCAATGTGCCTTCGCGATTTTTGGCGACCAGCGCATCGCGGCGCTGATCGATAGCCTGCTTTTCCATGCGTGCGAGCGCGTCCAGGAATTCTACGCGCTGCGTCTCCGGTTCGCCGACAGCGGTAGTGGCCATCAGCTTTTGCAGCGAGGCGTATTCGGGACGCCCAGTAAAATGTTCCACCAGCATGGCGGCGTTGATGCCGGGCCTTGCGCGTGCGGTGTCGATCAACGCGGCCAGCAGGTCCACACCCGGTTTATCCAGGCGCAGAAAGCCGTAGGGCTGTTCCACTTCATCAGCCATGCCAGGTTGTGCCAGCAGCAGCGCGATGGCGCTGCGCACCAGCGAGCGTTGCACAGCACCTGGACGCTGCACAGCTTGTCGTGCAGCAGGTTCAGCTTCCAATACCGCGCGTGCGCCGGTGCGTTTTTCCAGCTCTTGCGCCATCAGGTCGCGGAATGCACCGTCCGGTAGGCGTGCGATCAGCGGACGGGCGCGTTCGGCCAGGCGTGCGCGTCCGTCGAGCTTGCTCACGTCCACGTCATGAGAGAGTTCGCCGAAGAAGTATTCGGATAGCGGTGTCGCTTCGCGCAGACGTTTCTCGAAACCTTCTTTGCCTTCCTTGCGCACCAGCGTGTCCGGATCTTCGCCGTCTGGCAGAAACAGAAAATACGCCTGGCGTCCGTCGCGCAAGCGGGGCAGGGCGGATTCCAATGCTTTCCACGCCGCCGCGCGGCCGGCGCGATCGCCGTCGAAGCAGAACACCACGTCCGGCGCGGCGCGGAACAGCACTTCGGTGTGCTCGGGTGTGGTGGCGGTGCCGAGTGTCGCTACGGCAATCGGCAAGCCTGCCTGATGCAGGGCGATCACATCCATGTAGCCTTCCACCACCACGATGCGCACGAGATGGCTGTTGGCCTGCTTGACCTGCCACAGCGCGAACAGCTCGCGGCCCTTGTGGAATAGCGGCGTTTCCGGTGAGTTGAGGTACTTGGGTCCTTGTTCCGATTTCAGCACGCGTCCGCCGAAAGCGATCACGCGTCCGCGCCGATCCAGAATCGGGAACATCAAGCGTTCACGGAAACGGTCGTATTTATTGCCGCGCTCGTTGTTGGCGACCATGCCCGCTTCGGTCAGCAGTTGCATGCGCTTGTCGTTGGTGCCGAGGTTGCGGATCACGCCATCGAAACCCGCCGGCGCCCAGCCGATGCGGAAGCGCGAGATGGTATCCGCATCCAGGCCGCGCTTTTGGCAATACGCGTTGGCTTCGCCGCTTTTTTTCAGCTCGCCTTGGTACCAACCTGTTGCAGCGTCGAGCACGGCGTAAAGATCAGTCTTGTCCTCGCGCGGAGCATTGTCGCGCCCGCCTTCGTAGGGGACTTTCAGGCCCACGGCCTGGGCCAGTTCTTCCACGGCGTCCGGAAATTCCAGCCGCTCGTAATCCATCAGGAACTTGATCGCGCTACCGTGTGCGCCGCAGCCGAAGCAGTGAAAAAACTGCTTGGCGGGGCTCACGTAGAACGATGGCGTTCGTTCGTTGTGGAAGGGACAGCAGGCAGTCCATTCGCGTCCGGCTTTTTTCAACGGCACGCGCCGCTCGATCACGTCGACGATGTCGACGCGGGCAAGCAGTTCGTCGATGAAACTGTCGGGGATACGGCCGCGCATCCGGTTAGTCTAGCCGGACACCGCGGCGAGATCGCTAAGGATGTGGGCTACGTCACCAGATGGAACACGCCGATCACCGCCAGCACGGCGATGATGAAGATGATGACGAAAATCCCGAACAAAACCTTGGCGATGGTGGCGGCAATACCGGACAACGTGCCAAAGCCCAGCCAGCCGGCAACCAGGGAAATGATCGCAAAGATGATCGCCCACTTGAGCATGCGTCTTTCTCCCGTGGCGTGTCGCGTGGGAGCATCTAAACGCGGTCAGCGTGAAGGCAGCGCCTGCGGCGCTGCCGTGGCCTGCATCAGTTCAGGCGGGATTTGATCCGTGCCGACACCTGTGCCATATCGGCACGGCCGGCGGCTTTGGCTTTGACCGCCGCAACCACCTTGCCCATGTCGCGTGCGCTGCTCGCGCCGGTTTCGGCGATGGCGGCCTGGATCATGGCGTCGATTTCGGCGTCGCTGAGCTTGGCGGGCAGGTAGGTTTCGATCACCACCATTTCAGCGCGCTCCACGTTGGCCAGATCCTCGCGACCGGCGGCGGCGTACTGGCTCACCGAGTCCTTGCGCTGCTTGAGCATCTTCTCCAGCACGGCGATGATCTGGGTGTCGTCCAGTTCGATCCGCTCGTCCACCTCGCGTTGCTTGACGGCAGCGAGGATCAGGCGGATCACTCCGAGGCGATCCTTGTCACCGCCGCGCATGGCGGTTTTCATGTCTTCGGTAATTTGCTGTTTCAACGACATGGAACGGCTCCTTCGGAAAGCACAAAGCCGACGTTGCGGAACAACGTCGGCCCATGCATTGCCTTGCAGGTGGTGGCTGCGGATGGACGCGCCGGCTGCAAGCGCTGAACAGGTGCGGCGCGATACGCGCCAGAACCTAAGAACCCGCCGAGGCGGACAGCGCTCAGTACAGGCGGGTCTTGCGCGACACGTCGCGCGACAGGCGGCGCAGGTGACGCTTCACGGCAGCGGCGCGTTTGCGCTTGCGTTCCTGGGTCGGCTTTTCATAGAACTCGCGCTTGCGGGTCTCGGCGAGAATGCCGGCTTTTTCGCAGGTGCGCTTGAAGCGGCGCAGGGCGAGTTCGAACGGCTCGTTCTCGCGGACTTTTACGCTGGGCATGGAAACTCCGGGTAGTAAACGTGCCGCAGAAATGCGGCGAGCCGCAAAGTATACGCCGATGCGGGTGAAAAATTCAAAGAGTTGGGCATACAGGGTGTCGCGAAGGCACGCTTATCGGCAAAAATGCACGCCTACGTCCTTAAGACTGGCACATCTGAAGATGCCTGACGCTCTCCGCCCCATCCTTGGCATCGAGACCTCTTGCGACGAAACCGGCGTGGCCCTGCTGCGCTGGGAACCGAAGCAGCCGGGGCACGGCCTGCTCGCGCACGCCTTATATACACAGGTGAAACTGCATGCCGACTACGGCGGTGTGGTACCGGAGCTGGCCAGCCGCGACCACGTGCGCAAGCTGCTGCCGCTGGTGCGGGAGGCCTTGAAGGATGCGGGGATGACCCCCGCCGATCTCGGTGGTGTCGCCTACACCGCTGGTCCTGGCTTGGTGGGCGCGCTGCTGGTCGGTGCAGCGACCGGACGCGCGATGGCCTGGGCGCTGGGCGTGCCGGCGGTTGGCGTACACCATATGGAAGGACATCTGCTTGCGCCGCTCTTGGAGGACGATCCGCCGCAACCACCCTTCGTGGCCCTGCTGGTTTCCGGTGGCCACTCGATGCTGGTGGAAGTGGAAGCCATCGGCCATTACCGCATTCTGGGCGATACCCTGGATGACGCCGCCGGCGAGGCCTTCGACAAGACCGCCAAGCTGATGGGTCTGCCGTATCCGGGTGGCCCGGCGCTGGCGGCCCTGGCAGCACAGGGCCGCCCGGGTGCGTTTCGTTTTTCGCGCCCGATGACCGATCGCCCGGGACTCGATTTCAGCTTCTCCGGCCTGAAAACCCAGGTGCTGCTGGCTTGGCAGCAATCCGACCAGAGCGAGCAGACTCGCGCCGACATCGCCCGTGCCTTCGAAGAAGCCATTGTCGACACGCTGCTGATCAAATGCCGCCGCGCGCTGTCCGAAACCGGCGCGAAACGGCTGGTGATCGCCGGGGGCGTCGGCGCCAACCGCCGTTTGCGCGAAGAACTGGCCGCCGCCGGTGCGAAGGACGGTTTCAAAACCTATTTCCCCCGTCTGCAGTTCTGCACCGACAACGGCGCGATGATCGCCCTGGCCGGCGCCATCCGACTGGCGCACGGACAGCATCAGAATGAATCGGTGCAAGTGTTCCCACGTTGGGACCTGCAGACCCTGCCGCCCGCCGCTTGATCCTATCGCCCGCACCCACGACGCTTGCACGCATGGATATCGTTTTTATTGAAGACCTGCGCATCGACACCGTCATCGGCATCTATGACTGGGAGCGGCGCGTGCGCCAGACCCTGTCGTTCGATATCGAGATGGCGTTCGATAACACCGTTCCCGCCACGTCCGACGACATCGCCGATACGCTCAATTACAAGGACGTGTCCAAGCGCCTGATCGCGTACGTGGGCGAATCGAGCTTCGGCCTGGTGGAAACGCTGGCCGAGCGATGTGCTGCCATCATCCGCGAGGAATTCGGTGTGGCATGGGTACGGCTGAAGCTGTCCAAGCCCGGTGCGGTGCGCGGTGCAAAAGCCGTGGGCGTGTGCATCGAACGTGGTAAACGGCCGGCTTGATATGTCGCGCGTTTATTTGAGCCTGGGTTCCAACCAGGAACCGCATCGCTATCTCCCGGTCGCCATCGAAGAACTGCGTGCGCGCTTCGGACAACTCGACATCTCACCGGCCTACCGCAGCGCTGCAGTGGGTTTCGATGGTACGGATTTCGTGAATCTTGCGGTTGGTTTGGATACCGATCTTTCGCCCATTGAACTCAACGACTGGCTGCACGCGCTGGAAGATCGTCACGGTCGCCGCCGCGACGTGCCACGTTACGCCGATCGCACACTCGATGTGGATATCGTGTTGTACGACGACCTGGTCACCCAGGGACCAGGGCATCTCGATATCCCGCGCAAAGAATTGAAACACGCCTTCGTGCTGAAGCCGATCACCGATATCGCGCCAGATGTTTGCCATCCCATGAACGGGAAAACGATGCAGGAATTGTGGGCGAGCTTCCCAGCAGAGAGTGAGCCTTTAACGATCGTGACGCTGTAAACGCCGATGTGACGGTAACGAGCAAGCACTTTACTTGCTTGTGGCTGCTTTTTTGTTTGCCTTGACGATACGTATGTGATGCATGCAGTTTGCTATGCAGCAACGTGCTGCTTTGAATGGTGCAGCCGTGATGAATAGCTTGGTACTACAAGGAGGCATGCATGGACTGGACGCGATATCGATCGTCAACGTGGGATGAACTCGTTGCATCCGATGGTCAGCCAAGGCCAGCTGCGCGCCCACTGCTTGACTACCTGTCTGGCCTTAGCCGGCACGAACTGACAGAACGACAGCTTGCCGCGGACGTTACCGCCCGCGTCATGGGCATCACGTTCACGGTGTACAGCGAAGGGCGCAACGTCGACCGCACCTTGCCGTTCGACCTGATTCCGCGCGTCATTGAACGCCGCGAATGGGAACGTACCGCCGCCGGCTTGCGCCAGCGCATGCGCGCGCTGAATCTTTTCATCGGCGACATCTACGGCGATCAGAAGATCATCAACGACAACGTCTTTCCGCGCGAGCTGCTCAAGGAATCGGTGAACTTCCGTCCGCAGTGCGTGGGCGTGAAGCCGCCGCTTGGCGTATGGGCGCACATCTGCGGCTCGGACCTGGTACGCGATGCCGACGGCACGCTCTATGCGCTGGAAGACAATCTGCGCATTCCCAGCGGCGTCTCCTACATGATCGAAAACCGCATGGTCGCCAAGCGTGTGTTTCCAGAGCTGTTCGAAACCAGTGCGATTCTGCCGGTGGACAACTATCCCACGCAGCTCTACGACACACTGGCGGCACTCAGTCCGCGTCCCGGCGATACACCGGTGATCGCGCTGCTTACGCCGGGCATCTTCAACAGCGCGTACTTCGAGCACTGCTATCTGGCGCAAAGCATGGGTATCGAGCTGGTCGAAGGCGGTGACCTGTTCGTTGGCGACGATGACGTCTGCTACATGCGCACGGTGTATGGACCCAAGCGGGTGGACGTGATCTACCGTCGCGTGGACGACATGTTCCTCGATCCAGAAGTGTTTCATCCCGATTCGGTACTTGGCGTGCGTGGTCTGATCCGCAGCTGGCGAGCAGGCAAGGTGGCGCTCGCGAATGCACCAGGTGCCGGCGTGGCGGATGACAAGGTGGTGTTCACCTACGTGCCCAAGATGATTCGGTACTACCTGGGCGAAGAGCCGATCCTGCCCAATGTGCCCAGTTATCTTTGCCATGACGCGAAGGATCGCGCCTACGTGCTCGCGCATCTGGACCAACTGGTGGTCAAGCCGGCGAATGAATCGGGTGGCTACGGCATGCTGATCGGTCCCCGCGCCACCAAGCGCGAGCGCGAAAAATTCCGCCGGCTAATCGAGGCGGACCCGCGCAACTACATGGCGCAGCCGACCTTGTCGCTATCCACCGCACCGATCCTTGGTGGCAAGGAACCGGAGCCGCGTCATCTGGATCTGCGTCCTTTCATCTTGTCGCGCGAGGACATCTTTGTGACCACCGGCGGCCTGACTCGCGTGGCGATGCAAAAGGGTTCGTTGGTAGTCAACTCATCGCAAGGTGGCGGCGCCAAGGACACCTGGGTCGTGGATCTGGAGGAGGCTGCCTGATGCTGTCCCGTGTTGCCGATAATCTCTACTGGTTCAGCCGTTACGTGCGTCGCGCCGAGAATATGGCGCGACTGATTGATGTGAATGGCCAGATCCAACTCGATCTGCCGCGTGGAGCGCATATTGCCTGGCGTCCCTTGGTGAATACCTTGGGCGCCGGCGCCCAGTTTGAGCGGCTGCATGGCGGCGAGACGCCGCATGAGGCCGACGTGGTGCGCTTCCTGCTGGTCGAACCCGATAACCCGGTGGCTCTGCGCAATGTCGTGAGCCATGCCCGCGAGACACTACGCACGGTGCGCGAAACCTTGCCGCAAGATTGCTGGGTGGCCATCAACGACCTGCACCTGTACATCGAATCCAATCCCGAGCGCGCCGGCAGCCGCCGCCATCGGCCGGAGTTTCTGGGTCGTATCGTCGACGGTTGCATGCATGTTTCAGCACTGCTGACGGCCAACGTGAGCCGCGACACCGGCTATCAATTCCTGCGCTTGGGCACCGCCATCGAGCAGGCGGACATGACCTCGCGCATCATCGATACGGCGGCGGCAGGGCTGATCCAGGCACGCTCGGACGATGACGCCGAAGCATTCCAGGCCATGCAGTGGATGGGTGTCTTGCGCTCGCTGGCGGCCTACCAGATGTACCGGCGTCATCTGCGCCAGAAAGTCAGTGTGGAACTGGCTTTGGAATTTCTGCTCAAGAACCGCGAGTTTCCGCGCAGCGTGCTGTTCTGCCTCAGCCGCATCCAGGGCATCTTGCCGCAAATGCCGCCGCGCAGACAGGTGGAGCAGGTATTCCGTGGAGCGATGGGATTGGTGTTCGATGCCAATCCAACACGCCTGGCGGTAGTGGGGCCTGGCTCGTTCGTGGATCGCCTGCAGCAGGAACTGGCAGCGCTGCATGGCGCGGTGCATGAGTCTTACTTTCAGGCTTGAGCGTCGCTTCGGCGCACCATTTCCCCAGTAGCCATCTAGGTTGGGGTGTAGACCGCGATATGCCCCGATGCTTTTTTGGCCTTCGACGCACCGTTTGCCGCGAAAAAGTTAATCTCGCCTCGGCGTCATTCCGGCGAAAGCCCGCTGCTGTCCGGGGAAATTTTGCGGAAAAGTAACGAGCACGTGAGAGACAACACGTTTGCATGATTCGCGCAGCAAGCGACTTAAAAAAGTTGGTTCAACGCGCTATCCAGAAGTGAACCGGAAAGGGCTCCCTCCCCTGCGTGCAGGGGAGGGCTGGGGTGGGGTGGGGTGGGGCGAGCGAAGCTCGGTTCCCGCTACGCGGGAATGGATACGAGACATGATGGAATCTCTGGCGAGGTTGCTTCACCCCACCCCAACCCTCCCCTACTACACGTAGGGGAGGGGGCCGATCCGGCAAGCTAAAAACTTCCCCGGACAGCAGTGGGCGAAAGCCGGAATCCATCGCAAGTACGAAACATGGATTCCGGCCTTCGCCGGAATGACGATTCGCTCTGAAACAGCATTGACGTGAACTTCGATTCCTGCCGGAATGATGGCAAGTAATCGGAGCATGACGCAGTTGCTGCTACTGCTGTGCGGCACCCTCACCGATTTGCTGCTCGGCATAAGAAGCAGGTTTGCGTTGCGCCAGCGGCAGCGCCTGAGCCGTCGACGTATTCGCGGGCTCCCACGCAAACCGCGGCAGGCGCTGCACGGCATCGGCAAGTTTGCTTGCCCAACTGTCACAAATGTCCCGATAGAACTTCGAATCGGCATCCAGCCGCATGCGTTCGCCGATCTTCACGTCATCGGCACGCAGCAGCACCAGATCGATCGGCAGGCCAACGGATACGTTGGAGCGGATGGTCGAATCCAGCGACAACAGTGCGCAGCGCGCGGCATCTTCCAGCGAGGTGCTGGGCGCAATCAGATAATCCAATATCGGCTTCCCATACTTCGATTCACCGATCTGCAAATACGGTGTTTCCGGCGACGCGGCAATGCAATTGCCCAATGGATAAATGAGAAACAGCCCGGGCGCCTCGCCAGCAATCTGGCCGCCGAGGATCAATGTGGACTCCACATTCACACCGTTCTGCAGGGCGTTGCTGGCCACTTGCGCCTGAGCCGCCACCAACGCTTGACCCACATACTCGGCCACCTCGAACAAATGCCGCGGCGTGCGCAGATTCGTATGTGCGTTATCAGCGATATCTCGCTGCAGGCGCGCCATCACGGCCTGTGATGTGCCGAGGTTGCCCGCCGACATCAGAACGATGCTGCGCTCACCGGGGAAATCGAACACGTGCATCTTGGTGTACACGCGCACGTCATCGAACGATGCGCTCGTGCGCGTGTCGGAAGCGAGAACCAGGCCTTGCTCGACCTGGATGCCGACGCAATAAGTCATACGGAAAATCCAAACCTCATGGATAGCCGCATTCTATAAGCGATAACCCAGTGGGGATGTCTATCTGCGCAGCGCGCAATGCTGTAGCTGCGACGCCTTGACGTGTAAGTGTTGGCCTATACCGTTACGCTGCGGCCACCGTCGACACGAATGATTTGTCCGGTCACGAATGGCGCATCGCGCAGCAGCCACAGCACAGCACTGGCGACGTCTTGCGGGGCACCGGCACGCTTGAGTGGTGTGCGTGCCAGCATCGCTTCCTGATCGGCGTACGGTTTGCCGTCGCTTGGCCACATGACGGCACCAGGTGCCACGCCATTGACCCGTATCTCCGGGCCAAGGTCCAGCGCCAGGCAACGCGTCATCGCACTCAACGCTGCCTTGGCCATCACGTAGATGGGATGCTGCGCGAGTGCATGTTCCGCATAGATATCTACCAGGTTCACGATGGTGCCGCGTGCGGAACGCAATGCAGGCAGCGCGGCTTGGGCAAGAAAGAAGGGCGCTTGCGCATTGGAAGCGAACAGCTCATTCCATTGCGCGGGAGTGGCCGTTTCCATCGGAGTCGGGTAGAACGCGGAGGCATTGTTGATCAATGCGTCGAGCCGGCCGTAGTGCGAGAGCGTCGTATCAATCAGCGTTGGCAACGCCGACAAATCCGCAAGATCGGCGTGCAGAACCAGCGTGCTGTTCGCGCGTTGCGCCGAAAGTTCAGTCGCCAGCGTATCCGCTTCCGCGGTGGAATGGCGGCAGTGCAGGACGAGATCGTAGCCGGCAGCATGCAGCGTGCGTGCAATCACCGCGCCGACGCGTTTGGCGGCGCCGGTGATCAGGACTACCGGGCGATTGAGTGGCTCCATGCGATAGCTCCCGCAACTTGGCAATGCTTAATCTTGCCATGTCGCCGTTCCAGCTTGCGCTGGCATGGCGATAACGAGGCTGTGAGGCTTGATCGAGCTACCGGCAGTGCTAATGCAGTCGTGTCGCCTGTACTTCCTGCGTCTGCGTAGCCACCACACTGACGTCGTCATCCCCCTCCGCCACGCCGATCTCGCTCTTCAACATCGCCATCGCGGTGGCTGCCACCTGCCGTGTGTCGTAATACGCGTACCCGCCCACACCGATGGCGCCGATCACCGGCATCCAGCGCGACAGGCCTTCACCCAGTGCGCGCTGCGTCACCTTGACGCCGATCTGTTTGGCAACGCGTTCGATCACGCCGTAGGACACGCGCCGGAAAATCAGCCGGTCGCCCAGCCGTACCACCAGATCACGAAAGGCCTGCGCGGAGGTGTGGCGGAACAGACACCACAGCATTTGTTCGCGGCCGAGTTCCGCGTGCTTGCCGTAAGCGGCAGCGATATCGCTGACCAACTGGGCCTGGATTTTCCAGATCGTGATCAGCTCCGGCAGGATGGTGAGCCAGCCCAGTGGACCCGGTGGCAAGGCGAGCGTACCGGCAGTAACGGCGGCGCGCTGGGCGGCACGATTGGCAAGCCGCCGCGCTTCGACGTCCGGGTCGCGATGGGAATGCACCTTGCTGTCGGGGATCTGGCTGATGAAATCCAGGATCGCCCGCGTGACCCGGTTGCTGGCGTCGTCTTGCGTGATGACGGCAGGGAGGTTGGTGTTGCTGGGCTGCGTATCGTTGCGCTCGGTCATGCCGCGCTCCGTGAGAACAAACAAGGTTCGGCGATCATAGTCCGCCCCTGTGCAGTCCTGATGAGAACGGCATGAACCGCGCGGCTGAAAGTCTGCTCGGATTTCAGGCATGACTTCTGGGAGGGTCGTTCTATCGTGAGGGAAATGTTATAACATTTCGGTCCGTTTCCCCTGCCAAACCCGCCCGGATTCCCTTTGCATGAAAGCATCCCCACTTGCCCTTGGCCTTAGTCTGGCGCTGTATGCCGCTGCCGGTTGTGCCGCCGCTACAACGCCTGGCGCTGGTCAGGTCCCGGCCGTCAATTCTCCGGCTGCCGCGGCACAACCGATGGCCACCAGTACGAACGACCCGAACGATACTTCTGACGATCAGAGTTCGCGCAACCGCCGTGGGACGAAGGCGAAGGAACTCGGCGCAGTGAACGTGACCGCTGCGTTGGACATGGCGCGCAACAACCTGTCGCCGGATACGGGCAGCAGCGAGTACGTGATCAATTCGCAGGACATCCAGGCGCTGCCGTTGGGTGCGTCCTCCCCGCTGAATCAAGTGCTGTTGCAGGCGCCGGGTGTGGTGCAGGATTCCTACGGCCAGCTGCATGTGCGCGGTGACCACGCCAACCTGCAGTACCGCATCAACGGCGTCATGCTGCCGGAATCGATTTCCGGCTTTGGCCAGACGCTCGATCCGCGCATGATCCAGAGCGTGAAGCTGCTCGACGGTGCCCTGCCGGCGCAATACGGGGAACGTACTGCCGCTGTCGTAGACATCACCACCAAGAGCGGCGCAGACCTGGGTAATGGCGGTGTGGTGGGCATCACTGGCGGCTCGTTCGGTACGATCAATCCGTACGCGTCGATCTGGGGACATAGTGGCAACTGGAGCTACTACTTCACTGGCAATTACCAGGAAAACAACGTCGGCATCGAGAATCCAACGCGCAGCCGTGATCCGATCCACGACCATACCAACCAGGTGAAGGGCTTTGGCGACATCAGCTATCTGATCAATAACGACACGCGCCTGAGCTTTCTGTTTGGCGTGACCAACAACCGTTTCCAGATTCCGAACAACCCGAGTCAGACGCCGAATTTCGGCTACCTCGATGTCACGAACTTCGACTCCGCCAATTTGAATGAGCGCCAGAATGAGCAGACGCGCTTCGGCATGCTGGCGTTGCAGGGCAAGCTGGGTGATACCTCGTATCAGGTGGCGGTAGGCCAGCGCTACAGCGGCTTGCAGTATTACCCGGATGACGTTGGCGACCTCATGTTCAATGGCGTGGCCGGCCAGATCATCCAAGGCGATCGCGCTTCCACCTTCCAGGCAGATTTCGCCACACCATGGGCGGGCAATCACACCTTGCGCTACGGTGCGTATTACGAATTCGATCGCGCCTTCACCAATACCAATTCGCTGGTGTTCCCAACCAACCCGGACGGCAGCCAGGCCAGCACGGTGCCGTTCAACATCTTTACGGGTGATCGCATTCTCGCCAAGACCGCGGCGATCTATTTGCAGGACGAGTGGGATATCAGCGAAAACTTCACCCTGAACTATGGTCTACGTGGCGACCGTTACACCGCCTTCCGCGAGGAAAGCCAGTTGAGCCCACGCGTCGGCATGGTATGGCAGGCTACCGATAGCACCACCGTGCACGCCGGATATTCGCGCTACTTCACGCCGCCGCAGACTGAGCTGATTTCCACCGGAAATATCGAAGCATTCGCCAATACCACCAATGCCGTGAAGGACTACGGCAACAACACGCCGCTGACGGAACGCTCGAATTACTTCGACGCCGGCGTGCAGCAGAATATCGGTGACTGGACGCTTGGCGTGGACGCTTATTACCGCAAGGTGGATCGCCTGCAGGACGAAGGCCAGTTTGGCACCGCACTGATCTACTCCACCTTCAACTACAAATACGGTCGCGTGCGCGGTACGGAGTTCTCAGTCACCTACAACCATGGCCCGATCTCCGCGTATTTCAACGCGGCATACAGCCGCGCCATGGGCAAGGATGTGATCACCAGCCAATACAACTTCGGTCCCGACGAACTGGCCTATATTGCCGACAACTGGATCCATCTGGATCACGACCAGAAGCTGACCTCGTCGGGCGGCGTGACCTATGCCATCAATGACAACACCAAGGTGGGCGCCGATTATCTGTTCGGCAGCGGTCTGCGTGAGGAGGGCCTGGTGCCGAACGGCCTCTCGCTGCCGTATTACTTCCAGCTCAACCTCAACGTGTCGCATGACTTCGACTTCGACAGCATCGGCAAGATCCATACGCAGTTGGCGGTGCTCAATGCGCTGGATCGTTCGTTCCGGCTACGTAGTGGCACTGGTGTCGGCGTTGGCGCGCCGCAGTACGGACCGCGGCGTGGTGTGTATCTGACGTTGGAAAAACCCTTCAGCTTCTGATCGGCTAAATAGCTCCCTCGTCACACGCGGCAGCCGCGTAGGTTGGGGTGCAAACCCCAACCCCTGCTGCATGTAGATGGCGATGTTGGGGTTTGCACCCCAACCTACGTTCAATGTGCGACAGGTTGTCCGGCGTCTTTGCGCAGGGCTAGTCCCTTCAAAATATTCAACGCCTGCGACAGCGCATAATCGCTCGTCGCCAACTTCGCGTTTTCGGCGGAACCATCGTTATTGATGGCGCCAGCGCCGGAGGCCGCGATTTCGTTCGCCAGGTGATGGGGCAGATCGGCCTCTGAACTGATCGGTACCTGCGAGTCATCCACCTTGGTCACTGCCAGGTCCGCCAGTGCGATGTCCGGCTTGATGCCCTCGGCCTGGATCGAGGTGCCGTTGGGCGTGTAGTAGCGCGCTGTGGTCAGCTTCACGGCGTGGTCGGCATCGAGCGGCAATACCGTTTGGACTACGCCCTTGCCGAAGGTGCGGCGGCCGACAATCAAGGCACGATGATTGTCCTTGAGCGCACCGGACACGATCTCCGCGGCGGAGGCCGTGCCGTTGTCGGTCAGCAGCACCATCGGCGCGCCATTCAACAGGTCGCCGGGATGGGCGCTGAAAGTCAGGTTGGAATCGGGCAGGCGACCACGCGTGGTGACGATGGTGCCGGAATCGAGGAAGTCATCGCTCACCGCGACGGCGGAGGTCAGCAAGCCGCCGGGATTGGAGCGCAAGTCGAGGATCGCGCCCTTTTGCGCGCCGTTCTTTTGCAGCAGCCCGCCAAGCTTTTTTTCCAGATCACCGGCGGTGTCGTCCTGGAACTGGCTGATGCGGATGTAGGCGTAGCCGGGTTCGAGTTCGCGCACCTTCACGCTGGTCATGGAGATGCGTTCGCGCGTGAGTGTCATGGTGACCGGCTGGTCGGCCTTTTCATGCAGGATGCCCAGCGTGATCTTGCTGCCGGGGTTGCCGCGCAGGTCGTCGAACATGCTGTCGATGTTGTCCGGCGTGACTACCTTGCCATTCACCGCCGTGATCACGTCGCCTGGCTTGATGCCGGCGCGCGAGGCAGGCGTGTCGTCGATCGGGGAGACGATCTTGAGCAGGCCGTTGTCCTCCATCACTTCGATGCCAAGGCCACCGTATTGGCCGGTGGTGTCTTCGTTGAGTTCCTGCAGGCCGTCCTTGTCGAGATAGGCGCTGTGCGGATCGAGGCCGGCAAGCATGCCCTTGATCGCATCGTTCATGAGGGTCTTGTTGTCGACTTTCTCGACATAAGCCTGGCGGATGATCTGGTAAACGTGCGCAAAGTTGCGCACGTCGTCCAGGTCTACCTGATCCGCCGGCGCTACGCTGCTGGCCGCCTTCGCGGGTGCGGCCGGCGCGGCGGTACTTTCGGCCGGCGCCACCTCGGGCGCCGCCTGCGCATGCAGCAGGGGCGTCGCCAGCAACAGGGCGAGGAGGCAGGGACGGGGGAAACGCATGGGGCAAAACTCCATAAGAAAGGATGTGACGGCGGTGTTGAGACCGTTGGGGACCGTCGGAAATTCACTCAAGAGGATACGCCGAACTTGGCTGCAAATACCTGCGCCCTGTCTTACCCGAATCGTGAAAACCTCCCACTAACTCGCCGGGACGACGAGCCTGAGGTTTTTTTCACAAATCCATCTAAAGAGGAGGTATCAGCGCTTCTGGGTCAACCACGTCCGCGGATCCACCGGCTTGCCGTTCTGGCGCAGCTCGAAATACACCCCGGTAGTGTCGCCGGTGCTGAGCATGGCGGTGCCCAATGCTGCGCCGGCCTCAACATCATCGCCCACTCCATGCAGGAGGGTCTCGTTGTTGCCGTACATGCTCAGCCAGCCGCTGCCGTGACTCAAGATGATCAGCTGGCCATAGCCGCGCAGAAAGTGCGCATACACCACCCGCCCGCGCGCCACCGCGCGCACTTCGGCGCCGCGTGGGGCGGCAATCAGCACACCATTGCCGAAGGTATGCACGGGGCCGGGCGCCGGCCAGGGCAGGTTGCCGCGGATGTTGGCCAGTGCCTTGCCGGTGCCGCCGCTAGGCACGGTGGGGTTGGCGCGGGCCTTGCGCTCTGCTTCGCGGGCGGCATCATCGATCGCCTTCTGCAGTTTGGCCAGCAGGTCATTCAATGACTGCTCGTTTTGCTTCAGCGCGGCCAGCTTCTGCGCCTGGTTCTTGTACTGCGCGTCGATCTGGCTGGCGAGTTGCTGTTGCTGCTTGCGCTGCTGCTGCAGGGTATCGGCCTGCTGCTGGCGTTGTGTGCGGGTGGCCCGCAGCGCCTGTTGCTCGGTGGTGATCTGGTTCTCCAGGTCCTGCAGCTTGGCCAGTTCGGTCATCAGCTGCTGCACTTTCTGCAAGCGATCTTGTTGGAAATACTTGGAGTAGGTGAGCGAGCGGGCGATGCGCCCGATGTCCTCGTCGCCCAGCAGCAGGCGCAGATCCGAACCGTGGCCGATGGCATAGGTGGCGCGCAGCAGATCCGCGATTGCCGCGCGCTGGCTGCTCAAACTTTGATCGAGCGCCGATCGTTGCGTTTGCAACTGATCGAGCTGCTGCTGTTTGGCGGCGATCTGTGCGTCGGTATCGCGCACCGACCTGGCGGCGGTGGCCACCGCATCGGATTGCTTCGCCAATTCGGCATTCACGCTGTCGCGCTTGGCGGCAGTGTCGGCTTGCTCCTTGGCCAGCGTCTGCATCTTGGCGCGCAGGTCTGTCAGCTGCTGCTTGGCCTGGGCCTGTTGGGCCTCGGCTTTGCTGTCCTGCGCGGCTCTGACGATGGCCGGAAAGCTGATGGAAAGGGTGGTCGCGGTGGCGAGCAGGGTGAAAACGAGTGGTCGGAGAACACGGAGGGATGTCGGCATGCCGAGGATTATGTCTGAGCTGGACTCTCTCCGCGAGACGCCGCAAATGGCTCCCGAATGCGCCTTTGAGCATGCGTTTGGGGGACTGGTCTGTTAGCGCGCGCGCATACAGCTAACAACCGTTTTTCATTTGGACGTCTAGCCGGCTTTGACGCGACGCACAAGTTGTGCTTAAAGTCGGGTTGCAAGCCATTTCGCATGCCGCTTGCCGCTCACGAGGCGGCAGGCTTTTTGCGCCCTAGCGCACCGGGAGGAAATCAGGATCATGTCAGTGTTGCCGCGGTTGTACGACCCCAGTTTTGAGCACGATAGCTGTGGCTTTGGTCTGGTTGCCCAGATCGATGGCCGCGCGAGTAAATGGGTGGTCGACACGGCGTTCACGGCACTGGCCAAACTTTCCCACCGCGGTGGCGTGAATGCCGATGGCGTGACCGGCGACGGCTGCGGCGTGCTCATTCATCACCCGCATTCGTGGCTGCGTGCGCTGGCGGTGCAGGCAGGCATCCCGCTGGGTGAGCGTTTTGCTGCCGGCCTGGTATTCCTTGAATCGGCCGATAGTGAAGCCGCCAAGACGCTGCAGCGCTACGTGGCGGAAGAACGCCTGCATGTGGCGGGCTGGCGCGACGTGGCGGTGAATGCAGAGGCCTGCGGCCCGATCGCCGCCGCGGCCAAACCGGTGGTGCGGCAGATCTTTATCAATGCCGCGGACAATATGGACGACGCCAGCTTCGAGCGTGCGCTGTTCCGTGCGCGCCGCCGTGCCGAGCATGCGCTGGCAGACGATCCGCAGTTCTATGTGGTCTCGCTCTCCGCCCAAGTGATTGGCTACAAGGCCATGGCAGCGCCGGGCCGCCTGCGCGACGTGTTCGACGACCTGCGTCATCCCGCCCTGGTCGCGGATGCCGTGGTATTCCACCAGCGTTTCTCCACCAACACCACGCCGCAATGGCGCCTGGCACAACCGTTCCGCTTGCTCGCGCACAACGGCGAGATCAACACCATCCGCGCCAACCGCCGCTGGATGCAGACGCGCGCGCAGGTGTGGCGTTCGCCGCTGGTGGATTTGAGCGACATCGGCCCGTTCGTGCGCCAACGCGGTTCCGATTCGGAAAGCCTGGATAACGCATTGGAACTGCTGCTGGCCGGCGGACTGGACATGCTTGCTGCCATGCGCGTGCTGGTGCCACCGGCTTTCGCTGCGCGCGAAGGCATCGATGAAGACCTGGCCGCGTTTTACGAGTACTACGCGTTGCATAGCGAGCCGTGGGATGGCCCTGCAGGTCTGGTGATGTGCGATGGCCGTTATGCGGTGTGTACGCTCGATCGCAACGGTCTGCGTCCCGCGCGCTGGGCGCTGTCCGACGACAATCATCTGATCGTCGCTTCCGAAGCGGGCCTGTGGGATGTGCCGAGTTCGCGCGTGATCGCCAAGGGCCGTCTGGCACCGGGCGAAATGATCGCCGTGGATTTCCAGGCGCATCGTCTGCTGCGTGATGCCGATATCGACCAGATCAACCGCAAGCGCGCGCCTTATCGCGACTGGTTGCGTGCGGGTGTGAGTTACCTTGAGTCCGACCTGATCGATCCATCGCTGGCCGCCGAGCCGCTGCCGGCGGATGAATTGCGCTGCTACCAGAAGCTGTACGGCCTCTCGCGCGAAGAACGCGAAACGGTATTGAAGGTGATCGCCGAACTGGAGGCGGAAGCGACCGGTTCGATGGGCGATGACACGCCGATCGCGGCCATGTCGCGCCAAGTGCGCCCGCTGTTCGACCGCTTCCGCCAGGCGTTCGCGCAGGTCACCAACCCGCCGATCGATCCTTTGCGCGAAAAACTGGTGATGTCGCTGGTCACGCAGATCGGGCCGGAAGGCAACGTCTTCGACTTGAAGCCCGAGAACGCTGCACAAATCCTGATCAACTCGCCGATTCTTTCGCAGCGCAAACTGCGTCAGCTGGTGGCGATGCCGCAGTACGCGAACGCGCCGCGCTTCGATCTGATGTATGCGCCGGAAGAAGGATTGGAGGTCGCGCTGCGCCGACTGTGTCGTGAAGTAGCACAAGCGGTGCGTGATGGTTGCGCGCTGGTGTTCCTCAGCGATCGTTATCCCAATCGTGATCTGCTGCCGATTCACTCGCTGCTGGCGACGGGTGCGGTGCATGCGTATCTGATCGACGAAGGCTTGCGCTGCCAGTGCAACATCGTCGTCGAGACGGCCGCACCGCGCGATCCGCATCAGTTCGCCTGCCTGATCGGTTTCGGCGCTACCGCCATCTATCCGTGGCTGGCGTACCAGAGCTTGTTCGAACTCGGCCGCGAAGGGCATATCGAAGGTGACCGGCAGGAAATCGGCCGCAGCTATCGCCGCGGCATCCGCAAGGGTCTGTTGAAGATCCTGTCAAAGATGGGTATCTCGACCGTCGCCGGTTATCGCGGCGCGCAGTTGTTCGAGATCGTGGGCCTGGCGCCGGAAGTGGTGGAACTGTGTTTCCCTGGCACGCCGTCGCGCATCGGCGGTGCAGGCTTTGCCGACCTGGAACACGAGCAGCGTCTGCTGGCCGCGGAGGCCTGGAATCAGGCGCAATCACTGCGTGCAGGTGGCTTGTACAAATACGTGCACGGCGGTGAGTACCACATGTACAACCCCGACGTGATCGCCAGCTTGCAGAACGCGGTGCGTACCGGCAATGCGCGTGACTATCGCATGTATGCCGATCACGTCGATCATCGTCCGCCGTCCGCGTTGCGTGATTTGCTTGGCTTGAAGGCAGCGACGCCGATTCCGCTGGACGACGTGGAATCCGTCGATGCGATCCTCAAGCGCTTCGACTCCGCCGGCATGTCGCTGGGCGCGTTGTCGCCGGAAGCGCACGAATCGCTGGCCATTGCGATGAATCGTCTTGGCGCACGCAGCAACTCCGGCGAAGGTGGCGAAGATCCCGCGCGCTACGGCACGGAGAAGGCGTCAAAGATCAAGCAGGTTGCATCCGGCCGCTTCGGTGTCACGCCGGCGTATCTCGTCAACGCCGAAGTGCTGCAGATCAAGATCGCGCAGGGCGCCAAACCAGGCGAGGGTGGTCAGCTGCCTGGCCACAAGGTGGATGCCACCATTGCGCGCCTGCGTTATGCGAAGCCGGGCATTGGCCTGATTTCGCCGCCGCCGCATCACGACATCTATTCCATCGAAGACCTGGCTGAGCTGATTCACGACTTGAAGGAAGTGAATCCTGAGGCATTGATCTCGGTAAAGCTGGTTTCGCACGCAGGCGTCGGCACGGTCGCCGCGGGTGTAGTGAAAGCCGGCGCGGACCTGATCACCGTGAGCGGCCATGATGGCGGCACGGGCGCAAGCCCGCTTACGTCCATCAAGTACGCGGGTACGCCGTGGGAACTCGGCTTGGCCGAAACCCAGCAAACGCTACGTCGCAACGATCTGCGCGGCCGTGTGCGCCTGCAGACCGACGGCGGTTTGAAGACCGGTCTGGACGTGGTGAAGGCGGCATTGCTCGGTGCGGAAAGCTTCGGCTTCGGCACCGGGCCGATGGTGGCGCTCGGTTGCAAGTATCTGCGCATCTGCCACTTGAACAACTGCGCCACCGGCGTGGCCACGCAGCATCCGGTGCTGCGCAAGGATCACTTCATCGGTTTGCCCGAGATGGTGATGAATTATTTCACCTTCATCGCGCAGGACGTGCGTGTGCATCTGGCGCAACTCGGCGTGCGTTCATTGGGCGATATCGTGGGCCGCACCGATTTGCTGGAACAGCTGGAAGGCGTCACGCCGGTACAACACCGGCTTGATCTCACACCGCTGATCGATGGCTCGGGCTTGAGCGCACGCAGCGAGTTTGCGTGCACGCTGCCGCGTAATCCGATGCGTGATGACGCCGAATTGGCTTCGCGGATCGCGGCCGATACGGTGGCTGCCGTGGCGAACAAGACCGGTGGTTCGTTCGCTTATCGCATCGAGAACACCGATCGAGCGATCGGTGCGCGCTTGTCCGGCGACGTCGCGCGCCGCCATGGCGATCACGGCATGGATGCGAATCCGATCGAACTGAAGCTTGAAGGCGCCGCTGGGCAAAGTCTCGGTGCGTGGAATGCCGGCGGCGTGCACATCGAACTGGTTGGCGAAGCGAACGATGGTGTCGGCAAGGGCATGGCGGGCGGTCGCATCGTGGTGCGTCCACCGGCGGATGCGCCGTATGCCAGCCAGGATGCATCGATTATCGGCAACACCTGCCTGTATGGCGCCACCGATGGCGAGCTGTATGCCGCGGGCCGCGCCGGCGAGCGCTTCGCCGTGCGCAATTCCGGCGCGATCGCCGTGGTCGAGGGGGCGGGCGATCACTGCTGCGAATACATGACCGGCGGCGTGGTCGCCGTGCTCGGCAAGGTCGGACTCAATTTCGGTGCCGGCATGACCGGCGGCTTTGCTTATGTGCTCGATCTCGAGCGCGATTTCGTCGACTGCTACAACCACGAACTGGTTGATATTCTGCGTATCTCACCCGAGGGGATGGAAAACTACATGCAACACCTGCGGAAATTGGTCACCCGCCATGTTGAATTGACGGGCAGCGAATGGGGTCGGCAGATTCTGCGTGACTTCCGCGGCCTGCAATACAAATTCTGGCTGGTGAAACCCAAAGCCGCGAGCCTTGCCGTGCTGGCCGAAGAACTGCGGAGGGCAGCATGAGCGCCAAACTGTTCCAATTCCTCGACGTACCCCGACAGCCGCCGCGCACCGTCCCTGTGGCGGTGCGCGTACTCGGTTACGGCGAAATCGGCGGCGACTTTGCATCGCCGCAGGCAGCTACGCAGGCAGAGCGCTGTATCGATTGCGGCAACCCGTATTGCGAACATGCCTGCCCGGTGCACAACTACATTCCCAACTGGCTGAAGCTGGTGCAGCAGGGTCGCATTCTCGAAGCGGCCACGCTGATGCACGAAACCAATCCGCTGCCGGAAATCTGTGGACGCGTGTGTCCGCAGGACCGTCTTTGCGAAGGTGCGTGCACGCTGGAGCAAACCGCGTTTGGCGCAGTGACCATCGGCAGCATCGAACGCTGGGTGACGGATGAAGCATTGCGTCAGGGCTGGCGTCCGGATCTTTCCAAGGTGCGCGAAACCGGTCATCGCGTCGCCGTGATCGGTGCCGGCCCTGCCGGTTTGGCGTGTGCTGATCGCCTGCGCCGCGAAGGCATCGCCGTCGACGTCTACGATCGCCAGCACGAAATCGGTGGCTTGCTCACCTTCGGCATTCCGCCGTTCAAGCTCGACAAGGGCGTCGTGCGGACGCGGCGCGACGTGCTCGAAGGCATGGGCGTGCGCTTCCTGCTCGGCAAGGAAGTCGGCCGCGATGTGGAATTCGGTGCCCTGCTGGAAGAGTATGACGCGATCTTCGTCGGCACCGGTGCCTACACCTTCGTGGATGGCCAATTGCCCGGCCGCGAACTGCTCGGTGTGCACGATGCATTGCCGTTCCTGATTGCCAACACCGAACGCGTGTTGCGCGACGAACCAGCTTCCACGTTCGACTTCCGCGGCAAGCACGTCGTAGTGCTTGGCGGTGGCGACACCGGCATGGATTGCAACCGCACTGCGATTCGTCTTGGTGCGGCGTCCGTCACCTGCGTGTATCGCCGTGACGAAGCGAGCATGCCCGGTTCCGCGCGCGAGGTGAATTACAGCCGCGAAGAGGGCGTCACCTTCATGTTCCATCGCCAACCGGTGGCCATTCTCGACAACGGCAACGGCCAGGTGCGTGGCGTGCGCGTGGTGGAAACGGAATTGGTCGATACCGGTGATGGACGTCCACGGCCCAAGAATGTTGCCGGTACGGAGTCGGACATCGTTGCGGACGTGGTGATCCAATCGTTTGGCTTTTTACCGAGCCCACCAAACTGGTTGGCAGCGCATGGTGTTGAACTGGCGCGTTCCGGCAAAGTGATCACCGGCGCGAACGGGCAATTGCCACATCAGACCAGCCATTCGAAGATCTTTGCTGGCGGCGATAACGTGCGCGGTGCCGATCTGGTGGTGCGTGCGGTGTATGACGGCCGTGAGGCCGGCAGAAGCATTGCCAGCATGTTGATTGCTGCGTCAGTCAAAGAAGCCGTGGCCGTGGGCTGAAATTTTTTTCTCATGCTTGAAAGTTCTGCCAGCACCCTCTCTGTAACCAGGGAGGGTGTTTTGCTATCAGGCAATTTCCATTTGGCGCTTCGACGTGATTGTCAGACGTTAAGACCGGATTGAGCAGGTCGACGAAGTCGTACAAACGCTTAAACATATTGCTAACGAAGATAGATTCGGCGTTTTGTGCATTTTGCTTATGCAGCATGAAATTAGTCGCGCCACTTCGCATTTGACTTCATGGCGGACCTCGCAAAGTCCTGCGCAATGTTAAGGACTTGTCTGATTGCATAAGTATGTGGAACACTCCGACCCCGTCGTGTCCCCACACGCCGCCCAACTTCCCCCACCCCTACCCATCTAGTTGGGCGCATAACAATCCGCTGTACCTCGGAGGGTATGAAAAATGACTCGTAATAAGCTTGCGCTCTCGTTGGCGGGCTTGCTGTTTGCCCCGATCGCTGGCACCGCTTTCGCGCAAAGCACTCCTGCAACCACTGGGCAGGATCAATCGCAGAACACCAAACAGCTGCAGACCATCACCGTGACCGGTTCGGCGCTGCCGCGCGTCGACACGGAAACCCCTTCGCCGGTGACGGTGATCTCGGCGCAGCAGATCGCCCGTAGCGGTTACACCACCATCTCCGACGTCGTGCGCTCCATCTCGGCGGACAACTCCGGTTCGATCCCCAACGCCTTCACCAACGGCTTCGCTGCCGGCTCTTCGGGCGTGGCGCTGCGTGGCCTCACCGTGAACTCCACCCTGGTGCTGATCGACGGCCAGCGTGCCGCCAGCTATGCAGTGTCCGACGACGGCCAGCGCTCCTTCGTGGACCTCAATACCATTCCGCTCGCTGCGGTCGAGCGCATCGAAGTGCTGAAGGACGGCGCCTCGTCGATCTACGGTTCCGACGCGATCGCCGGTGTGGTCAACATCATCCTGCGTCCCAGCTTCCAGGGTGTCGAAGGCACGGCGGATGTCGGCAACTCGCAGCATGGCGGCGGCTTCACCAAGAAGGCCACCTTCATGGCCGGCACCGGTGATCTGGATAAAGATCGCTACAACGCTTACTTCAGCGTGCAGTACGAGAAGGACAACCCGATCTTTGCTCGTGATCGCGACTTCCCGTACAACACCGACAACCTCAGCCCGATCGGCGGTCCGAATCCGGAAGTGCCCGGCAACAATATCGGCTCCACGGTAGGTTCCATTACCAACCCGGCCACCGGTTTGTTGCAGCCGCTGGGCAACTGCACCGCGGGCTCCAAGCTGGTCACCAATGACTCCAAGAATCCTGGCAGCTATTGCTCGCAGAACCTGGCCAATCAGTACAACCTGATCCAGCCGCAGACGGAACAAGGCGGCATCTATGGCCGCTTCACGGTGAAGATCAACGACACCACCAAGGCGTATCTGTCTGCCAGCTACATGCAGTCGAAGACCTGGGGCATCAACCAGCCCGAGCAGATCCAGAACAGCACGCCCGTCAACACCAACAGCATCACCTTGCCGGTAGGCAATCCGTCCAACCCGTTCAATCAGCCGGCGCCGATCAATTACGCGTTCGGTGATATTCCGCGTGGCACCAACTACACCAATCACAACATGCGTTTGGTGGGTGGCGTCCAGGGCACCATGGGTGACTGGAACTACACCACCACGGCGACCATCAACCACACGTCGCTGGATACGAACCAGTTCGGTTACATCAACTACGCGGCGTTGATCAGCGCGATCAACAACGGCACTTACAACTTCGCCAATCCGTCGTCGAACTCGGCTGCTGTCCGTGCATCGCTGGCGCCTGGTTATGCCAAGACCTCCACGTCCGACCTGGATTCGCTGGATTTCAACGCCAACCGCGAACTGTGGGATCTGCCGGGTGGTCCGATGGGCCTGGCCGTGGGCGCGCAGGTTCGCCACGAAGCGCAGGACGACCCGACGCTCAACCCGAACTTCGAGTTCGAGGGCCTGGGCAACGCCACCACCAAGGGTAGCCGCGATGTGGCCGGTACCTATGCCGAACTCGACATGCCGTTGCTGGAATCGTTGGAAGCCGACGTCTCCGGCCGCTTCGATCATTACTCCGACGTGGGCAACAACTTCTCGCCGAAGATTGGCCTGAAGTGGAAGCCGCTGGATTGGGTCGCGATCCGTGGTACGTACTCCAAGGGCTTCCGTGCACCGAGCTTTGCGGAAAATGGTTCCAGCTCCTCGCAGGGCTTCGTCACCATTACGCCGCCGACCAGCTTCCAGGATCTGCATGGCGGCAATGCTTACAGCTCCTCGCCGTATTCGATTTCCGAGTACACGCTGGCGAACCACAACATCAAGCCGGAAAAGGCAGACAGCTTTACCTTCGGCGTGGTCGTACAGCCGACGAGCTGGCTGAATGCCTCGGTGGACTACTACAACATCCGCAAGAGCAACGTCATTACTGCGCCGGATTACGGCAGCGCACTCGCCGCCTACTGGGCGAACGGTGGCACCGTGCCGGGCGTGACGATCACGCCGGATCTGGTCGATCCGCAGCACCCGGGTGCGCTGGCGCGTCCTGCCGTGCTCACGGGCGAGTACATCAACGCCAATTCGCTCAAGACCTCCGGTGTGGACGTGGATATCCAGGGCCACTGGGACTTCGGCAGCGTGAAGTACATCAGCGAGCTGCAGGGTACGCAGATCTTCAAGTGGCAGATGATCCTGCCGGGCGGCATCGTGCAGAACTACGTCGGTACGCAGGGGCCGTATAACCTGTCGTCCGGCGCAGGTACGCCGCGCACCAAGGGTTCGTGGTCCAACACGGTCATGTACGGACCGGTGACCGTTACCGGCACGCTGTACTACACCAGCGGTTACCAGGAGATCGCAGAAGACGTCGGCGTGGGTCCGGGCTCCTGCCTGTTCCTCAATGCCGCCGGTACGGCTTTCATGCCGTCGAACTGCCGCGTTGGCTCGTTCTATGATTTTGACCTGACGGGTAGCTACGACATCAACCAGCACGTCGCGATCACCGCATCGTTGATGAATGCGTTTGACCGCAAGGCACCGTTCGATCCGGCTAACTACGCGGCTACCAACTACAACCCGACCTATAGCCAGGCCGGTGCTGTCGGTCGCTTCTGGAACGTTGGCGTGAAGGTGAAGTTCTAAGCCCAGCGGAGCTTCAAGCTGTTACACAAGGCGCGTCGGGCAACCGGCGCGCCTTTTTCTTTGACCAAGTGGGATAAGGCAGATGGGGCCCATGCATGCGTCATGAGCAATGCGACTAAGGCGCATACGGTATACGGCAGGCAGTGTCGTGCTAGCGTGCCTTGGGGTTTGTCACCGGTCTTTCGGTTGAATTTTTAAACTAGGGGAAAGCACGATGCGGATGGGTCTTGCCGCCAACGCACTTCATCACGATCACGACGATGCGGCGCTGTTCCGCTGGCTGCGGGTGTGCGAACAGGGCATCCGCGAGTTGAACCTGCACTTGCATGCGGTGGGGCGTACTCATGCCGCCATCGAGCGCAGCGGCTATCTCACCGATTACGCCGGATTGCTGCATTACCCGTATGGCCGCGAGGGTGGCCTGATGAAACTCGTAGCGGAAGTCGTGGGCATGCACGAACCGCAGCGTACGCTGGATGGCGCGATCTACTTGATCGATCCGGTGGATCCTTCTTCCATCTTTCCTGAAGCTGTGGCGCTGAAGCGTCAGTGCGTGATCCACCAAAAGCCATTCGTGTCGACGGTGGCGTCGGCGCGTGATTGGGTCGAAATGGAGCGTATCCAGGCTGGATTCCCGCCCGATCCCGGTGCGGATGCGCTGCACATGCTGGAAAAGCAGACGATCGCTTTGATTGCGCATGACGCGATGAAGCCGCAAATGATGGCGTACGCCGCTGATCACTTCGACGTGCTTGCGCGTTTCGCACGGCGCGTGGCCACTGGCACCACCGGCCAACAGTTGAACGAGCTGGCATGGAGCCGCGGGTGGCCGCAAGGAGAAAACTGGGTGGATCGCTATCAGAGCGGCCCGATGGGTGGCGATGCACAGATTGCCGACCTGGTGCTGGAGCGGCGTTGCCAGCGCGCGATCTTCTTCGAGGATCCGCACGTGGCGCGTCAGCATGAGGCGGATATTCAATTGCTGGAGCGTGCGGTGACCACGGTGA
Organism: Dyella nitratireducens; assembly: GCF_014642835.1. Classification (GTDB taxonomy): domain Bacteria; phylum Pseudomonadota; class Gammaproteobacteria; order Xanthomonadales; family Rhodanobacteraceae; genus Dyella_B; species Dyella_B nitratireducens. The sequence goes on along the minus strand of NZ_BMJA01000005.1, from coordinate 174,476 downwards.
CGGATGAAACGGTGTGCATGACGTCGCCGCGGGTGGCTGCGCGCTGGGCGGATGCGGTGCGAAAGCGTGTCGCCCATTCGTAGGTTGGGGTGTAAACCCCAACATGGGGATGCATGCATGCACGGTATGTTGGGGTTTACACCCCAACCTACGCAAAGCGCTTGGCATCCCGATAAGGTAACCTTTCCTGCATGTGCCTGATCGCCTTCGCCTGGCAAACCCATCCCCGCTGGCGCCTGCTGCTCGCCGGCAACCGCGATGAATTCCACGCGCGCCCAAGCGCGCCGCTATCGCACTGGACGGACATGCCCATCATCGGCGGGCGCGATCTCGAAGCCGGCGGCACGTGGCTAGGCGTCGCGAAGGAAGGGCGATGCTGTGTCGTCACCAACGTGCGCGATCCCAGCGATCCGCAGCAAGGTACATCGCGCGGTCTGCTTGCCACGGATTATCTGGCGGGCCCTGATGACGCAACACGGCACGCGAACACATTGCAGGCATTGGCATCCAGCTATCGCCCCTTCAACTTGCTCACCTTCGACGCCGAGCATGGCTTCTATATCGGCAATCGTCCTTCCTCCAAGGCGCAGCCGATCGAGCCGGGCGTACACGGTTTATCCAATGCCGATTTCAATACGCCGTGGCCGAAAACGCGTGCATTGATGCAGCGCCTGCAGGCATGGATGGATGCAGGGCACGAAGTGGATTTTGCGCCGCTGTTTCGTGCGTTGGCCGACGAACATCAGGCGCCCGACGAACTGCTGCCCGACACCGGTGTGGGGTTGGAGCGGGAACGCTGGTTGTCTTCCGCATTCATTCGCGGCGAACGCTATGGCACGCGTGCCTGCACCATCGTGGCGATTGGGTATGACGGCAAAGGATTGATCGTGGAACGGCGGTTTGGACTGGCGGGTCGTTTCGAAGGTGAAAGCGAACTGCCTTTGTAGGTTGGGTTAGCTCAACCTATTCTGGAAACCGCCCATCCAGGTAATACCAGCGCCCCTGCTCGCGCACGAAGCGACTGATTTCATGCATGCGCTGCGCCTTGCCGCCGCCGTAACGCAGGCGTGCCACGAACTCTACCGTGGCGTGCTCGCCTTCTTGCTGGTGCTGCTTGACGTTCAATCCCAGCCAGGTGGGCATCGGCTGCTGCGCCGTCAGTTTCAGGCTGGCCGGGCGCGTACTGGGGTGCCAGGTGGCCAAAAGATAATCCTCTCGCTTGAGCACATAAGCACTGTAGCGTGAGCGCATCAAGGCTTCGGCGGTTTGTGCAATGCCGCCATCATGCAGCGGACCGCAACAGCGCGTGTAACCGGTGTGATTGCCGCAAGGGCAGGGCGTGAGGGTGTCGACAGCTTGCAAGGCCAGCATCCCGCAAAAAATACGGCCTCCATCCTGCTCCAGGCACGCACAAATGCAAGAGGTAGTGCGAAAAGTCATGCATGGCGCGCCCGCCGGATCGCTTAAAGTCATACCGCTGCCGGGAGGATCGCGAAGCCTGGACGCACTGTATGGCCGCAATCCGCAAACCTTCGTGCAAAACATCTTTGACGCAAAGCCGTCGGATTACGTGAAAGCGACACAGCGCGTGTGGCACACGCCGGATCATGCGAGCTTTATCAGCTTGCCGGTGGTGTCAGAGAAATAACGCCAACTGCCGTCTCGTAGGTTGGGGTGCAAACCCCAACATCGCCATGTATTGAGGATCACGATGTTGGGGTTTACACCCCAACCTACGGCACCCGGCAGCGATCAACACTCAAACGGGTCGCCCGCTGAGTACCCGCGCTGGCAACATCAGTAGTGCCTTCAGAAACGCAAAGACGGCATGCATGGTGATGCCGACCAAGCGGAACGGCAGCAATAGCAGCCACACGATGGGATACAACACCAGTGCCAGCAGTGCGAGCGGCCAGCAGAACACCAGCAGCACCAACCAGAGCAGAAAACCGACCATGGGGCGTTACCTCCTGCGATCGAACGCTTTGACTGTAGCGTAGCCCGTCATTGGGGCGTAGATGACTACTGGCACCTCTTAAGCCATGGGATTCACGCCGAATAGCCAGTTATGCAGCCAGAACGCAAACAAGGCCCAAAGCACGATACCTGCCACGACGGTTATCACGGTGCCCTTCACCGTGCCCGGCGGATAAACCGTGCCAAGGCGCCGGTCACGGCGGCGTGAGGCCGCAAACAGCGCCACCGCCCACACCAGGAAGGCGCCGAACAGCAGCACGTCGTACTGCATGCCGGTCGCAAGCAGATGGCCGAAGGCCCAGGTTTTCACCGCCAACACCTGCGGATGGTGCAGCTTGGCCTTGATGGCGTTGTTCGGTACGCGCGCCGCCGGGAACAGGATCAGCGCGATCAGCATGAACAGGGCATTGAGATGCCGCAACCACATCGGCGGTATGTACAGAATCACCGGGTTGCGCCGCGCCATGATGAAGCCCACGACGATCAGCACGAGGCCGATGGCGGAGATGATGGAGTAGATCGCCTTCCAGCGATTCAGGCCGATGCGCTCGATCTGGCGGGTACGCCAGTCGTCGGCGACGATGCGGATGGAGTGCAGGCCGAGGAAGAGGATAAGACCGAGGATCAGCACGAGCATGGTGGACGCCTCAAGCAGAAGAGAATGATGGCCTCAGTTACCGTAAAGCTTGATATCCCTCACCGTCATTCTGGCGAAGGCCGGAATCCAGTACAAACGTGTTGTGCGAAGCACTCAATATCCAAAATAGGTTTTGTGTGCTTCGCACGGTGTATTTAAACTGGATTCCGGCTTTCGCCGGAATGACGAGCGACAGGCGTTAATCTCCCAGCAACTCCACACGCGCCACAAGTGCCAATGCCCCGACATCCAGTGTGACACGCCCAGTCAGCGGCGTTGGCAACCATGCATCTCCAGCCTGCATACGCCCATCCGACGTATCGACATGTCCGCGCGCGCAGTAGATCAGCACTACGGCATCATCCACTACCTGCCGCCCCGCATCTTCCCAAGTTACCAATTCCCCGCGTGCCTTCGACCGCCTCAGCATCAAATTGAAATCACGCGTAGACCCGCCCTGAAGTGCAATCGTCACCTTCGCCTCACCTGGGAACGCAAAAGGTGCGAACGGCGTGGTAAGCGCATGGCTGCGGCCATCGTCCAGCGTCATCGTGAATCCAGCACCTTCCAGCAGCGCGATGTAACGATCAACGCCTTCGAAGGCTGAAAACGGTGCAGCGCTATCCACTTCCGCCACACTCGCACGCCACGCAAAATCCTCCATGCTTGCACCGGCAGGATAGACGGCCAATTCACGCGTACGCCCCATGCCATTCTTCCACGGCACGGCCGGACAATCGCGCAGACGGATGATGCTCATGCAGTACGCTCGATCACGCGTTGAAAGGGAGGCAGGGCTTTAAGCATCTGGCTGCCGTATTGCCGCGTAATGACACGGCGATCCAGCAACACGATGCGGCCGCGATCCGACTCACTGCGAATCAATCGTCCGCAATATTGAATAAGCAATCGCGTGGCTTCCGGTACTGCCACTTCCATAAAAGGATTGCGCCCGCGCGATTCCAGCCATTCGGCATACGTGGCACCGACCGGATCCGTCGGCACGGCAAATGGCAATTGCGTGATCACTACCGTCTCACACAACTTGCCGGGCAGGTCCAAACCTTCGCCGAACGACGCCAGGCCGAACAGCGTGCTGCCTTTGCCGGCCTCGATGGTGGCGACGTGCTCGGCAATCAATTGCGTCTTGCCCAGCGAACCTTGCGCGCGCACTTTGCGCACCTTGTCGATCGGAAGACGTTGCAGCACGCGTTCGAGCTTCGCACGTGACGTGAATAGCACCAGGTTGCCGGCATCCCAATCCAGATTGTCGGCAAGCCAGTCGGTGACTTCCTGCGCGTGCTGCTCGCGTGCATCGGGCATCGCGGATATGGCTGGTATCTCCAGCCGTGCTTGCGCGCCAAGATCGAACGGCGAAGGCAGACTCACCGTTACCGCATCGTCCGGCAAACCTACCGCATCGGCAAAACCGCGGAAGTTGCCGCCGACGCTCAACGTGGCGGAGGTCATCACGGCAGCGCTGGCGTTGTCCCAGAGAATGCTGCGTAACAACGCGCCCGCGGAAACGGCGGAAGCATGGCAAACCAGTTGCTGATCGTTCGATAGCGTCACCCAGCGCGCCAGTGGCGGTGCATGTTCCGGATCATCACTGGACCATGCGCGCCAGGTACGCACCTGGCGATCGATACGTTCCATGGCCATGCCCAATTCGCGCGACAACGCTTCTTGTGTCGGGCCGCCTTCGCTCATCTCGGTGACAGTGCGGCGCACGACGGTGAGCCAGCGCTGCACTTCGCTACTGGCGATGTAGAGCAAGGTGGCGTGATGCACCCAGTTGTCCGGCAGCTGTCCCAGTGAACCGCGATAGACCGGTTCGGTTTCCGCCGGATCGGGTAGCCACGATTGGCGGATTTCCTTTTCCAGTGCTTCCAACGCGTCACTCAACTCCTGCAGTTTTTCGTCGCCGGCATCGAGCGTGAGTTTGCCGATCACCTCTTTGTCGGTCAGCGAATAGGCCGCGTGAACCTGCCGGCCGAGCCGGCTGATCTGGCGTACCGCGAAGTTGAGCGCCACTTCAGAGGCACCGCGATCGATGGTCTTGCCGGGCATGTGATGCGCTTCGTCGAACACGTACAGCGTCTCTTCCGGCTTGGGCAGGAACACGCCGCCCCAGCTCTCTTCGCCGCTGGATAGGGTGAGATCCGAAAGCACCAGATCCTGGTTGGCGACGATGATGTCTGCATCTGCCGCGGCGCGGCGCGCGGCGAAGAACGGGCAGAGCATGAAGTACGCGCAGCGGCGGCCGGTGCAGCCGCCGGTACTGGTGGTGATCATGGCGCGCAGCATGTCGCCGGGTGTGTCGGGCGCGGCATCCATGTCGCCGTTCCACTCATTGCGATCGAAGGCGTCGGTGAGCTTGCGCAGTACCTGCTTGTCACGCTCGGCCGGCGGTTTGCTCCACAAAGCAAGATCGGCATCCAAGCCCAAGCCCATCTGCGCACTTTCGGCCAAACTGCTGCTGGCCATGCGTAAATTGCGCGGGCACAGGTAGCGGCCACGTCCCTTGGCGAGCGCCACTTTCATCTCGCGGCCATTGAGTTTCAGGAACAGCGGAATATCGCGTTCCACCAATTGCTCTTGCAAGGCAACCGTGGCAGTGGCAATCAGCAGCTTCTTCTTCAGCGCCTTTGCCGCTTCCGTGCCAGCGATCAGGTAGGCCATGGATTTACCGGTGCCGGTCGGCGCCTCGATAACCGCCGCACCGCCTGCCTGCGCCAATGCCTTGGCCACTTCGGCGATCATGCGCGTTTGCGCCGCGCGCGCGCGAAAGCCTGGCAGGCCATCCTTCACGCGCGCATAGGCATCGCGAATGCTGTCTTTGATTGCATCAGTAAGCATGGATTTCCTGATGCGTGATGCTCAGCGCCACCGCTTCCGCCACGCGGATGCCGTCGACGCCGGCTGAAAGAATGCCGCCTGCATAACCCGCACCTTCACCGGCGGGAAACAGGCCGCGTGTGTTGAGGCTTTGCAGGTCGTCATCGTTGCGGCGAATACGCACCGGTGACGAAGTGCGTGTTTCCACGCCGGTGAAAAGGGCATCCGGCCGCGCGAATCCCTTGATCTTGCGATCGAAGGCCGGCATGGCCTCGCGAATGGCTTCTATCGCGTAATCCGGCAAGGCTGGCGCCAGATCCGTCAGATGCACGCCTGGCTTATACGAAGGCTGCACCTCTCCGAACGCTGTCGACGGCCTTCCCGCAAGAAAATCGCCGACAAGCTGGCCCGGCGCATCATAGGTGCCGCCGCCCAATTCAAACGCGCGACTTTCCAGATGACGCTGCAGCGCGATGCCGGCAAGCGGACTGCCGCTATCGTCATACGGCGTGAAATCGCCGGGCTCGATGCCTACCACAATGGCCGCATTCGCATTGCGCTCGTTGCGCGAGTACTGGCTCATGCCATTGGTCACCACGCGTCCTGGCTCACTGGTGGCGGCCACCACGGTGCCACCAGGGCACATGCAAAAGCTATACACCGAGCGGCCATTGCGGCAGTGATGCACCAGCTTGTAATCCGCCGCGCCAAGCAAGGGATGGCCTGCCTGCGGGCCGAAGCGGGCGCGATCGATGATCGATTGCGGATGCTCCACGCGAAAGCCGATCGAGAACGGCTTGGCCTCCAGATACACGCCGCGCTTGTGCAACATCTCGACGCTATCGCGTGCGCTGTGGCCTAACGCCAGCACCACGTGATCCGTGCGGATCTGTTCGCCGTTTGCCAGCGTAACGCCGCGAACATGGCGTGCACCTTCTGCATCGGTGTCGACCAGCAAATCATCCACGCGTTGCTGAAAGCGGATTTCACCGCCCAGCGCTTCGATGGTATTGCGCATGTTCTCCACCATCGTCACCAGGCGGAAGGTGCCGATATGTGGCTTGCTTACATAGATGATCTCTTCCGGCGCGCCGGCCTTCACGAATTCCGTGAGCACCTTGCGGCCGTAATGCTTGGGATCGGAAATCTGGCTATACAGCTTGCCGTCGGAGAACGTGCCCGCGCCGCCTTCGCCGAACTGCACGTTCGATTCCGGATGCAGATTGCGCTTGCGCCACAGATCCCAGGTGTCCTTGGTGCGCTCGCGCACGGCCTTGCCGCGCTCCAGGATGATCGGCCTAAAGCCCATCTGCGCCAGCAGCAGTCCGGCAAACAGTCCGCATGGCCCCATGCCAATGACTACCGGCCGGTGCTCCAGCCTGGCAGATGCCTTCGCCACGAAGCGGTACTCCGTATCCGGAGTGGGGCGCACGTGCGGATCATCCGCGAAGCGCGCCAACACCTTGGCTTCGTCAGCCACGTCCACGTCCAGCGTATAGATCAACTGGATTGCCCCGCGTTTGCGGGCGTCATAGCCACGGCGGAAAACGCTATAGCCGCGAACGGCCGAGGCGCCGACATGCAGCTTGGCGCGGATGGCCGCAGCCAGGGCTTCCTCGGGGTGATCCAGGGGGAGCTTGATGTCGGTGAGTCGCAGCATGCGGGGCAGGGTGGATGAAACGGCAGGCTATTGTCGCAAAGCTGGCCGTGCCGCGCCGCTCTTTACGCTTCCATGCGGATCGAGAAGGCTCGCATTATCCACGTCACCCCAGCGAAAGCCGGAGCCCAGTGCCTTGATTGTCCTACAAAGTCGCTGGACCCCGGCTTTCGCCGGGGCCACGTGCCTGAGGTCTGTTTACAAGTTCGGGTGGTTCAACCTTCCGCCGCCACCTGCCGCAGCGTCTGCTCAAACACTTCCGGCGGCTGCCCACCCTGGACCAGATACTTGCCGTTGATGATCACGGAAGGCACCGCCCGGATACCTTGTGACTGAAAGAACTGCTCCTGCTGGCGCACCTCATCCGCATAACGGTTCTGCGCCAGCACCTTGCGTGCTTCCGCGGTGTCCAGCCCAACTTCGCCCGCGACCCGCGCAAGCACCTCATGCGAACTGACGTTCTCGCCCTTGGTGAAATACGCCTCCAGCAAGGCCAACTTCAGCGCCGGTTGCTTGCCTTCCAGCTCAGCCCAATGCAGCAGCCGATGCGCATCGAAGGTGTTGTAGATGCGGCTGCGCTTGTCCATGTCGAACACAAAGCCCAGGCTCGCCCCGCGCTGACGGATGCCTTCCTGGTTCTTCGTCATCTGCTCCGGCGTGCTGCCGTACTTGTGCGCCAGATGCTCGGCCACGTTCTCGCCTTCCGGAACCATCTGCGGATTCAGCTCAAACGGCTGGAAATGCAGCTCGGCCACCACTTCGCCATCCAGCCGCTGAAGCGCTTGCTCCAACGATTTGAGGCCAATGGCGCACCAGGGGCAGACGACGTCGGAGACGAAGTCGATTTTTAAGCGAGTTGGGTTGGTCACGGTGGTAATCCCTTGCAAGCTTTGTTGATTTCCCTTTGTTTGGGGGCGTGGTGCAGTCGATTCAATGCGACATCGTGTGGATGGAATGTGGTTAAACGTGCAAAAAAAAGCCCTGCAAGGGAATGCAGGGCTCAAAAACGAGCAATATGCGTTTACTTGCCGAACGTGTAGTTGGCTTCCAAGAAGAACGTGCGCCCGAATACATTGTAGTTGCTCTGGTTGTACGGCGCGGCCGACGTACCTGGATAGCTGTTGTCCGTGGGCGGCATCGTGTTGAACAGGTTGTCAACGACGAAGGACAGTTTCAGGTTGGAGATCGGGCTATAGGAAACGCTGGCGTTGTAGATAACCCACGACGGCAGCGAACCCTCTCCAGGTTTTTGGTACGGGGTAGCAAGGTCCAGGGTTGACAGATAGTTGGGCGACTTGCCATAGCGGGTTGCGTATAGAGTGGCACTCCAATCATCTAGTTTCCACGTCAGCGAGGCATTCAACTTGGTTTTGAAGTCTGTGCTGTAGTACGGCGAACGCAGCAGGTCAATATAGGGGTCACCTGCGTACATCTGCTGCTTATGCAACAGGATATTGGTATAGGCCACGTTCGTATTCAATTCACCGAAGCGACCAATGCCGAACGAATAATTGAAGCCCGCGCTGATTGCGTCGAGCACTTCGTTCGACACGTTGATTTTGGGGGTGACAATCTGGGTGATGTCACCCGCTGCATTACGCGTGACCTGACTGATGGCGGCTGAGCAGCTGGGCGAATTGATATCAAGTTGTCCAAGTCGACAGGCCGCTTCTTGCAGCAGAATTTGATCGGGATCCTGGACATTGACTTCATCCTTGACGTTCCAGTGATAGAAGTCCATTGACACGGCCATTCGCGACACTGGTGAAAACACCAGGCCAGCGCTCCAGTTACTGGCAGAAATCGGTTTCAAGGCACGATTACCCGATTGCACGGCTACCACAGAGGCTCCGTTGTACTTCGCTGGACACGAAATCGGAGCAACAGCTGTGTCGAAACCCAATTTCGCGCAGTTGTAATAATCGGTGGGTGTTATATAGGCGGTGCTTTCACCCTGGAACTCATCTGCCAGCGTGGGGGCCTTGAAAGACGTGCCATAGCGTGCACGCAGTAGCAGCGTGTCGAACGGGCGATACTCGAGACCTGCGTTGTAAGTAGGCTTGCTCACTGTAGACCCGGCGACATTGAATGCATCGTAGCGAGCCGAGGCGCTCAATGTTAGCTGCGGTAGCAGCGGCAGTCTCCATTCGGTTGCGAGGGCGTAACGGGAGCGATGGCCCGCACCTTGCACGGCCGAAGTACCCCATACATCACTGCTCAAAAGGCGAGGATCAGGTGAGTAGTCCCAACCTTCGTTGCCACCTTCCAGAAGGAAGGCAACACCAGCATCCCCGCCAGGCATCTGGAACAGTGATGGATTGGTCAGAGTGACGCGTCCAATGTTTTGCCAAGTTTTGCTTTGCGTGGAGGTATAGCCGGTGAAGCTCTGGAAGTCGGCGTTGGAAATGGGTGTATAGAATGCTGCGTAATTCGGCGTGAAAGTGCTGAAACCAAAGCCATAGGGATCCGGCCCGAGATCGGAGCCAAGCACGCGGTTGGCGAAAAAGGTTTCCATCGGCTCGGTGAAGCGAGCGAAGTTCATTTCGTTCAGTTTGTCCTCCGTGTGCATGGCAAATGCGTCATATTCCCAGTTGGAGGCGCCGAGCGCACCCTTGGCACCGAGCGTAAACGTGTAGTTGCGTTCGTAGGTCTTGTACATGATGTTCTGAAACCCGCCAGCCTCTTCGGGGCTGAAAGCCTTCTGTAAATTCACGAAGTCGTCGAGGTTCGGGTCGTAGATATAGCCGTACTTCGATGAGGTTCCCCACCAAAGAACCGATGACCCTGGGCTGTATTTCTCGCGATCGAAGTTCAGCATGACATCGCTGTACAGTTGAACGTTATCGTTCACATCAAATGTCGCGTGAGCATAGACATTCGCTGTTTTACTTCCGTTCGATAGCGTGGATTGGCCGGGGGAGTAGAACGAGCCACAGTATTCGCCAAATCGTGCTCGATTGCGTGGACCTTCGGTGCCGTTGAATTGACCGGTGGTCAATGCGCAGTGGTTAGGGTCCATCATCAAATAGTTGTTGCTCGTATCACTGTTGTACACGAGGTAGTCACGGCTCGCCGTTGCGGGGGATGTGCCGTTTTCGAAGAAGTGTGACGTCATCGCGCGGTCCCTGGACCATATCGGCTGTGTATCTTCAAACTGCGCGCCGACCATGAGGTTGAACTTATCGAAACTGAAACCATCGGCGAAGCTGATGTGACGATTTGCGCCGCCACCTTGCTGATCCCAGCCGTAGCGCACGTCAACAATCGGAGCGTCGACCTTCTTCTTCATCACAATGTTGACGACGCCCGCAATGGCGTCCGAGCCATATAAGGTGGATTGACCACCGGGAAGGATGTCGATGTGGTCAACAAGGTCGGTCGGGATGGTATTGAGGTTGGTGAAGACGTCAGTGCTGTTGTAGAGCGCCGAGAAGCTCGACATCGGGCGTCCATCGATCAGGTACTTCACGTAGCCAACCGGAAGGCCAAACAAGCTTAGGGTTTTTGCGCCAGGCGTGAAGGTGTTGGTCGTCTGTGAGTTCTGAATGCTGCCGGTGGAGAACGTCATTTGCTGAAGTGCATCAGCGACCGACGAAAAACCCCTGGATTTGAGTTCCTGAGAGGTGATGGTGGTTGTCGGTGTGAATGTTTCAACTTCAGTCTGCGGGATTAAGGAGCCCGTGACGGTAACGGCTTCAAGTTTCTTTGAGCTGGTGGCATTTGAACCTGTTGAATTGTCTTGAGCACATACGCTCGTGCTTGCCAAAGCGGCGGCACACGCCAACGCCAGCAATGAATAATGAAAAGTATTTCCTGCTTTCAAAATGATCTCTCCCTGGAATCGCCGTCCATCGTTTAGCGGTACAACAAGCGGCAGATGACAAAGTGCGAAGGTCGCCGCCGAGCCATGACGCATGGCTTAGCTGCGACGGTCGCGTGTGTACGGTTCAGCTCCTTGAGGCAAGATGTTCTTTGCGAACCGCAGAGATCAAATTAGCTGACAACGACTTTGTAACAATCGGAAAGCGCTTAATTTGATGTGAGATATGACTTCAAAGCGATGGAAGTCGAGCAATGACGCTGATGCGTGCAATGCAGTACGTACGCGTACGAGAGCGGACTTCGATCAAGGCAGGATCAATCAGCGTGTCGAAAGCGGGGCGACAGCTCGGAGGTATCGAGCAGGGCGAAAGCGTCGCCCTGCTCGCAAAAAGAGGGGATTACGCCTTGCCAATAAAATCCTGCTTCCCAATATTCGTCCCGGCCTCACGCAAGATGGCGTACGCCGTGGTGCAGTGGAAGAACAGATTGGGAATCACGTAGTGCAACAAGTAAGCCTCGCCTTCGAAATGCTGCTCACCGTTGCGCGTCTTCAGCGTGATGGCGCGCGTTTCGCTACCGTCGACCTGCTCCGGCTTGAAGCTCTTGATGTAATCAATCGCGCGCTCGATGCGTGAGTACAGCTCATCGAACGAGGTTTCGTTGTCTTCGAATTTCAGCGGATCGACGCCGGCCAGGCGGGCCGTGCCGTTCTTGGCCATGTCGGTGGCGATCTGCACCTGCTTGACCAGTGGCAGCATGTCGGCGATGAGGCGGGTTTGCAGTATCACCGAACCTTCCACGCTTTTTTCCTTGGCGTGCTTTTCGCCGAGTTTGAGCACGTGGTTCAGGTTGGTCAGTGCGCGCACGAACAGCGGTACGGACGCTTGGTACATCGAGAGACTCATGGGGATGACTCCTGCTGATGATGGGGGAGGTGATCGTGAGTAACCACGTCAGCGATGGGCGAAAGTTCGCCATGCAGTGACGGGGGTGTTTGCTGGTCTGCTGGCTGCGCAAGATGAATATGGCGAATGGCGTAGTCGGCAAGAACGGTGGCTGCCGCGAGTAGCAGTGCTGCCAGCAGGAAGGCGATGCCTGGCAGGTGCACGGGCGCGTGGTCGCTGATGAAGAGCCCAAATAGGTTGGCGAACAGGGCCGGCCCGAAGATGCCGGCCAGGCTGGCCAGGCTGCTTAGCGCGCCTTGCAAGCGTCCTTGTTCGTGTGGGTCCACCTGCTGTGTCATCAATGCTTGTGCAGGCGGTCCTGAGAGACCACCCAGGCACAGGAACGGAATGCCCACCAGGAACATCCATCCCACGGAAGAAAAACCGAAGAACAGATAGCCGACCACGCACAGCGGCAGGCCGATCATGATCATGCGCCGCTCTCCGAGTTTCGGCATCAGGCGACGCACCAGCACCGCCTGCACGATCCCGCTGCAGAGCCCAACGAAGGCGAGTGTGTATCCCACCGCCTGAGTGCCCCAGCCATAGCGGTAATCGGCGTAGAGCACATAGGTGGAGTTGAGCGAGAACTGGGCCAGGTTGATCAGGAAGTACACCGAGGCCAGCGCGAAGACTTGCGGATAGCGACGCAGTAACACCAGCGCACCGAACGGATTGGCATGGCTCCAATCGAAGCGTTTGCTGCGACGCTCAGCTGGCAGCGACTCCGGCAGCACGAAGAAGCCGTAGCAGAAGTTGATCAGCGACAACCCTGCCGCCACCCAGAACGGTAGACGGATGCTGATATGGCCAAGCAGTCCGCCCAGCGCAGGTCCCGTGATGAAGCCGATGGCAAACGCGGCACCGAGCGCGCCGTAAGCGGCGGCGCGCTTTTCCCTCGGCACGATGTCGGCGATATAGGCATTGGCGGTGGAGAAGCTCGCTGCACAGATGCCGGATACCAAGCGCCCCACGAACAGCAGCCACACCGTGGGTGCCAGCGCGATGACGATGAAATCCACGCCCAGGCCGAAGCTGGAAATCAGGATCACCGTGCGGCGGCCGAACCGATCCGACAACGTGCCTTGCACCGGCGAGAAGATGAACTGCATCAGCATGAACATGGTGCTGATCGCGCCCACCCACACGGCTGCCTGCGCCATGCTGCCGCCGATCAATTCCACGATCAGGTGCGGCAGCACCGGAATGATGATGCCGAAGGCCAGCATGTCCAGCATCACCGTCACGAAGATGAAGGCGAAGGCTGCTTTTTGGCGGGAGGAGGGAGCGGGGGATGCAGAGTCCATGCGAGGGGCGCGGATAGCCACGGAATGTATGGGGCCAAAGGCGCAACGATAGCTGATGCCGTGTTGCTTGGCATGGGCTGGAGGTGTGGAGGAAATGTCGCGGGCTGCTCACTTTTCTCCCTCTCACCCTTCGAGGAGAGCGTTGGGGTGAGGGAGAATCCCGTGGAACAGCTGTAGGTTGGGGTGCAAACCCCAACATCCGGGTGTCGCGTTCTAGGGCGATGTTGCGGTTTGCACCCCAACCCACGCAGCGGTCGTCACCGTGGCGGCTGCATCAATTCCTGAGGGCTCAGATACCCATCATGGTTGCGATCCAGCTTATTGAACTCACGACGCAGATTGTCCTGCCATGCCTTGAGTGTCACCGGTTTGCCATGTCCGCCGGGTAGTTCGTCCGGTTCCAGCACGCCATCGTGATTGAGATCCCGGCGGTAGAAGCCCTGGCTCATGTAGGCCACGTATTCGGCTTCGCTGATGCGGCCGTCACCATTGGTGTCCATGGCCTGGAACAGGCCGGTCGCCGTATTTTGCGCAAGCACGGCGAAAGGTAGCGCCAACAAGAGGAGCCACGGGCTCAAGCGCATCAGCGGCGGCCGCCCTGGATGCCGATGAAATCCAGGAATTCCGCACGCGTACGTGCATCGTCACGGAACGAGCCCAGCATCTGGCTGGTGACCATCGATACGCCGCGCTTGTGCACGCCGCGAGTGGTCATGCACTCATGGCTGGCGTCGATCACGACAGCCACGCCCGCCGGGTGGAGATTTTCCTGGATGCAGCGCGCGATTTCGGCGGTCATCTTTTCCTGTACTTGGAAGCGGCGCGCGTAAGCATCCACCACGCGGGCCAGCTTGCTGATGCCCACCACACGATTGGTGGGCAGATAGCCCACATGTGCGCGGCCGATGATGGGCGCCATGTGATGTTCGCAATGGCTTTCGAATTCGATATCGCGCAGCACCACCATCTCGTCGTAACCGGCCACTTCTTCGAAGGTGCGGCGCAAGTACTCGCCCGGATCGACCAGATAACCACTGAACCAGTCACGATAGGCTTTGACGACGCGGCGTGGCGTATCGAGCAGGCCTTCGCGTTGCGGGTCCTCGCCAGCCCAGCGCAGCAGGGTGCGCACCGCTTCTTCGGCTTGTTCACGGGTGACGTCGGTAGGCTCGTGCTCGCTCATGCGGCTTCCTTGGTGCGGACTTGAGCCTCCAAGTGTAACGCTCGCGTCAAGGGATGCTCTGATCCATTCTGTGCAGGCGGCATGATGTCCAGAAGGCCCGCAGGATGTGTTGCGCGGCGCCGGGAAGACTGGCCGTCTTGCCAAGCCGCGCGGCGCAGCATGCGGGCCTTCTGGACATCACCCTTCGGGCCGCTTCTGTCTGTCCACAGGGCTTCGGCCCATCGCCTCGACAGACGGCCAGTCTGCCTTCGCCGATGGTCCTGTGCCCTGTGGACAGACAGGAGCGGTGACGCCTACACAGAATGGATCAGAGCATCCCTATGTTAGGGTTCCGGGCCTCCCTGACTCCCCACCAGGACCCACATATGACTCGATCCATCAATCGCGACACCCAGCTTTGCATGTCCCTGTCCGGCCGCCCGGGCAACTTTGGCACGCGCTTTCAGAATTATCTGTATGAAGCGCTGGACTTGAACTATGTCTACAAGGCATTCACCACGCGCGACCTTCCTGCCGCGATCGGTGGCATTCGCGCTTTGGGCATTCGTGGTTGCGCGGTCTCGATGCCGTTCAAGGAGGCATGTATCCCGTTGGTCGACAGCATTGACGACTCGGCCGCGGCGATCGCTTCGATCAATACCATCGTCAATAACGATGGGCATCTGCGTGCCTACAACACGGATTACATCGCTGTGCGCAAGCTGATCGAGCAGCATGGGCTTGCTACCGACATGTTGCTGGCTTTGCGCGGTAGTGGCGGCATGGCGAAGGCGGTGGCTTGTGCGTTTCGTGATGCCGGCTTCAAGCACGGGCATATCGTGGCGCGTAATGAAGCCACGGGGCGGGCACTGGCCCAGACCAGTGGTTTTGGTTGGGTGCCCGATATGCCGGGCGTGCAAGCGGATCTCTTGATCAACGTGACGCCGATTGGCATGGAAGGGCCTGAGAAAGATCAGCTCGCGTTCGAGCGCAAAGACGTTGAGCGCTCAAAAGCCGTGTTCGACGTGGTGGCGTTGCCGCCGGAAACGCCGGTGATCAAGTTGGCTCGTTCAGTGGGCAAGCGGGTAGTGACAGGTGCTGAGGTGATCGTATTGCAGGCGGTTGAGCAATTTGTGCTGTATACGGGCGTGCGGCCGGATGATGCGTTGATTGAGCGAGCAGCAGAGCATGCGCTGGGCTAGTGCAATGCTTGCCACTGCCTCACCGTCATTCCGGCGAAGGCCGGAATCCAGTTCAAATAATGCGTTCGCAGGACTCGATATTTTTTGTATTGAGTGCTTCGCACAACGTATTCAAACTGGATTCCGGCTTTCGCCGGAATGACGGTGGGGAGTGATTCTTAATCCTCTACGACTTCTTCATCACCACTCAAGGACTCGCCCAGCAACTGCTGCGCCTGATCTCCTGGTAACGTTTCCACGTCACGCAACTTGCGCTCAATCGCGCGCGTACGTGTCGCCGTCTTGTCGATGTGCTTGCTGGCTTCGTCCAGCTTCTTGCGCACCATCGACAGCACCTCGCCAAACTTGCCAAACTCGTTCTTCACCGCGCCGAGCAGCTGCCACACTTCGCTGCTACGCTTCTGTATCGCCAGTGTGCGAAAACCCATTTGCAGGCTATTGAGGATGGCAGCAAGCGTGGTCGGGCCGGCCACGATCACGCGCTGCTCGCGTTGCAAATTATCGAACAACCCGGGGCGGCGGATGATTTCCGCGTACAAGCCTTCCGTGGGCAGGAAGAGGATCGCGAAATCGGTCGTAGCGGGTGGCGCAATGTATTTGGTGCGGATGGTTTTGGCTTCGTCGCGCACGCGGCGTTCCAGCGCCGTGGCGGCGCGCTCCACGGCTTCTACGTCTGCCTGCTGTTGTGCGTCGAGCAGGCGCTCGTAATCTTCGCGCGGGAATTTCGCATCGATGGGTAGCCACACTTGATCATCGCGATCGCCACCTGGCAGGCGAATAGCGAATTCCACGCGCTCGTCCGAGCCCGGTGCCGTCGCAACATTGGCGGCGTATTGCTCAGGCGTGAGCATCTGTTCCAGCAGCGCGGCGAGCTGCATTTCGCCCAGGATGCCGCGGGTTTTCACGTTGCTCAGCACGCGCTTGAGATCACCCACACCGCTGGCCAGCGATTGCATTTCTCCTAGGCCGCGCTGCACGGCTTCCAGTCGCTCGGACACCAGCTTGAACGATTGGCCCAACCGCGTTTCCAGCGTGGATTGCAGCTTTTCGTCCACTGTGGCGCGCATTTGCTCCAGCTTGGCGGCGTTGTCCTGCTGGATCGCGGTGAGCTTGGTTTCCAGTGTGGTGCGCACTTCACCGAGGCGTTTTTCGTTATCGGCGGTGAGTGTGCCAAGTTGCTGCTTTTGCTGATCGCCGAGTTGCCTGAGGGTGGCTGCCAATTCTTCGCGACCGCGTCGTGATTCCTCGATCAGCCGCTGCGAGAGCGTCTGCAGACCGGTATCCGTGCGCTCGGTCAACGCATCCAGGCGCTGACCGAACTGCACCAGCGCCTGGGTCAGCTCGCCACGACCGGCACGTTGCTCCTGGGCCAGGGCTTCGCGCAGATGGCGGACGTCGTCTTTCAGGCTGTCCAGGCGCGCCTGCAGGCCGGCATCGCCGCGTCCGCGCAGCAGCACGATCACCTGCAAAACAAGCAGGACAACAAGCAAGGCTAGTGAAATATCGATCAGTGGCATGGGCGATTCCAAGGCTATCGGCGCACAGTTTACGCGCAGCCGTATCAATCGCTGAGATCAGGCCGGCAAGGTAGTATCCACGCAAGTCTGTTCACGCTTAGGGAGCCTGCATGAGCGCATCGACCGTCAGGGCACGGCCGCTGGCTGCGCTAATCGCCGTTGTCGCCTGGTCTGGTGTCGCCCTGCAGCTGTACCTCTCGCTGCGGCTGACCGATGCGATGGGAATGAGCGCCGTGCAGGGATTGGCGATCTACCTCGGCTATTTCACGGTGCTCACCAATATGCTGGTCGGCGTGGCTATGACCTTGTCGCTGGTGGTGCCTTCTTCAGCGTGGGGGCGTTTCTTCGCGCAACCGGTGGCTGTCGGCTGGATAACGGCCAGCATCGCCTTTGTGGGGATGGCCTATTTCGTGTTGCTGCGGCACGTGTGGAATCCGCAAGGCCTGCAACGGCTGGCGGATGTCGTCATGCATTACGTCGTACCGATGCTGGCCGTGATCTATAGCGTCATTGCATTGAAGCATGTGCCATGGCGTTGGACGGCTCCACTTTGGTGGAGCTTGTACCCGGTGGGCTATTTCGTCTATGTGCTGGTGCGGGGCGTGTTCATGGGACGCTACCCGTATCACTTCATTGACGTGTCGCAGTTAGGCTACGCGCTTGTCTTGCGCAATGCCGTGATGTTGTGGGCTGCGTTTTTGGGCTTGTCGTACGTGTTGATGTTGCTGTGGCGTAGGCTTGGATAACTCGTAGGTTGGGGTGCAAACCCCAACATCGTGCTCTTGATTGGCACGGTAATGTTGGGGTTTGCACCCCAACCTACGTCAATCCACGCGGCAGAACACGGCCTTGAGGTACCGGCTTTCCGGTACATCGGTGCGCACCGGGTGATCTGCGCCAGCGCCACGTACTTCCAGAATCTGGATCTCGCGTCCTGCATTGAGCGCTACGCGGCGCAGCATCTCCAGGAAGTCCGCCTCACTGACTAGGCCGGTGCAAGAACAGGTAAGCAACAAGCCGCCCGGCGGAATCACATCCAGCGCCAGCCGATTCATCGCAAAATATTTCTTCAACGCGTCGATCACCTTGGTGCGATCACGCGTGAGCTTGGCAGGATCGAGAATCACTGCATCGTAACGCTCGCCGCGAGCAACCGCCTGGCGCAGCCATTCGAAGATATCGGCCTGTTCGAAATGAATGGGGAGATCGTTCGCCCCCGCATTGGCACGTGCGATCTCGAGAATGCCCGCATCCATATCCACGCCGACCGCTTCGCTCGCACCGCCGGCCATGGCATGCACGGCAAAACCGCCGGCATTGCAGCACAGATCAAGCACGCGCCGGCCACGCGCCAGCTCGGCAAAGCGGCGGCGGTTTTCGCGCTGATCGGCAAAGAATCCGGTCTTGTGTCCGTAGCCAGGCGCTGCGTGAAAGCGCAGCCCGTGCTCATGCACTTCCACTGGCGCTGGTGCTTCGGTCTGCCGGCAATCGAAGGATTCCTGCTTCTGCACGTGGCTTTCGGAGAACCAATACAGCCGTGCGCCAGGGAACTGGCGCAGAAGTTCGGCATGGATGACGTCGCGGAACTTCCACATGCCGGCGGCGAAATATTCCACCACCAGGATGTCGTCGTAGCGGTCCACGATCAGTCCGGACAGCCCGTCGCCTTCGCTGTGCACCACGCGCCAGGCGTCGGTGACGGTGTCGAGCTGCAGCAATTCACGCCGCAACTGAACGGCACGATTGATGCGCGAGGCGATCCAGCCTGCATCAATCGTTTCGTGTGCATCGCTGGTAAGCAGGCGCAGTGCGATACGTGCATGGCCGTTCCAGAAACCGCGCCCCACAAAGCGATCTTTCGCATCCAGCACATCCACCACGCTGCCCGGCGGAATGCGCGATTCGGGCTTATGGACTTGCGCCGACCATACCCAGGGATGGCCGGGTGTGCGGTCGGATTTCAGGTGGATAACGGGTAGCGTGGCTGGGGTATTCATCCGCTAATGATAGCGGGTTATACCCGGTAACCCACGGACGTTGCGTAGGTTGGGGTGAAAACCCCAACATCACTATGCCTGGGTGGTTGGCCATGTTGGGGTTCGCATCCCAACCTACGAAAGCGGCAAGATCTTCAGCGCAACTTGAGAACCATCCAAGACAACAGCGCCAGCAAATTCACCCCGAAATACGATACCGACGGTCCGCCAAAAGCCAATCGCAATCCTTGGCTGCCGAAATGCCAAGCCAACTCCGGATGCAAGTGGATCGTGGTGTATAGATTGATGTAGCCACCACAGTGCAGGCCGTAGCTGAAGATCGGTGTGCCGAGCAGCGGCAGTTGCAGCAGTTGCGCGATGCTGGATAGATGAATGCCGCGCTCGCTGTTTTCCAGCAGCAGCACGCCGGCCACCAACACGAAGGCGTAGAGCGCGAAAGCGATCAACCCGATCGCGGCGGTACGCAAAGGCCCGAACGCTAGCAGACTTGGCAGTAGCAGCACCATGCCGTAGAAACCGCCGGCCACTTCCAGGATACCGATCAGGCGAAACAGGATTTGACGCATGCAACACCCCAAAGAAAAAACAATTATTCGAATTCGTCGGCCTGCTCATGCAGGTCCGTGATGTGCTGTTCCCACCAGCGTGGTTCGGCGGCGAACGGAAACGCCGCTGGGAACGCCGGATCGTGCCAGCGCGCCGCGATCCAGCCAGCATAATGCACTTGCCGCATGGCTCGCAGCGCAGGAATTAAAGCAAGTTCAGCGTGATCGAAGTCACGCATTGAGGTATAGCCTTCCAGCAGCGCATCCATCGCGCGTTCGTCGTGAGCCAGCATCCATAGATCCTGCACGGCGGGTCCCATGCGCGCATCGTCGAGATCCACGAAATGCGGGCCCTCATCGGTCCACAACACGTTGCCGGGATGGCAGTCGCCATGCAGACGCAGCGTGCGTACTGGGCCAACCGCTTCGAAGCGCATGGCAACCAAGCGATCGATGCGTTCGACGGCCTGGCGATAACGATCGTGCATGCCTGGCGGAAGCAGCGCGCAAGCCAGCACTGCTTGCATCGGTTGCGCGATTGACGTGTCACGATCGATGCGGCCACGGTGCGTGAAACTGTCGTGTGCCCCTACGGTGTGCATGCGCGCAATCAGGCGTCCAAGCCACTCCAGTTGATCGGCCGATTCCAGTGACGGTGCGCGGCCTCCATGTCGCGGCGACAAGGCGTAGCGATAGCCATCGTGATGCAGCAATGTGCGTCCCGCGAATGGCCGTGGTGCGACGACGGGCAATTCGGCATCGGCCAGTTCCTGCGCAAATGTGTGTTCTTCAAGGATGGCTGCATCGCTCCAACGTCCGGGGCGATAGAACTTGGCGATCACCGGCCGCGCCTCTTCCAGCCCGACTTGCCATACGCGGTTTTCATAGCTGTTCAATGCCAGCAGGCGACCGTCCGGCCATAAACCACAGGCGGTGATGGCATCGAGCACCAGGTCGGGGGTGAGGCGCGCGTAAGGTGTTTCGTTGGGCATGCTCAGCGCGAGCCAACCGCCGCTGCCGGCACCACCGCCATCGTCAAGCGCGAGATGCACACCAGCTTGCCGGCCTCATCCTCGATGCGAATCTCCCATACCTGCGTCGACCGCCCGAGATGCAGCGGACGTGCCGTGCCCGTCACGTTGCCGGTGGTGACACCGCGCATATGGTTGGCATTGATGTCCAGCCCGACAGCGCGCTCTTTGTCTGCATCGAGCGTGAGCATCGCGGCGGTGCTGCCGAGCGTCTCGGCCAGGGCGACCGAGGCACCGCCATGCAGCAGTCCATACGGCTGGTGCGTGCGCTGGTCCACCGGCATCGTGCCCTGCAACCAATCATCGCCGACGGCGGTCAGGCGGATGCCGAGCGCTTCCATCAAGGTGTTGCGGCTCCAGCCGTTCAGGCGTTCGAGGCTGGTGTCCCGTTTCCAGATAGGGGTGTCCCAGATGGCCATAAGTGCGTTGATATTCGTTGGGAAGCCCGCATTGTCCGCCGACCACCCCAGCGGCGACAATGCGCCTCGTGTTTACCGTCACTCTCACCAATGGGCGCCGTTTTGGCGTGCAGCCAGGCGAAACTGTGCTGGAGGCTGCGCAGCGCGCCGGCATCGCCTTGCCGTATTCCTGCCGCGCGGGTGTATGCGGCAGTTGCAAGGCCACGTTGATCGAGGGTCGCTGCCACTATCCGCGCAATCCGCCGGCCGCGCTGGACGCGCGCGATCGCGTGCAGCATGCGGTGTTGTTATGCCAGGCCGTTCCGCTCACTGATCTCGTGGTGAAAGCGCGCGAGGTAACTTCGGTGGAAGACATCGCGCGCCGCCAATTGGATGTGCAGGTGAATCGCAAATGGCAGCTCGCGCCGGATGTGATCGGTCTGCATTTGCTGCCTGCGCCGGGCGAGCCGCGTCTGAACTGGTTGCCAGGACAGTATCTGGATGTGCTGCTGGATGAAGGACGCCGCCGTCCGTTTTCCATTGCGAACGGGCCGCAAGCGAATGGCGTGATCGAACTGCACGTGCGTCACGTCGCTGGCGGTGGCTTTACGTCATGGGTCAGTGACGTGCTGAAAGAGGGCGATGCGCTGCGTATCGAAGGGCCGTTGGGCACATTTGTGCCGCGCGAGGATTCGGAGCGGCCGATGATCTTCATGGCTGGCGGCACCGGTTTCGCGCCGGTGAAGGCCATTCTCGAGCACTTTCTTGCCCTGGATACGCGGCGTTCGATGGATTTGTACTGGGGCGCTCGTAGCGCGGCGGACCTCTACCTGCGTGCGCATGCCGAGCAGTGGGCGGCGATGGCGCACGATCTGCGCTTTCACGCGGTGCTGTCCGATCCGGAACAAGCCGATATGGCCGGTTTGCGTGCGGGCCTGGTACACGATGCCGTACTGGAAAATCACCCGGACCTGTCTGGCCACGACGTTTACATGAGCGGGCCGCCTGCGATGATCGATGCTGGGCGCCGGCTGTTCGTGGATGCGGGCTTGCCGGAAGATCGCCTCTATTTCGACTCGTTCGAGTACGCGCCGGATGTGTTGGCACAGATACTCGCCGGCAGAGCGGGAATCACCGCGTAGGTTGGGGTGCAAACCCCAACATGGCGCGATGATTGGCATGGCAATGTCGGGGTTTGCACCCCAACCTTCGATTCACGCCTAGTTCTTGCCTTTCGCCACCGGCAACTGCGCCTGCTGCCAGGCCAGCACGCCGCCGCCAAGCGTGTAGACGCGGGTGAAGCCCGCCTTGATCAGCCGCTGCGCAGCGCCATCCGACGTACGGCCGTCCTTGTCCATCACCACAACGGGCAATTCGCGCGCCTTGACCAGATCCTTGTGCTCCGGATCGAACTGGCTCATCGCCACGTGCTTGGCGCCTGGCACGTGCATCTTTTCGAAATCCGCGATGGCGGACAGATCGATCAGCAGTGGATTGTCGCGATTGATCAACTGGGTAAGGCCCGCCGGCGTCAGTTCCTTGTACTTGCGCAGCAGCACCATGACCTGGGTGACGAGCAGCGCGATCACCAGCGCCACGAACAACAGGGACAGCTCCCAATGGTTGCTCACGAACTGGGGCAGTTTGTGCAGGATGTCGTTCATGGGGCTACCGGGCATCAAGGTCTGAAGGTAAACGGCGGATTATAGGCTAGTTGGTGCGATTACCGTTCCCAGACCTGGTTCACCGTAATGCTACTGATTGAGATTCGGTATCCCCGTCTCCAGCCACCACTTGTCCTTGTCGGGGTCGTAGCGCCATATCTGATGGTCGACGATGGTGCGTACCGCCTGGGTATGCACGTTGGTCAAGCCGATGCGGACGGTCTGGCGGACTTCATTTTCGCCCGAAGGTACCGGGCCGTTGCCATCGTCGTAGTCGTTTACCTGCACCTGGCTGAAACGTTCACGATCAAGATCGGTAATCGGATGAGCTTCGCGCACCTTCGGGTCGACGAACAGCTCGGCCGTTTCAAAGCCATCCCAGCGCACCGCATTGGCGTACGCGATCATGGTATGGGCAAGCGTATCGCTGCGCCGGTCGGTGGCGCAGCCGGACAGCAGCAACATGCTCGACAACAGAATCGGGCCGACGATACGACGCATAGAGCTTCCCCTCCAAAGGTCCCTTATTCTGCCGCAGCCGCCCGACGCTTCGCCACGAACTGTGCCTCAAGCGTGGCCGCCGGTTTGCCGCCCTCACCGGGCACTTGGCACGTTACTGCGATGCGTGCGCGATGGCGGGACGCAAGCGTGGCGAAGAAGGTTTCCCAACTCGCCTCTCCGGCGCTTTGCGCCTTTGCCTGGAAATCGCCCCAGACCGGTTCGAGGTAGCGCACGGTGGATTCGCCCACGTACACGTCGCAGTCTTCGCCACGCTGGCGCAGGGCCAGTTCCACCACGCCCCAGCCAGCCAATGTCATCAGGCTGGTGAGGCTGCCACCGAAGGCGCAGCCTTTATCGTTCACGTTTGGTGCCAGGGGGCAGTTCAATACCAGCTTTTCGCCGTCGTAGCTGCCGAGCTGCAGGCCCATGGTGTCGGTAAGGGGGATGCTGTCGCGGATAAAGGTCACCAGGGCCTGCGCGGCAGCGGTGTGGGGATGGGCTTGGTTCATCGGGGGACTGCGTGGGGTGGGGCGCAACAGTGTAGACGCTACACTCGGCGGCATACCGGGATAAGAATCAGGCAATGACTCGCACCAGCCGTACAGGTCATGGCAAGAGCCGCCCCGCAGCCCAGCCCTTTCCCCGTGGGAAAAGGGCAAAGCAGGAATGCTCGACCAAGAGGGAGGAGGGCGTTGGATCCCGCCAGCTTGCGGGCTGCACGATCATCATCACCCGCCCTGCCGGCACGGGTGCGGCACTCGCCAAAAAAGTCCGTGCGCTGGGCGGTATTCCTTTGTTATTGCCCGGCCTTTCCCTGCGTGGCGCTTCCGATTCGCTGTACGCGCGAACGCAATGGCGGGAATCCCAGCACGATGATGTGCTGATCTTCAGCAGCCCCGCAGCCGTGCGCTACGCGTTGGCTCTCGCACCCTTCAACAGGACCCATGGCACGGTGATCGCCGTAGGCCAGGCCACGGCGCGCGCCCTGCAACGACACGGCATCACTGCGCAGGTGCCGGCCTCGCGCCAGGACAGCGAAGGCGTGCTGGTGCTGCCGCCGCTGCAACAGCCGCGTGGCAAGCGTGTCGCCCTGGTCGGTGCGCCCGGTGGACGCGGCCTGATGCAGCAGCAACTGGCGGAACACGGTGCGGTGCTGCGCGAGGTGCATGTCTACCGGCGCGCGGCGTCGCGGTTGACCAGGCGCCATCAAGAGGCGGTGCAGCAACTATCTGTTTCAGCCTGTGTGTTGCTATCCAGCGCCGAAGCGCTGCAAAACCTCAAGGAGCAATTGCCGGCAGACGCTTGGGCGAAGTTGTCCAACGCCACCGCCATCGTGAGCAGCGAGCGGATCGGGGAGGTGGCCAAAGCTGCCGGATTTTTGCGTATTTATCGGGCAGCATCGGCCAATCAGGCAGATCTGCTGGCTGGAGTTTGTGAAATCTGTTCACACCCGTCCCACGAAGCGGACGCCCCAGACTGCTAGCATGCGCGCATGAGCCAGGACGATCTCACCACCGACGCACGTAGCACGCCCGGCATGGGCACTCCTTCCGACCCCGCCGGCAGCCGCCGGCCCGCGCCACCGGCACGCCCTGGCGGTGGTGCCGTCGCACTGGCCCTGCTGCTGGCCTTGATCGCCATCGTGGGTGTCGGCTACATCGCCTGGCGGCAGTGGCAGTTGCTGCACATCAATGCCCAGGCGCTGCACACCACGGCCACGCTGGAAGAGCGGGTCAATACGCTGGAGCGCCAGCTGTCTGGCACCACCAGCCAAGGCAATCTGCTGCTGCAGCGTCTGAACGATGCCGACCAGGTCAACCGCTCCCTGCGCGAAGAACTGCTCTCGCACGACCAGCGCATGCGCGATCTGGAAGAGGCCGTCGGCAAGCTCTCCGAAAAGACCCTCTCCGGCCAGGACGCCATGCGCCTGGACGAAACCGAATCCCTGCTGCGCATGGGTGCCGCGCGCTACAACCTGTTCCACGATGCGCAAGGCGCAGCGCAGGCCTTCGCACTGGCCAGCCAGACGCTTGCTGCCGTGACTGACGATGCCTTCAAGGGCGTTTTGCAAAGCATCGATGCCGAACACGAAGCCCTGGCAAAGAATCAGTCTTCCGATTCGACGCAACAGCTCGATAGCGTGATGCAGCTGCGCAACGATGTACCCAATCTGCCGCTGAAGCCACTGGATGAACCCAGCGCGCAAGCGAACGAGGGTGCCTGGTCGCGCATCTGGCGTGCCCTGCGCGGCGTGGTGCAGATCCACCGCGATAACGGTGCGCCGGTCGATATCGCCGATGCGCGCATCGCTCGCGAATTGATCTCCCTTGATCTCGCACAGGCGCAGGCTGCCGTGCTGGCCTGGGACAACAATGCCGCGACGGCTTCCTTGCAGCGTGCGGATGCCGGTTTGACGGCACAATTCGATCAGCAATCGCCCGCCGTGCAGCAGGCGCATCAGCGCATCGCCACCTTGCTGGCGCAGCTCCAGCCGGCTGCGCCGGTGAAACTGGGTGCTGCGCTGAGCGAACTGCGCAATCTTCGCGCGGTGCATGCCCTCAAACCGACTGCCGATAGCACACCTGCTAACGGAGCCAAGCCATGAAGTTATGGCGCTGGATCCTGGCGCTGGTGATCGTCGCCGCGCTGGCTGCGTTCTGCTGGCATTGGGTAGCGGCAGATCCGGGTTACGTATTGGTGCGCTTCCATGGTTACACCATGCAGACCAGCCTGCTGGCAGCGGTCGTCATTCTGGTGTTGGCCTGGATGGTGATCGCCGGTCTGTGGCGTGCGGTGCGCTGGCCGTTTGGTGCGTACTCGCGCCGCCATCAACGCACCAGTCGGCAGCGCCTGGCGGAGGGACTCGTTGCCTTGATGGAAGGCCGCTATGGCGACGCCGAGCGCGATCTGCATCGCGCTTCCCGCCTGGATACCTTGCGTGGCCCAGCGTTGTTGGCCGCCGCGGAAGCTGCATCGCGTCGCGGCGAACATGCACGCGCGCTGGAAGCATTGGATCAAGCGTCGCAAGTTGCGCCACGTGCTGCGCGTGTCGTGCGCGCCCGCGTGTTGCGCCGCGACGGCAAGCCTGCCGAAGCGCTTGCCTTGCTTACGCCCGAGGCCGACAGCGGCAATTTGAGTCCTGGCGGCTGGCGCGAACTGGTGCTCGCCGCCGTGGCGGCCGGTGACACACGCCGCGCGCGCCATGCACTGGAACCGTTGCAGAAAAGCGGCGTGATGAGCGTTCGTGCGTACAACTCACTGGAAGCCGTGGTGCTGGTGGCAAGCATTCAAGCCGCCAGCGATGGTGCCGTACTGAACACACTATGGTCGCAGCTGCCCAAAGCGCAGCGCCGTGCCCCGGCCGTGGTCGATGCCTATGCACGCAAGGCAGCAGGTTATGGGCTCTCGTTGCCGGCGATGGATGAAGTGGAATCCGCGCTGCGCCGCGAGTGGTCGCCGCAATTGGTGGAAACCTACGGCGTGCTGGCCGGCGATGATCTCGATGCACGCTTGCGTCGCGCCGAAGGTTGGCTCGATGCGCATCCCAACGATTCAAGCTTGCTGCTTTCCCTGGGGCGCATGTCGGTGCGTCTACAGCTGTGGAGCAAGGCTCGCCAGTACCTGGAGCGGTCGCTGGCGCTCGCGCCGAGTGCGAGTGCATGGGAAGGCCTGGGCGATACCTATACAGGTATGGGTGATGCGGGGCTGGCGCAGCGCTGTTATCGCAATGCGATCGCGATAGTGCGTGGTGATGCCATCGCGCCGCTGCCCGAAGGTGCTGTAGTCGGCGGGAGACTGGATACGCGGCCGATCGCGATTGAAGAGCGCGATGTGCATGGGGTGCCGCGGTTGAAGGAGTGAGCGAAGGCGCTTTTCCTTTAAATGTTTCGCAGTACCTCACCGTCATTCCGGCGAAGGCCGGAATCCAGTCTAAATAGGCGTCCGAAGGACACAACATCTTTTATGTTGGGTGCTTCGCACGACGTATTTGAACTGGATTCCGGCCTTCGCCGGAATGACGATGAGGCAAGATTAGCCTTGGCGGAGGATGGCAAGCGAGAACGCTTATCCATTCCCCGCCAAAAACCGATACCCCACCCCGGGCTCCGTCTTCAGCCACCGCGGCGTCGCCGGATCATCCCCCAGCTTCTGCCGCAACTTGCCCAACACGATGCGCAAGTAATGCGTATCCTGCACATGCGTACCGCCCCATATCTCCCGCAACAACTGCTGCTGGCTCACCACGCGCCCGGCATGACGGACCAGCATCGCAAGCACCGCATATTCCTTGCGCGTCAACGCGAGTGGCTCGCCATCCAGTGTGACTTCGCGCAAACCAAGATCGATGTGCAAGCGATCATCTTCGTAGCGCGGCAGTGCCTCGGCCGAAGTCACGCGATTGCGCATTAGCGCGCGCAAGCGTGCCATCAGTTCCTGGATGCCGAAGGGCTTGGTCATGTAATCGTTGGCGCCGGCATCCAATGCCTTCACCTTCTCCTTTTCGGAATCGCGTACCGAAAGCATCAGCACCGGGACTTGCGTCCACTGGCGCAATTCGGCCAGCACGTCGTGGCCTTCGCGATCAGGAAGGCCGATGTCCAGGATCACCATATCCGGATTGCGTGTCGCCGCCAGCGCCAGGCCTTCGGCCGCATTGGCGGCGAGCAGTACGTCGTAGCCCTCGGCACGCAAGCCAATGTCGAGGAACTTGCGGATCTGCGTCTCATCATCAACGACCAGTACGCATGGATTGGCAGCGCTCATGACGTGGGCGGTGTGGGCAAGGGAAGACTGATGCGAATGGTGGTACCAACGCCGTTGCCCGGCAAGGCTTCCACGCTGCCGCCGTGCGCACCGATCATGCCGCGGCAGATCGCCAGGCCAAGTCCCGTGCCTTGTGGGGCACGATCGCCACGCGCGACGGAATAGAACATGTCGAAGATGCGCGCGCGTTCTTCTTCGGGAATGCCGGGGCCACGATCGACCACGTCGATGAGCAGGCGGTCGCCTGCCACCCGTACGACGACCTGCACCGGTTCGCCGGGTGGGGAAAAACGTGCGGCGTTTTCCAGGATGTTGAACAGCGCCTGTTCGATCAGTGCCGGATGCACAAATAGCAGCACGGTTTCATTCGGCAGCATGGTATCGACGCGCAGTTCGGGGAACAGCTTGCGCATGCGCGTGATGGCCGAGGCGACGATTTCGGCGGAGTCGGTCCAGTCGCGATTGAGCTTGAGCGTACCGTGGCCAAGGCGCGTCATGTCCAGCAGGTTCTGGATATAGCGATCCAGCCGCTGGCCTTCGCCGAGAATCGCATCCAGCAGTTCCTGGCGTTCGCCGGTGGGCAACTGTTCCCAATAATTGGATAGCGTGCCGGCTGAGCCAATCATCGAGGCCAGCGGTGAGCGCAGGTCGTGTGACACGGAAGAGAGCAGGGCGTTGCGCAAGCGTTCGGTTTCGCCTTGCACACGCGCACCTTCCAGTTCGGATGCAAGCCGCGCGCGCTCCAGCGCCTGGCCGATATCCTGCACCATCGCCAGCGCCAGGCTGCGCCGCTCGATATCGGGCGAACCATGGTTCTCGAAGCGCAGCGCCGCGACACCAAGGCGATGGTCTTCGGTGCCTAGCGGCAGCACCCAGCAGCGTGCCGCGTTGAGGGTGTCGGTAAAGCGACCGGCCGGTTCGGCATGCTGTTCGCTCCACTCCGCTGCGGCAAGATCCTGCGTGGTCAGGGTGAGCGTGCGCGAACTGTTGGCAGCGATCTGCAGGCGGTGCTCCACATCACGCGCGAGAATGGCGACTTCGCAACGCAAAGCATGCGCCAGGGCGGCAACACCGACCTCGCGAATGCCATCGGCATCCGTGCTCGTCGACAGCCGTTGTCCGAGCGTAAGCAGCGCATGCGAGTAGTCGTGCGCGGCGCGCAATGATTCCACCTGGCTGGCCAATCGCGTGGCCAGGCGGCTGCAGATCAACGCCGCGGCAAAAAAAAGCGTGACGGCAAGCACGTCGTCGGAACTGGCGATCGCCAGCGTGTAGCGTGGCGGCGCAAAGAAGAAGTTGTAGCCGAGAAAGCACAGCGTCGCGGTATACACCGCCACGATCATGCGTGTGCGCACCGCCACCGCCATCACGCCGGTAAGGAAAATCAGCGCGAGATTAGCCACTGACAGATAGCGATCCGCGATGAACGCCAGTCCAAGGGCGATAACGGTGACGACCGTGGCAAAAATGTATTCGTCGCGGCGCCCATACATGGGCATTAGACGCAGACGTTTGCGCGCCCGCACGCGCTCGACGGGTGTGGCGATGATGGTGAGTTCCAGATGCGCACCGCGTCGCAACAACTGCTGCGTCAGCGAACGTCCGAGCATGCGCGCAAAAAGCCGTTCGCGCGTGCGCCCCAGGATGATCTGGCCGACGCCTTCGCGATCGGCATGCACCAGCAGTTCATCGGCAATCGCGTGTCCGCGCAACACGGAAACATCGCCGCCTAGCCGGCGTGCCAGGCGCATCGCCGTGTCGATGCGTTCGCGCCGCGCTTCATCCAGCGTGGCGCCGGTATCGACGAAGACGACCGTCCATGGTGCGCCACGGCGTTCGGCGATGCGGCGTGCCACGCGTACCAGGTATTCGCTTTGTGCGTGGCCATCGATGGCCGCCATCACGCGGCGGCGCACCGGCATCTTGCCGCCGCGCGCCAGCATGTGTTCGCGCAGATCGCTGTCGACGTGGCCGGCGACCGTATCCACCGCCAGTTCGCGCAAGGCCGCAAGATTGGTCGGCGAGAAGAAGGCATCGAGCGCGGCCGCCGCCGTTTCCGGCACATAGACCTTGCCTTGCCGCAAACGATCGATCAGCTCGCGCGGCGGCAGGTCGACCAGCACGATGTCGCGCGCCCGGTCGAGAAAGGCATCCGGCACCGTTTCGCGCACGGTGATGCTGGTGATGCGGCGCACCTGATCGTTGAGGCTTTCCAGATGTTGCACGTTGAGCGCGGTGTACACCTCGATGCCCGCGTCGAGCAGCTCGGCAATATCCTGCCAGCGACGTTCGTGGCGGCTGCCGGGCACGTTGCGATGAGCAAGTTCGTCGACGAGCAGGATGTCGGGTTTTCGCGCGATGGCTGCATCCACGTCGAACTCGGTGAACTCTCGGCCTTGGTAGTGCAGCGTGAGACGCGGCAACACTTCCAAGCCTTCCAGCAGCGCTGCGGTTTCGGTGCGGCCGTGGGTTTCCACCAGGCCGACGACGACATCCACGCCTTGCCGTTTCAGTTCGCGCGCGGCGGAGAGCATGGCGTAGGTTTTGCCAACGCCGGGCGCGGCGCCGAGAAAGATTTTCAATCGGCGGTTGCTTTCTTCCTGCACGACATCGAGCAGGGCATCGGCGCGGGCGTCGCGGGAGGTGTCGGTCATGAAGGCATCTTATTACGCTCAACCCGAAGCGTTGTACGTGGCCGTAAACGTGAGTCGTAGGTTGGGGTGCAAACCCCAACATTGCCATGCTTCAAAGGATCGCGATGTTGGGGTTTGCACCCCAACCTACAGGGGATATTCACTAATCGTGCTGCATCCCATCCAGCGCCAAATTCAACGTCAGCACATTCACCCGCGGCTCGCCCAGCAAGCCAAGCTGCCGACCTCGCGTGAACTTCGCCACCAGCGCCTGTACCTGCTCAACACCCAGATGGCGCACACGCGCCACGCGTGCCACCTGATACTGCGCCGCCGCCGGACTGATCTCCGGATCAAGCCCGCTACCCGATGCCGTCACCAAATCCGCCGGCACCGGTGCGGTATTGCCCGGATCGGCCTTGCGCAAGGCATCGATGCGCTGCTGCACCTGATCGTGCAAGGAAGGATTGGCCGGGCCCAAGTTGGAGCCGTTCGATGCGGTGCCGTTATACGGCTGCGGCGTCGTGGCCGAAGGACGACCCCAGAAATACTTGGGGTCGTCGAAGTTTTGGCCGATCAGTTCGGAGCCGATCGGCTTGCCGTCCTTTTCGATCAGGCTGCCGTTGGCCTGATGCGGAAACAGCACCTGCGCCACGCCGGTGGCAACCAGCGGGTAGGCGATACCGGTGATGACGGTCATCACCAGCAACATCGATACGGCATTGCGAATCAACCGGCCCATGGCGGTTACCTCAGTAGTGAATGATGGCGTCGAGCAAGGCGGTGAGCTGGTGGTCCTTCTTGCCGCCGTTATAGGCGTTCAAGTCGTACGAACGCTCGTAGCGAATTTCCGGCTGGATCTCCAGATCCTGTGTCACGTAGTGCGTCAGGCCCAGCGTGTGGCTGCTGTAGCGCGTGGCGAAGCCGGTACGGTTGCCCTTTTCGTCGTTATAGAACTCGTTGCGGAACGACAGCATGTTGCTGGGATCCAGCTCGAAGTTCAGGTAGTTCACGGCGCCGAACGCGCCACCTGTGCCTGGCAGTGCCGATGGGGCCTCGCGAGTCCAACCTGGGCCCAGGCCCGGAATATTGCGGCCGTACATCCGGTACGCCTCAGTCAGCATGTTGACGCGCTTGTTGAAGCGGTGGCCCCATGTGGCCACGTACATCTGCACGTTGTTGTAGTTGTAGTCTGACTTGTTCCAGTTGTTGACGCAGGGGTAGAGCATGTCGTTGTTGTCAGCCGATACCCAGCGCACGCAGGTCTGCAGCGACGGACGCGCGGCACCATTCCACGGTGCCGTGTCGTTGCTGGCATTTACGCCGATCTGGAACGTCCACTGCTGGCTGAGCCGTGTGGTGGTCATGATGCCGGTCTGCGTATACGGATCGACCGTGTACAGAATCGAGTGCGTCATCAGGAAGTTCTGCGGCGAGAACTGCGCCTCGATATCCGGCAGCGATAGCCAACGACCAGCGCGAACGATCATGCCCTCCGCCACCCACGGGATATACAGGTCGACGTAGAACAGCATCGGGTCGTCGCCGTAGATCTTGCCGTTGAGCGGCTGGTTTGGCGCCGGGTTGTTCAGCAGCTGGTTGCTGAATACGCCCTTGGTCACGGTGTAGTGATAGTCGTAACCGTAAAGATTGGAGATATCAAAACCCCAGTCGATATGATCGGTCTGAACCGTGTCTTCGACACGCGTGATGTTGGTGACGAACTGATCCAGCTCCACCCGGTTCGGTCGCGTGTTGTACGACAGCGGATAGTTGGTGAAGCTGGAAGTACTGTAGTTCGCGGCCGGCGTCACCCAACCGAAGATCT
This sequence comes from Dyella nitratireducens, assembly GCF_014642835.1. Classification (GTDB taxonomy): domain Bacteria; phylum Pseudomonadota; class Gammaproteobacteria; order Xanthomonadales; family Rhodanobacteraceae; genus Dyella_B; species Dyella_B nitratireducens. The sequence goes on along the minus strand of NZ_BMJA01000005.1, from coordinate 142,052 downwards.
CGATGCGATTGCGCTGCATCCACTGGCCGAGCTTGGTGCAGCCCAGCGCCTTCTCCAGCGGATAGGTGCTATTGGTATCCGGTACGCCGATCGGCGCAGGTACGCCGCCCATCTGCCATTCGGAGTTTGGGAACGGCGGTGAATCGAATGGCGCATCCATCGCGCGGCGCTTGGGCGCGGCAGCGTTCGGATCGGCCGGCTGCGCGTCTTCACGATAAGCAGCTGCAAAGCGCGACAGGAAGCCGCGGCTGCAATCGCCGCTTTCGGTCGCAACGGGCGATGCCGGCAGGCTGGTGCTTGCAGGCATGTTGCTGACATCGGTGGACTGCGCCATCGCCGGTGTAAACACCGGTGCGGCAGTCAGCAGAATCGCTGCGGCTAGAGCCTTCTTGTAATACATACCTTCCTCTCGAACAGTCGTTGCTGGGCGGCATCGCCCAGTCAGCGACACCGATTTTTTTTGGATGTCAGATGCCGGCGTAGCCGCCGAGTACATATTCGTCTTCCGCCGTCATGGGTGTGTCCGGCGCCCGTGTGACGCTCCCTTTGGCACGCACCGGCAGTTCAATCACCACATCGCAGTCCGCTTCCTCAGAGCAAACGTGAACCTGCATGTTGGGGTGAGTTGCATCCGGGAGTGAAAGGGAGAGCTTTACGGTTTGCATAAGTGCATGCCTCCTCAGGCAAGACCAAACAGGACGAGCAGCATGTCGATGAGCTTGATGCCGATGAACGGCACCACGATGCCGCCAAGGCCATAAATCAAGAGATTCCGCCGCAACAAATGTCCCGCTCCCAGCGGGCGGTACTTTACGCCTTTCAGCGCCAGCGGAATCAGGAAGATGATGATCAGCGCGTTGAAGATCACCGCCGACAAAATCGCGCTCTGCGGCGTAGAGAGCTTCATCACGTTCAGCGTATTGAGCGCGGGATACGTGGTGGCGAACGCCGCCGGAATGATCGCGAAGTACTTGGCCACGTCGTTGGCGATCGAGAACGTGGTGAGCGAGCCGCGCGTGATCAGCATCTGCTTGCCGATCTCCACCACTTCGATCAGCTTGGTGGGATTGGAATCCAGATCCACCATGTTGCCGGCTTCCTTCGCCGCCTGCGTACCGGTGTTCATGGCCACCGCCACGTCGGCCTGTGCCAATGCGGGTGCGTCGTTGGTACCGTCGCCGCACATGGCTACCAGGCGGCTTTCGGCCTGCATGGTGCGGATCAGCTTGAGCTTGGCTTCGGGGGTTGCTTCGGCGAGGAAGTCATCCACGCCGGCTTCGGCTGCAATCGCTGCCGCGGTGAGCGGGTTGTCGCCGGTCACCATCACCGTTTTGATGCCCATGCGGCGCAGTTCGGCAAAACGCTCCTTGATACCGCCTTTCACGATGTCCTTCAGTTCGATCACGCCCAGTGCGCGGTCGCCTTCGGTCACGATCAGCGGCGTGGCGCCGCGGCGTGCGATGTCTTCGGCCATGCGCTTCACGGCCGGCGGCAGATGGCTGCCGAGGCCGTCGAGGTAACGCTCCACCGCATCCAGCGCACCCTTGCGGATGCGGCGCTCGCCCATGTCTACGCCGCTCATGCGCGTTTGCGCGGTGAAGGGCACGAATTCGGCCTGCAGCGATTCGAGTTCACGTTCACGCAGGTTGAAGCGTTCCTTCGCCAGCACGACCACGCTGCGGCCTTCCGGTGTTTCATCAGCGAGCGAAGCAAGCTGTGCAACGTCAGCCAGCGTGCGCTCCTCGATGCCCGGTGCAGCGTGGAACGCGAAGGCCTGGCGATTGCCGAGCGTGATGGTGCCGGTCTTGTCGAGCAACAGCACGTCCACGTCACCCGCAGCTTCTACGGCGCGGCCTGAGGTGGCGATGACGTTGGCGCGAATCATGCGATCCATGCCGGCGATGCCGATGGCCGACAGCAGCGCACCGATGGTGGTGGGAATCAGACATACCAGCAGCGCGATCAGCACCGTCAGCGTGATCGGGTTGCCCTTGCCGGCCACCTGCACGCTGTAGATGGAGTAGGGCAGCAGCGTCGCACAGGCCAGCAGGAAGATCAGCGTGAACTTGGCGAGCAGGATGGTCAGCGCGATCTCGTTCGGTGTCTTGCGGCGCGAGGCGCCTTCCACCATGGCGATCATGCGATCGAGAAAGCTCTCGCCCGGATTCTGCGTGATCTTGATCACCAGCCAGTCCGACAGCACGCGTGTGCCACCGGTGACGGCGCTGCGATCGCCGCCGCCTTCGCGGATGACGGGCGCGGATTCACCGGTGATGGCGCTTTCGTCGACGCTCGCTGCGCCGATCAGCACCTCGCCGTCGCCAGGAATCTGCTCGTTCGCTTCCACCAGCACAAAGTGGCCGGCGCGCAATTCGTTCGACGGCGTGAACACGATGGCGGCATCGCGCTTCGGCTCGGCAAGCTTCTTGGCGATCACGTCCTTGCGTGTGCTGCGCAGTGCAGCCGCTTGCGCCTTGCCGCGGCCTTCGGCCAGCGCTTCGGCGAAGTTGGCGAACAGCAGCGTGAACCACAGCCACACCGTTACCCAAAAGATGAAGGCGGTGGGTGCTTCGCCGTGGCCGGTCAGCGCCTGGATCCATAGCAGCGTAGTGAGCACGCTGCACACGAACACCACGAACATCACCGGGTTGCGGAACTGCAGCCGGGGCGACAGTTTGCGGAACGCGTCCGCAACGGCCTTCCAGATCAATGCACGATCGAACGTGCTTATGGCGTGAGTATGCGAAGTCATGGAATCGATATCCGTCGATCAGTGGGCCGACATCAGGTATTCAGCAATCGGGCCGAGCGCCAGCGCAGGCAGGAAAGTGAGCGCACCCACCACGACCACAACACTGGCGAGCAACGTTACAAACAGCGGCGTGTGTGTCGGCAGCGTGCCGGCAGAAGCAGGTACGTGCTTCTTGGCAGCCACCGAACCGGCCAGTGCGAGCATGGCAATCGCCAGTGTGAAACGCGCCCAGAACATGCACACGCTCAGCATGACGTTCCAGAAGGGGATGTTTGCGGAAAGGCCGCCGAATGCACTGCCGTTATTGTTGGTGGCGGAGGTCACCGTGTAGAGGATTTCGCTGAAGCTATGCGCGCCGGGATTACCCACGGTAGCGACGGCGGCCGGCGTCATCACCGCGATAGCCGTGCAGATCACGACCAGTGCGCAGGGGATCAGCACGGCGAGGCTCGCCATCTTCATTTCGTAGGCTTCGATCTTCTTGCCGAGGTATTCCGGAGTGCGGCCTACCATCAGGCCTGCGATGAACACGGCGACCACCGCGAAGGCGAGCATGCCGTACAAGCCACAACCCACGCCGCCGAAGATCACCTCGCCCAGCTGCATCAACCACATCGGCACCAGGCCGCCGAGCGGGGTGAGTGAATCGTGCATGTTGTTCACGGCACCGCACGAGGCAGCGGTGGTGATGGCGGTGAACAGGCTGCTGGCAGCGATACCGAAGCGTGTTTCCTTGCCTTCCATATTGCCGCCCGACTGCAAGCCGGATGCATGCTGGTCGATCGACAACGTATGCAGGATCGGATTGCCGGCCTGCTCCGCTGCGGTCACACCAATCGCCAGCGGTATGAAGATCACCAGCATGGTGGCCAGAATCGCCCAGCCTTGGCGCTTGTCACCTACCATTTCGCCGAAGGTAAGACACAGGCCACCGGGGATCAGGAAGATCGCCAGCATCTCCAGGAAATTAGAGAACGGCGTCGGGTTCTCATACGGGTGCGCGGAGTTGGCGCCAAAGAAGCCACCGCCATTGGTACCCAGCATCTTGATCGCAATCTGCGACGCGGCAGGGCCCATCGGTAGCGTTTCCGTGGTGAGCTGCGCGGGTTTGGTCACAGGATTGCCGGATGCATCCTTGACCGGGTTGCCAGCTGCATCGGTCACCGGATTGGCATACGTGGTGGTCTGCACCACGGGCACGTCGACATACGGCTTCAGATTCTGGATCACGCCTTGCGACACCAGCAGCATCGCCAGCAGGAACGAGACCGGCATCAACACATAGAGCGTGGTGCGCGTCAGATCCACCCAGAAATTGCCAATACCCTTTGCGGTCTTGCGCACGAAGCCACGAATGACCGCGATCAATACCGCGATGCCGGTGGCGGCAGACATGAAGTTCTGCACCGCCAGTGCCGCCATCTGCGTCAGATAGCTCATGGTCGACTCGCCCGAATACGCCTGCCAATTGGTATTGGTGGCGAAGCTGATGGCGGTATTGATCGACAGGTCTGGACTCAGCGTCGGGAAATGCTGCGGATTCAGTGGCAGATAGCCCTGCAGGCGCTGAAACGCATACACCAGCACCATGCCACACACGTTGAACAACAACATGGCGATGGCATAGTGCTTCCAGCCCATATCTTCATGGGCATCGATACCGCAAATGCGATAGATCAGGCGCTCGAAACCCGCGCCGATACGCGTGAGCCGGTTGGGTTCGTCGGCAAACACGTGCGCCATGTAGCTGCCCATCGGCTTGATGAGCAATAGCAGCACGACAAGAAAGATGCCGATCTGCAGGAAATCGTTGGCAGTCATTCGAACCACTCCGGTTTCAGCAAGGCCACGCACAGATAAACCGTCAAAGCCACCGCGATGACGGCGGCCAGTCCGTAGAAGAAGTTCATGGGATTCGCTCCGTTATGAAATCGCCGCCGCGAATGCGGTCAACGCGGCCCCAGGCGGTCGCAGAGCAGCAGAAAGCCGAGCGTGGCCGCAGCCAACACAAAGCCGAAGAGTAAGTAGACAAAGTCCATGGGTATCGCTCTATGCCTTTCAGCTGCGCACTTTAGGCATCGGCGTATAAGAAGCGGGTAGCGAAAACGGCGCGTTGCATAAAGAACGCGTAAAATTTTTTATCCCGAGGGAACTTGGGATGAGTCTGTGCGGCGTATGGCCTTGTTTTCGCTTGGGTCGATGCGTGTGGCGCGTAAGTTGGGGTGCAAACCCCAACATCGCCATGTCGATCAGGAGAATGATGTTGGGGTTTGCACCCCAACCTACAAACTGCTATGCGGTGGCGATAAAGCTTCACAGCAAGCGGATATCGACTTGGCGCTCACGTTGGCAAAGAACCTATGAGGTGTCCCATGGCTAAAACCAAAACCGCCCCATATGACGTGGCTGACTACCTGACGACGCCGGAAGATTGCGCCGCCTACCTCGATGCCTGTATCGAGGAGAGTGACGGTGATGCTGCTTTCATCGCCAAAGCGCTTGGCGATGTCGCGAGAGCCAAGGGAATGACCAACGTAGCGCGAGATACCGGTCTCTCGCGTGAAAGCCTGTACAAGGCCTTGTCGGGTGATCGTAGCCCCGACTTCGCCACCATCCTGAAAGTGATGCAAGCCTTAGGCATCAAGCTTCACGCGGCAGCAGCCTGAAGCAAGCCGTAGGCGGAGATGGCGTAGCGTAATCCCATGATCGGGAGCTCGAAACCACATCAAGTGTGTAGACGAAGGGGTAACGATCGGCATGCTACGAAGCGCGGGCGTAAAGGGGGATTTTCACGAAACGAAGGAGGCGTCTCGTTAATGCAAAAGCCATTTCTTGCTTTGCTCTTCGCAACAGCTTCAACGGTGATGCTTCATGTAAACGCAGGAGCCATTCCCGCTAATTCGCGCAACCAATCCGTCGTTCCTCTGGAAGTCGTTCCCAGTCCGCCGGCACCGAGCCGTGATGAGGTCATCCGTTTCTGGACGCCCGCGCGGATGGAAGCGGCTTGGCCACCAGGCCCTGGTTTTGATCATCGGTTCCCGATCGAACCTCCACTGGATGCACGTGCCGATCAGTCCGGCTATACCCTTGTGCAAGCCCCCTATGCGAATCGTCCGCTATCGCGCATTACGGGGATCTTGTTTTTCCACGCAAGTAGCGATCCCAATGAAGGACTGCACCACTGCTCGGCTTCAGTGATTCATTCACGCAGCGGGAATCTCATTCTCACCGCGGCGCATTGCATCTACCAGGCGCACGTATGGCATGACATGTTGATGTTTGTTCCCGCGTTTAATGGGATGCAACCCGTTCCCTTTGAAAAGTGGCCGATCCGCGTTGCCTTTATGCCCGGGCAAGGCGCGCCGGGTTCTCCCGAAACAGATATCGCCGTAGGCCGCGTGTACTCGCTGCCTTCTGGCAAGACGCTGGAGGCAGAAGTGGCGGGAAGCTTGCAACCTCACGTGAGCACCACGGAAGTGTTTCCGTTGGTCAGGGACATGGGTTATCCCTCCTATGCGATTCCGGGCGATGGCCCCTACTTATATGCACAGCAGCGTGAGTGCGATAGTCATACGCGCCAAAACGAAGAATTCAGGAGTCTGGTGCTGCTGAATTGCGCCCCTCAGCAAGGCAACAGTGGTGGTCCTATTGTCAGGGTGTATAGCAGCCCCATCGAAGTGGTGGCCGTCTTTGCGAAAATCACTCCTGATAGTGGGCAGCCACGATTGTTGCCGGATACCTTTATTCCTATCTATCGAGCTGCTGATTCGCTCTCGCCATAGTTGGATCGGAACATGGGTGCAAAGTGGGACGAGATGGCAATCCCAACTCCAGCAGGACACAAAAAAGCTGGGATAGGTATCCCAGCCTTGGACAAGATTCGTTGAACACTTGTCTATGCGAGACGCGAAGCGTGCCCGAGTTGTGTCTGGATATCGTTGATCGAGGCGCGGATGCGCGCAGTGAACACCGATTCCTCATGATGAAGCAAGATCAGTTGCTCGGTGGCGCGAGTCATCGCGACATAGAGCAGACGCGCTTCCTGTGCCTCGTCCTGGCCATGTTTGGGCAATGCGCCAAGGCCTGGAATGATCACCACCGGAAATTCCAGGCCCTTGCTGGAGTGCATGCTCACCAGCTTTACGCTGTCTTCACCCGAAAACAGCGAGCTCTTGCCGCCACCGTCCGCATGACGGCTGGCGATGCCGGCATGCTGCAAAGCCTGGTGGATCTTTTCACCTTCCCAATGATTGCGGAACAGCACCGCGACGTCCGAAAGAGTGCGTCCTTGCTGTTGCTCGAGGCGGATGCGTTCCACGATGGCGTGCAGCTCGGCGCTCGCGTTTTCGGTGCGGATCAGGATAGGAATCGCGCCACGACGACCGGCACTTTCGGGCGCGATCAACGGTACGTCGTCGTCGTCGGCAATACGTTCGTCGAACAGCGCTTGCGCAAACCGGCGAGCGACGGAAAGAATTTCCAGCGTGTTGCGGTAATTGATGCGCAGGATGGTGGTGCGCCCCTGTGCCTGCACGCCCACGCTCTTCCAGGTGAACGCCGGCCGGTTGGCTTTGCCGTAGATGTTCTGGGCGTCGTCGTAAAGCACCAGTAATGACTGCGTAGACGGGTCGACCATCTGCACGATCAGACGATACCATTCCGGTTCGAAGTCGTGGCCTTCATCGATCAGCACGGCGCCATATTGAAAGCGCGGGATCTGGTCGCGTTCCACCCCGTGCATCACGCGCTCCACCATGGCTTCGAAAAAGCCATCGCCTTCGGGCGGCAGCGGCACGTGATAGGCCTTCAACATGGCCCGGCACCAGCTGTGAAAGTTGTAGACCTGCACCTTGTCCGCCAGGCCGCGCTCACCCATCAACTGGCCCAGCCGTGCCGCCAGCGTCTTGTTGTAGCAAAGAATGAGAATAGGTTTGGCCAGCGTGCGCGCCAGATGCATGGCGCGATAGCCGAGGATCATCGTTTTGCCGGAGCCGGCCACGCCGTGGATGATGCGGTGTTCGTCGCCGAGGGAGCGCGCCAGTTGCTCCTGTTGCATGTCCATGACGCGGATCAGGTCGGGGATATCGATCGCCGTCGTGCTTGCGCCGTCCTGACCGAAAGCCAGCCCGAATTGCCCTTCGCCCCACTCCACGCGCAGTTCCGGAAACATGTGCCAGCGGATACGGTCGATCTGCGGCAGCGTCAGCGCGCATGGGAAAACCTGGGGAAACATCGCCCAGAGTCGTTCCTGGAAGGCTTCGGCTTCCACGCTTTCATACATGTCATCGCGACAGATCACCAGGTGTCCGGGGATGACCTGTTCCAGCTCGCCATCGGTGAACTGCTTGCGGCTGATGTTGGCTAGCACCACGCCATACGCCCACGGCATGATCAGCTTGCCGGCGTGACGGTGTTGGGTGGGATGGATCAGGGCGGGATCGCGCTCCAGTTCTTCGTTGATGCGCACGGCATAGGCGTGCGCCTGCATCAGCGGATTGGTTTCCTTCACGACGCCGCGCTGAGTGATCAGCGTGAACTGGGTCTTGTCGGCGATGATTCTTTCCGGCGCCCAGTCCTTGACCTCCAGCACCAGCAAGCCGCGGCGGGGATGGAAGATCACGAAATCGGGGCGGCATTGATGCCGGCCGATCGGCACGTCGTACCACAGCAGATAGTCGTCTTCGAGCTTCTGCTCCAGCCGCTCGGAAAGGCGTTTTTCGCCGGACCGCATGCGGCCAAGGCAGCTGTTGCGGGTAGGGATGAGCTTGGCCATCCGTGCCTTCCGGTCTGATTCGGCGTTGCTGCCGATCATAGAGCAGCTACGTAGGTTGGGGTGCAAACCCCAACACCGCCATGCCCGATGCATACGGATGTTGGGGTTTGCACCCCAACCTACGATTTCTCGCCTGGCAAGAGCTTTTCCAGCTTGTGAGCCATGCCGGTCACCAGCAAGGCACTGGCAATACCGATGGTGACTTCGCCCAGGCGGGTGAGCGCAATGGTCCAGAAGGGGCCGTTGTGCGGCACCAGCATCACGATGGTGACGGTGGTGGCACTGAGCTTGCCGGCGCTGCCGATGTTGAAGAGCCAGCACAGTACGATCGATATGGCCATGGTGATGGCGTAGACGATGTAATTGTCCTGCGCCAGATACGAACCGATGATGGCGATGGTGGCGCCGATCGCCGCACCGAGCACCTGGTCGATCGATGATTTGCGCGTGTCGATGTAGCTCTGCTGTGTGACCGCGATGGCGGTGAGCGCACCCCAGAACGCCTGTTGCGTGTGCAGCAGCAAACCCAGTCCGTAGCCGAGGCTGGCCGCGGCGATGGACTGTACGGCCAGGGACAGGCCGTTGATCAGGCGGTGGCTCCAGGGCAGGCGTTGATAAACATCCTGCAACTGCTGGTGGATGTCGCCGAGCTCGCGGCGCAGTTCGCGAATGGGACGTCCGTTCATGGCGACAGCATCCCTAGAGCGGCGTGAGCTTGGCGTAAGCCGCCACCAGCCATTTGCTGCCGGCGCTTTCGAAATTGATTTGCAGGCGTGTGTGGGCGCCGCTGCCTTCGGCGCTGATCACTACGCCTTCGCCGAAGCTGGGATGGCTGACGCGCTGGCCCAGCTTGACCGGCAGATCTTCTTGCAGGGATGGTGCCGGTTCGGCGAAGCGGCCGGCATAGAGCGGTCGGCTTACTTGCACGCGTGGGCGTACTTCATCGAGCAAGGAGGGTGGTATTTCGGCGAGGAAGCGCGATGGGCGCGAAAGCATTTCCGTGCCGTGCATGCGGCGCGATTCGGCATGCGTGATAACCAGGCGCTGGCGCGCGCGCGTGATGCCGACGTAGGCGAGACGGCGTTCTTCTTCCAGTCGTCCTTCGTCCTCGACGGAGCGCTGGCTGGGAAACAGGCCTTCTTCCACGCCGACCAGGAAAACCAGTGGAAACTCCAGGCCCTTGGCCGAATGCAGGGTCATCAGCTGCACGCAGTTGTCCCAGGATTCGCCCTGGCCTTCGCCGGCTTCCAGTGCGGCGTGCGAAAGGAAGGCGGAGAGTTCGCTGAGGCCTGCTTCGATGTCGTCCGGCGTGAGTTCGAAACGGCTGGCGACGTTGACCAATTCATCCAGGTTTTCCACGCGCGATTCGGCGTTGCCGCGGCTGTCTTTTTCGTAGAAGTCGCGCAGCCCGGATTGGGTGATGGCGTGGTCGATTTGTTCGGCGAGAGAAAGTGCCTCGCTGCTTGAAGCCCGCTCCCTTCCGGGCAGAGTTTCAGGCAAGAGCTGCCCCTCGCCCCAGCCCTGGGGAGCGGGGGAAAAGGCGCGCGCCATGTCATCGATCATCGCGAGAAATCCTTTCACCGCGTTCTTCGCACGCCCGGCCAATTCGTTGCTGGTGGCTAGTTCGTTCAACGCGGCCTCCCACATCGACGAACCTTCGCCGCGCGCACGCCGGCGCAACACGTCCAGCGTACGATCGCCGATACCGCGCGGCGGCGTATTCACCGCGCGCTCGAATGCCGCATCGTCATGACGGTTGGCCGTGAGGCGAAGATAGGACAGTGCATCCTTGATTTCCGCGCGTTCGAAGAAGCGCAAGCCACCATAGACGCGATAGGGAACATCGTGCTGGATCAGCTGCTCTTCGAAATTGCGCGATTGCGCGTTGGAGCGGTAGAGGATCGCGCAATCCTTTGCGTCGCCGTGTTCGGCGATGTACTCGCGAATGCGCTCGATCACGAAGCGCGCTTCGTCCTGTTCGTTGTACGCAGCATAGACGGCGATGCGTTCACCTTCCTCGCCGGCCGTCCACAATTGTTTGCCGAGACGGTTGCCGTTGCGTTCGATGACGCTGTTGGCGGCTTTCAGGATGGTAGACGTGGAGCGGTAGTTCTGTTCCAGCTTGATTGTGCGTGCGCCGGGAAAATCGCGCAGGAATTGCTGCACGTTTTCCACCTTCGCCCCGCGCCAGCCGTAGATGGCCTGGTCGTCGTCGCCGACCACGAACACCTGGCCGGTACGACCGGCAAGTACGCGAATCCACGCGTATTGCAGTGCATTGGTGTCCTGGAATTCGTCGATCAGCAGATAGCGCCAGCGTTGCTGGTAATGCTCCAGCACAGCGGGTTGTTTCAGCCAAAGCTCATGGGCGCGCAGCAGCAGCTCGGCAAAGTCCACCAGGCCGGCGCGGCGGCAGCCATCTTCATAGGCTTGGTAGATCTGCACCAGCGTGCGCGTGACTGGATGCTGGTGATGCTCGATGTTCTCCGGGCGCTTGCCTTCATCTTTCCAACTGTTGATCTGCCAGGCGGCCTGGCGTGGCGGAAAGCGTGCTTCGTCCAGCCCGAGGCCGGCTATGACGCGCTTCACCATGCGCTGCTGATCGTCGGCGTCGAGAATCTGAAAACTTTCCGGCAGTTCGGCTTCGCGCCAATGACGGCGCAGCAGGCGGTGCGCGATGCCATGGAAGGTGCCCACCGTGAGGCCTTGGGTACCGCCTGGAATCAGATTGTCCAGGCGCGCACGCATTTCGCCTGCGGCCTTGTTGGTGAAGGTAACGGCGAGAATCGCCCACGGCGGCACGCGATCGACCTGGTTGAGCCAGCCGATGCGGTTAGTCAGCACGCGCGTTTTGCCGGAACCAGCGCCGGCGAGGACCAGGTAGTGGCCGGATGGTGCGCAGACGGCTTCGCGCTGTGCGTCGTTGAGCGAGTCGATCAGGTGGGAGACATCCATCCGCGGGATTGTAGCGGGTGGCGCAATCTGACACAGGGATGGTCTGCGTAGGTTGGGGTGCAAACCCCAACATCGCCATGTTGATCAGGATGGCAAAGTTGGGGTTTGCACCCCAACCTACGAGGGAACGGAGTGCGCTCAGCGCTTCGAGAACAATCCACCCAAGGTCAGCAACGCCCCAACCACGATCCCACTAATACCCAGCCACGGCGGAATCGCCTTGTCATGTGTGGCCGTGAACTTGGCCGAGCCGATCTGCAATAGCGTGTCGGTTTGCGTATAACTGCCGTGGCCGAACACAACCCACAGGCCGCCGACCAGCAACACGAGTCCCAGGATGATCAGAATGGCGCGCATGATTCGCTCCGTGAAAAAGATGAAGCGATCATAGGGGCTTGTCTCCTACAAAAGGAAGGCAGCATCCCTGCCGCCTTCATACACGCTTAAAACTTGTAGTCGATCATCACGCGGTTGTAGACGAAGGTCTTGTTGGTCGGATTGAGGTTGTCGATGCCGCCGTTGGACAGCTCCCAGCGGTCGCGCAGCGTCAAGCCTCTCAGATAGCCGTCCAAATGGTAGATCACGTCGAAATACAGGTCGTGGCTGTTGCCGCGGTAATAGGTGAAGTATTTCGCGTAGGCGGTGGTCAGTTCGAGTTTCTTGTTGAACAGGTCGTAGGTGAACTTGCCTTTCCACGCGCGGCCGGGGCCGGCTTCGACCAGGCCACGGATCATGGAGGTGGTGAACAGCGGATCGGTGCCGTAGTTGGTGGTGTACGGCGAAATCAGCGCGCCGCCGCCGACCGCACCTTCTTCGTGCGCCACCTTGTTGTAGAGGATGTCGAAGCGTCCGTTGGGAATCACCACGCCGAGATCGCCGCCGATGACGCGGCTTTTCACATGGTCGCCGGCGACACCAAACAGCTTGGTGCCGGTTTCGGTAAAGCGATTGTCCGATCCGTCATTCTGCGCCATGTACTGCGTGCCGATGACCGGATTGAAGCCCGTGCCGGTGTCGAACACGTAGCTGCCTACCCCGTAAAAGGTGCGCGCGAAATTCATGAAGTTGTAGTAGCGCAGCTGGGCGTTGAGCCCACCGTTGACGTACGTGGTGCCGCCTTCCCAGGTGCCGGGTGCGGATTGCGCATGCAAGGGCAGCGAGCCGTTGTTGCCGTACATCGAATCACCGTCGTATTTGGACGGGTAATAGAGGTTGTCCGCATACATGCCGCTGGAGGTACGGCTTTTCCAGCTGTATTCACGCACGGCGAAGAGGTTCCAGCCGGTCAACGGCGTGACCTGTACCTTCAATGCGTTGTAAGACGAAGGAACGATGCGCGAATCGTTGTTGCCCATCCAAGGATCGTCGGCAAGGTATTGATAGCCGCCGCGAAACAGAAAGATGCCGTGCTGGTATTGGAGAAATGCCTGGCTGAAGGTGCCGATCGAGTTGTTCGGGCCGGCGAGTGTGGTATCGATCTTCGCCAGTTCGTTCGAATGCGTGCCGAACGAGTTGGTGGTGGCGAATGAAGCGCCTACGCTGAAGCCGGTGAGGAACGTGCCGGTCTGCGCATTGATCAGCGCAGCGACGGAGAAGGCCTCGGCGTTCGGTGTGGTCTTGCTGGCGTAGAGGCGGCTGAAGTTGTAGAGACGCAAATCGCCGTCCACATGGCCGTCGCTGAAGATGTCGCCGTCTGCATGCGCGGCGCCGCTCGCCGCAAGCAATCCCACCATGGCGGCGACGAGCGCCTTTCGCTTCAACATGCCAAATTCCCCGTCCGAAGTGAGCGATTGCCGAGCCCTCTGTCCCCCGTCTCGGCGTTATGTAGACGAGTATATGACGGTTTTCGGCGAAGCCCTATTTACGGTTTGGCATGTCAGCACTGCTGCTTAGCGGGTAGTCCCGAGCATCACGCTGGAGGCTTTCACGACAGCCACCACCGGCACCCCTTCCTTCAGACCCAACTGCGACACGCTTTCCGTCGTGACGACGGCCGCCATCACGCTGCCGCCCGTCAGGCGCACACGTACATCCGCGTTCACCGGACCTTCGACGATTTGCACGATCGTGCCGGGGAATTGATTGCGTGCCGAGAGCCGCATGCCCTCGTCGGGTAGGGCGAGCAGCACCGAGGAAGCCTTGATCAGTGCGATAGCCTCGCTGCCGATTTTCAGGCCCAGGTTTTCCGTGCTCTCGCAGGTAAGCGTGGCGACGACGTGTTCGCCGCCAGGCAATTTCAATTCCACGGTGTCGTTGACGACACCCTTGTGGATCGCCACGACGTGGCCCGACAGCTGATTGCGTGCACTGGTACGGAACATAAGGCTCCTGATCAGCTTGATGTCGTCGGCGGAAGCTTCGGCCAGCGTCTCGAATTGTTCAAGGAAGCGGCGATGCACTTCTTCCAGCGCTGCAAACGTTTCGATCAGCCGCTGTCCGCGTTCGGTCAGGCGCGTGCCGCCACCGCCCTTGCCGCCGGCCGCGCGGGTGACCAGGGGCTCATCCGCCAGGTTGTTCATGGCATCGATCGCATCCCATGCGCCTTTGTAGCTCATGCCCACGGCACGTGCTGCGGCGGTGATGGAACCGGTCTCCTTGATCTTGGCCAGCAGCGCGACGCGATCGGCGCCGCCCAGCGTCTGGTCGCCTGCCTGGAGGGACAGAATGCCTTTGAGCTTGAACATCCCCGCGCTCGTTTATCGATGTGGCTGGCGGAGTCTAGCTAAAGGACGATGCGTTTGTAGGTTGGGGTTTGCACCCCAACCCACGAAGTCCAACAGTGAAGTGTTGCCGGGATCGTGCGGTCCCGGCAGTGGGAGCGATTACTGCGCGAACTCGTAGTAATCCACGCCCAGATCCTGGAACGCCGCTTCGTAAGTGTCACCGGTGCGGGCGATGACGAACTGGTTGACGGGCGGGCAGTCCAGCGCCACATCCTGTCCATCGTGCATGGCTTCGTACTGTTCGCGGGTGAGATCGGTGGACTCGGCCAGGGCGGTGCGGAAGCCGATCTTCGCCGCCGCTTCGCGCCAACCCGGCACCACGCGCAGCGGAATCGCCTCGGACGCATCGCCGCTGCCATAGCCGATGGCATACAGCTTGGCATCCGTCCATTCGACGTTGTTTTCCAGTGCCTGCTCGAAGCCGGCGGCAATCCACGCCGGCAGTGCGGCGGTGTAGAGATTACCCAGCTCCATCGCCCAATCCGTGCCCAGGTTCACGCGCGTCGCCAGCAATTGCTGGAATGCCGGGCTCTTGCGCGCCACGCCCGACAGCTTGGTGGTGAGCGGATGCGCATCTTGCGGGGCTTCAGCGTGGGCGCCCTGGCTCAGGAATTCGCCGAACAGATCCGGTGTGTTGCGGCACTCGGCGATCACGCCTTCCGGCGACACGCCGGCCTGTTCGCACAATGCCTGGAAATCGGCGTTGGGCTGCGGCGCACGCGCGAGTGCGCGGGCATAGATAAAGGCCAAAGCCTGCAGCGGCATCATGTGGTACGGGCGATGGAAGAACAGCCCGCCCGCGCCGTCGAGGAATGCCAGATCCGACACGCCCAGCCGCTGGATCATCGCATCCGTCGCCTGGCCTACTTCGTCGAGGTAGGCAAAGGTGGAGTACTTGCCGCTGAAAATCGGGAAGTCGTGCAGGCGGCGGTGGCGCTGGCCGTATTCCTGATGGAAGTAGCGCAGCAACGGCTTGCGGAAATCCGGGCCACGGAAATCCGAGGCGCTGCCGGCGTGTGCCAGATCCACCTCGAACAGCTTCGGCTGCGCTTCCACCAGCATCGCTACGGCGCCAGCGCCCTGTGTCTGCTCACCGCTGGAGCCACGCTCATACGCGGCGATGTCGCTGCACACCACGATGGCCTGGCGGCCGTTGGCATCAAACGCTACGTAGCGCAGCGCACTCTTGAGCGCATACACGCCACCCAGGCAAGCGTGCTTGAATTCGGGCACTTCCATCTGGCGCGACAGGCGCGGCAGCCCCAGGCGTTCCAGTTCGCGATCGACCATGCCGCGCACGATCACCGCGCCGGCGGAGTTGTCCTTGCTGCTTTCGGTGCCCAGTGCGAGCTGGCCGACGTTGCGCGGATCGATGTTGTATTGCTGGATCAGCCGCAACACGGCGGTGGCCGCCATGGTGTATGCGTCTTCATACGGTGCCGGTTGGCGGAAGCTGCGGCCTACCACGGCCTGAACCTTGTCCCAGGAATTACCCGTCCATTCGCACCAATCGCGCAGGGACACGCGCGGGCGGGGGACGTACAGGCTCATGCCGCTCACGCCAGGATTGCGTCGTGCTGCCGTATCGTTCGGTGTATTCAAAAGGTGGTTCCTCGATGTTGTCGGAGCAACGCCGGCTGCCATGGCCTCGCCATGCACGCTTGGGGCGCGCAGGTTGCGGGGGCATGGAGGGCGCGTGGCAGGGCGGGTTTCCTTGTAACGATTGAAACCGCCCAGGCGGGGGCATACGCGCGCCCGGCCGAACTACGAGATTTTAACCACGTTAGCTTTCGGCAAGTCGACTTTTGGTTACATACGCATCAGTCGAGGCTTTTTTGCACCGCATCGTGAACAATGCGGCGTGCGGATTACCAAGCCGTGATGGCCGCGTCCGGTTCAGCAAATGGCCGTGTGCCATGCTGCGCGGCCAGCCAGTCGCGGTAGCCGCTCATCCAGTGCTTCAGTCCGCTGATGTAGTGGGACAGGGCAGGCCCGGCGTTTTCCTTTACCACGGTGGCCGTGCGCAGGAAAGCTTCCAGTTCCGTGCGAATACGCTCGCTCACGCGGTCCACGCTGTGTTGCAGTGAGTAGCCCTGGCTGGTGTAAAGCGCTACGGCGTTCCGGCGAGGCGCCGATTGGCGGATGTCCATGCCCAGGTGCTGCACGTCGCTGCTCCAGCAGACAATGCGGTTGGTATGCCGCCGCAGCTGCTGCACATTCGGCCGATCGTGCTCATCCGTGGATAGGGGCAGGTCATTGGCGAAATCAATCAAGTAAAAGCACGGATACAAGCCGCCGGCATGACGCAGGATGGCCTCGTGCCGATGCGGTTGAGGTGCTTGCGCATGCGTGTGCTCCAGCATGCGCAAGCCTGCCATGCCCACCCACAAATGCATGGCGTGAGCGAAGCGATCGAATTGCGCGTCAGCCATGTTTGAGCGCAAATCACGGCACAGATCCGCCCAGGCGGTTTCACCGTAGACCGGCTCCTCGCCGGTACGGCTGGAGTCGAGCACGTCGATCACCGCGGTGAGATTGGAAATGGTGTAGGTCGACACCTTTTCGGTATGGCCGACGAACCAGTCGTCGATCAGGAAATACCAGGCATAGAAATTGGCAATCGTCTGCAGCCGTTCCATCGACGCATACGGATGGCAGCGCGCGGCCAGCCAGCCGAATTTCGCACGTGCCAGGCGTGCACGGTAATGCTCGTTGGGAACCAGGCCATGCTGCGTCAGCCATTGCTGCATGTGGGCTTCCACAAAGGGTGCATGTGGCGAGCAAGCGCTGGCCCAGGGGTAATACAGGTTCGGCATGTTCAATCCCGTCGGAGCGCGGCTGGCGCGAACTTCAAAGGGGGCGCGGACAGGCTTGAGATATTCGCTGTAATTCATGGCGGCTCTCTCGGTAAGAAACGAGCGCAACGGAATCACCGATAACGTGTTGCAAAGAAAACCCGTGTCGATCAGTACGCCATCGCACCGCTGCCGGTGTTTTGCATGTCATGCCGAAAGCAGCCGGCCTGGGCAGCGATATCACGGTAAAGCTTTCATGAGGCGCCTGGTCGGAGGCGCCGCCGAGTTACCAAAGGGGATGCACAACAGACCCGCCCACCGGCCCCCTGTCTCCGGTGGTTACGCGTGTGAAAGCCTAGGCTTAGAAACGTGATGGACCTGTGAATTTAGACGGTCAAGTAGCTTGATTTTTCGAGGAAATAAGTAGGAAGGCCAGTCGGGTGCCGGCGCGCCGACTCGGTTTTTCACTGCGACAGCGGTTCCGGAATGGATCGGCGAGTCCTTAGGCGATCCGCGCGAACAACACGCCGTGTCCGGGCAATTCGAGCTGCCCGTTGCGCAACACACCTTGCGGCAAGCCATGCCCTTCCAGTGGCGTGACCCCGTCGTATCCCTGCAACCTGACCGTCTGCGATTGCTTGCCGAGATTGAAAACCGCCAGCACTTGCTCGCTGCCATCACTGCGCAGGAAGGCCAGCACTGGCTCCGGCACATCCAGAAAACGGATATCGCCACGCCGCAGCGCAGGCTGTGCGGCACGCCAGCGCATGAAGCGGCGGAAGCCGTGCAGCACCGAATCCGGATCGGCTTCCTGATGCGACACGGCCAGCGTGTTATGGGCCTCATCGATCGGCAGCCACGGTGCCACCGAGCTGAAACCCGCGAACGGACCTTCATTCCAAGGCATCGGCGTGCGGCAGCCGTCGCGTCCCTTGAAGTTCGGCCAGAAGGTGATGCCGTACGGATCACGCAGCGATTCGAACGGTACCTCCGCTTCGGTCAGGCCAAGCTCTTCGCCCTGGTACACGCACACCGAACCGCGCAGCGAACACAGCATGGCAGTGAGCAGGTTCGCCAGGCGTGGCGACGCATTGCCATTGCCCCAGCGTGTGAGCACGCGTTCGACGTCATGATTGGAAATGGCCCAGCAGGGCCAGCCTTCGCTTACCTGCGCCTCCAATTGCGCCACCGTTTGGTGAATGTATGCGGCGCTGTAATCGCTGCTCAGCAATTCAAAGCTGTAGCCCATGTGCAAGCGATGGCCGCGCGTGTATTCAGCCATCGTCGCCAGCGAATCTTCCGAAGAAATTTCGCCAAGCGTTACGGCGTTGGGATAGCGATCGAGCAGGTGGCGCAAGTCACGCAGGAAATCGAGATTTTCCGGCTGCGTGTTGTTGTACAGGTGGTACTGGAACGCGTACGGATTGTCCGGGCTGAAGCCGCGGCCCACGCGCTTTTCTTTCGGCTTGGGCGGGTTGTCGCGCAGTTGCTTGTCGTGGAAGCAGAAATTGATCGCATCCAGGCGCAAGCCATCCACGCCTTTATCCAGCCAGAAGCGCACGTTGTCGAGCACCGCGGCGCGCACCTCCGGATGGTGGAAATTGAGATCCGGTTGCGAGGCAAGAAAGTTGTGCAGGTAATACTGACCGCGCCGCGGTTCCCACTGCCAGGCGGAGCCGCCGAAGATCGATAGCCAGTTGTTCGGCGGACTGCCATCAGGCTTGGCATCTGCCCACACGTACCAGTCGGCTTTTCCGTTACCGTTGTTTTCGCGGCTTTCCTTGAACCATGCATGCTGATCGGAGGTGTGGCTGAGCACCTGGTCGATCATCACTTTCAAGCCGAGGCCATGTGCCTTGGCGAGCAGGCGGTCGAAATCCTCGAGCGTACCGAACAGCGGATCGACGTCGCGGTAATCGGCAATGTCGTAGCCGAAATCGGCCATCGGCGAGCGGAAGAACGGCGCGATCCAGATCGCATCCACACCCAGGCTCGCCACGTAATCCAGCCGCTGGATGATGCCCGGCAGGTCGCCCACGCCATCACCGTTGGTATCCAGAAAACTGCGTGGATAGATCTGATAGATGACGGCGCCGCGCCACCAGGATGCATCGGTCATGTGAAACGCTTTCCTTAGTGAATCCGAAACTCGCCAGTTCTGTTTCGTTCCCTTGCCGTCATTCCCGCGAAAGCAAAACTAATGGATTCCCGCGTTCGTGGGAATGACGGCAACGCAAGGATTCCCCATGCACCAGGCGGACATTCCCGGGTAGGAAGCAGAGCTTGTTGGCGTGGTGCAGCTTAGTCGCGCAGTTCTGCGTGCTTGCAGGATTTGCATACGTATTCATTCGTGCTGCGGTTGCGATATGAATCGCATGACAAGCATTTGCAGTGGTGCGCAATGCTCCCGGCATGTTGCGTAAAAATCGCGTAATGCAGGCATTTTCAGCCGTTCAGGCGTCATGGCGAACGCGTGCAAGACACTCATGTTGCGCTGCGATGAGTGCTGCCCGCAGGTAGGTATGAATACGTATGCATGATGTGCTCTGCTTGGAAAAACGCGCCCTACCATGATTCCACGCAGCAGGTCTCAAGCCCGCGTGCAAGTTGCCGTTCCAGCAAACAGCATTGATACGGCGGCGAGCGATCAAGAAGAGACGCCTACAAAAAATGGTTTTGGGGAGGAGGGGAACGTGATACTCAAGCGTAATTTGCTGGTGATGGCTCTGGCTTCGGCAGGTCTCACCGTAGCTTTCGGCGTGCAGGCCGCGACGGGTGACAATGGTGCGCAGGCTGCGCCGGGCACGTCGCAGCAGAGCAGCACGGCGAGCACCAACAACGGTAGCGGCGGCACCAGCCAGACGACGACCAATTCGAAGAGCCAGCAGGCGCTGGCCAAGAGTTTGTCGACGGTGACGGTGACCGGTTTCAGCAGCAGCGTCGAGAAGTCGATCGATTACCAGCGCTACGCCGATACGATCCAGAACGTCGTGACCGCGGCTGACATCGGCGGTCTGCCCGACCAGTCGATCGCAGACGCGTTGACGCGCTTGCCCGGCGTTTCAGCCGAGCGCATCGCAGGCCAGGCGTCGCAGATCAACTGCCGCGGCTTGTCCGGCAACTTCATCGAAACCACGCTGGATGGCCGCGAGCAGCCCTCCACCAGCGGCAGCAACTACATCCAGTTCGATCAGTATCCTTCTGAGCTGATCAACATGGCGACCGTGTACAAGTCCTCGCAGGCGTCGTTGATCGAAGGCGGTGTGGGCTGCACGATCGCGATGCAGACGGCCAATCCGCTGGAGAACCCCAAGGACCAGTCGCTGAACGTCGATGCACGCGGCAGCTATGACGGCCAGGCGCATGACATCGTCGGCGACCATGCGATGGGCTATCGTGCCAGCGTTGCCTACCAGGGCAAGTTCCTCGATAACACCCTGGGCATCGGCATCGGTGTTGCACAGCTCTACCAGCCGCACGTTTCCGAGCAGTTCGTGGGTGAGGCGTTCGGCGGTTTGCAATCGCTCAACCCCAATAATCCCAATAGCGCCCAGGCGTACGTGCCGGAAGGCATCCAACTGCAGCAGGACGGCGGTACCGAGCGCCGCACGGGTTATCTGTCGACCGTCGTGTGGAAGCCGACGGATCATTTGCAGATCACCGGTGACATGTATTACTCGAAGTTCGACAACGACTACTACGGCTATGGTTTCCGGTCGCAGAACTTCTACGGCAACAACGCCATCATCACCAACCCGATCATCGGCGCCGGCAATACGCTGCTCGGCGGTACGGTCAGCACCAATCCGAACCAGAGCAACGTGCAGTTCGCCAACGAGACGACGGCCGACAACTACAGCACCAACACCGGTGTGTTTTCCGGTGGCCTGAACCTGAAATGGAACAGTGGCCCGTGGCACGTCGAATCGGATCTATCCCTTTCGCATGCCGAGAGCAACGAGATCAACGTGGATACCACGGCTGACGCATACACCGGTCTGGGTACCGCTGATCCCAAGCTGATGAATCAGTCCGTGACGTACGCGCTCAACGGCCTCAATGTCGGTTCGGCAACGGTTTCAAATCCCGGTGTTTACACGAACCCCAACGATATGGCGCTGTCGCGTTATGGCGTCTATCCGTACATCTACCACGATCGCTACAGGGCCTTCCGTACGGCCGTGCAGTACGACCTGGAAAGCAATCCGATCTTCACGGATATTCAGGCTGGCATCTACCTCAACAACCACACGTTCGAAGCCAACCGTACCGTGTGGGTCTATGGTTCGGAGTGGAATTCCTATCCGGTAGCCGGAGAGCCGCCGCTGCCGCTCAGCAGCGCCGATACGCAGCAAGTGTGCTGGAAGGGCAAGTTCAGCGGCCTGCCATGTTTCCTCAAGCTCAATACGTCGGCGATTCTTGCCCAGTACGGCATCCATCCCAACCCCCAGCTCGATTTGGATAACAACAGCTGGTCGGGCATCCAGAGCGGCACGGTGCACGAGAAAGTGCGCGACGTGTTCTTGATGGGCGACATCGATACCACGCTGTGGAACCATGAGTTGACCGGCAATATTGGTTTGCGTGTGTCGCATACCTCGCAAGGCAGCTCTGGCATCCAAGAGGTGGAGCCCGGTCAGGGCGTGCCGATGACGGACGGTTTCGGTTACGTCGCCAACGACTTCATCCCGATCAATGTCGGCATGTCCTACACCAAGTGGCTGCCGTCGATGAACCTGATCTATCACTGGACCGATAACGACCAGACGCGCTTCTCGATCGCCAAGGTGTTGTCGCGCCCGCCGATCGATTCGATGCTGGCCGGCGCAGGCTCTTACATCACGAACGGCCAGTACAACGTCTGGGGCGGCACCAGCCCGCTGCTGCGCCCGCTGACCGCGATGCAGTACGACCTGGATTACGAACACTACTTCGATAATTCCAGCGGCCTGTTCACGGCCGGCGTGTTCGTCAAGCACATCGATACGTTTGTGCAGACGAACGTGACGTACAACAACTTCAATTTTGCGTCGGTCGGCATCACGGTGCCGAACAATCCTGCGACCGGCCAGCCCTACTTGAATGGTTCGTACACGACCGCCTACAACGCGCAGGGCAGCATGATTCGCGGTCTGGAGCTGTCGTTCCAGAAGACGCACTTCCTGCCGGGTATCTGGTCGGGCCTCGGCTTTGGCGCCAACTACGCCTTCACGCAGAGCCCGTTCGGCGCAGTCTCGACGCTGGGTGGTCCGGCGCAGGTGCAGGCGTTGCCGGGCTTGTCACGCAACGTGGCCAGTGCACAGGTCTTCTTCGACAACGGTCTGTTCTCGGCCAACCTCACCGGTAACTACCGCTCGAAGTTCGTGTCCGACTCGCAGATCGCGGTCACCAACCAGATCGTGTACTTCGCGCCGGAAATGGTGTGGGACCTGCAGACGGCGTACAACGTCACCAAGAACGTCTCCCTGCTGTTCCAGGTGCTGAACCTTACCAACCAGCCGACCCGTACCTATTTCGGCAATTCCTCGGAAACCGGCACGATCCAGTACTTCGGACGTACGCTTTACGCGGGCTTCAATATCAAAATCTAAGTACGCTAGTGTTTGGCCTGGCGTCTATGAGCGACGCCAGGCGCTCCCTCCCCGGTCCTGTGGACGATTGCAGGGCCGGGTCTTTTACAGGCGCGATCCCCTTCGACCTCGTTGCGCGGCCGTGCCGTGACAGCGACACTCCATCCCCGGGAGGCGACCTCTATGTCCAAGTTCAGAGCCGTTTTACGTTCTTTTGCGATGTGCGCCGCGTTGGCGCTCTTGTCGATCCCGTCTTTTGCGCAAGACAACGCCGCGGTGACCAAACCGGTTGCGCAGGCATCCGGCGTTTACTACGAGATTTTCGTCCGCGCTTTCGACGACACCAACGGCGACGGCATCGGCGATCTCAACGGCGTGACGGCCAAGCTCGATTACATCAAATCGCTCGGCGTCAGCGGCATCTGGCTGATGCCGATCAATCCGTCGCCTAGTTACCACGGCTACGACATCACCGATTACGAAGGCATCAATCCGCAGTACGGCACGCTCAAGGATTTCAAAAAGCTGCTGGATGAGGCGCACAAGCGCGGCATCAAGGTGGTGATGGACATGGTGATCAACCACACCAGTGACCAGCATCCCTGGTTCAAGGCGGCGTTGAACCCGAAGGACCCGCATCACGATTGGTATCTATGGGCCAAGCCCGGCACGGATTTGACGGCGATCAGCGCCGTGGGCGGGCCAGCGTGGCATCGCGCATCGAATGGTGCGTATTACGAAGGCACTTTCACCGGTGCCATGCCTGATCTCAATTACGACAATCTGGCCGTCCGCAAAGAAATGGTCGACGTGGGTCGTTTCTGGCTGCGGCTAGGTGTGGATGGTTTTCGCCTGGATGCTGCACAGCACATCTACGATGATCTGCGCACCGACATGAGCGATCCGATTGCGTTGCAGAAGAACGTGCGCTGGTGGGCCGAGTATCGTCACGCGCTGGAGAAAACCAATCCGCGTGTGTGGCTGGTCGGCGAAGTGGCGCGCCAGAATCCGGATGACCTGACGCCGTACATGGGGCCGCTCAATACGGTGTTTAATTTTCCGCTTGCGACGCAGCTGATCGAGAGCGTGGAACAAGAGCGCAATCTCGGCATCGGCCGTGGATTGGCATTCACCTATGCGGCGTATCGCCAGCACGCCAACGGTGAGTTCGATGATGCCCCGTTCCTCTCCAATCACGACCAGGAACGGGTGATGAGCCAGCTGGATGACAACCTGGCGCACATGCGTCTTGCTGCCGCGTTGCTGCTGACGCTGCCGGGCCATCCTTTCATCTATTACGGCGAAGAGCTCGGCATGCAGGGCACCAAGCCCGACGAGGACATTCGTGAACCGATGCGCTGGTATCGCAACGGCAAAGGACCAGGCACGGCGAGCTGGAAGGACTGGAGCACCACCGATGATGCGTCGATTTCGGTGGAAGCTCAGGACAGCGATCCGGCTTCGCTGTTGAATTTGTATCGCAGGCTCATTGGTTGGCGTCAGCAGGTGAGTGCACTGCGCGATGGGGTACTGCAAAACGTGCCGGTGGTCGATCCGCACATGTTGGCCTATACGCTGCAGGACACGCAATCGCGCGTGCTGGTGGTACACAACCTGTCGCGTAAAGCGCGCGTTTTCGAGCTGGCGGGCGATGCGCACGCTAGCAGTGTGCTGCTGCAAACGGGTGGCGCGGTGCTGGCAAATGGGAAGTTGACGCTGCCGGCGTTTGCGACAGTCGTTCTCCTGTGAGCGTGTACCTCTGGCGTGGCCGACGTTTGCATTAATCCTGTGTCAGAGCGAGTCGTCATTCCGGCGAAGGCCGGAATCCATGCTTCGTACTTGCCATGGATTCCGGCCTTCGCCGGAATGACGTCGAGGAAAGACTGGCTTTGTCGCGAGGAACGACGCTTCGGAGGCTCAAGCATTTGTCCCCTATCCTGACGAAGTACGGTTATAGTCGGGCGGCTCGCAATGCCAGGTTCTTTGCAATAGAAAGGATGGTGGATGACAACCCTGCGTAATTTGGCCCTCTGTGGCCTGCTGATCTCCACGTCTTACTCGGCGCTTGCCGATCAAACCCCGCAGACCTTCGAGCTCGATCATGCCGATGCACGCGGCATCGAGCTGAGCCATGGCAGTGATCGCATCACCATACGCTTCGTTGCTCCGAACGTGGTGCAGATCCATGGCATGCCGCACGGTGTGAGTGCGCGTCCCGGCATCGTGATGGACCCGCATGCTTCGCGCGACACGCTTTCCGATCTGCGTGTGCACACGACGGCCGATAGTGCTTCCGTCGCGAGCAGCGAGTTGACCGCTAGCTGGGATAAACCAACCGGACGCCTCAGCATCGCCGATGCGCAAGGTCATGTTCTGCTGCAGACGGACCCTTCCACGCTGATGGACCGTCATATCGATCTGCAGCATGAGGCCGACGATCCGCTTTACGGTATCGGTGGCTACGATGCTTTCGAACCGGCCAAGAAGGGATTACTGCGCCAGGGCGTGCAGATCGCCAAGGCTGGTGAGCAAGGCTATCCGGGTGGCCCGTTCCTATGGAGCACGCGTGGTTATGGCGTGCTGGTCGATACGGTCGGCGCCAAATTCGATCTCAGCGACGGACACATCGACGTTACCGGCATCAACCGCGAGGACATCAGTTATGACGTGATCGCCGGCACGCCGCCGAAAATCTTCGCGGCCCTTGCCATCCTCAGCGGCGCGCCGCCGATGTTCCCGAAGTGGGCGATGGGTTTCACCAACAGCCAGTGGGGTATCGATGAGCAGGAGTTCCTGGCCATCGTGCATGGCTACCGCAGCCGGCATATTCCCATCGACAACTTCACCTTCGACTTCGACTGGAAGGCATGGGGCGATGACAGCTACGGCGAATTCCGCTGGAACGAGAAAAAATTCCCCGACGGCCCCACCGGCAAGCTGAAAGCCATGATGGATGAACTCGGCATGCACATGACCGGCATCATGAAGCCGCGCATCCATGTCGACACCGTCGAAGGGCGCTATGCCGAAGCACATGGTTTCTGGGCGACCAGCCGCCCGCAGAACATGGATTACTTCTCACTCAAGCCGGTGCGCGAGCTGGATTTCGATCAGGCGGCCGTGCGCGCGTGGTTCTTCAATGACACGCTGAAGCACTCGTTCGATACCGGCATTGTCGGCTGGTGGAACGACGAGGCCGACGACACCGACAGCAACACGCAATTCCTCAACATGCAGCGTGCGCTGTACGACGGGCAGCGCGCCTATACGCCGACCCGCGTGTGGTCGATCAACCGCGATTTCTACCTCGGCGCACAGCGTTATGCGTACGGGTTGTGGTCCGGCGATATCGACACGGGCTTCGACAGCATGGCAGCGCAGCGCCAGCGCATGCTCAGTGCCATCGACGTGGGCGAAATGAAGTGGGGCATGGACAGCGGTGGCTTCAAAGGCCATCCGGACGATGAAAACTACGCACGCTGGATCGAGTTTGCGGCGTTCGTGCCGATCTTCCGCGTGCACGGCACGCTGGGCGAAAAGCGTCAGCCATGGGCGTACGGGCCCACCGCCGAAAAAGCCGCGACCGATGCCATGCGCTTGCGCTATACGCTGATTCCCTACATCTACAGCTATGAGCATGGCGACACGACCGAGGGCGTGGGCATCGTGCGGCCGCTGACCTTCGATTATCCCGACGACGCGCAAGTGCGTGACGACGTGGATGCCTGGATGTTCGGCGATGGCCTGCTGGTGTCGCCGGTGGTGGAAAAAGGCCAGACGGAAAAGGACATCTATCTACCTGCGGGTGAGTGGACCGATTACTTCACCGGCAAGGTGTACCAGGGAGGGCAGACCCTCCACTACATGGTGGATAGCAAGACGTGGGGCGATATCCCGCTGTTTATTCGCGAAGGCGCGATCATTCCCACCCAGCCGGCTATGGATTATGTGGGTGAGCAGCCCGTGACGGAGCTGACGGTGGACGTGTTCCCCGCCGAGCACGCCACGCATTTCGACTACTACGATGATGACGGCAGCACGTATGCCTACGAACACGGCGTGTACTATGCCCAGCGGCTCAGCGCACAGCGCAATACTGATGGCGTCGAGTTCAGCATCGACCCGCCGCATGGCAGCTACAAGCCCGAACTGACGTATTACCTGGTGAAAGTGCATGGCGTGGCGGCTGCCACGGCAGGATCGCTCAAGTCGTATGCGAATGTGGACGCGCTGCAGGCGGCGAAGGGTGAGGGCTGGGCGATTGATCACGATCGCTATGGTGATGTGACGCTGCTGCGGCTTGCTGCCGAGAAGGCGAAGCATGTGGTGTTGCGGGCAGCAGACTCGCATTGAACCCGTAGGTTGGGGTGCAAACCCCAGCGTCTTTATGCGTGGAACCTGACGAGGTTGGGGTTTGCACCCCAACCTACGGCGCGGCATTGAACGCTGGCCCAGATATGTAAGACACTTGCGCCTGTGAAAGTAAACGTTTACATGCCGGCAAAAATCTCAAGGACTCGCCATGCCCGCTACCGCACTGTTCCACCGCACTGCATCAAAGCTCGGCCTCGCCATGCTGCTGGCTTTCGGCGCTACCTACGCTGCAACGCCACCGGCGCCCGACACGGTCGCCATCAAGGTCGACGCCAGCGCGAAGGGCACGGCCTTCCCGCATTTCTGGGAGCAGATGTTCGGCTCGGGCCGCGCGGTGCTGGCGCTGCGTGACGATTACCGCAAGGACATCGACGCCGTGCATCAGGCCACCGGCTTCGGCTACGTGCGCTTCCATGGCATCTTCGATCGCGATGTGGGCCTGGTATCGCGTGATAAGGACGGCCATATCCACTACAACTTCTCCTACGTCGACCAGATCTACGACGGACTGCTGGAGCGTGGCATCAAGCCGTTCGTCGAGCTGAGCTTCATGCCGCCGGAGCTGAGCTCGGATCCTTCGCAGCAGCATGATTTTTGGTATCACCCGAACGTGATGCCGCCAAAGGATTACGCCGAGTGGGATGCGATGATTCGCGCCTTTGCCGAGCATCTGATCGGACGCTACGGCATTGATGAGGTGTCGAGCTGGTATTTCGAAGTGTGGAATGAGCCAAACCTCACTTTCTGGGGTGGCAAACCGGAGCAGTCCACTTATTTCACGCTGTACGACAACACGGCGCGCACGTTGAAAGCGGTGAATCCGCGTATCCGCGTGGGCGGGCCCAGCACGGCACAGGCGGCATGGGTGCCGGATTTCCTCATGCATGTGCGCACTGCGAAGGTGCCAGCGGATTTCGTAAGCACGCATGTGTATGGCGATGACACGGCGCAAAACGTGTTCAAGACCGAAGAAAACATTCCGCGCGCCGACATGGTGTGCCGTGCCGTCGACAAGGTGCATCGCGAGATCGCAGCTTCGCCGTATCCGAAGCTGCCGCTGATTTTCAGCGAATACAACGCTTCCTACGCCAACCTGCCGAATGTCACCGACACGATCTACATGGGTCCGTGGATGGCGAACACGATCCGCGAATGCGCGGGCAAGGTCGACATCATGAGTTACTGGAGCTTTTCCGATGTATTCGAAGAGCAGGGTGTGGTGCGCAATCCCTTCTATGGCGGCTTCGGCCTGATTGCGGCAGATCGTATCCAGAAGCCGGCGTTCAACGCGTTTGCGATGCTGCATCGCCTGGGTGATACACGCCTGCCGGTATCTTCGAATAGCGCGCTGGCTACTCGCCGTGACGACGGCACGGTGGTGCTGGCGCTATGGAATTACGCGCCGCCGGTGGGTGACACCGACGCGTACAGCAAGGGCGAGCCCCAGGGATCGATCAAGCACTTCGACGTCGATGTGTCGCACCTGGGCACAGGTGCGAAGGCCACCGTGTGGCGTCTGGATGAAAACCATGGCAATGCGGTGGCCTTGTTCGATCAGATGGGGCGTCCGGATTTCCCGAGTCGCGAGCAGATTGCGCAGTTGCGCGATGCGGGCAAACTGGCTGGGCCGTCGTCGATAGTGTTGGAGAACGGTCGCTTACGGATTGATATTCCGCCGCAAGGGTTGGTGGTCGTTGAGGTGCATTGATGCGTAGGCTGGGGTGCAAACCCCAGCGTCATGCTGCATGGAGACGTCGATGTTGGGGTTTGCACCCCAACCTACGGGTTATGCGTCGGCCTTCCACGCGCAGGAGAGGGCGAGTAAGAGAGCGCACATGAATACGTATGCAAAACACGGCACTTCGCCAGCAGCTTGCCTACCATGCACGACCACTTGCGCGAAATAGTCGTTTTTATGCTGCGGTCGCAGCATGTACATCGCTTCGCGCCATGCCATAACCAGAACATTGCTGTGAATCACCCATCCGCGGAGTGTGCATGCTGAGCGTTGTGTTGATGGCGGCCCTGGCCGCAGGCGCCCAAGGGGACGTGTGGCGCGATGAGATTGCGTGGCGTGGACAGCAAGCGCACATGAGCGTGGCGAAAGACGGGCATTTCACCTTGGCCGGCCCGTTCGGTACGCGCGACATCGGCGCGCAGCGCATGCGGGTGGAGACGGCCAGCCCGATGTTCGATGGCTTGTTCGCCATGGCACAGGAGGAACTCACGCAGGATTCGGTGACGGCCATCCGTGACGGTGCGTTCGACCATGGTCAGCCGATTCCGTGCACCTGTTTCGAGACCGGCGCGAAATGGCCGTATGTGTGGACGCGCGATCTTTCCTATTCCATCGACCTGGGGTTGTGGCAATTCGATCCGCAGCGTTCGCGCAACGGCTTGAGCTTCAAGCTGTCGGACGTGCGCGATCCGTCTTTGCCGCAAGGTTTGTACGTGATGCAGGACACGGGTTCCGGCGGCAGCTGGCCGATCAGCACGGATCGCGTGGTGTGGTTTCTGGGCGCACAGCATCTGCTCGACGACAAGGTGTTTGCCGATAACGTGTATCGCGCGTTGAACGACACGCTGGCGCAGGATCGGCAGTACGTGTTTGATCCGCGCTTGGGTTTGTATCGCGGCGAAACGTCGTTCCTCGACTGGCGCGAGCAGACGTATCCGGCATGGACGGCAAGCAATGTCGTGTTCATCGGGCAATCGTTTGCGCTGTCTACCAACGTGCTGCATTACCAGGCGCTGCAGCTGGCGGCTCGCCTGGCGAAAGAACATGGCGAAAGCGCTAATGCCAAACGCTATGAGGAGCAGGCTGCGTCGCTCAAGAAGGCCATCAACGCGCGTTTCTGGCGGGCCGATCGTGGCATGTACATGAGCTACATCGATGGCGATGGTACGCCTTATGACACCTACGATTTGCTCGGCACGGCACTGGCCATTACCAGTGGCGTTGCCGAAGGCGAAAGCGCGCGCATCGCACTGGCCAACTATCCCACATGGCCGGCCGGGAGCCCGGTGATCTGGCCGGAGCGCAGCGATCAGCCGATCTATCACAACCGCGCCATCTGGCCGTTCGTCAGTGCGTATGCGTTGCGCGCTGCGCGCGAGGTGAACGACCCGGCGCGTATTGCCCATGAATTGCGATCCATCATGCGCGGTGCGGCCATGGCGGGTTCCAATATGGAGAACTACGAATTGCTTACGCAGGCCACTCACGTCGAGGACGGCAAACTGAGCGGGCCGGTGGTGGATTCGCCGCGGCAGCTATGGTCTGTGGCGGCGTATCTGGACATGGTCAACGAAGGCGTGTTCGGTCTTACCCAGCGTGGCAGCATCGAACCCAAATTGCCGGTTTCGCTGGTGCCGATGTTGTTCGGCGATCGCGACAGCATCACCTTGCACACCCCCGAGCGGAGCATCACGTTGCGTATCCCGCGCAAGTTGCAAGGTAACCTGCTGGTGACTGACAGCATCAGGCAGCACGGTACGGAAACGGTGGTGACGATGAAGGCCATTGACCAGCCTTCGCTCCCCATGCACACCGATGCGCCGTTGTACGCGCCCGCGCCGCCCGACGCGCCCACCATTGAGAAAGATGACAGGGGCTGGCGTGTGGAGGCGGATGGCAAAGTGGTGTTGTATGCGGATGGTCAGCGTGTCGGCACGATCGATGGCAACACCTATGTTGCGGAGGGGGTCAAGCCACCGTGTGTAAGCGTGACGCGCGTTAGTGAACACGGCATGGAATCGTTGCACAGCAAAACGGTTTGCGGCGGTGATCCGATATCGATGGGCGACAGCTGGCCACGTTCGTGGACGGCATCTGCCACAGGTCGCTACCGCGTCTGGCTACGTTACGAAAACAACCATGGTTCGATCGAAACCGGCGTGACGGCGGCGGTAAAAATGCTGGCGATCACGTGTGGCAACGAGGCGCCGCAAAGTTTGCCGATCGTGATGCCGCATAGTGTCGGTGAGCAGTCGTCCAGCTACGGCGTGATCTCGGCGAAAGCCGGTGACGTGTGCCGCTTTGAGCTGGAACAAGGCTTCAATATGAGCGACCTCAGCCATTTCGCGCACTACACCGGCGGCAAGGGTGGCATCGAAGGACCGCTCAACGATGCGCGCATCGGCGATCTCATCATCACCCCGGCGACAGGTACGCCATGAACCGCAAACCGAACCTGTCGTTCTGGCAGATCTGGAACATGTGTTTCGGTTTTCTGGGCATCCAGTTCGCCTTTGCACTGCAGAATGCCAACGTCAGCCGTATCTTCCAGACGCTGGGTGCGGGTGTGGGCGATATTCCGATGCTTTGGATCGCCGCGCCGTTTACGGGGCTGATTGTGCAGCCGTTGATCGGCTATGCCTCCGATCGCACCTGGGGGCGGCTTGGGCGTCGTCGTCCGTATTTTCTGGCCGGTGCAGTACTGACCACGGTGGCTTTGCTGTGGATGCCCAATGCGGGATTGCTGTGGATCGCCGCGACGCTGCTGTGGATGATGGATGCGTCGATCAACGTATCGATGGAACCGTTCCGCGCGTTTGTCGGTGATCAATTGCCGACTGGGCAACGGCCGCTCGGCTACGCGATGCAAAGTTTTTTCATCGGCTTGGGCGCGGTGGTGGCGTCGCTGCTGCCCTATCTGTTGGCGCATCTGGGCGTGAGCAATATCGCGGCCCCCGGCGGCGTTCCGAATACGGTGCGCGACGCGTTCTATATCGGTGGCGTGGTATTGCTGGGTTCGGTGCTGTGGACGGTGCTGTCCAGCAAGGAATACCCACCTGATCAGTTGCATGTATTCGATGACGCGGTGAAGTCGGAGCCGGCGCATGTGGAGCGCTCCGGCGCGCGCAAGCATGGCCTGGTCTGGCTGATTGCCGGGCTGCTGGGTGGATGGTTCGTGCACGCATACAACCTGGAGCGTGAGTTGTATCTGTTGGCTGGCGGCCTGGCTGCGTTCGGGCTTTCGCAGTTGTGGCTGAGCGTGGCGCGCGGCGATGGCATGTTCACGCAGGTGATGACGGACGTGCACACGATGCCGCCCGACATGCGCCGCTTGGCGTTGGTGCAGTTTTTCTCCTGGTTCGCGATGTTCGCCATGTGGATCTACACCACGGCCGGCGTCGCGCAGGTGCATTTCGGCAGCAGCGATCCGCAATCGGAGGCCTATAACAACGGTGCCAACTGGGTGGGCGTGCTGTTCGCGGCCTACAACGGTTTTGCTGCCGTGGCGGCGCTGGTGATTCCACTGATGGTGCGCCGCTGGGGTTTGCGCATCAGCCATCTGGTGAACCTGTGGCTGGGTGGTGTGGGGCTGGTGTCGTTCCTGTTGATCCGCGATCCGCATTGGTTGTTGCTGCCGATGGTGGGCGTCGGGTTCGCGTGGGCGTCGATTCTTTCCTTGCCGTATGCGTTGCTGTCAGACAATCTGCCGGCGGAGAAGATGGGCGTGTACATGGGCATCTTCAATTTCTTCGTTGTGATTCCGCAGTTGCTGGCGGCGAGCGTGCTGGGTGTGCTGCTGCGCGTGTTCTTTCATGGGCAGCCGATTTACGCGCTGGTGCTGGGTGGTGCGAGCTTGCTGGTGGCGGGGGTTAGCGTGCTGCGGGTAAGGGAGCCGGTGCTGGCGGGATCCCTCTCTCAATCCCCATAGCTACTATGCTTATTATGATGCATGGTTTTGCGTTGCCGTCATTCCGGCGAAAGCCGGAATCCAGTACCAATACGTCGTGCGCAGCACTCAACATTATTAATGTTGTGTCCTTCGGACGCCTATTTAGACTGAATTCCGGCTTTCGCCGGAATGACGGCAACGCAAGATTGATCAGTGACTCGCGCGGTTGGCTTCGTCACAAGCAGCTGCCCGTTGCTGCAAGAAATGTCGCTCACGCGTATTACGCGCCAAGGACGCTGCGCGCTCGAACTCCTCACGCGCTTCCGCGTGACGTTCGAGTCGACTCAGGAGATCGCCGCGCACACTGGGCAGCAAGTGGTAATTGCGCAGCAACGGTTCGTTTGCCAGCGTATCGACCAACGCAAGCCCTGCCGCGGGGCCCGAGGCCATCGCCACGGCCACGGCACGATTGAGTTCCACCACCGGCGACGGCAACACCTGTGCCAGTTCGGCATAAAGCGTGGCAATACGCGTCCAATCTGTCGTTTCGATCGTACGCGCACGCGCATGGCAGGCAGCAATGGCTGCTTGCAAGGCATACGGGCCATGTGCACCGCCCAGCTTTTCTGCGCGGTCCAGTTCAGCGAGGCCGCGGCGGATCAGCAGCGGATCCCAACGGCTGCGATCCTGATCCGCCAACAGAATCGGCTCACCGGTCGGCGTGGTGCGTGCATGCAGGCGCGACGCCTGGATTTCCATCAGTGCCAGCAGACCGAATACTTCCGGTTCCTGGGGCGCGAGGCCGGCCAGCACGCGTCCAAGCCGCATGGCTTCGTTGCATAGCTCCGGGCGGATCCAGTCATCGCCGGAGGTTGCGGCATAACCTTCGTTGAAGATGAGATAGATCACTTCGAGCACGGAGGCGAGCCGTTCGTTGCGTTCTTCGCCGCGCGGTACTTCGAAGGGAATTTGTTTTTCCGACAGCGTGCGCTTGGCGCGCACGATGCGCTGTGAAATGGTGGGTTCGGGGACGAGGAAGGCGCGGGCGATTTCGTCCGTGGCCAGACCGCCGAGCAGGCGCAGCGTGAGTGCGGCGCGCGCTTCGGCGGAAAGCACCGGGTGGCAGGCGGTGAAGATCAGCCTGAGCAGGTCGTCGCCGATGTCATCGTCGAGCATGGTTTCCAGCTCCGACTTGCCATCCTCAGCCTCGCCTTCTGCTTCATAGGCGAGGGCCTCGTGCTTGCGTTCGATCAGCTTTTTGCGCCGCAGTTGATCGATGGCGCGGTGCTTGGCGGCGGTCATCAGCCATGCGCCAGGATTGTCCGGCACGCCGCTTTCCGGCCAGCGCTCGAGTGCGGTCACCAGTGCGTCCTGCGCCAGTTCCTCGGCCAGCCCCACATCGCGCACCATGCGCGCCAAGCCGGCGATGAGGCGCGCTGACTCGATGCGCCATACTGCTTCGATGGTGCGATGGATGTGGGTGGCCGTCGTCATGGCCACCGATCACAGCACTTGCTTCGGCGCGGCGCAAGTTCATATCGGCACATCAAGTCGCCGACTGGCGCGGATCGTCGAAACCGTCGGCAGCCTTGCGGACGTCGGGCGGGAAATCGGCCATCTCGAATACTTGGCGGATTTCGATGGTGTCGCCGGGGCCAAGCGGACAGCGCGAGGCCCAGGCGATCGCCTCGTCGCGAGAGCCCACGTCGATCATCCAGTAGCCGCCCACCACTTCCTTGGCTTCCGCGAACGGGCCGTCGACGATCTTCGGCTTGCCGTTGACGGCGCTTACACGTACGCCAGCCGACGGCGGATGCAAGCCATCCAGGGCAAGCAGCACGCCGGCTTCCTGCAGCGACTTGTTGAAGCGCATCATTTTCTCAACGGCTTCCGCGCTTGGCTTTGCATCGGGCGCGGCATCGCATTGGCCTGCCGGCAGCATCAGCATCATGAATCGCATGGTGTTACTCCTTTATTCCTGCGGCGGGATGATAACCATCCAGCTGATGCCGAAGCGGTCGACCACCATGCCGAAGTAGGGCGAGAAGAAGGTCTGACTCAGTGGCATGTGCACTTGGCCGCCGTCAGCCAGTGCCGCAAAGGCGCGCTCGGCTTCGGCGTTGCTGTTCACGGTGAGCGACAGCGAGAAACCCTGGAACTTCGTTTCCTTGTTCACGCAATCGTCGGAGGCCATCAGCACGGTATCGCCGATGGTGACGTTGCTGTACATGATGTGCTCGCCATTGGCGTTTGCACCGGGGCCATCGCTCGGCGGCGCTTCCTTGTAGCGCATCTTGGCGTTGACCTTGGCGCCAAGGTGTTTCTCGTAATAGTGGATGGCTTCTTCGCAGCGGCCGTTGAAGAACAGGTAGGGCTGGACGTACATGGGTGCTTCCTCCATGGCTTGAGTGGGTTTCTCGATAAGGAGACGAAGCAGGGGGAGCGAAATCGACACGACGCCGTCGCTCCGCTCTTAGCCGAGGGTGACGAGGATGCGGGGGTCTTTAGTGCGTGCCGTACTGGCTGGAGCGCCGCACCACCAGTTTCACTGGCAGCAACTGCGTTTCAACGGGCTCGCGGCGGATCAGGCACAGCAGGTTGTCGACCAATGTCTCGCCGGCCAGCTTGGTGTCCTGCAGTACCGTGGTCAGCGGCGGGTTGAGGAAGCGGGCCATCGGGATGTCGTCGAAGCCGGCGACGGCTACTTGTTCGGGCACTTTGATGCCGTGGCTGGCCAGCGCGCGCATGGCGCCGATGGCGATGAGGTCGCTGGCGGCAAAAATGGCGTCGAACGGCAGCTTGCGTTCCAGCAGTGTTACCAGCGCTTCGTAGCCGGCCCGCTCGGTGCTCTCGATGGCGTCCACTTGCAAGGCGCTGTCGGCGTCGATGCCGGCCTGCTGCAGGGCCGTGACGTAGCCGCGGTAGCGATCGAAGAATTCCGGATAGTGGCTGGACGCGTCACCCAGGAAGGCAATGCGCCGGCACCCCTGTTCCAGCAGATGGGTTGCCACGGCTTGGCCGCCTTGCCGATTATCGCAGCCGATGGAGATGTCCGGCTGGTCCGGCAACACGGCGCCCCAGCGCACGGAACGGGTGCCTTGGGCGGCCAGCTTCTGCATTTTGTCGCGGTAGGCCAGGTAGTCGCCGTAACCCAGCAGGATGATGCCGTCTGCCTTCTTGGTGTCGGCGTAATCGGCATGCCAGTCGTCGGACAACTGCTGGAACGAGATCAGCAGGTCGTAGCCGCGCAGCGCGCAGGCGCGCGTGATCGAGCCCAGCATCGAAAGAAAGAACGGGTTGATGTGCGAGTCGTCAGCGGTGGGGTCTTCGAACAGCAGCAGGGCCAAGGTGCCCGAGTGCTGTGAACGCAGGTTCGACGCGTTCTTGTCCACCTTGTAGTTGAGCTGGTCGGCCGCGGCCTTGATACGCTGGCGCGTTTCTTCGCTCACCAGCGGACTGCCACGCAACGCCCGCGAGACCGTGGACTGGGAGACCCCGGTCAAGTGGGCGATGTCGAAGGAAGTAGGTTTCCCTTTGATGTGCACTGCAGACCAGTTCGGTTGACCGGCGGGCGGCTGCCGGTAACACCATCCTAACGGTTGGCTCGCGATCTGTCGTGCCGCAGGGCAAGAAAAATCAACAGATAAGAAAAGGCCCCGCGAACTTTAGGGGGAAGTCCGCGGGGCCGGGGAATCGGCGACCCAGGGGAGAGGGCCGATTCCGGGTGGCGACCCAGGGAGGTGGGTCGCCGGGGATGCCGTTGCGTGCATCCGTAGAGTAAGAACGCGCCAGTGCCCGAAAAGTTGCACTGCGTGGTGCAATAAGTCCGGAATGGTTAGCCAGGATTCATGTGGATGATCAGTTGCCGGTACTTCTCAGGAAATCCTGACGATGCTGTAAAAAATCCGTGTTGTCTTCCTAGGTCGGTCTAAATGGCGCGCATGAATTTGCGGGATAAAGCGCTTTGCCGACTAATGCGCTTCATCCCAGTTCTTGCCCACGCCGACGTCCACCACCAGCGGCACACGCAGCTCTGCCGCACCGGACATATGCTGCCGGATGGCGTCGCGCACAGTGTCCACGGCATCGGCGCGCACTTCGAATACCAGTTCGTCGTGCACCTGCATCAGCATGTGTGCGTCGTCGCGATCTTTCAGCCAGGCGGCTACGGCGATCATGGCGCGCTTGATGATGTCGGCGGCGGTGCCTTGCATGGGCGCGTTGACGGCGGCGCGCTCGGCACCGGCGCGCAGTGCCGGGTTGCGTGCGCTTAGGTTCTCCAGATAGAGACGCCGGCCGAACAGTGTTTCGACATAACCGTCGCGATGCGCGCGTTCACGTGTGGCGTCCATAAAGGCGTGCACGCCGGGATAGCGCGAGAAATAACGCGCCATGTAGTCGCTGGCTTCGCCGCGGTCGATGCCAAGCTGGCGCGCAAGCCCGAACGCACTCATGCCGTACATCAGGCCGAAGTTGATCGCCTTTGCTGCGCGGCGCTGGTTGCTGGTGACGGCATCGGGCTCAAGTCCGAACACTTCGGCGGCAGTGGCGCGATGGATATCGCCACCTTCGTGGAAGGCACGCAAGAGGCCTTCGTCGCCGGAAAGATGCGCCATGATGCGCAGCTCGATCTGCGAGTAGTCTGCCGCCATCACTTGCCAACCTTCGGGCGCGATAAAGGCTTGGCGGATGCGCCGGCCTTCCTCGGTGCGCACGGGAATGTTCTGCAGGTTCGGATCGGTGGACGAAATGCGGCCTGTCGCCACGGCGCCCTGGTGATAGCTGGTGTGCACGCGGCCCGTGCGTGGATTGACGATCTCGGCGAGTTTTTCCGTGTAGGTGGAGCGCAGTTTGGCAAGGCCACGGTAATCGAGGATCAGGCGCGGCAGCGCGTGTTCGTCTGCAATCGCTTCGAGTGCTTCCTCGTTGGTGGAGGGTTGCCCCGTTGGTGTCTTGAGTTTGGCAGGCAAGCCGAGTTCGTCGAACAGAATCGCCTGCAGTTGCTTGGGCGAATCGAGATTGAACTCGTGTCCGGCCGATTTCCACGCTTCCTGCTGCAGTTCGTGCATGCGCTTGCCGAGTTGCTGACTCTGCTTGCGCAGTTCATTCACATCGATCAGTACGCCGCGCTGTTCCATGCCGGCCAGCACCGGTACCAGCGGTATCTCGATGTCTTCGTAGACCTTGCGCAGCTTCGGTTCGCTTTCCAGCTGCGGCCACAACGCGTGGTGCAGGCGCAAGGTGATGTCCGCATCTTCAGCCGCATAGTTGCACGCGGTATCGAGGTCCACTTGCGAGAACGAAATCTGCTTGGCGCCCTTGCCGGCGACCTCTTCGTATTTGATCGTGTCGTAATCGAGGTAACGCTTGGCCAGCGAATCCATGTCATGCCGTGTGGCGGTGGTGTTCCACACGTAGGATTCCAGCATGGTGTCGTGTTTCAGACCCTGCACGACGATGCCGTAGTGCGACAGGATGTTCATGTCGTACTTGGCGTGTTGACCGACCTTCGGTCGCTTGGGATCTTCGAAGATGGGCTTGAGTGCGGCGAGCACCTGATCACGCGGCAGTTGCGCGGGTGTGCCGGGATAATCGTGCGCCAGCGGGATATAGCAAGCCTTGCCAGGTTCCACGGAAAGGCTGACGCCGACGATGTCCGCTTGCATCGCATCGATGCTGGTGGTTTCGGTGTCGAAGGCGATCAGTGGTGCTTCCTTGATGCGCGCCACCCAAGCATCCAGCTGCGCTTGCGTAGTCACCAATTCGTATTCACCCTTGCCTGAGGCTATGGATGGCTTGGCTGTGGGTGCCGGTTCGACGCTGGTGGCGGGCGAGGGCGTAGTAACGACTTCCGTTGTAGCACTATCCAGGTCTTTCAACGCGGCCTTGAACTCATAACGCGTGTACAACTCGCGCAGCGCATCGATGTCGCGGTCGCGCAACAGCAATTGCGGCACGGTGAAATCCAGCGGCACATCGACCTTGATCGTGACCAACTGACGCGACAGCGGCAGTTCGGGCAGCGCTTCGCGCAGGTATTCACCGATTTTGCCGCCGATCTTGTCGGCATTCGCCATGACGCCATCGAGCGAACCGTATTCGGCTAACCATTTCGCAGCCGTCTTGGGGCCGCACTTGTTCACACCGGGCACGTTGTCGACGGTGTCGCCGGTGAGACTGAGAAAGTCGATGATCTGCTCCGGCTTGACGCCGAACTTTTCCATCACCGCGGCACTGTCCATGGTGGTATTGGTCATGGTGTTGACCAAGGTGATGCCGGGGCGCACCAGTTGCGCGAGATCCTTGTCGCCGGTGGAAATCAGCACGTCGATGCCATGCTCGTGCGCCTGGCTTGCCAACGTGCCGATCACGTCGTCTGCCTCCACGCCGCTCACGCGCAGAATCGGAAAGCCCAATGCGCTGACAATCTTCAGCATCGGCTCGACCTGTGCGCGCAGATCGTCCGGCATCGGCGGTCGGTTCGCCTTGTACTTGTCGTACAGCACATTGCGGAACGTGGGGCCGGACGCGTCGCTGACGAAGGCCACGTAATCGGGCCTCGCTTTCAACGTGGCGCGCAGCATATTGACGACGCCGAACAAGGCGCCCGTGGGTTCGCCGTTCGCATTGCTGAGAGGCGGCAATGCGTGGAAGGCGCGGTAGAGGTACGACGAGCCGTCGATGAGCGTAAGGTTTGGCATGCCGGGATTCTAAGGGAACAAAGCGTAGAGAGCAGGAACAAAGATGGGGCCGCCGGGCGTACTTGGCAGCCGGGCCATTCACCGCCGAGCGAACCGCTCACTGCTATGCTTTGATGACACTGACGAGGTTCTCCCCGCCATGAAATACGCAGCCTGCTTGCTCGCCCTTTCTCTCCTGGCCGCCCCGTCGGCCTT
The DNA here is from genome assembly GCF_014642835.1 of Dyella nitratireducens. Lineage (GTDB taxonomy): Bacteria > Pseudomonadota > Gammaproteobacteria > Xanthomonadales > Rhodanobacteraceae > Dyella_B > Dyella_B nitratireducens. Next base: position 102,587 of record NZ_BMJA01000005.1, on the reverse strand, counting down.
CGCGCAGTCGTCGTCCTCTTCTTCGGCTGTGCCGCATTTCGCACCCGCGCCACCGCCGCCGGGCATGAACGATCCGGGTGTGAATCCAGCCAAGGAGCCGCCGGCTGCGGCGAGCACGTCTGCCAAGCCGGTATCGAGCCCGGCAGAGCTGGAACCTAGCCATCTGCCAGGCAAGCCGATCCCGGTGCCCAAGGTGGCGGGTGTACCGGAATCGCACGATGCCAACGGCCAGCCGCCGCCGGATGTATCGGTGCAGCAGGAAGGTGAAAACACCATCCAGGAATACCGTCAGAACGGTCGCGTCTACATGGTGGTGGTCACGCCCAAGCACGGTCCGCAGCAGATCTACAACGTCAATTCGGACGGCCACATGCTCGATCCGAACGGCCAGCCGCCGGTGAAGCCTGTGATGTACAGGATCATGCATTGGGGCGACAGCAAGCCGGCGTCGGCATCGTCGACGGAAGATAACGGTCAGTGACGCCTCACGCATGAACCTGCGCGAAAGCTGGTTGTTGTTCGCGCTGGGTTCGGCGTTCTTTGCCGCGCTTACGGCACTGTTTGGCAAGCTTGGCGTGGCGGGTATCAATTCCAATCTCGCCACCTTCATTCGCACGCTGGTGATTCTCGCGGTGACTGCGGGCATCCTCAGCCTGCGCGCGGAATGGGCCAAGCCTTCCGGTTTGCCCTGGCATAGCTGGGTGTTCCTGGTGCTTTCGGGCATCGCCACAGGGCTATCGTGGCTGTGCTACTACCGTGCCTTGCAATTGGGGCCAATCAGCAAGGTCGCGCCCATCGACAAACTCAGCGTGGCCATTGCGATCGTGTTGGGCCTGCTGTTGCTAGGTGAAAAGCCAAGCTGGCAGGTGCTGGTCGGCGGCGTGCTGATTGTGGCCGGGTCACTGGTGATTGCGTTGTTCTGAAGCACGTAGGCTGGGGTGCCAACCCCAGCATTGCGATGCACAGAAAGCGCGATGTTGGGGTTTGCACCCCAACCTACAGACTGAGCGCGCCTTCAGCGCGCGGGGTCCAGCTCGGCATAGTGGCGGAAGATGCCATCTTCGTTGAATGGAATCCGGCGCGGCGAAGCGAGATACGCGGCAATATTCGGCCGTTCGGCAATGCGCTCCGACAGGGCGCGCAGGCGTGGTATACGTTTTTGCATGCCGCGCATGGCATTGGGAAACGCATAGTCGAGTCCGCTGATGAGCTGGAACAACGACAGATCGACATAGGAGTGGCGCGAAAGTGCCTGCCGCCCATTGCCGCGTTCCAGCACTTGCTCGAAATAACCGAGGAATTTCGGCAGCCGCTCTTCGCGAAATGCTTGGCTGCGTTTGCGTGCGGCGGCGCGCTGTTGCTCGTAGTACAGGTCGACGGCAATCGGATGATGCGTGTCGTGAATTTCTACGACGAAATCAGCGATCGTCAGTTGCAACTGCTGCGCGTAGATTTCTGCCGATTGCCCGCCGGGCACGAGGCCCAGGCGCGGACTGAGATAGGCGAGGATGGTCGCCGTCTGCGCAATCACCAAGCGGCCTGCCTTGAGGAACGGTGGTGCGAAAGGCAGGGCACCATCCTGCCTGCCGCGCAGGAACGGCATGATCGCCTTGTCGCCGTGTTTGCGCGCGATGTCGATGTAGTCAGCGCCTGCATCTTCGAGTGCGAGGCGCACGTATTCGCCGCGGCCTTGGATGCCCGTCCAGTAATAGAGTTCGTAATGCATGGACTTTCCCGTGCCTGGAAAGGGAATGGAGCGTAAGTAGCTGGCGCTCAACGTGGTGTGAGCGCACCTTTTGACGCCAATTCCCGCAAGCGATTCCAAACGAGCGCAGCCAACGGCGAAAGCGAACGCTGGCGACGATGGATCAAGGTGATGGCGCGCCGCTCGGTGGGTGTCAGCGGGCGTACGGCGAGTGTGGCGGGAGGGGATGAAAGTGCTGGAGTTACCGTTACGCCGAGCCCCGCTTCCACCATACGGAACGCAGTGTGAGGGTGGCCGGTCTGCTGAACGACGCGTCCCTCCACGCCGTGTTTTTGCAACAGCTGATCGATCAATCGCCGGCTGCCGGAAGAGTAGTCCAGCAGTATCAACGGCTGTCCCTGCAATTTTTTCCACGCAACGGTCTTGTGCTGCGCGAGGGGATGTTCGGGACGGCAAGCAAGACAGAACGGATCATGCATGATCACTTCGCTGTCGAATTCGCTGGCTTCGGGTGGTTCGATCGCGATGCCGAAATCCACTTCGCCGCCGCGCACGCTGTCCAGCACCAGTGTTTGCGCCTGATCGTGCAACTGAATGGTGAGCTCGGGATATTCGCGTGCGCAGTCGGCAATGCACAGTGGCATCAGGCTGGCCGAAAGTGTGGGGACGGACGCGATGTGGATCTTGCCACGCCGTCGCTCGCCTTCGGAATGCACGTGATCCAGCACGCCTTCCAGTTCGTCCAGCACACGCTCGATCGCGCTTTCCAGGTAGCGGCCGGCCTCGGTGGGGACCACCTCCCGTGTGCTCCGATCGAACAGCCGCACGCCCAGCTCTGTCTCCAGCTCGGCCACGTGCCGGCTTACAGCAGGCTGGCTCAGATACAGATGTTCGGCGGCACGCCGGAAATGACGCTGTCGCGCCACGGCGAGAAAAACCCGCAACTGCCGGAGGTTGATATTCATGCTCATTACGTATCAATGAATACAATAAAGTTATTTGATTTATCAATAGGCGCACGGTGAAATAACGCCATCCCCGCTTCTCTGTGCCTGCAACCATGTCCCTGCGTCGCTTCCTGCCCGACAACTTCACCCTTTGCCTGATTGCCACGGTCATCACCGCCAGCGTGTTGCCGTGCCAGGGTAGTGCGGCCGTGGCATTCGATTGGTTGACCAATCTGGCGATCGCGCTGCTGTTCTTTCTCCATGGCGCCAAGCTCTCGCGCGAGGCGGTAGTTGCGGGCGTCACGAACTGGCGTCTGCATTTGACCGTGCTGGCCAGCACCTTTGTGTTGTTTCCGGTGCTGGGACTGCTGCTCAAGCCTTTGTTGTTGCCGCTGGTCACGCCAGCGCTTTACGTCGGCATCCTGTTTCTGTGCACCTTGCCATCAACGGTTCAGTCGTCGATCGCGTTCACATCGATTGCGCGCGGCAATGTGCCGGCGGCGGTGTGTTCTGCTTCGGCGTCCAGCTTGATCGGTATCGTGGTAACGCCGCTACTAACGGGACTGGTCGTGCAGGCGCATGGACAGAGCGGGATGTCCTGGCATTCGGTAGGCGATATCGTGCTGCAGCTGTTTGTGCCGTTCGTCGCTGGGCAGATTGCGCAGCGCTGGATTGGCGGCTGGGTGCAGCGGCATCGTCCGCTGATCGGCTTTGTTGATCAGGGCTCGATCCTACTAGTGGTGTACACCGCGTTCAGCGCGGCGGTGCTGCAAGGCTTGTGGAAGCAGCTTCCGTTGCCGGTGCTGGGCGGTTTGCTGATCGTTAATGCGGTCCTGCTTGCCACAGCGTTGCTGACCACGCGCTACGGTTCGCGCGCGCTGGGTTTCGATCGCGAGGACGAAATTACCATCGTGTTCTGTGGCTCCAAGAAGAGCCTGGCCAGCGGCGTGCCGATGGCGAACGTGCTGTTTCCTGCGCATATGCTGGGTATGATCGTGTTGCCGATCATGTTGTTCCATCAGATGCAGTTGATGACGTGCGCGGTGTTGGCGCGGCGGTATGCGCAGCGGAAAGAGGCGAACAAGCGTCGCATGTCTACTGAAGTATCTGCAGTCGAATGACGTAGGTTGGGGTGCAAACCCCAACGTTGCCATGCACATAGGCATCGACGTTGGGGTTTGCACCCCAACCTACATCAGTGGCGGAAATGCCGCATGCCGGTGAAGACCATCGCCATATCATGCTCATCTGCTGCTGCGATCACTTCCGCATCGCGCATCGAACCGCCTGGCTGAATCACGGCGCGAATACCTGCTGCTGCCGCAGCGTCGATACCATCACGGAAGGGGAAGAATGCATCGGAAGCCATGACGGAGCCGCGCACTTCCAGGTTTTCATCCGCCGCTTTGATGCCGGCAATGCGCGCGCTGTACACGCGGCTCATCTGGCCGGCGCCGACGCCGATGGTCTGGCGGTTGCGCGCATAGACGATGGCGTTGCTCTTCACGTACTTCGCCACTTTCCAGGCGAAGATCAGATCATCGATTTCTTCTTGCGTGGGTGCGCGGCGCGTGACGGTCTTCAAATCCGCCGCCGTGACCATCCCGCGATCCGCCGTCTGCACCAGCAGGCCAGAGCCCACTCGGCGCAGATCATACGCGGCGGCGACGCTTGCGCTTTCGGCCGGAACAGGGATGCGCAGCACGCGCACGTTGCCTTTCTTGGCGAAGGCCTTCAGCGCTTCATCCGAATAAGCAGGAGCCAGCACTACCTCGATGAACTGACGCTCCACCATCGTCCGCGCGGTCGCGCCATCCAGTTCACGATTGAACGCGATGATGCCGCCGAAGGCGGACGTGGGGTCAGTTTGGAACGCCAAGTCGTACGCGCGGCCAATGCCATCCAGGCTCACCGCCACACCGCAGGGATTGGCGTGCTTCACGATGACGCAGGCCGGTTTGGTGAAGCTGCGCACGCATTCCCACGCGGCATCCGCATCAGCAATGTTGTTGAAGGAGAGTTCCTTGCCTTGCAATGGCTCGAACGTCGCAAGTGTGCCGGGCGCAGGCTGCAGATCGCGATAGAAGGCAGCTTGTTGATGCGGGTTTTCGCCGTAGCGCAAATCCAGTGTCTTTACGAAACGGCTGTTGAGCTGAGCGGGGAATGCATCGTGACCGGCAATGGCATCTTGTGCATCGTTGAGTTGCAGGCCGGACAGGTAATCGCTGATCGCGCCGTCATAGTTGGATACGCGATTGAACGCAGACACCGCGAGCTTGAAGCGCGTGGCGCGGCTCAAGCCGCCATGCTGCTCGATTTCCGCGAGTGCCTCGTCATATTGATCGGGCGCGGTGAGCACGCCGACGTCGTTCCAGTTTTTCGCCGCGGAACGCAGCATGGCGGGGCCGCCAATATCGATGTTCTCGATGGCTTGTTCCAGCGTGCAATCAGGCTTGGCGACCGTCGATTCAAACGGATACAGGTTCAGCACAAGCAGATCGATGGGGGCGATGCCAAGCTCGGCCATCACCGCATCGTCCGTGCCGCGACGGCCGAGCAGGCCACCGTGTACCTTGGGATGCAGCGTCTTGACGCGGCCATCCATGATTTCAGGAAAACCTGTGACGTCACTGACATCCTTGACGGGTATGCCGGCTTCGCGCAGTGCCTTGGCGCTGCCGCCGGTAGAAAGCAGTTCCACGTTTGCCGCCGCGAGGCGTTTGCCCAGTTCAATCAACCCAGTCTTGTCCGAAACGCTGATCAGGGCGCGACGGATGGGCGTGACAGCAGGTGCGGGCATGGCGGCTTCCAGGAGCGTGAAAGCTGCGCATTATAGCGCGATGCACCTGTCCTGCGGCGCAGGTTTGGACGGCTAAACGGGATAAGGTGCGGCCAGACTCGGCCTTGGACTTCAAAGCAGGCCGTGTTGTGCGAGCTTCTTGCGCAATGTGGCGCGATTGATGCCCAGCACCGCTGCCGCACGGCTCTGGTTGCCATCATGGAAAGCCAATACCTCACGCAGCATCGGACCTTCCACTTCGCGAATCACCAGCGCGTGCAAACCTTCATCGCACGGCGTATCGCCAATGTCCGCAAGATAGCGGCGCACTGTACGACTGACGCATTCACTCAGTGCGCTCTGCGACGAGGATTCACGAACAGCCTCGTTGGCAGGCAGTCTTACGGCGTTCAAGGACATGTCCCCTCACGGACTCCACGCAACGGCTGCATAGGCCGTCGCCATGTTTTGGCAGTTACCGCTTTCGCGGCGGGTCGGCAGTTGTGCGGCTGAGGAAAGAACATTCCTCTAGCGCGAGGGACCGAGTGTACTCGCGACCGCCGATAAAATTAAGAGCCTTTCGCTCTGAAAATGCATGTAACCGCATAACGCTATGCCGAACAGGTACTAAGGCGCAGTTATTCAAACGCCATGTCAAAGCCGATGGCTTGATGACCCGGATCCTCTACCTCGAAGACCAAAGCTGTGCTAGCGCCAGGCGCAAGACCGCGACGCAAGGCTTCCGTATCATCAAGGTATTCGTAGGGATTGAGACGACGCATGGCGATCACTTTGCCATTGCCGTCGGTCAAACGAATGGTGACCACTGGCCATGGTTGAGTGAAGGTTGCGTCGTTGCGTAGCGTGGCACTGATCAGCAGCGCGCCTGGCACGGTGGGATGCGTTTGTACGTCGCGTGCAAGCAAATGCAGCTTGCCGACATCGCGTACTTGTGGCAATCGGCATTGCAACGCAGCACATGTTTGTTGTAACAGCGGACCGACGGTGGGATCGGCAATCAAGGTATCGCGCAAAGCCCAGCCAAGCTGCGCGACAAGACCGAACATCAGCAACAGGCATGCCACCACCCATGGCCAGCGGCGTGGTCGGTCGATGCGCCGGTCACGTGCGAAACGCGGCGTGACAATGAGATCGGCAAAGTCGTCGCGCAAAATCGACGTTTCAGCCGGCTCGGGTTCCGCGTTCGGTTTCGGTCGATATACCGCTGATTCCAAGCGCGGTGGCTCCACGCCGGGATCGTGGGCAGGCAGCTCGTGAAAGGGTTCCGGTGGCAGCTGATCCGCCAACGTGGCGATGCTGTCGAAGCCCGTCCCGCAATGTCCGCACATGACGAAGCCGTGCGCCTGCGCGAGCGTGCGCGCATCCACTGAAAACACGGATAGGCATTCAGGGCATTGCGTATACATGGGTGAGCTAAAGCTTGTATACGCAAAGCTTAGCAGAGCATTCCATGATCAAACGCGACGCTGGCCGCTGATGCGAACCCAATCTTCGCGTACGTCCACGTGGAGTCCTTCGAACCATTCGGCATAACGCTCCAGCAGTTCCTCCTGCTGGCCTTGCAGGATGCCGGATAGCGCAAAGGGTGCACCTGGCTTAGTCAAGGCGGCGAACATCGGCGCCAATTCGCCGAGTGGGCCGGCCAGAATGTTCGCGACGAATACATCGGCAGGTTCGCCTGCAAAATCCTCAGGCAGGAACAGAGCCAGGCGGTCGGCGACGTTATTGCGCTCGGCATTGTCTGCAGAAGCCGTCAGTGCCTGCGGATCGTTGTCGACGCCGATGGCGGAGGCTGCGTTCAGCTTCAAAGCAGCGATGGCAAGAATGCCTGAGCCGCAGCCATAGTCGATGACGCGCTTGTCGACGAGATTCAGGCTGTCCAGCCATTCCAGGCATAGCGCCGTGGTGGGATGCGTGCCACTGCCAAAGGCCAGGCCGGGATCGAGTTGCACGATCGCCAGTTCGTCATCGTCCGGTGGTGCGATGTTCCAGGGATAGATCCATAACCGGCGACCGAACGGCATCGGCTTGAACTGGTCCATCCATGCGCGTTCCCAATCTTCATCGGCGACGTCGCGGAAATTGAGTTGATCGGGCTCCAGCCACGGCAGCAATTCACTGAGCGCTTCGCTCAAACCGCGGCGGTCGGCGTCTGCATCGAACAGCGCGTTCAAGGTGATGGTTGGCCACAACGGCAGCTCGCCGACGCCTGGTTCGAAAATCGCCTGCTCGTCAGGCGTTTCGGCGTTGGCGTCGCGCAGTGTGATCGACAGCGAGCCCAGATCTTCCAATGCATCTTCCACGCGAGGCTGCTGTTCGGCGCGGACAGTCAGGGAGAGTTCGAGCCAGGGCATTGGCGTTCCGGAGGATGAGGGCTGCGGCCATTTTCCCTCTCTCCTTAAGGGAGAGGGTAGGGTGAAGAGCGAATCTTGCGATGGAGTTCAATCAAGCCTTGCCCTCATTCCGGCCTTCGCCGGAATGACGAGCGTTCTGATCAGGCCTTCGATTCAAGCCCGCTATGCGGATGCTCTTTGTGCTCCGCCATCCGCTTCTCCAGATAGTGGATGTTCTGTCCACCTTGCTGGAAACCGACGTCGGACATGATGCGCTGTTGCAGCGGAACGTTGCACTTCACGCCTTCTATCACCGTTTCGGCAAGCGCCAGACGCATGCGCGCAATGGCAGTTTCGCGATCCGGTCCGTGCACGATCAGCTTGCCGATCATCGAATCGTAATTCGGCGGAATCCGGTAGCCGTCATACAAGTGCGTGTCCACGCGCACGCCGGGGCCGCCGGGTGCTTCGAAACGCTTCACCGTGCCGGGTGACGGCATGAAGGTTTCCGGATCTTCGGCGTTGATGCGGCATTCGATCGCGTGACCGTTGATCTTGATGTTTTCCTGCTTGAGCGAAAGCTTCTCGCCAGCAGCGATCCGCAGTTGCTCGCGTACCAGATCCACGCCGGTGATCAGCTCCGTGACCGGATGCTCCACCTGGATGCGCGTGTTCATTTCGATGAAATAGAAGTGGCCGTTTTCGAACAGAAATTCGAACGTGCCCGCACCGCGATAACCAATGCGCAAACACGCATCCACGCACACCTGGCCGATCTGTGCACGCTGTTCCGGCGTGATGCCAGGTGCGGGCGCTTCTTCGACCACTTTTTGATGGCGGCGCTGCATCGAGCAATCGCGTTCGCCGAGATGGATCGCATTGCCCTGGCCGTCGGCAAGTACCTGGATTTCCACGTGGCGCGGATTCTCCAGGAACTTCTCCATGTACACCTGATCGTTGCCGAATGCGGCCTTGGCTTCCTGCTTGGTCATGGTGACGGCGTTGCCAAGATGCGCTTCGGTGCGCACTACGCGCATGCCGCGACCGCCGCCGCCGCCGGCCGCCTTGATGATCACCGGATAGCCGATCTCACGCGCAATGCGCATGTTTTCTTCGACGTTGTCACCGAGCGGGCCGCCGGAGCCGGGCACACATGGCACGCCGGCCGACTTCATCGCGCGGATCGCTTCTACCTTGTCGCCCATCATGCGAATCACATCGGCTGTCGGCCCGATGAAGATGAAACCGGATTGCTCCACCTGCTCGGCGAAGTCCGCACGCTCGGCAAGAAAGCCGTAGCCGGGATGGATGGCGTTGGCGTCGGTGATTTCCGCAGCCGCGATGATGCGCGGAATGTTGAGGTAGCTGTCGACCGATGGCGCGGGGCCGATGCAGATGGCTTCATCCGCAAGGCCCACATGCTTGAGGTTGCGATCCGCGGTGGAGTGCACCGCCACGGTCTTGATGCCGAGGCTGTGACACGCACGCAGAATGCGCAACGCGATTTCGCCGCGATTGGCGATAACGACCTTTTCGAGCTTTTGCATAGTCGTCGGGCCGTTTAGGCGATCACGAACATCGGCTGGTCGAATTCCACCGGCTGGCCGTTATCGACCAGGATGGCCTGCACGGTGCCGCTGACCTCGGCTTCGATCTGGTTGAACATCTTCATCGCTTCGATGATGCCCAGCGTCTCGCCGGTCTTGACCTGCTGGCCCACCTTTACAAATGCGGGCGCACCGGGGCTGGCCGAGGCGTAGAAGGTGCCTACCATTGGCGCTTTCACCACGTGGCCGGCCGGCAGGTTGCTGCCTGCCGGGGTGCTTTCGGCCGGGGCGGCTGCGACGGGGGCGGGCGCGGGTGCCGGGGCCGGCATATGGATGGTGGCCGGTGCCGCGCCGACGGTGATGGCGCCCTTGGGTACGCGCGACAGGCGGACGACTTCCTCGCCTTCCTTGATTTCCAGTTCGGCGAGGTTGGATTCCTCGAGCAGGTCGATCAGTTTTTTGATCTTGCGCAGATCCATAGGGCTTGCCTTCTCAGGGTCTGAGGGCCGCAGCTTGGCGGTCCTGATGTGAACGGTTATGTGAAAGGAAACGGTACGGCCGGCTAGGCAGCAGGCTTTGGTTCAAGTTTGGCCAGGGCAGCCTCCAGCGCCAGGTGGTAGCTGGCACTGCCGAAACCGCAGATCACGCCCATCGCCAGGTCGGACAAGTAGGAGTGATGACGGAACGGTTCGCGGGCATGCACGTTGCTCATATGCAGCTCGATGAAGGGAATGCCCACGGCGGCCAGCGCGTCGCGCAGGGCCACGCTCGTGTGGGTGAAGGCACCAGGGTTGATCAGGATGGTCGCCACCTGCTCGTCGCGTGCCTGGTGAATACGGCCGATCAGCTCGTGCTCGGCGTTGGACTGGTACCAGGCCAGCTCATGGCCAGCCGCCTGGGCGCGCTGGGCCAGCTGGTTGTTGATGTCAGCCAGCGTCTCCCGGCCGTAGATGTCCGGTTCGCGTACGCCGAGCAGGTTGAGGTTGGGTCCGTGCAGGACCAGCAGCTTCGCCATGGTGCTCCAAGCTCCCCTGAAACCGGCGAGAGTGTGCGCGGTGCCGTGGATATTGTCCAGTTCGGCGCAATTCGGCGACGTTTGGCGGAGAAAGAAGATGTTAAACGTGCGTGGACGTATGGCGGTGCAAATGGCATCAGGGCGCGGTTGTTGGCGATAGCCAGTGCTCCAGCTGCTCTGCCTTCAGCGGCCCCCGCTGGACGGCCAAGATCTTCCCGTTTTCATCCAGCAACACGCTGTAGGGCAGCACTTCGTCGATGTCGCCGAAGCGCAGGGAGGTGCTGGGTGAGGCCAGCTGGCCGACCAGAATGGGGTAGTCGACGGGATGTGTACTGAGAAAAGCGCGCACGTTATCGGGTTCATCCATGGCAATGCCCAGCACGATCGCGCCCTGATCGGCGAACTTGCGCTGAGCTGCATTCAAGGCCGGCATCTCGGTCACGCAGGGGACGCACCAGCTGGCCCAGAAATTCAGGAGCAGGCGTTTGCCCTGGTAGCCGGAGAGCCGGCGCTCGTGTCCACGGAGGTCGAGCAGCGCCACGTCTGGACGAAGATCGCCGACGTTCGCAACATGAACGCCAGGAGGCACATGTGCCAGCCGGCTTTCATGCTGCAGCCAGCCACCGGCGATGGCGGCCAGCAAGGCCAGGGCCAGAATGAAAAGATTGGTTCGGCTCAGCATGGGCGACGGGTGAGGAGCGGGGCCGCAAGTATGAGGGCTTGCGGCCGCACATGTACCAGTCCGCTTACTTCGCCGCCTCGGTCAGCGCCTGCTCCACCAGCGAGAAGGTCAGCACCGTCGGCAGCTTCCGGCCAGCGGCGCTGCCATCTTTCGGGAATACCACGTAGAGCGGCACGCCGGGGGAGTGGTACTGCTGCAGGAAGCTGGAGATGGCCGGATCTTCGTTGGTCCAGTCGCCCTTCATATAGACAGCGCCGGTGCGCTTGAGCAGGGCCTTGAAATCATCGCCATCGAGCACGGCATGCTCGTTGGCTTTGCAGGTGACGCACCAGTCCGCGGTCATATCGACGAATACAGGCGTGCCCGCCTTGCGCAGCTCGGCGAGCTTGTCCGGCGAGTAGGCGACGACACCGTCTGTGCTTGCAGTTGCTTGGGCCGCCAGGGGCAAGGTGGCGAGGTAATACAGCGGTGCCAGCGTGAACAGCGCAAGCAGGGCGACCAGTGCGCGGCTCAGCGCGTTGCGGTCGCGGCTGCGTTCGAACCACCACAGCGTCATCGCCAGCAGCACCGCCGCGACCAGCAGCAGGCCGACCGCATCCGCACCACGCTGATTCGCCAATACCCACGCCAACCAGGCTGCAGTGAGGTACATCGGAAACGCCAGCACTTCTTTCAGCGTTTCCATCCAGCGGCCAGGGCGCGGCAACCAGCGCGACAACGCCGGTACGAAACCGACGGCGAGAAACGGCAGCGACAATCCCAGACCCAAGGCGAGAAACACGCAGATGGCGCTGGCCATGGGTGCCACCAGCGCATACGCCAGCGCCGTACCCATGAACGGCGCGGTACAGGGGCTGGCCACCACCACGGCGAGCACGCCGGTAAAGAAATCGCCGGCGGGACCGGAGCGATTGGCCAGCGAGCTGCCCGTATTGCCCAGCGATGCACCGAACTGCACCACGCCGGACATCGATAGCGCCACTGCCAGCATTACCAACGCGAGCACGGCTACGACCAGCGGATTCTGCAGATGTGCACCCCACGCGGTCTTTAGCGCGATGATCACAGCGCCAAGTACCGCGAAGCTGATCAGCACACCGGCCGTGTACATCAAGGCATGCGTACGGCGCCGTGCTGGATTCTCGCCACTTTCGATCAGGCTGATCGCCTTGATCGACAGAACCGGCAACACGCAAGGCATCAGATTGAGCACCAGGCCGCCACCCAGTGCGAGCAGCAGCGCATAAAGGAAGCTGACGTTGAGCGAAGTGTTTTTCGTCGCGTTGGCCGGTGGCATTTCCGGCGCGGGATTTGCGGCGGTTTCAATCGTCGTGCCACTGGCGCCCGTCAAATCGATATGTGCCTCGCGTGTCATCAGCGGATAGCACAGGCCGCCGTCCTGGCAACCTTGGAAACTGGCCACCAGTGCAAGCGATTTCATGCCAGCGGTATCTCCATGGATCGCCACCGGCAAGGTCAGTTCATCGAAATACACCGTGGTCTTGCCGAAATGCGCATCTTCATGCGTTGTTCCGGCAGGCCAGGCAGGCGATAGCGAAAGTTTCGGCGCATCTTTTACCGATAGCTGCGTCTGGTCGCGATACAGGTAGTAGCCCTTGGCGATGGTCCAGCGCAGCAGCAGGTGGTTTGCATCCTGGGGGATCGCATCGAAGCGGAAAGCCTGTTCGGCCGGCAGCGGCTCGTTCCTGCCGCCAGCCAAAGACGGGGTGCGCGAGCCGAACAGATCATTGAGTTTGTTCGGTGGTGGTGCGCCAGCCGAGGCGGGAACCGGCAGCGTCAAATGCTCGGTATGCGGCGGATAGCAGATCTTCGGATCGGTTTCGTGGCAGCCCTGGTAGCGCACGTCCAGCTTGATGGCCGTGGTGCCTTGGGCAAGCGTGTAGGGGATGGTGGCGTCCACGCTGTGGTGATACGTCTCCACCGGTCCAAGGTACGGATCGGTGTGCTTCTCGCCATCAGGGAGCTGCGCTTCGCCCAGCGTCACGCCATCGCCGCCTTTGAACGCCATGCGCCCGCGGTACAGGTAGTAATCCTGTGCGATGTCCCAGTGCAGCTTCACGACACCCGGCGTGCTGGCGTCGGCGCTGAGCTTGTAGGCCTCGGTAACCGGCAGCAGATTGTCTTCGGCATCCTGGGCGTAGGCTTGCATGCCGAACGCCAGCGTCAATAAAGTGAGTAGATAAGCGGCGACGCGGCCGTAACGAAGCGAGCGCATTCCAACTCCAAGCTGTGGGGATCGCGCGGGGCGCGATGAAGGATTATGGACCAGCTCGGGTTGGAGGCTGGAGCCTATTCGACCGCATTCAGCGGCGAGGGTGCCGCAGCACGAATCCGCAACACGCCGGTGGTGAGTGCCACGCCGAGCAGGATAACGATGCATCCGCCGGCCATCGCCATCGTCACCGTTTCGTGCAGGAACACCGCGCCCCACACCACGCCGAATACCGGGATCAGATACAGCACCGCCATCGCTCGCGTCGAACCGATGCGCGCCAGCAGACGGTAGAACAGCACGTAGGCGAACGTTGTGCATCCCGCGGCCAGTCCGAACATCGCCACCCATGCTTGCAGCGAGGGTGATGTGGCGGGCCATAGCCATACCGTGGAAGGGAGCAGCATCACCGCGGCGGCCACCTGGCTGCCGATGGCTACCGTCAGGGGCGAAACGCTCTGCACGCGTCGATGGCTGTAGTGCGCGCCGAAGGTGTAGCAGACGTTCGCACCCACGCACGCCGCCATGGCCCAGCCGATGGATGCGCCACCATGCCCGAAGCCCATGCTGCCGCCGATCAGCCACACCACGCCGCTCATGCCGATCACCAGGCCGCTGGCTTGCATCGCATTCAGCCGCTCGCTCAGCCACAGCCAGCCGGACAAGGCCACCAGCAGCGGGGCTATCGCATCGAAGATCGCCGAAAGGCCGGCGGGCAAGCTCTGCGCTGCGTAGGAAAACAGCACGAACGGCAGCGCCGAATTGGCCAGGCCGATCAGCGCCACCGAACGCCAGTTCGCCCGTAATTCGGCAAGCCGCTCGCGCGACAGCAGCAACGGCAGCGAACATACCGCTGCCCCGATCGCCCGCATGCCTGCCAACGCCATGCTCCCGAATTGCGCTGCACCCATGCGCATGAACAGGAACGACGCCCCCCACAGGGCGCCGAGCAAGATCAGTGCGGTGACGTCGGACTTTTTCATGGCGTAGGCACTCGTAGAGGCGGGCAATCAACCCTAAACCCGGGCGATGACAGGACCTGTCAGTAGCCTTTGGGGCGACGGATGGACGTGATGCGGTGCGCTCAGGCGCGGGCTTTTGCGCCCTGCTTGAACAGCACGTCGCGTTCTTCTTCCGATATTGCCTGCTTGGGTGCATAAACATTCTCGACGCCTTCGTACGTGCGCACGGTGGCCGGCCGCGCCGCCATGCTTTCGAACCAACGCTTCAGGTGGGGAAATTCGGCGAGGTTCTGTCCATGTGCTTCGTACGGAACGATCCATGGGTAACAGGCGATATCGGCGATCGAGAATTCGCCGGCAATGAACGGGCGATCCACCAGCCGCTGATTGAGCACCCCATACAGACGGCTGGTTTCGCGGGTGTAGCGGTCGATGGCGTATGGCACCTTCTCAGGTGCATAGACGTTGAAGTGGCCGATCTGCCCGGCCATGGGCCCCAGGCCGGCCATCTGCCAGAACAGCCATTGCAATACCTCGGCACGGCCGTGGGCGTCACGTGGAATCAGGCGTCCGGTTTTCTCCGCCAGATACAGCATGATCGCGCCCGATTCGAACAGCGTGATCGGTGCGCCGCCGCCGGCCGGTTCGTGATCGACGATGGCGGGGATCTTGTTGTTCGGTGAAATGGCGAGAAATTCCGGCTTGAACTGCTCGCCCTTGCTCAGCGCCACCGGCACAAGGCGGTAAGGCAACCCGGCCTCTTCCATGAACAGCTTGGCCTTCAGGCCGTTTGGTGTCGGGGAGAAATACAGGTCGATCATGGCGTGCGGCCTCGAAAGGGGCGGTTCATTGGGCGAAGAGCTTAGGTTGGCATGTGGACTTGCAAAAGAACCACATTGAAACAAATCTATGGGTCCAGTTCTGGGGCTGGCAACCTATGGATCATCCGTTCGAGTTTCCGCTGGAGCTGCCCGAGCGCGGTTCACGACAGCGCCTGGCGGCGCTGCACGGACAATTGCATGCGGCCATCCTCGATGGGCGCCTGAAAGCCGGTCTGCGGCTGCCGGCGACGCGTGCGCTGGCCGATGCCCTTGGGGTGTCCCGAAACACGGTGGTAGCGGCCTACGATTTGTTGCTCAGCGAGGGCTACATCGTGGCCCGGCGCGGTGCCGGCAACTTCGTGGCCGACGTGGCGGCAAGACGGCCTGCCGTTCCGGCTCACGCCACGCCCGATCGCGACGAGCATCGAATGGCACCGTACTGGCGAAGCGTGAACGCGATGCCGGTACCGATGCAATTGGGTGCGTTCCCTTACGACTTTCGTCTCGGCATTCCTGACGGCCGTCCGTTTCCCTACGACGTATGGCGGCGTCTTTCTGCGCGTGCGTTGCGCCATTTATCCAAAGCTGCGCCGTTGTATGGCCACCCGCAGGGCAGTCCCGCGCTACGCGAAGCCATCGCCAGCCATATCTCGTTTGCACGCGCGGTGGCTTGTGAGCCTGACGACATGGTTGTCACCAACGGTGCGCAACAGGCCTTCGATCTCTTGGCACGTGTACTGGTGACGCCGGGGAGCACTGTGTTGGCGGTGGAAGACCCTGGTTATCCGCCGCTGCAGGAAGTGTTCGCAGCCGCTGGTGCGCGCATCGTGGGCGTGCCCGTGGACGAAGAAGGGCTCACCGTAGAAAAACTGCCGGACGACACGAGCATCATTTATGTCACGCCCTCGCACCAGTTTCCGCTCGGCGTGGTGATGTCGCCGCGCCGCCGCGTAGCATTGCTGGATTTTGCGCGATCGCGCGGCGCGGTGATCATCGAAGACGATTACGACAGCGAATTTCGTTACAGCGGCAGACCGCTTGATGCGCTGCAAACGCTGGATCGCGGTGACACCGTCTGCTACATCGGCACGTTTTCCAAATGCCTGTTTCCGGCCTTGCGCTTAGGTTATGCGGTGGTGCCGCCGTGGTTGCGCGCGGCGCTCGCCAGCGCGAAGTATCAGTCGGATTGGCACGGCAACGTGATGGCGCAGGATGCGCTCGCTGCCTTCATCGCCGAAGGCCATTTGGTGCGTCACGTGCGCCACATGCGCAAGATCTACGCGGAGCGGCGCGATGCCTTGCTCGACGCTATCGAGCGGCATGCTCATGGCAAGCTTCGCATGTGGCCTTCCGATGCTGGCCTGCATGTTGCGGCGAGCCTGCCCGCTGCCATCGATGCGGTTGAGTTGGTGGGGCGCGCGCAGAAAATCGGCATCCGCCTGGATGCGCTCAATCTCTGCGCCTTGGATCCCGGCGTCGTGAACGGCATCGGGCTCGGCTTGGGCATGGCCGATGTGCAACGCATTGACGAAGGGATTCGCCGGCTGGTCGAGCTCACGGATGGCTAAGCGCTTTGCTGCCCGGGATTTGGGAAAACCTCAGACCCGTCGCCCCGGCGAAAGCCTAGGTCCAGCGACTTGTTGGTGGTGAAAGTCACGAGGCCCCGGCTTTCGCCGGGGCGACGAG
The DNA here is from genome assembly GCF_014642835.1 of Dyella nitratireducens. Lineage (GTDB taxonomy): Bacteria > Pseudomonadota > Gammaproteobacteria > Xanthomonadales > Rhodanobacteraceae > Dyella_B > Dyella_B nitratireducens. Next base: position 85,856 of record NZ_BMJA01000005.1, on the reverse strand, counting down.
GGTGAGGCGACGAGGTGGCTCCCTGCATTTACCGCAAAGTGGCCCTTAAGGCGACGCCGCCGGATCGCGAACATGTGCGCATGCCATCCAAGGAGGTTGTCGTGCGTATCGTTGTTTTGTTTTTGTTGATCTTGCTTTGCGGATTCCAGACTTCGTTGTGTGCGGAAACCGGTGATCAGCATGCGCAGGCTGCTGCGCGCGGCCTGGTCGGCACAGCAGCGCCGAAGCTGGTGCTGAAGACCGTCGACGGACAGACCATCGATCTGGCCAGCTACTACGGCAAGAAAGCGGTGTATCTGGAATTCTGGGCGACGTGGTGTGTGCCGTGCCGCGAGCAGATGCCGCATCTGAAAGAGGTCTACCAACATGCCGGGCCGGATCTTGCCGTGATCGCGGTCGATGTCGGCTTCGACGATACCGAGGCCGACGTGCTCAAGTATCGCCAGGCGATGGGTCTGAAGATGCCGATCGTCTTTGACGATGGCTCGATAGGTAAGGCATTTCATTTGCGCGTGACGCCGCAGCACGTAGTGATCGGGCGAGATGGCCGTGTCCTTTTCGTCGGTCACGAAGCCAACGCAAAGCTTGCGGCTGCCCTGCTGGCGGCACGTACTTCTACAGCGTCATCCAGTGCCACCATCGCGGCAAGCGACGTTTCGGATCACGATGATCCCGAACATGTGGCGAATCTCACCGTGCCAACGCTCAGCGGCGAGCCCTTTCATCTCGATGCGCACCATGGCAACGGACATCCCACCGTGTTGGTGTTCCTTTCGCCATGGTGCGAAACCTATTTCGCCGAGAGCCGGCCTGCGCTTGCGGCAAGTTGCAAAGCAGTGCGCGAACAGGTGGCGACGCTATCAAGCGATAGTCAGGTGCGTTGGCTTGGTATCGCATCCGGGCTATGGGCGGGCAAGGATGATCTGCTGGCTTATCAGCGCGAACATCATGTGACGATGCCATTGGCGCTGGATGCCTCAGGCACGCTGTTTCGCCGCTTCTGTGTCATGCATGTACCGACCTTGCTGATCATCGATGCGCAAGGACACGTGGTGCGCCGTATCGAAGGTGTCGATCCGCAGTTGCCGGATGAGTTGAAAGCGCTTGCTGCCAATCAATCCGCGGCCAGGTGAAGTTCCAGGAGAGCACGATGAGAGCGATCCATTGGCTTACCGTAGCAGCGCTTGCGGCGATCTATCCTGTTGCAGGTTCTGCCGCGGAAGAACATGCGCTGCTTTCGGCGCCGCTGACACAAGCGCCAGGGCGCCAACTCAATGCAGTGACGGTGACGTATGCGCCCGGACAATCCACGCTGCCACATCGACACGGCGGCGATATCTTTGCTTATGTGTTATCCGGTCACGTCCGCACTCAGCTCGAAGGCGGCTCGCTCCATGTCTATGGACCGGGAGAGAGTTGGTTCGAGCCGGCAGGTGCGCATCATGTCGTGAGCGGCAATGCCAGCAAGACGGAGCCTGCAACGTTCCTGGTGGTTTTTATCGCAACGCCCAAGGCGGCACTGACGACGCTGGATGCATCAATGTCTCAATCTTCACCGGCTGCGCGTACCCAGTCCAGGTAGGCGGTGTGGCCGCGTTCCACCGGAACGGCGATCAGCTCTGGCAGTTCGTAAGGATGCAAAGCGAGCAGCCGCTGTTTCAGCGCTTCGAAGCGCTCCACGGTGGTCTTGATCAGCAACAATTCTTCGACATCCGTGGTGACTTTACCTTTCCAGCGATAGGTGGAGTGAATGCCGGGGATGCGATTGACGCAGGCCGCCAACGATTCGCCGACCAATGCATCCGCCAGGTGCTGTGCGCTGGCTGCATGGGGGCAGGTGCAATAGCAGAGCAGAACAGTGGTCGGATCGGACATGGCTTGGCTATTTCCGGGACATCAATCCGTAGTTTCCGAATTTCTCGATCACTTGCGTGACTTCGTCGTCACGCAGCATCACGGGTTTACCCACTTGCAAGGCGATCGTGTATTGCCGGGCCAAGGTTTCCACCTCGACGGCGCGCCACATCGCTTGTTCCAAGTTGGCGCCGGTGGCGATCATGCCGTGGTTGGCCAGCAGGCAGGCCAGGCGGCCATCCAACGCTTGCACAACGGCATCGGAGAGTTCCTGCGTGCCATAGGTGTAATAACCGGCGCAGCGGATCGAATCACCGCCGCTCACTGCGATCATGTAGTGCGCCGCCGGGATATCCATGCGGCACATCGCCAGCCCGGTGCTATAGGGCGGATGGGCGTGGACCACGGCATGCACGTCCGGACGAGCGGCATAGATATCGCGGTGGAAGCGCCACTCGCTGGACGGGCGCAGCCCGGGCGCGTGGTTGCCATCCATTGCCACCTGCACGACACCCTCGGGCGTGATCTCCTCGTAGGGGGTGCCGCTGGGGGTGATCAGGAAACCATCGCCATGGCGCACGCTCAGGTTGCCGGAGGTGCCCTGGCTTAGGCCCGATGGCGTCAGCTTCAAGCCGTAGGCGACGATTTGCTCGCGTAATGTCTGGTCCCTGCTCACTGCCTGGGTGCCCGTCTGCTGGTGTGGAAACGGGCCATCGTCGGCATTTTTGCGGCTGGTGTCGATCCCAATTTCCAAACCGCGTCGTTTCATTGACGGGCCTTGAAAGGGCTGCCGCTTCCCCCATTAACCGTTCCACGACCCGTCCGGCCCCTATTGCAGGGGTTTTTTTGGTGACTAGAATTGGCACTCGCTCACCCCGAGTGCTAACAAAGGCACCAAGGCCGGCTCGGGGGTCATCCATTTTTCCATCCCAAGCCAATAGCTGGAGTCCATCTCATGAGCAAACTGCGTCCGCTGCACGATCGCGTCATCGTCAAGCGCCTGGAAGAGGAGCGTGTCTCCGCCGGCGGCATCGTCATCCCCGATAGCGCTACCGAAAAGCAGACCCGCGGCAAGGTCATCGCCGCTGGTGAAGGCCGCATCCTGGAAGACGGCAAGGTTCGCCCGATGTCGGTCAAGGCCGGCGAAACCGTGCTGTTCGGCAAGTATGCCGGCCAGGAAATCAAGATCGACGGCGAAGAGCTGGTCTTCTTGAAGGAAGACGACATCGTCGCGGTGATCGAAGGCTGATCGCCTCTCCCGCCCCTCTTTGCAACCTCATTACTGAATTCGAAGGAATATCATCATGGCAGCTAAAGAAGTCCGCTTCGGCGAAGACGCCCGCTCGCGCATCCTCAAAGGCGTAAACACCCTGGCCAACGCGGTCAAGGTCACCCTGGGCCCGAAGGGCCGCAACGTCGTGCTCCAGAAGAGCTTCGGCGCCCCCACCGTCACCAAGGACGGCGTGTCTGTGGCCAAGGAGATCGAACTGGCCGACGCCTACGAGAACATGGGCGCCCAGATCGTCAAGGAAGCCGCTTCCAAGACCTCCGACAACGCCGGTGACGGCACCACCACCGCCACCGTGCTGGCTCAGGCGTTCATCCGCGAAGGCATGAAGGCCGTGGCCGCCGGCATCAACCCGATGGATCTCAAGCGCGGCATCGACAAGGCCGTGGCTGCCTCGGTGGAAGAACTGAAGAAGCTGTCCAAGCCCACCGCTGACGACAAGGCCATCGCCCAGGTCGGCACCATCTCCGCCAACTCCGACGCCGCCATCGGCGACATCATCGCCACCGCGATGAAGAAGGTCGGCAAGGAAGGCGTGATCACGGTTGAGGAAGGCTCGGGCCTGGAGAACGAGTTGGACGTGGTCGAAGGCATGCAGTTCGACCGCGGCTACCTCTCGCCGTACTTCATCAACAACCAGCAGAGCCAGCAGGTCGAGCTGGAAGACCCGTTCATCCTGTTGCACGACAAGAAGATCTCCAACGTGCGCGAGCTGCTGCCGGTGCTGGAAGGCGTCGCCAAGGCCGGTAAGCCGCTGCTGATCGTGGCCGAGGAAGTGGAAGGCGAAGCGCTGGCCACCCTGGTGGTCAACACCATCCGCGGCATCGTCAAGGTTGCTGCTGTGAAGGCGCCGGGCTTCGGTGATCGCCGCAAGGCGATGCTGGAAGACATGGCCATCCTCACCAACGGCCAGGTCATCTCCGAAGAAGTCGGCCTGCAGCTCGAAAAGGCCACCGTGCATGACCTGGGCCGCGCCAAGAAGATCGTGGTGACCAAGGAAAACAGCACCATCATCGATGGCGCCGGCGAAGCCGAGAAGATCCAGGCTCGCATCAAGCAGATCAAGGCGCAGATCGAGGAGACCACCTCCGACTACGACCGCGAGAAGCTGCAGGAACGCGTGGCCAAGCTGGCCGGCGGTGTTGCGGTGATCAAGGTCGGCGCTGCGACCGAAGTCGAAATGAAGGAAAAGAAGGCCCGCGTCGAAGACGCCCTGCACGCGACGCGCGCTGCGGTGGAAGAAGGCGTGGTCCCCGGCGGTGGCGTGGCGCTGATCCGTGCGCTGGCGGCCACCGACAACCTGAAGGGCGACAACGAAGACCAGAACCTCGGCATCGCCATCACCCGCCGTGCGCTGGAAGCTCCGCTGCGCGAGATCGTGGCCAACGCTGGCGCCGAGCCGTCCGTGATCGTCAACCAGGTCAAGGAAGGCAAGGGCAACTACGGCTACAACGCCGCCACCGGTGAGTTCGGCGACATGGTCGAGTTCGGCATCCTGGATCCGACCAAGGTCACCCGTTCGGCCCTGCAGTACGCGTCGTCGGTGGCTGGCCTGGCCATCACCACCGAAGCGATGGTGGCTGAGCTGCCGAAGAAGGAAGAGCACAACCATGCGCCGGCTGGTGGCATGGGCGGCATGGGTGGTATGGACTTCTAATGCCGCAGAGTTTATCCCGAACGTAGCCGCGCAACGGCAAAAACGAGGGATAGGTAAGACGAAAAACCCCGCCTGGCGGGGTTTTTCTTTGGTTGGCTGTATGGAAAACCGGGACACGAGTCTGGCGACAATCGGTAGACTGAGGCCCGATCAATTGTCGCCGACATGCCCCCTTGTACGGACGCGTGGTGAACATCATGAGCCACGGTAATTACTCCTTCTACGATCCCGTGGAAATGCTGAAGGAAAACCGCGAGCACTTTGAGAAAGCACTTGATGATTTCCTCGCCTTCTACCCCCTCAACAGGGTGGAGCTTCCCGGTGCGGATGCTTGACATGCTGATTCCCTGCATTGCCGAAGATAACCAGAGCCGGATTCGCCCGTGTGCTGAACATCAAACGGGCTGGCCCAATCAGCCTGAAATAGCCCTGTTGCTCGATAGTGGCCAGGACAGCATCGGGCTTCGCCTGAAGAACTTCTACGAGGACGACGAGCTGAGTCTGGAGGCAACTACCGAGAAATCGTCGGTAGTTCAATCCGAAGGAACGAAGCGCGTCTTGTGTTGGGGTGCATGCCGTTGAACAGGCGCATCATCATCATTGCTGGCCCCAATGGCGCGGGAAAAACCACGTTTGCTCGCTCGTTTCTGCCAGAGGAGGCCCATTGCCCGCGATTCATTAACGCGGACCTGATTGCGGCGGGGCTATCGCCCTTCGAGCCTGAGGCCGCAGCAGTCAAAGCGGGCCGCCTGATGCTGGAGGAAATCGCTGAATGTGTGCGACGAGGCGAGAGCTTTGCGTTCGAGACGACGCTGTCCGGATTCGGCTACCGGCGGCATATCGACCAGTGGCGATCCCTGGGTTACCACGTTAGCCTGTACTTTTTGGCGCTACCGGATGCGCAAATTGCGCTGAGCCGTGTGGCTGAGCGCGTGAAGCAAGGTGGCCACGACATTCCTGAACCCGTGATCAGGCGCCGCTTCGCCGCCGGGCGGCGCAATTTCGATGAGCACTACAAGGACCGTGTAGATGCTTGGGCGTTGTATGACAATGCAGGCCCGGAACCGGTATTGCTAGATTGGGGAGAAAACACATGAAAGCTCAAGACCTGTCCAAGGCAAAAAGTCCCGAGCTGCGTGCATCCATGGCCGCGCTGCAGCGTGCGGCCGCGCTAGCGCGTAAAACTGCCATCCAGACCGATACCGATCTGGTGATCGTCAAGGATGGAGAATTGCACCGGCTTTCGGCAGGCCAACTTCGTGCACGGAAAGATAAAAAGGCATGACCCAAGACGAAAAGAACAAGCTCGGCAAACTCCTCTGGGCCATCGCCGACGCCTGCGCGGCAGCATGAGTGCGGACGACTTTCGCGACTACATGTTGGCCTTCCTGTTTCTGCGATACCTGGTCACATCGACACCGTGATCGGCCTGCCGGCCAATCTGTTCTACTCAACCGGCATTCCCGTCTGCATTCTGGTGCTGAAGAAGTGCAAACAGCCTGACGATGATGCTTTTCATCAACGCGGCGGAGCACTTTGAGAAAGGCAAGCGGCAGAACCGTCTTTTGCCCGAGCATATCGACAAGATCATCGACACTTATCGTGAGCGCTTGCCGCAGTCGCGTTATTCCCGTCGTGTTGACATGGCGGAAATCGAACAGAACGACTTCAATCTCAATATTTCCCGCTATGTCAGTACGGTGCAGGTGGAGGAAGAGATCGACCTTCAGGCTGTGCACGGCGATTTGGAGAAGATCGAGCAGGCAGTCGTTAAGGCGAAGCAGCGCCACAACGCTTTCCTTGCGGAACTGGGGCTTCCACTCTTGCCCTGAGCTGAATTTCCACGGCTGTCCGATTGCTGTGCTTGCTGGCCCGTAGATTGATCAAACCGCCACCACTGATGATTTACAGCATGTCGCCATGCCAAAAACGGGTAGCGACTGCATCGTACCTATTAGGTTTTGGGAGTTTGATCACACTTGGTGCCGTAGGGGCTCGTCGTACATTCCACTTTTCGTTTGCCAGCATCGATGGAACAGGGGAGCTGCATTCGATGATCGAGCTGGAAATCCACATTCTGTCGGATCGCCGGGAAGGATTGCTGGTTGGATTGGGCCGCGTGGTGATCGCCAGCGGGTTCACGTTGTTGCGCCAAAGGGTCTATCAGGACAACCAGGGTGCGTGGTTGGTCATGATCGTGCGCGGCGAGCCGGAGCAGCAGCTCGGCTTGGAAGAAATGCTGGCAACGCATGCTCGTGTGCAGAGTTTCGAAGCCACGCTGCTGGCTCCAGGTGCCGCCGCGCAAGCGGCGGCAACGCCAGCACCACGTGCAAGCGACGGCGCAACCCATGGTTCGGCGTCATCGTCGATTACGCACATCGGGCCGGATGTGGGCAAGGTCGAAAGCATGTTGCCGCAGCTGGCGCGCGATTACCCAAAGATTTTTCCGTGGCTGCTTGCGCTGGAACATGACGTGGCCGCCGAAGCCCGCGAGGCATCGTTGCTGCTGGCTGGCCGCCGCACGGGCACCTGGGTGTACAAGCGCGATTATGAAATGGGCGGCAAGCTGGGTTTGGCCGATGCGATCAAGCGCATCGCGACACCGGCCATGCGCTCGTTGATATCCGTCGACGTGCATGATCGCCACTTCCATATCCAGAACTGCCCGCTCTGTCCGCCCGGCGGTCATTCCGGCTGCAGGTTCTTCAGTGGTTATCTCGAAGGCATGCTGAGTGCATCATCGGCGCCGCAGAGTGTCTTGGTGCGTCATTTGCATTGCCGCGGCCAGCATGGCGCAGGCGATTGCGTGTTGGAGGTTTCGCATTGAGGCGAGCGCGGAGGGCGAGCGCATCGATGTGGGCCATGGAAGGTTTTGAACAGTGGAATGCCGTGTGCGCCGATTTCTGATCAAGTAGTCGGGCAAGACAGCAAGCAAAACGCAGCAAGTTCGGCGTGATGAGGGTCGTGGCGACGTGCTGCATGACAGTGATGCGCAAGGCCGGATTGCGTGCGCATCACATTGACGCCCTGTCATCGGAGGTGGGGGACATGCCTGCGCATCAGCATTACAACCTTTGGCTGGTTCTGCTCTCGTACGTGATATCCGTGCTCGGGTCGTTCACTGCCCTGCAGTTGGCCGTTGCCATTCCGCTGGCGCAAACTGCGCGCCAGCGCATGATGGCGGTGCTTGCAGCAGGGGCGGCGATGGGTGTGGGTGCGATCTGGGCCATGCACTTCATCGCCATGCTCGCTTGCAATATGGGCCTGCCGGTGAGTTATGACCCGGTATTGACCGCGCTGTCCGCGATCATCGCTTTTGGCGCCTGTTCGCTGGGTCTGTTCATCGCCAGCAGCGGCGCTTTCAGTTGGGCGAAACTCGCCGCGGCGGGTGTTTGCATGGGCCTGGGCGTCACCGGCATGCATTATCTCGGCATGGCGGCGGTGATGATGGCGGCGTACACCACCTACGACATGAGCCTGGTGGCGGCATCGCTGTTGATTGCCATCGTCGCCTCAATCGTTGCACTGTGGTTGGCCTTCAATCTGCGCGGCCGCGTGCAGATGGTCGGCAGCGCACTGGTGATGGGACTGGCCGTGTGCGGCATGCACTACACCGGCATGGCTGCGTTCAATATCGACGAAGAAGGCGGGCAAGTACCCGCTGGTTTTGCCAATGGCATGCGCGGCGGCAATCTTGGCACGAGCATTTTCATTGTCACTGTCATGCTGCTGGTGGCTGCACTGGTGATCCATTACAAGCGGCAGCAGCGACGGGCGGCGATCAGTATTTGATGGCGGCGAGGCGTGGAAACGGGAACGTCATTTTCCGTTTCCATCGCTACAGCACGGCGAGATAGGGAGAAGGATCCACCCGTTTGCCATCGCGGTGAATTTCGAAATGCAGATGAGGGCCGGTGGATTGACCGGTGGATCCCACCTTGGCGATTTGCTGTCCCACGGTGACGCGATCGCCGGCTTTCACCAGCAGTTTCGAGTTGTGTGCGTACAAGGTGCGATAGCCGTTGTGGTGATCGATCACGACGAATTCGCCATAGCTGCGATCGCGCCTCGCGGTGATAACCGTGCCTGCAGCGACGGCTTGCACCGGTGTGCCTACGGGTGCCGCCATGTCGATGCCGCGATGGAAGACGTGCCCTTTGCCGAGAGGATTTGGCCGATGACCAAAATCCGAGGTGATTCGCGCCAGTGCGAGCGGCATGCCCACCTCCAGCTCATGAAATTTCGCTACCTCATCAGACAGCATGGGATTGGACGGTGTCGAAACAGACGTGTCGTCGTAAAGCTGTGTCAGCGTATGCAGATAAGAGGAAGTGCTGATTGCAGTGGTGTCGAGCTTATCGGGCAGCGCCATGTGCGCGGGTGTTGCGACAACGGGTCTACTTTGCTGCAAGCGCCCCTGCCATGTGTGCAGGGCGTGCAATGCTAGCCACGTGCCGAGTATGCCGGCCAGTACCGCATCCCAGCGAAGCTGGATGACATCGAGGGCGGCGTGGTAGCGAGCAACAGCGAACATGAGGTTTCCGGCGTGCAAGGGATAAGCGGTGCTTTCCCTCGGGGCCGCACAGATAGAGAGTGGAAAAATGGCGGGGCGTGCTGCGTCCCGCATGGCACGCTGCTTATTGGACCAAGGGCGTGCACGGGCAGATATAGGATTAAAACGAAAGCGCCCGGACGGACCTGATAGGTGCTTTGAAGCGCCTTAAAGGCGCGTTTCGAAGACTTCTCAGTGATGGATGCCCATCGCGCCAGTGGCCGGCATGTTTTGTTGTTCGTTGTCCTGTTTTGCCACGGAAGTGTTGGCCGGTAGCAGGCTGGCCGGCAACATTTTGTCCAGTTTGCCCTTCATGCGCAGCACGGCGACGCTGGCCATGTCCTTGTCGAAGAGCTGCTGTTGCGCATCGATGGATGGCGGCGTGGCGCCCGGTGCGCGAGTGAGCTTGGCAAGCGATGGTGCGAGCACTTGCGTCAAGGCGAAATAAGCATCGTCATGAATACCGGCACGCTCCAGCAACAAGCCGGGCAGCATCCACGATGCCATGTCGAGGTGTTGCGGTTGCTCTGGATTGCGCGGATCGACCAGCAGCCAGGTGCCGGCCTGCGAAAGCATGTCCTGGCCGTCGACGAAACCGGTTGAGCGATATGCCTCAGTGAGGCCAGGCAAATGGTCACCGTAAAACAGCAGCAAAGTGGGGCGGCTGCGCTTGGCGAGCAGTTCGGCCAGGCGGCCCAGCTCGGCGTCGGCATGTTCCATGTGATACAGGTAGGTTTGCACTTCTACCTTGTCCTTCGCGCTAACCGCAGCGGGCACGGGAATCGCATCGCGTGCAGCGGGATTCTTCGGTGGCACGTCATACGGTCCATGCGCTTCCAAACTGATTGCGAACAGGAATTGCGGCGGGCCATCGTCTTTCAATTGCGCCATGATCTCGTCGGTCATCGCGCTATCGGCCATGTACTTGCCATCCATCGCCGCGTTGGCGGGGAAGCTCGACTGCGAGACGAAGCGATCGAAACCCAATGCCTTGAATGCGGTATTGCGGTTCCAGAACGTGGGATCGTTGCCGTGGATGGCTACGGTTTCATAGCCATGCGCGCGCAAGGTGCGCACCATGCTCGGCACCACTTTGTCGTGCAATTGCAAGTACGGGAACTGCATGTTGCTGAAGTAGCGCAGCGATAGTCCGGTGAGCACTTCGAATTCAGTGCGGATGGTGCCGCCGCCGTAAGTGGGGACGTGCAGCGGCCCGCTCATGCCTGCCGCGGCAAGACGATCGAGATGGGGCGTGAGCCCGGCGTTTTCGTAACCGCGCACGATGCGCGGATCGAAGAACGATTCACTCTGGATGACCACGATATCGGGCAGGGCCGTGTTCTGACCCACCGGTGCATGCATGCGGGCGCGCACCGCATCGCCCGTGGTCTGCAACAAGTTGCTCACTGCGTTGGGATCGGCTTTTTGCTTCGTGTGCCGATCCTGCAGATGAAACATCACCAGCGAACTGACCAGGCCGGAATGGCTGGTGGTGGCTGCCGCAGACCAGGGCTCCATCCACAGCTTGTGACCGTTGTAGAGATTGCGCCAGCCCGGCATGCCAAGCACCAAGGTCGCGAGGGTTGCGCCAAGCACGGTGCCAATCACGGCACGTCGGCCGCCCGTTCGGGATGCGAACAACGGCGGTTCGTAGCGCCACATCGCTACGACCACCGCTACACCGCCGAGCAGGGCCAGATACGGCCAAGGGCTGTGCGGCAGATAACTGCCCAGGACGTGCAGGCCGCCCTTGTGCAGCTGATCCACCATGCGGAAATCAGCCGGCAACAGTGGCGTACCGAGATTGGCCACTTTCAAGGCGTTCACCCCGTACATCACGCCCAGCGCCAGGTAGGCGAGGCCGAACGAGAGCACCGTGCGCCGGGTCATCACCAGCAATAGCAGTGCCAGCAGCAGCCCGGGCATGGCATTGGCGAGCGGGAAGGTGGGCTGTGCGACCAACTGCGACACCGCTACGCCGTCGTTGCCATCCAGCAGGCCGGTCAGCAGGACGAACCCGGCCATCATCGCCAGCACCACAAGAGCGCGCACGGCAACGGATCGACTTGACAGCAGCGTGGGGGAAACGAGGGTCATGCAGTCCGCGACCAGTCATCTCGGGGGATGTGGACTGTAACGTGACTGACATGAATCGGTTGTCACCCGCCCGGCCGACGTCACTAGGGGTTCATACCGCCCGCGGGTTGACCTTCAGCAACGCGAAAGAAAAAAAGTGGTCCGCCATCGTGCCATGGCGGACCGCTTTGTGTGCGTCAACAAGGGCTTACACGAATCGGGCTCAATGTTGAGCCGTGCTGCTATAGCGCAGCAGGCGCAGATACGGCTTGACGGTCCGCCACCCCTCCGGAAACAGCTGCTTGGCATCCGCGTCGGAGACGGAAGGCGCGATGATCACCTCGTCCCCCGGGCGCCAGTCCACCGGTGTGGTCAGCTTGCGGCCGTCCGTCAGCTGCAGGGAGTCGAGCACGCGCAGCACTTCGTCGATGTTGCGGCCGGCACTGGGCGGATAAGTCAGCGTAAGGCGCACTTTTTTCTGCGGATCGATGATGAATACCGAGCGTACCGTCAGCTTGGGATCGGCTTTGGGATGAAACATGCCGTACAGCTTGGCGACCTCGAGATCCGGGTCGGCCAGGATCGGGTAGTTCACCGCCGCGCCGCTGACGTCTTCCACGTCCTTGATCCAGGCTTTGTGGTCGTTCACCGGATCCACCGACAGGCCAAGCAGTTTGGTGTTGCGTTTGTCGAACTCCGCCTTTCGACGTGCAAAAGCGCCGAGTTCGGTGGTGCATACCAGCGTGAAATCTTTCGGATGAGAGAAAAACACCAGCCAATGGTTTCCGATGTATTCGTGTAGCTGGATCGGACCTTCGGTGGAATCGAGAGTGAAATCAGGGGCAGTTTCGCCCAGTTGCAAGCTCATGGTGATCTCTCCGTTAACAGGTCATGCGGCATCGGCCAACGTGCGAGGAACGGCAAAACGGCGCGGCGGCTCGCCGAGCAGTTCGCCATACCAGTGCGAGGCATCGGCTTGCTCTGCCACCTCGCCAAGAATGAGCAAAGCGGGTGCGCTGATCGCATGACGTGCAGCGAGCGTCGGCAGTGCGCGCAAAGTACCGGTCAAGGTGCGCTGTTGAGGTAGCGAACCGTTTTCGATCAGTGCGAACTGTGTGTCGGCTGCGCGTCCATGGGCGATCAACTGCAGCGTGAGTTCATCGAGCTGGCTCACGCCCATGTAGATCGCCAGCGTTTGACGCTCGCGTGCAAGATCCGACCAATCCAGTGTGTTGAAGGACTGCTGGCAGTGCGCAGTTACCAACCGCACCGATTGCGCATGATCGCGATGCGTCAGCGGCACGCCGCTGTAAGCAGCGCAAGCAAGTGCAGCGGTGATGCCCGGCACGACTTCATAAGCAACGCCATGCTCGCGCAGGAACTCCAACTCCTCGCCGCCGCGGCCGAATACGAAGGGATCCCCGCCTTTCAAGCGCACTACACGCTTTCCTGCGCGTGCATGTTCGAGCAGCAGCGCATGAATCGTTGCTTGCGGCGTGTGCATCGCGCCGCCGCGTTTTCCCACGGCAATGCGTTTGGCGTCGCGGCGTGCGAGATCAAGAATCGGTTCGCTGATCAGCGCGTCGTGCAGAATCACGTCCGCTTCGTTCAGTGCACGCAAAGCACGCAGGGTTAGCAAGCCAGGATCACCTGGTCCTGCACCGACGAGTGCGACGGAGCCGGGTATCTGCGCTTCTTTTCGATTGGCCAGTGCATTAACAAGCTGCTGCTCCGCTTGCACGGGTTGCGCGGCACGCAACGATGCGTGCACGGGTCCGTCGTGCAGCCAATCATAGAAACGACGGCGCGCTGCAAGATCGTCATAACGCGCACGAATCCGCGCGCGATAACGTTGCGCGATCTGCAGCAACGATCCCAGTGCGGGATCGAGCAAGCTTTCGATCCGCTCGCGCAGACGGCGTGCCAGCATCGGTGCCGCACCGCCGCTGGAAATCGCCACCAGCAGCGGAGAACGGTCGATCACCGCCGGGATCTGGAAACTGGAAAGCGCCGGATCGTCCACTACGTTCACCAGCCGCTGCCTGGCCTGGCCGTCGGCGGCGATGCGCGCGTTGAGGGGGCGTGAACGCGTGGCAGCAATCACTAGCCATGCTCCGTCCAGCCACTCGGATTGATAAGTCCCTGCTCGCCAGGCAATCCGTTCCAACTGCAACCATTCACGCAATTCCGGCGCAAGCACTTGGGCGCCCACGGTGACACGAGCGCCCGCTTTCAACAGCATGGCCGTTTTCCGAACCGCGACATCGCCACCGCCCACCACCAGCACATGGCGGTCTCGAAGATCGGCGAATAGAGGATAAAGCGGCATGGAGAGCATCCGGCGTGCATGATCGAACTGCCACGCTAGCGCCGCTATTAAGTCATTGGGAAATGGCCGCTGGGACGGAAGATATAGCTGTATGGCATAGGCGCCGCCATCACGCGGAAGGACTTATAGATGTATAGACGTCCAAATAACGCTGTGTTAAGGTCCGATGACGACCGGTAAAGAGACCGGTAGCGTGTGGAGATCGTGATGAAACGCCGTTCAGGGTGGTTCGTGAGCTGTATGTGCTTCGGCATGCGTCGAGCATTCCCCTGCACGCGATTCCCCCTGGAGCCGATCTCATGACACTTACGCAACTTCGCTACATCGTCGCCATCGCCGACGCCGGTCTCAACATCACCCTCGCTGCCGACAACGTGCACGCCACCCAGTCCGGCATCAGCAAGCAACTCAAGCAGTTGGAGGGCGAGCTGGGCTTCCAGGTGTTCACCCGCCGCGGCAAGAGCCTGGATGCGGTGACTCCCGCCGGCGCACAGGTGCTGGAGCGGGCCCGCACCATCCTGCACGAGGCGCGCAACATCCGCGCATTGGCCGCCAACCTGCGTGAAGAAGCACAGGGCGAGCTGTCGGTGGCCACCACCCATACCCAGGCGCGCTTCGTGCTGCCGGAAGCGATTGCCCGCCTGAAGCAGCATTACCCCGAGCTCAGCGTGCACATTCGCCCGCAGGGCGAGGGCCGCATCATCGGCCTGTTTGAGAGCGGGGAAGTGGACCTGGCCATCGTCAGCACCAGCGGCCAGGCGCCGGAGGGTGGCATCGCCGTGCCGCTGTTCCGCTGGTATCGCCGGGCGGTGGTGCCACACGGCCATCCGCTGGCGAAGCTGGGCCGTCCCCTGCGGATCGAGGACCTGGCCGAGTACCCGCTGGTCAGCTACGAGTCTTCCCTGCAGCCCGAATCCTCGCTGCGGCGCATCTTCACCGCAGCGGGCCTGACTCCGCGCATCGCCTGCACCTCGGTCGACGCGGATCTCATCAAGACCTACGTGCTCGCCGGCCTGGGCGTGGGCATCCTCGCCGAAATGGCGATCACCCCCGCCGATGCGCGCGAGTTGGTCACGCTCGACATCGACAAGCTGCTGCCCATCTGCACCAGCTGGATGGTGCTTCGTCGAGACCATGTGTTGCGCAGCTACGTGGCGCAATTCGCGCGGCTGGTGGCGCCCCAGATCGACGAGGCGGAACTGCGCCGCGTCGTGGCCGGGCACGCAGAGCCGAACTGGCCTGCGCCGCCGCTGTGGAACGAATCGCAGCAGCGAACGGTCCGGCGTCCGGTGAACCGCGCTGCCTGAGAGCAGATCGTAAACGGGCTCTAAGCGCGGATAAGTCCTTTTGCCAATCACTGCTGACTGCTGTCTTCCGCGCTTGCCGGAAAGGCAGCGTCGTCGTTGTCTGCAAGCAGAGACGGACAGGTTTTTAATTCCAGGCCGATGGCGCTGGTTTTCATCACCATGACACCATGGAGCGTGCTTCGCTGCACGCATGGCCGCAGATCCTTGTGCTTCAGCGGATCATTTCACGGCTTTCAATCAGGAGAATTTTCATGGCACGTAAAGTTTCGTCTGCGACCAGGCGCATGGCGTCCGGCGCCCTTGCTTCGGCACTGCTGCTGGGCGCGGGCACGGCGATGGCGCAAAACCTCGATCTGGACAGGGCAGTATCCACGGCCGGTAAATGGGCGGCCCAGGCTGATGCCGGCAAGGCCGATGCAATGTGGAAGGCCAGCAGCTCGACCATGCAGAAGAGTGTCACGCAGGACAACTGGACCAAGTACATCACCAACCTGCGCGGTGCCGTGGGCAATGAGACCGACCGCAACTGGGTGGGCGTAAGCAAGATCGATAATCCGAAAGACCTGCCGCCCGGCCAATATCTCAATGTGGTCTACGCGACCAAGTTCGCCAAGGCGATGACGGTGGAAACCGTGTCGTTGGCGAAGGGCTCTTCCGGCTGGCAACCGATCGGCTACATCGTGCGCGAGGCGAACCCGAACGCAGCCGCCAACAAAGCCAATGCCGCAGCGCCCGCTCCTGCGGCGCAGCCGGCATCCGGCAAGTAACCAGCTTGCGCTAAACGCCACGGCTTCCGCGCGGTCGCGCGGAGGCCGTGGCGTTTTTCATGGCTCATGCCAGGGCTTGCGCTTGCAGCCACTCGAAGACTTTGTTGGCCGCGTCGGCTACCGACACCTGGCTGGTGTCGATCCGCAGCTCCGGCGTGACGGGTGTTTCGTAGGGATCGTCGATGCCGGTGAAGCCCTTGATCTTTCCTGCGCGTGCCGCCGCATACAGGCCTTTGCGATCGCGTGCTTCGCAGATTTCCAGCGGTGTGGAAACGTGGATTTCCACGAAGCGCCCATGTGCCTCCACCAACTGCCGCGCCTCGGTGCGTGCATTGGCATAAGGTGCGATCGGTGCGCAGATCACAACACCGCCATGGCGCACTACTTCGCTGGCCACGAAACCGATGCGCGTGATGTTGGCGTCGCGATCTTCGCGTGAGAATCCCAGTCCTTTTGAAAGATGTCGGCGCACTTCGTCGCCATCCAGCACGGTCACGGGGCGGCTGCTGGTCTCCAGCAAACGCGCCACCACCGCTTGAGCCAGCGTGGACTTGCCCGAGCCGGAAAGACCGGTAAAGAACAACGCCAATCCCTGGCGCGCGTTAGCCGGGTGACGTTCGCGCAGAATCTTCACCACATCCGGGAAGGTGAACCACTCCGGGATCGCCTCACCGTTGTGCAGGCGGCGGCGCAGCTCGGTACCGGAAATGTCGCGTACTTCGTCATCGGGCTGCACCTCGGTCTGCGGTACGTAGGTGTCGCGATTGGCGGCATAGACCATGGCCGGAAATGGCACGACCTCGATGCCGAGTTCTTCCTGGTGTTTGGCCAATAGTTGCTGCGCGGCATAAGGATCGTAGAACGGCTTGCCTTGCGAGTCCTTGCCAGGGCCAGCGTGGTCGCGGCCGACGATGAAGTGGCTGGCGCCGTAATTCTTGCGGATGATCGCGTGCCATAGCGCTTCGCGCGGACCGCCCATGCGCATCGCCAGCGGCAGCAGCGAAAGCGTGGCCAGGTCACGCGGATAATGTTCCAGCAATGCGCGGTAGCAACGCACACGCGTGTAGTGATCGACGTCGCCGGGTTTGGTGCGGCCCACCGACGGCTGGATCAGCAGCTTCGCGCCGACCTTTTCTGCAGCGCGCAGTGTCAGCTCGCGATGCGCGCGATGCATCGGATTACGCGTCTGGAAGGCGACGATGCGATGCCAGCCGTGTTGGTGGAACCAGTCACGCAATTCTCGCGGACTAAGGCGCAGCGAGGCGAAATCGTAATGCGCCGGCGGCTGGATACCTTGCACGCGTCCGCCCAGATAGACCGAACCGGTGCGGTCCAGCAATTCGGACACGCCGGGATGCGTGCGATCCGTCGTACCGAACACCTGCTGTGCTTCCGCGATGCGATCAGGGAAGTACACGTCCTCCACCGTCAGCACGGCAAGCGGTGTGCCTTGCGTGTCGTTGAGGCTGATTTGTGCGTTCTCGGATAGCTTCGCGGCGAAAGCCTCGTCCACATCCAGCACGATCGGGATCGGCCACAGCGTGCCATCCGCCAGGCGCATCTCGTTCACCACGCCATCGTAGTCCGCGCGTCCAAGGAAACCCTGCAGAGGCGAAAAGCCGCCATTGAGCAGCAGTTCCAGATCGCAGAGCTGGCGCTGGTTGAGCGTCCATTGCGGCAGCGATGCGCTGCGTCGCTTCAGCGCCTCGGCTTCGGCAGCCGGAAGATACAGCTCGCGCAGCACGCCGCCGTGGGGCGCAACCAACGCTTCGAGTTCAGCCGATGCAAGCTCGGCGGCAATGGCTTTCATAATGGTTCCTTGGATCGGGGCTGCTTTTGTTTTTGAGTGTTGCGATGTTGCTCAGACGTCCAGATGCAATCCGCATTCGCGCTTGATGCCGAAAAAGCGGGTGTCCTCTTCGCGCATGCCGGGTTCCCAGCGGCGCGTGGTGTGCGTATCGCCGATCGAGACATAGCCTTTGTCCCACAAGGGGTGATAGGGCAAGTCGTGGCGGCGCAGATACAAACCAATGTCGCGATCGGTCCAGTCGACGATGGGATGCACCTTCCAACGTCCGTGCCGGTGGTCCAGGACCGATGCCGCAGCGCGGCTCAGCGACTGCTGGCGCCGCAAACCTGCGAACCACGTGCCGGCACCAAGATCGGTCAAGGCATGCTGCATGGGTTCCACCTTGGCGAGCCGGTTGTAGTGATCGAGTCCCTCACGCCCCTGGTTCCACAACTCGCCATGGCGAGCCTGCAGCCAGGCGGGCGAAAGGCTAGGGCGGATCACGTGGAGATTGAGCGAAAGACGTTCGGTCAGCTCGTCGATGAAACGGTAGGTTTCCGGGAACAGATAACCAGTGTCGATCACGATCACCGGGATATCCGGCACGCGTCGCGACAGCAGGTGCAGCGACACCGCCGACTGGGCGCCGAAACTCGACGAAAGCACATGCCGGCCAGGCAGATGTTCCAGCGCCCAATCCACACGCTCTTCCGCGCTGAGCGCAAGCAACCTGGCGGCGAGCTTGTCGCGCGCGCGCGCGTCGAGCGCGGCTTGCTCGGGCGAGGGCAGGGTCATGCGAAAACCTCCGCATCGATGGCATGGCGCACGGTGGGTAGCACGCCGCTGCGCACGAGGAAGTCGCCGAAACGTTCGTGTTCGTTCCGCTCGGCGGCATAGCGGGCGAACAACTTGTCCAGTTCGGCGAGGATCTCGCCTTCGTCGATGTTTTCGCGTACGACGCGATTGAGCCGCCGGCCGGTGAAGTCAGCGCCCAGGCGCAGGTCGTAACGGCCAATGGCGCGGCCGACCAAGGCGATTTCACCCAGGTATGGGCGCGAGCAACCGTTCGGGCAGCCGGAAAGGCGCAGCAGGATGGGCTCGTCACGCAGTCCATGGCGCTCGAGCAGCGCTTCCAGTTTCGGCAGCAACTGCGGCAGATAGCGTTCGCTTTCGGCCATCGCCAGGCCGCAGGTCGGCAAGGCGACACAGGCCACGGCATGGCGGCGAATGCCGCTGAGCCGGCGATAACCATCCAGCTTGTATTCGGCTACCAATGCGTCGATGCGTTCGCGCTGCGCGGCCGGCACATTGGCGATGATCAGGTTCTGGTTGCAGGTGAGGCGGAAATCGCCCTGATGTTCCTCGGCGATCGCACGTAATCCGCTCAAATGGGGTGCTTCGGGACTATCGGCGAGGCGACCGGATTCAATCTGCAGGGTGAGATGCCAGCGGCCGTCATTGCCTTCGGTCCAACCGTAGCGGTCGCCGTTGTGATCAAAGTGATACGCGCGCGAAGGCTGCAAGGCGAACCCGATGCGCTTTTCCAATGTTGCCTTGAACGCGGACACACCCATCCGGTCGATGGTGTACTTCAGGCGCGCATGCTTGCGTTCCTGGCGATCGCCGTGATCGCGCTGTACTTCGATCACACCTTCGGCGGTACGCAGCAGTTGTTCGGGTTCGACAAAACCAATCACGCTGCCTAGACGCGGATACGTGCTGGGATCGCCGTGGCTTGCACCCATGCCGCCACCGACGGCAACGTTGAAACCGAGCAGTTCGCCATGTTCGATGATCGCGATAAGACCGAGATCCTGCGCAAATACGTCAATGTCGTTGGTGGGCGGTACGGCAACACCGATCTTGAATTTGCGCGGCAGGTAGGTGGGGCCGTACAGCGGCTCGCTTTCTTCTTCGCCGCCGGCAACGAGCTTTTCATCCAGCCAGATCTCGTGATACGCGCGCGTCTTCGGCTTGAGATGATCCGAAAGGCGCTCCGCCCAGCGATACCCCAGGCGATGCGCAGGCGTTTCCACCGGATTGGCGCTGGCGACCACGTTGCGGTTCACGTCGCCGCAGGCAGCAATCGTGCTGACCAGCACGTGATTCATCGCGGCGATCGACGGCTTCAGATCGCGCTTGAGAATGCCGTGCAGCTGGAACGTTTGTCGTGTGGTGATGCGCAGCGTGTGGTTGGCCCAGGTGCGTGCGATGTGATCGAACGACAGCCATTGCGCCGGGCTCAGCACGCCGCCGGCGAGGCGCGCGCGCACCATGAATTGATAGGCGGGTTCCAGCTTCTGCTTGCGGCGTTCCTCGCGCAGGTCGCGATCGTCTTGCTGGTAGCTGCCGTGAAACTTCAGCAGTTTGTTGTCGTCTTCGCTGATCGCGCCGGTCACCGGGTCGGCCAGGCTTTCTACCAGGGTGCCGCGCAGGAAGCGGCTATTCGCCTTGATACGTTCAAATTCGGAAAGGGCTGCGCCGCTCATCGCGTACCTCAATAAACATCGCGGGCGTAACGGCCCCGCTGGATCAACTGGCTCAACCAGGCTTCAGCGTCTTCGGCCGAACGTGCGCCATGCTCGGCGACGATCGCGACCAGTGCCTTGTGCACGTCTTTTGCCATCCGGTTGGCATCACCGCACACGTAGAGATGCGCGCCGCCATCAAGCCACTCGTACACGCGACGGCCTTGCTCGATCAGCCGATGCTGTACATAGCGCTTCTCGGCCTGGTCGCGTGAGAACGCCAGATCGATGCGATGCAGCTGTCCGCTCTTCAGTGCTGCCTGCCATTCGACCTGATACAGGAAGTCGGAATGGAAATGCGGATTGCCGAATACCAGCCAGTTGCGTCCGCCCGCGCCGCGCTCGGCGCGTTCTTGTACGAATGCGCGATAGGGCGCAACGCCGGTGCCCGCGCCGATCATGAGGATGTCGCGATCATCGGCGGGAAGGTGGAAACGTTCGTTGGCTTCGATGAAGACCGGTACGTTTTCACCTTCGGCATGCTGAGCGAGAAAGCGGCTGGCGGCGCCCCAGCGTGCTTCGCCATCCAAGGCGTAATCGACGTGGCTGACGGTGAGATGCACCTCGTCGCCTACCACGGACTGGGCGGATGCGATCGAATACAGGCGTGGTGCGAGTGGACGCAGCGCAGCGACCAAGGTTTCCGCCGTCCATTCGGCGGGATGGCGGCGCAACAGATCCAGCACTTGCCAGCGCGAGAACAGATCGGCCAGTGTGTCGCGCGCGGCGGGTGCCAGGAGTTCGCGCAACGGGGCATCGCCACTGCGCTCGGCATGTGCGGCGAAGAAGGGGCGCGTCAGTTGCGTCAGTTCACGATGTTTGCTCAGCCAAGTGCGTAGCGCATGTTCTTCGCTGCCCACGCGAACGGTGGTGTCGCCATCCAGCTTCAGAGTATTCAGGACAGCATCGACCAGGGCCGGGGATTGCGTCGGCCACACACCGAGCGCATCGCCGGGTGCGTAGTGCAGGCCGGAACCGTCCAGCGAAAATTCGAGGTGGCGCACGTCGCGATCGCTGTCGCGGCCGGTGATGCGCTGGTTGAGCAGCAACGGCGCCTGGAAGGGTTGTTCGCGATGCCATACGGGTGCGATACGTGCCGTGCGCAAGGTAGTGACCTTGGCGAGTGGCGCGGAGGTTTTCAGCTGCTCGCGCGCTTGTTGCAGTGCCTGCTCCAGCCACGGGTGCGCCACCGTTTCCAGATCCACATCCGCTTCGCCCGCCGGCAACAGGCGTTGTGCGCCCAGCGCTGCCAGGCGTTCATCCAGCTGGCGGCCGATGGCGCAGAAATTGGGGTAGCTGGAATCACCCAGGCCGAGCACGGCATAACGCAACGACTCGAGCTTGGGCGCGCGAGCGCTGCTCAGGAACTCAACCAGGGCGCGCGAGTCATCCGGCGGCTCGGCATCGCCTTGCGTGCTGATCACCAGGTAGAGCAGACGTTCCTGCTTCCATTCACGTGCCGCATACGCGTCCGCGCGAACCACGCGTACGGCAAGGCCAGCGGCGGATGCGCGGCGCCCCAGATCCTCGGCCAGCCGCTTGGCGTTGCCGGTCTGGCTGCCATACAGCACGGTGAGCCGGGGTTGTGCTTCGGGGACAGCTGCAGGTTCGGCGGCTGACGGCTTGCCGGATGGCTGGCGCTGACCCGCCACGCCGGCAAGATAGCCGGAGAGCCACAGCAACGTCGGCGCTTCGAGCCCGTCGATCAGACGCGCAACCAGAGGCTGCTTGTCTTCGGGCAACGGCGATAGTGTGGCGGCGGTCATCGAATCATATCCTTGGACGTATAGACGTCCATCTGGTCTGGAGATGTTAGGACTTCGTTTTTTGGCGAAGAAATGATGGCCCGGCATATCCGCATGCCATTCCCTCCTTTCCATCGCGGGAAATGCGGCAGGCAGCATGGAATCCAGGACGCCATCCCCAGCTCGTCAGGCCCGGCCTAACGAGGCGTTCCATCCAGGGACTCAACTTCACTCACCCGTCACAGGCGCCGCCAAGGGCGCCGGAGCCATCATCCATGCCACGACGATCTAAGCTCGCCTTTGCCGTGTTGACGCTGGCCGCATCGGTTTCCCTTGCCACGCTGGCCCCTTCCACTGCCAAGGCGGGCGACGACGACTGGCTCTACCACTGGCCCACGCATTACACCGCCAGTGACGGCACCGACATCGGGCTGGTATTGCGCTATCAGTACGACGTCAACGATTTCGCGCACGACGACAATAAATTCACAGATGCGCAGACCAATCGCCGCAAATACCTGGGCTTCTATGTGAAGAAACCGGGCGTCTACGACGCCACGGTGTATTACGACTTTCAGTCGAAACAGTGGCAGGACGTGTTTGCGCGACTACAATCGCAGGCCGTGTTCGGTAACGACTACGGCGCGCTGCGCTTCGGCCAGAGCAAGACGCCGGTCAGCTTCGAAGGCGTGACCACGTCCACGCAGACCACTTTCATCGAACTGGCGCTGCCTTCCCAGGCGGTTTACGAGAACCGTCGCGTTGGTGCCGATTGGGCTATTCAGCGTACGCATTGGCTGGCCAGCCTGGGCTACTACGGCCAGAACCTCACGGGCAAAAATCGTGGCCATACATGGGCGGCACGTGCGGCCTGGGTGCCGATTCATGAGGCGACCGACGTGTTGCACCTGGGCGTCGCCGCATCGCAGGAGCGGCCCTATGGCCTGGTGAACGCACTTGGCGTGCAACAACCGGCAACGGCCAGCTTCAAGACGCCGCCAGAGGCGGGATTGACTACCGTCACGCTGATCAGCTCCGGCACGCTCACCAACGTCAACCACATCAATCGCCTGGGCCTGGAAGAACTCTGGATCGACGGCCCCTGGTCGGTGCAAGGCGAGTATCTGCACGCGCAAACTACTTTCGACGTGCCCAAGCCCAATTACGACCTCGATGGTTATTACGTCTTCGGCAGTTGGGTGCTCACCGGTGAATCACGCCAATACCACGACGGCAACGTCAGCAACGTGATTCCTTCGCGTCCGTGGGGCGCGGTGGAGTTTGCCCTGCGCTACAGCGAATTGAATCTCAACGATGGACGCGTGCTGGGTGGCAGGGAGCATGACTGGACCGCTGGGGCCAATTGGTACCTCGGCTCGCACTTGCGCTTGCAGGCCAATGTCATCCGCGCTTTCAGCAACCGCAAGGGCCTGGTGATCGATCCGCATGTTTTCGAGCTGCGGGCGGAAGTTTTTATCTAGTGAATACGATGCCATCTCAGGCCGCGTAGGTTGGGGTGCAAACCCCAACAACGTGATACATCGGCATGACAATGTTGGGGTTTGCACCCCAACCTACGAAGAGCCATATGGATAGGACGATCCGCGCTTTCGGACGTCCAGCCTTCCAAACCTATAGTTGATGATGGGCGTACTTGCCCCAGGGAGACAACACGCATGAAACGCCAATGGACCGTTCTGGCAGCGCTGCTTTCGCTGAGTGCGGCTTATGTGCATGCACAAGACGTGAAGCTGCTGAACGTTTCTTTCGACCCGACCCGTGAGTACTTCCAGGACGTAGATGCGGCGTTCAAGGCGGATTGGGCCAAGCAGACAGGCCAGAACGTCACCGTCACCACGTCAAACGGTGGTTCCGGCAAGCAGGCACGCGCCGTACTCGATGGTCTGCAGGCGGACGTGGTCACCCTGGCCCTCGCCTACGATATTGATGTGCTGGCCGATAAAGGCTTGCTGGCGAAGGACTGGCAAACGCAGCTGCCGGATAGCAGCTCGCCATACACTTCAACGGTGGTGTTCCTGGTACGCAAGGGGAATCCGAAGAAGATCCACGACTGGCCGGATCTCATCCGTTCCGACGTGCAGGTGATCACGCCCAATCCGAAGACCTCCGGTGGCGCACGCTGGAATTTTCTTGCCGCATGGGGCTGGGCGGTACGCCAACCGGGTGGCAATGCCGACAAGGCGCGTGCGTATGTCACAGCGCTCTACAAGAATGTGCCGGTGTTGGACACCGGCTCGCGCGGTGCGACCAACACCTTCGTCCAGCGTGGCATCGGTGACGTATTGATCGCGTGGGAAAGCGAAGCGCTGATGACGCAGAAGGAATTCGGCAAGGACAACTACCAGATCGTCGTACCGTCAGCCACCATCGTGGCGGAGCCGCCGGTGGCGGAGGTGGACACGGTTGCCGCCAAGCACGGTACGAAAAAAGTGGCGCAGGCATACCTGCAGTTCCTGTATGGCCCCGAGGGGCAAGAGCTTGCTGCCAAGCATTTCTTCCGTCCGCGTTTGGCCTCTATTGCCGCCAAGTACGCCGCGCAATTTCCAGCGGTGAAAACCTTCACCATTGGCGAGCAATTCGGCGATTGGCGCAAGGTGCAGGCCACTTATTTCGCCGACGGCGGTGTCTTCGATGGCATCACCGAAGGATCACAGTGACGGCGATGGCACGGCACGTACTGCCAGGGTTCCGACTCAGCACCGGCTACACCATGCTGGTGCTGAGCAGTTGCGTGCTGCTGCCGCTGGCTGCGCTGTTATGGACGGCGTGCGAACTGGGGCCGGCGGGTTGGTGGGCACAGATCGGTACACGGCGGGTGCTGGCGTCGTTGAAGTTGAGTTTCGGCGCGGCACTGCTGGCAGCGACGATCGATGCGGTGCTGGGCCTGCTGGTGGCATGGGTGCTGGTGCGCTATCGCTTCGCATTCCGGCGGCTGTGCGATGCGCTGGTCGATTTGCCGTTTGCGTTGCCGACAGCCGTAGCCGGCATTTCCCTGACCGCGCTGTATGCGCCGAACGGCTGGTTGGGCAGTCGCCTGGCGCCGCTTGGCATCGAGGTGGCTTATACGCGTTTGGGCGTGCTGCTGGCGATGATATTCGTCGGCTTGCCGTTCGTGGTGCGCACCTTGCAGCCGGTGCTAGAGAGCATGGAAAGCGATCTGGAAGAAGCTGCCTATACGCTGGGCGCTTCGCCCGGCCAACGCTTCTTCCGTGTGCTGCTGCCATTGTTGCTGCCGACGCTGCTGACCGGTTATGCGCTGGCGTTGGCGCGTGCGATCGGTGAATACGGCTCGGTGATTTTCATCTCGGGCAACCGTCTCTTTCGCACGGAAATCACGCCGTATCTCATCGTGCAGAAAATCGATTCGCAATACGACTATCGTGGCGCGGCTGCGCTGGGTGCGGTGATGCTGGCCGCATCGCTGCTGCTGTTGGTCGCGATGGCATGGCTACAGCGCTGGACCCGGCGCTGGGCGGTGGTGCGCTGATGGCCGCCGTCGCTTCCGTGGTGTCGATTGGCCAGCCTGCGTGGTCGGTGCGCATCGCACGTGTCGTACTGTTGCTGGCAGCGCTCGCCGTGCTGGCATGGCTGCTGGTACTGCCCTTACTGGCGATTTTCGCGGAAGCTTTTCGCCAAGGCTATGCGTTCTATCTGGATGCCATCAAACAGCCAGATACGATCGCTGCCGTGCGACTGACTTTTACGGTCGCCGCCATCGCCGTTCCTTTGAACCTGGTGTTTGGCCTCGCTGCAGCGTGGTCGATGACGCATTTCGAGTTTCGCGGCAAAGCACTGCTCGGTGCGTTGATCGACCTGCCGTTCTCAATCTCGCCGGTGGTGGCCGGCATGATGCTGATCCTGGTTTATGGCAAGGATGGCTGGCTGGGTTCCTGGCTGGAGGCGCATGGACTGCAGGTGATCTTCGCCTTGCCGGGCCTGGTGCTGGCCACGGTATTGGTCACCTTGCCGTTCGTTGCACGCGAATTGATTCCGTTGATGCAGGCGCAAGGCTCGGAGCAGGAAGAAGCGGCGTTGACGCTGGGGGCCAGTGGATGGCAGATCTTTTTCCGTGTCACCTTGCCGCGTGTGCGCTGGGCACTGCTGTATGGCGTTCTGCTGTGCAATGCGCGCGCCATGGGTGAATTCGGCGCTGTCTACGTCGTTTCGGGCCATCTGCGCGGCATCACCAATACGCTGCCGCTACAGGTGGATCAGCTTTACCAAGAGAATTTTTCCGCCGCCTTTGCAGCGGCTTCACTGCTGGCCCTGCTTACTCTCGTCACGCTTGGCATCAAGCGCGTGGTCGAGTGGCGGCATGGCGATGCATTGAACACCCACCTTTGAGGATTCACCGCAGCATGGGCATCGAGATTTACCGCTTGCGTCGCCAGTACGGTGCTTTCGTGGCACTGGACGATGTCAGCCTGACCATTGGCGACGGCGAATTCGTGGCGGTGCTTGGTCCTTCGGGTTCGGGAAAAACCAGCCTGCTGCGTATCCTGGCCGGGCTGGATCAGCCGGATGCCGGCAGCGTGTATCGCGACGGACAGGATTTGCTCGCGCTGGATGCACGACGCCGCGGCGTGGGACTGGTATTTCAGCACTATGCGCTGTTTCCGCATATGACGGTGGCGCAGAACGTGGCGTTCGGCCTGCGCGTGCGTCCGTGGCGTCTGCGTCCCAAGGCTGCGGTGATCAAGGCGGGTGTCGAGCATCTGCTGCGCCAGGTGGAGCTGGAGGGTTTTGCAGATCGTTATCCGTCGCAGCTTTCGGGTGGACAGCGCCAGCGTGTTGCATTGGCGCGCGCGCTGGCGATCGAGCCGCGCCTGCTGTTGCTGGACGAACCATTCGGTGCGCTCGATGCGCAGGTGCGCGTCAATCTGCGCCGCTGGTTGCGCGAGTTCCATCGTTCGCTGGGCATCACCACCTTGTTCGTCACGCACGATCAGGATGAGGCGCTGGAAATGGCCGATCGCGTGGTGGTGATGAACCGCGGCCGCATCGAGCAGATCGGTACGCCGGAGCAAATCTACCGGCAGCCGGCCACGCCCTTCGCGTCACGTTTCATCGCGCGCGGTCAATCGTTGCCGGGCGAAGTGCGTGGGCAGCATCTGCATGTGTTCGGCCATGCCTGGCGCATGGAGAATTTTGTGGCAGATGATGCACATGAGATCACCGTGCACGTGCGTCCTGAGGATATTGCCTTGGCACCGGTGCAAAGCGATGGCGTGAAGGCGCAGTTGCTCAATCTTCGCCACGTGGCCGGCACCGTGCGCGCCAGCTTGCGCGTTGAAAACCGGGAGGAGCCGCTGGAAGCCGAGTGGAACGAGCGCGACTGGGCTCGCCATGCGGCGACGGCGGGAGATACGGTCGATATCCATCTGCTAGCGCTGACGGTATTCGCGACCGACGAGGAAGGTCGTATACAAGCGCGGTCCACCGTGCATCCGCCGCATGCGAGCTTTCCCGTGGCAGTGGGTCCTTGGCGCCGGGTTGAAGCCTGATCTTGGTTCGTCATGGAGCATGGCCGCCGTGCGCGACAAGCCGTAGGAGGAGCCTTGCGTTGTGCGCAACGGTTCTGCTGAGCAAGGACTAGGCCTCATAATGGCCGCATGGCTGTCATCCCTGCACCTACCGAATCACCCGCACTGCGGGCATTGATCGATGATCGCTACGCACAGCTCGTAGCGCGCTGTCGCGCAGCAGGCGTACCCCTGCACGACGATGCCGGCGTCGCCGAGCGCATCCGGCGCACGTTGCTGGCCAGCGATTTCGCCTTCGAAACCTGGCGCAGCCAGCCGCAGCTCCTGTCGCCGCAAGGCCTGGAGCGGCTGCGTGCCAGTGCCGACGCATCGGCACGCATCGATGCCTTGAAGCTCGATACCGATGAAGCGGCTTGCATGTCTACGCTGCGGCGGTTTCGGCATGCCGAGGCCTTGCGACTGGTGTTTCGCGACGTCAACGGCCTGGACGATCTGCCGGAAACGCTGTCCGCCACCAGCGTGCTCTACGAAGCCTTGCTCGGCGCCGCGCTCGGCTGGTCCGAGCGAGCGCTCGCTGCGCGCTACGGTCATGCGCGTGGCGAAGATGGCAGCGTGCAACATTTGGTGGTGGTCGGTTTCGGCAAACTCGGTGGTAGCGAGCTGAATTTTTCTTCCGATATCGACCTGGTCCTGGCCTATCCGGAGGGCGGCGAAAGCGATGGCGCGCGCGTGCTGGACAACAGCGAATACTTCGTGCGCCTCGGCCGTCAGCTGGTGCGCCTGCTACACGAGCCCACCACGGATGGCATCTGCGCACGTGTGGATTTGCGCCTGCGCCCCTTCGGTAACGCAGGTCGACTCGCCTTGCCATTCAGCGCGATGGAGCAGTACTACCAGCGCGAGGGTCGCGATTGGGAGCGCTATGCATGGATCAAGGCGCGTGCGGTCGCCGGCGATCGCAGTGCCGGCAAGGAGCTGCAGGAAATACTGCGGCCGTTCGTGTATCGCAAATACCTGGACTACACCGCTTTCGCCGGCTTGCGCGAAATGAAAGCGCTGATCGATGCCGAAGTAGCTCGCAAGGATCTGGCGGACAATCTCAAGCTCGGGCCGGGCGGCATTCGCGAAATCGAATTCATCGTGCAACTGG
The DNA here is from genome assembly GCF_014642835.1 of Dyella nitratireducens. Classification (GTDB taxonomy): domain Bacteria; phylum Pseudomonadota; class Gammaproteobacteria; order Xanthomonadales; family Rhodanobacteraceae; genus Dyella_B; species Dyella_B nitratireducens. Next base: position 57,310 of record NZ_BMJA01000005.1, on the reverse strand, counting down.
TGCAGCTGATCCGCGGTGGCCGTGAGCCCAGCTTGCGTGTGCGTGGGTTGCTGCCGGCGCTTACGGCTTGCGAGGCGCGCGGCCATATTCCGGCCGTGCGCGCCAAAGCCTTGCGCCAGGCTTATGTGTTTTTGCGGCGATTGGAGAATCGTGTGCAGATGATGCGCGATGCCCAGACGCATGATCTGCCCGAAGACGATCTGACCCGCGAGCGGCTTGCACTGGCGCTGGATTACCCAGCGTGGGAACCCTTGGCCGAAGAACTGGCGAAACACCGCGACATCGTTGCCAATGAATTCGAAGCCGTCTTGATGCCGGAAGGTGGCGCGAAAGCCAGCGTGCCCGCTGCCGATGCGATTCTGTGGCAACGCGCTTGCGGTGAGTCGTTGGATGCGGGCGTGATGGAAGCGTCCGGCTTTGTGCCGGGCGGTGAAGCGGCAGAGGCTTTGCTGAAATTGCCGCAAGCATCGCAGTTGCGCGCGATGTCCGCGCGTGCACGCGAGCAATTGGATCATCTGATGCCGCAACTGCTGTCTGCGGCTCGCGACACGGCGGCGCCCGTACCCTGCTTGCTGCTCTTGTGCCGCCTCGTACAGACCGTTGCGCGCCGGCCCTCCTATCTCGCTTTGCTGGAAGAGCAACCTTCGGCGCGCAAGCGCCTTGCCCAGTTATTTGCAGGCAGCGCTTTTCTGGCCGAGCGTGTGATTGCACAACCTTTGCTGTTGGACGATGTACTCGACCCGCGCATCGACCAGTTGCCGCTCAAGCGTGCTGATATCAGCGCGGAAATTGCACATGTGCTCACCACGCTGGACGAGCGCGAAGCGGAAGCGGAGCTGGAGCGCATCAACGAATTCAAGTCGAGCATCGCGTTTCGACTGGGCTTGGCTTTCAACGACGGGCGTGCCGATGCGGTGGCGACGGCACGAAGGCTTGCAGCGCTGGCGGAAGCCGTGGTCAATGCCGTCGCCGCACTCGCCGAGCGCGAAGTGATTGCCGCACATGGACGTCTGCCGGGTGAAGGTTCGGGTTTTTCGATTCTCGGCTACGGCAGCCTGGGTGGCGAGGAACTGGGCTTTGCGTCCGACCTCGATCTGGTCTTCGTGTTCGATGGACAGCGCGCGCAGGAAATGAGTGACGGCCCGCGTCCGCTGGAAGGTTCGCGCTGGTATCAGCGCCTGACACAGCGGGTGATGAACTGGCTGACCGTGCTCACGCGTGCAGGGCGCTTGTACGAGGTTGATACGCGCCTGCGGCCGGATGGCTCCAAGGGTTTGCTGGTCGGCAGCCTGGAGGCGTTTGTCGCTTATCAGGAAAGTCGCGCATGGACGTGGGAGCATCAAGCGTTGTTGCGCGCGCGCCCGGTTGCCGGCGATGCGGCTTTGAATGGAGAACTTGCCGACGTGCGGCGCCGCACGCTGGCCGTGGCGCGTGATCGCGTGGCCGTGCTGGCGGAGGTGAGCAGCATGCGCCAGCGTTGGCGCGCTGAGCGCGATCGCTCCGATGCAGGGCAGATCGATTTGAAGCAAGGCCCGGGTGGCCTGCTCGATATCGAATTTGCCTTGCAGGGGCTGGTGCTTGCACACGCATCGACATCACCGAACTTGCTGTCGACCACCGGCAACGCTGGCTTGATTGAGGTTTGCCGCGACGCAGGCTTGCTGGATACCGCGCAGGCGAACTGCTTTACCCGTGCACACGCCGAGTTGTTGCGGCGTGCGTTGTTCTGCACGCTGGACTTGCGCTCGCGCATTGCGCCGCGGGATGCGGAGTTGGAAGAGTTGTGCAGCGAGGTAAGGGTTGTCACGCACGCGCTTGGGTTTGATTTCTGATTGCGATACCCAGATTCCGTAGGTTGGGGTGTAAACCCCAACATGGTGATTCAGGGCGATATGTTGGGGTTTACACCCCAACCTACGGAATCTGGGCAAGAATGCGTCTTCGCAACGCTTCGGCAATCGCCGCGGTTTCACGCAATGGCGGCTGTTGAGCAGGCGGTTCGCCATCCACGTCATGCAACAAGCCAGCCTCACGCAAGCTGCCATGAAAGCGCGCCAGCTTCGGCGGCAGATTTCCCACAACCAATGTGTGCACGGCGCACCCCACAGCACATGCTTCGCTCAGCATGTTCACCGAATCCGGCGTCACCACTAGGCGATCTGCCCAACCGAGCACGCCAGGGTAGGGATTGTTGCCATCATCCGGTCCGGTCCAAAGCAGACCAGGTACGCCGCGCAGTGCGTTGCGCATGACCTCGGCCACGGCGGCAGGTGTGCGGCGCGAGGTCAGCACCAGCAAGCTGCCGTTTTCTTGTTGTCGGCGCCGAAGCAGGCGTTCGATGAGTTGCTGGGCATAATCGGTATCCATGCGAATGCCGGTGCGCGGTCCGCCAAACAGCACGCCGACGCGTGGGCGCGGCAGAAATTCAAGCGCTGGACTGGCATCACGGCCATCAGCGAGCCACACATCGTCGACGGGGTTCAACGAACCCAGCGGGTTCAGCACATTGGGACCGGTCAAGCCGTCATGTTTGGGAGCAATCACGGTGTCCCAATGCGTGGGTGCCATGCGTGGATCGAGGATCTGTACGGTATGGCAGTGGCCTTCCGTCAGGGTGCGCAATAGGCGTGTCAGCAATGCGGCGCTGCGTCCGCAGCCGATGGCGAGAGTCGGCCAAGGCGGTGCGAAAGCTTCACGGTGCAAGGCAGGTAGGGCAAGCCGTCCGCCCAGGATCAGCTGCGGCGAGAGCCATGACCATGGCGCACGCAGCGAAAGAACGAGGTGCCGCACCGGCATGTCCATCTGTTCGGCCAGTGCCAAGGCCTGACGCTGGTTGCCGGCGGCCTGGTCGGTGATGACCCAGCATTCCCCCGGCAAGCGGCGAAGCAGTGCGCGGTCTGGGGGGTCGATTGTCGCCGGATCGTGCACAGTACGTTTCGCCTCGTTCGCCGCTGATACATCCGGCTTGCGCTTACACTCTGGTCTTTGTTCTTCACGCAGAGGATACCCATGAGCGAGAAGCTTGCCGAGACAGCGCTGGATCAGTTGTTCCGTACGGCCCGTACCTACAACGCCTTCCTGCCCAGGGAAGTGACCGAGGAGCAATTGCACGCGCTGTACGAACTGGCGAAGTTCGGCCCGACCAGCGCCAACTCCTCACCCATGCGGCTGGTGTTCGTGAAATCCGCCGCCGCCAAGGAAAAGCTCAAGCCGTTCCTCTCCGAAGGCAATCGCGCCAAGACTCTGGCGGCGCCGGTCACCGCGATCGTGGCGACCGACCATGCCTTCTACGAAAAGCTGCCGCAGCTGTTTCCGCACGCCGATGCGCGCAGCTGGTTCGTCGGCAATCAGCCGTTGAGCGATACCACGGCATTCCGCAATGCGACGCTGCAGGGTGCCTACGTGATCATGGCTGCGCGCTCGATCGGCCTGGACTGCGGCCCAATGTCCGGTTTCGACAATGCCGGTGTGGATCAGGCGTTCTTCGCGGGCACGACGATCAAGTCGAACTTCCTGATCAATATCGGTTACGGCGACAGCAGCCGCGATTTGTTCCCGCGCAGTCCGCGGCTCTCGTTCGATGAGGCATGCCGCGTCGAGTAAGGCTTTTTTCCAGGGATTGCCGTTCGGCCATGCGCCGCGGCAATCGAAGTTGTTGAACGCAAAAGCGGTTTTTCCCCTATCCACTTCGATTTAAAGGCAGGAGACTTTTTCATGCGTACCCTTCGCTACGTATTGCTGGCCGGATTGCTCGGCACCGCACTTTCGGCCCAGGCCGCCCCCGTGACCTACAAGATGGATCCGAGCCACACCATGGTGCTGTTCAGCTGGAGCCATTTTGGTTTCTCCCATCCGGTTGCCGATATCGGTATTTCCGATGGCACGCTGGTGTTCGACCAGCAGGATCCAAGCAAGTCCACGGTGGACGTGACGATGCCGCTGAGCAATCTGGATACGCACGTGCCGGCGCTGGACAAGCACCTGAAGGAGCCGGATTTCTTCGACGCCGACAAGTACCCCACCATCACCTTCAAGAGCACCAGCGTGCAGTCGGTGGGCAACAAGCACTACAAGGTGACCGGTGATCTCACCGTGCACGGCGTGACCAAGCCGGTGGTGCTCAATGCCACCCTCAACAACGTGGGCCCGCACCCGATGACCGGCCAGCAGGCGATCGGCTTCAACGCCACCGCTACGCTGAAGCGTTCGGATTTCGGCCTGGGCGCGTATGTGCCGAAGGTGAGCGACGAGATCCAGATCAACATCACCACCGAAGGTTCGGTGCCGAAAACCGGCCAGTAATCGCAAAGGGTGATCGGAGAAGGGGTGAGTCGCTCGCTACTCACCCCTTCTCCCTTGCTAAGATAGGCGGTCCCATAGCCTCGCCCCGGAGCAACATCCCATGTCGGGTCACCCTGCCGCAGCCCCAAAGCTCATTCCGGCAAATGCCGAAAATCGTTACGAAGTGACGCGTTCGGACCTGCCGCTGTCCTGCCCGATGCCCGGCATGGCGCTGTGGAACTCCCATCCGAAGGTGTATTTGCCCATCGTTGAGGACGGCGGTGAATCCGTATGTCCTTACTGTGGCGCGCATTACGTCCTGCGCGACTGAACCCAAGCCCTCATTCCGAGCATAAAGCGCGCCAACCGGCACGATTGCTGCTTGGGTTTTACGGATGAGAGTCGCAAATGAGGGAACCATGTCCGTTGCCGCCACACCGGCCAGAACGCTGACCGTTGTGCAGCTCATCCCCGCGCTGCACTCGGGCGGGGCGGAGCGCTCGGTGCTGGAGATGGGGCAGGCGCTGGTGCAGGCCGGACATCGCTCGGTGGTCATTTCCGCGGGCGGCCGTCTGACCGCGCAGCTCGAGGCCGAAGGCAGCGAGCACATCACCCTGGATATCGGCCGCAAGTCGCTGTCGACGCTTGGCCGGCTGGGGCGCTTGCGACGTATCTTGCGTGAGCTGAAGCCTGACGTCGTCCACGTCCGTTCGCGGCTGCCGGCATGGATGGGCTGGTGGGCGCTCAAAGGCATGTCCCCCAAGCCGCATTTCATCACCACCGTGCACGGGCTTAACTCACCCGGCCGCTACAGCGCCATCATGTTGAGGGGCGAGCGCATCGTGGTGGTCTCGCAGACAGTGCGTGACTACCTCATCAGCCATTACCACAAGCTGGATACCGCCCGTATCCGCATCATTCCGCGCGGCATCGATCCGGAAGCCTTTCCGTATGGGCATCGTCCGGACGAGAGCTGGCAGAAGGCCTTCTTCAACGAATTTCCCAAGCTTGCCGGCGCGCCGCTGCTTACCTTGCCCGGCCGGGGCACCCGACTGAAAGGTCATCATGACGCCATCGAATTGGTGGCCGAACTCAAGCAGCGTGGCATTGATACACGCCTGCTGCTGCTGGGCGTGGTCGAGCCTGGCCGTGAAGCCTACGTGCAAGAGTTGAAGGACCTGATCAAGGGCCGGGGTGTGGAGAACCACGTGGTGATGGCGCCGGCGCGCCAGGACGTGCGCGATATCTACGCCATGTCCGCGTTGGTGCTGCAGCTTTCCAATAAGCCCGAAGCCTTCGGCCGCACCGTGGTGGAAGCCTTGGCGCTATGTCGCCCCGTACTCGGCTATGCCCACGGCGGCGTGGGTGAATTGCTGGCCGAGCTGTATCCCGCCGGGCGTGTACCCCCCGGCGACCGTGAGCGCCTGGTCGAACGCGCAGCGGAATTGCTGCGCGTCGCGCCGCCTATCGCACCACTGCAACGCTATCGCCTGATCGATATGCAGCACGCCGCATTGGCGTTGTACGAGGAAGTGGCTGGCTGAGCGCCGGTGGCCACAGCGCGATATTCATGCGCTGTGGCGTATGGCCTGCCAGCTTATGCGCCTGCCGAAAACCGGTGGCAGTCGAGCCATTGCACATCGGTGTCATGCAATTGACTCTGCAGCCACGGCACGGCTACTTGCGCCTTGGTGTGGATGTCATGGAAAAGAATGATGCCGTGGCGCCACAACAGCATGAGTGACAACACGCGCTGTTTGACCTGATCGGCGTCGACCTTGGCGTTCCAGTCCTGCGAGTCGATATTCCACAAGGCGACGTGCAAGCCATGCTGCGCAAAGAAAGCGCCACTGTCGGGCCGGCGTTGGCCGTAAGGCGGACGGAATAGCGGTACGTAGCTATCCGGCAGATTATCGTGCACCAGCGCAATGCTGCGAGTCACCGAATCCTGCCATGCTGGCCACGTGCTGTGCGAACGGTGTTCCCAGCCATGCGCACCGACACACATGCCTTGATACGTCGCAGCCACGGCAGCCGGCGAGGTCTGCTGCAGACGAGCCTGCAACGATCCGCCCAGCGTGAAAAACGTGGCGTTCAGATGCAGCGAGCGCAGTATCTGCAACATGGCGTCGGTCGAGCCGCCGGCGCGCGTCGGGCCATCGTCGAAACTCAACAGAAATTCGCGGTCGCCCAATCCATTGCCGTCGATCTCCTGCGCTGAAAAGGTTTCCACCTCGCTATTCACCTTCGGAAACAAGGCGGCCAGCCGCAGCAGCTCATCCAGGTATATGCGATGGAACGCACTGGCTTGATCGAACCATGCGCGGTAATCCGCCTGCGGAGGCGCGGTGAAGGCGATCGCTGCGCGCTTGAAATCGCTCTGGTTATGCACCGGTGCGCAGAACAGCTGCTGGTTGTCGCAGTGAGCGGCGGCCAGCATGTAGTTGGTGGTGAGCCGTTGCCAGTAGATGGCGCGGATGTGTTCCACCGACGCATGATCGAAGGATTTGATTTGCAGGCGCTGCTGCAGGGCCTGGTCATCGAGTTGCTCGCTGTCGGCCAGCGCCTTGCCGAAAGCAAGCAATTCGGCGCGCGAAGCGAGATCGAATGATTCGGTGGAATGAATCGGTGTAGGCCAGAAGGTGCGGTCGCCACCGGCGACTTCGCTGGGGCCAGCTGCATGGAGCGATCCCGCCGCAAACACCAGCAGAATCGCCGAAACAAAGATTCGGCGCATAAGAAGGCTCGGGCAAGGACGCCCCGCATGACTGCGGGGCGTCGTGGGCATCAATGATGATTGCTGACGCGCTGAATGGCGTTGTCGTAGACCGGGTTGGCCTTTTCGCGCTTGGCTGCCTGATAGTTGTTCAAGGCATCGGCGTATTGGCCTGCATCTTCGTAAAGCCGGCCGATGTTGTAATACGAGCTGGCGCGCACGGTGGCAGCAGTCGGGCCGCTGGCCAACGCAATGGCCTTGCGATCCGCCCAGATGGCTTCCGCAGCCCGGCCTGCCTTTTGATAGGCGAGTCCCAGGTTGCTATAGGCCTGGCCATAGTTAGGATCCAGATCGATGGCTTGGCGATACAGGCTGATCGCACCATCGAGATTGCCGGCGTGATAGGTCTTTTCGCCGTTCTGGTTCAGCGCCTTGGCGCGAGCCGGATCGATGTCCGCCTGGTTGGCGGCGGTTACCTGCATCTGTTCGTTGTTATAGCTGTCGATCTGGCCGAGCACGTCGCCCGCATCGACCGTGACGCCGCGCATCGTGTTGATGTCCTGGAAATCGCCTTCACCGGTAATGCGGAACACCGTCCACAAATTGCCGGCCTGGTTGTGCGGTACGTAATAGCTGCGAACCAGCGACTGCCCGACATAGACGAAGACCTTGGCCTGGCTGTTGGCGAGCGCCATGGTGTCGGCGTGATCCCGATCGGTGTAGTCGTGCACCGCAAAGACGTACGTATCGCCTTGATGTTTGCGTTCCAGAGTAATGGTCTCCGGACCGTAGCTGTCGACGTGGTCGATATCCAGGTTGGCGTCGGTGCCTCGCTTGCTGCGCCAGTACACATGGTTGTTCGGGAACGCGACATGCAAGTCGAGATCCGGCGGCTGGGCGCCCCAGCTCAGTACCACGCGCAGGCCATCCAGATTTTTCATGACGGGACTAAGTGCATAGCTCAAGCCCGCGCACGGGCATTTGGCGATCAAATCCGAATAGCCTTCTTTTTTGATGATGATCAGAGAATTGCTGTCATCAGTCAGGTCGGCAGGTAGCGGGGCATTACCTTGGGCGTCGGTGGTGGCGCGTTCGGATGGCGTGCCGTTCCGCTGCACAATTACCGTGGCATCAGGAATTTTTTGATCCCTGATCGTGGCGCTGAGTACTTGGATTTGCGAGTTGCCAGCGTGCGCGCTGGCGAAGGAAAGCAAGAATAAGAGAGGGACAAACTTCCGTGCGTGCAAAAGCGCTTTCATGCAGAAATCCTTGCTGGTTTGAGAAGTATTAAGTAAGGTTTTTTACTGCGTACTCATTCTATTGATGGCCTCGCGCTCAAAGCATGGTCGAGGTCGGCCAAATTGCGGGCAAGCAAGGGCTAAACGCGGTAGCCTCAGTGGCGTCGAATCAACGCTTGTATTGCATCGTTGATTCGGCAACGGATATCCGCGTCGCACCCATGACCTATCCGCCTGAGGCAAACTCCAGGCTCACGCATGCGCATTCATTCCCCCATCAACTTCAAGAGCTTGCTGCGTCAGCCATGGCTGCCTTACTGGGCCCTGGTGGCGCTGCTACCGTTCGGACGTGCTGCCGAGGCCGGTGCCATAGTATGCATCGTGTGTATGGCATTGGCATGGCGGCGCCTGCCGAGGATGCTGCGTGAGCATCCAGGTTCCCGGCTGGTGTGCGTACTGCTGGGTTGCTACATCGCTGCCGCGCTGTTGTCGGTACCGGCGGCCATCATGCCGGGCAAGAGCGCGCTGACCGCCTTGGCGTTTCTGCGTTACATCCCCTTGGGTCTGTATGCCTGCTACGCATTGAGCAGCACGTCGCGCCTGCGCGATTTCTATGGCGCCGTGGCGGTGGTCATCGCTTTCTGGGTGCTGGACGCGTGGATGCAAATGTTGACCGGCTGGAGCCTGCGTGGTCATGCCGAACCTGAGCGTATTTCGGGTATTTTCGGCGCGGACGATCCCAAGCTCGGGCCGACCTTGGCCGTGCTTTCGCCCATGGCGATTTGGGTTGCGCGGGAACGATGGGGACGTCGTGGTCTGGGCATCGCGTTCCTGCTGTTGTTAGGGCCGGTGATGCTGAGTGGTTCGCGTGCGGCGTGGATCTGCTTTGGACTGGTGACTTTGGTATTCCTGTGGCGGGAAGCCGGCTCGCCGTTGCGGTTCATCACGGCTTGCGCCCTGGTCGCGGCGATCTCGCTGGTAGCTGGCGGTATTGCCTGGAAAACCTCGACGCGTTTCGATACACGCATGCAACGCACACTGCAGGTTCTGGGTGGCAATGAGCAGGATCTCAACGAGGCGATGACAGGACGGCTGGACATCTGGCGCCATAGCATGGCAATGATCGCGGCGCATCCTGTCACCGGCGTCGGCGTGCGGGACTTCCGCTACGCGTATCCGCAATTTGCGCCGGCGAATGATCACTTCCTGACGGCAGAAAGCTGTGGCGAGGGTGCCGGCGCATGCCACCCCCATCAGGTCGTGCTGGAAATCCTTACCGAAACCGGCGGCGTGGGTTTGCTGTTGTGGCTGACTGGAATGGTGATCGCTTGGCGGGCCATCAGGCATGCCGGTAAGGCAGGCAAGGCGGCTGCGTTTCCGGTGACGGTATCACTGGCCGTGATGCTTTTTCCGATCAATACGCATTTGGCCTTCTATTCGGCCTGGTGGGGACTGCTGTTCGCCTGGCTGCTGGGCCTGTGGTGTGCGGCGCTTTATGCCGACAGGGAGGAAATACAGCATGGCACGTGAACCGCTTTCGGTGGTGTTGATCACCTACAACAACGCCGATACGCTCGACGCCTGCCTGCGCGAAGTGGATTGGGCGGATGAAATCGTCGTGCTGGATTCTGGCTCTACCGACAGTACGGTGGCGATTGCGCGCATGCATGGTGCGCGGGTGGACGTGCATCCGTTCGACGATTACGGTCCGCAGAAGCAGCGTGCTTACGATCTGGCGTGCAACGATTGGATTCTCAATCTGGATGCAGATGAAGTTCTTTCGCCGGGCACGCGTACCATCATCGAGCGCGCGCTGGAAGATCCGCGGCATGCCGGCTTTCGCATTCCCCGCCGCGAGCGCATGTTCTGGACCGTGCAGCATCGCTGGAGCCACCGCAATGGGCATCTGCGCTTGTTCAATCGCAGGCGTGGCGGCATGAACGATGTGGAGGTGCATGCTGCCGTGGAAGTGCGTGGACCCGTGAAAACGCTTTGGGGTGCGGACTTCGTCAACAATGGCGATGGCGATATCGCCACGCGCGTGGAGAAGATCAATCGCTACAGCAGTGGCATGGTGGCGCATAAGCTGCGTCGTGGGCAGCGTTTTACCGGCATGCGCATGGTGGTTTATCCACCGCTGTTTTTTTTGCGGCAGTTTGTGTTGAAGCGGTATTTCTTGAGCGGCTGGGCAGGGTTTATTGCAAGCGTGTTGGGCGCCTGCTATGTATTTTTGAAGTACGCCAAGTTGCATGAGGCACGGCGCGCGCAGAATAAGTGATCCACGGCCGTCATTTCCGCTTGCCGGGAACGGCGGCTATCGAGCATGTGTCGCGTCTTAATTGTCGCCAAGGATGCGCACAAACTCGTCCGCAATCACCCGCGTACTGAAATGCCGATCCACAAAATCACGTGCCGCCACACTCATCGGCTCGCGCACGTCCACTTCGCACATCTTGAGGATGGCATTGCGCCACGCGGCAGCATTGCCCGGCGGCAGCAATAGTCCCGTCACGTTGGGCGAAAGCGTTTCAGGCACACCGCCGATGTTGCTGCCGAGCACCGGCGCGCCCGCTGCTTGCGCTTCCACCGACACGCGACCGAAGGTTTCCGTGGCGATGGAAGGAAACGCCAGCATCGAAATCGCGCTGTAGTACGGATGCACGTCGTCGATCCAGCCGAGCATGTGATGGCGATGCGCGAAGGAGCCCGCCTCGATGCGTTCGCCCAATTGCTGCACGTCCGGGCCATGGCCTAGCCATAGGCAGTGCAAGCGTGATTCTTGCGCCATCGCGCCATCGAGCGCCTCAAGCAGCGTAAAGATGCCCTTGCTGTGATGGATGCGGCCAAAGTAGCCGAGCACGATGGCGTCTTGCGGAATGCCGAGCTGATGCAGGATTTCGCTGCGGCGTTGCGGATCAGGCTTGCACGCCTCCATGTTCACCGGGTTGTACAGCACGCGCACCAATGGCGATGGCACACCGCGCTCAAGGTAAGCCTGCCGTGCATGCGCGGAGACGGCAAAAAAGCGTTGTGCCAGGCGTGGCACCAGATAACCCGAGACACGCCCCATCGGCGGCGTGCGGTGCCGGAACAAGGCTAGCGGGATACCCAGCAAGCGGCTTACCAGGATCAACGGCCAGTATTCCTTGCCGAAGTTGCCCACTAGCCAATCCGGTTGCAGATCGCGCGCCGCCTTGAAGGTGGCGCGATAGCCGCGCAGGTCGAACACGTTACGGAACTTCGCCGGGTAAAGCTTGGCGCCTGCCTTGGCGAGCGCGTTGGCGATCAGCCCATTGGGATAGACCACGGCGCTGACCTGGTGGCCCGCTTCCACCATGCCCTGGGCCAGTGCCACGAAATGCGTGGCGGCACCGGTGTTTTCGGGATTGGTGCCGACGAAAAGAAATTTCATGCGCGCCTGCTCTCGTAGCGTTTGTTCTCGTAGTTGGTGAAGGCACGCATCGCGAACTGCGGCAGCACATGATGGCGAGCGACCTGCACACGCGGCAGGCGCCACAGATCCGTACCGATGATGGCGCGGCCACGCTGGGTGGTGGTGGCGGCGGCGTACCCTGATGCGCGCGTGATCTCGGCGACACGATCATCCATATCGCCGTAGGGATAGCAGAACTGCGTGACCGGTGCGCCCAGCACGTCTTCGAGGTCGGCCTTGCTGCCGGCGATCTCGTCGTGGAGTTGCGCGTCGCTGCATTGGCGCAAGTGTGGATGGGAACGCGTGTGCGCGCCGATCTCCATGCCGCCCTCGTGCCAGGCGCGCAATTGGCCAGGCGTCATCAAGGGTTTCTGGATGCCAAGCTTTTCCGCATCCCAGTTGTTGTAGCGGCCGATGCTGCCGCTCACTGCGTAGCAGGTGGCGGTGAAGCCGTAGCGCTTGAGCACCGGCAGCGCGAATTGGAGATTGTCGACGTAGCCATCGTCCAGCGTGATCACCGCGATGCGGCCTTGCCGTTCCCCGCGCAGGTAGGGCATCGCATCGGCCATGGACAGGCCTGTGTAGCCCAGACGCTTGAGCAGCCACATTTGGCGTGCAAATGCGCCGGGGCTCACGTATAGGCTGCGCCAGCGCTTGAGGCCCCGGGGAGCCTGCGCAATGTTGTGGTACATGAAGATCGGGCAGGCTTGGGCCTGCTGTCCTTGCTGCGCAGTCATGCAGTGTTCCTTGTCTGCCGTGCGCAAAATTTTACGGCAAACGGCGGTGCCGGGCGGTGTTTCGACCGGCGAAGTGGGCGGTTGAGGGGCATGACGACGGGCGTGTAGCGAAAGCCAATACGCCTATGTACCGAGGGAGGCTGACGTCAGCCTGTCGACGCTCAATAAATAGGGGGGGCGCCTTCTGGCCGCGTCTTGAAGCGCTTATGTACCCACAGATACTGCTCTGGCGCCTCGCGCACCATGTCCTCGATGCAGTGGTTGACGCGGGCGGTATCGGCTTCGGCATCGGTGCTCGGCAGGTTTTCCAGCGGTGCACCCAGGCGCAGGACGTAACCTTGGCTACCCGGCAGGCGGCGGTGGAAGAACGGGACCACCACCGAACGGGACAGGCGCGCGAGATGATGCGTGCCGGTGATGGTGGCGGCGATCACGCCGAAGAACGGTACGAAGGCGTTGTCCTTGCTGCGCATGTCCTGATCGGGTGCGTACCAGAGCGTGCCGCCAGCGCGCAGGTATTTCACGGTGCCCCGGATGTCGTCCTTGTCGAACATGGCGCGTGCGTAACCCAGGCGGGCGCGCAGCACCGTCCATTCGAAGACGGGATTGTCCATGCGCCGATACATGCCGGCGATGCGGATGCGCTGCGACACCAGCCGCGCGCAGAGTTCCAGATGCGAAAAATGCCCGCCGACCAGCAGTACGCCACGCCCCTCTGCATGGGCGGCTTCCAGATGTTCCAGTCCTTCGATGGTCACCGGGATCTTGCCGATGGCGCGGTCCGAGCCCATCCAGCCCAGTGCGAACTCGATCAGCATCATGCCGATGTCCCGCAGATGCGCGTCTACCAGTGCCGCTTGCGCCTTGGCGTCCAGTTCCGGAAAACACAGCGCGACGTTGGTGGCGGCTACTTGGCGGCGTGGCGAGGGAACGCGCTCGATCATCCAGCCCAGTGCGCGGCCTATCCCCATCAATACCGGGAACGGCAGCATCGCGATCAGCTTCATGATGCCCACACCGATCCACGCCGGCCAAAGACGTGGTGCGAGCAGGGAGCGGGTAAAAGAGGGATAAGGTGTTCCGGGCATTCGGACCATTGTAGCGGCAGGTCTGCATTCCCTCTCCTCCGATGGGAGAGCCGAGCGTGCGGACCCGTATACTTTCGCGTCCCGGACCGGAACCAACGCGACGTTGCGCTACCTCTATACGCTCCTGATGTACCTGGCCACCCCGCTGATCGTGATGCGGTTGCTGACGCGCGGGATGCGCTATGGCAATTACCACCAGCGCTGGCCGGAGCGCTTCGGCATTTTCAAGGCGCCGGATCTACGCGGCAGCATCTGGGTGCACGCCGTGTCGGTGGGCGAGGTGAACGCGGCGGAGCCGCTGATCAAGGCATTGCGCCAGGACTATCCCAACGCGCCGCTGGTGGTCACCACCGTCACACCGACCGGATCGGCGCGTGTGCAGCAGTTGTTCGGCGACAGCGTGTTTCATGTGTACCTGCCGTATGACTTGCCGTTCTCCGTGCATCGTTTCCTCAAGCAGGTGCGGCCACGGCTGGCGCTGATCGTGGAAACGGAGATCTGGCCGAATCTGTATTTCGGCTGCTACCGGCGCGGGATTCCGCTGATGATCGTCAATGCCCGCCTGTCCGGCCGTTCGCTGCGCGGCTACGCGCCGATGCGTGCGCTGCTGCGTTCGGCCTTGCGATGCGTGCGGCAGATCGCGGCGCAATCGCGCACCGATGCAGCGCGCTACCGTCTGCTGGGCGCCGACCCGGCACTGGTCACCGTCAGCGGCAACCTCAAATTCGACATGCCGGTACCGGATGGTGCGCTGGAAGCCGGTGAAGCGTTCCGCCAGCAATGGGGTCATCTGCGCCCGGTATGGATTGCCGCCAGTACCCACGAAGGTGAGGAACTGGCGGTGCTGGAGGCGCACCTGGAAGTGCTCAAGCGTCTGCCCGATGCCTTGCTGCTGATCGCACCGCGCCACCCCGAACGCTTCCGGCTGGTGGAGCATTCGGTGCGCAGCCTGGGCTTCACCATGGCGATGCGCAGCGCTGACCGCGTGCCAGGGGAGTCGCACCAGGTGTTCCTGATCGACACGATGGGCGAGTTGATGCCGTTCTTTGCAGCATCCGATGTCGCTTTCGTCGGTGGCAGCCTGGTGCCGATCGGCGGACACAATGTGCTCGAACCCGCTTCATTGGCTCGGCCGGTGCTGGTCGGGCCGCATACTTTCAATTTCGAAGAAATTACCCTGACGCTGATCCGCGGTGGTGGTGCGAAGCGTGTGCCGCAAAACGAGTCGCTGGGTGGCGAGGTGCTGGAGCTGCTGCAGGATGAAGCGCGCTGCAAACAGATGGGGCGCCAGGCACGTGTGGTGTTCGACAGCGAGCGCGGCGCCGTGAGGCGTGTGATGCATCTGATCGATCGGATGCTGCAGGAGTAGCTGTCTCTTCCGCCTTCCTCTCAAGCACGAAAAAGGCCGGGATGTAGTACCCGGCCTTTTTCCATCGCGTCCATGGAATTACTGCAGTAGTGAATTGACGTACTGGAGATCGTCGTAATCGATGGTGCCAGCCGACTGCTTCAACAACAGACGGTTGAGCACCAACTGGTGGCGTGCGGTCGAGTAGGTGCTTTGTGCCTGGGTGAGCTGCTGGATCGAGTTCAGCACGTCCAGCATGATCTGCGTACCTACCTGGAAGCCCGCCTTGGTGGCGTCCACGGCCTTTTGCGCAGAGTCCACTGCGGCTTTGCCCGACTCCACTTCGCTGATGCCGGCCAGCACCGAGTTGTAGTAGTTCAGCGTGTTCTGGATGGTCTGGCGGCGGGTCAGTTCCAGCGAATCCTGTGCTTCGTCGCGCTGATCGATGGATTGGCGTACTTTCGATTGCGTGGCGCCGCCCTCGAAGATCGGCACCGACAGCGTGATGCCGATGGTGTTGCCGTAGCGACCGTTGCCAGCGACGTTGTAGCTGCCGTTCTCAAGCCATGAGGTGCTCTTGGCGCGGGACAAGCTGGCGGTGATCGTCGGCAAATGGCCGGCGCGGGCAGCGTTGACACTGTGGTCGGCAGCATCCACGGAGAGCTGCGACGACAGCAGGGTCGGATTGTTCTTTAGCGAACTATCCACCCAGGCCTGCGGATCGGCCGGTGCAGGCGGAGTCATGGGCAGATCCTCGCGCAGCTTCTTCAGATCGCCTACCGGCTTGCCGGTGATGACCGTCAGCGCCTGGCGATCATTGGCCAGCGTGTTCTCGTAAGTAACCGTGGTTGCCTTGGCAGCTTCGTAATACGACTTGGCCTGATACACGTTGGTGATGGCAGCGATGCCCACCTTGTACTGCTGCTCGGCCTGGTCGTAGGTAACGCGATAGGCTTCCTCGTTGGCCTTGGCGTAGGCGACCTGCTCCTCGTCGTTCAGCACCGTGAAGTAGGCGCTGGCGACACGCACGAATAATTCCTGCGCGGCAGCCTCATAGGTTTTTTCCTGCGCATCAGAGGTGGAGTGTGCGGCTTGCAGGTTTGCAACGTCGGACAGGTTGAGGATGGTCTGGTCAATGCTGGCCGAAACCGAGCGCGTGCGCTCGTGTCCGCTGGTAATCCCACTATTGCCGTTGTTGATGCCGTTCAAGCTGTTGTTGCCGGAGATGCTCTGCTGCTGCAGGCTCATGCCCGCGCTGATCTGCGGCAGCAATAGCGCGCGTGCTTGCGGAACGCCTTCGTGAACGGCAAGACGGGTGGCGTCGGCCTGTGCCAGGACAGGGTCGTTCGCACGCGCCTGACGGTATGCATCCAGCAAATCCTCGCCGTGGCTGGGCAGGGAAACTGCGGCCAGGGACAGGGCAAGGGTCAGAAGCTTCAAGCGCATGGTTCGCCTCGTAGGTTCGGAAAATCAGGGTCAAAAAACGAATCGGCGAGGAGGCTCGGCGTGCGCGAGATAGGGGAGATCCGTCTCGAACAGGCTTTCCTCGCGATAACGGCCGTTACCCTCGTGGGTCAGCACCAGCACCTGCTGCACGGGCGACTCGCCGCGAACGACGAGCAACCGGCCGCCAGGCTTGAGCCAGGTGAGGAAACGGTCGGGAATACGGTAAACAGCGCCGGTGACAACCACGGCATCGAACGTGCCTTGCGGCTGCCAGCCGTTGACGGCTTCACCGGTAAGCAGTTGTGCATTGGTGATGCCGGCGGCCTTCAGGCGTTCGCCAGCGGAGGCAGTGAAATCGGCATGGACGTCTACGCTGGTGACGTGTGCGGCCAGGCTGGCCAGGCAGGCGGTGAGGAAGCCCGAGCCGGTGCCGATTTCCAGCACGCCATCTTCGGGTTTCAGTTCCAATGCCTGCAGCACGCGGCCTTCAATCACCGGCTTCATCATCACTTCGCCGTGGCCAAGCGGCAGATTCAGGTCGGCGAATGCGAGCTGGCGATGCGCGGGCGGCACGAAGTCTTCGCGGCGGACGTGACGCAGCACGTCAAGCACGCGCCCATCCAGCACCTCCCAGGGGCGCACCTGGTTCTCAACCATGTTTTGACGCGCCTGATCGAAGTTCATCGCCATGGAAAACAAGCCTATGTGGATCGAAAAAAGGTCAAAAAGGATAAGCGTTTAGACCCTGTTTCGACAATGGTAAGGTTGCGGTGCGACATGCCTTGCACGAAGTGCCGGAAGTCATCGCAACGACCTGACGTAAGTCATGCAATGTCCTGTGTCCGCGGACATTTACGCACTTTTCCGATGCTGGCGAACGGCACTTAGACCCACCCCGAGCGGCAGCTGAGAAAGCGCCGCTTCGGTGCTTGCGCCGAGCGCGGAATCCAGCCGTTCGATGCGTCCAAGCAACCATTCCCCGCGATGTCCGGCCGCGACGCACCACCAGGCCAACCATCGGCACAAACGATGCTTGTCTGTGGCATCCAGGGTTGGCACCAGGGCCCGGATCGCGAATACCTGTCTGCGCGCTGTCCGGCTACCTTCCAGCCACTGCGAAAGCAGGCGCTGGATCTTGCGGTAGGGGGCGCTGAGCGCCATTTCTGGAGTCGTTACGCACATTGGCCGAAATATTCGGTATCATTCGGAAAATAAGTAAACCGACCCGTATATTAAATTGGGTTTTTTGATTTGTGAAGGTGCATCCATGAACTCGATCCCGCTGACCAAGCCGCATGGGCCAGGCCGCCCTAAGGACATGGAAAAGCGCGCGGCCATCCTCGACGCCGCCAAGGCTCTGTTCATACGCAATGCCTTCGCCGGCACGAGCATGGATGCCATCGCCGCGGAAGCAGGCGTATCCAAGCTGACCGTCTATAGTCACTTCGGCGATAAGGACAACCTGTTCCGCGAGGTCATCCGCGCGCGCATCCAGGATCTCCTGCCCGAAGAGACCTACCAGTTCGACCCTGGCGCCGATATTGGCGACATCCTCCATCGCATCGCCCAGACCCATGCGCATCTGGATTGCAATCCGGAAACCGTGGGTACGTTCCGCGCCATCCTCAGCGACTGCCGTCAGGGCAACCCCCGCTACGGCAAGCTGATGTGGGAAGAGGGCCCGATGCGTTCAAAGGCCTTGCTGGAGCGCCTGCTGCAGCAGGCGACCGATGCAGGCAAGCTCAATATTGCTGATGTGCCGCGCGCGGCCATCCAGTTCATCTCGCTGATCAAGGGCGACATGATGATGCGGCACATGTTCGGCTGCGTGGATTGCGCCCAGGCCTACGCCAAGGAAATCGAAGAAAACGCTCGTGCCAGCGTCACGATGTTCCTGCGCGCTTACGCGCCGTCGCAGCACTGAACCGGCATCTGCACTCGTTTATCACCCCGCTTCATGGTCAAATAGTGGGGTTGTTGTTAGGAAGCGGGGGTGCCGACCACCTGTCGGCTGAGAGAGTCCCTTCGAACCTGATCCGGTTAGCACCGGTGTAGGGAGCTTCGCCGCACGGTTACCACCGTGCGTTGGCGCCATCGCTTCGATCCCGTGCGGAGGTCCGCACACCCCGCACTCCAGTGCGGATACCAGAAGGACGAATGCCGATGAATGCCTTGCCCTCCGATCTCGTGCGCGCCGCGCAGGAACTCTCCGAAGCCGTCACTCGCCCGATCCCGGGTTCGCACAAGATCCACGTGCAGGGCAGCCGTCCCGACCTGAAAGTGCCGATGCGCGAAATCGCACAGGCACAGACGCCAACTTTGTTCGGCGGAGAAGGCAATCCAGCCATTACCGTCTACGACACATCCGGCCCCTATACCGATCCTGATTACATCGTCGACCTGGCGGCCGGCCTGCCTGCGTTGCGTTCACCTTGGATCAAGGAACGCGGCGACGTCGAGCAGTTGCCCGGACTCACCTCTGCCTTCGGCCGCGAGCGTGCGGCGGATGCCAAGCTCGATACCGTGCGCTTTGGTTACACGCGTACCCCGTTGCGCGCCAAAGCCGGCGCCAACGTTACGCAGATGCACTACGCACGCCGCGGCATCGTCACGCCGGAGATGGAATACATCGCCATCCGTGAAAACCAGCGCATCGAGGCACTCAAAGCGAGTGCGCTGTGCAAGCAGCATCCGGGCGAATCCTTCGGTGCCTCGTTGCCGAAGCTGATCACTCCGGAATTCGTGCGCGACGAGGTGGCGCGCGGCCGCGCCATCATCCCCGCCAACATCAACCATCCGGAAAGCGAGCCGATGATTATCGGCCGCAACTTCCTCACCAAGATCAATGCGAACATCGGCAATAGCGCAGTCAGCTCAGGCATTGCCGAAGAGGTCGAAAAATTGGTGTGGTCCATCCGCTGGGGTGGCGACACCGTGATGGATCTTTCCACCGGCAAGAACATTCACGAAACGCGCGAATGGATCATCCGTAATTCGCCGGTGCCGATCGGCACCGTGCCGATCTACCAGGCGCTGGAAAAAGTCGGCGGCATCGCCGAAGAGCTCACGTGGGAGTTGTTTCGCGACACGCTGGTCGAGCAGGCCGAGCAGGGTGTGGACTACTTCACCATCCATGCCGGCGTGCTGCTGCGCTTTGTGCCGCTCACGGCAAGGCGCGTTACCGGCATCGTCTCGCGTGGCGGCTCGATCATGGCCAAGTGGTGCCTGGCCCATCACAAGGAGAATTTCCTCTACACCCACTTCGAGGACATCTGCGAGATCATGAAGGCCTACGACGTGTCCTTCAGCCTCGGCGATGGTCTGCGTCCGGGCTGCGTGGCGGACGCCAACGACGCCGCGCAATTCGGTGAACTGGATACGCTGGGCGAACTCACCCAGATCGCCTGGAAGCACGACGTGCAGGTGATGATCGAAGGCCCCGGCCACGTGCCGATGCAATTGATCAAGGAAAACATGGAGCGCCAGCTGGAGAAGTGCCACGAAGCACCGTTCTACACGCTGGGGCCGCTCACTACCGACATCGCCCCCGGCTACGACCACATCACCAGCGCCATCGGTGCCGCGATGATCGGCTGGTTCGGCACCGCCATGCTCTGCTACGTCACGCCGAAGGAACACCTTGGCCTGCCGAACAAGCAGGACGTACGCGACGGCATCATCGCCTACAAGATCGCCGCGCATGCTGCCGATCTAGCCAAGGGTCATCCTGGCGCGCAGGTGCGCGACAACGCGCTCAGCAAGGCACGCTTCGAATTCCGCTGGGATGACCAGTTCAACCTTGGCCTCGATCCGGACAAGGCGCGCGAATTCCACGACGAAACCTTGCCGAAGGATGCGCACAAATCGGCCCACTTCTGCTCCATGTGCGGTCCAAAGTTCTGCTCGATGAAGATCACGCAGGACGTGCGCGATTACGCGGCGGAGCATGGCGTGGATGAAACCGCTGCGCTGGAAGAAGGTATGGCCGAGAAGGCAGCGGAATTTCGCTCGCAAGGTGCAGAGGTTTACCACAAGGCGTGATGTGGCCTTATATCCCTCTCCCACAGGGGGGGAGGGTAGACAGGCGCCCGTTGACACAGTCAGTCCGGGCGCCCTCGTTCGGCCTCGGTACGCGCATAGGCTGCCGGAGAGCACCCCACCAGCTTGCGAAAGTCGCGGATGAAGTGTGCCTGATCGAAATAGCCAAGCTGCTGCGCCAGTTCAGCCCATGCGACCGGTGCACCCGCTTGCAGTTGCGCGATGGCTTCGTGCAAGCGATATCGGTTGATCACCCACTTGGGACTGACGCCAACGTACTGGTTGAACAGCCGCTGCAGTGCGCGCTTGCCAAGACCCGTTTGCTGCGCAAGCGCTTCCACCGAGGTCAGGCTTCGATCCTTTGCGATATCGGCCACTATCATGCTCACGCGCGCGACATTCGGGTCTGGTGGCGGCCAGTGAGCAAGCAATAGCCGCTCGGCGGCTGCGGACATGGCATCCACGTCTTCGCTGGCAAAAACTTCTGCTTCAAAGCGTGCCGCGTCGTTCCCGAAAAGGTGACCAGGATCGAGTGAACGATCCATCAACTCGGAGACTGGTGCGCCATAAAAAGGAAAGAAGCCGGCCGCCTTGAATTTGATACCGAATACACGGCCTTGTCCTTCCAGGAGACGAACGAAGCGACCCGTGTGCACGCCATAAATAGCCGTCAATCCCGGCTCCACCACGAGGTGCACATTGGGATGAGGCAGGGTTTCCTGTTGTTGCGCAGGAAGACCGCGCAGGTCCCATGACACGAACCAGTAGTGTTCGATCAGGCACGCCAGTGCGGGTGATGGCATGCGACGGGCGTGCTGGAACTCGCCGTGCTCAAGCCGCTGATGCAATACGCCACGAGGCTTGCCCGGGTCGGCACTCATGATTGTCGCGTTTTTCCAATCCCCATCGGCGCAGTTGTACTAATGTCTTGAGAGAAAAGCGACTCGGAGCATGTTATGCAGGCCAATGGAACCTTTGAAGTGAAACTTGCGCCGCAACCGGCGGCTCCCGGCATCGCGCAGGCTAACCTGGGGCGGATGACCATCGACAAACAGTTCCAAGGTGACCTGCAAGCAACCAGCCTTGGCGAAATGCTTTCAGCCATGGGGCAAGTGCAAGGTTCGGCTGGCTATGTAGCGATCGAACGGGTGACCGGTTCGTTACACGGTAAACAGGGCAGCTTCGTGTTGCAGCATCACGGGATCATGAATCGTGGCGTGCCGCAGCTATCGGTGACGGTGGTGCCGGATTCGGGCACGGAGGCGTTGACGGGTCTCACCGGATCCATGCAAATCCAGATCGAACAGGGCAAGCATTTCTACATCTTCGATTACGTGTTGCCATAAGAACGCGCTCGCGACTTCATCGCGCAATATCTTGGGAACGATGATCCGACCTCGCGTCGCGTCATGGAGGACATTCTGGCGAAGGAGGAAGAGCACGCCGAGGATCTGTCGACGTTGCTCGAAGAACTTGGCAAGAAAGGCGAACCGGCCAAGCCCCGGGTACATCATTAACCGTAGGGCCGCCATTCCCGCGTTCGTGGGAATGGCGGGTCCATGGCCATTACCAGCCCGTAAGCACCACCTTGCCGATCGTGCTGCCCGACTCCAATCGCCGATGCGCCTCGCGCAGGTTTTCAGCGCTGATCGGGCTCAAGGTTTCGTGCTGAATGCCACGCAGTTCGCCTTCGTCAATCAATGCCGCCACGCGAGCCAGGATGCGTCCTTGCTCACCCATGTCGGCGGTTTTGAAGCGCGGCCGCGCAAACATCATTTCCCAATGGATGCCAATGCACTTGGCCTTGTACGGATCACCCATGTTGACGGGCGACTTCGGCTCCACGATCAAGCCGACGTGACCTTGCGGAGCTAGCAATTCACCCAGTTCGTTCCAGTAGTGTGCGGTGTCGGCAAGATTGACCACGGCGTCGATCTCGCTGAAACCCAGCGCCTTCAGCTGCGCTGTCAACGGTTGGCGATGATCGATCACGTGCTGCGCACCCATCGCTCGGCACCATGCCTGCGTTTCCGGTCGTGATGCGGTGGCGATCACCGTGAAGCCGGCTCGACGCGCGAGCTGGATGGCCATCGAACCTACGCCGCCGGCACCCGCAATCACCAGCAGCGATTTGCCATGGCCGCTTTGCTCGGGTTGATATGGCATGCGCTGAAACAACAGCTCCCACGCGGTAATGGTGACGAGCGGCAAGGCTGCAGCTGCAGCGGCATCGAGACGGCGCGGCCGATGCGCAACCAGACGCGCATCCACGGCTTGGTATTGCGCATTACTGCCTGCACGGGTCACGTCGCCGGCGTAATACACCTCATCACCCGGCTTGAAACCGGTGACGTCGGCGCCGACCGCTTCCACCGTTCCAGCGGCATCGAAGCCGAGCACGCGCGGTTGCGCTTCGACCTGTGGCTTGGGTGCACGCAGCTTGGTATCCACCGGATTGACGGATACGGCTTCCACGCGCACCAGCAGGTCTTGCGGGCCGATCTCCGGTTTGGGCAACTCCACGTCGACCAGCGACTGCGGATCGTCGATGGGCAGATAACGGGTGAGGGCAACGGCTTTCATCATCGGGTCTCCGAGGTTTTGCGTCATGCAGTCTGGACAGCCGGCGGCGTGCGTTCGGCAAATTGTCCGTTCCAATACGGGTAATAGGGATAAGGCGGGGTGACGGCGCTGGCTGCGTCCAATCGTGCGATGTGTTCGCGCGTCAGATTCCAGCCGATCGCGCCGAGGTTCTGGCGCAGCTGTGCTTCGTTGCGGGCGCCGATCAGGATGGTCGACACGCTGGGGCGTTGCAGCAGCCAGTTCAACGCAACCTGCGGCACTGTTTTGCCGGTTTCCACGGCGATGTTATCGAGTGCATCCACGACACGGTAAAGCCGCTCCTCATCCACTGGCGGCGCAAAACTTGCTGTCTCGTGCAGGCGGCTGCCTGCGGGCAGCGGCTGACCACGGCGAATCTTGCCGGTCAGGCGACCCCAGCCCAGCGGGCTCCAAACTACCGCGCCAACGCCTTGGTCCAGTCCCAGCGGCATCAGTTCCCACTCGTAATCGCGGCCGATCAGCGAATAGTACGTCTGGTTGGCCACAAAGCGCGTGTAGCCATAGCGATCGGCCACGGCTTGCGATTTCATCAACTGCCAGCCGGAGAAATTCGAAGCGCCGAGGTAACGCACTTTGCCATCACGCACCAGGTCGTCGAGCGTGCGCATGACGCTTTCCACCGGTGTCATTGCATCGAAGTGATGCAATTGCAGCAGGTCGATGTAATCCGTATGCAAGCGCTTGAGTGCGCGTTCGACGCCACTCACCAAGTGGTGCCGTGATGCACCTACGTCATTGGGGCCATCACCTGCACGCAATGTGAGTTTGGTAGAAAGGATGGCCTTGTCGCGGCGGCCTTTCAGCGCTTCACCGAGAATGGTTTCCGAAGCGCCATCGGAATAGACGTCTGCCGTATCAAACAGATTCACGCCAGCATCGAGACAGATGTCGAGCAAGCGGCGTGCTTCCTCGGTATCCGCGTTACCCCATGCACTGAACAGTGGCCCCTTGCCGCCAAACGTGCCTGCGCCAAAACCGAGGACAGGTACTTTCAACCCGGATGCGCCAAGCAATCGATAATCCATGCTCATTCCTTGCGGTGAATAGTAGAAGGCGATTGATCAGGTGCCATTGCTGGCGCAGGCATCCGCCGGCAGGCGTTGCAGATTCGCTTCGCGTTGCTGCGCCCACATGGCAACCAACAGACCCGAGAAGGTGACGAGTGCTGCCACCCAGGTGAGTGCACCTAGACCGGGACCACGCGCTACGACGATGCCGCCCAGCCAGGCGCCGAGCGCATTGCCGAGATTGAACGCACCAATGTTCAAGCTGGATGCAAGGCTCTTTGCGTCATCGGCCTTGTGCAGCACCCATAATTGCAGCGGCGGCACGGTAGCGAAGGCGGCAATGCCGAGCAGTCCCACGAACAGCACCGCCAGCACTTTGCTATGCAGCGCGAAGGTCATCACGCCCAATACCACGATCAGTGCGATCAATGTGAGCAGCAGCGCGCGTGTCAAATGGCGATCGGCAAGTTTGCCGCCGAGTAGATTGCCGGCGATCAAGCCGACGCCAAACATCAACAGGATGGGCGAGACGGCTGCTTCGCCAAAGCCAGTCACCGATGTGAGGATCGGTTGGATATAGGTAAACACGGTGAACACGCCGGCAAAACCAAGCACCGTCATCAGCAAACCGAGCAGCACGGATGGATTGCCGATGGCACGCAATTCTTCGCGCACCGCGATGCGCTTGCCGTGCCCATGGCCGGCAGGCACCAGCGCCACGATCACCAGCATGGCAACGATGCCGATCGCAGCAACGGCCCAGAACGTGGAGCGCCAGCCGAAGTGCAAACCAAGCCAGGCGCCGGCCGGCACACCGAGCAAGGTGGCGATGGTGAGTCCGGTAAACATGATCGAGATGGCTGAAGCACGGCGGTCGGCTGCCACCAGACTGGTTGCTACCACCGAGCCGACGCCGAAGAACGTGCCATGCGCCAGCGAGGTGATCACGCGCGCCAGCAGCAGCACCGCGTAATTCGGCGCGATGGCGCAGCAGATATTGCCGAGGGTGAAGATCGCCATCAGTCCGATCAGCACCGCCTTGCGCGGCAGGCGGCTGGTGGCGATGGTCAGCACTGGGGCGCCTACGAATACGCCAAACGCATAACCAGAAATCAGCAGGCCCGCCGTGGCGATGCTCACGTGCAGATCGGCCGCGACCTGGATCAGCAGGCCCATGATGACGAACTCGGTGGTGCCAATGCCGAAGGCGCCAGCAGCCAGTGCGTAAAGCGCCAGTGGCGTGGAACGGGAGGGGGAGGTGGTCATGCGACGGACTCCATCGAAAAGCGATGGACCGCAGCGTAGGTGCTTGCATCTTCTATAAAAACAGCCAATATGATGAATCACTTTCAATGAAATATTGAAAATATGGATCGCGTCGGCGACCTCATCCTGTTCATGCGCGTGCTGGATCAAGGCTCGATCAGCGCCGCCGCGCGTAGCCTGGATCTGTCCGTTGCCGTCGCCAGCCAGCGTTTGAAGCGGCTGGAGCAGCACCTGGGGGTGCGGCTGCTGCATCGGACGACGCGACGGTTGAGCCCCACCCCGGAAGGTTTGGCAATGGCCGAACAAGGGCGGACCCTGGTGGAGGATCTGGAAGCGCTCACCTCGGGCCTGCGTCAGGGCGCGTCGGATGTTGGCGGTACTCTGCGGCTTACCGCATCGGCGTCGTTCGGGCGCCAATATGTTTCGCCCTTGCTGCCAGCTTTCATGGCGCGCTATCCGCGCGTGCGCCTGAGCGTGCACTTCAGTGACGAATTGCAGGACCTCATTAGCGCCGGCTTTGATCTCGCCATCCGCATCGGCGCGTTGCACGACTCGCGCCTGGTGGCACGCAAGCTGGCAGTGAACCGCCGCGTGCTATGCGCCTCGCCGGATTATCTGCGGCGCTTCAGCATGCCGAAAACTCCGGAAGAACTCAGTCAACACGAATGCCTGATGCTGGTGGGCAGCCATGGCCGCCAGGACATTTGGCGCCTGCATGATGCGCAAGGCCAACTGCATACGGTGCGGGTCAACGGCCGGCTGGAATCGACGCTGGGCGAAATGCTGCGGGATGCGGCACTGGCGGGGCTGGGCATTGCGCAGCACTCCACCTGGCATGTATGCGACGACCTGCGTACCGGTCGATTGAAAGTCGTGTTGCCACAGTATGCGATTGCCGAGACCGGCATTTATGCGGTGATGCCGCAGCGTCGGCTGGTGCCGTTGCGCGTGCGTGCGTTCGTGGATTTCCTGGCGGAGCAGTTTGGGGACGTGCCGCCGTGGGAAAGCGGATTGAACGTGTCCTAATCTTGCCCGTCGACACTCTAGTTTCGGGAATTCAGAGTGTCTGCCGATGAAAAATAGGATCACCGATCATTCAGTCGTTTCGTGTACATGCAAATAACGATCGATTGATTGATATATGTCTGTAATTCAATGGCATTAGTCATGTGCGCAAGACATTACAGCTGCAATTTTTTTCCGACACCTTATCGAGTTTCTGTGTCGAGCTTGTTTGAGCGAAGCCTGATATTAGAAGTCCAATGCCGATGTATAACATCCTGGTTCACCATCATTGCCAGGGATGGTGACCTGCCTTTGCGGGTTCATTGAGCTGGCTTAATCACTCATTTCGTTGTTTCGGCGCGCCAGGGCAATGTTCTCCTGGTGCATGGAGTTTTTTGCTTTGGCCACGGCCGAGACATGAATATCAAGGAATCGTATGAATAAGACTGGCAAGCCGACCTCGAGCATGTTGCCCAGGAGCCTGATCGATGCTTCAAGGACCACCATAGACTCAGGCAAGAAGAAGACTTCATTGTCCATGGCGATATTGAGTTTCATGGCCCTGCTGGGCGTACCGACGGATTCGGCATGGGCGGCCGAATTCATGGTCAATGATATGACCGATGGCGGTTGTACCCGAGTGATCGACGATTTCACCGGTGGTAGCCATATTAATAACGGTCAATATTCGGGTTGCAACGTGAACAGCGTTGCCGCTATGAATGTTGCTGGTCTCGACGCCAATTCCATGGTGCTGAATGGCAATGGTGCTTTTATCAACGGCAAGCTTTCCATTGGTGGTGCTTTTGACGTTGGTGGCAATCAGATCAATCATCTCGCAGCTGGTACGGCTTTGACCGATGCTGTAAATGTCGGTCAAGCTCAGTCGATCGTCGGCGGCTATGGTGGTGGCGCTGCCATAAATGCAGATGGGACGATCACTTCGCCAACTTATAGTATGCAGGGTGGAACTCAGAATAACGTCGGTGACGCGCTCGGTGTGCTCGATATCGGCGTCAATCGTCGCGTTGCATACGATACGAATGCCGACGGTACAACTAATTACAGCAGCGTCACGCTGGGCAATGGTCAGTCCAGTGGAATGGTGGCGTTACATAACGTAGCGCCAGGAAACGTATCCGTAGCCAGCGGCGATGCCGTCAACGGTTCGCAACTCTATGCTACGAATCAGGACGTCACAGCGAATGCACAGAATATTGCCAAGTTGGATAGCCGAGTAACGGTGAACGAGGGCAGCATCAACGACCTGATGATCGGTCATGCAGGCCTAGTGCAGCAAGCTGACACCAACGCTCAGATTACGGTGGCGGCTGCTAGCGGTGGCACGGTAGTGGATATCACCGGTACCGCAGGCGCCCGTCAGATCACTGGTGTTGCTGCTGGCACCAAGGACAACGATGCCGTCAACTTGAGCCAGCTGAATGATGTGGCCGGAGATGTTAATGATCTCGACGCCTTGGCGGTGAAATATGACGATGCAAGCAAGACATCGATAACCCTTGGTGGCGCCGGTGCTGTCTCGCCTGTGGCATTGCATAACATTGCGGATGGTGAGCTATCCGGTGCCAGCCACGACGCCGTCAACGGTTCGCAGCTGTATGCAACCCATCAGCAGGTGGAAAGCAATACCGATAATATCAACAATCTGCTCATCGGCCATGCTGGCCTGGTGCAGCAGGTCGATGCCAGCGCAACGGTGACGATGGCAGCGAGTAGTGGCGGTACATTGGTTACGGTGAATGGTATCGACGGAGATCGTCAGATCCGTGGCGTGGCGGCCGGTACGCAGGACAATGATGCGGTAAATGTCGGTCAGCTGATGGATCTTGCTGGCCAAGTTGGCGATATCGATTCCTCCGCGGTGAAATACGATGATGCGAGTCGTACCTCGATCACGCTTGGCGGTATAGATATGTCAGCACCGGTAGCGATCCATAACGTGGCTAACGGTATAAGCACGTACGACGCGGTGAATTTCGGGCAGCTCGCGGATTTGCAAAGTGATTTGCAACTCAAGATTGGCGGTCTGGATAGCCGAGTTACCGTTTTGGAGAATGAAGACCGTACGCCCCCTTATTTGGACGGCACCGGCGGCAGTGGTGCCAATGACAAGGCTAACGCGGGCGATACACCTGGGGTGGCTCTGGGCTACAACTCGGTGGCGACGGGTGATAACGCCTCGGCCGTTGGCCACAATGCCCAAGCTCTCGGTGCCTATGGCTTGGCGGCTGGCAATGATTCGTATGCTGCTGGTGACCATGACACCGCGATCGGGGGCAACGCCAAAGTCAACGCTGACAACAGCGTGGCAGTGGGGGCGAACAGTACGGTAGCGGCCGGTGCTAGCAATGCTGCAGCTATCGGTGCCAACAGTAGCGCGAATGCAGTTTCCGGCACCGCGATAGGTCAGGGAGCAACGGTGGTTTCGTCGGGTACCAATGCGGTGGCTTTGGGCGCGGGCTCAGTGGCCGAGCGTGCTAATACAGTTTCAGTGGGCGCGGAAGGTGCCGAACGTCAGATCACCAATGTCGCCGCCGGTACGCAGGCTACCGATGCTGTCAACGTCGGGCAACTGCAAAACCTGCAGGGCTGGACTGGCCAGAAGATCGACGATCTGAAGCAGCTGATCAATCACAACCAGCGACAGGCCAATCGTGGTATTGCGTCATCGGCGGCGCTGGTGAACAACATGCCCTATGCGCCAGGCAAGGTGGCACTGAGCGCAGGGGCTGCGTCCTACCGTGGCGAAAGCGCGTTAGGCGTGGCCGTGTCGCGCTGGAGCATGAACGGCCGAGTCAACATCAATGCGGGCGTCTCAGTGGCCCGAGGCGATTCGCCGATCTTCCGCGTTGGCGCGGGTGTTGTGCTAGGGGACTAATCAAAAAGCTCAACAAAGCACGCCGCCATTTGGCGGCGTGCTTTGTTCTGCGTGGCTAAGCCTTGCCTTTGCAACGCTCCACGCCAGCGAGGATTTCGGCTTTGGCTTCTTCTGCGCCAACCCAGCCTTCCACCTTCACCCATTTGCCCTTCTCGAGATCCTTGTAGTGCTCGAAGAAGTGGCCGATGCGCTCCAGCCAGTGGCCCGAGACACCCTTGATGTCTTCGATGTGCGCGTAGCCAGGGAAGATTTTCTTCGACGGAATCACCACCAGCTTTTCATCGCTGCCGGCCTCGTCGGTCATCTTCAGCATGCCGACCGGATGGCAGCGGATCACCGAGCCCGGGACCAGCGGCAGCGGCAGGATCACCAGCGCGTCGAGCGGGTCGCCGTCGCCGCCCAGGGTGCCCGGCACGTAGCCGTAATTGCAGGGGTAGCGCATGGGCGTGGAGAGGATGCGGTCCACGAAAATCGCGCCGCTTTCCTTGTCCACCTCGTATTTGACCGGTTCCGCGTCCTTGGGAATCTCGATGACGACGTTGATTTCGTTCGGCACGTCGCGGCCGGCGCTAACCATATCCAGGCCCATGGGGCACTCCTCACATCTTTGCCAAAGCAGGGAAAGCCGCTCAGCATAAGGCAAAGCTTGCCGCGGCGCACCAAGCGTTGCTTACGCCTTTCCTTCCGACCTTATGAAAAAACCTCAGGCCCATCTTCCCGGAGTGCACGAGGGGGCGACGATCAACGTTTTTACAGCCCGGGAGGAGACGTATAAGCGGCTTTCACATGCGATCCATGTGATCCAGGCATTGCCCGAAAAGCTGCATGGCCTCGCGCAATTCATTCACCGACAACCCGCAATAGCCCAGCAGCAGCCCCTGGCGCTGCGGTTCGTGCAAATACAGTGGGTTGATCGGATAAAGTCCCAGCCCATGTTCATGCGCATAGGCAATCAGCGCCTCGCTGCGCGCCGTGTCGTAACCACGCAGCCACACCACCAGATGCATGCCGGCAGGCGTATCGGTGATTGTCACGCGATCACCTGCGTACTCGTTTAGCCCGGCGACCAACGCTTCGCGACGCGCCTTCAACTCCTTGCGCCCCAGGCGCAGGTGGCGCTCGAAACCGCCGTCTTCCATGAAATGCGCCAGCGCTGCCTGTTCGATGACCGGACAGGCCATGTCACTGAGGTATTTCGCGCTGAGAAAATCCAGGCGCAGCGCAGATGGCAGCACCATGTAGGCCAGGCGTAATCCGCCAAATAGCACCTTGGAGAAGGTGCCGACATAGATCACGCGATCCCGTTCGTCGAGCGAACGCAGTGCCGCCAACGGATGCGCGTCGTAGCGGAATTCGCCGTCGTAGTCGTCTTCCAGAATCCAGCACTGATGTCGTTCGGCGTAATTGAGCAGATCGAGCCGGCGTTGCATGGAAAGCACCGCGCCGGAAGGAAAGTGATGGGAGGGTGTGACGTAAATCAGGCGTGGTGGCTGGGTGGGCAGCTCGTCACATACCAACCCATGCTGGTCGGTGCGCACCGCGACGAGTTCCGCACCATGTGCCACCAGCGCCTGATGGGCGAGGAAATAATGCGGTTCCTCCAGTACGACGTGATCGCCTTCGTTGATCAGCACGCGCGCCGTGAGATCGATGGCTTGTTGTGTGCCGCTGACAATCACTACGTCTTCCGGCTCTGCCTGCACGCCACGTCGGCGCGCCAGATAGTCGCAGGTCTGCTGGCGTAGCGTGCTGAGTCCGGCTACTTCGACGGCGTTGAGGCGGGTGTACGCCGCCGCGCGTGCCAGCTCGCGTCCCCACGCGTTGTTGAGCGCGGGGTTGATCTGCGGATAACCGTATAGCAGGTCGTACCGCAACCCGCGGTGGAGGCGCGGAATATCCCAATTACGCACCGCTCGTGCGCGTTGCGCATAACGCGAAGGTGGCGGAATGTTGGTTTGAACGTGGTGCTGCAGCGGCCTGGCTTGCAGGTGGCTGACGAAGCTGCCTGAGCCGACCCGGCCGTCGATAAAGCCTTCCGCGCGCAGCTGTTCGTAGGCTGCGAGCACGGTGGTGCGTGAAATCTCCAACTCTTGCGCCAGTTCACGCGTGGGCGGCAGCTGCGTACCCGCGGGAATGCGGCCATCGAGAATCGAAGCTTTCAGTGCACGCGTCAGCTGATCGTAGAGTGGCCCCCGACCGTCGAGTTCTAGAAACACGCAACGCCCTCCCAATGGCTCTAAGAAAATACGGGCAATTGGCTATGGAGGGAATGTGCCGACCTGCCTAGTCTGAAGTCGTCGCAGGGCTCGCTAACAGAACCTTATCGTCAGCACCTCCCCAGGCAGACGAACCCAGCGGCGACGACGTCTCCCTCGCTTCCCCACCCCGCGAAGCAGTTGTCCCACGCAACGGCTTCGCGGGGTCTTTCTGGGCTGGCGCCTTTATTCTGATCGAGTGAAAGCCATGTCAGTACCTTTTGATTCTGGTGCGCCCAGCCATCTGCGCGCGCAACGCATCGTGTTGTTTGCAGTACTCGTGGCCCTGGCCCTGGCCACGGCGGACTTATTGTTTGCGTGCACATTTTGGCAGGCGCTGTATCACGTGCCACCCCTGCGCATCATGCAAAACATTGCTGCGGGCTTGCTGGGCAAGCGTGCTTTTCTCGGTGGCAGCAGCACGGTGGTGCTGGGCGCATTACTGCATTACGCCATCATGGGCGTGATGGTAGGTGTGTATTACCTGGCAAGCAGGCGCAGAAGAGTGTTGATCGAGCGGCCTTGGTTGTACGGCAGCTTGTATGGCCTGGTGCTTTTCGTCGTGATGAATCTGATTGTTGTGCCACTGTCAGCCGCGCCGAAGGCGCCGGTGGTGCTGAGCTGGATCGTCAGCAGCATCGTGGTGCACGTGTTCATCGGTTTGGTTATCGCGTTGAGCGCGCGAAGGGCAACGTAGGTTGGGGTGCAAACCCCAACATAGCCATGCTGCGTGGTGTTCGGATGTTGGGGTTTGCACCCCAACCTACGGATTTAGCGCGAGGCTTT
The DNA here is from genome assembly GCF_014642835.1 of Dyella nitratireducens. Taxonomy (GTDB): domain Bacteria; phylum Pseudomonadota; class Gammaproteobacteria; order Xanthomonadales; family Rhodanobacteraceae; genus Dyella_B; species Dyella_B nitratireducens. The sequence continues at coordinate 25,145 of NZ_BMJA01000005.1, read as the reverse complement.
CTGGAACGGGTGTTCGCGCAACCACTTGGTGGCAATCCACTTCTCGCCCTTCTGCACTGGCAAGCCGGCATGCAGCGATGCCTCGTCGCCGGTGTCGTAAGCGAAATAGACGGCCGAACCGCGCAGCGCCGTCACGGTCAGTCCCACTTCCGGAAAGGCGGTTCCGCCGCCTTCCTCAGGCGTGTTCAAGTACATCACCAGGCTGGCAATGCGTTGGCCGCCCTTGGCGGTGATGGCTGCAAACCCGGGCTGTTCGGGGTTGAACCAGTCATAGTGCGCGTCGTATTGCTGCCCAGGCAGATAATGCAACACCTGCAGACCTTCGCCGTGATCAACCGGGATGCTCAGCATGGTGGCGATGCGCTGTTCAATGCGCTGCACCAGCGGCGTTTCGCCGATGGTGAAAAACATGCCTTCGCTGGTACGGCGCGCATCAATCTGCTGCTTGCCCGCGCTGTCGACCGTCTTGGCACGCTGCAGGCGCGGCTTGGCCTGTTCGATCAGTGCCCTGCATTCCTCAGCCAAAAGAAAATCGTTGAGCACGCGCAATGCGGGTGATTCCATGCTCAGCCCCACGTGGACCGTGTGGCCGTTGGCTACCATCTGCGGTGCTTCCGGATGCCGCGTGCGGCGGCCCTGGTTCTTGGGTGCCGGTGCCTGCGTGTGTGCATCCAGTGCAGAGATCGGCATGTTCAGCACGGAGGCGACGATGCTGCGGCTTTGCCGCGGGTCGTAGCCGGTTTCCTGCATCATTTTCAACACGGTGTCGACGCCGTGGCCGGCACGCGTGGTGCTGAGGATCCATTCGCGGAGTTCGGGGCGTATCGGGAGGTGCGATGTCATGCAGAAGATTCTAGCGCCCTCTCCCGACGGGGAGAGGGCGCTGCATCGCGATTACTTCAACCGATCCCACAAGAATTCATAAGCCAGCGCATGCATGTAAGCCGCTTGCTTGTTGTCCGCGCCGGCGCCGTGACCGCCTTCGGTGTTCTCGTAGAACCACACGTTCTTGTAGCCCATGCCTTCCATCTTCGCAGCCATCTTGCGCGCCTGCACTGGGCCTACGCGGTCGTCGCTGGTGGTGGTGTAGAACAGCACGGAAGGATAGGCCGCATCGGCTTTGACGTTCTGATACGGCGAGAACGTCTTGATGAATGCCCATTGCTTGGGGTCATCCGGATTGCCGTATTCGGCGATCCACGAAGCGCCAGCAGAAAGATGCACATAGCGCTTCATGTCCAGCAGCGGCACTTCGCAGGAGATCGCGCCAAACAGCTGTGGATACAGCGTAAGCATGTTGCCCATCAGCAGGCCGCCGTTGCTGCCACCTTCTGCACCAAGATGCGCTGGCGATGTAACACCACGTTTGATCAGGTCGCTCGCCACCGCCGCAAAATCTTCATAGGCACGCGGGCGGTTGGCTTGCAATGCCGCCTGGTGCCAACGCGGACCATACTCGCCACCACCACGGATATTGGCGATGACGTACACGCCGCCGCGATCCAGCCACGCACGGCCGATGCTGCCGCTGTAGAACGGTTGCAGCGATACCTCGAAACCGCCGTAGCCGTAGAGCAGGGTGCGGTTGTTGCCGTCGAGCTTCACATTCTTCGGCGCGATCTCGAAATAGGGTACCTCCGTACCGTCCTTGGACTTCACGAAATGCTGGCTCACCTCGTATTTCGATGCATCGAAGAACGTTGGGCTGTGCTTGATCGTTTGCGCCTGCCCCTCGCCGAGCACGCCACGCTCCAGCGATGAAGGCGTGAGGAAACCGGTCACGCTGAGCCAGTATTCGTCGCTGTTATCCGGATCAGTGTCGACCACCGATACCGTGCTGTAGGTGGGCGCACCGGGCATATCTTCGCGTGCCCAGGTACCGTCAGCTTTCGGTGTGAGCACGTCGATCCGGCTCTTCACGTCATCCATGACGTCGAGAATCAGGTGATGCTTCGTCCAGGCGTAGTTCGACAGGGCCGTGTGCTGGTCCGGCACGAACAGCGTGGTGAATTGGCGCTTGCCGGCGATGAAGTCGTCGAACTTCGTGGCGATCAGCGCGCCCGAAGGATAGGTGGTGCCGCCCACGGTCCAGGCCGTGCGTAGTTGTACCAGCAGCCATTCGCGATGCGGGTCCACCATGGCTGCATCGGTCGGCACATCCAGATGGATCAGCTTGCCGTCTTTGAGCTGATACGTGTCGCTGTGGAAAAAGTCGTGCGCCACGCTGATGAAATCACGCTCGAAGCCTGGCGTGCGGTCATGGCTGGCACTTATCGCAAGATCTTCCATCTTGCCTTCGTACACCGTCGTGGCAGCGCTGAGCGGCGTGCCGCGCTTCCACGCTTTTGCAATGCGCGGATAGCTTGAGGTGGTCATCGAGCCTGGCCCGAAATCAGTGCCCACGTAAACGTGATCCTGATCGATCCAGCCTACCTGGGTCTTGGCGACCGGCAGCAGGAAGCCGTCTTTCACGAACGATTTGCTGGGAATGTCGAATTCGCGCACTTCCACCGCGTCACCGCCGTCCGGCGACAGGCTGAGCAGGCAGCGCTTGTAATCGGGCTTCAGGCAATCGCTGCCCTTGAACACCCAGCGCTTGCCTTCGGCCTTGTTGAGGGCATCGATATCCAGCAGCACATCCCACTTCGGCTCGGTCTTGCGGTATTCCTCCAGCGTGGTACGGCGCCAGAGACCGCGCGGATGCGCCTTGTCCTGCCAGAAGTTGTAGAGATAGTCGCCACGGCGTTCCACGTACGGAATGCGCGCATCGGAATCGAGCACTTCCAGAATGCGATCACGCGTATGGGTGAAGGCGGGATTGTCGGCGAACTGCTTCTGGGTGACGGCGTTCTGGGCTTTCACCCAGTCCATCGCACGCGCGCCGTGGATGTCTTCCAGCCAGAGGTAAGGATCGTCAGTGTTTGCGGCGGCGCCGGGCGCCGGGGTGTCTTGGGCTTGGGTCATGCCACCCATTATGACGGCGAGCGCCAGCGCCAATCGCATCGATGCCTTCAAACTCATGCTTCCGCTCCGTGGTGAGGCACGAGGAGAGTCCTCGCGCGGAATGCTGAGCATGCATGTCCAGCGATGCAAAACGCCAGTGGGAAAAGTCAGATCTGCACGGGCGGCGGATCATGTCCGATAGCGCCGGGAGATGCCGCCCGGGACAGCTTGGGCGAGCGGGTACCGAGTTCCGCCAAAGCGCGGGCCATGCGCCGTACGGCTTCATCGAGTTCGGCCTCGTCGAGGTAGCTGAAGCCAAGCCGTAAATACGGCTGCTCACGTTGATGGAAGTCGTAACGTCTGGCGCCGAAGAATTGCACGCCGATGCGTTTACCTTGCTCGCTCCAGCGTTCGATCGCGATGGCATCGTCGACGCGTGCCCACAGTCCCATGCCGCCTTCCGGAACTCGAAATTGCAGGGCGCTCCCGAGATGACGCCGCAAGGCCTCTGCCAGCACGTCACGGCGCGCTGCGTAGGTGCGACACATGCGGCGCATATGGCGCAATAGCTCGCCATCTTCAAACAATTCGGCGATGGCGCATTCCATGGCGACATCACTGCGCGGATCGCAGGCTGCACGCAGGCCGGCAAGATGGCCGAACGTCGCCGCCGGCGCGTGGATGAAACCGGTGCTGATGCCTGGTGCCAGCAGGTTGGAAAGCGAGCCGATATAGATCACGTTGGCGCGATCTTGTCCCGAGGCAATCGGAAGAACAGGTTTGCCGGCGTAATGGAATTCATGATCGTAGTCGTCTTCGATCACGGCGAATTGATGCGATAAGGCTAGTGCGGCGAGCCGCTCGCGGCGCTTGGGCGACATCACGCAAGTGGTAGGAAACTGATGATGCGGCGTGACGAAAACGGCACGAATGCGCTGATGTTTTAGTGCATCTTCCAGCGCATCCACGTTCAGTCCTTCATCGTCCACTGGCAATGGCATCAATTGCGCACCCGCCAGGCGTAGCACGCTCCACGCAGGCGGATAGCCGAAGGCTTCCACCGCCACCACGTCGCCGGGCTTGAGCAGCATGCGCGCCACCAGATCGATGCCCTGTTCGAGGCTGCGCGTCACCATCAGGTTGTCGGGCGTGGCAGGCAGGGCACGCGTGCTACGCAGCATCTTTGCCAGCTCATCACGCAGACGGTGGTGGCCGCAAGGATCTGCATATCCGATCAGCGAACGGCCGCGTTGCACGATCGCGCGCCGCAGCGCGCGAGTGAAGGCTTCGGCAGGGAACAGCCGCGCATCCGGCAAGCTATGCGCAATCATCAAGCTGCCAGGTGGCGGCAGTTTGACGGCAGGCGCAGTGTGAGCGGGCTCTGCGAGAGCGTAGGTCGGGTTGTTTGCTGGAATGTCTTTCGTAGCTGGCGCAGCACGGACATCCGGCGGCAGGGAGGCGGCAACGAAAGTGCCGCCGCCGATGCGCGTTTGCACCAGGCCTTCTGCGGCAAGTTCTTCATAGCCCGCCACGATGGTGTTGCGATTCACGCCAAGCTGTTCGGCCAGTTCACGCGTACCGGGCAGCGGTTCGCCGGCTCTCAGCCGTCCGCGGCGGATATCGCCAGCAATCGCCCGCGCGAGCTGCAGAAACATCGGCAGTTCGTGTTGGGGATCGAGCGCTATGGTCAATGCCCAGCGGCGCATGCCGGAACTATAGCGCCGACTGGACTAGCCGGCGTCGTAAAAGTGGCCCTTTTGGCCATACCCCTGGAGCGCCAGGCTTGGCTCGTTCGTCCTCACGGCTGATTCCAGCCTCGCAACGTGAATGAAGGAGCATCCCATGCGTCGTATAACGAGCGTGTTAGTGGTGGCTTTGTGCGTGATGGGTACGTCAATGCCGGCAGCTGCGGCAGGCCGATACCAGGTCCGCAATCTCGGTTCGTTGGGTGGCACGTCGAGTGCCGGCATCAGCATCAATAACGGTGGATTGGTCAGCGGCTTTTCCAATCTGCCAGGTAACCAGAACATGCATGCCGCGCTTTGGCTGGGCGGTTCGGCGTTTGACCTCGGCACCTTGGGCGGCGCCAACAGTGGAATTACCTGGCCGGTGAAAAACGATACTGGCGTGCTGGTCGGCATTGCCGAAACGGCGCAGGTAGATCCCCTGGGTGAGAACTGGAGTTGTTCGGCATTCTTCCCCACGGTGACAGGACACACCTGCCTGGGTTTCGTTTGGCGGTGGGGCCATATGCAGGCTTTGCCCACGCTCGGCGGCAACAATGGTTTCGCTGCTGGTGCGAACAATCTGGGTTTGATCGTCGGATGGGCTGAAAACGCAGTGCACGATCCCACCTGCGATCCCGCGGCCAAGCAAGTACTGCAGTTCAAGCCGGTGGTGTGGGGCCCCGCTGATGATGATATTCGCGCGCTGCCGGTCATCCAGGGCGACACCTCCGGCGCGGCGACCGCCATCAACGATCAGGGTCAGATCGTCGGTATTTCGGGGCTATGCGATCAAGCGGTGGGCCGCTATTCGGCTATTCATGCGGTGATGTGGCAACACCACCACGTGATCGATCTGGGCAATCTCGGCGTATTGGCGTGGAACACGCCTATGGCGATCAACGAGCATGGTGTTGTGGTTGGTTTTGCCAACGTACCTGGTGGTGGAAGTGCAGGGAATTTCAATGCGCACGCGTTTATCTGGACGGCGGCTGCCGGCATGCGCGATCTGGGTACACTGCCGGGCGATGCCATCAGCGAAGCGCTGGGTATCAATGATCAAGGTGTGATCGTCGGTGAATCATGCGGTGCCAATGGATGTCGCGCGGTGAGGTGGCGCAACGGCAGCATCGTCGATCTCAATACATTGGTTGCGCCCGGATATACCGATCAACTCGTGTACGCGAACGACATCAATGATGCGGGTGAAATCACCGGGCAATCGACGAACGCAACGACAGGTGTCAGTTCGACGTTTCTGGCGATTCCTGACGGCTTTTAGAGGTAGCTTGCGCGGCAGCCTCGAACCCGGCGTGTCATCACCGGGTTCGAGGCGTGTTGTGCTTACAGCAATGGAATCAGCAATAGCGCCACGATATTGATGATCTTGATCAACGGATTCACAGCCGGACCGGCCGTGTCCTTGTAAGGATCGCCGACCGTATCACCGGTGACTGCAGCCTTGTGCGCATCCGAGCCTTTACCGCCGAAATTGCCGTCTTCGATGTATTTCTTGGCGTTGTCCCAGGCGCCGCCGCCGGTGGTCATCGAGATGGCCACGAACAAGCCGGTGACGATGGTGCCGATCAGCATGCCGCCGAGTGCGACGGGGCCGAGCGCGAAGCCGACGATGATCGGCACCAGCACCGGCAGCAGCGAGGGAATCAGCATTTCGTTGATCGCCGACTTGGTCAGCAGGTCTACCGCACGAGAGTAGTCCGGCTTGGTGGTGCCCTCCATGATGCCGGTGATCTCGCGGAATTGGCGGCGTACTTCTTCCACCACCGCGCCCGCGGCACGACCCACCGCTTCCATCGCCATCGCACCGAACAGGTACGGGATCAGGCCACCAATCAACAAGCCTACGATCACGCGGTGATCGGAAAGATCGAAGGCAAAGGTGGTGCCCGCATGCTCCAGCGACAAGCGGTGCGTGTAATCGGCAAACAGCACCAGTGCGGCCAGGCCGGCCGAACCGATCGCGTAGCCCTTGGTGACAGCCTTGGTGGTGTTGCCCACCGCGTCCAACGGATCGGTCACGCCGCGGACGTCTGGCGGCAGTTCGGCCATTTCGGCGATGCCTCCGGCGTTGTCGGTGATAGGACCGTAAGCGTCGAGTGCCACGACCATGCCCGTCATCGACAGCATTGCGGTGGCGGCCACGGCAATGCCGTACAAACCTGCCAGCGCATAGGCGCCCCAGATGGCCGCACAGACGGCGAGTACCGGCAGCGCGGTCGATTTCATCGACACACCAAGTCCGGCGATGATGTTGGTCGCGTGACCGGTGGTCGAAGACTTCGCCACGTGGCGCACGGGGGCATATTCGGTGGCGGTGTAGTACTCGGTAATCACCACGATGACGCCGGTCAACACCAACCCGATCAGCGCGCTGCCGTACAGGCGCGTGACGCCCAGTGTGGCATCGGCCATCAGCGTCTTGGTGATCGGCCAGAATGCAATGGCCGCCAGTACTGCGGAGATCACCACACCCATGTACAACGCGTTCATGATCTTCGTACCGCGTGCGCGTACGAAGAAGGTGCCGATCACCGAGGCGATGATCGAAGCGCCGCCGAGTAGCAGCGGATACAGCACCGCATTCGCACCGGCCTGCTCGCCGACCACGCCGCCGAGCAGCATGCTGGCAATCAGCGTCACCGCATAGGTTTCGAAAAGGTCGGCGGCCATGCCGGCGCAGTCACCGACGTTGTCGCCTACGTTGTCGGCGATGACCGCGGGATTGCGCGGGTCGTCTTCCGGGATGCCGGCTTCCACCTTGCCGACCAGGTCCGCGCCCACGTCGGCACCCTTGGTGAAGATGCCACCACCTAGACGCGCGAAGATCGAGATCAGCGAGGAGCCGAAGGCCAGGCCGATCATCGCATGCAAGGCACGGTCGTTGTCGTAGCCCATGTGCGTAAGCACTGCGAAATAACCGGCCACACCAAGCAGGGCCAGGCCGACCACCAGCATGCCGGTGATCGCACCGCCGCGAAATGCCACGTTCAAGGCGGAAGCCAGCCCGCTGCGTGCGGCTTCGGCGGTACGCACATTGGCGCGTACCGAGACGTTCATGCCGATATAACCGGTAGCGCCGGATAGCACTGCACCGATCAGAAAGCCGATGCCCGTCCCCCAGTCCAGGGCGAACCCGATAATGACCAGCAGCACCACGCCCACTAGCGCGATCGTGCGGTACTGGCGGTTGAGGTAGGCGCGCGCGCCTTCCTGGATAGCCGAGGCAATTTCCTGCATGCGAGGGTTGCCTGGTGATTTCGCCAGTACCCATCGCACGGAAAACGCCCCGTACAAAATCGCCACGACCGCGCAAGCTAACGCGATCCACAAGCCATACTGCTGCAGCATCGGTGCCTCCCCATCGTTGGTTGAACCAAGTGATTTGAAGCGGACTGATGGGGCAGTATAGACAGAGGTTCGCGATTTATTCGTTGTGCGTCGCAGCGGTCAAGCAGGTGCGACAATGTGTGCATCACATGGATCGCTGCATCCTGCCGCTGTCATCGACGCGCAACGAATCAGCGTCTTCTTAGTTCACGCCTGCCGGAGCAGGACCCACCCTTGACATGATGTCGACGAAGCCACTGCTCAACAGGCCGCGGTTGTACGAAGAAACGATCTTGGACGAGCCCCACACCTGCTGTGCAAACGTGCTGCGCCAGGGCGTGAACCGCTGGCTCACCTGGGTTTCCGTCAAAGCATTTGGACTGTCACACCAGATCGACAATTGCGCGCCGAGCATCGGCAGATAGGTAGGCAGCACGTAATCGCCACCGTTACCGGCGCTGCCCATGAAGGTGCGCGGCGCCCACGTTTCGTAAATGCCCTGCGGGTTTTTGGTCGGGCCGGTGCCTACCCCAGTATGGCTGGTGCCATCGAGAATGAAGTACAGATAATCGCCATTGACATTGATGATCGGATACCCCGCCTTGGCATAGTTACCGGCATTGGGTTTGGTGTCGTTCCAGCGGATCCAGTCGACGATTTGTGTAGAGGTGTTCAACGCCATAGCGCTGACGCCGTCGCCGGGGTAGATGTCGTCACTCCATACGGCAGGGGTCTTGCCGAGCGACGTCAACACACCGCCAAGTTCATTGAAATAGACATTGAAGCCATTGAAGAGCGTGGCATGGGGTCCGCCGATGGATTGTGCATAGGCGACCAACTGCGGTGCGCTCGTGGCGGTGACAAGATCGTTACCGGTTTGCCACGGGGCCGGAAAATATTCGTCGCCTCCGATATGGAAGCGTCGCCCGGGAAAGAGTTGAGCCACTTCGGTGAGGAGGGACGCCACATAGTGCCTGGCCGCGGGAATCGAATAGTCGATGTGATCGCTCAACCTGTCGCCGTTGGCAAGCTTGAGTTGCCACGGTGGGTGATTGGCCAGCAGTTTGGTGGCATGCGAAGGCGTATCAACATCCGGGATGATTTCGACGTGATAGCGGATGGCCACCGCGAGGATCGCTTGCACGTCGGCTCGGCTCAGCGAAGGCGACGTCGTGATGTCGGGATGGCCGGCCAATTGAATGCCGAAACCCGTGTTGTCGGAAATATGGAGCTGCAACACATTCAACTTCATCCACGCCATATCCCGAATGAGCTGCTCGATCCAGCCTGGCGTGAAATACTTGCGCGCAATATCCACCATGACGCCGCGATGCGCGTAGGCCGGCCAATCGACGACGGTGCCGGCATACTGTTTCCGGGTGCGCAGCGTTTGCAGGAGGGTGCGCGTTGCATAGAAAGCGCCAGCGACGCCTACGCCCTTGATCTGCAGGCCGTTTGCCACGGTGATCTGGTAACCCTCAGGGCTGCTGACGTCACTCACCGGACCCAAAAAAAGATGAATGTCTGCAGCTTGGGAAGTGACGCCCTGTACGACGGCGGGCGGCGTGCTTTCCCATCCTTCGGAAACCATTTCCTGTGCCAGCACGTTGGCAGCATCCTGAAGCTGCGCGGAAGCCGTTGCATCCAGCACGATGCGTGTGTTCGCGGCAGGTTTCCACACTGAGATGCCGGATGTGTATTGCTGGACGTTAGGGATCAGCGGCGTGGATGGCGGGCCGAAAAGGCTGGCTCTCGCCACGCCGGCGGGTATGGTCACACCGATCAAAAACGCGATGACAAATACCGCACTCATCCCGCGCTTTGCGCAGATACGCATGACGATATCCTCCGTGATGGAAAACAAAGACGGCCGGAACTCGAAATGACGCAGCAATGGGCTGCTTTTCAAATGTGAAAAGCAGCCCATTGCAGGTCTTTCTTGTGTAAGGCCCGTGTGAAGCGCAGGGCTCAGGTATGGAAGGCGGGCAATTTCGGCACGATGAGGTGATTTTTCAGCGCCGCGTACTTGGGCAAGCCCTCACGTCGATAGGGCGGCGGTGCCTCGCCGTGAATCAGCGGTGATAGATAGCGCCGCGCAGCGGCCGTGATGCCGAAGCCATCGCGGGCGATGAATTTGTCGGGCATTTTCTTTTCGTGATTGGCGATCTTTGTCAGTGGCGCTGGCTCAAGTTTCCAGCGATACGGCGCGTCGGACGTGCGCACGATCACCGGCATCACTGCATTCATGCCTGCCAGCGCGTAATCCACCGCCGCCTTGCCGACGGCATAGGCTTGATCGGCATCGGTCTTGGACGCCAGGTGACGCGCCGAGCGTTGCAGGTAATCGGGCAGCGCCCAGTGGTACTTGTAGCCGAGCTTCTCCTTCACCAGCGCGGCCAGCACCGGCGCGACACCGCCGAGCTGCGTATGACCGAACGCGTCACGCGTACCGGCTTCAGCCAGGAACTGGCCTTCGTGATTCTTGATGCCTTCGGAGGCGACCACCGTGCACCAGCCCACCCGTTCCACCGTGGCTTTCACCTTGGCGAGGAAGGCGGCTTCATCGAACACGCGCTCGGGGAACAGGATGATGTGCGGCGGTGCATCCGCGCCTTCGCCGGCCAGGCCCGACGCGGCAGCGATCCAGCCAGCGTGGCGGCCCATCACTTCCAGGATGAACACCTTGGTGGAGGTATCGGCCATGGAGGCCACGTCCAGGCTTGCCTCCAGGGTGGACACGGCGGTGTATTTCGCCACGGAGCCGAAGCCCGGGCAGCAGTCGGTCACGGCGAGATCGTTGTCCACCGTCTTGGGCACGCCGATGCAGCGGATGTCGTAATCCATGGATTGACCCAGCTGCGAAATCTTCAGCGCCGTGTCGGCCGAATCATTGCCGCCGTTGTAGAGGAACCAGCGGATGTCGTGCGCGCGGAACACCTCGATCAGCCGCTCGTACTCGGCGCGATTGGCATCGAGCGATTTCAGCTTGTAGCGGCAGGAGCCGAACGCGCCACCCGGCGTGTGCTTGAGCGCGGCGATGGCGGACGCCGTTTCCTTGGTGGTGTCGATCAGCTCTTCGCGCAACGCGCCGAGGATGCCGTTGTGTGCCGCGTACACGGGAATGCGATGCGCGCGCGCCGTTTGAATCACGCCGGCGGCAGTGGCATTGATCACGGCAGTCACCCCGCCTGACTGGGCGTACAACAGGCGACCGGTAACGGAACGGGCTTGAGAACCTCCTTTCATATTCCAAGCCCTCCGCACTGCGCCTGCGCGGCCGCCATGCGGCAGCGCGTGACTTGACCAGACAACCAGTCTGGCGCTGCGCCCCGTGCTACCACCTGACGACCGCGCAGGCGCAGTGCGAAGCACTTGGAATATGAAAGCAGGTTCTTGGACTTCATAAAATGCTCTCCGAAGGCCTATGACAATTCGACTTCAATCACGGATCGCATATATATCAGCGACTTGGCGTGAATTTGGGGCGTACTTCGTTTGACGGCACCCCCTGCAGACGCTACCTTGACCGGCATTAAACTAAGGAATCCTTAGTAACTGCCGCAGTGTGCGACAGAACTCGGGGTCTTGTGGAGACATATGCGACTTGTCCTTCTTGGCGCGCCCGGCTCGGGCAAGGGTACCCAGGCGGCTCGGCTGAAGGCCGATCTCGGCGTGCCGCACATCTCGACCGGCGACATGCTGCGTGCAGCGGTGAAAGCAGGCACGCCACTCGGCATGAAGGCCAAGGCGGTGATGGACGCCGGCCAACTGGTCTCTGATGACATTCTGCTAGGTATGCTGGAAGAGCGCCTGGCGGAACCCGACACCCGACCCGGTTTCATCCTCGACGGCTACCCGCGCAACCTTGCGCAGGCCGATGCGCTGGATCACCTGCTCACCAAGATCGGCCAGCCATTGGATGCGGTGGTGAAGCTGGAAGTGCAGAACGAAGTGATCATCAAGCGCTGCGAAATCCGCTTTGCCGCAGAACACCGCAAGGACGACGATCCGGTGGTGGTGCGCGATCGCCTGAAGGTCTACGCCGAGCAGACGGCGCCGGTGGCCGATTTCTTCGCGCGCCGCGGGAAGCTGCAGGTGGTGGACGGCGTGGGCGACCTGGATGAAGTCACGGCGCGCGTGAAGCGTGCGCTAGCGAATGAGACGGCGGCGGCTAACAGCTAAGTCGGCTTTTTTGCTCAAAGGCGCTAGCCTGTAGTTCTTGCCACAATGCTCGCATCCTCCTTGCCGTCATTCCTGCTTTTGCCGGAATGACGTCTTGCAAGCCAGGACCTTACGACAGCTTCGGAAACCACAGTAAACCGCATGCGTCTGCACATCCTCGGTATCTGCGGCACCTTCATGGGTGGCGTCGCCGCGTTGGCGCGCGAACTCGGCGAAACAGTGGAAGGTTCCGACGCCAACGTCTACCCGCCGATGAGCACCCAGCTCGAAGCGCTCGGCATCGAGTTGATGCAAGGCTACAAGGCCGAATACCTGCAGCCTTCGCCGGACCTGGTCATCGTCGGCAATGCGATGGTGCGCGGTAATCCCGCTGTCGAATACATGCTCAACCAGCAGTTGCGCTACGTGTCCGGCCCGCAATGGCTGGGCGAGCGTTTGCTGGTCGAGCGCGAAGTGCTGGCCGTGGCCGGCACGCATGGCAAGACCACCACCACCAGCCTGCTGGCCCATCTGCTCGACAGCGCAGGATTGGCTCCCGGTTTCCTGATTGGCGGCGTGCCCGGCAACTTCGGCATCTCCGCGCGGCTGGGGCAGGGCAGGCATTTCGTGATCGAGGCCGACGAATACGACAGCGCGTTTTTCGACAAGCGCTCGAAGTTCGTGCATTACAGACCGCGCATCGCCATCCTCAATAACCTCGAATACGACCACGCGGACATCTTTCCGGATGTCGCATCGATCCAGCGCCAGTTCCACCATCTTGTGCGCACGGTACCCGGTAACGGCAAGCTGGTCGTCAACGCGCACGATGCCTATCTCGCCGATGTGCTGGCGATGGGCTGCTGGACGCCGGTGGAAACCTTCGGCATAGGCAAAGGTGACTGGCAGGCACGCCTGGTCGAAGCGGATGGCTCGCACTTCGCCGTGCAGTACAAGGGTGAGTCGATCGGTGAAGTGAGTTGGCCGCTGCTCGGTGATCACAGCGTGATGAATGCGCTGGCTGCGTTGGCGGCGGCTACAGCGGCAGGTGCCGACCCGCGGGTGTTACTGGCGGCTTTTGGTACGTTCCAGAGTGTGAAGCGTCGCATGGAAGTGGTTGGCGACGTCGGCGGCGTGCGCATCTACGACGACTTCGCGCATCACCCCACGGCCATCGCCACCACGCTGGCTGGCTTGCGCGCGAAAGTGGGTAAGGCACGCATTCTCGTCGCACTGGAGCCGCGCTCCAACTCCATGCGTCTTGGCGCGCACGCTGAAGCATTGGCACCCTCATTGGCCGATGCCGACGCGGTGGTTTTCTTGCATCGCCCCGAATTGCCATGGGATGCCAGGCGCGTTACCGATGCGTTGCACGGACGCGCCAGCACAGCATCTACCGTCGACGAACTCCTTGCTGCGCTGAAAGCACAGGCGCATGCCGGTGACCACGTGGTGTTCATGTCCAACGGCGGCTTCGAGAACGCACCGCGTCGCTTCGTCGAAACGCTCGCTTCGTAGATTGGGCTTTCCAGCCTGCATCACCCGATAGGCGCATCGAAGCGTGGCGCACGTGATACATATTCGCGTTGCGCGGCAAACCACACGCCAAAGCCAAAACCCAGTGCAACCAGCACCAGCAAGCCACCGCCGATGACATAACCGACCGTGCTTACCAACCAATAGCCACCCCAATACACCGCCATGGTGCCGAACACCACCACAAGATTGACGATGGTGCGGCCCGTGGTGCCTTCCGGGCCGATCAGATGCACCGCAAGCGCCGCCAAGCTCGTGGCCAGCGAAACGATCGTCGCCACGAACAGCATCTGCCATGGATTCGGCGCATGCACGAGCACGATGCCGAACACGGTATACACCAGCGCGGTGAGCAGGCTGATCGGCACCAGGATAAGCAGCGCATCCGACATGGTTTGCTGATATTCGGCACGGGTTTCCGGTGCCAATGTCAGATAAAGATCGGCCATGTTCGGCCGCATGCGTACCATGCCGACGTTCAATTGCGGGAAGCGAGAAATGCTGAGCACGATCGCATACGCCCCCATGATCACCGGATTGAAATGCCGGCGATGCATGATCGCGATGAAATAAAAGCAGACGATGCCACCGACCAGCACGATGCGTAGTGCGATGGCCTCCGGGTTGTCGTTTGGCAGCAGTAATCGCCGTACCAGGATCATGCGCCGCTGAAAGTTTGGATGGCGCTGGTATGCCACCAGCGCGCGCTGCAGTGCGCGCTCCGCCAGCTGTTCGTAAAGCCTGGTGATGCGCTTGCCAAACATGCCCAGACGCCGTGGTTCGCCGGGCAGGGTGCGCGTCTGCGTACGGCCCAGGCTGGTGCTTTCCAGCGGCGATGCCTCGGTTTCGCGATCCTCGATTCGCAACAGCGGCGCAATGCTGAATCTCAACAACAAAGCAACGATGGCCAGCAGCAGCCATGGGGTGAGCGGCGAGTGCAGGGCTTCCTTGAAGAACGTGCTCAGGAATGATGGCATCCAGCCAAGCACCACAAAGAAGGGCCAGATATAGGCACCGGTGCGTGGGTTGCTACCCATCAGCAGGCCCGCGCCGGCGATGACCAGTAAACAGCAGGCCATCAGAAAAAGGTAGGAAGCGCCACCTATGGCAGCTACGGCCAGTGGCAGCAACACCCACATCGCGGCATCAATGACACCGTATTCCAGCAGTCGTCTGCGGAAATTGGGTAGCAGAAAGCTTTCCGGCACGCATACGCCGCGCAGGTTATAGCCTTGGCCGGTGTGCCACATCCAGGTGGCCACGGCGAACAGCGTGGCCGCTATAAAAACGAGTTCTTGGTCACCACGCAACCATCGCACCGCGAAGTACGCGGCGCCCAGGCGCAGCAGGTTTGCCAGCACTACCAACAAAGGCGTGCGGCGGAACAATTGCAACCAGAGCTGCCAAGCGATGGTCATGCCAGCTCCACGAACAGATCTTCCAGCGTGGGTGTTTCCACGTTCATGGTCGCGTTTTCGCGATCGGCGAGTGCATGCAGGCTATCCATGAGTGGATCTTCGACCAGCAGCACCGCCTGCTCGCCTTGCACGTGTGATTTCAAGCTGCCCGCAACCGTTGGCGCCTGCGTCCAGCCTTCCGTGCGCGTGAACACTACGCGCTTCAGCCGCTCACGCAGTTCGGCCAGCGGCCGCATGAATTGGATCCGGCCATCGCGCAGCAGCGCGATATCCGCGTCGGCGCGTTCGAGATCGGCGGTGATGTGAGTGGAAAAAATCACCGTCTTGCCCGGTGCGCGCATCAGTGTCAGCAACTCGCCCATGAAGGCGCGGCGTGCTTGCGGATCGAGGCTGGCCACCGGCTCGTCCAGCACGAGCAGATCCGGATCGGGCGCGATCGCACGCACGATCGCCAGCTTCTGGCGCTGGCCCTGCGAGAGCTCACCGATCTTCTGCTTGACGTCCAGTTCCCAGTTCGCCAGCAACCGTTCTACCAAGTCGTGGTTCCAGCGCACGTAAAACGCGGCGGTGAAATCAAGATAGGCCCGCACCTTCATCCATGGAAACAGATCGAAGGTCTGTGGCACGAAGCCGATGCGATGCATGCGTTCGCCGCCCGGTTCCAGCATCGGCTCGCCAAATAGCATGATGTCGCCGCCATCGATCGGTGACAGGCCGAGCAGACAGCGCAGCAGTGTGGTTTTGCCTGCGCCGTTGCGGCCAAGCAGGCCGATCACGCGTCCGCTTGGCACGCTCCAGTCCAGCGCGTTGAGCACGTGGCGCTTCTTGAAGGATTTGTCCAGGCCGCGAACCTCCAGCACGGGCGAAGCAGGCGCTTGCTGCACGAGTGTCGAGGCGGGGGGCGTGACGGTGGCCAGCGGTGTGACGGACATCCGGTAGAGCTTCCTGCGTGGACTCGGCGCACTCTGCCGTGTGCGATCTGACACGTCCAGTGGCTAATATGTTTGGCATGGCCGCCCAGGTACATTCCATGGAAGTCCCTTTGTTTCCGCTCGGTACCGTGCTGTATCCGGGCGGGCAATTGCAGTTGCGTATCTTCGAGCCGCGCTATCTGGATCTGGTGCGCGAATGCACCCGTCATGGCACGGCCTTCGGCGTCTGCCTCATCCTGGAGGGTACCGAGGTGGGGGCGCCGGCGCGTCCGGCGGCTATTGGCACGTTGGCACACATCGTGGATTTCAACCATCGCGACGATGGTCTGCTCGGTGTCGCCGCTGAAGGTGGTAGCCGTTTTCGCGTGTTGCGCACGCGCGCCCGCTCCGATGGCTTGCTACGCGGCGACGTGCAACTATGGCCCGACGAGCTGCCACAAGAGGTGCCTGTGGAATTCGCCTTGCTGCAGACCATCCTTGAGCGTTTGATTGAAACGATGGGGCAGCACTGGCGACATGCGCCGCGTACCTCTTATGACGATGCCGGCTGGTTGGGCTTTCGTCTTGCGGAACTGTTGCCCTTGGCGCGAGAAGAGCAACAACAGTTGCTGGAAATGACCGATCCGTTGCACCGATTGACGACACTGCGCGATATCTTGCCGCGCTTCCAAAAAGCCTGATTGAGCGTCCCTATGAGTACCTTGGCGGGAAAAACCTTGTTCATCACCGGTGCGTCGCGTGGCATTGGTCTTGCCATCGCACTGCGTGCCGCGCGTGATGGTGCCAATGTCGTGATCGCCGCCAAGAGCGGTGTGCCCAATCCTAAGCTGCCCGGCACCATTCATACCGCAGCGGCCGAAGTAGAAGCGGCCGGCGGCAAGGCGCTGGCGCTGAAAGTTGATATTCGCGAAGAGGAAGAGGTGCATGCTGCCGTTGCGCAAGCAGTGGAACGTTTCGGCGGCATCGATATCGTGATCAACAATGCCAGCGCCATCTGGCTTGCCGGTACCGAAGGCACGCCGATGAAGCGCTTTGATCTCATGCATCAGGTCAATACACGCGGCACATTCATGGTGACGCAGGCATGCTTGCCGCATTTGAAGAAGGCAAGCAACCCGCACGTGTTGATGTTGTCACCGCCGCCGAACCTCGATCCGAAATGGTTCGCACCGCATACCGCCTACACCATTGCCAAATACGGAATGAGTCTGTGCGTGCTCGGCATGAGCGCGGAATTCGTCCCGCTCGGCATTGCCGTGAATGCGCTGTGGCCCAGGACAGTCATTGCTACGGCAGCTATTGCCATGATTGACGGCGTGAAGCCCGAGCAATGCCGTCGTCCCGAGATCGTCGCGGATGCTGCCCATGTGCTGCTCACTCAGCCTGCCCGTCAATGCACTGGGCGTTTTGCGATTGACGAGGATGTCCTGCGCGAAGCAGGAATACGCGATTTCGACCATTACGCCTATAAGCTTGATGCGGCGTTGCTGCCCGATCTGTTTTTGAACTGACGCGTTTAAGAACTTGGCTGTCATCAGGTCGCCGCCATTGGGCGCTTAAGATGGGCATCCCTGCCATCCGGAATTGATGTAATGGGAAGGGGATTTAGTTTGCTTAAAGAGTGATCACCCGCGATATTCGGGTGTATATTCTGTGAACGGCGTCGAAGTTTTCGGCGCGTGCTGGCCAGGGCGCGGGGGCGATGGCCTGCTGCGGGACGTAGCAGGTGCTGTGGGCCAGCCACCTGGAGGGAGGCGTTGCGATGATCAGCGATACATCGATCCGCTGTTTGGTGTGGTTCGGGGAGCCAACGAGCGTCGAAAGAGCACGTTTGGCGCAGGCGGGTTGGCATACGCGCGTTGCGGATGCGAGTGCGCAGGGAGGCGGCATCGGCATCCGGCGAGGCGATACGGTCGTTGCGATGGCGGACGTGCGCATGTCGAATACCGACAGCTTGCGCAGCATGGCCAAATTGATGGCCGATCATCCGCGTATTCCATGGCTGGCATTGCTTTCCACCGAAACCTCGGTGCAGACACCGGAAATGGAGCGCGTGTTGCGCGCCAGCATCGATTTCTTTACCGCACCGATCGATATGCAGCGGTTGATCGAAACGCTCGGCAAGCTGGCCGGCGATGCGCCGCCACCAGTGATTGCCCATGCGGACGTACCCGGCATTACCGGCAACAGTGCGGCGATGATGGCGGTGGTGGCGAGCCTGCGCAAATACGCGCCGGTAGATCTGCCGGTGCTGATCACCGGTGAAACTGGCACGGGCAAGGAAGTGGCTGCGCGCGCACTGCATAAATTATCGCCGCGTCGTGATCGTCCCTTTGCGGCCATCAATTGCGGTGCGCTGCCCGCCAATCTCGTGCAGTCGGAATTATTCGGGCACGAGCGTGGTTCGTTCACGGGTGCGAATGCGCGGCGCATCGGTCATTTCGAGGCGGCAGCGGGCGGCACGGTATTTCTGGATGAAGTCGGCGATCTGCCGCCGGATGCGCAGATCAGCCTGTTGCGTTTGTTGCAGGAAGGCACGTTGGAGCGCGTGGGTTCCACGCAATCGATCAAGCTGGATGTGCGCGTGCTCGCCGCCACGCACGTGGATCTTGAAAAAGCAGTGGCGCAAGGCCGTTTCCGCGAAGATTTATATTACCGTCTCAATGTGTTGCGACTGCGTATGCCGGCGTTGCGCGAGCGTGCGGACGATGTGTTGCAGCTGGCGCAGATATTCCTCGACAGCTTCCGCAAGCAGCACGACTGCCATGCGCGCACTTTCAGCGCGCTGGCACGCAAGGCGCTGCGTGACTTCTCCTGGCCGGGCAACGTGCGCGAACTGCTTAATCGCGTGCAACGGGCGGCAGTGGTGGCGGAGGGTGCGCAGATCAGCGTGGCAGATCTGGATCTGGAAGAGGTGGTCGCGCCGCGACCGGGGCACTCCAGCCTTGGCCTGATGCGCACGTCGGCTGAGCGCGATGCGGTGATGGCGTGTTTGCGCGAAACACGCTTCAACATCAGCGAGTGCGCACGGCGTTTGAAGGTGTCGCGCGTGACGATCTACCGGTTGTGCAAGAAGCATCAGCTGGTGCTGGAAGACTTGCACTGAGTCAGCCAAAAAGAGCCCCTCTTCCGCAGTGAGAGGGGCGTGGCTTGTCACCACTGGAACATATATCGCACCTTGAAGGTTGAGGTGAAAGCCGGTGTGTCCGGTGTCATGCTCATGCCCGGCACCGTCACGAAGGTGGTGTGTGAATTCAACGCCAGTAATCCATCGAGCGTCAGTTCGACGCGATCAAGGGAAGACCCCCGGCTCGCAGGGGACGAGCCGGGGGCTTCCACATGGTGCCCGGCGGCATGTCGCCGGGTTACCGCCCTCATTGCCGTCTTGCGACGGCGCATTCTTTTACGCCATTACGGGTTAGAAACACCCATGGCGAGGCTATCGCTCTGCATATTTCCCGTACCCGCTGTCTGGTTCAGGCCGACGTTGCTGCTTGCATTGGCGAGCACATGACCCGACAAGCTGCTGTTGTTACTGGCGTTGACCGGGTCGCTGCACCAACCCAACTTGCCAGGATCGTTGTCACGGTTGCCGGACCATTTCTGGTCGAGGGCTGACGTTGCTACGGTGCAATTTATATTGCTCGCGGTGGCTGCCGAGAGCTGACTCAACTGTTTGATGCGGGCGCCGTCGGCGAAGCACAGTGAGGAAAGCAGCATGCCCAGCAATCCCGCATAGGCGAGTGCCGCGCGGATTTCCACGTGGCGATGTGAATGCTGGCATGTGTCCATGAGTGAGCCTCTCCTTTCTAAGTCCCCCTTTGATGGACTAAGGGCAAGTCTCGTGCCAGCAACAAAAAGCCCTGAGAAATGAAGGTTTGGCGAGCGAATTCGCAGAATCGGACAGTGGCCCGCGTGTGCAGGGCTGTTACAGTCGGTCTGACGCTTGCATCGTGATGGATGGTGCTGCGAAGCGATTTTCAGCAGATGTAACGGTTCTGATACAGGTCGCGTCGCGTTGGACAACGCCGGCGTATGTTGGCCAGGGATGCTTGCTGCTAGGATGGCTTTTCCCTATTTCGCAACGTTTCCGTCCGATTGGCGTGGCTATGGCCAGGCCAAGGACCATGTATGTATTTAACACAGGAGTCTTCGGTGTCGTCCCTCGTCGATCTTGGCAAGCGTTACTGGTTACCCATCTATAAGCCGCGCGAGCTGGTGCTCGACCGAGGACAGGGCGCACGCGTGTGGGATACCGAGCAGCGCGACTACATCGATTTCGGCGCCGGCATAGCGGTGAATGCATTGGGACATCAGGATCCCGATCTGCTGGCTGCCTTGACGGCGCAGGCGCACAAGCTCTGGCATAGCAGCAACGTGTTCTACACCGAACCGCCGTTGCACCTGGCGCAGGAGTTGGTGGAAGCATCGGGTTTTGCCGAGCGCGTGTTTCTCTGCAACTCCGGGGCTGAAGCGAACGAAGCGGCGATCAAGCTGGTGCGCAAGTGGGCCGCGGCGCAGGGCCGGGCGCCGGAGCAGCGGGTGATCATCACGTTCCGCGGTTCATTCCATGGCCGTACCTTGGCCACGGTCACGGCCACCGCGCAGCCGAAATACCAGGAAGGTTATGAGCCGCTTCCGGGTGGTTTCCGCTATCTGGAGTTCAACGATATCGCTGCGCTCGAAGCAGCCTTTGCGCTTGGCGATGTTGCTGCCGTCATGCTCGAACCGGTGCAGGGCGAGGGCGGCGTGCTGCCTGCAGCGCCTGGTTTCATCAAGCGCGTCCGTGAACTGTGCGATGCACACGATGCGCTGCTGGTGCTGGACGAAATCCAATGCGGCATGGGGCGTACCGGTACGCTGTTTGCACACGTGCAGGATGGTGTGACGCCGGATATCGTGACGCTCGCCAAGGCTTTGGGCTGCGGCTTCCCGATTGGCGCCATGCTTGCCGGATCGAAGGTGGCGCAAGTGATGCAGTTTGGTGCCCACGGGACCACATTCGGTGGCAATCCCATGGCTGCCGCTGTCGCGCGCGCAGCGCTGCGCAAGCTGTCGTCGCCGGAATTGCTGGCGAATGTGCGGCGTCAATCCGCCAAGCTGCAGGAGGCGTTGAGTGCGATTGGCTCGGAGCTAGGCGTGTTTT
The DNA here is from genome assembly GCF_014642835.1 of Dyella nitratireducens. GTDB lineage: Bacteria > Pseudomonadota > Gammaproteobacteria > Xanthomonadales > Rhodanobacteraceae > Dyella_B > Dyella_B nitratireducens. The sequence continues at coordinate 3,937 of NZ_BMJA01000005.1, read as the reverse complement.
CCGAAGTGCGTGGACGTGGTCTGATGCTGGGGGCCGTGTTGACCGAGGCCTATCGCGGTAAAGCGGGCGAGGTGCTCGATGTGGCCGCGTCGCACGGTCTGTTGGTGCTGCAGGCGGGCCCGGACGTGCTGCGTTTCGTGCCACCGCTGAACATCAGCGATGAAGAGTTGTCCGAGGGCCTGTCACGTCTGCACAACGCCCTGCGTGCTGTCGTGGCGAAATAGTTTGGGCAATCCGATGACTCAGGAAGCATCACGATGAAATATCTGCACAGCATGGTTCGCGTACGCAATCTGGATGCTTCGCTCCGTTTCTACTGCGAAGGGCTGGGGCTGAAAGAAGTGCGTCGCGTGGATGTGCCGCAAGGCAAATTCACGCTGGTTTACCTCGCTGCGCCAGAAAGTCCTGAATCGGAAGTCGAGCTGACCCATAACTGGAGTTCCGAAGAGGATTACGGTTCGGCTCGCAACTTCGGCCACCTTGCGTTCCAGGTCCAAGACATCTATGCGGCATGCGAGCATCTACAGTCGATGGGCTACACTATCAGTCGTCCGCCGCGAGACGGACATATGGCGTTTGTGCGTTCGCCGGATCTGATTTCGATCGAGCTACTGCAGGACGGACATTTGCCGCCGCGAGAGCCATGGGCATCGATGCCTAATGTGGGAAGCTGGTGAATCAAGGTGGGGAGACCTGGCGTCGCAATGTAGCGTGCGTTTTCCCATTCCCCGTTCTTCAATCCTCATTCTCAACCAGCGGTGTGCCGCATAGCCGGCAATAGGACGCATCGCCTTCATGATCGATCTGCCCGCAGTGCGGGCACGGCACATGTTTGCGGCGTGCGCGCATGCTGGCAGCCAGCTCCGCGGTAAAGATGCCCGTGGGCACGGCGATGATGCTGTAGCCGATCAGGATAATTAGCGACGTCAGCAATTTACCCAGGGCCGTTTTTGGCGTGATGTCGCCAAAACCGACGGTGGTCATGGTGACGATCGCCCAATACATGGAGGTGGGGATCGAGGTGAAGCCGTCTTCCGGCCCTTCGATCAGATACATCAGCGCGCCGAAGATCAGCACCAGGGTAAGAATGGCGCTGAAGAACACCAGTACCTTCCGGCGTGCACGCAACAGCGTGTACCACAGCATGTCTGCCTCGCCCACGTAGCGCGTGAGCTTGAGGATCCGGAAGATACGTAGGATACGCAGTGCGCGCACCACTAGCAGATATTGGCTGCCTGCCGCGATCAAGCTGATCCACGTCGGCAGCACGGCCAGTAGGTCGACCATGCCGAAGAAGCTGCGCATGTAGCGCCACGGGCGGGCGACCACCATGATGCGCATCGCGTATTCGAGCGTGAAAAGCAGGGTGAAGGCCCACTCCAACGCATAGAAGATCGTGCCGTAACGTACATGGGCCTGCGCGACGGTATCGAATATCGCCACCGCGATGCTACCCAGGATGGCGATGATCAGTAGTACATCAAAGCGCCGCCCTGCCGCATCGTCATGGCCAAAGATGATGTGGAACCAGCGGGCTCGCCATCCCCCTTGCAGGGCGGGGCCAAATTGATCGGCAAACGGCGAGCGTCCATGCATGATGATCAGCCTGCGCGTGCCAGCCGCATGGCGATGCGCGCCGCATCCAAGGTGGCGGCAATGTCTTCATCGCTGTGCGCGGAAGAAAGGAAGCCGGCTTCAAAGGCGCTGGGGGCGAGGAACACGCCATGCTCGAGCATGCCTTGGAAGAAGCGATTGAACATCGCCGCGTCGGCCGCGGTGGCATGTGCGTAGCTGCTCACTTTTTCGTGCGTGAAGAACAGTCCGAACATGCCGCCCACCCGGTTGGTACTGAATGGAACGCCTTCACCATCGGCTACCGCTTGCAAGCCGTCGGTCAGCAGGCGCGTACGTGCAGCCAGCGTGTCGTAGAAACCCGGTTCTTGCACCAGCTCCAGCATGGCCAGGCCGGCGGCCATCGCAACCGGGTTTCCACTTAGGGTGCCAGCTTGGTAGATCGGGCCAGCTGGTGCAATCTGTTCCATCAGATCTCGGCGTCCGCCGTAGGCGCCCACTGGCATGCCGCCGCCGATAATCTTGCCGAACGTAGAGAGGTCGGGCTCGATCCCATAGAGTGCCTGTGCTCCGCCAAGCGCGACGCGGAAGCCGGTCATCACTTCGTCGAAGATTAGCAGCGCGCCATGGTGCGTGCAGAGTTCGCGCAAACCTTCCAGATAGCCTTGCTGCGGCGGAATGCAATTCATATTGCCGGCGACTGGCTCAATGATCAGGCCGGCGATATCGCGGCCGTGTTCCGCAAATAACGCTTGCGCCGCCTGCAGGTCGTTGTAAGGCAGGGTCAGGGTGAGATCGGCATTCGCCGCTGGCACGCCGGGCGAGGTGGGTACGCCGAACGTCAACGCACCGGAGCCGGCTTTCACCAGGAAGCTGTCGCTATGCCCGTGATAGCAGCCTTCGAACTTCACGATCTTGTTGCGCCCCGTAGCCCCACGTGCCAGGCGGATGGCCGACATCGTCGCCTCGGTGCCGGAGTTGACCATGCGCACCATGTCCATCGATGGCACTAGGCGCGTAAGGGTCTCCGCCATCACGACTTCGGCTGGGCAAGGCGTGCCGAATGACAAGCCGTCCCGCACGGCGCGTTCGACTGCTTCGCGCACCTTCGGATGGTTATGACCCACGATCATCGGTCCCCACGAACCGACGTAGTCGATGTAACGCTTACCTTCCACGTCCCATAAATAAGCACCGTCTGCGCGCGCGGTGAAAAAGGGTTCACCGCCAACGGACTTGAAGGCGCGTACCGGGGAGTTCACGCCGCCGGGCAAGAGCTTCAGGGCGCGCTGGAATAGGTCATGGTTGGTCATGGCAACGACTCGATTCAGATGAGGGTCGGTCCGCGACATCAGGATCGCGGTCGGGGTGCGTTATTTTCCGGGCGATGTCCGTCGACTGCCAGCCGCGAGGACAAGGTGTGACGCTATGTCCGAAACACCCCGTAAAGACCTGTGCGACCGCTTTCGCATCGCCGGAGGAGTTGCGAGAATGTGCTATTCACTCTGATCTTGCGAGTCTCCATGAACCAAATTTCCACCGAAACCACCTTGCGCAAATGGATGTGCGTAGTCTGCGGCTTCATCTACGACGAGGCTGCAGGGCTGCCGGAAGAGGGTATCGAACCCGGCACGCGTTGGGAGGACGTGCCCGATACCTGGACGTGCCCCGATTGCGGCGCGACCAAGAGCGACTTCGAGATGGTCGAAATCGATTGATTTTGCCGCGCGCTGCCTGCAAATCGCCCGATTTCGCCAGCGCGCTTGCTTTTTTCCCTGCTGCAATGGTCCTCGTGCGGAACCCCACCCCCGAGGCACGGCCATGCAGCAATTCATTCCTTTCGAAGATGATTGGGACGCGCTGGAAAAGATGCGTCCCGAGGCGTTGATTCCTTATCGCGTCGGCTATGTGCCTGCGCATGAGGCCGGCCAATCGCAAGCGGATGTATCTGGAAAGGCGCCTGTGTGTCTGTTGGACGCTTTGAAATAATCCCTGCCTTTGGCGGCTTTGGCGGCTTTGGGGCCGCTTGAATCCGCGATAGCGGGGTTGGCCAGGTGGGCTCAATCACCTGGGTTCGCCACGTCCGCGGCGACATGAGGTTTCGGTTTTGCGGGTGCTGCGCCTGCCGCGCGAATTTTTCGCGCAGATTGCGCTCTTGCCCCTTCACAGAACTGTAAACCGGCGCTATGATTCCACCCCCTTCGACGAGACAAGCCCTTCGCGAAGGTTCCCCGAAAAACTCCGACAACAACTTCGAATTTGGGTGTTGACGGAAGCGTTAAGGGATGTAGAATGGGCGGCTCACCCGGGACGAAATGCTTCGGGGCGATCTTCAAGAGAAGGTTGCAAGTGATTGATCTTTGAC
>NZ_BMJA01000004.1:154534-367827 GCF_014642835.1 Dyella nitratireducens | reverse complement strand
GATGATCTGTTCCTCGGTAAAACGCTTCTTCACGTCCAATCTCCTTCCGTTGCGGGATTGGACTCCAAATCCTTGCGCTACTCAAAACCGGGGGGACGTCGCAAGAACAGCCGTGGTGTAGCGAACGGCATTCGGGAAAAGATGCGCGATGGAAAGCTTCCAGCTTTCAAGCTGGGCGATGGAGAAGACGCGTGGTACATGCCTCTCACTGCGCTGGCTGAGATTCTCGATAAAGCACACGAACTCCCCAAGGTCGGGGCGTCAGACCCCATCGACGCTGCATTGAAAGCGCCACTACGGGGTGGGAAGCGTCACCGCCCACTTATCAATCCGAACATTCGTAGTTGGCTAGTAATCTGGAAAGACATTTTCAGCCTGCTCGAATGGGCTGAAGAAGTGGACTTAGTAAGCTCAGACATCATCAAGGTTGATGAGTTTGAATTCTTCTTCGAAACTCAGGAAGACCGCTCTTCTTTGGATTCCACTCTTCCGCAAGCAATGAAGATGAAGCCATTCGAGCCTCTTTGAAGAGGTCGTCTCTTTTCGTTGACGGGTTGCTTCCCCGCTTGTTTAACCCTTCGCTCAACAGCTCTACTAACCGAAGGCCCCTTGACAACTTTGCACACTGAGTTATGCATAGAGCACTTTAGCTATTCATCTCTCCTAATTGTGCTCAAAGAACTTCAGTCACACTTCAATCAGCTTGAACTTTAAGTTGCACCAATCCATTCTGATAAACATCCTAACTATCGCTGGCAATTGCGCCCTTTAAATAGCGACAAGCATTACTTACTCATCTTTCAACGCCTCAAATTACCTTTGACGAAGATCAATACTTCGCGCCAAGCGCCAGGCTCCAACCTCGCTCAGGCTCTCCAGTGTCCTCGCGACGACCACTTGAGTACGTCAAATCAAGCGTGAAGTCCTTCTTACTGTCTAAGCCAAAAGAGAATGTCGATTTGAAGTAATGGATATCACGCGGTATTCCATGAAAACCGTATAGAAGCGTGTCCGTCACTAGCCAGTCAAGAGAATGTTGCCAATTTGGAAGGGCCGATATCTCAAAACCAAAACGACTCCCGAATCTCAAGTAGTTATTGAGCGTTCCTGGCTTTGCGTCCCCGAAACTCGTGTAATGTCCATCATCCAGACGTAGATCAAAAACGCTGCTTATCGTTAACTGGCTTTCATCATCATTGAGACGTGCATTGAGAAACTTCGCCCTATACGGCACAAAGCTCCCGTTAAGGCTCGCAATATGACTGCCATTGACCTTGTTCCACAGATAGTCTGGTCGTAAGGTCAACGCATAGGCTGTGCTCGGACTTCCAGATGAAGCCTCCTCAGGCCACCACTCATACAACAAGGTTGCCCCAGCGTCTCGAGTGTTCGCTGTATAAGTTGTCCCTTTCTTGGAGATATCGGTGGAATTGTCGTTGATTCCAACATAGGGAACCAACTGCCAGATGTTGCTGACATGACCGCCCTCTTGGCCCTGACCGGTGCCATTCAATGTAAATGCGTATCCAACCGCACCAACAAATTTCCTAGTGTTCTTACCTTGGACCTTATCATCCGAAAGTCCAGCCTGAAATTTATCGAGGCTCGAATACTCAGCCGTCGATGATTTACGCGCATAAATCTGATCCCCTCCGCCACGGACCCGCCACGAACTATCGCCACCTGTGGCATGGTCTGGCTTCGCCGAAGGAGAATCTTGTACTACCGTCCCACCCGTGCACGCAATGACAGCCTTGGGATTGAGAAAAAATTCTTCAGCGGTCTTTGCTTGTCCATCGGAGTGAAAACCAGGCATCTGATTTTTCAGAAGGTTGTTCATATCGATAAACGCGCTAACCATCGCAGCTTGGTCGTTTTCACCACATCCATCTTTATCTTGCTTGTTGAACTTCGGACAAATAGGCCCTTGTGCGATGACTTGTTGCTCTGGTGACAATACTTTCAACTCTGGCAATGCATGAGTCCGTTGATAAGACTCCGCTCTCCACGAGAACTTATAAGAATCCATCAGATATTCAGAAAGCAATTGACGATCCACCTGACCGTCCTTGCAAACCTCAGATGCTGGCACTGAAGCCCTCGACGTTGATGCGACCAGAAGAACTATTGTCATCCCAGCACACGCCGCCGCGCGCATTAGCTACCGCTCCGCAATTGGGTCTGGTTGTTGATTTTTGTAATCAATGACCCGACCGTGAGCTGGACTGCACTATCGCTAAAATCGGTATCAAAACTGAAGCTATAGGGCGGTTGATGCCACGCGAGACGGCCGTGGACACCCCCCAAAAATCCAAGCATCAAATCAGATGAATAACCGTAGTCCTTATCCATCGTCTTGGATGGGTCTAGTGCGTGACCATCGGCGTGTAGCTGATCACCGACCGCGCATATCACGACCGTAAGTTGGTCACTCCCTGACGTTGCGTCAAGGGCCACAGATGCACTCTGAGTCTTCTTACCCATGATACTCCCCCTTGTTGCAAAGCCAGGCCAACGTTTGGACGCAGCGCTTCCTAACGGCACAACGGATAGCGCCGTTGAAATAAAACATGGAGACGTAACTGTCACAAATAGTGACATATATGCCCTAAGGCACGCTGATTCGTGGTGGTCTCGCCACCGCAAGCCGTTTTTGACTTACCCCCTTTTTATATTCTTCAACAGCCACCCGTTAAACCGGCGTGTAAATCTATTTAAAATCCTCAACCAACCTCGGGTGGAAGCGTGCCTGTAACGGCGATCCACGCAGCTCTTGTGTAGTGCTCCAACTCTGCTTCACTCGTTAGACGCTCCAGCAACAGCTCCATGTCGAACTGATCGCTTGGCGAGCTGAATGGTCCGCCCTGTCGCTCCATCGCCAGCACCGCAATAGCCAATGCTTTTTTGACCAGGTGCAGATCGCGCATTTCGATGGTTGCCATACTGGTCACCTCGGTCAATCAGAGGAAGGCTGGAGCAGCATACCTAGAAGATAGGAAGCATGATAGTCACACTGTCAATCATCAATAACGACCGCACTTTTTATGTTTTTTTGCAGAAATCTTGTGCTCAAGAAACTACAACGTAAACACTGCCCTCATGACAACGTTGTACAAGTGAGTGCATGAGCGCTTTTGAAGCAGATGCACACATGCAGGTGTTTTCCTACATCGATGTTCATGCATCAAATTGGTAGGGTTTTATCCGTGCAATCCGTTTGAGTGATTTCGGCATATCATCATGATGACGCAATGCGCCGTCCCAAAATGATAGGAATTGCGGCACTCAATGACAGGCTAAGCAAGATTCTGTAAGCAACACACTGCACCCGCAACTTCTTGTTGACGCCTATTAGCATTTCATACTACAAAACGTCGCCCTCACAGATGACCGTGATGAATGGGCAAAGTGAGTTTTTATCTTCACATGGAGAAATGAAATGCGTGATTTGACTGTAGAAGAATTGAGCGGTGTGTCTGGCGGTCTTGATATGACCAGCGCGTACGAAACCAATGCATGGTTTGATGGACATCTGTCAGATTTTTTCCGCAACATCTATGACAGCATCTTTGAGAACAACTCGAGCAGTAACAACAACAATCCCCCGCAGGTCTCTTCTGACACCATGAATTCATTCGTCAAAGCCTGTATCCAAGCTGGCGGCACTGCCTCCTTGGTCACGGCGTCTGGCCAATCCAGTGGAAATGTCAGGCTCGTTAATGTATCGGGCGGCGTTCAGTTCATGAGACTGACCTGCAATATGCCTTCGCACTAAGTACGTCCGTACTTTAGTTTTTGCAGCTCGCCATTATTGGCGAGCTGCTCATGTAACCCCATGTTTTGATGAAGCCAAAGCCGATGTAGGAAGCCTGATGTTCATCAGGCCTACTGGCTTGAGTTTCACTCAAGCAAGCCTGTGGCCTGCTTCTCACTTGATGTGCTTGGAGCACTAGGGCCTGCAATTTAGGGACGATAATGAGTTCTCTCTACAAGGATTTTTGGCGAGAAAAGATCGTTGATGTTGGACTAATGAGCCCAAACGTGCTCGTAGACTTCGACGCAGGAATCTTGCCAAACGCTCGCGTTGTATGGCTAAACAAGCGATGGTTTTTTTCAGCAGGGATAGATCTCAACAATCCATCGGTTGAACAAGACGTTGGCCAGTGGCTGTTATCCACCTACGCCGTTTCATCTGTAGAGGAACTTTGTTCCTCAGGTTCGTTTGGAACAACGAAGCTTGGCGCCGACCGTTATGGGGCCAGCGGAGGTGCGTCTCACGGTGGAAGTGGACGCTGTGGGCACGCTGGTCTCTTCAACGCCAAAGGCGTTGGCCGTACCCCTCTGGTGTCACCGAACGTTGACTGGGCTCACTCCCATGGTTGCTTGTATCTCTTTGAGGCCATCCGTGAGGCGATAGCCAGTGAAATCGCGCTCGCTGAGATGCCCCATGGGGCAACGAGCGTTATCGCTATTATTGATGCGGGCTTTTCTCTACGCTCTGATAAGGATAGCGAGCCTGAACGCTGCGCCATTCTTGTTCGCCCCAACTTCGTACGACTCGCACACTTCGAGCGCAGTGTGTTCTTTGGCACATCTGGCTTCAAGGGCTCTGATCAATATCAGGACAGTTTGCGTGTAAAAGACGCGATTGGTGCCATCACACGAGACACTACGTTTCAACTGCCAAATACACTCGTGAAGCTTGCCGAGCAGGTCGCTGCCTCCAGAGCACATCGTCTTTGGGCAGGTCGGCCGACGACCGACAACGTCACCATGGATGGCGCCTTTCTGGATTTCGGCAATTTTCGTTCATTGCCCAATTGGAAGCGCGCTAACGATAGTCGTGGTCAGGTCTTTGGGACGGAAATGCAGGACCTTGAAAACGCCGTCACCTCCCTAGCTCACTTCTTCATCAAGCATTCCGCATTGGACCCAGGACTCACCCCTGCGCAATTGACGAAAATGATTCGAGTTAGGCTTGATGATGCTTTCCGCTCGATGTGCATATCAGCCTGTGCGCTCCCTGCTGGAGAATCCATCGCCTCCACGCTCTCCGACCTCGTTTCTTCCTACTATCAATTGCAACAACGAAGTTCCTACCTTCTCTGTGAGCCTTCACCGACCTGGGGGAGGAAGGATTGGCTCTACTATGAGATGGGACCGTTGACAGACGAGCCTAACGTTAGACACACCGAGAAGACCTACGGTCAAGCGATTCGAAGTCTCATCTTGGGCAATGGACGAAGTCGTGATGGATTGATTCCTTATGCAGCAGCCCGACGTTGGACCGCCCCGAGGCATCAGCAGAATTACCATGTATCTAGGCATCACGCCAAGCGAGTGGTAACGCAAATCATCAAGGCCGGTTCTGGCGCAAGGGATGTTCTATCGCGCTACATCTCCAGCGAAATTGCCATGAGCCGTCGAATATGGCCAAAACTTGACCCTAGCCACATCATTCTTGGCTTTGCTACAGATGTCGCGTCGTCTGTTGTATTTACCTACGACACAGCAGAAAACGCCTATACGGCCATACTTTCTGGCATCCAGATCAATGACACCCTCCGCTTGTTTGGGACTGAAATTCCCGTCAGCAATGATGCTTTCAAAGAAGCGTTCGAGATAGAGATAACCTCCCGTTACCAGCCCAGCAAGCTAAGCAGTCGCCAATCCGTGTCCGTCTTTGGAAAGATGATCGAAATCCCATCGCCGATGGTTACCTTTGCAGATGGTCTAACTGCTGCTTCAAAAATCGAGCAATGCGGAGGCAGCACTCGTGGTTAATAAGCTTATGAGCATGAGCGCCGCAGAACGAGCACTAGAGGAAGAGCGACTTATTAAGGCCACAAATGACCGCCGCTTTGCCCAGCTTGGACAAGCGATGCAGCTACTCTTTAAGACTGACCGTCGAAAGTACAGCATCGCCTCTGCTTACCTCTGGCTGTGGCCCGCAGTACGACTGAACCAGATCGTTTGCACCACGGGTCGGAGTGGCGTGTGGACTGGCTACGCAACCTGGGCCTACTTCACCCCCGAATTTGCAACGACATTCGTAAAATCCGATCCGCCCTTTCTTCATATCAGTGATTGGAACGAGGGGTATCAGCTTTGGATACTGGACTTCGTCGCACCGTTAGGTCACGCCCGCGCTTTGGTGAGCCAATTGCGTAGTCGACTATCTCGTGACTTCAAGGAAGCCCGACACGTTGTCCGTAGTCCCGATGGAAACGTCATTGGCACTCGCATCCTTCGCGTTCCGACGAGCACCCTATCCCATGGCTAAAGTCAAGGTACCTCGTCGCACGCGAATGGTGCGGTGGCTCATCGTTTTATTTTCAGCAACACTTCTGCTTTCAGGAGTGTTCCTTGGAGGTGTTTATTTCTATGGACGACACACCCCTATCATCCCAACCGAAAAGTTCGACCTGGTGTTCAAAACACTGAGCAAGAAGTACTACGACCAGACTTTTCGGGGTTATAACTGGAAAGCCGTGGGCCAAACCTTTCGTGCGAAGGTTCCTAAAGAAGACCCGAATGACACGGCTCTGACGGATATCCTCAACAACCAACTGTTTCCGTTGCTGGAAACCTCTCATCTAGAGTACGTACCCGCTTGGCTCGCAAAACCGAGTCAGCAATCAGGTCAAGTCCGTCTCGGAATCATTCTTCCCGAGCTTCGAGAGATGGCGGGCTTGATATTGATCGACGCCAAGCCCCCAACAAAGGCGGTTTTGTTGCACGTTGAATCGGGTTCGTTCCTTGATAAGCAAGGCATTCGACCTGGGCTACCCATCGATATTGACGTCTCGGCGGCTTCCGAACTCACTTCATCTGTGACCCATCGGGTAAGTATCACCTACAACGCATCGATGCCAGATGGAACTGCTCGCAAGTTGAACACGGAAGTTCCCGTTGGCTCACCCGACGCCCCTCTTCCGTACACCGACAAGGCCAAGCAGCAAATCATCGTCAGTCGCCTAGATGACGCATCTATCGACGCCCTGCAAAATCTTTTCAATGACCCATCCGTTGCTCACTACACGGTGGCTTACCTTCCCTGTGGACTGACAACCTCCATTGCCCTTCCTGGGAAGCCATCGTCTGTCATCAATGTGGTGAAGGACTCGCCTGCTGACCAGGCGGGGATTGAGCCAGGATCTTCGATTGTTGCATTAAAGACAGGCCTACTCGCGTTGAATAAAGCGCATGTCTCACTGGAAGCACTCTTGCCCAGTGGCATCAAGAAAACGTTGGACACCACCTACGAGGGAGACCTCCAGTCTGTCTCCAAGCCGTTTAGCGAAGAGCGGTCCGCACTTATGGACGGCCCCGTTCTCATCTTGAGGTTTAATCAGTTCAATGATGACAATGCGCGATGGCTCGACCGGCAATTGCGCCAACATCAGCCGTCCGCCATCGTTCTGGACTTGCGTTACAACTCGGGCGGTGGTCAGGTTGCCATGCAAAAGATCCTTGCCGAGTTCCTACCATCCGGGACACCCATCGCCACCCTCAAGAACGCAACCGAGCAAACACGGCTCCTCGTTCCTCCAGGCGCTCAGCCACTTGAATCTCGGTTGGTTGTGCTGATTGGTCCCGCATCAAGCAGTGCTGCTGAAGTAACGGCGTCTGTCCTAAAGCATTACAGCCGAGCCAAGCTTGTCGGCCTACCCACAGCTGGGGACGTCATGAGTGCAAGCAGTCTCACGTTTCGCGATGGATCAATTCTGCAAATACCCGTCGCAACCGTGCTTGACCCATCTGGCGTCAACCTTGAGCGTGTGGGGGTCACCCCAGACATCATTCAACAAAACACGTTGGCCGACATACGGCGTGGACGCGATGCGCCACTTGAGTGCGCCAAAAGTCTTCTGGCGGGCACGACTTGCCCATAGTACATAAGACAACACCCGGACCCCGTCAGCATTGTCGATAGAGAAGGCACAACCTCGTGACTAGAAAGACCTTCGATGGAACGGAAGGATCGCTACGCGACTTTTACAGGCTGTTTCGCGCATCTAAGCTTCCCATCATTCAACAAGCTGAAGCTGCCGAGTGTGCTGTAGCATGCTTGGCCATGGTGGCCAACTATTTTGGTCATCACGTATCGCTTAGCGGATTGCGGCGTCGCTTCTCCGTATCCACAAAGGGAACGACCCTCAAAGCCATCGTGGATTTGGCCGACCGAATGGGTCTTTCTTCCAGGCCCGTCAGGTTAGAGTTGTCAGAACTCGCCAACTTGCAACGCCCGGCCATCCTACATTGGGAGATGAACCATTACGTCGTTCTGAAGGCAGTGGGTCGACGAACCATCACCATCCATGACCCGTCCCAAGGGATGCGGGTTTTGCCCTATGAAGAGGTCAGCCGTAGCTTCACAGGTGTCGCTTTGGAGTTGACGCCAACGGCTTCCTTCGTCACTAAGCCCAAAGCAGAGACAGTACGATTCCGCGACTTCCTCAGCCGAGTCTATGGGCTGATTCCACCTGTCGTACAAATCTTTCTGCTTTCCGTTGTTCTTCAGGCCTTCGGGACGCTCTCCCCTATCCTGAACCAGATCATCGTCGACAATGCCATCACGCAGGGAAATCTGAGCCTTCTGACGGTCATTGCAGTCGGCATGGGACTTCTTGTTCTCATCACGGCCCTGGTTCGGCTATTACAAGGTGTCATCGACCTCTACGTTGGAACACAGCTGTCGTTTCAACTCCAATCGAATCTTTTAAGGCATCTTCTTCGACTGCCCGTTTCTTGGTTTGAGCGACGCCATATTGGCGACATCATTTCTCGCTTCTCTTCACTTCCAGAAGTCCAAAACGTTCTGAAAGGCGCGGCCTCCAATATTCTTCTCAATGCCATGATGGTGCTTTCATCAATGGCGATGATGCTTATCTACTCCCCGCTTCTGACCTCTATTGAAATCGCAACGGTCTTCCTATTTTTCGGAATCAGACTGGCACTTTTCCCGTACTTTCGTCATAAGTCCCAAGAGAATTTGCACCGCTCTGCACAGGTGCAGACCTTGTTTCTCGAAACCATTCGAGGAGCTCGAACCTTCAAACTCTTTGGGTGCGAACAAGAACGAACTGTGGCCTGGCAAAACGAACAAGCCAAAGCCATCAATACCAGCGTTGAACTATCACGCTTTGCATTGTGGGGAAGCTTTGGCACCTCGGTCCTCAGTGGCATGCAGAACGTCATCGTGTGGTTTCTCGGTGCCCGCTTCGTAATCCATGGAAATCTAACACTCGGGATGCTTCTCGCGTTTCGGGCATACACGGAGCAATTCAGTGCCGCGACCAGCGCACTCGTCGGGCAGTTCTTCGCCATCAAGACCGCTCGAATCCACCTCGAACGCCTGAGTGACATTGTCCAGGCTGAACCAGAGCGTGGCATCGACCACGAAGGCGAGTTCGGGCACCGCCTTAGGGGCGACGTCTCCGTCCACAGCTTGTCATTTCGCTATGCCGAGCACGAGCCTTGGGTTCTTCGAGACGTGTCCCTCGACATCAAGGCGGGAGAGTTTGTGTGCTTCACAGGCCTATCGGGTCAAGGAAAAACCACGCTTCTCAAGCTTCTTCTTGGGTTCGATGACCCTATTGAAGGAAGGGTGTCTTACGACGCAGTGGAAATGCGCAGGCTCGGCATTCGAAACATCCGAATGCAGATTGGCGCTGTCCTTCAAGACGACCAACTGTTTAACGGCACCATTGCGGAGAATATTTGCTTCTTTGAAGCAGATGCCCTCCAGGAGGAGATCGAAGGTGCCGCCTTAGCCGCGCAGATCCACCATGAAATTACGCAAATGCCCATGGGCTATATGACCTTGGTGGGTGACCTGGGTTCGTCACTCTCGGGCGGACAACGCCAACGTATTTTGATTGCCCGCGCGCTTTATCGGAAACCAAAGATCCTCTTCCTAGACGAAGGCACATCAAATCTCGACCCAAAAAATGAGCAAACCGTGATGGAGGTCATTCGTAGCCTCCCCATCACACGCATTGTGATTGCACACAGGGAGGCCGCCATTGAAGGTGCCGACCGCACTTTTGACGTGAGCAATGGTCAAATCACGGCCATCGCCTGCGAAACACTCGCCACGCCGGCGCTGGAAGTCCTATGACGCTGTTTCGCTCCGAAGCATTGGAAGGCAAGCGTAGACAGCTTTATGGCGTGACAACCATCCATCAACCTCCGTCGTTGCTCTGGTTAACGGTTTTGGTAGCAGTGATTACGGTTGTCGTCTTCATCCTTCTCTGTACGATGCCCATCCCTCAAAAGGAAACCGTCAGTGGGTGGTTGACCCCCGATGTCGGTATTGCTCAGGTCTACTCCCCAAAAGGTGGAATCGCCACGTCAGTACAGGTCCAACTTGGCCATGTGGTCAAACAGGGCGAGAGCTTGGCAACCCTCAACACGGACACCACTGGCCCCAACGGGAGCCTCGCGACAGAGGAGAAAACCCATATTACGGCAAGGATTGCTGAGCTCGATGCCCAAATTTCAGAGAACGCAAAGAGTGGCGTCCTTGAGGTAGCGAGATTGAAACAACACGCAGATGCACTCCGGTCTGAAGCCGAAAACCTGAAGCTCCAACAGTCACTGGAAAAAGAGCAGGTCGAGATTGCCAAAGTGCAGATCGACCGTATTAAATCCGGGGTGGACAAGGGCTATGTCTCGCAAGATGAAAACGACCGACGCAGGGACTCCTTGCTGGGGAGAGAGCAGTCCTTGGCTGATATCGATAGACAGATTGCGTCCAAGATGGAAGAGGCTCGGGAAGCCAGCGTCCAAATACAGACGACCGAACAATCGACTGAGAGCAATGCTTCCAAGCTTCGCGCCGATCGGTATGCCTTAACTCAGTCGCTCGCTGAGGCAAGTGCTCAAGGTTCGAACATCCTCAGTGCCCCCATCGCAGGTCGCATCTCTTACATCAATCTCTCTGTTGGTCAATCAGCCGTCCCCAACACTCCTTTGTTTGCCATCTCTCCTCTCTCTGGCGCGCTTATCGCAGAGATCTTGGTGCCCACAGAACGAGCGGGCTTTGTTGAAGTAGGGCAGACCGTCAGAGTGATGGTCGACGCTTACCCTTTTCAGCGTTATGGCGCTATACGCGGAACAGTCATAGGAGTAAGCAAAGCAGCTGTGACGCCCAATCAGATTGCCTCTCCCATTGTCTTTAAAGAGGCCACGTACGTCGTCAAGGTGCGCCTCTCCGAAGAAAACGTTGAGACCTATGGGAAAGCGCGTGCGCTTCAACCGGGCATGACCCTGAAGGCTGACGTCATCACCGACCATCGCACCCTTTTGCAATGGGTGGTCGACCCACTCCTGGCCGCCAAGAGGCGTGCCACCGAATAGTTCTTCAAATAGGGATATCGAGGTCAAGCAACATGACGTTTGCAAAATTCAACGCCCACGTCTCTGACATCAAGACAGTTCTGAAGTCACCCAATGGGATAGCCATGCTAGGCCTTGGCTTTGGCAGTGGCCTGCCCTACCCCCTTATCGGAAGTACGCTGGGCTTTTGGCTCAGTGAGATATCAACGCCATTGGCCGTCATCGGCCTCTTTTCATGGGCCATGCTTCCGTACTCGCTGAAAATTTTGTGGGCGAGGTATTTAGACACCCGAAAGCCGTTCCTCTTTCAACACACCACTAGGCGCCGAACGGGTTGGATCATCCTGGCGCAGGTGTTAGTGATGATCTCACTGGTAGGTTTGATGATTGCTGGGTACTTTAAAAATGTGACGATGATGGCCTGCTTTTGCATCATTGCCGCGTTCGCTGGGGCCAGCCAGGACATCTCTGTAGACGCTTTTCGCATCGAGTCGGCGATGGCGTTTTCCAATCCAAGCGAAGCGCTCACCTATTACCAATTTGGCTACCGTATCGCGCTTCTATTGAGCGATGGCATCGTCTTTCTGTTGGCAACGCACATTGGGTGGTCAGCGTCCTACGCATCCATGACAATATTGATGCTGCTCCCCATCCTTGCCGCTTACAGGGCTATTGAGCCCTCTTTCATCTCATCGGGGAAAGAAATCGATCTCCATGACAAGACTGCCACTGCGCAACGGCGCGTGAATTTAAAACTCTCGAAAGTTAGTCCAGGCAAATGGGCGTGGGTACTTATCTTCTTGGTTGTAGCGTTCTACAGAATGCCTGACGTCATCATCTACCCGATGATAAATCCCTTGTATCACGACGTTGGTATCAGCAAGGACTTCTTGGCAGCGATTCATCTTGGTGTCGGGGTGATTTCTTCATTCTTTGGAATCGTCGTCGCGGGTGCCTCTACCATCCGATTTGGCTTGGTTAAATCCATGATGGTTGGGGCCATGCTTCAGTTCATCGCCGTCCTCACTTTCGCGATTCTCGCATTTTCGGGTGGAAGTCAATTGGTCGCAATCCTATCTGGCTCGTTTGAAAACATTGCGTCCAGCTTTACGGGTGTTGCACTTGTTTTATACATGTCGCAATTCATCAGTGCAGAACGTGCCGCCTCTCAGTATGCCGCGCTGACATGCGTCTATTCCTTGTTTGGCAAGCTTCTGAGTGGGCTGTCCGGTTTGGCCATCGCCCATCTTGGGGAGGGTGGTGATCGTCTGGAAGCCTATGGCGTCTTCTTCCTATTCGTCAGTCTCACCAGCCTTCCTGCCATCGCCTTGCTTTCTCTGATGCCCCGCAAGTATGTTGATGCACCCACGCATCAACTTGCGACTGCTTCATAGCGGTTCTTTCGAGAGGTAGATGCTTTAGGCAAAGAAAACATCGTTCACAAACGCGCTCCTGGCAGTGCCGACTTGCTACTTTCAGGGAGCTGTTTACATAGTGCATCCCTTTCCCGCTCAGCGTCCATGGTCTGAATTGCCTCTCGAAGATGTTCTTCCAGCGAAAGTCGGCTCAAAAACAAAGGATGGCTCCGCTTCTTCTTGACCTTGGCAAGCCATCTCTCATCCCAAGGGTCCAACCTCCGCCAAGCCAGGTCACCTCACACCTCTGCTTTATAAGGCAATTCACTGACTCGAGCGCCTCGCTCCACCCACTGTCGAATAGTTTGACGCTCAGCCTCTATGCCATCTCGATAGCGGGACGTCAGATGGTCGTACTGCAAAGCGTTGTCGTACCACCAGAGCGTGTAGACCGTGAAATGAGCCCAAATACTGTTCTCGGCTTCGCAGGGATGTTTGACACTCCGAATGTCTAGTATCCAACGGTAGCCCCACAGGCGGTGTTGCTCGTCTGGTTCCAACAGTGTCAGGTCAAATGCTTCGAGAATTGCGCGGGTCCTATTCTCGTCGGGAAAGTAACGTTGAGCGCGGTGGTTGGATGATTTCGGCATGGAAAAGCTCCAAATGAAATCATCCAATCAGTTTCCTTACTCTTGTCAATAGGGTGCCGACTTCGAAATCGTCCAATGTCGTTAGACGAAAGAGAAGACATTCAAAGACGCTTTCCTCGACCACCTGACTCCTCTACCTTAGCGAGGCGGTCTTCAAGCCGAAGCCGTTCTGCCTTATGAATGAGGGAGCGCAACGTTTCGAAATACTTTCCTTCGATTTCGCCTTTTGGATTGAGGCGCAGGGTTGAAACACCCCTCTATACTTCCACTTCATCGCATAACGTCTGGGCAGACACTGGGAGCAACGCAAATGCTTTTCGGTAGTAGACGTATATCCATCCAACGATGGAGTCGCGCACGTTGGCAAACCCTAGGTGCAACGTTGCTTCTCGGTGGACTCGCTCTGCCTGCTTCCCTTGTCCGCGCACAAACGACACCTTCGGCTCCACCAACCCTTCGCGTGCTGATTGACGGCAAGCCGGCGATGACATTGGATCGCCAAGCACTCGCCGGCATGCCGCGCATGAGCATCGACACGACAGCCATTCATCACGAATCGGCCGCCCACTGGCAAGGCGTATCTCTCAAAGACGTTCTGCAACATGCCGGCGTGCCCAGCGGCGAACAGTTGCGTGGCCACAACATGGCAACGATGGTGCGCGTGACGGCGTCCGACAACTATCAAGTTGTTTTCAGCCTTGGCGAACTCGATCCGATGCTGGGCAACGAGCAGGTCATTTTGGCGGATACGCGAGACGGTCAGCCGTTGACCAAGGATGGCCCCTTTCGTCTTGTCTTACCGGGCGATAAGCGGCCTGCGCGGTGGATTCATAATGTGACGACTATCGATGTCATCCTTGGCAACGCGGGTCACTGAAATCAAGCCTGGGGCGTTCAAAGAGAGGTCCCACAACAAACTGATCCAGATTCTTAGGCACCCCTACATGTTTCGAGCGGCGAAAAACGTGGGAATACCTCGGAACCTGGAACCGTTATCCAGCACATTGTTAAGAACGATTCCAAGTTGATTTATTGATCGACACATAAAAACTAAAGTCGTACCCGCCCAATAAAGCAGCAACTTCCTCGTAAGGAATTGTCGCTTCCAACCGCACGGGAAGTGACTTGTTTCCTTCACATTTCTCATTAGCTGACGCGAGCACCAACCCGCTTCAACCGGTGCCTGTCGCGCTCTTTCAACAGCAGCGGCATCAACTCCTCGATGTACTTCCTGGCATGCCCACGCGTGGACATGAGATGGAAGCGCCGATGCGCCTCATCCCGCCCGACCAAGGCCATGTGCGCCTTCCTCAACACATGCAGATAACCCATCAGGGGACTGCCATCGCGCAGGGGTTCATCGTCGCGCAGATCTGGAGTGGGCATCTGATTCATGATCCGATCCCTTGCGGGCAATCCGCGCGGCAGGTGGTTGTGATCAGGGATAGCAAGTCCTTGGCGTTTCTGTCGCGATCGGTGAGCGCTGGCAGGTTGAACAGTCGCTCGATCGTGGCAAGCACAGAAGTGTGGTCGTATACGGTGTGGTCGACGCGACCTTGCGCTACCCAGGGTGATACGACAATAGCAGGCACCCGCACACCGTAAACGTCAAACAAGAACCCGTTGGTGTTCAAGGACTGATCGGCACCATCGTTCGGAGGAACCGCATTGCCAGGTTTGACGGAATCGTAAAAGCCACCATGTTCGTCATAGAGGATCACAAGCAGGCTTTTTTCCCACAGCGGTGATTGGCGAATGGCGTTGTAGACACGAGCCACCAGTTGATCGCCGCCACTTAAACCATCCATCGGATGCTGCGAACTGCCACCCTCGTACGTATCGTGCACGATATCGCCGTAGCTGGGTTCGATAAAGGTATAGCGGGCGGTATAGCCTGCCGCAAGGTCGCTCTCGAAATGCGACAGATCGTCGATGTCGAAGAAGCTGATGCCCTTGATGGATGCAATCTGTGGCACACGCCCCAACATCGAACCCAGCTGGTCCTGGTAAAGGTGATAGTTACCCTTGCCCAACGCATCAAAGATCGATCCCTTCGGATAAGGAAAACCATCGACGCATTCCCAGTCGCTCATTTCCGCGGAGGTCGGCGAATGATCCAAACCCGCCGATGACGCCCCATGCAGGAAATACCGATTCGGCCATGTCGGCCCGGGCAGTGACGAATGCCAGCCATCGCACAGTACGAACTCGGTAGCCAACTTATAGAGTGCCGGCGACGCTGTACTGATGAAAGCACCCCGCATGACCTCCCCTGCGGCGGCCGGTTGCGGCGGCGTTCCTTCGTCCTTTGCTGTTGCGTAGTTGGAAACAAAGCCGGAGTTGTCGACGGGCGGATAGGCTTGTCCTCTCTGGTACTGGATGCCAGCGCCGCAGAGCTGTTCAAGCACATCCGTGAACTCATGCCCAGGATCGGTCGGCATCTGGACTGGCGCGCCATCACCAAATGCATAGACATTGCCGCCGTAAGCATTCGTATTTTGGGATGTAGCGGCGACGATGCCAGGTATGCCCGAATGCGCAAACAGATGATCGAACGACCGGTTTTCCAGCATCAGCACGAATACGTGTTGAATGCTGGTAGAAATCAGTGACGATGGAGCCGTGGCGTCTGTACCCATAGAACCCCCTAATCCCGGAGTAATCGGTTACGAGCATAGTGACGGGCGAGGCACATTCTCGCACGTTCACAAGCTCATCACGCCCCCTTGTGGCCTGCTGAATGGTGCTCTCGCTGCCTCTGGCTCATCACTTTTCCAGCGCAGGCGGGGAGCTAGATTGCGTTCCACTCCTAACCATTCACCATGCAAGGGGAAACATCATGCGTAAAGTTACTCGTGCCGCGCTCGGCATGTTTCTGGGCCTGAGCTTGTCCGGACTGGCCGTGGCTGCGGAGCCAGCTGCCACGGGTTTGGGGCAGGCATGGCCCAATGCCGTGGATGTCAGCTTGAGCCCGCACTGGCACGTTTATGTGTTCGTCATGAACGGTGTCAAATATGTCCAGGTCAATGACATTGACGGGAATGTCGTTGGTGCGGTCGGGACGGCAGGAGGACAATTCATTACGCTACCGATTGGAGAAGACTCCCAATATGTGTCGACGCCGCAGCAACGTGCGGCCAATACGTCCTCGACAAAAGCAGCAACGCCAACCACGATCTATCGAGACAGTTCAACCGTGCTCACCGCCACACAGCAAGGCAATGGGGTGACGATACTGAACGCTTCGACTGCCGACGAATGCCAAGACCCTTCTGCTTGCGGGTCACTCAACTGACGACGTCCGCAAGCCACTCATCACCCGGCGGGGCTGATCGCAACGCCGGGTAAGGCGGGATCAAGCAGCAGAATGCTGATCTGATGTCCGCCTGATATGGATCGGGTACGCGTGCGCCCCTGGAAAACCGCCGCCCTGTCTCTTACCGCTCGCAGGCCAAGGCCACTGGTCCCGCGCACAAGGCGCGGAAGCAGTTCTTCCCAGTCGATAAAGGCAAGTTGCGCGGGATACGCTCGAAAACGGGCAACGATCAATACGCCAACTCGTTCTTGTCTTTCCGCAATTCGTAAGTGGATCCGGATATCGCTCACATTCTTCTTCGTGCAAGCGTCAGCCACGACCTCCCAAATAATGCGGTAGATGGTCATGCGCAATGTGTTGGAAAGCCTGCTTACTGACCCGCGCAAATCGCACGAATAGGTCAATCCTACCTCCTTGAGCATGAGCGGCAGGCCGCCTTCCTGCAAAGCACTGGGAAGACCTCGTTCCCGTAGTGCGATGGGATATAGGCCGTCAGCTAAGCGGTGAAGTTGGTCCTGCGCAACCAGTGCATGGCGCTGATACCCCCGATCGTCAATCGCCGGCTGCAGATGACGAAGGCGTCCCATCATCATCGCAAACCCAGCTTGGACATCCTCCCTGATCTGCTCCAACGCCGTCGACGTCATACGCAACTGCATTTCACCCAAGTAAATGCTGCGCTGTGCCAAAGCCAGCGCCATGAGAACGTCCGTGCGGTCCTTCTCAACATGCTGATCGAGCGACCCGATACGCGCGCCCATGATCAACATGGTCGAAATGGCAAACGACAAGATGGATTCAGCCTGAAGGGTTGTCAAATCCCATACTGCGTTGGACATCAACAACATCACTGTGCAGCTTGCCGCCGCTCCCCCAACGGCTACCCCCTGCCATCCATGACGGAAAGCCAACCAAACTACCGGGAGAAACATGGCAACCTGAGCCATTTGCCGTATTGGCGTGTCGGGCGCTGCGCTATATCCAATCCACAACAACAAGGCAAGAACCGGAAATCCCAGGCAAGCGCTCTCGAACAACAGACGGCTGTTTTCGATTTTGCTTTGCAGTTCTGACCAACTCTTGACGACGAGCTTCTGATAGCCAAGCAAGGCAAGCGGCGCAACGGTAAGAATACCCAAGAAGCTACCCACAAAGTAACGTGGGACCCACTTGGAATAGCTCAAATCGTAACCTGACGGGAGGTTTTTTGCGGTCAAAAGCACGCCAAAGTCGCGCAGCATCACAATCACAGCTACCAACAAGGCACAACTGAGCAGCCTGCCCATATTGATGTGAGTTGCGTTGCTCAGAACTGGAGGCCAGTGCTTGCGTAGCCAATAAACTACTGGCGCTACATAGACGATAGGCGCAATGGCGCAAGCAATCCCCCAAGCCACGCCCCAGGTGGATGCGCAGACATAACCCATGCCGATGTACCAGCCAGACTCACCGATGATCAACGCAAGCCAATAGCGATAAGGAACAAGCAAAAGCACGGCGAACCTCAGTCCAGCCGTAATCTGCCATTGAGGTGGCGACAATGCTCGGAACGCCGTGAACGCAACACCATAGCCCAAAGCCACGGCCACATGGCGAACCCAAGGTCTCTCCCAAAGTCCCTTCCCCATCGATCACCCCTTATTTTTGACCGACTCCCCAAGCGTCGGCTTGGACGTCCAAACGCGGAGCGATCATTCGATTCCAGGCGTGAAACTGTGGTGAAGCGGCGTTTGCCCTGCTCGATGGACTTTCGCCATGCCGGACAATGCGCGGCTCGCCATGGATTTTTTGCGATGCATATCACAGGGATCGACGCGGTAGCGGAAGTGCTGCCTCACCAAGGCGCAGCACGCAGACAAGTCCCTTTCGCCCCTGCTCATGCCGGAGCAGACAAGGCGGATTGCCGCTAAAATCCACGGACGCCCGCACCACCTCCACGCAAGGTGAACGCAAGCTGCGCGGCCAAGGTGAAGCCGTTTTCACAAGCACCATCACAGTAAGGAAGCGCAACCCATCGTGAGTGCATCCAAGCAACAGCCTCACTTGCCCCACATCGAGCCTGGCCTGATGGTGATCCACGGCAACCGCCAGGAGGATCTGCGTGATCTGCTGGCGGCCTGGCTGCAGCGCGCGCCATTGCAGCCGCTGGAAAACGAGTTGATGCTGGTGCAAAGCAACGGCATCGCCCAGTGGCTCAAACTGGCGCTTGCTCGCCCGGTGGCGGCAGGCGGCATGGGGATCAGTGCCGCGGTCGATATGCAGTTACCAGGCCGGTTCCTGTGGACGGCGTATCGTGCCGCGTTGGGCGAGGGCGCCGTACCGGCCACCTCGCCATTCGACAAATCCCGCCTGGTTTGGCGCTTGCTACGGTTGCTGCCGCCATATCTTGCCGAGCCCGCCTTCGCCACCTTGCGTGCCTTGACCGGCGAGAGCGGCGATTGGCGGCGGCTGTACCGCCTGGCCATGCAAGTGGCCGACTTGTTCGACCAGTACCAAGTGTTCCGCACCGATTGGTTGGAAGACTGGGAACACCGCAACGACGTGCTGCGCGACGGCGTGCGCAATCGCGTCAAGGAGCTGCCACTGGCGCAGCGTTGGCAACCCAGGCTGTGGCGGTTGTTGCTGGACGATGTTCCAGCAGCGCAGCGCGATAGCCATCGCGCGGGTGTGCATCGGCGCTTCATGCAACAGATGCAGTCGCCCGATTGGCGCCCTGACGCGCTGCCGCGGCGCATCGTCGTGTTCGGTATCACCTCGCTGCCACCGCAGGTGCTGGAAGCATTGACGGCACTGGGGCGCTACAGCCAGGTGCTGCTGCTGGTTACCAACCCCTGCCGGCACTACTGGGCCGACATCATCGAAGATCGCGAGTTGCTGCGTACCGAACATCGCCGCCACGCAAACAAGCCGGGCTTGCCGCCAGAGCCACGTTTTGAGGATCTGCATCTGCATGCCAATCCCTTGCTTGCGGCATGGGGCAAGCAAGGGCGGGATTTCATTCGCCAACTCGACGCATTCGATCAACCTGAGCGCTATCGCGAGCGTTTCACGTCCATCAAGCGCAGCATCGATCTGTTTCAGGGACTCGGCCGTGACTCCTTGCTGCACCAGATCCAACAAGCGGTGCTCGAACTGGAACCGGCACCTGCCAATCCGGCGTTACGCAAGCCACTGCCCGACACCCGCTCGCTGCATTTCCACGTCGCGCACAGTCCACAGCGCGAAGTGGAGATTCTGCATGACCAATTACTTGCCCTGTTCGAGCAGGCTGCACGCGAAGGACAACCCTTGTCGCCGCGCGACGTGATGGTGATGGTGCCGGACATTCAGACTTATGCAGCACACGTGCAGGCGATCTTCGGGCGCATCGCCGTCGACGATCCACGTTACCTGCCCTACCATGTGGCTGACCAGTCGGGCCGCCATACGTCGCCGCTGATCACAGCTCTTGAGCGGCTGCTTACGCTGACCGAGTCGCGCTTCACGGCCAGCGATGTGCTGGACCTGCTCGACGTACCCTCGTTACGTCGCCGCTTCAACATTGCCGAAGATGATCTGCCCACCTTGCGCCGCTGGATTGCCGAATCGGGTATTCGCTGGGGCCTGGATGGCAAGCAGAAACAAACCTTCGGTTTGCCGCCGGACGAACAAAACAGCTGGCGCTTTGGCCTGCGCCGCATGCTGCTTGGCTACGCCACCGGCGATGGACCTTCGCTCAACGGCATCGCACCGTACGCGGAAATCGGCGGCCTTGATGCCGAGCTGATCGGCCCGTTGAGCCAATTGCTGGAAACACTTGAACACTACTGGCAACTGTTCGCCTCGCCGGCTACGCCGTTGCAATGGAGCGAGCGCCTGCGTCATCTGTTGCACGATTGCTTCGACACACGCGGCGACGAGAGCGACGCCATGCGCATCGATCGCCTGGAAGATGCGCTGGACAGCTGGCTCGATGCCTGCCATGAAGCAAGCTTTGCACAAGCCATTCCGCTTTCCATCGTGAGCGAGGATTGGCTGCAGGCGATCGACCAGCAGCATCTTTCCCAGCGCTTCATGGCTGGTGCCGTCAACTTCGGCACGCTGCTGCCAATGCGCGCGATTCCCTTCCGCGTCGTCTGCCTGCTCGGCATGAACGATGGCGATTATCCGCGCCGCATTTCTCCGCCCGATTTCGATCTGATGGCAGCAGCAGGCCAACATCGGCCAGGTGACCGCTCGCGCCGCGAAGATGATCGCTATCTGTTTTTGGAGGCCCTGCTATCTGCACGCGATGTGCTGCATATCAGCTGGGTGGGGCATAGCGCGCGCGACAACAGCGAGCTCCCGCCATCAGTACTGGTAGGGCAGCTGCGGGATTACCTTGCCGCGGGCTGGCGCTTGCCAGATGACGATGCCGAATCCCGCCAACACCTGCTGGACGCGATCACCACCAAGCATCCCCTGCAGGCTTTCAGCGAACGCTACTTTGATCCGGCATCGCCGCTTTTCACCTATGCGTCGGAGTGGGCACATGCGCGTCGTGCAAGAGCACCCGCCGAAGCCGCGCCGCTACCGCCCTGGCAGACGGAGCCGGTGCTGGATATCCGCCGCTTGCAGCGCTTTCTCGCAAGACCGGCTGCCAGCTTCTACAGCGAACGGTTGAAGGTACGCTTCGAGGACATCGACACCGGCCTGGATGATGATGAGCCCTTTGCGCTGGATGGACTGGAGAATCACGCCGCCACGCAAGCATTGCTGCAGAGCGCACTGACCGCTGACGATGCAGATGCCGAGCCTGCGCTGCTCAACGCAGCGCTTCGCTTGCGGCAAGAGGGTGTCGTCCCGGTCGGTGGATTCGGTGCGCTTGCGGTGGAAGATATCGGCGATGACGTGCGCCAGATCTTGCGCCGGTGGCAGGCATCCCTGGCCCATTGGCACGCACGAACACCGGCGCAGGAATTGCGCCACGTATATGGCGATCTCATCGTAGAAGGCTGGCTCGATGACATGCTCAGCAGCGATGACGGAAGCCTGGTACGCCTGCTACCCATGGCCGGCCAGCTTTGCCAAGGCAAGGCCATTCGCTATGACAAGCTGCTGCAACCGTGGGTGTTGCAATTGCTCGCCAATGCGAATGGCATCAGCATGGCCAGCCGCTTCCTGGCACCCGACGCCACGGTGGTACTGAAGCCGCTCGACAGTCACGAGGCAGCGGTAGTGCTGAACGCCTTGCTGGATGGCTGGAAAGAAGGCATGCAGAAGCCTTTGCCCATTGCGCGCCTCACTGCCTATGCATGGTTATTGGCAGAGCGGAATGAAAAAATCCCAACCGATGCCGCGCGCCTTTGCTACGAAGGAAGCGATGCGCCTGGCGCACCGTCCGGCGAAGTCAACCGCGAGCCAAGCCTGGCGCGAATGTGGCGTGGCTTTTCCATGCTGCATGCCGAAGGTTTCGAACACTGGTTACCGCTATACCGGCCGTTGCTCGACGCTGCCGACATGGAGAGTGACGCATGAGCGAGATGCTGCCACTCGATCCGCTGCACCTGCCCTTGCAAGCTATCCGCCTGATCGAAGCCAGCGCGGGTACCGGCAAAACCTGGACGCTGGCCGCGCTGTATCTGCGGCTGGTGTTGGGCCACGGTGGACAACCTTCCCAGCTGCCTGCGCAGATTCTGGTGGTCACCTTCACGCGGGCAGCGACTGCCGAATTACGCGAACGCATTCGCGAACGGCTCGCTACGGCGGCGGCGGCATTTCGTGGCCAGCAGCAGGCCGATGATTTCCTGCAGCGCCTGATTGCCGAATACCCGAATGCCGACGAACGCGCCGCCGCGGCACGCCAGTTGGACCTCGCCGCACAATGGATGGACGAAGCGGCGGTCTACACCATTCACGGCTGGTGCCAGCGCATGCTCGCACAACATGCCTTCGAAGGCAGCGAAGCAGCTGATGACGTCGCTGATGAAAATGCACGGCTCGCCGAAGCCGTGCGCGATTACTGGCGCCGCTTCTATGCACCACTCGATGAAATGGAAGCCGCCTGCATTGCTGGGCAATGGCGTAGTCCGCAAGCGCTGCAGCATGCTGTGCGCCCCTTGCTAAAGCTCCCGCTGCAGCATGTGCGCATTCAAGGCCGTCCGCTGCCTGACGTTGCCGACCTGCCTGAAGCACTGCGCCAGCATCAGGCACCACGACGCCAGGCGGAACAGAAGGCCCGCGTCTTATGGCAAAACGATGCCGACACGATCGAATCGATGCTGCGCACGGCCGTACAAACCAAGGCGCTGAAGAACAATATCTTCCTGCCCAAGACGGTGGAGCGCGAACTGCCTGCCTTGCGCAAGTGGGCCAGTGGCGACGACATCGACAAGACAACGCTTGAACGCTATACGCAGGCAAAGCTCGATAGCGCCGTCAGCAAAGGCAATTCGCCGCCGGCGCATAAGGCTTTTGAAGCAGTTCAAGCCTTGCTCGATGTGTGCAAAACCGAGCCGCCGCTTGGACCTTTGCTGCTTTCGCACGCGCTCCCATGGGTTACCGCGCGCATCGACCAGATTCGCGAGCGTCAGGCCAAACCCGGCTTCGACGACATGCTGCGTCAGCTCGATGCAGCCTTGCATGGCCAGCACGGCGAACAACTCGCGGACACCATCGCTGCACAATATCCGGTGGCGCTGATCGATGAATTCCAGGACACCGACCCTCTGCAGTGGCGTATCTTCCAGCATATCTATGCGAACCGATCAAACACCGGCCTGCTGCTGATCGGTGATCCCAAGCAGGCGATCTACGCGTTTCGCGGCGCAGACATCCATACCTATCTCGCGGCACGTGAGCAAGCACAATCGCCCACCTGGACGTTGACGACCAATTACCGCTCCACGTCGTCCTTGGTGACGGCGGTGAATCGTGTTTTTCAATACGCTGATCAATGGCAGGATGGTGCATTTGCATTTGGTCACGGCGCACATGGCCTGCCCTTTCAATCGATACGTGCGGCCGGCGCCAAACAAGACCTGCTCTACGATGGCCAGCCCCTTGCGGCCATCCATATGGAAGTTTTCTCCGGTGACAAACCACTAGGCATAGGCGTCTATATGGAAACGGCCGCTGCTTATGCGGCGACGTATATCGTGGATCTGCTCGATGCGGCGCAAGCCGGGCGCTGCGCTTTCGTAGACGAACATGGCGGGAGGACCGCGTTGCGCCCTCGCGATATCGCCGTGCTGGTACGCAGCAGGCGTGAAGCCGCTTGCATCCGCACGGCGCTACGTCAGCGCGGCGTACATAGCGTTTATCTCTCCGAAAACGATTCGGTATATGCCACCGAGGAAGCTGCGGACATACTGCTATGGCTACACGCATGCGCCATGCCTGCCTCCGACCGTGCCATGCGCGCAGCGCTCGCCAGCGCCACCATGCAGCGCAGCTTGGAAGAACTGGACCGCCTCAACCACGATGAGGCGTATTGGGAAGGATGTGGCGAGCGCTTCCGTGAACTGCAACGCCTTTGGCAGCGGCATGGCGCGCTGGCCATGCTGCACAACTTGCTGCACGTGTTCGACCTACCCGCACGCCTGCTGGCCAAGAGTAACGGCGAGCGTGTGCTGACCAACCTGCAACACCTGGCAGAACTTCTGCAGCACGCGGCAGCCAATCTCGACGGTGAATACGCATTGATTCGCCACCTGGCCTCGCAGATCACGCGCGCCTGTGAAGGCAATGCGGAAACTAGCGAAGAACAGGTCGTGCGCCTGGAAAGCGAAGCGGATCTGGTGAAGGTCGTCACCATCCACAAGTCGAAAGGCTTGCAGTATCCCGTGGTGATGCTGCCGTTCGTCAGCCGCTTCCAGGATGCGCCACGCGGTAGCGTACAACCCTGGCATGACGATGCGGGTAAAACGTGGATCGACCTGGAGCCCGATGCACAGGTCCAGCAACGCATGGACCGCGAGCGCCTGCAGGAAGATCTGCGCCTGCTCTATGTGGCGCTGACGCGTGCTGAGCATGCATGTTGGCTGGGCGTGGCCTGCGTGGCCGATCGCAACAAGCCCTTGTTGCATCGGTCTGCATTCGGTTACGTGCTTTCCGGTGGAGCGCAACCGATTGAACCCGCCGATCTGCTGACACGCCTTGAGGCGTTGCGCGATGGCTCGCGTGACATCGACATTCACCTGGCGGGGGAATCGCCAGGCATGCACGTTTATCGTCCACCGTATCGGCCGCACAACGAACGCCAGGCACGTGTTTATACGCTGCCGCCGCCCGAGTCTTGGTGGATATCAAGCTACAGCGCGCTTACTCATGGTGAGGGCGAAACGATGCGTCAAACCGCACCCGACACCGCCACCCAGGATGTGCTGACGGAAGCCGTGCGTGAATCCGTCGAATGGACCACGGCGACCATCGACTACGGCATGCACGCCTTTCCGCGCGGCGCGGACGCCGGCACCTTTCTACACGATCTGCTGGAATGGATCGCGGAAGCAGGGTTTGCTGCCGTTGCCAGCCATACCGCCGAGCTGGAGCAACAGGTTGCGCGCCGATGCCAGCGGCGTGGATGGCAGCAGTGGATCTCACCGCTCAGCCAATGGCTTCCCGCGTTGCTGCAGACATCGTTGGCACTGCCTGATGGCGATACGCTGGCACTCGCGCAACTGGCCGATCGCAAGCGCTATCAGGCGGAGATGGAATTCTGGTTCGAGGCCCATCGCGTCGATACACAGCAACTGGATCAGCTTGTCACCCGCCATACGCTTGGCGGTCTGCCGCGCCCCTCGCTGCCGCCCCATCGTGTCAACGGCATGCTCAAGGGTTTTATCGACCTGATCGTGGAGCAGCAAGGCCGCTATTACGTGATTGACTACAAATCCAACTGGTTGGGCGACACGGCTGCGGCATATACCGCGGCCGCGATGCGCGACGCGACGCTGCAATCCCGCTACGACCTGCAGTACGCTATTTACACGCTGGCCTTGCATCGACTGTTGCGCGCGCGGCTGCCGGGATACCACTACGAACACCATGTCGGCGGCGTGCTGTATCTGTATTTGCGCGGCGTGGATCAGGCCGGGCATGGCGTGCATACGGAACGCTTGCCGTTTGCGTTGATCGATGCGATGGACCGGCTGTTCGCACAGGAGGCGGTTACGCATGTCGCGTGATGCCTTGCTGGCGATGCTTGCCGAAGCGGCAGCGCGGCGTGTACTGCGTCCGTTGGACCTGGCCTTTGCCCGGTTCATTGCCGAATGCGATCCACACGCCGAAGCACCGCTTCTGTTGATGGCCGCGTTGGCGAGCCGGCAATTGGGCGATGGCCACCCATGCCTGGATTTGCAGGCGCTGGATACCTTGGCGTTGGAGCAGGAGTGGCCGGATGCATGGCTGGCGTTGCTTTCCAGTACGCCATCACCGACATCGCCGGTGATGGCTGGCTCCGATGGCCTGCCGGCTGACGCACCGCTGGTGCTGGATGGACATCGGCTGTATCTGCGCCGCTACTGGAATTACGAGTGCCGCGTCGCCGCCGGCATTTCCGCGCGGCTTGATGACAACAGGCTGCCGGCCGAAACACTGCACGACGAATTGCAGCGCCTGTTCCCTGCCGACGCAGGCGCGGCCATTACTTGGCCACGCGTCGCATGCGCACTTGCCGCACGAGGTGCCTTCAGCGTTATCACCGGCGGACCTGGCACCGGTAAAACCACTACGGTGGTACGCCTGCTCGGCCTGCTCCAGACCCTGCAGTTGCGCCAGCACGACGCGCCATTGCGCATCCGTTTGGCTGCGCCCACCGGCAAGGCCGCTGCACGCTTGAACGCTTCGATCGCCCGGCAGATCGCCCTGCTCGATGTGACAGAACCGGTGCGGCAAGCGATTCCGCTGGAGGTAGAAACCCTGCATCGTCTACTGGGTGCACGCCCGGATAGCCGCCGCTATGCCCACGACAGCCGCCATCCCCTGCATGTGGACGTGCTGGTGGTCGACGAAGCCTCGATGATCGACCTGGAGATGATGGCGGCTGTGCTGGATGCCTTGCCGCCGCACGCACGACTGATCCTGATTGGCGACAAAGACCAGCTTGCTTCGGTGGAAGCCGGTGCGGTGCTGGGTGAACTCGGCCAACGTGCGGAGCAAGGTTGCTACACCGTAGCGACCGCACAATGGCTGCTCGCGGCAAGCAGCGATGACATTACGGCGTTCGTTCGCGACGATGCGCAATCGCTCGACCAACGCATTGCCATGCTGCGCAGTAGTCATCGCTTCGATGCGGTAAGCGGTATCGGACAGCTGGCCGCTGCCGTCAACGCAGGCGATGCGGCGGCGGTGAACGCGCTGCTTGAGTCGCCATCGCCCGATATGACGTGGATGGCATCAAGCGTTACGGCAACGCCTATCGCACCATGGGTAGCGGATCGGTTTGCGGAAAATGAGCCGCAAAGTTTCAGCTTCTATCTGGAGCAATTGCGGCGACACCGCCCTGCCCTCGATGCCGACGATGCAACGTATCGGCAATGGGCACACGACGTACTGGAAGCCTTCAACCGCTTTCAGGTGCTGTGCGCCGTGCGACAGGGGCCGTCCGGCGTCGAGCACCTGAACCGGGATATTGCTGCCGCGCTACAGGCTAAGGGCCTGATCGAAGCCGACCGTGGCTGGTACGAAGGTCGGCCGGTGATGATGACGCGCAACGACTACAGCCTCGGTCTGATGAATGGTGACGTCGGCATAACGTTGCGCATGCATGGGATCGATGGCGAGCTGCGCTTGTATGTGGCATTTCCGATGTCGCGTGCCACGTCATCGCCCGCATCGCAAAATGATGGCGCGCAGGTGCGTTGTGTCCTACCGTCACGGCTTGGCGATGTGGAAACTGTCTATGCCATGACGGTGCACAAGTCACAGGGTTCGGAGTTTGAACATACCGCACTGGTATTACCAGACGACGCACCTGCCGTGCTGACGCGAGAGCTGCTGTATACCGGGATTACGCGTGCACGGCGGTGGTTGACGTTGGTGGGTACGCAAGCGGCAATCGAGCACGCGCTGGCGCAGCGGACGCGGCGATATTCAGGATTAGCGGAGAGGCTGGCGGCCTCGTAGGTTGGGGTGTGAACCCTAATGTATCCCCACGTTTTCCGCTTGATGATCTGAAAAAATCAGCAAGCTAGCCAGGGTCTATTAAATTACCTCAACGTCATTCCGACGAAGGCCGGAATGACGTTGAGGTAAAAATGCTAAGTATTGGCCGCGAAAAAGCCCATCCTTGAACAGCTCGAAAAACGTGGGGATATATCAGGGTGTGAACCCCAACATGCTGATCCGATGGATATGGCGATGTTGGGGTTTGCACCCCAACCTACAAAGCCACCAGCCTACCAGCACTTCCCGTTGGCATTCACAGCACTATCCACTCTGTTCGGCAACTTGCGCCCCGCATTGTCGATAGACAAACTTCCACACGCATCCCCTGCCTGCCGGCCGACAGGCACCGCCGTCACAACAAAACCCTGATCATCGTCACCCGTCACACTCATCACCACTTCGTAATAGCCATTCGGTGACAGTGCTGGATCAGCATAACCAAGCTTGCCAAGAGCATCCGCATAGCGGTTATACGTGGCATACCAGCGCTCCTGAGCCTGAGCAATGGCCATCAGCGTGTGGTGCGCATCCGTACGATGCGAACGCAACGCATAGCGCGAATAGGTTTGCGCCGCCAGCGCTGCCAATATCGCGGCAATGGCCATTGTCACGAGCAATTCGATCAAACTAAATCCACGCATGCGATCCATCGCTACTCCTTAGGAATCCGGTGTCAACAAAGACCATGAGCGGCGGCGCCACAAGGGGCTATCCAGTGAAAGCGGCAGGTTGAGGTCGCCTCCGCTTCCTTTCAACGTGATGCCAGGCAGGACCAGCTTGCCACCGCCCACGCGTGTCGCCGTCGGCAAGCTGCCGGTTGTCGGCGGGTTTGCCACCAAGGCGCCTGCATACGAACCGCCACCAAAGCTGACGATCGATCGCGAGCCACCTGTTGCCGCATCAATCGCCATGATCGCACCTTCAGGTGTATCACCATGAGGAATCAAGGTGCTGATCAGCACGGTATTGGTGTTGAACAGCGCGGTAGGCGTGGTCACCACCCGTTCGCCGGCAACCAAATCCAAGTCGATACGCCAACCACCCGCCTGCATCGAAACGGGATTCGACGTGAGGCTGCGCAAGCTCGCACTACTACCAGAAGCGGGATCGGTGACCGTCTGCTCACTCAATATCTGCGGCTGGAGGCTGCCGTGCTGCACGGTCACTGGCTGGCCTTGGCTATCACGCTGATCGCGTATGCCGTATATCGACTGTACGGCGGTATCCATTTTGTCATCGTTGCCAAGGTACTTGCCGGTGCCGAACACGACCATGAAACGGTTCGTCATTGGGTCCGGGAAAAGGCGCGGCATCACTGTAATGGGCTGCTCACCTTGTTGCACCGGCCGGTACGCCAAGGTCACTTTCCAAGCTTCCGGATTCAATGCGGTTAGATCGAAACGCCACAGATTGCCGGCAAGATCACCAGCAAAGGCAACATCGTCGACTTGGTCGTTGTCGTAATCACCAAGCACGGGCGTGGTCAATCCATAACTGCTGACGCCATCCATGGATGGTGTCTTGAGTTCCGTGATCACCGCTCCGGTTTGCGCGTCCAGCACGAACAGCGCGCTATAGCCAGATGGCGTACTGGCTTCTTCGCAACGCGATGGTTTTTCCGGCTTGCTGCAATCGGCGAAGTAGCCGCTCGGTACCAGCACGGCCCAGCGGCCGTTTGCCAGCCGCGCGATGGCCGGCTGCCCGTAGGTATAACCGAGATCCGCTGGATGGTAGGTAGCGCCGGTTTCCGATGCGCCGTTTGGCATGTCGGCATCGAATTCCCATAGCACCGTGCGCTCGGGAGCCGTCTCGCTGGCTGTGTCCGGATCCGTAATATCCAATGCGTACACACCACGGCCTCCTAGGCGCAAGCCACCCGCCAGCAAGGTGTGCCACTCGTGTCTGCCGTTCTCGCTAAAAAACACATCACGTGTCACGGGTGTGGCATCCACGGTCGGTTGGAATTGAAAACCCCGCGCGTGTGTAAGGTTGCCAAGATTGCCGTATGCCGCGCGCGGCACATAGGCCCATTGCTCCTTGCCTGCATCGCGGCCGCTTTCATACGCCTTGCAAACGCCTTGCGTGTCCTGCGTCTTGCAAACTGGAGCCGGCGCATAAAACGCATGCAGCATGCCGTCGTTGGCAGCCACGTAAAGCATGGGCAGACGACCTGCATGCTCCGCGACGAACTGCGCGTAGCTCTGCGCGCCGATGGCCGCTTCTGGCGCGACGCCAGCAGTCTTTGGCCATGCATTGGCGTAGCTCCCAGTGGGATAAGCCACGTACACCGCTTGCGAATGGACGATTGCACCCAGCACGCTGCTGCGCTGACGCAAGCTGCCATCGAGTTCCAGCGAACGAACGCCGCGCAGATAGTCAACGCGTGCTTCCAGTGTATCGACCGGATTTTCTGGCGCCTGCGTCGTCAGGCCGCGTTTCTCGTCCTCATCGAAGGGAGCCGCTGGCTCGAAAGCCATGCCGGCAATCTCACCGGATTCATGCCTGCTTGCGGTAAGTATCGTGCGGCCAGCAGGCGGCGTGATCAGCGGATGGGTGAGCATCGAACCGGCGTCCCACACCATGCCTGTTGTGGCACCATCCGCATCCAACGTCGCGGCTTTTAGCGCGCCGGACCAATCGACCGGATCATAACCACCAAGGAAAGCCAGCGTTCCATCCGTCAAGACGCTGTCGTTCAACGCAAGCGTGGCCAATGAGGGGAGGGCTCGTGAGCGATCAAGCGGTACAGGGCTCAGTTCCACCGTGCCGGGAAGGCTGGCCGCAAATGCCTGCGCGAAGGGCATCAACATGACGCAAGCGCATGCCAGCCACCGGTTCCGGAATTCAAGGACGAACCGGCACATTGAACGTACTCTGCACCACACTCACCACATTGGCATTGCCACCCGTGGCACGTGCCGTGATGCGATAAATATGCATGTTGACCTGCCCATCATTGTTTGGGCCGGTGTTGCCCGATTCATGCAGGCCACCTACGCCTGGCGGGCGCTCGCTGCCCAGATCTTCGATGATGTAGACGGGATTCTTTGCCAGCGCAGGTGTGTAACCACCACCTATTGGCCCCGTATAGGCGACGCCGACGTTGTCGATCCAACCTGCAGCGGTCTGAAACTTGGTTACTGCGCCGTTTACGGCATAAGGCGCGCCATCGGGGTGATAAACCACGCAGCCATCGTCCTGCGTGACAGCGGCTTCCTCGCAGTGCAAACGCGTACCCACTTGGCCGGCAAGCGACCATAGTTTGTATTCCGCACCGCGTAATGCCGTTTCCGCACTCATGCGTGCCTGCAGCGTATTACGCAAACTGCCGGCCATGCGCTCCTGCAACAGAGCGTGCTGTGAGGCCACGATGGCGAGCATGCTCAGCAGGACGAGAAACACCAGGGCCATGAACAAAGCGAAGCCGTTCCGTGCACGGCGACCACATCGCCACGCTCTGGTGGGTATTGATGGTGCCCCAAATTCGTCGTCCCGGTGAAAGCCGGGAGTCGGTGGTGTTGCTTGTAAATCAAGTCTTCGCATCCTTGCAGCCCTCCTATGGATTGGCATTGCGCACGG
Source organism: Dyella nitratireducens (assembly GCF_014642835.1). Taxonomy (GTDB): domain Bacteria; phylum Pseudomonadota; class Gammaproteobacteria; order Xanthomonadales; family Rhodanobacteraceae; genus Dyella_B; species Dyella_B nitratireducens. Next base: position 336,457 of record NZ_BMJA01000004.1, on the reverse strand, counting down.
CAACCACCGCCGTGAACTCTCGCCGCAACACCGGTAATGGAAATCCCTGCTGCAAAGGCGTGACCTTTCGATCATCAGCCGTCGGCGATGCGGGCGTGAATATCCCATCCGCCGCATAGCTGTAGGCCAATTCATCCGGTATCAGTGAGTGCAAAGGGTTTTGTCCCGACATCAGCAAGTCGATTTCAATCAAACTGACCAAGCGCCACAGACAGCCACGATCGTTGCTGCCGCGAATCGGCAGCGGTACGGGCGGGCAATCAGTACGTGTGCTGTTATCCACCTGTTCGGCCGTGTAATAGCGCACCGTGCCATCCGGCCGCTGCACGCCATATTTGAAATCCAGCCGCTCTACGCCGCGCGCAATTTCCTCGCCTACGCCCTCTAGCGAGGAAAGACCACCATTGACCCGTCGCACCAATGCACCGGTCGTGTTCCCCATGCCATCGCCGTTATTCACGACTTTCAGGTAATAAGTAACGGTTCGCAGGTCACGGCTGACGCTGAACAACTTCGGCGCAGCCATGTTCTGGAATACCTGCGGCTGTACAAAGTTGCCGCCAGTAGATGTGAGTCCACTGCTACCCATCCCTGTGACCGCGAAGATCTGCGCGCTGGAACAATCAGCCAGCATCACCAGCGGCGCATCATCCTTCACATCAATCGCTTTTAATTCGCCAGGCAGCGGATGCAATCGGATCGTTACCGACCCATCCGCGTGACTGAGTAACGTACTGCCTATCGCGCTTTCCTCCGGCATGATCGCCCAGCCGCCCGCAGAATTGAGATAGCGCACCGTAAGCACCGACGCACCTATCACGCGGCTGTTAGCACTTTTACCCATCGCCGGAATGCTGAAACCAGCCGGATTACGCTTATTGCTCGGGTCCATTGGCTTGCAATCGCTCACCGTGCAGTCGTAGCCACGCATCGTCAGAAACGAAGGTAGCGAATACGGTTCACTCGGCGCCGATGGATACGCAACACCCCACTGCGTCGTCACGTCACCCAATGCACTCATCAGCACATGGGAGCCATTGGCATAGACGGTGGGTGCGCGCAGCTCATCCAGATACGGCCCCGCAGCGCTCGGGTGCGCCGCACCGCCTGTGACGCTGCAGTACTGCGCGCCAGCCATGGAGAGATCATTCCTGATCTGCGTGATGGCGAAACGCCCTTCCTCCTGCAAGCGCGCAAGCTGCTCCTGCACCTGGCGGCTGTTCGAGGTGGACATAAACACCGCCGCGATGCCCACGCTCACCAGCAGACCCAGTGCCATCGCGATCATCAATTCGATCAGGGAAAGTCCCAGACAGTGCCGTTTCACGGCTGGAACTCCCAGGCGAAGGTTTGCGGTGGCGCATCGGCGTCGATGGATCCTCGCTCGGCCCAGCGGATATCCATCAAGCAACTGCCCCCGTAAGGTGGCCGCATGGCGATCTGCTCCCGGGACGGCGCAAGACGTACGCCGCCTTGATCGCACCGAATGCTGGCCGTCGTGCCTGGCGGCAGAAAGGTCTCAAGCTGGCTACTCCAGCGCTGCCGGTCGTACAGCGCCAGTTGTCTGGGCGCGCAACCGGCAGTGCAGCTCTGCGTGTTTGCATCCGGGTAGTTGCCGTCGTAATCGCCGTTCCAGACGCCGACAAGGTTTGCCTGCATGCGCTCGGCCATGTTCTGTGCGAGAAAACTCACCTGCGTGCGCAGGTACGCCGCCTGGTTGGCTCGTGCGGCCATCGCCATCAAGCCAGCTGCCCCAATCAATCCCAGACTGAACACCAGCATGGCAACCAGCACTTCGATCAGCGTGACGCCTCGCGAATACGATGGCAGCGGCATCAGTACCCCTCCCTGTTGAACCGGCCGCCACTCTGGCCGCGTACCCCAGTCCGCGTCAGTCGGCCATTGCCCCAATCTGCGGTCCGAATCCTGCCAACCCGCCAGAGCTTGCAGGTCGCGAGACACCCCCTTAAACTAAGCGGCTCCGCCGGAATAGCTCAGTTGGTAGAGCGGCGCATTCGTAATGCGTAGGTCGTAGGTTCGATTCCTATTTCCGGCACCACATACCTGTCCAACGCAATCCAGTAGCGTTCGACAAACCCTTTAAAACCCGCCATCTGGCGGGTTTTTTTGTGCCATATCGTCCAACGCCGTCCAACCCAATCCCGCCTTTTCTGGGGGTAGTTCCGGGGGTAGTTGGTGCCAAGCAAGACAATGAGTGTTCGACTACCCCCAGTCAGCGTGGGCTGACGGAAGTGCTAGTCGATGACGCCGTAGCGCGCGCCGAACCTTTCAAACTTTTTGACCGCAGCGGGTTGTTTCCACTCACGACTCCGCACGGAGCGAAGTACCGGCGGCAGAAGTTCCATCTCCTTGGCAAAAAGCGTCAATGCTCATTGCGCGTGTATCCCGAAATTTTACTTTCCGAAGCTTGCACAGCGAGAGACCGCGATCGCGCACAAGTAGCAATGGGACTCGATCCAGTTGAAGTACGGCGCCAGTCTCGAGAAGGCTCTGCTCCACCAAACTTCCTAGCCGCTCACGATTTCCAATGATGGCCAACAGATGAACCTGTCGATCCAACGCGTGGCCGCCTTGTGGAGGTCGACAGATAGCTCGTCGCGTTGCAAACGAGTAGCCACATTTCTAGCGATATGCCTACACGAGTTGAAGTCATTTTCCTACATAACGACTGCATTACAGCCCGCAGAATAAATGCGGCACGACGATTGACTGCTTTTGCCATAGCTATTAGCAGCCAGCCTCGTCCAAACGGATATTCCAGGGGACATATACGAGAAAGGAATTTCAGGAGAACGCGCTTGCTTTTCCCAAAGAAAGCATACCCGTAACTCCGGCGGCCCTTTTCCGCTCTGAATTTCTGAAACGTGGCCGGCAGACTGAGCCACCACGGATGTTCAATTGTCGATCGCTCTTTTAGAAGCAAGTCTTTTTGAACCATCACAAGCAAAAGGAGTGTTTCATGCTTAAGAAGATCGGAATGAAGCTGCTTCCACTTGCAGCCATCATCGCAGCAACCTCGCTTCAACCCGTATTTGCTCAAACATCGAATACCGCTGGAACAATCAAGCAAATCGACACCGGCTGGGAATCCGACACGTTCGGTGTAATGACGGCAGCACCCATGATCAATCCTGCTGGTTGCCCAGCGACCGACATGTACGAATCAAGCCAACCCGCAGGCGGATATAGCACGTACTACGCTGCCGCCTTGACTGCTTTCTCAACAGGGTCCCAGGTAATCATCGTCGTCTCAAACACCACCTGCACTCAGAACCGTCCGACGATTATCGGCCTGTACCTTGTCGGGTCCTGATTCCACGACACGTTGAATTAGGCAACGCGTACAACTGAGCGACGATTTGAGGGAGAAATGCGGCCATGAAGAGAATCATTGCGATTCTTTTTCTTGCAATATCAATGACTGGAATTGCGAATGCACAAAGCATTCAAAAGTACCTTGGATACTATTACGGAGACGCCAACAACCCGCCGTCAACAGCGCTTAGCGAATTCCAAACCAGCTCAAATCTCTATCATATCGCGGGCTGGTCAACCGACGAGTCCGCCGCAGGAAGGTCTGAATCGACTCAATATCTATTGAGTCAATTGGCGCTGGCGAAAGCAGCTCACATGCATGCGATCATTCCCGGCTATCCATTTTTATTTCAACAAGACAGCGCAACTGGATGCTTTACAAACGATCAGGGCGCTGCGCAGTCCTGGAATACGGTTGTCCAGGCGATGATATCGGCTGGATATATCGACGTCGCGTCGCCAGACCGAAGCGTAGTCACTGCAATTTACGTCGTCGATGAGCCCAATGGGCCACAGGTGGCGAACGGACCAAATTGCCTTCCAGACGTATCTGGCCAGCCAAATCCGGCCTTACAAAACGCAATAAACGCGATACGCTCCAACCCCAATACCACAACCATTCCACTTGCCACCATCCTTAATGGTTATGTAGGGTTTGCAAATTTCTCCAGCGGCATGAACCTCTTTGATTGGGTGGGGTTTGATAATTATTCTGACTCTACGAGTCAGTGGCAGTCGCAGCTCGCTACTCTTAAAGCTTATGCGCCGACGAAAAAGTACATACTTGTTCCCGGATCGCAAAGTGCAAACATCCCCAATCAATGTGTTGGCACGCAATCACCAACACCGTTTATCAATGAATTTCAAACAGATCCACAGGCAGTTTGGCTGGCACCATTTGTCTGGTTCTCAAAAGGCAGCTGTTTGGGCGTCAGAGACAATCCATCGCTGCGATCAACCTATACAACGCTAGGGACGAGCATCAAAGCCCAAGGATGCAGTTCTTCAACAGCTGCCCGTAATTTTTGTAAACCACAAGCAATTCCGCAAATTGTTACCACAATTTTATTCAATAGCAGTCAATGATGTCCCGTGATGAGCTCCGGTAACGTTGTCGCGCGCGAAAGTGCGGCCATTCCCCAGAAGTCGATCCACTCCCAACAAATACCGACAAAGCTTTCCACTGGCTCGCCTGCCTGGGCTTATGAGGCGTTTCAAGCACGCAAATGGAGAAACAAATGTTGAATAAATTTTCGTCACAAATGGCTATGACGGTTGCCCTTTCTATCGCATCCTTGAGTGTTTCGGCGCAAACCTCCACTACCGATACCAATAGAACCGTGAGCGCCGTGGGCATTCAAGCTGGCGTAGCGTACCTCCAGACCTCACCAGCACCTTCAGGAAACTGTATTTACAATACTCTCTACATCGGTGGCATTACCGGCAATGCGGGCAATGCAGCCGCTTACGCGACAGTCCTGGCGGCGCAGACGAGCGGCCAGCAAATAACTCGCGTTCAATACACCAATACATCAGGCACTTGTACAGTTGTATTGGTTGAGACGGGTCCGTAAATCGCTCGCTGGTTTTTGTGAGCCCAAGGATAGAAGGTTCATATCCTTACCTGATCAATCTGCGAAACACCACCATCGACATTCGCTCAGATCGGCACGATTGACGTTGGTGGTGTTTCGCAGTTGGTGTCGGATGGCTTCTTATTGCCGATCTGAATCATCCATGCCATGGATGCCCGTGCTGTACGTCACTTCTCTGGCTGTACGTTGCAAAAGAAGATATGAAGGAGATTTACTCTCCCGCTCACATTGCACGATGTCTTCACGATCAAGGCTCCCACTAAGGCAAAACCGAATAGCCAGTGAGATGCAGATAGGCGCCGCCTTCCTTGGCGTTTGGAACCCCTGGCATGAAGCGGATCGTATGATGGCCCGCTTTGGGCCAGCGCCAGGCGAACAAAATGGCGTTTGGCGTACGCCGGCCGCTGCTGGATTTGTTTTGCCAGATGCCGGTTTGATCGAAGGTTTCGACACCGTCGACAACGACACGCGCACGCCCGGCTTCACAACAGTTATCACCGATCGTGCCGATCAACGCGATCGCCGAACCATCAAATGTGATCGGCTCCGATTTCAGCGTGATATCGCGTTCTATGACATGCGCGCCCGACCAATCGTTGTTCGTTGACACTATCGTATTCGGCGAGATTGCTGCCGCTGCAACCTCTAGTGCGAATCCGCCATTGCTTTGCCATACGCTCGTCAATGCGCTGGGAGCCGGCCCGTCGAAGAAACGCCCGAACGTACCGTCGTGTGCGCGTGCCGACCACGCTGCAGTTGCATTGCGTAACAACCATTGCTGCGCTGGCTGGTCATGGTGTTCGGCGGCGAGTTCGTAGAAAGCCTCAACCAAGGGCTCGACGATGTCATTTTCAGCTTGAAGATCGGTAAAGATGCCATGCGCATCGGAAAGGTGTTCGTCGACCGCGCGGGCGGTTTCGAGCGACTCTTTCAAATAGGCGGTATTGTGCGTGGCGCGATAGAGATGCAATCCACTCCAGATCATGTCGCCGTTCACGGAGGCGAAAAAGCGATGCGGAACCTCTTCGCAGGTTTTGCCATCATCGAAGACATACACGCTGTACAGCGGCACTTTCGGGTCGAGGAAATACCGGCGTATCGATGCATAGCGCGTTGATGCCGACGTGAGGTAACGCTGCTCGTGCGTGGCCTCATAAAGCAAGAGTGCGGCCTTCACCGCATTCGCATCGGTTTCAAGCGTTTTGAGGTGATTGGTTCCACCATCGGCGAGTTGATAGTCGATGGCGGGACATGCGCCGCGTGCAAAGACTTGTGCGTGTTCGACGAAATCAAAGGCGTCGCGTGCTTTTTTCAATGCGGTGGGATCGTGCGTGATCTCGTATTCGCGTGATGCCGCGATCGAATCCCACTCCGGAACATCGCTCCACGAACTGCACGTTGCACCCTCAGTGCAGGGAGCTGGATAGGATGGCGCGGTTTGCTCAAGCGCGCGCATCAGGGGAGCAATCTTGGGATCGCCGGTCGTTTTCCAGTGCAGCCAAAGCGTGTAGGTCATGGAGTCGACGCCCCAGTCCTGATTGGATGCATGACAATCTGCCGCGGGGCATTCCCGCCACTTTCCGTCTCCGGTGTAGAAGACGCGCACCATGGTGTCGACCGCATCCGAGCCAGCTCGGTTGAAGCTTACAGGCACGGCCACGACTGCGAGCAGAGCCATGCAGCCCAATATCAATCTAGTCATGCGTATGCTCCGTCCACTCGACCTGCCCCAAATAACACGTGGCAGTGTTCTGCAGGGTCAAATAACGGACCGCATACCTAGAACGAATGAGGCGAGACTACAGCCGCTCCATCTCCACATACTCCACCGGCACCGGCTTCACCCGCGCAGCCCACACCACACCGGCCACCAGCAACGCCACACCGAGCATGGTCTGCGCACCCGGCAACTGCCCCCGCAACAAAAACGCATAACTCAACGCTGCCAAGGTTTCGAACACGATCAGCTGTCCGGCCGTTACGGTAGGCAATCGTTGGCTCGCTTCGTTCCAACATGTCGTCCCCAGCCAGGAAGCGAACAGGCCGATCGCTACCATCAATGCGATGAAAACAGAGGGGCGCGGGCCAAATGGCATGGCAAAGTCGCTACCGCTGACGCGCATGCCCAGCCACAGCAATGCATAGCCGATGAGCGCCAGCGGCAAAGTGGCAATACCTTGTGCCGTTGCCCATGTACGCGGGTTGCGTCCCGGATGGTGACGAAGCCAGTCAGCATTGCGCAGCGGATACCAGGTCCAGCACGCCACTGAAATCAACGCGAGCAAAGCGCCTGTGACGTAACGTAGGAGATCGGCTTGACTCCGACCATGCAACGACGCCAGCTCGGCCTGATTCACACAGGCGATGCCCGCGGCAATGAGTAGCAACGACGGCGTCAGGCGCGCCCAAGGTAAACGGCCGTCACGCTCCGCATTGCGCAGGTTGGCGGCTATTGCGATCACCACCGGCAGCGTGCCGATGATCATGGTGGGCAACGGCGCACCTGCACGCTGTATGGCAGCCGCCAGGCACACGTAATAAAGCAGGTTGCCCACCGTTGCGAGCTTTAACGCTTCCATCCAATCGGCACGGCTGAGCTGGCGCAACGCTGCGCGATCCAGCCATGCCAACGGTAGCGCAATCAGGCCGAAAGCAAGATAGCGGCCCACCGATTGCAACGCGGCGGGGTATTCGGGCACCAGTAGCGGGCCGACAAAAACCAGCCCCCACATCAGACCGGCGACGAGTGCGTAAAAGGTTCCTGTCCACATGGCACGTAGCGTCGAGTGCATTGCCTGCGGTGTCTTGTACGAGATTGCTATCGCTGCAGCGCCCGCTGGTAGCGGGCCGGCGTCGTGCCATAGCGGCGTGCGAAGGTGCGCGTGAGGTGGGCCTGGTCGGTCAACCCGGTCGCTGCCGCGACCTGGGCCGGCGCCTCACCCGCAGCAAGCAGGCGCTTGGCCGCGGACAATCGGAAGGCCATCAACATCTGCTGTGGCGTGGCGTGATGGCGTGCCTGGAACTGGCGCAGAAAATGGAAGGGACTCAGCCCTGCCACGGCCGCAAGTCCATCCAACGTGACACGCTCAGCCAGGTGTGCATGCAGGTATTCAATGACCGGCGCAAAGCGTGAAGATGCTTCGGGGCGCGATACAGAAGATTGGCGTGCATGACGGCGAAACTCCCTCAGCAGTTGAAACAGCAAACCGTCGAAGGCGAGCGGTTCGCGCGTCTGCCATAGCGCATCGAGGAGTGCGGTGATGTATCGAGCACCCGACATATCGGCATGCACTGCATCACCGAACCACCAACCGGGCTCACCGGTAACCTCCTCCACCACGGTTTGCTCGATGTAGGCCATGCGATAGCGCCAACCACCGTCGGTCTCGGCACAACCGGTGTGCAACTCATCCGGATTCATCAACACCAGCGAATCAGGCGGTGCCAGATGTTCGGCACCTCGATAGCGGAAGCGCTCTACGCCGGATTCGATGGCGCCCAGCCCGAAACCTTCGTGGACGTGCGGCTCAAAGGCATGTCGCACGATGTGCGCACGATACAATTCGACGCCTGGGCGATGCGCGGGGCAGCGGAATTCGGCGGTATCCGCTGGGTTATCGAAGGAATGGGGAACGCCATGCATGGACGAATAATGGCACAGGAAGCGGTCCGCACTTCTGCCCACTAATCGGGAAAATCATGCGCCTGTCTTGTCCTGGCCACTCAACCGATAAATGTACGCTTCGACCCGTGTGCCATCTCGAAGCTGCACCGAGGTCAGTACGCGCTCATAGCCATCGCCTTCGAATTCATCCAGCCGCGCCCAATGCGCGGCAAGCTCTGTAGACGTGAATACGAGGCCCGGCACTTCGTCGCCCTGCTCATCCAACACGATGCCGGGATAGCCGATTGCCGCACCCCAGCCTTCCTGAAATAGCCGTCCCTTGACGGTCGCGGGCTCCCAACTGCCCGGCAGGTGTGCCAGCACGTGCTCATTGGGTTTGCCGGGAGCAAGGGTTCCGTAAACGAAGAGCCGATGAGTCATGGTCTTGATCAAGCTCTGGACAAGACAAGCATCTTCGCACGCGCAGATGCGCCGACAACGAAAAGCCCGGCTTGCGCCGGGCTTTTCATCAACCGCTTCCGATGCTTGATTGCGTTATTCACCGTAGTAACGCGTGGTGTAAACCACCGTGCGGGTAGTGACTACCGGCGGCGGTGCGGGTTGATAGACCACAGTTGCAGGTTGATAGACCACCGCGGGAGCCGGCGCGTAATACGCCGGCGGCGGAGGCGGCGCCACGGCGCCCTCGACCAAACCTGCCACGGCACCTGCTACGACGGCGCCGGCAATCCAGCGGCCACCGCTCCAATAACCACCACGATGCCAATCGTGATCATGCCAGCCGCGGTCATGCCAGCCACCACGATCCCAATCACCACGATGACCCCAACCATCATGATCGTGCGCCGATACTGCTAGCGGCGTAGCCAGCACAGCTGCAACTGCCAAACCCATCCACATACGACCGACTGCTACATGCTTGCTCATGACGACCTCCGTTGGTGTCGGCGTCGATGCTCTGCTCGATGGGCTTAATAACTACTGAAGGTTTTCTGCCGCTTATGCGACACGGTTCCAAACTCTGATTTGCATCACACGGCATCATGTGCGTCGATATCGCCGCTCATGACAGCTGCGTGCTCTTCGAGCAGAAAAACGGGCTTGAACGCATGTCGTTTAGCATTGGCTAACGACTTGTGCGGGTATCATTCAGCCTTGTCGCCATTCAATGAGCGTCATGGAAAGCAGGGGTGAACGCAATGACAGATTTAGTGACCGATTGGGGGATTCAAGTATGAGCAAGTTCGCAATCAAGACTCTTTGCGCGGCTGTTGCCGTGGCAGCTGTCGCCGGCCTGACGGGCTGCAGCCATCAGGCCAATGCGGATCCGGCGCTGGATGCTTCGCAGCAGCAACAGCAACAGCAGGCTCCGCAAGACGCAGGTCCGCAATATGCCCAGGTGGTCAGCGTGACGCCGGTGCATCAGCAGGTGAACACCCCTCACCAGGTTTGCCAGGATGTGGTGGTGAATCACACCGAGCCGCCGAAGGATCAGCACAACATCGCAGGCACGGCGATCGGCGCAGTGGCCGGCGGCTTGCTGGGACACATGATCGGCCATGGCAAGGGCAACACCATAGCGACGGTAGGCGGTGCCGTGGCAGGCGGCTACGCCGGTAACCGCATCGAAAATGCCCACCATCAGGGCACGGTGACGTCCACCACCGAACACGAGTGCAAGACGGTCACCGATTCCAGCGACCGCGTCATCGGCTATGACGTGCAGTACGTTTACAACGGCGTGACCCGTACCACCCGCATGGACCATGATCCGGGCAATCGCGTGCAGGTACAGGAAGGCGTGACGTCGGTGTCGGACGCTCGATAAGCCGACCAACATTCGCCGTTCCACCAAGAAGGTGGCGATCGATGGATCGCCACCTTTTTTATGGGCTATCGCCCATGGCCACCCACCACCCTCCAGCCATCCTTGTCAGAAGAGCCAGGCATGCCAGTCTGTCCTGATAATTGACAGCGCTGTCATATCCCAAGAACATGACTGCCAATTCCACTGGGCCAGCCCTGCCGGCGCCCACCGACCAAGGACCGCGCATGCATCACGTTCGAGGCGTTTGTTCGCTCCGTCTGGGTATTCTGTGTTTCTCCGCGCTTGCCACTACCCTGCCCGCCTTGGTTCTGGCCCAGAACCAAGCCGCCAGCACCATCGTGCATCCGCAAACCTGGCCTGCCGCGCATTCGCCGCTGCCGCCCGATCCCGCGCTGGAAAAGCACATCCACACGCTGCTGGCATCGATGACGACCGAGGAAAAAGTCGGGCAGATCATTCAGGCCGACATCAGCAGCGCGACGCCTGAAGACGTGCGCAAGTACCACCTCGGCTCCGTTCTCGCTGGCGGCAATTCCAAACCCGGCGGCTCACGCATCGCCGATGCGCAGCAGTGGCTGGCGCTGGCCAAGGCCTATGAGAAGGCTGCCATCAACGTGCCCCAAGGACGCCCAGCCATTCCATTGCTGTTTGGCATCGATGCCGTACACGGCAACAACGGTGTCGTGGGTGCGACGATTTTTCCGCACAACGTGGCACTCGGTGCTGCGCACGATCCCGAACTGATTCGCCAGATCGGCGCGGCCACGGCGGAGGAAGTCCGCGCCATCGGCCTGAATTGGGCCTTCGCGCCGACCCTGGCCGTCCCGCAAGACGTGCGCTGGGGGCGCAGCTACGAGGGTTTTTCATCCAATCCCAAGCTGGTGGCTGAGTACGCTCCTGCGGCTATCGAAGGTTTGCAAGGCAAGCCGGGAACATCCGAATTTCTCGATGCGCATCACGTGATCGCCAGCGCCAAGCATTTCCTGGGCGACGGCGGCACGCATGACGGCATCGACCAGGGCGATGCACAAATCAGCGAAGCAACTTTGCGCGACATCCATGGCGCGGGGTATCCGCCCGCGATCGATGCCGGTGTGCAAACGGTGATGGCGTCGTTCTCGAGTTGGAACGGTGTGAAGATGAGTGCCAATAAGGGACTACTCACCGATGTGCTGAAAGACCGCATGCATTTCGACGGCTTCGTTGTCGGTGATTGGAACTCGCACGGACAGGTTCCCGGTTGCAGCAATGAAGATTGCCCTGCCGCCATCAACGCCGGTCTGGACATGTACATGGCGCCGGACAGCTGGCGCGGCCTCTACGAACACACCTTGCAGGAAGTGCGCAACTGCGTGATTCCCATGGCGCGCCTGGATGATGCGGTCGCGCGCGTATTGCGGGTAAAGCTGCGGCTTGGCCTGCTCGATGCCAGCAAGCGTTCCGCACCGTCGCTCGATGGCAAGCTCGACGTGCTTGGCAACGCGGCGCATCGTGCAATAGCACGCCAGGCAGTGCGTGAATCGCTAGTGCTGTTGAAGAACGAACACCATCTGCTGCCGCTCGATCCGCACCAGCACATCCTCGTGGCCGGCGATGGTGCAGACAACATTCCGAAGCAAAGCGGCGGATGGACCCTCACCTGGCAAGGCACTGGCACTACCAACGCCAACTTCCCGCATGCGCAATCGATCTGGAGCGGCATCCGCGAACAGGTGCAAGCGGCCGGCGGCACGGCAACGCTCTCCGCGGATGGATCGTTTACACAGAAGCCCGATGTCGCCATCGTGGTGTTCGGCGAAGACCCGTATGCGGAATTCCAGGGCGATCGGCCCAATCTCGCCTACAAGCCGGGCGACGACAGCGATCTGCAACTGCTCAAGCACCTGCATGCCCAGGGCATACCCGTCGTGGCGGTGTTCCTGTCTGGCCGCGTGCTGTGGATGAATCCAGAGATCGATGCGTCCGACGCGTTCGTCGCGGCGTGGCTGCCCGGCTCGGAAGGCGGCGGCATTGCCGACGTGCTGCTGCGGAAGCACGACGGCAGCATCCAGTACGACTTCCACGGCAAGCTTTCGTACGCATGGCCGCGCAATGCGGCGCAGACGAATCAAGCCGATGCGAATCCATTGTTCCCGTATGGCTATGGCCTGCGTTATGCCGATAACGGTGATTTGCCCGAACTATCCGAAGATCCCGGTATTCGCCTGGATAACGTACAGAGCGGCGTGTACTTCATGCGCGGCAAGCCTGCGACGGGTTTCTCGCTGATCCTGACGGATGCGGGCGGCGATACCAAGCCGGTTACCGCCATGCCTGCCAGCAGCCCGCAAGGCGATTTGCACGCGACCGCCGTCGACTATCACGTGCAGGAAGATGCGCGACGCTTTGCGTGGACGGATAAACATCCTGCGCAGTTTGCGATCGTCGCCGAGCATGCCCAGGACGTGTCGCGCCAAGCCAATGGCGATATGCAGGTCGTGGCGACGTTGCGCGTCGATACACTTGGTGCCGGCGATACCACGATAGGTGTGGCTTGCGGTACGAATTGCCACGCTGAAGTTCCGGTGCAAGCCGCTTTAGCGTCGTTGCAGAAAGGTCATTGGACCCGCCTGGGTGTGCCGTTGAAATGCCTGCAGAAGCGCGGAGCGGATATGAGCCATATCGATCAGCCGTTCGTGCTGAATAGTGCCCCGGGAACGACGATTTCGATTGCGTCGGTGACGCTGGCCTCGAATGCGGATCAGACGGTGGAATGTGAGGGGCAGTGATACTTTTTACCCTTTCCCAAGGGCATGGCGCAGATTGGGGTGAGGCGCAGCCGAACCCCAACATGACATGCAGTTCCTGTACACGTTGGGGTTCGCGTTCCGCTCACCCCAACCTACGCCGCTAAAGTCAATCACCCTGCTACGGGCATCTGACTACGTACTACACCGCCGCGCTGCAAATACGCTCGACACATCTGTTCTACCAACTCCCGATGTTTCGGCAGATCGTTCATCGCATGCGCTGACACCTGCTGGATCGCCGTGAACTCACGCGTAGCCTCATCCATGCGCGGATAGCTGTCGCGCATCGACTCCAGATCCGTGCGGAACTCCATGCCGTAGAGCACGTACTGCCAGCTCGACGGCATGAACATCTCCAGATCGGTAACGAAATCGAGGCGATGCGGCGGCCGATATCGCCAAGCCTTCAAACGATCGCGCAAGGCCTCAGGGATACTCGCCGAATCGGTATTGTCGATCCAAAACTTCGTATCGGTACGTTGCGTCAGGCAGTAATGCATCTTGATGAAATCCAGCACGCGCTCGTAACGCGCACAAATCATGGCGTTGAAGTGTCTGGCTGCACGATCCATGTCATCAAGGTCCGTCGGCAGCAGATGCGTGAGCAAGTAGGTGCCAAGTTCAACCAGGGCGATGCCGGTCGATTCCAACGGTTCGACAAAGCCACCCGCCAAGCCGATGCCAACACAATTGGCACGCCAATGCTCCGGGCGATAACCGGTTTCGAACTTGATGTGCAGAGGTTCCAACCCGTCGGCTGCGCTGCCGAGATGCTGGCGTATCACCTCCTCCGCACGCGTCGCATCCGAGTGGCGTGACGAATACACATACCCCACGCCGCGCCGCTGCTGCAGCCCGATATCCCACGTCCAGCCGGCTTCCTGCGCCGTGGCGATGGTGCAACACGCAATCGGCGTATCAGGGCGCGGATACGGCACTTGCATCGCAACGGCACGATCCACGAACAGCACGTCAGTGCGGCTGCGGAACGGCGACTGCATCGCGCCGCCTATAAGCCGGCTACGCAATCCGGTGCAATCCACGTAGAGGTCCGCTTTCAGTTCTCCAAGCTCTTGCGTCACCAAGCTGGCGATGGCGCCGCGCTCATCCAGTTCGACGCGTTCCACGGTCGCTTCGTGGCGCTTCACACCCAGCTTCTGGCCATGCTCAGCCAACACCACGGCGACGCGCGCCGCATCGAAGTGATAGGCGTAATTCATCGGTCCTTGATAATCGGGATCGCTGACGCGCTTGGGTCCATGTCCCTCTGCAACAAGGCGGTATTGCATGGTGACCGCTTCTGCGAGTTGCGTGCCTCGCTGTGCGCCGCCAAGCAGCCAGTAAGGCAGCAATTCCGGACAGCCCGGGCGCTGGCTCGGCAAGCTGAAAGGGTGGAAAAAATTGGCCGGCCCTTCGCTGCCCGGCGGACGCACCCAGTGGTCGTAGCGAATGCCCTGCTTGAAGGTCGCGTTCGCGCCTGTCAGCAACCGTCCTTCATCCAATCCGATCGCAGACAGCGTGCCGCGAATGGATGGAAACGTAGCTTCGCCCACGCCCAGCAGGCCAATACCGGGCGATTCCACCAACTCCACGCGGATGCTGCCCGGCGCTGCCGCGTTCAGATGTTTAGCCAGATAGCAGGCCACCAGCCAGCCAGCCGCCCCACCACCTACCACCAGGATGCTTTGCAAACGTGCCATGTCTTTGCCCTCCCCGGGCAGTCGTCATGTTGCTATGCAGCGAGCTTCTGCGCCAAAAGCCGCCTACTATCCCCATATGACAGCGCTGTCATATCGTATCAGCACTGTCGCTTCCGTGGGGCCAGCCGGGTGGACTGGGAAAAAGGCGGGCTCCACTCAACAACGCGAAATTCATTTTTTTGGAGGGGATGAAATGACGCTTCACCACTCGGCCATGTACGTCGCGCTCGCTGCCGTGCTTGCCTCGGCCCCTGTCCTCGCCATGGGACAGGACGCGACACCGCAGGTCTCGACCAACAAGGACAGCGGATCGTCCAAGCAGAAAGTGAAAAGCCTGGAAACCATCCAGGTCAGCGCCACCAAACGCGAAACCCCGCTGCAGCAAACCCCGGTCGCCGTCACGGCGATTACCGCCGACGCGCTCGACAAGGAGCGCGTGATGACGGTGCAAGACATCTCCAAGCTGGTGCCGGGCCTGCAGGGCACCAGCGAGGGCGACCATGACGTGACGACGTTGACCATGCGCGGCATCGGCAACGACAGCGCCAAGACGGAATATGCCGATCCGGAAGTCGCCCTGTTCATCGATGGCGTCTACGCGCCACGTGCGGAATCGGCCACCAGCCTGCTGCTGGACATCGACAGCGTGCAGGTGCTGCGCGGCCCGCAGGGCACGCTGTGGGGGCGCAATTCCACTGCCGGCGCGATCGACTTTGAAACCGTGAAGCCCGATCCCCAAGGCGGCTTTTACGGCAATGCGCAGATGTCACTGGGCAATTACAGCCAGTCCGGGCAGAAAGCGGCGATCAATCTGCCGATCAGCAGCACGTTCGCCATGCGTGTGGCGGTGGCACACGAGCAGCACGACGGCTACGTGAATTATCAAAATCCGGGAAGCGAACTGCCGTCCGTGGCACAACAGCAGACCGCGTATCTGGCCAGCGGCGGTAATCCGGCGAATTTCCAGCCGATCAACCAGGCGCTGTACGTGCAAGGCGGCGACAAGTACAACGCGCAAAACCAGTCGGCCGCACGCATCAGTGCGCTGTGGCAGCCGGTCGAGTCGTTCAAATGGAATCTGTCGTACGAGTATTTTCTCGACCGCGGCACACCGGACATGAACCTGATGCAGAATCCGCGCCCCGGCCAGGATTTCTGGTCAGCGCTGATTGACGTGGCGCCCTATCTGCATCGCACCTCCAAGACGGTGCGCAGCCGCATGGATTGGCAGATCAATGAGGATATCGCGCTCACCTATATCGCCGGCTACAACCGTTTTTCCGGCTCCAGCAACTATCAACAGGATGCCGGCGCAATCCTGCCTACCAGCTTCACCACCGGCGGCGTGTATCAGGACGATCGCACCAACTATTCCAACTACTCCAGCTACAGCCATGAATTCGATTTGAAGTCGACCGGCCAGCACGCCGTGGATTGGATTCTCGGCCTGTACTACTCCGCCGAAGACAACAACATCCGCTTCGACATTCCCATCATGAATGGCACGCAGCAGGGTACGGTGAACTGGCAGGGCTCGTTTATTCAGCCCAAGGAAACCGTGCAATCCGAAGCGGTGTTCGGTCAGGCCGTGTGGCACGTCACCGACGCCTTCAACCTGACGGCTGGCGCACGCTTCTCCGACGACACCAAGAAGAACGAAGGCGGCATCAACTGGGGTTGGGCATATGACCCAGACGTGCCGCAAGTACCGATCTCGTCGAGTGCCCTGCCGCAGGATGTGGGCTTCACCGTGTCGCAGCACAACGACGCCACGTATCACAAGAACAAGGTGACGTGGCTGACGCGCGCTGATTACCTCTTCAGCAAGAACGCGATGGTCTACGCCAGCATATCGACTGGCTATAAATCAGGCGGCACTGAGGACGGCGGCGCGCTGTACAAGCCGGAAACGCTTACCAACTACGAAGTCGGTGCCAAGTTCACCTTTCTCGATGGCCACCTGACCTGGAACAGTGCGGCGTATTACGAAGACTTCAAGAACTTCCAGCTTTCCGCGCCGATCGTCTATCAAAACGGCAACCACGGACTAGGTTTCTCCAACGTGCAAGGCAGCACCAAGGTGGCTGGTTTCGAATCGGAGCTGACGTTACAGGGGCACGACGATCGCGCCAACCTGGTGTTCTCGGCGATCCCGAAGAAAACACTGGGTACGCTGGTCTATGCCGGCAGCAACGATTACGCCGGGTTGCCGCCCTGCCCGGCGCAATCGAACCTGTCCAGTTGCATGAACATCACCGGCCACACGCTGCCGCATGCGCCGGATGCCTCGCTGACTGCGATCTACGAGCACGATTTCCATCTGTCCAACGGTGGCCGCATCACGCCACGCTTGTCCTCGCAGTATCAGAGCACGCAATGGCTGAGCGTGTTCAACCTGGGCCCTGGCGATCAGCAGAAGTCGTACGTTCGCACCGATCTTTCGCTGCGCTATACCGAGCCGCAAGATCGTTGGTGGGTGAATGCGTATGTGCAGAACGTGGCGAATGACGAGATCCGCACCAATGCCATGCGCTTCCAGGAAGCCAACGGTAGCTTTGTCTATGTGTCCCAATACCTGCCGCCACGTACGTACGGCATCGAACTGGGGGTGTGGTTCTGAGCAGGAAACACTCCCGCCTGCTCGGCGTGGCGCCTCCCTTCCCGGAGGCGCCACCTTTTAAGTTCTCGCATGCCTGAAGGCCCCTCCACTGTCATAACTCTTGTAAACAAACGGGCTCGCACGGCATAGTCACTGCGCAATACGGTGATGTCAGGAGCATGCATGCGGGTACGCCTGGAAGATGTCGCGCGCGCGGCGGGTGTATCGCCCAAGACGGTATCGCGCGTCCTCAACGAGGAAGCGTACGTCAAGGACGACACACGCAAGCGCGTGCTCGCCGCCATGGAGTCGATGAACTATCGGCCCAGCCCTTCGGCGCGCGGCCTGGCCGGCAGCCGGTCGTTCCTGGTCGCCATGCTGTACGACAACAACGACAACCCGGCATCGACCTATCTGGCCGAAATCCAGAATGGCGTGCTCGACGCCTGCGATGCGAACCGCTACAGCATGATGGTATGCCCGCTGCGCATGCGCGGCCCGGACTTCATTCGCCGTGTCGATGCGCTGATTTCCGATCATCATGTGGACGGCGTCGTGCTGACACCGCCGCTTACCGACCACCCGCCCCTGCTTCGCCGCTTGCGCGAACGCGAAGTACCTCACTCCAGCGTTTCACCAGTAAGCCGCAACGATGCGATCGGCGTGTGCATGGATGATGAGCATGCGGCACAGGCGCTGGTCACCCATCTGATCCAACTGGGACACCAGCGCATCGCGCATGTGCTTGGCATTGCCAATCATGGCGCAACCCGCTGGCGGCTTGCCGGCTACAAGGCGGCGCTTTCGGCCGCCGGCATACCTTACGATCCGGATTACGTGGTGCAAGGCGAATTCATGTTCGGCTCCGGTGTGGCGGCTGCGCGCAAGTTGCTGACGTTGCCGGAACCGCCTACCGCCATCTTCGCTGCCAACGACGACATGGCGGCCGGCGTCATGTGGGCCGCGAATGAGCGAGGCATGAAGGTGCCGCGCGATGTATCCGTCTGCGGCTTTGACGACACGCCTTTGGCGAGCCAGCTATGGCCGCCGTTGACCACGGTGCGCCAGCCGGCACGCGAAATGGGCAAGCTGGCGGCACTGCAACTGATGGAATTGTTGCGCGGCAAGGGCTCGGGCTTGCTGGTGCAAGTGCCCTATTCGCTGCAACTGCGCGAATCCACCGGCGAGCCGCCGAAGGGCTCGTGACAGACCCATAAGCACACAAATACGACGTGCATGAAAAACCTCTCGTGCAGCCACGAGAGGTTTTTCAATCACCGCAACGTCGTCAGTAGCTATTAGTGTTTCTGATTGTAAATATGCTTGCTGTTGTGGTTCTCGGAACGATTGAGGTTGCGCTGTTCCTGCTTGGTCAGGTGACCATTGTGCTTGGCCTCGTCAGCGGATTCACGGCGGGCGATGTTGGCATCATGCGTTTCATCGCGCGCGGCCTGGGCCTGTGTCATGGTGCCGTTCTTCAAGCCGTTGTTAATGCGATCCTGCTGGTTTTCCAGGCGGTTGTTCACTTCGTTGACGCGCGGATGGCCGGGAACATCGGTTTGCGCGAACACTGTGCCTGATGCCATCGCTGCACCGATGACCAGACCAACCACAATGAGTTTCGACTTTGCATTCATGGCAAATTCCTTGGGATGTTTTAGCGGACGTTCGTTGGAATCGGCGCTTTGCCGTTAACGACAAAGCGACATGCATGCGTCGAGTGGGTCATCTTTTGAATTGCCGATGGTGTCTCCTCTAGCATCCTGCTCCATCGTGTGCCCCTTGCCCTCGCAAGCGCCAAGAACGAGCGGCCATGGCCCGCGTTGACAAGTGCACTAACCAGCGCAGGGTTGATTCAGCTGGCCATTATGTTGCGTTGCGAAGACGGTTTCGCGTAAGCCTGCTTGCTCGCCCTGGTGGCGCATCGCCTATACTTCGGATCTGCGCGCACGGGTTTACACCATGCGCGAACACCTCATGCCCTCGTAGCTCAGTTGGATAGAGCGTCCCCCTCCTAAGGGGAAGGTCGCACGTTCGAATCGTGTCGGGGGCACCATTTTTCTCATTGCGTACCTGTGCGTTGCAACGCACCAGCCGGCTGGCACCCCCGGCTCGGCCGGCATGAGATCGCCTGTTAGAATAGGCGTTTCCCCATTCCCAGGCGCCTAGGCGCCACGTCTCAGGAGTCCGCATGTCCCACGAAATCCTCAAGGCGCTCGGCCTTACCGGCGAGCAGTCGGGTACGTACCTCGGCAACGGCGAGTGGTCCAAGACCACCCATGCGGGCACGCTGCAACCGCTGAACCCGGCCACCAACGAGGTGATCGGCACCGTCCATGCCTCCAGCGCCGCCGATTACGAGATCATCGTCAAGCGCGCACAGGAAGCATTCAAAGTGTGGCGTACCACCCCTGCCCCGCAGCGTGGCGAAGCCGTGCGCCTGTGCGGTGAAGCACTGCGCAAGCACAAGGATGCACTGGGTTCGCTGGTCGCGCTGGAAATGGGCAAGATCAAGCCCGAAGGCGACGGCGAAGTGCAGGAGATGATCGACATCGCCGATTTTGCCGTTGGCCAGAGCCGCATGCTGTATGGCTACACCATGCACTCGGAACGCCCGGGCCATCGCATGTATGAGCAATACCAGCCGCTGGGCGTGATCGGCATCATCAGCGCGTTCAACTTCCCTGTCGCGGTGTGGGCGTGGAATGCGATGCTGGCTGCCATCTGTGGTGACATCTGCATCTGGAAGCCCTCGCCGAAAACACCGTTGTCGGCGATTGCTGCGATGAAGATCTGCAACGAAGCGCTGAAGGACGGCGGCTTCCCGGATCTGTTCTTCCTTTTCAATGACGCCGGTACGGAACTGTCGCAAGCGTTCGTCGACGACCACCGCATTCCGCTGATCAGCTTCACCGGTTCCACCAAGGTGGGCCGCCACGTGGGCGAGCGCGTGGCCAAGCGTATGGGCCGTTCGCTGCTGGAATTGGGCGGCAACAACGCGATCATCGTGGACGAAAGCGCGGATCTGAAACTGGCGATTCCGGCGATCGTATTCGGCGCCGTCGGCACTGCCGGCCAGCGCTGCACCACGACGCGTCGTTTGTTCGTGCATGAGTCGATCATCGACGATGTAACCAATACGTTGGTGGCCGCTTACAAGCAGGTGGAAGGCAAGATCGGTGATCCCACGCTCGCCACCACGCTGATGGGCCCGCTCAACAGCAAGGAGGCGGTGACCGCTTACCTCGCCGCCGTCGAAAAAGCAAAAACCAGCGGCGGTACGGTGCGTACCGGCGGTGCAGCGTTGGCTGATCGCAAGGGCAACTTCGTGCTCCCCACCATCGTCACCGGTTTGAAGAACAGCGACGACGTGGTGCAGACGGAAACCTTCGCACCGATTCTCTACGTCATGCCGTTCAAAACGGTGGACGAAGCCATCGAGCTGCAGAACAGCGTGCCGCAAGGCCTATCTTCCTCCATCTTCACGCAAAATCTGAAAGTGACCGAGCAGTATCTGTCGGCGGCGGGTTCGGATTGCGGTATCGCCAACGTCAACATCGGCACCTCCGGTGCGGAAATTGGCGGTGCGTTCGGCGGCGAGAAGGAAACCGGCGGCGGTCGCGAATCGGGCTCGGATGCATGGAAGGTGTATATGCGCCGGCAGACCAATACGATCAATTATTCGGATGCGCTGCCGTTGGCGCAGGGGATCAAGTTCGATCTGTAAGTCGATGGCATGGCTCCCTCTCCCTCCGGGGAGAGGGTTGGAATGAGGGGGCTACCTCGCGTGATACGTGATAGCACCTCACCGTCATTCCGGCGAAAGCCGGAATCCAGTGCAAACACGCGTCCGAAGGACACAAAACCATGTGTTGAGTACTGCGCACGGCTCATTAAAACTGGATGATTCGCTTCGCTCACCCCTCCGGGGCCGTCCTTTGGACGTTCTCCGCGCTTTGCGCTCCGTCCGGCCTTCGCCGGAATGACGACAAGGCAAGATTGCGCAACATCGATAAAATATAGATCTCGTGGAAAAGCCTTCCCGATCACGTATGGAGCAGGCACGCCATGGCTTCGCCTAAACCCTTCCCCTTCGACTTCCACGGTTACCGCATCGTCATCGCCGGCGGCAGCAAGGGCATCGGCCGCAGCATGGCGCTGGCCTTCGCCGCATCTGGCGCAGCGGTATCGATCTGTGCACGCGGCCAGACCGCACTCGATGAAACCGCCAGAACCATGGCCGCGCATGGCAATCCAGTACATACGAAGTCATGTGATCTCGGCGATGCATCCGCCATCGATGCTTACATCAACGCCGCAGCCGAAACACTCGGCGGCATCGACGTATTGATCAACAACGCCAGCGGCTATGGTTTTGCAGATACGGAAGAAGATTGGGCCGCCGTCTTCAATATCGACATGATGGCGGCCGTACGTGCGTCGCGCGCCGCGTTGCCGTATCTCTCCAAGTCCCCGTACGCGAGCATCCTGCACACCAGTTCCATCGCGGCGCTACACCCACGCCCGAACATGCCTTCCTACGGTGCTATGAAAGCGGCACTTTCCCACTACACCACGTCCCAGGCCCTGGCACTGGCTGCACAACACATACGTGTCAATGCCATCGCGCCAGGTTCCATCGAATTCGAAGGCGGGTTGTGGGACCGCTGCAAGCATGAAGATCCGGCGCGCTATACCGCTGTGCTGTCGAAAATCCCCTTCGGCCGCTACGGCACGCCGGAAGAAGTGGCGCACGTGGCATTGTTCCTCGCCTCGCCGTGGGCAGGCTGGATGACGGGACAAATCCTGTGCGTCGACGGTGGCCAGCAGTTATCTCGCTGAATCAGGTATGGAGGTGAAGGTCATGAAAGATTTCAACAGCACCGAACGTTTCAGCGATCGCGTTGCCGATTACGTCCGCTATCGCCCCACCTACCCTGAAGCGTTGATCGATTGGCTGCGCAAAGCGCACGGCGTAACGCCCGACTGGCGCGTAGCCGATATCGGCGCCGGCACGGGCATTTCCTGCAAGTTGTTTCTGGACGCCGGCCACACCGTGATGGCGGTGGAACCGAATGCGGCCATGCGCGGTGCGGCAGCCGAATGGCTGGGAAGCCACCCCAAATTCCTCACGGTGGATGGACGGGCAGATGCCACGAACCTGGATGACGCCAGCGTCGATCTTGTTTCTGTGGCGCAAGCATTCCATTGGTTCGACCCGGAAAGCACGCGGCGCGAATTCCATCGCATTCTGCGCCCAGGCGGTTTGGCAGCCATCTACTGGAACTCGCGCCGCCTCACTGGTACGCCGTTCCTGGAAGGCTACGAGGCCCTGCTGCACATCTACGGCACCGACTACACCAGCGTCGCCGAACGCTATGCCGACGAGCCACGCATGCGTGAATGGTTCGGCGAAGGCTGGCGTGGCACGGCCAGTTTCGATCATCGCCAGCTGCTGGATTTCGATGCACTGCGCGGACGGCTGATGTCGTCCTCGTATGCGCCCCAGGCCGGCCATCCCAAGCACGAGCCCATGATCGAAGCGCTGCGCAGGCTATTCGACGCCTGCGCGGTGGACGGTCGGGTAAGCTTCGACTACGACACACGCATCTACGTTGGTGAGATTCCTTGATGTATCACTGGCTGCGCCCACTGCTATTTAAACTGGATGCCGAAACGGCACATGGCCTGACCTTGTATGGCCTGGACGTCGCCTGGCGTAGCGAGCTGATGCGCTTTGTGGCGGCACCGGCAGCAGAACTGCCGGTAGACGTTTTCGGCATCCGCTTCCCCAATCCGGTGGGACTTGCCGCAGGGTTGGACAAGAACGCAGCACATCTCGATGCACTCGGCGCATTGGGTTTCGGCTTTATTGAAGTAGGCACGGTGACGCCGCGCCCGCAGATCGGCAACGATCGCCCGCGCCTGTTCCGGCTGCCTCAGCACGACGCCATCATCAACCGCATGGGCTTCAACAATGAGGGCGTCGACGCACTGGTGCGCAACGTACAGGCATCCAGCTATCGCGGCGTGCTGGGTATCAACATCGGCAAGAACAAGGACACGCCCAACGAGAAGGCCGTGGACGATTACCTGTTCTGCCTCGAGCGCGTGTATACGCACGCCAGTTATATCACCGTCAATATTTCCTCACCCAATACCAAAGGCTTGCGCGATCTGCAGGAAGAAGCCACGCTGCGCCGCTTTATCGAAACCCTGCGCGAGGCACAGGAGCGGCTCGGCTCGCAGCAGGGCAAGCGCAAGCCGATGCTGTTGAAGATCGCGCCTGATCTCTCCGAAGTCGAACTGGACAGCATTGCCGAGGTCTTGCTCGCGTCCGGCGTGGACGGCGTGATCTGCACCAACACCACCATCGATCACGCTTCTGTTGCCAGCGATCCGCGCGGCAACGAAGCTGGGGGACTATCCGGAAAGCCGTTGCGCACACGCGCCACAGAAGTGGTGCGCGGCATGCGCCAACGCGTGGGCGATCGGATGGCCATCATCGGCGTGGGTGGCATTCTCGAAGGCGACGATGCGGTAGAGAAACTCGATGCCGGTGCCCAGCTGGTGCAAATCTATTCCGGCCTGATCTACCGCGGCCCGGAACTGATCGCCGAGTGCGTCAATGAAATCCGCCGCCAGCAGGAACATCGCGATGCACGCTGACCGTGTCGACATGGGCGGTTACACGTTGATCGAAAACGCATCGCTGCTCAAGCGCAACACATTGCGCGTCGATGCACGCGCCAAGCTGCTGGCTGAAATACGCGACGCCAGCAAGCTGCCGGAGCTGCTGGATTTCCCCGCCATTCGCGCCAGCCGCCTGCAAGTGCTGGGCGAAGGCAGCAATATCCTGCTCACCGGCCATGTCGATGGCACCGTGTTGGCGATGGAAACGCGCGGGGTGCACGTGGAACAGGAAGGCGACCTCACCCGCATTGCTGTCGCTGCCGGCGAGCGCTGGGACGACTTCGTGCGCTGGACGCTCGGCCAAGGTTTTGCCGGGCTGGAAAACCTCATCCTGATTCCCGGCACGGTCGGTGCGGCCCCCATCCAGAACATCGGCGCCTACGGCACGGAAGTCGCCGAATTCATCGAGAGCGTGGAAGCGTGGGATCGCATCGAGCGACGCGTGGTCACGCTGAATCGCACAGCTTGCGCGTTCGGCTACCGCGACTCGCTGTTCAAGCACGAGCCGGACCGTTTCATCGTCACAGCCGTGCGCTTCGCCCTACCCCGCCAGCATGCGTTGCGCGTGGACTACGCCGGCATCCGCGGCGAGCTGGAACGCATGGGCGTCAGCAACCCCGCACCGTTCCACGTCGCCGAGGCCGTCGTGCATCTGCGCACACGCAAGCTGCCTGATCCAGCGGTGATAGGCAATGCTGGTAGCTTTTTCAAGAATCCCATCGTGGATGCCACGCAAGGCGAAGCACTAAAACGCGAATACCCCGAACTGGTCGCGTGGCCCGGCAAGGATGCACGCTGGAAACTCTCTGCCGCCTGGCTGATCGAAACAGCCGGCTTCAAAGGCACGCGCGAAGGCGACGCCGGTATCTCCAATCGCCATGCGCTGGTGCTGGTCAATCACGGCAAGGCCAGCGGCCAGGAGCTTTGGGCATTCGCGCAGCGCGTGATCGAAGGTGTTGATGCGCGCTTCGGTGTGCGACTGGAGCCCGAGCCAATGGTGATCGGTTCGCCTTGATTGTCATGGCAGGTTGGGTAACAACCCAAACATCGCGTTGCAGCAGGCATGGCGACGTTGGGATTGGCACCCTCGACCCACGTGCTCCTTTACGGAAACCAAAGCAACACATTGCCAAGATACGCGGGTCCTTATCCCACGAGGAGCCGCGTCATGAGCATCCGCAATGTTGCCGACGTCCTGGTTGAAACACTGGCACAAGCCGGTGTGAAACGGATCCACGGACTGGTCGGCGACAGCCTCAATGGCATCACCGAATCGCTGCGACGCCGCCAGGATATGCAGTGGATCCATTATCGGCATGAAGAATCGGCCGCGTTCGGCGCCGGAGCGGAATCGCAATTGACCGGTCAGCTGGCCGTCTGCGCCGGCTCATGCGGACCAGGCAATCTGCATCTGATCAATGGCCTTTTTGACGCACACCGCTCACGTACACCGGTGCTGGCGATTGCCGCGCATATTCCTTCCGCCGAAATCGGCAGCGGTTATTTCCAGGAAACGCATCCGCAAAACCTGTTTCAGGAATGCAGCCACTATTGCGAGCTGATAAGCAGCGCAACGCAAATTCATCACGCCACCGCCACGGCAATACGTACGGCAGTCGGCCAGCGTGGCGTAGCCGTGCTGGTGATTCCCGGCGACGTAGCGCTTAGCGAGGCCAGCGGTCCGGTGTTGGCAAGCGCAGGCCTGTTGCCGGTGGCGCCGAAAATCATTCCGCCGGATGCACAGCTGGACCAGCTTGCCGCCTTGCTGGGCAGCGGCCGCAAGGTAACACTGTTTTGCGGACGCGGTTGCGCTAGTGCGCATGATGCGCTGATCCGCCTTGCCGAAACGCTCAAGGCGCCGGTGGTGCATGCGCTGGGCGGCAAGGAACACGTCGAGTGGGATAACCCCTATGACGTTGGCATGACCGGCCTGATCGGCTTCAGCTCCGGCTATGAAGCGATGATGAGTTGCGACACCTTGCTGCTACTGGGTACCGACTTTCCGTATCGCCAGTTTTTCCCCGAAGACGCCAAGATCTGCCAGATCGATCTGCGCGCGGAAAACCTCGGCCGTCGCTGCCGCCTGGATCTCGGCCTGGTCGGCGATGTGAGGGCCACCATTGAGGCGCTGCTGCCTCGCCTGAAAGCCGCCACCGACGACAATCATCTGAAGAACAGCCTGCAGCATTACAAGAAAGCGCGCGAAGGCTTGAATGACCTTGCCACCGGCAAGGCCGGAAGCAAACCGATCCATCCACAATACGTCGCCAAAGTAGTCAGCGACCTGGCCAGCGACGATGCCGTATTCACCTGCGACGTCGGTACACCCACCATCTGGACTGCACGCTACTTGAAGATGAACGGCAAGCGCCGCCTGCTCGGCTCCTTCGTGCATGGCTCGATGGCGAATGCGATGCCGCAAGCCATCGGTGCACAGACGGCTTTTGCAAACCGCCAGATCGTGAGCCTGTCCGGCGACGGCGGCTTTTCCATGCTGATGGGCGACATCCTTACCTTGGTGCAACACCAACTGCCGGTGAAGATCGTGGTGTTCAACAATGGTACGCTGGGCTTCGTGGAACTGGAAATGAAAGCCTCCGGTTTTCTGCCGACCGGCGTATCGCTGGATAACCCGGATTTCTCCGCACTAGCGCGAGCGGTAGGCATCTATGGCGTACGTGTGGAAGATCCCGGCCATCTGGAAGGCGCGGTGCGTGAGGCTTTCGCTCACAACGGTCCGGCGTTGGTCGACGTGGTGACAAACCGGCAGGAACTGTCCATGCCGCCCAAAATCCAGCTGGAACAGATGAAGGGCTTCAGCCTGTGGGCACTGCGCACCGTGATGAACGGCCGTGGCGACGAACTGATCGAGCTGGCACGAAGCAATCTACGCCGCTGACGATCCTGCTCTTGTAGGCTGGGATGAAATCCCAGCACAGCGAACCGCACAAAGCTGGGATTTCATCCCAGCCTACGATCAAGCCCAACCCTTCGCAGCATTTTTTGCACGACGTCCCTGCATGTCCTCACATGCAACAAAAACGTCACCGCAAAATAAGCAACACCATACGTCGACAACACAAACGCGGCCGTCAAAATGGGCCCCCACGCTGGCATGAAGTGCTCGACCACACATGCCACCAACGTTGCAACAACCGCTGCCGCCCATAGCTTGGCCATCATCGACACGGCTACACCGGTGTGGCCGAGCTTGTGATTCATCTTCCTGCGCAACAGATGAAACTCGACCCAACCTGCCACACCTGCGGAGGCCGTCAATCCGACTGCACCCCATTGCATGGGAATGCCCAGCAGCTTCGGAATCAACAACGCGCTGCCCAAGCCCAGCACCGCCGTAAAGGCAAGCCGCACCAGCGCATAGCGCAGCGGTGTACGCGTGTCGCGCATCGCGTAATACGTGGACGAATACAATCGCCCGAAGGTGGACGCCAGCAAACCCACGCCTGAGCCGGCCAGGATCGCCCACACGTAATACGAATCCCTGGCGGTAAACGCACCGGATTGATACAACGCCGCCACGATCACGTTACCCAAGGCAAAGAACGCCATGGCGGATGGCACGATGAAAAAGGCGATGCGTTCAAGGCCGTTATTCAAGCGCGCACAGAGTTTCGCGGCGACTTCTTCATCCACATGATCGCCGGCCATGCGCGATAGCGTCGGCAGCTCCGATGCAGACACCGCCATGCCGAACAAGCTTACCGGCAACAGGTTGATCGAGGCCGCCGTGGTCATGCCCGCCACGGCGCCGCTGCCCAGCAACGTGGAAATAGCCTGGTCCACGAAGGCGCTGATCTGCACCACACCGCGCCCGATCACTACATTCATGAAACTGCCGCCCACCTGCTTTACATGCAGGCTTTGCATATCCAGGCGCAGGCGCAAATTCGGCACCAGCTTCAACACCGGCCCAAGCTGCACCAGGAACTGCAGCAGGCAGCCCAGCACGGTGCCCCACGCCAGGTACACGATCAGTCGATTCGCGTCGAGGTGATGGAAGATCAGCATGGTCAGGATCATGGAAAGATTCCAGATCACTGGCGCTGCATACGAAAGAAAGAACTTGTGATGGCTGTTGAGTATTCCCAAGCACCACGCCGACCACACCAGGATGCCGGTGCCCGGAAAAAGAATGCGCACGATCAGGATGGTGAGTTCGCGCTTCTCGCCCGTATAGCCCGGCGCAATCAGCCAGAGCAGATACGGTGTGGCCAAAATACCTAGCGCCACGATGACGGAAATGATCAACGCCAGAATCGCAAAGATCGCCCCGGCCAGACGATCGGCGTCCTCCTGCTTGTGCTGCGCCAGCAGGCGTGCATAAACCGGGATGAAGGAAGCCGATAGCACGCCTTCCCCAAACAGGTTCTGCAGGAAGTTCGGCACGCGCAAGGCAGCGCTGAAAATATCGGCCGCGTCGGATAGACCGAAGAAGTGCGAGAACACCCGCTGCCGGACCAGGCCGAACAGGCGGCTGCAAAGAATGCCTGCGCCGACCAGCAAGGCGTGGCCGCGGCCTGCGTCTTTCGTCATGGCTTTAGGAATTGATCGGAAAGGGGCAAGCGTAGCATTTGCTAGCGTGCTTCTCCCCTATTCGCAGCAGGCAACACGTAGGTTGGGGTGCAAACCCCAACATCACCATCATGATCGACATGGCCATGTTGGGCCCCGCTTACGCTCATCCCAACCTACATGGAAATCCCGGCCTACGCAGAGCAGCCCCGGCTGCTCAGCGGCGAGCCTTCGACAACAGGCGCAGCAATTCCATATACAGCCACACCAAGGTGACCATCAGTGCGAAAGCGCCATACCACTCCATGTACTTGGGAGCACCTGCCTTGGTAGCGCGATCGATCATGTCGAAATCGAGCACCAGATTAAGTGCAGCCAGACCGACCACTAGCAGGCTGAAGCCAATGCCGATGGCACCGGTTTCATGGATGAAGGGAATCTGGATATGGGTGAATGCACGCAACGCCATATCCACCACATACAACAGCGCAATACCGCCGGTTGCGGCCACCACGCCCATGCGAAACTTGTCCGTGACTTTGATCAAGCCCGAACGATAGGCCAGCAACATAACCGCCAATACGCCGACCGTCAGCATCACCGCCTGCAGCACGATACCTGGGAAGCGCAAATTCATCACCGCCGAAATGCCACCGAGCGCGAAGCCTTCCGCAATGGCATACAACGGCGCCGTGATACCGGCCCAGCGTTGCGCGAATGTGGTAACCAGCGCCAACACCAGGCCAACCAGCAAACCGCCCCACATGAAGGGGCTGATCGCGGCCAGTGCAGCGTCAAGGTTGCCGCCGGCAGCCACGTCGGCAAAACGTTGCCATGTCCAACCGCCGGTGATGACGGCCAGCACCAGCAATAAAGCCGTGCGCGTCACCGTACCATTCATGGTCATGCGTTCGCCCGTGACGGGCAAGCCTTGAAACGCCTTCTCTCGCAATACAGGATTTCCGGATGGCATATGTGCTCCTGGTTGAATCTATCGACTACGAAAAACCAATCTTACGTAGGCTGGGATGACAATCCCAGCTTTCTTGTGAGTTCGTGATGCTGGGATTGTCATCCCAGCCTACTTCGGCAGCTCATCGACCACCACGTAATGCCGCTCGCCGCGTTGCGCATCGAAATAAACAGCAGTGAGCTGCCCACTGCCCGGATCGACGAAGCGCTCGCCCGTATCCTTCCAGCGCGGATCGGGCCTGCCGCGCAGCAACGGTTTATAGCGCCAACGCTCGATCGCCAACCCGACCACCAGCAGCAAGCCGCCAAAGATCAACTGCGGCAGCAAGGCCACCATCATGCCGGTCAGGACCGCGATACCCGCGCCCACTAGCAGCAGGCCGCCGATCACATACAAGACGATAGGTAGCATGGTTCAGGTTGGCGGATCGAGTACCACGGCCGTGCCGTAAGCCACGATTTCGCTCATGGTCTGACCGATTTCGGCCGAATCGAAGCGCATCATCACCACCGCGTTCGCCCCCATCAGCTTGGCGTTCTCGACCAGTCGATCCAGCGCGTGGCGGCGTGCTTCCTCCAGCATCTGCGTGTATTCGTGGATCTCGCCGCCGACCAGCGAGCGCAAGCCCGCCATCACATTGCCGCCGATGCCACGGCTACGCACCACCACACCGAACACCTGCCCCTTCACCTGAACCACTTGACGGCCAGGAACGTTCTCAGTCGTCACCACCAGCATTGCCTCGCTCCTCGTGTCGGGGGAACTTGCGATGTGCGCACGATACTCCGTCTTCCGCCGCCGCGTGCATGTCTCTTTAGGCATAGGTGAACGGGCTGCACTGTGGCAACATCCCACGGTCTACCGTTGTTCTCCTTAAGGAACCCGAACATGATGTCGAGCCCTTTCAAGACATTGGCATGGAGCGTGTTGCTGGGTGTGGGGCTGGTAAGCACCAGTGTCCCAGTCCGCGCCGACACGCCTGGGGCTTCCAAAGCCGTGGCCAACGACAGCAACGTATTGCGAACCACCCTCGACAACGGCATGCGCGTGGTGATCGTGCGCGAAACGCTTTCGCCCATGGTAACGACACAAATCACGTATCTCGCCGGCGGCTACCAGACACCACAAGGCTTTCCCGGCACTGCACATGCGCTGGAACACATGATGTTCCGCGACAGCAAGGGCATGACGGGCGCGCAGCTCAATGAAATGACGGGCAAGATGGGCGCGGACAACAACGCCTTCACCACCAACGATGCGACGCAGTATTACTTCGTGGCACCGTCGAATTACCTTGACTTGCTGCTGCATATCGAATCGACCCGCATGGATGGCGCGCTGCTCACCCAGCAGGATTGGGAGCGGGAACGCGGTGCAATCGAGCAGGAAGTGTCGCGCGATATCTCGCAGCCGGAATTCCTGGCCTTCCAGAAAGCCGAGGGCATTCTGTATGCGGGCACCGGCTATGCGGAAGATCCGCTCGGCACACGCTCCTCCTTCGGTAAGACCACCGCTGAAGATCTGCAGACGTTCTACAAGAGCTGGTACGCACCCAACAACGCCTTGCTCGTGATCGTGGGCGACGTGGATCCGCAGCAGACGCTGGCAAAGGTGCAGCAACTGTTTGGCAAGATTCCCAAACGCACCCTGCCCGCACATGAGCCGGTGAAACTGCAGCCGGTGAAACCGGAAACGATTGCCTCCACCACCCCGCGCGGCACCGGCAGCGTGCAGTTCATGTATCGCATGCCTGGCATGATGGACAAGGACAACGCCGCCGCGCAGGTACTGCTGGACGTGCTCACCAATGCGCGCAGCTCGCTTTCCCAGCTTGCGGTGCAGGGCAAGGTGCTCAGCACCAACGCGCAGTTGCAGCCTTTCAGTTATGGCGGTGTCGGCGTGATCGAAGTCGGCTTTCCCAAGGGTGGCGATGCCAAGCAGGCACAGGCCGATCTAGATGGCGTGATCAATGATTTGCTGAAAAACGGCGTGCCTGCCGATCTGGTCGAGGCGTCGAAGCAAGCGGAAATCGCGCAGGCGGAATTCAACAAGAACAGCGCAGTGACACTCGCCAGCGCATGGTCACAAGCCATTGCCTGGATGGGCCTGAGCACACCGGAAGAAGCCGAAGACCAGATTCGCCAAGTCACCGTTGACGACGTGAACCGCATCGCACGCCAGTATTTGAAATCGGATGAGCGCGTGACGGTGGTACTCACGCCCAATGAAAACGGCCAGCGTCCGCCCGATAGCGGTGGCTTCGGTGGTTCCGAATCCTTCAACAGCAACGAAAAGCTGGATGCGCCGCTTCCCGAATGGGCCGCGCAAAAGCTGAGCAAGTTGGAGATGCCGCGTTGGACACTGGCACCGGTCGACATGAAGCTCGACAACGGCATTCGCCTGATCGTGCAGCCATCGAGCATCAGCAAGACCGTTACGGTGGTGGGCCATATCGACAACAATCCCAAACTGCAGGAAGCCACCGGCAAGGAAGGCGTGGCACGCCTGCTGGATTCGTTGTTCGATTACGGCAGCACGACGCTGGATCGCGATGCCTTCCACAAGGCGCTGGACGACATTTCCGCCAATGAAACGGGCGGTACTGATTTTGGTGTAGCGGCGCTCAGCGACCATTTCGACCGCGCCATGCAGTTGCTGGCCGACAACGAACTTCACCCTGCCTTGCCGCAACAAGGTTTCACCGTGCAACAGGAAACGCTGGCGCGTGCACTCGCCGGCGAAATGCAGTCGCCGCAATACAAGATGATGAAGGCGCTACGCGCCGGTCTGCTGCCTGCCGGCGATCCGGATCTGCGGCTGCCCACGCCTGACACCATCGGCGCACTGAAGCTGCAAGACGTGAAGGATTACTTTGCCAAGACCTATCGCCCCGATCTCGCCACCATCGTGGTGGTTGGAGACGTCACGCCTGAGCAGGCCAAGGCCACGGTGGAGCGCTATTTCGGCCAGTGGAAAGCGGCAGGTGCCAAACCCGACGTGGTCTCCAAGCCGGTGCCCGTGAATGCTTCCGGCTATGTGGTGATCGAGAACTCATACGCCTCGCAAGACCAGGTGTTGATGGGCCAGATGCTCGATCTCACCATGCACAACCCGGATCGCTATGCCTTGCAGCTGGGCAACAACGTGCTGGGCGGCAACGGTTTCGCCTCGCGGCTGATGACCGACATCCGCGTGAAGCATGGTTATGCGTATGGCGCAGGTTCCGGCATGCACTTCGATCGCTCGCGCTCGATCTTCTTCGTGCAGTACGGCAGCGACCCCGACAAGGTAGTGCCGGTCGATGGGCTGATCCGCCAGAACCTGGTTGCGATGCAGACCACGCCGATCAAGCAAAGCGAACTCGACAACGCACGCCAATATGAGATCCGCTCCATTCCTGTTGGCGTATCCAGCATCAGCAGCATCTCCCGCGCACTGCTCAATTGGGCATGGCACGGCGAACCGCTGGATCAGCCAATGGTGGCGGCGAAGCATTACCTCACGCTCACACCCGCGCAGGTGCAGGCGGCGTTCAAGAAGTATTTGAAGCCTGAGAATTTGATGCAGGTCGTGCAGGGGCCGACACCGGCGAAGCATTGAAGCGCCGCACTATGCCCCTCCCTGCTGGGGGAGGGCATAGGAGACAAAGCGATCTTGCAATGAATTCAAAAACGGACATCTGCACTGTAGGCCCACGCCGCAGCACTTGCGTGTATCTCATTTGAGATACAAAATACCTCCATGGTTTACGAGAGGCACCATGCCATGGCCACGCATACCTCAATGCTGCATGTCCGTATTGACGACGATCTTAAGAATGCCGCTACAGAAAAATTGGCAAGCTTCGGCTTGACCATCTCAGATGCAGTACGCATTCTCCTTACCCGTGTAGTCAAAGAAGGCGCGCTACCCGCTGCACTTACGGCTGATCAAGAAGCCTACGACTTGTGGTTCCGCGAAAAAGTGCAAGAAGCACTTGCCGATTCCCGTCCAGCTCATACCCACAAGCGCGTCATGGATGAAGCTCAAGCACTCATCGACAGGAAGCGTCGTGCCCGAAGTTGAATGGAAAGATTCTGCCCGTACTGATCTTTTGGAGATCATCGATTACATCTCCGACGATAATCCAGAAGCTGCTCAAAAACTGAAGGACGAAATCGAGGCGAAGACAGCAAAACTGTCTTCGCATCCCAAAATTTGCCGGCAAGGGCGGCTTGCCGGCACACGAGAGATGGTGGTCCACAAGAACTATATTGTGGTTTACACCGAAAGCATCAGCAGAGTATTCATTCTACGCGTGCTGCATGTTGCACGCTCATGGCCAGGTTCTTGAGTTTCCTCATTCGCGCTTAAGAGAGCGCTGCGTCTAACGTCCACCCTTCTCCAAATCCGGCAAAAACACCGCCAGCGCACCGATCAACGGCAAATACGCACACAGCGAATACACGTAGTCGATGCCATGTGCATCGGCGACTCGCCCAAGCACCGCGGCGCCAATGCCGCCCATGCCGAACGCAAAGCCGAAGAACAAACCGGAGATCATGCCCACGCGCCCCGGAATCAATTCCTGCGCGTAGACCAGGATCGCCGAAAACGCCGACGACAGAATCAAGCCGATCACCACGGACAGCACACCAGTCCACAGCAAATTGGCATGCGGCAGGGCCAGCGTAAATGGCGCCACGCCGAGGATCGACACCCAGATCACCCATTTGCGCCCAATTCGGTCACCGACTGGGCCACCAATCAAGGAGCCGGCAGCCACTGCAAACAGAAACACGAACAGATGCATCTGCGCGGCCTGCACCGATAAGCCGAACGTGTGAATCAAATAGAACGTGAAATAGCTGCTGATGCTTGCGAGATAGAAATACTTGGAGAAGATCAGCAAGCCCAAGATCAGCAGACACAGAACCACCTTGTTGCGGCTCAACGCTTCGCCAGGCACGTGACGCACCGCCTTGCTGCGGCTGACATGATGCAAGCGGTACCAGCGCCCCACTTGCAGCAATACGACCATTGCCAACAACGCAGCGAGTGAAAACCACGCCACGCTGCCACGCCCGTGCGGCACGATGATCCACGCCGCCAGCAATGGCCCCAGTGATGAACCCGTATTGCCGCCCACCTGGAACAGCGATTGCGCCAAGCCGTGTTGTCCGCCCGATGCAAGACGCGCCACGCGCGAGGATTCCGGATGGAACACGGATGAACCCGTCCCGACCAACGCAGCCGCCAACAGCAACACCGCAAAATTCGGTGCGGTAGCCAGCAACAGCAAGCCGCACAACGTGAAACCCATGCCAACCGGCAAGGAATAAGGCATCGGCTTGCGGTCGGTCACCATGCCGACCAGCGGCTGCAGCAGCGACGCGGTGACTTGATACGTGAGCGTAATCAGGCCCACTTGCGTAAAGCTGAGATGAAAGCCGCTTTTCAGCAGCGGATAGATCGCAAGGATCAACGACTGGATCATGTCGTTGAGCAGATGCGAAAAGCTGATCGCGCCCAGGATGGTGTAATCCGTGCGCGGCGCAGTCGACGGCAGTGAAACCGATTCGGCGGAGTTCTGCATAGTCCCTCGGGGATGGGGAAGCGGCAAAAATTGCCAGGCTGTGGGTGTCACCTTAAAGTAGCCGCGAGCGGCCTGCATACACTATCGGGTCAACTTCTGTCGAATTTGGGCCAAATGGAGGATGGCATGCGAAACACCCGCGTTATCGGCTACGAAGACACGCCCCGCGATGTGGTCGCCACCGGCAACGACTACCCCGCCGGCCTGGTATTGCCTAGCCACCGGCATAAGCGCGGGCAATGCCTGTATGCAGTCACCGGAGTACTCACCGTCACCACCAGCGAAGGCAGTTGGGTGGTGCCGCCCTACCGTGCGCTGTGGATTCCTGCCGGTGTCACCCATGCGGTACACATGGGCGGGTTGACCAGCACGCGCAGCGCCTACGTGCTCCCCGAAGTGGCCGCCAGCGCAGCCTTGCCCGCGCACTGCACCGTGATCAGCGTATCGCCCCTGTTGCATGCGCTGCTGTCCGAAGCGGTGGATCTGCCCGCCGAATACGCGCTTGGCAGCCGTGACGATGATCTGATGCGCCTGCTGGTGGCAGAAATCGCCCGCATGCCTGCGCTACCCCTCAACACCCCTTTGCCGCAGGACCCCAGGCTGGCGCAGCTATGTCGGGCGCTGCTGGCATCGCCCTCGCTGGATGTGGATATCGACCTGATGGCCCACAAGGCCGGCATGAGCCGCCGCAGCTTCACCCGTTTGTTTCGCGAGCAGACCGGCATGAGTTTCAGCGACTGGCGCCACCAGGCTTGCCTGATGGCTGCCTTGACGCGATTAGGGCGCGGACAACCGGTAACGCGCGTGGCGATGGAGCTGGGCTATAGCAGCACCAGCGCCTTCACCGCGGCATTCAGGCGTACGCTGGGTGCCGCGCCCAGTCACTACCTGATGGCTGGCAATGCCTCATGACAACCTGCCTCAACAGGCTCTTAGACGTTTTTTCGCGATAGATGTCATAACCATGTCAACGCGCCCCCGCACCATGGCAAAGCCGTGGCATGCTGGACGGTGCCACGTACAAGTATGAAATCGATGCAACGTTCCGCAAGCAAACCCTATACCGAGGACGCCATGTCCGCAGCCATCCTGCCCTCCACGGAAACAGCAGAAGCAGCCGCGCCTGCGGTCGACCTCAACGACAAAGCGCATTACATCCATCGCGAACTGTCGCAACTGCAATTCAACAACCGCGTGCTGGAGCAGGCGCTGGATGAGCGCACACCGTTGCTGGAGCGCCTGAAATTCCTGCTGATCTTTTCCAGCAACATGGATGAGTTCTTCGAGATCCGAGCGGCCGGCCTGAAGAGCCAGCTCGCGTTTGGTCACGAGATCGTCGGGCCGGACGGCATTGCGCCGAAGCAGGCGCTGACCGAGATCAGCGAGATCGCGCACCGCCAGATCGCGCGCCAATACGCCATTCTCAACGAACGCCTGCTGCCGGAGCTGGACCAGCACGGCATCCGCATCGTGCGCCGCGAGAGCTGGTCAGCTGCGCAGAAGCGCTGGGTACAGCGCTATTTTCGCCAGGAAGTGGCGCCGATGATGACGCCGATCGGGCTCGACCCCACCCATCCGTTCCCGCTGCTGGTCAACAAAAGCCTCAACTTCATCGTCGAGCTGGAAGGCGTGGATGCCTTTGGGCGCGATTCGGGCCTGGCCATCCTGCCGGCGCCGCGCGTGCTTCCGCGCATCATGCGTTTGCCGGATGAGGTGTGCGAAGGCGGCGAGAACTATGTGCTGCTCTCGTCGATCATTCACGCGCACGCAGAAGAATTGTTCCCTGGCATGGAAGTGCGCGGCTGCTACCAGTTCCGCCTCACCCGCAACGCCGACCTCACCATCGACCCGGAAGAAATGGACGACCTCGCCCGTGCGCTGCGTGGCGAGTTGTTCTCGCGCCGCTTCGGCGATGCCGTGCGTCTGGAAGTCGCGGACAACTGCCCGAAGAAGCTCACCGATTACCTGCTCAAGCAATTCGGCCTGACGGAAGCGGAGCTTTATGAAGTCAACGGCCCGGTGAACCTCACTCGCCTGTTCGGCATCATCAACCGCAGCCAGAGCCCGCATTTGCAATACCCGCCGTTCGTGCCGGCGATCCCCAAGGCGCTGAAGAAAGCCGAAGATCTGTTCCAGGTGATCAACAAGCAGGACGTGCTGTTGCTGCACCCCTACGAATCCTTCGCGCCGGTCGTGGACCTGGTGCGCCAGGCCGCCAAAGATCCAGACGTACTCACCATCGAGCAGACGCTGTACCGCACCGGTGCCAATTCGGAAATCGTCGATGCGCTGGTGGAAGCTGCACGCGCCGGCAAGGAAGTGATTACGGTGGTGGAACTGCGCGCACGCTTCGACGAGGAATCCAACCTGAGTCTGGCGCAGCGCCTGCAGCAAGCCGGCGCGGTGGTGATCTATGGCGTGGTGGACGTAAAGACGCACGCCAAGATGATGCTGATCCAGCGCCGCGAAGGTCAGAAACTGCAGCGTTATGCACACCTGGGCACCGGCAACTATCACAGCGGCAACGCACGACTGTATACCGACTACAGCCTGCTCACGTCAGATCCGGCGCTATGCGAAGACGTGCACAAGCTTTTCAGTCAGCTCACCGGCATGGGCAAGCTGCTGAAAATGAAAAAGCTGCTGCATGCTCCGTTCACGCTGAAGAAGTCGCTGTTGGACCTGATCGCGCGCGAAACCGCACATGCGGAGGCTGGCAAGCCTGCGCACATGATCATCAAGATCAATGCGCTCACTGATGCGAAGATGATCCGTGCGCTGTACAAGGCCAGCATCGCCGGCGTGAAAGTGGATCTGCTGGTACGCGGCATGTGCTGCCTGCGCCCGGGCATTCCGGGTGTTTCGCACAATATCCGCGTGCGCTCGATCGTTGGGCGGTTCCTGGAACACAGCCGCGTGTACTGGTTCGCCAACGATGGCGAAGAACGCATGTATCTGGCCAGCGCCGACATGATGGAACGCAACCTGGACCGCCGCGTGGAAACGGGCTTCCCGATCGAGGACAAGAAGCTGCGCCAGCGTATTCGCAAGGAGCTGGATCTTTACCTCAACGACAACGCCACGACATGGGAACTGCAGACGGACGGCAACTATTCGCGCCTGCTGCCGGACGATGGACAAGCTGCGCATGACGTGCAACGGCAGTTGCTGGAGAAGTATTGCGGTGTGGGTGCGCCTGCGGCGCCTTGATGCTGTCATTCTGGCGAACGTCCGGAATCCAGTATAAACATGGTGTGCGTAGCACACGACATAAAAAGGTTTTGCGTGCTTCGCACCGCGTATTTAACTGGATTCCGGCGTTCGCCGGAATGACGGTGCGGGTTACGCATGCGAGTGCCGCCTCACCCACTCCACATAACGATCGACGAAGCCCTGCAAAAACTTCTTCGTGCTCTCTACTCCGACATTCCCGTCGTCATCGATCAGCCCATCGCTGAACTTCAGAAACACTTCCGGCTGCCCCAACAACGGCACATCCAGGTAAACCAGGATATTGCGCAGGTGCTGCTGCGCCAGCCCCGTGCCCGTCGCGCCAATTGAAATGCCGCTTTGAGTGAAGACATACCGTTTTCCTCCAAAGACCAGAACGATCACGACGCATCAAAGAACATGCCTCCGCATCGGGCAACCCGGCGTGAAGTCGCGTCATCATGGCGCAGCCACAATCTCTGGCACGCGTCCTGCATAGAAAAACGTAGAGGCTTTGTTACACGTTACAAAGGCGGTACTGTTTGACTGAGGACGCCGGCGATCCCGCAACGGGCAAGGGAAACAGCAGATCGCAGAATCTGCCGATGGCCGCCGCGGCATCCCATGTAAAGAAGCGGAAGCACAAGCCACTTCATGGAACGGGGGATGGAGTGTCAGGGGACGCTTTGCGCAAACTGGGCATTGAGCGCAGGTGGTTGCTGGCCGCCGTGCCGTTGCTTTGGCTGCTGTGGTTCTCCCAAGCGGCAGCCGGCGCAAAAAACATCCCTCTGCACGGTATGTGGCGTGAGGTGACGCGGGGTGACACACCGGCCACCATCCTGGCCGCGTTCCGGGAAGGCACGCTGAAGACCTTCAATCCGGCGCTGCTGCAACGGTTTCCTCGCGACGCTCTGGGCAGCTGGGTGGTGCTGCAGCCGGAAGCCATCGGCACGGGCAAGGAGCGCGTGGTGCTGTCGATCTATCCCGCTCCGCTGGGTACGATCACCCTCTATGGGGCACACGGCCCAATCCCCTACGCGATGGATGATGCCGGCGATTCGCTCCATGGTCATGGCCGGCTGGTCTTTCGCCTTGACGCTGACCAGGCATTGTCAGCACCGATTCTGCTGAAGCTGGAACCCAGTGGCACGCTCGCCGCACCCGAGCGCTTTGCCTTGCAGAACATGGACGACTTTCTGCAGCAGGATTCCAACTGGCTCACTTTTGCCACGGCGTGCATCGCCATCATGGTGGCGATGGCGCTGATGGCGCTGTGTTTCGCCATCATGCTGCGCGACATGACCTTCGCCTGGTACACCGGCTACATGCTTTGCTACGTGGTCGTGCAGGGTGTGCAAACGGGATTCCTGTTCCACCCGCTGGGCATGAGCTGGCTGGCCGGCTCGGAGGTACTGGTGGGAGCCTCGGCGACTGCGCTGTCGGTCTCGTTCGCATCGTTGTTCATCAGTCGCTTCTGCGATGTCCAGCATTACGCGCCTGCACTGCGCGTGCCGGTGATAGCGCTGGGTTTTGCCATGCCACTGATCGTGTTGCTGCGCTGTACCGGCATTGATGCGCTGGTGGTGATGGCGCAGACGCTGGTAAACCCGGTGCTGATCCTTGGCGCTCTGTTGCTGCTCATCACCGCGTTGGCGGCAGGTGTTCGTGGTTCGCGCCAGGCCTGGTTCTTCCTGGCCGGCTGGACACCCTTGCTCGCAATCACCGCCATGACCAGCGCACAGGCCACCGGCGCCTTGCCAAGCCTGGATTGGCTCAATGATGCGAGTATCGGTATGGGCGCATTCGAAGCCATCGTGCTATCGCTGGGCCTGGCCGATCGCGCGCTCACCATGCGGCACGATCGCGACCACGTACGCGTATTGGCGGATCACGACCCGCTGACCAATATCCTCAACCGACGCGCATGGACCGAAGCGGCCAATCGTATGCTGGCCGAGACGGCGAATACGGAGCGTTCCGTCACCCTGCTATTCCTGGATCTGGATCACTTCAAGATGCTCAACGACTTGCATGGCCACGCGGCTGGCGATCGTGCGCTGGTCGCCGTCGCCGAAGTGCTGAGCAATGAGCTGCGTCCTACCGACCTTCTTGGCCGTTACGGCGGCGAGGAGTTCGTGGCGATGCTTCATGATGTGCACCAGGAGCAAGCCCTGCATGTGGCGACACGGCTATGCCGGCGTGTGCATCGGATGGAAATCCCGGTAAATCTGAATGATCTGCGCTTGAGCGTGAGCATCGGCCTGGCGATGCGCAGCATGGGCGATACGCTGGAAACGATGATCGAGCGCGCGGACCAGGCGATGTATTACGTGAAGCTGCATGGGCGCAATCAAGTGCATGCGTATGAGCGGCGAGCTGACATGATGGGTACGCCGCCACGCAAACAGCCGTAGGTTGGGGTGCAAACCCCAACATTGCCACGCGTGGCGCATAACGATGTTGGGGTTTGCACCCCAACCTACGATTTACCAGTTCATCATCTACGACCGGCAAGCTCCTTCGCTGCCGCCACAACCTCCGCGTCACCTGGCAGCACCAGGAACGCCGCACCGGCCAGCGGCGTATAGGTATCTGCGCCGACCACACGCTCCAGCGGCGTGCTGCCGAAGCCGGCTTCCACCACCGCCGTGATGACGCCCTCGCCCACGCCCGCACTCTTGCGGCCTTCGTCCAACACCAGAATGCGCTTCGCACTCTTCGCCTGCGCCGCGATAAACGCATCGTTGAGCGGCGCCAGCCAGCGCAGATCGACCACGCGCACTTTCCAGCCAAGTTCCTTTTCGATGGTGCGTGCCGAGCGCAGCGCCATCGGCACGCCGTTGCCGAAAGTGAAGATCACCAGGTCATTGGCGTCCTCGTTGTAGACACGACCTTCGCCCAGCGGCATCGCTTCGCCCGGTGCCGGATAGGCGAACTGCCACTGGCCATCGCCGCCTTCGTAGAGATCCTTCGTCATGTACAGCGCGATCGGTTCCAGGTACGCACACACGCGACCGTCCACTTTCGCCAGCGCCATCAGCGTGCGCAGCATGGTGGCCGCGTCATCACCACGACTAGGGCAGCCCACAACGAGACCTGGAATATCGCGTAGTGCCGCGATTGAGTTGTCGTTGTGGAAATGCCCGCCGAAACCACGCTGATAACCCAGTGAAGCCACGCGCATCACCATCGGATTGCGGTACTGGCCGTTGGAAAAGAACTGCAGCGAAGCGGCTTCACCGCGAATCTGATCGCAGGCATTGTGGAAGTACGCCAGATACTGGATCTCCGGTATCGGCAACATGCCCATGTTGGCGTAGCCCTGAGCCAAGCCAAGAATGACCGTTTCATCGAGCAGCGTGTTGAACACGCGGTTGCCCTTGAACGTTTTGTTCAAACCCTTGGTGACAGTGTACACACCGCCCTTCTGCGCCACATCTTCGCCAAACAGCAGCGATTCGGGATACTTCGCCATCAGGTCATGCAGCGCCTGGTTGATCTGGATCGCCAGGTGACGCGGCGGTTGCTTCTCGGGCAGCTTGTCTTCGCCGCCAAACACTGCAACGCGTTTGTCGCGGTAATCGGCGCGTTCGGCTTCGGCTTTCACTGCATCCGGCGTGTATGGCGCCAGCGGCGCCATCACCTCATCCAGCGTTTGCAACCTGGGCCGGCGATCAGCATCTTCAGCTGCAGCAAAACACCGCTTGCGGATGGTTTCGTTCAACGCCAGCAATTCATCCTTGGTATACAGGCCCGATTCCAGCGCAATGGCAACAGAGCGCAGCAGCGGGTCGGACGCCTCTACTGCAACCAGCTCTTCAATGCTGCGCCACTCGATTTCAAAATCGGTGCCGGCATGGCCCATGATGCGCGTGGTCTTCAGATGCAGGAAAGTCGGACGGCGCGTTTCGCGGCAATGATTCACCGCTTGCTGTACTTGCTCGTAGCCGCTGGCGAGATCCAAGCCATCGGCAAAGAAATAATCCAGATCACGGCGATGCTGGAAGTTGTTCGCCACCCAGCCGCTGGGCGTCTTCACCGAAATACCGATGCCGTTGTCTTCACATACGAACAAAACCGGCGCAGGCAGTTTCTGGTACGCCGTCCACGCGGCGGCGTTGAAAGCCGTCTGCGCCGTGGCGTGATTGCTGGAAGCATCGCCAAACGAAGAGATGGCGATGGAATCATTCGGTATCGGCAAGGTATGGCCGATGCGGCGCGCCTGCTCGATGGCGACAGCCGTACCCAATGCTTTCGGCAAATGCGAAGCGATGGTCGACGTTTGCGGCAAAACCCATAGCGGCTTGCTGCCCCATACTTTATGGCGGCCGCCGGAAGCGGGATCTTCTTTGCTGGCAGCGAACGACAGCGCCGAATCCATCACCGGATCCATGCCCGGCAGCTTGCGAAAGCGTTCCGCCATGAAACCGCCGGAGCGGTAGTGCAGAAAAGCGGGATCGGTATGCCGCGTCAGCCGCGCCACCATCGCGTTGCCTTCATGGCCGGAACTGCCAATGGTGTAGAACACTTTGTTTTGCACGCGCAGCACGCGCGCCATCAGATCGAGATGACGCGAGATCAGCTGCGATTCCAGCAATTCACGAAAGCCGCGTGCATCCAGTGCGCTGCCCGGCAAGATGGATTCATCGTCACGCGGCCGCGCGTTCACTTGACCCTGCCAAAGCCGCACGAACTCGGTGAAGTTCTGGTCGACGATCTCGGCGCGGTTGAAGCCCTTGTGACGGGCGGCGATAGGTGTGGCGGACATGGCGAAGGTTCTCTAACGATGATCGGTTGGCGCGCCGTTTTACAAGGCGCGTAGCAGCTCGGCGCGCGCGCGATCTTTCGGGCGGCCAAAGCTTTCCAGTATGCGAATTTGTTCACAACGTGACGGGATGGGTACCGCGATGTCTGCAACCTGCACGTGCACGACATCGTTCACCTGCACCGCTTGCCAGGCATGGGCTCCGTGTAATTGGAGATCTCCCATCACTTCCACCGGCATGCCTGGAAACAGGAAGCGTGCAAAGTGCGAGCGAAAGCGATCGGCGCCCGCAGGCGCATAGGTAGTATCTCGGCGCGATGGCCATAAGGCGATCAAACGCTCGGCGTCGGCCGTGCTGGCGAGTACATCCAGATCGGCGACGTCCACGCAAGCGCCTGCCAGCGCACACGCCGCACTGCCGATCACTACCCATGGGTCGCAGCAATGCCTTTGCAGTAGCGGTACGCTTGCCGCAATCACTTCATGCAAGGCCGAGCTGAGCGAGTGCAACGTCATTACGGTTGATGATCGCGCTGGCCACAGCATGTGGCGCTCGCAGGATTCAATTGGATGGGTGGACACTTGACCGAGCCGTACGAGCAGAACACGCAGCAATCACCCGACTTGGGACGAAGCAGTGCATTGCAGCTCGGGCAATCGTAAAAGAACACGCAGGCGTCCAGCGGCATGGTTTCCACGGTGGCGAAACCACAGTGCGGACAGGTGATTTCGGATTGCAGGATGACATCGCTCATCTTGCCCTCACCCAGCTCGGCCTGCGGCTGCCATGGATCGCCGTTGCAACCACTCTTCCCGAGTCTGTCCCCAGATTTCGACGCTGATGTCCTGGTAGGGTTCCGGCAAGTTCGAGTGACGCAGAAACCGGGAACCCAAGCGTTGGGCCAACGCCAGCGAAGGC
Source organism: Dyella nitratireducens (assembly GCF_014642835.1). Taxonomy (GTDB): domain Bacteria; phylum Pseudomonadota; class Gammaproteobacteria; order Xanthomonadales; family Rhodanobacteraceae; genus Dyella_B; species Dyella_B nitratireducens. Next base: position 292,317 of record NZ_BMJA01000004.1, on the reverse strand, counting down.
TGGTTGTCTCCATTGATGGAGTGGATGACATCGGTCCAGTCCAGATGCTCGAACGCCCAATCCATGACCGCGGACGCGCCTTCACAGGCATAGCCCTTGCCCCATGCATCGCGCACCAGTCCCCAGCCGACCTCGTTGCCCGGCCATCCGTCCGGGTACCACGGACCGAGCCGGCCAATCCAGCGGCCGCTGGATTTTTCGATGACTGAAAACATCGAAAAGCCCTGGATCATCCAGGCACCCGCCAGTGAGAGGAAACCCCGCCATGCCACGGGACGCGATTGCACGCCGCCGATGAAATGCGCCGCTTCGGGATCGGCCATGTTGGCGGCGTAGGCATCGAAGTCCTCGTGAATGGGCGGACGCAGAATCAGGCGTTCGGTTTCGATGTGGATGTCGTGCCTTGGCAAGGTACTGCTCTTCAAGGTGGTACGAGTCGGTAGTGTCAAGCGATCACCAGAGCGAAAAGTCCAGGGAACATGTTTTCACACTCAATTTTTTGGGCGATTGCGCGTTGTATTGCCAATCAATACGGCAGCGTTGCTGACCATGCTGCGATGCATGATCGCGTGAGCGTAGGGTATCGCCATGACACTCTGTAAGGGTCGATGCGAACTCCTTCATGTTACACGTGCCCGGCCTGAGAATGAAAAACTCCCTCAAGCACAAGGATGATCATGCATAAGACGCTATTCATTACCGGTGGAACCAGCGGTATCGGCGCCGCCACCGCTCGACAGGCCATCGCACAGGGCCATCGCGTCTACGTTACCGGCCGCAGCAAGGAACGACTGCAAGCATGGCTGGATTCCTTTGATCGCACATCGCGCGAGCGCATTGTCGGCGACGTGGTGGATGCTTCCTCCTGGGACCAGACGCAACGTGCCGTGGAAGCTTGCCAGGCGCACTTCGGGGTACTTGATGTCGCCTTCGCCAACGCCGGGTTTTCCTCGCGTGGAGATCTGCTTACCGGAGATCCCGAATCGTGGCGCGACATGGTCATGACCAACGTGCTTGGCGCTGCATTGCTGATCAAGGCGACGTTGCCCGCGTTGACGAAAACACGGGGGCATTTTCTTTTCACCGGCAGCACTGCGGGACGCAAGGTTTATCCGGGCAACCTCTATACGGCAACCAAATGGGCGGTTACCGGCCTGGCTGAAAGTCTGCGCCAGCAGCTCGTAGGGACGGGCGTGCGCGTGTGCGTGATGGCACCCGGTCACGTCGATACGCCGCTTTGGGCCGAACGTCCTGATGCCATGATGTCGCCCGACGACGTCGCCCGGATGGTGCTCTGGATTCTTCAACAGCCCGATCATGTCGATGTCAGCGAAGTGATCGTGCGTGCTCTTGGCCAGGCGTTTTGAACGCCGCGTGTCAGCATCCGCACGAAGAACATTTTTCCTGCCGCTATCCCGGCGAAAGCCGGGATTCGGTTCCTGCAAGGAAAACTTCAGAATGCGTTGATACCCGTCAGCTCGCGTCCCACCACCAACTGGTGAACCGTCTCGGTGCCTTCATAAGTAATCACCGATTCCAGATTCAGCGCATGACGAATCGCCGAGTGCTCCACCGTGATGCCGGCGCCACCGAGCATGTCACGGCAATCGCGCGCAATGTCCAGCGCCATGCGCACGTTGTTCCACTTCGCCAGCGACACCTGGGTCGGCTCCATCTTGCCGGCGTCCTTCAGGCGGCCGAGCTGCAGCGACAACAATTGCGCGGTGGTGATGCGACGAGCCATATCGGCCAACTTCAACTGAATCGCCTGGTTCGCGGCCAGCGGGCGGCCGAACAACACGCGTTCCTGCGTGTAATCGATCACTTCCTTCAGACAGGCCTGCGCGGCGCCGATCGGGCCCCAGGTGATGCCGTAGCGTGCCTGGGTGAGGCAGCCAAGCGGCCCCTTCAAGCCTTTGACGTTCGGCAAGCGTTGCGCGTCGGATACACGCACGTTGTCGAGGAACAGCGCGGAAGTGACTGACGCGCGCAAGCTCATCTTCTTGTGCACTTCCTGCGCCGTGAAGCCCTTGGTGTCGGTGGGTACGATGAAGCCCTGGATGCCATCCTCGGTCTGCGCCCACACGATGGCGATATGCGCCAGGTTGCCGTTGGTGATCCACATCTTGGCGCCGTTGATGACCCAATCGCCGCCGTCCTTCTTGGCGTTGGTCTTCATATTGGCCGGATCGGAGCCGCCGTGCGGTTCAGTCAGGCCGAAGCAGCCGATGATTTCGCCCGCCGCCATTTTCGGCAGGTACTGCATCCTCTGCTCTTCGTTGCCATAGGCGTAGATTGGATACATGCACAGGGAACTTTGCACCGAAGCAAAGCTGCGCAGGCCGGAATCGCCGCGCTCCAGCTCCTGGCAGATCAGGCCATAGCTGACGCCGTTCATGCCGGCGCAACCGTATTTCTCGGGAATGGTGGCGCCCAGGAGGCCGAGGTTGGCGATTTCCGGAATCAGCTCCCCGGGAAAACGTCCTTGATCGAAGCAATCGCCGATGATAGGCAGCACTTTTTCGTCGACAAAACGCCCAACCGTGTCCTGCACCATGCGCTCCTCGTCGGTGAGCAGGGAACGGACGTCGTAGAGGTCGAGCGGGTTCAAGCGGGCTGCCATAGGAGTTCCAGGAACAGTCGGGGAAGCCCTACATTGTAGCCGTGGCCGCTAATTCCGGTCATGCCGGGGTGCAGCAGCCGTCAGCCTGGCGCCAGCCGAATGTTAAGACGGGCTTTGCTTTCACGATCCAAAGCCCTTTGCCGGGTGATCTTCGTAGGTTGGGGTGCAAACCCCAACATCGTCGCGTCATGCATAGCGGTGTTTGGGGTTACACCCCCAACCTACGAGGATGTGGGTACTCAGGTGTTGTCTCGCAGGATCAGCCCCGCCCCCTTCTCTGCCACCATCATCGTCGGCGCATTGATGTTGCCGGAGGTGACGTTGGGGAAGATCGATGCATCGACGATACGCAGGCTTTGCAGGCCATGCACCTTCAAAGCACGATCCACCACCGAGCTGGAAGGATCACCGCCCATCGCGCAACTGCCGCAAAGGTGGTAGATCGAGCCGCAATGGTTTCGGAAGTAATCCAGCATAGACACATCGTCATCCACTGTCGGACCCGGCAGCGTTTCCTCCACGGTTACAGCGCGCAACGCGCGGGCCTGCATGATGCGGCGAATCAAGCGATTGCCTTGAATGGCTTCGCTGATGTCCTTTTCCGTGCTCAGGTAATTCGGATCGATCAACGGCGTGTCTTCCGCGTGGCGGGAAGCAATGCGCACGGTACCGCGGCTGGTTGGGCGGCATGGATTGAAGCACAGTAGAAAGCCCGGATAAGGCTCTGGCTTGATTGTCGCCCGGCTACTCTTGGGTATTTGGTAGGACAGCGGATTGAAATACAGCTGCAAGTTGGGAAATGCTTCGGAGGCATCGCCACGGAAGAAGCCGCCGGATTGATTGACGCTCATCGTCAACGGACCGTTGCGCATGAGGAAATACTGCAAGCCTACTTTCAACTTGCCCCATGGCGAGCTGAACAGTCCGTTGAGGGTGGGAACGTTCGCCTTGTAGTAGTAACTGACGCACAGGTGATCCTGCAGGTTCTCGCCCACCGCTGGCAGGTGATGCAGCGTTTCAATGCCATGTTCGTGCAACAACGCCTGATCGCCCACACCGGAGAGTTGCAGGATTTTTGGCGTACCTACGGCACCAGCCGCGAGAATCACTTCGCGATGGGCATGGATATCCTGCTCGATGCCATGCTGCCGCACCTTCACGCCCATGGCGCGCTTGTGCTGGTTGAACAGCACACGCACCACCGTCGCGTTCGTTTCTATGGTGACGTTGCGGCGTGTTTTGGCCGAATGCAAATAGGCGACGTTGCTGGAGCAGCGCTGGCCATGCTTCGTATTGAGGTCGTAGATGCCCGCGCCTTCGAACTGCGCGCCGTTGAAATCGGGGCTACGCGGATAGCCCAATTCATCGCAGGCAGCCAGGAAGCTGTCGCAGACAGGATGCGTCTTGCCACGCATCGTGCTGATGTGAATCGGTCCGCTGCCACCGTGATATTCAGTATCGCCGGCTGGATGTGTTTCCAGCCGGCGAAAGTAAGGCAGCACATCACGCCATGACCAGCCGTCGTTGCCGTTTGAGGCCCAATCGTCGAAATCATGCGCCTGGCCGCGCACGTAGATCATGGCGTTGATGGAACCTGAACCACCCAGCACCTTGCCCGCCGGTTGATAAAGCTTGCGGCCGGCCAGCGCTGGTTGCGGTTCGGAGTAACGCATCCAGTTGTACCGCGGGTCGTAGTACAGCTTTACGAAACCGCCGGGCATCTTGATCCATGGCGAATCATCCTTGCCGCCGGCCTCCAGCACCAGCACCGAATGCTCTCCCGATTCGCTGAGGCGATCGGCCAGGATGCAGCCGGCGGAGCCGGCGCCAACGATGATGTAGTCGTAAATCATGAGTGCCTACTGCAAGCGGGGTCAGCCACGCGCGGGCGCGCTGTCTTTCACGTCGAATGGCTTGGCTGCCATCTGCAGATGCAGGCGATCGCCTGTGTAAGGCGTATGGGCGCGCACGACGTCCATGTTCAATTCCACGCCCAGGCCCGGCTCAGTGGACGGAATTATGTAGCCGTCTTCCCACTGCAATGGCTTTTTCAGAACTTCCGCATGGAAGCCGTGCCAAGTACCGATGCTTTCCTGGATCAGGAAATTCGGCGTGCACGCAGCGAGCTGGAAGCTGGCGGCGGCGCCGATGGGGCCGTTGTAGAGATGCGGTGCGATTTGCGCATAGAACGCCTCGGCCATGCTGGCGATCTTCTTTCCTTCCAGCAGCCCGCCGCAGCGTCCCACGTTCATCTGCAGGATCGATGCACCGCCGGCCTGCAGCAGCTTAAAGAACTCATATTTGGTCGTGAGGCGTTCGCCGGTGGCGATTGGAATAGTGGTTTTGCCGGCTACCTGCCCCATGGCATCCTCCTGACCCGGCGGGATGGGTTCTTCGAACCAAAGAGGATCGTATTTCTCCAGGCGCCTTGCCAGGCGAATCGCAGAAGAAGGCACCATCTGCCCGTGCGTACCAAACAACAGGTCAGCACGATTGCCTACGGCGTCGCGAATCTTGCGGCAGAAGGTTTCGCAACGCTCCAACACTTCCAGCGAAATCTGATGGCCGGAATATGCGGTATATGGGCCGGCCGGATCGAACTTCACCGCAGTAAATCCTTGCTCTACAGCACGCACAGCGTACTCGGCGGCCAGGTCAGGATCGCTGTAGTCGTACTCGCCCTTGCTGTTGACGGGATACAAGTAGGTGTAGGAACGCAAGCGCTCATTGACCTTGCCGCCAAGCAGTTCGTATACCGGTTTGTGGGCCGCTTTGCCGATGATGTCCCAGCAAGCCATTTCCAGACCGCTTACGATGCCCATCATGGTGAGGTCCGGACGCTGCGTGAAGCCACTGGAATACGCCTGCCGGAAAAAGCGCTCCACATGATGCGGATCGTGATCGAGCAGATAACGCTGGAAGGTATCCTCGATCGCCGGCACCATCGCTTTGGGATGAAACGTGGCCGAATAAATTTCGCCCACACCTTCGATGCCGTTATCGGTCTTTAGCTTTACGAAGAGCCAGTACATGCCACCGATGTGCGGCGGCGGAACGGCAACAACGTAAGTTTCCAGCGAGATGATTTTCATGCTGCCTTCCTTTTGGCAATGCGCTTGTTGAGGGTGAGCGCGGCGATCACGCCAAACACACCCACGGTGGCGATGTAGGAGTAGTAAATCTGGTAACCGGGCGTGCCCGGAAAATGCTGCGTGGCCCAACCGTTAATGAGCGGCAGCAAGATATCCGGCGAATAGCCGATGACCGATACGATGCCGATCGCCAACCCGGTAGTGTGTGCCGGCACATGGCAGATATCGAGAATGGCCCAATACAAGCCGCGAATGGCATACACCATCAAACCGATGAACAATATCAGGCCGGCAGCAAGCGCCACGCTATGCAGCATGGGCGCCAGGATCAGTCCGCCGATACCTAACGTTCCCAGGCTCAATACGATCGTGAGCACGCGCAGATTGGTAAAGCGGTCACCGAGCCAACCACCGCCAATGCCGCCAATAGGCCGCATCCACATCTTGGCAGTGGTGATGGTGGCAGCAACTGTCGCAGTCAGCCCCAAGCTCCCTTGCTCGAGATAGGCGGAGAAGCTGTAAGTCGCCCAGAACAAGTGATAGCCGCAGAACACGATGGTCGTCATCAGCCACAACTCGGGAAGCCTGGCGAGTGTCTTCAGGTCGTCGAGCAGCCTCCCTTTCTTCTGTTGCTTGGTTTCTTTGGCGACGTTGGTTTTGTTCGGATCACGCAGCAGGGTTAAAACGATGCCAAGTGCCAAACACAGATAGGCATACAGGTGAAGCACGCGTTGGAAGCCGTCACCGAGCGACTCGCCTTGCGTCTTCGTGTAGTAGGTGAACATCGTCAGCGCGATGGTGGCCAGCGATGCCTCGATCAGGCCACGCCCGCCATCGAGCATGCCGAAGAAGCGCCCCTGCTCTTCCTTCGTGGCCAGGGTTTTCAGGCGTTTCAGCAAGGCCGCCCAGAACGTGAGGCCGGTGGTGATACCAAATCCAAAAAAGATGATGCGCAGATAACCGTAACTCGGGTAGGTGGCGTACCACAGCGCCAGCAAACCAGTGCCCAGCAATGAAATACAAATCAGCAGCCTGGGCGGCAAACGGTCCGCCAACCAGCCACTTGGCAGGTAGCTGAGCACGAATGCCGTACCAAGACCGGAATACAAATAACCCAGTTGCTGGTTATCGATATTCAACGCGACCAGCATGCTGCTTTGATAGATCTGGCGCAGATACAGCACCGGATAAATGGAGCCCGCCGCAATCACCAGCAGCGCAAGCTGGGAATAACGGTAGAACGTGTTGTCGTTCGGAGTTTTGGCTGCTTGCCCAACACGATGTACTTTCGTATCCATGCATCAATACCTCATGACGACAAGGCGGGTCTGGGTGAACTCGAGCATGCCGTGCTTGCCGTCATCGCCGCCTAGGCCAGAACGCTTCCAGCCAGCGTGAAAACCCTGATAGGGGTCAGCGGGCATGCGATTGATGTAAAGCTCGCCCGCCTCGATGTGATGCGCGACCTTCAGGGCCACCCGGTACTGCTCGGTATAAAGCACCGATGACAAACCGAATTGATGGTCATTCGCCATCTGCAAGGCTTCGTCGAGGGTGTCATAGCGAAGCACGGGCAGCACCGGCCCAAAGGTTTCCTCCTGCACGATTTCCATGCCCTGACGGCAGTGGCTCAGCAAGGTGGCCGGATAGAAGAAACCCTCGCCTTCCGGCAGAAAACCACCCGTCTCGACCAGGGCGCCATCAATAACGGCACGCTGAACCTTGGCGTGGATTTCCTGGCGCGCGCGATCACTGATCAGCGGTCCCATGCGGCTGGGATCTTCGGCTCGATTGCCGATGTGCACGGCGGCAAACTTGCCGCGTAGCAACGCAAGGAAACGGTCGTGAATGCTGCTGTGCACATAAACGCGTTCGATGGCTGTGCACAGCTGCCCGCAATGCGTAGTCTTGGAAGCGACAATGGCACTAGCTGCCGATTCAAGATCGGCATCAGGTTCGACGATAACCGGCGTCTTGCCCCCAAGCTCGAGGGATGGCTTGGCTATATTCGCCTTGCAGTACTCCAGTACGGTGCGCCCGGCATTTACGCTTCCCGTGAGGGTAATCATCCCTACGGCTGGATGCGTACACAGCGTTGCCGCCTGGGCATGCTGCATGGCCAGGATGTTGACGACGCCAGGTGGTAATCCGGCTTTGTCGACAGCGCGCGCAATATCGAATGCACTCAGCGGCGTGTGGTTGCTGGGGCGTATTACGACGGTATTGCCGGTGATCAACGCCGGAGCCATCTTCCGCAGCAGCGTGTAGACCGGATAGTTGAATGGGATCAGGCAGGCGACCACCCCGATCGGCTCGCGCTGCAAAAGGATCGTCTCGTAGGCGTTATCGCTGGGAATAACCTCGCCTTCGATACGGCGAGCCCACTCCGCGTGATAACGGGTCATTTCCGCCGCATAGAGAGTTTCGTTGCGGGCGTCTTCCGTGCTTTTGCCCGATTCACCCGCAAGCGTTTCGCCAATGCTGCTCGCATCCTCTACCAAGGCATCGGCCAATTTGCGGAGATAGCCTGCGCGTTCCACGGCGGGCAATTTCCCCCACGGCTTCTGCGCACGTGCCGCCGCAGCAACAGCCAAGTGAATCTGCGCTTCATCCGCCTCGGCAACTCGACCTATCACATGACCTGTTGCGGGATTACGTACGTCGATAAATGACTCGTCATTCCGTGCACCGAAATGCCCGTTGATGTAACTCGATTCCTTGCGCATGACTACTCCAGATCGGTTCCTTGATAACTATCGCTTCCATCCATGCCGTCAGAAGTAATAGGCGATGTTCATATACAGCTTGCTTCGCCAGCGGTCGAAACCGCCCGCAGCAAGGCTTTGCGTGTAACTGCTGCCGCCGATGTATGGGTCGTTGCGGCCATTCAACCATTCGATGTAGATGCTCAAGGGCTTTACAGAAAAAGAGGTCCCTAGAGTGAAGCGTTGCGAATTGCGAAAATCGGGATTGGACTTCTCGTACATGCTGTACATCCCGTAGAACTTCACGTTACTGAGCCAACCACCAAAGTAGCTGTCAGCAAGCCGATAGCTCAGGTCGCCGACATAGAGGTTGCCGCGGGTCGCCATGTTGAAGGTGCCGTCATAACCGCCAACCGTGATGACTTGTTCGCCATCTGGATTTTTCGGCGCCATATCCTGGCGCGCGTACTGCAACTTCGTGCCCCAACCATCTTTCTGGCCCGCGTAGTGCAACGCATAGCTGTAGCGGCGCCCGTTGCGATGGGTGTCGTCGTTGTACAGATCGGAACCCAGCACCGATACGCCAGCTTCGCTTTTCCAGTCACCCAGTACAAAGTCGCGCGCCAAGCGCCCAACGAACAGATTGCGTTCCTGATTACGGTTGCCGCCGACCACGCCAGGGTCAGCAGGTGTAACGACGACGGAATACGTCGTGCCGTTGCTGGTACCCTGGCCCGGCCACATGGGGCGCGCGTAATAACCCGTCTGCAAATGCCAGTCACCCAGGCTTTGCATGTACTTGACGCCGACCATGTAGACGTCTTCCATCCCGATCAGGTTGCCCAGCGTTTCCCAGAACGAACTGCTATAGAGCGGCTGCAGGCCGAAGGGCACTTTGTTCAAGCCAACGTGAAGTTCGCGCTCGGCATTGAACTTGTAGCCAATCCATGCGTATTGCAGAAACTGGATGTCGCCGAAATGCTCGGTGTAGTGGTAGGGATACTGAGCCCCGTACCAGCGGTAACTCGCAGCACCCATCCAGGAGTCGGACTTGTAAGCGGTACTGAGCATGACGGTATCGATACCGATGTTATGGATGTTCCTGCGACTCTCCTGGTCGGCGCGGAAACGCACAGCGCCGCCGACATCCCAATGGTCAGTGACATTGACCGCAAAAGCGGCCGAGCTGAAACCGGATAGCAACAGAAGCAGCAAGCCTGCGATGCGCGCTGGCAAACGTTTATAAAGCACGTCAATAGCGTCCCTGCAGATAAGTAAAGGACAAGTGGCTACCGTCGATAGCTGCCACACCGCTGCAACCAAGCTTGGTTTCGAAAACCATGCTCGTTTACTCGACTATCCGGCGGTACCCGTCACAGTCCCCAGGGCGCGTAGGCATAGCTGCGCGGAATGGATCGGCACACGTCTCGCCGCCTTGTCATTCCCACCTTCCAAGGTATGCTGCACAGGCCATTCGCAGGAGGTTCTTCGCGTGTGGCCGGTGCGGAACCAGCAGACATCCATACGGCTGCTGATCGCACGCGATGCTCGCCCTGCTGCAACCCCGGAATCCGCATGATCAAAGGTATCCTTCTAGGTTTCGCCAGTTTCGCGGCGTACGCGATCAGCGACGCGTTCGTAAAGTCGTTGCACGGCTCGATACCGCCTTATGAATCCGTGTTCTTTGGCGCCGTGTTTGGGCTGTCAGCACTGCCATTCATCATGAAAAAAGGCGATCGCTGGCGCGACGTGGTGACGGCGCAGCGTCCATCCTTGTGGTGGGTACGCGCGTTGGCGGGCGCAGGCGGCAATATCGCTTCGGTTACGGCTTTTACGCTGCTGCCGATGGCCGAGGTATTCACGATGATCTTCCTGATGCCGATCTTCGTGACCATTCTCTCGGTGATCTTCCTGAAGGAACACGTCGGCTGGCGGCGTTGGTCGGCGGTGTTCGTGGGCTTTATGGGTGTGCTGGTGGTGCTGCGGCCAGGCTTTCGTGCATTGGGCGTGGGCGATATCGCGGGTCTGGTATGTGGGCTGTTTGCCGCGGCCTCAGTGGTGGCATTGCGCATGGCCGGTCCGCATGAGAAGCGCATCAGTCTTTATGGCGCTGGCGTGATTGGCCCGCTGATCATTGGCGGTCTGCTCATGCTTTCTCATTTCCGTTGGCCGAACCTGCATGAATGGGGCTTGCTTGCAGGTTACGGATTGCTCGCCGCACTGGCCGGCATACTGCTGATGTATGCCACTTTGATCGCGCCTGCCAACCGCGTGGCGCCCACGCAGTACAGCCAGATGCTGTGGGCCATCGGGCTCGGCTATTGGCTGTTCGGTGACAAGCTCGACTGGCCGATGCTGATCGGCATTGTCATGATTCTCGGTGCCGGCCTGTTCACGCTGGTGCGCGAAGAGAAAGTCACGCCATGGTGGCGGCGGCAGAAGATTGTTTGAGTTGTGTGCGGCAGCGATTTTGCTTTCATACGCAACCGTTTGTAGGTTGGTTGACGCAGCGTAATCCAACCACGCCGCCTCGAATGCTGTTGGGTCATCCCCGAATCAAGACCTGGGCGGCCCCATCTACTGCTATGGTCTAAGTCCAGCCTAAGACATCGTGGCTATGTTGCTGTAAGCATGTGCACGCCACACACCTGTGACGCCCACTATCACAATATGGAGCCCGCAAAAACCCCCAGATGGCATGTTTGTACAGGTGTGCCAATGAGTTAATTCATCGCTTGAAAATAAGGTGACACCGGACGGTGTCAACCATGCCAGCGACGAGCCGTTAAGGAACAATCCGACCGTCGCGTTGACGGACTACCGCCGCCTAAAATCGCTGGTGGCCTGCATTTGAAAACGAAAAGCGCTCCTGCAAAGTCAGGAGCCGGCATCTGGAGATGGTTATGAGTGCGGATACTCCGCGAACAGCCGGACACTCGCGCAGCAAGCGCGGCCTGTGGATCGGGGTGGCGATTGCCGTAGTGGTCATTGCCCTGGTGGTTTTTCATCTGCTTAATCGCCCGGCGGCGCGTACTGGCAGCCCCGCACAGGTCGTGAGCGTGGCCACCGCCAAACAGGGGGATATGCCGGAAATCATCAATTCGCTCGGCACGGTCACACCCCTGGCCACCGTCACGGTGCTGCCGCAGCTGAGTGGCTACCTCACCGAGGTGGCGTACCAGGAAGGCCAGGATGTCAAGAAAGGCCAATTCCTGGCCCAAATTGATCCGCGCCAATACGAGATCAGCAAGGAACAGGCCCAGGCGCAGCTCGCGAAGGATCAGGCGACGCTCGACCAGGCCCGCACCGACCTTGCCCGCTACACACAGCTTTACCAGAAGAAATCCATCGCCGAGCAGACCTATATGGACCAGAAGTTCCTGGTCCAGCAATACGAAGCGGCTGTCAAAGCGGATCAGGCAAATATTGCGCAATTCGAACTTGATCTCACTTACTGCCATATCATTGCGCCGGTCGACGGCAAGGTCGGCTTGCGCCTGGTCGATCCAGGCAATTACGTGACGCCGTCCAGCTCCACCGGCATCGTGGTGATCACCACGATGAAGCCGACCACCGTGCAGTTCACCGTGCCGCAAAATTTGCTCGGCAAAGTGTTGGATCGTTACAACACCGGCACGAAACTGCCGGTCACAGTGTTCAACAGCGACAACACCAAGCAGATTGCCACCGGCACGCTGTATGCCATCAGCAACCAGATGGCCACCAGCACCGGTACGGTAACGCTGCGCGCGACGGTTCCCAACGACAACGAAGCGCTGTATCCCAACGAATTCGTCAACGCGCAGTTGCTGGTGGATACCTTGCAGAACACCGTGCTGGTGCCGACGCCCGCTGTGCAGACCGGCGCTCCCGGCAATTACGTGTTCCTGGTCAATAGCGATGACACCGTGTCCGTGCACAAGGTGACGCCAGGCCCCAGCGACGGCAAATACACCGCGATCCTCGCCGGCCTTTCCGTCGGCGAAACGGTGGTGACGGATGGCACGGATCGCTTGAGCGATGGTGCGAAGATCCGCGTGGCGCAAGCGCATCCTGCTGGCGCAAGCAGTGCGGGCGAACCGGCATCGTCATCGTCGACAGGTGCATCGCATACAGGCGGCAAACGCAGGCACAAAACCGGCTCGGATGCCGGCTCTACCTCCTCCGCGTCGTAATCGGCAGGCGTTGATCTGATGAATATCTCCCGCCTGTTCGTACTCAGGCCCGTGGCGACATCGCTGCTGATGATCGCCCTGGTGCTGGTGGGCCTGGTGGCGATGCGCTTCCTGCCGGTGTCGTCGCTGCCCAGCGTCGACTACCCGACGATCCAGGTGCAGACCTTCTACCCCGGCGCAAGCCCTTCGGTGATGGCCACCACGGTAACGGCGCCGCTGGAAGTGCAGCTCGGTGAAATTCCCGGCCTGCAGCAGATGACGTCCAGCAGCTCAGCCGGTGCGTCGGTGATCACGTTGCAGTTCAACCTCGCACTCAACCTCGACGTCGCCGAGCAGAACGTGCAGGAGGCACTCAACGCCGCCAACAGCCTGCTCCCGAGCGGCCTGCCCGCGCCGCCGACCTATGCGAAGGTGAACCCCGCCGACCAGCCGATCCTCACGCTGGCGGTGACGTCGAAATCAATGTCGCTGACGCAATTGCAGGACGTCGCGAATAATCGCCTGGGCACCAAGATTTCCGAAGTGTCGGGCGTTGGCCTGGTCACGCCTTCCGGCGGCAACGTGCCCGCCGTGCGTGTAGAAGCCGATCCCCAGAAGCTCGCCGCGTACGGTCTCAACATCGATGACCTGCGCTCGCTGCTGGCCAACGTCAACGTAAGCCAACCCAAAGGCAACTTCGACGGGCCCGACCTGGATTACACCATCAACGGCAACGACCAGATCCAGGACCCGAAGGATTACCTGGACACGGTGATCTCCTACCAGAACGGCTCGCCGGTGTATCTGCGCGATGTCGCTCACGTCACCCAGTCCGCGCAGAACACCGAGCAAGGCGCCTGGTACAACACCACGCCGGCGATCGTGCTGAACGTGCAGCGCCAGCCCGGCGCGAACGTGATCGCTACGGTCGACCAGATCAAGAGCATCCTGCCCCAGCTCGAATCCACATTGCCGGCCGGCATGCACGTGGATATCGTCAATGACAGCACCGGCGAGATTCGCGCCTCGGTGGCCGATGCGGCGTTCGAGCTGATCCTGGCGGTGGTGCTGGTGGTGCTGGTGATCTTCGTGTTCCTGCGCAACCTGCCCGCCACCATCATCCCCAGCATCTCCGTGCCGGTGTCGCTGATCGGCACGCTGGCGATGATGTACGAACTCAACTACTCCATCGACAATCTTTCGTTGATGGCGTTGATCATCGCTACCGGCTTCGTGGTGGATGACTCGATCGTGATGATCGAGAACATCGTGCGCTATCTGGAAGAAGGCGAAACGCCGTTGAACGCAGCGCTGATCGGTGCAGGGCAGATCGGCTTCACCATTCTGTCGCTGACCGTATCGCTGATTGCGGTGCTGATCCCGCTGCTTTTCATGGGTGGCGTGATTGGACGTCTATTCAGCGAATTCGCGGTGACGCTCGCAGTGACCATCGTGATTTCCGGCATCGTGTCACTCACCCTGGTGCCGATGCTGTGCGCACGCATTCTACGTGCACAAGCGGAGCGCCATCCGAGCAAGTTTGAGCAAATAAGTGAAGGCCTGTTCAACAAGTTGTTGCATGCCTATGAGCGCGGCCTGCGTTTCGTCATGGACCACCAGACCGCGACGCTGGTGACCTTCCTGGTGACGCTGGCCATCACCGTGGTCCTGTACGTGGTCATTCCTAAGGGTCTGTTCCCGGTGCAGGACGTCGGTGTACTGCAAGGCATCAGCATTGCCGACAACTCGGTGTCCTATAGCACCATGGTGGACCGCCAGGCGCAATTGGCCGAGGCGATCCTGAAGGATCAGGACGTCACCAACCTGACCTCGTACGTGGGCATCGACGGCACCAATACCACGCTGAACAACGGCCGTTTCCTGATCAACTTGAAACCGCGTGATGACCGTTCCGATAGTGCCGCTGAAATCGCGCGGCGCATCCAGCAGGAAGTGGCAAACGTCCCCGGCATCAAGTTGTACCTGCAGCCGGAGCAGGACCTGACGCTGGATACCACCGTATCGCCCAACCAGTACCAGTTCGTGCTGCGCGGACCCAGCCAGCAGGCATTCCAGCAGTACGTGCCGGCGTTGATCACGCGCATGAAGCAGATCAGCTCGATCACCGACGTCACCAGCGATTTGAACAACGAGGGCCTGAGCGTCAACGTCGAGGTGAACCGCCAGTTGGCGGCGCGCTTCGGCATTACTCCCGCCACGATCGACAATGCGCTGTACGACGCGCTGGGCCAGCGCATCGTGTCGACCATCTTCAACCAGTCCAACCAGTACCGTGTGATCCTGGTCGCCAAGCCGCAGTCGCTCCCCACGCTGCAATCGCTGGGCGATCTGTACCTGCCTAGCCAGACGGCAAGCAGCGGCCAGGTGCCATTGAAGGCGATTGCGAAGATCGAAGTGACCAAGTCGCAGTTGGTGATCAGTCACCTGGCGCAGTTTCCATCGGTGACCATCTCCTTCAACCTCGCCAAGGATGCCTCGCTGAGCAAGGCCGTGAAGGAGATCAATCAGGCGGAGCAGGAAATCCGCCTGCCGCCTTCGATCACCTCGTCATTCCAAGGTGCAGCACAGGCGTTCCAGGATTCGCTCTCCAGCGAGGTGTATTTGCTGATTGCGGCGCTGATCGCGGTCTACATCGTGCTGGGCGTGCTGTACGAAAGTTTCATCCACCCGGTGACGATTCTCTCGACCCTGCCGTCAGCCGGTATCGGCGCACTGCTGTCATTGATGATTGCCGGCACCGACCTGGACATCATCGGCATCATCGGCATCGTGCTCTTGATCGGCATCGTGAAGAAGAACGCGATCATGATCGTGGACTTTGCGCTCGAAGCCGAACGCGATCATGGCAAGCCGCCGGCGGAAGCGATCTTTGAAGCATCGCTGCTGCGTTTCCGCCCGATTCTAATGACCACGTTGGCGGCCATGCTCGGCGCGCTGCCGATGTTGCTCGGTACCGGCACCGGTTCGGAGCTGCGCCGGCCGCTGGGCCTGGCGATTATCGGCGGCTTGACGTTGAGCCAATTGTTGACGCTGTTCACTACGCCGGTGATCTATCTGTTCTTCGATCGGCTGGCGCAGCGGTTCAACCGCAAGCCGTCGCTGGCGGCGGGAGACCATACGCCGTGAGCATGAGCGCGCATTTCGTGTCCAGCCTTGAACTTCCCCCTCCCCTGCGTGCAGGGGCGGGCTGGGGTGGGGTTGCACGGGCTTGCCGTACAACATGCTTTTGCCGCGACGTTGCGAGCTTCACCCCACCCCAACCCTCCCCTACTGCACGTAGGGGAGGGGGCCGCATCTCGCGCGGGCGTAAATATCGCCGAGTGGCCGCATGAACATCTCTGCCCTCTTCATCCGCCGCCCCGTCGCCACCACCCTGCTGGCGATTGCCATCCTGCTATCCGGCATCCTGGCGTACTTCCGCCTGCCGGTGGCGCCGCTGCCGAACGTCACCTATCCAGTGGTCGTCGTGCAGGCCAACATGGCCGGTGCGAGTCCGTCGATCATGGCTTCCACCGTGGCCGAACCGCTGGAAAAACGCCTAGGTGCGATCGCTGACGTCACCGAGATGACCTCGGCCAGCTATGTCGGCTCATCGCAAATCGTTGTCCAGTTCGGCCTCAGCCGCGACATCAATGGCGCCGCACGCGATGTGCAGGCCGCGATCCAGGCAGCGCGCGCCGACCTGCCGAGCACGTTGCGCAGCAATCCCTCCTATCGCGAATACAACCCGGCTGATTCGCCGATCATGGTGCTGGCGCTTACCTCCAATACGTTGACGCGCGCGCAGCTCTACGATTCGGCCGATTCGGTAATCCAGCAGCAGCTCTCGCAGGTGGATGGCGTGGGCCAGATTACGCTGGGCGGCAGCGCCCTGCCCTCCGTTCGCGTGGAACTGGAACCAAATAAGCTCAACAGCTATGGGATCGGGCTCGAAGACGTGCGCGCGGCCATCAGCGCCGCCAACGCGGACAGCGCAAAAGGCCACATCGATCAGGACGGTCTGCGCTACGAAGTCCAATCCAATGACCAGATCAACAAAGCTGCGCCGTACCGCGACCTGATCGTCGCCTATCGCGATGGCTCACCCGTGCAATTGCGCGATGTCGCCGACGTACAAGACTCGGCAGAAAACATCCGCAACATGGGTTTGTACAACCGCAAGCCCGCCGTGCTGGTGATCGTGTTTCCGTTGCCTGGCAGCAACATCGTCAAAACGGTCTCGCAGATCCGCAAAGTGCTGCCGGCGATCGAAGCGACCTTGCCAAGCAGCATCAAGGTCGGCGTCGCGATCGATCGTTCGCAATCGGTCAATGCGGCGGTCGGCGACACTCAGCGCTCGTTGTTCGTCGCGGTGTTGCTGGTCATCGGTGTGGTGTTCGTGTTCCTGCAATCACCACGCGCCATCCTGATTCCTTCGGTGGCGTTGCCGCTGTCGATCATCGGCACATTCGGGCCGATGTTCCTGATGGGTTACAGCATCGACAACCTATCGCTGATGGCGCTGACCATCGGCACCGGCTTCGTGGTCGACGATGCGGTGGTGGTGCTGGAAAACATTGTGCGTCACGTGGAAGCAGGCATGGACGTGCGCGAGGCGGCACTGAAAGGCAGCGGCGAGGTCGGTTTCACGGTGATCTCGATGAGTCTGTCGCTGATCGCGGTGTTCACGCCGATCCTGTTGATGCCGGGCATCATCGGCCTGCTGTTCCATGAATTCGCAGTCACGCTTTCGACGGCTATTTTGCTGTCGATGGTGATCTCGCTGACGGTCACGCCCACCATGGCCGCCTACATACTGCGCCCTGGCCAAGGATTGCATTCCAAGGCGCGTTGGGCGGTGTGGTACGAGCGGCAGTTCGATCGCTTCAAGCAGGCGTATTCGCGCTCGCTCACCATGGTGCTCGACCGCGCCGGGTTGGTCGGCCTGGTACTGATCGGCCTGATCCTGCTCAATCCCTTCATGTTCAAGCTGCTGCCGTCCACGTTCTTTCCGGAACAGGACAACGGCATCCTGATGGGCCAGATCATTGCCGACCAAAGCATCTCCTTCCAGGCCATGGAAAAGAAGCTGGCGCAATTGCAGTCGATCGTACAGAAGGACCCCGCGGTGGCGTCCGTAGCGGGTTTCGCCGGTGGTCGCGCGCTCAACACCGCCAACTTGTATGTGGAGCTGAAGCCGCTGGCGGAGCGCAAGCTTTCGGCCGCGCAGGTAGTCGAGCGGCTGCGGCCGAAGCTCAATGCGATTTCCGGTGCGAAGCTGTTCCTGCAAGCATCGCAGGATCTGCACATCGGCGGCCGGTCATCCGCATCGGAATACCAATACACGCTGACCAGCGACGACCCCGATGCGCTGTATACATGGATACCCAAGCTGGTCACGGAGCTTGGCAAACACCGCGATCAACTGGTGGATGTGAACTCCGACCTGCAGCAGAACGGCTTGCAGACCTTCGTCAATTTCGATCGCTCCACCATGGCACGCTACGGCTTTGCACCCAACCAGATCGACGCCGTGCTGTACGACGCGTTTGGCCAGCGCACCGTGTCCACCGTTTACAACGAGCTCAACCAGTATTACGTAGTGATGGAAGTTGCGCCGAAATACTGGCAATTCCCGCAAATGCTGGATCGCATGTATTTCAGCAAGGCCGCGGGTAATGCCACTGGCACACAGCAAACGCAGATGTCTGGCAGCCTCGTGAAGGGCGTAACGAGCTATAGCGCAGTAAGCGCATCTGCCGGCACGTCGTCGAGCACCAATGCGCTCAATGCGAACGCTGAAGCGAACGCACTCACCAATGCCATCTCCAATTCCAAAGGCGGCACCTCCAGCGGCAGCGCCGACAGTACCGCGGCGGAAACCATGGTGCCGTTCCCGACCATGATGAGCTACACGAACAATCATACGGCCACGCAGGTCAATCATCAGGGCGGCCTGGTCGCTGGCACCATCTCGTTCAACCTGCCGCCTGGCGGTTCGCTGAGCAAAGCCTTGGCATCAGTCCAG
Organism: Dyella nitratireducens; assembly: GCF_014642835.1. Taxonomy (GTDB): domain Bacteria; phylum Pseudomonadota; class Gammaproteobacteria; order Xanthomonadales; family Rhodanobacteraceae; genus Dyella_B; species Dyella_B nitratireducens. The sequence continues at coordinate 273,715 of NZ_BMJA01000004.1, read as the reverse complement.
CAGGCCATGCAGGATATTGGCATGCCCGCCTCCATCCACGGCGCTACGGCCGGTGCGGCGCAGGTGTATTCGCAATCGATGTCGACCATGCCGCTGCTGATTCTTGCTGCACTTGGCGCGGTGTACATCGTGCTTGGCATTCTCTACGAGAACACCGTCCATCCGATCACCATTCTTTCCACCCTGCCCTCCGCAGGTATTGGTGCGGTGCTGGCATTGCTGATCTTCGGCACGCCGTTCTCGGTGATCGCCATGATCGGCATCATCCTGCTGATCGGTATCGTGAAGAAAAACGCGATCATGATGATCGACGTGGCGATTCGCCTGCAACGTGATGAAGGCTACGAGCCTGTGCGTGCCATCCACGACGCTGCGGTGTTGCGCTTGCGACCGATCATGATGACCACCGCCGCCGCCGTGCTTGGCGCGGTGCCGCTGGCCGTCGGTGTCGGCCAGGGCGGATCGCTGCGCCAGCCACTCGGCATCACCGTGATGGGTGGCCTGATTCTCAGCCAGGTATTTACGCTGTACACAACACCGGTGATCTATCTTTATCTTGACCGTCTGCGCGCAAGACTGGCCCGTTGGTCGGCCACATTGCCGTGGAATCGGTCGGACGCGAGTGCATGACTATGAAGACTTTGCATACCGTTCTCGCCGCCTCGCTGGCCATGCTGCTCGGCGGCTGCATGGTCGGCCCGGACTATCACCGTCCGCAGGTACCGATGCCCACGCAATACAAAGAACTGCCGGGCTGGACGGCGGCCTCGCCGGAAGCGGATGGCGCACCGAAAGGCGATTGGTGGACCAGCTTCAACGATCCGCTGCTCAATCAGCTTGAGCCGATGGTGTCGGTGTCCAACCAAACCGTGCAGCAGGCATATGCCAATTACCAGGAAGCGTTGGCTAACGTGCAAGTGGCGCGTGCATCCTTGTTTCCCACGCTTGGCGTCACCGGCTCGGCCAACAAGCAACGCAGTGGCACGAGCAACAGCACTTTAAGCAGCTCGACATCGCGGCGGGCCGTCAGCACTTCCGGCTCGCTGGAAGGTAGCGCGAGCTGGGCGCCCGATCTGTGGGGCAAGGTGCGCCGCTCCGTCGAAGAGAGCAAGGCCACCGCACAGGCCAGCCAGGCGACGCTGGCCAATGCCACCTTGTCCGAGCAGATTGCGCTGGCTAATGCAGTGATCGAATTACGCATTACCGACGCTGATATCGATCTGTTTCAGAAGACGGTGGATGCATACACCGAATCCCTGCGCGTGGTGGAAAACCAGGGCACGGCCGGCACTACGGCACCTTCTGATGTGATCACGGCGCGCACGCAGCTGGAAAGCGCCAAATCCAGCCTTATCCAGCTCGGCATCGCGCGCGCGCAATACATGCACGCGATTGCGGTGCTGGTCGGTAAAAATCCCGAAGAGCTCGACATTCCGCACAGTACAAGCGTGCCGAATCTACCGACCCTTCCAGTCACCATGCCGTCGACGCTGTTGCAGCGCCGTCCGGATATCGCCGTGGCCGAGCGTCAGATGGCCGCAGAAAACGCGGCGATCGGCGTTGCCGTCGCGGCGTACTATCCCGATCTGACACTGTCCGCCTCGGATGGCTTTTCGCAGGCACCGCTGGCTGGCCTGCTGCATGCAGCCAATCATGTCTGGTCATTAGGCGCGGATGCCAGCGAAACCGTGTTCGACTTCGGCGCACGCCACGGCCAGGTCGCTGCGGCCAAGGCGGCCTACGAAGCGGCCGTCGCCAACTACCGCGGCAGCGTGCTGACCGCGCTCGAGGATGTGGAGAACGATCTGTCGGACCTGCGCATCCTCGGCCAGCAGGCCGAAGTACAGGACGCCGTGGTACGCGATGCGACGCAGGGCGCGCAGATTGCGCTCAACGAATACCAAGCCGGCACGGTGGACTACACCACAGCTGCCACCGCACAAGCCACGCAGCTGAGTGCACAGCAGAGCGCGCTGAGCATTACGCAGCAGCGCCTGCTCGATACGGTATCGTTGATCAGTGACATGGGCGGCGGCTGGTCAGCCGATCAACTCGATGCCTCGCAAAAGTCGACCACCAACCGCTGACCCACTATGTCCATGCCTACCAACACCGCTGCTGACCAATTCGAGCTTTCCCCTATCGTTGCCGGTTTGTGGCGCATCACGACGTGGCAATTGAGCGTGCCCGAACGCGTGCGCTGGATCGAGCAGGCATTGGAGATGGGCATCACGTCGTTCGATCACGCGGACATCTACGGCGATTACCGTGCCGAAGCGCTGTTCGGCGAAGCGCTGCATGCATCGCCCGGCTTGCGCGACCGTATGCAGCTGGTCACGAAATGCGGCATTCGACTGCGTTCGCCGCAAAAGCCCTATCGCATCACCTATTACGACACCAGTGCTGCCTACATCCGAGCGGAAGTTGAGCAATCACTGCGCAATCTGCATACGGAACAACTGGATCTGGTGTTGATCCACCGCCCCGATTACCTGATGGATGCCGCTGCGCTGGCGGAAACCTTCGCCGCCCTCATGCGCGAGGGCAAAGTGGCGCGCTGGGGTGTTTCCAATCACACCACCAGCCAGTTTGCGCTGCTGCATCAGCATTGCCCGTTGGTCACCAATCAGCTGGAGCTATCGCCGCTGCAGATGGGCTCGCTGGATGACGGTACGCTCGATCAGGCGCAGCAGCTTGGCTTGCGGCCGATGATCTGGTCACCGCTTGCAGGTGGGCGTTTGTTTACGAGTGACGACGAGCAGGCGCAGCGCGTACGAATGGAGATGTCGGCGATTGCTGCGCGTTATGGCATTTCACTGACCACGCTGGCTTTTGCGTGGGTGTTGCGGCACCCGTCACGGCCGTATCCGATTACGGGAACGGGGCGTATCGAAGGTTTGCGTGAGTCGGTAGCGGCGCTGGATGTGCGGCTCGATGCGGAAGACTGGTATGCGATCTGGACCGCAAGCAAGGGACATTCGGTGCCTTAAGTCTTCAAGGCCGTCATTCCCACGAAAGCGGGAATCCATTGTCGCCCTTTACGCAAGAAGCAAAATGGATTCCCGCTTTCGCGGGAATGACGGCCATTAGATTACGGATTACTTACCCCATGCGGCACATGCCCTGTCGCCACATGCTTGCGCGCTGATTCAACGTTAGCAGGTGAATCATCGAAAAAGATGTCCGCGCCGAACGCATCCAAGAAGGGGCCTTTGTCACGGCCACCGAGGAATAGCGCTTCATCGATACGCACACCCCAGCGGCGCAAGGTAAGAATCACGCGTTTGTGTGCCGGTGCCGACCGCGCCGTGACCAGTGCGGTACGGATGGGCGAGTTTTCAGCAGGAAACGCCGCTTGCAAGCGATGCACTGCGGTAAGGAACCCGCGGAACGGCCCGACCGATAATGGCTGTTCCGCCAGCTCGGTTTCGCTGCGGTGGAAAGCCTCCAGCCCCTCCTCGCGCGATACGCGCTCTCCTTCGTCGCCGAAGATCACGGCATCGCCATCGAAAGCAATACGCAATTGCTCGCTGGCACGCGGCGGCGCCGTGGACGGCAGAATGGTCGCGGCAGCTACGCCAGCCTTCAACGCGCGGCCGACATCCTCAGCGTTGGCAGACAGGAAAAGATCGGCTCTGAACGGCGCAATGTAGTCGGAGGTCGGTGCGCCGCTGGTAAACGCCGCACGGCTGATTTCCAGTCCGTAATGCTGGATGGAATTGAAAATGCGCAGCCCCGTATCGCCTGAATTGCGCGACAGCAGGATCACCTCGACCGGCGGCACGTCGCCGGCCAGCTTGTTGAGGCCGAGCAGCTTCTGCACCAGCGGAAATGCCACGCCGGGTTGCAGAATCTCCTCCTCATGTTCAATCTGGTAGCCGCGGTAGGCGTCCAACCCTTCTCGCTCAAATAAATCGTGGCTGTCACCCAAGTCGAACAAGGCCCGCGACGAAATCGCAACAACAAGTCTGTTGTCACCAGTGACGCTGGGATCGTGAGCGGTTTTAGTGGGGCGGATCATGAGGTCAATCTAGCGCAAAAGCGTAGGTTGGGGTGCAAACCCCAACATGGGAATGTATGCGCTTGGCAATGTTGGGGTTGTCACCCCAACCTACATCAGTCCGCCGCGAACTGCTCGTCCAAGATTCGCTGCTCCAGATTGTGCTCCGGATCAAACAACAGCCTCACGCCCTCTTCGCGCGATTGGTGCACTTCCACACTGCGCACATTACGTACTTCAAGAAAATCGGCGGTAGCGCTGACCGGACGCTTGCCAGGATCGAGCACGCGCAAGCTTACGACAGTGCGATGCGGCAGGATCGCGCCACGCCAGCGGCGTGGACGGAATGGACTGATCGGCGTCAGTGCGAGCACGTTGGCATCCAGCGGCAGAATCGGGCCGTGCGCGGAAAGGTTGTAGGCGGTGGAACCGGCTGGCGTGGAAACCAGGATGCCATCGCATACCAGGTTCTGCAGCTTCACGATGCCGTTGAGTTTCACCTCGACATGCGCCGCCTGGTTGGTTTGCCTGAGCAACGACACTTCGTTGAAGGCGAGCGCGTGGCGCGTTTGTCCGTCACCATCGATCGCTTCCATCTCCAGCGGAAACAGTTCTGCGGTATGCGCGCGTGCGATGCGTTCCGGCAATTCATCCAGATGATGCTTGTTCATCAGGAAACCGACGCGACCCAGCTTCATCCCATAGACCGGTAGCGCAACGGCGCGGTGGGCATGCAAGGTGCGCAACATGAAGCCATCGCCGCCCAACGCGACGATCACGTCGGCATCGGTTACCGGTACATCGTCGTAGCGTTCCACGAGTTTGCGGCGCGCTTGCTGGGCAACGCTGGTTTCGCTGGCGACGAACGCGAGACGCATGGTGGGAGATCCATCTGTTGGTGCTTGGCGATCGAGCTTACGACACAGAGGGAAGCATGACCATTCCTCAGTTCATGCTCCCTCCCCTGCGTGCAGGGGAGGGAGCAATCTGTGGCAAGTGCGAAATTACACCGGCACCTGCGCCAACTGCGCCAGACGACGCACCGCCACCGACGCGATCGGATAATCCGCATTCTGCGTGAGGATCTCCGCCAGCATGCTGCGGGTGTACTTCAGCGCAGGATCGTCACGCTCCAACCATGCCTGCACCGGCGACACGCTGCCATTGCCGCCATTGAGTGCAAGCACCTGGGTGACGAGCGCGCGATGCTGATGGTTGAGCTCATCCAGCAGCGAGCCACGTGCCTGCGCATGCCAGTGGCCATCCACCGGCAAGGCTTCGATCTGACCACGCAGCCATTCCAGATCCAGCGCCTGGCCCAACTCGTAGAACACGTTGGCGACCTTGGCGATGGGCTGGCCGGTCTGCTGCGCCACTTCCACCATGTCGAGCATGGCGCGCAACTCCGGCAGCTTGGCCAGGCGCAGGGCGAGATCGCTGGGCAATCCCAGGCCTTCCCATTTTTCCTGGCTGGTGGAGAAGTCAGCTTTGCCGGCCGGGGTCAGCGTCTCGGGCAAGGTATCGCTGAGCTGGGCCACCGCTGCCTGATAGCGCTCCACGTTCGCGGCGATTTCCAGCGTACCGCCCGGTCGGTTGAGCAACCAGCGCGTGAGATGACGCAGTTGCCCCCAGACCTGCATGATCGCATCGACCTGCGTGTTCTCGGCGACCTTGCTGTCCTGTGCTTCAATCTCGGCCCACAGGTCGCGTGCGCCGAGGATTTCGCGTGCAGCCGTATATGCCTTGGCGACGGCCGCCGGACCCTGCCCCGTGTCTTCCTGCATGCGCATCATGAAGGTGGCGCCCATGCGGTTGAGGGTGGAGTTGGTCACTGCGGTGGCGATGATTTCGCGCTTCAGGCGATGGCGCTGCATGTGCGCGGCATATTTGTCGTGCAGCGGTTTCGGGAAGTACCGCACCAGTTCTTTCGACAAGTACGGATCTTCCGGCACATCCGATTCCAGCAGTTGCTGGTACAGACGGATCTTGTCGTACGACAACAACACCGACAGCTCCGGACGGGTAAGGCCCTGGCCACGCGCCTTGCGATCGGACAGCTCCGTTTCGCTCGGCAGGTTTTCCACCTGGCGATCGAGCAGACCCTCGCCTTCCAGCGTGCGGATGAAGTGCGCCATCGAACCGATGCGCTTCACCGACTGACGCTCCATCAAAGTGATGGCCTGGTTCTGGCGGTAGTTGTCCCACAGGACCAACTGGCCGACCTCGTCGGTCATCGAGGCCAGCAGGCGGTTGCGATCGTCGAGCGTCATCTCGCTGCGTTGCACCGCATCGCCAAGCAGGATCTTGATGTTCACCTCGTGGTCGGAGGTATCCACGCCGGCAGAGTTGTCGATGAAGTCGGTGTTGAGCAGCACGCCATGCTGTGCAGCTTCGATGCGGCCCTTCTGGGTGAACCCGAGGTTGCCGCCCTCGCCCACCGTCTTGCAACGCAGTTCTGCGCCGTTGATACGCAGTGCGTTGTTGGCACGGTCGCCGACGTCACCATGGGTTTCGCTGCTGGCTTTCACATAGGTGCCGATGCCGCCGTTCCACAGCAGATCCACGGGCGCCTTGAGGATCGCGCTCATCAGTTCGTTCGGCGAAAGATGCTCGACGTTGGCCTTGATACCCAGCACCGCACGCACTTCCGGCGAGATCGGAATCGACTTCACGCTGCGCGGCCAGATGCCGCCACCGGTGGAAATCAGCGACTTGTCGTAGTCATCCCAGCTCGAACGCGGCAGCTTGAACATGCGCTCGCGCTCGACGAAGGACTTGGCCGTATCGGGATTGGGATCGAGAAAGATGTGGCGATGGTCGAACGCCGCCAGCAAGCGAATATGGCGGGACAGCAGCATGCCATTGCCGAACACGTCGCCGGACATGTCGCCGATGCCCACGCAGGTGAAATCCTCGCTCTGGCTGTCGCGGCCCAGCGCACGGAAGTGACGCTTCACCGATTCCCATGCACCCTTGGCGGTGATGCCCATGCCCTTGTGGTCGTAGCCGTTGGAGCCACCGGAAGCAAATGCATCGCCCAGCCAGAAGCCGTGTTCGATCGAGATGGCATTGGCGATATCGGAGAACGTCGCCGTGCCCTTGTCGGCAGCCACCACCAGGTACGGATCGTCGTTGTCGTGACGTATCACATCGTGCGGTGGTACCACCTTGCCTTCCACCAGGTTGTCGGTAATGTCGAGCAGGCCGTTGATGAACAGGCGATAGCAGGCAATGCCTTCGGCCAGCTGCGCATCGCGATCGCCCCCCACTGGCGGATGCTTCACGAAGAAACCGCCCTTCGAACCCACCGGCACGATCACGGTGTTCTTCACCATCTGCGCCTTCACCAGGCCCAGCACTTCGGTGCGGAAGTCTTCGCGGCGATCCGACCAGCGCAAGCCACCGCGTGCGACCGGCCCGAAGCGCAGGTGGATGCCTTCCACGCGCGGCGCGTACACGAAGATCTCGCGATACGGCACCGGTTTGGGTGCATCCGGCACCTGCCTGGAGTCGAACTTGAAGCTGATGTAATGACGAGGCGCGCCATCCCACAGCTGGAAGAAGCTGGTACGCAGCGTGGCGCGGATCGTGTTCATGAAACTCAGCACGATGCGCTCGTCATCCAGGCTGGCGACGTCGTCGAGCAGGGATTTCAGCGCCTGCCAAAGCATGTGCACCTGCTGGTCGCGCTTTTCCGCCAGCGCGCCAACGATTTCGTCGATCAGTTCCGGCTTGGCCTTTTGCGTGTCGACCGAAATGAGTGCCTGCATTTCGCGGCGCAGATCGTTCTTCGCCTGCTCCAGCTCGGCGGCGGAAAGCAACTCACGGCGCGGATCGAACTTGGCGTTGAACAGCTCGATCAGCAAGCCGGCGATGGCCGGATAGCGGATGAGCGTTTCCTCCATGTAGTTCTGCGAGAACGCGATACCCACCTGCTGCAGGTACTTGCAGTAGCCGCGCAACGTGGCCACCTGGCGCCAATCGGCTTGCGCCAGCAGCACGAGGTTGTTGAAGCCGTCGCTCTCGGCATCACCGCGCCACAGTGCTTCGAAACTGCGCTCGAAACGTTCACGCAGATGAGCCAGGTCGAACTTCAGCAACTGCTTCGCCTTCAGCTCGAAATCGTGGATGGTGAGCGTGCGGCCTTCGCTTTCCAGCGTGTAGACATGCTCGGCGAGCATGCGCACGCCCATGTTCTCCAGCATCGGCAGCGCATCGGACAGCGAGATCGGCGCACCAACGTGGATCACCTTGAAGCGCAGGCTTTGGTCGCGCGCGTCTTCATAAAGGTGGAGGTGGATCGAATCGTCGCTCTTCAACGTGGTCAGCGCGATCACGTCCAGCGCGGCCTGTTCCGGCGCCACATCTTCGATGTAGCCAGCCGGCAGCAACTTGCCGAAACGGTTGAATAGCGCCACGCCCTGCGCTTCGCCGGCCCTGCCGATCAAGCTGTCGCGCAGGCCGTCGTACCAGTTACGCACGATGTGCTGCAGGCGCGTTTCAAGCTCTTGCACGTTGAACTTGGGATAGTCACCCAGATGCGGACGCACGGTGACGTGCAAACGCGCGAGGGCGGATTCACCCATCAGCACGTTGGAATCCAGGCTCTCGCCGTGGAACACCTCGCGCAGCATGGCTTCGGTGCGCTCACGCACCGTGGTGTTGAAGCGCTCGCGCGGCACGAACACCAGGCAGGTGAAGAAGCGGCCATAGCGGTCGCGGCGCACGAACAGACGCGTGCGGGCACGCTGTTGCAGCTCCAGGATGCCCATGGCGGTGGCGAACAGTTCGTCTTCGGTGCTCTGGAACAGTTCTTCCGGCGGCAACGTTTCCAGGATGTGGCGCAGCGCCTTGCCAGAATACGCATCGCGTTTGAGACCGGAGCGCGCCAGCACCGCCTCCACGCGCTGGCGCACCAGCGGCACTTCCTGCGGACGCATCATGTAAGCGCTGGAGGTAAACAGGCCTAGGAAACGCTGCTCGGAAACCGGCGTACCGTTGGCGTCGAATTTGAGCACACCGACGTAATCCATGTTGCCGGCACGGTGCACGTGCGAGCGCGCATTGGTCTTGGTAAGAATGATCGCGTCGTACGAACCAGATTGCGGCAGATCGTGCGCGGCCAGCGAGCGCAGCGAGCGCGGCGCAACCGAGCGCTCGCTCTTATGCAGGATGCCCAAGCCGGATTCCTCGAGGGGACGCAGCACCTCATCGCCGTCGGCCTTGGCCACTTCGTATTCGCGATAGCCCAGGAAGGTGAAGTTGTCGTCCGCCAGCCAACGCAGGAATTCGCTGGCTTCGTTGATCGAGGCAGCATCCAGCTGCAACTTGCGGTTCGGCAGGTCAGACGCGATGGCGCGCGCTTTTTCGCGCATCGTGTTCCAATCGCGCACGGCGGCACGCACGTCTTCCAGTGCGTCTTCAATGCGCGTCTTCAGCCTTGCCTGGATGGATTCCTCCAGGATGCTGTCCACTTCAAAATGCATCACCGATTCGGGCACGCCCTGCTCGTCACCCAGCTGTTGCAGCTGGCCGTTCGCATCACGGCTCATCTTCACCACCGGATGCAGTACAAGGTGAATGGCGGAGTACTCGGCGAGAATCATGCTTACCGTGTCCACCAGGAACGGCATATCTTCGGTGACAATTTCCACCGCGCTGCGCGCCGTATGCGCGGCGCCGGTCACGCGTACTGCAGCACGCTGCGGCGTGCGCTGCTGCAGGAAATCGAGCAGGCCAGCAACCACCCGCGCCCACGCGGCAGGCGTGTGCAGGTCGATGTCGGTGCTGGCGATGCGCGAGAAAAAGGCGCTGATAAAAAATTGCGCCTCATCAAGGCGCTTGGTCGGATAACCGCTTTTCTTCAACTCTTCGAGCACGACAGACACGAGGGGGATGTCGTTGGCCGCACGGATCGCATTCATGGCTTCTACTTAAGAAGTGGAGATGATGGGGTTTGAAAGCTTTAAAAGGATACGCTTCGCTCCGCATTGAATCCATCGGCAGCGCAGCAACGTGTGTCATGTGCGAATAACCGTGCAATGTGTGCAGCACGAACCCATGCATGGCCGTCATTCCGACGAGAGCACGGAGATAGGGAAGGAAAGAACAATCCATCGTTGCTAGTTGCCAACGTGCAACATGGACGCCGCCCTGTGCGGGAAGGCGGCCATCGCATGGGTGCGAGCCTGGCCCGGCGCCTTTGTTCACAAGTAAGGCCTACCCGCCTGTGCCGTTCGTCATTTGCCTGAAAGGCTGGATTCCCGCACCGCAGAAATTGTAAACTGGCCGGTATAGTCTTGCTTACGTTCCTGCTAGCAGGGACCAACGACACAGGACAAACTGGCCTTGATCCGATAAACGTAAGAACTTCCGGCAAGTACAGCCGGGCGTCCGGCATGTCCTGCCGAGCCCACCCCATACCCCGATTACGCTAGTCATGGAGCTCTCATGAAGTCGACGCCAATGCGCACACCGGTGCTGTGCCTGAGTTTGCTGGCACTTGCCGCCTGTAGCAGCAAGGAACAAGGTCCGCCCAAGATGCCGACACCGACGGTGGGGGTGTTCGAAGCCCAGCCGCAGAACGTGCCGCTGACCAAGGACCTGGTGGGACGCCTGTCCGCCTACCGCAGCGCCGACGTGCGTGCCCGTGTATCGGGGGTGCTGCTCAAGCGCGTCTACACCGAAGGCACGGACGTCAAGCAGGGCCAGCCGCTATTCCAGATCGATCCGGTGCCCTACAAGGCCGCCCTCGCCAACGCCGAGGCAGCACTGGCATCGTCGCAAGCCAGCTACACCAATGCGCACGTGATCGCCAATCGCGATCGCCAGCTGGTGCCGCAAGGCTATATCTCACGCCAGCAGTTGGACACTGACGAAGCCAACGAACGTTCCGCGCAGGCTGCGGTGAAGCAGGCTGAGGCAAACGTGCAGACGGCACGCATCAACCTCGGCTACACCAACGTTACCGCCCCGATCGACGGTCGCGCCGGCGAGCAGCAGGTGACCGAAGGCGCCATCGTCGGCAACAGCACGTCGGATGCAGGCGCCAATGCGACCCTGCTGACCACGGTGGACCAGCTCGATCCGCTGTACGTCAACTTCACCATGAGTGCGGCCGACCTCGAGACACTGCGTCACGCCCAGTCCAAGGGCAACGTGCAACTGGCCGATCAGGACAAGACCACGGTGGAGATCACCCTGCCCAGCGGCGTCAAGTACGACAAGCAAGGCACGCTGGATTTCTCTGACACCTCGGTCAATCCGACGACCGGCGCGATCAACTTGCGCGCCGTGGTGCCCAATCCTGACCGCCGCATCTTGCCGGGCATGTATGTGACGCTCACCGCCAACATGGGTGAACTCAACAAAGTGTTCCTGATTCCGCAGGCCGGTATCCAGCGCGACCCCGCCGGCGCTTATGCCCTGGTAGTCGGCCAGGATGGCAACGTGGCACAGAAGCGCGTGTCGGCCGACACCATGCTCGGCCACGACTGGCTGGTCACCAACGGTCTTGCCGCCGGGGATCAGGTGATCGTCTCGGGCGTCCAGGGCGTCAAGCCGGGTGCACCCGCCAAGGCGACCCCATGGAAGCCTGACCAGGCGCCGGCCGGCCAAGATCCTGCCGCCGCCGGTCATCAGTAAGGAGAACACTGATGCCGAGTTTCTTTATCGACCGCCCCATTTTCGCGTGGGTGGTCGCCATTCTGATCACCCTGGTAGGCATCATCTCGGTGCTGGGCATGGGTGTGGAGTCTTACCCCAACATCGCGCCGCCACAGGTCACGGTGACAGCTACCTTCCCGGGCGCCAGCGCCCAGACCATGGAAGACACGGTCACCAAGGTGATCGAGCAGCAGCTCACCGGCGTCGACAATTTGCTGTACTTCAGTTCGGCCTCGAACTCGAACGGCACGTCCACGATCACGCTGAGCTTCGCCACCGGTACCGACCCTGACATCGCCCAGGTGCAGGTGCAGAACAAGGTATCGCTGGCCCAGCCGCAGTTGCCAGCCGCGGTAACACAACAGGGCGTGGTGGTAGCCAAGGCCAACCCGGACTTCCTGATGTTCGTGGGCCTGATCTCCAACAATCCGGAGATCGACTCCAACCGCCTCAGTGACATCGTCGGCTCGAACGTGATCAACCAGATCGGCCGTATTCCCGGCGTGGGCAGCACCTTCCAGGTGGGCTCCGAGTATGGCATGCGCGTGTGGTTGAACCCGGACAAGATGCAGGGTTACGGCCTATCCGCCACCCAGGTGGAAAACGCGATTTCTGCCCAGAACGTGCAGTTTGCGGCCGGCTCGCTGGGTTCCGATCCCGCGCCCGATGGACAGAGCTTCACCGCCACCGTATCGGCCGAGGGCCTGTTCAACACGCCCGAGCAGTTCGGCAACATCATCCTGCGTGCCAATCCCGATGGCACCGTGGTGCGCATGAAGGACATCGCGCGCATCCAGTTCGGTCCGCAGACCTATGGCTTCGTCTCCACCTGGAGCGGCCAGCCGGTGGGTGGTTTCGGCGTGCAGTTGCTGCCGGGTGCAAATGCGCTGCAGGTGGCCGAAGCTGTGCGTTCGAAGATGGACGAACTGGCCAAGGACTTCCCGCAAGGCGTCACCTGGTTCGCGCCGTACGACAGTACGCCGTTCGTGCGCGTGTCGATCAACGAAGTGGTGCACACGCTGATCGAGGCAATCATCCTCGTCTTCTTCGTGATGCTGATCTTCCTGCAGAACTTCCGCGCCACGGTCATTCCCACCCTGGTGATTCCAGTTGCGCTGCTCGGTACCTTCATCGGCCTGTCTCCGATGGGCTTCACCATCAACCAGCTGACCCTGTTCGGTATGGTGCTGGCCATCGGTATCGTGGTGGACGACGCGATCGTGGTGATCGAGAACGTCGAACGCATCATGACTGAGGAAAACCTGCCGCCGAAGGAAGCGACACGCAAGGCGATGAGCCAGATCACCGGCGCGGTGGTGGCCATCACGGTGGTGCTGGCGGCGGTGTTCGTGCCGTCTGCCCTGCAGCCTGGCGCCACGGGCGTGATCTACAAGCAGTTCGCGTTGACCATTGCCGTGTCGATGGGCTTCTCCGCCTTCCTCGCGCTGTCGTTCACGCCGGCGTTGTGCGCAACCATTCTCAAGCCCACGCACGAGCATAAGAAAAACTTCATCTATCGCGCGTTCAACAACATCTTCGACCGGGTCACGCATACCTATCAGGGTCACATCGGCAGTGCAGTGCGACACGCTCCGCGCTGGATGATCGTGTTCGTGCTGATCGCCATGCTGGCCGGCTTTCTCTACACCAAGCTGCCCACCGGCTTTGTGCCCAACGAAGACCAGGGCTTTGCGCTGGCCATCGTCAGCCTGCCGCCCGGTGCCTCGCTCGAACGCTCCGAACAGGTGATGAAGGAGATCAAGGACACGCTCGATCACAGCCCGCTGAAAGATGACTACGTGGGCATGTACCAGATCAGCGGCTTCAGCTTCGTGGGCCGCAGTGAAAATGCCGGCATGGTGTTCATCAAGCTCAAGGACTGGAGCGAGCGCTCGATCACCGCGGACGATTTCATCCTGAAGGCCAACGGCGTGTTGCACGGTGGTATTCGCGACGCGGTGATCTTCGTGGTGAACCTGCCAACCATTCGCGGCCTCAGCCAGTTCGGCGGCCTGGACATGTACCTGCAGGCACGCAGCGGCCAGTCGCGCGCCGAGTTGGGCCAGGCGATGGGCATGCTGCTGGGCAAGGCGTCCAAGAGCCCCACCCTGTTCGGCACTCGCCCGAACATCCTGCCGGATGCACCGCAGTACAACCTCACCGTGGACCGCGTGCAGTCTGGGGCACTGGGCTTGTCGGTCAGTGACGTGTACACCGCCATCCAGCTGATGCTCGCGCCGGTCTACATCAACAACTTCATCTACGAAGACCGCGTGAAGCGTGTGATGGTGCAGGCCGATGCGCCGTATCGCATGGATACGGATGCACTCAGCCACATCTACACGCCCAGCTCGCTGAGCACCAGCACCACCTCGAGCACATCATCAAGCACGTCGACCAGTACAAACTCGCCGTACGGTCCGTACAACATGATCCCGCTGTCCAGCGTGGTGCATTCCACCTGGAGCATGGCCGCGCCCTCCCTCACGCGTTACAACGGCTATCCAGCCATCGAAATCGTGGGCGATGCCAATAAGGGCTACTCCACCGGCCAGGCCATGTCGACCTTGCAGGACATCGTGAGCAACGACCTGCCCCATGGCTTCGGTGCGGACTGGACCGGTCAGTCGTATCAGGAACTGCTGGCCGGCAACTCGGCCACGCTGCTGATGATCCTGTCGATCTTCATCGTGTTCCTGTGCTTGTCGGCCCTGTATGAAAGCTGGTCGATTCCGGTGGCCGTGCTGCTGGTGGTGCCGCTGGGCCTGCTGGGCATGGTGGTCGCGTCCATGTTGCGCGGTTTCCCGAACGACATGTATTTCAAGATCGGCATGGTGACGGTCATCGGCCTGGCCGCGAAGAACGCGATCCTGATCGTGGAATTCGCGGTGGAACAGCAGGCCGAAGGCCAGACGCTGTTCAATGCCGTGGTCACCGCAGCCCGCCTGCGACTGCGCCCGATCCTGATGACCTCGATGGCCTTCATCCTCGGCGTGCTGCCGCTGGTGACATCCACCGGCGCGGGTGCCAACTCCCGCCACGAAATCGGTACCGGCGTGATCGGTGGCATGCTGTTCGCCACCTTCCTCGGCCTGCTGTTGATCCCGGTGTTCTACGTGAGCGTGCGCCGCATGCTCGGCGACAAGATGGACGAAGCCACGCATAAGCTGGCTCGGCATGAGCACCAATAGTCGTAGCTGACGTGTCAACGAAAAAGCCCCGGCCATGCCGGGGCTTTTTCGTTTCCGATCGCTATTTGGTAGCAAATGCCCCAAGACGCTAAGGTTGCCCCTGGGTAGCCTTAGCGCATGACCTGGAAAACACCATCATCGCTTAAGTGGCTGATCGTAAGGCGATCACGACTCTCAGGAATGCTCGAGAAACTTGAGCCGAAACACGCGGAGCTGAAAGGGCAATTCGAATCGATTGATGCCCGTGTAAATAAGCTAAGACAACAGCTTTCGGCACTCGATCAGACATTCCAGTTGCATGAGATCCAAATCGATCCTACTGGGTTGCG
Source organism: Dyella nitratireducens (assembly GCF_014642835.1). Taxonomy (GTDB): domain Bacteria; phylum Pseudomonadota; class Gammaproteobacteria; order Xanthomonadales; family Rhodanobacteraceae; genus Dyella_B; species Dyella_B nitratireducens. The sequence goes on along the minus strand of NZ_BMJA01000004.1, from coordinate 258,530 downwards.
TCCGGTCGTTCCGCACGATCACCGTCGCTTGGTTCCTCATGGGCAGATGAGTCGTCAGATTCGAAGCATCCTCACCAATCGCCACGATTGGGCGTCAACGGCAGAGATCGCTCGAAGGATCATTCACCAACTAAACGCAACGGTGGATGATGACGCTTATGCATACGTGCATATAGCTGTCCGTCGACGATTGCGCGGCATGTTGAGAGAAGGTCAAGTACAGAGAATCCAGGGTATTTCCAAGGGACGTTGTTACGATGGCTCTAATCAAAGCCTATGGCGACTTCGCTAACAAAGCTTGCGAGCCAAAGAAATGGTGCAATCCAAGTTCATACGTTCGATAACGACCTTGCCAGTAGCCGCGCCACTATTCGGATTTTCCCGTCGATAGCAATACTCTCAGAATTTCCAATACCTGATCACGCTGGGATAACTTTCGGTTCGTTTCACGCCACGCGGATTCTGACATGTAATCTTGGAGATATTTCGGCCTAAAGCCATGATGCACGCCGAATTGGGCGCGACGCGCACGACTATTAAATGTCTCTGACATGTTGTTGCAGACGCCTTCCGCCGTGCAGAATTCCTCTGCGTGACAGACGCTGTAGTGCTCATAAGGCCCGGACAATACGCCATAAGCTGCGTGTTCATCGGTCATGACGATTGTGCCGGGCGTAAGAAGACGCGCTGCCAGGTTCTTTATGTCAACCGCGTTTTCAGAATGGCAAACAAATGCCAAAACGCGAGCTGAGCCATTTCCTTTACCGGCAGAGGCACATAGCGACATGACGACACGCTTATCAGCCTGACGACGCCAATTCTGCTGAGTCATACCCATCTCGATCCAAGGCCGAGATGTATTTTGGATCTTCTTACTGCCAAAGCGTTTAGCAATGGCCTCGGCGGGCATCTTGATTTTGCGATTCGGCTTTCGTGGCTTACCGCAAAAGTAAGCGCCATCCATGTGAACGGTGCCCTGCAGTGGAGTCAGGTCCGTGCACTTGACAAGAAATTCTCTAATTTTCCCCTCGAAGACTTGGCAAGTTTTCGGCGTTAGCCCTAGCTGGCGACTCATCTGCAAAATGGCGGCCCCTTTTACGTGGTTCACAAATTCGAACACAGCCTCGATGATGACCTTGAAGGGAATCTTATGGCTATGTAACGCAGACCCTGAGGTCACGCTAAATTCGCAAGTGCATTTTGAACAACGCCAACGGCGGCGGCGATGCTTACGATAGTGTCGATAAACAACTCCGCACTTCGGGCACATTTGCATGTCTTTACTGCCCCATCTGACCTCCGCCAAAAGGCTTTCTGCCTCTTCTTCAGTCATAGAGCGCCGGAAGGAGGCAAAATTTCTCGCCTCCTTGCTGTGAAGGTGGTGCTGCGCCATCTTCGATCCTAAAAACAGACGAAGGAATGGCACCCTCACAGGAATGTGAGGGTGGGCGGGGCCGATAGCCGACCACCGGGCGCGCAGCGACCTATCGCACCTGAACAGGTACGTTGGCACCTGCTCAGGCATGCCATCAACGGACTGGACCTGCCGCGATCGGTGACAAATAAGCCAGGCGCTCTACCTGATGTGGTTGTGACTCAGCTTAGAGAAAAAGCTGTGTTGGACGGTACCGAGTCGTGGTTCGAAGAACATCCAGATGCCAAGCGGCATCACGCTCTAGTGGATGCTCGTGCTCTTCGTGAGGCTTGGCTCAAAGTCAATTCGAAGGAGCGGCTTTAATTATTGGATGCCAGGGCATGAAAACCATAAAAATTGGCATCATGTCGCAAGAAAAAATCCGCGAGCGCGTGTTAGCTATCGCGACTGGAAAGCTCAAGCCATCACCCGATGACCCAAAAATATGGTTTCCATCCATGAAATCGCTTGCGACGATTCTGAGCGACGAAAACCGTGAGCTTCTACGGACCATTGCGGAGACACATCCAGCCTCTATTGCCGAACTAGCCACCACGATGGAAAGGTCGCCTAAAAACCTCTCTCGGATACTCAAGACCATGGCCAACTATGGCTTAGTCAAACTTGAGCACCAGGCCAATACGGTCAAGCCAGTTGCAGAAGCAGCAAGATTCCATATCGTGGCCATCTAAGTCGCGTCAACATCTAAATGTATGACGTGTCTACGATGGGCGTACATAGAAACGGTAGGTTCTGGATGAAAGCTAATTGTTGAGCAGATTTACTCGTAGGTTTGATTAAGGGCAATGTACTGAACTAACGCATCAAGCACGAATAGCCGCCCCTTTTAAGCGTGCCCTGCTTGTCGCCACATAGCTCTGCGCGACACATCATTCTCGCGCTTACGCTGTTGCGACTGCAGTCGGTCGACCGACAGTGGGTCGGTGATATCCGTCATCTGCAACTTATCTGAGATCACGATAAGCTCGCGACCGAAGTAACGCGCCTGCGCCGAGTAGCGAATGCCGTAATCTACTCGTTCACAGGTGCCATACAATTGCTCTATTTTCGGATGATTGTCGTAAGAAACAACCCACGGTTTATTCAGTTTCTTCTGAACAAATTTGGCGATCGCCGCGTGGTCATCAGGCCCGTAATGATTAGTGTAAAGACTTTGGCCCTGCACGTAATACGGTGGATCCAAATACACCAAAATTTGTTTTTTTAACGGATTGATCGTGTCTTTAAGGAACTCAATCGCATCTAGCTGACTGACATGAATCCGATCGGCATATCGAGCAATGCGCTTGATCTTCTTAATGAGCTCTTCTTTATTGAAGCGCGCCCCAAGCAGCCATTTGCCAGTTTGAGCCCGGCCCCCAATGGGGCCTGCAGCAAGTATTCCGGATCGATTGGTGCGATTCAGGTAGAACGCCGCAAAAGCCAACTTAGGTCCGACGCGTGTGCGGTATCGCAGATAATACTCACGCTGCACATGCCATTCGTCGATCGTGATTGGTGTACTAGCAATCAACGAACAGAATGCTTCGGGATCACGAACAATGGTTCGCCAGAACGAATAAATGGCGGGGTCGATGTCATTAAGGTAAACAGCATCGACTATCCCCTCGAACAGAAGTTCCAATGCTGCACCAGAGCCGCCGCAATATGGCTCCGCGTAGCTCACCGTGCCCAACCCATTTTCCTGAATAAGCGCCTTTAGAAACGGAGCGAGTGCTGCTTTGCCACCGGGATAGCGGAGAGGGGAGTGATTGATTGGCACGTTACATCTCCTGCGGAGGCCATTATCGTACAGAAGTCCATCGCGGCTGGCCAGCAGCACCGTGTGGATGCGTTTTGTGATGCCGCAGGGGCCGCTTTCCCGTATTCACGGCCGACGCTGTAGGCCTGTCTTCGTAATGATGTCGAGGACTTTTCCGCCCGGCATGATGCTGATCGATGCATGCCTGTGAGCGAGTGCCACGGGGACGATGGCGCTCTCGTAAAGATCGAGTTCAAAGTGCCTGATTAGGTCGCAGGCTCGCGAGATGAGCGAGCCATAGTTGGAAATTTGAGCTTTGGCGTCCGCGAATTTCTTCTGATCCCCCGACTTGTCCGAAAACGGATAAGGCAATGCAAAATTGAAGATACGGCCCTTCTCAGTTTTGAAAAGAAAATCCTGTCCATAGTAGGTTTCGAAACCAAAGTTGTCTGCTGGCGAATCGCTACCCTTTATGTATTTGTAGCGATAAGCGTCATCAAGGACGCGGAATACACCGTTTGGCAAGAAGCGACTCAACAGATTGGCGTGATCCATGACCTCACCAGTCTTCTGAAGGCCGACAATCAGCAAAGGATCCAGCTTTAGTTCCGCTAGGCGCGTGTTGACGCCATATAACAGCGCCATGATCCGGGCATGGAGCTTTGCGGGTTGACCAAATATCGCTAGCGGCCCATCCATAACAAACGCCATCTTGGATAGCGCGCGAGGGTCGGCGAGAAAAATTTGTTGGATGAGCGCAGCAAGGAGTAGATGTTCGATGGCATTCATCATGCGAGTCATCGCGCTCGTATTGTTACCAAAGTCGGAGACATCCTCGTGGAGTCGAAGCCAGTCCGTCACGAAGACCGGCTCATTACAGGATGGGCAGACTTTCTCTTGCTCGCTAATGGTGAACGTAAAGTCGTGCTCCGCGCTACAAGATGGGCACTGTCCAGCGCGGCTCGATGATCGTCCTACGCTGACTCGTCCGTCATTGACATTCACAAGAACATCCGATAGCACGAGGCGACTACCACCCCCATTACTCCGGTCAGCATTTAGTTGTCTGAAGACTGCGCGCCGGAAGCCGTCTTTGACACTCTTTGCTCCCAGGTAACGCACGTTGCTACCAGGGAGCGTGAATGTGATGGCTGCAGCGTTGCGATGCATTTCGGCAGCTTTGAACGGGTCAACGAACCGGCTTTGCGGGTCAATCAACTCGGCATAGCTATCCATGCTAACTAATATCTGGCTGACCTTGATGAAGCCGACCTGTGTGCTTGGAAGTCGATCGTTAATCGGCGTGTCACTCTTACTCGCATCCGATGCCACGACATACTTTGGAAGCAAGGACGGATCGCCCGCAGGCGCCACGCTAAAGGTCGAAGCCATCGCCCCTGCTTCGGCGTCGCTCGGCTGACGCATATAGTCGCACTCGGCCAGAAACGCCTGGACATCTGGATTTCTCACGAAATCCGAATGGCCACCTTTGCCAGCTACTTCACCTTTATACGGCATTACTTGCCACCTACTGCACTTAGTCCGACCATCTTTGCCTTGATCTCTTCGGGAGAGAATCGATTGATTTGGGCAGGAATCACAAATGGGGCGGAAAGAGTTTTGATTCGTGCAAAGCCGACGTCTTGGGCCGCCTTGAGCGAGCCGATGAAGTCGCTGAAGTCATAGAACTTACCGAGAGTCTTTAGCTCATCGTCATTGTTTAGATGAGTAACGAACCAGTTTTCGGTGTTTGCCAAGATATTCGGATGAACAGATGACGGTTCCTGGGTCGCATAGACGAACGCGATTTTCGCTTTTGCACCCTCTTTCGCCATTCGAGGCCATGTTTCGGTCAGTTCCGCACGCTTCCCGATAATGTTGTGCGCTTCCTCTACATAGATGACAACATTTTGAGGTGTATCACCACGATGCATCGTTGCCATCTGGCGCTCAAAAATTTGGCGCGCGATGCGTTCTGAAAGCACTGTGCGGATTTGGATTGGCCCCGCCGAAAGATCTAGGATGACGATTTTCCCGACATCAAGATGCCCAATCACCTCATTGGTCACGTCAGCGGCGCGCCTACTAGAATGATAATTGGTATATTTTTGTACGGCGCGCCATCCACCAAAAGACTGTTTGCGACTCGTCTCTCGGGCGAGCATGTTGAGGTACGCTTCGAGCATCGGGTCAACCCAGGAATTGCCCGGTGTCGAAGAGACCAATCCGATCTGAGGGATATTCTGATTCTTCTGCTGCTCCTTGAGCGACAGATTGATCTGTCGCAACTGCTCAAACCAAGCGCATGCCTCAGGCAACGAAACTCGTTCAGATTGCGGGATGGCAACATTCGGAACCGGGGTTTGGGAGTTGGCCCAATCGGTTACCTGCTTCGTCAGGGCCTTTGCGATCGGCACTTCGACAGCCAAACCATTGGGGGCGGCAAAGCCTGCGCGGTACAGGATGCATTGGAAAACTGCTCGGTGCCTCTTCCAGCGGGTGTGCTCAGACCGTTCACTTTGGTCTGGCTCCTCAAGCGTTGAGGACATAAAGGCGTCCAGATCTTGCCCCGAGAACGGGGACTTATCTATCTCAAATAGAGCTTGAATCAGGTTAATAGCCTGGTCGCAATCTCTGTAGAAGTTGGTTCGCAGGTCTTCGAAGCCGTTGGTTTCAATTGCTCGATACCGAACCGTTTGCGCGGGAAATACATCTGCAATCGAACTTCCGTCATCTTGATGGTTGGCATTCGCATATTCGCCATTTATGTCGAAAATCAATTGCCCCACTTTGATACCGTCGGTCATCGCTGCCAGCGCAACCGCAGAGACTGTTGTCTTCACAGTATTGGATTTACCCGTTCTGGTCATGCCAAGCACGGCAGTGCGTCGCGCGAGAAAATCTGTGGGCTGTATCATTACCGGCACAAGCGGCTCACTAGGGCCACGATGCATACGCGCCGTTGATGTATAGCGTACAGAGCCAATGTGGATGGCCGAAGGAATTCCCTTGAAGCCAGCTTTGAGAGCTTCCTCCTTCGCCTTGTCTCGAACCTCGGGATTAACGTGATTGACAATCGTTGCCAATGCCTCTCCTCGTGGCTTATATGCGCGGAGGCGCGACAAGGTCATGAAATTCTCAATATCGCTACCAAGGCGAAGGTTTGCCTTGTCGTCAATATAGAAAGTGCCTAGCACGCTGCAGCGCAGCCCTCCGGCCTGCAACTCCACCGCCGTAATGGGATCTAGGCCATCATTAACTTCGCCTGGATACTTCTCCGTTGCGGTACGGCGCTGGTGGTGCTCGATGCGGGTTCGGACAAAGTCGTTATCTTGAGGAAGGCTTACGGGTTCCAATACTCGAAGAAGCACAACCTCTTGATCAATGGTTTCCGCATCGCCGAATCGCGACGGATTGAAGCCGGCAGCAACCAAAAAGGAGTTATGTGGTATGCCATTGACCTTGTGCTTGAAAGCGTCATTGGTCAGAACAAGAACTTCGTCAAAGCGCATGCCATATACAAAACCAACAAATGACTCCTCGAAGTCCCCCAGAAGCTTCACCAGTGGTGATTCGCTCGTTACAACCTGATTAGTGATGTTGACCACGCTGTAATCCCCTTCCTTGAACTGTAGTTGCCTGGCGCTCAGCCCCTTTGACGAGCCAAGTCGTGGCGGCCTATGGCAAGGGGCCGGAAATACCTAGCTGCCGGCAGCGGCTTCCTTGCTGTCTATCTTCAGCATAACGGCAGCGGCAGGCTATCTGGAGCTGGCCAGCCTTGAAACCCCGTATCGCCGTTTCGCTTTCGGGCAATGGTGGCTGGACCGCCACGCATGGCGGTAGTTTGCGCCCCGAGTAGAGGGCGCTGGCAGCCATGACGCGCTCCCGACATGAGGTGCTTTGTATGTGACCAAGACCGATCCGCGCTTAGGTGGCAACGACAGAGCGACGGGATTGGGGGGGCTCTGCATTAATACTTAGAAAATTCAATTAGTTAAATCTTTTTGAGCCACCCTGTGGCCCGGAGCTGAGTTTGTGCAACAGCTTCCGTTTAGCGTCTTCGAGCACAAAAAATTAAAAAAGGCCCTCCAGGCAGGAGGGCCTATAATTTTCAATTAGTTATACGATGATGGTTCTTTGGGGCATTTGCTACCAAATAGCGTTTCCGATCCTCTGCACAACTCACGTGGCAGCCACTCCTGCGGAAGCGGGAACAACGGCCGTTCGGTTATGCGATCAGCGCAACCCGGTCTCCGCGCGCGCAATCACGAGCCGCTGAATCTCGCTGGTGCCTTCATAGATCTCCGTGATCTTCGCATCGCGGAAGTAACGCTCCAGCGGCATTTCCTTCGAATAGCCCATACCGCCGTGAATTTGCACCGCCTGATGCGAGATCCACATCGCCGCTTCGGAAGCCACCAGCTTGGCAACGGAAGCCTCCGTACCGAAACGTCCGCCATTCTTTTCCGCTTCGCCTTTCGCCCACGCCGCGCGTAGCGTCAGCAGCGTGGCGGCATCCAGCTTGCACTTCATATCGGCAATCTTGGCCTGCGTCATCTGGAACGTGCCGATCGGATGACCAAACGCCTTGCGATCGCGCGACCACTGCAGCGTCGCCTCATACGCCGCACGCGCAATACCCACCGCCTGCGACGCGATACCGATGCGGCCGGCGTCAAGCACACCCATCGCAATCGAAAAACCTTTACCTTCCTCGCCCAACAGGTCTTCCTTCGGACAAACGTAATCGTTGAATTCGATTTCGCAGGTCGCCGATGCGCGAATACCGAGCTTCGGCTCCGTCTTGCCCGCATGGAAACCAGGCCGTTGCGTGTCGATGATGAAGGCCGATACCCCTTTCGCGCCAATACCCGGCGTGGTGATCGCGAACAACACGATGTAGCGAGCCACCGGACCCGACGTGATCCAGCTCTTCTTGCCATTGATCACCCAATTACCATCGGCATTCTTCGACGCACGCGTATGCATGGCGGATGCATCCGAGCCCGACTGCGGCTCCGTCAGCGCATAAGCACCGATCGCTTCGCCCTGTGCAATCGCACGCACATACTTCTGCTTCTGTTCTTCCGTGCCGTGCTTGAGGATGCCGTTGCAGAACAGCGAATTGTTCACCGACATGATGGTGGACGTCGCCGCGTCGGCCGCGGCAATCTCGATCATCGCCAACACGTAGCCGACCGGGTCCATCCCTGCACCGCCGTATTCGTGCGGCACCTCGATGCCCATCAGGCCGAGCTGACCCATCTCGCGGATGTTGTCCAGCGGAAACTCGCCCTTGGCATCGAGTTCGGCCGCCACCGGCGCAATGCGCTTTTGTGCGAAATCGCGGGCGATGGATTGAAGGGAAAGCTGGTCATCGGTGAAACGGAAATCCATAAGCGGCTCCGGGGGAAGGAGGAGGGGAAAGCCGCTTATTTTAGCTGTGTGGCTGCATGAGCCTTGCTGCGGGGCAACAGAGATACAAACGTCAGGTCTGGAACGGATTGAGCAAAGCTACAGGGAAACGCTCGAAATCCCTCGTATTGCGCGTAACGACAGTGAGTTTATGGACGCTCGCCGTCGCCGCGATCATGGCGTCTTCCGACACCGTATCGGACTGTCGATGCATAAACTTGGCCCAACAGCGGAATGTGGCGACATCCATCGGCAGCACGTTGTAAGTTGCAGCCACTTGCTCAAGCCATGCCTCGATGATCGTGGCTTTATCAGAATCCTGTTCACGAGTGAGTTCAATGCCCGCCTGTATCTCGCCCAATGTGACAGCGCTCAGATGTAAGTGAGCATCGTCGACTCCTCCGATCCACGCAACGACCGCACCGTGCGGACGCGGCTTGCGCAACTCCGAGACGATATTGGTATCCAGCAAAAACATGCATATCCCTGCTTAGAACGAAGTTGGGCGACGACGCCGAACGCCGCGCTTAGGAATTTCGAGGTCGGTGCGGCCAACATCGGAAAGTAGCAAGGCCTTGAGCGAAGGACGCGCTATCTCGACCATGCGTCGCCATTCGGCAATAGGAATCAGCACGGCAGTTTCCTCACCTCGTCGGGTGATCAATTGCGCACCCTCCGTGGTGCAAGCATCCAGTAGTTCGCTGAAGCGTGCTTTTGCGTCTTGTACCGGCCAAGTGTGCATACGGGATCACCATCTGACTAGTCATATGACTAGTTTATCACTATCGAGCCCGGAACCTTAACCCTTGACGCTTCGCCATCTCGCGCCTACCCTTAACCATCTCTCTATCGCGATATAAGGATGCACGATGGATCTGGCCACCGCCTCCAGCGTGTTGCGCCTGCTGGCGGATCCCACTCGCGTGCGGCTGCTGGCCCTGCTCGAGCGGGAAGAATTGACCGTGGCGGAGCTGGCTGCGGTGCTGCATCTGGCGCAACCTCGCGTCTCCACGCACCTGGCCAAGCTGAAAGAAGCCGAGCTAGTGCGCGATCGCCGCGCGGGCGTTTCGGCCTACTACCGTGCCAACAGCGAAGGTGATGAACGCCAGCACGCGCTGATCCGCTCCCTTCGCGAAAGCATCGACGACGCCCTGCTGCGGGAAGACGCGGCACGGTTGATTGCCGTGCTGGCCCAGCGCGCCAACTCGCAAGGTTGGGCCGACACCGTGGCCGGCGACATGGAGCGCCATTACTCGCCCGGCCGCACCTGGGAAACGCTCACCCGCTCGCTGCTGCAATTGCTGGAAACCGGCGACGTATTGGACATCGCCTCCGGCGATGGCGTGACGGCCGAACTACTCGCGCCGCATGCACGCTCGATCGTCTGCGTGGATGCGAGCGAGCGCGTGGTGGAAGCGGCAGCCAAACGGCTGGCGCCTTTCAGCAACGTCGAAGTGCGCCAGGGCGACATGCACGCCTTGATGCTGCAAGCCGGCCGCTTCGACCTGGTGCTGATGCTGCATGCGCTTACCTATTCGGAACAGCCGGCCAAAGCCGTGGCCGAAGCCGCCCGTGTACTACGCCCTGGCGGCAAGCTACTGGCCGCCACGTTGGGCAGGCACGACCACCGTGCCGTGGTCGAACCGTTCGATCACCGCAATCTTGGTTTCACCGAAAGCGACCTCACCAAGCTGGTCACGCAGGCCAAGCTCGAGGTGTTGAGCTGCAATCGCCTGAGCCGCGAGCGCAAGGCACCGCATTTCGAAGTCATCAGCCTGCTCGCACGCAAGCCGTAAGGAGTCCACATGAGCACCCTCCCCTGGCGTCATCCCGACCGTGTTGCCGCGCTCGAAGCCGCCCTGCGCGAACGCATCCTGATTCTCGACGGCGGCATGGGCACCATGCTGCAAGGACATCAGTTGGACGAAGCCGGCTTTCGCGGCGATCGCTTCGCCGACGGCTGCGACAGCCAGCACACGCATGCGCACGATCATCCCGGCGCGTGCGATCTGAAGGGCAATAACGACCTGCTCACTTTGACCAAGCCGGACATCATCCGCGGCGTGCACGAAGCCTATCTCGAAGCCGGCGCGGATCTGGTCGAAACCAATACCTTCAATTCCACACGCATCAGCCAGGCCGATTACCATCTCGAACATCTTGCGTATGAGTTGAACCGCGAAGGCGCCAAGCTCGCACGTGCTGCTTGCGATGCATACACGGCGAAAAATCCATCCAAGCCGCGTTTCGCGATCGGCATCCTTGGGCCCACCAGCCGTACGGCTTCGCTGTCGCCCGACGTCAATGACCCCGGCTTTCGCAACGTCACCTTTGAAGAACTGGTCGACAACTACACCGAAGCAGGCAGTGGCCTGCTCGATGGCGGCGCCGACCTGATCATGGTGGAAACCATCTTCGACACGCTCAACGCTAAAGCAGCGCTGTTCGCATTGAGCGAATTGTTCCGCTCACGCGGCAGCCGCGTGCCGGTGATGATCTCCGGCACCATTACCGATCGTTCTGGCCGCACGCTTTCCGGCCAGACGGCGGAAGCGTTCTACTACTCGGTAAAGCACATCCGCCCGCTTTCGGTCGGCTTGAACTGCGCACTGGGTGCTGCCGATCTGCGTCCGCATGTGCAAACGCTTGCCAACACGGCCGAGTGCTACATCAGTTCACACCCGAACGCAGGCTTGCCCAATGCGTTCGGCGAATACGATGAAACGCCGGCGCAGATGGCCGCAGTGATTGGCGGTTTTGCGCGCGACGGGCTGCTCAATATGGTGGGCGGTTGTTGCGGGACGACGCCCGCGCATATCAAGGCCATTGCGGAGGCGGTGAGCAAGTATGCGCCGCGTGCGCTATCGGTTGAGAAGAAAGAAGCGGCATGAGCAGACCGAACATTCCGCTTGCCTTGATGGCCGTCATTCCCGCGAAAGCGGGAATCCATGTTGCTCTGACGCAAAAGGCAAAGATGGATTCCTGCTTTCGCGGGAATAACGTCCCCATGGGGTGCCGCTGCTATTCCGCAAGATTCATTCCTCACCCCAACCCTCTCTCCTAAGGGAGAGGGAACTGTCCGTCGCAAAATCGCCCTCGATGAATACAACTCGCCACACCCGCCTTTCCGGCCTCGAACCCCTGGTCATCACGCCGGACCTGCTGTTCGTCAACGTCGGCGAACGCACCAACGTCACCGGCTCGGCGCAATTCAAAAAACTGATCAAGGAAGATCGCTACGAAGAAGCCGTGGACGTCGCGCGCCAGCAGGTGGCGAACGGTGCGCAAATTATCGACGTTAACATGGATGAAGGCCTGATCGATTCGGAAGCCGCGATGACGCGCTTCCTCAATCTGATCGCCGCCGAACCGGACATCGCACGCGTGCCGGTGATGGTCGACTCTTCCAAGTGGACCGTCATCGAAGCCGGCCTGCGCTGCCTGCAAGGCAAGGGCGTGGTCAATTCCATCTCCATGAAGGAAGGCGAAGACCTCTTCCTGGAGCACGCACGCAAGGTGCTCGAATACGGCGCCGCGGTCGTGGTGATGGCGTTCGACGAACAAGGCCAGGCGGATACCTGTGCACGCAAAGTAGACATCTGCTCGCGCGCCTACACGCTGCTCACCGAGAAATTGGACTTCCCGCCCGAAGACATCATCTTCGACCCCAACATCTTTGCCATCGCCACCGGCATCGAAGAGCACAACAACTACGCGGTGGACTTCATCGAAGCCACGCGCGAGTTAAAGAAGCGCTTTCCGCATAGCCACGTGTCTGGCGGCGTCTCCAACGTCTCGTTTTCGTTTCGCGGCAACAACACCGTGCGCGAGGCGATCCACTCCGTGTTTCTGTACCACGCCATCAAGGCTGGCATGGACATGGGCATCGTCAACGCCGGTGCGTTGATGATCTATGACGACGTGCCCGAAGCACTGCGCGAACGCGTGGAAGATGTCGTGCTCAACCGCCGCGCCGACGCCACCGAACGCCTGCTGGAAATCGCCGACCGCTTCAAGGGAAAGAAAGGCGAAGTAGTCACCGAAAGCCTCGCCTGGCGCGAAAAACCCGTGCGCGAACGACTTGCCCATGCACTGGTACACGGCATCGACCAATTCGTCGATGAAGACACGGAAGAAGCACGTCAGCAAGCCACGCGTCCGCTCGACGTGATCGAAGGTCCGCTGATGGACGGCATGAACATCGTCGGCGACCTGTTCGGTGCCGGCAAAATGTTCCTGCCGCAGGTCGTGAAGTCAGCACGCGTGATGAAAAAAGCAGTGGCATACCTGCTGCCCTATATCGAAGCGGAAAAACTGCGCACCGGCGACGCCGGCAAGAACAACGGCACCATCGTCATGGCGACCGTGAAAGGCGATGTGCACGACATCGGCAAGAACATTGTCGGCGTGGTGCTCCGCTGCAACAACTTCGAGGTGATCGACCTCGGCGTGATGGTACCGGCACAGAAGATTCTGGATAGCGCGCGCGAACACAAAGCCGACATCATCGGCCTGTCCGGCCTGATCACGCCATCGCTGGAAGAAATGAGCCAGGTCGCACGCGAAATGCAGCGGCAGGATTTCCAGATTCCACTGTTGATCGGCGGTGCCACCACCTCGCGCGCGCATACCGCGCTGAAGATCGAACCGCATTACAAATCGCCCACGGTCTGGGTAAAAGATGCGTCGCGCGCCGTCGGCGTCGCGCAATCCCTGGTGAGCAAGGAGTTGATCGACGGCTTCATGGCGAAGATCCGCGCTGAATACGCAGACATCCGCGAACGCCACAAACAACGGGGTGCCGCAAAAACACTGGTGCCGCTGGAACACGCGCGCAAGCAGCGCTTTACCCGCGACTGGCAGAGCTACGCACCGCCACAACCCAAGAAGCCCGGCATTACGACGTTCGACGACTACGACCTGAGCGAACTGCGTACCTATATCGACTGGACGCCGTTCTTCCAGGCCTGGGAACTGGCAGGCCGTTACCCCGCCATCCTTGAAGACGACGTCGTCGGCAAGCAAGCCACCGAGTTGTTCGGCGATGCGCAGGCCATGCTCGACAAGATCATCGCCGAGCGTTGGCTGACGGCACGTGCGGTGATCGGCTTCTGGCCTGCTTGCGGTGTCGGTGACGACATCGAGATCCAGCTTCCGGAAGGAAAGCGGCACCTCCACAACCTCCGCCAACAAGCTGAAAAGCCCGTCGAGCGGCCCGATTTCTGCCTTTCCGATTTCATTGCTCCCAAGGAAACCAACAAGCAGGATTGGATCGGCGCCTTCGCCGTTACCGCCGGCATCGGCATTGAGGAGCACGTCGCGCGCTTCGTAGCAGAGCACGACGATTACTCCGCCATCCTGCTCAAGGCCCTCGCCGACCGTCTCGCCGAAGCCTTCGCCGAACGCATGCACGAACGCGTGCGTCGCGAGTTCTGGGGCTATCAGCCAAACGAGTCCCTCGACAACGAAGCGCTGATCGACGAAAAGTACAGCGGCATCCGCCCCGCTCCTGGTTATCCCGCCTGCCCCGATCACACGGAGAAGACCGCGCTGTTCGAGCTGCTCGATGCCACGCGCAACGCCGGCATTCAATTGACGGATGGCTTCGCGATGTATCCGGCCGCAGCGGTTTCCGGCTGGTATTTCTCGCATCCGGACAGCCAGTACTTCGTGGTCGGGCGTGTCACGCGCGAGCAGGTGGAAGACTATGCGAAGCGCAAGGGCTGGACGCGGGAAGAAGCGGAGCGTTGGCTGGCGCCCAACCTGGATTACGATCCGGAATAGTTTATAGGCTGGGATGCCAATCCCGGTTCTTATCAGCATGGCGATGCTGGGATTTCATCCCAGTCTACGTGCTACATGCCATTTCGAAGCGTGCCGTCATTCCGACCTACGCCTTATCCCCAATTTCATCTCCGCCGTGATTGCGCATATGCATCACCAGGTTGTACACCGACACGAACACCGGGAAGAAGTTGGAAAGAATGCCCACGGAATCATTCTTGCCGAATACGAAATACGCCAGCAACAAGGCGCTGCCCGACACCGACATCCACCAGAACGACAGCGGCATCACCACACGCTTGTATTTGCGCGTGTAATAAAGCTGCACGAACCAGCGCCCGGTGAACATAAAGGTGCCCAGGAAGCCGACCACCTTCCAAGGCGTAAGGTGGAAATTCTGCAGAGCATGCAGCATGTGCGAGAGATCGAAATGCATGGGGAGCCGTTTGGCAAAGGGAACAGGGTATTTTAGCCGCCCAAGGGCGATAGCCCACGCCAAGCAACGCAGCCACCCCACAAATGGTTGACGTTTTACCTCCTGGTCCGTATAGTTGCGCGTTCCCGGCGGGCGGTTAGCTCAGCGGTAGAGCACTGCCTTCACACGGCAGGTGTCACAAGTTCGATCCTTGTACCGCCCACCAATCTATTCAACGACTTAGGCAATTTTCGGCATCATCGAAAATGCCGAGTACGAAAAAAGTATGGAAAACCGCCCCTGTAAAAAGGGGCGGTTTTTTGTTTGTGTGCCAATGCCAACAATACAGCCAATTCTCGAGTTCGATACAGCTCAGTAACGTTGCTTTGTAGTGAACCTACAATCGGACAGCTCATCTGCAGCAACGCCACGGGGGGCTCGCATGGCGGAATGATTCAATGTTGGAGTAGCCACGATCTACAGATCGCTTCAAGAAAGTGTTTGAACGCTCCTTGGGCGAAGTCCGCAGTCATACACAGCAGTCCTCATCTACGGTGACGTCACATGCAAAGTGGACTCAAGAGATTTATTGAACTTCCCGAATCGATGGAGGTGCTTGGCACGGATAAATTCGAAGGGATTTTCCTCAACGAACTTCAGAGCATCAGCAGCGATCTCCCATTGGACGTAATGTGCAAAGAAGGTGGCCAGACGACGACTCGTTAGAGGTATCAATCGCGTCCATCCAAGATATCAACGGAAAGACTCACATTATCGTCAAGTGCGAATTCAACGAGGTTGTTCCTACGGGTTGCGCCGATATTGAGAACTCTGAAAGTGGTTACGGTGAGTTGGAAATAGTCATCGACCCAAAAAGAAAGAACGCCTATTTTCAGTGTGAGGAAGAGGACGTCTAGCCGTTTACTCAGATGCACAATCCATTTCACGAATGATTCATGCATCAGGCAATACAGGGGCTAAATAATGTCTCTAGTTAGCTTGGAGAAGCACTTTCTGTCCTTGCTCGTTCCGAGCAAATGACCACTTCCTTTCCAACACGCCAATTGTCCTGTGCCTGTGGACGAGCACCCAAAACTCATCTTCAGAATAGCGCAGTGGCCATGTTTTCTCGGTCACATTACTTCCTTAGCGCGACATCTATCTCTTCGCGAAAGCGCTCGTTATGCGTTTATGGATTGATAGAAGCAAGGATAAAATTTGGCAGTCAAGGATCAAACAAGCATCTCATCTAAAGTCAGCACTCGACTTTCCATGGCTAGACTCTTGAGATGCAAAATCACTCCCGGATCGTCGATAGCTAACGACTGAAGATCGTCAGACTGGCGATGCAATTCACGCTGGACGATGTCGCTCGCGACCACTAATTGTTCTATTTCAGGCGACCCGCGCATTTTATCGAGAGAACGTAGCGCAGCCTGATCTGCCGATTCATAGGCAATTCGTGCTGCCCACGCAGCCTCTTGAACGTCTGCAGACGCCAAGAGGCTTCGGATCGTGTATATCAAAGAAGATAGCGCATTGCCGCCGTAAACGTGAAACGGAGCCCAATGATCCTGTTCATCCGGATATGTCTCTTCAACTATAGCCAGTTGTTCGGACCACATGACCGGGGTGTTTTCCCCAAAAATTATTGTCGCCCAAAGGCTTTCAACAATGTGGCGGGCAGCTTCTCGCTTTTCAGGCAAAAACTTATCAGCGTAGGCTTCAAAAGCGTTCAGCTGCCGAGTAGAACAGCACAACGCAAATGCAACGATGGATCTCTCGGGCATTGCTGACAGCTGTTGCTTAAGTGCTTGCTCATCATATTTTAATACAGTCATTGCTTCGGCCACTGCGCTGTAGTCGGACTCGTAACCGTTCCACCCGACTGCTGTATCGCAGCTTGGCATGAAGGGCAAATTGGGCGTGATGTAGTGATCGATGAAGGAGTAAGTCCGTTGTTCGCAGCATGGTTGAGTGCGGTCACCTCAGCGTGCGCACCCGGCTGCCTCGCCAGTTGTTCACCCGCCTGCTGAGTTGCGCGCTGCGCTGGACTTAAATCTCGGCCACCAGAAGCAAGCACCCGTGTACCTTGGGAGGTATCTAAGACCGCAACTGTGCGCTTAGTCTGAGCGACCGGATCAAGGAGATTAGTTAGTCCCTGAACACGTTCTGCGGCGGGCACTTCTGAACCTGCAGCCTTCAACAATGTGGTCGTTTTAGACGCCGCAAAAGTAACATCAGCTACCTTGCTGATCATTGCTGGTACAGCACCAAGCTCAGGAGCTTCTGCAACGAGCGGATCGGTCAACTGCCGTGCAACATCCATGATGTTGTCGGCATTATCCAATTGAGCCACCTGCACCCGATTGATCACGGCTGGGTCATCTGTTCCCAACTCATTCGCAAGAGGTATCGTTTGCTTCCCGTTTGGATCAACATTTCCAATCGGGTTGTCACTAGCGTAAGCATATCGATTGAACGTGAATGTACCGCCCGCTGATGGCGTGGTTGGATCAACACTTAGAAAATGCCCAGTCGCAGAATCGTAATATCGAGCCTGCATGTAGACGAGATTTGTCTCGGGATCGTTAACATGTCCCGTATATCCCGGTCCATTAGGGGGCGTACCTAATGCCGTAGTTCCGTACGGCGTGTAGTCGTAAGTCTTGGTGATGTTCCCGTTAGCATCCGCTTCTGCTAAAGGCGTCCCCTGCGGATCGGTATATACGTACGTGACTGTCCCCTGTTGCTGGGCGTGCAATGCGCCACAAGCAAGCAGGAGCAGCAAATGGAATATACACTTGAACGATAACCGCCGAACTCCGTGACCGGTCATACTTACCCCTAATTGTCCCTAAACGGTTTCGCTAGGTTACCGCAAAGCAGCCCGTCAGCAATCTCAGATGGTCTAGCAACATAATACTGTCACTAACCTCCAGCGAAACGCTGAATCCTTGTAACGCCCACCAACCTATTTCACCTCCCGGTGGCTTTTTTATTGCTTGATTGATGCAAGTACCCGCACCCCTAGCCATCATTCGGACTACCCGCCCTTCTTGGCCAGGTCGCGGACGCGCTGGCTGAGTTCCGCGTAACCTTCCGGGCCCAGCTCTTGCTTACGGGCCTCGCCGCCCTTCTGGCCGGCTTCGCGTACCGTCATGTTGCCGGCAACTTGCGTCTGCTTCTTCGGCATGACGCTTACCTGTTCGTTAGATACGAGTGACTCGATTCCGCGTAAACCTGTCGAGGCGATTGAATCTATCGAGGCACCGGTGAAACACGCATCGAGCCCTTTGCCATGACATGTCAATAACCTTTGCGCCGGCACATCGGCTTATTTGCAAAGCGGCATGCAAGCGCCAATGAAACCTTGCGCAGCACGGGAGGCCATTCGATACGAAAAAGCACCTGCGTACGCACAAGGGATGTTTCATCGAACTGACATATCACCCCCGCATGCTTGCAACCGAAAACCGCCTCTCACTGCGCATCCCCGTGAACTAACGCATTGACGCGGCATGCGCATTCTCTTCAAGCCCCCGCTGCGAAGCTGCCGCATCGCTGTCTTTATTTGGAACACCATGAGCATCCGTAACGCCACCATCGCCAGACGCAGGCGCAAGATCAGCCTGTCCGAACAGGAACACATGACGTTGAAAGAGGCGTTGCGCCGTGCTGGCCGATCCGGCCAAAGCAAGCGGCAAGACGACCGCCTGCCTCTGAAAAAAGCAGACAAGGCTGCCAGCTGGCATGCCAATTGGGCCGAGTGGTAATCCCTTATTTGTCTCCCCGCCGATGCTCCGCGGTGCTGCCTTGCTTCATCAGCGTACGCGCCGCATCCAGATGTTCTTGCAGTACGGGAATGCCACGCGCAGCAATGGTTTTCAGCCGGTCGTCGGCGGAAGTTTTCGCGGCTGCTTCGTAAGCCACGATGATCTTGCGGTGCTCCTTCACCATCATGCCGGCAAAAGCTTGATCGAAGGCATCGCCTTGCAGTGATTGCAAATGTGCTTGCATCGCACGAATGTTCTCCGGTACGCCCTGCGCACGCCCCTTGCTGCCTTTCGTGGAGGCAAACTGCGCGAATTGCAGATTGAGCGCGGTGTGATCGCTGACGATCTTGCTTGCCAGCGCTCTCATTCGCGGATTGCCCGACTTGCTCATGGCAAGCTTGGCCAGCGTGATTTGCATGTCATCGTCCGACGTTGCCTGCGCCACAAAGGCCCGTTCGCGCGCATCGAGCAAAGGGCGGTGTTCGTTCTGCTTTGGTGCCTTGGGTGTCTTCTGCGCAAGACCAACGGCAGGCAGGACAACAAAGCACAGGAACAATGGAATGCGGGCGGACGCGAATACACGCACCCTCGTCACGGCTGCCTCCGCCCGCCGGATTCATCGTAAATCTGCTCCATCACGTAACTCGATTTGGCCGCAGCTAACTGCACATACACATACGCAATCTGCACGGCACCCAGAAGCTGCTGGAGCGTTTGCCGCGCCAGCATGGAATGTTCGACCCGTCGATCGGCACCCGAACAGGAAAACGCGCCGACAAACCCCATCCGGATACGCACCCGCGCGGATTCGTGCTCCATACACCAGCCTTTGCTCAAACTGTTTCACGCCGGGTTGCTGGCTTGCGTTCCTGCGTACGCTCGTTCCTGCGATTGAGGACGATTTGTGCCAGCCAGCCGATGCTCCCGCATCGTTACCGGCTTATGCATGCTCGGTGATGGCAGCCAGCAAGGTCTTGCGATCAAAGGGCTTGGATAGGTATTTCATCCATGACTGCAGTTCTCCCCCAGGCGGTTCGCTGTCGCCGGACATCACGATCATGGGGCATTTCAACCCTTCCTCGTGCATGGCCTTACCCATTTCGATGCCGCTCATGCCCTTTTTCAAGTTCAGGTCGGTCACCACCACGCCAATGTCCGGACGCACCGATGCCACTTGCAAGGCTTGCTCGGAATCGGCTGCCGCCACGACTTCGTAGCCGGCATCCTCAAGCATGAACGCGGTCACTTCGAGCACGTCCCTATTGTCATCCACGAGCAGAACAGTCTTCATGCCATCCCCACCCGACTTCATATGCCGAATCCGGCGATCCGCCGAACGGTATTCGGCGCCAGTACAACGGACAATGAACACACTCCTGACTCGTCGACAATAACGAAAACGGGGATGCGACTTGTGAAAGCAGAGTCAAGACAACGTCATCTTTTGCCAACGGATGATGTTCGTTCACGAATGGGCAACGTATGGCTGACTAGCTTGCCTAGGCAGCAGTCTTTTGTCTGGGGGCATAAACGAATCGGCTGGATCGTGTTCGTCGTGCTGCTGACGGGGTTCATACCCGCCGGTGCCTATCGCGCCATCTACCATGAGGAGGCACGGCTCCACACCGCACACGCCGTCTTACTGCTGATCGCCTCTTACCAGTGCTCCAGCCGCTCACTGTGGCTGTGTTCCGCATGCGGATAGCGCTTCAACGCATGCAGATCAGCGCTGCCTTCCTGCACCGATTCAAAGGCGTTCTGCACTACCGCGCGCGATAGTCTGGAAAGCCGGTCGTCCAGCAAGGCGCGCTCGTACTTTCCTTTGATGCGCTCCTCGCAGCGTTCCACTTCGTCGATCAGTGCGCAGTAGCCATAGTCCATTACATGGCGAAGATTGCCGAACAGGCGCAAGGGATGCGTGGTCGGCATGCTCTCGCTCTGCGGATTGCCGGTGACCGCCGACAGTTGGTCTTGCAGCTCCTCCGCAATCAGCTTGCGCTGGACCGAAAGATGATCGAACAAGGCACGAATTCTCGGATTGCCGACATTCCCCGCCACTTTGTGGTAATGCCTGGCACTATCCATCGTGGCACCAATGAGGACATTGAGTATGCTGATGTCGCCGTCCGCGTTCATGAGTTCTTCTCCCCACACCAGTACGCTATCTTGAATGCATGCGCGTACAAACCGGGCGGAAACTAGGTAAAAATTTTCGGCTTGCGACGTAAGTGACGCGGCAGCCGCAAAACGGTTGCCATGGCGATCAATGAATACCCGGTGGGCTGGGGTGCAAAACCCACATCGCGATGCATGGACATGCCGAAGCCGGGTTTGCACCCAACCTATCTACTACTGCACCCCTCACCTCCGCCTCTCCCCGGAAGGGAGAGGGAGTTTTTCTTTTTAACCCAAGCCGCTAAGACAAGAGCAAGTGTTACTGAGGTGTTATCAATGCCCAGCGGTCGACGGTGCGGCCGGTGTTGCTGGCGATGGTGCAGTACCGTTCGTAGCCGGCGGCATGGCTGCCGTACTTGCCGGTGCCGGGGCTGGAGCCGGGTTGGTGGCAGGCGCAGATGCGGTGGAAGGATTCGCCGGCGCGCTGCCGCTGGGATTGCTGTTGGGATTGTTGTTGCAGCCGCCCAAGGCAAAGCCGATACAGGCAACTGCAATAGCAAGTGTCGTGCGATTCATGAGATTTCTCCTGACGTGACATGGAAATTTTCGCGTCGTGCCAAGTGGATCTGTAATCGTTCATCGCCCTAAGCCGCCTATCTCATTTAACGATTACAAGCCTCACCTTGACCCCCTTGTATGCAAGATTTCGTGGAGTAATTGTCAACGCCATGTTTCAAAAACCGAATAGACCCTGACAATCGGCCTCAAGGCCGCTAAAAAGCCGGCCTTTCATGAACGAACTCTCAGTGCATCTATTCCCTCCTTTTGGTTCGCTCAACGCAGCAGAGACCTACCCGATCGACCGTAAACCCGTATTCCTTCACCACCGTTTCGCCCAGAGCCGAGGCGCCAAAACGGTTTACATCCAGCATGGCGCCACGCGGGGGAAACGGATAGTGTCGATCCCCTTCTGATCGAATTCGAGGGACATAGGCTTTGCAGTCTGCCGACGCTGGCTCATCCACTCTGAGCAGCCGTGCAGGCCTTGTGCCCGCAACTGCATTGCGTATTTTCTGTGCGCAGCTTATCCGCCTGGCGGCAGTTGTCACTGCAATACTCGCCCCATTGGGCAACCTTGCACTGGCAAGGTCCATAGGCACATTTGTGATCGATCTCCATGCGAATATCGCTTCCGTTCAAGAGAACAGCTGATGCTTTGAACACGCACAATGCAACGCAGCCGGTTTGCCTGGAGTGAAGATTAGCGATAGATCGATCTAAGCCGTATTGAATCGAGCCATGAATAAACAGATCAGCATGCCAGCCGCTGATCCATTAATTAATCAGGCAAGTTGATGAAGACTGCTGACACATGCACGACATCTTTCTTTCACATGCAGGTCACCCCGCAAGTGAATGATCGCAGCAGGGGAATGCGGGATTACCGTGCATGCGGAGGCGGGAATGCACGTACTCGTCGTCGAAGACGACCTGGACACCAGAGATCTTCTTCAGCACGCGTTGAAGAAAGAAGGTTATGAGGTTTCTCAGGCTTTGGGCGTCTCAGATGCCTTACGGCTATCACGCATGCATCCTGATATCGATGTGGTAGTGATGGACATGCATCTATGCTGCCGTCAATCGATCGAAGAAATTACGCGGGAAATCCGCCGATGCCTGCACAACAGCCACTACGTATTGGCATCCGGCGACTGGGATACGCTCGAATCTCGCTGCCGCAATCAGCGAGATACGACGGTGCTGCGTAAGCCTTACGGCAAGCAGGAATTGCTACGTGCCATCGGGCGCAGCGTTGCCCGCCTCAGCCTTGGCGACAGCTATAAACGGCACGATTGAAAGGCGACGTGCTGGCGCTGGTATCACGATCATCCCGCAAGGTATTGGCTCCCGTCGCGCGCATCGAATTGCTGAGTTTCGGATCGATGCGAAATACCTTGCAAAAAAGCTCACCCTTTAATCTCCTCTACCTGCTGGGGATAAAGTTAAGGTGATGAAACAATCTTGCGAAGGATTCACCTTTTAGCAAGAAACCCGCACAAACATTTCCAAGACTATCGCTCATTTCGCAAGCATGCCCCTCACCGTAATCATCTCCTTGAAGGCAGAGGGAGCGAGATGCCAACATCCTGGTCACATTCGCTTGCCCTGCCCTTGACATATCCCGTTGCAAGGTCGCCCATACACAAGACTGTCACGGCAGAGCGCACGTGAGCCTTCGGGAATATCAGCGAGAGCACGATTTCGGAAACGCCAGGGTGTCCAAACCAGATGCAGTGGTTCCGAAGGGTAGCCATGTGCCGCGGCAAGATCTTCGTCGATTACCTGCGCAACAGCCACGGCAGCACCAGCATCGCCAGCTATTCGCTGCGAGCCCGCACGGGTGCATCGGTCGCCACGCCACTGCGCTGGGAAGAACTATCGAAAATCGAACGCGGCAATGCCTTCAACATCCTCTCCCTTCCCAAGCGTCTGGCGCGATTGCGCAAAGACCCATGGGTAGGCATCGACACCGTCGAGCAATCACTCGATACAGCGCTCGGAACTTTTGCATAACGAACAGTGCCCTGTTCCATCTACCCCGGAGAACCGCACATGACGACTACGCTTGAAAAACCCCTGAGGCGCGAAATCGACGTAGAAGGGCAGCCCTACACGGTAGTGATGGATGCACAAGGGCTGAAGATCACGCGTAAAGCCCACCGCAGAGGTATCGAGTTGAAATGGGCCGAACTGATCAATGGTGATGCAGCGGGGTTGAACGGGTCGGCAGATGAGGATCAGGGATAACACCTGGCACTACTACTCCCTCCTCTATTTGCAAGGGAGCGAGTTGATCCAGCAAGCGTGCAAGAAGCGCAGTGGAGATCCCGCTGGTTTATCACCAGTGCCGCAAGCGTTGATTTAAGGTCCCCTGCTCGGCCGTCATTCCCGCCTTCGCGAGAATGACGGCCATCTACTAGCCATGTAGCAATGATCCACAAGGTTCATCGCATAGTTAGCATCGGCGGCGTGATTCGCATGTATCCATCGAGAAAACTTGCGCATGACGTTGTGGACGCATGGTGCGTCCATATCTCATCGCTCACGTGCAAGTTATGTTCAAAGTTCTACAGTGCCACGTAACAGCGAACGTCATGGAGCATGATCATGACTGAACTTGTCGTTGCCTGTTTCGATACACAATTCGACGCTAACGCGGCCGCGGAAAAGTTACTGTCCAGGGGCATTCGGCGTGAACAAATTGTTCTGAGTTGCGACGAAAGCGTTGGCAACTCGCCTTCCAGTTCCAGTGCCCCCACCACGGTGGTGTCGCAGGCCAGCCACACTGGCCGCATCGATACGAGCACCGGACGCGATAAACCGAAACACACTTTCTCATCCGATCGCATACCTCTGCAATTACCTGATCCAAGCCTGATCGGGCATTCCACACTGGTGATCGAGCTGCATGGCGAAATGACGATGGATGATGTGTGCGACTTGCTTGATGTCGCCGGTGCAAGTTCCGTCCGCTCGCACGAACAAGGTCTGCGCCGCCGCGAAGACCCGGCCATGTGGCCATCCCTGGGGCGTGCATCGCAGGAAGACGTGCAGCGCAGTGTGGATGCGGCCAAGGGCGGTTCGACGCTGAGAGTACGCCGCCCTCGCTAGCGATGGATCTTCGGCGTCACTGCCGCGCCTCCAAGCGCATTCCTCGCGGTGTAAGCCAGCGTTCCACGCCTTCAAACAAACCCTGCACCACCAGCGCCATGCATGCGGCCGGAATCGCCCCTTCCAGAATCAAACCCGTATCGTCCAACCGGATGCCGGTAACGATGGGCTGTCCATAACCACCCGCGCCAATCAACGCGCCGAGTGTCGCCGTGCCGACATTGATCACTGCCGCCGTCTTGATGCCCGCCAGAATCGAGCGCGTTGCCATGGGCAGTTCCACCTGGCGTAGCCGCACACCGCGCGGCAACCCCAGCGCGGCAGCAGATTCGCGCAGATCCGGCGGAATGCTGACCAGCCCCGCATACGTATTGCGCACGATGGGCAGCAGGCTATACAGGAACAAGGCAGCAATGGCCGGCCAGGTGCCGATGCCGAAGAACGGAATCATGAACACGAACATGGCCAGCGAGGGAATGGTCTGCAGCACGCCGCTAAGCGCCATGACCAGCTGGCCCAGTCGTTTCGCACGCGCCGCAAACACGCCCAGCGGTATCGCGAGCAACACTGCTGCCGTCAGTGAGATAAGCACCAGGCGCAGATGCTCCACGGTTCGCTGCCACAGCCGAGCCCATAACCCGGCGCCGTCGCTATCCGGCTGCACGCCAAGGAAACCTGCGGCGACCACGGTCTCCTTTTCGCCATGCAATTTCACCATCGCGTTCATCTGCCGCATCGCATCGGCATTGATGCGACCGGTGAGGTTCTTCAGCACCTCGACGAAGGCCGGCGAACGTTGTTCCAGATCGAGCCGGTACAGGTAGACCGCGTCGTACGGTGGGAAATAATGCCGGTCGTCTTCGAGCGTGCGCAGGTGATAGTAGGGAATCTCCGCATCGGTACTGTAGAGATCGATCGCATCCACCGCATTGCTGGCCAGCGCGCGGTAGGAAAGCGCGTGATCCAGCCCGCGCACCTGCTTCTGCAGCAAGCCGTACCGTTGACGCAAACCCGGCCAACCGTCGCTGCGCGCCATGAATTCGTTGGAGAAGCCCAAGCGCAGTTCCGAGTGTGACGCCAAGTCGGAAAGACGGCGGATGCCCAGTTGTGCAGCACGATCCTCGCGCATGCCGATGGCGTAGGTGTCATTGAAACCCAGCGAATCGGTGATGCCGATGCCGAGTGGCTTGAGCGCAGCGCGTAGCGTGGAGATATCCGCATCCGGCGGTACGTTCTTCAACAACTCATGGGTGAGCGTGCCGGTGTATTCCGGATACGCATCGATATCGCCGTGTTGCAACGCGCTCCACAAAATCGCAGTACCACCCAGCTCGCGTTGATGCATGGCTTGCACACCCGCCTGCCTTGCGGCCAGGCGCGCCACTTCGCCGAGAATCACCGATTCGGTGAATTGCTTGGAGCCGATGCGCACTGGCGCTGCATGCGTCCACGCGGGCAGCAGCAGCAAGGCCATCATCGCCAGCCACACTCGTTTCATGACGACACACCTTGCAAGGTGCGCTGCGCTTCCACGAAGCGGGTAACGAAGGGATCGGCCGGACGACGGCAGAAATCGTCCAGCCGTCCATCCTGCACCACCTTGCCGTTGCGCATCAGCACCAGGCGATCGGCGAACCACGCCGCTTCCGCCATATCGTGCGTGACGACGATGACGGTCTTGCCGAGCCGGTCGAAGATCGCCTTCAACTCGTCCTGCAATTCATGGCGGACGATCGGATCGAGCGCCCCCAGCGGCTCATCCAACAGCAAGGCATCGGGATCGAGCATCAATCCGCGCATTAATGCCACGCGTTGGCGCTGGCCACCCGATAACTCGGCGGGATAACGCTCCAGCACGCCATCGGGCAGATGCGTCAGCACGGCAAGTTCTTCCGCACGCTGGCGGATGCGGTCGCGGCTCCAGCCCAGGTGATGCGGCAACAACCCCAAGTTGCCCAGCGCGGTGAGATGCGGAAACAGGCCGCCTTCCTGGATCACGTAACCCACGCGCCGACGCAGCGCCAGTACTTGCGCAAGCTCAAGTACGGAACCATCCACCCAGATATCGCCGCTGTCTGGCCACTCCAGACCAAGCAGTACACGCAGCAAGGTCGATTTGCCGGAACCGCTGCTGCCGATCAGCGCGGTATTGCTACCCGCAGGAAAACGCAGGCTGACGTCATCCAACGCGATGACGCTGCCATAACGCTTGCTGACGCCGCGGAGCTCGAACGCTTCGGAGGAGGCGTTGCTGGTGGAGGGCATGCGGGAATGGGGTGGCGGCGGAGGGTTGAAATCTAGCGTATGCCTCACCGCTCGTCATTCCATCGTAGGTTGGGGTGCAAACCCCAGCATCACCATGTCTGTGGTCAAGCCATGTTGGGGCTTGCACCCCAACCTACGTGAGGAGACAAACCTGGCGATGAAAGGTGGATGTTGCAAAGCAGCATGTATCCTACCCAGCATGCCCTCCCACCCCGCCCTGCTCCATTACTGGCGCCGCCTCCGTGGCTCGGACCGTTTTGCCGAATGCCAGCGCGTGCTGCTCGCACTCGGTGGCGTGATTCTGTATTGCCTGTGGGGCCACCATGCTGCCGCGATGATCCCCGCCATGCTGGGTGTGATCGCCTGTGCACTGGCCGAAACCGAGGATCATTGGCGCAGCCGCTCACTCACCCTGCTGGTCACGCTGTGCTGCTTTGCCGGCGTGGCTTTTACGGTGGAATGGCTGCTGCCTTATCCATGGCCGTTCGCGTTTGCGCTGGCGGTGATGACCTTCGTGCTGGTGATGCTCGGCTCGATCAGCGCGCGCTACGCCACCATTGCCGGCGGTACGCTGATCCTGGCCGTGTACACCATGATCGGCACCGACCAGCCGCATCCACCCGCATCGCTGCTGACCGAGCCTTTGCAGCTGTTGGCCGGCGCCGCCTGGTATGGCTTGTTGTCGCTGCTGTGGAGCGTGCTCTCGCCCCAGCTCGCCGTGCGCCACGCGCTGGCCCGCGTGTTCGATGCGCTGGGCGATTACCTGGAAACCAAGGCCGCGCTGTTCACGCCTGTACACGGCAACGATCGCGATGCACTGCTGCTGACGTTGGCGATGCAGAACGAACAGGTGGTGGAAGCACTCAATGACACCCGCATCGTGCTGATCGACCGCATCGGCATGCGCCGCCCACGCGGTGCCACGGCGGCGCGCCTGCAGTTGTACTTCAAAGCGCAGGACATCCATGAACGCATCAGCTCCGCGCATTATCCCTATGCGGAGTTGGCCGAGGCGTTCTATCACAGCGATGTGCTGTTCCGCTGCGAACACATCCTGCACCTGCAGGCGCACCAGTGCCGCGGGCAGGCCGAAGCCTTGCGTCTGCGCACCTCACCTAAGCCTGCCGCCGATCTACGTGCCGCGCAAAGCGACTTGCGCAACGCCATCTACGCATCGCGCGGCAACCCGCAAACACCATCCGAACAACTGCTGCGCTCGCTGGACGCGCTGCTGCGGAATATCACCGCCATCCAGGCTCTACTGGAAAACGATCAAACGCCGATGACCCTCGACGGCGAAGACAGCGCCCTGCAAAACCCGGGGCCGCAAACCTTGGGGGAGGTCTGGCAACGCATCACCATCCAACTCACGCCGCGTTCGTCGCGCTTCCGTCACGCAGTCCGCCTGGCGCTGGCACTGACGGCCGGCTTCGGCGTGCTGCGCCTGGTGCATCCGCTGCACGGCTACTGGATCCTGCTGACCACCTTGCTGGTCTGCCAGCCGAGCTACGGCGCCACGCTCACGCGCATGCTGCAGCGTGTATCCGGTACGGTGATCGGCGTGGTGATCGGCTGGGCCACCTTGCGCTTGCTACCCGCTGCACCCTGGCCACTGCTGTTGATCGTGCTCTCCTGCGTGGTGTTCTTTGCCGCGCGGCTGCGGCGCTACACGCTCGCTACCGCATCGATCACCGTCTTCGTGGTGCTCTGCTTCAGCGAGGCCGGCAATGGCTACGACGTCATGTGGCCGCGCCTGCTTGATACCCTGATCGGCTCCGCCATCGCCGCCCTGTCCATCTACCTGATCCTGCCGGATTGGCAAGGCCGCCAGCTCGACCAGGTGCTGTCCAACACGTTGCGCAACGACGCGCGCTACTTGCAGCAAGTCATCGCGCAATATGTACATGGCAAGCGCGACGACCTGCCCTACCGCATCGCCCGCCGCGAAGCCCACAACGCTGACGCCGCGCTCAGCGGCATGCTCGCCAACATGCTGCGCGAACCAGGCCGCCAGCGACGCGGCAACGAAGATCTGCTGCGCTTCCTCACCATCGCCCACACCATGCTTGGACACATCTCCGCCTTGGGCGCACACCGCCAGGCGATCAGCCGCACAGATGCCCGCGACACCGTCACCCTCGCCGGCAATCTGGCCGTGACTAAGCTGGAACAACTGGCCGATGCGCTGCTGACCAACGCAGCCACCTTGCCACTGGAAAGTGAGGCCGAACAGAGCACCGTGCCGCAGGTGGATGGGGTGGAGGATGAAACGGCGCGACTGGTGCTGGGACAGCTGACGCTGATACTGGCGCAGCGGGATCGGTTGGGAAGTGTGGTGCGGGATATCCGAACTGGCTGAAGCCCGTAGGTTGGGGTGCAAACCCCAACATACCGATCCGATGGACATGGCGATGTTGGGGTTTGCACCCCAACCTACGAAAGAGGCGCCATTCTGTCCCGATATAGCGCCAGACCCCATGCACCAACCACCAACCTGACAAAACCGTCATAGACGTCTCCCTCCAATCAGCGGATAGTTACACTCACCTCTGAGCGCACCACACACAACTCCGAGACACCCGGCCTAAGGTTCCCTCACCCGGAATACGGCCAGGCGTCCGTGATCCCCTTAGGGACCACCAGGGCGACCGCGGAAACGCGACCGCCTCCCCACTTGGAAAGGAGCAAAGATGCATGTCCCCGCTGGCTGATCGCTACGGCCGTCGGTTTCCGTATTTGCGGTTGTCGATCATTCCTGCGTGCAATTTCCGTTGCACGTATTGCTTGCCGCACGGCTATCACGCCGAGGCGAATGCCGCCGCGCCGCTATCCCTGCCGGAGATCACGCGACTGCTGCGCGGCTTTACGGAACTGGGCATGCACAAGCTGCGCATCACCGGCGGCGAACCGAGCGTGCGCAAGGACCTGACGGACATCCTGCGTACTGCCGCAGCCGTACCCGGCATCACCAAGCTGGCGATGACCACCAACGGCACCTTGCTCAGCCGCCACTTGCACGAGTGGATGGATGCCGGCCTCAACGCCATCAACGTCAGTGTGGACAGCCTGGATCGCGCAGCCTTCGCCCGCATCACTGGACATGACCGGCTGGACGACATCCTGCACGGCGTCGACATGGCGCTGGCTGCCGGCTTGCCTTCGGTGAAACTCAATGCGGTATTGCTGCGCGACGTCAACGACCAACAATTGCCGGCCTGGCTGGATTACCTGCGCGACCGTCGCATTGGCGTGCGCTTTATCGAACTGATGC
The DNA here is from genome assembly GCF_014642835.1 of Dyella nitratireducens. Classification (GTDB taxonomy): domain Bacteria; phylum Pseudomonadota; class Gammaproteobacteria; order Xanthomonadales; family Rhodanobacteraceae; genus Dyella_B; species Dyella_B nitratireducens. The sequence goes on along the minus strand of NZ_BMJA01000004.1, from coordinate 228,641 downwards.
AGACCGGCGACAACCTGTCGTTCTTCCACGACCACCACGTACGTGCGGAAACCCTGGAAGCCGAACTGCTAGCACACGGCTGGCAGGTCCTGCCGCGTGCCGCCGACGCTGGCCCCGCGCGCGAATACCGTCATCCGGACTACGCCGGCCGCATCGGCATCATCGCGCCGTATTCCAAGGATTTCTGCACGGGTTGCAACCGCCTGCGCGTCACGGCGACCGGCGATCTGCGGCTCTGCCTGTTCGGCGAATTCGGCATTCCCTTGCGTCCGCTGCTGCAGTCGGACGACCAGGTCGAAGACCTGGTACGCGCCATCGGTGGCCAGATCGGCCGCAAGGAACAGGGGCACTTCCTGCACGAAGGCCGCACCGGCATTACACCTCATCTTGCATCTACCGGAGGCTGATTCATGCATGAGCGCGAGGATGGCGCCCATTTTCATATGGCAGATGTGCGCCGCAAACGCATCACTGCGCGACGAGCAGTGGCAATTGGCGAATTGAGCGCAGGTGCCGACGCTTTTGCGCAAATCGTCGAACGGCGCCTACCGAAGGGCGACGCCATGGTGATGGCGGAAATCGCCGGCCTGCAAGGCGCGAAGAACGCCTCGCAACTGATGCCGCTATGCCATCCGCTGCCATTGGAATACATCGACGTGCGCTGCGAGCCGGTGAGCGAGCGCCACGCCATCCGCGTTTACTGCGAAGTCGCGACGTTTGCCCGCACCGGCGTGGAGATGGAAGCACTGGCCGGCGCGAGTGCTGCCCTGCTTACGCTTTACGATCTGACCAAACCGGTGGAACCCGCACTTTCATTCGGTGGCGTGCGTTTGCTGTTCAAGGAAGGCGGCAAGAAAGGCTTGTGGCTGCATCCGGATGGCATGAGCGACGCGGAGCGCGAACACTACAAGCCGCGCGGCCTGGCAAAACTCGACGGCATCAGCGCTGCAGTCATCACGCTGAGCGACCGCGCAAGCCGTGGCGAATACACGGATGCTTCCGGCCCACTCTTGGTCGAACGCCTGCGCGAACTGGGCGCGGACGTGCATGACGTCGAGCTGCATCCGGACGAACCTGCACCACTCGCCGCACGCCTGCGCGAACTGGCCGGCAGCGGTATCAAACTGATTCTCTGCACCGGCGGCACCGGCCTCGGACCGCGCGATCGCACACCCGAAGCGCTGGCGATGGCGGCAGATCGCCACGTCGACGGCATCGGCGAACTGTTCCGCAGCGAAAGCAGCCAGCACACGCCGATGGCCTGGCTGAGCCGCGCGGATGCGGTGCTGGTCGGCAGCACGCTGGTGATCGCGCTGCCCGGCAGCGCGAAGGCAGTAGCACAAGGCATGGATATTCTGGCGCCCATCCTCGCGCATGCGATAAGCATGGCCGCAGGCGGAGGACACGCATGAGCCAGGACACGCTCGCCTACGACGAAGCCTTGCGCATCGTGCTCGGTGCCAGCGCGAAACTCGGCACGGAAGATTGCTCGCTCAGTGCATGCCTTGGTCGTGTGCTTGCCGAGCCGGTGATCAGCGCCGTCAACCTGCCGCCCTTCGACAACTCCGCCATGGATGGTTTTGCGCTGAGCGGCAGCTCCATCGTTCCGGCAGGCACCGAACTGGCTATCGAAGGCGAACAAGCCGCCGGCGACGGCGTTGTGCACGCCGGCATCGGCGCGTGGGAAATCATGACCGGCGCGCGCATTCCCGATGGGCTCGATCGCGTGATTCCGGTCGAACAGACCGAACGCTTCGCGCCATCGCGTGTCCGTTTGCTGGCCGACGTCACGCCCGGCCAGAACGTGCGCACGGCAGGTTCGGATGTGGCGTGCGGCGAAACCTTGCTGGACGCCGGCATCGCGCTGCAAGCGCAGCACCTGATGCTGCTTGCAGCACTCGGCATCGCAAACGTGACGGTAACCGAGCGGCCGCGAGTGGCGGTGATCTGCACCGGCCGCGAGCTGGTCGACGATCCCGCGCAAGCGTTGGAACCGGGGCAGATCCGCAATTCCAACGGCCCCTTCCTGGCTGCACGCCTGCCACTGGCTGGTGCCGACGTGGTGCACGTGGAAACGGTAGGTGACGATACGGATGCCTTCGAATCCGCCATGCGCCGCGCGCTAAGCGCAGGCGCAAAGGTCATCGTGACCAGCGGCGCCGTCTCCATGGGCCGCTACGATTTCGTGCCGCACGCACTGCAACGTCTTGGCGCGCAAACGCTGTTTCATAAAGTGGCCATACGCCCGGGCAAGCCACTGCTGTTCGCGCGCTTGCCCGGTGACGTGTTGCTGTTCGGTTTGCCGGGCAATCCCATCGCCGTGGCCGTCGGACTGCGTTTCTTCGTGGAGCCGGCGCTACGCGTGATGCTGGGCATGCCGCGGGAAACGTCGCGCCGCATTGCGCTGGTCACGCCATACAGCAAAAAGCCGCGCCTGCGTTTTCATCTCAAGAGCCGCTTGCATGTCGACGCTCAAGGTCGCTTGGGCGTAGAGGTGCTGGACGGCCAGGAGTCTTACCGCATCCGCCCGCTGGCCGGCGCCAATGCGTGGGCGGTAGTGCCCGCCGAGGTGGATGCGCTACCCGCCGGTGCACTGGTCGATGTCTACGGTGTGGGCCATCTTGAATTTCCCTTGCCTTACGGGAGTGCTGCATGAAGGTCCGCATCGCCCTGTTCGGCGCCCTACGAGATGCCGATCCGCACGGCTTCCTCGAACTGGAAGCACCCGAGCATTGCACGGTCGCCGAGTTGCGCGAATTGCTGCGCGATCATCTGCACGAGCATGCGCCGCATATCAGTGCGAGCCTCGTGCAGCGCTCGGCGTTTGCCAGCAACGATGAAATTCTGCATAACCATCGCACGTTGCCGGAGGATGGACAGCTGGCGATCTTGCCGCCGGTGAGTGGGGGTTGATATACCTGGCACTCGCCTCACGGCCGTCATTCCCGCGAAAGCGGGAATCCATCTTCGCTCTTGCATCAGAGCCAAATGGATTCCCGCTTTCGCGGGAATGACGACACAATGAAGGCCGAATCTCAACGCCTTTTGAAGACACTAGAAGAAACATGACTGACCTACACACCGCCGTCGTCGACATCTGCGAATCGCAACTCGATCCCGCCGCCGCCCTCGCCTTCGTTTCCGATCCACGCTTCGGCGGCATCGACATGTTCATCGGCAAGGTACGCGAGCACAATCTCGGCCGCGTCGTCACCGGTATCAGTTATGACTTGTTCGAGCCGCTTGCCCTGCGCATGTTCGAAGCCATCGGCGAACGCGCCCGCAAGGAAATCGGCGGCCCGATGAAGCTGTACATCGCGCATGCCAAAGGTGACCTACGCATCGGCGAAATCGCCGTCATCGTCGCCGCCGGCACGCCGCACCGCGATGAAGCTTTCCGCGCCTGCCGCCTGGCGATTGAAGCCGTCAAGCATGAAGCACCGATCTGGAAGCAAGAGCACTACGTCGACGGCGACAGTGCATGGAGTGAAGGCTGCTCCCTGTGCGAGGAACACCGCGAAGCCGAACGCACGGCCGTTCATGGCAAAAAATCGCATGCCCACGGGCACGAGCACTGAACATATGCCCTTGATCGGCGTGGTGCTGGCCGGTGGACTTTCTTCGCGTATGGGGCGCGACAAGGCATTGTTGCCATGGGAAGGCCGCCCGCTGATCGAGCACCAGATCGATGTGCTGCTGGCCGCAGGTGTGCATGAGGTGAGAGTGAGCGGGGATCGCCCTGACTACCACGGCGTCACCGATCCGGTACCGCAAGCCGGTCCGGTCGGCGGCATTGCAGGTGTCGCTGCGGCTTGCGAAGACGGCGAGCTATTGATCATTCCCGTCGACATGCCACGATTGCAACCTGCATTGCTTGCGCGCCTTTGCAACACCAAGGCTGCGGCCGGTTGCGTACGCTTTACGGATCACATGCTACCCATGCGCCTGCGGCTGGATGCAGCGTGCCGCGATGCCTTGGCGTCGCTGCTGGCATCCCGTGACAAGCACGCACGCTCCGTACGTGCGCTGCAGGAACAGGTTGGCGTACAGGAGATCACACTGTCCGCTGAAGAAGCTGCACAATTGATCGACTGCAATACGGAAGAAACCTGGCGAGAGGTGAATGCATGAGAGTGCAACTGGAAGGCCAGAGTCTGCGGCTGCGGATTGATGAAAACGAACTGGCCCGCCTGCTGGAAGGCGGCTCGGCCGACAATCGCACCAGCCTGCCCGATGGGCATGTGGAGATGCAGCAAGTCAGTTTGTCGCCGCGGATCGAATGGCGGCGGGAGAGCACGGTGCTGCATATCTCTTTGCCGGAATCGGAGGTGCGCGCGCTTAGCGAACGGTTGCCGACGCGGGATGGGTTGCAGTTCTCGCTGTCCACGCCGAGTGGCGAGACGTTGCAGATCATGTTTGATGTGGATGTGCGAGATAGCGCACGCAAGCGCTTGCATAAATCTTCAGGAGGAGATGTTTCATGAACGCTTTGCACTGCCATTTGGACACAATGGTAGTCACTCGTCATTCCGGCGAAAGCCGGAATCCAGTCAAATACGTTGCGCGAAGCGCGCAAAACCTTATTTTGAGTGCTGCGCACAGCGTACTTAAACTGGATTCCGGCCTTCGCCGCAATGACGGCCAGGCTCCAAGAAGCTTCCAGAGAAAGCTGTTGCACTTCTTCGCTTTTGTGGCGTGCAGCCTGATGTGCATGACAGCTTTGGCACAGACGCCATCGGTGATCCGCATCGCATACGCCGGCTCCATGGGCGTCGTCATGGACAACGCCGCCGGCCCCGCCTTCGCCAAAACCCATCACGCCACCTACCAGGGCATCGGCCAAGGCTCCTATGCCTTGGCGCGGCTGCTCGCCGCGCACCAGTTGCAGGCAGATGTCTTCGTCACCATCACCCCAGGCCCCATGCAGGTGCTTAAGCAAGCCGGGCTGGTGACCAGTGCGGTTCCTGTCGCCAGCACGCAGATGGTCGTGATCTACAGCCCGCACAGCCGCTTCGCCGCCGACTTCGCTGCAGCGTCGCGTGGTGAAAAGAAATGGTACGACGTGCTCAGCGAAAAAAGCTTGCGCCTCGGCCGCACCGACCCGGCCGTCGATCCGCAGGGCGCGAACATGTTGCTGACGCTGCAGCTTGCGGCGGACTACTACCATCAGCCCGATCTGCTGAAGACCATTGCAGGTGCGCCGCAGAATCCGACGCAGATCTTCACCGAACCGTCGCTGATGTCGCGCTTGGAAGCCGGTCAGATCGATGCGGCCATCGGCTATCTCAGCGCGGCGCAATCGCATCATCTTCCGACGATTGTGCTGCCGGATGAGATCAATCTCGGTAATCCGGATATGCAGAAGCCCTGGTATGACCGCGCCTCCATCACGCTGGACAACGGCAAGACGCTGCGCGTGCAGCCGCTGGTGTTCTACGCGGGCGCACTAGGCAATGCGCAGCAGCCGGCGTTGGCGCGCGACTTCGTGAGCTTCCTGCAAAGCGCGGAAGGTCAGGCGTTGTTTCGCGAGCATGGTTACAGCCCGCCACGTGGAAACGGCTTGTGATTCGCCGCTCGCGGCAATCTGCGCTCTCCCAACCTCCCCCCGCAAGCAGGGGGAGGGATCGCATCCCGCAAACATGACGTCGGCCGTGCCTCGGTCAGGCCTATCCGCTTTGATCAGCGCATTGACGCTGCTCCTGCTCGCCGCCCCCTTCATCGGCCTCGCCTTCGTCACCTCATGGAGCCACTTCGGCTTCGCCGACGGTGATGGCAGTGCCATCGCGGTATCGCTCTGCTATAGCGTGCTCGCCCTGATCCTGATCATTGCGCTGGGCACACCGCTCGCATGGTGGTTGGCGCGCCACCACATGCGTGGCCAATGGCTGATCGATGCGCTGCTGCTGCTCGCCCTGCTCACACCACCGCTGGCGCTCGGCCTGCTGCTGGCATCCATGTACGGCCCGTACGCGCTGGCCGGCAGCTTGTTGGAACGTGCTGGCCTTACGCTCACCAATTCCGGACCGGCCTTCGTCATGGCGCAGTTCTACAGCGCCCTTCCCTACTACGTAATTGCCGCGCGCGCTGCGTTCGAAGGTGTACCGCGCGAGTTGGAGCAGATCGCCCTGACGCTTGGCCATTCGCCATGGCGTAGTTTCGTGCACGTCAGCCTTCCGCTCGCACGGCTTGGTCTCGCCGCGGCGATCGCGCTTGCGTGGGTACGTGCACTGGGTGAGTTCGGCGCGGTGCTGATCGTGGCGTATTACCCGCAAGGCATCCCGGTGAAGCTGTGGGTGAACTTGCAGAACATCGGATTGAATGCGGTGTATCCGCTGCTGTGGGTGTTCTTCCTGGTCGCCATGCCGCTGCCGCTGATACTTGGCCTAGCTGCCCGTCGCAGGCGCCTGATCTGATGCGTATCGATTACCGGATCGAGCACCCTGTCGCCTTGCATGCCACCTTCGACGTCGAAGGCTTTACCGTGCTGCTCGGCGCCAGCGGCGAAGGTAAATCACTGCTATTGCGCGCAATTGCGGGACTGACACCGGCGCAAGGCGAACCGTTCGGCGGCATGGCGCCACAGCACCGTGCCGTGGGTTATCTGCCGCAAGGCTATGCGTTGTTTCCGCACCTCAATGCCTGGCAGAACGTAGCCTTTGCATTGCGCGGCGCGCAGCGGCGTGCGCAAGCATCGCAACTGCTGGAACGCGTGCATATGGCAGCCTTTGCGGAGCGTTATCCAGGCACGCTATCCGGCGGACAACAGCAACGCGTGGCCCTGGCACGCGCCCTGGCACGCAGGCCGCAGCTGCTGTTGCTGGATGAACCCACCTCTGCCCTCGATCCGGTCACTCGCGACGACGTGATTGCGGAATTGATCGGTGAAGTGCACGAATTCGGCATACCCGCGCTGGCAGTCAGTCACGATCCGCACTTGGCGGCCGTCGCGGACCGGTTAGTGTTGATGCACGGACGGCACATCATCCAGATCGGATCACCTGGCGAGGTCAATGCGAACCCCATTGACGGTTCGGCAGCACGTTTGCTTGGGCATCGCAATGTGTATCGCGGACGAATCGATGGTGCACGACGATTGATATGGCAGGACGGTGCCATTGCGTTTCCCATCGACAGCGATACGTTTGCAGGAGACGTCGATTGGGCGATCGATCCGGAAGCGATTCGCTTGGTGGACGCACATGATGATTTGCCGGATGCCGTTCCGGTGTCGGTCGAAGTGCGGCATGTCATGGGGCGCACGGTGCAACTGGGCGTGCGATGCGGCCAAGGGCGATTGTGGGTGTCGGCGGCGGTAGACCAGGCCGTTCCCGAATCGGTAGCCGTGCAGCTTCCTGTTGAGGCGATTCATTGGTGGAAACGGAATTCGTAGGTTGGCGTGCAAACCCCAACATGGTGTGATGACACGTATGGCGATGTTGGGGTTTGCACCCCAACCTACGGACTCAACACAACACGAAAACCCTGATCAGGGCCGCTACCGTTCGCCGCCAGGCTGCCCCGAAATGCCACTGCAGCGGTAAAGGCAACACCCATCCAACCACCACCCTTCCAAACCTTGCCAAAGCCGCTTTGGCTGCCTCGGGGATCCGCGACGTTGCTCGCCAGACTTCCTCGCCAATCCCAGCACCATTCCCGCACGTTGCCTGACATATCGTAGAGCCCCAGCTCGTTGGGCTTCTTGCTGCCGACCGGTTGGGTTTGATCATGGTTCTGCGCGATGGCGGGCCAGCTCCACCATCCCGTCAACGTGTTATCGCCGGAATTTCTCCAATACCAGGCGACGTCGTCGATGTTGTCGCTGCCGCTATAGGTGTAGCCCTGACTCAGCTGGCCACCGCTGGCTGCATATTCCCATTGCGCTTCCGTCGGCAAACGGTAACCGTTGGCGCCTTCGTTGATCGTCACCGTCCACTTTATATGGTCGAGCTCGCCGAATTTGGGATCTGGCTGATTGTTGGGATCTTTGCTGCGTCTGTCGATGCGGTAATAGGGTTGCAATCCCTCCTTGATGCTCCGCTTGTTGCAATATTCAATGGCGTCATACCAGCTCACCGTTTCTACCGGCCGATTGTCGCCTTTGAATTGCGAGGGGTTGTTGCCCATCACCTCGATCCATTCTTTTTGGGTAACGTCGTATTTGTCGATATAGAAATCCGATACGACCACGCCTTTCCCGTAGTAATTGGACGCCTTGTTCTTGAAGGTACCGCCCTTGACCAAGATGAAGCTGTCGGGCACAGCGCCACCTGCAGGCATGGCAAGTGCCACGTTTGCAACCAGCAAGACGGCCATCAAAAGGAACGACTTTTTCATCGGCGTGGATGTTCCGGATGGTTCTTTCACATGCATGAAACCGCCGGCGACCCGGTCGCCGGCGTCACCATGTCGAGCGTGCTTACCACACGGTTGCGTTCACTTCCCCGCTGGCGCCGTTATAAGCCTCCGTCGCCAGGATCATGTAATTGAAGCTGCCGAGATTCATGCCAAGGCTCTGCCAATGGCTGAAGTGGTTGCCGGTGGTGACGGTGTAGTTGCTGCCGATCGATGCCCCACCCCAGTCATCCAGGTACTGTTCGAACGTGGCAGTGCCTTCGATGGAAGGCTGGTTCACCTGCAAATGCTCGTAAGTGCTGTAGCTGTGCCCATCGCTGGTCATGCTGCCTTTGTAAGTGGCATTGGCGGTGTACAGCGAACCAAGCTCGGTGATGTAGTACTCGACGAGCGGATTCGTCGTCCACCCATAAACCGATATCGTGTTGTAGCCACTGGCGGAGCCGACGTTATAGCCCACGCTCATGTTGCCGCCGGTGCTCCAGCCTTTGCCGCCAACCATGTCGCCGACACCGGACCAGGTGATGGCGTAATTACCAGGATAGGTACCGGCTTCGGGAAACGTCATGCTGGCCGAGCCGCTGCTGGTATACAGCGAATAGTAGTAGCCGTTGTTCGTGCCCGTTCCGTTGTTTTGTACCGTCTGGGCATTGGCCGCCATGGCTGAGCAAGTTGCCATAACGGCGAAGAAGATGCTCTTTTGAACGCGTGACGCCACGAAGCTAGATGCTTGCATAGGATGGTCCTCGTTCGTTGATGACGTACGACGACAGCGCGTAGCGTGCGCTAAGCGAATCGACGCAGCTTTACATATAGTCAAACCACGTAGCCTGATGCTTGCCACGCTGCGCCCCTGCATGCCATGGAAAGGAGCCGATCATCGCAAGCAACAAGCAATACGCGTCAAGTTAGCGGCATTTGTGTTAACGCTATCATAGACGCACCAAAATCTACGCATGATGACATCAGGAAAGTCAAGTGAAGAGTGAGCCGCAACGATGGGCTCCTGCAAGTTTCAGTCAAACGCGTCGTGTTGTTGATGTTTTCCGATCCAGGCATGCAACGCCGTAGGTATAACCCGCCAGAGTGGCCTGCGGCGCAATGCTGGGCAAAAAGCACCGTTTCCTGCACAACGCACGAAGCAGCTTTATGGATTTGCGTATGCAAAATTCCTTTCCGTGACGCATCACGCCGTATGGTCATGCTTTCTTCACCACACTCGTTTCGCCGTACGGCCGTGCGCTTTTTCGCGCTATCGTCACGCATTCCTGCACCATATTTTTGCATCGCATCAAATGTTTTTACCCATAAATCATGATATTGGTAGCGCTAACTCAATGCGGCGAATGCAAATGAAAAATCATTAAAGTCCATCCGCTGTTTCGTAATTGTGCGTGCATGACCCGTCATATCCACTACGCCAACGCCCAAGACGGGGCGCCGGGGGCGCCTTGCCAAATGGCTTGACCGGCTTAAGTCCGGCATGACGATGAAAAACAGATAAGCCGGCTGGCGCACGCCAGTAACGGCCTTGCATACCGACGAGGGGAGTGTCGAAAGATGAAGAGCAAGAGGCAAACTTTGGGGTTGCAGCATGGCGCGTATCCATCTGCCACCGTTTCGTTGTCCGGCCGCCGACTGGCCATAGCAGTCGCCTTGGGTTTGGCATGGCTGGATGTACCGGCGGCGTCCCTGGCGCAAAACACCGGCCCCACCGCCAACGCTTCGGCACCGAAGCCAGCTACCGCTGACGCAAAAGCCGATCCCGCGAAGAAGAAAAAAACCGAGCAACCGAACGACATCAAGAATCTTGCCGGCGTCACCGTTACGGGTATTCGCGCCAGCCTCGAATCGTCGCAGTCGCTGAAACAGAACGCAGACCAGATCATCGATTCGGTCACCGCCACCGACATCAACGCACTGCCCGACCGCAGCGTGACCGAAACCCTGCAGCGCATCAGTGGCGTGACGGTCGACCACTATCTGGCCGATGACGATCCGGACCATCCGTCCGCCGAAGGCAGCGGCGTGCTGATCCGTGGCCTGCCCTACGTCGCCAGCCTGCTCAACGGCGCCGAAAGCTTCTCCGCCAACAATGGCCGCGCGCTGAGCTTCGAGGACGTACCAGCGGAGCTGATGCAAGGCGTGGACGTCTACAAGAACCCATCCGCGGAACTTATCGAGGGCGGTATCGGCGGCACGGTGGATCTACGCACGCGCATGCCATTTGACGCACCAGGCCAGGTGGCCGCTTTCTCGACGGGCGTCAATGAAGGCGACATGTCGAAGCGGAGCAAACCGTCCGCATCGTTCCTGTACAGCAATCGCTGGAAGACCGAAAACCTCGGCGAATTCGGTGCATTGTTCGATGTGTCTTTCTCCGAATTGGCCTCGCGCACCGACGGCATCCAGATCAATCCCTACGTGCTCGAACCTCAAAACAATCTCGGCAATTGCCCGTGCGAACCCACGTCATCCGCCGGCAACGTGGCGATTCCGGGCGATATCAACTATTACGAGATGGACATGCAACGCAGGCGCACCGGTATTTACGGCGCCTTCCAGTGGCGTCCGACCGACAACCTGGAATTCGATTCGCGCTTCTTCCGCTCCACTTACAACCTTCAGTGGCAGGAGCACGAAGTCCAGACCAACGAGGGCAACTACTACAACATGATCCCGGTGCCGGGCACGTCGTTCGACTACGACAACGGCGTCTACGAGAGCGGCGACATGGCGTCCGCGTCGTGGCAGGGAGGTGGCACCGGCCCCGCCAAGGCAACGCTGAACACGGGTTACCCGCCGATCGGTGGGCCCAATTACTACGCCCTCACCCGCCAGCAGACCCAGTTCGTGCGCACTACCGACTGGACCAACACGTTCAAGTACAACATCAGCAGCAACATGATCTGGTCGGGCGGCATACAACTCGTCAAGTCCACCGCCAACACGATCGACTTCACGGTGTACAACCAGTTCTTCATGCCGCCCGCCGAGGTGAACATGGATGGCGGCATACCCAGCCTTACGCTGCTGAACAATACGACGTACAAGTACATTCCATCGAACACCACCAATCCCAATAGCCTGACCAACTACGCCAACTACTACCTCGGCGCCGCGCTGGATCATCTCGAGTACGACTACGCGATGATGCGCACCGTGCGCACCGACCTCGAATACAACTTCGAGGACAGCAACTGGCTGCAGTACTTCCGTGTGGGCGTACGTTTCACCAACCACGATACGTACAGCAACAACAACAGCAGCAGTTACAACTGGGGCCCCATCAGCCAGGACTGGGAAGGCGGCTACAAAGGCCCCTCTTCACTGGACTGGACTAACAACGTCCCGGCGTGGATGAACCAGCAATTTACATTCAGCGACTTCTTCCGCGGCCAGACCAGGCTGCCCAGTACGCTGGTATTTCCCACCATGGCGCTGGTGGGCAATTACTACGGCGCGATTTCAGCATTGCGTGCGCTTGAAATGTCCGGCGGTGCAGGCGGCTGGTGTCCGCAAATCTTCAGCACGAGCCAGGGCGACGTATGTAATCCCGGCTCAGGCATGAGCGCCGACTACATGCACGAATCGACCCAGGCCGCCTATGCCTCGCTGTATTTTGGCAACGACACGGCGCTGGGCACTCCCTTCGACGGCAACATCGGCCTGCGCTTCGTCCGCACCAGCGTGAATGCGAACGGCTCCGTCACCTACCCCTCGTCGAACACCATCCAGAATTCCGCAGGCATCACGCCCGCCGAGATGGCGCTGTTCAACGGCGCCACGACACCCATCAACGGCGCTTACAGCTACCACAACGTGCTACCCAGCCTTAACCTGCGCTTCAAGCTGACCGACACGTTGCAACTGCGTCTGGCCGCCTCCAAGGCGATGACCCGCCCGACCATCAGCCAGCTCAATTCGTACATGGTGATCGGCACGTCGTGGAGTGCAGCCGGCGCGGGCCAGCAGGCAAAGCTCGCCGGCTTCAACGCCACCACCGGCGGCAATCCCAACCTGAAGCCGCTGGAGGCCAATCAGTTCGATGCCGCACTGGAATGGTATTTCGCGCCTACCGGCGAGCTGTACACCACGCTGTTCAAGAAGAACCTTTCCAACTACACCACGACCGAAGTCCACACGCAGATCATCGACGGTGTACCGGTGGCAGTAAGCGGCCCCACCAACGCGGGTCGTGGCACGGTCAAAGGTGCCGAAGCAGGCTACTCGCAATTCTTTGATTTCTTGCCGGGCGCCTTGAAGGGTCTAGGTGTGCAGGCCAACTACACCTTCCTGCAGAGCAGCAAGATCCAAGGCACCACCTCGTGCGATCCAAACCATGGCAACGGCTCGTGTCCATCGAGCGATGTCGTCACCAACCCTGGCCTCCCCATGCAGGGCCTGTCGCCACACAACTACAACGTCACAGGCATGTATGAGTACGGCAACTGGTCGGCTCGCCTGGCCTGGTCGTGGCGCAGCCGCTATCTGATCACGCCGGTTGATTCAGGCGACACCTATCTGCCGATGTGGAACGCTGCATCAGGCCAGCTCGACGCCTCGATCTTCTATCACCTCAACAAGAGCATGCAGGTGGGCCTGCAAATGAACAATCTCACCAACACCGTGCAGAAGGTGCTGATGGGACCCACCACGTACATCAACGGTTACGTGGATTGGAACTTGTACACGCGCGCGCTGTTCATGACCGATCGTCGCTACGAACTCGTATTCCGCGCAAGCTTCTGACGATTCCCCAGCTGACACGCAAGCTGATTGACGTTTGCCTGTCCCCGTTCCCGCCGCCGGTGTTGTATGCATGCCGGCGGCGGTTTTTTTTATGCAGTTTGGGGTGCAAACCTCAACATGGCGCACCAATGGGCATGGCGACGTTGGGGTTTGCACCCCAACCTACTTACGCATGCAACTTGCCATCGATTTCTGCCAGCCGCCCGACGCCCTTCTTCGCCAACGGCTCCAAACCTTCGCCACCCGCTGCCAGATGCGCCACGATCTGCTTGCGCATCCCCGGCTCCCAGAACCGCTTCAAGTGATCGGCAATTCCCGCCACGCCCAGCGCTTCATCCGGCTCGGCAGCAAAGTAGCGGCCGATATCATTAACCATCGCAACCAGACGTTCGATATTCATGCCGTTGCTCCTGCAGCGTGCAGCAAGCGCTGCGGATGAGTGTAGACGACGTAGCTTCCAGGCCGCGCAAAACCGACCAGGGTCATACGCGTGCTTTCGGCCAGGTGGATGGCCAGCGCGGTGGGCGCGGAAATCGCCGCCATCAAGGTGATACCCGCACTGGCGGCTTTGGTGACCATTTCATAGCTGGCACGGCTGGTGACGAGCAGGAAACCCAGCTGCGCATCGAGGCGCGCCGTCACCATCGCACCAATCAATTTGTCCAACGCGTTATGGCGGCCGACGTCCTCGCGCACCAGCATGATTTTGCCGTCGACATCGACCCACGCCGCAGCATGTACGGAACCCGTGGCGTTGTTCACGGGCTGCTGGGTCTGCAGCGCTTCCAGTGCATGCTCCAACGCGGATGCTTCGATGCTCGGTCCATGGCCTACGGGAGCAGGATGGCGCACGGCATCTTCCAGCATGCGCGCACCGCACAGGCCGCAACCACTGCGTCCCGGCAGCAGCCGCTCACCACCCTCACCGACGCGCTGGTTGACCGTATCGGATGCCACCTGCATCGCCAGTTCCACGCCTTCCAGGCGCGGGCGCACGTCGATGGACAACAAGTCTTCCGGCTTCGCCACCAGCCCTTCGCTCAGCGAAAAGCCCAGCGCGAAATCCTCCAGATCCAGCGGCGTCACCATCATCACGGCGAAAGGTACGTCGTTGTAGAGCATCGCCACCGGCACTTCTTCGGTGATGGCGTCGTTCGCGTGCTCGTGCTTGCCGTGGCGGTAGCGATCCACACGGCGAGTCACGTAGCCGTTGCCGGCAGGCGATGGATCAAGATGTTTCCGCTGCATCCAACAAAGCCTGCTGCGTTTGGGTGAAAGCCTGATAGCGCTTCTGCCATTCCGAAGGCTGGTTGACGCGCGTCACCTGTACGGCCGTCACCTTGTATTCGGGGCAGTTGGTGGCCCAATCCGAGTTTTCGGTGGTGATCACGTTGGCGCCTGAGCCGGGGAAGTGGAAGGTGGTGTAGACCACGCCCGGCTGCATGCGCTCGGAAATGCGTGCGCGCAATACCGTCTGGCCTGCACGGCTTTCAATGCCGACCCAATCGTCTTCGCTGATGCCGCGTTCCTCCGCGTCGTGCGGGTGGATCTCCAGGCGATCCTCGTCGTGCCACATCACGTTGGCGGTGCGGCGCGTCTGCGCGCCCACGTTGTACTGGCTGAGGATGCGTCCCGTGGTCAGGATCAACGGATACGTCGCATTGACCTTCTCCGATGTCGGCACGTATTCGGTAAGCATGAAGCGGCCCTTGCCGCGCACGAACTCACCGACATGCATCACGGGCGTGCCTTCCGGATGTTCCTCATTGCACGGCCACTGGATCGAGCCGAGGCGGTCGATCTTCTCGAAGCTCACGGCATGGAAGGTGGGCGTCAAGCGTGCGATCTCGTCCATGATCTCGGAAGGATGCTGGTAGTTCATGGGATAACCCATGGCATTGGCCAGCCATTGGGTCACCTCCCAATCCGCATAGCCATTCTTCGGCTCCATCACCTTGCGCACGCGCGAAATACGGCGTTCGGCATTGATGAAGGTGCCGTCCTTCTCAAGGAACGAGCAACCAGGCAGGAACACGTGCGCAAACTTGGCGGTTTCATTGAGGAACAGGTCCTGCACCACCACGCATTCCATCGCTTCCAGTGCAGCCGTGACGTGCTGCGTGTTGGGATCGGATTGGGCGATGTCCTCGCCTTCGATGTACAAGCCTTTGAAACTGCCATCGATGGCAGCCTCGAACATATTGGGAATACGCAAGCCGGGTTCGTCATGCAGGTGTACGCCCCAGGCCGCTTCGAACGAGGCGCGCACCACCGGATCGCCCACGTGGCGATAGCCGGTGAACTCATGCGGGAACGAACCCATGTCGCAAGAGCCCTGCACGTTGTTCTGCCCGCGCAGCGGATTGACACCCACGCCTTCACGGCCGATGTTGCCGGTGGCCATGGCGAGGTTGGCAATGCCCATCACGGCGGTAGAACCTTGCGAGTGTTCGGTAACACCCAGACCGTAATAGATCGCAGCGTTGCCGCCTGTGGCGTACAGCCGCGCTGCGCCACGGATCATCGCAGCAGGCACGCCGGTTTCGGCTTCCATCGCTTCGGGGCTGTGATTTTCCTGCGCGACGAACGCACGCCACTTCTCGAACGCCAGCTGTTCGCAACGCGCGGCGACGAAGTCCTCGTCGACCAGCCCTTCGGTGACGATCACGTGGGCCAGTGCGTTGAGCATGGCCACGTTGGTGCCAGGCCGGAGCTTCAAGTGATAGTCCGCCTTGATGTGCGGCGTACGCACCAGGTCGATGCGGCGCGGGTCGATCACGATCAGCTTGGCGCCGGCACGCAAGCGCTGCTTCATTTGCGAACCGAAGACTGGATGCGCATCGGTGGGATTGGCGCCAATCACCAGCACCACATCGGTGTATTCGATGGAATCAAAATCCTGCGTACCGGCCGACTCGCCCATAGTCGACTTCAACCCATACCCCGTCGGCGAATGGCAGACACGCGCGCAGGTATCCACGTTATTGTTGCCGAAGCCGGCACGCACCAGCTTCTGCACGAGGTAGGTTTCCTCGTTCGTGCAACGCGATGACGTAATGCCGCCGATCGAAAACTTGCCATATTTGGCCTGCAGCCGCTTGAACTCGCCGGCAACGTGCGCGATGGCTTCGTCCCAGCTCACAATGCGCCAGGGATCGCTGATCTTCTGGCGGATCATCGGCGTGTTGATGCGATCGGGATGGGTGGCATAGCCAATGGCAAAACGCCCTTTCACGCAGGAATGGCCGTGGTTGGCATGGCCATCCTTGTTCGGCACCATGCGCACGATTTCCTCGCCCTTCATCTCCGCACGGAAACTGCAACCTACGCCGCAATAGGCACACGTCGTGACGATGCTGTGCTCGGCCTGGCCGCGTTCGATCAGCGTATTCTCCGATAGCGTCGCGGTCGGGCAAGCCTGCACACAAGCGCCGCAGGAAACGCACTCGGAATCCAGGAAGGCATTGTCCTGGCTGGCCGACACCTTCGACTCAAAGCCACGCCCCTGAATAGTGAGCGCGAACGTGCCCTGCACTTCATCGCAGGCGCGCACGCAACGCGAACAGACAATGCACTTGGAGGGATCGAAGGTGAAGTAAGGATTGGATTCGTCCTTGGGCGCGAAATGCGGGTTGACGTCGCCCTCTTTCGTTTTGGCGAAGACATGGTTCTCGCCGTCGTAGCCGTAGCGCACTTCGCGCAGGCCCACCACGCCAGCCATATCCTGCAACTCGCAGTGGCCGTTGGCTGGGCAGGTCAGGCAATCCAGTGGATGGTCGGAGATGTATAGCTCCATGACGCCGCGGCGGATATCGGCCAGCTTTGACGTTTGCGTGCTGACCTTCATGCCTTCCGTCACCGGTGTGGTGCATGATGCGGGGTAGCCCTTGCGCCCTTCGATCTCCACCAGGCACAAGCGGCAGGAACCGAAGGCATCCAGCATGTCGGTGGCGCACAGCTTGGGAATGTTGATGCCAGCCTGAGACGCAGCGCGCATCACGGAGGTGCCTTCCGGCACGCGGATACTCCGGCCATCGATTTCCAGCGTGACCTGCTTGTCCGATTTGACGGCGGGGGTACCGCGGTCGATGTCGACGATGGACAGCATGACTAACTACCTCCTCAACGATACATAGCCCCTCGCCCCTTTGGGGAGAGGGGTGGGGGTGAGGGGCAAAGGCTTGCCAGAAACATCAATCAAGCCACGACTCCGCACCTGCATAACCTTGCTGCAAGATTTGCCCCTCACCCAACCCTCTCCCCGGAGGGGAGAGGGCTTAGAGGCGGGTGCTTCTTACCTTCAAAATCCTCATGAAAATGATCCAACGCACTCAATACCGGAAACGGCGCCATGCCACCCAGCGCGCACAGCGAACCCGCCACCATCGTCTGGCACAGATCGCGCAGCAACACTTCGTTGCGCGCTTTCTCCGCATCATCACCGGCAACGATGCGATCGATCACTTCCACACCACGCGTAGAACCGATACGGCACGGCGTGCACTTGCCGCACGATTCGATCGCGCAGAACTCCATCGCGAACCGCGCTTGCGCAGCCATATCAACGGTATCGTCAAACACCACCACGCCGCCGTGCCCCACCATGCCGCCGATGGCGGCAAAGGCTTCGTAATCGATCGGCGTATCCAGCTGCGATGCAGGAATGTAGGCGCCCAACGGACCACCGACTTGCACCGCCCGCACAGGACGTCCGCTTGCCGTGCCGCCGCCGTAACCTTCGATCAGCTCGCGCAAGGTAAGTCCGAAAGCGCGCTCCACTAACCCCGTTCGCTTCAGGTTGCCGGCCAGTTGCAACGGCAGCGTGCCGCGCGATTTGCCCGTACCGTAGTCGCGATAGAACGCGGCGCCGCGATCGAGAATGATCGGCACCGTCGCCAATGTAATCACGTTATTGATCACGGTGGGTTTGCCAAACAAGCCCTGGATGGCCGGCAGCGGCGGCTTGAAACGCACCTGGCCGCGCTTGCCTTCCAGGCTCTCCAGCAGCGAGGTTTCCTCACCGCAGATGTAGGCACCGGCACCCATGCGCACTTCCAGATGGAAGGCCTTGCCGCTGCCACAGATGTTGTCGCCGAGATAACCGCGCGCCTTGGCTGTATCGATCGCTGCTTGCAGCGCACGCTGTGCATGCGGGTATTCAATGCGCAGATAGATGTAGCCGCGTGTTGCACCCACTGCCAGGCCGGCGATAGTCATCCCTTCGATCAGCACGAAGGGATCGCCTTCCATGATCATGCGATCGGAAAAGGTGCCGGAATCACCTTCGTCCGCATTGCAGACGATGTATTTCTGATCGGCACTGACATCCAGGCAGGTTTTCCATTTGATGCCGGCCGGAAACGCCGCGCCGCCACGGCCACGCAAGCCCGAATCGGTAACTGCTTGCATGATCGCCGCCGGTTCCATCGTCAATGCGGCAGCGAGTCCGCGATAACCATCGTGCGCCAGATAATCATCCAGGTTGCGTGGATCGACGATGCCGACACGCGCAAAGGTAAGGCGCTGCTGGCTCTTCAACCACGGGATGTCCTCGGTGAGTCCCAGCTTCAAAACATCGTCGCCGCCATGCAGAAAATCGGCATCGAACAGACCCAGTACATCGGTCGGTTGTACGGGGCCATAAGCGACACGCCCCGCGGGCGTTTCCACTTCCACCATCGGCTCCAGCCAATACAGGCCGCGAGAACCATTGCGCACCATGCGCACATCGATATTGCGCGACGCCGCTTCGGCTTGGATCGCCTTGGCGACGGCATCCGCGCCTAGCGACAAAGCGCTGGCATCGTGCGGCACGTAGACGATCGTGCTCATTTGGCCTCCGACAGCAGCCACGCATCGAAGCCTTCCGGCGTCATGCGGCCTTTCAACTCGTCATCCACCATCATGGCCGGTGAGCACGCGCAGTTACCCAGGCAGTAGACCGGTTCCAGCGTGAACGTGCCGTCCGCCGTGGTTTGATGAAAATCCACGCCGAGCCGCTGCTTCACGTGCTGCTCCAGCTTCGTGGCGCCCATCGATTGACAGGATTCCGCGCGGCACAGATAGATGGTGCGCTGGCCGGCCGGATGCGTGCGGAAGTAGTGATAGAAGGTCACCACACCATGCACGTCGGCGCGCGACAGGTTCAACTCGCGCGCGATCAGCGGGATGGCTTCATCGGGTACGTAACCCAGGGAGTCCTGCACGCCATGCAGGATGGGAAGCAAGGCGCCAGGCTGATCCTTCAGCCTGGCGGTCACGTCGAGTACGGCACCGCGGATCCTTTCATCGATCGGTGGCAACGATGCGACGCTTTTTGCGGTTTTCATAACAGGTCGATCCTCAAAACAACGCGGCAGCCTTGCTCAGCGCAATCCAAACGCCAATCAGGAACGGAATGCCGACCAGGGCCCAGGCGACCACGCCCACGATGCCGAAGCTGCCGCGCGCCGCCTGATCGGCATTGGCCACGACATGAGGCGCCTCGTGCTGCAGCGACCGCTCGTGCGCGAGTTCCTCGTCGGTCATATGGTGCGCTTCCTTGACCGGCCTGACCATTAAATTGGCGATAAGGCCAATCAGCAGCAGGCTGGCCAGGATATACAGCGTACGGTCGTACACCAGGTTCTTGGCGACACCGGCATCCAACTGAGCCTGCCGCACAGCGGCAATCAGAAATGGACCGACAACACCCGCTACGGACCAGGCTGTCAGCAAGCGACCATGAATGGCGCCCACCATTTGGGTACCGAAAATGTCGGCCAGGTAAGCCGGCACCGTGGAGAAGCCACCACCGTACATGGAAATGATGATGCAGACGGCGATCACGAACACGCCGGCCATGCCCATGTGCCCCAACGTCGGCAGCGCGCAATAGAGCACGATGCCGAGCACGAAGAACGCCACGTAGGTGTTCTTGCGACCCAGGAAATCAGACACTGACGCCCAGAAAATACGGCCTAGACTGTTGAACAGGCTGAGCAGCCCCACCAGCCCTGCCGCCGCTGCCACGATCGACGCCTTCTGCGCCACCGTAAGCGGCGTGTTTGCATCAATGCCGAGCAAGCGCCCGCCGAACACCTCCTGGAACATCGGGCTGGCCATGGCAAGCACACCGATGCCCGCTGTCACGTTCATGCACAGCACGATCCAGATCATCCAGAACTGCGGCGTTTTCCATGCGCGGTTCAAATGCACGTGCTTGGTCGTGATGAGGCTGCTCTTAACCGCCTCTCCGCTCCACCCAAGTGGCTTCCAACCGACTGGCGGCACCCGGAAACCGAACGCTCCGGCGGTCATGGCAATCACGTAGATCACGCCCATCACGATCAACGTACTGGCTACGCCCGCAATTTCGCCATGCGCGAAGCGCGCCATCAGTGCCACGGCAATCGGCGCACCGATCATCGCGCCGCCACCAAAACCCATGATGGCAAAACCGGTCGCCAGGCCACGACGATCCGGAAACCATTTGATCAAGGTGGACACCGGCGTGATATAGCCCAGGCCAAGACCAATACCGCCGAGCACACCGCAACCAAGAAACACCACCCACAGCTGGTGCATCGACACACCGATACCGCCGATCACCAACCCACCGCCCCAGCACAACGCGGCAATAAAACCGGCCTTGCGCGGCCCGGCATGCTCCAGCCATCCACCCCAGATCGCGGCGGAAATGCCGAGCATGGCGATAAAGGTTTCAAAAATATGCGTGACGGCAGGCACCGTCCAATTGCACGAACCCGCAAACAGCTGCGCAAAAAAACCAAGACTCTCGCAACTCGCCGCTCCCGGCACCAGCTTGCTCATCGGCAGCCAGAACACCGAAAAACCGTATGCCATGCCAATGCACAAATGGATGGCCAACGCTGCCGGCGGCACGAACCAGCGATTGAAACGCGGCCCCGCGATGGTGCGTTCCCTTGCCAACAAACCTGACGTCGTTCCCCCCGACGCCGATACAGATTCAGGCACTACTGTCATGCTCGTCTCCTCATGATTCGCTCGAGACAACCTGTCGCGTCAACGACCTTCTGACTCTAGCTCAAATACATGAGAAGAATGGTTACAAACATGAAAGCTATGAGAGGGTTGCTGCTTCGCAGCATGCCCTACGGATCACTCGTGTGCAGTTTTAGGCAGACGAGATGATCATCGCTGATGCGACAAACATCTGCCGTGCGGATGTGCATCAAAAAATTGCAGCACGTAGACTGGAATGCAATCCCAGCATCAGGGATGCCGAAAGAAAGTTGGGGTTCCATGCCAGCCGGCGCGTAGATGTTTGATCTTTAGCGTACCGTCATTCCGGCGAAGGCCGGAATCCATCTTCGTGCTTGCCATAGATTCCGGCCTTCGCCGGAATGACGGTGAGGGATAGGTGGATTTCCCGCAAGATTCGCCCCTCACCCCACCCCTCTCCCCGAAGGGGAGAGGGAGCTGGCATGTCGCAAGATTAAGGAACATCGTCCGAATCAGCCGGACCTTCTGCGTGGATCTGATTCGCCGCCGGCACAGTGATCGCCTTGATGCCTGCAGCGTGCAGATGCGAATTGAGTGTGGCGAGATCAGCACCACGCATCGACTGCCACTGCGCAACGGCCTTGTCCAGATTCGCCTTGTACTCCGCAAACGCCTGCCGCTGTCCATCGGTCGGCGCGCGATCCGCACCTTCGACATCGGATGCAATGACAGTGAGCGCGTCGTTCATGCCTTCGAGGTTGGTGGAGTTTTCGCTGTCACCGGAAACGAGCGGATCGGTCTTCTTGCGGAAGGCGTCGATCTCCTCTTGCATGGCTTTGTTGCTGCCGAGTTTTTTCTCTGCGTCGTCGAGCTGATCACGCACGCCATCCACTTCACCGTGGGTTTGCCAGACTTGTTGCAGCGCTGTGCCGATGTCCTTCGAGAAAGCCAGGCCTTCGGCAAGTGCGTTCTGGTCGATTGCGACGCGCGGATCAGGCACGACGTTCAACGGCGCGCGATAGGATTTGCCGTTGACGGTGAGCACCACCTGGTATTGACCCGGCAGCGCCATCGGGCCTTCGGGCGTGAGCGGCGTGTCGGAATCCCAGGTGGCGGCGATGCTATAGCCGTAGAGCAAGGCTTCCGGGCGCGGGTAGCGCAAGTTCCAGACGAAGCGATGCATGCCGGCACTGGTGCCGAGTGTTTCCGGCGCGCCGAGCCAGCCTTTCTGGAAGTAACGCTCAGCAGGCAGGTTTTCCGGCTTGTCGGCGCTGGAGAAGTGGCGCACGGTTTTGCCGTCGCTATCGAGAATATCCAGCGTTACAGGGCCTTTCGCGGCGCCGGCCAACTGGTAATCGATGATGGCGCCGGCAGGTGGATTCTGGCCAAGCGGCTCATCGGGCGGTAGCGGCGTGTCTTTGTTTTCGTTCGCGCGCACGCGTACCGCATCCGCGGGTGTGTAGAGCGTAGTCTTGCGCGCGTTATCGGCACTGGCCTGACGCAACGGCGTGATGTCGTCGAGGATCCAGATCGCCCTGCCCTGTGTGCCGGCAACCAAGTCGTTGCCGTGAATGGTCAAATCGCGCACCCATGCGGTGGGTAGATTGCGTTGCAGGGATTGCCAGTGTGCACCGTCGTCGTATGACACATACACGCCGCGATCGGTACCGGCGAAGAGCAGGCCTTCGCGCTGGGTATCGGCGCGCACGACACTGACAAAGTCATCTTCCGGCAAGCCGGCGGAAATATCCGTCCAGGTTTTGCCGTAGTCATGCGTGCGCCACACATGCGGACGGAAATCGTCCTGGCGGTGATTGTCGACAGCAGCGTAGGCAGTGCCCTGCTGAACCGCGGAAAGATCGAGCGAGCTGACGATGCCCCAGTGCGGCAAGTCTTTTGGCGTGACGTTCTGCCAATTCTTGCCGCCGTCACGGGTGAACTGGATGGAGCCATCGTCGGTGCCGATCCAGATTTCGTCGTTGCTGAAGGGTGACGGTGCGATGCTATAGATCACGCCATAGCCACAATCGCGTGCTTGTTGCGCATTGGGGTTGCCTTGGCAACCTTCGGTAGCGCCTTCTTTCTTCGCACTGAGATCAGGGCTGATCACCTCCCAATGCTGACCTTGGTCGGTGCTGCGGAACAATACCTGGGCGCCGAGATAAAGCGCGTACGGCGCCTTGGCGGAAAAAGCGATCGGCGTGATCCACGTGTAGTGATATTTGAAATTAGTGGGGCGCAAGCCATAGCTGCTGACCGGCCACGCGGTGACGTTCTGCACGACACCGGTGCGCCGATCCCAACGCGATACGCGTCCGCCGAGGCCAGAACCGAACACGATGTTGGGATCGTCTGGATACGGCACGTCGTAATCGCGCTCGTCACCGCCGACGGGACGCCAGTCGCGATAGGAAATGGAGCCGTAGTCGCTGCGGCTGGCGATGCCGACCGTGCCGGAATCCTGCTGGCCGGAATAAATCCAGTAAGGGAACTGGTTGTCCGTGGCAAGGTGATAGAACTGGCCGGTGGGTTGGTTGTACCAGCTGCTCCAACTCTTGCCTCCATTAACGGTGACGACGGCACCTTGGTCGCTCGCGGCAATCATGCGCTGCGAGTCGCGCGGATCGAGCCACAGGAAATGGTAATCGTCGCCGCCCGGTGCTCCTTTGAAGACAGTCCAATGCTTGCCGCCGTCGTCGGAACGACGGATGGATTGTCCTGCCGAATAGATGCGATCTGGATCCTTCGGATCGACGGTGATGCGGCTGAAGTAATCGTTCGGCAGCCAGGATTCGTGGCTTTCTACTTGCCACGTAGCGCCGCCGTCATCAGAACGATACAGGCCGCTGTCTTTGTGCGGATCGGCAGAGTTCACCACCGCGTACACGCGATTGCCGCTTGCCGTAGCAATGCCGATGCGCGCCAACGTGCCGCTCGGCCAACCGCCACCGCTGATGCGCTTCCAAGTCACACCGCCATCGGTGGATTTGTACAGGCCACTGCCCGGCCCCGCATTCGGCTGGAAGTACGACAGCCATGGGTAATTGCGCACTTGCCATGTCGCGGCATAGACGACGTTCGGGTTGGATGGATCGGCTGCAAGATCGACAACGCCGGTGTCAGCGTCGACGAAAAGGGTTTGCTGCCACGTCTTGCCGCCATCGGTGGAGCGGTAGACGCCGCGCTCCTTGTTCGGGCCGAAGTAGTGGCCAAGCACGCCGACCAGCAAGCTGTTTGCATCATGCGGGTCGACCAGGATGCGGCCGATGTGCTTGCTCTCGATAAGACCGATGTGCTGCCACGTTTTGCCACCGTCATCGGAACGATACATGCCGTTGCCAGCCGCGACGTCGTAGCGCGCTGCAACCTGTCCGGAGCCGGCGTAGATCACGTTTGGGTTGGAAGGCGCAACGGCGATGGCGCCGATGGGTGCAGTGCGCACGTTGCCGAAGCTCGGCTGCCAGGTGCGGCCGGCGTCGCTCGTTTTCCACACGCCGCCGCCAGCGGTGCCGATGTAGAAAGTATCGGGTTTGGAAGGATCACCCGCAGCCATGGTGGCCCAACCACCACGGAAGGGGCCGACAAGGCGCCACTGAAGGGCATCGCTGGCGTGGTTGGGGGTTGGCGTCGTATCCGCATGCAACGCGGCGGCGCTGGCGAGCACACATGCACAAGCAAGCGCGGAAAGGGGACGGAGGAGAGAGCGTGTCGACATCGTGAACTCCCGCTTCAAGATGGAAATAAGCCCTCTTCACTCCAGGAGAGAGCCATCGTTGTTTTTTTACTCCGTAGGTTGGGGTGTAAACCCCTGCATCTCCCATGCATCCCGATGTTCGGGTTTGCACCCCAACCTACGTTAATACGTCAGCGCAAACCCCGTATACCAAGTTCTGCCAAACGCCGGCTCCAATCCATTCTGCCAAACGCGATCAAAGTAATGCCGATCGCCGAGATTGCTGATCCCCGCCAACAAGCGCAGCGAATGGTTCAACTGCCAATCCGAAGCGACATCCACCACGGTATACGCCGGCATGCGCGCCGGCATATAGGTCAGGCCGCTGCCGTACGATTGATCGGAATCCTGCCAGTACTGTGCCGCTGACGAGACCGCGGTAAGGCTGAGCTTGACGCGTTCGTTGCGCCAGGTAACGCCGGTCTTGATCAGATAGTCCGGTGAAAATGCCGGTGTTTTGCCCACCTGTCCAGGAATGGCGCTGGCGACGAACCTGGCGTTGAGAAGGCTGGCATTGACGAAGGTTTCCAGGTGCTGGCCTTCGGTGGCCAGCTCCGTGGGCGCGAAGAAATCGTAATCGAGTTGCGCTTCCAATCCGCGGCTGCGCGTATCACCCGTATTGACGTAGACGGTGTCGATGGCGTTGATGTACTGCGTTTCGAGGCGATTGCGGAAATTGATCCAGAACACGCTCACGTCGTAATACAAGCCGGTGACCGGCGCACCGTGCACACCAGCTTCCCACGACACCGATTTGGACAATTGCGCGGCATGCCCTTCCAGCAGATTGCTGAAAGGTGGTGCGACATCGAAGAAGCGCAGCGGACGCCAGCCTTGTGAAACATTGAAATACGTTTCGTTGCCGTGACCAAAATCGTTGCCCAGGCCCAGGCCGAACAACGGCAGATGGCGCGTGTCGGTTTCTTTGATCAGCGGGCGTGACAGGAACGGCGGATGCACCGTTTCGTCCACCGAAATGCGTTCGCGCTCCAGGCGTACCGACGGCACGATATGAATGCGATGCGGCAGGCGGAACACGTTCTCGGCAAACACCGAGTTGTATTGCGAATTACGGCGCTGGTTGAGGATCTGCGTGCCGCTGTGGTCATCGCGCGCCACCATCAGGTCCGGACTGCTCCATTGCCGGAACGGATCGCTGCCGTAGTACATCACCGTGCCAATGGTGAAGGCATTGCCATGCCCCCAGTTCTTGCGCAGGCGCACGTCGGCGCCGTAGGTGCGGAAGGCCTCATCCTGCAGCGTGGTGTTGCTCGGCGGCAGTTGGCCCGGCAACGCCGCTTTCGCCGCGCGGCTGACCAGGTCCTGATAGGTGAACCACAGCTTGGCATCCAGCGACCATTGATTGCCGAAATCATGCGTGTGGCCCAGCACCAGCTGATCGCGGTTCACCCAGTCGCGGTTGTACGGCGTGGTGACAGTGCGCGGGTCCTGCTGCCATTGCGTATAACTCAGCCGCCCTGGATCGCCGGATGCAGCACTGATCGCATGAAAATCCAGCCACCACTGCTGGTGGTCGTCCGGTTTGTAGGCCAGGTAGAAGTCGGCCTGCCGATTCTGCGAGCCATCGTTGGCGCGCGTGCCATCGCTATGCACATAACCCGCATCGGCACGAAATGCCCACGCGCCCTGGTTGCGTTCGATCACGTTGTAGCTGGACAACAATCCGTGTTCGCCGACCACGTTTTCAGTACTCATGGTGAGCGGCGTATTCGGCGCCGGGCGCTTGGATACCAGGTTGATCACCGGCGCCGGCTCGGGCCCATAGAGCAGGCTGGAACCGCCACGGATGAGCTGCACTTCAGACAAGCTCTGCGTCATCGGAAACGCATACAGCGTAGGAAAGCCGATCCAATCGCCTTCCATTGGAATGCCGTCCTGCATCACCAGCACGAACTCCGATTCCTGGGGATTGCCGATGCCGCGATAGCTGAAATTGAACTGCGTAGGCGTGGGTTGTTCGGAAACCAGCACACCGGGCGTGCGCGCAAGCGCCTGGTTGAGGTTGTTGCTGACCACCGTGGGCTGGTTTTCCAGATGCGTCACCGTGGTTTTCCTGGTGACGGTGATCTTGGGGCCGTCCACTTCCGGCATCTGGTATTGCAGCTTCGCCTTCTGGTATTTGCGCCAGTCATTGGCGTTGACGTTCACCGCAGGCAGCTTGGTGGTCTTGTGGATGCCAGTGGCTTGATCGCTGTCCTGCGCGAAGGTTGAGACGGAGGCCAGCGCAAGCAACAAGGCGAATGGCAGCGCAGCGTGGCACAACGGCAGCATGCGGGTTCCTGGCAATGGCAAGACAGCCGTGCTTTATCGCGCATGTGACTGCACTTGGCTATATGCCATCGGTTTACCCTTTGGGATCAGCGACGACAGCGCTACAGTGTGGCGACAGCTTCCTTGCCTCTCCGGCGAGAGGGTCAGGGTAAGGGGCAACCTCGCAAGCATGTTGCGCAACCACACGGACGTCATTCCCGCGCAAGCGGGAATCCATTGTTGCTTTGGCACAACGTCCAAGTGGATTCCCACCTATGCTGGAATGACGACACAGAGGGTCACGCGACATGAGCACGCTTGAGGCGAGTGTGTCCCCTCACCCCATCCTTTCCCCGGAAGAGAGAGGGAGTAAACCTCTCCCTGCAAGAGATACCGCCCCGTGCAACTGCGCCGTCTTGCTCTACTCGCCTTCGGCATCACCACAGCCCTTGCCGCTCACGCCACCGTCGATCCGTCCTTGTTCCAGGATCTGCACTGGCGATTGATCGGCCCTTTCCGCGGCGGCCGCGTGCTGGCCGTCACCGGCATTCCCGGCGATGACCGGCATTTCTATTTCGGCGCCGTCGACGGTGGCGTGTGGAAGACCAACGATGCCGGCCGCACCTGGCAGCCGATCTTCGACGCGGAGCACGTTGGTTCGATTGGCGCCATCGCGGTGGCACCATCGCAACCGGATACCGTGTATGTCGGCACCGGCGAAGCAGACATGCGCTCGGATATTGCGCATGGCAATGGCATGTATAAATCCACCGACGGCGGCAAGCATTGGAGCCACATCGGCCTGGACGATAGCCGGCAGATCGCGCGCATCCTGGTCGATCCGCATGATCCCAACCGTCTGTACGTTGCCGCCCTGGGCCATGCCTATGGTCCGAATGCGGAACGCGGCGTGTTTCGCTCCACCGACGGCGGCCAGCACTGGGAGAAAGTGTTGTTCAAGGACAACGACACCGGTGCAATCGACATGGCGTTCAAGCCGGATGATCCGAACACGATCTACGCCTCGCTCTGGCAGACGCGCCGTCCGCCGTGGAGCGTGTATCCGCCTTCGAACGGGCCAGGCAGCGGCTTGTATGTGTCCCACGATGGCGGCTCGCATTGGACCCCGGTCCAAGGCAACGGCTTTGCGGCGCATCCTGGTCGCATCGGCGTGGCGACTGCACTCAGCGATCCCAAGCGCGTCTATGCATTGATCGATGCACCCAATGGCGAAGGCGGCCTCTACCGCTCCGACGATGAGGGCGCTCATTGGAAACATGTCACTGACGATCAGCGCATCTGGCAGCGTGGCTGGTATTTCGACCGCCTGACGGTGGATCCAAAGAACGCCGATCGCATCTATGTGATGAACACCATCGTCTTGCGCTCGGACAATGGCGGCAAGCAATTCATCGCGCTGAAAGGCGACCCGACCGGCGACGATTTCCACGAGATGTGGATCGACCCGACCGATTCGAGCCGGCAGATTCTCGGCATTGACCAGGGCACGCTGATCACGCTCAACGGCGGCGCGACGTGGAGCAGTTGGTACAACCAGCCGACGGCGCAGATCTATCACGTCAGCACCGACAACCGTTTCCCGTATTGGGTGTATGGCGCACAGCAGGATTCCGGCGCGGTGTCGCTGCCCAGCCGCAGTGGCAGCCATGACGGCATCACCATGCAGCAGTTCCACGAACTCACGCCGGGTGGCGAAAGCGACATGATCGCGCCCGATCCGGACGATCACGACATCGTCTATGGCGGACGTGTCGACAAGCTCGACATGCGCACCGAGCAGGTACGCAGCGTCGATCCCACGCTGGCCTATCCCGCTGCACATTACCGTGTGGCCTGGACGCTGCCGCTGCAGTTCTCCAAGCGCGATCACAAGGTGCTGTATTTCGCCAACCAACGCCTGTTCCGCACGGCGGACGGCGGCGAGCATTGGGCGCCGATCAGCCCTGACCTCACGCGCCAGGACGCAGGCGTGCCGCCCAACCTCGATGCGCCGACTGCCGCCGACGACAACCATGTCGACAAGCAACGCGGCGTGATCTACACCATTGCGCCCTCCCCGCTCGATGCGAAGGCTCTATGGATCGGTACGGATGATGGGCTGGTTTGGCGTACCGACGATGAAGGCGCGCATTGGAGCAATGTCACGCCCAGTGCACTGACGCCATGGTCGAAAGTGGGTGGCATCGAGCCCTCGCATTTCAGTCCTGACGTGGCGTATCTCGCCATCGACCGTCATCGTCTCGATGACGACGCACCCTACATCTACCGCACCACCGATGGCGGCAAGAGCTGGCAGCGCATCGACAACGGCATTCCGTCCAACTGCTTCGTCAATGTGGTGCGCGAAGATCCGGTGCGCAAAGGCCTGCTCTACGCCGGCACTGAAAAAGGCATGTTCGTGTCGTTCGACGACGGCGCGCATTGGCAGCCGCTGCAGCAGAACCTGCCGTCGACCTCGGTGCGCGATATCGATGTGCATCAGGATGACCTGGTCATCGCCACGCACGGCCGTGGCTTCTGGATCATGGATAACGTGACGGCGCTGCGCCAGGCAGAAGACACGAGCGCGCAAGCGGTAACGCTGTTCAAACCGCAGGATGCCTACCGTGTGCGCCATCCCGAGTTCACCGGCACACCGATGCCGAAGGACGAACCTCTGGCGGCCAATCCACCGGATGGCGCGATGATCGACTATGCCTTGCCGCAGCACGTCAAAGGCCCGGTCACGCTGACGATCCTGGATGCGCAGAACAACAAGGTGCGCAGCTTCAGCAGCGACGACAAGCCGCCGATGCTCGACCCGGCGAAACTGGAATTCGCGCCGGAATGGGTGCCGATTCCGACGCCGCTGCTTACTACGCCAGGCATGCATCGCTTCGTGTGGAATCTGCGCTATGCCGGCAAGGGCGAAGAAGGACGCCGCCATCAGAAGGATGGCATATGGGCAGTACCCGGCCATTACACGGTGGAGCTGACCGTCGACGGGCACAGCCACCGGCAACCGCTGACCATCAAGCCAGATCCGCGCGTGACCGTTTCGGTGGCGGCGATGCAGCGCGAGTTTGAACTGGCTACCAGGGTGGAGACGTCAGCCGGGCAAGCGGCCAAGGCTAGCGCGGAAGCGAAACAGTTGCTGCAAGCGCTGGATGATCGGCAGTCGCACGCCAGCGGCGCCTTGCATGATCAGATTGCGGCGTTGATGGCGCATGCCTCCGATGTGTCCGGCGTGCCATTGCATGCCGATCCGCGCAATTCCATGGGATCGGATCCTCGTCGCACCGACAGCCTGCGCAGTTTGTCGATGAATCTGGAAAAGCTGCTCGCTGCCGTGGATGGAGCTGACGCCGATCCGAGTTCGGATTCGCAGACGTCTTATGCAACGCTATCGAAGACGCTGGATGCGACGCTTGGTGAATGGCAAAAGCTGAAGCAGCAGGAATTGGCCGCACTCAACGACAAGTTGAAAGCGGCCGGACAAAAGGTGATCACGCTGTAGGTTGGGGTGCGAACCCCAACATCGCGATCCGTACAGGCATGGCAATGTTGGGGTTTGCACCCCAACCTACGGTCTATCGCGCCGCCAACCGCGCCTGCACTTCCGCATAAATCCGCGCGCGCTTCGCGGAAAACCAACCCAGCACGCCGGTCACCGGCATCGGCTGCAAACCAGCCAGGCGCGCATGCGCTACGCGCAACAGATGCGCCCGGTGAAATTCCGCAAACACGTCCGCCAGCGCCGGCGTCTGGAACGGTGCTTCCACGAATTCGTCCATCACGGTGCCAAGCACTGCCGCGGCGCGCCGCGCAATCTCGGTATTGGCTTTCACGATGCTCGCGTCATTCGACGGCACGTGGTAAGCACCTTCGATAGCGCACGCCAGCCGATGAAATTCAGTGGCATGCAAGGGCCGGCAATAGATCGGCGTTTTTGCGCGGGCCAGCAGCCACGCCTGATCCACGCGCGTGAGCGCACCGGAGTTGTTGGTGGCGATATCCAGTGCATCGTTATAGCCGTAGGCATATTCGCCCATCAGTTCGATGGCCAGCTCTTCGCGCACCATCGGTTCCGCACGACGCACGCCATCACGCCCGTACCAGCGGATATATTCAGGCGTGACCTGCATAAAGCTGCCGCGCGGCGGACGATTGAACAGCCGCTCTTCCACCTCGCCGTGAACCTGCGGATGCACCGCCTTCATGCCGGACGCGCGTGCCGCCAGCACGCGATCCATCAGCACTTCGGCCGTGACCAGTTCATGGTGGTAATCGCCATACAGACTGTCGTCATCGACGTGGGCGAAGTACACGAAACGAATATGCCGCACCACACGCAAAGCGCGTCGCGCCCGCTTGGCGGGATCGTACAAGCGGCGCTTCCACGCACGGCCATCCTGCATGGTGTGGGCACCATGCGCCGACGGCAAGTCGCTGAGCAAACGACCCACTTCGCGATCGGAAACGTGAGCGATATTCACCGTGCCGCCATTTAATGAACGAGTCGAACTATCCGATTCACACACACCGACATCCTCGAACTGCGGGCGCACGGCCACCCAAGCCGCTACCCGGCGCATTGAAGAATCCCGTTGCCTTGCCCACGCATGGCCAAACGCGGCCACGCGCGCAGGAGCAAACGCTCCTACACGCTGTAGACAGCCTTGCGAATACCTTCGCGGTGAACGGATCAGCCGGTGGGGAAAGCCGGCCGATGCCTCAAACTCCTTGCGCCAGGAACAGCTCGATTTGCTGGAACCGAATCATTCGGCACGAACGCCGACGCGTTCATGGCGAGATCCGTATGCATCGAAAGCCATCGTGAAATCCGTCGCGAATGCCAGAGGGGGAATTGCTTCGCTGGATTGCACTCGCTTATGCGCTGCACCGTGGGGACGGCAAGCAGGCACACGCGCCCTGGGAAGCGCGCATTATAGCGAGAACCAGATCACAAACGTTAAATGCATGACCTATGGCCCATGCTTTTTTAAAGCATACGTATGTATCGGCCAAGTACATTAATCGGCTAGCTGATCGGCGGCCCTTTCAGCTCCACCATGTTGCCTTGTGGATCAAAGAGATAAATGGAAGGGCCTTCGCCCTTGGCGCCATAACGGCTGCCAATTTCACCTACCCGCACACCATGCTCCTTCAAGTGCGCCACGATGGCGGTTTCGTCGTAACCGGCCACGCTAAGGCACAGGTGATCCATGTTGTGCCCTTCCGTTCCTGGCCCCTTGCCACCGTAGCGGCCGAGCTTGCCGTCGATGCTGACCAGGTCGATCAGCGAATGGCCGGCGCGTAGCTGCACCAGGCCGAGCTCGTCCTGGCGGCGCTCAACGGTGCAGCCAAGCACGTCGCAATAGAACGCCTGCATGGTTGGCATGTCGTAGGCGCGCAGGACGATGTGGTCGAGTTGCTCGAGGCGGAAAGGTGGCTTGTTCATATTTTCTGATCTCGCCGCTATGAGTGGTGGTGCGAGGTATATAATCACCGCCTTGACGTACATGGTGGGAGAAGCGGGCAAATACCCGCTGCCGAAGGCGCAACGCCCGTAATCGCTCAGGCCCCATACCGCCATCTACCCAAGACTCTGGAGAGACCGGTTGAATCCGGCGCCGAAGGGGCACGAAGACAGGGTTTATCGAACCCGGCGCTTCCAAACTCTCAGGCAAAAGGACAGAGGGGCGCCCCGCGTGCGGCCTGCACGTTTTCTTCGGACGCCCTTGCCCATGACTCAAGCACCTTCATCTCCCTTGGCTTCCCCCTCGCTGCGCGATCTCGAGCACCACGACGCTTTCATCGAGCGCCACATCGGCCCCAACGATGCCGAAATCGCGCAGATGCTGCACGCGATCGGCTACGACTCGCTCGAAGCGATGACCGACGCGATCGTGCCCGGCCAGATCAAATCCAAGGCGCCGCTGGCGTTGCCGGCAAGCATCACGGAAGAAGAAGCGCTGGCGAAGATCCGCACCATCGCGCGCAAGAACAAGGTGTTCAAGAACTTCATCGGCCAGGGTTACTACGGCACGCTTACGCCGAACGTCATCCTGCGCAACATTCTTGAGAACCCCGCGTGGTACACGGCATACACGCCGTATCAGGCGGAGATCTCGCAGGGCCGCATGGAAGCGCTGATCAACTTCCAGACCATGGTGGCCGACCTCACCGGCATGGACATCTCCAACGCCTCGCTGCTGGACGAAGCCACCGCGGCAGGCGAAGCGATGACGCTGGCCAAGCGTTCGGCGAAGTCCAAGAGCAACGTGTTCTTCGTTGCCAACGACGTACATCCGCAAACGCTGGAAGTGCTGCATACGCGCGCTGACGGCATCGGCATCGAGCTGCATCTGGGCGAACCGGCGGAAGCATCCAGTGTGGATAGCTTCGGCGTGCTGCTGCAGTACCCGAATACGTATGGCCAGATCCGCGACTATCGCGCCGTGGCCGATGCAGTCCATGCACGCGGCGGCATCGTGGCAGTCGCCACGGATTTGCTTGCATTGACGCTGATCGCCTCGCCCGGTTCGTGGGGCGCCGATATCGTGATCGGCAACAGCCAGCGCTTCGGCGTGCCGTTCGGCTTCGGTGGCCCGCACGCGGCGTACCTTGCTTGCCGCGATGCCTACAAGCGTTCCATGCCGGGACGCTTGATCGGCGTATCGGTGGATGCGGAAGGCAAGCCGGCTTACCGCCTCACGCTGCAGACGCGCGAACAGCATATCCGCCGTGAAAAGGCCACCTCCAACATCTGCACCGCACAGGTGCTGCTGGCAGTGATGGCCAGCATGTACGCGGTGTACCACGGCCCGGATGGCTTGAAGCGCATTGCATACCGCACGCACCGCTTTGCCGCCATTCTTGCCGCTGCACTGCGCCGCGCCGGCCTGACGGTAAGCAGCGACTTCTTCGATACGCTGCACATCACCAACGTCGATGCGGATGCGATCCACGCCAAGGCCGCCAGCGCCGGGCTGAATCTGCGCCAGATCCACGGCCAGAGCGTGGGCATCAGCCTGGATGAAACCACCACGCGCGCCGACGTGATGGCGCTGGCCGCACTGTTCAGCGCCGAGATCGTCGATATCGACGAAGCAAACACCACCACGCCGGACGAACTGCCCGCCGCACTGCTGCGCAAGGAAGCCTTCCTGCAACATCCGGTATTCAACACGCATCACAGCGAACACGAGCTGTTGCGCTACATGCGTTCGCTATCCGACAAGGACCTTGCACTGGATCGCACGATGATCCCGCTGGGCAGCTGCACGATGAAGCTCAACGCCACCGCAGAGATGATTCCGGTGACGTGGCCGGAATTCTCCAGCATCCACCCGCTCGCACCCGGCGACCAGACGCAGGGCTACAAACAGCTGATCGATGAGCTGGAAGCGATGCTGGTGGAATGCACCGGCTACGACTCGGTGAGCCTGCAGCCGAACTCCGGTGCGCAAGGTGAATACGCCGGCCTGCTCGCCATTCGCACCTACCACCGCTCGCGGGGCGAAGATCAGCGCGACATCTGCCTGATTCCGGAATCCGCACACGGTACCAATCCGGCTTCCGCCCAGATGTGCGGCATGACGGTGGTGGTCACCAAGTGCGACAGCAACGGCAACGTTGACGTCGAAGACATCCGCGCCAAGGCCGAGAAATATTCCGATCGCCTCGCCGCACTGATGATCACCTACCCCTCCACGCACGGCGTGTTCGAGGAAGACGTGGTGCGCATTTGCGAGATCGTGCACCAGCACGGCGGCCAGGTGTACACCGACGGCGCCAACATGAATGCGCTGGTCGGCCTGGCCAAGCCGGGCAAGTGGGGCTCGGACGTCTCGCACCTCAACCTGCACAAGACCTTCTGCATTCCGCATGGCGGTGGCGGCCCGGGCGTCGGCCCGTGTGCGGTGAAGTCGCACCTCGCGCCCTTCCTGCCGCGCACGCTGGGCGGTGAAGGCAAAGTCGGCATGGTGAGCGCAGCGAGCTTCGGCAGCGCCAGCATCCTCCCGATCTCCTGGATGTACGTCACGCTGATGGGCCAGCAGGGCCTGCGCAAAGCCACGCAGGTTGCGCTGCTCAATGCCAATTACATCGCCAAGCGTTTGGCGTCGCATTACGAAACGCTGTACACCGGCCGCAACGGCCTGGTGGCGCACGAGTGCATTCTCGACTTGCGCCCGCTCAAGGACAGCACCGGCATCAGTGCCGAAGACGTGGCCAAGCGCCTGATCGATTTCGGCTTCCACGCGCCGACGCTGAGCTTCCCCGTGGCCGGCACGCTGATGGTGGAACCGACCGAAAGCGAATCAATGTATGAGCTGGATCGCTTTATCGACGCGATGATCCAGATCCGCGACGAAATCCGCGCGATCGAAGACGGCCGCCTGGATCGCGAGGACAATCCGCTGAAGAACGCGCCGCACACCGCCACCATGGTCACCGGCACGGAGTGGACGCATGCCTACCCGCGCGAGCTGGCCGCCTTCCCGCTGCCGAGCCTGAAGTTGCAGAAGTACTGGTCGCCGGTGGCGCGTGTGGACAACGTCTACGGCGACAAGAACGTGATGTGCGCGTGCATTCCGGTGGATGCGTACAAGGAAGAGGCAGAGGCGTAAGCCACCCTGTCATCCTTTGCAAAAACCCCGCTCAATGCGGGGTTTTTTGTAGGTTGGACACTATGCGCGACTGACACCCAGGACACCAAGGTTGTCCATGCATGTCGCAGGCATTTTGATCTTGCCATGCGACTTTCTTAGCTTTACCCCAGAACTATGTGTCATCTATGTGAACGCCGTAGTGACGCGAAACCATAGATGGAAACGACAATCGATGCGCTACCTTCCCCAGGCATTGCGGCGGTTGTCGTCGCCAGCGTAATCTGAACCTACAAACCCGAGCCTTTATGGGGAAGGCTACCGTGCTATGAGCACCTCATCCTGGGGTTTTGACCCAGTCCAGGTCTTCGAACGCATTTCCGAAGCGCTTGCGGCGGTCGACGAGCAGTGGCGCTATACCTATCTGAATACCCAGGCCTGTGCATTGCTGGGGCGCGATGCCGAGGAACTCATCGGCAAGCGTGTGGGAACCGAGTTTCCAGACGGCATCGGCCAGACCATCCGCCAGGCATGTGAAAGAGCCGTGAAGAACCAGGTAGCGGTATCGTTGAGCATCCTGGCTCCGTCTCGCCAACGATGGCTTGAGTACCGCATTTATCCGGCTGGCGATGGCGCAACGATTTATTTTCGAGACGTCACCGAGCAAAAGCTGGCCACCCAAACACAGCAGCACGATCAGCAAGTTTTTGCCCGCGCGCAGGAGATTGCGCATCTCGGCAGCTGGGAGTGGGACATTGCGACCAATCGCGTCACGTGGTCCGACGAGCTTTATCGCATCTACGGAATATCCCCCGGCGAACACGAGGCGACGTTCGAAGGTTATCTGGCACGCGTGTGTGAAGACGATCGCGCGCGAGTCATGGGTATCATCAAGCAGTCGCTTGCAGACCATCAGCCCTACGAATTCGAAGAGCGCATCGTTCATCCGAACGGTGCCATGCGCACCCTGCTCAGTCGTGGCGCGGTTCATGTGGACGACCACGGGCAGCCGGTTCTCATGCTCGGTACCTGCCAAGACATTACCGACCGCAAGCGTGCGCAACGGCTTGCCATAGGACAGCATGACATTCTGGTAGGCGTGGCTGCACAACATCCGCTCATGGACAGTCTGGAACGGATTGCACGCTTGCACGAAGAACTCAATCCCGGCGCGCTGTGCTCCATTTTGCTGCTGGATGAAAGCGGGAGCTACGTGCTTCACGGTGCTGGACCAAGTCTTCCCACCGCCTATAACGCCGCCTTGAATGGATTGGCCATTGGCGACAAGCGAGGCTCCTGCGGAACAGCAATCTGGCGCCGCGAACGCGTCGTCGTAGCAGACATCGCCACCCATCCCTATTGGGAAGAATTCAAAGGACTGGCTCTGGCATATGGGCTCATGGCGTGCTGGTCCACACCCATCTTCGGCAGCGGCGGCCAGGTGCTCGGCACCTTCGCCGTGTATTACCGCGAAAAGCGCGAACCGCAGCAAGAAGAACTCGAGAGCATCGACCGGATGGTACCGGTGGCCGGCGTGGCGATCGAAAGTGCGCGCCTCATCAACCGTCTTCGCGTGCGCGACAGCTTCTTCGAAATGTCGCTGGAGTTGTTCTGCATCATCGATCCAGCTACCGAGCGATTGGTGCAGTTCAACCCGTTCCTGCAGCGGCTTACGGGGTATTCCACTGAGGAGCTTGCCAGCCGAACCTATCGCGAGTTATTTCACGCCGACAGCCGAGAGCCGTTATTCAACGAAGCAGGACACAGTATTCACGAATTTGTCAGTGGTTGTGGATGCAAGGACGGCAAGAAATGCGTACTGGAGTGGATGTCCTTCGCGGCGCCCGATGGATTGGTCTACGCCGTCGCGCGCGATATCACCGAGCGCCGCCAGATGGAGGCGAACCTTGCCTATGCCTCATCGCACGACGCCATCACGGGGCTTCCGAATCATCCGTTGTTCGAACAGGAGCTAGGCAAGATTCTGCACGATGGGGCGCCACCTGTTTCCGTCTTCGCCATTGGATTGGACCGCTTTCGCGTCGTCAACGAATCGGTCGGCCATCTGGCCGCAGATGACGTACTTAAGTGCCTCGCCGTTCGTCTCCAATCCGTGGTGCAACATCTGGGACAAGTCGCGCGTTTTGCCGGGGACCAATTCGTCATAGCCATCATCGGCCTCGATCCAGCCGGTGCTCGTGTCATGGCGGAAAAGCTACGCACGGTCATTGCCGAGCCGCTTGAGGGCGAGAATTATCGTCTGCTGCTTACCGCCAGCGTTGGTATCAGCCGTTTTCCTGATCACGGGCGCACTCCCGAGGAACTGCTGCGTCGTGCCGAAGCGGCGATGATCCAGGCCAAGCGCGATGGGCGAGACCAGGTGGCAGAGCTTACCCGCGCGCAGATGATCGAACTGGAAGACCGGGTTACGCTTGGATCTCATCTGCGCGACGCCGTAAAGCGCGGTGAATTGGAACTCTATTATCAACCGCAACACCGCGCTGCCGATCTGGAATTAACGGGATTCGAGGCGTTGTTGCGCTGGAACAGCCCGCGGCTGGGGTTCCTGCTGCCGGGGCGGTTTATCCCGATCGCCGAAGCACTTGGACTGATGCCAGAGATCGGCGACTGGGTGCTCCATACTGCCTGCCAGCAAATGCGCACGTGGCTCGATCAAGGACATGGCAATTTCACCGTCGCCATCAACGTGTCGGTACAGGAGCTCAAGCGCCCCGGTCTCGCCGAGCGCGTGAGCGAAGCGCTGCAACGACACGCGGTGCCGGCGGCGATGCTGGAAATCGAAATGACCGAGAGTTCCGTCATGGAAGACGTGACGCGCGCCCGGCACACGCTGACCAGCCTCAAGAACCTCGGCACGCGCCTGTCACTGGATGATTTCGGCACGGGATATTCCAGCCTTTCGTACCTGCGCCTGTTCCCGATCGACAAACTGAAGATGGACCAGAGCTTTGTCCGTCATCTGCCAGGTGAAACCAGGGATGCCGCGATCGTCCGCACCATCGTGATGCTTGCCCACCAACTGGATATGGAAGTCGCAGCCGAAGGCGTGGAAACCCATGCGCAGGCGATGCTTCTGACGGAGATGAGATGCGATGGCTTGCAGGGCCATTACCTTTCGGAAGCATTGCCGTTTCGAGCGGTAGAAAACTACTTTCGCGCTACGCGTGTCGCCGGGCAAAGCGGTGTCGGATCGGGGGGCTGAGGCATGGCCATGTTGGGGTTTGCACCCCAACCTACTGGCTAATTGCTGCCGCCGGCTGCCTTGGCAGGCGCATCGACCTGCCGCAACGACCCTACCGTGACGTGTCCTGTCCATCCCTCGAAGACGGTGTCAGCCTGGCGGTCAATCGTCGTGACCACTTGTTGTACCGGTGGGCAATTGGCTGGATCGACCGTCTGCCGATCGAGCGTCGACATGCCTTCCAGGCAGACCTGATTGTTGCCCATGTTCATGCGTGCCAGCCACTTCATGCCCTCGATGTAGCGTTCCTCGGCGCGCTTGGTGGCGGTCGCATCACCGTAGATCGGCCGCATCTTTTCCAGCAGATCATCCGCAGCGCGGCGCTCGGCCTGGGTCGATACCTTATGGAGCTCTTCGTAAGGCGCCTGGAAGCGCGAATTCGGCCGCTCCGACGCGAGCGCAAGCCATGCCAACGCAAGCGCACGATTTCGTGGCTGGTGATCGCCGTTCAGCGCCATCACGGCCAGCACATATTGCGCGGGTTTGCTGGCCCAGCTCGCGGCCGTGGTGAAGAAACGTACCGATTGGCCGTAGTTGTGCTGGCCGTAGGTGAGACCGCCGAGGCAGTAGTAATAGTCACCCGGCAGGAAACGCTCTTCACCGATGACGCAGTGTGCGGCGGCAAGGTCCGCATCGGTGGGCACGTAGCCGGCACTGCTTGACGACGCAGGGGTTTGGGGTTCCTGCGCTTGAACCCATGCTGCAATCGGCATGCTCAAGCATAAGGCGATGGTGGTGCTCCAGAATCTCTTGGACATGCAAACTTTCCCTGTATCCATGAAGAATAAAAACGCAGTGCCACGATAAACGATCCATGGCGCATAACGATGACAAGCATAGGGCTTGCTGCGACGTCATTCGGGCGAAGGCCGGAATGACAGGCAAATGATATGCCTACACGCCGGCCTGCGCCGGCACGGGGCAATGCAGGCTCGCACAGATGACGCGCAACAACTCCGACTCTGCCGGCGTCACAACACCATCCGCGCGAATCGCGCTCAGCAAACTCTGGATGACGATCTCCTTGGCCGCGGGCATCAAGCGATCCAAATCATCCAGTGCGCGATCAAAATGAGCCTGCCATTCCAACGGCAAGGTCTGCCATGTAGCGGCAGCTCCAGGGAATGCCTGATTCATGGCCAGCAGCCACGCCCGGCGGGCTGCAGCGTCATCGCTGGCGCCATACGTGGCAACGACGGCACAGACAAGCGACACACTGTCCCTGCATGCAGGCAGCTTCTTCTGTCCATCGACCGGCGCACTGCGTGGCTTGCAGGCTTCAAGCAAATGCATCCGCAGCAATCGCACGAGACAGTAATCGTCCAGACCCACTTGCGGATCGATACTGACCACACCATCGAGTGTTTCCAGCAAGGTTTGCTGGCGCCCTTGCGGCAGTTGCTTGAGTGCTGGAAAGGCAAGCGACAACAGAGGCATGTGTGAAGTCGGCGGCAGCGCGTTCACCTCTGTCGCGAATTCGCCCACGGCCGATTGCACATCATCGCCAAAGGCATTGGCGACCACCCTTGCCTGTCTCGCTTGAAGCTCGGCGTGCCTGGACGTAGCGAGTACCAGTGAGATGGCAAGCGCGGATTCCGGCTGCCTGACAGCCTCCCTCAAGCGGGTAAATATTTCTCGCGAAGAGATCGTGACGTTCGGAGCAGCTTCCGTTGCTTGGGCAGCCTGAGGCGTCGCGGCAACCTGCGCCGCCACCGCCGCCGCTCCCACCACCTGGCCAGGCCACTGCAGTGGCGGCAGTTCACGGGGCGCTGCAGCCTGTGCGTCGTCATTATGTTTGGCCGAAGACGCCTGGACCTTTGTCTTGAGCTGTTCCAACTGCTGCTCGCGGAAATAGGGTTCCAACAGGCGAATGCGCGCCATCAAAGGCGGATGCGTAGCGAACCACGCACTGAAGTGATCCACATCGCCAAGCATCATGTGCGCGATTTCATGGCGGTTCGTGACTTGCAAACGCGAACCTTCCGCCAATACGGCGATCTTCTTCAGCGCACCGGCAATACCGCTCGTCTGCCGGGTGAATTGCACGGCCGATGCATCGGCAAGCGTCTCGCGCGATCGCGCCACCGCAGCCTGAATCAAGCGGCCAAAGAAATGCCCGATCGAACCGATAGCCATCAATGCGATGCCGACCAGGAACCAGGCCGATGGTCTGTTGCGGTCGTCCTCGCTATTCCAGATACCGATATTGCCTCGCGACCACGTCATCTGCCGACCGATGATCGACAGCGCCATGATGCCGAACAGCAATCCCATCAAGCGAATGTTGAGCCGCATGTCGCCATTCAACACATGGCTGAACTCGTGAGCGATGACGCCTTGCAATTCGTCACGCGTCAGATTGTCCAAACACCCCTGTGTCACGCAGATGGCGGCATCGGAGGGCGAATAGCCGGCCGCGAAGGCATTGATGCCTGGCTCATCCGGCAACAAGTAGATATCCGGCACGGGTGTGCCGGAAGCAATCGCCACTTCTTCGATAACATTGCGCAATTGGCGCAACGCCGGATCTTGCGTATCCGGCGGCACCAACTCTCCGCCGACATCCTCCGCCACCGCCTTGCCGCCGCCGGAAAGGCTGCTGATGCGATACGCCGCACAGCCTGCAATCAGCCCAAGCACAGCGATCGTGCTGATGGTCAGCAATGATGCGTGCGTAGCTTTCACCCACGGGCCGACAACCAGCAGCACCAACATATCCACCGCTGCGACGATGGCAAGCACTGCCGCGATGAAAAGCAACACCAATATACGGGTGCTTTCCCTTACGCGTGCCTGTTCCGCAAAAAAGTCCATCCCGCCCCCGAGTTAGAGCCTGTTTGATGTCTTCGCGTGGTTCGCATCGTTTCTGAGCAGCCGTCAGGTGGTCGTGCGTGGCGCAGCGCCAGACTGGCTGTCTGGTCAAGCCGCGCGCGGCCGCATGACGGCTACTCAGGGGCGAGGCGGACTGCGCGGAGACATTAAACAGGCTCTTATTGAACGCTATATGTCTTATTGAAAACGCCGACCGATCAGGCGAAAGAAACTTTGGGCGCTTCGCGCACGGCAGCGTCTTCGATATGCAGAGGATGGGCTTGCGTGAAACTGAAGCTGTTGGCGATGAACGAACTCGGGAACATTTCGCAACGGTTGTTGTACGTCATCACCGAGTCGTTGTAAGCCTGCCTAGCGAAAGCCACGCGATTCTCCGTGGAAGTCAGCTCCTCGGAAAGCTGCGCCATGGTCTCGTTGGCTTTCAGATCCGGATAAGCCTCGCTGACTGCAAACAATCGCCCCAAACTTTGATTCAACCCGTTTTCGCTGGCGGCGAGCTGTGCCATTGCAGCGGAATCGCCGGGCTTTTCTTTCGCATCGGCCAAGCCTTTGACGGCAGTGTTGCGCGCCTGGATCACTGCCTCCAGTGTGCTGTGTTCGTGTGCGAGATAAGCCTTGGCGGTTTCAACCAGGTTGGGAATGAGATCGTGCCGACGCGTCAGTTGCACATCGATTTGCGCAAACGCGTTTTTATAGCTGTTTCGCGCCGTAACCAGCCCGTTGTAGAGCGCCACGACATAAACGACGACCAGCACGATAAGCGCCAAAAAGACGAACAGACCCATGGATATTCCCCCTTAGCAGCGCCGCCCTACGCCATGGAAACGAGCATAGCATAGGGTCCGCTGGGGAGAATGTGCCGGGAAAAACAGCCAAATGACCCGCGTTTTGCCGGCGCCCCGGCACCGGACGAGCCCGCCACGCCCTCTCGAATGATCGTAGTGTTACAGCAGCAAACTAACCGTTCATGTGTACGCTATCCAATCCATCGGGCATGACATGAAGCGCCAGCTCGTAGCGATTGCGGCCCTGGCTCTTGGCGCGATAAAGCGCGCGATCAGCTTCATCCAGTATGGCTACTGAATCCACCGGTGTCTGCGCTGCCTGGGTAGCAATACCGATGCTCACGGTGATGTATCCCGATGGACAATTCGGATGCACGATCTGCAATCGCCCGATGGCCTCGATCAACCGGCATGCCACATCCTGTGCCGCTTCTGCCGTGGTGTCCGCGAGTACCACGGCAAATTCCTCACCACCATAGCGAGCCACCACATCATTGGCACGCACCCGGCTGCTGCTCAGCGCGCAAGCCACCTGGACCAGGCAAGCATCGCCGGCGATATGGCCGAGGCTGTCGTTGTATTGCTTGAAGAAATCGATGTCGATCATCAGCACCGAGCAGTAACTTGCCGTTCTGCGCCCCTCTTCCAGCACTTCGCGCAAACGCGTATCGAGCATGGCGCGATTGGCGATGCCGGTGAGCGGATCACGCCCCACCTGTTGCTCCAGCCGCCACGTGCTCAAATCGACGGCGCGCTGCCGGTCCAAGTGACGGCTTTGAATGAATGCCATGCGCAAGCCATAGAACAGCACCGCAGCAGATCCAGCCAGCAGGCTGGGAGCAAGACTGACGCGCGATGTGCTGATACTGAGCATCACCACCACCATCGTCATGATGATCGGCGCGAACGAGGTAATGGTTTGCGACACCGCCAACGAGGGATGGTATGCGCGCAACCAGCGCGGCGGCTGCCGCACCGCCACCAGCACCACCAGCGCATGGGGAATGTCGATCAATGAACCCGCCCACCACGGCAGGCCATGCATCTCAATGCGGTTGTAGATGGCCGCAACCGTGGCATTGACCAGCAGGTGCACGCTGGCCGCGTAATAGAAATAGCGCCACCGAAAACTGCGCGCACCAAGCAGTCGCAGGATTGCCATCGCGGACAGCGAAAAATCGATCGCATCGGCCAGATAGATCACCACGTAGATACTTGCGGGGTCCGAGGCCAGCGGTCCGCTCAGCAACTTGGTGAAAAACAGATACAGCTGTACCGCCACCATGCAGGACAGAACCAGATCCAGCACTGCCATGGTGCGCGCTTCGTCCGCAGCGAAGGAGCGCGTAACCATGAACATGCATGGGATCACGTAAAGGCTGGAAAGAACGGTAGCGAGCGCCGCGAGATAACCGCTTTTGTCTCCCAGTGTCGCGGCGAGCACGTTGGTGCCCACCCAAAACACCTGCATCGCCAGCGCCAGGCTCATCAGCAGCCACGGCAGACGCAGCAGCGCCGGGCTGCGCCGGTACCGCATGAAGGCCGCCCATACCGCCATGACCATCACCGCGAGCATGGCCAACTGGGGCAGCGTGTCCTCGGCATGGCCGCTCCACTTCGCCAGGCCTAAATGGGCGATCAGCAGCAG
Organism: Dyella nitratireducens; assembly: GCF_014642835.1. GTDB lineage: Bacteria > Pseudomonadota > Gammaproteobacteria > Xanthomonadales > Rhodanobacteraceae > Dyella_B > Dyella_B nitratireducens. The sequence continues at coordinate 184,429 of NZ_BMJA01000004.1, read as the reverse complement.
GACGACTAGCCAGATAGCAAACAAACGATTTCCCCAGAAACACACGGCAAGAGCAGCGAGAGGGCATCCATGGACCAAATGCGTCACGTCCCTCCATGGCTCCCACGCACCATGGATACCTCAAGCAAGTTACGCGCCTTGTACTTGTGGCGGCATAACCGTTGCATAGTATCCGGGCTTTGGCGGGCGGCTAAGTCCGGACGGGCATATCGCTGCCTGCCGCGCCAGACCCAACAGGGAACCAAGGGGGATTCCCAGACGAGGACGCGTTCTCTTCCACCGCATCGCAGCAGATACCCAGCCTTACCTGACCGATTCATCCATGGAGCGAAAGCCATGAGCACCATTGAAAGCCGAATGGAATTCGACAACGCCACCTATAAAACGCTGCTGGAATCGACACGTGCGATTCCGTGGAGAATCGACTGGGAAACGATGCAGTTCACCTACATCGGTCCTCAAATCGAAGCGCTGCTGGGCTGGGAACCCGATAGCTGGGTATCCGCGCAGGACTGGGCCGAACGCATCCACGTGGAAGATCGCGACTGGGCGGTGAATTTCTGTATCGCCCAGTCCAAGGCTGGCGTGGACCATGAAGCGGACTACCGCGCACTGAAGAAGAACGGTGACTACGTGTGGATCCGCGACGTGGTGCATGTGGTGCGGCGCGATGATGGCACGGTCGACTCGCTGGTTGGTTTCATGTTCGACATCAGCGAACGCAAACGCACCGAGGAACAACTTGCCGCTTTGCGCCGGGAACTGGAAGAGCTGTCCTTCAAAGACGGCTTGACCGGCGTTGCCAACCGCCGCCGCTTCGATGTGGTGATGGAAACCGAATGGACCAACGCCTGCCGCAACAAGCAACCTTTGTCAGTGCTGCTGCTGGATATCGACTTCTTCAAACAGTACAACGATCGCTACGGACACCTGGATGGCGACCAATGCTTGAAGCGTGTCGCCAAACTGATCACCCTGGCGGCCGACCGCCCGCGCGATTTCGTCGCTCGCTTCGGCGGCGAGGAGTTCGTGGCGGTGCTTCCCGATACCCATGAAAGCGAAGCCTACAGGATCGCGTCCCGCTGCCGTGACTTGATTGCCGGCGAACACATCCCGCATGAAGGCTCTGCGATCGGCAAGTACGTAACTGCCAGCATCGGCCTGAGCACGATGATTCCCGAATGCAGCGACGAAGCACAAACGTTTATCAAACTGACGGACCGTCGCCTGTATGAGGCGAAGCAGCGCGGGCGCAATACCATCGTCAATGAGTGATGTGCCGGCTCATCGCTACAGCGATGAGCCAAGCAATAGCGGCCTTCACCACGCCACCGTCTGCCCTCGATAGTTGAGATAGCGCAGACCGCCGACGATCAGTGCCGTGCAGGCGTTCGAAGTCGCCATGACATGCATCGTTATCACCAACCAAGACAAAGGAGAGGATACGCCCCTACTGTGGTCGGCTCGTCAACGACAGCAACACCTGCTCCAACGAAGTGGTGCCGAAACGGCGCTGCGAAACGTCGTGCTCAAAATCAATCCAGCCTTCGTTGAAACCATCCAGCATGTGCATGCGCGGTTCTGGATGACGCATGCCTTGACTGCGAAACAGGCCGTCCCAGGTATCTCGCGGCACGATTTCCGTACGAACCGTACAACCTAACGTCGCGGCATATCCTTCCGCGATGTCGTTGGCGCTGTAACGGCGCGGCCCTTCCAGCTCGACCACGCGCGTGCCTTGCCAGTCTTCCATCAGCATCTGCGCAACAGCAAGGCCGATATCGGCGGTGGCCACCATCGGAATCGGGTGATCCAGCGGTTGCAGGAAACTGGGAATCATTCCCTTGCTGGCAGTCTCCAGGTCCCACTTCGCGTTCTCCATGAACCAGGCAGCTCGCAGGAAACCTGCGGGAACGCTCAGACGGCGCATCGCGGCTTCAATCATTCGAGCATTGTTGAGCAGCGAGAATTGCTCGACGTGCGCACCGACCGTGGACAGGAACACCAGCCGTCCAGGCTTGGCGCTTTCGACCGCAGCCGTGACGCTATCGATGATCGAACGTATTTCGGGAAAACCAGGCGCTGGGTCGTAGTCCGGCGGAATCATCAGAAAGACGCCATCGACACCGGCCATGGCCTTGGCCAGGCTGGCAGCATCCTGCACGGACACCTGCGCCACCTCGCATCCCGCCGCAGACCAGTCCGCCGCTTTCGCGGCATCACGCACCAACACCCGCACCGCTTGATCGGCGTTCAACAGGTTCTGCGCCACCTGACGCCCAACCTGTCCCGTGACACCCATGACAGCAAACATCTTCGCAGCCTCATTCGACCAGCGATCAACCATCGCGATGGTTGGCATTTTCCGTATCGGCCTTTCATTTCGCGATAACATGAATGTCATGGCATTCATGACAAAAAGGCATGATCATGGCTTTTGACGAACGTCTGTTGAATGGCATGGGCGTGCTGTGCGCCGTCGTTGATACCGGCAGTTTCGCTGGCGCGGGCGAAGCGCTGGACATGTCCCAGCCCGGTGTCAGCCGCGCCATCGCGCGGTTGGAAGCCCGCCTCGGCATACGCCTGTTCGACCGCACCACGCGCTCGGTCAGCCTCACCGATGAAGGCCACCGTTTTTATGCGCAGGTGATGCCTTTGCTCAGCGGCCTGGAAGAAGCCGCGAGCATGGCAAGGCAAGGGCGCACCGCCGTACGCGGACGCCTGCGCGTGAACATGGATCCATTCTTTTCACGCATGACGCTCGGCCCGAAGCTTGGCGCCTTTCTGCAAAAACACCCCGATTTGGAATTGGAGCTGGTCACTCGCGACCGGCTGGGAGACATGGTGGCCGATGGCTTCGATCTGGCCGTGCGTTTCGGCGAGCCGCAACCATCCAGCCTGATCGCACGCAAGCTGCTGGAAACCCGCATCCTCACCGTCGCCTCGCCTGCTTATCTCAAGCATCACGGTCGCCCTCCCGCGCCTGCCGATCTCGCCAAAGACGGCCATACTTGCATTCAGTACCGCGACCCGGAAACGGGTCGTCTGTTCGAGTGGGAGTTTCATCGCGGTCGCAAGATACTTCCTGTCGCGACGCGCGGCGCGCTTACCGTCAATGATGTCGGCACCATGCACAGCGTATGCGTCGCGGGATACGGCATCGCGCAAGTGATGGCCTTTGGCGTGGAGCCACTGCTGGCTAGCGGCAAGCTGATCGATCTCTTTCCCGATTGGCCGGACGAACGGTTTCCGCTCTATGCGCTCTATCCATCACGGCATTACGTACCGGCGAAGACGCGCGTCTTTCTGGATTTTGTGATGTCGCTGCAAGCTTGAAGGCGCAACAATGAGTAATGCTGGCGGACAACGCCCTCATCAGATCGACGCCGCAATACATTCCCTCAACCATTGATGCGCCGGATCGCGATGCGAGCGCTCATGCCAAAGCATGGACATCTCGTAGCCTGGCACGTCGACCGGTGCCTCCACCACCTTCAGATCACGGTTATCGCGAATCAGGCGCTCGGGCAACATGGCCACCAGATTGGTATTCGCCAGCGCCGCACGTACGAACAGGAAATGCGGCACAGAAAGCACGACCTTGCGCACCACACCCACTTTCGCCAGTGCATCATCCGTTACGCCGAAAAAGCCGCCGCCGTCCGGCGAGACCATGACGTGTTCAAGCTGGCCGAACTGCTTTAGTGTGGGCCGCCGCTTCAAACGCGGATGATCGGCACGCCCCACGAGCACGTATCGCTCCTTGAACAGCGTGCGTCGACGCAAGCTGGGCGGCGACCCCTCGGTCGTATGGAAGGCCAGATCGATCTCGCCCTGCTCCGCCTGCCTGGCGATGCGCGCCGGCACCATTTCAACCACGGCTAGCTGAGTGGCCGGCGCCGCCACGCGTAAGCGGTTCAAGGCAGGCAGCACGATGGTGGATTCACCGTAATCGGACGCAGCAATGCGCCATGTATTCGTGGCCTCGGCCGGATTAAAAGGCTTGGCCGGCGAAACGGTGCTGTCGAGTGCTTCCAGCGCTTGCCGCAGCGGTTCGCGCAATGCTTCCGCGCGCGCCGTCGGCCGCATGCCGCGCGGCCCTGGCAGCAGCAGCGGATCACCAAAGAAATCCCGCAGCTTGGCAAGTTGGACACTCACGGCGGGCTGCGAGAAGTTCAGCCGTTGCGCCGCGCGGGTCACATTGCGTTCGGAAAGCAATGCATCCAGGGTGACCAGCAGGTTGAGATCCAGGCGCCTGAGATTACGCATAGCAATACCAGGAATATCAGAAATTAATTTCCAATATACCTGATCGATTTCTATTCTGCGGCTATTCCAAGCACAAAGGTCCCGCCATGAATGTACTGATCGTCTACGCCCATCCCGAGCCCAAATCGCTGAACGGCGCACTCAAGGACTTCGCCGTAAAGCGACTGCAGGCGGCCGGACACGCGGTACAGGTATCCGATTTGTATGCCATGAACTGGAAAGCGGCGCTGGACGAAAACGACAGCCTGGACGGCAAAGCCGGTGATCGCTTCGAACCTTCCCTCGATTCCAAGCGCGCCTACCAAAACGGCCGGCAGAGCGAAGACATTGCGCGCGAGCAGGAAAAGCTGCGCTGGGCCGATACCGTGATCCTGCAATTTCCGCTGTGGTGGTTCTCGGTGCCGGCGATCATGAAAGGCTGGGTGGAGCGCGTGTATGCCTATGGCTTTGCCTACGGTGTCGGTGAGCATTCCGACAAGCATTGGGGCGATCGCTACGGGCAAGGCTCGATGGCCGGCAAGCGCGCCATGCTGATCGTCACAACCGGCGGCTGGGAATCGCATTACAGCCCGCGCGGCATCAATGGCCCCATCGATGACATTCTGTTCCCCATCCAGCACGGCATCCTGTATTACCCGGGCTTCGACGTTTTGCCGCCGTACGTGATCTATCGAATCGGCCGTATCGACATGGCACGCTATGCACAGATCACGGAAGAGCTCGGCCAACGGCTGGACGATCTATTCACCACCTCGCCGATCGCGTTTCGGCCACAAAACGCAGGCGCTTACAGCATTCCCGCTCTCACGTTAAAGGACGATATTGCGCCGGCGCTCTCCGGCTTCGCCGCGCATGTGGCCTGAATCATCCATCCCCGCACAACGCGTTCATTCCTCCCGGAAATGCACGCGTTGCGCGTACCACCATCGCCCCCAGACGATCATCACGAGGGCCGAAACCGCGCCGAACAGTACAAGCGCGAACGTCGGCGCAGGCGGTATACCGCCTACGAAAAACATAGCCAGTTGCGATACCCAGGCTCCACCTATGATCACGAACACAAGCCGCCACGCCAGCACGCGTCGACGATAGATGCCATAGGCCAGCCCCAGCATTGCCATGCCGAACATTCCCGACAAGTAGCGAGACGTCACGTCAGGATAATGCGTTATGACAGAACCGCCCGGGCCCGCCCGATAGGACTGGACCCCAGTGATGGCGGAAATACTCACCATTACGCCAAGCAGGGTCAGCGCTGCCGCTGCCTTGGTCGTAAAACGAGCCCATCCTGTCGAACGAACTTGGCTTCTCGCGGGCGATGACGCCATCGCATCGGATACCGCGCCCGGAGAGCTCAACGCACGACTGATGACCTGTGACAACCACACCGGGTCGTTACGCGACAACCACGCGCCGAAGCAAATCAGCAACACCGCGAACAGCAACATGCCCAGGCCGACGAAAGGCATCGGCACCGCGCGATGCGATTGCGTGGCCGCCACGCCCCCGACCAGCGTTATGAATGCGACGAAAGCCATCCAGACGCCCATAAATACCTTGACGAAGATGTGCATGGTGAACCGCCCGATCAGCACCACCTTGTCGGCTCGCCGTTCGAACTTCCCAACGAAAAAAGGCTTGAACGAGTTGCCGACCATGGGAATCACACGCTGCAAAGACACACGCGATGCTGTCACCGTGCCTGCGGCAACCTCTGTCGATGAAAACAGCGCCCAGCGCCGCGTCGCGTCCCGCAATCGCAGCACCGACTCATCCAAACCGTAGTCGCTTTCGAATTCCATCGGCTCGGAGCCCGTCAAAAACTGCCTGACCGCGTGCAGCATGCTTCCTCCTAAACGCGACGCTATGCGGCGTTCGCCGCGTTCGATGTCTGTTCGATCACCCGCACCAGCACGTCGGCATCCGCTTTGCCGAACAATGCCTCCGGACCAACTGGCGCTACATCGCTGAAGGGCGATTCGTATAACCGCCCCGCGTCCATAGCGCCGTGTTCGGTCAAGTGATCGATCAGCATGTTGATGAACTCGTACTGGTTGCCCGAAAGCGTACGTCCGTGCAAAAACTGCTCAAGCGACTCTTGCACAGCGGATCGCTCCAACGGGTTGCAGCACAATATCCAGCCCCAGCAACAGGCATAGCCGGTGAATGCGATCGAACGATGCGCGAGTGGCGTGGGTTTCGAGTTTTGAAACCGCTTGCGTGGTAACGCCAAGCTGGCTGGCGACGTAGGCCTGGGTCAGGCCCTGTTTGATGCGCGCGGCACGCAGCAAGGTGCCAAGCTGATCGGGAGTACGGATGGCATCCATGGATTCAGCCTTAGGTTGATAGCGGCCAAATCAACCTACAGGTTGAATTCAGCAAAATCAACCTGCAGGTTGATTCGCGGCCAGCCTCAAACCAATGCTCGGAGCTTTTCTATCCAACCACGAAAGTGCAGACACTCGGATTCCATCGTCGCCAACGTCACCCGACCCGCCACCAACGGACCGTGGCGGGTCTTTCTATATTGAGGTTCAAGCAAGGCTTCAAGTCGACGGGAAGGCTTCGTCTCGAAACTGTCGTTGATGTGTTCCGGCGTCGGAAACGCATCCCTGATCACGCGTAGCTGGTTCAAATAACGTTTCCACCGCGGCTCGATCGTACTGAGCGCAGTCACATCGGAAAACAACAACCCCTCGAACTCATAAGGCTGAATGTGAGGAATGAAGCGTTCGGCCCTGCATCCAACTTGAGTAACTACTTCACGGTGAAGCGCCGCCTCCAATTTCGCCACCCTGCCGGCTACTTCAGCTTGCTTTTTAGCCTCATGAAATTCAGGAAAATCGGTATCGAGGCCGTATAGATCCAAAAAAGTGGTGAGTATCGCGTTGGGATATTGGCGCAATGCGTTGCGCGCATAAAACATCAAGCGTCCAAAGGTAACGGCGCCGCCGGTGCCCTGTTGCGAGGTTTTCAGCGTTTGCGCCTTCAAGTAGATCTGTTGATGGTGCAGCGAAGGCGCTACGACCTGTTTGATGAACTGTTCTTCTGATTGACCTTCGGCGAAGACGATCACGTCTACCATCTCATGGTCTCCCACCCAGCACGTTGCGCTTCCATAGCTCTCCCATGCTGTACTCGGTGAGCCAACCTTCCAACTGCTCTTCGGTGAAGCGTTGGAATGTTGAATAACCAGATTGCTGGTCAACTACGATGACGTCTTCCGGGGAGAGCTCATTCACCAGCTCGACGGACTGCGTAGAGACGATCAGCTGCTTTCGTTCGGACACCTGTTTGAAGATGTCGGCAAGCACCGAAATAGCGTAGGGGTGCAGGCCCAGCTCGGGCTCGTCGATGAGTACCGTATCGGGCAGCAGCCCGGAGGGTTGGAGCAGTAGCGTCGCCAGACAGATAAAGCGCAGAGTACCGTCGGACAACATGTGCGCTTTAAAGGGCGTATCGGGATAGCCCTTTTGCGTCCACTCGAGCTCGATCGTTTCGGGATTGCCAGGACGCTCTATGAAATCTCCAAAGAAGGGAGCTACCAATTGAATGGTTTCGACGATGCGGTGATAGGACTCTTCGTGTTCGCTGCGAAGCATGCGCAAATAGGCAGCCAGGTTGGCGGCATCCGCCTTGAGCCGCAAATTATCGTTAGCGGCGTGGCGCTGCTTAACCTTGGCGGTATTACTTGTGTCGTGAAAGTGATAAATGCGCCAGCTCTGCAAGGCCGGGCGCACGTAACTGGAGATTCTGTCCTTCGCCGTGCGGATCCTGGCCTCCTCATGACCTTGTCCGAGCAGCTCATCATGGCTTGGCTTGTAGTCACCACTGAACCAGCTGATTTCCCTCTCAAATATGAGGCGATTGTCGCTGGTCGGCACCAAGTCGAATTTGTAACCGTTGTGGCCGAAATAGAATTCGGCGTGAAGACGCTCGGTTATCTTGCGACCGAAATGCAGCACTGCGTCTGGCCCGCCCTCTCGCTGCTGCACGTATACCTGAAGGTTCTGCTCATACATCTCATTGAGCAAGCGAAAAAGGCTAATGAAATTACTCTTGCCTGCTCCGTTCGCACCAATCAGGACGTTCAAATTGCTTAGCTTGAAATCCTCGAGCCGTCGAATGGATTTGTATCCGGCGATGGAGAGCGAGCCGACCTTGGGCATACGACCATTGCCTCTTCAGGTTTGGAGGTTTCACAAAGCGTCCTTGCAATACGAGCGTATCGATCCGCGGAAGTCGACTGGCATTGATACCGGCGGCCAGCGACCCGCATCCCTGCAGGTCGCTCAAGGATGCCTTGATGTCAGATGGAAGCAAAGTCCCTGAAATCGCCAACACGCATCACGCAAACGGATCGTCAAGCACGATCGTGTCTTCGCGATCCGCGCCCGTGGCCACGATCGCCAGGCGGCAACCGGAGAGTTCCTCCACCGCACGCAGATAAGCACGTGCAGCTGGCGGCAGCTTGTTCCAGTCGCGGATGCCCGCCGTGGATTCGCTCCAACCCGGGAACTCCAGATACACCGGTTTGCACTCGGCCCAGCCGTCGGCATCGAGCGGGGCGAGTTCACGGCGCTTGCCGCGGTATTCGTAGGCGATGCAGACCTTGATGGTTTCCAGGCCATCGAGCACATCGAGCTTGGTGATGGCCAGGCCGTTGATGCCGTTGATCTGCACCGCACGCTTCAATGCGACCAGGTCGATCCAGCCGCAGCGGCGCGGGCGGCCGGTGCTGGCGCCGAATTCGTTGCCGACCTTGCGCAGGCGCTCGCCCATCTCGTCGTTGAGTTCGGTCGGGAACGGACCGCCGCCGACGCGCGTGGCGTAGGCCTTGCAGATACCGAGCACGTAGTCGATGTCGCCCGCACCCACGCCCGTGCCGGCCAATGCACCACCCACGGTGGTGTTGCTGCTGGTGACGTAGGGATAGGTACCGTGATCGATGTCGAGCAGTGCGCCTTGCGCACCTTCATACAAGATGTTGCCGCCTTCCTTGCGCACGTCGTGCAGGATGGTGGCGACGTCGTCGACCATCGGGCGGATGAATTCGCCATAGGCGATCGCATCGTCCAGCACCTTCTGGTACTCCACCGGCTCGGCCTTCAGCCACTGGGTGAGGATGAAGTTGTGGTACTCGACCGCGCACTTGATGAGGTCGGGCAGCTCATGCGGATACATCAGGTCGGCCACGCGCACGCTGCGGCGGGCCACCTTGTCTTCATAAGCGGGACCGATGCCGCGGCCGGTGGTGCCGATGGCCTTGCCGCCAGCAGCGACTTCGCGCGCCTTATCGACGGCGATGTGGTACGGCATGATCAGCGGCGTGGCCGGACTGATCTTCAGGCGCGGACGCACGTTGACACCTTGTGCTTCCAGCTCTTCGATTTCCTGCTTGAGCGCGGCCGGCGACAGCACCACGCCGTTGCCGATCAGGCACAGCGCGTCGTCGCGCAGGATGCCGGAGGGAATCAGGTGCAGCACGGTCTTCTTGCCCTTGATGACAAGGGTATGGCCGGCGTTATGGCCGCCCTGGAAGCGCGCTACCGCACCCACGCGCTCGGTCAACAGGTCAACGATCTTGCCTTTGCCTTCGTCGCCCCACTGTGCGCCAAGAATTACGACTGACTTGCCCATGATGTGTCTCGCTCTAAAGACGTTCCGATCGGCGGAACGGGTAAATGAAAAACTTAGCTCGCGCTGATGACCGCGTGGTGAAACTCGTTCAATGCACCAGCCGCAACGTAAGCAGGCCGATGCCGATGGCAATCGCGCCGCATACCCGCAAGGTGCGCGGCTCCATCTTGGACGCTTCGCGCATGACTGACTGCCAGCCGTTCGGCGCGGCGAACAACACCAGGCCCTCGATCACCAGCACCAGGCACAGCGCCGCGTAGAATTCGCGTGGCATGGCCATGCTCACCGGTGCGCCGGCACGGCGGCCGGGTTGCCGAAGTAACGCAGAAATTCGGAGTCAGGCTTGAGGATGATGGTGCCCTTGCCGTCGCCAAAGGCTTTCTTGTACGCCTGCAGGCTGCGGTAGAAGGCGAAGAAATCCGGATCCTGCGCATAGGCTTGCGCATAGATCTGCGCGGCTTGCGCGTCGCCCTCGCCTTTCACCTTGTCGGCATCGCTTTCGGCATTGGCGCGGATGATCTGCGCCTGCGCCTGAGTCTCGGCCTTGATCGCTTCGGCCTGCTGCTTGCCGTCCGCGCGGATGGCGGCAGCCTGCTGCTGGCGCTCGGTCTGCATACGCTTGTAAACAGCCGCCTTGACGTCGTCGGGAAACTCGATGCTGGTGATGCGCACATCCACCACCGACACGCCCAGCGTTTTCTGTGTCTGTTCGTTGGCTTGCTGCAGCGTGCTCGCGGCGATATCGCCTTGGCCACCTGCAACAAGCTCATTCATGGTGTGCTCGTTGACGACACTGCGCATCGCATTGCTGATGATCGGGCTCAGGCGCTGACCGGCCTGCAATTCATCACCGCCGCTGGCGCGGTAATAGTCGGCCGCATTGGCGATGCGCCACTTCACGTAATAGCTGACGTTGATGCTCTCCTTGTCCGACGTGGCATAGCGCTGGGGCGCGCCGTCGTAGGACAGGATGCGGTCGTCCAGCGTCAGCGTCTGCTGCAGCAGCGGCACCTTGGCGTGCAGGCCAGGCTGATGATCCGTGCGGAGGATTTTGCCGAACTGCAGTACCAGCACCTGCTGGCCCTCGCCTACCGTATAGAAGCTGTTGAAGCCCAGCAGGATGAGCAGAACGATGATGATCGCAGCGGTGGTCTTCATGGCTGCTTCCCCTTGTCGGCATCTTCGCCCAGCCCATTGCCGGACGGCGCCACCGTGCCGACGCCCGGCAGGTTGGCGGCGGGTGCCGCTTCGCCGCGATCGTTTTCGATATTGATGACGCTGCGGCCGTCGGAACCGTCGATGACCTTGTTGCTGGCGTGCAGGATGTCTTCCATGGTTTCCAGCCACAGGCGGCGGCGGGTGACGTCCGGCGCGGCGCGGTATTCCTTGAGAATAAGGTTGAAGCGTTCGGCATCACCCTGCGCGCGAGCCATGCGCTCGGCTTTGTAGGCATCCGCTTCGGCCGCCAGGCGCCGGCCATCGCCCTTGGCGTTGGGAATGTCCTGGCTGGTGTTGGCCTTTGCCTGGTCGATCAGCCCCTGGCGATCCTGGCGCGCGGCGACGACGTCGTCGAAGGCGTCCTTGACTTCCTGCGGCGGCGTGATGGCTTGGAGACTCACGTCGGTCACTTGCAGACCGCAGTCATAGGCATCGAGTGTGTGCTGCAGTTGATCGCGTACCTGTTGCTGCAGGGTACCCAGGTGCGGTACCGGTGCATTGGCATCGCCCTGGCCGGTGAGGATGTCGTCCATGGATTGCGCACCGATGACGGCCCGCACGGCAGCCTGTGCGGCTTCGTTGAGCGTGCCATCCGGATCGCGCGCGCTGAACAGGTATTTCTGCGGATCGGTCACCTGGTATTGCACGTTGAAATCAACCGTGACGATGTCCTGGTCACGCGTCAGCATGCGGATCTGGTCCGACATGGCGCGCACACGCGAAGTTGCCACCGGCTGCACGGTTTCGATCGGCGACGGTAGCTTCAGATGAAAACCCGGGCCGACGGTGCGCACATAGGCGCCGAACCGCTGCACCACGCCCACCTGCCCGGTACCCACTACCGCATAACTGGTCAGCAGCAACCAGGCCAGCAGGATGGCCACCACGATGGTGAGAATGCCGCCCGGCCCTCCCATCCGCCCGATGCGCTTGAACAGATCCTTGAGCGCTGCCTCGACGCCGGGCTTGCCGCCGCTGGCACCGCGCTTGTTGTTCTTGTTCCATGGATCGCGCTGCCCGTTGCCGGGTTCGTTCCAGGCCATGGTCAGTCTCCTTGAGGCCGCTGGGAGGCCGGCAGCAACGGCCGGAAAACGCTGGGTTCGGAATGGGACATGGTGACGGATAGTGGGCGTGCAAGCACCTGGTTCAGGTGGCGCACAAACGGTCGCATTCTAGCAGAGACAGTCAGATCAAAGCCCCTCTTCCGCTGGGAGAGGGGTTGGGGTGAGGGGCTGGACTCGAGCAATACAGCGTATCTCGCAGCTCGTAGGTTGGGGTGCAAACCCCAACATCGCCATGCTTGTGATCGCGCTATGTTGGGGTTTGCACCCCAACCTACGCAGGTCACATGCCCGCGTCGGGATTACCCAACAACCCCCGCAACAATTCCACATCCTGCCCTTGCCCACCCGTGAGCGGCGCCAGCACGCTACGCGGCGCATCGATACGCAGACGCCAGCCTTCTTCGTCCACCGCTTCCTCCGCAATCGCGCCCGCTGCGCGCAACCGCGCATGCAGCCGGCCTGCAGACAGCGGCAAGCGCAATTCGGACTGCACGCGCTCGCCGCCCAGGCATTCGCCCAACGCTTCGCGCAGCAAGTCCAGGCCTACGCCGGTCGCCGCAGACAGCCATACTTGCTGCGGTACGCCTTCCGCATTGCGCACGATGCGCGGTTCGCCGCCGGTGAGGTCGATCTTGTTCATCACATGCAACTGGGGCATGTCGCCAGCGCCGATTTCCTCCAGCACCTGATCGACCACTTGGTGCAGGCGGTCACGCTCTTCATCCGAGGCGTCGCTGACGTGCAACAACAGATCCGCGTCGCGCGCCTCAGCCAGCGTGCCGCGGAAGGCAGCGACCAGGTCATGTGGCAATTCGCGGATGAAACCCACGGTATCGGCCAGCACGGTTGGGCCACAGCTCAAGTCTTCGAGCTTGCGCACGGTGGGATCGAGCGTGGCGAACAGCTGGTCCGCTGCATACACATCGCCCTGCGTCAGCACATTGAACAGGGTGGATTTGCCGGCGTTGGTGTAGCCGACCAGGGCCACGCGCGGCACCGTGTTGCGCAGACGCGCGCGGCGCTGCTGGGTGCGCTGGGTCTGCACTTTTTCAAGGCGCTTGCTGAGCATCTTGACGCGCTCGCCGAGCAGGCGGCGGTCGGTTTCCAACTGTGTTTCGCCGGGGCCACGCAGGCCGATGGCACCACCGCGCTGTCGCTCCAAGTGGGTCCAGCCACGCACCAGGCGGGTGGCCAGGTGCTTGAGCTGGGCCAACTCCACTTCCAGTTTGCCTTCATGGGAACGGGCGCGCTGGGCGAAGATGTCGAGAATGAGGCCGGCACGGTCGACCACCCGTACGTTGAGCAGCTTTTCCAGATTGCGCTCTTGCACGGGAGAAAGCAGGTGGTCGACCAGCACCACATCCGCTTCCAGCGCACGCACGGCCTCGGCCACTTCGTCGGCCTTGCCGGTGCCGATGTAATAGCGTGGGTTGGGCGTTTCCACGCGCGCGGGAATGCTGGCCAGCACTTCCGCGCCCGCGGACTTCACCAGCTCAACGAACTCTTCCGCACGCTCCGCCGCATCGTCTTCCCCCCGCCAGTGCGGAAGGACGAGTACAGCCCGTTCGCCTTTCTTCTGCCTATCGAACAGAGTGGATCAACCTTCGCTTTCGACCGACGCGTGCTCGAGGTGGGCTTCGTGGCCTTCGTGACCTTCGTGGCCGTTGCCCACTCGCACGTTACGGCTTGGCACCACGGTGGAGATGGCATGTTTGTAGACCATCTGGCTGACCTGGTTGCGCAACAGCACCACGAACTGATCGAAGGATTCGATCGTGCCCTGCAGCTTAATGCCATTCACCAGATAGATGGCGACCGGTACGCGCTCACGGCGCAATGCATTTAGAAATGGATCTTGCAAGGACTGCCCTTTTGACATTTTTGTTCTCCCCCTCTCCACGGATGGGCCGGAAAAAAAGCGACGCCAAACGGCGCCCCGACCCGAGTTTCTGAATGTTAACCGCTTTTAAATCGAGGATGAAAGAGTTTTGTAAGTGATGACAAAGACATAACGGAATGACGTCATCTTTTTTACAACTAACTCTCACTTCGTACCCAGAAACAACCCTACGGCGTCTATCGCCTGTCCCAGCAGATCGGTCCGCTCCGGGTCCAGCATGCGTGCGTCAAGCTCGCTGCGCAGCCAGGTGATCTGCCGCTTCGCCAGCTGGCGGGTGGCGAAGATGCCCCGGTTGCGCAGCTCGGCCGCGTCATAAAGGCCATCCAGATGCTCCCAGGCCTGGCGATAACCCACCGCGCGGACGGCCGGCAGATCGGGCGCCAGATCGCCACGCCGGCGCAGCGCGCGCACTTCGTCGAGCAGACCATGGCGCAGCATGTCATCGAAACGATGGGCGATGCGGGCATGCAATGGGGCACGGTCTTGCGGCACCAGTGCCAGCTTCAGCACGCGCCATGGGAACGGCTGGCCGCGCCCGCCTTGCTGCTGCGCGCTGAGCGGTTGGCCGGTGAGCACGATCACCTCCAGTGCGCGCTGGATGCGTTGCGCGTCGCCGGGCTTGATGCGCGCAGCGGCTTGCGGGTCGCGCCCGGCAAGCCTGTGATGCATGCCTTCCCAACCAACGACGGCAGCTTCTTCCGCCAGTTGTGCGCGCACCTCCGCGTCGGCCTCCGGCAGGTTGGATAAACCACGCTGCAGCGCGCGGAAGTACAGACCGGTGCCCCCCACCAACAAAGGAACGCGCCCGGCCTCGCCAACGCGCTGCATGGCCACCTGCGCGTCCGCGCTGAAATCGGCAGCCGAATACGGCTCGCCCGGATCGCGGATATCGATCAAGGCATGCGGGTAGCGCGCGAGCGTCGCGGCATCCGGCTTGGCTGCACCGATATCCAGGCCGCGGTACACCAGGGCCGAATCCACGCTGATAAGCCCCAGCGGAAAACGCTCACTCAATGCACAGGCAAGTGCCGTTTTGCCCGACGCAGTCGGGCCCATCAGGAATATGGCGAGCGGGCGGCGATCGACAGGCATCCAGACAGTTTAGCGGTTCGACTTTGCGTTGCACCGCGATTTCTTGCTTCCCAGGAGCTGTGCACTCGAACGCGCTCAACGCGTTGAAACCTGGAAGCTCACTGCCAAGACAACACTCATGTCGCTTTCCCTTGCCCGCTCATCGCGCCTGCTGCTCGCTACCGGATGGTTCTTCGCCACCTGCGCCTCGGCGCAAACCGCTGCGTCGGGCCCTGACTTCAGCGGCATCTGGCAGCTCAACGACAAGGAAAGCGACAGCGCCGCAACCATCACGCAACGCCTGCATGCAGAGAAGAAACATGAGCAGGCACCGTCCTCGCGCCCTGCTTCGGCAAGCTCAAGCGGTGTACCGGCTTCATCGTCGAATGGCGGTTTCGGTGGACGCGGTGGCGGCCGAGGCATGGGCGGTATGGGAGGCGGCGGCATGGGTGGCGGGCACATGGGAGGTGGCCGGCACGGCAATCAGAATTCGCAGGATTCCTCCAGCAGCCATAACAGCGCGCCACCGAAGGATCCAACACCACCGCTGCTCGCAGACGATTCGTTCTTGAACGTGCAGCAGAACACCCAGGGCATGCAGGTGGATTACAACAACACCGACCGCCTTGATACCCGTTTCGATGGCGAGGAACGGCAGTCACTCAACAGCAGCGCACGCGTGCAGACGCGGCTCACGCCTGATGGCATGGACGTATCCATGACGTTCGATGATGGCACGCTGCTCCATCAATCCTGGGTGCGTTCGCCAGACGGCCATCATTTGACCGTGACGGAAACCTGGAGGCCGAACGACTTGCAACAACCCATCACGTTCAAACGCAGCTACGACCGGCTGGATCTTTAGGCAAGCAGCGGCCAGCACATGCCGCAGCGCAGTAAAGCGCCTACAGCATGCACCGATATAATTGCGGCCTTGTCTTTCCCTCCCTGCCTGCTGTGGATGTCCCCCATGCCGCAAACGATGAAAGCCCTGGTCAAGCGCCTGCCCGAAAAAGGCATCTGGATGGAAGAAGTCCCGGTGCCCGAAGTCGGCCCGAACGAGGTGCTGATCAAACTGGAGAAGACCGCGATCTGCGGCACCGACCTGCATATCTATAAGTGGGACGAGTGGTCCCAGCGCACCATCAAGCCCGGCCTCACCATCGGCCATGAATTCGTCGGCCGTGTCGTCGACATCGGCCCGGGTGTTACCGGCTACAAGCTCGGCGACCGTGTTTCCGCCGAAGGCCATATCGTGTGCGGCCACTGTCGCAACTGCCGCGCCGGCCGCCAGCACCTGTGCCCGAACACCGTAGGCATTGGCGTGAACCGCAACGGCGCCTTTGCCGAATACATGACCATGCCGGCCTCCAATCTCTGGCCCATTCCGGATCAGATTCCCTCCGAGCTGGCCGCCTTCTTCGATCCCTACGGCAACGCCGCGCACTGCGCGCTGGAGTTCGACATGGTGGGCGAAGACGTGCTGATCACCGGCGCCGGCCCGATCGGCATCATCGCCGCCGGCATCGCCAAGCACGTCGGCGCACGCAACGTCGTGGTGACCGACGTGAATGACTACCGCCTCAAGCTCGCCGCCGACATGGGTGCGACGCGCGTGGTGAACGTAGCCAACCAATCGCTGAAAGACGTGATGAAAGACCTGCACATGGAAGGCTTCGATGTGGGTCTGGAAATGAGCGGCAACCAGCGCGCCTTCAACGACATGCTCGACTGCATGTACCACGGCGGCAAAGTCGCGCTGCTCGGCATCCTGCCCAAGGGCGCCGGCATCGACTGGGACAAGGTGATCTTCAAGGGCCTTACCTTGCAAGGCATCTACGGCCGCCGCATGTACGAGACCTGGTACAAGATGACCCAGATGGTGCTCACCGGCTTCCCGCTGCAGAAGGTGCTGACTCACCAGATTCACATCGACGACTTCCAGAAGGGTTTCGACCTGATGGATAGCGGCAGCTGCGGCAAGGTGGTTTGTTCCTGGCACTAAGTTCACGTCCGGGCCGTCATGCTGGCGAAAGCGAGCATGACGGCCTCGTGGGTCATCCACGATGCTGAATCAAACAGAAAAGTCTTACGACAGTTCTACGCAATTCCTACACTGCACGCTACACTCCTCCCCGGCGTGCCGACATGAGTTTCTAGGCTGGGGATAGTGCACGGCTAATTAGCGCCGGCACGGTCGGTCCGCGATGTCACGTAAGGAGCATCGACGGCATGGCAAACCGGAACCTGTCACCCGACGCCTTGATGAAGGCTGGCCGCGAACGCGCCATAGGCCTGTATCGCTCCCGTCGCATGCGCATCACCGCACTGGTGATCGCGATCTTTCTCTTGCTGTTTGGTCTGTTCGGCTTCTTCATTGCGCCCGGCATCATCAAGAGCCAGCTCCAAAAGCAGCTCACGACGCAACTGCAGCGGCCGGTTAGCATCGACGCGATCCATCTGAATCCGTACACCATGCGGCTGACGGTGGACAAGCTGCACATCGGCGATCATGACGGCACCGCACCCTTCATCGATCTCGATCAGCTGGTGGTGAGCGCATCGTGGAGCTCCGTGTTCCACCTGGCACCGGTATTGGACGAACTGACCCTTCAGCATCCTCAGATCCACATCACGCGCACCGGTCCGCAGACCTTCAACTTCACCGATATCCTGCAGCGCTTCGCATCGAAACCCTCCGATCCCAACGCACCGCCGACGCATTTTGCGGTTTACAACATCAGCGTGCACAACGGCGACATCAGTTTCGATGACAAGGTGCAGAACGCCACGCATCGTGTGGATCAACTCGAACTGGGCGTTCCATTCATCACCAACCTGCCGCACGGCGTGAACGTCTTCGTGCAACCGTTGCTGGCAATGCGCGTCGACGGGAGTGCACTGCGCATCCAGGGCCAGACCAAGCCCTTTGCAAGCAGTCTCGAATCGGTGATCAGCTTCAACATGGATCACCTCGACCTGGCGAAATATCTGGCCTATTCGCCCACGCCGCTGCCGGCCGACATTCCGAGCGGCCTGTTGTCGGGCACGCTGGACGTGCACTTCGTGCAAGCACAGCCGACGCCGCAACTGCTGCTGCAAGGCACGCTGCAGCTCGACAACTTCGCGATGACCACGCACGATCATGCTCCCATGCTGGAACTGGGGCATGGTGCTGCCACGCTCCAGGACGTGCAGCCACTCGAGTCGCGCTATCACTTCAGCACCATCCAGCTCGATCACGCCGCGCTTCACTACACCAAGCAGCATGATGGAAGCACGAACTTCGACGCGCTGCTCGGCAAGAACGCGCCACCGCCGAAGCCTGGCACGCCACCGACCGATGCACAGATCGACACACTCGCGCTGCAAAACAGCACGCTCGACTATGGTGATCTCAGTGGCCCCACGCCGGCGCATCTGCCACTGGAAAACATGCAGGGAACGATCCGCGGACTTTCTACGGTTTCCGCGCAACCTGGCGTCGTCGACCTGACCTCAGGACTTGCCGGTGGCAGCCTGCATGTCGCCGGCAATCTGTTCATGCACGCAAGCCGTTTCGAGGGACAGATCAGCGCCAACCACGTCGGGCTGCAGCCGCTGGCCGCATTTGGTCCAGCGCTCAACGCGGACATTGCGAGCGGCACGCTGGACGGCGACACGCACCAGAAAGTGGATTGGAGCAAGACGCTCGCCTTGACGATGGACGGCAGCAAGCTCGCCGTGAACGACTTCGCACTGGCGCGACACGAACATAAACCCGTGTCGTGGCAGTCGCTCGCGGTCGGCATCAACCATCTCGACCTCGGCAGCAGCACCGCGCAGCTTGGTGACATCACGCTGCACGGCTTGAAGATCGATGCGCAACGGCTGAAGAACGGCAGCATCGATCTCACCACGCTGACGAAGTCGTCGCCACCTGCGAAAGGCAAGCAAGCGGCGTCGCCGTCCTGGCATTGGAGCATTGCGCATCTGCTTATCGACGGCAGCACGTTGGCGCTGACCGATCCGAGCGTCCCCGCCAAGAACGGACGCATCGAAGTCGATGCCGACAAGTTCGGCTTCGATAATCTTTCGGATGACATGCACAAGCCAATCAAGCTGGATCTCAGCGGTGGCATCGGCCATGGCAAGTTCAAGGTGGATGGTAACGTCAAGCCCGAGCCGGCCGATGCCGATTTGCGTGTCGACGCGACGAAGCTGAATATCGCACCGTTCGCATCGCTGGTGCAGGTACCGTTGAACGTCAACATCGATAGCGCGCTGCTCAGCGCGAAGGGAAGCATTCGCTATCGCGATCGCAAACCGACGCCGCTGATGGCCTATCAAGGACGTGTGGTCATCAATCGTGTACACGTGCAGGACAAAGTCACCGGCGATGATTTCCTGCGCTGGAATACGCTAGCTGCCAATGGCATGAAGGTGCAGATGGGTGAAGGCGCACCGAAGGTGGTGATAGGCGGTTTGGCGCTGGACGATTTCTATGCGCGCGTGATCATCAACGCCAACGGCCGCATCAATCTGCAGGACGTGGTTTCCAATCCAGCGCAGGCTCCCGTGTCCGTTACGCGTGAGCAGAACGGCCCTGCTCCCGCCGCCAGCGCACCGCCCCCCCCACCGAAGGAACCCCCACCCGCGCCAAGCGCTGGCACAACTGGCAACGCCACACTCGCCACGGCAGCCACGACAGCAGCGCCACCTGCGGATATTCATATCGGCCAGATCACGCTGGCCAACGGCAATCTCAACTACACCGACAATTTCATCAAGCCGAACTACACCGCCAACATCACCCAGCTCGCGGGCAAGATCGGTGCGTTCGGCACAGATACCAGCAACAATCCCGCCGATGTCACGCTGCAGGGCGAACTGGATGACAACTCGCCGGTGAACATCCAAGGTTCCATCAATCCGCTCACGCCGATGGCGTTTCTGGATATCAAGGCCACGGCGAACGATGTGGAACTCACACATCTAACGCCCTACTCCGGCAAATACGCGGGCTACCCGATCACCAAGGGCCGGCTCACGATGGATGTGCATTATCAACTCGACCAGAACAAGTTGAATGCCGACAACCACATTGTGCTCAACCAGCTCACTTTCGGCGATCGCATCGAAGGCCCTGGCATCAGCCATTTGCCGGTGAAACTTGCGGTGGCGCTGTTGAAAGATTCCAACGGCAATATCGATATTCACGTACCGGTCTCCGGTTCGCTCAACGATCCGCAGTTCAGCCTCGGTGGGGTTATCTGGCAGGCCTTCGTGAATCTGCTCAAGCGCGCGGTAACGTCACCCTTCCGGTTGCTCGGCTCGATCGGCGGTGGCGGTAGTGGCGGCCAGGATCTCGGCTACGTGGAGTTCGCACCGGGCTCGGCCGTGCTCGATGTGCCATCGCAGGACAAGCTCGCGCACGTGGTGGACGTACTCAACAAGAAAACCGACCTCAAGCTCGATATCACCGGTCGCATCGACCCCAGCGTCGACGAACAAGGTCTTCGCTCGGTCACGGTCGACGACATGGTGCAAAAAGAGGAAGCCGACGACATCGGCACCGCCGCTGCCAAAGCCGCGCCGGTAAAACCCGGCACCGACGACTACAACAAATACCTGACCAAGGCGTACAAGCACGCCAAGTTCAAGAAGCCGCGCGATCTGGTCGGCCTGACCAAATCACAGCCACCCGACGAAATGATCAAGATGATGGAAGCCAACGTCACTGTCGACCAGGATGCGCTCCGTCATCTGGCTGAGCGTCGTGCTGATGCAGCCCGCCAGTATCTACATGGCAAGATCGCCGACAATCGCGTTTTTGTGCTGGCACCGAAGCTCGATGCGAAGGGAATCGACGATAAAGGCAAGACGACGCGTGATGACTTTGGGTTGCATATGTAGTCGTATGCCAGCCATCGCCCTTGCACGGCATCCGCCAGAATAGAAGTTCTCCGTATGAAGAGCCTCGCTACCGCGAAAGCTGGTCTGGCGGCCATAGGATTTTTTCACACCCCGTCACACGGCAAGCCTGGTCACAGGGGTCAGAAGTGGACCTTGCTTGTCACACCACCCGCAAGCTGCAACCTAGCCAACCTTCCATAGTTACCGCGGATTTGCCGCATCAGCCTTCGTAAACGTTTGCCGCAACAAAAGGCACGCCCCTTGCTTTGTCAGTGCTGTTGACCCGTTTCCGGGCGCACCTCAAGCCCGGCCATCACGTTACTAAGGAAGGTCCCGCAATGAGTGCAGCGTCTCTCGCATCATCGAACGACACCACCCGCGGCAGCCTCGCATGCGTCGGCATGGGCATGACCCTGGGCTCCCACCTCACGCCATTGGCACGCGACCATATCGAACAGGCGGATGTGGTGTTCGCAGCGCTTTCCGATCACATCGTGGAAATGTGGCTGCAACGCATGAATCCGGATGTACGCAGCCTGCAACCTTACTACGCCGAGGGCAAACCACGGTCAAAGACATACCAGGAATGGGTAGACCTGATGATGGTCGAGGTACGCGCAGGTAAACGTGTTTGCGCCGTGTTCTACGGTCATCCCGGTATCTTCGCCTGGTCCCCGCACAACGCCATCGAGGTCGCTCGTGCGGAAGGGTTTCAGGCGCATATGGAACCGGGTATTTCCGCTGAGGATTGCCTCTACGCCGATCTGGGCATCGATCCCGGTCGCTTCGGTTGTCAGCATTTCGAAGCAAGCCAACTGCTGTTCTACGAACATCGCATCAACCCTGCCGGCTATTTGGTGCTATGGCAGGTGGCACTGGTTGGCGATTGGTCGCTGACACGTTTCCACACCGGACCGGCCTATCGGCAAGTGCTGGTGGAGAAGCTGAGCAAGGATTATCCACTCGATCATGAAGTGATTCTTTATCACGGAGCAACACTGCCGATCGAAAAACCACGCATCAGACGCATGGCGCTGCGCGATTTGCCCGATGCCACATTCACCTCACAAGAAACGTTGGTCCTGCCGCCTGCGACCGTACTGAAACTGGACCTCACCATGCGCGAACGATTGGCTGAGCTGGACAAAGCGACTGGCTTCGCATGAGGTAAACAAACGCTTCAAGGCAACACTCACATCACAGGGAAAAGGGGAAACACATGGCAGACACGATTGAATGGCTGGAAATCATCGGCAAAAACGCCAAGCTGCGTCACGCAATGGCTGAGGAGCTCGCACATACGCTGGAACAAGCTGACGCTTCAGATGCTTTGAAAGCTGCCGTGATACACGGAGACGGCGCACTACTGTCTGCCGAACTCGGTCACAAAGACATGCGCGGCGAGAACGATTCACACACGCACCCGCGTCCTCCCCATCATCCGTTTCGTCCGGATGAGCCAGAGAAAGAAAAAGAGCCAGGTCATCACGAGGATGAACCCGGTCAGGGCGAACCAAAGTCACCCTGATATAGGTGCCGCCGACATGACGCGGTGGCAAAACCGCAATCGGCCATGGTCTGTTCTGGCGACCATGGTCGGCTGCGCTTTTTTTCTGTCCGCCCATGCCACCACATTAACGTCCAACGTGACGGCGTTGCTTGAGCAGACTGAAAACTTACGCACCTCCGATCACCCGCAATTTCTGCACCTGCTAGGCGTGCTCCACCTACAAACGTCCAGCATGTCTACGCATGAACGCTGGCAATTGCGTTATCTCGATGCGTGGCAGGACTCGTTCCAGGGTGACTATGGCAATGCAGACCCTGCGCTTCAGGATGTCATCAAGCATTCCGCCGATCCAGTTCTGGTGACCAAGGCGTCCGCCGTCCTCATGGACGATATGCGTAACAGTAGACGCTACGAACCAGCCTTCGAGTTGGCCAATCAACTAGTGGCCAATCTCCCGAACACCCGGGACAACCTGGCGCGGTATATGGTGCTGTCCTATGCCTCACAATTGCTGAGGTCAGCCGGACAATACGACCTGGCGGCCACGTACGCGCGGGACATGGCGCAGGCACTTCCGCCAGGAGAGACTCCATGCCAGCCATGGGCTCAACTGCTCGCCGCGCTTCAAGCCAGCCACAAGCTGACATCGTCCAGTCTAGACATTCAGCGCGGGCTTGAGGCCTGCCAAGCTGCCAAGTTGCCATTATTCACAGAGATCATCGAACTGGTGAAAGGCGATCTTTACTTGGATGAGAATCAGCCGGCCAAGACCGTCGCCTTGCTGAGCGCGATAGCGCCCAGCATTCGTGCAAGCGGGTTTCATTTGGCCATGCTGCACGCCCGGGAACAACTTGCCCGCGCTTACTGGAAACTCGGCGACGACGACAACGCTCGCAAAGCCGCCCTCACCGTTTTGGCCATCAGTGAACCAGGTGACGTGAACGAGTCATTGCGTAATGCCTACCAGGTGCTTTATCTCATCGAGAAGAAACACGGTCGTGCGACCGCAGCGCTAAACTACTATCAACAATATGCCGAACAGAACGCCGGTTATCTCAACGATGTCAGTGCCAGGACGCTGGCTTATGATGTGGCCCAGCAACACATGCTTGCGCAAAAGCTCGAAACGGAAAAGCTGAGCAAGCAAAACAACATCCTTCGATTGCAGCAAACGCTCGCTGCCAAGACGATCGAAACCGGCCGACTTTATATCGTGCTGCTGCTGATGCTGCTGGCATCCGTCATCTTCTGGCTGCTTCGCACCAAACGTTCACAACTTCACTTTCAACAGCAGGCTCGTCTCGATGGGCTTACCGGTATCTTCAACCACCAGCACTTCATCAGCGAAGCACAGCGCGCCATGAATCTGCTGGCACGAAGACAGGGCGATGGCTGCCTGGTATTCATCGACCTGGACTACTTCAAGCAGATCAACGATACCCACGGTCACGCCATCGGCGATGCCGTGTTGAAACACACGGTTTCCATCTGCAGGCAGGCATTGCGCGCCAACGACTTGTTCGGCCGTCTTGGTGGTGAGGAATTCGGTATTCTGCTGCTGGATTGCCCGCCGGGACACGGCGCGGTCATAGCCGATCGCATTCGCACGATGATTGAAACGACGCCGCTCGACATAGACGGGCATGTCGTGACGTTCTCCGCCAGCATTGGACTGGCTTCTACCATGACGTCCGGCTACGAATTGAAACGACTGTGCCGGGACGCCGATGCGGCGCTGTACAGGGCCAAGCACATCGGGCGCAATCGTGTCATTGCCTATGCAGAGCATGGCGATTTGGCCACGGCTTTCCATGCGGGAAATGTTGGGCAATCGTAGGCTGGAGCACCGCTCGCCTCAAAAAAGTCGGTCTTGCCACGACACCATTTCAGTGCCGCAAATGTCTGGGCTTCGTAGAAGGAACACGCGCCTTCATGGCAACTGATGCACCTTATCGCACCGGATAGCGGCTCCAAAAAAACAAGCACATCCAAAGCCATTAAGCCCTCCCGGTTTCCCCAACGCCCGCCTCGGATCACAATATCGCTTTCCCACCACCCGAATCTCCCGACCATGAGCTACCCCGGCCAGACCCGCTACGCCCAGGAACTGCAATCCATCCGCGAACAAGGCCTGTTCAAGGCCGAACGCGTGATCACCTCGCCCCAGTCCGCCGAGATCGAGCTGGAGGATGGCCGCAAGGTGCTGAACTTCTGCGCCAACAACTACCTGGGGCTGGCCGACCACCCCGAGGTGATCCAGGCCGCCAAGGAAGCCTTGGATACGCACGGCTTCGGCATGGCTTCGGTGCGCTTTATCTGTGGCACGCAGGATCTGCACAAGGAACTGGAAAAGAAGATCGCCGATTTCTTCGGGACCGAAGACACGATTCTGTATGCCGCCTGCTTCGATGCGAACGGCGGCCTGTACGAGCCGCTGCTGGGTGAAGAAGACGCGATCATTTCCGACGCGCTCAATCACGCTTCCATCATCGACGGTATCCGGCTGTGCAAGGCCAAGCGTTTCCGTTATGCCAACTCCGACATGGCTGATCTGGAAAAGCAGTTGCAGGCTGCCGATGCGGCTGGCGCGCGCACCAAGCTGATTACGAGCGATGGTGCGTTTTCGATGGATGGCTTTATCGCGCCGCTGGACAAGATCACTGAGCTGGCGGCCAAGTACAGCGCACTGGTGCATATCGACGAATGCCATTGCACCGGTTTCCTTGGGCCGCATGGCCGCGGCTCGGCCGAAGTACATGGTGTGCTGGACAAGATCGATATCTTCACCGGTACGCTGGGGAAGGCCTTGGGTGGCGCGCTGGGCGGCTTTACCACGGGGCACGGCGAGATCATCGAGATGCTGCGCCAGCGTTCACGCCCTTATCTGTTCTCCAACTCGCTGCCGCCGCATGTAGTTGCTGCCGCGATCAAAGTCTTCGATATGCTGGGTTCGGCCGGTGATCTGCGCGAGCGCGTGCAGGAGAACACGCGTTACTTCCGCGAGCAGATGACGAAAGCGGGTTTTGACATCAAGCCAGGTGTGCATCCCATCGTGCCGGTGATGGTGTATGACGCCAAGAAGGCGCAGGCGATGGCTGCGGCGCTGCTCGATGAAGGTATCTATGTCACCGGCTTCTTCTATCCGGTGGTGCCGCAGGGGCAGGCGCGTATTCGCACGCAGATGAGTGCGGCGCATACGCGTGCGCATCTGGATCGGGCAATTGCGGCGTTTACCAAGGTGGGACGGTCGCTGGGTGTGATTGGTTGACGTTGCTATCGCGTTCTAGCTTGTAATCCTCATGGCCGTCATTCCCGCGAAAGCAGGAATGATGGCCATGTAACATCATCTGCTATGGCAAGTTGCTAAGATCAGCATGATATTCCCAGCTTTCTGTCGTGCTTGAACGCACCGCATCCGTGAAGTCACGCAGAGCATTCTGATCACTGGCCAGCAAATCGGTTATGTCTTTGCGGAAGGTGTCGTAACTCGCCCCATTCGCACGCGCCACCATCAGCATGTATTGCGGCTTGTCGCCACCGGTTACCAATCGATACCAGGTATGCGGCGGCGCGCTGGGCGTTGCGGCAAGCACGCGCCGCGCTGTTTGCAAGGCACGTTCAAAGCGCGCTTCTGTGCCAGGACGAAGATCGAAATAAGTGACTTGCACCGTAGCGCTGGGTTTGCGGTTTTCCAGCGGCGTGCCGTAGCTGAGTTGGGGCAACAGTTCATAGACGAGTTGCGCTTGGGGCGTGACATAAGGCGTCACGCTGGTCCTGAAATCCGCACCATCTTGCTCGACATCGACACGATGATCGAATGCAGCGAAAGGCTCGCCGACATTTGCGTCGATGAAATAGCCATCGCGCTTGCCGTCCGAAACCGTCCAGCCGTACCAGACCAAGGGATCGTGATGGCTGCGATGCCAGCTCAGGTGATGGCGATAACCGTCTTCGAACTTGGCTTGCGCGCCGGGATTCACTTGGTAAACGAAAAAGTGTGCGGCGGAACCTTGCTGAGCTTTGACGGGCGAGATCAGCAACAAAGCTAGCGCGGCGAGCAGTGAGCGATACATCATGGAATCCTCGCGGGGAAGATATGTAAAACCGCGCCATACTAGGCTTGCCCCAGCTCGCAAAACCATGCGAATCTTTTTGGCCTGACACACAAAAAATTTTTCAGGCCAACCTTTACGGGCGCAGCCATGAACGTGGAAATGCGTTACCTGCATACCTTTCGAGCCGTCTGCGAAGCGGGCAGCGTGCGCGCTGCGGCCGGTGTGCTTCATCGCACCGAGCAGGCCTTGAGCTATCAATTGCGCAAGCTGGAAGAAGCGCTCGGCATGCCAGTGTTTCAGCGTGGAAGCGGGCGACTGATACCGAATGCCGCGGGTGAGCGCCTGCTGGCGTTCTGCCGTGAGATGGGGCGCGATTGGGAAAAGCTGCACCAGGACATCCATGCTGCATCACCAATTGTGCCGTTGCGTATTTCAGCCGTCAGCGGCTTCGGGCGTTATCAATTGCTGCCGCTGTTTCGTGATGGTCCATTGGCCGACGTTCCTATTCGCATGCGTTATCCGACGGCCGAGGACATTATTCGTCAGGTGGAATCGGGGGTCTGCGATCTGGGCTTCGTGCATCGCATGGATACGCACGACCGGCTCAGCCACACGCCAGTGGGTGTGGAAGAAATCGTGCTGATCGCTTCGGCGCATTTGGTGCAACCACTTGCGCTTGATGCACAGTCGCTGCGTGATGCCCGTTATGTCACCTATGACGAAAGCGACTACGTTTTCGCTACCTGGTTTACCCAGGTGCTAGGCATGAACATGACCCGCCTCAACACGGTCACGCATTTCGAGGAACTGGAGGAAGTGCTGGATTGGGTGGCAGCAGGTCGCGGCATATCGATCGTACCGACAGCTTGCATTGCAGAGCATGAGGCTCGCGGCGAAGTGGTGGCTTTGCGCAAGCCGGAAACCCGATGCCGCAATACTATCTACGCCGTGTTGGATCCAGCCCGCCATCACGCCGCGATCGAGCGGGTTTTGGAGGCGGTGCGGACGCGCGCAATGTTTTAGCGACAGCTCGATCATGGCCAGATGGGCCTGAGAGGCTTGCAACCTCTTCTGCCTTCAGATGACGCCATTGCCCTTTGGCGAGATCGCCCAGCGCAAGGCTGCCGATAGCCACACGAATCAATCGCAGTACACCGATGTCTTGAGTAGCAAGCAAGCGCCGGATGTGCCGGTTGCGCCCTTCGTCGAGGACGACTTCGAGCCAGGCGTTCTTTTCGCCCGTGCGCAACAGCGTCACGCGCTTGGCCGTCAGCTGTTCACCGTTGTCGTCGACACCACGCAGCATGCGATCGAGCACGGATGGATTGGGAATGGTATCGATCTGCACGTGGTAGGTTTTGTCCACGTGGTGAAGCGGATCAGTGAGTCTTGCCGCCCATACGCTGTCGTTGCTAAGCAATAGCAAGCCCTCGCTCGCCTTGTCGAGCCGGCCGACCGGCCCCAGCCACGGCAAGCCTGCATCTGCCAGCAATCCATACACCGTGTCGCGCCCGCGCTCATCGGCAGCACTCACCACGATGCCGCGTGGTTTATTGAGGGCAATGTAGATACGCTGGGCGGTAGCAACGACCTCGCCATCCAGGCATATGCGCTCGCGTTCGGCCTCGGTGGCGCGTTCCGGATCGCGCACGATGCGCCCGTCCACAGTCACCCTGCCCTCGCGCACGGCCTTTTCGGCCTGGCTACGCGAGCACACGCCCAGCTTGCTGAGCACGCGCGCGAGTCCGTAGCGCGGGGTTGCTGGCGTTGCCGTGGATTGGCGTGGGCGAGAGGTGGTCATGGCATCGACGATAAAAGAAAAGCCCGGCGAATGCCGGGCTTTTCCATACTGCTTGCAAGGGTTCGATTACTGCTGAACCTGCAGTTCCGTACGACGGTTGCGAGCGCGGCCAGCATCCGTCTTGTTGGTGTCGATCGGATCGTTCATGCCGTGACCGACCGGGCCTTCCAGACGGCTCGGATCGATACCGTGCGCGGTCAGGTAGTCGTACACGATCTGCGCACGACGCTCCGACAGCGACTGGTTGTACGCCGGCTTGCCCACGCCGTCCGTGTAACCGGCCACCATCACCTTCACCTGCGGGTAGCGCTTCAACGTATCCACCGCCTGATCCAGGATCGCCAGCGAGTCGCTTGCCGGCACCGCCAGCGTCGGCTCGATGTTGCTCTCGCCCTTCTTCGGACGGTCGAACTTGAAGTTCACGCCCTTCAGGTCGATCACCACCTTCTGCGGGCAGCCATCCGGGCCCACGATCGTGCCTTCCGGCAGGTCCGGGCACTTGTTGTCGCACAGGTTCACGCCATTGCGGAACTGCTTGGAGCAGTCCGGCTGCGGCGGCGGGGGCGGTGCAACCGGGGCGGCCGGGGCCGGCACGGCACCGATCTTCGCCACGATGCTGAAGCCCAGCAGCCAGTCGCCATAACCATTCTTCGCCGGCTGGGTCTTGTCGTCCCAGTCATAGCGGTACTTGGCTTCCACGCGGAAGTCAGCACTGTCGGTGATCGCCTTCGAAATACCCACGCCAGCTTCCGCGGCCGGTGCCCAGTCGCGATTCAGCGGGTTGTGGTGGTAGCTGCCCATCACGCCACCTTCCAAGTACGGACGCCAGGAGTTGGCATCACCAAAGAAGTAACGCGCCGACACGCCGTAGTTGTTGTTCGACCAGGTGTTGCCCTGACCAAACACCGCCGTGTCCGCCTTGCGCTTGGTGCGATCCACGAACAGTTCAACCGCAACGTTCGAGCTGATGAACTTACCTACCGACAGCCCGTAGTAAATCTGGCGGCTGCGCGTGTTGCGGTCGGTATCGTTGTAGTAACCGCCCACGGTCGGGGCAACGTACCAACGGTCGTCAAAACCATTCGGCCACGCCGGCGCGGTGCTGCTCGCCGTGCTGCTGCTTGCAGCCGTGTTGTCCTGCGCGTGAACGGCACCTACGCCGCCCAGGGCAAGAGCGATCAAAAAATACAGGCCCTTACGTTTCATCAGGTGTCTCCTCGTTTATTGGTGTTCGCGTCCATTCCACCCCAGACGGAAATCGCGCGGCAGAACTTTTTAGGTATGCGGGGGACTCGATTCGCTACCTTGCTTGGTGTCCCTAACAGCAAGCGCGGCAGAGTGTAGCAAAACCGTTAAGGCATTCACACGCCGGACTTTCACGGAGCATCCGGCATCGGTGAAGCTTTGTTCAGCTAATTCGCGTGCGTTAAATACCGTATGGATACAGTTATTTACTTTTCCCAGCCATAAGA
>NZ_BMJA01000004.1:3677-154306 GCF_014642835.1 Dyella nitratireducens | reverse complement strand
CTGGTTGTACGCCGGCTTGCCCACGCCGTCCGTGTAACCGGCCACCATCACCTTCACCTGCGGGTAGCGCTTCAACGTATCCACCGCCTGATCCAGGATCGCCAACGAGTCGCTTGCCGGCACCGCCAGCGTCGGCTCGATGTTGCTCTCGCCCTTCTTCGGACGGTCGAACTTGAAGTTCACGCCCTTCAGGTCGATCACCACCTTCTGCGGGCAGCCATCCGGGCCCACGATCGTGCCTTCCGGCAGGTCCGGGCACTTGTTGTCGCACAGGTTCACGCCATTGCGGAACTGCTTGGAACAGTCCGGCTGCGGCGGCGGGGGCGGTGCAACCGGGGCGGCCGGGGCCGGCACGGCACCGATCTTCGCCACGATGCTGAAGCCCAGGAACCAGTCGCCATAACCGTTCTTTGCCGGCTGGGTCTTGTCGTCCCAGTCATAGCGGTAGCCCGCTTCCACGCGGAAGTCGGCGCTGTCGGTGATCGACTTGGACACACCCACGCCGCCTTCAGCAGCCGGCGCCCAGTCACGATTCAGCGGGTTGTGGTGGTAGCTGCCCATCACCCCACCCAGCAGATACGGACGCCAGGAGTTCGCATCACCGAAGTAGTAACGCGCCGACACGCCGTAGTTGTTGTTCGACCAGGTATTGCCCTGACCAAACACAGCCGTGTCCGCCTTGCGCTTGGTGCGATCAACGAACAGCTCGACCGAAACGTTCGGGCTGATGAACTTACCTACCGACAGCCCATAGTAAATCTGGCGGCTGCGCGTATTGCGGTCGGTATCGTTGTAGTAACCGCCCACGGTCGGGGCAACGTACCAACGGTCGTCAAAGCCATTCGGCCACGCCGGCGCAGTGCTGCTCGCCGTGCTGCTTGCAGCCGTGTTGTCCTGCGCGTGAACGGCACCTACGCCGCCCAGGGCAAGAGCGATCAGAAAATACAGGCCCTTACGTTTCATCAGGTATCTCCTCATTTCTTAATGTGTAGGGCATTCATCCCGCCAAGCCAAAAACGCTTCGTCGCGCAACCATTGCGGTAAAGGACTCGTGCGATGGCCAACGCCCGGCGCGTGCGAGTTTAACAAGTTTTAAACGATTTGCAAAATGATTGCTAACAGACTGCCAGCCCACAGCCTGCCTGCCCCACTACTAATGCAGACCCAGTCCGGCCCCTGGCCGAACCGGGTCCTGCCCCATGGACTTAAGATTTTCTGCTCAGCGCGTCATCACAGCGTGAAGAGACCGAGGAATGCCTGGATCGGCATGGCATCCAGCTTGGCCGGATCAGCCGTGGCGTCCAGGATGGCCTTCACCTTGTGTGACGGCAGATGGCCACGCATGGCCGCCTCGAACTTCTTCAGCAGCACCGGAATGCCCTCGGCGCGACGCTTGCGGTGGCCGATCGGGTAGTCGATGGATACCTTCTCAGTGCTGCTGCCGTCCTTGAAGAACACCTGCACGGCGTTGCCGATGTAGCGCTTCTCGGGATCGAAATAGTCCTTGGTGAACTGCGGGTTCTCGGTAACCACCATCTTCTCGCGCAGCGCGTCGATGCGCGGATCGGCAGCGACGTCGTCGTTGTAGTCGTCGGCAGTGAGGCGGCCGAAGATCAGCGGCACGGCCACCATGTACTGGATGCAGTGGTCGCGATCGGCGTAGTTAGCCAACGGACCGGTCTTGTCGATGATGCGGCAGCCGGCTTCCTGCGTTTCGATCACCACCTTCTCGATCTGGTCGAGCTTGCCGGCAACTTGCGCGTGCAACTTCATGGCGCACTCCACCGCGGTCTGTGCGTGGAACTCGGCCGGGAAGCTGATCTTGAACAGCACGTTCTCCATCACGTAGCTGCCGAACGGACGCTCGAACTCAAACGGCTTGCCCTTGAACGCCACGTCGTAATAGCCCCAGGTCTTGGCTGTGAGCGCGGAGGGATAACCCACCACACCACGGTAGACCGCATTAATCGCGTGAGTGACGGCGCGACGGCAAGCATCACCGGCCGCCCAGCTCTTGCGCGGGCCAGTGTTCGGCGCGTGGCGATAAGTGCGCAGGGCACCGTTGTCGATCCAGCTATGCGACACGGCCGTGGTGATCTGCTCCTTGGTACCACCCAGCATGGCGGTAGCCACTGCGGTGGATGCCAGGCGCACCAGGATGACGTGATCCTGGCCGACACGGTTGTAGCTGTTGAGCAGCGCGTAGCAGCCCTGGATTTCGTGTGCCTTGATCGCATAGCTGAGCACGTCGCGTACGGAGAGCGCCTTGCCGCCCTCACGTTCGGCCTTGCGGCTCAAGTAATCGGCCACGGCCAGGATCGCCCCCAGATTGTCGGACGGATGGCCCCACTCTGCCGCCAGCCAGGTGTCATTGAAATCCAGCCAACGGATCTGCGTGCCGATCGCGAACGCAGCCTGCACCGGATCCAGCTCATGGCTGGTACCCGGCACACGCGCGCCGCCCGGCAACGTAGCGCCCGGCACCACCGGTCCCAGATGCTTCACGCATTCGGGGAACTTCATCGCCATCATCGCGGTGGCCAGCGAGTCCAGCAGCATGTAGCGCGCGGTGTCATACGCCTCGGTGGAATCAATCCGGTAGTCGGCCACGTAATTGGCAATGTCGACCATCGGCTGATCGGGATCGGGACGCTTGGCAGAACGGATATCGTGCGCGCTCATGGGGATCTCGCGGTAAGGGAAAAGCGAAATTGTAGCGGGGAACACCGAATGGGACATGCTGCAAGCGCTTCTTGCGCTTGACCGGCCCTGCTCTGCCATCGAGAATCGCCGAACCACCCCAAAGGGGAGTAGTTCCGGATGCGGCCAGCCGCATCCGCGCGGCGATCGTCATCACGAGCGAAGCATCGCTCCGGGCGCCGCGGCAGCTTAAGGCTGAGAACGAGACTTTTGCGGTGATGACAGGACCGGCGTGCGTCCTGTCGTCGCCGCTTGAGTCCCGCACGCCCAGGAACTTGGCATGACGCTCCCTACTCATCTGCTTTCCGATCTGCTCACCATCGTGCTGCTGGATCTGGTGCTGGCTGGCGACAACGCGATCGTGATCGCCCTTGCCGCCCGCAATCTCCCCCACGCCTTGCAAAAACGTGCCGTGATCTGGGGCACGCTCGGTGCCATCGCCGTGCGCATTGTGCTCACCGTGATCGTTGTTTATCTGCTCGAACTGCCCGGGTTGATGCTGGCAGGCGGCCTGCTGTTGCTGCCGATTGCCTGGAAGCTGCTCAAGCCCGCGCACGACGAACATGGCGACGTTGCCGCGGCAGCCGGCTTCTGGTCTGCGTTGCGCACGATCGTGGTGGCCGACGTGCTGATGGGTGTGGACAACGTGCTGGCGATTGCCGGCGCCGCGAAAGGACACATGGGCCTGGTGGTGATCGGCCTGTTGATCAGCATTCCGCTGGTGGTGTGGGGTTCGACGCTGATCATCAAGCTAATCGAACGCTTCCCCATCATCATCTACGCGGGTGCTGGCGCCATCGCATGGACAGCCGGCCGCATGATCAGTCACGAGACGCTCTGGCGCGCATGGTTCGATGCACATGGCTGGATGAAGCATGTGCTGGAAATCGGCTTGGTTCTCATCGTGTGCGCGGGCGGCTACCTGGTCAATCGGCGACGACGGTTTGGGGCCTGATGCACGGCACGCCAGCAATTGCTCGGACATTTCGAGCGCCTCAATACGCAGTTGGCCGAGCGCGAATGGCTCACCGGGCATCGCTCGGTGGCCGATGCGTATCTCTTCGTCGTAATGCGCTGGGCGAAGGGAAAGCAAGTGGATCTTGGCGGGCTTACGCACCTTGATGCGTTCTTTGCACGAATGCAGACAGATGCCGGCGTGCAGACGACGATGAAGGCTGAAGGATTTTAATCAACGCATACCGGATCTCGATGTCACGGTAAACCCATGCCCTCTCCCGTTCGGGGAGAGGACATACCGCGACGTCAAATAGCGCGGCATCTCTGTACACGCTGATAGGTGCTGCCAAACGTCATCGGCAGTAACTGTTGTCGATCAGAACATCATCGGTACGCGAATGATCACGGTTGCATCGGGTGTGTCGCGCGTGACGCCCACACCCAACGTAACATTCAACGTTCGCTTGTCGTTGTAGCGATACGAACCGCCAATCAGCAGTTGCCCCAGCCATACCTTGGTTGAGCCCGGCAGTTTTTGGCCAGATTCGGTCGTCCTGCCGATAAAGGTCTGGTCATAGCCAATACTGAGCGATGCCTTGTCGTTTAGGGCCATGCCCATGCCGATACTGACGTCGCCCTCGTTACCCATCTTCACGTTGCCAAGAAACTGCCTGCCGCCGAGCAGAATGTTCTCATAGACGTTGTGGCGTTCGACGTTGTACAGGTAACTGAAGTTACCGAAGAACACCACCGGATCGGATGGCAAGAGCCAGGTCAAACCAGGCTGCAACGTGTAAAAGCCTGTACCGGTCGGCTGCTGCACCGGCAAACCGGTGCCGGTGAGATTTTCAACGCAGCGGGTGACGCAATCGGTTACTACCTCGAATGGATCCTTGCCGGTGCGGGACTTGAAGCGGAACCAGCCGATGTAATAGGCCTTGTCCGCGCCACCATCGTTGAGTTGATAGCGTAACGTCGCCTCGATATCACCCAGCCCCTTGCCGCTGGAGCCGAACACATTGTCTTCCGAAGAGCCGGTAAGCACTTCGCGGCTGACCGTATCGGTATGCGTATCGACATAGGGAATACGTACTTCCAGTTCCATACGATTGGTAATGCCATAGCGCCCGGTAAGGATCGCCGTCTGGGTCGTGCTGCGTACCTGACGCACATCGATCAGGCCAATCAGGATGGCGGGAATGATGGTGTAACCGACCAGCGCCACGCGATCGGCGGTGGAGTAGCCGAACTGATAGGTGGGCTCCACCACGACCTTGCCCTTCGGCGTCAACACGCCGGGCTGCTGGAAGATCGGCGCGACTTCCGGCGGGCGCGAATTTTCTGCCGGCGCCTGGCCAACAGGTGCTGACGGTGTTGCCGTGCCCTGTTGCGCTACCGGCACGTCGGTAATCGCATCCGGCGATGGCATCGGCAATGCCGAGGCCCCCGACCCGCCGACAGCAATATTGCCGCCACGTTGACGTGCCAGCACATCCATGCCGACGGCGTGACGCAATGCCTGGTAATCCGCCGCCTGCTGCGCAAGCTGCCGCTGCAACGCTTCGATTTGGCCACGCATCGCCTCGATACGAGCGCCCTGCTCTGCCAGGCGTTGGCGGATGGCCGGCGATGAAGTGTCGTCCGATGACGACGCGGCATTCGACACATCCTGTGCTACCGCCACGCCGCAAAAAGCCATCAGGCTGACGCAGCCGGTGACATAAAGCCACGGCCTCGCAACATGCTTCGTTTTTCGATCCGTCTTGTTCTTCATATTGTTTCCCCCGGCGGACTCACGTCCGCTTGCGTCAATGCGACAACGCCTGCAGTTGTTGCGCAGCCTGCAGGCTCTGCTGCAGCCCTTGATTGCGCATGGCGTTCAACGCGCTCACCGCAACGTTCAAGGTGGTGAGGCTGCGGATGAGCTGGTTGTTCACCGTGTTCTGGATCACCGTCGCCGCACTGGCTTGCGCTGCGGAGGCCGGAATGATGGTGCTGGTAACGGTCGGACCACTCGGCACACTCTGGAAAGCGCCGGCCCCGCTGGCCTGCGTTGACGACGCGCTCGCTGCACTGTTCGAACCGACATTGCCTACCGCACTGCTCGACGCAGCTTGCGACAGGGTTTGAGTAACCGTTTGTGTCACGGCTTGTGCCACCGAAGCCGTGCCCGCCTGTGTCGTCATGGATGGGTTGAAGCTATTGCCGGAGCCAACCTGCACATCGATCGTGCCAAGTGCTTCCGCCAGCGATGTCGCCTGCTGTGCGGTGATGTGCGAGATATCGGGAATCGTGACATTGAGGTAGGTCACCAGATTGCCATCGACGTATATGGCGCGCTGAATGCCAAATGACACTTCCAGGCCGCCGAGGTCGAAGCCACCGCGCACCTTGGCCAGGCTTTCCGTGGAAACCGGCATGCCGAAGCCTGCAACGGGATCGCGATGTTGCGCATGCACCGCAGTGGCACTGCCCGCCAAAATCAACAATCCGATGGTGCGAAACGAGAGACCGGAACGTTTCATAGGTCACCTCAAATGTCGCCAGGTCCGTATTTAGGCATGGTGATCGTGTCCAGCCCGCGCCGGTCGACACCTACCCCCAAAGGAGCGAGCGGCGCACTGCGCCAGTCGCTATCCGTATTGAAATGTGCAAGATCGCGCCGGTTGTGGATCACGAACACCAGCCCGTTCTTCCACAACCCATCGAAACGATCTTCCGGAATCGCACGCGTACCGCGTGCCGGATCACCGACCAGCACGCGCCCATAACGCACGCCCTTGATCACCACGAAGTGGTGGTAACCGCGATCCTCGATCAGCACGATCGCCGGCAAGTTCGCTTGTTGCAGTTGCTGGAGGTTGGCATGGAAACCGTCGGCCTCGAAGCCCAGGCTTTCCAGATAAAGCTTGATATCCAGTAGTGAGAAACCTTCCTTGTTGATCTTCTTGCGATCGCCGTGCACATACATCTGTTCGAACACGACCTGCTCGTTCACCGGATAGTTGTATTGGTAGGTCAGCAGTGTCGCCACTGCCGCCGAGCCGCAACTGAAGTCGTACTTCTGATGAATCGTGTTGCGGTACTTCACCTCTTTCAACGTCGTGATGTGCAACCTATAGGTCTGCCCGGCGTTGTCGTTGAGCGCCATGTTGCCGGCCTGTACGACAGGCGCCGCAACAAGCGCAAGAAACACGGCAAACGCTGGCAGCACAGGCTTCATGGCTTCAGCTGCACATTGACGATCACGCCGGTCTGGATCAGCACGTTGTTGCCGGTGTTTTGCACCACCGACGGCAAGCCTGACGCACCATCCAACGAATTGCCGCTGATCGTATTGGCGCCCGTGGTTACTTGCGAGGCGGTATCGCCCGTCACCGTGCCAGTCAGGGTTTGATTGTTCTGCACGAAGGTGCCGCCGCTGTAATGCTGCAACGTGCCGGCACTTACCGCTTGACCGAAACCATCCACCGTCAACGGTTGTGCTGCCGGCTGGCTGCTGACGTTCCGCGCGCCCGCGGCATGTGCTGGAGGATCTGCCGCAAGCGCTCCTCCCATCATGCACAACAGCACCAGCCCTATTACGGGTGTGATACGAGCCATGGCACTTACTCCGAGTGGTGTGGCGCATCGCATACGACCGCATCCAGCAGGCACATCGCTGTGCCGACCAGTTCAAACGACATGGCGGAGCGATGCGTGCTCCGCCATGTCGATCAGTCGTACATCAATGACCCACGTTCAGATTGGCCTGGACCGTCACGCCTTGCT
This sequence comes from Dyella nitratireducens, assembly GCF_014642835.1. Classification (GTDB taxonomy): domain Bacteria; phylum Pseudomonadota; class Gammaproteobacteria; order Xanthomonadales; family Rhodanobacteraceae; genus Dyella_B; species Dyella_B nitratireducens. The sequence goes on along the minus strand of NZ_BMJA01000004.1, from coordinate 146,878 downwards.
GAATCAGCGCCGCTGCACCGCTGTTCTGCGCAATAGTCGTGATGCCCGCTGCCGCTGCTGCGGTACTGGTCATGCTGTTCGCCATGTCGAAGGCGCCTGCGTCTGCGGCGGTGCTCCCGCCGTTACCGCCATTGCCACCCGACGCACCCATCCCTGCACCTGCCGTGCTGGCGCCGCCGTCGCCACCGGACGCACCGTTGCCACCTGCGCTCGCCACCATGCCGCTGGTGCCACCGGTCGCACTGCTATTGCCACTGGTGGAGGTAGCCGAACCTGACATGCCTTCACCGCCGGTAGAAGTGCCAGCTCCGCCCGTTGCGGATCCACCAGCACCACCATGGTGACCGGCATTGGCGTTGGCGTCACCGCCGGAGCTCCATGCACCGCCGCCCTTTGCACCGCTACCAGCCAGCGAGTCACCACTGCTGGAGCCGGCTCCGCCGGCATGGCCGCTATGTGCATTGGAGTCGCCGCCCGATCCACCGCTGCCACCCCAACCGCTGTAGCTGTTGCCACCCCAGCCGTTTCCACCCTTGCCACCACGTCCGCCATTGGCGTTGCCGTTATCGGTCGCCGAATTGCCGATGCCCGATACCGTCACATCAGAGACGGCGCCTTCCAATGTCGTGTTGGCTACTGCGGTGCTGGTATTGAACGCATCGCTGACCGATGAATAAGCCGTGCCGCCGTTGTTCGCTGCGGAGGTACCCATGCCGTCACTGTAGACATCGCCACTGTTGTTGCGGTCGTCACCGCTGGTGGTCACGGTCTTGGTATGGGTGCTGGAGTTGGAGTGCGTGCTGTTGTCGTTGTTCTGGTTGGAGTTGTTGTTGTACGAGTTGTGCTGAGCCATGGCCGGGAGAGCAAGTCCCAAGCCTAGCGTCAATGCCGTAAAAAGAAGAGTCTTGCGCATAAGTATTCCTCCCGGAATGGATGCGATTACCCCCCTGCTTTTTTCGCTGTCACAGCGATTAGGTGAGGCAAACCGCATGCCACGCACAACGCCACGCGGCGGTGCGGGGAGGCGTTATAAAAATCAATGCATTACGAGCGATCTGTCGCGGGTGGCACAAATGGCGCAACGCTTGCTAGGTGCTACATGCGTGCAACAGTCGTGACGCCATCATTTTCGCGCGGGCACACTACGCGAAATATGCACTTTGGAAACAGCATCTTGCTTCACCTAGGCATGCACATGGCAGGTGTATCGGCCATGCAACAAATCCATGAAGTAAACGCAACAAAAAAGGGGCGTGAAGCCCCTTTTTTTGATAGCCACGACAAACCGGCGATCAACGCTTTTCAATCGGCGTATAGGTGCGATCTTCCGGACCAATGTAGTTGGCGCTGGGACGAATGATCTTGCCGTCCTCGCGCTGCTCGATCACGTGCGCGCTCCAGCCGGAGGTGCGCGACATCACGAACAGCGGCGTGAACATGGCCGTCGGCACACCCATCATGTGGTAGGCACTGGCTGAGTACCAATCCAGATTCGGGAACATCTTCTTCAGTTCCCACATCAGCTTTTCGATGCGCTCGGATACTTCGAACAAGGTCGGATTGCCGCCTTCGGTGCAAAGTTTGCGCGAAATTTCCTTGATAATTTCGTTGCGCGGATCTGACACGGTGTAAACCGGATGGCCGAAGCCAATGATGATTTCCTTGCGCTCCACGCGCGCACGGATGTCAGCGTCCGCATCGTTGGCGTTGCGATACCTGGCAATGATGTCCATGGCCACTTCATTCGCGCCACCGTGCTTCGGTCCGCGCAGCGCGCCGATGGCACCGGTGATAGCCGAATACATGTCCGAGCCGGTGCCGGCAATCACACGTGCGGTGAAGGTGGACGCGTTGAACTCATGCTCGGCATAGAGCACCAGCGAACGATCCAGCGATTGCGCGTGCAGCTCGCTCGGCTTCTTGCCGTGCAGCAGATGCAGGAAGTGCGCGGCAATCGTTTCGTCTTCGGTTTCCGTTTCGATGCGCTTGCCGTTGTGGCTGAAGTGGTACCAGTACAGCAGCATGGAGCCGAAGCTGGCCATCAAGCGATCGGCGATATCGCGTGCGCCGGTCAAGTTGTGGTCTTCCTTTTCCGGCAATACCGTGCCCAGCACGGAGCAGCCGGTGCGCATCACGTCCATGGGGTGCGTGGCGGCAGGCAGCAGTTCCAACGCGCTCTTCACCGGCGCCGGCAGGCCGCGCAGGCGCTTTAGCTTGGCTTTGTAAGCATTGAGCTCAGCCCAGTTCGGCAGCACGCCATGCACCAGCAGATAGGCCACTTCTTCAAAGCAGCCCTTGGCGGCCAGGTCATGAATGTCATAGCCGCGATAATGCAGGTCATTGCCGCTGCGGCCGACCGTGCACAATGCGGTATTCCCTGCCGCCACGCCGGAAAGGGCGACGGATTTCTTCGGCTTGGGGGCCGTTGCAGATTGCTCGCTCATTGGTAAGTGCTCCAGGCTGCGAAACATTGATCACAGCCGCTGGGGAAGGCGGCTGCGGGAAATAGGCATTACTTCTTGCCGGCGAACAAGGCGTCGAGTTTCTTCTCGAAATCGTGGTAGCCGATACGGTCATACAGCTCTTCGCGTGTCTGCATCATGTCGACCACGTTGCGTTGGTGGCCGTCGCGGCGAATGGCCTGGTAGACGGTCTCTGCGGCCTTGTTCATGGCGCGGAACGCCGACAGCGGATACAGCACGATGCCCACGCCTGCACTGCTCAGCTCTTCAACGCTAAACAAAGGCGTGCTGCCAAATTCGGTGATATTGGCAAGCACCGGCACCTTCACGGCGTCCGCGAAACGGCGGTAGGTGGGAAGATCATAGGCGGCTTCGGCAAAGATGCCGTCTGCACCGGCCTCCACACAAGCCAGGGCACGCTCGATGGCGGCGTCCACGCCCTCCACCGCAATCGCATCGGTGCGCGCGATCAGAAAAAAGTTGGAATCGGTCTTGGCATCTGCTGCCGCTTTCACGCGGTCGGCCATTTCACCGGCCGGAACGATTTCCTTGCCAGGACGATGGCCACAACGCTTCGCACCGACCTGATCTTCGATATGGCAGGCTGCCGCGCCGAATTTGATCAGGCTTTTCACCGTGCGTGCGATATTGAAGGCACTGGGACCAAAGCCCGTGTCGATATCCACCATCAACGGCAGATCGCACACGTCGGTGATCCGCCGCACGTCGGTGAGCACGTCATCCAACGTGTTGATACCCAGATCCGGTATGCCCAGTGAACCCGCCGCCACACCGCCACCCGACAGATAGATGGCGCGATAGCCAGCGCGCTTGGCGAGCAAGGCATGATTGGCATTGATGGCGCCAATCACCTGCAGAGGCTTTTCGGCAGCCAACGCGGCGCGGAAGCGGCTGCCGGCAGAGTCGATCTGGGTCATTGCGGTTCTCCGAAACGGGAAATTGTAAGCGATGTGCCAGAGCGGCCATGTCGCGGCGCAGTAAGCGCCTGCAGATAATGCTTTGCTCGCGACAAGCAGCAAGCGGACGACATACCGAAGTAGCGCCGCATTTGCCAAGTGAATGCGTGACCGGTCAATTCGATTGGAATCATGGGGACACGCTGACCAATGCGACGGACGTCACTGTGTCACGGTGAAATACATTGATCAATCTTGATTAATAGGATCAATATATCGTTCATGCGTACCGACTACCTTTCTGCCCAGGATGCCGCCACGCGGCTCGGCGTAAACCTTGCGACGCTGTACGCCTACGTCAGCCGCGGCCGTATCGATTCTCGTCCCGGACCGGATGGCCGCACACGGGAATACAGCGCCAGTGACATCGAGCAGCTGATCGAGCGCAAACAGGCCGGGCGTGGTGCTGCACAAGGCGCGGCGCATAGCCTGGCGTGGGGTCTGCCGGTGATGGAAACGCGCATCTCGCTGATCCGCCCGCGTGGGCATTACTACCGCGGTGAATCTGCCATGGTTTTGGCGAAAAACGGTGCGACGTTGGAGGAAACGGCACTGCTGTTATGGGATTGCGGCGGTCACGATCCGTTTGCCGTCGAATCATCGCGTCGATGGCCGGAAGCGATCGCAGTCCTGCTTCGTCGGTCCGAAGCACCTCCGCTGGAACGAACCATCGCCGCCCTGCCCTTGCTGGCACTCGATGCCACGCATGCGCATAGCGCCGATCCGCTTCATCGCCGGCAAGATGCAGCGTTGCTGTTGCGAGAAACAGCTGCGCTCCTATGTGCCACTCAGCCCAGTGCGCAACCCATTCACCAAGTGATGGCCGCAAGCTGGCGCAAGGACGGGGTAGGCTTACCCGAACTGGTGCGCTGCGCTCTGGTGTTGTGCGCGGATCACGAGCTCAACGCATCCTCGTTCGCCACGCGCGTCGCTGCCTCCACCGGGGCCAGCTTGCATGCAGCCGCATGCGCAGGGTTGGCGACGCTGTCTGGCCCGCATCATGGCGGCGCCGTCGCACGGGCGCACGCCTTCATTCAGGAGATGTTGCGTGAACGCAAGCCCGTCGATCGCGTACGGGAACGTTTGCGTCGCGGCGAAACGTTGCCTGCTTTCGGACACACGCTGTATCCCGAAGGCGATCCGCGCGGCGCGGTATTGCTGGAAGCCTTGCAGATCACCCACCCACGTCCCAACAAACTGCCCGCAATCGAGCGGCTGATTGATGCCGTGCAGGCGCAATGCGGCCTGCAGCCGAATGTGGATTTCGCCCTGGCTGCCGTTGCTTCGGCGTACGAACTGAGCGCCGATGTCGCACTGGCAATCTTTGCCGCTGGCCGCATGGCCGGATGGCTGGCACACGCACTGGAACAGCAGGAAAGCGGAAGCCTGATTCGGCCGAGGGCTAGTTACGTCGGGCGCATGCCGCAGCGTGAAGGGTGATTTCCGCCACGCCACATCTTAACAGTTTCATATACCCATTCTTCATCATTTTTACGGCTTAAATAAAATCATGCGCATTGAATTCACAAATTAACCACACAAGCCATATTTAAACATTAATATCGTTAGCCAACATGTTGACATTTATAATAACGCGACATATATACGCGTTGCGCGCAACGTATATTTACCTCAACGCAATCCGCAACCGCCTGATCTTTCCAACGCTTCGGCTTAGAACGATGCGTATCCATGGATGCACGATTCTCATGCGATAAGGATCAATCGCTGATCGCACGCAATTTTTCTTGAGTTGGAATACCCCATTGAAGCGATCATTGCATTCAAGCTTTTTGAATGCATAGCAGGTTCACATTGGTGCATTGCAGGTACGCAGCCCCTTACAGCAGCCAGAGAGGTTGGCTGTTGCAGTTCGCTTGATGATGTTGCACGCGAAAATAGAAATATTTTCGCCGAGGTGTTTTTTACGCGTTTGAAAACATGCGCAATACCCGTCAACGGGATCTACCAGGAGGTGTCATCATGCGCTTCAAATCCGTCCTTTCTGTTCTCTTGATTGGCTCCAACTCGTTTTACACGGCGCAAGCCCTTGCAGGGCCGTCTTCGGCTCTCACAACCATCTGCTCCAATGCCTTTGGTACCGTGGAGCAAGAAAGCGCGCCGACCACGTACGTAGAGAGTCTTACTTTGCAGAATATGGAGGCGAAAGTGGTATTCGCTGACGGCTCGAGTTACGACATCTGGCCGAACAATTATTCCTCTGCCCAAAATGGACAGTCCGATCAGGTTCGATGGCTGGTGCGATACGCATATCTCCACACGATTCCTATCAACATATGTACCGGGGTGGGTGCGATCTGGGCAGTCGAACTGGATAAGGTCAAGAGACATGGCGAGTCTTCGCTAATACAGTCCGATCAGGAACAGTGATCGCTGCGGGAGCAACCTACCGTTGTCCAGGCATATGGTTCTCACTCGATCTGTGGACACAGTCCCGTAGCGCCAACGTTGCGGGGCTAGGCTTTGGTTGTCCAAATTTGTCTGGAACAAATTTGGACAACCTAAAGGGTTCTCATCGAGACCGCTCTCCGCCACTCATAAAAAAATCTGTGTGCACCTTGAAGAAGAGTGAAAGGGATTGTTCGGCCCATCCATGGGCCTTACCCCTCCGCGCTACGCGCTGCGGGGCCAGCCTGCGGCTATCCAAATTTGTTCCCGACAAATTTGTCGAACCGAAAGGGTTCTCATCAAAGCCTCTCTCTCCGCCACCCATAAAAAAACGCCCTTGCGGGCGCTTTTTTATGGGTGGCGGAGAGAGAGGGATTCGAACCCTCGATAAGGCTTTTGACCCTATACTCCCTTAGCAGGGGAGCCCCTTCGGCCTCTCGGGCATCTCTCCATGTTTTGACCCGTGCATCACAAAGCGAGTCACGGGAGCCGGCAAGGATACCGGCCACTGCCCGCAAGGTAAAGGGGGAATCAACGCCCGCCCGACTCACCCGTCGCGCCGCCGTCGTTCTCGCTTTCACCTTTGATGCGCTGGTAAATCTCTTCGCGATGCACGGCAACGTTCTTGGGCGCATTGATGCCAATGCGAACTTGGTTACCTTTTACGCCGAGAACGGTAACGGTCACCTCGTCGCCGATCATTAGGGTTTCCCCGACCCTGCGGGTCAGAATCAACATAGCTGCTACTCCATTTAATGCTTGTGGTCACAGGCCATCTGCATGTTGTTGCCTCACCCCTGAGCACATCACCACGCAGTTCTGACGTTAGCGTCCGTCAAAGGCCTTACCGCCTTCCCCGGCTCCAAAAACCGAGTTGCCCCGCAAGGTAACTCGCCACTTACAACGCCACCGCAACAGCGACGTCGATATCTGACCGATACTAGCCGAGCCCCTGCGTAGGGTGCAATCTATACAGATTCTTGACAGCGGGTCCATACGCGGCGCATCAACTCGTCAATTGCTTACCGATCCAGGCCACCGTACCCGTCAAAACGTCAGGCAATTGTGGTTTGTCAACGCCGCCGCCTTGTGCCATATCCGGGCGCCCACCGCCTTTTCCATCGATCTGATTGGCCACGTGTGCAACCACATCGCCAGCCTTGATGCGGCCGGTTGCCTTGCCGTTCACGCCTGCTACCAGTGAAACGCGCCCGTCCGCCGCGCCTGCCAACAGGACCACGCAATCAGTCAGCTGCTGTTTCAATTGGTCGACGCCATCGCGCAGCGCCTTTGCATCCAAGCCTTCCAGACGCGCTGCGACGACTTTGATGCCATCAATGTCATGCGCTGACTGGGCGAGATTACCGGTCATTGAACCGGCAGCCTTGGCGCGCAACGATTCCAGTTCGCGCTCCAGTTTCTTCTGGCGATCAAGCAGTTGGCGCAGTTTTTCCGTGACGTCGTCGCCGCTAGCGGAAAGCAACTGCGACAGGTCGTTTAAGCGGCGTTCTTCTTCGGCAACATACGCTAGCGCACCGTCACCGGTGACTGCCTCGATACGGCGCACGCCGGAAGCCACGCCGGCTTCGCTGACGATCTTGAACAGGCCGATGTCGCCGGTGCGGCCAACATGTGTGCCGCCACACAGCTCGGTCGAGAATTCACCCATCTTCAGCACACGCACTTCGTCGCCGTATTTCTCGCCGAACAACGCCATCGCGCCGAATTGGATCGCGTCGTCGTAGGCCATGTGGCGTACTTCGGCCTCCGCATTGCGACGCACTTCGGCGTTTACCAGTGCTTCGATCGTGGCCAGTTCCTCACGCGTGACTGGCTTGAAGTGGGAGAAGTCGAAACGCAGGCGATCAGGCGCCACCAGCGAGCCTTTCTGCGTGACGTGCGTGCCCAGTTCCTTGCGCAGCGCAGCGTGCAGCAAGTGCGTGGCGGAATGATTGAGGACGGTGGCCTGACGGCGCGACGCATCGACGAATGCATCCACCACATCACCCGTGCGAAGCGACTGAGCGCCATGCCAGCGGCCTGCGTGGCCGAAGAACACGCCGCCCATCTTGATGGTGTCGCTCACCTCGAAACGGCCTGCGCCACTCGACAGCGTGCCGGTGTCGCCCACCTGGCCGCCGGACTCGGCGTAAAACGGCGTTTGATCGAGGAGTACAAAGCCTTCTTCGCCTTCAGCAAGCTGCCCGATCTGCTTGCCGCCTTGCACGATGCCGACCACCTTGCTGGCACGGCTGGAAAGCGCCTCGTAACCCAGGAAGGCGGTGGGCGCCAGCTGGCTGGCGAGCTCGGCGGGCATCTGGCCCTTGGCCACAAAGCGGCTGCCTTCGCGGCTGCGTTCCTGCTGCGCCTTCATGGCTTGCTCGAAGCCAGCCATGTCCACCGACAGGCCACGCTCACGCGCGATATCGGCAGTAAGGTCTACCGGGAAGCCATAGGTGTCATACAGCCGGAACGCATCCTCACCCGGAATGATCTTGCCGGACTTGGCCGCCACTTCATCGAACACGCGCATGCCATGCTCAAGCGTTTCGCCGAAACGTTGCTCTTCAGTGCGCAGCGCCTCCTCCACAAAGGATTGCTTGGAAGCCAATTCTGGATACGCCGCACCCATCTCTTCGACCAGCGGTTGCACCATTTTCCAGAAGAAATCGCCACGCACGCCGAGCATCCAGCCATGACGCAAAGCGCGGCGGATAATTCGGCGCAGCACGTAGCCGCGGCCTTCGTTGGAGGGCAGCACGCCGTCGACAATCAGGAACGAGCAGGCGCGGATGTGATCGGCGATCACGCGCAGCGACTTGTTGCCGAGGTCCTGCGTTTTCGTAAGTTCCGACGCCACCTTGATCAGGTGCTGGAATAGGTCGATCTCATAATTGGAGTGCACGTGCTGCAACACGGCAGCCAGGCGCTCCAGGCCCATGCCGGTATCCACGCACGGCGCCGGCAGCGGCGACAAGCTGCCATCCGGCGCGCGGTCGAACTGCATGAACACCAGGTTCCAGATCTCGATGTAGCGATCACCGTCTTCATCGGGCGAACCCGGAGGGCCACCGGCAACGTCGGGGCCGTGGTCGTAGAAAATTTCCGAACACGGGCCGCACGGACCAGTATCCGCCATCTGCCAGAAATTGTCGGAAGCGAACGGTGCGCCTTTGTTATCACCGATGCGCACGATGCGCTCGGCCGGCATACCGATTTCCTTGGCCCAGATGTCGTAAGCCTCGTCATCCGTGTGATAGACGGTGACCCACAACTTTTCCGCCGGCAGCTTGAGCACGCCGGTCAGCAGCTCCCACGCATAGCGGATCGCATCGCGCTTGAAGTAATCGCCGAACGACCAGTTGCCCAGCATCTCAAAGAAGGTGTGATGGCGCGCGGTGTAACCCACCGAATCCAGGTCGTTGTGCTTGCCGCCGGCACGTAGACAGCGCTGCACGTCGGCCACGCGTGCGTAGGGCAGCTTTTCACTGCCGAGGAACACGTTCTTGAACTGCACCATGCCCGAGTTGGTGAACAACAAGGTCGGGTCGTTGGCCGGCACCAGCGAGCTGGAAGGCACGATGGTGTGGTCCTTGGTGCGGAAGTAATCGAGAAAAGCGGAGCGGATGTCTGCAGTTTTCATTGAGTTCGAGACAAAGGTCGGAAGGACGCGCCGGCGCCACCGCCCCCTTGCTCAGGGGTCTTCGTCGGCGGCATCGTCCACATCGGCGCGGGTAACATCCCGTACTGTGGCGGCGGGAAAGCCGCGGCGCAAGAGGAACTGCGCCCGGCGGGCGCGTTCGGCGGGGTCCGTGGTGCCTACAACGCCGTAGCGGCGGCGCAGTTGGACGGCGGCGGATTCAGTCCAATCCACATCGGCCGCATCGAGCAGGCTGCGAATACGCGCATCCGACAGGCCGTGGCTCTTCAGCTCCACGCGCAGGCGCATAGGGCCATAGCCTTGGGCGGAGCGGTTGCGGATCAGGGTTTCGGCGAAGCGCTCATCGTCCTGATAATGCTGCTCACCGAGGCGTTCGAGCGCTTCGCTAGCTTCGTCGCGGGCGTAGCCGCTGCGATCCAGTTTCTGGCGAAGCTCCTTGCGGGAGTGATCGCGGCGCGCGAGCAAGCCCAGTGCTTTGTTGTAAGCGCTGGGCTTAGGTCTATTTGGGTCGTCGGTGCGTTTCTTCATGACCACGCGAAATCAGCCATCTCTCCGTTTCATGGAGAGGAAGTGGATGGCTTCAGAACACCTTGTACACCTGCCCCGTCTGCGCCCCTTCCACGCTTCGCGCAAATGCCAGTGCAGCACGCGCCGCACTGACAGGTTCGAAACCGCGGAAAAACGGCGCATACGCTGGCATCGCCTCGGTCAGCACGTTCGGGCTCACCACGTTGATGCGCAAGCCGCGCGGCAATTCGATCGCCGCTGCACGCACAAACGCCTCTACCGCGCCGTTCACAAGACTTGCGGAACTGCCCGCCACGATCGGCTGCTCGGACAGGATGCCGGTGGTCAGCGTGATCGAGCCGCCGTCGCGCAAATAATCGCGCGCTGCCAAAGCCAGATTCACCTGCCCCATCAACTTGTCAGCAATTCCCTTCGTGTGCAGCGATTCGCCGTAAGGTGCCGGCTTGAAATCCACCAACGGCGCAAAGGTCACGCTACCTGCCGCGCTGATCACCGCGTCCAGTTCACCCGCCTGCTGCAAGGTGTGCTGGATGCTGGCAACGTCCGTTAGATCAACGCGAAGGCTGCCGGAGTTGCGTCCGGCAGCGATCACTTCGTGGCGTGATGCGAGTTCCGCTTCTACCGCACGTCCTAATGTACCCGAGGCACCGACGAGCAAAATCCTTAGTCGCCGCTCGACCATCGTCAGGCTTCCTCGATGGCTTCTTCGGAAGCCGCCATGGACCCGCTGCCATTCACCAGCAGGCGCGCGCGCAATTCGCGATCGATCTCATTCGTGATGGTTGGATTGTCGCGCAGGAACTGGCGTACGTTTTCCTTGCCCTGGCCAATGCGGTCACCCTTGTAGCTGTACCACGCGCCGGATTTATCGATCAGGTTCTGCGCTACGCCCAGTTCGATGATCTCGCCCTCGCGTGAGCTGCCCTCGCCGTACAGGATTTCGAATTCCGCTTGGCGGAACGGCGGTGCCACCTTGTTCTTCACTACCTTCACGCGCGTTTCAGAGCCGATCACTTCTTCGCCTTTCCCAGGCAGTTGGATTTCTTGATATTGGCGGTGAGCTTGCGCAACGCCTGGCTCATCAGGCGAGCGTGCAGGCCGACGTGGGAGTCGCCCATTTCGCCTTCGATTTCGGCTTTGGGCGTAAGCGCTGCGACGGAGTCGACCACCACCACGTCCACGGCGCTGGAGCGCACCAGCATGTCGGCGATTTCCAGCGCCTGCTCGCCGGTATCGGGCTGGGAAACCAGCAAATCATCGATGTTCACGCCCAGCTTCTGCGCGTAGATGGGATCAAGCGCATGCTCGGCGTCGACGAAGGCCGCCGTGCCGCCGTTCTTCTGGCAGTTTCACGCGGCCGCGCGGCAGGCCGCCGACGCCCAACGCGATATCCAGGCCCAGCGAACCGGTGGAGACGGTTTCGATGTTGTCGTCAGTACGGTCGCCCAGGCGCATCACCGCGCCTTTGCCGAATTGCTTCTCGATCTGGCCGAGGGCCGAAGCGAGCGCTTTGCGCTTGTTGTCATCCATCGTCTTGATTCCGCTGTTCGTTGTGGTCGTGGCGAGCATGATGCCGCGTGCTTGTCTCACGGGCTGGGATGCAGGGTTGGAGTGCAGGATTTGGAGTATCCCACATCGGTCAAGCATCGGACCGGTGGTTAATTTCTGCTCAATCCGTAAGCATCGCCAGCACACCTTCGAGGGCTGCCGCCACTGTCTGCCGCCGCACGGCTTCCCGATCACCCGGAAAGTGGAACAGCTTGGCATGCGCCTCGCCACCGAGCCGCCGCCAACCTATCCACACCGTGCCAACCGGTTTCTCCGGCGTGCCGCCGGTGGGCCCAGCGATGCCAGTGACCGCCACCGCCACGCCGGCACGCAAGCGCTCCAGCGCACCGGAGACCATTTCCAACACCGTCGCCTCGCTGACCGCACCGGTGCGCTCCAGCGTTTCCTGCTTCACACCCAGCAGCAACATCTTGGCTTCGTTGCTGTAGCTGACAACACCGGCCTCGAACCAGGCAGAGCTGCCGGACAGATCGGTGAGCGTCTTGGCGATCCAGCCGCCGGTGCAGGATTCGGCAGAGGCCAGCATCAACTTGTGTTGCTGCATGGTGGCGGCTATGCGTGTGGCAAGTGCCAACAATTCGTCATCGGCGGGAACGGGTAAAAAAGTCATACCTATCAATATCCTCAACGCTTCGCCTTGGATTTCTGTCGTGCCTTGCTGCCAGCACTGGACTGGACCAGTTTCTTCTCGTCCGATTTAAGGATGCTCTGATCTATTCCACGTACCCGTCACCGCACTGTATGCGTCTGTCACGGCGTTCCGGCGGTGAAGGCAGACTGGCTGTCTGTCGAGACGACGGAACGCCGTGAGAGACGTATACAGTGCGGCCCCAACATGTTGAATAAAGGACGGGGTGACACCCAGAAGGCCCGCAGGCTGCACCGCGTGGCTTGAACAGACGGCCAGTCTGCCCTGCGCCACACGGCACACCCTGCGGGCCTTCTGGATGTCATGCCGGGTGCGTGGAATAGATCAGAGCATCCTTAAGCCGACGCTCGACTTTCTTCACATCCTCCGCTGCTGGCAATACCTCAGGGATGATGTTGCGAACAGTCAGAATCTTGCGCACATCCCGATTGTTCTTCACATGTTCGCGCGCGATGCCAGGCTCATCACGCAAATCCTGTTGTTTGACCTGAAGGTTAGTGACTTCATTGGCAAAATCCTTGGCCTTGATGGTGATAGTAGGAAGGAAGTCTGCTAACGGCCGATTGCCGGGCACCGTCAGCTTCCTTTTCATGTCTTGCGTACTAAGGCCACCAAACAAAGCCGCATCGCCCTTGCTCAAGATGCGAGCAAATCCTTCACCATCGATGCCACGCTCATACAGCACGCCGGATAGTGCCTTTTGCGACAGGCTAAGTTTTTCGCGCGCCTGCAAACGCTCCAACTCCGCGATGCGCTGCTCAATCAGCTCCTGCTTGCGGGTTTGCATCGCGAAATAGGTCATCGCGAAGGCAATCTCCGCCTTGCGCGGATCACCATTCTGGGCGATGAGATAGCAGGCGTAACGGGTCAACGCCACGTCGCCTATTTGGCGCCTCGTGCCGGAGCCGATACCAACCATTTTGCTGGCGTCAGCAAAATGGTCTTGTACCCGACCGCCAGCCTTTTCGCAGGCCGCCTTGGCATCTTCGATGACCCGTTCGAAGTTTCGCCACTGCGTGTAACCAAGCAACTGCTGCAGTTCGCGCGCTAGCCAATATTCGGTGTTACCCCTGTGATGAACTGCTTCCTCGAAGCTCTTATGGAGGCGAACGATGAGTTCCTTCTTCATGACAGATTCCTAATGGCGGACGGCAGGCATGGTCTGACATATTCATCTCGCGGAGCCATGGCAATGTTCCTTCCAGACCGGTCCGGCTGTGCGGACAACTGGATGGTTGGGATTGCCAGCCTGATGTCAGTAGGAACGGACAGCGACTCCATGCGAAACTCCGCATCTTGCATCCACGCTGTTTTACTCGCCTCACCCTACTACGCCAAGACTTGACCGCATGAATCAGGACGAACTTTCGCTGCACACCCCCTTGATGCGCCAATACCTCGCGGCGAAAGCCGCGCATCCAGATGTGCTGCTGTTCTTCCGCATGGGTGACTTCTACGAGCTGTTCTACGAAGACGCACGCAAAGCGGCGCGTTTGCTGGACATCACACTCACGCAACGCGGGCAGTCGGCGGGGCAGCCGATTCCGATGGCGGGCGTGCCATATCACGCGGTTGAGAACTATCTGGCCAAGTTGGTGCGGCTGGGCGAATCGGTGGCGATCTGCGAGCAGATCGGCGATCCCGCTCTCGCGAAAGGGCCGGTGGAACGCAAGGTAGTGCGCATTGTTACACCGGGTACGGTGACAGATGCGGCACTGCTGGAAGAACGTCGCGACAATCTACTGCTGGCGATCTCAGCCGGCGCTCATGGCAGTTATGGCTTGGCTTGGGCAGATCTTTCCAGCGGGCGTTTTCTGCTCAGTGAGGTACCGAGTGCAGAAGCGCTCGCTGCTGAACTGGCGCGCTTGCAGCCTGCGGAAACACTGGTCGGCGAAGACGTCGCCTGGCCCAAACTGGTCAGTGCCCTGCCCGGCTTGCGCAAGCGGCCGCCGTGGCATTTTGACAGCGATGCAGCACGGCGCGAGCTGAATCGATTTTTTGGCACACGCGATCTTTCGGGCTTTGGTGTCGACAATTTACCGCTAGCGATTGCCGCTGCCGGCTGTCTGCTTGGCTACGTGGAAGAAACGCAAAAGAGCGCACTACCTCATCTTTCCGGCATGGCCGTCGAAAGCGCGAGCGAAACGATTGCGCTGGATGCGGCCACGCGCCGCAATCTGGAGCTGGATACACACCCGAGCGGACGCATCGAGCACAGCCTGCTCGGCGTGCTCGATGAAACCGTCACACCAATGGGAGCGCGCTTGATGCGCCGCTGGCTCAATCGCCCGTTGCGTTCGCGCGATGTGTTGCGACGCCGGCATCAGGCAATCGGCGCACTGATCGAAACACGTCGTCACGAAACCTTGCGCGAACAGCTGCGTGGCATTGGCGATCTGGAACGCATTCTCGCGCGCGTGGCCTTGCGTTCTGCCCGTCCGCGCGATCTGTCCACATTGCGCGATGGCCTGGCTGCTGCACCTGCGTTGCGCGAATCGATCGCCGCGCTGGATAGTCCGCTGCTACACGATCTGGTCAGCGGCATCGGCGATCACGCCGCCACGGCCGATCTTCTAAAACGGTACATCGTCGAACAACCACCGGTACTGCTGCGCGATGGCGGCATCATCGCCGACGGCTACGATGCCGAACTGGACGAACTGCGCCATCTCGCCACGCATGCCGATCAATACCTGGTTGAACTGGAAGAGCGTGAAAAAGCCGCCAGCGGCATTCCCACGCTGAAGGTCGGCTACAACCGCGTACACGGCTATTACATCGAAATCAGCAAGGCGCAGTCGGACAAGGCGCCCACGCATTACACGCGCCGGCAGACCACCAAGAATGCGGAACGCTACATCACCGAAGAGCTGAAGACCTTCGAAGACAAAGTGCTTTCCGCCAAGGAACGTTCGCTGATGCGCGAACGCGCCCTGTACGAGGCGCTGCTCGACACGCTTACCGAACAGCTCGAACCGCTCAAACACGCCGCTGCTTCCATGGCCGAGCTCGACGTGCTGTGCACGCTGGCCGAACGCGCCGAAGTCTTGGACTGGAGCGCACCGGAACTCACCGACGAACCTGGCCTGCTGATCGAGCGCGGTCGTCATCCTGTCGTTGAAAAAGTGCGCGAGGAGCCGTTCGAGCCGAACGACCTGGTGCTCGACGACCATCGCCGCATGCTGGTAATCACCGGCCCCAACATGGGCGGTAAATCGACGTATATGCGCCAGAACGCGCTGATCGTGCTGCTGGCTCATATCGGCAGCTACGTACCCGCTTCGCACACGGTGATCGGTCCGATCGACCGCATCTTCACCCGCATTGGCGCCGGTGACGATCTTTCGCGCGGCCAATCCACCTTCATGGTGGAAATGAGCGAAACGGCGAACATCCTGCATAACGCCACGCCGCAAAGTCTGGTGCTGATGGACGAGGTAGGACGCGGCACCAGCACTTACGATGGCCTGGCGCTCGCACGCGCTGCCGCCGTGCACCTGGCCGCGAACAGCAAAGCCTACACGCTGTTTGCGACGCATTATTTCGAACTGACCGAACTTGCCACCGACTATCCCAGCATCGCCAACGTGCATCTCGATGCTGTTGAATACGGCGACCAACTGGTCTTCATGCATGCCGTGAAGGAAGGTCCCGCCAATCGCAGCTTCGGCCTGCAGGTGGCAGCGCTGGCGGGTCTACCCAAATCGGTCATTGCTGATGCACGCAAGACACTGGCACAGTTGGAAAACGGCATGCATGGCCATGCTGCCAAGACGTCACTTCAGCACGAACCATCGCCACAACTAGGCTTGTTCGCTCCGCCCGAACCGTCCGCTGCCGAACGCGCGCTCAACGATGTCGATCCCGATGCGCTGACGCCACGCGAGGCATTGGACGTTCTATACCGGCTGAAGGCCTTGGTGTGAATAGACCGCGCCGCGGGCGACTGCGGCGCGGTCGAAAGTGTTCAAGCCGCAGCCGGCAGCGGCGTTGGGAACGGTTCGCGCCAAGCCGGCAGCGTCATCATCTGATTGTGCCAGCGAATGATGTTGGCGAACTCATCGACCGGCAAGCGTGCCTCCTTAGCCCACGGCAACAGCACGCCCACGCCAAAGTCCGCAATACTCAGCTTGTCGCCAACCAGATACTCATGCTGTGCCAAGTGTGCATCGAGCACACTCGCAAAACGCTTATAGAACCCGGTGGCTTCGTCCACGGCTGCAGTGTTCACCTCACCTAGGCCCAAGAACGGCTTGATGTGATGCTCGAAATACAGCGTGCCGCCGTGACGCGAAAAATGGCAGCTATCCCACGATAGCCAGCGCAACGCTTCAACTTGGCGGGCGGCATCGGAAGGCCACAAGTCGGAGCCGGCTTTCACCGCCAGATGGGCCATGATGGCGGTGCTCTCCCACAATTGGATATCGCCGTCGATCAGCAGCGGTACCTTGCCGTTGGGATTCAAGGCCAGGAACTCGGGCTTGCGATGTTCGCCACGGCTCAGATCAACCCGGACATATTCCACCGGCGAGCCGAGATATTTCGCCACCGCGCACGTCTTGCGCGGATTCATCGTCTCTGCGTAATACAGCTTCATGGTCATGACCACTGTCTCCTTGGTGTGGGGGCGGGTAAGTCGTAAGAATACCGAGGTGTTTGTCAGCGCCTTATGTTCAAGAACCTATATTGCTTTCGCAGTAGGCTTTCCCGCCTTAACCACCCTACGCTTGAGCACCCAAATACAAGCAGAAAACCCGCCAATGCATCGTGGAATCAGCTGATTGAGTTTTCTGCTTCCCCTGTCATCAGGATGACTTTCACCTCAACCATTAATGCATGACTGTTCGGTATCCCATGTCAAAGCAGGGTTATAGCCCACGCCTATGAAATGGATCAGAACAATTCAATTCACGCGAGCAACATGTCCTCGTAGATTGGCCTGGAGGCCAGCCGACGCCAGCCCACCCTTCCAACAGAAAGGACTTCAGCCATGAACCAAGACGTCAATACTGTGACTCCCCCTGCAGAGACAGCAGCATCCGAAGCAGCGGGTGCATCGAAATGTCCCTTCCATCACGGAACTAGCACCGGCACGAGCAACCGCGACTGGTGGCCGAATCAGTTGAACCTGAAGATCCTGCACCAGCACTCCTCCTTGTCCGATCCCATGGGCAAGGATTTCAACTATGCCGACGCGTTCAACAGCCTCGACCTTGCTGCGCTGAAGAAGGATCTGCATGCGCTGATGACCGACTCGCAAGACTGGTGGCCGGCAGACTTTGGTCATTACGGCCCCTTGTTCATTCGCATGGCCTGGCACAGTGCGGGCACCTACCGTACGGGTGATGGACGCGGAGGCGCTGGCGCCGGCCAGCAGCGTTTCGCGCCCCTCAACAGCTGGCCGGACAACGTCAACCTGGACAAGGCACGCCGGTTGCTGTGGCCGATCAAGCAGAAGTACGGCAACAAAATTTCTTGGGCCGACCTGATGATTCTTACCGGCAACGTCGCGCTGGAATCGATGGGCTTCAAGACCTTCGGTTTCGGCGGCGGCCGTGCGGATGTTTGGGAACCGGAAGAGGACGTCAATTGGGGGACCGAAACCACCTGGCTGAATGACGACAAGCGCTATACCGGTGTGCGGGATCTCGAAAATCCGCTGGCTGCTGTGCAAATGGGCTTGATCTACGTGAACCCTGAAGGTCCGGCAGGCAATCCTGACCCGCTCGCAGCCGCCAAGGATATTCGCGAAACGTTCGGGCGCATGGCCATGAACGATGAGGAGACCGTCGCCTTGATCGCGGGCGGTCACACCTTCGGCAAAACCCATGGTGCCGGCCCGGCAACCCACGTTGGCCCCGAACCGGAAGCCGCAGGCATCGAAGAAATGGGCCTGGGCTGGAAGAGCAGCTTTGGCACCGGCAAAGGCGGCGATGCTATTGGCAGTGGCCTGGAAGTGACCTGGACCAGCTCGCCAACGAAGTGGAGCAACAACTTCTTCTGGAATCTGTTCGGCTACGAGTGGGAGCTCACCAAGAGTCCAGCTGGTGCACATCAGTGGACGCCGAAAGGTGGCGCAGGCGCAGGCACCGTGCCGGATGCGCACGATCGCGCGAAGCGCCATGCACCCTCGATGCTGACCACCGACCTCGCCCTGCGCTTCGACCCGGCGTACGAGAAGATTTCCAGGCACTTTCTGGAGAATCCGGACGATTTCGCCGATGCCTTCGCGCGTGCATGGTTCAAGCTGACCCATCGCGACATGGGGCCGCGGGCGCGTTATCTCGGTCCGGATGTGCCGGCAGAAGAGCTGATCTGGCAGGATCCCATTCCCGCCGTTGATCACAAGCTGATCGACGAGCAGGATGCCGCGGCTATCAAGGCCAAGATCCTGGGTTCCGGCCTATCCGTTTCGGAACTGGTTTCGACGGCATGGGCATCGGCGTCCACCTTCCGCGGTTCCGACAAGCGCGGCGGCGCCAATGGTGCGCGTATTCGCCTCGCTCCGCAGAAGGATTGGCAGGTCAATCAACCTGAGCAATTGGCGAAAGTGCTGAAGACGCTGGAAGGTATCCAGCAGGCTTTCAACAGCGCGCAGGCTGGCGGCAAGAAGGTGTCGCTCGCTGATCTGATCGTGCTGGGTGGCAACGCAGCCATTGAGCAGGCCGCAAAAAACGCCGGCGTGAATGTGACGATTCCCTTCGCACCGGGACGAACAGATGCCTCGCAGGAACAAACCGACGTGGAGTCGTTCGCCGTACTCGAACCGGTTGCCGACGGTTTCCGTAACTACCTCAAAGGCCAATACAGCGTTCCGGCCGAAGTGTTTCTGATCGACATGGCGCAATTGCTGACACTGACCGCGCCTGAAATGACTGCGCTGATCGGTGGCATGCGTGTGCTGGATACCAACTTCGGGCATACCCGGCATGGCGTTTTCACCAAGCAGCCGGGAAGCTTGACCAACGACTTCTTCGTCAACCTGTTGGACATGAACACGACATGGAAGGCAGCCTCCCGTGCGCAGGATGTGTTTGAAGGACGCGACGGCAAGACCGGTGACCTCAAGTGGACCGGAACGCGCGCCGACCTTGTTTTTGGTTCGAACTCGCAGTTGCGTGCGCTGGCGGAAGTCTATGGAAGCTCGGACGCCAAGGAAAAGTTTGTCCGTGACTTCGTCGCGGCCTGGAACAAGGTGATGAACCTCGACCGTTTCGAGCTTGCGTAATCAGCACGGAAATTGAGCAAAAAAAGCGCCGCAGCGTCCCCACGCTGCGGCGTTTCCGTCTGAAGTCAGCCGGTTATTGCTGGAATGAACTGAGGCTCAGGCAGCCATGCCCGACAGCGTGCTGCGCAACTCTTCATACGGCGTAAGCGTAGCGTCGGTCACGGCCGGTGCCGGCACGCGCGCGGGCAAGCGCCCGGCGCGCACCAGTTGATTGATGGATTGCTGCACTTCGCGCTGGCCAAACGGCTTCTTGATGAAGTCATCGGCGCCGAAGCGCTGTACGTAGAACTGCTCGGTGGCTTGCTGATTGCCGCTGATCATCACGATCGGGATGTGCTGCGTCAGCGGATCGTGACGCAACGCACGCAATACCGCGAAGCCGTTGATGCCTGGCAGGACGACGTCCAGGAAAATCAATTCCGGTTGCTCAGCCTTGGCCAGTTCGAGGGCGCTTTCGCCATCGACCGCCTTCTGCACCCCATACCCTTCCTGGCCGAGCATCTTGCCGAGTACTGCGCGAATGGTCGGCGAGTCGTCTACCACCAGAGTGCGCATGCCCTGTGCTGCTTGCACGAGGGGTTTCTGCTGCATGCTTTCCAGTGCCTGACCGCTCAACAACCGCTTGAAGAAATCGATACCGCTCATTTGGATCCCCCTTGAATCGCTCTTCGCGGCAACCTCTCCCGGATTGCCTGCTTTGGCGAAAAGATGATCACGCAGATGGGCGCGGATTTCTGAGATGTGCTGCTCAGGGAAAATCCTTAAGCCGTCGCAATTCTCGACGTTCCTGCTTGTTCGGACGGGTGGGAGGACGATTCAGCCCCGCTCCGCTCAGGCGTCGCAGCTCGCGCGCCTGCTCACGCGCAAGCCGGCTGGGTTCGGTTTCGCGATAGAGCATTTGGGCCACGCTGGCGGGTCCGCGAAGCTCGGCAAGCACCAGAATTTCCAGTTCCAGCCGCTCCTCGCCACGGGTCAGTCGCACGGTGTCGCCCACGTGCAGGGCCTTGGAAGGCTTGCAGCCGGCGCCGTTCACGTCGACCTTGCCACCGTCAATCGCCTGCTTGGCCAGGCTGCGCGTCTTGTACATGCGCGCGGCCCAGAGCCAGACGTCGGCGCGGACTTCGGTAAGCGTTTCGTCGTGTGTGTGTTTCATCGTGGCATTATCGGCGTACGGCCTGGCGGATGCAGGGTAAGTGGGAACGCCAAGGCGACGACGCAAGCCTGACGTACACGGGGAGTCCGCATGTTGCTCTACCTGCTGGACCTGATTGGCGTGGCGGTGTTCGCTGTAAGCGGCGTACTGATCGCCGCGCATGCGGGCATGGATCTGCTTGGTGGCTTGGCGCTGGCCGCACTGACAGCGATCGGCGGCGGCACGTTACGTGACGTACTGCT
The DNA here is from genome assembly GCF_014642835.1 of Dyella nitratireducens. Lineage (GTDB taxonomy): Bacteria > Pseudomonadota > Gammaproteobacteria > Xanthomonadales > Rhodanobacteraceae > Dyella_B > Dyella_B nitratireducens. The sequence goes on along the minus strand of NZ_BMJA01000004.1, from coordinate 126,000 downwards.
CAATCGCCATCCGATTTTCTGGGTGCGCGATGCGCGTTATCTGCTGGTGATCCTGGTCGCTTCGGCGTTGACCATGGTCTACGTCGCGTTCTTTCCGCCGCCGGGCCAAGGCTTCCTGATTGCGGATGCCTTGGGGTTGGCGCTGTTTGCGATCAGCGGTGCGCAGATTGCGGAGGCCGCGGGATTGTCGTGGTTGATCGTGGTGCTGATGGGAGCGATGACCGGCACGGCCGGCGGCATGTTGCGCGATGTGATGAGCGCCCGGGTGCCGTTGATCTTTCAGCAGGATCTTTATGCGACGGCGGCGATTGCCGGAGTCGTGGCATATCTGGTTTTGCAGAAGCTTAAAGCGCCGCGGGGAATTGCCGTGAGCGTAGGCGTAGCGGTAATCCTTTTGATGCGTTTGCTAGCGGTTGTGTGGGGCATGCACCTGCCGCGTTTGCACCTCATCGCAGCGTAACCCCAACGGCCATCATTCCCGCGAAAGCGGGAATCCATTTTGCTCCGATGCAAAGGCGGAGTTGGATTCCCGCTTTCGCAGGAATGACGACCATGAGGGCAACTTATCTCTTACTCCATCCACCATTTCAGATGGAGCAAGAGCATCATCAACCCAACAACACGCGATTCAAACGTTGCACGAACGCCGCCGGATCAGGCAACGGTGCACCTGCCGCAATCTCCGCCTGCTCCAGCAACAGGTTGGCGAGATCTCGCGACTTGCCTTCGTCACTCTCCGTTTCCACCCGCTTGAGCAGCGCATGCTGCGGATTGATCTCGAGCGTCGGCTTGCTGGATGGCATGTCGTGGCCTGCTTCGCGCAACAGTCGCGCCAGGTGCGGCGCCATCTCGTAATCCGACAACGCCAGGCACGACGGCGAATCGGTCAGGCGTGCGGACACCTTCACATCGCCGACGCGATCGCCCAGCAGATCCTTCAGCTTCTTCAACAGCGGCTCGGCCGCCTTGCTGGCCTCTTCCTGCTGCTTCTTCGCTTCCTCGTCCAGCGGCAGCTCACCCTTGGCGACGTTGCGCAGCTTCTTGCCGCTGTATTCGTTCAAGCTGCCCAGCATCCACTCGTCGATGCGATCGAACATCAGCAGCACTTCGATGTCCTTGGCCTTGAACGCTTCCAACTGCGGGCTGCCGACCGCAGCGGCGTAGCTGTCGGCGGTGATGTACCAGATGGTGTCCTGGCTCACCGGCATGCGGCCGATGTAATCGTCCAGCGACACGCTCTGCGTGCTGCCCTCGCCCTTGGTGGAGGCAAAGCGCAGCAGCTTGGCGATGCGCTCGCGGTTGGCATGATCTTCCACGATGCCTTCCTTGAGCGTGTTGCCGAAGGCCTTGTAGAAGGTCTGGAATTTCTCCGGCTCGTCCTTGGCCAGCTTTTCGATCAGGTCCAGCACGCGCTTCACGCAGGCGGCCTTGATGCGTTCCAGCTGGCGGTTCTGCTGCAGGATCTCTCGGCTCACGTTGAGCGGCAGATCATCAGCATCGACCACGCCACGCACGAAGCGCAGGTAGTTGGGCAGCAATTGCTCGGCGGCGTCCATGATGAAGACACGCTTGATGTAGAGCTTCAAGCCCTTGCGCTCATCACGTCCGCCCATCATCAGCTCGAACGGCGGCTGCGAGGGGAGATAAAGCAGCGTGATATAGCTCTGGTTGCCTTCGACGCGGTTGTGCGTCCAGGCGAGTGCATCGTTGAAGTCGTGGCCCAGCGACTTGTAGAAGTTCTGGTATTCCTCGTCGCTGATCTCGCTCTTGGACTTGGTCCATAGCGCGGAAGCGGCGTTCACGGTTTCCCATTCGTCGGTAGGCTTGTCGTCCTTTTCCACCGGCAGACGAATCGGGAAAGCGACGTGGTCGGAGTAGCGCGTAATCAACGAGCGCAGCTCCCAGCGCTTGAGGAAATCATCCTCATCAGCCTTCAGATGCAGCACGATCGCCGTGCCGCGTTCGGGCAGTTCGATCTGTTCCAGCAAGTATTCGCCCTTGCCGTCGCTTTCCCACTTCACGCCTTCGCTGGCCGGCAGTCCAGCGCGGCGGCTGAGCACGGTGACCTTGTCGGCCACCACGAAAGACGAGTAGAACCCGACGCCGAACTGGCCGATCAGCCGCGCATCACCTTTCTGCTCGGTGCTCATCGCTTCCAGAAAACGGCGCGTGCCGGAACTGGCGATAGTGCCCAGGTTGGCGACAATTTCGTCGCGACTCATGCCGACGCCGTTATCGCGTATGGTGACGGTACGGTTGTCAGTGTCCCAGCTCACGTCGATATGCAACTCGGCATCGCCGGACAGCAGCTCAGGCCTGCCGATGGATTCGAAACGGAGCTTGTCGCAAGCATCCGATGCGTTGGAGATGAGCTCGCGCAGGAAGATTTCCTTGTGCGAGTAGAGCGAGTGCGTCACCAGGTGCAGCACCTGAGCGACTTCGGCTTCGAATTTACGGGTTTCGGCTGTAGTGGTCATGGTGTCGTCGAAGGTTAGTCAGATAACAAAGAAGAACAAGATTACCTCTCACACGGAGAGGCGTGAGTGAGGGACCAAGGTTTACCCCAGACTTCAACGAAGCAACGCTCCGAATCCGGCGGTGTCGCTAGATTCTCCCCTCACCCAACCCTCTCCCCGGTGGGGAGAGGGAAAAAACCATTACATCATCTGCTTCTGCAGCGCCGCGATGCGCTCATCCAGCGGCGGATGACTCATGAACAGGCGTTGCAGTCCCTGCGCCAGCGGACCGGAGATACCGAAGGCAGCCATCGTCTTGGGCAGGGTGCTTTCGCCATGGTTGAGCTGCAGGCGCTGCAGCGCGGAGATCATCGCTCCACGGCCGGCGAGTTTGGCGCCCGCGGCATCCGCACGGAATTCGCGCCAGCGCGAGAAGGCCATCACGATCATCGAAGCGAACAGGCCGAACACCAACTGCAGCACCATTACCGAGACGAAGTAGCCGATGCCGCTACCTCCGCGATTGTCGCGACCACCGGAAAGCCAGCTATCGACCAGACGGCCGACGATGCGCGCAGCCACGATCACCAACGTATTGAGCACGCCCTGGATCAAGGTGAGCGTCACCATGTCGCCATTGGCAACGTGGCCTATTTCGTGCCCGAGCACGGCGGTGACCTGCTCACGATCCATCTGCTGCAGCAAGCCGGTACTTACGGCTACCAGCGCATGGTTCTTGCTCATGCCGGTAGCGAAGGCATTCATTTCCGGCGCGTCATAGACCGCCACCTCGGGCATGCCGATGCCGGCGTTCTGTGCATGGCGGCGCACCGTGTCGACCAGCCAACGCTCAGCCTCGTTCTGTGGCTGCTCGATGACGCGCGCACCGGTGGTCATCTTGGCCATCCACTTGGACATGGCCAGCGAGATGAAGGCACCACCCATACCGAAGACCGCGGCATAGGCAAGCAACCCGCCCATACCGCCATAGCCACGCATGGCCGCCCACTGATCGATGCCGAAGATATGGCAGACGATGCTTAGCAGCAGCAGGACAGCGATATTGGTGAGAAGAAAAAGTGCGATGCGGCGCATAGTCGTCCCTAAAGAGTTCTTCCGAATGTCTACCATGGTAACCAGCACCAGAGATTCTGGCTAAACCTACGTTTTTCAAGAGTTAAGCGCCGCAATCTGCCCCGCCGCCGACATGCCGGTCAGCTTACGTAGAATGGTGCGATGAGCTATCGCGGACGCTTCGCCCCCTCTCCCACTGGACTCTTGCACGCAGGCTCCCTGGTTGCCGCCGTGGGGAGCTGGTTATGCGCGCGCCACGCGGGTGGGCAGTGGCTGGTGCGGATGGAAGACATCGATCCGCCACGTGAGGTGCCTGGTTCGGCCGCGGCCATCCTCGCCGCCTTACCTGCATTCGGCCTCGTGGCGGACGAGCCTGTCATTCACCAATCGTCCCGCATCGCTGCTTATGAAACCGCCTTCGAACAACTGCGGCGGATGGGTTTGGTATTCCCCTGTTGGTGCAGCCGCAGCGACCTGGCAGCGGCGGGCGGCATCCATCGTGACGGCCGCTGCATAGCCCGGCCTGATCCCCAACGCGAACCTGCCTGGCGCATCCGGGTTGCAGATGAAACCGTCAGCTTCATCGATGAACGACAAGGCCCGCAACAGCAGCATTTGCGTGAGAGCGTGGGTGATTTCGTGATCCGCCGGGTGGAAGGTTTCTATTCTTACCAGCTCGCCTGCGTGGTGGATGATGCCTGGCAAGGCATCACCCAGGTGGTGCGCGGCAGCGATCTGCTCGATTCCACGCCACGGCAGATCTGGCTGCAACGTTGCCTGGGTTTGCCGACGCCGCATTATCTGCATCTACCGCTGGTACTGGACAGTGAAGGCCACAAGTTGTCGAAGTCCGAACGCTCACGCGAGGTCGATGTATCCGACCCTATACCGAGCCTGCATCGCGCGCTCACATTTCTGGGCATCACCACGACCGAGACAGCCGGCCATCCATCCGATTTGCTGGACGCAGCACTCAAGCATTTCGATCCGCGTCGTTTGACGCAATGCAGCGATCATCGCGCCGCTTAACCTTGTATAACGATCCGATGCGCAGCTTCGGCGTGCTGTCAAGAACTGCTATGCCTTCATGATGTCTGCGTATAACCTCAGCGGGTTCGCGCGCGTTGCGCGGTACTTCATTACGCAGACATTACAAGGAGAACAGGCATGACCCAGCGTACGGCTCTCGTCACAGGCGGCACTGGCGGCATTGGTACCGCGATCGTGCGCTACCTGGCCAAACAGGGACATAAAGTTGTCACGAACTACCGTGACGAAGCGAAGGCCCAATCTTGGCACAAGGCCATGACTCAGGATGGCATTGAAGTGGCCATGGTGCAGGGCGACGTGGCCGACCCGGTCTCGTGCGAGAACATGGTCAATGCGATCCATCACAAGGTTGGCAAGGTAGAGATCCTGGTCAACAACGCCGGCATCACTCGCGACACCACCTTCCACAAGATGACCTATCAGCAGTGGATGGATGTGGTGAATACCAACCTCAACGCCTGCTTCAACGTCACCCGCCCGGTGATCGAGGACATGCGCACCCGCAAATGGGGCCGCATTGTGCAGATCAGCTCGATCAACGGCCAGAAAGGCCAGTACGGCCAAGCCAACTACGCGGCGGCGAAGGCCGGTATGCACGGCTTCACCATCTCGCTGGCGCAGGAAAACGCGCGCTTCGGCATCACCGTGAACACCGTCTCGCCCGGCTACGTAGCCACCGACATGGTGATGGCGGTGCCGGAAGAAGTGCGTGACAAGATCGTCGCGCAGATTCCCGTCGGCCGGCTCGGTAAACCGGAGGAAATCGCGCATGCCGTGGCGTTCTTCACCACCGAAGATGCCAGTTGGATCACCGGCGCGAACTTGGCGATCAACGGTGGGCATTACATGGGCTGGTAATGCCGCGCATGCTAACCCTCTCCTTTCGAGGAGAGGGTTGCACTGAGTGCAACGCCCTCATCATTCACAACGAAGCGGTTGCTAGCGCTCCAGCAATTTCTCCATCACCTTCCCTACCGCCGCAAACGCAAACGCGCCGGTGACATGCGTGGCGGCACCCAAGCCGCCACCGCAGGCAAGGTTCAAGGAATCACCGCCAGGTGGACGAGTGCCACATACGGTGCCATCCGGTTGCGGGTATTGCACGTTCTGCAGCGAGTACACCGCCGACACGCCAAAGTAGCGATCCGGATTACGTGGGAAGCCGAAATCCTGCCGGAGTTTTTTCCGAATCAGGCTGAACATGGCATCGTGTTCCGTGCGCGAAAGATCGCGCACGCGAATCTGCGTTGGATCGGTGCGCCCACCTGCCGAACCCACCGTCACCATCGGCAGCTTGCGGCGGCGGCACCAGGCGATGGCCTCCAGTTTGACGCGAAATGCATCGCAGGCATCCAGCACGACGTCATAACCGCGGCCCAGCAGTTCATCCAGCGTGGCGGGCGTGAGAAAGCGCTCGATCGCCTCCAGGCGGATCGCGGGGTTGATCGCATGCGCGCGCGCGGCGATTACGCCTACTTTCGGCTTGCCATACTCGCCATCCAGCGCATGCAACTGGCGATTGGTGTTGGACACGCAAACCTCATCGGCATCGATCAGCGTGAGCCGGCCCACGCCGGAGCGCGCCAGTGCCTCGGCGGCCCAGGAGCCGACACCGCCAATGCCGATCACGCAAACATGTTTTTGCGCTAGCTTCGCCACGCTGCCGGCACCATACAGGCGCTCGACGCCATCAAAGCGCTCGGAAGGATACGCACCGCTCATAGGCAGCCACCGGCAGCCATGTCAGGAACGCAAGGATTCACGCCGTTTCCAGGCTCGAAAAGACTTGCTTATTTTACGGCCTAAGAGACCTCAAAGTGGGTTGGGGTATCCTTCGTGCCCACTGCCCTTCGTAAAGGAAAAGCAATGCGCGCAGCGCTCTTGATCGTGCTGGGTCTGGTGATCGGCATTCTTGGTACCGTGTTCACCATGCGGGCGTTGAGCGAACGCAACCCGTTTCCGGAAGCACTGATGGTGACCATGGGTTTTCATCGCCATCAGCTAGGGCAGGCAGTGAAAGGGCAGCGCTGCGAGGCGGCTACGAATTTTGATCAGCTGCAGCACATGCAGATGATTGCCGCAGACATCCCCGCCGCCTTTCCGGATGCGCCGCAGCCTTTCAAGGATTTGGCCGGCAAATTACACACTTCCTTGCAAACGGCCGTTCAATCGGCACCCACGGATTGCCCTGCCCTGGCCGCAGCGCTCAAGCCGGTGGATCAGGTTTGCCAGGAATGCCATCAGCAATATCGCTGAGGTGAGTTGGGGTTTGCTCCCCAACCTACGCGCCGCTTTAGTTCGGCTCGGCTTCGTCAGGCGCCGGGAACATCAGGATGGTGATTTCCTTACCCTGCGGAATCTCCACCACTGGTGTACCTAGCGCAGCAATACGATTTTTGAAGTCGATCAATTCTTCGCGCTGCCCTAGCGCCGAGCGGCCGTTGACTGCCCATACGCGGCTGCCCTGCCGCCAGCGCGCCAAGGCTTCGTCGAGCTGCGAGGTCACCATCGCGGTAGCATCGAGCGGCAGCTCGCCCTTCGGTTTCAATGTCGAGAGCATGGTGGGCGCGTTGGGATCACCGGTGAACACCGTATCCCCGGGCCGCACATTGGCCGCCAACGTAGCCGCTGCCATGTCCCAGCGCGGCTTGGTTTCCGCGCGATAGACCGGCCCCAGGTTCACTACGCCCAGCAGCAGCAATAACGTGGCCGCCATGATCAATACCCGGCGCGGCAGCAAGTCGGCGCCGAGCCCTGCGAGCACAAAGAACGGTGCCGCGCTCCATAGCACATAGCGCGGCAGCAGCATGGATTTGAACAGAGAAACGCTCAATATGAGCAGTGGCAGCACCAGCATGCTCAGCAACAGCACACGCCCTTCCAGCCGCTTGCACATACGAAACACGCCAGCACATCCGGCCAGCGCCACCAGCATGCCTAGCAGCGGCACCGCGGTATGCATCAGGTCGAACTTGACCACGGCTAGCATACGCATCAGGTAGACACTACCCGCTACCACCCACATGTGCTGCCAGCTCAGCTGTGGAATCCAGTCGAACTTCTGCAGCATGTGTCCGTCGCTGAAAGCGAAGATCGCCACATAGAACGGCACGATGCACCCAACGATGGCGATGGTGCTCCACAGCCAGTTACGGCAAAACGCGATACGTGTTTCCGAAGATGGCGCAAGACTGCGCCAGATCAACCACAAGGAAAGATTAGATGCGATCAACCACGGCACGGCATCACCAAGCACGTCCAGTGCCGCAATCGTGCCGAACGCATAGCCCCCCCACCCCATCCTCTCGGCATCCACACGGCGCAGATCAATAGCCGCATGCTGCGGATGTTGCGCAAGCCGCAGCAAACCCCACAACGCCACCGTGATCAACAAGGTCACCAGCGTATACGAACGCGCCTCCTGCCCGTATTGCACTTGCAAAGGTGACAACGCCATCAGTAACCCGGCAACGACGCCCGCATAGCGACTGCCAATGCGGGACGCAATGACGTACACCATGCCTACTGACATCGCGCCAAACAGTGCAGAAGGAACACGCACCCAGGCATGGCCCGCGCCAAAGAAGTAAGACAGCAGCCGCAATAGCAGGAAGTAGGTAGGCATGTGCCGATTGGTAAAACTGTCGGCAAACAGCCCGCTCAAGTCCAGATGAATGCGCTGCAACGTAAAGACCTCGTCAAGCCACAGCGACTGATGATCAATGCGGAACAGACGTGCCGCCAGGCTTAGTGCCACGATGGCCAGCAACCAGAATCTGTCGGCGTTTGCGGTGGACGCAGCACGGCTATCGAGTGCATGACGGCGATATAAAGCATCCGTACGTATCGCAGAAGTAATGAGGTCGTTCATGCGGCTATCCGCGGTCGAACCTGGCAGAGGACAAGCAATGTAACGTGCACCCTATACATCGGTTGTCTCGTGTATATGACAGTTTGGTACACATTCAGCCGAAAAAGCTTGCGGGTGTGACTTGCGGCATAGATTCAACGTGAAATCGTGCAGCCCATTGCACGCCTAATTTGTCTTTACATACTCGCAACGATTCGTAAGGCTTGCGCGAAACCTACGCGATCAAATCTTCACTCTGCCGCGCAGCACTTCCCAATACATCACCCAATCGCCCATCAAGCTGTACAAGGGATGCTGAAACGTAGCCGGCTTGTTCTTCTCGAATGCGAAGTGGCCGATCCATGCAAACCCATAGCCGACTACGGGCACCAACCACAGCCAAGCCAGCCGTCCAGAACCCAAGGCATACACCACCATCAACAACACCAGCGAGCTGCCGATGAAATGCAGTCGACGGCAACGGCGATCCCGGTGCTCGTTGAGGTAGTACGGATAGAAATCACGGAAGCTGGCGAACGCGGACATGGCGGACTCCACAGCGCTTTACGGCGATCAGCGTAATCCCGGCACGCCGCACATGCACGCTGCAGGACGTCATACCGGTAGCGGAATGAACTCTTCCTCATCGCCGAATACTTTGGCAAACCGCTGGGCTGCCCAGTCCGCCTTGGCCTGCTCGATACGCTCGAGCGAACTGGAAACGAAGTTCCACCACAGATGCCGTTCGCCATCGAGCGGTGCCCCGCCAAACAGCATCAGTCGACTGGCGGTCTTTGCCTGGACCGAGGGTGCGGATGCACCTGCCTGCACAGCCATCTGGGCGGATTGCAGGGTGAGGCCACCCCAGCTGACCTCGCCGTCGACCACGTGCACACCACGTTCCAGATGCTCATCCGGCAACCGTACTTGTGCGCCAGCATCCAGCCGGGCTTCGATAAAGAACATCGGTGCAAACACTTTCACCGGCGATGCACTGCCATAAGCCGTACCGGCGATCAGCACCAGCTCCGCGCCAGATTGGCGAATGCGTGGCAGGCTTTCGGCTTCGTGATGATGAAATTCCGGCTCCACTTCTTCGTGGGCACGCGGCAAGGCCACCCATACCTGGATACCGTGCATGCGCTGTCCGCTGCGGCGCGCCTCCGGTGGCGTGCGCTCCGAATGAACAATGCCACGCCCTGCGGTCATCCAATTCACGGCGCCAGGCGTGATGTCTGCCACGCTGCCAACGCTATCGCGATGGCGGATGCTGCCTTCGAACAGCCAGGTGACGGTAGCCAGGCCGATATGCGGATGTGGGCGTACATCCAAACCTTTGCCGGGCGCGAAATCTGCCGGCCCCATGTGGTCGTAGAACACGAACGGACCAACGTGGCGTGCGGCAAGCACCGGCAGCATGCGCCGCACGACGAAGCCGTCGCCGAGATCATGCAAGCGGCTTTTGTCGATCAAGGTCGGAAGAGTCTGCACGTTAAAACTCCGGTTACCAGGCGCGTTGATATTGCTCCGGCGGCGTGATGGTTGCACCCAGTTCCTGCGCGGCGCGGCGTGGGAAATACGGATCGCGCAGGCTGGCGCGTGCGATCAGCACCAGATCTGCAGCACCGCCGGCAATGATGCCATCTGCCTGCGCAGGCTCGGTGATCAGGCCCACCGCACCGGTAGCAATGCCTGTTTCCTGCCGAATGCGTGCGGCAAACGGAACCTGATAACCGGGACCGACCGGAATCTTGACGTGCGGCACCAGGCCCCCGCTGGAGACGTCGATCAAGTCCACGCCGAGGCCAGAAAGTTGACCTGCCAGTCGCACACTCTCGTCGATGGTCCAGCCGTTGTCGGCCCAGTCGGTGGCCGAAATGCGCAACCAGAGCGGCAGATTATCCGGCCAGACTTCACGCACTGCGGTAATGACTTCACGCACGAGACGCGTACGGTTTTCGAAGCTGCCACCGTATTCGTCGTTGCGATGGTTGCTCAACGGCGACATAAATTGATGCAGCAGGTAGCCATGTGCACCATGCAGCTCGACCAGCTTGAAGCCGGCTTCTTTCGCACGCACCGCAGCCGCACGGAAATCGGCTACAACTTGGCGAATCCCATCCATATCCAGCGCCTGCGGCACGTGCCAATCCGTGTCGAACGCAATCGCCGAAGGCGCCACGGTCTGCCATGCACCCTGGTCTGCCGGCAGCGATCCGCCGCCCTCCCAAGGACGCCAGACACTCGCCTTGCGACCAGCGTGCGCCAATTGCACGCCTGGAACCGCACCGTGCTCGGCCAGGAAGGCAACGATGGGGCGCCAAGCTTCAACCTGTGCGTCGTTCCAGATACCGGTGTCATGCGCAGAAATGCGCCCCTCTGGCGAGACCGCGGTGGCCTCCGTGATCACCGCACCGGCGCCACCCACGGCGCGACTGCCCAGGTGCACCATGTGCCATGCATTCGGCACGCCATCCAGCGCCGAGTATTCGCACATCGGCGATACCACGATGCGGTTGCGCAAGGTCTGGCTTCGCTGGGTATAAGGTTCGAACAGCTTCATCGCGGCACCGTCATGGCAAACAAAGTTCGTTACATGGCGGCGATCGAAGGCTGATCAAGTGCGGGCATCGACGTCCATCCATGCCACCCATTGCGCAACGAGACTTTCGGGCACCTTCATCCAGCTGAAGTGATCCGCTCGTTGCCCTGCAAGCTGGTCGGGTTCGATGATTCCCGTGCGTTTGGATGCCTGAGGCATCTTGCCGAGCAGCCATGCCAGCGAACGCGATGGTGCAAGCCAGTCATCGCGCAACTGCAACGCCCATACCGGTATCTGCAGTGCCGCCAGTTGTTGCTCAAAATCTACGGCCATGCCATGTGCGGCATAGCGTCCGGTGCGCCCGCTGCGCGACCAATCCGCTATAACGCCACGCGCTTCGTTACCGCCAAAACCGATCTTGCGTCCCGGTAGATAACCCAACAGTTTCGACAATGGCGCAGCCAACCCAAGCGCGGCGAAAATCAAAGGTGCATACGAAAACGTGCGCCAATAAGGCGATCCGCTCGCCGCCAGCAACATGCCGGCTACATCCTGGCGATGCAGGCTGGCATAAAGGCACGCCAGCTGTCCGCCGAGGCTATGCCCGCCCATCCAAAGCTTGGCATTCGGCCAACGTGTTCTTGCTTCGCGCACGCCGGCATTGAAATCGACTTCAAGCAATTCGCGATAACCCCAATCATGGTGCCGGTTTGCCCGTCGATTGCTGGAGCCGATACCACGCCACTCATGCAAGGCGACCGCTATGCCGCGAGCAGCAAACGCTTCTGCCAACGGTAAATAATGCTTTGCCGGCACACCCATCGCCGGCAACCAATAGACCGATTGCTCCGCAGGCTCTGCAGGTAGTACGCAAATCAATTCACTGCGCGCGCCATCCGCCGCGGCAACCGGCACGGTGATGGTCGATACAGTGCGGACGGAAGTCGATTCCAGGGACGCTGGCATCGGCACAGCTTACCTGTTAGCTGGCCATGCAAAAACAAGAAGGCCGGCCCCCGGGCCGGCCCTCAAATCACGACTTCAAGAATTTACGCCTTGCTCACTTCATCCGCCTGCAATCCCTTTTGCCCCTGCACGACTTTGAACTCGACCTTTTCGCCTTCCTTGAGGCTTTTGAAGCCATCGCCTTTGATAGCGCGAAAATGCACGAAAACGTCCGGGCCATTATCACGGCTGATAAAGCCAAAACCCTTGGCATCGTTGAACCATTTCACTTTGCCTATTTCACGTTGTTCCGACATAACTCACTCCATTGCGAGCACCGACTTTTTTTAAAGACCAGACGACCCACCCGAGCCGACGGCTTACTGTGAATGCTTCAGATCGGGTGGAGGCATGCGGACCAATCGCCGCCTTGCGAACGCGCCTTACCAAGCAACCGCAGTAAATACAGGATAATCACTCCTGTGAAAGCAAGTGTGATGAGAAATTCACGCGAAAATCGCTTAAAAAACGAAAAAGCCGGGCTTTTGGCCCGGCTTTTTCACGGCTTATTAATTGCTGGTTTCAGACCGCTGAAACCTCCTCCGCCTGGAGACCTTTAGGCCCCTGCTTGACGAGGAACGTGACCTTCTGGCCTTCCTTGAGCGATCGAAAACCATTGCCCTGGATTGACTTGAAGTGCACGAACAGGTCACCGCCCTTGTCGCTGCTGATGAACCCGTATCCCTTGGCGTCGTTAAACCACTTGACTGTGCCCGTTGCACGTTCTTCCGACATGACTAACCCCATCCGTTTCTAGCGCTAACCAATGAGAACCGCAGCCCACCCGAGCGGCGGCCACTGGGCATGCCGATAACCTTTCGTGCGCCCGGTGCAAAAACCTTTTGCGAACACGCATTTGTCGGCCAGCCAGCCGCCACAGGATAGTGATTTCCGTGAATCGATATGTGATGGAAAATTCACGCGCTGAATCACATTCGATAATCGCAGTTATATCGCGGAAATAAAAAAAACCGGGCATTACGCCCGGTTTTTTTAAATCGATCTAGCTCGATTTCTTTTAGGCAATTAGGCCGGAATCACTTCGTCGGCCTGCAGGCCCTTCTGGCCCTGCACTACCTTGAAGGTGACCTTCTGGCCTTCCTGCAGGCTCTTGAAGCCATTGCCCTGGATCGCGCGAAAGTGCACGAAAACATCCGGGCCATTGTCGCGGCTGATGAAGCCGAAACCCTTGGCATCGTTGAACCATTTGACGGTACCGGTCTGACGATCAGACATGTTGCTCACTCCAAAACTCAAGTTTTCAAAAAAGACTCGACCGCCTGATTTAGTGCGGTCTACTTACTGGTGTGCAAAGGAAAACCCAAGGGGTGAGCGATGAGGCGGATCTTAAATCAGCTGCACCGGGTCACGTGACTCTGGTGACCTAAGGCAAACTCAGTGCGCGCATCATACCTGTAATTCTCGCCACAAGCTAATGCGTGTTCAGCACGCATCCGTCAGGCGAAGTTGTATGCTTGATCATTCGATATGTGATGACTTTGTGATGACGCTCCTGAAACAGCGTAGTGCGGTGGCTTTCTGCCGTCTTCTCGACATCGGCGTCCTGGTTGCGCTCGGCGTGCTGCTGAGTGGTTGCGGCCAGGGGGTACGTAAGCCACAACCCATTGTTCCTCCACAAAAAATCACACTCACCGGCATTCCCGCCTGCGATAGCTACCTGAACAGCTATCTCACCTGTCATCGCGCTGCCGGTACCTATCCTGTGGATAGCCTGCAAACCCATTACCAGACGATGCACGATACGTTGCTGCAGGAAGCCAGCGACCCTGGCGTGCGCCCCTACCTGGCCAATCGCTGCATGGGCCTTGCCCAACAGTTGCAGGAAAGCTTGCAGGGGCGATCCTGCACGGCTCCAAACACCACATCTCGCTGAACACCTACTTTTCAACGGCGCCAATGCGCACGCAGCGCCGGCGCCAATGACGCCGGCCGGCATCGCCCAAGTCGAACCTCCGGAGTGCCGTGCCACGCCGCCATAGCGGCGATTGCTTCAGCCACTTCCGCAACCATGCGATCCGTCGGCGCAATACCCTCTTCAAGAAACAGCGCCTTGATCTCGAACTGGCCTTCGGCGCGATGTGCCTTGGCATCCAGACGCCCGATCAACCTTCCGCGATGCAGGATCGGCAGCACGTAGTAACCGTAGCGCCGCTTGGCCGCCGGCACGTAACACTCGATGGTGTAGTCGAAATCGAACATGGCGCGCACGCGCGCCCGATCCCACACCAGCGGATCGAACGGCGATAGCAAGGCGGTTTGCGTGGCACGCAGGCGTCCTGCATAAGCGCTATCGAGCAAGGCTGCGTGATCACGATGCACATAGGCAGCGCTACCCCAGCCGGCCACCTGCACACTCAGCAAATCACCTGCTGCAAGCAACGGCGCAAGCTCCCGATCATCCACGGCGGGCTTGAGCCGGAAGTAATCAGCGATCCATCGCGCCTGCGTGATACCTAGCGCACGCACGCTGTCGAGAATGAAATGCTGGCGCAACTCAGTGGTGGAACGGCTCAGCAACGCGCCATCAAAAGGCGGATCAAGCTTGGCAAGCACACGTTCGGCCAGATCGTAGACGCGCTGGAAGCGCTCGCGGCGCGTCACCATCAACTCGCCCGAGGCGAACCATGCTTCAAGCCAGCGCTTCTCTGGTTTCCATTCCCACCAGCCCGACGCAGCTCGTTCGGCACGCTCGAAATCAGAAGCACGCACCGCTCCGGTTGTGCGCACGCGTTCGAGCAAGGCATGCATTTCCTGAAGATTAGCATCGCGCGCACGCGCCGCGTGCTTATCCGCCCAATGGTTGCTTTGTGCCTGCGCGCGCCATGCGCGATGCGAACCGATATCGGCCGCGGTGACGAAGCAGGCTTCGTGCGCCCAGCATTCGGCGATGCGTCCGTTTTCCAATGCCTCTTCCAGCCAAGCCTGCGGATAGTCGCCAAGGCGCGCATAGAGCACCAGATAAGGACTGCGTGCGACGACGTGGATACTGTCGATCTGCAATAACCGCATGCGCTGGATCGCAGCAATCACATCCTCGCGCCGCGCACGACGTTTAGGTGCTTGCAGCAATCCTTGTGCAGCCAACTGCAAAGCACGCGCCTGGGAAAGGGTTAGAGCTTTCCTGTCCACTAAAAGTTCGCTCAATGACGGCCTGCCTTCACTGAATGGAGACATCACTATTCTGCTGGGATTTACACCGATATTGCTAACTTGCACATCAAGCTTGGCGGGTCGGTGACACATAACGCCAACCGGCTATCAGCACCGGCTCGCGCAAGCATTGCAAGGAGCTAACTCATGAAAGCCCGTATCCCCACCTTCATCGCCATCTTCAGCACCGGCCTGCTTGTTGCAGGTATCGCATCGGCGCAAACGCAAAGCCAGCCAATGCAGCAACCCGCTACAACCTCCCCAACCCAAAGCACTAGCAACGTGAGCGTCAATAACGCAGGGACCAATGCCGGCAGCAGCGGCGCGAACAGCGCCACGTATAACACGGCTAAAGGCCAGGTCACCGTCAACTCCACGATGGGCTCGACACCCTCTACGACCTCTCCGCCGTCGTTCGAACAACTGGCCAATGGCAAAAAATACATCAGCAAAGCAGACGCCAATGCGTATCCACCGTTGGCCAATGACTTCGAATATGCGGCTCATAACGGCAACCAAGTCAGCAAGGCGCAATACGAGCGCTGGGTGAAAGATCTGAACTGACCAAACCACACGCTTTTTGTCATGTACGCCGGCCGTCGTGAGATGGCCGGCGTTTTTATTGGCATACGCATATCGCTAGACTTGTCGGAACCGCGCCCGGAGTGGCGTCTTGGGGAGCTACCATGACATCTTGGTCCGGCTTTCTGCTGATAGGCCTGAGCGCCAGCCTGACGGCACTGCCGCTACATGCGCAAAATATCGATCCCGCCGACCTCAAAGCATGCACCGGCATCGAAAGCGATGCACAACGGCTTGCCTGCTACGACCACGCGGCAGGACGCAGCCAGATGCCTGCGGCGCAAAAGCGCGTCGGGCAACCACCCACTCCCGAATCCAAAGTGTTCCACGCCGAAAACGAAGCGACTACGGTGTCTCAAAACGCCACTGCGCCGCTGTCACTGCTGGACAGCCGCTGGGAGCTTTCACCGCAAAGCAAGCTGGGTACTTTCAACCTGCGCGGCTACAAGCCGATCTACGTGCTGCCGGTGTTCGCCACCACTCATCAGAACAACCTTCCCTACAGCCCGAATCCGGTCAACGCTGTACAGACACCACTGGGCATGCAAAACGTCGAAGGCAAGTTCCAGCTAAGCCTGAAAACCAAAATCTGGCAAGGCGTGTTCGGCGATACCGGCGACTTGTGGTTGGGCTACACGCAGGATTCCTACTGGCAGGTCTACAACGCCAAACTCTCGCGCCCGTTCCGCGAAACCGACTATGAGCCGGAGGCAATGCTGGTGTTCAACACCGACTACCACGTATTCGGCTGGAACGGCCGGTTGCTGGGAATCGGTCTCGATCATCAATCCAACGGACAATCTGATCCCGAATCGCGCAGCTGGAATCGGGTGATGGGGCAAATTGGCTTCGAGCGCGTGGATTGGACCATTGTGTTCCGTCCCTGGTGGCGCATTCCGGAACCTGCCAAGGACGACAACAATCCGGATATCAGCAACTACATGGGCCGCGCCGACATGCAGATCATCCACGAATGGAATGGCCAGGAGTTCAGCCTGCTGCTGCGCGACTCGCTACGCGGCGGTAGCCAGCAACACGGTGCAGGACGCCTGACGTGGAGTTTCCCGCTGGCTGGCAATCTGCGCGGCTACGTGGAGCTGTTCAAGGGCTATGGCGAGAACATTCTCGACTACAACCACAATGCCACCTATCTGGGCGTGGGCATTTCGCTGCTCGATTGGTATTGAAGCTTGCGCGTGGTGCAACGTTCAGCGCCACCACGCCGCCTTGGTTCCAGTGAGTATCTTCAGCATCTGACCGCGTGTGAATGACCACCGGCCGAGTGGGCCGAAACCCAGATCCCGCCACGTGGCCAGCGCGTTGCGTTCCGATTGGAACCATGGCGTCAACCATCGGCTAAGGCGCTGATAGACCGATAGGTGCGCACGCCGATTTCGTGCATACGCCTGCAAGGCTTCATCCAGACCGGAACTCGCTGCGAGCGCCAGCGCCAAGGCTTCGGCATCGAGCATGGCCATGTTTACGCCCTGGCCAAGCTGTGGACTCATCGCGTGTGCCGCATCACCTATAAACACGACGCGGCCTTGCACTGGCGCGTGCATCACGACATCGCGATAGCGTGCACGATTGAGCTGTTGCGGCGAATCGATGCCCTCAAGCAGCGCCGACGCTTCAGGCCAGATCGCTGCGATGCGTTCGCGCATACGCTCGAAGCCTTGTTCGTCGAATGCTTCGACTTGATCGCCTGGCAGGCTGAAGTAGAAGGTAAGCCAGCGCCCGGAATGATCCACGCGCCGGCCCACGGGCAACAATCCAATCATCTCCCGCGTGCCCGCATAGCGCTGCCGCAATTCATTGGGATGCAGCCAGTTGTCTCCCGGCACCAGACACCACAATGCTCCCCACGGATACATGGTTTCACGCTGCACCAGGTTGGGTACGCAGCCGCGCAGACGCGAGTGGGCGCCATCAGCGATGACGATCAGATCGAACGGGCCGTAAGACTTGCCTTCGGCATCAAGCAGACCATGCTCGTCCGTGGCAATCTGCTTGATGCAGACGCCAGTTCGAACAGCGTGCGCATCCGGATACGCGTCGCGCAACACGCTGAAAAGGCTGCCGCGCGTCATGCCGACGCCAAAGCTATCCGCAGCATGATCGGCGTAGCGCATATCCATCACCGTACGGCCACGATGATTGCAGCCGTGCAGACGTTCGATGCGCTGTCCTTGTTCGAGCGCCGCTTCGTGCAACCCCAAGCGGGCAAGTACGCCCAAACCGGTCGGCTGCAGCAGGAATCCGGCGCCGACGGGTCTCAGCACCGGAGCCTGCTCAAACACCGTCAGCGCATGGCCTTGCGCATGCAGCATGATCGCTGCCGCCTGACCGGCGGTGCCGTAACCGACAATGGCAATGCGCAAGCGTCCTTGCATGGTTGGCGTCCCCCGGCGCCGAATTCCTTAAGCGTCAAACATGCGCTGCGTTAGTGATGATGCCCGCCCGCACCATGCACGTGCCCGTGCGCAAGCTCTTCTTCACTCGCCGCGCGTACGTCGGTCACCTGGATGTCGAAATGCAGGGTCTGGCCAGCAAGCGGATGGTTGCCGTCGATATGCACCGTCTCGCCGTCGACCTGCGTGACGGTGACGTGGACCACGCCCTGCGGGCCGTTAGCCTGGAACTGCATGCCGGGCTGGATATCGTCCACGCCCTGGAAAGCTTCACGCGGCACGGCCTGTACCAATTCCGCGTGATGGACGCCGTAGCCTTCGGCAGGCGCTACGTCAACTTTGAACTGATCGCCCGCCACGCGGCCGGCCATCGCCTTTTCCAGGCCCGGCACGATCTGGCCGGTGCCATGCAGGTAGGTGAGCGGCTCGCGGCCCTCGGAGCTGTCGAGCACCTGGCCGTTGTCGTCGGTGAGGGTGTAGTGGAAAGAAGCTACGGCGTTTTCGGCAATCTGCATGACGGTCTCGCTGTGATCTAAGAATGAGCGCCGACCTTCGCCGACGGGGAACGTGCAAGCGTATCACTTGGCACTAGTGGCCCGCCCTAGGCATGCCACAATGCCCGTCAGCTACCCGCGAATTCCCCATGACGACACTGCTTGAAGCCTGGCGCCATCGCCCGACGCACCGGCAGGTGTGGGCGTTGGCCACGCCGATGATCCTGTCCAATCTCACCGTGCCCCTGGTGTCATTGGTGGACAGTACCGTGGCCGGCCATCTGCCGCATACACAGGATCTGGGCGCCGTCACGGTGGGCAGCGCCGTTTATGCATTGCCGGTATGGAGCCTGGGTTTCCTGCGCATGGGTACCACCGGTTTCGCCGCCCAGGCCAAGGGTGCGGACGATGCTTCGGCATTACGCACTGTACAAGCACAGGCCTTGTTGCTTGCCGCCATGTTGGGCGTGCTGGTGGGCCTGCTGATGGTGCCGCTGTTGCCGTGGCTGGTCGCACAGATGCATTCGACGCCACTGATGACCGGCCGCGCCATGGATTACCTGCATCTGCGCCTGCTAGGCCTGCCTGCGGCGCTGCTCAACTACTCGCTCGCTGGCTGGTTTATCGGTGCACAACGCGCGCGCACCACGCTTAGCCTGTTGCTGGTGACGAACCTGGTCAATATCGCGCTCAACCTGCTGTTTGTGCCGGGATTCGGCTGGGGCGTGCCAGGCATTGCGCTCGCTTCGGTGACGGGCGAATGGTGTGGTGCCTTGTATGGCATATGGCAGGCGCGCCGTGTCTTGCGTGGGTTCGACGGACACGTGGATTGGCAAGCCATGCGCGAATGGCGGCATTGGTTGCCGCTGCTACGCGTGAATCGTGACATTTTCCTGCGGACGATCGCGCTGGAAGGCGTGTTCTTCAGCCTTTCGCTACTCGGCGCAAGGATTGGCGATGCCACCGTTGCTGCCAATGCGTTGTTGCTCAATGGCCTGATGCTGACTGCGTTTGGACTGGACGGGCTGGCTAATGCAGTCGAAGCGCTATGCGGCCACGCCATCGGTGCCCGCGACCCGCATGCACTACGCCGCGCCCTGGTGGTGGCGGGTGGATGGTCGTTAATCGGCAGCATCGGCTTTGCGCTGTTCTTCGGCAGTGCAGGGCATCTGTTCGTGAACCTGCAAACCAACCTGCCAGACGTGCGCGATGCCGCCTACCAGTGCCTGCCATGGCTGACGGCACTGCCAGTAGTGGGGGTATGGAGCTATCTGCTCGACGGCCTGTTCATCGGCGCGACACGGGCGCGGGAAATGCGAGACGGCATGTTGGTTTCCGTATTGTTTTTCATCCTGCTCGCGTGGCTCACGCGCAGCCTGGGCAATGAAGGGTTGTGGCTGACGTTTATTGCCTTCATGGCCATGCGTGCCCTGTGTCTAGGTTGGCTGGGTTTGCGCTTGCGCCGACAGCGCGCGTGGATTGCGTGAGCTATCGTGCACGCTGCCGCTTGAGCAATACTTGGCCCCATGAAACTCTCGCGATATCTGTTGCGGATCGGCGCGGCATGCATGCTGCTGGGCGCCATGGCCGGCGCACACGCCTACGCTGATTCGCCCATCGCCGCGACGACGACGCGCGAGCAACTCGCCTCCGCCATCGACGAGCAGATCGGGCAACCGCGCTTCGATGCTGCCAGCTGGGGCATTGCCGTGGTATCGCTCGATTCCGGACGCACGCTATATGCGCACGATGCGGATCGCCTGCTGCAGCCCGCTTCCGCGGCCAAGCTCTACACCGCCGCAGTGGTGTTGGACACGATAGGCACCGGCTATCGCATTCCTACGCAATTGCTCGCCACGCGCCAGGTCGTACAGGGCCGGTTGGAAGGCCCGTTGATCTTGCGCGGCATGGGCGATCCCACACTCGACACACCCGGCACCAACATGGATTGGGCCGATCAGCTCGCCGAGCAGTTGGCAGCCAGCGGCGTGCATGACGTGCAAGGTGATCTGATTGCGGATGACAGCTATTTCCAGGGGCCGCAGACAGGCTCCGGCTGGGAAGCGCGCGATCTGCAAAGCTGGTTCGCGGTACCCGCTTCCGCACTCAGTGTGCGGGAAAACGTGGCCGATCTCACCGTGGCGCCAGCGAAAGCGCCAGGCTATCCCGCTTCGCTGATGCTTGATCCGCCCGGCGCCATCACACGCATGGTGAACAACCTGGCGACCGGCGCACGCGATACACGTAGCGACGTCAATCTCTATCGCGCACCGGGCGACGCCACCTTGTATGCCTTCGGTACCATCGCCGCGCATGCGGAACCGCAAACATACAAGCTCGCCATCGCCGATCCGGCCTGGTATGCCGGCACACGCTTGCGCGAAGCGCTGGAACGGCATGGCGTGCGCATCCACGGCAACTTGCGCGTACGGCATTGGCCGGAACAGGACGCTACCGATATCAACAAGGCCGTGGTGCTCGCAGAAGTGCTGTCACCGCCGATGATGGAGATTCTCGATCGCGGCTTGAAGCGTTCGCAGAACCTCTATCTGCAGAACCTGCTGCAAATTGCTGGGGTGAAAGCACATGCCAATGCCGAACAATCAGGCGACCCGCCTTCGGGTTTTCTGAGCAGTGACGCCTGGGGCATCCGCACGCTCAAAGCACTGCTGGATCGCATCGGCATCGCGCCCGGCATGGCCCAGATCGAAGATGGCGCAGGCCTGTCGCGGCAGGATCTGTCCACGGCCAATGCAATGGTGCATCTGCTGACGTATCTCGCCAGCCAGCCCTATGGCGACCAGCTACGCAATGCCCTGCCCTCCGCGGGTGTGGATGGCACGCTCGAATGGCGCATGCGCAATACGGCAGCGGCGGACAACGTGCATGCCAAGACTGGCAGCATGAACAATGTGCGCTGCCTGGTGGGTTACGTGACGACCGAAGCGGGTGAGCATTTGGCGTTTGCGATCATGCTCAACAATTTTGTGCGCGGCGGGGATGAGCCGAGTCCGAGCCGGAATCTCGATGCGATTGTGGAGTTATTGGCGGAGTTTCGGGGCAAGAGCTAGATCTCGCCCCAAACCAGCCCCCGCTCCATCCGGGCAGAGGGGCAAAGTGCTCAACGCTTCGCCAAATCCTTCTCGATTTTCTCCGGCGCATCATTCGGCGCGTAACGTTTCACCACCTCTCCCTGCGCATCCACCAGGAATTTGGTGAAGTTCCACTTGATCGACTCGCTACCCAGCAAGCCCTTGGCTTCTTTCTTCAACCACTGATACAGCGGATGCGTGCCCTCGCCGTTCACGTCGATCTTGGCGAACATGGGAAACGTTACATCGTAGGTGGTGGAGCAGAATTGCTTGATCTCCGCCTCGTCGCCCGGCTCCTGATGGCCGAACTGGTCGCAGGGGAAGCCGAGCACGGCCACACCCTGGTCGCGGTGCTTGCGCCACAGTTCCTCCAGCCCCTTGTATTGCGGAGTAAAGCCGCACTTGGAGGCCACGTTGACGATCAGCAAGGTCTTGCCGCGCCAGTCGCCCAGCGAGCGCTCGTTGCCGTCGATGTCGCGCGCGCTGAAGTCGTATACGGTGGTCATGTCATCGCTCCGGTCATATCGATTACGTAGGTTGGGTTAGCGTAAGCGTAACCCAACAATGCCTCGCGCTTGACAAGAACTGTTGGGTTACGCTGCGCTAACCCAACCTACCCACTGCCACGGCCCAGGTGGCATAGAATGCCCGCTTTCGACCATCCACCCAGGCCCACCGTGATCCGCTTCATCGATGTCCACAAATCCTACCGTGTCGACGGCAAGGACATTCCGGCGCTGGAGCCTTTCAGTCTGGAGATTATGGACGGTGAGGTGTTCGGCATCATCGGCCATTCCGGCGCCGGCAAATCCACGCTGATCCGCTTGATCAACTTGCTGGAGCGGCCCAGCGGCGGACGCATCCTGATCGGCGACACCGAGATCACCGCGTTGCCCGACGAAGCCCTGCGCGTTGCCAGGCAGCGCATTGGCATGATCTTCCAGCACTTCAACCTGCTTTCGTCGCAGACAGTGACGGAGAATATCGCCTTCCCGATGCGCCTGGCCGGCAACAAGGACGCCAAGACCATCAGTGCGCGAGTGGATGAGTTATTGCAACGCGTCGGCCTGACTGCGCACGCGAACAAATATCCCTCACAGTTATCCGGTGGACAGAAGCAGCGCGTCGGCATTGCGCGTGCCTTGGCCAATCATCCATCGATTCTGCTGTGCGACGAAGCGACCAGCGCGCTCGATCCGCAAACGACGGCATCCGTGCTCGATCTGCTGGCCGAGATCAACCGCGAATTGAAATTGACCATCGTGCTGATCACACACGAGATGGACGTAGTACGTCGTGTGTGCGATCGCGTAGCTGTCTTGGATGCAGGGCGTATCGTGGAGCATGGCGCCGTCGCGGATGTATTCCTGCATCCGCAACACGCCACCACGCGCCGCTTCGTCAGCGAAGCTCTGCCGGAAGAAACAGCCGGTGAGCACGCCATCTACGAACACGTCCCTGGCCGCATCATGCGTCTTTCCTTCCGTGGCGAAGCGACCTGGTCGCCGACGCTCGGACGCGTCACCCGCGAAACGGGCGTGGACTTCAACATCCTGGCCGGTCGCATCGACCGCATCAAGGATCTGCCCTATGGCCAACTCACCCTCGCCATGCAGGGTGACAACGTGGATGCCGCCCTGCGCGCGCTACGCGAAGCAGGCATCCATGTGGAGGAACTTGCCCGATGATCACCAGCCAACTTCCCCTGCTGCACACGTTGTTTCCCAATATCGATGACTGGGGTGAGATGGGCCAGGCGTGTATCGACACGCTGCTGATGCTGGGCGGCTCGCTGGTGCTCACCGTGATTATCGGCCTGCCATTGGGCGTGTTGCTGTTCCTCACCGGCAAAGGACAGCTTCACGCCATGCCCAAGCTCTATGGCGTGCTCGCGCTGGTAGTGAACGTGCTGCGTTCGGTGCCTTTCATCATTTTGATGATCGTGCTGATGCCGCTCACTTACGTACTGGTGGGCACCAAGCTCGGCATTCGTGGCGCGATTCCGCCGCTGGTGATCGGCGCAGCGCCCTTCTTCGCACGCCTGGTGGAAACATCGTTGCGCGAAGTCGAGCAAGGCGTGATCGAAGCCTCGCAAGCGATGGGGGCGACCACCTGGCAGATCGTGCGCCATGTGCTGCTACCGGAGGCACGTGCCAGCCTGTGGGCAGGTGTGACGGTGACTGCCGTCGCGCTGGTCGGTTACACCGCCATGGGCGGCGCGATCGGCTCCGGTGGCCTGGGCGACTTGGCTTATCGCTACGGCTATCTCAGCTACAAGTCCGATTACATGGTGGTGACGGTGTTGCTGCTGATCGTACTGGTTCAAATACTACAGATGTTGGGCGATCGCATCGTAGCGCACTATAGCCGGCGGTAATTCCGCACTTTTTTGCATCCATCCGTATGGACGGCTATTCTGGCGCATCGCACAAGGATAGCCCCATGAAAAAACTCCTTTTCCTGGCTGCCGCCGCCCTGCTGGTTGCCGGTTGCTCATCTTCAGGCTCCGGCGGTTCCGACGGCCAAACGCTGACCGTGGCCGCCACCGCCGTGCCGCATGCGGAAATCCTCAAAGAAGTGAAACCCATTCTGGCGAAGGAAGGCGTGAACCTGGATATCAAGGTGTTTGCCGACTACGTGCAGCCCAATCTGCAAGTGGCGGAAAAAAGCATCGATGTAAACTATTTCCAGACCAAGCCCTACCTGGACGCCTTCAATCGCGAGCGCGGCACCAACCTGGTGATCATCACCGGCGTGCACATCGAACCGTTCGGCGCGTACTCGCACAAGCTCAAGTCGATCGACCAGTTGCCCGACGGCGCCACCGTGGCGATTCCGAACGACCCCAGCAACAACAGCCGTGCGTTGCTGCTGCTCGCCAAACACGGCCTGATCACGCTGAAAGATCCGAACAACGAGCTGGCCACCACCAAGGACATCACAGCCAACCCGAAGAACCTGAAGTTCAAGGAATTGGAAGCCGCGATGCTGCCGCGCACGCTGGACGAGGTGGACCTGGCGCTGATCAACACCAACTATGCGCTGGCTGCCGGCCTGAACCCGACCAAGGATGCGCTGCTGATCGAGGACAAGAATTCACCCTATGTGAATTACCTGGTTGGACGCCCCGACAACAAGGACGATCCGCGCGTGCAGAAGCTGGCGCAGGCGTTGACCAGTCCGGAAGTGAAGGCGTTTATCGAGCAGAAGTATCACGGCGCAGTATTGCCGGCGTTCTGAAGATCCGCACTTTCTTTGCAAAATCACATGGCCGCCATTCCCGCTTGGGCGGCAATGGCGGCCACAGGTTTTAGATCAAGCAGCAGATTCCGCCTCGACCAGTACCGGAATATCAAACACCTGCCGCAGATAAGCGATGTACGCCTCGTCATCGCACATATTCTTGCCCGGCGAATCGCTGAGTTTCGCCACCGGCTGCCCGTTGCAGCGAACCATCTTGATCACGATGTTGAGCGGCGTGGGCCCCACATCGTTGGTGAGGTTCGTACCTACGCCAAATGCAAGCTGGCAGCGCCCATGGAAATGCTTGAACAGCTCCATCACCTTGGGAATGCTCAAGCTGTCACTGAACACCAGGATCTTGCTGCGCGGATCGACACGATTGGCCTGATAGTGCGCCAGCACGCGCTCGCCCCAGGCGAAGGGATCGCCCGAATCGTGGCGGGTGCCGTCGAACAGCTTGCAAAAATACATATCGAAATCGCGCAGGAAGGCGGTGAGCCCGTAGACGTCCGATAGTGCGATACCGAGGTCGCCGCGGTATTCCTTGGCCCAGGCTTCCAGTGCGGCCACCTGCGAATCGCGCAAGCGCGGACCCAGCGCCTGGTGCGCCTGCAGGTACTCATGAGCCAGCGTACCGAGGGGGCGCAGGCCGAGCTGGCGAGCCAGCCACACATTGCTGGTGCCGGCCAGTTGCGAACCCAGTCCGTCGTGCAGCGTTTCCGCCACTTCCCGATGCCACTCCCGCGAGAAGCGCCGACGCGTGCCGTAGTCGGCGATGCGGCACTCTTGGTACCCTGGGGTATCACGCAACAGCGCGATCTTTTCTTTCAGGCGATGACGCCCTTCCGCCAGGTCAAGGCTAGGTTGCGTGTTGCGGAAATACACTTCGTTAACGATTGCCAGCAACGGCACTTCAAAAAGAATCGTATGCAGCCACGGACCGCAAATGTGGATCTCGATCTCACCGTTGTTCAACGGTGACGGCGTGATCTCCACGTACTTCGCATTGAGCTGGAACAGGCCAAGGAAGTCGATGAAATCACTCTTGATGAAGCGCCAGCTACGCAGGTAGTCAAGCTCTTGCTCGGTAAAGCGCAAGCTGCATAGCGCATGCAGTTCCTCGCGGATCTCATCGATGTACGGCACCAGGTTGACGCCCGGATTGCGGCACTTGAAGCGGTACTCCACCTGCGCAGCAGGATACTGATGCAGCACCACCTGCATCATGGAAAATTTATAAAGATCGGTATCGAGCAGGGAGCTGACGATCATGGAACAGCCATGTCGGGGGAAGAGAAGCAGCACGCGCGTCGCGCGGCATCCACTCATTATCCTGCCGAAGCCCTTGCCGTGAATAGTCGGCGTAGAGGCCAGTGCGATGACAGAAAAGATAAAACCCCGGCAGCCAGGGGAATAACGGCCGGGGTTTGTTAGGTCGCGTTCCGGGGGGAGGGTAAACTTGGAACCGACCCCTGGATGCTGCGATGGACTGCTGCATCCTCTTGTCGCCTCACGGCGATTCGTAGACTTAGTGTGTCCAGTGTGGATGAAGTTCAAGGCCCCAATCGGATCGGTTCAGCTTTCCGATAATTAACCGGCAGCCTGTCGATGGTTTCATCTGCACCGTTTCCCAAGTGCTTGTCACTAAATACTTATCCGCAAAAGGCCAAAGCATGAGCATGCTGTATCGCTGTCTTGCCCTGTTGATGCTGTGCTACGCCCTGCCGCTGCACGCGGCCGAACTGCACATTGATGTAAGCCCCAACGCCCATGTTTGGACGACTGAGCAATTATTGCGCAGCGCCGATGCACAGAGCGTGACGATTCAAGATGATGTCGCGTTCCATCGCACGATGACCTATCGCGCCGTGCCACTGCGCGCTTTGCTACCGAAGCTTGCGCGCGGCGATCGTTTAAAATTCGTTGCGAACGATGGCTTCTCGGTCGACATTGCAGCGGATGCCCTGCTCAACCGATCGGACGCACAGGCGTGGCTGGCCGTGGAGGACCCTCAGCACCCATGGCCGCCGTTGCCGGGCAACAAGGGCGACGCAGGGCCCTTCTACGTGGTGTGGACCAAACCTGCCGCCGCCGGGATCAGTAGCGAACAATGGCCGTACCAGCTGGCGCGCATCCAACGCGTGGAAGACACAGCCACACGCTTCCCAGCCACAGTGCCCGCAGCTTCCGTGCCCACCGATAGCCCTGTGCGGCGAGGCTACACCGTGTTCCAGCGCACCTGCTTTGCCTGCCACACGCTCAATGGCCAGGGCGATGCGCGCATGGGGCCGGATCTCAATATTCCGCACAGCCCGACCGAATACTTGAGCACGGACATGCTGCGCGCATTCATCCGCAATCCGCAGTCGCTGCGGCGCTGGCCGGAAGGCAGGATGACCGGCTTTCCCACACAGCAATCGCTATCGGATGCGGATTTGGATGCGGTGATCAGCTACTTGAAGTACATGGCGCAACACAAGGCGGAGAAGTAGCCCGCGGAGTATTTGAATCATGGAACTGTTCGACCAACCTCCCCAGCCGGTGAACGGCATTCGCGTCGGCGTCGGCGGCTGGACCTTTGCGCCGTGGCGCGACAACTTCTATCCCAAAGGCCTGGTGCAGCGGCGTGAGCTGGAGTACGCCAGCCGCAAGCTCACGGCGATCGAAATCAATGGCACCTACTACGGCACGCAGAAGCCCGCGACGTATGCCAAGTGGGCCGCGGAAACGCCGGATGGTTTCGTCTTCTCGGCCAAAGCACCGATGCGCATCATGCAGTCGCGCAATCTGGGAAAAACCGGGCCGCAGATTGAGGACTTCCTGGGCGGCATCGCCTCGCTGGGCGATCGGCTCGGCCCGATCGTTTGGCAGTTCGACGCCGGCCAGCGTTTACAGCGCGATAGCTTCGCCGAATTCCTCGACTTGTTGCCGAAGCAGGTCGAAGCACATGCGCTGCGTCACGTGCTGGACGTACGCGACCGGGAATTCGTCAATGCCGATTACCTCGCACTGGTGCGCAAGCACGGTATGGCGACGGTGTTCACTGATTCGCCCGACTATCCATCCTTTGCCGATGTGACGGCGGATTTCGTCTACGCACGGCTTATGCGTTCACGTAACCATGTGGCGACGGGCTACGGCAGCGAGGAACTCGATGATTGGGCGAAACGTGCGCATATGTGGGCGGATGGAGAACAACCGGCGGAGCTCCCTTACCTCGGCACAGAACGTGCACCAAAACGCAAGCGCGATGTCTTTGTTTTCTTCATCAGCGCCGCGAAGGAGCGCAACCCGGATGCAGCTATGGCGCTGATCGAACGACTGCAGGCGACGTCATGCTAATTTTTGCTGGTGTCCGACAAGGCTCGCAACGTCTTCTCGCGCTCAGCATCAGATTCTTTTGCGAGTTCACGGACGCGCTTGAAGAACGGTGGCCATTGTTCGCCAACCTGCTTGAACAGTACTGCAAACGCCGGCTTCCACTGATCGTACAAACCAAACGGCAGCAAGGTGGCGTTATTGATCGGCTTCGCCACCCACTTATCGTAGCGGTGATCGTTCGGCCAGTTTTTATCGCGCCATGCTGCGTAACGTGCACGGAAGGATTCAATCTCCCGCTGCTTGTTTTCCGCCATGGCCTGTTCGTCCACGCCGCTCGCATAGAGTTTTTTCAGGCGATCACGCAGATCCAGCACCAGCCCGGTGAACGCATCATCCATCACCTGGCCATGGTCGTCGCCAACGGGCTCACCGCGCGCGCGGTGCCACTCACGCAGGCCCTCATCTTCCACGAACATGGCGTAGCTTTCGTTGAAAGCCGTATCGCCTTTCAGGTAAATCTTCTGATGCGCCAGTTCGTGAAAAATCGTGCCGACCAGTTCGTCGTCATCCCAGCGCATCATGCTGCTGAGGATGGGATCGGAAAACCACCCCAGTGTCGAATAGGCCGATACACCACCGATATAGACATCGTCGCCTTTCGCACGCAAACGCTCGGCGCTCGCCCGCGCCTTCTGCTCGTCAAACCAGCCGCGATAAGCCACGCAGCCGGCGATGGGAAAACACTGCGGCACTGCCTCCACTGAAAAGCGTGGCGTCGCGAAGACATTCCAAACCACGTACGGGCGATGCAATGGCACGTAATAGGTGTAGCTGCGATTGCGTGGCAGATCGAGCTGGTCAGAGGCGAATTGCCGTGCCTGCTGGGAAAGTTTCAGCCGTGCCGCCAGTTTGGGGTCGGTGGCAGGATCGGCAATCACCTTGCTTACGGAGCGACGCTTGAGCAACAAGGCGCTCTCGCCATGCGTGACGTGCGCGTAGTAGCGAAGATCAGCACAAGCACCCAATGCGGCGACCACCATGATGCAAAGGAACCATTGCGTGGCGGATAAAAAAATGCGGGGACGAATCATCCCCGCATTCTGACAAAAGATGAGAGCTCAATGCCCGTGACCGCTCCAACCGCCACCGTGGCCACCGGACCAATGGCCACCGCCATGCCCCCCGGACCAACGGCCACCTCCATGGCCATAGTAATGGCCTCGGCCGTAATACCCGCCGCGATAGCAGCAACCGTAGTAACCCCAGCCACCGTAATACCCGTATGGGTAGCCGTAATAACCGTAGGGATAGCCATATGGGTAATCGTAGACAACGGAAGGACCGGTTCCATAGTAAGCGGCGCCTGCGTAGCCGTTACCTTGGACGTAGCTATAGCCTGGTGCCACATAGCAGCCGGAAAGCAGGCTGATCAGGCCTACCAGCACGGCACCGGCAAGCACGCGTTTGACTGAGATGTTCATGGTGGGGACTCCATGCGCTCTACGTTTGCAGCCTAGTCCTGCGGCGATAAATGCGCCCTGAGCAGAGCCAGTTGGCAATCCAAAATCGATAACAAGCCTGGTTTGCTTGCGCCATCCCGGCGCCGGGCCGGGATTCAGGTCTTGCCACCTTTGGCCTGATCGCCACGAGCGTGCGAGAGATGATGCAACGGCCCGCCGCCTGATGAGCCACCGTCATGTTGTGCATGGCCGTTGACGGAGCCTGAACTCGACTTGGACCCAGGCCAACTTGGGCCTTGTTTGACGCGTTCCTGCTTCGCCTGCAACAGCGCCTGGATATGCGCAACAGCCTCTTCGGGGCTGATATGCGGGGGCTCGGTGGCAGGTGGTGTGGCGGGTGCCGATTGTTCCACGATGGGTTTGGCGGATGCGGCCTTGCGCACGGGTTTGGTCTTTGCAGCGGGCACCTTGGCCGTCGCTGCCTTTGGCTTGGCGGGCGCAGACGATGCCGTACCTTTCTTGACCGTTTTCTTGGCAGCGGTTTTCTTGACTGCCGCTTTCGTTGCCGGCTTGGGCGCTGCCTTCTTCACCGTTTTCTTGATGGCAGGCTTTTTTACAACCTTCTTGCTGGCAGCTGCCGATTTGCCGACGGTCTTTTTCCTGGCCGGATCCTTACCCTGGCTTGCCTTACGGGCCGCGGACTTCTTCGCGGCAGACTTGCGCGTCGTTGCCATGCGTACGTACTCCAACGGTGGGCGGTGACCCCATCATCGCGAAGTGCGTGCGCTCGGCAAGTGCCAGTCGTTGGCCGATTACATGCCGGGCCGCGATAAGGCCGCCAGAAAATGGAGCAGTACCGGCGGATTCGCCAATACCGTAAACACGACGCCGTAAGCCGCTCCCCATAGATGTGCGCTGTGGTTGATGTTGTCTCGCCCGCGCTGATCCATGTAGATGGAATAGCCCACGTACAACACGGCATAGATGATGGCCGGCACGGGTACAACCAATACCCAGATACGCGTCCATGGTGCGTACAAAATGAAGCCGAACAACACAGCGGATACAGCGCCGGATGCTCCCAGGCTGTGGTAATTCGTATTGCGGCGGTTCTTCAGGTAAGTGGGCAGGATCGACACGATCAGTCCGCCCAGATAGAACAGCGCGAAGCCGAACATCCCCAAGGTGGCGTTGTAGACGGGCTCCATCTGCTTGCCGAAAAAGAACAGCGTGATCATGTTGAACAACAAGTGCATGGGGTCGGCATGCAGCAAGCCGTAGGTAACCAGCCGGTAGTACTCGCGTTTGCGCTCGATGGCGGGCGGCCACAGGATCAGATCATCCACCAGGCGCCGATTGTTGAAGGCCATGAAGGAGACGATGCAGGTGGCGGCAAGGATGATGAGTAGCGTAGTCGGCATATGACGAATTGGACGAACTTCGGAATCCGCCCATCTTGACGTTCACGCGACAACTTGTCGACGGTTAGAATGCACGGTCATTCTTGCTTCGCGTTTTTCCTAGCCGTATGAACCCCATTCGCTATATGCACCTGGACGTCTTCGCCGCCAGTCCCGGCGGCGGCAATCACCTAGGTGTGGTCACCGATGCCCGCGGATGGACTGATGCCGACATGCAGCGCTACGCACGCTGGACCGACCTGGTGGAAACCACCTTCCTGCTGCCCCCCAGCGATCCCAAGGCCAGCTACCGCGTGCGCATCTTCACGCCGGAGAAGGAGATTGCCTTTGCCGGCCATCCCAGTGTCGGCAGCGCGCACGCCGTACTCGAATGCGATCTGGCCCAGCCGCAAGACGGCGTTCTGTGGCAGGAATGCGGTGCCGGCGTGCTGCCGATTCGCGTGGAAAGCAACGGCCCGCAACGCGTGCTGATGCTGCAATCGCCTGAAGCACGCGTAGTGAAAACCGGCCTGCACGCACACCCGCTGCTGTCTGCCACGCTCGACAGCATTGGACTCGGCAAACTACCGCCTGCGCTGGTAGACGGTGGGCGTCGCTGGTGGCTGGCCGAGTGCGTAGACGAAGCCAGCCTGCGCGCGTGGACGCCCGACCACAGCGCCATCGGCGCGCTTGCTGTCGCCAGTGGCAGCATGGGCTTGTGCGCGTTTGCACGCAGCAGCCATCCGGACTACCAGTTGGTGGTGCGTGCTTTTCCGTCCGGTGTCGGCATTGTTGAAGATCCCGCTTCCGGCGCGGCCAATGGATTGATCGCCGCCTATATCGCGCACGCTGAACCGCATGGACCGTTGGCGCGTGGCTATGCCGTCAGCCAGGGGCGCGAGATGGGACACGATGCGCTGCTGATTGCGCATATCGTGGATGGCACGATCTGGATCGGCGGACGCACGAATACCGTCATCGACGGCACCTTGCATTGGAGCCCGTAGGTTGGGGTGCAAACCCCAACATGGGTGTCAACCTGCATGGCATGTGTTTGGGTTTGCACCCCAACCTACGATGTCACCGGGTAACGGTAAGTCGCGCAATCATTTCTTGCGACCATCCAGATTGGCTCGACGCTCGGCAACGCGCGCCAGCGCGGCGAGATCCATTCCCTCGGCACCGTTGGCCAACGCCTCGATCAAGCTTTCGCGCAACACACTCGCCAGCGGCATCGGCACCTTCTCCGCCTGCGCGGCATCCTGCGCCAGCATCACGTCCTTCAAGCCCAGCGGCAGCGCAAAGCCCGGTGGCGTAAAGCGCTCCTCCGCCATCGCTTTGCCATAAATCTGATACACCGGCGATGCGAACAAGGTGCTGGTCATCAGCTCGATGAAATCGGAAGCACTCACACCGTAGGCGCGCGCAAGTACCGATGCTTCGGCCAAGCTTTCAATCGCCGATACGATCATGAAATTGCCTGCCAGCTTCACGGCGTTGGCGCGCTCGGGCTGCTCACCCATCGGCCACAATCTGGCTGCCATGGTTTCAAGCAAAGGTTTCACCTTTTCGATGGCGGTGTGTGCACCGGCCACCAGCATGTTGAGCTTGCCTGCGGCAGCCACATCCGGACGGCCAAACACCGGTGCGGAAACATAGGCCAGGCCGCGCTTGGCATGTTCTTCGGCCAGTTGCCTGGCGAGCGCGACGGAAATGGTGGCGTGATTGACGTGCACCATACCGGGATCCATGGCATCCATCAGACCGCCATCCAGAAACACCTCACGCGTCGCCTGATCATTCGCCAGCATGCTGTGCAGCACTTCACCCTGCGCCGCGCGATCCGGCGTACTCACTGCTTTGGCACCTAGTAGCGACTCCAGTTTCTGCGCCGCCGCCGCCGAGCGGTTCCACACCGTCACATGATGGCCGGCCGCCACCAGGTTGCTGGCCATGGCATTGCCCATCGCACCGAGTCCGATAAAGCCGACTTTCATAAAGCATCTCCTGTCACAGGCACTTAAGTGGAGCATGGCCGATGTTCAACGAAAGCGAAGCCTCAGACAGCCTCGCCGGCTGCATGGCCCGACGCCCACGCCCATTGGAAGTTGTAGCCGCCCAGCCAGCCGGTAACGTCGACGACTTCGCCGATGAAATACAGGCCCTGCACGCGCTTGGACTGCATGGTGGTGGAAGAAAGCTCATCCGTATCCACGCCGCCCAGTGTAACTTCCGCCGTGCGATAACCCTCCGTGCCACTGGCCACGATTGGCCAATCATGCAATCGCGCGCCAGTATCGTGCAGTTCCGCATCACGGTACTGGCGCATCGGTTTGCTGCCGAGCCACAGCTCGCACAAACGTTGCGCCAACCGCCGCGGCAGCAAATCGCCTAGCACGTTGCGCAGTTCTGCCGCCGGCCGCGCTGCGCGCTGGGCAAGCAGCCAATCGCCGATGTCCTGCTCCGGCGACAGATCGATCCGCAGCTCCTCACCCGGTTCCCAGTAGGAGGAAATTTGCAGCACGGAAGGCCCGCTGATGCCGCGATGTGTGAACAACAAGCCGGCGCGAAAACTTCGCTTCCCCACCCGTATTTCGGCCACCGGCAACGCCACACCGGCAAGCTCCTGGTAATGCTCGCTATGCTTGCCGCTCAAGGTCAGCGGCACCAGGCCTGCGCGCGTCGACAGCACGTTATGGCCGAACTGTCGTGCCAACTCATAGCCGAACCCGGTCGCCCCCATGCTGGGGATCGACAGACCGCCTGTGGCGACCACCAGCGAATCGGCATGCACTCCGCCGTTCGCTGTAACAACCGCAAAACCTTCCTCCGTCTTTCGAACTCTTTCTACCGCGCAACTGGTTTCAATGCGCACGCCTGCCGCCGCGCATTCGTCCAGCAACATGCGCACGATCAGCTTGGAGGATTCATCGCAAAACAACTGCCCCAGCTCTTTCTCGTGATAGGCAATGCGATGCTTTTCCACCATCGCAACGAAATCCCATTGCGTATAGCGCGCCAGCGCTGATTTGCAGAAATGCGGATTGCCCGACAGGTATTGCGCCGGCGTCACGCCCAGATTGGTGAAGTTGCAGCGTCCGCCACCGGACATCAGGATCTTCTTGCCGGGCTTGTTGGCATGATCGAGCAGCAGCACGCGTCGCCCGCGCTGCCCTGCGGTGATCGCGCACATCAAGCCAGCGGCACCGGCGCCGATCACCAGAACATCCACTTTCACGCGATCACCGCCATGCTCATACGTTTGCCCATTATCCAATAAACTTGGCGCCTACCCCGCTAAGGACCACCATCATGCCTTCCTTCGACGTCATCTCCGAGGTCGACAAGCACGAACTGACCAATGCGGTCGACCAGGCCAATCGCGAGCTCTCCAACCGCTTCGACTTCAAAGGTACCGATGCGAAGTTCGAGCTGGACAAGTCCGTCATCACGCAAAGTGCGCCTAGCGACTTCCAATTGCAGCAGATGCTGGACATCCTGCGCGGCCGCCTGGCCGCGCGAAAGATCGATCTGCGCGCACTCGACATTGCCGATCCGGAAGTGAACCTGGCTGGTGCGAAGCAGAAAATCACCGTGAAACAAGGCATTGAGCAGCCGATCGCCAAGAAACTGATCGCCACGCTGAAGGAAGCCAAGCTGAAGGTGGAGGCGCAGATCAACGGCGACAAATTGCGCGTGAGCGGCAAGAAGAAAGACGACTTGCAGCTGGCGATGGCGGTGTTGCGCAAGGCGGATGTGGAACTGCCGTTGCAGTTCGATAATTTCCGCGATTGAGGTGTAGGTTGCCTTGAAAGGCATCATCACCTCATGGCCGTCATTCCCGCGAAAGCGGGAATCCATTTTCAAGAACGCATCAGAGCAAGTGGATTTCCGCTTTCGCGGAAATGACGGCCGTTCGAGTTACGCCAAACCAGCGGCAATATTCACGCTAATGGCAATAATGAACACATTGAAGAAAAACGCCACCACACTATGCAGCAACGCGGTGCGGCGCAGCGTATGGCTGGTGATCTGCACATCGGACACCTGAAAGCACATGCCGATCACGAAGGCGAAATACACGAAATCCCAGTAATCGGGTTGTTTCGTACCGGGAAACTCCAACCCTTCATGCGGCTTGCCGAAATCGCCGTAATACCCATGCGCGTAATGCAACGCATACATGGTGTTCATGAATAACCACGACAGCACAATGCTGAGTGCGGCCATGCCCATGGCTTGCGCGCCACCATTCTTGGCCGCATGCAGCTCGGTGGACAAGGCCACCATGACCACCACGGATAGCGTCACCGCGACCCATAACGCGGTACGCCGTCCGGTGTCCTGACATTGCGCATGCCTTGCCATGTGCTCGGCGGTTGCCCGATGAAACATGCGCGCCACCATCGATAGATAAAGCAGTGCACCGGCATCGAAGCCGAGCAGCAACGCGGAAGCCGGCTTCGCCCCGCCAACCAGCAACGCACTGCAAACCGCCACGAAGACAATGCCGGATATCGCCAGCCACGGACGTGCACGCACAAAACGTACCGGCGCCCAATGGCGAAGCATCGCGCGTCTTTCACGTGGCGCCGTATTCATGCACGCAGATCGTTGAATGCTGGATGGCGCTCCATCCACACTTGCGCATAACTGCAGGCCGGCACAACCTTCCAGCCTTCGCGACGCGCCGTTTCCAGCGCGGTCCGCACCAACTCGCCGGCAATCCCCCGTCCACCGACCTGCTCCGGCACGCCGGTGTGCGTAATGGTCATCACCGAGCCGTGCAGGTTGTATTCGAGCTCGGAGACAAAGCCATCGACTGTGGTTTCAAAGCGATGTGCTGCAGCGAGATGCTGGATTTCCAATGCCATGACGTCATTCCGCAAATGCCCAAGGCGCAAAGCATAGAACGCACACCCGCCAACGGGGAGTAGCGCTACGCCGCCACCTGCGCCGCCACCCGCTCACGACGTACGCGCACGGCTTTGGCCAGCTGGTCGAGGACCGCTACCGTGGTATCCCAGCCAATGCAGCCATCCGTGATGCTCTGTCCGTAGATGAGTTCACAACCGGGCACCAGATCCTGGCGGCCGGCCACCAAATGGCTTTCCACCATCACGCCATGAATACGCGTCTCGCCGGCTTCGAGCTGCGCCGCGATATCAGCCACTACGCGCGGCTGGTTCTCCGGCTGTTTGGCGCTGTTGGCGTGACTGGCATCGATCATCAGGCGCTCCGTGACCCCTGCCTTCGCCAATGCGCCGCAGGCGCTATCCACACTCGCTGCATCGTAATTGGGCAGCTTGCCGCCGCGCAGAATGACATGGCAATCCTCATTGCCCGCGGTGGCTGCAATGGCTGTGCGCCCATGCTTGGTCACCGCCATGAAATGATGCGGCCGTGCTGCAGCCAGCACGGCATCCACAGCAATTTTTACGTTGCCATCGGTACCGTTCTTGAAACCCACCGGACAGGACAGGCCCGACGCAAGTTCGCGGTGCGACTGGCTCTCGGTGGTGCGTGCACCGATCGCGCCCCAGGCCACCAGATCGGCAATGTATTGCGGCGTGATCAGATCGAGGAATTCGGTGCCGGCCGGCAGACCCAGCGCGTTGATGTCGCACAACAGACGCCGCGCAAGATGCAGGCCTTTGTCGATGTGATAGCTCTCGTCCAGGTCAGGATCGTTGATCAACCCTTTCCAGCCCACCGTGGTACGCGGCTTTTCGAAATACACGCGCATCACGATCTCCAGCGTGTCGGCATGCCGCGCGCGTTCGGCGGCGAGGCGCCTGGCGTATTCCAGCGCGGCAGCGGGATCGTGGATGGAGCAAGGGCCGATCACCACGGCAAGGCGGTCATCCTTACCGTGCAGGATGCGGTGCAAAGCATTGCGCGCATCGGCAACGGTGGCGAGTGCCGCGTCGCTGGGCGGGCAATCCCTCATCACGTCGGCGGGGGTGGGTACTTCCTTGATTTCGCGGATGCGAAGGTCGTCGGTACGACTGGTCATGGCAATGCACTCCTTACGGGTTTTCCCGGCGACCTAATGAAAAAGCCGCCAGGGTGGCTGGCGGCTTTTTGGAAAGTGGGTGATCTTTACTCGTTACGATCGCGCACCATGCTCCGCCGCCGGCATCGGATAGCCATACCAAAAGTAATAGCGGCTGGAGAGGGTGAGGATCATGGGTCCAAGTGATACCACATCATTGCTGCGATGCAAACTGAGGGAATGGACTATGGTCGCCCGCTGTGATGGGTTACTGTCCCGCCGCCATCATTTTCGGAGTTTTCCATGCCGCGTCCGTTCGCCTTCCTCGCCGCTGCCCTGCTCGCCTTGGGTACCCTCGGCCCGCAGCTGGCCCGAGCCGACGACGTACCGTCCCTGGTGGTGAAAGACGTGGTGGTGGGCACGGGCAGCACCGCACGCGACGACTCGGACGTGCGCATCCAGTACACCGGCTGGCTCTACAGCGCCAAGGCGCCCGATCACCATGGCACCGAGATCGACAGTTCCTACGACAGCGGCCGGCCGCTCACTTTCACGATGGGCGCGAACGAAGTCATTGAAGGCATGGAAAGCGGTGTGCGCGGCATGAAGGTCGGCGGCAAGCGCACTGTCATCATCCCTTCCCGCATGGGCTACGGCTTTCGCGGGGCCGCCCCTGACGTGCCGGCGAACAGTGCCCTGGTATTTGATATCGAACTGCTGGACGTGCATTAGGAATCTTGGACGCTAGGGATGCTCTGATCTATTCCACGCACCCGGCATGACATCCAGAAGGCCCGCAGGGTGTGCCGTGTGGCGCAGGGCAGACTGGCCGTCTGTTCAAGCCACGCGGTGCAGCCTGCGGGCCTTCTGGATGTCACCCCGTCCTTTAAATTCAACATGGTGGGGCCGCACTGTATGCGTCTCTCACGGCGTTCCGGCGTCTCGACAGACAGCCAGTCTGCCTTCACCGCCGGAACGCCGTGAGAGACGTATACAGTGCGGTGACGGGTACGTGGAATAGATCAGAGCATCCCTAGGCGTCTGCACGGAACGGCGGCATCATGAACCGGCAATCACGTCGTATGTCCCCACCTGGAGGATTGATCGATGAAGCGAATGCTGTGGTCGTTGATAGCCGTCTTTCTAACCCTGGTTCCCGCCGCTGCCTTTGCGGCGCAGGGCTACACCGTAGCCACGGTGAACCTGCTCGCGGGCCCGGACCCGCAATATCCGTTGATCTATACGTTGGACGCCGGCACGCCGGTTGACGTGCAAGGCTGCACCGACGGCTGGCAGTGGTGCGATGTCATGGCTGTCGGCAGTCGTGGCTGGGTCGCCGGTCCCTATATCGAATACCTGTACAACAACCAGCCGGTGATCGTGACCGACTATGGCGCACGCATCGGCATTCCGATCGTGACCTTTGCGATCAGCGCCTACTGGGGCCGTTACTACGTCAACCGGCCGTTCTATCGCGATCGCGTCCGTTGGTATGGACGGCCCGTTCCCATTCGGCCTTACCCCGGCCCGCGGCCACCCGTCCGGCCGATGCCAAGGCCACCTCATGGCGGTAACCGGCCGCCGGGTCCCGGCAATCGGCCACCGCCGAAACCCGGTAGCGGAGGAAATGGCGGCAATTATCCGCCACCTGGCAGCGGGGGCCATGGCGGCAACTACGCACCACCCAGTGGTGGCAACCGTCCCACTCCACCACCCTCGGGTGGACAAGGCGGTAACGTCGGCCCAAGGCCCGGTAACGGTCAGCAGGGCGGCAACAATGATCGTAGGCCGCAAGGCAACCGGCCGGCGCCGCAACCGCGAAACCCGCCGCCGCAAGGAAACAACGGCAACAACAACGGCGACTGAGCCTTTCATGGCGAGCGCACAGGCTGGGCAC
Source organism: Dyella nitratireducens (assembly GCF_014642835.1). GTDB lineage: Bacteria > Pseudomonadota > Gammaproteobacteria > Xanthomonadales > Rhodanobacteraceae > Dyella_B > Dyella_B nitratireducens. Next base: position 86,957 of record NZ_BMJA01000004.1, on the reverse strand, counting down.
ACCAGCCTGTGCTTAAAACCCGAGTACGGCAGGTTCGGTCAGCTCGGGGCGGTCGCCGGCAAGCGCCTGCGCCTTGCCTCGATACTTCTCCCATGCCGACATCTGGCCCAGCGCCCGGTACACGCAGGCTTCCGTCCAGGCAACGCGCCAATCCAGCTCGCTCCAGCTCGAAAGACGGCCGCTGACCGCGACAGCTTGATCCACATTGCCTGTGCTGAGCAGCACCTGTGCGTACGGTTGTCCGACGCTCACGATGAGGTCGGGCACACCAAGCTTGTCGGCCAGAGCCATGGCGAGCTTCAGCTGTTCGAACGCCTGCTCGTGCTTCCCTTCACTCCATGCCTCAGCCGCTGTGGCACGCATCACGTAAAGCTCGATCCACTCGTCGTGCGCTGCAAGCGGCGCGGCCCAAGTCTGCATGGCAGCAACCGTGCGCTTGAGATCATCTGCTCTGCCGGCACGCAACAGGATGTTGATGTTGGTCAGCCATGCCTGCGCGATATTTCGCTTGTTATCGTCCTCCTTGAGCGCCGATCCATCCATGGCCCTAGTGATCCACGCCAACGCCGGTTGGGTTTCTCCGCGTTCCAGCGACAGTTCGGCCAGCAACGCTTGCGCCCATGCACGCTGCGCCGCTTCATCCGTGGATTTGAATTGCCCAAGCAATTGTTCCAACACCGCACTCGCCTCGGACGTACGGCCGCTATCAGCGAGTGCCACGGCGCGCAGAATGACCAGTGCTCGACGCACATAGTCGTCGCAAAACTGCATGTTTTTCTGTTCGAACGGCCAATACAGTTCTGTAGCAGCCAATTCATCGGGAAACTGCAGCAGCATCTTGTGTGAATAAACCAACCCTTGCAGCGGCATGGACAACAGCTCGCGCATGCCCATGCGCTGAAAATGTTCATAGGCCTGCTGCGACAACGTCAGTTCCTGGGCGAATTGCCCGCGCTGTTCGGCGATTTCGGCCATCGAGACGTCGACCTTCGATTGGCCCACGGTATCGCCCGCCAGCGTGTAATTGACGCGGGCAAGGCCAAGATCCATGGCTGCCTCATCCAGCTTTGCCTCAAAGAACTCAAGATGCGAGCGGTCCAGATAGGCGGTAGCCAATGCCTCGATATCCTTTTTCCCTTGCAGCAGGCGAACCGCTTCATTCAACGCTTCCTCGCCCTGCGCAAATTGATGCTTGCGGTAGTAGCTGTACCAAAGGCTGGTGAGCACTTTGCCGCGCAAAACCTGTTTGTCGGCTGGCAAGTGCTTTAGCAGATCATTGAACGCCTGTTCGCAACGCTCGACCTCGCCCGCATTGCAATGGAAATCCGCTTCCGCATAGACAAACTCAGGCGTCCGGCGCAAATCGGGCGGTGCTTGATCGATCAGCGATTTCGCGAGATCGGGATGACCCGCCAGCTGTGCAGCCTCAATACGCAGCAAATACTGCTGTTGCGAATCGCCACCATGCGGCGTTGAGCCGGCACCGTAGCCAAGCTGGGCCAGCAGCAGATCGCCTGCCGCGTGCGCCGCGCCTAGCACATCGGCAGATGAAGATTCCGCCTGCCAGCCATGTCCGTCGCGACTCTTCGCATCCAGATGCACATGCCAGGTGTTGTCGACCAGCGTGACGCGTGGGCTGATGACCAAGGCGAACGACGCCAGATCGCCGCCACTTTCCTTATCCTTCTGATTCAGCAAATTGAGTACGTTCTGGCTGCTTTCGGTGGGCACCTTGGCGGTGCGCAACTGGTTCGAAATCAGATCCATCATGCCGAGTTGCAGCCACTTCCAATCATCGGGACCTTGTACTGTCGCAGGCAGCACGATGGCCGAACTGTGATCGAATGGCAGCGCGGGTGTCGCTGCCCTGGCGCCGTGAAACTGCAGTCCCCAATACACTGCCGCCACGGCAACCGTAAGCAGCAAGGCGATCAGCAATGCAGGCCGCAGCCGCGTTGCACTTTGTGATGTTCTGGCGACGTGGGCGGCATCACTCGCTTCATCCATCGCCTGGACGTGTAGAGAAACCGGCTCGGACACCTGGACAACAATCGATGTATCCAGCATCCAGCGATAACCCACGCGCGGCACCGTCTTGATGCAATGCTGATCGTTGCCGGCATCACCCAGTGAGCGCCTCAAGCGCACGATGGTTTGCGCAAGCAGATTGTCACTGACGTCGGCGCGCCCCCATACGGCAGAAATCAGCTCATCTTTACCGACCGGCCGCGCGCGGTTCTCGATCAAATACACCAGGCAATCGAATGCGCTGGCCGGCAATGCAACCGACACACCGTTGCGGGTCAATTCCCGCGCAAGAGGATCAAGGCGACAATCGTCGAAGCAATAAACTGGATTCCCCATCAAGAAATTTTATCATCCAGGTTCGTAGACCCGTTATTTCAAACACTCAGGATGCGAACTGCGTAAAGTTTTGCTTGCCTGATAAATAACGCAATGCAGGTCATCAAATATCGCAATAACGATTGCATTCGACATTTCGTCACTTGCTTTGCTTTGTCTACGAATGGTTTTCGTTGCGCACTTCCATGCCGCACATGGCATCTCCGACTGTGTTGGGGGGTTCGCACCTCAACCTACGAACTGCACGCATTCCTGCTGTCAGGTCGAGCCCCCCTCCTCCTCAAGAGACAAAGACGTGCACGCAACACCGTGATCGGGTCCGCTTTTTATGCCCGCAGCGCACATCGGCTACGCGCTGTAAAATTTAATTCACACATAGTTATTAATTTATCTGGCGTACGCACACAGCGTCCGATGTCCTGAGAGGAACCTTTTCCATGACGTACCGCCCGAACAGGCGCGACGGTAAGAACCGTCGCGTCTCGCTGATTGCACTCTCCAGTTTGACCTTGGCGATCGGTCAGGCCTTCGCCCAATCCACGCAGCCGCCTGCTGGTAGCGATGGCACCAAACCTGCCAGCACAACGACGACACTTGAAGCGGTCCAGGTCACGGGCAAGACGTTGTCCGTCGAAAAGGCCATCGTGGAAAAACGTACTCTGCCGGTGATCTCGGATGGTATTTCCGCCGATGAAATCGGCTCCGTGCCCGACTTTGGCCTGGGCGAAGCCGTGCAGCGCATTCCTGGTGTGGCCATGACCATCAACAATGGACGTGGCGAAGCGCAGTTCCTTAATTTGCGCGGTCTCAATCCCGACTACAACTCGGTGATGGTGGATGGCATTGCCCTGCCCTCCACGGAGACCACGTCACGCAACGTATCCCTGGACGTACTGCCTGCATCACTCGCGCAGCAGGTCAGTATCTATAAAACGGTAACGGCGGACATGCCGGCTGATGCGATCGGTGGCGTCGTGAATCTGCGCACGCGCAGCGCTTTCGATCATCTCGGCCTGTTCGTATCCGGCCGTGCTGACTACGCGCATTGGGACAATTCGCGCGTCGTGGCACATTCAGGTCCATCCGGGCAGATCGAGAATACGCTCAGCGATACGTTTGGCAGCCAACGTCAGTTCGGCTTCCTCTTGTCCACCAGCTATTACCGCCGCGATTCCTCGTCGCTCGATACGGCGATGGACACGGATGGCTATTACAAATACACCGGTGGCACGCAAAAGCTGTCCTCGCTGGGCCAGAACAGTGCCGGCACGGGTTCCACGTTGTCCCCGAACAACAATGTAGACGGTCTGGTTGCAGTGCCCGACCGCCACCGCTGGCTCAGCTACGACAACGTTAGGCAACGCGAAGGCGTGCTGGGCAAGTTCGAGTATGACAATCACGAAAACCTGCAAGCCCACCTCACAGGCGGTTTCTTTCAACACGAGAACAACGAGTTGCGCCGCTCGCAATTCCTCGCACGCGTGGGGCCGGCCACGTTGACCTCCGATACCACAGGCAGCTTTGCCAAAGGCGCCGCGCAGGTCGACTTCGATCATTACGATCAAGTGCGGCAGATCAAGTACGCAGAACTTGGCAGCAGTTTTGAACCGGACGAACGCAGCCAATGGGATCTTGTTGCCAACTACGCCATCGGCAACTACCGGCAAACCACTCAGGAAGATGTACTCACCAGCGCGGCATCTTCCAAGCTGGGCTTCGGCTACGACGCCTCACCGGGCGGCGTAGCGCTGTTTACGCCGGCCAATCCCAGCTACTACATGAATCCGGCCAACTATCTGCAAACCAGCTACATGAATGCGCTGGAGCGCAGCAAGTCCGGTTTGCTCACCTTGAAGCTGGACTTCAACCACAACCTGCAGGAAGACGCGACGGGCTGGGGTTACAAGGCCGGCGTGCAGTACCGCAATCTGCAGCAGCGCTACGACTTGAACCAGATTGGCTACGCGCCGACGTCGGCCGTTTCGTTGGCGGCCATCGGCACCGAGGACGTCAATTTTCAGCCTTATGACGGCAATGGCCAGAACATGCTGCTGATCGATCCGGCCAAGGTCACGCAATACGTCATCGATCACCCTGGCCTGTACGCACCGGTGTCCACCAACGCGCGGACCAGCGCCATCAGCGACTTCAATATCCGCGAGGCGACTACCAGCGGCTATGCCATGGCCGGTTACCACGACGAGCAGTTCATGAGCGTGGTCGGCTTACGCTACGAAGACACCTCGCAAGACGTGCAGAACACGCAGCCCAATCCACTCAACAGCCTCACCAACTTCGCCAAGATCGACAATCTTCATCATTACGGCAAGCTGCTGCCATCGACGATCCTGGCGTACAGCTTGCAACCTGATCTGATATTGCGCGCCGGCGCGAGCGAAACCCTTGCACGTGCCTCGTACGCCGCACTGGCGCAGAACAGCGCGCCAACGGTTAGCCTGGCCGGCAACACCATCTCGCAAACCATCGGCAATCCAAACCTGGTACCACGCAAGTCCACCAACTATGACCTGTCGCTGGAATGGTATCCGGCTAGTGACGCGATGCTTTCCCTGGCGGCATTCCAGAAACGCATCCAGCATGAAATCGTCAACCTGACTACGACCACTTCCGAGACCAATCCTGACGGATTGACCGGCACGTATCTGGTCACCACGACCGAGGCACAGAACGCCAGCACCGCCAAGGTGAAAGGGCTGGAGTTCGGCGCCACCAAACTGCACTTCGATTTCCTGCCGGGGGTGTTGAGCCACCTCGGCGCTACCTTCAATGCCACCTTGCTGGACATGGATGGCTCCGCCATCACCATGAAAGATGGCAGCCAACGGCAGCTGCCGATGTTGGTCGGCGCGGCCAAGCATTTGCTCAATGCATCGCTGCTGTACAACCAGGGACCTTTCAGCGCGCAGGTCAGCGCCAACCACACCGGCAAGATGCCGATCAGTTTTGCCACGGACAACGCCGTCAACGATATCTACTACGCACAAACGCAAACCTACGATGCGCAACTGCGTTACCTCTACAACTCGCACGTGAGTTTCCTGTTGCAGGGCAAGAACCTCACCAATGCGCGCCCCACTCGCGTGCTTGGCCCGGATCAAAGTTTGATCAAGGAAGAGCTGGACAACGGCCGCGCGTATTACCTGGGGGTTACCTATGTTTTGTAAGCGTCCTCTTTCCGCGTTGCTGCATGCTTGCCTGGCAACCGGCCTTGCCGCGGGCATCGTGCATGCGGGAGATTCCCTGCCCGCTTCCTCAAGCAGTTCGGCCACCGCGATTCCCGTCGTGGCCAGCTCCACCTGCTGGGATATGCAGCCTGGCGACGTGCTGGCGGCGTTGCGCCAATGTACGCATAAACACATGCCGTTCATGACGCTCGCCGTGCGCCAAGGTGCGGACGGCCAGCTTTATGCTGCGACCGATTACGCCACTGACGCCTGCCAACCCAGCGCTGCTTGTGTGCCCCTGAGCGAAGCGTTGCACCTGCAGCCAGCACCACATCTGCTGCTGCAGGCAGCGCCGTCCACGCTGGATGACCTGCAAGCAGCTATCCGTGATGCAGCCGCTGACACACGCGTGCTGGTGCAGCCCATGCTGCAACGGCCTACGGGCAACAGCTCGCCCATCACAATCCGTTCCGGTCTTCGCTACTGGCATCAACAGGCAACGCAGCCACGCCCGATGATGATCCACATCCTTGAAATTTCATTGGATACACGCGGACTCGCCTTCGTCGTCACGCCCGGGACGCCGAAAGACGGCAACGAATTCGTCGTGGAAAAGACCACGCATTTCGCCGCACGCGAACAACTGGACGCTGCCATCAACGCCACTTATTTCCGCCCGTTCGACGGCGGACATCTGCTGGACAAGCCCTATGTGCCGGCCTTAGGCCAGGGTGTGGTGGTGGATGGCATCTCGATGGCACATGGTCACGTGGATTCCGACTACACCAGCCCTGATACGCGTTCGAACGGTTCCCTGTGCATGCATGGGCACGACGCTTACATCACCACGGCGCGTTGCTCCACGCAGACTACCGAAGCCGTCGGTGCCGGGCCGGTACTGATGCTTCATGGCAAGCCGCTGCCGCTGGAAAACAAACGGCACGATTACTACGCCACGCCCGAGCCGCGTACGGCCATTGCACTGGACAAGGCGCGCAAGAAAATGTGGTGGGTGGTGGTGGATGGCCGCCAGTCGAACTACAGCGAAGGCATGACGCTATCGGAACTCACATCGTTGCTGCAGCAACTGGGCGCGGACTCGGCGATCAATATGGATGGCGGTGGCTCGTCCACGATGGTGTTGCGGCAGGATGGAAAATTTGCGATTGCCAACAGCCCGATCCATACCGGCATTCCAGGCCGGGAGCGGCCGGTTGGCAATCATCTGGGCATTCGCATCGACGTGTTGCCGTAAAGTAAGAAGGCTGGGTAACGCAACGACACTCGCCATCATGTCCAGATGCTGTCGTTCCCGCGAAAGCGCATTGCTGTCCGGGGAAATTTTGCGGAAAAAGTAGCGAGCATTTAAGGGGCAACACCTTTGCATGATTCGCGCAGCAAGCGACTTAAAAAAGTTTGCTCAACGCGATATCCACGAGTGAACCGGAAATGCCCCCTCCCCTGCTTGCAGGGGAGGGCTGGGGTGGGGTGAGGCGAGCGAAGCTCGCTTCCCGCTACGCGGGAATGGATAAGAAACATGATGGAATCTCTGGCGAGGTTGCTTCACCCCACCCCAACCCTCCCCTACTACACGTAGGGGAGGGGGCCGATCCGGCAAGCCAAAAACTTCCCCGGACAGCAGTGCGCGAAAGCGGGAATGACGGCCCTGAGGGAATACGTCATTTCATGGCAACCGATTTATTTCGCAACTCCCAGTGACATAATCCGCGTTTCGCCAGAACTCCAAAAAGAAGGCCTCATGTCTGCCACCATTCCGTTTGCGGGCAAGTTACATCGCAGCTTTCTGCGTGGCGATGATCCCGACGCCACGGTTTCGGCGAACGAGCGCGAACTGCTGGATCTCGTACGCAAAAGCGGCACCACCACGCGAGCCGAACTGGGACGCGCCACCGGGCTTACTGCGCAATCCGTGATGCGCCTGGTGGATGAATTGGTCGAGCGCGGCATGTTGCAATTCGGCGACGCCGTACCGCAGGAAGGCCGCGGCAAACCAGCCATGGCCGTGAGCCTGCGCGCCCATTACGCCTATGCCGCCGGCGTGTCGATCACCACCGATTCGGTCGCCTTGGCGTTGATGGATTTTGCCGGCAACCTGCTAGCTCATCACGACGAACCGATGCCCGCGCTCGGCCGGGCGGCTCTGGTGCGTCGCGTGCGTACGTTACTCGAACGCCTGCTAAGCAAGGCACGTGTCAACGAACGCCGCCTGTTTGGTGTCGGCCTCGGTATCACCGGTTTCTTCATTGGTGACGGTGCCAAGGTCAACCCGCCATCTCCACTGGACGAACTCGCGCTGGTGGATCTGGATACGCTGTTCGCGGATGCATTGAATCATCCGGTATGGCTGGACAACGACGGCAGCGTCGCGGCCATCGGCGAAAGCCTGCATGGGCTGGGGCGGCAATATCGCGACTTCGCCTATTTCTATTTTGGCCACGGCTTCGGCGGCGGCCTGGTGATGGATGGCCGTTGCATCCGTGGCGCACATGGCAACGCGGGCGAGTTCGCCGGCATGCTGCCGCGGCTAGGACTCGAACGCGCGGCGCTGGAAACGTTGCGCACACAACTCAACGAGGATGGCTTGCAACTGCCGGACATCCAGTCGCTCATCGATCAGTACGATCCAAGCTGGCCGGCCATCGAAACCTGGATCAAACGCGTAACACCTGGCTTGTCGGTCATCGCGTCGTCCGTGGTGGCAATCATCGATCCGCAGGCGATCGTACTCGGTGGCCGGATTCCGCAAGACCTCGCCAACCGCCTCATCCCCCACATCGTCATCGACAACCTGTCACGCCGCGGGCACACGCGTCCGGTGCCACACCTTCTATGCGCACAGACTCCTTACGATGCAGTCGCGACAGGGGCGGCCAGTCTTCCGTTCAAAGAGTGCTTTTTCCGCTGAAACAACTCACTACGCGTTCGTCATGAACTGCAGGAAAGCATCGAACAGCCCGCGCGATGCTTGGCCCATTCGGGACGCTTTTCTGCAAAACGCTCGCGTCCTGGCTGTTCTTCGTAAGGGTGACGCAGCACGTCGAGCAAAGTATGGATATCGTCGTAGTCGCCTTGCGTCGCGCGATCGATCGCTTCCTGGGCGAGATAATTGCGTAGCACGTAACAGGGGTTGGCAGCGTTCATGCATTGCACGCGTTGTTCCGGTGTCCACGTATCTTCGCGCACCCGTGCCGCGTAATCGTCCAGCCAGCGCAGGAAATCGGCTTCCGCGGATTCGCGCTTGGCACCGTCGTAGAACGCATGACGTAGTGGTGCCAGTTGCGGTGCGTGTGGATCAACGCGACTGAGTGCGCGGAAGAACAAAGTCATGTCCACTTCCGCCTTTTGCATCAGTTGCTGCAACGTTTCCATGCGCGTGACATCGTCGTCGCGGCACGCCGAGAACCCGAGCTTGGCGGCAATATCACGACGCGCCTGCAAGCTGTATTCGGCCACGTAGCGATCCAACCCCGCCTGCAACGGTGCGATGTCGCCAAACAACGGTGCAATGGCTGCCGCGAGACGGCTGAGATTCCACCACGCCACATTGGGTTGCTGACCGAAACGGTAGCGGCGGCGCATGGCATCGGTCGTGTTGGGTGTCCACTCTGGATCGAAATCATCAATCCAGCCATACGGACCGTAATCGATGGTGAGGCCGAGTACCGACATGTTGTCGGTATTCATCACACCATGTACGAAGCCGACGCGCATCCAATGCGCGATCATGATGGCCGTACGTGCGCAAACGTCGGCAAACCAATCGGCGTAGTGCGTTTCGACGCTGCCGCCCAGATGCAGAAAGTCGCGGCGAATGGTGAAGTCGACCAACTGGCGCAGCAGATCGATCTCACCACGTGAAGCCGGCAACTCGAAATGCCCGAAGCGAATGAACGACGGCGCCACGCGGCAGACGATCGCACCCGGCTCGTCCTGCGGGTGGCCGTCGTAGAACATGTCGCGTTCCACGACGTCGCCCGTCACCACCAGGCTCAGTGCACGCGTGGTCGGCACCCCGAGATGATGCATGGCTTCGCTGCAAAGAAATTCGCGGATCGACGAACGCAGTACCGCGCGTCCGTCTGCTCCGCGCGAATACGGCGTGCTGCCTGCACCCTTGAGCTGCAGCTCCCAGCGTTTGCCTTGCGCCGTCACCACCTCACCCAAGGAAATGGCCCGCCCATCGCCTAGCTGCCCGGCCCACACGCCGAACTGGTGCCCGCCGTAATTGGACGCCCATGGCTGCATGCCTTCGAGCACGCCATTGCCGCCGAACACGTGCGCAAAAAACGGGCTGGCGATGTCGGCATCCGTGAAGCCCAACTCCGCCGCCATTTCAGGCGACCAGGCGACAGCACGCGGCGCCGACACGGGACTCGGATCCACCCGTGAATACAGCGCGCCCGCGACTTGGCGAGCGCCGTGGCCACGATCCGGATCACCCGGCAATTCACGAACGAACGTGTTATCGAACTTGAGTGGTGTAAGTGTCATAGAAACGATATTCGGGCGATGCCAGCTTGGTGCAAGGCAACAAAAATGCGAGCCGCCTCACGATCTTCACGGTACCTATACATCTGCGGTTAAAGCTTGGTACAGTTTGCTCGCGGCTACGCAGGGGTAGTCGATGGAGTGAACAACTATGCACATGCTTCTCGCTCGTTCCGCCTTTGTACGCGGAATGCAGCTGGTAGCAGGGATGCTTTCAAACCACACGCAGGACACTCACACGCCGGCCGTCAATGACACGCTTGCGGAATTCAAGCTGGTCTCCTGGACATCCAACGCACGGTCGCGACGCGAAGACGAACTGGCCCGCAGCCAGATGCAAATCGAGCCTTGAATGACGATGCCGACGGCTCACGCAGCTGTCGGCTCAAAGAGTCGCGCGATGTCATTGGCGTAAAGCTGACGCCACTCACCCGATGGCAAGTCCTGCAGCTGCAACTGCCCAATGGCCGTGCGCTGCAAGGTTTCCACGTGATTGCCGGTGGCAGCGAACATCCGGCGCACCTGGTGATAGCGCCCTTCCGTGATCGACAGCCGCGCATGCCGCGGCCCAAGCACGTCCAGCTTTGCCGGCAACAATGGTGTGGTTTCCGATTCCAGCATCAGCGTGCCGCTGGCAAATAGCGCTTCTTCGTCGCCGCTGAGATCCTGCGCAAGCGTGGCCTCGTACACCTTGGTGATGTTCGCGCGCGGCGAGATGATCCGGTGCAGCAGCGCACCGTCATCGGTGATGAGCAGCATGCCGGATGTATCACGGTCCAGCCGGCCAACGGTGGACAGTGCCGGGCTGCGCTGTCGATAGCGCGGTGGTAGCAAGTCATACACCACGCGGCCTGGATCCTTGCGCGAACACGTCACGCCTAACGGTTTGTGCATCATCAGGATGATGCCGGCGGGCGGATCGAGCGGCTCGCCATCGATATGGATCTGCGCGTGCTCCACCTTGTCATCAGCGTACAGCACCTCACCCTCGGGACTAGTGATGCGTCCTTCGCGGAACATCCATGCAACGTCCTTGCGGCTGCCATAGCCGAGATTGGCGATCAGCTTGACCAGCCTCATGCGCGTATGCCTCTTGCTTCGATGACTTTGAAACCATCCTGCACGACCACGGTACGCACGTGTTCGAAGTGCGTCGCCAGCGTGGCTTCGTAAGGCAGGTGACGATTGGCCACCAGCCACAAACTTCCGTGCGGCAGCAGGGCGTGCGCTGCCTGCGTGATGAAGGCACGGCCCAGGTCCGGCAAATCCGCCCTGCCCTGGTGGAAAGGTGGATTGCAGACCACCGCATCGTAATGGCGTTCCACGCCCTGGGTAACGTCATGCCAGTGCAGTTCGAACGCAAGCTCACGCGCGTGTTCGTGCATAGCATGCTCGATATTGAGCCGCGCCGGCTCCAACGCACGCGCTTCGGCTTCATAGAGATCAAGCACGGTGACGCTCGGGCAACGCGCGACGATCTGCGCAGCGAGATAACCGTAGCCCGCGCCGAAGTCGGCGACGCGGCCGTGCAGATCTTCGGGCAGATGTTCTGCGAGCAAGGCGGACGCGATATCCACGCGATCCCACGCGAACAAGCCGGGCCTGCTGACGTAGCCGGCGGCGTTGGCATGCGGACGATTGAGATTGAGCCACGCTTCAAGCAATGTTTGATCGCACGCGGTATCCGATACACCCCAGAACACGCGGCACTTGTGCTTGGAAAGATGACTCACCGAACCCAGCAACGCCGCAAGATCGGCTTGCGCGGATTTCGCACCCTCCGCGTTCGGCACGCACGCCACCACCACACCACCACCCTCGGCATGACGCGCCGCCTTGGCGAACCAGGTACGCGCTTCTTCACGTTGGCGCGGCGGCAGCAGCAGTACCAGGTTGAAGCGCGACTCGGCGTCGGCTTCGTCTACCTTGTAACCGCTGCGCACCAGCGTTTCCGCAAACGGCTTGAAGCTCTGTTCGTACACCCAATGCCGCTGCGCGACTTCGCGCAGGCGAAAGCCGTCGCGGGCACGCAGGAACAACACGCTGCCTTCAGTAGGCAGGTGCAGCGAGCCATCCGTGAGAGGTAGGAAGAGTGCGTCCAGTACCGCTTCGGGCGCGGATGCGTGAAAACCGGGCGTGGTCAAACGGAAGTGTCCGGTGAAAACAGAGCGCGTATTTTATGCGTGTACTGCAGAAGGCGCTGCGGTCCCTAGATGTCCCGAGTCCATCGTCGCCCAGGCAAAAGCCGGGGCAACGAATCCGGAGGCTTCAGCTGTTGCGCCCCATCCGCGCAATCCACCGATACATCGCAAACGTCACCGCCACAAAGGCGATGCTGCCAATCCACACCGATGCATTCTCAAAGCTGTCACCCACCAGCGCGAGCGGCGCGGGCTTGCCGGAGAACACCACGATGGCCGCCACCAGCACGCCGATGATGCTTTCGCCGACGATCAGGCCGGATGCCAACAACACGCCAAGCTGCTTGGTGGCTTCCGCCTTCGGCGTGCGGTCCGCACGCTTGTCGAAATACCAACCGACGATGGCGCCCACGACGATCATCAAGGTGGTGGAAGTCGGCAGATACATGCCCAGCCCCACCGCAAGGGGTGGCAGGCGCACGGATTTGGTGGTGCCCGCGAGAATCGCATCCAACACGATCAAGCCCACACCAATGGCTGCGCCGATGCCGATCAGGCTCCAATCGATGTTGTTCTGGATCACGCCCTGCGCCAGCGCGGAGATCAAACCAGCCTGCGGTGCGGGCAGCGCATGCGCAGGGTCCACGCCCGGCGCACCGAGGAAACCGTAGGCCTTGTTGAGCAGATCCAGCACCGGCGGAATCACAATCGCACCGGCGATCACGCCGATCACCAGCGCTGCCTGCTGGCGCCATGGCGTGGCGTTCACCAATTGGCCGGTCTTCAGATCCTGCAGATTGTTGTTGGCGATCGCCGCCACAGCGAACACCACCGAGGTGATGAACAGCGCAAAGGCCACCAGCGCCTTGCCCGAATCCGCCGGCAGGTCGGACTTCACACCCGCCACCAGCAGCAGCGCGGCAATGATCACCACCAGGATGCCGATGCCGGAGAGTGGACTGTTGGACGAACCGATCAGGCCCGCCATGTAGCCGCACACCGTCGACACCAGGAAGCTGAGGATCAGCACGAACAGCACGCCGCCGATCACCAGCAGCGTGGTGTGCGAAGCCAGTCCGCTGATCACGCTGAAGTGTCCCAGCAGGTAGGCGACCGGAATCATGCAGAGCAGCACGATGATGCCGACGATGCCGATCGGCATGTCCCGCTCGGTCAGCGGCAGCGTGTCGCCCTTGCCGGACTTGCGCACGCGCGACGCAGCCATCGCCGACGTGAGACCGCTGACGACCGGCTTGACCAGCTTGAGCAGGGTCCAGATGGCCGCCACGCCGATCGTGCCTGCGCCGACAAAGCGCACGTATTTGCTCCAGATGCCCTGCGCGACATCCGCCACATCGCCGGCAGCCGGATGCAGCAGGCTGAAATGCGGCACCGCCCAGCCCCAGCTGATGATGGCGCCGACCAGCATCGCAATGCCCACCCACAGGCCCACCAGGTGCCCCACCGCAAACAGCGCGAACGAAAGCGAAAAGTCGTAGCCGCTGGTCGCGCCGCGATCGCCGACGCGGAAGTACTGCGCGAGATCCGAGGCGAACAGCTTGGTCTGCACCACCACGTAGAACAGCGCCGAGACGATCGAACCGACCACGACCGCCTTGAGTCCTGCGCTACCGCCCTCCACCGCGGCCGAGCCGGAGGCTTCCACCGCTTCGCCGGAGCCCACCTTCAGCACCTCGGCGCAGGCCACGCCTTCCGGATACGGCAAGTCGGAATCGGTGACCAGCGCGCGGCGCAGCGGGATGGTGTACATCACACCGAGAATGCCGCCCGCGGCGCAGATGCCGAACGACACCCAGAACGGAAAGCCGGTCCACCAGCCAACGATGATCAGGCCCGGCAGCACGAAGATGATCGAGGACAGCGTGCCAGCCGCCGAGGCGACGGTCTGCACGATGTTGTTCTCTTGGATCGTCGCGTTCTTCATGGCGCGCAGGATGGCCATGGAGATCACCGCCGCCGGAATCGAGGTGGCGAAGGTCAGGCCGGCCTTCAGGCCGAAGAACACGTTGGCCGCTGTGAACACCAGCGTGATCACGATGCCGATGATCAGGCCGCGTACGGTGAGTTCGGCGCGTGGCGCGCCGGGTCCGGGTACTGCATTCACGGGTGGTCTCCCCAAGATGTCCAGCTAGCAAGATTAGCGTGGATCACTCAGGGGATGTTGCCGCGCTGCAGTGTGTCCCGGTTTCGTAGGCTGGGGTGCAAACCCCAACCCCGGCACGCCCATACAGCGTGATGTTGGGGTTTGCACCCCAACCTACACGACGTCATCGACGCCCAATTTTGCGAATGTCCCCACGCATTTGCGCGGCAATATCTTCTGCGCCATCGGCCAGCAGCTTCGGCAATGCCTGGGCATAAGCCTGATCGCCCCCGCCACCGGCCACCGACGCGGATGGCTGCGTCTTGTAATCATGCTCGGCCTCAAAGCCGTGCGCCCACAGCGAGCAGTGCACGCCGAGCTCCATGGCGACGTTGCCGGGCGACTTGTCTTCATCGACGCGCAGGCTGGTGGTGAGGCCACTGCAGGTCACGACCAGGTCCTGCACGTAACTGGCAGCCAGCTGCCCACCGAGCTGCGATTGCACGGCCGTCGCCAGGTTCGGCGAAGGTTCCAGCGTGAGCTTGTGATCGAGCCCGCGCACATCGAGCTTGTCCGCACCGCCCGTAACAGTCAGCCAAGGCGCCGTGCCCGGTTTCACCAGATCGCCGATCGCTGCAGCCTCGTGCACGTTCTGTCCACCGCAGGCACTGAGCAGCGCTGCTGCGGTGGCGATCACCAAAAAGCGTTTCATAGGTAACCCCTGTCTCCCCAAAATCAGCGCCGAATTTAATGCAGCGCAGCAACCGCATCAACGCCTGGCCACTCATAACGTGATCCATGCCTTTGGGCACAATGCCGCGGGCGCGTGCTTGGCTACCCTTGTGAGATTTGATGTTCTCGAAGGAGCCCTCGTGCGCAAGACCCTGCCATTCGCCCTGCTCGCTGCACTGCTCGTCACCGCAGCACCCTTGGTTCACGCCGATGACGATGCCAAGCCCGCATCCACGCAAGATGGGGGGAGTGCCGATACTCTCCATTTGCCGCCGCTGCCAGCCGACGCGCACGTGAGCCAAACCGCTGAAATCGATGGACACACGCTGCATTACACCGTCACCGTCGGCAAACTGCCGGTGCGCGACGAGAAAGGCACGGTGACCGGCGAGGTGGTGTTTACGGCTTACACGATGCCCGGCAAGAACCGTCCGGTGACCTTTGCACTCAATGGTGGACCCGGTGCTTCGTCGGTGTACCTCAATTTCGGCGCGATTGGCCCGAAGCGGGTGAATTTCGGGGTGGAGGGCTCCAACCCTTCCGACCCGGCAGTGTTGCATGACAATCCCGGCACCTGGCTCGGCTTCACCGACCTGATCTTCATCGATCCGATCGGTACCGGCTACAGCCGTGCCTTGGTACCGCAGGACAAGGCCACCAAGCTTTTCTACAGCACCGACAATGACATCACGTACCTGTCGCGCATCGTCTACGACTGGCTGGTGAAGAACGGCCGCATGGAATCGCGCAAGTATCTGGTCGGTGAAAGCTACGGCGGCTTCCGCGGACCGCGCATTACCGAATATCTGCAGACACAGCTCGGCGTGGCAATGAACGGCGTGGTGCTGCTGTCGCCGTATCTGGATGCCGCGGCCTCCGACAACGAAAACGTCTCGCCGCTACCGTGGATGTTGACGCTGCCTTCGATTGCCGCCGCGCATCTGGAGCGCGACCACCAGCTGACGGCCGAAGCAATGGCGCCAATCATCGACTACACACGCGGTGACTACGCAGTCGCCTTGATGAAGGGACACACCGATCCGGCCGCCACCGATGCAATGATCAAGAAAGTGACCGAACTGACCGGCCTCGATCCGGTGTTCGTCAAGCGCTCCGGCGGACGCCTGGAAACACAGGCTTATCTGCGCGAGGTATATCGCAGCGAGGGCAAGCTCGGCAGCCGCTACGACTCCAACGTCACCGCGTGGGATCCCTTCCCCTATGCACCGCACCAGGTCGGCGGCGACCCGATCCTCAACGGCATCATCGCGCCGACCACCACGGCGATGGTCAACTTCGTCACGCAGACCGTGGGCTGGAAATACTACGGCCGCTACAACGCGCTGAGCTATGACGTGAACAAGGCCTGGCACGAAGACGATGACGCTAACGAGGGCTCGGCGAAACAGCTGCGCGAAGCCGTCGCCAACGATCCCAACCTGCACGTGCTGATCGCACACGGCTGGGACGATCTGTCCTGCCCGTTCATGGCCTCCGTCCTGATCGTGGATCAGATGCCGGACATGGGCGATCCGACACGCGTACAGGTGAAGGAATATCCCGGCGGTCACATGTTCTATACGCGGCCGTCCAGCCAGGCGGCTTTTCTTCAGGACGTCAAGACGATGTATGGCGCGCGCTGATCAGCGCGGTTGGAGCGTGCCCGGATCCACATCCGGATGACGCTCCCGCCACGCTGCCAGGGCTTGGCGATAGTGCTGCCGCGCCTCCTCGTACAGGTCGAAGATGCAGGGATCGCAACCGTTGCCGCAACAATCGCCGGCATCGGGCTCGACCGGTGGGCGCGGCGGCGGATCGTCGCGTAGCAGGTGTTCGTTCGGGGAAGGCGTGTCGTTCATGCGCACATGGAAATCAGACATCATCAACATGGTAGCCCGCCGCTGCGGCATCAAGCACAGCGGCGCATCATCGATTCATTGTGGGAGTGCACCGATGCATAACATTCCGTTTCGTCCAGGCCGATGGATGGCCGTACTGCTGTTGCCGTTCCTGTGTGCGGCAACCAGCATTGCTACGGCAGACGCTCCGCCGTCGCCTTACCGCATCGTCGGCTACGCCACCGGCTGGGAGCCCGGACAGACCAAGGACGTCGGCAAGATCGACACGCTGATCTTCGCGTTCGCGCAACTCAAGGATGGCCATGTGATGCTCGACAACGAACACGCTGCAGGCCTACAGAAACTGCTCGCGCTCCAGTCGGACAACCCCAAGCTCAAGGTGGACGTATCGGTAGGCGGCTGGAGCGTGGGCGGTTTCTCCGAAGCAGCCAGCACGGCCGAAGGACGCCAACTGTTCGCCGACACCGCCGCACAAATGCTCTCCACGCAGCATGCGGATGGCCTCGATGTGGATTGGGAATACCCCGGCCATCACGAGTCGGGCATCAAGTCCAGCCCCGAAGACAAGACCAACTTCACCCTGCTGCTCAAGGCAGTCCGCGCCAGCCTGGATCGTATTGGCCAGAAGGATGGCAAGCACTACACGCTGAGCGTGGCGATTGCCGATGGCCCCTTCGTCAGCGGCGTCGACATTCCGGCGATCAATCCCTTGCTGGATTGGTTCAATCTGATGACCTACGACTTCGTCAACGCCAATACACCCACGACCGGCCATCACACCGGCCTGCACGCCTCGCCGCTGATCAAGGGCGACGGCCGCACTACCGACCGTGCCGTGCAGCAGTTCCTCACCGCCGGCGTGCCGCCGCAGAAGCTACTGATTGGCGCGGCGATGTATGGACGTGAATTCGTCGATGTGAAACCCGAGCACGATGGTCTGTATCAGACCTATGGCAAGTTCCAGAGCATGCTCCCGTGGCCCGTGTTGAAGCAGCACTTCATCAACAAGCAAGGCTATGTGCGTCACTGGGATGATGCCGCACAGGCGCCGTGGCTATGGAACGCCAAGACGCACAGTTTCATTACCTATGATGATCCGCAGTCGATTACTGCCAAGGCCGCTTATGTCAAGGCGGAGCATCTGGGCGGGATCATGTATTGGGAGCAGACGACCGATCCCACGGATGAATTGCTGGATGTGATGTGGAAGAGGTTGAGTAACTAATGCGTTACGTCACTACTCCCTCCCCTGCTTGGCAGGGGAGGGCCGGGGTGGGGTTGCATGGGCTTGCCGCACAATTTGAATTCACAGCGAGATTCGCTTCACCCCACCCAAACCCTCCCCTACAGCACGTAGGGGAGGGTTTAGATCGCGCAAGAGCGAGTATCAACCCGGCTTACGGAACCGATACATAAACTGATCCGTATGCCCTTGTATCGACTTGTCGAACACCTTGATCGTGTGCGGATCATTCGGATTGCGCAGCACGTTGCTTTCGCCCGCAAACACGAAGCCCACCGACTCCACCTGCTTCTTCACGATCGCCGGATCGATGCGATGCAAGGTATCCGTATCCTCCATGCCTGATCCCGTCGGCGCCACGTGGTCGATCACGATAAACAAGCCGCCCGGCTTCAACGCGTTGTAAACCTGCTTGTCGAACGCAACCGGATCGACTTTGCCCATGAACTTATCCGGATAGTCGTGATAGTTCTGCGAGGTGAACACGATATCCACCGGCTCCGGCACGCTCAGTTGCGCCGCAGGCTGCGTGAGCACGCTCACGTTCGAATAATGCGGGTCAGCGGCCAGCTTCTGGAATGGAGGAAATTCATCGCCGTCGACCTTGACGTATTCATCGGGCCACAACGCGTAGACGTGCCCTTGGGCACCGACGATGCTGCTGAATACACGTGTGAAATAACCACTACCGGGAATCAGCTCAAGCACCTTCTGGCCAGGCTTTACCTCGCTGAAAACCATCACATCGGTAATCTTGCGGCGCGCATCGTTGCTGGTGTCCTTTCCGCGTGCTGGATCGGCGACCGCTGCGCGGACATAGGGCGGCACGTATTGTATGGCGTGCATATGATTCGCCTGCGGCGTCTGTGCCAGCACGGTTGCACAGGGCACAGCCAATGCCGCGAGCAATACAACGGATATCGAACGCATGACGATCTCCTGATGGGTTGGGAAGCATAGGGTGCTCTGACTCATTCTGCGTGGGCGTCACCGTTACTGTCTGTTCGCAGGCCGCAGGGCCGTCAGTGAAGGCAGACTGGCCGTCTGTCGAGCCGGCGGGCCGAAGGGATGCGAACAGACAGTAACGGTGACGCCCACGCAGAATGGGTCAGATCACCCTTGATTGTGCTCTCGGTCTTTTAGGCATGCCTAGTGACTTGTGGCCCATGGAACGGTTTATTCGGACAGCTTCCAACACCCCAGGACCTGATAGTTGCCCTTCCCCACCACGTTATGGATCAGCACGAACCGGTCGACCTGCCAGACGATAGGAGTCACTGGTGTCGCCTGAGGCAATTCATGCCGGCCATAGGCAAGCGTGACATGCGGCGTGAACTGACGTTCGTTGCGCAGACGCAAACCGGCTTCGACAAGCGCGGCATGCATGCCCTGCCATAGCGCCAGCAACGGCTCCGGCACTTGCGAACTGCGCAACACGCAAGGCGGCTCACGACCACGGAAGCTGGCGACATAATCCAGCGTCCAGGCAAACGGTGCCACGCGCATTTGATCGGCCACCGCCATCGCCTTTTCCACCACTTCATCCGGCACAGCGGGAAAGTCACCGAGGAAGTTCAACGTGGCATGAAAACGCTCAGGCCTGACCCAGCGTGCGCGCAACTTCGGATGCTGCTGTTGCACCGCTGCAGCGCCATGATTGATCTCATGACGCGTGGCAACATCCGGCACCAGCGCAAAGAACAACCGATGCGTTTCGGCAAACGCGCCGACGGATGAGTGAAAGAGTTCAGCCTGAGCCGTAGGTGGTGCGGTCCTGCTCATGTGCGAAGGGTAGCGCATCATGCATGACGATCAAGATGCAGTACGTGTAATCGCTTAGCCAGCATCGCGCAGAAACACGGGAAGATCGGTGGTCGGCGGCGGCACCGACATGCCGTACATCATCATCGCCACATGCCCGCGGTGATAGGTCGCGTGGTTGACGACGTGCAGCACGATGTCGCCGCGGCGCATCTCACCCTCGCCACCACCGATGAAGGTGAATCGCACGGCTTCCTCGCGAGCCTGATCGTCGAGCGTTTCGGCGTAGCGCACGTACCACTCGTCGATCTCCGCCTGGGCAGCACGCAGCACGTCGAATGTTGGGCACTCTTCCGGATTACGGGAGGTGAAACCATGCGGCACGCCTTGCAGGTGCGCCGCCCACACCTTGTCCATGCAGTAGGCATGGTTAAGCGTGCGCAGCAGGCTCCCGAACACGATCGGCTGCGCAGCGGTCAGCGATGCTTCGGGCATATTGGCCAGCGCCTGGAAAAGCAGGTGATCAGCCCAGGCGCGGTAACGGGTAAGTGTTTGGAGATGGTGAAGCTGTGGCATGAGCTGTCCTTGGTTTTCCTGATCGGCGCCGAACTTCAACAACCGCTCCTTCCTCGCCTCGGCTTGTGGCGGGATGACGAACCTTAAACGATCGGCATCGCTAAGGCTCAACTAAGCAAACAGTCACTTTTCCGTTTAACGATGATTCGGAAAGCATCAAACCCGCATTCGCACAGTGAGTTGCGCGCTTCGTAAAAGTGAAATGCCTGCCTATGCTGCTGAACCGCTGCGAACTTGTCACGCGTCGTGAAGGCAACGTGGCGATCTCTTCTGCGTTTTCTCTAGTACGGTGCAGACCCAGGAGGAAACACCATGAAAGCCATCAGCCTTACGCAGCAAGTCTCTACAAAGCGCACCTTGCTCGTGCGTGCGCTGGCAGGTCTGCTTGGTGCCGTTGCCGCGTTCGCCGCACTGCCACAGAAAGCAGATGCCGGTGTGTTCATCGGCGTCGGCGTTTCGGTTGGCGTACCGCCTCCGCCACTGCCCATCTACGATCAACCGCCGATTCCAGGCCCTGGCTATATGTGGACGCCCGGCTATTGGGCATGGGATGGCGCCGAGTATTACTGGGTGCCTGGTACCTGGGTGATCGCACCGTTCTATGGTGCGTTGTGGACGCCGGGCTATTGGGGCTGGAATGACGGCTTCTATGTCTTCCACCGCGGTTACTGGGGCTATCACGTGGGTTTCTACGGCGGCATCAATTACGGCTGCGGTTATACCGGCGTCGGTTATGGCGGCGGGTACTGGGGCCATGGCGGCTTCTATTACAACCGCACCGTCAACCACATCAACAATGTGCATATCACCAACGTCTACAACAGGACGGTGATCAACAACGTCAACGTCAACCGCGTCAGCTACAACGGCGGTCACGGCGGTGTCATGGCGCATGCAACACCGCAGGAGACCGCCTTCGCTCGCCAAGCGCGCATGGGACCGATCGCCGCGCAACAGCAGCAGATGAACCTGGCCAGTCACAATCCTGCGATGCGCGCCTCGTTCAATCATGGCGATCCGTCGGTCGCGGCCACGCAACGCCCTGGTGCTTTCACTGGCGCTGGCGTGACGCCAGCCCACGGTAGTCAATTCACGCCTGCCGCATTCAACGCACAGCGCATGAACAACAACCTGGTGCATGCACCGCAAGCGGCGCAGCCAAATAATGGCATGGCCTTGCGCTCGTCGAACTTTGCGCCGCATGCGAATACACCTGCCTCGGCAAACGTGGCACGTCCGGCCGGCAACTACAGCAATGCCTATCGGCCAGGCGGCGTTACCGGTGTCGCACCCGCAAGCCATGCTGCCCGGCCCGTCATGAATACCTACCGCGCACCTGCGACGGCTTATCACGCAGCACCGGCTTTCCATCCGGCCCCTGCGTATCACCCGCAGCCGCAGCCTCAGTACCGTGCGCCGACACCGCAATACCATGCCTATCGCGCGGCGCCCGCACCGCATCCGTCCAGTGGCGGCGCACCGCGTGGCGGTGGCGGCGGACATGAGTCACATCATGGATGATTGCAGCAACATCGACAGTCATGAAAAGGCCCGCATGTCGCGGGCCTTTTTTGTAGGCTGGAGTGCAAAACCCCAACGTTGCCACGCACATCGCTACCGGCTAATGCGCCACCTGCGCACCTGCCAGCAACGCGCGAATCATGCGCAACTTCGCCTTGAACTGCTCTTCGTTCCCAGGCCCCATCCGCACCATCAGCTTTTGGCCGTTCGACAGCGATTGCAACTGCGGATCGACGAAATGGTAGTGCGGGCCTGACCGCACCACCGCTACCGGATCACGCACGTCGGGCGCGGCCAGCATGTCGTCGATCGCTACGATGAGACGATCGTTGAAGTAGCCATGCGGATAACCCAGCTCGCGATAGGCTTCCTGGAACAGCGGGTAGTTGTGCTTGTACCAGGCAACCAGTGCGTGCGGGTCGACGTCATTCAGCACTGTCATGTAAGGCGCATAACGCCCTCCATTGTTGGCAGTGATCACGGTGGCGCCGTTGACCTGTTGCGTCAACATCGTGCCGCTGGGCGTGCGCAACGGCAGGATGTTGGTGCTGCCCATGCCTTGGCGCGGCAACGCATCGACCGTTGCAACGACACGCGAAATGATCTGGCTTTGCAGCAGCGAGCCGAAACTGCTGCCATGGGCCATGCTTTCCAACATCTCCCGCACGCTGGCATCGCTGTCGGTCAAGGCCGGTAACGATGCGGTGGATGCCGACGCCGGCCCGGCGTTCGCCTGTGCAATGGGATGCTGGATGGTCGACGACGCGCTTGCTGGTTGCTGAACCGCTTGCGTCGATGGCGGACTCGGCGAAGGCGCCGGTGATGAAGCCGGATGCATGGCGCGCTGCACCAGATAGATGCCCGCCACCACTACGGCGAGCACGACGATGATGGCTGCGATCCAGCCGCCGTACGAAGTCTGTTGGGGGGCTCTACGATTCACGATGCTGCCTGTTTCACAGTGGAGAACATCCATTGTGACAGGCATGCTGCGTATTCGTTCGAACCGCGCGTAAAGCACGCAACGTCACGCGACATCCATCAAGCCACGCGAAAACGCCCTTCCGTCGCCGCTGCCGGCGCGCGCGTATCGGCTTCGACGGCAACCTTGCTTTCGCGCTTTTTCGGCGGAACAGGAACCGGCATGCCAAAGCTGTCGTCGCGGTTGTAGGCCAGGCTGCTGGCCGCGTATAGATCTTCGTAGCTGCTTAGCTTTTCACGCAGCCATTCGCGCAACTGCGGACCAAACAGCTGTTCCACCTTGCTATCCGCTTGCTGCGGCAAACCGGTGAGCGCGGCCTGTTTCCAAGGTTCTGCCTTGGGATCGGCAATATGTTGATGGCAGGTCTGGTCCAGTTCGAGATCGGTCGGCAGTTCCAGGAACTTGCAAAGGCGTTGCCATTCCACCGCCGGCTGCCGCACCAGATCTTCCAGAAAGACGAAGTAGTGATTGCGCACGCCGATGCATGTGCGGTGTATGTCCATCGCGCGATTCCAGCGGCGTGCCCACATAAGCAGGCCGCCGCTGAAAGACTGGTTGTTGTAGCGCAGATACGCATCCATGATCGATGCCAGCACATCCATGCCGGGACGGATCACATGGATGAAACGTGCATCCGGAAGATGATGCTCAATCTCAGGCAGATAGAGCAGATGATGCGGCGTTTTCTCGATCCACGTCGCACGCCCTGCACGTTCGGCAAGCTGGTCCAGCGTGGCGAAGAAGCGCTTTACACAGGTATCCACCAGCCACGGCGCGCGCGCAGTTGCCCGATCCTCGCCAAGCAGCGAACGCTGCAACGCGGTGTATTGACGCCGGCCATAGCGGCGCGTCAAACCAAGGCGACGAGCAAGATTGCGCCGACGCGGCTTGGCTCCGTCATCGCCAAAACGATGATCGAGACCGCCAAGCAGCCGAGGGAAAAAATCCGTTTCGGGAAGAGTAAAAACTTGCGGATGACGCGCCAGCATGGCCTGCACAAGGGTGGTGCCCGAACGCGGACACCCAACAACAAACGTTCTTTGCATGAGCAGCTGGCGCCCCCTGCTTACTTATTATTGGCTACTAAACCTGCGTCGCAGCCGGCTCGTGAAAACAAGCTAACGCGTCAGGTTGCCGTAAGTTGACACAACTTACACACCCGTCATCGTTCTGTCTACAAAAAATGCTTGTGTTGCAAAATGTTAAGTCGAGTCCGCTCGCTTGCTGGCAACGACCGGCCACGGCGTTTCGTATAGTTTGATTTCCCCTGCAGACTGCGACGCAAACCCTAGTGCGCAAGACGTCACAGGCGCGTGTTCGTTGGCTTCTCAGCGGTTGCAGAAAGCCACCGGCACTTACGTGCCGGTGGCCGCCTTCGCCTCGCCGCGCTGGCCAGGCATGCCTCCCGGCCAGCGCGGATTCCCCTGTCCCTGTCATTACTTGCCGATGTCCTTGAGGATTTCGTTGGTGTAGCCCAACTGGCCCACGCTCGGGTACGAGTTGCAGGTGGGCGATGACGAACCCGCTGCGCACGGCGTATCGCGATCCAGCGACCAGAAGTGTACGCCGGCCAGGCCATTCGCCGTGGCGTAGTTGGTGATGGTGTCGATATCCGCCAGCGTAGTAATTTCACCTGACGTATCGTTCTGACCGATCATCGGCGTCAGTTCGATGTGGCTCGCTGGAACGTTGTAGTACTGCTCCAGGTTCTTCACCGCCTGCACCGCGGATTGGCCCATTTCGCATACGCCATTCACCACCACGCAATTGGAGCTGCCGGCGCTGCCGTAGTCCATCACCATCAGGTTGATGGTGTAGTGATTGATCGCCGGACTCGATGCCTGAATCGCCTGCACCACCCACTGGCCCAGTTCGTTGACCGTACCCGTGCCGCTGTCTGGCCCGCCCAGCGAAGCAACGGTGAAAGAGAACCGCAGGTTTGGATACTCCGATTGCGCTGCTGCCACGTCTGCCACCAGCTGCTGGATTTCCGCTTGCGATTGTCCACCTTCAATATCGAAATCCACGCCGATCATCTGCGCGGTGTAGTACTTGGCGATGAAGCTCTCGAACGCGGATGCCGATCCGCACGTGAACACACCATCCGCGCCGCCGGTGGAAACGATGTAGTTCAAACCTGCACTGGCGAGCGAGTTCGCAGCGCCTGGCGTGATGTTGGCGGAGATGAATTCCGATGGCGTCACGCCTGCCCAGCTCTCGCTGCCGCATTCACCAGTGGCGAACGCCAGGGAAATCGCCGGCAGCTGCGGCACATAGTTGGAATACAGGCTGCCGCTACCAACGACCGGAATCAGTGAACCGGTCACCTCCGTCGACATGGCGTAGGTATTCCAATTCATGTTGATGCTCATGTCCTTGTAGGGACTGAACACGAAGCCGCTGGGTGTCGGAGTGGGCGTCGGTGTTGGAGTGGGTGTCGGCGTTGGGGTAGGTGTCGGAGTCGGCGTTGGGGTGGGTGTCGGCGTGGGTGTCGGCGTGGGAGTTGGCGTAGGCGTGGGTGTCGGCGCACCGCTGCAAGCGCCTAGCGACGTCCACGGCGCACCGCTGCCGGCCGCGCCATTGTTGGTGGCTGGATTATTTCCTTGCGTCCAGAAATTTGCCTTGTAATTGACGCTGTTCTCGCTGACCTCCGCACCGCCGTTGTAAGCCGTGGAAGCATTCCAGGCCGGATCGCAGCCCGACGGCGTCGGTGTGGGCGTCGGCGTTGGCGCGCCGCTACATGAGCCTTGCGACGTCCATGGTTGACCGCTCCCTGCACCACCATTGTTGGTGGCCGGATCGTTGCCTTGCGTCCAGAAGTTCGCGACGTAGTTGACGCCGTTCTCGCTGGCTTCGTTGCCGGCGACATAAACATCGGTTGAAACCCACGGCGCGGCACAGGTGGATTGCGCGTGCACGGTTTGCACAGGTGCAACTGTCAGCACAGTGGTGGAAAGCGCCGCGCATATGGCGGTGCCCAACGAACTCATTGTCAGGGTGGACCACTTCGTTGATCTCTTCACTTGCATGGGACTGTCTCCACAGTTGGATGAACCGTTACAGGTGAGAAATAGCGGCGTGGTGATGGCCGCATTCCGGACGGCCATGCGGGAGCGGACGCCGTCACGCATCCATGCACCGGTGTTGCGTTGCAATGGTTTTGCGATGACTCACATCGATGCGCGGCGCGCCTCGCCAATCCGCCTTCCGCGCTGTTGCATCCGCAGCGGTCCGGTACGCACGCCGGACCGCTGCGGGATTCCCCCTGAATGTCCCTGCTTGTTATTTGCCGAGATCCTTCAGGATCTCATTGGTGTATCCCAACGCCCCCACACTGGGATACGAGTTGCACGTGGCCGAGGCCGAGCCCGCTGCGCACGGCGTGTCGCGATCCAGCGACCAGAAATGCACACCGGCCAAGCCGTTTGCCGTGGCGTAGTTGGTGATGGCGTCGATATCCGCCAGCGTAGTGATTTCACCTTGCGAATCGTTCTGGCCGATCATCGGCGTCAGTTCGATATGGCTGGCCGGGATGCCATAGGTGTGCTCCACGTTGGTCGCCGCCTGGATCGCGGATTGCCCCATTTCGCACGCACCATTCACCACCACGCAGTTGGCTGCACTGGTACCGCCGTAGTCCATCGTCATCAGGTTGACGGTGTAGTGGTTGATGGCCGGGCTGGACGCCTGGATTGCCTGGATCACCCACTGCCCCAGCTGGTTGACGCTGCCATAACTGCCATCCGAGGCACCCAGGGTCGCCACCGTGAAGGAGAAGCGCAGATTCGGATACTGCGATTGCGCAGCTGCCGCGTCAGCTACCAATTGCTGGATATCCGCCTGCGACTGGCCACCTTCGATGTCGAAGTCCACACCGACCATGTGCGACGTGTAATAAGTCGCGATAAAACTCTCGAATGCCGAAGGCGACGAACAGGTAAACGTGCCTGCTTGGCCACCCGTCGACACGATGTAGTTCAGGCCGGCGCTGTTGAGCGCATTGATGTTGCCGGAGACGAAACCGGATGCCGATACGCCGCCCCAGTTTTCACTGCCGCACGTGCCGGTAGCGAACGCCAGCGTAATCGCCGGGAGATTCGGCTCATAGTTGGAATACAAGCTGCCGCTGCCAACCACCGGGATCGTGGAACCCGTCACCGCCGTCTGCATGACGTTGGTGTTCCAGTTGAGATTGATGGTGATGTCTTTGTACGGACTGAACACGAAGCCGCTCGGTGCAGGCGTCGGTGTTGGAGTGGGCGTAGGCGTCGGGGTAGGCGTGGGCGTGGGTGTTGGAGTCGGCGTGGGGGTCGGGGTCGGCGTCGGCGTCGATGTACATGCGCCCTGCGATGTCCACGGCTGCCCGCTGCCCGGGCCGCCATTGTTGGTGGCCGGGTCATTCCCCTGCGTCCACCAGTTCGCTTTGTAGTTGATGCCGTTCTCGCTGGCCGTATTGCCAGCCGTGTAAATCGCGCTTGCGCTCCATGGTGCTGCGCAGGTGCTTTGTGCATGTACGACTTGAACTGGCGCCACCGTCAGCACGGTGGTGGAAATCGCCGCACCGATCGCGGTGCTCAACGAACTCAAGGCCAGGGTGGACCACTTCGTCGACTTCTTCTTCTCAAGCATGTGACTGTCTCCAGACGGATGAACGGACAAGTGAAAAGAACATCGGCGATTCACAACCGCACTCCGGACGGCCATGGGGGACAGTCGCCAGCCGCTTCCTGCGTGGCACCGCTTGTTGTCATGAAGCTGCAAAAGCGGCGCGAGTATCGGCCTCTCATGACAACGTTGTCCAGTGCGATTGGCCGATTTGCCCACGCCAGAACGTGATTCCCATCGCAAAGGAAAAAATGTCATGTCGCTCGCGTCATGCATTCACATTGCATGCACGCCGATAACCCGCAACACCTTGGAAAAGCAGGTTTTACCGCCGCATTGCAGCACTGGCCACGTAGACGCGCTGCGATGCCCCGGGACAATCTTTCATGCGTAAATCCGATATCGACCGGAAACGCTGCCGCAGGATAGATACACGAGAGCCGGTTGCGCAGTACACAAATGGCCAGACATAAGTGACAACGATAGCCAGCACGTCGTATCACGTGTGGCCTTTCATGTGATCCAAAACGTCAACGTTGCTGTCGATTTCAAGCGACGATGCTCGTCGCATTGATAGAGCCCTTCCCCATTGGAGAAACAGCCATGAGCGATCGCTTCCAACGCATCTCCCCATTCCTTTGGTTCAACGAAGAAGCGGAAGAAGCCGCCAGCTATTACGTGTCGGTGTTCGACAACTCCCGCATCCTGGCCAGCACCCGCTACGACAGCGAAAGCGCCAAGGCAGCCCATCGGCCGGCAGGGTCCGTGATGACCGTGGCTTTTGAGCTGGATGGCCAGCACTTCACCGCGCTCAACGGCGGGCCAGTGTTCGCATTCACCCCCGCTATATCGCTGGTGGTGAACTGCCGCACGCAGGAGGACATCGATCGTTACTGGGACGCACTGTCGAAAGGCGGTGCTCCTGCCGCACAGCAATGCGGTTGGCTGGCGGACCGCTTCGGGGTTTCCTGGCAGATAGTGCCGTTGCAGCTGATCGAGCTGCTCACCTCCGGCGACACCGCCAAAGCCCAGCGCGTGATGAAAGCGGTGTTAGCCATGAAGAAGCTGGATCTGAATAAGTTGGAGGCAGCAGCGGCCTGATGGAGACCCCATGACGGATTGGGCAAGCTTCGTACCGATCCATGCATGACGCACCGCACCATGACAGGCTTATAATGTCGCCGCCATCCGGCTTCTCCTGCCCTTTCCATCATGGCCGACGCCTCTCATTCTCCAGCGACCCTGGAAGGTCGCCAGTCCGGCGTGCTGCTGGCGATCCTCAGCACCGTCGCGTTCACCTTCATGGCCTATCTCACCATTGGTCTTTCGCTGGCCGTGCTGCCCGGGTTCGTCAATACGAACCTCGGCCTCGGCGCGATGCTCGCGGGCCTGGCGATCAGCATGCAGTACGTGGCCACCTTGCTCAGCCGCCCGCACGCCGGGCGCATGGCCGATACGAAAGGGCCCAAGCGCACGGTGATGACCGGGCTCACGATGTGTGCAGCCAGCGGCGCGCTTTTGTTGCTGGCCGCACTGGCTCCGCATACACCGTGGCTTAGCTTGAGCCTGATCTTCCTCGCGCGATTGGCGCTGGGGTGTGCAGAAAGCTGTGTCGGTACCGGCGCTATCGCTTGGGGCATGGGCCAGGTGGGACATCGTCATACCGCGCGCGTCATTTCGTGGAACGGCGTAGCGACCTACGGTGCGCTGGCGGCGGGTGCACCGCTCGGCGTACTGCTCGATCATCAGTTCAGTTTTGCCGCCATCGGGGCGGTCAGTTTATTGCTGCCGCTGGCCGCCTTGCCGTTTGCGCAACGTAAGCGCGCCACCATGAGCGCAGCCGGCGAACGGGCATCGTTCCGCACCGTGGCAGCACGCGTGGTGCCGTACGGCATCGGGCTGGCGCTCGGCTCGATCGGCTTTGGTTGCATAGCCACCTTCATCACGTTGTTCTACGCCGCACACGGTTGGTCGAACGCGGCGTTGGCGCTCACCGTGTTCGGCGTGGTGTTCGTGGGTGTGCGCTTCATCTTTGCGCGCACCATTCCAAGGGTGGGTGGCTATCGCGTCGCGATGGTGTCGCTCTCGATTGAAGCCGTCGGCCTGATCGTCCTGTGCCTGGCCTCCACCGCCATGCTGGCTGGTATTGGTGCGGCCATCGCCGGTCTCGGCTTCTCGCTGGTATTCCCTGCACTCGGCGTGGAAGCCGTGCATCGCGTACCCGCGCATAGCAGCGGCTCGGCGCTCGGCGTGTATTCGGTTTTCATGGATGTCGCCATGGCCATCACCGGCCCGCTCGGTGGCTGGGTGGCCGGCGGCATGGGCTACAACGCCATCTATGGTTTTGCCGCGTTGGCGGCGGTGGCTTCGGTGGTGCTTGCGCTGGTGTTGCAGGTGCAGGCCATGAAGGAGCCGGCGCTGGCGCATCCCGGACCGAAAAACGGCTAGCGCGGTATCAAGACCGCAACGCTTCTGTCAAACCTTTGAAACATAATACTTTTTAGGATTTTCCCAGCTCAAGTCGAAGCCGTTTCTGCCGAACAGAAAGCATCCCCTTCCCCAGGTGCCCCATGCTTCGACTTCCCTCCGGCTTATCCCGTCTCACGCTTCGCCGGCTGCTGTTGCTTCGCCTCGCCGGCATCCTGCTTCTGCTGATCGCGATCGGTGCGTCGTGTACCGTGCTGCTGATGAAAGCGGACCAGCGCATTCAATCCGTCGTCGGCGGTACGCTGGCGCCGATTTCCGATGTCGGCCGCATCCAGAGTGATTTCAACAACGACTTCCAGGCACTTTCGCACGCAGTACTGATGCGCCTCCCCTCCGCTGCCGACGATGCCGCCACCGCGCTCAAAAGCAATCGCGTGGATATCGATCGCTACTGGAAACCGCTGCTGCAAAGCGGGCTCGGCATGCAACAGAAAGCGCTGCTCACCGTGGCGGCGGAGCATCGCAAGGATGCCGAACAAGCCATGGATGACACGCTCACCCTATTGCAAGCCGGGCAATTCGATATCGCACAACTGAAGCTGGCCACCGACGTGCAACCTGCGCTGGTGCCGCTGCAGAGCGATTTCACCAATCTGTTCGAAAACGCCCTCGCCGCAGGCAAAAGCACGGCGGAAAGTCAGCATGTCGCCAATCGCCAGGGTCTGCTCGTGGTGCTGGCGGTATTCGCCGGCGCCTTGCTGCTGGCTTCGGTCAGTGACGGCGTCCTCATTCGCTTGCTCGGTGCACGCCTGCGCCTCGCTGCCGGTGTCGCCCAGCGCATTGCGCGCGGTGAACTAGGTGAGCCGGTAGCCGTCGGCCGCGAGGATGAAATCGGCGAACTGCTGCGTGCACTCGCAGCCATGGACAACCAGCTTGCCGACGTGGTGCGCAAAGTTCGCCTGAGCGCCGCCAGCGTGCGTGACGACGCGCAGCGGCTGGAACAGGACACGCAAGCGTTGAGCCAGCGCACGCAATCGCAAGCTGCCAGCTTGGAAGAAAGTTCTGCCTCCATGGAGCAGATGGCGGCCAACGTAGCCGAAGCTGCTGCGATGGCCGAACAAGCGAATCATGTCGCGACCGCTTCACGCGAACTGGCCGAGCAAGGGCAACACATCGTCGGCGAGACGGTCACGGCCATGAACGCCATCGACCGCTCGGGCCAGCGCATCGCCGAGTTCGTCGGCCTGATCAACGACGTCGCCTTCCAGACCAACCTGCTCGCACTCAATGCCGCGGTGGAAGCGGCACGCGCCGGTGAGCATGGCCGTGGTTTCGCGGTGGTGGCGGCAGAGGTGCGGCAACTCGCACAACGCTGCTCAGTGGCTGCGCGCGAAGTGAAACAATCCATCGAAGAAAGCGCCGATGCCGTGCACGACGGCCGCTGTCATGCCCAACGTTCCGGCGAGGCACTGGCCAACATCGTAGCGAGCGCAGTGCAGGTTTCCGAGAAAGTGGCGGGCATGGCATGGTCCGGCCGCGAACAGAAAGCGGGCATCGAACAGGTCAATCACGCCATCGCCAACATGGACAGCGCCACGCAACAAAACGCGGCACTCGTCGAGCACACAGCCAGCATGAGCCTGGCGATGCGCAGCGGTGCCGAAGCTTTGCTGCACCAAATGGATTTCTTCCGCATCGAGGAACACGGCGCGAAACCGAGGCTGACACACAACGGCCATGCCGTGCCCAGCGAACCGTATGCCGAACCCCTCTGGGATGAGGCCGCCTGACAGTCCCTATGGTCTTCCTGCGCGACAACGCCCGCTTCGCTTCGCTGCTGGACCGCGCACAAAGCGGCCTGGTAGCCATGTTCCAGCCGCTGATCCGGCTGGACACCATGGACGTGGTTGCGCATGAAGGCTTGGCTCGCTCCACCGAGCAGTTGGGCAATATCAGCACGCCGGAGTTGTTGAATCTGGCGCGTGCCGAAGGTCGCCTGGGCGAATTCGAACTGACTGCCGCGCGGACGGTATGCCGCGCGTTTGGCGTACAAAAGACGCACGGCCGCCTGCTGGTCAATATGAGCGCCCAGGCGTTCATGCAGGAAGCCATCAAGCCCGACGATCTGCTCGCTGCACTCAGCAGCGGCGGCACGGATCTGAGCCGCATCACCATCGAACTCACCGAGCGCGACATCGTCGAAGAACCTGCGCGTCTTGCGCATGCCTTGGGCTACTTGCGTGCCCACGGCGTGCGCTTCGCGCTGGACGATTTCGGCAACGGGCATTCCAATTTCGAGATGTGGAACGAGATTCATCCAGAGGTGGTGAAGATCGACCGTTATCTCATTCACGGGTTATCCAAGAGCGCTGAACGCCTGGCCATCGTGCGCGCGCTGTGCCAGGTGGCGGAAACGCTCGGTGCCGATCTGGTCGGCGAGGGCGTGGAAGACATCGACGATCTGCGCATGCTGCGCGAGCTGGGCATTCCCTATGCGCAAGGGTTTCTGCTCGGCCACCCTGCCACGCAGACCATCGACGCCGTCTGCGATAGCGTGCGCGATGCGCTGGACGCCAACACGCTGTCCGTGCTGCCGCGTCCGCGCGGACCGGTGACGCAACGGCCGATGCATCTGGGCTACCTGGTGATCGAAGCGCCGGCACTGACCGCGCTCCATACCAACCACGACGTGATCACCATCTTCTCGCAGCAACCCGAACTGCACGCCCTGGCCGTGGTGGAAGATGATCGTCCGATCGGATTGATCAACCGCCGCGTGTTCAGCGAACGCATGGCGCAACCCTTTACGCGCGAACTCTACGGCCGCAAAAGCTGCACCGCCTTCATGCACGAAGCGCCACTGCTGTGCGACGTGCGCCAGTCGTTGGAAAGCATGGCCGATATCCTGCGCGGGCAAGACCAGCGCTATCTCAGCGATGGTTTCGTGATCACCCGCGAGGGGCAATATCTGGGCTTGGGCACCGGCGAGTCGCTGGTAAGGCGCGTGACTGAATTGCGCATCGAAGCCGCACGCTATGCCAATCCGCTCACCTTTCTGCCAGGCAATATCCCGGTCACCGAACATGTCGCCCGGCTGTTGCGTGCCGAGCTGCCCTTCACGGTGGCTTACGTCGATCTCAATCACTTCAAGCCGTTCAACGATCAATACGGCTATTTCCGCGGCGATGAAATGATCCGGCTGTTGGCCGGCATCCTCACGGCACACGTCAATCCGCGCTGCGATTTCGTCGGCCATATCGGCGGCGATGATTTTCTGCTGGTGCTGCAAAGCGAGGATTGGGAAGCGCGCTGCCGCCACATGGTGGCGTTGTTCAACCAACGGGCACGCAGTCTGTTCGCCGATGAGGATGTCGCCCGGCATGGCATCGTGGGTGAAGATCGTCATGGCAATACGCAGTTCTTTCCGCTGACCACGGTGGCGATCGGCGCCGTGCGTGTATTGCCGCCCTTCCCTGGGCATCCGGAAACGCTGGCAACCTTGGCAGCGCGGGCAAAACGGCATGCCAAGCGAGCACAGGTAGGATTTTATCTGTTGGCGGGAGAAGCCTCATTGCTGGCGTAGGTTGGCGTGCAAACCCCAGCATCGTCGTGTCGATGTCGATGGCAAGGTTGGGGTTTGCACCCCAACCTACGACAGGTGCAACCAATGCACGTACACCCCGTTCTGCTTGTCCTCTTCCCGAAACCCTTCGCGCCCTTCCGCCACCACACCCCACGCAGTACGCATGCTGCCGGCCGAGATACGATCCACGCGCACATGCTCACCCTGAGGTATCTGAAACGTCGTTTCCAGCACCATCACGCGATCGGTTTCCCATACCAGCACTGCCTTGCGCACGGCGCTGGCGCCCCAGCCGAGATGGATTTGCACATCCTGGGAGGGAAAGGCGCCGCGATTATCGAGTTTCCATTCCTCGGTCTTGCGTAGTAGCGCTTCCAGGCGCGGATCGCTCCAGTCCACCTGATTGTTCGACACCTTCGGCATGGATTTGATCTGGCTCATACAGCTTTTTGTTCCTGCGAACAGCAAGCCAGCAGCTTCCCGTTGCCGCATGCGGCAAGTCGAGTAGACGCTTTGGACGGCTGGCGTGCTTCAGCCGGTTATCGGCCCGTGACGGGGTTTCTTTAGGATGCGTCGTGGGTCTTGTTCAGCACCTGCAGCCAATACACGTGGATGCCTTTGCGGCGATCCTCGTCGCGATGCCCTTCGCGCCCTTCTATCACCACACCCCACAGTGTGCGGATGCGATGGCCCAGGTGCTTGTCCACACGTACTTGCTCGCCTTGCGGGAGAGTGAACGTGGTCTCTACCACCACGGCACTATCGCGCTCCCACACCAGGGTGGCCGAGCGGCCTACCGAACCGCTCCAGCCGAGGTAGACCTGGACATGCTGGGGCGTAAAGCCGCCACGGTTGTCGATGCTCCAGCTCTCGCTACGACTGAGCAGCGATACCAGCTGCGGATCGTCCCAGTTGACGGTGGCGTTGCTGCCCCAGGTATCTGTCTTGCTCATAAGCCATGCTTCCCCATCGAGGCGGATTGACGAGGCGGCGATGCCGCGTGTCCGGTGTGGCATGCGAGATGTGAAAAGGCCGTGGAAATCCGGTCGTTGGCCATTGACGCGTGTCAGAGCATACCCCTGCGGCAAAGCATGGAGAAAACGTGAAAAGCGTGGCGACAGCTGGCCTTCATGTCGTCCATGGCCCACGTTGGCATGAAAAATATCGCTGCGCCGCACAAAAGCGTGCCGTAAAAACGCGCTACGCCGCGACAGAACAGCGCTGCGTCTGAATGCCGCGCTGCACGCTGATCTCAACCATGGTCCGCGCTAAGGTCAACTCGCGGTTCAGCAGCAGCGTTCACAGCTCGGGGGAGTTGATGGCGAAGCACGGAACACATCGCATTGAACGGTTCGCTCGGGTGCATTGGCCCGCGGGCGCCTTGTTCGGCACGAGCGTCTACTTGGGCCTGCATTATGGGAACGGTCCCCATAGTGCCAGCTACATGACCTTGTTATGGATGGCTCTGATCGCCTGCTGGTTCGCCGCCTTCGCGACCTGTGTCGGCTATCGCAAGCGCATGCATCGCCTGATCGTGCGTGACAAGCTGTCCGACCTGAGCCAGATGCACTGGCGCGTTTTCGAGGAACGCGTCGCGCAGGCTTTCCGCTTTCGCGGTTATGTAGTGGAGCGTGCAGGTCGTGCCGATGCGGATGACGGCCTGGATCTCAT
Organism: Dyella nitratireducens; assembly: GCF_014642835.1. GTDB lineage: Bacteria > Pseudomonadota > Gammaproteobacteria > Xanthomonadales > Rhodanobacteraceae > Dyella_B > Dyella_B nitratireducens. The sequence continues at coordinate 51,694 of NZ_BMJA01000004.1, read as the reverse complement.
CCTGCACAAGCACAGCATGACGACGCTGGTGCAGTGCCGCCATTGGAAACATCGCAACGTCGCGGTGAGAGACGTGCGCGAGATGCATAACCTGATGAAATACCACCACGCTTCCGCCGTGAAGATCGTTGCTTGCGGCGACTACACCGAGGATGCGTGGAAGTTCGTCACCGGCAAGCCGTTCGAGCTGATTTATGGTGAGACGCTACTGGCCATGCTGAGCGATGCACAGCTGCCAATCGATGCGAGCGTGGTGCCGTTCCGGGCACCTTCTTCACCGCCGCCGATGCATCATCGGGCGCGCACGGCGATGCATACATGATCCATGGAAAACCGCGCGATGCGCGGTTTTCTTTTGATCACGTCGCATCATGAAAAATAATCCCTAACGTATGCCGGTGCCCGGAGCGGATCCGGCTCACGCCATGCCGCATCATCACCCGGTACGTCCCGCGCGTGCCTTGCATGGGGCGGTGATGCACGGCAAACACCACCGCGTCGCCCTGCTCTAGCGGCACCACCTCCGCACGCGATTGCATGCGCGGCCGCTGCTCGGTGAGCACGAACTCGCCGCCGGTGAAATCCTTGCCGGGTTGGGAAAGCAGGATCGCCATCTGCAACGGGAAGACATGCTCACCGTAAAGATCCTGATGCAGGCAGTTGTAGTCGCCGGCACCGTACTGCAACAGCAGAGGCGTGGGGCGACGTTGTCCGGCCGCGTGGCAATGCTTGATGTATTGCTCGTGGGTCGCCGGATAATGCACGGCGATGTCCATCGCCTGGTTCCAGCGATTGGCGATTTCGGCCAAGGGTGGATAAAAGGCAGTGCGAAGTTCCTGGATCCGCGCCGGCAACGGATAAGCGAAATACTTGTATTCGCCGCTACCGAAGCTGTGCCGCGCCATCACCACCCGGCTTCTGAAATGGCGATCATCGCCATACAACGCAGCCAGTGAATCGCATGCGTCCGCTTGCAGCAGTCCGGGAATGATGGCGGCACCGTAACAATCAAGGTCTGCAGCCATGCGAAGCCAATCGAGCTTGTCCTGATCGACGCTCTGCGTCTGTGCGGCTAATCCGGCGTGACGGCTCTTCATCGAAAGCTCCTTATAAACCTTCAAACTATCGCGCACCTTGAGGCATCACACTCCGATTATTGCCGGGATGGGCAGGTCATTTTCACGCGACGCAGTCCCCTGGCATCCATCGCATGCACATCGCTGCCAGGCGTTTTACGCGCGATTCATTTGCCGATTGCGCAAGCCATACAAGTGCTTGCATGTGAATGCCGTGTCCAGCGTCATCGCTCTGCTTAATTGAACTGGAACAGCCCTCACTCCTGCTCAGTTCTCCGTCGCATGGCATGCGCTAGTTTGTCTCCCACAAACCACGCCAGAAGAGGACCATCCATGAAACACCACGCATTGATGCGGAAAGCTGCAACACGTTGCAGCGCGCTGGCGCTCGGCGCTTGCGTGCTATCGGCAGCAGCATTCGCGTTCGTGACAACGCCGGTGCAGGCGCAAGTGTCCATTGGCGTTTCCGTCACCGTGGGCTCGCCGCCGCCGCCCTTGCCGGTTTACGACCAGCCACCGATTCCCGACGATGGCTACATGTGGGTGCCGGGTTATTGGGCCTGGGACGGCGCCGAGTATTACTGGGTGCCGGGCACTTGGGTGCTTGCACCATTTACCGGCGCCTTGTGGACGCCGGCCTATTGGGGCTGGAGCGATGGCGTGTACGTCTTCCATGAAGGCTACTGGGGCCGCGAAGTGGGCTACTACGGCGGCATCGACTATGGCTACGGTTATGGCGGCCACGGCTATGAAGGCGGCCACTGGGGACAGCACGGCTTCTATTACAACCGCACGGTCAACAACATCACCAACGTGCACGTGACCAACGTGTACAACCAGACCGTGATCAACAACGTCACCGTCAATCGTGTGAGCTACAACGGTGGCAATGGCGGTGTGCGTGCAGAGCCTACAGCGCAGCAAGTCGCCTACCAGCGTGCGCAACACACGCCGCCAGTAGCGGCACAACAGCAGCAGATGACGATGGCCCGCCAGAATCCGGCGTTGCGCGCCTCGGTCAACCATGGTGCTCCGCCGATCGCAGCCACGGCGCGGGCAGCCGCTTTTACGGGCGCTGGCATTGTCGCAGCGCATGGTGCATCGGCTGGCGCTCCGCATCCAGGTCCGGAAGCACGTCCGCAATCTGCGCAAAATCCCGAGCTGCGCTCAGCGCACTTCGCACCCCATCCTGGGCAGTACCCTAGTGCAGCGCCATCACGTGCACCGGTAGAACCTAATCGTCCGGCCGAACGACCTGAAAACTTCGCACCACGCACGCCGCCGCATCCGGAGGCAGCGCCAGCACCACGCGACATGGCGCCGGAACGGCCGCGTCCTGAAGCTCAACCGGCACCGGCCTACCACCCTGCACCTCGGCCGGAACCCGCTTATCGCCCTGCCCCGCAGCCGGCACCGGCGTATCACCCGGAACCTCGCCCAGCGCAGGCGCCCCACCCCGCCGCACCGCCGCGTCAGGCTCCGCCGCCCCATGAGAACAAACACGAGGAACAGCACCCTCAGGGCGGATAAGCCTCACTCGACAACAAAGCCCTGGCAGCTCGCGCTGACCAGGGCTTCTTTTTTTGCCATCAAAAAAGCAAACCGCTACGTCGCTTCGCGCGGTTTGACCAACAAGGCAAGCAAGGTCAGCGCAGCCGCCACAGAAAGGTAATACCCCACGTACGCCAAACCGTAGGTCTTGGCCAGCCACGTGGCGATATAGGGCGCCAGCGACGCACCAAAAATGCCCGCCAGATTGAACGCCAGCGACGCGCCGGTATAGCGCACGGCAGTAGGAAACATCTGCGCCAGCACCGTGCCCAGCGGCCCGTAGGTGATGCCGACCACGCACATGCCCACCACCATGAACAGCATGCCGCTCTGCGCGAACAGCGGAGCATAGGCGATGCCGAACACAAAGATCAGCGCCGTGGCCAGCAGCATCACGAAATGCCCGCCGCGCTTGTCCGCCAGCCATGCCGAGAACGGAATCAACAGGGCAAAAAACAGCACGCCCACCATCTGCACGATCAGGAAAGCTTCGCGTGAATAGCCAAGCTTGGAAGTAGCCCAGCTCAGCGCGAACACCGTCATCAGATAGAAGATGACGAACGTCGCCAACGCTGCGAATGTGCCCGAGATGAGCGCACGCGGGTGCTGCGCGAACACATTGAGCATGGGTACTTTCACGCGCTCATGCATCGCCATCGAACGCGCGAACTCGGGGGTTTCAGTCAGGCGCAAACGCATCCACAAACCCATCAGCACCAGCACCGAGCTAGCCAGGAATGGTACGCGCCATCCCCATGCGAAAAAGGCGGCGTCGCCCATCTTCTCCGTGATCCAGAGAAACAAGCCCGTCGCGGCAAGAAAGCCGAGTGGTGCGCCAAGCTGTGGAAACATGCCGTACCAGGCGCGCTTGCCCGGCGGCGCATTCTCGATCGCCAGCAGCACCGCACCGCCCCACTCGCCACCCAGCCCAAGCCCTTGCCCCAAACGGCACAGAGCGAGCAACGCGGGCGCCATCAGGCCGATATGGTCGTACGTGGGCAGCACGCCGATCGCTACCGTGGAGATGCCCATGGTGAGCAAGGCAGCCACCAACGTCGCCTTGCGGCCGATGCGATCGCCGAAATGGCCGAACAAGGCCGAACCGATCGGGCGCGCCACGAATGCCAGCGCGAACGTGGCGAAGGATTGCAAGGTCGCCGTCGCCGCATCGCCCGCCGGGAAGAACAACTTCGGAAATACCAGCACCGCCGCCGTGGCGTAGATGTAGAAATCGAAGAACTCGATGGTGGTGCCAATCAGGCTGGCAAACAGAACTCGGCCTGGTGAATTGGCCGGAGTGGTTACGGCATCACGCATGTGCTTGGCTTCCCGATAAGCAGAAGGCCGATTCTGCCAGACAAGCGCTTTTGTAGGTTGGGGTGCAAACCCCAACATCCTGATCCTGACCAACATGGCGATGGTGGGGTTTACACCCCAAGCTACGCAACGGATGGGGGTGTTTGCGAAAGGATTGCCTCTTGCTTCCGTTGCAAAAACCGCCGCACCGCTGGATCGCATGCCAGACCAATCGCCATCTCGTAGGCATGCAAGGCTTCACGTTCGTCGCCTGCACGTGCAAACAAGGCCGCACGTGCCGCCCAATACGGCTGATACTCGGCCAGTCGCTTGTCTTCGGACAAAGTGCGGATGATCGCGACAGCCGCATCAGGCCCATTCAATTCCGCAACCGCCAACGCACGATTCAGCGCAACGACGGGGGAACGAGTGAGCGCGTACAACGCATCGTAAAGCTGCACTTCCGGCGACCAGTCACTGCGTCCGGAACGCCGGCGCTCGATATGCGCCGATTGCAACGCGGCTTCGAGTTGATAGCGGCCGATCCGGCCGAATGCGCTCGCACGCCGCAACAAGTCCTCGGCGTCATCGATCATGCCGGCATCCCACAGGCGCGTGTCCTGTTCGGCGAAGGGCACGTACTCGCCTTCCACGTTGCGTCGCGCACGCCGGCGGGCTTCGGTGTACAGCATGCCTGCAAGCAAGCCCAGCGTTTCCGGTTCTTGCGGCAACAGCTCGGCCAACAAGCGGGCAAGAAAGAGCGCTTCTTCGACCAGATCACGGCGAGTCAGATCGGCATCGTCCGGCTCGCTCCAGCCTTCGGCGTATGAGGCATAGATCGCCGCCAGCACCGCTTCCAGCCGTTCGTTCCATGCATCGCGCTCGGGAATCACAAAGGGAATACCGGCCTCGCGGATTTTTTGCTTCGCGCGGCCCAGCCGTTTGCTCATCGCTTCGGGCGATACCAGGAACGCGCAGGCAATGGTTTTTGCTTCGAGCCCCAGCACGGTCTGCAGCATCAACGGCGCACGAATGCTCACGTCGATCGCTGGATGCGCGCAAGCGAACAGCAAGGCAAGGCGGCGATCGGGAAATACCTCCTCCTCGCTCGTGCCCGTACATTCGGCGTGCATATCCGCGATCGCCTGCAACTGTGCCGAGACGGCCTCACCGCTACGTCGCCGCCGGACGCCATCGATGCCTTTGCGCCGCGCTACCGTCATCAGCCAGGACTCCGGGCTGTCCGGGCAACCGTGCACCGGCCAATCCGCCAGTGCGGCGGCGAAGGCTTCCGATAACGCATCTTCGGCCGCCGACACGTCACGCATGTCGGCGGCGAGATAGGCGAGCAGTTTGCCGTAGCTGTGGCGAGCTACGGCATTGGCGGCTGCCCGCGCGTCGTCGCTCACGGCGAACTGGCCCCTGGCGTGGGCCATACCGGCCGTACTTCGATCGTGCCGTGGCTTGCGCCGGGGCAGCGCGCGGCCCAGCCCAGTGCGGCATCCAGGTCGGGGGCGTCGATCAGGAAATAGCCGCCGAGCTGTTCCTTGGTATCGGCATACGTGCCGTCCAGCACCTGCGATTTGCCATCGACCAGGCGCACGGTAGTGGCCGTATTCGTGTCCTGCAGCCGGTTGGAACCCACATACACGCCGGCTTCTTTCAACGTCTCCGTATAGGCGCGGTAAGCCGCCACACCGCGCGTCTGTTCTTCGCTGGACATGCGATGCCAGCCCGTTTCGTCGGCAAACAACAACAGTAGATATTGCATGGATAGTCTCCGTCGGTTCGAGGCGGGCAACATGCGCCGCCACTCCGATGACGCACGAGCCATCGCCCATCGGACATCCCGCGCAGCATAGCCAGTCCATCTTTAGCCGGCATGGCATAGAAGAGCAACCAAACAGTTGCATTAATCGCGAGCGTGGATCTAATATGCAACCAGGAGGTTGCCCATGAACACATCGACAGATCGCATTGAACGACAGATCCATATCAAGGCAGCACGCTCGAAAGTGTGGCGTGCGTTGGCGAACGCCGAATCCTTCGGCGAATGGTTTGGCGTCGCGCTGAAGGGAAAGCATTTCGTCGCCGGCGAACCCTGCGAGGGAAACATCACCTATCCCGGCTACGAGCATCTGACCTGGAAGGTGACGGTGGAGCGCGTCGAACCGGAACGCCTGCTTTCCTTCCGCTGGCATCCGTACGCGGTCGATCCCAATGTGGATTACTCCCAGGAACCCGCCACGCTGGTGAGCTTTGAACTGGAAGAAACCGCCGAAGGCACACTGCTGCGCCTGGTGGAATCCGGTTTCGACCAGATCCCGGCTCACCGGCGATTGGAAGCCTTCCGCATGAACAGCAGCGGCTGGGACGAGCAGATGACCAATATCGACGCCTATGTCGCCACGCACTAACGCGGGCGGAAAATTTCCGCTGCTGCGCAAAGCCGTGCCGGTATTCGCAGCGTTGGGCGACGAAACGCGCCTGCGCCTGATCGCGCTGCTCTGCGCCGGCAGCGCGCTATCCATCGCACAGCTTACGGCCGGCACCGACATCACGCGGCAAGCCGTCACCAAGCATTTGCAGGTGCTCTCCGATGCAGGGCTGGTGCGTGACATCCGGCAAGGGCGCGAACGCTTGTGGGAGTTGCAAGCGTCGCGCCTGGACGAGGCACGGCGCTCGCTCGACGTGATCACGGAACAGTGGGACCAAGCGTTGCTTCGGTTGAAAACGACGCTCGAGTCCTAAGGGTTTACTCAAACATCTGCGGCTGCTTGCGCGGCCGGTGCGCAGGCCTGGCCCTTGCGCATCGGCCAAGCGTTTCTTCCACCCTCGCCTGGAACGTCGCCGAACCCAGCGCGCGCTGCTGTTGGATGTATGTGCGAATGTCCCGCAAGACCTCCGGCTGGATATCCCATTCAAACAACTGGCGATACGCGCGCATGCGCTGCTCACTGTAAAGGCCCAGCGCCACGTACTCCGCGTGCGGAACAACCACCGGCTCGACAGCACCCAGCGCGTTGCAGGCATAACTTGACCAAGGATAGGACGACGGCTCACCCACCAATCCGCTGCGCACCGGGTTGAGCTCGATATAGCGCTGGCAGATCAGCAGATAATCCACGCCGATCAAGCAGGATTTATAACGCCCTTCCCATAGCGTACCGGACCGATGGTAGGTGGCGTTGAAGTAACTCACGTAGTTGCGGCCGATAGATTGCATCATGTGCGCCAGCGCCCCTACGTGCGACGGCGTTACCAGCAGATGCACATGGTTTGGCATCAACACGTAGGCATGCACGGCGCATTCCCAGCGGAAGCTGGCATGCAGCAATTGCACGAGGTAACACCGGTAATCGGCCGGACTGTAAAAGCATGCGCAGCCGTCATGACCGCGCTGGATGATGTGCTGGGGCACGTAAGCAAGATCGAACCGTGGCGATCGTGGCATCGTGTAGCCTCCATGCGGCGATGCGTGTGCGGTCGTCTTTATTAAAGATGTCGCCCTGTTGCTTCGAGACCGTGGCACGCTGAAACGTCGCGTTCTTCTGCGAATCTGCGTGGGTGAATCGAATAGCGACCTGCTCTACGGCGCAACGCAAGCAGGCTTATACAGAAGCTGCGGCATAAGCCTATCGCGTGGCGATGAAAAAACCGTGACGGGAAACGCGTTGCATGGTGCAGCGCATAACGGGGACAGGTCGAATAACGGGGACAGGTTGTTAGGATGGTTACCGGCCAGCTCGGTAATATGCTGCCCAGCTTGGAGATTCCCCGGGGCATTGCATGCAGAAGACCATGACAACGATGCGACCCTTTGCCGCCTGGCTGACCGTGGCACTCTTCCTGCTGTTCGGCTCGGCATGGGTAGGCAACGTAAGCAGCCCTCTGGCAGCCCTGCTGCTGTTTGCCTGGCTGTTCCTGGTCATCGTGTGGGTCGCCTTCGGCGTCGTGCATGAGGCCGAAGAGCTGGCGGACATGTTGGGCGAACCGCTCGGCACCTTGGTGCTGACGCTCTCCATCGTGATCATCGAAGTGGTGCTGATCTCGGCCGTGATGCTCGGCTCAAGCGGCAGTTCCACCCTAGCACGCGACACCATGTATGCGGTGCTGATGATCGTGCTCAACGGCGTCGTGGGCCTGGGCTTGCTGCTGGGCGGCTTTCGCCATTACGAACAGTCGTACAACCTCAAAGGTGCGTCGGCGTATCTGTCGGTGATCATTCCACTGACCATCATTGCGCTGGTGCTGCCGGACTTCACCACGTCCACATCCGATGGTTCGCTGGCTCCTCCGCAGGCATTTGCCTTCTCGCTGCTTACCATCGCTTTGTATGGTGTTTTCCTGTGGCTGCAAACGGGACGGCATCGCGGCTACTTCGTGACGACCGATGAGCAGCCGATGGATGCCGAGGACATGGCGCATCAGCAGTCAGCCACGATCGACAAGAAAAAACGGTTGCTGCACTTTGGCCTGTTGCTGTTGAACATCCTACCCATCGTCATTCTGTCCAAGAGTCTGGCGAAAATTCTCGACTACGGTATTGCCGTCACCGGCGCGCCCAAGGCCTTGGGCGGCATCATCATCGCCATCCTGGTGTTCGCGCCGGAAGGCATTTCCGCCTTGATTGCAGCACGCGCAGACCGGTTGACCCGCGCCATCAATCTTTGCCTGGGGTCGGTGGCCTCCACACTGGGGCTCACCGTACCCGCCGTGCTCGCCATCAGCCTGTACACCGGCCAGTCCGTGCTGCTCGGCGTGCCGCCGTCCAGCATCGTGATGCTGATGGCAACGCTGATCCTCAGCGCCATGACGTTTTCCAACACCCGCACCACCATGCTGGAGGGTGCGGTACACCTTTCGCTATTTGCGGTGTTTATCGTGCTGGTGTTCAGCCCATGAATACTCAGCCACGGAAGAACAAATAAACCGCACTGTACGACACACGCGTTTCCGTACCCACATGCGCGGCATCGCAACCCGTAGCAGGCGCCACGCCACCCTCCGTGCGGGTGCGCACAATGTATTGCACGCTCGCCATCTCGCCCTGTCCCGTATGCGACTTGGCATGCATCACGATCCACGCGACGGCACCGGCATCGGGCGAAGGCGATACGCTGATCGGCTCGCCCACCACCACGCTACCGTCCTCGGCTTGCCAGCTAGGGCCGGCGAAATGCTTGCCGATGGCATGCCCCTTGGCGTCGCTCAAGGTTGCGTCCGGCGCCTTCAAGGCCCACGCATAATTGCCGTTGGCGGCTTTGCAGCTATAGATCTGCGCGCCTTTGGCGAACGCTTCGATGGCATGAGGCTTGGCAGCCTGCTCTTGCGCGTGGATGCCACCTGCGAAAGCGGCCAGCGCGAAAACCCAGTACGCCCGAAATCTTTGCATGCTGTTCTCCTGGTCAGATCCCATAAACCGGGCAAAGGATAAGTGCCCGTTATTTTGTTTGTGCGTCACAACCCACGGCCGCTACATGAACCGTTCCCAGCGTCACTTGCGGCCTGCCATCAACCTGCACGGCGTTTGTCATACACTCCGGCCACGGTTGACCGCTGCGACGCGCCAAGCTCATCGGTTGCAGCGGCATCTTTGCGATATCCATCTTCGCACGCATTCGAGGCTGGCCTGATGTGTGCGACAAACGTTGCATAACGTTGCATAGTGAGGAGGGTAAGTTGATGACTCGCACCCCGCTATACCGACAGCTTGCTGCGATTGCCATCGCCGTGGCGGTCGTTGCACCTTCCATGCCGGTCCAGGCCCAACATCGCGGTCCGGACCGCGGCTGGCATCGCCCGCCACCACCACCGCCACCGCGCTGGGATAATCGCCATCGCGATCGTGGCGGCAACAACGCAGGTGTGGCCATCGCCGCCGGCCTGCTCGGCGTGGTGGCCGGCGCCGTCATCGCCAACTCCGCCGCCTCCGCGTCACAGCCGCCGCCGGGCGTGGTTTATCAGTCATCGGCACCGCCTCCTCCTCCTCCGCCCGGTGTGGTCTATTACGACAATGGCTATCCGCCACAGCAAGGATATTGAGCCAGGGATATTGATTGTCCCTGCGCATCCAGCCACGTCATGCCCTGGTTGGTCCGCTCCTGGACCGTACTCATGAATCGGAGCTTCCCATCATGAAAAACCTCTTTAGCAAGGCCGCCTTACCCATCGCGCTATCCCTGGTCCTGCTTGGCGGCACCGCCATGGCGCAGAGCACGGCACCGGCTTCAGCCGCATCGTCCGCGACCGCGCCGACTGCCAAGAAATCCCATATGCAGAAGCGCATGGATGAGGTGGAACAGCAGATCAGCGATTTGCACGAAGAGCTTGGTATCACTGACGCGGAATCCAGTCAGTGGGATGCCTATGCCCAGGTCATGCGCGACAACGCGCAAAACACGGGCAAAGCACTGCACGAACGTCATCAGCAGATGGAAAGCATGAACGCAGACGACTCCATGAAGTCCTATGCGAAGATCGCCCAGCTCAATGCGGACAACATGCAGAAACTGTCGTCAGCCTTCAGCTCTCTGTATGCCGTGCTTTCGCCGGAACAAAAGCAAACAGCCGATGAGCTGTTCAAGAATCGTCCGCCGAAGGAGCGGGGGGGACACGGGGCAAAGGGGAGCAAGGAAAGCAAGCCGGCCAGCACCTCGTCGACAGCCGGCGGCTGACCCGCAGTTTTGCATCTCGCACGCAAAGGCCGGAGGCATCACAGCCTTCGGCCTTTTTGTTTATCTCTGCCGTACCGTGACCACCACTATCCCACCGACCAACGCTGCGCTACGCTGGCCTCGCCCGGTTCCCCAACCATCTGCCGGGTGCACATCGACATCAACACGTTCGCTCAGGAGGAAGTATGGCTTTCTCTGTTCGTGCATCTAACGACGTCATGGCCCAGATCAATGTGACACCGCTGGTCGACGTCATGCTGGTGCTGTTGATCATCTTCATGATCAGCGCGCCGATCATTACGCATAAAACGAAACTGGATTTACCTCAGGGCTCCACCACACTTACAGAAGCGCCCACCTCCATCCACCTGGCTATTCAAGCGGATGGCGCAATGTACTGGAACGACACGGCTGTCAACCTGGATCAGTTGAGAACACAGTTGAGCGTTGCCGCGATGCAATCCAAGCAACCGACGCTGGAAATCGATGCGGCGGATGGCGTGGCTTACGACGCCGTAGCAAGGGTGCTGGCCGACGCAAAGGCGCAAGGATTGGCCAGGATAGACATGTTTGGCGTGCGGTGAATCCGTGCGAGATGTCACTGCCACCTCCCTTGATTTCAGGGGAGGTGGCACTGGGCACGTAGCACGTAGGTTGGGGTGCAAACCCCAACATCGCCAGGCTTGGACACACGTCATGTTGGGGTTTGCACCCCAACCTACATATTGCGAACAGGCAGGAACGGCAGGCGCCGGCTGTACAATTCCTCCATGCAAAAGCGCATCGATTCACCTATCCCAACGCTATTCGACGCCATGGAGCACGACGGCTTCGCCTTCGTCACCGCAGATGTCATGCAACCGCTGCTGCAAGCGTCAGGCGAACTGTCGGATTGGAACGCCTTCACCGCAAGCTGGAGTCAGCTCGGCCCCGATCCCTACCTTGCCGCCACCGGGCGGCAACGGCGTCGGCGCCATGCCACCTATGCCGCTACCGCACACGGCAAGGTCGAGCTTGCGCCACATCAACCGCATTACCAGTCACTGCAATACAACCGCCTGCAAGGCGATATCGAGCGCTGGTTCGAACCGGTCGAGCCGGACGTTGCAAACGGTGCGAGCCTGCGCACCATCCTTGCGTTCTGCAATGGTTTTTTCAGCTCGCTGGCGCCCGGCATCGCCACTTGGCACGTGGAAGTGCACCAGTTCCGCATCGAAGCAAGTTCCACTGAAGCGGGCGAACCCACGCCCGAAGGCAGTCACCGCGATGGCGTGGATTTCGTGCTGGTGCTGCTGATCGATCGCCACAACATCGCCAGCGGCACCACCACCATCCACGCGCCGGATGGCAAGCCACTGGGCGATTTCACCCTTACCCATCCGTTCGACTCGGCGTTGATCCATGATCCGCGCGTCTTCCATGGCGTAACGCCGGTGACACCACTGGTAGCCGGCGAGCCTGCGCATCGTGATGTGCTGGTGGTGACCTTTCACGCCAAGCCGTGACGCAAACCGTAGGTTGGGGTGCAAACCCCAACATGACGTGTGTCCAAGCATGGTGATGTTGGGGTTTGCACCCCAACCTACATCACTGCTTGCGATGCGCCTTCCACGCATCCACCCGCTGTTTGATATACCGGTCGTAGTCGTCAGACGTTTCCAGCTTCGCAATACCTGGCTGCGCGCCAGGTGCAGGGTCAGGCATCGGCAAATGCGCGGCCAGTTCCGCATACACCTGCTGCAGATGCGAAGGCTTGTTCGCCGAAGGATTCGTGCCCTTCGACTGCGGCACGGCCACGCCGGATAGCGGATCGTCGGTGCGTGCCGCCGTAAGGCTGAGCACCGCACTCACATCCGGCGCCGCAGCATCGCGCGCCGTCAGCGCAGGCACGTTCCAGCGCAACTCTACGGTTTTCAGAATCGACGTGTGATCGAACGGTATCGCGCTCGATGTACGAAATACCGTTCCGGCCGGAATCAGTGGCGAGATCAACAACGTGGGCACACGCGGTCCGAAACGCTTGAAATCGAATCCGTATTCGCCTGCCGAACTGTCCGGCGGCACGGCATTGGTGGGCGGAGAGACGTGGTCATAGCAGCCGCCGTGCTCGTCATAGGTGATGATCAACAACGTCTGACTCCACGATGGACTGTTGCGTAGCGCGTAATACACGTCGTGGATGAACTGCTCACCGAGCGCAACGTCGTAGTTGGGATGCTGGCTGTTGCCGCTGGAACCCCAGCTCGGCTCGAGGAAGACGTACGACGGCAGCGAGCCGTTCGCCGCATCCGATTGGAAATCCGTGAACTGCCCGAAATAGGTGTCAGCCAGATTGGTGATGTCGGTAAAAGTTTGCCGGGTCAGCGGCTCGGCGTTGTAGCCGTAGATTTTCCAGCTGATGTTCTGCTTGCTGAGTGCGCCGAAGATACTGGGCGCCGTGAAGGTTTTGGTCTTGTCGTCCATGTGGCCTTGCGACGTGGCCGCATGGGCGAACGCGCGATTGGGCAAGGTTTCCGTCGGCACCGAGCCGTACCAGTGATCACATACCGCAAAACCACGCGCCAGCGCGGAGAGCACCGGCAAGGTCTGCGGCGTGTGCATGCCCATGATGTCGTTGGCGGTCGTGCCGGGCAGAATGGAATAGCCTTTGCTCTTCGACTCCCAGCTCAAGGTGTAAGCGAAATTGGTGACGAAGCCTTGACCGGTTGCCACCGGGGGTGTCGGCGCCGTATTGCTGCCGAACAGCTGCGAATTCGTCGCGGTATAGCCTTCGCCAGGATCGGCGCCCGGCATGAAATACGTGCTGCTGGTGCCACCTTGGATCTTGAACACACTTACCGCCGTGCCACTGGCATCCGGATTCGATTCGTTGCCGGTGAGCCCTTCATACGCTTGCCCTGCCGGCGAAACATTGCCGGCATCGGTATAGAGAAAACCGAGCATATGATCGAAAGAGCGATTCTCCAGCATCAAGACAACGATGTGGTTGATCGCAGACAGCGAGTTGCTGGAAGTCGCCATGACGTGCAGCCTCGTGTGTGAAGGGAATGTCATTGCGCTCGCGCGCGTCTATCTCATTGAGCAGCGCTACCTTAGTGAATCACGATGACAGTTTTCCGCGAACGCGGTTCGCGATTCAGACACGATCCAGATATGGCGCAAGGGTATTCGCCAGCCAATCCATGAACACCTGCACGCGTACCGAAAGGTTGCGCCGGTGCGCATACAGCAGCGATACCGGCATCGGTTCGGCTTCGTATTGCGGCAACACTTCAACCAGACGCCCGGAACGCAACCAATGTGCAACGCCCTCTCTGGGCGTCTGCGTGATACCCAAACCAGCCAGGCATCCGCTGGCATACGCTTCGACACCGTTGACCGTCAGCACGCCTTGCATCGGCATGTAGTGGCAACGCGAACCTTCCATGTATTCGAAACCGGGCGGTCGTTGTCCCAGCACGGAGACGTAATGGATCAGCTTGTGATGCGCCAAATCCTCCAGCGTCTGCGGCACACCGTGTTCCTCCAGATAAGCGGAGCTCGCGCAGTTGACGATGCGGTACTGCCCCAGTGGCCTGGCGATCAAATTGGAATCGGTGAGCGTGCCCACACGCACCACGCAATCAAAACCCTCTGCCACCACATCCACACGGCGGTCGGTGCAACTCAACTCCACCTGGATGCCCGGGTGTTCACGTAGAAATTGCGGCAGATGCTCGATGACGCGCCTGGCGACACCGCTGTTCGTGTCCACGCGCAAGCGTCCGCTCAACGCTTGCGGCGCCTGCTGGAACATCGTGCTCAACTCGTCCAGATCCGCCAGCACGTCCTTGCAGCGCTCGTAGTAACGCTGGCCGTCTTGCGTCAATTGCACGCGGCGCGTCGTCCGGTGCAAGAGTTGCGTGCCGAGCTGCGCCTCCAGGTGCTGTACGGCGGTGGAGGCACTGGCCTTGGGCAGGCCCAGGCTATCGGCTGCCTTGGTGAAACTGGCCAGTTCCGCCACCCGCACGAAGATGTGCATGGCCTCGATCCGGTTCATCGCTCGCCTCGCCCGATTGTTCGCCATTTACGAACACAGCACTCATGATCGGACGATTTATACGCGGAGTACAGATCAATATCCTGCTCGCCGTTGGTTCCCTCCCTTAGGTTCGAAGGAGACACTCATGAGCACGAATTCGCCTATCCATAACGCCCCCATCGCCCTGATCACCGGCGGCAGCCGCGGCCTTGGCAAGAGCATGGCGCTGAAGCTGGCCGAACACGGTACCGATGTGGTGCTGACCTATCGCTCCAACCAGGCCGAGGCGAATGCCGTGGTCGAGCGTATCCACAAGCTTGGCCGCCGCGCGGTCGCCCTGCCGCTGGACGTGGGCAAGGCTTCCAGCTTCACCTCCTTCGCCGAACAGTTGCGCGTGGTGCTGAAGGAGTCATGGCAACGCAATCGCTTCGACTATCTGGTCAACAACGCGGGCATCGGCATCCATGCCGGCTTCGCGGAGACCACCGAAGCGCAGTTCGACGAATTGGTGAACATTCATTTCAAGGGCACGTTCTTCCTGACTCAGACGCTGCTGCCGTTGATCGAAGATGGCGGACGCATCCTCAACGTCTCCAGCGGCCTGGCACGCTTTGCTTTGCCCGGCTACTCGGCCTATGCGTCGATGAAGGGCGCGATCGAAGTGCTGACGCGCTATCTCGCCAAGGAACTGGGCCCACGCCGCATCGCCGTCAACACACTCGCTCCCGGCGCCATCGAGACCGACTTCGGCGGCGGCACGGTGCGTGACAACGCGGACGTGAATGCCTACGTCGCTTCGCAGACGGCGCTGGGGCGCGTGGGTTTGCCGGACGATATCGGCGGCGTGGTGGCCATGTTGCTGTCGAAGGACAGCGGATGGATCAATGCACAGCGGATCGAAGCATCAGGCGGTATGTTCGTCTGAGCTTCGTAGGTTGGGGTGCGAACCCCAACATCGCCATGCCTGTTATCGCGACAGGTTGGGGTTTGCACCCCAACCTACGTTTGCCATTCGCAGGCATGACGATAGGGGCGTTACCAGCCTTCCAGGAATTTCTGTAATTCCTTCGCCGACAAAGCGCATGTAACCCAATCGGTGTACCTTCTTCCTCCTGACACCAAGAGGGATTAGGTCGTGGTCAGCTACAGCCCAGCGCATATCACTCCCAGCCGCGAGCAAGCGCTGCATGCGCTCTACGAAGCGGCCGAACTCGAACACTGTCTGATGTGCACCTACCTCTACGCGGCGTTCTCGCTGAAGTCGTCGGTAGACGAAGGCGTGACGGCAGAGCAGCTCGAAGCGATCACGCGCTGGAGGCACAACATCCTGCAGGTGGCCATCGAAGAAATGGGCCATCTGATGTCGGTGTGGAATATCACCATCGCGCTGGGTGGGGCGCCACGTGTGGGACGCTCCAATTTCCCCCTCGATCCCGGCTACCTGCCGGCCGGCGTGGTGGTGAAGCTGGCACCGTTCAATATGGCGACGCTGCAGCACTTCATCTACCTGGAGCGCCCGGCAGGATCCACCGAACCCGATGGCGCAGGCTTCGAGCCCGAACGCCATTTCGTACGCGGCGCAGACGGTCCGCGCCTTACGCCGATGGGCCTCAATTACGACACCGTTGGCGAGTTCTATCAGACCTTGGGCACGGGTTTGCGCCGGCTGGTGGAAGCACATGGTGAAGCGGGCGCGATGTGCGGCAATCCTGCCTTGCAACTGTCCAGCGCCGAGGTATCGCTGCCCGGCGCGAAGAAGGTGATTTGCCTGAAAACCGCCTTGGCCGCGTTCGAGTCCATCATCACGCAGGGCGAGGGCGCGCTGGAGAATACGGAGAATTCGCATTACCAGCGTTTCGCAGCAATCCGCACGGAATACCAGGCGCTGCTCACCGCCGATCCTTCCTTCAAGCCGGCGTTCCCGGCGGCGACCAATCCAGTATTCCGCCGGCCGCCACGGCCCGAAGGCCGCGTATGGCTGGAAGATGCCGATGCGATCGCTACCGTCGATGTCGCCAATAGCGCCTACGGACTGATGCAGCGGCTGCTCGCTTATACCTATTCCATACCGCAACCGGACCCGGACAAGAACCTTTCGCTCGAACTCGGCATCGGCTTGATGCGTGCCTTGGTGCCCTTGGCCGAACGTGCGGCGCGGCTGCCGGCTGGCCCTTCAAATCCGGATTGCCATGCAGGGGTGACGTTCATCACCCTGCGCGATACCGCGCCGCTGCCACCTGGCCCAAGCGCGGGGCGTTTCTTCCGCGAGCGCTTCCAGCAGCTGACAGAAGCGGCCGAACGCTTGAGCGCGTCGGGCGATGCACGCACCATCACGGCGGCACGAGTACTTGCTGGCCTTTCCAGGCAGGCCGAAGAAGGTTTCGACCTTTCCCGTCCTGCACCGTCAGCCGTTGTTACCGAGCAAACAGCAGCGACGCCCGCCTCAGCTGCACCAAGCACCACGAACGACGGCATCGAGCAAGTCGAAGGCGACAAGCTGACGCTGATGTTCGAAGCCAAGCGATGCATCCACGCGCGCTTCTGCGTGACCGGTGCACCCAAGGTTTTCCTGGCCAATGTGAAAGGCCCGTGGCTCCATCCCGATGCGATGGATGTGGAGCGCCTGGCGGACATTGCGCATGCGTGCCCGTCCGGCGCCATTCAATACAAAAGGCGCGATGGGCGTCCGGACGAATCCGCGCCACCCGTGAATCTGGCAGCGACACGCGAAGCAGGACCGTATGCGTTTCGCGGTGATCTGCGCCTGAGCGGCAAACCTGCGGGATTCCGCGCCACGCTATGCCGCTGCGGCGCGTCGAAGAACAAGCCCTTCTGCGACGGCTCGCATCACGACATCGGTTTCACCGCCAGCGGCGAACCGCCAACCGGCAACGCTACCGATGATTTGGCCGCGCGTGACGGCCCGTTGCGGATCGATCCGCAATTGAACGGTCCGTTGTGCGTGCGCGGCAATCTGGAAATCATCAGCGGCACGGGCCGCATGGTGGCGCGCGTTACCAGCACGTACCTGTGCCGCTGCGGGCATAGCCAGAACAAACCGTTCTGCGACGGCAGTCACGCCAAGGTGGGATTCACCGCCGACGGCGCGTGATCAGTCTTCTTCCTTGCAGCGCTGGTTGTCTTCGCCGGTGTCGTTCAAGGCATCGCCGCTGGCGTTGGTATCTTCCAGGCGCTGCGGTGGACCACGGCGTTTGCGCGGATCGTAGGGTTCGCCGGCTTCGCGGCGTTCGTCATGTTGATTGGGAGCAGGCATGGCTGGCTCCTCTTGTGCTTGCGATGGGAGATAACTATCCAACCGGCATGCGGAAGGCTTGGTACTAGTTGCGCAAAGAATCTGTGCAGAGCGCACTATTTCCCTCCGGGGACCTGATTAGTACCGTGCCTCAGCGGGCTCTCACGGTGACTTCCCTCTGCGGCAACGCGTAGGTTGGGGTGCAAACCCCAACATGGCTGTGCGTGCAGAGAGGATGCCGTTGGGGTTTTCACCCCAACCTACGAACTCACTTCCCCCGGGAGGAAGCGGGCCCCAAAACACCCTCCCTGCGGAAGCGCATGGTCCCTCTCCCCCTTTAGAATGGCGCCCTTGTCTCCATCCGGTGAGGGTTATTCGTGGTCATCCATCCCAAGGTTCGCGGCTTTATCTGTGTCACGGCGCATCCGGTCGGCTGCGAGAAGAACGTGGTCGAACAGATCGGCATCACCAAGGCCAAAGGCGCTGCCGCCTCCGGTCCTAAACGCGTACTGGTGATCGGCGCATCCACGGGATACGGCCTGGCCACGCGTGTCACGGCAGCCTTTGGCTACGGCGCCGCCACTCTGGGCGTGTTCTTCGAAAAGCCTTCCAGCGACAGCAAGCCCGGTACCGCGGGCTGGTACAACTCCGCGGCGTTCGACAAGCTGGCCAAGCAGGCGGGGCTGTACTCCCGCTCCATCAACGGCGATGCGTTCTCCCACGAAACCCGCACTCGCGCGATCGAGCTGATCAAGAACGAAATGGGTGGCCCGATCGACCTGGTGATCTATTCGCTGGCCTCGCCCGTGCGCAAGCTGCCCGACAGCGGCGAAATGGTGCGTTCCACGCTGAAGACCATCGGCAAGCCATTCACCGCGTCCTCGGTGGATACCAACAAGGATGCCGTGGTGCAGGTCACCGTGGAGCCGGCCAACGAGCAGGAAATCAAGGACACCGTTACCGTGATGGGTGGCGAAGACTGGGCCCTGTGGATCGACGCACTCAGCAAGGCCGGCGTGCTGGCCGACAACGCCTCCACCGTCGCCTACAGCTACGTCGGCACCGAAATCACCTGGCCCATCTACTGGCACGGCACCATCGGCCAGGCCAAGCAGCACCTGGACAACACCGCGCACGAACTCAGCCAGCGCTACGCGGCACAACATCTGCACGCCTACGTGGGCGTGATGAAGTCGGTGGTGACGCAGGCCAGCTCGGCCATTCCGGTGATTCCGCTGTACGTCTCCATGGTGTTCCGCATCATGAAAGACAAAGGCATCCACGAAGGCACCATCGAACAGGCCAATCGCCTGTTCCACGATTTCCTGTATCGCGAAGATGGCAAGGCGCCACCCACCGATGAGGAAGGCCGCCTGCGCCTGGACGATTGGGAATTGCGCGACGACGTGCAGCAAACCTGCAAAGCGCTATGGCCGCAGGTCAGCACGGAGAATCTGTGGGAAGCGACCGACTATGCCGGCTACAAGAATGAGTTTCTGCGTTTGTTCGGCTTCGATCGCAAGGATGTGGATTACAACGCGGATGTGAATCCGGATGTAAGTTTTGATGTGATCCAGCTCTAGCCTCACACCTTCGTGGTGCATGGCAGATCGTAGGTTGGGGTGCAAACCCCAACATTGCCATCTGGATGTGTACCGATACGTTGGGGTTTGCACCCCAACCTACAAAAAGGCCGGCTTTCGCCGGCCTTTTTGCATCACCGCATGATGCCCGTATGCCCCAGCGAATACCGCCCAGGCTGTGGCCATACCGCCAGGCCATGCGGCTCCATGCCCACCTTGATGATCTTCACCTTGCCGGTGGTGGTATCGAACGCATACACCACGTCATCAAAACGGCCCGACAACCACAACCACTTGCCGTCCGCCGTGACATTGCCCATATCAGGGCTGCCGCCGCCCGGAATCGGCCAGTTGGCCACCACCTTGCGCGTGGCGAAATCGATCACCGACACGCTGCCCGGACCATGCGGCGGACCGTGCACCTTGTTTGAACCGCGGTTGGCGACATACAGCTTGGTGCCGTCGCGGCTCGGATACATGCCATGCGTGCCGATGCCGGTCTTGATAAAGCCGATCTGCTTGAAGCTGTCGCCGTCAATCAGATACACGCCGTTGGCCATCATGTCGGCAACGTAGAACACCTTGCCATCGGGCGACACACGGATGTCTTGCGGCATGCCGTGCTTGCTGAGCTGCAGGTAGCCGAGCACCTTCTGGTTGACCATGTCGATCTTCACCAGCTTGCCGCCGAATTCGCAGGTAAAGATGGCGTACTTGCCGTCGATCGAGAAATCCGCGTGATTGATGCCCTTGCATTCCGGT
Source organism: Dyella nitratireducens (assembly GCF_014642835.1). GTDB lineage: Bacteria > Pseudomonadota > Gammaproteobacteria > Xanthomonadales > Rhodanobacteraceae > Dyella_B > Dyella_B nitratireducens. Next base: position 31,475 of record NZ_BMJA01000004.1, on the reverse strand, counting down.
GCGGACAAGCGGGAAATCAGCGCCATGGTGTGCGGGTTGCGGAAGTCGAGGCGCGCGAAGGCTTCGGCCACCACGATGGCTTCTTTGCCATCCGGCGTGAAGTACATGTTGTACGGATCATCCACCGGATCGGCCTTGCCCGGCTTGCCGGTCTTGGGATCGATCGGCGTCAGGCTGCCATCGTTATGGCCTTCGGCGTTGTTGGTTACCCACAGTGTTCTCAGATCCCACGATGGCACCACATGCTGTGGGCTGCGGCCGACCGGAAACTTATCCACCACCGTGAACGTGCTCGGATCGATCACATACACATCGTTCGAACGCAGGTTGGGTACGTAGATGCGCGGCAGATCGCCCTTCACCACCGGGCTGAACATGTTGAAGCCCGCATTGCTGTACATGTTGTTCGGGTTGGTCACCGGCGGCATGCCGGGAACGGTTTGCACCGTTTGCGCCGCAGCCACGGCGGTGACACACAAACCGGCCAGCACGGCGCCGGCACGCAAGGCAAAACGCCCAAAGCAATCAAATCTCACGGCAGATTCCCGTATTTGAAGAGGACAACGATTTATTTCCCAAAGCTCGCATCAACGCCCTGCCGTTTCCTGGCGAATGGCATCGACCGTGCGCGAAACTATAGCATCCACGCCCAATTGGCCGAGTTCCGCGGTGGAACGCCGCGGATCGCCGCCGTACACACCATCGGCCGCGCCGGGCTTCGGCGCATTGCGCATCTCACTCATCCGCACCATTTGCGGCGCGACGGCAAGCTGCAGCGAGGTATCCGCCAGCCCTGCATGCGTGCCGATTTCATCGTCGCGAAAACCACGTTGGCGTAGCAATTGGGCATAGCCATCCGACGATGTTTCGTAATACGCCGCCGGCAGGATTGCCCGCGCATTCGTTCCTGCCCATGCTTTGTTGAGGTGAGCCACTACCTGTTTCAGGTCTTTCTGATAACCGCCGTGGTCACCGAGAAAAACAATGTTGCGAAAACCATGCACGGCGAAACTGTTGGCCGCCGACTCGAGCATTTTTTCGAAGACGTCATCCGGAATAGTGATGGTGCCCGGAAAGCGCATATGCGACGTAGGTGGCGCATAGCCGCCTTCCGGTACGTAAGCCACTACCGGCGCCACCAAGGCGTTGCCGAGTTTTTGCGCGATCTTGTCGGCGAGATAGGCCGCACGCACGTTGTGCTTGCCCACCGCGACGTAAGGACCGCTTTGCTCGGTGCCGCCGATGGGAATGATGATCGTCGTCTTGCCAGCGTGAACCTGGTCGCGCAGCTCGGTCCAGGTGAGGTTCTGCAACTGTACGGTGGAAGGTGCTTGTGCGAACGCAGCTTGCGCGGTGACAAGGAAAAAGACAGACGCAATGATGCGTCGGAATGCATGGCGCTGAGTCATGGGGCAGGCGCAAAGGGGATGTGAAGAACAACGGTGCATATGGTTGCACGCCGTTGACGTCTTCGCATCCCTTTGACGCTCATTGCCTCGGTTTTGCCCTATTTCTTATTCACTCGCTCTCCTGTGGAATAGCCCGGCGGAAGATCTCCTCCCAATAGGCCATGCGTTCGGAATAGGCTTCGCGCACCGACTCAGGCTGGTCGTTCTGCAGGCTGCGCACGTGAGTGATCGGCAACGTCGCCGAAGCCATCTGCCGCCACGCATCCGCGGCGGCTTTCAAGTGGGAGTGGGACGCCAGCAGCGCAGCGATCACCTGCTGGTCCACCATTTGTTGCGCGCTGAGTGCCATCAATCCTTCCAGCGCAATATCAGTGCGCTCGGAGAGGAACGCGACAGCCTCGCCCCAGTTATTGAAACTAACTTCCATGGGCGACTCCTCGGTTCTGGGAGACGGCTACAGCCTAGGGAGTGGTCGATCAATTCTGTGTAGGCGCGCCGTATGTGAATGAGCTTGTTCACAGGGACTAACCGCCATGGTCAGCCGCTGTTACGTAGGCTATGGGGTTTCATGTCGAGACAACGAAAAAATCCCCTCCCCTGCTTGCGGGGGAAGGGACCGGTGCCAACCAGACTGCAATAAGGCAGGGAGTCGTCCCTGGCAATCGCGTTATGCCACCTCCACGTGCCGCAGCGGCTCCCACGCATGCTCCGGGTAATACTGCCGCATCAGCTTGTTCACATACGCCACCAAATGGGGCCTGCCTGCCACCGCATCCCTCAGCGGCGTATCGAAGAACGGGGTAAGAATGGAGGCAAGCACGCCAAATGCCGTCGCATCCACGGCCGTCAACCTGTCCCCCATGATGTAAGGCTTGTCACCCAGTAGCGCGGCGATCGCATCGATCGATCGCACACCCAGCGCAGCAATTTCACCGGCCGAATGACGGCCGATGCCATGGCTTCGCATGTCGCCATCCTTGCGCGCCTGCATGTCGCGACGCAGTTGTTCACGCTCTTCCTCCGGTGCGCCATTGGCGAAATTCGCCGGGCCCTTGGCGAAGTTCTCCGGAACGATCCAGCGGAACCACACCATGGCGAAGTAGAGGTGATCCTCCAGCATCCGCTCTATCGCCCAGGATTCGGCACGCTGGCGCGTATCCAGGCCCTCGTCCAGGTCTACGCCATATTTGCGTTCGATATGCGCGCGGATGAAAGTGGAGTCGCAGACCACTTCGCCATCGTCCACCATGTAAGGCACCTTGCCCTTGGGCGCCTGCGGAGGTGTGGTGGAGTTCCTCACATAATCCAGACCCGCCATCTTCAACTGCACTTCGGTTTTAATCACGAAAGGGCTGGTTTCCGGCATGCCGAAGCCAGGGCGGGTTGCGTACAAAGTGATGCTCGGTGTGGTCATGTCCTTGAGGTCCACGCAGGAAGGAGCGCATAGCGTGGCCCCTTGCTGCTGACAACCTACTGTCAGCAGTTCGCAGGTTGGGGTGCAAACCCCAACATGGCGCGACGACAGGCATGGCGATGTTGGGGTTTGCACCCCAACCTACATACCGCAAGCGGATGCATACCAGGCCAGCACCTTGGCGGGAAGCAACTCATCCAACGCCATGCCAACCGCACGGCAAGCATCGAGGTTGTCGATCAGCGCCCTGGCATAACGCGTATCGCGCGCTTGCGCCGATACGTTCGCGTCCTGCCACTCGATCATCTCCAGCAGACGCTGCGACCACTCATAGAGTTGGTCCGCCCGCTCCGAAAAGCGCGCATGCAACCAGCCGCTCAACGGCGCATGCAAGACGTAGTCATACCGGTCTACCATCCGCCGCACCAAAGCATCCACTTCCTCGCCGATACCTCGAAACCACTCGGTATGCCCGCCAGCCGCCTCCGCGATCAGCAAGGGGGCTGCGGCGCGATGTTCCGGCCATCGCTCAATCAACAGCCGCTCCAGCCGCCGCGCATCCCGCAGTCGCCCGGTCTCGACCAGCAGCCCCTTCTGCAGATCGAACAGCGCAAAGAAGCGGGGATGAAAGCTGCGGAACCGCTGAACCGGATCTTGCGTGAAGCCTACTTTGGTCAGGTCCTCGCCCAGGGAAGGCAGCACGTAAACGAACGTTCGCCCGCGTCGTGCAGGATCAGGCAAACCCCAATCACCCAGTGTTTCGCGCTCGCTCAAGCCGGCTCCTGTCCTGAGAGATGACGGGCGCTCGACGATCGCCCCTCGCCACGCAATACTGCTACGCAAAGCAGTAGGGGAAATACCGTTTTGAACAACACACCTGCCAAGGGCAGCCTGGCCTGCGTGGGCATAGGCATGACGCTGGGCTCCCACCTGAGCGCACGCACGCGCAGCTACATCGAACAAGCGGATGTAGCCTTCGTCCTGGTGTCAGACGGCATCATCGAGCTGTGGCTGCAAGACATGAACAAGGACGTGCGCAGCCTGCAGCCGTATTACCAGGAAGGCAAGTCGCGGATGAAGACTTACCGCCAGATGGTGGAGGCCATGCTGACCGAGGTGCGTGCCGGCAAGCGCGTCTGCGGTGTGTTCTATGGTCACCCCGGCGTGTTCGCCTGGGTCCCGCACAAGGCCATCGAGACTGCGCGCAGCGAAGGCTTCTCCGCCCATATGGAACCCGGCATCTCCTCCGAGGATTGCCTGTACGCCGACCTCGGCATCGACCCCGGCGCACGCGGCTGCCAGCACTACGAAGCCAGCCAGTTCATGCTTTATCGTCGTTGTATCGATCCAAGTGCGTGGTTGATCCTGTGGCAGATCGGTATCGCCGGCGATCGAACACTCAAGCGTTTCTCTACCGGCGAGGCCCATCGGCAAGTTCTGGTCGATGTGCTCGCCCGGCATTACCCCTTGGATCACGAGGTGGTTGTCTATCGCGCTGCTACCTTGCCCTTCCAATCCCCGCGTATCGAGTGCCTCGCGCTTGAAAGGCTGCCGCTCGCAGAAGTAGGCATGGCCGATACTCTGGCCATTCCGCCGGCCCGCCCGCTGGAGGCCGACGACGAGATCCGCAGCCGTCTGGCAGCGTTGGTCTGATCGCAGTCTTTCCGACATATAAATCGAGGCAAATACACGTACGACAGTACGTTAGTTTCGGCATCGACGGCGCGTTTGCTCGGCGCGCGATATGATGAGGCCCCTGTCGTGCCCAGGACCGAGTACGGTGGCCGATAAGGGGGAACTACAGCAAGCAATACAGGGGTAATTAGATGTCGAATGTCATTCAATTCTTGGAAAAAGTAGGTAACGCAGCCCAATGGGACGACGTTACCGAAGGCAAGTTGGAACTGGCTCTGGCAGAAGCTGATATCGAAGGTCCGTTCCGCTCAGCCATCTTGAATAAGGATGTTGCGCAGTTGCAGGTGCTTCTGCAGCAGAAGGAACCTGTCTGCTTTGTAATTCCAGGTGAGGAAGAAGAGGAAGAAGAAGGCGAAGAGGAGCCCGGCGAGAAAGGGCAACTCAAAGACGCACGCTGTTTGCCACGCGTTCGATTTGCCTCTCGGTCTTAAATGCACTGGGCCGGCAACAACCGCCGGAAACACTGCACAGGAATCTTCCTGCTGCTTATCGTGTTTGCAGGTGTGGCCATAGCTGCCGCACCTGCACCTAGTGATGTTTCACAACTTCTGACGCGCGCAGAAAACATAAAAACCTCAGACTACGCAAATTTTTTGAAGCTGCTTCAGGAGCTCGAAAGCCGCACAAGTGAATTATCAGAACCGCAGAAATGGCAGTTGCGCTTTATGGAGGGCTGGCAGGCTACCTATAGCGGCCAAGACGAGAAAGCCAAGCTATTACTGGAAGCTGTTGCGAAGCAAGCACCTGATAGCAGTCTAAGAACGCGTGCAACTGCCACGCTGATAAATGTCCTTGGTGTCGGTCACCACTACGAAGAAGCCTTCGAGTATCTGGATCGCGCTCTAGATAACCTCCCCCAGGTCACCGACAAACAGGCGCGTTTCCCTCTTTTGGGCGAGGCGTCGCAGCTATTGGTCGAAGCCGGTCAATATGACCTTGCCACCGGCTACGCCAATCAGATAGTTACTGAATTTCCGACTGGAAGATATGGTTGCATCGGTCGCATGCTCAAATTGCATGCCGAACTTCGTGGCGGGCAAACAAATATATCCAATGACGTATTTCAGGACGCCATAAATCGCTGCCTTGAAGTCAAAGAAAAGTTAGCCGCCGATACGATTCGACGTGACATGGCAATTCTTGCCATGCAGCAAAACAAGCTGGATGACGCACTTTCACTTCTGCAAGTAAATTATCAAGAGGTAAAAGGTCTCGACTATCCCGACTTGACCTCGGAATACAACGTTCTTTTGGCGCAGACCTATTGGAAAAAAGACAATATTGCTCTGGCGCAAAAATATGCCATGACCACAGTCGACATTGCCTCCAAGAGCGACCTCATAGAACCCCTTATAACTGCTTACCAATTGCTGTATCAGATTGAAAGGCAATACGGCAATCTACGCGACGCACTCGCTTATCACGAAAAGTATGTAGCAGCCGATAAAGAACACCTAGATGACATCCGGGAAAAAGCCCTCGCCTACCAAATCGTCAAGCAAGAAGTCGAAGCCAAGAAGATCGAACTTGGCACGCTAAACAAGCAAAATCAGATCCTGCAATTACAGCAAGCACTCGACCGCAAGGCCGTAGTTACCAGCCGCCTTTACATCGCCTTGCTGCTTACGGTACTCGCCTCCATCGCCTTCTGGCTCTACCGCCTCAAGCGCTCACAACTACGCTTCATGCGCCTGGCACGCCGCGATGGCCTCACCGGCATCTTCAACCGCCAGCACTTCGTCGAAGAAGCCGAACAGATACTGCGCTATGTGGCAAAGTCCCTACGCGGCGCCTGCCTGATCCTGATCGACCTCGATCATTTCAAAGACATCAACGACACCCACGGCCACGTCGTGGGCGACGCGGTGCTGAAGCGCGCCGTGGCGGTTTGCCAATGCCACTTGAATTCCTGCGATGTATTCGGCCGCCTTGGCGGCGAGGAATTCGGCATTCTTCTGCCGGAATGCACGGTCATCCAGGCACTGGAGCGGGCGGAACGCATCCGCCTGTCCATCCAGCAAGTGGATGACAGCGAGGATGTTCCGCTGACCGCAAGTTTCGGCATCGCTGCCACCGCGCACTACGGATACGATCTGCGCCGCTTGCTGGTCGCCGCGGATAGTGCGCTCTATCGTGCCAAGAACGACGGCCGCAACCGCGTAGTCGTCAGCATGGACGACCATGCACCGCGTACTGCCCCGAGCACCGGCAACAGCAAGCATGCCGATACATCCCCCTATGCCAACTCCACGGAATAACGCGTCGCTTCCCATCCAGCACGCAAGCGCATGACGGCAGCAACATCCAGCAGCATAGGTTGTGCTTTGATCAGGGCGGAATACTGCTTCTGACATTCCATCGGCTGACAGGACGAACCGGCCAACAGGCCGGTTCGTTTTCTTGCACCTTCCATGGACTTGCTGCACGCAACATCAATCGCTCATAGGTGAGACGCCACGTTGCCGACAATCAAGCTGCCGAAGCCGGTGGTGTAATCCCAGCCTGCCGCTGCGCTTTCACCGTTGTTGTTACCCGACGTCACATCATGGAAGTCGGTCGAATAGTTGGACGCGGCATCCTGGTAGATCAGCGGCGCGGCAAAGCCGGGATTGCTGCCCTTCGCCTGGATGATGAGCGCCCACGACCCAACGAACAGCGGTGACGCCAAGCTGGTGCCGCCGATCTGCTGGGATTGCCCATCCACGATCACCTGCGAACCGGTATCCGGGCTGGCATTGAACGCAATGTCCGGCACGCCGCGGAACTGCGAGCTGCCATTCTGTCCCACACCTTGCTGCCAGCTTGGAATCGACTCGATCGTGCTGGGGCTGCCGCCTGTGGCACCTTCGTTTTCGCTGAGGTTGTTCCAGACCGTTTCATCCGCCCAGGTCGTAGTGTTGTTGGTGTAGAGCTCGGTGCCACCCACCGCGACCACATACGGCGAGCTGGCCGGATAGCTCGGTGTGATGCCGCCAGTGCCACACTCATCAGCACCCGAGTCGCCGGACGATACCGAGAAGGTCTGTCCTTGCGATTCCGCCTGCTCGAAAATCTGATCATCCGTTGACGTCGGTGCATTGGTTTCGCACTCGCCCAGAGACACGTTGATCACCGGCACAGCGTTGGCAGAGACCACGGCGTTGTAGTCGGTAGTGAGGTCCGAATCGTTGAGCGACGCCGCGTCATACAGCACCAGCTGCTGCACGCCACCGGTCATGCCGACGATATCCTGCGAATCCAGATCCCATTCGCCATCACCACTGGTATCGCTGCTGCCGCTGCCGACCACCTGCACGTTGACGGTCGCAAGACCATTGTTGCTGGTGAACTGCTGCAGATCGCTCTCCACATTGGTCATGCTGCCTTCGGTGATGATGCCCACGGAAACCGAGGTGGCCGCGGCAAGGCTGCTTGCACCATAGATGGCGTTGTAGTCCGTGGGATTGTGCGCCACGGCCGAGCCGTTGGCGTCCGTATGCACGGCATGCGGATTCACGCGATGCGCAAAGGTGTGCGCAATATGCACGGTCTGCGTGCCCAACACTTCCAGCACCGTATCCTGCAACGCGGCAGGAATCTTCACGTCGCTGGCGTTGGCGTACGCATCACGGCCATCGTGCGTATGCACGTGCACGAACGTGGTGTTGAAAGCTGCCTGCGCGGTATCGGCATGGCCATAGCCTTCCACCAGCATACGGTTGGGCGCGATCGTGACCTTGCTGAAACCGGCCTTGGTCAAATAATCGGCCACTGCCTTGGCCTGGCTTGCCGTCGGCGCGTATTGCGCCTTGAACTGCTCCGGCGTCAGCGGCTTGTGGCCGGGCTTGGCCAGATAGGCATCCAACTGCGCCTTGTTGCGCAACTTCAGCGACACCACGATGTGCATCGGCCGCGAGAAGGCCAGTGGACCAACCACCGTATCTCCCTTATGCAAGACCGTTGCATGCTTGACGCTCACCATCGCATCCACATTGCTCTGCGCAGCGGCAAATACCGACGTGGCGCTCGCCACAGTCAAAGCAACCACCAGCGACTTGATACGAAGACTTGCCATGTTTACCTCCCACAAGAATTGAGGACGAACGAACCCGATGGAGCCATGCAAGGCCCCATGACTTATCGCAATCGCAATTAAAAAATCACGCGACTCCCCGAGTCTCGGTGAACTGCTGCTCCTCCCTGCGCTCCCCATGCGAGCAGTACCGACGGAACACTCAAGCGGCGCACAGGCATTTCAGTGCCGCTACGGAAATCATTCGCTCACTCCCTGTGGCGAACGGCCGAGACATTAGGTGTGCAAATCGATGCGCGTCAATTGCTGCCGCGCGGGTTGGCCGTTGCAAATTAACCAGGGTTCATCAGTGTGTACACGCGAAACGATTCGGGGTCACGCATGTTTGGGAGGATCAGGCTTCACAGCTCTGTCACGCATCACGCTGCAGCAGCAAGCTCAACGACAGCCAGTGCCTGAGTCACGCACACCTTGCGTTTGTTTGAAACATTTTCGAATCGTGAAGGAATGACCTCGCGCGAGGTTTTTCAACAGCGCGATGATCATCGCAAACCATACGCACATCTTCGCCGCAAGCTTTCTGCAAGCATCGTCTTCACACATGCACACACGCCGAAATGTGCCTCAACGCACATCGGCGCGTGTGTCACCTTGTTAGATCACAGCACTATTTGCCAGCGTCCTGGCCCTTGCTCAAATCAATCATCGGAATGGAACCCGCACCCACCACCTGCGGAAGAATCCCGTTCCAATGCTGCAGACCGTAGAAACGGGTGTATTCCGGATCATTCTTCAGCGCCTGCCCCACCGTTTCGATGGCCTTTGCCTGGGCTTGTGCCTGCAGCACGGTAGCCTGCGCCTCACCGTTGGCACGCTCCACCGCGGCGGTTGCTTCGGCCTGGGCAGTGACGGTTTTCTGTTCGCCTTCGTAGCGTTTCTGCGCCACCGTGTTTTCGGCCTGCACCGCCAGATTCTTGGCGCGCACGGCCTCCTCGATGGATTGATCGAAAACCGGCGAGTAGTGAATGCCGACCAGTTGCACATCGATCACCTCGACATCGAACAGGCGCTGCAAGGCTTCACTGATGTCCTTGCGCATTTGCGTCGTGATCTGCGCGCGCTGGTCGGAAATGGTCAGCGTGTTGTAGCGCGCGAATGCGGCCAATGCCCGATCACGCACTACCGGCAGGATGGTGGCTTCAATATCCACCGATCCGGCCCGCCCGACGTGATAGAGCAGGTTCATCACCGCGGAGGTCGGTATCTGGTAGATCAAGCTGACGTCGATGGTGACCTTCTGGTTGTCATTGGTATAGACGTCCAATCCGTTCAAGGTATAAACCGAACGGCTCGTTTGCAGGCGATCCACCGTTTCAAAGAACGGCACCTTGAAGTGCACGCCCGTCGTGAGGGGCGCGGAAGTCATCGGCGTACCGCCCATCCAGCGCGTGCCGACTTCCTCACTGGGTGACACCACGAAAACACTGTTCAACAGCAAAATGATGACGACAAGCACGACCAGCAGCCCGCCGAAGCGAAAGCGGGCGAAGAACGCGCGAGGGTCCTTGGGCGGCAAGCTGAGCATGAACGATCCCCTTCCTGATATTGGCGGCATCTTGCCGCAATGCCGCTGCATTGACGAGTGACCAGGCCCTGCCGCCGCCCGCTTTGCGAAGAATTTACGCAGCCAGGTGCCATCGCATATAGCGCTTTTACCTGGGCAGGCGCGACCATGCGCCATCCGCAAAACATGCGATGCAGGTGCGTTACCGTGACCATCATGATCGTGCAAGGCCCCCAGGCTCAGGCGTCCTCCCTAAGCCGCGAACTATTGGGGCAGCTGAAGCAATTGGCATTGGCGGCGGGGCGGACGGTTGAAGTGTGTACCTGCACGGGCTTGCGCGAGTTCGTCGCCCGGGTACGCACCGCTCGTCCACACCATACGGAATTCATGGTGCTCGCACCCGGCATGCTTGCCCAGCAATCGCAGTTGCATCCGGAAGCCGGCCTTGGCGATGCGCTCGATGCGCTGAACATGCCTTACGTCGAGGTGCAGGACGGCGAGGATTCGCTGGAAGCCGGCAGCGCTTCGCACCACGGACCACTGGCCACCGTGGTCGTCAACGGCGATGCGTGCACCAGCTATAGCATTGCGCTAGGCATTGCACTGAAACGACTCGCCGCCTGATCACGCCACCACCCGGAGCATGCGAGACTGATGCGCATGCTGATCCGGCCGGCGCAACCCGAAGATACGTTGAGCGTAGCGCGCGTGCACGTGCGCGCATGGCAAGTGGGCTATCGCCATCTGCTGCCCGACGACTACCTTACCCAACTGCATCCGGAAGAACGCGCTCGACGCTACGACTTCGCCAACCAGGACATGCAACGCCCCAAGACCTTGGTCGTGGAAGAAGACGGCGCCATTCGTGGCTTTGCCACCACGTCACCGGCACGCGATGCGGATATGCCCGGATGCGGCGAGCTGTGCGCACTTTACGTGGATCCCGATTGGTGGGGCCATGGCCTCGGCACCGCATTGCTATCCGCTGCACGGCACCGCCTCGTCGAACAGGGATACCGCCATGCCACACTCTGGCTGCTGGCCGGCAATCTACGCGCTAGCAGCCTGTATCGCGCAGACGGCTGGGCTCCCGACGGACAGGCCCGCACGGAGAACATCTGGGGCGTGACCGTGCACGAAATCCGTTATCGCCGCTCATTGGTCTAGGCGACACACTGCGCCCTACCCATTGCGTCAGGTGACGCAGGAAGTCACAGGAGCACCGCGGGTCAACGCCCCGCAGCTGGTATTGCGGACATCCGCAGGTAACTCGCTGATTTAGGCAAAACAAGCACTTCCACGCACTATCACCGCGCGCTCTAAAACCGGCTGAGCACTCTTTAAGCAACCCGGCCACGCTCCACCCTTGGCGCACTTCCTGCTTGACGAAATCAAGACCGCACCTGCGAGTCACTGAAGCATTCAAGAAAAAGCAGACGCTCGGGAGGGGGCGGTGTCAAGGCGCAAAGACGGCGGCATCGAGATGGTTTCCAAACTGCCCTGGCAGGCCGGCCTCGTCCTCGGCGCAGCGGGCTATGTCGCCATGCGCTATGGACTGGCCTGGTGCATGACCACGTTTGGCGGCCCCACCGGCCAGGCGCTGGGCAGCTCGCTCGACGATGGTGCCTACGCTCCCGCTGCCTGGTTGCTGCTGATCGCCTGCTGGCTTGCCGCACTGATTTCCTATCTCGACAGCCGGCGCCGGCACCGGCTGCTTGCCTCGCAAACCGGCCTGCGCAGCTTGAGTGCGATGGATTGGCGCGAATTCGAAATGCTGGTCGGCGAAGCCTTTCGGCGACAAGGTTACAAGGTGCGTGAAATCGGGCTTGGCGGTGCAGACGGCGGCATCGATCTGATCCTGCACAAAGACAGCGCGACCATCCTCGTGCAGTGCAAGCAATGGCGCACCAAGCTGGTCGACGTACGCGTGGTGCGCGAAATGTACGGCCTGCTCATGCATCACCGCGCCGACGCGGTAAAAATCGTCGCCATCGGCCATTACACCGATGATGCGCAACGCTTCGTGCACGGCAAGCCGATCGAGCTGATTTCGGGCGAGGCTTTGCTGGCGATGGTGCGGGAATGCCAGGCTGCAACGCGGCAGCCCAAGCACGCTTGAGCCTTACCGTTACGTCCTGAACAAGGCCGCCTGCCCGCGCAACACACCCGCCTGGTCGACCAACTGCCAGACAGTCCCGTCGTTGATCCAAAAAGTGCGCGCCGATTTGCTGATACGCAATCCGCGATAGCCGGTTGCAAACCCTTGCTTGCTGACCTGCTCCAGAAACTGTCTTCTGTCTTCCACTTGCTGCGGCGGCGCGGACAATCGGGACGGAAGCTCCATCAGTTCCTCCCAGGAATATTCAAAGCAGCGTTGCGCAGCAACGTTGCCGTAGATGAACCGGGGATCGGCACGCGTGTCATGGGCCAGCAGTCCGAACGGCGCCTCCTCATAGAGCCAGCGAATCGCCTGCTCATCCGTGAGGGTGGGATCGACCAGCGGCTGGCCAAGCCAGCGGGCATAACTATCTGCAAGCAAGCGATAAAGCGTCGAAGCTGCGCCGGGAAGATTCATAAGAGTCCATGCAAGCAATGATGCTGGGGAAATCAAGCAAAGGACGGAGCATGCGCCACGCTTTATAAATTCTTCAACCGCGGATTGGGGCCAACGATCTGGCGGCTGTCGACAGGCACCTCGACAAGCATGGAAGGGCGATCGCGCCGATAGGCTTCCTGCATGATGTCGGCAAGATTGCTCAAGTCAGGCGAAACCCGAACGCTCGACCATCCACATGCGCGTGCCATCGCCCCGAAATCGATGCGCTCCAACTCACCGTGATATCGACGCGCCGGTGTATCGGGCAGAACTTTCGAAAGCCCCTGCTCCACGATCCCGTAGTTGGCGTTATCGAGCACGAACAAGCTGATGCCAAGTTGCCGGGCTTCTACCAGGCAACCGCCGTAGAGCCGAAAGCAACCGTCACCGGAAAACACGAAAACGTGCTTGTCCGGCGCGGCGATTTTTGCGCCCAAACCAAGACCGTAGGCACCACCCATGGCGGAACCGCGGTACAAGGAATACATCCTCGCATGCGGGTGAGGGCGCTGGGTTACATATTGGCGATCCTTGTAGGCCAGGCAAACATCGTCGAAACCTACGCTGTCCGGCTGCCACAAACCATCCAGCTTTTCATAGAAAGCCACGATGTCGACGGCACTACCATGCACGCCGCCACGCATACCCATGTTGAGATTCGTATAAAGCGGCAAGTCCTCATTGCAAACCTGAGGATGCGCCTGACACCAAAGAATCGTCTCGCGCAGGATCGCCTCGACGTCGCCGGCCGTCTGCTGGAACTCCCCCGTCACCTGGTGTCGAAAACTTCCATGCAAACTCCCATACAAGTGCGCGTTGCCCGTGATGTTCCACACCAGGCCGGCCTTGGCAGGAGAAAAATTGGCAGTGTATTCATCGCCGCAAAAGCCGATCGTGATGAGCATGTCATGCTCATTCAAGCCATCCCAAAGCTCCGTGGCGCAGTCGTTCCCACCAAAACCCAGATAACCGCAGGCGTAAGGATTGTCTCTGGCTATCGCGTTTGCGCCATTGATGCTCCATACGATCGGCGCCTTCAGCACCTCGCACAGCCGTGACGTAAGGTAAGGCAGATTCCGGCAGCGCGATGCCTCGTCACCGGCCATGACCACGATTCGGCCCTTTCGCCGCGGCGAAAGATGGCGCTGAAGAAACGCGTCCAAACTTTCATGACTCACCGCATTCTGCCGATGGAACGCCAAACCGCCACCCGGCGCGCGAGACGTCATCTCCGACAACGCATCGGGCGGCATGACCAGCACCACGGGTTTCGACTGATTCAACTGATCCCGCGCAGCCGCGAGTTGCTCATCTAGCATCTCGATGTCATCCAGCACGAACGTGCCTTGCGGCAGCTCCGCCATCAGCTGGCCGATCATGTTGCTGCCGGATTCAGTGGTGTCTTGCAGAGGCGATTGATACGCCATGCTCGATGGCGTGGCGGCGATCAGATAGACGGCCGGGATATTGTGAAACTTGGCGTCGCTCAGGCCGCACAACAGAAGCTTGCTTGCCGCGCCCGTGGTGGCCGCTGCGGCAGCGATTTCGCCGGTTGCAAGATAGTGGCCCAGCGGGACGAAGCCTGCCGCATATTCGCCGACGGTAAAGAACTCCATCTGGCCGCTGCGCGCGCGATGCGGCAGGTAAGGGTCCATATGCTTCAACAAATGGACCAGCCCGCCACCCGTGACACCGGCGCAAACCTTGATGCCCCACTCCGCCATGGCATCGAGCACATGCTCGTAGCCGATGCGTGGTTCGACGACAACCATGAGAACCCCCTGTGACATGTCCATGGCAATGAGAAAAAGCTGCCCGCTCGAGCATCAAACGGAGCCCGAGGATGGTGACGATGACGCGCGGCAAACCTGCCGTTATCCGGTTTGCGCAAACAAATCGAAAAGCCATGCCGCTTGCATGCCGTTGCGGGGACGCATGCTCCTTACTTCGTCAAGCGGATTTCGTGATCGATGCTATGGCCGGTTAAGTACGATAAGTAGGAACTGCCGCACAAAAGGTGTGCGATTTCCGTTTTTGCGTATAACTTTCCGCAAATGGTTTGCTTTGACGGAATGCTCACGGTATTGCTTCATCAAATCTGCCGATGAAAAGCGAATGTCGAAGATATTGTGTCCTTCAGAGGACGCATTTGGACCAACGCCGTGAACTTAAGGTCCGCGTCAATGCTGTTTCAGAGTACGGCGTCATTCCGGCGAAGGCCGGCACGCGGGGAGAGCACATGGATGTGCTCGGCTTTGAGGAGCGAGGAATCCATGCTTCGTACTTGCGATGGATTCCGGCCTTCGCCGGAATGACGACAAGGAGAGTCATAGATATCGTGAACAGCGGCCGCTCTAGTCGATCGCAACGCCAGCTTGTTCCAGCAACTTACGCAACTCGCCGAGCTGCGCCTCATACCTCTTCCAACGCCCAACCGCATCGCGATACACCGGCGCCCGCACCTGCCACGCATTGGGTGTATTGACCGGCGCCACATTACGCTCGGATTGCAGACACGCATCATCCCAAGGCAGCCCGCAGAATGCGAGCAACTCCCGCACGGTCGCTTCCTGCTCCGCCACCAGATCTTCGTAGCGAACCTCGAAAATCCTGCCCGGAAACACGCGACGCCAGTGCGCCATCAGGCGATCGAAGCCAACGTAATAGCGCCCTGTATCGAGCAGATCGAAGGAGTAGTCGTAGTAGGACGTCTCCTGCTCGAACAGATGCCGGAAGTTGCCCAGGCAGGTATCCAGCGGATGGCGGCGCAGGCAGATGATCTTCGCATCCGGCAACGCACTGGCGATAAAGCCGGCGTAGAGAAAATTGTGCGGCAGCTTGTCGATGAAATGTTTTGCGTGCTCGGCATGCGGACGCGTGGCCGCCAGATAATCCGCGCCCAGCTGCCGCCAATCGATATGTTGCGCACGTGCAGGCAATGACGGATCAAGCAGCAATGGTACGTTGCCGCCGTATTGCCGCTGCAACGTTGCGGGGAAATCCTGCAGCTCGCCCGCTGAATAGACATCCGGATGGCTGGAAAGGATGCGATCGAGCAAGGTGGTGCCGGTGCGCGGCATGCCGATGACGAAGATCGGTCCATCCCCGGCTTCACCCTGCCCTGCCGGCGCAGATGAAAAACTTGCTTGCAAGCGTTGAAAAATCGCCTCGTCACGCTGCACCGATTGAACACGCCGCTCTCGCCCCACGGATTTGCCACGACGGTAGTGCTCAAAGGCGGACGCATAATCGCCGAGGTCGTCGAATTCCTTGGCCAGCGCCATATTCAGATAAAGCTGCGCAGCCGGCTGATTCGGATAACGCGGCAACAACGCGCGCAGCCGTTCGACGTGATTGCGCTCCGCCGTCTGCCTGCGAAGTTGCGCAAGATTGAGATGTGCGATCCCGTAGCCAGGATCGATGCGGACACAATGCTCCAGTTCCTGCTCAGCCGCTGCTTCATCACCCATCGCCGTCAACGCATAGGCAAGATTGAAGCGCGCCTGCGGATGGTTGGGCACCATCGTCACCAACCGGCGAAAAGCCGATACGGACTGTTCGTGCGCATGCGCCTGGCTGTAAACCACACCCAGCGTGTCCAACGTCATCGGATCTCCCGGCCCCAATGTCATCGCACGATCCGCCACCAGTCGTGCCTCCTGCAGCCGCCGGGTAAGCGCCAGGGCTTTGGCATATTGCGCGGCGAAATCGGCGCGGTTGGGTTCGAGCGTCGTCGCGACCTGCAATAGGTCTACCGATTTCTGCGGTTGCTGCAGTTGCATGTACGCCACGCCCGCCATGAATGGCGCCATCGCGTCCCGTGGCGCCAGCGGCTGTAGCTCCCCGGCAAGCTGCAGCACGCGTGGCCATTCGTTGCGGTTGAAGGCGTGGATGAGGCGGGCCTGGAGGTCGGGCAAGGCGGTCATGGTGGATTCGGGCGATGCATCAAGAGGAATGCTATCGGCCAATGTAACGGGTCTTGTCCGCGATCGGTACATGCCTGCTGCGTAGGTTGGGGTGCAAACCCCAACATTGCCATGTATGGCATCGCGCCATATTGGGGTTTGCACCCTGATATATCCCCACGATTTGCTGAGGAAACGGACGCGCACGTGGAGGTGGACCATTGCCTGCGGCGCTTTCGGACCCTAAAGGGCCCGAGTCACTTTTCTTTGCTGGCCCAAAGAAAAGTAACCCAAAGAAATGGCCTGAAGAACTCATGGCACTACGCAGGTTACAAGCCTGAACGTTTAAGGCCCTGCGATGATGGTTGACTCGCCCGCTTCCACCACGTTGCGATACCGCGAGGCGCCAAAGCACTGAGGACTTAAAGCAAGCCCGCCAAACGCCGAGGTCTGCTTTAAGCCCTCAGCGTCACGGCGCCTCGCGACATAGCGGGGACGTGTAACCTTGGGCGGCCAACTTTCCGTATAGATGTGAACGTTCAGGCTTTTACCCCTCCCATGCCGCGAGCCTTTTAGGCCATTTCTTTGGGTTACTTTTCTTTGGGCCAACAAAGAAAAGTGACTCGGTCGCCTACGGCGATCGAAAGCGCCGCAGGCAATGGTTCGCCTCCACGCGCGACTCGCTTCCTTCGCAGTATCGCCTTCTCAAACCGCAAAAAACGCGAGGATACGCCAGGGTGTAAACCCCAACCGACGAACCCCGACTCTCCAGATGGCATACGATAAGGATTCCCCATCTCCCGCAGGCAACCCCATGTTTCAACCCCATAACCTGCTACAAGCTTTCGATCGCGTCACCGATTACTGGTCGCCCAAAGTCATTGGCCGCGTCAACGATCAATTACTCAAGGTAGCGAAGCTGAAAGGCCATCTGGTGTGGCACGCACACGATGACGAGGATGAACTGTTCTACGTCGTGAAAGGCCAGATGCGCATCGAGCTGGAACAGCAAATCATCCACCTGGGCGAAGGTGACTTCTTCACCGTGCCACGTGGCATTCGCCACAATCCCGTCGCGGAAGAAGAGTGCTGGATCATGCTGATCGAACCCGCGTCGACCAAGCACACCGGCGATGAGATCACTCCGCAGACGCGCAGCCTGGACGAACAGCTCTCGTAATGTACTTGGCACTCACACAATCACATGCGGCACAAACCGCGACGTATCCCGTGTAATCAGCGTTGCATCCTCACGAATCCCCATCCCCGCCGGTGTATCGCCAACCACCCAGCTGCCGATCAACGGAAAACCACCTTCGAAGCGCGGCAGTGGATGGAAGGCCTGCCGAATCACCGGGCACCGCGTGTATCGTCCCGGCGAGCTGACACCTTCGCCATTGGGCAAGGTGATCTCGACATTCGCCCCTTCGCGCGAAAACAGCGGCTTTCTTACCCATCCTCGCGGCAAGAGCTGAGCAGGTTGTTCGTCGAAGTAAGCCGGCAGCAGATTGGGGTGGCCGGGATGGCGTTGCCATAGCAGCGGCATGATGCCCTTGTTGCTCAACACAGCCTTCCAGGGTGGCTCGATCAGCTGCAGGCCGGAATCCGGTAGATGGGAACCATATGCGTCGGCAAAGAGATGTTCCAGCGGATAGAGCTTGAACAGCGAGCCGATGATCTTGTTGTTCAAATCCGTAAACCGGCCCTGGCGCGTTATCCCGATATCTTCGATGGCGATCATGTCGCCATAGACACCGGCCTGCATGGCGCAATCGCGCAGGTATTCAATGGTGCCCTGGTCTTCCAGGCTGCTGCGTACGGCCGTGAAGTAGAACGGCCGCGGCAACGACTTGCCGATCGTGGCAAACGCCAGAATCAGCAACTCCTGCAGTTGATTGTATTGATCCGTGTTCGGTGCAAGCTTGCCGCGTTGCTGTTGTTCTTCCAACCAGATCCACTGAAAGAATGCCGCTTCGTAGACGGAGGTAGGCGTGTCGTAGTTGAGCTCGTAGAGCTTGACCGGGCCGTGGCCGTCGTAGACCAGATCCATGCGGCCATACAGATGTGACTGTCGTTGGCGCCAGGATGCAGCGATCCAATCCCAATACTGCGCGGGAATGGCAAGCTTGGTCATCAAAGAATCACTAGCGACGACCTCCTCTACCAACGCCATGGCCATCTGATGCAGCTCACCGGTAGGCGCCTCGATATCACGCTCGATCTGCTGCAGCGTGAACGCGTAATACGCGGATTCGTCCCAATAAGCTTCGCCGTTGATGGAATGAAACTGAAAGCCGTATCGCTCGGCAGTCGTCCGCCAATCCGGGCGTGGATCAATGGCAATACGCTTCACGCACCTGCACCTTAGCTGCCGTGACCACCTTCGCCACCCTCACCACCAAAGCCGCCGCGCCCGGTGGTGTCGCCCTCGCCCACGGCTTCACTGGATGGGGTGGAGCGCCATCCACCTGCGCTGCCGGTATATCCGCCACCACTGCCGCCACCGGAATAAATGTGTCCGTAGTGCGGCGAATAATCCGTATTGTCGCGCTTGCGAAACACCGGGCCGGCTGGGTAGTAGGTGGTCTGGCTGCTGCGAATGATGCGGCCGATCAGGAATCCGCTCATCACCGGGGCCCAGGCCGTGCCCAATGCGGCAGCACTTTCACGACAGGTGTCCAGGCTGTAATCCTGCGCGCACTGTTCTCGCGTTGCATAGCGAGGCCCTTCGTCGGTCGCATCCGCCACGGCTTCGACGTACGCCGCTTCGCAGCTGGCTTCCGGCACACCTGCGGCGGTGCAACTGCTCAATGACGTGAAGGTCTGCTGGCTTTTTTGCCCGTTATCACAAGCTGTGATGACGAGCGGCGTCAGTCCCATGACAACCAGCGACACCGTCCTGGATCGTTTCATGCCATCCCCTGATAGGCATTTTGATGGGACGATGGTAAATCAAAACGCCATCAGCCCGCCTGCACCGCACAGCCCCCGTTGCGCTTGGCCATATACATCCGCTCATCGGCGCGAATGCACAACCCGTGTGGTGTCTGCGCATCATCCGGAAATATCGCCAGGCCAATACTTGCCCCAATCTGCAAGGTATGGCCCTCGATTGACAGTGGTGTGTCCAGTAATTGCTGGAGTGCACAGGCAACGTCGGTAGCCTCCTTGCGTGTAATCGGCCCTTCCAGTACGACCGAGAATTCATCGCCACCCGTGCGCGCCAGCGTGTCGATGCGCCGCAACCGTCCGTTGAACAGGCGCGCCACCTGCTGCAAAACCGCATCGCCCACGTGATGCCCGAGGGTATCGTTCACCTGCTTGAAGCCATCCAGATCGATGGCCAGCATGGCCATGCGCGCATGGCGCTGACGCCCGCGCTCGATCGCGCCGCTGATGCGATCCTGGAACAGGCGCCGGTTCGGCAAGCCCGTCAAGGCATCGTGCTGCGCCAGATGCTGGTTGCGCTTCACCTGCCCCTCCAGCAGCAGCAGGATCATGCCCACGGCCACCAGATACTTGGGCAGGTTCCACACCTCGGCGCCCACCTGGACCTTCGGCCAGAACAGGTCAAACAGCATGCCGACGGGAAACACCAGCGACCATGCCAGCAAGCCAAGCGCCGTGACCACGAATCCACCGGTCCTACGCTGCTTGGAAAAAACAAATTGCAGGCAGCAGATGAAATAAACGACGAATAGCGGCAGCACACCCATCAGATCGGCGCCGTGCGCGGAGAACTGCCAGCGCAACAAGGCGATCGCCAGTGCGGTATTGAGCCCCACGGTAATCCATCGGGTCGCAGGCCGTTCGGCATGCGGTGTCATCGCGACGATAGCCAGCGGCACCAGCGCGAACAGGCTGGCAGCCACCACCATCAGGCCATGCGGCACCGACGATAGCGACGTCAACGCCAGATAAAACGTATAGACGGCCGACATGGCCCAGAACAGCAAGCGGCTTTCCCTTTGATGGAGTCGCGCGTCCACGGACCAGCAGAACAATGCCGCGCACCACACCAGTGCGGAGGTACCGACGATATCCGCAAGCACGCCGCCCCATCCGGGCAGGTCGAGGAACGAATAAGCGGCGAAATGCAGCTCGACGCAAATCCAGCCCGCCAGCCAAAGCCGCGTCATCATATTGCCGGCGGGACGCGACACCGTCACGAACGCATAGATCAGCAATCCAACCGCTAGCAGATCAGGAAATTCTCTCCAGGACATTCACTCGCCCCACGCCGGTGGGAAACCTCATATGTAATCGGCCGTACTGCTATATGGGTTATGCGACGTCCTTATCCCCTAAAACACCAAACTGCAGGGTCAAATCCCATGCATGACTCGTGCCGTCAATGTCGTCTTGGAGAAACCCGGGCATGTGCCTGCCACCCAAGATGCCCATGGCAGGTACCAGCATCACGGGATGAACAGAAACTCCCTTGCGCGAGACCTGCCATAAAATCGGCAGTGAGAGGCATTTCTTTAGCAACCGGCGAAGCCGGCATGCTCGCCGTGAAGGTCACGCCGTGCTTGCGCGAAGTGTGTTGAACGCCTCGCATCTGCGAGCCCCTGCCCCTGTCGTTACGCGCTATTAATCAGTGCTTTTGTCCTGCGAGGCAACAGATAAAAAGCTTGCAGTAGTTGAATCGATCCAAATTTCACCATGGCTTCGCAGGATGACGAAAAAAGCCGAGGGGTCTCCCCCTCGGCTTTGCTTTCGAACGCACCGCTTGCCGCTTAGTTCGACTCAGTGAACTGGATATACGGCGAAGAACCACCCACTGCACTGCAGCTGCCCAGGTTCAGGTTGTTGCTCTCGCCCGTGCTGCCATCATTGGCAACGCAAGTCGGCGCCGTGGTGGAACCATAGGTGCCGGCCACCCTCACCGTGATCGACGAGCCGCTGTTGAAGTCGGCTTCCGAACCGCCCGCGTTGCCCACCACGTTGAACTCCGACTGGTGCCATACCTTGGCCAGATACACCACGCTGTCCTTGCCGCTCGCGCTGTAAGCCTTGCCCGAGTAGGTCACCGTGATCGTGTCATTGCCACCCGACGCCGCCGAGCCCGTAACGCTCAAGCTGGCGAGCGACGTAGCCGGCACGTCCGGCAGGCTGACGTAGGAGCTGTTGCGATAGCAATCGCCGCCACCATCGCTGCCCCAGCCACTCGGGCAGCTGGTGCCGCCGTAGCCGATCAACCAATACTGCATGAAGCCGGCGGCTTCACCCTGGGTCTCATAATCCGGCGCGTACACGAACTGCTGCCACACGGTGCAACCGGAGTGGCTCTTGCATGCCGACGTGGTAGAGGTGAACTGCGAGTTGACCTGCAGCGAGTATTCGTTCGCACCGAGAATGCCGCCATCGCCATAAGCTGGAACGCCCACGCCCTGCTCTGAGGTCACGCCCGTTACCGTCGGGAAGCTGCCAACGGTCTTGCTGATCAGGTCCGAACCCGGCGCCTGCATCACATAGTCATTGCCATTGCCGGCGGTTTCCGGCTGCAAATGCTGTTGCTTCACTTTGGCCGGCAGGGTATGCACGCGCGGCGTCAACTGTTTGCACGCCACCTGTTCCCAGATGATGCTTGGATAATTTGCTTCGAAGCAGCCTTCCGACGGCGTGGCGATCTGCCCCATGTTTTCACGCCAGGCTTGACGTGCGACCGCTTCGATCGGGCCCACTTGCTGATCCGTCTGCCCCAGAACATCCGTAGGCTGCGCCGCAAACGCCGCGGGAACACAGGCAGCACTGATAAGACCAGCCAAAAGCGCGTACTTGAACTTTGCTTGCATTTTTGATTCTCCCCAGAAACAAAAGTGGCAATCAATTCGACTCCGGACCATCCGAGAGCCGCGGTACAACAACAGCGACTGCATCCATGCAACACAACAACAAGCCTCTTGATCAAAGAGGCCCCATGACAAACTCATCGACGTAGAGCGCAGTCGCTTCGCCAAATCATCCCTACACTCTGAAGACGTACATGGCGGTAGTTCCCCTACCTGCCGCGGCGCGTGTTTTTCGCGCTCAACTATTTCTCGGACACAGCAAACTCCAGCAGCCACGTTGCGATCAACGCAGCCAAAAATCAGTGCAGAAATGGTTTCCCCTCAGACCCTAAAGGCGCATTCGCATTGCGTCTCCCACATCACGTTCAAGCCTCGCAACCTCGCCAGGAATTCGACTTTGCTCGGTTGGCTCTTGGAGGATGCAGAGCGATATGTGTAGGAAACGTGATACGCGCCCTACGCAAAAGCTTGCGCCAAATTGGCAAGTAACTCTAATTTCGAGACATGTTTTTTTGCCTTGAGACAACACAGAAATCTGGCCCGTAGAGATAAGCAATACGGCCCGCAATGACTGCAGAACAGATCACAGTTTTTTGTAGGTGACGTCGAAGCCTGCGTTGGCGATGTTAAAGCTCATACCTGGTGACCCTCTCAGCTTGGTTACTCCCGGATCAGGTTTGGAATAACCAGGCCCACGCACTAAAGAGCCCTTATTTTCGGCCGTTAAATAAAGCAACGGCATGGGCAACCAAGGCTGCGCATTAGCAGTCTCCCTACCCGGCTGCCAAGCAATGACGCATTCAGCGCGCTACGCTGGAAGCGTCGTACGACCAGGGGGGAGGACGACATGTTTGAAGCATTCCGGCAAGGCACGCCAGTAGAGCTCTGGCAAGCACTGATGCAGGAGGCATACGGACAAACCGGGCGGCGGCTCGACGAGTCGAGCGAGAGCTACCTGGTATTCGTGTTGTTGCGATATCAAGCCGACCACCAACTGCTGTCGCATACGCAAGGTGTGGAATGGCTGCAGGCGCTGGAACTGGTGGGCCGCGCACGCACCGATGCACTCCGCGATGTCGGCGATCGTTGCCTGCTGGTAGCCGGCCTGTTCCCCGGCCTGGCTGAGCGACGGCGAGTAAGTGTGGATTACTTCATCACCATCGGGCGCAGTGCTTATCAAGGTGTTGCCGACGCCACGCGGCAAGCCTATGCGGGGCTATACGAACAACTTGCGCGCAGCTATCACGAATTGGTGCGTACCTTGGATGCGATGCGGACGCTATCGAAGGTACCTAGCGTACCGGTGGTTACACACTGATCCATTCCTGGCGCGCAAGTTGAGGGCGCTACCTTGTGGGCACCTGCGTCCAGGCACGAAATATGCTCGCCAGCCCCTGTGTGTCCAAACAAGTGTCCGGACACACAGGGCAACCGTCCGCGGACATTTGAATGCATTCTCGGGTGAAGCAAAAACAGCTTAAAAATGGCCGTTTTTGAGAACACATACCTTGGCATGGCCTATGCAGTACCTACCACGCAAGCCCACCGATCCGCCAAGGAGAACAGCCATGAAATTCGAAACGATGATGCTCAACAGCCTGTTCGTCGCATGCATGGTTATCTGTGTGACGGCGCTGGGCTCAATGCTTGCCTGAGCAGGCAGGTTGCATTGCAAATCCCAACATTGCCATCTGCACACCGCGCAATGTTGGGGTTTTCATCTCAACCCATACGGCTACCGATCAGATCTTCGAGTGGTCTTTGATCCGGGTATCGTCGGCAATCCAGTTTGTTTCCCAGGTCTTGCCGTCATCGGCAGAAAATGCCTGCTCGAAATGGATGGCGTCGGCACTGCGCGGCGTAATCACAAAACGTACCGTGATGGGTTTGCCGTCCAAGGTTTCCTTGTCGTAGAACACACCGCGTCCATTCGTGAAGCCACCCACGTTGGGAACGCCAAACGTACCGCTTCGTCGATTGGTTACATACAGATTCCACTGGCGACTGGCAGGGTCGTAGAGCCGGAACGACGCAAGCTGTAGATGGCTGGAAGCATTCTTCATATCCAGCTCCACCAGGTTTGCCAGGCCATTCCATACTTTATGCACGACGGTAATGCCGTCGTAGTCGACCCAATTTTTTGAACCCGTCAACGGCTGCTTCAGCAGCGACACATGCGTCTTCCATGTGCCGAACTCAAAATCGAAATCATGCTGACCGTCATGCGCTGTCATCGCCGTTGTAGCTGCGCTGGTGTCTGACTGTGCCCTGTCAGGCAACAGGCCAGCGGCTATCACCAAGCAACCTGCCAGCCATGGGATAAAAAATTTCTTCATTGCAGTCATGGCACGCCACCTTTATGCCCAATGCGATTCGACGCATGTCACTCAACCTTGCGTGCCCGTGCCCGACGGTTGCGGAGCAAGTGGCAAGCAAACGCACCTGGTTCCAGGACTTGTTGATCAGCACCATGTGCTTTTGCGGAAACGTTCGGGATAGAAGCTAGAGCGATAAGTGGCTTGTAAAAATAGCCACTTCGATGTAAGCAGACATGGCCACTTTGAAAAACGTCACCGCTGGCCCACTGCTTTGTCCGGGGAAATATCGCCCGCACTCACCGCTATGCTTGGTAGTTCGTCGTCCCGGCGAAAGCCGGGACCTAGCGACTTGAAGAGCGTCAAAGTCACTGGACCCCGGCTTTCGCCGGGGCGACGAATCGGAAGCGTTGAATTTGCCGGCAAAAGTCGCTGCGCCTCTTAAAAAAATTCAGCCCACCAACGCCAAAGCATCAGCCCCAGCCACCACACGAATCGGACACGCTGGATCATTCGCCGCACGCCACACGGCTTCCGCGACATCCACCGACCGCGTGACAGCCGTTGCCGTTTCCCATCCGGCGAAAACGCTTTGCACCAAGCCAGCATAGGGCTCGGGGAAGCCTGCCTGCATTCGCGAGCGTGCGTTTTCGCCAAAGCGCGTCTCCGGCGCGCGTCCTGGCAACACCAAGTTCACTCGCACATGGAAGGCCTTCAATTCCAACGCCAGCGACTCGGTAAACGCATTCACCGCCGCCTTGCTCGCGGTATACACGGAAAGCAACGGCAGCGACCGCAACGTCACACTCGACGTGACATTCACGATCACACCGGCGTTTCGTTGCCGAAACTGCGGCAGCACTGCCTGCGTCATGGCGATCGTACCGAGCGTGTTCGTCTCGAAGAGTTCGCGTGCGATCGTCATCGGCGTACCTTCAAGCGCGTTCAGCATGCCAATACCTGCATTGTTGACCAGCACATCGATCGGCCCTGCCGCATCCACCACCTGGCGAATGCTTTCCGAATCGGTAACGTCCAGAGCAAGCACGCGCAGATGCTCGGAATGCGGCAGAACGTCTTCGCGCGGCGTACGCATCGTGGCGATGACCTTCCAGTCGCGATCGAGGAAGTACCGGGCGATTTCAAGGCCGAATCCAGATGAGCATCCAGTGATCAGAACAGTTTTCATGAGGGTTCCTGTGGTGGGCTTCATGCCGAAACGATAGGCCCAGGCGGCAGGACTTACTACAATCAAGAGTCCAGCTTTCTTTTGCAGGAGTCCGAAAATGGCCGATCCGCTAGCCGAGGTGGTCACGCTGCTCCAGCCGGGCGCCCGGTACTCGAAAGTCGTCAGTGGCGCCAGCCGCTGGCGCATTCGCCGGACCGAGTTCGGGCAACCCTATTACTGCGCGATCCTCGAAGGATCCTGCTGCCTCTCGGTCGACGGACATGAGCCACTCACCCTCGAGGCAACTGACTTTGTCCTGGTGCCCGCCGCGCACAACTTCACGATGACAAGCCTCGAGCCACCGGTATCGACGGACATCGATACACCACCCACCGCACTGCCCAATGGCGAATTCAGACTCGGCACACAAGACGTGCCACCTGATATTCGATTGCTGGTAGGCCACTGCGTCTTCGATTCGCCGGACGCAGCCTTGCTGGTTTCTCTTTTACCGCAGCTTGTGCACGTTCGCGGCGAGAAGCGGCTGGCTACTCTCGTGCAGTTGGTAGGGGACGAATCGCGCGCGCAGCGGCCCGCACGTGACGTCATCCTGGCACGTCTGCTGGAAGTACTTTTTATCGAAGCCTTGCGATCCACGGCGGGCACATCGGCATCACCGGGCCTGCTGCGCGGGCTTGCCGATACACGCCTCGCGGTCGCGATCCGGCGGATGCACGAAAGCCCGACCCGCGCTTGGACAGTCGTGCAGCTGGCGAAAGAAGCCGCGCTCTCCCGCTCTGCGTTCTTCGAGCGATTCAACCGCGCGGTCGGCGTCGCCCCCATGGAATACCTGCTCACCTGGCGCATGGCATTGGCGAAGAACCTGTTGCGACGGAAGGAGGTTGGCGTCGCTGAAGTTGCCGAACGTGTCGGTTACAGCTCCGCCAGCACATTCAGCGTTGCGTTCACCCGCCACGTCGGCGTGTCACCAACGCGCTATGCACAGGAGCAAGTGGCATAGCGCTTTCGCGCGCCATTCCCGCTGCCCTTCTTTGCGGTTGAGTGCTGCTTGGATCGGCATCCCAACCTGGTCGGCGATTCCTTATTCTTCGCGATAAGCGTCACACAGACGCCATGCGGGAATCCCATGTCTTGAGCTTCAAAAGCTCATTGCCAAGCCATGCTCGCATGGCGGGATCACGCACCTCGAACAAGTCGAACATGCCCAATGCGCGCAGTACCGGCAATTGCGCCACCAGTGCGGGCTCCACCCGCTTGCGTACCGACTCTGGCGTAGCGGGATCCAGTAATTGATGTGCACAAGCCACAAAAGTTTCCAGTGGCGACGAATGAAATTCGGTATTCGACGTGGGCAGTTCGATCGCGGACATACAGACATCCTCTTTGCATCAACATGCCAGTGGTCTGGCTGAAGAACAGACACTCAAAGTCGAACAAAAAATCCCTGACCGATGTGCATGTCTTCGAACGTGCGTGTTTGACGAAGCGTTGACAAACGTCGTTGCGAAAACGACGTTCGGCAGCGTGGCGCAGCCTTTATGGGAATAGGCCAGATAAACGCGACATAATTTTCGATCCAGGAAACGGCCGCGGCGAACCCATTTTCGCCTCCGCACCTTCTTACTCTGTGTACGTGCACACACGGACTTCATCGGTCCCTATTGAGATGGAGAAAGCGTGTTGATGCATCCCCCCTTTTTCCGTCATTCCGGCAATCGTCAAAGTTCGCGTCAATGCTGTTTGAGAGCGAGTCGTCATTCCGGCGAAAGCCGGCACGCGGGGAGAGCACATGGATGTGCTCGGCTTTGAGGAGCGAGGAATCCATGCTCCGTGCTTGCCATGGATTCCGGCCTTCGCCCATTGCTGTCCGGGGAAGATTTTGCTGAAGCTCATAAAACTGCCGC
>NZ_BMJA01000004.1:0-3568 GCF_014642835.1 Dyella nitratireducens | reverse complement strand
GTCTTCAATCTTGCCTTATCGTCATTCCGGCGAAGGCCGGAATCCATTTATATCCATGCGGAGTAAAGGTAATCGCCGATCCATGGCTAGACTCGACATGGATTCCGGCCTTCGCCGGAATGACGGTGAGGTACTACGAAACTTTCCCAGACAGCAGTGGGCCTTCGCCGGAATGACGTCGAGGCGAGACTGGCTTTTTCGCGGCGAACGGTGCTGGAGCCGTTGGCTAAACAGACCCGCTTCATGTTTGGCTCGATCCTTGCTCCGTATGGGGAATGCAACGATGGCCGATCGGCGGTGGGAGGGCTTTACGCCTTGAGGCCTGTGCGCCAGCTGACCCCGAGCGGCGCAATGGTGCCGCCTTAGGACTTCCCCATGTCAATTTACGGCAGTATCGCGACAGCCCGCCCTTAGAGTGCACGCGCCTGCGCGCTAATAACTAACTAGAAAGGTCTGCATTCCGTTCACGAGTTGCCCCTAATGTCCGGTACCTACAATCCTTTACTCGTCGCGGTCTCGCTCGTTGTGGCCACGCTTGCGTCCTACACGGCGCTCGACCTGGCAAGCCGCATTTCCATGCTGAAACGCCCCGCCAACCGCCACGCATGGCTGGCAGGGGGTGCGGCGGCGATGGGCGTTGGTATCTGGTCGATGCACTTCGTCGGCATGCTGGCATTCTCGCTACCGATTCCGCTTGGCTACGACCCGGCCATTACGGGTTATTCGCTGCTGATCGCGATTTTCGTTTCATGGTTTGCGCTGTACGTCATCACCCGGGCGCAGCTCGGCTTGCGCGAGATTGCCGTAGGCGGTGTGCTGATGGGGCTGGGCATCGCGGGTATGCATTACACCGGCATGGCGGCGCTTCGGATGCAGCCGGGCCTCCACTACGACCCGTCACTCTTCACCGCATCGATCGCGATTGCCGTCGTGGCATCGACGGCTGCGTTGTGGATCGCGCGCGCACTGAGCGACATGAGGCAGCGCTACGTCACGACCAAACGTGCCGTTGCCGCCTTCGTGATGGGCGTGGCGATCACTGGTATGCATTACACGGGCATGGCGGCTGCCGATTTCATGCCTGATTCGATTTGCGGCGCTGCAAACGGCGTCGACGCCCAATGGCTCGCGACAACCATTACGTTGTTCACGTTCGCGATTCTGACCGTGACACTCATTCTGTCGCGCTTCGATGTCAGAACGGCATTGCTGACAGGGTCGGTCACGGAACTCAATGACCAGATCGTGCGCATGGCCAACCATGATGCCTTGACGGATCTGCCAAACCGCCGAGCGCTCGTCGAACGTATCGAAACGGTCGTTCATAACGCGAAGCGTGCACACGAGACCTTTGCCGTGTTGTTCCTGGATATCGACGGCTTCAAGACGGTCAACGACTCACTGGGCCACTCCACCGGGGATGAAGTGCTGAAGGCGTTCTCGCTGCGGCTGCAACAATGCGTGCGCGAAGGCGACACGGTTGCCAGGCTGGGTGGCGATGAGTTCGTCGTATTGATGGAGAACGTGACATCGCCGCATGAGGTTCAGGATGTGGCACAGAGCGTTCTCGATCGCATGGGACGGGGACACTGGCGCGACGAGCAACCCATCCAGGCGGTACCCAGCATAGGCATTGCGCTGTTTCCGCGCGATGGCGAAACCGCCGATATCTTGTTGAAGAACGCCGACGCGGCCATGTACGAAGCCAAGCGTGCAGGCCGCGCGACATGGCGCTTTTTCGAGGCCAGCATGAACGCAGCGGCCATGCGTACGCTGCAGATCCAGAACGCCATACGGGTAGCGCTCGACGAAGGGTATTTTTCGCTGCGCTTTCAACCGAAGTTTTCCAGCACCACCAGGGAACTGGTGGGAGCAGAAGCGCTGATTCGCCTCAATCATCCCGAACTCGGATTGCTGTTGCCATCGGAGTTCATTCCCGACGCCGAGCGTTCGGGCCAGATCGTGCCGATCGGGCAATGGGTGGTGCGTGAGGCGTGCCGGCAGATCCGCCATTGGCAGGCACTAGGGCTGCCGGCGATCAAGGTGGCCGTCAACCTGTCACCGCGCCAGATGGCGCAGCCCGATCTCATCGAGACCATGGTCGATATCCTGCGCGCGGAGAACATTCCCTGCGAGCAGATCATGTTCGAGATCACCGAAGCGGTGGCCATGCACGACGCGGCCAAGACCACCGAGATGGTCCAGGCATTTCAGCATGCAGGATTCGAGATCGCCATCGACGACTTCGGCACGGGCTATTCGAGCCTTGCGTACCTTGAGCGCTTCCGCGTCAAGCAGCTGAAGATCGATCGTTTTTTCACCAGCGGCCTGGATGCACAAGGCCACGAAGGCCGTGCGATCGTGTCGGCCATCATTGCGCTCGCGCATTCGCTAAACATGGAAGTGGTGGCCGAAGGCGTCGAAACGCCGTCGCAGCTGTCGGAACTTCAAATCATGGCCTGCGACCAGATGCAAGGCTATCTGCTTGCCAAACCCATGACGGCCGATGCGTTCGGCACCTTGCTGGAGCAGCAGATGGCGGGGGCGTGAAACGGCGCTTAGTGCAATGGCTTTTCAGCGATCCGAATATGCCGGGTTTTACCTAGCAGACTATGGATCAGCACCACTTCGTGCGCCGGCCATACGATGGGTTCAATGGACTGGAACGGCGCTGCTGGCTTGTTGTAGGCCAACGTCATGTGCGGCGTGAACGAGCCTTTGGTGTATGAATTCAACGCGGCAGCATTCAGGTGCGTGGCAAGTTGTTGGCGAAGCGCATGCAGGGGTTCATTGCCGTCGCTGGCCGTAAGGACAAAGTCGCCGTGGCTGCTGCGGTTGTTGAAGCTGCCGATTTGATCGAAGCGAATGGTGAAAGGCTCTGCTTCAAGATGCGAAAGTGCTTCGGCAGCTCGCGTGGCCAGGCCGGGCGGGAGTTCGGTGAAGTCACCAAGATGGAAAAGCGTGAGGTGTATGCGGGCGGCTTCCACCGGCTTGCCATCCATGCGCCGTGCAGCAAGATGTTTAGCGGCGAAGATTTCGAAACGGGCAGCGTACGCAGGATCGGGGAAAACGGCTAGAAACAGGCGATCGGTAGGAATGGCGAGGTCGAAGCCTGGCAAAGATCCTTGGGGAAGCATGCGGGTGTTCCTTGACACGTGTGCAACTGACACTGAGGCGGGCCACTGCGATAGATGGACCTGAGTTACCCTCCACCCCATTATTGCCGTGAATCAAGCCACATGAAACCCGAAGATCTGCAACGTCTGGTCACTGTCGCCATGCCATTCGGCAAATATCAGGGCCGATTGATCGCTGATCTGCCCAGTGCTTATCTCGCATGGTTTGCTCGCAAAGGTTTTCCGCGCGGCGAGTTGGGCAACTTGCTGGCGTTGATGCTCGAGATTGATCACAACGGACTGAGGCCGCTGCTCGATCCGCTGCGGAAGCGCTCGCTGCCGGATTGACTGCGCATTGCGTTATGGAAGCGGCATGACCTATTGCTGCTGGTAATTGAACACCACGGACGTTTCCACACGCTGCACCACGGCATGCCGATTGAAGTGCTGCG
>NZ_BMJA01000003.1:629279-669011 GCF_014642835.1 Dyella nitratireducens | reverse complement strand
CGATGATCTGTTCCTCGGTAAAACGCTTCTTCACGTCCAATCTCCTTCCGTTGCGGGATTGGACTCCAAATCCTTGCGCTACTCAAAACCGGGGGGACGTCGAGGGGTTTCGAGCGATGACCAACTGATTTGGAGTTGGTCATCCCGTAAGCTAGCTCGACTTTAGCAACTTGGTTTCCACAAACTTTACGCCAAGTGGCGTAATCATCGCTTTATCCGTACGAACCTCGATCAAGCGCTTCCCGAAAAGGCCCGCGAGAACCCGATTGATGTTTGCATTGTTGTGTGCCCAAACCTTCAGGTCGCTAGTCTTTGTCCATCCGGGCGTTGAATAAAGAAGCAAGAGCACTTCGTCGCTTATTTTCACGCCAGCGGATAGCACTCGTTTGATTCCGTCGACCTCCCACACCAAGGGATTCGCACGCTCGACCAGAGCATCCACAGCATCTTGCGCATCTGACGTGGATACTCCATGCGTAATGCGCACCAGCTCTGCAACCACCCACGCCGCAGCTTCACGAACAAATGATGAGTCCATTTTATTGGCGACCACATCCCCTCCGACGTGGCCGACGTTTCGGTTATTCCTAACCTCGTACAACGCAGGCAACAGCCGCGGAATCAGAATGCGGAGAGATCTATCACCAACGGGAACCGGAACCATATTCTCCATGGCCTGGCAAGCCGCCAAGAAGTTTCTGGGCTTTTGTGGTGCCGCGGCAAAGGTGCCAGAAACGGCGCCATGAATGATGGTGTAGGCAACCTCACAAAAACGCCCAGCATCCAGCGACGCCAGCTTCCAGCGCCCCTCACTGTAGGCGCTGCAAATTCCACGGTATTCCTCAATGAGGGGATCTCTGAGAGAGTCCGGTATGTTTGCCAGGAGCTTTGACGGGTCGATCATTCAGCCTTTTTACCCCGCCGCTTCTTAGTCGCCGCCGCGCCGCGAGCCTTGGCTTTCCCTTCAAACCCGGCCTCCACTGCCTTCTCGCCTTTTTGCGTTAGGTAAGACTTCGTTCCCTCGTCGTGAATCCAGCCTTCCCTGACTGCAAGGTTGTAGTCTCTGGCGTAATTTGAGCCCGGCGCAGGGAGCTTGGCCTGTGCGAAGTAACCCGAGAGATCACCTCGCGCAAAATTTTCATTCCCCTCTACTTTGTCCCGGTAGTAGGCAAAGCAAGCGATGCGCTGTGGATTCGTCGCCGGGTTACATCCTTCCAGAAATTCCACAATTGATTGCCGCTTACTTGATTTTCTCTTTTGCCCGCTATCGGAATCACGATCGTCCCTATCTTCCGCCTTCTCCCTTCTATCATCAGCAACAAACACATCTACGCCGAAAAGAGCGGCCGCAGCCTGCAATACACGCTGCCTTTCGTCTGAATTCAGCGACTCTAGAGCACCAGTTATGGTCGCAGAAGCCTTCACGACCCTCGATATGTCGATGCTTGGAGAGCCTCCGCCATTAGATGCGCCCGCTCCCGTTTCAACCTGCGCGCCACTCACTGCACTCGCATCGCTCATATGCTCCCCCACATAGGCCTATGTAGATGACGTCCTAGTCGCCCCGAGTCCGGGGGGAGGGCCGCCAGATCAGCTCTACTGATACAACAAGACACCTATTGGACGCCAGCCTTTGGCTCTGGGTCCTTCCCTCATGGGTATGCCGGGCGGGGGCCTCGACACCTCGTAATTCGCGTTGTGGGTGGCCTTAGAAATTCAATTTTTTGTTTATGTCCACCACGATATATCTTATTGAAATTTATAAAAATAGTTACATCTTAGACATAAAAGGGCGCCGCCTGGCAGACGATTGGCTGCCCGCCGGCATAGAACAAAGCCCACCCGCCCCGACGGGTTTTGCATTTAAGCTGACGGAGTGAATTAGGGGAAAGTGTGGATACGACAAAGGCAAGTCAACCGACTACTACCGCCGCCCGCACGCCTGCGCTCGCGGCGGCCTCTGCTGGCGTAAGTGCACCATCGACGAACAACGCGGCGACTGTGATCCAATTGGTGCCGCAACCGGGAGGCGATGGGCTTTTTCAGTGGACGAATACGGGCATGCTTGCGCTCTACGGAGTCCTGTTTACGCTGGGCGTAAAGTGGATCAGTGACGTCATTCAACGTCGGTATGAATTGCGACGGCAGCTTTATCTTGATCTTGTGGACGCTGCGCAATCACAAACCGCCTGCCTTGGGAGAATGTGTGATGTCGACATTCCGATGAAGGAGACACAAAAGCAATTTCAAGACACCGCATCAGCAATCGCAAGGGTCGAGTTAATTGCGCCTCAGAAAATGTCGCGACTGCTAAGTGAATTTAAAATTTCAAGCGGCCGGGCCATGATCAAGTTGATGGAAATGCGCGCGCCTATCGAAAAACTGCGCGTCGACTTACTTACCGCAGACCAAGACATCGCTATGTTCGCGCGGGAAAGGGGTGTTTTTATTGATGAACTTCGCCGAATGACGATCGAAGGAAATGAGGACGCGGCACGCCTTGCACGACTCAATCAGCACTGCGAATACTACAGCGCTGAGATACAAAAGAGGCACGAGAGAAAGAAAGCGTTTGCAGCAGACGCATACACGCTGACTAACAAAATGGCGACCGCCGCAACGGAGTATTTAGCCATGCTTGCAAAGCAAATGCCCGCCCTGTTGAAGTATGCGCGCAAGGAACTAGGCTACAGGCGCTTTGATCTGAGTGAGTACCAAAAGCGAACGGATGAAACCGCGGACATGATGAAAAATGTAGTTGCAGATTTGCAGGAAAGTGTACGGAAAACCGTAAAGCCGGACGAAGACAAAAAAACTTAGCCGGCGTCTTTTCCCATGGGGGATGCTGATATTCGGCGCCGATGGGATCATCCTTTCGTCCTCGGCTTATTGCGCCTAGCGCGTTTTACCGGCCTACAACGTCACCAACATCCTAGACTGCGTCGACCGTGAGCGCTCAGAGATGGTGGTTGGCTACATCCAGGCGCCAGTGTTTCATGAGCACCTCGTTCCCGCTGAGCCAACGATCTTTCGCGATGCTGCCGTAGCTACACGTATCTTCGTCAACGACGCCGCCAAAGCGCTGCTTGATGGGCGTATTGCGTCAAACAAGATCATTGGAATGAGCTTCAGGGAACGGAAGCAAGGTAATTAATACGGAAGTGGCGTTGAGCTACCTCCTATTTTTCGGATGGCTAAATTAAACTGCCAGCTATATCCTTTCGATGCTTTAGGCGAGCGGTAGTCGAAACAAATGAGGAGTCATAATTCTTTGTCCGAGAAAAGAATAAAAGAAAAAGAAGTATCTTTTTTTTTGAGCGGTATCAGGAATAGGGGTCGTCTAGCATGAAGCCTTGGAAAACCGCTTGTTTTCTGTCTTTTCTTATCTTGTTCCCTTTGACGACATGGTCGGCTGATGTCGTCGTGCCAGGTCCAAAAGGCCTAAGTGTTTGCGCGCCTGAAAGTCCGTTATTGGACAGCATGAGGCGTGTTGCCACTCAGTTTGGGACTCTCAGCGGTTGCTTCGTTTCCGATGAGAAAACGCAGGTAAATGGCGCAAACTACCCCTTGGAAGTTGCATTCGCCGTTGCACTGTTTCACGAAGACTCCGGTCCTTCGACAACAGCTGATGTTGATAAGCTCTATGTCACGACCGAGAGGCGGTGGGAAAATGCTCAGCCCTTGTGGAACCAAAATAAAGCGGCCTACGAGCGCTACGTAGAAGAGTTGGTGCGTAAAACGTCGCCCAATGCTTCCCAAACGGGAAGTATGTCGATGGATCAGCCTGTGCTTGTCTCCATGCAGCGCGTAAATTCGAGTGCGTATACGGTTGTGTCAATCAGGCGGCGCAAGATATCTAAGGGTGGAAATACTTTCTCCTTCGACACTAGCGAAGGGGCCGCGATTGTCCTTAGTAAAGGAAGCCTCGTCCGATTGACGATCCAGCGTCAGTTCCGAGGGCAGGGGGATGTGGACGCAGTAAAGAGCGAAATTACGGCTTGGGCGTTTAGCTTGGCTAAGTGATGGTGGAAACGCCCGTCGAAGTGACGGGCTTTCGCGGCGATGAGGCTGAAGACAGAGCAACTGGCAACTGCTCATAAAGCAGAAGCTTGTCAATAAATTTACGCCAAAGAACCACCACCATCCACCGGAAGAACCTGACCCGTGGCATACCCATTGAGCATCAAATAGATATACGCAGTAGCAGCCTCTGCCGGCGTTGCCCCTCGTGGCAAAAGCAGCGGCGCAACGGAAGCCTGCAGCCGTTCCGGCGGCATCATTTGCTTTACCTGTTCGGTCAGTGTGATCCCTGGGCATACGACGTTGATGCGTAGCGGCGCCAGATCGACAGCCAGGCCGTGAACCAGATGCACAATCGCCCCAGATATGGCGATGGCCATTGGCGCACCTTTGATAGGGCGGTAGGCAAGCATGCCGCTGGTCAGCGTGATCGAACCGGTCGGATCGATCACGCGGCAAGCGTGTTGGACGGCAGCCAATGCTCCCCAGAAACGCACCGTAAAACTGTCGCGCGCCGCGGTGAGGTTGATGTCACGGGTGGGTGCAAATATCGGAATGTCCCAGTCGCCCGCGGTAATGGCGAGATGATCGAAAGCTCCCAGCGTATCGAAGAAGCGCGAAATGCTGCTCTCATCGCGCAGATCCATGGCGCTGCCGGTTACGCCATCCAGACGCGCCATGGCGGCATCGATGTTTGCTTGATGGCTGGAAGCGACAACTACGTCCGCACCGATTTCCCGCGCCAGCATCGCGATTGCGAAGCCGATGCCGGCGGTGCCGCCAATCACTACCACGCGCTTGCCGGCAAGAGACATCAGCGCTTCGCTCACGGTGTTACGCCGGCATCCGCAAAAATTTCATCCAGCTCTTGAATCAAGCCGATGCCACGCGGTTGCCATCCAAGCTTCTCCTTCGTCTTCTTGCTGGAAGCAGGCACGCTCAAGCCCACGAAGTGGCTCAGCCAGCTGAAATGAGCGAGTGCTTCTTCTGGTGTCTTGCTTACGACTGGAATACCCATGCCGCGGCCAATCGCTTCGGCAATGGTGCGCAAAGGCACGCCTTCTTCTGCCACCGCGTGCCAGCGCGCGCCGGCTTCGGCTTTTTCCACGGCGAGTGCGCACAGCTCGCCTGCGTCCTGGCCTTGCACGGCGGGCCACACATTGCTGCCGTCGCCGACGTAGGCAGAAACACCGGTTTGGCGCGCGATCTGGATCAGGTAGCTCACCAATCCCTGCTTTTCACGTCCATGCACGGAAGGGGCGAAGCGCACTGCGCCAGCGGTAACGCCACGTGTGATGAAGCTCGCGGCAGTTTGTTCGGAGGAGCGTGGAAACGAATCCGAAACGGGACGCGCGTCATCGTCTTCCGTGCACACGCGGCCGGGAGCGAGCAGGGCGGTGCCGGACGCCACGATGAAGGGGCGGCCCGAGCCTTCCAGCACGCCGCACATTGCCTCGATCGTGTTCTTGTCGAGCGCGGAAACTTCCGCGATGCGGGAAAAATCATGTTCAAAACCCAGATGCAAAACCGCATCGGCTTGGCGCGCGCCGCTTCGCAAGCTCTCCAAATCCTGCAGCGAACCAGGATGCGGTGTAACACCGAGTTTCTTGAGCGCAGCCGCACCGGTCTCGGAGCGGGTCAGGCCCAGCACGCGATGTCCGCGGGCGAGCAGGTGGGGAATGGTGGACGAACCGATAAAGCCGGTGGCTCCGGTGACGAAGACGAGCATCGCAATCTCCTGGGATCGTTGCCGCGCGGATGCGGCGTTGACTGTCGTGGCGCAGTCTAGGCAGGGCTATCGGGACAATCTATGCTTAAAACTCCATAGTTCTTTCGTGATCGTTCAAATGATCGTTCAAGCCTCCATGGATCCGCTTTCCGACGTGCTCGCGCTGCTCAAGCTGCGCAGTTACATCTCGGGCGGGATCGATGCTGCCGGCGACTGGTGCATCGCATTCCAGGCGCACGAGGGCATCAAGTTCCAGGCGATCGTCCGGGGCAGTTGCCTGGCGCAGATGGATGGCTCGGCGGAGCCCTTTGTGGCGCAAGCTGGCGATTGCTTTCTCCTGCCGCGTGGCCGCCCCTTCCGCATCGGCTCGCGACTGGATATCACGCCCATCGATCCGGCGATGTTTATGGCGAAGAAGAAACCGGGCGAGCCGGTGCTGCTCAATGGCGGCGGCGAATTCCTCAGCCTTGGTGGCTACTGCGACATGGTGGGCGACGCCAGCATTCTGCTGAGCATGCTGCCGCCGGTACTGCATGTGCGCGATGAGCCGGCCAAGGCTGCGTTGCGCATCTGCATCGAACACATGTCCGAGGAAGCGCGTGATCCTCAGCCTGGCGGCTTC
Organism: Dyella nitratireducens; assembly: GCF_014642835.1. Lineage (GTDB taxonomy): Bacteria > Pseudomonadota > Gammaproteobacteria > Xanthomonadales > Rhodanobacteraceae > Dyella_B > Dyella_B nitratireducens. Next base: position 662,640 of record NZ_BMJA01000003.1, on the reverse strand, counting down.
CTCATTACCCAACAGTTGGCGCAGATATTGTTAGTGCGCACGTTGCGCGCGCATTTGCAGGAGACAGGCACCGGCGTGGGCTGGCTGTTTGCACTGGCGGATCGGCAACTGGCCGCCGCCATTGCCGCCATGCACGCGGAGCCAGCGCAGCCTTGGACGGTGGAACAGCTGGCTCGGGTTGCCGGCATGTCTCGCACTGCGTTTGCGCTGCGCTTCAAAAGCAAAGTAGGGCAGCCGCCGATGGAGTACCTGACGCGCTGGCGGATGCTGTTGGCGGATGATCGGCTGCGCAATGCGCGAGAGCCGGTTTCTGCCGTGGCCTTGTCGCTGGGTTATACCTCTGAGAGTGCGTTCAGCACGGCGTTCAAGCGGGTTATGGGGACAGCGCCGCGGCGGCATGTGCGGCGTGTGGGTTAATGACGTGGTTTGCTTGTCATTCCGGCGAAGGCCGGAATCCATGCAGATCGTTGCGTAGAACTTTCACTGAATCGACATGTATCTCGCATGGATATAAATGGATTCCGGCCTTCGCCGGAATGACGATTCGCTCTGAAATAGCAGAGTCGTGAACGTCGGTTTTTCTAAGGGAATGACAGCAGCTCCAGCTCCAATCATTACTTGGGCGCACCTTCAGGGGCCGGCACCAGCACATCATCATCCTTGCTCCACGCCGGCGTCGTGATGGCATAGAACTTCAGCATCTCGCCCTTGCTGGCTCTGATGGAACGAACAACGGCAGGCGGAATGAGAATGTAATCACCCGGGCCAACAGGATGCGCCGTGTTGCCTGTCCAAACTTCGCCATGCCCTTGCAGAATAAAAAAGGATTCCTCGCCGAGCTTGTTATGGCTCCATGCGCTTGCATGACCCGGGTCCAGTTCGAATAGCGCAACGCTGCCGAGCGTCGACCTGGCACCGACGGGCGCTGCACGCCCCGTAAGCTCCTTCAGTCGTACACCTTGCGAAACTTGGACGAAGGGCAGCTTATCTGGGGAAATAACGTTGGCCGCATCACCAGCCAGGGAGACATCTGAAGCGCTCATGCCAGACACCGCAAGAAGGCCGAGGAGGGCATATGAAAAGAACCTATTCGTCATGGGATGCCTATCTTTCAAGGGCTAAAACGACGTGGAAGCATAGCGGAAGAGACAGCTAAAGGGCGCTACTCAAAAAGCGGAGAAAAAGAAACCCGATGACTTTGTTAGATGATGTCGCTCGCCGCTATATACCGTGTTTAAGATGGATAACGACAGAGATGTCCTCCTTAGTCACCGTAAACTGCACTTGCTGAAACGACGGCATACCCATCACGGATGGATTATTACTGAAGCCGTAGCCCTCTTTGGGAATGCCAAGCATATTGGTTCGCAGCTTGCCGCTATCGTCTTCATCCTGATACACGCGCAGTCCATAAGTGCCGGGTGGAATATCGCTGAAGGTATAGCTCACGGCATTGACTGCTGCTTTGACATGGCCTGTGGCGGCAGCTTGTGCCTTGTTGTTCCAGCCTGCTTCCGAACCATCCAGTTTGAGCCGGACCGTGCCGTTGGCATTGCGTAAACCATCCACAGTTACGGTCACATTCGCAGCGTATGCGGATAGCGACAACATGCCAGCCATGATACTCATCATCATGGCCAGCCGATGATGAGAACGAAAGGCTTTGATAGCCATATAAATCGACCTCCAGGTTTTGTTTGAGAAATCAGCAGGTGAAGCGAATCCACGCGTTACTCAGCTCAATGGCGTGTGGTCGCCACCCCGAGCCAGTGCACGCTGGTAGGCAGGGCGAGCGCGAATGCGCTCAAGAAATGAACGTATCGATGGATGTACGCCTGCACCCGCGCGCACCACGCCGGATTCAATCGGAAAACTCATTTGAACGTCGGCGGCGGTGAACTCGCTGCCGGCAAACCAACCCGTGTGCTTGAGTTCTTCCGCGATGTAGCCGAAGTGGAGATTGAGCTGGGGATCGACGAAGCCGGCCTGCAATGACGTAGCAATCTTCCGGGTGATGGGTTTCATGAAGAAGGGAGCAGGCGCCTTGGCGATTCTTCCGGCGACCAGTTTGAGCAACAGCGGTGGCATCGCCGATCCCTCGGCGTAGTGCATCCAATAGCGATAGCGCAAATACTCAGGCGAACCTTGCGCAGGAACGAATCGGCCCTCGCCATAACGCTCAACCAGATACTCAAGAATGGCGCCGGATTCTGCCAGGGTATGAGATCCATCCGTCACCACCGGGGCTTTGCCAAGCGGGTGAATGGCGCGTAGTTCCGGCGGTGCCAGCAGCGTTTTGGGGTCGCGCTGGTAGCGCACGATGTCGTACTCGACCCCCAGCTCTTCAAGCATCCAAAGAATACGTTGCGAGCGGGACTGATTGAGATGGTGGACGGTCAGCATGGCCTTATCCAACGGGAGATGGTTTGTTGTTACCACTGGAAACATCGTGATACTATGAAGACATGTTTCCACTGTCAACATTGGGCGAGGCGAGAAAGTGAACCGTTCTTCCAGGCCCGGCAAACGGTCGGCCTATCACCACGGCGATCTGAAGAGCGCGTTGCGCTCCGCCGCCGCCACCTTGATGGCGGAGCGTGGCGTCGACACGGTCAGCTTGCGTGAAATCGCGCAGATGGCTGGCGTCAGCCACACCGCGGCTTATCGGCACTACGCCGACAAGGAAGCTGTGATGGCAGACCTTGCCGAAGCGGGTTTTCGCGAACTGAGCGCAACGATGGGGCAGGTCATCGCCGCCACACGAGGCGGGGTCACCCGGAAGCTGCAGGCTGCCGGTGGCGCATACGTGCGTTTCGGCGTTGAGCAGCCGCACCTTTTGCAGTTGATGTTCGGCCCGGCGATTTCGGATTGGCAGTGCTATCCCGCGCTTGTCGAAGCGAGTGACGCGCTCTATGCAACGCTTACCGACATCATCAAGTCGGGCCAGGAAAAGGGTAAGTTCCGTGCCGGAGATCCCAGGGACTTGGCATTGGCTGCCTGGTCTTTGGTGCATGGCTTGGCGCTATTGATCTGCGGAAGGCGCGTTACAGGCTCCGATGATGCGTTGTTCGTCGAACATGCATCGCAACGAGTTACCGCGTTGTTGATCGAAGGACTAACCGTGAAATAGAACAGGACAGCGGAGTCGCCTAAGCGAACATCTCGCCGCGTGGCCAATCGGAACGCCATTTTCCAAGAGAGGTTGGATCGTGAATACCTGCGTCAATCAAGAAGAAATGCTGGTCAATGCCTTTCAGCAGCCCATCGGCGCGCCGCTGCCGCACTGGACTGCTCGTCCTGTGCCACCCCATACGCCGCTAAATGGTCACTTTTGCCGCATAGAACCAGTCGACGTCGATCGCCACGTGGACGGTCTGTATCGCGCATACAGTACGGCGCCCGACGGGCGGGATTGGACGTATATGAGTGCAGGGCCGTTCGCCGATGCAGAAAGTTTCCGTAGTCACCTGATAAAGGCTGCTGCAAGCCGCGATCCCCTTCACTACACGATTATCGATCTGGCCACGCACGAACCGACTGGCATGCTCGCCCTGATGCGAATCGATAGCGGCAACGGCGTCATCGAAATAGGCCATGTGGCTTACTCGCCACTGATACGACGCACGTCTGCCGCTACCGAAGCCATGTTTTTGCTATTGCGCCACGTATTTGATGACCTTGGTTACCGGCGGTGTGAATGGAAGTGCGATCACTTGAATGCACCATCCCGCGCTGCCGCCCTGCGTTATGGTTTTCAATACGAGGGCATCTTCAGACAGGCGGTGGTGTACAAAGGCCGCTCACGCGACACCGCCTGGTTTGCGATGATCGACCGCGACTGGCCAGCCATCCGAATGGCATTCGAGCGATGGCTGGCCCCCGAAAATTTCGACGCTGCCGGTGTTCAGCGCGTGACATTGGCTAACTTGATTGCCGCTCAGTGCAGCGGTACCGAGTCGTCATTCCGGCGAACGCCGGAATCCAGTCAAGAATGACGTGCGCAGCACTCGACATAAATGCCTTGAGTGCTTCGCACGACGTATTTCAACTGGATGATTCGCTTCGCTCACCCCTGCGGGGCCGTCCTTCGGACGTTCTCCGCGCTGCGCGCTACGTCCGGCCTTCGCCGGAATGACATCGAGGCTAGAACGGCCTTTTCTGCTTCTACTGGCATGTAGAGCTTGAGTCGCCAAGCCAATTCTCATTACCTAGACCGTCAAGCACATCATCCAGCTGTATGTTGAAGGCCTGAAAGATGAAGTAAAGCTCCGCGCGGCCAATCGTTATCATGGTATCGCTGTTCGCCGTGTGTTCCTCGTTGTAGGTGATGTGTGCCATCAAATCCAGCATGGCTTGAAGACGTTTGAGGGTTTCGTAGCCGTCTCGGGACAATAGATAGAGTTGCGGTCCGCAGCGGCCGCCGTGCATATCTTCCATTTGTGTTCTCCACACGCTTAGGTCACGCCGCGTATTGCGCGCGGCGTGAAGGGCTTCAGGAAAAATCCTGCTCGCTTTGTCGGAATCAGCTGCTTCCGCTTCGGCAAGTGCCCACTTCGGCTCGACGTCGCACAGCCTGCGCGGCGGAGAAGTAGGGGAAATGCACCATGGTGGGAACACGAAGACGTGTCGGTGCCTTATTATGATCGATAACCATAGTCAACTCGCTGTTAGTTGGTGGTGGCCAGCGGATCGTTTGGGCTGTCACCCAGGCGATCCGCGCTACTTCTCTCATGTCGGGCGTGTCGTAGTCATCTCGCTGGATGGGCACGCCCGACTGCCGCACCTTCGCATAAAACACGTCCCATCATCTGTCAGTGGCGAGTACTTTGACGTGTTGGCAAATGCCTACGCGGCGCAGGCGGAAGCGATGGGCTGCGGCGTTGACGAAACGACAGCGTCTACCACGACGGTTGATGTCGAATTCCTTGGATCTTGATCGTCGCTTAGAGAGCCTCCGAGCAGAGTGCTCACTCCGTCCATTCACAGCGATATGAGGATTGCGACATATGATTACCGTTTTTGGCGAAGGCAGGGGATTCCGGGTTATCTGGCTGCTGGAGGAGATGAGGCTGGCGTATCGGCTGAGGCCGGTCGACCTGCTGGCCGGTGTCGAGAAAGACACAGAATTCCTGGCCATCAATCCTGCCGGCTTCATTCCGGCGATTCAGGACGGCGACGTCACGATGGTCGAGTCCATTGCCATCATGGAGTACTTGATGGCTCGCTATGGCCCGACGCCGCTCGCGCCGGCGCCGCACGATCCTGCTTTCCCTGCTTACCAGCAGTTTCTCCACCTTGGTGAAGCAGGCCTCGCAGCCTCGATCTATTTCGTCGTCGGTGCCCGCAATTTTGCGCCGGAGTCCGAGCGGCAGAACTGGAGCGCTGACCAGGCGCTAAGCGTTTTCGAGAGTCGCCTGACGTTGGTAACCCGCCAGCTTGCACGTACGCCTTATCTTGCCGGCGAGGTGTTCACGGCCGCTGACATTTCGGTGACTTATGCCTTGGAGTTGGCGCAAACAAGTGGGGGTGTCAGGCTTGGTGAGGTGGAGCGGTCCTATATGGCCCGTACCAGGGCACAAGAAGGCTACCAGCGCGCCATGGAGACGTGTAAGTCGAGAAAGGCGTGGCTGGCTAAAGCGCTCGTCGAATGATCGTTATTGAGAAGCCGGAATCCAGTACAAACATGGCGTGCGAAGCACACGATATAAAAGGGTATGAGTGCTTCGCACGACGTATTTAAACTGGATTCCGGCTTTCGCCGGAATGACGAGCAAAGGCATCGAGCAGCGCGATCACACGCTGTCCCTATGATTTGACGAGTGTCGCCGGGATCTAAGGAAACAGCGTTGTCCGTCCACCGTCCGGACAACCTGGACAACTGTCCGCGGACAATCAAGCTTCATTTCACCATATCCCGCAAATGGCGACGTTATGCGGTTTTCCAGGCATTGATGCGGTTGGCATCGGCTTTGCAACGCTTAGCTCGAAAGCCTCAACTCATCATCGATCGGAGAACCGCCATGAAATTCGAAACCCTGATGCTCAACAGCTTCTTCGCCGCCTGTGTTGCGATCTGCGTGTCCACGCTGGCTGCCATGTTGGTATAAGCAAGCGCTGATTTCGGTCCCCTTACGTTTTTTCCATCGTCGCCGCAATACGCGATTTCAGATTACCGATAAACATCCGCATCGCGGACTGCACATCGGCGAAGAGGGGATCGTGGCGATGGTTCAACATCACGCCGGTGAAAAGTTTCAGGCCGACGGCGAGTGCCATGGCATCGTTCTCGGCAAAGGCCGTGCCCGCCCGCACGCGCTCCACGATGGCGAAGATGTCGTCATGATTTTGAACTTCGAAGACAAGCGGTGCAGAAGCGGCGTCATCCATGCGCTCGACCTGGATTTTGAAGTTGGCTAATGGCATGACATTTCTCCTTCGTGATGGGTATGTGCGAACGTAGTGGGCGGTACGCTCAGGTGGTCTGCTGTCCACGGGGCGAGAGCAGATCACCGAGTTGGATCCGGCGGAGAAACTCCGCACGAATGCGATCGGCCACGGCGTTGACCACTTCGCAACCATCGCTGGCGGGATCGACGTGGACGCGGAAGGGGCGTCGGCCAAAGGGCAGGTTGACTACGTCGACGATGGCTTTGGCGACGCTTTGCGGATCGGCATCCGCTGGTTCACACGCAGCCAGATTCTTCAGGATTTCATCGGCCAGCCCGTGATTGGCGCCATTGTCGTACGCGGTGTGGCGTTCTTTGTCGGCAGGCGATGCCGCGTGCAGGAAGTGATGGGTGCCCTTGGTGAAGGCGCCTGGAACGACGATGGTTGTTTCGATCCCCCAACGCGCCAACTCGCCTGCATAGCTCACGGCTAACGCGTCCATGGCCGCCTTCGCGGCGAAATACGGTGCCAGGTACGGTGGCGTGCCGCCGCGATGGCTGGAACTGCCCACCCACAACAACATCCCTTTGCCGCGTTCACGCAAGTGTGGCAGCACCGCACGGTTGACGCGTTGCGTGCCCAACACATTGACGTCGTAAAGCTGTGCGTACTGCTCCGGCGTAAAGGCTTCCGCTGGCCCAAACACCATGTGACCGGCATTGTGCATGACTACGTCGATGCGCCCTTGCTCGGCGATGATCTGCGCGATGGCTGCGTCGGCGGAAGCTTGTAATTGAACATCAAGCTCTGCGGTGTGCAGTTGCACGTGGTGCTGTGCCGCGTAGTCGCGTGCTGCCGCAACCTGGGGAGCATTGCGCCCGGCGGTATCGCGCATGCTGGCGTAGACGATATGACCTGCATCGGCGAGCGCACGCGCGCTCATCGCGCCGAAGCCGCTGGATGCGCCTGTAACGAGAATGACCTGTTTCATGACGATGTCCTCGATTCGGAATTAATAGGCGAAACCGCCGTTGACACGGATGACCTGGGAATTCACCCAGCGGCCATCGGGGCCGGCCAGAAACGACACGGCGGCGGCGATTTCTTCGGGGGTGCCGATGCGCTCCAGCGGCGCCAGCTTGGCGATCTGCGTGACTTGCTCATCGCTCTTGCCGTTGAAGAACAGCTCGGTGGCGACCGGTCCCGGCGCGATGGCGTTGACGGTGATGTCGCGTCCGCGCAGCTCATTCGCCAGCACGTGCACCAGGCCTTCCACGCCTGCCTTGCTGGCAATGTAAGGACCGTAAGCAGGGAAGGACTTGGCAAGCACGCTGCTGGACAACGCGATGATGCGGCCGTCCTTTTCCAACTGCTCTGCCGCCAAGGCCATGACGACAAACGCACCGCGCAGATTGGTGGCGATGACCTTGTCGAAGGTTTCCAGATTGTTCTCGGCGATAGTTGCCATCGGCATGACGCCGGCACTGTTGACGACGACGTCGATACGGCCGAAGGCCTTCTTGGTGGCGGCGAACAGGCGCGCCACATCCTGGGGATTGCCAACGTCGCCCTGTACGGCAATGGCTTTGCCGCCGCCGGCTTCGATGGCGGCGACCGTTTCCTGTGCCTTGGCTGCATTGCCGGCGTAATTCACGGCGACGGCAAAGCCATCGGCCGCCAAACGCATGGCAATGGCCTGCCCGATACCGCGTGAGCCGCCGGTCACGATGGCGCTTTTGACTAGGTTCGAGTTCATGGATCGCTCCTGGGTGAAAGGGCGGGAGTGCCCTTGGGGAGCGAGTCTGATCATTTGCCTGACATGGATAAATGCATTAAATATGACACCGTAATTCAATATAAATTAACAATAGGCGCATGGATCGACTCGAAACCCTCCAGTTGTTCACCCGCATCGTGGAAACCGGGAGCTTTACCCGGGCAGCCGACATGCTGGATATGCCGCGCCCCACGGCGACCTACGCCATCCAGCAGCTGGAAGCGCGGCTCGGGGTTCGGCTGCTTGAACGCACTACGCGCCAGGTGCGCCCCACGTTGGACGGGCAGGCGTTCTACGAGCGTTGCGTGCTTATTCTTAGCGATCTGGAAGATGCCGAATCGTCGCTGAAAAACATCGCCTCCAATCCGCGCGGCACGCTGCGCGTGGATATGGCCACCACGCATGCCACGCATATCGTGCTGCCCAGGATCGACGAGTTTCGCAGCCGCTACCCCAACATTGATCTGGTGATCAGCAGTGGCGACCGCCTGGTCGATTTGCTGCGCGAAGGTGTCGATTGCGTTATTCGAGCCGGCGTCCCGCGCGACTCGACCCTGGTCGCCCGCCCACTGGCGAAGATGCCGCAAGTGATCTGCGCGAGCCCGGAATACCTGGCCTTCTTCGGCACGCCACAACATCCCGGCGAGCTGGCTGATCATCAGGCGGTGAAGTTCTTCTCCAGCAGCACCGGCATCGACAACACGCTTGAGCTGATCGTTGACGACAAGTTGTGCGCATTTGGTCTTGGTGGATGGATTGCGGTCAACGACGCAGAAAATTACGTCGTTAGCGCACTGCGCGGTTGTGGGTTGATCCAGTTGCCGCGCTTTCACATCGACGATGCGTTGCAAGATGGGCGGCTGGTGGAAGTATTGGGCGAATGGCGCAGCCCGGACTTGCCCCTTACGGCGCTTTATCCGTATCGTCGGCAGCTATCGCGGCGCGTGCGGGTGTTTATTGATTGGCTGGGTGATTTGTATAAGGCCAAGTTTGGGGAGATGGTTTAAAAGTCGGGATGTGCGCGTGATCGTCATTCCGGCGAAGGCCGGAATCCATCGCCAGTACGAAGCATGGATTCCGGCCTTCGCCGGAATGACGGTGAGGTGTTACGAAACTTTCCCGGATAGCAGTGCGCTTTCGCGGGAATGACGGCCTTGATGGTTGCGATTTCACACCATGGAACAATCCGGGGGGACTCATGCAGGGATATGCTTTAAGGACAGTGGCGTGTGCGGCGCCCGCCGCTAGATTTGCATTCGGCAGCCAAATCACACACGGAGGTAGCCAGTCATGAGGCTATGGCGTTTTTGCTGCCTGGCTATCGGCGTTTCGCTCGCAAGCCATGCTTGGGCTGACAGTTGCCACGTGGGGAAATACGGCACGTTGCCGGTGGACCTGATTGGTGGACGAGCCACCACCGTGGTGAAGATCAACGGTAGCGACACACGCCTCGCCCTCGACACGGGTGCATTCTTCAACATCATGTCGAAGGCCAACGCGGCGGCGCTGGGTCTCAGGTTGCGGGCTTTGCCCTTTGATTTTCGCGTCTACGGTATTGGCGGTGGTGCGAATGCCGAGTTCGCGGACGTCCAGGAATTCGGCGTCCTCGATACGACGCTTCATAAAATTGATTTCATTGTCGGTGGTACCGACATGGGCTATGGCTTGCTTGGGGCCAACCTGCTCGATTTTGCCGATCTGGAAATCGATTTTGCGCACGGCAAATTGACCCTGTTCAAAGTGGAACACTGCAAGGATATGTCGTTGGCGTATTGGTCTAAGGATGGCAACTACAACGTCGCCGATCTCGAGCCGTCCAACAACCAGACCGATCGGCGCACGTTTCTCAGCGTCACGATCAATGGCAAGCATGTGCGTGCCATGCTCGATTCCGGGGCGCCTGCCACGTTGATAACCCGTAGCGCCGCAGAGCGAGCCGGGATCGATCTCAATGGGCCGGATGTCAAAGTCGACCATCGCAGCTTCGGCATCGGCAGCAAGTCGGTCAAGACGTGGACGGTGCCGGTCGATGCGTTCTCGGTCGGCACGGAAACCATCCATCACAGCCAGGTGCTGGTCATTGATGGAAGCATGGGCGACCACGAAACCGACATGCTGCTCGGCCTGGATTTTCTCCTCGCCCATCACATGTTCATCGCCAACAGCGAAGGGAAGGCTTATTTCACCTACAACGGCGGACGCGTGTTTGCCTTCGCCACAGCGCCCGGCGACGGCGACAATACCGATGCCGGCACGGCCGCGGACGGTGCGCCCAAGACTGCAAGCGATTACGCCTTGCGTGGTGAAGCGCACTTGTCTCGCGGTGAACCCAAGGCAGCCGTCGCCGATCTGGACGAAGCCATCCGCATGGCACCCGATCATGCCGATTACTACGCGGCCCGTGCGAGAGCAAATCTAGGGGATAAGCAGCCCGATGCAGCACTCGCCGATCTGGACAAGTCACTGAGCCTGGATCCAAAGAACCTTGACGTCTTGCTGCTGCGAGCCGAATTACGCATCAGGCACAAGGACCCCGACGGTGCGGCCGCTGACGTGAAAGCGGCAAGCGCGCTGGCCCCTGCCGGATCAAGGCAGGCGCGTTCGATTGCCAGCCTGGATATCCAACTCGAGCAACCTGCTGCGGCACTCCCCTTGCTGGATGACTGGATTCATCTGCACAGTGATGACGCCTTGCTCGGTTCCGCACTCAACGAGCGTTGCTGGGCGCGTGGCTTGAGCAATCAGATGCTCGACGACGCCTTGAAGGACTGCCACAAGGCGATCAAGCGCGATGGTGAAATTCCCGCCTATCTCGACAGTCTCGGCATGGTGGAATTGCGGTTGGGACATTATCCCGAAGCGATCAAAGCCTATGAACAGGCGGTCGCGCAAAACCCGCGTTCTGCCTGGTCGCGCTATGGTCTCGGCTTGGCGAAAATCCGCAGCGGTCAAACGGCCGCGGGTAATGCCGATCTAGTTGCCGCACGCGCGATCAATCCGGACATCGAGGCACGTGCCAGCAAATATGGCTTGACCACTGCGGGGCCATAAGCTGAATCCAAATAGGCGCAGATTCGAATGGCACTTACTTAAGCGCGCATACCAACGTTTACCGTGATGCGCTCCCTCCCCTGCGACAGTAGGGGAGGGCTGGGGTGGGGTTGCCTGTGCTTTAGCGTGTAATCAAATGTCTCCAGGATATATGCCTTGCGGCAACATCCGGCCGCAGCAACGCGCAAAGGAAATTTCATGAACAGAGACGACGCGGATCGGCTGAATGTTTTGTTCTTGCAAATCGCAGGCTTGTTGAATCAATCCGCTGCCTTTGTGAGAGACAAAGACGATGAAGCGCATTGGCATCAGTATCGCCGGCCTGTCGGCAAGGCCATGAATGCTGTCTTCGATCTGGGGGAGCTCATTTGGGCGCGATTTCCCGAGCTCAAACCGGAGGGTCTTGGTGGCCCTTACAAGGTTGATCCTCTTATCTATGAGCCGCCCTTTTACGAATGGGATGACGAGGATGTGCGGGACGAGGGGTAAAAGGCGATATCCCTTCGATGTCCGTTTTCGCAACGCGAAGTGGACACACTGAAAATCGGGCACGAAGGCCAGTTTGAAGCGAGTCGTCGTTCCCGCGAAAGCACACTGCTGTCCGGGGAAATTTTGCCTGGCTTGCCGACTACTTGAATGTTCGTCGTCCCGGCGAAAGCCGGGACCCAGCGACTTGCAGATCGTCAAAGACACTGGGCCCCGGCGTTCGCCGGGGCGACGAATCGCTAGCGTTGAATGGGCTGGCAAACATAGAGGCTTCGGTTGAGTGGCAGATGCCTGTCTAGAGCGCAGCGAATTTCCCCCGGGCAGCAGTGGACCTTCGCGTCGTCGCAACTCCTGACTTGCAAGCAGTTATTCCCACCCCTCCCCAATCAAAAAATTTACAGGACCGTGTCGATTTCCGAAAACCCCGTTCGTCGCTCTGATGACAGATCGACAAGGCCGACTCAAACAAGGAGACAAACGATGCGTGCGCTCGTATTGGTAAAGGCGACGGAAGAAAGCGAAACAGGAACTGCCTCGCCGGAGTGGATGGCCGGGATGTTGAAGGCGATGGGTCAATTCAACGATGAACTGCGCGATGCCGGCGTTCTTGTTGTGGCCGAGGGCCTCAAGCCTACCTCGCAAGCCAAGCGTGTCGCGTTTGATGGAGCTGGCCGCACGGTGACGGATGGGCCATTCGCCGAGACCCGCGAGCTGGTCGCCGGTTTCTGGATCTGGGAGGTCAAGGACATGGCCGAGGCGGTCGCTTGGGTGAAGCGCTGCCCCAATCCCATGCCGGGACCAAGTGAGATCGAGATTCGGCCATTTGCTGAAATGCCTGATGGCCAATAAGTCGCCGACGCGGAGAGGAGCCTTGCCATGACCATCACCATTACCGCCTTTGAACGGTCGCCCGATGGCGGCAAGGGCTTGGCGCGGGATACGCGTGTTCGCTGGGCGCTTGAAGAAGCAGGCCAACCCTACGAGGTCCGTCTTGTTCCACACCAGGCGATGAAGGAGCCCGAACATCTGCGCCTTCATCCTTTCGGCCAGATTCCAACCTACGAGGAAGGCGATCTTGTGCTGTTCGAGTCAGGCGCGATCATTTTCCATATCGCCTCGCACCATGCGGGTTTGCTGCCGGACGATGCCAACGCCCGGGCGCGTGCGATCACATGGATGTTTGCCGCGCTCAACTCGGTGGAGCCGCCGATTCTTGAACTCGTCATCGTCAGGTTTGTGGAGGGCGACAAGCCTTGGAGCAAGGAGCGCCTGCCGTTGGTTGCGGATCGCATCCGCCATCGGCTCGGCCAACTTTCTGTTCGTCTGGGCGATGCTGATTGGCTCGATGGCGCGTTCAGTGCGGGCGACCTGATGATGGTGTCGGTGCTGCTCAGGGTGCGGCCATCGGGCATTCTCGACGAATTTCCCAACCTGGCTGCTTATGTTGCCCGCGGTGAAGCGCGGCCTGCCTACAAACGGGCTTTCGCTGCGCAATTAGCGGTTAACGCTTGCTAGCCTCATCCACCCTGTTTCAGGGAAATAATGGTTTATGTCATATCCAAAAAAACGGCCCGCATGGCGGGCCGCTAAAGTCAAAGGTTGCTGATCATTAATGGGCAGCCGTGTACGTCAATTCGGCGCTGTAACTATCTACGTGTTCCGACTCATTCTGGACAGTGTCGTTGACGGATTTACGGATCGCTTGCGCATCGTCCTTGCCGTAGACGTTCTCGACCATCTTCCACACGGAGGGGTCGGGATCTTTGCCGACATCCGCCCAACTTTTGGCAGGTATGACCAGAATGAAATCGGGCGCGTCCTCACCACCTTCCCGAACTTCCCCGAACATGTAGTTGACAGTCCAATTGGACTTCTCGGCAGCCGCGGCAATTTTTTTGACGGCATCTCTGAAAGCTTCCACGGCTTCGTGGCCGGGCTTGAGTTTGAAAAATCTCACTTCAATAAAGGCTGACGTCGGCGCCATGCCTTTAGGCATATGACTTAATTCCGGCTTTATTTCGAAGAACGCGCTGGTCTCGCTTTTCAAATGCGGATTGACGGCCGTCCTGAGAGCCTGGTCGCAGGCCTTGCCTGCCGTGTTCATCGCATCAAAGCTTTCCCATGAAAGCGGATCAGAGACATACGAATAAGCGTAGGTATTTCCCGTCTCGTGTATCCACGCTTTCCATGTGTACTTGAAGCCGTGTTGATGCAGGCATTCATTAAAGTTTTTAATGCCGGTTTCATACGCTTGCTGATCGGCAGGTGCAACGATATCGGTGTAATCGCGCACGATGGTTGAGCTACTCGTATCCGCCGCCCGAATTCCGGTGGCACATAACAGCGTGAACGACAAGGCTAGCCAGGGTGTGATGGCGTTCATGAGAACCTCGCTTAGGGCTGTTGCCCGGCATGGTGAGTTGAGGCCCCTGATCGCTTCGGGCGGATGAAGCGCTTCCAGTATGCGCGTAATGCTTGGCACCGGAAAAGAACAGCGTTGTCCGTGCGCCGTCCGGACAGCGTGGACAACTGTCCGCGGACAGCTCGGATAAATCTCGTCACCTCTCGCAAATGGCGCCGTTATGCGGGTTTCGAGGCATTGGCGCAGTTGGCATCGGCTTTGCAATACCAAGCTCGAAAGCTTCAATCACTCATGAAATGGAGAACCGCCATGAAACTCGAAACCCTGATGCTCAACAGTTTCTTCGCCGCATGTGTTGCGATCTGCGTGTCGACGCTGGCTGCCATGCTGGCATGAGTCATCGTTGACCTTGATTCGCTGCCTGCCTTGATCGACAGCCATAGTCATATTTTTTTGAAGGAATAGGGATGCAACGACGGATTGCTCGGCATGTACGGCGATTGGGTTGCATCCTGGTATGGCTTTGTTTGAGCGCCGTCAGTTCGATAGGCGCTGCGATGCCAGGAACATCCAGTGATAATCCGCATCGCTCGGCCCTGGATATCGCTGTCGACAAGGCCGCCAACGACTACTTTCGCAATCGCTGCCACGTTGGCGTTTCCATCGCGGTGGTGGAAGCAGGCCACACCTACTTCTACGACTACGGCAGCACCTCGCGCAGCAAAGCCGAGCTGCCGACGCCACAGAGCATCTACGAGCTGGCATCCGTCACCAAAACGTTTACCGCGGCGTTGGCGGCGCGAGCGGTTGTCGATGGTCGCATGAGCCTGGACGGTGATTTTCGCAAAGACCTGCCGGGCGATTACAGTAATCTTGCCTGGAACGGCCAGCCGATCACCTTGCGCACACTCGTCACCCACCACGCCGGCATGCCGCGTGACATTCCCGATACGGATGCCATCTTTGCGCACAAGGACGCGCCTGATTTCACCGCGCGCATGTTCGCGCTGAACAAGGGTTTCGGTCGCGAGCAGTTTCTGGCGGCCTTGCACAACACAGCGTTGCGCAATGTTCCCGGTGAAACGTTCGTCTATTCCAATGCAGGTTTTCTGGTGATCGGGTTGGGCCTGGAAAAGGTTTATGGCAAGCCGATCGACGAGTTGCTGCGTGAATACATCACGCAGCCGCTGGGTATGTCCTCGACCGGCTTCACACTGCACGGCAGCGGGCAGGCGCGTCTCGTCAACGGCTATGATCGCCATGGCAACATCGCGCCGTACCATCTGCCCAATGCAGGTGCTGCATGGGGGTTGTATGCCTCCACCAGCGACATGGCGAAATATGTCCGCTGGCAACTGGATGATGGCGATGCCGTTGTCCGCTTATCGCATCAAGTCTTGACCGGTGATGCCAACGATGGCGAAGCCATGGCCTGGAATCTTGGCAGCGACCACGGCCAGCCCGTCATCTGGCATGGCGGCGGTAGCTTCGGCATGTCCAGCCAGGTGGTGCTTTATCCCAAGCAGCATGAAGGTTTCGTGCTGCTGGCCAACGATACTTGCGAAGGCACCGAGGGTGCGTTGAAAGCCATGGGCGAGGCAATTCATAGGCGTGAGCCGTAGGTTGGGGTGCAAACCCCAACACCGCCATGCGCCTATAGATCCCGGTGTTGGGGTTTGCACCCCAACCTACGTTCTGAGAAAAAGCCAGTCTTGCCTCGACGTCATTCCGGCGAAGGCCGGAATCCATGGCGAGTACGAAGCATGGATTCCGGACTTCCCCGGAATGACGTCGAGGAGCTACGAAACTTCCCCGGACAGCAGTGGGCGAAGGCCGGAATGACGCATCGCTCTGAAACACCATTGCTGCGAACCTCGGCTTTTCTAGCGAAATGACGCGCAACCCGCTTGGTCGAGCAACTGCTCCAAAGGCCCCAACCATGGCCGATACTTCTCCCACCGTCCCACCGCCCGCCGATGCATCGGCTCACGCACCTGCGCCGTGCTTGCCGTCGCCACGGCTGCGTTGTTTTGCTGGAAGTTGAGGCAGGCATCGTTCCACGGCAGTTCGCAGTGCTCGAGCAGGCGTCGCGTGGTGGCTTCCTGTTCGGCCACCAGCGTTTCGTAGTCCACTTGTAAGATGCGTCCCGGCAGCACGGTGTTCCAATGCGTCATCATGCGATCGAACTGGATGTAGAAGCGGCCGATGTCGAGCAAGTCGAAGCTGTAGCCGTGGAAGGCGGAGTTTTCCGCAAAGGTTTCGCGGAAATTGCTCAGGCAGGTATCCAGCGGATGGCGGCGCAGGCAGATGATTTTCGCTTTCGGCAAGGCTTTCGCGATCAATCCCAGATACAGGAAATTGTGCGGTAGCTTGTCGATAAAGCGCGGCTTGGTGGCGGTTTGCGGTCGCGTGCTATCCACATAGCGCAGCCCCAGGCGCTCCCAGTCGTATCGATGCGATTGTGCGATCAGTGTCGGATCCAACCGTGCGGGAACGTCAGCGGGAGCCAGGCGTTGCAGCTGCACGCCGAAATTCATCAGTTCGCCGGCCGCATAGACTTCTGGATGGCTGGACAGAATGCGCTCCACCAGCGTGGTGCCCGAGCGTGGCATGCCTACGATGAAGATGGGTTCGTCGCTGCCGTAACCGTTGTCGGTCGTCACAACGGTGGGAAATGCCTTGATCAGAGCATCGACCATGGCACGGTCCTGCTCGGGCTGATAAGCCACACGTTGTCGCGCTGCTGCTTTGCCCAGGCTCAAATGTTCAAAAGCCTTGGCATAGTCACCAAGATCTTCGTATTCCTTACCCAATGCTCCGTGTAGATGGATTTGCGCATCGACGTCGTTCGCGTGATCGGCGAGCAGCGCTTGCAAGGCATCGACGTGATGGTTGTCCGCCGTCTGCCGCCGCAGGCGGGAACGCAATCCATAAGCAGGCCAATGCGTCGGCAACCGTTCGAGACAGGCGTTGAACTCGGCCTCCGCGGCAGTGAGATCGCCGGTGAAGGTATAGGTCACCGCCGCGTTGAAACGGCACATGGCATGGTCCGGCATCAGTGCAACGGCCCGCCGGAACAACACATTGGCACGCTCGTGCGCATTGCATTGCATATAGACGCCACCCAGCGCATCCAGCGTCAGTGGATGATTCGGCGTCAGTGCGTAGGCGATATTGGCGATCTGCAAGGCCTCGCCATGGCGCTGCGCCAGCGCCAGCGCCCGGGCGAAGTGCGTGGTGTACTCGGCGCTTCGGGTGTTGAGCGACACGGCGCGATTCAAATGCTCAAGCGCACGATTCAACTGCCCGGTTTCTAGGCAGGCCAACCCGGTGAAGTAGTGAGCCTCGGCGTTATGGGGGTCGATCTGCGTGGCTTGCAGGGCAAGTTGCCCGGCCTGCATCAGGTTGCCTTGCTCGAAAGCACGCGCCGCTTCGCTCAGCAAAGCCTGGACTGGGGGCAGGGCACGGGGATCAGTGGTCATGGGGCGTCTCGGAAATGCTTCGCCCAAGTCTATGCAAGCGTCAGGGGTCTTGCACGTAGCACCCAGTACCAGCGCCGATCCGGCCTGCAGCAGGCGATCCATCAACTACTCCCATAGTTGACAAGCCGGGAGGTCCCGGGTATCAACTACACCCATAGTTAACACGGGGCCAGCAGACGCCATGAAGATTTCGCTCACCGATCGCGAAGCGGATGTCATGCAGGCGCTATGGGATCACGGCCCCTCGCTGGTCGCCGAAGTCCGCGAGCGATTGAGCGACGAGCTCGCCTATACGACGGTGCTCACCGTGCTGCGCACGCTCGAAGGCAAAGGTTATGTCGGGCATGAGGAAGAGGGGCGAGGCCATCGCTACTTCGCCAGCATCAAGCAGCAGGCGGCGCGCAAGAACGCGGTGCAGCATCTGACCGACAAGCTGTTCAAGGGCTCGGCGGAGCTGCTCTTTTCTCACCTTGTTTCGGAGCAGAAGCTCAGTGCCGAGCAGATACGCCGCATGCGTCAATTGCTGGCCGAACGCGCCGACAAGGGCAAGCCGTGATGATGGCCTGGATGATGTATGCCGTGCTGGTCGCGCTTACGTTGAGTGCAGCGGCGCTTGCGGCCGAGCGCGCCGCGAAGGTTCGCGGGGCCGCGACGCGGTGGGTGTGGATGGCAACGCTGGCCGGTTCGCTGGTGCTGCCGACGGTGATTGCCACCGTGTCGATACGGCTTCCCGACACCTTTACGTCTAGCACGGCGTCGACGTCGATCGTCTTGCGCGACACGACATCGATACCGATGCCGCCGATGCTGCTTGATCTTGACGATACGCCATCGTATGAGACGTCCGTCGACATCGATACGCTGACACGCGGTGGCTGGATGGCTGCCTCGGCGCTGATGCTGCTCACGCTCATTTTGGGCTCCGCGCTATTGCATCGGCGCAAGCGCGGCTGGCGCGAAGGGCGCCTGTGTGGCGAGCATGTCATGGTCGCGCCCGATGCGGGGCCGGCCGTCATCGGCCTGCTACGTTCGCGCATCGTCGTGCCTGCGTGGCTGCTGCAGGCAAGCGAGGCGCAGCAACAATGCACGATCGCCCATGAGCGTTCGCATCTGCATGCACGCGACCCACAGCTCGTCGCGCTCACCCTGATCCTGTTGACGATGATGCCCTGGAACCCGTTGCTGTGGTGGCAGTTCCGCCGCTTGCGTCGCGCGATCGAGGTGGACTGCGATGCCCGTGTCCTGCGCGGCGGGCATGATGTCGATGTGTATTGCGAAACGCTGATCCACGTGGGGCAGCACCAGTCGAGCCGCATCGGTGTGGTGCCGGCGATGTCCGATTCCGCATCGTTCCTGGAACTGCGGATCAGGCACATGCTGCGCAAGCCCAAGAAGTGGGCAGGTGTGTCGGTCGCGGCGCTGGCATCCGTTGCATTGGGGATGGCGGCCTTCGCGACCCAGGTAACGCCGCCCGATATCGGTCACCGCGACAGCCATACTCCGATGATCCCGAGTGGCGACACCCTTGATCACTACACAGGCTATTACCAGCTCAGCCCCATCTCGCTTATTACCGTGACGCGTGCCGGCAACGGTCTCGCCGTCAGCGTCAGTGGGGAGATCGGCGTGCCGAAGCCGTTCCGTATCGCTCCTCTCGGCGAGAATCGGTTCGCCGTGGAGGGCACGAACCCTCTTGGCGTGATGCGGTTCCCCGGGGATAAGAGCATGGACGCCACGGTGCGCTTCATCACGGACGCCGATGGGCATGCCGTGCGAGTGGTTGCCAACCAGAACGGGCGCGTTATCTTCGACCAGCCGCGCATCGACAAAGTCGCCGCCGACCGGATCAGCGATGCACTTGTCGCACGCATCAAGGCGCAGCAACCGTTTCCTGGCAGCGAGAAAGCGTTGCGATTGTTCCTCAGTGATCCCGACAGCGGCGCAGGCATGAGTGATGGTCTGGCCTGGGTACGCACTCACAACAAGGCGTCAAGAGAGAAGTTTCTCGCCGAGCTCGGACCGGTCGAATCCTATACGTTCACAGGGGTCACCAAGTTCGGCTCAGACAGTTACCTCGTCAAGCGCCAACACGGAACGGAAACGGTGTTGCTGGTAGTCGAGGATGGAATCCTGGCGAGCGCTTTCCAATACACGGGTACTCGAATCTGGTGAGCGCCTTCCCATACTACTGAAGCCGTTTTACTGCCGGTTTTCCCCCATGGTCTTCGTACCGTAGACCTGACCGACAACTTGCCTCATCCGATCTCGCTGTGGCCATTAGTGATGGCCGCAACAAGGTTCTCGTGCCCGTTTTTTCTTCGCAGGAGTGATGACATGACACGTATAGCACCACGCTACGCGACCTTTCGACTGATCCCTATCGGGTTTGTGTTGGCAGCTTGTATCGGCATCAGCTCTCGGCCTTCGGTCGCAGCCGATCCGGAGTCCAGCCTTGCCCAGTCCGACAACGGACCGATGAATTCGAATGACCCTGTATTCGCAAGGCTCGATAGCTTTACCTCGGGGTTGACCAGGGAAAATAAGTTCTCGGGTGTCGTGCTAGTCGCCAGGAATGGACACGTATTGTTCGAGAAGGCCTACGGAAAGCGCGATGCCAAGGGCAATGATCCGATCAAGCTGGATACGCGCTTCAACCTTGCATCGGCCGGCAAGATGTTCACCAGCGTCGCGGTGTGGCAGCAGATTGCGGCGGGATGGCTGTCGCTGGATACACACGTCGGCGACGTGTTGAAGGATTATCCGAACCGCAGCTTTGCCGACACGGTCACCGTCCGCGAGTTACTTTCGCATACCAGTGGCGCGGGCGATGACGGGCTGTTGGGCAATGAGAATGCGGCCAATCGCGCACGCGTGCACAGTGTCGCCGACATGGTCGCGCTGGAAAGCAGTCAGCCACCCGCCTTCCCACCGGGTACAAACCAGGTCTACAGCAATTTCGGGTTCGTCGTTTTAGGCCGCATGGTTGAAGTCGTCTCTGGCGAGGATTTCCAGAGTTACCTGCGCCGCCATATCTTCGAACCAGCCGGCATGGCGCACACCGGATTTATCGACTGCGCATCGACGGACCCGGATCTCGCCCGGGGCTACACCACCGACGATGGCAAGCTGGTGTTCAATTGCGAAACCTTGCCCGGTTTTCCAGCTGGCGGCGAGGCATCCACCGCTGGCGACATGTATCGATTCGTTCAAGCTTTGCAATCCGGCAAGCTCATTTCGCCAGCGCTATTCGCACAGGCAACCCAGATCTACCGCATGGCCTTCGGCCTTGGCTTCTTTGCGACCGACTATGGCCCGGGCCATCTTGAGCGCGACTTTCGCTGGGGACATGGCGGCAGCGCCGGTGGCGTTTGCACCGATGTGCGTAATTACCCGCACACCGGAGAAACCGTCATCGTGCTCAGCAACGTCAATCCGCCGGTGTGCTTTCGCGTTTCAGAGTTTCTGCATAAGGACTATGCGACGACGCATCAAGCGCATTAGCGAGTGCGAATAGAACTGTCTAAGCGGAATGACGCCCGCTTTGTCAAAAGCCAGGAGTGACGACATGAAACCTGCAGTACCACGCTACGCGATCTTTCGACTGATCCATGCTTTGCTGGTGTTGGTGGCCTGGATCGGCATCGGCTCTCTGCCTGCGATCGCTGCGGATCTGAAGCCTGGCACTCATACCGGAACATTACAGGGCGCCCTCTATCGCATCGACATCCCCGCCAACTGGAACGGCGACCTGGTCATGCTGATGCATGGCTACCAGCCCGTGGGTGCACCGATAGCGACGCCGATGCGGGCAGCCGACTCCACGCCTGTCTTTTTCAAGCTGGGCTATGCCGTTGCCCAGAGCCAATACAGGTCGCAAGGCTGGGCCGTCGGCGACGCCATCGTCGACAACGAACGTCTTCGCCACTATTTCATTCATACCTTCGCTCGTCCTGCCCACACCTATATTTACGGCTTTTCGCTGGGCGGCCTGGAGGTGGTGGCAAGCATCGAGCGCTATCGGCATGCCTACACGGGCGCCATGGTCACCTGCGGCGTGACGGTCTCGACACCCGAATTCATAGCGCGCGCCGTCGTGACGCCGTTGCTGGCCTTCGATGCATTGATTCCCGGTGTGTTGCCGGATCTGGCTGCTCCCAACTCGCCACCGTTCATCCCCCCGGATGTCTTCGCCAAGGCATTGCAATCGCATCCGAAAGAAGCCGCCATACTGGCAAAGCGCCTTCAGGAAAAGCCAGAAACGCTACCGCTGTCGCTCTATTACATGGCGCTGCGTGAGTTGGAGCAGCGCGCAGGCGGCATGCCGGTCGACAACCGCAACACCGTGTATCGCGGTTTCGGCGATGATGCTGTCTTCAACCGCAAGGTGCATCGCTATGCAGGCTCGCCCGCTGCGATGGCCTATGTCCAACGCAACGTCACGTTGACCGGCAACATCGATGTGCCGCTGGTGATGCAATGGAACGCGTTCGATCCCACGGTACCCGAGCGATTTCATGCCATCTATCCTGACCAGGTACGTGCGGCGGGTCACGGCAAGTTGCTGACGGTCCTGCCACCGGTTGGTGATGGGCACTGCAACTTCACCGATGAGCAGACTGCCGAGCAGTTCGAGATGCTTGTGGGTAAGGCGGGTAGCGAAGGTCGTTGATCCGAATGGCACTTACTTAAGTTCTCTTTCCCTTGGGAACCGCAAAAAAACCTCAAGCCGTCGTCCCGGCGAAAGCCGGGACCCAGCGACTTTGCTCTTCAGTCAAGGCGCTAGGCCCCGGCTTTCGCCGGGGCGACGAAGCTTAAGTTATGTGCCACTCGGTGTTGATCGCGTCGTAGGCCGTGGCAAGGGCGGCATCTTTATGCATCCACAGGCAGCGCCTTGACACGCGACCGGCGCAGCGACACCGGAACCGATTTGTACGTCGGTGTTCCCGATTCGGGATCGAAACTGTCGAGGCCGACCAGGCAGTTGCCTTCGGGGTAATAGATCGCCACCGTGCCCGCTGCGATCGGGTAGGTCACGGCAACAAAGCCGCGCACGGCGCGCGCGTTGCCATTGGTGTCTGCGGCATACGGGCCGACCACTTCCACGTCGATGCGGTCGCCGTGTTTGAGTCCGCTGGCTTTCAGGTCATCGGCATTGACGAACACCACGTCGCGTCGCCCGGTGATGCCGCGATAACGATCGTTCAAGCTGTAGATGGTGGTGTTGTACTGATCGTGCGAGCGGATGGTGGTGAGCTTCAAATGCTTGGAGGGCAGCGCGGGGTCTTCGTCCAAACCGCGTGCCAGCAGGAAACGCGCCTTGCCTTCCGGTGTTGCCCACTTTCTTTCGGAGGCCGCGATGTAAAGACGGAAGCCGCCAGGCTGGCGAATACGTTGGTTGAAATCGAAGAAATCCGGATACACGATCGCGATCTTCTCGCGAATGCGGTCGTAGTTGGCGACCAGTGCATCCCATTCGACGTGTGTATTGGGCAGTGTGGCCTTGGCGATGTGGGCGACGATCCACGGCTCCGAGCGCAGGTGCTCGGAAGCGGGCTCCAGTTCGCCGGCCGAGGCGTGCACCATGGACATGGAATCTTCCACGGTGATGGATTGCACTCCTTCGGCCTGCACGTCCAGCTCCGTACGGCCCAGGCACGGCAGGATGATGGATTGCTTGCCGATGATCAGCTGCGAGCGGTTGAGCTTGGTGGTGATGTGCACCGTCAAGTCGAGATTGCGCATGGCTGCGAAGGTGGCTTCCGGATCGGACATCGCCACGGCGAGATTGCCGCCGAGGCTGATCAGCACTTTCGAGTGGCCGTCCCGAATCGCCTGGATCGCGCGCACGGCATCGTGCCCATGTTCCTTCGGTGCGGTGAAGCCGAACGCGCGCTCGATACCGGCGATCAATGCATCGTTGGGTTTTTCGGTAATGCCGACCGTGCGATTGCCCTGTACGTTGGAATGGCCACGCAGCGGGCAGATGCCGGCACCCTGGCGGCCGATGTTTCCGCGTAACAGCAGCAGGTTGGCAATCTGCTGCACGTTCTCGGTGCCATGCGCATGCTGGGTGATGCCCATGCCGTAGCAGACGATGACGTTCTTCGCCTGGCTGTAGATCTTGGCAATGGCTTCGATCTCCTCGCGCGTCAGCCCCGACGTGGCAACAATCACGTCCCACGAGGTGGCATCGATATCGGCCAGCAATGCATCGATACCCGTGGTGTGCTCGCGGATGAAGTCGTGGTCGATGACGCCGGCTGCGCCGTTGCGGTCTTCATCGAACAGCCACTTCATCATGCCTTTCAGCATGGCCAGATCGCCGCCTGACTTGATCTGGTAATAAGTGGTGGCGATCGGCGTGGCCATGCCCGCCACCATTTCCACTGGGTCCTGCGGCGAGGTGAAGCGTTCCAGCCCACGCTCGGGCAGGGGATTGACCGCAATGATCGGCACGCCGCGCTTGGCGACCTCGCGCAAGGTGGAAAGCATGCGCGGATGATTGGTGCCGGGGTTGTGGCCGATGCAGAACAGCGCATCGCAATGATCGAAATCCTCCAGCGTGACGGTGCCTTTGCCCACGCCGATGGATTGGGGCAGGCCGACGCTGGTGGCTTCGTGGCACATGTTCGAGCAATCGGGGAAATTGTTCGAACCGTATTCGCGCACGAAGATCTGATACAGAAACGCGGCTTCGTTGGACGCGCGACCGGAGGTGTAGAACTCCGCCATGCGTGGATCGGGCAATGCGCGTAACGCCTCGCCGATGCGCGCCATCGCTTCGTTCCATTCGATGGCGACGTAGGTATCTGTCTTTGCGTCATACGCCATGGGGTGGGTAATGCGGCCCAGGCTTTCCAGCGCGTAATCGCTGAGATCCCATAGTGAGGTCACCGTATTCGCCGCGAAGAATTCCGGCCGTACGCGTTTCGCTGTCGCTTCCCACGACACGGCCTTGGCGCCGTTTTCACAGAACTCGAAGGAGCTGGTGTGTTTCGGGTCGGGCCAGGCGCAGCCGGGGCAATCGAAGCCTGCCGGCTGGTTCACACGGCGCAGCGCGGAGGTTTCCCGGCCGATTGCCATCTGGCCACCGATCGCCTGGGCGACCGCACGCAGCGCGCCCCAGCCGCCGGCAGGGCCGTCATATTTGCTTACGCCTGGGATTTTGGTTTTGCTGGCCATGGTGGGTGTCTCGGGTGGTCGTTCAATTACGTTGTGCGGAGCGGTCGTCACGTAGGTTGGGTTAGCGCAGCGTAACCCAACGTATCCATGCGGCATTGTTGGGTTACGCTGCGCTAACCCAACCTACGTCATGTCTGCGGAAAATGCAGCGTGAAACGCGTAAGGCTCCCCGAACTCTGCACCGACACCGCGCCCCCATGCAACTCCATAATGCTCTTCACAATCGACAACCCCAACCCCGTAGACGTCGCCGAATCACTGCGCGACCGATCCACACGATAGAAACGATCGAATAATTTATCCAAATGCTCCGGATCGATCGGGCGGCCGGGATTTTCCACACTGACTTCCACGCCTTTCCCCGTATTCACCGCACGCAAGTGAATCGTTTCACCGGAGGGTGTATAGCGCAGTGCATTGGACAGCAGATTGTTCACCGCGCGACGAAACAGGTCGCGGTCGGCGCGCACCGTAGCCGATGCCTCCACCTCGATGGCAACGCCTGCGTCGGCAGAAAGTCCCTCGAAGTAGTCGGCAATACGCTGCAGTTCCAGCGCCGTATCCAGTTCCACGCGTTGCATGGCAAATTGCGGGCTTTCCGCGCGCGCCAGAAACAGCACGCTTTCGATGGTGCGGCTGACGCGGTCGCATTCTTCGATATTGGAGCCGAGCAATGCCTCGTACTCAGCCAGGGAGCGATGGCGATTCAGGGCTACTTCGTTGGCGCCGCGCAGATTGCCGATGGGGGTGCGCAGGTCGTGCGCCAGGTCCACTGTGAACTGCCATACGCGTGCAAAGCCTTGTTCCAGTCTGGCGAGCATGTCGTTCAATGACGCAGCCAGTGCGAGCAGTTCGGTGGGGGCATGCTGCAGCGGCATGCGCGTGCTCAAGCGCTGGGCGGTAATGGCGGAGGCACTTTCGGCCATGGCTCTGAGTGGACGCAACGCGCGGCGCACCAGCAGGAAACTGAGCAATACGGCGACCAGCAAACCTGTCAACAGGGAAAGCAATACATCGCTGCGATATTTGTTCAACAAGGCCGTACGGTCTGCAAGCGAGCGTGCCATGGCGATGGTCACCGATTCGCCGTCTTTCAGTGTGGCGGCCGTGGCGACGCCGCGTATCTCGTTGCCGTTGTTGTCCTTCCATGACTGGATGCTGTCAGGAACGATGCGCTGGTCCGCCGGAACGACCGGCTGAGTGGACAGCATGTAGCCCATCGGTACGTGATCGATCAGCACCTGGCCATTCCTGCCGAGCACGCGCAAGCCGTTTGCATTGTCGCCAAGCACCAGCGCGATCAGCCGATCCTTGTGCGCGAGGAGATCGTCCGGCGATTGCAGTTCCTCAGCCAGCCTGCGCAGATGCCGTGCATCCAGCATGATGTTGGTCTGGTCATGGATATAGATGCGCCGGGATACTTCCTTGAACAGCAGCAGGCCTACCACGCTGAAGCAGGCCACCGTGATCACCACGAAGGTGATGGTGAGCCGCGCGGTAAGTGAAAGGCGCATTACTCGTCCTCGTGTTCGAGATCGAGCACGTAGCCCATGCCGCGCACGGTATGGATCAGCTTGATGTCGAAACCATCGTCAACCTTCGAGCGCAAGCGTCGAATCGCCACTTCCACCACATTGGTGTCGCTGTCGAAATTCATGTCCCACACATAGGATGCAATCTGCGTGCGGCTCAGTACTTCGCCGCGCCGCCGCGCGAGCAATTGCAGCAGCGAGAATTCGCGCGGGGTGAGATCGATGCGTTGACCGGCGCGACGTACGCGTCGGCGAATGGCATCGATTTCCAGGTCGCCGATATGCACGTGCTCCACGTCCCTGGGCGGGCCGCGGCGGAGCAGGGTGCGGATGCGGGCCAGCAGTTCCACGAAGGCGAACGGCTTTACCAGGTAATCATCGGCACCCAGTTCCAGGCCGCGAACGCGCTCTTCCAACTCATCCATCGCGGTGAGGAACAGCACGGGTGTGTCGCGTTTGGCGCGCAAACGCTTGAGCACCTCCCAGCCATCCATGCCCGGGAGCATGATGTCGAGCACGATCAGCGCATAGTCTTCTTCCAGCGCGTTATGCAGGCCGTCGATGCCATTGGTGGCGATATCGACGGTAAAGCCGGATTCCTCGAGCCCCTTCTTCAGGTACTCGCCGGCTTTCTTTTCGTCTTCGACAACAAGCAGGCGCATAGGGGTTCTCGCCTTTGGGTTAGGCAGATCATAGTCGTATGCGTTGTATGTCGCGATTACAAAATCGTCAGATCGTAGGTTGGGGTTTGTACCGAATGGCACTACATAGGCGCGCATCTCAACGCTTGTGACAATGCGCTCCCTCCCCTGCGGTAGCAGGGGAGGGCTGGGGTGGGGTTGCTTGTGCTTTAGCGCGTAGCCGAATGACGCCAGGATATGTCTTGCAGCGACGTCTGCCCGCCGCCGCTCGCTTCGCTCGCACCCCACCCCAACCCTCCCCTGCAAGCAGGGGAGGGAGCAATTTTCGCGATGATTGAGATATGCGCTTAAGTAAGCGTCATTCGGGTATGCACCCAACCGCGATTACAAAACCGTCAGGTCCCTGTCAGTACCCGGCAAGCGCCCGGAGCCTAGCCTCTGAACCATCCTCCGTTCAAAGGCCCGTCGGGCGGGCAAGGGGTTCGAGATGTGGATCGTTCATCTGGCGCTGCGCCGACCGTACACCTTCATCGTGCTGGCTTTGCTGCTCTTCATCATCGGTCCGCTGATGATCCTGCGTACGCCGACCGATATCTTCCCCAACATCAATATTCCGGTATTGAGCATCGTCTGGACCTACAACGGCTTCTCCGCCGATGACATGGCCAACCGGATCACCACGCCGTTCGAGCGTGCGCTCACTTCCGACGTCGACAACATCGAGCACGTCGAATCGCAGACCGTCAACGGCACGGCGGTGATCAAGGTGTATTTCCACCAGGGTGCGGATATCAACCGCGCCATCGCGGAGGCAGTGTCCAGCGCGCAGTCGATCCTTCGCGTCATGCCGTCCGGCACGTTGCCGCCGTTGGTGATCTCCTACAACGCCTCCACGGTACCGATCCTGCAACTCGCGTTGTCCAGCAAAACGCTGTCGGAGCAGCAGCTGTACGACCTGGGCAACAACTTCATTCGCACGCAGCTCGCCACGGTGCAGGGCGCGGCGGTGCCGTTGCCGTTTGGCGGCAAGGTGCGGCAGATCATGGTCGACATCAACTCGCAAGCGATGCAGGCGCGCGGTTTGTCGCCGCTGGATGTCGTCAATGCCGTCAACGCGCAAAACCTGATTCTTCCCGGCGGTACGGCGAAGATCGGCGCGCGGGAATACAACGTCAACATGAATGGCAGTCCGGCCTCCGTGGCCGAACTCAACGATATGCCGGTCAAGGCCACGCCGGGCGGCGTGATTTACCTGCGCGACGTGGCGACGGTGCGCGATGGCTTTGCACCGCAAACCAATATCGTGCGCGTGAACGGCACGCGCTCGGCGTTGTTGCAGATTGAAAAGAGCGGCGATGCGTCGACGCTGGACATCATCCAGAACGTAAAGAACCTGCTGCCGAAAATCGCCGCCGGTTTGCCGAAGGCACTGGAGATCAAACCGGTTTCCGATCAATCGGTCTTCGTCAGTTCCGCCGTGGCGGGTGTCGTACGCGAAGGCGTGATCGCCGCGGGACTCACCGCGATGATGATCCTGCTGTTCCTGGGCAGCTGGCGCGCCACGCTGATCATTGCCATCACCATTCCGCTGTCCGTGATCACGTCACTGATCGTGCTGTCGGCGCTGGGGCAGACCATCAACATCATGACGCTGGGTGGCCTGGCGCTGGCGGTGGGCATTCTGGTGGACGACGCCACGGTGGCGATCGAGGCGATCAGCCATCACCGCGAATCGGGCAAGGCCCTGATGCAGGCGATCATCGACGCCTCTGCGCAGATCGCTTTGCCGACGCTGGTTTCGACGCTTTCCATCTGCATCGTGTTCCTGCCGATGTTCCTGCTGTCGGGTGTGGCGCGCTACCTGTTCGTGCCGCTGGCCGAAGCGGTGGTGTTCGCCATGCTGGCTTCGTATTTCTTCTCCCGCGCGCTGATTCCCACGCTGGCGATGTACTTGCTCAAGCATGAGAAGCATGGTGACCAAGGCGGAGCAGGGCGATTCCAGGCGTTGCGCCGTTTTCAGCAGCGTTTCGAGCGTGGCTTCGAGTCCTTGCATGGCAAATACAAGCATGCGCTGCAGCTTGCTATCGCCCATCCCAAACGGGTTGCGTTGACCTTCGCGATCGCGTGTAGCGCATCGCTGCTGTTGCTGCCGTTGCTGGGCCGCGATTTCTTCCCCACTTCCGACACCGGAGAAATCCGGCTGCACCTGCGTGCACAAACCGGTACGCGCATCGAACAGACTGCGCGCCTGGTGGATCTGGTGGAACAGCGCATCCGCACCATGATTCCGGCCTCCCAGCTGGACACGATGATCGACAACATCGGCCTGCCGGTCAGCGGCATCAATATGACGTACGACTCCTCGATGCCGGTGGGAAGCTCCGATGCGGACATCCTGATCAGCCTGAAGGCGGATCACAAACCCACCGAGCAATACGTGACGCTGTTGCGTGATCGCTTGAACCAGGATTTCCCCGGCATCACGTTCTCATTCCTGCCGGCGGACATCATCAGCCAGACGCTGGATTTCGGCCTGCCTTCGCCGATCGACGTGCAGGTCGTGGGTAAGGACAGCGCGGGCAACCGCAAGGTGGCAGAGGGTTTGCTGCGGTCCTTCCGCAACGTGCCCGGGCTGGTCGATCCACGCATCCAGCAACCTGACGATGCGCCGTCCATCAATGTGAACGTCGATCGCGTCAAGGCTCTCGAGGCGGGTTTCCAGCAGCGCACGATTGCGCAGGATCTGCTGATCGCACTCTCGGGCAGTTCGCAGACCTCGCCGAACTTCTGGCTCAACCCCAAGAATGGCGTGAGCTATCCGCTGATGACCGAATCGCCGCAGTACACCATCGATTCGCTGCAAGCGCTGGGCAATATTCCGCTGAACGTAAGCTCCGGCAGCAATCCGCAGGGCTTGCCGCCGATTCTCGGCTCGCTCAGCACGGTGTCACGCACGTCGCAAGATGCCGTGGTCTCGCACTACAACGTGCAACCGGTGATCGACATCTTTGCTGGCGTGCAGGGGCGCGATCTGGGCTCCGTGTCCAGTGACGTACAGAAGCTGGTAAAGCAGGCGGAAGCGCAACTGCCAGCGGGCTCCAGCATTGTCGTACGCGGCGTGGTGCAGACCATGCAGTCCTCGTTCCAAGGCTTGCTGTTCGGCCTGCTCTTCGCGGTGCTCCTTGTTTACGCGCTGATGGTGGTGAATTTCCAATCGTGGGTAGACCCGCTGGTCATCATCAGCGGCTTGCCCGGTGCGTTGGCGGGCATCACCTGGATGCTGTTCGTCACGCATACCACGATCAGCGTGCCGGCCTTGACGGGCGCGATCATGTGCGTGGGCATCGCCACCGCCAACAGCATTCTGGTGGTGAGTTTTGCGCGGGAGCGGCTGGCGGCTGGTGCAACGCCGATCGAAGCGGCGTTCGATGCCGGCGGCACACGTTTCCGTCCCGTGTTGATGACGGCACTGGCGATGTTGATCGGCATGCTGCCCATGGCGCTGGGCCTGGGCGATGGTGGCGAACAGAACGCACCGCTTGGCCGTGCCGTGATCGGCGGCCTGATGTTCGGCACCGTCGCCACGCTGGTGTTCGTGCCGACCGTGTTTGCGGCCGTGCATCAGTGGCTGCGTGCACGCGAGCGAACGTCAGACGATGCGTCATCTCCTTCTTTGCCTTCTCCGTCGGTTTGATGGGAGCCGAGTCATGAATCTTTCCAAGCCTAAGTTGACTATCACCTTGATCGCCGTCGCTGTATGCGCAGCACTCGCCATCGGCGGTCTGCCGCGCCTGGTGGCGCGTGACAAAGTTGCACAGCAAACGGCAGCGTTGAGTAAGCCCACCGTTTCCGTCGTCACGCCCATGCGTGCATCCGCACAGCAAGTCTTGACGCTTCCCGGCGATATCCAGGCCTATCAGCGCGCGGCCATCTATGCGCGCACCAGCGGCTATCTGAAAGCCTGGTATGCCGATATCGGTACGCACGTACATAGCGGCCAACTGCTGGCCGAGATCGAGGCGCCTGAAGTGGATGCGCAGCTCGAACAGGCGCGTTCGGATGCGGCCATGGCATCGGCCAACTATCAAATCGCCAAGGTCACGGCGGATCGCTGGTCGGACATGCTCAAGAAGAATGCGGTGTCCAAGCAATCGGCCGAAGAAAACATCAGCCTCATGCAGGCAAAGCAGGCCACGCTGGCCGCTGCGCTCGCCAATGTGAAGCGGCTGGAGCAATTGCAGTCCTACGAGAAAGTGTATGCGCCATTCGATGGCGTGATCACCGTGCGCAATGTGGACGTCGGCGCCTTGATCGACGCCGGCAACAGCGGCCCACCCGCGGCCTTGTTCGAATTGTCGGAAATCGACCGGCTGCGCATTTTCGTCAACGTGCCGCAGGACGATGCGCCTTATGTCACGGCCGGCACGAAAGCGCAGCTGACGTTGTCGCAATATCCCGGCCGCACTTTTGCCGGTACGGTGGCACGCACGGCCGGCGCCATCGATCCGCGCAGCCGCACGCTGCGCGTGGAGGTGGATATGGACAACCCGGACGGCAGCTTGATGCCCGGTGCGTTCGCTCAAGTGAGCCTGACGCTGACCAGTACCAACCCTGGTTTATCACTGCCGGCCAATGCCTTGCTGTTCCGCCCGCAAGGCGTGCAGGTGGCCGTGGTCGACACGCACGGCGTGGTGAGCTTGCGAACGGTCACGCTGGGCCGTGACTTCGGCACACGCATGGAAATTCGCAGCGGTCTCACGGGGAGCGAGCAGGTGGTCGTCAATCCCAGCGATGCCATCAGCGCAGGGCAGTCTGTGCGCATCAACCAGCATCCGGCTACGTCGGCGTGATCGGGAGAGCAGTCATGTATGCACGCAAGTACTCGGTGAAGTTTGGTTTTCTGTTGGCAGCCGGCTTTGGCATTGCCGCGCTGTCGGGTTGCACGCCGGGCCCCGCTTATGTACGGCCTTCCGTGACCGTACCGGCGCATTACAAGGAGGACATGTCCAAAAAAAGCACGCCTCCGCAGGGCTGGGTGGCTGCACAGCCAGGTGATGCGGCAGATCGCGGCGAGTGGTGGAAAGTATTCGGCGATGCCACGCTGGATGAATTGGAAGCACGCGTCGACGTAGGCAACCAGAACATCCAGAAGAGCCTGGCCGATCTCAAGCAGGCGCAGGCGATGATCGGCGTGGCGCGGTCGTCGTATTTTCCGCAAGTCACGGCGGGTGCGGGTGCCAATATCAATCACACCTCGAAGGATGTGCTGGGGCATTCGCTGGCTGGACGTACCGTGCAGGACTATTCCATGGGCGTAACGGCATCATGGGAACCGGATCTGTTCGATCGCATCGGTCATGCCGTCGATGCTGCCAACGCGCGTGCGCAGGCCAGCGACGCGGATCTCGCCTCGATGCGCTTGAGCATGCATGCGGAGCTGGCGCTTGATTATGTGGATTTGCGCCAGATCGATGTGGAAGCCAGCTTGCTGAAGCAATTGGTGGACAACTACGTGCAGGCAAAGAACCTGGTACAGACGCAATTCGATGGCGGTATCGCTTCCGAATCGGAACTGGAACAGGCAGAGACGCAACTGCAAGTGGCCAAGGCGCAATTGATCGACCTGGGCGAAGCACGCGCGCAGCGTGAACACGCCATAGCCGTGCTGATGGGTGTACCGCCGGCTGATTTCAGCTTGCCGCCGGTGGACAAGACGTTGCCGTTGCCCACGATTCCTGTCGGCTTGCCGTCAACGCTGCTACAACGCCGCCCTGATATCGCCGCCGCGGAGCGCCGTGTTGCTGCCGCCAATGCCGATGTGGGCGAGGCGACCTCGGCGTTCTTTCCCGATTTGATGCTTTCCGCAACGGGCGGCCTGGAAGCCTCGCACTTTGCACAACTGGCGATGCTGCCGAGCCGTTTCTGGGCCATTGGTCCGGCGCTGATCGGTACCTTGTTCGATGGTGGCCGCCGCCATGCGCAACTGTCCGCTGCTGAAGCCAAGCGCGATGCGGCCGCTGCGGATTATCGGCAGGCCGTGTTGAGTGCGTTCCAGCAGGTGGAAGACAACCTGGCGTCGTTGCATGTATTGGCGAATGAAGCGGTGGCGCACCAGCGTGCCGTGGATGCTTCATCGAAAGCTGCGGACCTGGCGATGGTTCGCTATCAGGATGGCGCTACGGATTATCTTGAGGTGGTGACGACACAGAGTGTGAACCTGGCGCAGACGCGTGCGCAGGTGGAGTTGTCGCGGCGCAGGTTTGCGGCGGATGTCGGGTTGATCAAGGCGTTGGGTGGGACTTGGTAGGTTGGGGTGTAAACCCCAACACGGGGACCATACCTGCATGGTGATGTTGGGGTTTGCAACCTGAGATATCCCTACGTTTTTTTCCAGCACTCCGGCGAGAGCCGAAGTTCACGTTAATACTGCTTCAGAGCGAATCGTCATTCCGGCCTTCACC
>NZ_BMJA01000003.1:479251-629269 GCF_014642835.1 Dyella nitratireducens | reverse complement strand
CCCCTACGTGTAGTAGGGGAGGGTTGGGGTGGGGTGAAGCAACCTCGCGAGAGGTTCCGTTGATGTCTCACGCTCATTTCCGCGTAGCGGGAAGCGAGCTTCGCTCGCCTTACCCCACCCCAACCCTCCCCTGCACGCAGGGGAGGGGGTCGTTTCCGGTTCACTCGTGGATATCGCGTTGAGCAAGCTTTTTTAAGTCGCTTGCTGTGCGAATCATGCAAACGTGTTGTCCCTCAAGTGCTCGTTACTTTTTTCGCAAAATTTCCCCGGACAGCAGTGGGCCTTCACCGGAATGACGTCGAGACAAGATTGAATTTTTCGCGGCGAACAACGCTTTGGAGACCAAAACGTGGGGATATGTCAGGGTTTGCACCCCAACCTACGACTCGTCGCCCTGGCGAATGTGCGGCTTAGAACCGCTCCCCAACCATCTCCTCACTCTTCGCCCACAGCGCCTTCGCACGCTCGGCATCCAATGCATAAGGCTGCACGCCGCCGCTCATCATGCCGAGTTCTTCGCTGGTTACCAGTTCACCCACATGGCAATCCTCGCAATAACGTCCGCCTACCTCGTCCGCACTCGCGACAGCGGCGGCCCAGACCGTGGTGGCAGCGCCTTGCTCGACCGTCTTCCACTGAAATGGCGGCTTGCCAGCTGCCCTGGCCTGTTCGTTGATTTCATCGATGCGTTGTTGAAGGGCTGCCTCATCCATATGACGCGTCAGCTCGGTCTTGATACCCCCCGGATGCACCGCCGTCGCACGAATACCACGCTGCTGGTGGCGGCGATCGAATTCGACGGCAAACAGGATATTGGCCGTTTTTGAGCGGCCATACGCGGCCCAATCGTTATACGGCGCATGACCGAAATTCGGATCGTCCAGATCCACGTCCGAAAAACGGTGGCCGGCCGACGACAGATTCACCAGACGGCTGCCATGTTTCATCAGCGGCGCGATACGATTTACAAACACGAAGTGACCCAAATGATTCGTGCCGAACTGCATCTCGAACCCATCCACGGTTTTTCCAAACGGGCAGGCCATGATGCCGGCGTTGGCAATCACCAGATCGAATGTCTCGCCCTTGGCCAGCAACTGATCGGCGCACTTGCGCACGCTTGCCAGCGATGCCAGATCGAGTTCGACCAGTTCCAGTCCGCCAGTTTTTTTTGCATCCGCAAGCACGCCTTGCGTAGCGCGCTTGGCCTTGGCGACGTCACGCACCGCGCCGACGACGTAGGCACCGTGCGCCGCCAGCGATCGCGCCGTTTCCACACCCAGCCCGGCCGACACACCGGTAATCAGCACGCGCTTGCCGGTTAAATCCACACCCTCGAGAACCTGGTCGGTCGTCGAACTTGCACCAAATGACTTGCTCATCGTTGCCTCACTGCTTGCGTGTTGCGGGCCGGGATTGGTTGCCGCGATATCGATGGGGCGCCGGGGCCGGTTATCATGGCTACACAACCGGAGACAACCTCCGGATATTTTATGTGGAGGACTCCTCCGTTTTTCAAGGGCTGCCCATGGATAAGCCGGAAAAGGCCGCAAAAACAACGCGCAAGCCCCGCGCCGACGCCGAGCGCAACCGGCGCAGGCTGGCTGAAGTGGCGAAGGCCGCGTTCGCGGAGCAGGGGGCTGACGTCAGCCTCGAGGAGATCGCCCGGCGCGCTGATGTCGGCATCGGCACGTTGTACCGGCATTTCCCGACGCGCAACGCGATCCTCGAGGCGATCTATCGGCAGGAGGCCGAACAGCTTGGCGCAGCTGCAACCGAACTGCTTGAGAAGAAGACGCCCGTCGAGGCGTTGCGGGCGTGGATGCGCTTGTTCGTCGAATACATCGCGACGAAGAAACTCATCTTGCCGGCGCTCAAGGCATCGACCGGCGATACGTCGGAACTCACGGCCTATTCGTCGGCGCACATAAGGGGCGCGGCCGATGTGTTGGTGAGGCGGGCGATCGAAAACGGCGACATCCGGAAGGATGTGCAAATGGAAGATCTTCTGTATGCGTTGTTCGGCTTTGCCAATATTGATAATCAGCCTGATCTCGTGCCGCGTGCGCATCGGCTTATCGATATTCTCGTCGCCGGATTGATGAAGTAGGTTGGGGTGAAAACCCCAACATCGCCATGCCTGTGTGTCCCCAATGTTGGGGTTCGCACCCCAACCTACGCTTGAGCTATCTCCAAGTTTTTTCCTGTTCTGGCGAGAGCCGAAATTCGCGTCAATGCCGTTGCAGAGCGAGTCGTCATTCCGGCGAAGGCCGGAATCCATGCTTCGTCCTAGCGATGGATTCCGGCCTTCGCCGGAATGACGTCGAGGCTAGACGGACGTTTTCGCGGCAAGTGGCCTTCGAGGCCCTAAAAACGTTGGAACAGATCAAGATTTGCCCCCCGCCTACCAAGGCATCCCTATGCCAATGGTCATATGTCCCAACTTGTCATTAAGTATTACTGTCCGACCTTTGGGGACAGGCTGGAAAGACGTATAGGCGTCTAAACAATGTGAAGGCGCGCGTGCATTTTTTTTGGGCCTGGAAATTAGATCGATCTAAATACGGCAGTTTTAGTGGGGGAAGCGTCAGCATGATCGTCACTCGGCAGCACGGCATCGCGCTAGTTCTGATGGGAGGCTTGCTTATTCTTGCAACTGCTTGCATGGCGCAGACGACGGCGACGCCGGCCGACAAGGTCAATCCGTTGATTGGAAGCAGCAACGGCGGCAATACCTATCCGGGTGCCGTGATGCCATTCGGCATGCTGCAGTGGAGCCCGGAGAACACGCGCGGCAAGCATGTGCGCACCGCATCGCCCAGCGGTTATCAATACGACGCCAAGCGCATACGCGGTTTCAGCCTCACGCATCTATCCGGTGCTGGCTGCGCAGGTGCGGGCGGCGACGTGCCGATGATGCCTGTGACGGTGCCGATCACGACGTCGCCCAGCGCGGATCTGCGCGATGAGCGTTATGCCGCCGATTTCCGTCACGAAGATGAGCACGCCACGCCAGGCAGTTATCAGGTCAAGCTTGCCAATGGTGTTGACGTGACACTCGCGGCGGCCATGCGCAGCGGCATGGCGAGCTTTGACTTTCCCGCGCATCAGCCGGCGAACCTGTTGATACGCGTTTCTGATTCCGAAGTGGGCAGCAGCGATGCGTCCGTCGACGTCGATCCCCAAACCCGCACGGTAAGCGGCATGGTTACCAGCGGCAATTTCTGCGGTTATCTCGCCAAGGCCGATCAGCGTAGCTACTACACGCTGTATTTTGTCGCGCAATTCGATCAAGCCTTTACGGCAAATGGCGTTTGGCAAGATGCGAATACGCAGGACGGAGCCGTGGCTGCGAAAGGCGGTACCGGTTACGACGCGAAAGGTTTTCCCACGCCAGGCAAGGGTTCCGGGGCCTGGGTGGCGTTCGATCCGGCCAAAGGCCCGGTGCATGTGCGCGTGGGCATTTCCTACGTAAGCCTGGACAACGCACGTGCCAATGTGAAGGCGGAGATCGCACCGGGCGCCACGGTGGAGCAAGTGGCCCAGCGCGCCAAGGATGCGTGGAACGAGGTGCTCGGCCGCATTGCGATCGATGGCGGTAGCGCGGAACAGCAAACGGTTTTCTACACCGCGCTGTACCACTCGCTGTTGCATCCGAACGTCTTTAGCGACATCAACGGCGAATATCGCGGTTTCGATCAACAGATTCATCGCGTCGAAGGCAAGCAGAAAAGCCAGTACGCGAACTTCTCGGGCTGGGATGTCTACCGTTCCCAGCTGCAGCTCGTAACGTGGCTGCTGCCCGATGTCGGCAGCGATATCGCCCAGTCGCTGTATAACCAGGCACAACAGAACCATGGCGAGTGGGATCGCTGGACGCACAATAGTGGCGGCACGCACGTGATGAGCGGTGATCCTGCCGTGCCTGCGCTGGCCGATATCTATGCGTTTGGCGGGCATGATTTCGACCTGCAAGGCGCTTATGCCTCGCTGATGCACGCGGCCACGATGCCTACGGCGCATGACCTTTCCGACGATGGCTGCAATGTGGAATGCGTGGGCGAACGGCCCTCGCTCGATCAATGGCTGACGCTGCATTACATCGCTACCCCATCGCACTCGTGGGGCGGCGCGGCGGAAACGCTGGAAGATGCGACGGCAGATTTTGCATTGTCGCAACTGGCCGCGGATGTGCACGATGCCGCGAATGCACAACGCTTCCTGGTGCGTTCCTGCTATTGGCGCAATCTCTACAACGCCAAGGCCACGCCGCAGGAAGGCTATATCCAGAACCGCCATGCCGATGGCAGCTGGCCGGCGTTTTCGCCTGCTTCGGATGATGGTTTCGTGGAAGGCAGCGCAGCGGTTTATGTGTGGATGGTGCCGTTCGACGAGCAAGGCTTGTTTCAGGCGATGGGTGGTACCGCCAAGGCAAGTGCGCGACTCGATCGCTTCTTTCACGACGAACATGGCCATTGGGCCGTCACCAATGCCGGACCGCTGCACGCAGAATTGAACAACGAACCTTCCGTGGAAACGCCGTGGCTCTACGATTTCGCCGGGCAGCCTTATAAAACGCAGGATACGGTTCGCACCGTGCTCGAGCGTTATTGGAAGAACGCATCCGACGGTATTCCCGGCAACGACGATCTGGGTGAAATGTCGTCCTGGTGCGTGTGGTCGGCATTGGGGCTTTATCCGGAAATTCCTGGACGTGCGGAATTGCTGGTGAGCAGTCCGCTGTTTCCGCACGCCGTGGTTCATCGTGCTGGCGGCGACGTAACGATCGATGCACCGGGTGCGTCGACCAGCAACCGTTTCATTCATGCGATGTCGGTCGACGGCAAGGTTTACGCGAAGCCTTGGTTGTCGCCGTCCTTTGTGGCGCACGGTGGGCATCTGCGCTTTGAACTTCAACATGCCGTTGATCGTGCATGGGGAAGTCAATCCATCGATGCACCGCCTTCCTTCTCAGCGGGGAGCTGAGAGGGCGTGGACTTTTTTTATCGTTGATTTGGATCGATTGAAGCCAACAACAACCGAGCCATCGATCTGGTTTTGGAGCAAGCAGCCCGGAACGGCAGGGGAAAACAGAGCAAGGGCTCAGTAGGGGCTGTGGTGGATAGGGAACGTCGGGCATCGCCGCATCCGCGGCGAATTGACTGTGACGTACGGGGAGGATGTACCTGATGAAGACCCATTGGATGTGCCTGTGTGCGACATCGCTGTTGGCCTGTTCCATTTCGCAGGCCTTGGCGCAACAAGCGGCATTGCCGCCGCCGCAGAATTCCACTAGCAGTACCTCATCAAGCAGCAATACGAACAGCAACTCGCTGAACGATCAGGAGCAGAACAAGCCCAGGAAACTCAAAAGCGTGCAAGTTACCGGCTCACTGATCCCGCAAGCACAGATCGAGGGGCCTTCGCCGGTCACCACGATCACCGCCAAGGACATCGAGAAGCAGGGTTTCGTCGATACCTACGATGCTTTGCGTTCACTTCCTGTGGCCAACGGTTCTGTGCAGGATCCGCAGTTCACCGGCGGCTACACGCCGGCTGCCAAGACCATCAGCTTGTTCGGTTTGAGTCCGGACTTCACCCTGACCTTGCTCAATGGCCGGCCGATGGCCAGCTACCCGCTGGCTTACAACGGCAGTTTGAACATCACCGATATTTCCAACATTCCGGTTGGGTTGATTGATCGCATCGATGTGCTGACGGGCGGCGCGTCGTCGATCTACGGTTCGGCGGCGATCGCAGGCGTGGTCAATATCGTGCTGAAAGATCACGTCGAGGGCACGCACGTCGCGTTCCGCTATGGCGATTACAGCGATGGCGGCGGTATCAGCAAGCGCTTGCAGATCAGCTCCGGACATACCTGGGGCAACCTGGATGTCAGCGGTGGCGTGCAGCTTTCCAAGCAAAACCCCATCTGGGGCTATCAGCGCAGTTATATCGACTCGCAGGATGACGATCCGGATGTGCTGGGCCGCGTCAACTCGCGCACCTTTCTGCGTTTGAACTCCAGCATCGACAAATACATTGATCCAGGCGCTGCCACCTGTGCGCCGCTGCAGGGGCTGTACTGGGGCAGCACCACTTACAGCTATCGCCCGGGCCTGGGCTATTACTGCGGCAGTCCCAAGAACGTTGGCTATGCGACGCTTTCCAATGACGAAACCGATGCCAATGGCCTGCTGCAATTGCGCTATCACATCAACGACCACACCACGGTGTATGCCGATACCTTGTACAGCTACAGCAATCCCACCTACGTGGGCGGCAGTCCTTTCTGGAACAACACGTTCTACAACCAGACCAGCGGGCAATACGAGGAATGGCAGCGCATCTTCGCGCCGGAAGAAGCCGGTTCCGATGCGGGTGACCAGCATGTGTTTACCAAGACGTACAACGTAAGCATCGGTGTGCGCGGCGAGCTGTTCGACGATTGGAACTACGACGCCTACTACAACCGTTCGCAGACGGATCTGGTGCGCAAGTCGCGCGATTTTCTTGCCAACAATGGCGTTGATCAGTATTACCTCGGGCCCCAGCTCGGCACCGACGCGAACGGCTACCCGATCTACGCTCCGAACCTCAATCGCTTGTATCAGCCGATTACGCCGGCGCTGTACAACGCGTTCACGGCCGTCGATCGCGCCGCTTCGACATCCTGGACGCAGAACGAAACCTTCACCGCCAATACCACCAGCCTGTTCTCGTTGCCGGCGGGTGATGTCGGTGCGGCGTTGATTGCACAAACCAGCAATCAACGCTTTTCCAATGCCTCCGCAAGCCCGCTCGCGGCGGAAGGTTATTTCCGCGGCATCGGTGGCACCACCACGGCGGGCGGTGCGAGCAGCCAGTTTGCCTTCGGCGGCGAATTGCAGTTGCCGTTGTTCAAGCAGCTGACGGCCGATGTCTCCGCACGCTTCGACAAATACGATTACGGTGGAAGAGGGCACGGCCGCCCGACCTACAAGCTTGGCCTGGAATACCGGCCATTCGACACGCTGCTGCTGCGCGCCAGCGCTGCCACGGCGTTCCGCGCGCCCGACCTGTTCTACCTGTTCTCAGCCCACAGCAGCGGCTACAGCACCAACACCGACTATTACAAATGCCGCCTTGCCGGCTACGGCCCGGCGACGTATGGCCAGTGTCCGTACAACGGCTTGTCGATTCTTGCGGTGACATCCGGCAATACCAATCTGATGGACATCACCGCCAAGACCTACACGGCCGGGTTCGTCTGGTCCACGTCGGACAACCGCCTGAGCTGGTCGGTGGACTACGACATCATTCGCGTCAGCAACGAAGTGGTGACGCTGAGTACCGATCAAATCCTCTCGGAAGAGGCCGATTGCCGGCTTGGCGTTTCGGATAACGGGCAGCAGGCTTATAACATCAACTCGCCGACCTGCCAGCAGGTGATCGCCGAGGTGGAGCGTTATCCAGCATCCGACCCGATCAATGCGAATGTCATCAAACAGGTCAACACCTATCCCATCAACGTGGCATCGGAATATCAGACCGGCATCCAGTCCAGTGTGAAATATCGCCTGGATACGGAGGGTTTTGGCTCATTCCAGTTTGGTCTCGATTACTACGACGAATTCAAGCACACCTATCAGGAAAAGGCGGGCGACCCGACGCTCAACTACCTGTGCTGCAACAACAACGACGAGTTCAAGAGCCGCGTGAGCGGTACGATCACCTGGAACATCGGCAAGTGGAGCAGCACGATCTATGGCCTGCGTGACGGCAACACCTGGAATTACGCCGGCACCGGGCCGAAAATCGGTCCTTGGATCACTTTCAACGGCAGCGTTGGCTACAAGGTGACGCCCAAGACGACCGTGTCTGTCACCGCCAACAATATCTTCAACAAGCGCCCGCCGATGGATAGCACCAACAGCGGTTGGCCGTATTTCGATGTGACCGACTACAGCGCGCTGGGACGCTCGGTGTATCTCGACATAGGTTTTGACCTGGGTATCTGACCGAAGGCCTGGTGCTGCATGATGCGTGCGGCACCAGGCCGCGACACTGACGAGGCAACACATGATTCGCAAGAAATTGGCAAGCAGTCTGTTGGCCGCCACCGGCCTGGCCCTGTGCGGCATGGTGCATGCACAGCAGCACAACACGCTCACCGCGCAAGAAAAAGCGCAAGGCTGGCAATTGCTGTTCGATGGCCAGAGCCTGGCAGGCTGGCATTCCTATCTGGCGAAGGCGCCGGGCAAGGATTGGAAGGTGAGTGATGGTGCGATCTTGATGGAGAAGCGCCCTGACGATCCGGCGGCGGACTTCCAGGATCTGGTCACCGATGCCCAGTTCGGCAATTTCGACCTGAAGCTGTCGTGGAAGATGAGCCCCTGCGCGGACAGCGGTGTGATGTTCTACGTGCACGAAGCACCCAAATACCAGAACACCTACGAAACCGGCCCGGAAATGCAGATTGCCGACCTGGCCTGCACCAAGCCCGACAGCCGCGTGCTCAAGGAGCGTTCCGGCGACCTGTTCGACCTGATTTCTTCGGATGTGGAATGGGTGAACGAAGCAGGGCAGTGGAACAACTTCGAAATCATTGCCGACCACGGGCATGTGCAGTTCTTCCAGAACGGGCACAAGGTAATCGACACGCAGCTGTGGACGGATGACTGGAAGCGCCTGGTGGCGAAGAGCAAGTTCACCGCGTGGCCGGATTTCGCCACCTTCCGCGAAGGGCATATTTCCTTGCAGGGGACGGAGGATAAGGGGGAAGTGCCGATACGGTTGTGGTTTAGGGATATCAAGATTCGGAAGCTGTAACTGCTTCGTTCTCTGTGCGGGGACATGTAGGTCGGTGTAAATCCAACGCCGCCATGCATGTTACTTGCGTTGAGCGTTGATCTTTAGCAAATCGTCATTCCGGCTTTCGCCCACTGCTGTCCAGGGAAGTTTTTTAGCTTGCCGGATCGGCTCCCTCCCCTACGTGTAGTAGGGGAGGGTTGGGGTGGGGTGAAGCAATCTCGCCAGAGATTCCATCATGTCTCTTATCCATTCCCGCATAGCGGGAGCGAGCTTCGCTCGCCTCACCCCACCTCAGCCCTCCCCTGCACGCAGGGGAGGGGGCCGTTTCCGGTTCACTCGTGGATATCGCGTTGAACAAACTTTTTTAAATCGCTTGCTGCGCGAATCATGCAAACGTGTTGTTTCTCACGTGCTCGTTACTTTTTCCGCAAAATTTCCCCTGACATCAATGGGCTTTCGCCGGAATGACGGCCGCGAGGGAGCTTGCAGTTTCATGTCAACTTACAGCGGCTGAAGGCCGCATTTGGTAAAAGAGGGAACTAGCTAACCGCATAGCGGTCTTCACGCAAAACAACGGGGAGATACACCGTGAAAGTTTCGGCATTCGTTTCCTTTGCCCTAACCGTGGCCTTCACTTGCAGCACCTGCGTCGCCCAAACTGCCGCACCGGCAACCTCATCTACAACAGAACCGCCCCCAGCATCCGTCGGCGTCATGGACAACCCGTGCGCCGCACTGCTGCCGCCTCCTGAAGCTCCGGCTGGCCCAAAACGTCCCCTGTTGCCGCAATCCAGAGCTGCTTTGGCTGCAGCCTCCAAAGCCTGGGAAGAACAGCGCCTGGCGTACGACTTCGGCAGCATGTGCCGTTATCGTGAAGCCAACGCCAAGCTGCCTCCGGCGACGGCGCATCGCGTGGTCTTCATGGGGGATTCCATCACGCAAGCGTGGATCGATGCCGACCCGGGCTTTTTCACCGATGACGTGATCGACCGTGGCATCAGCGGGCAGACCACGCCGCAGATGCTGGTGCGCTTCAGGCAGGACGTGATCGACCTGCATCCGGCCGTGGTGCACATTCTTGCGGGCACCAATGACATTGCCGGCAACACCGGCCCCACCACGTTGCAAAACATCGAGAACAACATCCAGAGCATGGTGGAGCTGGCGCAGGCGCATCACATCCGCGTGATTCTCGCCACGCTCACTCCGGTTGCAAGGTATCCGTGGCGGCCGTCAGTGCAGCCGGTCGAGACCATCCATGCGTTCAATGACTGGATCAAGGCGTATGCCAAGCAGAATGGACTGACTTGCGTTGATTACTTCACGTCGCTGGATGACGGCCATCGCGGCTTTATCGCCAAGCTGGCGATTGATGGGGTGCATCCGAATGCGCAAGGGTATGCGGTGATGGACAAGCTGGCGCGGGAGGCGATGAAGGAGGCGCTTTCGTCTTCGCCTTGACGTAGGTTGGGGTGCAAACCCCAACATCGCCATGCGCGGCACCGCGGGTGTTGGGGTTTGCACCCCGACCTACGATGCTTATCGCAACGTATATGTCAGCGTGCCATAGCCAAGCTGATCGAATCCGCCACTGTTCGGTCCATAGTCTCCGCCACCACCTTCTGGCGCTGCCTTCTGCGCATACGCCGTGACATGCGGCGCCTTCAGCCCTTTCAAGACCACATAGTGGTTGTACAGCAACGCCCAGATCGGCCGCATATCGCCGCGCCCATCGGATGAAATGACCGGCTGGGTGACGTCACTGTTCTTGTATGGGGTATACGGCACGTCCTCACCGAGATTGTATTGCGCTGCGTATTCGGCACCGCGCAATACGCGGTTGTCGTCGTAACCGAACAAGTCATCGCCCTGGTTCCAGGCCATCTGGCAGATGGCGCCCAGCAGTGCGATGTCGAGCATGGTGTGGCCCTGGTCGCGCCCGCTTTCCTGCACTTGGCCAAGGCCGTTCGGATAGAGTTTCCACACGACGTGCTCGATGGCGCCGTTGCCTTGTCCGTGCTTGAAGTACTCCACCGCTTCGTCATAGATGTCGTGGCGATCAGTCAGTACGCCGATGGCCAGCA
The DNA here is from genome assembly GCF_014642835.1 of Dyella nitratireducens. Lineage (GTDB taxonomy): Bacteria > Pseudomonadota > Gammaproteobacteria > Xanthomonadales > Rhodanobacteraceae > Dyella_B > Dyella_B nitratireducens. The sequence goes on along the minus strand of NZ_BMJA01000003.1, from coordinate 618,392 downwards.
TCGATGCCATGTTGGCCAGATCCCAATTGGCCCAGTAGTGATCGATTTTCGCGCCGTTGTGCCTGACGAGAAAATCGTGATTCATCGGATAGAACACGTTGAGCATCATCGATTGGAAGCGATGGAACTCGTCAGCATTCCAGTGGCGGTACGTGCGAAGAATTTCAGCGGCATTGGCCAATTCATAGCCGTAAATGCCTGATGCAAGAAAACGGTCCGAGCTTCCGTCGATCGCGGTCAGCGTATGCGACCACGCATTCAACGTGGCAACGGCCTTGTCCGCATACGCATCGTCGCCCGAAATCTTCCAGCGCAATGCGAGCGCGTAGGCTGCCGCGGCGTCGTTGAAAAGCACCGGATAGTTTTGAGGGTGGACCCGGTCCACACCGCGATAAACGATGGGCGTTGCACGAGGATGCCAATCGAGCGATGCGTGGCGATTGGCGGTCAGCAACTGCCAATCTTGCAGCCACGGCTGACGTTGCCCGGAAACCGCCGTGCGCATGCGATCGAAATCGCTATCGGTATGCAGCAAGCCGGGATGTGCAAAGCCCTGCGCATGCGTTTCATGGGCTGTGTTTTTCGTATGGCTTGGCGCAGCAGCGCAACCGGAAAAACAGGTGGCCGTGCAGAACAAGACGGTCAGGCAAAGCGGGATATGGCGGCGATTGAAGCGCATGGAAAGCTCCGTCATGTCACGCCGTGTGCGTGCGAAAGGCTTGCATGTTACTTGCCGGCAGCAAGGCGGCGACAGTTCATGGACGCTTGTCCTGGAAGGCCATCCGGCTGTGGCATTGGGACACGGTGATTCAGTTTTTCCCTTAAAATTAGGGGTTTTTTCGCTGTTCGTCCTGTGCGGACAGATAATGGGCCATCTGTTCACATGGTGACGCCCGTCACACTTCCATACGATAGCGTCTAGTCCATGCTGGGTGCATGAAGCCCACGGCGCCGTTGGCGCCCTGCACACGAATGCCATTGGTCAGGTGTTGATGCGTACGGCATCAGCCCGCGGGATCGTGCTGCCGTTTTCCCGGAAGCACGCACTTTTTGCAGCATTTTCTGCGCCATTTATTTAACGCGTGAACCTGAAGAGGTCACATGATGAAAAAACAGGTCATTACCACGAGCCATTATTTGCACGCACTGAGCATCGCCGTGAGCGTGCTGGCCGTTGCAAGTCAAAGCATGGCGGCAACGAATAATGTTGCCGTTGGCACCGGTGCCAAAGCCACGAATAGCTACGACGTGGCCATTGGCTCCGGCGCTGTCGCTACGGGCGATGGTTCGGCGATCAACATGGCGGTAGCGATCGGCTCGGGTGCGCAGGCCAACAATGCGGGTTCGGTTGCCATCGGTGATGCGTGGAATGGCGGCGTCATTGCCTCCGGGCGTGACGCCGTCGCGATCGGCACGTCGGCGACGGCGTCGGCGAGCAGCGCAGTGGCATTTGGTTCCCAGGCAACGGCAACGCAAACCGACGCCGTAGCACTGGGCAACAGCAGCATCAGCAGTGGCACCAGCGCCGTGGCGGTGGGCAATACAGCCACGGCCAGCAATATTTACGCAACGGCAGTGGGTTTCAACGCCAACGCCAGCGGACGCAACGCGCTTGCATTGGGTGCCAACGCATCGGCGAGCGGCTCGTTGAGCACGGACGGCAATCCGGCCAACGGCTTCGCTATCGCAGTCGGGCAAAGTGCCAATAGCGCGGGCAGTTCTTCGACGGCTATTGGCGGGAATTCGCTGGCTACCGGTACCAAGGCACTCGCCTTGGGCGATACGGCGCATTCGACCGCCACCAAGTCGATTGCCATCGGCGCGAACGCCAATGCCACCGCCAATAGCGCCGTGGCGCTCGGTATGGTTTCCAGTGCGTCGGTGACGAATGCCGTAGCCATCGGCAATGGCGCGGCCGCGGCAGCCAATGCGGGCGACGTGGCATTGGGTGCCGGCTCGACGACGTCGACCGTGGCAGGCACAAGTAGTGTCATCGTCGGCGGCAACACGTATGCGGTGGCCGGTACGAACCCGACCAGCACGGTGAGCGTAGGCGCCTCCGGCAGCGAGCGCACCATCACCAACGTAGCCGCTGGCCGCGTCAGTGCAACGAGCACGGATGCCGTGAATGGCTCGGAACTGTATGCAACGAACCAGCAGGTCAACGCCAACACCACCAACATCGCCAACAACACGACGGCGATCGACAATCTGACGAATGGCAAGACAGGCCCATTCGTTTCCGACAACTCGGTAAACGCCACGCAACCGGTTTCCTCGGGCGCGGATGCCACGGCAGGCGGTTTTGGCGCGACGGCCACCGGCGCGGCTTCCACCGTCATCGGCAACGAAGCGACCGACAACGGCAACGCCAATGCGACGGTGCTGGGGCAAGGGGCAAGCATTGCCGCCGGTTTGAGTGGCTCGAATGTGGCCCTTGGCCAGGGTTCCACGGTGACGTCTGCCGCGGTACCGGCAGCGGGTGACACGATCAATGGCATTGCATATACCTATGCGGGTGCCACGCCGAATGGTGTCGTCAGTGTCGGCACGCTTGCGGCGCCGCGCCAGGTGACGAACGTGGCAGCAGGACAGGTCAACGCCACCAGCACGGACGCCGTGAACGGCTCGCAGCTTTATGCGACCGATCAAGCCGTCACCAACGTGTCCAACCAGGTAAGCAGCCTGGGCGGGCAGGTGACGAGCGTGGGCAGCCTGATCAGCAACCTTGGCAACAGCATGGCAACGGGTCTGGGCGGCAGCAGTGTGTACAACGCTTCCACTGGCGTGCTTACCACCAGCCTCAGCTACGGCGGCAAGGCGTACGGCTCGGTGCAAAGCGTGCTGGACCAGATCAACACGTCGGTCGACGACGTTGCGAAACAAACGAGCGCCAATACCACCGCCATCAATAATCTTGCGTCGGGCAGCAGCTCGTCGGGCAGCAGTAGCAGTACGGCAAACGGCAATGGCAGTACATCGTCTTCGACAAGTAGCAGTACCGCAGCGGGTACAAGCACAAGCTCAAGCACCGGCACTGGCACCGGTTCCACGCAAGGAACGCCCAGCCCCGATGTGGCGAGCGTCAGCCAGCTCAACAACGTGCAGGCGGGCTCCGTGCAATACGACCGCAACGGCGATGGCACCGTCGATGAGGGCAACGTCACGCTGGATGCAGGTGGCTCGCCTGCGCAGATCCACAATGTCGCTGCCGGTACGGCGGCGACGGATGCCGCCAACGTCGGCCAAGTGAATGCAGGTATCCAGACGGCGGAAAGCTGGGCTAAGAGTTATGTGGATCAGAAGCTGCAGAACATCAATCAAAGCCTCAACACCGTATCGTTGCGGGCCAACGCCGGGGTCGCTTCGGCCATGGCGATGGCGGGTTTGCCGCAGGCATATCAGCCTAACCAGAACGCGGCGGCGGTTGCGTTCGGTTCGTTTCATGGGCAGGCGGGCGTCGCGGTAGGTGTGTCGACGGTGTCGGAAACCGGGCGCTGGGTCTACAAGCTCAATCTGAGCGGCAACACGCGCGGCGATCTGGGTGCAAGTGTCGGCGCGGCCGTGACTTGGTAACTCACCGCTGCTAGCCTAGGCTTCCGTCATCATTACAACCAAGGAGGTTTGCATGAAAATCCGCTTCAGCTTTATCGCGCTGGCGCTGTTGTCTGCATCGTTCGTTGCACATGCATCGTGCGATGACGTGAAGTCCAGTATCGATGCGAAGATCAAGGCCAATAACGTATCGAACTACACACTTGATGTGGTGGCGAAAGACCAGGCTGGCGACGGCAAGGTGGTCGGCCAGTGCGATGGTGGCAGCAAGGTGATCGTGTATTCGCGTGGCGAAGCTGGCAAGGGCGCCGATGCGTCGGATGCTTCCAAGCAGCCGGCGGCAGATAGCTCGGCGCCGGCGGCGGCTTCGTCGAGCGGTAAGTAAGCGTTTCGCTCGATGGTCTAAAAAGGGCGCCTATGGCGCCCTTTTTTGTGGGTCGGAGATTTTATATCTTGCCGCAAAGCTCGTTATTGCCTCAGCGTCATTCCGGCCTTCGCCCATTGCCGTCTGGGGAAAATTCACCGCGCTCTAGACAGGCATATACAACTCAACCGAAACCTCTATTTTTGTCAGCAAATTCAACCTAGCGATTCGTCGCCCCGGCGAACGCCGGGGTCCAGTGTCTTTGACGATCTGCAAGTCGCTGGGTCCCGGCTTTCGCCGGGACGACGAGCCTTTTAGCCATGTCGCTAGAACAAATAACACTTTACCCGGACAGCAGTCGACCTTCGCCGGAATGACGGTGAGGCGAGATGGAGCATTGCTGCCAGCTCACGGGGTGGGCTAGCGATAGTTCCGCACGATCTCCAGCAACGGCTGTAAATTCGCCTCAAAATGCTTCCACCGCGCCACCGATGACCGGTACACCGGCCGCCGGACCTGCGCCGCACTGGCCGTTTTCACCACGCGCCGGTTCTCATGAAAATTCAAACAGCGCTCGTCCCACGGCAAGCCCAGATAATCCAGTAGACGCCGCGCTTGAGCCTCGGTATCGGCCACCATGTCTTCATAGCGCAGTTCGAGAATGGAACCCGCCGGCAGCACGCGCTGCCAATGCTGCATGAGTTCGATGTAGCGCACGTAATAGCGCCCCACCTCGCCCAGATCGTAGGTGTAGTCGAGGTTGTTCTTGTAGAACAGCGTGGCGTAGCAGGAGAAGCACGAATCCATCGGATCGCGCATGGCATGAATGATTTTCGCGTTGGGCAACATCAGGCGAATCATGCCGATGTACGCAAAATTGGCCATCATCTTGTCCGTGATGCGCGCGGCAGCGGGGGCCAGTTTCCACACGCGTTCGGTGTAAGTCTCGCCCAGGCGCAGCAGCTCTTCCGCTGTCATGCGTGACGCGACCTCCCCAAATGCCTCCACGGGCTTGCCTGCCCCGGTGGCTAGCGCAAAGACGATGCTTTCCAGATCAGGCAGTTCGCCAGCACCATGAATATCCGGATGGGTCGACAGGATCTGCTCGATGAGCGAAGTACCCGAGCGCGGCATGCCGACGATGAAAATGGGTGACCTGCCCGTTGATGGCGGCACCGGCCGGCTAGCGAAAAAGCGCTCATCGAAGACCATGCGTACGTTGTCGATCAGCGCGATCTTGCCCGCTTCGTTCGGCGAAAGCTGTTCGTATTTCAGGCGATTGCCCTGGGTATAGGCGGCGAACGCTTCGTCGTAGTAGCCCAGGTCCTCGCGCATCTTGCCCAGCGCGAACCAGTAGCGGATGCGCATGTGTTCCGACAGGGTAGGGAGCTTGTGGGTGAGTTTTTCCAGCCGCTTCGGCTCGGGGTGTTCCGGTGTGAACGTGCGCAAGGAGGCAAGGTTGCAATACGCCTCGACCGATTCCGGATCGATCGCCAGGGCGGCGTCGAAATAGTCGCGTGCCTCATCCAGCCGACCTTGCCTGCGGATACTGCGCCCGAGGTTGTTGCAGGCTTCCACATAATCGGGTTTCAACGCCAGCGCGCGACGGTAGTTCTGCTCGGCTTCCTCGTAGCGTTCCTGCAGATAGAGTGATCCGCCGAGATCGAAATACACCCGTGCGAACTGGCTGTTCAGTGCTATCGAATGGCGATAGCTGGCTTCCGCTTCGGCGAACGAGCCAAGCTCGCGTAGCGCATTGCCGAGATTGGCATGCGCCTCGGCATCGGCAGGCCGCAGCGCGATGACGCGGCGAAAGCTTTCTGCCGCGTCGGCCATGCGGCTTTGTCCGTACAGCACCACACCCAGGGCATTGTGAATCGGTGCACTGTCCGGATGGGCCTGCAGCGCTTTGCGCAGAGGTTGTTCGGCTTCGACATAGCGATGCGCACTCATCAGGGTGAAGCCGAGATTGGCATGGGCTTCGCTGAAATCAGGTCGAATGTTCAGTGCGCCGCGATAGGCCTCGATCGCTTCATCCAGCCGGTTCTGTACTGCCAGCGCATTGCCGCATTTGAAATGCGCGTCGGCGAAATCAGGTTTGATGGTGCGTGCGCAGTGATAGCTTTCCGCGGCGGGTCCCGTTTGTCGCATCGCCATCAGGCTTTCGCCCAGTACGTAGTGGCCGACGGCGTCCCATGGGGCGAGTGATACGGCGGTGCGTTGCGCCTCCACCGCTTCGGCAAAACGGCTTTGTGCATGCAGTGCAGCACCGAGTGCCTGCCACACGCCACCTTGCGTGGTGCCCGCATCGATCAGCTTGCGTGCCAAGGCTTCGGCTTGCACGTGCTGCCGTTGCCTGACCAGGCCGACGAGCAGCTCCATGTCCCGCTTTTCCGTGACCTGATTCGCGCTGGGGTTTGCGTTCTGTGGCATGGCTGTAGGCACCGTCTTGGCAAAGGGTGTTGCGGACCGGACGACCGAACAACGGATGCAGCAACAACATTCGCGACAACACTTACGCGTTGCTTACGGTAGCGCAAATCGCCGCCGTTTGTTTGACATGGCGCACGCAACTGGCTTCTTTCCATCATCCAAATTTCACGCCTGTGTTCGGTATAAAACTCCAGGCCATGCAAGCGGAGCTTGTCGGAAACGAAATACAGGGGATCAACCTTACGGCACGGAACAGCACATCGTCACCGGTAAGGCATGGCATGCAGCAGCTGTTTGTGCCCAATCACTGATCAAGCCAGGCCTGATGCCTGCGCTTTGGGGAGATGGAACATGCATTTGTCTTCTGTTGCTAAGCTGCCCTCGGTAAGCAAGTTGTCGCGTTTCAAGCGGACTTTGCCGGCTTTGCTGATTGCCGGCGCGTTGGCGGTAGGAACACAGAACAGTCATGCAAGCGCCGCCGGCGCTTTTTCCTTGTTGCTGCATGATCATGTACCCGCGGCCGTACATGCCGGCCAGGCGGTCGGCGCGCAAGCGCTGAATGCTGACAAGCAACTCAAGCTTGGTCTGGTGCTTCCGCTGCGTAACGAAACCGAGCTGGATGCGCTGATCAAGCAGCTCTACGATCCAGCCAGTCCGCTCTATCACCATTACCTGAGTTCGAAGGAGTTTACTGATCGCTTCGAACCAAACCAGGCCGATTACGACAAAGTCGTGGCCTGGGCCAAGACCAACCACCTCACGGTGACGGCCACCACGGCCAATCGTCATATCGTCGACGTGCAGGGCAGGGTGAGCGACATCAATCGCGCCTTGCACGTGACGATGCACCAGTATCAGCATCCCACCGAAAGCCGCTTGTTCTATGCACCGGATCGCGAGCCCACGGTCGACCTGCTTGGCGTGCAACTGTTGCACATCAATGGCCTGGACAACTACGTGCGGCCGTTTACGCATATGCGCCATCGTCCGGTGTCTGCCGCGGCGCAGGGCATCATTGCGCATGCCAGCGGTTCCGGTCCGAGCGGCAATTATCTGCCCAGTGATATTCGCGCGGCTTACTACGGTTCGGGTTCGCTGACCGGTGCCGGGCAGACGGCGGCCATCTTCTCGTATGACGGCTACCAGACCAGCGACCTGAGCGGGTATTACTCCGCCACGGGTGCAAGCGATCCGGGTGTGACGGTGAACAACGTGCTGGTGAACGGCTTCAACGGTGCGTGCACCAATCCCAGCACGGGTTCGAGTTCGTGCAGCGATGGCGAGCAGATTCTGGATATCGCCAATCTTGCCGGCATGGCGCCGGGCCTTACGCAGATCCTGTTCTATGAGGGCAGCAGCGCGGGCGACATTCTCAACCAGATGGCCAGCGACAACACCGCGTCGGTTATTTCCAGCTCCTGGGGCGGTGGTGATTTCGGCAGCAGTGACGATTCCATCTACAAGGAATTCCAGGCGCAAGGCCAGACGTTCGTGAATGCGAGCGGCGATGCGGGTTCGTACACCACCAGCAATTGGGCGGCGCCTTCGCTGGATCCGTATATCACCGATGTCGGTGCGACCGATCTCACCACCAGCGGTCCAGGCGGTTCGTGGGTATCGGAAACCGCGTGGTCGGACAGCAGTGGCGGCTATCTGTCGTCAGCCGGCTATGCGATTCCGAGTTACCAGCAATTGAGCGGTGTGATCAACAGCACCAACAAGGGATCGACCACGTATCGCAACGATCCGGACATCGCGCTGGAAGGCAATTTCGACAATCCCACCTACAGCAATGGGCAGCTCGAAACCGGCGTGGGCGGCACGAGTTACGCCGCGCCGCGTCTGGCTGGCGTCATTGCACTGGCCAACCAGCAGGCTGCCTCGCAGGGCGTGGGCAATATCGGCTTCCTCAACACGGCGCTGTACAACTTTGGCGTGGGGTCGAGCTATCACAGCTATTTCCACGACATCACCAGTGGCAGCAACGGTGGTTTCAAGGCTGTTACCGGGTTCGATCTGGTGACGGGTTGGGGTAGTCCGATCGGGCCGGCGTTTATTTCGGCGTTGGTGGCTACGAAGTAAAACGCGGCGTACTTCAACATACGGAGAATCGACTCCCTCCCCTACGTGTAGTAGGGGAGGGTTGGGGTGGGGTGAAGCAACCTTGCGATGAACTCAAGCAATACCGCAAGCCCATGCAACCCCACCCCAGCCCTCCCCTGCCACGCAGGGGAGGGAGCTTTAGCAAGGCGATGTATAGTTGCCGGGTATTTTTTGTAGCACTTCACCGGCTTCTGTATGGACAATCCCTCACGCTCCGAACGCACCCGCCAAGCCGTCATCCAGGCGGCACTCGCCATCATCGCTCGCGATGGTCCAGGCAAGCTCACGTTCGATGCGATCGCCCGTGAAAGCGGGCTCAGCAAGGGTGGGGTGATGCATCAGTTTCCGACCAAGGTCGATGTATTGAAGGCCTTGCTGGAGCATCAGATTCGATATTTCGACGATGCGCCCCCTGCGCGTGCGTCAAAGAGCGGTGCAGAAAACGCCTTGACGGAGCAGATCGCCAGGTTGCGTGAGGTGTCGCATCAGCCGTATTCGATCGCGCATGCCATCGTGGCCGCGCTGGTGGAAGAGCCGGAGTTGCTTGCGCTGAGTCGAGAGACTTCTGCACGTAACGCCGAACGCATCAAAGCCGAAGCGGATGATGCGGAACTGGCGCTGTTGCGCTGGATGGCGGGGCAGGGTTTGCTGCTTTCGGCGATGTTTGGGATGAGTCCGTTTTCCGAGGCGGAACGGGAGCGTTTGTTTCGGCGGTTGATGGATGATGAGAAGTGGACGTCGATGGCGAATGCGAAGCAGCGTTCAGTCAAGCCTCGTGCGGCGCGTTCATCTGCAGGGCGAAAGTCCGGCAAGTCATGAAAAGCTGAAGCATAAGGTGCAACTACAGGGCATCCCTAGACGGCAGTAGCGTGAAGCTTGATACCCAGCGCGTGGATGACTTTGAGCACGGTATCAAGGGTAGGGTTTCCATTGGGCGACAAAGCTCGATAGAGCGCTTCACGCGCCAGCCCTGTTTCTTTGGCCAACTGCGACATGCCGCGAGCACGGGCAATATCGCCAAGCGCGCTAGCAACGAAAGCTGGGTCATCACCGGCTTCTTCCAGCACTGCATTTAGATAAGCGGTAATGGCTTCGTCGGAGTCGAGATGCTCGGCTGGATCCCATGGACGGGTAGTGATTTTTTTCATGCATCCTCCAGTGCTTTGGCGACGACTATGGCTCGTTTGATGTCTTCGGTCTGAGTGGTTTTATCGCCGCCGATCAGGAGCACAAATATCAGACCCTTGCGCTCGGTGAAGTAAACCCGATAGCCGGGGCCGTAGTCGATTTTCATTTCCTGTACACCGTCAGTAAGCGTGCGGGTTTGGCCGGGATTGCCTCTCGCCAGGCGTTTGATACGTACCTGGATGCGTGCTTTTGCATTGTGATCACGAAGCTTGGCAAACCACGTGTCGAACACGTTGGTGGTGCGGATTTCCATTTCCTTCATGAAAGGAAATGTATCTTATAAGTTACATTGCGTCAATGTGTAGGTGTGTACTGAGGCAGTGCCCGCCAGTTTTTCATAAACAAACCGTCTGGACGGTTTACAGACAGCAAGTTTGGCGTTAGCCTTCTCCTCGCGCCCATAGCCTGCGCACGTCACCCCTTGGCGTGCCGGCCAAGCCCACAACGGAGACCTCCATGATCAGTTCCCCCAACCGGCGGCAGCTGCTGCTCGCTGCCGCCTGCATCGCCATGGCCGGCTGCGCCAGCGTGAAGCCCGTTCCTTATTCCGGCATCGCTTCGTCCTCTTATCTCAGCCCCGATACGCATAACAGCCGTGTTCCGTATCGCTATGACACCCCCGTGAGCTGGCGCTCGTACCGGAACATCATCATCGAGCCGGTAGCGGTGTATCAGGGCGCGGACAACCAGTTCGGCAACATGAGCGAGCAAGACAAGACGGCGTTGGCCAGCTACATGCAGAGCGCCTTCGCCGAGAAACTGGGCAAGCGTTTTGAGCTGGTGAACGAGCCAGGCCCTGCCACGTTGCGGCTCAAGCTCACGCTGACGGGTGCAAAAACCACCACGGCCGTGCTCGGCACATTCACCAAGTTCGACATCGGCGGCGGCATGTACAACAGCGTGCAGGCCATACGCGGTAAGGAAGGCCTGATGAATGGCTCGGTGATTTACTCGGTGGAGATCTACGATGCGCTGTCGCGGCAGCTGCTTAGCGCGTACATCACCAAGCAGTATCCCAATGCGATGAACGTCGGTGCGAGTTTTGGCGCGTTGAAGGCGGCGCGCGTCGGCATCGACAAGGGTGCGAATGCACTGGCGGAGCAATTGAGCAGTGAAGGTACGCCGATGGATGGTGTCACCACGTCACGTTGAGCCGGGCCTGCACGTTGCGATCGTTCTCGCGCCGTGCATGTGCATAGGTGCCGTCGAGGCTGAGACTGACGTTGCGCGTGAAGCGCAGGCGCACGCCGCCGGATGCACTCGCCAGCATCCGGCCCGTGCGCACGCCTTGCGTAGAAAAGGCCGTGTCCGATGCTGCCGGCAAGGTGGCATCGACCACGGTGCCGTCCTGGCGCAAGCGGCGTCCCGCGCTTACGGTGAAATCCGGCGTCACGCCCAACCCGCTGCTCGTCACGAGGCTGCGGCTGGCATGGATACCCAGCGTGGCTGTGGAAGCGATAGTGCGACGGCCCTGCACGGCAAGATCGGTAGGTGCAGCGGCGACTTCACGTATCGTGCTGCGACGTGCAAGTCCACCGTCGTAGGCGATGAACGGGCGCATATCCACGCCCGCCACGTTCGTGTGGTAGCCGAATTCCGCCGCCAATCCCACCGTATGTTCGCGATAGTTCGCGCCGGATGCGTACGCGATGTCGCCGACATTCGGCAATCGATACACCGCCACCTTGGGATTTCCGACGCCAACCACGGCGTTGCCGTACCAGGCACCCGTTTTGCCTAGCAGCGCGCGTGCGTATAGGCCTGCCTGCGGCCCGGATACGGTGGCGTAAGCGCCGTTCGCCAGCGTGGCGGTGGAGCGCGTATTGCCGGCGAAAGCACCAAATTGCAGCTGATCGTCGACCGGCACGTCGACGCCCGCGAACACGCCATCGTTGTGCGCGGAAAGGCCCATCGCATTGCCGTCGCTGGCGACACGGGCATCGCCGTCGATGTATTCCACCCAGGGATCGCGATCGTTGCTGAGCGGATGGCGATCGATCAACGTGCGCAAATTGGCGATCTGATGCGCGGCCAGCCAATCGGCGTCCGCATAAATTTCACCACCCATCGAGTTTAGTGCAGTACGTGCGCTCGGTAAGGGCTGCTGACTGAGCGCTGCCAGTACCGGCTGCAGGCTGGTGGCGGTTTGCGTGGAAGCTGCTTGCAGCGCGTGTTCCACCGAGCATTGATTGGAGGTGAGTTGCGTGCAGGAAAACAGTGGTATCGCACCGGGTGTCACGGTTACCACGGTGGTTGGAGCAGAAGGTGTCGAAAGTGTTCCGCCACTGCTGCTGGGCGGATTGCTGCTGGATGCGCCGCTGCTCGACGTGCTGGTGGTGGCATTGGGATTGACCAGATCCAGATACACGTCGTTGCCGGTGTAGCGTAGCGAAGGATCGAGGTTCAGTCCGTTCACCAGCACGCTGGAAAACGTGCCATTCACGCCACCGTTGGCGCTCAGGATCAGATATTCCTGCTTGGCGGCGTACGAACCGTTCGCCACCGTCACGCTCACGTTGCCGCCGAGCAGATGGGCTGCGCCACCGACTTGCAACAGACTATGCCCGCCGTTGGCATCGACATTCACCGCGAACAACGAGCCGGTGTTGAAGGTCAGGTTACGCGCGATCTTGAAGGTCGCTTCGGCTAAAGCCGCATCGCCAGGGTGCAACGTGCCGGTCACCGTTACGCTATTGGCCTCGCCCGTGCCGCTGAGTTCGCCAGCGCTTTCCACCGCGACGTCGCTGGCCAGCGTGCCGTCGAGTTGCAGGTTGCCATCGCTCACGGTGGTGGTACCGGTATAACTGTTGTCAGCCGTCAGCACGGTCGTGCCGTTGCCAGCTTGCACCACACCGCCGCTGCCGCTGATCGTGCCGCCGTATGTAAATAAATCGCTGCGGTCAAAGGCGAGGGTAGCGTTATCCACGATGTTGCCAATGACGCTACCGTTCGTGCCGCCGATGCCCAACTGCAAGACGCCGCCATGGATCGTGGTGCCGCCGGTATAGGTGTTGGCACCACTCAGCGCGAGCGTGCCGCTGCCCACCTTGATCAGGCTGCCGCCCGTGCCGCCGCCGATGCCGCCATCGACCATGCTGCCGGCAAACACAGTGGAATGCGTCGTGCCCACGGTCAGCGGGTAACTTCCCAGCGCAACCACGCTTCCCGCTGCACCAACGAGATCCTGCAGCGTTTCCGCACTCGCCTGGGACATATCCAGCGTAGCGCCCGCACCCGTCAGCATCACCGTGCTGCTCGATGCAATGCTGGCAGCGACGCCGGCATGGTCGGTACCCAGATAAAGCATGCTGCCGGCAGCGATGGTAGTGGTGCCGGTATACGTGGTGTCGGCGAGCAGGGTGAGGGGCAGGGAGCCGATCTGCTGCAGCGAACCGCTGCCGCCGATATGGGAAAGCGACACTACCGTGATGCCATCGTCAGCGCCGGGCACATTGTCGATGATCAACGTGCCGTTGTCGGCAATGCGATCGGTGCTGGCACCGTTGACACTGTCGGCGGTGAGCAGGCTGCCGTTGCCGCCCGAACTTTCGTAGTAACCGACCTGGCCCGGCGTACCGCTGGCATCGCCCTTGGTGCCGTCGCCGAGCTGCAAGACCGTGCCCGCGTCAATCTGCGTCAAACCGTTGTAGAACTCCGCTTGCGTGAAGATCACATGGTTGGCGTTGGAATCGTTACCACGTATCACCACGTCGCCGACGCCAGGCGTGGACAGCGAGTCTAGATACTTGCCGCCGCCAATCGCCGTGTTGAGCGTGACCGTACCGTTGTAGTCGAACCCGAGAATGCCTCCGTCGTGCAGGTTGATGTACGTGTTGTACGCGTTGCCGTTGATGAACATCTGGCTGGTGGTGCCGTCGCCGAACTGCACCACGGAGCCTTCGATGTTGACGCCACGTTCCGAGGCGTTGCCCCCCAAGCTCGTGTCGTTGAGCTTGGTGTTGGTCAGGCTTGGATTGTTCTCGTCACCGGAATCGCTGTAGCTGTACACCCCGCGAAACATGGTCAGGCCGGTATAGGCATCGAGATTGATGTCGTTCTCGTAGCGGTCTTCCCAGATGTTCTGGGTGATGTCGACCTGGCCAGGCAGGCCGAGCACCGGCACCGGCGTGGAAGGCAGGTATGACGTGGTAATGAAGATGAATTTCGTATTTGGCGTGCTGCCGTACATGTGGTCGGTGCCGACGTTGGCGCCATCCCACAGGAACAGCGAAGGCCCTGTATAGGTGTTGACACCGAACAGGCGGACGCCGCCGTTGAAGCCTTTGCTCAACACCGTGATGCCGCCGCTGCCACTGACGGTGCCGCCCAAGGTAATGATCGGCCCTTGGTTGGCGAAGCTGCCTTCATTCAACAACAGCGTGCCGTTGTCGAGGACGTTGTTGTTCAGCGTAACGGTGTTGTGCGTGGCATCGCCGAGTTGCAGCGTTGTGTTGCTGCCGATCGTCAGCGAGTTGGGATCGGGATTCTGTGTGACCGTCACACCGCCATGAAACACGTTCGGGCTGGTCAAACCGTCGTAGGTATAGGGGAGGTAGTTGGCATAGGTATAGCGCGTGCTCTGCGTCTGATCGGCAGCGGGCAGGGCATAGGTCGGCGTCTGCGTGAGGATCAGCGTGGACGCACCATTGGGCGAGTCGATCGTCAGCGTGCCCGTACCGGAAATGATGCCGCTGTACGTGGTAGCGCCATCGGGAAGATTGATGACGTAATTGCCGCCTTGCAGCGCTACGTTGTCAGCGCCGCCCTTGCCGAGAATCAGACTGGTGATATCGCCGCCGCTCGTGGGAGCATCGACCGTCGTTTGGGCATGGCCATCGACCGCCGTTGCGGCGAGCGCAACGCCGAGCATGACCGTCAGTCGTTTCTTCGCAAGCTCGCCTGGCCTTGTCGGCGGCCAAGCCTGGCGGCGGTGGTGCATGGATTGTCCCCTGTGTGCTTGCGCTGCGCATGACCCTGTTGCGGCATGCATTGCAGACGTGAATGTCGGCGATGAAGTTTTCGACTGTAGAAAGCTGGTTTGGCGCCGCCAATGTCCATAAGGGACGGATGCTGTCTTTTCAGGACGCGCCGTTGCATGCGATGAACTGCATCAAGTGGGCAATGCGATGGCTGTCACCGTATGCAACCTGTACATATGCGGCAGCCTCGTAGGTTGGGGTGCAAACCCCAACATCGCCATGTATGCGCATCCGGATGTTGGGGTTTGCACCCCAACCTACGCGTGGGTCTGTGGTGCTTTGAGCCCGAAGTGACGAACCACACGTTGCACGAGAGGCAAGGGCTTGTTTGCCTGGTTTACGCGGGGTGTCTCGGTGCTATCGTCCAGCCGCAATGCACCACTTGCCTGCATGGCCCAGCAGAAGGCATTGGCCGTTGCCACCGATACACCGCAGTGTTCGGCCAGCTCGGCAACACGCCAGTTTTTGCGATACAGCGCCGACGACATGCGCAGCGCTTCCCGATTGTCCGGAAATGCCACGAAGTCCGGCCACACGCTCAGGCGATAGGTGGCGTCGCTGATCATTGCCAGCTTGTCGCGATGACGAAGGCAGGCGGCAACGAGAAAGCTGTCCAGGCTCTCCCATACCAGCCCTTCGTATTGATGCTCGCAAGGCGCGGTCACCGGGATGCTGGCCCAGGCATCGTCAAGCAGGTATTGCTTGGCGCTTTCCAGTTCCTCCCTGGAGCTGGCATAAACACGCCGGCCGTTATCGCGCAGGATGACGGAAATCCTGCCGTTGCTGGTCAGCACCTCATGTCCGTTTCCGCCTTGCAGCAGGCAGATGCCGAGCAGGCCATCGACTGCAGCATGCTTGTTGCGTGGTGCAGTCATCACCATGTTTTCCAGCGTTTTGGCGATCGCGGAGGCGGTGGCGTGTTTGTCGATGCGCGTGCCGGCGGGTTGTTCGATGTGCGTGTCTTTGCTGAGGAAAAGCACGCGTGTGTCGCCGTGGATGGCCATTTCATACGCGACTTGTCCCTGCTCGCTATCCAGATCGGTCACCAGGATGTCGCAAGGTTTTCCATCCCACTTGTGCAGTTGCACCGGCGTGGACGAGGACATCAGGAGTTTGCAGGCGAGCCAGAAGCGGAGTTCGATTTCATAGGGGAGTCCGGCGAGACCGATATGGACTTTCATGATGATTCCTCCCGATGCGGCGTGTGCAGGTTTTCCCCTTAAAAACCTGCGTGCCCGGCGATTCGGGTTGCGATGAATGGATGCCCGGGGTTGCTTGGGCCACTGCAGAATGCAAAGGCATCATCGCGTTTGCGGCGTGTGACCGCTATCCCAATTCGGGTCGATTAGCTGTCAGATAGGGTCAATGTTCTGGGGCGGATCCGGCGCTGTCCCGGAATGACAGAGATGCGGCCATTTCGTGCGCTGAAATGAAGCGCTGGCCTCTGCGGCGACCGGAGATGGTGAATCCGCACAGGTAGGTTTTTCCTCCGGCGCCACGTCTTTGAGTTATCGATCAATGACGCTGTGTCACAGGGGAGAGAAAAGCAAGATGAGTCGTATTGCATGTGCACGCTCACTATTGGCGTTGGCCTGTATCTTGGCGCTTACGCAACGCGCCCATGCGCAGACGTCGTCGCAACCGACCACCATTCCGCTGGACGTGATCAGCGAATCCGGCGGCGGGGTTGCCGAGGACAGGCTCGGCATCAACATAGGTGTCAATGGCGCTGCACCGGAGGAATACATCTTCGATACCGGCTCGACCGCCTTCAATATCGATGTTGGCTCCAACAGTAATGGCCAGGCTTGGTTTCCGATCGTATCGGGCGTGCCCATCACGCCCACGTCGCCTGCGCTCACGCTCTATGGCGATGGCACTTACGGCAATCTGGGCGCGAACACCACGGTGTCGAGCGTGCAGTTTTACAGCTCCTCGTCCAATTCGGTGGCGGCCAGCTTTGCCAACGGACAAGGCATCCCGGTACTAATAAACCAGGGAAATGTAGCGACCGCGACGAGCTTGGGTGGCGACCAGGCTGGTGCACAGGTGGGTTATTACCTGCCTACCTATGGCTACAGTTTTACGTTCGCCGAAATCGCGAAGTACGGGCTCAACACGCAAGGCGAGGTTCCGATTTATCTGGATGCGACCTGGCAGCAAAACCTCAACCAGGGTATCGGTCCCGAAGATGGCGGAACGTTCAAGTTATTCGGCATTTTTGGCGCCGGTGAATTCGGTAGCGATAGTGTGCTGGGCAATCTGACCACCAGCGGATACATCGTCGCGGCCAACGCTGAATTGGGTACTCCGCAAAATTGCAGTGGCTGTGGCCATGTGATCTTGAATCTGACGCCAGCCTTGCGTGCGCAGTTCCTCAGTCTTGTGCCGTGGAATGGCGGCTCGCAGAGCACGTTCCCGCTTTCGGGCGCGCCGGTATCGGCAAACCAGTTCGATCTGGCTTTCGCTTATACGCTCAATGGCGGCAAGTACAGCGCCACGCTGCAAACGCTGCTGGACTCTGGCACACCAACCATCTATCTCAACGATGCAGGTCTGCTGGCGGGTGAAACGGCCGCCGGCCACGTGGATGCAAACGGCAACGAAATACCCGGCGTTACGCTGACCATGACCGGCAGCGCGGCGGGTGCGCAACCGACGTCGATCGCCACTGGCAACGATGGTTCGGGCGATTTAAGCAACGTCGTCACGCCTGGCAGCAATCCTTATACGAGTCCTGGTCAGGCGCTCTACGGCATCTCGTTCTTCTTCAACAACTCCGTGATGTACGACCTGCAGAATCAGGAGACCGGATACACGCCGTTCTTCGTCTCGATCGACCCGATTTCGACGACGGGCGGCTACACGATTTCCGCAGCCATGCCGCCGCAGGGCATCGCCGGCATTATTTCGGGCAACGGGCCGTTGATGGTGGCCTCGGGTGGCATGGCGCAGCTTACCGGTGCCAATACTTACACCGGTGCCACGCAAATCGCGCAGGGCGGTTGGCTGGGTCTGGCCGGCCCTGGCACGATTGCAGACTCCTCCGGTGTGCAAGCGGATGGCACGCTGGATATTTCGCGTGTTTCAGCGCCGGCCTTGATTCAATCGCTTTCCGGCGCGGGCAATGTGGCGCTGGGTGCGAATACGCTTGAGTTGACCAACGCTTCCGGCACGTTTGCCGGCGTGCTGGCCGATGGCGGCCTGGTGGGTGGAACAGGCGGCAGCCTGGTGATTGCGCAGGGCATGGAAACGCTCACCGGCAGCAATACCTTCACGGGAAGCACAGGCATCAGTCCTGCAGGTGGGCTGACGCTCAACGGATCGCTGGCAGGCAGCGTGCTCGATGCCGGTCTGCTGGAGGGACACGGCACGATCGGCGGTGGTCTGGTGGTGACGGGCGTGATCGCGCCGGGCAACGGTTCCGGCACGTATCAAACGTTGACGGTGGTGGGCAATTATCTGCAGAACGCCGACTCGACTTACGTGGCGCAGGTGAATCTTGCTCAGCCCGGCACATCGAGCCAGATCATGGTGCAGGGCAAAGCGGTGGTGGCGTCGGGTGCGCAGCTCAGTTTGCTGGCCTCGCCGCCGAGCCAGCTTTATACCCTCGGTACGCGCTATACGCTGCTTTCGGCCGCCCAGGGTTTGACCGGCACCTACACGCTATCGGGTAACACCAGCCTTAGCGCCACGCTGGGTATCAGCACGGTCTACGATGCTGATCATTTCTATCTGGATGTGATCCAGCAGCATGCGTTGATCGATGCAGGCTACACGCGCAATCAAGTGGCGACGCTTGCGGCGTTGCAGAGTCTTCCGGCCTCGAGCGCATCGTTCATCGCCGTATCCAATTTGGCGACGGATGAAGCGATCCGGCATGCGGCCGATATTCTCTCGGGTGATTTGCATGCCAGCGTGCAGAGCAGCTTCTTCGATGACAGCCGTCTGATTCGCGACGCGGTGACCGAACGTTTGCGGCTGGCTGCGCTTCCGGATGATCAAGCCTCGGCGTCTACGGAGCAGAAGACGCAGACGCGCGCCAACGGCTTGACCTGGTGGGGACAGTTCGTGGGTTCATGGGATCGTCTCGATGGCAATGGCAATGCGGCGACCTTGTCGGACACGATCGGCGGCTTTCTGCTGGGTGCCGACATGCCGCTGGGCGATCACGCCCGCGTGGGTTTGGCCAGCGGTTATACCCAGACCGGATTCCAGGCATCGCAACGAGGCGCAACGGGCAATAGCGACGACGCGTATTTGAGCGTGTATGCGGGTACCCAGTTGGGAAGTTTGGCGTTGCGCGCAGGTGCTGCGTACACCCAGCACTCGTTGACCATGAATCGCAGTTTGGTTCTGCCGGATATGAGCGAAGCGACCTGGAGTCGCAACAAGGCTTATACGGCGCAGGTGTTTGGCGAAGCCGGCTATGCGTTTGCATTCAAGGCCGCGACGCTGGAGCCCTTTGCGCAGGCTGCCCATGTCGCCCTCAACAGCGACGGCTTCCAGGAGCGTGGCGGTGCTTCCGCGCTTTCCGGCAGCGGCAGCAATCATGCGGTGACCTACACGACCCTGGGTGCGCATGTGAACACGCATTTCGCGTTCAACGGCGATGCGTTTACGGCTTATGGCACGCTCGGCTGGCGTCATGCTTCCGGATACGTGGAGCCGTACAACGTCATGGCATTCGCCAACAGCGATCCGTTTACGGTGCAAGGCGTACCGATTGCCCGCAACGCACTGGTGGTCGACGCGGGCTTGATGGTGCAGGTCACGCCGGCCGTGTCGTTCAGTGTGGCGTACGACGGGCAGCTGGCGCATCGCGCGGTGGATAGCGGATTCAAGGGTGGCGTTACGTGGCGGTTTTAATGCGTAGCCATGGAGTGTTTTTTGCTGCGTGAGGTTTGCGATGCCGTGGACAGGTTCGTCCACGGCATCGCCGGTATGCCTATCGGCAAATCAGTGCTGGAGTGCCATTCCCGTGGCGAGCGCGCCGGCGTTCCATGAGCCCCAGCCAGAAGCCTGGTTGAATTGCCCCGGGACCACCGAATATGCGCCGTTGCTGCCTCCCGTCAGCAGGTGGTAACACGTAAGGCAGTCACCGCTGGTCTGGTTTACCTGGCCCACGCCGATGTCATAAAAACTCTGCTGCCAGAAATTCGGCGCCACGCCACTCTGCAACAGCCGTGCATAGGTACCTGCCAGCAGCGGTGCAGCCAGGCTGGTACCACCGTAGACCGCCCACTCGGTTTGATAGGTGCCGCTGCTGTCATAGCCGCCAGTGACAATCCACAGCCCTGAATTCGGATCGCCATCCATGACGAAGTCCGGCGTACTACGCATGTTGCCGACGATGTTGGCGACCGCATTCTGGTAATTCGGGCGCCCTTCCGTCGCAGCCGGTCCGCTTTCGCTCGATGTCCACAGTGTTTCGTGATCGTAGGTGGTGTAGGAGTCCACCGTGTTGTAAAGGGTGGAGGCTCCCACCGACACCACATAGGGCGAACTGCCCGGAAAACCGGTCGAGCTTTCGTTGTTGGAACATCCCGGATAGCCGCCGTCATCCTGGGTGATCGCGAATACGGTGATGCCCTTGGCCACCGCGGCCGAGAGTTCCTGATCCCAACTGTTGCGCAGATCCTGGCCGATATCCGAATCGCAGGTAGCTGCAAACGAGAGGGAGATGGTCGATCGATCATCGTTGATGGCGGCAGTCACCGCCGTCAGTTCATCATCCAGATTCGTCGACGGGGCCGAATAGAGCGCGATTTGTTGCAGTCCGCCCGTCATGGTGGCGACGGCATCGACGTCGAGCGCCGCTTCCGTCTGCGCCTCGTAATCGCCCGGCGTGTAACCGGTGGGATAGATCACATCGAGCGGAATGAAGCCAAAGCCGTAATGGCTGGCCCAGGTCTGGTACAGGTAATTGGTGTTGCTCTGGTCGCCCACGCCGATCACCGCGACGACCTGGTTATTGGCCGGTGCCAGATTGTTGGCTCCGTACAGCGAGGGAAAATCGGTCGGGGCGTGCACGCATTCCCGGCAGGCCACGACGCCCGCCGTCGACTGGGTGCCAGGCGCGCCCTGGCCTTTCCAGGTGACCTTGCCCTGGGCCGTGGCGGCCATCTTTGCTCCCGATACGCCGCGTTCCTGGAATGAGCGCAATCCGTGTACGGCGGCGATCACGTCGCTTAAGGATGATGGAATGCTCACCGCATCCGCATTGGCAATGCCCGCTTGCTTGCCGCGATGAAGGCTGTACAAGCGCGTTTTGAAAGCTGCTTGCACGTCCACTGCGGTGCCTGATGCCGTAACGATCAGGTTGTCCTTCGACACATGGATATCGCTGAAGCCGTTGGCATGCAGATAGTTGTAGACGCGCATGGCGTCGGCATGGTTCGGCAGGTAGCGGGTGGCCAGATCGTGGTCCGTCAAGGGGCTTCTTGCGTGTGTGCGTACTTGCTCCGCCACCTGTGCCAGTTCGTCTGGGTGATGCATTTTCAACACGACGTTGACCCGAACCGGCGCGTTGGCGCTCATCAACGTCGCCTGGTCACCGGCGTGTAGCGCGATGGGCGTTGTGTCGCTTGCTGGCTGGGCCTCCGTGGCAAATGTCGTTCCCATCGCTCCGGCGCTTGCGAGTGCGCACAAGGCGATCGCCAATCCCCTCGATAGAATCGTGGTTTGCAGCATGTTTTACCCTCCCGATGGCTGGATGTTGTGGTGATTCAAACAACGTGATTGCCAGTCCAGGCGCTGGCGTCATCCAGCATGGGAGTGCTTGGGGTGCGGGTCTTGATGAAATTTTCGATGAAGGGAAGTGGATGTCGGCACAAATGCCGGCGTTGTCAGCGCACGAGAAACCCATGCGCCAGCGGATCGCGCTCATCGATCAGCCACTGCGCGAAGCCGCACACATACGCATCGCCTTCGATCTCCGGAATCACGGCATCGAATCGATCGAGCCTGGTTTCGGCCAGCACGCGTCCACGGAAGATCGTGCCGATGATGGATTCGTTGACCAGCGTAGCGTCCCGCTGCAACTCGCCGCGCAAGAACAGTTGTGCCACGCGCCCAGCCGTACCGGAGCCAGTCGGTGAGCGATCCACTTCGCGATCGGCAAACACACAGCAATTCGCCTGGCTTGAGCCGGCATGGCGTGGCGCGTTGTCGATGATCGTTCCGTAGATGTGGTTGATGTCGGGAATATGCGGGTGGGCGACCTGGTACGCGGCGTTGGCGGCGCGTTTTACTTCGTCGCCGAATTGCGTCAGCCGTTCGACCTCCGCCTCGCGAATCGACAGCCCGAACGGTTTGCCCGACGCATAAAAATAGAATGCACCCCCAAAGACAATGTCGCCGTGCACGTCGCCGAACGTAGGTGTCTGCACGACGGCATCGCGCTGCCAGATAAACGAGGGCACGTTGACGAAGCGCACGCGTCCGGCATGCTCGCCGTTCCACGGCACGAAGGCTTCGATGAATCCGCACGGCGCATCGATGCCGACGCGCGTTTCCGGCGTGCTGCGCTCTACCCAGCCCAGTTCGACCGCCGCCGTGGCCAAGGCAATGACGCCGTGGCCGCAATGATCGCTATAGCCTTCGTTATGCATGAAGATGATGCCAAAGTCGGCGCGATCGCTCACCGCTTCGGTGAGGTAGCCACCATACATTTGCGCGTGGCCGCGTGGTTCCAGCATCAGCGCGCGGCGCAGATGGTCAACGTTTGCCTTCATCCATGCACGGCGTTCCACGATGGTTCGGCCCTGCGGCCTTGGCCACCCGCCGGTCACGATGCGGAAGGGTTCGCCAGCGGCGTGCATTTCCACCGTGCTCACGAAACGGTCCAGCTTCATCCTTTCCCCTTGGTTGTCGAATGGGTTGAAATCTAGACCACCATTGGCTCAGTATTTGACCAAATATATTATTTATACGTCAATTTGGTCGATGTAAGGACCAGTGGAGAGGATATGGGCAAGGCACAGGCAATCCTCGACGGCTCGTTTCAGCCCAAGCAGATCTATGAGCAAGTCGCCGAACGTATCCGCGCCGACATCCGCAGCGGCCGAATCATGGCGGATGAGCGCTTGCCGTCGGAACGGGAATTGTCGTCGCGTTTTCGCGTTGGGCGTCCAGCAGTACGTGAGGCGATCGGCGCACTGCAAAACCAGGGGTTGGTCATCACACGCCGCAATGCCGGCACCTACGTGAGCAGCGACGCGATGCAGCGATTGTCGATGACTGCGGCGGCGAGTGCAGGCGTGACGGATGCTGATGTCAGCCCTGGCGCGACGCTGGATCTGCGCCGCATTCTGGAGCCTGCGATCGCCCGGCGCGCGGCGCAACGTGCCAAGCCGGATGCGTTGGCCGAGCACTATCTGGCGCAGATGGCATCGATCACCGATATCGACGATCCCGAACAATGCGCGCTGTGGAACGACAGCGACCGCTTGTTCCATCGCCAGCTTGCGGTGATGACGGGTGATCCGCTGCTGGTGAAAGTGGCCGACGTGGTCGCCAGCACGATGGATCAGCCGTTGTGGAAGCGATTGAAGGACGACGGCATTTACGAGGCCCATCGCGTGCAGCTCTATGTGTCCGAGCATCGGCTGATTTACGAGGCGATTGTTTGTGGCGATGCGGATGCGGCGGCGATGTATGTGGAGCAGCATGTGAAGCGGGTGGGGAGGGATGTGGTGCCGCGCTAATGGCTCCTTCTAGCTTCCGAGGAGAGAGCGTGCACGCATGGCACTATAGTCTTCAATCTTGCCTCACCGTCATTCCGGCGAAGGCCGGAATCCATCGCCAGTACGAAGCATGGATTCCGGCCTTCGCCGGAATGACGGTGAGGTGCTACGAAACTTCCCCGGACAGCAGTGCGCTTTCGCGGGAATGGCGGCCGTGAGTAACGCTTACCTTCAGGACAAACCGTCTCTCCGAAGGCAAGAAAACATCACCCTTTTTTTCCAAACCGATAATCCGCCTGCAACATGATCTCCCTCCCATAGATGTTGTAGTTGTAGTTGTTGAAATACGGGAACGTGCGGCTGCTGCGATAACCGGCATCAGACGGCGGCATCTTGTTGAACATGTTATTGATCATCAGCGACAGATCCAGGTTCTTCGTCGGCGAATAACCCACGCTCCAGTTGTAAAGAATCCACGGCGGCAAATGCCCCGCGCCCGGATACGTGGGCCCATAGGTAAACGCGACATAATTCGGCGTCGGGCTGTAGCGATGCCAGTACAGCGTGCTGCGCCATGTGTCATGCCATGACCAGCTCAGGGAGCCGCTCGCCAGATCCTTGAATTCCGTGCTCCACAGCGGATTGGTGAGTTGGTTGATCGGTGTCGTCCCCGGGTATTCCTGAAACTGATGCTTGAGCATGTCGTTGTAATCCAACTGCACGGCAAACGTGCCAAGGCGGGTTGGATCAAACAGGTATTTGGCTTCCCCCGTGACCGAATCGGTCACTTCGTTGGCGATATTGATGTAATACAGGTCAAGGTTGGTGACTTGACCTGTATACGGACTACGGACGATCTGCGCGTAAGCACTCTGGCAAACGGCCGAATCCGACGGCAGCTGGCCGAGCCGGCATTGCGCTTCCTGACGCATCAGCATGTCCGAGCTTTGCAGCTGGATTTCATTGTTGATGGCGATATGCAGGAAATCCGCACTCAGGCTCAGGTTTCGCACCGGTGCCCACACAGTGCCGAAGGTCCAGCTTGCGGAGTTGGTGGGTTGCAGCTTCTTGCTGGGCAGCACATTGATCTTCACGCCATCGGTGTAGTCGGCCGTGCAGTTCTGGTTGTTGCCCTTCGTTGCGCACTGGTAGTAATCCGTCACGCTGTTGTATTGCCCGGACGGCCCAAGAAAGATCGACGACATGTCCGGTGCAATGAAGCCCGTGGCGTAATTGCCGCGAATCAGCCATGTCTCGAACGGGCGGTATTCAAGGCCGATCTTATAGGTGAACTTGGTATTGGGTGATCCGTCCTTGACGGTGTAGCGATCGGTGCGCCCCGAAAGATCGAGCGTGAGCTGGGAAAGCACCGGCAAGTTCAGCTGGAACGCAGAGGCGACATGGTCGCGCTGTCCGCCGCCGGATACGCCGGTATTGCCCCAGAGCAATCCGTCCGCCACCAGCGGATTCACCGGGTTGTACCAGGCCTGGTTGCCACCTTCCACCAGCCATGCAAAGCCTGCGTCGCCGCCCGGCAAATGGAATAGGCTGTCGTTGCTGACGGTGCCGCGCAGGTCATTGATCCAGGTGTTGTACAGCGCGTTCACGTTGATCGTGAAGCTGTTGTATTGCGCCGGCGTGATGGGTGAAAAGAATGCAGCGTAGTTGGGGTGATACATGTTGTAGCCGGTGTTGGGATCGACACCCACCACCGGCCCGAGCATGGATTCGAAAAAGCCGTCCACGGCCGCGGCCGGATGCAGGGGGCTGAGATCGGTGGTGCGTTCGCCGGAGCGCAGGAAATACACATCCCAGTTCCAATCCGAATCGCCGAAGGTGCCATTGGCGCCGAGGTCGGCCTGGTACATCAGATCGTCCTGGCGCAACAAGCCGTTGTAGTTGTTGTCGCCCACTTCTTCCGGTGCAAAGAAACGCTCGGGATACAGCACGTGGTGCGTGGTGGCATCTTCGATCATGCCGCCGGGAAGATCAGCCGGACCCCACCAGTTATAGGCGATGCCCGCGGTGAACTTCTGCTGTTGCCAGCTCGCCAGCACGTCGCCATACAGGCGTACGTAGTCGTTGAGCGCGTAGCGCAGCTTCAGCATGCTGCTGTAGCTGCGGGCCTGGTTGATGAAGGTGCCGTAGCTATAGGTTTTGGGCGAGCCGCAGAAGCTGCCGCTATATGGCGCGCGGTATACCTGCGTGGTGGTGCCCGCGAACAAGCCGCTCAACGCGCCGCATCCATTGGGTGGCGGAACAAAACCCTGCAATGGGCTGCCCAGCCCTGTGCCGTAATCCCACATCGCTGCCACGATGATGGGACGCGGCGCCGCCGTGGTGAGGTCGCGCTGGTAATACCACGCGGGCGATTGATTGAAGAATTCGAACGTGCCGACCACATCCAGCCTGCCGAACTGATGCCCGAACGATACGGAAACGCGCTGATTGGCGCCGCCGCCGAGGCTGTAGTTGCCGGTGCGTACGCTTACATCGGCGCCGTCCATATGTTGCTTGGTGACGATGTTCACCACGCCCGAGATCGCCTGCGAGCCGTAGATCGACGAGCCGCCACCGGGCAGGATGTCGATGTGGTCGACGATGCTCATCGGGATATTGCCGACATTGGTGAAATCGCTCACGCCGCCGTAGAGCTGGCCGAATTGCGAGATCGGCTTGCCGTCCAGCAAGGTGAGCGTGTATTCCGGATTCAGTCCGTAGAAGCTGAAGGTTTGCGAGCCCTGGTTGAACCCCGGCGTCTGCGAACCCGGCACCGTGCCGGTGGCGAAGACCGAGTTCTGCAGCACGTCTGCGACGCTGTTGTAGCCGCGCGCCTGCATGTCCTGTGCCGTGATGGTGTAGGTGGGGGTGGCTGTCTGGATTTGCGCGTTGTTGATCAGCGACCCGCTGACGATCACCGTATCCAGGTTCTTGGCCTTGTCTTTTTTGTTGCTGCCGGACGATGGCCCGTTGTCTTGCGACGATGTGCTGTCCTGCGGCGTTACCGTCGTTTGCGCTTGCAGACCGGCAGCCATGACGAGCGACAGCGCGGCCAGGATCGCCACGGCGATCGGATGTTTCGACATGTTGTTCTCCCCTTCGTTCTTGTCTGCCAACGCATTTCAATGACGCGTTGCCGTGTTGGATGGATGCCTGCACGACGGCACACATCCGTGTGCGCCGTCACGGCGAAGATCATTGGCCAGGCATCAGGAGCGGGTCTTGATCAAAATTTTTCACGAGAGATGCGCATGTCTGCACAATCGAACACATTGCGGCGAGAATGCGAAAAAATGCTTGCGTTCGTGTATCGCGAACTTAATATCTGGCGCGCAAAGCGGCATGCACGTTGCTATGCCTGCCAACACTCAACAGCGAGGTCATCCATGCGCTTTTCGTGTATTGCTGTCGCAGTGCTCACTCTGCTGGCCACCAGCGTGCGTGCTGAAACGCCCGTGGCGAAAACACCACCCATGGGCTGGAACAGTTGGAATTATTTTGCCGAGAAAGTCACCGACGCCGACGTGCGCGCAGCAGCCGATGCGATGGTCAGCAGCGGCATGCGTGATGCCGGTTATATCTATGTGAATATCGACGATGGCTGGCAGGGCGAGCGCGATGCCAAGGGCGTGATTCATTCCAACGCACGTTTCCCGGATATGAAGGCATTGGCCGATTACGTGCATGCCAAAGGCCTCAAGCTCGGCATCTACAGTTCGCCGGGCCCCAAGACTTGCGCGGGCTACACCGGTTCGCTCGGCCACGAAAAACAGGATGCGCAGACTTACGCCGCATGGGGCGTGGATTATCTCAAGTATGACTTGTGCAGTTATCTGGACGTGATGAAGGCCAAGGCGCCGAACGATCCAGAAGCGCAGATGCGGCTGATGGAAAGTGCTTACGAGACGATGCGCGATGCCTTGGACACCACGCATCGTCCCATCGTGTATTCCTTGTGCCAGTACGGCATGGATGCGGTGTGGGAGTGGGCATCCGATCCGCGCGTCGGCGGCAACCTGTGGCGTACCACGGGTGATATCTCCGCTGACTGGGATCGCATCTACGCGCTGGCTTCGCAGCAGGCGGGGCTGGCGGCTTATTCACGTCCTGGCCATTGGAACGATCCGGATATGCTGGAGGTTGGCAACGGCCAGCTCACCGCCGCAGAAAATCGTTCGCATTTCAGCTGGTGGGCGATGCTTGCCGCGCCGCTGCTGGCGGGTAACGACCTGTCGCACATGTCACCGGCGGTGCGGGATATTCTCACTCGCCGCGATGTGATCGCGGTGGATCAAGATGCGCTCGGCAAGCAGGCAACCCGCGCCTATGCCGACGGCGAAACGGAAGTGTGGACGCGCCCCTTGCAGGGCGGTGCACTGGCGGTGGCCGTATTCAATGTTGGCGGTACGCGTTATGCAGGTACGCACCCGTTCCATCTGGATCTGGCCAAGCTTGGCTTGCGTGGAACGCAGCAGGGCGAGGATTTATGGACGGGGAAGGCGGTGACGCTGCAGGATCACCAGCCGATTGCACTGCATACGCATGATGTGTGGCTGGTGCGGATCGCTGTGCCGAAGCGGTGAGAGAACTACGCTGTAGCGCGATGGTTTACATCTTGCCCGATGTCATTCCGGCCTGCGCCCATTGCTGTCCGGGGAAGTTTCGTAGTACCTCACCGTCATTCCGGCGAAGGCCGGAATCCATGCTTCGCACTTGCCATGGATTCCGGCCTTCGCCGGAATGACAATAAGGCAAGGTTGAAGACTATGTTGAGAACAAGTTCCTCGCTGCATTCCTTTGCCAAAGCCGCCCATAGAAGGACAGTTTTCCGAGCTCGGCAAAACTTTCCCCGGACAGCAGTGGACCCGCATCAGAATGACGACTCGCTTTATGCGAGTCGTCCGATGGTTTATGGCGCGCTAAACCACTTCAAATCAATCGCCTGAGCCATCACCTTGTAGCCCGCACTGCTGGGATGCAGATGATCGCCGCTGTCATAGGCGGGTAGCATTTTTTCCGGCGCGGATGGATCGCGAATGGCTTTGTCGAAATCCGCCACGCCGTCAAACGCGCCGGCGTTGCGGATCCAGTCATTCACTTCCTCGCGTGTCTTTTCGCCTGCAACGCTGTGATAAGGCCAGCCGTTGCCGCCGTAAGGCGTCAAGGTGGCGCCATAGATCTTCACGTGTTTCGCATGGGCACGGGCGATCAGGGTTTTCATGCCTTCGATAAGCTGCTGCGCGGAGATCTTGTCCTTGGCATCCCACGCGTAGCCCGAGCCGCCGATATCGTTGATGCCTTCCAGCAGCACGATCCAGCGCACGCCGGGCTTGTCCAGTGCATCGCGATCGAAGCGGGAGAGGGCACTGGGGCCGTAGTTGTCGTGCAGGATGCGGTTACCGCCGATGCCGGCATTCGCCACGCCGATGGATGAGCGCTTTGCATCGGCTTGCAGGCGTGCAGCCAGGTAGTCGGGCCAGCGCGTGTTGGCATCCGACGTCGAGCCCACGCCATCGGTGATGGAATCGCCGAAGGTGACGACGGTGGATGTTGCGGCAGGGCCGGAGACTTCCACGTCGGTAAGGAAGAAGCGCATGCCACTCACTTCACCCTGCGGGTACTGCGTGGTGGCGGTAGCATCACCGCTTTCAGTGATGAAGGCGGTGGCCAGGCCGGCATTGTGGGTGGTCGACGCGTGGTATGGCGCGTCAGCCGGTGCGTAGAGGCTCACGGCCAATTCCTGCAGCGGCTTCACCTCCATCTTTACCGGATCGCTCAGCACGCTTTCGCCTTTCGCGATGGTCACCGTGGACTGGCCGTTGAACAGCAGCGCGTGATCGCTGCCGGGCACGGTATTGGCGCCGTCAGCATGCAACGCAATATGCGCCGGCCCGAGGGTGACGGGCACGTTGCCGAACAGGTTGGAAAGCCGGATGCGTACTTCCGAGCCGCCCACGCTGGTGCGCACGATCTGGCGCACGGTTTGCGCGTTCAGTACAGGGCCGGCGGTGTCTGGTGCAGCTGCCCAGGTGTCCACCCAGGTGTGACGGTCGGCGCCTGCTGCCATCGTGCACGCCGTGAATCCGCATACCGAGCCGGTCAAAACCCATTTCAAAAGCCGATGACGCATGCCGTTCCTCCCATGTGATCGTGGCATCGAGCACGTATAGCAAAAGGCGGTTTATCTTAATTGTCGGTCGGTATTACAAAAGTGTCTGTTGCGGCGCAAAAATCATCGCAGTCGACGTTTGCCGCAAGGCATGTCCTTGCCTCACGTCATTCCGGCGAAGGCCGGAATCCATGCTTCGCACTTGCCATGGATTCCGGCCTTCGCCGGAATGACGACTCGCGCTGAAATACACCGACGCGGGCGGCCGTGTATCTCGCAGAGATGCGTTTTCAGTGAAAGCCGCACTTGGCCGCATGCACCGCCGCCTGCGTACGATCCGCGCAACCAAGCTTCTGCAAAATGCGTTCGACGTGGCTTTTCAACGTGCTCGCAGCGATACCCAACCGCTTGGCGATGGCCGCATTGGTCAACCCGCGCGGCAACAGTGCGAACACTTCCAGCTCGCGTGATGGCTCATGAGCACAAGCATGCCGACATTCTTGCGGTCGAAGCGCAACGGAATGCAGATCTCGAAGCACGGCAGGGCATCCGTTTCCGGCCGCCAACGGCTGCTTGTTTGCCGATGCACGAGCGGCGGCGCGGAAGCTTCCATCACACTGCGCTTGTTCGACGCTCCGGCAGCATGGCTGCCGGAGCGTTTCTTTTTGCGAGTGTAATTTCGAAGGCTACGCGCAGAATTGTCAGTTAAGGACAATGTGAAAAATCACCTGACAATCGTGATTTATGTGATTTATGAGAGCCATCAATAAAAGTCGTTGTGCGCATCGCTAGCATGTGTGCATCACGGCAGCGGCGCCATGGCGCTGACTTGTCACGCACACGACTCAGGGGGCTGATGGTGCGGGAACAACGAGTGCCTGCTGGCATGGCTACATGTGCGCGGCGGCTGCGCGTCGGGCAAAACATGTCATAGCGTCGACATCGTTAGCTGTCTGGCTCGAATGTCCTTCGGTCGGTCCATCGTGAGACCGATGCATCGATCCCTTCCATTGTTTTCACGAGTGCATGCGCGGCGCTCTGAGTCTTGTTGCGCCGGTTTTGAAAAAAATCTTTGTTGTACCCACCCATCGGAGCATTGCATGAGAGCACGTCCCTTATCGCAGAAAGTATTGTCTCGCACGGTTTGCGCTGTGCTGGGAACGGTTGCGTTTGCCTGCGCGGCGCAAACCACCAGCCTGCAGACGCCGTGGGGCACCACGGTCAATGAACCGTTGCTGCCTGCTGCCACGGCAGTGTGCGCTGTTGTCAAAGCCACGCAGACGCCGGTAAACGGCTTGCTGCCGGCTTCGCTCGATAGCGATCCGGCCAAGTCGGCGCCAGACACCGCCAGCATGCAGGGCAAGATCAATCAGTGCGCCTCGGGCGAAGCGGTGCATCTGGTGCAAGGTGATGCGGGTCAATCCGGCTTCCTGATCGGGCCGATCACGCTGAAGTCCGGCGTGACGCTGTGGATCGACAAGGGCGTGACCGTGTTCGGTTCGCGCAATCCGGCTGACTACGACAATGGCGTGGGTCTGTGCGGCATTGCCAACACCGATGCCACCGCGTCGTGCAATGCGCTGATCAGCGCGAGCAAGGTGACGGGTGCCGGTATCGTCGGCGAGGGTGTGATCGATGGACGCGGTGGCGCCGTGCTTACCTCCGGCCAGAATGCCGGCGTGAAAACCTGGTGGGATGTTGCCTATCAGACCAAGACTGCCAATGTGACGCAGCACAATCCGCGCCTGCTGGACGTGGAAGGCGGCAGCAACTTCACGCTGTATGGCGTGACGTTCCAGAACTCGCCGAACATGCATGTCGTGCTCGACAAGCTCGATGGCGTGACGGCGTGGGGCATCAAGATTCTGTCGCCGAGCGCGGCTTATACGCAGGGTGCGTATGCTTGCCCGAAGAACACCACGCCTGACCAGGTGTCCGGAACCTACGCCACCTGCTTCACGCCGGATACGGTGAAGAACACGGATGGTTTCGATCCGGGCGAATCCAGCCACATCGTGCTGGCGTATTCATACATCAGCGACGGCGACGATCACGTGGCGGTGAAGGCCGGTTCGGGTACTGGTTCGCAGCATCTGCTGTTCGCACACGATCATCTGTATTACGGGCACGGCCTGTCGGTCGGCAGCGAAACCAACACCGGCGTGAGCGATGTGACCGTGCAGGACCTGGTGGTGGATGGCCACGACAGTCCCAATGGCGTGGGTATTCGCATCAAGTCCGATGCATCCCACGGCGGCGTGGTGAATGGCGTGACCTATCAGGGCGTGTGCATGCAGAACGTGCGCCAGCCGCTGGTCTTCGACAGCTACTACAGCTCTTCCAAGGGCAAGAAGTATCCCTGGTTCAGGAACGTCACGATCAATGGCCTGCATGACCTGGGCAGCGTGGCTTACGGTGGTGGCCAGGCCGTGTTCGCCGCCTATGCGAAAGAACCGCTGCAGATCGCGTTGAGCAACGTGCAGTTCGATGGCGCACAGCCGACCACGTACATGAAGGGCCACAACGGCAGCCCGAGCGTGTTGCCGGCCAATACGGTTTTTACCTTCGGGCCGGGCCCAGTCAGCTTTGCGCAGGATCTGACGCAGCAGCACGGTACGGGTGTGTCGTTCGACGGTTCCATCACCGCGAGCCCGGCGCCGGTGGATTGCAGCCATGCGTTTGTGAAGTTCAGCAGCGTGCAAGCCAACGCGCCGATCTGATCGGGAACCATCGTGCCGCGGCCGTCGGTCGCGGCACGATCGTAGGTTGGGGTGCAAACCCCAACTTTGGGTTGGATGGAGAAGGCGATGTTGGGGTTTGCACCCCAACCTACGCGCTGAATCGAAGGTGCTCGGATAGGCCGCAACCAGCGGCGCGATAAAAACGGGGCCGACAAAGCCAGACAACACGCTCTGCCGGCCCCGCCAGTCCAACCGGAGACTCTGCGGGAGAAAGCCACATCAGTTTCAGAGTCGGGAACTCGCCGCGATTCGCGCCATGAAGTCCGCGAAACCGCATGGACGGAATGGATGCGGCGAGTGATTGGGTGGATGGGAAGTGTAGGAGCCGGCACGACGGAATCGCAGGGCCTGGTGGGACACATTGCTGTGCTTAGGGGCCGTTGTGAGGGACGCTGCGGCCCGGAACCATACATACATATGTATGAGCGTGCTCGTAGGTTGGGGTGCCAACCCCAACATGGAGGGCGACGTTGGGGTTGGCACTCCAACCCACGACGATTAGGCAATCCGGCCGATTCGGAAAAACGCAGGCATCGGTCACTACAGGTCACCGCTTGTCCGAAGGGGTCATATATCCCTGAAACGACCGGACAAGCCCATGACCCGTCATCACCAGACATGACAGGCCATGTTCCGGGCTGTTTTAGCCGGCTCGAACGGCGCGAATCCAGTGCTTTTTTGTACGCCTAACTTGCTGATTTAAAAGCTTGTCATGGCAAACGCATAGTCCGCATAGGCAAAGCGCATGCGTGACATGACATCCGTCCCGATGATCCACACCGCTTCCGAGGGTGACAGGTCGAAACTGGGTCGGCCGGCCTTCGGAGATTGAACACAGAGGGCTGGGTCATGAACGAGTGGTACCGGGGCGACGTCTCGGCGGAATATGCGATTGGGTTGCTTGAGTACCTTGAGCTGTTGGGTATCGGCGTGGATCAGGCATTGGCCGACACGGGCATCGGATCGGCCCAGTTGGAAGGCGATTTGCGTCTCACCACGCAACAAGACGCGGCGTTGAGTGAAAACGCGGTGCGCCTGACCGGCGAACAGGGTCTCGGCTTCGAGCTCGGCCTGCGCTGCACGCTGACCTGGCACGGCATCCTGGGACTGGGGCTGATGAGCTGCCGCACCCTGCGTGATGCGCTGCGCCTGTGGACCGGCTATCTGGACGTGCGCACCACCTCGTTCTGCATCTACCTGCACGAACACGACGGATTGGCCGAGCTGAACATCCAGGACCTGGCCCCCGGCGCCCTCATGCGCAACTTTGCGCTGGAGCGTCTGGCCACCATGACGGCACGCCTTTCCACCCACCTGACCCAGCAGGAGTTGCCGGAAGTGGAGATGTGGTTCAAGGACGAAGAGCCGTCCTACGCCGCCACTTACGCCGATCGCCTGCCGAAGGTGCGCTTCTCCACCGGGCTGTGCCAGGTACGCATGCCCAGCACCTACCTCGATCTGCCGCTGTCCACCGCGCACACGCTGGTGCTGAATCAGGTGAAACAGCATTGCGAGCGCGAGCGCATCTCGCTCGGCCAGAACAACTGCCTGATCGCGCGCATCAAGGGCTTGTTGCCGCTGGAAGACGGCACGTATCTCGGCATGGAAGAAGTGGCGCAGGCCTTGTGCATGTCCAGCCGCACGCTGAAGCGCAAGCTGCGCCATCTGGGCTTCAACTTCCGCCAGTTGGTGGACGAGGCGCGCAAGCAGGAAGTGTTGCGTGATGTGTTGAATACGACGATGACGATCGATGAGATTGCCAATCGCCGTGGATATTCGGATGCGGCGAATTTGACGCGTGCATTCCGGCGTTGGACGGGGGAGTCGCCGAGTCAGTATCGGGCGAAGTTGCCGTACAAGTTGGAGCGGGGGATGGCGCAGGTGGCGTGATGGTGAATGCAGAGGTTGGGGTGCAAATCCCAACATCGCTATGCATGTAGCTTGATGTATGTAGCTTGCGTTGAGCGTCGATCTTTAGCGAGCCGTCATTCCGGCGAAGGCCGGAATCCATCGCCAGTACGAAGCATGGATTCCGGCCTTCGCCGGAATGACGGTGAGGAAGGGGAGAGAGGACTGGTTTGCCGGAAGCGGTGTCACAGCAAATACAACAACGCCCGCACCAACTGCCGCACCTGCGCCGGATCGCGCGGATCGATACAGAACATCGGCACGTACAAACTCATCCGTCGCGCGAGCGCGTACATCGTTTCCATCGAAAAGCTGGGGGTGATATCGCTCTTGCTGATGCCGATCACGAACTTGAGGCTCGGGTCGATGCGCGCCAGCTGTTCGACCACCGTGCGGCAATCCTGCGCGAGGGTTTGCGAGGAGGCATCAAGCAGCAACACGGCGCCGAGTGCGCCGGGGCCGACGATCGGGCCCATGAAGTCCAGGTAGTCCTGACCCGGCAAGCCATACACATGCAAGGTCTCGTCCGGGTTGAGTTGGATGGTGCTGTAGTCGAGCGCAACTGTCGTACTGGTTTTTTCGCTGGACCCGGCATCCGTCCATGGCACTTCCGACGACACGGGAGGGGTATCGGAAATGGCGCGAATCGCCGTGGTTTTACCGGAGCCAAGCGGGCCTGCGAACAGGAGTTTGATCGTCTTTTCAGAATCAAGCATGCGAATAACCGAGCTTCAGCCCGAAGTGCCGTGCTACGCGTTGAATGAGGGAAGAGGCCGTGGAAGCTGCCGCAGGCGGCGCAGCGAATGTCACCGTGCTGCCGTCGGCGCAAGCGAGCGCGCCACTGGCCAGCGTCGCCCAGAAGAACGCATTGATGTGGTGGGCGGCGATGCCGGTGTGTTGCGCCAACGCATCGGCCGACCAGGCGGAGCGTTGCAGCAGCGCGGAAAGGCGCAGCGCTTCTTCGTTCTCCGTCACGCTGCCAAGATCGGGCCAGCGCGTAAGCCGATACAACTTGCCGCCGAGCGAGGGCAGGCTGGCCCGGTGCCTCGCACAGGCATTGATAAGAAAGCTTTCCAGGCTGCGCGATACCAGCCACTCGTTGGCATAAGGATCGTTCGCAGGGCGCACCACGCACAGCCAGGCGTTTTCCAGCAGGCGCGTTTCCGCTGCCGGCACGTCGCTGACCGAACGCGTGATGATGCGGCCCGCGGCATGCCGCAAGATCAGTGCAATGCTGCCGCGCTTTACCAAGAGATCCTGATGGCAGCCGGCTTCGCGGATGCAAATGCCCAGCAAGCCTTGCACGTCGTCGGAGGTCGGTTCCGACGAAGGCTGCAGCTTTTCTTGCAGCGCCCGTGCAATGGCGGCGGCGGGAGCGTCCCGGTCGAGTTTCGAAGGGTAGGATGTTTCGCTATCGCCGCTGCGCGGAAAAACCATCACTGGAAGATTGCGCCGCGCCGCCACTTCATAAGCCAGGCGGCCATGGCCACTGTCGATGTCGACGATCAGGATGTCGCTTTCGTTGCCCCGCCAGTCCTGGATGTCGACGTGGATTTGCGAGGCAGCCAGCAATCCGCACGCCAGCGACAAGCGCAATGCCAGCTCGTCGGAGAGACCCGCCGTGCCGAGCTTGATATGCATGGTATTTGCTTCCGTCATGATGCAGCCGGGCGCTTTCGATCAAGAAAAGTCGAGCGTCTTCTCGAATGCTTTCAAGTGATGGCGCGCCATCGCCAGGTTCGACTTCTGCCGATCGATGATCACGTACAGGAACACGTGCTTGTTGGTCGCCAGTGGACGAATGAGGTGGTACTGGCGCTCGAGGCTGATCAGGATGTCCTCGATCGTGTCGTTGAGTTTCAACGCCGCGGCCACCTTGCGCTTGGCGCGCACCACTTCGGCATTGCCGGCCGCGGCCAATTCCAGGTCGATGTCGGCGAGGCTGTCGCCCGCCATCAGCATGCCGCTGTCGTCGTCGACCAGGGCGCCGGCGATGTAACCGTCGATGGTGCGCAGCGTTTCAAGGCTGAAATGACTCATGTTGTTCGTTCCGTACGCAAGAGGAGGAAGGGGAGTGAGGCGTGCTTACGTCATGTTCTGCACGTGGGAAGAAATGCGCGTGGCCAGATCCAGCGCCAGGCGGCGCGAAAGCGCCAGCAGGATGTTGTGTCCCACGCCGATCGCCAGCGCCAGCGGGTGGCGTGGATCGGCAATGCGCACGAAGATGCAGGTGTACTGGTCCATCGACACCACGGTGGATTGGCAACTGCCGGCAGCAAGCTCGCGCGCCAGCGATTCGCACAAGCCCAGCAGCGAGCCGGCCATGGCTGCAATGCGATGGCCATCTTGCTGGATGGAAGAACGCATGCTGATCAGCCGCGCATCGGCCGTAGCGACCACGGCAAGACTGATTTCAGGATAGTTCTGGCAAAGATCGGCCAGCTCCCGGTCGCAAATCGCGCGGAGCTCCGCCAGCCTTCGAAAGGTGGCATTGGCGACAAGAGGTTCGTGCATGTGTTTCAACCAGGCGGCGGCGTAACGGTCGTGACTGTAGGGAGTCGTGATGAGCGCGGTGCGATATCCATGCCGCTGCAGTGCGCTCATCGTGGTGTGGTGCGCATGATCGCTTTACGTATGGATGACGACCATCGCCTTTGCGGGTCGATTAACTGTCACTTGAGGTCATCGGCGCCCGGTCGCGCAAATAACGGGGAAAAATTATGTGTCGCATGTCCCACTGTGACAGAGATTGGGTTGGGTAATGCCATGGTTTGCTTGGCAGCACAGCTCTACGATTCTTAACAATCGGAATCGAGCAAATCATCGCCATCCGGTACCGGAAACGTTGCGAAGAAAACGCTGTAAAAAACTGTAGAAAAATGGCTTGTGCATGTCTGGCACGCATCGTTCGCTGCCGCGTGGCACGGTTAGTTGGCCGTGCAGGCTGCAAGACGATGCTCACGTGACATAAGTAAGTTAGGGGAAATCCTTATGAACAGTACGCGCTCGCAGCGCGGCTTCACCTTGATCGAGCTGATGGTGGTGATTGTGATCGTCGCCATCCTGGCGGTGATCGCGGTGAATGCCTACGGCAATTACCTCACCCGCGCGAAAGTGCAGGCAGCGAAGGCTGATCTGATGGCGCTGGCGCTCAATCTCGAAAACGAGTTGCAGCGAAATCTGGTGTATGGCAGCCACGGCAGTATTACGACCGACGACATCAAGGGTTTCTATAAGGGTTGGTCTCCTTCGCAAGCGGCCAATTTTACGTACACGCTCAAATCCACGGCGACGTCTTACACGCTGACGGCGCAGGGTATTGGCGGCTCGCTTGCAACCTGTCAGTTGACGCTGGACAGCACTGCAACGGGTTCCGTTTCCGGCTGCGGTTCCATAACCACCTGGTGAGCCATGACGATACGCAACAGGGGCGTAGCGCTCGGCTTCTCGCTGATCGAGCTGATGGTGGTCATCGGATTGGTGGCCTTTCTTCTCACATTGGGCGTGCCGCTGGCGCGTGAATGGGTGCAGTCCGCGCATCAGCGTGACAGCGCAGGCAAGCTGGCCGAAGCGCTGGGGCGCGCGAAAGCACTGGCGCTGCGCAATCCGCAAGCGTTGACCGACCAGAGCTTGCCGGCCGCTGCCGTGTGCTTGATCGGACAGCAACTGAGTGTCGTCGGTGCGGATACGA
This sequence comes from Dyella nitratireducens, assembly GCF_014642835.1. GTDB lineage: Bacteria > Pseudomonadota > Gammaproteobacteria > Xanthomonadales > Rhodanobacteraceae > Dyella_B > Dyella_B nitratireducens. Next base: position 580,634 of record NZ_BMJA01000003.1, on the reverse strand, counting down.
ACAAGCAGATTGCTTGCACCAACCAGTCCGACTGGACGCAGCAAATTTCGTCGGATGCGTCGGTCGTGCTGACCAATACGAATATTCCGTTCCAATGCGCGGCCTATAACGAGCGAGGGGTGTTGCTGGTGACGTCGTTGTCCGGCCTCTCGTGCATGCAGGCATCGCCAAACCACGCATACGTTGACGTCAATGTTGGTTCGGAGGAGGCATTCAATGTATTTCAGCCGTAAACCAAGGTCGCAACGCGGCGACGTGTTGCTGGAAGCATTGATCAGCGTACTCGTGATGGGTTTCATTGGCGCAGGTACGGCCTACGCGGTGGGCCGCATGACGGTGAGCGCAAAAAACACGCGTGTCGACGGCGTGGCGGCGAGCCAGATGCGCTTGCTGCTGCAGCAATACGGATCGACGCTTTGCCCGGGACAGGCCAACAACGCCCAAGCCAAGATCACCTTGCCGCTGACTAATACGTCGTATCCCGTACAAGTGCAGTGTCTCCCGGGCAGCTCGATCACCGTGGGCGGCATTGCCGTGACGCAGCCTTCCAGCGTGGTGTTGTGCATTCCTCAGAGCAACACGGCTTTCGACGGCTCTATCGTGGTGGGAACGGACGCCTCTGCCATTGCGACGGGAGTGACGGCATGCGCTACCAAGCAAAGCTGATCGCTGCACGCGGGCGGTCTACCGGTTTCACTCTGATCAGCACGCTGGTGGGTTTGGCCGTCGGGCTGATCAGCATCGCTGCCATGCTGACGCTTTATCGCAACCTGGTTACCGAAGCGCGCAGTATCAACGAACAATCCTTGCGCGATGGGCAGGTGGCGACCAGTTCGCTGGCCGCGCAGGAGGAAATCCAGCAGGCGGGCTTTGGCATTGCCGGAGCCGCGGTGGGTACTGACCTGGTGGTGTTGAGCAATGCCACGTTGACGACCGATAGCAAGCTCAAGGGCACTGCGTTGACCTCCTACAGCGCGGCGGCCAACGGCAATGCGGTGATTTGGGGCTTCAACCCCACGGCGGCAACTGGCACGATCGATCCTGCGGGCTATATGTGCGAAGGGCTGATCGTCACCGCGGACGGTCTGCAGTTACTGCCGCCGACGAGTTGCAAGAGCGCCGCCAATTGGCAGAGCGTGACATGGAAACCCCAGCAGCTTGCACCGACAAAAAGCCTGGGGCCACTGTCGATGTTCCAGGCCAACGCGGGCAGTTGCTGGCCTTATCAGCAGCAGACCACGTCAGGCAGCAGCCTGCAGCTGAGTTATTACCTGCCGACGCAACAGCAGGCGAACAGTGGGCAGACCAATCTTCCCGGCAGTTCCGGCGATTCGAGCAGCGGTTCGAGCAATTCAGGCGACGGTAGCCAACACAGCGACAACGGCCAGGGCAACGACTACGGCGCCGACAAGGGCAACGGGAACGGTGGATCAGGTTCTTCCGGTTCCTCCGGCGGTTCATCGGGTTCCTCCGGATCTTCCGGTGACAACCCCGCCGGTTCGTCCACCAGCGCCACGTCAACCAGCTCCGCCGTCACCAACGTGCCGACCTTCTCGGTATGCCTGCCCAATTTCCAGCAGCAAGGAACCAACTAATGCGACGTGCCAAGCAACACGTCTCGCCGTCGCGCCAGCGAGGCGTGATGAACCTGCTGCTGGTCTTGCTGGTGGGTTTGGCGATGACCGTCACCACCATGGGCGTGGTGCACACTGTGCGCAGCTCGCAGGAAGGGCAGCTCAGCCTGCACTCGATCACGCCTGCGCAAGGTTCCACCTGGATGGATGCGGAAGTGGTGCGCCGCTATCTCGCCGCGGCGAACATGGCCACGTTGAAATCCGGCCCGTTGCAGGTTTCTGGCGATGACATGACCGTCACCATTCTCAACATCAAGCCGACGTCGTCCAGCTCGGGTACAAGCGGTACGACCTACCAGGTGGTGGCGAACATCACGGCCGGCGCGGCCACGGGAACGCCAGCCGCCAGCAAGGCCACCCTGCAGGTGGTCTATAACGTCACGCCGAATGCGACCAAGGGAACCGGCAGCAACAACAGCAACGGGAATGCTTCCGTCAATGTCGACACGCTCAACTTCTACAAGGATTTGAATCTTACCGGCGGCATCACCGTGCTTGGTGGCGCGCAGAACGCCAACTTGAACGTGCAGGGCAACGTGACACTGGACAATGCCACGATCACGGGCGTCAACAGCATCCGCTCCACCGGCAACGTGACGGTGGGCAGCGGTATTCACGTCAATCAGATTTATGCCAATGGCGATGTTACGGTGACGGGCGCCGCGAGTGCCGATCTGATCAATGCATTGGGCAACGTCACCATCGACGGCGGCGCCAATCCGTTCGTCATCCAGGCCAACGGGTCGGTGACTTTCAATGGCGGCAATGCCACCAGTGTCACCGCGATTGGCGACGTCAACGTGCCGGCCGGCGGCGTGAAGATCGGTACCATCACCACTCAGGGCAACGTCGATTGGACGGGATCGGGCGGTAGTGTTTCCACCATCCAGGCCAATGGCAATGTGATCTATGACGGTGGTAACAACCAGACCAGCATCACCGCCGGTGGCAATGTCACCTTGAACGGCGCTGGCGTGGCAACCGTTACGACGCCAGGCAATGTGTTCGACAACGTCAACGACGGCGAGAGCACAACGATCAAGGCCGGCGGCGATCTCACGCTCAATAGTTGGCAGCCCGGTTCGGCGACGATCGGTGGCAAGTTCAACAACGTTTTGAATCGTTCTTCGGGGTTCACCGTTACGCAGCAGTCCGGCTATGTCGTGACCGTACCGACCATTACCATTACGCCGCTGCCGCCGGTCACGATTTCCCAGCCAGGCATCGACGCTTACGCATTGCAATCGCTCGCCAACTATCAGTTTCAGTTCGTGCAAGGCGCCATCCAGGTAACGGTGTCGAATGTCGCCAATATTCCTAACGGCACGTATTACCTGGGCTGGTATCCGGGCTCATCCTTGAATGGAGCGCCCTGGCGCGGCTACGAGGATTTTCTGTGCACCAAGCTGGTTCCCAATAGCGTGAACAACGGTATCGGTCAATGCCTGGAGCCGGTGACGCCGGCGCATACGATTTGCCAGGGCCAATCGGAAGAGAACAATTGCTTCTCCTATAACAATGGTGTGTGGACCCTCAGCGGCAAGAGCCTGGCGCGCGGCATCCTGTGGTTCCAGGGCGATCTCGATTTCAACGGCGGCTACTACCTCGATACGGCGATTGCCACCGGCAACATCAACACCGCTGGTGCGTTTCGCATCGATGCACCGAATTACGCCGGCTACGACGAAATGTGCGCCAACGTCACGCCCGCAGGACTCACCTTGGACGCGACACAGCAAGCGGATTTCGCCGGCATGTATCCGACCAATCTGTGCGATACCGCCAACAAGCAGCTGTTCGACAATTCGATCGGTAACGTCGCCTTGCTGGCCGGCGGCTATGTCGACGGCACGTTCTCCGGCGGCGATATCAACGTGGGTGCGAGCTCGGTGATCAACGGCAGCGTGATGGCCGGCAACGTGCTCAATACCGGCGGCAGCACCACCATCAACGGTTCGATCACCGCGGCTGCGCAGAACCCGAACGACAACACGCCGAACAACATCAGCGGCGCCACGCTGATGAACATGAATCAGCTGCCCGGCACCTACAAACCAGGCACCGTACCGTGCATGCAGAGTTGTACCTCGGCCACGGCGGGTTCCAATGGCAGCAATACCAGCACGATTACCTGGACACGCTATTTATAAAGCTATGCGATGTCGCCGCAGCAAGGCGCTTCGGCGACGAGGCAACGTGGCAGTCGCACCGTATGAAACAAGGGGCGTGATCCGTGGATGGTAGACTTCAGGCCATGGGGACCCACGTTTACTATTTCGGCGATTTCTCGCTCAATCCTCTTACCAGGGAATTGCGCCGAAACGATGAACCGGTCGTCTTGGCAGCGAGCGCGTTCGACTGCCTGGTCTATCTGATCGAACACCGCGAGCGCCCGGTAGGTCGGGACGAACTTATTTCCGCGGTGTGGGGACGCGCGGACGTCAGCGACAACCTGCTTGCGCAAACCATCGTGCGCTTGCGGCGTGCGTTGGGCGATGCGGGCACCGAGCAACGCTGCATCAAAACGATGGCGCGCGTGGGCTATCGCTGGATGCTGGAGACCTCGGTGGAGGTCCAGTCTGCCGGGTCGACGATGCCTGTGCCGGAGCCGGAATCGGATGATGCAGGCGCCATCGTTGTCGACGCGCCTGAGCAACGCGTGCGGCGCCCGTTCTTGCTGGCGCTGGCGCTTACCTTGATCGTTGCGACCGGCTACGTGGTTTGGCAGTTCTCGCAGCCCAGGCAGGCGCATTCGCCGATGCATTTCAACCAGGGTACGGCCATCGTGCTGCCGGTCGAGGTGCAGGCATCCGACGACTGGCAATGGCTGCATCTTGGGCTGATGGATCTGATCTCCATGCAGCTGCGTCAAGCCCAGGTGCCGACCGAGAACAGCCGGGACGTGCTCAACATGCTCAAGCAGGCAGACACGGCGACCAGCGCTCAGTTGGCGCCATTTGCGCTGGTGGTGACGCCACGCGTCGCGCTGTCCGATAACCGGTGGCATGTACATCTGGATGCCAAGGCCAAGGATGGTCGCGATTGGCAGGCAGAATCCTCATCCGAGGATGTGCTGGCCGCCGCGCGCGCAGCCAGCGATCTGCTGCTGGCGCAGCTTGGCTTCAATGCCGAGCCCGGGAACATGGCAGGTGGCGGCGAATCGCAGCAGGAATATCTGTTACGTGTTCAAGCCGCGCAGCTGGCGGGGCAGCCTCAGCTTGCCCATCAGCTGATCGACAAGGCGCCGCCGCCGCTGCGCCATACACCCGAACTGGCCTTTGCGCAGGCTCAGCTTTATTGCGTGGAAGGGAATATCGACGCGTGCGAAACATCGCTGACCGATCTGCGCAAGCAACTGTCTCCTGCCACCCAGCCAGTGTTGCGCGGCAAGGTGCTCACGGCGCTATGGTTTCCCTATCGGCGCAGGGATCAGTTGGATAAAGGAGAAACGGCGCTCGACGAAGCGGTGCGGCTGCTGCAGGGCCAGAAGGACGCCGATGCACTCGCCGAGGCCTATCTGGATCGTTCCCACCTGGAGAATTACCAGGGCAAGTTGGACGAAGCGAGTGCCGATCTCGGCCGCGCCCGTATCAATTTCGCCTTGGCCGGCGATACGGTCGGCCAGGCGAGGGTGGATCGCGCGATGGGCGAAATCGCCATCGAGCGTGGTCAGTTCGGTACGGCGCTGCCTTTATTGCAGCGTGCTTACGATCAATATCAGCGCATGGGAATGCGGCAGCTGCTTTCGTCGGCGCTGGATGCGATGGCCGATGCACAGAAAATGTCGCTGCAATATACCGACGAACTGGCGACCACCGACCGCTTCTGGCCATTCGACCAGAAACATATGGATTTTGTGGACAACTACACGCGTCACCAGCTCAGCAAAACGCGCGCTGTCGCGCTGGCCGACAACGGCCATACAGCGGATGCAACCAGCCTGCTCGAGCACACGCTGGCCGATGCGAATGCCGATGTGGAAGCTGGCCTGCGTGCGGAGACGAACATGCTGCTGGCCAAGCTTGCGTTGCAGCGTGGCGATGATCGAGCCGCGCTGTCATGGATAAGCAAAGCCTTGCAAGGATCGGTGCTTGAGGCGTACGACCAGCGCGATTACGCCGAAGCTTGCTATATCCATGCCGTTGCTTTGCAGCGCGCCGGCCAGACGGATGAACTCAGGCGCGCCGTATCCGCGATGCAAGCGTGGGTGACCAGCCTGTCGAAACCCGATGATTGGGTGGCGATTTGGTTGCTGCGCGCGAAAGCCGTGCAAGCCTGGGGTGAAGGGCAGCGCGAGCAGTCACTGGCGCAGCTGAGGCTTGCCATGACCGCGGCGGATTCGTCGGGTGTGCCGGAGTTTATGGTGGGTGTCGGCCAGTCTTATGCCTTGGCTTTGCTGGCTGCGGGGCATACCGATCAGGCGGCGGCGGTGAGTGGTCAGCTTTCCACTTGGAGCAACGTGGATTGGCGTGCCGCTCAGGTGGAGGCGAGTGTGTTTCAGGCGCTGGGGCAGGGGGATCCGGCGCAGACGTCGTGGAACAAGACACGGAAGCTGGCAGGCGACAGGCCCATAGAGACATCGCTGGCGATGGTTTTCTGAATGGATGAGGCATTTGTAGGTTGGGGTGAAAACCCCAACATCGCTATATCCGCATACATGACAACGTTGGGGTTTGCACCCCAACCTACGCAACCATCGCGGCGTAGCAAGGCACCCATGCCAACGTCATATCAATAGCCACGGCAGCATGCACACCGTCATCACCGGCTTGTCATGAGGCATGTATCATCCCCAAAAATGGGTCGATGCAGACAAGGACAATGACGGACAAGGGGGCGGCTACCGTTGTTTTTTGCTTCGAAGAGTTCCAGCTCAATCCGCTGGCGCGCGAGCTGAGCCGTAACGGTGAGCCGGTCGAACTGGCGGCGAGCGCGTTCGACTGCCTGGTCTATCTGATCGAGCACCGCGAGCGTCCCGTGGGAAGGGACGAGCTGATCTCCGCCGTCTGGGGGCGTGCAGATGTCAGCGACAACCTGCTTGCACAAACCATCGTGCGCTTGCGCCGCGCGCTCGGTGATGCGGGCACCGAACAGCACTGCATCAAGACGGTGCCACGCGTGGGTTATCGGTGGATGCTGGAGACGCAAGTGGTGCGGCTGGAGGCTGTGTCCACGGAGGGCGCAGTACCCGACCAGGCATCGCATGACGGCACGTTCGATGCCACCCAGCCGACGCCAGCACCGGCGCTGCGCCGTTCCATGCTGGCAGCGCTGCTCTTCACGTTTTTGTTTGCCTTGCTCTACGCCAGTTGGCAACTGCTCAGCAGCCGGGCGGCCAAGGCCAGCTTTCAATTCAATCGCAGCGCGGCGATCGTATTGCCGGTCGACGTGCAGGCGCCGGACGATTGGAAATGGCTGCACCTGGGCATGATGGACATGATCGCGAATCGCCTGCGCGATGCGAAGGTACCGACCGAAAGTAGCCAGGAGGTGCTGGAGTTGCTCAAGGAGAACGGTGACGAGTCGGACACCAGGCTTTCTTCCTTCGCTTTGGTGATCCGTCCGCGCGCGGAGTTGTCGGGCGATGGTTGGCACATTCACCTGGATGCGAAAAGCAAGGACGGCCGCAGTTGGACATCCGAATCCACGGCCGGCGACGTGCTGGCGGCAACCCGTGCGGCCAGCGACTTGCTATTGGCGCAGCTTGGTTATGGCGCTGGCGAGCCGTCGTCCACGCGTGGCGACGCGCTGGAGGAATTCATGCAGCGCGTCGACGCCACGCGGTTGGCCGGCCAGCCGCAGTTGGCAAAAGAGCTGCTTGAGAAAGCGCCGCCGGCGTTGCGCGAGCAGCCCGAACTGGCCTATGCCTTGGCGTCGATTGATTGCGATGAAGCGCGTAACGATTCGTGCGAACAACGGCTCGAGGCATTGCTGAAGCGCTTGCCCGAAGACCAGCATCCCATCCTGCGCGGCCAGATTCTTACAGTGCTTGGTCAAATCTATCTCGACCAGCGTCGCAACGCGGACAGTGAAGCGGCGCTCGAACAGGCGGTGCGGATACTGGAAGCGGCCCGCGCTGCGCACGGGCCAAGAGATATGGAGGCGCTCGCGACGGCCTATCTGGTTCGCTCCTACATCCATACCGACTTGTGGCGGCTGGAAGAAGCAACGGCGGATATCGGTCGCGCACGAGTGAACTACACCCTGGCGGGCGACCTCGTCGGCGTTGCCAAGGCAGACCAGGCCATGGGCGATTTGGCCTTGCGCCGCTCACAACCCGATGCGGCCGTGACCTTGCTGCAGCATGCGTACGATCAGTTCGTAAGCATGGGCATGCGTTCGATGCTGCCGTCCACGCTGGATGGGCTGGCTTATGCGCAGCAGATGCTGCTGAAATTTCCAGATGAATTGAGCACCACGGATCACTTCTGGCCGCTGGAGGAAAAAAGCAAGGATTTCGGCTTTATCGGCGATGACATGCGCCACGAGCTGACGATGGTGCGTGGCGCTGCATTGGCCGATAACGGGCGTACCGCCGAAGCCATCGCATTGTTCCAGCAAGTGCTGGATGAAACCGATGCTGCCAAAGAGGCGGGCCTGCGTGGCGAAGTCAACAAATGCCTGGCGCGTTTGGCCCTGGATCGTGGCGACAATGAGCACGCCGCCGCGTACGCGACCGACGCACTTACTCCTGCCTTGCAGGACGACGACCAGCGCGATTACGCCGAAGCATGGCTGATCCGCATTTCAGCGCTGCAGCGTGCCGGCAAGAGCGACCAGGCCAAGCACGAGATTGCCGCGATGCTGGATTGGGACGCGCACTTGCCGGTCAAAAACGACTGGACCCATATCTATGTGCTGCGCGCGCAAGCTGCGCAAGCCTGGATCGATGGCGAACACGACAAGGCGCTCGACCAACTCAAGCAGGCGATGGCGCTGGCGGATCGGCTGGGTGTGCCGGAAGCGATCGTGAGCGTCGGCAAATCCTATGCGCTGGCGTTATTGGCGGCAGGGCACGTGGATCAGGCCGTCGCGATCAGCGGCCAGCTTTCCTCGTGGCGCCAGGCCGATTGGCGCGCAGCGTGGGTGGAAGCGCGCGTGTACCAGGCGCTGGGGCAAAACGATTCCTGGGAGAAGTCGCACGATATGGCACGGCAGCTGGCCGGTGATCGGCCCGTGCCGGCGGCTTCCACGGCATTTGAATTCTGAGCTGCGCGGACTGGGCGTCTGGCAAAAAAAGAGGCGCGGCAGCGAGAAGCGGAGAATCGCTGCCAACGCCATCAGTCTGGAAGACTGTTAAGGGTGGATGTCCGTTGACTATAGAGCCGGGGGTCATCCATATGGCATTCCGGAGGGTGCCACCTGGCTGTCAAATTGGGCCGATATTTTGTTCGCTAGGGTTTGTTCGCTAGGGCAGGACGGCGTGCTGCTCTTCCAGCGTGCTGATCTTGCGCAGACTTGAGGCGGCTTCCAGCGCTACGCGGCGCGGCCAACTGTCCTCGATGTGTTCGGCAACCAGACATGGCTCGGCCGCCCGGCATTGGGGGCAGGAGAGGTTGTGCAGCATCAGATCTTCGACTACCGATAGGGTCATGGCGGATTCCCCTTGGTGTGGTGTGCGAAGCCTCGCCGAAGGGCGAGGGCTGTGAGTGCTATCGGCTGATGTGATGAGCAACTTGAGCAGTCGTTTCCCGTTGCCCTGGCGAACCCCGAACAGGCACGACCTATGCATGAATCCTTGCATTCATGACGTCGATTCGCCGGGGCATGCCCATGACAACCAAGCGCTTGGAAGAACTGGCTCGCGAAGGCTTTTCCTTTGCGCTATGGCTGGCCGCGGTGATGCTGAACATGGCATCGGTGTTGTGGTTGGGTTTTCAGGGTTTGCAGTGGCTGCATGACGGGCATTGGACCAAGCAGCCGCCGGTGATGGCATGGGTTCATGGGGTTTGCCCGGGGGCCTGCGATTTCGTGACCAATCCCCATTCCTGGTACGGCGTCGCCAAGCTGGTCCGGTTCCTGTACGACGTGCCGTCCGGTCTTGCGCTGGCGCTGATCGGGATCGCCCTCGGTGTACTCAGCGTGTCAGTTTCTGACCGCCGGCCCCTGGCGCCCAGCGTCACGAAGGTACGCATCGGGGCGTTTTGATCGTCGACTTGTTCTGCCAGGAAGCCTGCTTCACTTACACTTGCGGCCTCACGAACCACCGGCAGGCACGCAACGCATGAGTTCCGATCAGCAGTCCGGCGAGTACCGCGGTATCAAGTTCACGCACGAAGACGATGGCGGCGCCGGTTCGCGCAGCGGCGTCATCTATTTTCCGGAAGAGCCCCAGCACCACGGCGTGGCGAGTGGCGGCGGCGCGCAATGGGAAGCGGAAGCGCGCAGCCTGATCGATCACTACTTCCGTGAAATTGACGTGGAGCCCGATGACGATTCAGAAGCCTGACGCGCCGCGCATCAGGCATGACTCATGGCAGGGGTCACTGGAATCGGCAATTTTCACGTAGCATCGTGCACCCACCTGCAACGGTAATGGTCTGACAATTCCCATGGCTTGCGCCAGTTCGCGACACGCATGGCGCAGCTCCTTCCGTTTACCGCGATCCGAGGCAGCTCATGACGAAGCATTCTTTCGTGTGGTCGGCAGCATCTCGCGCAGTACCCCTGGTTCTCGCAAGTGGCCTTGCTTTCGCGGCCATGGCGTATGCCGCCGACAGTTTCCATGATGCACCGGCTGCTGCGTCATCCGTACGCAATCCCTATCACGGTCAGGCGGATGCCGCGCGTGCAGGTGGCCAGGCTTATGGCATGTATTGCGCCAGCTGCCACGGCGCCACGGGGCAGGGCAGCGGCAATATTCCCGCGTTGCGCCAAGGGGCTACGCAGCAGGCAACGGAGGGCGCGTTGTTCTGGTTCATCACCCAGGGCTCGGTGGCCAACGGCATGCCTTCCTGGGCCAGCTTGCCGGAGCAGCAGCGCTGGCAGATCGTGACGTATCTGAAAACGCTGCCGACGGTGAAGGCTGCGGCAGCGGAAACAGCTGCCGTCAACTCACCCATCAACACGCCGCCGCCGACACCGCCGTTCACGGATTTTCGCTACGAAGAACCCGGCCGGTCGCGCAAGATCACGCTGAATGATCTGCCGCCGCCTTACGCCACCCGCTCCGCCGGCAACGCGCCGCAAATGGCACCGCGTCCCGACGGTGCTTTGCCCAAGGCGCCGGCGGGCTTCAAGGTCAATCTGTTTGCCGAGGGCCTGCATACGCCGCGCGTTATTCGCACGGCGCCCAATGGCGACATCTTCGTCGCCGAAAGCGGCAGCGGCCAGGTCCGCATCTATCGCGGCATGACGGCGGATGGCAAGCCTGCGCAAACGGCCGTGTTCGCAACGGGTCTCAATCGTCCGTACGGCATCGCGTTCTATCCGGTGGGACCGAATCCGCAGTGGGTATACGTGGGTGACACGGATGCCGTAGTGCGCTTCCCCTATCGCAACGGTGACCTCAAGGCGCGCGGTGCATCGGAACACATCGCCGACCTGCCGGCCGGCGAAGGACATTGGACGCGCGACGTCGCTTTTTCGCTCGACAACAAGACGATGTTCGTCGCGGTTGGCTCGGCCTCCAACGTCAATGATCCGGACACGTCGCCCGCAGAGAAAAACCGCGCGGATATTCTTGCGTTCAATCCTGATGGCTCCAATCAGCGCGTGTATGCCTGGGGCATCCGCAATCCTTCCGGCATCGCGATCGATCCGAACAACGGGCAACTTTGGACCACCGTCAACGAGCGTGATGGCCTGGGCGACAATCTTGTGCCGGACTACATCACGTCCGTGCGCGAAGGCGGCTTCTATGGATGGCCGTGGTGGTACATGGGCGGCCATCAGGATCCGCGCCACGAAGGCAAGCATCCTGAGTTGAAAGACAAAGTGATCACGCCGGATGTGATCCTGCAGCCGCATAACGCATCGCTGCAAATTACCTTCTATGAGGCCAATCATTTCCCTGCCGAGTACCATGGCGATGTGTTCGCTGCCGAACACGGTTCCTGGAACAAGGCGACGCGCGTGGGTTATGAGGTGATCCGCATTCCGCGTCATCACACTGGCAAGGCGAGTGGCGAGTATGAGGATTTCCTCACCGGTTTCGTGTTGCCGGATGGACGCGTATGGGGGCGGCCGGTGAGTCTGACTACCGCACCGGATGGTTCGTTGCTGGTGACGGATGATGGGTCGGATTCGATCTGGCGGGTGGATTGCGTCGGGAAGTAAAGCTTTTACTCCTCCCTTATCAGGGCGAGCATCTGCATAACTTTCGACACGCTTCCCACGTGCCTCACCGTCATTCCGGCGAAAGCCGGAATCCAGTTCAATACGTCGTGCGCAGCACTCAGCATAAAAGGTGTTGTGTCCTTCGGACGCGTATTTACACTGGATTCCGGCTTTCGCCGGAATGACAACCCGCAAGCGCATGGCTTGAGACGCTAACCTACGCGCTTGCATCGATCGGCGTAATATCCCACCCACAGCCGCCACGCACGACGGCTGCGCGTTGAACATGCCGGCCGAGGGCCAAAGCCATGTCACGGAAAGGCTGGATCGTGTGGGGAGCCATTCTCGGCGCTGCATTGGCGCTGGCATGGACGCGCCCGGCCACAGAAGCGCCGGCTGATGAAAGCTTCGTTGCACGCATCGAATTGAACGGCCCGATCGGCCCGGCTGCTGCCGAATACGTCGACAACGCCATCCAGCGCGCCACGAACGACGGCGCGAAAGCCATCGTGCTGCAAATGGATACGCCGGGTGGTTTGCTGGAATCCATGCGCGGCATCATCGCGGACATTCTTGCGGCAAAGATTCCCGTGCTTGGCTATGTGGCGCCAAGCGGTGCGCGTGCTGCGTCAGCCGGCACATACATTCTTTATGCGTGCCCGATCGCAGCCATGGCGCCTGCGACACATTTGGGCGCGGCCACACCGGTGGAATTGGGCGGTCGCTCGCCGATGCCGTCGCCGTTGAACGACAGTGCACCGTCATCGGGCAAATCGAGCGATAAGGCCGGCAGCAACAGTGAGGACGACGCCGAAAGCCACAAGATTCTCAATGACGCGATCGCCACTATCCGTTCGCTGGCGCAAATGCACGGACGCAACGCCGCATGGGCGGAACAGGCCGTGCGCGGCGCGGCTACGCTCACCGCAACCGAAGCGGTGTCGCAGCACGTGGTCGATTTCATCGCATTGGATAGCGAGGCGTTGCTCGCACAGGCGGATGGCCGCACGGTGCATGTGAATGGCGGCGCGATGACGCTCAGCCTGCGCGGCTTGCCGGTCCGCGATTATCCGCCGGATTGGCGCGCGCACTTCCTAGGCATCATCACCAATCCCACGATTGCGTACATTTTGCTGCTGGCCGGCATTTATGGCTTGATTCTGGAAGCCTTTCACCCGGGTTCGTTCTACCCGGGCGTTACCGGCGGTATCTGTCTGCTGATCGGCCTGTATGCCTTGCAGCTGTTGCCGGTGAACTATGCGGGACTCGCGTTGATGGCGCTGGGCGTTGCGCTGTTGCTGGCGGAAGTATTCATACCTACCGCAGGCGTGTTGGGCGTAGGTGGCGTGATCGCCTTCGTGCTCGGTTCGATCATGTTGTTTCATGCCGGTGTGCCGGGTTACGCGGTGAACCTGGGCGTGATCGCCGGCATTGCGTTCTGCGCCATGGCGATACTTGCGATGTTGTTGCGCCTGGTCATGCGCGCACGCCGCGCACGCGCCTTCAACAGCGAGGAGAAGATGCTGCAGAACACGGGCGAATTGTTGCAGCCCGTTGCGGCTGACGGTGAAGGCTGGGCGCGCATCGACGGTGAACGCTGGCGTGTGCATAGCGATGTGCCGCTTCCAGCCGGCGCACGAGTGCGGGTGATCGGCCGCCAAGGCTTGCTATTGCAGGTGGCGGCATTGGGTACGGGCAAAGGAGAATCTTCATGATCGGTTTTGTTGGCGTCATCGTGATTTTCGTGATTGCGCTGCTGTCGTCGTCGATCAAGGTATTGCCGGAATACCAGCGTGGCGTGGTGCTGACGCTGGGCCGTTATACCGGTACCAAGGGGCCGGGCCTGGTGATCCTGGTGCCGCTTGTGCAGCGGATGATCCGCGTGGACTTGCGCGTGACGGTGATGGACGTGCCGCCGCAGGATGTGATTTCCCGCGACAACGTTTCCGTACGCGTGAACGCGGTGGTGTACTTCCGCGTGGTGGAGCCGGACAAGTCGGTGCTGAAAGTGGAGAGCTTCTACCAGGCCACCAGCCAGCTGTCGCAAACGCGTCTGCGCTCGGTGCTGGGCCAGCACGATCTGGATGACATCCTTTCGCAGCGCGATTCGATCAACCACAGCTTGCAGCAGATACTCGACGAGGCGACCGATCCGTGGGGCATCAAGATCACCAACGTCGAGATCAAGGACGTGGACATCAACGACACCATGGTGCGCGCGATCGCCCGCCAGGCCGAGGCCGAGCGCGAACGCCGTGCCAAAGTGATTCATGCCGATGGCGAACTGCAGGCCGCCGAAAAACTGCGCGATGCGGCAACCATGCTGGCGCAGCAGCCGCAGGCCTTGCAGCTGCGCTATTTGCAGACTCTGGCGAGTATGTCGAGCAGCGGGCAGTCCAGCACCATCGTGTTTCCGTTGCCGCTGGATTTGTTGAAGCCGTTGCTGGATAAGGGAACATGACGTCTGTCAGATTCGACTGATGACTCGCGCACCTGCCACCGTTCGGCCTCGAAGCAGATGATTCCTCACGCACCAACGGGGTGCGGGGAGGACAAGCCATGAACACCATCAACGACACGCGCAGCACGCTCGACAAATACATGCCCTGGCTGCTCGCCCTGCTGGCGGCATTCCTGGCCGGCAAGGCGCTCAAGCGCATGTTCTGGACGGTGTTCGGCATGTATTGGATGCTGCATGCAAGCGGTATACGTATTTTCTGACGAAGGTTTTACTAGGGATGCTCTGATCTATTCCACGCACCCGGCATGACGTCCAGAAGGCCTGCAGGGTGTGCCGCGTGGCGCAGGGCAGACTGGCCGTCTGTTCAAGCCGCGCGGTGCAGCCTGCAGGCCTTCTGGACGTCACCCCGTCATTTAAATTCAAAATATTGGGGCCGCACGGTATGCGCCTCTCACGGCGTTCCGGCGTCTCGACAGACAGCCAGTCTGCCTTCACCGCCGGAACGCCGTGAGAAGCGCATACCGTGCGGTGACGGGTGCGTGGAATAGATCAGAGCATCCCTAGGGGAGGATTGTGCAACCACGCCACTCCCTTTATGTTGCGCGAGCTTGAAACCGGAGCCGCGCGTGAAACCCACCACGAAACCTTCCACGCTTGCCGAATGGCTGGATTACCAACAACACGTCCATGCATTGGGTGTGGATATGGGTTTGGATCGGGTGCGCGCCGTGTGGCAACGCATGGGCGCACCGGCGATCGCGCGGCAGGTGATCACGGTCGGCGGTACCAACGGCAAGGGTTCCACCGTGGCGTTTCTGGAAGCCATGTTGGCGGCGGCGGGACAGCGCGTGGGCTGCTATACCTCGCCGCATCTCATTCATTACAACGAGCGCATTCGGGTGGCCGGCGTGGATGCCGACGATGCGATGCTGATCGAGAGTTTCGAGCGCATCGATCTGGCGCGTGGCGACATCACCTTGACCTATTTCGAATTCGGCACGCTGGCCGCGCTCGATCTGTTCGCGCGGGCAGATCTGGATGTGGCCGTGCTGGAAGTAGGTCTTGGCGGGCGTCTCGATGCGGTCAACATCATCGACGCCAATGCGGTCATCGTCACCACGGTGGACCTGGATCACGTGGAATGGCTGGGGCCAGACCGCGACAGCATAGGACGTGAGAAAGCCGGCATCGCGCGCCGCGACCGGCCGGCCATCGTGGGTGAAACCGAGCCGCCGCAAGGCTTGCTGGAAGCATTGGCTAAACAAGGTGCCCACATCGAGCGGGCGGGGCACGATTTCTATGTGGAGCGCGAGGTGCATCGCTGGCGCTGGCATCATCGCGACGGCACCGTGCTGGATTTGCCCGCACCCGAACTCGCCGCGCCGGTGCAATACGCGAACGCATCCGCCGCCATCGCCGCGTTGCACGCTCTGCAGGCGGTCAGCGAGGTGGAACTGGAGCGGATCGCCGCGCTGGGCATGCACTTTCCGCATGCGCCGGCGCGCTTGCAGTCGTTGGGTGGTGATCCTGCGTTGATCGTCGACGTTGGCCACAACCCCCAAGCGGCGCGGGCATTGGCGGCGTGGCTGGATGCGCAGCCGGGCGGCCGTGTGCATGCCGTGTACGGTGCGCTGGCCGACAAAGACGTGGGCGGCGTGATGACAGCGCTGGGATCGCGCATTGCGCACTGGCACTTGGCGAACTTGGATCAGGACACCCCGCGCGGACTTACCGCTGACGTGCTGGCAGGTGTCCTGCGCCAGGTGTTGCCGCGCGCGAATTTCGATACGCACGACAACGTGCATCAGGCGCTCACCGCCGCGCGTGCCTCGGCACGGCGCGGGGAGCGCATTCTTGCGTTCGGTTCGTTTTTCGTGGCGTCGGCAGTGCTGACTGAATCGTAGGTTGGGGTGCAAACCCCAACATCGCGATGCTATGAGATTGGCCTGCACGCCGGATCGTCGTCCATTTGTCATGTAACCCAGCATGGGCAGGTATAATCCGCCGCGTCACGCACAAGTGGTTGTCTGGAGTCCGTCTTGAACACACGCCTGTTGGGAGCTGCCGTACTCGTTGCGTTGGCCATCCTGTTCGTGCCGATGATGTTTTCGAGCAAGCCGCCCTCGACCAGCAGCACCGACCAATCGGTCAGCCTGGCAATTCCCCCGGCACCCGATCGCGACCTGCAAACCAAGACGATGAGCTTGTCTGGCCCGGCTGCCGCGAGCAGTGCCATGCCGGCACCGGCCAGCACGGCGGCCAACGTGGAAGGCATGACGCCGGTGAACACGGCTGCCGCCAACCCAGCCCAACCGGCCCCGGCCCCGCAACAACAAGCTGCGGCACCCCAGCCGTGGCAGCCGGTCATTCCCGCCCTCCCGCCGAAGACGGCTGCTGCGCCAAGTCGCCCGGTCACGCCGCCTCCCGCGCCTGCGACGCCGGTCATCCCGGACACCCCGCCGGCCACCGCGGCGCGCGGCATTTATGCCGTCAACCTGAGTGCTTACGGCACCGCCGATGGCGCCAATCGCCTGATGCAAAAGGTGCGCGCCATGGGCTATCCGGTGCGCAGCCAACCCATCCAGCGAGCCGGCAAGACGCTGACCCTGGTCAGCGCTGGCCCGTTCGAGACCCGCGCCCAGGCCGAAGCCGCGCGGCTGAAGATCGCCCAGACCATTCCCAGCGTGCCGGCTCGCCTGGAAAGTGGCGCCACCACACCACAAGGCGACGCGCCGGCACCGGCCGCGGGCGCGCCGGTCAGGGCAGGCGCCTGGGCTGTGCAGGTGGCGGCCATGGGCAGCCAGTCCGATGCGCTGGCGCTGCGCGACAAGCTGCGCGCCAATGGCTTCGATGGTTTTGTGGATTCGGTGAACGCCGGTGGCCGCCAGCTGTGGCGCGTGCGCGCCGGTCCGCAGACCCAGCGCAGCGATGCCGTCTCGCTGCGCGACCAGATCAAGGCCAAGCTGGGTCTTGACGGCAATATCGTCAGCGCCAACTAACATCCATTAACAAGCCGGAAACGACTTCATACATGAACGCGGTTGACCTGATCATCATCGCGGTGCTGGCGCTTTCGGTCCTTGTAGGTCTGTGGCGCGGCCTCATATCCGAGGTATTGGCGCTGGCGACGTGGGTCGCGGCGTTCTGGGTGGCATGGACGTACGGCCCGTCGGTATCGATGCATTTCGAGCACTCGATCCAGACCCCGTTGCTGCGCCTGCTGATTGGCTACGGTTTGTGTTTCATCGCCGTACTGATCCTTGGTGCCCTGGTACGGTTCGCCATCCGGACACTGGTGGACAGCACGGGCTTGGGCGGCACGGATCGCTTGCTCGGCATGATTTTCGGTTTTGCGCGTGGCCTGTTGCTGGTGACGCTGATCGTGTTCCTGGTCAACCAGACGGGTTTTGCGCGCGAACCGATGTGGCAGCAATCGACCCTGTTGCCGCAGTTCAACAGCTTGGCGACGTGGCTGGAAAGCGAAATGCCGCCTGACGTACGTCAGCACCTGCGCCCGGAAAATTTCCCGGTGCATCTGCCCAACGTGTTGCCGAAGGGAATGCCGGCGCACCTTTCCACTTCACCGGCTGCAGCTTCGAGCGCGACCGGTACAACGCATCACACTAACGGGTAGCAACACCATGTGCGGAATCATCGGCATAGTCGGTACCACCGAGGTGGCATCGGCGCTTTATGACGGCCTCACCGTCCTGCAACATCGCGGGCAGGATGCGGCTGGTATCGCCACCGTGGACGGTGCGCGGCTGCGGCTGCACAAGGACAACGGCTTGGTGCGCGACGTCTTCAACCAGTCCGCCATGAACCGTCTGCGCGGTCGCGTGGGCATCGGGCATTGCCGCTATCCCACGGCGGGCTCCGAGGGCGCCACCGAGGCGCAGCCGCTCTACGTGAACTCGCCCTACGGCATCGCCATTGTGCACAACGGCAACCTGGTGAACACCGAAACGCTGCGGCGCGAAATGTTCGAAGACGACCGCCGCCACATCAACACCGATTCCGATTCGGAAGTGCTGCTCAACGTGCTGGCGCATGAGCTGCAGATCCAGGATCGCATGGCGTTGACGCCGGACCATATCTTCAAGGCCGTGGCGGGCGTACACGCACGTGCGCGCGGCGGTTATGCCTGTCTTGCTCTGCTGTTGGGCTACGGCCTGCTGGCGTTCCGTGATCCGAATGGCATTCGTCCGCTGGTGCTGGGTGAGCGCATCAGCTCGGAAGGCCGTGAATATGCGCTGGCTTCCGAATCGGTAGCGCTGGACATTCTCGGCTTCAAGCGCTTGCGCGACGTGGCGCCGGGCGAAGCGGTATTCATCACCAACGATGGCCAGCTTCACACCCGCCTGTGCGCGGAAGGCGCGGTGCATGCACCGTGCATCTTCGAATACGTCTACCTGGCGCGTCCCGATTCGATGATCGAGAACGTGTCGGTGTACAAAGCACGTCTGCGCATGGGTCAGAAGCTGGCGGAAAAAATCCTGCGCGAGCGGCCCGATCACGGCATCGACGCGGTGATTCCGATTCCCGACACCGCGCGCACGGCAGCCAGTGCACTGGCCGAAATGCTCGGCGTGCCGTTCCGCGAAGGCTTCGTCAAAAACCGTTACATCGGCCGCACCTTCATCATGCCGGGGCAGGGCGAACGCGTAAAATCCGTGCGCCGCAAGCTCAATCCGGTGGAACTGGAATTCCGCAAAAAGAACGTGCTGCTGGTGGACGACTCCATCGTGCGCGGCACCACCTCGCGCCAGATCATCCAGATGGCGCGCGACGCCGGCGCCAAGAACGTGTATTTCGCCTCTGCCGCGCCGCCGGTGCGCTATCCCAATGTGTACGGCATCGACATGCCCGCCGCTTCGGAATTGGTCGCTGCTGGCCATAGCGAAAAAGAAGTGGAGAAAATGCTTGGTGCCGATTGGCTGATCTACCAGGACTTGAAGGATTTGATCTGGGCAGTGCAGGACGGCAACGAAAGCATCAAGCATTTCGATACGTCATGCTTCTCGGGCGAATACATCACTGGCCTGGACCAGCATTACTTGGAGCAGATCGAAATGCTGCGTTCGGATGATGCGAAGGCAGCGCGGCGCAGCGCGTAGTTTTTAGTTTTCCTTCTACCGGCATCTGTTCGGCTCCCTCCCCTACAAGCCGGGGAGGGAGCGATACTTCGCGCCATGACTGATCTCCACACCGCCGCCAAGCGCTGCCTCGACGCCACGGATCCCGCCGAGAAACTTCGCCTCACGCACGCGACATGGGATGCCTTGCAATCAGGCCTGTTGCGCGCGGATTCAACATCACCCGCACCTGATCCCATCGGCGCACCCGGCCGCCCGGCACTCCCGCGACTCGTCCCGCAACGCCAAGTGCCTCACCGCGGCCTAGGCACTCCCGAAGGCCGCGCGGCACTCGTGCATGCCGTCGCGCATATCGAATTCAACGCCATCAACCTCGCCTGGGACGCGGTCTACCGCTTCCGCGGCATGCCACCGGACTACTACCGCGATTGGGCCAGCTGCGCCAACGACGAAGCTCGCCATTTCGCCATGCTGTCCCAGCGCCTGGCCGAACTCGATCACGCATATGGCGATTTCGACGCACACAACGGCTTATGGGAAATGGCCGAGAAAACCGCTCATCACGACACCGCGCGCATGGCTTTAGTACCGCGCGTGCTGGAGGCGCGTGGCCTCGATGTCACGCCCGGCATGATCGAACGCCTGCGCGGCGTCGGCGATGAAAACACCATTGCGATATTGGAAGTGATTTTGCGCGAAGAAGTCGCGCACGTAGCCGCCGGCACACGCTGGTTCAAATGGTGCTGCGAGCGTGATGGTGTTGATCCGCGTGAAACGTTTCTCGATTTCGTGCGCGATTACATGGGGCGTAACTTGCGCGGTCCGTTCAATCGGCCGGCACGTTTGCAGGCGGGTTTTGATGAGGCGGAGCTGGATCAACTCACCCAACTGGCACTCGCTTCGTAGCGTCGTAGGCTGGGATGAAATCCCGGCATTACCATGCATGGCGATGCCGGGATTTCATCCCAGCCTACGGTCAATACACATAATTGACTGCCACCGCCGGCGTCACACTCCCCGTACTGTTGTGCCCCCCAAAAATCACCCGCGTCCCCAACAACACGCCAATCCTCGGCGACCAGTTGTACTCAATCGCCGGCGCCACTCCAAACGACGTGCTGGGGCCTGAATTCAAGCGCACATCCTGCGGATAAGGCACGCCATTCGGATCCACCATGTCCACCCCCGCCAGACGCGTGTTGTCGCTGTGGCTATAAGTGAAATCCATCGCCAGCACCCATCGCTGCGTCAGGCTATATTCGAACGCCAGATCGGCAAAGAAACCATTCCCGGGTTTTACTCTTCCGTTAAATCCCTCATCCGTGTCGTATACGCTCACGCCTTTCACCGATGCACTTCGCGAAAACGACCGCGATACATTGAAACGCGTACGCAGGATGCGCCCATTCGGCAGCCAGAAATACATCTGCGAATTGAGCCATATCGTGGTGGTATAGATACCGCTGCCAAGCCCATTGCCGGGCCGGCTGCCAAGCTGATCGTATCTGCCGGTGGGCAAGGTTTCCTGCAGCAAGATGGCCGTGGTTGGCATCCAGCTGCCTTGCTGGAATTCAGTCAACCGGTACTGTGCCTGCAAGGTCCAATCGCCGATGCCAACGCTTGAACTGTTCGGGCCATGGCTGACCTTGTTGTAGCCGATCACGGGAATCATCCCGATCGAAAGCCGGTCGACCAAACCGTAAAGAATGTATGAGTTCGAGCCGAACGTATCGGTATGCGAGCGCCGGACGTCATAAACATAGGGCTCGAACAAAAAGTGCCCCGGCGGCAGCGTTTCGGCCGAGTTCGCCAGCATGGGGCCCGTCCACCAGGCATCGCTCATCGCCTCCTGTCCGGATGGCGTGGCCATTGTTTGCGCGAAGGCACGAAGCGGAGCGATACAGCCAAGCATGCAGAGCAAAAGTGCGGTGCGTTGCCTTGTTCTCATGATGGGCCTTGTGTCGGATGACCGACAAGCTTCGGGTGGCGGCTCTACGTTCGCCATCCGGAACATGCGCGTTGCTATGGGCGGGGATAGGGGCAAAAAGTAAGCCCGCCAGTGGTTCGCGAAAATAGCCACTTCGGTATGATTTGGGGCGACCACTTCAGGCCACTGGTATGAAACGACTCTCCAAGGGTTTCCTGCCCCCGGTCGCGCTCGATGCCGCCAGCGCCGTACCGATGTATGACCAACTCTCCGAGTGGTTTCGCCGCGCCATTCTCGAGGGGCAATTGCGACCCGGACAGCGCGTTCCCTCCACCCGCAGCCTGGCGAAGGAACTGAACATTTCCCGCGTGCCGGTGCTGAGCGCTTACGAGCAATTGTTCGCGGAGGGCTATCTGGAAACCTTCGTCGGCGCCGGCACCTGCGTGGCGCGTGCAATACCTACGGACACTAAGCCGGTGAATCCCGCGCAGCGCGCATCGCAGCGGCTTTCACAAAGCGCCCCACGTAACATTGCCCGGCGCGTGGAGAGCTTGCGCACGCCACCGCAAACCTGGGCCAACAATCAAGGCGCGTTTCGCATCGGCTTGCCTGCGATCGATCACTTCCCAAACACCGCCTGGGCCAAGCTCGTCAATCGCTATGCTCGCCAAGCACCCATCGACCACATGGTCTACGCAGGTCCGATGGGCTACCGGCCATTGCGCGAAGCCATCGCCGAATACCTGGGCACCGTGCGCGCCGTGCGCTGCGACGCGTCGCAAATCATCATCACCACCGGATCACAACACGGCTTGCAGCTGTGCGCTCATGCGTTGCTGGAAGCGAAAGACCATGTGTGGATGGAAGACCCCGGTTACCCCGGCGCACGCCAGGCATTGCGCACCGTAGGCGCGCATATCGTTCCGGTTCCTGTCGATGACGAAGGCTTGAACGTCGACCAAGCCATCAAGCTAAGCCGCCATGCACGCGCCGCCTACATCTCCCCATCGCACCAGTTCCCACTCGGCGTCACCATGAGTGCCGCACGACGCATGCAACTGCTGAACTGGGCCGCACGCACTGGTGCATGGATCATCGAAGACGACTACGACAGCGAATACCGCTTCGGCGGCCGACCACTTGCCTCGCTGCAAGGCATGGACACCGACGACCGCGTCATCTACGTCGGCACCTTCAGCAAAGTGATGTTCCCTGCGCTGCGTGTCGGCTACATCGTAGTCCCCCAAGACCTCGTCGATGCCTTTGCGGTCGTTCGCGACGCTTTCGATACATTCTCGTCCACGCTCTATCAAGCCGCACTGACCGATTTCATCCGCGACGGCCAATTCGCACGACACATCCGCCGCATGCGCACGCTCTATCTGGAACGTCGCATGGCTTTGCTCGAAGCCATTGATCAATACATGGACGACAAACTCGAAGTCATCGGCACTCACGCCGGCATGCAACTGGCGGCACTGTTACCGCGCGGCGTCGATGATGTCGCGCTTTCCATCAAGACCGCCAAGCTGAGTGTCTCCACGCGGCCGCTGTCCCTTTGCTATGCCAAGCCGCCGAAGCGGGGCGGGATGATTCTTGGTTATTCGGGGGCGAATGTGCAGGAGATTCGGGAGGGGGTGCGCAAGCTCAAATCTTGTTTATAAGGAGCCGTTTACTCCCGTACAAAATCAATGGCGCGCGAACGGTAGCTGACTGCTGGACAATGCATTCCCTCAACACATGACCGCGTCAGTAGGAAACGCAGGGGTATCTCAGGTTTTACTTTTTCCCTTGGCAATTTCCCAGCGGTTGCGTAAAACTCTGCTTGTACAGGGGAAATTCGTTGCACGCTATCCATGCTCCAGTAAGGGGACAGCATGACGTGCGCCAGCATTCCCCCTGTACTCGAAGCGCTTGCGTCGCATGGCGCAAGAAAATGAGGACGAAGACATGGCAGGGGACCCAATGAAGCGCTTTGTATTGATCGCTGCACCGTTAACTTTGGCTTTGACCGGCTGCGCACCTCCCATCACGCTTAACTACGCACCCAGCTCCACGATGATTGTTTCCGGGAGCGAACAAGTTGGCACTTTTAAATACACTCCCGGCGATTCCGGCAAGGTGAAGGAAAACCAGCTCCGTAATACGGCGCTCGGGAACATCATGATCGACCGCAACGTAGGTGATTACTTTAAACAGGCATTCTTTGAAGAATCACGTTTCGTAGGCATCAAAATGGACCAAGGTCCGCTAGTCCACGGAACCATCAACGACCTGCTCATCGACGATCTTGGCTATAGCGTGGACTGGACACTGGATGTCACCTACGTGGTCGATACTGTTGGAGGTGGCGCGTCTTGTTATAACCAGCAAAAGGTTTTCAAGAAGCACACCGCCAAATTCGTGAATGCGTTCGGTACGCTCAACGAAGTCATCAAGGACGGTATTGAAGAGGTATTCAAAGATTCTGCTTTTGTGAGTTGCATTCAAGGGCATGCAGGCTCTTCGGGCATCGCGATAGCCACCGTAGCTAATACTGTCACGCCAACGCCAACGCCAACGCCAACGCCAACGCCAACGCAGGCATCGGCACCGGCACCGGCACCGGCACCGGCGTCTGTAGCTACGACCACGTTACCAGCAGCCGATCCATCGTCCGCGCCCGCCGCCAATCCTGAGCCTGCTCAACAAGTGACACCTGTGGTCGCAGCCTCCGCTCCAGATGGCGATGCCAACCTCGCGCTTGCTCAGTCCGTCGCGAACGGTCTGGGGTGTGGCGCAGTTCAAGCGAACGGAGGCACGACATTCACAGCGCCTTGCGGCAGCTACAGCGTGTTGATTGATTGCAACGGCGGTCAATGCCGTCCCATGCATACGGTCAGCGCCAAGCATGATGAGTAGTTGGGTTGTAGCGGAGGCTTAGCTCAATACGCGCAGTTACGTGGCATCTGTTCCATCGCTCGCCGAAACAGTGCGCACAGGCGTGGCACTGTGCAGCTGATGCTAACGAGACAGCGGCTTCGTCGCCCTAACAAAAAAGCCGGCCACAAGGGCCGGCTTTTTTTAAGAAACTTTGGTCGGGGTGACATGATTCGAACATGCGACTTCTACGTCCCGAACGTAGCGCTCTACCAGGCTGAGCTACACCCCGCGGGAGCCGCGTATCTTAACGGTCCTAAGGGGTATTGGCAACAGGCGGCCGGTGCCGGCGACTGGATTCTGATGGAGCAAGGGCGGGGTAGGCGGGTGCTTCTGCTACGCTATTGGGCTGCCAGCGGGATGCTCTGAATCGGGGAATCCCAACGCGGCATTTTCCACCTTCAACGAGGATTCCATGGCGCTTACCCAGGCCCGCACCATGCCCGGCGTGCTCGAGCTGTTGCCGCTCGACCAGATTGCTTTCCAGCGCATGCTCGACGTGATCCGTCGCAACTATGAGCGCTTCGGCTTCCTGCCGGTCGAGACGCCGGTGATCGAATATTCGGATGTGCTGCTGACCAAGACCGGTGGAGAGACCGAGCGGCAGGTGTATTTTGTACAGTCGACCGGCGCGCTGGAGCAGGGCGAGAAGCCGGAACTGGCCTTGCGCTTCGATCTGACCGTGCCGCTTGCCCGCTACGTGGCCGAGCACGAGCACGATCTCAACTTCCCCTTCCGCCGTTACCAGATGCAGCGCGTTTACCGCGGCGAGCGTGCGCAGCGCGGGCGGTTCCGCGAGTTCTACCAGTGCGACGTCGACGTGATCGGCAAGGACAGCTTGTCGGTCCGCTACGACGCCGAAGTGCCGGCGGTGATCTACAGCGTGTTCCGTGAACTGAACATCGGTGCGTTCACCATCCAGCTGAACAACCGCAAGTTGATGCGTGGCTTCTTTGAAAGCCTCGGCGTGACGGATCCGGAGCAGCAGACCCTGGTGCTGCGCGAGGTGGACAAGCTGGACAAGCGCGGCGCCGATTATGTGCGCGACACTTTGACCGGCGAGGCGTTCGGCCTCAGCGCGGAGGTGGCGCAGAAGGTGCTGGATTTCGTGCAGGTGCGTTCTAGCTCCTTGCAAGATGCCTTTGCCAAGCTCGATGCCCTGGGCGCTGGCCCGGAGGCGATGGAGCAGGGCCGTGCCGAGCTGAAAGAGGTGCTGGGCCTGATCCACGATTTCGGCGTGCCGGAAACGCATTACGCGTTGAATCTGTCGATCGCGCGTGGCCTGGATTACTACACCGGCACGGTTTACGAGACCACGCTCAACGATCACCCGCAGATCGGCTCGATTTGTTCGGGCGGGCGATACGAGAACCTGGCCGGGCAGTACACCAAGTCACACCTGCCGGGCGTGGGTATTTCCATTGGCCTGACGCGCCTTTACTGGCAGTTGCGCGATGCCGGCCTGATCAACACGGCGCGCAGCACGGTGGATGTGCTCGTCACGCAGATGGATGCGGCGCAGTTGCCGGCGTACCTGGCGCTGGCGAGTGAGTTGCGCGCGGCTGGCATTGCCACGGAGGTGGTGCTGGAAGGCGGCAAGCTTGGCAAGCAGTTCAAGTATGCCGACCGCGCTGGCATACGCTTTGTGATCGTGCTGGGTGAAGACGAGTTGGCGAAGGGCGTGGTGACGGTGAAGGATTTGCGTCGCGAGGACCAGTTTGAGGTATCGCGTGCGGAATTGGTGAAGACGCTGCGGGTGGAGCTGGAGCAGGCGGCGGTGATGGGGTGAGGAGTTTTCTATCGCTCTGCGCGTAGGGCTGGAATGCCGATTGTAGGTTGGGTTAGCGCAGCGTAACCCAACAATGCCGCCCAAATATGTTGGGTTACGCTGCGCTAACCCAACCTACGCAACTGCGCGTAGTCATGACATCGACAACACGTTGGAGTTCTTGTGAAGCAAACCATTCTCCTCGACGGTAATAGCCTCAGCCGCCAACAACTCGTTGCTGTGGCGCGTCATGGTTACGGTGTAAGACTTGATACCGAACAGCTCACGCGCGTGCGCCGCACGGCGGATTTCCTGTCGGAGAAGGTGAGCTGCGGCGAGCCGATCTACGGTGTGACCACCGGCTTCGGCAGCAATGCAGACAAGTTGCTGGGTGCTTATCGTTTGCGCGATGAGTTGCCCGGCGGCAATCCGCACAAGCCGGAAGGCACGCTGCTGGAGGAGTTGCAGCACAATCTCATCACCACGCATGCCGTATGCGTGGGCAAGCCGTTTTCTGCCGAGGTAGTACGCGCGTTGTTGGTGATCCGCATCAACACGCTGATGCGCGGCCATTCGGGTATTCGCGTCGAGACGCTGGAGGCGCTGACCGAATTGCTCAACCGCGATGTGATTCCGGTGGTGCCGGAGAAAGGTTCCGTTGGTGCCAGTGGCGACCTGGCACCGCTTTCCCATCTGGCGATCGTGCTGCTTGGTGGTGGCGAGGCGTTCTATAAGGGCGAACGTTTGCCGGGTGCCGAAGCGCTGCAGCGTGCGGGCCTGAAGCCGATTCGTCTTTCCTTCAAGGAAGGCCTGGCGCTCAACAACGGCACGGCGCAGATGCTGGCCACCGCGGCGCTGGCGTTGGATACATTGGAATATCTGCTCAACGTGGCAGACCTTGCCGCGTCGATGACCTTGGATGCCTTTGCCGGCCGCAGCGGCGCCTTGCGTCCGGAAGTGCATGCACTACGTCCGCATCCGGGCCAGGTGCATGCCGCCGACCATGTGCGTGACCTGCTCACCGGTTCCACCCTGGTCGACATCCCTTATCACTTGGTGCCGCGTTTCCGTCCCTGGAGTGCTGAAGCGTGGAGCACGCCGGAAGATCACGCGTTGAGTTTCGACATCGGCTGGGATTGGGTGCCGGCCAACCAGCGTCACGGCCGCGAGGCGTTCTACAGCCGCTTCCTGCCATTCAAGGGCGGCAAGAAGCATCAGCCGCAGGATGCCTACTGTCTGCGCTGCATGCCGCAGGTGCACGGCGCGGTGCGCGATGCCTGGGCGCAGGCTTGCCGCATCATCGATATCGAGTTGAATGCGGTGACCGACAACCCGCTGATCTTCCCGGATAACACCGATGCCCAGCATATCGAGGAGCAGGTGATTTCGGCGGGTCACTTCCACGGCATGCCGCTGGCGCTGGCGATGAGCTATGTGAAGGCAGCGATTCCGGTACTGGCTTCG
The DNA here is from genome assembly GCF_014642835.1 of Dyella nitratireducens. Taxonomy (GTDB): domain Bacteria; phylum Pseudomonadota; class Gammaproteobacteria; order Xanthomonadales; family Rhodanobacteraceae; genus Dyella_B; species Dyella_B nitratireducens. The sequence goes on along the minus strand of NZ_BMJA01000003.1, from coordinate 553,087 downwards.
ATTTCCGAGCGCCGTCTCAACAAGCTGGTCGATCCGGCCACCAATGATGGCTTACCGGCTTTCCTTACCGGCAACGAAGACGGCACCGATTCGGGCTTCATGATCGTGCAGTACACGGCAGCGGCGCTGGTGAATGATCTGGCCACGCGCGCGCATCCGGCCAGTGTGTATTCGGTACCGACCAGCGCGAATGCCGAAGACCATGTTTCCATGGGCGCCAACGAAGCACGCCACGTGCTTGAGATGACTGAAGACCTCAGCCATGTGCTGGCGCTGGAGCTCTACACCGCCGCCCAGGCGCTGGACTACCGCCAGGAAATGCTCAACGCTGCCCGCCGCCTTGCCGCGCGTGGCGATTGGCAGGCGCTGGCCTCCAAGGTGAACAACGCGCCGCGCGAGGATCATGCGCACTATGCGCAGTTCGTGGAAGAAGTGAAGCAGTTGACTGCCGCGCTGGCCGAAGTCGGCGAATTCCATGCGGGTGAATCCGTGCGCAAGGCTTATGAAACGCTGCGCGGGCGGATCAGCTTCATCCATCGCGACCGTGCGATGGATGGGGATGTGCGTACCGTCTGCGAGCTGGTGCAGCAGCGCGCGTTCGCAAGCGCTTAAACGCCTGCGTACCGTGGCCGGGCTGCACGCAGCAATTGGCGTGCAGCCCAGGCCAGCCACAGCAGGATCAATACGATCAGCAGCTTCTGCATCAGCCCATGCGGAAGCGTGCGCATGAAGGTTTGCAGCCAGAGTATGGCCGTGGCCAGCCAGGCGAGCGACACGCCCAGGTAGCGGCTTGCGCGCAGGCGCGGATCGCGGCGCCAGCGGCTGGAAAGCAGCAGCATGCCGAAGCTCAGTGTCAGAAAAGTGGACTGCGCTGCCAGGCCGTGAATCAAGGCAGCCTGGCCTTCATAGGGCGTGTCTTTGAATAGTTCGGTAGCTGCCACGATGGGTAGCAACAGTCCGGGCACGGCGAACAGCACGAGTGCCAAGCCACTACGCAACGGCACTGCGGTGGCGCGATAGCTGCTTACGGCAAAGAAGATCAGCGCAATGCCCATCAAGTAGTACGTCATGCGCACGTACGCACCGCCAGGGCCGGTGAGATAGATGCTTAGTGGCACGGCGATGGGATCCAGGTCCGTGCGCCAGAACTGCGCGGCACCGCAGATGGCGGCAAATGCAATGACCGCAACGGTCATCAGATGGGCGGCATAGCGCGTCGTTGGGGAAGCAGCGCCGTTATTCATAACGTCTCCATGTCAAGGCGGTAGGGATGGCCGCTCAACCCTGAATGATACAGATGCCGGTTGCCTTTCGTAGGTTGGGGTGAAAACCCCAACGTCGCCACGCTCATGCGTCCTGATGTTGGGGTTTTCACCCCAATCTACGAACTTGCGTCGGTCACGTCGGGTCGCTAGAATGCGTTCCACTGTGTTAACGCGTTAGTACACTATGAAGCGCCGATCGATCGATCCCGAAACCCCGGAAGAGTCCGCCAGGCTCAGCCTGTGCCGCGCCTTGCTCTCGCTGAAGAACGCCGAGGAAATGAATGCTTTCCTCAACGACCTGTGTACGCCGGCCGAGCTGGAGGTACTGGTCGATCGTTGGCGGGTGGTGCCATATCTGCTGGAAGGGGTGTCCTATCGCGAGATTCACGATCGCACTGCGGTGAGCATCACCACCATCGGGCGCGTAGCGCGTTATCTCAACCAAGGTAGTGGCGGGTATCTCGCTGCGGCGGCGCGTGCGACGCGTGCTCGTGCGGCAGCAAAAAGGGCGCGCGCATGAAGCCGCGGGATCGTTTGCGTATCGCCATGCAGAAATCCGGCCGGTTGACCGAGCCGGCGCTGGATCTGCTCAATCGCTGTGGCCTTACCTTTCGTCAGAGCCGCGACAAGCTGTTCTGCTTCGGTGAGGGCGAGCCGGTGGACCTCTTGCTGGTGCGCGATGACGACATTCCTGGATTGATTGCCCAGGGCGTATGCGATCTCGGCATCGTCGGGCGCAATGTGCTCAATGAGTTCAAAGGCACTGCCGGCGACGGCGCTGCGACGCTGACGGAATGGCGGTCGCTGGGCTTTGGCCGCTGCCGTCTTTCCATCGCCGTGCCGCAGGATGTGGCATACAACGGGCCGAATGATCTTTCCGGGCTGCGCATTGCGACGTCGTATCCAGGGCTGCTTGGCACCTGGCTGCGGGAGCAGGGTGTGGTGGCCACCACCATTACCTTGGCCGGCTCGGTGGAAATTGCGCCCAAGCTTGGCACGGCCGATGTGATCTGCGATCTCGTGCAAAGCGGCGGCACGCTGGTCGCCAATCAATTGCGCGAAACCGACGTGTTGCTGCAGAGCGAAGCCGTGCTGGCCGGCCCGGATGCGCTGCCCACCGACGAGCGTGGCGACATGATCGAGCTGCTGCTCAAGCGTTTGGACGGCGTGATCCAGGTGCGTGAATCACGACTGCTGCTGCTTCAGACCTCACGCAACACGCTCGATGCGGTAACCCGTCTGTTGCCGGGTGGTCCGCAGCCCACCTTGTTGCCGGTGGCTGGGCAACCCGATCAACTGATGCTGCAGGCCTTGTGCGCAGGTGAAGTGAGCTGGCGGCAATTGGAAGAAATCAAGAAGGCCGGTGCGCGCGAGATGTTCGTGCTGCCGGTCGAGAAGATGCTTGCTTGAGACGTTTGGGATGAAGCGAATCGATTGGAATACGTTGAACGACGCCGAGCGTAACGACGCACTGGCGCGGCCTGCACAATCACGTGCGGAGGAGCTGCGCCACGGTGTGGAGCGGATCATTGCGGAAGTGCGTGCCAAAGGCGATACGGCCTTGCGCGAGCTTTCTACGCGTTATGACCGCTGCACGCTGGATGCCATCGAGGTCAGCGAAGCAGAATTCGCGGCAGCCGAGGTCAAGCTGGCGCCGGAATTGAAAGCGGCCATCCGTGAGGCCGCTGCGCGCATCGAATCCTTTCATAGCGCCGCCGCGCCACAGCCGATCGGTGTGAATACCGCTGTGGGCGTACGCGTGGAACGCATTCTTCGCCCCATCAATCGTGTTGGCTTGTATGTGCCGGCTGGCAGCGCGCCTTTACCTTCCACTGCGCTGATGCTGGGTGTGCCCGCGCGCATTGCAGGTTGCCGCGAAGTGGTGTTGTGTTCGCCGGCACGTGCGGATGGCACATGCGATGAAGCCGTATTGTTTGCTGCACGCACGGTAGGCGTGCATCGCATATTCAAACTTGGCGGTGCGCAGGCGATTGCGGCGATGGCTTATGGCACCGAGAGCGTACCGCGTTGCGACAAGCTGTTTGGTCCGGGCAACGCGTGGGTGACTGAGGCGAAGCTGCAGGTATCGTCCGACCCTAACGGCGCGGCCATCGATATGCCCGCCGGACCTTCCGAAGTACTAGTGATTGCCGACGCCCAGGCCAATCCCGTGTTCGTGGCGGCGGATCTGCTGTCGCAAGCCGAGCACGGGCCGGATTCACAGGTAGTGCTGGTCAGCCCGTCTGCGGCGTTGCTCGATAAAGTGGCTGAAGAAGTGGATCGCCAGTGCGCGCAATTGCCGCGCGGCGCCATCGCGGAGCAGGCCTTGGCGCAAAGCCGTCTGATTGAAGTTCAATCGCTGGCCCAGGCTGTCGAAGTCAGCAATCGCTATGCACCAGAGCATTTGATTCTGCAAGTGAATAACGCACGCGAGCTGGTGGCCAGCATCGAAAGCGCGGGTTCCATTTTTGTGGGCGCATGGACGCCTGAATCCGTGGGCGATTACTGCAGCGGCAGCAACCACGTATTGCCGACGTATGGTTACGCGCGCAGCTACAGCGGTGTGTCGGTGGCCAGCTATCTGAAGCAGATTACGGTACAGGAACTGGACCCCAATGGCTTGCGCGCGATAGGTCCGTGCACGGCCACGTTGGCCGCCGCGGAGCAGCTTGAGGCGCATCGCCGTGCCGTCACGCTTCGTTTGGCTGCGCTGGGGACTCGTCTATGAGTGTCCTGGATCTGGCACGACCGGAAATTCGCACGATGCAGCCGTATTCCTCGGCACGTACGGAGGCAAGCGGCGGGCAGGTCATGCTCAATGCGAATGAATCCGCCTGGGAACCGACCGGCGAGGCGGGCGCAGGATGCAATCGCTACCCTGATCCGCAGCCGCAGGCCTTGCTACAAGCCTTGGCCATGCTCTACGGCATACGGACCGAGCAATTGCTGGTGGGGCGTGGCAGTGACGAAGCGATCGATTTGCTGGTTCGCGCTTTTTGCCGCGCTGGGCAGGATGCGATCGTGATCCAGCCGCCAACCTTCGGCATGTATGCCGTCTGCGCGCGCATTCAAAATGCTGTGGTGATCGACGTGCAACTGGCCGATGACTTCAGCCTCGATATTCCCGCTCTGCTTGCTGCGATCACGCCGGCAGTAAAGCTGGTGTTTCTCTGCACGCCGAACAATCCCAGCGGCAAGTCGATGTCGCTTGCGGATATCGAACAGGTAGCGCAGGCCCTGGTTGGTAAAGCCTTGCTGGTCGTGGATGAGGCTTATATCGAGTTTTCCGATCAAACGAGCGCGATCGAACTGATTGACCGCTACGAACATCTTGCCGTGTTGCGTACCTTGTCCAAGGCATGGGCGCTGGCTGGTGCGCGCATCGGCAGTCTGCTGGCAAATCCAGAAGTGATTGCGCTGCTCAGGCGAATCATGCCGCCGTATCCGCTGCCGTTGCCTTGTGTTGCGGCAGCGCTGGCGGCGCTCTCGCCATCGGGACAGGCTGCGGCAAGCGCGCATATCCAGATCGTGCGTGAGCAGCGCGCCTTCATGCGCCGCTCGCTGGCCGAGTTGCCAGGTGTGCGGGAAGTGCTGTCTTCCGATGCGAATTTTCTTGCTGTGCGCTTCGATGATGCGGGTGCGGTTTACCAGCGCTTGCTGCAGGCTGGCATCGTGGTGCGCGATGTGCGCCGCTATCCCAAGTTGCAGGATGCGCTGCGTATCACGATCGGTACGCCTGACGAGAACGCCAAGGTGCTGGCTATTTTAAAGAGCATGGTCGATGACCGGCGTTTTGCCGATGGATCGGCATAAGGTAATGAGATGAGCCGCAAGATATTATTTGTTGACCGTGATGGCTGCCTGATTGAAGAGCCGGCTGACGAGCAAATTGATAGCTACGAAAAGCTCGCCCTTTTGCCGGGTGTGATCGCAGCCCTGCAGCGTATCGTGGCGGCTGGCTATGAATTGGTGATGGTGACCAATCAGGATGGTCTGGGCACCGACAGCTTTCCGCAGGCGCATTTCGAGGGGCCACACAATCTCCTGATGCGTATCTTTGCCTCGCAAGGCGTGCGTTTTCGCGAAGTGCTGATCGATCGTAGTTTCCCGCACGAAAGACTGGATACGCGCAAGCCAGGCATTGGCATGATGCGCGACTATCTGGCCGACGACGGCTGGACGCGTGCCGAATCCGCGATGGTAGGCGACCGTGAGACGGATCTGCTGTTTGCGGCCAACATGGGTGTGCGTGGTTTTCGTGTCGGGCCGAACGGCATCAGTTGGGAAGCCGTCGCGCATCAATTGCTCGATCGGCCGCGTATTGCGGAGGTAGTGCGCAATACGAAGGAAACACGCATCAAGGTGCGAGTGGATTTGGATGCGCAGACGGAACCGGTGGCGCATACGGGCTTGGGCTTTTTCGACCATATGCTGGAGCAGATCGGCAAGCACGGCGGTTTCGCGCTCAGTCTTCAATGCGATGGCGACACCAAGGTGGATGAGCACCACACCATCGAGGATTGCGCGCTCGCTTTGGGTCAAGCCTTGCGCCAGGCGTTGGGTGACAAGCGCGGTATCGGCCGTTATGGCTTTACGCTGCCGATGGACGAGTCGCTGGCCAGTGCCGCGCTGGACCTCTCGGGCCGCCCGTACTTCGTGTTTGAAGGCCAGTTTCCGCGCGAACGCGTGGGCGATGTGCCTACCGAACTGGTACCGCACTTCTTCCGTTCACTGTGCGACACGCTCGGTGCCAATCTGCGTCTAAGCGTGCAGGGTGAGAACGCGCACCATATGGTGGAAGCCTGCTTCAAGGTGACCGCGCGTGCCTTGCGCCAGGCGATCCGCCGCGAAGGCGATGAATTGCCAAGTACCAAGGGGGCCTTGTAATGAGTGTGGTGCTGGTCGATGCCGGCGGTACCAATATCGGTTCGGTGCGTTATGCCTTGCAGCGGCTTGGCGTGGATGCCGCGTTGACGGCTGATGCCAAAAGTATTCGGGCAGCGGACAAGGTCATTCTGCCTGGCGTCGGTGCGGCGGCGCCGGGCATGGCGCGATTGCGCGAGCTGGGCCTGGTGGATGTGATTCGTTCGCTGACGCAGCCGGTGTTGGGTGTGTGCCTGGGGATGCAACTGTTGTGTGAGCACTCCGAGGAAAGTGACACCGCTTGCCTGGGGGTGATCCCTGCCAGTGTTCACAAGTTCGAGGAAACGCCGGAACGGTGTGTACCGCATATGGGTTGGAATCGCCTGTCGCCGGTGAGCAGCCATCCGTTGCTCAAAAATCTGGAAGAGGGCGATTGGGCCTACTTTGTTCACAGCTATGCGGTGCCGACGGGTAAGTACACCTTGGTGAGCAGCGATTACGGTGGCCTGTTTTCGGCGGTGATCGCGAGCGGGAATTTTCATGGGATGCAGTTTCATCCGGAGCGCTCGGCAAGGGTGGGGGCGAAGCTGTTGAAGAATTTTCTTGAGCTTTGATGAACCCGGAAGGCTCATCGGTACAAGAAGGCCGTCATTCCCGCGAAAGCGGGAATCCATTTTCACGGAGGCATCAGAGCAAGATGGATTCCCGCTTTCGCGGGAATGACGGCCGGGCAGGATTGAGCGTTGTCGGATGCGTGTAGAGCCTGTGTCTCTTTGCATAGGGAATTTAAGAGCTGATCAGCATGAATTTTGAAGTCATCCCTGCCATCGACCTGCGCGGTGGCCAAGTAGTCCGCTTGCGACAGGGCGATTACGCGCAAGAAACGCAATACGCCTCTGCGCCGAGTGATCTGGCTGCCAGATATGCACAGGCTGGTGCACGCTGGCTGCACGTGGTGGATCTCGACGGTGCGCGTGCAGGTAATCTGGCCAATCTCTCGGTTATCGAAGCGCTGGTTAAAGCCGGCATGCAGGTGCAAGCGGGGGGCGGTGTGCGTGCAGACGATGACGTACGCCGGTTGTTCGATGCAGGTGTAAGCCGGGTCGTGGTAGGCAGTGTTGCCATTCGCGAGCCGGAGCGTGTGGTGGAGTGGCTGAACATATACGGTGAAGAAGGTTTCACCATCGCGCTGGATACCCGCCGTCGTGAGAATCGTTGGACCTTGCCGAGTGCCGGCTGGACGGAAGACGAAGCGCGTACTTTGGACGAACTGGCACCGTGGTATGCCGCGCGCGGTGCGCGTCATCTGCTGTGCACGGATATCGAGCGGGATGGCATGCTGGCCGGTTTCAATCTGGAGCTTTACCGGCATCTGGCGCAAACCGTTCCGCAGCTGGCGGTGCAGGCCTCCGGTGGCGTGCGTTCATTGGATGATATCCGCGCGGCACGCGACGCTGGTGCACGGGGGGTGATTCTTGGACGCGCCTTGCTGGAACAGCGCTTTACGCTGGAGGACGCTTTGGCATGCTGAGTCGCCGCATCATTCCCTGCCTGGACGTGCGCGACGGCAAGGTCGTCAAAGGCGTGCGTTTTCGCGATCACGTGGTGATGGGCGAAATTGTCGAGCTGGCCTTGCGCTATCGCGATGAAGGCGCCGACGAACTGGTGTTCTACGACATCACCGCCAGTCCGGAAGGGCGTCGCGTGGATCGCGGCTGGGTGGAGCGTGTCGCGCGTGAGATCGATATTCCCTTCTGCGTGGCGGGTGGTATCCGCTCGGTCGCGGATGCGCGCGAGGTGTTGCATGCGGGCGCAGACAAGGTTTCGATCAACTCGCCAGCATTGGAACGCCCTGAGCTGATCGACGAATTGGCGGCAGCGTTCGGCGTGCAGTGCGTGGTGGTGGGTATCGATTCCATGCGTGATGCGGATGGCGAGTGGCGTGTGCGCCAGTACACCGGCGATCCGTCCAAGACGCGTTCGCTGGCACGTCGCACGCTGGACTGGATGATGGAGGCGCAGCGTCGTGGTGCGGGCGAGATCGTGCTCAATTGCATGGACACGGATGGCGTGCGTGAAGGTTATGACTTGGTACAGCTGACGGCAGCGCGAAAAGGGTGCACGGTGCCGCTGATTGCATCGGGCGGTGCGGGGGCTATGACGCATTTTCGCGACGCATTCACGCAGGCTCGTGTTGATGGTGCTTTGGCGGCCAGCGTTTTCCATGGCGGCGCCATCGCCATTCCCGAACTCAAGCGTTATTTGCAGCGGGAAGGCATCGTGATTCGCTTGCAAGAGACAGTCGACCATGAGTGAAACCGTGAGCAATTTTGATTCGCTTGATCTGAGCCAGATCGACTGGGAAAAGTCAGATGGACTGGTGCCCGCCATCGTGCAGCACTGGTTAACCGGCGAGGTGTTGATGCTTGGTTATATGGACGCCAAGGCGCTGGCTCTTACCCAGACCAGCAGCAAGGTGACGTTCTACAGCCGTAGCAAGCAGCGCTTGTGGACCAAGGGCGAAAGCTCGGGGCACGTGCTGCACGTGAAGTCGATTCGTGCTGATTGTGATGGCGATACCTTGCTGGTGCTGGCCGATCCGCATGGGCCGACCTGCCATCTTGGCACTCGCAGCTGTTTCGGCAATGAAGTGCGACCGCCACTGGGTTTTCTGGCGCAATTGGATGCGTTGGTGGAAAGCCGGAAAAGGGAGTTGCCCCAGGACAGCTACACCACGAAATTATTCGAGGGTGGCACGCGACGGATTGCGCAGAAAGTGGGCGAGGAAGGCGTAGAGACGGCGCTTGCTGCCGTGGCACAGGGGGATGATGAGTTGCTGGGCGAAGCGGCCGATCTGGTGTTTCATCTCACCGTGTTGCTGCGTGCACGGGGATTTGGGCTTGCTGATGTGGCGCAGGTGTTGGTGGAGCGGCATGGGTAATCTTTACTGCCGCCATTTCCGCGAATGCTGGGCTGCGTAAGTTTGTTGGTTGGGGTGTAAATCCCAACATGGCCTTGCACACACATCCGGATGTTGGGGTTTGCACCCCAACCAACCTACTGGGCACTCGCATTGCTAGCCGATGGCGGCGGTGGCATGAATGGCACGGCCGGTGCTGGCGCCACTTCCTTGCGCCATGCTTCCAACTGCTGGGCAATGCCCGCACCAACATCCATCTGCGGCTCGGACGGTGTGAGCTTGTCCTGAGCCTCCCAACCGGAAATATCGCGCTTGGCGATCTGAAAGGCGTCGACGAGGTTGTCTGTCTTGTTCAGCGCATCCACCAGCCAGGCCTTGCCGAAGTAGGTGATATCGGAATCGCTGCCGCAGCCGAAGGAGCTGCGATCCGTGCGGGCTGCGGTTAGCACCAGCGTGCCTGGGCCACGCAGGTCGGGCACGAAGCCGCCGGAGTAGCAGGCGTTTACCACCACCACTTTCCATTTGAACGCGCGCTTTTTCAGAATACCGGCAAGATCGGGCGCGCCGATCTGGTCCAGCGGCAGTGGATCCATATCGACCAGCAGGTTGTGGTCTTCATCGCCGTGTGAGGTCATGTACAGCACCAGGATGTCCTGGTCTGGTTTCATCACGGTGGTGAGTTGATCGAGCGTGGCTTCGAGATTGCTCCAGCTGGCCAGCGGGTGCGATTGCAAGGTGGTGGGGTTGTTTTCCAGCACCACGGCATGGGCGGTCGGGCCGAAGCGCTGGGTGAATAGCTGTGCGGCGTATTCGGCTTCGTTGCGGAACACGTCCTCGCCGCCATCGCCGGCAAAGGTGACCAAGTAGAGGTTGGTCTTGTCGGGTACGCGCGGCGAGAGTTTCGACACCGCTTGGCTGACCATGGTCGGCTGCGAGTAGATCACCTGCTCAGGCGAAGGGCCCTGGCTAGGCCAGTTATCGTTGTCATCGTTATCGTCCGTATCGCTACTGGACGAGGCGGGCGCCGGCGCTGCACTGCTGCTGGCTGCCACGCTTGGTTTTTCCTGGTTGGGCGGCGCCCGGTGGCCGGTCACCAGCAACATCACCAGCACGCCGGCGGCGAAGGAGAGCAAGGCGGTTAGTAGGGTGCGCATGCGCATGGCGAACTCACGCTCAGGGCTGGATGGCGTCGAAGCTGGCGTAGGCAGGATGCGCAGGCTGGGGCGGAACCTCCAGCGGTGGACGCAGCAGCCAGCCGGTATGCAGGCCGGCGGCGCGTGCAGCGTCGAGTTCCTGCACCACGTCAGACAGGAACAACACGTGCTCGGGCCGCTCACCGATGGCTTCTACGATGCGCTGGTAGGAGACCTGCTCACGCTTGGGGCCAGTCTCGGTGTCGAAGTAACCGGCGAATAGCGGGGTGAGATCGCCCGATTCGCTGTAGCGGAAGAACAGCTTCTGCGCTTGCACCGAGCCTGAGGAGTACACGTACAGATGCAGCCCCTCGCCGCGCCACGCGTGCAGGCGCGAGGCGACTTCCGGATACATGTGCGCGCGGTATTCGCCGGATTCGTAGCCTTCCTGCCAGATCATGCCCTGCAGGGCCTTGAGGGCGGTGGATTTGCGGTCCTCGTCGATCCAGCCCAGCAGCAGCTCGATGATCTCCTGCCGGGTTGCCTCCACGATATCGGCTTCCTTGGCGGCTTCGTGCAGCCAGTGCTGCACTTCGGACGTGTCGCCATGGGTTTCCACATAGGCCGGCAGGCGTTGGCGGGCGTAGGGAAACAGCACGTCCTTGACGAAGCTGATCGAGCTGGTGGTTCCTTCGATATCGGTGACGATGGCGCGGATGGCGGTCATGGGAGCATCGGGGGATGGGGGCTCCCAAGCTTAGCGTGGGCTTGCGTGGGCGCAAGCGGTTGATTTCCTGGGCTGGGATGCAAATCCCAGCATTGCCATGCACATACGCCCGAATGCTGGGTTTGCGCCGCGGCTTACGCCGCGGTCGCCAACGGCTGCATCCGCGGGAACTGCCCTGCAATGTCCGATCCGGTGAAATTGGCTACCCAGCCTTCCTTGTTGGTGAACAGGCGGATAGCCACGAAGTAGGGCGACTCGCTCATGTCGAACCAGTGACGGGTGCTGTCGGGGACGCCGATTAGATCGCCCTGTTCGCACAGGACGTCATAAACCTTGTCGCCGATGTGCAGGGTGAACTGCCCCGCGCCGGCGACAAAGAAGCGCACTTCGTCTTCGCTGTGCGTGTGCTCGCTGAGGAACTTCTGGCGCAGCGCGGCGCGGTCGGGGTGGTCTGGCGTCAAGCTGATCACGTCGACCGATTGGTAACCTTCTTCGCGCATCAGGCGATCGATGTCGGCACGGTAGGCGGCGATGACTTCGTCCTGGCCGGCACCGGGTGCAACCGGCTGGTTCGCTTCCCATTGCTCGAAGCGCACGCCCACTTTGCCCAGCTCGCGAGCGATGCCAGAGTCATCCTCGTGCACCGATAGCGGGCTTTGCGGGTGGCGCTCGTCGAAAATGCGCAGGCGGCTCATGCGTTCAGTCTCCTCAAGTCCAGTTCGCAGCCGAGCAGGAATTCCAGCGCCTCCAGATGGCGGCGCGCTTCGGCCATGTCATGACCCCACGTATAGATGCCGTGGCCATTGATCAAGTAGGCGTGCAGCGGTTTGCCGGAATCGATCCAGGCATCCACCTGCGCCACCAGTTCGGGCATATGTTGCGTGTTGGGGAAGACGGGGATGTTCAGCACGCTTTCGTGTGTGGTATGGCCGCGGATCGCTTTCTGCAATTCCCAGCCTTCCAGCCGGATCACCTGATCGGCGGCGAACAGGCGCGATGCGACGCTTTGCGTGCGCGAGTGCGTATGCAGCACTACATTCACATCGGGCCAACGGCGATATACCTGGGTGTGCAATTCGGTTTCTGCACTGGGGCGCGAGGCAGTGCCGACGGCTTTGCCTTGCATATCCACCAACATGATGTCGTCGCGTCCAAGCTTGCCTTTGTCGCGTCCGGAGATTGTTATCGCTGCGTGATCGTCATCGACACGCATCGAAAAATTGCTGCTGGTTGCGGGCGTCCAGCCGTGTTGCGCAAGTTCACGCGCAGCGTCGGCGATGGCGTCGGCACGTTCGTAGAAAAGCGCGGCGGGAATGGAGACGGGCAGATCTTGGCTCATGGCAAATGGACGTCCAAATGAGCGGCGACTATAGCATGGACGGGAACTGGCGAAATGCGAGTTATTCGCGAAAAGGCTTCGGCATGGTGCGTGGCGTTAGGATGCCGAAAGCATCGCCGCAGCCCCGCGGCGAACAACGTGCCATGAGGGTGGTTATGTCAGAACGAGAAGATATCGAAGCACGCCGTCGTTTCCTCAAGTTTGCAGCAGGTAGCGCCGCCGCGGCGATGCTGGTGAGCGGATTGCCGCGTGTCGCACGCGCCGATGATCTGCCGCACGTTTCCGACGCTGATCCGACAGCCAAGGCGCTCGGCTACGTCGACGACGCCTCGACCACCAAGGACCCCAAGCACAAGGCTGGCGATACATGCGCCAACTGTCAGTTTTACACCGGCGGTGCGACAGGTTACGGACCGTGTCAGCTGTTTCCAGGCAAAGCGGTGTCGGCGAAGGGATGGTGCATCTCGCACACTGCCAAGCAAGCGTGACGCTTTGCTTGACGTTGGCAAGGCCGGCCTCGCGCCGGCCTTTTCGTTTGTACGAACGTGTCCATAAAAAAATGCGCGCATAAAAAAACGCCTGTACGAGACAGGCGTTTGTAAAAGAAACGAAGGGGTGTTGCTGAAAGGTGCTTCCCGGACGCGTCAGGACGAGGAGCTAACTGGCCTGACGCGCCGGGTCGCGATCCGGGGCCCACTGCCAAGTGATCAACCCACGGGCCACCGATGATACTCCGGTTGACCGAAATGCGGCGGGGTGGGGCAGGAAATTTGTATGGTCAAAAAAATTTATTCTTTAAATTCAAATAGTTAAGAGATAAATCGATGATTCAACATTTAGTTCATTAAAACGTCGTTAGCGGCAGTTTGGCGGAAGTTCGCGGCACCTGACCGCAGATCGCGTCAAATTGCCGACGTTTGGCTCTTTATTGAATCATTGGCAATTCGCAGCCGACTATGGCGAACCCCATAGGTGAAATAAATCGCAAAGCCGAACAGCGTCCAGACCACCATCAACGCCCAGTTGAACCAGTCAAACGTGGCCAGCAAGCCCCCGCAGCTCAGCACGCCGGCAACACAGATCACCGGAGCCCACGGCACCCGGAACGTGCGCGGCAACTCCGGCGAGGTGTAGCGCAGGATCAACACGCCTGCGCACACGGCAACGAAGGCGATCAGCGTACCCATGGAGGTGAGGTTCGCGAGCAGATCGAGCGGGAATATGGCGGAAAGCAACGCAATGCTCCCGCCCGTGATGAGCGTGTTGATGTGCGGCGTGCGATGACGCGGATGGATACGGCTGAACACGCGCGGCAACAGTCCATCACGCGCCATGATCATGAAGATGCGCGGTTGCGCGATGATCATCACCAGGATCACGGACGACAGGCCGATCATGGCGCCGATTTCCACGATCAGGCGCAGCCAACCGAGTTCGGGGTGCACCTTGATCGCCGTGACGACCGGCTCGGCGGTGCCAAGTTGCGTGTAAGGAATGAGTCCAGTCAGTACGGCGGCCATCGCCAGGTACAGCACGGTGCAGATCACCAGTGACACCAGCGTGCCAAATGGCAGATCGCGCTGCGGATTCTTGCATTCTTGCGCGGCGGTCGAGGTTGCCTCAAAGCCGATATAAGCAAAGAACACCATGCCTGCACCGCGCAGGATGCCGTCCCAACCGTATTTGTGCTCACCTTGGGAGGGTGGAATGAAGGGATGCCAGTTGGCCGGGTTGACGTAGCGATAACCGGCAACCACAACCACAATGATCAGGCCGACCTTCAGCAACACCATCAGGAAGTTGATGCCGGCAGATTCGCGGATGCCGATATAGCACACCCAGGTCAATGCCAGCACGATGGCGACAGCAGGCAGATTGAACAGGTGGCCCGTGCTGACAAGCGTGCCGTTGGTGTAAGCGAATGGGGCATCCGTTAGCGTGGCCGGCAGTTCGATACCGACGTGATCGAGCAGGCTGACGAAATAGCCGGTCCAACTCGTCGCCACGGCTGACGCGGAAATGCCGTATTCCAGCACCATGTTCCAGCCGATGAACCACGCTACCGATTCGCCGAGTGTGGCGTAGGCATAGGAATAGGAACTGCCGGAAATCGGAATCAGCGTGGCGAATTCCGAATAGCAAAGCGCGGTGAAGCCGCTGCAGATCGCGGCCAGGATGAAGGAGATGAGTACCGCCGGCCCTGCATGATCCGCCGCCGCCTGACCTGTCACCACGAAAATGCCGGTGCCGATGACGGCACCAATACCCAATGCGGTAATGCCCCAGGGACCGAGTGTCCGGCGCAGGCTTGGGCCGTGCGCGTTCTCATCCTCGGAAAAATCGGTTTTGCGGGCGAACAGCTGTTTCAGCATAGGGTCCCCTGAAAGAAAGTCGGCACGGTGTTGTACACCGTGCCGGACCGGATTCACTTTATAGCGTGGCGCACGACCTCAGGCAGGTTCGGTGCCGTTGGCCAGATGACTCTTGCGACGGCCATACAGGTAGTACACCACCAGGCCAACGATACCCCAGCCGAAGAACACTTCCAGCGTCCTCAGCGGCAGGTTGACGAAAAGCAGCAGGCAACCCGCCACTGCGAGCGGACACACCACCCACACCAGTGGCGTGCGGAACGGACGCTTGCGATCAGGTTGCGTCACGCGCAGCACCATCACGCCGACGGCTACCATCATGAACGCGAACAGCGTGCCCGAGTTGGTGATGTCGGCAAGTTGACCGACAGGATAGATCGCGCCGAACAGCGATACGAACAGGCCGGTGGTCAGTGTGATCACGTGCGGCGTGTGGAAACGTGGATGGATCTTGGAGAATGATGCGGGGAGCAGGCCGTCGCGCGCCATGGTGAAGAAGATGCGCGTCTGGCCGTAGGTCATGGTGAGGATCACCGAAGGCAACGCAATGCTCGCTGCCGCGCCGATCACGTCACCCCACCAGTTGTGGTGCAGCACGCGCAGGGCATGCGCAAGCGCTTCCTTGCTGCATACCAGTGCGGCGGAGCCATTGCAGGCTTCCGCCATTTCCGGCGTGCCTGGCTGCAGCATGATGCCGCCGGGACCGGTTACCGGCTGCGCACCTACCGAACCAATCGCGCCATAGCTCACCAACAAGTAGTAGACAGTGCAGATGCCGAGCGAACCGATCAGGCCGATGGGGATGTTCCGATTGGGGTTCTTGGTTTCCTCGGCAGCGGTGGAAACGGCGTCGAAACCTATGTAGGCGAAGACGATGGAGGCGGCCGCCCCCAGCACGCCGATGCCACCCATCGGGCTGCCCCAGCCGTTGGGAGTGAAAGGATGGAAGTTGGTGTCTTGCACCTTGGGCAGGGCGATGACGATGAAGACAGTCAAGGCGATGACTTTGATCAGCACCAGAATCGAATTGACTTTGGCGGACTTCGACGTACCGATGATCAGCAGGAAAGTGACCACGGCGCCGATAAGGAAGGCCAGCAGATTGAACATGCCGCCATCCATCGGACCGGCGCGCAGGAAGGCTGGCAAACCGAGTCCATGATTGGCGAGCAGGCCGTTCATGTAGCCGGACCAGCCCACGCACACGGTACTGGCCGCGATCGTGTATTCAAGCACCAGCGCCCAGCCGACGATCCAGGCCAGGCCTTCACCGAGCACGCCATAGGTGTAGGTGTAAGCGGAGCCGGCCACCGGCACCATCGATGCAAGTTCTGCATAGGCCAGTGCGGCCAGCGCGCAGACGACTGCGGCAATCACGAACGAGATCATCATGCCGGGACCGGCCTTCTGACCGGCTTCCGCAGTAAGTACGAAGATGCCGGTGCCGATGATCGCACCCATGCCGAGCATGGTGAGCTGGAACGCGCCAAGCTGTCGAGTGAGCGCTTTCTTTTCCGCCGTGGCGAGAATCTGGTCGAGTGGCTTGACGCGTTTGAATAGCATTGAGTAGTCCCCATGAGAACGAACTGCCTCGCTTAATAGACACCTAAGAATGAGCCCAAGGGCCCGAGGCATCGGCGAACCATAGCCCAGCGGAGGGCGGTGGTACAAGCTGCATTGCAGTTGAAATCACGGGGTGTGAATCAATCCGACACCGTTTTTTCGACATCGGATGGCACTTGCGTTTTTGTCGCGACGACCGTCAGAAAACCATGTTGAAGGCCGCCATCGGTGTCATGAACGCATCGTTGTTGCGCCCAGCAAAGCTGAATTGCACGCCGGCAATCAGGCCGAAGCGATCATTGAAGTTGTATTCCACGGCGGGCGCGAGGCTGTAGACGTTCTGTAGCGGATCACGTCGTGAAAACGCTGACGTGTTTTCACCTTCGCCCCGCACACCATTCAACTGCGAAGCAGACGTGCGGTTGTAGGCCAAGTCCAGCGCCAGTGCCCATTTGGAGTTGATGCTGTATTCCACCGCGGTGGAGATGCCGAACGAATTGCCCAGTCGAATGCCACCGCGAAAATCCTGCGGTGTGCCGTAAGCACTTGTGCCTTTCACGTCTACGCGGCTTGGCGGCAGCGAATAGGATATCGATGCGCGAAAGCGCAGGGGCCGACCATTGGGTAACCAGGCGTACTGCTGCGCGAGCAGCGAGAACGTATCGACATGCGCACCATTGCCGGTGGCATTAAGCGGATTTTCGTTGAGTTCGTCATAGGCGCCGGTGGGGAACCGGTGTGTGTAGCGCACGGCCAACGCGGGCGAAGTGCGGTCTTCGTTATGCGCGAGCAACTGGTATTGGCCGCCGATGGTTGTGTCAGTAGCGCCCCAGCCGTCCGTGTGCATGCCACCGGACATGGAATGTGCCGCACCGACGGAGGCTGTCAGCATGAAACGGTCGGTGACGCTGTAGAAGATCGGAACCAGGGTTTGCCATTGGCGGACGCTGTTGGTCTTGGGCTGACTGTTGCCTTGATCGTCGTAGGCATCCGCACTCTTGTAGTACATGAGGTAGGGTTCGATCATCCATGTGCCTTGGGGCGGCACGTTGGGACTTGGTGTCAGCAGCGGTCCGGTGAAGTTGACATCCGAATCCGCGGCGCTGGCTTGTGCGCACCAACCAAGGGAGGCGAACAGCAGCGCAAAGGTCGTATGTTTCAGGCCAAATCGTTTCATCGGAAAAGTCCCAATCGTGTGGAGGAGTAGGAAGGGGCCGTAGGCGAGCGCCGACACACGATTGAAACTAAAGAAGGCTTTGCAGCCGATCTATCGGATTACTTTTAAAATGACCCGGCTATCAAGCGTATTCATTGAGGTGGATGTGTGACCTTGCACCAGACT
Source organism: Dyella nitratireducens (assembly GCF_014642835.1). Classification (GTDB taxonomy): domain Bacteria; phylum Pseudomonadota; class Gammaproteobacteria; order Xanthomonadales; family Rhodanobacteraceae; genus Dyella_B; species Dyella_B nitratireducens. The sequence continues at coordinate 535,563 of NZ_BMJA01000003.1, read as the reverse complement.
TTGCGCCGCTATGCAGAAACGTTTCCGGGCGATCCACATGTCGTGGCATGTCTGGCTTTTCTGGAGGAGGCGGAGCGGCCATTCGATCGCGAGCATGTAACGGGCCATTTCACGGGTTCGGCCTGGCTGGTAAGCGGCGATGGCGAGCGCGTGCTGTTGACGCATCACCGCAAGTTGCAGCGCTGGTTGCAATTGGGCGGTCACGCCGACGGCGATAGCGATTTGGCCGCAGTGGCATTGCGCGAAGCGGAGGAGGAGTCAGGACTGCAGGGTCTGACGGTCGAGCCAGGCATTTTCGATGTCGATCGGCATTGGATACCGGAACGCAAGCATGAGCCAGGACATTGGCATTACGACGTGCGTTACATCGTGCGCGCTGGTGAGCATGAGGATTTCTTGGTCAGCGATGAATCCCTGGAGCTTGCCTGGGTGGCCATACGTGAGTTGGCGGAAGCGCACGATACGGACGAATCGCTGCGCCGCATGGCGCGCAAGTGGCTGGCGAGTTCAGCTTGAGCGTCAGCCGTAACGTGCTGGCGCCGGATTGAGGTGCCCGCACGCCTTGCACGTGCGTGCATCTTTCGACGCATAGAATCGATCGAATACCGGTGGAAAATCCGCTTCGATGCTCTGCAGTATGAAATATTCCTCATACAGCTTGTGATTGCAGCGCTCGCAGAACCACAGCAAGCCATCTTTCTCATGAGCAAGCCGACGGCGTTCGATCACCATGCCAATCGATTCGGGCATGCGTTGCGGCGAATGCGGTACGCGTGGTGGCAGATAGAAAATTTCGCCGGCACGGATGGGAATGTCGCGGGCGACACCGTCGTCTTGCACTTTCAGTACCATCTCGCCTTCGAGCTGGTAGAAGAACTCGGGACCTTCGTCATGGTGATAGTCGGTACGTGCATTCGGACCGCCGACGATCATGATGATGAAATCGCCATCGACAATGCATTTATTGCCAACAGGCGGTTTGAGTAGGTGACGGTGTTCGTCGATCCAGCGTTGCAGGTCGAAGGAAGGTAGCAACGACATAAGCCCGATCCGGTGGAAGCCGGGCGTCACCATAACGCTGACGCGGCATTAGAGGGAAGACGCGGCGCCAGCGACTTCGCTTACTGGCAGAAATTGTAGGAATTGTCCACCAACGAAGCTTTGCCCATAGTCGATCACCGCGCGGCGATATTTTTCGGAGGTGAATTCCGCCACCAGGTCGGTTCGCCCGATGATGCCGCCGAACAGGCGCTCGAAGCTGAGGTTCTGCCCCTGATCGGACAGCGCATTGGAGAGCAGCAGCGGATGTCCAGCACTGTCTTTGCGCTGGGACAGCAGTCACATGGCAATCTCCACGTTGCGCGCGGCGTTGTAGACACGCTGGGCGTCAAGCCCGTCAATGAGATAGAACACGTGCTTGCCGCCGTGCGCGGTGACCAGCATGTCGCCGATGCCATAGATGAAGGTGGCGACGCGATCGCCCTTGAAATGCGGATCCAGTGCCAGCTCCATGGCCTTGGTGTCGCGCGCGTCCAGCCCAGGCAGCGGCGTGTGCTGGTCGATGGCATGGCGTATTTGTGTTTCCGCTGCATCGCGGCTGGATGCGCTGCCTTTTTTCCATTCCGAAGGATTGCGCTTGTAGAGCTTGTCCATCAACAGGTACAGCGCCTCGAGATTGTTGCGCATCTCCAGGTTGGCCATGCGGTTGGGGTCGGACTGGATCAATTGGCCCTTGCTGAGTTTTGCTTCGGGCACGATGTGGCCATTGACGGGGGGAGTGGGCTTGCATCCCGCGCAAGCTAGGGCAAGGAGCGCCAACCACCATCTCGAGAACTTCTTCATGCCCAATGCGCCTGTCCATATGCGCACAAAAAAATGCGCCGCGTGTAGCGGCGCATTGTGTCCGACGTTTCGTAGCGGCCCTACTCGGCGTGTGCCTCGCGTTCGTGAAGGCGAATGCTGTTGTCGGGTTCAGACTTCCAGCGTGGCCAAATCGCCTTTCTCTTCCAGCCAGCTCTTGCGATCCGAAGCGCGCTTTTTCGCCAGCAACATATCCATCAGCTTGGCCGTGCCATCGCTGTCTTCCACCGTAAGTTGCACCAGACGGCGCGTGTCGGGATGGATGGTGGATTCGCGCAACTGCCCTGGATTCATTTCACCCAGGCCCTTGAAGCGGGTAACGGTGACCTGGCCCTTCATCTTCTCGCGCTCGACTTTCTGCAGCATGGCCTGTTTTTCGTTTTCGTCCAGGCAGTAGAACACCTGCTTGCCAACGTCGACACGGAAAAGCGGCGGCATGGCCACAAATACATGGCCTTCACGCACCAGGGCAGGGAAGTGACGCAGGAACAATGCGCTGAGCAGGGTGGCGATGTGCAATCCGTCGGAATCCGCGTCGGCCAGGATGACCACCTTGCCGTAGCGCAAGCCGCTCAAATCATCCTTGCCCGGATCGCAGCCGATAGCTACGGCGAGGTTATGCACTTCTTCCGAAGCGAGCACGGAAGTGGATTCCACTTCCCAGGTGTTGAGGATCTTGCCGCGCAGTGGAAGGATCGCCTGGAATTCCTTGTCACGTGCCTGCTTGGCGCTGCCGCCAGCCGAATCGCCTTCCACCAGGAACAGCTCAGTGCGCGTGAGATCGGTGGCCGTGCAGTCGGCCAGCTTGCCCGGCAGGGCAGGGCCTTGAGTGATTTTCTTGCGCACCACCTGCTTGGCGGCTTTCAATCGTGCGCTGGCGCGTTCAATCGCGAGCTGTGCGATGCGTTCGCCGAGATCGACATGCTGGTTGAGCCAAAGACTGAAGGCGTCATGCACCACACCTTCCACCAGTGCCGCGGCGTTGCGCGAGGAAAGGCGTTCTTTGGTTTGGCCGGCGAACTGCGGGTCCTGCAATTTGGCTGATAGTACGAAGGCCAGCCGTTCCCACACATCTTCCGGCGCGAGCTTCACACCGCGCGGCAGCAGGTTGCGGATGTCGCAGAATTCGCGCACCGCATTGGTCAGGCCGCTGCGCAAGCCGTTGACGTGCGTGCCGCCTTGCACGGTAGGAATCAGGTTGACGTAGCTTTCCTGCACCAACTCGCCTTCCGGTAGCCAGGTGAAGGCGACGTCGAGGCCTTCCGTGTCGCGTGCGACGTGGTGCACGAACAGGTCGGCCGGCACGCATTCGGCACCGTCGAGTTCGCCGCGCAGGTAGTCACGCAGCCCGTCCTCGTAATACCACTCGCTGACTTCGCCGCTGGCTTCGTCGAGGAGTTTCACGTTGAGGCCGGCGCACAGCACCGCCTTGGCGCGCAGCAGATGCTTGAGCTTGGAAAGCGAAATCTTCGGCGAGTCGAAGTATTTGGGATCGGCCCAGAAGCGCACGGTGGTGCCGGTTTTCTTCTTCGGGACCGTGCCGATGGTTTCCAGCGGACTGGCGCGGTCGCCGTTGGCGAACGCCATGCGGTATTCGTTGCCGTCGCGGCGGATGGTCACTTCCACCTTGTTCGACAGTGCATTCACCACCGACACGCCCACGCCGTGCAGGCCGCCGGAGAAGTTGTAGTTCTTGCCGGAGAATTTGCCGCCCGCATGCAGGCGGGTGAGGATCAGCTCGACGCCGGGAATGCCTTCTTCCGGGTGGATGTCCACCGGCATGCCACGGCCGTCGTCGGTCACTTCCACCGAGCCGTCGGTATGCACGATCACTTCGATCGATTTGGCGTGGCCGGCCAGCGCCTCGTCGACCGAGTTGTCGATCACTTCCTGCGCCAGGTGGTTCGGGCGCGTGGTGTCGGTGTACATGCCCGGTCGGCGTTTGACGGGGTCTAGGCCGGAGAGGACTTCGATGTCGGCGGCGTTATAGCGGCTGCTCATGCGGATGCTGGATACGGGAGTGAGCGCGGGAGGATGGGTGGTGAGGCCGGAGAGGTCAAGATGGCGGGGCGATCTCGCCTTGTCCTGCTGCCGAGTATTAGCCTCTTAGATGCTGTTTTCAAATCTATCTGATCCGGCGGTAAATCGCCGCGCGCCCCCCGTTGCTCACATACGTCATGCGCCTTCGAAGCAAGAGGAGAAAGAACGCTTTGAGCGAAATATAGGAATGCCGCAGATTCGTGTTCTCTAAGTTCTAGCCTGTGTGCTCTTCCAGCGGAGAGTCTCCCCATGATTAATCCTGTTCAATCGAACTGCCCGACGACGCTTGCGCCCACAGTACCCTCATCGAGTGCAGCTGGCGCCGCTTCCAACGCGCAAGCAGGGCCGTCTACAACCAATGTAGGTAATCCGTTCAATACGGATACTAAGCAAAGCACAAATACAGCAACGCACTACCCGGCGACACTTCTTCAAGCGAACAACCCGGCACCTGCTGCCGGAGGATCCTCATCGAGTGCAAGCTCTGATTCACGTGCAAGTGTCGCTCCGGTAAAGTTTACCAGCCCAGCTGACGGCACAGTCATTCACCCATATGAAACTGTCACTTTCAAAGGAACCGCGAACCCGAATGCAGAGGTGGTACTTCATGACCCTAGTGGTCGCCAAGGGACCCTTGATGAGCAAGCCGAATGGTCAATTCTCGGCCGTACGACCGCGGACGCCAACGGCAATTGGCAAATCGATTACACCGCTAACGATAGGGGTTTTGGTACAGGCTCTCTTCAGGCCAATGCCGCCGAGACAGTGACTTTCCTCGGCGTCACCTTTGCCCCTTCCCGGTAACGCGGTTTCCCGACACGAGCAATCTCCACAACAACTCAGGTGAGGGCTCGATCGAGGTCATCTGGGTGCCTTGATCTTGCCCCTGAATCACGGACACTCAGTTAAGCGACATGTCGTATAAGCGACATGTCGTAGCTCAAACTCGACTGGGAGCAAGGTATCGTTGAGTCGGCTTCTTATAGCGGTGCGCAGTGCTTCTGCAGCCACGCCAGATCCGCTCCCTCCAGCAACGGCGCCAGCGCCGCTCGCACGGTGGCGTGGTAATCGTCCAGCCATGCGCGCTCCTCAGGATTGAGCAGGCTGGGTTCCAGTGCGCGGCGGTCGAACGGGCACAGCGTGAGTGTTTCGAACGCGTAGAAATCACCGAACTCGGTCTGGTCGGCTTCCACCACCACAGCGAGGTTCTCGTGACGGATGCCATGGCGGGCCGGCTTATATAAGCCGGGCTCGATCGAGGTGATCATGCCGGGTTCGAGCGGCACCAGCGTGGTGCCGGAAACCGGTGGGCGGATGCCGTGCGGCCCTTCGTGCACATTCAAGAAATACCCGACACCGTGGCCGGTGCCATGGCCGTAGTCCATGCCGCTGGCCCAGAGCGGAGCGCGGGCCAGCGCGTCGAGTTGCGGGCCGCTCGCGCCTTTCGGAAAGCGAGCGCGCGAGAGCGCGATCATGCCTTTCATGACCAGCGTGGCATCACGCCGTTGTTCGGAGGTAGTCGGCCCCAGCGCCAATACGCGCGTGATGTCGGTGGTGCCGCCCAAGTATTGTCCACCCGAATCGACCAGCAACAGACCGTGGCGCTGCAAGGTGTTATGTGCTTCCGATGTGGCGCGATAGTGCGGCAGCGCGCCGTTCTCCATGTAGCCGGCGATGGTGGCGAAACTTTCGCCAACGAAGTTCGGTTGGGCCGAGCGCTCATCACGCAGCAGCGCATCCACATCGAGTTCGGTCTGCGTCATACCGGCGGCGAGCCGCTCTTCCAGGCGGCGAAATGCGCGTACCAGCGCAGCGCCATCGCGGCGCATCGCTTCGCGGATATGCGCCAGTTCGCTCTTGCTCTTGATCGCCTTGAACGCCGTGGAGGGGTTTTGCGCCTCAACGCGTTTTACGTCCGGCGCGACGGCTTGCAATACCAGACTTACCACGCGGCCTGGATCGAACAATAAGGTGTCGCTGGCTTTCAATTCACCAAGCGCATCGGCCAGCGTAGCGTAATTGGCGATGCGGATGCCGTCGGTATGGAGCGCCGCGACGATATCATCGTTGAGCTTGTCCCGATCGACGAACAGCGTGGCCTGTCCGGATAATTCTGCCAACAAGTGCGCCAGGAACACCGGATTGCATTCGACATCACTGCCACGCAGGTTGGTGAGCCAGGCGACGTCGTCCAAGCTGGAGACGAGATGATGCGTGGCGTGCTGCTTGCGCATCGCGTTGCGCAGCTTCTCGAATTTTTCGGCGCGGGTCGTGCCGGCGTAGGTGAGCGGATGTTCGAACACCGGCGCATGCGGCAGGGTGGGACGGTCATGCCACACCATGCCAGGCAGGTCGAGATCGACGCGCAGCGTCGCGCCCACGCTGCCCAGCAGACGCTCGATCTGGCGTTGTATCGCCACCGATACGCTGTCGCCGGCTACTGCCACCACGTCGCCCTGATGCAGGTGCTGCTGCAACCACGTCAGATGTTCCGGCGCATGCGAAACGCGTTGCTTCATCAAGGCAATACCACTACCCGCAAGCTGTTGTTCGGCCTGTGAGAAATAGCGCGAATCGGTCCACACCCCAGCATCCTTGGCGGTGACAAGCAAGGTGCCTGCCGAGCCGTCGAAACCGGATAGCCATTCGCGTGCCTGCCAATGTGCGGGCAGGTATTCCGACAAATGCGGATCGGCGGTGGGAACAAGACAGGCGGCGATGCCATGCCTGGCCATCATTTCGCGCAAGGCGGCGATGCGGGCGGGAATCGGAGTGCTCATCGGCGCATGGTAGCAGGCATATCGTGCGTACTTTATCTACACAGATGCACCCTGCGTTAGTCGCGACACATTGCGTTGCGCATCGCCCGCGACATTCTGTCTGGCGGATGTAACAGCCTGCAGGCTAGTCACACCTTGCTGCAGCGCGATAACATATCTGAGTCGTTTCCCCACGACACCTCCCAATCAGTCCTTCTTAAGAGTCGTTCGTGAACAAGCGTTCCCTCGTCTCCGCCGCACGCTGGTCGTGCGTAGGCTTCGCTGCGCTCCTGCTCAGCGGTTGCAATTTGGAACTCATGTCGCCCATGGGCGATATCGGCGCCCAGGAAAAGTCGTTGATCCTGATCGCCACGGGTTTGATGCTGCTGGTCGTGGTCCCGGTCATTGCGATGACCCTGATCTTCGCCTGGCGCTATCGTGCTTCCAATACCAAAGCCAAGTATGCGCCGAAGTGGTCGCATTCGACCGCGATCGAGGCAGTGGTGTGGATCATTCCCTGCATCATCATCGCGATTCTCGGCACGATCACCTGGCGCACCACGCACGAGCTTGATCCGTACAAGCCGCTGGATCATCAGGCCAAGGCGATCACCATCCAGGCCGTGTCAATGGATTGGAAGTGGGTGTTCATCTATCCGGAATACGGCGTAGCCAGCGTCAATGAATTGGCGCTGCCGACCAACGTGCCGGTGCATTTCGAGATCACGTCCGACTCGGTGATGAATGCGTTTTTCATTCCGCAGCTCGGTAGCCAGATCTACGCGATGGCGGGCATGGAAACACAGCTCCACCTGATTGCGAACCAGCCGGGCACCTATGCCGGCCTGTCCAGCAACTACAGCGGTGCGGGTTTCTCGGACATGCACTTCACGGCGATCGCGACGTCGCAGCAGGGTTTCCAGGACTGGATCAACAAGGCCAAGGCCAGCCAGCTCAGCCTGGATGACCAGACCTATCACACGCTGGCGCAACCGAGCGAAAAGGTGCCGGTGACGTACTACACCAACGTCAAGCCCGGCCTGTTCAACGCCATCATTGCCCAGTACATGGGCGACATGAAGATGGACAAGATCGGTGCCGAGCCTGCGCAGGCCAGCGCCATTCCTTCGCCAAACGATCACGCCAAGGCTGCGGAGTAGGCCATGTTCGGAAAACTTTCTCTATCGGCCATTCCTTATCATGAGCCGATCATCATGGGCACCCTGTTGATGGTGTCCCTCGGCACCGCGGCACTGCTTGGCTGGGTCACCTTCCAGCGCAAGTGGGGTTATCTGTGGAGTGAATGGTTCACTACGGTGGACCACAAGCGCATCGGCATCATGTACGTGATCCTGGCGATCGTGATGCTGCTGCGCGGCTTTGCCGACGCCATCATGATGCGCGCCCAGCAAGCGGTCGCTTCGGCGGATGCGGCCGGCTACCTGCCGCCGCATCACTACGATCAGATTTTCACCGCGCACGGCGTGATCATGATCTTCTTCGTGGCCATGCCGTTCGTGGTGGGCCTGATGAACCTGGTGGTGCCGCTGCAGATCGGCGCACGCGACGTGGCCTATCCGTTCCTGAACTCGCTCAGCTACTGGCTCACCGCTTCGGGTGTGGTGCTGGTCATGATCTCGATGTTCGTGGGTGACTTTGCCGCCACCGGCTGGCTGGCGTATCCGCCGCTGTCGGAGCTGAAATTCAGTCCCACCGTAGGGGTGGATTACTACATCTGGGCACTGCAGCTATCCGGCTTGGGCACTACGCTGAGCGGTATCAACTTCATTGTGACCATCCTGCGCATGCGTACGCCGGGCATGAAGATGATGCAGATGCCGGTGTTCACCTGGACGGCGCTGGTCACCAACATCCTGATCGTGGCGGCCTTCCCGATCCTGACGGTGGCGCTGGCGCTGCTGGCAGCCGATCGCTATCTGGGCATGCACTTCTTCACCAACGAGCTTGGCGGCAACGCCATGCTGTACATCAACCTGATCTGGATCTGGGGCCATCCCGAGGTGTACATCCTGATCCTGCCGTGCTTCGGTGTATTTTCCGAGGTCGTGGCGACGTTTAGTGGCAAGCCGCTGTTCGGCTACAAGTCGATGGTATACGCCACCGCGGGTATTGGCGTGGCGTCCTTCGTGGTGTGGCTGCATCACTTCTTCACCATGGGATCGGGCGCGGACGTGAATGCCTTCTTCGGCATCTCGACCATGATCATTTCGATCCCGACCGGCGTGAAGCTGTTCAACTGGCTGTTCACCATGTATCGCGGCCGCATCCGCTTCACCTTGCCGATGATGTGGACGGTGGCGTTCATGGTCACGTTCACCATCGGTGGCATGACTGGCGTGTTGCTGGCGGTGCCGGGTGCGGACTTCGTGCTGCATAACAGTCTGTTCCTGATCGCGCACTTCCATAACGTGATCATCGGCGGTGTGCTGTTTGGTCTGTTTGCGGCATTGAACTACTGGTTCCCGAAGGCTTTCGGCTTCAAGTTGGAAGAGCGTTGGGGCAAAGCCTCGTTCTGGTGCTGGGTGATCGGCTTCTATATGGCCTTCATGCCGCTGTATGTGCTGGGCCTGATGGGCATGACGCGCCGCATGAATCACTATGCGAACCCTGCGTGGCAGCCGTACCTGATCGTGGCGGCCGTCGGTGCCGTCTTCATCGCCGCGGGCATTGGTTTCATGCTGCTGCAGTTCGTGGTGAGCATCCGCAACCGCGCTGCGAATCCCGACCTGACTGGCGACCCGTGGGGCGGCCGTACGCTGGAGTGGGCGACAAGCTCGCCAGCGCCGTTCTACAACTTCGCGGTGTTGCCGAAGGTGGAAGAGCTGGATCAGTTCTGGGCCGACAAGGAACACAAGCGCGCCTACCCGCAGCATGCGCACTACGACGATATCCATATGCCGCGCAACACGGGTGCGGGCCTGATCATGGCGGCATTCGGCACAGTGTTCGGCTTTGCCATGGTGTGGCACATCTGGTGGCTGGCCATTGGCGGTCTGCTCTGCATGATCGGCACGTTCCTCGTGCGGGCCTTCGACACCGACGTGGATTACTACGTACCGGGTGCCGAGGTCGAGAAGATCGAGCGTGCACGCCTGGTGCCGCTGCACAAGCTGATCGAAAACGTGGGCCCGGCATCGGCCGGCGAGAAGGTGGCTTAAACCATGAGTACCGCAATTACTGCTAACGGCGCCGTCGCACACGGCGGTGCCCACGAGCATCACGACGACGGTTCCAAGACCTTGCTGGGTTTCTGGATCTACCTGATGAGCGACTGCCTGATCTTCTCGGGCCTGTTCGCCACCTTCGCCGTGCTGGGACACGCCACCGCCGGTGGTCCGACCGGCAAGGAGCTGTTCAATCTCAAGTTCGTGTTCGGCGAAACCATGCTGCTGCTGATCAGCAGCTTCACCTTCGGCTTGGCCATGCTGAACATGCACGCGGGCAAGCGCGGCAAGGTGATCGCCTGGTTGTTCGTCACCTTCCTGTTCGGTGCAGGCTTCGTGGGCATGGAAGTCTACGAATTCCACCACCTGATAGCGTTCGAGAACGCGGGCCCAAGCCGCAGCGCCTTCCTTTCGGCGTATTTCGGCCTGGTCGGTACGCACGGTTTGCACGTTACCTCCGGCTTGATCTGGCTGGCAGTGATGATGGTGATGGTGGGCAAGTTCGGTCTCAACGATGCCGTGCAGCGCCGCCTGTCGTGCCTGAGCTTGTTCTGGCACTTCCTGGATCTGGTGTGGATCTGCGTGTTCAGTTTCGTCTATCTGTTCGGAGTGCTCTGAAATGTCGAGCCAACATGGTCATTCTGATGCCCACGCACACAACGCACACGGTAGCCTGAAGAGCTACACCGTCGGCTTTGCGCTGTCGCTGATTCTCACGGTGCTGTCGTTCGGCTGCGTGATGAGCGGGGCAGTGCCGCAGCACCTGGTGGCGCCGGGCATCGTGGTGTTCTGCATTGCGCAGTTGCTGGTGCAGTTGGCGTTCTTCCTGCACATGAGCGCTGCCCCGGGGCAGCGCGACAACCTGTCGATCGGCGTATTCACCTTGCTTATCATCGCCATCGTGGTGGTGGGTTCGTTGTGGGTGATGCACAACATGAACCTCTACATGATGCATCCGGTGACGCAGTCCATGTCCTCAAGCATCGGCTAAAGGCGTATGCGATCCCGCCCATCTCTGTGGGCGGGATCGTGGGTCTTTTTGTACCGACCCGAAGAATGAGCCTCCCCGTGCGGGAGGCTTTTTTTATGCGCAGCTTCTTTGCTGCGGCGTAGTGCTCGAAATGAATTGCATGAAATAAGAAGGGGGACACGTTGCCGATTAGGTTTTTAACGGCAATTTATTCCAAGGTTTATAGCTGCACGCATAGCATCAGCTGCGTGCCGATACGGGTGCGACTCCTAAGTTGCGAGTGCCGCTCGGAGCGTGAATGCGCTAGGTGGTACGTGTCGCCTTGTCGATAGTCATTCGTTGCTGCAGTCACTTCTCGCCACACGAGGTGGACGATGGGAATGGATTCGGTTAACGAGTTGCGGATGCAGGCTCCGGCGAGCTCGCGCATGCCTGTACGCCATAAGCTAAGTCTTTCGCATGTGAAACTTTCGCCCTATGCGTATGAAGTAGAGCGCGAAACGATTGCCTGGATGGAGGTCTCGGGCCTTATCCCTGATGAGCGTTATCTAGAAAGCGTGAGCAACATGGCGGTGTGGGGATACGCAGGCTTTTCACATCCCTTTGCCAAAAACGAAGAGCTTTTGCTGTATTCGAAATACATCACCTTATGGTTGCTCTGGGACGACGTGGTGGTGGAAAGGGCCACGGATCTGAGTGCCATCTTGCATGGCTTGGCGAATGCATTTCGATGGGATAGCGGCACCTGGCACGAAAAGGACCCCTATCTACGAGCTTGGAGGTCGATCGTAGAAGGCTACAAAGGATTGGGCGTTTCTCCCGACTATCTGCACCGGCTCAATCGAAAGATGGGTACCTGGGTGAAGACGGTCGCCTGCGAAAATCAGTCCGTATGTTCGGCTGGCGTGGTGAATCCTTGGTCTCATCTACGCAGGCGCCTCGTCACGATCGGCGTGATTCCTACCGCGCAGCTTCTCGATCTGGATGTTGGGGACGTGGATTGCGTGCCGGTGGCCCGGCGCGTCGTGATGGCGGCGTCCGCCGTCGTCGCTATCGTGAATGAACTGGTAAGTGTGGAAAAGGACGCCGATCGCGTAAATCTCGTTGCGCTGGTTCAGAACCGGCATCAATGCGATGTCGAATCGGCATACGACCGGGTGGTTGGCATGTGCCGCACGGAGTTGGCGAAACTGTCAGCCTTGGTCGATGCACTGCCTGCCGGGCTGCAAGGGTGGGGCCGGCTCATGCTTCACATGGCCGAGGGTTTCAGTTATTGGCATTTTGTTTGCCCGCGCTATGACCGGAAGCGCATTACCTGCCAAATTCCATCCACTTGCCAAAAGCCGCCGGCTCTCGTCGAACGAGCACTGCCCGCTGTCCTTAGCCCGTAGGTTGGGTTAGCGCAGCGTAACCCAACATTCGAGGCGGCATCGTTGGGTTACGCTGCGCTAACCCAACCTACAAATGGGCTGACCGGCGTCCTGCAACAGAATATTTCGGCCTTTGTCCGCGCAGCCATCTCGCGGTAGAAGCGATCTGCCGCTAAAATGCCGATTTCCAGCACGGCTGCTTTCCATGACCCCCCTGATTTTCGTCACTGGCGGTGTGGTGTCCTCGCTTGGCAAGGGCATCGCGGCGGCGTCGCTCGCGTCCATTCTTGAGGCCCGGGGCCTCTCGGTCACCATGATGAAGCTCGATCCCTACATCAATGTGGATCCGGGCACCATGAGTCCGTTCCAGCACGGCGAGGTCTATGTGACCGACGACGGCGCCGAGACCGACCTGGACCTTGGCCATTACGAGCGTTTCGTCCATACCCGCCTCACCGGCAAGAATTCCATCACCACCGGCAAGATCTACGAATCGGTCATCCGCAAGGAGCGCCGTGGCGACTACCTGGGTGCCACCGTTCAGGTCATTCCGCACATCACCGACGAGATCAAGCACTGCATCCACGAGGCCACCCGTGGCTTCGATGTGGCCCTGGTCGAGATCGGCGGCACGGTGGGCGATATCGAGTCCCAGCCCTTCCTGGAGGCGATCCGCCAGCTGCGCATCGAGCATGGCCCGGAAAAGTGCCTGTTCATGCACCTGACCCTGGTGCCGTACATCAAGGCCGCTGGCGAGATCAAAACCAAGCCAACCCAGCACTCGGTGAAGGAGCTGCGCTCCATCGGTATCCAGCCGGACATCCTGCTGTGCCGCTGCGAACAGCCGCTGCCGGATAGCGAGCGCCGCAAAATCGCGCTGTTCACCAATGTGCCGGAGCAGGCAGTGATCAGTGCGGCCGATGTGGACATCATCTACAAGCAGCCGCTTTGGCTGCATCAGCAGGGCCTGGATGACATCGTCGTCAAGAAGATGGGCCTCGACGCCAAGCCGGCTGATCTTTCCGGCTGGCAGCGTACGGTGGATGCGGTTGAGCACCCGAAGGACGAGGTCACGGTCGCCATCGTTGGCAAATACGTTGAGCACAAGGATGCCTACAAGTCGCTGGGTGAGGCGTTGCGCCATGGCGGGATCAAGCAGCAGACGCGCGTAAACCTGAAGTGGATCGACTCCGAGCAGATCGAAGCCGAAGGTGCGGCCAAGGTGCTCAGTGGCGTTGATGCGATCCTGGTGCCTGGCGGCTTCGGCAAGCGCGGCTTCGAGGGCAAGATTCTGGCCTCCAAGTACGCGCGCGAGCATGGCGTGCCGTATTTCGGCATCTGCTACGGCATGCATGCGGCGGTGGTGGATTTTGCGCGCAACGTGGCCAATCTGGCGGACGCCGATTCCAGCGAGAACGACCGCCACACGCCGAATCCAGTGATCGGACTGATCACCGAATGGACCACGGCGACCGGCGAAGTCGAGCAGCGCAGCGAGCGCTCTGATCTTGGCGGCACCATGCGCCTGGGTGCCCAGGAATGCCGCCTCAAGGCCGGTACGCTGGCGCGCCAGCTTTATGGGCAGGACATCGTGCGTGAGCGCCATCGCCATCGCTATGAATTCAACAACCGCTATCGCCAATCGTTCGAAGATCTGGGCATGGTGATTTCGGGCAAGTCGATGGACGATCTGCTGGTGGAAATCGTCGAACTGCCGATGCAGAAGCATCCGTGGTTCCTTGGCTGTCAGGCGCATCCGGAGTTCACCTCCACGCCGCGTGACGGCCATCCGTTGTTTATCGGTTTCGTGCGCGCCGCGCGGGAATTCAAAGCCGTGCGCGACGGCGAAAAGCTGGCTGCAAAGGAGTCGGTTGCATGAAGTTGTGCGGTTTCGAGGTCGGCCTGAATCAGCCGCTGTTCCTGATCGCTGGCCCTTGTGTGGTGGAATCCGAACAACTGCAGCTCGATACGGCGGGCAAGCTGAAGGAAATCACCAGCCGGCTCGGCATCAACTTCATCTTCAAATCCAGCTTCGACAAAGCCAACCGTTCGTCGGGCAGTAGCTTTCGGGGTCTTGGCATGGAAGAAGGCCTGCGCATTCTGGCGGAAGTGAAGCGGCAGGTGGGCGTGCCGGTACTTACCGACGTGCACGAATACACACCGATGGATGAAGTGGCTGCGGTGGTGGACGTGCTGCAGACGCCCGCCTTCCTCTGCCGTCAGACCGATTTCATCCAGAAGGTGGCCCGCGCCGGCAAGCCGGTGAACATCAAGAAAGGCCAGTTTCTCGCACCATGGGACATGAAGAACGTCGTGGCCAAGGCCAAGGATGTCGGCAACGATGACATTCTGGTCTGCGAACGCGGTGCCAGCTTCGGTTACAACAATCTCGTTTCCGACATGCGCTCCCTGAGCGTGATGCGTGAAACGGGCTGTCCGGTAGTGTTCGATGCTACGCACTCGGTGCAGTTGCCGGGTGGGCAAGGCACCAGTTCAGGTGGTCAGCGCGAATTCGTGCCGGTGCTGGCGCGCGCAGCGGTCGCGGTGGGCATTGCCGGCTTGTTTGCGGAGACTCATCCAGACCCGAGCAAGGCACTCAGCGACGGGCCGAATGCCTGGCCGCTGGGCAAGATGGAAGCGTTGTTACAGACGCTGCTCGAGCTCGACCAGGTCACCAAGCGCCACGGTTTCCTCGAGAGCACGCTTTAGCCTAAGGACGCGCATGGCCACAGACGAATCGCTGATCCGATTACTGACTGAGATTCGCGATATTCAGCGCGAGCATTTGGAGCTGTATCGGAAACACAGCGAACTGGCCATCGCCAAGCAGGAGCAGGCGCTAGATGTCACCCGGCGCTTCCAGAAGTTCTACCGCATGGTGGTCGCGGTGCTGTTCGTGGGCATCGCGGTCCTGATGTTTTGGCTCTTCAAGCACTAATCGATTAGGGATACGACTCAATGACGACGCAGATCACCAACATCCACGCCCGTGAAATCCTCGACTCCCGCGGCAACCCCACGCTCGAAGCAGAAGTAACGCTGGCCAGTGGCGCATTCGGTCGCGCTGCGGTGCCGAGCGGCGCATCGACCGGCACGCGCGAAGCGGTGGAACTGCGCGATGGCGATAAATCGCGTTACCTGGGCAAGGGCGTGAAAAAGGCAGTCGGCAACGTCAACGGCGAAATCGCC
This sequence comes from Dyella nitratireducens, assembly GCF_014642835.1. GTDB lineage: Bacteria > Pseudomonadota > Gammaproteobacteria > Xanthomonadales > Rhodanobacteraceae > Dyella_B > Dyella_B nitratireducens. The sequence continues at coordinate 520,190 of NZ_BMJA01000003.1, read as the reverse complement.
AACACGCTGAAAGGTTTCGATGCGGTCGATCAGAAAGGTCTGGACAAGAAGCTGATCGACCTCGATGGCACGCCAAACAAGGGGCGTCTTGGTGCGAACGCACTGCTCGGCGTCTCCATGGCTGCCGCGCATGCCGTGGCGGCTTCGCGTCACGAACCGCTGTGGAAGTACCTCTCCCACGGCAAGCCGGGCGCGCTGCCCGTGCCGATGATGAACATCATCAATGGTGGTGCCCATGCCGACAACAACGTCGACGTGCAGGAATTCATGGTGCTGCCGGTGGGCCTGCCGAGCTTTTCAGAAGCGTTGCGTGCCGGCACGGAAATCTTCCATGCGCTGAAGAGCGTGCTGAAAGGCAAGGGCCTCAACACGGCGGTGGGTGACGAAGGCGGCTTCGCGCCAAACCTGCGTTCCAACATCGAAGCGCTGGATACCATCCTCGAAGCTGTGAACAAGAGCGGCTACAAGATCGGCAGCGACATCCTGCTCGGCCTCGACGTCGCCAGTTCCGAATTCTTCAAGGACGGCAAGTACGATCTGGAAGGCGAGGGCAAGGTTTACACGCCGGCGCAGTTCGTCGATCTGCTGGCAAGCTGGGCACAGCAATATCCGATCGTCACCATCGAAGACGGCATGGCTGAGGGTGACTGGGACGGCTGGAAGCTCCTCACCGACAAGATCGGTAACAAGGTGCAGCTGGTCGGCGACGATCTGTTTGTGACCAATCCGTCGATCTTCCGCGAAGGCATCGAGAAGAAGGTCGCCAATGCGATCCTGATCAAGGTGAACCAGATTGGTACGCTGTCGGAAACCTTGGAAGCCATCGCCATGGCCGACGCAGCCAAGTACGCGGCGATCGTCTCGCATCGCTCCGGCGAAACCGAAGACACCACCATCTCCGACATCGCCGTCGCCACTACCGCCACGCAGATCAAGACCGGTTCGTTGTGCCGCACTGACCGCGTGGCGAAGTACAACCAGCTGCTGCGCATCGAAGAAGCACTGGGCGCCGAGGCTCGCTACGCTGGCCGCAATGCGTTCCCGAGCCTGACTCATTTGCCTGGCTGAGCGAGGTTATCGCCTGAATCATGTTGCGTTGGGTCGCCTTGATCCTGCTGCTGATACTGATTGGACTGCAGTTTGAGCTGTGGTCCAGTCACGGTGGCATGTCCGAGGTAACAAACTTGCATGCTGCAGTTCAAAAACAGCAGGACGAAAACGACAAGCTCACTCAACGCAACCAGGCGCTTGCTGCGGATGTGGACGATCTCAAGCATGGCGAGCAGGCGGTAGAGGCGCGTGCTCGCGGTGAACTGGGTTTGATCAAACCGGGCGAGACGTTCTATCAGGTGGTGCCGAAGCCGGCGGCGAGTACAGATGCGCCAGCAGCTTCGGGGACAAGCGGCGGTCATTGAGCTTTTCTAGCCGTCATTCCCGCGGAAGCGGGAATCCATTTTGGCCTCTCGCCTGAAAGCAACGTGGATTGACCAGCTTCGCTGTTGTAAAGCGCCTCTGCTTCCGCGGGAATGACGGCAAGGTATGTATGAATACTCCTGAATCTGAACTCCCCCGCGCCTACGGCAAGCCACCTTTGACGGGAGTGCTGCGTAGTACGCCCGAAGACTTCCGCGTCGACGAAATCCTCGGCTACGAACCCGACGGCGAAGGTGAGCATGCCTTCCTATGGGTAGAAAAGCGTGATGCCAACACGGACTGGGTTGCGCGTGAACTGGCACGCTTCGGAGGCGTGTCACCGATGAATGTCGGCTACGTAGGCTTGAAAGACCGCCACGCTGTCACACGCCAGACTTTCACCGTGCAATTGCCTGGCAAAGCCGATCCAGACTGGAGTGCGTTTCCACACGCCGAAGTAAAGGTGCTTTCGAGTACGCGCCACAAACGTAAACTCAAGCGCGGCGCTTTGCGCGGTAATCGCTTCGTGCTGGTATTGCGTAATGTTGGTGGAGATCGATCACGCGCTGAAGAGGTGCTGCAGGCCATCGCTGTTCGAGGCGTACCGAATTATTTTGGCGAACAACGCTTCGGTCGCGAAGGCGGCAACGTGGCGCAGGCGCGCGCGATGTTCGCTGGACGTCGTGTCGATCGGGACAAGCGTTCCATTCTGTTGTCTGCAGCACGCTCGCACATTTTCAACAGCGTGCTAGCTGCACGCGTAGAACGCGATGCATGGGGCAAACCTTTGGAGGGCGAAATCTGGTCGCTGGCCGGTTCGCGTTCGTGGTTCGGTCCGGAAACATTCGACGACACACTCGCTGCGCGTCTGGCACAAGGTGATATTCATCCCTCTGGCCCGCTATGGGGGCAGGGTGAACCACCGACGACGGATGGCGCAGGTGAGCTGGAGCGCGCCATTGCTGCGCAATATACCGATCTCTCCGAAGGGATTGCCGTTGCACGGATGGATCAGGAGCGCCGTCCATTGCGCCTGATTCCGAAGGACCTGCAATGGCATTGGACCGATAAGGAAACGCTGCAACTAGAGTTTGAATTACCCGCCGGTGCCTATGCCACCGTAGTCGTGCGCGAGCTGGTTTTGTAGGTTGGGGTGCGAACCCCAACATAGGAATGTATGCACGCATGACGATGTTGGGGTTTGCACCTCAACCCACGAGCATACGTGGTGCGAGTCGATCGGCTAGCCTTTTGTCGCTTGAGTTGGCGTAGGATCGTATGACGTCGCCAGCCGCGCATCCACATACACCCACGCTTGCAGCCCGGAGACCAGAGTGACTGCGATGCGTTTGTAGTCATCGACTTCGTATTCATCGGCCTGCGCGAGTTCGGTTTCAGTGATGTCGAATACTGTGCCGTTTACGCAATCATCTGGCCGGTTGGTAGATACGAGCATGGGATGGTGGGTCTTCCCGCTGGCTTTGATGACGTCGGGATCTTCGATCTTGATGTCGGTTTGAACGAATCCGATCAGTTGATCGCGATGACCCGCCAATCTGCGACCGAACGTTGCCAGTTGCACGTTTTCCTGCTGCAACGTGCCGTATGAAAAAAGCTTGGGCATGGGCAGCGATCTATCCTTTCAGCAGTACCACTACGGCTCCCGTACCACCCTGCATGGGACGTGCGGAAGCAAAGGCAATCACATCGTTGCGACGGCGCAGCAGACGGTCGGTCAAGATTTTCAGCACCGGGCCGGCAGCCTTCGAGCGCAATCCCTTGCCGTGCACGATGCGCACACAGCGCAGTCCGCGATCGTTGGCTTGCGCAAGAAAGTCTGCAATCGTGGCTTGCGCCGCTGCGGCGTTCATCTGATGCAAATCGATGTCGTCCTGCACGCTGAATTGACCGCGCTTGAGCTGGCGTAGCAGTTTCGGCGGATAGCCATCGCGTAGGTAACTTAGTTCCTCACCCACCTCCATCAGGCCAGGGTCGAAAGCCATGTCCAGCAGCTCGCCCGGTACGGCGGCCTCGTCAGCCTCGAGCATGTAGGGATGTGGTTCCGGCTTGGGGATTTCCGGTGGCGGGGCGACGGGGTCGAACTTGCGAACCTCGCCGATGGCTTCGCGAAAGAGGCGGCTGTCCTCGTTGCTCACGGTGGCGGGGATACGGCGTTTCATGTGCGTCATCGTAGCGAAAGGAGGGCGACGGTGGTGAAAAGAAGGTTGCGAAAATCGCCGGTGAAACAAATGGTCGGCTCGGTTAGACTCATAAATCTAGGGTGCGTGCGGATCATCTTCGGGCCACACGCCAGGTAGACAACCTCGAACGGATCATGATGCGAGTTCTGGTTTCCAATGATGATGGCGTGGACGCGCCGGGCATCCGCGTACTCGCCGAGTGCCTCGGTGCGGTCGGCCAGGTGACGGTGGTAGCGCCGGATCGGGATCGCTCCGGAGCCAGCAATTCCCTTACCCTCGACGCGCCGATTCGCGTCTCGCGCATGGACAACGGCTATTACCGCGTGGCGGGCACGCCGACCGACTGCGTGCATCTCGCGTTAGCCGGCATGCTGGACTACGAGCCCGATATTGTCGTTTCCGGTATCAACAATTCCGCTAATCTTGGCGATGACGTGATCTATTCCGGCACCGTGTCGGCGGCGATGGAAGGGCGTTTTCTCGGTCTGCCAGCGATTGCGGTGTCGCTGGTCAGCAAGGATCACAAGGGCGAGCACTACGAGTCGGCGGCCAAGGCCGTGCTGCTGTTGATGGAGCGCCTGCTGGTGGACCCGCTGCCGGCCGACACCATTCTCAACGTCAATGTGCCGGATCGTCCGTGGGAGGATATCCACGGCTTCGAAACCACGCGTCTGGGCAGGCGTCATCGTTCAGCACCATGCATCAAGCAGAACGATCCGCGTGGCAGACCGATCTGGTGGATCGGGCCGGCGGGTGATGTGGACGATGCCGGCCCCGGTACCGATTTCGACGCCGTGCGTCGTGGCTACATTTCCGTGACGCCCATCCATGTAGATCTCACCCGGTTCCAGGCATTGGAAAAAGTAGGCAACTGGGTCAATGCTTTGAGCGAAGGCATGAGCGATCGCACCAACGGTAAGGCCGCATGATTCATCCGTTGCCGCCATCCGCATTGAAAGGCGAGGGCATGACCTCGCAACGCGCGCGCGACCGGCTCATCGCAAAATTGAAGGAAGAAGGCATTCGCGATCAACGCGTGCTGGATGTGATGCGCAATTTGCCGCGCCATCATTTCATTGATCAGGCACTGCACTCGCGCGCTTACGAAAACACGGCGCTGCCGATCGGTCACGGCCAGACGATTTCTCAGCCATGGGTGGTGGCACGCATGACGGAGGCTTTGCTCGAGCCTTTCGAGCCCAAGTCCGGCCGTCCGCAGAAGGTGCTGGAGATCGGCACCGGGTCCGGTTACCAGGCGGTGGTGTTGTCGCAACTGGTGCCGCAGCTTTATACGGTGGAGCGCATCGAAGAATTGCTGCGCCAGGCGCGTCGGCGCTTTCGCCAGCTCGGCCTCGACAACATCCGCTCGCGCCATGACGACGGCAAGTTGGGTTGGGCGGCCGAAGCGCCGTTCGATGCCATCATTCTCACGGCGGCGGGCGATGCCATTCCTACGCAGGTTCTCGAACAATTGGCGCCGGATGGTGTGCTGGTCGCACCGGTCGGTTCCCCCAGCAGTCAAACCTTGATCCGCATGCGCGGCGACGGAAAGGGCGATTTCATGCAGGAAGAATTGGCGGCGGTCAGCTTTGTGCCTTTGCTGGGCGGTATCGGCTGATGCAGCTCTTCGGAAAGCTTTATGCGCGCGTACTGGTGTGGGCGCGCGATCGCCGGGCGGTTTATTACCTGTGTGGCCTGAGTTTCGTCGAGGCGTTCATTTTTCCGGTCATGCCGGAAGTGATGCTGGCGCCCATGATGCTGGGCAAGCGTCATCGTGCTTTTTTCTACGCGAATGTGAGCCTGCTGTTTTCGCTGCTGGGTTCCTTGGTGGGGTATGCGCTCGGCCATTGGGCCTTTCATGCGCTGACACCGTTGCTGCAATCCTTGCATCTGTACGACTCGATCGAGCACGGCGTGGAAAGCCTGCGCGCGCAAATGAATCAGCATTGGTTGGAGCTGCTGCTGGTGCTGATGCTTGCAGCGATCCAGCCGGTGGTACCGATGAAATTCGTGACCTGGGCATCAGGCATTGTCGGCGTGCCGGTGCTTCCGTTCCTGGCGTGCATCCTGCTCGGTCGCGGCAAACGTGTGTGGCTGCTGGCTTTGCTGATCCGTCTATTTGGCGAGCGCGCTGAGCGGATTCTGCATAAGCACATCGAGTGGATCGGCTGGGCGGCCCTGGTGGCGCTGGTAGCGCTTGGCGCGTGGTGGGCGCTCAAGCATTAACGATGAGCGATCGTTCTGTGTCGATCGCATGAAAACTCTCTACGACCTCGCTATGCTGGCGCGCATGAATGGATTGATGCGATGGTCCTCGTTTGCCGCTATAGCCCTACTCATGACCGGTTGCAGCACGGTGGTGGTGCAGCCGCCGCCCAGTGCGTCGAACAGTGCGCGGCCTGCGCCGGTGCAACATGAGGTCGGCACCTATACCGTCGTGAAGGGGGACACGCTTTATTCGATCGCGTTCCGCAATGGCACGGATTTTCGCGAAGTCGCGAGGTTGAACAACATCCCGCCGCCTTACACAATCTGGCCGGGGCAGGTACTGAAGTTGTCTGGGTCTGGCTCGGCGCCTGCCGTCGCGCATGTGCCGCCCCCGGTTGTGGCCAAGGCATCACCGGCAACGTCGGCTCCCGTGTTCCAGACGGTGGAAACAACGCCAGCCGTGACCACGCCACCGCCCGCGCACGCAAGCCCAGTCGCTTCGGCGCCCGCAACCGTTGCGCATCCTGCACTACCAACCAGCACTACATCGGCGCCAGTCGCCAGCGTTCCCAGCAACCCGCCGCCCGTCGTGGCTGCCACACCGGTGGTCGCTGCAAGCGGCGGCACGCGCACCGCGGGTGGCGTGAAGTGGCGCTGGCCGGCATCGGGTCAGGTGTTCGGTCGTTTTCAAGCCAGCGCGGCGATACCGGGCATCGATATTGCTGGCAAGGCAGGCGATCCGGTCGTGGCTGCAGCAGACGGCACGGTGGTGTATAGCGGCAACGGCCTGGTGGGCTACGGCGAGTTGATCATCATCAAGCACAACGACAGCTTCCTTTCCGCCTATGGCCACAACCGCAAGCGACTGGTGACGGAAGGGCAGCAGGTTAAGGCCGGGCAGCAGATTGCCGAAATGGGTTCGAGCGGCAGTTCGCGCGACGAACTGCAGTTCCAGATTCGCAAGGATGGCAATCCGGTCGATCCACTCGACTATCTGCCGTCGCGCTAGAACCGCTACTTCCCTTTGTGGGAGTGAGTTAGGGTGAGGGGCAATCTGGTTGCGAAGCTGCTTTCGGCGCGTCTAGGCTGGAGAGAGCTTTCGCCACGATTGACCCTCACCCCAATCCTTCTCCTTGGTATAGCGGAGAGAATGTTCAGGCTGCGGGAAGAATGAAAGCAGCCACCACGCGCCGCCCTTCACTGGCGAGCAGGTCGTAGGTACGTGCTGCCGCCGCGTTGTCCATTACTTCAATACCAATACCCTTGCGCAGAAAGCCGGCCATGAAGGCGGCTGGAGGGAACTGCTGGCGCGTGCCGGTGCCGAGCAGCACCACTTCGGGCTTCAGTTCGAGCACGGCATCGACATGATTATCGGTCAGCGCCTGAGCGTGGGTGACGGGCCATTGCTCTACTGCGCGTTCCGGCGATAGCAAGAAGCTCGCGATCAGTTCGCGGTCGACCACCGTGATGCTGCGCTCGGTGACGCGGCGGACGAACAGATACTCACCATGGCGGTCCAGCGAGAGATCCATGACAGCCTCCTCAGCGTGGCAGGGCCAGCCGGGGGTCGTCCTCGTTGCGCCGGAACAGCACCACGACGTGGCCAATCTGTTGCACGCTTTCCGCACCGGTGCCTTCGAGCAGGATCTGGATCTGCGCTTCGCGTTCTTCCTTGTCACCGCCGGAGAGCTTCACTTTCACCAGTTCGTGATGCGACAGCGCCAGGTCCAGCTCCTTCACCACGGCCTCGGTAGCGCCCTTGGCGCCCAGCAGAATCACCGGATGGAGGTCGTGGGCGAGGCTGCGCAGGTAGCGCTTCTGTGAAGGAGATATGGCCATGCGTTCGGTCCGATGCACTGCGAAGTAATCTTAAAGGTTATCATGTCCACCCCCTGTTCCCGGTCCGTTGCCGACCCATGCCTCGCAGCAAGAGCAGTTCCCGCTGGCTCCGGGAGCATTTTGACGATGTCTACGTAAAGAAGGCCCAAGCCGAGGGTCTGCGTTCGCGCGCCGTGTTCAAGCTGGAGGAGCTGATCGACCGCGACCAACTCCTGAAACCGGGCATGCGTGTGGTCGATCTGGGCGCAGCGCCGGGTGGCTGGTCGCAGCTCGTGCGGCAGCGTCTGGGTGATAGTGGTACTGTGGTGGCGCTGGATATCCTGCCGATGCAGGGTATTGCCGGCGTCGATTTTCTGCAGGGCGACTTCCGTGAAGAAAGTGTTTTGAGAGCATTGGAACAGCGCCTGGACAGCCAGAAGCTCGATCTTGTGCTGTCGGACATGGCCCCCAATATGAGTGGTGTGGCACTGGCCGATCAGATCCGGGCGATGGATTTGGCGGAACTGGCGCTTGATTTCTCCAGACACTGGCTGAAACCAGGCGGAGCGTTTCTAATCAAGTTGTTCCAGGGAACAGGCTTCGACGATTACTTGCGTACCTTGCGTGTCGAGTTCTCGCGCGTAAGTATGCGTAAACCTAAGGCCTCACGCGCGCGTTCGCGTGAGGTGTACGCGCTGGCCACCGGGTTCCGACCGGCCGGCCGGCAAACTGGCGAGAACCGCGCATGAATGAGACATGGAAAACTTTGTTGCTCTGGCTGGTCATCGCGGTGGTGTTGATCACCGTGTTCCAGAGCTTCAACCCGCACGGTGGCGCCTCTTCGGACCTGCCTTACAGCAGCTTCGTGCAGAGTGTGGATAGCGGCAACGTCGCTACCGCCAACATCAGTGCCGAAAATCCGGCCACCATCAGCGGCAAGCTGAAAGACGGCAGCAATTACCGCACGGTAGCGCCGGTGCTCGGTTTCTCCACCAACTCGGTGGTGAAGCAGATGCAGGACAAGAATGTCACTGTCACCCAGGATTCCGGCACCGGCTTTTCGCTGATCGGTCTCCTGGTGAACTGGCTGCCGGTCATTCTGATCGTCGGTGTGTTCATCTGGTTCATGCGCCAGATGCAGCAGGGCGGCGGTGGCCGTGGGGCGATGAGCTTTGGGCGTTCGCGGGCCAAATTGCAGGGCGAGGACCAGGTCAAGGTCAATTTCAGTGACGTCGCTGGCTGCGATGAAGCCAAGGAAGAAGTGGGTGAGCTGGTCGAGTTCCTGCGTGATCCGGGCAAGTTCCAGCGCCTAGGCGGCAAGATTCCGCGCGGCGTGCTGATGGTGGGCCCGCCCGGTACCGGCAAGACCTTGCTCGCCAAGGCGATCGCTGGCGAGGCCAAGGTACCGTTTTTCTCGATTTCGGGTTCCGACTTCGTCGAAATGTTCGTCGGCGTGGGCGCCTCGCGCGTACGCGACATGTTCGATCAGGCCAAGAAGCACGCGCCGTGCATCATCTTCATCGACGAAATCGATGCGGTGGGCCGTCATCGCGGCGCCGGTCTCGGCGGTGGTCACGACGAGCGCGAGCAGACGCTCAACCAGTTGCTGGTGGAAATGGATGGCTTCGAAGGCACCGAGGGCATCATCGTTATTGCTGCCACCAACCGTCCCGACGTGCTCGACCCCGCGCTGCTGCGCCCTGGCCGCTTCGACCGCCAGGTGGTGGTGGGCCTGCCGGACGTGAAGGGGCGCGAGCAGATCCTCAAAGTACACATGCGCAAGGTACCGATTGCCAGCGACGTCGATCCAATGGTGATCGCACGTGGTACGCCTGGTTTCTCCGGTGCTGACCTGGCCAATCTCGTCAACGAGGCAGCCCTGTTCGCGGCACGCGAAAATGCCCGTGAAGTACGCATGACCCACTTGGACAAGGCGCGCGACAAGATCCTGATGGGCACCGAGCGTCGCTCGATGGCGATGAGCGAGGACGAAAAGAAGCTCACGGCCTATCACGAAGCCGGCCACGCCATTGTCGGCCGCCTGGTGCCGGAGCACGACCCGGTCTACAAGGTGACGATCATTCCGCGTGGTCGTGCGCTAGGCGTGACCATGTACTTGCCGGAAGGCGACAAGTACAGCATGAACAAGACCGCGATCGAATCGCAGCTGTGCTCGCTGTACGGCGGACGTGTTGCCGAAGAGCTGATCTTCGGTACCGACAAGGTCACCACCGGCGCGTCCAATGACATTGAGCGTGCGACCAAGATGGCGCGCAACATGGTCACCAAGTGGGGCTTGTCGAACGAGCTGGGCCCGGTGACCTATGGCGAGGAAGAGGATGAAGTGTTCCTCGGTCGCTCGGTGACGCAGCACAAGAACGTCTCCAACGAGACGGCGCGCAAGATCGACGAAGTCGTGCGCGAAATCCTCGATCGCGCCTATGGTCGTAGCAAGCAGTTGCTGACCGAGAACATCGACAAGCTGCACATGATGTCGGACGCGTTGCTGCAATACGAAACGATCGACGCACGCCAGATCGACGACATCATGGCCGGTCGGATACCGGGTCCGCCAGCGGATTGGTCCAAGACCACGCCGCCATCGAGCTCGGTGCCGCCGCCGCCGCCACGCAGTGATGCGGGGGCCAAGGTGGGCGACCCGGCCACGCAAAGCCGGATTTGAGCTAGATCGCAGGAAATGAAAAGAGGCCGCCTTCGGGGCGGCCTTTTTGCTGGGCGAGGCAATAATTTTATCCGGGTTATATTGCATGGGGTATTTTTGTCCGGGTATTATTTGGCGCTCCTGGAGGACTCGCCATGACCCACGCTGCACCATCCGCTTCCTACACCAGCTTTGAGGGCTACCGCCGGCTCGCGTCTGGGCCGCTTCACGTCGCCGCTCTTGCCATCAAGCTTGCTGCAGAGCGCGGCGGCACTAGGCCGATCCTGATCTTCGACGACAGCAACGGACGCTCCATCGACGTGGATACCCGCGGCTCCGACGACGACGTGCTTGCCCGTTATCAGCCAACGGCTACCGATGAAGCAGTCACGTCGGATACGGCCCCGGAGGCTCCACGGGGCAGAGGACGCCCCAAGCTTGGCGTGGTCGCCCGTGAGGTCACCTTGCTGCCAAGGCACTGGGAATGGCTGGCCTCGCAGCCGGGCGGCCCTTCGGTGGCGCTGCGCAAGTTGGTTGAGGAAGGGCGCCGTACGCATGGCGAACGCGATAAGGCGCGTGCCTGCCAGGAACGGGCCTATCACTTCATGTCGGCGATAGCAGGCGATATGCCTGGCTTTGAAGAAGCGTCACGCGCTTTGTTTGCGAATGATCCGGCGGCATTTGCCGAACGCATCGCCGCATGGCCGGTTGATGTTCGCGACCACGCCATGCGGCTCGCTTTTGCGCGCTGAAAGGAGTTTCCTCTGCATGGAGTGCTATTTGCAGCGGACATAGGAAGCCGGGCGGGCGCTTGCCGTGCGACATGCCCCGGTAACATCACGACCTTCCTCAAAAAACGAGCACTTCCGTGTGCTCTCAGCTTTCGCAGCTTGAGGAGACGCCAATGTGAAACCTTCAGAACGTATAGCGCACGACCAGGTTGGTAGCGCGCGGTGCCAGTAGGACGGTGACGGTAAGAAAACTGGGGTCGGGCATCAGCAGACCATTGGCAGCAAAATTACCGGTATCGGCCGACACGTAGCGCGTGCGTACGGTCTGGCGATTAGTCACGTTGGTGACGTTCAAGCTGAGGTCCAGCGTGTGATGACTGGCCATTGCCCAGGCATAGCCCACGCCAAGATCCCATTGCCAACTGAAGGGATAACGGCCCAATCCGTTGAGCGGCACCAGTGCACCATTGCAGTAGTGCGTGACTGAAGCAAGGTTCGGGTTTGCTTGCACGGCCGCTGCATTCGGATAAGTGCCAAAACAGCCGTAAGGCGCGCCTTTCGTCATGTCGGAAAACAGTGCGCGTTGACGTCGACGTCTAGAGCAGCTTGATAGCCTTGCGTGCGCAATTTTGCATAATGGGTTTGCTACGCTGCAGCACATTCCTGGCGGGGCACTTGCACGGGTACGCGAGATAACCCTTAAGATGCAGCACCGGACTGCACGATCGTGCAGCCGACCGTTATCACTCCTTGCCAATCCGTATCTTATCGCCATGAAGATTTCCGCCGATGAGTTGGAGCCCTTATTCGATGTCCTGCCGGACGTCGTCTTTTTCGTGAAGGATATGCAGGGGCGTTACACGCATGCCAATCTGACGCTGGTGCGCCGCCTTGGCCTCAAGCAACGCTGTGACGTCATCGGCAAAGACGTCACGGAATTGTTTCCGAGTGCGATGGGTGGCTCTTATGCCGTGCAGGATCGCCGCGTATTGAATGGCGAGATCATCGAGAACCAACTGGAAGTACACATTTTTGCCAATCGCGCGCCGGGTTGGTGCCTCACCTGCAAGCGTCCGTTGCGCGTGCGCGGCAAGATATGCGGTGTGGTCGGCATCTCGCGCGATCTTGGTCTGCCGGACGGTCGCCATCCTATCTACGATCGCTTGAAGCGCGTCCTGACCTATATGCAGGAACATTACGGCGATGGTGTGCGCATACAGTCGCTGGCCGAGCAGGCCGAACTTTCCATCGCGCAGTTTGAGAGGCATTTTCGCCGTGTCTTTCAGCTTACGCCGCAGCAGGTGCTGACCAAGCTGCGCATCGAGGCGGCGATGCGCATGCTGCACACCGACGATAGTGTTGCGTCCATCGGCGTGGCATGCGGGTTTGTCGATCAAAGCGCATTTGCGCGTCAGTTCAAGGCGACAGTAGGAATGACGCCGCGGGCGTATCGAGGGTTGGTGCAAGTGCAGGGTACAGTCATGGCGTAGGTTGGGGTGCAAACCCCAACGTCAGGCGTTGTCGGGCATGACAACGTTGGGGTTCGCACCCCAACTTACGATCGGAGGATATCCAGTACTTTTTCCGGTGGTCGCCCGATCACTGCGCTACCATTCGCAACCACAATAGGGCGCTCGATCAATCGCGGATGCTTCGTCATCGCCGTGATGAGCGCTTGCTCGGTAAGCGACGGATCGTCGAGCCCCAGCTCCCTATACTCGTCTTCGCCCGTGCGCAGCAGCTGCCGCGCGGTGATGCCGAGTTGTGATAGCAGCGCTTTCAACTCGGCGTCGGTGGGCGGAGTTTCGAGATAATGGATGGTCTCGAACGGCTTGCCGTGCTGCTCGAGCAAGGCAAGCGCACCGCGCGATTTCGAGCAGCGACTATTGTGATAGATGCGGATCACGGAAGCTTAGCGATTGCCGGAACGGTTGCCGCCACCGCTACCACCATGCCCTTGCGGGCGATTGCCTCGCTGAGGGCGGCCAGCGGGACGATTGCCGCCGCGGTTGTTGCGGTTGTTGTTCCCGCCGGCGTTGAAGCCACCATAAGGATTCGAGCCGCCACTGCCACCGCCAGCGCGACGATTGCCTTGCGCCTGGCCACCACCTTGACCACGCGCTCCTCCATGGCCACGTCCGCCGCCCTCGCGGGATTCGCCAGCGAACCACGTGCGTGCGGGAGGCAGTTCCTGGCCAGGGCCAATACCACGCTTCTTTTTTTGCACCTTCTTCTGGCGTTCTGGTGCGGCTACGTTACCGTTCACTTCGCGGTTCGGATTGCGGCGCTTCTGTTTGCCGCGCGCGGGTTCTTCGCGGATGCGATCGAAGGCGCGCAATTCGCGTGCTTCGTCGTGATAGCCACCGCTCCATGCCGCGTTACCGCCCTTTTCAGGGCGATATTCGACAACATTGCGCGGCGCGCGGCGCTGGTGCAGCACCGGGCTCAGCGTCAGCACGGGCTGCGGTGCGCCTAGGCCCGCTGTCTTGCGCAGGTCCTTCACGGCATCTTCGTTGAGTGCTTCGCAATCACCGCGGCGCAGCATGCGCGGCAGTTCGATGCTGCCGTAGCGGATGCGCTTGAGGCGGCTGACCAGGAAGCCTTGTGAATCCCACAGGCGGCGCACTTCGCGGTTGCGTCCTTCGCGAATCACCACGCGGAACCAGCTGTGGCTCCCACCACGGCTGATGATGGCGATTTCGTCGAAGCGGGCAGGGCCGTCTTCCAGCTCGACGCCGGCCTTGAGTTTTTCGACCACTTCGTCGGGCACTTCGCCATGTACGCGACAGAGATATTCGCGCTCCATGCCGCTACGCGGATGCATCAACGCGTTGGCGAGATCGCCGTCGGTGGTGAGTAGCAGGAGACCCGTAGTGTTGATGTCCAGGCGGCCCACGGCGACCCAGCGCGCGCCTTTCAGTCGCGGCAGCTGTTCGAACACGGTGGGGCGGCCCTCGGGGTCTTCGCGCGTGGTCACCACGCCTTCGGGCTTGTGGTAGACCAGCACTTCGGCATCGTCGCGGCTGTCGGTGGCAACCACGAATTGCTTGCCGTCGACCGTTACGCGGTCACCGGCGCGTACGCTGGCGCCGATGTTCGCAGGGCTGCCGTTGACTTCGACTTCGCCGGCCTGGATGCGTTGCTCCAGCATGCGGCGCGAGCCGAGTCCGGCGTTGGCGAGCACCTTGTGCAGGCGCTCTTCGATCTGGGGGGCGTTTTCAGGCGGCGTGGCGCGCTTGAGGCTCAATACGGATTTTTGCGGCGCATTCATGCGCGGTACTCCTCGGTGTCTTGCTCGGCGGTGCCTTCAGCGGCATCCGCGGGATTCGCTGCCTCGTCGGCAGTGGCGGGATGGGTTTTGGTTTCTTCGACGGCGTTTGCTTCATCAGCGGACTCGTCGGGATGGGATGGAGCGTCTGCTGTTTCTTCTTCTTGGTGGAGCGAGGGCTTGGGACGTTCCTGTCCTTCGTCCAAAAGTGCTTCGTCGGATGGCGTGTGGTTATCTTCCGCGTCGACGTGTTCTTCGTGTGATTGCTCTTCTAAGGCGTGTTCTTCTTCCGTGTGTACGTGTGCGGTGTGCGCCTGGTCGGCGAATGTTTCGCTTTCGGCTTCTTCTGCATCCGGATCGATTGGTAGATCTCGCACGGGCCTGGGGGGGGGCGAATCATTGTCCAGCCGCAACTGCGGGTCTTCCATGTCGCGGATTTCAGACAGCGGCGGCAGCTCATCCAGCGATTTGAGGTTGAAGTAGTCGAGAAAGGCGCGGGTGGTGCCGAAGAGCGCGGGTTTGCCGGGTACGTCGCGGTGGCCGACGACGCGGACCCATTCGCGTTCCTCTAGCGTCTTGATGATGTTGGAGGACACCACCACGCCGCGGATCTGCTCGATTTCAGGTCGGGTGATCGGCTGCCGGTAGGCGATCAGCGCTAGCGTTTCCAGCAGGGCGCGCGAGTAGCGGCTGGGTTTTTCCGTCCACATGCGTGACACCCAGGGGTGCACGTCGTGCCGTATCTGGTAGCGGAAGCCGGAGGCGACTTCCTTCAACTCCACGCCGCGTCCTTGGCAATCTTCGGCCAGCTGCTCGAGTGCCATCGCGATCTGCGCGCGATCAACCTCGTCTTCCTCGACGAACAGCTCGCCCAGCTGCGCGATGCTCAGCGGCTGGCTGGCAGCCAGCAGAGCGGCTTCGATAATCGGTTTGAGTTGCTCGATCTGCATAGCTTTAGGATTGGGTATCCATAGCGGTTGCGCTTTTGTTTTGGTTGCCCGTTATTCGCCGCCAGAGGCGGCATCCGGTTGCTCGAACACATCGTCGCCGCCGACGTCTTCCATCACTGCTGCTTCCCCTGCGGCGGAGCTGCTGGCTTTTACGTAGATCGGCGCCAACGGTTCTTCTTGCACGATGCTGATCAGGAACTCCTTGGCCAGCTCCAGCATGGCCAGGAAGGTGACCACCACGCCCAGCCGTCCTTCGCTTGCGTCGAACAGTGTTTCGAAGCGATGAAACTGGTCGCCTTCCAGACGGCTGAGCAACTCGCCCATGCGCTGGCGCACACTCAGCGCCTCGCGCTTGATGGCGTGATGCCCGAACAATTCGGCCCGGTGCAGCACGTCCTTGAGGGCCAGCAGCATTTCCTTCAGATCCAGCGGCGGCGGCAGCTTGATCACGTTGCGCTCGCCTGTATCGGCCTGCGCCAGCACGGTGTCGCGTTCCAGGCGAGGCAGGGCATCGATATCCTCTGCGGCCTTCTTGAAGCGCTCGTATTCCTGCAGGCGGCGTACCAACTCGGCGCGGGGATCTTCCTCCAATCCTTCTTCCGTCGGTGGGCGCGGTAGCAGCAATCGCGATTTGATCTCTGCCAGGATCGCTGCCATCAACAGGTATTCCGCGGCCAGCTCCAAGCGCATCACATCGCGCATCATATCGATGTATTCCATGTACTGCCGGGTGATCTCGGCGATCGGAATATCGAGAATATCCAGGTTCTGCCGGCGGATCAGATACAGCAGCAGATCCAACGGCCCTTCGAACGCCTCCAGGATAACTTCCAGCGCGTCCGGAGGAATGTACAGGTCCTGCGGCATTTGCAGAATCGGTTCGCCGCGCACGATAGCCAGCGGCATTTCCTGCTGCTGCGGAACCCCTGCAAACGCATCTTGCGTTGCTTGTACAGGCTGAGACTCGGTTGGCTCAGTGCTCATCAATGCATGTCATTGCCCCGCCCGGCATGGGCTGGCGTTCGTTCTGTTGACGACTCAGAACCCTCTTTCCCACACGGAAACCAAAGAGTTCATGCCTGGAATGCCTGGGTTCTTGAGGCCATTCCGATAAAGCCACTGCGTGATGCTCAACCAAGCGTGCGGTTTCCCGCGATTGCTGGCCCTGATGAACCCCACGGTTGTGGTTCGTGTCAGGCTGGCGGTCTCCGGATGTCAGGTCGGTAACGGAATACTTGCGTTACTGATAAGACCGGACAACAACCGGTGTGACGCCGCTGGCGTCGCCCGCGATTCGTAAAGGTCGGCTGAGTACATCGGGTGGAGGTCATTTCAGCCGGGGCTCCCGGCGATCGTCCCTGCATGGCTCCACGCGCGGGTTACAGATTAGCGGCACGGCCGTGGCATGTCCAGCGAGGGCTTCAGCTGCGGTAACGGCTTGTATAAGCCTGCTTAGCGAATGCAGCAGTTGAAAAGCAGGCCCGAAAGGGACTGCGCAAGCTGCGGCAGCATGTGACCTTGAGTGTCGGCGACAGGTCGCCAGCGCAACATGTCACACCCTTTGTTCAGCGGTGAAATGCGGTTGTAGCAGTGGCATGCGGCTTGCTTCATGATACGCGCACATTCGGGGACACCAGCGGGAATACGCTGGTGCCGACGAGCCATGGAGCCGCTTTCTGGAGGCGCGGTTCATGGCTGCGAAGGTCGGGTCTGGACGTCGCGCAGGCGGCGTAAGCTGTAGGGAGATGAAAAAGATGACGACAAAAGATGGGCACGCCATGGACGGTTCTGACCGGGAGCATTTGCGCCCGGCACGCATGCGCATCAAGACCACTGTATTGATGAGCCACGGCGAGGAATCCCATCCGACCGACCTGATCGATATTTCGGCAACTGGCGCTTTGCTGCGCCGCCCCCTGGAGTGGAACGGACAAGCTGGCGAGAGCTGGGTGCTCGACATGATCTTCGGCGGTGATCTGCACATACACCTGGAAGCAAAGGTGGCGCGCGTGTCAGAGCGGCACATCGGTTTTGCGTACACGCGCATTCCCGAGGACAAGCAAGTGCCACTGTGGAATCTGCTCGGTGGCTATGCCGACATCCTGGAGATGTGGCACGACGAGTAGGTTGGCTGACATGCACGTCGTAGGTTGGGTTAGCGCAGCGTAACCCAACATTTCGGCGGACATTGTTGGGTTACGCTGCGCTAACCCAACCTACGACTCCTGACTTATTTGGCGATTACACGCTAGCCGGCTGCTTCTTCTCATCTCTCAGTTCACGCCGAAGAATCTTGCCTACGTTGCTCTTGGGTAGCGCATCGCGGAACTCGATGGTCTTTGGACGCTTGTAGCCGGTGAAGTTCTCGCGGCAGAACTCCTTGAGCTGCTCTACGGTGAGGCTTGGATCCTTGCGCACCACGAACAGCTTGACCGCTTCGCCAGAATGTTCGTCGGGCACACCGATGGCGGCCACTTCGGCCACGCCCGGATGCTTCATCACCGTATCCTCGATCTCGTTCGGATACACGTTGAAGCCGGAGACCAGGATCATGTCCTTCTTGCGATCGACGATGTACACATAGCCGTTCTCATCCATCTTGGCGATGTCGCCGGTGTGCAGCCAACCATCTGCCCCAAGCACCTTGGCGGTTTCGTCGGGACGCTTCCAATAGCCCTTCATCACCTGCGGGCCGTGCACCATCAGCTCGCCCACTTCGCCGATCGGCAGCGGCTGGTTGTCTTCGGACCAGATCGCCACGTCGGTAGAAGAAATCGGCAAGCCGATTGAGCCGTTGTACTCCTTCAGATCCAGCGGATTGATGCAGGCTGCCGGCGACGTTTCAGTGAGACCGTATGCTTCGGCCAGCGTGCAGCCGGTGACTTTCTTCCAGCGCTCGGCTACAGCGCGCTGCACCGCCATGCCGCCGCCCAGACTCAGATGCAGGTTGGAGAAATCCACGCTTTCAAAACCTGGCGTGTTGAGCAAGCCGTTGAAGAGCGTGTTGACGCCGGTGATCACGGAGAAGCGCGAATGCTTGAGTTCCTTGACGAAGGCAGGCATGTCGCGGGGATTGGTGATAAGGATGTTCAAGCCACCCAGGCGCATGAACACCAAACCGTTCGCTGTCAGCGAAAAGATGTGATACAGCGGCAACGCGGTGATGACGATTTCGCGTTCTTCCTTGAGGTTCGCGCCGATCCATGCGCCTGCCTGCATCATGTTCGCCACCATGTTGCCGTGGGTGAGCATGGCGCCCTTGGCAACACCGGTGGTGCCGCCGGTGTATTGCAGGAAAGCGATGTCATCGTGTGTGATGGAGGGCTTCGGCGCCGCGTGTTTCGCACCAGCAGCCAAGGCATCCTTGAAGCGCAACGCATGCGGCAGCGAATAAGGCGGCACCATCTTCTTGATGTGCTTGAGCACGAAGTTGATCGCCATGCCCTTGGGGCCGAGCAAATCGCCGATACCGGTGGTCACGATGTGCTTGACGTGGGTTTCGGCGACGACCTGTTGCAAGGTCGCGGCGAAGTTATCCAGCACCACGATGGCGACCGCACCCGAATCTTCCAGTTGATGCTTGAGTTCGCGCGCGGTGTACATTGGGTTGGTGTTGACCACCACCATGCCAGCACGCAGCGCGCCAAACAACGCAATCGGATACTGCAGGATGTTCGGCAGCATGATCGCGACACGGTCGCCTTGGGTGAGTTTCAATTCCCCTGTGAGGTAAGCGGCGAATTGCTGACTGAGCGTGTCCATGTCAGCGTAGCTCATCCGCTTGCCAAAGCTGGAGAAAGCGTCGCGCCCGCGGAAGCGTTCAAAAGCTTCTTCCAGTACGGCTACTACCGAGGCGTACTTATTGATATCGATTTCTGCGGGTACGCCATCCGGATAGTTGCTCAGCCACGGACGCTGATTGCTCATGTTCGATCCCAAGTTCCCTGAATTAATGCCAATAGTGACGGGTGTGCGCATCAGGCATCATGACGGCGAGGCATTGGAGCATACGCTAGCGTATAGCGGCAAGCCGCGTCGCAACGAGGTCTTTTTGGGAAAGCTGCCGGATGCCGACCATGAAATATCTGTACCGACTTTCGTTTATAGCCCTGTTGATACTGACCGCAACCGGATGCCATCGTGCGCCGGATGAGGTGCTGATTCGGCAGGCCATTGACCAAGTGGCCAAGGCCACCCAACAGGTTGACGCTTCGGCAGTGGTCGAACCGCTGACCGATGATTTCGACGGCAACAGAGGCACGACGACACGCCAGGATATCGGCAATTTGCTGCGCGCCGCGAAATTTCGTGGTGAGACACTGCATGCCGTACTGGGACCGGTGGATGTCCAGCCGCGCGGTGAGCGATATGTAGCGAGCTTCACCGTCACGCTGACCAGTGGCGGCAAATTGTTTCCGTCGCAACTGGGTGTGTACAAGGTGGAAACCGCGTGGCGCAGGGAAGGGCATGACTGGCGGTGTTATAGCGCGACGTGGACGCAGCAACTCTAATTCCTCTCCTTGCCAAGAATCGCACGTAGGTTGGGGTGCGAACCCCAACATCACCATTCTGATCGACATGGCAATGTTGGGGTTTACACCCCAACCTAAGGGTCAGGCAGCCTTCTTGCTGGCCAACTGCCGCAACACGTACTGCAGAATGCCGCCATGCCGGAAGAATTCCCGCTCCTTCGGCGTCAATAGCAGCACCTTCACGGTAAAGGTCTTCTCGCCCTTGTCACCTTTGACCACGACCTTGGCCTCTTTCGCCTCGCCATCCGTGAGGCCGGTGATCTCGAACGTTTCCTTACCGGTCAAACCGAGCGATTTCGCGTTTTCGCCCTCTTTGAATTGCAGCGGCAACACACCCATGCCGACCAGGTTGGAGCGATGGATGCGCTCGAAGCTTTCCGCGATCACGGCTTTCACGCCAAGTAGCAGCGTGCCTTTGGCCGCCCAGTCGCGTGAGGAACCGGTGCCATATTCCTTGCCGGCGATCACGATCAGCGGCGTCTTGTCGGCCTTGTACTTCATCGCCGCATCGTAGATGGACAACTGTTCGCCGTTTGGCACGTACAACGTGTAACCGCCTTCCACACCATCCAGCATCAGGTTCTTGATGCGGATATTGGCGAAAGTGCCGCGCACCATCACGTCGTCGTTGCCGCGGCGCGAGCCGTAGGAGTTGAAGTCTTTCGGCTCCACGCCTTTGGACATCAGAAAGCGTCCGGCCGGGCTGTCCTTCTTGATCGAACCTGCGGGCGAGATGTGGTCGGTGGTGATCGAATCGCCGAACAAGCCCAGCACGCGTGCGCCGTGGATGTCTTCGAGCTTGCCTGTCTCCATCGTCATGCCTTCGAAGTAAGGCGGGTTCTTGATGTAGGTGGAGTCGGCCCACTTGTACACCGCGCCTTCCGGCGAGGGGATGGCGTTCCAGCGACTGTCGCCCTTGAACACGTCGGCATAGTTCTTCTTGAACATTTCCGGGCTTACTGCACCGGCGATCACGTCGGAGATCTCCTTGTTGCTCGGCCAGACGTCCTTCAAGTACACCGGCTTGCCGTCGCTGCCCGTGCCAAGCGAATCGGTGGCGAGATTGACGTCCAGCGAGCCGGCCAGCGCATAAGCCACTACCAGTGGCGGCGATGCCAGGTAATTCATCTTCACTTCCGGATGCACGCGGCCTTCGAAGTTGCGATTGCCGGACAGCACGGACGCCACGGCAAGATCACCTTCGCCGATGCCCTTGCTGATTTCCTGCGGCAGCGGGCCGGAGTTGCCAATGCAGGTCGTGCACCCGTAGCCGACCAGATAGAAGCCGACTTTTTCCAGCTCCTTCAACAGGCCGGTTTTTTCCAAGTAGTCGGTGACGACTAGTGAGCCTGGAGCAAGTGAAGTCTTCACCCAAGGCTTGGCCTTCAATCCTTTCTCGGCAGCTTTCTTGGCGAGCAAACCTGCACCGAGCATCACGGCCGGGTTGGATGTGTTAGTGCACGATGTGATCGCTGCAATCACCACCGCGCCATCCTGCAATTGAAAGTTGTGGCCGTTCATGGAGACGTGCGGACCTTGCGCCAACGCGCTGGCGTCATGACCCACCGCAGTGCCACCGCCTTCGCCGGCAAGGCGCGACTCCGCGCGTGCTTCGCCACCGTTCTTGCGATTTGCGGTAAGTGCGGCAAGGTTGTCGTGATAGCTCCTCTTGACGTCTTCGAGCAGCACGCGATCCTGCGGGCGCTTGGGACCGGCCAGCGATGGTTTCACGTCGGCGAGATTGAGTTCCAACGTGACCGAGAATTGCGCATGCGGCGTGTTTTCGTCGTGCCACAGGCCTTGCGCCTGTGCGTAGGCTTTGACCAAGGCGATCTGGTCGTCGCTACGCCCTGACAGATGCAGATAGTTCAGCGCTTCCTGATCGATGGGAAAAATGCCGCACGTCGCACCGTATTCCGGCGCCATGTTGCCGATGGTGGCGCGATCGGCCAACGGCAAATGCTTCAAGCCGTCGCCAAAGAATTCTACGAACTTGCCTACCACGCCGAGCTTGCGCAGCATCTGCGTGACGGTCAGCACCAGGTCGGTGGCCGTCACGCCTTCGGGCAGCTTGCCACTGAGCTTGAAGCCCACCACTTGCGGAATCAGCATCGATGATGGCTGCCCAAGCATCGCCGCTTCCGCTTCGATACCACCTACGCCCCAGCCCAGCACGCCAAGGCCGTTGACCATGGTGGTGTGTGAGTCCGTGCCGAACACGGTATCGGGGTAGGCCCAATCCGCGCCGTCCTTCTTGCCGGTGAACACCACGCGCGCAAGGTGTTCCAAATTCACCTGGTGGACGATGCCCGTGCGCGGCGGGACCACTTTGAAATTGTTGAAGGCTTTCTGTCCCCAGCGCAGAAACGAGTAGCGTTCGTGATTGCGCTCGAATTCAATCTCGACGTTCTTTTCCACGGCGGAAGGTGTACCGAACACGTCGACCTGCACGGAGTGGTCGATCACCAGTTCGGCCGGGGCGAGCGGATTGATCTGGTTGGCATCGCCACCCAGCTTCACCACCGCATCGCGCATCGCGGCCAGGTCCACCACGCAGGGGACGCCGGTAAAGTCCTGCAGCACGACGCGCGCAGGCATGAACGCGATTTCCGTATCCGGTTCGGCCTTGGGATCCCACTTGGCGACGGCTTCGATTTCTTTCTTGGTGACGTTGACGCCGTCCTCATGGCGCAACAGGTTTTCCAGCAGGATCTTCATCGAATAAGGCAGATGCTTCAGATCGAAACGCTGGCCGAGCTTGGCGAGGCTGGCGATCTGGTACGTGCTGCCGTTGACCTTGAGGGTATCGCGGGTGGCGAATGAGTCCAGCATGGGGATAGCTCCTGTTGCTTGAAGACTTGAAGACGTACGCGGCGTAAGGCAGGAATGCTAAAGCCACGGACGTTAGGGGAATTGCAAGGCGATCGCGTTCCGGCTTGGGGATGCCCTGAAGTTTGAGCCAATTTCCCCACCGCGCAAGTTGCACGGGGATTGCAAGATTTCGAACGCAGGCGGAAACAGCTTGTCGTTGCTGCGGTTCCGGGGCGACTGGCAAAATAGGCGGCTTCGCAGCTCCCCCTTTTGGGTGAGAGCCGCTCACGGCAACTCGCCATCCCCAAGGATCCGTTCGCATGCTCAACGCCTATCGCCAACATGTTGCCGAGCGCGCCGCGCTGGGCATTCCCGCGCTGCCGCTGTCGGCCCAGCAGACCGCCGACCTGATCGAACTGCTGAAGAACCCACCCGCGGGCGAAGAAGCCTTCCTGGTCGATCTGATTACCAACCGCGTGCCGGCTGGCGTGGACGATGCGGCCAAGGTCAAGGCCTCCTACCTTGCCGCCGTGGCGTTCGGCACCGAGAAGTGCCCGCTGATCAGCCGCGAGAAGGCAACGGAACTCCTTGGCACCATGCTTGGCGGCTACAACATCCATCCGCTGATCGAGCTGTTGGATGATGCGCAAGTCGGTGGCATCGCCGCCGATGCGCTGAAGAAGACGCTGCTGATGTTCGACGCCTTCCACGACGTCAAAGAGAAGGCCGACAAGGGCAACGCCAATGCAAAGTCCGTGCTGCAAAGCTGGGCCGATGCGGAGTGGTTCACCAGCCGCCCAGCCGTGCCGGAGAGCCTCACCATCACCGTGTTCAAGGTGCCGGGTGAAACCAATACCGATGATCTGTCACCCGCGCCCGATGCCACCACGCGTCCGGACATCCCGCTGCATGCGCTGGCCATGCTGAAGAACAAGCGCGATGGCGCGCCGTTCCAGCCGGAAGAAGACGGCAAGCGCGGTCCGATCCAGCTCGTTCAAGACCTCAAGCAGGAGGGGCACCTGGTTGCCTACGTCGGTGACGTGGTCGGCACCGGTTCCAGCCGCAAGTCCGCCACCAACTCCGTGCTGTGGTGGACGGGCGAGGACATCCCCTTCATTCCGAACAAGCGCTTCGGCGGCGTGTGCCTGGGCAGCAAGATCGCGCCAATCTTCTACAACACGATGGAAGATGCCGGTGCGTTGCCGATCGAGCTGGACGTCTCCAACATGGATATGGGCGACGTGATCGAGCTACGTCCGTACGACGGCAAGGCGCTGAAGAACGGGCAGGTGATTGCCGAGTTCCAGGTGAAGTCCGACGTGCTGTTCGACGAAGTGCGCGCCGGTGGCCGTATTCCGCTGATCATCGGCCGTGGCCTGACTGCCAAGGCCCGTGAAGCGCTGGGCCTGTCGCCGTCCAACCTGTTCCGCCTGCCGCAGAACCCGGCCGATACCGGCAAGGGCTACACGCTGGCGCAGAAGATGGTCGGCCGTGCCTGCGGTCTGCCGGAAGGCAAGGGCGTGCGCCCGGGTACCTACTGCGAGCCGAAGATGACCTCGGTGGGTTCGCAGGACACCACCGGCCCGATGACCCGTGACGAGTTGAAGGATCTGGCTTGCCTGGGCTTCTCCGCCGATCTGGTGATGCAGTCTTTCTGCCACACCGCTGCCTATCCAAAGCCCGTGGATGTGAAGACGCACCACGAACTGCCGGCTTTCATCTCCACGCGCGGCGGCATCAGCCTGCGTCCGGGCGACGGCGTGATCCATTCCTGGCTCAATCGCATGCTGCTGCCCGATACGGTCGGTACCGGTGGCGACAGCCACACGCGTTTCCCGATCGGTATCTCGTTCCCGGCCGGTTCTGGCCTGGTCGCGTTCGCCGCCGCAACGGGCGTGATGCCGCTGGATATGCCGGAGTCCGTGCTGGTGCGCTTCAAGGGCGAACTGCAGCCGGGCGTGACCCTGCGTGACCTGGTCAATGCGATTCCGCTTTACGGTATCAAGCAGGGTTTGCTCACGGTTGCCAAGCAGGGCAAGAAGAACATCTTCTCCGGCCGCATTCTGGAAATCGAAGGCCTGCCGAATCTGAAAGTGGAGCAGGCATTCGAGCTGTCGGATGCATCCGCCGAGCGTTCCGCTGCCGGCTGCACGGTGAAGCTCAACAAGGAACCGATCATCGAATACTTGAACAGCAACATCACGCTGTTGAAGTACATGATCGCCCAGGGCTATCAGGATGTCCGCAGCCTGCAACGCCGGATCAAGGCGATGGAGGCGTGGCTGGCCAACCCGCAGTTGCTCGATGGCGACAAGGACGCCGAATACGCCGCGGTGATCGAGATCGACCTCAACGAAATCCATGAGCCCATCGTCGCGTGTCCGAACGATCCGGATGACGTCAAGACGCTGTCCGACGTGGCGGGTGCGAAGATCGACGAGGTGTTCATCGGTTCGTGCATGACCAACATCGGCCACTTCCGCGCAGCCTCGAAGCTGCTGGAAGGCAAGCGCGATATCCCCACGCGCCTGTGGGTAGCACCGCCGACCAAGATGGACCAGAAGCAGCTCACCGAAGAAGGCCATTACGGTGTGCTTGGCACGGCTGGTGCGCGCATGGAAATGCCGGGCTGCTCGCTGTGCATGGGCAACCAGGCGCAGGCGCGCGAAGGTGCCACGGTGTTCTCCACCTCCACGCGTAACTTCCCGAATCGCCTTGGCAAGAACACCAACGTGTACCTGGGTTCGGCCGAGCTTGCCGCGATCTGCTCGCGCCTGGGCCGCATTCCAACCCGCGAGGAGTACTTGGCTGACATCGGCGTGATCAACGCGAATGGTGACAAGATCTATCGCTACATGAACTTCGATCAGATCGCTGATTTCAAGGAAGTGGCGGATACCGTCGAAGCCTGAGCGTGCTCAGGAGCCACTCCCATAGCGAGTGGATGACAAGAAGCCCGGCCAAGTGCCGGGCTTCGTCGTTTATGCTTTGCGCAAATGCACTTGAGGCGAAGGGATGATTTCCAGCCACCTATCTGCCGTGTCATTGCGCGACCTGATCCTGGTACAGGCCGTGCATCGCCATGGCAGCTTCAATAGCGCCGCGCGGGCGATGCATATCAGTCCTTCCGGGCTATCGCATCAAGTGCAGAAAGTGGAGCAGGCACTTGGTGCGCCGTTGTTCGAGCGAGGTGGGCGACGGGTGGTGCCAACAGCCGGTGGGCAGCGCCTATTGGAGCAAATCGATGCAGTGCTGCTCGCCGCCGAGCATTTGCAGCAAGCTGCGCGAGCCGGCGAAACTGCATTTGGTGGTGAGTTGCGCCTGGGCGTATTGGCTACGTTGGGACCGTATTTGCTGCCACATTTGATTGAACCGTTTCCGCAGCACTTTCCGGGTGCGCGATTGAGCCTGTCGGAAGGCAAGCCGCGCGGCTTGCTGCGCCGGTTGCACGAAGGTGAACTCGATGCGGTGCTGGCGCCACCGGCATCATCATTGAGCGGCATCGTGATGTGTCCGCTATTTTTTGAGCCCTGGGAAGTGCTGCTGCGTGCGGACCATCCGCTAGCCGGCAAACGCACGGTTTCGATGGAGCAATTGGATGCCAGCCAGGCAATCCTGATGGCGGAAAGCCACGCCGACGGCGAAGGCTATGTGCAGGATGTGAGCCTGGAAAGCTTGGCCGCACTGGTGACCCTACGCGGCGGGCATGCGCTGGTACCTGCGCTGGCGCATGACCGCTTGGCTTCGATGCCGGATATTGCGCTGGCGAAAATCAAGGGAGAAGCGCCTGGGCGAGAGATTGCGCTGTTTTGGCGCGAAGCGTCACCGTGGCATGGCGATCTGCAAGCTTTTGCGGCGTTATTGCGCAAGCTCGCGAAGCAGCGGCCTGGCTTGCGCTTAATCGACGCGGC
The DNA here is from genome assembly GCF_014642835.1 of Dyella nitratireducens. Lineage (GTDB taxonomy): Bacteria > Pseudomonadota > Gammaproteobacteria > Xanthomonadales > Rhodanobacteraceae > Dyella_B > Dyella_B nitratireducens. Next base: position 493,685 of record NZ_BMJA01000003.1, on the reverse strand, counting down.
GTAGGTTGGGGTGCAAACCCCAACATGGCTATGTGCATATACGCCGCTATGTTGGGGTTTGCACCCCAACCTACAGGGTTGTGCCAGTCAATAAACCACGCGCAAGCATCGTGCATTGCCGCCGATGCAACAGCATCTGCCACTGCCGTCCACCAATCTGCCGCCACAGCACCGCGGAGCGCACCGCCGCCAGCAAGCTTGCACGCACGCGTTCCACCAGCGCAGGCTGCTGCAGCCATTGCGGATTGCCGGTCACCATCACACGCGGCCTGAGCGTGGATAGCGTGCCGGCGTACAACTCGGCGAGGCGGCTGAATACCTGCGGTGAATTCAATCCGAAATGGTCCACCTGCCGCTTGGTGGAGACAATGCCCTGCTGCAGATCATCGAGCAGATCCTTGTGATGCGCGAGGCTGCGCTCGAGGCGCATGATGGTGACCACCATGCGCGTGATCGCCATGTCGCGGCTGTTTTCGTCCAGTTGGCCTATCAACGTGCGAAGCCCCAGGCGTATGCCCGAGACATTGCCATACACACCGACCACCGACGGCGCATCAATGCGAAACACGCTGGCCAGGCTGGCGTCGAGCGCCAGGTCGTCGCAGCGTCCCTCGTTGGCCAGCTGATGTGCCAGGGCGGAGGCCTGGAACAGTCCGGCCAGGGCCAGTACACGTTCCTCGTTGATGGCGAAAGCTTCAAACACGCTGCGGTATTCCCTCTGCAGTTTCATGAACAAGTCCGCCATAAGCGGCATCGGTGGCGGCGATCACCGCTCCGCCCAGGCATTCCTCGTCGGCATAGAACACCACTGACTGGCCAGGCGTGACGGCACGTTGCGGGTCGTCGAACCGCACTTCCAGCCGCTCATTGTGTACTGACACCACGCAGGCCTGATCGTGCTGTCGGTAACGGGTCTTGGCCGTGCAACGGAATTCCTGGGCTGGCGGCGCGCCAGCCACCCAGGTAGGTGTTTCGGCGGTAAGCCGGCGGGACTGAAGCCATTCGTTCTCGCCGCCTTGGGCCACGTAGAGCACATTTCGGGCGACGTCCTTGCCCACCACGTACCAGGGCTCGCCGCCGGCATTTTGACGGCCACCGATGCCAAGACCATTGCGTTGGCCCAGGGTGTAGTACATCACGCCCTGGTGCTCCCCGATCAGGCGGCCGTCCGGGCTGCGCATCTCACCGGGACGGGCAGGGATGTATTGCGTCAGAAACTGACGGAAATCGCGCTCTCCAATAAAGCAGATGCCGGTGGAGTCCTTCTTGGCGTGGGTGGGCAGGCTTGCGGCGCGCGCCATGTCGCGTACCTGTGATTTTTCAATCTCACCCACCGGAAACAAGGTGGCGGCTAATTGGTCTTGTCCGAGGGCGTGCAGAAAGTAGGTTTGGTCCTTGCCGGTATCCACCGCGCGCAGCAGGCGGTAACGGCCGTCCAGGCAGTCCACTCGCGCGTAATGGCCGGTCGCAATTTTTTTCGCACCGAGCGCGCGTGCCTCGTCCAGGAAGGTCTTGAACTTGATTTCGCGGTTGCAAAGCACATCCGGGTTGGGCGTGCGCCCAGCGCGGTATTCGGCCAGGAAATGCTCAAACACCCCATCCCAGTATTCGGCGGCGAAATTGCGGGCGTGGAAGGGGATGCCCAGCCGGCCACAGACGGCCACAGCGTCCTTGCGATCCGCGTCAGCGGTGCAGGGACCGTTGCGGTCGTCTTCCTCCCAGTTCTGCATGAACAGGCCTTCCACCGCGTAGCCAGCCTGTTGTAGTAGTAGTGCGGCGACCGAGGAATCGACGCCGCCGGAAATGCCAAGCATCACTTTCATGGCACGGCACTGCCTGGCATCAGGCTGGTCACGATCGACAATGGCAGCCGTTGCCCGGCCAGCCAGTCATCGATGCTCATCAGCACCATGGGGCTGCGCAGGCACTCACCCAGGGCGGCGATCTCCCCGCGCGTCAGCCATAGCGCGCGGCGGACGCCCGTATCGAGCGGTTGCTGGGGATCATGCGTTAACGGTTTGGCCGCAAAGGTGAAGCGCACGATCACGTCGCCATGCTCCTTGCTGCGCCACTGGTGTACGCCGATCAAATGTGTCAACGCCACGGTCCAGCCGGTTTCTTCACGCGTTTCGCGCACAGCGGCCTGCTGCAGGCTCTCGAAATCATCCAGATGTCCCGCTGGCTGGTTATACGCAATACAGCCGTTGACCTCCTCTTCAACCATGAGATAGCGGTCACGGTCGGTCACAACGCAGGCGACGGTCACATGCGGACGCCATACGTCATAGCTGGAGTTGCCGGGTGTTGTCATCGTCAGGTCAAAAAACTGGGAAAGGGGCACTGGAAATAGCGTTATTGTGCCATTACCTCAAGCGCACTCGCGGGGTAGCAAAATAATCCCAAGGCGTATACTTCAATCGAACAGGCCCGAATCCACTTTTCAAGCATGGCGAACGAATCCGAACACGAACACGGCAGTGGGCATGGGCTCACCGTCGAAGTATCGAAACCCGAGGTGGCGCGCCCGCCTTTGTTTCAGGTATTGCTGCTAAACGATGACTTCACACCGATGGACTTCGTGGTCGAAGTGCTTCGGATGTTCTTTGGCATGGACCAGGAGAAGGCTGTACAGATCATGTTGCACGTACACACTCGCGGTAAGGGCGTGTGCGGGGTGTTCACCCGCGAAGTGGCAGAAACCAAGGTCACGCAGGTGAACGAGTATTCACGTGCCAATCAGCATCCTCTGTTATGCACGATGGAAAAGGTTTGAGGAACTGTTCAAATTTTTGTCAAGGCGGTTCGCGCGCTGAGATATTGATCAGGCCCTTTTGGCCCCCATCTTGCATCCATCGCGGTGAAGCCGCCCAACATTAGCAGTGGAGTAGGTCCGGATGTTCAGCAAGGATCTCGAAGTCACCATCGGCCAGTGCTACAAGCAGGCCCGCGAGCAGCGCCACGAGTTCATGACCGTGGAGCATCTGCTGCTTGCCCTCACGGAAAACCAATCCGCGCTGGGCGCCTTGCGCGCTTGCGGTGCTGACCTTCCGCGACTGACCCATGAGCTGGAAAAGATCATCGCCGAGACCGTGCCGGTGCTGCCGCACGGCGACGAGCGCGATACGCAGCCCACGCTGGGATTCCAGCGCGTACTGCAGCGTGCGGTGTACCACGTGCAGTCTTCTGGCCGTAAGGAAGTGACCGGCGCCAATGTGCTGGTGGCGATCTTCGGTGAAAAGGATTCGCATGCGGTGTACTTCCTGCATCAGCAAGAAATCACGCGCCTGGACGTGGTCAATTACATTTCGCACGGTATTGCCAAGATCGGCGACGAGCCGTCCAGCGGCATTTCCGGTGGCGAACGCGACGCTGAAGAGGCCGGTGAGGGCAAGGGCAATCCGCTCAGCGAATACGCCTCTAACCTCAATGAACTGGCTTTGGAAGGAAAGATCGACCCGCTGATCGGTCGCCAGGACGAGATCGAACGCACCATCCAGGTGCTATGCCGCCGCCGCAAGAACAATCCGCTCTACGTCGGCGAGGCTGGCGTGGGCAAGACCGCCCTGGCCGAAGGCCTGGCCAAGCGCATCGTCGACGGTGAAGTGCCGGAAGTGCTGGAAAACGCGACCATCTGGGCGCTGGATCTGGGCGCTCTGGTAGCGGGCACCAAATATCGCGGCGATTTCGAGAAGCGTCTGAAAGCCGTCATCAGCCAGCTTAAGAAGCAGCCTGGTGCGGTTCTCTTTATCGATGAGATTCACACCATTATTGGCGCCGGTTCCGCTTCGGGCGGCACCATGGATGCCAGCAACCTGATCAAGCCAATGCTGGCCTCAGGTGAGCTGCGCTGCATCGGCTCCACCACGTTCCAGGAATTCCGTGGCATCTTCGAAAAAGACCGCGCGCTCGCGCGTCGCTTCCAGAAGATCGACGTGGTCGAACCCAGCGTGGCGGAAAGCCTGGAAATCCTCAAAGGGCTGAAATCGCGCTTCGAGGAGCATCACAACGTGTCCTACACGGTGGAGGCGCTCAAAGCCGCCGTGGATCTGTCGGTGAAGCACATTCCCGACCGCCTGTTGCCCGATAAGGCCATTGACGTGATCGATGAGGCTGGCGCACGCCAGCGCCTGCTGCCGGTCGAACAACGTACCGGCAAGGTCGATGTGCCCGAGGTGGAATACATCGTCGCCAAGATGGCGCGCATTCCGGCCAAGCAGGTGTCGGCGTCCGACCGTGACGTGCTGAAGAACCTGGAACGCAATCTCAAGATGGTGGTGTTCGGACAGGATCCGGCCATCGAAGCGCTGGCCGCGTCGATCAAGATGGCGCGTTCCGGCCTGGCTGATCCGACCAAGCCGATCGGCTGCTTCCTGCTCGCTGGCCCGACAGGCGTGGGCAAGACGGAAGTCACCAAGCAGCTGGCCATGCAACTCGGCATCGAGATGATCCGCTTCGACATGTCCGAATACATGGAAGCGCACTCGGTATCGCGCCTGGTCGGCGCACCTCCGGGCTATGTTGGTTTCGACCAGGGCGGCCTGCTTACCGAGGCGGTCACCAAGCATCCGCACGCAGTACTGCTGCTCGATGAGATCGAGAAGGCGCATCCGGATGTGTTCAACATCCTGCTGCAGGTGATGGACCGTGGCGTGCTGACCGATACCAACGGTCGCGAAGCGAACTTCAAGAACGTGATCGTGGTGATGACCACCAACGCTGGCGCACAGCAGGCTTCCCGTCGCAGTATCGGCTTCGTAAAGCAGAACCACTCGATGGACTCGATGGAAGTGATCCGCCGCACCTTCACCCCTGAGTTTCGCAATCGCCTTGATGCGATCATCCAGTTTACCCCGCTGGACTTCGACCACATTCTGCGCGTGGTCGACAAGTTCCTGATTGAGCTGGAAGCACAACTCAGCGAGAAGCATGTATCGCTGGACGTGGATGCCGATGCTCGCCGCTGGCTGGCCGAGCACGGCTTCGATCCGCAGATGGGCGCCCGCCCGATGGCACGCGTGATCCAGGAGAAGATCAAGCGCGTACTGGCTGACGAGCTGCTGTTCGGCAAGCTGGCCGAGGGTGGCAAGGTAAGCCTCAGCGTGAAGGACGGCGAGTTGGCAGTAGGCACGGAAGCCGCCGAGCCGGTACCGGCAACGATTTCTTGAGCAAGATCGCTCAGGGCAACAAAAAAGCCGCGCCTCTGCAGCGCGGCTTTTTTATGGAGACACCGTCATGCTTATTTCATGCGGTAGGTAATGCGGCCCTTGGTGAGATCGTAGGGCGTCATTTCCACCTTGACCTTGTCACCGGTGAGAATGCGGATGTAATGCTTGCGCATGCGGCCGGAGATATGGGCAATCACGACGTGGCCGTTTTCAAGCTTTACTCGAAACATGGTGTTGGGCAGGGTCTCGATGACCGTACCATCCATTTCAATGACGTCGTCTTTGGCCATGCGTTCCGGGAGATGTGCGCGAGCCACCATGGCCGCGTAAGCCATCCATTATGCCACGTAACGGGGACGGGTCAAAGAAATCGATCTAGGATCCCGCCGCTCAGCTGAAATGCTCGTCCAACTTGCGCCGAATTTCTTGCTCGATCATGCCTTTGAGCGGCGAGAACAGCATGCCGAGCTCTGCGCTCACGCGAACTTCATCCGCAGCGATAGCGATCTTGCCGCTGATGCCGGAGCGCTGGAAGGTGAGGGTACTGTCGCTCTGCCACTGCGTCGCCACCTGGAATTTCTCCCGCATGCGTGCGGCTACGTGGTCGATGACGGCATGCGCTTCGGTGGATGACAGACGATGCGGGCGGCGGATGTCGATGCTGGGCATGATGGTGCTCAAATGGATCAACTAAGCATGATAAACGCAAATCCTGTCGATATTTTCTGCGCATCTGCTAGAGTCCCGCCGTCACTTTGCCGGTCATCGAGCCTGCTCAATAACGCCGCGTGGCCCGCATTGCGTCTGAGCGGCCACCATGCGGCAGCGCGTGGCTTGACCAGACGGCCAGTCTGACGCTGCGTCGCGCACTACTACCTGGCTGCCGCTCAGACGCAATGCAAACTACGCGGAGTTATTAAGCAGGCTCTTATGCGCATCGAGTTTCCCAACTCAACCAGGGCTGATTTCAGCTGGAATCAGGCGCTGTTGCGCATCGGCAGCGATTCCGACAATGACTTGGTACTGGCTGCCGGCCAAGCCGCTGCCCATCACCTGCGCATCAGTCTGGACAAGCGTGGCTGGGTGCTCGACGTGCTACCCGACGCCACCCGCATTTACGTCAATGCGCGGCCCGTACGTGAGCGCGCGATTCTCCGCGCGGGCGATACGTTGAGTGTGGGTGATTGCCGCATGCTGCTTTGTGCGGATGAAGCCCCCATCGGGCGCACTTCACCCGAGATGCCGGAGCAGGAACGCTGCACGGTTGCCTTGCGTGCCGTCGCCGGGCCGCTTTCCGGCCAGGTACTCCCTTTGGCTGATCGCCTGGAATTGAGCCCCCAGGGACGTATTCCACTGGATCTGCCGCAAGGCGAATCCGCCACGGTGACAATTTTCTGGCGTGAAGGCCAACTACGCACGGAAAGCAACCAGCCCATCGATGGGCGTTACCCCATGCGGGTAAACGGCACTCCCGTGCAGCAAACCGAGCTGCTGCCGGGCGACCAGATCGGCATCGGCATGCATCGCTTTCTGATCGATGCACCGGGCCTGGAGCTCGAGCCGGAAATCGTGCTCTCTCCTGAGCCTGCCGAACCCTTGCCGGAAGACACGGCTGGCCCACGCGGGGAGGTCTGGTGGCTGATTGCCACCGCCGCAGTACTGGCCTTAGGAATAGCCCTCCTATTGTTGTTGCACGCGCATTGACGTTTGGTTGCTGCGTCGCGGCATAATGCGGCGATCCCTTAAGACAGGAACCAGTGCGTGAGCAGGGTTTGGAATTTCAGCGCAGGTCCGGCGGCGTTGCCTTTGCCGGTGCTCGAACGCGCGCAGCGCGAGCTGCTGGATTGGAACGCCAGCGGCGCCTCGGTGATGGAGCAATCCCATCGCGGCAAACGCTTCATCGCCATGGCCCATAAGGTGGACGCGGATCTTCGCGAGTTGATGGGTATCCCTGACAACTACGCCGTGCTGTTCGAGCAGGGTGGGGCGACGCAGCACTTTGCGCAGATACCGATGAATCTTGCCCGCGAAGGCGATAGCGCTGACTACATCATCACCGGGCACTGGAGCGAGAAAGCTGCCAATGAAGGCGCGCCATACGTGCACGTCAATGTGGCGGCCACGAGCAAGGCTGAGAGCTTCCTGCGCATGCCGGCGCGTGAAACGTGGCAGCTCGATCCCAAGGCCGCATACGTGCACATCGCTACCAACGAGACCATCCACGGCGTGCAATTCAAACAGGTGCCTGAAGTAGGCGATGTGCCGCTGGTGGCGGACATGTCCTCCGACATTCTTTCGGGTCCTGTCGACGTCAGCCGCTATGGACTGATTTATGCCGGTGCGCAAAAGAACATCGGCCCTTCCGGCCTTGTGCTGATCATCATTCGCCGCGATCTGCTTGAACGGCCCATTCGCCCGATGGCGAAGATCTTCCGTTACCTGGAACACGCGGCCAACGACTCGATGCTCAACACGCCCAACACTTGGGGCTGGTACCTGGCCGGCCTGACCTTCGAATGGTTGAAGGACAACGGCGGCCTTGTTGCGATGGCGGAACGCAATCGCCAGAAGTCCGAATTGCTGTATGCGACCATCGACGGCTCCGGTGGTTACTACCGTAATCCCATCGATCCGCCGGTGCGCTCGCGCATGAATGTACCGTTTACCTTGCACGACAGCGCGCTCGACGCCGCTTTCCTGCAGGAGTCGGAAGCAGCTGGACTGATGGCGCTGAAAGGCCATAAGGCGCTGGGCGGCATGCGTGCATCGCTCTATAACGCCGTGCCGCTGGAAGCTGTACACGCGCTGGTGGATTTCATGCACGACTTCGCGCACCGGCACGGCTGATACACTGCTAGCCATATTTACGTCTGGACATCCATCGCAATGAATGAACCCAAGCTATCGCTGGTACAGGTGCGCGATCGCATCGACAGCATTGACCGGCAGATCCAGGAACTGATCTCCGAACGCGCCAACTGGGCACGCGAAGTGGCCAAGGTGAAAGGCGAGGGGCTTTCGGCGATTGACTATTACCGCCCCGAACGCGAGGCGCACGTGTTGCGCATGGTGGTGGACCGCAACCATGGGCCGCTGTCCGACGCGGAAATGGTGCGGCTGTTTCGCGAAATCATGTCCTCCTGCCTGGCGCAGGAAGATCCACTCAAAGTAGGTTACCTCGGGCCGGAAGGCACCTTCAGCGAACAGGCCGTGCGCAAGCATTTCGGTCATGCCGCCTATGGATTGCCGCTGGGCAGCATCGAGGAAGTATTCCAGGAAGTCGCTGCCGGCCACGCGGATTTTGGCGTGGTGCCGGTGGAGAATTCCGGGCAAGGCATGATCCAGGTGACGCTGGACATGTTCCTGACTTCCGAGGCGCGAATCTGTGGTGAAGTGGAGCTGCGCGTGCATCAATGCCTGCTTTCGCAGCGCGACTCACTGGTAGGCATCAAGCGCGTCTACGGTCACGCGCAATCGCTACAGCAGTGCAAAACCTGGCTGCGCGTAAACCTGCCGAATGCGGAATGCATTCCTGTGCACAGTAATGCAGAAGGCGCGCGCCTGGCACGTCATGCCGATGATGCAGCGGCCATTGCCGGTGCCACCGCGGCGAAAGTTTATGGTTTGAAGACCGTGGCCCAGGCGATCGAGGATCGTGCCGACAACACCACGCGCTTCCTGGTGATCGGCCGCTCGCTGTTTCCGTCATCGGGCAATGACCGTACTTCACTCTTGATTACCGTCAACGACAAACCGGGCGCGCTCTACGAAATCCTGAGTCCGTTCGCCAAACATGGGGTCAGCTTGAACCGCATCGAATCGCGCCCGGCGCATACGGGCAAGTGGCAATACGCTTTCTTTATCGACGTTTCCGGCCATATCGATGACGCGTCGTTGCAGGCCGCCTTGAAGGACATGGGTCCGCATGCAGCTCAAGTGCGCGTACTCGGCGCCTACCCGGTGGCCCTGCCATGAGCGGTACGCAGCGTCTGGATTGGGTCAGTCGGCCCGCAACGGCTCTGCATGGCGACGTGATTGTGCCGGGCGACAAGTCGGTATCGCATCGTTCGATGATGCTGTCGGCCATCGCCGAAGGCACCTCGCACATCCGCGGCTTTCTGGAAGGCGAAGACACGCGCGCAACGGCTGCCGTGCTGGCGCAATTGGGTGTGCGGATCGAAGCGCCGTCGTCAGGCGAGCGCATCGTGCATGGCGTGGGTTTGCACGGTTTGCGCGCATCGGACAAGCCACTCGACTGCGGTAATGCAGGTACCGGCATGCGTCTGCTGGCTGGCTTGCTGGCGGGGCAGGCTTTCGATTGCACCTTGGTTGGTGACGAATCGCTCTCCAAACGACCGATGCGTCGTGTTACCGAGCCACTGGCGAAGATGGGAGCACTGATTGATACGCAGGATGGCTTGCCGCCGCTACAGGTACGTGGTGGACGCAAGCTGCATGGCATTCGCTACGAATTGCCCGTCGCCAGTGCCCAGGTAAAATCCGCATTGTTGCTGGCTGGCTTGTACGCCGAAGGCAGCACGGAAGTGATCGAGCCTCATCCCACGCGTGATTACACCGAACGCATGCTGCAGGCGTTCGGCTGGCCGATCGAATTCTCGCCTGGCCATGCCAAGCTCGAAGGCGGTCATCGCTTGCTGGCCACGAATGTCGTCGTGCCGGCGGACTTTTCTTCAGCGGCGTTTTTCCTGGTGGCGGCCAGCATTCTGCTAGGCTCGGTGCTGCGATTGCCTGCAGTAGGTTTGAATCCACGCCGTACCGGCCTGCTCGAAGCCTTGCGCTTGATGGGCGCGGATATTCGCATCGAAAACCAGGGCGAGAGCGGTGGCGAAGCCGTAGGTGATCTGGTCGTGCGTCATGCGCCCTTGCACGGCATTGAATTACCCGAAACATTGGTGCCGGACATGATCGACGAATTCCCTGCTTTGTTCGTCGCAGCGGCGGTCGCGAAAGGGCGTACCGTGGTGCGCGGCGCGGCAGAGTTGCGTGTAAAAGAGTCGGACCGCATCGCCACGATGGCGGCCGGCTTGCGTGCATTGGGTGTGCGTATCGAGGAAACACCCGATGGCGCGATCATCGATGGTGGTGTCATCGATGGTGGCACGGTGGATAGCCATGGCGATCATCGTATTGCGATGAGCTTCGCGGTGGCCGGGTTAGTAGCGAGCGATGCCGTGACCATTCGCGATTGCGCGAATGTGGCGACGTCTTTCCCTGGGTTTTTGGGGCTGGCTGGTAGCTGTGGATTTGCGCTGAGCTGACGTTTTTCTCCCGTAAGGGACAAATCTCGCCGGAACCCATAGGTTGGGGTGCAAACCCCAACATCGCCGTGCTCATCATTGCACCATGTTGGGGTTTGCACCCCAACCTACGACCGGCATGTTTTATCCTCAGTGCACTGATCAAACCCTCACCTCAACCCCTCTCCTCAAAGGAGCAGGGCTTTGCAGCGAACCATCATGCCGCAGATCCCCAATTTCGTCGTCGCCATCCCCGCCCGCTATGGCTCCACCCGTCTGCCAGGCAAGCCTCTGCGCACGATCGCCGGCGTGCCGATGGTCGTACGGGTGGCGCAGCGTGCGCAGCAGGCCGGTGCTGCTCAAGTAGTGGTAGCAACGGATGACGAGCGCATCGCCGATGCCTTGGCGATGCAGGGTGTAGATGTCTGTATGACTCGTGCCGAGCACGCCTCAGGCAGCGATCGCCTGGCCGAATGCGCGGCGTACTACGGGTGGTCACCCGACACCATTGTGGTGAACTTGCAGGGCGATGAACCATTTGCGCCCGCTGCAGGTATTCGCGAAGTGGCACGCGCGCTCGCCGAAGACACGGCACCCGTGGCGACGCTTGCCACGCCGATTACCGATGCGCACGAGTTGTTTGATCCCAACGTGGTAAAGCTGGTGCGCTCCTCCAACGGCCGCGCGCTTTATTTCAGCCGTGCACCGTTGCCGTGGGCACGTGATGCCTTCGCGTCTGATCCAAACACACTTCCGCAAGGCTTCCCATTCCTTCGACACATCGGCATCTATGCCTATCGCGCCGGCTTCTTGCAGCAATACACCGGCTTGCTGCGTACGCCTCTGGAACAGGCTGAATCACTGGAACAACTGCGTGTGCTGGAACACGGCTATCCCATCGCCGTTCGCTTGACGCCAGAGCCGTTTCCACCGGGCATCGATACGGAAGCCGATCTGCAGCGAGCCGAAGCGTGGGCAAGCAGCCCGTGACAGTTGGCAGCATTCTGTTTATTTGCCTCGGCAATATCTGCCGCTCGCCCCTGGTCGAAATGGTGGCCCGCCAATGTTTTGCCGACGCGGGTCTCGGTATAGAGGTGGCATCCTGCGGCACCGGCGGCTGGCATGCAGGGGAACAAGCCGATCCGCGCATGTGCGCTGCTGCGGCAAAAGCGGGGTATGACCTCGAACCTCATCGCGCACGCCAGCTTCGGGTTGACGATGCCGAACGCTACGACCTGTTGCTGGCGATGGACAGCAACAATCTGCGCGACATGCGGCGTGTATTCGACGGCAAGTGGCACGACCGGCTGGCCTTGTTCCTGGATTGGGCCGGCACCGCACCACCGCGGGATTTTCCCGATCCCTACTACGAGCAACTTACCGCTTTCGCACAATCGGTGGCATTGGCCGAGCGGGGTGTTCAAGGCCTGATTCAGCGCCTGCGAGCGGGCTGAACTTGCTGCACCCGCAGGCATTGAAAACGCAGCAATCGGGCTAAGATCCTTCCCATGCAGCCCGCTCCCTCCCAGGCCTTCGACGGCAAGGCCTTTGTCAGCACGCTCACCACGTCTCCAGGCGTCTATCGTTACTTCGACGAGGGCGGCGAATTGCTGTACGTGGGCAAGGCCAGCAGCCTCAAGAAGCGCGTCGGCAGCTACTTCCTGAAGCCGCGCATGGAGCCACGCATTGCGGCGATGGTGTCGCAGATCGCCCGTTGCGAAATCACCGTTACCCGCACGGAAGCCGAAGCGCTGCTGCTGGAATCCCAGCTGATCAAGGCGCTGAAGCCGCGCTACAACATCCTGCTGCGTGACGACAAAAGTTATCCGTACATCTACCTTTCCGGTGGTGAGGATTACCCGCGACTGGCGTTCCATCGCGGCGCGCGTAATCAGCCGGGACGCTACTTCGGGCCATTTCCCAGCGCTTTCGCCGTGCGTGAAAGCCTCAACCTGATGCAAAAGCTGTTCAAAGTGCGTCAGTGCGAGGACAGCTACTTCCGCAATCGTTCGCGGCCTTGCCTGCAATATCAAATTGGCCGCTGCACCGGCCCTTGCGTGGGCTTGATCAACACCGAGGACTACCGCAGCGACGTGCGCCATGCGGAGATGTTTCTGGAAGGCCGCGGCAGCGCCGTGATCGATGAGCTGGTTGCTTCGATGGAACAAGCCAGCACTGCGCTGAACTTCGAGCGTGCTGCTGCCCTGCGTGATCAGGTGGCCACGTTGCGCAAGCTGCATGCGCAGAACCACGTGCAAGGCGCGACGGCGGACATGGACGTGATCGCCTGCCGCATCGAAGCCGGTATCGCCTGCGTCAGTGTGCTGTTCTTCCGCAACGGCATCAGCTTGGGTACACGCGATTTCTATCCGCGCTTGCCGTTGGATGCGGAACCCGCCGACGTGCTTGCGCAGTTCGTGGCGCAGTATTACCTGGATCGTCCGGTGCCGCGCGAGATCATTCTCGGCGAGCCGGTCGAAGACGAACAACTGCTCAGCGAGATGCTGTCACAGCAATGCGGCCACATGGTGGAAATCAAGACGCGCGTGCGTGGCGACCGTGCGCAATTCCTGCAGATGGCTGAGCGGAATGCGCAAGCATCGCTTACCTCGCGTATCGCCAGTCGCCAGACGCTGGGCGCACGCTTTGATGATTTGCAGAACGTGCTCGGTCTGGACGAGCCTCCCAAACGCATCGAATGTTTCGACATCAGCCATACGCGCGGCGAAGCCACGGTGGCGTCATGCGTCGTGTTCGGGCCGGAAGGGCCGGAGAAATCGCACTACCGCCGCTTCAATATCGCAGGCATCACGCCCGGCGATGACTACGCCGCCATGCATCAGGCGCTGACTCGCCGGTTCCGTAAAGTGGCGGAAGGCGAGGGCGTCCGGCCCGACGTGCTGCTGATCGACGGCGGCACGGGGCAGGTGGCGCAAGCGCTGGACGTACTGCGCGAGCTTGGCATTACAGGCATCGAAGTGGTTGGCGTGGCCAAAGGGCCGGGCCGGCGCGCAGGCGAGGAAACGCTGGTACTGGCTGGTTCCAACCGCGAGATTCACCCTGGGCCGACATCGCCTGCGCTGCACTTGGTGGCTGCGGTGCGCGATGAATCCCACCGCTTTGCCATCAGCGGACACCGCAAACGCCGAGAAAAGGCACGCGAGCGCAGTGTGCTGGAAGACGTGCAGGGTGTCGGCGCACGTCGTCGCACTGCGCTGCTGAAGGCATTCGGTGGTTTGGCGGGCGTGGAAGCGGCCGGCGTCGAAGAACTGATGCAAGTAAAGGGCATTGACCGCAGCCTGGCCGAGCGTATCTATGACGCACTCCATGCCTGATCACACGCGTTCGTGAGACACTGCACATCTATTGGAAGGAGCCCATGCGCATCAATCTACCGACCTGGCTGACGCTGTTCCGCGTAGCGCTGCTGCCGGTGATGGTGCTGGTGTTCTACCTGCCGTTTCATGGCCACAACTTTACTGCCGCCGTGGTGTTCACCCTGGCCGGCGTCACCGACTGGCTCGATGGCTATCTTGCACGGCGTCTGGACATGACCTCCAAGTTCGGTGCCTTCCTGGACCCTGTCGCGGACAAGCTGATGGTGGCCGTCACGCTGTTCATGCTGGTGGCTTCGCATCGCGGCGACTGGTCGGGCATCGTGATGGCCATCACCTCGGCCATCATCGTTGGGCGTGAAATCAGCATTTCCGCATTGCGCGAATGGATGGCGGAGATCGGCATGCGCGCCACCGTGCGTGTGGCCTTTATCGGCAAACTGAAGACTGTCATGCAGATGATTGCCTTGATCGTGCTGATTTTGCAGCACGAAAAGGAAGCTGAAGCCCTGCGCTTGTATCACATTGGCGAGGGCCTGCTGGTGGTTGCCGGCGTGCTCACCATCTGGTCGGGCCTGCACTATCTGCGCGCCGCGTGGCCGGCTCTGCACGACGATGCATCCGTCATTCCGTCCGTGCCGGAGCAAGACAGAAAAGCTTGACGGTTTCGTTGCAG
>NZ_BMJA01000003.1:272496-479048 GCF_014642835.1 Dyella nitratireducens | reverse complement strand
GCTCCGATGCGGGAATAGCTCAGTTGGTAGAGCACGACCTTGCCAAGGTCGGGGTCGCGAGTTCGAGTCTCGTTTCCCGCTCCAGTTTCAAGCAAAACCTCGGTGAGCCGAGGTTTTGTTTTTTAAAGCGGGCCTCGACCTGTTATGGTTGCGGTTCAGCGCGATGGCCAGGTGGCAGAGTGGTCATGCAGCGGCCTGCAAAGCCGTGTACGCCGGTTCGATTCCGACCCTGGCCTCCATTGCGAATGAAGAAAAAGCGCCCTTGTGGCGCTTTCTTTTTGAGAGATTCACCACTTCGCAGCGCTCACAAAACTTTCGTTATGGCTGAGCTGTCCTTTTGGCTTAACGGCGAGCCAGAGGTTGATCTGTCAGAAATTCGTGCGGCACCGAAAGATACGAGCCCAGAACCAGAGTTCGCACGCAGCACCGGCAACAAAGAGCAGCGAACCACCGCGGGTCATGCCGACGCTATACAGAACGAGTGCAGCGATGAAAATAGCAGTCGTAAGAAGATGATGTTTCATGTGACCTCCGAAACAATCCACCGATTAAGCATAAGCCTGAGTGAAGCGGGCATCATCAACGCCCATTAGCCGAGATGTTACGGCTTCTGTGGTTCCCTCACACCGCGCAACAACAACCAAAAGCCGATGATGATTTCATACAAGCCTGCCGGCGTGTCGAAATTTCCGCCCACCGGATTATCCGGCCACAAGATGGCAACGATTGTCCCTACCAACATCACCACATAGGCCAACAGCCCGAACCCTGCCAGCAGCCGCGGGACATAGCGGGATTTGAAAAACAGCCAACTGTAAACGATGCAACCCAGCGATAAAAAAATCAGGCCGATGTTGTAGCCTGCGTCATGCGTGTCATTGAACAGCCAAACGAGATGCTGCAATTGCTGACTTGAAAACACCGCGGCGTATCGCGGATCGGTCAGCAGCAACAACATGGTGAAGCTGTTGAGCGTAATGACGCCAAGTACCGCAACCTCCGCTACCCGCCAAAATGTGGCAAGTAAAGCGAGATGCTTGCCGATCGGCCGAAGCAGTACATACAGCGCGACGGCCATCGCGATATCGCCGGCAAAGGCGGTTAGATCACTGATGATGCCGAGGCGGAACAGCAATAGATGATGAGTGATAAGCGTTGCTGTCTTGGCAGGGTCGTTATCCGCGATCAAACTGCCGCGGCCGTTGTATTCACCGAACACGCCACAGGCCATCAATAGCAGATACAGAAAGCCCGCCACTCTCGCAGCGATGCGCTGGGACCGATCGATCGCGATACTTGCCATGGCACTCCCCTCGACGCCGGCGATTGGCGCGATATCAACGGATAAGGCATTCCATATGCGGGCCTGGTAATACGTTCGACCACGCAAGGCTAGCAGCCACCTACGCAGCGAGGAGTGCCAGAGGTCATCGCGTGCCGGAGGTCATTGCGCCTCAGGTCCGTCTGCTCAGAAATACATGCATTGCGCGCTCACCCGCCACATGTTTTGTGCATTCGTAACCAAGCGCGTGGGCATTGAGCCCGTTCCATAGGTTCTCGCCGGATCCAAGCAGCATCGGGCGAACGACCAGATGTAATTCGTCGATCAGCCCAGCTTGCAGGTATTGCCGAACAGTGGAGACGCCGCCGCCGAGTCGAACATCGCGGTCTCCTGCAGCTGACTTGGCTTGCTCCAGCGCTGCATGGATACCTTCGGTAATAAAGAGGAATTCCGTACCGCCTGCCATCTTGAGCGGTGCGCGCGGGTAATGCGTCAGCACGAACACGGGCGTGTGGTAAGGCGGTTCCTCGCCCCACCAGCCTTTCCAGTTTTCGTCCGGCCATGGTCCGCGGATAGGGCCGAACATATTGCGCCCGATGATCCAGGCGCCGATGTTTGCAAAGCCTTGTTCGGCGATGCCGTTGTCGATACCCGTTTCCCCATCGTCCTGACCCTGCATGCGCTGCCACATACGCGTGTGGAAGAACCATTCCATAAGCTCGGGGCCGCGGACACCAAGTGGGTAGTCCAGGCTTTGGTCAGGGCCGGCAGCATAGCCGTCGAGGGAAACGCCAAAGCTGTGCACGCGTAGTTTGGGCATATGTCTTCTCGCTGTAAGTCGGTGCGTAAAACGATCCTCGCGACTTGCCACGATTCAAGTCGACGTCAGCAGTGGATCAGGTAGTCAAGAAAACGTGAAGGTGCCGGTAGTGCTATCGCGCTGCTGAATTGTGGCTACATTAGCCTAAAAAATTCTCCAGCTTATACACGATTCGCCTGCTACATTTCCGCTTCCGGTAGGCGAACTACCATTCACCCAGGGGAAGCCCATGTCCCGTAATCAAGGAAGCTTTGTCCGTAAAGCAGCATTCGCCGGCCTGACTGCGCTTTGCGTTTCTTCAGTAGCTTTTGCTCAGACCGCCGCACCGGCGACTGGACTTGGCCAATCTTGGCCGAATGCTACAGACGTAAGTGTCAGTCCGAACTGGCACGTGTATGTGTTCGTGTTGAACGGCATCGAGTACATCCAGATCAACGATCTGAATGGCATCGTGCATGCTGCGGTAGGTACTGCCAATGGTTCGTCCATTGTATTGCCGGTGGGTGTTGATTCGCAGAACGTCACTACCGGCGCGCAGAGCGCACCGGCATCGGCGTCGTCCAGTGCGGTTAGTGCAACGTCGAATACTACACAAACGGTTTATCAAGATAGTGCGACTACAGTGACCGCGACGCCTCAGAGCAACGGCACCACGACGTTCAACGTACTTAGTGCTCAACAAGCTTGTCCTACCGCGTCGTGCGGCGGTGGCCACGGTTCTTGATGGGGTGAGTGAGGGGTATTTCTATTTCACCCATAGACGCAGAGGCGGGGCAAGGCGAGCGATCTCTCCTTGTTCCTCCTCGCGAATGGCATCATGCAGCAGTGCCGTTAATTGCAGCCGATCGGCAGGCATGCGTATGTGGAGCATGCCGTCAAAGATGCGTACCTGGTCGCGCATTTCAGGAATATCAAGCATGCTTGCGCCCAGCTTAGCAGCTAGTCGCTTGCGCTCTTCAGTGTGGTAAACCGCACTGGCAATACCTGTCTCTTCCAGTACTCCCGTTACACGAAGTGCGATCCAGCGCTTTCCGTTGGTTTCCCCACCACGGAGTATGAGGTTCACTCGAGTGCAAGCGAGCCGGGAAGTGACATAAACAATGGCTTCGCATGCTGTTCGATAGGTCGCGGTGAGAACGGCGGGGGCCAGGCGACTGAAGCCGCGTCCGCTAATCTCGCAACGATAGGCAATACCTGCTTCGTCCAGCGCGCGCGCAACGGTTTCATTCAGAGCAGCTGGTAAACCACGCTCACGCCATGCTACAGGATGCATGCTTTCGGCAAGGCGATATACCTGGCTTTGTGTGTTTAGAGCTTGCTTATAGAAGGCATGGCTTTCGATGTTTGGCACGATCCGGCGCATTTGCTCAAGCAAACGGCTGTTGGTGACGTGCAGAGTTCCAGCAAGGTATTCCAGCGCCTGGGAGGTTTGCCGCATGCGTTGTTCACTGAGCTGGAGGCTTTGTCTTGCGACGCGTTGCACGCTGAGCATGGTGAGCCGCTCTTCTTCTTCTTTCGCAAGCTGGACGCTGATGCGTGCTCCAAGCGCAAACAAAGATGTCACGGTGATAGTCAAGAACATCATTGTCGCGTAGAGCTTGCCGTCAGGAGCTTCTTCAGGCGGGATGGCGATGGAAATGCACGCGATAACGAGGGGCGCGCTGACTGCGACTGCTCGCCAACCATGTTTCAGTGTCAGCCATGCCATCGGCAAGGCCATGGCTATAGTTGCTATCAGGTTGGTTTCTTCGCTTCCTACATGATTTAGCCAAGCGAGAAGGACGATGGCGGGAATCAGGAGGGTCGCTGTATCAAGGGTCAAGCGGCTGGCGAGTAGGTTGTGGAACTGTTCGCGCAAGTGTCCACGGCGACAAGCAAGCCAAGTCATCAAAACCCATGGCACGACGGAAACGATGGCCAGATAAGGGCCAAAGAAATAATCCACCAGCCAGGACAGGGGGGCAAACGGGCCAACTACGGCTTTTGCAAAGGAAATGACGGTCCAGCTGTAGGCCATGTTGCCCAGCGAAACAAGCAAGATGCACGTGAGCAACGCCTTGACGTCCACCACGTGTTCCGATTTGAAAGGGAGTGGGGGGAGTTTGCTGCGGCACCACCAGACGATCGGCATTATTACGGTAAACGTGGGAATACACCCCGCAGCCATTCCCGCAGGACCGAGGTCTGTGCACTGAAGAGTCTCATACGCATTCGGCAAAGCTTCGCCAATATAGAGCGCAGGCCAGTACCGATAGGGTATGAGAAGGAGGCAGGCCAAACGTACGCCGGCATGGATCGGCCAGTGCCCGGTAGAAAACGGATGTATCGCGAGATAAAGAAGCCCGTAGCCGACAGCAACCCCCACCTGCAGCAGCCAGTCGTTAGTCCACCAGCGCTTCCCCATGCGTTTTCCCCTGCAAAATAAATTCACAAGTGTGTGTAGGCGTCGTCCCGCATTTTCCCGCCAGATTAACTTAAGGATAAAACAATGTTGGTCGTGAAGTTTGTGTGAGTGAAGTCAAGGATCAAGGAGGCGGACGTCACATTTATGAAGCAGACTTCGTCATGGCCACAACTTTTTGCGGAAACCGGTGTTGTAGCGGCTCGTCGAATGGCCAGATCCCTATCGGCATCGCACCGGGAACCCTGACAACCAAAGTATGTGCTAAGCAAAGGCCGCTAGCCTTTGCACCCGATCCAGGACCTAAGGTGGAGACTTGCAGGTGCGGTTGTTTCGTAAGGATTTACCTCATGGCCGTGGAATACCCCTGGTGCGTGCGCTGGGGTTGGCATGCGTCGTAGGCCTGTCGGGCTGCGCCACTTACTCCCACTTGCCGCTGGGCGAAGGGCAGGGTGCCAAGGATGTATCGCAGCTCTCTGTCGACACATCGACCATGCCGCTGCCGGCGTTGCGCTCCCATCCATTCGATCTATCCCATGGGATGGACGTTACCGACGCGGCGATCCTGGCGGTTGCCAATAGCCCGGATTTGAAGGTGATGCGGGACCAGGTAGGTATCGCACGTGCGCAAGCGTTCCAGGCGGGATTGCTGCCGGACCCGCAAATCTCCATCAATCAGGAATATCTCACCCATCCCATTCCGGGTTACCGGACCTCGTCCGCCTACGGCATCAGTGAAGACATCACCAGTTTGCTGCTTCGCTCCACCCGCAAGGCCGCGGCTAATGCGCAGGCCGATCAGGCCAACCTGGACTTGCTCTGGGCGGAGTGGCAGACCATTGCCCAGGCGCGGCAGCTGTTCAACCAGGTTGTTTCACTGCGCGAACAGCAGCGGCAATTTGCCGCAGAGCAGGTCGCCCTTGCACCTGTGGATGGCTACGTGCGCAAAGCATTGCAGGAAGGCAATCTCACGTTTGATGCCGCCAGCGCAGGCCTCAATGCGTATGCCGATGCCACCAAGCGGCTATCCGATGGCACCGTGCAATTGCACCAGGCGGAGCACGATCTGCGCGTGTTGCTCGGGTTGGCACCGGATGCGCCGCTGGAGCTGATCGGGGAGCCTTTCAAGGCTTCACCCACGCCTGACCAGGTCGAGGTCGCGCTGGCCAGCCTGCCGCAGCGGCGGCCGGACTTGTTGGCACTGCAGGCTGGTTACAAATCACAAGAGGCCACCTTGCGCGGCGCCATTCGTGCGCAATTTCCCGCGCTGACGTTTGGCGTCGATCGCCAAAGCGACAACTCCGGCATCCCTTCGCATGGCATCAATATCGGCGTGACCTTGCCGCTGTTCGACCGCAACCGCGGCAATATCGCGATCGAAAAAGCGACACGGCAACAGCTCAAAGATGACTACGAAAACCGTGTGCTGACGACGCGCAATGACATTCGCCAGCTGATGCTCGATCAGGACACGCTGACCAAGCAGCTCGAACAATCACAGGCGCAATCCAAGCGCCTGGATGAAGCACGCCGCGCCGCTGAAAGTGCTTGGCAAAAAGGTTTGCTCGACTGGCCGACCTATTTGTCCATCCGTGCCAATGCGCTCAGCGCAGACACGGATTACATTGCGGCACGCGACCAGCAATCGCAGCAAGCCATTGCGCTGGAAGCCTTGCTCGGCAGCACCGATCTTCAACCGTCCTCCGCCTCTGCGTCCAAACCATGAATCGACTTGTCCTTACGCGTGCCGCGCTAGCGGCAGTGATGCTTGCTGCACTGGCCGGTTGCGGCAAAGGTGGTGCCGCCGATGACGATGAAGCGCCGGAAGTGAAAGGCACGGTACTGGTAACGACGGTGTCGCCGGCAAGCCAGACCTTCCACGACACCATCCAGGCGTGGGGTACGGCGGTGGGTGATCCGCACCGCGCCAGCACTATTAGTTTGGGACATGGTGGCCAGGTGATCGGCTTGCTGGTGGCGGGCGGGCAGTCCGTGCAGCGCGGGCAGGCTTTGTTGCGCGTAGCGCCCGATCCGGTTGCCCGCAATGCGTATCTGCAAGCGCAAAGTGCGCTGGATCTTGCTACCGGCGAACTCAAACGCACGGAACAGATGGCTGCGCAGCATCTGGCTACGCAATCGCAGGTAGCCACGGCACGCAAAGCCCTCGATGACGCCAAGACGGGCCTGGAAGCGCAGCGCGCACTGGGCGGCGGCACGGCCGAAGAAACCATCAATGCACCTGCCGATGGCGTCGTAACGGCACTCAACGTAAACCTTGGTGATCGCTTTCAGGCAGGTACGGCGTTACTGAGTTTCGCGCCGTCCCAGGCATTGGTTGCACGCCTTGGCGCACAGCCGGAACAGGGGGCGCATCTCAAGCCTGGCATGCCGGTGGAAGTGCAAGGTACCTATGGTTCTGGCGAAAGCCTGCAGGGTCGCCTCGATGTGGTCGGCCATGCGGTCGACGCGCAAACGCATCTGTTGCCGTTGCAGGTGAGCTTGCCGCCCGAAGCCGGCAATGTGTTGGTGGCGGGTTCGGCGGTGCAGGCGAGTATCGACGCCACCAGCTATACCGCATGGGCTTTGCCGCGCGGTGCCGTGCTGCAGGATGACAAAGGTGCCTATGTGTTTGTCGTCGATCACGATCACGCCAAACGCATCGATGTCGCCCTGAAGCATCCGGATGGCGATACCGTCGGCGTGCAAGGCCCGCTGGACGCCAAGATGCAGGTCATCGTGACCGGCAACTACGAACTGGACGATGGCGACGCGGTGCGCGAGGGCGACGATTCGGACAAGGCGCCGCAGGCAGCGGCCAAGGCCCAGCCGGAGTCCGCCAAGTGAGCGTCACCGCATGGATGCAGCGACATTGGCGTTCGCTGCTGTTT
Source organism: Dyella nitratireducens (assembly GCF_014642835.1). Classification (GTDB taxonomy): domain Bacteria; phylum Pseudomonadota; class Gammaproteobacteria; order Xanthomonadales; family Rhodanobacteraceae; genus Dyella_B; species Dyella_B nitratireducens. Next base: position 471,657 of record NZ_BMJA01000003.1, on the reverse strand, counting down.
CTCGTGGTCATGTTGACGATTGGCGGTGTCGGTAGCGCCATTTTCATGCCGGTGGCCTTGTTCCCGAACGTGCAATTCCCGCGCATCATGCTCTCGCTCGATGCCGGCGATCGTCCTGCCGACCAGATGGCGATTGCAGTTACTACACCGATCGAGACGGCCTTGCGCCGCGTGCCCGGCGTGCGCGACATCCGCTCCACCACCAGCCGCGGCAGTGCGGACGTGTCGATCACATTTGACTGGGGCACGGACATGGGCCGCGCGTTCGGCGACGTCAGTGCCGCAGCCAGCCAGGTGCTGCCGGAGCTGCCGGCTGGTACGCAACTCACCACCCGTCGCATGGACCCCAGTTCGTACCCGATGCTGGCATATAGCCTGCGCTCGCACACGCTGTCGCCCAGCGCTTTGTACGACTTGGCGCAGTATCAATTACGCCCCTTGCTCAGCGGCATCAATGGTGTGGCGCGCGTGCAAGTGCAAGGTGGGGAGATCGCAGAATTCCACGCCGACGTGGACCCGAATCGTCTGCGCGCGCAAGACCTCAGCCTCACCGATGTCGCCACCGCCGTCAGCCGCGCGGCGACCATCGAAGCAATGGGGCATGTTTCCGATCACTACAAGCTGTACCTGCTGCTTGCCCAGAACCAGCCGCGTACGGTCGATGCGTTGCGCCAGATCGTGGTGCGTGCCGATAGCCATGGCATCGTGCGCCTAGGTGACATCGCCGATGTGACGTTGAGCCACGTACCGCAGTGGATTCGCGTGACGGCTGATGGCCAGGATGCGGTATTGATCCAGATTCTGCAGCAACCGGACGGCAACAGCGTGCAGATCGCACGCGACGTAAAGCAACGTTTGCAGGATTACGCACCGCAGATGCCAGCCGGCGTAAAGATCGCCAACTGGTACGACCAGTCGCAGCTGGTTACCGGCGCGGCCGGCAGTGTGCGTGATGCAATCTTGATCGGCATTGTGCTGGCCGGCCTGGTGCTGTTCGTGTTCCTGCGCAACACACGTGTGATTTTCATTGCGATGCTGGTGGTGCCAGCCGTTCTGGCGATCACGGTGCTGCTGCTGCATGTGCTGGGCATGAGCTTCAACATGATGACGCTCGGCGGCATGGCGGCAGCGGTGGGCCTGATCATCGACGACGTGATTGTGATGCAGGAACACATCATGCGCCGGCTGCATGGCGTCAGCGGCCATGTGAGTGAGCGGATCGGGCGTGCGGCGTTGGAGTTTACCCGCCCGCTGACTGGCTCCAGCGCAGCAACGGTGGTGATCTTTGTTCCGTTGGCGTTTCTTACGGGCGTCACTGGCGCGTTCTTCAAAGCCTTGTCGCTGACCATGGCCAGCGCACTGGTCATTTCCTATCTGCTGACCTGGATCGTCGTGCCGTTGCTGTCAGAACGGCTGCTGGACCAGCGACACATCACCGATCATTCGGGTGGTGTGTTTTCGCAGCGGATCAGGCACGGTTATGAAAACCTGCTGCAACGATGGCTGAAACGCCCGCTCTGGATTGCAGTGTTTGTGCTGCCCCTGATCGCCGTCGGCGCGCTGGCCTTCAGCCAGGTTGGCACCGGCTTCATGCCCGCGATGGACGAAGGCGGTTTTACTTTCGATTACATTTCCAAGCCGGGCACCTCGCTGGAGGAAACCGGGCGTCTGCTCAATCAAGTTGAGGCGATCATTCGCGCCAATCCCTATGTGGATACCTATTCGCGTCGCACCGGGCTGCAGCTCGGCGACGCGCTGACTGAAGCCAATACGGGTGACATCTTTGTTCGCCTGAAGAATGGCTCGCGTCCTTCTACCGAAGAGGTGATGAACGACATTCGCCAGGAAGCGGAAGAGAAAGTACCTGGCCTGGATGTGGAAGTGTCGCAGCTGATGGAAGACATGATCGGCGATCTGGTATCCGTGCCGCAGCCGATCGAGATTCAGCTCTACAGTGATGATCCCGACCAGCTCAATGACACGGCCCAGAAAGTGGCCGATGCACTGGGTAAGATCAGTGGCGTCAACGGCGTGCTTCCTGGCATCAATCCCGCCGGCGATGCGCTGGTCATGACGGTGGATCCCGCCAAGGCGGCTTTGCAGGGGCTGGATCCTACGGCGGTGAAGGAACAGGTCGATGCGGCCATCGACGGCACCGTCGCTACCCAGCTGCCCGCCGACGGCAAGATGATCGGGGTGCGCGTGCGCTTACCGGCATCTGCCTATAAGCGCCTGGAACAAGTATCTGCGCTACCCATTCGCGCGGCGGATGGTCATTTGCTGCCGTTGTCGCAAATCGCGAGCTTGCAGATCGTGCAAGGGCAGCCGGAAATCACGCGCAGCAATCTCAAACGCATGGTCGCGGTCACTGGTCGCATCAGCGGACGCAGCATGGGTGCCGTGATCAATGACGTGAAAGCCATGCTGGCCAAGCCAGGCGTGCTGCCCAAGGGCATGTATTACCAGCTGGGCGGGTTGTATCAGCAGCAGCAGGAAGCCTTCAAAGGGCTGACCGTGGTGCTGTTTGCCGCCATCGCGCTGGTGTTCACACTGCTTTTGTTCCTCTACGAAAGTTTCCGCGTGGCGCTGGTGATCATGCTGATGCCATTGCTGGCCATTGGTGCGGTGTTTGTTGGCCTGTGGCTCACCGGTATCGAGCTCAATATCTCCGCGATGATGGGCATGACCATGATCGTCGGTATCGTGACCGAAGTGGCGATCTTCTATTTCTCCGAACTGGAGGAAGTCGTTGCCGAAAAGCCGTTGCACGAGGCGTTGCTGGAAGCTGCCCGGCATCGTATGCGCCCGATCCTGATGTCCACGATGGCGGCGATTCTTACGTTGTTACCGCTCGCCTTGGCGCTGGGGTCCGGCTCGCAGATGCAGCAGCCCTTGGCGGTGGCGATTATTGCAGGTCTGCTGGTGCAGGTGCCGCTGGTGTTGCTGGTGATGCCGGTGTTGTATGCGGTGTTGATGCGTTCGCGGAAATCCGTGTAGGTTGGGGTGCAAACCCTGATGCATCCCCACGTTTTTTGCTTGATGATATGAACAAAATCAGCAAGCTAGCCAAGGTCTATTTAATTACCTCGGCGTCATTCCGGCGAAGGCCGGAATCCATGGTGAATGCGAAGCATGGATTCCGGCCTTCGCCGGAATGACGCTGAGGTAAAAATGCTAAGTATTGGCCGCGAAAAATCCCATCCTTGAACAGCTCGAAAAACGTAGGGATACCTCAGGGTGCAAATCCCAACCATGATGGGTATGGCTACATAAGCAATAAAAGGTAAATCTGAGCGACTCTGTCCCCGTTTTTGAACGGGTAGCAGCATGACGATATGTGATTTATTTCGCAAAAGCAGCGCTCTGAAATAAACATCATCGGTCCGCGTTGCCGTTACCTCAGTATGTTCCTCTTGCTTTTGGTGCATACCGATTGCGTCGTGTAATCGGAAGCAGGTCTTTGAGCACCATTCGTAAACCCGTGATAGCGGCTCGCCATGGAGGTGCCGAGTCATGTCTGTCTATGCGGATAACAAAGCGAGTGTAAGAGATCTGGCGCATGACGATCTCGCATGGCGTCCGTACGGGATGACGTCTTGGGGTAATAGGGCAGCCCCGCCATTGTGTTGTCCAGTTGTCGAGAGGAATGACAACGAACTGATCAATGATCTCGATGACAGACTGATTGCATGGGCGCGTGAAGTCGGCTTTTCCGATGATTATCTGGATAAACTGCGGCGCACCAGTTTTGGACGTCTGATTGCGCTGACCCACAGTCATAGCGACGATGTGGATCGCTTACTTCTCGCTGCGCAGATCAATACCGCGTTATGGTCATTGGATGACTACTATGCAGACGACAGCACGATGGGGGCAGTGCAGGAGCAGTTGCCCACCCGCCTTGTGTCCGCTATGGCAGCCATGGAATCGCTGCCTCAGGTTGGCTCATACATGCATGAGCTGGAGGCCGGATGGGAAGGTGACCCAGTGCTGACGGCATTGAGGTCAAGCATGGATCGGATGCGGCGGCTGGCGTCGCCATCGCAAGTGGCACGGCTGTGCCACGCAACGTTCTCGCTGTTCGTCAGTAGCACAGCCTACGCGGAATGGCGGATCAAAGGCGTGTTCCCCCCGCTGGCCAATTATTTGATCATGCGGCAGTTCGACAGCTTTTATGTCTCGATGATGCTGATTGATGTCGTGGATGACTACGACCTGCCTGCAAATCTCTTCTACGACCCTAGGGTTTGCCGTGCTGCAAGGCAGGCAGGAGCAGCGTCGACCATCCTCAATGATTTGTATTCGGTTGCCAGGGACGCGGCAGATGAACGGCCCGTATGCAATGCGGTTCTGATCATCGCTGCTGAGCAGGGATGTTCGCTTCAGGCGGCCACCGCGCAGGTGGTGGATATTCATAACGCGCTTGTACGTGATTTTGAAGCATCGTGCCGAGCACTCGAGCACGTGCCTTCTGTGGAGCTCCAACGTTACCTGCATGGATTGCAAGCGTGGATGGGAGGGGCGTTTGCGTGGCACGACGCGTGCCCACGCTACAAGCATCTGTGACTTAAGGAGGAAAAGGGACATGGCTGGACAACAAGCAGCGAACGAGGTCATCAAAAGCCGGTATCAGCAATCGATTGCCGATTACTGGAACAAGGAACACAGCCCGGTCAACATCCGGCTCGGCGACGTCGATGGTTTGTATCATCACCATTACGGTATCGGTGATGTCAATCAGGCGGCACTCGAAGCGACGGATGCAAACAGCCGCCATGAACGGATCATTGCCGAGCTGCACCGGTTGGAGTCGGCGCAAGCGGGTTTCCTGCTCGATCACCTGGGCGATATCCAACCTGATGATCATCTGCTCGATTCGGGCTCGGGACGCGGCGGAACCAGCTTCATGGCGAACCGGCGATTCGGATGCCGTGTGGATGGCATATCCATTTCACAGAAGCAGGTGGATTTCGCGAATCAGCAAGCCGTGGATCGTGGCGTGTCGAACCGCGTGCGGTTCCATTTTCGCAATATGCTGGACACGTGGTTCGAGGACGCAAGGTTCAAGGCGGTTTGGAATAATGAGTCGACGATGTATGTCGATCTTCCTCCCCTGTTCAAGGAGTACCGGCGAATCATTCGTCCGGGCGGCCGTTATCTAACGATCACGGGGGCATGGAACGAAGAATTTGGCATGCCCCCGGAAGCCGTCAGCCTCATCAATGCGCGATATGGATGCAATGTGCACGCGCGCAGCGAGTATTTGAGTGCGCTGGATGCTCACGGGTTCCAGGTTCTGCAGGTGGAGAATTTGACGGAGCAGACATTGCCATACTGGAAATTGCGGGCCTCGTCGTCGGTGGCGACAGGCGTGGAAGAAGCCTTTATCACGGCATACGAAGAAGGGAGTTTCTTTTACTTGCTGATTGCCGCAGACAGGGAGTAACAAGCGTATAGGCCGGAATAACAACCCCAACTTTGCTTACAGCTTCTTGATGCTGGGATTTCATCCCAGCCTACGTGCTACCCGGCATTTTGCGCTTCCGTCGAAGCAGCCGTCTTCGCTGCCCGTTTCAGCAACCAAGCGAGGATCGGTGGCGTCACCATCGCCGTCAGCAGCGACATCGCCACGATGATGGCGTACATCTGATCGCTGAACACACCTGCGGCAAGCCCAAGGCTGGCGATCACCACGCCCACTTCACCGCGCGGCACCATGCCGAAGCCGACGATAGTGGCACCCATGCGACCCAACGATAGCGCACCCAGGAAGCCGCCCAGCAGCTTCGACACGATGGCGATCACCGTGACTACCAGCAATGCAATCAAGGCATCGGCATTGGCGAGCTGATGCAAATCGATCTTGCTGCCGGTCAGCACGAAGAAGAATGGCGTGAGCAGGGCGAGCAACGGTTGAATCTGCTGTTCCAGCGTATGTTGTTGACGCGTTTCCGAAGCGATCATGCCGGCCAGGAATGCGCCGATGATGGCGGCCAATCCAAACAGCGTGGATACATAGGCCAGCCCCAGGCAGAGAGCCAGCACGATGAGCAGCGGCGAATAAGTGCTATGCGGTTTTTCCAGCCAGGTGGAATTCCAGCGCATCACGCGCGTGCCGCCCCAGCCGATCACCGCGATAAAACCGATGGCGCCACCCAGTACCACCACCAAGTGCATGGGATCGAAGCCCTTGCCGCCTTGAAGCGATACCACGACACCGAGCAGCAGCATCGCCAGGATATCGTCGATCACGGCGGCGCCTAAAATCACCTTACTTTCCACGCGTTGCAGTGCGCCCAGCTCTTGCAGTACGCGCGCTGTGATACCCGCCGATGTGGCCACGAACGCGGCTGCGACGAACAGCGATTTACCCCAATCGAAGCCACTGGCATGCCCCCAGAAGCCACCCATGCCGAATGGCAGCAGCACACCGAGCACGCCGACGAGAAAGGCCGCTTTGCCGACTTTCTTCAGATCTTCCAGCCGTGTTTCCAGGCCCACTGAGAACAGCAGTAGCACGACGCCGATTTCGGCCAGTACATCCAGTGGCGTGCCGGTCGCGATCTGCTCGGGCGTAATCCAGCCCATGACCGACGGACCAATCACACAGCCGGCGGCGATTTCGCCGACGACGCCCGGCAGCTTCAGGCGTTGCGCTATTTCCGCGCCGATTTGTGCGGCGACGAATACGATGAAAAGCGCAAACAGAATGTCGTTAGCGTGATGCATGGTCGGAATCCTTCGATCATGGGCATATCCCTGATGCTACCGGCTCATGCCGTGGAAGACACGTGGCGGGCTGTAGGCGACGTCTTGTCTAGACGGGCAAAAACGCGACTGGCGACGGCAGTGATCACCGCCAGCACCAGCACCGTCCAGCGGAAAGCCACCACGTAAGCCCCGTTGTCTTGACCGTGCAGCAGCGTCTGCATCAGGAGAGTGGCCAGCGCAATGCCGAAGCTCATCGAGAGATATTGCGTGGTGGAAGCCATCGACGAGGCCATCGAAGCGTATTTCACGTCCAGGTCGGTGTAGATCAGCGTGTTCATCACGGTGTACTGCATGCCCATGAAGCCGCCGTAGACGAATACCAGCAGCGTGATCAGCGCGACCGGCGTGTGCGGGCCAAGCAGGGCGAACATCGCCAGCAAAGCGGCCACGATCAGCGTATTGCCGAACAGCAGGCGCCGGTATCCCAGCCGGACCAGGGTGCGGTTCACCAGCCATTTGCAACAGATCGAGCCCAGCGCCTGCGGCACCATCATCAGGCCCGCCGCCATCGGCGACCAGCCGCAGCCGACCTGCAGGAACAGCACGATCAGCAGAAACATGCCGCTTACGCCCAGCCGCGTCAGCAGGTTGCCCGACAGCGCGACCCAGACACTGCGCACGCGCAGCAGGGCCAGATCCGCGACGGGGTGCTCCGTGCGATGGCTGTGCCAGACATAGGCGGCGCCGAACGCAATGGCGAGCACCACCAGCAGGCCCATCTGACCCCAGCGGACGGTCTCATCCGCCGCGAATTCCGATGCGGCCAGCAGCAAGGCAGATGACGCGGCAAACAATATGAAGCCGAACAGGTCGAAGCGGCTGGCTGTCTCCAGTCGGTACTCAGGCATTTCACGATAGTTGAGCCACATGCCGACGATGCCTACCGGCACGTTGATCAGAAAAATCAGGCGCCAATTGGCGTATTCCACCAGCGCACCACCCAACAAAGGTCCCAGCACGGAGCCGAGCAGCCCGAACGTGGAAACCGTACTCATCACCTTCACGAAATCGCGCTTGTCGATGGTACGCACCAGAATGTAACGGCCCACCGGCATCAAGGCCGCACCACCGATACCTTGCAGTACGCGCGCAGCTACCAGTTGCTGCAAGGTCTGGGAGACGCCGCAAAGCAGGGAACCGATCGCGAATACGCTGATAGCGGCGCCAAAGACGCGGCGCGTGCCGAAACGGTCGCATAGCCAGGGCGTGGCCGGGATAAGAATCGCCAGGGTGAGCACGTAGCTGGTCAGCGCGCTGCGCATGTTCAGCGGTGTTTCGTGCAAGGCCGCGGCAACCGCTGGCACCGCCGTGTTGACGATGGTGGAATCCAGCGACTGCATGAAGAACGAAGCGGCCACCAGCCAGATCAGGCCGCTGTAGCGCTCATGGGAGGGGAGGTCTGCAACAGCGTCCGCCGTGGCTGCGTTAGCGGAAGAAGCGGCGGGCGAGGAGGGCATGAGCGCTATGATACCTGCTGTGGCAGTTATTTGGCTTAAAGGACGCCTGCTTTCCTGGTTCTTCTTCTTTCACGGAGGCTGCGAAAAACCTGCATCGTCGCCCAGGCGAATCCGGGTTTTCGTAGCCCGCGGGAGAGGGAATAACGACATCGAATCGTTACACTTCACCTATGAGCAAACCGTCAGCATTCCCACTGCCTGCCGATCGTGTGTCGGATCTGCGCAAGCAGATCGAACACGCCAACTATCGCTACCACGTACTGGATGATCCAGACATTCCGGATGCCGAATACGACCGTCTGATGCGCGAACTGGAAGCGCTGGAGGTCGAGCATCCGCAGTTGGCTACGCCCGACTCGCCCACCCGGCGCGTCGGCGCACGAGCGCGCGGCGGTTTTGCCGAAGTGCGACATGCCTTGCCGATGCTGTCGTTGAGCAATGCCTTCGAGCAGGAGGGAGACAACGATCGCGAGCGTTACCGCGAAGTGTCGGAGTTCGAGCGCCGTATCGAGCAGACGCTGGGGCGCAGCAATCCGGTGTTTTCGGTAGAACCGAAGCTGGATGGGCTGGCGATCAGCCTGCGCTATGAAGACGGCGTGTTCGTGCAAGGCGCCACGCGCGGCGACGGTGAAACCGGCGAAGAGGTCACCGCCAATCTGCGCACCGTGCGTTCCATTCCATTGCGCCTGCGCGGCGACGATTGGCCACGCGTACTGGAAGTGCGTGGCGAAGTGATCATGCTGCGCAGGGATTTCGAAGCTTTCAACGCCCACGCGCGCGAACACGGCGAGCGTCCCCTCGCCAACCCCCGCAATGGCGCCGCCGGTTCGTTGCGACAGCTTGATCCAGCCATCACGGCCAAGCGCAAACTTAGCTTCTTCGCTTATGGCGTGGGCATGGTCGAAGGCGCAGAGTTGCCGCCCTCGCATTCCAAGACGCTGCAGAAGCTGCGCGAGTGGGGTTTTCCCGTTTCCCCGGAAGTGAGTACAGCCAACGGTTTCGACGGCCTGCTTGCTTACTTCAAGCACATTGGCGCCAAGCGCGATCAACTGGCTTATGACATCGACGGCGTGGTGTACAAGCTTGATGACTACGTTGGCCAGCGCGAGATGGGCTTCGTGTCGCGCGCGCCACGCTGGGCGATTGCGCACAAATTTCCTGCGCAGGAGCAGAGCACCACGGTGGAGGCGATCGAGATCCAGATCGGCCGCACCGGCGCCGCTACACCCGTCGCACGCCTCACGCCTGTGCAGGTGGCAGGTGTCACCGTCACCAACGCCACGCTGCACAATGCTGATCAAGTGGCACGACTGGACGTACGTGTGGGTGACACGGTGATTGTGCGCCGCGCGGGCGATGTGATTCCGGAAGTGGTGCGCGTGATCTCCGATCGCCGCCCGCCGAAAACGCATCCCTGGCACATGCCCACGCATTGTCCGGTATGCGGTTCCGCCCTCGTGCGCGAAGAAGGCGAGGCAGCATGGCGCTGTTCGGGCGGATTGGTTTGTGCCGCGCAGCGCAAGGAAGCGTTGATTCACTTCGCTTCCCGTCGTGCGATGGATATCGAAGGCATCGGCGAACGCTTCGTCGATGCGTTGGTGGATTTCGGCTACGTGCATACACCGGCCGATTTGTACACGCTCACGCTTGAGGATTTCCTTGAAATGAAGCGCCGCGCCGATGAGCGCGACGGCACCACACCGGAAACCGTCAAGGCTGGCAAGATCGCCACCAAGTGGGCGGAGAACCTGATTGAAGGGATCGAGGCCAGCAAAAAGACCACGCTCGCGCGTTTTCTGTACGCGCTCGGCATCGTGCATATCGGCGAGAGCACCGCCAAGACACTGGCGAGCTGGCTGGGGCGGTTGGAGTGGGTACGCAGCATGCCGGCGGCAATCCTGCGTGAGCTTCCGGATATCGGCGCGGAGGTGGCGGGTTCCATCGACGCTTTCTTCAACCAGAAGGGCAATCGCGAGGTTGTCGATGCGCTGCTGAAAGCCGGCGTGACGCTGGGCGATGAAACCGATCCGTCGCCTCGCTTGCAGCAAAAACTCGGCTTGGCAGTATTGCTCGAAGATGCCGGCATCAACGGGATCGGTCATCGCAACGCCGAGTTGATGGCCTCGCATTTTTCGTCCGTTGCCAAATTACACAGCAGCGGCGCAACGCACTGGATAACGGCCGGTTTAGCACAGAATGCCGCGGCCAATCTCGACGAATATTTTTCCGACGACCAACGCCTTGCTGCCTTGCAGGAAGCAGAAGCCGCCATGCATCGCCTGCTCGCCGCCATACCCAAGCATGCCGAGGTGGAAACTCTACCCTTGACGGGCCAGACCGCCGTGCTCACCGGCACGCTGTCCAGCATGGGACGCGACGAAGCCAAGGAAAAGTTGGAGGCTTTGGGGGCGAAAGTGTCCGGCAGCGTATCGAAGAAGACCAACTTTGTGGTGGCGGGCGAGTCGGCCGGCTCCAAGCTCGACAAGGCACAGGAGCTGGGCGTGGCGGTTTGGGATGAAGCGCAGTTGCTGGCACTGTTCAAGAAGCACGGGGCCTGATCGCGATGGACGCCACCCTCAACAACATCACACCGTTTCGCCAGCGCCTGCAGGGCCGCGCGAAGTTGTACGCCATGATTCGCACGTTTTTTACAGATCGCGGTGTACTGGAAGTCGAAACGCCGATTTTGTCCGCGGCAGGCAATACCGATCCGAACATCGAAAGCTTCCACGCGCCCTTCCACGGTCATGTCGATGCCGGTTCGCGTGAACGTTGGTTGCGCACGTCGCCGGAATATCCTTTGAAACGCCTGCTCGCCGATGGCGTCGGCGACTGTTACGAACTCGGCCGCGTATTCCGCAACGGCGAAGCAGGGGAGCGGCACAATCCCGAATTCACCATGCTGGAGTGGTATCGCGTTGGCTGGACTCATCGGCAACTGATGGAGGAAACCATCGCACTGGTGGAAACCGCACTTGCGTTGGTGGGGCGCCGTGTTGAAGTGCTGATCGAAGGCTACCGGCAACTTTTTCTCGACGAACTGGGGCTGGATCCTTTGCATGCCGAGATCGAAGAACTACGTGCACCGCTGGCTCAATACAACATTAGCCCGGAAGGTCTCACCCGCGACGATTGGCTTGACCTGCTCATCACCCACAAGCTGCAACCGGCGTTTCCGCGTGATCGCATCACGGTGGTTCACGATTATCCGGCCAGTCAGAGCGCCCTGGCGCGTATTCGGCCCGGCGAGCCGCCGCTGGCCGAGCGTTTCGAGCTTTACCTGGGGCCTTACGAACTGGCCAATGGCTACCACGAACTCAACGATGCCACGGAACAACGCGCCCGGTTCGAACGTGACAACGCGCGCCGCCGTGAGCGTGGCTTGCGTGAGATGCCCATCGACGAACAACTGTTGGCGGTGCTGGAGCGCATGCCAGATTGCGCTGGTGTGGCGATGGGTATCGAGCGCTTGCTGATGTGCATGGCAGGCACGGACAAGATTGCGGATGTGTTGGCGTTTCCCTTTTCGAAAGCGTAACTGCTACAAGAAGCCATCGTTATGCGCTATCTGTCGCTTGCATTACTTAGTCCTACTCTGCTCGTCCTGGTTTGGTTGTATTGGACCTTTCCGAAAGACGCCTTTCCTCGCAAGCGGCGCCTTTATGATTTGGTGGTGATAGGCATGACGCTAGGTGCGTGCGTTTTCACCAGCATGCACATCGATGCAACCATGGTTTCTCCGGCCCTTGATGGGTTCGGGCGTCGGAGCGGACAGATATGGAGCCAGGTCAAGCCGGCGCTCTGCGGCTATGGCGTAGCTACGGCCTTACTGGGCCTGGGCATGTTGGTCCGTAGCCTATTGTGGCGGCGTGATCGTGGTCGTTCGGCTAGCAGTTAGGCGGCACATGGCCATGGCCGCTACCAGCGCAACAGAATTTTTCCGATGTGCGCACTGCTTTCCATCAATGCATGTGCGCGTGCGGCGTCATGAGCAGGAAAAATGTCATGGATGACCGGACGAAGGCGTTTGTCCGCAAACAGCGGCCATATGTGCTCATACAGTTTTTCTGCAATGGCTGACTTGAACGCAACGGAGCGAACGCGAAGCGTAGAACCGGTGATACGCAGCCGCCGACGCATGAGCATGCCGACATCGATCGTGGACTTCATGCCGCCGAGCGTAGCAATGATCACCAGCCGCCCATCGTCGGCCAAGGCATCCAGCTCGCGCGGAACATAGTCGCCGGCAACCATGTCCAGAATGACATCGGCACCACGACCGTCGGTCCAGGCTTTCACGCGCTCGACGAAATCCTCAGTGCGATAGTTGATGGCGCGTGCACCGAGCGACTCACAAGCGCGACACTTCTCATCATTGCCCGCCGTGGCAAACACGGGATGGCCCAGTGCATGCGCTAGCTGGATCGCCGTTACACCAATGCCGCTGGAACCGCCTTGCACCAGCAGGCTTTCTTTTGAACCCTCTTCACGTTGTCCCAAATGGCCGCGATCGAAGACATTGCTCCACACGGTGAAGTAGTTTTCCGGCAGTGACGCGGCTTCCAGCGTGCTCATGCCGCGTGGTACAGGCAGGCACTGGCCAAGCGGAGCGACGGCGTATTGCGCATAGCCGCCACCGGCCAGCAAGGCGCAGACGGCATCGCCGCGCTTGAGCTCGAACGGATTGCTGCCGCTGAAATCGCCGTCTACCACTTCGCCGGCGACTTCCAGCCCAGGCAGATCGGAAGCGCCTGGAGGCGGTGCATAGTGTCCTTGCCGCTGGAAGACATCCGGGCGATTCACACCCGATGCCACGACCTTGATCAACACCTCGCCGGCACCCGGTTGCGGCACTGGGCGCTCGGCGAGTCGCAAGACCTCCGGGCCACCGAAATGCGGAATGTCGATGGCTTGCATGGTTGTCATCAAGGAAGCTTCCTGTGGTTTTGTCTCATGGGCTTGAATCGACCAGCACCAGCTCCGCGTCTTCGAGCGCCTTCACTTGGAGCGCAGTTTCGTCGTGAATCGCTACGCCATCGCGTGCATCGACGCGAATGCCGTTCACCTCGACCGCACCTTTGGCGGGTACAAGATAGGCGTAGCGCCGTTTGTCCAACGTGTAATGCGCCGTCTCTCCAGCTTTCAGCGTGGCGCCGAGCACGCGTGCGTTGGTGCGCAAGGGCAGGGCATCTGCATCACCTTCCATGCCGCTGGCCAGGGCCACAAACTGTCCCGAGCGCTCACCGGCGGGGAACGGTTTGGTGCCCCATGATGGCGCGCGACCGCGCTCGTCCGGAATGATCCAGATCTGGAAGATGCGCGTGGTGTCCGATTCCAGGTTGTACTCGCTATGCGTGATGCCGCTGCCTGCGCTCATCACTTGCACGTCGCCGGCTACGGTGCGGCCCTGGTTGCCCAGGTTGTCACGATGCGTGATGGCGCCCTCGCGCACGTAGGTGATGATTTCCATATCCGCATGCGGGTGCGGCGGAAAGCCGGTTTGCGAGGCGATGCTGTCGTCATTCCACACACGTAGCGCCCCCCAGCCCATGCGCTTGCCGTCGTTGTAGCCGGCGAAAGAGAAATGATGCTTGGCCTTGAGCCAGCCGTGATCGGCACCGCCAAGGCTGTTGAAAGGACGCCGTTCGATCATGGAACACCTCGCTTGTTTCGAATGCCGCGAAACATAAGGCCTATCACTGCGATGGGGAACGATCGCCAGAGAAACAGTGTGTCGCCAACTCAACGATGCCGATGTCCGCTCATTTCATGCCCGGCATCAGGTGCAAAGGCGCGATGCCAGCGGGTGGAACTGAGCGAGATCAGGGTGACCACCAGAAATGCTACGGAAAAGTTCAAGCGGCTCGGTTCGGTGTTGTGGCTGGCGGCCATGGCGAGCTTGAGGATCAGCGCGCCACAGCACACACCTACCGACAGCATCAGCTGCTGCAGGGTGGAATAGAAACTGTTGGCCGCGCTCATGCGATCGGTCGGCACTGCCTCGTAGGCGATGGTGTTGTAAGCGGTGAACTGCACCGACATGATGATGCCGCAGCACACCAGCAAGCCGAACATCAGCCAGAACGGCCAATCCGCCCGGAAGAACGCGCAGACGGCATAACTCAGGCCGGCGAGTACGCCGTTGTAGACCATCACACGGCGAAAACCGATCCAGCGCAGCAGGCGGGTGGTGAGGACACGGGCGAGCAGCGCGCCGACGGAAATGGCCAGGATCAACTGACCGCTGCGTAGCGCCGAGAAGCCGAGCCCGATCTGCAGCAACAGCGGCAGCAGGAACGGCTGTGCGCCTTGGGTGATGCGCATCAGTGCGCCGGAAATCACCGAGAGCCGGAACGAATCGATGCGCAGCAGCGTCAGATCCACCGCGGGATGCTCGCGGCGTTTGGCGTGCTTGACGTAAGCCAGGCACGCGGCCGTGCCGACGGCCACGAGCATCACGCCATTGCGCGCGCTGGTGTTCTCGCCAAACAGCTCCAGGCCGAATAGCAGGCAGCCCAAGCCGACGCTGCAAAGCGCAAAACCCAGCCAGTCGAACGGTGCAGGACGAGTTCCGCAGTGCACCTCCGGCACGTAGCGCCGAACCAGCCAGTAACCCAACACGCCGATTGGCACATTGATGTAGAAGATCCAGCGCCAGTCGAAGTACTGGACGATGAAGCCACCCAGCGGTGGCCCGGCCATGGTGCCGAGCACGGCTGGAATCAGCGTCCACATCATGGATGACACCAGATGCTTGCGCTCTACCGTGCGCAGGATCACCAGCCGTCCTACCGGCCCCATCATCGCGCCGCCCGTGCCTTGCACCAGCCGTGCGGCCACCATCATCGGCAGGCTATGGGTGAGCGAGCAGAGGATGGAGCCGATGATGAACACCACCATCGCGCTGTTGAACACGCGCTTGGCGCCGAAGCGGTCGGCAATGGCGCCGCTCACCGGAATGAGAATCGCCAGCGCAAGCAGATAACTGGTAATCGCCACGCTCATGGCCGGGGCGGAAACGCCGAAGTCGCGTGCCATGGTGGGCAGGGCGGTGGCGAGCACCGTACCGTCGACTTGTTCCAGGAAGATCGCGCAACCGACGATCAGGGAAATGACGCGGTAGTCGGGATAGGCCGGCTGATCGGTGGCCGGCAAGTCCAGCTTTTCCTCTGTCAACGCGCTCACGAACGGTTCCTGCAGCGAGCGCAGCGGGCCTACGCCTGGTGGCGAGGATGTCGGAAGCGCTCAGGACGTGGGCGCATCGGGGTGTGCGCCGCAACGTGTCGCATTATTCGCTTGGCGGAAGATAAGGACAAGCGTTTAAGCTCGCTTCGCCAGGACGACGGTTCACGTTTTTCCGCAGGTCGTAGGTTGGGGTGCAAACCCCAACATGGCGCGATCACAGGCATGGCGATGTTGGGGTTTGCACCCCAACCTACGAACGTTCCCCACGAGGTTCGCCAGCCCTCTCCCTGGCTGGGAGAGGGCGTGGTTCATGGCGACGATCAGACTGCCTCAAACACACCGGCAGCACCCATACCGGTACCGATACACATCGTCACCATTCCGTACTTCTGCTTGCGACGGCGCAAACCATGCACCAGCGTTGCCGTACGAACCGCACCGGTGGCACCGAGCGGATGGCCCAGCGCAATGGCGCCGCCGAGCGGGTTCACCTTGGCCTGGTCTAGACCCAAATCGCCGATCACGGCGAGCGCCTGCGCGGCGAAGGCTTCGTTCAGTTCGATCCAGTCCAGCTGATCCTGCTTGATGCCAGTTTGCTTGAGCGCCTTCGGAATCGCTTCCTTCGGGCCGATACCCATGATCTCTGGGCGCACGCCGGCCACCGAGTAGCCGACGAAACGGGCGAGGGGAGTGAGGCCGTAGTCCTTGATCGCCTGCTCGCTGGCCAGCAGCACCGCAGCGGCGCCGTCGGAAGTCTGTGAGGAATTGCCCGCCGTCACACTGCCGCCGAACTGCCCATTGCGGAAGACCGTCTTCAGCTTGCCCAGCACGTCCGGCGTGCTGCCGGCGCGGGGACCTTCGTCGGTGTCGATCATGCGGCTGTCGGTTTTGATGCCACGGGTCGCGAGATCGGGGTAATGGTCGTCGAGCTGGAACGGCGTGATCTCGTCCTTGAACTCGCCTGCCTTGATCGCGGCAAGGGCACGATCGTGGCTTTGCGCGGCGAATGCATCCTGCGCTTCACGCGAGACCTTCCACTGTTTAGCGACGTTCTCGGCGGTAATGCCCATGCCGTAGGCGATACCAATGTGCTCGTTGTCGAAGATGGCCGGATTCATCGCCACCTTGTGGCCCATCATCGGCACCATGCTCATGCTTTCGGTGCCGGCCGCGATCATCAGATCGGCTTCGCCGAGGCGGATACGATCGGCCGCCATCGCCACGGCTTGCAGGCCGGACGAACAGAAGCGGTTGACGGTGACGCCCGGCACGGTGTCCGGCAGGCCGGCCAGCAGCAGGCCGATACGGGCCACGTTCATGCCCTGCTCGGCTTCGGGCATGGCACAGCCGACGATCACGTCGCCGATGCGATGCGGATCGATGCCCGGCGCTTGCGCCATCACGGCACGGATCACATGGGCGAGCATGTCGTCGGGACGGGTATTGCGGAATATGCCACGCGGCGCCTTGCCGACCGGGGTGCGGGTGGCGGCGACGATGTAGGCGTCTTGCACTTGCTTGGTCATGGTCTTTGCTCCGTGGCGTCGCGCACCGTGCGGCGACGCCGTTTGGTTTTTCCGTCGTCCCGGCGAAAGCCGGGACCCAGTGTCTTTGGTGGTGCGTGCGAAAGTCGCTGGGCTCCGGCTTGCGTCGGAGCGACGAGCGTTTAGTTCCTGAGCGGTTTACCGGTCGTCATCGTGTGAGCGATGCGTGCCTGCGTTTTCTCCGTCTGCGCCAGCTCCACGAAATACTTGCGTTCCAGATCCAGCAGCCACTCCTCATCCACTAACGAACCGCGCTCGATCGCGCCGCCGCATAGCGTGTCGGCAATGCGCGTAGCGATCGCGACGTCGTGCTCGGAGGCGAAATAGCCAGCTTGCAGATTGGCCAGCGAAGCCTTGAACGTAGCGGTACCGACGTCGCCAGCAACCGGGACGTTGCGAGCGTACAGCGGTGCACGCCAACCGCTTTCGGCGAGTGAGCTGGCCACTTGTTTGGCGACATAGAGCAATTCGTAAGCGTTGAACACCACCACGTCGCTCTCGCGCAGCAGACCGAGTTGCTTGGCTTCCAGCGCGCTGCCGGAAACCTTCGCCATTGCTACGGTCTCGAACACTTTCTTCAGCGATTCGAACGGATCGCTGGGGTTGCTCTGGGCGGCGCGAATGGCCAGTTCATGCAGACCGCCACCGGCAGGCAGCAGGCCGACGCCGGCTTCGACCAGGCCGATATAGCTTTCCAATGCAGCAACTGTACGCGCCGAATGCATCTGGAATTCGCAACCACCGCCCAGGCACAAACCACGCACGGCCGAGACCACCGGTACCAAAGCATGCTTGACGCGCATGCTGGTGCGCTGGAAGTTGGCGACCATCGCATCGAATTCCTTGACCTTGCCGGCTTGCAGCAAACCCAGTGCACCCTTCAGATCCGCGCCAGCGGAGAACGGCTCGGCGGTCTGCCAGATCACCACGGCCTTGAGTTTTTCTTCCGCCACGCCGATGGCGTACTGAATGCCGTCGAGCACCTGATCGTTGACCGTATTCATCTTGGTCTTGAACGAGATGATGCCGACGTTGTCGTCGCCCAGCGTCCACAGGCGGATGCCGTCGTTCTCCCATACGGTGGTGCCTTGGTCGAACTTCTCGCCAAGGATCGCGTCGGGGAACAACTGGCGCTTATAGACCGGATGCTGCGAGCGCAGCTTGTCGGCGTTGGCGGCAGCCGAGTACGAACCGTTCTTGCCATGCACGCCATGGCGGCCGTCCGTGACCCACTTCGGCAGCGGCGCCTTGCTCATCGCTTTGCCGGCGTCGATGTCTTCCTGGATCCACTGCGCGACCTGCTGCCAGCCGGCGGCCTGCCAGGTCTCGAACGGACCGAGCTTCCAGCCGTAGCCCCAGCGAATGGCAAAGTCGACGTCACGCGCGGTGTCGGCGATGTCGGCCAGGTGGTAGGCGGTGTAATGGAACAGGTCGCGGAAGGTGGCCCACAGGAACTGTGCTTGCGGATCGCTGGACGCGCGCAGCTTGCCGAATTTCTCGGCAGGGTCCTTGATGGCGAGGATGGCCGACACTTCGTCCGAAGCCTTTTGCTCGGAAGCGCGATAGTCGCGCTTGGCCACGTCCAGCACCACGATGTCCTTGCCGGCTTTGCGATAGAAACCGGCGCCGGTCTTCTGGCCCAGCGCACCCTGTTCAATCAGGCCGCTCAACCACACAGGTGCTTTGAAGTACTCGTGCCACGGATCATCGGCCAGGGTATCGGCCATGGTCTTGATCACGTGCGCCATGGTGTCCAGACCCACCACGTCGGCAGTGCGGTAGGTGGCGCTCTTGGGGCGGCCGACGGCTGGGCCGGTCAGTGCGTCGACGATGTCGAAGCCGAGCTTGAACTGCTCGGTGTGGTGCATGGTGGCCAGCATCGAGAACACGCCGATGCGGTTGCCGATGAAGTTCGGCGTGTCTTTCGCGTAGACCACGCCCTTGCCAACGGTGGTGGTCAGGAAGGCTTCCAGGCCTTCGAGCACGCTGGCGTCGGTGAGCCGGGTCGGGATCAGTTCCACCAGGTGCATGTAGCGCGGCGGGTTGAAGAAGTGCACGCCGGTAAAGCGATGGCGCATTTCTTCCGGCAGCGCATCGGCCAGGCCATTGATGGAGAGGCCCGAGGTATTGCTGGCCAGCACGGCGGTGGGCGACACGTACGGCGCGATCTTCTTATAGAGATCCAGCTTCCAATCCATCCGCTCTGCGATCGCTTCGATCACCAGGTCCACATCCTTCAGCTTGTCGAGGTCTTCCTCGTAGTTGGCCGGGATGATGGCCGCAGCACGGTTGCCGTCGGCCAGCGGGGCGGGTGAGAGCTTTTTCAGATTCTCGATCGCCTTGAGGGCGATGCCGCTCTTGGGGCCTTCTTTGGCGGGCAGGTCGAACAGCACGGTTTCGACGTCGGCGTTGGTCAGGTGCGCGGCGATCTGTGCGCCCATGACACCGGCGCCGAGCACCGCGGCCTTGCGGATGCGTAGCGCGGACTTCGTGAGGGATGGAGCGGTCATTGGCTTCTCCGTAGTACGAATGCGTAGCAGGTAAGTAAAGAAGGTGCGGGAAGCACATGGCCTCCCGATGACAGGAATTCAGGGGGCGCGCAGGCCGGAGGCGGCGAAGCGGATCAGATGCTCGGCCGTCTGTTCGCGATGGGTGACTTCGCTGACGTCACTCTTGCGCTGGATGATGCCGAAGCCCGACATGGCATGCGTCAGGGCGCCGGTGACCAAGTCGATGCGCCAGTACAGCTCCTCCTTGCTCAAACCGGGCAGCAAGCGGGCGAACTCGTTGGTGAATTGCCGCATCACGTGGCCGTAGTTCTCGGACAGGAACTTGCGCAGGCTGTCGTCATGTTCGGCAAAGGCACGAGCCAGCACGCGCATGAACAGGCCGCCGCCGCCATCGTGGGAGAGGTCCAGGGCAGGGCGGATGAAGGCGGACAGCACGTCTTCCAGCGTTGTCTCTGGGAGTCCGGAGATCTGCTTCAGGGCAGCCAGGCGGCGGGCATTGAGCTGGTCCAGGCGGCGCTTGAAGACCTGCTCGACCAGATGGTCCTTGGAACCGAAGTGGTAATTCACGGCGGCCAGGTTTACGCCGGCGGCTGCGGTGAGCTGGCGAAGCGAGGCGCCTTCGAATCCGCGCTGGGCAAACAGCGCTTCGGCCGCGGTCAGAATACGTTCCTTGGTAGAGGCGGAACTGTTCACGGGCACACGCCTGTCGAGTGGTTCAAACGATCGTTTGAGGATACGCGCGGCGCCCCGGAGCAGTCAAACAGTCGTTTGCCTAGCGCTCGGAGCGGGGTTGCTTATGGGCTAGAATCTGTCAAACTTTCGTGAGCTAAATCCGCATTTCCATACGTATTTAGTTCTATCTTTCCTTCTGACGTTGTCCTGTCAGGCCGCCCATCAATTAGTCCGCATAACCGGAGCAGACCGCATGGCGCTGGAGCGCACCCTTTCCATTATCAAACCCGACGCTGTTGCCAAGAATGTTGTCGGTGAAATCTACGCACGCTTCGAGAAGGCGGGCCTGAAAGTCGTTGCAGCAAAGATGAAGCATCTTTCGCGTAAAGAAGCAGAAGGCTTCTACGCGGTGCATCGCGAGCGTCCCTTCTTCAATGCACTGGTGGAATTCATGATTTCCGGCCCGGTGATGATCCAGGTGCTGCAGGGGGAAAACGCTGTTCTCAAGAATCGCGAACTGATGGGCGCGACCAATCCGAAGGAAGCCGCCAAGGGCACCATTCGCGCTGATTTTGCCGAATCGATCGACGCGAACGCCGTGCACGGTTCGGATGCTGCCGAAACCGCAGCAAACGAAATCGCTTACTTCTTCGCTACAACCGAAGTGTTTCCGCGCTAACGAATAACGCAAGTGAACCAGGTGGAAAAAGTCAATCTGCTCGATTTCGATCGCCAAGGTCTGCGTGAATTTTTTGCGCAGCTCGGTGAGAAGCCTTATCGCGCCGAGCAGGTGATGAAGTGGATCTATCACCGCCTGGAAGACAACTTCGAAAATATGACCGACGTAGGCAAGGCGCTGCGCGCCAAGCTCGAAGCCACGTGCTACGTCGGTCCGCCCAACACGCTGTTCGATAAAGGTGCTGCCGACGGCACGCACAAATGGCTATTGGGCATGGACGGCGGCAATGCCGTCGAGGCGGTCTACATCCCCGAGCCCACCCGCGGTACGTTGTGCGTGTCCTCGCAGGTGGGCTGCGGCTTGAACTGTCAGTTCTGCTCTACCGCCACCCAGGGCTTCAATCGCAACCTCGCTACGTCCGAGATCATCGGCCAGATGTGGGTGGCCGCGAAGCACCTCGGCAACGTCACGCATCAGAACCGCCGCATTACCAACGTGGTGATGATGGGCATGGGCGAGCCGCTCTTGAACTTCGACAACGTCGTGAAGGCGATGAGCCTGATGCGCGACGATCTCGGTTTTGGCCTCGCGTCCAAGCGCGTCACGTTGTCGACCGCCGGCCTGGTGCCGATGATCGACAAGCTTTCCGAAAGTATCGACGTATCGCTTGCCGTATCGCTGCATGCGGCCAACGATGAGCTGCGTACCGAACTGGTGCCGCTCAATAAGCGCTTCCCGATCGCCGAACTGATGGCTGCATGTCAACGTTGGATCGTTCGCAAGCCGCGCACATCCATCACCTTCGAATACACGCTAATGAAAGGCGTGAACGACCAGCCTGAGCATGCGCGCCAACTGATCAAGTTCATGCGCAAGTTGCCGACCTGCAAGGTCAATCTGATTCCGTTCAATCCGTTCCCGGGTACTCGCTTCGAACGCTCCGAAATGGAAGTCATCCGGGCGTTCCAGACGCAGTTGCTCAATGCGAACATCCTCACTATGTTGCGCCGTACGCGTGGCGACGACATCGATGCCGCATGCGGCCAGTTGAAAGGTCAAGTGTTGGATCGCACGCGTCGCCAGGCCGAATTCCGCAAGCGTTTGGACGAGGGGACAGCTCATGCGGCGTAATCGCATCTTGCTCGGTATCTGCCTGGCAGCATTGCTGGCGGGCTGTCACCGGTCGATGACGCAGCCGACTCCACCTCCCGAGCCTACGTTGCCTAAGCAAACCAAGGCAGAGAAAGCACAAAGTGCCGCCGATGTGCATACGCGCCTGGCGCAGCATTACATCGACATCGGCAATCTTCAGGGCGCGCTGGAAAAGGTCAAGATCGCCGTGCAGGACGATCCGACCTTCGTACCGGCGCAGACGGTGATGGCGTACATCTACGAACGCATCAACGATGTGCCGAATGCGGAAGCCCATTACCGCCGGGCGCAGGAATTGCAGCCCGACAAAGGCGATACCAACAACAACCTGGCCCAGTTCCTGTGCCGTATCGGCAAGGGGCAGGATGCCATGCCGTATTTCACCAAGGCACTCGCCGATCCGTTCTACAAGACACCGGACGTGGCCTTGGCCAACCAAGGGATCTGCCAACTGCAGATGGGTGATCAAGCCGGCGCCGAGGCCAATCTTCGCAAGGCGATCCAGCTCAATCCAAATAATGCCAATGCGCTGCTGCAGCTTGCCCACGTGCTTTATCTCAAGCAGCAATACTTCGACGCCAGCGCATTCCTGCAGCGCCTCGACGCGATGGGGCAATTCAATGCCGACTCCTTGAAGCTCGGCTACGACATCGAATCTCACTTGGGTAACAGGGACGCCGCCCAAAACTACAGCAAACGGCTGCTTAGCCAGTTCCCGGACTCGGAACAGGCGCAGGCCCTCAATTCATCCGTGCACCCATGATTTCCGAGCAGTCCAATCCGGCAGCGCAGCAGGAGACTTCCTCCGAAACGTCCGCCACGACCGCAGCGAACATGGAACAGCGCGCTGCCGAATTCCGCTTTAACGAAGAGCCCGGTTTTGGTTCGCGCTTGCGTGCGGTGCGCGAAGCGCGTGGCCTGGATCTGGAAACTTGCGGTCACGCCCTGCATCTGCCGGTGCGCGTACTGCGCCAGCTCGAGAGCAACGACTTCGGCGGCATCGACTACCAGGTGTATCTGGGTGGCTACCTTCGCAAATACGGGCAGTATCTCGAGATCGAGGAAAGCGAGATCGAGGCGGTCCTCGCCAAGCTCAAGCCAGCGCAGCCCAAACTGGTTTCCACGGGTGGCGTGTCGCATTCCCGCTATCTGCTGGATCAGTACGCCAAGGCCGCGACCTACGTCGTGTTGACACTGGTGATCGCCGTGCCAACCGTATGGTTGGGCATGCGGGGCACGCTGACGCGCGATATGAGCCGTCTGTCGCCGCTCGATGCCACGCCAGTCGCCCAGCAAGATGCACCGCCGCCGGCTGCTGCGCCGGCCGCCTCCACCAGCAGTGCGGCGAAAGTTGTCGCAAGTACCACTGCTTTGGCACAGGGAACGCCTGTAAAGGCCCCGGCAGCCGCCGCTTCCGCGCCAAGCCCGGCGGCGGCGCAACAGCCGTTGCTGGCTTCCATGGTGCCGATGCCCAATCTCGACAACGAACCGGCCATCGCTGCTCCCGCTGCCGGCAATGCGCCAGCAGTGGCTGCCGGAAGCGGGGCGCACAGCCTAACGCTCAATCTGGCTAACGCAAGCTGGGTAGAAGTGGTCAGCAAGGATGGCACGAAGTTGGAGTACGGCTTGTTGCCAGCGGGCACCACCAAGACCTACCACAGCGACCAGCCGCTGGAAGTGCGCATCGGCAACGCGAATGGCGCGCAGGTGACTGTCGACGGCCAGCCCATGGCGCTCGACTCTTATCGTCGTGCCAACATCGCGCATTTCCGCGTTGACATTCAGGACGGCAAGGCTACGCCTAGCGGTGCCTGAGGGGCGGATTCGATAGCCTTCACCCCCCTTCGATCGGTTATGCTTGCACATTGCCCGCCCGTCGGGTGGGCGATGCCGCTGCCGCCGGATAGCGGCGGCCAAGAACGCCTTTTTCCACGCCTTCCGGCGTTATTCGCGATACGGTGATTGCATGGCATTCAATGCTTACGACGACTACGAACAGAGCGAACGCGTACAAAAGTGGCTGCGGCAGAATGGCCTGTCGATCGCTGTGGGTGTCGTCATCGGCTTGATTGCCATCTTCGGTTACCAGCAATGGCGCAACCATCGCACTGAACATCAGATGCAGGCATCTGGTCTTTACCAGCAACTGCAAGGCGTGCTCGACACGGGCAACACCAATGCCGTCGACGTGATCATTCAGCAGTTGATGAAGGATTACTCCGATACGCCCTACGCGCTGTTCGCCGTAAGCGACCGTGCACGCCGCCAGATGGAAGACAAGCAGCCCGACAAAGCGCTCGATTCGCTCGCCTGGGCCGAACAGCATGCTCCCAGTCCGGAATTGAAGGCGCTGGTGGAGTTGCGCATCGCGCACGTTCAGATGGGCAAGGGCAACGCCCAGGAAGCATTGAATGCCCTGGATCGCATGCCGCCTAACAGCTACTCCATCGAGAGCCAGGAACTACGCGGCGATGCGCTGGTCAAGCTGGGACGGCGCGACGATGCCCTCAAGGCCTATCAGGCCTCGGTCAGCGCGATGGGGCCGAACGCATCGCAGGACAATGAAGTGCAAATGAAAATCGACGATCTGGCCACGGCCGGGAAGCAGGGTGCATGAAACGTTTTTGGCTGATCGTAGTGACCGGCTCGCTGGTAGCGCTTGCTGGCTGTCATTCCTTCAAGAAAGAAAACATCCAGCCGCCGACACCGCTGGCCAAAGACTTCAAGCCGACCGTGCAGGTCGCGCGGGTCTGGAAAGAACGCGTCGGCCATGGCGCTGGCGTGAGCGGTGTGCGCATGGAGCCCACCGTGGTGGATGGCGTGCTCTATGCCGCCAGTACGGATGGTGTGATCGCAGCGCTCGATCCCAATACCGGCAAGACCATCTGGGAAAACAAGAGCCGCACCCATGGCTGGTTCGGCTGGGGCGATAAGAAACGCAAAGATGCGTTCTATGCCGGTGGTCCGGCGGTAGCAGGCGATCTGCTCGTCATCGGCACGCTCGACGGCCATGTGTATGGCCTCAGCTCCAAGGATGGCACTCAGCGCTGGGTTGCGACGCTGCCGTCGGAAGTGATCGACTCGCCGACGATCAATAACGCGCTGGTGATGGTGCGCACGCAGGACGGCCGCGTGTATGGCCTGGACAGCAACACCGGCGAGCGTCGCTGGGTGAACGATCAGGGCAGCGTGCCGCTGCTTAGCCTTCGTGGGAATGGCTCGCTGCTGGCCACCAACGGCGTGGTGTTCTTCGGTAGCGACGACGGCAAGCTGTTGGCACTGCGCGAAGACAACGGCGACAAGCTGTGGGAGCAAAAGTTGGCGACAGGTGAAGGCCGTACCGATATCGAACGCATGAACGACGCTGACGGCGGCGTTGTGCTCGATGGCAGCACGCTCTACGCCTCGGCTTACCACGGCAACCTCACCGCCGTGGATGGCCCTAGTGGCCGCCCGCTGTGGGCGCGTCCGTTCTCCACCTATACCTCGATGGCGCTTAGCGGCAATAGCTTGTTCGGCGTCAATACCGATTCGCAAGTTTGGGCGTTCGACAAGAGCAGCGGCGCCGACATGTGGAAGAACGACGATCTCAAGTATCGCTGGCTGACCGCACCGGCGGTGCAGGCCGACTATATTGTCGTCGGCGACATCGAAGGCTACGTGCACTGGCTGCAGACCGGCGACGGTGCGCTGGCCGGACGCGAGCGTCTTTCCAAGAAAGCCATTCGCGCACAGCCGATCGTGGCCAACGGCCTGGTCTACATCGAAGACGTGGAGGGCCACATCGCCGCTTACCGTCTTGGTGCGAAGTAATTACTGGAACCATGTTCCGTGCTGCCCGTCATCGCCCTGGTCGGTCGTCCTAACGTCGGTAAATCGACCCTCTTCAATGCGCTGACGCGCAGCCGCGACGCCCTGGTGGCCGACATGCCGGGCGTCACGCGTGATCGCCACTACGGTGTTTGCCGTACCGGTTCGTATCCCTTCGTCGTGGTCGACACCGGTGGCTTGTCCGGTGTCGAAGAAGGCCTCGATGCACTCACCGCACAGCAGGTGCGCCTCGCCATCGACGAGGCGCAGGTACTGGTGTTCGTGGTCGAT
Organism: Dyella nitratireducens; assembly: GCF_014642835.1. Classification (GTDB taxonomy): domain Bacteria; phylum Pseudomonadota; class Gammaproteobacteria; order Xanthomonadales; family Rhodanobacteraceae; genus Dyella_B; species Dyella_B nitratireducens. Next base: position 445,586 of record NZ_BMJA01000003.1, on the reverse strand, counting down.
GCACGTGACGGTCTGTTGCCGCAAGACCGCAGCATCCTCGATGAGCTGCGCCGCAGCGGCAAACCCATCATAGCCGCGGTCAACAAGACCGATGGCCTCGACGTGCAGCATGCACTGGCCGAGTTTGCCGTGTTCGGTATCGCCCAGACGCTGCCGTTGTCCGCCGCGCATAATCGCGGCATGGAAGAGCTGGTTACCGCTGTGCTGCCGCTGCTTCCGGAAGATGCGCACGAAGAACTCGCACCAGAAGATGAAGGCAGCATCCGCGTCGCCATTGTAGGCCGTCCCAATGCCGGCAAATCCACGTTGATCAACCGTCTGCTCGGCGAAAACCGGCTGATCGTTTCCGATGTCGCCGGTACCACGCGCGATCCGATCCGTGTGCCGCTGGAACGTGATGGCAAGCGTTACACGCTGATCGACACGGCTGGTGTTCGACGCAAGTCGAAAGTCGACGAAGGCGTGGAGAAATTCAGCGTCATCAAGACGCTGCAATCGATGGCTGCGGCGCAAGTCGTCGTGGTGATGGTTGACGCCCGCGAAAATCTTGCCGATCAGGATCTGACCCTGATCGGCCATGCGATTGACGAGGGCAGGGCGCTGGTGATTGCCGTCAACAAGTGGGACGACATGGAGACCTATGCGCGTGAGCAATGCCAGCGCGCGCTTGAGCGCCGGCTCGTGTTTGCCGATTGGGCGAAGCAGGTCTTTATCTCGGCTCTACACGGTTCGGGTTTGCGCGAACTGATGCGTGCGATCGTGCGTGCTCACACATCCGCCACGCGCGAACTCACCTCATCGGATCTCACCCGTACGCTTGAACGCGCCTATCAGGGCTACCAGCCGCCGCTGGTGCGCGGGCACGCACCCAAGCTGCGCTTCGCGCATCCCGGCGGCAGCAATCCGCCAACTATCGTGATTCACGGCAGCCGCACCAAGCACATTGCGCCGGCCTATCGCCGTTACTTGGAAAACTTCTTCCGCCAGCGTTACAAGCTGGAGGGCACGCCGATTCGCATTGATTTTCGCGATGGCGAGAACCCTTTTGCGGGCAGGAAGAACGTGCTGACCGAGGGACAGCAGCGCAAGCGGCAGCGGATGATCCGCGAGATAAAGCGGCGCAAGAAGTAAGGCCAAAACTGCTGCGCTTGTAGGTTGGGGTGCAAACCCCAACGTCGCTGTTACGGGTGGCGTGATGTTGGGATTTGCACCCCAACCTACAGAGGGTGGCCGCCTGTGGCGAGCTAAACTAGCCGAATGAATACCCTCGACCGCGAATCCTGGCTCGCCGATCTACGCCAACGCGTACCCGAGCTTCTCCCTGCCGAAGCCCTGCGCAAGCAGGCCCAAGGTGCCTTGCTGATCGACGTGCGTGAGGACAACGAGCGCGCTACCGGTTCGCCCGTTGGTGCTTTGCCCTTGTCGCGTGGTTTTCTCGAACTACGTATAGAGAGCCAGGAACCCAACCGCGACCGGGAATTACTCACGCTGTGTGGCAGTGGTGTTCGCTCTTTGTTTGCCGCCGAAGCGCTACAGCGCATGGGTTATCGGAATGTTGCTTCCGTGGCCGGTGGCTTCGAGCGCTGGAAACGTGAAGGTCTGCCGATCAGCGCCATGCAGCTCGATATGGATTCCGCAGAACGGTATGCGCGTCAACTGCGTTTGCCACAGGTTGGCGAGGCCGGGCAGCACAAGCTAGGCCAGGCCAACGTCGTCTTGCTGGGGGCAGGTGGTCTCGGTGCGCCTGCCGCGCTCTATCTCGCTGCCGCAGGAGTCGGGCAGCTTACGTTGATCGACGACGATCGTGTCGAGCGCTCCAACCTGCATCGCCAGGTCATCCACGCCGATGCGCGTGTGGGCATGGCTAAGACCGAATCGGCGCGTATGACTTTGAATGCACTCAATCCGCGCGTGAAAGTCGAATTACGTAATGAGCGGCTGCGTGCCGACAACGTCGAGCAGTTGCTACGCGGCCATGATCTGGTGGTTGATGGCGCCGACAATTTCCCCGCGCGCTATCTGCTCGCCGCCGCGACACGGCGCATGAACATGCCCATGGTGTACGGCGCCGTCGAACGATTCACCGGACAGGTTGGTGTCTTTGATCCACGTCGCCATGATTCGCCGTGCTACCGCTGCCTGTTCCCCGAGCCGCCTGATGCAGCCGATGCACCCAATTGCGCCGAGGCCGGTGTGCTGGGCGTGCTGCCAGGCATCGTGGGGCTGCTGCAGGCCACCGAAGCGTTGAAGCTGATCCTTGGCATCGGTGAACCGCTGGTCGGGCGGCTGCTGTCCTTCGATGCCCTGGGCATGCGTTTTCGCGAAACGCGGTTGCCGCGCGATCCGGCTTGTCCGGGATGTGGATCGACAGCTCAGTTTCGCGGATACGAAGATATCGAGCGGTTCTGCTCAGCGGGCTGATGCCACGGCATGGGATAATGCGCGCTTTGCAAGCCAGGACCGACCATGAGCGCACGCATACTCGACGGCAAACGCATCGCGCAGGAACTGCTGGATCGCATCGCCAAGCGCGTTAGCGAACGCAAAGCACTGGGCAAAGTAGAGCCTGGCCTGGCCGTGGTGCTGGTCGGGACCGATGCGGCATCCTCCGTGTACGTGCGCAACAAGCGCAAAGCCTGCCACCAAGTGGGCTTCCGCTCCTTCGATTACGACCTGCCGGCCACCGCCACGCAGGACGAACTGTTTGCGCTGATCGACAAGCTCAACGCCGATCCGGCCATCCACGGCATCCTGGTGCAATCACCGTTGCCGGATCACATCGATGAAGACGCGCTGGTCGATCGCATCGATCCCAGCAAGGATGTCGATGGCTTTCAGGCCGTCAATGTCGGTCGCCTCGCTTTACGCCGTTTCGGCTTGCGCCCCTGTACGCCGCGAGGCGTGATGACCCTGCTTGGACACACCGATCGTCCAGTGCGCGGACAGCATGCGGTGGTCGTGGGCGTTTCCAATCATGTCGGTCGTCCATTGGCATTGGAGCTGTTGATCGCCGGTTGCACCACCACGTGCTGTCATCGTTTTACCCGTGATCTGGAAACCTACGTGCGCCAGGCCGACATCCTGGTGGTAGCAGTCGGCAAGCCGGGCCTGGTGAAAGGCGAATGGGTGAAGCCCGGTGCGGTGGTGGTTGACGTGGGCATCAATCGTCTGGATGACGGGCGTCTTGTCGGCGATGTGGAGTTCGGCCCTGCCACCGAACGCGCCAGTTGGATCACGCCGGTGCCCGGTGGCGTGGGGCCGATGACGGTGGCCACATTGATGGAAAACACTTTGGAAGCTGCTGAAGCGCGCGATGTGTAAGTGCTTTTCCCTCTTCCCGTAGAGGAGAGGGGGTGAAGAGCTAAAGCAAAACTCGCGCCGCGCCTGACTCCCGCGTATAATCCTCTCTTTGCAGCGGGACTTTTCCATGCGCATCCTCGCCGAGGCCCTTACTTACGACGACGTCTACCTCGTCCCGGCCCATTCCCAAGTCTTGCCGCGCGATGTGGATACCTCCACGCGACTCACGCGGAACCTCCGCCTGAACATTCCGATCGTGTCCGCTGCGATGGATACGGTTACCGAAGCCCGCCTCGCCATCACCATGGCTCAGAACGGCGGCATCGGCATCATCCACAAGAACATGACTGCCGAGCAGCAGGCCGCCGAAGTGCGTCTGGTGAAGAAGTTCGAAGCCGGCGTCATTCGCAGCCCGATTACCGTGACGCCGCACACCTCGATTCGCGATGTGCTCAAACTCACCAGTGCACACAACATTTCCGGTGTGCCGGTGGTGGAAGGGGAGCAACTGGTCGGCATCGTCACCAGCCGCGATCTGCGCTTCGAGCGCAAGCATGACGATCCGGTGCGCAACATCATGACGCGCCAGGACAAGCTGGTCACCGTGAAGGAAGGCGCAAGCCAGGACGAAGTACTGCAACTGCTGCACAAGAACCGCATCGAAAAAGTGCTGGTGGTGAACGACGCGTTCCAACTGCGCGGCCTGATCACCGTCAAGGACATCCAGAAAGCACGCGACAACCCCAACGCCGCCAAGGATGCGCATGAGCGCTTGCTCGTCGGTGCCGCTGTCGGTGTAGGTGGCGATACCGAGCAGCGCGTCGCAGCGCTGGTCGAAGCGGGCGTGGACGTGATCGTGGTGGATACCGCGCATGGCCATTCGCAAGGTGTGATCGAACGTGCTGCCTGGGTGAAGAAGAATTTCCCGCAAGTGCAGTTGATTGCCGGCAACATCGTCACCGGCGATGCCGCGCTGGCTCTGCGTGATGCCGGCGCCGATGCGGTGAAGGTTGGCGTAGGCCCGGGTTCGATTTGCACCACGCGCGTCGTCGCTGGCGTAGGTGTGCCGCAGATCACCGCCATCGACATGGTGGCTAGCGCGCTGAAGGACAGCATCCCGCTGATCGCCGACGGCGGCATTCGTTACTCGGGCGATATTCCGAAGGCCCTGGCGGCTGGCGCATCCACGGTGATGCTCGGCTCCATGTTTGCCGGCACCGAAGAATCGCCGGGTGAAGTGGAGCTGTTCCAGGGCCGCTCCTACAAGAGCTATCGCGGGATGGGCTCGCTCGGCGCGATGGCGCTGGGTTCCAAGGATCGCTACTTCCAGGAAGAAGCCGACGCCGACAAGCTGGTGCCGGAAGGCATCGAAGGCCGCGTGCCGTACCGTGGTCCGCTGCGCAACATCATTCACCAATTGATCGGTGGTCTGCGCGCGTCGATGGGTTATCTCGGTGCGGCGACGATCGAGGACGTGCGCAACAAAGCGCAGTTCGTCAAGGTCACCTCAGCTGGCGTTACCGAAGCACATCCGCACGATATCCAGATTACGAAGGAAGCGCCGAATTACCGGCTCAATTCGTGATCGACACGAGCGTTCTATCGCGCGTCATTCCGGCGAACGCCGGAATCCAGTTTGGTACGCGTGCGAAGCACCCAAAGTCGGTTTTGAGTGCTTCGCACGACGTGTTTCCACTGGGTTCCGGTCTGCGCCAGGATGACGGTGGGGCGTTTGCAACCTTCTTCCTTACACCTTAGATCTCGCTGCCATGACCAACATCCACAGCGACAAAATCCTCATTCTCGATTTCGGCGCGCAGTACACGCAGCTTATTGCGCGGCGTATTCGCGAAATCGGTGTCTACTGCGAAATCTGGGCATGGGACCATAACCCCGCTGAGATCGCCGCGTTCGGTGCCAAGGGCATCATTCTTTCCGGTGGTCCGGAATCGACCACCGTGCACGGTGCACCCAAAGCGCCGCAGGAAGTGTTCGATTCAGGTTTGCCGATTCTCGGCATCTGCTACGGCATGCAAACGCTCGCTGCACAGCTGGGCGGTGCTACCGAGGCCGCCGATGCACGTGAATTCGGTCATGCGTGCGTGAATGTGGTCTCGCCGGACAAGTTGCTAAGTGGAATTAGTGATCACGATTCCTTCCAGGCGCTGGACGTCTGGATGAGTCACGGCGATCACGTCGCCAAAGCGCCGCCTGGTTTCACCGTCACCGCTGTTACCGACCGCATTCCGGTTGCCGCGATGTCGAACGAAGCCAAGCGCTGGTATGGCGTGCAATTCCATCCGGAAGTGACGCACACCAAACAGGGCACTGCGCTCCTCAAGCGCTTCATCACCGACATCTGCGGCTGCCAGACGCTGTGGACCGCCGCGCACATCATCGAGGACCAGATCGCCCGCGTGCGTGAGCAGGTTGGCAAGGATCACGTGCTGCTCGGTCTTTCCGGTGGCGTGGACTCCTCGGTGGTTGCCGCGTTGCTGCATCGCGCGATCGGCGACCAGCTCACCTGCGTCTTCGTCGATACCGGCCTGCTGCGCTGGCAGGAAGGCGACCAGGTGATGGCCACCATGGCTGAGCACATGGGCGTCAAGGTGATCCGTGTCAACGCCGCAGAGCGCTACTTCAAGGCGCTGGAAGGCGTGGCTGATCCGGAAGCCAAGCGCAAGATCATCGGCCGCCTGTTCGTGGAGATCTTCGACGAGGAATCGGCCAAGGTCACCGCTGTGGGCAACGGTCAGGTGAAGTGGCTGGCCCAGGGCACCATCTATCCTGACGTGATCGAATCGGCCGGCAGCAAGACCGGCAAGGCTCATGTGATCAAGAGCCACCACAACGTCGGCGGCCTGCCGGACCACATGAAGCTCAAGCTGGTCGAACCACTGCGCGAGCTGTTCAAGGACGAGGTGCGACGCATCGGCGTCGAACTTGGCCTGCCCCGCGACATGGTCTACCGCCACCCGTTCCCCGGCCCGGGCCTTGGCGTACGCATCCTGGGCGAGGTAAAGCCCGAATATGCTGAGCTGCTGGCCCGCGCCGATGCCATCTTCATCGAGGAGCTGCGCAAGGCCGATCTCTACGACCAGGTCAGCCAGGCTTTTGCTGTGTTCCTCCCAGTAAAGTCGGTCGGCGTAGTAGGCGACGCTCGTGCTTACGAATGGGTGATCGCGCTGCGCGCCGTCGAAACCATCGATTTCATGACCGCGCACTGGGCCGAGTTGCCATACAGCTTCCTTGGCAACGTATCCAACCGGATCATCAACGAGATACGCGGTGTTTCTCGCGTGGTTTATGACATAAGCGGCAAGCCGCCGGCCACGATCGAGTGGGAGTGAGTTAAACAGTAAGGGCGCCGCAGGGCGCCCTTACTGCGTTTGCGAGACTTTGTGCCAGGGAGAGTATCGCAGCTCTATGGCTCGCGCGCCCGTGAGCTCAGGACAACAATCCCGCCACACTTGTCACTCCCATCCTTCGCGCGACCGCGAGCACTATCGTCTCCTGCACAGCACGCGGAGATGACCATGAGCACATCGTCGGAAAAGAAGGGGAACCTTGGCACCATGAAGACGCCACCGGTCGTCTCGCCTCAGGAGTGGGAGGCCGCGCGCCAAGCGATGCTGGTGAAGGAAAAGGCCTTCACTCACGCTCGCGACAAACTTGCGGCGGAGCGGCGGCGCATGCCGTGGACGGCCGTGGAGAAGACCTATTCCTTCGAAGGGCCTCACGGCAAAGTCAGCTTGCTCGATCTGTTCGAAGACCGTCGGCAGTTGATCGTCTATCGCGCTTTCTACGAGCCTGGCGTGCATGGCTGGCCTGATCAAGCCTGCCGTGGCTGCTCGTTGGGCGCTGATCAGGTTGCGCATCTCGCGCATTTGAACGCGCGCGACACCACGCTGGTTTATGCCTCCCGTGCGCCGCAGGCCGATATTGCCCGCTTAAAAGTGCGGATGGGCTGGGAGATGCCCTGGTACACGATCACCGACAGTTTCGATGCGGATTTCGGCGTGGACCAATGGCACGGCCACAACGTGTTCATTCGCGACGGCGACAAACTGTTTCGCACTTACTTCATCAACAACCGAGGCGACGAAGCGATGGGGACGACCTGGAGCTATCTCGATCTCACCCCGCTCGGCCGCCAGGAAACGTGGGAGGACTCACCCGAAGGCTACCCGCAGACCCCGCCCTACAAATGGTGGAATTGGCACGACAACTATGTCGCCAATGCGGAACCCGACAAGAAATGGGTCGAGGTTTCCGAGGCCGGCGAAGCCGCGTTCCGCAAACGCGACTGAATAGGGAACTATCCGATGAGACTTGTGAGGCTCAGTGCGCCAGCGGGCTTGGAAAATCTCAAGCTGGTCGAGGAAGACTCTCCCTCCAAGCCAAAGCGCGGGGAATTGCTGGTGAGGATCCGCGCGTGTTCGTTGAACTTCCACGACTACATGGTGGCACTAGGCAGAAAGCCCACCGCTGACGGACGTATCCCTTTGTCTGATGGTGCAGGAGAAGTCGTTGCGGTTGGCGACGATGTACATGAGTTCCATGTCGGCGACGCTGTCGTAAGCACTTACTGGCCCCATTGGCTGGGCGGCGAGCCGACACCTGCCACCAAGACAGGGGAATTGGGTGACGATATCGACGGCTATGCCCGCGAATACGCATGCATGCCATCGCACGCTTTCACCAAGGCACCAGCCGGATATACACATGTCGAGGCGGCGACCCTCACCTGCGCTGGCGTCACAGCTTGGCGAAGCCTGGTGGTATGCGGCCGGGTGAAGCCCGGTGACACAGTGCTTATCCTTGGAACAGGTGGCGTATCGCTGTTCGCACTGCAATTCGCTAAAGCGGCAGGTGCTCGAGTGATTGCTACGTCTTCCTCCGAGCAGAAGCTGGAAAAACTAAAACATCTCGGCGCGGACATGCTGATCAACTACAAGGCTGTGCCAGATTGGGGGCGGAAGGCCAAGGAACTCACCGACGGACGCGGTGTGGATCATGTGGTTGAGGTCGGTGGGCCTGGCACCTTGGCCCAGTCGATAGCCGCCTGCAGGATGGGTGGACATATCGCCCTGGTCGGTATCCTCACTGGCTTTGCTGGAGAGGTATCGATTCCAGCGCTATTTTCAAACCAGATCCGCATCAGCGGGATCTCCATCGGCAGCCGGACAGATCAAGAGGATATGGTTCGCGCATTGACGGCACATTCCTTGAAGCCTCTTGTCGACCGCAGCTTTCAGCTACCGGAAATCGCTGCTGCGTTTCAGCATTACAAATCGCAGAACCACTTTGGCAAGGTTTGCCTTGAGCTCTAAGTCGGTGCAGCGAACCTGTATCATTTGCCCATCTGCCGATTTTTAAGCATCACATAAACCACCGAAATGGCTGACGAATCTAGCCAAAACCAAGTCTTGCCTGAGTTCAGCGCGGAAGATGAAACCTACATGCGGCGTGCGCTGCAGCTCGCTGAGCATGCCCGTGATGCCGAGAACGAGGTGCCGGTAGGCGCCGTGCTGGTGCAGGATGGACAGATTGTAGGGCTGGGTTGGAACCGCAATATCACCTTGCACGATCCCACCGCCCACGCGGAGATCATGGCCTTGCGTGCAGCGGGGGAAAAACTGGCGAATTACCGCATCGTCGATGCCACTCTATACGTCACCTTGGAACCTTGCGCGATGTGTGCGATGGCGCTGGTGCATGCGCGGGTGGCGCGCGTGGTGTACGGCACGATGGATCCCAAGACCGGTGCAGCCGGCAGTGTGTTCGATACCTTGATTTCCGACCTGCACAACCACCGCATCGAGGTGCAGGGTGGTTTGTTCGCCAACGAATCGGCGGCACTGTTACGCGATTTCTTTCGTGCGCGCCGCTGAGCGTCCGTAGGTTGGGGTGTAAACCCCAACATTGGAATACATCTGGATGGTGATGTTGGGGTTTGCACCCCAACCTACAAAAAGGCCAAGGCCTCCGCGCAAGAGCGTTCCACTTTCAAGCTCAGCAGCGAATCGGCGCGTGTACGTCCCAGATTGATCGCGGCAATCGGCTTGCCGGCCTTGGCGGTAGCGTGCGCAAAACGGTAGCCGGAAAACACCATCAGTGAGGAACCCACCACCAGCATGGCATCGGCGGCCTCCAATGCCTGCATGGCCGTTGCCACGCGGTCGCGCGGCACGTTCTCGCCGAAGAACACCACATCCGGTTTGAGTAGGCCGCCGCAACGCGGGCAGGGCGCTATCGTGAAGTTGCTGAAATCATGGCCGTCGAGATCCGCGTCGCCATCCGGCGCGTCGGCGGCATCGAGCCTGGCCCAGGCCGGGTTGAGTTCCAGCAAGGTTTGTTGCAGCGCGTGGCGTGGCGACCGATGTTCGCAACCCATGCAGCGCACGGTATCCAATCGCCCGTGCAGGTCCACCACATTGCGGTTTCCCGCCTGCTGGTGCAGGCCATCCACGTTCTGCGTCAGCAGCAGTGCCAACTTGCCAAGCTGCTCCAGCCGAGCCAAGGCGTGATGCGTGGCGTTCGGCAAGGCCTTGCCGAAGCGCCGCCAGCCGACCAGGCTGCGCGCCCAATAGCGTTTGCGGGTGAGTTCTTCACCCATGAACGCCTGATAGGTCACTGGCTGGGAGCGTTTCCAGCCACCGTTGGTATCGCGGTAGTCCGGAATACCCGAATCCGTGCTGCAGCCGGCACCGGTCAGTACGAACAGGCGGCGATGCTTCTCGATGAAGCGCTGCAATTCGCCATCATTCACGGTTTGGGACACCGTTTCCGCCAGCGTCATGATTACCTCAGGGTGCAAAGATGGCTCAAAAATGGGGTGCGGGCAGTCTTAACACAAGCGAAAACTGCCAGGCACCGGTGACGCATGCTTCATGCTGTCCCATTGGCGGGGTGTAATATCCCAATCAAGTCGGGCCAGGTCGGCGATTTGCCAGTCGCAGCCATGGCCGACGCAGCCACGAATGAAAACAATGCGCTCGGTGGGGTTTCTTCCCAAAGGAGGCATCATGTTTTCGCATATCCTGGTTCCCACCGATGGCTCCGACCAAGCCATGCATGCTGCGGAAATCGGCATCGACCTGGCGCGTTCACTCGGTGCCCGTATCTACGCCTTTCATGTCCTGGCGCCGCTTGCTGCGGTGGCGTATTTCTCCGACGTCATCCGGCATCGGGAAGATTCGCATACGGAGCGTGCCGTGACACGCGCGCAGCAGCGGCTGGCCGAGATCGAAGCCATGGCGAACCAAGCCGGTGTGGCATGTCATGGCGGATATGCGTTCGATCATCGCCCCTACACGGCTATCGTTGGCGCAGCCAAAATGCAGCATTGCGACCTGATCGTGATGAGCATGCATGGTTATGCCACGCTCGATCGCATGCTGCTGGGTAGCGAAACGAACAGGGTATTGGGCTGCTGCGATATTCCTGTGCTGGTGTGCCACTGAGTGACATCAGGCATGAAGCTCGGCCTCCGACCAGCTTGCCGACTTCGACTTCAATTCCTGGCGTAGTGCCAGCACTTTGGCGGAATTTGGCAGCTGTTTGACGGCGTCCAGGAAAATCTGAAAGTCCTGGCGCCATCCGAGTTGGTCGGTCACCGCGGATAGGTGCTTGGCTTGCTCGCCATATTGCTGCGTGCGGTGTTTCTTCATGCCCGCCATGCGACGCGCCTTGCGCAGGAATTCGAGCTGATAGCGAAGCTTTCGCGCCCGCCGCCGCCAACGGTGCGAAGCGGCGGGCGTACGCAACGCAAGCGCTTTCCTGCGTGCTTTCTTCACGCGGCGCTTGCTGTGTTTCAACGTTTGTATGGCAAGGGAAGGGCGGATGTCATGCCATGACAGCGCATGGATAGCCGCGACGATACGTTGTGCCTCGACGCGCCGCTGGCGCCAATGCGGATCTTGTTTGAGTGCGTGATCGATCATCTGTTCACAGCGACGCTCGAGCGCCTGGAGCACCGGGCGAGTGATGGACGTTTCGTGCGCCGTGGCCAGCAGTTTCGCCGTGCGCACGGCCATATGCGCATCGCGCAGGGGAGCAAGACTGTGTGCCAGCTCCCGCAAGCCATGATCCACCGCATCAGTCGGTTGCTCGGGTGGCAGCAAGGGCAAGATGCTGCGCAGGCGGCGGCAGGATTTGCGTGCCTCGTGAATGCCTTCCTGCCGCTGCTTGCGCATGGCCAGCGCACGCAGCAAGCGGCGGCACTCGCGCGTTGCGAGCGTGCTCAAGGCTGAGCCTAAGCTTGGCAGGCTGTCGTGCTTGGTCTTATTGATCATCCCAGACAGTCTCCGGGAAAAGCCCGAGTTTTTCGCTCAGGTGACCATCATAACTGCCCGTTGACCTTTCCTGCAGATGTCGGCGGCGGCAGAGGGCTGCAGCCGGGATAGGTCGGATCAGGCCATACATCCCAGTTGGACTTGGTCACCGGTGCATCGCAGGTCAAACGATGCACGGCCAGGAAATCCTGGTGCACCGGCTCTTTCTTTTCCTTCGGGTTCCAGCGCTGGATGGCGAAAATATCCACCTGATACACAGGCTGTGTTGGGTTCGTATACGTGGTGAGGTATTGCACCACGATGCGATCGCCCAGCGTTGCAGCATTTTGCTTGTTCAACGGAACGTTTGGCGTTACCGGTGGCGCGACCTGTGTGCTGGGAGTGGCGGCTGGGATCGCGAGATAAACATAACCTCCCGGCACCTCTTCCCATCGCAGTTGTCGCGGCTGATAGTCGATGAATTGCTGCATCAGCACGCGCCGCGGCGCAATGCCTGGCTGGCGCGCGAGATCCAAGGCGATCTTCAGCGCAGATGTTTCATCAAGATCATGGATGCCCCAAGCCAGCAAGCTGCAACCGCCGGTATCGGCGTTGGCAGCACGCGATGCGAACAACGGCGGCAGCTCCGCTACGGGATGGCGCGCGGCCACTTCGGCAGGCATGTATGCGCGGATCGGCGTGCCGGCTGGCATGTAGTAGCCGAAGAAATCATTCGCAGCGAGTGCGCGGAAGTAGGGTGAGGCATGGCCGAAGCGATACGGGAGAATCGCCGGCACAAGCTGTCCTGCGCAGCCTGGCAATTGCGAAACGTACTGGGCCGAAGCACGCCAGTTTTCGCGTCGCGGCAATTCGCGCCCCGGCAACCGATGCAGATAACTGCCGACCAGCAGCATGCCAAGCACAGCGACCACCACGCTGCCACGTGTGTATCCGCGTGGCCCGGCGGCATCGTAGAGACGCCCCACCAGCACCCAGGCGAACGGTATGCAAGTAAGCAGATTGCGATCCGAAAACGATGGCGCAACGGCCAGTGACACACCGATACCGCAAGCGATCACGCCAACGAGTACGAAAGCAGCCAGGTTTGTAGCCCAGCGCGTACTCTGCTCGTCATGCACGAAATAGCCTTCGCCCGTCGTCTTTTGCCGGATGCCGAACAGGATCAGCAGCACGGTCACCACGATCACCTGCCGCTGCATCAGCCCGTAGAACGCATAGCGGATCTGTTGCTTGAAGAATCCGGTGCTGTTGTCGAACCACAGACCCTGCAGATCCTGCTGCGAGGAGTGGATCATCATCCGGTAATACGCAACGTTGAACGCGAGTATCGCCAGACCGGTGACAACCAGTGCGGCGCGAATACGCCAGGAAGGCAGGCTGAGCAACAGAAACAGCAGCACCATGCCGGTTGCCAGCAATAGATAAGCGTGGGTGAGGCTGGCAATCAGACCCAGCAGGCTCAGTGCCAGCCAATGCGCAAGCGGAAAGTCTGTGCGCACCTGCGCACGGCGGCGGAAGGCGATAGCCAAGGATAGAAGGCCGGCGGACAGCGCAAAGCACAAGGCATAGCTGCGCGCATTCTGCGATTGCTCAAACCAAAACTCGGAAACGCCAGCCACCGCGCATGCAAACGCGATTGCCGTGCGGCTCAACACGCGGCGCATTCCAAACGCGAAAATAAAAATCGACGCGACCGCAAACAACGCGCTAGGCAGGCGCAAGGCGATTTCCGAGAGGCCGGCCAAGCGCGTCCACGCATACAGCATGAAGTAATACAGCGGCGGATGCGTATCGGTCAGCGCGCGGTGAAATACCTCGCCGAGACCACCGTTGTGGTGAATCAGGTAAACCGTGAACAGCTCATCGATCCACAAACTGCTGGCGGAAAGCCCTGCAAAGGCTCCGGCGCAAGCGATCAGTGCGATCAATCCATAGACGACGGCCTGCCAGCGGGCTGGCGCCCGCAATCCATCATTCACGCACGCGCTCCCGCATGGATGCCTAGGTAGTAGCGGGATTCCGCCAACAGCAAGCCTGCCAAAACAGCGATAGCCCATGGGCAATGAGCCAGGCACAGCGCGATGGCGAAACCTGCGTTCAAAGGTATGTCACTCCAGCGGCTCAGGCAGAACATCAGCCATCGTTGATGCAGCTCATACGCATGGGAAGGGCGGCGCGATCGGGGCGTCATCAGCAGGTTCACGCCGAAACGGCCGGCAAGGCCAAGGCCCACCGATAGCAATACCGCCAGCCACAACGGCATGGCAAGTTTCAGCAACACGCCGAGTGTGAGCCACTGCACGCAGAGTGCGCTCAGCGCCGCCATGCCGCCCATCAGTGCGGACGCGGTGAAGCGCCCTTGTGTGCGTTTTTCGATCAGCAGCGCGATCAAGTCGATGACCACACGTGTATCCAACTTCGATTCGCCGCCCGCGCGGGCACGCAACAACGTGGGAACCTGCGCGGTATGCGGTTTTCTTGCGCCGGAGGCGACCACGTCGATCAGGATCTTGAAGCCCAGGCCGGACAAGTTGCGCCGAACTTGCGTATACCAGTCGCGGCTCATTGCAAAGCAGCCGCTCAGCGGATCGGCTAGCGGCACGCCCAGCGTGACATCGGTAAGCCAGGTGCCGGCGCGGCTAAGCCGATGCCGCAACCCATGCAGGCCGGAACGGGAGTCGTCCAGATAGCGGCTGGCTACGGCGACGTCGACGTTCGGATTGGCGAGCTTTTCGACCAGCGCCCTGATCAGTGCAGGATCATGCTGGCCATCGCCATCCATGATCGCCAGGATACGGCCCTGGGCGACATCCCAGCCCTTGATGGCTGCCGACGACAACCCGCTAGCCATATAGCGGCGCACCAGCCGCACTTCCGGGTGTTCAGCGGCATAGGTATCCACCACGTCGGCGGTACGGTTGTCGGCTGAGTCGTCCACCACGATGATTTCGTGGCTGATACCTTTCAAATGGTCATCGAGCTCGCGCAGCACGCCGCCAATGGCTTCATGCTCGTCCAAGGTACAGATGACGAGGGAAAGGGTAGGCACATCCTGTGGAACGATCTCTCCTGAGTAGTTGCGGGTTTCAGGCGTTGGTGCCGCCGTGACCGCTTGAACGAGCAATGTTTCCACGCACTAGGCCGCCATGACAGTAGCTGACGAAAAGTAAACGTACAGATCGACGCCTTGTTGACCGAGGCGTCGCAACGTGTGTCCTGTACGGATCCCCCCGTTCGGCGGCGCGGTATGGCTATCGCACGCCGATTGTGAAGCAGGATTCTGGCAGAAAAGCCTTGATTGGGCCTTTCTTCACAATTAATCCTCAGTGTTCTTGGCGTGGAATGCGATGGAGATCGCAGGTTCCTGAGGTATCGGGTCTTGGCGGAAACATGATCGTCGCCCCGGCATTGACCGGGGCGAGAGGTGACTGGCCGGAAGAGGGCGCAAGCCGTGTGCTTTCGAACCTCAGCGCGCTTGCCCCATGTCAAACAACTGAAACTCCCGAATTCGCGCGGTGCAAGCACTCGAAAGAATATTCAGCCGCACCTTCGACGCCGTTGTCGGCGTAAAGCGGTCGATCTTCATGTGACCAATGGCCTCGGCTTTTGCGATCGGCGTCCAACTGCCTTGCAGCCACGCTTCAATCGCATATTTCTGTACGCATTGCCCGTCGTTCAGCCATTCCATCGTCAACGCATGATCGAAGGTGACCGGTTGGGCAAAATCCACTTCGAGCGTGGCGTGACGGGAGCCTTCCGGGGCCGACCAGAACGTATCGGGATCGCCATCCAAGGCCGCGCCGGCATTCTGATCACCGGGCAGCGTGGCGAGATGACGCCGTGCCAGGTTCTTGTCCGCACCGTAGCGCGCCTGCAGTGCGTCGCCGAATTCTTTCAGCCGTTTTATATCGGCATCCGGCAGCAAGCCGTGACGATTCGGTGCCAGGCCGAGCATCAACTGGCCACCGCGGCCCACGCTGTTTTCCCAGATATCCATCAGCTCATCGACGCTCTTGAGTGTCTTGTCGCTATCCGGGTGCCAGAACCATTCCAGCTTGTGCAGGGGTGTATCTACTTCGACCGGACGCCAGCGCAGGTCGCCGTGGCGATCGATCACATTCCAGTTTTCGCCGCGAATATGGCCATCTTCCTGGCCTACCCAGCGAATATCGCCGTAGCCAAATAACGCGACGTCGGCAAACACCATGGTGTTTGGCTGATAGGTGCGCAGCTCTTCCATGTACTTCTTGAAATCGTAGACGTGCCCTGCGCTGCCGGCACCATCCAGCCACCACTCCACCAGCGGGCCGTAGCTTTGTACGAGCTCGTCCATCTCTGCCATGTAGAACTTGTCGTAGGCGGCCGGATCTTTGTAACGCGGTTCGTGGCGATCCCAAGGCGACAGATAGACGCCAAACTCCATGCCCTCCTTGCGCACGGCATCCTCCGTCATCTTCACCAGATCACCTTTGCCATCCAGCCACGGGCTGTTTTTCACCGAATAGTCGGTTTGTGCCGTGGGCCATAGCGCAAAACCATCATGGTGCTTGGCGACCAGCAGCAGGTATTTCGCACCGGCCGATTTGGCGGCACGCGCCCATTGATCCGGATCCACATGATCCGGATGGAAGACTTTCGGATCCGCCGTGCCATCACCCCATTCGCGATCGAGGAAGGTGTTGGTGCCGAAGTGCACGATCACGCCGAATTCCAGATCCTGCCAATGCGTCTGCTGCGGCGAAGGTTTGACGTCGGCAAAGTTCTGCGCCGCAGCGCTACCGGTGAACAGGATGGCGGCCATCGCGGCAGCCAGCAAAACGCTTCGGCGTATCAGCATGGTTTCAATACTCGTTTTCAGGTAGTGCGAGGGGAGCCGAACTGCAACGCTTCGGAAATCTCGCCGGTGGCGCGGAGCAGGGCCGCGATCACATCGTCCATGCTCTGCGAGGCGTTCTGCTGTTCGATATAGGGAATGGTCAGCGCGCACACGGCACTGCCGTGATGCAGCACTGGCGCAGAAAGGTCGGTGACGGCATCCACGATGTGGCTTCGTTCGCAGGCATAGCCGCGCGTGTGCAACTGGTTCACTAGGCGCATCAGCTTCTTGCGATCCAGTGCGGGCTCGAAGCGCTGGATCAGATCCAGCCAACGCTCACGCGTCTGTTCTTCCTGAAAGGCCAGCAGCACATGGCCGGAGGTGGATTGCGACATCGGGCGGCGATGTCCCACGCGCACGACCAGGGCCACTTCGCCGGGAGGATCCACGCGCGCCACCACCACGATCTGCTCGCCGGACGGCACCACCAGATGGCAGGCCTGGCCGCAGGCATCTGCCAGGTGATGCATCACCGGCATGGCCGTTTCGATAGCGCTTTTTACCGGTGGCTGCTCCATGCCTAAGCGAAACAGTCGCGGCGTGACCGAGTAGCCGACGTCGCCTTCGCCGCGTGCGATGTAGTCGCGTTCTTCCAACACCTGCAGCATGCGGAAGATTTCCCCACGGGAACGCCCCACACCTTCCGAGATTTCTGCAATGCTCAGCGGGCGGCTTGAGGCAGCCAGCAGTTCAAGGATATCCAGCCCCTTGTCGAGCGCCGGGGCGCGATATTTGGGCGTTTGAGTGGCCATGACTCTCCCCTTGTTCGATTTATTCACATCGCGCCATCTTGCCCAAAATCCACCCCATGTTGCAGCGCGACTTGTGCTATCTATGAATAACCATTTCATATTTGCACAAATGGGCAGGGTCGTCACCCCGGGGACCTGCCGCAATAGGTAGGAGAACCAGGTGGAAGCGCGAACCGTGACAGAAGACACCTCCATGCCGGCCGCCGATACGATGCATGCAGGCACAGGCCGCATCTGGCTGCCGCTGGTGCTGATCGTCAGCCTGTTCTTCCTGTGGGGCGGCGCCAACAATCTCAACGACGTGCTGATCGCGCAATTCAAGAAAGCCTTCGTGCTCAGCGATTTCGAGGCCGGGCTGGTCCAGAGCGCGTTCTACCTCGGCTATTTCCTGATCGCCATGCCGGCCGGCATGTATATGCGCCGCTTCGGCTACAAGAGCGCGGTGGTCTTCGGCCTCATGCTCTATGGCATCGGTGCGTTGTTGTTCTGGCCGGCGGCCGAAAAGGCCACCTACGGCATGTTCCTGTTCGCGCTGTTCGTGATCGCCAGCGGCCTGGCTTTTCTGGAAACCTCGGCCAATCCGTTCGTGACCTTGCTTGGTCCGCCGGAAACCGCCACGCGCCGGCTCAATCTGGCGCAGGCATTCAATCCGCTTGGCTCGATCGCGGGCATCCTGATCGGCCAGCACTTCATCTTTTCCGGCGTCGAACACACGCCGGAACAGCTGGCGGCGATGAGCGATGCGCAGCGTGTGGCGTACTACGTCAGCGAAACCAAGGCCGTGCAGTGGCCGTATCTGGTGATTGGCCTGGTGGTGTTGGGCTGGGCGGCGCTGATTCTTGCCACACGTTTTCCCAAAGCCGCTGCGCCGCGTGCCACTGCAACGCCGACTGCAGGCTCGGGCGTGATGGGCCGACTGCTGCGCGACAAGTTTTTCATCGGTGCCATGCTGGCGCAGTTCTTCTATGTTGGTGCGCAGGTGGGCGTATGGAGCTACACCATCCGCTACGTGCAGGCGACCATGCATGGCACGCCGGCCAAGTTGGCCGCGAATTTCCTCACCGCGGAGTTGGTGTGTTTCATGGTCGGCCGGTTCGCCGGCGCCGCCTTGATGAAATACGTGGCGCCGGTGCGTCTGCTGTTTGCGTTTGCGGCCATCAACGTCGTCCTTACCTTGTACGCGGTCGTGCATCCCGGCATTAGCGGTGCTTACGCGCTGGCAGCGTGCAGTTTCTTTATGTCGGTGATGTATCCGACCATCTTCGCTTTGGGTGTGGAGGGCCGCAGCGATGACGAACGCAAACTCGGCTCCGGTCTGCTGGTGATGACCATCATCGGTGGCGCGGTGCTCACGGCAATCATGGGCGCGGTCTCCGATCGTTCCAGCATGTCCGACGCGATGGTGGTGCCGGCTTGCAGCTTCGCCATCATCGCCTTGTTTGCCTGGCGCCGCCGCACCGTACGGAGTGCGATCTGATGCAGCGCTATTACTACGCCCTGGATCTCAGGGACGATGCCGCTGCCATCGCCGAGTACGAACGTTGGCATCGCCCAGGTGTGATCTGGCCGGAAATCGTGACGTCCATCCGCGCAGCAGGTATCGAGGAGATGGAAATCTTCCGCACCGGGAATCGTCTGGTGATGGCGGTCAAGATAGCGGATGACCACATGCCCTCCGCCAGGAGCGAATCTGACGCCGACGCCGACGCGAGGACGAAGGAGTGGGAGCAATTGATGGATCAATATCAGCAACGCTTGCCGTGGGCCGAGCCGGGGCAGAAATGGGTGATGATGGGGCGCATCTTTTCGCTGAAAGAAGCGCTAAAGGCGTTGTAAACCAATCAGTGCCTCGCAGGTCAAGTAACTCGCTGTTCCCAAAGCATTTTCTATTGACTCAATACCGCACCCCCTATAGGTTGGTTGCGTCAATCAGCGCGGCACACGCTTATGAATTCGCAGCACTGGCTCCGGCTTGCCGTCACACACCTCAATGTGCCGGTGGGAAACCTCCTCACGACGGACCAGCTAGCACTGGCCTTGCGTCAAGGTACGGTGGCTTCGCTGTCGAATAACCCCGATGCCGCGGCTTTGATCAGCAGTCTGTTCACCGAGCTATCGCCGCAGTTGATTCTTCATGCAGCAGCGGAAGCCAAGGCGGATCTCTTGCACGTCGAACAGCTTTATCAGGAGTCGCTGAGTGCCTCGATGCCTCGGGTGGCTGATTGGGAACACGCTGTCGAGCACATGCTGTGAGCCAGGTTTCCATCGAGGATATCGCCAGGTTTCGCGCCCAAGGCTCCTGGCGCGTGCTTGAGAGCATCGCCAAACGCATTGCAAAGGATGTTACGCAAAAAACTGGTCGGGATTTTCAGCCGCTTCTTGGTGGCGATACCAGGCTCATGCTCAGCTTGAACCATCGCATAAGCCATGACATCGATTTGTTTTTCACCGACGCACAGTGGATTGGCTACCTCACGCCACGCTTGAATGATTATGTTGAAGCGCTAGCCGGCGATTACGATGAAGCTGCCGATTATCTGAAGCTGCGCTTCCCCGAAGGGGAAATTGATTTCATTGTTCGGACACGGCTGTTGAATCTGCCGCCTGAATTCGAGCCAGACACGACATTCTCGCTTGACCCTATATCTGAAGTGCTGGCAAAGAAGTTGTTCTTTCGCGGGGCAACCTTGACGTCGCGTGATCTGTTCGACTGGTGGGCCATCGAAACCATGCGGCCAGGGTTGGTACCTGCCGTGGAAATGGGGAAGTTGCTGCGAACTCGCGCAGACGGTATCCACCTTGCGCTCGATAGCATCGAGAAGTCGTCGCGGTCGATGAAAGCTTGGAGCGCCATCCTTTCACCTTCCATTCCCGACTTCGGTAGCTCGATCAAATGGGCCAAAACACAACTGGACATCTATCTGGCAGCATCTCGGTGAATGCGTGTAGCTGTGCTCGTGTACTCTTTGGTCATGACCATCAAGCTCGCCATTTTCGATTTTGACGGCACGCTGGCCGACAGCTATGCCGTGTTTGCCGATTCCGTCAACGTGCTGGCAGGCCGGCATGGTTTTCGGCAGGTGCAGTGGGACGAACAGCACAAGCTGCGCGGGATGAGCGCCAGCGAATTGCTGCGCGAGCTGCGTTTGCCGCCGTGGAAAGTCCCGGCGGTGATGGCGGATTTTCGCAACATCCTGCAGCGGCACATTCACGACATTCATCCTTTTCCCGGTGTGGTTGATGCCTTGCATGCGCTGCTGGACAAGCACATGCCGTTGGCGCTGGCTACGTCCAATACGCTGCAAAACGTCACGACCGTTCTGGGCGATGCGCTGATCGGCCGTTTCGTCATGGTCGAGTGCGGTACCAGCTTGTTCGGCAAATCGCACCGCTTGCGTCGCATTCTTAAGCACACGCGCGTGGCCAACACGGAAGCGATCTATGTGGGCGATGAAATTCGCGATGCCGAAGCGGCCAACGACGCAGGCATGATGTTCGGTGCCGTGGCTTGGGGCTACACCACGATGGAAGCCTTGTTGCGTACCAGGCCTGGGCGGCTATTTCGGATGCCGGCGGATATGCTTGAGCTTGGCTAACCAGGTCGGGGTGCAAGCCCCAACATCCCGCTCTATGCAGGCATGGCAATGTTGGGGTTTGCACCCCAACCTACGTACGGCACGGAACGCCGGTATCCTCGATGTTGACGATATTGAGCAAACCATCCCCAGGCTTGCGCCAGATGATGTCTGGCGTAATACGCCGCACATCGGTCTGCCCGGTCAGCGCCATGCTCACGCTCAACTCTTTACGAATCAGCTCGATGGTCTTGCTTACGCCAGCTTCGCCCATCGCACCCAGGCCATAAAGAAACGCCTTGCCGATCAATCCGGCATGCGCGCCGTAAGCAAGCGCCTTGAGCAAATCCTGCCCGCTCTGGATACCGCTGTCGAACAGCACCTGCATGCGATCGCCCACGGCCTGTACGATGGACGGCAGCACATCGATCGTTGCGGGGGCACCGTCCAGCTGGCGTCCGCCGTGATTGGACACGACGATGGCATCAACACCGAGCGATGCCGCCACACGCGCATCACGCGGATCGAGAATGCCTTTGATGATCAGCTTGCCGGGCCAGATCTCGCGAATCCATTCCAGGTCTTTCCACTCGAGCGTAGGGTCGAATTGGTTGGCGATCCATTGCGCCAACGTCGTGAGGCTGTCGGTGTTCTGGATACGGCCTTGCAGGTTGCCGAAGGAGCGGCTCGGTGCACGCAGCATGCTCCATGCCCAACGTGGCTTGCTGGCCATGTCGAAGATGTTGCGCAAGGTGATCCTGGGCGGTACCGACAGGCCGTTCTTGATTTCGCGATGACGCTGGCCCTGCACGGTGAGATCGGCGGTGAGCATCAGCGCGGAACATCCCGCGTCCTTGGCGCGCTGGATCAGGTCACGGGTGAAGCCGCGGTCGCGCATCACGTAGACCTGGAACCAGAACGGCTTTTCCACCGCAGCACGCACCTGCTCGATCGAGCAGATCGACATGGTGCTCAGGCAGAAGGGGATGCCGGCTTTCTCGGCCGCACGCGCACCGAGGATTTCACCGCCACCGTGTTGCAGCCCGGTGAGTCCGGTGGGAGCGATCGCCAGTGGCATCGATACCGGCTGGCCGATGATGTCAGTGGCCAGCGAACGGTTATCGACATTGCTCATCACCCGTTGCCGAAAGGCGATACGTTCGAACGCAGCACGGTTGGTGCGCAGCGTGACTTCATCGTATGAGCCGCGATCGGCGTATTCGAAGAAGGCACGCGGCACGCGGCGCCTAGCGAGTTCGCGCAGATCGGCAACGTTGGTGATCGGTGTTGTCATGGGGCAGTCGCAGCGTCCAGCGATTCACACCAGACAGGGCCATCCGGAAAACGATACTGCGCCAGTGTCTCGGTATGCATCTGCGCGGAAAAGCCCGGTGCGGAAGGCGCTATATAACACCCGTTGCGGATCATGACCGGGTCAACGAAATGCTGGTGCAGATGATCGACGAATTCGATGGCGCGATCCTCCTTCTTGCCGGTGATCGCCACGAAATCGGCCATCGCCAGGTGCTGCACCAGCTCGCACAGGCCGACACCGCCGGCATGCGGATACACGCGTACGCCGAACTTGGCCGCCAGCAGCAGAATCGCCAGGTTTTCGTTCACGCCGCCCACGCGCGCCGCATCGATCTGCACCAGATCCACCGCACCAGCCTGGAACAACTGCTTGAAGATCACACGATTCTGCGTGTGCTCGCCGGTCGAAATCGGCACGGGCGCCACGGCGCGGCGGATGGTGGCGTGACCGAGCACGTCGTCCGGACTGGTGGGTTCTTCCACCCACTCCAGGCCCACATCCGACAGCCGGCGCAGCCAGGCGATGGCATCGGGCACGTTCCAACGCTGGTTCGCGTCGACGGCAATAGCGATATCCGGCCCCACCGTAGCGCGCGCGAGATGGCAGCGGCGCACGTCGTCTTCCACGTTCATGCCCACCTTGAGCTTGATGGTGCGAAAGCCCGCGGCAACAGCTTCGCGCGCCAGGCGCTGCATTTTTTCGTCGGAATAGCCGAGCCATCCGGGCGAGGTGGTGTAGGCGGGGTAGCCTTCCGCCAGCAATTGCTCGATGCGTTTGGTTTTGCCGGGCGCGGCGGCGTACAGCATGGTGAGTGCTTCTTCCGGCGTCAGTGCGTCGGTGAGATAGCGAAAATCGATGGTCGCGACGAGTTGCTCCGGCGTCATGTCGGCGATGAAGCGCCACAGCGGCTTGCCTGCCACGCGCGCGGCAAGATCCCACGCCGCATTGACCACGGCACCGATCGCCATGTGCATCACGCCTTTTTCAGGGCCTAGCCAGCGTAGTTGCGAGTCGCCAACCATGCGCATCGAAAAGCCGCCGAGGTCGTTGATAACGTCGTGCAGGTCAAGACCGACGACATGATCAGCCAGCGCATCGATCGCCGCCTTCTGCACGTCGTTGCCGCGGCCGATGGTGAAAGCCAGGCCATAGCCAGCCAGGCCGGGCTGATCCGTGCGCATGACGACGTACGCCGCGGAATAGTCCGGATCGGGGTTCATGGCATCCGAGCCGTCCAGTTCGCGCGAAGTAGGAAAGCGAACGTCGTAAGTATCCAGCGCCGTGATCTTGGTCATCGAGTGGCTGTCCTTGCATCCAGTAAGTGTGGGTTGGGTGCGGTCACGCAATGTCATCGGTCATTCGGATGCGCGTGGACGCGCTGGCGTTGCGTGCCGAGTCCGTCGATGCCCAGTTCGATCACGTCGCCGGGGCGCAGGTATACCGGCGGCTTCAGGCCCAGGCCAACACCCGAAGGGGTACCTGTGCTGATCACGTCACCGGGCAGCAGCGTCATGTAACGGCTGATGTAGCTCACCAATTGCGCCACGCCGAAAATCATCGTGCGCGTGTTGCCGTTCTGGTAGCGATGCCCGTTCACCTCCAGCCAAAGGTCGAGGTTTTGTGGATCGGGCACGTCGTCGGTGGTGACCAGCCACGGGCCGATCGGGCCGAAGGTGTCGCAGCTTTTGCCTTTCACCCACTGGCCACCGTGTTCGAGCTGGAACTCGCGCTCGGAAAGATCGTTCACCACCACGTAGCCGGCCACGTGCGCCAATGCGTTCTCCACGCTGACGCTGCGTGCGGTCTCGCCGATCACCACGCCCAGTTCAACCTCCCAGTCGGTTTTCACCGAGCGGTGCGGAATGATCACGTCGTCGTTGGGACCGTTGAGGGCGCTGGTGGCCTTCATGAAGAGAATCGGCTGTTCCGGAATCGGCGCGCCGGTTTCCGCCGCGTGCTCGCTGTAATTCAAACCCACGCAGATGAACTTGCTCACATGCGACACCGGCGCGCCGTAGCGCTGTTCACCGGCGACCAGCGGCAAGCTTTGCGGATCGATCGCGGCAAGGCGTGCGCGGCCTTCGCGGCCGAGCACTTGCGCATCGATGTCAGTGACAACGGCAGACAGATCGCGCAGCGCGCCGTCTTTGTCGATAAGGCCGGGCTTTTCCTTACCGGCCGTGCCATAGCGTACGAGTTTCATGGCGTTTCTCTTGAATCAGTTGGACCAGCCGCCGTCCACGATGTGCACGGTGCCGGTAGTGAAAGACGATTCGTCGGAGGCGAGATACAACGCCAACGCGGCGATTTCTTCGGGTTCGCCGAGGCGGCCCATCGGCTGGCGCTGAACGAAGCTGCGCCAGTTGGTATCTTCATCGCCAGCCAGTGCGCGTACGCGATCGCCCAGCGATGGCGTTTTCACCGTGCCGGGGCAGATCGCATTGCAGCGCACCCCGCGCGTGACGTAATCCGCGGCAATCGAGCGGGTAAGGCCGATCACGGCTGCTTTCGTGGCGGTGTACGCGAAGCGATTCGGCACGCCCTTGATGCTGGAAGCCACCGAAGACATGTTGATGATGCTGCCCTTGCTGCGCTCAAGCATGCTGGGCAGCACGGCTTTGCACAGGTGGAACATGCTGTCGACGTTGATCGCAAACGAGCGGCGCCAGCTCGCATCGTCGGTGTCCAGGATGGTGCCCGCGTGCACGTAGCCGGCGCAATTGAACAGTACGTCGAAGGGTGCGCTGTCGCCGACCAGCTTCTGGATTTGTTCCGGTTGCGTCACGTCGAGTGTGCGGGTGGTGATCGACGAATGCTCGGCGGCAAGGCTGGCCAGTGCATCGGCGTTGATGTCGGTCGCCAGCACCTTTGCACCTTCCTTGGCGAAGGCGAGGGCGGTGGCGTGGCCGATGCCGGCGCCTGCGGCGGTGATCAATGCGTATTTGCCTGAGAGGCGGCCGCTCATGAGTTTTTCTCCTTGTTTTGATTCGCGAGCAAAGTCGCTGGGTCCCGGCTTTCGCCGGGACGACGATTCAAGGTTTTTTCGTGAGATGTAAGATCGATATCCAGCGCATAAAAACGCACGGCATTCGCGGCGAAGACCTCCGCCTGCGATCCGCTGGCGTAGCGCTCGGCCAAGATCATGGCGACGTGCAACCAATGCGCGTAATCGGCGCGCGTGGTCAACACCGGCCAGTCGCTGCCCCACATCAGGCGTTCGCGACCGAAGTGCGAGAACAGGTCGGCAACATAGGGCTCGATGGCATCTTCATGCACCGGCTCGCCAAGCAGCGTAAGCAGGCCGGAAAGCTTGCAATGCAACTGCGGATGCTGGGACAACTCATCGATCCAGCACGTCCATTGATCGAAGCGCCCATCACCGATCGCCGGCTTGCCGGCATGATCGAGCACGACGTTCAACTGCGGGTGTCGTTGCAGCCTGCGCAACAGGGCAGGGAGGTGGCGCATGTCGACCAGTGCATCGAAGCTGAGGCCCGCATCCTGGATGCAGTCGAAGGCGCGATCGAGCGAGGGTCTGGCCAGCCAGTCCGGATCGGCGAGGTCCTGCGCCATCGGGCGCAATCCGCGCAAGAGACCTTTGCCGTCGTGAATCAGCGCATCGATATGCGCGCCCACGTCGTTCGCTTCCATATCGACCCAGCCGACCACGCCCACGATGCCAGGATCTTGGTGCGCGAGATCGAACAGATAGCGCGTTTCTTCTTCGGTAGGCGCCGCCTGGATCAATACGCTGAATTGCACGCCCGCCGCGGCACGCTGTGCACAAAGATCGCGCGGCAGAAATGCCCGTTGCAGCATCGCCGGTGCCTGCCCGAGCCAGCCGTAATCGCCGCGGGCAGGCTGCCAGTAATGCTGATGGGCGTCGACGATGATCATGGCGTCGGCACGCTCTCCTGCAACAGGCCGGCGTCGCGCAACGTGCGCCATGCCTCGGCTGGAATGGAAGCTTGCATGCGTGCAGCAGCCTGGTCGACTTCTTCGATCGAGCGCAATCCGCATACCACGCTCGCTACGGCTGGATGTGCCAGCGGAAACTGCAAGGCCGCGGCGCCCACGTCGGTATGCGTGCGCGCGAGCACATCGTAGAAACGTTGCGCGCGCGCCACGACCACATCATCGGCAAGCGCATAGTTGTAGAACTTGCCCGGGCCTTGCGCGCCGCCAAGCAGGCCGGAGTTGTAGGGCCCTGCTGCCAGTACCGCCACGCCGCGTGCTTGCGCTTGCGCCATCACGTTCTGGCTGTCTTGCTGCTCGAACAAGGTGTAGCGCCCGGCCAGCATGATCACGTCGAGCGGAAAGCGCGGCATCACCTCCAGGCACACCGCTTCTTCGTTCACGCCGATGCCGATCGCACTGCATGCGCCTTGCGTGCGCAATTCCGCCATCGCCGGCAATGCTTCTTCCAGCGCCTGGCGCAGGATGGCAGCGTGGTGTTCGCCATGCGTGAGTGCACCGACGTCATGCAGCAGCAGCACGTCGATGTGATCCGTGCCCAGACGTTGCAGGCTTGCTTCGAAAGAACGCAGCACGCCGTCGCGGCTGTAATCGAAGCGTGCGCGGTGGCCATCGACGATAAAACCATCGGTATGGCTGGTCTGTTGTGCATCGTCTTCGATCAGGCGTCCCACCTTGGTCGACAAGGTGAAGCTTTCGCGTGGCACGCCGCGCAATGCCGCGCCTAGCCTGCTTTCGCTCAGGCCGTAGCCGTAGTAGGGCGCGGTATCGAAGTGCCGGATACCGCGTTGCCAGGCATGCGTGATGGTGGCGGCGGCAGAAGCATCGTCCACCGATGCGTACAGATTGCCGACCGGTGCGCCGCCAAACGACAGCTGTGAAGCCAGCCATGCAGGTTTCCGAGTGCTGGCTTGATCCAGATCCGGCTTGGTCGTTGATGCCGCCATTCGTCCTCACGATGACTTGCTGGACCACCCCACGGCGAGGCGATTTTCCTGCCTGGCCGTGCCCTTATCCGCCCATCATCGCGCATCTCTTTTGCTGTGTATATATAAACAATGGATTCATATGTGCCGAACTTGTCCTGGTGAGCCAATCGAAAAAAGTTGTTGCAATTGGATTTCGCTCGATCTAAAACATATATGAAATTCCATTTTGCTAATGAACATGCAACGGGTGAGGGGTCGCCAGGCGTGTTCAAGCGGGAAGCGGGAGAAGGGCCGTCCTATGCGATTTCCGAGAGAAAGGCGGGGTAAAAGCGCCGTCCTGGCACGTGGCTGCGAGGGTTGATCAAGATGGCCGCGACCGCGCTATTGCCGGCTTCACCGACCAACGAGCAGGTGGTTTTGCGCCGTGCGGCATCCGCAAATAACTGCGATGGCAGTTTTCTAGCCGCCGATATCGGCGGTACTCACGCCCGGCTCGCCTTGATGACGCGAGCCCCCGGCCAATTGCCGCACATGGCCGCATACCGCAGCTATTCCTGTGCGGATCACCCGCATCTGGAAGACATCATCCGTTGCTTCTGTTTCGAGCTCGACGTGCAACCGCGCGAGCTGGTGCTCGCTTGCGCCGGCTACGTGCATGCCGGTTCGGTGATCAACAAGAACCTCGCCTGGCCGGTGCTGTTGCAGCGGATGAAGGAGCAACTGCGCTTCGATCACGTCTGGTTTCTCAACGATCTGCAGGCGCTTGCTTATGCCGTCGGCCATGGCGCTGCGAATGATGCCGCCGTGCTGAAAGCGCCGACGGCGCACAACGCTCATGCCGGTCCGGTGGTCGTTGTGGGGCCAGGTACTGGCCTGGGTGCAGCCGTATGGCTGCCGGGAAAGCCTTCGCGTGTCATCGCCACCGAAGCAGGCCATACGCAACTGGCTGTGCGCATCGGCTGGGAGCAACGCGTATTGGCGCATCTTGCACAGCCGGATGCGCATGTCTCGTACGAGATGGTGCTGTCAGGCCCAGGCCTGCATCGCATCTACACCGCCCTGTGCGCCATCCATGATCGCTATCCCTCGTTGCATCAGCCATCTGCGGTAACCGCCGCCGCCATCGCCGGTGGCGACGAGATGGCGCACGAAGCGCTCACTTTGTTCTGTGGCTGGCTTGGTTCGTTCGCGGCGGACCTTGCCATGCTCTACGGCGCCACCGGCGGTATTTATCTCGCCGGTGGTTTTCTTTTTCAGATGACCGAATTTCTGCGCAGCAGCCCCTTGCTCGAGCGCTTTCTCGACAAGGGCGTGATGCGTCCGTTTTTGCAAAACATTCCGATTCGCGTGATGCACCACAGTCATCACGGCGTGATGGGCGCAGCCGGTTGGCACGTCGACACGCATAGCGATGCTCGTACGGGAGACGAGCGCGCAGCCTGCATCGATCGTAACGGTGCAGTTTTCACACCAGGCCGCTGAGAGCATTTCGGGGGCACTCGAACGCCTGGATCAACAAGCAGAAGTACTTAAGCTCGGGGAGAGTAAAGGTATGGCATTTCGCAGGTCGGTTTTGACCTTAAGCATTCTTTGTGGGTTGAGTGTTGGACTTCATGCGCAGGATGCGGCCCAGAACACCCATGACAATACGTCGTCGCAGCAGCAGGGCCAGAAAAGAGACACCAAGACGCTGCAGACGGTAACCGTCACCAGTTATCGCGGGAGCCTGGACAAGGCGCTGAACATCAAGCGTGAAGCGGGCGCCATCGTGGACGCCATCAGTGCGGTGGATATCGGCAAGTTTCCCGATACCAATGCCGCCGAATCGCTGGCGCACTTGCCGGGCATCACGGTGGACCGCCAGTTCGGCGAAGGCGAAAAAGTAAGCATCAACGGCACCGATCCGGCGCTGAACCGCGTACTGCTCAACGGGCAGACCATCGCTTCCGGCGACTGGGGCGGCAATCCGACCGACACCAGCGGACGCACCTTCAACTACACACTGCTGTCGCCGGAAATCATCGACACGATGGAGGTGTACAAGTCGCCGGAAGCGCGCATCGACGAAGGCAGCATTGGCGGCACGGTGATCATCAAGACCCGCAAGCCGCTGGACTTGCCGGCCAACACGCTACGCGGCTCGGCGGGCTACAACTACAACGACCGTTCGGGGCAGGGCAATCCACGTGGGTCGGTGCTGTATAGCTGGAAAAACAGCAGCGATACCTTCGGGGCGTTGGTCTCGGTCACGCATGACAAGGAAAACCTCTCGCGCGCCGGTATCGAGTTCTTCGGCTACACCACCGGCAGTGGTATTCCCAGCACGGCTGCCGTCACCGGCAGCGGCAACGTGGCGACGGCCAAGTTGCCGGTGGGCATCAATAGCTCGTACTTCCAGCAGACGCGCGAGCGCAATGGCCTGCAGACAGCGTTGGAGTGGCGGCCGAACGACAAGAACGAATTCAACCTCACCGGCCTTTACATCAAGGGCACGTACAACAACTACAGCGAGTCGGAATACGTATGCCCCGGCTGTGGCGATCTCAACAAGATCACGGCGCTCAACGTGAACAATGGCTACATCACGTCGGCAACCGTTTCCCCCAACACCGGCAACGGCCAGCCGTACGCTGAGCTGGACGCGAACTATCGCGTCACCCATGTCGATACCAAGAGCCTAAATCTCAAGCACGACTACTACGGCGACAAGTGGACCTTCGAAAGCCAGCTGGGCTACACCAGCGCCAGCGGCGGCAAGGATCCCGAGTACCTGATGAAGTATTTGCTGCAATCAGGCGGCTACGACTTTGCCTATAACGGCGTGAACACGGCCGTCAATTACGACAATGCGAGTGCCAGCAATTGGGGCCTGAAGTCCGGACAGCAGGCCGGCGGCATTTACTACGAGAAAACGGGCGATCGCGAAAAGTATGCGCAGTTCGATGCCACACGCGACCTGGATTGGGGTCCGATCAACGAGGTGCTGCTGGGCGCCAAGTATCTTGATCACGACAACAACACGAACGCCTACGGCAACTCGATCTACGCCACCAGCGACATTCTGCTGACCCAATTCAATCCAGGCGGCACGCCCAACGGCCTGTTCGAGGGTCTTGGCGCCAGCGGCAATCTCACTAACTGGTATACCGCCGATCTCGGCGACGTACAGAGCTATCTGAAGTCACTGCCGCAAGGCGCGTATCACATCGATTACGGTTCATCGTTCAACGTGAAGGAAGTGACCAAGGATCTGTATGCGCAGCTCAACTTCAAGAGCGACATCGGACTGCGCGGCAACTTCGGCGTGCGCTACATCGACACCAGGGATACCTCGTACTACTGGAACAGCATCAATGGCGGCAGCACTTATTCGCCTGCCACCACCGCTTCCTCGTTCAAGCGGCCGTTGCCCAGCTTCAACCTGATCTATGATCTGGATAGTGACAAGATCTTGCGCTTCTCCGCATCCAAGGTCATCGCACGTCCGCGTTATTCCGATCTGGCCGGCGCCTACAGCATCGACGACAGCCAGCACACGGCAAGCGGTGGCAATCCGAACTTGCGGCCTTACCAGTCGACCAACTTCGATTTCTCCGCTGAATGGTATTTCGCGCCGACCAGCCTGCTCTCGAGCGAGTTTTTCTATCGCCACATCGGCACCTACATCATCACCAAAACCGCCGACCAGCAGTTGTATGACGTGACCACCGGCCAGACGGCGACTTACAGCGTGAGCACGCCGATCAACGCAGCCAATGCGGATGTTCGCGGCATCTCGCTGCTGTACCAGCAAGAGCTCGGCCTGGGCTTCGGCGTGCAGACCAACTTTACCTATGCGCATGCCAACACCACCAACGGCTACAACATGCCGTATCTGTCGCGAGACACGATCAACGTCATCCCGTACTACGAGCATGGTCCGTGGTCGGCGCGCCTCAACTACAGCCGCCGCTCGGCCTACTTCACCCAGATCGGTCGTCTGGATTCGGAAGTATTTGCCGATGCGTACAAGGAACTTGATTTCACGCTTGGCTACCAGGTCAACAACTGGATGGGTGTGACGGCCAGCGCCACCAACCTGCTGGATTCCACCTACTACTGGTACAACGGCGTGAAGTACGCGCCGATCGGCATGTACAAGAACGGTCGCACGTTCTCGCTGGGGGTGAACTTCAAGCTTTAAGTTTTCGCAGTACCGATCGCGGACAGCTATCTTCCCCTTACTGCCGCGATCGGTTTTTTTTATTCCAGCTCCCTGTCCCTTCCGGGACATGGATGCTTTAAAGGAACTTGTCATCATGTGTGTTGCTGGCATGATGAGCCGTTCAAACCACATCGGGAGAGGGTGCAGCATGAAACGGTCTTTGTTCCATCTTGGCATTGCGTTGGCCTGCATGGCAGGCATCGCCACGGCGCAGCAGTCGCCAACGGCACCGACGGCCAAGACCCTTTCTCCCGCGCAAGCCGACTTGGCCTGGCAGAAGGCCACCGCCCAATTCGAGCCGCAACGCAAGGCCATACTTGCTCGCGTCGCACAGCATATGAACGACGGGCCGTTTCGTGCTGACTGGGTTTCGCTGCAGCAGTACAGCGCACCGCAGTGGTATGACGATGCCAAGTTCGGCATTTTTATTCACTGGGGCGTGTATTCGGTGCCGGCTTTCGGCAGCGAGTGGTACTCGCGCAACATGTATCAGCAGAACATGCCCGATTATGCGCACCACGTAGCTACGTATGGTCCGCAGTCGAAGTTCGGCTACAAGGATTTCATTCCCATGTTCAAGGCGGAGCATTTCGATCCGCAGGCATGGGCCAAATTGTTCAAGGAAGCCGGCGCGCGTTACGTCATCCCGGTGGCAGAGCATCACGACGGTTTCGCCATGTACAACTCGCAGCTGTCGGAATGGACGGCGGTAAAGATGGGGCCGCATCGCGACGTGATCGGCGAGCTGGAGAAAGCCGTTCGCGCGGAAGGCATGCATTTCGGCGTGTCATCGCATCGCGCCGAACATGACTGGTTCTTCGATGGCGGCCGCAAGTTCGATTCCGACGTCAACGATCCGCGCTATGCGGGCCTTTATGGTCCCGCCGAAGCACATCTGGCCAAGAAGGACGAGGACCTCTACAACGACTGGACCTATGTCTCGCAGGCCTGGCTGGATGACTGGCTGGCGCGTACGGCCGAACTGATCGATGACTACCACCCGGATGTCCTGTATTTCGATTGGTGGATCGGGCATCCCACCTTCCGCAACACGTTGCCGAAGATGCTGTCGTATTACTACAACGAAGGTGCGAAGCGCGGCGGGGTGGTGGTCAATTACAAACAAGGCGATTTCGCCGAAAACGCCGGCACGTTGGATATCGAGCGCGGACAGCTGACCGGCATCCAGCAGGCGCATTGGCAAACCGATACCTCCATCAGCAATACCTCCTGGGGCTACATCAAGGGCGATACCTACAAGTCGCCGCAAGAGTTGATCCACCTGCTGGTGGATGTGGTCAGCAAGAATGGCAATCTGCTGCTCAATATCGGGCCGCGTGCGGACGGCACCATCCCTGAAGATGCACAGAAAATCCTGCTTGCCATGGGCGGCTGGCTGAAGGCCAATGGCGACGCCATTTATGGCACCACGCCATGGCGCACCTTCGGTGAAGGTCCCACCGAAGTCGTTGGCGGCACGTTCCAGGACACCAAGACCAAGCCGTATACCGCTGAGGATTTCCGCTTTACCACCAAGGACGGCATGCTCTACGCCACCGAGTTGGGCTGGCCGCAAGATGGCACGGCGGTGATCCATTCGATCAAGCCCGACGACCATGTGCGCGCGGTAAGCCTGCTCGCCAATGGTAAGAGCATCGCCTGGCAGCAGCAGGCGGATGGTCTGCATCTGACGCTGCCGGCACAACCGGCAGGCGACTACGCCTACGTCTATCGTATTGAACTGGCCAAGTAATATGAAAAAGCTTGTCTGCTTTCTCGCTGCGGCACTGGCATGCAGCGTGGCTTATGCAAAACAGCCGACAGCGTTGTTCTATTTGATGAGCACGCAGAAGTCGACCAACTCCTTCACCGCGCATATCGACAAGATCGGCTTGCTGGTGCCCACCTGGTACCAGGTGGACGCAGAGGGCTTGGTGAACGGCGGTCCGGACAACTACGTGCTTGATCTGGCCAAGCAGCATCGTTTGCCGGTGACACCGATCATGTCCATGTCGGCTGGACGCAAGGGCTTCCACGATCTGCTGCATGACGAGACCGCCAAGCAACACCTGATCGAGTCGATGCTGCAACAGGCGGCCGAGCATGGTTATGCCGGCTACCAGTTCGACTTTGAAAGCATCTCCTGGACGGATCGCGATGCCTACACCTTGTTGGTGAAGCAGACGGCGGAGGCCTTGCACAAGCACGGCCTGACGCTGTCCATCGCCGTGGTACCCAATGGGCCTGGGCATGCGGGTGAAGGTCCGTTCTCCAAATGGATGTGGCAGTACTGGCGTGGCGCTTATGACCTGGCTGCGCTTGGCAAATACGCCGATCTCATCTGCCTGATGACTTACGATCAGCATACCCGTTGGACCACGCCAGGTCCCGTCGATGCCATGCCGTGGATGCTCGATCAGCTGAAGTACGCGTTGACCTTGGTGCCGAAGCAGAAGCTTTCGCTCGGCATCGCGCTGTATGGCTATCGCTGGTACACCGGCAATCCGGTGCGTGAGGACGGCAGCGAAGCGTCCAATATCTCGGCCACCTACATCGATGCAGACGAATCGATTCCATTGGCGCAGGAACAAAAAGCCGTCGTGCAATGGGATCCGGTGGAGCACGAGTCCTGGTACTACTTCTATCGCGACGATATGCGCGAGTGGGTGTTCATGCCCGACGCGCACAGTTTTCGCGACCGCTATGCGCTGGTGAAGCAATACGATCTGGAAGGGTTCTGCTCCTGGGTATTGGGCGCGGAGGATCCCAAGGTGTGGGATGAGTTGCCGGTGGTTGAGCGTTGAATTCACTCGTAGGTTGGGGTGTAAACCCCAACATCGCCATCTCGATTCATACGATCATGTTGGGGTTTACACCCCAACCTACGATTGGCCTTCATTGACATGAAGGTGTAGAGGACAACGGAGCAGGCTTTCAACCATGCATATAAAGCTGCCGCGTCTTGCCGCAATGGTCGGCCTTCTGCTCACGGCAGCGAGCGCCGTTGCTCAGAACACGAGTGTTGACTCCAAAGCGGTCACACTCGTCGCCAAGATGACGCTGCCCGAAAAAGTCGCTCAAGTACAAAGCGGCGCCCCAGCCATCCCGCGCCTTCATATTGCCGCCTACGACTGGTGGAGCGAAGGTCTCCACGGTATCGCGCGTAACGGTTACGCGACCGTTTTCCCGCAAGCCATCGGCCTCGCCGCCAGTTGGGATACGCAACTGCTACAACAGGTCGGTACCACCGTCTCCACCGAGGCGCGCGCCAAGTTCAACGCCATCGGTGCCGGCCGCGATCATGCGCGCTACGACGGGCTCACTATCTGGTCGCCCAACATCAATATCTTCCGCGACCCACGCTGGGGCAGGGGACAGGAAACCTATGGCGAGGATCCTTTCCTCACTGGCCAGCTCGCCGTCCATTTCATTCATGGCATCCAGGGCGACGATCCCGACCATCCGCGCGCCATCGCCACGCCCAAGCACTTTGTCGTGCACAGCGGGCCGGAAGCGGGCAGGCATGGTTTCGATGTGGATGTATCGCCGCATGATCTGGAAGCCACGTACCTGCCGGCGTTTCGCGCTGCCGTCACGGAAGGCCACGCTGATTCGGTGATGTGCGCCTATAACGCGCTCCATGGCACGCCGGTATGCGCGGATAACGATCTGCTGGCGACACGGCTGCGTCGCGACTGGGGTTTCAAAGGCTTTGTCGTGTCCGACTGCGATGCGGTCGACGACATGACCAAGTTCCATTATTTCAAGCCGGACAACGCGCAATCGTCTGCGGCATCGATCCAGGCCGGTACGGATCTGGATTGCGGCAATGCGTATGCCGACCTGCTCGAAGCCGTGAACAAGGGCTACCTGCAGGAATCGGTCATCGATACGGCACTTACGCGGTTGTTTACCGCGCGTTATCGCCTAGGCGAATGGGGTGACGACAAGAGTCCGTACGATGGCATCGGCATGGATCAGGTCGATAGCTCCAAGCATCGGCAGCTGGCCCTGCTGGCGGCACTGGAATCCATCGTGCTGTTGAAGAATGAAAACAACACGCTGCCGTTGCAATCCGGTACACGCCTTGCCGTGATCGGTCCCAATGCCGATACGCTGGAGACGCTGGAAGCCAATTATCACGGCACTGCACGTGCGCCGGTAACACCGCTTGCTGGTCTGCGCGAGCGCTTCGGCGCCGATCACATTCGCTATGCGCAAGGCGCACCCATTGCGGAAGGCGTGCCGATCACGATTCCCGAAACCGCGCTGCATACGGCAAGCGGAAGCACCGGCCTCACCGGCGAATATTTCGATCATGCCGATTTCAACGGCAAGCCCGCCTTGACGCGAACGGATCGCGTGGTCGACTTCGATTGGGATCAGGTAACGCCGATCGATGGTCAGCATGATGGTCGTTATGCCGTGCGATGGACTGGCGAATGGTTGCCGCCTGGCGCAGGCGATTACACCTTGGCGTTGCATGTGGACCGTTGTTTCGACTGCAACAAGCAGCACGATCCGGTGCACCTGTATGTCGATGGCCGCGAGGTGCTCGACGATAACGGTGACGACTCATCTATGCAGACCGTGCTGCATGTTGCCGATACGCGTTCGCATACGATCCGTCTTGAGTACGTGCATAGCGGCCAGGACCAGGGCATACGCTTGCAGTGGCTGGCGCCAGAACAGGCTCAGTTGGCCAAAGCGGAAGCAGCCGTGCGTGATGCCGATGCCACTGTTGCCTTCATCGGTCTGTCGCCGGACGTGGAAGGCGAGGAGCTGAAGGTCGACGTGCCCGGCTTCAACGGCGGTGATCGCACCGATATCGGTTTGCCGCCATCGCAGCAAGCCATGCTTGAACGCGCAGCTGCCGGTGGCAAGCCACTGATCGTCGTGCTGATGTCGGGCAGTGCCGTCGCGTTGAACTGGGCGAAAGAGCACGCCAGCGCCGTCGTGGCAGCGTGGTATCCGGGTGAAGAGGGTGGTCGTGCCGTGGCGCGGGTATTGGCTGGCGATTACAACCCAGGTGGGCGCCTGCCAGTGACTTTCTATCGTTCCACGCGCGACTTGCCGCCGTTTGTGAGCTATGCGATGAAGGAGCGCACTTATCGCTACTTCACGGGCACCCCGCTTTATCCGTTCGGTTACGGCTTGAGCTATACGCACTTCGCCTATGCACAGCCGCAACTCTCGACCACCAAGCTCGATGCCGGCAAGACGCTCACTGTGAGCGCCCTGGTGCGTAACGATGGCGATCGCGATGGTGACGAAGTGGTGCAGGTGTATCTCGATGCGCCGGATGATGCGCTGGCGCCGCGTCATGCGCTGGTTGGCTTTCAGCGCGTGCATTTGCGTGCGAAAGAAAGCCGGCGTGTGACGTTTGAACTGGCACCGCGGCCATTAAGCCATGTCGATGCCCTGGGGCAGCGTGCGGTGATGGCAGGACATTACCGTCTGTTTGTCGGTGGTGGCCAGCCTGGTTACAGCGAAGGGGTAACGGCACAGTTTGTCATCGACGGACGCGAGGCATTGCCACGATGAAAGCGAACGCATGGTTTGCAGCATGCTTGCTTGGCGCCACCTTTCTACTGAGCACGCCACTCCAGGCGAAAACGCCCATCACCATCGAAGGCAGCCATTTCATTCGTGCCGGCAAGCCGCACCAGATCATCTCCGGCTCGATGGATTTCCAACGCATCCCACGTGCCTACTGGCAGGACCACCTGCAAAAAGCACGCGCGATGGGCTTGAATGCCATCACTACGTACGTGTACTGGAATCTGGTCGAGCCCAAACCAGGACAGTTCGATTTCAGCGGCGACAATGACGTCGCCGCATTCGTGCGCATGGCACAGGCCCAAGGGCTCGACGTGATCCTGCGCCCGGGCCCTTATGTATGCGCCGAATGGGAAGCGGGCGGCTTTCCTGCCTGGCTGTTCGCCGATCCACATCTGCATGTGCGCACGCAGGACCCGACATATCTCAAAGCTGTAGATCGTTATTTTCAGCGTTTGGGCCGGGAGTTGTCGCCGCTGATGGCGGCGCACGGCGGTCCGATCGTCGCCGTGCAGGTGGAGAACGAGTACGGCTCATACGGCGATGACCGCGTGTACATGGAAGACATTCACCAGGCGCTGGTTCGCGCCGGTCTGGGCACCGATATCCTGTTTACCTCCGACGGCGCCGATGAACTGCGCAACGACACGCTGCCCGGCGTGCTTGCCGTGGTGAATTTCAACACTGGCGAAGCGAAGAGCGCATTCAAAACGCTTGAGGCATTTCGTCCCGATCAACCACGAATGGCTGGCGAATACTGGGCCGGCTGGTTCGATCACTGGGGTGAACCGCACGCGCACACGGATGCGACCGTGCAAGCCAAGGAACTGGCGTGGATGTTGAGCCAGGGCTATTCGCTCAACGTTTTCGTGTTCGAAGGCGGCACCACCTTCGGCTTCATGAATGGCGCCAATTTCCAGGGCAATCCCAGCGATCATTACGCGCCGCAAACCACCAGTTACGACTATGACGCGCCGCTGGACGAAGCCGGCCGGCCAAAACCGAAATTCGCGACGTTTCGTGCCGTGATCGCCAAAGCCACCGGTATCACGCCGCCACCGTTGCCCGCACCTACGCCGTTCATGGACGTACCCGCGGTTACGCTGAGCGAATCGGCATCGCTGTGGGACAACCTGCCGGAACCGATCACCGTAGACCAGCCACAATCCATGGAGCAGTTCGGCCAGGCCTACGGCTACATCCTTTATCGCACGCAAGTCAGCGGGGCCATTCAAGGGCAGCTTTATCTGGGTGACGTGCGCGACTACGCATCGATCTACGTTGACCACAAACTGGTGGGCACGGTGGATCGGCGGCTCAAGCAGGTGAGCTTGCCTGTCACCATCGATGCGGGTGAGCACACGCTGGACGTGTTGGTGGAGAACACCGGGCGTATCAACTACGGACCGCATCTTGCGGATGGCCGCGCAGGACTCGTTGATCCAGTGATGCTCGACGGCAAGGCACTGCATGGTTGGCAGGTGTACCCATTGCCGATGACCTCAGCGGATGCCATTCGTGGTTGGACCACGCAAGCTGTAGAAGGGCCTGCGTTTCATCGCGGTCACTTCACCTTGGCGGCGTTGGCCGATACGTTTCTGGACGTAACTGCGTTCGGCAAAGGCTTTGTGTGGGTCAACAGCCACAACCTCGGGCGTATCTGGGATATCGGCCCGCAGCGTTCGCTCTATTTACCGGCGCCATGGTTGCAGCAGGGCGACAACACCGTGGTGGTGTTTGATTTGAAGACGCCGAAGCAGGCGGTGGTGCGTGGTGTAAGGCAGTCGATCTGGTCGATGCCGGACGTAAAGACGTCTGAGTGAATGACGATGAGGCACGATGAGGGCATTGAGTGATGTTTCGATATTTGTTTTCTCCAAAGCAAACAGCCCGTCATTTGCCACAAGCATGCCGTGTACTTATTTTGTTGCTCGGTGTGCCGACCCTAGCCATGGCAGACAACAACCCCATCGTGCTACGCGAATTCATCGCCACGACACCGCCCACCAAACAAAGCCACGCCTCCACTATCGTCGAAACACCTGCCGGCCTCGTCACCGCCTGGTTCGGCGGCAAACAAGAGCGCGACCCCAGTGTCGGCATCTGGTTATCGCGGCAAATACATGGTCACTGGACCACGCCAGTCGAAGTGGCCAACGGTGTACAACCGGATGGGCACCGCGAACCCACCTGGAACCCGGTGCTGTTTCTTCCGCACCAAGGACCCCTGATGCTGTTCTACAAAGTCGGGCCAGATCCACAGCACTGGCACGGCTTGCTCAAGACGTCTACCGACAACGGCGCGCATTGGTCCCAAGCGCATGCTCTGCCGGATGGTTTGCTTGGCCCGATCAAAGACAAGCCGGTGCAACTCACCGACGGCAGCATCGTCGCCCCATCGAGCACGGAGTTGGGGCGCTGGACGATTCATTTCGAGCTTTCCAGCGACGGCGGAGCGACCTGGCAACAGAGCCAGCCCGTCCCCAATCCCCATGCGATCGAGGCTATCCAACCTAGCCTGTTGCCATGGCGCAACGGCAAGCTGCAGGCGATCGGACGTACCAAGCAAAATCACCTGTTCACCACCTGGTCCGCCGATGGCGGGCATACCTGGTCCGAGCTGAAGCTGCTGGACCTGCCCAACCCCAACTCTGGCATCGATGCGGTGATGCTCGCCGACGGCCGCGCCTGTCTGGTCTACAACCCGACCGTGCACGGCAAGGATTGGTGGAATGGCCGCGGCACGCTCGCCGTGGCCGTCTCACCCGATGGAGAGCATTGGAAACAGGTACTTACGCTGGAACAGAGCTCCGGCGCCGAGTTCTCCTACCCGGCCGTGATCCAGGCAGGAGATGGCCGGATACACATTACTTATACGTGGAAGCGGCTGCGCATTGCCCACGTGGTGCTCGATCCGGGGCAGCTCTGAGGCCTGCCTGATCATTCAAGGGTACGTAAATTGTTACGAATGTTTGCATTCTGTTGCGTCGCGACTTGCCACGATCTAAACAGGGCGTATAAGCTCACTATCAGATATATATGAACTGGACGTTCGTATATGAATGACCCGAAAGGGTAGGTGCCGGGGGAGATATGAGGGTTGCAGTTCAACTGCATAAATTCATCACGACTCGACCGATTTTCGGCGCGGGGTGGCATCGTGCGTGACGATGGCAATTATAAGAGCTACAGCGCTGCGCACAGTAGTTCCTCGGAAGCATTCCTTGCTGACGCTGCTTCACACAGCGAAACCGTATCGTCGGCACTCGTGAACTCATCGCCTGGCAACCAAGAAGTTTTCCTCGCCGCCGACGTCGGCGGTACGCATGCACGCATCGGCCTGATTGCTTTTCAACCAGGGCAGGGCGTTCCCGCCACGCTCGCGTATCGCGTGTACAAGTGTGCGGATTTTTCCAGCTTCGATGCGATCGTGCGCGCTTTTTGCGATGCATTCTCGGTAGAGCCGCAGCGCCTTGCGCTGGCGTGCGCAGGGTTCCTGCACGAAGGCGAAGTGGTCAACAACAATTTGCGTTGGCCCATCGTTCCGGCTGATCTGGAAAAGACGCTGGCGTTGAGCGAAGTGAAAGTGCTCAACGATTTCGAAGCGCTCGCTTACGGCACCGCTTATCTGGATCCTGCCAGTGCGGTCACGCTGCACGATCCCCGCCGCAACAAGCAAGCCGAGGAAGGTCCGGTGGTCGTCGTCGGACCCGGCACGGGCCTGGGTGTAGCGGTGCGGTTGCCCGGCTCACCTCCGCAGGTGCTGGCTACGGAAGCCGGCCATATTCAACTGGCGGCACGCGTTGGGCGGGAGCAAACTGTGCTCGGCGAACTGGTGGCGCCTGATACGCATATTCCTTACGACTCGGTATTGTCAGGTCCTGGTTTGCTGCGTTTGTATCAAGCAGTGTGCCGCCTGGATGGCGTGCCGTGTGAATGTCACGAACCTGCCGCCATCACCGCCGCAGCATGCGACGGTACGAATGCGCAAGCGGTGGAAACCTTGCAACTGTTCTGTGGATGGCTGGGTTCCTTTGCAGGCGACCTGGCCATGCTTTACGGTGCCACGGGGGGCATCTACGTTGCGGGTGGCTTCCTGTCGCGCATGACCGGTTTCATGGCGAAGAGCAGCTTCGTCAGCCGTTTTCTGGACAAGGGAGTGATGCGTCCGTTCCAGCAGACCGTACCTGTGCATGTGGTGGATCACGCGCAATTGGGCGTGATCGGCGCGGCGAGCTGGCTGATGAATCACGCCCCACAACAAGCTGTGCAGGAGTGACGGGAACGCCTGCTTGCAGGCATCCCTTTTTGGTGCATCGACGGGAAGGCGATGTTCTGACAACCAGACCGGAGGAACGTACCTATCTTCCACATACCCGATGCCGTTTGACCCATGAAGCTTCGGCTCGACCGGAGCACGTATAAACAGACCCACACATGCCAGCTTCGACTTGATTTTGTAGTCAGGGGAGTCGAGGCGGCCAGCAACAGCGCTTTTTACCGGGAGGGGACAATATGAGCACCATTCACGTACGCCGCGGCGTACTGGCTAGTTCTTTGGCGTTGGCGCTTTTTGCGCCGTATGCCGTCGCGCAGACGTCGACGACGTCGAGCAGCAATCAGCAGCAGAACACGTCTTCCACGAATCAGCAGCAAAGCACGTCTTCCAGCAACCAGCAGCAGAACGGCCCGAATGCGAAAGAGCTGAAAGCGGTCATCGTTACCGGCTCGATGATTCCGCGTGTGGAGGTCGAAGGGCCTGCTCCGGTGTTCTCCGTCACCGGCCAGCAGATCAAGGACCAGGGCTTCACCACGTTGTGGGAGTACCTGGATTCGTTGCCGCAGGTGGGCCAGCAGACATCGGACCCGGCCTCCTGGGGTTCCAGCTCGGTCAATGCGCGTTCGGTCAATCTGCGCGGCATCGGCCCTGGCTTCAGCCTGCTGATGATCGACGGCCATCGCGTCGTGGATTACCCGCAGCCGTTGAACAAGCAGAGCAACTTCCAGAACTACAACAACATCCCCACCGGCATGATCGACCATATCGAAGTGCTGGCGACCGGCGCCTCGTCGATCTACGGTTCGGACGCGGTGGCGGGTGTTATCAACGTGATCCTGAAGAAGAACTACCAGGGTGACGATTTGCAGATCACGGGCGGCGGCGCTACCCGCGGTGGCCGCGCCTATGGCGACATCAACTTCTTTGGTGGCAAGTCCGGTGAAAACTGGCACGTCCTCTATAATCTGGAGAAGTCCAACCGTACCGCGCTGTGGGGCATGGATCGTCCGTATCAGGATTCGGTGGCTGATGCAGGCTACGGCTCCTGGAGCCCGGCATCCCGCATGTTTGGTTACCAGTACGATGCGAACAGCGCCGTTGCGTTATCTGCGCAGAACGCTTCGGGCCAGTACATCACGCCGCCGGCGGGCACTTGCGGAAAGTTCACGAACTCGCAGTTGAGCCACTCCTACAGCGTCACCACCAACGGCACCCAGATCGCAGGCGTGACCGACAATGGCTACTACTGCTCGCAGCCCGCTCTGTTCCAGAACTGGGTGCTGACGCCCGGCAGCCGCAGTAACAACGGTTACGTAGCCGGCGAGTACGACTTCAGCAACGGCATCCAGGTCTATGGTTCGGCGGCCTTGTATGACACGGTGGGCATTTCCAACACGCAGTTGAACGCCTACGGCACCGGCGAGTTCTATGACCAGAGCACGGGGCAGGTCATCAACCAGGCGATCCGCCAGCTGACTGCATCGGAAATCGGCCCGTCGAATACTCATGACCGCGAGCAGAACTGGAACATCCAGGCCGGTGTGCGCGGCACCATGTTCGACAGCATGTTCAACTGGGACCTGAACCTCAATTCCCAGCAGTACATCGTGCGCGAGGACTACACGGGCTACGACTCAAACGCCATGAACAACTTCTTCCTCGGGAAGCAGTTGGGCACCACCAAAGATAGCAACGGCAACACCATTCCCATTTACGCCATGAACTGGCAGCAATGGTGGAACCCGATCACGCCACAGCAATACAACCAGTTCGCGGTCTTTGGCACGAACACCTCGTCGTCGTGGTTGGACCAGGTGCAGTTCCGCGTCAACGGCGACCTGTACAAGCTCCCGTGGGTGAGCAGCGACTCCATAGGTTGGGCGGCAGTGTTGGAAGCCGCGCACAACGGCTTCCTGCTATCGCCCGATCCGCAATCTGCCTTTTACAACTCGGCTAACTTCCAGAATCCGTTCGGTGCATATCTCACTGGCGGTGGTACCCGCCAGCGCTATTCGTTCGGCAACGAATTCCGCGTGCCGCTGCTGGATCAGGTGACCTGGACCATCTCCGGTCGCCTGGACAAGTACCACGACGCCAGCCGCGCCGATGTGGCCCGCACCTGGGCCACGGGCCTCGAATACCGTCCGTATGACGGGTTGCTGCTACGCGGCAGCTACGGCACCAACTTCAAGGCGCCGGACATGCAGGCTATCTACCTGACCGGCTCCTCTTCGCCGGTGGGTGATTACGTCGATCCCCTGCAGTGCATCAACGCCATCAAGAATGGCCAAGCCAACAGCACGTGGTGCAACCTGACGCAGCGTCCCACCTCGCAGTACTACACCTTGTATACGAATGGCAGCCGCTTGTTGCAGCCGCAGACCGGCCACTCCTGGACCTATGGTTTCGTGTGGCAGGTTCCGGGCGTGCAGGGCCTGTCGTTCTCGGCCGACTACTGGCACCTGGGCGTGGACAACTCCATCGAATACCTCGACGCCGCCACCGTGCTGACCGACGAGGCCGGTTGCCTTACCGGTTACCAGGTAAACGGTTCGTCTTCTCTGTCGACATATACGGCGCATGTGCCGGGTTCGGCGTATTGCAAGATGGTGACCCAGATGGTTACGCGCAACGCGGCCGGTCAGATCGTCACGGAGAACTCCGGCCCGATCAACGAGGCTTCGCTGTACGTGAGCGGTATCGATTCCACGCTGGACTACAAGCTGCACACCGATGATTACGGTGACTTCCGCGCCAGCATCAACTACACCGACAACCTCGAGTACAAGCAGCGTGTGCTCGCTTCCGACGAGTTGCAAAACACCCGCTATAACAATGTGGCGAGCAGGATCACGTGGATCGGCGACTGGCACAAGGGTGATTGGGACGTGTCGATCTCCGGGGTACGCGATGGTGGCATGCGCGCTCCGAACTACGGTGACTGCAATACGCTGCCCAATGGCGTCCAGCCGAGCATGATTAACGTGCAAAATGGCACGGAGTCGGTGGCTACCGGCATTTGCCAGGTAAAGGTCAATGGCGTCAATGTCACCATTCCCGATACCGAGTACCAGGGCCATACGCCGGTGTGGATCACCTGGAACGGATCGGTTGGTTGGCAGATCAACCACATGACCAAGCTGAAGCTCACCGTGAACAATATCTTCAACAGAGTTTCTACGATCCCGTACTACGCCGGTGGCTTCGAGTTCGTCACCACGGGGCAGACCGGTAGTGAATACAACGGTCGCGAGTGGTTCCTCACGTTTGACTACAAGCTCGATTGACGCAACAAAGCGAGCCCGGCCTAAAGCCGGGCTCGCTGCTTTCTGATGTATTGATCGTGTTGTTATGAAAGTTGCCTTGCCTCATGGCCGTCATTCCCGGCGAAAGCGGGAATCCATTTTCAGGAATGCATCAGAGCAAGATGGATTCCCGCTTTCGCGGGAATGAT
This sequence comes from Dyella nitratireducens, assembly GCF_014642835.1. Classification (GTDB taxonomy): domain Bacteria; phylum Pseudomonadota; class Gammaproteobacteria; order Xanthomonadales; family Rhodanobacteraceae; genus Dyella_B; species Dyella_B nitratireducens. The sequence goes on along the minus strand of NZ_BMJA01000003.1, from coordinate 401,071 downwards.
GGTCTCCTGGTGGCTTTCATCAAGGCGGGTGTCATGACGCTGCATGACTGTTAGGGAGTCCATCTGATGTTCAAACCTCTCCTGGCCTGGTGCTTTGGCCTTTCCATCATCATCGCGAGCACATCGACGGTTGCGGCAATCACCATCATTCCGAAGCCGCAGCAGATGGATGTAGGGGAGGGTAGTTACCGCCTGGATGCGCATACCGGCATCGATGCGCCGAAATCTGCGCGCGTGCAGAAAATCGTTACCTTCCTGCGCGATTCAATCCACGAACAGACCGGCATCGAACTTTCGCACAGTTTGCACGCGCACGGCATCGTGCTGGCGTTCGATCCCACCGTGAAAGGGGATGAGGCTTATCGCTTAATGGTCACGCCGCGTGGCGTGGTGATCCAGGCTTCCAGCGACAAGGGCTTGTTCTGGGGCGTGCAGACGCTGCGCCAATTGCTGCCGCTCGATCATGCGTCATCCATCGATATTCCTGCTGTGAACATCAAGGATGCCCCGGCCTTCGCCTACCGCGGCTTCATGCTTGATGTAGGGCGTCATTTCTTTCCGGTTTCCTTCATCAAGAAACAGCTCGACCTGTTGAGTTATTACAAGATCAACACCTTCCACTGGCATCTCACGGAAGATCAAGGATGGCGCATCCAGATTCGCCGCTATCCCAAGCTAACCGACGTGGGCGCGTGGCGCACAGAGGAAGACGGCAGCCACTATGGCGGCTTCTACACGCAAAACGACATTCGCGATGTGATCGACTATGCGCGAGAGCGCAACATCATGGTCGTTCCCGAGATCGAAATGCCGGGACACAGTACCGCTGCGCTGGCCGCGTATCCGGAATATTCCTGCACCAAGCAGCCGCTGACCGTGGCGCATACCTGGGGTGTGTTCAAAGATATTTATTGTGTCGGCAATCCGCAGACCTTCACCTTTTTGCAGCACGTGCTGGATGAGGTGATCGCGTTGTTCCCTTCGCCGTATGTGCACATCGGCGGCGACGAAGCGCCCAAGGATCGTTGGAAAGCCTGTGAGACCTGCCAGGCATTGATGCACGAGCAGGGACTGAAAGACGAAGAGGGACTGCAGAGCTACTTCGTCAAGCACTTCCAGAGTTATCTGGAGAGCAAGGGCAAGACCATGATCGGCTGGGATGAGATTCTGGAGGGTGGCGCGGACAAGAACGCGATCGTGGAAGTCTGGCGCATGTGGCTGGGCAATGGCGTGATGCGCAAGGCACTGCTCAACGGCAATCGCATCATCATGGCCGGGCCGTTCTATCTCGATTCGCCGCTGGATGTGCTGACGGTAAAAAGCATCTACCAGACTGACATCACCAAACCCGCCTCGCCAAGCACGCAAGACGACGACGAACTTTTTGCCGAGCACCACGCGCAAATCCTGGGTGGCGAAGCGCCGCTGTGGAGCGAACGCGCCAACCCCTTCAATGCCGAGTCCAAGATCTATCCACGCATGCTTGCATTCGCGGAAAATCTCTGGACAGGCAAGCATGATGATGCCGCTTACGCTGACTTCGAGCAGCGCTTGCAAGCGCAATACCCTTGGCTGGATACGCAAAAAGTAGCCTATGGCCCGGAGAAAAAGCCCGTTGTGGCTTACGCCATCGACTACGACGCGCAGCATGGCGATTGGCAGCTCCATGCAAAGCGCGGCTTCGACGATCTGCAGAATCACTACACGGAAGACAGCGTGGATCCGTCTGCGCAATCGCCATCGTTCGATGACGAGGTGGATATTCACCAGGCAGGCGCACTCAAAATCGTGCCTTACCGCAACGGTCTGCGCTACGACAATGCCACCCGATTCACCCTGGTGCATAACCTGGCATCAGGGCACACCATCACCCTTGCGCAGCCACCCGATACTTCCTATGCACCGGCCAGTGCCTTGGTGGATGGCGTGTTAGGAACTTCGGAGATTCATGACGGCCGCTGGGTGGCCTGGCACGACAGCAACCTCGACGCCACCATCGATCTGCAGAAGGACACCGCCATACACGCCATCGATGTCGGCTTCCTGCAGGCTATCGAGTCGCGCGTTCTGTTGCCTGAGAACGTGACATTTCTCGCCTCATCGGATGGGCAGCATTGGACCACGCTGTATACCCATGCGCCCGCTTTCGATCCGACACTGCGCGACGGCATGCAGCGATTCCGTTTCCAGCCGCAGCAACCTGTAACAGCACGCTATATTCGGATCGAGGCTGATCAACGCAAAACGGTGCCTGCGTCGTTCTCGGACGGCGCCAAGGATATCTGGCTATTCACCGACGAGATGGTCGTTCAATAGGGGTGTTGGGGTTCGCGTTCCGCTAACCCCGGCCCACCGTCGCATCAATAATCGTACGTCGCGGTCAACCGCACATACCGAGGCTGCTGCCGCACCACTGCCGATCCATACAGCGGATCAGGCGTCCCCGGCGAAATCTGGTAATACGGATACGCGTTCAAGATCGTCTGCGAGTTGAAAAGATTGAACACGTTCAACGAGAGCGCAAGCTTGCCGACCGGCACCGTGGGTAGATACGTCACACCCACGTCCACCTGCTTGTACCACGGCAAGCGATAGGTGCCGGGCGGGGAAGGCTGGCCGCCGCACCAGTGGTAGTAGCTGCCGTAGCCATCCGGATCGGTCTGGTTCGGGCCGTAGTAGCCAAGGCAGTTGCGCGGGTTGCCGGAAGCCAGCTGCACGGTGCCCGATACCAGCCACTGTGGCGCGATCTGGTAATAACCGAACAGTTTGAACTGGTGGGTGTGATCGTTGCTTTGCGCGCCGTTGCTGGACGACATCAGTTCGGGAAAATCCCAATCGATACTGGTCGACGCTGCAGTCTGCTGGATATCCGAGCGCAACTGTCCTTCGGTATCGCCATAGCTGCGCGAGAATACGTAATCCACCTTGCCATACCACTTGCCGTCAAACGGATGCTCAAGGAAGGTTTCCAACGCATAGTACTTGCGTTTCATCTGCGGGAAATCCATCTCCGCATCGGTCAATGGCACGCTGCGGTAACTGCCGCTTGCGTCGATCACGGTGAAGATATTTTCCTTGCCGGGATTGATCAGATAGCAGCTATTGGTGGCATTCACCGTATAACCAAGCGCCGCTGCCTTGTTTTCGATGGCTTGCACGTCGCAGTAATCGTCGATGACGTTGCGAAGAATCCGGCGCGTCAGCTTGGCGCCGTAGACCCATTGGTTGTCGATGGCTTTGGTAAAGCCGAGGATGAATTCGTCCTGATATTCCGATTTCAGGTTCGATGCCGTCACCGTTCGGGGATCAGGCAGGATGCCGTAGGTATTGTTGGACGATACCGCGTTGGAGAACGCGGTGGTGCTCGTTGGCGTGCCATCCGCCGCAATGCCTCCATACGTGTAGTACTGCTGTGTGGCCACATAGGCACCTGCCGCATTCAAGGCTGGATTGAGCGGCATGCCCAGGTAATAACGGCCGACATTGCCATAGACCTTCAGGCTGGCATCGCCTAATACGTCCCAGCTGAAGCCAAGCCGTGGCGCCCATTGCGGCTTGTTCTGGCGGATATAGGGTTGCCCATCAGCGTTGTAGTCGACGAACTGGTCATTGCGCAGGCCGAGCGAAAGCAGCCAGCGATCAGTCACCTGCCACTTGTCTTCAACATATTGCGCGCGTTGGGCGGAGCGCACGCTGGCGATCGAGCTGTTGACGTACTTGATGGCGTAGTAGCCCGATGCGCCATTCGGATAGCTGGCCGGCGCTCCGACGCCAAGATTGGGAATCAGCGCAACGGCAGGTGTCGTGGTGTAGGCGTATTGCCAGTAATAGCCCGGGCCGGAAGTTTGGCTGCCCTGGTCGATCGCACGCGCGTTCTGGTTGTCGATACCTGCCGAAATCGTGTGCTGACCAAGTTGATAGGTCAGATCGATGCGCAGGTTGTTGCTCTCATTGTGGCGGTTGGGATTGTAGAGCGATTTCACCACCTGGCTGTTGCCGATCGGTGCGCCGCCGTTCAAGGCCGGATTCTGGTTCTGGATATCGGCCAGGTAAGTCAGGCTGCCGTCATAACCACCGGGCACATCATAGTTGTCCAACCGCATCTTGCCGTACGTGGCGCTCAAGGTGAGGTCGTCAGTGATGTAGCTGGTGAACTTGGCGGTGTACAGGTCCCCGCCGGTTTTAATGCGATCGGCATCGTTGATGAAACGGCCCGGCTGCAGCGTGCTGTAGTCGTAGCTGTAGATCGTGCCTTGGGTTTGCTCGCGGTTTGATGCGCCGGTGATTTCCAGGATGTTGCTATCGGTGATGTTCCAGTCCAGTTTGCCGTACCACTTGGGCAACGTGTCGTTGTAACGAACGTAGGGCTGCGCGTTCGAAACACTGTTGACGGTCGTGCCGTCCTGCGTGGATGTCTCGGCAGCCAGGAACAGAAACAGCTTGTCCTTGATCAGCGGTCCACCGATATAGGCATCGTAAGTGCGGGTCCATTGCCGGTTCTTGCTGCTCGGATCGTAGAGATTGCCCGCAACCGGCGAAGTCGGCAGACCGTTGGTGTAATAAGTGTTGGTTCCGTCGGCGCGCGCAAATGCCGGTTCCCACAATACTTGCGCGCCGGCATGCCATTCGTTGCTGCCGCGCTTGCCCACCATGTTGATCACGCCGCCGTCCGAGCGGCCGTACTGGGCGCTGTAGCCACCGGTATAGATTTCTTCCTGCTCGATGGCGCCATAGGGCAGGGTAAGGCCGCCAAGGCCGCGCTGCGTTTCGGTGACGTTGAAGCCGTTGATGTAATACGCGTTCTCGCTGGCCGCCGAGCCTCCGAAACTTACCAGCGATTGTCCGGTCGGCCCGGTATAGCCGCCGCTGTTGTTCACGACGCCCGGCGCGAGCTGGGCGATCGCCTCGGCGGAGCGCAGCAGCGGCAATTGCGCGAGTTGCTTGGAAGTAATCACCGTGCGCGAATCGACACTGGTGACATCGATAGGTGGCGCCGAGTTGGCGGTTACCTTCACGGCACCAAGATTCTTGGCCGCCGTTTCGTCGAAAGACACTTCCGTGCCGGTGCCAACGCGCAAGTTCACGTTGTCATGCGAATCAACCACGGCACCATCGTGCAGCAGCGATACGGTGTACACACCCAGCGGCAGCTCCGTGGCGACGTAACGCCCGCGGCTATCTACCGCGACCGTGCGGGAAATGCCGGTATTACTTTTGATTTGCACGGTTGCCCCGCTTGCGGCGGGAACCTGCCCGAAAATGCTGCCTGTGGTCGATTGCGCCAGCGATACCGTGCTTGCCAGCGTCAGGCTTGCAGTGATGGTGATAGCCAGTGTTCGGTGCGAAGAAGCAAATGGTTTTTTCAAGATAAAGGCTCTCGATGTCGCTCGCAGAGCAACGCGCTGTCCTGCGCGCAGGCCGGGGATCCTGTGCACGGTTGCTCTGGATGAAGTGAGTCGGTTTGCTTTCACGCCCCCTGATGCGTCATCGCACCGGCGGAAAGCTGCCTATATAGATACTTTGCTGCATCGCAGAAAGATACGTCTTGAAGATGAGGGTTCTGACTGTGGGTATGACGAGGAGTGATAAAGCGGAATTCGCGTAAATGCGGTTTCAGAGCGAATCGTCATCCCGGCGAAGGCCGGACGGAGCGCGAAGCGCGGAGAACGTCCGAAGGACGGCCCCGAAGGGGTGAGCGAAGCGAATCATCCATCGCAAGTACGAAGCATGGATTCCGGCCTCCGCCGGAATGACGTTGAGGAAGGACTAAGATTTCGCAGCAAACCATAGTTTTCGCCGCAAAACGGCGATTTTTTTTGTTGTTTTTATCGTAACGTTACGATAAATTCGGGCCGCCAAATACCAAGGAGTTGCGCCATGGTCGACCCTAAAGATCCGGGGACGATTGCCATGCCGTTTCGGTTGCGCCGCGGGCGCCCGCCATCCGGCAAGGCGAAGTCCGCCGCTGAGCGCATGCGTGCCTACCGCGCACGCCACGTGACGGTGAAATGCGATGTGCTTCGTTCAGTGATTGCGCAATGCCAGGAGATCCAGCAGTTGCTGGAAAGCAATCAGGCGTTGCGTAGTGAGCTGGATGCGGCTTATGCCGAAATCGCGCGGCTTCGCTCAGGTCAATAGGAACGTGCTGTTATCGCAGCGTGCAAGTGAAACGCTTGCGGTCAAAGCGGCAGGCCGTGTGGCCATCAGCCAATGCGATGAGCCATCGCGGCGAACCATGGGCGGTACAATCGTCGAGGAAGGGGAACCTGACCAGTACTCATCAGAGTTTGTGTGATGCCGGCCAAGTTCCCCAGATTGCGTCAACTACGTTTTCTGATGACGCCAAGCTTGTTATGCATGATGTATGGCAGTTCATTCTTGTCCTTCATGAACTCTTTGTAAGCCTGATCGGCACCGTCCCAGCACTCATGGGACGCATCGCAATCATCGACCACGATCATTCCGCCTGGAGCAAGTATGGCGTACAGCTCGCCAAGGCTCTTCTTGATAGGCCGATACAGGTCGACATCCAGCAGGCAGAATGAAAGTTTCTTGAGCGACGTCAAGTCAAACTCGTTAACGTCGGCCTGGATGGACCTGACTCGCGTAATGTTGTTCTGTGCCATCGTTCCATCGAACCATTTCTTCTTGTTGGATTGAAAGCCCGCGAACATGCTTTTGGTTTTTCCACGGCTGTCTACTTCGACTCGCACATCTTCGGCAACGAACCCGGAGAATGTGTCGATCGCAAAGTAATCTTTGTCGATTCCTTTGGCGTCCATATATTTATTGAGAAATACCGTTGCGGAACCATCAAAGCATCCAACTTCAGCAATGACTCCATCGGCATGTCTTGTTTCTTCGATGCATTGGCAGAGAAAAACAAGCTGCGGCGGCGTGAAGTTATATGCGTAGCGCGGAAAGAAATATCTCCGCAATGGAGAGTGGAATTGTGTTTCCTTCACAAACTTCGCGATCCTTGGATTCATGATTTTCTGGTTCATGACGTCTCCTTTCGCTGTGAAAAAACTGGCGTTGTTTTGACAGCCGGCGATTTCGTGCGGTTAAGCACGCTTAATTAACGCAAACGGAACGTCAATGAACTGAAAAAAACGTGCACAGGCGCCTATCTAAATATTTGATCCGTTCTTAACAACTGCGGCGGCGATTTTCTCCGAAAAAAAAGGGCGCTGCTTCCGCAGCGCCCAAGGCAAAGATAAACATGGCCCGTTTATCAAAGTCCTCCATTGGTGTTGCCGTGCGCCAAGGCGGCGCTGCTTACCAAGCTGCCCAGCGGTACTAGCTGGCTAAGAAAGCGGCCCCATTGGGTGATGGCCGACGCGCCTACCCAGACCACATCGCCCGCTTGAACGTGGAAGTTATCCGCCAGCGCAAACGCGGCAGGGGAGCGGGCGTTGAGTTGGTAAACGGTTGCCGGTGCATGCGCCAGGTCTTTCACCCCGCGGATCACATAAACCGATTTGCTGCTGGATGTTGTCGGATCCAGGCCGCCGACACGGCCCAATGCCTGGGTGAGCGTCAGATCGTCCGTCCTGAACGAGAGTGCTTGCGGACGCAGCACTTCTCCCATGACGTAAATCTCTTTGTTGTCGTTATATGCCAAATACAGGCGATCGCCCGGTTTGAGATAAATACGCTGCTCGGCGGCATGGTTCAACGTGTTCAAGTCGAGATGAAAGTCGCGGCCATCACGTGTCAGCACCAGATCCGAGAGATCCGCATGATTGAGATCGATGCCGGCCGTGCCGATCGCTTGCGAAAGTGTCAAGGGAACGGTGGTGGCCTGCTGCGGATCGCTCTTGATGAATGCGCCCTCAAGCGTTATGAGCTGACTGCCGTAACTGGTAACGGCCACGTCGACCTGCGGGTTAGGCACGTACTTGGTGAGCTTGCTGGTAAGTTCCTGGCGCAACTCATCGATGGTCATGCCGGCGGCCTTGACGCTGCCGGCGTAGGGATAGAACAACGTGCCGTCCGAACGCACCAGGCGGCTATTGGCACTGGTTTGTTGCTGGGCGCCGGCCGGGGCCGTCAGCTCGGGATGATCCCATACGGTGATGTAGAGCATATCGCCTGGGCCGATGCGATACGACTCGGGCTGGTAATTGAACAATTCTTGCGGAACGGTTTGCGTGGAAGCGGGTGGCTGGCTTGCTAGCCAATCCGGTGTGATCTGAACCATTTGTATCTGCCCATCTTCCTTTCCTGTCATCGACATATGCTGTCCGGGAATGGCGGCACATCCAGATAGCGCCATAACTGCCGTCACAGCTATTAAAACAAACGATGCTTTCATATTCACTCCCATGTTCAGTGTGTTGCCAATGGGTGTTGATTGCGTGCAATGGATCAGGGACGAACTACGCAATGAACGTCGATGGCCGGGAATTGGTGTGTTTATTAAGCTTGTGAAGTCGTCGCGGCTGCGTCAACGATGCGTTGACGGGGGTATGGTTTTTTCGTCACGTGTGTGCAGGAAATGTTTTCGTTCGAGTTTCGTTGGGGAAAATCCATGCAAATTTGACGCGTGCAGGTTTATATGTTGGCTTCATCAAGTTCACCCGTTATCGACACGACATCATGATGATTGAGGAGACCGCATACCTGTGCGGGGTTTCGGTGTGAAGATGAAGATCCATGAATAGCGCACGTGAACATGTTGTTATGAAATTGAAGATCCATGGGTTTGCCAAAAGGTTTGCTGATCTGTGTCGAATCTCGGCAGGCGTCCCTTCGTTACATCGGCTTTCGTTGGGATGACGGAACCCGAGCATCCACACGGTTGAGGTTTGGCACTCATGAAAACGGGTCTTGGTGTTCAACCATGCAGGGAGAGTGTCGTTATACGTGTTCAAGCACATTTTGATTATCTGTGTGGGAAATATCTGCCGAAGTCCGTCGGCGGAATTTCTGTTCCGCGACAAGCTTCGGCATCGCAATATCCAGATCCGCAGTGCGGGTCTGAAAGCCATGGTGGGCTATCCGATGGATGACAACGCCATGCGGGTCTTGCAAGAACATGGCATTGACGCTGCTGCACATCGCGCGAGACAGCTCGATGCCGCCATGTTGCGTGAGGCCGATCTGGTGCTTGCGATGGAGCGTGACCATCTGTCCGCCGCGTCGCGGTTGGCGCCGGAGGCCAGCGGCAAATTTTTTCTGCTCGACAAATGGGGTGGCGCGACCGACATCCCTGATCCATATCGCCGGTCGCCACAAGTGTTCGAACACGTCCACGCCATGATCGAGCGTGGTGTCGAGAGTTGGCTGAGCTATTTATGAATAGAACGTCCGCGTTTCTTATCCGGCATCCCCTTGTCAGACATTCCCTTGTTAGGAGTGGCCCATGACCACCAAACAGACCTTTGCAACACGTGACGAAGACATCGATCTGCGGGCGTTGCTGGGCACGCTGTCCGACAACAAGTGGCTGATCGCCGCAGTCACCGTGGTGTTTCTGCTGATCAGCGTGCTCTATGCGATGCTGGCGACGCCGACCTATCAGGCCAGTGCCTCCGTGCAAGTCGAACAGAAAGCACCGACCTTGCCGGGCATGAGCGATCTATCCGAGACGCTTGGCATTTCCACCTCGCAGGCGGTGACGGAAATTCAACTGCTTACTTCGCGCAAGGTGATCGGGCAGGCGGTCGAGGACCTCAAGCTGGATATCGAGGCTAGTCCGAAGCGTTTCCCGATTTTCGGTTCGTACCTTGCGCGGAAGTTCATCGCCGACCATCCCGGCGAACTGGCTTCGCCGGTATTTGGATTGAGCCGTTACGACTGGGGCGGCTCGCAACTGAATATTCAACAGCTCGATGTGCCGGCCAGCCTGCTGGATGAAAAGCTGCTGCTGATCGTCGGTAGCGAAGGCGCTTACACGCTGCAGGACTCAGACGGCAACGTGCTGGTCAACGGTCATGTCGGGCAGACGGTCAGTACCAACAATGTCACCATGCAGGTGCAGACCCTGCGGGCCAATCCGGGAACGCGCTTCCGTGTCGTGCGGCGCTCGCACATGGACACGGTTGCCCAGCTTCAGAAAGCCGTCGAAGCAAATGAAGAGGGCAAGGATTCGGGCATCATCCAGGTCACGTACAACAACGCCGACCCGATGCTGGCCACCAATCTGCTCGACCAGGTCACCACGCTTTACGTACGCCAGAACGTCGACCGCAGCGCTGCCGAGGCGGCAAACAGTCTGCAGTTCGTACGCGAAGAGCTCCCGAAAGTGAAACAAGAGCTGGAACGCGCCAGCCAGGCATTGAACGCGTTCCAGCTCAAGGAGCATTCGGTTGACCTCAATATGCAGACGCAGTCGCTGCTCAACCAGAACGTGTCCATCGACACGTCGTTGGATCAGTTGCGCATGCAGATGGCCGAAGTGCAGCGGCACTACACGCCTGAGCACCCTGAATACCGCGCGGTGGAAAAGCAGATCAACGAGCTGGAAGGCGAGAAGAGCGCGCTGGAACACAAGGTCGGCATGCTGCCCAATACGCAGCAGGAATTGCTGAAGCTCAATCGCGATGTGCAAGTGAGCAGCCAGACTTATACCAATCTGCTCAATCAGGCTCAGCAACTGGATATCGCACGCGCCGGCACCGTGGGCAACGTGCGCGTTATCGATCAGCCGGCAGTGAATCTGGCCAAGCCGTGGTGGCCGCGGCCGCTGTGGGTGATCCCCGGCGGTTTGGTGCTTGGCCTTATCGTGGCGCTGGCATACATCTTCATCCGTCAGCTGCTTGCCCGTGGCGTGGAAGACCCGGTGGAGATCGAACGGCTCGGCTTGCCGGTGTATGTGTCCATTCCCTTGAGCGACACGCAGCACAAGGTTTTCACGCGCCAGCAGCATCACCGCGCCAGTGGCAGGCATGTATTGGCTTTGAGCGCGCCGGCTGATCTGGCCACCGAAGCGTTGCGTGGCCTGCGTACCAGCCTGCATTTCGCGCGGCTGGAAGCGAAGAACAATGTGCTGATGATTTCAAGCCCAAGCCCGGGTGCTGGCAAGAGCTTCGTCGCGTCCAATCTGGCCGTGGTGATGGCACAAGCCGGGCAGCGCGTGCTGTTGATCGACGCGGATATGCGCAAGGGTCTTCTGCATCGCATGATCGGCGGGCGACCGGATAACGGCTTGTCCGAGTTGATTGCAGGGCAAGCGCAGATCAGCGATGTGATTCGCCCGGTCGAAGGTGTCGGCCAGTTGATGTTCATTCCGCGCGGCAAGATTCCGCCCAATCCATCGGAATTGCTGATGCACGCCAATTTCAACACGCTGCTCGATACGTTGCGGCCGCGCTATGACCTGATCATCGTTGATACGCCGCCTGTGCTGGCGGTGACCGATGCGGCGGTGATCGGACACCATGCCGGTACCAGTCTGCTGGTGGTGCGCTTTGGGGTTAACCAGGTACGCGAAATTGCCTTGACCAAGCAGCGCCTTGAGCAGAACGGTGTGATGATCAAGGGCGCCATCTTCAATCTGGTGGAGAAGCGCGCGGCCGGTTACTACGCCTATGCTTATTACGCGTACCCGTCGGCAAAGGTATAAGGGTTTCCATGCGCTCTCTCTTCAGGATTTGTACGCATCAAGAGAGTTTCCAGCAGGCCCAGCCGCTCATCCCAGCCCTCTCCTCGATGAGGAGAGGGTTGACGCGTGGCCTCTCCCTTGAGGGGAGAGAAGATGGAGTTGCCGCACCGTGAACTCCTCAGCCTCCGACATCCCATTCTTGAACCGACTGCCGCGGGAATGGCGCCGCGCGCTTGGCGCCATCTCCTTGCTGTGGATCGCCACCGGGCTGGGCGCTGGCCTGGCCTTCGCCACGCAGGCGTTAATGGCGCGCGAATTGGGGCCGTCTGAATACGGTCTGTTCGCCTCGTCGCTGGCCACCATCACCATCGCTGCGCCACTGGCCGGCTTCGGCCTGCCGCAATATTGGCTGCAGGCATACGGTGTAGAAGGGTGGCTGGCCAATCGTTGGTTGGGACCTTCGCTGCGTTTCATCTCTGCCAGCACCGTGATGACTTTGCTGTTGGTGGTGCTGTGGTCGTTCATCGGCGCGCCATCGGATGCACGGCCGATGCTGCTGCTGATGTTGCCGGTGGTGTTGGGCTTGCTGGCCGTCAATCTGATCAGCAGTCAACTTCGATTGGAGGAGCGCCATGCTTTGTTGGCCTGGTGGCAGTTGATCACGCCGGGTGGCCGCGCACTGGTGGCAGCTTTGCTGTGGCTGATGCCCGGTCTGGACGGACGCGTGGCGGCGGTGGGATTCAGCGCCACCTCCTTGCTCATGGCCATGCTCGCGTGGCCGAGATTGCGGGAGATGATGCGCGGTGGCATCCAGCTGCATGGCCACGGTCCACCGCCGGAGCAACAGGTTGTTGCCGACGCTCCCATACCCAGTGTGGCGAGGCTGTTGTCGCAGTCCTGGGCCTATGGCCTGGAGACATCGCTGTATCCGATCTTCTTTTCGATCAGCACGGTGCTGCTGAAATACCTGGTCGGCAACGTGCAGGCAGGCATCTTCGGTATTGCGCTGGGCGTGATGATGGCGATCTATCTGATCCCCAGCACGCTCTATCAGAAATTCCTGCTATCCAAACTGCACCGGTGGGCAGTGCATGATCGCGACAAATTCTGGAAGGTCTATCGCCACGGCAGCGTCGCCATGCTCGCATCCGGTGTGCTGGTGGGGGCGGTGCTGGCCGTCGCGGCGCCATGGCTGGTGCCGATTGTTTTCGGCGAGAAATATCAGCCGGTGGTGCACGTGTTGATGATACTGGCGGTGTGCGTGCCGGTGCGTTTTCTTACCACGGGCTTGACTTCGGCGTTGCTCAACGAGGTTCACATGCGTTACCGCGTGCTGGCAATGGGTTTGAGCGCCGTCGTCGTGATCGCCGCCAACGCGATGTTGATTCCCCGGTATCACGCGACGGGTGCCGCTATTGCTGTCGTGCTCGGCGAAATATCGCTGATGATGGCGATGTACGTGGGAGTGCGGCGGTTTCATCCGCATGGCGCGGCAGGTTGATGAAAGCCGAACGACGCTTGTCTAAGCGCGCGTTTTGACCATGCCTGCCATGCTGCACCCCTCCCCTGCAAGACAGGGGAGGGGTGAGTGCAACGAGTGCTCAAGGCATCCTTAGCCCACGAAAGCTATTAGATCGGCCCCATCGATGGCGGCCGCACTTCCGTGATGGTGTTGTTGTACTGCGTAATGGCTGATGCCCCGCTGGAGATCGTGATGTCACGCGCTGCCCAGCCGAGCGTGTACGGCGATAATCCACGTGCAATGAACCAGGCGGCGCCGTTGTAGGTGATGGTGTTGCTGTACATCTGTACGTTGTTGGTGCCCCAATCGAGATCCACGCCGAACAGATAGTTCAGATTGAGCTGGTTGTTCGTGACGGTGAAATTGGTCGGGCCGAGCGCATAGATGCCGTAGCCCTGGTTGTTATCGGCGGTGTTGTTGTTGATGACCAGGCCGTACACATTGGTGTGCACCTCCACGCCATTGCCTATGTTGTTCGACATCACCGTGTTTTCCAGGCGCAGCTGCGTGGCGGTGCCGAGTGTCTGCGGCTCGATATCGACGCCTGCCTGAGGAGCCTCACCGTTGGAGCCGGTGAAACTGCTGTTCACCACGTACACTTGATTGGCCGCCGTAATGGTCAGGCCCTGGCGGCGGCTGTTGGTGATGGTGACGCGGTTCAATGTGACGCCGGTCGGCGGCGTGAACGTTCTGTAGCCGAAGGTGGTGCCCACCAATACGCCATCACCCCAGCTATCGGCAACGGTGATGTCGTGGACATAGACCGAGTTTGATTCCTGGATGCTGATGCCATAGCCCTCGCCATTGGAGCCCAGATGCTGGTTGCGCTCACCGAGGATGTGGCCGCCGAGGATTTCGACGTTGTTGGCATTCCATACCTTCACGACCGAAGCAAAGCTGGCGTTGTTAGGAATAGCCTTGAGGTATGCCGCACCGTACAAAGACAGGCGCGTGTTCGAACGCAGGTTGATGCCCTTGGTGGCGTCAATGAGATAAGTGCCGTCCGGCACGACGATCGTGCCGCCACTGGAGGGCAGGGCATTGATGGCGGCCTGAAAGGCGGCGGTGTCGTCGATCGCACCATTACCGTTGGCGCCGAAATTGATGACGTTGACCACAGCGGGTCCAACGCTGATGCTCGGTGTCTGATTCCACCAGTTGGCGGCGGATGCGGGAAGTGCGGCTGCCAGCAGCGACAACGATGTCGCGATGCCGATGATGCGTTTGTAGCGACGTGCAGAGAGAGAAGGATGGGAAGTGAATGAACCCTTGCGCGGGATGAGTTTTTCCTGTGTGTTGTTAAGAAAGCCTCTATTTTTCAACACGAAAACAGCCTCGTCTTTGCCAAAAGTCCGCGTAAGATCGATCATTCACGTACGACATGCAAATGTGAAAAGCTGCATTCGTTCACAGTATGGGTCATGGTCTTCTGCTTGACACATACATCAACGCGCGGTGTTGACATCACGATTGCTACTGCACGAGCCGTTATGTTCGCTTTGACGCGAGCAACAGAGGTCATGGAGACGTTTCATCATGACGCGCCATGACAACGTGTGCCATGACGTCGCGTGATCATGCGAATAGAAAGTGTTTGGTGCCTAGAGTGGTATGAAATGCCAGCATTTTTTGAGCTTTTTGATGCTGATATTTCATCTCGGCCCTGTGCGGCCGTCATGCCTGTTTCCGCTGAAATGGCGGCCATGATTGTTGTGCGGCTACCGATTCGTCATCCGAGCTTCCGCTTGGGATAACGCGTATTTAGCATTTCAATAGGCGAAATCTTTGCGTGATTTCATGATGCCGAGTGTTGCGAAACATTCATGATTGTGAGTGCGAGCGGCTTGCGAGAAAAATGCATGCGTGCAGGAGTGTTTGAATAGATCACGGTCTATCCCTGAGGTATCGCCACGCTTTTTGCCGTCGTTCCGGTAGGAAAATCGAAGTTCACGACAATGCTATTTCAGAGCGGATCGTCATTCCGGTGAAGGCCCACTGCTGTCCGGGGAAATTTTGCGAAAAAAGTAACGAGCACTTGAGGGACAACACGTTTGCATGATTCGCACAGCAAGCGACTTAAAAAGCTTGCTCAACGCGATATCCACGAGTGAACCGGAAACGGCCCCCTCCCCTGCGTGCAGGGGAGGGTTGGGGTGGGGTAAGGCGAGCGAAGCTCGCTCCCGCTACGCGGGAATGAGCGTGAGACATCAGCGGAACTTCTGGCGAGGTTGCTTCACCCCACCCCAACCCTCCCCTACTACACGTAGGGGAGGGGGCGATCCGGCAAGCTAAAAGTTTCCCGGACAGTAGTGGGCCTTCGCCGGAATGACGACTCGTTTCGAAATGGAATCGAAGTAACAACGGATTTCGATGAAATGGCGGGCAAAAAACGCGGGGAAATCTCAGGGTCTATCCCACTTATCAGGCCTGTCGCCAAACTCATCATCCGGATCGCTAGTACGCGTGTACGTGTTGCCTCTCAGCCTTACGTTGGTGGTGCTTCTTACAACGACCAGGTCTGGCTCGGTCGATTTTTCAGGGTCCACATCCCAGTTCATGGTTCCCATGCCGCTCTTGGTATCGGTGACGATGTCCTGCCCCGTTATCCACTCTCTGTCCCCATCGTAATCACCGTCCTGGTAGAGGAAGCCATTGTTGACGAAAGTGTTGTTGGCAAGCAGCAGGCAATCAGTCTCGCCGGTGAAAAGGGCGCCCACCAAGCCATTGCGGCTGACGGTGTTATTGGTGAAGGAGAGGCCCGTGAGCTCTTTCTCTTCCATGTCTTCTTCTTCATGGGTGATGATGCCGTAGCCGAAGTTGTCGCTGAACAGGCAATTGTCGATCGAAACACCGATCACGTTGCCATGAATCTCCATGCCGCAGCCGCGATTGCGCATGAAGATGCAATGGCTGATGGAAACATTTCGCAATAAGCCTTGGCGCTGCGGCTCCAGATCGATGCCTGCCATCGGCCTGGTGCCCTCGGTGGCGGTGGGGCCGGTAAAGCTGAAGGTGGAATTCATGATCGTCACGTTGTCCGCGGGTCCCACGGACAGGCCCTGGCGGCGGTTGTAGCTGCAGTGCACACGGTTGATCAACACGTTGGTCGATGGCCTGACATCGTCGAGTGGGCCACCCGTGCCATCGTCCCAGCCTGCATGGGCGCCGATCCAGATGCCGTCACCCCAGAAATCAGACACGTGCATGTCGCTGACAATGACATTGTGCGCATTCAGCATTTCGATGCCGAAGCCCTGCTCGTCGCCGCCTATCGGTGTGTTGCTTTCTGTGACGTGCAGGCGCCGTTCGCCCACCAGGCGGCCGCCGACGATGCGCACGTTGGAAATGTTCCATACCTTGATCACACGATATTTCGGCACCTTGTTGGGAATCGCCGCCAGCGTCGCGGCAGGATCCATCATCAGCAGCATGTTGGAATGCAGGACGATCGACTTGGTGGCGTCGATCCGATAGTCGCCTCTTGGCACGATGACGCTGCCGCCCGTTTCCGGAACCTCATCCACGGCGGCTTGGAATGCATCGGTATCGTCCGTCCTGCCGTCGCCCTTGGCACCCATGTCACGCACGTTGACGACGGGAGCAAGGATGCCGCCTCGTACATCGCTACCGAGGTCGGAGATCGGAATAGGGTTGAGCTGAGAATGACTGATCATGACACGCGCTCCTTCCTGAAGATGTATTCGGTGTATGGCCAGCCCATGGGTCGGCATGGGCATCGGTGTGACTCAACAACCACGGCAAAACAACGGCGAGTAGATAAAATTTCGAGGCGAAGTATTTGTTCTCCATCAGCTTGCGGTGTTTGCCCAGCCATCGTGACGCACCGGGCAGCAAGGCCTTCACCTCATCGGCATAGGCGTAGACCTGATCGAACCGCTGCCTGGCCAGTCCACACAGATCGAAGCGGAAGCTGCCCTTGGCTTTCAGATACGGCAGCTGTTCGAAGCACTCGGCAATGTACTGGCGCATCAGCACTTTGCTCACCCCGCCCGGGCCGATAAGCCGATCGTCCGGCACTTGGCGGAAGACCCAATCGCGAAACTGCGGATCGGCGTAGGGATATGCCAATCGCAGCGACATCGCACGCGCCGCATACATGCCTTTGCCGAGATGGGACGATTCCCCGATCACCAGGGCGAGCCGGCGCTGCGCTTCGGGCGTCGTGGCTTCGGCGAGATCGGCATGGAACAGCTGCATGCGCTGTCGGGACGATGCGGCGATGTTGCTGCCGAACAGGGCGTCGACTTCGGCATCGCTGAAGCGTGAACCAGGGAAGTAGCGCTCGAAGCGATCCATCTGCAGCGTGGATAGGGCCACGCAAAGCGGGAAGCTGTGGCTGACCGGGGTCGATGTGAACAAACTTTGCGGCAAGCGCAGGTCGCGTGCCAGCAGCTTCATGACATGGTCCTGGCGGCGCAATGGCACGCCGAAATACTGGTCGGCGCACTGCGCGTCGATCATGCCGTCGCCATGATGACGAGCCACTTCGGTGGCTAGGTCGGCATAGGAAAGGGCAGCAAAATCCGCGGAAAGCAGCGGCATGCGAGGCAGCATCGCCAGATAGCGGTCGTAGGCGCGGCCGGGATCACACTCCAGCACTTCATGTCGAAGGCCAAGGTGCTGCGCCACGAAGCGTGCCGAGGCGACTTCGTCTTCCTCTTTGCCGCCGAGGTAGGTGAGGCAGGTCGTATCGGGGCGTGCGTCCGCCAGCGCGATCGCCATGGAGGTGGAATCCTTCCCGCCGCTTTGCAGCAGCCAGGGCGCACGCATGTTGAGCGTGGCGCGCTTGATCGCCTGGCACAGCAGGCGATGGTAGCTGTCGATCAGCGCATCATCTTCCACGTCGTCCGCAAGGGGGCGCGATTCCGCCCTCACGGTATGGAACGCATAGTGAAAATGCGGACTGCCATACATGTCCTGCTCCGGATCGAAGCCGGTCGCGGCAATCTTCACATCCGCATAAATGGTGTGGGGCGGATAGACAAAGGCATTGCGCAAAATATCGGCGACCGATACCGGGTCGATTGCGGCGATGTTTCGCTCGTGCTTAGCCAATGGACCGAAATCGACTTCTCCCAGATTCGGAGAGGTATTGAGCTGGATTTTTCTTGGTGCAACGGGACGTGCGGCAGCAGCGTGCGTACCGCGATATTCCTTGCTAGGGGTATTCATACATGATCCTGGTCGGCAGTGTAGCGATGAAGCGCCTCGACACGATTCATCCCTTGCGCAGCCGGGCAGGGTGGCGACGGATGAGCCGATACCGTGGCAATTCCTTGGCAACCGTCATGGCTGACATCCGCCGTACGGACGTCAGTACGTGCCTGCAAAAAACCTTCAACCCCAACAACCACGTGGCCAGATGGCGGACTCATGCAGCACGCGATCGTGGCCGAAACATGTTAGTAAGGGAAACGTGTTTGCAGTGCCATGGAATAGTGCAGATAGTGTAGAGATGGCAGGAAAATCATCACGGTACCAGCCGTGCTTCTTCCACAGGGCTGCCATCAGGGCGAAGCAATTCGGCATAGACATCGAGTGTCTGTTGGATCACAAAACGCTCGTCGAACTTCTTCAATGCCTGTTCGCGTGCGCGGTCGCCAAGCTCTGAAAGCCATTCACGATCGTCGTCCAGTTGTGCAATGCACGCCGCAAGATCTTCAGCGTTGCGCGGTTCGACCCATAAACCATCCACGCCATGTTGCGTCACCACTTCGCGGCAGCCAGGCCGATTGGTGGTGATCAGCGCCAAGCCGGTGGCGGCGCCTTCGATCAATGATTTGGGCACCCCTTCACGGTAATAGCTGGGCAAGGCCAGCACGTGCACGCTGCCGAGCAATGCAGGCATATCGTGGACGTGCCCCAGGCAGTTCACCAGGCCGGCCTCCGTCCACCGCCGCAGTTCGGCGCGGGAGATCGAATGCGGATTGCCAGGATCTGGCGAACCAGCCAGTAGAAATTCGATATTGCGTTCCTGCTGGCGAAGTATCGCAGCCGCCTCGATGAATTCACGCACGCCCTTTTCCTCCAGCAAGCGTGCTGCAAGCAGTACTCGCAGGCGTTCATGGCGATGGGTGGTGCGATTGGAGGGATGAAAGCGGAAGGTATTGACACCCGAGCCGAGGATGACGCGGATTTTTTCCGGTGATATCAGGCCGGCCTTTGAAAATGCCATTGCATCGTCATGGTTCTGCAGTATCAGCAATGAACGTTCACCGTTCAAAGTGAGCCGCAGAAGGCCCTTGACGAGAGGGCGCAGCATGCGCGCCTTGAGTGCATCGCTGGTGAAGACGTAACCCATGCCGGATACCGCGCTGATCACACCCGGAACACGTGCAATGCGGGCGGCGATGGAACCATAAATCGCGCATTTCAACGTGAAACCGTGCACGATGTCGGGACGCTCCCGCCGGAACACGCCGACCAGGCGGGACAGGGTGGCCACTTCGCGCAATGGATTGAGGCTGGCGCGGTCCATGTTCAAAGGGATCCAGCGGCATCCGTGTTCAACGAGGCGCTTGCCGAATTTCCCCGACGGGGAAAGCATGACGACTTCGTGCCCGTCGGCGAGCAGACGCAAGGCGGTGGCGAGCCGGAAGTTGTAGAGATACCAGGTAGTGTTCGCGAAAAAGATAAATTTCATTGGATGGCGTCTGTTATGGATATTGTTTTCACCTTCCTGGCCGTATACCGCTTTAAAACGCGGTCAATAGCGCGCTTGGCTATGCCAAAGCCAGGCGCTTCTCACAATGTCGTCGATATTCGTGATGGCTGGCCTCCAGCCCAGTTGCACTCGAGCTTTGACGTTGGATGCCACAAGCACCGGCGGATCGCCCGCGCGGCGAGATGCGCGCTCGAAGCTGATATCCATGCCCGTGACACGTCTGGCAGCTTCAATGATCTCCAGCACGGTGAACCCGCTGCTGCTCCCCAGGTTGAAGCAATGCGCACCGTCATGCTGGTCCAGGAAGCGGATGGCGCGCAGGTGGGCTTCGGCCAAATCATTCACGTGGATGTAATCGCGCACGCAAGTACCGTCTTTCGTCGGATAATCGTCACCAAAAATCTTCAGCGCCGAGCCTTTTCCCAAGGCTGAGCGCAAGATGTTGGGAATCAAATGTGTCTCCGGGTGATGCGATTCGCCGATTTCACCGGATGGATCGGCGCCGGCGGCATTGAAGTAGCGCAGCGACACCGAACGTAAGCCGTACGCGGGTGCAGCGTCAGCCAATATGCGTTCCACCATCCATTTGCTGGCTCCGTAGGGATTGATCGGGCGAGCGGCATGTTCTTCATCAATAAGCGGGGCGAGCGGGTGGCCGAAGACAGCGGCCGTGGACGAGAAAACCAGCTTGGTGACATCGGCTTCGTGCATCGCTTCCAATAGGCACAGCGTTCCGAAAACGTTGTTCTGGTAGTACTCATACGGTTTGTTCATCGATTCGCCAACCAGCGAATGCGCGCAAAGATGGATCGCCGCATCGAAGCAATGTTGGTCAAAGACCGTGCGCAGCGTTTCAGAATCGCGAATGTCGCCGACAATCAGCGGTACGTCGGCAACCGCTTCGCGGTGCCCGGTCGACAAGTTGTCGTACACGACGGGTTCGTGATGATGGGCAAGCAAGCATCGCACCATGTGCGAACCGATGTAGCCAGCCCCGCCGCAAACGAGAACCTTCATCCGTTGATTCCTAGGTTGAAGCCAGAAAAAACGCCGCCCCGGATGCCTGCAGCGACGATGTGATTAACTGATCAACAGCATGTCCAGGTGACGCGAAATTCCGCTTCGTTCCCCGTTGCGCAGGGTAGTAAGCCAGAAGACAGCATTCATTAGGCCCGCCAGCTTGTCGTGTGGACGTAAACGATGCGTGCGCAAACAGCGCTTTTTTCGTCACGTGTGTATACGAAGCGTCTTGCGATGCCTGAGAAGCGAGCGTTGCGATGAACGCGCGCTTACGTTCGCGGCCATCATTCCCGCTTGGTTGCGAGCTATGGCTACGTTCGACTTTGAGCGTGGCGTTTGCCGCGAAGCCGGATGAGTGTTGGAGTGCAAACTCCGCCCTTACACGCACGTATACACTCCCGTGCCGGGGTTTATGCCCCAACAGTCAGCGCGCCGGGGTGACAGGCCCGGCGATGGAAAACGCATAAACGACCGGGTTGGTCATGCCGGTCGTTTATGTACCGCAAATATCGACATCACGACGTGCTGCGCGACGCCGAAGCGTCCGCATACGGGGCCGTCAGTTCTCCGTACACGTCGATGGTTTTTTGAATCACCGCGCGTTCGTCGAATTCCCTCAGTACTTTCTGCCGTGCACGCACGCTGAGTTGTTCGAGCAGTCCGCGGTCGCCATCCAACCGTGCGATGCACTTGGCCAGGGACAGCGCACTCTGCGCTTCCGCGTGCAAACCATCCACGCCGTCCTTGCTCACCACTTCGCGGCAGCCCGGCCGATCGGTGGTGATCAGTGCCAGCCCGCTTGCAGCGCCTTCGAGCAACGATTTCGGTACGCCCTCGCGGTAATAGCTCGGCAGCACCATCACATGCACGGTATTGAGCAAGCCGGGCATATCGTCGACGTGGCCCAGCCAGCGGATAAGGCCTTGATCGACCCATTGGCGAACCTGCTCTTGTGGTACGGAGTGCGGATTGCCAGGATCCGGCGAGCCGGCGAGCAGGCATTCCACATCGTGCCCCCACTGGCGCAATAGCGCCGCGGCGTCGGCAAACTCCTGGATACCTTTTTCCCACAGCAAGCGGGCTGCAAGCAGCACGCGCAGGCGGCCATCGCGGTGGAGCGGGGGTACGGCGGGCTGGAAAACCATGGTGTCGACCCCGGTGCCGCGAATGAGTCGAATCCGGTCCGGCAATATCAGGTCGGCATCGGTAAACGCCATGACATCGTCCGGATTTTGCAGAATGAGAAGCGAGCGATGATCGTTCAAGGTCATGCGCATCAGCGTCTTCACCAGCGGGCGCAACATGCGAGCTTTGAGTGCATCGCTGGTAAAGACATAGCCCATGCCAGCCACGGCATTGACGACAGCCGGAACGCGCGCAATGCGTGCGGTCAACGCGCCATAGACGACGCACTTCATCGTGTAGTTGTGCAGCAGGTCCGGCTGCTCTTTCCTCAGTATGGCGACCAGTCGGCTGAGTGTCGCCGCTTCACGCAGCGGGTTGAGGCTGGCGCGGTCCATCGACAGCTGTATCCAGCGGAATCCATGCGCAGCGAAACGGTCGCCGAACGGGCCGGGCGGAGAGAGCATGACGACCTCATGTCCGTCCTTGCGCAACCGCACCGCGGTGGAAACGCAGAAGTTATAGAGATACCAGTCGGTGTTGGCGAAGAAGATGAGTTTCATGGAGTGCATCCGTGATTAGTTCATTACGTGAGATGGTCATGGATGAAATAGGGCAAGGCCAGCTGTTCGCGGCGAAGCAAGCTGCAACGTGCGGGGGATATCGAATGCTGGAATGCCTTGCTATGCATGACGTGCGGGATGGCGGCATGGATCACGACGATGCTTCGTTGCTCTGCGCAAGCATCACGTCATCGCGACGACGCCTGAGGGTGATCGCCCAGCGGCGCAAGTAGCGCAGCAGGCCCACCGCATCGGCAAGCCGCCAAAGCCACCAGTTGAGCAGCCCCTGCTGGTGCAGTTCCCTGCGTACTTCCACGACCGCCTTGTTCATGGCGATCAGACTTCTGCTGAGTCCGCCTGCGCCATACGGTGCCTTGTGGTACGAAGCCAGTACCTGATTGAGTCGTATGCAGCGATGGCCGGACAGCAGGATCTGCGCCCACAAAAGAAGATCTTCCGCGAGCCGGCGTGTTTCGTCGAAGCGGAAGGGCAGGTCGCGGCGCAAGATGATCGAGGCCGTGGGAAATTGAGTACGCAACAGAAACAGGCGATAGGCAGTTACCTGCGTCGCCGACACGGGATAATTCAGCGGTGGCGGTGGCATGGTACGCGTCTGCTCATTCATGTCATGAGCGATCAGCACGGCCTGCGTATCCTCGGCCAATGCTTCCATCTGCAGTTTGAGTTTCTGCGGATGCCAGCTGTCGTCTGCATCCAGAAAGGCTACCCACGGTTGAACGGCATGCTGCCAACCGCGATTGCGCGCTGCCGATGGCCCACTGTTGCGCGGCATGGCCATCACTTTCACCCAACCGGGCGGATAGATGCCGGCGACGCGATGCAATTCTTCCAGCGTGCCATCGCCGCTGCCATCTTCCACCAGCAGCACCTCGGCGGGACGTACCGTCTGTGCAGCGACCGACGCTACGGCGTGTCCGATGGTGTGCACACAGCGGTAACACGGTATCACCACGCTCACCGGCGCTATGTCGCCCACCTGGACGGCATGGTTTTCGCGGCGACCGTCGGCAGTGGTTGCCGATGATGCCGAGGGTTGCGCATGGCTTGTTCGATGCATTGTCAACGGTGCTCCTGATGGCGTTGTCCGCGACCGGCTCGTCGATGCTGCATGGGTGCTGCTAGTGTGTTAAGCAGGCCTTGTTGTCCAGCATCAGGACGTTGTGACTTTCAAAAGAGTCTCGCGTATCGGTTGCACGCTTGACTCCGACGGTCAGCAAGATGTGAAACAAGAGTGCGTGTTGCGATGTGCATGGATCGTGCAGGTTTCGTTGTGCCGGCGCATGCGCATCGTGACGGGTTTATTGCGAATACGTATTGCCGGAAGTGGTGATTTCGCGGGTGGTTGTATCCACCTGCATTTGCCGGCTTTGCATGAAACTGCTGGACCTGGCGAGTGCGGAATTTTGCTGCAACGGATAGCGCGTGCTGTTGTTGCCCAACGTATTGTTGGTGGCCTGAACCTGGTTGCTGCGGCCTAAGATGGCGAGCCCAACCAGGCCGTTGTCGGTCATCGTGTTGTTGACGACGGTGACTTGTGTGGCGCCGTCCACGGTCAGCAAACCATAGCCGTTGTTGCCCGTGAAACTGGAGTTCTTCACCGTGACGTGGCTGACGTAGTCATGAATCTCCATGCCGGTGCCGTGGTTGCCGGTGACGGTGCAGTGATCGATGGTGATGTTGCTTGCAGGACCTTGCTCTTGAGGTTCGATGTCGATGCCTGCTTCCGGCTTGGTGCCATGGCTGTTGCTGAAGGTGGAGTTGGTGATGGTGACGCCGTCAACAGGACCGATGGAAAGTCCCTGACGCCGATTGCCGGTGGATACGATGTTGTCGACGACCACATCGGTCGAGGGTTTGGCGTGGCCATTGGGGCCGAGAGCGCCGATCCACATGCCATCGCCCCAGCAACCGGAGAGGTGCATGTTGGAGACACGAACGTGATGGGAGGACTCGATATTGATGCCATATCCCCATTCGCCGCCTATGCCCGTATGCCCCTCCCGTTCCCCGACGATACGTCCGCCGGTGATGGTCACATTGCTGACGTTCCACACCTTGATGACGTGCGAGCGCGGTGAGCTGTTGGCGATGGCAGTGAGCGTGGCATCCGGGGCCATCTGGAACACCATGTTGGAACGCAGGTTTATCGCGCGCATCGCATCGATCACATAGTTGCCTGATGGCACGGTGACGGTGCCACCGCTGGATGGCAGGTTGTCGATGGCTGACTGGAAGGCGGCGGTATCGTCGTGGACGCCATCGCCCTTGGCGCCTTTGTCGCGAACACTGATCACGGTGCTGCCGGTGTTCTGCTGTGTCTTGGCGTAGCCGAAAGGACTCCATGCGTACAGCGCGATAAGAGGCAATGCCAGCAGCGAAATGCGTAGGGGGCCGCGGCGTAGAGTACTGGTGCGTGGGAGAGCGATGTTATGCATCATGATGTCAGCGTTGTCTCGGTAGACACTTCACGGCCCCGGTTGGGCGTGTGAAGAGGCATCCGGCTGAGCAGCCACGGCAGCGTGACGGCGAGCAGATAGAACTTGGAAGCGAAATACTTGTTGTCGAGCCGATGCCGATGGGTTTCCAGCCAGCGCGGTACGCCGGGCAAGATCGCGCGCGTCTGCTGCGCGAAGGCGTAGACCTGGTTGAAGCGTTGTCTCGCCAGTCCGCGCAGATCGAAGCGAAACGAGCCCTTGGTCCTCACGTACGGCAGTTCGTTGAAGTGCTCGGCGATGTGCCGGCGTATCAGCACCTTGTTCACGCCGCCCGCGCCAACCACCTGATCGTCGGGTACCTGATGGAGAATCCAGTCGCGCAGCGGCGCATTGCAGTACGGATAGACCACCCGCAGTGACATCGCCTTGGCTACGTACATACCCTTGCCCATGGCGGGTGATTCGAGGATGGTGAAAGCAATGATGCGTTCGACGTCGGCCGAATCGGCGGCCGCGATCTCGGCGCGAAACGTTTCCATCCGCTGCCGGGATTTGGCCGAAATATTCCAGCCGTACAAGGCATCCACCTCCGCGTCGCTGAAGCGCGAGCCGGGAAAATAGCGCTCGAACTTGTTCATCTGCAGCGTGGCAAGCGCAAAGCAGAGTTTGAAGTTGTTCTTGATCAGAGGGAGGTGGAACACGCTGGAGGGAAGCCGCAGGCTGCGCGAAAGCATCGCCAGCATGTGGTCCTTGCTGTGCAGCGGTGAGCCGAAATAGTGATCCGAGCCCAGGGCATCGACCATGCCGTCACCGCCGTGCTGCTGTACCTCGGTCGCCAGGTCGGCATACGACAGGGTGGCGAAATCGGCAGTCAGCAGGGGCATGCGCGGCAGCATGGCCAGATAGCGATCGTAGGCACGGCCGGGATCGCACATCAGCACTTCATGCCGCAAGCCCAGTTTCTTGGCGATGGAACGTGCCGATTCCACTTCGTTTTCTTCCGTGCCGCCGAGATACGTAAGGCAGGTGGTATCGGGACGCGTTTCGGCGATGGCGATGGCCATCGAGGTGGAATCCTTGCCGCCGCTTTGCAGCAGCCACGGCGCGCGCATGTCGGAGAGGGAGCGTTTCACCGCATCGCATAGCAAGCGGTGATACGTTTGCGTCAGCGATGCACTATATGCGTCATTGGATGGCGCGTGCAACTTGGTGCGTGTGGAGCCGAATGGAAAATGGAAACTCGGATGATCGTGCAGGTCTTTCGATGGATCGAATCCTGAAAAGGCGACTTTCACATTCCGGTAGATAGAGTGGGGCGGGTACACGAAGCTGTTTCGCAACAGATCGGCGATCGACACCAGATCCAGCGATGCGTTGCCGTGTTCAAGCTCGTCAAGAGGTGAGAAATCCACCGCGCTCTGATAGGGCGAGGCATTGACCTGGATTCGCGCGCGGCTCGAAGCATGCGGCCGCTTTTGCGAAGTGATGCTGGAAGTCATGAGGTCACCGGAAACGTGATGTGCAGACGGATGTTTGCCCGGAACCCGCCAGCGTCCCAAGTGGCTTTGCCCAAAGGCTTGGCATGTTGCTGCCTCATGGCGCAAAGGCCTCTGCGCCATGGGGTGTATCGACGGCGGATGCGCGCCGCGTGCGGCTCTGCAGCCACGGCAGAAGCATGGCGAGCAGATAGAACTTGGATGCGAAGAACTTGTTGTCCAGGCGATCGCGATGGGTTTCCAGCCAACGCGGCACGCCGGGCAGAAGCGCCTGCATCTGCTGTGCGACATCGTAGATCTGTTCGAAGCGTTGCTGCGCCAGGCCGCGCAGATCGAAGCGGAAACAGCCTTTGGCCTTGACGTACGGCAAGTTGTGGAAATAGCGGTCGATGTACTGGCGCATCAGCACCTTGTTCACACCGCCCGGACCGATCAGCAGTTCATCGGGAACGTCCTTGAAAACCCAGTCGCGGAACTGCGGATCGGCATACGGATAAGCGAGCCGCAGCGACTTCGCCGTGGCCGAATACATGCCCTTTGCCAGGTGGGCGGATTCGCCGATGACCAGCGAAAGACGGCGCACGGCTTCGGCGGAACCCGCGGCATCGAGATCAGGCTGGAAGACTTCCACCCGCTGGCGAGACAGTGACGCAAGCGGCTGGCCCAGCAAGGCATCGACTTCCGTATCGCTGAAGCGCGAACCAGGGAAATAGCGTTCGAACTCATTCATCTCCAACGTGGCGAGGGCGACGCAGAGTTTGAAGTTTCGGCTGACCAGGCGCGACTGGAACACTTGCTGCGGTACGTGCAGGCTGCGGGCAAGCAGGGCAAGTATGCGGTCTTGTCGATGCAGCGGGACGCCAAAGTATTGGTCCGATCCCAAAGCGTCGATCATCCCGTCTCCCTGTTGGAGACTGATTTCGGTAGCCAGGTCCACGTACGACAAGGTTGCGAAATCCGCCGTGAGCAGAGGCATGCGCGGCAGCATGGCCAGGTAGCGATCGTAGGCGCGGCCCGGATCGCATACGAGGGCTTCATGGCGCAAACCCAGCTTGCGTGCGACGAAACGCGCCGAGGCCACCTCGTTCTCCTCCTTGCCACCCAGATACGTGATGCAGGTGGTGTCCGGGCGCACATCGGCCACCGCAATCGCCATCGAGGTGGAGTCCTTGCCGCCGCTTTGCAGCAGCCACGGCGCACGCATGCCTGCCGTAGTGCGCGTGACGGCATCGCATAGCAGGCTGTGGTAAGTCTCCAGCAACTTATCGCCATGAACCGCATCGACCGGTGGGCGCGCCGCTGCCAAAACGGGTTGGAAAAGGTAGTGGAAGCGCGGATTGTCGAACATGTCGTGTGACGGATCGAAACCGGTCGCGGCGATTTTTACGTCTTTATAGATGGTGTGCGGCTCGTACACGAAGCCATTGCGGAGAATGTCGGCGATCGACACCAGATCGATCGATGCAAGATCCCGGGCGTGGCCGGCAAGTGGCGAGAAGTCCCATACGGCATCGTTGGGCGACGTGTTGATCTGGATACCGCGGCCCATCGTGGGAGGTATGTCCGGATATTTTCGCAGCGATGCATTCATACGAGTACCTGATTGGATACGTAGTAATAGAAAACGGCGCAGGACACGATCAGTCCGACGCGTAGCAGAATAGGATTGCGAAGCATCGATAGACGGCTATGAAAGAAGATGGCGGCGACCATCAGTGATATCGCCATATAGGCAGAAAGCAGAAAGCGGTTGGAGAAATTGCCCCAGCCAATCAAGAAGAAGGGGAGCAGCATGACCAGATAGACGGCCGTGCTGTCCTTGATGCGCGTGCTGAAAGGCTTGCGCACCAGGCCTGACACCACGAACGGGAGTGCGTACCAGAAGATCGAAAACGCGGCGAAATCGAGGCGTACGCCCGATTTGTATTTGGCGCCAAGGCTGTAATCCATGACGGCATCGTAGATAAAGGGAGCGGCCGCGCGCACCACGATCATGGTGAGGCCGGTGCAGTACGCAATGAAGCCAAGCACGGCTGCGATCCGCAGGTACTTGAGGTTGATAAGCAGCAACGGTGCAAAAGCCAGATAAAGCAGCGACGAATAGTGGAAGCTGGTGGCGATGGCGCCATAAATAAAGAAGGCGCGCCATTGGCGCTGATGAAAACACAACAGGGCGGCGAACACCGGCAGCGACGCCAGGCCTTGTCGGACGGCATTGATGGAGGCATTCACGAACATCGGCGACAGGAACAGGAACATCAAGCCTGCGCAGAGATAAGTCATATAGCCGTGCGAGCCGCCCAGGTAGTCGAAATAGCGGCGTGATGCCAGCACCACCATCAGCAGCAGCAGGCCGAACAGCACACATTGATATACCTGCAAGCTCACGCCGAGCGCGCTTACCAGGTACGTGACCAGTTCAAAGCCAGGCTCGAAGCGCGTAACCGCCGAAGCGCTGCTGCCCAATTCGTGGAAGACCATCGCATAAACATAGGTGTCGGTGCCGACATCAATGCCGCGGATCCCCACCAGTACATCGGCAAATAGAAACACGGGTACCAGCAGCATCAAGGTCAACATCAGCCGCGCA
Source organism: Dyella nitratireducens (assembly GCF_014642835.1). Lineage (GTDB taxonomy): Bacteria > Pseudomonadota > Gammaproteobacteria > Xanthomonadales > Rhodanobacteraceae > Dyella_B > Dyella_B nitratireducens. Next base: position 372,069 of record NZ_BMJA01000003.1, on the reverse strand, counting down.
TTGGTGGAGATGTTGGATGAGCGGGAGTATCCGACGTAGGGTGCTGTAGAGGTTGTCATGGTTTTCAATGCTCAAGCGCCATGCTGGTTGGGTAGCGCGCCTTGCTGATGGCGGGTGGAGGTGAGTACGCGCCGCCGCAGGTGGCGCACCGACGCCATCGCTTCGAGCACTTGCCATTGCCACCAGCCCAGCAAACCCTGCTCGTACAAACTGCGGCGAACGTCGTTGGCGGCCGTGTACATCGCTTCCAGATCACCACTGAGTCCGCCGACGCCAAAGGGGCGCTTATGGTAGGAAGCCAGCACCTGGTTGATCGTCGCGCAGCGATAGCCGGACAACAGAATCTGTGCCCACAGCATGAAGTCTTCTGCGCGCATGCGCGTTTCGTCAAAGCGGAAGGGCAGGTCACGGCGCAGTACGATCGATGCGGTCGGAAACGGATGGCGCAGCATCAGAAGATGGCGTGCGAGCACCCGCACCCGCACGGGATGCCGCAATGCAGGTGCTTGCGCGGAACGAGACTGCACGTTCATGGCGTGCGCAATCAGCGCGATGGCCGGGTCTTTCTCCAGCGCGTTCATCTGCAGCTTCAGCTTTTCCGGATGCCAGGTGTCGTCGGCGTCGAGAAATGCGATCCATCGTTGCCGGGCACGGTCCCAGCCGTGATTGCGTGCGGCAGACGGGCCGGCATTGCGCGACAGCGCGATCACCTTGATCCAGCCGCAAGGGTAGCTCCGCGCAATCTCCTCCAGTTGCTGCAGCGTGCCGTCGCCGCTGCCATCGTCGACCAGCAATACTTCGGCAGGGCGTGTTACCTGCGCCGCGATCGAAGCTACCGCCTGGCCAATGGTGTGTGCACAGCGATAGCAAGGAATGATCGCGCTTACCGGAGCGGCATCGGGAATGACTGAGCTGTCCCCGATGCCATCAAAGCCTGCCACCTCGACGGCTGATAGCTGCGAAGTTCTGAGTGTCGTGCCTGCTCGATCCGTGGTAACCAGTTGCATGTTTTCCCATCGATGATGGCGGTGCGGGTGGTGGTTGCGACCATGGCTTCAAGCCTGCTGCTGCTCCGACGAGTCCACGTTTTCCTGATGGGTTTCGTTTTCATGCTCCTGATAAGGCCCCACGGTGGTGGGCTGGAGCGGCGTGGCGAGCGACAGCCTTTGTGTACCGATCGTCCGCGCGGCAGCGGTGGCGACCATGGCCTTGCTGGCCTGCTGTACACGGTAGATCCTGCCCAGCAAGACAACATAGATTGCCGCGACGGAAGTAAAGGCCAGCAGATTGCTGCCTGGTGTGAGATGGCGCGTCAGCGTACCCACGTACACCAGCGCCATCGCCAATCCCACCAGCAGCACCAGCGTGGTGTGTGCACTGAAACCGGCATTCATCATGACGTGGTGGATGTGGCCGCGGTCGGGCTTGAAGGGCGATTTGCCCTCGCGCATGCGCCGGAGCATGACTTGCAAGGTGTCAAGCACCGGCAGCGCGACGCACCACAGCACGTCGACGGTCGACAGGTGCGGCTGCGGCTGCTGGCTGAGCTGGATGAGCGTCCACGCCAGGAAATAGCCGATCATCATGCTGCCGGCGTCACCCAGAAATACCTTGCGTCCGATCAGGTCAAGATTGGCGGCCAGGTCGGGCAGCAACGCCGCTGCAAGCAACAGCAACAGGATGATGCTGTGCCATTGCGAAACGCCCTGGAATACGCTGATGGCGCCAATGCTGACCAGCGTCAACATACCGGCCAAGCCATCGATGCCATCCATCATGTTGAAAGCGTTGAGCAGGCCTATCACGGCGAGCAATGTCAGCGGAATGCCGAACTCACCGAGTTCCAGGTTGTAGCCAAACAGATGGCCAAGCGTGTGTATATAGGTGTGCGTGCAATACACCATCGTGATGACGGCCGCCGCCTGCACCAGTAAGCGGCTGCGCACACTCAGGTCGAAACGGTCGTCCAGTGCACCGGTCAGCGCAAGTACAGCGCCAGTGCCAAGCAGCGCGTTGGTAAATAACAGGGACTCACCTTCGAAACACATGCCGGCGATGACGCCGAACAGTGCGGAGAGACCGCCTATAAGGGGAATGTTGCCCACGTGTTTCTTCCGGTCGCTCGGTTTGTCTACCAATCCGATCGATTCGGCGCGGTGGTAGAGGAAGATCAAGGCGACTGCAGAAGAAAGCATGGCGATGACGCATGAAATAAGCGCGCGGTAACTCATCGGTTCTCCCAACTACAGATTATTTCCAAATGTGGCGCGAAGCCCCTTGAATTCTTCGCGATGAGCCAGTTGAAGCGCGGTGACTTATGAGTTTATGGATGGATGCAACGTTGAGGTGAACTCTTCAGGGCGAATGATTTTTGCGATTTTTGCGGAGCGAGATGGCGATGAGAGCCAGTCGCTGGATAGAGCGTCATGGATTGATGGCGTTTCCCGTTTCCATAACAAAATAGGCGTGCTTGAATACATAAAAGGACGTGCTCACTTCGATTCGTCGGCGTGATTGTCGCTATGGCCACGTGTGCGTTGTGTGTGTAATGCGACATGGAATGTATTGGATTCATGCACATTCATGAATGACGATAAGCGTGATGGTCGTGTCGTCGTTCGATCTCGGTGGGTGTCAAATATCGGTCATGTTTTTTCGTGTTTTGCAGCAAAAATGCAGCGTTTTATAGCGTTATCGATTTGCTGGCATGTGCAGCGTTTTGCGCGTTCCAACTCATCCTTGCCGCAGGATGTTTTGTGAAGAACTCGGAGAAGTTCGTGAAGGAATCGGCGCCTCGACGGCGAGCGACAAGCCAGTCGCGTTACTTTAGGAGCAAGACACCTGACTCTTTCATTTACGGGAATGGCAACGCAATCGTTCCATTTTTTAAGCACCCCGATTTCACAAACCCTATGGAGGAGGGATGGCACTGGTATGGTTCAGTCCGCCGGCTGCAGCAGCGATTGCGCCTTCGTCAGAAGGTCTCCCATGTCGAACGGCTTGATCAAGGCTTCCGTTGCATCGCCCAGGGCGTTGTCTTCCAGCCATTCCGAATCTGCATAACCGGTCATCAATATCACGCGGAGCTCGGGCAACTGTTTTCGTGCCTGGCAGCACAACTCATGGCCATCGATGGCCGGCAGATCGATGTCCGACAGAAGAAGATCCCACGAGGCGCCACCGGCAAGCAGTGACAGTGCCTCATGGCCGGAGGCTGCCTCCACGACTTCGTTGCCTAGCTGGCGCAAGCGTGTCGCGATGGAGTGGCGAATGGTTTCGTTGTCTTCCGCTACCAGAATGTGAAAGCCATGCAGATCAGGGGCCGGGCTGGCGTTTTTCAGCGGCATGGTTTCCGTGCTTGCCGCGCTATCGCAAGGCAAGTAGAGCAAGACGCAGGTGCCAGCGCCGGGACTGCTTCGGATATCCACCGCGCCGTTGTATTGCGCAACGAAATCGTAAACCATCGAAAGGCCGAGACCCGTGCCATATCCTTCCGGTTTCGTGGTGAAGAAGGGCTCGAAAGCACGTTGAAGGACGTCTTCGCTCATGCCTGGACCATCGTCGGCCACGGCGATCTCGATATACGTGCTATGGGCGGGGCCAAACGCTACGCGAACGTCACTGTCGTCCTGCGTGCATGGGCGGCAGGTTATGCGCATATGCCCGTGGCCGCCCATCGCATCCCGCGAGTTGACGGCGAGATTGACCAGGGCGCTTTCCAATTGATCGCTGTCACACACCAGCAGAGGGAGCTCATCCGAATGCGAAACGTCAAGTGTGATGTCGTCACCCAGGGTGCGGCCGAGCAGCTCGCGCATCGATTGCAGCACTTTACTGACGCTGATGAGATGGCTGGGCGAGTTGTGCCGGCGTAACAACGAGAGCAGCCGCTGGGTAAGCCGGCCAGCGTGCATGGCGGTATGCAGGGACGCCATCATGTGGTGCCTGGCCTGTACGATGCCACCCTGGTCAAGGCTGAGCGATCCCAGCTCCAGCGAGCTGATGATGCCTTGCAAGGCATTGTTGAAATCGTGCGTGATACCACCGGTAAGGCGGCCGATGGCCTCTATTTTCTGGGCGTGTACGAGCTGGCTGCGGGCTTCTTGAAGACGGTGCTCCATGAGTTTCTGCTGGGTGCAGTCGTGGATGAGTACTGCGAATCCGATCAGGGAGCCATCGCCTTCATGAACCGGCTGCATCTCCACTTCCGCTGGAAAACGCAAGCCGCTTGCATGCATCAGTTCGCACTCGGCCTTGATGTGACTGCCGGAAGCTGCCGATCGCAGTAATTGCGTGGAAAGCGCTGCTTCCGGGAAGAAGGCCGAGAACGGGTGACCCACGATACCCTCAGCCGAAAAACCCGTGATGCGCCGCATGCCTAGATTCCAGTCGATCACGCTGCCATGCGGATCCAGCATGCAGATCGCGTGCTCGGGCGCGCCCTGCATGAACAGGCGAAGGCGGCGCTCGGATTCGCGCAGGCGATCGTGGGTGAGCCGATTCAAGTGCATGTCGCGCAAAATCATGGCGTAGCCATGTGCATGCTCATCATGCTTCTTCAGTACATGCACGGATATTTCCAGACGAATGCGGCGGTTGTGTTTGCCGAGCATCCAGGATTCAAACCGGGCCTGTTCGCCGGAAAGATCCGCTTTGAGTGCCAGATCCAGTACGTTGGCGCTGTCTGGGGCCGGATAGATGCTGGTGTAGTGCTTGCCTAGCAGTTCACGCGTCTGCTGCTCACCAAACAGCAGATGCCCATGATGGCAGGCAATGATATGGCCGTGAATATCCAGAATAAGAAGCGTGAGATCGGTTTGGGCAAGACGAGACAGCGCGCGGTGCGAGGCAGTTTCCATGATTTGGCTTTAGACACGTGACGCTGAATGGGTAATGCAGCGTCAGCCGTTTCACCAGACACTGCGCCTATGCTTTGCGTCAGCGAATGACACCATGCTCATACATGACCGGCAGCCGATTTATTCCTGCCCTTCAACCACACATGACGTCCGGTTGGTGTAATAAACACACCGTGTCAACGCGTCAGCTTCCAAGCGCAACGGTCTTGCTCCTGCCTTGCCGTAGAAACTACGCCATGACAACGGCAACATCCTTGCTGCCACAAGCCCCTCACCGTTGGGTCCGTTTAAGATGATCGGAATACTGTGATGGGGTTGTGAACCCTTTGCATTCGCGTGCGATAAAATAATGAGATTTATACATATTGCGGAATATGGCTATGTATATATCTTTACGTCGCTGTCGCGAGTCTGTCGTCTCGATGTGAAAGCACCATGAGAGCGATGGCACATCGGCACTCCCATCACATGACTGATCGAATGATGGATCGATAGGATGAAAGCGCCTAAGGGAGCAACGCGGCGGTGATCTGTATGCCGGCCTTTATCGCGTCTTTGCTGCTCTAGCCCGATACAAGGCCAGTGACCTTGCTGGCACGGTTGCATGCTCTGCATGGATGACCGGCGGATCGCCCGCCGTGTTGATCAACAAGCGCCATTCCTGCTTGCCGGCATCGTTGGGCAGCACGAAATCCACATCTTCGAAGTGACCGTTGATCAATAGCAACAGCGTGGTGTCGGCGCCCGGCCGCTTGATGCCCGTGGGCTTGGCGCGTCCGTCGAGCAACATGGCCAGGCAACGCTCGTCGGGGTTGTGCCACTGTGCTTCGGTGAATTCACGTCCATGCTGCGTCAGCCACGTGACGTCGCGAATGCCGAATTCCTCATCGACCAGACCTTGTAGAAAGCGGCTGCGCCGCAGCAGGGGATAGTCGCGGCGCAAGCGGGTGAGCCGACGCACGAAATCGGTAAGCGCACGTTGCTCGCCAGCTGCGGGCCAGTCGAGCCACGTGACGTTGTTGTCCTGGCAATAGGCATTGTTGTTGCCGCCTTGGGTACGCGCGAATTCGTCACCTGCCAGGAGCATCGGGGTACCCTGCGAAAGCAGCAGGGTTGCAAGCATGTTGCGCATCTGGCGTTGACGCAGGGCGCGAATATCAGGGTTGTCGGTATAACCTTCTTCGCCGTGGTTCCAGCTCAGGTTGTTGTCGGTGCCATCGCGGTTGTTTTCACGATTGGCTTCGTTGTGCTTGGTGTTGTAGCTGACCAGGTCGTTGAGCGTGAAGCCATCGTGTGCGGTGACGAAGTTGATCGACGCGTTGGGCCGGCGTCCACGCTGGTCGAACAGATCGGCCGAGCCGGTGAGACGTGTGGCGAAATCGGGCAGCCATCCTTCGTCACCGCGCCAGAACGCGCGTGTGGCGTCACGGAATCGGTCGTTCCATTCGGCCCAGCCAGGCAGGAACTTGCCAGCCTGGTAACCGCCGGGGCCAATATCCCAGGGCTCGGCGATGAGTTTGACGCGGCCCAGGATGGGATCTTGCCGGCAGGCGTCGAGAAAGCCGCCACCCTGGTCGAAGCCATGCGATTCGCGGCCGAGAATGGTGGCCAGATCGAAGCGGAAACCATCCACGCGCATGTCGGTGGCCCAGTAGCGCAAGGAGTCCATCACCATTTGCAGTACGCGCGGATGGCTGAGATTGAGCGTGTTGCCGGTGCCGGTGTCGTTGATGTAGTAGCGGCGTTCGTCGGCAAGGCGGTAATAGGTGGCATTGTCGATGCCGCGCAGCGATAGCGTGGGACCCAGGTGATTGCCTTCGGCAGTGTGGTTGTAAACCACGTCAAGGATCACCTCCAGCCCGGCATCGTGCAGATGCGCCACCATTTCCTTGAACTCCGCTATGGCAGAGGTGGCCATGTAACGCGGATGCGGCGCGAAGAAACCGATGGTGTTGTAGCCCCAGTAATTGCGCAGGCCTACTTCAAGCAAATGCTTGTCGTCGATGAAGGCATGTATCGGCATCAGCTCCACCGAGGTCACGCCGAGCGAGCGAATGTAATCGACCACCGGTTGATGCGCGAAGCCGGCGAACGTGCCGCGCAGCGGCTCCGGTACTTGCGGGTGCAGCATGGTGTAGCCGCGCAGGTGCGCTTCATAGATGATCGCGCGATCCCATGGCACGCCGGGCCAGTAGTGGTTGCCCCAGGTAAAGGCCGGATCGATCACGCGCGACTTGGGCATGTAAGGTGCACTGTCGCGTCCGTCGAAACTGAGATCGCCGTCGGGATGGCCGATGGTGTAGCCGAACAACGCATCGTGCCAGGTCAGTTCGCCGATGATCTGCTTGGCGTACGGATCGAGCAGCAGCTTGTTCGGATTGAAGCGGTGGCCGGCTTCGGGTTCGTAAGGGCCATGCACGCGATAGCCATAAAGCTGTCCCGGACGCGCATCCGGCAGATAGCCATGCCAGATTTCGTCGGTGTATTCGGGCAGCGTAACGCGCTCGGTTTCATTGCCTTCGTCGTCGAACAGGCACAGCTCCACCTTGGTGGCGTGCGCGGAGAACAGCGCAAAGTTCACGCCGAGCCCATCCCACGTGGCGCCAAGCGGAAAAGGCAATCCTTCGCGCAGGCTATTGCTGTGGGATGTCGTCCCCGTGATGCGGCGTGGAGGCGCGGATTTGCTCATGACGTCCATCTGCTTGATGGTCTATGACCAGCCTGTGCGTTTCGTCGCAGCCTTCTCACGCTCATTTTTTCTCCTTTTTCTTTTCATCTCCTCGCTGCGATGCATGGCGTTCCTCCGCCAGCACCAGCTTCTCGGCCATCAGCCAATGGCGGGTTTCCTGGCCCACGGGGCGTCCTTCCGATTCCCAGATGCTGTGAGCGATCTCGCTGATGCGAGCATGCCGTTCGGCGAGCGAGCGTCGGGTTTTCATGAATGTGACTCAAGAGAGCAGCACGGCAACAGGCCATTCGGAAAACAGCATAGGTACGGACAACCCCTGGGAGCCGTCCTGGTGTGTTCGATGCGTAAATAAATCAGTGAAGGTGCAGGCGCCGTCATCGGCGGGACAGATCACGGCGGTATCGCTCCAGAAATCCTTGTCTACCATGGGGCGATCGTCATTCACCATGTTTTCGGCGCATAGCCTCGGCACGGCCACTAGCAAGCGATGGTTTTCATGGCGACGAAGAAACGCGACGATGTGGTCGCGTCGCCAGCCGGTCACTTGCAGCGGCTCATAGCCGCCGCGCAGGAACAATTCCGGCCAGCGGTGGCGGGCGCGCAACAGGCGATGAATCAACTGCTGTTTGATCAAGCCATTGCGATATTCTGCCAGCAATGGATCAGGCAGCAGATTGCCGTCGAGACTGGTTTTGCGCGAATCGTAATCGACGTGGCGACGATTGTCCGGATCCACCAGCGACTGGTCCCAATACTCGGTGCCCTGGTACAGATCGGGAACGCCAGGCACGGTCAGCCGCAATGCAACCGCGGCGAGACCATTCAGCGCGCCTGGTGCATCAAGGCTGTGCGCGGCAGCGTGAATGCTGTCACGCAGGTGCGCGTAACGTGGCGAAACAAGAATATCCCGCACCGTCGCCTTGCAGGCTTCTTCGTAGATGGGGTTGAGCGTGGTCCATCGGGTATCCAGCTTGGCTTCGCGCTCGGCTTTCAGAAACCATGCCTCGACGCGCTCTGCGAAGGCCTTCAATCCGTTTTCGTCGTTGGGTTGCAGATCCAACGGCCATGCGCCCAGCAGGGTTTGCAGCAACATCCATAGTGCGCCATGGGAAGGGCGGTTGGGACCTTCCAGTTCCGTCATCCAGCGGCTCGCCTGGTCGGCGAACCAGCGTGCGCGTTCGCTGAGCACGGCGAGTCTGGCGCGCACGTCTTCGCCGCGCTTGTGATCGTGCGTGGCGGTAGCAAGCAGCGAGCGGGGCCACGCATGGGCGCGCTGCTGCATGAGGACGTGGAAGCGGTACGGATCGATCGCCATGATGCGCGGATCGCTGCCGACCTCGTTGCGTGATAGCAGCACGCCATAACGATAGAACGCCGTGTCCTCCACTGCCTTCGCATTCAAGGTTGCGGACAGTTGCTCGAACAGGCGCCGCGCCATCTGCAGATGGCGCCGCTCGGAAAGCGTGTTCAACCAGCGCGCCTTGGTTTCCAGCAGATATTGCCGCAAGTACGCGCGGTGTGCGGTGAGATCGGGGGCGCCATCTTTCGTTGCGCGCTCGAACACGTGCTCCAAGGTATGGCGGTCTTCATCGCTGGCGGTGCCGGTGCCCAGGTAGGTGCGGTACACGGGCATCTGTTCCAGCACTTCGCTCACGACACATTGCAGGGCCCAGGGCGTGACATCGCCGGACTCGGGCGTATCCGCCACAAAACGGCTGAGCGCACGTGCGCAGCGGGCGAGGTCGGTGGCAAGCGGGGCGTCCAACATATCGCGGCGGGCCCTGCGTTCTTCGTTGCCGAAGTGCTGTGAGCGTCCCGTCAGCGCTTCCCACGCCGGGGCAAGTTCCGCACGGCCGTGGTTGTCGTGCAGCAATGCGCTTACCTGGTTCATGAAATCGTAGCCGGTGGTGCCGTCGACCGGCCATTCGTCGCGCAGCGTTTCGTCGTGCGCCAGGATTTTCTCCACATGCAACGTGATGCGGCGCGCTGGCTGGCGCGGATCGATACGCGCGGCGCGATCCACTCGCAAGCGCAATTTGCGCAGGTAATCGCGCGGCTGGGTCAGCCCGTCGACATGGTCGATGCGCAGGCCGTCGATCATGCCTTCGCGGATCAGGCGCAAGGGCAGGGCGTGCACGGCGTCGAACACGTCGTCGCGTTCCGTAGCCAGTGCCACCAGCGAATCGATGTCGAAAAAACGCCGGTAATTGATCACCTGGCTAGCGCTGCGCCACCATGCGAGCCGGTAATGCTGCAAGTCGAGGAAACGGCGCATCAACGCCTTGTCGGCATGCAGCTGGGCGATGGCATGATCGATATGCGCATACAGGCTCTTGTCCTGCATGGCCAGCCGCACAGCATCGATGGCGTCGCTGGCGTTTTTGAAGCGCGGCAATCCCTGATCGGCCAAATCGAACAGCAGCCGCAGGCTCTGCTCGGAAATCGGCAGCTTGGTGCCTGGTACGCTGAGCGCAATTGTCGTGCCGCCCACGTGCCGCTCCACCTGCAGATCGCCGCGTGCCAGCGTCTGCTCCAAGGGCACGGCAAGGATGGGCAACCATAATTTGCCGCTCGTATGCGGTGCGTGCCAGTCGATGTCGAAGTAATGCGCATAGCGGCTGGCACGCCCCATCGCCAACACATCGTTCCACCACGGATTGGCGACATCGGCCGCCATGTGGTTGGGCACGATATCCAGAATCGCGCTCATGCCATGGGTGTGCAGGGTCTGGATAAACCTGGCGAGCGCCGGTTCGCCGCCCAGTTCCGGGTTCACGATCATCGGATTGATCACATCGTAGCCGTGCATGGAGCCGGGCCGCGACATCGCGATGGGTGAGAGATACACGTGGCTGAGGCCAAGCGCGGCGAAATAAGGCACATGCTCGGCCGCGGCGAGAAAATCGAACTCGTGGTTGAGCTGCAGGCGGATCGTGGCGAGCAACTCGTTCATGCGGGCATTGCCTGCTTCAGGCTGTTGTCGATGGATAGCAACACGGGTTGCAGTGTTTCGACGGCGTTTTCCGGCAAACGGTGCTGCCAGTTGGGATGGCTGTCGATAGTGCCGGGGAGATTGGGTTGTTCCTTGCGGGCGAGGGCGTCTTCGAGGGGAATGAGCAGCAAGGGCGACGGTGTTTGGGCGAGATAGTCGACATAGCGCGTATGCCACGCCCCTCCCATGGCAACATCCAAGCGTGCGATATCTTGTTCACGCATCTGCATGCGTTGACGAAGTTCATCGCCGCCCCACCGATGCACCTTCGCAAGCTCCGTAATGTCCACACCTTCCCGCCACCCTGCCAGCGGCGGCAAATCATGTGTCGTCGTCATCGCCACCGCATTCTTGCGCCATGACTTCGGCGACAGGAAATCCCCATTTTCGTCACGCGTGAACAACAGCACATCCATGCCCAACACCCCGCGGGCCGCGAGCACATCGCGCAAACCTTCGGGCACCGTGCCCAGATCTTCGCCGATCACGATGCAGCGGTGCCGCCAGGATTCCAGTGCCGTCATGCGCAGCAGATCCTGCAGCGGCTGGCGGATATAGCCGCCTTCGGTAGCGGACCCGCCTTCCGGCAACACCCATAGATGCTGGAAGCCGATGATGTGATCCATGCGGATGCCGCCGCCGCGTGCCATGTTTGCGCGCAGCAGTTCGATGAAGGGGCGGAAGCCGCTGGTTTTCAATCCCCATGGCGAATAAGAGGTAACGCCCCAGCGCTGCCCATCGGGATTGAACGCATCGGGCGGCGCGCCCAGTTCCAGCCCGTCCAGCACGTGTTCGCGCCATGCCCATGCTTCACTGCCGCCGGCTTCGAAACCGACGGCAAGATCCCAGATCAAGCCGATGCGCTGCCCGGCGGTGTATGCCAGCGCACAGGTCTTGTCCCAGCTGCGCGCAGCAAGCCATTGCAAAAAGATCTCGAAATCCACGCCAGCTGCATGCGTTTGCGCAAAGTGGCGCGTAACGGCTTCATCGCGCCAATCCTCTTTCCATTGCTTCCATGCGGTGGATTCACTTCGCGATGCCGCCTCGGCTTGCCGTGCTGCGAGCAGCGCGTGCTGGCGCAGCATATCGCCACCTTGTGCCGTGAAACGTGCCAGATCATCGCGCAGGCTCTGTGGCGCGCGAGGGAGCTGCCTATGCAGCAAGCCAAAGACATGCCGACGCAAGGCGTATGCTTGTGGCCAGTCGACCCGTGTGTTTTGTTGCGCCTGTTGCCACATCGATGCGATATCGCTTTGCCGGATGGCATCTTGCAGGGCCGATGCACCCAGCACCTGCGTGGCGTCGGCATGTAGCCAGTTGAGAAAGCCGCGATGCGATGGCGAATACGGGCTGCTGTGTGTGCGGATGGGACTCATCGCATGCACGGGACTGAGCGCCAACGCATCGCCACCGGCATGGCCGATGGTGTCGGCCAGTTGCGCCACGGCAAGGCTGTCGCCCACACCGCCGTCGGCGGAATGACGCAACGAATAAACCTGCGCGCCAAGACCCCAGGCTCGATGTTTTTGCATGCCCAATGCATCGCCGATGCCGAAGCAACGCCGCGGCGCTACCGCCAACACCAGCTGATTCGGTCCGATGCCGAGCTGGTAATAGCCATGGCGTGCGGGCGCGCGGCATTTGCCATCGCCAAGCATCACCAGCGCGTGCTCCTCGCCCGCTTCGTCGCAAGCGGTGATGGAGGCCGCATGGCGTACCGCTTGCGGCAAGTCGAACACCTCATCCACGTCGGCGGTGATAAGTGCAGGTACGCTGTTGGCGCGTTCCTCGATCAACTTTCGGCTCGTTTCACGGCTTGCCGCATCGTGGGAAGGCCATTGCATCGCATCGAGCAGGCCATGCAGGGTGTCGTTCGACAGGGATCGAGCCTGCCCGTAGGCATCCGTCCAACGAGTGCCGATGCCGGCGGCATGCGCCAGGGTTTCAAGCGATGAATCGCTCACCTTCAAGCTCCCTCACCATGACGACCGCGCTATGCGCGGCGAGTGTGCCGTGGTCGAGCGCATCCATCGCGCCCTGTGGCTCGATCCACAACACCTTGGTAGCCGAGTCGCGCGGCAGCGAGACATCGCGATTCGACAGATTCAAGGCGATTTCCCAATGGTGGCCGTCGCTCAGCCGCCAGCGCGCATAGAGCGCTTTTTCACCCAGCACGTCGCAACCGAGCGCGCAACGCGCGGCCAGGCGATCGGCCAGATAGCGCTTGCGCAATTGCAGGAGGCCGGCGAACCAGCGCTTCCACGCCAGTGCCAGCATGCTGTCTTCCACGCGCGGTATGGACGCGGCGTAGGTGTCGAGTGCATTGGGGTCGGGAATGCGTTCGCACCGTTCCGGATCGGTGAAGCCTGAGAAATGCGCGAACTCCTCGCGCCGGCCTTCGCGCACTTTCTGCGCGAGTTCACCTTCGTAATCGGTGAAGTAATAGAACGGCGTGCGGCAACCCCATTCCTCGCCCATGAAAAACAGCGGGATCATCGGGCTGAGCGCCACCAGCACCATGGCCGCGCGCAGATCCGCGTCATTCGCCAGGCAAGTCAGCCGTTCGCCCAGCGGGCGGTTGCCGATCTGGTCATGGTTCTGCAAGAACAGCGCGAACGAGGTGGGCGGCAGATCCTGGCTGGGTTCGCCGCGCGCGATGCCACGGCGATCGAGCTGGCCCTGGAACACGAAGCCTTCCGACAAGACCTTGGCCAAATCATGGGTGGGATGCTTGGCGAAGTCGGCGTAATAACCTTCGTGCTCGCCGGTGAGCAGCACATGCAGCGCGTTGTGCGCGTCGTCGTTCCACTGTGCGTTGTAGTCGCCGCGCAACAAGCTTGCGGCATTGTGTTCGTTTTCCAGAATCAGCCACACCTCCCGTCCGTGCGGCAAGCAGGCGCGACGGACGGCGGCGCCCAGTTCTTCCAGAAAGGTTTGGGGCTGGATGGCGTGCACGGCATCCAGGCGCAGGCCATCGAAGCGGTATTCGTTGATCCACATCAGCGCGTTGTCGATGAAGTAGCGCGCCACTTGCGGCTGGCGGAAATCGATGGCTGCACCCCATGGCGTGTGCACGTCGTCGCGGAAGAATTCCGGCGCGTAGCTCGGCAGCTCGTTGCCGACCGGGCCGAAATGGTTGTAGACCACGTCGAGGATCACGGCCACGCCCAGCCGATGCGCTTCATCGATCATCGCCTTGAGCGAGGCGATTGTGCCGTAGGATGCATCCGGCGCGTACGGCAACACACCGTCATAGCCCCAGTTGCGATCGCCCTGGAACGAAGCGATCGGCATCAACTCGATGGCCGTGTAGCCGCAGCCCGCCAAGCGGGACAACGCCTGGCACACACCATCGAAACCACCCATCACGCCCACGTGCAGTTCGCAGATGGCTGCGTGATGCCACGGTATGCCGTTCCAGTCATTGCACTTCCAGACGTAGTCATACGGGTCGACCACCATGCTTGCACCGAGCACGCCGCCAGGCTGGGCGCGGGATGCAGGGTCTGGCACCTGGCGATCGCCGATGCGGAAGAGATAGCGCGTATCCGGATCGACTTCGATCAACAGCGAGTGGTTGCCCTCGGCATCGCGTTCCATCGGAACGTTGAGATCGTCAATGACCAGGTCGACACGTTCGGCGCGGGGCGCCCATACACGAAAGCGCGTGGTGCCGTCGTTGAGTGTCTGCGCACCGTAGGTGCAGTCATGGCAGGCGGTGGCGGGCGATTTACGGGTGACGGGGTTGAACTGCACCTCAGCTCCTCTCCGGCCGCAAAATCAGTGTCGCCAGCGGCGGCAACACCAGATTCAACGAACACGGCATGCCACGGCAGCCTTGCGAATCGGCATGAATCAGCCCGCCGTTGCCTACGTTCGAGCCGCCGTAATGGTTGCTATCGGTATTGCACAGCTCGCGCCACATGCCGCCTTCGGGCACGCCGATGCGGTAATTCCGGCGCACTTCCGGCGTGAAGTTGCACACCGCCAGAATGGGCGGAACACCTTCGCCGCCGAAACGCAGATACGCATAGACCGAGGCATGCGTATCGTCGCCGATCACCCATTGGAAGCCTTCCGGCTCGTGATCGCAGCGATGCAGGGCTGGCTCATGCACGAGCAGGCTGTTGAGATCGGCCACCAGCTGCTGCACACCGCGATGCAGCGGATCATCCAGCAGATGCCAGTCCAGCGGACGGTCGTGATGCCATTCGCGGTCTTGTGCGAATTCGCCGCCCATGAACAAGAGCTTCTTGCCTGGATGCGTCCACATGAAGCCGAAATACGCACGCAGATTGGCAAACCGGCGCCAGCGATCGCCCGGCATGCGTGCGATCAGCGAACCCTTGCCATGCACCACTTCGTCGTGCGAGAGCGGCAGCAGGAACTTCTCCGACCAGGCGTAGACCAGGCTGAAGGTAAGATCGTGATGGTGATAGCGGCGATACAGCGGATCACGCTTCATGTACTCCAGGCTGTCGTGCATCCAGCCCATGTTCCACTTGTAGCTGAACCCCAGGCCGCCTTCATGGACATGGCGCGTGACGCCGGGCCATGCCGTGGATTCTTCTGCAATCACCAGTACGCCGCTCTGTTCGCGCGCGACGGTTTCGTTGAGTGCCTGCAGGAATGCAATGGCTTCCAGGTTCTCGCGCCCACCATGTTTGTTGGGGATCCATTCGCCTTCCGGGCGGCTGTAGTCGCGGTACAGCATGCTGGCCACGGCATCCACGCGCAGGCCATCCATGTGGTAGTGGCGCATCCAGTGCAAGGCACTGCCGAGCAGGTACTGGTGCACTTCGTGACGGCCGTAGTTATAGATCAGCGTGTCCCAGTCCTGGTGTACGCCTTCGCGCGGATCGCGATGCTCGTACAGCTTGGTGCCGTCGAAGTCGCGCAAGCCATGTTCATCGGAAGGAAAGTGCGCGCTCACCCAGTCGACGATCACGCCAATACCGGCGACGTGGCAGGAATCCACGAAGCGGGCGAACGCATCCGGGCTACCCAGGCGCGCCGTGGGCGCATACATGGCGATGGGTTGGTAGCCCCACGAGCCACCGAACGGATATTCGGTAACCGGCATCAGTTCGATATGCGTAAAGCCCTGCGCCTGCACGTAGGGAATCAACTGCGTCGCAAGGGCGTGCCAGTCAAGCGGCTGGCCTGATTTGTCCCATTGCCATGAGGTGGCGTGTACTTCGTAGATGGAGATCGGCGTGCGCTCGTGATCCACCGAGGCGCGATGCGCCATCCATGAGGCATCGTGCCAGGTGATCGACAAGGGCGCGGCCACCATGGAAGCCGTGGCGGGCGGCAGCTCGGTCTGCCGCGCAAACGGATCGGCTTTCAGAGGCAGCAGGTGCTGGTTGTGGTCGAGCAGTTCGAACTTGTAGAGCGCGCCGGCTTTCACGCCGGGAATGAAAATCTCCCACAGTCCTTCGTGATCGTGCCGGCGCATCACATGGCGGCGGCCATCCCATTGATTGAAGTCGCCCACCACCGACACACGCTGCGCATTGGGTGCCCACACTGAGAAATGCACGCCGCTCACATCGTTGATGTGCACGACGTGTGCCCCGAGAAGGTCGCCCGGATGGCGCAATTCGCCGGTACAGAACGCGCGCAGCGTGCCTTCGGTCAGCAAGGGAGCGAAAGCGTAGGGATCGCCGATCACTTCCTTGCCGGCCGGCCGCTGGATGCGTAGCCGATAGTTTTCCGGTTTGTGCGGAAGCGTGGCGATGAATACACCTTCGGCGAAACGCTGCGCCGGCCAGGTTTCGCCATCGCGTAGCAGCACGAGTTCCACCGCGGCAGCGCCGTGCGCCACCGTGGCGACGTACCAATCATCGCCATGCCGGTGCGGACCGAGCCATTCGAACGGTGTGCCGCAACGTCCTTCATCCAAGGCGTGCAGCACCTCGGTGGGAATGCATGCGGCAACGCTTGTCGCCGGCGCCACGGCCATACCGGTCTCGGCCCTCACGCTGTGGCCTTCGGAGAGTCCGCCTGGCATCGGTGCATCATCGACTCGAACGCAGCCGGAAAGGAGAGTTCTGCCAAAGCGCTGATCGTTGTGCTTGCTTGATTAAAGATGGGCATACACATCCTTTTCCCGCACAGGTGGTGCGGATTGCGCGGAGGGGTCGGACGGGCGTTTGAGCAAGATGCGGCTGTACAGCGTCGCGTATTGCCGGCCCGGAACATCCCAGCCGTGTTTTTCGAGCATGGCGGCGCCGCGCATGGCGTTGAGCAGCAGCGGCTCAGCGAAGACACGGAACGCACGCTGCAGGCAACGGCGAAGTTCCGACACGGTGGCATCGCGAAACAACAAACCGGTGATGCCATCTTCGATGGTATCGATGAGGCCGCCCGTTGCATGCGCAACAGGCAGGCAGCCGTATGCCTGCGCGTACATCTGGCTCAGGCCGCAAGGCTCGTAACGCGACGGCATCAGCAGGAAATCCGCGCCGGCGAACATGCGCCGCGCCAGTCCTTCCTCAAAACCGATATGCGCCACGACGCGGCCTGGAAAACGGCGTGGCAAGCGCGCGATGCTGTGTTCGATGGCCGGGTCGCCACGGCCGATCAGCGCGAGCTGGCCGCCGGCGGCAATGATTTGCGGTGCCGCCTCGTAGATCAGGTCCACGCCTTTTTGCTGCACCATGCGCGAGATCACCGCGAACAGCGGGCCGTCCTGCTGCCGCAGGCCAAGCTCGTCGCGCAACTGTTGCGTATTCTCGTGCCGCTTGTCCCACTCGCCGATGGCGAAGGGTATGCGCAGCGCCGGATCATGTTGCGGATCCCAACTGTGGTCGATGCCGTTGACGATGCCGGTCAGTCGGCCTTCCGACGCGCGTTTGCGCAGCAACACATCCAGCCCGCAACCGCAGGGTGGCTCGGTGATCTGCTTGGCGTAGCACTCGCTGACGGTGGAGAGATAAGTGGCCTTCGCGATGCCTTCATGCAGAAACGAGATGCGCCCGTGGCGATCGTGGTCGATGCGGCGGCGTGCCGACAAGCCGATGTGCGCTGCGGCGGATGCGGGAAACACACCCTGATAGGCCAGGTTGTGAATGGTCAAAACGGTCGGCACGGCCTCGCTTTCGCCATCCAGATAATGGGTGGCCAGCGCGCACGGCCAGTCGTTCAGATGCAGCAGATCCGGCTGCCAGCTCATATGCGCGTGCTTCAGCGCGATCTCGGCGGCGGCATAGGAAAGCGTGGCGAAGCGAATATCGTTGTCCGCCCATCCATGACCGCTCGCGTCGGCATAGGGAGAACCTTCACGCTCATACAAATCCGCGTTGCACAGCACGAGCA
Organism: Dyella nitratireducens; assembly: GCF_014642835.1. Lineage (GTDB taxonomy): Bacteria > Pseudomonadota > Gammaproteobacteria > Xanthomonadales > Rhodanobacteraceae > Dyella_B > Dyella_B nitratireducens. The sequence continues at coordinate 354,209 of NZ_BMJA01000003.1, read as the reverse complement.
CGCCCAGCCCGTCGCTCAACGTCGCCTCGGCGATCTGGCAAGCCGGCAGCTTGTGGTAGCCGCGGGTCTTGCCGACCATGCGCATGGATTTGCCGACCACAGCAAGCACGTTCGGATAGCCCGGTATCAGCACACGCACATCGTGATGCCTAGCCACGGCGCGGGGCAGGGCGGCGGAAACGTCGCCGAGGCCGCCGGCCTTCACAAAATCCGTCATCTCGGTGGTGACGAACAGCACGCGGCCGCCGTTGTGATCGGTGCGTGCTTCGGTGGCAGGTAATTCGGATCTGCGCCGGTACGTGCCGGCTTCGCGTTGCTGGTGGCGGTGTAGGTGGGAAGTCCTGTGTACGGGTTTGGGAATAGTCATCCAATCGATCTCATAAAAAGTCTGCAAGGCGACGATTCGCCGATGATTGCCGTGCTTATGCTTGAGGTTAGGGCGCGAGGGATCAAACTTCCGTACAGCTAACGATGTGGCAAAGTGAAGACGGTGAGACGAACCGTCGCGGATGTGCAGGCAAAAAATCCACTGTCGCGCGCGGTATGAATGCTTGAACAACTTTTCATGCACGCGACGTTTACGGTGCGCAGTGCACGGTTGAGTGATGTTCATGACGGCTTGGAGGTATTGCCACGTTGGGTGCTGCTTATCCCGCGCGTCATTCCGGTATAGGCGGAAATCCATTGCAAACGCGTCGCACGAAGCACACAACATAAAACATAAAACATGCCGTGTCCTTCGTAGGCAAATTTGGACTGGAATTCGGCCCACGCGGAATTGACTGCGCCGAGGGGCAGAGCACATGTGGCGATACGCATGCATCGCAGTGAATGAAGCGCGCTTTCTCGTTCCAAGGAATTGCAGGAAAGCCCACCAGACATTTTTATCAGTCTGCTTGCCTGTATGTGCATGGCAGGCACTGCTCTCGTGCAGTGTGTGGGGTGCCGATGCGCCGGCTGCTGCATCAAGCAATGCCAATGATGCGACCTGGCCTGCTGGTCGGTGTAGTGCAGGTCGTGGGGCTTACCGCGTTGAACGAAATTGGCATCCATACGACGCGGCTGCTGGCTAGCGCGAGCATTGTTGGTATGGCCTTGGGGTTCGTTCGCAAAAGCTGGTGCAAGACTTGATCACCGGTTTTTTCTGCTGATGGAAAACGCCGTGCAGGTAGGTGACTGGGTGGCTTGCGGCGACGACTTCTTCATGGTCGAAACGTTAATTTCATCGGAAGGCAGGAGAAACCCATGAGCATGTTGCAGGTCGAAATGGATAGTCTGGGGCGCCCGATCGAGTTGTATTACGAAGACATCGGCTACGGCCCGCCCGTCGTGCTTCTGCATGGATACCCCTTCGATCATGCGATGTGGGAAGAGCAGGCGTTTGCACTGGCCAGCGGCGGCTGCCGCGTGATTACCTATGATCGTCGCGGCTTCGGCAAATCGTCCAAGCCCGCCGACGGCTACAACTTCAACCGCTTCGCCGACGATCTCAAGGCACTGCTGGAAACCCTCGACTTGCACGATGTAACCCTGGTGGGGTTTGCGATGGGCGCCGCCGAAGTTGTGCGCTATATGAGCCGCCACCTGGGCCAGCGTGTGACGCGTTTCGCCCTGGTCAGCGCGGTGACGCCCGGCATGGCCAAGAGCAAGGACAATCCCGACGGCGCCGACGAAGCCAAGTTCGACGATATTTGCACGCGCATCCGTGCCGACCGCTTTAGCTACATCGATCAGTTCGTCGATCAGCTGTTCGACGACAGCGGCGCAAGCCGTGCTGTGGTGGATTGGGTCAAGTCACTTGCCGAACCTGCTTCGCGCATCGCCATGATTGGCTGCGTGCGCGCCTTTGCCGATACGGATTTCACCGGTGACATGGGCGCGGCGATCAATCTGCCGTCGCTGGTGATCCATGGTACCCATGACCGCATTGCGCCGTTTGCGTCGCACGGAAGGCGCACGGCGGATTTGTTGCCGGGGAGTGTTTTACGGACTTATGAAGGGGCGGGGCACGGTTTGTTTGTGACGCACGGGGCGATGTTGAGCGAGGATTTGCTGGGCCTGGTGCGGACACCGCCGTCGCAGACGTTGCCGCCGCCGGTGTTTTGAATTCTCCTGCAGGTTGGGGAGAGCGCAACGCGAACCCCAGCCTGCGTGGCGAACCATCAGAAAAACGTCTGCACCACATCGACGACGTTGTACGCCTCGTCGATCACCGGAATCTGCCGCCACTTGTCGAAGGTAAGGCAGGGATGCGAGATGTCGAAGGCGATCATGTCGCCGATCCGGATATCGTCGCCTGCCGCGATGTTCATATAGGCATGCTGGTCCATCATGCCGGTAACTTCCCAATGCGCCGGTGCAGGAGAAGGCGCAGCCTGGCCTGGGCGAAAGTGCGCTGCCGGGGAAGGCAAGCCTGCATCGAAAGCGGCATCGCGCTTGCCCAATGTCACGATGGCGCGCTCCGGCTCGGGCAGGGATTGCACGTAAGCCCACAGCTGCAAGGCCGGCAGCAGGCTCGTGCGCATTCGATGCGCCACCGGATTGCGCGTTTCGATTTGCGCTTGCGCGGTGCGATAAATACCGACGTCGTGCGTGAGATAGCAACCGGGACGCAGCACCACGTCCAGCGGCGCACCGATGTCTGCCTTGGAAAATTCTTCGGCCACCACGTCATACCAGGCCGATCCGGCGCCGCTGAGCACGGCGGGCGAGCGCTCGATGCGGCCGGTGTGGGCCAGCGTATGCAATGCTTTCACCGCGCGTTGCAGCAAATCGCGAATCGCAGCTTCTTCCTTCAATACGCCTTCGTAGACTTCCACACCGGCTAGCTTGACGGCGGATTTGGCTTTGTCGACCGCATCGAGCACGGCTTGCCATTGCACTTCGTTGCGCACGCCGGTACGTCCACCGTCGACACCCAGTTCGATCAGCACCTGGATCGAGCGGCCCACCGCGCCGAAGTGTGCCGCAAGTTGTTCGACCTGATCGGGCGAATCGACCAGACAGAAAAATTCGAACGAGGGATCGGCCAGCAAATCGGCAACGATCGCCATATTGCGGCGGCCTATCAGTTGATTGGCCATCAGCACCCGTCGAACACCGTGCACATAGGCAGCACGGGTTTGGTGCGCGGTAGCCAGCGTGATGCCCCAGGCCCCAGCGGCGAGCTGGCGCGCGAACAGGCGCGGCGCCATGGTGGTCTTGCCGTGCGGCGCGAGCTTGGCGCCGTATTCGTCGGCGAAGCGCTGCATCCATGCGAGATTGTGCTCCAGCCGCGATTGCGACAGCACGGCGGTGGGCAGGCTGAGATCTTCCTGCAGCAGGTTCCAGCCGTGCGCGGCAATCGCCTCCGGCGGACACGGCGTTTCCAGTGCACCCAGTCCTTTGTCGAGTGGATCAACGACAGATGCGCGTGCGCTGGCTTGGTAGTTTTTGTCGTGCATGGGAATCGTCTTGAATTCCGTTGGCCAATGCGTGGATGTTTGACCGGATATTAGCCAGGAATCTACGCTCGGAACATGTCGCCATCATCAACCGCTTCTCCTGCTTTCATTCCAACCTGAGGACTTTCCATGAGCGATTCCATTGTGCGATTCGGCGTTGAAGGCGGTGCCGGCACCGGCGGCCAGCATCTTCCCTTTGCCCGTGCGGTTGGCGCCGACGGCTGGCTGTTCGTCTCGGGCCAGACCCCGATGGTGAACGGCGAGGTGATTCACGGCGGCATCGTCGAACAATCGCATCAAGCCATCCGCAACGTGATCGCCATTCTGCAGGAGGCTGGCTACGGCACCGAGCACGTCGTGCGTTGCGGCGTGTGGCTGGACGATCCGCGCGACTTCCCATCGTTCAATCGCGTGTTCAAGGAGTACTTCGGCGCGCACCCGCCGGCACGCGCCTGCGTGGTGTCGAGCATGGTGGTGGATTGCAAAGTGGAGGTGGACTGCGTGGCGTACAAAAAGCCTGTGCAAGTCTGAGAGCCTGTTGACGATTTCTTCGCAAGGAAGAACATGATGAGTCCACCGCAAACCACCGGCTTGCTGCACGGTAACGGGCTACTGTTGGCGGCGGCCGCCGCCGTGCTGTTGCTGATCTATCTGATCGCGGTACGCAAGCTCAACCCATTCGTGGCGCTGATGGTGATCTCACTGGGCTTGGGCGCAGCGGTGGGCATGCCGCTGAAAAGCCTGGTGAAGGCGTTTGAAGCCGGTGTTGGCGGCACGCTGGGCCATATCGCGTTGCTTCTTGCACTGGGCACCATGCTCGGCAAGATGATGGCCGAATCGGGCGGTGCCGAGCGCATTGCGCGTACGCTTGTCGCCACCTTCGGCGAGCGGCGTGCGCATTGGGCGATGATGTTGATCGCCTTCATCGTCGGCTTGCCGGTGTTTTTCGAAGTCGGCTTCGTGCTGCTGATTCCTCTTGCTTTCAATATCGCCAGGCGCACCGGCACGCCCATTCTGCTGCTCGGCCTGCCGATGGCGGCCGGCTTGTCTGTCGTGCACGGCCTGGTGCCGCCGCATCCCGCCGCATTGCTGGCCGTGACGGCCTATCACGCGGATATTGGTAGAACCATCGTCTATGCCTTGTTGGTCGGACTGCCCACGGCAGCCATCGCCGGCCCCGTGTTCGCCAAGCTGATCACCCGCTACGTCTGCGCCGATCTTGACCATCCCATCGCCAAACAATTTCTCGAGGCCGACGATCCATCGCGCGAATTGCCTGGCTTCGGCATCACGGTGTTTACCATCCTGCTGCCGGTGCTGCTGATGTTGCTCGGCAGTTGGGCTGATGTGCTCGCCACGCCGGGGAGCTTGGCCAACGACGTGTTCGTGCTATTCGGCAACTCGGTGATGGCCTTGCTGGTTGCAACCTTGCTGAGCTTTTACACGTTCGGCAAGCGGCGCGGTTTCAGCCGTGACACCGTGCTGGCTTTCAGCAACGATTGCCTCGCGCCGATCGCCACGGTGCTGCTGGTGATCGGCGCAGGTGGCGGCTTCGGCAGGATACTGATCGATTCGGGCATATCCGACGCCACCATCGCCGCCACGCAATCAGCGCATCTGTCGCCGTTGCTGTTCGGCTGGCTGGTGGCTTCGCTGCTGCGCATTGCGACCGGTTCGGCCACGGTCGCCATGAGCACCGCCTGCAGCATCGTCGCACCGATCGCCGCAGCCGCAGGGAACACGGTGCATCCCGAGTTGATGGTGCTCGCCACCGGCGCCGGCTCGTTGATCCTTTCCCACGTGAACGATGGCGGTTTCTGGATGGTGAAGGAATTCTTCAACATGTCGGTGACACAGACATTGAAAACCTGGACTGTGCTGGAAACGCTGATTTCGGTGGTGGCGCTGCTATTGACCTTGGGGCTCTCGGCGGTGGTGTGATCGGCGAGCCTGGGATACAGGTTACGCGATGCAACCATCGCTACAGGTAATTGGCGATGACTAAAGCGGCGGTCATGGATGGGGAGTCGCAAATCAGAACCCCAAAATAAAAACAGGCCGCCTCGTCGGCGGCCCGGTCGGGCATCGGTCATCCATGTTGAGGAGGGGCCCCTCCTCGGCGCCTGACTTCCCGGCGCGCCATTTATCGCATATTGCCGTGTCAAAGTCAGGTATTACGCAGCATTTTGGCCCTTCACGATCGTTTCACAAGCCGCTATGTGCTTGTCCAATAGCGGCCCACAATTTGGCTGCGGATTGTCGCGGGTCCGGTGTTCCGCAGATCGCCGAAACCACGGCCAGGCCATGCGCGCCTGCTGCGAATACGTCGCTAACATGCTGTCTTTTAAGGCCGCCAATGGCCACGGTAGGAACGGGGCAGACAGCCACGATGCGGGCCAGGCCGTCGAAGCCGATCGGCTGCTCGTGGTCGGGCTTGGTGGGGGTGGCGAACACGGGGCCGATACCTGCGTAATCGACCACCCTCGGGTCGACTGCCTGCGCCGCACTTTCCACATTGACGGACAAGCCAAGCAGCATGTCCGGCCCGATGCGCTCACGTGCCAGGGCAGGGGGCATGTCGCGCTGGCCGATATGGACGGCATCGACCTCGGCAGCGATGGCCGCGTCGATGTCGTCATTCATGACTACCAATGCCGATGTATCGCGCAAGGCGTCTTTTACGCTGCGTGCAAGCGCAATGCGTTCGGCGGTCGATGCGTGCTTGTGCCGTACCTGCACGACGGTAACGCCGCCGGCAACGGCTTCGCGTGCGGTTTCCACCATCGAATGCCGTTGGCAGAGATCCGGATCCAGCACCAGGTAAAGCGAAAGGTCGAACGGTTTTTTCATGCCGGCGTTATCTGTGCTTGCGCTTGCAGGGTGTGGCTATCCAGCGCGGCCAGCGCATCGATAAAACGCCATGCAAACGAACCCGGGCCGGATGCCTGCTGCGCCGCCTGCGCACCTGCCACGCTGAAACACGCCAGCGCGCCGATCGTGGCTTCCCACGGCGATGCCGGCGCTACGGCTGCGAACGCGCCTACCAGGCAAGTCAGTGCACAGCCCATGGCCGTTACCTTCGGCATCAGCGCGGAGCCGCCGGCCACGCGCACGGACTGGTGTCCGTCGGTCACGAAATCGATCGCGCCCGTCACAGCCACCACGGCGCTCGTTCTCCGGGCCAATACCAGCGCCGATACTTCCGCGCGTTCCACGCTGTCCCCGCTATCCACACCGCGGCCAGAACTTGCATCGCCCGCCAAGGCCATGATTTCCGATGCATTGCCACGAATCACGGTGGGCTTGAACGCCAACAGCTCCGTTACCGCCTTGCGACGGAACGCCGTGGCGAAATGCGCCACCGGATCGAGCACCCACGGTTTGCCGTTTTCATTCGCGGCCTTGGCCGCTGCATGCATACCCTCAAGCCAAGGCGATGAGAGCGTGCCGATATTGATGGTGACAGCCCCGGCCAAGCCGGCGAATTCACCCGCTTCTTCCGGCGCGTGCACCATCGCGGGCGATGCGCCGGCCGCCAGCAGCACATTCGCGGCGTAGTTCATCGCCACGTAATTGGTGATGCATTGGACGAGGGGGGATTGGTGGCGCATGCGGTCGAACAGCTCACCGCAGGAAGAAACGACAGGAGAAGTCATGGTGTGGCTTTGGGTTTCCAGATGGGCGCCGTACATGCCCCTCCCCGATTGCAGGGGGAGGGTAGGTACCTGCCGGCCCGGACATTTTACTATTGCTCGCTATGGCCGCGATCAAGAAACACAAAAAGCTCCCACGCTCCTTCTACAATCGCGATCCATTGATCGTCGCCCCCGAGTTGTTGAACAAGGTGCTGCGCTGCCATGACGGCCGTGCCGGCCGTATCGTGGAGGTGGAAGCCTATCGCGGCGCCGATGATCCCGCTGCTCACTCGTACCGGGGCAAGACACCGCGTACCGAAGTGATGTTCGGCCGGCCGGGTCACATGTATGTGTATTTCACCTACGGCATGCATTGGTGCGCCAACACAGTGTGTGGGCCGCAAGGTGCGGGCAACGCCGTGCTGATCCGTGCACTGCAGCCTATTGCCGGTCTCGATCTGATGTATGCCGCGCGTCCACTGGCCAGGAATGATCGCCAGCTATGCAACGGTCCCGCCTGTCTCACGCAAGCCATGAGCATCAGCAAGCTGCAGAACGGCCTTGATCTGGTGCTTGGTGATACCTGCACGCTTGTGGATGATGGCGTGCCGCCGCCGGAACAGCCCGTGCGGACCACGCGCATCGGCCTCACCAAGGCGGCGGATTATCCGTGGCGCTGGTATGTGGATGAAAGTGCGTATGTCTCAAAGAAGTGAGGCGATGATGTGGCACAAAGCAATGCGGCTCGGCGATAGATGCCGAGCCGGAGCTAAAGTCCTTGCATGCTTTGCGTACCCGAGGGCCGTCATGCCCGCGCACAACACTAAAAAACCAATCAATACGTGCTCAGATGCCTGTGTGTGCGGACGTGGCGGCCGGAAGAGAACCCGTGATCACGGCAGCGGCGAAATCGTATTGTTGGACTGCGTGACGTTCACCGCCGTGCTGTCGATGGTGATGTCGCGCGGCGTCCAGCTGGGTGTCAGCGGCGATTCGTTGTGCGCGACGAACCAGGCGGCACCGTTGTAGGTGATGGTGTTGTTGGTCAGTTGCACGGTGTTGGTGTTGGCGTCGATGTCCACGCCGAACAGGTAGTTCTGGGACAGTGTGTCGTTGGTGATGGTCACGTTGTCCGTGCCGAGCGTGAACACACCGTAGCCCTGGTTGTTCTCGGCGGCATCGCTGGTCACCACCACGTCGGACACGTTGTCGTGCACTTCCAGGCCATTGCCCACGTTGTTCGACATCACGGAATTTTCAATGCGTACCTGCGAGGTCGGGCCAAGCGTCTGCGGCTCGATATCGATGCCTGCCTGCGGGGCGGTGCCGTTGGAACCGGTGAAGCTGCTGTTCACCACATACACCTGGTTGGCTGCCGTGATCGACAGGCCCTGGCGGCGATTGTTGTTGGCGATGACGCGGGTCAAGGTGACGCCGGACGGTGGGGTGAACGTTCTCCAGCCGAAGGTGGTGCCGACCAGCACGCCATCACCCCAGTTATTGGAAAGGGTCATGTCGTGCACATAGACCTGGTTCGCTTCCTGGATGCTGATGCCATAACCCATGCCGTTGGTGCCGAGATGCTGGCTGCGCTCGCCGACGATGTAGCCGCCGAGAATTTCAACGTTATTGACATTCCATGCCTTCACCACCGCAGCAAAGTCGGCGTTGTTCGGAATGGCCTGGAGATAAGCGTCGCCCCACAGCGAAAGGCGAGTGTTCGAACGCATATTGATGCTCTTGGTCGCGTCGATCATGTACGTGCCGGTCGGCACGACGACGGTACCGCCGCTGGCCGGCAGAGCATCGATGGCAGCCTGGATGGCGGCGGTATCGTCCGTTACGCCATTGCCCATCGCACCGAAATCGCGAACGTTGACCCAGCCGCTACCGATCGTGATGGTGGGAGATGGATTCCACCAGTTGGTTGCGGAGGCAGGCAGTGACAGAGTGGCGAGCGCCAAAGACGCGGCGATGGCTGTCAAGATCTTGGCGCGCGACGTGAAAAAGCGCGGACTACGTGCGTTTTTGACAAAACGCTCTTGTGCGCCCTGCGGCGCCGATTTGCTTTTCATGGATTCGAAACCCCTGTTTTGGATAGCAACAACGAATTTTTTTGCAGCATGTTTGCTGCACAGTTTTTGTTTACTGCGGGGTTAAGATGCGGCATCGTCACGTGACGGTGCAAATGTGAAATGCCGCTTTTGCTCACACTGTTCGCACAGAAGGCTTGCTTTTTCGATTGCGCAAGCAAACCCGTGAACTTGATCGCAAATTGCGTTGCGGTTTAACGAATGGCGCACATATATGCGTTTGACCTTGACGGGCAAACATCAACCATCAACGCCACTTTCGGCCCAAAAATGCCTACTTCCGCATGGCACTACGGGTGACGTTGAGCGCGGGCGGCTTGAAATACCGTGTGATCCACATGCATCGGCAAGCGATGTCACGGCAGCCCCGATGGATTTTTCCTTTTTTCGCGCACGTTATCGCGTTGGGTTGTGTGCCTGATCCTTCCATCGACATTTCAGTGGGATGTTTTGGACGCAATCGATTCATTCGCAAGCAGCATGGAAACAGCCATGCATGGCGTGACCGAAGAGGCCCATGGCATGTCTGGAATCGTATATGGCTGCCGGTATCTCCACTCCGCGGCGAAAGCTCGTGCGGACGAGCAAGGTATATGTCGCCGCATTGCCGTGATTACAAAGCTTTATCCAGCTCCTGTGCATGTCTGCACATAGACTTTTGCAACTTCATAAGCGTACGCTCGGGTATTAGTCATACAAGCGGACGTGGCAGCGGGAAGCGATATCCGCTGCCGCACCGGCGCCGGCAGGCGCCTGGAGCAGGGGATAGGCATGGTTGAAAGCGCAAAGGGCAACGTGCTCGTTGTGGAAGACGACGCGCAGTTGCGAGACCACATTCTGGTGCCAGGGTTAAAGGCTTTTGGTTTCAATGCGGTAGGCGTCGGCACGGCGGCGGAGCTCTACCGCTCGATCGTGGTTGAACGCTACCGCTTGCTGGTGCTGGATATTGCACTGCCTAACGAAGACGGGTTCAAGATTGTGAGCCAGCTGCGCGCGCTGTCGGATATCGGCATCGTGGTGCTGTCCGCGCTGGATTCCACCGCGCATCGCGTGCGGGGTTTGATCGAAGGCGCCGACGTCTATCTCAGCAAGCCGGTCGATGTGGAAGTGCTGGCCGCTTCGCTGCACAGCCTGAGTCGCCGCGTGGGCAATGCGGCGTCGTATGAACTCGCCGCCACGGGCTGGCATCTGGAATCGGGCGGATGGCGGCTGGTGGCACCCAATGGCGTGATCATCGCGCTATCGATGCCGGAGCGTCTGCTGCTCAACCGTTTGGCGGCTTCAACGCCAGAACCGACGCCGCGCGCCGAATTGATCGATGAACTGGCGACGATCATTCCCGGGTTCGACCCGGCGCGGCTGGAAATGCTGATCCATCGGCTACGGCAGAAAGTGACGAAAAAATCCGGCGAAACATTGCCGCTGCTTGCCGTACGAGGAGTGGGTTACACCTTGGCCTTGAATTGAGAGGGCCAACGTTTCAAGCGCTTTAACAGCCGCAAGAAAATGCAAGAAATGGTCAGGATTTGAGATTGTGGGAAGGGCGCCGAGTACTTACAGTTCGCTCGCTGCGAAGTGGCGCAAAAAACAGGGAAGTAGACGAGTGCAATCGTCGCAAAAAATCACCTGAGGAAATGGGTACGCCGTCGCGTTTCAAGCAGCAAATCATCACTTTCGTGAAAAGCAGAGGGAACAGGGGGAGATCTCATTCGTACGTTGTGACTCGTGGACGGGTCATGAGTTGTACGTGAGGTCTGGGCGAGCCAAACAGGGGTCGCCTGTCGAAACACCACGCGTCATGTGACTGGCTTTGAGTCAGCGCTCGTTTGCGGCCGATTTTTGTCGGCTGCGACGGGAGCCGGATTCAGGCCGGATCGCTGTGTTGCGCGTGTCATTTGAAGCGTGCGCGAGCAAGCAACCCCCCGCGTCACGTGTGACAAGGCTGCCAATCCCTAAACTTAAATCAGGTGTAGTGCCATGAGTTCTAGCCGTCGTCTGTACCGGAATCGCTTCGGTGCGAGGGATGTTGTCGTGCTTGATGCCCGCACTTCCATCGTTCCTGACATCGCTTCACGCACGCACGTCATAGGCCGCAGGCTTGCCGCGCTTTCGCTGCTGGCAACCGCGCTGGGCATGACCGGGCTGGCCCAGGCCAGCGGCGGCCCGATCGGCGGCCAGATCATTGGCGGCTCGGGACAGATCCAGCAGGTGGGCAACACCACCACGATCCGGCAGAACAGCCAGACCTTGTCACTGAACTGGCAAAGCTTCGACATCGCGCCGGACCAGACGGTGAACTTCCTGCAGCCGGGCAGCGGTGCGATCGCGATCAATCGCATTTTCAGCAGCACGCCCAGCGAAATCTTCGGCCACCTCAATGCCAACGGCCAGGTCTGGCTGATCAACCCGAACGGCATCTTGTTCGGGCAGAGTGCGCAGGTGAACGTCGGTGGCCTGGTGGCCTCCACGCTGGATTTCGACGACAGCACGCTCGATTCCAGCGATCGCCGTTTCAGCGGCAATGGCAAGGGCAGCATCATCAATCGCGGCAGCCTGACGGCGAACAACGGCGGTTACATCGCCTTGCTCGGCAACCAGGTTTCGAACCAGGGCGTGGTCACCGCGCAGCTGGGCACGGTGGCGATGGGCGGCGGCAGCGCCGTCACGCTGACGTTCTCCGGCAACCAGGTCGTGCACCTGCAGGTCGATCAGAGCACGCTGAACAACCTGGTGGAGAATCGCCAGCTGGTCGTCGCCGACGGTGGCCGCGTGATCATGACCGCGGGCGCCAAAGACAGCCTGCTTGCCAGCGTGGTGAATAACAGCGGTCGCGTGCAGGCGCAGACCGTGCAGAACCACAACGGCGAAATCACGTTGCTGGGCGGCATGACGGCAGGGCAGGTGAATGTCGGCGGGACGCTTGATGCGAGTGCGCCGAAGGGTGGCAATGGCGGTGCCATCGAAACCAGTGGCGCGCAGGCGCACATCGCCGATGGCGCCGTCATCACCACCAAGGCAGCCGGTGGCAAGGATGGCACGTGGCTGGTTGATCCCACTGATTTCACCATCGCCGCCAGCGGCGGCGATATCACCGCCACCAATCTTGAAACCCAGCTCGCCAACGGCAACGTCGCGTTCACCAGCGCTAACGGTGCCAGCGGTACCTCCGGCAATGTCAACGTCAATCAAGCGGTGACGTGGAGTGCCAACACGACGCTCACGCTGACCGCAAGCAACAACGTCAACCTCAACGCCGCCATCACCAATACCGGCGCCAGCGGCAAGACGGTATTGAACGCGGGCAATGCCTTCGTCAACAACGCCGGCGCGTCGGGTTTGGGCGGCAACTGGGCGATCTACAGCGCCAGCCCCACGGCCACCGGCGAGAAACTGGGCGGCCTCGCGCCCAACTTCATTCAGTACAACGCGCCGATCGGCACGGCGGCGGCCGCCACAGGCAACGGTGTGTTCTACAGTTTGGCGCCCACGCTGTCGGTCTCGGGCGTCACCGGCACCGTGTCGAAAACCTATGACGGCACCACCAGCGCATCGCTTGCGGCGTCCAATCTCAGCACCAGTGGTTTGATCAACGGCGACACCATTGCGTCGGCCGCCGGTACGTACAGCCAGTCCGACGTGGGCACCGGCCTTACGGTGACCTCGCCGTCGTCCATCGCCGGCTTCAACATCGTCAACGGCAGCACGCCGGTTTACGGCTACACCCTGTCTGGCGCGTCCAGGACGGCGAACATCGGCCAGATCGTCGCGGCGCAGTTGTACGCCACCATCATCGGCGACCCCACCAAGGTGTACGACGGCACCACCACGGCCACGCTGACTTCGGCCAACTACTACATCACCGGCCTTGCCGCGGGGCAGAGCATCACGGTGAACCAGCCCAGTTCGGTGGGCTACGCCAGCGCCGACGTCAACACCAACGGCGGCACTACGCCGGGCGGTGGCCAGGTGGCGGTCAACGCCAGCTTCACCAGCACCAACTTCGTCGTTGGCTCAGGTACCAAGCTCTCCAACTACATCCTGCCCACGGCCACCTCCATCACCAGCGCCGCGCTAGCCCAGGACGCGACGGCCGGCTACGGCGTCATCACACCGGCGCCGGTACAGCTGAGTGGCGTACTGGCCACCAACAAGACCTACGACCAGACCACCAGCGACACGCTGGACACCAGCAACGCCAACATCTACGGCGTGCTCAGCACCGATCACGTCACGCTCGACAAGAGCAACGCCGTCGGCATCTTCGCCAGCGCCAATGCTGGCAACAACATCGCCGTCGCGCTCAGCGGCTTCGCCCTGGTGGATACGACGGATTCCGCCGGTGTCGCCGCCACCAAGGTCGCGGACTATCAACTGATCGCACCCACGAACCTGACCGCCGACATTGCCCGCTACGCGCTCACCGTCAGCGGCATCACCGCGAACAACAAGACCTACGACGGCACCACCGCGGACACCCTGAACACCAGCGGCGCCCAGCTCAGCCCTGCGTTGAACGGCGACAGCGTGCATTTGACGGGGTCGGCCACGGGGACTTTCAGCCAGTCGGATGCCGGCACCGGCCTGGCAGTCGCGGTCAACGGCCTGTCCGTCGACAACAGCAACTACACCGTCAACGCGCCGACCGGCCTCACTGCGAACATCACGCCGCGGGTGTTGGACATCGAGTTCAGCGGCAGCGCCGACAAGATCTACGACGGCACCAATTACGCCACGCTGTCCACGGGCAACTTCACGGTCGCCAACGTCGTGTCGGGCCAGACCGTTTCGGTGAACCAGGCGCCTGCGGTCTACTCCGGCGCCAGTGCGCCCAACGTCGGCACCGACACGGTGACGGCCACGCTGCAATCGTCGGATCTCAACTTCGCCAACGGCGCCAAGGCCGGCAACTACACGTTCAACACCAGCGTCGTCGGCAGCGGCCACATCACGCCCGCGCCGCTGACGGTGACCATCAACGGCAATCCCACGCGCACCTATGACGGCGCCAGCGACACGTCGGCCCCGCTGTCCAGCGGCAACTACACGCTGTCGGGCGTGATTCCGGGCGAAAGCATCACGCTGAACGGCCCGGCCATGGGCAACTACTACGACACCGCCAACGGCGCTGCCCCGGGTCCAGGCAGCTACGAGGGCAATGCCGGTACGTGGGGCGTTGTCGCGGCGCTGTCCAGCGGCAACTACACGGCCAACGGCAACACCTTGCTGTCGAACTACTCGTTGCCGACCCAGGCGCTGGGCTACGGCACCATCACGCCCGCAGGATTGACGGGCATACTCGTCACGGGAGCCAGCGGCAGCAAGGTCTACGACGGCACCAACACGATCGCCATCACCGGATCGAGCACCACCAACCCCGGTTCGGTTCCGCTGGGAAGTGCGGTTCTCGTACTCGGCGGCGCGCAGGCCGGCGACAGCGGCATCGCGCTGTCTGCAAGTGCGAATCTCACCGGCTTTTTCGCCAGCGCCAACGTCGGCTCGCAGCCGCTCAGCGTCAGCAATCTGACGTTGGCGGATTTCACCTGCACCGGTTGCTCCGCCAACTGGCAGACCAACTACACCTTCCCTGAGAGCGTCACCGGTACTGGCAGCATCGTCGCCAAGACTCTGTACATCACGCTCAACGGCGTCATCAAGCAGTACGACGGCAACACGACGGTGCTGCCGCTCTCCAACGGCAACTTCACCGTTTACGGCTACGTTGACAACAACACCAGCGGCACGAAGGACAGCGGTTGGGTCAGTGGCGAGGGCGCCACCATCACGCCCACGGCATCGTTCACCTATGCGTCGCCGAACGTGGTTCGCGACGTCAACGGCAACGTGCTCAGCAATCAGATCGGCGTCACCGGCACGCTCACGCAGAACAACTACGCTGCCAACGGCGGCACACTGCTGACCAACTACAACCTGGTCTACAACGTGAGCGGCATGGGCACCATCACGCCGGCGCCGTTGTACGTCACCGGCGTCTATGCGCAGAACAAGGTCTACGACACGACCAACAACGCCACCGTCAACATCGTCAACGGCCAGTTGGCCGGCCTTGCCGACGTGGACAAGAACAACAGCGCCATCACGCTGACCATCGGCACCACCACCACCGGCAGCATCGCCGGCAATGGCGCCGTCACCGGTTCGACCGTGGCCGGCACGTTCGCGTCGGCGGACGCGGGCAACGGCCAGACGGTGTCTACCCTCTTCAGCCTCGGCGGCACCTCGGCCGGCAATTACAACCTGGTGCAGCCGGCCCTCGCCGCCAACATCACGCAGGCGCCGTTGACCATCAGCGGCATCGTCGCCAACGGCAAGGTATACGACGGCACCACCACCGCCACGTTCGGTGCCAACAACAGCTTCACGTTCGATACCCAGAACGCCACGCTCAGCGGCTTCGTGGGTGCGGACAACGCAAACGACGTCACCTTGTCGGCCACGGGTACCACCGGCACGTTCAGCACGGCCAACGTCGGCAACAACCTCAGCGTCACCGGCGTCAACGGCTTTTCGCTGAGTGCCGGCACGGCCGGCGACAAGTCCAATGACTACTATGTGGTGAATCCCACCGGACTGACCGCCAGCATCACGCCGCGGCCGCTCAGCGTCACCATCACCGGCAACCCCACCAAGGTTTACGACGGCAGCACCTCCGCGACGCTCACTGCAGGCGACTACACCATCGGCGCCGTCGCAGGGAATTCCAACAGTGGCTGGGTGAGCGGGCAGGGCGCCACGCTGCCGCAGTCGGCGACGGCGAGTTATGCGTCACCCAATGTCAATGGCGTCAATGGCAGCGTGGTCAATTCGACCCTGGTGTCGTCCGACTGGAAGGTCGACAACGCCAGCACCTTGCTGTCGAACTACATCCTGCCAACGACGGCGACGGGTACTGGCACCATCACGCCTTATGTGCTGAACCTCAGCGCCACGCGCGTGTACGACACCACCACCAACATCTATTCCAGCCTTTCCGGCAACGTCACCAATGCCGACAACGCCAACACGTTCGGCACCTTGACCGGCCTCAACGGCGACCAGTTCACCGTGACTGGCACGGGCGCGACGACGAGCAAGAATGTCGGCACCTACACTTCCGGCGCCGGCTCGTTCACCCTTGGTTCGCTGGCGCTGGCCAACGCCGGCAGCAACGCTGGCACGGAGTTGGCCAGCAACTACACCCTGGTCGGCGGCACGGACAGCTACACCATCACCAAGGCCCCGTTGAACATCACCGGCGCATCGGTGACCACGAAGGTTTACGACGGCACCACCAGCGCGACGGTGACCGGCGCGACGCTCACATCAGGCAATGTGTCGGGCGACGTCCTGACCGGCGACAACGTCCAGGTGAGCAGCGGCAACATCGCCGGCACGTTCAACAACAAGAACGCCGGCTCGGGCAAAGCGGTCACCATCAGCAGTGGGGACATCACCGGCAACGATGCCGGCAACTACGCCATCGTGCAGCCGTCGGGCCTGACCGGCACCATCAACCAGCGCCCGGTCACCCTCAGCGGCGTGCGCTCGTACGACGGCACTACCACGGTGACCGGCAACAGCGGCGCCATCACCTGGGCGGCACCTGGTGCCGTGGCCGGCAATGCGAATTCCGGCGTGGTGTCCGGCGACTCGGTCACGGTGAACGGCGGCAGCGGCTCGGTGTCGCTCGCGAACGTGGGAACGTACAACTCCGACGGTTCGGGCAGCGGTACGTTCACCGCTACCGGCTTGACCTTGAGCAATTCCAACTACGCGATTGCATCGACGGGCAACCAGTTCCAGATCACGCCCTACGTGATCAACTTCACCGGTTCGAGCACCTACACCGGCAACACCACGGTCAGCATCAGCAACGGCAACTTCTCCAATGGCAGCCATGCCGTTTCCTCCACCGATGGCAGCTTCGCCACGGGCATCGGTACCGAAACGCTGACCCTCGATGGCCCCTACACGCTGGCTAACAGCGGCAATGCCAGCACCAACACCACGACGGTGAATGCTGTCAGCGGCGACGGCCTGACCCTTGTCACCGGCAGCGGCACCGCCAGCAACTATGAAATCGGTAAAGTCACGTACACGGTCAATCCCTACGTGCTCAGCTTCAGCGGCTCGCGCGCCTACGACGGCACTACGAACGTCAACGGCAGTGATCTTCTTGATGCAACGACTGGCAGCGGCACGCTCGGCACCACCACCTTCACCGGCCTCAACGGCGACACGTTCACCGTCAGCGGCACGGGATCGCTGAGCAGCGCGAACAAGGGCAACTACGGTGGCAACGCCAGCGGCACCAGCGGCACGCCAAGCGGCACCACGCAGATCGGCGTCAGCGGACTGACGCTGACTGGCACCGGTGCCAACGCAGGCACCGAACTGGCCAGCAACTACACCTTCGTGGGCGGCAACGACACGTATGACGTCAACGCGAAGCTGGTCACCATCGCTGGCACGCGCGTGTACGACGGCAACACCGATGCCAACGGCCAAGCGGGCACCACCTGGCAGGTCGTCGGCGTGACCAGCGGCGATGTGTCGAACGTGATCGTGAGCGGCACCGGCTCGGTGTCGAGCGCGAACATCGGTACCTACGACAACGCGGGAACCGGCGGCAAACAGTTCACTTCATCCGGCCTGAGCCTTTCCGGCAGCGCCTCCGGCAACTACACGCTGGAGACCACGGGCAACACGTTCACCATCAACCCGTTTGTGCTCAACCTGACTGGTACGCGCACGTACGACGGCACGAAGAACATCTATAGCGACGGCACCAGCGGCAGCAGCTTCGTCGCCATCACCGGTTTGAACGGCGACACGTTCACGCTGAGTGGTGAAGGTTCGATATCGGCCAAGGACGTGAACGGCGGGACGGCGTACACGGGCAGCGGCTTCAACTTGGGCACGCTCGCGCTGGTCGGCGCCAACGCCGGCAACTACACCCTGGTGGGTGGCACGGACAAGTACACGCTCACGCCGCTGGCCATCACCGTGGGCGCGACGGCGGCGAACAAGGTTTACAGCGGTACGAACACCGCAACGGTGACCTCGCTCACCAGTGGCGGCGTGTTGGCTGGCGACACGGTGAACTTCACCGACACCGGTGCGAGTTTCGCCAGCGCGAACGTAGCCCACGATACCAACGGCAACGTGATTGCGCAGACAGTGACGGTGAGCGGCATCGCCGCGAGCGGCGCGAATGCGGGCGACTACACCGTCAACACCACGGCGACCACCACGGCCACCATCTCGCCGTACGTGTTGAGCTTGAGCGGGACGCGTCAATACGACGGCACGGCGAACGTCAATGGTGGCGATCTGGGTACGTTGAGTGGCGTCAATGGCGACCAGTTCACGGTGAGCGGGCAAGGTACGTCGTACAGCGCGAACGCAGGTACCTATAGCGCCACCATCTTGTCGGGCGCACCCACGAGCACGCAGCAGATTGGCGTGAGTGGGCTGACGCTGAACAGCGCAGGCGCCAACTCGGGCACGGAACTGACCGGCAACTACACGCTGGCCGGCACGCCGACAAATGGCCAGACGGACACGTACACGATCAGTCCGAAGGTGTTGAACCTCACCGGCTCCCGCACTTATGACGGCACGAAGAACATCTATAGCGATGGCACCAGCGGCAGCAGCTTCGACGCCATCACGGGTATCGGTACCGACACGTTTACGCTGAGCGGTGAAGGTTCGATATCGAGCAAGGACGTGAACGGTGGGGTGGCGTACACGGGCAGCGGCTTCAACTTGGGCACGCTGGCGCTGGTCGGCGCCAACGCCAGCAACTACACACTGGTGGGTGGCACGGACAAGTACACACTCACGCCGCTGGCGATCACCGTGGGTGCGACGGCGGCGAACAAGGTGTACGACGGCACGGGCATCGCAACGGTGACCTCGCTCACCAGCGGCGGCGTATTGGCTGGCGACACGGTGAACTTCACCGACACCGGTGCGAGCTTCGCCAGCGCGAACGTAGCCCACGATACCAACGGCAACGTGATTGCGCAGACGGTGACGGTGAGCGGCATCGCCGCGAGCGGCGCGAATGCGGGCGACTACACCGTTAACAACACCACGGCCACTACCACGGCCAGCATCACGCCGCTGGCGTTGAACCTGACGGGTTCGCGCACGTACGACGGCACGACGAACATCTACAGCGACGGCACCAGCGGCAGCAGCTTCGCCGCCATCACCGGTTTGAACGGCGACACGTTCACGCTGAGCGGTGAAGGTTCGACGTCGGGCAAGGACGTGAACGGTGGCACGGCATACACGGGCACCGGTTCGACGACGAGCACGACGCAGGGCTTCAACCTGGGCACGCTGGGGCTGGTTGCCGTTGGCAGCGCCAACGTCGGCAACTACACACTGGTGGGCGGCACGGACTCGTACACGCTCACGCCGCTGGCGATCACCGTGGGGGCGACGGCGGCGAACAAGGTGTACGACGGCACGGGCACCGCAACGGTGACCTCGCTCACCAGCGGCGGTGTATTGGCTGGCGACACGGTGAACTTCACCGATACCGGCGCGAGCTTTGCCAGCGCGAACGTAGCCCACGATACCAATGGCAACGTAATTGCGCAGACGGTGACGGTGAGCGGCATCGCCGCGAGCGGCGCGAATGCGGGCGACTACACCGTCAACAACACAGCCACTACCACGGCCAGCATCACGCCGCTGGCATTGAACCTGACGGGTTCGCGCACCTACGACGGCACGACGAACATCTACAGCAACGGCACTAGCGGTAGCAGCTTCGCCGCCATCACCGGTTTGAACGGCGACACGTTCACGCTGAGCGGTGAAGGTTCGACGTCAGGCAAGGACGTGAATGGCGGCACGGCGTACACGGGCACCGGTTCGACGACGAGCGCGACGCAGGGCTTCAACCTGGGCACGCTGGGGCTGGTTGGCGTCGGCAGCGCCATCGCCGGCAACTACACACTGGTGGGCGGCACGGACTCGTACACGCTCACGCCGCTGGCCATCACCGTGGGCGCGACGGCGGCGAACAAGGTGTACGACGGCACGGGCACCGCGACGGTGACCTCGCTCACCAGCGGCGGCGTATTGGCTGGCGACACGGTGAACTTCACCGACACCGGTGCGAGTTTCGCCAGCCCGAACGTGGCCCACGATACCAACGGCAACGTGATTGCGCAGACGGTGACGGTGAGCGGCGTCGCCGCGAGCGGCGCGAATGCGGGCGACTACACCATCAACACCACCGCAACCACCACGGCCACGATCTCGCCGTACGTGCTGGGCTTCAGCGGCACGCGTCAGTACGACGGCACGGCGAACGTCAATGGCGGCGATCTGGGTACGTTGAGTGGCGTCAATGGCGACCAGTTCACGGTGAGCGGCCAAGGCACGTCGTACAGCGCGAACGCAGGTACCTATAGCGCCACCATCTTGTCGGGCGCGCCCACCAGCACGCAGCAGATTGGCGTGAACGGGCTGACGCTGAACAACGCGGGCGCCAACTCAGGCACGGAACTGGCCGGCAACTACACGCTGGCCGGCACGCCGACGAATGGCCAGACGGACAGGTACACCATCAACCCGTTTGTGCTCAACCTGACCGGTACGCGCACGTACGACGGCACGACGAACATCTACAGCGACGGCACCAGCGGCAGCAGCTTCGCTCCCATCACCGGTTTGAACGGCGACACGTTCACGCTGAGCGGTAAAGGTTCGACGTCAGGCAAGGACGTGAACGGCGGCACGGCGTACACGGGCAGCGGCTTCAACCTGGGCACGCTGGGGCTGGTTGGCGTCGGCAGCGCCAACGCCAGCAACTACACACTGGTAGGCGGCACCGACTCGTACACGCTGACGCCGGCCATGTTGACGGTAGTCGGTACCACCGTCGACACCAAGACCTACGACAGCACCACCGCGGCGACCCTGAGCAATGCGACCTTGAGCGGCGTGCTGGGCAACGACCAGGTAACGCTGGGCAACGCCACCAGCGGCACGTTCGCCACACCGAATGCGGGCACGAACATCGGCGTGACGGCGAGCACCATGACGATCGGCGGCAGCGACGCGGGCGACTACACATTGGTGCAGCCCACGGGTCTCACCGGCACGATCACACCGGTCGTGCTCAACCTGATCGGCACGCGCGTATACGACGGCATGACGGACGCCAACGCCGACTTGTTCGGCAGCAACGGCGTGCTCACCGGCGTGAACGGCGAAACCGTCGACGTCAGCGGTACCGGCGTCCTCGCCAGCAAGCACGTAGGCACGCAGCCGTTCGCCAACCTCGGCACGTTGCTGTTGAGCAATGGCACCGGTCTGGCCAGCAACTACACGCTGGTGGGCGGCACCGACCAGGTGACCGTCACGCCGCTGGCCATCACAGTGAGCGCCACCGGCCAGAGCAAGACCTACGACGCCAACACCACCGCCGGCGTCACGCTTGCCAGCAACGGTGTGTTTGCGGGCGACACGGTGAACTTCCACGACGGCGCGGCCACCTTCAACTCGCCGAACGCGGGCAACAACGTCGCGATTGCCGTTACCGGCATCACCGCCACGGGTGCCGATGCCGGCGACTACAGCTTCAACAACACGGCAAGCACCAGCGCCACCATCAACCCGTACGTGCTCAGCCTCACCAGCACGCGCGTGTATGACGGCACCACGGGCGCCGACGCCAGCCTGTTCGGCAGCAACGGCGTGATCAGCACCGGCGTGAATGGCGAAACCGTGGACCTCAGCGGTTCGGGCGTGCTCACCAGCAAGAACGTGGGTTCGCAACGTCCCTTCGCCAATCTCGGTTCGCTGGTGCTCGGCAACGGCACAGGCCTGGCCAGCAACTACACGCTGGCGGGCGGTACCGACTGGGTCAGCATTACACCCGCCACGCTCACTGTGATCGGCACCACGACCACTAATCGCGTCTACGACGGCACCACCATCGATGCCTTGAACGGCGCGACGCTGAGCGGTGTGTTCGGCAACGACGACGTGGCGCTCGGCAACGACAGCACCGGTCTGTTCGGTGACAAGAACGTCGGCAATGGCAAGGCGGTCAGCACGGCCATGACGATCAGCGGCAGCGATGCCAGCAACTACATCCTGTTGCAGCCGATCGGTTTGACGGCCAACGTCACGCCACTGTCGATCACGGTCACCGCCACCGGTAGCAATCGCCAGTACAACGGCAAGACCAGCGACGTGGTCTCGCTCAGCAGCAACGGTGTGCTGCCGGGCGACCAGATAAGCGTGGCCGACAGTTCGGCTAATTTTGCCGATCCCTACGTGGGCAACGGCAAGACGGTGACCGTCAGCGGTATTACGGCGTCGGGCGTGGACGCAGGTAATTACGTCATCGCCGATCCGGTCACCACCACGACGGCCAACATCACCAGTGCAGGCTTCGACGGTACCGGTGTGCAGGGCAGCTGGATCGCCCAACTGCAAGGTGGCCTGCAGCCGGCCGCGATCGCCACACCTTACGGGTCCAGTGATGACGATGCGGTAGGCGTGTTTACCGGCAACCAGAAAATGAAACACAAGCCGGTGGAACGCAACCGCGCGCGCTCGGATTTCCGTAGCGGCCTTTCGCTGCAACTCCAGAACGGCGGCGTGCGTCTGCCCTCGGATGCCTCGCCATGATGATGAACAACCATTCCAAGAGCAGCCATTCCAAGCGGTCCTACTTCCCCGGTGAATCCATGAACAATGTGCCGCATTCGGCGACACCTCGCCTTACTTTGATTGGCCTTTCGCTCGCGGCGGCGCTTTGCGCGCCGTCCGTGCACGCACAACACGTCACCACGCCACAGACGAACAGCGGCCAGCTGCTGCAGCAGATGCAACCGCCGCAGCAGGAAACGCCTTCGTCCAACCTGGATCTCAACGTCCAGAAACAAAAGGCTGCGCGTTCGGAAGACAACACCAAGTTCCATGTGCGCTCGATCGAGATCACCGGCAATACACTGATCAAGACCGATGCCTTGCATCCATTGGTGGCTTCCGGCGAAGGGCAGGAGTTGAGCCTCAACGATCTGAATGATCTTGCCGGCAAGGTGAGCGACTACTACCACGATCACGGCTATCCGCTGGCAACCGCCTACGTGCCGGCACAGACGCTGCATGATGGCGTGGTGCGCATCGCCGTGTTGGAAGCACGCTACGGCAAGGTGGAGCTGCAGAACCAGAGCTCGGTCGGCCACTATCCGCTCAGCGCCACCTTGTCACCGTTGCAACCGGGCCAGCCGGTGAGCGAGTACGGCCTGGAACGCAGCTTGCTGTTGTTGTCGGACGTGCCTGGTGCCATCGTCAATTCAGTGATGCGGCCGGGCGAAGCGGACGGCACCTCGGACCTGATCGTCAACGTGACCAATGCGCCGCGCTACACCGGCACATTGAGCATGGATGATTACGGCAATGCCTACACCGATCGCGTGCGCCTCAACGGTACGTTCGATGTCAACGGCCTGTTTCACCAGGGCGACGTGCTGGATTTCAGCGGTGTCAGTTCCGGCAGCGGCATGAGCTATGGGCACGTCGGTTATCGCTATCTGCTGACCGGGCAGGGCACTACGATCGGTCTTGCTGCATCGGGATTGGAATACAAACTGGGCAATGGTCTATCAGACCTGCACGCGCACGGCACGGCCACCACGCAAAGCGTGAATCTGTCGCAGCCGATCATCCGCAACACCGCCGGTAACCTCTACGTGCAGGTCGAATACGACCACAAGCGTCTCTACGACGATATCGACGTCGCCGACATCGAAACGCATCGCCACTCCAATAGCTGGGTGTTGACCGTGGCGGGTGACCAGCGCGACAGCTCCGGCATCACCAACTTCAACATCAGCGGTACGCGTGGCCACCTGTACCTGGATAACTTCCAGACGCTGTTCGAGGATTATTTTGGTGCGCGCACTGCCGGCATTTACGTGAAGTGGGATTACTCCCTGTCACGCTTGCAACAGCTGAACGCTACCAACGCACTGTACTTCGGCTTCTCTGGCCAGCATGCCAACAAGAACCTGGATACTTCCGAACAGTTCTACCTCGGCGGCCCCAGCACCGTGCGTGGCTACGACGTAGGCGTGCTGTCGGGTGCGCAGGGCGACTTGGGCACCATCGAATACCGTCACGATTTCTCAGTCGCTGCGTTGCCGGGGCCGTGGCAGGCATCGGCTTTCGTCGATAGCGGTCGCGTGCAGGCGTACAAGCAGCCCTTCATCCCCGGGCAGAACAGTGGACGCTTGAGCAGCTTCGGCGTCGGCCTGCATTGGAGCGCGCCACGCGATTGGGTGGTCTCCACCAGCGTGGCCAAGCCGATCGGCAACAAGCCGGAGCTTGCCGGACCGCACGTGGGTAGCACGCCGCGGTTCTGGTTTCAGGTGCAGAAGGGGTTTTATTGATTTTGCGCGGTAAGCGTAGGTTGGAGTGAAAACTCCAACCTTAAACCCGCCAGTTGTGTCGGTCGTGGATTTGCCAGGCGAAGAGGGTGGGTCAGATCAGAGCCTCCAATCCCTTGCTGGCCACCAGATTCAGGAGCTTCAGCGATGGGCCGTTCGGGTGCTTTTGCCCTTGTTCCCACTTCTGCACGGTGGATGGACTGGTATTGAGATAAGCCGCGAACACTGCCTGGCTGGCACGGCAGCGCAAACGCAGTCGCTTGATCTGCGCAGGAGTGAAATCTTTGACCGGTGGCAGGCACAAGGCGTCAAACTCGCGCATAGTCTGTGCGTCGATCAGGCCATTGTTTGCCAATCCCTGGGCGGTTTCATGAAGGGTTTTCAGCAATCGACTTGCCATGGCGTTATACCTCGATCAATTCGCTTTCGGACTTTGCATGGCGCAGCTGCGTCATATCAAAGCCAAGATAGATGGCTGCCAAGCGTTTCAGGGCTTTCAGTTCCCCAACGCTGATATTGTCGCGCTCGTTCTTGGCAAAGCCATATATAAAGAAGGCCCGATCACGTAGACGGTAGGCCAGTAGCGTGCGCGCACCCCCACGCTTGCCGCGCCCAGACAACGCTACCCGTTTCTTGACCACATGACCCCCTAGGTCAGCATCAATCAAGCCTGCTTCCATTTCGCCAACTGCCATTCTTAACTCGCTGTCGGTCAGGCCCTCCTTTAAAGCCCATTTGGCAAATTGCCGGGTCTTATAGATATGCATGCGCGTCCATGTCGTTTTGAGAAAATTATAGCACTAGGTGCTATACATGGATATCAGGTGGTTTTTCCCTGATCGGCGATCGCGTCGTGCCGAAAAGCATCGTTGTGGAGAAGAGCCAGATCGTGGTGACCTATCTGGGCCGTTCGAGCGATCAGCCCATGAGCACACCGCCTACGGCAACCTTGGTGCGGCGGTTTGGCTTGCAGCAGGGCCATCTGGTGAACTTGCCGTAATCTCATGGCCGTCATTCCGGCGAAGGCCGGAATCCATGCTTCGTACTGGCGATGGATTCCGGCCTTCGCCGGAATGACGTTGAGGCAAGGCTGTTTATTTCCGAGGTGAACAACGCTGCGGAGATCAAAAACGTGGAGATATATTCGGATTTACACTTCAACCTCAATCTACGGCGAGCCCGTCGCAACAATAGCCGCGCCCGACATACCTTCCAATGCCGCCTTGGCAATCGCCTCATCACGCTGTTTCGCCGTTGCCAGCACTGTCACTATGCGCACAGCACCGCTTGCATCCCGCACTAAAAAACTCAACGTACGCCTCGCTCTTGCGGGTTGCTTCACTAATACGTTCGCGTAATGCGACAAACAGTGCGACAAACCCACGCTGTCCACGTCGCAAAACGCCATATTCGCCTGCGCAGGGCACCGTTCGGCGTTCGCTTGCGATGTGAGGCACACGGCGTTGATGCTTTGTACTGTCGCAAGTGGTTGTGCGTGGACTGCCGAAATCGGAGCAGCTAGCGACGAGGGTTGGATGACGGTGGGATAGATGGATCCCCCAATCCGGGAGGCGTCATGCGTTGTTTGAGCCATGGCAAAAGCGGGCAGGGCAAAAACAACCATGGCGGCAAAGCGCGCATTGGTGTGCATGACACCCTCCTTGTCCAGCAGGCGTACGCTTTCGAGATAAGCGCAGGCGTCTATTTGCAGGGACGCTAGTCCAATGGATGAGCTGCTGGCGTATCAGCCATCACAAAATTGAACGCATTGCGCGCATTCGTCACCTAAAGACGCGCAAACATACAAATGGTGTTATGCGATGGCGCCCGTTTCATCACGCCACCTTCATAACGCTCACCGACACGGTGATGTCGCAGCATTGCTGTTGCAGGATCAGGCAAATGCTTTCCCAGGCGACCAAACATATCGGCGACATCTTCGATATGCGCGGCAGTGATGTTCGCTGCTTTGAGGCAATCATGTCGCTCGCACAAGGCTTGCGCTTTCTTGCGGATCACTGTGATGCAGATCACAGCTTTGATGGCTGGCCTGCTATGACAGTATAGTAAGACGAATACGACTCACCCATCGGGATAAGGTCGTGGACTCAAAGGAGTAAATCAGTCTCTGTGGGCCGGGCGCGTGCATGTAATGACAGGTGCTGGCAGTGAGGGAGAACTGACATCCGGTCAATGCATGGTGGCAACAACCCAGATCCTGGCAAAAAAGCAAGCGACAACGGGCAGCGCACGCTGCGGAAGTAACAACAACGCTTTGCGGCGTGGTGCCACGCGCAAGGCCAGGAACAATAAGGTGGGGCGTGCAGGTCGTTATAGCGGATGACCATGAAGTAGTGCGCATCGGTTTGCGCACCATCCTGGAACAGAGTGGTGAGGGTTATAAGGTTGTCGGCGAAGCATCCACCGGCCGTGGCCTGTTGAAGCTGCTGGCTGGTACGCGGTGCGATCTGGTCATCGTCGATTTCCTGATGCCCGAGGAAGACGAAACGTCACTCGCGCTCGACGGTGTCGCGTTGCTGCATGAATTGCGCCGGCTGCATCCGAAGCTGCCGATCGTGGTGCTGACGATGATGCGCAACTCGGCGATCTTCCGCACCATTTATCAGGAAGGTGTGGATGCCGTCGTGGAGAAGGCGCGCGTGGTCGAAGACATGTTGATTGCGCTGCGCACGGTGCGCGCCGGCCGAACTTACGTCAGCAAGCAGGTTGGCGAGCATCTGGATGGCTACGCCGCCCGTAGCCAGGCCGGCAAGGCTGTGCCCGTGCTGTCCATGCGTGAGGCAGAAGTGGTGCGCATGTTTGCACAAGGCCGCAGCATTACAGATATTGCCGCGCTCACGCATCGCAGTGTGAAGACCATCAGCCGGCAGAAGCGTAGTGCCATGGAAAAGTTGGGGCTCAGCAGCGATGGGCAACTGTTCGAGTATGCGCGGACGCATGGCTTGGCGGGTTGACGTGCGTGGTGATATGCGCGCCACGAAATCACGCCGTCATCACGCCATCTTGACGCTGATTGAGATTCCTCTTATTTCGTTCGATCCAATTGCCACCTATGCTTCGAGCAAGCCTTTAATGGCGTAGGCATTCCACCCGGTCCATAAGTGCGTTGCATGGAAGGTTCGCGGTGATGGAGTGCATACAGGGGGCATCGCGTCATGGATAAACGGATGCCATTGATTTAGGGCTACAGGGGTCGCTCTTCATGCTATACGCATACCTTTGCGGTGCAGGGCTCGGTGCTGTCAGGCACGCGGACGCCAAGTACGTGCGACACAAACCTCCAGCAATCATGCGGTGATAAAGCGCGGCGCGCGGCGCCGTGCTTCTTTTTTGCCCAGCGACACGTTTTTGCTTGCGCGTGCCGCGGCCATCGATCTTTGCATTGGGAACGTCGCATGGAATCGCCCGAATCCGCTGTCGAACGCAAACGTTCATTGCCTGGCCTGGCCATCATCCGCCGGCTGCAGGAAACCTGCCGGCTGGAGGCCATCTCGCTGCAGGAGGGCGGGCTGAGTGGTGCCTTCGGCAGCTACCAGCACTGTGGTGCCAGCTTTTGCAGCTTCGTCACCGATTTTGCATTGCACGGTCGCTTTGTGTTGCCGCAAGGCCACTACTTGGCGTGCTATCTGCACGACGTGGCGCCGGAAAGCTGGTGCGCCGGCATGTCGCTGGCACCCGGCACGATGCTGCTGGTGCTCCCCGGCAGCGCATGCGAACTGATGCTGGGGCCGGCGTCGCGCGTGAGCATGGCGCTGGTGCCGTTGCACGGTGGTGCCAAGCGCGCGATCGACGCGCACGCGGATTTCTTCAACCTGCCTGGCCGGCAATTCACCTTGTTCAAGCCGGAATGCCATCGCGGCACACCGCTGCAAGCTTTGTACGGGATGCTGTATCAGGGGTTGGTGGAGGGAAACAGCCAGCAATTGTGGCGTCTTACGGAAAGTGGATCGGTGGATTTCCTGGCCGATGAGCGGGGCATCAGGGCGCTGTCCGACCAAGGTGGATTGCACACACCGTATTGCGCCAACTATCGCGCGTCATACCCTGCCTTCCGCAAGGCCGTGCAGTACATGCGCGAGAACTTGCAACGCGACATCTATATGGACGAAGTCGCCGCTGCGGCGCAGATCAGTGACCGCAGCCTGCGCATGAGCTTCGATGATTTGCTGAGCGTCTCGCCCACCCGCTATCTGACCTTGCTGCGGCTGCATGAGGCGAGTCGCCAGTTGTCCATGCGCAGCACCGAACGGCTGTCGGTGAAATCGGTGGCGATGAGCTGCGGCATCTGGAATCTGTCGCGCTTTGCGGCGAATTACCGGCGGGCGTTTGATGAGCATCCGAGCGATACGCTGATGAGGGCGTGCAGTTTCGCTTCTTGAGCTTCTTTCGTTCTCGTAGCGAGATCTGCAAGGCACCGGAAACAGCTCCCTCCCCTGCGACAGTAGGGGAGGGCTGGGGTGGGGTTGCTTGTGCTTTAGCGCATAGCCAAATTTCGCCAGGATATGCCTCGGGGCAACATTCAAGCAGCTCGCTTCGCTCGCACCCCACCCTAACCCTCCCCTGCAAGCAGGGGAGGGGATGGTCTTTTGCATTAATCGAGATGCGTGCTTGAGCAAGCGGCTTTGCTTTGTTTACGCCGGTGGCATATTGCTGAGATGTCATTTAGCACATCAGGCCACTGTTTGATTTTCTAGATAATGAGTCATGACAGAAAAATTAGTCCCTTTGGATAAATCCCAAAGCAAAGGGACAAAAAGCAGTCATTAGCTGTTTTTATTTTAGGAATCGTCTGGTCTGCGACCGCTAGGTTCGTGGTTATCCTATGCACCACGAAACGGCAGCATGGCGGCGAGGCACGGTAGTGCACTCGCAAGCCCAGTGTCTGCTGATTTTCCGCACTGAATACGAACAAGTCTGCGTCGACGCAACGCGGCGGCGTGGGCTGCTGCGTGCCTTTTGCAGTCATGCGGGAAAAAGAATTTCAAATAACGCAAAGACCAGTCATGAAAAACACAACAACTCATCCTATCGCTGCCACTGCCGCTCATTCCCGCACTTTTTCAAATAATCATGCATGGCCACGACGTAAAGCTGCCAGTGTGGCCGTGCTGACCTACGTGGCGCTGATGGCTTCGCAGGTACACGCCAATTGCACGACCACTAATAACGCCACCACGTGCGATACGACCACGCCGTCGCCGTGGACGAGCACCATCGGCACAGGGGCGAGTACGGCTTCCGGCGCTTCCGTCACGTTGCAATCCAATGCCCAGCTTGTGGTGGCTGATGCGTCGGCTATTGCGCTGGGGAACAACTCGACCATCCTGCTGCAGTCGGGTGCGCTGGTGCAGAACAGCGCCGTGAGCAGCAAAGGTACCTATGGCACCGGCGGCAACACCATCGATTTCGGTAGCAACACCACACTGACAGTAGAACAGGGTGCCACCGTGCTCGCATCTGGCACGGAAACCGATGCCGAAGCG
This sequence comes from Dyella nitratireducens, assembly GCF_014642835.1. Taxonomy (GTDB): domain Bacteria; phylum Pseudomonadota; class Gammaproteobacteria; order Xanthomonadales; family Rhodanobacteraceae; genus Dyella_B; species Dyella_B nitratireducens. The sequence goes on along the minus strand of NZ_BMJA01000003.1, from coordinate 324,106 downwards.
GTGAACCCGGAAGGTACGGGCAATACCATCGTCAACAACGGCACCATCAAGGCCGTCCACGCTGCAGCGATCTGGTTTCAGGCCATGTCCGGCTCCAACGCCGTGATCAACAGTGCGACTGGCGTCATCGAGACCGACGTGGCTAATGGCGATGTGCTTGGCGCTTCAGGCAGCGCCTCGGTGGATTTCACCAACCAGGGCCAGGTGATCGGCAATCTGGCGTTCGCAGGCGGCAATGACACCCTGCATTTCTACACCGGCTCCTCGGTGACCGGCAGCATCGATGGCGGCGGTGGCAGCAACCTGATCACTTTGAACGGCACCGGCAGCAGCACGCTCGGTACCATCAGCCGTTTCCAGACGTTGCAAAAACAGGACAGCGGCACCTGGACCCTGGCCAACGCGCTCACCAGCATCGGTGTAACCAGCGCCGAAGTGCAGCAAGGCACGCTGATCCTCAATGGCGACAACTCGAAGTACACCGGCACCATGCTGGTGGATGCGCAAGGCACGCTGCAGTCGAGTTCGCAGAGCATGCCGTTGGCGGTGACGGACAACGGCCTGGTGCGTTTCCAGCAGGATAGCGACGGCACCTACACCGGCTTGATCAGCGGCACCGGCGCGGTGGAAAAGAGCGGCACGGCCACGCTGACGCTTGCGCCGAGCGCCGCGGGCGGCAATACATACAGCGGCGGTACCGTGCTCACGCAAGGCGTGTTATCCACGTCAGCGGACAACGCCTTGGGCGATACCAGCGGCGGCATCACCTTCAACGGCGGCACGCTGCAATTCGGCAGCAGTTTCAACCTTGCCAGCACGCGCGCCATCAGCGTGAACAATGGCGGCGGTACCATCGATACACAGGGCTTCCAGTCGACCATCACACAGGACATCAGCGGCACCGGCGCATTGGCCAAGGCTGGTTCCGGCGTGCTGGTGGTGGACGGCAATGGCAGCTACAGCGGCGGTACCGACGTCACGACCGGCACGTTCGTGGTCGGCGACGACAGTCACGCCAGCGCGGCGTTGAGCGGTGGCGGCGCGACGACGGTGGCATCGGGCGCGACACTGGGCGGCTACGGCAGCGTAAGCGGCGCCGTCACCAACAACGGCACCATCGCCGTGGCCGATGCGTTGTCGGCATTGGGCAGCAGCACCAAGGGCAGCTTCACCATCAACGGCACCTTGAACAACAACGGCGTGGTGCAGGTGGGTGGCACCGGTACCGGCAACAAGCTCGTCACCAACAGCTATGTGGGCGGTACGGGCAGCGTCGTTGCGCTCAACACGTATCTGGATGGTGACGGTTCGGCATCGGACAGGCTGGTGATCAACGGTGGCACGGCCACCGGCAGCACGACGCTGCAGATTACCAACGCGGGTGGTCCTGGTGCGCTGACCACGGCGAACGGTATCGAAGTGGTGGAAGCCATCAACGGCGGCACGACGTCCGCCAATGCCTTCAGCCTGGCCGGTTCGGTGGCAGCGGGTCCGTATGAGTATTCGCTGTTCCGCGGCAGCACCGATGGCAGCAGTGCCGACAGCTGGTATCTGCGTTCGCAGCTCGATTGCTCGTTGGTGCCAGGTGCTGCGGCGTGTGCGACGCCGGCACCGGCACCGGCTCCCACTCCGGCACCGACACCAGCACCAGCACCAGCACCAGCACCAGCACCAGCACCAGCACCAGCACCAACACCAACACCAACACCAACACCAACACCAACACCAACACCAACACCAACACCAACACCAACACCAACACCAACACCAACACCAACACCAACACCAACACCGACTCCGACTCCGACTCCATCACCATCACCATCATCTTCCAACACGACAACGACGACGCCCGCGCAGAAAACCGTTCCTCTCTATCGCCAGGAAGTGTCGCTTTACACCGCCATACCCTCGATGGCGCTGTCGTATGGCCAGAGCCTGATGGACAGCTTGCAAGAGCGCGTCGGCGATGATGTGTTGCAGGCGAGCAATGCGAGCAGCAACAGCAGCTGGGCGCGCGTCATTGCACAACACGATTCGCGTCATGGCGGATCGCTCGGCATCTACGGCGACAAGGGGCCGAGCTACAACGACGACATGTTCGCCGTGCAGGCCGGTGTCGATCTGTATCGTGGCCAGCACGACAACGGCAGCGACATCGCCGGTGTCTACATCGCCCTGGGTCAGATTGCCGGCGACGTGAAGCACTTCGATGGCATCACCGCGGGTCACGATCAACTGCAGAACTACACGCTCGGCGGCTACTGGACGCATATCGGTCCATCCGGCTGGTACACCGACACGGTGGTGCAGGGTACGGGCTACAACATCAAGGCCAGCTCTACGCGTATGGCGCCGCTGAAGACCGAAGGCCGTGGTGTCGCCGCATCGCTCGAAGGCGGCTATCCGATACCGCTGCGCAACGGCTGGGTCTTCGTGCCGCAGGCGCAGCTGGTGTATCAAGCCACGTCTTTCAACGATGCATACGATGCGGCATCCAGCGTGTATTTCGACAACGCCAACTCGCTGGCCGGCCGTTTCGGCACCGAGGCGAAGAAGAACTGGACACTCGGCAACGACACGCAACCCAGGCTGATGAGCACCTGGCTGCGCGTGGACGTGTGGCACGAGTTCATGGCCAACCCGGGTGTGGCGTTTTCCACGCCCGCTGCGCCGGTGAGCTTCCATTCCAATCTGGAAGGCTCGTGGGTTGGTCTTCGTGCCGGCCTCAGCACGCAGCTGACGCGGAGCGTGTTTGTCTACGCCAACGTCGGCTATGACATTGGCATCGACAATCATGGCGACGGTTACGGTGGCAAGGCCGGCATTCGTATCAATTGGTAAGCAGCTTGCTAAGCCTGTATCTCGACACTCGTCGTGATGCACTCCCTCCCCTGCGGCAGTAGGGGAGGGCTGGGGTGGGGTTGCTTGTGCTTTAGCGTGGAGCCCACGAAACGTCATCCGCAAGTTGCCATGAAAGGTGCAATGCCTGCATGGCAATGCTGGGGTTCGCACCCCAGCCTACGCAGCTTTCCCCAAATCCCTCCGCCCATTTCCGAATTCATACGACAATTGCCGAATTTGGCTATATCCCTTGCCGAATTTGTGCATCCGTTTCCGCTCCCATCCGCTTCAATCACCCAACAGTCATCTGCATGACGCATGGCGGCTGTGACAGGGGCACGAAGCCGGGGGCAATCATGAATCACAGCTGCGACACCGCGGGCACAAACGGTTTGCACATCGCGTGCGCGCATCCATCAGGTAGGGCGCATCGGCACGGCTGTGCCGTTAGCTATCCCTATCACCCGCCCGAACACCACTTGCCGAACGTTCAGTGCCCGCGCATCGCCGCGCTCGACACGTACTGAACCCGTTGAAAAGTTTTCCCGCATGCCAGGACGGCATGTGTTCGCGAAACGACGCGGACGGCCGGCGATTGACTCCACCCCCCGAGACGACGCCTCAGGATCCATTGCCTGTCGGGAAATTCCATGCGTTGCGCGCTTGAGTTCGCTGCATCGATCGATGACTTGATTTTTTCCGTCCGTGGAATCGGATTTGGGAGACAGCTATGAACAGGATCTATAGCAAGGTCTGGAATGCTTCGTTGAAGCAGCTTGTGGTGGCGTCGGAGTTCGCGACCTGTCGCCACGGGAGTGTCATCGACCAGCGCAGTGACAGCAACGCCGCATCATTACAGGCACTCGCGCCGCGCATGCTCAGCGTGCTGCTGCTATTGGGCTTGAGTACATGGGGTGGGCGAGTGGAAGCGCAGACGAACTGCTCGCCTTCGCCCTTCAACGCCTACAACGGCACCTCGTCGTGTATGGGTTTTAACGCGCAGGCAGCGGACCAGGCCACGGCGCTGGGTGCGAGCGCGACCGCATCGGCAGTGCAATCTGTGGCGGTCGGTTACGATGCCACTGCGTCGTCAAACTACGCAATAGCTATCGGCTATCAAGCGGTTGCTTCAGGTGCTCAAGGTGGGGCAGTGGCGTTGGGCCAGGGCGCTCTCTCAAGCAACATCAATACGGTCGCGATTGGCGTTGACGCCCATGCCACCGGAGCCGGCGATAGCGCTTTGGGTACCTTCGCTCACGCTACGGGAGGAAACTCGACGGCAGTCGGTGTTAGCTCAAACGCCATCGGCAATCAGGCGTTCGCCGGGGGCTGGTCGTCTGTTGCCAGCGGCAGTAGCGCCGTCGCTATAGGTGTAAGTAGCAATGCTTCGGCTGCGAATGCTGTTGCCGTCGGGCCTACCTCCAACGCCACAGCAAACTACGCGCTAGCCCTCGGCAATCAGGTCACGGCAAGCGGTGTGGGCTCGGTTGCAGCCGGATCGGGTGCTGTTAGTTCGGGTACTTCTTCTGTAGCGTTGGGCAACAACGCCTTTGCCAGCGGCAACAGCGCCATCGCGTTGGGTTTAGGGGCTCAGTCCATCGAAGGGGGGACAACGGCGAGCACCATTGCCATTGGCGAGAACGCCATCGCTAACAGCGCATCCGGCATCAGTATTGCCATAGGCCAGGGTTCTAAGGCCGTCGCTTCGGGTACGGGTGGCGGCTCGCCGATCGCAATCGGCGCAAACGCCAGTGCAAGCGGAACGTCCGGCATCGTAGCCCCAAATGGCACCACCACAACCTTCGAGGCTGTTGCGGTAGGCAATGGTGCGAACGCTCCGGGTTATGGGGGAACGGCGCTTGGAGATTCCGCCAATGCCGCGGCAACATGGACTACTGCCGTCGGCTTTATTGCCAATGCATCGGGGGCAGAATCCACGGCTTTTGGCGCGTTTTCGAATGCGAGCGGTACCTATTCCACGGCACTGGGTTTGGGCGGCAACGGGACCACAGGAGCGGTCACTGCCTCCGGTGCTGGTTCGCTAGCCATCGGCGGCAACGCAACGGCGGGCGCTGTGGCATCGGGCGCCAACGCCATTGCCATCGGCGGCCAATCGGTTGCGAGCAGTGCCGATGCATTGGCCATTGGTCTTTCGTCGAACGCGGCCGCACAAAACGCGATCGCCGTCGGCAATGGCTCGCGTGCACTTGCTGCCTCCACGACGGCCATCGGCGATACGAATACCGTTGCTGCAGCGGCGGGTGTGGGCTCGTTTGCAGGCGGTTACAAGTCGCAAGTGCTTGGCGGCACCGGCGCGGTGGCGATCGGCCAGCAGCAGATCGCGAGCGGCAACGGCGCTGTAGCGATCGGTGATCCGAATTCCGCCACCGGTAATGGTGCTGTAGCAACCGGTGCGAACGACACGGCCAACGGCAACGGTGCCGTAGCTATCGGCAACACTAACAATGCGACCGGGCAAGGCGCGGTGGCGCTGGGCAATTCGTCCAACGCAACGGCTGCCAGCGCACTCGCGTTCGGCGATACGGCTACCGCCAGCCAGGCGAATTCGATTGCACTAGGCGCAGGCGCCACGGCGGGTACGCAGGCGGGTGATGTGGCGTTGGGGGCGGGCTCCGCGACGTCCACGGTGGTGAACACGCCAAGTGTCACGCTCGGCGGCACCACGTACACCTTCGCCGGCACCAATGCCACCAGCACGGTGAGCGTGGGCTCGGGCACGGCGCCGCGCACGATTACGAATGTTGCAGCGGGCCGCATCAGTTCCAGCAGCACGGATGCGATCAACGGTTCGGAACTGTATGCGACGAATCAGGCGCTGTCGTCCATGATCACCGGCGCGACGCTGCATTACTTCAGCGTCAACGATGGCAGTACTACACAGGGCAACTACACCAACAACGGTGCGACGGGAACCAATGCCGTAGCGATTGGTCCGGCGGCGAGCGCGGGAGGCAACAGCATTGCCATGGGGTGGAATGCGGCAGCCTCCGGCGTGTCGGGCGGTGCGGTGGCGATCGGTTACAACGCTAACGCGGTAGGGGGAACTACAGCGTCTTACATGACCGCGATTGGCGAAAACTCCGCTGCAACTGGCAGCTGGGCGGTGGCCTTGGGGTGGGGATCCAACGCCTCAGGCCAGGCGTCTACGGCCCTCGGCTCAAGCACCGTTGCCAATGCCAATTTTGCCTATGCGGCCGGTTTCCAGACCAGCGCGACAGGCACGGGGGCCATGGCATTGGCTATCCATGCCACAGCTTCGGGGCAGAACTCTATTGCGGAAGGCAATGCTGCGAATGCTGCTGCTACGAACAGCATTGCCATTGGTACAAGCGCCGTTTCAACCGGGCCGCTAGGAGGTTCGACCGCCATAGGCGCCAATGCCAATGCTACGGGTTCCTTTACGACTGCCACTGGCACGAATGCAATTGCCAGTGGCGACTGGGCGACCGCTTATGGCTACAACTCCAACGCAGCAGTCACCACGGCCACTGCGCTGGGCAGCGGCGCCACGTCCAATGCGACCTTTGCATTGGCAACGGGTTATCAGGCAACGGCATCAGGGGTGGCTGCCACAGCCATCGGTCTGCATGCGCTTGCTTCAGGATCGAATGCCGTAGCAGAAGGTAATGCTGCCAATGCGACGGCCGCGAACGCTACGGCCATTGGCAATGGCTCGCAGGCGCTGGCGTCGTCGACGGTCGCTGTTGGCGATACCAACACGGTTACAGCCGCAGCGGGGACAGGTTCCTTCGCAGGCGGTTATCAATCCAAAGTGCTCGGCGGCACCGGCGCGGTGGCGATCGGTCAACAGCAGACGGCCAACGGCAATGGTGCGGTGGCGATTGGCGATCCCAATACCGCCACCGGCAATGGCGCGGTCGCTGAAGGTATGAACAACGTTGCAAATGGCAACGGTGCGGTGGCAATCGGCAATACCAACAACGCGACCGGGCAAGGTGCAGTGGCGCTGGGCATCAGTTCCACCGCCACCGCTGCCAGCGCGCTGGCGTTTGGCGATACGGCGGCGGCGAGCCAGACCAACGCCATTGCATTGGGTGCCGGCGCCACCGCCGGTGCGCAAGCCGGCGATGTGGCACTGGGTTCTGGCTCCACAACGTCGACCGTGGTGAACACGACTAGTGCAACCGTGGGCACGACGACGTATTCCGGCTTTGCGGGTACGAATGCGCAGAGCACGGTTAGCGTGGGTGCGGTGGGTAGTCCACGCACTATTACCAATGTGGCGGCGGGCCGGATCAGTTCGGGCAGCACGGATGCGATCAATGGCTCAGAACTGTATAGCGTGGCGAACACGCTGCAGTCGAACATCACGGCAGGGCAGACGCACGATTACAGCGTCAACAGCACGTCCAGCGGTACGGATACCAACTACAACAATGCCGGCGCCACGGGTAGCAATGCATTGGCCGCGGGCGTAAGTGCTTCGGCTGCTGGCGCGAGTGCAACGGCCGTCGGCAACAATGCCAACGCCGGCAGCGCGAACAGCGTGGCGCTCGGCAATGGCAGCAAGTCCAGCATCGGCTCGGCGGTGGCGATCGGCAATGGTGCAACGGCCGGCTCGAACGCGGGCGACGTCGCGCTGGGTTCCGGCTCCACCACGGCTGCCGTGGTGAACACACCCAGCACCACCATCAACAACAGCACCTACACCTTTGCCGGCACCAATGCGACCAGCACGGTCAGCGTGGGTGCGGCGAACAGCCCGCGTACGATCACCAATGTTGCGGCGGGCGAGATCAACGCCAGCAGCACGGATGCGATCAACGGTTCGCAATTGTTTGCCACCAACAGTGCCGTCACCACCGTGGGCGGGCAGGTGACAAACCTGGGCAATGTCGTAACGAACCTTGGTAATACCGTGGCTTCGTCGCTCGGCGGCAGCAGTGCGTACAACAGCAGCACCGGCGCCGTCACCACCAACCTGAGCTATGGCGGCAACACGTACAACTCCGTGCAGAACGTGCTGGACCAGATCAACAACGCCACCGACGGCGGCGGCATCAAGTATTTCCACGCCAATTCCACCCTGGCCGATTCGCAGCCCACCGGCACCAACAGCGTGGCAATCGGGCCAGTATCGGATGCGACCACGGCCAATGCGGTATCGATCGGCAATGGCGCGACGGCCGGAGCGAATGCGGGTGACGTGGCATTGGGTGCGGGGTCTGTCACGTCGACCGTCGTAAATACGCCAAGCGCGACGATTGCCGGTACCACCTACACCTTTGCCGGCACCAATGCGACGAGCACGGTAAGCATCGGCAGCAGTACATCGCCACGCACGCTGACGAATGTGGCAGCCGGGCAGCTCAGTTCCGGCAGCACGGACGCGATCAACGGTTCGCAGCTGTACGCAACGAACCAGGCCGTCGACAGCATCAACAACACGCTGACCACGGTGAATGGCGAGCTGACGCATTACTACAGCGTCAACGATGGCGGTACGCAGAAGACCAACTACACCAACAACGGCGCCACCGGCACGGATTCGCTTGCGGCTGGCGTCAAGGCGTCGGCGACGCAAACCAATGCGACGGCGATTGGCTATAACTCGCAGGCGCTCGCGGCGTCCACCATGGCGATCGGCGACAGCAACACGGTGGCGGCTGCATCGGGCACGGGTTCCATTGCCGGCGGTTATCAATCGCAGGTATTGGGCGGTACCGGTGCGGTGGCGCTGGGTAACCAGCAGACCGTGAATGGCGACGGCGCGGTGGCGATAGGTGATCCGAACTCGGTCAGCGGCACGGGTGCGGTTGGCGTGGGCGCCAACAACACCGTCAATGGTCAAGGCGCGGTCGCGCTGGGTGATGGCAACACGGCGACGGGGCAGGGGGCGGTGGCATTGGGCAATGCCTCGACCGCCTCGGCGGCAAGCGCACTCGCTTTTGGCGATGCGGCAAGCGCCAGCCAGGCGCAGTCGATCGCGTTGGGTGCGGGTGCCAGCGCTGGTGCGCAAGCGGGTGATGTAGCGCTTGGTTCTGGTTCGGTCACCACGACGGTGGTGAATACACCAAGTGCCGTGATCGCCGGCACGACTTACAACTTCGCTGGTACCAATGCGACGAGCACGGTGAGCGTTGGCTCGGGGACGGCGCCGCGCACGGTGACGAATGTGGCGGCAGGCCAGATCAGCGGCAGCAGCACGGATGCGATCAACGGCTCGCAGCTGTATGCGACGAACCAGGCGGTGGATGCGCTCAACACCACGGTCAACAACGGGCTGACGCATTACTACAGTACCAACGATGGCGGTACGCAGCAGGCCAATTACAACAACAACGGTGCGACGGGTGCGAACTCGCTGGCAGCGGGTGTGGCGGCATCGGCTGCAGCAACCAATGCAACGGCGATTGGCGAAAACTCGCAGGTAGCGGCCGGCATCACCGACGGCGTGGCGCTGGGTTCGCAATCGGTCTCTGATCGCGCGATTACGCCGGCCAGCGGCACCATCGGTGGCACCATCATTAACTACAACACCACCGATCGCACACTGCTCGGCGCGGTCTCGGTGGGAAGTTCCACCACCTATCGCCAGATCACCAACGTGGCGGATGGTACGCAATCAAACGATGCGGTGACGGTGCGTCAGCTGACCGGCGCGTTGACGTCATTTGCGACCACCACCACCAAGTACTTCCACGCCAATTCCACCGCGCCCGATTCCTTGGCGGTGGGTACCGATTCGATTGCGGTTGGCCCGAACACGGTAGGCAACGGTGATAACGGCGTGGCGATGGGCAATGGTGCGCTGGTGCAGCAAAACGCACCGGGCGGTGTCGCGATCGGCCAGAACGCGACCACAAATCTGCAAGACTCCATCGCGCTGGGTACCAACTCCACCGCAAGCGGTATCCAGGCCGTATCGATCGGCGCCGGTTCTTCCACGGTCAATCCCACCGACGTGGCCTTGGGTGCGGGCGCATCGGCCGGTGCGCAAGCGGGTGACGTGGCGCTGGGTGCGAATTCGGTTACCTCTATGGTGGTAAACACGCCGAGCGCGACGATCGCCGGTACGACCTACACGTTTGCCGGCACCAATGCGACAAGCACGGTAAGTATCGGCAGCAGTACTTCGCCACGCACGTTGACCAATGTGGCAGCGGGACAAATCGGCCCGGGCAGTACGGATGCGATCAACGGCTCGCAGCTCAATGCCACCAACCAGGCGGTTACCTCGCTCAGCACGGCGACCACCGTCCTAGGTAACACCGTCACCAATCTCGGCGACACCGTCGCCTCGTCGCTGGGCGGCAATACCACCTACGACTCGACCACCGGCGCCATCACCACCAACCTGAGTTACGGCGGCAACACCTATAACTCGGTGCAAAGCGTGCTGAACCAGATCGGTGGTGCGGTGGATGGCGCTGGTATCAAGTACTTCCACGCTAACTCGTCGTTGGCCGATTCGCAGCCCATCGGTACCAATAGCGTCGCGATCGGTCCGGTATCCACCGCGAGCACGACCAATGCGGTGTCGATCGGTAACGGCGCCACCGCGGGTGCCAATGCGGGCGATGTGGCGTTGGGTGCGGGTTCGACAACGTCGACGGTGCAAGGCACCAGCAGCGTGACGGTCGGCGGCAACACGTATGCGGTAGCCGGCACCAATCCCACCAGCACCGTGAGTGTGGGCAGTGCAGGCAACGAACGCACCATCACCAACGTGGCGGCGGGGCAGGTGAATGCCACCAGCACGGATGCGATCAACGGTTCGGAGCTGTATGCAACGAACCAGCAGGTAAATGCCAACACCTCCGCCATCGCCAACCTCAACACCACCGTCAGCAACATCAACAACGGCGGCAGCAAGTATTTCTCGGCGAACTCCAGCGGCACCGCGGCGTCGGCCACCGGCAACAATTCCGTGGCGGAAGGCCCCTCGTCGACCGCCTCGGGTACGGATAGCACGGCGATTGGCGATGGCTCCTCATCGAGTGGCAACAACTCGGTGGCACTGGGTGCGGGTTCCACCGACGATGGCCGATCGAATGTGGTGTCGGTGGGTTCGTCCACCGATCAACGCCAGATTACCAACGTAGCGGCTGGTACGGCGACGACCGACGCGGTGAACGTCGGCCAGTTGCAGACGGCCGAAGCCGGTTCCGTGCAGTACGACAAGAACAGCGACGGCACGGTGAACTACAGCAGCATCACCGTGGGGCAGGCGGGTACGCCGGCGCAGATCCACAACGTGCAGGCTGGTACGGCAGCTACGGATGCGGCGAACGTCGGCCAGGTGAATGCGGGTATTCAGACGGCCGAGAACTGGGCGCAGAACTACACAGACCAGAAATTCTCGCAGCTCAATCAAAGCCTGAACGCGATATCCAATCGCGCGAATGCCGGTGTCGCCGCAGGCATTGCCATGTCCAGCCTGGGCCAGGCGTATCAGCCCAACCTGAGCAGCTTCGGCGTGGGCTTTGGCAGCTATCACGGCGAAGCGGGCATGGCGGTGGGTTTGTCCACCATCACCGAAAGCGGGCGCTACATCTTCAAGCTGGCGGCTTCATCCAACACGCGCGGCGATGTGGGTGTGGGTGGCAGCGTCAACGTGGTCTGGTGAGGACAGGGAGACGATGAATATGAAAACGTCAAAGCAGATCTCGGTAATGGCAGTGGCTTTGTTGGCGCTGGGCTTGAGCGCTTGCGGCAATGTCAGCCGCAACGTCGCCGAGGATGGTTCGAATGCGCAGGAATTAGTTTGGCCAAAGCCGGACGACGTGACGCCCATGCATCGCGGCGGGACGTTCCCCGAAATCGACCATTTGCGCGAGCTGCATGCCGGCCTCAACAAGCAGCAGATCTCGCAGCTGATCGGCTGGCCGCATTTTGAAGAAGGCATTTGGGGCGTGCGCGAGTGGAACTACGTGTTCAACTTCCGCGATGCAGGTTCCGGTCAGGTGACGGTATGCCAGTTCAAGATTCTGTTCGACCACGACAAGCTGGCACGTGGTTTCTACTGGAAGCCGGAAGACTGCGCGCGTTACATGAATCCGCCACCGCCTGCGCCGGTTGCCAAGGCGGAACCGCAGGAGACCACGCTGTCGACGGACGCACTGTTTGCGTTCGATCGCTATTCGCTCAAGGACATCACCGATGGCGGGCGTGCGCAGCTCGACGCACTGGCAGCGCGCTTGCTGGATGAAAAGGATCGCATCGCGCATATCAGCGTGGTGGGCTACACCGATCGCCTCGGTAGCGATGACTACAACCAGGTGTTGTCGCAGCGTCGCGCGGATACGGTGGCGCAATATCTCGTCGCCAAAGGCGTGCCGCAGGATGTGATTGGTGCAGAAGGGCGAGGGAAGGCCGAGCCAGTGGTGCAGTGCGCGGATCAGGCGCGTAGCAAGCTGATCGCCTGCCTTGCGCCGAATCGGCGTGTGGTGGTGCGGGTGGATACGCACGATCGAGGTTGAAGATTTTGCCCTTCTCCCCTTTGGGAGAGGGTTGAGACAAAGGGGAATAGCGCGCGATGTCTGTTTTCCCCTCACCGTCATTCCGGCCTTCGCCGGAATGACGACGGGGCGAGATTGGCGCTAGTGCCAATAGCCCCATCTCTCCGCCGATGGATGCGGCGGAGGGAGCAGATCGCGCAGTTAAGTCGTTGAGGCTTGTCGCAAGTTTGTTTTTCAAAACAGCATTCTCGGGAGCTGATCATCATGCGCGTCATGACATGTCTTTCTTTCCTCGCCCTGGCCACCGTCACTGCCAGCGCTTTCGCTCAATCGCCAGCCACTCATCAACCCACGCCGCAGGAATACGCCCAGCGCAACCAGCAACTCGAACAGGCTGCCTTGCAGGTAGCCGACCTGGTCGACAAGGGGCAGGAAGGGCAGGTGTGGGATGGTGCTTCCGCCATGACCAAGCAACTGGTGGCGCGCGATGCTTTCGTGAAAGGCGTCAGCACGGATCGCCGCACAGTGGGAACGCTGATAACGCGTACGCCGGCGAACCTTTCCTTTAGTGAATCCGACGGCAAGAAGCTTCCTCCGGGACTGTTCGCCAACGTGGCATTTGCTACGCGCTTCGCCAATGAAAAACAGCCGGTGCGTGAGCTGATCTCGTTTCACTTGGATGGTGACAATGTGTGGCGCGTGACGGGGTATACGTTGCGGTGATGTTTGGCTACTGCCCGCTCGCTTCGCTCGCACCCCACCCTAACCCTCCCCTGCAAGCAGGGGAGGGGATCGATCCCGCGGTGATGTGCTCCCTCCCCTGCGATAGCAGGGGAGGGTTGGGGTGGGGTTGCTTGTGCTTTAGCGTGCAACCAAATTTTGCCAGATAACTTCCAAGACATCTCCCGTCTGCAACAGCACTTCATCATTCCAAAAGCGCAACACACGAAATCCTCGCGCTTCAAGCCTGCGAGTCCTGACTGCGTCGTACTCTGCAGCGTCCACATGTTGACCACCGTCGATCTCAATCACGAGCATCGCGGACAGGCAGACAAAATCGACGATGTATTCGGCGATCGGATATTGGCGCCGAAATTTATGAGCTTCCAAATTCCTGTGGCGAAGATGACGCCACAAGTGACGCTCTGCGTCCGTACTGTTGCGCCGTAGTTGTCTGGCGTAGTTCCATTTTTCTTTCAACGCAATAGCGTAGTTTGGTCGCGAGGTTGATTTAGCCCATCCCGGCCCTCCCCTGCACGCAGGGAAGGGAGTGGATCTACGTAAGTAAGAAGCTCACGGCTCTCACATCCGCCTCATTTAGGCATTGTCGACCAACACGGTTTTCGCAACGGCACGGCAGCCGGGCTCAACATGAACTGCTGCTTTCACCCCTCCGCCAGGAGCTCATGACTTGCCGCGGCGATACGGCTATCGTCCGTATCGAAATATTTTGCGCGGAAAAAAGGAGCATCCATGAGCGTGATCGGCAAGTTTTTGGTGAGCGGTGCGGCCACATTGGCCGTGGGGTTTGGCTTGTTGGCGGTCACTACGCCGTCGCACGCGCAGCAGGGGCCACAAGGTGCGTATTGCGCCAGTAACGACAACCGCTTCGCCCGTTGCCAGGTGCCCTGGCGCGATGCGGTGCTGGTGCAGCAGGCATCCAAGGTGCGCTGCATACGCGACCAGACGTGGGGATTCGATCGCAACGGCATCTGGGTAGACAAGGGCTGCCGTGGGCAATTCGCCCCGGCATACGGCCGGCCATCCTATGGCGGACCGGGGCCTGGCTGGAGTCGTCCGCCACAGTCGTTTCAAGTGCGTTGCGAAAGCCACGGCGGCAGCCGCCAGTACTGTCCTGCGGAGCTGCACCGCGATGATTCGGTGCGCATCGTCAACCAGCTCTCGAGCGCCGATTGCCGGCAAGGTCGGAGCTGGGATTGGTCACGCGATGGCATTTGGGTAGATCGCGGCTGCCGTGCCGTTTTCGTCGTGGATCGCCGCTACTGACGGCGTGCAGGTTGGGTTAGCGCAGCGCGCAACCCAGCCTCTTTGAAGGGAGACATGCCGACTGATGCTGCGCTGATCCCACCCGCAGTTCGATGGCATCCGTTGATCAAGCCGTCCACACAATGAAAAGGGAGTTCGTCATGCGCCGCTATCTTCTTCTAGGTTTGTTGTTGGCCAGTATCACCGCGCAAGCCGCAACATCGCTGCGCGTGGGTGACAAGGTGCTGACGATCGGTGACAGCGCCGCCTATGTGCAGCAGTTGATGGGTCCGCCAACGGTGCGTACTTATTTGCATCGGACGGACGGTAGCCTGACGGATGACCAGGTGTCGCGTGGCGAGCAATGGCAATACGTGCAGGACAACAAAATAGAAATCATCACCATCGTCAACGGCAAGGTCACCGACTTCCAAACGCAATACCATTGATCGCATGCCGATACCGACGCTCGTTACCGAACGGCTGATACTTCGTGGCGTCACCGAAGCGGATGCCGATTCGTACGAGCGTCATTTCGTCGACTACGACGTGATCCGGCACTTGTCGGCGGAAGTGCCCTGGCCTTATCCAACGGGCGGCGTGCGCGCCTTTATTTGCGCTGCGATCGTGCCGGTGCAAGGCCACGATCGCTGGGTGTGGGGGTTGCATCGCAAAGATGTCGATGGCGTGATCGGCGCCATCGACTTGCGGCGTGATGGCGAACGGAAAAATCGCGGGTTCTGGCTGGGTCGCGAATTCTGGGGCAGGGGCTACATGACCGAAGCGGTGATCCGCGTGAACGATTTTGCGTTCAATGAACTGGGTTTCGAGCGTCTGCTGTTTGCCAATGCCGTGAGCAATGAGCGTTCTCGCAACATCAAGCTGAAAACCGGTGCCAGGTTCATCGGTGTCGCGCCGGGAAAATTTGTGGATGCCGGCTATACGCAGCAGGAGATGTGGGCGTTGACGAAGGAGCAGTGGCTGGCTTGGAAAAGCCGAATCAGCGAACAGCGTTGATGCCAAAAGCCTGCAGCACCCACGTCGCATTGAGTACCAACACCGCCGCCGTCGCCGCCCACGCAACCCCTTGCAAGCGGGGACGATTGCGATGCACACCCATCACATCGCGGCGGCCAGTCAGCCAAACCAAGGCCAGCATCGGCAGTGACAGTGTCAGGCTCAGAATCACCTGGCTCGACAACAGCGCCTTGGTGGGATTGATGCCGGCGCCCACGACGAAAAAGCTGGGCAGCATGGTGATGGCGCGCCGAAACCACAGCGGTATCCGCCACTTCACAAAGCCCTGCACGATGACCTGGCCAGCCATGGTGCCGACCACCGAGCTAGATATCCCCGAGGAAATCAGTGCGACCAGAAACAGGCCCGCAGCGGCAGCGCCCATCGCAGGCCCTAGTATTCGATAGGCATCCTGGATGTCGGAAACGTTGGCGTGGTGATCATGAAAGGCGCTCGCCGAAGCGATGATCATCGCCACGTTGACGAAGCCGGCCAAGGCGAGGGTGATGCCGACTTCGCGATGGGTGAATGTCACTAGCTTGGTACGCTCGGCATCGGTTCGCACGGGAACGCGCGCCTGGGTCAAGCCGGAATGCAGATACAGCGTATGCGGCATCACCGTGGCGCCCACGATGCCTACGGCGAGGTTCAGGGCATTGGCGTCGGGAAGCTCATGGCCAACCAGTCCTTTGAACACGCCGCTCCATGCCACGGGAGATAGAAACAGTTCCGCGGCGTACGCCATGCCGATCGCTCCGACCAGCACGCCAATCGCCAGTTCCAGTGGCCGGAAGCCACGGTTTCCCAGCAGCAACATGGCACACGTGATGGCTGCCGTGATGATCAAGCCGGGCAGAAGGGGCACGTGGCACAACAGCGATACGCCCAAGGCGCCGCCGAGCAATTCCGCCAGATCCGTCGCCATCGCAGCCACTTCGCTGGCCAGCCACATGCCCAGCACCAGCGCGGGCGGCAGATGCTCGCGCGACAACTCTGCAAGGTTGTGCCCGGTAACGACGCCCAGTTTGGCGGAAAGCATTTGAAACAACACCGCGGTGGCGCTCGCCAGCACCACCACCCACAGCAAGCTGTAGTTGTATTGCGCGCCGGCCTGGATATTGGTGACGAAATTGCCGGGGTCCATGTACGCAACCGAGACGACGACACCCGGTCCGACCAGACCCAGCAAGGCGCGCCAGTTGCCACGCCGCTCGCCCAGCATTTCGTGCACGGAGTGGGTGATTTTCTCCGAGCTGGATAAGCGGCGATCGAGGACCAGGGTGTTCATCGGTACACGTATTCGGCTTGCCGGCGGATCACACCGGCGCAGTAACTGTCGTGACCGAATCTAGCGCCGCCGCCGGTTGGGGTGAATTCGATTTATCGGATGGCGGCGATAGCCCAGGTCAATAGGGTGTCGCTTTTACGTGACATCACCCTTCGCCAACCCGCACCACCACCTTCCCAAAATGCTTTCCTGCCAGTAAATCCATCAAGCCTTGTGGTGCTTGCTCGAGTCCATCCACGAACGCCTCGCGCACGGTCACTTTGCCTTGCGCCACCCATCCACTCATATCGCGCAGAAAATCCGCAAATTCGGTCGCGTAGTGATCGAGGATGATGAAGCCTTCCACGCGCAAGCGCCGTGCCAGAACCAGCCCCATCAACTGCGGCACGCGATTGGGTCCTTCCGGCAACTGCGTTGCGTTGTACTGCGCAATCAAGCCGCACACCGGCACGCGTGCTCCGATATTGAGCCGCCGCAGTACGGCGTCGAATACGGCGCCGCCGACGTTTTCGAAATACACGTCGATGCCTTTGGGCGTCACCGCGGCCAGTTGCTCGGCAAAGTCGGGTGCACGATGATCGATGCATGCATCGAAGCCGAGTGTTTCCACCGCATAACGGCATTTATCGGCACCACCTGCGATGCCGATGGCGCGTGCGTGTTTGAGCTTGGCGATCTGCCCGACGGCCGAGCCGACGGCACCGGTTGCTGACGCCACCACCACCGTCTCACCAGGCTTCGGCTGCCCGATCTGCAGCAAGCCGTGATACGCGGTGAAGCCAGGCATGCCCAATACGCTCAGCGCCAGCGAGGGCCGGCTGATGCGACTGTCGAGCGCGTGGATGTCGTTGCCATCGGAAAGCGCATAGTCCTGCCAGCCGCTGGCGCCCAGTACTACATCGCCCACTTTGAACGAGGGATGGCGCGATACTTCCACACGGCTCACGGTGCCGCCCACCATGACGTCGCCGAGGGCTACCGGTGGTACGTACGACGGGGCATCGCTCATGCGGCCACGCATATACGGATCCAGTGAAAGATAGATGGTGCGCAGTAGCACCTGGCCTTCGGCGGGTTGCGCAACCGGCTGGTGTTCGAGATGAAAATCACTTGGCTTGGGTTCGCCATGTGGGCGCGACTGCAACACGATGCGGCGATTGACGGTCGGTGTCATGGGATTTTCCTTGGGAGCGATGCCACGCTTAGTGGTATCCGTTGCCGTGATAACGAGGCGCGAGTTTGTGTGCGGCGAAAGCGTCTATGCATGCTATCCGACGTCATGTGTCTGAATCCTGCGCCTCGGCAAGGAAGGCGAAACAGGAGATATTTTCACGATGTCTTCACATCCTTGGCGACGTGCCGATGGGGCATCGCACCGGCTTATCTCAGCCATCGAAGTTGATGCAAAATGACACGCGATGCGTGGGGCATTCGAAGGGGGCAAGGGGATGGCCGTAAGCATGCGGGCGAATGCGGCCGATGCGGGCCGCTGGTTCCGGCGCTTCAATGCGAGCGCCGGTACCCGCCGCCGCCTGATCTGTTTTCACCACGCGGGTGGCGGCCCCTCGTTGTTCCGGGACTGGCACCAGCACCTGACGCCGTATACGGAGATCTGGGCAGCCGCGATTCCAGGGCGGGAAATCCGTGCTGCCGAACCGCCGCTCTATCGTCTGGATACGCTCGCCCTGATGCTGGTCGAGGCGCTGCCGCTCGACCTGCCGTTCGCCTTTTTCGGTCACAGCCTGGGCGGCGTGGTCGCTTTCGAAGTGGCGCGGCAATTACACGAGCGCCGTCTGCCTCTGCCGCAGCGCCTGTTCGTATCGGCTTGCCCCGCACCGCAGTTGTGCCGGCGCGAACGATCGCGCGCCACGCTAAGCGATGCCGAACTGCTGCGCATGCTGGAAAGTTTCGGGGGCACGCCCAAGGAAATCCTCGGGCATCCTGATTACCTGCAAATGGTGTTGTCGGTGCTGCGCGCGGACTTCAACCTCATCGATAGCTACGTGGTGCCGGAGGGCAGCGCCTTGCGGCTGCCCATCACCGCCTATGCCGGGACGGCCGATGCGCATATCACGCCCTCGCGAATACTCGCCTGGCAGCACTGGGCATCGCCTGGCTTCGCCTGCCGCAGCTTCGAAGGCGATCATTTCTATCTCAATCATCAGCGCGCGGCGTTGATCGACGACCTGCTGTCGCGCTGGAGCGGCGACGAAGCACGCCGAGCCATGCGCGCATGAGCGATGCCAGTGCGATCGATGGTGACGCGGCGGTGGTGGCAAGCTGCCGGCTCATCATGGTTCACGCGACATCTGCGGCATTGTGGCAAGAAGCTCGCCGCCTTTGCGACGACGCCCTGGCGCAGGGCTTCAGCTTCGTGGCCATGTTGCGTGATGCGGAGGCCTTTGCTGACGAAGGTCTGCTGACGGAAGCGGATCGCCAACGCGCTGCGCGCTTTCGCCAGCCGCGCGATCGCCACAATCTCGTCTTGGGCCGCACCATGGTTCACCATCTGGTTCGCCCGCATGGCGCGTTGGCGCCATGCAGTTTTTCCGTCGGTCCTTACGGCAAACCCTTTTTGCCCGACGCCCCAGCCTACAATCTCTCGCACTCCGGCCCCTGGATTGCTTGCGCAGTCGGCCGCGCCGAACCCATAGGTATCGACGTCGAAACGTTCGCCCGCCTGCGTGATTATCAAAGCCTGCTGCCCACGATTGCGCACGAGACCGAACGCCGCAGCATCGAACAGGCAGCGCCAGACCATCGGCTGATGCTGTTCAAGCGCTGCTGGACACGCAAGGAAGCCGTGTTGAAGGCGACCGGCGTAGGGCTCAGCGACAAGCTGCAGGCTATCGATGTTTGCCTCGATCAGAACGAACCCGTGCTTGATGTCCCGCTGCCGTTGCGCCTGGTGGATCTGCCGATACAGGGCGAGCCGGTGACGGCCTCGCTTGCGCAGTCGCCTTCCGTGGCGGGTGTCGTCGTCATGCTGGTCCTGGCCGACATCGCAAGCAACGAGAAGGTGTTCGTGCACAATGGCGGCCCACGGCCACCCGCCGTCTGAAACACAGGAGGTGATCCATGTTCGGCAGTATCGTTCTTGAAGCCGCCATCGGCATGATCGTGTGCTTTGGCTCGGTTGCGTTGATTGCAAGCAGCCTTCAAGAGGCCATGGCCTCCTTGCTTCGCATGCGTGCGAGGACGTTGTTGAAAGGCGTCGACCAGCTTTTGAATGGGCATCCGCTGGTGCTGGACATCTACAACCATGCGCTCGTGAATCCGCGCAGCAACGGCCGCGCGGAAAGCATCGGCAACCTGTCCATGAAGCTTGCGCCTTCCTACATCGTGCCGATCAATTTCGCGCGTGCGATGGTGGATTCGCTGGATCGAGGGCAAGTGACGTTTGGCAATCTGCGCCCGGTGCTTGAAGGCATTTCCGATGTGCAGATTCGTACCTGCCTTTGCAGCATGTATGACCGCGCCGCGGGCAGTACGGCCAATTTTGAAGCCGAGATAGCCCAATGGTTCGACTCCGCCATGGACCGCATCTCGGGTGCGTACAAACGGCATGCGCAATGCTGGGCCTTTATCCTTGCGTTGACGGTGGCCATCGCCTTCAACATTGATGCGAGCCACGTGTTGACACACCTATGGACCATGTCGGCCACCGGTGTGCTTCATTTGCCTGTGACGGGACCGGCAACGGACGTCGCCGGTGCCTTTTCGTCCTTGGGCAAGTTGCCGATTGGATGGAGTGCTGCCCCCGGCTTCGGCATGGCGATGATTGCCATGATTCCCGGCTGGCTCATCACGGCATCGTCGTCACTGTTCGGGGCGCCATTCTGGTTTGGCTTGCTGGGGAAGGTCACGAATCTTCGTGGTGCAGGGGACAAGCCCAATAACGCTTGATGCGTCTAGCCGCGTAGATTGTCCCTCTGATCCGTCGTCCCGGCGAAAGCCGGGACCCAGTGACTTTGGGGCTCCTCAAAGTCGCTAGGCCCCGGCTTTCGCCGGGGCGACGGGAAACAGACAACTTTCGTTATGGTGGGTGCCGTGACGTTGCGTGGCTGTGAGGTGCAAACCTCAACATGGCATCTTGGCTTAGCTCCGTGATTGCCTGCCCATCCCAAGCATGCCATCGTTGCTGGCACTTGCCAGGCACCCAAAAAGCCAAGCCCCCATGCCCGTCATACCGGAACCACTTCCTGCCTCGCACGTGAGCCATCGCGCATTGACCGTCATCGCCACGGGCGTCGTGCTGGCGTTGCTGTATTTCGGCAAGGATGTGCTGGTGCCCGTCATCCTGGCCATGATCCTGGCGCTGCTGATGGCGCCATTCGTGCGCATGCTGCAGCGGATCGGATTGGGGCATGCGTATGCCGTCTTGGTTGCCGTGTTGTTGCTGGCGCTGTTTGCGACGGGCCTGATGACGGTTATCGGCTCGCAGATCGTGCATCTTGCCGGCAGCCTGCCGCAGTACGAGATGACCATTCGTGCCAAGGTGCAGCTGTTGCACGACGTGACCATTGGTCGTTTGCAGGCGATGCGCGGTGAGGCGGGCAAGTTGATCAACGCGCTGGGCACTCGGAGCGAAGGGGCAGGGCAAGCGACACTAACCCCCATGGCTCCCTCCTACGCGGCGCCCGGATTGCCGACCCTGGGCGGCGGTCCTTGGGATGCGATAAGGAGCGTGCTCTCATCACTGTGGAGTCCGTTGGAAACGGCCGGTATCGTTCTGGTCGTGCTCGTGTTTATCCTGCTTGAGTACGAATCCCTGCGTGATCGCTTCATCCGTGTGATAGGTGGCACCGATCTGCGCGCAACCACCGTTGCGATCAATGATGCCGGCCAACGGTTGTCGCGGTTTTTCGTCTCGCAGTTTTCCGTCAATTTCGGTGTCGGCTTGGCGATATGGCTGGGCTTGGCGGCCATCGGGCTTCCCAACGCATTGTTGTGGGGAGCGCTCGCCGCGGTACTGCGTTTTGTACCTTATGTGGGCGTATGGCTGGCCGCGCTGCTGGCGGCTTTGCTCGCGGCGGCGGTCACGCCGGGTTGGTCGCTCATGCTGCTGACGCTTGGCTTGTTCGCCGCCGTCGAAGTGATCGTCAGCCAGTTGGTGGAACCGCAGCTCTATGGGCATGCCACCGGCTTGTCACCGCTGGCTGTGGTGGTGGCAGCCATTTTCTGGAGCTGGCTCTGGGGGCCGATGGGGCTGGTGCTGTCCACGCCGCTGACGCTTTGCCTGGTGGTGGCTGGGCGGCACGTCCGCTCGCTCACGCTGCTTGAAATCCTGCTGGGCGATACGCCTGCCCTGACCATGCCGCAGCGCTTCTACCAGCGCGCGCTTTCCGGAGACTCCCAGGAAATCATCGCCGCTGCGCGCGAATTTCTGCGGCAAAAATCCTTTGCCCGATATTGCGACGTCGTGTTGCTGCCGGCGTTTCAGCTTGCACAGATGGATCTGCGGCAAGGCACCATCAATCCGGATCAATTGCGCCGGGCACGCAGCGCCGTCGTGCGAGTCATCGAAACCCTCGGCAGGGACACGCCCGTGCAGCCACGTTGGCGCCGGCGCACGTCCGTACTCGATGACGACAACATCGGTCATTACCTCCGGCAACAGCGCGAGCAGGTCAGCGGACGCTGGCAAGGTCCGCTCGCCGTGGCCCCGGGATCGATCGTGTTGTGCATCGACATCGGCGTTCGCGAAGACGATCTGCTGACCGAGGTGTTGGTGCGCGTTCTGCGGGAACTTCACATCGACGCGCGGCATGTCTCCATGCAGGACGTGGAGGATTTTGCGCAGGAACACCATCCGGAAGCCACGCCCAACGCCGTCTCCATGGTGCAGGTGGTGATTGCCGATGCCACCAACGAGTGGGAGCGGGGCGATGCCGTAACACGGGAACTGCGGCAAAGGTTTGCCGACGCCACGATCGTCACTGTCGTGCTCCCCAATCTCCTGGAAGATCCGGTGCTGCCGGAGACAGGGCCGCACGTTGATGCTGTCGCCAAGTCATTCGAAGAAGCGGCGCAGTACGCGCTCAAGAAATTCATGCCGTAGGTTGCGGTCTGTTTCCAGCCAGGCTAGCCGCGATCCATGCGCTTCTGCATAATAGTCATACAATATGATTGCATCGCGGCAAAGCCAGGATTTACTCAATGATTCGAATCAGTGTCTTGCTGGGGGCGGGCATGCTTGCCGCGCTCAACCTTGCGCACGCCACCGCACCCGAGCCGGCAGCCAAAACGGCACACCTCCAAGGCCCGCTGTTGCCATCGGGAGCAGACCCGTGGGTCACCCAGCGTAACGGCATTTACTACTACACCAGCACGGAAGGCGACCATATCTCGCTGCGCACGACGACGGACATGGCGCGCTTGGCCGATGCAAAGCCTGTTGTGGTGTGGCGCGCACCGCAAGAAGGCCCCAATTCTGCTTCGATCTGGGCGCCCGAGCTGCACTACTTGGACGGCAAGTGGTATCTGTATTACACCGGCGCCGACAAGGCCCATAACGATGACCAGCATCGTCATGTTTTCGTGCTGGAAAATGATTCAGCGGATCCCACGCAGAGCCAGTGGCTCGATAAAGGCATGCTGAAAACACATTTGAACGGCATCGACGGCACGGTATTCGACCATGCAGGCAAACGGTATTTTGTCTATTCCGCGTACGTCGGCGACCACAGCGATTTGATCATCGCACCCATGACCACGGCCTGGACGCTGGGCGAACCGCAAGTAGATATCGCGCATCCTACCTACAACTGGGAAATGCAGGGCGGCCGCAAGATCATGGAAGCGCCGGAATTCATCCAAGGGCCACGTAGTACGTTGTTTCTCACGTATTCGGCCAGTGCGTGCTGGTCGGACGGCTATTCGCTAGGCCTGCTGCAGGCCGATCCCGATGCCGATTTGCTTGACCCTGCGTCGTGGCATAAGTCACCAGCGCCGGTATTGACCAGTTCGGCCAAGTTCGGCTTCTACGCACCCGGGCACAACGGGTTTTTCAAAACCGCCGATGGGCAGGACTGGATCATCTTCCACGCCAACGCCGGCCCCGGTTGGAAATGCACGCCGCGCCGGGCACCGTACATCAAGCCGTTTCATTGGGATGCGCAAGGGCGGCCCGTGTTTATGGATGGGGCGTAGGGCGCAACGATTCATTCACGCGAATCGATGGCGAGTGGAGTAAATGTTGGGTCGGCCGGATCAGTGATCGAAAGCCGCCTTCGGGCGGTTGCCTGTCCACAACCGACGGAGACCCAAGCCATGTCCGATCACGTCTACAAGACGATTGAACTCACCGGTTCCTCAAAGAGCAGCAGTGACGAGGCAGTTCGCTGCGCCATCGAGCGAGCATCCAAGACCGTTCGCGATATGCGTTGGTTTGAAGTGACGGGTGTCAGAGGGCATGTGGAGGGTGGCAAGGTGGCGCACTGGCAGGTGACGGTGAAGGTGGGTTTTACGCTCGAATAGCATGTAGGTTGGGGTGCAAACCCCAACATCGCCATGTCGATCGACATCATCATGTTGGGGTTTGCACCCCAACCTACGACAGCGGTTGTTTTCAGGCTGAAACAAGCTCGTCGACACGATCCGCATCCGAAGGCGGTGCATCCGCAGCGGCATTCACCGGATTATCCAATCGGCTAAGCAGCCACGGCAGCGTCACCGCGAGCAAATAGAACTTGGACGCAAAGAATTTGTTGTCCAGGCAATCGCGATGCTCCTCCAGCCATTTCGATGCGCCAGGAACCAGCGTCTGCACCTGCAGGGCAAAGGCATGGACCTGCTCGAAGCGCTGCTGCGCCAGGCCCTGCACATCGAAGCGGAAGGAACCCTTGGCTCGCACATAGGGCAATGCCTCGAAGCGTTGCGCGATATAGCGGCGCACCAGCACCTTGTTCACCCCGCCGCGGCCGATCAGGAGGTCATCCGGAACGCTGTTGAAAATCCATTCGCAAAGCTGCGGGTCGCAATACGGATAGGCGAGGCGCAAGCCCATGGTGGGTGCGGTGTACATGCCTTTGGCGAACCCTGCCGCTTCCATCACGACGAGCACGATGCGTCGCACGGCCTCGGCGGATTCCGCAGCCTGCATGTCGTCCCGATAGGCATCCATGCGTTGGCGCGAATAGCCGGACACATTCGCGCCGAGAAGCTCATCCACCTCGCTATCGCTGAAACGCGAGCCTGGGAAATAGCGTTCGAACCCGTGCATTTGCAGTGTGCCGAGTGCAAAGCAAAGCTTGAAATGGCGGCGTACGAGCGGGTGCCTGAGCCATGCGCCGGGTAGACGGGCACTTCTTGCCAACCAATAGAGAACGCGGTCTCTCAGATGCAAAGGCACACCAAAGTAGGGGTCTGCGCCCAACGCATCGATAATGCCGTCGCCGTGGTGAAGGCCGATTTCCGTCGCAACGTCCACGTACGAGAGCGTGGCAAAGTCGGCCGTCAGCAAAGGTATGCGCGGCGCGACGGCCACGTAGCGGTCGTAAGCCCGTCCCGGATCACACACCCATCCTTCGTGGCGCAGGCCTAGCTGGCGCGCCACGAAACGTGCCGAGTCGACTTCGTTCTCCTCCTTGCCGCCCAGATAGGTAATGCAAGTCGTATCGGGACGCGCGTCCGCCACGGCGATGGCCAGCGACGTGGAGTCCTTGCCGCCGCTCTGCAACAACCAGGGAGCACGCATAGTGGCCGTGCTACGTTGCACGGCCTGGGTAAGCAATTGATGGAAGGTATTCAGCAAGGTTTCGTCGCTCACTGCACCGGAAGCAGGTCGTGACGTAGCGGAGGTGGATTGATAGGCGAAGTGGAATCGAAACTCGTCCTGCATGCCCTGTTGCAGGGTGAAACCGGTCTGCACATTCTTCACATCACGGTAGATGGTGTGCGGCGGGTAAACAAAGCCGTTGCGCAGCAGATCGGCAAGTGACACCGGATCGATAGCATTACCCGATGCGCGTGGCGTCTCCAGGGGCAAAAAATCCAAGGCGCCGTAGGGGCTGGTATGGAGATGGGTTGTCCTGTTCATCGCCGGTAACCAAGCCGGCCAGTCGAAACGCAATGTATCCACGCAACCACCTACGGTTGATTCCAGATCAGCAGATCGCCATGCGGAACGAGTGATGGCCCAATCGAGGCGCAGACCGTCATCGCTTTGGTACGCGCGCCGACGCCACCGCAGCTGAGTAAACCAACATCATGGTCAAGCCAACAAAATGTGGCGCGACGTCATCGTCATGATGTCTTTACGTAGCGCCACGCGTGGTACGGGGTTTTACAACATGCTGCCTTTCGTGTTTCTCGCGCGAATCTTAGGAAATGCTTTGTATACACGCGGTAAAAATACACATTCCAGAGCGCATATGGATGCATCGTTATCGCATAAGCGTTCAGCTTCACCAGGCTCGTCTGCTACACCTCGAAGGCAAAATTCGGCCTCGCGTGGGCGGGTTTCAGAACAGGGGCGCCTTCGATGGTTGTCAGTGCGCTGTCCAGCAGCGATGGGAGTGGCGGAAGTGCAGCCTGCAACGCGGACATGGCGACATCCTGCGGTACATCGCCGGCGCGCGGAAAATCGCGCAGCAATTGTTCGAGCACCTGGTTTTGCACGCGGCCGCGCTCATAGGCGTACGCATACGGCAGCAGCGTAAACGTGACCATGCGATAGCGCGACATAAAATATTCCGGTGACCATTGCGTCATCCGCGTGCTGAGTTCGAGTTTGGCGAGGTAACGGGGATCGGCGACCGAATCGCGCATCTCCACGTAGTTTTCCAGCGTCATGGCGGCGATGGCGTCGGCATTCGGTTTGCGGATCTGCTGGAACTTGGCGAATGCGCCGGCCGTATCGCGGCCACAGCCGGCCAGCAGCTCGGCCAACACCACCGTGTCCTCGAAACCACAGTTCATGCCTTGGCCGTGAAAGGGTGCAATGGCGTGTGCTGCATCGCCAACCAGTACGGCGCGCCCGTCGATATGCCAGCGATCGAGATAGAGCGTGGCAAGCTTGCCGACAGGGTGGCCGTCGTAATCGTCGGCAAAGCGCGGCATCAGCGGAGCCAGGTCCGGAAAATCGCGGCCAAAAAAGGCGCTTGCCGTCGCGGCGTCCCGCAGCGTGTCAAAACTGGGGTGAGGACCATGCAGTGGCAGGAACAGCGTGACATTGAAGCTGCCGGCGATGTTCGGCGTTGCAATGGACATGTAGCCGCCGCGTGGCCAGATGTGCAGGGCGTGAGGTTCAATCGCAAAGCGACGGTGGTCGGCGGCGGGAGGAATCTCCAGTTCCTTGTAGCCATGGCCTAGTGGTTCCACGCGAATGCCGAGCGGCTGGTAAAGATCCATGGCGGCACGCAGGGCGGAGCCGGCACCATCGGCACCGATCAGCAAGCCGGCACCATAGTCACGCTGCACGTCCTCGCGATCGATCAGCGAAAGGCATTGCTCATCGATATCGGCAGACACCAGCGTCTGCCCGAAGTGGAAGGTGGCGCCGGCTTCCTCGGCCGCATCGACCAGCAGCGCGTTGAGACCGCTGCGTGAAATCGACCAGATGACTTCGCTGTCGTCGACACCATAGCGTTGCAACCCGGCTTCGCCGCCAAGCGGATGCACCATGCGGCCGCGCATCATCACGGACTTCTGCAGTGCGCGCTCCGCCAGCCCGGCCGTGCGCAACGCCTGCAGTCCGCGCTCGGCAATGGCGAGGTTGATGGTGCGCCCGCGCTTGAACCCGATGCGTCGTGGATCGGAACGTTTTTCGAAGACCGTCACGGCAAAGCCACGCTTGGCCAGAAGTTGTGCGAGCAGCGCGCCCACCGGGCCGCCGCCGATCAAGGTCATTGCTTGCCGGGCCATTCCTACTCCTTGATGCAAAGGTCGTTTTCAAAAACTCGGCAGCGAGAGTTTCAGTGCGATGATCAAGAAGGGATGAAGAAGCCGTCGCCAATCGTTGAGTGGCGGGTGATGCATGCGTGAATGCCGTGGCAAAACGATGTCGTCAAGGTGTTGCAGAGGCCGCTAACACGCTGAAATTTGGATCGAAACAATGATTGTGATTTTTTTATTGAAAATCACACGGAATGTGGACATTGGCGAATCAAAGCTGAAGGCAATGTTTTCCGGCGATCGTCATTGCCGTCGTGGCTACTGCAGATATCGGACGACGAGATGCGCAGCCTCGCCGACGAGCGTTTCAAATGCATCGTCAGCACGTAGGTTGGGGTTTGCACCCTGATATATCCCCACGATTTGCTGAGGAAACGGACGTGCGCCCTTTAGGGTCCGAAAGCGCCGCAGGCAATGCCTCATTCTCCCGCGCGCCAGCTCGGAGCGATGCGACAAAAAAAACGCCCGCAATGCAGGCACATCGCAGGCGCAAATCGACACATTTGAATGACTAACCCGCGGGAAGACTCGGGACATCATGCGTATGTCCGCCGTGTCCCCACACGTCGAATACATAGCGATGCCAGTCGCTACGCTCAACTCGGCAAAACGCCGAAGAACATCGATACGCACGCGTTATTTTATAGGCCCGCAAACGGAAGACCATTTCCCGATGGGGAAGGCTTCCAGTGCAAATAGGCCAAATTTTTCGTGGAAAATTGCGATGGCCTATTTAGGCCGGCAAAGACATTTCCTTGTCCCAATTTGGACCGTGAGCAAGTGACGGCAATCGCTTAACTTGCCTCTAACAGCGTTGACTTTTCTCCTTGGCGACTCCGGAAAGCCGAGGCGCTTCTGTGCGGGGAAAGAGCGCTATCAGGACATCCATAGGGGAATTTGTTGCATGAAAGATCTACGACACAAGTCGCTGTGCCTGCTTATTTGCGCGTCGCTTGCAGGTTCCATTGGGCATGCCGGTGTGGTCGCTGCGCAGACGGCAAATGATTCATCCGCACCCGATACGCAGGGAAAGCCGCTGCAGGTGATCCAGGTGACCGGTTCGCTGATCCGCAGCGTCGATATCGAGCAGGCGCAGCCCGTCGTGACCATTTCGGCGCAGGATATCCAGCATCAGGGCTTTGCAACGCTGGGACAGCTGCTGCAGAACCTTACCTCTACCTCCACCGCGGACATCAGCAAATCCAATCCCTCTGATGCCAGTACGGATGTGGGCGGAAGCTACGCCGACCTGCGTGGCCTGGGCTCGACGCGTACGTTGATTCTCATTGACGGCAAACGCGTCGGCAGCTCCTACACGGGCATGACCAATCTCGACACCATTCCCGTTTCGATCATCGATCACGTGGATGTTCTGGCTGACGGCGCGTCGGCGGTGTACGGTTCGGATGCCATCGGCGGCGTCATCAACGTCATTACCAAGAAAGACTTCAATGGCGCGCAGATCGACATGTACGAAGGCAAGTACATGCCGCACGGCGACGGTACGCAAGGGCAGTACGGCGTGACCTTCGGCAAGAGCAATGCGCGCGGCTCGATCCTGTTCTCCGCGCAGTACCAGAATCAGGATGGGATCAGTGCCAACCGCCGTCCATACAGCGCTTATCCCTTGACGGACCGGTTTCCGCTGAATGGCCTTGGTGAAGGCGCCTATGGCAGTTTCGTCAATGCAAACGGCGGGATTTCCGTGCTCAATACCGGCGGCGATCCGCGCAACATCAATGATTACCATGCGCTGGTGCAGCCGACGGTGGCGGCCAACGGCGTGACCACGAATGCGGGCGACAGCTACAACTACAGCAATCAGGTCAGTCTGCTCAGCGCGACGACCATGAAGAACATGTTTCTTGCGGGGCAGTACAACATCTCGGACAACCTGTCCGCGCATTTCAATGCGGCTTTCAACCAGGACGACAATACCTCCGAGCTGGGCGGCTTTCCGCTGTCTTCGTCCAGCATCACCTCGTCGGTGCCGCAGTACAACAATCTGCTGCTGTCGGCCCAGAGTTATTACAACCCGACCAATGCGGACGGCCAGACGCCGACGGATCTTTCCTTCCAGCGTTACGTGGAAGAACTGCCCCGCCAGACCATCAACAAGCAGGAAAATGTTCGCTTCAGCCTGGGCTTGCAGGGTTATTTCCAGCTGGGCGAGCATCAATTCAGCTGGAACGCGGATTACTACGACACGCGCTACACCGGTACCGTCATCACCCAGGGCAACTTCTATCTGCCTCACCTGGCGAATGCGCTCGGGCCGTCGTTCCTGGCTTCCAACGGCACGGTGGAGTGCGGTACGCCCGGCAACGTGATGGCAGGCTGCGTGCCGCTGAATGCACTTGCCGGTCCGGGCGGCTACACGACGTCGATGCTCGACTACATCGCCGTCCCCACCTACGAACACTACGGCAGCTCGGAAAAAGGCCCGCAGATCGACATCAGCGGCGACGTGCTGGAGTTGCCTGCCGGTGAGGTGAATGTGGCGGCAGGTGCTACGCATCGCTCCGTGTCCGGCTATGACACGCCCGACCTGAATTCGATGGAAGGCCTTACCACCAACCTCAGCGGACAACCTACCCGCGGCGGCTATGGCGTGAACGAAGCCTATGGCGAAGTCAGCGTGCCGGTGCTGAGGGACCTGCCGATGGCGAAGTCGTTGAACGTGGACGTCGCCAGCCGTTTCTCGCACTACACCAACTTTGGCAATACCCACAACAACCAGTACAAACTCAGCTGGAAGCCGATCGACGACCTGCTGGTTCGCGCCAGTTACGGCTCCGGTTTCCGCGCGCCGGCAGTGGCCGATCTGTATGGCGGCGTCAGCACCACCTATCCCTCGTACACCGATCCCTGTGATGTGACCTATGGCCTGGCCCGCTACAACGCGACCGTTGCGAAGAACTGCGCCAATGGCACCGGCGGCCAGCCTGCACTGAGCAAGCAGGCCTTGAGCGCGGCCGGCCTGGGCAGCGAGTACACGAATGGTTTCATGCAGGAACAGGCACCCGGCACACCGACGACCTCGCCAGGCGGTTACCCGGTGTACCAGCCGTTCACCGTGGGCGGCAATGCCAGGCTGCGGCCGGAAACGTCCAAGAGCAAGCAGTTGGGCTTCGTATACAGCCCCGGCTATCTGCCTGGTTTCAATGCCACGGTCGACTGGTTCGATTACAAGGTGCGCAACGTCATCTCCTATATTTCGCCGGATGAGGTGTTGTACAACTGCTACGCCCTGGCCATTGCCCGCGATTGTGGTTTGTTCCAGCGCTCGGCCAGCAATGACTACCAGGTCAGCGGTTTGTTCATGGGCGAGGAGAACCAGGGCTTCATGCGTGCGACCGGTTACGACGTGAACCTGTCGTATGCGCTGCCGAAGTTCTCCTTCGGCGAGTTCAAGCTGATCTCGCAGTCCACCTACTACACACGCAACGAAAACCAGCAATACGACAACACGCCAGTCACCTCGAACAACGGCATCGGCTCATCCTGGCGCGTGCGTTCCAACTTCACCGTCAGCTGGAACTACCACGACTTCGGCGCGGACTGGACCCTGCGTTACTACTCACCGCTGAAGGACTCCTGCTACAACCCGCAGTACTCGGCGTTCCCATGCACACTGCCCAACTATTACCAGCCGGGCGTGGGCATCACCCCGATGACGCAGGTCCCGTCGGTCACGTTCAACGACGCACAGGTGCACTGGAAGTCGCCATGGGGCGGTGTCATCGCGCTGGGCATGAACAACGTGTTCAATCGCAAGGGACCGTACGTCTACGGCTCGGGCACGAACACCGGCAGCGATACGATGTACTCGTACAACGCGTCGTATGACTACGGGCGGTTTGTGTATCTGCGTTATACGCAGAAGTTCTGAAGCGCATAGCTCGCAGGTTGGGGTTTGCACCCTGATATATCCCCACGTTTTTTTGCGTTGTCCAAGCGAAAAAGCTGAAGTTCAGGTCAATGTTGTTTCAGAGCGAATCGTCATTCCGGCCTTCGCCGGAATGACCACTGGCAACGTGGGGATATCTCAAGGTCTGCACCCCAACCTGCATCGCAAGCCCTCTCTCGGAAACGAAGAGGGCTTTTTTAATGCCAATTCAACCAAATTCCCCTGCACCAGCACTTACGACGTGCCCCCATGCCAATCCGGCGGAGACCGTAGTGAGTCGTACCTACCAGCTAGAAGCAGGAAGCCAGGCCGCCACGCTGAATGAAGCGCAGTTGCTCGATACCCAGCGTGCTTTCGACAGCGTTGCCGCCGACTACGACGGCCCGCGTGGCAACAATGAGCTGATCCAGCGCATGCGTCTCACTCTGTGGGACACCGTGCGCCGTGAAATCCCGGCCGGCTCGCGCCTGCTCGATTTGGGCTGCGGCACGGGCCTCGATGCGGTGGAATTTGCATCGCGCGGTTACCAGGTGGTGGCCAGCGACTGGTCGCCGCGCATGGTGGAACGTACGCATGCACGTGCTGCCGCCGCAGGTATGCAAGCGCAGGTCTCGGCCGTGCACGTCGGCGTGCAACAGCTCGACCGCCTGGAAGGCGGGTTCGATGGGATCTACTCCAATTTCGGCCCGTTGAACTGCGCGCCGGACATGGTCGAGGTAGCCCATCAATGCGCGCGCCTGCTGCGGCCCGGCGGCAAACTGGTGTTTTCGGTCATTGGCCGGATCTGCCCGTGGGAAACCGGCTACTACCTGTTCAAGGGGCGCTTCAAGCGCGCGAGCATTCGTGCGACACGCGGCGTCACCGCGGTGGGCATGAACCGCCACACGATCTGGACGCAGTACTACCTGCCGCGCGAGTTCTATCGTGCCTTCGCACCGCACTTCAGCTTGAACGGCTACCGCGCCTTGAGCCTGTTCATGCCGCCGCCGTACTTGGTGGATGTCTATCAGCGCCGCCGCAAGTTTGGCGAATGGCTGGGCCGGCTCGACGATCGCTTCGGCGCATGGCCCTTGCTGCGCGATATGGGCGACCACTTCTTGATCGTGATGGAGCGGCGCTGACGCGATGGACGGGTTGCTGGCCAGCACGCCTGTCAGCTTGTGCCATGCGGCGGTGCTAACGCCGGAAGGCGTGATGCGTACGCCGTTGCCGATCAGGGCAGGGCGCATCGATGCCGTATTGGCGTCGTTGGCCTATCGCGTCGACTTGCGCGATCACCTGATTTTTCCCGGCCTGATCAACGCGCACGATCACCTGCACGTCAACGCCGTGCCGCCATTGCCCGCGCATGCGCCATTTCCCAACAGCTACGCGTGGATCGGCGCGTTCCAGGCGCATTTCCAGCATCCCGACGTGGTCGCCGCACTGCAGGTGCCGAAAGCCTTGCGCATGCGTCATGGCGCGCTGAAGAACCTGCTGGCCGGCACCACCTGCGTGGCGCATCACGATCCATGGCATCCGGCGTTGGATGAGGACGATTTTCCCGTGGCGCTGTTGCGCGACTACGGGTGGAGCTACGCGCTTGGCTGGACCGATTATGGTCCGCCGGTGCGCGAGAGCTTTGCCGCCACGCCCGTGGACCGCCCGTGGTTGATCCATCTGGCTGAAGGCACCGACGTTGTCGCGGATGCCGAACTGGCGCAGCTGGATCAACTCGGCTGTCTCGCCGGCAACAGTGTGCTGATTCATGGCGTGGGCATGAGCACCCAGGATATCGGCCGGGTGATCGCACAAGATGCTGCCGTGGTGTGGTGCCCGCGCAGCAACCTCAACCTGCTGGGACGCACGCTCGATCCACGCCGTTTGTGTGCGGCGGGCCGGCTTGCGTTGGGCAGCGATTCGCGACTCAGCGGTGCGCGTGATCTGCTTGACGAACTGGCCGGCATCGTCGATCGCTACGAACTCGATCCAACCCCATTGCTGGCGCTGGCCACGACGCAGGCAGCAGACATTCTGCGCATGCCATCGCGTGGTCATTTGCGGCCGGGCGCAATAGCCGATCTGGTGATCGTGGAAGACCTCGGCGGCGATCCCGCGCGCAGCATGGTGGGTATCGAACGCAGCCAGATCCGTGCGGTAGTGCGCGATGGCGTCCCGCGCATTGCCGATACGGATTTCGCCGAATGGTTTGCCATGGCCGGTGTGGAAACCGTACCGGTAGTGCTGGATGGCAAGCCGAAACTGCTCGCTCGCCCGCTGGCGGATCCCGCCTTGCTTGCGCTGGAACCGGGGCTCGAGCTGAGCACTACCGAGCACGAGCTTGCGATGGCAAGCGGGAGCTACCCATGATGACGAGCGCACCCGTTCTTTCCCCCACCGAAGCTTATGCCTTGTGGGCGCCTCGCTATCCGGCGCATGCACACAATCCGGTGATGCAGACCGAAGAACGCGCCATGCTCACGTTGATGCCGGCGGATCTGCATGGCCTGAACGTGCTCGACGTCGGCTGCGGCAGCGGCCGCTACATGCTGCACGCCCTGCGCCGTGGCGCGGCACGCACGATTGGCGTGGATCTTTCCGCAGCCATGCTGCAGCGTGCGTACACCGAGTTGACAGCGTGCCAGTTCAATGCGGGTATCGGATTGGCACAGGGCAGCATGACGTCGCTGCCGGTGCTCAATGCATGGGCGGATCTCACGATGTGCGGCCTGGTGATCGGGCACCTGGAGCAGTTGCACCAAGCCCTGCGTGAATTGCATCGCGTGACGCGGCCGGGCGGCATCGTGTTGTGCAGCGATGTGCATCCGATTGGACCTGCGCTTGGTTGGCAGCGGGATTTCAGGCACGACGGCCGGCGTTACGCGGTAAAGCATACGCAGCATCTCTACAGTCACTGGCATGCGGCATGTAAGTCGCTGGGGCTGGTGATCGAGGATGTGCTGGAGCCGATGCTGGATCCCGCGGATATTCCGGCGGATGCGAATTTTGATCGCACGGCGCTGGATGTGCCGGTGGCGTTGGTGTTTCGGTTGCGGCGAGCATTCAAAGGCTGACTGATGCACGCATATTTCATCGACGCGAGAAACGGTTCCCTCCCCTGCGTGCAGGGGAGGGCTAGGGTGGGGTGCGAGCGAAGCGAGCGGCGAGGAGACAGACGCCGGCGCAAGGTGTCTCATCGCACGTTTCTTGTGATCAGAAGTGATTCGGCGAAATTTGGCTTCACGCTAAAGCACAAGCAACCCCACCCCAACCCTCCCCTGCACGCAGGGGAGGGAGCTCCATTCCGCCAGCCCATCATTTGTACAGCGCTGAGCCTATGACTCGCACTCTCCTCATCAACCCCACCATCACCTCGCGCTCCAGCGCGCGCTTCCCGCTGTCCCTGCTGAACCTCTCCGCCGCACTCGACAAGCATGGCAGCAGCGAGATCATCGACGGCAACGTCGACCGTGACTTGATCACCGCCACCTTGCACAACATGGAGGGCGGCGACTTCGATGCGGTAGGTATCAGCGTGATGGGCGGCCCGCAAATCGCGCCCGCCATCGACGTATCGAAAACCATCCGCGAACGCTTCCCGCACGTGCCGATCATCTGGGGCGGCTATTTCCCCACGCTTTACACCGACACCGCGCTCGCGGCGCCTTATGTCGATTACGCCATCCGCGGCCAGGGCGAGGAGAGCTTTCCGGAACTGGTGCATGCGCTGCGCCAGCCGCAACCCGCACTCGCCAACATCGGCGGCTTGTCGTGGAAAAACGGCGACAGCATCGTGCACAACCCGAACCGCCGTTTTTCACTGCCGGACACCGGCCTGGTGCTGCCGTACGACAAGCTCGGCGATCCACGCCGTTATCTCGCACGCACCTTTCTTGGCCGACGCACGGCAGCACACCAGGCCGCGATCGGTTGCCGTTTTCGCTGCACCTTCTGCGGCGTGGCGGCGATGTTCGGCGGCACCACCCAGCTGCCTGCTGCAGCGCGGTTGGAGCGCGACCTGAGTTATCTGAAGTACGAACTGGGCGCCGATTCCATTCAATTTTTCGACCATAACTTCTTCGACCGCGAAGAAGACATGATTCCCCTGCTCGAAGTGATGGCGAAGCTGGAAATGCCCTGGTGGTGCTATGCCCGTGCGGATGCGTTGCTGAATCTGTCGGAAAGTTCCTGGAAGCTGGTGCGCAAGAGCCGGCTGAAGATGGCCTACATCGGTGCGGAGTCGCCCAGCGGCCAGATGTTGAAGGAAATCCGCAAGGGCACGCGACCGGATCAGACGCTGGAAGTCGCCGAGCTATGTCGACGCAACGGCGTGATTCCGGAGCTGTCCTTCATGGTCGCGCCGCCGGAAAAGACCGAAGAGGAAACCGAGCACACCTTCGAGTTCATCCGCGAATTGAAACGCATCAATCCGGAAGCGGAAATCATCGTCTACATCTACACGCCACTGCCCGAAAGCAGCCGGCATGAAAAAGATCGCGGCAAGCGGCCGGGCATGGCGTTGCGCGACCTCAACGGCGAGCCGGTGGTATTTCCGAAGACGCCCGAGGAATGGACGCAACGCCAGTGGGTCGACTATGCCTGCCATGCCGATGCGCCATGGCTTACCGACAAGCTGCGCCAACGCATCCATGATTTCGTCACCGTATTGCGTTGCCGCTATCCCACGGTGCAGGACATGCGCTCGCCGTCGTGGGCCAAACGCAGCCTGAGCGCGATGGCGACCTGGCGTTATCGCTATCGGCGCTATGACCGGCCGTGGGAGTTGAATCTGGCCAATCGGCTGGTGAAGTTGCGGATGCCGCAAGTGTCGGGGCTGTAATCCGTGCACATCGCACAAATCAATTTCCTGCCTCCTCCCAAGGAGCTTGCTGTCGCCGACGTGTTCGCGCATTGGCCTTCTCTGACGGACATTCCCGATGCCGCTGCGAGCTCAGGTATCAAGGTTTCAGTCATCCAGGCAGCGGCACGCCGCGAACGCGTCACACGCAACGATATCGACTATCACTTCATAGACACCGCCAAAGCCAAGACCTGCATCGAACGCGGCTACCAATTCGCCAGCCAGCTCGATCAGATCAAGGCCGACGTGTTGCACGTGCACGGTTTGAACTTCGGCGAGGATGCGTTCGCCATTTCGCATTACCTCCCGCGGTTGCCGGTGCTGTTCCAGGATCACGCCGACCGCCTGCCACGCTGGTGGCGGCGACCCTTGTGGCGGCGCTGGTATGCCAACGCGGCGGGTGTTGCTTTTACCGCCAGCGAGCTGGCACATCCATTCACGTCTGCCGGCGTGCTGACCACGCACACGAAGTTGTTTGCGATACCGGAGTCGAGCTGCCGGTTCGTGTTGGGCGATCGTGCGGCGGCCCGCGCAGAAACCGGCCTTTACGGCAATCCCTGCGTTGCATGGGTGGGGCATTTGAATGACGGCAAAGATCCGTTGACCGTCCTGGAAGGCGTCGCCCAGGCAGCCGCGCAAGTTCCCGACCTGCAACTGTGGTGTGCGTTCGGCAGTGCGCCGTTGCTACAGCAAGTGCAACAACGCATCGCAAGCGATCCACGCCTGGCCGGGCGCGTGCATCTATTGGGCAAGGTGCCGCACGCGCGGATTGAGCGATTGATGCAATCGGCAGATGTCTTCGTTTCCGGCAGCCATGCCGAAAGCTGCGGCTATGCCTTGCTGGAAGCCATGGCTTGCGGAGCCTTTCCGGTGGTCACGGCGATTCCATCGTTTCGCGCATTGACGGGCGATGGGCGCATGGGCGAGTTATGGCGTCGCGGCGATGCGGCGCAGCTGGCCAACGCCCTGAGATGCGCCGCGGGCGGCAGACCATCGCGCGAGCAAGTGCGCAAGCATTTCGACGACAACCTTTCGTTCACGGCAGTCGGCCGCAAGTGGGCAGGCGCGTATGCGCAAGTGCTCGGCAGGAGCACGCCATGAAGCTCGCATTGGTGCTTCCCGGCGGTGTGGATCGCAGCGGTGAGGTCCGCGTCATTCCCGCCTTTCTGGCTTTGATCGAGCGCCTGGCGCGCAGGCATGAGGTCCATGTCTTCGTCCTGCACCAGGAGGCAAAAGCAGCGCGTTGGCAATTGGCGGGTGCGCAGATCCACAATATTGGCGAAGGATGGACGCGCTTGCGTGCCATCGCGGCGATTCGCGAGGAACATCTGCGCGCACCGTTCGATCTCGTCCAAGCGATCTTTTCCGGCTCCTGCAGCTTTATCGCGGTGGCCGCGGCAAAGCTGCTGCATGTGCCAAGCCTGGTCCATATTGCGGGTGGCGAGCTCATCGCACTGCACGAGATAGGCTATGGCGGCCGGCAAAAATGGAAAGGGCGGCTGCGCGAAGCACTGACGCTGCGAAGCGCCGACGTCGTTACCGCTGCCAGCATGCCGATCATCGATTCGCTGCGCAGCCTGGGCCTGCGTGCGGTGCGCGTGCCGCTGGGCGTGGACTTGCGCCTGTGGCCCGCGCAGGCGCCGCGCAGGCGCAGCAGGGAACGCGCAACGTTGATCCACGTGGCCAGCATCAACCGCGTTAAGGACCAGGCTACCTTGCTGCGTGCGTTGTCCCTGCTTGCAAAGGACGGTGTGGATTTTCAGCTGGATCTCGTGGGCGTCGACACCTTGCAGGGCGAACTGCAAGTGCTGGCGCGTGAACTTGGTCTGCAGAGGCACATCCATTTTCGCGGCTTCAAGACGCAACGCGAATTGCGGCCGATCATGGAGACGGCGGACTTGTTGGTGATGTCGTCCCTGCATGAAGCCGGTCCGCTGGTCCTGCTGGAAGCCGCCGTCGCCGGCGTGCCGACGGTGGGTACGGCAGTGGGGCATATCGCGGAGTGGTCGCCCGTGGCGGCACTGGCCGTACCGGTGGGCGATTGGGAAGAGCTGGCCGA
Source organism: Dyella nitratireducens (assembly GCF_014642835.1). Classification (GTDB taxonomy): domain Bacteria; phylum Pseudomonadota; class Gammaproteobacteria; order Xanthomonadales; family Rhodanobacteraceae; genus Dyella_B; species Dyella_B nitratireducens. Next base: position 285,823 of record NZ_BMJA01000003.1, on the reverse strand, counting down.
GATGATTCGCTGCGTGCTGGACGATGAATCGTTACGGCTTCGGTTGGCTACCGAGGCGCAACGCCGGGCGTTGCTGGAAGATGCGGATTGCACGGCGCGGATGTTCGAGGCCTTATACCACCAGCTGTGTCATCGCCGAGAGGCCGTCGCTTCCGTAAGCCTGTAGTTCATAGGTCCCCATTCGGTAGCTGATGCCCCAAGCCTAGAGGACGGTATCTGCGGTGGCGGATAGCCACTTTTTGCTACACTATTAAAGCACTCTTTAATAACATCCTGAATCAATCAAAGAAATTTTACTAAGCTTTGGGCTAATTCAAGGAAGCTTTAACAAAGCAAGGGGAGGATCGATGGACAGGGAGACTGGTACGTATGTGGCAACGTCAGCAGGCGGCGAAAACGTCCGTGCTTTTGTGCCGGTCCGTCTTCCGCCATTGAACCCCCGTCTTGATCCCCACAGCTATCGGGGCAATGCGGAGGCCGAGCAGGCACTCGAACGCCTGAAGGCGCTGACGGGCTTGGTCGCTTCCGGTGAATGGTTGATCTACAGCGCCATCCGTAAGGAAGCATTACTAACCTCGCAAATAGAAGGTACTCAGGCGACCCTCACCGATCTGCTTGATGAGGAAGCTGGCATCGAGGTCAAGGATACGGACGTTAGCGACGTCACGAATTACCTGCGGGCGTTCGAGTACGTGCGTAGCCAACTGGCTAGCGAGAATGGCTTGCCCCTTTCTACCCGTCTGCTATGTGCGGCACACAAGATCCTGATGGAAGGAGTGCGCGGCAATAACAAGCAGCCAGGCGAGTTGCGCACGTCCCAAAACTGGATCGGCGGTAGCCGGCCCGGCAATGCCGTGCATGTGCCGCCGCCGCACCTGGAAGTACCGCGTTTGCTGGGAGAATTGGAGCACTACATCCACGGGAGTTACGAAGGATCAACAGACTTGCCGCCATTGGTTCGCATCGCCTTGATTCACGCGCAATTTGAAACGATCCATCCGTTCCTGGATGGAAACGGGCGTATTGGACGATTGCTGATCGCCGCGTTGCTGGAGGCATGGAAAATCCTGCCGGAACCCTTGCTTTACGTATCTGGCCAGCTCAAGGCGTACCAGGCCGAGTATTACCGTCGCTTGTCCAACATTCGCCTCACTGGCGATTGGGAAAGCTGGATCGCGTTCTTTCTGGATTGCACCAGGCAAGCAGCCGAGAGTGCGCAAGCAAGCATCATCAGCATTGCGACCTTGATTGCAAACGACCGCAAGAAGGTCATGGTGACTGACGGCAGCACGGTTCAAACGATCCGTCTTTTTGAGAACTTGCCAACGATGCCACGGCTCACCGTGGATCTCGCCACAAAGGTACTCGGGGTGACCTATCCGACCGCCGCCACCGCTGTGAAGGTGCTGGAGAAGGCGGGCATCCTGACGGAAACCTCGGGTAAGAGGCGTGGCCAGGAGTATGGCTACAAGGGTTACATCGAGTTGCTGAGTAGATAGCCCGAGACCGCCACGCGTCCGCAGCAACATCATTAACTACCAAATGGCGCCGTAGGTTGGGGTGCAAACCCCAACATCGCCGTGTCCATCTGGATGGCAATGTTGGGGTTTGCACCCCAACCTACGCTGCCTGCGGGTGCGAACAGGGCTTGTCATCAACGTGAGGTGTCGGATTCATCCCGACAGCTTCGCCGCACGCGCAAAACATTCTGCGTGATTGCATTCACATCACGGCTATCCCATCCCAACCCGCAGCCTGCAATGTGGTACTTACCGCGTGCGAATGTTCGGTGATCGAACGAAGCGTTTGTCATGAGCTGACACGTGTGGCCTGAAATGACTGGTGACGCATCCGCGTCACGCCGTCATTCATTGCGCTTCATAAGGGGACAACAGAGTGAACAAGAAAATCGACGCGTCGAGCATCGAGCTGTGGCGCTATTACCGAAGACAGCCGTACTTGTTCGCGCAGCTTCCCGAAGCATGGCAGGCGTCCATCGAAGCGAACTACGCCGAGGCGATGCAGCGGCTGCGCATGCGCCAGCGGCGCCGGGCGATACCGATTTCGATGATGGCGACGTTTGCTGCATTGACCGCGGCGAAGGCGAAGGCCGCGCCGGCCACCACCTATACGGCCACGCTCACGGGCACCTCGGCGGATACGTCATACAGCACATCCACGGATGCCAACGGCAACCTGGTGTACGGCTTCGCGAATGGCGATTCCATTGATGTCGAGTCGGCAAACACCAACGTCTATGGCGTTGAGATAACCACGTCGTCTTCGTCAGTCATTCTCAACGCGACCGCGGGCAACCTGTCCATCCTGGCAACCCGTGATGTGCCCAGCTCGGGTACCACCGGTGGTGCAGCTGTCGGCGTGTACGCATCCAGTCCGCAGGGTGCCGCAAAATCGGTCACCATCAATGGTCCGGTCAACGTCAGTGCAGTCGACAACAACTCGTGGACCCAGCGCATCGGCGGCACGATCTATGGCAATGCCGATGCATTGTGGGCCGATAATTACGGCAGCATCACGATCAACGGCAACGCGACGTTGAAGGCCTCGACGCCGGGCTACAGCCATGCCATCTACCTCACCGGCAACGGCAGCAGCATCACGATCAACGGCAACCTCACGGCCGAATCAGACAGCAACAGTACTGACTATGCGATTGAGCAGGATGGCCGTGGTGTCCTGAAAGTCACCGGCAACGTCGATCTGACTGCCGATGGCGTCTATCCCTCCGATAACGTCAACGGCATCTGGGATGAGAGCGTATCGGCGCATACCGAAATAGATGGCTATCTGAAGTTGTATGCCATCGCGCACGGCTCGACGGTGATGGGCATTCGCAACAATGGCTACATCTACGTAGGCGGTCCCACCACCATCACCGCCATTGGCAATCGCAGTGCGTTCGGCGTTAACGCTGGCCACTGGCTGTCCAAGACCATTTTCAATGGCGATGCCACCATTTCGGCACAAGGGGGAAGCAGTACCTTTGGCGACACGACCGGCGTCTACAACTACGGTGGTAACGGCGGCAACGGCTACATGGTGTTCAACGGCAACGTCAGCATCACCGCGACCGACGGAACGTTCGAGGGTGATTCGGATGTCTATGGGCTCAATAATGCCGGCAACATGACCTTGTCCAAGGCCGGCGCTACCGTGCAGATCCAGGCGACCGGCACGCAGGGCAGTCATTCGGCCTACGGCATCGCCAACTCGCTATCGCTCATAGTTCCGGGCAATGTTGCTATTACTGTCTCTGAAGTCGCAGGCGCTACATACGGCATCGTGAACTACGGTACGGCAAATTTCACCGGCAGCCTTTCAACTGCCCCGGCTTCAGGCTCGAAGGCGGCAAGCAACTATGGTGTGGTCACGCGTTCGTCCGGCACCTCGGCCGCGACAACCAACATCAACCAGGCCAAGAGCAACGATGTAACCATTCAAGGTGACGTGCTGACCAACGCAAAAAGCGGCTACGACGGCATCTTGAACCTCAATCTCGATACATCCACATCCTGGCTCGAAGGGCTGGTGCTGGCCGATACCGACGGAACAGTCGGCCAGGCCAATGTCTCGCTGAGCAACGGCGCGAGCTGGATCGTCACTGGCAGCGGTACAGTAAGCACGAATTTCGGCACGGGTACGCTCACCGTCGGTTCCGGTGGCGTGATCGACATGGCGGCAAGCTGGGGTACGTTTTCGCCAAACAGCGTACCTACCTACAGTCTGCGTACTTTGCAGATCAACGGCAGTGGCGCCAGCGTCAATCTTGCCGATGGCTCGGTGTTTACGCTTCTAAGCGATATCCGCAACGGTCAGGCGGACGAAGTGGTGTTCGGCAGCGGCATCCGCTCGTTTACCGCGCAGGGTGCGCAGCAGGTGCGCATTGCCTACGATCCGGTGCTCAGCAGCACATCGTGGGTAAACGCGACAACGCTGCAAAACGGTACGTCGATCGCGGCGTCCAAGCCGATCGTAATCGTCGATGCCACGGCAGCCGCCAACGGAGCCGCGAGTTTCCTGGGCGTGAAAGGTCTGACCAGCCAGTGGAGTGCCACTTACGAAAACGCATTGGTGCGTTTCTCCTACGTACCGGAAGTGAGCCTGAGTTCGAATGGCAAGCAGATACTGCTGGCCGGGATCGATATTCTGGGTAATGGATCGAGCAGCACATCGGGCGGTGGCACGTCATCGTCGTCCAGCGGCAGCACCGGTACGACGGCGCCGAGTACGGGCAGCAGCTCAGGAACCGTATCGAGCGGCACGGGCAGCAGTTCTGCTACATCCAGTACTTCCGGTACCGGTACGACCACCACGACAGGCACGAGCTCTTCCAATGCGGGAAGTTCGAACAGGGCCAGCACTGGTACTGGCGTGGCGATTACCAGCCCTGCCATCACGCCTTCGACAGGCGTGCTCGTGGCCGGCGACGCCTCGCTTGCACTGGCGAATATCTGGCACATCGAGGAACAGTCCGTGTCGCGTCATAGCGAAGCTTTGCGCAGTGACGAAACGCCCATGGCGTCAGGCGTATGGGCCGATGCGGAAGGCGGCGATTTCATCGGCAACAGCAGCGATGGGCGCACGTATCGTCAGAGCGAAACCAGCACGTCGTTCGGCGCAGAACAGCGAACGGATTTCGACGGTGGCCGCAATATCGCCGGCCTGGTTTATACGCATACCCAATCGCACGCGAGTCTGCAGAACGGCACGGCGAGCCTGCGCGGTGATTCCCTTGGCGCGTACGGCACCTGGGTGTCGAATGGTGGCGTGTTCGCCGACGTGGTCGGCCGCGTCGGGCAACTGCGTGACGATTATTCGTCGACGAATTCGTTCGGTACGGCATCCGGCCGTTATCACACCACCGCGATCAGTACGTCGGTACGCGTAGGGCGGCGTTTCGAAGGCGCACGTGGCGGTTATATCGAGCCGCAACTGCAGGCCGCGTACGGTTCGATTGGCGCCAGCAACTATGCCGCGAGCGACCAGGTTCGTTTCGACGTGAAACAGAACCATAGCTTTCTCACGCGTGCCGGCGTGCTGATCGGCAAGACCTTTACGTTGTCGCCCGGCGTTACCGGTGACGTGTATACGCGTGTGTCGGCCATCCACACGGTTGGCGGCAAATCGAACGTCACCGCTTCGCTCGATGGCGGTTCCGTGCCGGTGGCGCTACCGACGCGTTATGGCACGGCTGGTGAAGCGGTGGCGGGTGTGCGCGCGGCGCTGGGTGGCAAATGGAGTGTGTTTGCCGAAGCAGGGGATACATCTAGGAATGGGGCGATTGCCGGTGGGTGGCATGCGGCGGCGGGTGTGCGGATGAGTTTGTAGGTTGGGGTGCAAACCCTGATATATCCAGACGTTCCCTGTCATGCCAGCAATGGTCAAAGTCACGTTGATACTGTTTCAGAGCGAGTCGTCATGGGGAACTTGTTTTCACCATAGTCTTCAATCGTGCCTTATCGTCATTCCGGCGAAGGCCGGAATCCATGCTTCGTACTGGCGATGGATTCCGGCCTCCGCCGGAATGACGGTGAGGTACTATGAAATTTCCCCGGACAGAAGTGGGCCTTCGCCGGAATGACGATCAAGCAAGACCGGGCGTTATCACTGGATCGCGTGACTCAAATCTAAGTCACCGAAACAAACTCATCCAACGCCGCCCGCACCACATACAGCGTATCCATCCGCGGCACCGGCCGCGTCAGCCGTGTCAGCAGGCGCCGTACGTGCTTTTGCCTGACCCAATCCTGCCCCTTCAGCCACACCTGCGTACGCACCATATCCGCACGTTCTTTGCGCGATTCTTCGGTTGGCCTGAGGCGATTCAACACGCAATGACCGGCCTCGCTCAACGAGCGCGACCATTCGATGCCGGGCAGGGCACTCAGCCACAGGGCGGAGCACGAAACCTGCGTCAAGGTTTGATGCCGGGACAGCTTGCGCAGCAACGGCGTGCATGCCGGTTCCAAGGCTGTAAACGCGGTGCGAGGCACCGCATTCGCGTAATAGCGGGCCACCATGTGCAGCGGCGGCACGGCCCACCAGGCGGGTTCATGCGACTCCCACAACACCTCCCAGTCGCTGATGTGCATGCGCGTGGCCAGCAGCGAGATATCGTTGAGATGCACCAGGCGCAGGCTGCGGCCGCAGATATTGCCGGCGGCGTGCAGCAGCAGATGGCTCATCAAGGCGCCGTTGGACGAATAGGGATTCAAGCCCGGCAGCGGATGGCGCGGGTAGATCTGCCTGGTGATGTCGATGGTGGAAATCGGCAGGCGTTCCTGGATGCGTGTATGCAACTCGATATTGATCGGTGTATCGCGATGTTCGCCTAGCCCGATGACCGGTTCGCCGGCATGGGGCTTGAAGGTGCGGTGCTTCCACTGCGTGAAGGATTCCACGTAACCCAACGCCTGCAGCAGCTTGCTGGCGTGTTCCACATCGTCTTCGCGCACCAGCAGGTCGATGTCGGCCATAGGGCGTTCGCCCGGCGCGTACAGGCCGATGGCATGCAAGGCCGAGCCCTTCAAGGCAACCATCGCCACACCGGCCGAACGCGCCTCGGCGTCGATGCGCTTGAGCAAATCCGCAATGCGTTGATGACGCTGCTCGACGTGCGTGTACTGCGCTTCCAGAAACCGCCGCCAGGCCAGGTTTTGCCAGGGCGAACAGCGATGCAGCAAAGGCGATATGCCATGTGCCGCTGCGGCGGCCGAAGCCAGGCGCCACTCCAGTTCGTTCCATGCGGGCGTGGGATGGCCTGGACGCGCCAGTTCCGCCGCAAGTGTTTCGGTGGTGCGGTGCAGGCCTTCTCTAACAGTTTTGAGCGGCGGCAGCATGGCGGATCGCGGTGATGGTTGAGGTGGCGTGTTCGGTGCGGTGTGCGTATTCATTCGCGATCAGTGCATCCCATTGGGCATCCAGCGCGGCAGCAGCTTGGGCGTCATGCGCCGGCGATTGCCGCAGCGTGACTTGTGCGTGCAGCAAGTCGCGGAAGCGGCGATAGAACTCCGAGTCGTAGGCGCCGCGAAACATCATGGCGAGATCGTCGCTGTCGTCCCAATGGGTTTTCCGGCCGAGCTGCGCCTTCACCTGTTCGTAGAACTTGGTGCCGGGCAGGGGATAGGAAACGCTCACGCCGATATCGTCCGGCGCGGCCTGCGTGACCAGTTCGCGGGTGGCGAGCAGGTCGTTCAATTGCTCGCCGAGGTAGCCGAGCTGGATAAAGAAGCTCACGCGCACGCCGCGCGCGCCCAGGCGCTGGCGTGCGGTGATCAGCTCCGCCATCTTCGTGCCTTTGTTCATCGCGTCGAGCACGCGCTGGCTGCCGCTTTCCGCGCCAATCCACGCTTCGGCGCATCCCGCTTGCGCGAGTGCATCGGCCATGCGTTCGCTGATCAGGTCGGCGCGGGTTTGAATGGTGAACGGCACCGAGCCGTTGGTGGCGTGCAGATGCTCGGCGAATTCGGTGACCCAATCCACGTGAAAACCGAAGATGTCGTCTGCCATCCAGATATGGTCCGGCTGGAAGGTCTGCTTCAGATACGTCATCTCGGCCGCCATGTCCTGCGCGCTGCGTTGCTTGTAGTGGTTGCCCCAGATGGGCTTGGCGCACCAGTTGCAGCGGAACGGACAGCCGCGCGACGCGGCCATGTTGAGGCTGAAATAGCCATGCCGTTCGCGCCACAGGCTGCGATAGCGGCTGATGTCGAGCAGATCCCAGGCGGGGCGCAGCGTAAGCCGGGGGTCCGGCGGCACCACGCCGATGCGCGTCACATGCGTCTTTTCGCTGACCACGGTGGCGACACCGGTGATACCGGCGACCCAGTTTGCGTTGTCGGTATCGGGATTGCGTTCCAGCCGGCTGATCAGTTCCGTGAGAGCGGCAATGCCTTCGCCGATCAGCACGGCATGCGCGCCGGCAGCAAGAAAAGCCTCCGGTTGATCCGACGCATCGGAGCCGGCCACGATGATGCGTACGCCGCGTGCGCGCGCTTCGCCGATCATGCGGCAGGCCGCTTCGCGCATCACGCTCAGGCACATCTTGGTCAGGTAATTGAAGTTGTCTTCATAGAAGACCACCACATCGGGGGCCGCGGCGTGCAGAGAACCGGCGTAATCCTCCACGCCGTCCGCCAGCATGGCATCGAATAGGCTGACCTCATGCCCCATCTGCCGCAGCAGGGCGGCAACCTGGATCGTCGCCAGCGGGGGATAAGGTTTGCCACGCTCCCATTGTTTCCGGTCGTACCGCAGGAAATAGGAGTGGCCGACCTGGATTTTTAGCATGTTATTTGGCGCCTCGATCTAGTCCTGGGAAACGCGGCATGTGGTGCTGCGTGACCGTGAGTGCGCCATGGCTGGTATTCGGTTGCAGCCATATGAGCGCACAACCTTTCCCTGTCCCGGGCGCACTCACGCGTGGTCCCCATCGGCTATTAACGGATAACGTTTGACCAGCATGGCCCCCCCTCCCCAGCATGTCGCTCGCGAGCTCTGCGCAGATCCTTTCAGCGAGCGTTTCCCGCGACCGTTATCCGTGCATAAGCAACTGCTGGGTGGGCGCTTTCATTTCGAAAGCACCAGCCAGGCTTTGCTGGACCTGGTCGAGGCCGCTTACGGCGACGTGCCGCCACATCGCCTGCCGTTCCTGACGCCCGAGTTGCATGTCCAATTGCGGCTGGTGCCGGGTGGGCATTTGCCGAATGCGATGGAGCCGCCGCCGGTGCAAATGCAATCCGGCATGGATTTGCTGTTCGGCGTGATCAATGCCGCCAACTATGTGGTGATATCGCCACGGCAACGGCAGGCGCTGGTCGTGGCCTCCGAAGACATGCTCGCGTTTCCGTATCACCTGCGTTATGAGCTGATCGAATTTGCCGTGTTCGTGCTGGCTGCGCGTTGCCTTGGCCTGGTGCCTTTGCACGCTGCGTGCGTGGGCAGGGAAGGGCGTGGCGTGCTGTTGCTGGGTGATAGCGGTGCGGGCAAAACCACGCTGGCCTTGCATGGTTTGTTGGAGGGAATGGAATTTCTTTCCGAGGATGCCGTGTTCGTGCAGACGGAAAGCATGCTTGCGACGGCGGTTACCAATTACGTGCACGTGAAAAACGATGCGCTGCGTTTTGTGGATGATGCGAAAGCGCAGCGCTGGATCAGCGAATCACCGGTCATCCGCCGCCGCAGCGGCGTGGAGAAGTTCGAGGCCGATGTGCGGTCGGGGCATGGGCGACTTGCCAAGGCACCGTTGAAGCTGGTGGGCGCCGTGTTTGTATCGTCTGAGATGACGGACGATCCTGATGCGCTGTTGCGGCCTGTGCCCAAGGGCGACATCGCTGCGCGCTTGGATGCGGATCAAGCGTATGCAGCCGGGCAGGCTGGATGGTTGCCGTTTCAGCAGAAGCTGGTGCAGATGGGGATGCATGAGTTGCGGCGAGGGGGGCATCCGCGTGCGTCCGTTGAAGCCCTAAGCGATTTGCTGGATCGCCGGATGAGACTTTAGTCATGAAGCATTCTGATCTCTCTCTGGCCAAAGTCCTGAATATTGACCGCGACGCCGTTGCAGAGCGCATCGTCATTCCGGCGAAAGCCGGAATCCAGTTCAAACATGGTGTGCGGAGCACTCAACATAAAAAGATTAAGAGTGCTTCGCACCACATATTCAAACTGGATTCCGGCTTTCGCCGGAATGACGTGAGGCGAGGAAGTGCTTTACGGCAAGCTCCAAGTTCGTCTGCGCGCTTTAGAAGGAACCGGTGAGCTGCATGGACAAACAGACCCGCCACGATCACGCATCCATGGGCGCCTTCCTTGGCACGCTCAAAAGTACCGATGTAGCGAAGATAGCCGTCTACGTTCTGTTGTCTTTGGGCTGCGCCCTCGCCGGCAGTGCCGCCGCCGTCATGCTGGTTCCCATGGTCCAGCCCGGCCACCCGCTGGTGCTCGGCGGCAGAACCATCGACATCCAGGGCAGCATCGAAACACACGCGCTGCTGTTCGCAGCCATTACCGCATGCTTCGCTGTGCTGCGCTGGCAGGCAGCCTGTTTGGCGGCCCGCCTGGCCAGCCATTACGGCATGCATCTGCGCCGTGCCGTGCATGCACGCCTGATCGATGCATCGTTGCCATCCCTGGCCGATGCCACCTCGGCCGAAATCGCCAATGTCCTCACCTACAACGTCGAGATCATCACGCAAGGCTTCAACGCGTTGCTGCAGTTGCTGGTAGCAGGTATCACCGCAGCCGTCAGTCTGGGCCTGGCCTTCTGGGTGTCGCCGCCGTTGGCGCTGGCGACGCCTTTGCTCGCCATCCTTGCCTTGGCGGCATCGCGCATCAGCAGCCGCAAGCAAGCCACGGTCAGCCGCCAATACATCGCTGACTTGACCCGGCTGTTCTGGTTGAGCGAGGACTTCCCGCGGCGCTTGCGCCACGTGCGTTCGTTCGAGCGGGAAGATGCGGAAAAAGCGAGTCATGCCGATATCTCCGCCAAGCTTGGCCAGGGCTATCGTCACCAGCTTGATCTCATTGCCTCGGGGCGGTTGATGCTTGAGTTGCTTGCGGCGGCCGGCGTTGCTGTCATCTTTGTGCTTGCCTATCGCTTGCACGGCGTCGACCAGGCGTCGTTGATTGCCGTATGCCTGTTGCTCGGACGTTTGCTGCCCTATCTGGTATCGACGCGGCAAAGCTTGCAGCAACTGCATTCAGCCGTGCCTGCATTTGAATTGTGGCAACGCTATATGCAATTGCAGCCTGCGCGCACGGTGCACGTTTCGCTGCATGGCGCGCAGATCACCGGCACGTTGCATATCGAGCACGTACAACTGGAGCCGCCGCTGGCAGCGTTGGATATTCGTGATCTTTCCCTGGCACCCGGCACGCTCACACTGCTTTCCGGTGACTCCGGCATCGGCAAGACCAGCCTGGTCGACGTGCTGGCGGGCATGATGCGGCCGGGTGCTTTTACGGCGCGCCTTGGCCAACGCTCGATACGCTTTGATGAATACCGCGAGCTGGTGCGCAACAGCGCCTACATCAGCCAGAGCGTACGCCCCTGGCAACGCACGGTGCGCGAATGCCTGCTGTGGGCAGCGCCGGATGCGAACGACGACATGCTGCGCCGTGTGTTGATCGACGTCGGCCTCGACAAGCGATTGGCCGGGTCGCAACACGGACTGGATACGGCATTGAGCAGTTCATCCAGCCGGCTTTCCGGCGGCGAACTGCAGCGCTTGCTGCTGGCCCAGGTCATCCTGCGGCAGCCCTTGCTGGCCTTGCTGGACGAGGCGACCAGCGCACTCGATGCCGCTGCCGAAATCGCCGTGCTGTCCGCGTTGAAGCGTCGCCTGCCGCGCACGATCATGCTGGTGGTGTCGCACCGCAGCAGCGTGGCGGCGATAGCTGATCAATGCCTTGCCATCGGTGCGGATTTCAGTGCAACCGTCAATGCGGGAGAACGTGCGCACGCATGGTCGCAGGTGTAACCCCTGACATCGGTGCGTCGAAGTAGACAGGTTGGGGGCTTGCATCCCAACCAGCGGACGGTGGAGTAGGATGCGCCGTGCCACGCTCCACACCCCCACATTTCGATAAGAGAGGAAGGCAGGAATGAAAAAGCATCTCGTCACATCCATCGCCGTCAGCGCGATGGTCACCATGCTGTTCGCCGTGCCGGCTTCTGCCGCGCTTGCGCCCGGCGCTGCCGCACCTGATTTCACCGCCGAGGCCAGCCAGGCCGGCAAGGATTTCAACTTCTCGCTCAAGGAAGCGCTCAAGAAAGGGCCGGTCGTGGTGTATTTCTATCCCTCGGCCTATACCGGCGGCTGCGATCTCGAAGCGCACACCTTCGCGACGGATAAAGCCAAGTTCGATGCTGCCGGCGCGACCATCATCGGCGTATCGGCCGACAGCATCGATCGCCTCAACAGCTTCTCCTCCGATCCGAAATACTGCGCCGGCAAATTCCCGGTTGCCTCCGACGCCACCGGCAAGATCGCGGCTTCCTACGAGCTCAAGACCGAAGCCGCACAGCCCGGCCTGACCGACGTGCGCGGTGTCGCCATCGATCATGGCTTTATCGAACGCACCACCTTCGTCATCGGCCGCGACGGCAAGATCGTCGCCACGCTTTCTTCCGAGGCGGATCATCTGCATCCGGATCAGCACGTGCAGAAGTCGCTGGCTATCGTGCAGCAGCTGCAGGCGGGCAAGGCGCCGTAAGGTTTGCTTTGGTGTGGTGCAAGGACCGGCACGTGATGGTGCCGGTCCGGTGTGTTTCGACGTCATTCCGGCGAATACCCACTGCTGTCCGGGGAAGTTTCGTAACACCTCACCGTCATTCCGGCGAAGGTGTTTCGTACCAGGACATAGTTAACAGGTGTGCCAGGACATGGTTTACACCTCGAGCCTCGCTACAGGCGGCTCGAGGTCTCTATCCATGCCCTGGAAGGAAGCATCTGTGATGACTCTTCGCACCGAGTTCGTTGCCCTGGCGCATCGCCCCGAAAACACCATCGCCGAACTGTGCCGTCGTTTCGGCATCAGCCGTACGACGGCCTATAAATGGCTGGCTCGGGCCCGGGCCAATGAGCCCTTAAGCAATCGATCGAAACGACCCCACGTCAGTCCTCAGAAGACGTCCCCGGCGATGGAAGAGAGGGTGGTCTGCTTACGTGACACCTTTCCCGATTGGGGCGGCCGCAAGCTGTCCAAGGTGCTGAGGCGTGACGACCACGTGGACGTGGCGCCCAGCACGGTCACCCATATCCTGCGTCGTCATGGCCGACTTGGGTCGCCGATGCGTGCACCCTCCAAGCCCTACATGCGATTTGAGCACAACGCGCCCAACGAATTATGGCAAATGGACTTCAAGGGGCCGGTGCACGTGGGACGCGTTCGCTGTGATCCGCTGACCGTCCTGGATGACCATTCGCGCTTCAACCTCGTCCTTGGCACCAACACGGACATGTGCGGCAACACCGTTCGGCAATGGCTTACGGAGGCGTTCCGACGCTACGGTCTGCCACGACGCATGAACATGGACAATGGATCGCCGTGGGGCGTGGGCAATGGCGACTCCCGGCACCTGTCATCGTTCACGATATGGTTGGTTCAACTGGGCATCCATGTGAGCTTCAGTCGTCCGTTCCATCCGCAGACCAACGGTAAAGACGAGCGCTTCCATCGTACCCTGGATGTCGAGGTCTTACGCCGTCGCACCTTCCATTCGATGGAGCAACTGCGCCAGGCATTCGATCATTGGCGGGAGATCTACAACCACGTCAGACCTCACGAAGCCCTCGGCATGGAGACG
>NZ_BMJA01000003.1:15681-272378 GCF_014642835.1 Dyella nitratireducens | reverse complement strand
AGTCCCGACGACCTCCTCATTCGCGTCCATCAGCGCGGGCGCATACGCCTTCTGGGCCACCCGCTGACCGTCTCGGTGGCGCTCTATGGACACACCATTGCCGCGCGACCACGGCCCACCGAAGACGGTGTCTACGATCTGTTCTTCAATCACCATCGCTTGCAGACCATCGACATGCGATCCGTGCGATAAAGTGTCCACCATCTCTTGGCACACCTGTAAACCATGTGTCCGGTCTGTACACGAAGGCCGGAATCCATGCTTCGTACTGGCGATGGATGATTCGCTTCGCTCACCCCTTCGGGGCCGTCCTTCGGACGTTCTCCGCGCTTCGCGCTACGTCCGGCCTTCGCCGGAATGACGATACGCGGTGAAACAAAATCGCCATGAACCTCGACTTTTCGGCAGAAATACGAAAAAACGTCGAGACACTACAGGCTTTGCGCGCAGCCTATGGCCATAATCGCTTGCTGCTCACTTTCCCCACACAGGACTCCTTTATGAGCGTCGCCAAGCCTTCCGTGTCCGACAAGCGCAAAGCATTTCGTACCCTGCACGCGTCTGGCTGCTTCGTCATTCCGAATCCCTGGAACATCGGCACCGCGCGTTATCTGCAGGGCCTGGGCTTCAAGGCGCTGGCCACGACCAGTGCCGGTCACGCGCATTCGCTGGGTTATGCCGATGGTGCGCAAAGCCTGGATGAGGTGCTTGCGCATTTCCGCGAACTGGCGGCTGCTGCCGATGTTCCGCTCAACGCGGATTTCGAGAACGCTTACGCCGATGATCCCGATGGCGTGGCTGAAAACGTAGCCTGGTGCATCGAGACTGGCGTTGCAGGGCTGTCGGTCGAAGATTCGCCCAATAACGGCGTCACGCCGCTTTACGATTTTGATGTTGCCGTAGCACGCGTCAAGGCTGCCCGTGCCGCGATCGATCACGCCGGTGGCGAGGTGGTGTTCACGGCTCGTGCAGAAGGTTTTATTCGCGGCGTGCCCGATCTCGACGAGGTGATCCGGCGCTTGCAAGCTTTTGCCGAGGCCGGTGCCGATTGCTTGTACGCGCCAGGCCTCACCACGCGCGAACAGATCGAGGCCGTGGTGAAAGCCGTCGCGCCGTTGCCGGTGAATGTGCTTGCCATCGCCTCATCGGGATTCACCGTGGATGACCTGGCCGCGATGGGCGTGCGCCGCATCAGCGTGGGTGGTGCGCTGGCACGCGTGGCGATGGATGCCTTTATCCGCACGGCCACCGAAATCGCCACGGAAGGCCGTTTTGATGGATTCAAAGGGCGTATTTCCAACGCTGACCTGGATACGTTTTTCAGTGCGGATTGCGAGCAGCGTTCGTCGTAACGGCGTGACGAAAATGTGAAGAAAAACCGGCACTAAAGGATCATCAGGCAGCCGTCGATAACCTCATCAAGCCACGCATGAGGCACTTTTGTGAACGCGCCTGACGATACGAGTCTCTCACTGATGGAGGCACGCGTTTCGGCACCCGTTTCCGGCGGGAGCGAAGGAACGCCAAAAAAACCGGCGATTCTTGTCGTCGATGACGAGCCGAGCGTGCTTTCCGCACTGCGGCGCATGCTGCATACCGCGTCTTATCAGGTGCTGACGGCCAACAGCGGCGCGGCCGCCCTGGACGTGCTCGCCACGCAAGACGTGGACCTGATCATTTCAGACATGCGCATGCCCGGCATGTCCGGCGCGGAGCTTTTATCGCGCGCGCAGGCGCTTTATCCCGTCACGGTACGCATCCTGCTGACCGGCTATTCGGAAATCGAAGCGGTTGTGCAAGCCGTCAACGAAGGCGGTATCTACCGCTATCTGAACAAGCCATGGGATGAGCACGATCTGCTCCTCACCATCCGGCAGGCGCTCGAGCAGCAACGGTTGCGCAAGGAAACCGCCAGGCTATTGGCGCTTACGCAGCAACAGAACGACGAGCTCGCTGCGTTCAACGCCGAGCTGGAAGCGAAGGTGAAGTCCCGCACCGAGGAAATCCGTCAGACCGTGATGTTCCTCGAAGATGCGCAGCGCGATTTGCGGCGCAACTTCATGACCATGGTGCAGGTTGGCGCCAGCATGATCGAACTGCGTTGCGGCGCCATGGGCGGCGAAGCGCATCGCGTGGGCCAGTTGGCCAAGCACCTGGGACTTGCGCTTGGACTGGATGGTCTTGATGCGCAGGATCTCTATTTTGCGGGACTGCTGCACGGCATCGGCAAGCTGTCGCTGCCGGATGAGATCCTGCATAAATCCATCGATCGGATGACGCCTGCAGAGGCCCACACGTACTACCGCCACCCGCTGCGCGCGCAAATGCTGCTGACGCCGGTAGCGCAGCTCAGCCAGGTCGCGCACATCATTCTGCACCAGTACGAACGCTTCAATGGGCGAGGCACGCCGGATGGTTTGGCGGAAGGCAACATTCCTCTCGGCTCGCGCATCCTTGCTGTAGCACGGGATTACGAAGGGCTGCAAAGCGGTGCAATCGCGCGGGAACGTTTGCTCCCTGAGCAAGCTGTCGAACTGATCAAGCTGCAGTCGGGCTTGCGCTACGACCCGCAGGTGGTCGAGCAATTCCTGCTGCTGTTGAATGATCCATCGATGCTGGGCGGCTCGACACTCTACCGGCAGGTTGCCAGTCGCGATTTGGTGCCGGGCATGCGCCTTGCCGACGATCTGCGCACCAGCCGCGGTGTGCTGTTGATGACGAAGGGCAGCGTGGTGTCGGATTATCAGGCGTCCGTCGTTCGGCGTTACGAATCCCAGGAAGGGGCGCCGTTCAAGATTTTCATCGAAATCGCCGATGCCATGCCTGCTGCCCCGCAGGCCTCCGCTTAGCCGGCAGGTCAGCGAGGCGGCGCCATGACCGGAACTTACGACCTTTCGCTCGTCGCGCTATCCCTCATCATTGCAACGTTGGCCTCCTACACCGCGCTGGACTTGAGCGGGCTTATCTCGTTGCTCGATCGGCGCCTGCGAGTTGGCTGGCTGGCCGCAGGTGCTGCCGCGATGGGCGCGGGCATCTGGGCGATGCATTTCATCGGCATGCTCGCGCTCTCCATGCCGATCCAGCTCGGCTACGACGTTCGGATGACCTTGCTGTCGCTCGCGATTGCCATGGTCGTCTCGTATTTTGCACTCAACGCCATTACCCGGCCTGCGCTGAAACGTGAAGGGCTGGCATTGGGCGGTGTACTGATGGGGCTTGGCATTGCCGGCATGCACTATGTCGGCATGTCGGCTTTGCAAATGGAGCCGCCGATCGTTTATGACCCAGTGCTGGTCGTGGTTTCGGTGCTGATCGCCATAGCCGTGTCGACCGCGGCGCTGTGGCTTGCACATCGGCTCAGTACCGAGAATACCTCCCGCGTGATCGTGAAACGGATCGGCGCGGCGGTGGTGATGGGGGTTGCCGTGACCGGCATGCACTATACGGGTATGGCTGCCGCGCATTTTCCGGTGAATGCCATTTGCACCACCGTCAATGGCGTCAGCGGCCCATGGCTGGGCGGCATGATCGCGCTTTTTACGGCCACCATTTTGACCACCACGCTGGTGATATCGCGCTTCGACGCGCGCACGACGTTTTTGCGTGGAAGAAACGACGCACTCGAAGCGCAAGTGAAACGGCGCACCGGCGAACTCGAAGGCGTGCTTCGCCAATACGAGCGCACGGTGCTCGCGCTCGAGCAGGCGCGCGAGATGATGGAGGAAGAGATCGAGCAGCGCAAAGTGGCGCAGCATCGGCTTGAAATCGAAAAGGAAGAACAGCGCCGGCTGATCCATGCGCTGGAAGACACCCATCTGCAACTGCTGCAAACCGAAAAGCTTGCTTCGATCGGCCAGCTTGCCGCCGGTGTGGCGCATGAAATCAACAACCCGATCAGCTTTGTCCATGCCAATCTCAATACGCTGAAGGGCTGGGTCAGGCAGTTGCTGGAGGTGATCGTTGCGCAGGAGGCGGTAACCGGCGCCCCCGCTGCCAGCATGCTGGCGCCGGTTGCGCAGATGGCGGGCGACCTCGACCTCGATTACGTGCGCAACGACATCATGATGCTGATCGAAGAGTCGCTCGAAGGAGCCGTGCGCGTGCGCCAGATCGTGCGCGACCTGCGCGACTTCTCCCGCCCTAGCGGCGACGAACGGGCGTTTGCCGATCTGCATGCCGGCTTGGAGAGCACGTTGAACGTCGTGCACAACGAGATCAAATACAAAGCCGACGTCGTGCGGGAATACGGCGATCTTCCACTGATCGAGTGCAACGCGGCGCAGTTGAACCAGGTCTTCATGAATCTGCTGGTGAACGCGGCACAGGCGATCAAGACGCAGGGCACGATCACGATTCGCACCGCGTGCCACGGTGACAGCGCATCCATTGCCATTACCGATACCGGTGCCGGCATACCCGATCACGTGCTGGGCAGGATCTTCGATCCCTTTTTCACCACCAAGCCGATCGGGCAGGGTACGGGGCTGGGTTTGTCGATTTCGCACGGGATCGTCGAGCATCATCGGGGACGCATCGATGTGCAGAGCTGTGCCGGTCATGGCAGTACGTTTACCGTGACACTTCCGGTGAGGCGCAGCGATCGACCTGCATAGGTGGGATGCAAGCTTACGCTTTTACCTTCGAAACGTCATTCGCTGCAAAAAAATCAGTCTTGCCTCATCGTCATTCCGGCGAAGGCCCATTCTTGTCCGGGGAAAATTCGCGAAAGAAATGGGATGCGCTTGGTCGCCGATACGTTCGCGTGAATTCGCACGACAGGAGACTTAAAAAAGTTTGTTCAAGGCGACGTCAACTAGCTAGCTGGAAACAGCTCCCTCCCCTGCGTGCAGGGGAGGGCTGGGGTGATGCGAGCGAAGCTCGCTTCCAGCTACGCCGGAACAAGCGTCTTACATGGTGGAATCTCTCGCAAGGTTGCTTCACCCCACCCCAACCCTCCCCTACTACACGTAGGGGAGGGGGCGATCCGGCAAGCTAAAAGTTTCCCGGACAGCAGTGGGCCTACGCCGGAATGACGGTGAAGTACTACGAAACTTCCCCGGACAGCAGTAGGCCGTCGCCGGTATGACGACTCGCCCTGAAACAGCATTCATGGAAATGCATGCAGGGGAGCGGCACACATGTACCAAGAAGGGCACCTTTGCCTGCATGGATCGGGAGCCAGGAAGCGCTGGCGCCTCTCCGTGCTTGGCACGCGGGTTGCTTCATTCTCGATAAAAGAAGTGCCAGGCCGTGCCATAAGCATCGTGCCGGCTTGCCGAGTTTGCTGTTCACCAGATCGAAGCAGGGGACCCCACACCCGCGCCATGAACACCATCAAGCGCCAGATCCAGAGCTTGCTGCCACCGCTGGCTGCGGTTGTCGCGGTGACGCTGCTGTCGTTGTGGCTGTACAAGATGGGGGGCAGCAAGTCATTGCCGGCCTTGTGTCTGGGCAATGGCATTTGCCTGGCGGTGTTGATGCATCGCGCGCGGCGCGGTGCTGTGGCGCTGGTGACCGGTGCCTGCTGCACGATCTGGCTCACCAACATGGCGATGGGGATATCCGTCGAAGAGAGTCTCGTGGGAGCCCTGGGCAACGCCCTGGAAATGGGTATCGCGCTCTGGGCGCTGTCAAAAAAAGATCGCGCGACGCATCTGGAAACGCCTTATGGCACCAAACGCTTCATCATCTGGGCGCTGCTTGTCGCGCCCTTGGTATCGACGCTCGCCGTATTCCCCTGGTTGATCCTGACCGGGCATCCGCATTCCTGGGAAACCGGCGGCCTTCGTTTCGTGACCCATGCGATGGGGACCGCGCTTGCCGTTCCGCTCACCATGGAAGTGCTGCGCTGGCATCGCGAGCCAGGTTTGTCCAGGCGCCGTACGCACCGCTGCGCGCAGGCCTTGCTGGGACTGATCGGCGCATCGGCCATCGCATTCGTTCAACCCACACTTCCCGTGTTGTTCATTGTTTTTCCGCCGCTCGTACTGCTGGCCTTGACGGGAAACCGCCGCTGGGTGATCGCGGGCATCATCGCCGTGGCCACCGTGGGCGCGGTAGCGACAGCGGCAGGCTATGGGCCGATCCACCATCAGGCACCGCTCCCGGCATGGAGTGCGTTGTTGTTGCAGTTGTGCGTGCTGTCTTGCATGTCGGTCGTGCTGCCGCTGACCGCTTCCATGGAGCAGCGGCGCCGGCTTGCCCGCACCTTGCGCGGAAGCGAAGCGCGCTACCGCATGCTGGCCGAACACTCGCACGACATCGTGCTGCTGCTGGATGCCGATGGCTACTGCAAATACGTGTCGCCGGCCATCCAGGACATGCTTGGCTACCCGGCCGTCAAGATGGTTGAAAGCTCGCTGGAAAGCTTGATCGACGAGAAGAGCCAGGCCATTGCCCGTGAGCTTTGGACGCAGCTTTTGCAAAGGAAGCCGCCCGCCACGGCATTGCTGACCATGCGTCATGCCGACGGAACGTTTCGCAATGTGGAGGCCACCGGTGGCGTCATCGACGAGGAGCCCGATCGCGTCGTGCTTACCCTGCGCGACGTAACCGCCCGCGTCGCCGCGGAAGATGCCTTGCGGCAGGAACGTCTGATGACGGACGTGACCTTGCAGGTGATCGGGGATGCGGTCTTTACGCTGGATCGCAACGGCAAACTCGAATTCGCTAATCCCGCCGGCAGAGCGCTGCTTGATCGCTCCATTGCGCCAAACGAGCGGACCTTGGAACAGCAGCTGCCGCTATGGCGCGAAGGCGAGCGGATGACGCAGATGCATCCGGCATGCATGGCGCTGCAGTCCGGTCTGCCGGAAGGTCCTTTTCTATGCGCGCTGGAATTGAAGGACGAGACGCGTCATGCCATCGAATGCTCGGCAACGCCGATCCGTTCGAGCAGCGAGGACGTGATGGGGGCGGTACTGGTATTGCGCGACGTCAGTGCGGTGCTGGAGCTGTCCGAACGCATGGCGCATCTGGCGCACTTCGATGCCCTGACCGGGCTGCCCAATCGGGCACTGCTGCTCGAACGGCTCGACATTGCCTTGGCCCGCGCAAAACACACGGCGCATCATCTCGCGGTGTTGTTCATCGACCTGGACCGCTTCAAGCAGATCAACGACACGCTCGGCCATGGGCCGGGCGATGAACTGCTGCAGCAAGTCGCCGACCGTTTGCTTTCTGTCGTGAAAGGCGCTGATACCGTGGCTCGCCTTGGCGGCGATGAATTCGTCGTGCTGTTGCCGGATCTGTCCGACAAGTCGGATGCTGCCATCGCCGCGACCAAGGCTTTGGAGATGCTGAGCAAACCCATCCGGGTAGGGCGTAGGGAGTTGCAGCTTTCGGCAAGTATCGGCGTCAGCATGTTTCCGGATGATGGTGACGATGCCGACCTGCTGATCCGCCACGCCGACATCGCCATGTATGCGGCCAAGCGCAATGGCCGCAACGACTATCACTTCTATACCGCCGCGATGGAGGCCAATGCGCAGAAGGAGTTCGACCTGGAAAACGCGCTGCGTTTTGCGCTTATGCGCTCGGAGCTGTTCCTGGAGTTCCAACCGCGTGTCGATACCAGCTCGCGCAAGATCATCGCAACCGAAGCGCTCATGCGTTGGCGCCGGCCCGATGGCGAAGTCTGCCTGCCGGACGTATTCATTCCGATCGCGGAAACCAGCGGCTTGATTCTCGGCATGGGCAACTGGGTTTTGAAAGAAGCCTGCCGCGCGTGCAAGGCCTGGCAGCATGGTCCGCTGAAAGGCGTGAGCGTCAGCGTCAACATCTCGCAGGTACAGTTCGTGCGCGACAACTTCCTGAGCTTCGTGATGGAGTCGCTGCGCGAAACCGGCTTGCCGCCGCACCTGCTCGAACTGGAACTGACGGAAAGCATGCTGATGGAGCCGAGCGAATCGATCCAGCAGCGCATCGCCGGCCTCAGCGCGCTCGGCGTAAAGCTTTCCATCGACGACTTCGGTACCGGTTTCTCAAGCCTGGCTTATTTGCGCCGCTTTGCCATCGATACGCTGAAGATCGACCGCAGCTTCGTCATGCACATGACGGATGATCCCGAGGATGCCTCCGTCATCCACGCCATCATCGCCCTGGCCATCAGCCTCGGTAAGCGCGTGGTGGCCGAAGGTGTGGAAACGGTGCAACAAGCAACACAGCTGGCTGCCTTGGGCTGCCATGAGATGCAAGGCCATTGGCTTGGCCGGCCTGGCGATGTGGGGCAGTTGGCGCAACTGGCCAGGCACGGCACCAAGTCCACCACGCCTCGCGCGGCGCAAGGGTGACGCTCGCGTCGAAAATCGCCTGTCAGGCGGTTTCCGATGCGGCCCGCGAGGCTGCCTCACGCAGACCGGCACGGATGCGCTCCATCACGCCTTTATCTGCCTTGGCCGAGTGCACGGCATACGCCGAGTAGGAAAATTCGGGGCTGTCCGGCACCAAGGCGAGGCGCCGATCTTTCAAGTAGCGGCGCACGAAGCCTTTGCGGAAATAACCACTGCCGCCCATCGCAAGAATGTAGTCGAGCGCGAGCGGTCCGTAGCTGATCGACACGACCGGATTGGGCTGGTCCGGAAACGCCGCCTGGTAGCTGGCGGCGAACGTATCGCCCCAATCGATGCGAACATGATCTTCGGGTTGCAGGGCGCGCCCGTAGTCTGCCGTCGTGCTGACCATCACCAGCTTTTCTTCAAACAGAAGCTCGGCAATCACACCCGGGCGTTGTGGCGCGGCGTAGACGATCGCCACGTCCAGCAAGCCGGCCTGCACGCGGTCGACCAATCGCTCGGCATCATCGACCTGTGCGCTTACCGCGAACTCGGGGCAGGCTTGGCGTACCCAGAAAAGCCAATCGCGCAGAAACGGATCCCACAGGCTGAGTTCGGCGCCGACGGTAACCACCATCTCGCGTCCCGGCGGCAAGGCGACCGCTTTGCGCGCGCGTTCCCACACCTGGACCATGGTGGTGGCAAAGCGCAGAAACTGCTCGCCCGCCGTAGTGAGCCGCGCACCGGATTTGTTGCGTACGAACAGGGGTTGGTCCAGTTGCTCCTCAAGCACCCGGATGCGGGCGCTGACGGCAGTCTGGGTGAGATTGAGGTTGGCCGCGGCGCTGACGAAACTGCCGGTTTTGACGATTTCCAGGAAGGTGCGGGCGGCGTTGACGTCCATCTAGCAAACTTTTGTTATTGAAAGCGCGGACAATTCTATTATTTTTCTGGATAGGACTGAATGGCACTTCGTAGGTTGGGGTGCAAACCCCAACGTCGGGGAACTCATGCGTGGCGACGTTGGGGTTTGCACCCCAACCTACCCAACTGCGCAAACCCGTTTCTCGCGTTGATCTGCACGCTCAAGGGCCTGCTATTTGCCTTAAACGCATTTTTATTGCTAACACCCAGCAATATTTTGATCTCAGCTTTAACGGATTAATAAGGCAAAATGCGCGCGCTCGCCGGCAAGCGCATTCCGCCGCTGCGGCGACAAGGTCTCCGCCCTCGCACGCTCGCTTCGTTTCCCCATGCCTGCTACCGCCCGAACGGCATCATTGCCGTGGTCCTTGCTACTGCTCGATCCGCAGAAACTGCTGTTTTCGTTCAGCAGCTTCATGGCTGCGGCGGCCACGCTTTTCATTGCCTTCGAATTCAGCCTGCCGCGTCCGTGGTGGGCACTGTTGACGGTATATGTCACGGCGCAGCCGATGGCCGGCGCGTTCCGGCCGAAGATGCTTTATCGCCTGGGCGGCATCCTCACCGGTGCCACGGTATCCATCCTGGTGGTGCCCAACCTGCAGCATGCACCGGAACTGCTGGTGCTGTGCATGGCGGCATGGACGGGCTTGTGCATCTACCTTGCGGTACTCGATCGCACGCCACGCGCTTTCCTGTTCCAGATGGCGGCCTTCAGTTCGGCGGTGATCAGCTTTCCCTATCTGGATGACCCTGCGGACGTCTTCACGACCACCATCTCCCGCGTGGAAGAAATGACGGTGGCCATCACCTGCGTCAGCTTCGCGCACGGCTTGCTGCAACCATGGAGCGTGAAGCCGGTCATCCACGGCCGCGCCAGCTCGTTTCTTGCGCATGCGTCGCGATGGACGCGCGAAGCACTCGGGCAACGCCACACGCGGCTCGAATACGAACACCGCCGCATGCTCGCGGCGGATGTCGCCGAACTCGGCATGATGGCCATCCATTTGCCTGCCGATCCATGGCCGGCCAAGGCGGGCCGCCGCATGGTGCTGGGTGTGCAGAAGCAACTGGCTACCATCCTGCCGTTGGCGTCGGCAGCAGCCAACCGCCTGGACATGCTTAGCGCCCTGGCACCGCTTGATCCTGAACTGGCACGCCTGATCGAAGAAACGCGTGCATGGCTTACCAAGTCCGCCGAACTGCAATACGCCGCCGGACATGCGTTGGCCATGCGCTGCCGCAAGCTGGCCGAGCGCAAGGAACACCCGCTGTTCTGGCGTGATCTGTTGCGCGCCAGCTTGTGCGTGCGCATGGCCGAATTCGTCGAAGCGCAGGTCGAAGCGTGCCGGCTGGTGAAACAGCTTGGCAGCGCGCCAGCAGCGCAGCCGAAGCAGGGCAGGGAGCGCGACAAATCGTTTCCATTGGCGCGCGATCATGGCTTGGCAATGCTGGCGGGCCTGGCGACCGCCACGGCCATCATCCTGTATTGCGCGGTGTGGATTCTGCTGGCCTGGCCCAATGGTTCGGCGACCGCGGCGTTTGCAGCGCTGATCACCTGTTCGTTTGCAACGCAGGATGATCCAGCACCAGTACTTGGCCGCTATCTCGGCGCAACGCTGCTGACGTTTCCGCTCGCAGCGTTTTATCTGTTTGCCGTACTGCCACGCGTCGACGGTTGCGCGATGCTGATCGTGACGCTGGCGCCGGCGTTGTTGGGGATCGGTTACATCCAGGCCACGCCGTCGCTATCGGCGCGTGCTTTGCCGATGTTTTCCTGCCTGATCGTGGCGCTGGGTTTTCTTGATCGTTTCATGGCCGACTTCGCCACCTTCATCAATGTCGGCCTGGCACAGGTCGGCGGCATCATCGCTACCATCGCCGTGGCCAAGATGTTCCGTTCGGTCAATGTGAGTTGGACGGCCAAACGCATGATCCGCGGCAACTGGATCGAGATCGGCCAGATGGCGTCGGTGGCGCGGCCGTTCCGGCCCGTGCATTGGACCAGCATGGCGATCGATCGCCTGGGCCAGATTGCCGCGCGCATGGCCGTGGCCGAAGGCAGCGATGCATTGCATGCGGCGGATGGTTTGGCAGACCTGCGTATCGGCCGCAACGTGATTGCGATTCGGCGGACGCTATCGACGGTGCCCATGCCGATCCAGGCGACGCTGCGCGAGGTGCTCGAAGGCATCGCAAGCCTGTTTCAAGCACGCGGTCGCAAGGGCGAGCTACTGCCGCCCCCCACGTCACTGCTTACCAGCCTCGACAAAGCCATTGCCGCCATGTGCACCGCGGAGCAACCGGAACCATCGCATCCCGCCTTGCTCGCTCTGGTCGGCATGCGCTGCAACCTGTTTCCCACTGCGCCTGTTCCAAGGATGGCCGGCGATGCTTGAAGAACTGCACGTATTCGGCGTGTATCTGCCCTCCGCGCTGGTCTGGGCAGTGGTGGCCGGTGTGCTTGCGCACCTGCTGCGCGGTTGGTGGCAACGCGTGCCCGGGTCGGGTGTGTTCGGGCACGCAGGCGTGTGGGAACTCGCTTTGTTTGCCTTGTTGTGGTGGCTGCTGACCATCGGCGCCGATCGGTTTTTTCACTATGGGTAATGCCTTGATCAAGCCTTGGATCATGAAGATCGTGCGTGCGCTGTTCACGCTGCTGGCCATCGCCGTGCTGCTGTATGCCGTGCGTGCGCTGTGGATTCGCTACCAGGTGGAGCCGGTCACGCGCGACGGCAAAGTGCTGGCGGATATCGTGCCGGTGGCTGCTGATGTAGCCGGCTTGATCACTGAAGTGCGCGTGCACGACAATCAGAAAGTGCAGCAAGGGCAGGTGCTGCTGGTGATCGATCCGTCGCGCTACACGCTGGCATTGCAACAGGCGCAGGCCACCCTCGGCAGCCAGCGCGCTGCGCTGGCTGAAGCCGAGCGCGAAGATCGGCGCAACCGCTCGATGTCCAACGTCGTGGCGAGCGAAGTGACCGAGCAAGGACAGGCCAAGGTCGAGGAGCTGCGCATGGCAGTGGCGCAGGCCGTTGCGGCGCGTGACCTGGCACAGCTGAATCTGGATCGCACCCAGGTCAAGGCGCCGGTGAGTGGCGAGGTCGCCAATGTCACCCTGCAGCCCGGCATCTATCTGACTGTCGGCAAGCCTGCACTGGCTTTGGTGGACACGGCATCGACACGCGTCGAGGGTTACTTCGAAGAGACCAAGCTGCAGCGCGTCCATATCGGCGATCGCGTCAGCGTTCACTTGATGGGCGTGCCGGGCGAGATTCGCGGTCACGTCGACAGCATCGAGTCGGCCATCCAGGATCGCGAGCGCGCCGGCGACATCGCCAAGCTTGCCGACGTCAATCCTGCCTTTACATGGGTGCGCCTGGCGCAACGCATACCGGTACGCATCGCCATCGACGACGTGCCCAAGGGCATTCGCCTGGTGCCCGGCCAGACCGCCACGGTGGTAGTGCACTCGCCCGACAAGCCGCAAGGTCTGCTGCCATGGTGATGTTGCGTAGTCTTCTTGCCGCGTGTATCTGCATTGCATTCGTCGGCTGCGCCGAAGTCGGACCTGACTATCACGTGCCGACGCAGGCAGTCGTTAACGCGCCTGCAGCCCAGGGCGGTTTCGTTTCCGCTTCCGCCGCGACGAGCGCAGCCGCCCTGCCTCCAAACTGGTGGAAGCTTTACAACGATCCCACGCTGGATCGCCTTATCGCGCAAACGCTGGCCGCGAATACGCAATTGCGTTTCGCCGAGGCCAATCTCGAACATAGCGATGCCCTGCTTATCGATGCCGATTCGCAGCGCTTTGCGGGCAGCGTGGATGCCTCGACGGCGTGGAATCATCCTTCCGAAGAGGCGGTGTTGAAGCGCGTCGGCGTCACGCCGTATCAGAACTACAACGGCGGTGTGTCGGTCAGCTATGACCTCGACCTGTTCGGTGCGATTCGCCGTGGCGTGGAAGCTGCTCGCGCGGATGACGAAGCAGCTGTCGCAGCGCGCGATCTGGTGCGTGTCAACGTCGTTGCCGACACCGTGCGCGCTTATGCCGACGTCTGCAACGCAGGGCATGAGATCGCGCTGGCGCAAAAGCGCATCGACGTCGAGCAGGATGATGTGCGCATGACCCAGGAGCTGGTATCGCATGGGCGTGCATCGCCGCTGGACAGCACACGGCAGCAAGATGCATTGGCCACCATCAACGCACAGTTGCCGACGCTTGAAGCCGCGCAGCGCAATGCCTTGTTTCGCTTGGCTACGCTGGCAGGGCAGCCTCCCGCGAATGCCGACCGCGCCTTGCTTGCCTGCCACACGCCATTGCATCTGAATCAGCCGCTTCCTGTCGGCGATGGACAAGCCTTGCTCAAGCGGCGTCCGGATGTGCGCGCGGCGGAGCGGCATCTGGCAGCTGCAACGGCACGCATCGGCATTGCCACGGCAGCCTTGTATCCGGATATCAAATTCGGCATTTCCGTCGGCTCGACCGGCAAGGCCGTCGATGGACTGACCGGCTATACCAACCGCTTCGCCATCGGGCCGATGGTGAGCTGGAACTTGAACCGGAATGCGGTGCGCGCACACATCGACGAAGCCAATGCGCAAAGCCACGCAAGCCTGGCGGCATTCGACGGCACGGTGCTGAATGCACTGCGTGAGGTTGAAACCTCGCTGGATACTTACGCGGCTGACCTCGACAAGCAGGAGCAATTGCGGGTTGCTCGCGATAGTGCTGAGCATCGTGCGTTGCAGGCGCAAGAGCTGGAGCAGGGAGGCAGGATCGATAGTCTGGCGTCGTTGGCGGCGGAAAGGGATCGTTGGACGGCCGAGCAGGCGGTGGCTGCGGGCGAGGCTGCGCTCAATCATGATCAGGTCGATGTTTTTCTTGCGCTAGGTGGTGGTTGGTAGCTTGGAGCTTGCACCCCACGGTTTTGCCTCCGATGCGTGATTAGCGGTGAGAAGTCTGTCTAGCCGTGACGTCATTCCGGCGAAGGCCGGAATCCATGCTCCGCACTTGCCATGGATTCCGGCCTTCGCCGGAATGACGCTGAGGCGAGATTGAATAGGGCGGATTAATCAGTGGCCGCTTGGATGCCGCTACCGCGGCAGTGCGTCGCAGCACAACGGGTCATGATTTATAAGATGTATTATAAATGCATCTTTAAAACGACAAGGCACCTCCCCATGCTGACCCAAGCCCAACGCGACATCGTCAAAAGCTGCGCCCCCGCGCTAAGAGCGCACGGACTGGCGCTGACAAAAAACTTCTATGCACGCATGTTCCAAGCCAATCCGGAGCTCAAGCATCTGTTCAACATGAGCCACCAAGCCAGCGGCGAGCAGCAGCAAGCGCTGGCCCTCGCGGTGCTGGGTTACGCGGAAAACATCGACAATATCTCGGTGTTGGCGCCGGTCATCAAGGTGATTACGGCCAAGCACGTCAGCATCGGCATTCGCGCGGAGCACTATCCCATCGTCGGCCGCCATCTGCTTGCGGCGATCGCCGATGTGATGGGCGATGCCGCGACGCCTGACGTGCTGGAGGCATGGGTTGCCGCGTACGGACAGTTGGCGAACGCACTGATCGAAGCCGAGCAAGCCTTGTACGTGCACGCCGCGACGACGGAAGGTGGCTGGTCTGGCTGGCGCCCGTTCCGTGTCATCGGCACAGCGCGTGAAAGCAGCGAAATCGCTTCGTTCTATCTGAAGCCGACCGGTGAGGGCACCTTGCCGCCGTTCCAACCGGGACAGTTCGTGTCCGTACGCACGGTGGACGAAGCCGGCATGACGCATATACGCCAATACAGCCTGTCGGACGCGCCGCATCACGATCATCTGCGCCTCACCGTCAAGCGACAGGATGCCGGCGAGGACGCCCCCGCGGGTATCGTCTCCACCTCGCTCCATCTCGACGTCAACGAAGGCGATGTCATCGAGCTGTCGTTCCCGCAGGGCCATTTCGTGGTGGACCAGAACAAAGACACGCCGCTGGTACTGCTGAGCGGTGGCGTAGGCATCACGCCGATGCTGGGTATCCTGGGACAGGTTGCGAAGGAGCAACCCAAGCGTTCGATCCATTTCGCCCATGCCGCACGCAATCGCGACGTGCATGCCATGAACGAGTGGCTAAGAACCATGGCCGCGCAGCATGAAACGCTGGATGTGGAGATTTACTACGAGGAAGTCGGTACTGCCGACGTGGCGGGTCGTCACTACGACAAGCAGGGTCGTATCGATGCCGGGCAGATTGCCGTGCAGGAAAACCTCGCCGATGCGGACTACTACATTTGCGGCCCACGCGGCTTCATGAACGCGCAGATCGATTCATTGAAGCGGGTTGGCGTGCCGGACTCGCGTATTCACGCGGAGTTCTTCGGCTCAGCACTTGCCTAAGTCTTCACGTAGGTTGGGGTGAAAACCCCAACATCGAGGTGCATCCAAGCATGGCATGTTGGGGTTTGCACCCCAACCTACGATTCAGAGATCACGCCACGATGTTGAGCGCTATCTTCAGCTTCCCAGGCCGCGCCACCAACTGCTTCAGCGTATAGCTGTCCAGTACGGCGAGAAAGCTCTGGCGCGCTTCGTCCAGAACATGGCGCAGCGCACAGGCTGGCGTAATGGTGCAAGTGTTTTCGGCGCCGAAACATTCCACGATCTCAAGATCGGGTTCCATCTCGCGCACGATATCGCCAATGCGGATATCTTCCGGTTTACCCGCCAGTTTCAGCCCGCCGCTGCGTCCACGCAGCGCGTCGACGTAACCGAGTGCCGACAACCGCTGCGTCACCTTCATCAGATGGTTTTCGGAAATGCCATATTGCGTGGCGATTTCATGGATGGAAGAGCGGCGGTCGCCTTGCACGGCCAGGTACATCAGCATGCGCAAGGCGTAGTCGGTCTGGTAGGTCAGTCGCATCGCGGGCTCCGGTAGAACGTTCATGCTACACGCGTCTTCCGGTTGCGTGCAGCAAGCGTGGTTCCGCAGGTTGGGGTGAGAACCCCAATGTCGCGACGCATGGGTGCGCGGAAGTTGGGGTTTTCACCCCAACCTACGTCGCTTCACATAACTACCGGTGTATCAGAAATTTTCGCGCACCAGCTCCAGCACGTCTGCGCTACGCCCATGCAGGATGGCTCGCGCCGAATACAGCGCCATGCCAACGACGGGTTTGAGCTCGACAAAAGGCGGCTTGACCAATTCCAACGGACTCACCGGAACGTTGAGCAACGCCGGTCCCGGATGGGCCAGCCACTCCTGCACGGCCGCCTCGATTTCCGGGGCCTTGCGAACGGTCTTGCCCCACAAGCCGATGGCTTCGGCCACCTTGCCGAAGTCCGGGTTCTTCAAGCGCGTGAAGGTATCGAGCATGCCTTCCGATTTCTGCTCGATTTCGACGAACCCGAGTTTGTTGTTGTCGAACACGACGATCTTGATCGGCACGTCTTCCTGGATCACGGTCAACAACTCGCCGAAAAGCATGGAGAGCCCACCGTCGCCGCACATCGCAATCACCTGGCGCTTGGGTGCTGCCTTCTTCAAGCCCAGTGCGTTGGGCAGCGCGGTCGCCATGGTTCCATGCAGCAGGCTGCCGAAAATCCGCCGCTTGCCGTTGGCGGTGATATGGCGGATCGCCCATACGATGGGTGTGCCGTCGTCACCGGAGATAAGCGCATCCTCGTCGGCGTAACGGTCGATCAAGGAGGCCAGGTACGAGCCGGGAATGGTGTCATCGTGGCCCGGAACCAAATGGCTTTTCCAGGATGCCATCGCCTTGTTGAAGCGTCCGACGTACTCGTCCTGGAACGATGCGTCGTCGTGTTCTACTAGGCTTGGAAGCAGGGCGCGCAGCGTTGGCTTGATGTCACCGACGGCGCCGAATGCAATGTGATGGCGCCGGCCAAGATGTGTGGGATCGATATCGATCTGCACGATCTTCGCGTGGTCGGGATAGAACTGGCGCCACGCAAAATCCGCACCGAGCAACAGCAGCGTGTCGCAATCGAGGATGGCCTTGTAGCCGGCCTCGGTACCGAGAATGCCGGTCATGCCGACGTTGAATGGATTGTCGGGCTCCAGAAAGCTTTTGGCGCGGGATGTGTGGGCGACAGGCACCTTGAGCACGTCGGCTACTGCACGGATTTCTTCCAGCGCATTTTCGCAGCCGGAGCCCGCGTAGATGGTGATCTTCTTGCCGGCATTGAGGATCTTGGCAATCGCATCGATCTCTTCGCTGTTGGGCGTGATCGTGGGTTTGCTGTGGTGAACCTGATAGGGGAAATCTTCGTGCACTTCGCCATGTGAGATATCCACCGGCACGATCAGCACCGCAACACCTTGCTTGGCCAACGCGGCCTGGCAAGCCATCACGGCTTTCTTCCTGGCCTGGTCGGGTGTGAGGATCATGTCGCAGAACACCGAGCATTCCTTGAAGACCGTTTTGAAATCGACCTCCTGGATGAACTCGAAGCCCAGGTCGTTCATCATCACCTGGCTGGCGATAAGGATGACGGGCGAGCGGTTGCGGTTGGCCTCATACATGCCGTTGATGAAGTGCAGGCTGCCCGGTCCGCAGCTGCCGGCGCATGCCGTCAGGTTGTTGGTAAGCGATGCTTCGGCGCCCGCTGCAAACGCGCCGGCTTCCTCGTGCCGAACGTGCACCCAGTCGATGGTGCTGCGCTCCAGATGTTCCGCGAACAGATTGAGCGTATCGCCGACGATGCCGTAGCAGCGCTTGACGCCCGCTTGTTCGAGAACCTCGACGAGGATTTCTGCAACTTTCTTGCTCATGGCTTGCTCCGCGTGGTGAGGGGGTGGGAGTCCTGTTGAAGCGGCGACCGCTAATGCGAAGAAGGCCGCCGCCCCAAGGCCAGATCCAGCGCGGCGCGCGCAATGCCGACGTTGGCATCGGCATCTTCTTGGCCGGCTTCCGCCTGGGCGAGCACAGCTTCGTTGCTCGTCAGGTCAGTGATGCTGGTGAGGCCGCGCCGATACGAATCGAGCGAGGCCTGATAGGCAAGTTCGGAAGCATGCGTATACGCCAGCGCCTGATTGCGGTTGTCCAGGCTCGTTTTCAGATTGCTGTAGGCCTGCACCACCTGCTGGGAGGCGGTGTCCTTGGTGTCGGCCAGGGCATCCTCGGCCTCCGTCTTTTGCGAGACGGCCAGCGATACGTTGGTGGCTCGTGCACCGCCGTCGAACAGCGGCCAATCGAACGAAACGAACAGCGCGTTGCCGGTTCGATCGATGGACGAGTAGGGGCTTCCATCGCTGCTGATCTTGCCGATGTTCTGGAACAGCTGCGCGGACAGGCTGATCGTCGGCCGGTAAGCGGCGCGTGCGGTTTCGATCTTGGCGCCGGCTGCAGCGACTTTATCGGTGGCGGCGAGTACGTCCGGACGGGTTTGCAGCGCTTCGTCGATCAATGTCCGCAGTGGTGCGAGTGTTTCCGTTGTTGGTGCATCGGCAGGCGGCGCGACTTCGAAACGGGTTTCGGGCGGCAGTCCGATGGTGGCGACCAAGGTGGCGAAGGCCGTATCCGCCGTACCGTTGGCTTTCGTCAATCCCAGTTGCATGGCAGCCGTCTGGCGTTGCGCTTCGGCAAGCTGCACCACGGTGGCGCGGCCGTGCTTCTTCTGATCGGCGACGGCCTGTTCGGTCAGCTTGGCGGCATCCAGTGATTTTTGGGCGGCGCGCACTTGTCCCTGCGCGGAGGTCGCATCGAAATAGGCTTCCGACACGTCGAACACCAGTTTTTCCTGCGCGCCAAGCAAGCCTGATTGCGCGGCGGAAGCGTTATGTCTGGCTTCCTCTACGGCGCCTTTGCGGCGGCCGAAGTCGAACAATAGCCATTTCATTTCCAGCGTCGGAAAAACTTCCCGGGTCGACGACACGAAGTAGCCTTTTTTCGAAACTGTCGGCGGAATCGCCAGCGGTGTACGTTGGATGCCACCGAGCGCCTTGGCATCGAGTTGCGGTGAATACTGGGTTTTGGCCAGCCGCACGGCGAGGTCGGCTTGTACGGCTTCCTGCTCGACTTCGCGCGTCTTGGGGCTGATGTCCAGCGCGATGGTCAGGAGTTCCTGCAGCGTGTAGACGCGGTCTTCCATCGCTGGTGCATCGGCATGGCTGGTGGTGTCCATGGCCCATGACGCCGATTGCGTGCGCGCCATGCCGCTGTGTACGAAGAGCACTATCGCGAGCGCGAGGGGAATGTGTGCGAGCAGAGGCGATTCAGATCGCGCGCGACGCATGATCGATCTCCTCGTTGAGGTGCTGCCGGGCCTGATTCAGAAGCGTGGTGGGTGCTTGGCCAAGGTGTTCGTCTGACACGTTTGAAGATGTTCCTTTTGCAAGGGCGGCCAGTCGCTCGGCGATGGCTTGATCTGCCTTTTCATCGGATGGAAGCGACGCCGTTTTGTCCTTCAGCCGCTGCACGACAAAGGCTGCCGATGCGAGTTGTTCAACGTGACGTGCTTCGGGGACCGGGCGATCCGCCAGGTCGCCATCGAGGAAAAAACGCCACTCGAACAGGGTGCGTGCGTTCAACCGGGATGCTTCGGAAGCACGCTGGCAGATATCCGCTTTCATCGCAGCGGCAGCTTCCTCGTCATGGGTGACGAGCAGATCGCCGAGTTGCTTGATCGCCGAAGACCATTTATCGCGCGCCTGGCTCACCGCGCTGACCGGCCAAAGCGTGGTGAAGAAAATCGTGATCCACAGATTGCCGACCACGATGCCGACGATGCGATCGCGCAGCACGGTGAGGTCATCCGCCGGGCTGTAGCCTTGCAGTACACCCAGGAAGAAGGCGAAGGCGATCTGCATGCCGCCATAGGCAATCGTCTCGCTGCTGGTGGCAATCCATGCGCAAAAGGCGGATACCACGGCAATCAGCAGGCAAAGCTCGCCGATATCGGTCAGGGAGGGCAACACGAAAACAATGCAAAGTCCGGCGATCAGCCCGCCGATGATGGCGCCGGTAATGCGCAACGTCAGCTTATGCACGCTTTCTCCCAGCGTCGTCAGCGAGACGAAGAAACAGGTGGTGACCGCCGTGCGAATGCCGGGCCAGTCGAGCAACGTGTAGGTCGCGTAGGAAGCCAGCACCGCACACATCACTTTGAACGCGAAGCGCGCATGCGCACGGTTCTGGGATTGAACTGCCGCAGGTGGATGTTGTGGCGGGGCTTTGTCAGCAGGGGGCGGTGCTTTGCCGGAAGCTTCGTCAAACAGTTCATCGAGCGTGTTGCGCAGGGCCGTCTCCGTGGGATTCAGCGTGGCGGGCATGGGCTCGCTCTCGTCGGCGGCAGCATCGGCCATGACGCCGCGACGTTGTAAAAAAAGACGTTTGCTTTGGCGGAGAGAGATCGCCAAAGAACGCCTCGAAGCAAGCGATACGCTCGAAGGGTGGCATCGAGCGATCTGTAGCGCTTCTAACAGGATGGCGATCAGGCGGTTGTCTTCCCGCGCAAATGCCTTGAGTTGTTTGTTCCACAGATAGGCCTTGTTCTTGAGCTGGCCAAGTGCGAGCAACTGGTCGCGCAAGCGCGAAGGGTCTGCGGAGTAGGGGTTTTCGATATAGCCGGCGACGGCATCCATCAGTTGCGCAGCCTGCTTGCGCGCCAGCGCGACAGGACTTTCGCCGGCCAGCAGCGCGGCCATGACGCTCGCGCCAACCGGCACCGCAACCACCACCCACAGCCACA
Organism: Dyella nitratireducens; assembly: GCF_014642835.1. Classification (GTDB taxonomy): domain Bacteria; phylum Pseudomonadota; class Gammaproteobacteria; order Xanthomonadales; family Rhodanobacteraceae; genus Dyella_B; species Dyella_B nitratireducens. Next base: position 251,475 of record NZ_BMJA01000003.1, on the reverse strand, counting down.
GCACCGTGTGCGTGACATATTCGGTGGTGGGTACGTCATCCAGCAGCGTCTGCGACAACACCAGGATGAACCCGGCAAGAAAGATGATGGGTCCCAACCGGCTGGTGCGCGCGAGAAACGTTCCAGCCAAGGTGCTCACCGCCAACAGCGGAATGCGCAGCGCCGGTTCGGCCGCGTCGAACACGTAGAACAACAGGGACGAAGCGACAGCCAAGGTAACTGCCACCAGGCCACCGACGGAGGAGACCAGGGTTGAAGCGGCATCCTCGTGGCTGAGCAGAAAAACCAGGTAGGCAACGTAGGCAGGCAATGGAATTTGAAACACCATCGCGATGGCAACCACGAAGGCCGTACACCCGGTGATACGTGCCATGGTGCGAATACGCGTATCGGTCAGCGCGAGTTCGCGCTGCAACACGCCGGTCAGGCCGCCACGGTTTTGAAGCTCAATCGGTGCGTGCATGGCTCACCCGTACGGAAGCGGTTGCACCGATGCGCAAGAACGGCTGCGAGGGTTGGTCCAGGCGTACCCACACGGGGAAGCGTTGCGCCACCACGACCCAATTGAGGTTTCGATCGACCTGGGGAAGTCCTGGGCCGGCCGCGCCTTCCGGCTGAACACCTGCACCCAGGCTTTCGACCACGCCGTGCAACGGCTGGCCTTCATGTCCCATCACCCATATCTGTGCGGCATCGCCGGTGTGCATCCCGCGCAGGTCGGTCTCGCGGAAATTGGCAACGGCATACCAGCTGTTGTCATCGATCAACGTAAAGAGCGGATGCCCGGACACGGCAAACGATCCCAGGGCGAGATTGAAGCCGGTCACCCGGCCATCCACCGTGGCGCGAATGACGGTTTCACGCAGATCGCGCGCAGCCAGGGCTTCGACGGCTTGCGCGCCGAGCAGTTGCGCCTTCAGGCTTTCCACATCGCCGACGGCTTCCTTGGCTTGTGCTGCCTGCTGGATGGCTGCGGATAATTGCGATGCCGCCGTGCGCTCGTTGGTGCGCGCTTCATCGATTTGCTGTGTGGTGACGAAGCCCTTGGCCAGCAACGGTTGTTCGCGTGCGAGTGTGTCATGCGCAAGCGCCAGTTGCTGACGCGCACGATCGACTTCGCGTGCTGCGGCTTCGGCGCCGGATCCTTGCGCATTGACCTGCCGGCCGGTGAGGTTGATGTCGGCCTGCAAGGCGGCGACTTGTGCTTTGGCTTGCTGCAGCTTCAGCTCGAACGGCTCGGGATCGATCTGCAGCAGCACGTCACCTTTGTGGACGAATTGATCGTTGCGGATATGGATCGCCACGATGCGTCCGTCGACCTCCGGCGTGATGCCGGCGCTGTACGCAAAAATATAGGCATCGTGCGTACGCGGGCGCTGATCGACGACGATCATCGACACGACGATGAGCACCACGGCCGCCGCGATGGAGACGAAGGCGATGAGTCGGCCAAGAGCGGTTTTGGCTTGCATGGACGCGGTCTCCATTCAGCCCAGCCACACAAGCCAGATGGCGAGCGTGACTGCTGTCCACATGCACAGATAGACAATCACCGGCACAGGCATGGCGGCGTCTACACCCGTTTTTAGCAGTACGCCACGAATGATCGCTACGAGGACAATGCCCAGCAGCGCGCACACCATCCACGTCGGGAAGTAGGAGCCGAGGATGTTTCGCGAGGGCGAGGCGCTGCATGCCGCCATGGCCATCGAGAACGATGACGCGAGTGCTACGCGTAGATAGGCATGTCCGTGCGTCGTTCTAGGTGAGTGCATGTGAGCAACCTTGTGTAAGCCAGTCTTGTGCATGGAAACGGCGGTCACGCCGCTTCCACCCGTTTGTTGTTCGCCAGCGACTTGCGCCATGCGCCCGGCGCAACGCCCATCTTTTGCGTAAACACGCGGCTGAAATGGCTTTGGTCGGAAAAGCCTGCGTTGAAAGCAATGTCGGCCAGTGAGGTGTCGGGGTCCGCCATGAGTTCCAGCGCGACGTCGATACGGCGTGACAGCAGCCATTGATGCGGCGACATGCCGGTGCTCCGTTTGAAACCTCGCGCCAGCGCGCCCGCCGAAAGACCACAGGCTTCCGCCAATTCGCCGATGGAGATCCCTTCGAACACGCGCTCCCGCATCATTTGCATGACCAGCCGCTGCTGCCACGGCGCGAGCGCACCGCGAACGATGTCGGGACGTATCGAAGACCCGCTGTACGTGGCCGCCATGTAGGCGCACAGGCCTTGCAGGAGGTGATCGGCGAGTGACTGGTTCGCTGGGGCATCCTTGTTGAAGATCGGCAACAAGGTCTGGCCAATGCTGCCGATAATGGTGTCCCGGAAGCATTCGCCAGGAAGCATGGCCAGCCCGGCAATGTTCGTTTTTCCGAGCTCCTCGCCGGCTTCGACAATGGCTTGCCGCGGCATGTAGAAATACAGCGAATGCAACGGCTCGCCGATATAGGCGATGGGGTCGCAGCGCAGGTCCAGTACGTAGGATGTGCCTGCCTCATAGGCAGTCGAACACACGGAACGGCCGTCGCACCAAAGCTCGTGCGTGCTCTGTTTGCGCAAATTGAGGCATACCAGGTAGGCATCGTCGTTGCCCATCGGGGACGTCATGCCATAACCGGATTGGTCGATCCTGAGCTCCGTGACCGCAAGGCGCACGCCATGCCTGGTCTGGCTATGGAGAACCGGGGGATTGTTTAGGTGAAACGAACGGCCGAGCCGATCGCCGAATGCACCATGATTCATGCGCACCTCTCCGGGCCTGATGGCCTTTGAGCGTTCTTGGTTGAACGTCGTCCTGAATGGAAAGTACGCGCATGCGTCAGAGGCCGAAGCCTTCGTCAGGGTAGACTTGCTGACACAAAAGGGATGCGTCGAATCACTCGAAAGTGTAGATGGGTCCCATATGGCAGCCGTGTCTCACTGCGTTCGCTTTCGATGGCGAGTAGCAGCCCGACGAGCGTATGCGCTCATTCCATGGTTTTAATGTTTATCGGGGTCTGGGCAACGCATGGTTGGCGCTGACCTTGGCTTGATGTTGGATCGTGTGAATCGCGGTGGCTATCCCCCGCGTGGGGGACCGTTGTGCGTATTTGTAATGTCGGTCGTTCAAATCTTGCCTCACCGTCATTCCGGCGAAAGCCGGAATCCAGTGAAATATGCGTCCGAAGGACACTGCATTAGGTTTTGAGTGCTTCGCACAACGTATTGAAACTGGATTCCGGCCTTCGTCGGAATGACGGTGAGGTATGAGCGTGCATTACCGCAAGGCGATCATTCAGAAACCTTCGCTCACCCCATAAACCGCGCAAAACTCTGCTGAAGCCGATGCCCCGAAGGCAGGCTGTCCAGCAGCCGCTGCGCCTTCCTGCCAAACAATTGCTCGTGCATCGCTGCGTTTTCGCTATCACCTTGCAGCCGATGCACTTGTGCGGCCGTGCGGTGAATCCGCCAATCGGCCAGCGGCGCACCCATCACGTCGGTCATTCGCAAGGCATCGTTGATCAAGCGAGCGGCGAGGGTGAGATGGCCTTCTTCGATGGCGACGCGGCATCGCACTTCGCGCGCCATCGCACGCCATGTGACTTCCATGGTGCGGTCGGAGCGTTCCACCATGCGGTCCGCATGCAGGCGTGCCTGTCCGATATCGCCGGCTTGCAGCAGGGCATTGGCAAGCGTCCACTCCAGTACGAACAGCCAATACCAATCCGTGAGCACCGGATGCTCCAGCATGTCGTGCTCGAGCCGCTTCAGGATGTCGATGCCGGCATCGAGATTGCCGAGCCCAATTTCCATGGCGCCGCCGAGCAGGGTGCAATGCCGTATTTCATTCGGAAGCACCAGGGTGTAGAGCGCCGCCGGTTGATGGCCGGTTTTATCCTGGTAGAAACCGAGCTTGATGCAAATGTCTTTGATGGCTTGGAAGTCACCCGCCATCAGATAGAGAAAGCCGCGCAGCGTCTCCAGGGTGCAGATGCTGTAGCGATTGGCATTGCCGACGAAAAGCGCTTCGCTGGCGTCGAATTCCTTCAGGGCCTGGCCCCATTCGCCCAGCATCGTGTACGCCCATGGCCGGCCCAGGTGAGCCATCCAGATGGCGCGAAAGATGTTGAATTCGGGCCGGTCTGCCGCGTGGCGTATCAGGATGTCCAGGTTCGCATCCACGGTTTCCAGGCACTCGCGGTATCGGCTGGAGATCAGGCAGATCATGCAGTATTCGATCAAACCCCAGGCTGTGATCTGGCGGTCCGGGCCGTTGCGCAAAGGAATCAGGTTTTCATCGCAAATCTTGGCCAGCTCCGCATCCCATCCGCTGATCCAGAGGCGCCAGGCGGCACTGCTCAACCGGATGCGTGCCTTCAGTTGCGGCTCCCGTTGCGCATCGCTCAAGCGGGCGGCGTTTTCCAGATGCGCCACCGATGCGGCCGCATCTCCCCAGCTCAAGGTGAAGGCCAGGCCAAGTTGCGCACGCGCCTGCATATCGGGGCGACGCAGTTGCTCGGAGCGTTGCACAAGCTCGTTAAACACCTGCAAGGCGCGCGGATCATGGTTGGTGGCGTAGATGGAGGCGCGATCTTCCAGCAGCACGGCCAGGGTGGATTCGCGCTCGGCTTCGGGAAGATGGCGCGCAATCTCGTCGGCCTTGTCGAGAATCGCGAGCGCATCCTGGTGCGCATAGCGGCGCTTGGCGGTTTGCAAGGCGATCTTCAGATAGTTGAGCCCTTTGGACCACTCATGCGCGTTGGAGAATTGCTCGGCCAGTTCGAACGCCGCATGTGCCCGCAGCTCACTGGGATACGACTTTTCCAGTTCCTTGCCGATCAAGGCATGGCTTTGCGCCAGCCGCAAAGGTCCCTGGCGGTTCAGCAGCACTTCGCGAAGCAGGGCGTGGTTGAACCGATAGAGCCGAACCACCTCGCCGCTGCCCAAGGTATCCATGTCATGGCGATGAATGAAGCTGCGGGTTCGGCAAAGCGCCTCGCATACTTCCTCGAACCGGCGTGCGCTCAGGCCCGCGGCGGTGGCGGGCACGATCGGATTGAACACTTCCCCCACCGCACTGGCCGCTTCCAGAATGCGCTGCGTTTCATCATCGAGGCTGGCGATTTTGGCCTCGATGACGTGGCTGATCGTCTGTGGTATCTCGAAGCGGATCTGGGAAAGCGGTACGTCGTTTTTCCATCGCCCGCGATCGGCGGATATCGACCGGGTACCTTTCAGGTGATCCAGGATCGTACTCAGGAACAGCGGGTTGCCGCTTGATTGATGCAACAGCAGTTGCACGAACGAGCGGCTTTCTTCGGAGTCATCCGCCTGGACATACTCCGCGACGTCATGCTGGTCCAGCCCGGTCAAATGGATGGACTCGCACAGCTTGTGCAAGAGCAGTTCGTTGACCAGTTGTTTCAATGCTGGCCCGCGTGTAGCCAGTTCATCCGAACGATAGGTGGCGATCAGCAGCAGCTTGACGGCCGACTTTCGCCGGGCGAACGCCGAAATAAGATCCAGCGTGGAAAAGTCGGCCCAATGCAGGTCTTCCAGCAGCAGCACGAAGGCTTCATCCTCGGCCAGTGCTTCAAGCAGTTCGCAGAATTCGCCCAGCATGCGGCTGCGGGCCGATATATGCGCCATTTTCTGCAACAGGGCGCGATGTTCGCGAGACAGCAGGCCGGCCAGCTGGCTGGCCCATGAAGGCGCCAGGGAGATCAAGGCATCCTGCACCTTGTTACCGTTGGCGCCCTTTATCAGTCGGGAAAGCGCTTCGATGATGGGATAGAAGGGCTCGGCACCACCAAAGCCTTCGATGCAACGGCCATATGACAGCGGCACATGACGGGTGGCGATGTCGCTGCAAAACGCCTCGGCCAAGGAGGTCTTGCCGATGCCGGCATCGCCATGCACGAAGACGATCTTCGATTGCCCATGGCTGGTCTGCACGAGTGCTTCGCGCAACATGTTCAATTGCGCCGCTCTGCCAATCAGCGACGGCGCCGCAGGCGATGAAAGATGGTTGTCCGTCTTTTGCGGGGTCGCGATGTCCGCAATGAAGCGGTAGCCGCGGCCGCGATGGGTTTCGATATAGCGCGGACGCTGGGCGTCGTCACCAAGTGCGTTGCGGATGGCCAGCACATGCCCTTTCAACACTTCGGGTTGAACGGCCACGCCGGACCAGAGCGCTTCCAGCAGTTCTTCGTGCGAGACCAGGCGCCCGGGATGTTCGACCAGGTAGCGCAGTACGTCGAACGCCTTCGCGGTGATGGTGACCGGCGCAAGCCCGCCTTCATCGGAGGTGCGCCACAACTGATGGTTGGCTGGATCGAGCCGAAAGGGTTTGAACTCTTTCATTCGATCACCGTGCTTTCAAATGAGCCCCAATTCGGTTGCGCGGGAGACGGCCTCGGCGCGGTTCTTGGACGACAGCTTGATGAAGATGTGCTTGGCATGCGACTTCACGGTCTCCGGCGTGATCTGCAATTCGCGAGCGATCAATTTGTTGGATAAGCCTAAGCTCATCAACCGTAGGATAATCGCCTCGCGCGTACTTAGGGATTCCACCAGGCGGTGGTTGATTCTGAATTTCTTGCGGGCGGGAACACGTACTTCCGGCGCCGTGAGCAGGCGTCCGACGTAAGGACCTAGATGACCGAGCTTCCCCGCCTCGGAGGATCGCCAAAGCTGCTTGAGAGGCGTTTCGATCAACGGCATGTCATCCAGGAAACTGCGGAAAAGCCCGGCGCTGGCGCCCTGATGCAAGGCGGCAAGCAATTCTTCGTGGGCGCGCGCCGTCTCGCCGATGGCATGGAGCGCACTTGAAAGCAGAATGGTCAGCTTGACCACCAGCGCAGGGTGATTGCGGTCCAGCGCCGCGTTGCGCAGATCTTCAAGCGAGCGGGCCGTACCCGGACCAGGCCCGTTCGCCAGTTGCAGGCGAAGCCGGGCCATTTGCAAAGGCCACGCTTCGATGTCCTTGGGACGAATCTTTGCATCGACGCTGCCCAAATAAAGATACAGGTGTTGCAGGGCTGCCTCGGCAAGATCGACACGTTCGTCTTGAAGGCGCAACGCCACTTCTTCCGCCTTGCAGCGAAGCACCAGCCTGGGCCAGCGGCGTTCCCTACCTATTTCTTCGCCACGGTGCAGGAGCAGCAATGCCATGTTCTGGCTGCCTCGTGCGGCGGCAATTTTTGCGGAAAGCACGTAGGCGATGAGTGCACTCTCGATCGCGCCGCTCTCTTCGATGGCCGTGAGCCGTCCTCGCAGCAGCGTATCGGCCTCGTCCACGGCGCCGGCTTCGTAGTGCAACTGCGCCAGTACAGCGGTGGGAAGCAGCGATGCGTACGTATTTGCCGTGGTCGACTTGTGGCACAAGAGCAAGGCGTCCCGGGCCAGACGTTCGGCCAGCTTGAATCGAAGCTGCTCGGCTTCCGCCGTGGCCTCGATGGATAGGTTGACGATGGCCGTCAGCAGCGACATGGCATGGCTGCGCGGCGCTTTGCCCCACGACAGCTCATAGAACGGCATGAAGTCGCGCGCCCGCCAAAGACAAAATTTCTTCACGACTTCAAGCATGGACCGGTACCGCGCGCCGGTACCGCGTGCCGACACCGATTGAACGCGACGCATGGCTTCATCGATATCGTCTTGCCAGAGGCTTCCGATGGCCAGCAGCGTTTCGACTTCATCATGCGGAAAGTAGAAGCTGAAACGATGTTGTTGCAGATAGGCATGACGCAGCATGGTCGTGACTGCGACCGCGTCGGTTCCATTCATCGTGCTCACGGCATACCAGGCAGCATCCAGCAGATTTCTGAGCGCCTCATCAGGATTGTCGAAGTCGTGCCAATCCTGCACCCATCCCAGATGGGCAGGCGCGGTCGCGCTGTGTGCAACAGGAAAGAGATTCATGCATCCGCCCTCCGACCGCCGTGAAGGAAGCTGAAGCGGGACCCGTCCTGCTTCAGCTGCGTACGCTGTCGGGGTGATTGCTGCTACACGCCCAGCGCCAAAAGTACTCATCACCTAATTCACCTAGCAGACCATTGAATCGTCCAGCGTGTGATGCGTCTTTTTATGCAGGACATTAGGCGAGATGACGCGCCTTGTCGTGAAATTCAGGTTTTGGCTTGGTCTTCTTTTGGTTTTTTGGTGAACCAGCGGCAGGGCGCGGAATGAAACGGGTGCAGCGGTAATCATCACCGTTTTTACTCCGGTGGGATGTCCCCCTGATTAGGTACTTTTGATCAAGCGCCCACGTTTCGTGGAACGCTTTACGGTTGTGATTCCATGAAGCCGCGACGGATCGCAATCATCACGGCGTGCGTGCGGTCCTCGGCGCCCAGTTTGCTCATGATGCTTTTCATGCGCGCCTTGACGGTGTCTTCCGAAATGCACAGGGCCGTGGCGATGGCACGATTGCTGTGGCCTTCGGCCACCAGCTTCAACACGCCGACTTCGCGTTCCGTCAGTCCTTCCTGCCCGGTATGGCTGGCGATCTCCTGGGCGACTTCGGGCGCCATGGTGTGACGCCCGCAAAGCGCACTGCGAACCGCCTTGATGATTTCATCGCGGCGCGCCGTCTTGAGCAGATAAGACGTCGCGCCAAGCGTAAAGGCACGTACCACCCGCGCGTCGCCGGGAAACGTAGTGAGCACGATGATGGTGGCGTCGGGAAATTCGCTGCGGATGGTCGTGATGGCTTGCAGGCCGTCGACATCCGGCATCTGCAGATCGATCAGCATGATGTCGGGTAGCAGCTTGTGGAATTGCTCGATCGCTTCCCGGCCATCGGCCGCCTCGCCAACCACCTCCATATCCGGCTCTTGTTCAATGACCGCGCGCAGCCCATCGCGCATGACCGGATGGTCATCCACGACGAGAATTCCATACCTTTCCTTTTTCTCGTTCAAACCATCCACCTGGAAGAATATTTATTAAAAACAATATCTTGATAGGTCATGACAGACCCTGGTCGATGGGGACTATGCGCTGCGCAAACGGTGACTTCAATGCTCGAAAGGGTAATTCGGGAGCCCTTCCACGTGCATGCGAAAAGCACATCTGCGCGCAAAAATTTGCAAGAAAACCATCGGCTGCCAGGCGTAGCGTAAGGTCCGCGTACGTTTAATGAGGGGCCGCAACCATGACTATCGAAGGCAGTGTGGCGTCATGGCCGTCACGCAAGGTGGGCGCCTCGGTCCTGAATCAAGCAGTCGATATCGCCTTTCTCCATATCTCGCAATTGGCCTCGGCGATAGAGGGCGATCCGTCGCGCGTCAGGGAGTGGTACCGATCGGTGTGTATCCGGGAACTTGGCGACATGACTGCGCAGCAGCTTGTCAGGCAGGGTAGTGCAGACCTGGTGATCGGTTTTCTACGTTCCATCCTGCGCGGGGAGCGCCATTGAAGGTATGCGTAACATAGACCCGTTCAAGGATATGGTGGTGCGGCTGGAAGAGATCCACGCGACGCACGAACAAATCGCGCTGGCTGCATTTTCTGTGCTGGAAGAGCGGCTGGGCAATTTATCCAGCATGTTGGTCATTGGCCTGGGCGACAGGACACGCGCCGTGCGGTGGATGTGCACGCGCCATCGGGACCTGGATGGACGAAATGCATACCAGGTTATCGCCGATGGCGAGGAAGACCGTCTTTGGGACGTCGTGCAAGGCTTGTGCGGAACGCCGGAGCTTTGATCTGCGCGAACAGCGTGGCGTAGGTTTCCGGCCTTTGCCGTCACGTTTATCCAAGATCGCCCGAACCACGAATGTCATAGTTCGTTCGACATTCATCCGGGAAGGGCCACATGAAAAGCCGTTTTTTCGCCCCCCTTACGCCTCGCGGGCTCTCCAGCATCTCCCCGTCACCGCCTTGGCACTATGCCGGCGACTTTCTCGTCATCGATTTTTGGGCGCGTCCCGAAGCCGTCACCTCGCTTCTGCCTGAGGAGTTACAGGCCGATGCCAAGGCGGAAGGACATGCACAGGCGTATTTCATCGATTGGCAATTCACCGGCGAGCACGATGAGTTTCTCAATCCGGCGCGTTATCAGTACCGGGAATTTTTCATACTCGTGGATGCGTCATTCAACGGCAAGCCGGTTGCGTATTGCCCCTATATCTTCGTCGACAACGATGCGGCGGTCGCGCGTGGCTGGGCGCAGGGCTTCCCCAAGCGGCTTGGTTCGGTTTTCCAGACGCGCCTGTTTGCTGCGAGTGGCCCCGCATCACCCAAGCTTGCGCCCGGAGGCCGATTTGGCGCGAGCGCATCGACCAGTGGACAGAGGATTGCGCGGGGCATCGTGACGCTCGAAAAAGCCGTGACGGATCTCGCTGCGCTGGCTTCGCGTCCCACGATCAACATGCGTCACTTTCCTCGACTGGCAGCGGGGCAATGGGAGCGTCCGGCCGTGCATGAGCTGGTGGAGTCCGTGATGGACAACTTCACGGTGGCTGATGCATGGATGGGGAAGGGCGAGTTGACGTTGCCGGAGTGCGAAGGCGAGGAACTGTCGGATCTTGCACCGGTGCGTTGCGGTAATGGGTATCGCATGTCGGTGTCGTATGACGTGACGGATCTGAAGACGTTGGTGGATCATTCTGTGAAGTAAGGTACTGGATGATCCGCTTCACAAGGATCGAATCTCAGTCATGCTGGCTTTCGCCCGCTGCTGTCCCGGGAAGTTTCGTAGCACCTCACCGTCATTCCGGCGAAGGCCGGAATCCATCGCCAGTACGAAGCGTGGATTCCGGCCTTCGCCGGAATGACGACGTGGCAAATGGGGGGCTTTATGGTGGCGGCGATGCAATCGTTAGCGCTACGCCATCACCGCAACAAATTCACCTTCGCCAAATCCACCAATTGGCTACCACGCCCATCCAACACCGCCTTGATCATGAACAACCCAAACTTGTAAGCCTCATCGAATGTCGTCTTCGGCGGCATCGCCAATTCCTGCCGTGCACTGACCACATCGACCAGGGCAGGGCCTTTATGCGAAAACGCTTCGACCAGCGCTGCATGAAGATCCTCGGCGCGTTCCACACGAATCCCTTTCACACCGACGGCATTGGCCATTTGCGCAAAGTTGGGGTTGACCAGGTCGCAGCCGGTATCGAGAAAGCCGTTGGCCTTCATTTCCATCTCGACAAAGCCCAGCGTGCCGTTGTTCAACAGCACGATTTTGACGGGCAGATCCAGCTGCGTCAGTGACAGAAAATCACCCATCATCATCGCGAAGCCACCGTCGCCGGACATCGAGATCACCTGGCGGTCAGGGCAGGCGACCTGGGCGCCGATGGCATGCAGCATGGCGTTGGCCATGGAACCGTGATTGAACGAGCCGACGATGCGGCGCTTGCCGTTGACCTTGAGGTAGCGCGCCGTCCACAAGATCGGCGAGCCGACATCGCAGGTAAAGATGGCATCCTCCGTCGCCAATTCACTGACCAGCTTCGTCACGTACTGGGGATGGATGATGTCGCTGCCACGCCGCGGATCGGCCAGTTCGTCGAGGCCTTTGCGTGCCTCCTTGTAATGCGCGAGCGAAGCATCGAGATGGCTGGAATCCATCTTCTCCGGGATAGATGGAAGCAGCATCTGCAGTGTTTCGCGCACGTCGCCGATCAAGCCAAGGTCGAGTGGGCAGCGGTTGCCGAGTGCTTCGGGGCGCACATCGATCTGCGCAACCTTGGCGTTCTTGGGAAAAAATTGGCGGTAAGGGAAGTCGGTGCCAAGCAACAGCAGCGTGTCGCAATCCTTCATGGCGGCATAGCCCGATGAAAAGCCGACCAATCCGGTCATGCCGACATCATAAGGATTGTCATATTCCATGTATTCCTTGCCACGCAGCGTATGCACGATCGGCGCCTTGAGACGTCGCGCCAGTTCCACGACTTCGTCGTGCGCGCCAGCGCAGCCGGCGCCGCAGAAGATGGTGACGCGCGTGGCGTCCTTGAGCAGACCGGTAAGCCGCTTCAGATCTTTCAGCGACGGATGCAGAATCGGTTTGGTCGGCAGCACCCAGCGAGGCGCTTCGGCGACGGCCTCCCGCAACGACACGTCTCCTGGAATAACCACGACAGCCACGCCGCGTCGTGCAACCGCCGCGCGCATGGCGCGGCCCAGTATCTGCGGAAGCTGCTGCGGGTTGGAGACAAGTTCCGCATAGTGGCTGCATTCCTTGAACAGAATCTCCGGATGCGTGGCCTGGAAGTAATCGATGCCGATTTCGCTGCTGGGAATATGCGAGGCAATCGCCAACACCGGCACGCCACTGCGATGGCAGTCGAACAAGCCGTTGATGAGATGAAGATTGCCGGGGCCGCAGCTGCCGGCGCAGACCGCCAGTTCGCCGGTCAGGTGCGCTTCGGCACCGGCGGCAAAGGCTGCGGCTTCCTCGTGGCGCACATGCAGCCATTCGATCGCGTTGCGGCGGAAAGCGTCGGTCATGCCATTGAGCGAATCACCGACAACGCCATACACGTGCTTGATGCCTGCCTGCTGGAAAACTTTGGCGACGTATTCGGCGGATGACATGGCCATGGTAGAGGTCTCCCTGGGTGGCAAGTTGCGGGCGCGGCAAATCGGCGTTCAAGGCAATACCGATGAGCACATAGACGTTAGCGCCACGGGGCGCTGCCGGCTTGTACGCATTTGACGGGCTATGGATCAAACACACCGGTGTCATCAAGACATCATGTGTGGCGCTGGTTAATTGAGGGTTCGATGTCTGAAGTTTTCCAGCATTTTTGAGCGGATCGAAAGTGAGCTATCCACCGCTAAAAGCTCCAGTTTTTCCTTGTTGTCATTCCGGCGAAGGCCGGAATCCATGCTTCGCACTGGCGATGGATTCCGGCCTTCGCCGGAATGACGATTCGGTAATTTCGATGATCAGGGTTAGCCGAATGATTTCATTGAGACCATCGAGTGAAAACGTACAGAAACCTCGGGCGCGGTGTCGTATCCGTTCCTTGCCGAACGTTTTCGTCCAAGATCATTCGGACACGGCCACCTATCGTTCATCCACCCATAACGATCGCGTGGCACGGCGACAGCCTTCACGCGAAATCCGTTGCGACGCCTCCGTTCTCCGAAGCTGCCAAGTTCGGTGAGGCCAACGTGTCGGTATGCGGAGATGGGATCGTGTGTCGGAGACCGAGCATGCCGTTGCCAAATGCGTCAAAAACCATACTCAGAGTAGGCGCAGCCATGTCGTGCGTATGGCTTGCGGCCTGTCATGAAGGCGTGTTGGTCCCTAAAGGACCGGTTGGAGCAGAAGAAAAGCAACTGCTCCTGGAGGCGCTCATCCCCATGTTGATGGTCATTACGCCCATCATCCTGCTGACGCTGTGGTTCGCTTGGTGGTTTCGCGCCGGCAATGCGCGTGCGAAGTACAAGCCGCGTTGGGAGTATTCCGGTTATGTGGAATTTTCCATATGGATGATTCCCCTGCTGGTCATCCTGTTTCTTGGCAGTCTCGCCTGGGTAGGCGCACATCAGAACGATCCCTATAAACCGCTGGCCTCGAACCGGAAGCCGATGACGGTGGACGTGGTGGCGATGGACTGGCGCTGGCTCTTCATCTATCCCGACCAGGGCGTTGCCAGCGTCAACGAGCTGGCCATTCCTGTCGGTACGCCGATTTCCTTGCGGCTTACGTCGGCAACCGTGATGAATTCATTCTTCGTGCCGCAACTCGGCGGCCAGATTTACGCCATGCCCGGCATGGAGACGAAGCTGTCGTTGCTGGCGGATGAGCCGGGAAATTACCGCGGATTGTCGGCGCAATTCAGTGGCGATGGATTCTCCGACATGCACTTTCAGGTGCTGGCCACGGATGACAAGGCGTTCAACGCCTGGCTCGATCACGTCAAGGCGCAAGGTGCGGCCCTGGATGACGCCACCTACAACCAGCTCGTTGCCAGGCACCGTACGGGAAACGTCGTTTATTACGCTTCGATCGCACAAGACCTGTTTACCCACGCGATCGACAGCGCAACCAGACGACCCGTTGCAGTCACTGCGTCACCGGCGCAGGCCGGCGTGACGCTTACCGCAGGCCCCACGGAGCGCTGATATGTTCGGGAAACTCACGCTGCAGGCCATTCCGTTCGACCAGCCGATCATCATGGGCACTTGCCTGGCGATCATCATCGGCATCCTGGCGATTCTGGGCCTGATCACGTACAAGCGCAGGTGGGCGTGGCTATGGACGGAATGGCTTACGACCGTTGATCACAAGCGCATCGGCATCATGTACATCTTGCTGGCGGCGGTGATGCTGCTGCGCGGCTTCAGCGATGCGATCATGATGCGTTCCCAGCAGGCGTTGGCCAGCGCCAATGCGCAGGGCTTTCTGCCGCCCGAACACTACGACCAGATTTTCTCGGCGCACGGCACCATCATGATTTTCTTCATGGCCATGCCGTTCGTGGTGGGACTGATGAACTTCGTCATGCCGCTGCAGATCGGCGCACGGGACGTCGCCTTTCCGGTGCTCAATTCGATCAGTTTCTGGCTGACGGCCGCCGGCGCGCTGCTGATCAATATCTCGTTGGGAGTGGGCGAGTTCGCCCGCACCGGCTGGCTGGCTTATCCGCCGCTTTCCGAGCTTCCGTTCAGTCCGGGCGTCGGCGTTGATTATTACTTGTGGTCCCTGCAGATTTCAGGTGTCGGCACACTGCTATCCGGCGTGAATCTCGTGACGACTATCTTGAAGCTGCGCGCACCCGGGATGACGTTGTCCAGGATGCCGGTATTCACGTGGACCGCGCTGGCCGCGAACATGTTGATCATCGCGGCTTTTCCCATCTTGACTGCCACCTTCGCCATGCTGCTGGCGGATCGTTATCTGGGGATGCATTTCTTCACCAACGATGGTGGCGGCAATCCCATGATGTACATCAACCTGATCTGGACCTGGGGGCATCCGGAGGTTTACATCCTGATTCTTCCGGCCTTCGGTATTTTCTCCGAAGTGATTGCCACCTTTTCGCGCAAGCCGTTGTTCGGCTACCGGTCGATGGTGGTGGCCACGATGGTGATTACGTTGCTGGCCTTTACGACGTGGCTGCATCACTTCTTTACGATGGGATCGGGCGCCGATGTGAATGGCTTCTTCGGCATCACGACCATGGTGATAGCGATACCCACGGGCGTGAAGATCTTCAACTGGCTGTTCACCATGTATGGCGGACGCGTCCGTTTCACCTCGCCGGTGTTGTGGACGATCGGCTTCATGGTGACCTTCACCATCGGCGGCATGACCGGCGTGTTGCTGGCGGTGCCGCCGGCCGACTTCGTTTTGCACAATAGCCTGTTCCTTATCGCGCATTTCCACAACGTGATCATTGGCGGCGTGGTGTTCGGTTGCTTTGCCGGCCTGACTTACTGGTTTCCCAAGGCGTTTGGCTTCCGGCTGCACGAAGGGCTGGGCAAGGCGGCGTTCTGGTTCTGGCTGGTGGGTTTCTATCTGGCGTTCATGCCGCTCTATGTGCTCGGCTTCATGGGCATGACGCGGCGCATGAACCACTACGACGATCCGGCCTGGCTGCCTTACCTGTTGGTAGCCGAATGCGGCGCGGTGTGCATTCTGATCGGCATACTTTTGCAAATCGCGCAGCTGGTGTGGAGCATCCGCAAACGCGATCAGCTGCGCACGAATGCGCGTGATCCCTGGGACGGCCGCACGCTGGAATGGTCTACCACCTCACCGCCGCCCGCCTACAACTTTGCGCTGCTTCCAAAAGCAGACACGGTGGATGCGTTCTGGGAGGCGAAGCAGGAGGTCGCCGAGCCGGCCGAGCAGGCTTACGAATCGATCGAGATGCCAAAGAACTCATGGCTTGGCTTCGCGATCAGTTTCTTTGCGGTGCTCGGCGGGTTCGGGATGATCTGGCACATCTTCTGGATGGGCGTTCTGTCACTGCTTGCCATCGTTGCATTGCTCGGCTGGTATTCGTGGGATGAGGACGACGAATACGAGCTGACGCCTTACGACATCGACCGCCTTGAGCGCGTCACGATTCACGCCGGTTAATGGAAGAGGATATCTCTGTGGATGCGGCCATCGCAGGCTCCTACCCCGAAGAAAGCGAAGCGCTGCCAACTCGCCAGCATGTGACGGGTTTCGGCTTCTACGTCTACCTGCTCAGTGACGGCATCCTG
This sequence comes from Dyella nitratireducens, assembly GCF_014642835.1. Taxonomy (GTDB): domain Bacteria; phylum Pseudomonadota; class Gammaproteobacteria; order Xanthomonadales; family Rhodanobacteraceae; genus Dyella_B; species Dyella_B nitratireducens. Next base: position 235,307 of record NZ_BMJA01000003.1, on the reverse strand, counting down.
TTTGCCGCGCTGTTTGCCGCCTTTGCGGTGTTGCGTGGCGCGACCGACGGCGGGCCTGACGGCCATGCGCTTTTCAGCGCACGAAACGCTTTTATTGAAACCGCATGCCTGCTGACCAGCAGCTTCACCTGCGGCATCGCCATGCTGGCCTGCGATCGGCGTAACCGCTTCATGACGCTGGTCGGCTTTCTGATAACTGCCGTTCTGGGTGTGATGTTTCTCACGCTGGAGATACGCGAGTTCTCCGACCTGGTCGCCAGAGGGGCAGGGCCGGATCGCAGCGCTTTTCTATCGTCGTTTTTCACCTTGGTCAGCACGCACGGCATCCACGTGACCTGCGGCTTGCTGTGGCTGGCCGTGTTGCTGGTCCAGTTTCTCGGCCGTGGCTTCACGCCCGCGATGATGCGGCGCTTTCTGTGTTTCAGCCTGTTCTGGCATGTGCTCGACGTGGTGTGGATCGGGATCTTCACCTTTGTGTATCTGATCGGAGGCTACCTATGACGAACCCGTTGCATGATCCGCGTCGCGCAAACCGTAGTACCCCGAGCCTTCAAGCACATGGCCATCATGGTTCATGGCTTGGCTACGTCATCGGTTATGGGGTGGCGATCCTCCTGACCGTGGCGGCGTTTGCCATCGCCCCTTCGAAGCACATGGCGCCTTTCAGCATCGAGGCGGCGCTTGTCGTATTGGCCATTGCCCAGATGATCGTGCACCTGATTTTCTTTCTGCACATCAATACGGCGCCGGAGCAGAAAACGAACGTCATGGCGTTTGGTGCCACCATGCTGATCATTGCCATCGTCGTGATTGGATCGTTGTGGATCATGTCGCATCTGGCGGCCAACATGGCGCCGATGGATCACCTGATGAACATGCAGCGATGATGTATGGGTGGATGGCTGAGTGATGCACGGACGGCAGCATGAATACGGCTTACATCTCTGCCCTGGCGGGCCTCACCGGTGCCGGCATCGGTGGCCTGACCTCGTTTGCGACATCCTGGATCACGCAGCGCACGCAGCTGCTGGCGCAATACCGCGAGGCGGAGCGGAAACGCCGCGAGACGCTTTTCAATGCCTTCATTGCCGAAGCCTCAAGGCTCTATGGCGATGCCTTGGTCACCGGCAAGGACGACGTCACGCAGCTGGTGAAATTGTATGCCCTGGTGACGCGCATACGTCTAACATCCTCGCCCAGCGTGTTGGTGGCGGCGGAGCGCGCCATGGATACCATCGTCGACACATACCTCAAGCCGAACAAGACGCTGCACGAGCTCAAGCTTTTTGCGGAGCAGGGCGGCATGGATTTCCTGCGTGATTTTGGCGAAGCATGCCGGGCTGAACTGGCTGACGTGATGTGGGATCCATTCGGTCGCCGCAATCACGCAGTATCCGGCCTGGAAACCGGCGATACGTGAGGTCATCGTTTGCGGCGAGCCGGTGTTTTTCCTGCCGCAAGCTTCGGCGCACGCCATTCAGCCACAGTGAGTCTGTTGATGAAAAAGTCAGCCAATGCGCTGACTTTCGCAGGCCGCGCGCGCGTGGTGGGGGTGACGAAGTACAGGCCGCCTTCGGGCAATCGCCAGTCCGTCAAAATGGGCTCAAGCTGTTTGTCCGCGAAGTACTGCGTGGCAACGAACTCCGGCAGTTCGGTGAGCGCAAGTCCCGCAAGCACCGTGGGCAGCAGCGCATCCACGCTCGTTCCGCGCAACAATCCGCTCGGCGTCATGCTGCATTCCTCGCCGTTTTTGTGGGTAAAACGCCAAACGTCGCGCTTGCTGCGGTTGGCGTAGGTAAGACACTGATGGGCACCGAGATCATGCGGATGCTTGGGCCTGCCGTGGCGAGACAGGTAGGCCGGCGACGCCACCACGAACCGGCGCACGGGTGCGATCAGGCGTGCGACGAGCGAGGAGTCTTCCATCACGGCGATGCGCAGCGCGGCGTCGAAGCCCTCGCCGATCAGGTCGGCGTGGGCATCCGTGAGATGAAGTTCGACGGAAATATCCGGATAGGTTTGGAAGAACTCGGGCAATAGCGGAGCGACCCAGCGCGTGCCGAAAGAGAGCGGCGCGGCAAGCTTGACCAGGCCGCGCGGCCGACTTGAGGTCTCACGTGCGACATCCTCGGCTTCTTCGGCTTCGGCATAGATTTTTGCCGCGCGCTCGGCGAGCGAGTGACCGTAGTCGGTGAGCGCCAGCCGCCTGGACGTACGGTTGAACAGCCGGCCTCCCAGCCGCTCCTCCAGGCGGGTAACGGCCCGGGAAACCGTGGCGACCGACACGCCCATGGCGGTTGCGGCGCCAGCGAATGAACCTTCCTCGGCGACTTTCGCGAACATCGCGAGCCCTTCGAAATCCGGCAACTTTGACATGGCAATTTTGCAACGATGGTTTTCAGTCATTTCTATTTCGAAAACTAGCACGCCGCCGTAGATTTGTCCTGCAGCAACTCAATCGTCCCTGCCGGGACCTACCTAAATGAGGACATACGCCATGAGCAACCAAACCTACGCCAGCGCCGCGGTCGTTCCCGCGACTGTTCCTGACGCCCTTACCACGATCGTTCCGGCCATCGGCCGCGTGATGATCAGTGCCATCTTCATCCTCGCCGGACTTTCGAAAATCGCGGCACCGGCGATGACCATCGGTTACATCCAATCGGTGGGGCTGCCGTTGCCACAGGTCGCATTCGGCATCTCCGTGCTGGTCGAAGTCGTCGGCGGCATCACGCTGCTGCTTGGCTACCGCACGCGAATCGTTGCGAGCGTGCTGTTCGTGTTCGCGCTGGTGACGGCGGCGTTCTTCCACCACAACTTCGCCGACCAGAACCAGTTCATCCACTTCTTCAAGAACGTCGCGATGGCCGGCGGCTTGCTGCACGTGGTCGCCTTCGGTGGCGGCCGGATCAGCCTGGATGGACGGCGCGCTTGATCGATCGACGGGAGCGGCAACGGCCGCTCCCGTTCACTACGCTTAAGGAGACGTGTCGTGAATGACCTTACCCATGAACTGCTTTATCGCAACCTGCAGGATGTTTTCGGCGAAGGCGACGCTACCCGCCGTCGCCAGGCCATCGAAGAACTCTATACCGAGGATTGTGTGGTCTACATGCCACTGGGCACACTCGTCGGACACGAGGCGCTCGACAAATTCGCCGGGGATCTTCGCGCGACGCATCCGCACTTTGCTTATACGCCGCACGGCGAGCCTCAAACCCTCCACCATGCAGGCCGCCTTGCCTGGGGCTCCGGCCCGCGTGGCGAGAAGCCCGAATATACGGGGCTGGATGTCATCATCGTTCGTGATGGGAAGATTGCGGCGCTTTATGTCTTTCTTGATGCTGTGCCGGCGTAGCGTTTTCGGAGCGAGCCGTCATTCCGGCCTTTGCCCATTGCCGTCTTAGGAAGATTTTTCTGAAGCTCAGAAAGCTGCCGTTCTATAGGCGCTTTTGCAAAGGAATGCAGCAAGGAACTTGTTCTCACCGTAGTCTTGAATCTTGCCTTATCGTCATTCCGGCCTTCGCCCATTGCTGTCCGGGGAAAATTCGCGAAAGAAATGAGATGCGCTTGGTCGCCGGCACGTTCGCGTGAATCCGCACGACAGGAGACTTAAAAAAGTTTGTTCAAGGCGACGTCGACTAGCTAGCTGGAAACAGCTCCCTCCCCTGCGTGCAGGGGAGGGCTGGGGTGGGGTGATGCGAGCGAAGCTCGCTTCCAGCTACGCCGGAACAAGCGTCTTAACATGGTGGAACCTCTCGCGAGGTTGCTTCACCCCACCCCAACCCTCCCCTACTACACGTAGGGGAGGGGGCTGATCTGGCAAGCTGGAAGTTTCCCCGGACAGCAGTAGGCCTTCGCCGGAATGACGGTGAGGTACTACGAAACTTACCAGGACAGCAGTGGGATTCGCTCTGAAGCGATATTAACGCCAGAACATCCGGCCCAGAGACCGGCGACGCTTGAACGACGAGTAGTCCGCATAAGCAACACTCGCTGGCAAGGTCAACGCAACCGTAGTGCCTTGCGGATTCGTACCGCGGATGACCAACTGGCCGCCAAGTTTCGACGCACGTTCGCGCATGCCGGCTACGCCCCAATGCCCCTCCTTTTGCCGCTGCTGGATTTTCTGTTCGGTGATGCCAAGGCCATTGTCGGTGACGTCCACGATCAACGCGTCGGGTTTGTAGTAAACGGACACACGCACCCATTCGGCTTCGGCATGCTTGAAAGCGTTGATGATGCTTTCCCTGGCGATAGCCATCGTCTCCTCACCGACTTTGGGATCGATGGGGCGTGGTTCCCCGTCGATGCGCAGGGAGAAATGCGTACTTGAATGCATGGCGGCATCGTGCCCCATGATCTCCAGTTCTTCCCGCAGGTCCGCGCGCCCCGCTTCTTTTTGCCGAAGCGCGTTGATGGCATCGCGCCCTTCGATCAGCACGCTGCGCATTTTTTCTTCGATCTTGCTTATCCGGGTTCGTTGCGCATCCGGCAAATCGCGGCTGTTGGAGAGTATCCCGACTTGCAACAGCATGCCTTGCATGCCTTGCAGCAAAGTGTCATGCAGATCGCGTGCGATGCGTTCGCGTTCGGAGACGCGCTCTTCCATCAGCAAGCGGTAGCGCCGTTCGATAAATTGCAGGCGCAGCATGTAGAGCAGCCACAGCACCAGCACGGCAGCGCAAGCCATCAATACCTTGAACCACAGCGTCTGGTAGAACGCGGGCATGATCGTGAAATTCAAGGTCGCGGGTTGCCGGCTGGCTACGCCGTCTTCGTTCACGGCGAAAACCTCGAAGTGATAGCTGCCGGGCTGCATATTGGTATAGAACGCCTCGCGCCGGCCGCCGTCATCCTGCCAGTCGCTGTCCACCCCTTTGAGGCGATAGCGGAAATGCACACGTTCCGGCATGGACAGCGCAGGTGCCGTATAGGTGATATGGATACCGTGCGTCATCGGCGGTAATGAAGGCACCGAGGAGGCCGGCCAGCTGGCACGGCCTGCCTCCAGCGCACCGATCATGACGTCGGGTGCAAGGGTATTGCGCCGGATATGTGCCGGATCGATCCAGGAAAGATGCTGCTTGGTCGTTACCCAGATGCGTCCGTCCGCGCTTTCGATCATGGTCGGGCCGGGGCGAATGGGAACGGCAACCCCATCGATGCCATCCGCTTGCGTGAAGAGCTCGTAGCTGGGCGCATAGTTTGGTTGCTTGAGCCATTTGGCGATTTCGTCGGCGCTTATCCGATAAACGCCATCCGGCCCGTTGAGCCATAGTTCGCCGGTTGGCGTTTCGACGACGCCCGATGCGCCTGGAAAGTGGTTATCGCTTTTGCCTAGCAGGCTGATGAAGTTGCCTGACGGAGATAGATAGGCAAGGCCATGATCACCGGTGGCCCAGACATGCGTGCCGCGCACGGCGATGGCGAGGATGTTGCCAATATTCAAGCCATCGGCCGTGGTGTAGAGCTTGACGTGGTCATGATCGACGACAGCGATGCGGTTATTGGGATAAGTCAGCCAGATGCGGCCGGACTCATCGGCAAGCACACGAATCGCCGGTCCTTTCGGCAGCCCTTTCAGTCCGCCATTGGGCGTCCACGTTCCGTTGGACAGCCTGAAGACACCGACTTTGAGGAAGGATATCCATACGTCGCCCGCCGCATCTTCCGCGATACCTTGGCAGGCCTGCACGGCTTGCTCGCCGTGGTCCTCGATCATGGTGCCGGACGGCGGGGGAATGTGGCCGACGTGTGTACCGTCGTAGGTTTCGATATCCGTTCTTCCCGGCATCCAGACGACGCCCCGGCTGTCTACCGTCGAGCAGTCCGCACCGAGCCCGAAGCCGTCGGTGCGGACGGGTTGCTGGTCGCCCTTGATGTACAGCGCGACTTCGCGCGCGCTGCCTACCCATACGCCGCCGTGTGCATCGGCGGCGACGGTGATATTGATCACGCCGTTCGGAAACGGCTCTGCAAAGTGGATCGGTGTGAATTTACCGATTGAAAAGCGGTCGATGCCGCTTTCCGTCGTGACCCACACGTTGGATTCGCGATCCATGAAGTAACCGAACACGAACTGGCCGGTCAAACCGTCACGCCGATCAAAATGCTCCTCGGAAGAGGGCGAGCTGCCGCCGTCGTTCCAGCGCATGCGCGCGATGCCTTCCTGGTCTCCGCGGGTCACCCACAGTGCGCCGGATGGATCGCGAAGGCTTGCCCAATAAGGGTTGTTCTTGCTCCATGTGACGCCAGGTGGAAATCCAATCAGTTCATGCTTGGCTTGCAAAAAATCGACGGGATGGAATTGGTTGTCGTGCTGGTCGAGTAGGTAGGCGCTATCGTCATCGAAGAGATAGATCTGGCCGTTTAGAGTTCCAAACCATTGCGGGTGATGGCCGGGATAGCCTTGCGATGGGCCTGCCGTTTTCCAGTGCGAGCCTGCTTGCCTGAGAACGCCGCGCGTCGTGGCAATCCAGAGCACTTTGTCCGCCGCCCGCGCAAAGCCTATGACGCTGCCGCTGGGCAGCTCCGAAGCGGGAATGTTCGACACCTTGCCGTCGTGCAGTACGCCGGCGCCGCCGAAGGTATAGCCGATCCACAAGTCACCATTCGGCTCCGCATAGAGGGAATAAATATTGGTGGTGGGCAGCTGGCGGGTCACGCTTCCGTCGAAGTGCACGCCGTCAAATCGGTACAGGCCGTTCTGGCTTGCAAACCATAAAAAGCCGTCCGCTGTCTGGGCGATGGCCGTGCCACCGGCGGGGGCGCCATCCCGCGATAGATACGCCCGATGCTGGAGCTGGCTCAGCTGCAGTCGATAAGGCGTTTGCGACGACAGCGGAACGATCACATGTGATGGTTCGGCTGGCCACGCTGCGTACGGGAAGCAAAGAAAGACCAGGAGAAGGTAGGCGAGATGCTGGCTTTGACAGCTAAATCGTGTGGCCAATGAAAGGGCCTTGTTGCCGATCACATGTGCATCCGTGGGGTTATCCCGAGAGACGCGATTCTATATAAGCCCAAAGCGGTATGGACATCCATGCTGCAAATTGAACAGAACTGCCAGCGCTCAAGACGATTTACTACCCTTTTGGGGGGCGAACATCGCTGCCATGCCCGATAGAGTGAGAAACCACTGGGCCAATGACCACGGTGTGCCCCATGAACGTCAGAGCTGCAGTCATTCAAGCGCCCCGAAAAGCAGAAATCGCCTATGCCATCGCGTGGGGATTCGCTGCCGTGTTTTATTTTCTGGAATACGCGTCGCGTTCCGCGCCGGCCGTGATGATTCCCGAACTGGTACAGGCATTCGGCGTCACGGCGCTTGGTGTCAGCACCATTCTCGGCGTGTATTACTACACCTATTCCACGACCAGTTTGGTGGCAGGCGTGCTGCTGGATCGTTTTGGGGCGCGCTATGTGGTACCGATGGGCATGGCGCTGCTTGCCATCGGCTGCCTGCTTTTTGCCGTTCCTCAGGCTTCAGTGGGAAGCTTCGGGCGTCTCTTGCAAGGCGCGGGTTCGGCATTCGCTTTTACGGGCGCCGTGTATCTTGCCGCGCACGGATTCTCTGCCAAGAGCCTGGCAACGGCGATCGGGTTCACCCAGTGCTTCGGCATGCTGGGGGGCACCATGGGGCAAATCGCGGTAGGTCCGCTTATTCATGGTGCCATCAACATCCATCAATTCTGGGTGGGAATGGGGATCGTGGTGTTGCTGGTCGCGGTGGGCTTGATGCTCATGACGCCACGCGAACAGCATGCGGCCCAAACCGGCGAAAAACGCAGTTTCCTCGCGCCTTATAAGGTCGTATTGAGCAATCCGCAGTCATATCTGTGTGGCATTGTGTCGGGTTTACTCTTTGCGCCCACCACCATTGGCGACATGGTGTGGGGTGTTCGCCTGTTCCAGGAAGACCGGCTATTCAGTTACCACGATGCGGTCTTCGCCATCTCGATGGTGCCCTTTGGCTGGGTGTTTGGCTGCCCGTTGTTCGGTTGGATGGCCGATGCGTTGCATCGCAGGAAATTGGCGCTGATCATCGGCATAAGCCTGATGCTTGCGTGTGCCTTGCAGCTGACATTTGTTCCCGGTGCGCTGCCGAGCTGGTTCACGCTGCTTGTTTTCGGTATTGCGTCCGGTGCGGCGATGATTCCTTACACGATCATCAAGGAAGTGAATCCGGACAATGTGAAAGGCAGCGCCACGGGTGCGATCAACTTCGTCACCTTCAGCGTGACGGCGTTGCTTGGCCCGGTCTTTTCCAAACATATCGGGAAAACGATCGGCACACCCATCACCAACCCTGAGCTCCACTTTTTCCACTCCGCCTTGTTCTGGGTTGCGGTGATCGCATTGGCCTTGCTGGTGTCCTTTGCATTGCGCGAGACGGGGAAGCGGCCGTGAAGGTCGCGGGGAAATCCGTATGCCTCTCTATACGCTAGTGACGCAGAAGGGAACGCTTGATCAGGCAGCCAAGTCGCGCCTGGCAAAGCAATTGACCTTGTTTCACGCCGACTATGCCGGCGTGCCGCCGAACTGGGTGCATGTCGTGTTTCAGGATTTTCCGCCCGGCGATGGCTTTACGGCCGGGGAACCTGCGCCTGCCGCAGCACTGACGCTGCTGATTCGATCCGGACGATCAGCCGACTACAAAAGGGGTTTATTACTTCAGTTATGGAACATGTTTCAGACGGCGACCGGGGCGCCCGACGATCAGATCGTTATAGGGATACAAGAGGTTTCTCCCAGCCAGGCGATGGAGATGGGACAAATCATGCCTGAGGTTGCAGAGTAGGAATTGAGCGAGCGTCACGATGGATTTGGGAATTAGAGGAAAAACGGCCCTGGTTTGCGGGGCCAGCCAGGGACTTGGCCGTGCCTGTGCCGATGCACTGGCCGCCGAAGGCGTCAACCTGGTTTTGCTGGCACGCACTCCGTCAACACTCGAAAAAGCTGCCGATGACATACGCGAGCGTTACGGCGCGAGCGTGGTGACGGTGTCTTGCGACATCACGACGGTGCAAGGCCGCCGCGATGCGGTAGCTGCATGCGACAAACCGGACATCCTGATCACCAATTCGGGTGGCCCGCCTACCGGAGATTTCCGCGGTTTTTCGCTGGATGATTGGAGAAAGGCCGTCAACGACAGCATGCTGGCGCCGCTGGAGCTTATCCGCATGACGGTGGATGGCATGATGACGCGCGGTTTCGGCCGCATCATCAACATCACCAGTTGGGCGGTGAAGGCGCCTTTGGATGGGTATAGCCTTTCAACCGGGCCGCGGCTTGGATTGACCGGTTTTTCCGGCAATGTGGCACGCAGCGTTGCCGCGGGCAACGTTACCGTCAATAACCTGCTTCCTGGCGTATTCGATACCGAGCGCACCAAGTCGTTGCTCGGTGCGCAGGCCAGGCAGCTTGGCATCACGGTAAAAGAGCTGGTCAAACGGCAGGGGCAAACCATTCCTGCGAACCGGTTGGGGAATCCTGCGGAATTTGGCGCGGCGTGCGCTTTTCTTTGCAGTGCGTATGCCGGCTATATCACCGGGCAGAATCTGCTGATGGATGGTGGGCGTTATCCTGGGATTTTCTGATTGGCGATAGGACATTGCGTGCCACTCGCGCCGAGATCCTTCACCGTCATTCCGGCGAACGCCGGAATCCAGTTCAAATATGTTGTGCGAAGCACTCAACATAAAAGATGTCGTGTCCTTCGGACGCCTATTTAGACTGGATTCCGGCTTTCGCCGGAATGACGACTGGGCAAGACGATAGCTTGCGGTGAAAACAAGCCTCAACCAGTTACTCGCCCATCTACACATTCATTTTTAACCTGCGCGTGCCCACGGACCCAAGGCAACACAGGGTGCTAACCTTGCCTTGCAACCCGATCCACCTCCGATGGGGGAACGTCGGTATCAGCTAGCCCATGATTCCAAGCTGAGGGCATATGTTCGCGATTCACGGAAGATGGTTGGCGCTTATCTTGCTGCCGCTGTGTTTGACGTGGCCGCGTTCGGCTATCTGCAGCGAACCCACGGCCGACAGCATCCAGCACATGAACCATCGCACCTGGATGGTCGTAAACGGCGCGCCGGCGGATAACTGGGACATCAAGCAGGACGGCAAAGGCTTCATCTGGCTCGCCACCAGTACCGGGTTGTTTCGCTTCGATGGCGTGCAGTTCCAGCGCTACGTGCCTGCGGCAGGACAGTCCTTCCTATCCACCGACATGACTGCGCTTCGCATCGTATCCGATGACGACTTCTGGGTCGGTACGTCCGACGGTGTGATCAGCCATATCAAAGCCGGGCATGTTGTCAGTTACCCCATCAGCAACACGGCAAAGGAAGGCCCCGTGTATGCCTTTGCAGTGACACCCGATGGTGCCATGTGGGTTGTGGCGGGGCGGGCATTGCTTCGTTACAGCGATGGCAAGCTGGCGAAGGTCGGCGTCGATTGGGATTTCCCGCCGGATATGCAGGCCATGTGGATGCTCGTGGACAAGGAGGGCACGGCGTGGTTGGCGACCGATCGGGAGCTGCTGTTTTTGCGCAAGGGCTCTCACCGGTTCGAGCACACCGGCATCTCCACCGGTTTGTATTCGGTGCTGGCCTTGTCTCCGGATGGAACGTTGTGGGTGTCCGACGGTGTGCACGGTACGCGCGCGTTGCCTGGCCTTTCAGCCGGACATGTTCCCAGTCAATTGTTGAAACCCTTGCCGGCCACGCACTTTGCGCAAAGCATGCGCTTGGTTTTTGATAAAAGCGGTGCGCTTTGGGGAACGCTCTCCTATCGCAGCGGTATGCAAGGCATTTTCCGCGTGGCAAATCCATCGCAGTTCGCCGATGGTCAGCCGTTACGTCCTGAACAGGTAACGGACAGGTATTCCACCGAGCAAGGGTTCACCTCGATTGTGACGGTGCCCATGCTTGTCGATCGCGAAGGCGACGTATGGGTCGGCACCGATTTTGGCCTCAACCGGTTCCACACGAATAGCTTCAAGGCTGTTTCGCCTTTGCCTGGTGCATCGCCGGTGGAAACATGGTTGTCTCCCGACGATGCGGGAAACGTCCTGCTGCTGCAGGAGGGATGCCTATATCAAGTCTCCCATGCCGTGGCGTCGGAACTGACATGCGCGTTTCCAGCAAGTTCTTATCACATCATTAAAGCCGGTAACCGCTTCATAAGTGAAACGGCGGAGGGTTTCTACCAATGGAGCCCCCAAGCGGGAAGTTCGCCATTGAAGCTGCCAGGCAATCAGGCCTCATGGGATACGACGGCCGTTGGCAAGGATGCGCACGGCAATCTCTGGCTTGGTTTCAGCGGCAGCCTTTACGAGTTGGAGGGCGACGCTTGGCGAAAAGCCGAGATCGAAAACCCTCTCGGCCACAAGCAACCTACGGCGATTGCTTTTGATGCAGGCAATACGATGTGGCTGGGCTACCCCAACGGCCAGATCCTGCGTTGGAATGGCCATGCGGCTACCGTGTATACCGCGAGCGAGGGGTTGAGCATTGGCAACGTGGAGGCTATCGCCGCACAAAGCGGCAGCATCCTGGTGGGAGGCGATACCGGCGTTGCGCGTTGGAAGAACGGGCGTTTTCAATCGCTATCCATGGCTCGCCTGCCGGTGCTGAGCGCGGTGTCCGGCGTTGCCGAAACGAAGACGGGCGATCTTTGGTTGAACACCAGCGTCGGTGTCGTGCGTATTGAGGCAAGCGAAGCCGAACGCGCTTTCGACGATGCAGGGTATACGCCCAGCTACAGGTTATATGGCGGCGACGATGGCGTGCCGGGCATTGCCTTCCGGCAGCCGCTGGCTTCCACGATTACCACGGATGAACACGGCAGGCTGTGGTTTTTGACCAACCAGGGTGTGTGCTGGATTGACCCGTCGACCGTGCACGCCAATCCGGTTGCGCCGCAGACGGTGATCGAGTCGATAGTCGCGGAAGGACGGCCATTCCCCATCGATAGTCACCTGGCGCTTCCGCCGCATACCGCCACCATCAGTTTTCAATATACGGCAGCCAGTCTCAGAGCCCCGCAAAACGTGAAGTTCCGCTACAAGCTGAGCGGTGTCGATACACACTGGCAGGATGGCGGCGCGCAGCGGCAGGCCGTCTACGCGAACTTGAAACCGGGTGATTACGCATTTCAGGTAGAGGCGGCGAACAGCGATGGCGTGTGGAGCGAGCATCCGTCCATCTTGGCGTTTCAGATCGAGCGAACGTTCTATCAAACGCGGATTTTCCGGATACTGTCGATCATGGCGGCGATACTTTGTGTCGTTGCGCTCGCCCTCATGGAGCGCCGACGAATGCTGCGCGCACTTCGCGACCGGCTTGAGGTTCGTCATGCGGAGCGTGAGCGCATCGCGCGGGAGCTGCACGATACCTTGCTGCAGGGCGTGCAAGGCCTGACCTTGTGCATGCAGGCGTTTGCCGACCACATACCCAAGGGCGATCCGTTTCGTGCGAAGGTCGATCAGTCACTGGAACGCGCTTACGAACTGTTGGTGGATGGCCGTGATCGCGTGCGGGACTTGCGTACCCGCGATCATGCGGCGAAAGATCTCGCCGAGGCCTTTACGTCGCTTGCCGAAGATTTTGCGGAGGAGTGGCCGGCACGTTTCCAGATTGCCTGCACCGGTATCCAGCAAGGGATCATCCCGGTGATTCGCGAAGAGATTTACTTGATCGGCCGCGAAGCCTTGCTCAACGCATTTCAGCACGCCATGGCGACGCAGGTCGACGTGGCGATTGCCTACGACGTCAAGCAGCTGCGCGTGTGCATTCGTGACGATGGCGTTGGCATCGATCCACAGATATTGGATGCAGGACACCGGCCGGGGCACTGGGGATTGGTCGGCATGCGCGAGCGCGCGGGCGCTATCGGTGGCCGGCTGCTGATCAGGGCAAGCGCCGGAGCGGGTACGGAGATTGAACTTGTCGTGCCAGCGGGCATTGCCTATGCGCATCCGCGGCAGTCCCGATGGATGTGGTTCAAGCAGCGGCTGCCTTCATCCTGGCGTGTATTTCCTGATGCTGTTCAGCCGAGCCCGAAATATCCCATGCCGTGAGCCGGTGTGAAGAGCTGGGTGGCGAGAGGGCTGAAATCGACAAGTGGGGTCATAGACGTCCAATAAGTGGAAATTGGGCGTGGGGTAGGGTTTGGCTATCGGCGGGCTTAGCGCGCGTTGCTATATCCATAAGCATGGATATCCACACATTTCACAGTAACGTCTGTTTACACCTCACCGTCATTCCGGCGAAAGCCGGAATCCAGTACAAACATGCTGTGCGAAGCACTCGACATTAAAAGCGCCGTGTCCTTCGGACGCATATTTAGACTGGATTCCGGCTTTCGCCGGAATGACGGCAAGGCAAGATTTCAGTGCGCGGAGACGTGTAGATATCTATGATCCAATGAGAGGGTCCTGCCTTGGCCAGAAAGCTGCTCTCCCCAGACCCCTCACTGATCGGCCAATTCCCCGGTCATCCGCAAAGCGATGCCGTTCCTGCCTCCATGCTTCATGGAACGCCCGACACGCTCAAGCACGATCTCATCGCGCTGCTCGGTAAGGACCAAGTGCTGCACCGGGCAATCGATCTGGTCAGGTATGCATCCGATGCCAGCCCATATCGATTGATTCCTCGTGTTGTAGTGCTGCCAAGGACCACTGAAGATATCGCCAAGATTTTTGCCTACTGCCGCACGCACGGGAGGCACGCCACGTTTCGCGCCGCAGGGACCAGCTTGAACGGGCAATCACTCTCCGATGACATCCTGATCGATGTACGCCGCCATTGGTACGGTGCGAAAGTAGAAGACGGTGGTCGGCACGTGACGGCACGTTCCGGAATGATTCTCGCGCACGTCAACGCCATGCTGGCACGGCATGGGCGGCGGCTTGGGCCGGACCCGGCAAGCTCGCATGCGTGCACCATTGCCGGCGTGATCGGCAACAATGCCGGTGGCATGCGCTGCACGGTCGAGCGCGACGCCTACCACACTGTGAAAGCGCTGAAGTTCGTGACGCCTTCCGGTGCCTTTATCGATACATCGGCGCCCGATGCCGAACGCGCTTTTGCGGCGGCAGAGCCACAACTGGCTGCGGGCTTGCTGGAGCTTCGGCAAGAACTCTTGGCCGACCAGGCTTTGGCCGATCGCGTGCGCCGCAAATACAGTATTCGCAATACGCATGGCTACCGGCTTTGCGCGCTGCTGGATGGCGAAACGCCACTGCAAATCTTCCGGCGCTTGATCGTCGGGTCCGAGGGAACCTTGGCGTTTATCGCCGAGGCGACCATCGAAACGATTGCTGCGCCGAACGTCACCAGCGTCGCTTGGATTCCGGTGCCGACGATCGACGAAGCGGTTGCGCTTGTGCCCGGTTTAGTAGCCATCGGCGCAACCGCTGTCGAGTTGATGATTGCACCGGCACTCACCGCAGCGGGCCAGGCGTTTGCACACACGCCTTCCTATTGGCGAACGCTTGATCCCAAGGCGGCTGCACTTCTGGTAGAGCTTGGCGCGCAAGACGAAACATCATTGGAGGCAACGCAGTACGCGGTGATCGAACATGTGGGGCACGCCAAGCTGGTTCACGAAGTTGAATTCACCAGCGTTGAGGAGGCCATCGAACTTGCGTGGCACGTGCGTGAAGGCCTGCTTGGATTGGTGGGAAAACAGCGGCCCGAGGGCTCGACGCTTATCACCGAAGATGTGTGCTTTCCGCCACAGCGCCTGGCCGAAGGCGCGCGCGACGTACAGGCGTTGCTGGCCAAGCATGGCTTCATTCCCGGTGTGGCCGGGCACGCGGCACACGGGAATCTGCACTTTACCTTGGTGGCGGACTTTACCGATCCGGAAGGGCGCAAGCGCTACGCAGCATTCATGGACGAACTGGTCGATCTGGTTATCAAGAAACACGATGGCTCGCTGAAGGCCGAACACGGAACCGGTTTGAACATGGCGCCTTTCGTCACGCCTGAGTGGGGCGAGAAGGCTACCGCCATGATGTGGCGCATCAAGCAACTTGCCGATCCGTATGAGATTCTCGCGCCCAACGTGATCCTGACGCATAACCCGAATCTTCATCTGGAAAACCTGAAATCGGTACCGCAAATCGAAGGCGTGACGGGTTCGTCGCAATGTATCGAATGTGGTTTTTGCGAACCGGTGTGCCCGAGCCGCAACGTGACGATGACGCCTCGTCAGCGGATTGTGCTGCGGCGGGAGATGGCACGTCAGGCGCCGGATTCGCCGGTGCTCACGCAATTGCAGAACGATTATCAATACGACGGCATCGAGACGTGTGCGGGCGATGGCATGTGCTCCATCCCTTGTCCGATCGGCATCAATACCGGTGCCTTGATCCGCGAATTCAGGGCGCTGGAACGCGGGCCTGGCTCGGAGAAAGTCGCGCTTAGCCTGGCCAAGCATTGGAAATCAATCGAAAGTGTTGCTCGCGTGAGTCTGCACGGCGTACATGGATTTACGTCGATCTTTGGTGTGAAACCGCTGACCGCGTTGGCGGATGCTGCGAGAACTGTCGTCAGTCCGGACGTGCTGCCAACGGTTCCCGGACCGATGCCGCGCCCGGCACCTGCCTTGCCGCAGACAGATAAAGGCGGCGCAGCTGCTGTGTACTTTCCCGCGTGCATCAACCGTATTTTCGGCCGCGATCCGGCTTCAGCCGCGAGGCCTTCACTTCCGGAGGTGTTTGTCAGTCTCTCCGCGCGAGCCGGCAAACCTTTGTGGATACCGCCGGATGTCGGCGGCTTCTGCTGTTCGACGCCGTGGAAGTCCAAAGCCTATCGCCAAGGGCATCACTACATGGCGCAGGCCATCGCAGAGGCTTTCTGGCGGTGGAGCGGGGAAGGGAGCTTGTCCATCGTTGTTGATGCCGCGTCGTGCACCCTCGGTTTGCTGGAGGATATCGGCACGCAACTCGATGGTGATCTGAAAGATCGGTATGCACGCTTGACGATCATCGACTCGATCGCCTGGTGCCGCGAGCTTTTGCCGAAACTCACCATAACTCATACGTTGCCGCGGATTGCCATCCATCCCAGCTGCTCGATCACCCACCTGGGTCTGGCCGGCGCGCTCAAGGAGATCGCCAGCCATCTGGCCGAAGACGTCGTGGTACCCATCGGTACGACGTGCTGCGGCACGGCCGGTGATCGAGGCCTGTTGCACCCCGAACTGGTCATGTCGGCCACGCGGGAAATCAAAGCCGTGCTGGATGCCCATCCCGCAGATGCTTACCTGTCGGCAAACCGAACCTGCGAAATGGGGCTGCGGCAGGCGACCGGGCGGCCGTATGAATCATTCCTTTTTCTGTTGGAAGAGTTGAGTCGTACCAGCGCCTGAAGATTTGCGCCGGATAGTTTGCATAAAGCGCTCTCAAGGGCAGTTACCTTCTCTTGGAAGGGTGAATGAGGGGCGCTGCCATGTTCAAAATGCCGAATCTTCCAACGCTACTCAGCTTCAATGCCGGTTATGTCGATTCGGCCGGGTTTCTGGCCTTGCACGGCCTCTTTACGACTCACGTAACCGGCAACTTCGTGACGCTTGGTGCTGCATTCGTGTATGGATCGAGCGGTACGGTGGCGAAACTCCTGGCGCTTCCTGTCTTTTGCATCGTTATCGTTTTCGCACGTCTGCTGCATTACAAGCTGGTGGCGCTTGGTAGGCCGGTGTTGCGAACACTATTTCTGCTGGAATTGGTTCTCCTGATCGTGGGCGCGTGGCTGGCGTGGGTGCTTGGACCTTTTCCCGATGCGGACAACACGGCAACGGTCGTCGTGGGCATGATCTTCGTCACTGCCATGGCACTGCAAAATGCCGTGCATCGTGTTCATCTTTCTTACGCGCCGCCGTCCACGATCATGACGGGAACTACGACGCAAATCATGCTCGATCTGGCGGACAAGCTGCATGGTGGCTTGAGCGAAGAGCAGGCATCGGCGCTCAATTCCCGGCTCGTTCGTTTTAGTGGGAACGTTGCCGTGTTCGCACTGGGATGCGGATGCGGTGCGTTGATGTTTGCCATCGTCAGCGTCAAGTGTTTCACGTTGCTGCCGATCGTCGCTGCCTTGGCTTACGTACACAACGAAGCAAAAACCGAATCATGACCGAGATATCACCACGAATTTTCTCAGGACGGTAGTTTCGTCCAATACGGTAGCTGTCTTTCGCGGCATGGTAGCGACATAACTCCCATCGAAGTTGTGTCATACCTTCAAGCAGGTGCCGCATGTCCGAAGTCCTCAACGAAAGCCAGCACAGCGCTGGCACCAGAGCCACCGTCGCCCGACTCTTTGTGCTGGAAATCAATGCCGGGCGCATTCATTGCATGAATGCGGATGGTTCCGATCGCAAGACCATCGTCACGGATTGCCGCATGCCCGACGGCATCGTCGTCGATATTGATGCCGGTCACATCTACTGGACCAACATGGGCGTTCCCAACCTCAACGACGGATCGATCGAGCGCGCCGACATCGACGGGAAAAACCGCAAGATGATCGTTGCGCAGGGAGACACCCACACGCCGAAGCAGATCATTCTCGATAAGCCAAACGGCAAGCTCTATTGGTGCGACCGAGAAGGCACGCGTGTCATGCGCTGCAATCTGGACGGATCGCAGTTGGAGACGCTCATCGAGGCCGGACGCGGTGAAACCGATAGCAGGGATAAAACCAAGTGGTGCGTCGGCCTGACGATCGATGCGGAACGCGGGCATATCTATTGGTCGCAAAAAGGTCCTGACAAAGCCGGGCTCGGCCGTATCTTCCGCGCCAATATCGAGATCCCTGCCGGAGAAACCGCAGCGGCCAGGTCGGATATCGAGATTTTTTTCGATAAATTGCCGGAGCCGATCGATCTTGAGCTCGACGAGAAAAACCGCGTCCTGTACTGGACCGACCGCGGCGACCCGCCGCGCGGCAACACGGTCAATCGCGCATCCATCGACCACAAACCGGCCGAGCCGGAGATCGTCGTTACCCATTTGATGGAAGGCATCGGCATCGCCCTGGACGTGGCTGGCGACCGCATGTTCGTAACCGATCTCGCGGGCTCGGTCTACACCGCGCGGCTCGGTGGATCCGAAGAGAAAAATTTCCTCTATGCCCAGGGCAACCTGACCGGCATCGCCTACGCCGAACTCCCGAAGGAGCAGTGACATGTCTCATAGCAAGCCTATTCGCCGGGTGGCGATCATCGGCACGGGAGTGATTGGCGCCAGCTGGGCCGCTCTTTTCCTGGCCAAGGGTCTGGACGTGGTGGCGACAGACGTCGCGCCGGATGCCGAGGCCGCATTGAAGCGTTTTATCGCAGCGGCTTGGCCTGCGTTGCAACGGCTTGGCCTTGCGCCTGATGCATCACAGAACAGGGTGTCGTTCACGGCGAACCTTGCGGACGCCATCAAGGATGCCGATCTGGTGCAGGAGAACGGGCCCGAGCGAATCGAGTTCAAGAAGACGCTCTATCGCCAACTGGATGAGCTGTTGCATCCCAGCGTCATCATTGCCTCAAGCTCATCGGGCTTGACCATGAGCGACATCCAGTCGGCGTGCGAAAAGCATCCCGAGCGCTGCGTCATCGCGCATCCCTTCAATCCGCCGCATCTGGTTCCGCTGGTCGAGATCGTCGGCGGGGCAAAGACATCGAAAGATACGATCGACCGCGTCGCCGAGTTTTATACAAGCCTGGGCAAGCGAACCGTCCGCTTGAACAAAGAAGTGCCAGGCCATGTAGCCAACCGTTTGCAGGCTGCGTTGGCGCGGGAGGTCTATCACCTGGTTGCCGATGGCGTCGTCAGCGTCGCCGATGTCGATACGGCGTTGTGCTGGGGGCCGGGTCTGCGCTGGGGCATCATGGGCCAGGTGCTGCTCAATCATCTTGGCGGTGGTCAAGGCGGCATCGAGCACTTCTTCCAGCAATTCACTGGGCCCATGACGGCGTGGTGGAAAGTGTTGGGCTCTCCCGAACTTACCCCGGACGTGCAGAAGAAACTGATCGACGGCCTGCATGCCGAGATCGGTTCGCGTTCCATCGACGAACTTGCGTCGGAGCGCGATGAGGTGCTGCTCGGGCTGCTTGAGCTGCGTAACAAGGTAGAGAAATCGAGCCAGCTCAAATCGGCGGCGCCGGTCGCTTGAGGCTGGGTGCTTCTATCCGGATCGATTGTACGTTTTTACTTTTTCCGGCTTTCAAACCGAAGTCATCGGAGCCCCAATGTCCACAGCAGCAACCGCAGCAAGCAAAAGCGGCGAACCGAAGCCCATACCTGTACCGAACGGCGACTTCTATCTGCTGGTCGAGCTTCTCACCGAAGAAGAGAGGGCCGTCGTCAAAAAAGTGCGGACATACATGGAAACCAAAGTCCGGCCGATCATCAACAAGTATTGGTCGGATGATGCGTTTCCGTTCGAACTGCTGCCTTCGTTCAAGGAGCTTGGCATCGGCGGACTTGGCTACGAAGGTTATGGCTGCGCGGGCGGCAGCCAGAAGTTGTTCGGCTACGTCGCGATGGAACTGGCGCGCACTGATGCATCGATGTGCACGTTCTTCGGCGTGCACAGCGGCTTGGCGATGGGCTCGATTTATCTCGATGGATCGGAAGAGCAGAAACAGAAGTGGCTGCCACCCATGGCGCGGTTCGAGAAAATTGGCTGCTTCGGGTTGACCGAACCACTGGTCGGTTCGGGAACGGCCGGCGGCCTGACCACGACGGCGAAGCGCGACGGCGACAACTGGATTCTCAATGGCCAGAAGCGATGGATCGGTAACTCGCCATGGTGCGACATATCGATCATCTGGGCGCGGGACGTGGCTGACAACCAGGTCAAAGGTTTCATCATCGAGAACAAAACCACGCCGGGTTTCAGCGTGGAGAAGATGGAACACAAGATCGCGCTGAAGGTGGTCCAGAACGGCCAGATCACCTTGACCGATGTGCGTGTGCCGGAGGCGAATCGCCTGCAAGGCGGCAATTCGTTCCGCGACACCGCGCGTGTGCTGCGGATGACGCGGTACATGGTGGGTTGGGCTTCCACCGGCATCCAGATGGGCGCGTTCGAGGCAACGCTCAAATACACCCAGGAGCGATCGCAGTTCGGCAAGCCGATCGCTTCGTTCCAGATGGTGCAGGACATGCTTGCGAAGATGCTCGCCAACGTAACGGCGTGCCAGTGCTTGATGCTGCGACTTGCGCAACTCGATGACGAGGGCAAGCTCAGCGATCACCAGGCGGCGCTTGCGAAAGCATTCTGCACGGCCAAATCGCGCGAAACCGTCGCGTGGGGACGCGAGCTGCTGGGCGGCAACGGCATTCTTGCCGACTACGATGTCGGCCGTTTCTTCGCCGATGCCGAAGCGCTCTATTCCTATGAAGGTACGTATCAGATGCAGAACCTGATCATTGGTAAAGCCATCACCGGCCACGGCGCGTTTGTCTGACGCGCGTGGCGCCGACCAGCCACAGAATCCAAGGAGACGAAAATGCCTGAGATCATGACCGAGCGCTTCGAGAACATTCTTCGAATCCAGTTCAACCGACCGGAAAAGAAGAATGCGATGACGTTCAACATGTACTCGACCATCGCCGATCTGCTCAATGCCGCTGCCAAGGACGACGAAACGCGGGTTGTGCTTCTGCACGGCGTTGGCGATGCATTCTGCGCGGGCAATGATCTTGAGGATTTTCTCCACCATCCGCTGAAGGGGGATGACAGCCCGCAGGGTCGCTTCGTCGCTGCGCTGATCGAGTTCGGCAAGCCGCTTATCGCGGCGGTGCATGGCGTCGCCATTGGTGGGGGCACAACCATGCTCACGCACTTCGACTTCGTGTATGCGGCCGAGCACACGCGGTTTCAGATGCCTTTCGTGAATCTCGCCCTGGTGCCGGAACTGGGAACGAGCTATTGGCTTCCCGCGCAGATCGGCTATCTCGCCGCTGCGGAATTGGTGCTGTTGGCACAGCCGTTCGATGCACGCCGCGCTGCGGAGCTGGGGTTCGTCACGCGCGTCGTGGCCGAGGCAGATCTCATGGCAACAGCGCTGGACACGGCACACAAACTGACACGGCAACCGGCCGGCGCGGTATGTGCGAGCAAGCAGTTGATGAGACGTAGCTTGAGCGCGCACATGGCGGCTGCTGCGGAACTTGAGTTCCAGGAGTACGCGTCGCGTTTGCAGTCGGCTGATACCAAGGAAGCCCTCATGGCATTCCTCGAAAAGCGCAAGCCCGACTTCACAAAGTCCAAAGCTGCAGCGGGAGGATCCTTGCAATGACTGCCTTGACACTCGAACCTGCTTCAGCGACGGAGTTGAAGCTCGAGAACGTTCTGTATGAGAAAAAGGGTTCGATTGCCCACGTGACGGTTAATCGGCCCAAGGTGCTCAACGCGCTGAATACGTCGACATGGACCGATTTGCAGG
Source organism: Dyella nitratireducens (assembly GCF_014642835.1). GTDB lineage: Bacteria > Pseudomonadota > Gammaproteobacteria > Xanthomonadales > Rhodanobacteraceae > Dyella_B > Dyella_B nitratireducens. The sequence goes on along the minus strand of NZ_BMJA01000003.1, from coordinate 213,839 downwards.
CTGCATTCGAAGCCGCGAAAGCTGATGCTTCTGTACGCGGCGTGATCCTCACCGGCGCAGGTGACAAGGCTTTCATTGCCGGCGCCGACATCAGCGAACTCGCGCATTTAGGTGCCTATGAGGCGGAGGCATCCAGCCGGCTCGGGCAGCACGTGCTGGATCTCGTCGAAAATCTTGGCAAACCGGTGATCGCGGCGATCAACGGCTTTGCGCTAGGTGGCGGCTGCGAGACGGCCATGGCCTGCACGATGCGGATCGCCGTGGAGCACGCCAAATTCGGACAGCCTGAAGTAAAGCTGGGTTTGCTGCCTGGTGGCGGCGGAACGCAACGTTTGCCGCGCCTGGTAGGGAAGGGGCGTGCGTTGCAGCTGATTCTCACTGGCGAAACGATTTCTGCGCAGGAGGCCTATCGCATTGGCCTCGTCAATGAAGTCGTGGCTGCGGCAAGCCTGATGGAACGCGCCGAGACCATCCTCAAGCAAATCGCGGCCAATGCACCGATCGCGGTGAAGTTCTCCCTGGATGCCGTGAACAAGGGATTGGATATCAGCCAAAGCGAAGGTCTTGCGCTGGAAGCGGCCTACTTCGGCATTTGCGCCGCCACCGAAGACAAGCAGGAAGGCACCACTGCCTTTCTGGAGAAACGTGCGCCTCAGTTTCGGGGGCGGTGAAGTCGCCGCCGCACACTAATGATCGAGAAGGGACAGACATGGCAAGCGACAACATTTTTTCCGGGCTCAAAGTGGTGGATATGGCGAGCTTCATCGCAGGCCCCAGCGCCGCGGTGATCCTGTCCGACTTCGGCGCCGACGTGATCAAGGTGGAGCCGCCGAATGGCGACCTGTGGCGACATGCGAACAACATGCCACCGCAACCGGTTGCCGCGGATGCCTACCCCTGGCACCTGGCCAACCGAAACAAGCGGGGCATGGCGCTTGACCTGAAATCGCCGGGCGCTCGCCAGGTGATCGAGAAGCTCGTCAAATGGGCCGACGTTCTGATCGTGAATACACCGCACCCGGCACGCGCGCGACTCAAACTTGAATATGAAGACGTGGTGGGATGGAACCCGCGCCTGATCTACGCCGACCTTACGGGTTTCGGCGAGAAGGGGCCTGATGCAGATCTGCCGGGCTTTGACATCACCTCGTACTGGGCGCGCAGCGGATTGCTGTCGATGACGCGCGATGCCGGCGCGCCACCCACCTGGCCGGTGGCAGGCAGCGGTGACAATGCGACCGCAGTCGGGCTTTATGCCGCGATTGTAACGGCCCTGTATCGCCGCGAACGCACGGGTGAGGGCACTCGTGTCACGACCTCGCTGCTTGCGGAAGGTGTCTGGTCGGCAAGCGTTTCGATCCAGGCGGCACTGTGCGATGCGAAGTTTTTTGGTTTGCACGATCGCAAGAATCCTGCGAATGCGGCGATGAATGTCTATCGCGCCGCCGATGACACCTGGTTCGTTCTCATCGTCACACCCGACAAGCTGGAGGCCGTGGCCAAGGCGATCGGCCGGCCGGATCTTCTGACCGATCCGAGGTTTGCCGATCCCGCCAAGTTGATGGCGAATATGCCGCAGCTCACCGCCATCCTGGACGGCGTTTTCGAGTCGCAGCCGATGGAGCACTGGTACAAGGTTTTCAGTGGCGTCCATGTGACGTTCGGTGCCGTGCGCTCTCCGCAAGAGGTGATCGATGATCCGCAGCTGCGCGCCAATGACATCATCGTTCCGCTCGAAGGTGCCGGTGGCAAGCTGACGTCCACGATCAGCAGTCCGCTGCAGGTGCATGGTGTCGCCAAGGTTTCGGCCAAGCGTGCGCCGAAGATTGGTGAGCACAACGAGGAGATTCTTCGGCAGCTTGGATTCAGTGCGACTGAGATTGATGATTTGTGTGAGGGTGGTGCTATTCCGCGCGCGAAGGAGCATGTGGTTTAGCGCGGCTAAAAAACATCTCTTACCTTGTTTGCAAGTGGGTAGGTCAACCTTGCGGCAATGCCAATCATTGCCTCACCGTCATTCCGGCGAACGCCGGAATCCAGTTTAAATATGCGTCCGAAGGACACGACACCTTTTATGTTGAGTGCTCCGCACAGCATGTTCGTACTGGATTCCGGCGTTCGCCGGAATGACGGTGAGGTGTGATCAGGTGTCCAGCGAGGGTTGATCTCAGTTCTCTTTGCCATCCCGATCAGATAGCCCTTCGTTCCCGGTCGTGATGACAAAACGCTTCAGCGAGAAACCAAGCTGCTCAATAGCATCGCGTTGTGTCTGATGGGTGAGCTCATGCAAGGACGCCAGCAGACGCAGCGCAGTTTCCCGTCCTGGCGCGGTAAGCACCAGAATGATCTGCCTACGATCCCCTGACGACCGATGCCGACGGACAAAACCCCGAATGGTGAGTTCATCGATCAACTTCGTCAGATACGGCGAAGCGATGCGGGTGGCATATTTCAGATCCAACTGTTTGCAGCTGACCGTCCTCGATAGATGAACCAGCACGAGGCAGTGCATCAGTGTCAGATCGTTGGTTCCCGAGGCCAGGTGTGCGAGTTTCTCGATGGTGGAGGTTGCGCTCTTCAAGATGCGGCTGACCTCCGCCATTTTGTAGAGCGCGTCGACGTCCGTCATGTCGAACGTTTCTTGTCCTGTTGACGCCTCGCTTTTGTCCGCACGGTCAACATATTTGTTCACGACTCGACACTCCTGTGGACGGTCTAGGAACGTGGTGTTTGCGTGACCGCTACGGACCCGATTTCGGGATAAGTCGACTCCCAGCCGCCGCCCAGTGCCTTGTACAGCGAAACCAGAGTGGTGGAGATCTGCGTGGTGTTGTCGGTAAGGTCCTGCTGTGCGGCGAGCAGGCGGCGTTCCGCATCGAGCACCTGCAGGAACGAGCCCGTGCCGGCGGTGTATTGGGCTTGCGCCAAATGTAGTGCACGCTGGTTGTCCTGCACTTCTGCTTGCAGTTGATCGTGACGCTGCTGCTGTGAGGAATACTCGGTCAGCGCATTGTCGATGTCATGCCATGCAGAAAGTACGACGCGTTGGTAGTTGATGGCCGCTTCTTGTTGTTGTTCCTTGCGCAGATTGAGCGTCGCCTTCAGCCGGCCGCCTTCAAAGATGGGCAGGTTGATCGAGGGGCCAATGGAAAACTGGCGCGAGCCCCAGTTACCGAGCTGGCTGAACTGCAAGGCTTGCAGGCTGCCGCTGGCCGATAACGTGATGCTCGGATAGAAATCCGCCTTCGCAACGCCGATGTCTGCCGTGGCCTGATGCAGGTTTGCCTCGGCTTCGCGGATGTCTGGACGGCGGCGCGCCAAGTCTGAAGGAATGCCTACGGGCACGACCGGCGGCGTAGGCGGAACGGGCCTGCTTTCTTCGAGCTCGGCGCGCAAGGCACCGGGAGCCTGGCCAAGCAGGAAGCTCAAGCGATTGATGGTTTCGTCCTCCTGCTGTGCGAGCTGGGGCAGGATCGCGTTTTCCGCCGACACTTGCGAAGCGGCTTCCGTCACATCCAGTTCGGTGGCGAGGCCATGCGCCATGCGCTCGCGCGTGACGCGTTCGGCATCCTTGGCGGCGTTGAGATTGTCGAGCGTGATGGCGTAGTCAGTTTGTGTGCCGCGCAATTGAATGTAGTCGCGTGCGACTTCGGCCATGGTGGACATCAGAAGATCACGGCGTGCATCGGCTTGTGCATCCACCGATGCATCGGCGGCTTCCACTTCACGGCGCACCTTGCCCCACAGATCGAGCTCCCACGACGCATCGAAGCCCGCCTGGAAAAGATTGAAAGGCGCCGGGCCCGACGAGCCTTTGCTACCGGAGGGAAGGGCCACGACACCCGCGCCCGTTCCGTTGGCGGCCGTCGTTGCATTGGTCGATTGCGTCAGCGCACCGGCAATGCCCATCACGCCATTGGCGCTGGCACGCTGACGCACGGCACTCGCATTGCCTTCGACGGTGGGATATTGGTCGGCAGCGGTGATCGAACGTTCCGCGCGGCTTTCGGCAAGCCGCAGCGATGCCACCTTGAGATCCAGGTTGGCATCGGCGACGCGCTCTTCCAGCTTGACCAGTTCCGGATCATCGAACGAAGTCCACCAGGCCGTGTTGATCGGCGCGGGCGCCGTGTGGCTGGGAACGGTTGGTTTTGCCTGGCAGTCTGCCGCGCACCATGCGGTCGGCAGTTTCGCATCGGGGCGCGTGAAGTTCGGACCTACGGTGCATCCGGCCAGTAGTACGGCAGCGAGCGCAATGTGCAGCTTGATGATGTTCATGGCGTGTGTCCTCGACAATCCAAATGCTTTAGTGCATGGGTGCGGATGCATGACCGCCGTCTTTGACCGGCGACAAAAACATCGCCAGCGGGATCATGGCCGCGGCAAGTACGGCGAAGTACATGAAGGTATCGCCGTAGGCCAGGATGGCGGCCTGCTGTTTCAAGGTCTGAAACGCATAACCGATAGCTGTTTCGTGCAACGTGCTTGCAGCGCGTCCCAACGATCGCAGTGCCGCTTCGTTTTTTGCGACCAGTTCATTGAACGATTGATTGAAGGGAGTCAGCCATGTGGACAGATGCGCCTGGCTGGCCTGCGTACGCTCGGAGACAATGGCGGTCGAGACCGAGATGCCGACCGATCCGGAGACATTGCGGAACATGACGAACAGCGACGATGCATCCGCACCAAGCGACTTGGGCAGGCTGTGGTACGCCATGATGCTGATCGGTACGAACAGGAAGCCCAGTCCCGCGGTCTGCAGGCCGCGCATCGTGGTGAGCGTCGAAAAATCGATGGACGGTACCAACCTGTTGGAATACCAGAATGCCAACATCATGATTGCAAAACCCACGGCAATCAGATAACGCAGTTGCACCACTTTCATCAGCCGTCCAACCGGCGGAATCAGCAAGATGATCACGACACCGCCAGGTGCCAGCACGAGCCCGGCCAGCGTAGCGGTGTAACCGATCGTCGTCTGCGCAAATTGCGGAATGAGCACGGCTGCGCCGTAAAGGATGAAGCTCATGCCCATGATCAAGCCGCAACTGACGGCAAAATTGCGGTCCTTGAAGACCCGTAGATTCACCACGGGCTTCTTGGCGATCAACAACCACAGCACGGCACCGGCAATGCCGAGAACGGCCAGTATCGTCATGTGCACGATGAAGGGGGATTGAAACCAGCCTTCGTCCTCACCGCGATCCATCATCACTTGCATGCAGCCCAGGCCAAGCGTGATCAGCCCCAGGCCGATGTAATCCACGGAACGCTTCTGTTTGACGGCCCACGGCGGATCGTCCACCAGCGCTGCCACGGCGAGGCAAGCGAAAATGCCGACCGGAATATTGATGAAAAAGATCCAGCGCCACGACGCGTTATCAGTGATGAAGCCGCCGAGCACCGGGCCGAGTACCGGTGCCACCACGGTGGCAATCGCCGTGATGGCGAACGCCGCACCGCGTTTCTGCGGCTCGAAAGAATCCACCACGATCGCTTGCTGGTTGGGCTGCAAGCCGCCGCCGAAGAAACCTTGCAGCAAACGGAACACGATCAGTTGCGGCAGGCTCTGCGCCAATCCGCACAGCAACGAGCACACCGTAAACATGGCGATGCAAATCAGGAAGTAGCGCTTCCTGCCGATCACCGCACCGAGCCAGCCGGAAATGGTCAGCACAATCCCGTTGGCAACGAGATACGAGGTAAGCGTCCAGGTGGCATCGTCAGGGCTGCTCGAAAGGCTGCCGGCGATGTGCGGCAGCGCGACGTTGACGATGGTGGTGTCGAGAATCTCCATGAATGCGGCCAGCGTCACCACCACCGCAATCAGCCACGGATTGCCGCGCGGCTTCCATGCAACATCATGGATGTCGGAGGCGGTGCTCATTGCAGTTCTACCGTCGGTTCGACCGAGAGATTGAGCGGCAGCGGCTGCTTCGGATTCAGGCCGGAGTCGATCACGATCTTCACCGGCACGCGCTGCACGATCTTCACGAAATTGCCGGTGGCGTTTTCCGCGGGAAATGCGGTGAACTTGCCGCCCGAACCTTCCTGGATGCTATCGACGTGGCCTTTCAGCTTGAGGTTCGGATACGCATCAATCGTCATCGACACATGCTGCCCGGGGCGCATGTGCGCCAGCTGCGTTTCTTTGAAGTTGGCCGTGACCCAGACTTCCGGGCTGACAATGGCGAACAGTTGTTGGCCGACCTGGATGTAGTCACCTTTTTCGACACCGCGCTTGGTAACCCAACCATCTTGCGGTGCCACGACATCGCAATAGCCGACATTGAGCTTGGCTTGATCCAGATCGCCTTGGGCAAGCTTCACTTCGCCCTGCAGTTGCTCGACATGTGCCTGCGCGTCGTCAATGTTGAGATTGACCGGCTGGGCGATGCGCGCTTGCGCCTGTGCTTGTGCTACATCGCCTTCGGCCGCGTTGCGATTGGCGGTGGCGAAGTCGATGTCATGCGACGTGGTGGCTTCTTTGGGAATGTCGTGCTGGCGCAGGAACTCGGATTGCGCCTTGAACAGATTGGCGCGCTCCGTGGCGAGCGTGGCTTGCGCGGCGCTCAAGCGTTCGGGGTAAGTGATCTTTGCGAGTGCCAGGTCCGTTTGCGCGGCTGCCAGTTGCCCTTCGGCCGATTCCAGCGCGCCCTGCGCGTGATCACGCGTGGCGAGATAGTCCGTGCATTGAATGCGGACCAGCACCTGGCCCTGGTGGACGAACTCATTGTCGGTGACGTTGAGTTCGGCAACGTACCCGGCCACATGCGGGGCAATCGTGATGGCGCGGCCGTCGGTGTACGCATCGTCGGTGGAAACCTCGCGGCCCGACATGACAGCGTAGGCCACGCCGCTGACGACCACCAGCACAGCGGCGATCACACCCGCGGCGATCCGGGTTTTGCGGGGTAGAGCGCGGGGCTTTGCGCCTTCCTGTGTTTCGGTGTTGCTCATGACCAACTCCTCCAAGCGGGGGCTGGCGTGCGCCGATCGCAAGTCAGCCGCTATTTGTATGGCAGCGAACAATACGCTTGCTTAGTAAATAAGTCAAACGACATACAATTTGTAGGCGAAGTATTATTTATGCTACTGTTTTTACTGACTTAATCGTCCGCGAAGGCATTTGTCGCTTACCATACAGTCCGCTGCCGGATCGTTCCGGTGGGAGGTAACCCCTTGAAAGATCAAGATTCCAACGACCCGTCGAGCTTCCCGACCCCATACCTGCGCGAGGCCTATCTGCGGCGTTTTCCGGAGTCGGCTGCGCAACGGCTGGAAACGGTGTTCACGCTGAAGTCCGGTACCCAGCACATCACGAATGTCTTGAACAGTTGGCTGGAGGGCACCGCCGGTTCGCCTGCGCGGTTCCAGACGTTGGCACTGCTGTGGGGCGCGGGCGACCGCGCGGTACCGCATCAGGAAATCATTGCGGCGCTGCAGGTCAAACGCGCCACCGTGTCGGCCATGATGTTTGCGCTGGAACAGGAAGGCTTGGTGCAATCGGTCGGCGATCAACAAGACCGCCGCCGCATGCTCGCCACGCTTACGAAGAAGGGCAGGGAGATCTTTACGAGCGCGATGGATCTCAACGCGAGCCGTTTGCAAAAGGCGCTTGCCGATGTGTCACCGGACGAGCTTGTGTTGTTTCAACGTTTGTTGACGCGTATCAGGGATGGGTTTTTGAAAGTCGCTGATGAGGAAGCGAAGCGATAGGACCGCGCTCGCCGTGAAAAACAGTCTTGCTCCGACGTCATTCCGGCGAAGGCCAGAATCCATGCTTCGTACTTGCGATGGATTGACCAGCTTCGCTGTTGTAAAGCACATCGGCTTTCGCCGGAATAGCGGCCGTGGGGGTAGCACCCGATACTTGTCTCGAAAGGCCATCCTCTTGGCTCTTACTTGAACTTCCCAAAACACAACCTTTCCGCAGACTAGCCGCACCTACGCAGGTTTGACGCAACGGATAAAAGGGGAAGTGTGTGTCGGGGGAAAGTCAGGGAATGATGCGTGTGGCACGCATCGAACGTGCTGCGGCTGAAGTCAATTCGCCGGTTCCGAAAGCGCCATGGTTTACACGTCGTCGAGAGCTTCTTTTCGTGGCCGTCGCTGCCATGGTTTCGCTACCGCACTCGGCAGCCGGGCAGGCGGCAGCACCTCAGCGCGACACTTTTAACTGGCCTTCGATCCAGGTAACGGGGAATCGGGCGCCGGACCTCTTTGCTGCAGCGGATGCGCTCGGCCTTAGCAGCTATAACCCTCCGCAGAATCCGTTCGGCTCTCTTCCTCCGATCGCGAAGGGACTTGCCTTCTCCCCCAAGCGTCCGTACTCGTCTCAAAGCGCGCCTGCCAGCACCGATTGCAAAAAGAATCCGAATGGTGGCGCGGATAAAAAAGCAGATCCCGTGCTGCTCAGCAGTGGCAGCAAGGTCGAGACATTTCCGCTATTCGAACTGCCCGGCGAGATGGGTTTGAAGTTCGTGTTGTCTCACAACAGCGGCAACGTGGCGCCATGGACCAGCAACTTCGATTACATGCTGGATACCACCTGCTATTACGATGGCTTGGCGCAAGGCAGCGCAGTCACCAATTGCAGCAAGCGCACCTTGCATCGCCCGGATGGTTCGGCGGTGGTCTTCAGCGGTGGCGCGAACGACACGTCCTACCCGATCATGGGCAATGGCGTGCAGGTGCTGACACGCGATCCGTCCAGCGGCAATTACACCTTGCGGGATGACGACGGCAGCACCCAGGTGTATTCGTCGTCGGGGGTCATCCAGTCCATCGTGGATGCGTCCGGTATCGGTTGGACCTTCACCTATAGCGGCGGGCAGTTGGCATCGGTGACGCATACCAATGGCCAGTCGATTCGCTTTACCTACGTGCCCTCGGCAAGCGGCGGCGCGCCCACCGTTACCGTCACCGATCCGGCTAACAATGCCTATACCTACGTGGGCAACGAATCTCCAGGCAGTTACACGCTAAACGACGTCGTCAGTTCGATCAGTTTCCCCGGCAGCCCTGCTACCACGATTTCCTTCAAGGGAACGTCGGGTGGCATCTTGGGCGAGGTGGACTATAACGGCACGCCGTATGCCTACACGACCTACGACACGACGGTTCTGAGCGTCAACAACGGCAACCCTATTTTCGGTCCCTATTGGGGATGGGTTACCAGCACGTATTACGCGGATGGCAGTGGCAAAAATACGATCGCCTACAGCAAAGATGGTTCGGGCAATCTGGTAGCCACGGTGACCAACCCGCTGGGGCACGTCACCACCAACACCTATGCCGGCGTGAACGGGTTGCTGAGCTCCATCAGCGACGGCGCCACCAGCACGTGCGGCCCCACCGCCAACACCCGAATCTACGATGGCAACGGCAACCTCTCTCAGACGGTCGACAACAACGGCAACGTTCACACCTACAATTACGCCGCCAACGGCCAGCTCCAGACCGAAACCGAAGCGGCCGGCACGTCGCTGGCGCGCAAGACTGACTATGTGTGGGATCCCAATGCCACGTTGAATCGGTTGCTGAGTGTGACGGTGGAAGGTGTCCGCAAGACCGCGTATGCGTACAACGCCCAGAATCGCATCGCTTCGATCAGCGTAACCAATCTTGCCGCGAATGGCATCGCAGGGCAGACGCTGACCACCAGCTATCAATACGCGTTGTATGGCAACGGCTTGGTACAAACCATGACGATGACCAAGCCGTCGCCCAATGGCAGCGACACCGATACTTATCGCTACGATGGCCTGGGCAATCTCACTTCGATGACCAATGGCCTGGGCCAGACCATTTCCTATGGTGGCTATAACGGGTTGGGCCAACCCGGCAGCATTACCGGCCCTAACGGCGACACGGTGAATTACACCTACGATGCGCGTGGACGAGTGTCGACCAAAACGACGCATCCCAATGGCGGAAGCGCCACCTGGTCATATGGCTACGATGGCTTCGGTTTGTTGGCCGTCGAATCCGGTCCAGACGGCCAAGTCACCACCTGGAATCGAAACCAGGTCATGCAGGTGACGTCTATCAACCACAATGACAAGGATGGCGCCTCCTCCGAAGGCTTCCTCTATGACGTGAACGGTGATGTCATTAAACATGCGATCGCGCGTGGCGGTACGGCCACCCTGATCGACACGGTCAATTACGACGGGCTGGGCAGGGTGTATCAACGTCTGGGTCAGCACGGCCAATCGCTGACCTACGCTTACGACGGCAACGGCAATGTGCTGTCCGTTACCAATGCAGCCGGTCATGTGACCAGCCATCAATACGATGCATTGAATCGCGTCACCCAGACCACGGAGAGCGGCGGTGCCAGTTCGTCGATCGGCAGTACGGCTCAGGCGAGCGCCACCACTAGCTACCTCCATGACGCAGGGGATCAACTCACGCGTGTCACCGATCCGCGTGGTCTTGTCACCGGCTACGTCTATGACGGCTTGGGGCAGCTTTGGCAGCAGACCAGTCCCGACACCGGCATGACAAGCTATAGCTACGATGGCAATGGCCGTCGCACCAGCATGACGCGCGCGAACGGTGTGCAGACCATGTATGCCTACGATGCCATTGGCCGCGTCACCAGCATCAGTGCAGGCGGGCAGTCCCAAACCTTCACCTACGACAGTTGCGCTAATGGGCTTGGTCGCCTGTGCAACGCTGCCGATGCCAGTGGCCACGTGGGTTACAGCTATACCCCAGAGGGCTGGGTCACCGGCCGCTCCTTCTTTGTCGGAGGTGTGAGCTACTCGTTGAGCTACGCTTACAACGCGACAGGGGACGTCACGGCGCTGGTGTATCCGGATGGGAATCAAGCGCTCTACAACTACACCAATGGCGTGGTGTCTTCCGTCAGTTTGAATGTTGCAGGCACAGGGAAGACCGAAGCCAGCCAGATCACCTATCAGCCCCAAGACAAGGCGATGGCGAGCTGGGTGGGCAGCAATGGCCTGACCACGACGTTGTTTTACGACACCGATGGCCGGTTCACCGGTGCCAACGTGCCTGCGGTGCTGACTTACGGCGTTTACTACGACAACGCCGATCGCATCAGCAAGAAGCAGGATTTTATCTCGCCCATCTTGACCCAGAATTTTGCCTATGACGAACAGTCACGCCTGGTGTCGGAAACAGGCAGTGCTGAGAACGAGACCTATCAATACGACGCCGATGGCAACCGCATCGCGCAGACGGTCAACGGCAACAGCATGAATATCTTCTACGAAAGTGGCAGCAACCGGATGATCAAGGCCAGCCAAACCACTTTCGCTTACGATGCACTGGGTAACAGCAGCGCTGCCAACGGGATCAGCCGATGGCAGTTCGATCCCTTCAACCGCATGACCACGGCGTTCGGCAATACGTATTACATCGACCCACAAGGGCAGCGGTTGATGAAGACGGTTGGCAGCGCCACGACGTATTTTGCGCCGGATGAAAGCAACCATCTGATCGCTGAAAACGATAACGGCATGTGGGTGGACTACCTGTGGCTCAATGGCCGTCTGATCGGCCGCATCCATGGCGGGCAGGTGCAAGACATCCATCTGGACCAGGTGGGGCGCCCTGAGGCGATGACCGACGCGAACCAGACAGTCATTTGGCGCGTATTTAATCTTCCGTTTACGCGAGAGGTGGGCACCAACAATGTGGTGCCTCTGAACATCGGATTTCCTGGGCAGTATTTCGATGCGGAATTGTCGCTATGGAACAACGGGTATCGGGATTACTTCGATTGGGTGGGGCGGTATCTTGAGAGTGATCCCGCTGGATTGGCGGGTGGGATCAACACGTATATCTATGCAGACGGCAACCCTGTCTCCCTTATCGATTTTTGGGGCCTTGATACCACCTATACCGGACAAGCGACCTACTACAGCTTAAATGGCTATAAGACCGCTAGCGGGGGACTTTTTGATGGAACTGTCATGGCGGCAGCCATGACAGGTGATAAGGTTCCGCTTGGAACGATGGTTGCGGTGACGTATACCCAGCCTGGTGGAAAGCAAGTGACCGTATGCGTAACGGTGAATGACAGAGGGCCGTTCGCACGTGACGGTAACGGCCGGCCGATACATCCATTAAGACCGGACTCGATGGATATCATTGATTTGACACCCGCTGCCTTCAGAGCCCTAGCGGGTAGCACGAAGGCTGGTCGCTTGAATAATGTAACCGTCACTGTGCCCTGATGCAGGTAAAACCCAATGAGATCGTTAAGCAGATCAGTCCCGTTTGCGCTCGCTTTGTTACTTGGAGCGATCGGGCAGGCCCATGCAGAAAACTACGTGCTCACCTTTGATGCGGTGAAAGTGATGCCGGGAGAACGTATCGTCGGCTTTGATATCAAGATAAAGGCCGCCTATGTTTCATCGATGAAGCGCGTGCCTCTTGGTTGGCACATTGAGATAGACAATCAGCCCTCATGGAATACGCAGGTAACTGGCGGAATTTCGATAGGAGCCGCAGCGCTGGACAAGGATGCACTCAATCACCTGTTTCTTGTTACGACGGACAAAGAGATGGGAGCTCTGGAGGTGACTGGTGAGATTGTTACTACCAGCGACTTCGAGCATGAGCGCCACCTGGCTTTGAAGTCATCCGATGTACATGCCACCTTGATCCCGCAAAACGGAAACTCGAAGTAAAAGGGCGTTTGAGCAAGCCTGATAATCAAGTCTAACTTTCGGTGTCCCCGCTCTGCATACGCGTAGGCTGGGGTGCAATCCCAGCATTAGCGGCCAAAAAAGCTGGGATTTCATCCCAGCCTACGCGCTGTTTTCCGCAGTCGGCCCGAAACAGGTGATTGGCATCGGTGCACTCGGTGTTGCCCCACCGAATGGTTCCGTAGCGATCTGTCCCGCAGCGTTTGACCTTCCTTATGGAACCATTCCGGAGCGCGTGAGCATCCAGGCCAGGCTCAAGGCCGTCATGGGGTTGGAGCATCTGAGCGCTGAGCAAATCAAGACAAGATTTGGCGCTCATCTCGGCAATCAGGGGCAGGCGGCCGTGGAGTAGGCGGGCGGTTGAACTTAACCAAAAGCGCGCCATGAAGCACTCACCTTGATGGACACGCAAAAGAACAAGCTCGAATGGGTTCAGGCGCTGAGAGGGCTCGCAGCGTTCATGGTCGTCACGGTCCACAGCCGCAGTGTTCTCATGGACACTGGGCTGGGGAGGGCAGTTGCTGACCATGTGCTGTTGCCCATGGCGATGGGCGTGGACCTGTTCTTCATCATCAGCGGCTTTCTGATGGTGTGGACCACCCGAGACTTTGACGGAACCAAAACTTACCTGTGGAAGTTCCTGGCCAAGCGGTTTGCGAGGATCTGGCCACTGTTTGCTGTCATGGCACCCATCGCACTGGTGGTGGAGCATGGATTTGCAGGTTTTCGCGACGCTTCTGTCGCGCTTTCCTATCTGGAAGGGCTCGCTTTCATTCCGCACAATCCGGGTGCGTCGGGCATCTACTTTCAGATGGCTGTGGGTGTTGCCTGGACACTGTGCTTTGAGTGGTATTTCTACCTGGTGTTCGCGGCATCCATGTTTTTGGGTCGTCGACGCTATATGGCCTTGATCGCATGGTTTGCCTTGACCTTGTTGGTCATACCCATTAGCCGTGGTGGCTACAACCTCAATGTGGCCGCTCAACCCCTGGTGGCATGGTCCCGGTATGCCAATCTCGCCATCAATCCCATCGTTTGGGACTTTGTTGTTGGGATGGCCGCGGGTTGGCTCTATGGCTCCCGCATCAGGATCAAGCAGGCTGGCGTGGTCTATGCCGTTGCATCGTTGCTTCTGGTTTTACTTTTGGTGACCTGGAGGCGGATAGGGATGGTGAATTTCTTTGGTCCACACGGATGGGGAGCGCCACTGGCCATTCTGTTCGTCAGCATGGTGCCGCTGGCCAAGGCGGATGCGATCAAAGTGCCAAAGTGGTCCGTGTGGATGGGGAACATCTCCTATTCACTTTATCTGGTTCATGTCTACGTCTTCGAAATTCTGCAACGCATCGCTGCAGACATGCCTTTGAGCCATAAGACACTCGAGGTTGCACTCTTCGTAACGCGCCCAATTGTCGCCGTCATCTGCGCCTGGCTGATGTTTCGTTGCATCGAAGCGCCACTGTCCGTTTGGGTACGCAAGCGACTACTCAATCTCCGGATGCCTTGGAGGTTGGAGGCAAAGAGTGCTGTTTCTTGATGCTAGTGGCCCATCTGCGTACGGCGTCCACGCTCTGCATACGCGTAGGCTGGGATGAAATCCCAGCATCAGGAACCCACCAGCATGCTGGGATTTCATCCCAGCCTAAGCGCTACGCGCGTGATACCGGTTTACAAGGGGATGAATGTGTGGCTTCAGGAATTATGATCAGATGCTCTGGCCAATAATCATGTCTTACTCCCAGCGAGTCCTCGTTCTTCTGCTAATCCTTGCGGCACCTGCCATTTGCATACCGATACTTGGATTTGACTTGATGCCGCCGTACCTGCGCGCGTTCTTTGTCATCTTGTTTTTGAGTGCTGCATCAGGCTTGAGTTTCAAGAGGCAGTGGGGGAGCGTGTTGGCCAAGATTGCCTTATGGCTATTTCTGCTTTGGGGATTGTTGACCATGACACCGGATTGGGACGATGCCGTCTTAAAAGGAGCATCGTCTAGCGTCACCGAGATGATTGTCCGGCTTTCGGTCATAGCGGCTTATTGTTTGGGGATGCTTTGGTCGCTCCGCAAGAAGCGCCATCACGTCTCGTGATGGCTACGCCATGGGAAGAATGAGAGCGCGGCAGATGGGCTTTCGAGAGCGGCATCTTTCCTTCCGCAATAACCGTAAATGAAGAAGATCAAATGAAGATGATCGGTGAAAATGATCGTGGAAATTGCTTCGACCTGATGCGGCACTTTGCTGCGCTGCTCGTGCTATACAGCCATCAATTTGCCCTGCACGGATCCGTGGAGCCGGTTTATCCCTTTTGGGATAGCTATGGCTTCGTCGCAGTCGCCATCTTCTTTTCAATCTCCGGCTACTTCATGCCAGCCAGCTTCAAACGATCAGGCAATTTTGTCGAATTCAGCAAACGTCGGTTAAGGCGACTATTGCCTGCCATGGTGGTGTGCTCGTTCTTGATGACCTATGTTCTGGGTGCTGTCTACACGAGCGGGTCCAAGTGGGACTACGTCACATCTCACGTGGCATGGGTAACGTTCCTGAAGTATTCGCTGTTTTTAGGTCAGGCGATTCCGGGGGTTTTTGCAAACTACATTTATCCCAACGCGATGAATGGAAGCCTCTGGACGCTGCCCATTGAGTGCGTCTGTTACATTGCCATCGGTGTTGCGCTGTCTTTCTCACAATCCTGGAAGGTCGTTCTCGCCCTCTTTGTCGGGGCGGTTCTTGGAACGGCATTGCTTGTGCACACCGGCACCGGGTTTGCGTTTTACGGAGTCCCGCTGAATTACCTGTGCATGTTCGGCATATGTTTCAGCGGTGGGGCTTTGTTATCCGTCACGAAAGAGACCTGGTATCCAAACAGGTGGATGCTGTTGACGTTTGGGGTTGCCTGCATGTTCATCATGCCAAGCGCGCTCGAATATAGTGTGCTCGGAACGTTTGGCATTGCCATCGTTGTTGCGATTATCGGAGAGTCGTTCAGCGAGAAACTGATCAACGGAAAATTCGATATTTCGTACGGCATATATATTTACGCATTTCCTATCCAGCAAATCGTTATTAACAAGATCACGCACCGGTTCTGGCTTGGAATGGCGATATCTGTCGTTCTTGCACTGGTTGCTGGGTATCTTTCTTACCATTTCGTCGAAAAGCCTTTTCTTCGCAAAGGCCGTAAGACCCAGTCATCATCTAACATTGCCGTGGTTGGCTTACCTCAGCCTGATTAGCATGGATCTTCGTATCTTCACACCATTTGCACACAGTTGCGTGATAGCTTCATCTCGCTAACGGGGAATTCAGGGAATTATTTAAGTCGGCCAGGACTGGTCTATTTGCTGCGTCAAGAAATGGTCGCCGGGTTTTCCGGCGTCCTTGGGTGTTTGCACTGGTCGGTTTATCTCTCTGGCTTCGCGCTGGCGTGTTTCATCGTGTTTTCTGCTAGCGATCGGACGACAGTTCGATTGCCGCCGAGTCTTGCGCACTGGTTTTGTTGCCGGCACGGCTGTTTGGCTTTTTCGTGAGTCGCGTTGGTTGAGTGCCCCTAGGGTTCGGCGAGGGTCTGCAGGACGAATGAGTCCGAGGGCGTGCCGTGCTTTGACGACGAGCAGGTCATCGAAGTAAAGGCCATTAGTTGTATCCCTTCAACGAGGAGATAGCCAATATGCACTTTAAAACTGATCGTTTGGGTTATTTGCTGGCGTGCTGCGCGTTGTCGTTGATCGCCGCATCCTATGGGGAAGCTGCTTCGGCGGCCCCTGTGACTGGAACGGCAAAGGTCCAGCTGACACACGTGTTCGCGACGTTACAGACGGGTCAGCCCGACACAAAACCTGAAGATACTGCCGCCTGCCGCAAGCAGGTTTCAGCACCTGACTCCCGGTACTTTGGCATTACTGTTTCGACGAGCTATTCAATCGATGCAAAGTCGCTGATGATGAGCGCATCATCAACGTTGCCATCTCCGCATGCTACGAAACCGGTTGTGCTAACGATACCGCTGTCAGCGCTCGGTCTTGCAGGTCAGTACGCGTTCGGCGCATTCCGTCCTACCGCTTTGCCTGATGACTACGTGTTGTTCTCTATCGGGCTCGACTTCAAGGCGGCGAAGTCGTCGGTATTGGTTCTTAACAGTGACAAGGATTACAACTGCCTCGTCACTAGTGATCCTTCGCCGTTCAAGGGCGGATTGAGCACCAAGCTCGGGGCCGATCAAAAATAATGGTATTGGCCTAACGTGCACTTGGAGAGCGTTCGTGCGAGGGTGGCACGTTATGCCACCCTCGACACCAGTGCGAAATCTGGGCAGGCGCGTGCTCAATGCCGCCGACCGGCAGGCAGATACGGATTGCGATCCAAGGCTGCCAACACGGCCCATGCCGTCGCGGCGAGATGCGGCTGGCGGTAGTAGTAGGAATAAATCGCCGTGATGCGCGGCTCCCGCGTGGCGTAGAGAAACCCGCCGGGCGAAGCCTGCTGTGCGATCGACACCAGCAACGTGTCAGCTTCGGTATCCCGGCCAAGCCAGCGATAGACCAATGCTGCCTGCCCGGTACCTTCCGTCCAAAGGCCATCCGGTGGATCGGTGAAATTAAAACCACCTTTGACGGCATTCGTGCGTTCGATCCAGCTCAGCGCCCGCTGCCACTCGTGCGGTGCATTCGGCAGGAGTTGTGCCCAGAGTTGCACGTCGAGGGCGGATGGCGTGCGCAGTGACGTGGCGCCGTCGGCGGTGGTGCCCATCCAGAAATGGCCGCTGCTTGCATCCCATTGGGCGGCGACGAAATCGCGTGCGTGCCTGGCTTGCGTGGCCCAGCCACCCGGCGCGTCGGTGCGGGCCAGCCAAGCGAACAACGCGGCGAGGTCGATATTGTGCTCGGTCGATTTCCACCATGCCTTCTTGGGCACGAGCAGATAGGCTTCGATACCGCCATCGAAGCCACCTGCGCCGCGCGCGTCCTCTGCGTTGGCCACCACCCATTCGGCGAGATGCAGCGCGGCATCGCGCCAGCGCGTCTGGCCGGTGGCGTCGTGCAATGCCAACAGCGCCAGTGCGGCCCAGGCAACGTTGCCGCACGATGTGCCGTCCTGGTATGCACCGGAATAATCGTGCGCAGCATCCACCCATCGTTTGCGCTCTGCGTCCCACCAGCCGTTCGGCAAGGGTTTGCTGCCCTTGATGACGCCTGCGCGGTAGGTGTCACGCAGGCGTGTGTCGTTCATCGCCGCAAGCCGCAAGGCTTCACCGATGCGCTCGGCTTGTAGCGGCTTGCCGCATGCAAGCAGGGCGATGACGGCGAGCGCGTTGTCGTAGGTGAAGGCGGCCGAATGCAAGGGCGGAAGGTCGGGCGCGCCTTGTCCGCGCAGGCTGTCGTAGCTGCGCAATAACAATGCTGTGTTTCCCGGTACTGCGTCGACGCGGGATGCGATGGCGTTGCAGCCTGTGCGTGCGATGGTTGCAGTGGGGGCTATCACGGTATTCGTGTTCGCCATCGGCGATGCCGTCGCTTCCGCGCAAGCGGGCGGCGTTGCGGATATGGCAAGCGTTAAACACGCGGTGATCCAGACCAGCCAACCGTGTCGTGCCCCGCCAGCGCGGGTTGCTGCGAATTCAATCATCCGTCATGCCGTCATATGCCTTGCGATAACGTCTAGTCCCTCGCGCCTGACTCTAACCCCTGAGATATCCCCACGTTTTGATTTTCTTGTTTCCAACAAAATCAAAACGCTACCCAAGTTAACGGTGATCTTTCAGATTACCTTGACGTCATTCCGGCGAAGGCCGGAATCCATGGCCAGTGCGAAGCATGGATTCCACCTTCGCCGGAATGACGACTCGCTCTGAAACAGCATTCAAAGTAGATGTCAATTTTTTTCCGCAGAGGGACAAAAACATGGAGATGCCTCAGCGCTAACCCTCCCCTGCAAGCAGGGGAGGGGACAGGGAGTTCATCAAAAATCCGCACGCACGCTCAGGTTGTAACGCGTATCGTCGCGGAAGAACCCCTTCGGCACACTCAATCCGTCGGTATTGATGATTTCCCTGGTCTTGAACGTCGAGTTCAAGAGATTGGCCACCTGCAGCGATAGCTTCACGTGATCGGTGAGCGCATAGATCACCGAGGCGTCCAGCTGGCCCTGCGAGTCTGCCATCACTGGCAGGAACGGATAATCCGCCTCGTTGCCCGTAATCAGGTACTTCGAGCGCCAGTTGTAGGCGAGGCGCGTGGAAAGCGGGCCTTTTTCGTAATACAGGGTGAAGTTGTAGGTATTGCGGGATAGCTCGTACGGCGGCAGCTTGAGTTGGTTGACGCACTGCGTGGCCGGCGCATAGCCACTGGGGCAGAAGCTGGCCGAACCGTAACTCAAGTTGTAGGGCTTGATGTAGGTGTAGTTCATCTGCGTGCCGAAACCGGATAGCCAGCCGGGCAGGAAATCGTATTTCTGCTGATACGCCATTTCCGCGCCGCGCACGCTGCCACCCTTGTTCAAGTTGGCCAGGCCGATGGTGTACTGCTCCGGATAGCTCACGCCGTTGTTCGTCACGGTGGTGTCGACCACGCTGGTGATGGTCTGGATGGTGTTGTTCAACTGCTTGTAGAACAACGTGCCGGATATCGAGCCGGCATGGCCGAAATACCATTCCTGGGTAATGTCGAAGTTGTGCGCCTTGATGGGCATGAGGTACGGATTGGTGCCACTGTAGCCATTGCCCACGGTCGGCACGGTGCTGCCATTGGTGCCGTACGGCAGCAGCCCACTGACCGATTGCCCTGCCTGCAACTGGTTGAGCGTCGGTCGATACACCGACTCGGAGAACGCGAAACGGGTGATCAGATCGTTGGCCCAGCCAATGGACAGGTTGAAGCTGGGAAGCCAATTGCTGTAGGAGTTACGGGCAGTGATCGGGGTGTACTGGCCATTGGCGAAGGTGATGTACTGCTGTTGCTGCGCCGGCGTCAGCGCGCAGAACGTGCCCGGTGATGGCGTGGCGCCGCCTTTCGTTTGATTCAGGCAGTACTGCGCGATGCTGACGCCGTTGAGAACCGCCGACTGGTTCGGAAGCACCAGATAGCCTTCCGCATCATCCTGCGTGTGCACGTAACGCAGCCCCACGTTGCCGCTGATCTGCAGGCCGCTGAGGAAGTCGGTGTTGTCGTTGCCGAAATTCAGGCGCACGTAGGCGGCATTGGTCTTCTCCTGGTTGGAGTCGACCTCCTGTGGCAGATAAAACGTGCCTGGTACAAACACATCGCCGTTAACGTACTGGGTGCGCTCGTAGAGGGTGTAGTACGGGCCGACGCTGCCAGGCGGGTTCAAGGCCATGGCCTGCTTGTTGATCTGCTGGATGATGCCGGCGGCCTGGTGGAACTGCGTGAGCGGATTGAGGTTGAAGTAGGGCGCGACAATGCCGCCGAAATTGCCGTTGCTGAAACCCTGCAGATTGAGGTTGTACAGGGACGTGACCCCGGGAGTGTCGGCAACGGTTACCGCGTTCTGCCCGTAAGGCGAGCTGATGGCCGAGTAGTTGTAGGTCGAGTTTTGCACCACTTCATGCTGGTCGGAGTGGCGGACGCCGAACTGGAGGTTGTCCAGGAAACTCTCGTCCACGTCGAAGGTGCCGTCCAGGCGCAAGGTGCGCTGATTGCCCCAGGAGTTCGCAAAGTGGTCCTGCGCCGCCGCCCAGTAGTAGTTGTTGGGGTTGGTGTAATACTGTGCCGCCGTTTCATTCGGATCCGGCGAAAGCAGGCTGACGCTGGGCACGTTGTTGCCATGCAGGGCGATATTCCAGTTGGCCTGTGTCAGCTGGCGGATGTAGTAATAGAAATTGTTGAACGTGGAATTCGTGTCCTGCACGTCGGCGCTCAGGTGCAACCGGTCGTTGACGTTCCACTTCAGGTTGAAGCTGTAATCGTTGGTGACGTAGCGATTCCTGTATGCGGTGCTGTCGAGCTGTGTCTGCACGCCGCCGTAAGTGATGGGCAGGAAGCTCGATGAGCCCGGCGCACCGCCGATGATGCCTGACTGGAACACGCCGTTGCCGTCGTAGATGGGCGTCGCACCGGCCACCGGAACGGCGCAACCGGCCAGCGATTGGCCAAAGGCGCAGCCATCCGTCGACGCTTGCAAGGTGTGCTCGTAGGTGGTTTCCGTGTCCGACGCGCGATCCCATTCCAAGGTGGCTTGCCACGCCTTGTCCGGGCTTTCCCATTGCGTGGAAAGCACATGGCCGAAGCGTGTGCTGGTTTCGTCCTGCACGCGCAGGTCGGCACCCACCGGTACATAGGCGTATTGGCCCGGCGCCAAACCGGGATAACTGTCGGTTCTACCGTTGGGAAGCGAACAGCCATCGCAGCGCCGCTGGAAATCGACCAGCGAGATCGCATTGTCTTGCTGGTCGATGCGGTCGTAGGCCACGTTGAACAGCACACCAAAGCGACCGATCTCGGTGTTCCAGTTATGGCTGAACAAGCCGGCAATCTGCGGCGTGCCTTTTTTGTCCAGGTCGCCCCAGTAATTGCCGAGAGTGATGGATGCCTGCGTATCCTTTTTACTGTCGAAGGGCTTGCGCGTATTCAAATCGATCGAACCGGCGATGCCGCCTTCGATCATGTCGGCCGTCTGGTTCTTGCTTACTACCACCGAACCGATCAATTCCGGCGACACGGTGAAGAAGTCCAACCCATGGCCGCCGCCGGCGGTGAACACCTCGCGGCCGTTGAACAGCGTGTTGGTATAAGGCAGACCCTGCAGGCTGATGTCTGAGCCCTGGATGGAGAAATGGTCCGGGTCGGCCGCGACACCGAAGGCACTGACCGCTACGCCCGGCACGCGCTTCAAGGCTTCGGTGACCGAGGTGTCGGGCAGGGAGCCGGCGTCTTGCGCTGAAATCGCATCGACCACGGTATCGGCGTAGCGCTTGATCTCCTGCGCCTGGTTCAAGCTGTTCGAGAAGCCATTGACGGTGAGGCCGCTGAGCAGTTTCGCCTCCTTCTCGTCCGTCTTCGTGGCGGTGTCTTTTTTCTTGTCGCTGGTTTTCGTGTTCTGCTGCGTCGCAGATGCGTTTTGATCATTCGATGGCGGCGCAGGCTGTCCGGTCTGCGCATGCAGTTGCCCTGCAGCGAACAGGGTTATCGCGATGGCGAAGGAAAGTCGGCACGGCTGGCTGGTGCTGCGCGCATGCGAATGCATGGATTGCTTCTTCATTACTGAATCTCTCCCCAGTTCAGTGAACACCCGCCGTCGCGTGCCTTAATCGATCCCCGGGAGCGAGGCGGTGAAAGTGCCGCAGAGCGCATTGCGGCGCCTCATGAGAGACGCCCCCATATTCCCCACGCGTTGCGCGTCGCAGCATGCGGACTTTTGCCCGCCACGCACGCTAGTAAAAATGTACAAGCGCTGTCAATACGAAAATACCAGCGCTGGTATTTTGATCAAGAAAGAGTGAAATCCGGATGGTGGCGCGCCTTGCGTTTGGGGTAGCATGAGTCGCTGCAAGCCATACACCGTGGGGCGGATACATGCCTGCAAGAATCGAAGATGTTGCTGCGCATGCCGGCGTGTCCACCAAAACGGTGTCCCGCGTACTCAACGGCCATACGAGCGTGCGCGCCAAGCTGCGCACGCGGATCGAAGCCTCGATTCGCGCCCTCAATTACGTACCCAACCCGGCGGCGCGTGGCCTGGCGGGAAACCGCTCGTATCTGGTCGCGCTGCTCTACGACAACCCGACGGCCAACTCCAGCTACATCATGGAACTGATCGTGGGTGTGCTGCAGGCATGCAAGGGCACGCCCTATAACGCGGTGCTGCATCCCTTCGATGCGGTGGACGACCTGGCCGCGCAGATCGACGGCTTCGTGGCGACGCATCGCCCGGATGCCCTGGTACTGGTGCCGCCGCATGCGAACAACGCCAAGCTGCTGCAACGCCTTGACGAGCTGGACATACGTTATTCGACGATCTCCTCGAAGTTGCGCCAATCACGTATCGATATCGGCTTCGACGAGCGCAAGGCGGCGGCAGACATCGTCGAACACCTGATTTCGCTCGGGCACCGGCGGATTGCCCACATCGCCGGATTGAAGGGGCACGGCGCGCACACTTGGCGGCTCAACGGCTATCGCGATGCATTGCGCAGGGCCGGTATCGCGTACGACGAATCGTTGGTGGTGGAAGGGGACTTCACGTTCGCTTCGGGTATGGCTGCCGCCCGAACGCTGCTCAAGCGGCGGCGTCCGCCCACGGCGATCTTCGGGGCGAACGACGACATGGCTTGCGGCGCGATACGCGAAGCTTACGAACGCGGGTTGGCCATCCCCCATGACCTGTCGGTATGCGGCTTCGACGACACGCCGGTGTCGCAGTTGATCTCGCCTGGCTTGACGACGGTGCGCCAGCCTTGCCGCGAGATCGCCTGCCTGGCTGCCGAAAGCGTCTTGCAGTCGATCCGCGACCCAGCCATGCGCGTGCAAGCGCGCGTGCCGTATCAGATGCAACTACGCGCATCCACGATTGAACTCAAAAAGCCGTAGGATTCGCTCTCCACCGTCGTCGGGTTCGCCATGAGCCTGGCAGGCGGATTCACGGAGGGGCGGAAGCGGTGATCGACGACACAGCCGAAACTGCGATGCGCGGGCTGCCGCAGGGCACGGCGACCGCTGATACAACCCGGCACGCGCGCCAGGTCGGCTGGCTGTTCATCGTGATCTACGGCATGGCCTATACGGGCCTATGGATGGCGTTGCTTCCGCCGATCCTGACGGGTTTGACGATGCGCGTGCACGAACTCGCGCCCGCGCATGCAACCGGCAGCCTGTCGCTGGTGGTGGGCGTGGGCGCGCTGATGGCATTGTTCGGCAATCCGTTCTTCGGCCGCCTGTCGGATCGCACGACGTCGCGTTTCGGCATGCGCCGGCCTTGGCTGATCGCTGGTGCCCTGGGCGGGGCGGTGGGGCTGGCGGTGATTGCGACGGCGGTGTCGATTCCGCAACTCCTGCTGGGCTGGTGCATCACGCAACTTGCCTACAACGCGGAACTGGCTGCATTGGCGGCGATCTTTGCCGATCAGGTTCCGGCGACGCAACGCGGCACGGTGTCAGGCATCGTGGGCATCAGCCTGCCGTTGGGCATGATCGGCGGCACCTTCCTGATGCAGGCTCTCGCGGATTCCACGCTCGCCATGTTCCTGGTGTCGGCCGTTATTGCCTTGGCCAGCGCACTCATCCTGGTCTGGATGCTGCCCGATCACCGATTGGCTGCGACTCAGCGACTGCCTTACGGGTGGCGCGAATTCCTCGGCAGCTACTGGATCAATCCGCTGCGCTTCCCCGATTTCGCGTGGGCGTGGAGCAGCCGTTTCCTGCTCTACGCCGGTATTGCGGTGCTGATGACCTATCAAGGGCTCTATCTGATCCACCAATTGGGCTGTGCGCCCACCGACGTACCACGCCGGATATTCCTGGCCACCCTGGTGCAGTTCTGCATGGTGGCGATCTTCAGTGCCTTGGGCGGTGGCTTGTCCGATGCCGTGGGGCGGCGCAAGGTCTTCGTCTCCGGTGCCGCGGCGGTTTATGCGTTGGCCTTGTTGATCATCGCCTTTGCTGCTTCGTTTCGCTGGTTTCTCGCGGGCATGGCGATTGGCGGCATCGCGCAGGGGGTGTATCTGGCCACCGATCTTGCACTGGTGACGGACGTGTTGCCGCAACGTGAGACCCATGCCGCCCGGAACCTTGGCATCTTCAACATTGCCAACGTCATGCCGCAGTCGCTGATGCCAGCGGTTGCTCCTGGGATTTTGCTGGTGAGCGGCGGCAGCTATACAGCGCTGTTTGTGGTGGCGGCCATGTTTGTTGCATTGAGTGCATGGGCCATCTTGCCGGTGCGTGGGGTGAAGTAGGTTGGGTTAGCGCAGCGTAACCCAACAAATCGTTTCGAACATGTTGGGTTACGCTGCGCTAAACCAACCTACACGACTGAGGCTCATAAAACTGCCGTTTTATAGGCACTTTTTTGCAAAGGAATGCAGCGATGAACTTGTTCTCACCATAGTTTTCAATCTTGCCTTATCGTCATTCCGGCGAAGGCCGGAATCCATCGCCAGCACGAAGCATGGATTCCGGCCTTCGCCGGAATAACGGTGAGGTGCTACGAAACTTCCCCCGACAGCAGTGGGCCTTAGCCGGAATGACGACTCGCTCTGAAACGGCCTTGACGTGAACTTCGAACGGGCGATTTTCGTCATCACTCTGGCGATAACCCACGAGCGGCGAGATCGCCATCACGGAAAAATGACAGCGCTTGTATTTTCATTTGACAGCGCTTGTACTTTTGACTCGTAGCGCCACACAACAACCAGAAACTCCCAACGGCGACTGTCCCCACACGGCTGCATCAAAGCGTGCCGTGAAATCGCCCATTCCCAATTGTTTGGCAGTGATTTCACCCCTAGCAAAGGAGACAGTCATGCAAAAGAGCAATGAATCGACGGCGTGGCCCACGCTGGCACTGAGTTCGCTGGGCAGTACGATCTGCGCTGCGCTCTCCACGACCGCGCTGACGGCCATGCCGATACAGTCGGTGCATGCACAGACAACCTGTGCGGCCGCCTGGAGCGCCTCGGCCGTGTATACACAAGGCCAAGTCGCAAGCGAGAGCGGCGTCAATTACGTCGCCAACTGGTGGACGCAAGGCAATGACCCGGCCACCAACAATGGTGGTGCCGGCAGCGGCCAGCCGTGGACGTCGCAGGGTAGTTGCGGCAGCTCGCCAGCGCCTACACCGACGCCCACTCCTACTCCCACGCCGACACCAACTCCCACACCGACGCCCACTCCTACTCCCACGCCGACACCAACTCCCACACCTTCGGCGAGTTACGGCGCCACCGCCGAGCCGGGTGGGGTGGAGCAGTTCTATGCCGACGGTGGCACGTGGGCCGATCTCCATTACACCCCTGCCGGCGGCAGCCAGCTCAATGTCCGTATGAGCAACAGCGGCACCGATAACAGTTACCAGGTGTCCGGCCTCACCAATGGCGAACAGGTGAGTTACTGGTTCACGATTGGCCAGAGCGACGGATCGGCGGTGAACACGCCCTCACAGACGTTGACGTATGCAGCGCCGACACCCACTCCAACGCCGACGCCTACACCTTCGCCATCAGGCCCGGTATTTCCAACGGCAGGCACCACCTTCAACCTGGTCAACGGCACCAACGGCACGTATGCGGACAGCCAGATCTACTGGACCATGGTCGGCCAGGATCCGGCGCACCCAGGCACCTTCGTGCACGTCGATTGCGCGGGCGACCTCATTCCCATGGCGCCAGGCGACAACGGCGCATTGAGCAAGAACGGCCAGAGCTACGCCGATTATTCGATCCCGTTTTCGCAGTGCAAATCGTTCACCGTGCCGCAGATCCTTTCCGCGCGCATCTACCTGAGCGTCGCCAGCCCGATGTACATCCAGGCGGTCGGCAATCCGGTATACGGCTACACCGGTCCGAACATCGACAACCCTAGCGATCCGAACATCAACGTGACCTTCGACTTCGTGGAAGTGAACATCAACGCCACGAACTTCTACGGCAACACCACACGCGTCGACCAATTCGGCATGCCGATTCGCCTGGAACTGCAAGACCCCAGCGGCTACGACCAGACCGTAGGCGAAACGGAAACCCGCGCCGCGCTGTTCCAGGAGTTCGTAGCGCAGGTGCCGCAGCCGTTCCAGTCGCTGGCCCAGGTACAAGCACCGTACCGCATCGTGGCGCCGGCGCATGGCAGCTTTGGCGCTGGCGGCGCACAGGCCACTTATCTGGACAGCTACATCCAGTCCATCTGGAACCAATATCGCAGCCAGTCGCTGGTATTCACCGATGCGCAAGGCACCTTCACCGGCAACGTCGTCGGCAACCAGTTCGTATTCACCGACGGGCAGGGCACGTACTACATCAACAACGTACCGACCACACAGGAGGTGCTGCTGGGCAATGGTGTGTTCAACGACGCCACCAACGCCGCCGCAGGCGTTCCGACGGCCAAGCAATTGCAAATCCAGGCGCAGTTAGATGCCGCATTGAATCGGCATGTGGCCGAAAACGCTGCCGAGTGGGATACGTCGGCGAACTTCTACAACAGCGCGCCGACCAACTCCTACGCTGCGTTCTGGCATGCGCACAGCATCAACGGGCTCACTTATGGGTTTCCGTATGACGACGTGCGTGGTTTCAGTTCTTCGCTGATCGGCACCAATCCTACGGTGGCTACTATCACGGTAGGCTGGTAAGGGTGCATGGAAAGGCCCCGCTTGGCGGGGCCTTTCCAATGTGACTTATAGGAACGCCATGCACTTCTTCATGGACTCGGTGCCGGCGTTTCCTGGCGCACGACGTCGAAACGCAATCCCGACCAGCCCGGACCTTTGCCTGGACCTGATTTGCGAGCAAGCCACACGAGCGTATTTCCGCTGGCCGATCGTGCGCGGCGAAAATAACGATCGGCGAGTACGCCCGATCGCGGCACCACATGATCGAGCAGGAAGAACGGCTGGCCGGGATCGAGCAACTCCGCGCGCCCGGTGACGGTGTACGGTCCGCTGGTGGTGGGAATGACCATCGTGCCGCGGCGCAGGTACAAAGCACCATTGGGGCCTTGCTCGGGCACCATCGGAATCCAATTGTTCGGTGCGGGGATTTCCAGCGTGTAGTAGATCTGCGGACCATCTGCCGTTGCCTGCGGCGGCGGGGGCACGGGATTGGACTGCAGCCATCGCACATAAGCCTCCTGGCCATCGACTGCTGCATCGAGATCGCCTTGCAGCTGATTTTCGACCGCCCACGCCATCGCTGCCATGTCGTCGCGCAGGAATTGCACTTCCTCGATCGCGTCGGCTTCCTCGACGACGCCAAGCGTGGAAGCGAGCACGATGAAATCGGATCGCACGCCGTTGCCGGATAGCTTGAACATCGACCACGGCGCTTCGCCGGCATTGACGGTGGTGTCTTCCGAAGGACGAATCAGCGTGCGTATGCCGAACGTATCGGTCACCACCAAGGTCGCGATGCGGCTCAAGTCGCCTTGCCCGGCAGGTACCGGCACGGAGAACCAATCGTTGCCGTAAATCAGCGCGAACTCCATCACCAGCAGCTTGGCCAGGTCGACCTGTTCGGCATTGAGCTGGCCGAAATCCGTCACGCTATCTTCGAACGTCCACCAGCGCGGGTCGTGCACGCCGCGGAACGTCACGTGGTTGGGGAGGAAATTCAACGTAAACGGCGTGATCTGCGCGGGGTTGGAAGACGCCAGCGGATTATTCGCGTCGGGTATCAGCGCGAACGAATACCAGTCCAGATGGCCGCCTGGAAAAGCGGGGGCATTCAACAGCAGGCTGCGGCCCGGCGCCGGCGATCCCAGCGCAAAGCTGTAATCCAGTTGCGTGTCTTGCCATGCCGCATCCGATTGGGGTTCGGAGAACAAGCTCTGGCGATACGCCACGAAGCTCGCGAGCACCGCGGGCATCCCCGGATCGCTGGCCGCTGCGGGGAGAGGAATGGCCGGCGTCTGGCCGGCGGCCACGGCGAGCGCCGACGCGTATAGCGCTTCGCCGTCGGTGACGCGGCCCGCCATCAAGGCGCGAAAACGTACGGCGTCGACCGGCGCATAAGTCGGGTCGGGTACGTTCGGTGAAATGGGAAACGCTAGTCGAAACGCCGCAATGATCGCGTCGGCGCCGACGATGCCGCTCTGCTGCACCAGCGATTCGAAATAAAACCCGAGTTGCACCGACCCACGCAATTTCAGCGCCACGCTTTCGCGTTCCACATGCACTTCCAGCGGCAGGCTGGCATCCAGCGCCATCGTCGTGCTCGCGTTCGAACCGGGCTGATACGTGGTGACGGTCTGCGTCTCGCCCGCCATGGTGGCTTGCACGGGCGAGCCGGCGTCGGCGCCGAGAAATTCGCCGACTTGCCACTGGCGCGCCAACATCCACAGCGGATCGCGCACTTGCGCCTGCAGGCTGCGCGTCATCGATGCATCGCGTGGCTGGGGTTCCAGCCGCGTCCACGTCGTGACGGATGGCTTTGCCATCATTCGCCGGATCGCTGCGTCAAGCTGCATGGATAGGCACCTCGATCGGCACGAAGCGAGTTGAAATGGTGGCGCCCTGCAAATTCAATGCGAAATACAGGGCAGGCAGAATTTGCCCAGCGGTGGTGACGCTGGCGAGATCGACCGTGCGAATCTTCGCCAGTTGCAAGGTTTCAGACAGCACTGCCTGCAGCATGGCGTCGTCCCAGTTTTCCTGCTGGGTGGGGCAGAGCGCGAGCAGAATGGCGTTGGGCGCTCGCGCGACCGGTTCTTCGAAATGGAAGGCGACGTAAGAGGCGCCCTGCGAACCAGGAATGCGCTCCAGCCACTGCTCGACC
This sequence comes from Dyella nitratireducens, assembly GCF_014642835.1. GTDB lineage: Bacteria > Pseudomonadota > Gammaproteobacteria > Xanthomonadales > Rhodanobacteraceae > Dyella_B > Dyella_B nitratireducens. The sequence continues at coordinate 184,719 of NZ_BMJA01000003.1, read as the reverse complement.
ATCAGGCCGGCGTATGCGTTAGCCGTGGTGGGATCGCCGTGAGTGAGGCAGGCGAAAGCGATGCGCCCCTTGGGCGGTGGGTTGGACGGATCGATCGGCAGCGCAAGCCAGGTGTCGGGCGTGGCGGCGGGCGGCGGCATTTGTCCCAACAGCAGCGACGGCGGATAAAGCGCGCCACCCAGCAAGGCCTGCGCCGCGCTCAAGGCCATATCCATGCGGGATATGCCCTCATGCGTATACGTGAGCTGTCTTAGCCAACGCGTGGGCGCCTGTGCGTCGCTGGAAACCAGCGAAGCGGATTGCTGGAAGGCCGTTTGCAAGTCGGATAGATCAGGTGGTGCGAATTTGGGAAGCACCAGGAAATCGTTTCCGAAAATCGTATTGAACATGCCGAGCAGATCGGCGATGGATGCCGTGGCAATGGTCACTTTCGATGCTTGCGTCAATCGCGCCTGCAACACGCCTGCGACGCTTGTCTGCTGTGGCGCCAGCGTGGGGTCCGCACCGCTGGTGCTGTTGGGAATCGATCCCGTCACGTTGTAGAAACTGCATGTATACAATGCGGCGCGCATGGCGTCGGGTGTCGTGGCGGTGTTGAGCGCATTGAGATCGGAAGTAAGGCTGTTGATGAGGTTCTGCGCGCGTGTCTGCAGTTCGGCCAGATCGGGAGTGCCTGCGGCAGTCGAGGCATCCGTGTTCTGGGTAGCGAAATCCTGTGGTGCGAGCGCGCGGCAGGAGCCGATGAACGTGCGCAAGGTCTGCGCGAGATAGAGCACATCGGGAAAGCCGGTGGAGCCGGCGGGCAGCCCGGTCGTATCGAATACGATCTGCAGCTGCTGCGCGCCGGCAGGCACCGGGGCGGCGTAGATGATGCGGTTTTCCAGTTCAGAGCGTTGCGGCGTCTGCGCCGCATTGGACAGTGCAAGCACATCGAGCGGGCCGACTTTCAGGTCGCTCAAGGCCAGCACCAGCGAACCCGGATTGCCGCCCGAATCCTTATACGTCACCTGGCAACGTACGTGGGAGGGATCCGGCAGCAACGTGCTGAGCCACGCATTGAGCAGGGGCTCGGCGGCGGCGCGCGGATGTTGCGGCACGCTGCTCCATGCGGCGGCGATGGTCGAATCGATCAGTATCGCGGCGACGCGGTGCGTGAAGTCGATGCCGCCGGCCGGCGTGTCGACGACATCCGGGTCTGCCGGACGAGAGCCACGCGAGATCGCATCCATCAAGCCGCCGCCGCGGCCCGGATTGCCGCGCACGACTTGAAACACCGCTTCGGCCATCGACACATCGCCGAGCGCACTCGACGCATCGTCCAGCATCTGCAAGATCGTGATCACGGCGTTTTGATCGGCGCCCGGCGGAGGCAAACCGGTGCCCCAATTGCCGCCGGCAGGCAAGCTCCCCGCATCCCACGCCGTACGCAAGGCAAGCCCGTCCACGACGTTGGATGCGGCCACCGACTCGGCCGGCGCGCTCGATGGCGTGAGCTTGCTGCCGACCACCGGATAAGCATTGCGGAACGGCTGGATATATTTTTGCAGGCCGAGACTGCTCAAGCTGTCTTCGAACAGGTAACCGTAGAGTGCGTTGAGGCTCTGTCCTTCTTGCACGCCGCGCAAAAGCGTGAGTGCGCGCTGGACGCGTTCCGAAGAGAAGTCCATCGACAGCAAGCTTTCCTCGGCCGTGCTCTTGTGCGTCATGTAGCCGTTGCGCAACACCGCGGCGACGGCTGCCTGCGTCGCGGATGGCGCGTAAATGTAGCCGCCGTTGTCGCTCAACGGCTGGACGGGTACCGGCAGTGTTCCGATGCCTGGATATTGTTTCAACCGCGCACCGTCGAGCGCCTGCACAGCTTGCAACTCGCTGCCCACCACCGGTTCGCGCCGGGCTTCGGGTTGAACGTTTTCGACCCAGCCGTAGCAACCCAATCCGAAGGTGTTGTTCTGGCCCGCGCGCAACCGGTTGAACATGGCGTTGGCGATGCCGGTGGCCCACACGTCGAGGCGATGACTGCAGGCGTCGAGTGTCTCGGTCAGCAGTCGATCCAGTTCCGCGGAAGGAAGCGCGGCGAGGCGTGACAGACTGTTGCGAAAATCGTTGAGCTGCGCATACGGCGATGCGATCGGGAAATTCACGTTGAGCAGATACTCCGCCCAGCTCACATGGGGATTGGGAATGGAGGGCCGTGCGAGCAGCTGCCACGGCGTCAAGCTCGTGGTGGCCGGCTGCATCGCAACCAGTTCGGTTTCGTGGAGTTGCACGGTGCCGAGTCTTCCCGCGTTCACTTCTTCATTGCCCGCGAGATTGGCGTATTCCATCAGCACGGATTGACGGAGGATTTTGTAGAGCAGCGACGTCGGTGTGGTGCCCGGGTAATTTTCGGCCTGGATATCGGACACGCTCGCCGTCTGCAACCATTGGATGTAGTTGCCTTTTTGTCCGCCGCCGAGATTGGCATCCGCCGTGATCGGGTCGGTTTCGGAAAGCGGCGCGGTCTGCACGGTGGAAAAATTCACCGGAAAACTGTTTTCGTCCAGGCCGAACCCGATCAGGCGCGGATTCATGCTGGTGTAGCCGTACTGGTCGAGAAGCGCGCGTGCAGGCAATTGCAGATCTTCCCACCACTGTCCCTGGAACAAGGCGGGAACACCGAGGAAATTGAGGAAATTCCACAAGAACGTATCGCCCAGCACGGGCCGGCCGCGAAAATTCATGGAGCTCGCATCCATGCCGAGCAACGACATCAGATTCTGATCCGGATCGCCGCCTTGCTGCATATGCGGCGCGCCGGCCGAACTGGCGAGCCAGGTGGGCCACAGTTTGCGTACGAAATCCAGCAAGGCAGGCTCGACGTTGCCTGCCTTATCGCTGTCGGGCCGATAGTGGAACAGCGAGGTGACCGGCAGAACACCGTACGGCGTCGTGCCGGTGCGAAACGTGGGAGCCGGGCCGCGCGGACGCACGTTGGCGATCACATATTCGCGTGCCTGCTCGATCACCTCGGACGTAAAGACGTCCGCCATCATCTGGCCGAGAAAGTAGCACAGCGTCGCCGGCCACAAGGCGCGCAGCATGTCGCTGGCGTTGAGTTCGCCGGTTTCGTCCGCGTATCGAATGTGATCGAAGGTGGACAAGGGCGTGCCCGTGAGCATGCTGAACGCGGCGGCATCCGCGTTGGGATTGCCGGTCAGTGGAGCTTGCCGCTCCGTGGCGAAGCTGATGTCGTCATCGGGATCTTTGCGGCTGTACGCGGAGCTCGCATCGGGTGTGTTGTTGGTCGGCGAACCCTGCGGCACAAACGCCAGTCCGTCCGTGTAGTGATGGGCGTTGAGCAGATTCGTCCAGGTCTGCGACGGATTCGTGTCGTCGATGCGCAGGCCGTAGACGAAAATCTGATCGAAGCCGGCCGCGCGCTGTTCGCGCGTCAGCGGAATCTTCAAGGCCATGCCCGCTGCGACGGCCGTGTCGAAATCGACCATCCACTGCAAGCCTTGATCGACCACCGAGCCTGCAGGGAAACCGGTTCCATTGGGTGTCAGGCTGACGTTGAGCGGCGAGGCGATGGTGCTGCCGCGATAGATGCTCGTTTGGGTGCCTGATACGAGCACGACGGTCCACGCATCCGGCAAGGCATCTGCCACGGCCGGCTGTTCCCACGAACTCGCGCGAAGGGTTGGCGTCGGAAATACCGGAGCAGGTACGGGCGTCGAGCCGGCCGGCGTGGCGGCAACCGGTTGCGCGCTCACATTGGTAGGTGTTGTTTGCAGCGCGATCCATGCGGCACGCTGCGGCTGATACGTCGAGGCCAGCATTCGCCACGGTGCTTTGGCATCGTCGGGATTGGCGGGTGGATTTCCCGCCTGCCACACGGCGTTCCAATAAGCCTGGCCGTCGGCGAGTTCCTGCGCGGTCAGTGCCGTCTCGAATGCATCCACGGCGATCTGGTCGGGAAAAATGCGCACCCACAGTTCGGAGCTGCTGCGATCCTGATTCTGTCCATCGACGAACCGTGTCTGGATGTGGACCGGTAGCAGTAACAGCGGGGTGGCGGCGCTGATCGCACTCGGTGGCCCGACCGCTATCGGCCGACCTGGCTGAATGGGTGTTACCGGACGCACCGGATTAACCGGTGGTGTCGGCGAAGCGGGTGTCGGAGGAAGGCCTGGCGTATTCATGTGGGCAACATCAGGTCGGCATGAATCAACACGCGGAATGGCATGCGCAGCAAGATGTAAGCGGTCTGCGCGGCATCCACGCCCCATTTGTTCTTCGCATCGTCGGAGCCCGACGTAATCGCCACGTTGGAAGGATTGGCGTTCGCGGAAATGAAATCGGGCAACTGCGCGGCGCCCAGCACCAGCGAGAACAGACGCGACGCCCGGCGCCATGGACTGTTTTGCAAGATGTTCGATTCGCTCCAGTTGGCGGTAGGAAGCGCGACGACAGGCGAACCACCGCCCGCAGCGAATTGCGTCCAGGCAAGGTCGGCCCATTGCGTCACCGGATCATTGTCGGCATTCGGCTCCAGGCCGAAACGCGGTTCGGACGGCTGTTCCTGGAAAACGAAGAAGAATCCGTCGGGTGACGCGGTGGTGCCGCCGCGGGCGTCCGCGGCGGTGAGGTTGAAACCGAGGAAGGTCATGTCCGGTGTAAGCGTTCCGCGGAACAACGGATAGCGCTCGTCGGTATCGTCCAGCACGAGCTGACCCTTTGCGTTGCGCTTGGCCTTGCCGGCGTAGACGATGGCATTCGGGTACCGCTTGAACAGCTCGCTGCGCACCATCAGCACCAGGTTGTTCTGCACGATGTCGGTGCGATTGGGATGATCGCCGAGCGGAACGCTCAGCGGCCAGGTGTTGATCGGCGGGATATCCTTCAGTTCCTCGGCCAGTTGCGTGGGATCGGTGGGATCGCTCGGCAGCGGCACATAAGCACTTACATCCCAGAATTGGCGGAAATAGCTGCCGCGCTGATCGGTGGGATAGCCATTCCAGAGCAGTTGGCGCGACATTTCGTGGTTCAGGCCCACCATGTACGCTTCGATGAAGCGATGATTGGTTTGCAGCAAGCCGACACTGTTCGGCGGAATCTGGTCGACACCCGGCAGCAGGTACAACTCGGAAAGATCGCGCAACGGCACGTACATCGGCTGGGGAAATTGCGGCGCCGCCATGATCGGTTCGAGCGGATCCAGCGGCAGCCAGTTCAGCGATTGCGACAGGGTAATCAGCGATTGCACGCGCCTGGGCACCGTGGTGATCGGATCGATGCGCGTGATGATCGTGCTCGAAAGCGTGGGAATATCCAGCGGTGGCAACGGTGCCGAGTCCGTGGGCAACGATTGGAAATAGGAAAACAGATCGCCGGTTCCCGTGCGGAATCCTGCTGCTTGTGGTGAATCGGGGCCGCTCGTTGCGCCGGGCGAAGCGGGCGTGCCTGCCGTCGTAATCTGGAATCCCGGTCGCGGTACCACCGCGTTGACTGCCGCGAGTGTGAAACCGGAGAACTGCAGTGACGTGGCCGGCGACGGGGTTGGCGTCGGTGTGGGAGTCGGTGTTGGAGTTGGTGTGGGCGTAGGTGTTGGCGTCGGGCTTGACGATGTGCCGGACGCGTTTGCCCACATCACGATCGCGCCGATACCGATGATCGCAATCAGCAATCCCAGCCACCATCCCACCGTCAGCGCGGCGATCAGTGCCAACGCCAGCACCAGGATCAACAACACGATCAGCAGCCATGTAGGCAATGTCGGTGTGGGCGTTGGTGTTGGTGTCGGTGTGGGAGTCGGAGTGGGAGTCGGAGTGGGCGTTGGTGTAGGCGTAGGGGTGGGTGCCGGTGTGGGCGACGATGCCTCGCTGGTGACCTGATCGATCGACACCAGGCCACCCGGTGGCGATGGCGGCGGAACGATGGCGATCGCACCGCTGCTGACCTTGCTGAGCAAGGCCGGCGCGCCAGGCTGTGCCAGTTTCAAGCGCCACGGCAACCGCGCGATACGCCGGAAAGCACCCGACAGCATGCGCTCAGGTACGCGGCTCGCGCGAATGGCAGCGGTGATCGTCGTGGGGCTGGCCAGCAAGCGTGAGTGCAAGGGCGCCGTGAAGTGCATGACCGTTTCGGGTTGCGCGGCGACAAAACGAGCGCGGTAGATCTGCTGCATGGCGGCGCGCGCAAGCTGCGCCTGGATCAGCATTTGGTTCGCCTGCAGAATGCCGGCCACTTGTTGCCACGCCGACGCCATCAACTGCGTCCGCTCCTGCTGCACGATCTGCGTGCCCATGCCTGCGGCCGTGCGATTGCGTGGGTCCAGGCTCAGATCATTGACCCAGCCTGCAACCGTCATATCCACGCTTTGCACCGCTGCCTGCCAGCGGCCGTAAATCGGCGGCACGACCGTGGGGTCCGCCGCATTCGGGTGCGCAGGATCGTCCGTCGAAGGCGCCGTCTGGTTGATCAGTGCCTGCACGTCCGCCTGAAACGCTTGCTTGGCAGGGTTGTTCCACGGCGTCGGCTGCGTGCCGACACTTTCAATCGCGCCTTCGAGGCCGAGCGGCGTTCCGGCCGATGCGATGCCCGGATCTGGCTGGCTCACATCCATGGGGCGCGTTCCCACCGTGTCGGGAAGAACCGTGGGGGTCAACGCGCGCACCAGCGATTCGAAATCGCCGGCATCGCTGGTGCTGAACGTGTAGCTGTAATAGTAGGGAAGGCGTAGCGGCGATGGCGTGCGCGATGTCCAAGCCGGATCGGAACTGTTGATGCCACTGACGTTGCCGCCGTTCAAGCCTGCTTGCACGCCGTTGTGGAATGCCGGCACCAGAAATGCGGTGTATGAGGTTTCAGGATCGAGCCGGCGCGGACAAACCAGGCGAGAGATCGCGTTGCCCGGCGCGTTTGCGAGCGTGTCGGTCAACGTATCGGTGCCGGAGACTTGCACATGCGCCCAGTTCCAGGACTCGACCAGATCCTGCAGCGCCGCGATGTTGGCGATGTCGACCGCGGGCAGGGGATTGGGCGCGATGGAAGGTAGCGAAAATTCGGAATTTTTCAGCACGATCAGTGCGATCCATGGATGCAGGCGATCGCCGTTCGGTGCCGCGGGCGTGAACAGCCATGGGAAATCCGGCGTGTCGAATTCGATGCTGGACAGATAGTTCGGTTCGAAGTTGACGGTGAACGGACGGGGCTCAGTGCGTATCACGTAACGAGGATCGACGCCGATGACATCGCCCGGACCATAGATGTCGACATCGACCTCCGGTGCTTCGACCGGATTGGGCGCCGTTCCACCCTGTACTTGAAGTGCAATCTGCACCTTCAGCGTCGCGCGGTCCGGCAGCGAACCCGCATCGACATTCGCGATGCTCGTGCTGATGCCACGCCGCGCCCAGGCAAGAAACTGATATTGGCCGAGAGAAGGCGCAGGGCTCGGGCTCATGCGGCCACCTCGTACAACGGCTGGATTTGCAGGTTGGATGATTCTTCCGGGTGCGCGGTGAGGTAACTGTCGAGCGCCGCCTGTGCTTGGTAGAACGTCGAGCCCGTGCTGGAAACGATGTCCGTGCGCATGCTCAGATCCATGACACTGGTCACCACGTACGACGCATCCTGCACGCCGATGGACGGTTCATTGGCCGCCGCGCTGTATTTGCCCAGTCCAGTGTGCTTGGCTGGCGAATTGAAGCCGGCTCCCTGATTGCACAGGGCCAGGTGGATATGCGCCGGCATCTGATATACGCCGTTGAATCGCGAAAGGCTTTCCGCTGCATCGACGTAATACTCGTCATAGGTGACGGTGCGAGCGCTGTTGTGTCCGCTAAGCACCGTCGAAGAGCCGATGGTGACACCCGCATCGAAAGACTCGAAGCTGGGTTTCGAAAGCTTGTCGGCATCGCTCAGGGTCAGGAACTGCCCGGGGGCGAAATAGTCGGTAATCGTCTGGATGGTTTCGTTCTGCGCGTTGAGCGACACGCTGCCGATCGAAAACTCCGTTCCGTCGGATGGCGCGGCGTTGCCGTAGCGGGTAATCGCCAGATCCAGCGGCACGACCGTTTCCTTGACCGTGAGCGTACCCATCGGATGGACCAGCAAGGTCTGGCTGCCGCTTGCAGGTTTGGTCAGCGTGACCGTAGGCCCGGTGCCGGAGGGGAGGGCGGCGCTCCAGCTCGATGGCGCTTGCAAAGCCTTGAACAGATCGGGCAGCACGGGTTGTTGCGGAATGGTTGCCTGCGTGCTGCTGCCCCAGGTGAGATCGATCGATGCGCTCACCGTGAAGAACAGCAGGGTAATGGATGCATCGCCATGGAAATGCCATGGCGTAGGCCCGGAGATCAGGCCGTTGACACTGAGCCCGAGCAAGGTGACGCCTTCGAATGCGACGTCGAACGAGGCAGAGAAATCAAACTCGAACGAGAACGGCGAAATGATGACCAGCAGATCGAAGCCGAGATATCCCTGCACGCTGAACCCGGCTGCCTCGGCATAAGCCTGGACATTGGCACCGAACTGGATCGAGTTGGAGGTGATGGCGAAATAGCTGTTGCAACTGATGCACGGGTTGTTGCCCACGCCGATGCTGACCGACATGCGGTGCATGTTGGCGGGCACGTTGAGTCCGTCGGTATTGAAGTGCGGGTTGAACCCGCCCAGGGAAAAAACCATGTTCGGATTCGAGCCCCAGGCCAGGCGGAACGCCAGGTCGCCGGACATCGAATAAATCAGCAGCGATGAGTCGTACAGCGAGCCGTCGATCGACAAGGTCTCCGCGCCGAAATCGATCACGCCGAGCACGGCGATGTGCAGTTGGAGCAGCGCTTCGTCTTCGGTGGGAAGGCCGGCATCGATCAAGCCGAGAATCACGATGCGCACCGGATCGGGTACTTCCAGCAGCACACCGACATCGAGCGAGACCAGCGTCGGCGTGCCCCAGCCAATGGTGAGCATGGGGCCGAACAGATAGCGTCCCTCGGCGACGGGGAAGAAATTGCTGATGTCGCTGATGATCTGTGGTGCGTTGGCGATCGGGTCCGGCGGCGCCAATACCATGTCGAGCGTGTGCGCACGAAAGCCCGCCTGCAGTGCATCGATCGCCATCGTGCGGTTGATGCCGCCGACGCCGCCGACGCCGTCGAGCGTGAAACCGAAGCCGAGCTGGATTGGCGGCAAGTCGAAGGTGATCACCAGAATCAGCGAAAACCCGCTCGATCCATCCGGCATGATGGTGTCGAGCACGCCGATCACGGTGACCTGCACGATGTCGACCAGCGACACTTGCAGCACGCCGGCGTACTGGCCTTTCTTGGGATCGAACGTGATGTAGCCGCCGCCTGCAGCCAATCCCATATCCAGTTCAAGGCCAAGGCCATTCGGTGGCTTGAACGCCACCTGCAGATCCAGCGGGCCGAGATTGCCGTGGCCGCTCGACGGAAAATCGAAGGTGCCCAGCACGCCGACGCGATCCACGCTGGCTTGCAACGGTCCAAGCGTTACGCCTAGTGCCGCCGACAATTCGAGTGTGAGGTTGCCGTTGTCGATACCGCCGACGACATACACCGTCGGCAAGGTGACGGGACCCAAGGTGAGATGCAGCGGTAAATCGATCTCCAGCTGCGCACCGCCGGTGACGTGCAAACCCGCATCGGGAAGCCAGGTCAGTGCCAGGTCGAAGGTCGCCTGGATCGGCGTTCCGCTGGTGACGCTGGAAAGAAATCCATCCGCGTCAGACATGTCGATGACCAGCTTTCCCCCGCTTATCGATGCCGAAACGAGCGGTGCCGCACTGGCGGAACTTCCATTCCAGGTCACCGCGATACCGGCACCGAATGCCAGCGAATTCGCCTGCAGCACACTGCCACCGGTCTGGCCGATCAACACGATCGGCGTGCCGGGCGTCGACGGCTGCAGTGCGAACTGCGCTTGCAGTTGTCCGCTGACGGTGCCCGACGGCGGTGTCACGGACACTTTTGCCGGTGGCGCGACATGCGCGACAAGATCGGCGGCGAAGTTGCCGCTGCCTGTGATCGTCAACGTCCAGTTGGATGGCGACAGCGTGTTTACCGCGTTGACATTTTGCGCGAGCGACAGCAGCAGTTCCGCTTTTAATCCGGGCGGACTGACGCCCGAGTCAACCTGTAGCTCCGCCCCGAACAGGTCGAGCGTTATCGGCTGTCCGCCGCCCGCGGGTACGAGGGTGGCAGGCAAGCCGATGTAGCCGGCCAATTCCTGCAACTGGCCGAACAGAAACTGGCCGTCGAAGGTGGATGAGCCCCAGCCGTAAAGCGTTTGGAAGTACGTATTGGGTGATTGCAGGAACGTGGCAATGCGGTCGGGGCGCAGGCGGCGAACCTCGTAAGGAGGCTTGGCCGTATTGCCGGTGACGCCCGGTTCCAGGTGACGATCCACCAATCCCGTCATGGCGAGCGTATTGAGCACGCCTGGCGCATACAGTTCGAGTAGAGAGATGCTCGCTGCATCGAACAACGCTGCCGGCAACGCCGATGCAAATGCCGACACGTCGCTTGCGGCGATGCCTGGAAAGGCACTCGCATTCGCACTCAGCGCCTGCCCGACCTTTTCAAGGTTGTCGAGCAGCGTTCCCAGCTTGGCGATCGTATCGGCGCCGCTCGTAATAATGGTCGCCGCGTTGCCGCCGCTGATCGCCGTACCCAGTGCCGTGGCGCTTGTCGACAGGTTGGTCGCGCTGGTCGAAACCGCTTGCAGTGCTGATGCGATAGCGGGTTGCGTGGTAACGCTTGGTGTGAAACGCAAGCCGAGATCTGCGAAAAAATTGTCCACTTGATCGGCGGCAAGCCAGCGTCCCAGCGGCGTCAACGTATCTGCGATGACTTTGACGAGCGATTCAAGCGTGCCTGCGGCGCTCATGACGTATGTTCCTCGTGCGGCGAGGAATGGCTGGTATCGATGCCTGCCGTCAGCAGGAATCCGAGGACCTCCTGGTACGTTCGGCCGCCGAGGCGAAGCGCCATGTCCCGATACTTGCGCATGTTTACGCGTAGTTCGTCGCTCCCCACGCGAATCAACACTTGTTCGATGCGTTCAAGGCAGTCGGTCCAGGTTTGACCTTCGAAGGAAGTGGGCAGAGTACCGAGGCGATCATTCGCCAAATCAAACAGGGAACGGACGATCTTTGGACCATGATTGCGATGCCAGGCTACGAGGAATGGACGGCTGTCCTTCAGCAGTCGCCGAAATTCTTCGCTGTGATGGCCGTATAGACGAACGAATTCCTTTTGCCGTCCAACTGCGGAAAGATCCGTGTAGACACGGGCAAACGCGGGATGCAATTGAGGTTTGCCACCCACGTGATAAACCACTGCAGGCTCATTGGTGGCGATAGTGATGCTGAGTTTGTCCTGCACGTCACCGATATGGGACCCCACCGAGTTCCAGGGAGGAGGTATGTAATGCGGATCGGATTTCGGAAGAATCGGATCGCCTCCCCAGAGCAGTCCAATCACGTAACCGTTGTCGTCGTAGATCGCCGAGCCGGAATCCCCTGGTTTGCTGAAGTAGTCATTGCCGGAGTCTGGCTTGATTTGAAGCTGACCAGACATCGTGTCGGTGGTCGCGTTGATATCGATGATCACACCGCCCTTAAGGCTGGTCGTTGCACCGTATTTGTTGACGTGATACGTGTGGTTTGTGATCTGGTTTTGTACCGACGTCGGAAGATGTGAAAGATTGCTCTGACGAAAATCGAGGATTCCTTTGACGGCAACGCCGTGAATTTGTGCCTGCCAATCGGTTCCGGAGGCAAGGGTGGCGATTGCGGCGTCAACCAGGGGGTCGTTATTGCCTGCCGTCTTGAAGTTGAACGCAACCGTTTTCTGGACGCAGCCGGTAGAGCTTTCCACCAGGACGGGGTCGCCATCCTTGCGTCGCGGCGTTTCGCCATAGAGCACATGGTCGTTCGAGAGCAACACTACCTGCGGTGTGGCACCCGTTGTTCTCGCGAAACAACCGAGCGTACCCGAATCCATGGTGATCGTGCCGGCAGTGGAGGAATCTATGAATTCGATCTCGACGCCGCCGCTGAGCGTGCTGTACTTGACGGCTCTCGCCGATTGAATGACGTCCGTCTTGATGCCGTCGATCGTTTCGGGGATGCGCTCCTCGGCGGGAATCTCTGACAACGGTTTTTTCTGCGTCACCTGAACCCTGATGGCAACTTCACCCGTAGGCAGGCCCGCAGTGACCTTGCCACCAAGCCCAACGGTGTGCACACCCTGCAGCGCAAGCAGGCGGCGCTCGACACGCAGCTTGACTTCAAGAGCCTCGGCGAGCGTCGCCATCCTGGATACCTCTGCCCAACTTTTACCGCACGTGTAAAAGCATTCGCCCAAGCCAAGCTTGGACGCCTATGGCCATCACCCAGTTTCAGCTGCCTACCAAAATTCAGACTCGCGCCGTTGCCCCAAGGCAGCGCATGTCTTAAGCGTTATGAGAAGCAAACCCCGATGTATCGCTTCCGGCACGACAGCACGGTAGGTGCAATGTCTTTGACTCGTCGAGCCGGCGTGAAATTCCAGCAGAAGCACGATTCACAGAATGTCGATGAACAGTAATATGCGCGTTATTCAAACTCGCAAGGACACTTATTGCTCGTTGCCGAAGCACTGATATGAAGTGGATAAGATGACAGTAAATGCGCAAGCAGGTTGAGTCGCCGTTTCAGTTCGGAACAGCTAATCAGAACCTGGAGTAATCGTCACGGATTGCCCGGATTGCAGCGCAATGGTTCGAACATGTTTACCGAACTTCAATTGTGTCCGGGTGCCGCCGATGCTGTGCACTGTCACGCTTGTGATGTCGCCATCCCGCCAACGCATATCCACCACGAAGCCGTCGCGCGCACCTATGCCGGTGACCTCGCCGCTTGCCGCCCAGGCTTTTGGCAGGGCAGGGAGAAGTTCGATCGAACCTGGCCGGGAATACAGCAGCATTTCCAGCATGGCCGTCGGCGTACCGAAGTTGGCGTCGATCTGGAAGATGCCGGAATCAGAGGTCATTTGGTAAATATCGAACAGGTTCATGGCGGTGCCATTGCCGCGAATCCGCCAGGGCGCAAGGTTGTTGAGTATCAGCTGGTAGGCACGTTCGGCCTGCTTCAGGCGCGCCCAGCATATCGCCCGCCATGCACAAGCCCAGCCATAGCTGGTCATGCCGCGTGCATCGAGCAGGCGGATGACGCCATCGATCAAGGATGCCGGGCTGTTGTCCAAGGTGATGCGGTCGCCCGGGAAAAATCCGATCAGTGGCGATAGATGTCGATGCCTGGTTTCTCCCAGGTTCTTCGCTGACATCCATTCTTCCAGCCATCCGTTTTCGCTGCTTACCTGGGGCAGATAAAGCTTTGCCTGCAAGCCGCCGATGACCGAACTGTAGTGCGCATCCATGCCCAGGATGGCGGCCGCCTGCTGATAGTTGTTGAACAGATCCCACACCAGTTCCTGGGCGTAGCTTATGCCTTTCGCATTCTTTGGGCCTTGTTCTGGCGACCAATCGCTGTCGTCGATCAACACCTCGCGTTCCAGTCCGCTAGCGGGATCGGCGACGCGCCGCGTAAGCAAGCGTGCTTCCCAGAACTCGCATGCACTCTTGAGCAGGGGATAGATGCGCACGAGGTAATCGTGCTGGAGCGTGTATTGGTAATGCTGCCAGAGACTGTTGCATAACCAGGCGCTGCCGGCAGGATGCCACCACCAGCCATTGCCGCCGAAAATATTGGTGGAAATGGCTACCGTCCATCCGGCCAGTTTGCCGGAGCTATTGCGGAAACCGTTTCTTGGATCATTGAAATGCTGCCGGGTTATCGCGGTCCAGGATTCGTGTTGCGACAGGCAGTAGTTCGCCAGTGCATCGAAGCAGGCAGGCAATCCGGCGCGATCCGGCAACCAGTAGTTCATCTGGATGTTGACGTCGGTGTGATAGTCGCTCATCCAGTCGGGCGTATTGTCGCCAAGCCATAAGCCCTGCAAGCTGGTAGGCAGTCTGTCGCGTGATCCGGCAATGGTCAGGTAGCGTCCAAATTGCAGGTATGCCGCTTCCAGCTCAGGGTCTGCGACGGCATCAGGTTTTGCGCGCGCCTGCAGACGCGTCCACGTATCCCATCCGCGTTGTTCCCGCGTCGATGCACCGAGATTGACCTGCATGGTGTCATACAGTGCGGCATAGTCGGCTATATGGGTGTGCAGTAGAACGTCCGCAGTCAGCGAGGCCGCAGCTTCAAGCTTCTGCTCCACCAGCGTCAGCGGATCGCGTGAATGATCCAAGTAGTCTTTGGTGACATCAGGGGTGTAATTGGTGCCACCACAGCACAGAATGGTCAGCGCATCACAGTTGGCAAAACGTAACGTGCCGTTCTCGACCGATACGGAGCCGGATCTGTTCACCGCTTTTACGCTTGCTGCGTATGTCAAACCGTTAGGGAGCGCACCGTTGACATGGCTGCTTGCTGTCCGTGGCGAAAACTGGGTGGTCTCTCCATGTGTTCCTTGCAAGTCGATGGCACCTGACCAGGTGCCGCCGCCACTCTGTGAAAGGTGTACGACGATGACGTCGTCCGGATGGCTGGCAAATATCTCGCGCAGATAATGGACGCCGTCCTTGCGATAGGAAATCCGCACATAGCCATTGGCGAGATCCAATTCCCGTTTGTAATCGTCAATACCCGACAGCTCGTGGCCATTCACGCCAAGGTAAAGCTTGGCAAGCATGGTAAAGCTGCCGAAATCCTTCACTTCGTAACTGAATTGCCCATCCGCATCGAGGGCATTGTTCGGTCCGCCGAGCCACATGGAGCTATCGGTGAGGTACAGGAAATCCCTGGCCGGATCACCGCCAACCAAGGCACCCATGCACCCGTTGCCGACCGGCGTCGCTTCCTGGATGACATTCGATTCGGAGGCAGGGGCGGTGTACCACAGCGTGGGGCCGTGCATGGACGGTGCGCGTGTCTTTCGCGGATTTTGTACAGGGCTTGCCGCGGCAGCGAATGCAGGCGCGCTCAACAAAGGCAGCAACGCCGCCATCGTGCCAGTCATTTTCAGGAAGCGGCGGCGTGCTGCATGCTCAAGGTTGCCATGATCATTTTTTGCGCCAGGACCCTGTGATTTTTTCATCGGCGATTTTCTCTCTTGGCACTATTTTGTGAGCAGCTGCAGATCGATAGCCGATGGTGCTGCATGCGCGGCGCAAAAGACTGGCGCAGCCATCAACGCGATTGCCGCCAGCAACCTCACTCTATGTTTAGCCGTTGCTGTGCTTGTGATGACGCCCCACATTTTTACCCATCCGTGCTTGACAGGGTGGATGATATCGGTCTACGTTATATTATATGACAAATATGCAAGCCTAGCCGTATGTCGTTGCTTTAAGCGGGTGCACTGAGAGGGAGCCAGCAGGCTTCAGTCCACTCGATGCAGTGGGTGATATTCAGCGGTTGCTGTTCGATTCCGAGAGGGTGAGGGGGCTTGCTGAGGCGGCTGGCACCGGCGACTCGCAAGCCGTTATTCCATTTTCACTAATGAGGCCGCAGCTATCTGCTCGGACCCTGAGGTTTTCGCACGCTTTTTACCCACCATTCCAGCGAAATCCGGAATTGCTCCGATTCTATTTCGAAGCGAATCGTCATTCCGGCCTTCGCCCACTGCTGTCCGGGGAAGTTTCGTAGTACCTCACCGTCATTCCGGCGAAGGCCGGAATCCATGCTTCGTACTGGCGATGGATTCCGGCCTTCGCCGGAATGACGGTAAGGCAAGATTGAAGACTATGTTGAAAACAAGTTCCTTGCTGCACTCTTTTGCAAAAAGCGCTATAGAGCGGCAATTTTCTGAGTTTCGACAAAATCTTCCCCGGACAGCAATGGGCCTTCGCCGGAATGACGATTCGCTCTGAAACGTGATGGATCAGTACGTCCTCAATACTTTGAAGGGAGCGTTGACAGTCATGAATATCCTTGTATTTAACGGCAATGCGCATTCACGATCCCGTACTCAAGCAACAGAACATCGCTTATTGGCGCGAACTATGAAGTCGCTCCTCTTACACGGTGTTTTGGCGTGCGGCTTGCTCAGCCTCGCGACCAGCGTTGGTGCGCAGGTTAACGGTGTGGCGCAAAAACCATACCTCGGCTGGAGCAGCTTCAGTCAGCAGACGCTCGACGCCAACTTTCTTACCCAAGCCAATGTCATTGCACAATCCGATGCGCTGGACAGCTCAGGCCTGCAGGCGCATGGCTTCAACTACATCAATATGGATTCCGGCTGGCACGGCGGTTTCGACGCGAACGGCAGGCCGATTCCCGATCCCACGTTGTTTCCGGATATCAAATCGCTGATCGATCACATCCATAAGAATGGTCAGAAGGCGGGCATTTATTGGATTCCCGGTGTCGAAGAGCCGGCGGTGACGGCCAATTCGCCGATCCTTGGTACGCCGTATCACATCCAGGACATTCTCACCGTACCGTACACGGCGGGGAATGCTTTCGGCGGCCCGGGCACGTCGCCTTATCATTACAAGATCGATTTCAGCAAGCCTGGTGCACAGGCCTATATCGATTCCGTGGTCGCGCTGTTTGCGTCATGGGGTGTCGATTTCATCAAGCTCGATGCCGTAACACCCGGCTCGTACAACGACAATCTCAATATCGATAATCGGGCTGATGTGGCTGCCTGGTCCAAGGCCATCGCGAACAGCGGCCGGCCGATCTGGCTGACGATTTCATGGGAAATCGATCAGGATTATCTCGACGCGTGGCAGCCATTTTCCAATGCACGCCGCATCGACGATGACGTGGAATGCGAAGGCCGCTGCGCAACACTTACGGATTGGTCGCGTATCTACAAACGCTTCCGCGATCTACCCGGTTGGGAGAATGCGGCCGGCCCCACGCTGGGCTGGAATGACATGGACTCGCTCGATATCGGCGATGGCAAACTGGATGGCCTGTCGCATGCCGAGAAGCGCTCCGCCATCACCCTGTGGGCGTTGGCGAACGCGCCGATTTACCTGGGTGGCGATCTGACGAAGATCGACGATTTCGGCAAGCAGCTGGCGACGGCTGATGAAGTGCTTGCCGTCGATCAATCCGGCAAACCGGCGAAGCAGGTGCTTGGTGGCGATTTGCCGGTATGGGTTTCCGATCTCGGCGATGGCAACTACTACGTCGCACTGTTCAATATGAATGCGACACCGGCGGAGGTGCGGCTGCCGTGGCGGGAGATCGGGCTCGACGGCGTGCGGCAAGTGCGCGACCTGTGGGCACAGACGGATCTTGGCCCATCATTTGGCGCATTTTCGACGGTACTGGATGGGCATGGCGTGCGGCTGCTGAAAATCTCCACGCGGGTCGGCCATACGCCATCTGCATCTTCTACCAGCTACGAAGCCACCACGGCGACCTTGGCGGGCACGGCATCCATTGCCGACTGTCCAAGTTGTTCCGACGGCAAAAAAGTCGGCAGCCTCGGTCTTGGTAGCGGTAACACCGTGACCTTCCAGAATGTCTATGTGCGCAGGGCCGGCGTATATCTCATGCAGGTCGACTCGATGACTTTCGCCTTGCGTTCCTATCTATACGCGGTCAATGGTGGCCCCTACCAAACGCTCAATGCCGGCGGCGGCAGTTTTCTTATTCCTTCGAGCACGACGGTGCCGGTTTGTTTGAAGGCGGGATACAACAGCATCCAATTCGGCAATCCCACCAGTTATGCGCCCGACCTGGATCGCATCGTGATCAACGGGCAGGGGGATGCCGTCTTGCCTACGGCTACCACTTACGAAGCCGAGCAAGCCACCTTGAGCGGCACGGTAACAGCAGGTTTCAGCAACTACGCGTCGGGGCTTTCCAAGGCGGGCAACATCGGCAATGGCGCGGCCAATACGGTGGCTTTCTCTAACGTTACTGTGCCAAGATCGGGCACCTACCTGCTTGAAATCGACTATATGACGAGTGGCACGCGTACGCTCGTTGTCACGGTCAATAACGCTGCACCGGTTTCGTTGGATCTGGATGGAAGCACCTTCGATGATCCGCGGCCAACGCTGCTTCGCGTTCAACTGAAGGCTGGAACCAATACCATCCAGATGGGCAATCCCAACGGTTATGCGCCG
Organism: Dyella nitratireducens; assembly: GCF_014642835.1. Taxonomy (GTDB): domain Bacteria; phylum Pseudomonadota; class Gammaproteobacteria; order Xanthomonadales; family Rhodanobacteraceae; genus Dyella_B; species Dyella_B nitratireducens. Next base: position 166,578 of record NZ_BMJA01000003.1, on the reverse strand, counting down.
GATCTTGATCGTATCGTGGTGGCGCCATGGGTTGATTCGCTCTCCGGTTCGACGACACGGATGTGCCCGCGATAATGGGTAAAGCCCTGAACTTGAGACGTTAGAGCGGTGTTGTCTTGCCCGACGTCATTCCGGCGAAGGCCGGAATCCAGTTAAGAATGATGTGCGCAGCACACGACATAGAGGTTTTGTGTGCTTCGCACGGCATATTCAAACTGGATTCCGGCCTTCGCCGGAATGACGGTCGGGCAGGCCAATACCTTCTGGCAAGCCTTAAGACATCAAGCGTGATACAGCTGACTGCGCCCACCATCGACCAGCAAATCCGTCGCGTTAATAAAGCGCGCCTCGTCGCTGGCCAAAAATAGCGCTGCATAAGCAACTTCTTCGGACGTGCCGATACGTTTGCAGGGCAGCAGCTCAGTCTGCCTGCGGCGCTCGGCTTCGGGGTCCGGGCATGACTCGAAATAGCGTTCGGCCGCTGGCGTCAGGATCAGTCCCGGCGAAATCGAGTTTACGCGGATACCGCGTGCCGCGTATTCCAATCCCAGTGCGCGAGTGAGTCCGATAAGCCCATGTTTGGCGACTGGGTAAGGGAAACTGCCCGGAATGATTTTGTGCCCATGCACGGATGCAATGTTCACGATATGCCCGTAGCTTGCCTCAAGCATCGACGGCAACACCGCACGCGCACAATGCCAGGCACCTTGCAGGTTGACGCCGAGGTTGCGTTGCCAGTCCGCTTCGCTCAACGTCAGCGGATCGCGGAAGACATTGATGCCGGCGCCGTTGATCAGGATGTCGATGCGGCCGAGTGCTTCTTGGGCCTGCGTTACGGCGTGTTGCACTTCGTCGGCATCCGACACGTCTGCTTGCACCGCGATGGCACGGTGACCTGAGTCTGCGAGCTCGCGGGCGAGCGTTTCGGCGGCGGCGATGTCCACGTCAAGCAAGGCCAGCGATGCGCCTTCGCGTGCGAACAGCTCGGCGATGGCGCTGCCGATACCACTGGCTGCACCGGTGATCAACGCGGTTTTGTTCTCAAGGCGTGGCTTCACGTGGGTCTCCTGTTCCGCAGGCTGCAGCTTCCACGCGGAACACAAAATGCCGGCAGAGACGCTCGCCGGATGCCAGCGCCGTCATGCCGTGCGCCAGTGGCCCGCCTGGCAAATGCACGGCATCGATCGGATGGTCGACCGGTTCAAAGCAAAAGAAATCGGCATCGCGTGGCGTGTAGAGCAGGAATGCATCGACATCCGCCGCCATGTGCAAGCACATGCCTTGCCCAGGCCAATGCACCGTGGCTTGGCCCGACCAAGGCAGGAAGCAATGATTGAGCACCTCGTTCGGCAATGCTTTCGGTTGTTGGAAATCCCAGCCGGTGGGCACGGGCACGTTCTCCAGCGGCAGTGGCGAGCGGCCGTCGTTCTGCCATACGCGCGCAGCGGGTGCGTGCAAGGTCACGCCGTCGTGCAGTGCAATGAACGGATGCAGGCCTAGCCCGAACGGTAATGTCGCGTTGCCCGTGTTGGTCACGCACAGCTCGATTTCCAGCGAGTCCTCGCGCAATGCATAAGTGAGCATGGCGCGGTAGCTGTAGGCATCCAGCGCCCGCTCGTCCAACACCAGTTGTATTTCATCGGCCGTATGCGATTGCGTCGTCCACGCGCGGCGCCAGCCGCTACCGTGGATGGGATACGGTTCGCCGGGACAGTTGGGCGACAACGCCACGGACGTGCCGGCAAAGTTGAATCCTCCGCATGAAATGCGGTTGCTCCACGGTACGAGTGGATAACACGCCAAACGGTTGGGATCGAACGCTGCGCTTTCCTCCGGGTGCGCCGATTCATATGGGCGCAGCAAGGGGAAGGCGGCGTCTCGCCCAAGCCAATCGAAACGGCCCAGGCCACCGCCTTGCGTTGGCCGCACCTGCACGCGCAAATGCGTGTTCTCGAGCCAGCAACGCCCATCCTCGATCATCGCGTCTACTCGCGATCGAACGTGATGGCTGTACCCTGGAAATCGCCACGCATCAAAATGTCGATGCCTACGTTCATCCAGTAGGCACCGCTCGCCACCGTTGGCGTACGCTCCGCCAACGTTCCCTGCAGCACACGCAAGCGGTAGCGCGCATCCGGATCAAGCCCTTGCAGCCGCACCGTTGGATACGGATAGCCTTCGGTGCTGGAATGCAGGAAGGCGAACAGCACGGCATGCGCCTTGTCGGGCGATACGCTCTCGGTGGCTGAGTGCTCGCTGCCGTTATCGGGCGACACCAGGCGATACAGATCGCCATGCTGCACGGTCTCGCGGATCGCTTTGTAGTCGGCGATCAGGCGTTTTGCCGTGGCCATGTCCTGCGCGGTCCACTTGGTCAGGTTCGCGCCGACACCGAGCGAGCCTTGCATGGCCGACAGGAAACGGTATTCCAACGACATGCTGCGTCCATTCATGGAGGAGGGCGAGTCGGTAACCCAGGCCATCATCACGCCCGGCGTATGCGCCTGGGTAAAGCCATCCTGGATGCGCAGACGGTCGTACGCATCCGTGTTGTCGGAAGGCCAGACTTCGTCGGTGAGGTGCATGATGCCAAGATCCACGCGACCACCGCCGCTGGAGCACGATTCAATCTCCACGTTCGGGTGCTTGTGGCGTAGTTCTTCAAGAATGCCGTAGACATTGCGCACGAAGTCGACGTAGACGTTTTTCTGCTGGTCGGGTGGCACCGCTGGCCAACCCGGTTCGGACCAGCTGCGGTTGTAGTCCCACTTGATGAAGGCGATCTGGTTTTCGCTCAGCAGTTTGTCCAGCGCATGGAACACGTACGCGCGCACGTCCGGGCGGGCGAGGTTGAGCACCATCTGGTTGCGACCCAGGGTACGCGGGCGGCCGGTCATGTTGAGCACCCAGTCCGGATGCGCGCGATATAGGTCGCTATCCGGATTGACCATCTCCGGTTCAACCCAGATGCCGAAGTCCATGCCCAGCGCGTGGACGCGATCGATCAAGGGTTTCAGCCCATGCGGGAATTTTTGCGGATTGACGGTCCAGTCGCCCAGTCCGGCCTTGTCGTTGTTGCGCGCGCCGAACCAGCCGTCATCCATCACGAAACGTTCGACGCCGATACTTGCCGCCCTCTCCGCGAGCGCGATCTGCCCGGCTTCGTTGACGTCGAAGCCGGTTGCCTCCCAGGAGTTGTAGAGCACAGGCCGTGCTCGTGGATGCGGCGCCTGCGGCAGGATGCGCGTAAGCTCCAGCCGATGCATCAGCCGTGACGCTTCGCCCATGCCGCCGCTGGTGAGGCCCGCATAGAAGCTGGGTGTTTGCAGACTTGCGCCGGGCGCCAGCTTGTAGCCGAAATCAAACGGATTGAAGCCGCCGGTGACGCGTACTTGCTCGGCCTGATCCTGCTCGATCGCAATCTGCCAGGAACCGCTCCAGGCCAGGGCGCCAAACCACACTTGCCCATGTGTTTCGTTGGCGTCGTTACGGCGGATGGCGAACCACGGTTCGTTCTGCATGCCGGTACTGCCGCGGCGGCTTTCAAGCACGGTCTTGCCCGGCTGCACCGGGCGTTCGTAGATGTCGTTCTCGCCAGCCCAGCGGCCAGCCAGATATCGCAGCGTGTAATCGTGGCTGCGCGGCAAGATCCATGTACCCGCGCTCGCCTGTTCCACGATCACCGGTGTCGCCGTCTGGTTCTCGACGACGGCGCTGCGTCGCACGATACCCGTGCCCGGGTCGATCTCGTACTGCAAGGTGACGACGATCGCGCGCTCGATATCCTTCATTACGATGGACAGCACGTTGTCATGCACGCTGTTCGACACGTAATGCAAAACGAGGTCGCGATTGCCGTCTGGGAACGTGACCTTGAGGTCCGGCTCGTAGTAGAGCCCTTCGCCCCAGCCGGTGTATTCCTGCGGGATCACGTTGACCACGCCATCGATCGCATCGCGGCCGGGCGGCGCAACAGGTGTCGGCAACGGGTCGTTCGGTGCCAATCGCGAGCCCCAATAAATCGACTGCAGCTGCCCTTTTTCATTGACCCCGAACGCATAGGTCACCTTGGCCGCATCCAGCCGGAAGACACGGCCCGATACATCGATATGTGCGGTGCCGTCATGGGTTGCGGCGCGCGCATCGTTCATCGCGCCACATACGATCAACGCCATAGTGCCAAGGATCGCCAGGCCATGGCGGACGCATGCTCTTGGAAATTTCATCACGCAGGGACCCCTTTAATCACCGTTGACGAGGAAGGGTAGTGCCGGCAAAGGTTTTATCATACGACAAATATGTTTGCGGGCACGGTTGTGCCCATCGTGCCTTCTGACGCAAGCCCAATAGCTGGCATCCCGCGCGTCGGCCGTTGAAAAAAAGCACAAGGCCATGTCGATTTTGGACAACGCTATTCGTCGCTCTCACAAAGGCCGGACAAGCCGGCCCTGAGCAGGAGACTGACCATGCGTGTGATGGTGATGGGGAAGGCGACTGAGGGCACCGAAAATGGCGCGAGCATTGATCCCTCGGCGCTCGAGGCGATGAGCAAATTCAATGAGGAGTTGATCGATGCCGGCGTCCTGGTTGCCCTCGGCGGTCTTACGCCCTCCTCAAACGGCAAACGTATCGTGTCGGATGGCAACAGCCGTACCGTCATTGACGGGCCTTTCGCCGAGACCAAGGAGCTGGTCGCCGGTTTCTTGATCCTGGAGGTCAAGGACATGGACGAGGCGATAGCGTGGATGATGCGCGCTCCGCATTGCGGGCAGGGACAAAGCGAGCTGGAGATTCGGCCACTCATGGGAATGGCTGAATTCGAGGCCGTCCAGACGCCGCAGACCAAGGAAATCCGTGACCGGATCCGCGCGAAACTCAACGGCGCCTGAGCCTGTTGGTCGCGGCTGTTTTGGCATCCTGGTTCTACGAACCATCGCAAGGTGAAGGAAGAATGATGACTACCTCAACAGCAACAAAAAGAAAGCTCGTGTTGAAGATGTCCATTTCCCTGGACGGCTTTGTTGCCGGACCGAACGGCGAGCTTGATTGGATATTCCGGTCGTCAAGCGCCGATTCCAGGGCGCAGCTTGTCCATACGCTTGACGAAGCTGGCGTGCACATCATGGGCAGCCGCAGCTATTACGACATGGCAGCATTCTGGCCCTTTTCGGACACACCGTTCACAGCAGCGATGAACGATATCCCCAAGATCGTTTTTTCAAGGACCGGGATCAAGGACGGCACACAAGTGGATCGGACCGCCGAGGCGGATGCAGGTCTCACCAAGGGACGGCCCAGCGTGACGCCGACCGCGGCGGTCCTGAAATCCTGGGCCGAACCGACCGTGGCACGCGGCGATCTCGCGGAGGAAATTCTCCGACTGAAGGAACAACCGGGCAAATTCATCCTTGCCCATGGCGGGACCCGTTTCGCCCAAAGCCTCGTTGCCGCCGGCCTCATTGACGAATATCGACTGGCTATCCATCCGGTTTTACTGGGCCGGGGCCAGCCGCTGTTCTCCGGGCCGTACAGCCCCGCTGATCTGCGCCTGATCAGCGCGACGCCTTACAGCGGCGGCATCGTGGGAGTCGTCTACCATCCGGCATGAAGCGTCGCGTGCGCAGAATAGAAAACCCGCAAAGATCAGCCGCCGCTCGGACAACCTTCACCTGACGCAACGGCGACAACAGCCTGGTCGCGCGTTTCCACGCGGCGTGCGTAGCAACTGCCCAACGAATCGCTGAAGCGGTATGACTGCTCGCCGTGTTGTCCACGCGAACCGGTGATACCCGTACCGCCAGCGTTGAAGTCGGTGTTGCTGTGGCTGACGAGATGATTGTCCAGCGTGGACCAGAAGCTCACGTGGCCATTCTCGGTGTGCTGTCTTTTGCTCACATAACCCTGCTGCATGGTGATGTCTGCGGTGAAGGCACCGTCCGCGTGAATCTGTTTGTGGATGTCGATGAGCAGTGGGTACTCGAGATGATGCGTGTGCTGCATCGTGCCGGCATCGGTGGTGGTGCGCACGTCATCGACTACTTGCGTATGCATGGCAATGCGCTGGTTGTAGATGTCTTTCGATGGATGATCGAAGCCCTGACGGTTGACAAAATCCGAGTGCTGTTCGACGCGGGTGACGACTTTGCCGTGCGAGGTTTGCAGTTCGCCGACGATGACGTAATCGCCGTTTTGCAGGGTGTCGACCTCGCCATGCAAGGTGCCGTCAGCACCATGTTTGAAGTGGCGCTGCACCTGCGGCGGCTGGCCATCCTGCTGTGCGACAAGCGTGTTTTGCGTGAGCTTGCCGGTGAGCACGTCGCGCCCGTGGTCGCGCCACGCCAGCAGGTTGGCGGCAAGGCTGAAGAAGTCGTGTGCACCCAGCACTCGTACCGCCACAGTGTGTGGCTTGCCGTCGTCCAGCAATGCGGCAAAGGGTGTCAGGTCCACGCGATACGGTGTGAAGTTGAGCGTCTGGATGTCCGTCGTGGGCCGCCACAGATTGGGGTCGACGCCGCCGGTGTAGGTCCATGGATAGACGGGCGCGCGGCCCGCCGGTTGGCCGTCGATGCTCACGGACACTTCGCGAAAGTTGCCACCAGGGCACTGCTCCAGCGGATCGCCCGCGTTCGGTGGACCAAGCGAGAATTCGCGCGTGGGGTCCATGTCGGCATCGTCGATGCACATGTACCACTGCTCGTCCACGGCCTGGCTTTGCGCGATCAGATCCAGCACCACACGTTCGATGTTGCGGGGCAGGGTGAGCGTACGTGAGAGCGTTTCATGGCCGTTCTGCACATCCACCGGATGCCCATCGTTGTCGCCGACTAGACCGATGGCGAGGTCGGCGGGCGACGCAGCCTTGCTCGTCGTCGTGGTTGGATAGAACACCAGTTTCGCGCTGCCATGGATCACGCCGGCACGCGTGGCATCTATCCAGTTGTTGAGGATGGTCTGGCCGTGTCCGCCGTCACGGAACAGGCCGGCGTAATCGGTCACGTCGCGTTCCACATGCCAGTGCGGGCTGACCTTGGCGCTCGGTTCCTGCGTGGTGCCGTAGAAGAGATTCACGCCCTTGAGCCATAGGCTGACGGTACGGTCGTATTGCCGGCCGGCAGTCACCGAGAAATCCGCCTCCAGCACCACTTTCGACCACGGCCCGGTGCATTGCGCAGGCGGCGCGTACGTCCACTCACGGGGTTTCGCCGCGCGCGAAGTGGCGTCGCCGTGATCGTCGAACGCAACATCGGTATACAGATTGGCGACGCAAGGCGTGCCGGCAGGGCGCGGTACCGGCGCATCGGCGATGGCGACGCCACGGTCGCCCACGGCGGGCGACGTTTGCGCAGCGGCGAGCGCACTCGGCAAGGCCAGTGCAAGGGCAAGGCTCGGGCGAATCAGGTGGTGCATGTGGATCATCCTGCGATGGCTTGGAACGTCATGGATAAGCATGCACGGGTTATCGGTCAGCGGCCAGGTACGTGACGACGAAATTCCCCTGACCAGTCCATCCGCGCCGATCGGAACTCCGCCACGACATCATTGGGTGAATGGGGATGGATCACGATTTCCCCGTCGACCAGTTCATCGCAGAAGCGTCCCCCGGTAGGCGGTTCGATGGCATAGCGGCTGCTGTGCGGATCCCCATGTACGAGATGGGCATGCAAAACGCATAGGTGCGCCTCATGTACTTGCGCGACCAGGCGATGAGGCTTGAACTGGATTTCCGTGTAGACCCCATGCGGACCTCTGGCATGGAGGACGCCGCCGAAGAGATGGCCCGGCGCCTGCGTGGCGCATAGTGCGCTGGAGCTGATCCCTAAAGGCAGGAAGGCGGCCCGCGCCTTGGGTTGAAACCACCTGGCGAGCACGAGGCCTGCGTGGTGGGCTGTCGGGGGAACATGGGTTGGGGTGATCTCGGATAGGGCGTCCATCGGTACATCTCGAAAGTCGGCTGACCATTAAAGCAGTTGCGGGTCGCACGCGCTGAGATAAGGACTGCATTGTTTTAATGGCCGGAATGCCGTCGAATTAGATAGAGCGCGTTTATTGAGATAGCGAAACGGTGTCTTCCGAAGGAAGGCGCCAAAGCTTCGAATGCCCCACCGATTTCGCGCATCGGGATGGGGATGTTTAGGTCAACGGCGCTTAGGCATGCGGAAAAAGCAATCCCCTGTCACGCGAGGCCATGGTTTGTCGGAAATGCCTGACGGGATGCGTCAGCGCTACAACGAAAAAGCCCCGGCAGGGCCGGGGCTTTTGACACATCCTGTGAATGATGCCCCACTTGTCGGATTGCAGCCGCCTTGCCGCACCTGACGTCCGTGTCACCAGCCGAACATCGGCGGGACTCACGGGGCATGGGCGCTATTCTCTGTGAGGACGCCGGACTTAAGCTATCAGGTGCCTTCTCTTTCTGTTGTAGGCGAATTCCTACAATAAGCCGTCCGTCGCCGGCACCGTATCCGGTCGCCCAAGCCCCTTCCTGTCAGGTTCCGGTGCCGGGAAACGGGGTGGTTCGACTTTCACGCACATGTCCTTGATTGTAAAAGTGAAGACATGCCCCGTGCGTCGTCACCAGGTTGGTGGCGCGCAGCAAGCAACGTTCCAGAGGGGGCGGACATTTGGCAGAACGTGAGTAATGCCACGGTTATCAAGCGTGGATTATTGGTAAATACCCCGTTTCACGTTCTATCGCGTCGCAATACGTGCGACACGGCGTCGCAATTATTCAAGTTGGCACGGCGCATCTATATCCTCGATTCGATATGTAACATTGATATGTAACACTGCCGTGCTTTTTGCCGCGATCTGGGCGCGTCTTTCTGCAAAAAGCAACCTGGGGACGAGGGGACAACATGAATTCGCAGTCGATACCGGATGTATTGACGTTATTTGACGTGGTTCGCTACAGGGCTTGTGCAGCATCCGCGACCGCAGATGCGCCTGCCTTCACCTATCTGGACGATGGTGACCACGTCAGCGGCACGCTCAGTTATGCCGAACTGGATCTGGCCGCGCGCAAACTTGCGGCACGCTTGCAACAAATAACGAAACCCGGCGATCGGGTGCTGCTGGTTTATCCGCCCAGCCTCGATTACATCGTCGCTTTTTATGGCTGTGTCTATGCCGGTGTCACGGCGGTGCCAGCATTGCCTCCGGCGAATCGCCGCACGCTGCCGCGCTTGCGCCTGATGGCAGCCGATTCACAGCCGGCTGCCGCGCTGACCCTGGCGCGCATTCGCGACAGCGTCATGAAAGTGGAAGAAGGCGATCCGAACGACGACATCTTGCGGAACATGTCGTGGTTGTCGACGGACGATGCCGAAGGCGACGAGTCGGCGTGGGTGCCGCCTGCGGCACAGGCTTCGGATATCGTGTTTCTGCAGTACACCTCCGGCTCCACCGGAGCGCCCAAGGGCGTGATGGTGGCGCACCACAACTTGCTGGCCAATCTGCGGCTTTTCCAGCAGATGTTCGATGTGCGCAGTGGTGAGACCTTCGTATTCTGGTTGCCGCCGCATCACGATTTCGGCTTGATCGGCGCCATCATCATGCCGGTGTTCGCCGGTGCGCACAGCGTACAGTTCCCGCCGGCCGCCTTCATGATGAGTCCGGTACGCTGGCTGCGGTTGATTTCCCGCTATCGTGCCCGTCTCACCGGCGCCCCGAATTTTGCGTTCCAGCTCTGCGTCGACAAGATTTCCGACGCCCAGATACAAGAGCTCGATCTGGGCTGCCTGGATGTCGCCATGAATGGCGCCGAGCGTATCCGCTTCGAGTCGGTGACGCAGTTCACCGAGAAATTCGCCCGATACGGCTTTCGTCGCGAGTCGATGATGCCGTCGTATGGCATGGCCGAGTTCGTATTGCTGGCCACCGCCAATATGCATCGTGCTGCTGGCGCATTGCCGGATGCCGTGTGCATCAGCAAAGCGGCGCTGGAAGATGGGCGGATCGTACCGAGCGATCGGCCGCATGATGCCGTGCACATCGTTTCGGTCGGCCGCACGCATGAAGATCGGCACGACATGGCGGTCGTCGATCCGGTCACGCTGGAACGGCAAGGCGAGCGCCAGGTCGGCGAGATATGGCTGTGCGGTCCTGCGGTCACGCAAGGGTACTGGCGGCAGGATGATGCTGCGCGCCAGGAGACGTTCCGCGCCAGGATGAAAGGCGACGAACGCGAATGGCTGCGCACCGGCGATGTCGGTTTTGTGTGTGAAGGCGAGCTGTTCATCACCGGGCGCAGCAAGGAAGTGATGATTTTCAGCGGGCGCAATATCTATCCGCAGGACGTGGAGATGACCGTCGAGCGCGCATCGCCGGCTTTTCGCGCCAACGGTTGCGCCGCTTTTTCGCTGGAAGAGGGCGATACGACACAACTGGTGATCGTGCAGGAAGTGGAAAGCCGGCGTCGGCTGGAAACCGAAAGCCTCATCGCGCGGCTGCGCGCCGATATCGCCGAACAGCACGAAATTTTCGATCTCGCCGCGGTGGTATTGGTCAGGCCGGGGCATTTGCCGCGCACGTCGAGCGGCAAAATCCAGCGTGTGCGCTGCCGCCAGATGTATCAGGCCGGTGAGTTCGACAGCATCTGGTCCTGGTGTGTCGAGCAGGAGGACACGGCGTCCGAGACTGCCGTGTCACCGCAGACATCCACCGAGATACGTCTGCTCGAGCTGTGGCGCGACGTATTCGGCAACCCGGCGTTGTCGACGTCGGACAATTTCTTTCGCCTTGGCGGGCACTCCCTGCTTGCGGCACAACTGGTAGCTGCCGTGGGCACGGCGTTTCGCGTGGACCTGCCGCTGCGCGCGTTGTTCGAAGCGCCGAGCGTTGCATCGCTGGCATCCGTCATCGATACGTTGCAGCCGCGCCAGCTTGTTGCCGATGAGCTGCTGGCTTCGTCGCAGCACGGCGACTTGCCGCTATCGTTCGTGCAGCAGCGCTTCTGGTTTCTGGATCAATACCAGCCGGCCAATGCGTTTTATGCCGTGCCGGTGGCCATGCGTTTGGCGGGGGAACTGGCGCTGCCTGCGCTGCAGCAGGCGCTGGACGCGATGCTGCAGCGGCATGCGGCGCTGCGTACGGTATTCCCGGTGGCCGATGGCGTGCCTAGCCAGCGGGTGTTGCCGGCATTGTCATGGCCGTTGCAGGTATCGGATGTCGGCGAGCTGGATGCCGATACGCAGATTCGTCAGGTCATGATGGAAGATGCGCGCAAGCCTTTCGACCTGATCCATGGGCCGCTGATCCGCGCGCACTTGCTGAAGATCGGCACAGGGCTGCATGTGCTGCTGCTGACCCTGCATCACATCGTTCACGACGGCTGGTCGGTCAGTGTGCTGATCGACGAGCTTACCCAAGCCTATGCCGCGTGCAAGGCGGATCAGCCACCTGCGCTGCCCGCGCTGCCGGTCAGCTACACCGATTACACGCAATGGGAGCGGCGCCGCTACGGCGAGCAAAACATCCAGGCGCATCTTGCTTATTGGGCGGAACACCTGCGCGGTGCTTCCCCGTTGCTGGCGCTTCCTACCGATCGTCCCAGGCCGGCGTTGATGTCGCACCGCGGCGCAACGCATACCATGCATCTTTCTGCCGACCTGGTCAGGCGCGTGGCCGAACAGGCCAGCCAGCGCAATGCGACCTTGTTCATGGCGCTGACGTCCGCCGTGCAGATCCTGCTGCATCGCTACTGCAGCCAGGACGACATCTGCATGAGCATGTTGTCGGCGAACCGTCCCGCGAAGACGGAGAACGTGATCGGCGCCTTCGTCAACGTCGTGCCCTTGCGTGCGCAATTCAGCGCCGGCCAGGCGTTTGCCGACGTGCTTGCAGCGACCACGCAGGAGGTGTTGTCGGCTTACGAGCAACAGCTGCCCTTCGAACTGATTCTCAACCGGCTGGTGCGTGAGCGGCATGCCGCCTACACGCCGTATGCGCAGGTCGTGCTGAATTTCCACAGCGAACTCGAAAACCAGGGCAGGGCACGCCAGCACGGGCTCGACCAGTCGCTGCAGTTCGACGGCCGCTGGGCTGCAGGTGTCGCGCATACAGCCTTCGACCTTCTGCTGGATGTGCGCGAGTCGCAGGGTGGCCTGGAGGTGGTGTTCGAATACAGCACCGACCTTTTCGATGCGGTGAGCATTCAACGCTGGGGAATGCATCTGCACCATGTGCTCGATGGCACGGCCGAATCGCCCGACACCTGCATCGACGACTTTGTGCTGCTGGATGCCGCGGAACGCGAACAGGTACTCGAGACCTTCAACGCCACCGCGCAGACCTGGCAAGCCGCGTCGCTGGTCCATCAGTTGTTCGAGACAAAGGTGGCGCAGCAACCGGATGCGATCGCCCTGGTCAGCGAGGACGAACAGCTCAGCTATCGCAGCTTGAACCAGCGCGCCAATCAACTCGCGCATGCATTGATCGCGCACGGTATCCGGCCGGACGATCGTGTTGCCCTCTGCGTCGAGCGCAGCAACGCCATGGTGGTGGCGTTGCTGGGCATTCTGAAGGCAGGTGGTGCGTACGTGCCGGTGGATCCAGACTACCCGCCTGAGCGTGTCAGCTACATGCTGGCCGATAGCCAGCCGCGGCTGTTGCTATCCACCCGTGCGTTGCGCGACCGACTGCCGGCCGTCGACGTGCCAGTGCTGTGGCTGGACGATGCCGCTTCGCTGCCGACGCAACCCGATCACAATCCCGACCCGCATGCCTTGGGCTTGCGTCCTGATCATCTGGCCTATGTGATCTATACATCCGGCTCGACTGGGCAGCCCAAAGGGGCCATGAACCAGCACGACGGTGTGGTGAATCGTCTGCTCTGGGCGCAGCAGCAATTCGCACTCGACGCCAGCGATCGCGTGCTGCAGAAAACGCCGTATGCCTTCGACGTATCGGTATGGGAATTCTTCCTGCCGCTGCGGGCCGGTGCGCAGCTGGTGTTGGCGCGGCCCGGCGGGCATCAGTCGCCGGCTTATCTGGCGCAACGGATCGCGCAGGCCGGCATCACCGTGGCGCACTTCGTGCCGTCCATGCTGCAGGTGTTCCTGGACCAGGACGATCTGTCCGGCTGCACGTGCATGCGCCACGTGTTGTGCAGCGGCGAAGCCTTGCCGCCGGCCTTGCAGAATCGTTTCCTGCAGAAGCTGCCGGGAGTAGCCCTGCACAATTTGTATGGCCCCACCGAAGCAGCGGTCGATGTCACGTATTGGCCGTGCACGGAACCCGGCGCGGTGGTGCCGATCGGCCGCCCCATCGCCAATACCCGGATGTATGTGCTCGATGCGCGCATGCAGCCGCTACCGATCGGGGTTGCCGGCGAGCTGTATATCGGCGGCGTACAGGTGGGGCGCGGCTATCTGCATCGCCCGGCCTTGACCGACGAGCGCTTTGTCGCCAACCCCTTCGGCAGTGGCCGCCTGTACAAGACCGGCGATCTCGGGCGCTGGCGGGCGGATGGCGCGATCGAATACCTGGGCCGCAACGACTTCCAGGTGAAGCTGCGCGGATTCCGCATCGAGCTGGGCGAAATCGAAGCGCGCCTGCTCGAACATCCGGCGATCCGCGAAGCGGTGGTGATTGCGCGGGAAGAAACATCCGGCGACAAACGCCTGGTCGCCTATGTCGTGCAAAACCAGCAAGACCAGGACGAAGAGGCCGGCTGGGACGACCGCCGCGTCGAGCAGTGGCGCCAGTTGTATCAGGCCGAATATGGCAAGGCGCTGGAGGTTTCGTTCGGCGAGGATTTCCGCACCTGGAACAGCAGCTACGACGGCCAGCCCATTCCCTTGGAGCAGATGCGCGAGTGGCGCGATGCCACCGTGGACCGCATCCTCGCTTTGCAGCCTCGGCACGTGCTGGAAATCGGCTGCGGCTCCGGCCTGATCCTGTCGCCGTTGGCGCCGCATTGCGAAAGCTATTGCGGCACCGATCTTTCCGCCGAGGCGGTGGCGCGGCTGCATGCACAGGTCGAGCAGCAAGCGGATCTCGCCGCCCGGGTCAGCCTGCACTGCCAGCCTGCCCACAGCAGTAGCAACCTGCCGCGGCAGCACTTTGATGTGATCGTCATCAACTCGGTGGCGCAGTACTTTCCCAGCGCCGACTACATGCTGGCCGTCGTGCAGCAGGCCATGGATCTGCTGGCGCCGGGTGGCGCGATGTTCCTCGGTGACATTCGCAACCTGCCGTTGTTGCCCTGCCTGACTACCGCCATCCAGTTGTCGCGGGCCGATGCCGGCGCGGATGCGGTCTCGCTCCGCTCGGTGATTGAGCGGGAGCTGCGGCTGGAACAGGAACTGGTGTTCGATCCCGACTTTTTTGCCAGCCTGCCCGAGCGCATCGAAGGCATTGCCGGCGTCGATATCCGCGTCAAGCGCGGGCATTTTTCCAACGAATTGAGCCGCTATCGCTACGACGTCGTATTGCACAAGGCGTCCCTGCACAAAGAAAGGGCCGGCGCGACATCGCTGGCCGCTTTGCCACGGCTTCGTTGGGGCGAAGACGTGGTCGACGTTGCGTCCTTGCCATCTCATCTGCAACACCCGGCGTTTGCCGGCCTGCGCCTTTGTGGCGTGCCCAACCACCATTTGGCGAACGAAGCCGAAGCGGTGCACGCCTTCGAGCAAGGGCGGTCCATGGATGAGGTGATGGCGACGCTGCAACGTCGGCCCGCTGCGTCCTTGCCGCACCCTGAAGCGCTGCACGCACTGGCCGCCAGCCTGGGGCTGGAGGCGATCATCACCTGGTCCGCGCAGCACGGCAAAGCGTTCCGGCGCGGTGATTTGGATGTGCTGTTCGTGCCGGCCGGCCGGCGCGCCTATACCGATATCTACGCAGCATCGCGCGAGCTGCGGCCGCTGGGCGAACTCACCACCCGGCCGGCGCAGCGGGAAACCACCAACCAGTTGCTCGCCGATCTGCGCGCCAGTCTGTCCGGCCACTTGCCCGAATACATGCTGCCATCGGCCTTCGTCGTGCTGGACGCGCTGCCGCTGACGCCGAACGGAAAGCTGGATCGCCAGGCGCTGCCGGCACCGGATCGCGATGCCGTCGTCACGCAGCAGTACGAGGCGCCGCAGGGCGAGGCGGAACAAGCCATCGCGGCGATCTGGAGCGGATTGCTCGGCTTGTCGCCGATTGGCCGGCACGATCATTTCTTCGAGCTGGGCGGGCATTCGCTGCTGGCAACCCAGGTGGCGGCGAAGTTGCGTGCGAGCTTGTCGGTGGATGTGCCGCTGAAGGCATTGTTCGAACACGCCACGCTGGCTGCGTTGGCGTCGCACATACAAAACCAGGCGTCCGTGGCGCCGCGCCATGCAGGCACGGAGCTGCCGCTGGTGCGCGTGCGGCGCCCATCTTCGACACCGGCCTCGTTTGCACAGCAGCGCCTGTGGTTTATCGAGCAGCTTGGCCGCGGGCAACCCGTCTACACCCTGGCGTATGTCGTGCGGCTTCGCGGCGAACTGGATATCCATGCCCTGCAGGCGAGCGTGACGGATCTCGTCGCCAGGCAGGAAAGCCTGCGTACGCATTTCGTCGAGTCGAGCGGCACCGTCATGCAGCAGGTGGCGGATGCATCGCCACTGATCCTGCAGGTGACCGATCTGTCCTGCGATGACAACGGTACGCTGCAAACCTGGATCGACGGCGCGGTACGCGAGAGTTTCGACTTGGGCACACAGCCGCTGATCCGGCTGATGCTCCTGCAGGAGCGTCCCGCGCAGCATGTATTGCTGATCACCGCGCACCACATCATCGCCGACGGCTGGTCGCTGGGTGTCTTCAATCGCGAGCTGAGCGCGCTCTACAACGCGCATCGACAGCGCCGGGCGTCGCCGCTGCGCGAGTTGCCGCTGCAGTATGCGGATTTCGCCCATTGGCAGCGCTTGCGCAGTGAGCAAGGCGCTTTCGCGCAGCAACTGACCTACTGGCAAAAGCGCCTGCAAGACGCGCCGGCCGTGCTGCCGTTGCCGACCGACCATCCGCGCCCGGCAATACCGAGCCATCGCGGCGGCATCGTGCGCTGTGTCGTTCCCGGCGCGATCACGCACGGCTTGAAGCTGCTGGTGCAGCGGGCCGAGGCAAGTCTGTTCATGAGCCTGGCGGCTGCCTTGGCCGCGTTGTTGTCGCGCTATGCCGGTCAGCGCGATATTTGCATCGGCACACCGGTTGCCAATCGCCAGCACGTGGCGCTGGATGACGTGATCGGATTTTTCGTCAACACCCTGGTGCTGCGCATCGATGCGGATGGCAATCAGCGTGTCGATGACCTGCTACGCCACGTGCGCGATGTCGCACTGGATGCTTATGCCAACCAGGACGTGCCGTTCAACCAGGTCGTCGCATCCCTGGACCGCGCCAGACACGATCTGCATTCGCCGCTGTTCCAGGTCATGCTGGTGCTGCAGAACGCGACCGCCGATGACTTGGCATTGGAACATGTCGAAGCGGAAGTTCTGCCGGTGCACAACGGCACGGCCAAGTTCGATCTGACCGTGGCGATTACCGAAACGGGCGATGAGCTGGCCTGCGAATTCGAATACAGCGCGGACCTGTTCGAACACGACACCATCGAGCGCATGGCGCGGTTGTTCGTTGAGGTGCTGCGTGGCATGGCGGCCGATCCGGCGCAGGCCGTCGATCGCCTGCCGCTGCTGAACGAAGCCGAACGCCATCAGGTGGTGGAAAACTTCAACGCCACGGATGTGACTTATCCCGCCGAAGCACTGATCCAGCAGCTATTCGAGCAGCAGGCGCTGGCTCATCCGGATGCCGTTGCCTTGCTGCACAACGGCGAGTCGTTGCGTTACGGCGAGTTGAACCAACGTGCCAACCGCGTAGCGCATGCGTTGATAGCGCAAGGTATCGGTCCGGACGATCGCGTGGCGATCGGGATGGAACGCGGCTTTGCCCTGGTCATCGGCTTGCTGGGCGTGCTCAAGGCCGGGGGTGCCTATGTGCCGCTGGATCCGGCGTATCCGGCCGAGCGTCTGGCTTACATGCTGCGCGACAGCGCACCGTCCGCCTTGCTCACGCAGTCGTCGCTGCAAGCGCGCTGGGCATCGAGTGGCGTGCCCGTGCTGGTATTGGACGACGATGGCTTGTCGCCGGAACTGGCCGCGCATCCTTCGCACAACCCCGTTGTACCTGGACTGGGTTCGAGAAACCTGGCCTACATGATGTACACGTCAGGCTCGACCGGTGAACCCAAGGGCGTGATGGTCGAGCATCGCAGCGTGCTGCGGCTGACGATCAACAACAGCTTCGCTCCGCTCACATCGCAGGACGTGGTGGTGCATGCGGCCAAGATCGCTTTCGATGCGGCCACCTGGGAAGTGTGGGGCGGTTTGCTCAACGGCGCCCGCGTGTTGCTGGTCGACGAAGCCGTACTGCTGGAGCCGGCGCAGTTTGTACAAGCCTTGCGAGACGCGCAGGCGACGGCTTTGTTCCTCACGACCGCCTTGTTCAATCAGTACGCCGACGTGTTGGCGCCGATTCTTCCGCAATTGCGCCATCTGCTGTTTGGCGGCGAAGTGGCCGACCTGCGCACGGTCCGTCGCGTACTCGCCGCGGCGCGGCCGCAACACTTGTCCAATATCTACGGCCCGACCGAAACCACGACGTTTGCAACCGTGCATCCGATTGAGGCCTTGGACGATGCCGTGACCTCGCTGCCGATCGGCGGTGCCATCGCCAACACGCGCGCCTACATCCTCGACCGGCATGGCGAGCCGGTACCGGTGGGGATCGCCGGCGAGATCCATATTGGCGGCCCTGGCGTCGCACGCGGCTACTGGAATCGTCCGCAACTGACGGCCGAACGCTTCCTGCGCGATCCCTTCGTCGAGGATCCCGATGCGCGCATGTACAAGACTGGCGATCTGGGCCGCTGGTTGCCCAACGGCGAGATCGAATACCTGGGCCGCAACGATTTCCAGGTGAAGATCCGCGGTTTCCGCATCGAGCTGGGCGAGATCGAGGCGCAGTTGTTGAAGCAGGCCAGCGTACGCGATGCGCTGGTGCTCGCGCGCGAGGACGTGCCCGGCGACAAACGCCTGGTGGCGTACGTGACATCGCAGGATGGACAGGCCCTGTCAGGCGCCGCGTTGCGCGATGCGCTGGCCAAGGAACTGGCCGACTACATGCTGCCCAGTGCCTTCATGCAGCTGGAACAGTTGCCGCTGACGCCGAATGGCAAGCTGGATCGGAAAGCGTTGCCGGCACCGGATCGAGAGGCGCTGATCACGCGCGAGTATCAACCGCCGCAAGGTGACGTAGAGCAGACGCTTGCGGACACCTGGCAGGAACTGCTCGGCCTTGAGCGTGTCGGACGCCACGATCATTTCTTCGAGCTCGGCGGCCACTCGCTCATGATCATCACGATGATCGAGCGTCTGCGTGGCGAGGGCCTGGTTGCGAACGTCAAGATGGTCTTCGCATCGCCAAGCCTGTCGGCGCTGGCGGCGGATATCGCAAGCCATGCATCGCAGCCAGGCGACGAGCCGCCCATTCCACCCAATCTCATTCCAGCCGATAGCGTTGCTATCACCCCGGCCATGCTGCCGCTGGTCGAGCTGACCCAGGAGGCGATCGACCGCGTCGTCGCCGCCACGCCCGGCGGCGCCGCCAATATCCAGGATATGTATCCGCTGTCGCCGTTGCAGGAAGGCATGCTGTTCCATCACCTGCTGGACACGGAAGGCGATGCGTATCTGTTGCGGACGGTACTCGCCTTTGAACAGCGCGACCGGCTGGACGCCTTCCTCGACGCCATGCAGCAAGTCATCGATCGCCATGACATCCTGCGCAGCGCCGTGCATTGGCAAGGACTGGCGCAGCCGGTGCAGGTTGTGCACCGGCACGTCACGCTTCCGGTGCAAGAGCTGCAACTGCAGGATGCCGAAGCGGACTTGCTCGCCCATACCGATCCGCGCCGCACGCGCCTGGATCTTTCGCGCTCCCCCTTGCTGCGTGCCGTGGTGGCACGAAACCCGCGCAATGGCGAATGGTTGTTGGCGTTGCTGCAGCATCACGTGATTGGCGACCATGTGGCGCTGGAGATCATGGTGCAGGAGATCCAGGTCATTCTGGAGCGGCAGTTCGAGCGGCTGACCACGCCGGCGCCTTATCGGAACTTTATCGCGCAGGTGCTGCGCGTTCCGTCTTCCGTGCACGAGGCTTACTTCCGCGAGCGCTTGGGCGACATCGAAGCGCCGACCTGTCTTTTCGGTGTCACGGACGTGCACGCCGATGGCAGTGCCGTGCGTGAGGCGCATATCAGCCTGGATGAAGGCCTGGCCCGGCGTGTACGCGAAAGCGCACGCAAGCACGGCGTGAGCACCGCGGTGCTGTTCCACGTCGCCTGGGCGCAAGTGCTGGCATGTTGCACGGGGCAGGATGACGTCGTGTTCGGCACCGTGCTGGCCGGGCGTTCGCAAGGGACCGAGGCGGCGGATCGCACGCTCGGTTTGTTCATCAACACCTTGCCCCTGCGCGTGACACTGGCCGGCCGCGGCGTGCGGCAGGTAGTGCAGGAAACCTATCAGCACCTGAGCGCGCTGCTGACACACGAACAAGCATCGCTCGCCCTGGCACAGCGATGCAGCGGTGTCGTGGCGAACGTGCCCTTGTTCAACGCGCTGTTGAACTACCGGCACACGCAGAGCGCCTTTTCTGCGGAAGCCGAACTCTGGCGCGGCGTGCGAACCGTGCATACCGAGGAACGCAGCAACTATCCGGTCATCCTGTCCGTGAACGATCTGGGCGATGGCTTTGAGGTGGTGGCGCATTGCGCGGGTACCATCGACCCGGTCCGGCTGGCTGGCTACATGCGCACGGTCATGCATGGGCTGATCGATGCCTTGCATGCGCCCGAAGACCGGCCGATGCACACGGTAAGCATGCTGGGTGCCGCCGAACGCCAGCAGGTGATCGGCAGCTTCAATGCCACGCATGTTCCGTATCCCGCTGAAGCCCTGATTCACCAGCTGTTCGAACAGCTGGCGCAGGCTCAGCCGGATGCGGTTGCTTTGCTGCACAACGGCGAAGCGTTGCGTTACGACACATTGAACCAGCGTGCCAACCGTGTGGCGCACGCACTGATAGCGCAAGGCGTGGGTCCGGACGATCGTGTGGCGATTGGCATGGAACGCGGTATTGCCTTGGTCGTCGGGTTACTTGGCATTCTCAAGGCCGGCGGTGCCTATGTGCCGCTGGACCCGGCGTATCCGCCTGAACGCCTGGCTTTCATGCTGCGTGACAGTGCGCCGTGCGCCTTGCTCACGCAGCCTTCGCTGCAGGCGCATTGGGCGTCTGGCGGCGTGCCTGTGCTGGTATTGGATGATGACGGAACATCCAAGGAACTGGCGACGCAGCCTTCGCACAACACCGTTGTGCGTGGACTGCATTCGAGCAATTTGGCCTACGTGATGTACACCTCCGGCTCCACCGGCACGCCCAAGGGCGTGATGGTGGAACATAGGCAGGTACTGCGGTTGGTGATGCAGGATTGTTATGTCCAGCTGGATGCGGCCGATGGCGTGGCGTTCTGTGCGAATCCGGCCTTCGATGCGGCCACGTGGGAAATCTGGGCAACGCTGTTGCATGGTGCCCGCTTGATTGTCATCACGCCGGCCTGCTTGCTGGATGCCGTCGCACTGGGTGAGACGCTGCAGTTGCACCAGGCGACGGTGCTGCATCTGACGGCGGGATTGTTCCACCAATATGCCGACGCGTTGGCGCCCGTATTCGCGCGTTTGAATTACCTGCTGTTCGGCGGCGACAAGATCGACGCGGACAAGGTGCGGCGCGTCTTGCAAGGCACGCCTCCGGCACATCTGGTGCAGTGCTACGGACCGACCGAAACCACCACGTTCGCCAGCACGCACGAGATCCGCGAGCTGGACGCGCAGGCACGCTCGGTGCCGATCGGCCGGCCGATCGGCAATACGCAGATCTATGTGCTGGATGCCCATGGCGAACCGGTGCCGATCGGCGTGACGGGCGAGATCCACATCGGCGGCGATGGCGTGGCGCGCGGTTATTTGAACCGCGACGAACTTACGCAAGAACGGTTCCTGCGTGATCCGTTCCGCGCCGACCCGCAAGCGCGGATGTACAAGACCGGCGATCTTGGCCGCTGGCTGCAGGATGGCACGCTGGAATTCCTGGGTCGCAACGATTTCCAGGTGAAGATTCGCGGCTTCCGCGTCGAGCTGGGCGAGATCGAGGCGAAACTGTTGCAGCAGCCCAACGTTCGCGACGCGGTGGTGATCGCACGCGAGGACGTGCCGGGTGACAAGCGCCTGGTGGCCTATCTCACCGCGCAGGATGGACAAGCGTTGCCGGCGGTTACGCTACGCGATGCGTTGGCGATGGAATTGGCGGAATACATGCTGCCCAGTGCCTTTGTGCAGTTGGAGCAGCTCCCGCTGACGGCGAACGGCAAGCTGGATCGGAAAGCCTTGCCGGTGCCGCACCAGCACGCGGCGATGGCGCGCGATTACGAAGCGCCGCAAGGCGAGGTGGAACAGGCCATTGCGATCATCTGGCAGGCGCTGCTGGGGGTTGAGCGAGTAGGGCGCCACGATCAGTTCTTCGAACTCGGCGGCCACTCGCTGATGATCATCACGATGATCGAGCGTCTGCGCAGCGAGGGTTTGGCTGCGAACGTCAAGATGGTTTTCGCATCGCCAAGCCTGTCGGCGCTGGCGGCCGATATCGCAAGCCATGCATCGCAGGCGGGTGACGAGCTCTCCGTTCCGCCCAATCTCATTCCTGTCGGTAGCACCGTCATCACGCCGGCCATGTTGCCGCTGGTCGACCTGCCCCAGGAAGCGATCGATCGCATCGTCGCCGCCACGCCTGGCGGTGCCGCTAACATCCAGGATATGTATCCGTTGTCGCCGTTGCAGGAAGGCATGCTGTTCCATCACCTGCTGGACACGGAAGGCGATGCCTATCTGCTGCAAACGGTACTCGCCTTCGAACAGCGCGACCGGCTGGATGCCTTTCTCGGTGCCATGCAGCAGGTCATCGATCGCCATGACATCCTGCGCAGCGCCGTGCATTGGCAAGACCTTGCCCGGCCGGTGCAGGTCGTACACCGGCACGTCACGCTTCCGGTGGAAGCGCGGGAGGGTAGTGAAGCGGACTTGCTTGCCTATACCGATCCGCGCCGCACGCGCCTGGACCTTTCGCGCGCGCCCTTGCTGCGCGCCGTGGTGGCACGAAACCCGCGCCATGGCGAGTGGCTGCTGGCGTTGCTGCAACATCACGTGATTGGCGACCATGTGACGCTGGAGATCATGGTGCAAGAGATCCAGGCCATCCTGGATCACCAACCTGAGCGGCTGACCGCGCCCGCGCCTTACCGGAATTTTATCGCCCAGGTATTGCGTGTTCCGCCGTCGGTGCACGAGGTGTACTTCCGTGAGCGCCTGGGCGACATCGAAGTGCCGACCTGTCTTTTCGGTGTCACGGACGTGCACGCCGACGGCAGTGCCGTGCGTGAGGCGAATGTCAGCCTTGACGAACACCTGGCCAAGCGTGTGCGAGCAAGCGCGCGCAAGCATGGCGTGAGCACCGCGGTGCTGTTCCACGTCGCCTGGGCGCAAGTGCTGGCACGTTGTACCGGACAAGACGACGTCGTGTTCGGCACCGTGCTGGCCGGACGCTCCCAAGGCACCGAGGCGGCGGATCGCACGCTCGGTTTGTTCATCAACACCTTGCCCCTGCGCGTGACACTCGCCGGCCGCGGCGTGCGGCAGGTGGTGCAGGAAACCTATCAGCACTTGAGCGCGCTGTTGACGCACGAACAGGCGCCGCTCGCCCTGGCGCAACGCTGCAGCGGTGTCGCGGTGAACGTGCCTTTGTTCAACACGTTGTTGAACTACCGGCACATGCATACCGCGCTTCCCACCGGCGCCGAGCTTTGGCGCGGTGTGCGGGCGATGCATGCTGAGGAGCGCACCAACTATCCGGTCGCCCTGGCCGTGAACGATCTGGGCGACGGCTTTGGCTTGATGGCGCACTGCGTGGGCACGATCGATCCGTTACGGCTGACCGGGTACCTGTGCACGGTCATGCACGAGCTGATCGACGCCTTGCATGCGCCCGAAGATCGGCCGATGCACGCGATAAACATGCTCGGCGCCGCCGAACGCCGCCAGGTGATCGGCAGCTTCAATGCCACGGATGCGCCGTATCCGGCCGAAAGCCTGATCCACCAGCTGTTTGAACAGCAGGCATTGGCTCAGCCGGACGCCATCGCGCTTGTCTATGAGGATCGGTCGCTTACCTATGCGCAACTCAACGCTCAGGCCAATCGCCTCGCGCATGCACTGATCGGCCACGGCGTCAAACCGGATGATCGCGTGGCGCTGTGCATGCCGCGTTCGCTCGAACTGGTGATTGGCCTGCTCGGCATCCTGAAGGCCGGCGGCACCTATGTGCCCTTGGATCCTGACTATCCGCAGCAGCGCCTTGCTTTCATGCTTGAAGACAGCCAACCAAAGTTGTTGCTGTCGCAGTCCTGCGTGGCGGATCGCTTGCCGAAGCTTGCCGCGCCATGCGTGATGCTCGACGAAGATGCTGCATGGCTGGCGTCGCAATCATCGCTTGATCCGGATGCCGCTGCGCTTGGCGTCACCGCACGCCATCTGGCGTATGTGATCTACACCTCCGGTTCCACTGGCATGCCCAAGGGCGTGATGGTGGAGCACCACTCCGTCGTGAATCTATGGTCTGCGCTTGAACGTACGGTATTCGCGGGCCTGGACGCCGATGCCAGGATCGGCTTGAACGCCTCATTGACGTTCGACGCCTCCGTGCAGTCGCTGACCCAGTTGCTGTCAGGGCGCACCGTGGTGGTGTTCGCACAGTCCCTGCGGCGTGATGCGGGCGCACTGCTGGAGTATGTGCGCGAGCAATCCCTGCAAGCTTTCGACTGCACCCCGGCACAGCTGGCATTGCTGCTGTCGGCTGGGCTGTCGGCGACCGGTCGCGATGCATCGTTGAAGGCGTTGCTGGTCGGTGGCGAGGCGATTTCCACCGCGTTGTGGCAGCGATTGCAGCAACTTGCCGGCATCGATGTCCACAATGTTTACGGACCCACCGAATGCACCGTGGATGCGACCCGTTGTCTGGTGCAGCAGACCGGTGAAACGCCGGTCATCGGCCGCCCGCTGGCGAATACACGCGTCTATATCCTGGATGCGCACGGCGAACCGGTGCCGGTGGGTGTGGCCGGCGAGATTTATATCGGCGGCGCCGGTGTGGCACGTGGCTATTTGAACCGTTCCGAGCTGACGGCGGAACGCTTTCTGCCCGATCCCTTCGCCGATGATCCGCAATCACGGATGTACAAGAGCGGCGATTTGGGCCGGTGGTTGCCCAACGGCGACATCGAATACCTGGGCCGCCATGATTCCCAGGTCAAGATTCGCGGCTTCCGCATCGAACTGGGCGAGATCGAAGCGCAGCTGATCAAGCAAACCAACGTAAAGGACGCGGTAGTCATCGCGCGCGAGGATGCATCCGGCGACAAGCGTCTGGTGGCCTACCTCACCGCGCAGGACGGGCAGGCATTGTCGACGGCGGCGCTGCGCGACGCCTTGGCCAAGGTGCTGGCCGACTACATGCTGCCCAGCGCCTTCGTGCAGTTGGAGCAATTTCCACTGACGCCGAATGGCAAGCTGGACTCGCGGGCGTTGCCGGCACCGGACGCAAGCGCGGTGGTAACGCGCACCTATGAAGCGCCGTCAGGCGACATGGAACGCGGCATCGCAACGATCTGGCAGGAGCTGCTGGGCCTGGAGCAAGTAGGGCGATACGACCACTTCTTCGAACTGGGTGGCCATTCGCTGATGGCCGTGCAGGTACTGGCACGCATGGGCGGCGAGTTGAGCGTGGAACTGCCCTTGCGCGACCTGTTTTCGTTCCCGACCTTGCAGGCACTTGCGCATGCGGCGGCCGGTGGCGCGCAGATCCAACTGGCGCCGATTCCACGTGCCGATCGCCGCGACGAACTGCCGTTGTCATGGGCGCAGCAGCGACTGTGGTTTATCCATCAGCTGGATCCGGCCGCAAGCCTGGCGTATCACATGCCCGGCAGCCTGCGTCTGCGCGGGCAGTTGGATATCGAAGCCTTGCAAGCGACATTCGAGCGGATCGTGGCGCGCCACGAGGTGCTGCGAACGCGCTTTGTTTCGATCGAAGGCCGGGCAGTCCAGGTGATCGATGCGCACGGCGATGTCCCGCTGCCGCTGCACGATTTGCGCGGGCATACCGATGCAGAGCGGGAAGCCGCGCACCTGGCGCTGGATGAAGCGCGCGCGCCATTCGACTTGTCGCAGGGTCCCTTGCTTCGCACGCGCTTGCTGCAACTGGCCGATGACGATCACATCCTGCTGGTGACCCAGCATCACATCGTTTCAGACGGCTGGTCGATCGACGTGCTGGTGCGTGAAATCAGCGCGCTGTACAGCGCTTACCGCCAGGGACGTGCGGATCCCTTGCCGGCCTTGGCGATCCAGTACGCGGACTACGCCGTGTGGCAGCGCGAAGAGGCACAGCGCGCATTGCTGCAAACGCAGGCGGCGTACTGGAGCGCGCAACTTGAGGGTGCACCCGCCTTGCTGGCCTTGCCCACCGATCGGCCAAGGCCGGCGGTGCAGAGTTACGTCGGCGATCAGCTGACGTGGACGTTTGCATCGCCTGCCGAGCACGCCTTGCGCACGCTCAGCCAGCAGCATGGCACGACGTTGTTCATGACGGCGCTGGCCGCGTGGTCGATCGTGCTGTCGCGCTGGAGTGGGCAGGGCGAGGTGGTGATCGGCACGCCGGTGGCCAACCGCCAGCGCCAGGAACTGGAGCCGCTGCTCGGCTTCTTCGTCAACACCTTGGCGCTGCGGATTCGACTGGACGACGCGCTTACCGTCGAGACGTTGCTCGCCCGCATCAAGTCGCAGTTGATCGAAGCCTATACCCATCAGGACTTGCCTTTTGAGCAACTGGTAGAAGCCCTGCAGCCATCGCGCAGCCTGAGCCACAGCCCGGTGTTCCAGGTCGTGCTGGTCATGAACAACACGCCGGGTGGCGTGCTGAACCTGCCAGGATTGCGCATGGAAGTGCTGGAGCAGGAACGCACCACGGCGCACTTCGACGTGACGTTGTCATTGCAGGAAACGGAAGGACGCCTGGTCGGCCAGCTGTCTTATGCCAGCGATCTGTTCGACCGCAGCACCATCGAGCGGATGGCCCGGCAATTCATGCAAGTGTTGCGGAGCATGTCGACCGACGTGCATCAGCCGATCGACCGGTTGTCGTTGTTGGACGAGCGGGAACACCGGCAACTGCTGGCCGATTTCAGTACGGCGAAACACACCACCACCGCGTCGCCGGTGTTGATCCACAGGCTGTTCGAGCAGCAGGTGCAACGCCAGCCCGATGCCGTGGCCCTGACTTGCGATGATCAATCGCTGACATATGCGCAGTTGAACGAGCGCGCCAACGGTGTCGCACACGCACTGATCGCGCACGGCATAAAACCCGATGATCGCGTGGCGCTCGGCGTGGAGCGCAGCCTGGCGATGGTGGTCGGCATCCTGGGCATTCTCAAGGCCGGTGCCGGCTACGTACCGCTGGATCCGGCTTATCCGGCCGACCGGCTGGCCTATCTGCTGGAGGACAGCGCGCCTGCGCTATTGCTCACGCAGACATCGCTGCAGGGTTGCTGGCCTGCCGATCTGAGCACGTTATACCTCGACGACGAATCCGTCTTCGCCACGCAGCTAACGCACGATCCGCTCATCGAGGGGCTCGATGCTTGCCACCTGGCCTATGTGATCTATACCTCCGGCTCCACGGGTCAGCCGAAGGGCGTGATGGTTGAGCACGCCCAGGTCGCGCGCCTGCTCGCCACCACCGAAGCGCTGTTCCGCTTCGGCTCCGAAGATGTATGGACGATGTTCCATTCCTACGCCTTCGACTTCTCGGTGTGGGAACTGTGGGGCGCGCTGGCCTATGGCGGCCGGCTGGTGATCGTGCCGTCGCTATGCGCACGTTCGCCGAAAGACTTCTACGCACTGCTATGCCGTGAACAGGTCACGGTATTGAATCAGACGCCAAGCGCGTTCCGCGCCCTGATTGCTGCACAGGACATGCAGCCGCATCGGTTGCGCTATGTGATCTTCGGTGGCGAGGCACTGGAACTGCATACGCTGCTGCCGTGGATCGAGCGCAACGATCCGGCGCAGACGCGCTTGATCAATATGTACGGCATCACCGAGACCACGGTGCACGTGACGTATCGAGCGTTGACGCGAACGGATATCGAAGCGGGCCGGGGCAGTCTGATCGGGCGCGGCTTGCCGGATCTGCGTGTGTATCTGCTGGATCGCCACGGTAAATCGGTGCCGGTCGGCGTGTCGGGCGAAATTTACGTCGGCGGTGCGGGTGTGGCGCGTGGCTATTTGAACCGTCCGCAGCTGACCGCTGAGCGCTTTCTACGTGATCCGTTCGCCAACGATCCGCAGGCACGCATGTACAAGAGTGGCGACCTGGGCCGATGGTTGCCGAATGGCGACATCGAATACCTGGGGCGCAACGATTTCCAGGTCAAGATTCGCGGCTTCCGCATCGAATTGGGCGAAATCGAGGCGAAGCTGGTCAAGCAGGCCGATGTGCGCGATGCCGTGGTGATCGCACGCGAAGACGTGCCGGGTGACAAGCGTCTGGTGGCCTATGTCACCGCACGGGATGGGCAGGCATTGTCGACGGCCAAGTTGCGTGACGCCTTGGCCAAGGAGCTGGCCGACTACATGTTGCCCAGCGCCTTCGTGCAGTTGCAACAGTTGCCCTTGACGACCAACGGCAAGCTGGATCGGCAAGCCTTGCCGGCACCGGACCAGCAAGCGGTGGTGACGCGCGCCTACGAAACACCGCGCGGCGACACGGAGCAGGCGATTGCGGCGATCTGGCAGGCCTTGCTGGGCCTGGAGCGAGTGGGGCGGCACGATCACTTCTTCGAACTGGGTGGCCATTCGCTGCTGGCCGTGCAGATGATGGCGCAGCTGCGCACCGCCTGCCGGGTGGAGCTGCCGCTGCGTATTCTGTTCGATGCGCCGACCGTGGCCATGCTCGCTGTCGAGGCCGAACAGGCACAGCCGCAAGCCGTGCAAGCCGGCGACGGCATCGTGCATGAAGCCCACGACGGCACGCTGCCGTTGTCGTTTGCGCAGCAACGCTTTTGGTTCCTCGACCAGTACCAGCTCGATAACACCTTCTACAACGTATCGCTGATGGTGAGCTTGCGCGGTGCGCTGGATTCCGGCGCACTCGAACAGGCCATGCAGTGGCTGATCGATCGCCACGGCATCCTGCGTACGGTGTTCGCCAGCAGTGCCGGCGTTCCACAGCAAATCATCCGGCCCGACCTGCAACTTGCCTGGCGTTGGGAAGATGTGGGGGAAGGAGCGGAAGGTGACGCACGCATCCGCGCCGTGGTGGCGGAAGAGGCACAGACACCGTTCGACGTCGCGAACGGTCCACTGCTGCGTACACGCCTGCTGCGCCGCCACGCACAAGACCACGTCTTGCTGCTGACCACCCATCACATCGTCTATGACGGTTGGTCCACTCGCATTCTGCTGGATGAACTGTCGTGCGCTTATGCGGCCTTCAAGAGCGGAACATCTGTCGCATTGCCTGCACTGTCGGTGGATTACGCCGATTACACGCGCTGGGAACAGCAAAGGTATTCGGGAAATCGCCTCGAAGCCGATGTTGGCTACTGGAAAGCGCAGCTGAAAGAGGCGCCATCCTTGCTGGCGTTGCCGACCGATCGGCCACGCCAGGCCCTGGTGACGCATCGTGGCGCAAGCCTGCGCATGCATTTGCCGGAAGCCCTGATTCAACGGCTGACCGAGCTGGCCAACGAACGCCACGCCACGCTGTTCATGGCGCTGACGGCCGTCACGCAGGCGTGGCTGCACCGTTACTGCGGGCAGCAGGACATTTGCCTGGGTGTGATATCGGCGGGCCGCCCGGCCGGTACCGAAGGGCTGATCGGCAACTTCTTCAACATCCTGCCGCTCACCACGCATATCGGCGAAACCGCATCCTTCACGGATCTGCTCGATATCGCCGCGAAAAACCTGCTTGCCGCCCATGACCGGCAAATGCCGTTCGAGCTGCTCCTGCAGCACGTGCTGCAGGAACACAGCAGTGCCTATATTCCGTATGCCCAGGTCGTGCTCAATTTCCACAACGAAATCCAGGGAATCAGCTCGGCATGGAGCACGGATGACGTACTGAACTGGCAGGTGCATACCGACGCTGCACGCGAAGTCACCCATGCCGCGTTCGATCTGAAGCTGGAAATGAATCAGCTCGGCGATGGCCTGGAGATGGTGCTGGAGTACAACACCGACTTGTTCGACCACAGCACCATTGCATGCTGGAGCGGGCATTACCGGATGCTGCTGGAATCGGTCTGCGCCGATCCGCGCGGCAACCTTCATCACCTCAACGTGCTGACACCTGCCGAGCAGCGGGCGTTCGCCGATGCATGGCGGGAAACGCGGGCCGACTATCCACGCGAGTCGACCATCGGCGAGCTATTGGACCTGCAAGCTTCACGCACACCGGATGCCGTGGCCGTGGTGCACCGGGATCGCTCGCTGAGCTATCGGGAGCTGCAGCGCCGCACCGATCAGCTGGCGACTTTCTTGCGTAACACGGGTATCGGTCCGGATGCACTGGTGGGCATTTATACCGAGCGCTCGATCGAGATGGTGCTGGCGGTCTTGGCGGTGGTGAAGGCGGGCGCCGCCTATGTGCCGCTGGATCCTGCTTATCCCCAGGCGCGCATCGCACACATGCTGAGCGATGCGTGTCCGGCGATGGTGCTGACCGAGGCGCGGCTTGCTGCGCGCCTGGCAGGCATGGCATCGCAAATCATCAGCGTGGATGCGCTGGATGTGGCATCCGTTGGCAACGACATCCCGGCCTTGCCTCCGCTGGGTGCACCCAGCGACCTGGCCTACGTCATCTATACCTCCGGTTCCACCGGCCGCCCGAAGGGGGCGATGGTGCATCGGCAGGGCTTCGTCAATCTGCTGCACTGGTACATCCGGCAGTTCGATATTCGCGCCGACGACAAAGTGCTGCTGTTGTCGTCCTTCAGTTTCGATCTGACGCAGAAGAATATTTTCTCGGTGCTGCTGGTCGGCGGCCAATTGCATCTGCCGGCCAGCGAGGATGCGCTCAGCGGAGCGGGCGACTATGTCGAGCGGCACGGCATCACCTATCTCAACTGCGCGCCCAGTGCTTTCTATCCGTTGCTGGCCGACGGCGGTGTGCGGCGGCTTTCGTCGCTGCGCCAGGTTTTCCTCGGCGGCGAGCCGATTCGTGTCGCGCTGATCCACGATGCCTATCGCGGCTTGCCGCAGGTGCCACTGATCCACAATACCTACGGCCCTACCGAGGCGTCGGATGTGGTGTCGTTCCACACCTGGGATCCGCGCATGGCCGTAAGCATGCTGCCGATCGGGTGCGCCATCGCCAATACCCGCCTGTACGTGCTGGATGCGCATCGACAGCTGCTGCCGCAAGGTGCAGTGGGCGAACTGTATGTAGGTGGCGATGGTGTCGGGCGCGGCTATCTGCATCTTGCTGCGCTGACGGAAGAGCGATTCCTGCCCGATCCCTATGCGGAGCAACCGAACGCGCGCATGTATCGCACCGGTGACGTGGTGCGGCAACTGCCCACGGGCGACATCGAATACCTGGGCCGCAACGATTTCCAGGTCAAGATTCGCGGCTTCCGCATCGAACTGGGCGAAATCGAGGCGAAGCTGGCCGCCTGTGCCGGCGTGCGCGAAGCGGTGGTGATCGATCGCGAAGATGTTCCGGGCGACAAGCGTCTGGTGGCCTATCTCACCGCGCATGACGGGCAAGCCTTGTCGAATGCCGCGCTGCGCGACAGCTTGGCCAAGGAACTGGCCGACTACATGCTGCCCAGCGCCTTCGTGCAGTTGGCGCAATTGCCGCTGACGCCGAACGGCAAGCTGGATCGGCAAGCCTTGCCGGCGCCGGATCAGCAAGCGGTAGTGACCCGCGAGTACGAGGCGCCGCAGGGCGAAATAGAACAAGCCATCGCCACGATCTGGCAACAGCTGTTGGGCCTTGAGCGGGTAGGGCGGCACGATCACTTCTTCGAGCTGGGCGGCCACTCCTTGCTGGCGACGCAATTGGTGTCGCGCATCGGCGCAGCCTTCGATATCGGCTTGCCATTGCGCGCGGTGTTCGAGGCACCCACTCTGACGGAACTGGCCGCATGCGCCAAGCAGAGCGGACGCAAGCAGGATGCCGCGCCGATACCGCGCATAGGGCGGGATCGGGCGCTGCCGCTGTCGTTCGCTCAGCAACGTCTATGGTTTCTCGACCAATTCGAATCCCAGCGCGGGGTCTACAACATTCCAGCGGCCGTTCGCTTGAGCGGCAATCTGGATGTGGATGCGCTGGAGCGAACGCTCAATGAGATCGTGCGTCGGCATGAAGCGTTGCGCACATCGTTCGTGCTGGCCGGCGATGCGCCTGTGCAAGTGATTGCGCCGACGCTGTCGCTGCCACTGGACGTCGTCGATGTGAGCGAAACGCAAGCCCGTTTGCTGATGCAAGACGAAGCAAGCCAACCGTTCGATCTGTCGACCGGTCCCTTGATCCGCTTCCGCCTGATCCGCTTGGCCGCGCAGGAACACATCCTGCTGTTTACCGTCCACCATATCGTTTCGGACGGCTGGTCCATGGGTGTGGTGGTGCGGGAAATGGCAGCCCTGTATCCAGCCTTCATGCAAGGGCGTCCGTCACCGCTGCCCGACTTGCCGATCCACTATGCGGATTTCGCGACTTGGCAGCGGCAATGGCTGAGCGGCGACGTACTTGAGCGGCAGCGCGATTACTGGAAGCGGCGCCTGGCCGGTAGCCCCGGCCTGCTCGCGTTGCCCACCGACCGGCCGCGTCCACCGAGCCCGAGTTACGCAGGATCGACCGTGCCGATGGCCGTGCCGGCAGCGCTGGTGTCCCGGTTGCAGACACTGGGCAGCGCCACGCAGAGCACGCTGTTCATGGTCCTGTGCGCGGCGTTCAACGTGCTGCTCGCCCGTTATGCCAACCAGACGGACATCTGCATCGGCACGCCGATCGCCAACCGCCATCGAGCCGATATCGAAGAGCTGATCGGCTTCTTCGTCAATACGCTGGTGCTGCGTACCCAGGTCGATCTGGCCGATGATTTCCACGCACTGTTGCGGCAGGTCCACCAGCACACGCTGGATGCGTATGCCCACCAGGACGTGCCGTTCGAGCAACTCGTCGAAGTGCTGCAGCCGGAACGCAATACCAGCTACGCGCCGCTGTTCCAGGTCATGCTCACCTTGCACAACACGCCGATGGACGAGCTGGCGTTACCCGGACTGTCGATGAGCGTGGTGGGGAGCGAAAGCGTCACCGCCAAGTTCGATCTCAGCTTGAGCCTGATGGAAAGCAAGGATGGCCTGCAGGGCTATTTCGAATACAGCACCGACCTGTTCGACCCGAGCACGATTGAACGCATGCGGAACCATCTCGTGCGTTTGCTGCAGATGATCGTGGCCGAGCCCAATACGGCCGTCGGCGACCTGGCGATGCTGAGCGAAGACGAGCGGCAGCAGTTGCTCCATCGCTTCAACGACAGCGCGACAGCGATCTCGCCCGATCCACGAGCCCTGCATCAGTTGTTCGAAGCGCAGGCCACGCGCACGCCGGAGCACGTGGCGTTGATGCATGAAGGCGTTGCACTCAGCTATGCCGAATTGAACCGGCGCGCCAACCAGCTGGCTCATCACCTGAGGGAACTCGGCGTAGGGCCGGAGAGGCTGGCCGGCATCTGCATGACCCGCACGCCGGACCTGATCGTATCGCTGCTTGGTGTATTGAAGGCCGGTGGTGCGTATGTCCCGCTCGATCCGGCCTATCCGCCGGAGCGCATCGTTGCGATGCTGACGGATGCACAACCGAGCGTGCTGTTGACCCAGCAAGCTTTGCGGGACGGTCTGCCGCCCGTGGCAGGAACGCAGGTGTTCTGCATCGACGCCGAAGCGGCGTTGCTGGCCGGCTGTCCCGGCGACAACCCCGTCCATGTCGCCTGCGGTGATGATCTGGCCTATGTGATCTACACCTCCGGTTCGACCGGCAAGCCCAAGGGCGTAGCGATCCAGCACCGGAATGCCACCACCTTCGTGCACTGGGCCTTGGCGGCATTCGATGGCGACAGTCTGGAGAAGGTGCTGGCATCCACCTCGATCTGCTTCGACCTTTCCATCTTTGAAATTTTCGTGCCTTTGAGCTGGGGTGGCTCGGTGTGGCTGGTCGACAACATCCTTGCGTTGGCGGAGAAGCCGGACGCGTTCCCCGTAACCTTGATCAACACCGTGCCGTCGGCGATGGCGGAAGTGCACAGAAGCATCCCGTTGCCGGCGTCGATCAAGGTGATCAACCTGGCCGGCGAGGCACTGAGCCATACGCTGGTGCAGTCGCTTTATCAGCAGTCGTCCGTCGAGCGGATCTACAACCTTTACGGTCCATCCGAAGACACCACGTACTCCACGTTCACCCTGGTGGCCAAGGATTCGCCGCCTCCGGTGACGATCGGCAGGCCGATTGCGAACACGCAGGCTTATATTCTCGATGCACGGCAGAATCCGGTACCGATCGGCGTGGCCGGCGAATTGTTCATCGCCGGTGATGGCCTCGCGCGCGGTTATCTCCATCGACCTGAGCTGACCGCCGAAAAATTCGTGCGCCATCCCTTCAGCACGGTGCCGGGTGCGCGCATGTATCGCACCGGTGACCTGGCCCGCTATCTGCCGGATGGCCAGATCGAATACCTGGGCCGCGTGGATTATCAGGTAAAGATCCGCGGCTTCCGCATCGAGCTGGGCGAAATAGAGACGGTGCTGTCCAAGCAGGCCAATGTGCGCGATGCGGTCGTGATCGCGCGCGAAGATGTGCCCGGTGACAAGCGTTTGGTGGCGTATATCACCGCGCACGATGGTCAGCCTTTGCCGACGACGGCGTTGCGCGATGCACTGGCCAAAGACCTGCCCGAATACATGCTGCCCGGCGCCTTCGTGCAGTTGGCGCAACTGCCGCTGACGCCGAATGGCAAATTGAACCGGCAAGCCTTGCCGGCGCCCGATCGGGAAGCGATGGCGACCCGCGACTACGAGGCACCGCAAGGTGATATCGAACAGACCATCGCCGCGGTCTGGCAGGAAGTGCTGGGCCTGGAACGCGTAGGGCGGCAGGATCACTTCTTCGAGCTGGGCGGCCACTCCTTGCTGGCCGTGCGCGTGATCGCGCGGCTGTGCCGCGCCTGCCACGTCGACATACCGCTGGCCGCCTTGTTCAAGGCGCCGGAACTGGCTGAGTTTGCCCAGGTGGTGCTGTCGCTGCAAGTCGAAACATTTCTCGGCGACGACATCGAGACCATCCAGCAGGAGCTGGATGCGCTTTCGGAAGAAGAGCTGCTCGCGATACTCGAAAAGGATGCCGGCCGTGAATAAATCCCCGTCGCTGGAAGAACTCAAGCAGGCCGTGTTGCTGAAGCGGCTGAACGAACGCATGCGCGCGCAACAGCCGGCGGCCGTCAAACAGACGATACCCGTCGCGGACCGCAGCCAGCCGCTGCCACTGTCGTGGGCACAGCAACGCTTGTGGTTCCTGGATCAACTCGATAGCGCGGCAGGCGCCGCCTATCATCTGCCGGCCGCTCTGCGCCTGCGCGGCCGACTGGATCGGCAGGCCCTGCAGGCAAGCCTGGATCGCATCGTCGAGCGGCATGAGGTGCTGCGCACCACCTTCGTCGCCATCGATGGCGAACCGGTGCAGCGCATCCACCCTGCGCAAGCATTCGAGCTGCCGTTGCTCGATCTGCGCGCACGGCCGGATGCCGAGAGATCTGCGCAAGCGCTGGCAGTGGAAGAGGCGCATGCGCCGTTCGATCTGTCGCGCGGCCCCTTGTTGCGCGGGCGCTTGCTGCAACTGGCCGATGACGAGCACATCTTGCTGCTCACCCAGCATCACATCGTGTCGGATGGCTGGTCGATCGGCGTGCTCGTGCGCGAGTTGAGTGCGCTGTATGGCGCATTTGCGCAGGGCCGATCCGATCCGCTGCCGCCGCTGCCGATTCAATATGCCGATTACGCCGTCTGGCAACGCCGGGCACTGGAGCCCGACCCGCTGCGGGCACAGGCCGAGTATTGGAAGCATCAACTCAGCGGTGCGCCTGAGCTGCTGGCCTTGCCGACCGATCGGCCACGTCCTGCCGTGCAGCGTTATGCCGGCGGCCAGGTGAGCCGCACGCTTTCACCTGCGCTGAGTGTCGCGTTACGGCAACTCTGCCAGCGTCATGGCGTTACCTTGTTCATGGCGGGATTGGCAGCATGGTCGGTGCTGCTGTCGCGCTGGTGCGGCCAGGATGACGTGGTGATCGGCATGCCGGCCGCCAACCGCAAGCACGACGAACTGGAATCGCTGATCGGCTTTTTCGTCAACACCTCGGCCTTGCGTATTCGGCTGGACGATGCGCCGACGGTCGAAGCCTTGCTGACCAGCATCCAGCAGCAACTGATCGAGGCACATGCCTATCAGGACGTGCCCTTCGAGCAAGTGGTCGAAGCGCTGCAGCCGGCGCGAAGTCTCAGCCATAGTCCGGTGTTCCAGGTGATGCTGGCGATGAACAACACGCCGGGCGGAGTGCTCGATTTGCCCGGATTGAACTTGCAGGCGCTCGAGCCCGCCACACGCACCACGCATTTCGACCTGACCCTGTATTTGCAGGATGACGGCAAGCAGATCGACTGCCGCTTCGCCTACGCCAGCGACCTGTTCGAGCACACGACCATCGAACGGATGGCGCAACAATTCGAGCGCGTTCTGCACGGCATGACGGCTGATCCGACGCAAGCCGTCGATCGCCTGCCGCTGCTGGACGAGGCCGAACGCCGCCAGGTGGTGGAAACCTTCAATGCCACGGATGTGCCTTATCCCGCCGACGGACTGATCCACCAGTTGTTTGAAGAGCAGGCACTGGCTCATCCGGATGCGGTTGCCTTGCTGCACAACGGCGAATCGTTGAGTTACGGCGAGTTGAACCGCCGCGCCAACCAGGTGGCGCATGCACTCATCGCGCAAGGCGTCGGCCCGGATGACCGCGTGGCCATCGGCATGGAGCGCAGCGTTGCCTTGATGGTCAGCTTGTTGGGTGTGCTCAAGGCGGGTGCGGCGTATGTGCCGCTGGACCCGGCCTATCCGGCCGAGCGCCTGGCTTACATGCTGCGCGATAGTGCGCCGTCCGCCTTGCTCACGCAGTCGTCACTGCAAGCGCTCTGGACATCGAGCAGCGTGCCTGTGCTGGTACTGGGCGACGATGGCTTGTCGCCGGAACTGGCAGTGCACTCTTCGCACAACCCCGTCGTGCCTGGCTTGTGTTCGAGAAACCTGGCTTACCTGATGTACACCTCCGGCTCGACCGGCGAACCCAAGGGCGTGATGGTGGAGCACCGCAGCGTGCTGCGGCTGGTGATCAACAACGACTTTGCGCCGCTCACGCGACAGGACGTCGTGGTGCACGCCGCCAAGATCGCTTTTGACGCTGCCACTTGGGAGGTGTGGGGCGGCTTGCTGCATGGCGCATGCGTGCTGTTGATTGACCAGGCCGACATGCTGGAGCCGGTGCGCTTGATGCAGGCGCTGGTGGCAGGGCAGGCCACGGCGGCTTTCCTGACCGTGTCGCTGTTCAATCAGTACGCGGATGTGCTGGCGCCGATCCTGCCGCAATTCCGCCATCTGCTGATCGGCGGCGAGGCGGTGGATGCGCGCACGGTGCGCCGCGTGCTGGCCGCGACACCGCCACAGCGTTTGGTGAATGGATACGGGCCTACCGAAACGACGACGTTCGCAGCCACCCATGTCATGGAGGCCGTGGCGGAACAAGCCGTATCGCTACCGATCGGCCGCCCGATCGCCAACACGCGCGTATACATTCTGGATCGGCATGGCGAACCGGTGCCGATCGGCGTATCGGGTGAGATCCACATCGGTGGCCCTGGCGTGGCGCGTGGTTACTGGAATCGCCCTTCATTGACGGTTGAGCGCTTCTTGTCTGATCCGTTCGTGGATGATCCGCACGCATGCATGTACAAAAGCGGTGATCTTGGCCGATGGCTGCCGAATGGCGACATCGAATACCTGGGCCGCAATGATTCCCAGGTCAAGATTCGCGGCTTTCGCATCGAGCTGGGCGAGATCGAGGCGACGCTGTCGAAACAGGCTCATGTCCGCGATGCAGTGGTGATCGCGCGTCGAGATGTGCCGGGCGACAAGCGCCTCGTCGCCTATCTCACCATGCACGACGGGCAGTCGTTGTCGACGACGGCATTGCGTGACGCGCTGGCGAAGGAATTGCCCGAGTACATGCTCCCAGGTGCCTTCGTGCAGTTGGAACGGTTGCCGCTGACACCCAACGGCAAGCTGGATCGGCAAGCCTTGCCGGCGCCGGACCAGCAAGCGGTCGCGTCGCGCGAGTACGAAGCGCCGCTAGGCGAGATGGAGCAGGCCATCGCGGCCATCTGGCAGGAGCTGCTTGGGCTGGAACGCGTCGGGCGCAACGATCATTTCTTCCAGCTTGGCGGTCACTCCTTGCTGGCCGTACAGATGATCGCGCGCCTGCGCAAGGCGCTCGGTGTGGATGTGGCACTGCGTGACCTGTTCGCGCATGCCAGTCTGCAAGACATGGCGCAGGTCGCCACGCAGGCGGCGCATGCCGAGCTTTCCGAGATTCGCGTGGCGGATCGCAGCAAGCCGCTGCCATTGTCCTGGTCGCAGCAGCGGTTGTGGTTCATCGATCAGCTGGATCCTGCAGCGAGCGCCTCGTATCACATACCAGCGGGCCTGCGCATGCATGGCCATCTGGATCGGGCTGCGTTGTCGGCGGCGCTGGACCGCATCGTGGAGCGCCATGAAATTTTGCGCACCGTGTTTGTGTCGCACAACGGGCAGCCCGCACAGGTCATTGGCAAAGCGAAGGGATTTGACCTGCGCGTATATGATCTGCGCGCCGATACCGACATCGACGCAACGATAAGAAAGCTCAGTGCCGAAGAAGCGCGCGCACCGTTCGATCTGTCAGCCGGCCCGCTGTGGCGCGGGAGGCTGCTGCAGCTAACCGATGACGACCACATCCTGCTGCTGACCCAGCATCACATCGCGTCGGATGGCTGGTCGATCGATGTACTGGTGCGTGAGCTTCGCGCGTTGTACGTCGCCTACTGCGACGAGTTGCCCGATCCGCTGCCGGCCTTGCCGATTCAGTACGCGGATTACGCCGTATGGCAGCGCGAAGAGGCACAACGCGCATTGCTGCAAACGCAGGCGGCGTATTGGAAAGCGCAACTCGAAGGCGCGCCCACCTTGCTGAACTTGCCCACGGACCGGCCACGGCCAGCGGTGCAAAGCCACGCCGGCGACGAGTCGACGTGGACGCTTGCGCCGGATGCCGAGCACGCCCTGCGCACGCTCAGCCAGCAACATGGCACGACGCTATTCATGACGGCACTGGCGGCGTGGTCGATCGTGCTGTCGCGCTGGAGCGGGCAAGATGACGTGGTCATCGGCACGTCCGTGGCCAATCGCCAGCGCAGCGAGCTGGAACCGTTGATCGGCTTCTTCGTCAACACCTTGGCATTGCGCATTCGACTGGATGACGCACCAACGGTCGAGGACTTGCTGGCGCGCATCAGGTCGCAACTGATCGAAGCCTACGCGCACCAGGATCTGCCGTTTGAGCAACTGGTGGAAGCCCTGCAGCCGCCACGCAGCTTGAGCCATAGCCCGGTGTTCCAGACCATGCTGGTCTTGAACAACACGCCCGGCGGCGGGCTGAGCCTGCCGGGATTGCGTTTGGAAGCACTGGCGCCGGAACGCACCACGGCGCACTTTGATGTGACCCTGTCGCTGCACGAAGCGGAAGGGCGGCTGGTCGGCCATCTATCCTATGCCAGCGATCTGTTCGATCGGGACACCATCGAGCGGATGGCGCGGCATTTCATGCAGGTGCTGCGCGGCATGGCCGTCGACGTGCAGCAGCCGATCGACCGGTTGCCGCTTTTGGATGAGCAGGAGCGCCTGCAACAGCTGGCGCAATGGGATGCGGCGACGACAACGCCATCCACACCGCCGGCGCCGGTCCATCTGCTGTTCGAACAGCAGGTGCAGCGCACACCGGATGCCATCGCGCTCAGCATCGAGGATCAATCGCTCACCTACGCGCAACTCAATGCACAGGCCAATCGCCTCGCGCATGCGCTGATCGCTCGCGGCGTCCAACCGAATGATCGCGTTGCGCTCGGCGTGGAACGCAGCTTTGGGATGGTGATCGGCATCCTGGGCATCCTCAAGGCTGGCGCCGGCTATGTGCCGTTGGATCCAACCTATCCGGCCGAACGCCTGGCCTACCTGCTGAGGGATAGCGCACCGGCGCTGCTGCTCACGCAGGCATCGCTGCAGGCGATGTGGCCCGGCGACCTGCCGGTGTTGCAGGTGGACGATCCATGCATGCTCGCCGAGCAGCCGACGCACGATCCCCGGATCGATGGCCTTACCGCCCGACATCTGGCCTATGTGATCTATACCTCCGGTTCGACCGGAGCACCCAAGGGCGTGATGGTGGCGCACCGTTCGCTGTCGAACTACGTGTGGCATGCCGTGCGCGAATACCTGGGCGAGGCTATCGCCGGTTCAATCGTGAGTTCGCCGCTGAGTTTCGACGCGACGGTGACGACGCTGCTGCCGCCGTTGCTGGTGGGCAAGCCGGTGGTCTTGCTGGCGGACGGCGAGCGCAGTTTGCCGCAACTGTCGGCGCGCTTGTTCGCAGCGGGAACGGGGTGGCTGTTCAAGATCACACCGGCGCATTTGGATGCCTTGTCGTATCTGCCCGAAGCGGCAACGGTGGATGCCACCGCCGTGGCGGGCGAGGCGCCGCACCGCATCGTGGTCGGTGGCGAGCAGCTCAGCCTGGCGACCCTGCGCCGCTGGAAAAACCAGTTGTTGCCGGCGGCGACCCTCGTGAACGAGTACGGCCCCACCGAGACGACGGTTGGCTGCAGCGTATGGCGGCTGTCGGATGCAAGCGTGCTGGATACGCTGGACGGTGTGGCCGCGCCGATCGGTCGCCCGATCGGCCACACCCGCCTGTACGTACTCAACGAAGGCATGCAGTTGCAGCCAATGGGCAGCGTCGGTGAGCTGTACATCGGTGGCGAAGGTGTGACGATGGGTTACCTCGGGCGCGCGGCGTTGACCGCGGAGCGTTTCGTGCGCGACCCATTCACTGGCGACACGCAAGCGCGCCTGTATCGCAGCGGCGATCTCGTGCGCTATCGCGCCGATGGCGAACTGGAATTCCTGGGACGCCGGGACGGGCAGATAAAACTGCGCGGTTTTCGCATCGAACTGGGTGAGATCGAAGCAACACTGGCCGCTTGTGATGGCGTGCGCGAAGCCCTGGTCATCGCACGCGAAGACGTGCCGGGCGACAAGCGCCTGGTGGCGTATATCACCTCGCACGATGGACAGCCGTTGTCGACGGCTGCGTTGCGTGACGCACTGGCAAAGCAACTGCCCGAGTACATGCTGCCCAGCGCCTTCGTGCCGTTGGAACAGCTGCCGCTGACGCCGAACGGCAAGCTGGACCGCCAGGCTTTGCCGGCACCGGATCAGCCATCGACGGTGACACGCGCGTACGAGGCGCCACAAGGCGAGGCGG
Organism: Dyella nitratireducens; assembly: GCF_014642835.1. Taxonomy (GTDB): domain Bacteria; phylum Pseudomonadota; class Gammaproteobacteria; order Xanthomonadales; family Rhodanobacteraceae; genus Dyella_B; species Dyella_B nitratireducens. Next base: position 125,705 of record NZ_BMJA01000003.1, on the reverse strand, counting down.
AACAAGCCATCGCGGCAGTCTGGCAGGAGTTGCTGGGCCTGGAACGCGTCGGACGGCAGGATCATTTCTTTGAACTGGGCGGCCACTCCTTGCTCGCCGTGCAGATGATTGCGCGCTTGCGTCATCAGGGCTGGCCGGCGAGCGTCAAGATGGTCTTCGCGTCGCCCAGCGTGTCAGCGCTCGCAGTGCATATCACGGACGACGCGTCACCGGCAGACAACGAAGCGCACGTTCCGCCCAATCTCATTCCGGCAGCAAGCACAGCGATAACGCCGGCCATGCTGCCGCTGGTCGAACTGACGCAGGATGCGATCGACCGCATCATCGCCGCTACACCGGGCGGCGTCGCCAATATCCAGGATATCTACCCGCTTTCGCCGCTGCAGGAAGGCATGCTGTTTCACCATCTGCTGGAAGCGGAAGGCGATGCGTACCTGTTGCAGATGATCCTCGCCTTCGAGCAGCGCGAGCCGTTGGATGCTTTTCTCGATGCCATGCAACAGGTCATCGATCGCCACGACATCCTGCGCAGTGCCGTGCATTGGCAAGGACTGGCCCAGCCGGTGCAGGTGGTGCACCGGCATGCCACGCTGCCGGTGGAAGAGCTGGAACTGCAGGATGCCGAGGAGGAACTGCTTGCTTATACCGATCCGCGCCGCATCCGCCTCGATCTGTCGCACGCGCCCTTGCTGCGGGCGGTGATCGCCAGAAACCCGCGCAACGGGGAGTGGTTGCTGGCGCTGCTGCACCATCACGTGACGATCGATCACGTGACGCTGGAGATCATGGTGCAGGAGATCCAGGCCATCCTGCAGCAGCAAGCCGAGCGCCTGCCACGGCCGGTGCCGTACCGGAACTTTATCGCCCAGGCATTGCGCACGCCTGCGTCCGTCCACGAAGCGTACTTCCGCGAACAATTGGGCGAAGTGGAGGAGCCGACCTGCCTGTTCGACATCATGAACGTGCATGCCGATGGCGGCGCTGTGCGTGAGGCACGCGTCAGCCTGGATGAAGGCCTGGCCCGGCGTGTGCGTGACAGTGCGCGCCGGCATGGCGTCAGCACCGCGGTTGTGTTCCATGTGGCCTGGGCCCACGTGCTTGCATGTTGCACAGGACAGCAAGAGGTGGTGTTCGGCACGGTGCTGGCCGGGCGTTACCAGGCTGCCGACGGGGCCGATCGCATGCTTGGGCTATTCATCAACAGCTTGCCCTTGCGCGTGGCCTTGGCCGATCGCAGCGTGCGGCAAGTGGTTGAAGAAACGTATCGCCACCTGAGCGCACTGCTGACGCATGAACAGGCACCGCTCGCCCTGGCGCAACGCTGCAGCCGTGTCGCGGCAAACGTGCCGTTGTTCAATACATTGCTGAACTACCGGCACAGTCACGTCGAGCCGCACATTGAAGACGGATTCTGGCAGGGCGTGCGTACCGTGCATGCGCAGGAGCGCAACAACTATCCGGTGACTTTGTCAGTCGACGATCTCGGTGAGCGTTTCGATCTGGTCGCGCAATGCACGAGCGAGATCGATCCGGCCCGGCTGATCCGCTATATGGACACGGTCATGCACGGGCTGGTCGATGCCTTGCTGGCGCAAGACGACCGGCCGATGCATGCGGTGAGCATGCTGGATGCAGCCGAACGCCACCAGGTACTGGAAATCTTCAATGCTACGGCGGTGCCATATCCGGCAGATGATTTGATCCATCAGCTGTTCGAGCAACAGGTTGAACGATCACCGGACGCGATCGCGCTGGTGTTTGAAGATCAATCGCTCACCTATGCGCAACTCAATGCGCAAGCCAATCGCCTGGCCCGTTATCTGATCGATCAGGGAACACGCCCCGGCGATTGCATCGTCACGCTGCTCGAACGCAACGCGGCACTGGTGACGGCGCAACTGGCCATTCTCAAGGCCGGCGCTACTTACGTTCCGATCGATCCGCAAGCGCCCGCGACGCGCCAGGCATGGATCGTCGCCGACTGTGCCGCACGTTGGATACTCACCGATGCAAACGATGCGGTGCCTGCCGGCATCGACGTGCCGGTGGTGGTGATCGCATCCGTCGTGGACGATGCCGCCGCCACGCCCAACCCGAACCTCGCGTTCTCCAGCGAGGCGGCGGCGTATGTGATGTATACCTCGGGCTCCACCGGCCTGCCCAAAGGGGTGCGGGTACCGCATCGGGGCGTCAATCGGCTGATCATCAACAACGGGTATGCCACCTTCGAGGCCACGGATCGCATCGCGTGGCTGGGTAATCCGGCCTTCGACATCAGCACGCTGGAAGTATGGGCGCCGCTGCTGCATGGCGCCTGCCTGGTGGTGGTGACGTACGCGTGCGTGTTGCAGCCATCGTCGTTTCGTGCGCTGCTGGAGGAGCAGGATGTCACGGTCCTGCATCTCACCGCCGGCCTGTTCAGTCAGATGGCGGACAGTCTGGGCGATGTGCTGGCACGGCTGCGCCTGCTGTTGGTGGGCGGCGACGCGGTGGACGTGCCGACGGTGGCGCGCGTGCTTGAGCGCTATCGTCCCCGGCACCTGCTGCATTGCTATGGCCCGACCGAAAGTACGACCTTTGCAACCACTTGCGACATCACTTCGCTGGATCCGTCGAAACACCGTCTGCCGATTGGCCGTCCGATTGCCAACACTCGTATCTACCTGCTGGATGCGCACGGTCAGCCGGTGCCGGTGGGTGTGGTCGGCGAACTGTATGTCGGTGGTGCGGGTGTCGCCCTGGGTTATCTCAATCGCCCGGAGCTGACGGCCGAGCGGTTTCTGCCCGATCCGTTCAGTCCTCATGCGCATGCACGCATGTATCGCACGGGCGATCTGGCCCGCTATCTGCCTGATGGCAATCTGGAGTTCCTGGGCCGCAACGATCATCAGGTGAAGATCCGCGGTTACCGCATCGAGCCCGGCGAAATCGAGGCACGTCTGGCCGAGCATCCGGCCATTCGCGAGGCAGTGGTCATCGCACGCGAAGACACACCCGGTGACAAGCGTCTGGTGGCGTACATCACCACACATGAAACGGCTGAAGAAGCGAACGCGTTGGCCGCCTCGCTGCGCGCCCATGTGAGTGCGCATTTACCCGACTACATGCTGCCCAGTGCCTTCGTGCAACTGGAGCAGTTGCCGCTGACGCCGAACGGCAAACTGGATCGGCGAGCGCTGCCGGCGCCGGATCAACGCGCCCTGGCCGCGCGTGCCTACGAAGCGCCACAGGATGAGGTGGAACAGGCCGTTGCGGCCATCTGGCAGGAGCTGTTGGGCGTTGAGCGAGTAGGGCGGCACGATCACTTCTTCGAACTCGGCGGTCACTCGCTGATGATCGTCACGATGATCGAGTGCCTGCGCGGCAAAGGCTTGGCGGCGAGCGTCAAGATGGTCTTCGCGTCGCCAAGCCTGTCAGCGCTGGCGGCCGATATCGCGGCAAACACGGCGCAAACAAGCGACGAGCTTTTCGTTCCGCCCAATCTCATTCCTGCCGACAGCATGGTCATCACCCCGGCCATGCTGCCGCTGGTCGAACTGAGCCAGCAGGCGATCGACCGCATCATGGCCGCCACGCCCGGCGGCGCCGCCAATATCCAGGATATGTATCCCTTGTCGCCGTTGCAGGAAGGGATGCTGTTCCATCATTTGCTGGAAACGGAAGGCGATGCCTATCTGCTGCAAACGGTGCTCGCCTTCGAACAGCGCGACAGGCTGGATGCCTTCCTCGACACCATGCAGCAGGTCGTCGATCGGCATGACATCCTGCGCACCGCGGTGCATTGGCAAGGACTGGCCAGGCCGGTGCAGGTTGTACATCGGCACGCCACGCTTGCGGTGAAAGAACTGCAGCTGCCTGGCGTCAAGGACGCCGAAACGGAACTGCTCGAACATACCGATCCGCGCCGCAGCCACATCGATCTATCACAGGCCCCCTTGCTGCATTTTTTCATCGCGGAAAACCCGCGCAACGGCGAGTGGCTGCTGGCGTTGCTGCAGCATCACGTGATTGGCGACCATGTCACGCTGGAGATCATGGTGCAGGAGATCCAGGCCATCCTGCAGCAGCAGCCCGAACGGCTGACCACGCCGGCGCCCTACCGCAACTTTATCGCCCAGGTGCTGCGCGTTCCGCCGACCGTGCATGAGGCGTACTTCCGCGAGCGGTTGGGCGACATCGAAGAGCCGACCTGTCTTTTTGGCGTGATGGATGTGCATGCCGACGGCAGCGCCGTGCGAGAGGTGAGTGTCAGCCTGGACCAAGGCTTGGCCCGGCGTATCCGCGAAAGCGCACGCAAGCATGGCGTGAGTACCGCGGTGCTGTTCCACGTCGCCTGGGCGCAGGTGCTGGCATGTTGCACGGGCCAGGATGATGTGGTGTTCGGCACCGTGCTGGCCGGGCGTTCACAAGGGACCGAGGCGGCCGATCGCACGCTCGGTTTGTTCATCAATACCTTGCCCTTGCGCGTGGTATTGGCCGACCGCAGCGTGCGGCAGGTGGTGCAGGAAACCTATCAGCATCTGAGCGCGCTGCTGACCCACGAACAGGCGCCGCTCGCCCTGGCGCAACGCTGCAGCCGCGTCGCGGCAGACGTGCCCTTGTTCAACGCACTGTTGAACTACCGGCATATTCATACCGCGCCGCCCACCGAAGCCGAGCTTTGGCGCGGTGTGCGAACCGTGCATGCCGAGGAGCGCACCAATTATCCCGTCGCCCTGTCCGTGAATGATCTGGGCGACGGCTTTGACTTGGTGGCGTATTGCGCGGGCACGATCGATCCGCAACGGTTGACGAGCTACATGCGCACGGTCATGTGCGGACTGGTCGATGCCTTGCAGGCGCAAGAGGATCGGCCGATGCATGCAGTAAGCATGCTGGACGCCGCCGAACGCCACCAGGTGATCGATACGTTCAATGCCACGGATGCACCGTATCCCGCCGAAGGTCTGATGCATCAGGTATTCGAGCAGCACGCGCTGGCCCGGCCGGATGCCATGGCGCTGCTATACAACGGTGAGTCACTGAGTTACGGCGAGTTGAACCGCCGCGCCAACCAGGTGGCGCATGCATTGATCGCGAAGGGCATTGGTCCTGACGATCGCGTGGCGATCGGCATGGAGCGCGGTATCGCCTTGATTGTCGGACTGCTGGGCATCCTCAAGGCGGGCGGTGCTTACGTGCCGCTGGACCCCACGTATCCGCTTGAGCGCCTGGCCTACATGTTGCGTGACAGTGCACCTTCCATCGTGCTTACTCAGCCGTCGCTGCAAGCACGTTGGGCGTCGAGCGGCGTACCGATGCTGGTATTGGATGAGGACGGAACGTCACGCGAGCTTTCGCCGGACCTTTCGCACAACCCGATGGTGGATGGCCTCACCTCGCGGCATCTGGCCTACGTCATGTACACCTCCGGTTCGACCGGCCAGCCCAAGGCGGTGATGATCGAGCATCGTGGCGTGCTGCGGCTGGTGATCAACAACCACCTCACCTATCTGACGGCCGAGGACGTTGTCGTGCATGCCGCGAGGATTGCCTTCGATGGGTCCACCTGGGAAATCTGGGGCGGACTGCTCAACGGCGCGCAGCTTTTGCTGATCGACGAAGCCACGCTGCTGGAACCGGCGGCGTTTGCGCAAGCGTTGCTGGCCGGGAAGGCCACGACGCTATTTTTGACCACCGCGTTGTTCAGCCAGTATGCGGAAGCACTCGCGCCGGTCATGCCGCAACTGCGTCACGTGATGTTTGCCGGCGAGGTGGCGGACGTGCGCGCAGTGCGGCGCGTGCTCGCAACGGCGCCGCCGCAACGCCTGGTGAATGCGTACGGACCCACCGAAATAACCGCGGCAGCGACAAGCTTCGAGATCAAGGCCATTCCCGCCGAGGGATCCGCCTTGCCGATCGGCCCTCCCATCGCCAACACCCGCGTGTACATCCTCGACCGGCATCGCGAGCCCGTGCCGATCGGAGTGAGCGGTGAAATTTATCTCGGTGGCCCGGGTGTGGCGCGCGGCTACTGGAATCGCCCCGACTTGACGGCCGAGCGCTTCTTGTCCGATCCGTTCGTCGATGATCCGCACGCGCGGATGTACAAAAGCGGCGACCTGGGGCGGTGGTTGCCCAACGGCGAGGTCGAATACCTGGGCCGCAACGATTTCCAGGTGAAGATCCGCGGCTTTCGCATCGAGCTGGGTGAGATCGAAGCGAAACTGCAGCAGCAGCCCAACGTACGCGAGGCGGTGGTGATCGCACGCGAAGACGTGCCGGGTGACAAGCGCCTGGTGGCGTACCTGGCATCGCAGGATGGACAGACGCTATCGAGCGCCACGTTGCGCGATGCGCTGGCAAAGGAATTGGCGCAATACATGCTGCCCAGTGCCTTCGTGCAATTGGAACGTCTGCCGCTGACACCGAACGGCAAGCTGGAGCGGAAAGCCTTGCCGGCGCCGGACCAGTACGCCGTGGCGATGCGCGATTACGAAGCGCCGCAAGGCGAGCTTGAGCAGGCCGTTGCAAGCATCTGGCAGGAGTTGCTGGGGCTTGAGCGAGTCGGGCGCCGCGACCGTTTCTTCGATCTGGGCGGCCATTCGCTGCTGGCCATGCAGATGAGTACGCGCTTGCGCGACCGGTTTGGCGTGGATCTCCCGTTGCGCCTGCTGCTTTCGCACCCGACACCGGCCGATGTCGCCGCCGCGATCGCGAAACCCGTCGCCAACGTGCCGCAGGACATCACGGCCATCCGCCGCCAGGGTGCAAAGCGCCCTTTGTTCATGGTGCATCCCGGCGGCGGTGAAGTGGGTTATGCCGCCGCACTGGCGTCATGGCTGGATACGGAAGTGCCGCTCTACGGATTTACCGCACAGGGTTTGCTGGAAGGAGAAGCCCCGTTGCAGACGGCACACGACATGGCCAGGCGCTATGTGCGCGCCATGCGCCGCATCCAACCCGAAGGGCCGTATCGCTTGATCGGGTATTCCTCCGGCGGCGTGATTGCCTATGAGATGGCATCGCAGCTCGTCGGTGCCGATGCCGAGGTAGAGTTCGTCGGGTTGATCGATACGCTCAGCGACTACCGCCATACCGAACCCGAGGAGTTGCTGGAGCTGGACGAGACAGCCATGCTGCTCTGGCTGATACGCAAGGCATCGGCTGATATCCGCCAGCATGCATCGCAGCTGGCCGAGGAGGGCGATATCGATGCCTTGCTGACCTATCTCCAGCAGACCGGGATCGCACTGCCTGAGGTGGCGCAAATGGAGAATGCCCACATTCGCCGCCTGCTGGCGGTGATACAGGGCACATGCCGCGCCATCTATCACTACCGGCCGTCCACGCTGCCGGTTCCCGTGACGATCTTTTACGCCCAGGAAATGCAACGCAGCGATCCGGCGATTGGATGGGGGCAATGGGTGCCGCCGGAACGGCTGCATGTCGTCGCTGTCGACGGCAACCATACGTCGTTGATGGAAGAGCCTCATATCCGCGGACTGGGCAAGGCGATCTCCACCACGCTTGCCGCCTCGGAGACGTCTGGACGTCCGTATGCGGAATTGCGCTACCAGCCACGGATCGACATACAGAGCGGCAAGCGTGGCGTTACGCCGCTGTTCTGCATTCCGGGCGCTGGAGCCGGCGTGGCGGTTTTCCACGAGTTGTCGCAAACCCTGCCCGAGGACATACCCGTGTATGGGTTGCAGCCGCGTGGGCTGGACGGCGACATGGTTCCGTATGCCGATGTCGGCTGCATGGCACGCGCCTATATACAGGCGATAAAAGGCGCGCAGCCAACCGGACCGTATCAACTGCTTGGCCATTCGTTCGGTGGTTGGGTGGCATTCGAGATCGCCCTGCAGCTTGCTGCGGCAGGCGATGAAGTGGCGGGGCTGTACTTGCTCGACAGCCGTGCACCCAGGGAGGACTGGGATGGACAAGTCCGCCGCCTGCGCACGCTGATGAAGCTGATCGAGCTTTATGACATGCGCCTGGATACACCATTGCCGCTCACCGAGCAGCATCTGCGCGGTCTTGATGCCGCGGAACAAATGGCGTCGTTGCATCGAGCGCTCGTCGATGCCGGCATCCTGCATGGCAGGACGCCCACCAACGTGCTGCATGGCGTGGTGCGCGTGATGGAAGCCAATCTGGCCACGGATTATCTGCCTGACGCGGTTTATCCGGGGCACGTGCATCTGTTCAGCGCCGAAGACGCACGGCATGACAAGCAGCAGCGCGTCGAAGCGTGGCGCGTGCATGCGCCTGCCTTGCACCATCATTCGTTGCCCGGCAATCACGTCAGCATCCTCACAGGCGAACGTGTCGCCGTGCTGGGTGGATGGCTAGGCACGCACTTGATCCAACCGCGCCGATCCGCTGAAAGCGCGCTCGCTTACACCTCCGATCTCTGATGCCGGTAAAGGGAATGCCCATGAATCAGCTCATTGTCGATACACCAGGTCAAATCGATCACATGCCACTTGCGCGCATGCGGCGCGCTCCTGCGCCAGGCCGGCGGTGCATCGCGGTTGGCTTGATCGGTCCCGGCCGGGTCGGACGGGTGCTGCTTGAGCAGATGCGCGATGCCAGGGAGCGGCTCGCACAGGATTTGGGATTGGAGATCGTGTTCCGCGGCACCGCGGCCAGCCAGGTCATGTATATCGATGACGGCGACCACTTTTCGGGTGCCCGGCGGCAAGGTCCGTTTGCCACGCATCTGGATGCATTCGCCGAGCACATACGCGGTGATGGACAGGCGCATGCCTTGTTGATCGATTGCACGGCCAGTTCCCAGGTCGTCGATCACTACGCCGCGTGGCTGCGCCGTGGCATCCACATCGTCACGCCGAACAAGCACGCAGGCAGCGGCCCGATGGGTCGATGGGCTGACATCGGTGCAGCCCAGGCGCACGGTGCTCGTTTCCGCCAGGAGGCTACGGTCGGCGCCGGTCTGCCGATCCTGCACACCATGCGTGATCTGCTGGATACCGGGGACCAGCTATGGTCGGTGGACGGCATGTTTTCCGGCACGCTGGCATGGCTATGCAACCGGTTTGTCCGCGGCACGCGCTTTTCCGAGCTGGTGCGGGAGGCGCACGCGCTGGGCTATACCGAACCCGATCCGCGCGACGATCTCTCCGGCATGGACGTCGCGCGCAAGCTGGTCATCCTCGCGCGCGAGGCGGGATGGCGCTTGTCGCTGGAAAATGTCGAGGTGCAGAGCCTGATTCCTGCCGAACTGACCCAGGCAACGCCTGCGCAATTTCTGCAGCAACTTGAAGCGCTCGATGCGCCCATGTCCGATCTGCTTGAACAGGCGCACGCGTGCGGAAACGTTTTGCGCTACGTGGCGAGTCTTCATGCAGAAGGGCGGGCAACGGTGGCGCTGAAGGCCATTCCCGCTTCACACGCCTTCGCGCATACCCAGCTCACCGATAACGTCGTGCAGTTTCGCACGGCGCGATACAAGGAAAATCCCCTGCAAGTACAAGGCCCGGGGGCAGGGCCTGAAGTAACGGCCGGCGGAATCTTTGCCGACATCCTACGTATTGCGGAATCGTTGCAGGCGACGTCTGCCGCCTGACGACATCCAGCCAGCAACAGCGTTCATAAGGAGAAATGAGTATGTTGCAACACCCGTTCCTGCGCATAGACCACTTGGCGATCGCCGTCGCGAACCTGGAAGACGCCATCGTATTTTATCGCGACACCTTGAAGCTGCCGCTGGTGGAGCGTCGCGAGACGCTTGGCAAGCACAGCGGCATGCGGTCGGCCGTCATGTCGGCCGGCCATTTTCAAATCGTGCTGATCGAAGGCACCAGCCCGGAATCGCAGGTCAGCCGCTACATCGAGCGATACGGCCCGGGCGTGCAACATGTCGCGTTCGAGGTCGAGGATATCGAAAGCACACGGCGCGCCTTGGCCGAAAACGGCCTGGAATTTTCCACCGACATCCTGGCGGCGCCCGGATTGCGGCAGACCTTCAGCAAGCGCGACCAGGTATCGGGAATGATGTACGAGTTGATCGAGCGCACCGGCGAAGAAGGGTTTCAGGATGCCAATACCACCCGGCTCTTCGAGGAACTTGAGAAAGCGGATGCGTACTGATGCCCATTTCATCGATGTGCCGGAGAAGCCAAGGGTGAATACACAAGCAGGTACATCACGGCTTGCCGTGATGAATTTTCTCAATGAGGTTGCGGGCGATTTTCCCCATGCCATTTCCCTGGCATCGGGCCGGCCGGCCGAAGACTTTTTCGACCTGGACCGCTGGCTCGAAGCCATTCCGCTGTACCAGCGCGAACTGTCGACCCGCTGGGGCGTGACGCGTGCCGACGCCGGGCGTCGATTGGCGCAATACGGCCGCACCAACGGCTTGATCAACGAACTGGTTGCCGCGCAGCTCAAGCAGGACGAAGGCGTGCAGACCCGCGGCGAGCACATCGTGATCGGTGCCGGCTGCCAGGAGGCACTCGCGCTTTGCCTGCTATCCCTGTGCCGCGAGAAGAACGATGTGGTACTTGCCCGTGATCCGACTTATATCGGCATGACAGGTGTGGCCGATCTGCACGGCATAGAAATCGTTCCGCTGTACGCCCACGACGATGGCCTCGCCGACGAATTGCGAACCGTGACCGAGCGACTGGGCAGGGAAGGCAAGCGTGCGCGTGCGCTCTATCTCATCCCGGAGTTCGACAACCCGACCGGGGCAGTGCTTTCGCTGCGGGTAAGAAAGGAACTGCTGGATGTATGTGCCGATCAGCGCATGCTGGTGCTCGAAGACAACCCCTACGGGTTATTTCGCTACGAAGGCGAGCGGGTGCCGACGATGTATGCGCTCGACCACACGGGTAGCGTGGTCTACCTGTTCACGTATTCGAAGACACTGTGTCCGGCCGTGCGGATCGGCGGCGCGGTGGTACCGGATACGCTGTTCGGCGATGCAATCGCGGCACGTGCGCTGGTTGCAGAACTGGGCGAGCGCAAGAGTTTCCTGACGGTGAACACCAGCCAGCTCAATCAGGCGCTCATCGGAGGCATCCTTCTGTCCGAGAACGGTACGCTGAACCGTCTGGTGTCGCCGCAGCGCGATCACTATCGGAAGAATCGCGATCTCATGCTTTCGGCGCTGTCGGATGAGTTTGCTGGAAATGACGAGGGCATTCGCTGGAATCGACCGGAAGGTGGATTTTTCCTGACCATGGATCTGCCGTTCCGGTTCGGACAGGAAGAAGTTCTGCAGTGCGCGCGCGAGCGGCACGTCATCCCCATGCCGCTGTCGTTCTTTTCGCTGTCCGGCATTTGCCAGAACAGTATCCGCCTTGCCTTCAGCAACGTGGCATCGACGCATATCGCCGAGGGTGTTGCACGACTGGGCCAGTTCATACGCCAGTGCGAAGAGGCTTGCCATGCAGCGGTATGACGCAGCGCAGGTGCATGCAGCGATTGTTGCTCTGCTGATCGACCTGGACCTCTCCGAGGCGCATGCGGCGGATGTGGCTGATGCCTTGATCGATGCGTCGCTGCGCGGTATCGACACGCACGGCGTTCGTCTCATACACAGCTACGTCAAGGAGCTCGAAGGAGGGCGGGCCAAGGCGAAACCGACATTTCGCATCGAAGGTTCGTTGCCTGCCGCTGCGCTGTTCGATGCGGGCGATGCGCTTGGCGTGGTTGCGGGTGCCGCGGCCATGCGTGAAGCAATGCGTCGCGCCCGTATCGCAGGGATCGCCGCCATCGCGGTCAGCCATTCCAATCATTTCGGCCGCGCCGATTATTTTGCGCGCATGGCGAGCATGACCGGACAGATTGGACTGGTCTTCAGCAACTCGGATGCATTGGTCGTTCCATTCGGTGGCGCCACACCGCTCAATGGCACGAATCCTCTGGCCATGGCTGCGCCGGGTATCGACGGCGACGGCTTTTATCTGGACATGGCCACCAGTCAAACCGCGTATTCCCGCGTGCTGCAGTCCTTGCGTCACGGTCTTCCGGTATCCCCGGGATTGGCCACCAATCAGCATGGACAGGACTTGTCGCACGGTGGCGAACTCGGCGCATTGCAGCCCTTGGGCGGCGTCAAGGGACAGGGATTGGGCATGATGATCCAGATCCTCTGCACCTTGCTGTCGAACATGCCATTCGATGTCGAACTGTCCAATCTTTATCGCGAACCCTACGACACACCACGCCTCATCAGTCATTTCATGGTGGCGATCGAAATCTCGGCATTCATCAAGCTGGACGTATTTCAAACCCGGCTTTCCGAACTGTTGACGCTGTTTCGCGACAGCAAGGCAAGCGGTGAGGCATCCGTCAGGGTGCCGGGCGACGTGGAGCGCGAAGCTGAAGCCGAGCGCCGGCTCGGTGGCATTCCGCTGGCCGATGAGGACGTCAAATTGCTAGGCCTGGGGGAAATGGCCGAATGGCGCGAGTCATGAAAGCCATGCTTGTGGCGGACTGTGAATCGCTGGCGGCGATCCATTCGTTTAAAGAATAGGCCATATGAACAATTTGCGGATTATCGCCGCTGCCAATCGCCATTACGCTGCCTGCGCTATTTACGAACAGACAGCAGGTTTGCATGTCCACTCGCAAGCAAGAACGAACGAATCATTTTAGTGACGGGTGCTACCGGCAGACAGGGTAACGCCGTGTACCGGCACCTGCAGAAGAAAGGTTTCACATTGCGCGCGCTGGTGCGGGATCCCAACAGCGATCAGGCACGTCAACTGATGGGGAATGGACAAGAAGTATTTCAGGGAAGTTTTGATGATCTCGACAGTGTGACGCGCGCGATGGATGGTGTGTACGGCGTATTCTCCGTACAGCCCTACACGGCCCGTGAGGTCGAGCAAGGAGTAGCTGTCATCGAGGCGGCGAATCGGCAGAATGTCAGCCATTTTGTTTACAGCTCAGTAGGAGCGGCTGACGAAGAGACAGGTATTCCTCACTTCGAAAGCAAGATCAAAGTGGAAGATCACCTGCGATCGAGCGGTTTGCCGTATACGATCGTGCGGCCTGTCTTCTTTATGGAGAACTGGCTGAGGAAGTTTGGCGAGTCCATCCGGAACGGGCAACTGCAGCAGCCTTTGAGTTCGACGGCAAATTTGCAGATGGTAGCCGTGGATGATATCGGCGCGTTTGCAGCGCTTGCATTTGAACATCCCGAGAAATGGAGGAACAGGACATTTTCACTGGCGGGTGATGAACTGTCGATGCAGCAGATCGCCGACGCGTTTAGCCGCATGACTTCGCAAGAAGTGAAGTACGTCCAGGTCTCCTGGGATCAGTTCGAGAAGAACATGGGAAGAGAACTGACGGTGATGTACCACTGGTTTGAAGAAGAGGGCTTTCACTTCGATATCGAAGCGACGCGCCGCGAATATCCGCTGACCCACACTTTCAATCAATGGCTGGATGCTTACTGGGGCACGACATTTTGAGAGAACGCTTTGAACTCATTGAGACGGAGAAAACCGACTCAAGCGGGATGGCAAACGGCTCGAACAAATCGCCATCTGTCAAAGCCCGATACAAAAAGAACAAAAGCGGTCCAACTAGACACGACGCTGAGTTTTTCTACGCGTGATGCGTTTGTAACAAGCACATCAGGCGTGTACATCCAGAAATTTGTGCGGAATTCGGCATCCGGGCCAGGCAAGTACGACAAGACGTCTGTACTGAGCGGACGCAGAATGAATGGCCACTGCGCAAAGCTTGCGCGCACGCTTTGGGTCAATCCTCCGAACTTGACGCTGTCTCGATGCCTTTCCGCACCGTCGTCCCGGCGAACGCCGGGACCCAGTGTCTTTCGGCATCGGAACCCGTGTGTAGCGCAAGCCTTTTGCAGCCGAGGCATCACCTGTTTGGGGAGACCAAGTCATGGCGTTTTTTGTCAAACCAGGCCGGCTTGTGCTGGGTATCGTGTGTCTGGTTGCTGCTTTGGTTCCGATCAGCCTTTTTGCGGCCGACACAGTTGCCGAACCGATGGTGCCCCAGGCAACGGTGACTACACTCACCAAGCCCGGATTCTTCACTGAACCGGGAATTGCGATCAGCCCGCTGGATCCCGACAAGGTCACGGCGATCTACCAGGACAATGTCCACATCGCTTTCAGCAACAACGCTGGCGCCAACTGGACCGACGTGCCCAAGGTTGCGCCGCCGGAGTGGCGGGTTTCGGGAGACGTCTCGATCACCTACGACAACCACGGTCATGCCATCGCCAGCTACATGGCTTTCAATAAATTGGGCACCGAAGATTACTGGGCCCACAACGCACCTGCCGGCGGTCTCTACATCCGCCGTTCGCTGGACGGCGGCAAGACCTGGGAGAGTCAGGCGCGCACGGTCATTGAGCATGTCGGCGACCATCCGCCACCGCTATGGGAAGACAAACCGTTCATCGTCGCGGACCAGAGTCGCGGTCCGCATGCCGGGAATCTTTACATCGGCTGGACGCGCTGGACCTTGACCGGGTCGGAAATCCTTCTGAGCCGTTCTACCGACGATGGCGTGAGCTGGTCAGCGCCGATGGAAATCGATGCGCATCCCGGCTTGCCGCGCGACGCCACTGGCGCCAACGAAGGGTTCTGGGGCGTGGTGGGTCCGGACAGTGCCTTTTATGCGGTTTGGGCAGATGCCAGCCATATCGCCTTCACGCTCTCGAAGGACGGTGGCCGCAGCTTCTCCAAAGCACGCGACATCATTCCCACAGCGCCCATCATGTACGGCATCACGGACCTGGATCGCGCCAATGGTTTCCCGCAGTTGGCGATCGATCCGCGCGTCACTGCCGACGCACCGCTCGGCCGGCTGTATGTGGCCTGGGCCGACTACCGCAATGGCGATGTCGATGTCTTTCTCGCCACGTCCGTCGATGGCGGCGATCACTGGACGCCGGCGATACGCGTCAACAACGATCCTCTACACAATGGCGCCGATCATTTCTTCCCTGCGTTGGCGGTGGATCCGGTGACCGGTGACGTGTATGTGTCTTTCTACGATCGCCGCGCTGATCCCCGTAACCAGGCCGCCATCGTGACCTTGGCCCGCTCCACGGATCACGGCAATACCTTCGTCAACTACGCGTGGACGAAGCAGCCCTTCACCATGGGCAACGTCTTCATGGGCGACTACAGCGGCCTGGCGGCGCGCGACGGGCATGTCTATGGCATATGGACAGAGCATGTCGAAGCGTCACCCGCGACGGGCAAGTCGGAGACGGCACAGCAGCATCGCGCCAACAACACCGTTGTCAACGTGGGGATGGCGACATTTCACTAGAGCCTCTGATTTATTCAATCAGGGCCGATCGAAACACGTAGGCTGGGATGACAATCCCAGCATCAGAAGTCACAAACATGCTGGGATTTCATCCCAGCCTACACGGACATCCGGTCGCGTGGAATAAATCAGAGGTCCCTTGAAGGCGCTCTTGCAAATAAGGTTTTGACCGAGCTAAGCGCCAAATATGATGTGCGCAGCACATGATCTCGACCTTCATATAATCACGACCTAATCTCCACGCGTTATTAACATCTCCATTGGCGTGGCCAGCCAGGCGATAACGTTGTTATTGATTGCCAAAACACAAAAGTATAACGTCCGTTAAGCCATCGCTGGATGCGATGCGCGAGTCGCGGCGGCCTACCGGCAGCGGGCGCGGCAAAAGGGGTGGTCCAGGGAGCGGAGGTCTGATCGAAAGTGTCATTACCAGTGTCCTTGCTCAAGGCCGATTCCTGGGGTGCCGATCGACATGTGCGACAAGGAAAACTATGTCGTTTTTCTTCTCGACGAGAAGCGCTACGCGCTGTATTTGACCGCGGTCGAAAGAGTGGTGCACGCGGTGTACGTGACGCCGCTGGCAAAGGCCCCTGACATCGTTCTGGGCATCGTAAGCCTGCAAGGGCGGATCGTACCGGTCTTCAACGTACGGCGACGGTTTCACCTGCTGGAACGGGAAGCCCGCCTGGCGGATCAGATCATTTTTGCGCGTACTAGGCGGCGAACGGTGGCGCTATGGGTCGACACGGTCACGGGTGTGATCGAGTGCGACAAATCGAATGTGACCCACGCCGATGACGTCCTGCCGGCCACGGCATATGTGCAGGGTGTCATCCAGCTTGATGATGGACTGGTCCTGGTGCACGACCTTGATGCCTTTCTATCGCTGGATGAAGAAAAGTCGTTGGATGGTGCATTGGAAGCAAGCCAGTCCCCATGACACATCCGACGATGCCGGCGCAGACGTTGTCGAAGCTCAGCGATTGGCTTGCCACCCGCATGGGCTTGAACTTCCCCGCGGAACGCAAGAGCGATCTGGAGCGCGGCATGGCCGCTGCCGCCTCGGCCTTTGGCATGCCCAGTGCCGAGAGCTGCGCCCATTGGCTGTTATCTACGCCGCCGACGCGCGCCCAGATCGAGATATTGGCCAGCTGTCTGACGGTAGGCGAAACGTATTTCTTTCGCGATGAGTGCTGCTTCATGGCATTGGAAACGAATGTATTGCCGGAGCTGATTCACGCACGCATGAAAAACGAGCGGCGTCTGCGTATCTGGAGTGCCGGTTGCTGCACCGGCGAGGAACCTTATTCCATCGCCATGTTGATTGATCGACTTATTCCAGACGCTCGTGATTGGAATATTGCCATTCTGGCTACCGATATAAATCCTTCTTTTCTGCGCAGGGCATCGGAAGGTGTGTATGCGCCGTGGTCGTTCCGCAACACGTCGGTCAGGGCCGCGTCCATGGCGGGATACTTCCAGCACATGCCCGGGTCACGGCGTGAGATAAAGCCATCCATACGGAAATATGTATCGTTTTCGTATCTGAATCTTGCCGATGACATCTATCCATCCATGGCGAACAATACTAACGCCATGGACGTGATCTTTTGCCGCAACGTGATGCAATATTTCACCGCCGACCAGGCGGAACGGGTTTGCAGGAAGCTCCAGGATGCCTTGGTTGACGGCGGGTGGTTGATCGTCGCGCCTGCCGAGACCTGGGTGCAGCCGCGCCATGGTCTGAAGATGGTGGAATTTCCGGGTGCGATTTTTTACCAAAAGCACAGGGGCGATGAAGCTTCGCTGCAATCGTCCAGGAAAATTTACCGGGCATTCGAATCGCCTTCCGTGACCTACCCGGTCGGAAAGAAGGTGCCGGCAAGCCAGCCGATCAAGGTGCCTGAAACGCAGAAGAAGGCTGCATCGGTATCGAGCGAACAAGCAAGGCAAGCTTCCTACCACCAGGCCAGAAGCTACGCCAACGAGGGAAAGTTGACCGAGGCGGCGGCGTGCTGTGAAGCCGTCATCGCTGCCAACAAGACCGATCCGATTCCTCAGTATTTGCTGGCCATCATCCAACAAGAGCAGGGCAGGTACGAGCAGGCCGTGCAATCGCTAAAGCGAGCCTTGTATCTCGACCATTCGTTTGTGCTGGCCCATTTTGCGTTGGGCAATCTTTATTCGCTGATGGGACGGCCTCGCGATGCCAGACGACATTTCAGGAACGCGCTTGAGCTTTTGCTTCCACTCGCCAAGGGGGAAGTCATTCCCGAGTCGGATGGACTGAGCGCCGGCCGCCTCGCAGAAATCGTAACGGCCCTATTGGAAAGTCTTGACGGCGTTGCCACAGCGAATGCTTAAAGGAGATGCATGGCATGCAAAGCGGTGAATCCAAATTGAGCAAGGCGTCGGCCGTTCGTTTCGACTATAGAGACATGGAAAGGAAACTGGCTGCCGCGCATGCCGCCATGGAGTCGGGCTGGATGCCGACACCTGAAGAGAGTCGAAAGATTCTTGCATTCAGAGCGCAAGCCCTTGCCGCGGGAAAGCTGGCGGATGAGGCCGTTGAGGCGACTATCGAAGTTGTGGAATTCAATCTGGCCTACGAACGCTACGCCATAGAATCGCGCTACGTACGTGAGGTCTATCCACTCGAAAATCTCACGCCGGTTCCCTGCACGCCATCGCACGTACTCGGTGTCGTCAATCTGCGTGGCGAGATTATCTCGGTCATCGATATCCGCGTTTTTTTCGATCTACCCAAGACGGGGCTTCCGGACCTCAACAAGGTCATGGTGCTTGAATCGGAGCACATGAGTTTTGGCGTGTTGGTCGATGCCGTTGCAAGTGTGTACAAGATTCGGATCGCCGATATTCAATCGGCACTGCCTGCCATGACACAGATCCGCGAAGCCTATCTCAAAGGCCTGACCGCGGATTGCATGGCGATTCTGGATGGCGGGAAGTTGCTGTCCGATGCAGGCATCGTGGTGAACGAGCAGATACATGAAAGTTGAGTCGAAAAAAGCATTCAGAAAAACCACGCAAAGGGGCCAATATGAAACTCACCGTTGGAGCGAAAATAGGTGCCGGTTATGCCGTTGCCTTGATCATCATTGCCGTGCTCGGTGTGGCTGCGTACCGCAACGCCAGCGGCTACGTGGAAGCCGTGCAGCAGCGCGCGCACGATTATCAGATGATCGACAATCTGACTGCCACGCTTTCAACCATGCAGGATGCAGAAACGGGTCAGCGTGGCTACTTGATCGTTGGTGCGGATCGCTATCTGACTCCCTACACGGAAGCGTCGGTGAATGCATACAAGGAATTGCAGAACCTTAAAGTGCTTGTCGGCAATGATGCCGAGCAGCAGCAAAAACTCGACCAACTCCACTCACTGATCGACGCCAAGTTCGAGGAGCTCAAGGAAACCATCGCGCTGCGACAGGACAAGGGTTTTGAAGCCGCCGAGCAAGTGGTGCAAACGGATAAAGGCAAGAAGACCATGGACGACATAAGGGCAGTGATCGCGGATATGACCCGCAACGCAAAGGCGACGCTGGACCAGCGTGACGTCGACCTCAACGTCAAATCGAATGCTGCGATCCACACCATCGTTTATGGCGTACCGCTGGCTTGCATCGTATTGGCATTGCTGGGTCTTGTGATCGTGCGCAAGATTACGCACGAGCTTCGGGACGGCATTACCAGGCTGGCATCCTCCGCGTCGGAAATACTTGCCACCACCACCCAGCTTGCCTCCAGTGTCGTACAGACGGCCACCGCCGTCAGCGAGACGACGGCGACGGTGGAAGAGGTAAAACAGACCGCGCAGCTCACCACCGAAAAAGCACGCTATGTGCTGGACAGTGCGCAAAAGGCATCCAATGTTTCGACGGTTGGCCGTACGGCGGTGGACGATACCGTGCAGGGGATGCACCGCATTCAAGCGCAAATGGAATCCGTCGCAGACAGCATCGTCCGGCTCAGCGAGCAAAGTCAGGCGATCGGCGAGATCATTGCCACCGTCAATGGATTGGCCGAGCAATCGAACTTGCTGGCCGTCAACGCCGCGATCGAGGCAACCAAGGCCGGTGAGCAAGGCAAGGGCTTCGGTGTGGTGGCGCAGGAAATAAAAAGTCTTGCCGACCAGTCCAAGCAGGCAACGGCTCAGGTGCGAACCATCCTGGGTGACATCCAGAAAGCAACCAGCGCCGCCGTGCTCGCTACGGAGCAGGGCAGCAAGGCCGTGGAGGCCGGCGTCAAGCAAACCGGCGATACCGGCGATTCCATTCGACTGCTGGCCGACAACATTACGGAAGCGGCGCAAGCCGCCACGCAAATTGCCGCGTCCAGTCAACAGCAGATGGTAGGCATGGATCAGGTCGTGGTGGCGATGGAGAGCATCAAGCAGGCCAGCACGCAAAATGTGGCGGGCACGCGCCAGGCGGAAGAAGCAGCGAAAAACCTGCATCAACTGGGGTTGCGGCTGGGTGATCTGATCGGAAGCCAGCGCGCGGCGGTATGACGGCCATGAGCGGGCATCCCCCTGACAAGAAAAGCGACGGTCTGCTGGAGCGGCTGCGGGTCACGTTCCAGGCGGAGGCCGACGAGCACCTGAAGTCGATGTCATCGGGCTTGCTGACGTTGGAGCACGCACCCTCAGGCGAATCGAAAAGCCTGATCGAGGCCATATTCCGTAGCGCGCACAGCCTCAAGGGAGCGGCACAGGCGGTAAACCTTGAGCCCATCGGCGTGGTATGCCAGTCGCTGGAAAGCGTTTTGGCCGCGTTGAAAGCGGGGCGAATCGAGCTGGCGCCGCCGTTGGTCAATCTTCTGCACGAGTCGTTCGACACGATTGGCCATCTGCTTTCGATGGACGCGGTGTCGTTAGGCAGGCCCCAGCCACTGGCGGTCACCACAGCGCGGCGGCTCGATGATGCGCTGAAGGAGCCACCAGCAAACGTCGAACAGCCTGACGAACCCGCCACGGAAATGCCGGCTGACATGCCGTACGTCGCCCCCAGCGTCGCGCCGGAAACCGTGCGTGTTTCCATTGCAAAGCTGGATACGGTGATGCGCCACGTGGAGGAGTTGCTGGCACCTCGCCTGGCCGCAAGTCAGCGCTTGCTGGAGCTGCGCGAAGCTGTTGCGATGCTCGCAACGTGGAAGAAGCAGCGCGCGCGACTGCAGCCGGCCTTGCGCGTGATCGAGCATTCGCTGCTGGCTCCGACGCCAGGCGCGGCAGGGGAGCGCGACGGTCGCGGCGCGCTGAATGGTGCGGCAAACCGGAAGCAGGAGCTGCTGAAACTGCTCGAGTATCTGGATGGCGAGCAGGTGCAGATGAAAGTGCTGGAGGATCACCTGGCCCATCTCAGCCGATCCGCCGAGCACGACCAGCGCGTGCTGACCGGCATGAGTGACAACCTGCTGCGCGATTGCAAGGACATGCAACTGCTGCCGTTCTCCTCGCTGCTGGAAGGTTTCCCGCGGCTGGTCCGCGGACTGGCACGCGAGCAGGGCAAGACTGTGGAACTGCTGATGCAAGGCGGCGACATCGACATCGATCGGCGCATCCTCGACGCGATGAAGGACCCGCTCATTCATTTGCTACGCAACAGCATCGATCACGGCATCAGCACGCCGACGGTGCGAAGCGCGAAGGGCAAGCCGCCGCAGGGCCGAATTACGGTGGCCATCTCGCAAAAGGACAGCGGCAAGGTCGAGGTGGTCGTCGCCGACGATGGTGTGGGGATCGATGTCGCCGCCGTCAGGGCGGCAGCCGGCAAGCTCGGGGTCATCTCCTTGCAGGATGGCGGCGGCGCGGATGAGCAGGATGCGTTGGCGCTGGTTTTCAAATCCGGCCTCAGCACCAGCCCCATCATCACGGATGTTTCCGGCCGCGGCCTGGGACTGGCGATCGTTCGCGAAAAGGTGGAGAAGCTGGGTGGAAGCATCGCCATTGAATCGCATCGCGATGCCGGTACCGCATTTCGCATCGTCCTTCCCTTGATGCTGGCGAATTTCCACGGCCTGATCGTTCGCGAGGGCGGCCAGCTTTTTGTCATTCCAACCATTCACGTCGAGCGTGTGGTGCGGTTGCCGCATAGCGACATTCGCACGGTGGAAAATCGGGAAACGATTTCCGTGAATGGCCAGGCGGTATCGCTGGTGGCGCTTGGCGAGGTGCTGGAGATGCTGCCGTCACGGGCGGGCCAGGCGCAAAGGGATAGTATCCTGGCAGTCGTCGTCGATATGGCACATGTGAAGATGGCATTTCGCGTGGACGAGATACTTGGCGGGCACGAAGTGCTGGTCAAGCCGCTGGGCCGTCAACTGGTGCGCGTACGCAATATTGCCGGCGCCAGCGTACTGGGCACGGGGCAGGTCGTGCCGGTATTGAATATTTCGGATTTACTGAAATCGGCGATGAAGCAGGTATTCAAGCCCCGCGCCGCGAGCACCGGCCTGGCCCATGACAAAGGCGACATCGCCGAGAAATGCTCCATCCTCGTGGTCGAAGACTCGATCACGTCACGCTCCCTGCTGAAGGGCATTCTGGAGACGGCCGGCTACCAGGTCAGCACGGCGGTCGATGGCGTGGATGGCTTTACGACGCTCAAGACCGGCAAGTTCGATTTGGTCATCTCCGACGTGGAAATGCCGCGCATGGACGGCTTTGACCTCACTGCCAAATTACGTGCCGACAAGCAGCTGGCGGATTTGCCGGTGGTCCTGGTGACGGCGCTGGGGTCGCGCGAACATCGCGAACGCGGCATCGATGTAGGTGCCAATGCCTACATCGTGAAAAGCAATTTTGATCAGAGCAATTTGCTGGATGCCGTCAGGAGGCTGGTATGAAGCTTTCTCCAAAGGCTTCCAGGAGGAAACGCGCGTGATCAAGGTTCTTGTCGTGGAAGACTCGTCCGTGGTGCGCGATTTTCTGGTTTACGTGCTGGGTTCGGATCCCGATCTAGACATCGTCGGCACTGCGCGAGATGGGGAGGAAGCACTGGATGCGGTGCGCCGTTATAGGCCCGATGTCATCACGATGGACCTCCACATGCCGAAGATGGATGGACTGGAAGCCACACGCCGGATCATGGAAACAATGCCAACGCCCATTGTCATCGTCTCGGGCAGCCACGATGCGAAGGAGTTGGCGGCAACGTTCAAGGCCATCGAAGCGGGTGCGTTGACCGTGATGGCAACGCCGAAGGGCATGGGTCATCCGCACCACGCAAGCACGGCAAAGGAATTGGTGCAGGCCGTGAAGCTGATGTCGGAAATCAAACTGGTACGCCGTTGGCCGCGTACGAATAACAAGACGGGCGCACTGCCAGAAACGATTGCCCCATCGGCGCCAGCAAGAATCCGGGTGGTGGCCATTGGCGCTTCTACCGGCGGCCCACCGGCGATTCAAACCGTGCTTGGTCGTCTGTCAAAAGAATTTCCGCTGCCGGTGCTGATCGTGCAGCACATGACGGCCAGCTTTACCGAAGGATTCGTCGAATGGCTGAGGCCGGCCATCAAGCTTCCGATCCAGGTGGCCCGCAACCATGAGGTGATGAAACCCGGGCATGTTTACGTGGCGCCGGATGGCTTTCAAATGAAAGTGTCGTACGGCGACATCATCGTGTTGACGACGGACCCGCCCGAGAGCGGCTCGCGCCCCTCGGCATCCTATCTATTCCGTTCCGTTGCCGAGGTTTACGGCGGCGAGGTTATTGCCGGCTTGCTGAGCGGCATGGGGCGCGATGGCGCCCAGGCACTGCAGTTGCTGAGAGAGAAGGGTGCCATCACGTTTGCACAGGACGAGGCCAGCTCGGTCGTGCACGGCATGCCTGGTGAAGCCATTCGGCTGCATGCCGCGATGCATGTGCTGCCGCTGGACAAGATTGCGGAGATGGTCATAGCAGCCGCGCATCGACGCTCATAAGCCACAGGGGAGGGTGAATCATGAAACGCGAATTCAGCAAGATCAAAGAAAAAAATCGCGACATCGAGATTCTGGTTGCCGAAGACAGTTCGACCCAGGCCGAACGCGTGCGTTATCTGCTGGATGAGCATGGCTATGCGGTGACGTTGGCGCCGAATGGCCGCCAGGCGCTGGATGCAGCAAGGCAGCACAAACCCGCACTGATCATCAGCGACGTGATGATGCCGGAGATGACCGGTTTCGAACTATGCAGCGAAATCAAACACGATGTGCACCTGCATGACGTTCCGGTGATCCTGCTTACTTCGCTCTCGGATGTCTCGGACATCATGCAGGGATTGAAATGCGGCGCCGACAATTTCATACGCAAGCCATACGAGGATGATTACCTGCTTGCGCGGGTCGATTATTTGCTGATGACCAATGAGTTGCGTCGGAATCAGAAAATAAGCATGGGGGTGGAAATCTATCTCGGCGGGGAAAAGCATTTCATTACGGCCGAGCGGCAGCAAATCGTCGATCTGCTGATATCGGTTTACGAGGAGGCAGTGCATCTTGCCGCGAAACTGAAAGAGCGCGAGCGCGAACTATCCGAGCTGAACCTTCATCTGGAACAACTGGTAGACGAGCGTACCGCTTCGTTGACGGCGGAAGTGGCCGAGCGCAAACGGGTGGAACTGAAGTTCCATAATCTTTTCGAATACGCCCCCGATGCCGTTCTGATCATGGATGGGAACGGCACAATCGCACTCGCCAATCGCCAGGCCGAGGAGGTGTTTGACTATCGCAGGGACGAGCTTATCGGCGAACGTGCCGACAGGCTCTTGCCGCACCTCCTTGATGAAGCGCATCTGGATCTGGACCAGAAGATGACGCTGGGAACCGTGGGTTCGCGCGCCGTTGCCCTGACCGGTGTGCGCAGGGACAAGACCACATTCCCCGTGGACATCAGCCTCAGCCCGATGGAGGCAGACGGCGGCACCCTGGTTGCGGTCGCCATTCGCGACGTGACGGAACGCAAGATCTATGAGGCAAAGATAGCCCGCCTCAACCGGCTCTACGCCGTGCTCAGCGGCATCAATACGGTCATCGTGCGCGTGCAGGAGCGTGGACAGCTTTTTGAGGAAACCTGCCGTATTGCCGTGAAGCTTGGAAAGTTCGCCTTTGCATGGGTTGGCCTGGCCGATGAAGAAAACCAGGTGGTGACACCCGTTGCCTGCCGAGGCCACGATGATACGTATCCATTCACGCTCAGGCTGAAGGATGCCAACGAGGAAGACGTGCAAGATGCATGGGTCGTTCATCCGCTTCTGCAACATCGACCGGTGATATGCAACAGCATGGTTGAAGACGATCGTCTGCAGCCATTGGGTGGAGAGGCACGCAAGCGGGGCTATCGTTCTTCAGCCATGTTTCCTTTGGTGATACAGGGCAAGCTGGTGGGCGTATTGGGCTTTTATGCATCCGAACAGGATGTCTTCGATACGGACGAGCAACAGCTGCTGATCGAAATCGCCAGCGATATTTCTTTCGCGATGAGCCACTTCCAGAATGAGGAAAACGAGCGCCGGCTGCGCGAGAAGAATATCGAGTTGCGCGCCACATCCGAAGCCAAGGATCGTTTCCTGGCCTCCATGTCGCATGAGTTGCGCACGCCACTCAACGCCATCCTCGGCTATACCGGCTGTCTGCTGACGCGATTGCCCGGCGAGCTGAACCAGGAGCAGGAAAGTCAGCTGCAAACCGTTGAGTCCAGTGGCCGGCACTTGCTGTCGCTGGTCAACGACCTGCTTGACCTGGCCAAGATCGAAGCCGGACGTACAGGGTTGAACATGCGATATCTTCCCTGCAAGGAAGTCATCGAAGAGGTGGCGACTTTGCTGCAGCCACTGGTCAAGCGGAAGAACATCTCGCTTGAACTCCATTTGCCGGCTGCCGATTTGGACGTCTATGCCGATCGGCGCGCACTCAGCCAGATCCTGATCAATCTTGGCAACAACGCCATAAAGTTTACGGATCAAGGTGGCAGGATTTCCTTCGAAGCCGAGCGCACCATGGTCGACGGCCTCTATTGCTGCGAGATACGCGTGGCTGACACCGGCTGCGGCATTCGACCCGAAGACCAGGATGCCTTGTTCCAGGCTTTTTCGCAGATCGACCAGGCATCAGAACACCCCATCGAGGGAACCGGCTTGGGGCTTTATCTTTCCAAGCGCCTTGCCGTCATGCAGAACGGAAGCATTTCCTTCGAAAGCGAATACGGGCGCGGCTCAACCTTCAAGCTGATCTTGCCTGAGCATCACAGCGCCATGCCCGTCACCGGGGAGCTTTGAGCGGCAGTCGAGTGGCGATCGAACCTACTGCCTTGTTTGGCTGCAGGGCATGAGGGAATTTCTACTTTCGCAGATTTCCGTCGCGCCCGCGAAACCCTTTTACAAGGGCAGGGTGATTTATACCGCATGAAATCGCTGCCTCGCTTGGAAGTGTCTGTCTTGGTCTCTTGAATATTCTCCTATAGAAGATAATAATCCACCCCTCTCTTCTTTCCACTGCAGGTCGCGAGGCCGCGAACCATGAAGATCACGATCGCCTACATCGAGGAGCCGCCATTTGGCTGGACCGGCCACGATGGCTTGCCTACCGGTGCGGATGTAGAGCTGGCCGAGGTGGTGTTGCGCGCCATCGGCTACACCCAGATCCACTGCCAGCGGGTCACGTTCGAGGAGTTGCTGCCTGGTGCGGCCGGCGGCCGCTGGAACATGAATGTTCCGATCTTCATCACCACTGAACGCAGCGAGACGGTGGACTTCAGTGCGCCGGTGTGGGCCGCGGGCGACGGATTTGTGGTTGCAGCAGACAATCCGAAGGGATTGGACAGCTACGCCGCCGTTGCGCGGCGTGAGGATGCCCGTCTGGGTGTGATACCTGGCACCGTGCAGCAAGCGTCCGCGCTCGAAGCCGGTGTGCGTGACACGCAGATCTTCCCGTTTGCGCGACAGGACGAAGCGATCGAGGCTTTGTTGGTGGGTCGCATTGATGCGTATGCGGCCACTGCCTTGGGCAATCGAGCCATCGCCGATCGGGTGGGTCACGACCGTGTCGCCGCCGTGGCGAACGTTGCCGGAGCAAGCGCGCCGCTGGGTGCGTTCTCTTTCAGCAAAAACAACACCGTCCTTCGCGATGCAGTCAACGCCGAACTGCACCGTTATCTGGGTTCGGCCGATCACCGGCAGCGCATGGCGACATACGGATTTACAAACGACGAGATTGATCCCGTATTGACCAGGTGACCACGCCGTTCTCGCTGGATGCATCGTCGTAGAATGATTTGAAGCCGCCGATCATGGATGCATGTGTCCAAGCCAATCAAAACTGCGCATACGCCAGACCGTGGCGATGAACTTTCCCGCACCTTTGGAGCTCGCGTTCGTGCTTTGCG
The DNA here is from genome assembly GCF_014642835.1 of Dyella nitratireducens. GTDB lineage: Bacteria > Pseudomonadota > Gammaproteobacteria > Xanthomonadales > Rhodanobacteraceae > Dyella_B > Dyella_B nitratireducens. Next base: position 99,045 of record NZ_BMJA01000003.1, on the reverse strand, counting down.
TGACGCCGCCGATATGACGCTGGAGCAGCTTGCTCAAAGTTCTGGTGTCAGCCGCGCGATGCTTTCCAAAGTGGAGCGTGGCGAAAAGAGCCCGACGATCGGCATTGCGTCGCGCATTGCTCGAAGCTTGCAGACATCATTGACCGAACTGACCGGTGACCAGGCGACAGACGGCACAACAGTCATCCTGCGCCGTGCCGACCGCCCCATCTTTCGAGATTCCGAAACAGGCTTTGAACGTCACCTCGTTTCACCCGCCAAAGGAAACGGCCGCGTCGAGGTGGTTTATCACTACCTTCCGGCAGGCGTTTCCACCGGCATGCTGCCACCTTTTCCGGCGGGCACCGAAAAGCAGCTGGTCGTGACCCTCGGCCAGCTGATTCTCGAGTTCAAGGACAGCAAGATTCACTTGGGACCCGGCGACTCGCTTTTCTTTATTGCCGATGTCGAGCACGGGCTGATCAACGCCACCGATGAGCCTTGCGGGTACTACGTAGTCATTTCGCGCCAACTGTGATCTGCGCCCTGACGCTGGACATGTACGCGACGCCTACGCCCGGCAAGTCGTAGCGGTTACCGTCGAGTCTGCGCATTAGGGCGAGTCATCGACAGGTAATGCCCGGAATCCGAGCATCAATCGCTGTAGTGGTCCATTTGCCATGACTGAACTCGTCGAGCCGTTTGGCATTTTGAAGAAAGAACCAAGGCATAACTACCTCGGTGTCTGAGGTATCTCCACATTTTCCTGCCAAAGACCATCGGTAGATCAAAAAGATAATTGCAGCAACGCCGGACGCTTTTGCTCGTCATTGTGAAACAAGAAACCCCCGGCATTGCCGGGGTGGCTGGACCAGTTTGACATTTAGGGGAGTCCATCGCGAAAACGCCAGACGTGAGCCGCCAAGCACACGAGAGGAGAGTCGCGATGGACGAAGCCGAGAGCCTAAGTCACACGAAATGGGAGTGCAAATACCACGTGGTATTTATCCCGAAGTATCGAAAGAAGGCGATCTACAAGGGATTAAGGAAGCACTTGCCGGAGGTATTGCGACGGTTGGCGCATTACAAGGAGAGCCAAATCGAGGAAGGACACATCGCCAGGGACCACGTGCATATGTTGATATCGATCCCACCGAAGTATTCGGTGTCGCAGGTGGTGGGGTATATCAAGGGGAAGAGCGCGGTGCATATTGCACGGGTATACGGAGAGCGGAAGCGGAACTACGCGGGTCAGAAATTTTGGGCGCGGGGCTATTTCGTATCGACGGTGGGCAGGGACGAAGGGTTGATACGAGAGTACATTCGCGAGCACGAGCAGGAAGATCGCCGTTTGGACCAATTGAATCTGTTGGATTGAGGAGCCACCGATAGGTGGCGCTAAGAGGTGGGGCCGCGTTAGCGACCCCATAAAGCCGCTTTAAGCGGCTCACAACGTTAAAGCCCCCGGCTTTGCCGGGGGATACTTACTCCGGCGAAGGCCGGAATCCATGGCGAGTGCGGAGTATGGATTCCGGCCTTCGCCGAGGCGCTTTACAACAGCGAAGCTGGTCAATGACGCCTCGCTCTGAAACAGTATTTACGTGAACTTGGGTTCTCGCTGGAGTGCCGGAAAAAATGCGGGGAAACATCAGCCTCGATGTTCAATACGGCATTCGAAATTAATCAGTATGTCGTTGCGCCATCAGCTTTCATCCGGCGTAACCACGCGTATCGGGCGAGTCCCGATCTTTGCGCCGGTGACTTCATCGATAGCCACCGCTTTGATTTCCGTTCCTGTTTCCGCATCCAGGAAGCGTGTCAGTTTGCCGCCGCCACGATGTTGGCGGCCCCATGCGCCGATGGTGAAGAGCACTGGCAGGAAATCCCGGCCAGCAGGCGTCAGTAGATATTCCTCACGCGGCGGGTGTTCCGAGTAGCGATATTTCTCCAGCAATCCCTCCTCGGTCAGCGTTGCCAGTCGCCGGGTCAGGATCGTCGGTGCGATGCCAAGACTTTTGCGGAACTGATCAAAGCGCGTAAGGCCGGCATGGGCGTCCCGCAGGATCAAAAGACACCAGGCATCGCCCGCGAAAGCCAGGCTGCGCGCGATGGGGCAGGGCTCATTACAGATAGACTCATCGTTCATATCAATTCGATAGTGACTTACTTTCGAATCGATAGTATAGTCGATTTCAAATCGATAGTAACTATCGGTTTCAGTCTGTCCTACTCGCATAAGGCATTGAATCATGGGTGAAAAAGTGTGGGTGTTGCCATGATCACGGGGGCATCTTCAGGTATTGGGGAAGCCATTGCCAACCGGCTCGCCAAGGCTGGCTACACAGCCTTCGGCACCACTAGACGGCTTACCCCGAGTGGGAAACGGTTGTTCGAGATGCTGCCCCTCGATGTCACCAGCGACGCCGATTTGCACCCGCAGTTGTATTGGATGCGGGGGTTCGAAAAGACCTGCAGCTCAAACCATAAACAAGCTCCCCCTGCGCGATAGATCTACGAGAGAAACAAGGATCATGAAAGCATTCGTTATTGATCGATACGGCAAGAAAGAACCGATGCGGCTTGGCGACGTGCCCGAGCCCGTGCTTCGGGATGATGATGTGTTGATCGACATCCACGCCGCAGGTATCAACCTGCTGGATTCCAAAATCAAAAGCGGCGAGTTCAAGCTGATCCTGCCTTACCGCATGCCGCTGGTGTTAGGCCATGACGTGGCAGGCATCGTGACTCATGTTGGATCGCGAGTTCGGCACTTCAAAGTCGGCGACGAAGTCTATGCGCGGCCGCGTGACCAACGCGTCGGCACCTTCGCGCAATGCATCGCGGTGAATGAAAACGATGTTGCACTTAAACCCAACAACCTCACCATGGAAGAAGCAGCATCGATTCCATTGGTCGGCTTGACGGCCTGGCAGGCCCTGATTGAAAGCGCCCAGCTGAAGAAGGGGCAGAAGGTCTTTATCCAGGCGGGATCAGGTGGCGTTGGCACCTTCGCCATCCAGTTGGCAAAGCATGTCGGGGCGACCGTGGCGACCACCACAAGCACTGCCAATATCGACTTGGTGAAAGGTCTCGGCGCGGATGTCGTCATCGACTACAAGAAAGACGATTTCGAAAAAATGCTGCAGAACTACGATGTAGTCCTGCACAGCCAGGACGCGACAGCGCTGAAGAAATCTCTGCGCGTGTTGAAGTCGGGAGGAACACTGCTCTCGATTTCCGGTCCGCCTGATCCCGCATTCGTAAAAGGAATCGGAGCGCCGTGGTTTGTCAGCCTCATCGTCCGTTTGCTGAGTTCCGGAGTGAGGAAAGAGGCGACCCATCGTGGTCTGAGGTATGCATTCCTTTTCATGCGAGCCAATGGGCAGCAACTGCGCGAAATCACCCGGCTCATCGAGGCTGGGGCCATCCGACCCGTGATGGATCGGGTCTTTCCATTCGAATCGACCAACGAGGCCTTGGCCTACGTCGAAAAAGGTCGTGCGAAGGGCAAGGTCGTCGTCAAGATCAAATGAGCCTAATCCACCTAAAACTTTGGAGATTTCCATGAAGATTGAAAATGCTGTTGCGCTCGTCACCGGCGCCAATCGAGGCATCGGTCTGGCCTTCACCCGCGAGTTGCTGGCTCGCGGAGCCCGCAAGATCTACGCTGGCGCACGCGATCCCGCCACCGTCACTCAATCCGGCGTTCAGCCCCTGCGACTCGATGTCACTAAAGCAGACGACGTGGCGGCTGCCGCAGTGTTAGCACCGGATGTGACACTCGTGATCAACAACGCGGGCATTGCCCAGCCGGGAGGTTTTTTCGCGCCGGACAGCGAAGACGTCGCACGACGCATCTTCGAGACCAACTTTTATGGCGTATTGCGCATGAGCAAGGCGTTTGCGCCGATTCTCAAGGCCAACGGTGGTGGCGCACTGCTCAACGTGTTGTCGGTTGTCTCATGGGTCAACGGTGGCGAACTGGCAGCCTATTCGGCCAGCAAATCCGCCGCTTGGTCACTCACCAATGCCTTGCGCAACGAATTGATGCCGCAGAAGACGCAAGTGTTGGCATTGCATATGGGTTATGTCGATACCGACCTCACGCGTGGATTCGATGTCTCCAAGTCCAGTCCTGAGGAGATCGTCAAGCGTGCGCTTGATGGACTGGAAGCAGGCCTTGATGAGGTGCTGGGTGATGAGCGCACCTTGCAAGTCAAACGGGGTATGACGGCCGACAGGCCCAGCTATCTACCGCAAGTCTCCTGATTTCGGCACTCAAGCGCCAAGCTCGTCATCTTGCGCAACGCGATCAGCCAGGAAGCGGCGGCCTTGGCCGCCGCTTCGCATGGTTTGTTTATGGGGTAATCGGCTTCGCGCCTGCCGGCGTAAGTGCTGCAGGTAATTGTGCGGGGACATCCAGCTTCAAGTCCTTGGCGTAGGTTTGCATCAACTTGAAGATGGCTATATTGCGCTGCAGTTTGGCTTCGTTGGTTGTGGCGTGAGCCGGGGTCAACTTGCCGTGGCTCGCGGCGCCTGGAACATGTTTGCGCACGGTCACCGTGGTCGACACGTTGACGGCGATCTTGTCCGCCGAGCGCGGCACAGGTTTCGGTCCCAGCGCCTGCATGGCTGCAGCAAATTTTGCCCGCGTGGCGGGATCGGCAATCCTCAGGCTCAGGTCTTTGATCTCCGTTTCGGATTCTTTGGCATCGGGTGCCTTGTGTGCGGGAGGCGCTTTCTTCATGCCTCCCGGAATCCTGTATTGCAGGGTGATGGTGCCGCCGGCACCGAACTCGTCGAGTTGAGCCGGGGCGTGTACGTGAATCAGGGTAAAGCGCCGATCGGGATCCTTCTCGATGTTTACCGGCGAGGCGGGTGTTTGCCATGACGTGACGTCGGTCGAGGTCACGCCGACGTCGGTGGCGCCATCGGGCCATCCCAAAGGCACGAAGAAGTCGCCGGTCGGGCTTGCCCAGTGCCAGGTTTGCGCACTGCAACCGCCTTCATCGCCAAAATTGCGCAGAAAGAATGCCCAGTTTTGGATCACGTTTTCAGGCTGTCCAGGCACTGACGTCTGACTCAGCAACACCGCCATGGCAAAGACCGGATGCAGTTCGCTATATCCGCCATGTACACCATCAAGCCCGACCTCGCCGATCACCACGCCTTGCAACCCGTCATCATTCGGCCCGGCGAATGCGGACTGGATCGCCGGCGACGGCTGACCTACGAACGGGGGAAACAAAAGCGAATTCCAGAATGGCATGCCCAGATCGGTGTCCCCGTAATCGAACTCCATGCCGATGGCTTCGGCTGATCCTGGCGCGTCGCCGGTTCCCGCCAGCCCGGCACCGTTGGGCGGCACCAGGTTGAAGTTCCAGTCGTTGTCGTTCGGCCACAGCCCGGACCATTCGCTCCAGGTGACCTGGCCTTGGTAGGTGGCTATGGCGAAATTCATGTGGCCAGGAAATGGATCGCCACCGCATTCGGCGCCTTTGGGATCCAGATCGAAACTCACCGGCATGGAGGTGCAGATTTGCTCAAGCGTGGTGAAGTTGATGGGATAGTTCCATCCGAAGACGGAAGGGAAAGCTGCTCCGCATAGCTGCTTGAAGTGCGGCTGCGCGCCGTTGTTCTCGAGGGCAAAATTCCACTGCGGGTTCAGCGGCAAACCGTTTTCATCCTCATCGTTGTTCATGTCCCAAACCAGGTCGAAGGGTTTGGAATGAGGAGAGAGCAGGGCGCCGGAAACAGGCGGCCCTGAAATCACAGTTACCTCCACGAAGGCCGGGCCTACGTTCTGGCATTGATTGCCGGTGCCATCGTCGTGGGCAAAATAGCTGTTGTCGCCGATGTTGTCGTCCTGGTAGCCGAGGCGGAGGATGTAGTCGGCATTTGCTTGAGGATCCTTGGGCAAGGGTCCCAGGGTTCCGCGAAACGGCGGCAGAAGATTCCCTTGCTGCGACATCAAGTTGTTCTGCTGGGTCACCAGTCCTTCGATTCTTACAAAGGCGCCGGCGGTGATGTTCTTGATGAAAGCGGTGCCCGCGTAATACTGGGGAGCATTGTCTCCCTGCGGATTGAGGTACAGCTTCCAGGTGCTTCCGGAGCCACCCGTCTGAACACAGCCGCCGGCGTTGAACTTGAGCCGGTCGCCGGCCTGGAAACGGATGATGGGATAGTCGACCTCGCCATTTGGTTTTGCCGTCGACCAGACGTTGGGCCGATCAATCCGCCACACTTTTACGTTCTGCCCGTCTACCGTGGTATCCGAAAGCAGGGAAATGAAATCGAATCCGGGCGCCTTGTCGCCGGTCCCCGGCGTGAAGGTGATAACGCAACGCAAGGCTCCGTCTACATTCCGGATCGAGCGCGGGAAAACCTGCCCCGTGGCGGACGTGAATTTGACCGGGCATTGCGCGGCATCCGGCAACGCCGTGTTTCTGAAGTTGCCGAAATAGTCCGGGCAGGATGCCACCAGCGTGGCGCCGGACATCGACGCATTCCGGCATGACTGTTGATAAGGTCCAGCCGGCGGATTCGCCGCCCAGGCATCGGCTGGAATGATCATGGACAACATGACCACCAACAGGAAAAACATTCCAACAGCGAAAAATTTAGATGTTGAGCGTTGCGGTGAAAAGCAACGTGGTGCACCCAAGGCAAACATGATTGCGGTAAACATGAGCCCCTCCTGATCGATTTTCGGAGAATGTCTGGTTTGTACAGAGTGACGAACGAAGGCACGGAGCATCAGCGCGATGCCCCTGATGGGTTATTTGCCTCGAGCAGTCGCCACTACAAAACCCCCATCACGTTGTTGCCGAACGACAGGCCCCACCCAGGCAAGGCGTAGAGGCTGCTCCAAACGTGCAACGGTCTATAACGTTGAGGCAATCCGCAAAGCATTGCGATTCAAGTGCTTCTGGCCCGAAGCTTTGTTTTTACTTGCACCGATTTCGTGACATCACGATGGAATAGCACGTGCCATACCAAAGCCAATAACGGGGAATTGCTGCCCGTCGACCAAGATTGCCTAATTGGAACCCCTGGCAAAAACCGTTTCTCGTCCCAGGTGATACGCTGATCGCCAAAGCGTCTGGTGTATCACGGAGGACGGAAAGATCCCCGGCGAATGTCATCACTGCGTGGCGGCAAACGCAAGCCCGGCGAGAAGGAGCAGGTCACAAGTTAAACGATTGCGCCGTTGGTGGTCGTGAATCACGAAACCCATTAAGGGCTGCGGCAGCGCCCGCCTGATGCTTGAGGCTAGCAGCCCCTGATCAGCACGCGGGCCAGTCGCTTACGCAGAAGGCGAGCAACCACCAAACAGCCCGTATAGTTTGCAGTCTTGGCGTCTGGCGAAGACCTGCTCCAGGCGGTTGCAGCAAGGTGTAGTGCGGCAGAAATTTCTGCCGCTTGTCCGTCTATCCTTGGACGACCATCTAACATGCTTAAGAGTGAATGCCATGGCAAATTCGCCGGGAAGAATAGCTCGGACTAAACTGCAAAATTTTCTGCTAATTCCTCTGCTATTGCTCTGTGTCACACCAATAAGCGCGGCTTGTTTAAAATGGTCACGGCTTGCGTCGAATCCTAGCTATCGATTGGTATATGAAGGTACGCTCGGTGACCATCCAATTCGAATGATGCTTCACTTGGATAGCTCGACCGGTCGCTTTGATGGGGCCTACGGTTATAGCGATCAGCCCAAAATGTTGTCCTTAACAGGAGGCATGCAGTCAAGATTTACCGGAGTAGACCTCGACGAGAGGGACGAAAAAGACCAGGTAACAGGTCACTTCACTCTCAGTTTTTTTCATCCTCGTCCTGATTGGGAGAGTCAGGAAAATTATCAAAAGGAAAATAAGGATACGTGTAGCTTTCTAACTGGTAGTTGGCGGTCTTCATCTGGGAGTAAGCCGCTCAAGGTCTTGCTACAGGAAGTGGGTAATACAGTTCCGGAGAACGACAGGGAGCGTGAAATAAATGAAGATACAGCCTACAAGCTGAGAAAGGCGATGCTTGACAATGATCGAAGTGCCTTCGCATCACTGCTTCAATATCCGTTTCATAGCGAAAGTGACCGCCAGAAGATCAGTATTTGGAAAAGCCCTGAAGACGTCATAAAAAATTATGATCGAATCGTGCTTTTCTCCTATAAGCAAATACGCGCATCAGTGCCACATGCTCTTCAGACTTCCGAAGCGGGAAGTCAGTTTATGAATAGGTCAATTTATTTGGCCCGTGGAAAAGTGACCAGAATCTGCGCGGAAGCTTGCCCGGCAATTCCATAGATAGCTTTAAACCACCAGCTCCCGGCGAATTTCCGCACTATAGGTTAGTAAGGGACGGATACCATGGCGCCTGGGACGTGGCTTGCTCCCGATCAGTCGGTGGGAGTGCTGCTCCGCAGCCGTGCATGAAGGTTACTTGGTTCTAGCTCCGTACACAGCTTTGTATTGTTCGACGATGCTGTAAATATGAAATGCACGCATTATCAGTTGGTTAGCCTGATTGGACGAACTATGTTGGGTTACAGAGGGGCTAAACCCCAGAGGACTTTCACAAAGAATTCACGTTTGTGAGATAGCCTTGACGCACTGCAAAGGGACAGGGGTAGGGAATGCTTTTTCGTCCATGGATCGTGGCGGCAATCGCTCGGGAAAAAATGCAGCATGGGCTCATATGGACGGCCATGGGTCGTAACGCCCATTTCAGCTTCGTAACTCCGAATCGACGGGCGAATTTTTCCGTAGCGATGCGCGTCTGGGTGATGCAATCGCTGAGCTTTCTTATGCTTTTCTATCTCGATTTCGCCGAGGGCTGCCGCGTGCCTCCTCATGATTCCCATCGTGTCCGTTAGCTACGTAGGGAAGTCGAGCGCGATGCTGAAAGTGGCGTACATGTGCCGCAACCACTGCGATTCGCAAATAATTTCCACGTATTACAGGAGGAATGTGGCCGATGAAGGCAGGGTCATCGAAGAAGATATGCTGCGCGGATTGCTCGTTTTCCACGCTGTCGACTGAAGTATTGAGAGCAAGCCCGATTATACGTAATGAGATTGCCATATCAAACGTAACGTTAGCAGGATCATCAACTAAGTTTCGATATCGAGTGTTGGTAGGCGTGCTTGGTGCAATCTTGAGCACGGTTGTCAGCGCGGCGAGCATTACACCAGTAGTCAACTTAGACCCGAAATTGTGCGGTGATCTTCTCGGCGTGATTAAAGAAGGTCGAATTGTCAATCTGTCCAATGATCAGTTATGTAATCTCAAGTTGGCGACACTTTCGGCGGCAGCTGCGCATGGTTTTTCATTCCCACAGTGGAGCCCATTGTCAGTTCCTGATGCGTCCGACATGTACGTGAAAATGATCAGTGCAAACCGGGCGCCACGTTCAGTGGCACGCGAGCCTGATTACGCAAACGCCAAACGCATCGCGCAACAAGCATCGGCCGAGAACAATTTGAGCTTTTACACTGCTTCAGTCCCCGTAGAGGGGGAGTGGACCACGAAGAATAGCTCGCTTACTCCCACCCATGCGAACGTTCGTGACTTGACCTTTGTCTCCATGGAATTGCGTCGCTGTTCCAGGCTGCGAGATACGATATCGAGCCCATATTACGCCTCATTTGAAGGGCCGGATATGAAAGTCGCGATCCCGACCAATAGCGATACGAGCGGCGCTGAGCTAACGCTATGGAAAGGTAAGCCGTATTTGATCGGTATCACCTATAAATGGGAGCCTGAGGGTCCATCGCATTCTGCAATCGTCGTCATGCTGAACAATCTGTGGTTTTCCTCTGGAAGTGAACGGTTTGACGCGGCGCTAAGCGGCGCGACGAAATGTATGTACCGAATCGAAAAATGACACGGACAGACACGGAGCTTAAAAATGTCTAGCTATCTCACTCCACTCGTTCCTCAATCCGGGATTAGCAACGATCAAGCTTTCACGGATGATGTTGGCTCGCTGCTTGTGAAGGTTGAGGGATATAACTATGTTCCATATATCGACGGAAAGGGCATCCCTACTGTAGGCATTGGCATCAATCTGCAAGAGTTCGCGGCCGATTATTTTAATGAGCTGCCGAATGTTAGTGCTGCAGAAAAGGCTGGACTAATCGCCAATGTTTTTTCGAAGACTTGGACGACGACTACCATCGTAAATGGAAAGAAGGTAGTCACCGTAGATCAGGCTGGTTTCACAAGCGCCTTGAATCAATGGACGAGCGCATATGGTGGTGTAAGTTCTATAACTCTTAATTCTGTTGAAGTCGAGGATCTATATCAAAAGGTTGTAGTAGGCGTAAATGGCAAGACGTCCGAAGGGACGGATTCACTTTTAACGAAATTTAAGACGTTCCTATCCGACAACGGTATTTCTAGCGATTTGCTTACGAGTCAAGAGGGTTTGGCAATCTTCTCCCTCTTCTTCAACAACGCCGGCAAGCTGTTGCCGGTGACCGGAAAGTTGGTCCCGGATCTGAAGCAGAAAGCAGATGGAAGTGGCTTCACAAATCGTGCGGACGCATGGTTTCAGATTCGTTATGGCTCGAACTTGGGTGCGTTAACAGTATCGGATCCCACACAGGGGCAAAACGGTGTAGCCACTCGTCGTGATATGGAGAGCACGATGTTTGGGCTCTACAACAATAGCGACATCGGGGCTGGAGGAACAATTACAGCTCCTCTGAGTGAATCGCTGGCGATCTATGCCGATCTGTCCGCCAACACAAACGGTACCTCTGGCACCGGGGCAATGACCAATCGGCAATTTGCTTTTGCTTACGAGAATCGTTACTCGTCCCAGGTAACAACGGCTGGAACGTGGATGGGGCAGTTGCAGCCACTAGCAGTAGGCGAAAATGTCTCGCAATTGACTGCTCTAGACGTGCAGACGCTGCAGGAAGAATTGCAACCTGCCGCGAAGACTTTAGTCTCCAACTACCTTACGAACACCACATTGAATCCTCAGGTTGGCGGTTCGATCCTGAGTGATACCTTCGATTCGAGAGACGTACAGGTTGCGGAGCTTAGTGGCGGTGATACCTTGACGGTAACGCAGCGGTCCGATTACCAGCTTGGAACCGGTTCATACAATGCGAGCCTTCTGATCGCCCAGGAAGGATCGGACACTCTTGATGCATCCAATAGCAACGCGGATGCCGTGTTGATTGGAGGAACCAAAGGACAGGACATTATCAAGGCAAGCTCCGGAAGTAATTACATTGTCGCCGGAGGGGCTAATGATTCGATTACGCTGCAAACCAACGCATCCGGTGAAGATACAGTTGTGCTTGGCAACGCCAATTCGACTGTCCACGGTCAGGACACGTTGGATGCCTCGAACAGTAGTAGCGATTTTTTTGCATACGTTTATGCCGGTTCTACCGAGACGATAAAGCTTGGAAAAGGAAATCCTGAGTTATTCATATTGTCTGGGAGCTCAGGATCATCCCAGAATTTGTCCATCACTGCACAATGGTACGCACCAGGTGAATGGTTCGATCAAACGACTGATTCGCTCGTCATTCTGGATCCCAGTAGCAGCGGGCAGGTTGACCTAAATGCAGCGACAAAGAATCTTACAATTATTACGGGTGCACCTTCCGCTTCCGGGTCGTCCTCGCAAAACAGTTCACGTCTTTCGCTGGCTCAGTTAGAGCGAATCTATGCTGCTGATTCGAGTGGATCGGGCTCGTCTTCCTTAGCAACGGTGCTGACAATTGATGGCTTCACTGGTAGTGACGAGGACGGCATAAATTTGGGGTCTGAACCCACTGGACCTACCGTCGCAGGCTCCAGCAATCTCTCTCTGTTGAACAGCGAAGGTCTGATCGGAGACACGACGCCAGGCGGTGATGCTCACTATGTCTATGAAAATAACGCCAAGACCGGCGTAGTCACAGCTATCTACGACGCCAATAGCACAGGAAATAACTTTGGTAATGAAATCCTGGGTGACGGCTACGCAAGCTATATCAGTGCGGGGAATGGCAACAACAATGTTCTGCTGGGTAACTACTTTAGCCACGCCACCGATCCAACAGCGACTGCCCTGAGCGCGACAGTTCTAGGAGGTTCTGGCAACCAGGATCTAATTGGCGTCGGCAACGGATCAGAGACCATCACAGGTGGGGCACTGGGTTCGGATACCACGGCCACGACGTTTATTGATGGTGGCGGAGCCACTGCCGATTTGGTTGGAGGTGGACAGAACAGTGTCATTTTCGGTGGTACGGGGGCTGACACGCTCGTGGCGAGCGAAAACGATGGAACCTCCGGCTCGAGTTTCAATCCCACATCCATCCTCATGGCGGGCCTTTCCTTTTGGGGAGACGCCTACAGCTCGGTCACAGGAGCCAGCGGTGGCGACTATGACGTTGGTTCCTTGCCGGAGGTCACTTGGTCGGCATCGCCAGCCAACGTGCAGGTAGACCTGTCGCTATTCCAGACCAACGATACCTACGGGACGTCATTCAATCTGCTTGGCTCGTCGTACGACTCCGGCGCTCCCGGATCGACGACACTTCCGGGAAGTTTGCTGATCGGCGGTACCGGCCACGACGTGCTGATTGGCAATAGCGGTAACGACACCATTATCGGTGGTAATCCGACCGATACGGTCAGTGGCACGACCGACGAGATTCTGATAGGTGGCGCTGGCGCAAACGTCATTTACGGAGGAGGCGGCTCGGAAATCATTTACGCCGACATGGGGCCAGGTGATGTTTCCGGCTGGGCAACGCTTGATGCCGCAGACTCGGATACCGTTTATGGTGGAGACGGCCAAGACGTCATATATGGATCCGGGGGTAATGATTACCTTTACGGTGGATCAGGCGTCGACCAGATCTACGTGGGCAACGGTTCCAGCTATGTCGATGCCGGCTCTGGCGCAGCCAGCGTATATGGCGGTACCGGCAACGATACGATTATCGCCGGCGGAGCCTACGATTCCATAGAAACAGGTGATGGCAATTCCAGTGTCTCGCTGTCGGCCGGGGAGGCGACGATTAGCACGGGCGCCGGAAACGACACGATCAATGCCGACAATGGTGGTGGCACCGCGCTCATTACGGAAGGTAACGGTGCGGCAACCATCATGGCAGGCGCGAGCACGGGCTCGGACACCGTGCAATTGGGTTCGGGAGGTACGACGATTCAACTCGGTAGCGAGTTGGACGAATCGACTCTTGTGGCTCGCGACGTCAACGGCGACCTGGTGTTATCCGATGGCGGTTCAATGCAGCTGACGCTTCAGGGTTACTTCGCCAGCGGCGGCAATGTTTCGTTGCAGTTCTCTGATGGCACCACCTGGGGTGCGGCGCAGCTCCTGCAAGCGTCCATGACACCAAGTGCCGGGGACAACGACACGCTCGTTGGTTCCAACGGGAATGACAGCATCACCGCGGGTTACGGCAACACCTTGATTGTCGGGGTATCGGGAAACAACACGCTTACCGGTGGAGACGCCCCTGACACGATTGACGGAGGTAGCGGCGCTGACACCATCGAGGGTGGATCCGTTACCACGGTGATCAATGGTGGCACGGGAACGGAAACCTATGTGTACAACCTGGCTGACGGATCAGACACGATCTCGGAAAACACCACCGCAGCTGGCAACGACACTATTACGTTCGGCGAAGGGATCAGCGCCTCCGATCTTTCCTTTATCTACGACAGCTCCACGAATGATGCGTTGATCACCGTGACATCGACGGGGGAGACCATCGCCATTTCCAATTTCGTCGCGACCCAGACAAGCCAGCATCAGATTGCGGCGCTCGATTTCGCCGATGGGAGCAGCTTGTCCCAGCTGCAGGTGATCCAGCAAGCCTGGGCCATTTACGGAACAACGGGTAACGACAGTTTGGTGGGCACGTCGAGCGCGAACTATTTCGACGGTAAAGGTGGCGATGACATCGAAGTGGGTAACGGCGGCAACGACAGTTTCGTATTCAATTCCGGCTACGGCGACCTGGAAATCAACGAAAGCTACGCCAGCGGGCAAACACCGGTCCTGCTGCTTGGCGCCGGCATTACCGCATCGTCACTGCACATTTCGGCGAACGGCTACAACGTCGTCCTCACGGATGGTGTCGCCGGTGATCAGATCACGCTGGATGGCATGCTCAGTTCCAGCACCAATGGCGTGGCGCTCGTGCAGTTCGCGGACGGGACGACGTTGACGGCGGCTCAGATTTATAAAGATTTCACGACCGGCACAACCGGCAACGATACGTTGGTCGGCACGACGGGCGCGGACCTTCTCGATGGCAAGGGTGGCGATGATCTCGAGATCGGCAACGGCGGCAGCGACACGTTTGTCTTCAACCAGGGTTATGGTCAGCTCGAAATCAATGAAAGCTATCTGAGTGGCCAGGTTCCGGTGCTTCAACTTGGCTCGGGCATCACGGCTTCTTCGCTGCATGTCACGACCAATGGCACGGACATTTATCTGACCGATGGCACCAGCGGTGACCAGATCAAGCTGGATGGCATGTGGAGCAGCAGTACGTCCGGCGTTGCCGAAGTCGAATTGGCGGATGGCACGATCTTGACTCCGGCGCAGCTGGTCCAGATGGAGATCAGTGGCGGCACCACCGGCAACGATACGATCTATGGCACTTCAGGCGCCGATTTGATCGATGGCAAAGGTGGTAACGATCTGGAAATCGGCGGAGGCGGTAGCGACACCTTCGTGTTCAACGCCGGCTACGGTGGTTTGGAAATTAATGAAACTTATAGCAGCGGCCAGACACCGGTGCTCGAGCTGGGTGCTGGAATTACTGCCCCTGCGATCAAGGTCACGCAGAGCGGAAACAATCTGGTGCTGACCGATGGCATCAGTGGGGATCAGATCACACTGGATAACGAGAATTTGTCTGGCGACTATGGTGTTGCCATGGTGAAGTTGGCGGATGGAACAACGTATACCGCCAGCCAACTGGTCGAGATGTCCAAGGAAATCATCGGTACCACGGGCAACGACACGCTGGATGGAACAGCCGGAGCGGATCTGTTCGATGGTAAGGGTGGCAATGACCTCGAAGTAGGCATGGGCGGCAACGACACGTTTGTGTTCGATGCAGGCTATGGTCAACTTACTATCGATGAGAACTACACGAGCGGCCAGCAACCCGTACTTCAATTGGGTGCGGGTATCACGGCATCTGAGCTGCACGTGACGACTGACGGGGACAACCTCTTCCTGACCGATGGGGTCACGGGTGACTCCATCGATTTGGAGAGCATGTGGGGAAGCGCAACGTTTGGTGTTGCGACAGTGCAGCTGGCAGACGGAACCACCTTGACCAGAAGCCAGCTGATTCAGATGGGTGTGACGACGACCGGTACGACTGGCAACGACACGCTGTATGGCAGCTCGAATGCCGAACTGTTCGACGGCAAGGGCGGAAACGACGTCATAAACGGTGGCGGCGGCAGCGACACGTTCGTATTCAACGCCGGCTATGGCCAGCTCAGCATCAATGAAAACAACGATCCCGGTGATGTACTGGAGCCGCGTGATACCTTCCCCGCCGGCGTAGTGCCCGTACTCGAACTCGGCGCCGGCATCACCTTGGCCAATCTGAAGGTGACGGTCGGCAATAATGTGGTCCTGACGGATGGTATTGCGGGCGATCAGATCACCCTCGATGGAGAGGGTGCTTATGGTGGCTACGGCGTTGCCGAAGTGCAATTTGCCGATGGAACCACGTTAACGGCGGCACAATTGATTGCCCTTGGTTACATAGGTACGACGGGCAATGATTTCATTGTAGGTGGCGTTAATGCGGAATTGATCGACGGCAAGGGCGGCAATGACACGGTTGAAGGCGGTGGTGGCCAAGACACCTTCGTGTTCGATGCCGGCTACCGCCAATTGAATATCACTGAAACAAACAGCGGTAATGCCGTACTCGAATTGGGCGCAGGCATCACCGAGTCCTCACTGCACGTAACAACCGAGTCGGCTGCGTATTATCCGAGTTACGCGTTCGGGGATATCTACATCACCGATGGCATCAGCGGCGATGAGATCACCTTAAAAGGTGCCTGGGATAATGGTGATGGTATCGGCACCATTCAATTCGCCGATGGCACCAGCATGACGATGGCGCAACTGGAGCAGCTGGAAATGGCTGGCACGTCAGGTAGCGACGTGATCTACGGAACATTGGGCGCAAACCTGATCGACGGCAAGGGCGGCAACGACACCGTTTTTGGGAGTGAATGGAGTAGCGGTGTAGACGATTACAACAATCACCTTGGCGATGGCAATGATACGTTTGTATTCAATGCCGGATATGGTCAGTTGACCATATGGGAGCAATACGTCAATGCGCAGCAAGCTACTGCATCCAACCCTGTCCAGGCCCCCATCATCCAATTAGGTGCAGGTATCACGGCGTCGGCGCTACATGTTACATCCAATGGTGTTGATCTGGTTTTGACGGATGGTATCAACGGAGATCAGATCACCATCAAGGACATGATGGCGCAGGCTACCGGTTGGGGGACCACCTGGGGCGTAAGTGGCGTGCAATTTAGCGACGGCACGACCTTGACGGCATCCCAGCTGCTTCAGATGGAAATGATTGGAACGACCGGTAATGACACTATTTATGGTACGCCCGGGGCAGATCTGATCGACGGTAAAGGCGGAAACGATTCTGTCGTTGGTAATGGAGGTAGCGACACCTTTGTTTTCAACGCCGGTTATGGACAACTTGTCATCAATGAAAGTTATTCAACGGGTCAGACACCGGTCTTGCAATTGGGCGCCGGCATCACGGAATCGGCACTCCGGGTAACGTCCAACGATGGCGACAGCCTCATTCTTACGGACGGCGTTACCGGAGACCAGATCACACTGCTCCATCAAATGAACCTCAACTACGTCGATCAAGGCGTGGCTGAAGTCACTTTCTCCGATGGTACGTCGTTGACGGCAGCTCAGCTGCTTCAGATGGAGATGACCGGGACGAGCGGCAACGACACGATCTATGGCACCACCGGCGCCGATCTGATCGATGGCAAGGGCGGTGACGATTCCGTCATCGGCGGCGGTGGCAGCGACACGTTCGTGTTCAATGAGGGCTACGGACAGCTGGCCATCAATGAGAGTTACTCGAGTGGCCAAACTCCGGTACTTCAACTGGGGGCAGGAATCACTGCAGCCAATTTGTTGGTTATGACGGACGGCACCAATCTGTATCTGATGGACGGCACCAGTGGTGACAAGATCACCTTGGATAATCAAGCGTCGAACAGCGGCTCCGATGGGGTCGCGGAGGTGGAGTTCTCCAACGGGTCGACCCTGACTGCGGCGCAGCTGAGTCAGATGGCTGGTGAGTTCGTCAACGGAACGACCGGTAACGACACTCTGACCGGCACAGCAAATGCGGACCTCATAGATGGCAAGGGCGGCAATGACCTAGCCGAAGGCAATGGCGGCAACGACACCTTCGTATTCAATGCGGGCTATGGCCATCTGGAAATCAACGAGCAGTACACAAGCGGTCAGGTGCCGGTATTGGAGCTGGGAGCAGGGATTACTGCGTCGGACTTGCAGGTCACTACGGACGCTTCGGGCACCAACCTGATCGTGACGGATGGCGTCAACGGGGACCAGATCACGCTGGATAATGAGGCTTCCAATGACACCACAGCCGGCGTACAGGAAGTGCAGTTCGCGGACGGCACTACGCTGACCGCGGCCCAGCTCGTCAAGATGGAGATTGCGCAACCCGGAAATGGGGGATCCATCTCCGGCGGCAGCGGCAACAATACGTTAGTGGCCGATAGCGCTAACGAGTCGCTGGTGGGTGGTACGGGCAACGAGATATTCGAGTTCACCGTTGGTTTTGGGCAGGACACCCTGGTGGCCAACAGTGCTGCCACTGAAAACACGATCTTGTTCGGCCCTGGTATCACGGAGTCGGACCTGACTTTTACTGAGGATGGCAGCGAACTCGTTATCTCGGTTTCGAACTCGAAAGGTAGTGATGGCCAAGCCAGCTCGATCACTCTGCCAGGCCATTTCGGCAGCAGCGGTCCGGTGACTGATGTGGGTGAGTTTGTCTTTAACGACGGCAGTTCGCTGTCGATGGCACAGGTCAATCAGCTTTTTCCAGCGCCATCGCCTACACCGACTCCAACACCAACGCCTACACCTACGCCAACTCCGACCCCAACGCCGACACCCACTCCAACGCCTACACCTACACCTACCGTTCTCACAGCAGGGCCAAGCAATACCTTGGTCAGCACCAATGGCGTAGATATTCTGCAAGCCAACTCGGGCAACGACACGCTGACGGGGGGTTCCGGTACGGACACGCTGGAAAGCGGCGTCGGCAACACGCTGATGAACGGTGGTTCCGGCACGGAAACGTACCTGTTCAATACAGGCTTCGGCCAAGACACCATCGTTGCCAACGACAACGCGACCGCCAATACGATCCAGTTCGGCACGGGTATCACGGTATCGGATCTGAGCTTCTCCACGGATGGCAGCGAGCTCGTGATTACGGCGACGAATTCGAACGGTAGTGATGGCCAGGCCAGCTCGATCACGCTGCCTGATCACTTCGTCAGCGGCTCACCGGTCAATGACGTAGGCGAGCTGGTCTTCAGTGACGGAAGCTACGTGACAATGGCGCAGGTCAACCAGCTGTTCGCGTCGCCGTCGCCGGCACCATCACCCACACCAACCACGGTATTGACGGCTGGGTCGAACAACACCCTGGTCAGCGACAACGGCATCGACCTTTTGGAGGCCAACTCGGGCAATGACACGCTGACGGGTGGTTCCAACATGGACACGCTGGAAAGCGGCGTGGGCAATACCGTGATGAACGGTGGCTCTGGTGCAGAGACCTATCTGTTCAACACCGGCTTCGGTCAGGACACCATCGTGGCTAATGGCAGCGCGACCAGCAATACGATCCAGTTCGGCTCAGGTATCACGGTTTCAGACCTGCAATTCTCGACGGATGGCAGCGAGCTTCTCATCACAGCGACGAATTCGAACGGTAGCGACGGCCAAGCCAGCTCGATCACGTTGCCGGATCACTTCGTCAATGGTTCGCCAGTGACCGACGTAGGCGAGCTGGTGTTCAGTGACGGCAGTTATGTGACGATGGCGCAGATCAATCAGTTGTTTGCATCTTCACCGTCACCATCGCCATCTGCCACGCCCGCCATGGCTCCCATGGATCGTGCATCAACCACGTCGAACACCGATGTGGCGACGGCATCCTCGGGCAGCTCAGGCATTGGCGGCGAGGCGCATCAAATGATGATTCCAGAGAACGCGATGGCCTTCCAGGTTAATCCGCTGATTCATGCCATGGCGAGTTTCAGCGGCACCAGTTTGGCGGCAGACGCAGCGCTATCAATCACGCACAAAGTCGAGGACGGACTCATGCTACACGTAGCGGCATAGTGTTCGATCGAGTCACTCCTCGCCCAGGGGAATAACGCGTGGATTTGCCGATCAAGGGGGATTTGGTGGACTTTGCAAGCCTCGCGCTTGGAGTCCGCCAGGCCGTCAGCGTCAAAGCTCTGCGTCACTACCGTAACGGCGGCGATATTCATCTTGCGAATTAAGTTCACGGCGTTCGTTACACATGCCTTGCCGAATCATCTTCATTCATCAGAATGCACCCGGGCAGTTCAAGCATCTTCTGGCTCATTGCGCGCAGAGCCAAGAGTTTGAAGTTGTCGTCATAGGCGAGAAGCGTCGCGTTCTCGCTCACTTCCCGCGCGCCGTGCCAGGAGTGAGATTCCACGTCTATGAAATGACCGATATACCCGGTAACCAATTGCCGCCGGAGTTGTGGACTACGGCGAATGCCATGCGCAGAGGGCGCGCAGTCGCGTTGTGTTTGCAGAGTCTGCGCAGCACGGGTTTTCGGCCGGACGTGATTTACGGTCATCCGGGATGGGGTGATATGCTGCACGTGAGAGATGTATTTCCTGAAGCGCGAGTCATCAATTACTGCGAGTTCTACTTCAATCGGGAAGGGCAGGACATTGGTTTCGATCCCGAATTTCAAGCCGACGTCACGGATACTTATCGGGTTCGCACCGACAACATGACTCAGCTGGCCAGCCTGATTGATGCGGATGCGGGCATCAGTCCCACGGTTTGGCAGCGATCACGCTATCCGGACCTGCTGCGCAGATCGATTTCGGTGATCCACGATGGTATCGATCTCGACGCTGTACATCCCGATCCGGCTGCCGAACTTGTGTTACCGCAATCCTTGCTGCGCCTGGATCGGCACACGCCGGTCATCACCTATGTCGCCCGAAATCTCGAACCCTATCGAGGGTTCCACGTATTTATGCGTGCGTTGCCGGCTATCCTCAAAGCAGTGCCGAATGCGCACGTCGTGATGGTGGGCGGCGACGATGTTTCTTACAGCAAAAAGCCCGCTCAAGGCGGGACTTACCGCGAACTGATGCTGAATGAAGTAGGCGCGCGTTTGGATCTGTCACACGTGCATTTCCTGGGTCGCGTTTCCTATGCCCAGTATCTGCGTGTGCTTCAGGTCTCCAGCGTCCACGTCTACCTGACTTATCCATTCGTGCTGTCGTGGTCGATCCTGGAGGCCATGGCGATGGGAACTGTCGTCGTTGCTTCCAGAACGGCTCCCGTCCAGGAGGTCATTGAAGATGGCATCAATGGCCACCTCGTCGATTTCTTTTCCCATCAAGATTTGGCAGAGACGGTGTCTAGCGCTTGTCTTGCAGGTGGCTCGCTCGACTTGTTACGCCAAGCTGCTCAACAAACGGTGGCGAAACGTTTCGATCTGCGAAAGAGCTGCCTGAGTCAGCAATTGGCTCTGCTGCATCCCGCCTTTGAAGCAGCCATCCTTTCCTCGAGTGTCGCGCAATAATGGCCAGGAAGATTGACATGGTGAATGAACTCGCCGAGAAAACGCGTGAATACCATCAGAAGCATTGCTCAGTCGCAGTGGCAGCTCGCGTAGCATGGCTGGTCACCGCATGATGACCATGGAAGCTCCCGCCACGGCGGATACGTCGAATGTAAAGCCCGACCCGGGTCTGGCGCTCTTACTGCTTATCGCTGGATTTCACGGTATCCCAGCAGAAGCGAACCAAATCCGGCATAACGCGGCTCTGCAAGGTGGCGTCTTTGAGGAAGGCGATCTCGTACTTGCAGCTCGATCGCTAGGCTTGCGCTCACGAGCTGTGCCTCTGCGCGCCGATCGCCTGGACCGTTTACCGCTGCCCGCTCTGGTGATGGACAAGCAAGGCAAGCACTTCGTCATTGCAGCGATCAAAGACCGAACTGTTCTGGTGCAGGAAGCGAGCGTCAAGGCGCCTACGGTACACGCGCTGGATGCGGTGGTTGCGCGCTCGAACGGACGCGTATTGCTATTTGCCTCGCGCGCCTCGCTAGCCGGCGAATTGGCGCGGTTCGATTTTTCCTGGTTCTTGCCGGCTATGGTGAAGTATCGGCATATCCTTCTGGAGGTACTAGGCGTTTCGGCGATCCTGCAATTGTTTGGCCTGGTGACACCTTTGATGTTCCAGGTGGTGATGGACAAGGTCCTTACTAATCGGGCGGAATCGAC
The DNA here is from genome assembly GCF_014642835.1 of Dyella nitratireducens. Classification (GTDB taxonomy): domain Bacteria; phylum Pseudomonadota; class Gammaproteobacteria; order Xanthomonadales; family Rhodanobacteraceae; genus Dyella_B; species Dyella_B nitratireducens. Next base: position 77,435 of record NZ_BMJA01000003.1, on the reverse strand, counting down.
ACTCATCGTCATATGCGTTGCCTTGTTGGCCAGCGGCCTGTTTGAGGCCTTGCTGACCGGTCTGCGTAACTATGTGTTTGCTCACACCACCAATCGGATCGACGTGGAACTGGGTTCGCGCCTTTTTCGTCACTTGATGGCTTTGCCGCTGCCTTATTTCGGCGCACGACGAGTGGGCGACACGGTGGCGCGGGTGCGCGAGCTGGAAAATATCCGCAACTTCCTCACCGGCCAGGGACTGACCGCGGTCATCGACGTCTTTTTCTCCTTCATCTTTCTTGGCGTCATGTGTGTGTATAGCGTGTGGCTCACTCTCATGGTGGCGCTATCGTTGCCGCTATATGGGCTGATCTCATTTGCCCTGGTGCCGATCCTGCGCCAACGGTTGAATGAGAAATTCGCACGCGGCGCCGACAGCCAGTCGTTTCTGGTGGAGTCGGTCGGCGGCATGGAAACCGTGAAGTCCATGGCAGTGGAACCGCAGTTTATTCGCCGATGGGACACCCAACTGGCTGCCTATGTCGCCGCGGGTTTCCGGGCAAGCATGGTCGGCAACGTCGGCCAGCAATTGATCCAATGGGTGGGCAAGTTGGTGACTGTGGGTGTGCTGTTCTTTGGGGCACACCTCGTTATTAACGGACGCCTTTCGGTGGGGGGATTGATTGCCTTCAACATGATGGCGCAACGCGTCGCTGCTCCCGTCTTGCGTCTGGCCCAGTTGTGGCAGGACTTTCAGCAAGTCGGCATTTCCATGAATCGGCTGGGCGATGTACTCAACGTGCGCACTGAAGTGCCATCGCAGCAGCAGTCCTTACCCGACGTGCGCGGCGACATTGCCTTCGAGCATGTTTCTTTCCGTTACCAGCCTGATGGGCCAGAGGTGCTCAAGCACGTTAATCTACGGATTCGCCCAGGTCAGATCATTGGCATCGTCGGCCCCTCAGGTTCGGGTAAAAGCACTGTCGCCAAGCTGCTACAGCGCTTATACCTGCCAGAGCGCGGTACGGTACGTGTCGATGGCGTGGATTTGAATGTCGCCGATCCGGCGTGGTTGCGTCGACAAATTGGTGTGGTTCAACAGGAAAATCGTCTGTTCAACCGCTCCATCCGTGAAAATATTGCGCTGACCGATCCCGCAGCGCCGATGGCCGACGTCATCCAGGCAGCGACCCTGGCCGGAGCTCACGAATTCATCACCGCCATGCGCGATGGTTATGACACGCGTGTGGAAGAAAACGGCGGCAATTTATCGGGAGGGCAGCGTCAACGCCTGGCGATAGCCAGGGCTCTGCTCACGCGTCCTCGCATTCTCATTTTCGATGAGGCTACGAGCGCGCTGGACGTTGAAACCGAACAGGTAATTCAACGCAACATGGCGGCGATCTGCGCAGGCCGCACGGTCATCATCATCGCCCACCGCTTGAGTGCCGTGCGTCATGCCCACGAGATCGTGGCTCTGGACAAGGGGCAGATTATCGAACGCGGGACGCACGCCGAGCTGATGGCTCGCTCCGGCTACTACGCGCATCTGGTGAACTTGCAAGGGATGGCATCGGCATGAGTCGCCTGTTTTGGCAAGCGGCAGGGGACTTATTGCGGCGCTATGGTGACGTGCTGCGGGCGGCTTGGGCTGAGCGGAATGCCTACCCGTTACCTTCGCGCGAGGCGCACGAAGCTGCGTTCCTGCCCGCCCATCTGGAACTGATGGAGACACCCTTGCATCCGGCGCCCCGTTGGATGATGCGTGTCATCGCCGTCCTGGTCCTGACGGTTCTGTTGATCGCGATCATTGGCCAGCTCGATATTGTCGTGAACGCAAGCGGTGAGCTGATTCCCGATAGCAGTGTGAAGGTAGTGCAGCCCGCTGTGACGGGGGTTGTGCGGGCCATTCGGGTGCACGACGGTCAGCAGGTCGCTGCCGGCCAGGACTTGATCGAGCTGGACACACAGCAAGCTGCTGCGGATGCTTCCACAGCACGGGATCACCGTATTCGTGCCGCGCTGGCTATGGCGAGAGAACAGGTGCTGCTGCAGGCGGTGGCTTCGGGCCAACTACCGCCATTGCCCAAGGTACCCGATGCCTCAGCGCTAGACGGCCAACAAGCGTCCGACCTGGCCGAGCAGACGTGGCAGGCCTACGTGGACAAGCGTCAGGACGCGCGCGCTGAATTGGCTGCGCGGCAAGCCGACTTGGCTAGTACACAACAAGAGATCGCCAAGCTGGAAGCAACCGCTCCCTTGGCGCGACAGGAAGCAGACGCTTATCGAGCGTTGGTCGCGAACAAGGACGTCGCCCAGATGGATTATCTGGAACGGGAGCAAACGGCACAAAACCAGTCTCATGAATTGGATGCGCAGCGCAGCCACGCCACTCAGCTCCAGGCAACCATCGCTCAACAGAAGGCGGACCTGGCTGAAATCACTTCGGGTTTTCTACGCGACCAGCAACTCGAGCTGGACAAGCAGACCCAGGAGTACGTCACGAGCCGGAACGATGAGCTGAAGACTACGACCCGGCAGTCACTGCTGACTTTGAAAGCCCCGGTGAGCGGAACGGTCCAGCAACTGGCCATCCATACCCTGGGTGGAGTGGTCACCACGGCACAATCGCTCATGGAAATCGTGCCAGACGATACGCTGATGGCGAAGGTAACCATCGAAAACCACGACGTCGGATTCGTGCACGAAGGACAGCCGGTCGTCGTAAAAATTGCCGCCTTTCCCTATACGCGTTATGGCTATTTGACAGGTACCGTGGCGGAGCTGTCGAACGATGCAGCCCAGGACAAGAAGCGCGGTTCCGTGTTTGTCGCTTACGTGCATCTGCCGAGCGATCGTATGTGGATAGACTCGCGCTGGGTGACATTGACACCTGGCATGGCCGTCAACGCGGAAATCACCACTGGAAGGCGGCGCGTGATCGGCTACTTCCTCGGACCGCTTGTGCAAAACGTGCAGGAGAGCCTGCATGAACGTTAGGTGGCTTTTGCGGGCAGTCGTTGCGATAGCAACGCTGATGTGCTTGGGAACGCGTGGAGCATGGGCAACCGACCCGCTCCATACTCGCAACAACGTCCCGAGCAATGCTGCCGCCCCCCTGTTTGCTGGCCATGCAGCTTGCACGTTCGGCCCGCCTGGCACGCCTCTGACGCTTCAGGAAGCCATAGAGCGGGCGTTATGCAACAACCCGGACACGCGAGATGCATGGACGGTCATCGAGGAGCGCGCGGCCGCCGTAGGAATAAGCAAGGCTGCGTATTTGCCAACTCTGTCGGCAACGGGGGAGGGAGTCCACGAAGACTCGATTACTCGCGTTCGAGACCATCCTGAACTTAGCTCCAATTATTCGACCATGGTGCATTCTGGCGACTTGTCGCTGTCATGGATCCTGTACGACTTCGGTGGACGACGTGCCACGTTGGACAACGCCAAAGCGCTGCTGAGTGCCGCACAGGCGAATGAGAATGCGGTTCTTCAGCAAACCTTTGCTGATGCGGCCAAGGCGTATTACGCGGCAGTGGCGGCCCGTGAGCAGCTGCGCGCGGATGAAGCAGTGGTACAGGACGCACAAAACAGTTTGGTGGCGGCGCAACAGCGGAGCAATCGTGGTATTGCGCCAATTACCGAGGTGTATCAGGCGCAGACAGCGTACAGGCAGGCGCAGATTGCTCAGACGCGCGATCAAGGCCAGGCGATGACAGCGCAGGGCAATTTGGCCAACGTCATTGCGCTATCGCCCGATACGGCCATGACGCTGGATGGCTTGGACGACACCACCCAACCGGATGAAACATTTCAGCGCTCGGTGTCGCAGCTCATGGCACAGGCCGAACGAACGCATCCGGCGATTGTTGCCGCCGAAAAGGAACTGGACGCTGCCAACGCGGGTGTGACGCAAGCGAAGTCGCAAGGACGACCCACGATCAAACTGGTGGCGCAATACAGCCAGAATAACGAACCCGTGCAGCTGGGCCTGGGGTTGCCGCACTATCCGGCAACGGGTCACGACGGCTACGTCGGTATTCAAGTCAGTGTGCCGATCTTTTCCGGCTTCGCGACGTCATACCAGGTGCGACAAGCACGGGCACAGGTGGATCAGCAGTCTGTTGCGGTCGACAAGGCAAAACAGCAGGTAGCCTTGCAGGTTTGGACGAGCTACCAGAGCCTTCAGACGGATCGCCAGAACCTGATCTACAGCAGCGAGATGCAATCGGTGGCAACGCAGGCGTGGGAGTCGGCGCAAAGACGTTATCGGTCAGGTATTGGCACCATCTTGGAATTACTCAGCACGCAGACGGCCTTGGCCCAAGCCAGGCAACAGCGTATCCAGGCGCTGACGACGTGGCGTTACGATCGTTTGGCTTTGGCCTCGGCCTTGGGGCAGCTTGATTGGAATGATATCGACGCGTTGAAATCCGGCGCTTCGCCAGATGGGTGATTCGTTTGATGGCCGGAACTACGATGTCATGCCGTTAAATCTCTTCGATCCCAGGAATATAACGCCGTGCGGCTACTGCTGATCCATCAAAATTTACCCGGCCAGTATCGACATCTCTTGACCCATTACGGCCAGCGGCCGGACTGCGAGGTCATCGGGCTTGGCGAGATGCGTCGCTTGCGCGACAACATCCGTGCGCCCATACCCGGCGTAAAACTGGTCGGCTATGAAACGCCCCCCACGAGCAGGGCGACAACGTTACCCACGTTGAGGACTACTGAGGCAGCCGTGCAGCGTGGACAGGTAGTGCTCAAGACACTTCTAAGGATCAAGAAGGCGGGCTTCTATCCGGATGTGGTTTACGCCCACCCCGGATGGGGGGAGACATTGTTTCTCAAAGACGTATTTCCCCGTGCGAGGCTGCTTCATTTCTGCGAGTTCTACTACAACACCGTGGGACAGGATTTTGACTTTGACCCCGAATTTTCCAACACGGCAGACGATGTATTGCGTCTACGCACACGCAACCTGCATCACCTTATGGCGCTGGAGCAATCGGACCTTGGCATTGCACCGACGGTATGGCAGCGGACTCTCTTTCCGTCTACGTATCACCCGAAGATCGAAGTGGTGCACGATGGTGTAGATACGTCCATGGTTAGACCCGACCCCGAAGCATTTATCCACTTTCCCAACAAAGGATTACGGCTGACTCGCAAAGATGAGGTGATCACCTTCGTCAGCCGGAATCTGGAGCCTTATCGGGGCTTTCACACTTTCATGCGTGCATTGCCGGCCATCACGAAGGCACGACCCAATGCTCACGTGGTTATCGTCGGCGGCAATGATGTTTCCTATGGACGCCGTTTGTCCGAGGGTACTTATCGGGAAAAGTATCTGGCGGAGATCAATGGAAAATTTGATGCCAGTCGAGTCCACTTTGTCGGAAAGTTGCCGTACAAAACCTTTTTGCACGTCTTGCAGGTATCAACGGCGCACATTTACCTCACTTATCCATTTGTGCTGTCGTGGTCAATGATGGAAGCGATGGCGGCCGGTGCGCTGGTGATCGGCTCTCGGACACCGCCGGTCGAGGAGGTCATCATTCATGAAGAGAACGGATTATTGGTTGATTTTTTTTCACCTCATGATATTGCCGAAGCGGTTCAACGTGTCTGTGAAGATCCAACGCGAATGCACCTTCACCGCGAGCGTGCCCGCCAGACGATCATCGATCGCTATGATTTGAATACTGTTTGTCTGCCTAAACAGCGGGCGTTGATCGAGTCCTGCTCAGTAATCCAGGATGGCTAGTCGTCTTGGTATCGAGGAGTTGCGCACGTACTGGGCTTGCCAGTGCGCGCCGGGATCTGCTGCGCCGCTGCCGCAGGATGTCATCAAGACCTTGCTGGCTGGTTTGCACCTTAACGTGCTGGAAACCCTGCGCTACTTGCATCAGGAACAGCCGAGTTATGCGCAATTCGAAGCCTGGGTAGGGGAGCGCAATGGCGGCGAACTGAAAAATGCCTCGCTGGATCGCTTGCGACGTGCACTGGCAGGCGAGACTGTCGGCGCCGAGGTCGGTAGTCTCGAGCGTGTCGAAGGCCTGACTGCGGACGACCTTGCACACTGGCACGAGCATGGCTATGTCATCCTACGCAACGCGATCAGCCCCGAAGCAGCGGCATTGGCAGAGATGGCCATCTACGATTTTTTAGGGATGAACCGCGACGACCCGACGTCCTGGTATCGCCAATCGCTGGGTCATTCGATCTGGGTGCCGCTACTGCGGCATCCAGCCCTGGTGGCCAATCGTCGCGCGCCACGCATTCATAAGGCCCATGCACAACTGTGGGGGCGCGAGGATCTTTGGGTAACCATCGACCAAGGCGGGTTCAATCCGCCAGAGCGCGAAAACTGGCCATTCCCTGGACCGCATTTGCACTGGGACACCACGCTCGCCGAACCACATCGCCTTGCATTGCAGGGCATCCTGTATCTCGCCGACGTTGATGAGGACCAGGGCGCATTCAGCTGCGTGCCAGGCTTTCATCGCACGCTGAAGCAGTGGCTGAAAAGTATTCCCGCTGGCGTCGATGCGCATGACCATGCGCAGCGCACCCTGACGATGAAGCCGATTGCCGCAAAGCGCGGCGACATGATCATCTGGCATCACCTGCTGCCGCATGGCAGCAGTCCGAATCGTGCGCAGCGACCACGCGTCGTGCAATACATGTCGCTGCAGCCCACGCGCTTTGCCTACACCGAGGAATGGAAGTCTTGATTGCAATGGATTCGTCAATCCATTCAAGCATCGCTTGGATGCCTACGGTCGTGAGGCACTTAATAAACGCCATGCGATATTTCCAGCAGATCAATGGCGCGTAGGCGAGGCGGCTCACCATCTGGTTACGCGACGCTCGCCATGCGGCACTGGATTTATCCGTTAGATTCCTTGAAAAAATATTTCACCCTTATTACGCACCGATTTTTTAATTTTCATAAAAAAGTCACGCGGCATCTTGTTATGACGTATTTTCACGCTGTCATCACGCCCATGTGTGCTGGGATAAGCATTCCGGTATTCGCAGTGTGCGCGCAGTGATGTTTGCGGTGCGCTTGTGTCGAAAACATCGGGACGCGACGTGGGAGGGGCGCCCTGAATTGCACATCTTGCACCAATCCGTGCGAGACGGTTTCTGCTTGGGTGAAGCTTGGGGGATTTAAAGGCTATCTTTTATTTTTTCTAGCGAATTTCTTCATTTGTCCTATTTAAAACGTAAATCGATTCTGTTTTCTTTTTTTGAGAGGGACGCATGTCCAGCGGATCGAGTCAGCAAGAAACCGATTATGCAGTCGTCATCAATCAGGAAGGGCAATATTCGATCTGGCCGATAAATAAGATCGTGCCAAAGGGTTGGTCCATGACGGGAAAGCAGGGGTCAAAAGAGCTCTGCCTGGCGTTCATTGAAGAGGTGTGGACCGACATGCGCCCAGGTTCGTTACAGGCGCGTACACATTCTGGCTAGCCACGCTGCATGCGATGAAATGAAATAAAACGGCGCCATGCTGTGCGCGATTTGTTTTTCGTGCGCAGTGATCGCCGATTGTTTTTTGCTGTCCGCACTGATGATGGAGGTCATGCATAGGCTTGGTTGCGCCTGTGGCGGATGTTTCCACTGTCCGCCATGCATGCATTGGACGATCAATGCACCGGTAGTGGCGTGATTTCAACGTGGAATCATGGTTCGTGTTGCGTGTGTCATGTGTCGAGCGTGAAAACCGTATTGCTATTTTCGGGGCAGGGTTCGCATCACTTCCAGATGGGACGGGAGCTGTTTGAGCGCGACGCGCATTTTCGCGCCGCCATGCTGCATGCCGATGAAGTGTTCCGCGAGCGTTGCGGCGAATCGGTCGTGGACGTGCTGTTTGCCGTGCGCCATGCGCGCAATGCGCCATTCGATCGACTGCTGCACAGTCATGCCGCCATCTTCATGGTGGAGCATGCGCTAGCGACGTCGTTGACCGATGCGGGCGTCCGGCCGGACCTGGTGCTTGGCGCCAGCCTCGGCACGTTTGCCGCGGCCGCCGTAGCGGGCCATCTCGATCCGTGCGACGCGCTGCTTGCCGTGATCGAGCAGGCCATCGCCGTGGAAACGCATTGCCAGCGTGGCTGCATGATCGCGGTGATGGGTGACTGGGAGCGCTGCCTGCCGCCCGAGCTGCTCGCCTCGTGTGAGCTGGCCGGCACCAACTTCGCTACGCATGCGGTGATATCGCTGCCGGCAACACATGCGGAAGAAATCGAAAGCCGGCTGCGTCGAAGCGGCGTCGCGTTTCAGAGGCTTCCCGTCGGTTACGCATTTCATTCGCGCTGGATCGATGCAGCCGAATCTCCTTATCAGGCATTTCTCCGCACGCTGCCGTTGCGTCAAGGCAGCATGCCGCTGGTCTGTTGTGCGCAAGGCAAGGCATTGCACGAATTTTCTGCGAGCCATTTGTGGTCGGTCGTGCGTGAGCCGATCCGTTTCCAGCACACCATCGGCATGCTCGCCTCGCAAGGCGAGCACTGCTACATCGACGCCGGTCCTGGCGGAACGTTGGCGACTTTCCTGAAGTACGCGCTGCCGGCAGGTTCGGCTTCTTCCATTCATCACGTGATGTCGCCGTTGGGCAGCGACATGCAGCGGCTATCCGGCTTGAAGATGAACCTTCAATCGGCCGCGCGCGGAATAAAGCAGGCATTCCATCCGGTCATACCGGCAGATCAAGGCAAGCACACACGCAGCGGGCGCAACATGGAGTCACGCACTATGAAAGCCATCGTTTTTCCGGGCCAAGGTTCGCAATTCAAGGGCATGGGCAAAGACCTTTTTCCGTTGTTTCGGGAACAGGTCGAATGCGCATCCGACATCCTGGGTTATTCGCTGGATGAGCTGTGCCTGCATGACCGGCAAGGATGGCTGTCGCAGACGCAGTACACGCAGCCCGCCTTGTTCGTTGTCAATGCGCTGCACTATCTGCATCGGCAGGAGCAGGCGGATTTCTTCGCGGGGCACAGCCTTGGCGAGTACAACGCCTTGCTCGCCGCGGGCGTATTCTCTTTTGAAACGGGGTTGCGCCTGGTCAAGAAACGCGGCGAGCTGATGGGTGCCGCCAGCGGCGGCGGCATGGCGGCGGTGCTTGGCATCGCTGCGCAGGAGGTAAGGGCGGCGCTGGATGAGTGCGGGCTTGATGAGATTGACATTGCCAACGTCAATTCACCCACGCAAACGGTAATCGCCGGCCGCAAGGACGGGCTCGCCGAAGCGGCCGATCTATTTGCCAAGAAAAATGTGCGCTGTGTGACCTTGAACGTCAGCGCGGCATTCCACTCGCGCCACATGCGCGCCGCGCAAGCCGAGTTTGCCGAGTTCCTGCAGTCATTCACCTTCGCGTCGCCCGACGTGCCGGTGATCGCCAACGCCACGGCCCGTCCCTACGACAGCACGCGCATCGCCGAAACGCTGGCCGCGCAAATTGCCTCGCCGGTGCAATGGGTGGATTCGATCCGCTACGTGCTCGGCAAAGGCGACGTCGAGTTCCAGGAGATCGGCGCCAGCGTTCTTACGAAGATGGTGCAGGAGATCAAGGCTAAGACGACACCCATTGTCGAGGAGGCACAGGCGGCGCTGTCGATCAAGAGAGCGGATGACGAATGGTCCTCAGTGAGTGTGGCCAGCGAAATAAGCCCGATGGCAAACCGCCGCGATGAGGAGCCGCGCGTGGCGGCGACATCACTTGGCAGCGAGGTATTCCGGCGGCGGCTTGGCCTGAAATACGCCTATATGGCCGGCGGCATGTATCGCGGCGTCGCCTCCGCCGACCTGGTCATAGCGATGGGCAAGGCCGGCTTCCTGAGTTTCTTCGGTGCGGGCGGACTGTCGACGGCGAAGATCGAGGCGAACATCGTTCGCATCCAGGGCGAATTGAACGCCGGCCAGCCCTACGGCATGAACCTGCTTGCCAACTACGACTATCCCGCCGAAGAAGAAGCGGTTGTCGATCTCTATCTGAAATACGGCATCCGCAACGTGGAGGCTGCCGCGTTCATGCAGATGACGCCGGCACTGGTCCGCTTCCGCCTGCAAGGCTTGCGCATGGATGTGCGCAACCGGATCGTCTGCGACCATCGCGTCATCGCCAAGGTGTCGCGTCCGGAGGTTGCGCGGGCGTTCATGAGTCCGCCGCCGGCGATGATCGTGGAGCGGCTGCTCCAGCGCGGCCTCGTCACGCCGCAGCAGGCCGAGCTATCGCAACGCGTGCCCATGAGTCACGACATTTGCGTGGAAGCCGACTCCGGCGGACATACCGATGGCGGCATTCCCACGGTGATGCTGCCACCGTTGCTGCGCATGCGCGATGACATGCAGCGCATGCATGGTTATGCGGAACCGCTTTGCATGGGGCTGGCTGGTGGCATCGGCGGGCCGGAAGCGGCGGCCGCTGCATTCCTGCTGGGCGCGGATTTCATCCTCACCGGCTCGATCAACCAGTGCACGGCGGAAGCCGGCATGAGCGCCGATGGCAAGTCGATGCTGCAGGAGATGGACATCCACGACACCGACTACGCGCCCGCGGGCGACATGTTCGAACTCGGCGCGCAAATCCAGGTGATGAAGAAATCGGTGTTCTTCCCCGCGCGCGCGAATAAGTTGTTTTCGCTCTATCGCCACTACGACAGTCTGGAAGACATTCCCGAGCGCACGCGCCGGCAGTTGGAAGGCACGTTCTTCAAGAAAACGTTCGACGAGATCTGGCGTGAGACGGCCGCCTATTTCAAGTCGGTGAACCGCGAACACGAAATCGCCAAGGCCGAGGCCAATGCCAAGCACAAGATGGCCTTGGTGTTCCGCTGGTATTTCGCCTACAGCTCACGCATTGCGATGGAAGGCGACGGCAACGACCGCGTGAATTACCAGATTCATACCGGCCCGGCCCTGGGCTCGTTCAACCAATGGGTGAAAGGTACGGAGCTGGAACACTGGAGCAAGCGTCACGTGGATCGCATCGCGATCAAGCTCATGGACGCCACGGCGGAACACTTGGCGCGTTCCTATACGCGCTTCCTGGAACCGCGGGAACACCGTTCCGAACGCAACGATCCGATCACAGCCGCATCCCATTCGCTGGTCGCTTGATCGCGGCCGCGGAGGTCGGCTGTTTTTAAAAATTACATCGCAGGATGCGGGCGAAGTCGTTTGACGCGGAATCCGAAAGAACACGCTACAGGACATGTATGGTCATGAATGTTCATCAGGTTAGGTCCCAGGAAAACGCGCCGGCATCAGCGGCGCATCGTGAAGCCGACATCGCCATCATTGGCATGGCCTGCCGTTTTCCGGGTGCCGACAACTACGAGCAGTTCTGGGCCAACCTGCGCGATGGCCGGTCCAGCGTCAGCGAGATTCCAGCCGGCCGATGGGACAAGGACGCCTTCTATTCGGCGCAGGCACAGGACGAAAACAAATCCATCAGCAAATGGGGCGGTTTCATCGATGGCGTCGAACATTTCGACGCGGACTTCTTCGGTATTTCCGCACGCGAGGCGCGTGTCATGGATCCGCAGCAGCGGATCATGCTGGAGCAGGCCTGGGCCTGTCTGGAAGACGCCGGCTACGACCCGAGGGTGTTCAGCGGTAGCAATACCGGCGTCTATATCGGCGTGTTCAATTTCGATTACGAAGATCATCTGCGCCACGCGCTCGACGCTATCGAAGGACACGTTTCCACCGGCACGCACACCGCGCTCATCCCGAACCGCATTTCGTATTTCCTGAATCTGCATGGGCCGAGCATGCCCATCGATACCGCCTGTTCGAGTTCGCTGGTAGCGCTGCACAAGGCGGCGCACGCCATTCGCCGCGGCGAATGCGGCCACGCGCTGGTCGGCGGCGTGAGCGTACTGTGCAGCCCGACGCATTTCATCTCGTTTTCCAAGACCGGCATGCTGTCGCCGGACGGCAGTTGCAAGACCTTCGACGAGCGCGCCAATGGCTACGTGCGCGGCGAAGGTGCGGCGATGATCCTGATCAAGCCGCTCGACCATGCGATCCGCGACAACGACCGCATCCTGGCGGTATTGCGTGGTTCGGCCGTGAATCATGGTGGCCGCGCGCGAACAGTCACGTATCCCGGTTCAGCCGCGCAATCGAACGTGATCGCCGAGGCATTGCGCCAGGCGGACGTACCGGTCGGCAGCATCGGCTATGTCGAAGCGCACGGAACGGGCACGCCCAAGGGTGATCCCATCGAAGTGGAAGGCTTGAAAATGGCCTTCACCCGCGTCGCGGCCGCTCGCGGCGAGGCGTTGCAGGAACATGCGTGCGGTATCGCCAGCGTCAAGACCAACATCGGGCATCTGGAATCGGTGGCTGGCCTGGCGGGTTTGATCAAGACGATCCTGTGCATGAAGCATCAGGTCTTTCCGTCGCTGGTGCATTACCAGAAGCTCAATCCGCGCATCGCGCTGGAAGGCAGTCCGTTTTTCATCGTCGACAAGGCACAGCCGTGGCCGGCGAAACTCGACGAAAACGGGCGCCCCGTTCCGCGCCGCGCGGGCGTCAGTTCCTTTGGCTTCGGTGGCGTGAACTCGCACGTGATCGTCGAGGAATACATGACGCCTGAAGTCGAAGCGCCAGCCGATCACGCGCCGGCAATCATCGTGTTATCAGCCAAAACCATGCCGATACTGCGCGAACGCGCGCGGCAACTGCTGGCCGCGATCGCGTCGCCCGACGTTCGCCGTGCCGGCCTCGCCGACCTGGCATACACGCTGCAGATCGGGCGGCAGGCGATGGCGACGCGGCTTGCGCTGGTGGCCGATTCGTTCGAGACGCTGCCGCGCCGGTTGGAAAGCTGGCTGGCGTCGGCCACGCAAGATGATGCCTTGTGCGGCGAGCTTTCGACGGAAGCGCTGGCGGAATCCGCGGAATCTGCTGCATGGCTGCCATCGCATGACGATCCGCAAACCGTGGCCGCGAAATGGGTGGCAGGGCAGGCGATCGATTGGCGCGGTTTGCACACCTCGCCCAGGCGACGCGTGGCACTGCCGACGTATCCGTTCGCCAGGGAAAGACATTGGGTGGATGCGAAGCCGGCTGATTCAGCGGCATCGCTTATGGCCGTCCATCCACTCGTTCATCGCAACACCTCCAACGCGGCCGGACTGCGTTTCACCAGCCGCTTCAGCGGCAAGGAATTCTTCCTTGCCGATCACGTCGTGCAAGGGCGCGCCACGCTGCCGGCGGCCGCACAACTGGAAATGGCCTGTTTTGCGGCGACGCAGGCGACCTTGGCTGGCGGCTCCTGCCGGCTGAAGGACATCGTCTGGCTGCGACCCGTGGTGGCGGGGGGCGAAGCCAAAGACATCCACATCGCGCTGTTCCCGGAAGGGCAAGGCGAATTCAGCTTCGAGCTGTATGACGATGCGGATGGCGGCGAAGGTGCGGTATACAGCCAGGGTTCCGTCAGCATCGATGCGCATGCATCATCCCCCGCGACCTTGGATATCGCGGCGTTGAGCTTGGAATACGCGCCAACGCAACTGGGTGCGGACGCCTGTTACGCCATGCTTGATCGGATGGGCCTGGCCTACGGTGCAGGCCATCGTGGTTTGGGCGAACTGTTCGTCGGCCGCGACGGCGCGCTGGCGCGGCTGTCGTTGCCGGAGCGCTTGCAGTCGACGCGGCAGGACTACGCGCTTCATCCCAGCCTGCTCGATGCAGCGTTGCAGGCAGCGATCGTTTTTCATGCCCAGGGCGCGGACGATGGCACGTTGATGCTGCCCTTTGCGCTGCGCTCGCTGGAGGTGCTGGCCTCCTGTCCGGATGCGATGTGGGCGGTGATCCGCCGCAGCGCCGGCCATGCGGCGGAGCGTTCGTTACAGAAATTCGATATCGATTTATGTAACGAAACGGGATCGGTGTGCTTGCGCCTCAGCGAGTTCTGCATGCGCGCCGTCGCCCAAACGGACGCTACCGAGCCGGTGCGCACAGCGCTGTTCCAGTTCGACTGGACAACGCCATCGGCCGAAGCGGAGCACGCGCCGGAGTATGCACGGTACCTCGTCCTGCTCTGCGGTGGGCAGGACAATCTTCGTGCGATATCCGCCGACGTGCAGGCGGGTTTACCGCATGCGGCGTGCATCGAGATCAGCACGGGCGACGCGCTGGCGCAGCGCTACGAATCGGCTGCTGGCGTGTTGCTGGAGCAGATTCAATCCTTGAGCGCGCAGGCGGGCCGCCATCTGATCCAGGTCGTCGTGCCCAGCCATGGCATCGACCAGACCATGGCCGGCCTTGGCGGCATGCTGCGCACGGCGCAACAGGAAAATCCGCGCATCGTCGGCCAGGTGATCGGCGTCGAGGCCGGTCAAAACGTGGTGCAGGCATTGCTGGAGAATCGCGCCAATCCCGCCGCGCAGATCCGTTACGCCGGTGGCATGCGCCAGATGGGTCGCTGGAAGGAACTCCCGTCATCTTTCGATGCCGCACCGCTGTGGAAGGCGCACGGCACGTATCTCATTACTGGTGGCGCAGGCGGACTGGGTCTGATCTTTGCCCGTGAGATCGCGCGCCAGGCCAGCGGCGCAACGCTCATTCTCACCGGACGCTCGGCACTCACCGAAGCCACACGCGGCAAGCTCGACGAACTCGAAGCGCTCGGCACAAGACCGCACTACCGGCAGCTCGACGTGGGCGATCGCGATGCAGTGTTGCAGCTCGTGCGTGGCATGGCCGATGCGTTCGGCAGCCTGCACGGTGTGATCCATGCGGCGGGCGTGCTGCGTGACAGCCTGATCATCAACAAGACCCGCCAGCAATTGCACGACGTGCTGCACGCCAAGGTGGCTGGCACCTTGCATCTGGATGAAGCCACGCGCGACATGGCACTCGATTGCTTCGTATGTTTCGCGTCCACGTCCGGTGCGCTCGGCAATATTGGCCAGGCCGATTACGCGGCGGCGAATGCGTTCATGGATGCGTTTGCGCATCATCGCGCCGAACAGGTGGCGCAAGGCCTGCGCCACGGGCGCACGCTGTCGGTGGACTGGCCGCTGTGGGAGGAGGGCGGCATGCAGGTGGATGCCGCCACGCGCGAAGATATCGCACGGCGTACCGGTTTGCTGCCGCTGCGCACGGCCAGCGGTTGCGCGGCGCTGGCGAGCGCGCTGGCCAGCGGCCTGCCGCAGGTGATGGTGGCCGAGGGGGCCATCGAACGTTTCACATCCAGCCTGCTCAACACCAAAAAAATCGACGCCGCGCCAGCCAGGCCCGAACCGGCGGCAAGCGCGCCATCCAGCGAGCTGCAGGAGAAGGCCACACGCTATTTCGTCCGGCTGTTGTCCGGCACGCTCAAGCGTTCGCCGAACAGCATTGATGCGCGTGCGCCGATGGAAGCTTATGGCATCGATTCCATCCTCGTGATGGATCTGACGCGCACACTGGAACAGGTCTTCGGCACGCTCTCCAAGACGCTGCTGTTCGAATACCAGACCATTGCCGCACTGGCGGCGTACTTCGTGGAAAACCATCGTGAGCGCCTCGTTGCAGCACTTGGCGAAGCCGTGCACGACTCATCGAGCATGTCGCCACGCAACGACGACACTGCACCACCCGCCACGGCAGGCCTGCATCGACGTCCGCGCTTCGGGACACGCATGGAAACCGGCCTGCAGGGCGTGGCGAACCATCGCCAGGACGTTGGCGACATCGCCATCATCGGCGTCGCCGGGCGTTATCCGCAGGCCAACGATCTCGAACAGTTCTGGGTCAACCTGAGCCAGGGGCGCGACAGCATCACCGAAATTCCCGCCGAACGCTGGGATTACCGGCGCTACTTCGACGAAGACCGTAGCAAGCCCGGCAAGACGTATGGCAAATGGGGCGGCTTTATCGACGGTGTGGATCAGTTCGATCCGCTGTTCTTCAACATCTCGCCGCGCGAAGCGGAATTGATGGACCCGCAAGAGCGGTTGTTCCTGGAGTGCGTGCACGCCACGCTGGAAGACGCCGGCTACACGCGCGAGAACGTCGCCGAGGGTGGCGACGTGGGTGTCTTCGTCGGCGTGATGTACGAGGAATATCAGCTCTATGGCGCGCAGGAGCAAGCCCGGGGCAACAACCTTTCCATGCTCAACAGCGCGGCTTCGGTTGCCAATCGCATTTCCTATTTCTGCAATTTCCACGGTCCCAGCCTGGCGCTGGACACGATGTGCTCCTCGTCGCTGACGGCGATTCATCTGGCCTGCCAAAGCCTGCAGCACGGCGGTTGCGCGGTGGCGGTGGCCGGTGGCGTGAACGTGTCGATCCACCCGAACAAATACCTGATGCTGGCGCAGGGCCGGTTCATATCCGGCAAAGGGCGCTGCGAAAGTTTCGGCGAAGGCGGCGAAGGCTACGTACCGGGCGAGGGCGTCGGCGCCGTATTGCTAAAACCGCTTGCCCAGGCGCAGGCCGACGGCGATCACATCTATGGCGTGGTCAAGGCGACGGCCATCAATCATGGCGGCAAGACCAACGGTTACACCGTGCCCAGCCCGCATGCGCAGGCGAAGGTGATCGAACGCTCGCTGCGCGAGGCCGGCATCGACGCGCGTGCCATCAGCTACGTGGAAGCGCACGGCACCGGCACCAGCCTGGGCGATCCGATCGAGATTGCCGGTTTGTCCAAAGCCTTCCGCCACTGGACGCAAGACACACAGTTCTGCGCGATCGGTTCGGCCAAGTCGAATATCGGCCATTGTGAAAGCGCCGCCGGCATTGCTGGGGTCACCAAGGTGCTGCTGCAACTCAAGCACGGGCAGCTTGCGCCGAGCCTGCATTCGCACGTACTCAATCCGAACATCGATTTTGCGCAGACACCGTTCGTGGTGCAGCAGACATTATCGCCATGGCCGCGGCCGGTGCTTGACGTCGACGGTGTAAAACGCGAGTACCCGCGCATCGCCGGCATCTCCTCGTTCGGCGCCGGTGGCGCCAATGCGCACGTGGTGATCGAGGAATATCGCGAGTCTGCATCCGGCACGGCCGCGCTGGACGGTCCCGCGCTGATCGTGTTGTCCGCGCGGCAGGAAGACCGCCTGCGCGAGCAGGTACAGCGCCTGCTGGCCTTGCTCGATGCCGAAGGGGAACGGATCGTGTTGGCCGATCTCGCCTACACGCTGCAGTTCGGACGCGAGGCGATGGAAGAGCGGCTGGGCATCATCGCGCATTCGCTCGACCCACTGCGCGAAAAGCTTCGCGATTATCTCGCTGGCGAAGCAGTCATCGACGGGCTTTACAGGGGGCAGGTGAAGCGCAACAAGGAAGCGCTCACCGCGCTCAGCGGCGATGACGACCTGCCGGCCATCGTCGAAGCGTGGCTGGCCAAGGGCAAGCACGGCAAGCTGCTCGATCTGTGGACGAAGGGTGTGTCGTTCGATTGGCAGCGCCTGTATGCGGCGGGGCCGCGGCCGCGGCGCATCAGCCTTCCCACCTATCCGTTTTCGCGCGATCGTTATTGGATTGCGGTCAGCGAAACGGCGCGTGATGTGGGGATAGCGACGACCGTGCCGCATCCGCTGGTGCACCGGAACAGCTCCAACGTCGACGGGTTGCGTTTCAGTTCGCACTTCAGCGGCGAAGAATTTTTTCTCGCCGACCATGTTGTGCAGGGCCATCGGGTGCTGCCCGGCGTGGCGCAACTGGAGATGCTGCGCCATGCCGCAGAGCAGGCGTTCGATGCTGGCGAACCGCTGCGGTGGAAACACATGGCCTGGCTTCGTGCGATCCGCGTCGATGCCGGCGGCGTGAACCTGCACCTGGCGTTGAAGCCGCGTGATGATGGCGATCTCGATGCCGAGATCTATCGCCAGGATGACGATGGCGCGGTCATCGTCCACAGCCGTGGCGTGGTGGCTGTCCAGGCGGCAGCTGTCGCGACGACGTACGATCTGGCCGCACTGCGGAAGCAGTGTTCGGTGGCGCACGTCGAAGCGGCGGAATGCTACGCGCGTTTCGAATCCCTGGGGCTGCACTACGGTCCATCCTTCCGTGGCCTGGCCGAGGCGTTCATCGGCGATGGTGCATTGCTGGCGCGCATCGCCCTGCCGGCGTCAGCGCAAGTCACGCGCGACGACTACGCGCTGCATCCGAGCGTGATGGATGCAGCGTTGCAGGCGACGTTGCTGTTGAACTCGCAAGCATCGCTGAGGTTGCCGTTTGCCCTCGGCGGCATGGACGTGCTCGCGCCGTGCACCGCGAGCATGTGGGCTTTCATACGCAGCAGCGACGCTGGCGAGCAGCGCCTGGATATCGACCTGTGCGACGAAAGCGGTGCGGTATGCGTGCAGCTGCGGCAATTGGAGCTGCGCGCGGTGGGCATCCCGGCGCACGAAACGCTTCCCGCCATCGTGCCGGACGGCGAGACCTTGCTGATGCGCCCCATGTGGACGGCTGTTGCGCCTTCAGCCGCCGCGAATGCTGCGCCGGCTGCGCATCGCGTGCTGCTGTGTGGCTTGCCGAATATTCATGCTGCCGACGTCGGCGTGCGCGTGCCCGGCGCGATCGTCTCCACGATTGACGTCACGCCCGATCTTGCCGGCAGCTACGAAGCTGTTGCTGGCGCCTTGTTGGAGCAGCTCCAATCGCTCAGTTGTGAAACGGGGCAGGCTTTCATGCAGATCGCGGTGCCGGCCGAGGGCGAGGCGCAACTTTTCGCCGGCCTGCACGGCATGTTGCGTACGGCGCAACGCGAGCATCCGCGGTTGCGCGGGCAAGTGATCGACATTGAGCACGGCCAGGATGTGGCGCAGTTATTGCTCGACAACCGCGATGACGAAGCCGTCCGCGTGCGCTACGTCATGGGCTCGCGCTACGTAGCAGGCTGGGAAACCTTTGCGGCGCCGGCTGCAGCCGCAAGTCCGTGGAAAGCGCACGGCGTCTACCTGATCACCGGCGGGGCCGGTGGCCTGGGTCTGGTCTTTGCGCGCGACATCGCCACACAGGTACGCAACCCGGTGCTGATTCTGACCGGACGCACTCCGATGCATGCCGGCATTCAAGCGCACGTCCGCGAACTGGAAACACTGGGCGCGGTGGTTCGCTATCGCGCCGTGGACGTCAGCGACGCACAGGCGGTAACGGCATTGGTGCAGGGCATTCCCGAAGAATTCGAAAGCCTGGACGGCATCATCCACAGCGCCGGTGTGCTGCGCGACAGTTATCTCGCCAGAAAGACCCCCGCGCAATTGCACGAGGTGTTCAGCGCCAAGGTGCACGGCACGCTGCACCTGGACGAAGCCAGCCGCGGCATCGCGCTGGATGCTTTCATCGTGTTCTCGTCCATCGCCGGCGCCATCGGCAACGCCGGCCAGGCGGATTACGCGGCAGCCAACGCATTCATGGATGCGTTCGTGCATCGGCGCAACGCGCTGGCGGCGCAAGGACGCCGGCATGGCCGCACGTTGTCGGTGAACTGGCCCCTGTGGGAGGAAGGCGGCATGCAGGTGGATGCGCCAACGCGCACGATGCTGGCGCGGCAGTGGGGCATGCAGCCGTTGCGCACGGCCGATGGTCTGGCGGCGCTGTACGAGATCTGGGCCAGTGGCGAAACGCAGGCGATGGTGGTGGCGGGGGATGCTGAGCGGATTCGTGAGGCGCTCTTGCTTCCTCCCTTGCGTGTATTAGGGGAACATATTTTGCCTTCTGCTCCTGCAAGCAGGAGGGCGCGGGATGGGCTGAAGCAACAGCAACCTCGCGATGAGTTCAGATCGAACGGCAAGCCCACACAACCCCACCCCAACCCTCCCCTGCATGCAGGGGAGGGAGTCTTGGATCAGGTTAAGCAGACACTGATCGAACTCGTGTCCTCCCTGATCAAAGTCAAACCCGCAGACATCGACGGCGAAACCGCATTCAGCGAATACGGTTTCGATTCGGTCTCGCTGACGGAATTCGGCAACGCCATCAACCAGCGCTACAAACTGGAACTGCAGCCGACATTGTTCTTCGAATACCCGACGATCGACGGCCTGGCTGCTTACCTGGTGCGCGAGCACAGTGTCGCGTTCGAGGCGACCACGCCCGTGCAGCCTGCCGCGCACACGCAGGAACGCGCACGCGCACGTGGATGGAGCCGCAGCAGCAAGCCAGCGCCGGACATCACGGCCACGAGCGAACCCATCGCCATCATTGGCATGAGCGGTCAGTTCCCACAGGCACCTGACCTGGATGCGTTCTGGCGCAATCTGCTGGAAGGCCGCGATTGCATCAGCGAAATTCCAGCGTCGCGCTGGGACTGGCGCGCATGGCATGGCGATCCCGCGCGCGAGGCCAATCGCACGCACATCAAATGGGGCGGCTTTATCGACGGCGTGGATGAATTCGATCCACTGTTCTTCGGCATCTCGCCGAAAGAAGCGGAACTGATGGATCCGCAACAGCGCCTGATGATGATCTACATCTGGAAAGCGCTGGAAGATGCGGGCTATGCGGGTCCGGCGCTGGCCGGCAGCGATACGGCGATTTTCGTCGGTACCATGGGTACCGGCTACAGCAGCTTGATCGCACGTGCGATGACGGCGATCGAGGGCTATTCGTCAACCGGCGCGGTGGCCTCGGTGGGGCCGAACCGCATGAGTTATTTCCTTGATCTGCACGGGCCGAGCGAGCCGGTGGAAACCGCCTGCTCCAGTTCGCTGGTGGCATTGCGCCGTGGCGTTGCGGCGATCCAGGGCGGCGAATCGTCGATGGCGATCGTTGGCGGCGTAAACACCTTGATCACGCCCGATCTGCACATCAGTTTCACCAAGGCCGGCATGCTGAGCGAAGACGGCCGCTGCAAAACCTTCTCCGCCGACGCGAACGGCTACGTGCGCGGCGAAGGCGTGGCGATGCTGGTGCTGAAGAAACTCGCCGACGCCGAGCGCGACGGCGACCACATTTACGGCGTGGTGCGCGGCGTATCGGAAAACCATGGCGGCCGCGCGAACTCGCTGACCGCACCCAATCCAAATGCGCAGGCGGACGTCGTGCGGCGCGCCTACGCGCAGGCCGGCATCGATCCGCGCACGGTGAGCTATATCGAAGCACACGGCACCGGCACGCCGCTCGGCGATCCGGTGGAGATCAATGGCCTGAAAACCGCCTTCCAGGCGCTTTACGCCGCCACCGGCGACCAAGTCGTGCCGGCGCCGCACTGCGGCCTGGGCTCGGTGAAAACCAACATCGGCCATCTGGAATTGGCGGCTGGCGTCGCGGGCGTGGTGAAAGTGCTGTTGCAGATGAAGCACCGCACACTGGTGAAGAGCCTGCATGGCGAACGGATCAATCCGTATATCCAGTTGGATAGCAGCCCGTTCTACGTCGTGAACGAAACACGCGAATGGCTGCCCTTTCGCGACGCGCACGGCGAAGCGCTGCCGCGTCGCGCGGGCGTGAGTTCGTTCGGCTTCGGCGGCGTCAATGCGCACGTCGTGCTGGAGGAATACGTCGCCCCGGCCGCAGCCGCACCATCAGAAAAGCGGGTGGCGTTCGTACTCTCCGCGCGCAACGAGGAACGCTTGCGCGAGCAGGCGCGCCAATGGATCGACTTTCTCGACACGCCGGCAGCGCGCGACCTCACGCTGGACGACATCGCCTACACCTTGCAGGTGGGTCGCGAAGGCATGGAGGAGCGGCTTGGCGTCAGCGTGCGCACACACGAAGCACTGCGCGATCTGCTGACGCGCTTCGTGGCTGGCGATGCCGACGTCGCCGGTTTGCATCGCGGACAGGCGCGCCGCGAAAAGCTTGCCGCATCGTCCGTGCGCGACGATGCGGACGCCACATTGCGCGACGAGGCCGCACAAGGACAATGGACGCGCATCCTTGCGCAGTGGGTGGATGGCCGCCGCGTGGATTGGGCGGCGCTGCACGGCGAACGCAGGCCGCGCCGTGTCAGCCTGCCGACCTATCCGTTTGCGCAGGAGCGCTATTGGATCGAGGCCGGCGGTGCCAATCTGCCGGCGGCATCCAACGTCGCCACGCTGCATCCCTTGCTGCATCGGAATACGTCGAACCTGCTTGGCCCACGTTTCAGCAGCCGTTTCGACGGCCGCGAATTCGTGTTCGCCGACCACGTCGTACGCGATAAGCGCGTGCTGCCGGGCGTGGCACAGCTGGAAATGGCGCGCGCCGCGGCAAGCGCCGTGCTGGATGCGACCTCGCCGCTGCATCTGCAAGACATCGTGTGGGAACGCCCGGTGCTGACCAGCGAGCAAGGCGTGCAACTGCACGTATCGCTGCGCGTGGACGGACGCGGCGACATTGCCTACGAACTGCATGCGGACCCTGTGGACGGCGAGATCGCTGTCTACAGCCGTGGCGTGGTGACGGAAACGCTCGCATCGTCCGAACCTGCGATGCACGACTTGCTTGCGCTGCGCGAACAATGCACGCGAGCTCATTGGAACGCCGCCGCGTGCTACGACACGTTCGATCGTCTGGGGCTGCACTATGGCGCGGGCTTCCAGGGTCTGCTGGCCCTGTTCGCGGGTGACGGCATGGCGCTCGCGCAGATCGCGTTGCCGGCGTCGCAACGAGCGGACAGCGATCGCTACGTACTGCATCCCAGTTTGCTCGATGCCGCGTGGCAGGCAGCGATCGGCCTGGACATCGGCGCGGGACGCGAGCCTGCATTGATGCTGCCGTTCGCGCTGCAACGCCTGGACGTGCTGGCGCCCTGCACGGATCAGGCATGGGTGGTGGTGCGCAGCAACGGCACGCACAGCGACGCGGTGCGCATCGTGGACATCGACGTGTGCAACGAGCAGGGCAGGGTGTGCCTGCGCTTCCGGCAGCTTGGCATGCGCGTATTGGATCATGCGCCAGCCGGCGATCGCGTTCGCATGGCCGATGATGTACCCGTGCTCGACGCGCCACTTGCAGCGGAAACCGACGTTGCAGACGACATGCACGAACGCGCCATCCGCCATTTCGTGCGCTTCCTGTCCGCCACCTTGAAAACCCCGGCGCACAAGATCCAACCGCAGGCGCAACTGGAAGCCTACGGCATCGATTCCATCATGGTGCTGGAACTGACGCGCGCTCTCGAACGGCAATTCGGCCCGTTGCCGAAGACGCTGTTCTTCGAATATCAGACCCTAGCCGCGCTGAGCGGCTATTTCGTGCAGCACCATCGCGAAACGATGAGGGCCCTGCTGGGCGAACCGCGTGCCATCGCCGAAGCCGCCGCGACGCCATCTGCGCAAAAAACGGCACACGCGCCATCCGCGCTTGCCATGCAGGCGCGTTACGCAACACCGGTTCGTCGCCACGATGCGAACGATGATCTGGGCGATATCGCGATCATCGGCCTGGCCGGCCGCTACCCGCAGGCGATGGACCTTGAGCAGTTCTGGAACAACCTGAGCCAGGGGCGCGACAGCATCACGGAGATTCCGCCGGAGCGCTGGAACCACGCCCGTTATTTCGACGAGGAACACGGCAAGCCGGGCAAGTGCTACGGCAAGTGGGGCGGTTTCATCGACGGCGTGGACCGGTTCGATCCGTTGTTCTTCAACATCTCGCCGCGCGAAGCGGAATTGATGGACCCGCAGGAGCGTCTGTTCCTGGAGTGCGTGCATGCCACGCTGGAGGATGCCGGCTATACGCGCGAGAACGTCGCCGAGCATGGCGACGTCGGCGTGTTCGTCGGCGTGATGTACGAGGAATACCGAATGTTCGCCGCGCAAGAGCAGGCGCTCGGCCGGCCTATCGCCGTGCCGGGAAGTCCCGCGTCCATCGCCAACCGCGTTTCGTATTTCTACAACTTCCACGGCCCCAGCCTGATGCTGGACACGATGTGCTCCTCGTCGCTGACGGCCATTCACCTGGCCTGCCAGGCGCTGCGCCAAGGCGGCTGTTTGGTGGCGATCGCCGGTGGCGTGAACGTGTCGGTGCATCCCAACAAATACCTGATGCTGGCGCAGGGCCGGTTCATTTCCGGCAAAGGGCGCTGCGAAAGTTTCGGCGAAGGCGGCGAAGGCTATGTGCCGGGCGAGGGTGTCGGCGCGGTGTTGCTAAAACCACTCGTGCAGGCGCAGGCCGATGGCGATCACATCTATGGCGTGGTCAAGGCGACGGCCATCAATCACGGTGGCAAGACCAACGGTTTCACCGTACCCAATCCGCATGCGCAAGCGAAGGTGATCGAGCGCGCGCTGCGTGACGCGCGCATCGACGCACGCGCGGTGAGCTACATCGAGGCGCACGGCACCGGTACCAGCCTGGGCGATCCGATCGAGATCGCCGGCTTGTCCAAAGCCTTCCGCCACTGGACGCAAGACACGCAGTTCTGCGCCATCGGTTCGGCCAAGTCGAACATCGGTCATTGCGAAAGTGCCGCCGGCATTGCTGGCGTCACCAAGGTGCTGCTGCAACTCAAGCACGGACAGCTTGCACCCAGCCTGCATTCGGAGGTGCTCAATCCGAACATCGATTTTGCGCAGACGCCGTTCGTGGTGCAGCAGACGCTTTCGCCATGGCAGCGGCCAGTGCTGGAGCAAGATGGCGTCAGGCGCGAATGCCCACGGCTTGCCGGCGTTTCCTCATTCGGCGCGGGTGGCGCCAATGCGCACGTGGTGATTGAGGAATATCGCGCGCCGATCGAAGCCGCGCATGCGTGGCACGGGCCTGCGCTGGTGGTGCTTTCCGCGCGCACGGCCGATCGCCTGCTGGAACATGCGAAGCGGCTTTTGACCGCGCTCGACACGGATGTGGAGCCTGTGCTGCACGATCTCGCCTATACGCTGCAGGTCGGCCGCGAAGCGATGGACGAGCGCCTCGGTTTGTTGGTGCACTCGCTGGATGAACTGCGCGAAAAACTGGCCGCCTATGTGGCCGGCCACACGGCAATCGACGGTTTGTATCACGGGCAGGTCAGACTAGAGCAGGACACGCTGCTGAATCTCGCCGGCGACGACGGCCTCGATGCGATGATCGATACCTGGATCGCGAAACGGCAGTTCGGCAGGCTGCTGGAGCTGTGGGTCAACGGGCTGTCGTTGGATTGGCGCCGCCTGTATGCAACAGGACGCCACCCGCGCCGGATCAGCCTGCCGACTTATCCGTTTGCACGCGAGCGCTACTGGATGCCCATCGGCCCGGCGGTGACGGTGGGCGCGGGCGTCATGCATCCGCTCCTGCATCGCAATACCTCCACCTTTGCCGCGCAGCGTTTCAGTTCGCACTTCACGGGCGAGGACTATTTCCTCGCTGACCATCGCGTGCACGGTGCACTCGTGCTGCCCGCCGCCGTGCAACTGGAAATGGCGCGCCGCGCCGTCGAGGTGTCCATCGGCGAAGCGGTTGCCCTGCGCCTGCATGACGTGGCGTGGCTGCGCCCGGCGATGGCAGGCGACGGCGGTATCGACGTGCATCTCCGCCTGACGCCGCAGGACGATGAGGTGGTCGCATTCGAACTGCATGGCGCAGATGAAGACACCGTCTACAGCCGTGGCAGCGCGACGCTTGTCGCACACGCTGCGACACCAGGCGTTCACGACCTCAGCCGGCTGCGGGCGCAATGCGATGTGGAACGACTGGATGCGCGGCAATGCTATGCCTTGTTCGAGCGCATGGGGCTGCACTATGGCGCGACATTCCAGGGCGTGCAGGCATTGCTGGTCGGCCACGGCGAAGTGCTCGCCCACATCGCCATACCTGCTGCGCTACAGGATGCACAGCACGACTACGCCTTGCATCCCGTTTTGCTCGATGCGGCGCTGCAAGCGGCGCTCGGCATCGTGCAAGGCGACGCCTCGCGTGCAGACACGTTGTGGGTGCCCGCTAGCCTGGGTGTGCTGGACGTGCTGGCCACGTGTCCCGCCACGGCGTGGGCGTGGGTGCGCCAGCTTGAATCGCCTGACAGTGCGGCGCGGCAATTCGATATCGATGTATGCGACGGCGCCGGCAAGCTTTGCGCGCGCATCGAGCGGCTGGTCTTGCACGCATCGACCGCGCGCCACCTGACCGCATCGCTCGACCGGATGTTATTGGCTGCGCCGGTATGGAAAGCGTTGCCTGCGAACGCGGCGCAAGCGCATGACATCACGCAGCATCTGGTGCTGTTGTGCGACCAGACTGCGGCCAGTGCAGAAAACGTGCAGGCGCGATTGCCGAAGGCGGATTGCGCAAGCTTCGCCGGCGCCGATCTCGCGGACGGCTACGCCGACGCAGCACGCCATCTGTTGCAGAAGTTGCCCGTCCTGGGGCGCGAAGCCGGCCGTCATCTCGTGCAGGTGGCCGTGCCAAACGGCGGCGCTGGTCAGGTTTACGCAGGACTGGCCGGCATGCTGCGCACGGCGCAGTTGGAATATCCGCACATCGTCTGGCAAGTGATCGGCGTAGCGCCGAACCAGGACGTAGCGCAAGCCGTGTTGGACAACCTGCATGCGCCGGCCTCGCACATTCGCTACGCACAAGGCGAGCGGCAAGTCGCGGGGTGGGAAGCACTGCCCGCATCACACGGCGCGCCGAAGCCATGGCGGGACGGCGGCGTGTATCTGATTACTGGCGGTGCCGGTGGTCTTGGCTTGATCTTCGCGCACGACATCCTCAGCCAGGCGCACGGCACAACGCTGATTCTCACCGGGCGCTCGCAGCCGGACGAATCGATGCGCGCGGCATTCGCCGAGCTGGAAACACTCGGCGCAACCGTGCGCTATTGGGTACTGGACGTGGGCGAGCGCGACGCCGTGCATGCGGCGCTGCGCGACATCGTGACGGAATTCGGCGCGCTGCACGGCATCCTGCACAGTGCGGGCGTGCTGCGCGACAGCTTCCTCATGAAGAAGACGCCGGACGAACTGGCCGCCGTGCTGCGCGCGAAAGTCGACGGCACGCTGCATCTGGATGAAGCAAGCCGCGACCTGCCGCTGGATGTCTTCGTGATGTTCTCGTCCATCGCCGGCGCGGTCGGCAACGTCGGCCAGGCCGACTATGCGGCGGCCAACGCGTTCATGGATGCGTTCGCCCAGCATCGCCACGAACTTGTCGGGCAAGGCGCGCGGCACGGACGCACGCTGTCGATCAACTGGCCGCTGTGGGAAGCGGGCGGCATGCAAGTGGACGACGCCACGCGGCGTTATTTGTTACAGCAGTGGGGCATGACGCCGCTGCGCGCGACCAACGGTTGCATGGCGCTGGCCAACGCACTGGCGTTTGGACGGCCGCAGGTGCTGGTTGCCGAAGGCGAGCGTGAGCGGTTGCAAGCCGCCCTGCTTGGCGAGGTTGCCGCCATGGTGGATGCGCCCTCTTCGCAGCCCACAACGGAGCCCGTGGTGGATGACGGGCATGAGCGCACGCTGCGCTATCTGCGGCGCTTGCTGTCTTCCACGCTCAAGCTGCCGCCGCAAGATATCGATGCGAACGCGCGGCTGGAGGCATATGGCATCGACTCGGTGATGGTGATGGACCTCACCACGCAACTGGAGAAAGTGTTCGGCGCGCTGCCGAAGACCTTGTTCTTCGAACACCAAACCATCGCTTCGCTCAGCGGCTATTTCGTGGAGCGGCATCGGGACGCATTGATTGCATTGCTGGGCGACGCACCGGTTGTGCCGCCCGTTGCGGCGGCACCCGCGGCGTCGGCGCGAGTGGCGGCCATCAGTCCGCTTCGCTCGCGTTTTGCGTCACGCAGCGAACAAGCGATGGGCGACATCGCAATCGTCGGTCTGGCTGGGCGATACCCACAAGCCAACGATCTCAAGCAGTTCTGGCGCAATCTCAGCCAAGGGAAGGACAGCATCACCGAGATTCCGGTGGAGCGCTGGGATCATGCGCGCTACTTCGACGAAGACCGCAACAAGCCCGGCAAGACGTATGGCAAATGGGGCGGCTTCATCGACGGCGTGGATTGGTTCGATCCGTTGTTCTTCAACATTTCGCCGCGCGAAGCGGAACTCATGGACCCGCAGGAGCGGCTGTTCCTGGAGTGCGTGCACGCCACGCTGGAAGACGCCGGCTACACGCGCGAGAACGTTGCCGAGGATGGCGAGGTGGGCGTGTTCGTTGGCGTGATGTACGAGGAATACCAGCTCTACGGTGCGCAAGAACAGGAGCGCGGGCGCGACGTGGCGTTGCAGGGCAGTCCCGCGTCGATCGCCAACCGCATCTCTTACTTCTGCAATTTCAACGGCCCCAGCCTGGCGCTGGACACGATGTGCTCCTCATCGCTGACGGCGATCCATCTTGCATGCCGCGCCCTGCAGCGCGGCGATTGTTCGGCGGCGCTTGCCGGCGGCGTGAACGTGTCGGTGCATCCGAACAAATACCTGATGCTGGCACAGGGCAAGTTCATTTCCGGCAAGGGACGTTGCGAGAGTTTCGGCGAAGGCGGCGAAGGCTACGTGCCGGGCGAGGGCGTCGGCGCGGTGTTGCTAAAACCGCTCGCGCAGGCGCAGGCCGATGGCGATCACATCTATGGCGTGATCAAAGGCACCTCGATCAATCACGGTGGCCGCACCAACGGCTACACCGTGCCGAATCCGAACGCGCAGGCGAAGGTGATCGAGCGCGCGCTGCGCGAAGCGCACGTGGATGCGCGTGCGTTGAGCTACGTGGAAGCGCACGGCACCGGCACCAGCCTGGGCGATCCGATCGAGATCGCCGGCTTGTCCAAAGCCTTCCGTCACTGGACGCAAGACACGCAGTTCTGCGCGATCGGTTCGGCCAAGTCGAACATCGGTCATTGCGAAAGCGCGGCCGGCATTGCCGGCGTCACGAAAGTGTTGCTGCAACTCAGGCACGGGCAGCTCGCGCCGAGCCTGCACTCGCGCGTGCTCAATCCGAACATCGATTTCGCGCAGACACCGTTCGTGGTGCAGCAGACGTTGTCGCCATGGCCGCGACCGGTGCTGAATATCGATGGCGTCAACCGCGAATACCCGCGCCTTGCGGGTATTTCGTCGTTCGGCGCGGGCGGCGCCAACGCGCACGTCGTGATCGGAGAATATCGCGATTTGCGCGCGGTGCCCGCATGGAACGGGCCGGCGATCGTGCTGCTGTCCGCGCGTCACGCCGACCGCCTGCACGAACAGGTGCAGCAGTTGCTTGCAGCCATCACGGACGATGACGCCATCGTGCTGCACGATCTGGCGTACACGCTGCAGGTCGGCCGCGAGGCAATGGACGAGCGGCTGGCGTTGCTAGTGACCTCGCTGGACGAACTGCGCGAAAAGCTGGGCGCGTATGCGGCGGGTGATGCCGCCATCGAAGGCGTGTATCGCGGCCAGGTGAAGCAGAACAAGGATGCATTGTCGGCATTGGCCGGCGACGACGATATCGACGCGGCGGTTTCCGCCTGGATCGCCAAGGGCAAGTTCGAAAAATTGCTGAGCTTGTGGGTGAAAGGGCTCACCTTCGATTGGCGGCGCCTGTATGGCGCCGAGCACCCGCGCCGCATCAGCCTGCCCACGTATCCCTTTGCCCGCGAGCGTCATTGGATCACGTTGAGCACTGCGCCGATGCAGTTTGCGCGCAGCGAACCGGCACCCGCCGTGCGCGAAAGCGCAGCTGTGAAGCCCGCCAGCCCACCCATCGAAACCCTGCTGTTTCTGCCTTCCTGGACAGCGCAACCGGCGCTAAGCCGCGGCGACGCGGGCAGCTCGTTCGCCGATCATCGCGTGCTGTTGTGCAGTGGCGATGCCGCCGAGGTCGAACGCGTGCAAGCGCGCATGCCAGGCGTCACTTGCGTTGCGCTCGCTGCGGACGATGATCCCGCCCAGTGCTACGTAGCGGCGGCGGCCACCTTGCTTGAGCACCTGCAAGCGCTAGCGAGCCAGCGCGGCAAGCAACGGTTGCAAGTGGTGGTGCCGGGCGAGGGCATGGCGCGCACGCTCGCCGGATTGAGCGGCATGCTGCGCACGGCGCAACAGGAAAACCCGCGCCTGGTCGGGCAGGTCATCTGTGTGGAGCCTGGGCAAGACATCGCGCAGGCCTTGTTGGAGCAGCACGGCAGCGATGCGCCGCTCGTGCGTTACGTCAATGGCGAACGCCAGGTTGGCGCGTGGGCCGAATGGCAAGCGTCGTCCGACGTGCCATCACCCTGGAAGGCGCACGGCGTGTACCTGATCACCGGCGGCGCGGGCGGACTGGGTTTGATTTTTGCGCGCGACATTGCACGGCAAGCACGCAATCCGGTGTTGGTACTGACGGGCCGCTCGCCGTTGAACGAGGCGATCCAGGCGAACCTGCGGCAATTGGAAACGCTCGGCGCCGTGGTGCGCTATCACGCGGTGGACGTCACCGATTCCGCCGCGTTGACGTCGCTGGTGCAGAGCATTCCAGAGGAATTCGAAAGCCTGGACGGCATCATCCACAGTGCGGGCGTGTTGCGCGACAGCTTCATCATCCGCAAGACCCGGCAGCAGTTGCATGACGTGCTGGCCGCCAAGGTGGCCGGCACGTTGAATCTCGATCGGGCCAGCCGCGACATCGCGCTCGATGTCTTCATCTGTTTTTCGTCGATGGCGGGTGCGGTGGGAAACATCGGGCAGGCCGACTACGCGGCGGCGAATGGTTTCATGGATGCCTTTGCGCATCATCGCGCCGAGCTGGTTGCATGCGGGCAGCGGCATGGCCGCACGCTGTCGATCAACTGGCCGTTGTGGGACGAAGGCGGCATGCAGGTGGATGCGTCCACGCGTGCGATGGTGGCGCAGCAATGGGGTGTGCATGCGCTGGCCACGGACAGCGGGGTGCTTGCGCTGCGGCAGGTACTGGCGAGCGGAGTGAATCAGGCCCTGGTGGTGGCGGGGAATGCGGTGCGGATTCGCGACGTGTTGCTGAGTGGTGCCGCCGTTGCATCCGTGCCGCGTCTTCACCACGGCGCAGGCCGGGATGACGGTGAGGCAGCACCCAACTTGGTGGGCTCGGTAAAGCAGACACTGATCGAACTTGTCTCCACGCTGATCAAGGTCAAGCCCGAAGACATCGACGGCGGCACCGTGCTCAGCGAATACGGTTTCGATTCCGTCACGCTCACCGAATTCTGCAATGCCATCAATGATCGCTATCGGCTCGAGCTGAAGCCGACGATCTTCTTCGAATACCCGACCGTAGCCGGCCTGGCCGGCTATCTGGAGAGGGAACACCAGGACGCGGTGACACCGCACATGGCGGCAACGAACGGCGATGTGGCGGCATCGCCAAAACGCTGGGTCCCGGCGTCCGCCGCCGCGGCGAGCGTGAGCGTTTCTCCGAAGCTCGATGAGCCCGAGCCGATCGCCATCATCGGCATGAGCGGGCAGTTTCCGCAGGCGCGCGATCTGGATGCGTTCTGGCGCAACCTGCGCGACGGCCGGGACTGCATCAGCGAGGTTCTGCCCGAACGCTGGGATTGGCATGCGCTGTACGGCGATCCGTCGCGGGAGGAGAACAAGACCCGCATCAAATGGGGCGGCTTCATCGATGGCGTCGACGAGTTCGACCCGATGTTCTTCAGCATCTCGCCCAAGGAAGCGCAGATGATGGATCCGCAGCAGCGCCTGATGATGATCCACGTATGGAAGGCGCTGGAAGATGCCGGCTATGCCGCCTCGACGCTGGCTGGCAGCGACACGGCCATCTATGTCGGCACCGGTGCGCCCGGCTACGGCACGCTGCTTCATCGCGCGAACTTATGGGGGCAGGCCTATTCCTCGACCGGTGGCGTACCTTCGGTCGGCCCCAACCGCATCAGCTATCTGCTCGACTGGCACGGCCCGAGCGAGCCGGTGGAAACGGCATGTTCCAGTTCACTGGTGGCATTGCGGCGTGGCGTGATGGCTATCCAGAACGGCGACGCCAAGATCGCCATCGTCGGTGGCGTGAATACCATCCTGACGCCCGAGGCGCATATCAGCCTGGATAAATCCGGCATGTTGTGCGAGGACGGCCGCTGCAAGACGTTCTCCAGCGAGGCCAACGGCTACGTGCGCGGCGAAGGCGTCGCGATGCTGGTGCTGAAGAAGCTGTCGGAGGCCGAGCGCGATGGCGATCCCATCCATGGCCTTGTTCGCGGAGTTGCCGAGAACCACGGCGGCCGCGCCAATTCGCTGACCGCGCCCAATCCCAAGGCGCAGGCCGCCGTGGTGATGAAAGCGCACCGCGAAGCCCGCATCGATCCGCACACCGTCACGTACATCGAAACGCACGGCACCGGCACGCCGCTGGGTGATCCGATCGAAATCAACGGACTGAAGGCGGCATTCGACGCGTTATACGCGGATGCGGGCGAAACGGCCGCGGCGCTGCCGCATTGCGGCCTGGGCTCGGTGAAAACCAATGTCGGCCATCTCGAATTGGCCGCCGGCATCGCGGGTGTGGTCAAGGTACTGCTGCAGATGAAGCACCGGACCTTGGTGAAGAGCCTGCACAGCGAAAAGCTCAATCCGTACATCGAACTGGATGGCAGTCCGTTCTACGTGGTGCAGCAAGCGCGCGAGTGGACGGCCATGCGCGATGCGCAAGGCCACGCGCTGCCGCGCCGCGCGGGCGTGAGTTCGTTCGGCTTCGGCGGCGTGAACGCACATGTCGTGCTGGAGGAATACGTTCCGCCGGCACGGACCGCGCCGCGCACGAACGGGCCTTCCGCGGTCGTGCTGTCGGCACGGCATGAAGCGCGCCTGCGGGAACAGGTACAGGCGCTGCTCGCATTCCTTGATGCGCAGCCTGACGTCGCATTGGACGAACTGGCGTATACGTTGCAGGTCGGACGCGAAGCGATGGAAGAGCGGCTCGGCTTCGTGGCCGGCTCGCTGGCCGAAACGCGCGAGTCGTTGAAGCGTTTCCTTGCGGGTGACAGCCGCGGTCTTCATCGCGGACAAGTTCGCCGCCAGAAGGATGTGCCGGCCATGTCCGTTGCGAAGGGTGCTTTCGGCAAGGGAGCAGAGCAGGGCGACCTGCACGCGTGGCTGGATGCGTGGGTAAAGGGTGATGGCATCGATTGGCGTGCGCTCCACGGCACCTTCCCGCCGCGTCGCATCAGCTTGCCGACCTATCCTTTCGCACGCGAGCGTCATGGACTTTCCATCGCACAACCCGAGGCGCCTGTGGCGGCGGTGTCTTCGCCGTGCCTGCATCCTTTGCTTCATCGCAATACGTCCGACCTGTCCACGCAACGCTTCAGCAGCCACTTCCATGGCAGCGAGTTCTTCCTGGCCGATCACAACGTGGCAGGCATGCGCATATTGCCGGGCGTAGCGCAGTTGGAAATGGCGCTCGCGGCCGCGCGGTTGTCGACGCATGCGCATCACGGACTGTCCTTGCGCAAGGTGACCTGGGCGAGGCCGGTCGTGGTGACCGAAGCGGGTTTGGACGTGCATGTGGCGTTGCGCACTGAAACGGGTGGCGCGATCCGCTACGACATCTACAGCGACATCGGCGATGAACTATCGCCGTATGGGCAGGGCAGCGTGTTGACAGCACCGAACGATGCGCAGGCCGACGCCATCCGCCACGATGTGGCTGCATGGCGCGAGCAATGCAGTGCGGCGCATGCCGATGCCGCACAATGCTATGCCATCTTCGAAAAGAACGGCCTGCGTTACGGGCCGGCCTTCCGCACCCTGGACGAACTGTTCATCGGCAAGGATCAGGTGTTGGCGCGTATCACCTTGCCGGCTTCGGTCGCCGGCTCGCTCGATGACTACGTGCTGCATCCAAGCCTGCTCGATGCAGCCCTGCAGGCGCCGCTCGGCCTGCAATTGGCATCGCCCGAAACGCTGATGCTGATGCTGCCGTTCGCACTCGAAGCGCTGGAAGTGCGCGCGCCTTGCGCCCGCCAGATGTGGGCGATCGTGCGCTACAGCGATGGTACGTCCGCCACGGACGCGGTACGCAAGCTCGATATTGATCTGTGCGATGCGGATGGCCTGGTCTGCGTCCGCTTCCGGCAATTCAGCTTCCGCGCCTTGGATCCCGATGCGACGCGCGGCATGAACACACACCGGAATGGCGCCACCATGATCGAGAGGGAACGTGTCGCTGCCGAGCATGCCGGTGCAACGGCAAGCCATGCGCTGCGCGAAAAAAGCATCCGGCAGTTCAAGCAGCTGATCGGCAAGAGCATCGGCCTTGCGCCGGACGCGATCGACGAAACCATCGGTTTCGACGAGTACGGCATCGATTCGTTCCTGGTGATGGAGTTGACCAATGCGCTGGCCGAGGTGTTCGGCGCGGACAGCATCAGCACCACGCTGTTGTTCGAATATCAGACGATCGAAAGTCTGGCTGGGTATTTCATGCAGAGCCAGCCGGAAGCCTTGATGCGGTGGACGGGGCTGGATGCCGTCACCCAGGCGGAGGCGTCCCCACAACCCGTTGCGCCGGCAAGGCCATTGGCTTCCAGCGCGGACCGGGGCGAGGAATGGCCGGTTTTCCGAGCCGAAACATCCATCCAGACACCTGCCACACAAAGCCGGGACATCGCCATCATCGGCCTCTCCGGCCGTTACCCCGGGGCCAACGACGTCAACCAGTTCTGGGACAACCTCGCCGCCGGACGCAACTGCATTTCGCCGGTGCCGGCGGAGCGCTGGGACCACAGCCGCTACTTCGACGAACGCAAGAACCAACCCGGCAAGACCAACACGCAATGGGCGGGCTGGCTGGACGATATCGATAGCTTCGACCGGCTGTTCTTCAACATCCATCCGCGCGAAGCGCAGCTGATGAGTCCGCAGGAGCGGCTGTTCCTGCAAGAGGTGTACGCCTGCATCGAGGACGCGGGTTACACGCCGGAAAGCCTGTGCAGGAGCAGAAAGATCGGCACCTTCGTCGGTGTGTTGAACGAGCACTACGCCACCGGCGTGCGCTTCTGGTCGTTCGCCAACCGCGTGTCCTACCTGTTCAACTTCCAGGGCCCGAGCATGGCGGTCGACACCGCGTGCTCGTCCTCGCTGACGGCCGTGCACCTGGCGATCGAAAGCCTGCGCAGCGGCGACAGCGAGGTCGCCATCGCCGGTGGCGTGAACCTGATCAGCGCGCCCGCACACCTGATCGACCTGTCTTCGCTGATGCTGTTGTCGAGTGGCGACCAATGCCGCTCGTTCGGCGCGGACGGCGACGGTTTCGTGGACAGCGAAGCGGTGGGTGCGCTCGTGCTCAAACCGCTGCATCGCGCGGTGGCTGATGGTGACCATATCTATGGCGTGATCAAGGGCAGCGCGATCAACGCAGGTGGAAAGACCACCAGCTACATGACGCCCAACCCCAACTTGCAGGCGCAGGTGGTGAGCGATGCGCTACAGCGCGCCGGCATCGATGCGCGCTGCGTGAGTTACGTGGAAGCGCAAGGCACCGGCAGCAGCCTGGGTGATCCGATCGAAATCGCAGGCCTGACCAAGGCGTTCCGCCACTGGACGCAGGACCGGCAGTTCTGCGCCATTGGTTCGCACAAGTCGAACGTGGGCCACAGCGAAAGCGCAAGCGGCTTCGTCGCCATCAGCAAGGTGCTGATGCAGATGAAGCATCAAACGCTGGCGCCTACGCTGCATGCGGGCACGCCCAATCCGCATATCAAATTCGCCGACACGCCATTCGTGTTGCAGCAGAGCCTGGCGCACTGGCCGCGCCCGATGGTAGGTGCGGATGGCGAACAACGCGAAGTGCCGCGCATCGCGGGCGTTTCTTCGTTCGGCGCGGGTGGCGCGAACGCGCATGTGGTGATCGAGGAATACGTGGCGCCTCCGAGTCTGGATGAGCCCGCGCAAAACCCGGCGATGATCGTACTGTCCGCACGCAATGCGGAGCGCTTGCAAGAGCAGGCACGACGGCTGCTGGCGGCGATCGCTTCGCCACATGCCGGCGCTGACCTGACGCTGGCGAATATCGCGTACACCCTGCAGGTTGGCCGTGAAGCGATGGAGGAGCGACTGGCCCTGCTGGCCGATTCGCTGGACGATCTGCAACGGAAGTTGACGGCGTTCGTCGCGGGCGATGAAGACATGGAAGGCATCCATCGCGGTCATGGCAAGCGTGGCGCCTTGTCGATGCTGTCGGGCGACGAGGATCTGGCCGCGATGGTCCAGGCGTGGGTCGCCAAGGGCAAGTTCGGCAAGCTGCTGGACCTGTGGGTGAAGGGCCTGGGCATCGATTGGAATGCGCTGTATGCGAACGCGCGTCCGCGCCGCATCAGCCTGCCCACCTATCCGTTTGCGCGGGAACGCTACTGGACCGACGTGCCTTATCCGGATGCCCCGGAGTTTGCCGTCGCTCACGCATTCGCCCGGCACGAACTGCCTGCCGCGGCATCGGCGGAACAGGGCGCGACGCAGGTCGTCAGCCGTATCGACGCGCTCACGGCGATGTGGCGGGAATTGTTTGGCCGTCCATCCGTGGAAAGCCACGACCATTTCTTTGAACTCGGTGGCGATTCCCTGCTCGCTACGCAACTGGTTTCGCGAATCCGCGCCGAATTCGGCATCGACCTGCCAGTGCAAAGCATCTTCGAAGCGCCCACCGTGAAGGCGCTGCTGGCACGCATCGAAGCGCTCGGTACGGCATCGGTGACGCCGAACCTGGAGGCGATACCACTGGCGCCGCGCGACCAGCCGTTGCCGCTGTCGTTCGCGCAGCAACGCTTGTGGTTCCTCGACCAGTTCGAAGCGCAGCGCGCCATCTACAACATCCCGGCGGCAGTCTGCCTGAGCGGCCGGCTCGACGTCGATGCATTGGCGAAAACGCTCAACGACATCGTGCGCCGGCATGAAGCATTGCGCACCACCTTCGCGCTGCATGACGGCGAACCGGTGCAGGTGATTGCGCCGCACGCATGGCTGTCGATGGCGATCGTCGACCTCAGCGAGCTGCCTGGCGAGGAGCGCGAAGCGCGGGCGCGCCTGCGCATGCAGGACGAGGCGAACCGGCCCTTCGATCTAACCACCGGCCCGCTGGTCCGCTTCAGCCTGGTCCGCCTGGCCGAACGGGAACACATCCTGCTGCTGACCATGCATCACATCGTGTCGGACGGCTGGTCGATGAGCGTGGTGGTACGCGAAGTGGCTGCGCTGTACGGCGCCTTCCTGCAGGGTGAACCGTCGCCGTTGGCCAGCCTGCCGATCCAGTACGCGGACTTCGCCCACTGGCAGCGGCACTGGCTGAGCGGCGAGGTGCTCGCGCAGCAGTTGCGCTACTGGAAGCAGCAACTGGCCGATAGCCCGACGCTGCTCACCCTGCCCACCGATCACCCGCGGCCGGCACGCTTGAGCCACGCCGGCGCCACGCTGCCATGGAGCTTGCCCGCCAGCTTGGTGGTACCGCTGCAGGCGCTGGGCAGGACGACGCAAAGCACGTTGTTCATGACCCTGACGGCCGCGTTCA
Organism: Dyella nitratireducens; assembly: GCF_014642835.1. Taxonomy (GTDB): domain Bacteria; phylum Pseudomonadota; class Gammaproteobacteria; order Xanthomonadales; family Rhodanobacteraceae; genus Dyella_B; species Dyella_B nitratireducens. Next base: position 40,133 of record NZ_BMJA01000003.1, on the reverse strand, counting down.
ATGTGCTGCTGGCCCGCTATGCCGGGCAACACGACATCTGTATCGGCACCCCGATCGCCAATCGCAACCGCAAGGACATCGAAGGACTGATCGGCTTTTTCGTGAACACGCTGGTGCTGCGTACGCAGGTCGACCTGACGCAGGATTTCCACACACTGTTGCAGCAGGTGCACCAACATACGCTGGAAGCGTATGCGCACCAGGACGTGCCATTCGAGCAACTGGTCGAAGCACTGCAGCCGGAACGCCACACCAGCTACACGCCGCTATTCCAGGTGATGCTGGTGTTGCAGAACACGCCGATGGATGCGCTGGCGTTGCCGGGTTTGTCGATGGCCTTGCTGGACAACGACATCGCCACCGCCAAGTTCGACCTGACGTTGTGCCTCACCGAGCATGAGGACGGCCTGCACGGTTACTTCGAATACAGCACCGACCTGTTCGAGCGGCACACCATCGAACGGATGGCGGATCACTTCACGCGTCTGCTGCTGGCAATCGTCGCTGATCCGGCTTGCGCGATCGGCGAGCTGAACATGCTGGGCGACGCCGAGCGTCAACAACTGCTCTACGGCTTCAACGACGCCGCGTCCGTTTATCCCGTGCAGACACCGGCATCGCTATGCATTCACCGCCGCTTCGAGCAATGGGCTGCGCAAACGCCCGCAGCGCCAGCCGTGCTCGATGGCGAGCAGGCTTGCAGTTACGAGCAACTCAATCGCCGCGCCAATCAGCTGGCACATCTGCTTCGCGCACGCGGCGTGCAAGACGGTGATGCCATTGCGGTGGCGTTGCCACGCAGCGTGGACCTGGTCGTCGCGGAGCTGGCGGTGGTCAAGGCCGGCGCGGCCTACGTGCCGCTGGATGCGGTGCTGCCCATCGAGCGGCAAATGCACATGCTTGAGGATTGTGGCGCGCGTTGCATCATTACGCACAGTGATGTCGCCGTGCCCGATGGCTACGAAAGCGTGACGCTCGATCAGCCCACGACACGCGAAGCATTGGCGCGGCAGCCGGCGCACAATCCCGCCGCCACCATCGATGGCGAGGCTTGCGCGTACATCATGTACACCTCCGGTTCGACCGGACGCGCCAAGGGTGTGCAGATTCCGCATCGCGCGATCGAGCGCCTTGCCATCGCCAACGGCTATCTCGATCTGCAAACCGACGACCGCTTCGCCTGTGCGGCGAATCCGGCGTTCGACGCCAGCACACTGGAAATCTGGGGGCCGCTGCAGAATGGCGCCGCCATCGTGATCGTCGGTCAGGACGACCTGATGCAGCCAGGCCGGTTGGCCGCGCTGATCCGCGCACGGGGCATCACGTGCATGTGGATGACGGTGGGCTTGTTCAATCAGTACGCGCAAGCGCTTGGCGATGCGCTGACCCATTTGCGTGCGCTGCTGGTGGGTGGCGACGTGCTCGATCCGCACATCATCGGCCAGGTGTTGCAGAACCATCCGCCGCAGCGTCTGATCAATGGCTACGGCCCCACCGAAACGACGACTTTCGCGGCCACCTACGACATCACGCAGGTGTTGCCGGGCCGAAGCATTCCAATTGGACGTCCAATCGGCAGAACCTGCATCTACCTGCTGGACCGCAACCTGCAGCCGGTGCCGATCGGTGTTGCGGGCGAACTTTATATCGGCGGTGCCGGCGTCGCGCTCGGATACATCCATCTGCCCGCGTTGACGCACGAGCGATTCATTGCCGATCCGTTCGCGCCGCCCGGCCATGCGCACGCCCGCCTGTACAAAACCGGCGACCTGGGACGCTATCTGCCCGACGGCACCATCGAGTTCCTGGGGCGCAGCGATTTCCAGGTGAAGATTCGCGGCTTTCGCATCGAACTCGGCGAGATCGAGGCCAAGCTGCAAGTCTTGCCGGCGATTCGCGAAACCACCGTGCTGGTGCGGCAGGACGATGCCGGCGACAAGCAACTGGTCGCCTATCTGGTGCCGCATGAAGGGCAGGGCGTGCCTGATGTGCCCACATTGCGTGCGCTGCTGTCGCGCGAACTGCCCGACTACATGGTGCCCGCCCATTTCGTCACGCTCGACCGCATGCCGCTGACACCGAACGGCAAGATCAACCGCAAGGCGTTGCCTGTGCCGGACACGACGCGCGCCGATGCCGCTTACGTAGCGCCGCGCAATGACGACGAACAGAAAATGGCCGGTATCTGGAGCGAGGTGCTGAAACGCGAGCACATCGGTATTCACGACAACTTCTTCGAACTTGGCGGCCATTCGCTGCTGGCGACGCAGTTGCTGTCGCGCATCTGCGCGTCGTTCGAGACCGATCTGCCGTTGCGCGCGATCTTCGAGACGCCCACCTTGGCCGAGCTGGCGGTGCGCGCCGGCCAAGGTGAAGGCGTGCCGGCCATCGCGCCCATTCCGTGCATCGAACGGGATCGACCGTTGCCGTTGTCATTCGCGCAACAACGCTTGTGGTTCCTCGACCAGTTCGAAGTACGGCGCACGATCTACAACATCCCGGCGGCGATTCGCCTGGCGGGCGATCTGGATGCCGACGCGCTGTCGCGCGCACTCAATGAGATCGTGCAGCGCCATGAGGCATTGCGCACCACCTTTGCGCTACATGACGGTGAACCGGTACAGGTGATTGCGCCGCATGCATGGCTGTCGATGGCGATCGTCGACCTCAGCGAGCTGCCTGGCGAGGAGCGCGAAGCGCGGGCGCGCCTGCGCATGCAGGACGAGGCGAACCGGCCCTTCGATCTCACCACCGGCCCGCTGGTCCGCTTCAGCCTGGTCCGCCTGGCCGAACGGGAACACATCCTGCTGCTGACCATGCATCACATCGTGTCGGACGGCTGGTCGATGGGCGTGGTGGTGCGGGAAGTAGCCGCGCTGTACAACGCCTTCCTGCAAGGTGAGCCTTCGCCGTTGGCCAGCCTGCCGATCCAGTACGCGGACTTCGCCCACTGGCAGCGGCACTGGCTGAGCGGCGAGGTGCTCGAGCAGCAGCTGCGCTACTGGAAGCAGCAACTGGCCGATAGCCCGACGCTGCTTACCCTGCCGACCGATCATCCGCGGCCGGCATGCATGAGCCATGCCGGCGCCACGCTGCCATGGATGTTGCCATCCACATTGGTAGCGCCACTGCAAGCGCTGGGCAGGGCGACGCAAAGCACGCTGTTCATGACCCTGGCGGCCGCGTTCAATGTGCTGCTGGCGCGCTATGCCGGGCAGCACGACATCTGTATCGGCACCCCGATCGCCAATCGCAACCGCAAGGACATCGAAGGACTGATCGGCTTTTTCGTGAACACGCTGGTGCTGCGCACGCAGGTCGACCTGACGCAGGATTTCCACACACTGTTGCAGCAGGTGCACCAACACACGCTGGAAGCGTATGCGCACCAGGACGTGCCATTCGAGCAACTGGTCGAAGCCCTGCAGCCGGAACGCCACACCAGCTACACGCCGCTGTTCCAGGTGATGCTGGTGCTGCAGAACACGCCGATGGATGCGCTGGCGTTGCCGGGTTTGTCGATGGCATTGCTGGACAACGACATCGCCACCGCCAAGTTCGACCTGACGCTGTGCCTGACCGAACATGAGGACGGCCTGCACGGCTACTTCGAATACAGCACCGACCTGTTCGAGCGGCACACCATCGAACGCATGGCGGATCACTTCACGCGCCTGCTGCAGGCGATCGTCGCTGATCCGGCTTGCGCGGTCGGCGAGCTGAACATGCTGGGCGATGCCGAGCGTCAACAACTGCTCTACGGCTTCAACGACACCGCCAAGGCCTATCCGGGAGTGCGTCCTGGCGCGCATACCTTGCAGCAGTTGTTTGAAGCGCAGGTTGCGCGGACACCGGAGCGCGTCGCGCTGATCTACGAAGACATGTCGTTGAGCTACGCCGAGCTCAATGCGCAAGCCAACCGCCTCGCGCGGCATCTGCGCACGCTGGGCGTGGGCCCGGACAGTCCGGTCGGCCTGTGCGTAGAGCGTTCGCTGGAGATGATCGTAGGGCTGTACGGCATCCTGAAGGCGGGCGGCGCCTATGTGCCGCTGGAGCCGGGCTATCCAACGGACCGCCTTGCCGCCATCGTGGAGGACGCCGAGCTCAGCGTAGTACTGACCCAACAACACCTGCGAGAACGGGTGCCGAGCATGCCGGGCGTGTGCGTCGTCGCGCTGGACGGCGACGCATCCACCTTGGCGCGCTACGACACAGACGATCTCGACCATCACGTGCAGCCCGATCACCTGGCGTATGTGATCTATACCTCCGGTTCCACCGGCAGGCCCAAAGGCGTAGGCATCGATCACCAAGGCATCGTCAATCGCCTGCAATGGATGCAGGACGCCTATCCGCTAACGGCGTCGGACCGTGTGCTGCAGAAAACGCCTTTCAGTTTCGACGTGTCGGTGTGGGAGTTTTTCTGGCCGCTGCTCGAAGGCGCCACCTTGGTGGTGGCGCGTCCGGGTGGCCACCAGGATGTGACGTACCTGGCCGAGCTGATCGATGCGCAATCGATCACGACGCTGCATTTCGTGCCGCCGATGCTGGACGTGTTTCTCAACGAGGCCGGCGAATGTGGCCGCTCCTTGCGCCAGGTGATGTGCAGCGGGCAAGCCTTGCCGCTGGAGTTGCAGCAGCGCTTCTTCGCACGTTGGCCGCACCTCGCCTTGCATAACCTGTATGGCCCGACCGAGGCGTCGGTCGATGTCACCGCGTGGGAATGCCGCAACGACCGCGCACTGGCATGCGTGCCGATCGGACGGCCGATTGCGAACATCCAGATCCATATCCTGGATGACGCGCTCCATCCGGTGCCGGTGGGTGTGGTCGGTCATCTGTACATCGCGGGCGTGGGTTTGGCGCGTGGTTACGTCCATCGCCCCGCGCTGACCGCGCAGAGTTTCATCCCGAATCCGTTCAGCGCCGTGCCCGGTGCGCGCATGTACCGCTCCGGCGATCTGGCGCGTTATTTGCCGGACGGCAGCATCGAGTATCTGGGCCGCAGCGATCATCAGGTAAAGATTCGCGGCCTGCGCATCGAATTGGGGGAAATCGAAGCGTCCCTCGCGGCGATGGAAGGCGTGCGCGACGTGGTCGTGCTGGCGCGAACGGACGAGCGGAACATCGCGCGCCTGGTTGCCTATCTCGTGGCGCACGACGCGCAGACGTTGCCGGATGAGGCGGAGCTGCGAACGCTGCTGTCGCGGAAACTGCCTGACTACATGCTGCCCAGCCACTTCATGACGCTGGATGCCATGCCATTGACGCCGAACGGCAAGATCGACCGCAAGGCGTTGCCGGCACCCGACCTCACGCAAAGCAGCAGGGCATTCATTGCCCCGCGTACACCGGACGAGCAGCGGATGGCGGCGATCTGGGCAGACGTGCTCAAGCTGGACCGCATCGGCATCCACGACGATTTCTTCGAACTCGGCGGCCATTCGCTGCTGGCGACGCAACTGGTATCGCGGATCGCCACGGTGTTCCAGGTGCGCGTATCGCTGCATGCGATTTTCGATGCGCCAAGCTTGATCGAGATGGTCCACCATGTCGTGCCGGCAAGCACGGAAGACGAAACCCCGCCGCAAACGCCAGTGCCGGCGGGCGAAACCTTTCCGCTGTCGCTCGCGCAACAGCGGCTGTGGCTGCTGGATCAGTTCGAAGGCCAGAACGCCGCGTACAACATGCCGGTGACCCTACGACTGAAAGGCGAACTGCATCGTGACGCCCTGGAGCGTGCACTCAACGACGTCGTGCAGCGACACGACGTGCTGCGTGCCTGCTTCGAAAGCGTGGATGGCGCGCCGATGCAGCGCATCCTGCCGCGCATGGCATGGCCGCTGGCGCATCACGACTTGCGCCACATGGCGAAGCCTGCACGCGACGCCGCGGCGAAGGCGCTGATCGTCGACGAAACACGCACGCCGTTCGATCTGCAGACCCCGCCGTTGGTACGCGGCGCGCTCGTGCAATGTGATGCGCAAGAACACCTGTTGCTGCTGACCATGCATCACATCGTGTCGGATGGCTGGTCGATGGGCATCCTGATGCGGGAAGTCGCCGCGTTCTATGCGCATCATGCGCGTGGCTTGCCGCTGGCATTGCCGCAGCTACCCATGCGCTACGTCGATTTCGCCAGCTGGCAGCGGCAGTGGCTGGGCGGGGAGGTGCTGGCGCAGCAACTGGATTACTGGAAGCGGCAACTGGCGGGCAGCCCGGCATTGCTGGCGTTGCCGACCGACCGACCGCGTCCGTCCGTACAAGGCCGCAGCGGCGCTTCGCTGACGTTGGCGGTGCCGGCGGAACTGAGCGACAAGCTGAAGGCGTTGAGCAGGAAATCCCATGGCAGCCTGTTCATGACCTTGTGCGCGGCCTTCAACGTTCTGCTCGCGCGTTATACGGGGCAAACGGATATCTGCATCGGTACGCCCATCGCCAACCGCAACCACGGCGACATCGAAGACCTGATCGGCTTCTTCGTCAATACGCTGGTGCTGCGCACGCAGGTCGACCTGACGCAGGACTTCAACACGCTGTTGCAGCAGGTGCGCCAGCACACGCTGGATGCCTATGCGCATCAGGACGTCCCGTTCGAACAACTGGTGGACGTGCTTCAGCCGGAACGGCATGCGAGCTATACGCCCTTGTTCCAGGTGATGCTGGTACTGCAAAACGCACCGATGGGCGAATTGGCGCTGCCGGGCCTGTCCATGCAGCTGCTGGACCATGAAAGCGCCACCACCAAGTTCGACCTGACGCTGAGCCTGATGGAGGGCAGGGACGGCCTCAGAGGCCATCTCGAATACAGCACCGACCTGTTCGAGCGGCGCACGATGGAGCGCATGGCCGATCATTTCACGCGCCTGTTGCAAGCGGTCGTCGCCGATCCGCGCTGTGCGGTCGGCAAGCTGGCGATGCTGAGCGCGGCCGAACGCGATCATCAACTGCGCACGCTCAACGATACGGCCACTGCCTATCCCGGGCAGCCGCAGACCTTGCACCAGTGCTTCGAGGCGCAAGTGGTGCGTACGCCGCATGACGTGGCCGTGATTCACGCGGACATATCGCTGAGCTATGCACAGCTCAACGCGCGTGCCAATCGCCTCGCGCACCATTTACGCCAGCTTGGCGTCGGCCCCGGTGCACGGGTCGGCCTATGCATGGAACGCGGCGTCGACATGATGATTGCGCTGTACGGCATCCTTAAAGCGGGCGGCGCCTACGTGCCGCTGGATCCGGCGTATCCGCCGGAACGGCTGGCGATGATCCTGGACGATGCCGGGCCCGCCGCAATGCTCACGCAACAACACGTGCGCGATCGCGTGCCGGTGTTGCCGGGTGTGCCGGTATTCTGCATCGATGGTGAAGCTGACCTGCTGCACAGCTACGCGGAGGACAATCTGCCGAACCACACGCTGCCGGACCACACGGCTTACGTGATCTACACCTCCGGTTCCACCGGCAAACCGAAGGGCGTGATGGTGCCGCACCGTTCGCTGCTTCATTACGTGTGGCACTGCGTACGCGAATACGTGCGCGATGACATCGCCGGTGCCGTGGTGAGTTCACCGCTGGGCTTCGACGCAACCGTGACCACGCTGCTGCCGCCGTTGCTGGTGGGCAAGCCGGTCGTGTTGCTGCCGGATGACGAGCGCACGCTGCCGCAACTGTCGGCGCGATTGTTCGCGCCGGGCGCGGCATGGCTGTTCAAGATCACGCCGGCGCATTTGGAAGCGCTGTCCTATCTGGGCGAAGCGGTAGCGGTGGATGAAGCGGGCGTGCCGGGCGCGGCCGCGCATTGCATCGTGGTGGGTGGAGAACAGCTCACGCTGTCCACGCTGCGCCGCTGGAAAGGCAAGCTGCTTCCCGCGGCAACGTTCGTCAACGAATACGGCCCGACCGAAACAACGGTGGGCTGCTGCGTGTGGCGGCTGTCGGATGCGGCAGTGCTGGACACGCTCGATGGCACCGCGGCGCCGATCGGCCGCGCCATCGGCAACACTCAGTTGTACGTGCTGGGCGAATGCATGCAGGTGCAGCCGCTTGGCAGCGTGGGCGAACTCTACATCGGCGGCGCGGGTGTGGCGTTGGGTTATCTGCGGCGCGCGGAACTCACCGAAGAACGCTTCGTAGCCGATCCGTTCGGCCAGCCCGGTGCACGCCTCTACCGAACCGGTGACCTGGTGCGCTACCGCGCGGACGGCGAGCTGGAATTCCTGGGCCGCCGCGACGATCAGGTGAAACTGCGCGGCTTCCGCATCGAGCTGGGCGAGATCGAACAGCAACTGTCGGAGTTGGCAGACGTGCAAGCGGCCGCGGTGATGTTGCGCGAAGACACGCCGGGTGAAAAACGGCTGGTTGCCTACGTGGTGCCCGCGCAGGAGCGTGAGCAGGACGCCTCCACCATCGCGGCGACCTGTCGCACGGGCCTGTCGCAGCGATTGCCGGAATACATGCTGCCTACCGCCTTCGTCGTGCTGAAGGCATTGCCGCTGACCGTGAACGGCAAAGTGGACCGCAAGGCACTGCCGGCGCCGGACCCGATGCAGATGCAGAGCGACGCCACCTATGTCGCGCCGCGCACGCCGACCGAACAGATCATGGCGGACATCTGGGCGGATGTGCTGGGTGTCGGCAAAGTCGGCGTCTTCGATGACTTTTTCGAACTGGGCGGACAGTCGTTGCTGGCCACACAGATGATGTCGCGCATAAAGCGCGCCTTGCACGTCGAGCTGCCGCTACGCACCGTGTTCGAAGCGCCGACCATCGCGGCATTGATGTCGAAGATCGCCGATGTCGATATCGGCACCGTTGCCGAGCCTGCCGTGCCAGCAAGCCATCGTTCTTCGCCGAACCTGGTGCCGATCCGGAAAGAGGGCGATTTGACGCCGCTGTTCCTCATTCATCCCATCGGCGGCGAGGTGCAGTACGCGTTGGACCTGGCCCGGCATCTGGATGCGAATCAACCCGTCTATGCCCTTGCGGCAAGCGGCATCGCCGCAGGCGAAACACCGCATGCGAGCATTCGCGAGATGGCAACCTGTTATCTCAAGCAGATACGGCAGGTGCAGGCATGTGGCCCGTACAAGCTGGCGGGTTGGTCGCTGGGCGGCATGATCGCCTATGACATGGCCCACCAATTGCGTGCCGGCGGCGAAAACGCGCGCTTCGTGGGCATGATCGATACGGGCAACAGCCGCTCGCTGCGTGCGCAACGGCGCGTAGAACATAGCTTTGAAGAGCGCATCTTTGAATTGGACGCGTGCAGCGCATTGCTGCAATGGGTTGTCGATCTGCATCCGGACATCGTCGACGCGCGGCAGCATGCCGCTTACGACGAGTTGATGGCGCTGCTGGAGCGCAAGGATGTCGATGCCATGATCGAGGCGTGCCAGCGCGAATCGCTGTTGCCGGCGCACATGGACATGGCGCTGGTGCGACGAATGCTGGCGGTCTACCAGGCCGGTGCCAATGCCGTTGAAGCGTACGACGCGCCGCCGGTCGACGTGCTGGTGACGTACTTCTCCGCGGACCGGGACGAGGGCGAGGATCTCGCGGCGGGTTGGCGCGACCTGCTCGGCACCCGCCTGGACGTGGCGAGAATCGGCGGCAGCCATCACTCGATCGTGAAACCGCCGCATATCGAAAAATTGGCGCGCGAAATTTCACGCAGGATCAGAAGCCACTCGCCCAGCGGCGAACTGTCGCTTGCATGACGTGGCGCATCGCGAACATGAAAAGAAGTTGGCTGTTTCACACTTGCCTTGAAGGAAGGCCATCATGAATTCAACCATCGAAGCTTCGGCATTGAACGCGCCTACCACCAGTGAGCTGAAATACTCGCGCACGATGGCGGACCTTCCCGGTCCCAAGGGCTTGCCGGTTTTGGGCAGTGCGCTGGACATGACCGGGCGCCAATGGCACCTGACGCTGGCGAAGTGGATTCGCGAGTTCGGGCCGGTATTCCAGGTGCGCGTACCTGGCGGTGCGATGGTCGTCATTGCCGATCGCACTACCGCCGGGGCGCTGCTGCGCGAACGCCCCGAGCAATTCCGCCGCACCGGCGGCCTCAAGACCGTGATGAACGAACTGAACATCAGTGGCGTGTTCACCGCCGAGGGCGATGACTGGCGCCGGCAGCGCAAGCTGGTGATGGGCGGCCTCAATGCGGAAGTGATCCGCAACTTCTTTCCCAAGATGTCGGCCATGGCCGAGCGTATGCTGCGGCGCTGGAAAACCGCACTGGCGGAAGGCAGGCACGTCGATCTGCGCCGCGACCTCAAGGCATTTGCACTGGATGTCACCGTGGGCCTGGCGATGGGGCACGACATCGACGTGGTCAATCACGATGGCAGCCAGCTGCAGCACGACGTCGACAACATGTTTCGGCGCCTGGGCGCGCGCAGCTTTGCGCTGTTCCCGTACTGGCGTCACTTCAAGCTGCCGGCAGATCGGGAAGCCGACCAATCCGCAGAGAACATCGAGCAGGCCGTGATCGGGTTTATCCGCAACACGCGCGAACGCATGGCGCTGCAACCGGAGTTGCGCGAAAAGCCGACCAACATGCTGGAGGCGATGATCGCCGCGAGCGACGATCCGGATTCGGATTTCACCGACCAGGATCTCATCAGCAACGCCATTCTCAGCGTGATTGGCGGCGAAGACACGACTGCCAATTCGATGGCCTGGATGATCAACCTGCTGGCGCAGCATCCCGCCGCCGCGGCGGCGCTCACCTACGAAGCCGACACCGTGCTGGGCGAGGAGCCGCTGGTGCGCGATTGGGAGCTGATGAAGCAGTTCAACTACATCGAGGCGGCACACAGCGAAACGCAGCGGCTGAGAACGGTGGCGCCCTTCATCGGCATCGTTGCCAATGCCGACTGTGTGGTCGCCGACACGTTCTTTCCGAAAAACACCGCCTTCGTCGTCTCGACCACGGCGGAAGGATTGGACGAAACGCAGTTTCCTGACAACGACGTGTTCCAGCCGGAACGCTGGATTTTCGATCACCGGCCGCAGAAGGAAGAAAATCCCGTGCGCAAGCTGATGCCGTTCGGCGACGGCCCGCGCGTCTGTCCGGGCCGCTTCCTCGCCATGACGGAGATCAAGCTGGTGCTCTCGATGCTGATGCACAACTTCGAACTGGAGTTCGATACGCACGCGCCGCCGATCCAGCAGGTGATGAATTTCTTCATGGGTCCGAGCGCGGTGCCGGTGCGGCTCAAGCTGCGCAGCGTTCCGGATCAACGCTGATGAACAGCACATCGCCCGTCAAACAACGTGCCGGTCATGCAAACCTTGATCTCGGCATCGCCAAACGCGTCTTGAATGTTTCGCTGCCGCTGATGGGTTCGATGGTTGGCAGCCTGCTGATGCTGTTCATCGATCGCGTCTGCCTGGCGCGCTATTCGAACGACACGCTCATTGCTTCGGGGCCGGCGATCTATACCGCTTCGGCGATCACCGGTTTCTTTCTTGCCGTGGTCGGCTTTTCACGATCGTGCGTGGCGCAGGCATTCGGGCGGGCAGGGCAGGGCGAGGCCGCTTACCAGGGCGCCGTGGGTATTTTCGTGGGCGTGGTGCTTGCCCTGGTATTGGCGCTGTTGGCGCCGCTCATCGAACGCATTCCGTTTCTCAGCCACCGGCCGATGGCCATCACGCAACTGGAGTCGCAGTTCCTGTATTGGTCGGCGTTTTTCGGCAGCGTGATGACGTTCAACATTGCGCTGTCGTCGTATTTCAACGGCATCGGTAAAACGCGCATTACGCTCGTCGCCGGATTGATCGGGCAGGCGGTGGACGCGGGCATGAACGTCGGGCTGGTATTCGGCAAATTCGGCCTGCCGGAACTGGGTATGCGCGGCGCTGCCATCGGCACGCTGATCGGCGCGCTGTCGATTTCGGTGTGCTATGTGTCGTTCATGCCGGGCGAGGTCTGGCTCAACCTGCGCAACCTCATCGCCCGGCGCAAGGGTTTTATCCACACGGACGTACTGCCGCGCCTGAAGAAAGGCCTGGTGCTGGGCACTACCGCCGGTATCGACAATTTCGGCAATGCGGTGTTCGTATGGGTGATTGCCGTGCTGGGCTCGATCGCGCTGGCGGCCAACAACATCAACCTCACCGTGAACTACATGGGCATCATTCCGGTGCTGGGCTTGGGAATAGGCTGCAGCGTGCTCTGCGGCAATGCCATCGGCGAGAACAATTATTCATTGATACCAAGAATCCTGTTGGTAACCCTGGTGATCGAGCTGGCGTACATCGTGGTCATCTCGTTCTTCCAGATCGCAACGCCGGGCGCGCTGCTAAGCCCCTTCGGACTGGCAGACAAGCCGCAGGAAATTCAAAAAGCATCCATCGCCACCGCGCGCGTGCTGTGGACCTACTCGCTGGCCTTCGCGTTCTCCATGACCGGCGCCGCCGTGCTGGAAAGCTTCGGCCTGACGCGCTTCCTGTTCGTCACGCGTTTGGTGATGATGTGGTTCATCAGCATTCCCACCATCTACGCCATAACCACCACGCACGTAGGCAACCCCGGCATTCTTCCAACCTGCTGGGTGGTGGGCTCGATGTTCGAAGCCGTCATTGGCGTGTCGTATTTCCTGCGCATTTTCTCCGCCATCCGGAAACGCCAGAACGGCATCGTGCTGACGTACGCGGAGAGCCGGAGTTGATGCGGGCGGCCCGATGATGTCATGGCTGCGTGACGTCAGGCCGGGAGGCGGCCGCGTCAGTCAAATAGTTTTCGGTACTGGATGAAAGGCGAGCGATCGGCGATGCGGTCATAAAGCTGCATCGCGTTATGATTGGATTCGTGCGTCTGCCAGTACACGCGGGGTGCTCTGCGGCGTTTTGCTTCCGCATAGACATACTCGATAAGTGTGCGACCGATACCGCTACCACGAGCATCCTCAGCGACAAACAAATCTTGAAGATAGCAGTCGTCGCCCGACGTCCAGGCCGATCGATGGTAGATCGAATGCACCAGCCCCAATGCCCGCTCATTCACTATGGCGAGCGCTGCGTACATCGGTTCAGTCGGATCCAAGAAGCGTGCCCAGGTTTCGCGCGTCACGGACTCGTGGATGTCCACTTCGTAAAATCGTTGATACCCTTTCCAAAGCGGAAGCCAAATATCAAAATCGCTGCTATCAATGGTTCTGATCTCGACGGATTTCATAGCTCGCTCCTGAAGTTCGGATGGCCGCTTCGCCTCCGTATGTGGACAGGCGCAGGGACATGGACGTACATCTGAAACGGGTAATCGTGCCGACTATCTGACGCTGCTCGATGATCCAGGGCGAGTCTTCATAGACTTTGCCTCTCCGAGACGGCGCGCGTACCGGCTCCGCGATCGAGATCGTCTTGTTTCGCGGACTTCGATATGTCGTCGTTGAGAGTCATGCAAGCTCCTCCATGATGCTAAGGTCAATCGCCGCGAGCGCTTTTTCCCTCGCGTGGGTCGCCTGGTCCCTGTCGAGAAACGCAGTGGCCTGCACGGATAGGAATTGCAGGGTTTTCAGCCCTATGCTCCCCAGCACGACCGACAGATACGGCGTGAGAAAGTCGGGCTGGTTAGCTCGATCGCCGGTAAAAACGCCACCGGAAGCGATGCCGATAAACACGGGACGATCCCGGAGCATTCCAACCTTTCCGGCCGGCGTCGACATGAAGGTGCGACCAGCGCGAAGGACTTGGTCGATCCACGCCTTGAGAACCGACGGGACGGTCAAGTTGTTCATGGGTGTTCCGATGACAATCACATCGGCTGCCTCGACTTCGTGAATAAGCGCCTCGGAAAGCTCAAGCGCGCCCTTCAGCGGGGCAGCCAAGGTAGCCGGTGACGATAAGGTCGTCGCGTAGTCGGGCGAAGCATGCGGCAAGGGAGCAGCAGCAAAGTCTCGCCGACTGATGCTCGCGCCGGGTGCAACCTCAAGGATCTTTCTGACGATCGCCGCTGAAAGTTGGCGGCTGTGCGATTCCGGACGCGGGCTGCAATCAATATGGAGGATGTTCATGCTCTACCCAAAAAGATATCGGCGCATGCGAAACACCCAGACGCGCGTCGGCTTCGAATCGGCCGGCACTTGTTCTGGTGTTGGCAATGCAGTTCTGGTCATCACAATCCCCGTAAGGTTCTGATCCAAGCCATCTCAAACGAGATCCAGCACATCGTCCACTGGGCGGCGCGGTTTCTGCGCCCAGTTGCCTGGACGTTCCGATCCAACGGACAACAGCATGACCGGCACTTCATCTGCGGCGAGCTCGAATTCGCGGTGCACGGCGTCCGCATCGAACCCGATCATCGGCGTCGAACCCAGACCAAGCGAGCGTGCTGCATAGATCATTGCCGCAGCGCCGAAGGTACCGGTACGCACGGCTTCGTCACGCTGACGCTGCGGGTATGCCATGTACAAATCACGCGCAGGGATTTCCCATTCCGGCACCATCTTTTCCGGCATGACACCCGCAGCCACCAACGGTGCCAGGCGATTCGGTATGACGCTGGAATCGGCCAATTGGCCGCAGACAATGAAAGTGACCGCAGCTTCGGTGATCGCCGGCTGGTTCCAGGCAATCGGGCTTAGCCGCGCCTTGGCCTCCGGCGTGCGCACGGCGATGAAGCGCCAGTTTTGCAGGTGAAAAGATGTTGGCGCGCTGGTGCCGATTCGCACCAGATCGCGGATCTGCTCGTCACTCAATGTAGCGGCAGGATCGTAGTACTTCGCAGCGCTGCGGCTCAGAATGCATTCGATGACGGCGTTGGTCATGGTGGTGCCTATGCGTAAAAGAACGGGTTGTGGAACAAACGTTGCGCTTGTCTGTGCTTCTGATGATCGACGAGGAGGGGAGGGCAGGTCCGCTCACCCCCCAAGCCCTCATTGACGAACGCGGATGATCGTCTTTCCCTTCGGACGTTCGGGCAGGTTGAAGGCGGCGACTGCGTCGTCGAGGCTCGCGATGTTGCCGATGTACGTGCGCAGTCGTCCTTCGCGTACTCGCTGGACGATCTGACTCAGCTGTGCGCGATCGGCTTCGACGACGAAGTCAATCGTCCGGCCATCAACGGGCCGCGCATCGATCGGACCGGTGATCGTCACCAGCGTTCCTCCGGCTCGAATCACGCCCACGGAGCGCTTCGCGATGTCGCCGCCGAGAACATCGAAAACCAGATCGACTCGACCGATATCTTCCAGTGCGTCGCTATCGAGGTCGACGAACTCCTGCGCGCCGAATTCGAGCGCTGCCTGACGGCCTGCAGCGCGCCCCGTGCCGATGACATACGCACCCGCCTCGCGGGCGAGCTGGGTTGCCATCGAACCGACGACACCGGCCGCTCCGTGCACAAGAACGGTCTGCCCCGCACCAACGCGGCCGTGCTCGAATAGTCCCTGCCATGCGGTCAGGCCTGGCATCACGAGCGCGGCGCCCACCGTGAAATCAACGTCCCCGGGCAGCGGTGCAAGATTACGTGCTTCAACAGCGACGAACTCCGCCAGCGTTCCGTCGCGAGTCCAATCCGTGAGGCCGAATACCCGCTGTCCTACCGACAGCCCCGTCGTCCCGTAGCCGAGGGCGGTCACTACGCCGGCCAGTTCGTGGCCGGGGACTGACGGTGTTCGGTCGCGGTCGAGGCGGTCGGTCCAAGTCGGGGGCCACGTCAGCTCATCTGCGGTAAATCCTGATGCATGAACCTGCACGACGACATCGTTTATCGCCGCCTGCGGCTGAGGCCGCTCCACCAACTTCATCCCGGCCGTTCCTGCAGCCTGGTCGGTTACGACGATTGCTTTCATAGGAACTATCTCCCGTCGGGTTGGCCCAGGTGCCGACACGGCGGACGCCGCGCAGTGCTGAAAAATCCCTTTAAAAGGGAGGTGGGCCGTTCAAGTTGGGAACATGCTGCGCCACCGTAGGTACATTGAGTAGAACCAAAAAGATGATTTCCGGATGTACCATGAAGCATGGGATATGAGCTGCATATCAGGATCGATCGTTCGGCCAAATCCACTTTGGCGGAGCAGATCTACCGAGGCGTCATCGCGTCGATCAGGAGTGGCGTGCTTGCACCGGGGGCGAGGCTGCCTTCGTGGATAACTCTGGCGGGGCAGCTGGGAGTGGCCAGGGGTACGGTCAAGACCGCCTACGAGCGCTTGGTTGACGAGCAGATCGTGGTCTCGTCGCGCTCGGGTGGCACCCGAATCGCCAGACGCACCGCCGTCGATGCTCAGGCGATTTCCTTGCAGGAAATAGACACGCCGCCCGCTCTGTACCGCCACCTGCTCGCCGGTCCCGGCATTTTTCGAATGGGTGTACCGCCCCCTGGCGGGCTTCCCGCCAATGTCCTGGCGCGCTTGCGCGCGCAGGCCGCGCGCATGGAGGTGGATGCTCCTGCGGTTTATCCGGATCCGCGCGGTGAGGCCGTACTCCGGCGCGCTATCGCTGCGCACGTTGCGCTTGCGCGTGGTCTTGAGTGCAGTCCATCTCAGATCTTCATCACTGCAGGTTTTGCAGGCGCCCTCGGTTTGACATTACGCGTGCTCGACGCAAAAGGCCGCCAGGCGTGGGTTGAAGACCCAGGTTTCTTCCAGAGTCGCATGGCCCTCGAGTTCGAAGGCCTCTTGCCTGTTGGCGTTCCGGTAGACGAGGAGGGGATGGATGTTTTCCGTGGCAAGGAGCTATCACCTGACGCAGCACTGGCACTGGTGACGGCGGGTCAACAGGCTCCCCTCGGTGCGACGCTATCGCTTAATCGGCGGCAAGAGTTGATCGCATGGGCCGCTCGTACGGGCGCATGGATCATTGAGGATGACTACCTCGGCGAGCTCCAGCTCACGCGGAGGGCCGCGCCGGCGTTGGCATCATTGGATCGCGCCGGACGGGTGATCCATATCGGATCTTTCAGCAAGACCATAAGCCCCGCGCTCAGGCTCGGCTTCATCGTGGCTCCGCCCGCACTGGTCTCCCGGTTTGTCGAGGCAACTTTGTATTTTGGATCAGCACCAGGCCCCGCCGTACAACAGGCGACTGCACGGTTTATGCAGGACGGGCACTACATGAGGCACTTGGGCAAGTTGAAGCGGATCTATGCCGCGAGAGGCGAGATGCTGAGGAGCATCTTGGGAAAGATGGGATATCGCGTGCACATCGGTGGCCTAGCTGTCGTCATGCGCCTGCCGAGCGGTGTGTCCGACACGGTGGTGTGTCGAAAGGCGCTTGAACTGGGCATGGCGCCGTCGTCACTGTCGACCTGGTTTGTTCCAGGCACAAACCCCGAATCGGGATTGCTGCTTGGCGTCGCCACGGTCACCGAGGACCAGATTCCAAGGGCGTGTGAACAGCTGGATGGTCTGATCCGCGCATCCACATGACGTTTCGCAGCGTGGCCTAGAAGAGTGGCCCCGCATGGAACGAGCCCATGCGTCTGGTTGATTTCCTTGCGTGCTGAATCTCCATTCGATGACTGGTTGCCGGCGCGGGCGAAGAAATTGCGCGCTGACCGGCCGGTCGTGATGCGGAGCGCGGAAGCCGCCAATCCTGGTACATCCAAGATTGTCATTCTTGGTTCTTTTTTCCGCGCCCCTGCCAGCGGAACATGGCTGCTGAAATTAGGAGCCCTCCATGAGCAACAAGACATTTTGTTCGGGCTTGCTGGGTATCGCGATTTTGCTCCTGGCCACGGCGACTCTGGCGCAAGCGCCCACCGAATCGGTCGTCCCGAACTTTTCACATACCATCACCAATATCCCCGGCAAGTCTCTCGTCGCCGTCGAAGTGCTGTACCCGCCAGGAGGCGCCTCGTCGCCGCACAGACACGCGAAGTCGGCTTTCATCTATGCCTATGTCGTTTCGGGCGCGATCGAAAGCCAAGTGGACGGCGAGCCCGCGCACATCTATACGGCCGGGCAATCGTTCCACGAGGAGCCTGGTGCCGTTCATCGCATCAGCCGTAATGCAAGCAAGAGTGAACCGGCAAAATTGCTCGCCGTGTTCGTTGTCGACAGCCATGACGCGGCGCTGACCACCCCGGAAAAATAAGTTCTCCATGCCTCAGCGCATCGATGACACAAAGGCATCCGCCGCAGGGATCAATACATCATTTGTGTGGGAACAAGGTATGGCCAGCGACGCCTTCCAAAGCTCACGCGTAAAGGTCGAGGTGTAAAGAAAGCGACATGGAACAATCCCTCCAGATCGGCGACAGAATCACTGACAAATCAGCACCACCCGATGACAGCGCCGTCCGCGGCTGGATCGGGGCGAAGGCGTTCGCGCATTGGATAGCGCTGCAAAACTGGATAGAGGCGTTCTACCCCGGCGTTTTCTCGCCAGATTGGCTCTATGGCGGCAAGAAGCGCGGCTGGTCTTTGCGCTACAAGAAGACCAGGGCGTTCTGCACGCTTTTGCCGGAATACAGGCAGCTCTCGGTCCTGGTGGTTCTGGGGGGCGCAGAACGAGAGAAGTTTGAAGAGCGGCGCCATGTCTGGCGTCCACAGTTGGTCAAGCGCTACGACGACGCGCCGACCTACCCTGACGGGAAGTGGCTGACCATGGCGGTTTCATCCGCCGTTGATCGACGTGATGTGACCGAGCTTTTGAGCATGAAGCGTCCGCCAAGCTCACGCCATTGAATGTCGCGGAGCTCCTGATTTTTCGCTCGCTTGTGAAGTGCGGGTTCATTTCTTATGCACCAAGTCGATTGGCTGAGCCAGCTTTTGCGAATGATCACCGTCACGGGTCAGCTGGAGGTTCGCTGCGTCTATGGCGCGCCATGGCGTGTGGTCTGGCCCGAATCCGCCGCGCACGAGATTCCCTATCACGTCATTCTCCAGGGCCGGGCCATCATTGAAGATCCGGTGACGGGGATGACCACGGAACTGCTGGGAGGGGATATCGTTTTGCTGCCGCATGGAGCCGCGCACATGCTGCACGATGGCAGCGGACATACGCCGAGCCGCACCTACAACCACCAGGGTTCTTCCGGCTGGAGGTTGAGCGAAAATGATGGGCGGGGTGAGAGCCTGGACATGTTGTGTGGGCGGTTTTTCATCGAACCACCTCATGATCGGCTGATTCGTAACTATCTACCCAAGACTCTAATGGTACGAGCCACAGACAGTGGCGAAGAACGCGTAGGGTCTGCTTCCATCCATCTGGCCAGCCTTGTGGCGCTGATGCGCCTGGAATCTGCAGGTGACAAGCCCGGAGGGCAGGCGATCTTCAACTCACTTAGCTCGGCATTGTTCGCACTAGCGCTTCGTGCGGCGAGCGAATCGGAACAAGTACCGACGAGCTTGTTATCACTTGCCGGTCATCCGCGGTTGGCGCCCGCCGTTTCAGCCATGTTCGCCGACCCGGCTAGAGCCTGGACCCTGCCTGATCTGGCAGATTTGTGCAGCATGTCGCGTGCCACCTTCGTGCGGCATTTTCAAGACAAGCTCGGACGCTCGGCCGTGGAACTATTGACCGATATTCGGATGAGCTTGGCAGCCAACGAACTGAAAAAGCCAGCGATGACTACCGAAGTCGTGGCCGACACAGTTGGGTATCGATCCGTGGCAGCCTTTCGGCGTGCGTTCACCGACAACATGGGAATGACCCCGGGGCAATGGCGTCGCTTGGCTCGCGGCAGCGAGCCACTCGGCGTGACGGCCTGAGTAAAGCAACGCGGGACGCGCCGACGAGGCGACCTTTCGTTCGTGCTGGTGATCCGCGGCCCGCCAGTCTATTCCCGTGAATGCACAAGCCTTGATCTCGACGAGATCACATGCGTCATACCGTGATGTGTAAGGAATAGATCATCTCGTTCTCATGATCCTTTCGAGCATTTTATTGAGCAAGGGCAGTCTCGAAAGCGGTATCGGCCAGGCCTAACGTGGCGACCTATCAAAACCACCTGATGAAAGGGCCACAGCATGAGCCGTATCGACATTTCCACCATCGAGTCAGCCACTGGCGCTACTGCCAATGTCTATGCGCGAGCCAAAAAGCTCGCTGGTGGCCGTGTCCCGAACATATACGCCGCTCTCGGCTACCTCGAGCTGTTGGTCAACGCAAAGGTTGGTTGCGACGTCTGCATGGGACGAAACCACGCGGGTACACACATCTATCTTCCAATCCTGGGATTAATCATGAGCAACGAAACAAGCAAGACCAACGCCGTCATCGAATGCATCCTCAGCCGCAGCGCTGCGAAGTACTACGATCCTGCCGCTACATTGAGTGACGAGCAGATCCGCGATCTGGTGCGAATCGGCACCAGCGCGCCAACATCTTTTCACTTGCAAAACTGGCGCTTCATCGCCGTGCGCACGCCGGAGGCCAAGGCGCGGCTAAGCCCGATCGCCTGGAACCAGCCGGCGATCACCGAAGCGGCGGTCACTTTCATTGTCTGCGGCCAATTGGCCGATTCCAGCGTCATACCGGATCGCCTGGCGCCGTTGGTGGCGGCGGGCGTCATGCCGGCAACGATGGTGCCGGAATGGGAAATCCCTGCGCGTGATTTGTACATGGCATACCCGCAGCGTCAGCGTGACGAAGCGGTACGTACCGGCACTTTTGGCGCTGCGGCCATGATCTATGCGGCTCGCTCGCTTGGCCTTGGTTCGACGCCGATGATCGGATTCGATGCAGACGCCGTGCACCGTGAATTCGAGCTCGCCGCGGACGAAGTGCCGGTCATGCTGTTGTCGATCGGAGCAGAGCGCCAGGGCAATTGGGCGCAGAAGCCACGCCGCCCCGTTACCGATGTGCTGGATTTCGTCTAAGCACGCCGTCACGAAGCGACCTCGCCACACCGGCCGTTAATGTCGGCGAAGCCGCAAGGCACGTACTACTCGAAAGCAAGAACCGCTTCGCCCCAACGCTTGGGTGCGAAGTCATCCGAAGAGCTGCGCCCGCGCAGGCGTTTTCCTCTCAATGAAACAACCAACTTAAGGAACACTGTGATGACAAGAACTATCTCTGTACAGCCGGACCAGGTGCCGGCCGATTCGAAGCCGACGCTCCAGGCGTTCACGAAGAATATCGGGTTCACTCCCAACATGATGGCGACCTTCGCGCAAAGCCCGATTGCGTTCAACGCATGGGCCGCTCTACTCGGAGCGCTGAGCAAATCGCTCGACGTCAAGACGCGTGACAGCATCGGGCTCGCCGTGTCTGAAGTGAATGGCTGTAACTACTGTCTGACGGTTCACAGCTTTACGGCCGAGCATATGGCGAAGCTGCCCGCCAATGAAATCATTCTTGCGCGGAAGGGTCAGGCTACTGATCCGAAGCGGGACGCCGCCGTCAAATTTGCGCGAAAGGTCATCGAGACCCGCGGCCAGGTCAGCGACGCCGATCTGAAGGCCGTGCGCGATGCCGGCTACTCGGAAGCGAACGTCATCGAGATCGTCGCACTGGTGGCCATGTACTCCCTGACGAACTTCTTCAACAACGTGTTCGATCCGGAGAAAGACTTCCCCGCCGTTGCGCCGGCGGGGACGATCTGAACCGCATGCGGCCGCGTCGACCTCATCCGAGGATACTGAAGATAAGGTCGACGCGACCGTAGTGCCAAAGCCATGGGCTAACCAGAAAGAATTCTTGCGAATATGACCTGGTCTTGTGTACAAGCCGACGAACCCAGGAGGAATAAAGTGACTATCACTCACCCCATTTTTACGCGCTGGCCGGCGCAGTACCCCGACCGGCTTCAGCTCTTTTCACTGCCTACGCCCAACGGGGTGAAGATCGGCATCATGCTTGAGGAAACTGGCCTAGCGTACGAGCCGCACCGCATCGACATCATGGCGAACGAGAACCGTGATCCTGCTTACGTCGCGCTCAACCCGAATGGCAAGATTCCGGCGATCTACGATCCCGATGGCCCGAGCGGCCGGCCTCTGGCGTTGTTTGAATCGGGAGCGATCCTGATCTATCTGGCAGACAAGACGGGGCAATTCCTCTCCACCGATCCCAACACACGGTATGAAACGATCCAGTGGGTGATGTGGCAGATGGGCGGCGTCGGGCCGATGTTCGGCCAGGTTGGCTTCTTCAATAAATTTGCCGGCAAGGCTTATGAAGACAAGCGACCGCTGGAACGCTATGCGATCGAATCAGCACGCCTACTCGGTGTTCTCGATGGCCGCCTTGCAGGCCGGGATTGGGTGATGGGAACGGATTACAGCATTGCTGATATTTCATTGATCGGCTGGGTGCGCAACCTGATCGGCTTTTACGAAGCTCGCGAACTCGTCGGTTTCGACCGTTTTCTTCATGTACGTACTTGGCTCGACCGTGGACTCGCACGGCCGGCGGTGCAGCGCGGACTGCTAGTGACAGCAGCCTAGTCGCAAGTGTTCTGGGTCCGTGGCAGATCGGGTCGTCGCTCTCTGCGCGCCAGGTGGCGTGATTAGAGCGTGTTATCGAGGACAAACACCAGGCCTTGCTTCAATCTGATACGAAGTTCATCGCCACGCCATTCATGCAGTAGCGCAAGCCCGACGGAGGTGGTCCATCGGGGAAGACGTGCCCCAAATGCCCGCCACAGCGACTGCAGTGGACCTCTGTGCGATGCATGCTGAAGCTGTCGTCGTCAGATGTTTCGATGGCACCTTCCACCGGAGTGTCGAAACTTGGCCAACCCGTACCGCTTTCGAATTTCGTGTGCGATGTAAACAACGGCTGGCCGCAGCCCGCGCAGACGAAAGCGCCAGGGCGCTTTTCATACAGTAAGGCACAGCTGCCGGGACGTTCGGTCCCGTGGCCTCGTAATACTGCGTATTGTTCGGGCGTTAGAAGTTTTCGCCATTCGCTGTCCGTGTGCGTCACGGCGTACTGTTTCGTCCCTTGATCAGACGATTGATGCGCTTTCATGAGGCACCTCACAGGCTCAGTGGGATGACCGTCAATGTGATGGCAGGGTGGCTCTAATTCAATTGATCTTACTTTCCGCCCGAGCACCAGATTCCGCGGCTCTCGCTCCAGATGCGGCACACCGATCTCCAGTGGGTGTGCCGCGGAAGGGGATCATGCGTACGCGAGCGAGTTATCCATCCCGCTCCGCTTGCAGCAACCCATCGCCATAACAGCGCAGGAAGTACAGCGCGGCGCGTAAGCCCTCCACTTGCGTTGGGCTGAGTGGCCGTGCGTCGACGTCAGCGGGCCGATGGGCCAGCTTCGTTCGGCGGGCGATCCGGTCGCATCTCAAGAGATTTCGAATCACGCACATCGCCAGCGACGTGCCGGCGATACTCATGAGCTGAATGTACCGCCTGGCCTGTTCAGGGTCTGGTGGCAGCTGGGACTCGTTGATGAGCCAGAAGGGTTTTGATGGGCACGCGCGTGCCGTATGATCCATGACACCCATGATCAACTCTCACTTAGTTGGTTGTGGTAGCGGGTCGTATGGGTTGCGCCCCATGCGGCCCGCGCTTTCTCACTGCATTGCTGCAAGGGTCAACGGCGTAACCCGCAAACAGACGGCGCCGATGACGGGCCGAGCGTAACAAATACAGCGCGTGTGTCACGTAGGTGATTGCTGGCTTGATGTGTGCGCGATGGCGTGAGTGCGGCACATCCGCAAGCAGTCGATGTTTCGAAGAACAGGTCGATCGCGAGCTGGTTCACGCATGGCATCACTGTCTATCGACACACCAGCACGGGCACGTGGCTGCGTGCCAGTACTTTCTGCGTTTCACTGCCCAACACGAGGCGATTCAGGCCATGCCAGCCATGGGTGGCCATCACGATCAGATCGCAGTGGTGTTCGTCGGCAGCACCCAAGATGGCTTCGTGGGGGTGCTCGCCAAACATGAAATGGTATTCACACTGCACCTGCACATCCTTGGCTAGCGCCTTGGCCTTGTCCAGGTAGCGCGAAGCGCTCTGCACGGCGTGCTGGCTGTATCGCAGTTCCGTAGCGGCCAGGAATTCAGTCATGTAGGCAATGGCATTGAATGGCGGCACGACGTGCATAACGACCGCTTCGGCGCCGAAGTTGCTGGCCAGTTCGAGCCCCATGGTGAAGGCCCGATATGACAGTTCCGACCCATCGATGGGCAGCAGGATGCGACGGAACAATGCCTTCGATGAGATGCTGCATGATCCCGAAATGGTTTCGGCTGCGATGGTGGACATGGGCGTAGCCTCCTGCGGGTTTTACGTGTCGCACCGGATCGAGTGCGCTGAAGGCCATGATGCAATGCGTGGGCGCACGCATATTGATGATCGTCAAGTAGATGGATCGCGCCGAATACGTCATGTGGAGTTGATCGCGATCAAGATGGCGCCGTGGGGATTGCTTAGCCTGTCATCGTCTTTACCTCGGCGTCATTCCGGCGAAGGCCCACTGCTGTCCCGGGAAACTTCCAGCTTGCCAGATCAGTCCCCTCCCCTACGTGTAGTAGGGGAGGGTTGGGGTGGGGTGAAGCAACCTCGCGAGAGGTTCCACCATG
>NZ_BMJA01000003.1:0-15671 GCF_014642835.1 Dyella nitratireducens | reverse complement strand
AGACGCTTGTTCCGGCGTAGCTGGAAGCGAGCTTCGCTCGCATCACCCCACCCCAGCCCTCCCCTGCACGCAGGGGAGGGAGCTGTTTCCAGCTAGCTAGTCGATGTCGCCTTGAACAAACTTTTTTAAGTCTCCTGTCGTGCGAATTCACGCGAGCGTATCGGCGACCAAGCGCATCTCATTTCTTTCGCGAATTTTCCCCGGACAGTAATGGGCGAAGGCCGGAATCCATGGTGAATGCGAAGCATGGATTCCGGCCTTCGCCGGAATGACGCCGAGGTAATTTAATAGATCTTGGCTACCCTAAAGCGTGTGGATACCTCAGATGCTGACGGGCTTTCGCCCACTGCTGTACGGGGAAAACGAGCAGTAAGCAAAATGAGAGACTTTCGCCGGAACGACGAACAGAGACATCTCCCTCCGATCAATGCTGCATGAACACAGGAATATCGGCGTGCGCCATGACATGCCGTGTGGCGCCACCGAGCACGCGTTCGCGTATGCGCGAATGCCCGTAACCACCCATGACCAACAGGTCCGAGTGTTCCGTCTTTGCTTTTTTCAGCAGAACCTCGCCGGCCTCGTCGGCCGGGACGCGGATGTAATGCGGCTTGGCGGCGACACCGTGATGCATCAGATAGATGATGGGATCGGGCTCGGCCACACTGACCTGGCTGTCGTACGGTGTGCGTATCTCACCGTTGATCAGGGTGACTTCCTCGGCGTTCTTAAGCAGTGGCAGCGCGCCGTGCAGCGCCCGCGTGGCTTCGAAGCTTCCATTCCATCCGATCACGATACGCTTGAACGAGAGTGCCTTGTCCCAATGGGGTGGCAGTATCAAGCAAGGGATGCGGCAACCGAGCATCGCCTCTCCAAGCACATCGAAGACGCGCGTTTCGTCGACCATATCGCGCTCCAGCACAGCCACGTCGTGCCACGCGCCCAATTTGCGCAGGGTAGGGGCGACGGCCATTCGGGTCACCATCCACGATGCGTAACGCGCGCCATGGCTGCAAGCAAAAACCTGGAAAGCGTGAGCGTCCTCGACGCAGTCGTAGTCGATGTCGGTGAGCAGGCTCATCACCGTAGCCTCGGACTCATGGGCGCGCTGTTCACGCAGATGCCCTGGCACGTAACAGCCAGTTACGTTGCTGCGCCACAGCGCAGCAAGCTCGATGGCCGCCAGCAAAGCCGGGCTCCAGGGACCCGTGGATGTCGCCAAGGCAAGTACGTCGCGATAATGCAGGGATGGCGGTTGCGCTTCGTACGTCTTCGGCGTCACCGCATGCTTGGATTCTTCGGTAAGCATGGCATGTCTCCCAGTCATTACAGCGCCATGGAATAAATCACGGTCCTTGGATCGCCCGGGTTCGATTCGCATGCAAAACCCAGAAAAGCGGCCAGCTCGCGCATCGGCTCATTGGTGTTGTCATCGATCGAAAACATGCGCGTGAATTTGTTTTCGCGCGCCATGCCGATCAGATGCTGCATCAGCAATACGGCAAGTCCGCGGTTACGCCAGTCGTCCGCCACCGTCACAGCACATTCGCATTGCTTGCCGTCCGTGGTGGCTGCATAGCGGCTGATACCGACTTCGCGCAAATGGCCGTCGTCGTGCGCGAGGGCGACAAATGCCATGTCGTGGGTGGCATCGACATGCATCAGTTGATCGATCAGCTCTTTGGTGGGTTCCTTGAAATTGCCAAGGAAGCGATAACGTTTTGCTTCCGGTGACAGACGGCGAATGAACTCTTCTTCACGTGCCCGATCGCTCTCGCATAAAGGGCGGATCAACACGCGGGTTCCATCGCGCAAGGGTTCGATCCAGTGGTTGCCCTTCAAGGCCGGAAAGTCCTCGGCATGGGATGCGGTCGACGGTTTTTGGGTGATGGTGGGAGACATGGCGAATACCTCGCTTTGAGTGGCGCCCAAGGAAGTGTGTGTACTGTTTAGCCGGATGCCGGCAAGGAGGACTTGACGGTAATCAACTGGAATGAAAATCGGCCGAAATCAACTTTCGCTTGACCAGGATCAATGCGGCATTTCGCGACGTGGACGATGTTTGACGCACGCCATCGCATGCACGGTGACGTGCCATGTTCGAGCTGCTGATCAATGTTGCAAACCTGCGCGATGACGATCCAGCCGTGCGGGCCGGTATCAGCAACAGGATTGTTGTTACAGACTGTTACAAACCGTTACTCAACGGAACTTCCGCGGTTACAGACCACGCCTAGAGTCGCCCCTGCAGTCGATAGAGACTGCGCTTTTCGGGGAAAGCATCATGACCGCGCTAGCGTCCGCCGTTAACGCCACACCGACAGCAAAGCCTTATGCGCTGCTAACCCTTGCCGATGGTGGCCAGCTCGACATCGAGGCGCTACGCCGGCATGTACCGGTGCGCCGCTGCAAGCATGCTGCCGGGCAGGGCGTCTACCGTGCCGGTCAAGCCTTCGAGGCCTTGTATCTGGTGCACGCCGGTTCCTACAAGACGTGCGAGCTGGCCGATGACGGGCGCGAACAAGTCACGGGTTTCCGCATGCGCGGTGACCTGATTGGCGCTGAATCCATCGGGTTGAAGAACTACTCCTGCGACGTCATCGCATTGGAAGATAGCGAAGCCTGGGAATTGCCTTACCCTGCCGTGCTGCGCGCCTGCCTGCAACTGCCTGAGCTTCAGGCCCGCATCACCCATGCGCTGGCTGCCGAGGTGCGCCGCGATCGTTCGTGGATGCTGATGCTGGGTACATTGGCCGCGGAGCGTCGCGTCGCTGCCTTCCTGCTTGATGTAGCAGCCCGCTATGCGCACATGGGTTACAGCGCGAAGCATTTCATTCTACGCATGAGCCGGATCGACATGGCCAGCTTCCTGGCGTTGAAACACGAAACGGTCAGCCGCGCGCTCTCGCGTCTCAACGACCTCAGCGTGATTTCCGTACAGCGTCGCGAGGTTCGTGTGCTGGATGTCGATGGTTTGCGCACCATCGCCGGATCGGGCATGGCGGTGAGCTGAGCATACCGCTGGCGCTCAAGCCGATTCCCGGTCCAGTACACGACGAATCGCCTGGTCAAGTTGCTCGCGCCGATACGGCTTGCGTAGCAATTCAAGCGTACCGAATACATGCGGGTCGATATCCAGTGAGGCGTACTCGTAGCCGGACGTGAACAATACCGACAGGCGGGGGTGCTGCTCGCGCGCCTTCGCAGCCAGCTCGAAGCCGGTCATGTCGCCTCCCAGCACAATGTCTGTAAAAAGCAGATCGATGCCGAGGTGTGTCGACAACAACCGAAGCGCCGTTTCCACGTCGCCGGCTTCGAGCGGTGCATAGCCGAGCTTGCGCAGAAACGCCATGGCCACCCGGCGTACTTCTGGTTCGTCCTCCACGACCAGGACGGTTTCGTGTCCCGCACGTGATGGAGGTATCGAGGTTTCCTCATGGGCGTTTGCAGTGGCTACCGGCAGGTAAAGCTCCACGCGCGTGCCGCGACCGAGATGACTTTCGATATTCAGGTGGCCGCCGGACTGCTTTACGAAGCCGTACACCATGCTCAGCCCAAGGCCGCTGCCTTTGCCGGGACCTTTGGTGGTGAAGAAGGGTTCGAGCACATGCGCGAGGATCTCCGGCCGCATGCCTACACCTGTATCCGTCACGGTAAACATCACGTACGTGCCGGGTATCAGCCTGGCATCGGCATCGGTGTTGGCCACATGGTGCTGACGTGCGGAGAGAGAAAGGCGTCCGCCACGGGGCATGGCGTCACGTGCGTTCAAGGCCAGATTGAGCAGTGCCGCTTCCAACTCGCCCGGGTCGGCATACACGGCCGGCACCTCGTTGGCACATTCGGCGGTGACGATGATGCGCTCGCCGAGTGTGCGGCCCAGCATGTCGCTGAGATCGGCCAGCAACTGCACCGTGCGCACGGCGCGTGGCAGCAGATGTTGTCGCCGCGAGAACGCAAGCAACTTGCGCGTTAGCGCGGCCCCTCGCTCCACGGCGCGTGATGCGCTTTCCAAGGTCTCACGTGTCGCGGGGTCTTCCGGTGCATCGGCTTCCAGCAGTTGCAGATTGCCCGAAATCACGGTCAGCAGGTTGTTGAAATCATGTGCTATGCCGCCGGTGAGTTGGCCCAGGGCATCCAGGCGTTGCGAGTGCGCCAGTTGTTCTTCGCTGCGCCCACGTTGAATGGACGCGGCCAGGATATTGGCGACGGATTGCAGGAACTGCAGCCGATCCCGATCAAAGATGCCGTGCTCATGTGAGAGCGCCAGCAGCAGCCCCATCGGTCCACGCCGATCCGGCAATGACACCATCCCGGCCTCGGTAAAGTCGTTGGCCAGGGCAGGGCAGGCCTTGTGCAAGATGGCGATGGCTGCGGCTTGGTCGTCGACTGCCTGCGTTGCATTGCTCGCGATCGCCTTGAGGACGGCGCTGCGCGGCACCTCGGCCAGCACTTCCTCGGGCAGGCCGATGGAAGCCGGTACCTGGAGGCCGGCGTTGTGCGGATCGATCAGCATGATGGCCGCGGCAGGAATGTCGAGCGTGGCGGCAATCAGGCCCGGGATTTCGCCGATGGCTTGTGCGTCATGCTTGCTGGCTTCCAGCAGGCGCCGGCTGATCTGCGCCACCACCTCGTCGAAGCGTGCCCGCTCCAGCGCCTGGCGCGCCCGCTGCGTTTCGGAGATGTCACGGATCGATGCGGCATACAGCGTGCCGAACGAAGAGGCGACCGGGCTTAGCCCGATTTCCACGGGAAAAGACTGCCCATCCGCACGAACGCCGGTCAGTTCGTAACCGGCACCCATGGGACGCACACGCGGCGTGGACATGTAATGGGTGCGATGTGCGATATGCGCCTGCCGTACGGCAGGTGGCATCAATGCCTCGACCGGCAGGCCAGCCAGCATGCCGCTGTCATAGCCGAACAGGCGTTCGGCATGCGGATTGGCCAACACGATCACGCCGCGCATGTCCACCACGATCATGGCGTCCGGTGCGGTTTCGAACAGCGAGCGGAACAGGCTGGCGTCGGGTGCTTGGTTGGAGAACATGGCGGTTACAGGCGCTGCACGCTGGGGGAGAACAGATAGCCGGCGCCGCGGATCGACTTGATGCGTTGCGGGTTGGCTGGGTCACGTTCGATCTTGCGGCGCAGCCGGCCGATCTGCACGTCGATCGAGCGGTCATAAGGACCGGCGTCGCGTCCATGCACGTGCGTCATCAACTGATCGCGGCTGAGCACTTTGTTGGCATGCTCCACCAGCACCTGCAGCAGTGCGAACTCACCCGTGGTGAGCGCGATGTTTTCGCCTTGAGGACCCAACAGGCCGTGCGATTGCGTATCCAATACGTAACCGTCGAAGACAAAGCGCCGCGATTCGGCATGCGGGGCAGGCAGCTTCGCAGGTGGCGGTGAAGAACGGCGCAATACGCTGCGCACGCGCGCCAGCAGCTCGCGCAGATCGAACGGCTTGGTGACGTAGTCGTCCGCCCCCAGTTCAAGGCCGACCACGCGGTCCACGGATTCTCCGCGCCCAGTGACGATGATCACCGGTCCTTGCCAATGTTCGCGCAGGTAACGCGTAAGGCTCAGGCCGTCTTCACCCGGCAGACCCAGATCGAGCATCACGATGTCGACAGGTTCGGTGCCGATGATATGGCGCAACCAGGTGCCATCGCTCGCGACGCTCACGCGAAACCCATGCGCCGTGAAATAGCGGCTCAAAATCTGCGCAATATCGGGATCATCGTCCACCACCAGCACATGGGCTTGTGGACCTGCCGACGAAGCTGGGCTCGAGGAGATGGCCATCCGGACGTTCTCTCAATGGGGTACCGCCATTTCATAAAGCATACGCTGGTCGGCGGAATCAGCGCATGATTCTGGATTTCATCGACTTTTCGCCATCGAATCTGAAAATCCATGCGCTGCTTGACCTGTATCAACGGGCCACCGTCCAAGCCGTGACAGTGTTGCTCCACGGTCGTAGCAGCCATGGCGGAGAGTTGACCATGCCCAAGGCCATTCTCACCCTCAACACGGGTTCCTCGAGCATCAAGTTTGCACTATACGAACTGGGCAACACTGCGCAGCGACTGATCTCGCATGGTGTCATCGAAGGTATCGGTGAAGCGCCGCGCTTCACGGCACGTGCACCGGACGGGACGGTGCTGGAAAGCTACACATGGCAACGCCATACAGCGGCTTCTCATGAGCGGCTGCTGCAGACGCTGCTGGCATGGATCACTTCCCATCTCGGCCAGGAAGCGCTTGTGGCCGTCGGGCATCGCATCGTGCATGGCGGGCCATCGTTTCATCGTCCCGTGCGCATCGACCAGGCCGTGCTGACGGAGTTGGAAAAGCTGGTGCCGCTGGCGCCGCTTCACCAGCCGCATCATCTCGCCGCCGTCAAAGCGGTGAGCAAGCTGCGCCCTGATCTGTTGCAAGTGGCCTGTTTCGATACGGCATTCCA
The DNA here is from genome assembly GCF_014642835.1 of Dyella nitratireducens. Lineage (GTDB taxonomy): Bacteria > Pseudomonadota > Gammaproteobacteria > Xanthomonadales > Rhodanobacteraceae > Dyella_B > Dyella_B nitratireducens. The sequence goes on along the minus strand of NZ_BMJA01000003.1, from coordinate 9,199 downwards.
TCGTGGCATGCCGGCCGTGGCAGAGCGGTTGCCGTTGCCAAAGATCCATACCGACGCGGGCATGCGCCGCTACGGATTCCATGGCATCTCCTATGAATACCTGGCAGGGCGTTTGCGCGCGTTGGCGCCAACGCTGGCGCAAGGGCGCGTCATCATGGCGCACCTAGGCAACGGCGCCAGCCTGTGTGCGATGCGCCATGGGCGCAGCATCGATACCACCATGAGCTTTACCGCACTGGATGGCCTGATGATGGGCACACGTTGCGGCAGCATCGATGCCGGTGCCGTGCTGTATCTGCAGCAAGTGGGCGGACTCGATGCGGCTGCGGTCGAGCACATGCTGTACCACGACTGCGGACTGCTTGGTGTTTCCGGTATCAGCAACGACATGCGCACGCTGCTGGAAAGCCGGGATCTGCGCGCCCGGGAAGCGATCGATCTGTTCGTCTATCGCATCGTGAAAGAAGTCGGCGCCTTGACTGCCGCGCTGGGTGGCCTGGATGCGCTGGTGTTTTCCGCTGGCATCGGTGAGCACGCCGCACCCATCCGTTCCGACGTGTGCCAGGCACTGGCCTGGCTTGGCGTGGAGTACGACGAGGTGGCGAACGATCGGCACGAAACGCTTATCAGCACAACGCGCAGCGCCGTACGCGTGCTAGTCATTGCCACCGATGAAGAGGCGATGATCGCGGCGCATACGGCACAGCTCATACGGGAATTGTCACCGCAACACGTGGAGTTCCCATCATTGGCTTGAACAGGAGGGCATCATGAGTATGTCGCCTTACGATTTCGATACCCGCTTCGCCCCGTTCGAAGCGTTTGCTTCCGAGACGCCGTTTGCGCCATTTGCTTTATGGGGCTGGTTTACGGCACCTGCGCTGTGGTGGACGGATGCCTGTCTCAACGCGTGTGGGGTATTTTCGGAAGCCATGCTGAGTGCGATGACGTGTCCGTATAGGCTGCCGGCGAATCAGGATGAAAAGAGCGCTGATGTCACCTCGGTGCACACAGCGTCAGCGTAGGTTGGGTTGATACCCTGATATCCCCACGTTTCTTGTCCGTTATGTGGGAGAAGTCCTGGGTTTGCATGAAGTTTGTTTCGAAGCCGATGGTCATTCCGGCGAAGGCCGGAATCCATCGCCAGTACGAAGCGTGGATTCCGGCCTTCGCCCATTGCTGTCCGGGGAAAATTTGCCGCGCTCCAGACAGGCATCTGCAACTCAACCGAAGCCTGTATTTTTGCCAGTCAATTCAACGCTAGCGATTCGTCGCCCCGGCGAACGCCGGGGCCCAGTGTCTTTGACGATCTGCAAGTCGCTGGGTCCCGGCTTTCGCCGGGACGACGAGCCTTTTAGCAATGTCGCTAGAACAAGCAAAATTTTCCCCGGACAGCAACGGGCCTTCGCCGGAATGACGGTTCGCTCTGAAACAACATTGACCTGAACTCCTGGCCGGTATTCAGTGACAAACCAATACCGGCACCTGCGACTTCAAAATCACCTTATGCGTTTCACTGCCCATCAACAAACGCGCGAGCCCTTCCCAGCTATGGGCTGCCATCACGATCAAATCGCAATGATGGTCCGTGGCAGTCTGCACAATCGCCTGGTAAGGCTGGGAACCGAACAACAGCAGGCGCTCGAACGGCACCCCGGCTTGCTCGGCCATGGTGCGAATATCTTCCAGATGGCGGTCGGCAAAGCGGGTGGCTTCCTTGGCGTAATCGAACCCTATGTCCGCCACGATCTCGGCCATGTAGGCGAGGCTTTGCACCGGTGGCACCGCGTGTAGCGCCACGACGCTGGCGTTGCAGGTCTTGGCCAGGTTCAGGCCTAGCCGAATCGCTTTCAATGACAGTTCCGAACCATCGGTCGGAAGTAGTATGCGCTTGAACATGTGGCCTCCAGGCCGGCATCGAGAAAACCGGTGCCTGGATCGTGCCCGGGCCGAACGACGGCCGTCTTGAGCCATGTCAACTCGATGGCGCACGGTTTAGCGCCACAAGGCGCGCTTTCAATGGCGCACGTGCTTGACGGTTCATAACGCCCCCTGATCCTGAGGTATTGAGGTATCCCCACGTTTTTCGAGCTGTTCAAGGATGGACTTTTTCGCGATCAATACTCAGCACTTTTACCCCGCCGGAATGACAGCCCGGTAATTTAATAGACCCTGGCTGGCTTGCCGATTTTGTTCAGATCATCAAGCAGAGTTGATCGGCCATGCTTGCGGAATATCCATTAAATGCGAATAGCCTGCTTGCCGGCCTGGCCGTGCGCAGGCCAACGCCAGGACTGCACCTCCGGCATGTCCTCGCCATGTTCGCTGATATACAGCTTGTGCCGTTCCATGATCGACCAGTAGCGCTCGATGGCATGGCCGACATGCTTGTTGAATCGCGGAATACGCATGATGGCGTCGAGTGCCAGTTGATAGCGATCCAGGTTGTTGAGCACCACCATGTCGAACGGCGTGGTCGTCGTGCCTTCGTCCTTGTAGCCGCGTACGTGGATGCGATCGGAACCACTGCGGCGATAGGTCAGCTTGTGAATCAACGATGGGTAACCATGGAAGGCGAAAATCACTGGCTTGCCTGAGGTGAATGTCGCGTTGAAATCGCGATCGGACAAACCGTGCGGATGCTCGGACTGTGGTTGCAGCACCATCAGATCCACGACGTTCACGACGCGAATGCGGATGTCAGGCAGGTAGCCGCGCAGCAGCGTTACGGCGGCCAGGCATTCAACCGTCGGCACATCACCCGCGCAGGCCATCACCACATCCGGATCGCCATCATCGTTGCTGGCCCATTCCCAGATGCCGGCACCGGCCTCGCAATGCCGGGCGGCGGCCTCGATATCCAGCCATTGCCACGACGGCTGCTTGCCCGCGACGATCAGGTTGACGTAGTGACGGCTGCGCAGGCAGTGATCCGCCACCGAGAGCAGGCAATTGGCATCCGGTGGCAGATAAATACGCACCACCTCCGCTTTCTTGTTCGCCACGATATCGATGAAGCCAGGATCCTGATGTGAGAAACCGTTGTGGTCCTGTCGCCACACGTGCGAAGTAAGCAGGTAATTGAGCGACGCGACCGGCGCACGCCAGGGGATGTGACGGCTTACTTTCAGCCATTTCGCATGCTGGTTGAACATCGAGTCGACGATGTGGATGAAGGCTTCATAGCATGAGAAGAAACCATGCCGGCCGCTGAGCAGATAGCCCTCCAGCCAGCCTTCGCACAGATGTTCGCTAAGCACTTCCATCACGCGACCATCGACGCTCAGGTGGTCATCGTTGGCCTCGATGCCGGCCAACCAGGTTTTGCCGGATACGTCATAGACTGCCTCCAGGCGATTGGAGGCTGTTTCGTCCGGACCGAACAGCCGGAAATTCTGTTGATCCAGATTGAGCCGCATCACCTCACGCAGGAACGTGCCCAGCACGCGCGTGGCTTCTGCTTCCACCGCCCCTGGCTGTAATACGGCCACGGCATGATCGCGAAAATGCGGCATGACCAGCGGCTTCAACAGCTCGCCGCCATTCGCATGCGGGTTGGAGCCCATGCGGCGATGGCCGGTAGGAGCCAGTGCGGCGAATTCGTCGCGGAACTGGCCGTTTTCGTCGAACAGCTGCTCGGGCTTGTAGCTTTTCATCCAGGCTTCGAGCTGCGCCACGTGTTCGGGTTTGTCGAACTGCGCCAGCGGTACCTGATGTGCACGCCACGTGCCTTCCACTTGCACGCCGTCGACGTGTCTCGGCCCGGTCCAGCCTTTGGGTGTCTGGAATATCAGCATTGGCCAACGCGGCCGCGTGGTGTCTTTGCCTTCGCGCGCCGCATGCTGGATGGCACGAATGCTGGCGAGAATGCCGTCGAGCGCTGCAGCAAGAAGCTGGTGCACGATCGAAGGATCGTTGCCTTTGACAAACCATGGTTCGTAACCGTAGCCATGGAACAGGTCGATCAGTTCTTCCCGGCTGATACGCGAGAGCAGGGTAGGGTTGGCGATCTTGAAGCCGTTCAAATGCAGGATCGGCAACACCACGCCATCGCGCGCCGGGTTGAGGAACTTGTTGGAATGCCAGCTGGTGGCCAGTGCACCGGTTTCTGCTTCACCGTCACCGACCACGCAGGCTACGATGAGGTCGGGATTATCGAAGACCGCACCGTATGCATGTGCCAGCGAGTAGCCCAGCTCGCCGCCTTCGTGAATGGATCCGGGTGTTTCCGGGGCGACGTGGCTAGGCACGCCGTATGGCCACGAGAATTGCCGGAATAGACGTTCCATGCCATGGCGATTGCGCTCAATCGCCGGATAGCGCTCGGTGTACGAACCTTCCAGATAGGTCTGTGCGATCAACGCGGGACCGCCATGGCCGGGACCCGTCATGAACAGCATGTTGAGGTCGTGCTGTTTGATCAACCGATTGAGATGCACGTACAGCATGTTCAGGCCGGGGCTGGTGCCCCAATGCCCCAGCAGGCGCGGCTTGATGTGCGCACGCTCCAACGGCTTTTCCAGCAAGGGATTGTTACGCAGGTAAATCTGGCCGACCGACAGGTAATTGGATGCGCGCCAGTACGCATCCATCCGCTGCAGTTGTTCGGGCGAGAGTGGACTTTGCATGGGAAGTGTTCCGCGGCTGAATCTGTTGGTATTTCTACGCCGCGAGGAGAAGAGGGGCTTGATGTGCATCAAGCCGATGGTCGTTTTCGGCGTCCCTGTGCGGGCAGCCGGTGTAATGTTTTCCTGTGCCTTATTGACCCAAATCAAGATCGCGCCTGGTCGGTGCGAACACTTCGATGTTGTGCTGGTGAAGGTTTGTCCTATGGCGCCGATTGATGAGGCGGTTGATTTTTATATTGTTATGTTCCGCTACGCATCGATCGAACGGGACCAGTGGCTGATTTGCGCGCGGCCGACGTCCCATTGCCTGGCCGTGCACGAAGATCGGGCCTCCGCCATCGCACATGCCCATCAGATGGCGGAGTACCGCGTCAGCGCCGGCAAGGCGGCGCAGATCCACGTGCAGCAAGGTAACGTCCAGTCCTGGAAAACCATCTGGTGTTCCGCCGGCAGCGCACCGAAGCATCCTTAGCGCTTTCTGCCGCCGTCGATGATGGCTGGCCGATCCCGTCAAGACTCGGCAATGGCCGGCCTGAGATGCCATGGAGGTCAGGCCACCCTGAATCCGAGGGAGTGATTCGGTCGCAAGCCACTCAGAACGCCAACCACGTGTAGAAATAAAGCGTGTTGTTATCCGACGCGCGCCGCCCTGCGCCATCCACGTTGTAGACCAGCCCGTTGAAGCGGGTATACCAGGTGTACTGCAGGCCAAAGCGCACATTGACGTATGGCTGCGCCCAGGAATCGGCCTGGCCGAATGGATTCCAGTTCAATTCGACGATGCCGCCATGGGTATTGGGGCTACCGTTATTGCCGTAGAGGATCACATCCTTGCTGCCATCGTTGGCAAACGCCCCCAGGGTGACGCCCCAAGTGTTCTTGTACCAATAGCTTGCATTGGCGTTGAGGGCATGCAGGTTGTCGTGCAGATTGGAGGAACCACCCGACGGGTAGGTGGCATCCAGCCTTTGCTGCTCGGTCAAATACAGCGCATTGACCGTAATAATGTGACTACTGCCGTTCAAAAGCTGGTAACTGGCATCGACACCGTAATCATGAAACTTATCGGTGGGGCCAGCCATGGCAACCGGCTTACCCTGTGCACTGACGCCCACTTGCCCACGCGCCGTTTCGAACACGAAGCCGCCGAGTTCCACATTGCCATTGGGCAGGTTCCAGGTATATGCCAAGCGCGCGTAAGGCGAAACACCGGCCAGGCGTCCTGTGAAATCAGCATTGACGTCACGCAGAAAAGCCGGCGACAGCGAGCGATACGCGCCCGTTTCCAGATAAAGCGCGTTATTGAACTGGGTGTAGGCGTTCAGGCCTACCACTTGCTGGGCAAGACCACCCATCAAGATGGGTGCAGCCGGCGCGCCTGGTGCCAGGTCTGATGACATATACGGAAACTGCCAGGCTGGCGCCGTATTGAAGACATCCGTGACGCTGGGATTGTTGTTGAGCGACAGACCCCATATCGCCGGATGCCCCGCAACCTTGAATGATCTTGCATACCGCAAGTCACTGTTATCCCATCCCAACAGGCCACCGTTCTGCGAATAAGTGCCCTGCGCAAGAATGCCAAGATTATCGGCGAGCCGACCAGCGACGAAGATGGATGCCTGCTGCAGCTCGACATTGTCATTGGTGCTGAAGTTGTTCGCTGGCGGTGAGGTTTGTGCCTTGGCGGTATGCGTATACGTTTCGACCACCATCGCCGACAGCGGCACCTTGGCGTCGCTGCCCACCGAGAGCGTATAACCCATCAGCTTGAACTGGCGCCCGAACGGCGTGAGCTGTGGCCCAAACCCGCCGATATGGCAAGCCGTGCATGGCTGGTGCGTCTGGCGTGCGAATGCCGGCACGGCATGGCCGGTGATAGGGGAGAGCAGCAGTACCAGGAAACCCAAGACAAAGGTCAAAGAGTCATAGGGGAGGCGTTTTTTCCGTATGCGCACGCATGCCGTTTCACCAGCCATGTTCTTTCCCCTTCGCTATTGACCGTTGTGTTGAAGCTCCAACCGGAGCTGGGGGAAAGTTTGCGCACATGGAGAATGTTCCGTTTGATCTGAATCAAACGAATGGTGCGGTCGGTGGCTAGATTGATCACCGAGCCATTCGCACAAGGAGCGACCATGTCACAGTCTAAAGAACCAACCGAATCGCGCCGCCGCTTCCTGCAGCTCATGGTGGTCAGCATGGGCAGCGCCTGCGCTGGTGGGGTGTCCCTATTCGCGCGAGCCGGCGAACTGCCTCATCTCACCGATGCAGACCCTACCGCCAAGGTGATGAATTACGTCGACGATGCGACTTCATCCAAGCATGCGCTGTATAAGGCGGGGAGCATTTGCGCCAATTGCCAGTTCTATCACGGCCCCGATGCGGGTTATGGCACTTGCCAGCTATTCCCGGGCAAGGCCGTCAACGCGAAAGGTTGGTGCTCGTCGTATACGCCGAAGAAGGGGTGAGTTGGGTGCTTATCTCACCCTGCGCTAGCTGTCTTGCCTGAATTGAAGATCATCGACGAATCCATTCGTGAGTGCCCCGCGCTCCGTTGTCAGAACAGACAACATCTTATAGATTCGAAACATGGGGCTTAAACGGATGGACAATGTAGGAATCGTCGTCGCTGACATCGCAGCGGCGATTGATTTCTTTCGCGAGCTCGGCCTCGAGCTCGAAGGGCGGGCCACGATCGAAGGAGAGTGGGCCGGACGCGTCACCGGATTGGGCGATCAATGCGTCGAGATTGCCATGATGCGTACCCCCGATGGTCACAGCCGGCTCGAGCTCTCCCGCTTTCTCACGCCGCCCACCGTCGCGGATCACCGGAACGCCCCGGTGAATGCCCTGGGCTATCTACGCGTGATGTTCGCCGTGGACGATATCGACGAGACGCTCGAGAAGCTCCTCAAGCGTGGCGCGCAGCTCGTCGGCGAAGTCGTGCGTTATAAAGACGCGTATCGGCTTTGCTACATTCGCGGGCCTGAAGGGCTACTCATCGGACTCGCCCAGGAGCTCAGCTGAGCGCCGGCACTACAAACGTGGTGCGCCAGTATTCGACTTTCTCACCCCTTTTATCAAATCTTCCACGGCATCGATGGGTATCAACGGTCTCCGGTTATGCCAATCCTCTCTGCAATCTCATACTTTCTCTCGCAACATCCCCTTTGGTCACTCCTTGTCATTAGCTTGTCTTTCTCGGTCATGGGTATTGGCCTGTCCTTTCTTCGAAAGAAGGCCATATGGTCTGGGTTGGCCGTCATTGGGTTGCTCCTGGCCATCGCGAATGTCTTTCTCGGGCACATCGTCAATGCGCTGTTTCTCAACGCGAACGGAGTGATTGGAACGGCGGTTATCGTCCATGCGGAACAGACCTCATCCACGCTCAATGACCAATACATTTGGGACTACGATGCCGTACTGAAAACGGCAGATGGGCAGGACGTACCGTTTGCGTTTGACACCATGACCGCCAGCATCTATCCGATCCGCAATGAGATCTTGATACCGCCGGAAGGTGAGCTCTTCGTGGTCAAATACATCCCCGGCTTTCCCCGTAATGCCGTCATCCTCAGTGATCAATCGGAATACGGGAAGAAATTGAAGATGGATGAAGATTTTCAGGCTGTCTCGAAGGCTGAAGCTGAGCTCGCATTTAGCCCGGATAATAAGGTCTTTCTTGAGCAGTACCGGCAGGCGCTCCAGCAATTCATTGCCTTGCATCGAAACGATGCTGATCCTGCACTTATCGCGTCTTGCGAACGGAAGCTCGATGCGCTGACGCCGCCCAAATAGAGTGATTCGTTGAGGAACTTGTTCTCAACATAGTCTTCAATCGTGCCTTGTCGTCATTCCGGCGAAGGCCGGAATCCATCTATATCAGTGCGCGGTGCAAGGTAATCGCCGGTCCATGGCCAGACTCTACATGGATTCCGGCCTTCGCCGGAATGACGGTGAGGTACTACGAAACTCCCCCGGACTTGAGCCTGTCTTTATCGGCCAATTACCGGTCACTCCGGCGCGTGCACTTCTTTGTTCAATGTCAAACGCCAGTCAATAGACAGGTAACTTCGCGTGGGGGTAGGGGGCGAGGCGTTGACAACGTCTTAGTGACGGATAAAGGAGACATATCGATGCATGTGATAAAGGCAAGTATCTTGATGATCATGGCAACGTGTCTACTGACCTTCGTTGGGATGGCCATGCTCATTGCACCACCGACCCTGTGGACAGACCGGGACATCCTGCTCTTGGCTCTTGCGGTTGTAGGTTTTGTCCTTGGTGGTTGGTCTTGTAGGGAATTGTTTCTTCTCAACAGTTTGGTTCGTCGAGCACGATCGGTGTTTTGAGGGGGCCGAATTGATCACATTTGCCCCTCCTCTAACTCAATCTCAATAAAGTTCGTTTCTTTTAATCAACTGTCGACCAACAAGAAATCGTCCCTCAGGTAATCATCTACTCCAATTGCGACGTCCCCCCGGTTTTGAGTAGCGCAAGGATTTGGAGTCCAATCCCGCAACGGAAGGAGATTGGACGTGAAGAAGCGTTTTACCGAGGAACAGATCATC
>NZ_BMJA01000002.1:806866-1320813 GCF_014642835.1 Dyella nitratireducens | reverse complement strand
GGTGGTGGGACCGACGTGCTGTATGCGGGTGATGGCGGAACGTCGACTGCACCGACGACTGTACTGGGCGGCGCTGGAAGTACAACCATTTACGGTGGTCTCGGTGTGGATGCCATCCAGGGTGGTAACGGCTCGACGGTCATTTATGCGGGTGATGGCGGTACGTCGACTGCATCCACAACTGTCGTGGCGGGGGCCGGAGACACGACCATATACGGCGGTCTCGGCGTGGATGCTATCGAAGGCGGCAGCGGCACCGATGTGCTGTACGCCGGAGACGGTGGCGATGACAGCAACCCCACCACAGTCATTGCAGGTAGCGGTACGGAAACGCTATATGGTGGTGCAGGTGCTGACGTTTTGGAGGACACCGCCGGTGGTGCGGATCAGCTCTTTGCCGGCAGTGGTGATGAGAGCCTTATCGGTAGCGGGGCAGACACGCTTACAGCAGGATCGGGGGCGGATAACTTTTTTGCCACTTCAGGCAATGAGACCTATATCTTCAACTCTGGGTTCTCGGATGATGCCATCGCCCAGTCGGGCGGCACGGCAAGTCTCACGTTTGGCACCGGCATTGCGGATACCGATCTCTCGGTGACGGCGGTTCAGACCACAGACGGACAAATGGCGCTGGAGATCGACGATGGCGGGGCGATCGATGTATTCGGCGGCCTCACCGGGGCAGTGGGAAGCGTCGCTTTCGCTGATGGCTCCACGTACAGCCTCGACCAGCTCCTTGATGCAGGTGGGGTTGGTGATGGGAGCGATCAGACGCTTCAGGGTGCATCCGGCGTCATGGCGTTCAACGTGGACGACAGTACGACACTCAGTACGAACGCGGCGGCGGCCGATACGATCTCGGCGTGGGGTAGCAACGACACGATCAACGTATCGCAGACGAATGATGAGGGATCGACGGTATTCGTCGGTGGTGGCTCTGCGCAGGTCACTGGCGGTTCGGGTGCGGACAGCCTTACAGCGGGTGGGCGCGACGATTCGGTTACAGGCGGCACCGGTGATCAGGTGCTTGAGGCGACAGGGGCGAACGATCTCCTGACTGGCGGTTCCGGGCAGGATTTGCTGACTGCTGAGGGCACGAACGACACGCTGATCGCTGGCACTGGCATCGATACGCTCATCGATGGAAGCGGCGGTGGCGATACGTTTGTGGTCAACAACACCGCCGACGTCGTGCAAGCGAACTCCGTCACGACAAACGATACGATTGAATCGTCGGTTAGCTATGCGTTGTCGGCCAACGTCAACACCCTGGTCCTGGAAGGTTCTTCGAACGTGACAGGTATGGGTAACACCGACTTGTCCAATCTGCTTGAGGCGAACTCAGGCAACGACACTCTGATTGCGGGGACGGGCAGCGACACGTTGGTTGGGGGTTCGGGCGACGACGTCCTGGTGGCAGGCTCCGGCAGTGATGTGCTGAAAGGCGACGTAGGGATTACGACCTACGTCTTGAATTCTGGATTCGGGCAAGCGGAGATCCAGCCGGGAGCAGGGACTGGCATGATCCAGTTCGGAGCCGGAATTAGTGCTGCCGATCTCACTTTGGGGTTGACCACCGATTCCACGGGTAATCCAGCGCTACTGATTCGGGATGGAAGCAGCAGCGCCACCATCCAGGGCGGCCTTGCGGGAAATATTGATCAGTTTGCGTTCGCCGATGGTACACAACTCACGTTGGCGGAACTGCTTGCGAGTGCGAATGTCATGCCCGGTTCGATTGTTGGTGCAAGCGGTGACGCATTCATCAACACCTCGCCAGCCGTTTCTTTGAGTGGCTCCGGAAACGACACGATCCTTGCCACCGGTGCGTCCGACACGCTCACGGCAGGAATCGGCATCGAATCCCTGCTGGCTTCGGGGAATGAAGCCAGTCTTATTGGTGGGTCCGGGAGCGAAACGCTAGTCGGTGCCGGCAATGAAGACACTGTGGCCGGAGGCAGTGGCAATCAGCAGCTCGACGGCTTCGGGACCGCCGATGTGCTCGTCGGGGGCCTGGGCGACGACACGCTGGTTGGTGGCGCGGGCTATGACACACTCGTTGCCGGCACGGGAAATACGGTCATGTACGGCGGGGCGCAAGCCGATTCGATCGTACTCACCGCGGGAAGTACCGTCACGTACTATCCGGGTAGCGCAAGCGCCACGGAGCTGATCGAGCTTCCTGTCGGTATGACGCTCACGGATTTCACCGCAGAGCAAGGTACCAACGGAGACATGATCCTGCAGTCCACCACGGGTGGTACCACCGCGATCATAAAAGGGTTCTACGGTACAAACTCAAGCGGCAAGCTGTGGATGGTCGCCGACAGCGCGGGTGCCGCGGAGCCGTTGGCCGTATTGATCGGTTCGTCTCAAAGCCAGCCTCCTTCCAATTACACGCAGGAGGTCGCCGATCTCCAGCAGGAATTCGAAGCCAATCTCACGGCTACGCTGAATCAGGCCGGTCAACAGGGCGGTGGCCTGTCGAAGCCATCTGCATCGTTCGCCCAAGGGCCAGGAAACGAATATCAGTTCAACGGAATCACCACGCAGAACGTAACGGCTCAGAGCGGAGCAGCCAATCTCGGAAACTCGGATAACGAGCAAACAACGTTCACTGTCACGCAGACTGGGTCGACCACCTATGCGGTGACGACGCCGACGTATGGGGAAGTCACGATCCCAGGCTGGGAAGAGTTCATTCCTGACTCCTCGTTGACTTCGCTCCAAATCGAGACCATGGACAACGAGTCCGGGGTAGGCAACCCCTATGGCCTTAGCATTCAGGCGACAACCGATGCCGGGGGCCAAGGGTTCGAAGTCACTCAGCTGCCTACGACCGAGAACGTGCAAACTGGGACCGCGACCACCGTGGAGACGGTTCCGGTCTATACGGATACTTACCAGGAAACCCAAGGCTTCACGGTGTACAACGTCACGGGTGATGGTGGGAATGATGTCATTACCGCAGGCGCAGGAAGCAGCAGCTATAACTACAATGGACATGGCGTTAGCACGAGCACGTCGGATACCGGTTTCGTCGGCACGGTCGATACCGGTAATGGCAATGTGTCCGTTAATCTCGGTATGAGTAACGTCGCTGGGGGACCGACTCAGCCCGAATACTATCCGTCGAATGGTGCGCTGCCATTGGGTGCCTTCATCGAGGCGGGCAGCGGCAATGATTCGATCGTGGGTTCCGGTGGTGCCGACGTCATCGCGGCCGGCTCGGGATTCGACCAAATTCTCGCCGCCATGGGCAGCACGGTGTACGTGTCTCTTGAAGGTGCATCCACGGAAGACATCTATATCCAGGGCGCGTACTACGGTGGAGCGCCCCTTCCTCAAAGTACATTGGTAATGCCAAACGGGATCACGCCGCAGGATCTGCAGTATCGGCTCATCACCGACGTGCCGGTCCCATCCACCATGGAGCCTGGGTTGTTGTCTACGGGTGAGGAACTTCAGATTACCTATGGTAATTCGAGCGTACTCCTGCCATTCGGCTTTAATGACGCAGCACTGTATCCAGCGCCATCGAATGGTGATGAAGACGGCATCGACCGTTTCGAATTCTCCGATGGTGAAGTGCTCAGCCGAAGCCAGCTCATCGCCATGGCGGGAGCTCCAGTATCCATCAGTGATTTCAATCCAGAGGTCACGCTCGGGATTAGTCACGTCTCGGCGGGAACCATCGTGCAAGGTGGGAGCCTCTTCAGCGGCTCTGATAGCAGCGGACTGCCGATCACCTGGTATCAAATCTCGAACACTGGAACGAATGGTGGCTACTTCGAGTTGAACGGGGTTGTGCAAACGCCTGGACAAGCATTCGACGTCAGCGCGGGTCAGCTGCAGGAGCTTACGTACGTAGCGGGAGCGGCTGGCATTGATAGCATTCAGGTGTCGGCATTCGACGGCGTGACATGGGGCAATGCGACGTCCTTTAACGTCGGGGCTTCGATTTATGAAGCGACGGGAGCAGACCAGGAGATAGTCGGTGGATCCATTGGTCCAGAGACCTTGGTGGGGGGATACGCAGGAGATACGCTCGCTGGCAATTCAGGACAGGACACCTTCCAGTACAACCCAGGCGGCAGTGCCGAGATCATCTCTGAATCGGTCGCTACGAATTCAACGAGCGCGAACGTGCTCGAGTTTGGTGTCGGGATCACACCTTCATCCCTCACCTTGAGCATTGCGAGCGATGGCGCACTCGTGATCTCGACGGGCGGGGCAGGGGATTCAGTAAGTATCGAAGGATTCAACCCACTAAATCCGGTTCAATCTCTACCGATCCAATCGTTCAAGTTCTCTGATGGGACGACTCTCACACTCGCCCAGCTTCTGTCTGATAGTGCAGTCACAGGTACGAGCGACAGTATCAGCAATCCCGACGGTTCGGTGACGAGCTATAGCTTTACGCCGTCCCAGCAGCAGACTTACTACGCATATACCGTCGATTCGAGTGGCAACTACACGGCTGACGCCTATGTGTACGCAGATGGGTTTGAGGTCACGGACACCTACGTCTATAACGCCGACGGCTCGTATATCGACACGGAGGTGTCAACGCCGTGGGGAGGTGCTTCGACCACGTCGGTCCTGGGGTTCAACGCCGCCAATCAGCTGGTAAGCGAGCTGGACACGAACCCCGATGGGTCGACGGACGCGTATACCTACAACGCGAAGGGCCAAGTGCTGACTGCAGATGTGACAAGCGCCAACGGAGTGATCTCGGATTCAACCTATGTGTACAGCGCCGATGGGTCAAGCAGTGTCTCAGACACGATAATCGGTAACAGCGGCAACGAGACGCTGACCGGTACTGCAAACAGCGATCTGCTGGAGGCCGGCACCGGCAACCAGCTACTTGTTGGGGGCAGCGGTAACGAAACCTATGCATTCGGTACCGGCTTTGGTCAGGACACCATCGAAGCCAATACTGCCAGTGCCAGCAACACCATCCAATTCCTCGGCGATATCACCAGTTCGGATGTAACGTTCTCGTCGGATGGCACCAACGTGACGATAACGGTGACCGGTTCAACCGGTGCGGATGGCCAGCCAAGTTCGATCACACTGCCCAATCATTACGTGAATGGGCAGCCAGTCAACGATATCGGCCAAATCATCTTCGGCGATGGCACTACGGTGTCGATGGCGCAGATCAACCAAATCCTAAGCGAGTCGGCGGCAGACACCATTGCGGTGCCGGATAGTTCATCGACCGTTGCCGGTTCAGGCAACGACGTGTTCAACCTTGGCGAGGATGACACCCTTACGCTGGGAAGCGGCACTGATACCGTCAATATCTCAAACACCTCAGGTAGTGCTGGCTACAACACCATTCTGCTAGGCACGGGCAATGCGCAGATCAATGCCGGCAACACAGAGAATTACTACGAAGCCAATGAGGGCTTCGGTAGTGCCACCATTATTGGCAGCGTGACCAGTCCCAGCTACCGAAGCTCTCTGACCTTTGGTGCCGGCATCTTGCCTAAGGATATTGACGTACAACAACAAGGCAACGATCTGGTGCTGACCGATACGGTGAGCGGCCACAGCATTGACTTTAGCGGCTGGTACAGCAACACCGACAGTGAGCTTTCGACGATAGACTTTGCGGATTCCTCGATATGGTGGGTGAACTGGGATTCCCCCTCCGCGCCGTTCGATGAAAATCTACACGCCTCAGTCAACAATGAATCCCTGACCGGTACGGCTGGGAACGACACACTCAACAGCGACAACGGCACCGATACTTTGGTGGGCGGCACCGGCGCCACCACCTTGATTGGCGGAAGTGGCACAGACCTGATGGTGGCGGGAACTGGGTCCAACCAGATGGAAGGAGGCTCAGGAACAGAAACCTATGCGTTTGCACCAGGTTTTGGAAACACGGTTCTTGAAACCTCGGCAGTGGAAGACGGCACCAACACGATCCAGTTTGCCGCGGGCATTGATCCGTCCCAGCTGAGCTATGCCCAACAGGGCGCCAACTTGGTCATTACGGTGTCGCAGGCCAGCGGGCAAAGCGATACGCTTGTACTGGCTAATTATTTTGTGGACGCCAACGGCATCAGCAGCCTGAACTTTGCAGATGGCTCGACCGTTACCTCTGCCCAGATCAATCAACAGTTCACCGAGTTTGCAACGGGTTCGACGGGCACCCTTCAGTTCGCTGGTTACAACAGTACATTGGCTAGCGACAACGGCAACGACACCTTGGTCGTCAATGCCGTCGGCGGGCCCAATACCTTGATCGGTGGAACGGGTACCGACCTAATGGTGGCTAGTGTCGGCTACACCGAGATGGACGGCGGCACAGGCACGGAAACCTATGAAATCAATCCAGGTGGGCATACGCCATTTACCGATAGCGTTTACGGCGGCCTCGGTCAAACGCTTATCCAGCCAAATGCCACGGAGAACGGAGTCAATGTTCTGGCCTTCAATGGTGACATCACTCCCTCGGACCTGGTGTTTCAGCAGAACGGTACCGCGCTCGAGGTAGGCATCACGATCGACTCACAATTCGAACTGGTCCAGGTCGATAATTATTTCAGCGCCATCGGCCAACCGACTGACAATATTCAAGGTTTGACGTTCGCCGACGGAGAGAATTTGTCACTATCCAGTGTCAATGCAGATCTTATTACTGCGCAAGGGCGCGCATTCCAACTAACGCCAGATGGCACGGAAATCTATGACGGAGCGTTATGGACACCCGCTAGCGTCTCTGACGGTGCCGGAGGCGAGATCGTGGGGTTTTCCCAGTCAAACGTGACGGTAATCGGAGGAACGGGTGATGACACCTACAACCTTGGCATGGGCGAGGATCTCACGCTTGGCACAGGTTCATCGCAAATCAACTCGGGTATCGGTGACGAGACATATACGGTTGATGC
This sequence comes from Dyella nitratireducens, assembly GCF_014642835.1. Lineage (GTDB taxonomy): Bacteria > Pseudomonadota > Gammaproteobacteria > Xanthomonadales > Rhodanobacteraceae > Dyella_B > Dyella_B nitratireducens. The sequence goes on along the minus strand of NZ_BMJA01000002.1, from coordinate 1,313,905 downwards.
GGATTTTGGTGACGCAACTGTAACGGGTATCGCTACGAACCCTAGTAACAAGAGCACTCTGAATTTTGGTGCAGGCATCCTTTCGCAAGATATTGACGCGCAGTTGCAGGGAAACGATCTCGTTCTGACTGATACGCTGACCGGTCATAGCATCGACTTCAGTGGGTGGTCGCAATATTCCTATAGCGAACTTTCAAAGATAACGTTCGCAGATGGTTCGACGTGGGTGCCGTATACAACGCTGCCGTTTAGCGAAAATCTGTACGCCTCCACAGGCAATGAATCGTTGGTAGGGGGCACAGGGAGTGACACGCTCAACAGCGACAACGGTGCGGATACCCTGGTGGGCGGTACGGGTTATACGACGCTGATCGGTGGCAGTGATATGGACACGTTGGTAGCTGGCACGTATATCAATGTGATGCAGGGCGGTACGGGAACGGAAACGTACGAATTCGGCGAAGATTTCGGTTTGACGACGATCAATGTCGCTGCTTCGGAACAGGGAACTAATACGATCCAATTCCTGGCGGGTATTGATGCTTCGCAATTGAGCTATACGCAAAGCGGGTCGAATCTGATTATCACCGTGGCCGAAGCTAATGGCGGTACCGGCACGATCACGGTGGCCAATCACTTCGTCAACGGTACGCCGATCAGTAGTGACATCAGTGAGCTGGCCTTTGCGGATGGCTCGTCGGTCACCATGGCGCAGATCAATCAGCAATTGAGCTCTGACTCTTCGAATAACGAAGAGTCACTCGCAAATTCTGAAATTCCGCAAGCCGCAGCAAAGGTTCAGAGCAGCAAGACGCTGTCCTCCGACTCGGTCACTTCGAAATCGGCGCATCCTGCAAAGGCAGTAGTGTCCAGTGGCACGCCAAAGATGGTGTCGCAGACCAGCGGTTCCATCGGCAACGTTGCTTCGATCCACGGCAAGAAGGAAGCGGAGGCTCATGCGGGTTTGCCTTCAGTGATTCCGAACTCCAGTGCCGACGGAGCGGACGGGAATCTCCAGTCCAGCTCCAGCAATGGTGCTGCGGCACCTTATGTCTCGCCAGCTTCAGGCCAGCCAACGCCGAGTACTGGACTCAATGGTCTTGCTCTTAACAACACCGCTTTAGTTCTCTGGGATTCCGACAGTCACGTGGATGCTGGCGCACCGAACGATCCGGTGGAGGGCGATCCCAATGATGCCAACTCATGGGAAACGCTTGGCGCGAAGGGGGCCTCGCAGCAGCCCGGCACAGCCCCGCGAGACGCGGGGAGAAATTGGGGGCAGGCGCCGGCTTCGTCCAGCAAGGGGCTCTGGCTTAGCCGCACTGCCTCTGCAGCCAATGACATGATCAAGGCGCTGAGTGCCCAGGGCAGCGTGCAGACGCTGAACGGGCAGGAAAAGAGCAAGGGCGAGCGAATCCAACTGCAGGATGGCACTCTGTGGTCGTTGAGCTCGCTGGATCGCACGATGGCGGCGCTGTCGTCGAATGCTCAATCAGCTACCGCGCATGCATCAAGAGGGCCATCTGCCTTTGGTTCGGCCGATCTGGCGCATGCGCAGTTGGTGGAGGCGATGGCGAGCTTCAGTCCACAAGCTTCGGCGGAGAGTGGTTTGGCATCTACGGCATCGGAAGCGTACGCGATTGCATTGGCCGCGCAGGCGCATTGACGCCCGTTTGGTACATAAGCCCTCCTTGGCAATCAAGGAGGGCTGTTTTGGAAAAAAAGCGGTACGTAAGGGGGATGGACAGTGACGGAAACAGTCGAGGCCGGAGCGCCTATTGATAGCGGCTTGGCGTGCCTGGTGGTCCTGGCGCGCTTTCATGGCGTGGCCGCAGACCCGATTCAGCTCGCCCATGAATTCCAGGAAAGCGGAAAACCTTTTGGCACCCAGGACATTTTGCTGGCCGCGCGGGCGTTGAAGCTGAAAGCCAAACACGTCCATGCGAGCATGGAACGCTTGGCCAAGCTTCCTCTGCCGGCTATGGCCATGGATGGAGCAGGGGGCTTCTTCGTCCTGGCGCGAGCCGATGACACTAGCGTATTGATTCACGATCCTCATGCTGGCCAGCCCCAGAAGCTTTCTGTGGCGCAGTTGCGTGAGCGTTGGGCGGGATCCGTCATCCTGTTTACTTCGCGGGCGTCCATCGCCGGCGACCTGGCCCGGTTTGACTTCAGCTGGTTCGTCCCGGCCGTGGTCAAGTACCGCAAGTTGCTGGGCGAGGTGTTGCTCGTATCGTTCTTCTTGCAGCTGATCGGCCTGGTCACACCACTGTTCTTTCAGGTGGTGATGGACAAGGTGCTGGTGCATCGCGGCCTGGATACCTTGGATGTGATTGCGATGGGTCTGCTCTTCTGCTCGATCTTCGAATCCGTGCTGAGCGGCCTGCGCACCTATGTCTTTTCGCATACCACCAGCCGCATTGACGTCGAACTGGGTGCACGCCTGTTTCGCCATCTCGTGGCACTGCCGTTGTCGTATTTCCAGGCGCGCCGTGTGGGTGACTCGGTGGCACGCGTGCGTGAGCTGGAGAACATCCGCAGTTTTCTGACCGGCAATGCCATCACGCTGGTGATGGACGTGCTGTTCTCATTCGTCTTTATCGGAGTGATGTTGCTTTACAGCGGTTGGCTGACCCTGGCGGTAGTGGCGTCTTTACCTTTGTATGCGCTGCTGTCGGTCTTGCTCACGCCTGCGCTAAGAGGGCGATTGCGAGAAAAATTCAATCGCGGTGCCGAAAACCAGGCCTTCCTGGTCGAAACGATCAGTGGCATTCAGACGCTGAAGGCGATGGCGGTCGAGCCGCAGATGACGCGCCAGTGGGAAAACCAGGTGGCCGGTTACGTCGCATCAGGCTTCCGCACGACCACCCTGGGTGCCATGGCACGCGAGGGCGTGAACTTCGTCGGCAAGCTTGTCACCGTGGTGACGATCTGGGTGGGTGCACGCCTGGTGATCAGCGGTGATCTCACGGTAGGGCAGCTGATCGCTTTCAACATGCTGGCCGGACGCGTGGCGCAGCCGATCATGCGGATCGCCCAGTTGTGGACGGACTTCCAGCAGACCGGCATCTCGATGCAGCGTTTGGGCGATATTCTCAACACGCCTACCGAGACGCCCGTATCGCACCGCAGTGCGATGCCAGCACTGGAAGGTCGCATCGAATTGGCGAATGTCACCTTCCGTTACCGACCCGATACGCCCGAAGTTTTGCAGGGCGTCGATCTGATGATCGAGCCGGGCGAGGTCATTGGTATCGTTGGGCGCTCTGGATCGGGCAAAAGCACGCTGACCAAGCTCGTGCAGCGCTTGTATGTCCCTGAGCGCGGACGTGTGCTGGTGGACGGTGTCGACTTAGCACTCGTTGACGTCTCCTCGTTGCGCCGGCAAATCGGTGTTGTGTTGCAGGAAAACGTGCTGTTCAACCGCACCGTGCGCGAGAACATTGCCTTCGCTGATCCGGGTGCCAGCCTCGATGAAGTGATTCAAGCAGCCAAACTGGCCGGTGCGCACGAATTCATTCTGGAGCTGCCGGAGGCCTACGACACGATGGTGGGAGAGCAAGGCTCCTCGCTGTCCGGTGGTCAGCGGCAACGGATCGCCATTGCGCGCGCCTTGATGACTAACCCGCGCATTCTGATCTTCGACGAAGCGACCAGTGCGCTGGATTACGAGTCCGAACGCATCATTCAGACCAATATGCGTGCCATTTGCCAGGGACGCACGGTGATCATCATCGCGCACCGGTTGTCGGCGGTGCGCGATGCCCAGCGCATCATCGTCATGGATCATGGACGCATCGTGGAGCAGGGCAGCCATCAGGAACTGCTCGAGCGTCAAGCGGGCCATTACGCCCGCCTCTACCGGTTGCAGCAAGCATGAGCATGCTAAGAGCACTGGGCGACCTGCGCCGCCGCTATACCCAGGTTTTCACGGTCGCATGGACGATGCGGCATGAGCTCGATACGGTGCCGCGTCTGCGGCATGAAAACGAATTTCTGCCTGCTGCCTTGGCCTTGCGTGATACCCCGGTGCATCCCGCGCCACGGATCGCCTCCGGGGTGATCATGGGATTGCTGGTGATGGCCGTGGCCTGGGCCACCTTGGGCAAGGTCGACATTGTAGCCACGGCACCAGGCAAGATCGTGCCCCATGGTGAGGTGAAGACGATTCAGTCGCAGGACACCGCTGTGGTGACCACGATCCACATCAACGACGGTCAACAGGTTAAGCGAGGCGATGCGCTGATTGATCTGGATGCCACGGATGCTTCGTCCGACGCTTCGCGGGCGCAATCCGACCTTTATGCCACCCGGGATGAAATCGCGCGTGCGCAAGCGCTGCTGGACGCGATCGCTCATCATCATCCGCCGAAGCTGGATGCCAATCCCTCCTTGGGTTCCAAGATGGAACAGTCATCGGAACAGCGCATTTTGGAGGGCGAGTATGCGGACTACGTCAGCAACCTCAACAAGATGAATGCCGACATTGCGCAGAGCCAGGCGAGTTTGCATGAAACCGACGACGAGATCGGCAAGCTATCGCACACCTTGCCGATCGAACAGCAGAAGGAAAAAGATTACGCCGACCTGATCGTGAAGGGATACGTGGGACGTCACGATTACTACAACGAACAGCAGGCCGTTATCCAGATCCAGCAGGACCTGGCCGCACAACGTGACAAACACACGGAGATCGTAGCCGCACTGGATTCCGCCGTTCGCAAGCGGGACGCGTACGTCGACGATGTGCGCCGTACCTGGTTGGAGAAAATCCATGACGACAATCAAAAGGCCAACGAACTGGTCCAGGATCTGGCCAAGGCCAGCCAGCACCGGCGCCTGATGCATTTGACCGCACCGGTGGACGGTACGGTGCAACAGTTAGCCATTCATACCATCGGTGGTGTGGTGACGCCGGCGCAGACGCTGATGACGATTGTGCCAGCGGGGTCGACCTTGCTGGTTGAAGCGATCGTCGACAACCAGGACATTGGTTTTGTCAAAGAAGGACAACCGGCGGAGGTCAAGGTCGAGACGTTTCCCTTCACACGCTATGGCGTGCTGCATGGCACGGTCATTCAGGTATCCAACGACGCCAAGCAGGACGACAAACTGGGGCTTATCTTCACCGCCGAAGTCGCTCTGCCGCGCGACACCATGCAGATTGACGATCGCCTGATCAAGCTTACACCGGGCATGGCGGTGACCACGGAGATCAAGACGGGGCGTCGTCGCATCATCAGCTATGTGCTGAGCCCGCTGGTCGAGCATCTCAACGAAAGTCTGCACGAGCGTTAGCGGCCTGGCATCCAGCGAGCGGCCTTTCTTGTCATCACTTACTCCACGGTAGACCTACAGTGCGTTTGCTGCTTATTCACCAGAACTTGCCCGGCCAATACCGCCATCTGCTCGTGCATTATGGGCAACAGCCCGGCTGCCAAGTGGTAGGGCTGGGCGAGATGAAGCGTCTAAAAGAAAACATCCGCAAGCCCATCCCCGGGGTGAAGCTGGTCGGTTACGAAACGCCACCCGCTACATCAGCCACGACGCTTCCGACCTTGCGCACGACCGAGGCCGCGGTGCAGCGTGGCCAGGTAGTGCTCACGGCGTTGTTGCGTTTGAAAAAGGCAGGCTTCTATCCCGATGTGGTCTATGCGCATCCGGGATGGGGCGAGACCCTGTTTCTGAAAGACGTGTTTCCGCGCGCAAAGCTGGTCCATTTTTGCGAGTTCTACTACCACACGACCGGGCAGGACTTTAACTTCGATCCGGAGTTTCCGAACTCGGCGGATGACGTGCTGCGTCTCAGGGTGCGGAATTTCCACCACCTGATGGCGCTGGAGCAGGCGGATATCGGCATTGCGCCAACAACGTGGCAGAAGACCCGTTTTCCACTGACCTATCAGCCCAAGATTGAAGTCATTCATGATGGAGTTGATACGCAAGCGGTTACACCGGATCCTGACGCGTTTGTGCAGTTTCCCAAGAAGCAGTTGCGATTGACCCGAAAGGATGAGGTCATCACCTTCGTCAGCCGCAACCTGGAGCCTTATCGGGGCTTTCATACGTTCATGCGGACGTTGCCCGAGCTGTTAAAGGCGAGGCCGAAAGCACACGTCATTATCGTCGGTGGCAATGATGTGTCGTACGGCCGACGATTGCCAAAGGGAACCTATCGCGAGAAATACCTGGCTGAAATTGAAGGGTGCTATGACGCCAGTCGCGTTCATTTTGTGGGCAAGCTGCCGTACAAGACTTTCTTGCATGTGCTGCAGGTCTCGACGGCACATATTTATTTGACGTATCCCTTTGTGCTGTCGTGGTCAATGATGGAGGCGATGGCCGCAGGGTGCCTGGTGATCGGTTCGAAAACGCCACCTGTCCAAGAGGTGATTGAGGACGGTAAAAATGGATTTCTGGTGGACTTCTTCTCGTCCGACGAGCTGATCAATGCCATTCACCGAGTGTGCGAGGCTCCGGATCGCTTACAAGCTATCCGTGACGAAGCACGACGCACCATTATCGAACGTTACGATTTGAGGATGGTTTGCTTGCCGAGGCAAAAGGAAATCATAGAGGCTGTTTAGCAATGCACAGAGCTTGCTCTGAAAATCATTTCCACCATGGCGCTCGGGAAAGCTGTCCTCAGAGCACGAGAAGATAGTGACTTCGGTGTCAACCCGGATACTGGGGACATGATAGGTCCAAATGGAGAATTCGTTGGAAATCTAAATGACCAGGACGGTGGCTAAAGCAATGAGTGAAAAAATGTGCGATCGCTATCTATCTCCATGGGGATGACATCTCTTTCAACGCCGCCGATCCGTCACCCCGGCGAAAGCTGAGGCCTAGTGACTTTGGCGATTCTGCAAGTCGCTGGGTCCCGGCCTTAGCCCGGATGACGACCAACTCCGATTGATGCGAATCACCCCATCCAACGACGTCGAGAAAAGCTCCGTCTTCAAGCGTCGTTTCCGTCGGGCAACCGATCACATCAGAACCACGCCTACGGCAGCACCGGCAGCAACGGCATAGACCAATTCTGACCTGTTTGTCCCGTGCATTCCTGCACCGTCAGCTGTGTACCGGCAGCTCCCTCCGTCAGGCAATACTGAGAGTTGGCGAGACTGCTAAATAACAAATTGCCGTCGCCCCCGACCCACCACTGCTGGCTGGCGCTGTCCGTGCACTGATCCACAACCACCGCCGCGCCGGACGGCGAATTGGCATTGGCGACGTCCAGGCAAAGATTGCTCTGTAGCCGCATGGTGCCGTCCTTTCCGAGCACCCAGGCTTGGGCCTCCTTCTTTTTGTTGCAGGTCTGGGTGGTAGCCGCCACGTTATTGGTGTGGCCGTCCCCCGCATCCACGCAAAGACCATCGTCACCCTGGTACAAACCACGCAGCAAGTTGCCGGCGCCGTTGAACTGTTCGCCGTTAAGTACGTTGCTGAAGGTGGCGCACGTTGTGTTGGTTCCAGTACCCGAAACAGTCGCTTGGACACCGTTGCTGCTGGGTGCGCCGAATATCACGTCACTGTAAGGCTGGTTGTAGCAGTTCGAATGAGGCGAATTTGCTTCTAGATATTTCGTCTGGCTCTCCATGCCTTGCGGCGAAATGCTGGTGGCGTCAGTGAGGATGCTGCCCAGGTTGAAGGACTGGTTGGTGTAGGTATCGGTGACCGTAACGTTCAGCCACTCGCCGCCTACATAGGCAAGCTGGAACTGATAGTTATTGGTTGGTATCCAGCTATAGGGCAGGCGGCAACGGATGCCGCCGTCTTTGCCGCCCAAGGTGACGCAATAGCTGCCCGGATCGCCGGCCGTGTACTGCGTTGCGCCTCGCACCGTAAACACGAAGTTGGGGCCGACGCGGCTGTTGTCTTCCATGCCGACATAGCCGCCGTTGCTGCTACCGGCCAGATGGAACCGGTTGGCGAAGCGCACATTCGCGCGGTAACCCGGATCGGCTTGCACGTTGATGTCATAGTCCACCGAAGTCAGCCCGGTAACCGAGGAACTCCATTGATACTTGGCATAGGTGCCGGGTACATCGCCAGCGTGAGCGAAGAATGGAAACAACAAAAGCCATGACAGGGTATACAAGCTCTTTGTCGCCTTCATGATTGCCTCCGTTAATTGACCCCCTTGTTGATTGACGCTGATGGCTTGCATAGGCGAACGCTCGCGAATATCACTGCCACGCCGCAGTGCGCTGCGGCATGTGGTGATGTGCGCGGTCATTCCCGACAGCGAGCCTATGCGGATGCAAGTCGATGGAACGTGAGAACGTTTACGTAGCTATTTTCAACGGATGAGTCTGCTTGCTACGCACGGATCAGCATGTGTCGAGATAGTGTCGTGATCGGTCCCCTCTCTTATGGGCGACAGGAGGGAGCTAGGGTGAAGCGAATCTCACCAAGCAATTTCGCTCACTTTGCCTATACCGAGGAATGGAAGTCTTGAATCCGATGGCAGCGAGCAGGGCGGTCGCCGCCGAACCAGGCGCCGCCCTCCATCATCGGTCGTTCGTTGCTGTCGAGTATCAGTCTTCAAGCACGCCAAGATCGATGGAGTTCGCCATCGCCTGGTATCCAACGTCGTTGGGATGCAAATGATCACCACTGTCGTAAGCGGGCAATAGCGCGGTGGGATTGGACGGATCTCGCACGACCTGGTCGAAATCGAGTACGCCGTCGGCGCCGTTCGCCGAGCGCACGAAGGCGTTCACGGCCTCGCGCTTCATTTCCCCTGCGGCGTCGTAGTACGAGGCGCCGTTGTAAGGGGTTATTGTTCCCAGGTAAATCTTGATCCCGTTTGCTTTCGCCTGAGCGATGGTCGCTTGCATGGCCGCGATGATCTGATCGGCGGAAACATTTTGCTGCGGAATTTGCTCGCCGATGCCGATGTCGTTGACGCCCAGCAGGATCATGACGTGGGTGGCGCCCGAAACACCGACGACATCGTGGGCGAATCGCGTCACACCGGCAGGGCCGACGCCGTCGTAGATCCAGCGATTGCCGGCGATGGCGGCATTGACCACGCTTACGCGGCCCAGGTCTTCAGCATCGGACTGCACGCGATTGTCGAGGTCGTTGGGCCAGCGGTGGTTGGCATTGATGGTCGAACCATATCCGTCGGTGATCGAGTCGCCGAACGCGACGACCACCTTGTACGGATGTGCCCACAGGTCGGTGCCGCTGTCAGAGGAGTCGACTGTGGATGCGTCAACCTCGCTGAGCCAGTAGTACATGGTAGTTGCCGTGGCATTGGCCATCATCGCGGCGCCGGCCTGGTCGCCCGGTGATAGGTAATTGGTTTGCATGCCTATCGTGTGGGTGGTGACGACGGGCGTGTTCTGCGGCACGTACAGGCTGATTGCCAGATCCGATTGCGTCGGCACCTGCAAATAGACCGGGTCGCTCCATCGTTCTTCGCCGGGCGCGAGCGTTACGGTGCCTTCGCCAGCGAATTGCAGCGCATGATCCGTGGCGGGGTCGATGCCGCCGTTGCCCGTGCTGCGTGCAATGTGGGCTTCGGCGAACGTGACAGGTGTGGTTCCGAAGAAATTGGACAGCTTGACGCGGAGCAGACTGCCGCCATGCGATGTGTGGACAATCTGACGTACCGACTGGTTCGAGATGGCGAGAGGCGGAACGGTGACGCCAGGGAAAAGGATGTTGTAGTTCTGCGGCGCTGCATACCAGGTTGCGAACCACGGCGGTTGAACACAGGCTGCCGACAAAAGCACAACCAACGCCATGACGGCGGTGATTCTTCCGAGTAAATAAAAGGTGCGAGTGCCTCTCTGGAATACGCGGTTGCTCATAACCATTTCTCCTTGGTGGTGGCTTGCACGTGTGTTACTGAGGGCGTTTCGACTTGGGGCAGGCAAAAGCTGTCAAGCCGCCCGTGCGGGCGGACACGCGAAAACGTTCTTGAGTACGTGTGGGGAGCGGGCGTTCTATCGCCAGTCGTATGGCGAATTCGTTATGAAAGCTGATGTCAAGGCATTAACCGGGCGTCTGGATTTCAATGGCAGCGACGCAACGATAACTCACGCATTGAAATCGCAAATCATTGCTTTACAACCACTGGGGACGCCGCATCGTCATAACATCGGCTTCGACTAGAAAGGTCCAATTGACCAAAAAATCGCAAAGCCAATCGAACGTGCTGAGTGCCTGCTCGTAAAGCAGATTGATCACTCATGAAAATTGCGATCTGGCGATTCCCCACTGCCGTCCGGGGAAATATCACTAACACTCGCCGCCATGCTTGATAGTTCGTCGTCCCGGCGAAAGCCGGGACCCAGTGACTTGAAGAGCGTCAAAGTCACTGGACCCCGGCTTTCGCCGGGGCGACGAATCGGGAGCGTTGAATTTGCCAGCAAAAAATGTCTTGCGGCGAGATGCTGACGCTCTTTTGGCTTACTGCTCATTTTCCCCGGACAGCAGTGGGTGATTCCCGTGACAGTCCACAGCATTGGCGCGAGTGATCGTGGACTACTGCCAAGTGCGCGTTGCCCTGGTTCGACGTCAAGTCCTCCCTTGTGCTGTCGCCAACATTGGGGAACCTGTTTCAGCCCGTGGCCAGCGGCAACTCCTTCGCCAGCTCGATCAGTGCGCGCAGCCGTGCAGGCACAAAACGGCGGCCCGGGTAATAAAGCCTCAAGCCGCCGAAGGGTTGGCACCACGGCACCAGCACGGGCACCAGTGTGCCGACCTGCAGTTCCTCCGCGATGAACCATTCGGAAACAAAGCCGATGCCCAATCCGAGCAACACCGCCCGCTTGATCGCGGCAAGCTCATTGAGTGCCATGCGCACCGGCAGGTCCATCTGCAGCTTGCGGCCGTTCTTCTCCAGTTCCCAGCGGTAGATGCCACCGTGCGACATGTTCATGCCGATGCTCTCGTGCTTGAGCAAGTCGCGCGGATGCCTGGGCGTGCCGTGGCGTTCGAGATAGTCGGGCGTCGCCACCACCAACATGCGCAGGTCGCGTGAGAGTGGAACGGCGATCATGTCCTGCGGCACCGATTCGGCAAGGCGGATGCCGGCGTCGAAGCCTTCCGCCACGATGTCGATCATGCGCGACTCGCTCACCAGGTCGATGCGCACCTCGGGGTAGCGTTGCGCGTAGGGGCCGAACAGAGGTTCCAGCAGCAACGACGCCGCGCCCTGCGGCGCATTGATCCGCAGCGTGCCGCTGGGCGTGTCGGGGCCGCTGCCGGCTTCCTCACCGGCACTGTGGATTTCGGCGAGTGCCGGGGCGATTCGCTCTACGTAGCGCCGCCCCGCGTCGGTGAGTGCCACGCTGCGCGTCGAGCGATTGAACAGGCGCACCTTGAGGCGTGCCTCCAGTCCCGCCACGGCGCCGCTCACCGCCGTGGTCGACATGCCCAGCTCCTGCGCCGCGCCGCGAAAGCTGTGGCGACGCGCGACGGCAAGGATCACTTCGAGTTCGGTCATTCCCGTGCGATGCATGGATTGTCCTGATATTCGGAATATGCCATTCACTATAAATCGGATTATCAGAACAATGATCCCTCCCTAGACTGCGTTGTGCAACGCCCCCAAGTGCCGGCTCTCCCAGCTTGGCGGGGCACCTTCACCTTCCCAGAGGACATCGACATGCAACGTATCGAACACATCTACATCAACGGCGAATTCGTCGTGCCGCACGGCCAGGAATGGTTCGACCTGCACAACCCCAGCACCGAGGAAGTCATCGGCCAGGTTCGGCTGGGCGACGAGCAGGACGCGCAGCGCGCGATCGCGGCGGCGAAGGCGGCGTTTCCCGCATGGTCGCGCACCACGCGCGAGGAGCGCATCGATGCGCTTCAGCGCATGCATAAAGCCATCGCGGCGCGCGAGGATGCGCTGATGGAAGCCGTCGTCACCGAATACGGCGCGCCGCACGCGCGTGGTCGCTGGATGGCGACCTATCCGGCCGACGTCATCATGCAGGCCATTGAAGCGCTGCGATCCTTCGAGTTCGAGGAACAAGTCGGCAGCGCGCGGGTGATCCTGACGCCAGTCGGCGTAGCTGGCCTGATCACGCCGTGGAATAGCGATGCAGGCTTTATCTGCAACAAGTTGGCGACGGCGCTGGCGGCCGGCTGCACCGCTGTCATCAAGCCCAGCGAAATGAGTGCGATGCAGACGCAGGTCGTCATCGAGGCATTGCACGAAGCGGGCCTTCCCAAAGGTGTGTTCAACATCGTCAATGGCCGCGGCGATGTGGTTGGCGAAACCATCGCGCGCCATCCCGACGTCGCCAAGATCTCGTTCACCGGTTCCTCTGCGGTTGGCCAGCATCTGGTCAGTACCGGTGCCGAGACGATGAAGCGCGTGACATTGGAGCTGGGCGGCAAGTCGCCGACCGTGGTGCTCGACGACGCGGACTTCGCCGCCATCATGCCGCTAGTGCTGCAGGCGGGGTTCGCGAACAGTGGCCAAGCCTGTATCGCAGGCACACGCATCCTGGTGCCGCGGCAGCGGCTGAAGGAATTCGAGCAGGTCGCGAAGGTGGCTGTCGCACAGGTCAAGTCCGGCGATCCGCGTGATGCGACGACCGACATCGGTCCGATGGTCAGCGCGAAGCAGTGGGAACGCGTACAGAGCTACATCCGACTTGGCATCGAGGAGGGCGCGCAAGTACTCGCCGGCGGCGAGGGTCGACCCGATGGCCTGCACGTTGGCTGGTTCGTGAAGCCGACGATCTTCACCGGCGCGAACAACCGCATGCGCATCGCGCGTGAGGAAATCTTCGGCCCCGTACTCACGATTATTCCCTACGACAGCGAGGCCGATGCCATCGCCATTGCCAATGACACACGCTACGGCCTCAGTGCCGTCGTACTAGGTAAAAACCTCGAACGGTGCGAGCGCGTGGCACGCCAGATCGACTCCGGCCGCGTACTCGTCAACACGCTCGCCCACGAACCACGCGCACCGTTCGGTGGTTTCAAGCATTCCGGGCTTGGCCGCGAGATGGGGCGATGGGGCATGAGCGCGTACCTGGAGCCGAAGACCTTGCTGATGGCGGCGGGGTAATCTCACCGATCCGTCCTGGTGCTCACGTTATTCCTGACGCGTTTTATTGCGGCCTAGCCAAGGTCTATTAAATTACCTCGGCGTCATTCCGGCGAAGGCCGAGGAGCTTTACAACAGCGAAGCTGGTCAATCCATGCTTCGTATTGGCGATGGATTCCGGCCTTCGCCGGAATGACGCTGAGGTAAACAGGGTATTGCATCAAGTTCCGGACACTAAAAAATAGTGACGTTGATATTCCAGTAGATGCAATGCGATATGGGTTTGAGCAGACGCGCGCCTAGCCATTAATTCAAGCTGGCGCCTTTTCTTTTGTTTCCGGTGCGAACATTGGGGCCGCCCGGAGGCGAAGGTAGGCTGATTCGTTTCTTCCTCACTCGCGTCATGCCATTTCACGCTGAATACACGCAATCGCGTCGTTAATACGCAAAGCCCCGAGCCGGATACGTGCGCTCGGGACGGTGGGGGATATTCAGCTACGCGCCATTCGGTACCGGTCGGTCTTTGCCGTTCTCTCCGGTCGCCTCCATTTTCGTTCGCAACACTGCATCCCAGCTAATTTTCAGGAGACTTGTGCAATGGAAAAAAACATCTTCAATGGTGCTATCGGCGCCTGGATCGATTCCGAGCTGCATCCTGCAGGGGCGACATCGCCCTCTTCACCTAACAGCAATTTTGTTTCAATGCGGCTCAATGGTGTTTATAAGACGCTGGATTATTTGTGCATCGCATGGTACGGCGTCGATATGACCAATCCACAGCAACCAACAATCAGCACGGGAAACGCTGGTTTGCAGATGATAGTTGCCGATGCAAAATCTCAAAATCCAAGCATTAAATTGTTTGCAACACTCGCCTGGACAGATCAGATTTTTCAGGATCTTCAAACGATTATTGGAAACCCTGCGACGCTGGCAGCCTTCGCATCCAATATCGCCAGCTACCTTGGCAATAACCACATGGATGGATTTGATATCGACTGGGAGTACCCGATCAGCAATCTGACGCCGGCGCAATGTGCTGCCTGGTTGAATGCGTTAAGGAAAGCCTTTGGTGCTACTTACTTTATCAGCATCTCTCCCGCAACCACATCGGGACTCGACTCAAATGCTGTAAATAGCAATTGCGACATCATCAACCTGCAAACCTATTCTGGTTTTACTTCCGCAAGAGATTTTGTCGACATTGGCATCCATCCATCTCTTCTCGGTTTCGGTGCCAAGTTCGAGAGCAAAGGAGGCGGAGATCCGAATCCTTATGAAAACGCTTATCAGGCATACAGAAAATACATGGCGGGGTTTACGGCCAAGGGAGCCCACTATCCTTACAAAACCACTTGCACTTGGCGATTGGATTCAGGGAACTGGTCGTTTGAGCAAGGTCAGCAAATGCTATACCGTCTCTATATTAAAGGGGGTCCGGTTTCGGTGCCCTTCGACGACGGCGCCATTGTTAGCGCCCAGACGACAGCTACGCTGATGCAAAATATCGCTGTGCGCACTGGCGAAGTGGTTGATGCGATACAGACGAGCAATCAAAACAACGACGGGACGTATGTCGTGGAGATGTTGGAGCACGGAGGCGTCACTGTCCCTACGCAGTCCTCCATCAGCTTGCCTGATGGCCTGAAGCAGTTCAAATACGTTACGGGATATTGGTACGGCAATCATGTCATCGTGCAAATCACGATAAACAACACCAGTTATCCGAGATCGATCAGTCCTTCTGTTTCTGGAACGCAAGAAACTAGCATTTCTGCACCTTCCGGTAAAACAATCGTTGCATTCAGCGGCACCACGCAAAAGGTGTTGCTTGCTGGCGGTGGTTACACTTGGGTGCTTTCTTCAATTGAAGCTGTTTTTGGCTAACGAAGTCTGTATTTTTGCCAGCCCATTCAACGCTAGCGATTCGTCGCCCCGGCGAACGCCGGGGCCCAGTGTCTTTGACGATCTGCAAGTCGCTGGGTCCCGGCTTTCGCCGGGACGACGAGCCTTTTAGCCATGTCGCTAGAACAAGCAACACTTTCCCCGGACAGCACTGGGCGAAGGCCGGAATGACGCTGAGGTAAAAATGCTAAGTATTGGCCACGAAAAAGTCCTTCCTTGAATAGCTCGAAAACGTGGGAGGAAACCTCAGGCGATGCGCACTCGCAAGTCTTCCAAGGCTCCGTCGAGCGACACGCCTGCACGCTCCTCGACAAGAAAGACCATCTCGATGAGATCCATGGAGTCGACATTGAGCGATTCGAACGTGGTAGCGGGCGCAACTTGCGCCACCGGCAAGTCGAAATAATCTGCGATAAGTGCGCGCTATGGATCGCTCAAGGCGTCGCCGGATGTTGCCATGGTTGATCGACCGTTCTTCGTGACAGAGATATCTATAGGAATATAGATGGTTTATCCAATTGCATTGCAATGACGTTGCACTTTTTTTTCGAATGATATTTTCGTGTGTTATTCCGATCATCGAGTGACGCATGACGTCATCACGCCAGCTTCACGCCATTGGGGTCTCACTTATAAAAGGGGGGGAAGTCGAAATCCAGGTTTAATTCCCCGAGCAGTCGAGTCGAGACGCCACATCGAGCGCAGCTTTGCGCCGGGCGGGCGTGGGGTCAGGTACGGCCAACGTATTGAGCGAATTTTCAATCCGAAAACGCTACTGAGCGAGGGAAAGTCATGGATACGATTTTGCAGCTTGGAAAGACTGCAAACCTGTTTTTTGGATATCGTCCGGTATGGGTTCCTGCAGCAGATTCATTGCCTTTTTTCGCGCCGCCTACCGCAGCGGTTGCGCCAGTTACGGTTACGCCGGTCAAGGCGCCATTTCCGGAATGGAGCGCCACGCCGACCATTACGATTCATGAGTCGGCCGACAGTCTGTTGAATACGCTCTATGCGTATCAGGTCGCGCCCATGTCGGGCGATCCCTCCGGTATCGACGTGCCGAGCGGACCGTTGGCGCTTGACGACGCGGACCACACCGCAGCACTCGCCGCCCTCGGCACTTTTCTTGGCCTCGATTTTTCGCAGGATCGCGGCTACATGCTGGTGACGATGACGCGTCCGGACTCGAGCTGCACGCATCCGTTCAGCGCGAGCCCATCGTATTTACACCGCTCCGATTACCTTACGCCGGAAGCAAAGGCGATCATCGACGCGCTCCCGCCGGCCGTTGCACCGAAAACAGGCTCTGTGCTTTACGACTCGAAGATCAGCAAGCCGGACGCGGATCAATACGTGGCGGCGCTGTACCAGCTTGGAAGCCACTTCATCAGCGAGGTGTCCAGCGGCGACATGTTGCTTCAGGTATTCGCCTACGATGCCACGCATTTCGAGTCGATTCGCAGCAGCTTCAAGTCTGATGCGACCGTCCAGCCGGATGGCAGCAAGGCCGTAGTCGGCCCGTTGGCCACGGCATGGGCGTTCATGACGTCGCCGGCATCCGGGCGCGGCTACGTTGCGGCGTATGGCGCACTGCGCTGCCTCAGTCGCGACCCCTTGCTGGATGCTGCCATCGCCAAGGGTGAGTGGAGCAGCCTTTATCTGCCAACCGGCAAGGCCAGTATTTTTGCCGCCGCCAATACGTACAAGCTGATGTTGCCGCTGGTGTTGAATGTGCCGATCGCATTCACGCTGACGCCGATCGCCGACCTGATCGCCAACCCGCTGGTTTCCGGCCCCTGGGATCGCATCGTCAAGGGCGGCCTGCTGCAGAAATACGGCGACAGCGTACTCATCCCGCAGACCCGGCAGATCGATTACGACTGGACCACGATATTCCCCGAGGCCGCCGACACCGGCGCCGGCAGCATCATCACCCCGACGATCGATCTGTATCAGGAGCGCATCGACCTGGCGAAGGTCAACCTGCTCGGCGGCAGCATCGTCGCCGAGAATTTCAGGATGCAATCGTTCACCTCATTCTCGCAGGTGCTGCACACGACCGCGGGCGTCAACTCGGACACCCTGACGTTGCCGAGTGACCAGATTACGCTGATCGCCCAGATCATCGACATGAGCCAGGCCGTGAAAACTCCCACGCTATCGATGAGCGTGGACGGCTTGGCCAATCTCACGGTGGTTTGCGAAGAGATGTACGGCGCGATGGTGTTCGAGGCCGAAGACACCGATACCTTGCAGCGCAAAGTGGCGATGGATGGCATTCTGTTTGCCACCGACAGCCAGCTCGATCCCAACAATGGGCGCGCCAGGATCTCGGTATGCGGCGTGCTTGCCGACAACATCGATCCGGCGTTGTTTGGGTCGTTGAAGCAGAGCATCCAGTTTTCGCTGGTGGCCGGTGAATCGCTATTGCATTCGCGCGGTCCCAATGCCGATACCGTGCGCGAACTGGAATGCACCTATCTGCGCTGGTTGGCCGGCCTGATTCCGGCGGATACCCACGATTTGGATTTGGCCGAGGCGCGTGCACGCGCCTTGTACCTGGCCAACAACGTCGCAACGATGGGCGGCGACATCATTTACGTGCCTTACGTCACCTACGACTCGTACAACAAGTTCGTTGGCGACATGATTGATCAGGCCAGGACGCTTACCGGGCAGATTTCCGAGTACCAGATCACCATCAACAACACCGTCAACAGTTTCAAGATCATGGATTCGATCGCGAACCTCAACGACAACGTCAAGCAGATCGGCGGCGTACTGACATCGTATTTCCAGGTGCTGGCCAGCGGGCGTGGTGCCATGGACGGTTATTACAACTCCGTGCTCAATCAGCTGAACAACCAGCAGGAGCAGACTGCCAAGGACATCCTGTCGCTCAGCAAGAAGCTGGCCGATCAGCAAGCGGTGATCAGCCATACAGGCAGCGACCAGGGCATCATCCAGCGGTTCCAGCAGGACTATTCGGACTATGCCCACGACCTGGTCGCCCAGTGTGTCGTATCCGCGGTGGAGGGCGTATTCAGTCTCGGTCTCGCCATGGCCGCCATCCCCGGTGAAGCGGAAGGCGGCGTGCTGAAGGCGCTCAAGTCCATCAAGGATGTGTACGACAAGCTGCAGGCGGTGATGAAGGTCTTGCAGAGCCTGTCGGCGGTAGAGAAGGCCGCCAACAACATCAAGAACCTCAACGACCTGTCCAAGGACATCAGCGCGGCGACCGCGGCCGGCACGCTGGATCTGCCCAGCCAGGTGGATTTGCAGGCGCTTGCCGAAAATGTGCGCGCGGCCCTGACCAATGTTCCCAACACCGGCAAGCTCAATCAGGACAAGGCCGATCTGATCGCTGCGGTCAACACACTGGTCAATATCGGCACGGCGTTGCTGGAAGCGCAAACGCGTGCCAGCCAGATCTCGATGCAGATCATCAACCAGAACCGCCTGAAGACCATCAACGGCGAGCAGCAGGGCAAGCTCGATGCACTGACCAGCATGCTGCATCTTGGCGATAGCAAAAGAGCGCCAGACATCAACAGCATCAACCTGATCGGCCTTACCGGACAACTTCAGTATCAGCTCAAACAGGTGTTGTCGGTGCTGGCAAGCACGCTGGAATTGCAGGATGGCGCGATCCAGTACGAATACTTCGGCCAGCCCACGCCAATCACCTCGTTCAGCCTGCTCAACCTGCAGACGGTGATCGCAACGCAGGACAACGCGATCATCACCGCGCTGCAGCGGCTGAATCCGCCGCCGCAGGAAGTTCCCAAGCCGATCACCATCCGCATACCCAATGTGCTGGCTTCGCGCGTATCCGGCAGCAACGTATTCCAGTTCCCGATCGCGCTGTGCGGCTCGGAGTTCTACAGCTACGACATGGTGCGTATCGATCGCGTGGTACCGCGCATCCTCGGCATCAAGAGCAGTGCGAGCGGCAACTACGAGGCGCGCCTGAGCTGTCAGGCCAAGCCGTTCCAGGACCGCGACTACAATCGAGACGCATACACATTCGCCACCTCGCGGCGCGAATTCGGGCCGTATGTGTACAACATCGCCACCGGCACTGCCGAGTTTGGTACCAACACGGGGACATTCGCCAAGCAGACGACGCACCTGACGCCGTTCTCGACCTGGGAAATCAGCCTGCCGTCCGATGTGCGCAACAACCAGGGCATCGAATTCGACAGTTTGTTTGTCACCATTGAAGTGGACTTCTACATCACCGCTCACTACGACGATCCGGCGCTGTTGCGCAGGCCGACGTTGCGCTCACCCATGCCGCAGTCGCTCAAGGCCATGGTAGGCCAGATAAATAGCGGCAGCGCGCCTACGCTGGCCAACCTGGAAGCGCAGATGTACCAGAACGAGGCGGTGCTGCAGAAGTGGGATGCGGTGTTCAATGTTTTGTCCGGCCCGGTCAACG
The DNA here is from genome assembly GCF_014642835.1 of Dyella nitratireducens. Lineage (GTDB taxonomy): Bacteria > Pseudomonadota > Gammaproteobacteria > Xanthomonadales > Rhodanobacteraceae > Dyella_B > Dyella_B nitratireducens. The sequence continues at coordinate 1,294,526 of NZ_BMJA01000002.1, read as the reverse complement.
CCTTCCTGTACCAGCAGTTCCAGCAATACGTGAAGCAGCTCAACCCCGGCAGTTCGGACAACCTGATGAAAGTCAGTGCGTACTACTGCGAAAACGTCCAGCAGGTGCACGGCTTCTGGTTCACCAATGTCACCAAGATGACCTTCAAGCTCAGCAACCCGTTGCTGCAGTTCGTGCCCGGAAATGATTCCGTTACCGTCGTCCAGAACATCCTGAGCGGCAGCGTCGTGGTCGGCACGCTCGGCGTGACCCAGAACGGCTTCGACCCCACCAAGTGCTACCTGGTCGATCAGGATGTCCATTTCACCGGCAGCAGCGGGCAAAGCACCTTGACCCTGTCCGTGCTCGGCGTGTTCGAGAACAACATGCAGGTCAAGCTTCGCTCCACTGGGCAGTTGCCGGCGCCTTTGCAGGCCGACACCGATTATTGGGTGGTCGGCTGGACCAGTACGGCGACCGTCACCAGCCTGCAGCTGGCAAACACGGCCGGTGGTGCGCCGATTGCGTTGACAAGTGCGGGCAGCGGTACGCATACGGTTTACGCGGATATCGAATGGGGCACGCCCAATAACGTCGACGTGTCGAAAAAGCCGTACGTCAATGGCAGTGTTGCGCTATCCAAGGTATCGGGCATCGTGACGCCGCCACCTGGGCAGGGTTCGTCGAGCGAAACGCATACGGTCGTGCTGGATTTCCCCGCCGGTGCATTCACGCTCAACCAGTTCGCAGTCGATCCGCCCAATTGGGATCCGAACCACCATGCGGTGCAGATATCCAATGCGTTGGCGAGCTACTACGCAACCAACGACATCAAATACCAGGTGCAGACGATCAACTACACCAATCTCAACCAGGATGTCGCGCTGCAGCCGTCCAAGTTCGTGCTGAACGCGCTGACAACCAATGCCGGCAACAACATCCTGCAGATCCTGATCGCCACGACGGGCGATGTGCAGCATGCGCATACCATCACGCTGAACGAGCCGGTCCCTTATGACCCGAGCAATCCGATCCCGGGCGTGAGCGATTTCTCGGTCAGCCTGATGATCAGCACCAAGCTGATGTTCGATCACATCTTCGTCAGCAGCTTCAATCAGGGCGGCACCAATCTGCAGGTCAAGGCGATCGATCCCGGCAAGGATTTCAAGGCGTGGAGTGCCGAGGTCAGCCAGGGTAGCGCGACCGGCAATGTGGACTTCAAGAATCCGTATACGATTCGCGGCACCCAGACCAATTTTCGCATTTCGTCCAGCGGCAATTCGTTGACGTGGGATTTGACCGGCCTGAAGTTTGAACGCTCACCAGCCGCCGGCCTGGTGATGAACTATACGAACGGTACCGCGAGCCCGCCGAGCGGTGGCACCAACGTCAATTTTGAGTACCAGCAGTATTACCCGCCGGTTTGCAGTCGAGGCGGATGCAGCCCGGGAGGCTGGGGTAATTGGCATGGTTCCAGTGCGACGGCGTACATCACCATGACCGGCGCTTATCCGCTGGAAGTCACCGGCACCGGCAGGGACCAGCTGGTGAAGTTCAGCACCGTCGAGCCGTCAGTGGACTTCTCCCAGTCGTCCGACCTGAAGCCCACCGGGCCTTGCGAATGCAACGACAACGATCTGAAGATCGCGTTGCTCAAGAGCCTGGGCGATTCGGTGCCCAAGACGCTCAAGCAGTACATGCAGCAAATCACCTTCAAGCCGATCTCGGTGTTTGCCTTGGAGAATCTGCTGTTCCCGGCCGAGCAACTGATCACCATGAAGCAGGCGCGCGTGCCCGGCGATTTGCTGGTGGTGGGCAGCTTCCTGCCGAACGTGCGCAAGAGTGCCTCCTCGTACAACGTGACCATCAGTGCATCGGCAGGCGCCAAAGGCGTATTCGGTACCACCGCGTTCCAGAACGGGCAGGGCACAGGGAGCGCGACCGTCACCGGCCTGCCGAAGCAATTCCAGTTCCAGTACGGTCCGATCAATCCGGCGCTGGGCGGCTTGGTCACCTACACCATTGACATCGAGGCTGGCACGGTAAGCCCGCCCTTGATGGTGGTGGTCGATCAGCCCGATCCGGATCACAACGCCGCCCAGGTGATCCTGCTGCCGCCCGGTTATGCGACAAGCTGAAACAACTGAGCGAACGATACGGAGGCCGGGCTGCGCGCGACCGCAAGGTCGCCGCGCGGAACCGGCGGTCGAATGTAGCAATGGCGCGTCCATCGCCAACCAAGCCAAGGAAACCTCATGAACACCACCAGCGCTGCCACCAAGGCGCAACTGTTTCAGGAGATGCACGCGAAGGGATCGGTATTGAATGGCTGGAGCGCCGTTCTGAACATCAGCGGCGATTACCTGGCGCGGCGCGTGCGCCGCCAATGGCCCACGGATCAGGCCGGAACGCACAGTGTCACCTTGCTCAGCGCGCAACCGTTGCCGCCCGGCCCAGGCGCCGCCAATGCGCTGCGCGGCGTTGGACAGATGACCTTCATTCTCGGCGAACCTGCGGTGAGCGTGGTGCATGGACGTTCGGCGCTCACCATCAGCCATCCGATACGGCAAGTGCTCGGCCGTTCGGGCAACGCTACGGCGATGCCGACTGCCGCCGACGCTGCGAGTGTCGCCTGGCACACCGACAGCGCGGTGAACGTGCCGGCGCATCCGGCGGCACGCGTGGATATCGAAGTGCCGCTGGTGGTTCGACCCGCCGGCAGCGGCGCGTCCGGCTTCGACATCGTGCTTGATGCCGCGGCTGCCTCTGCGACGGCACACCAACTGCCTGCTGCGGCGGGAGACGGCGGCGCCCTGGTTCAGCACCTGATGAATGCGCTAGGCGACAGCAACGGCACGCTGCTGGTAGCGACCGTTGATGGCAGTACCCAGGCTGATACGCCGGCGTTGCAACCACGTTCGCTCGCGCTGCTTACCGTGCGCACGCCCAGCGGGAACCAGGTGCTGCAGGTGCACTTCACCACCGGCGATACGCCCGCACCGACCGGCACCGGCGTGGATCTCGGCGAGCCGCTGCCGGTCGTCGACGGCGCGGACTGGTCACTGATGTTCAGCAGTCAAAAAGTATTCCAGGATGTCGTCGCGCCGGAATTCAATACGCTTTCGCAACATGTGAAACTGGCTGCCGCCGCTCCGGCAGGCGGCCGTGGCGCCTGGTTCCTGCAGACGCAGAATCGCATGTATTTCGCGGGCACCGTGGATTGGGGCAACGCCATGCCGCCGGTAAACCAGCAGGCGCAGATCGGCCTGAACTTCACCGGTTCGCCGAATGAGGGCCTGGTGGTATCCACCTATACCGACCCCGGCGCGAACGTCGACCTTCAGTTCGAGATCGCCCAGAACTACCGGGTGACATGCAGCGGCAACCCGGGCCAGCAATCGCTGAGCTTTGCTGGCACCCAGGCGACGGTGGCCGGCGCTGGCGTGGCCGAGAACACCTTCAAGCCTTATCTGGATCAAATCCTCAGCCAGGAAATCCGCAGCGATCTGGACGCGACATCGCTGGCCTCGCTGGCCGCTTTCGCGTTGCGCACCGTGCGCTTTCCCGGTGACGAGACGGTGATCGACGCGGTGCAGATCCCCGGCGACCTGGTCATGGTCGGCAATTTCGATCCTGACGCAAAGGCTTGAGCCAAAGGATTTCCGATGACCGCAAGCCCCGCGACCTTGAGCAATCTGCTGCAGCAGATGTATCAAAACAAAGAGGTGTTGCAAGGCTGGGATGCCGTGATGAACCTGCTGGAGAGTTCGGTCAACACGTTCTTCATGGCGCAATGGAACCAGCAGACCGGCCGGACCGGCCGATTGTCGATCGCCGTCATCTGGTGCGAAGGCGTACTGCCGTTGCCGCATGGCCAGGGGTATTACACCAACGTTACGCAGTTCAACGTCGAGCTGGGCGCACCGCTGTTTCAGTTCACCAGCGGCCGCAACGAAGTCACGGTGCGCCAGGATATCCTGCAGGGCGCATCGCGCCTGGGCACCATGGTGGTGCCGCAAAACTTCAACCCGGCCACCGCCAACCTCTCGCCCAACGATCCGCACGTGGAATGGGCCAATCCGCAACCGGTGGACATGTCGAAGCACCCGTACCTGTCCGGCACGGTAGCGCTGCAACAGGTACAGGGCATCGTCAACAACGCACAGTCGCTGGTGCTGTCATTTGCGCAGGGCGCGTTTACCTTGAATGCGTTGACCATCGTGGGAGTGGACAATGCCACGCTGGTCAACCAGCTCAAGAACTGGTTCGCGACGCACCAGATCCGTTATGTGCTGGCCTCCATTGATTTCCAGAGCCTTGCCGGCTCGCCCGGGCTGACGCCGCGATCGTTTCGTTTCAACGTGGTGACCACCAATGCCGGCAATACCATCGTGCAGTTGCTGATCACCACCAACGGCAGCACGCCGTCGAGCAATGTGATCAATGTCAACGAGCCGATCCCCACCGCCGACGGCCTGACCTGCACCTTGATGATCAGTTCGCGTGTGCTGTACCAGGACGTGTTGACGCATGGATTCAACAATCACGGTGGCGGCTTTTCGCTGATTCCGTTGCCGCCGAAAAACGGCTACAACGCATGGTATGCCACCATCAATCCGCAGATGCATTTCCAGGGCAGCTTCAGCTACGGCAATTGCTGCAATCGCCATGATGTGACTTACAGCGTGTATCTGGGCGGCGACTACACCGGCACGGCCACCGAAGGTTTCGCGCTGTCGCAGCAGATTCACACGCAGGGCAATGCGCTGGTCGACATCACCGTGTCGGCACGTTACGCGGTGGCGTTGTCCGGCAGCGGGCAAGGGCAGTCGATCAGGATCGTGCCGGGCACGCCGTCGGTGACGGTCAGCGGCGGTGCCGAAGGAGAGATGAAATCGCGTCTGCAGGACATTCTCAACAACGACATTCGCAACGCCATGGCGGGCGTGTCGTTTTCTCCGGTCACGTATTTCGCCTTGAAGAATCTGGTTTTTCCCGGCAACTTGATCAGCATGAGCCAAGTGCAGGTTCCAGCCGACCTGCTGATCGCCGGGCGTTTTTCGCCGGCCTGAGGCGTTATTCGCGATGGGTGCGACCGTGCAATTGGGAAACAGCGTGAACGTGCTGCACGGGTTGCGCCCTGCATGGTTTGGGGCATCCGGCACGGTGGTGCCGTTCGATCTGCCGCCATGCGCGGCATGGGCGGGGTTTCCCGTATCCGAACCTTCAGGCAGGGGGAGTTGGGGTTCGCCCGAAGTCGGCTTGCACGATACGATTGAGTCATTGGTGGACGCGTTGTTCGCCTATCGTGTTCGCCCGATACTCGCCGACGCCGGCCGTTTTGCCTTGCCACCGAGCGCCTTGATGCTTGGCGGTGGAAGGCGTGCTGCAGCGCTGGCTTCGCTGAGCGCACTGCTGCATCTGCCGGTGGAGCAACTCGACGGTGGCGGTCTGGTCTTGCTGCAATTGCGGCGCGAAGACGCCGATCATCGGCACGAGGCGGAAGAGGGCGGCGTCGGGCGGCGCATCCATATCGACAACTATTGGACGCGCGAGGGCCTTCACGCCATGGGCCGCCTGCGCGTCGCAGGGCATGTACGCCGCCATGGCGATGTGGACGTCATCGTCCACAAACAGCAAGCCGACCGCTACCTGGATTACTTCGATACGTGCGGAACGCACTTTGTGACGCGGATCGGCATGGGCAACCGCCTGTTTCAGGTCATGGTCTGCCATCCGCAGCGTTACCGCTTGCTGCGGACACTCTGGTCGCAGTCGGCGTGCGATGCCAGTGGGCCACTGGCCAAGGCGTTCTTTGCGTATACCGGCGACGAATGGATCGCATCACGCGGCTGGATCGTCAGCGCGGCGGACGATCCGCTGTTGGAGCACAGCGTGGCCACTGGAGCATGGCGCGGCCATCATTCCGCTGCTGCAGACAATCTGCTGGCCCCCTTCGTGCGACCGGGCGAAAACATCGCGGCGTTGCTCGACGGGTTGCAGCGCAGTGTCCCCATCGATATCGAATTTACGGCGCATAGTCCGTACATGGAGAACTATCGTGCGATCGCCTGGCAGCGCGTATTGAAAGGTGCGCTGCTGCAGCGCTTCGGCGATGCCGTACGGATCCCCCTGGATAGCGCAGCTTCCGAGGCGGGTCATGGCGGCGACATCGTCATCCACGAAGACGGCGACAACCTGGTTCTCGGCGATACGACTTCGGTAAGTGCATCGCTTGCCGCCCGCCTGGATGCAACACGATCGCTATGCTTATTTAGCAGACAACTTTCGTTTTACAGCGATGAGCCGATAACGCTGCCGGGGCAACATGTCACGCTGTTTGCTTTCTCGATCGATGCGCGCGGCAAAGACGACAGGGTGCCGGTAGTGCGCTTGTCCGACCAGGCATTCGCCACCTTTCGCTGCTACACGCCGGCACTCACCGGAGCGATGCAGGTCGGTAACGAAACCGGCGATCGCTGGAACGTATTGTTCCAGGGCCTGCATTTCGGCACCGATGATCAGGGCCGTGTGATCATCCTCGGTGAACTTTCGCGGCCCGATGTCGACACCGTGAAAATGTTGAGGGCGCCGCTAGTCGGCGCGCTGGCCGATACCGAGGCACAGATCGCCCGCGCGGACGCAGGCGGCCATGCGGCGCATGCCCATGCCGCGCGGTCAGCGCTCGACTGGATCTACGAAATAGTGCGCAGCAGCGGTGTTGCCGACACCGACGAAAATCATCGCGGCGTGTGGGAAGCCATACAGCGCCGAGCCATCTATCAATCCCGGCTGGGTTCTCCAATCGACCGCATCGATCGGGATATCGCAGACTCCGCTGCCCGCAAGGCGCACGAGTTGTTCTTGCGTCTACGTCTGCTTGCCAACGGACCTGGACCGGTCACCGATGACGCCCTGGACGTGCTGATCCGGGATCTCGAGCAGGCGTCGCGACAATGGACCTCTTCGCACCCACCCGCGGAGACCGACAACCGACTTCTGACCGAGTGCCTCGCCGAGATGAAAGCCGCACAGCGGCGCGGCATATTTGCGCTGCACCGCCTGCTCGACAACGAACAAGTGGCCACCGAGCAACAGTCGCCCGATCGCCAAAGAGCCTGGCATCTACTTAATGCCTTGGCGTGGTATTTGAGCGATGGCGCTACGGGCAGGCTTATAAAGACTACCGACGATGCGCAGCTGGCATCGGCGCTGTCGCTTTTTTTCAGGGCATGCACGACCTACAAGGCGGCAATGCTCGTGCACGCGCTCACCCACGATACCGAGTATCTGCATATCGCCGAGGACATGACGATATTCGACGGCGAGGAATGCCTCGATATGACTGCGCAGGAGTGGAATGAATTTCCGCAGATGCTGGCTTCGCTGTTGGCGCCGGCCTTTGGCATGGACTGCAGCAGTGTGGAAGAACTTCTTTCCGCTTTGCGGGACATCGGTGCGATAGGTGTCAGGCTGGAGCGTGCCGTCTCCGCCGCGCGCCGCAATTTGTACTTGCGATATCAGGCAGACTGGCACAGCGATTTTCCGGCGCCGGAGTTGCCATGGATGCGCGCCTATCATTATTCGCGGCATGTGCGTGCAGTGCTTCTCGATAAAGGGTGTCAACCCCTCCACCAGCAACGCTCGATTGATGTAGCCGTGACGCGCATCTTTTAGCCGGCTCAGGCCGAACGCATGAAGAAATGCCTCTCGCATTCCTGCTGTTTCTCACTCCAGATGCGGCACACCGATCTCCAGTGGGTGTGCCGCGGAAGGGGATCATGCGTACACGAGCGAGTTATCCATCCCGCTCCGCTTGCAGCAGCCCGTCGCCATATTGGCGCAGGAAGTACAGCGCGGCGCGTAGGCCCTCCACTTGCGTTGGGCTGAGTGGCCGTGCGTCGACGTCAGCGGGCCGATGGGCCGGCTTTGGTCGGCGGGCGACCCGGTCGCATCTCAAGAGATTTCGAATCACGCACATCGCCAGCGACGTGCCGGCGATACTCATGAGCTGAATGTACCGCCTGGCCTGTTCAGGGTCTGGTGGCAGCTGAGACTCTTCGATGAGCCAGAAGGGTTTTGATGGGCACGCACGTGCCGTATGATCCATGACACCCATGATCAACTCCGTGTAGTTGGTTGTGGTAGCGGGTCGTATGGGTTGCACCCCATGCGGCCCGCGCTTTCTCACTGCATTGCTGCAAGGGTCAACGGCGTAGCCCGCAAACAGACGGCGCCGATGACGGGCCGAGCGTAACAAATACGGCACGTATGTCACGTAGGCGATCGCTGGTTTGATGTGTGCGCGATGGCATGAGCGCATGCATGTCCGTAAACCGTCGATGTTTCGATGAGCCTATGAAGGCAGGGTGGGGAGTCTCCTCCCACTTCTCTTACAGGTAGAAATTGAGATTACTCTTTGGGAAGATTTCTATGACAAAGCTTCGAAGACCGTCGGCACTGGAAATGTCTATGTCCCTGTTCCCCGGTTGCGGGCGCTCATTGTGTGTGCTGTTAACGCTACTAACGACCGAGCTCGTCGGTGCTACAACCATCAAAACTGAGGTCAACTCCAACCCAAAGATGTGTGGTGAATTCCTACAAATGGTTAAGGAGGCCGGAGTACCTCAAATGACCGACGATCAGCTATGCAATTTTCGTTTCACCAAATTACCGCCATCCAAGACAAAAGAATTTACATTTCCAGATTGGAAAAAAGTAGCGGTTGCAGATCCATCATCGACATATCTAACGATGATGAAGGCAAATAGAGGAGAGCATTCGGTTGCTAACCTGCCGCTTAATCTAAGTGATCAGATCAAGGCGGTTGCAGATGCTTCATCCGACAAAAACCTGGCTTTCTATACGGGATCAATGACCTTCGAAGGGCGGGCAATTAGCTTCATGTATATGGATACCCTCCGATGCAGCAAAAAGCCTTATATGGCAAATTATCCTCCGATCAAATATCGCGCCGCTTACGAGGGGGCCGATCTGAAAAAAACGATACCGTCAGAATTCGGGGGCTCGGGTGAACTTGCCATTTGGAAAAACACAAACCCCGTCATCCTAGATTCGTTCGATCGATGGGTGGCTGCCTTACCTGGCGATAGACCTGTCGACATTGTGGCAGTTGAGAATATAGCTTTAGGTAACTGGCCTCATCTTGATAGGTGGCAAGGAGCTTCATTTGCTGGGGGGACTATATGTTCGTTCCGAATCGAAAAATGATCGTCTGGCACTTACTGATGCAGATCGAAGATTGCCTGCCAAATGTTCAAGTCGATTGTCGCAAGTTCACCATTCGACCAAGTGTCCTACACCCACCAATAATATCCGGGATAGGCTCTAGCTCCGGTCACAAGACGCACCGAAAAGTCCAACCGATTTACCAAAACACGTAGAGCCTGGCGATAGCCGGTGGATGCGTCTTTCCAGGTAGCAAAAGCATCGACGACAGCGGTGTCAGGATGATAGGGACTCTCCGATGGATTGGCGCAAAATACGTTGATCGGAGTGTTCAGTGCGTCTTGCGTAAATTTAGAGCCATTCTGGCCGGACCCGTGATGCGGTACTTGCAGTAAGACCGTATTCTCAATCCGGGATACTCCTAAAAACCTGACTAATTTGCTAATGTCCTTCGAGCCACGCAAAAAACCGTCACCGGTGAAGAGGGCACCATCGCCATGATGGCGAACCCAACCAGGAACGTTTGGCATGACTTGAGGTGGATAGGCCGATTTGTCGTCAGGGATGCGAGCCCAGACTCCCGAGGGCAGCGAAGGGACCGCACCCAGATAGGCCATCAACGAAATGACATTCTTCTCCCTTGGAGAAACTTTTTCCGACCTTCCTCTTCTAACTTTTTTCCTTGATACTGCCTTGTAGAATTGTAATTTCAAATCAAGGATTGCCTCCCATAACCTTTCTTCCGTCTCCTTGGGATCATTACTTCGCGTCTTGATCTTTTCAAGTTGAGCGTCAAGCTTTATTTTCTCAGCAGGCTTAAAACTCAGTAGTGCTTGGCGCGCCTGAGGATCAACGTAGGGCACAAACTCCCATACGCCGCACCAAACGACATTGCTACTAGCGGTGAGGATGCTGACATCAGCATCTTGGGAAGAAGGCACTTCTTCAGATTGAGGGCGGCGTATCGCCATCACTGGTTCAGGGCTGTCGCTGTATTGAGGTTCTCTGTTTCCCCGTTCAGGCGCTGGATCGTCAGAGTAGGGCACATAAATGATTTTAGTGGGGTCATCATCGGCTCTAACCATAGAATCGCCCAGAGTACCTCCGTTTTGTATCCTGCGGATGTACGCCACGGGATCAGTCCATGCCTGAATGAGGTCGCGCGGATCAACGTCTCGCGCGCTTTCATCTAACGACGAGAACACCTCCCCGAGAATTGCGAGTGGGTCGTGGTATGGAAGGAAAATCCTTTTGACTTTGTACGCCTTCAATAGCGATGAAAGGCCACGGATGTGATCGCAATCAAAATGAGAGATAACGACAAAATCGAGAATGGGGCGCTCATCAGGTGCTCTTTCTGAGAATTGTGGACGCTGATCTGCGCCGGCCAAGCTATTAACTTTATCTATAACTAGCTTGTCGTCCGTGGAGCCACAGTCGTAGACCCAGTGAAGCAATGTTCTTGTGTACTCACTTTGTGATTCGGCCGAAGCTCTAACCAACTTGATGAGAGTACTGCCTCTAACAAAAAGTCCCTGTCCAACGCCACAAAAGTGAACATTCGTGGAAATTGTCACATCATCCATATGCAGTCCTTTCCTGGCCGTAATCGTTATATGCCAACTTCTTGCATACAGCCTACATGCCAAGCCACCTTAATAGCCAGACTCATGTCAATCTCCTCCCTGAAATTTCTGGAATTCTACTCACCAATAGCTCAGCCACGTTGCATCAAAAGGCATTACCGGCGTTGTGAGATGCTTAAGGCAGACAGATCGCCCTCGGCTAATCAAACCGTCCGTTGCGTCATGATCTTGCTTTTCGCTTAGTGCGGCCCTTTTCAGCTGATGACCTTGCGAGCCAATAAGTCAACCGTACATATGTCGTCGGGTTGGCTGGATTGCGGCCTGACACTTCGGTATTCGAATTTCAGCGTTGGATTTCCCGTCGCTGGCTTCGTCACTGTGGCTTTCACATAGCCTGATTCGAAGATCACACTGCCAAGCCTGTTGCTTTTGCCTTTTTGGACACCAATCTTTTGCATGTAGGTCTTGGCGAGTTCTTCTTGAGGGCTGATGTTGTAGCCCCCCGCGCCAGTCATAATATAGGGAATGTCCTGCCGATTTCTCTGGCCCACGTTCTGGCGTACGACTCTTTGATAGAGATGCGCATGGCCGCAAATCACTGCATCTGGCCAAAAGCCGGCTTTGGTAAAGGTGGCATCAATGGCTATGCTGGTGCGGTCTTTCTTGGATTGTCCAGGGAACCAGCGTGGAAAATGATGAATAGCCAAAATGATGGCGCGAAAGCTTTGTTGCCGTGCTTGCTTGAGTCGGATCAATTCGTTATACAGAAACTTTAGTTGTTGCCCGTCAAGCCATCCAAGCGATTCGCCACAGTTGCTATACAGGCCAATAATCGAAACCAACGGAGCGTCAAGCGTGAAATAAACGCCGGGCTGGGTCATCGTGCTCCGTAGAATGCCTCCCGCTCCCGGCCAACGGCCCGGCGCTGTGGCGCAGAACGCGCTTTGGAAATCCGCCAGGGAAACTTGGGATGTTTGGTATATCAAGCCATCATGATTGCCAGGAATAGCGAAGATGGGAGCAGGGTAGGCGCGAAATGGATCGTAGAACTGGCCGTAGTAATAGGCGCGTTCGCCGTAGTAATACACCACATCGCCAACGTGGAACATGAAGGCCGGCTGAGATGCCTTGGCATCATTGGCAAGCAAGTCTGAAACTTTCTGTTCGTACCGGTCGAAATTGGTTTGGTTGACCGCACCGCTATCGCCGATGACGTCGAAGGCAATGCGCTGGCCATTTTCATCCTGAGTATAGCCCGGTACTTGTGGGCCTGTGACGCTGGTGAGATCCATAACCGGATAGCTACGGGGATTTGGAACCGGCCCTTGTGTTTGACCTAGCGACTGCTTTTGAACGAAAGGGGTTTTATAAGTGGCACCGTCGTTGTCAGGAATAAATTGACCCGTAGCATCATCTACATCAAAGTCGGCGAAAACGTAGCCTTGCGCATTGGATTGGCCGAACGGCTGAGCAGCCGAGGTCATCGCAGATACAGCGGCGGCGCCCACTGATCGTGCCTCGATGGCATGTGCCTGGCTTCGTGCGCGAGGGATGCGAGGCATAATGGCTTGACATATCTGTGGTGCAACAGCATCTATCTTTTCAATACCCGTGATGCTGGGGTCTCCATGCTCATCGGTATGCACCGTTTGGGACTGAAATTTGATGAAAATGCCTTGTGCGCCGGATTCGAACAGGATAATCAACCCGCCGTCCTGCGCCTTTCCGTTTTCTTGATAGTGCAGGCTGCCATGCGTACGGTTAAAAGCGCCTTGGTTCATATGCACATTGTCGACAGCGGTAAATCCTGTCGATGGATATTCACCCGTCTGATGATTCATGGGGTGGCCGGTGCCAAAAACGGCCACCAGCGCGTTGCTTTCTGCAGCTTTTTCCAAGCTAGCAGCGGCTTCTTTCACACCACGCCGCAACTTCGCCAGGGTTTGTTTTGGCCAAGCCTTCCCAACCTTTGGATGTGCGTCGGCCTCGGAAGGAAAGCCTAATGGATCGACGATGTTGCCATCGGCATAGTCCAGGCAAGGCACGCCTTGATTCTCATTGGCGAGTAGAAAGTTCGAGGTGCCTTTTGCACCTCCCTTCGTACCGATATTCACCAATTTTCGGACAAACGGATGATTCGCCGGAAAGTCAACGATCTGACATTCGATTTCGGAGTGGTCGTGCGGTTGAGCCGACGGCACATTAAGCGACACCCGGTAGGGTGGATGGCGAGGATTTCCCGGTTGCACAATAAGCAGCCAATGACGCTCTCTACCACGAGGTTTGCGATAACCCGTGATAGTCCCGATCAGAAGACCGTAACCGTGTAAGGCCATGACTTTCCCCCTTTTCTTGGCTGAACTCACCCGAGTGGATATGTCCAAGACGTTGCCACTAAGCGGTCGCCAATGCCGCAATTGCTATCAAATGGATTGCATAGAAATTGTGAAGAAATGATGTCGTTTATTTTGCAGAGAGGGTTTGCACGCATATCGCTGGCGGGCGAATGGTGGCCAGCAATCCAGACGAGCCTTGAACATCATCCACAATGCGAAGTGCAACTGGGCATGGTAAGTCCACGTATGGTGCTAGGTGATTGTGCGGCAATTGTCCGTTGAATTATTCTCAATCCGTTCCTGCGATATGAGAAATTGGTGAATTAGCCTTGAGGTGGAACCATGCTGAATGCATTTGGTGAGATTACTCAGGTAGTCGCTATTCTCCTCGGCGCAATATTTGGCATAGGTAGTGTCATCTATAAGCGGAAAAAAGGGGGGCTCGCAAAGTCCGATAAATTTACAGTGATTGGTTTTATCGTCGCGGCAGTTTGCGCGCTAGTTACGCTCGCTGTCGACACTCACAATCAAGAAGTGGCTCAGAGGAAGCAGTTAAAGGACGTTTCTGATCAACTTTCGCGTCAAGAAACGATGCTGCATGAGATACATCGCGGCCAATTTCGAATAACGAACTATGTTTTAGGGGTTGAGTTTACAGTTTCCTCTTCGCTTCCTCAGCTTGCACCCTTGGTGGCGAGATGGGAAAAGTATATTAAGTCATCCAAATCGACAGATTTTGACTCACTCGGATACAGCCATGACGATAAGATTTTTGTTGTGCGCAATACTCATCTTGAAATCTTGCAGATGTACATTGACCCGGACTCGAGTCTTTTTCCTTCCTCAGACACGCCGGAGCATGGGCTTCTTCTTCCCATTCTAAAGATGGTAATACTCAGTAAGGATGCGCCAGACGTAGCTACACTCGTTTCCACACAAAATGGCCTAGGAGGAAGCTCGCGCTTCATTGATCTTGCTCTCTTCATGCCACTTGACTTGGTCAACTATAAGGTTCGCGAACCGTCGCTTGCCGCTAGCAGTGCCCGACCGGAGATCTTCGGCAGGATTGAATATGATCGATTCGCAAAGACCATTACGGTTCAATGCAGGGAGTCATCGGCAACCCCAATTTTAGATACCGGCGCCATCATTAGCCTGTTGGACCTACCTAACCGACAAATTGCCTTGCTAGGTCTCGAAAAAAAGTCAGTTCAATCGATAGCACAAATCGAGATTAACACCGCCATTAATGGCAGTTACGGGTGGTCTGGCGACAGGCAAGTGAGATATCCGGATTTAAAAACTGCAACGGATAGCAATGACATCATTCCCACCTATCGACTCAAGGCAGCGGATTTTCAAGCGCTCCGCGATAGTCAGTAACATCTTTTCCGCACCAAGCACTGATAAATAGCTTTATCGCGGGTAGGGCCAGCGTCTGCTTTCGCAATCCTGAGAAGTCATCCGATGTCTTGATCTGGCTGCCACAAAGCCGCTAGTCGGAACTTTGCCCCCGCTCGGTATGCGCAGTTTGGGCTCAGAGCGACAGAGCAGCTACGTGCGATTTGCGCCCGCGGGGTCATCCGCTTGCAAATCACCCATGCACGCCTTACAGTGAACCACATGGTTCACTATCAAGCCCGCCTCGACACAACGTTCGCCGCGCTCGCCGATGTCACCCGACGCGGCGTGCTGGAGCAGCTCGGAGGTTCAGACGCCTCCATCAGTGACCTGGCCCAAAGGTTTCAAATGACCCTCACGGGCATGAAGAAGCACGTCAGCGTCTTGGAGCAGGCGGGGCTCGTGACCACGGAGAAGGTCGGGCGCGTGCGAACCTGCAAGCTCGGGCCTCGCCGGCTGGAAGAAGAGGCCGCCTGGATCGAGCAGCACCGTCAACTCTGGAGCGCGCGCTTCGACGCGCTGGACGAGCTTGTCGAACACTTGAAAAACAAGGAGAAGGCAGATGCCCGAAGCAAAAGAAGATAGTCCCGCCACCACGAACCGTACCGCTGTGGAACGCAAGTCCGACCGCGAACTCGTCGTGACGCGAACGTTCAATGCCCCCGCGCAC
This sequence comes from Dyella nitratireducens, assembly GCF_014642835.1. Lineage (GTDB taxonomy): Bacteria > Pseudomonadota > Gammaproteobacteria > Xanthomonadales > Rhodanobacteraceae > Dyella_B > Dyella_B nitratireducens. The sequence continues at coordinate 1,279,365 of NZ_BMJA01000002.1, read as the reverse complement.
ATCGTCTTCGAAGCGTGGAGCAAACCCGAATTGTTCAAGCTTTGGTGGATTCCGAAGTCGGTGGGTATGTCGCTGGTCTCGTGCGAGATGGATGTTCGCACCGGGGGTACGTATCGCCTTGTGTTCAGCCATCCGGACTTCGATCAACCGATGGCGTTCTTCGGCACGTATAGAGAAGTAACGCCAAACAGGCGTCTCGTATGGACCAACGAAGATAGCGATCAGGGCGCCGTGACCACGGTAACGTTCGAAGAAAATGCCGGCAAGACGCTGGTCACCTTTCACGAACTCTACCCCACAGAAGCGGCCCTCGACGAAGCCCTCGCCGGTTCGGCGGAGGCACTGCCCGAGCAGTTCGCGCAGCTGGATGAGTTGCTCGCAAGCAGATCATGACCACACTGCGGTCCCCGGCGCGTGGAAGGGATGACGGTGAAACACACGATCATCGCCGCGCTGGCCAGTTCGGCACCACGTGAGGACGATATGCTCAGACGCGATTTCCTGAAGACTGCCATAGCGACCGCAGTGCTGACTGCGACTCTTCCCATTCAAGCCAAGAAGACTATGGCGATTTCGAACGAGCATTTTGCCGACGTCAATGGCCAGCATCTCTTTTACAGCGTGCATGGCGCCGGCAAGCCGCTCATTCTTCTCCACGGTGGCATCGACCCAGACAGTTTCGGGAGCAATCTGGCCAAACTGGCAAAGGGCCGGCAGGTGATTGCCGTCCATCTCCAGGCACATGGGCGCACGCCGGACACTGACAGGCCATTGCGCAGTGAAACGATGGGCGACGACATTGCCGCGCTGATCGGCCATCTGAACCTCGGCAAGGCCGACATCATGGGCTACTCGCTGGGCGCCAGCGTCGCGCTGCAGACCGCTATCCGCCATCCGGACGTGGTCGACCGACTCGTGCTCGTGTCCGCGACGATGAGGCAAGACGGCTTTTATCCGGAGGTGGTGGCGGCCTTCAAGCAGTTGGAGGCCAACGCTGCCACACTCGGCCCTAGCGTTAAAGCATCGCCGTTAGGGGAGACCTATCCCGATGTCGATTGGACCAACCTCTTCAGGAAGGTCGGTGACCTGACCAAACGCCCCTTCGACTGGAGCGCCGACGTCGCCAAGCTCAAGGCACGCACACTGCTGGTCTTTGCCGACGCGGACGCCATCCGGCCCGAACACATGGTCGAGTTCTGGAAGGCGCTGGGAGGCGGCCAGCGCGATGCCGGGATCGATGGCTCCCAGCGGCCCGCCAACGAGCTCGCCATCTTGCCGAATACCACCCACTACACACTTCCCGTCGAGCCGATGCTGCCGGAGATCGTCGAGCGCTTCTTCGGAGCTGCATTGAAGGCAGTAGGTTAGAAGTTTGCGAAGCACGCAGGGGGGCTATTTAGAGCGCTGGAGAGTTGCGTGTGTCCTTCGATCAGATGGTCGCCGACACCACCGGCTCGCCCCACACCTGCATGAAACTCATCCCAGTGATGCCGACCTGCTTGACCCGTCGCTCCAACTCGGTCCGCGCCTCATCGTTGACGTAGATGTCCCCTGGCATGGATGGATCAATGAACACAGCGGCGTCGGTCGGGATCGTGGAGTCAATGAATGACGGCTTGTCGATGGCCCCCGAAGCCCACCTCACTGATTTGTCTTTGTCCACGCAACGGATCAGGTTGGTGGGGTTGAAGTAATACTCAACATGACCCTCAACGTCGAGTTCGAGCAGTTGACCGAACTGCGATAGGAAGTCGCCCAGTGCGTCGCGAGCCTTGGCGCTCAATGCCAAGCCCTCAGCGGTGAGCGGACTGATGTCGGCGCGTGGTTTGGGCTCCTTCTTGCGCTTTTCTTTAAAGACCTCGAGCTTCGGTCGCCCTGTCCAGTGAGGGGGCCGACCTGCACCTTCGAACTGCTCCCAAAAGTCGTCGTCTTCTTCCGCATCTTCGGTGGCCACTAACATTGCCACCTTGTTGATCAAGTCGTTTTTGATTTGCCAAATGTTCATGGGTTGATTGCCGCTCATCAAAATGGAAAGACGCCAGCTGAGAGTTCTTGCTTTATGCCTTTGAGCTCAACCCGTGCATGCGTGTCCTCGGTCGGGTGAACCACGGCGACTTGCTTCAAACGATATTGCACCGTCGTGTGGTAGAGATCGGTCCCAGTGGGGTAGGCGAACCGAGCAGCGCCGATCGGAAATCACCACCGCCCTTCGCCTGATTGATGTGCAGATACTCGATCACCTGGTGATCATCGCCGGTGAGACGGTGAGCATGGCGGCACGCGGGCTCTTGTAGCCTGCGCCGAGGAAAACGGAGCCGTTAGTTGCACTTATCCGCAACGTAACCGGGAAAAGACATCGGCCTTACGAGTTCAAGCGCACATTCACTGGACCCCACGCCAGCATGGCGCTGGGTTTCAAGGGAACAGGGATCAATGCAACTTAGCACGGCAGGTCTGTCGTCTTAGACGCGTTCCAGCGTGGGGTTTGTTCGAGGTGTAGCCTCGGTCCAAAACGCCGAGGTCACGCTCGGGCGCGGCTGCGCGCATCATACAGGGCAAGTCGCGTCCATCATCATCACGCGTTCGCAAAGCTTTGGCATCTGGGACACGAAGGATGCAGCGAGCGCTCCTTTCTCGACGCTAGTCCATTCATTAAAGGAGTGATGTTATGGCTTTCAAAATACTGAGCTGCGATGGCGGTGGAATACGGGGGCTGATCACGGCCATGTTGATCCAAGACCTCGATACGAAATTCGGTATTGTCGCAAGCGCCAATGGCTTTGCCGGTACGTCCACAGGCGGTTTGTTGGCGCTGGGTTTGGCGAACGGCGTGCCCATCGGGGACATTGTGAATGTCTACTTGAATGAAGGTTCGACAGTGTTTACGCCGAACGGATGGTTGTTGGATGACAAGCATCAGGAACGTCCGCTAGGCGCATCCATGACCGATTTGGCTAGCGGGCCTGGCTTTTTCTCCTGCCAATACGTCAATAGCGGTTTGAAGCAAATTGCTCAGCAATTGCTGGGCAGTGCGCTGATCTCGTCAGCGAAAAAGTTTGTCGCCGTCAATTCTGCACGACTGTGGGACGGTAGTGGCTGGGCTCCTTGCACGATTTCCAATGGACCTGGAAATACATATCGCAACATCACCATGGTTGATGCTGCGCTCGCTACTTCTGCTGCACCGACCTACTTTCCTCCTCATCATGTAGCCGGTGCTGGCTATGATTTTGGTTACTTTGCCGATGGTGGGGTCTTTGCCAATAATCCATCGATGACAGCAGTGACCGAATTGCTGTATCAGAAGGTCGTGCCCAACTTGGCATCCATCCGAATGTTGTCACTGGGCACTGGAGAATGCCCACAAGGCATTCCGCCAGCTGCCATCGGAGATCCGTTGAACTGGGGTGTGACCAGTTGGCTCTATCCATGGAGCAGCGGCCCCAACAGTGTCATTCCCTCCATGGCTCTCCTCAACTTGACCTTGGATGCCACGGCAGAGTTGGCCGCGATCCAGGCCAAGCAAATATTGGGGACGGCGTGTGAGCGTGGCAATGTTGGACTCAGTCGAGCTTACCCGCTGGACGACTGGCAGCATGTCAACGAGTTGGTGAAGGCGACGAGCAACTATATGAACACGCCCGCATGGCAGAACGTGCGTAACTGGGTGAAACAAAATTGGGCTCAAATGGAAACGGCCTGATCGTTGCCGCCGTTGAGCGCATATCGACGCTTCGTCGCTGTGCGCGGTAATTCAAATGATCGAAAGCCCGGCGATCTCTCGCCGGTCTTTCGATATGCAGCTACTTCGCCAGCCATGTTTTACGTGAGTGTCAATGACATATGTCATCGCCAACCTCATAGGCTCGTTCTTCCCGATGGCTTCTTCTGAGCACTAATCATCAAGCAGACACGGATCATTTACTGCCAAACGATACCTGCTGCTGTGCAAGATTGTGATAGGGAGCCATCACGCCAGTGCTTTCACTGCGTCATAGTCCACATCACAAAGGGCCAGGAGTGCGCGGACGTTTAATGAAGCGCCCCATTCGGTGGAGCCCATGGGAGTCGAGCTCCACCGCGTCCCGGCAGCCAACACAAATCCCAGATCCTTCAAAACTTTCGAGCACTTTTTACAGCATGGTCTGGACGGACATGAGACTGATTTTGGAGTTGCATCATGCAGAAGCAAATCTGCGCAGTAAGCGATGGATCCCTTGATTGTTCCTCGATTGCCAGGGTTCTCCATGATGAAATTATGGAGCGCATCCATCTCGGCGTGACCATTTCCCCGGCCTGTTGATCCGTCATAGTTGGATCCATTGATGCGCAATCTTGCTTGGCAGTCCTGGCTTCTTTTGGGTTTCTGTATTGTTTTCTTAACCGCGGTCGCTTTCTTTTTTGCCGCCTGCGTTGCGTTCTTTGCCGCTGTTCGCTTCGATTTAGGCATGATGTCCACTCCTTACGATAATGGGTAATGGCGCCAGAACGCGGCGAAAAATCACCGATCGAAACGATGGATGAGCATCGAACGTGATGCCTCACAATCGTTGCTAACGATGGATAAAAAAGGATCCGCGCGGAGTAGGTCGGTCAGTATTCCTAAACGATGCGCGCAAATGAAAAAGCAGGGAACGACCGCGCGGTGGCCGAGCTTGCCATCAAGCCGGCCACCGCTGAGTCGCCCCACGTTCCCGATCCCCCTGCCATATGCCAAAATTTTGATGAAACGGCGTGAAGGTTACGTCAAGAACGGACACTTTCTAGTGAAGTACGGACTTTTCAGCTGAATACACATGACCTGACGGGCGAACAGTGATGTCATTCGAAACGATTAAGTTTGGGGGAAAAGAGATTTTTTGCGGGTCACTCGACGACCGTATCCCGGACGCCTTTCCGCGGCCGTTTGCCGTTTTATTTCTGGCATTTAATGAAGAGGATCGCAGGAAAGGCATGCTTCTTTTGGACTCTTTTTTAGACAAGGGATGCAGCGAATTTCAATGTGCAGGCAAGGAGTCCGAGGTCATGCATGATGACATGGATGAGTATTTGGAAAAGAACGGGAAAAAACGTGTGCTCACTACGTTTGACGGCGACGTGGTGAACGCATGTCAATATCATATTTTTGGCGTGGGCAAAGTGAGCGCTTGCTTGATCGCTTTGGTGGCGGATTACCCGCACGTGGTGTCTCATCTGAAGAGATTTGCAGCGCAATGCGAGGGGTAAAAGAGCGAGAGATGAATGCGCGTCATGGTTACCCTGGTCCGGCAATACCCGTTGCGGCGCCTATGGGTTAAAGGAGTCTGAAACAGTGATCAAGGCTATGGAAGTTTTACTCGTATTGATACTCGGGCTGCCCGTGATCGTTGCTTTCCTAATGCTGCCGTTGATGGCCTTGTTCTGGCTGCCGAAAGGCAAGCTGATTTCACCGCCGGGGCGTGTTGTTACCCATCGTGGAATCATTTTGCGTCATGAAAACCCCGTGCAGTACTGGGTGTGGTTCTTGGTGGAGATGACTTTCTTCCCCATCGTGGCTCTTGGCGTTACCGGTGGCGTTATTTCCTGCATCACGTACATCATGGCTTCCTGACCATATTAATAAGCGCTTTTCGCTATCCAGCGGATAGATTGGTTGCATTTCAAGAGATTTGTGCCGTTAGGCTTAGCGCACGTACTCAGCGCCACCCTGGAGCAAAATGAAAACCTTGAGCGTTCTCGACCTGTTCTCGAAACTAGCCGCTGCAGGCACTCCTGTTGAGTTTCAAAACGCGCTTGCCGAGCATATCGAAAAAGCGTTCGATGCTGATCCCTTACCGAGATCAGGCAAGGGTGCGTTTCGGGTCGTTCGATTGGACGATGTCGAGCTTCCCAGTAAACAGGGAGAGTCCTCCGAATCTGGCCCCATAGTGGTTTGGCACGACCTTTCACTCGCGGAGGCCGAAAAACGGCTGAGTATGTCGGGAAATTTCAGCCTGCTCGTCGCGCTCATCGATCCGGAAGGCGGAAATTTCGCCACCGATTTCGCCGCTGCGACGCGCGAGGATTGCGATATCTACATCGTTGGAGAGTCGAGCAACCCGGACATCCAGAAAATCATCGAAGACCGTCTTGGTTATGCCACGATGATGGGATCGCTGGGAATTCAGATCACGGGTTTGCGCTTCACGTGATGGCGGCCTGAATAGTGTACTAGTGCGGGGAAGCGGTTGAATCCTCAGCCAGGACCGGCTACCCGACATCAAGCCTGCATTGTCGACAATTCTCCGAGCACCTTCCCGCCATGCCTACGACAGAACAACTTCGCCCCTCCATCGAACGCATCCTCCGACTCCACCTGGAAAAGTATCAGTGCGTCAGCGGCGAGGTTCTGTATCGACCGTCTGCGCTGACATCCTTACAAGGCTTCAAACCCGATGGTTCCGAGAAATTGGTGTTTCTCACCGATCGCGAGTTGGGCATTCTGTTGACGGACTATTGCAAGAGCCTCGACTGTGCCGGGCTGATCGTCGAGATCGATCTGATCGGGAATCGCACCAATTTTCACCCGTTATCGATGGCTGACCTTCAGGCGCAGTCTCGGGCGTTGGCCGAGCAAAAGAAAAGCAACGCCCAGGAGAAAATCGAACAGGTACGCCGGGATTTGCAAAGCAGGACAGAGTGCTATGGCCCAGTTCTGGCTGACGCGGTGGCCACGAAACTGGAAGCGGGCGGAGTACTGGGTTACGGGCACCGCGATTACTGCGGCATGGGGCTGGAATACCGGAATGCTGTCTGGTGCTATGGCGAAGTGTGGGATGGCGCGATGGGGGCCGTTGACCAACAATGGACTTCCCGGCAGATGTTTGTCGACTGGCTGACCAATCAGTCTGATGCCAGTCTGGCGAATCTGGAGCGCCAGGACTCGTTTTACTGGGGCAATCAAACCATTGAGCGGGTGCGGCTGCAGGCATGGCTGGCCGCTTAGTCAACGCCCATATCTGTTAGCCGATTTTGCCGCACGAACCGACGAGAAAGCAGCTCATCCTGATGCCGCAAGATGTGCTTTCCGAAGTTCATCCATAAATTCTGCGCGCAATTCAGGCCCACCTTCTTTCAAGGTGCGAGCCAGACCCTGCAACTTAGAAGTGGGCAAATACTCGTCTCCCCATGCAGCCATTTCCAACAGAAGAGGAACCAGTGCGATGCCTTTCTCCGTAAGGCTATAAATCGCTTTCTGTTTATGCGTCGGGTCATCGGACTTGGTAATGATCCCTTCCTGGACAAGCTTTCGAAGTCGGTCGGCAAGAATATTCGATGCGATTCCCTCCAAAGAGTTGGTCAGGAGTTCGCGGAAATGCCTTCGATTAACGAAAACGATGTCGCGGATGACGAGCAAAGTCCATTGATCGCCAAGCACTTCGAGCGTTTGGTTGATGACGCATTCTGATCTGCTACTCGTGCGCACGCGGGTTCCAACTCGGGTGGACATTCCAGCGCCATTCTACGACAACAAAACCAGTTGCAAATTGTAACTGGTTGCACTATTTTTCTGGTTATCACGGCGCGCGCCCCATCCAGCTTGCGCGCGCGTGGAAGGCTGCGTTGTCAGGAACCTGGGGGATCGGGACCGAAACTTCGTGGGAGGCAAAAACATGAACATGTTCAAGCAGCTGCGCAATCTCTGGATACCGTGCGCTTCGATGTTTGCTCTGACTTGCTTTGGCAATGCCTTCGCCCAGGTGAGCTACCAAGTTACCGATCTGGGCGTTCCGAAGAATGACAATTATTCGATGATCATGTCCGTCAACGATGAGGGCTGGTCGGAGATCATGGCTGGAAACTTTCTGCCGGGGCAGGGCGATTCGTTATCCGGGGTACCTTTAAACGGACGCGCCCTGATAAACGTCGACGGATATTATGTCGACCTCGGCACGCTCGGAGGACCGAACAGCTGGATGAACTTTGGCGAGATCAACGACCTCGCGCAGGTAGTGGGTGATTCCGAAACGGCTGTCCCAGATCCGAACGGCGAAGACATTTGCGGATTCGGCACCCACCTTACGTGTCTTCCGTTTCTTTGGCAGCCCTTTCAGATGAGCGCGCTCCCAACACTGGGCGGAAATAACGGGGAGGCGAGCGCGATTAATAACCGTGGACAAATCGTTGGCATGGCAGAAAACGGTGCCGTGGACTCCTCATGCCAGACGGGCACCATCAATAATCGGGTTCAACTGCCGGTGTTGTGGGAAAACGGCAACGCCCACGCGCTTCCTACGGTAGATCATGATCCAGACGGGTTCGCATTTTGGATCAACGATCGTGGTCAGGCCGTCGGCTACTCGGGAAACTGCAGCGGACCCATTCACGGCATATTGTGGGAAAACCGCACTGCGTCTGCGCTTCCTGATCTCGGAACCGGCGGCTTCGGTGAGAACATCAACGATGAAGGCCAAATTGTTGGAACCGTCGGTAGTGCTGACGGAACGACCCAAACTGGCGCGATTTGGCAGATTGTCAAAGGCACAAGCACCACCAAACTCGCCACAGTGCTCGGGCTGCTGCCGGGAGATGCTGCTGGCATAGCTTTCGGCAACAACAACCAGGGCCAAGTAGTAGGGGGTGAGTGGAACTCCAACCTCTACTGGTCGCATGCCTTCATCTGGCAGAACGGCGTGATGACCGACCTCAACACGCTGTTCCCCGCCAGTTCCAGCCTGTTCGCGACCTTCGCCGCCAAGATCAATAGCCGCGGACAAATCGGAGGCATGGCAATCGTATGCAGCGGGTCGCACCAGGGCGAGATGCACGCCTTTCTAGCAACCCCTGTGAAGCAAAGCGCAGGTGAATCGATTGCACAGGCCGCGCCTAATTGCCTGGAATCCAATTTCCCCGCAGCGGACGCAGTCAATCGACTTTTGAAGAAATCCAGACCCGGCGGCCAATTCGTGCGTTAAAGAGCGTTTTCGAAGCGACATTGAACCACGTCGGAAATCTCGGAGGCTGCTTGGTGTGAGTCACCCGGCAATAGGGAGCATGGTGTGGTGTTGACAGTAAGCCGCTTCGGCTTCGACGGGTGGGACATGCCCGATCGGCGCCAGCAGCAAATAAGCCGCCTTATTTTCATCCTCCGACGCTGAGGTTTCCCCACGTTTTTCGAGCTGCTCAAGGAAGGGCTTTTTCGTGGCCAATACTTGGCATTTTTACCTCAGCGTCATTCCGGCGAAGGCCGGAATCCATGGTGAATGCGAAGCATGGATTCCGGCCTTCGCCGGAATGACGCCGAGGTAATTTAATAAGCCTTGGCTAGCTTGCTGATTTTGTTCAGATCATCAAGCAGAAAACGTGGGGATACCTCAGCCTCCGGCGTAGTTCAAGCCGGAGGATCAGGAGTGCAAGTCCGGAACACGCCACCGTTACCGCGCGGGCAGGGCGATTAGGGACTGTTATCGCGATAGAGATGGATGAGCGTTTCTCAACAGTCCGCTACGCGTTTAGTCTCGAGGTTCGGGTTCACTTGACCCGACGCACATCCTGTATCCAGTTGGTTTCCCAAGTTCTGCCGTCATCACCAGAGTAGGCCTGCTCCCAATGCGCAGTGTTGGGAGTGATCTGCGACCAAGTGAAGCGCACCTTGATCGGTTTGCCGCGCAGTGTATCGCTGGCGTAGAAGGTACCGATGCCGTGCACGAAACGACCCTTGACCGGTGGGTCGAGTGCGCCATGGGGGTTGCGGCCGTCAATCCACCAGATGGCCCACAATCCAGTCTTCGGATCGTAAGCACGCGGCGCTACGCCACGGTAGATGCCTTCCGGTGTATCAAACTCGGTATCGTCGACATTCGCCAATCCACCCATAAGACTGAACGAGCGAATCGTGCCGTCGAATTCCTCCCAGTCGTGACTGCCAACAAGACGATATTTCAGTCGTCGACTGTGCGTGCGCCAACTGCCGATGAAAAAGTCGAAATCGTGTACGCCAGAAAGATTAGGTGTCTGCTGCGGTTTCGGCTCATCCTGCGAGGCACGGGCGGGAAGGCCGGTAGCGATGGTAGCAACCACGACCAAAGTTGCTGAAACTGCGTAACGAAGAAGGGACATAAGGCCTCCCTCAAGACTGTGGTGAGTGCGCGAGGGCTCCGATCTTACGCTTAGTGCTGCCGCTGTGGGTGTGTTCAAAGAACTGCTGGGCGATATCGGCGTCGAACAGGCGCTCGCCGTTGAAAGGTGATTGGCCTGTGTTACCGGGAGTAGGATTGGCTAAGCAGACCCCAGGCAGGGATTTTTCATATGAACGTGCGCAGCCAAATCAAGGACTATATCGCGGCCCAGCCAGAGCCAAAACAAAAAGACCTCCAAGAGCTTCATGGCCTCATTCTTGGAATCATGCCGGACTGTAAATTGTGGTTTCTCGATGGAAAAGACGAAAGCGGCCGGGTGGTTTCCAATCCGAACATAGGTTACGGAGTGCAGGTTATTAAGTATGCCGATGGAAAAAACAAGGATTTCTATCAGATCGGCATGAGCGCAAATACAACAGGCATATCCATCTACATCATGGGCATAAAAGACAAAAAATACTTGGCCGAGAAATTTGGAAAGAAGATCGGTCAGGCGAGCGTAACGGGGTATTGCATCAAATTCCGCACGCTAAAAAATATAGACGTTGGTGTTCTCGAAGATGCAATGCGATATGGAATCGAACAGACACGCGTCTAATGGATCGTTGTCAATCGCACAGAAGGTCGCAAACCCATGGCGCTTGAATGCATCAACCCCAAGGATCTACCCACTCCGCAGACGTACACTCAAGTCGTCGTCGCGACGGGTGCCAGGCTGATATTCGTAGCCGGCCAGGAGCCCGAAGACATCCACGGTAAACTCGTTGGCCAAGGCGATTTAGCAACGCAGGCTCGCCAGGTATTCGCCAACCTCGGCCGAGCTCTCGCAGCCGCCGGCGCCGCTCCCAAACACGTAGCCAAAATTACGATCTACGTTGTCGACTACAAGCGGGACGAACACTTGCCGATCATCGAAGCGGCCAGGGTGACGCTGTTCGGGGATCACAAGCCCGTCGACACTCTAGTAGGAGTCGCAGCCCTATCACCCGACTATCTGATCGAAGTCGATGCGATGGCGGTCGTCGACGATACTTGAGAACAACCCAGCTGCAGCAACTGCAATGTTAGTTAAAAAAATGGGAGGCCTGATGGCCTCCCATTCTGTGCGACCTTGCAACTGACTCGGCTGCATTTCGATAACAACAGATTTGTTAAATTGGGGAGCCATCCGTTCCTTTTTACTCATAAGGGACCGCTACGCCTATGCGTTAGTAAGGAATCGTTCAAGGCGCATTCTCCCTTGGCATACGTGGATGGCGTCCTAGGCTCCATATCAGTCCTTTGGCCCGCAACTTCACATGAGAATCAGGAGAAAATCTTATGATTAAGGTATCTCGGTTCATCGCAATGTGTACGATCGGTGCGGCCGTTGCAGTGCCGTCGTTCGCGTGGGCGCAGACCTATACGTCGGTCCATTATCCTGGCGCCGTACTCACTGAACTTGTTGGCGGCCCCAATCCCCAGGGTACGAGCGTCGGCGGTTACACCCTCACGGCAGGCGGAGCCTTGCACGGTTTTACGCTAACGGGAGGGGAATTTACGCCGTTCGACCCCCCGGGCTCCACGTTTACGACTGCCAACTTTATCGATCCGCAGGGAGATATTGTGGGCGCCTACGTCGACGTGGGTGGCGTCAGCCACGGTTTCATTTTACGCGATGGGTCTTACACAACGGTTGACTACCCAGGTGCGGCTGGCACAGAGCTCAGTAGCATTAACCCTTCAGGTGAATTGTCAGGCGCCACCTGTTCTGACGCTGCCTGCGGCGTCACAGGCAATGCCAACGTTACTCACAGTTTTCTGTTGTCCAAAAAGGGCGTCTTCTCGGCGACCTTCGACCCACCCGGTGCGGCCAGTAGTACCGCCAGCGTGGTGATCCCATCTGGCGCAGTCGTTGGTGCTTACACACGCCTAAGTGGAACGACATGTTCCACACAGTGCCAAGGGTACCTGCTGTTCCACGGATCGTATGCCACCATCAACTATCCAGGCGCCGCGTTTACGTTTGCTGGCGGTGCCAACGCTCCGGGTGACGTGGTGGGGGTTTACACCGATGCTTCGGGCGTCAGTCACGGTTTTCTGTTTAATGGCGCTTACACGTCGTTCGACTACCCGGGAGCGAGCTTCACTGAGGCAACAGGGATCAACCCTGGCGGTGTCATCGTGGGTCTCTATGTTAACTCCGCGGGCGTCGTGAACGGATTCGTGCGGACGCCATAGCGACACGAGTGCTAGGCCTCAGGCCGCATTTTGTAATCAGCCCACGCCGCCTTATCTGGCGGCGTGGGAATCGTGCGTTTCCGGAGCCAGTAAGCGTTCGTGTTCGAAGCCGCAGGTGAAGCTATGGCGTCCCTGACTCAACGCTTCCGCTTCTTTGCGTAAGTCGCCGACAGCGATGCCACCGAGAAGTCGCTCTGCAACTGGCGGATACGCTTATCCTGCTGTGATTCAAAGTTCATGCGCGCGTTCCTTGATGAAAGAGCGACGCGTTGAAAACGCCTGATAACTATCCCTTATCGTGATTAGAGCAGGTTATCGAGGGTAGGGTGGGCTCCTGCTTTCGTCTCCAGCTGCCATTGCCCGACTAAAGGGAGCAAGCTGAGGTTATCGCTCCACACATTTATGGGCACACTCGTTTACGAGTGATCGGGACACTTGAATCTGCCAAGTATGAAGGCTGGGGGATTTGCTCTCGCGGCCTATGATTCCTGATCGCAAATTAAAACGAATGGCCGAATGCGTTGCACATTAAACTTCGTTACAACCGTTTATTCGAGGAACCTTGGTCAACACGGCAGGTCTACAGGGCTGGCTGCAATACACGCGTGGAAATTAGCGTTAGTGTTGTATGAGCAATTAGCTTGAATGAGGCGGGGTTATCGAAGCGCCCGGACAGGATCGCGATCAAGTACATGCGCAGGACGCCGCGCGTTGCAAGATTGATACGTATAAAAATCAGCCCCCCAGGCCCACGCAGTCCTTGAGTCCGCGGGGGCGGGTGCTGGTGCTTGCCGTAGTGCTGGCTCTACACGCGCTTTTCGCCCTGATGCTCTGGAACGCGATGCGACCGCCCTCTGGGGATAGCGAGCAGCCGCTAAGGGTGCGTTTGATCGACGTAGCAACACCAGCAAAACAGTTGCCATCGCCCACGGTACCCGTCATGGTGTCGCTAGCATCGGCGCCGCCAGTGAAACCCAAGCCAACTGAAAAGCCGCATAAAACGTTGACCAACGTCTCGGCTACAACGCCCGCGCCAACACCAGCCCCGCCTGGCAACCAACCGGATGCCAGCCAGATATTTTCCGCCGACGGCTCGATCCGCCTGCCGCCCGAACATATCCAGTACTCGGCCAATACACCATCCGAGGTAAAGACGAGCAAGCCCAAGGACGACCGCCAGATCATGGAGCATACCGACTTCACGCATTACCAGCCGACGCGCTTCAACAAGTATTTCCCGCCGCCGAACGAAACCCTTGGTGGCGCGGTAGGCCGGCATATCGACAATGTGATCAAGGAAATAGCTAAGACCATGTGCGACCCGGAAAAGCGCAGCACCGCTACTAACCTGCTGTGTGGCGCGCCGCCGATCCCACCTGACCCGAAGGACACCGACGAGCGGCTCAATCTGCCACCACCGGCGTTGGCTGGAGGCGGCACGCCAGCCAAGCCGGTATCACTTCTGACCTGCATCGATGAGTACGGCCAAGGCAAGGGCCTGTCGCAAGGCTGTCCGGTCAATACGCCTGAAATTATTTTCCAGGCTCAAATGCGCGAGTGCATCGATCTCTATCGGGCTGGCAAGCGCCTCAAGAGCTGGTGTCCAACCGATACTCCCAAGCGTGCTGCGGCGGAGGCGCCGGCAAGCACCGATTTGCATTGATAACCCGGAAGCTCGGAATGCAAGAGTGAGGCTCCCGCTCCCGACCTGTAGCCAGTGTCAGGGCAGGGCGATTAGCCCGTGTTATCGAGGGTAGGGAAGGGCTTTTGCTGGCCTAACGATTAAGGCGCGCCATCGAGTTGTCGCCTCGAACTTGACAGCAACTGGGTACTTGCGGAGACTCGCCTTGCTTCCAGGCGCGGCTGTCGCACGGAAAGCAACCCAATAGGCCCCCGTGCCTGCTCGTTCAGACGGGGGCGTTTTACACGGCGAGGCGCCGGCATGCTGCTCGTGTTGCAAGTGCCGATTGCTGACTTGCGGTCGTTTCAGACCGCGACTGCAGGCGTCGTTGGACCGGGATGGCGACTCCCACCCGATCCGCAGCGCTGCGGTTTTCTGCGGGGTCTCGGTGGCGTACGCCGCCGACGCAACCAAGGTGCAGGACGTGTGGACCAATGGGCAAGCGCTGCATGGTTCGTCGAAGCGCGCTCGGTCTTCAAGGCCACCTTCGCCACGGGCGAACCGGGCGTCCACTTTCCGCGTACGACGGCCGCGTCAGAGAAACCGTTCGGCATCGAACGCGTCTTCCGCCGCATTTACAGCGATGGTGGGGCGCTTTGGCATGTGCAACTGGGCGTGCAACTCAGCCTGACATTTCCGCAAACGCAGACCATGTTCCGTGCGCTGGTGGACGATGTACTGGATCTTCAGGTGCAGTTGCCTCCGTCGACAGCTGATGCATCTGCGTCTCCGCCGGCACCGTTTTTGAAGCAACGCAAGGCTGTTGTCCAACGTGTCGCAAATGCGACTACCTCGCGACGCCAACCGCCCGCTAGTGCAGGTATCCTCCTGTCGGGTAAGCCCTTGCTGTACATCGAAACGGATGGACGTTACAAGTTCGCCGACACTGATCCGTCGGAGTATCTGAACATCACCCAGCCGCTCGATGAAACGGGAACGATCAAGGGCGCGCCGCTCCAGTTGCACGTGGATCTGCTGCGCCGACACAAGCCCGACGAATGCCTGTTGCTCTGGCTCGAATCAGGCGCTGCGCGTGGACGCGACACGCGCAACCAATTGCGCACGAACCTGTTGTGCTTGCACGCGGAGCTGGAAGTACTCAAATTGGTTCTGCGCAAGACCGATTCACTGCAGAGCGTAAATGCTGCCTTCGAACGCTATCTCGCGCACGCGTACAACGTGATGAATCGCGCCCAATGGCTCGGCAACGATCAACAAGTCCTGCGGAACGCGCTGGTTGCCTACGACAAACTCACCGGCGATGAAGCCGCCGCCGTGCGAGAGCTGCTAGATGATCGCAAGCAGACCCTCACGCGCACGCTAGAAACCATGCGGGCCATAGGCGTAAGCAACCTAACACCGAATTTCTATATCGCGAAGGCGGACATCAATATCGGCAACGGAGGCGTCATGAACTCTCAAATGAACATCGGCGGAAACGTATATGGCAACGTTAACTACAACGCCACGATCAACGGCTCACAAAACGTCGTAAACAATATCTCGTCGCCGGACTTGAAGGCCGCACTGGAGCAATTATTGGCAGCAAGCGGCAAATTAGCGGACGCATTGCCGGCGGCTGAGCGGGGCAGGGTCGCGGCGTTGACCAAGGAAGTCGTCGACGAAGCCACCGCGCCTGCACCTGACAAAGTGAAGTTGCAAATCAGCAAGGACGGGCTAATCGAAGCTGCGAAAGCCGTTGCTGGCATGGCGCCTTCAATCGCGACTGCTGTGGGTGCCGTATTAGGGATCCTAGGCTTCGTTTAGGTCAGCACCTCTATGCGCAGGTCCAGCGATAGCGAAGCTGGTCTGCCTTACTTTTACGTCAGCCTGTGCTGCATGTTGTGCGCACTTGTCCATAAGGTGTCCGCACCACCGGGTACGTGGACGAACGGCGTGCTGCGAACTGCTTCATGCTGGTAATGCAGCTTGCCCGCTTCCGCACTTGATACAAGACAAGTGAAGCATTGCCGGACTTCACAAAGGTCGCTGACGCCATACTGAAGCGAGTTAAATCATGACCGAACCTGTGTACGGCCCGTCTCCTTCAACTACGAAAAATAGGATGGTCGATCGTGTCTCCTGTCAAATCTCAACCTGTGACCGCAAAACTTACCAAGGCTGCTATTTTCCTTGTGATGACCTTGAAGCCCGGTGCCGAACATGATTCGACAGTGCGAGGGCTTTGCGCGGACCTTTCTTCGCTGTCACGAGGCGTGGGCTTTCGCAACGTTAACGGCCGCTTGTCATGCGTCATGGGGTTTGGCTCGGATGCGTGGGATCGCCTTTTTGGACAGCAGCGACCTGTCGAATTGCATCCGTTTCGGGAGATTCGTGGAGTCCATCATGCGGTTGCCACACCGGGTGACCTGCTGTTCCACATCCGAGCCACGCAGATGGATCTGTGCTTTGAAATGGCCGCGGCAATTCTGGATCGAATCCGCGATGTCGTGACGATCGTCGATGAAGTGCATGGGTTTAAGTATTTCGACGAGCGCGACCTATTGGGTTTTGTCGATGGCACGGAAAATCCTGTCGACCAGGATGCCACCGACGCGGTGATCATTGGTGACGAAGACCCGGCGTTTGCAGGCGCAAGCTATGTGATCACCCAGAAGTATCTGCATGACCTGCGCGCATGGAACGCATTGCCCGTGGAATATCAGGAAGGCGTGATTGGACGCAAGAAACTCTCGAACATCGAGTTTGCAGATAAGGCTAAGCCAGCCTATGCGCACAACGTGTTGACCAACATTGTTGAAGACGGCAAACAACTTCAAATCGTGCGCGATAACATGCCATTTGGCGAGTTTGGCAAGGGGGAGTTTGGCACGTATTTCATCGGATATGCGCGATCACCAAGGCGCATCGAGCGCATGCTTGAAAACATGTTCGTGGGTCAGCCACCCGGGAATTACGACCGATTGCTCGACGTAAGCAGGGCGGTTACCGGCACGCTGTTCTTCGTCCCCACCGTAACCTTTCTGGACAACGTGTTTGAATTGAGCAAAGGTTTCTAGGGTATCACATATATTCACTTAGACACCACGGCGATTAGCCTGTGTTATCGCGGGTAGCCGCAACTAAAGCGCTCAGCCGCAACCCGCATCATGAAGACATTTCTTGAGGTGGAATAATGAGCGAAAGCGATGAGTTAAACGTAAGCCAATACATCCATACGGATGATGTTCGGCGCCGCTGCCTATTTACAGGAGTAGACGTTCCTGGAACAAAAAGGGGTGAGCACGTCATTCCGCGCTGGCTCGTGAAGGATCACGCCCTCCAAGATGGTGGTGTTCAATTGGGGCAACCGGAGGCGCTTGCGCGAATTCTTGAGTTCACCGCCCCAGCAGATGCTGTAGCGAACCAAACTTTCGGGGCTCTGGAGCAGCGAATTAAGGAAAATCAAGCAGATGTTTCAGATGATGAGCTTTACCTTTGGCTCCTGAAATTATCCAGTGGCATGCTGTGGAATCATCGACGGCTAGCGGAAAACGCGCAACACCCCCGAGCTCCCGTCCAGTTTGATGTTCGCCTGGAAGGAATAGTGAGCAACGAATTTCAGGACGCCTACGCGAAATGGATGGATGGCTCCTTCTCTCGAAAAGGCAGCCTGACCAAGCTCCCTAGCGGCGTTGACCGCTTAATGATCTTGCACATTTTTGGTGTAACCCTACTCGATTTCGAGCACGAGACTCATGAGGGCATTTTTCCATACGTTCTGATGGCGATGGGTCGGCCGGGTCACCCGCTCCTAGTGGCCAGCTTCTTTGACACCGGGCGCAAGTGGGAAGAGGACATCGTTTATTCTGCCTGGGCGAGCAACGAAGTGGCCACAACGCCTGAAGTACCCTTCGTTCGTGCAGCGCTCGCTACCGCACTTTACACAATGGAGCTGAGGCCGCTCGTAAGTAGCGAGGAGCAGGAACAGCGACTTATGGATGGCATCGCTCATGCAGCCGGAGTGCGCCGATTCACCGACGACGAAGGCGTGAAGCGTTTCAGGCCGCGCTAGTTGGAGTTTTATCAGTGAAGGAGAACCCTACAACCGGAGGGCAGGGACGATCGAAAGGCACGCGTTGTATGAGTTCCGATTTTCGATAAACTTGCCTACAGCGATTAGGGATTGCTATCAAGGGTAAGACCCGCAGGCAATCATGGAACCATGTTAGCTGTCGGGTCACCAGTCAGCTGTGCTGCGCACGCTGTCAACCCCATTCGGCTCGCCGGCACGACGTCCCCCCGGTTTTGAGTAGCACAGCGATTTGGAGTCCAATCCCCCAACGGAAGGAGATTGGACGTGAAGAAGCGATTTACTGAAGAACAGATCATCGGCTTCCTGCGAGAAGCGGACGCCGGCGTGCCGGTCAAGGAGCTGTGTCGCAAGCATTCTATGTTCAGCAATGGCTTCCTGACTTTCGGGTAGCCCAAAAAGGCAAGCTCCAAAAACTCAGGAAATAGCAGGTACGCACCGATGAGCAGCACGACGGCTTAAGAATCAGGCAACACCTCATCTCAAGTTCTCGGTCAGCCCGACATAAGAGCAGTAACTAGGCAGCACGTCGGCTAGACAAACCGCGGCACGGACCGCCGGTAAATATCTCGACATTTCAATTTCGCGCGCCGCTTTATCGTGGCCGTGGCCTAGTGCTTGCTCTGCGGCATCGCGCTACGGGAACCTATTGCTTGAGGTACTAACTCATGAGTAGTTCTGTTCTTTTGTTTGCACCGCCCAAAGCGAAGGGTAGCTATGTTTCAGGTCGCTTGGACCTGCGCTGGAAAATTCCCATGGAGTGGGTCGTGTGGATCGTGTATGCCGTATTGATCCTCCTGTATACCAGCGGTCACCATTTGACGTAACTGAAAAACCGGGGGAGACGATGGTCTCCCCCGGTTCGGTTAGTTCAGATGATTTGAGCGAATTACTTAGATCGAGGCCACCGTCACATTGCGACTTTCGAGCACGTCTTTCTTAGCCGCATCGGCCAGGAGGGGGGTGCTCACCAGATCATCCGGAGTAATCTGACCCCGCACCAACGCCTCGGCGAGGTGATAGTAGGAAAGCAACTCGTCGTGAAGCGCCGGATCAACATCGGCGCCGCGGACGATATCCACACCGATGACCACCTCGCGATCTTCCGCGTAAATTGCATTGGTCAAATCGTTATAGTCGTTCCTCAGGTCGAAATAGACCAATGGAACTTCATATTTCGCGCGAGCAATGTCCTGTCGATAGACATACCGATAGCCATCCGTGCTGACTTTCAGTTGTATACCGGCCGAAATGCCGGCAGGCCTCCCGTGAGCGAGCATTTGGAGCTCCCGCACCGTGTCGTCCCTGTGTACCCATATGACATCGCGATGTGAATCGGTGGGGCTGTATTTCTGGGGAAACCGCTGACGTGTCGTTTCCAGACCTGTACCTATGGCGATGAAATCATCGAGAGCGTTGTGAACAAATCGTCCCCGGCGCCCGATTTGGCCCCAGCGACGATTGAGGGCGACGTCCTCATTGCACCGACGCACGACAATGGCCTCCGCAATTTTTCCGAGAAGCCTCATCACGGCGCCTTTTACGGCCTCCTCGGATGTCACGATGATAATGCTCGAGCGTAGTAAACCGTCCTCGTCGAGGGACACCAAGCCCAGTTCACGGGTCAGTACATCGAGCATAGTCGCGCCATAACTATGGCGGATCAGCTCAATATGGCGCGGCCCACGATGCCACTGATCCAAGGGCTGGACGGCGAGAGGATCGATGCAGCCATCGGACCTCATCATGGCCACGACTAGCTGCATGGTTGGTGCGTATTTCTGGATCAGACTCATTTGGGAAGCCCGTGGATCACGATCAGCGCTAGCTTAGGCCGTATGGCTATAGGGAAGCAAAAAAAAACGGTATTTTTGAGCCAATGAAATCAAGGGAATGCGGATCCCACCGGAGCAGTGTTGGTGGGCGGCGCAATACCCCTTAACCCCTACTTCCTCTTCCTGGCAACGCGTAGGCAAACTAATGTCTGCCTTCAACCCGAAGCGGACGTTGGCACCTTCGATTGCGTGGAAGCGGCGACGTTGTGATCGACCGTCAGATGATTGACAACGCGGGCGGTAGAGCGCAGACACTTAGTCCATGAGGCGTGGGGCTGAGGGGTTGGGCAGTTCACCCCATGACGGTCACTCCTGGTGGCTAGAAAAGCACCAAAGTAGCGGAATTAACATACCCGCCACGTCCGGCTATGCTCGCGTGTGTAACCGGGCCTAGCTGGGTGAAGTTACCCTGAAATAAGGGGGCGTTGCGATCCATGCCGCGTGTCGCAACATGTATAACCGGACGGCGGAGTCGGTATATTCAGTAGTTATGTGCAAAGGGGATGGACACGTGGCAACACTCAAGGACGCAGCGGAAAACACCAAAGTAGCTCTCGATGTTGCGCGCGGAGCACGCAGGTGGGCATCTCGTTCTACGGCAAGGGTGCTTTTGCTCTTGTCTCTTGTAGGAGTGATTGTTCTAGCGGGGCAAGCGCTTTATCTCAATCATCTGCTACAACAATCAAGCGAAGCTACGCAAACTTACGTAAAAACGGAACGTTTGCTTAGCGACAAGCTCGCTTACGAAGCTGCAATAGATGCAATTTCAGCTTGCATCGAGTCACACAGCGAAATTACAACGCTACATAAGTGGTATTGCACTCAAGCGGATAGCCAGTTCAAAACGCGCACAAGGGAACTTAAGTACCCTGGTGCACAGGAGATGTTTCAGCTCCACGCATATCTTGCAATGAGAGACCTCATGCGCAATAGGGTGCGTGGGCTCGCGTTAGATCAACTCGTTCAGCCCTCAGATACATCGCAGGGTAAGACACTTACCTTGGTCGCAAGTAAAACGGGCACGTTGACTGCAGCGATACTTACGGCCCTGCTCATGTTGGGCACATTTGTGTACTTGGTGTGGCTTCCCAAACGCCAAAGTGAGGAAGGAGCAATCATGAAGCCCCAAGATTTTCAGCGCCACTTTCAAAGCAAAATACGCGTCATGCTGGACTGGTCAAAATTCATCTCATCGGACTGGTCAATCGAGCTGCGTTACTTTTCGATCCCTGAACAATCTAGCC
This sequence comes from Dyella nitratireducens, assembly GCF_014642835.1. Classification (GTDB taxonomy): domain Bacteria; phylum Pseudomonadota; class Gammaproteobacteria; order Xanthomonadales; family Rhodanobacteraceae; genus Dyella_B; species Dyella_B nitratireducens. Next base: position 1,258,255 of record NZ_BMJA01000002.1, on the reverse strand, counting down.
TCGTCTACACCCCTTGGTATGCACAACCTGACGGTTCGGCCTGTGCGTACAATTCGCCCAATGCAATGCCCCAATCCGTGGCCTCAGTTGCTTTAAACAGCGCGCTTCGCGAGCACCATAAAGTTGGCGACGCCCCACATTCCGAATCAATTTCTGTGGTTCCTGCATACAGGCTAAACGGCGACTCCATTCTCTTGCTTGACGGTAATCATCGAGCCGTTTCTTCTCAAGCGGCTTCAACAAAGCTTGGTTTAGCTGCCTTCGTAATCAACGGGCCAATTGATGAGCATGTACTCCCAGACCTCGCACATTGGGTCTAACATCTCGTTCAAGGCGGACGGCTTCGCCGCCGCTTAACTTCAGCGTTAGAGCTTTCACTCTAAAAAAGCGTAGTCGAAAATGGTGCATCACCCCGAGACTGTTTTTTTCATAATGTACGTGATTCGTAACCTCAAGTAGCCCATGACCCTTCCCGAACACGTTCGCAACGACCTGCTTGCCACGCCTCTTGGCACGCCGGCATTAAACGCACTAGTTAAGCTGTATCAGAGAGATGGGTAATTGCTGGAAGTTGATGCAAATGAGCGATCTATTTCTCATCGCTTTGGCATGTATCTGCAAGAAGAGATGCCGGGTTTTGACGTTGATCAGGCGCTCGGGACCGGCTCTCCGAATACGGTGATACGCATGCTGGACACATGGCGCGGATCTTTGGCGCAACGGCTGCAGGAGGTGATCAAGCTGCCGGATGTGCCGTCCAAAGTAGGGCAGGCGTTTGCGGAAGTGTGGTGCCTCGCCGTCACGCACGCGGAGACCCTCGCCCGCGAGGCCTTTATCGAAGACCAGAACGCCCTCTTTGCCGAACAAACGTCGCTAACCCAGGAACGTAAGCTGTGGGAGATCGCCCTGGCCGAAGCCCAGGCCAACGTCGCCGAACATACAAGCAAACTGGCACAAGCCGATGTCCAACTCCGAGAGCGCCAACCGGAAAATACATAAGTGTCCCTGAGGTACTCAGTCGGCTGGATGAAGTATTGCGTGCCAAGCGGTGTGATAAGAACCCACGTTAAGTCGTGCATCAGTGTGATGCGGCTGCAACGCAATCCAATTGATGCTTCGTCGTCGCCCGTTCCGGAGCGAATCTCCATACAGGCTGATCGGCATGCGGGACTAGTCTTCTGGCAGCCACTGCTCTATCCGTCCACCGTGAACGCGGAATCGACCTCGCGAGACGGTGCCGTCTAAGTGACGTGTAAGTTCGGTCCACTCATTTATAGAGGCGTCAATCTGCCACCATTTGTCGAAGAATTGGGGCATTTTCAATACCGCATCGAGGCAGCGAAACGCCAGCCTGATCTCGTGCTCCGAACCGCCACCGAAGTTGAACACGAAGATGGCGGGACATTTGATCAGGGGAAACTTGGCTTGATTAAGAAAATCGCGATCGCAAGTTACTAGGATCAACTTGCGCTTCAGTGCGTAAGCGGCGTGCGCCTCATCTGGAAATCCAAGCATGTTGGCCTCGGCAGCAGTCTTAACCTTGCCCCCCATCTTTCGCAACACCTGCGCAGCAAGCAGCGGGAAGTTCTCGTCAGCGTAAAACCGAGCCTTCGCCTTCTTTGCCAAGTTGTCCAAAACCTCTGCCGCTTCCTTGGGGGAACACGGATCTTCGAGGGCGATTGCTACCAGGTCCTTCCACACAAGCAGACTCCTGGATTACTGCGTAGTGTCAGTGGAGCCGCTATCGCAATGCACCAGGTTTGGACCCGAGTCTGCTCTCAGGCAGGTATTGAGCGCTGCGATGTTTGATGCTGCGGCTGAGTCATCGACGTTCATCGAGTCGCGAGGAACTTCTGGATTCATGTCATTGCCTGATGGTAACGACCAGTTTGCCGGCAGGTGATATTTCTTCTCCAGCACCGCCCCGGCCTTGTTGTCGGCGGCATCAGGATCCATGCCTTTCTTCTCGTAGCTGTTTTCGAGTGCGTCGTATTCCTCATAGAGGTCGACGTCCTGTTGCGTGGAGAGCGCGCTTGGTTCGGCCTGGAGAATCTGCCAAGGCTTCCCGCGAGACCAGATGTCGCGCTGCGTGTTTGGGCTGTAGTAGGCGTGCGCAACCTCGCGGAACCGAACGCCCTGCTTTTCGTGAATGTCATTTCGACGCACAGATACTTCCACGGAGTCGATGCCATCGCCGCCGATCTTCTGTGCGATGGCGATTGCTGTAGCTGTCCATTCTTTCGTGGAACCTCCATTAACACCCACACCGATATTGGCGACCTTTAAGTTGCCCTGGTAAAGCCCGCTCTCATAGGCAGTCTCTACTGAGAACGGGAGCGCTTTGACCGTCGGCGCTCCGGAGTAAGTGGGCTGTGCTTGGGGGGCGTCATCTGAGGAGCTACAACCGCTTATGGCACATGTGATTGCCGCGGCCAACACTATGTTTCGCATGGGTTCTCCATCCTATGTGGTGTCATTGTAGCGGTGATCCTTATAATGGTGAAAAGGAATAACTAGAGGGTAGGGAGTCATGTGGGAGACCGAGACGGCTGCGACGATTTCGCACGCGACCACAGCCAACCAACTCATTGAGCAGTTGACCGGGCAGCTGGCTCAATTCGTCTTCGAAAAGAGCACGTCGCGCCAATGCGTCGCGCTTCCTTTGCTCAAGGCATCAATCGACGCCGCGGCAGCTGCAACACGCCTGCTTATGGTCGATCCGATTCAGTATGGAAGCGCCGCTGAGGCGCTGTTCCGCCCTCAGCTCGAGCGCTACATGCGGGCGATCTATTTCGGGTCTCCACATCTGACCACGGACGAACAGGTTCGTGCGTTCCTAGAGGACGACAAGATATCCATAACTTTTGACCACCTCGCCGAGCGAGTCGGTGAGGAGATCGTTCGCCAAATTGGCAAGCCGGATGACATGTTGGGGAAGTTGTTTGGCGCAGCCTTGGTGCTGGAGAAGCGAGACTTGCACGGCGCAGTGCACGGCGGGCAACTGGTTGTGCGTCGCTATTTGAACGATGCTCTCGCCTTTAATCCTTGGGTGCTATCGACTGGCGCTATCATCATGATGATGTTGGCGCTAGCGATGCTTGCTTTTAGTCAATACGCGCTCCTGTGTGGAGCAAAGCAAATGAATACGAGTGTGGACTTCGCAAAGATGCTTGTGGCGGCGTTCCCGGCCATGAAGCTCGCGATCGACCCGAGCACCCCATTGCCGGACTGAGCTTATAGTGGAGGGCAGGGAACTAGGGGAGGCAGGGATGACTGGAGTCGATAAGGTCTACTAACTTACAAAGATCTTTACGGATATCTCGATGACCACAATTCATGTCACTGCAACACAGCTCAATGATGATCGCTATCATGTCGTGGGTGACGATGGCCGTGACTATGGCGTCGTCGCTGCACGAGAGATCGATCGGGCCGTTCAAAAAGCAAATGGTGCGGATATTAATCTGACGGTGATATGCAAAAGAATCCCGCACAGTAACAACCTTTAGTCATGAAACCAGAACTTTCGAAACTCGATCGTGAAGCAGCGATTTTGAGGCTGCCATCTCTCGAAGCACAGGTTGTCGTATGGATGGAAGCTGCGGATAACAATCTGGTTCGCCACAATCTTCATCTGCACCGACGTGGCTTCAAAGTGTATGTCCGACGATCGCACCGAAAGCTTGATGGTCGATGGGTGGAGACACTCGATATTGCGTCGATCTCTATCCTAGAAAAGGAGCGCGGGCGCGGATGGTTTCGGAACTTCCGCCGGATCGTCGAAACCGTCAACCCGTGGGATGCTACGTATTACGAAGCCGTCCTCAACCCTCGCTTGGATGCCTATTTCCGCAAAGAAGGGCTGCCTAGCGACGGCGGCGGCTTTTACGTAATGCGTTCGTCGGCTTCAAAGCTAGTGCAGCCAAATTTTGACTGCGGTGCGGTTCAATTCTGAAACCGGCACTAGGGCATCAATGCAATCGGGTTGTGGGCCAGTGCAACCGGGTTTGGAAACTGACACAAGCTGTGGCTAGAATAATGAAATTGCGCATAATGTATATTATGTAAAATAACGAATGGACCATACAGCCGGCTTATCGGCGCCCATCCAACTGTCGTCATCCAGTTAACCGTGTCACTTACCCACTTAACCATGTCACTCCGCCTAACCGTGTCACCTTTTGGCAGGATGGCGTGATGAAGAACTCTGAGGCTTGCGATTGCCTGGCTATCGGCACGGACACTGCAAGGCCTGGCTTCATGAATTAGAGCGATCTCGAAATTGAGTGCTCAGCTGTCGACGGTACGCAGGAACATCTGTTTCGCCGTAAACCTCCCGTCTCCTTGCTGCCTCTTTGTCCGCAAGAGCTCTTGCCAGCAATGGAAACCGTACCCAATTACGGCTGGGGGGAAACCAGCATTCCCTCAAGAGAATTCCAATAACTAAGAGTGAACCGGCGAAGATGGCCATACCTAGCTGCCCAGATGGCCAGATTGTGGCCAACAGAGTTTTGGCGGTCCCACCCACGTCCCAGCATAGGTCGGCCAGCGCTAACGCAGTAAACCCGAACAGCAATGATGCGAGCTCTCTATCACCGGCAAGTTCAGCCTTAAACCGCGCCTCGTACAATTTGACGATATTAAGTACGAATTGGTTTTGCTCTGCATAAGCATGATCGCGCAGTTCGGTGAGTGTAACTAGACCAAGGCTTCTCGCCTCATCGGTGGTGAGGCTAGGTTTACTTAAAGATATTGGCAGCCATGTCAGCATCCACTGAATACACAAAGCGAGGCATGGCAAACCCAGCGACATGATTAAGCAAAAGATCAATAGGCTCGCCGCTAAATAGCCTGCGTGGTTCATCAAAGCAGGAAGATCAAATTCCCATCGCAGTAGCCCGCCACCGGTTAGGTTCGCTAAAGCTATATCAGCGAACAGCAGAACGCAGGCGATGCGCAGAAACCATACTGGCTCCCACACTTTCGATAGATATTGCAATCCTTCCGGCAGTTTTTTGTCAGCCCCGGGGCCATCATCTTGATCGCTCAAGAATTCTCCTTGACCGGCTTGCGGTGATGCGACTGAAATTGAGCAAAACCGAGAACTTTCCAATCAATATTTCGGCAGCCGAAGTTACATCTTTAATGCAATGAGTTATATCGGGCTCAATGAGACCATCTTTATGCCGATAACGAGGTACTACAACCACCCCGCAGGCTCTTTACATGTCCGAGACGCTTGATGCTCTTCGCGCCACTGCTGGCGGAGTTCGACATCCTCTTTTACTTGATCTCATTCACCAAGGCCTTGCTACGGATAACCCTGTCCAGTTGACTGATGCAGGCAAAGCAAGACTTCGCAAGCTTGAGAGCGATCACTGGATGGCTATCCAGGCTGAGCTGCCCGACGAAACACCCGAGGAAGATGGCCTCTTCCCAGAGCCATGATCGTCCAGCAGATCTACCGCGTGTGCTTTCTCGTACGATTTTTTGGCCTTTCTTTTGCACCAGGCAAAGATTTTTTGACTGCTCGCTTAGAAGGCGACGCGCTGCGCCATTGACTTAGAGTCGCTTCAAACGCAGCAACTCGTCCTGCCTGATGGGCCGCTGCCTGTTCAGCAACACGTACGGTGACACGCAATTCTTCCTGCTGCGCCGTCAGTTGCGCGACGAGCTTGCTGTGTTCACGCTGTTCACGCTCCAAGCGTTGCTGCACTGATTTAATCTCCAGACGGGCTCGATCGACCTGCTGATGAGAGCGATCCTCAACAGTGCGCACATGCTCCTGCACGATGCTATATTCGGTGCGTAACTCATCTAGCTCAACTCGCTGCTGTTCGAGCTGCACTTGCAATCGATCACGTTGGTGCATCAGATCCAGTCGCTGCGCTTCCAGCTGTTCCACGAGGGTCTGACGTTCGCACAATTGCACATCAGCTTGAGTCAGCTTGGCTGTGCTTTCAGCCGCATTGGTTTGCGCTTCATTGAGCGCGATTTCCCACAACTTTTGTTCTTGGGCTAGGGACGTTTGCGCGGCAAAGAGTGCATTTTGGTCTTCCACTAAAGCTGTGCGAGCGAGGGTCTCCGCCTGTGCTACGGCTAGTCGCCACACCTCGGCAAACGCCTGCCCTGCTTCGGGCGGCACACCGGGAAGTTTAATGACTTCTTGAAGCCGCTGAGCTAACGAGCTGCGCCACGTATCCAGCATCCGCATCACCGTATTCGGCGAGCCAGTGCCGAGCGCCTGACGAATTTTTTCCACAGTCGGTTTGTCGCCGGCGGCAACGAGCGCGTCGGCGGCGGCGTTGACCTGTTCTTGGGTGATGCCTTTAGGCATTTAGATGTCTCCTCGATCGGCGCCCTGCTCTGGCCTTGACGTACTCGCGATAAGTGATGATTATCACCAGTATGTGCCCTATTTCGTAATATACATTACATATTATGAAGAAAAATAACACTCTTCCGAGTATCGCCGCATCCCCCTCCGGTCTGGTGTTGCCAGAACAGCTGGCCCAGCAATCGGCCGACGCCGTGCGCGAATTGCTGGCCGAGGCGGCCGCGGCCAATACCACGCGCAGCTACGCCGCCGCGCTACGCTACTGGGCCGGCTGGCACCAGGCCCGCTTCGGCATCGAGCTGACGTTGCCGGTAAACGAGGCCGTGGTGATCCAGTTTCTGGTTGATCACATCCAGCGTAAAAACAAGGTCGGCCTGATCAGCGAATTGCCGGCCACCGTTGATCAGTCGTTAGTGGCCGCGGGCCTCAAAGCCAAGCTTGGATCGCTGAAACTCTCGACCGTGACCCAGCGCGTAGCGGTGCTGTCCACCGCACACAAGCTCAAGCGGCTTACGAACCCCTGTGAGCTGCCTAGCGTTCGTACGCTGCTGAGTCGCGCTCGGCGTTCGTCCGTCAAACGGGGCGAACGGCCGACCAAGAAGACCGCGGTCACGCGCCAAGAGCTGGAAGCCATGCTGGCGACTTGCGACGGTTCGCTGGAAGGGTTGCGCGATCGCGCCCTACTCTGTTTTGGCTTTGCAAGCGGCGGACGTCGGCGCAGTGAGATCGCTGCAGCCGACATGCGCGATCTGCGCAAGGCGGGTGATGATGGCTACATCTATCGGTTGGAGTATTCGAAAACGCAGCAGGCCGGAGTGAAAGCGGATTCGACGCCGGACAAGCCCATCCTGGGGCGCGGTGCTCAGGCGCTGTCAGCCTGGATCGAGGCGGCCAAGATCCATGAGGGGGCGATATTCCGGCGGATCTGGAAAGACAGGGTTGGCCCTGCCCTGTTGCCCGGTTCGGTGGCTACGATCGTCAAGCGACGGGCCGCTCTGGCGGGCTTGAAGGGGGATTTTGGCGCACACAGTCTGCGGTCGGGCTTCGTCACCGAAGCTGGCAAGCAAGGCGTGCCGTTGCCGGCCGTGATGGCCATGACCGAACATCGTTCCGTGGCGAGTGTTATCGGATACTTCCAGTCGGGGCGAGCGGAAGACAACCCTGCAGCGCGTTTGCTGAAATAGACGAACTTCGATATGACGTCCATTGCCGAGCTCGCCCATACGCATCAAGCCGGCCAATTTTGATTCGTCAGATATCCCCAGTCGTTTGCCTCGGGCGCATTCCCATGCTCGCTCACGGCGTTGGCACCGACGGGTGCGGCACAACGCGGAACGTAGCCAAGAGCAGCAGTGAATGCACGACAAGGTGGGCAACGCCTAAATCCAGAAATCCTTCGTGGACCAGTCCGTGTGCAAGCTTGTTTCGGAGGTTGAGCCCACGTGGATCCGTGTAAAGCGCGCGAAGATGAAAGCCGACGTCTTTCAGCTCCCCGCGTTGGAAGACGCCATCGCACAAGACTTCACCCATTCCTTTCACCTTGGTGCCTCCCGCCCAAGAGTTGGGAACCCGTACCGACACACCGGACAAGACGAGAAGTTCGCGGCAAGCAGCTTCCACTTGTGGAACGAGCACGTGTATCGCCTTGACGCTATCCCCGGCTGACCACGCTGCTAAGCCTTCGCGCAGCATCCAAGCCCGTTCCGGCGAAAAGAACGGAGCGGACTGAATGTGGTCGACCAATGCCTCAGTCTCAAGACCATACTTCTCTGTGACGCGGGTATAGGCCACATGAAGAAAAAACGCGTCGATGTTGAATTGATCGGCCGCCATCCGAATCGCCCGACCATTCAAGTCATCCTCGACGGAGCCGATGGTCGATTCGGCAAATCCCTCTTCATTGGTCACCTGAATAGCAATCCGCGAGATCAGTGGCGCCTCTTTCGCCATTCTTTGCAGATTTTTCTTTACCTCTCCCTCTCTCACCAAACATGCCATACCTATGCGATACAACGCGTCGGTGAGCGAGCCACTCATGAGCCGCTCGACCCATTGGTTCAAATGCTCTTCCGGAATATCGATCGGGGCGCCAGTGGTTTTTAGCTGCGCATTGGCTTCCGCGGCTCGGGATCGAATGACTTGCTCAACCTGGGCGACGTCTGCCATCAAGTGATGTTTTCGGTAGCGCGCGACCACGTCGGCCAAGAACGATTGCGCCAGCATCGCTGTGGACTGTTGTGCAAGGTGTTCTTTCGCGCGGCCGGACTGCAACACGATCTTCGGTATCTCCGCATCGTTGCTGTCCAGCCTGGCAATGAGGCGATCGGCAGCAAACGTCGCACGATCAGGGTCAAACGTTGCCGTTGTTGTTTCATCGCTACTCGCGTCAACGACTTTTCGTAACCACGCTTTAAGCTCCGCAGTCTCCGTCGGCGCGAGATTTAATTTGCGCTCGAACGGGGAAATGAGCTCGTCTAATTTCCACCAATAATGAAACCCCTCTTGCGCCGCAAAACGCCGATGCAAACGAAACAGGGCCGACTTAACCGCTTCGATTTTGACTTGATTCTGAATCAGTACGGCCAGTTCAATGGCGCGTGCCATCAGAAACCACAGGTGGTAATCGTCTTTGGCAACGCCCCGTTCTATCGTTTCAATATAGTTGTCGATCGCTGCGTAAGCGACGTCGATGGACACGGGGATAGAGAGCGCTGGCGCCAAACACTCTGGCCGCTTGTCAGCGGACTGTTTTAAATATTTGCCGATCGTCCAAGCCAAATCCGCGTATCGCGCCGCTATCAGCGGATGTTTGACAGTGCCGAGACGCTCGATCCAATGCCCAACAATGTCATCGTCGACCTCGGCTAGGTCTGGAATGTGTCTCGGCGGCAACTTGTCGTCTGAGTAAAACGACCTCCAATAAAGACCCCATGGTTCCCTGCGCTCGCCTTCCGTGCGCACCAAATGCCACGCGACAATTTCAGCGGCGGCCCCTTTTTGCTCCAATTCGCTCAGAGTGGCCCGTGTATTGACGAAAGGCGAGAGCGCGCTCAGTAGTGACTGTTCATCCAGCCTTTGGGTCGGATCGTTTGCAGCGTCGAGTATCGACTGGATCGTCGTGGGCACGGCCAACGTCATTGCTGCTCCTTCGCGTTGAGAAGTCACCTCGCGAACGCGCCAGGCTTAAAGACGGTCGCCGCCGCGGTTCGACGGAATACGGTCCCGAGTCCCTTTAAGCAACCAGCGGCGCGCGAGGTCTACAAATCCTTATCGTATGCAGCGCTTGTTGCTAGGCTGATATCGGGATTCCAGCTCGATCTTCCCTCACCCATCGATCAACGTCGTGTCGGTTCTCAACGACCACATGCTGACGCGCGGCATCCTTGAGCTCTCCACTCTCCAAGTTCAAATGACGCAAGGTGTAGAACAACATGGCCTTCTGGCAGTCAAGTACTGCGCGTCCGTTCTCCATTTCATAGTCACGCATAACGGTTTCACGTTGCGATGGCGAAAGATCAGGATGAGGAATCAAAATCACCGACACATGCGTGAACCAGCCCTCATCTGACTCAGGCGCTGGGGCATCGGTATCCGGAACCGCCTCCAAAACTTTTAGACGGCCAATTGCAAAGTCGCGAAAAATGTTGCGCGTGTGGCACCACGCACGGGTGTGCCAACGAAGTCCGTCGAACCCCACGGCATGAGGGCTAATGGTCAATGTTGAGGGTTCCGGAGAATCCATGGACTGATACACGACCTTCAAGGTGACCTTTTCGCGAATGGCTTGCACCAGCGTGGCCACTTCTGAAGGGGTGATGGCCCGTGCTGGGGTGGCGACCACCCCCGTGGGCGGAATAAATCCCACAAAGCTCTCGGAGCGGCTGATCATCTTGCGTGCTAGGCGAGCCAGGTCGCCTAGATAGAGCGCCGCCGTCCGATGGGCAAAAACCGGCTCAAAGGTGTCGAGGGCGACATAGACCCGTATTCGGGGATCGTAAGCGATATTTCCAGGGGCAAGCTCCTGATACCGCTTGAGGTCCGCAGTGGCCTGCGGCACGGAAATGGCAAAGAAATCAATGAGATCGCTACGGTTGATGCGGCCGTCGTATTGAAGGCGCACGTCGATGAAAGTCAGGCGGCGGGATTGTCCCCACCGATGAGTGGACTCCGGGCCGGTCGATTCCACGGCGACTCCAGTTCAGATGGTGCCCTACAATAGCATCTCGAATAGTTACTTGGTTGGCCAAAAAAATATTTGCGCCTGTTGACAGAATGATAAGTATTCGAATATTTTTCATTCTGCCGGTGCCGTGGTGCACCTATAGCCAAACCGAGGCTGCAGTGGGACGCGAACACATCAATCAAAAGGACATCGAGGCGTTCGCCGAAGCCCGGGTCAACCTTCCTTATGACAAGGCGCTGGAACTTCGTGCCCAGGCGAGCCGACTGCGGGATCGGCTGTCAGCCTATCTCAGCGAGCATCCGGAATTCACACTGCGCAAAATGCTCCTGTCCGGCAGCTTGGCTAAGCGCACTGCCCTCGCCTCGCTCAACGACATTGATGTCGCGTGCTACATCAGCGGCGCCGATGCGCCGCAAGATACCCGCCGCCTCCTCGATTACCTGGCGGAACGCCTGCGCAAGGCGTTCCCGAACTTCACCGCCGATCAGGTGCGGCCGCAGACCTATTCGGTCACTGTCTCCTTTCGCAGCACTGGCCTGGACGTCGACGTCGTGCCGATCCTCTACAACGGTGATCCGGATTGGTATGGCAATCTGATTAGCCAAGACGATGGCTCGTTCCTGGAAACGTGCATTCCGCGCCATCTGGAGTTCGCCAAGAAGCGTCGTGACACCTCGGCAGACTTCGCCCAGGTCGTTCGTCTGGCGAAGCATTGGGCGCAACGCCAAAAGCAAAGCGGCGAGATACCCCGATTCAAATCCTTCATGATCGAGTTGATCTTCGCAAAGCTTTGCGACGAAGGTTTGAACTTCGCCGACTACACGGAAGCGCTGCAAAGCTTCTTCACCTATATCGTGCGCACCGGACTTCGCGAGCGAATCGTCTTCTCCGACTACTACGCATCGTCCGACGTGCCGGCATCGTCTTCGCCGGTTCAAATCATCGATCCGGTCAACGCTAACAACAACGTCGCTCGCCTCTACGCCAAGTCGGATGCAGACGCCATCGTGCGAGCCGCGATGGACGCAGGCGATGCCATCGATTCCGCCCTCCACGCCCTGACCAAGTCGGAAACCATCCGCTACTGGCAGAAAGTTTTCGGTTCGACTTTTCCGGGGTAACGCTATGACTTCCAGTTACACGCTGACCGAAACCGCTGCGTTCACGATTACCCACGCGCGGCAGATCGCGTCCAAAATCGCGACGGACTTGAAGCGCATGCAGCGTTTCTACGGATATCCGTCCGATGAACACATTCAAGCTTACGAAGAAGAAGCAACGCTGTTGATCAAGAACGGCTACCTGAAGAAGGTGTCCTATGGTTTTCAGCGCGATAGAGAGTGGATTGAGCCGTCACTTCATTACACCGCCAACGACCTCGCCTCCTTGCTGACAACCAACGATGACCCTGGTGGCATTCGCCCCAACGCGGATATCAGCGGAGCGACTTTTCGTAGCTTTTTGGAACACAGCCGGTCATGGCTCGACCTGTCTCCCAGCGAACGTGCCGCATTCGACATCAGTCTTCCGTTCAATCGCACAGACGGACCGCAGCCGACGATCAACGGCTACTTGGATCCTGATCGCACGTATTCCGCCGGAGGCAAAAGCCTCTCCCGCTCTTCTGTTCGGAGTTTTGAATGAACGCTGCCGTCGCCCCCAATGACCTCTTTGATCAACGCGTTGAGTTTCCGCACATCCTTGCGAAACAGCGTTACCAGCAATTGGTCGGTTTGGATCAGCACAAAGACCGGCTGTCCAAAATTCTCACCATGCTGGTTCACCCCGCCGCGCTGAACGCTTGGTTTGAGACTTACCATCCTGGTGCGCAAGAACTTCGAACCACGATCTTGCGTCGACCACCGCTGGTGATCCTGGCCGGCGATGTCGGCTCGGGCAAAACGGAACTGGCTGAAACGACTGGCGACGCCATTGCTCGTCAGCATGGGAAGGCTATCACACTGCTGCCGCTGAGCCTGTCGTCGCGTGGCCAAGGACGCGTGGGTGAGATGACCCAACTGATCACGACGGCATTTGATCAAGCCATCGAAGAAGCGCGTCGTTATCGCTCGGCGAAAGGTGCATCCGGCGGTGTCATTTTCCTCGTCGACGAAGCCGATGCCTTGGCGCAATCGCGTGAAATAGCACAAATGCATCACGAAGATCGAGCCGGCGTCAATGCGTTTATTCGTGGCGTTGACCGTATTGCGAATGCGCAACTGCCGATTGCGGTCATCATGTGCACCAATCGCTTGAGTGCACTGGATCCCGCTGTGCGCCGTCGTGCGGCCGATATTCTCGCATTCGAGCGCCCCAACGATGCACAACGCGAGCATGTGCTCACCGATCGGTTGGGTAACCTCGGCTTCTCCTCCACCGATGTCAAACGTCTCGTCCAAGTCACCGGGCACGATCGCCCCGAGCAGATCGGATTTACTTTCTCTGACCTCACGCAGCGACTGATACCGGCGATTGTGCTGGATGCATTCCCCCACCGTCAGGTGACGGCAACGCGCGCGTTAGAAATTGCACGAACGATGGCGCCGACGCCTCGGTTTCAGGACGGTTCCGTTCCGGGAGCTGCGTCGTGACCGATGCGGTCAAAGTCGTCCGCGACGGGCATGCCTTTCAGGCGATGCAGTTTTGGCTTTACGCGGCCAACCTGCTCAACCCGGTTAGCCCGGTCATTCGTGTCGGTTTTGAATCGGGGCCCAAGGCGTTTGACGATCTGTGGGTCGAATACGATCAGGACCGCGCTCCAAAAGATGCCTACGGCCGTCCCCTGTCGCGCGAACATTTTCAATGCAAATGGCATGTCTCGGCGGGGGAATACGGCTACGCCGATTTGATTGCTCCCGAGTTTATCGGCGCGACGACGCACTCGCTGCTGCAGCGAGCGTTGTCAGCGCAACGAACGCATGCGCCAAACGGCGATGGACTTCGACTCACGCTTGTCAGCAACTGGCAGCCTTCGCGCAACGATCCGCTTGCAAGGTTGGTCCGAGCAAATACGGGTGCCATCCAACTGGATCGCCTGCGCGAAGGCAAGACTGTGCGCAGCGCTATGGGGCAGGTTCGCCAAACGTGGCTCGATCACCTGGGCATCGAGCTAGACGAACTCTTCGTGTTGGCGCGCACGCTGAGCTTCACACCATTCCCCCTGCCGTTCCACGCGACACGCGAGTGGTTGAATGACAAGTTGGCGGTGGCAGGCCTCTGCCAGATTCCGTCACATCAAAGCGACTTTCGCTACGAAGACGTGGTTTTTCAGTGGATGGGTCAAGGCCGACGGATCTTCAACGCAGCCGAACTTCAAGAGGCTTGCCGGCAAGAAGGTCTGCTCGCTGCACCCGCACCACGTCCGATCGCTTTTGGTGTCAAATCGTTTGAACATCGGACCGATCGACTGGAAGATCGTTGCGCCAAGGTGCTCAACCTACTTCCCGAGTTTCAAGAGCGCTTCATCCGTGAGCCCGCTGCGTGGAATGACCGCCTCTATCCTGCCTTAGAGAAATTCTTGGTCCAGGCGGCACAGGACGCGCCATCCTTGCGACTTGTGCTCGACGCGCATGCAACGTTGGCGTTCGCGGCCGGATCGATCTTGGACATTAAAGCGGGCCGCGCGATTGAATTGGAACAACGCACGGTCGAGCGCGAGGTGTGGCATGTCTCCGATCAGGAACCCGATCCATCTTGGCCTACGCTTTGGCCCGAAGTGATTGAGATACACCCGGACAAACCTGATTTGGCGGTGGCGTTGGGGCTCACGCATGCCAACGCTCCAGAAGTCGAGCGTTTTGCGCGCGAACATTTGCCGGAGGTCGGCAAGGTGCTCGTCTACTCCCCGGCTGACGGCGCCGGACGACTTGCAGTTCGATGCGGGCGGCACGCCAACCAGCTCGTCGAAGCCATGGCGGCTCACATCAGAACATTGCGCCAACCCGGCGCGCATATCCATCTGTTTGCCGCCGCGCCCAATGCGGTGACGTTTTTCGTCGGGCAACGCCGCGCTCATCTGGGTCGGGTGACGCTCTACGAATACGACCTGGAAGGTGAGCGCAGCGGATCGTATGAACCGTCGTTGTCCCTCCCTATTTCCGTCCAGAAAGAATCCATCGCAGTCCAACGAGGTCATTAGTATGTCCAGCTACAAATTTGCTCACCTGCGCGAACAAGGTCAGGACATGATCGTGGTCCCGCTTGACTCGTCCTTCGGCTCACAAAGCTCGGCGGATCAACACGCCTTCATCGATGCCTTCCAGGCGCAAACCCGAGTAGCTCAACTCGCTGGCACCGTCGTCGCCATTTGGCGATCGGGTAATCAGGTGAGCTTCATTGCGCCGAGGCCGTGGCATGGCTTCTTCCAGAGCCCTGGAATTTGGAACCTAATTTTGGCGAACCTCAACAAAGAACTGACGATCTGAGTTCGACATGCTGCGGCACGGGTGTCTGAGATCGTCTTTCAACTCAGAGCGTTGGTGAGATGCGTGGGAAGATGCCCAACGACGATCAGCTGCTGCTCGGCGTCCCAGGCGTAATAAATGCGTAGCGTGTAACGTGGGTCGAAGCTATCTGATCCGGCCAAGTGCATGTCCAGCTTGTAACGATAGCCCTCCCACACAACGCTGTATTCGTCTTCAAAACGGGCGGTGTCGACCGCCTTTCCGGTCTTGGAAATTCGGATCCCTAATTGCGCCATTTCCTGATCGTAAAGTGCTTTGTCGCCGACACCCCGCTTGAGGTCTCGGTAGGTCGTGCCGAGAAAATATAGACAGTCGTAAACGTGGCTCACATCTTCGTGCGGACTGTGTAACGCTGCCCGTTCCGCCTTGGGGGTGATCACTAAACGGCCGGACAGTTGGCGCGCGGCCCATTCGCGTAAATCCTCGAACGAAGTTGGATTGGCCTCGCGACTGTTTCCACCACATTCACGCAGCTGAGCTTCTAAGGCTTCAATGCGGGCCCCCAGCTGGTAGAGACGAATCTTCGTTTCACGCTGCGCTTGAACGGCTTGTTTGGCGCTCTCCTCTTCATCGAGTGCCATGCGCTGCCACTCGTCGGCTTGCGCTTGAAATCTCGAAACAGCAGCTGCCAGCTCTTCGAATGCCTCGGCATCCGTCTGACGGTTCTTTAGCGCCGCTTGGATTCGTTGCTCGGAGGCAATTCGGCGAATGACACTGAAACTGGGGATGTCTCGATTTTCATCGCGAACACTGACGCTGTCTGCCATTGCGTCGAACTGCAGAATTTTAGTCACCGCTCTGATGCGCCGCTCCCAACTGCTTGCGACGTATAGGGGGTGGCGATGCCACGCATCGACATCTGGGTCAAAACCGACGCGATACATCCGCACTGCGTTGCCAAATACACCCAGAGCGCGCCCGTAACGCGCAGTCACTTCCTGCGCTGCGTCTGCGGATAACGTGACCACCAGAGCAAGTCCTGCCAGTGCACGCGCAATCTCTGCAGGCTCCACAAAACTCCCATCGTTCCGGGGCACGCTAACCGCAACGACAGGAACCATTCGCGCGGGCGTTTCGATAAAGGCGATTAATCGATCGACGTCCGCGGGACGATCCACTTCCCAAACTGTGCCGTCGAGTTTGAACCCGCCATCGGACAGCCCATGGGACTTGGCCAACATTCCTACTACCGCAGGAATGCCGGGCGTAACGAGCACTTCATCGATGCCGGAAGGCACCAGCACGCTGAGGGAACACCCAAACGCCGGCCCGTTGCCATCGTTCATGTCGACAAGAACCAATTCCACGCGCCACTGGCGCCCTGGAATTTGGCCACACGGATCATTGAGTCGGATTGCCCAAAGACCAGGCGCGGACTCGATGAGCAACGAGCGGGTGCTTTCTTCGATCTCTACTTCAAGCGGAACACCACCGCTCGCCTGCGCGTCGGAAATATTCCATTGCTTGCGATTGCGCAACCAGTCAATCGCAACCGCCTGCGCGCTTTGTAAAGCATCCCCACCTGCGCCTGGCTGTAGCCGACCGATGACTTGCAGCAGCCGATGATATCGATTGGGCGTCAATTGGATTTGGCGCGTGTCGCGTGGCGCGAAACCCCCACGTTCTGCTCTATTTCGAGATTCAGCGACTTGTTGACCGTTGCTCATAATGCCCTACTTGATGATTTCAAAGTAAGCCTTTCAAGGGCGGAGCAATGAACGTGCCAGGGCCACTCTCAATAGAGTTACAGCTAATGAGGGCGCATTTCCTTACGGAGCAGTGAAGTTGTGGGCTGTCTGCGCGCAAATAAAAGTGGCAAAAAAGGATGTGTTTTGACCTCTATCGACAAGTTTCATCCTGGCTTACCCGCGATAACACAGGCTAGTCGGTGTGCCATAACGTCTGCTTTGGGTCGAAAACGGACATTCGCCGTGGCGGTGTCGGTCGCCCCTTGACATGATGTTGCATATACACCATACTGAGCTCATGAAGAACGCTGAAATCACATCCGCCAATGCAGCCTTCGTGGACGAAGTGGTTCGCGAATGCTTGCTAACGCGTACACGCCGGATCTCGCGCGTCGTCACCAATATTTACGATCAAGAGATGCGGCCCCTGGGGGTCGGGTCGGCTCAGGTTTCGCTGCTGGCGACAATTGCGAAGCTGGACGGCGCGAGCCGCGCCGAGATTGGGCGAGCCAATTATCAGGATCGATCGACCTTGACGCGTAACCTCGCGCTTTTGCTCAAGGAAGGATGGGTCAAGGAGCTCGCGGCAGAAGGCCGCAGTCGACCGATCATCCTATCGAAGGCCGGTCGTGAACTGCTGGCTGCGGCGGCGCCAAGATGGCGCGCGGCACAGGCAGAAGCACGAAAGGTACTCGGCAAAGAAGGTGCGGATGCCCTGATCGGCGTGGCGGACAGTCTGCCGCTAGACGATCTCGCTGAATAAGTTGCTTTTTATGTTGTATATACAATCAAATTAAACTCCGGAGAATACAGATGACTGACACGAACATCCAAACGAAGCCGAAGACCGAAATCGACATGATCGAACTCGACAGCGGCATCTCGGTCCGCCGCATGGTGGTCCATGCGGAACAGCCCAAGGGCACGGTGATTCTGCTGCATGGGTTCCCCGAAACAATTTATGCGTGGCCCGAGGTCGCGCGCGCCCTCGCTGACGACTATGACGTTCACACGTTCGACTGGCCGGGTTATGGGCTCTCGTCACGGCCTGCCGTCGAAAACTTCGACTATGCGCCGCGCACGTACGCAAAGCTCCTTGGGCAATATATCGCCGCAGCTGGAATAGATCGCTCGACCCTCACCATCTACGCCACCGACATCAGCGCGCTGCCAACGCTCCTCCTCGCGCTAGATGAACCCGACGTCGCGCGCCGAATCATCGTCGGCGATTTCGCGCCGTTCGACCGACCCGATCTTATGCACCCCATGCTGCGCGATCTGAAGATGAAGCCGATGGCCGATCAGATCCGCGACGCTCGAAACGCCGCATGGGAGGGTGTCGTCGAAGGCAAGGGCTTTGGAGCTGGACTACCACCGGAAGCGCAATTCGACGTGGCTCGCGAGTTCAAAGACGACATGGCCCGGAGCTGGAACCACAGCGGCATGACGACAATGGACGCCTTCTATCACTATTACTTGCACTTCACGCGCGACGAAAACTATTTCGAGCAACGGCTGGGAGAAATGAAGGCCAACGTGAAGGTGGTATGGGGCGAGCTCGACCCTTACATCGTGAAGGCAATGGGCGAAGAACTGGCCGAGCGGCTCGGCGTCGAATTCAAAGAACTGACCGGGATCGGCCATTACGCCCACAGCCAGGATCCGAAGTTGGTGATCGCCGAGATCCGCGAATCGTTTCTCTGACGACTATTGCTGTCGACAGCGCAAGGCCGAAACAGGTCCGCCAAAGTTGACCCGTTCCGTACCACAACATGAGGCTTCCAAACCCTTTCGTGGACTGGTCGGCCGATTGGCAGTTGTTGCATGGCATACGGGGCCGCTTCTGACGAACGGCCCATCGCGTCGCCCTAGATAGTGATCGTAATGGCCGTGCGATACCGCCCTGAGCGGGCCCTACAAGGGCACATCCTTTATGTTCTGGAGAGGACTTATGAACGAGAAAATCGCCGGCACCGATGTATCCAGCCGTTCTGCGCCAACAGGCGCGACAGACTTAAGCACGCTAGGACTCGTGGAGGCAGCGTCCGCCATCAGGCGCGGCGAAGTTACCTCCGAGAGCTACACGTTGGCGCTACTGCAACGCGCACGTGAGCATGCCGATCTCAATGCTTTCATCAGCATTGATGAAGCCAAAGTGCTCGCTGCTGCTAGGGACGCAGACAAAGCGCGCGCTGCCGGCGTGACATCCCCCCTCTTGGGTGTTCCGATCGGAGTGAAGGACAGTTACCTGACGAAGGGCTTGGCAACAAGTTTCGGGGTTAGTGCCCTTCGTCACTTCGTGCCAAAGGAGGATGCGGATGCCGTTCGCGCGATCAAGGACGCGGGGGCATTGGTGTTTGGGAAGAACAACTTGGTTGAGATGTCCTTCGGGCTAACGGGCGCCAACGGAAGCTTCGGTCAAGTGGAGAATCCACACGCGCATGATCGCGTGCCAGGTGGATCTTCAAGCGGATCAGCGGCGTCCGTGGGCGCAAACATTGTCCCCGCTTCTTTGGGCGGTGACACCGTGGGCTCAATCCGCGTGCCCGCATCTCTTGTCGGGGTGGTAGGCTTCAAACCGACGACAGGTCGCTGGCCTCGCAACGGGGTGGCGCCCGTTTCCCATACTCTCGACACGACCGGCGTATTCGCACGCAGCGTTGAAGATATCCAGCTTGTAGACCAAGTCGTAACAGGCGACGGCTCCGAAGAATCATTCAAGCTAGTGCATGACCTGAGAGGCACCCGACTGGCCTATGCACCTCGCCATTCCCTCGACCTGGTCGATGCCGAGGTTGAAGCGCGCTTCCGTGAGTCGTTACGCCAGCTTCGAGACGCAGGCGCTGAAGTTATCGAGGTAGATCTTGGTGACGACTATGGCTCCCTCGTCCATTCCGCAACGTGGCCCATTTTCTTTCACGAAACCATGGGCGCACTGACAGAGTTTCTCCGTAGTCATCAGATACCAGCGACGTTTGATGAGATCCATCAGGCTCTAAGTCCGGAGTTGCAAGAGATCTGGGGATACATGGTGTTGCCTGGAGGCGGTGGCGCGATATCCCGCGAAACCTATCAAACAGCGCTGTCTATCACTCGCCCGGAAATTCAGCGCCGACTGGACAAAGTATTTGCCGCGCAAGGAGCTATGGCCATTCTCCAGCCAGCCACGCCATGCACGGCACCGCTGATCGATCAGCAGAAAAAGTTTGTCATTGGAGGCAAGGAAGTCACCGATCTCTCGCTGGCGATCAACACGGTGTCAGCAAGCAGCGTCGGTTTACCGGGCATCAACCTGCCGATAGGTTTGTCAGGAAATGGTCTTCCTATCGGCCTGGAGCTCGATGGCCCCTTACAAAGCGACCGCGCCATGCTGAGCTTGGCTCGCCGAGTAGAGGCCGTCTTGAATCTCTAAGCCACGGTCATCTAATTGTCTGACCCTTTCCGGCTGGAAGGACCGAGGTGTCCGCTTTGGGTCGAAAACGGACAACCGCCCTACCACCGATAACACAGACTAATCACCCTGCCCTGGCCTCTGCTTTCGGCCAAGAACGGACATACAGGTAAACTAAGTTTTCTCAAACATGAAAGCCATGATTGAATTCGCCAATTATAAATGGGGAGTATTTGGTGAGCACATCCTGTTACTGCTGCGATGAAAGGGCCATTGGTCAAGGCGACCATGTCCCTCCCAAGGCGCTATTCCAATCGGGCACGTTCGCCACTCTTCGACCGATCATTGTTCCTTCGTGCACTACGCACAATCAGGCGAAATCTAGTGCTGATGAGTACTTGAAGTTCATCTTGACCTCCGTCGCCGAGGGTGTACCAAAAGATGTTAGGGGAGGAACTATCAGATCTGTCATTAGGCATGCAAAGAATCCGGAAACGTCCCTTCATCGTTTTGGTATGGAACGAACCCAAGAGGGCCTAACCATAGGCAAGACCGCGCCTGTTGATGAAGATATTCTCGATGAAGCGTTAGGTAAGGTGGCGCGAGGAATCTACTATCACCATCACCGTGGATTGAGGAAGCTTACGGGAACTATTGTCGTCCATCCGATCTTCCTTGGAATCGTTAACGACGCGCCTCCGGAGATACATAAAACTTTCGAAAATATTTGCAAATTGATGGATGAGGATATGAGAAGCTCTCAAGTCCATGGTGAGCATCAGGATGTGTTCAAGTACCAAGTCTTTGATGAATTTGATCACATCAGGATAAATATGGTTTTCTATCGGTCAAAATCTGTGTTGGTAATAAAGAGACAGTCCGATTAGTTTGACGAACACTGTGGACGGCCTCGTGCCGGCAAGTTGTTTGGCTTCATTGGCCAAACTTTTCCACCGCCAATGAGTTGCCAATAAAGATGACGCAGGAGCAATCAATAGAGCTGCGGGCGCGTAGCAAGCTTTCGACCACTATTGAGAAGGTATTTTGGCTTTTGAATGCAGTCTGGTTGGCAGTACGCCGCCGGCACTTCTCCCCGTGCCAAAAGCATCTCCGTCCTAGCCTCGATAACTCTCTCTAATCGATTTGCCCTAACGTCTACTTTGGATCGAAAGCAGGTTCAAATAGTTCTAAATTGCGCGAAGGGCTGGCGAGTGCCGTACATCAAGGTGCGCCATAGCCATTCTACGGGCCCGAATCGGTAACGTTCTAACCATCGAATGCTGATCACGATCTGTATCGCATAAACCGCTACGCCAAGGATCAATGTACTGGTGGCGCCTAACTTTCCGAAATAACCCAGCCCGTAGCCATAAAAGATTCCGCAGAAGATTAGCGACTGCATGAGGTAGTTGGTAAAGGCCATGCGCCCGAGAGGACCGAAAACGGAGAGGACACCGCGGGCCGGCGTGAACGAAACCAGGACGATCACTGCACTCATGTAACCCATGGCCAGGATCACCGGGCTCAGTGGCGCCAAGCCATCAAGTGTGCGCGCCACGCCGATCCACGTTGAATGAGGCCCTACCGCTTCAAGCAAGTTCAACGCACTGCCCACCAAAAGGCCAAACACCATCAAACCCACAAGCAACGCTTGATGGCGCTTCGGCTGACGGAGCAACCCCGTTCGCCACGCCACAGCTCCCAACAAGAAAAGTGCCAACGTTCGGGACGCTATCGCGAGATGGAGTGGAACAATATGAGGAATTTCCTGCCAACTGAATTTTAGAATCTCTGCATAGCTGCCCGACGCGTACACGCGGTTTGCCTCTTCCACATGCTGTTGAAGCCACTCGGTTGAAGGCCAAAAGAAGTCAGGCGACAAGGAATGCGGCAGACCCATGTAAAAGGCCAAGAGGAGCAACGCAATCGTCGCTAACCACACGTTGGAGAGGTAAAGCATGGGGAGTGCAATCAAACCGATCAGCGCATATTCGGTCAGAATGTCCCCGTTCCAAATCAAGTAGAAGTGGATGAGGCCAAACCCCAAGAGCACGACGAGTCGCCGAACCAACAAGACTAACCGCCGTTGAGTTTTAGCAAGACGTTCAAATTGGATGGCCAAACCAACGCCGAACAGGAACGAGAACAAGGCAAAGGCTTTCAATTCCAGAAAGACGCCGACTCCCGTTTCGACGTAATGATCCATTTCAGACGCCGGACTTGTCGTGGGTAGAAATTGTTGAAAGACGTCGACGCGGAACTCCGTGACGAGATTGACCATCAGCACGCCGAACAAGGCGATGCCACGCAAAATATCAATGGCACTTATTCGATCGAATGGTTCTTGTGGGGCTGCGATCTGACTTACCTGTAAGGGCATGATCGTCCTTTCACCATCGTCAGTTTCATGACCATTGAACTGCAGCTTATGTCTGCTTCGGGTCGAAAGCGGACACTCACCCTATCCTCGATAACCCCTTCTAATCGCCCTGCTCCAGGCCCGCTTTTGGCTGCGGACATTCAACACCTGAGTTAGGTGCGTCAGAGACGTCCGTATGGACGAATTGTTAGGCCGCGTACCGAATATTGGAACTGGCCAAAAAATTCTATGGGGTCGAACTTAGACCAAACTGTGTCCCATGGAAACCGCGCCTGCCCTATGGAAAAGCTTCGGGGGAACGTTTGCATCAAGGCTACCTGTAACCGGCTGCTTGTAAGGTAAACAGGTCGCTATATGAACCCGGAGTAGCCATCAACTGTTCGTGCGTACCGGCTTGTATGATTTTCCCGCCGTCCATTACGTAAATGCGATCAGCCATTCTCACTGTTGAGAATCGATGCGAAATTATGACCGCAGACGCACCTCGTGCGAGCTCTTTAATTCTACTAAAGGTAGCCTGTTCTGACTTCGCATCCAACGAAGCCGTTGGCTCATCGAAGATATAGATCTGCGCCCGACCCATATAAGACCGCGCAATGGCTAATTTTTGCCATTCGCCGCCAGATAGGCCGACACCTCCTTCGAAAAGATGTCCCACAATTTGGCGAAGACCACCCTTCAGCTTGGCGATTAGTGCAGCAGCGGATGCGTAATCAATAGATCTGTGGATTCTTTCTTCATTCGCCCCATCGAGAATGTCACCAAAACGAACGTTATCTATAGCTCTGAGTTGATACCTTATAAAGTCCTGATGCGTGGTAACGATGTTGCTGCGAATATCATCGGTCGAATAGTCTGAAATATCGGCACCATCGATAAGAATGCTTCCTGATGTGGCGTCATACATTCGAGATAAGAGTTTCACGATGGTTGACTTACCAGCTCCGTTCTCACCCACGAACGCGATGACCTCGCCCGGTCTTAGGGTAAAGCTAATGTCATTTATCGCATGAGTGTGAGCACCCGTGTATTCAAACGATACGTTCCTAAACTCAACACCGCTTTGCATTCGCTGGGGGAACGGGCGAGGTGATAGCGCCTCTGTCATCCGCGATTTCTCGCTTAGAAAATCGTACAGATCATCAAGATACAGGGCTTGGCTTGCCAATTGAGTCAGGCCGGTTGTCGATGATTGCATTAGGTTCGTTATGCGAAGCAGGCTCATCACGAGAAAGGCAAATCCCCCGATAGAGAGCCCACCGCCCATGACTGCAACAATTAAGTATAGGTAGGCACAAAGCTGTGCAATCGCACCTAGGCAACTTAGCAATGAAGTAACCAGTGTACGTCGTAAGACAAAATGGGTCTCTTGCTTGTGCAATGCGTTCGATAGGCTCGCGTACTGCTCAATAAAGTAGTCGGCAAGGCGATAGCCTTTGATTTCTTTCGCGGGAGCTGAACTGGCCACCAAGTTCCTTAAATAGTCCAGGTAGCGCCGCTGCGGCAGCTTGTTCTTTTCTTCAATATAGCTAACCGTATTGAAGTGCATGCCGCACAGCGCCGCGGGAATCCAACCTAAAACAATGATTACGATAAGTTTTGGCGCATACAACGCGACTCCGGTCGCATACGCAAATAGCGTTAGCGAGCTCTGAATTTGAGATAGAGATTGCGCAAGCAATGGCGTACGTGCGGCGATTTGTTTTCGAGCCCTGTCAAGTTGGTCCTGAACCTTGGGGTTCTCAAAGCTAGATAGATCCAGTGTCGAGGCGTGTCGCATCAAAGCAACACTTGCTGTGTGCTGATACGAACCGCCTAATATGCTTTCCAACAAGGACGATATCTTGCCAAAGGTAAGGGACGTGACAGCAATGACGAAAACCCAAATCAATTGAGTCCAGGGTATGAACGCGTCGCAGACCTGAAGTGAGACGCCGTGGAAGCAACGCAAAGATCTCGCAAGTGGCGCCTGATGCGCTACCACATCGATTACTCTTTTTGTTACTAAGAGCAGGAGTACAGGAAGCGCTGATCTAACCACTCGAAGAAAGATGGTTGCCACAAACATACTTCGATTGATGCGCCATATGTCCTTAAAGAATCGAGGTGCGTTACTCAGTGCCCCAAGCTTACGCAAGCGATCTTTTCTGCGGTTGTCGGCATCGCTTGAGCCGTGCGGTGGCTGAAAATCAGTGATCATGGCCTTCAACTTATGGCTGTGCTGATGATTGCTTGCGCAGATTTCCATGGTCTAACGTCGATGCGTTGTGCGCATATGTTGCTTGTTGTCGCTGGATTAAAACCAAGGGTGTGCGCACGCAATGCCACTCCGAACAAACTGGTCACCGATCAATACGCAGGTTGAGCGTCCTACCGCGGGATCTTCCAACCTTCAGATCAGGCTGCTAATCGTTATGCATCGTCAAGTCAATGCAATTGACCCAAAAGCCTTTCATAGAAGGGGCGCGCCCTGACATTTATCT
The DNA here is from genome assembly GCF_014642835.1 of Dyella nitratireducens. Classification (GTDB taxonomy): domain Bacteria; phylum Pseudomonadota; class Gammaproteobacteria; order Xanthomonadales; family Rhodanobacteraceae; genus Dyella_B; species Dyella_B nitratireducens. Next base: position 1,233,330 of record NZ_BMJA01000002.1, on the reverse strand, counting down.
CTTCACGCAATTGATTGGACGCACTTCCCTGCTTAAGAAGGGTGTCATCTGAGTAAAGGCGAGCGGCATTGGGGTCCTTTGAGTATTTCGATAACGTAGCTTCCAATGCGCTCATATCCACATCATTTCGCGTAGCGATATTAAAGAACTTCGCAATCTCCAATGCTTTATTGAGTGAAATATCTTTATAGTCGACCAAGCAGCACAGAGGATCATGGGCTACAAGCAGCGCGGCGTTCAGATATTCACCAAGAATACGGGCGCACCGAGACTCCATAGTCTGTGAATGTTGGAGTTCGACGTGGCTTCTGATGTCGGACCTTACCAATTCGTCAAATCTACTCTCGGCAAGCCACCCTGGCGGCCCCTTCATTAGCGATACAGCGACCTCTAAAGGGTCTCTTATCACTATGGCAATGGGTACATCGGGCCATAGATGTCGAAAGACATCGATATGTGTAATGTTCCAACTGGACAGCTTAAAGATCAAACTTGTGTCCTGCTCCGTTTGCCGTCTACCGTAGGAGCGAACCAAGCCTCGTAGCAAATCTTCTCTGGCCACAGACTCGCCAGTGAAGCGAATCAAGTCATGCTGCAACAATAGCGCCTTGGAAATGAGCTTTGATTCGGATACGACTGTTGACCCCGCGAAGCATCGCATTGCGTTGGCTAAGAGAGTCGAACCGCAGCGAGAAATGTGAAAGATAAAGCCGTTAGGTCGTATTTCCTCCTTGATGCGCAGCAGGACACTTATGCTTGTTGCGATCACATCGTGTTGACCGGTTCTGCGCAAGCGCTCTATGGTCTGATGAAAAAAAGGTTCCGCCAAACCTTTTTCGTCGAGCCTTGTCCAATGAACAATAAACTTGTCAAACAGAAAGCGAGAAGGTATGCGCCCGTGTAGCTGACTGGGGACGTCCCTTCGTTCATGCTGCGGCATGAGATTGCTCCCTCATGAAGACGATGTTTTCGACCATGAGCTGACGCAGGAGAGTGAGCTTCTGTTGCGCAGTCAGTGGTCCGGGTAGCATGGAAGAACTGAAATCACTGTTATCACAGAGAAATTGACAGGCCTCGATGTAGTCGTCTTCGATAGCGAACCTATTCTCTCCAAAGCATAGGTGGACTGGAGAAGAGCTATAGTCAAGACCAAGTAGTGTGCCGTCACGAACACCCAGCCTGGAATCAATCGTGAGTGCGTTGATGTCTGTGGCCGTAGCTTGCCGGGAGAACAGCTGATTTTGCAGAGAACCTTTGTGGGCTCGATGTAGAAGGCCGATATATTTACTCAGTGCTTTGTTTGAGTTGAAGTGCGTAGGCAAGTCTCTGGAAATTTCATTGAATGCGCGTATCGCTTCAGACTGCAAGGGTGCGCTTTTCGCTAATCCGAGCGGCAGATGCCCTCTTAGGCGAGGATCCGCGTAAGCGGCATCAGCTAGCGCGAGAGCAAATAGATCCAGGTATGTGGTTGGTTTTACTCCGATGGTTAAATGGCAAGAAGCACCCGCGTCATTGTCAGTCAGCGCTTCATGGTAAAAGCCGCGTGGCAAATAAAGGAGATCGCCAGGTTCGACGACGAACTCGCTCGCCATTTCCACGCAGTCCCTGCCTCCTCCAAGTTCCTGCACGCGAAATCGCCGCACATCATCATTTGTTTCGTACTGCAGTCGTGGGAGTGTCTCTAGAGGAAGCTCCACACGTGGCTCAAAGATTTTCCATTTCTTCCTGCCAGATATCTGTAGAACGATGACGTCGTGCAAGTCGTAGTGTCGCGGAAGGGCCTTTTGCCCAGAGAATGGCGACATGTAGAGATTGATATTTATTGGAGAACTAATCACCTTGGCTAGGTTTCTGGTTAGCTTCTCCAAAGTGATAGAAAATCTCTGAATGGCATTGATTCGCAGTGATCTTTTCGCGTTGAATGTATTGACGGCATCTTCCGGTGTATGGATCGTCCGGATAACAGTGTCCTCAGCGATTTCTTGCACAGCACCCGGAAACCGACTTGCGATGTAAAGCGTGTTTTCCATGTCCACTTCGGAAAACATGTCGTTGTAATATTTCGTGTTGTCACGTGCGATACGCAAGAACTGTTTCGACCAATACGTTCTATTAAATTCCTCGAGGCCAATAGGAAATAATAGAGATTCCAGATTCATGTGCTATAGCTCCTTGGCATTTGATCCTTCAACGGATCGCTTACCCGCTTGTAGTTTCACGTAAGTTTTATTTTGGCTAGTAGCTGTATAGGAGCATCGCGAAACAAGCCTATAGCCTGTTTCGCGCGCTCTAGATCATCTTGTCGAGGTAATCACCTCTTTGAGTTAGCGCAGCGGTAGTCGACGGTAACTAACCCACTTGATTTGAAATACGCACCAAGGGATCAAAACAACGACGAGTAGGTGCGGCTATGCATTACAACTGCCGTCCCTAGCGCATTCAGGATCATTGTCGAGGTCGTTGTGGGCAGAATCGTGGTTGTCGGTATCCTCCAGTTTGCTGCATGGAGAATCGATCTCTTGCCCGGCTGCTTTTACAGGGTCGTCCATTGCACGTTCGCTAGCATAGTGGCTCTCAAGCGAGAGTCGAATAGCCTCCGCGGGAGACAGCTGAAGCGCAGGCATACCTCCCAAATTGACCAAAGAGTAAAGACTTTCAGTTCGGTCTGCTGACGTTGCTGGCGATCTTGCCGATCGCGGTTCCCTGTCTTTCTGCGTTGTCACGATGAGCCGCGTTAACGGGGGTGTGGTTTCCATGGTTAGACCTCGTTAGATCAGTGGGTTTCGCATGAATCGCGTGCGAGTTAGATTGGTCCGCACGAAGCGTCACTCGAAGTTCTTCGATAGCTGTAGCTCAAGCTTTTCTAAACCCGCCACCGCATCGGTGTACTTATAGGAATTCGCCATCATGCGGGAAAGGTTGATGAGCCTGTATCGCTCTAGCTCTACTGCGGCAGAAAACTTGTCATGTGACTTCAGTCCATGCGATGCCAACAACGCTTGCGACGACGCTTGATTTCCAGGAAGTCCATCAATGGAAGTTAGTTTGTTTGAGCCGTCGTAGAAGAGATCGATTTCAAGACCTTCATTGTTGGTGATACTCGAAACCTTGTTTGCATTGTTATATTTAAACGTCGTTGTTACGTCGTTTGCGCTGGGCGAACCGTCTTTTTTTGTGCGCATCGTCCATGTTTCTATGTTGCCATGGGAGTTGTATGACAGGTCATACAGCACGCCCTTTTTATTTCTGAGCTGAGTGACGTTCGACTTATTTCCTGTGGCTGACGTGAGGTCATAGCGCGTGTAGATCACTGCTTTTTTCCCACTCTCCACCTTCCACAACTGTCCCTCCATGTGGCAAGAGCCACTGGGTACGTTGCAACCCGACGTATCACTGCTGGTGTAGTAGATATATCTGGTTGGCATTGCGGACGTTGAGTCATATCTCTGCTTACTCAACAACAACCCCGGGCTTGAACAAGATCCGCTTTGTGAAGCCTCGGCGTCGCAATAGGAGTAGGTCCATTGCACCACGCCAACTGGTACTTTTTGAGAGGTGCCGCAGTCGTACTTAAGACTCTCGCTGGTCGCTGAGTTGTACTTGCAAAGTGCGCTTACTCTACCTTGGTTGTCCTTGATAACTTTTACTGTCTTCGCGCCAGCGATGGGCTGCGTCTGGGCTAAGGTCAGTGGCGCGTAACCAGACATTGCCATTGCGAGGAATAGGCTTATGGCTTGATTTCTGGACATGGCTGTATTGCTCCTTTTGTGGACGTTCACAATAGATCTCGAATAGATTTTGTTCTGCGCGTCTCAGTTTTTCGGTTCGCACGCTAATCGAGGCATCGGAACTAGCCACCGGCGGGACACGTGTTTGTCTTGAAGGGATGATTGGTGCCATTAGTCAGAATATGTTCCGACGACTCCGTATACGTCTCGCATCCTTGGACATTGCACAGCTGTACTGTGTCGCCCGGCTGCAACGTGTGGGTAATGCCGGTCTGGCCGGCCGGTCCGAGAAAGTCGCCTGTCCCGGTCTCCCAGTTGCTGATGATCCCCGCTGATGTTGCGTCCGGAAATGGCTCAGCCAGCGTACAAGCTGAGCAAATGAAAGCATGATCGACGCCATCCTGATGGACGACGTAAATACTGGCTGCGTTTGACACACGAGGTAGCGCGGCGATGAGAAGAATCGCCGAAATCGCATAGACCTTTAACATGGGGAATGTCCTTATTTGCAGTATTCGTTGACGAACGCGTCTGCTTCCTGCCGAGCACTGGACAGTGCGGTGCCGGAGGCGATCTTGTCTTCGAGCTGCTTCTGATCAGCGGCGATGGATCCGACCATCGGCTTACGGGCAATGGCCTCGTAAACCAAAAGGAATTTGTAACTGGTGTCCGGTTCGTTGCCGAAGAACATCCCATTTCGTCGCCCATCAAGTGCAATCAACGAAATTGCGTCGATGTTGCATTTTTGTGCGAGGCCTAACAGATACTTCCTTGCATTTTCCTTGTAGACGGAAAGTGTCACGGGCGAACCTCCGTCGAGTTGCGTTCCCACGATGGCGCTCTGTCCACCTTGTGCGTACCCGTATTGTGCTTCTACGTCTCCACCACTGGCGGCTACGCTCAGCCACTTGCCGCGTTCATTGATATCTTCAGGCGTAAGTCCCACGCAGTGTTCTTGATAGAACGAGTCAGCAGTAGATCTGCTGGCCTGGGCGTTGCACATTAAAAGGGCCGCCGCAAGCTTTGCGGCCGCCTGCGCGTTACCAATGGAGGCTTGCTGCTTTAAATCTGGCAGGCTTGCAACAAGTTGGCCTGGCGGTATCCCTATACCGTGAATTTGAGTAGCTTTGCTAAATGACGAATCAGTTTCGTTCGGCACGCCGTGGGCAGGAGTCTGCGCACTGGAGGGTTGTTGAGCTGATGCGATTGAGGCCGTGAGGATAAATAGAGCTGAGGAGATTGCAGCGAGTTTCATGGCTAAACATCCTTCTAAATGTCAATGTTGTACAAGGTCTTTCCCTACATTTTGCCTAGTGTCATCCGACTCCAATGTAGGCAACAACTAGGCACAAAGCTCACGTTGGTACATGAGCCATCATCGCCGACCCTTGCGAGTGCCAGGGCCGACCGCCTCGAGAATGCGATGGTGAAAGAATGTCGATGAATAATGTGCTGCGCCACAGAGTGCGGCGCAATCATCACGGACAGAGAAAGAAGAATTCCTTTTTTTGACCCTCCAACCCATGTGTCGCCGAGCAAAAGATCGATCCGGATGCAGCGGCGCACTTCCAATGTCTTCCTTAGAATGTTGTTCAACCGAACAACATCGAGCGTGGAGTTAAATACGGTTTGAGTCGTGTATGAGTGGTGAAGACATGAAGTACTTTCTATTACATTTATTAGGCCGAACTTAGCTAAGAACTTGCATGGCGATATTTCTTGCGCATGTTGTCTTCTGATAAACGTGAGTTTGCCAGGACCGTTCATAGACAGAACTTTGAAGTTGCTTAGCGCAAGAGCGGAGAAGTTCTTGCGCCATCGAACTTAAGTAGGAATAGTGCGACACAGATGAAAATTGACACTTGCATCACCAATTATCTCTTTGCGGCGTACCGCCAGTGGTACGCCCTCGATTCCGTAGACACCGGATAGTGCCTTTTGAGGATCGGATGAGCTATGAGAAGTAAACGTTTTGCGGATGAGTCCAAGGCCGAACGCGGATGCCCACGATAACAGTCACTAATCACAGTGCTTCGGCAGTCGCCGCAGATTCGTTCTACCGTGACTAATGTCCGCTTTGCGTCGAAAGCGGACATCCTCAGCGTGCAAGCGGACCAATCTATCGGCCAAAAGCCACCGTTGATATTGATTTAAATCCGGAACGCTCCCTTTGCCACAGCGGTCTGTTGGCGTGGGCGCATCGTCGCGGTATCGCAGGACATTCGCTCAAGCCGACTCATCAGCCAGCCGTGAAGTGTTGGTAAGCAAGCGTGGTTTGACATCCAGTCCGAACAGTGGCCGTAGCCAACTCGTGCGACGAATCACGAACTCATGCAACAGCGCACACCCACTTACCGTGCCGAACAATACAAGTGTAGGTTCCAATAGGGGACCCAGCCGTAACGGCAGCAACCAGTACGCCACCAGTAACATCAAACTCTGATGCAGCACATACCATGGGTACACCGCCTCGCGCGCATACGGCAGCCAACCGAACGGGCGGTTCAAATATGCATGGCCCCAACCGAGTATGGCGGCAATGGCGGTCCAGCAATAGGTGTAGCGCAATGCCTCGATCAACCAACCTGCTGCGATCACGGTGGCATGCGTCAGCGGTCGGTGGATCAAGCCACCTGCGAACTTGTCGAGGAACAGATACAGCGCGAAGCAGGTCAGCGCTGTGACCAGCGAGGCGCGACGCAGGCGAGCCAGTTCGGTCCACAAGCCGCGGTCGGTACCCAGCAGATAACCGTAGAAGAACATCGTGAAGTACAGCGCATGTGCGCACCAGTCACCGAACAGTGCGTGCGTTTCGGGATAGTGGTGGCGCAGCGTCCCTGCGAGCAGCAACGGCAGCGTCGGTACCAGTAGAAGTGCCGTACCATGCATGCGCTGGATGGTCGCCCGCAGCCGTTGACCAGCATCCGATTCCAACGCAGGCAATAACGCCAGCAGCAGCATCGTGTAAAGCCACACGTATGGCAGGTACCACAGGTGGGCCCATGTCAGCCCATAGTCGTGATAGGCGTGCGTCCAGTAGTACGGCAGAAAAGCAAAGAAGCCCGGCACGATGGCGTGCTCGATCATGCCTTGTACGTAAGGCTGCACCGGGATGACCACCAGCATGCCGAATACCAGTGGTAGTAACAGTCGCAGGCTGCGCTTTCCTGCCAGCCGTGCCAGCGAGGTATGTCCGCGCAGGAAGTGCACCGCCAGGCCAGAGATCAGAAACAGCAATTCCATCCGCCAACGGTTGAGAAACAGCATGGGGTAAGTCAGCCAGTCGGCGAGGTAGCTGCTCTTGAAGGTAAATCCCCAGTCGGCGACAGGTGCCACGTAAAGCATGCCGATGTGATAGAGGATCAACAGACCGAAGGCGAGTACGCGCAAAGTGTCAATGTCGTGGCGGCGATTCATGGTCGGGTTCCCGTGATGGTCACCCAACCTTGGCTCGACTATCCATCGCGATCTTCGGCCGGGTGACAAACGGCCCCCGCCCAGTGACGAGTGGTGGGCCGCGCGGGACGAAACGGGTTAAACAGATTTGTCCGCTTCGAGTCGAAAGCGGACACTTTCTTGTTAGACACCAAGTCACAACCAATTCGCCGCCTACCCTACCCCAAAACTTTGAGGAGCCAAGTGCAAACCTACCCGCGATAACGCGCCCTAATCGCCATGTCACCTTCTTTGGTCTGTGGTAACGGCCTTACATTCATTTCATAGAGTCCCGTTTTGCATGATCTATCACGATGGGGATACATGATCGCCGCAATGCATCGTACGTGCGCCACTGTTTGAACCGATGGGGCGTTGCTGGAACACCCTCCCACCATTCATCGATCGCGTCGAGGTGATGCGTCGGAAGGGTTATCGGTTTCCAGTGTGCCGGTAGTCCTGGAATCACTCTCCATGCTGTCAACCATAATGCAGCTCGTCGCCAGGCGGGCCGCCCTATTCGTCGCGCGTTTTCCCATGCCGGTCCATAGAGTGGTGGCATGGGCCGCTTAGGTACCGCCACAAAAGGAAAGGGTAAGTTTTGCGTCCACAGGTGGACGAGAGGCAGCGTTGCGGGGACTCCCATCAAATTGCATAAATGACGTGCGAGGTACGCGCGTGCGGAGGCCGGCGTTCCGTACCAGTTCGTAGGCCATCGCGCCTTGTTCCACAGACTCGCCTCGAGGGTCAGCGCAAATTGGTCTATCACTTGGAGGAGCTCCTGCTGCCAGGGCTCTTCGGGTTGCAAGCGCACTTCAATGTCCATGTCCTTGAGGGAGGATAGGCGCGGCTCAGCCCAGTGCAATGTTGTTCGGTGGCTTGAGCAGCCCAGTACGAAAAAGCGGGCCCACTCCCGTCGAAACGCTCGTGGTCGACCCTCAGCATGATCTTCCCGGATACATTGCGGGCAATACGCTCTTCGCTCCGTGGGATAAAGCAAATGTGGACCGTCCTCCAGCCGATGTTTGAATAACTCGACTGCGGAAACATCTAGCATGCGTGCAAGTCGAAGGAGCTCATAGCTGTTTGGCGCATCGCAGTTGCCGTAAGAGGAAGAGTCTTGCCACACATAAGGAGTATCCGGAGGTGGTTCCCCGTGAAAGCGATCCGCACGCTCTATGAGAGAGCGAAACGTTTCGTCGGGACCAAGAGCCTCCACCCACCATCGATATGGCCGACAGAGGTCACGACTTGTCTGGCAGGCATCAATCCAAGATGCAGATCGATAGCCCGCATCCTCCGAAGGTTTTAATGATTGTACCGAGAGCTGTTGGTCGACAGGTCTCATACCTCCAGCTCTGGAAATACGTAGTTGGTGCGAACAAAGATCTCTTTGGTGATACGTTCTTCATTTATTTGAATCGCTAATGCAGCTGATCGCTGAAGGCGCTTAATAATTTCGCGCATCAGACCGCCCGTCTCCTTGATGATAAAATCCATCATGCTTTGAGATGTCAGATCCGACCTCTTTTTCAAAGGTAACTGCTCGAGATATGCCTCAAGGAAATTGCGAAAGTAGCCGTCCGCTATCCATGTAGGAAGCTCTTGTTTTTCGAAGCGCGAATCGAGGTGCTGGTCAGCCGCGAGAGACGCACGAGCATCCTGTGTCCCTAAAGCTAAGACAGGAACTTTGACTGTGTTCATGATGAATTTAATGGCTAGGAGTGCCAAGACTTGCTGCCGTGGTGTAACCAAAAGGACATCCTGAACTTCATCAATGATGATCAGGCGAAGCTTAGTTACCGTTGCCAGCTCCACGACTTTGTCGCGACGCTCTTCGAGCGTAAGCCCCTTTATGTAGGGAACCTTCCATTCTTTTAGCATGCGCGTATAGATTTCCTTAGCCTCCCTTGCATCAGTCATGCTGAGATAGATCACTGGGAAGGTCGCCGCCGATTGCGGGGTCGCACCCATGGGCGGATATCGTCGCGTTAGGATCTCAGCCATAGTCGTTTTACCTGAACCACTGGGACAGGTTACCAATAAGCCGGTGGGTCTCACTCCCGGGGGTTTGCGCATTAGGAACTCGCAGTACTTAATCATGTAAGCCACGCGTTCATGGGCAACAAAGCGGTCAACAAACATCAAACGCATACGTTCCTGTGGGGGAAGATCTAGTTGGGCCAGCGCCGTCTTGGAAAGGTAGGAATAGAGCGGATTCACGAAAGCACCTCCACCGTAATCGACTGGCGATCCAAAGGTATGAATGATGTATCGCTAGCGGTTTGTGTGTGGCGCGTAGCGTTCCGCCGCCCGCCACGCTTACCCCGGGAGATCGGCGGTGCAACGATTGCTTCATTTCGACGACGTTGACGACGGCGTGTTTCAGCTGTTTGCTGAATGGCGTCGGCTCGTTCGTATCCTTCCAACTGAATTCGGTCGAGACGCGCTTGTTCGTCACTGCTCAGCGTATACCGCGTTGCCTCCCCTTTCGCTCGCCCCGCAATAGCCTTAGCCTCGATCAGTGCGTCGTCATCATCACGAACCCATATGCGAGACAAATCATCAGGATCATAGTGAAGCATCACATAACGCTCCGGGTGAATCAGTGATACGAAGGACTCGTGCCAATAACGAGTCCCTTTAAATTGCACCCCAGTGCGTTGCAGGCGGCGACGCTCGAAGGGAAAGAAATCGCGCCAAAGTGCTTCTCTATTCATTGGCGTTGGCGGTGGATCGAAGGATCCATCTTCACATCGAAAGGCATGTTCCCAGGCCAACAGCGGTGGTTTTCCTAGGGCGCGATGTCTGCGCACGTGATAGCTTCGGCAGATCTTCTCCACTAACCATGCCCGGAACTCTCGCAAGGTAAGGCATGCACGCTTCTCACTCGGATAGTCCCCTCTCTGTTGGGGGTTACTGAATGTCGTGCCTGGCAGCGTGTGTACCATTTGCATGAAGGTGCCCATTAGGCGTTCGATGTGCGCGCCATAATGCGGTCGACGCACAGGCCGCCAATCCAGCGTAATACCGTGCTGCTCACATCCACGAATCAGCGCCAGGCTTCGAAAATCTTTACCGTTATCGACGAGAATGCGAAGCGGCTTTCCATACATGATCCATTCCAATGGATCCCGAAAATTTTCCATTTTCGGCTGCATGGAGTGTGCTAAACACATGGCCACCGAAATGGATGATGGCGCGTTAAAACTTAGAAAGTACCCCAGCACGACGCGGGTAGAGACGTCGATCGCTAACGTTAGCCACGGGCGACCGATGACTCGATTAGGATCATTCTCATCAACTAACAAAATGTCCGCGAGAGTGTGATCAATTTGCACCAGCTTGAGGGGCGCGTCGACGATGAGCTTGCCTGGTCTTGCCTCGTAACTTTGTTTGGCGACCTTAGTTCCAAGTTGCTTGCACGCAAACGCATAATCGTTTTGTTCGCGGATCCGTTTGACCACAGTCTTCGGATCGGGGAGCGCAAGGTTCAATCGACGGCACAACAACCTTACTCGTTCGCAAACTTCTTCCTTAGAGACTTTTTCGCGAAGTGCATAGTGCTTTGTGATCACGTGTTGAATGATCTGCTCAACCCTGTAGTCAAGTAGCCGTAATCCCTGGGGGCGACCACCTTTCTGGCGTACGAGAGTAGTAGTCGTAGCGCCACGTTGGTAGGCTGCGCGATACCGAAGAACCTGTCGCGCACTCAATCCACATTGAGCAGCGATCTCCTTAGTCACTTTCCTAGGTAAACAGTTCTCCTCCACGTACGGCTCGAATGCCCTCGCCAAGGACAGTGCACGATCCCATTCCAGTTGGGGAACCATCGTTGGTTCGATTCGTTTCTTTTGAATCGATGTTGGTAATGGCTTCAATTCGTGCATAGCGACCGGCAAGAGTTCGCCCGTCCCTAAATCGCGCACTTGCACTTGTCGAATGTTCAATGGTCCGTCGAATTCCACAACTCGCTCGCCGTAAGCCCAACGACTTCCGATCTTCAATGAACTACTGGTCATAAAACCTCCCACCCCTGCGGTCACGCGGAGCGCAAGCGAAGCCCCTATCGAGGCCAGGCGTTTGAGATGTGTCAGCCCGCTGCGGCTTCAATAATTAGCCGCAGGGCATTGACACGGGCGCTGGGAGCTTTGAAGATAGCGGTGCGGAGCATTACAAACCGCTGCTACCTGAAAGCCTCGCACGCCACATGCGAGGCTTTCACTTTTTCAAAGCCCATCGTTACAGATTGGGCTATGTCATGAGGTGCCCTCCTTCGTAGTTCGGGACGAACCAGCAAGTGTCCGGTCGAGCCAAGCAAGCACCAATTCAGTTGAAGCAAACCACCCGCGGCGCTTTGGCAGCTGGAACATGGCCACGGGTAAGACACCTCGTTGCCTAGCCTTAGATAGGGCAGCTGTCGTTGGATATCCCATCAGCACCGCCAATTCAGCTGCACTGAGAATTGGCTTCCTAGGCAGGAACGTAGCGAGATGTTCTCGCTTGTCCGGTATGGTCTGCATGATTACGCACCAGTCCCGATTGCACTCGCTAATGATTACTACATCCCACCTTTACTCAACAAGTGCGTATCCTTTGTATTGCGCTATCACATACGATCAATTTTGAAAGAAGCTACATAGTGATCGAATGCAAAGATGAGTCAAAGATGGTGCAGATGTAGCTCAAAAGTGATTCATAAATAGTGCAAGAGTGAGTCAAACTGATTCTGAAAAACAGTCCGAATTGATAGGACTGTCGACGGAAAAATTTTTTGTGATATTTCCTTTTAGCAAGGCATTCACATAGGGCCTTTGCATGATCTTGTTCCTCGACACGGAGTTTGCCGACTCGGATGGTGATGAACTGGTAAGTCTTGCGCCAGTTAGCCAAGACGCTAGGCATGTGTTCTACGCCGAACGAAACCCACTTCCCGTGGACGCAACCCCGTTCGTCCAGCAACATGTTGACCCTCTGCTTAGTGGAGGAAATAATGCAATGGATGATCAAACGCTGATGCGGTGATTACGCCAATTTTTGAGGCCGTTCCTGAGCCACATATTGTTTGTGACTTTGGCGGCGACTGGCGACTGCTGAGCCACGCTATCAATGGGTTTTGGCCTGACGAGCCATATCGCCAACGCGCTTGGGCCGCTACCGCATGTCACGGTCACCCTAGCGATAGTCAATGTCGTAGTCCGACGCGGCGGCCAAGTAGTCGGCGATAGCTAGGTGCATCGCGTTGGCCTTATTTGGCTTCAATACTCTTAAGCACCCGATCTTTCTCGGAGAGCGTCAGCTGGTTGAACGCCAAGATTAGCCGAGCTAAACGTTCATCATCGGCAAATAAGTATGCGGTAGGCACATCTAAAGCGGTGGCTAACCTCGCGATCGTCGCCAGATCCGGCTCATGGACGCCCTGCTCGTACCTATTTATCCGTGCACTGGCCACAAAACGATCTAACCCCGCAAGTATACCCAGCTCCTTTTGAGACAGCTGGCGTAGTTGACGTATGTCTTTCAGGCGTTTCTGAAAGGCTAGCCGGATATCAAGGCTTTTGGGCACGATTGAACCTCGCAGGTGGTGCCTACGAGATTCGTAATTTTGCCTTGCGTCCGATACTACGAGTTTCGTAGCATTAAGCGCAAGTCCGCTTGACATTGGTACTTGGGGGGGGGCGAATGCAACTCGTTCTGAACGATGAGGATGCAATCACAATCCCAATCGATGACTGCATCAGGGAAGCCTGGATTCTTCAGTACGATCGAGCTTATCTATCAGGGAGAATCGATCTCTTTCGAGAACGCCTTGCTGTTTGTTTTGCTAACAGCTTAGCGCAATGCCTCGACTCCGATCTCCAGCCACCCACCTCCTCTCAAATGGCATATGCGACCGCTGTTGCACGGGAGTTGGGTATTGCGCTCCCTGCCGAGGCCCTCCGTTTTCGAGGAGCGATGGCTGATTTTATTGAGCGATTTTCGAATGTTCTCAGTCAAAAACGACAGGCATATCTGGACGAAAATTGAGCGACTTCTAGTGCTTACGCTTAATTGTTCTAGAGCAACACTTCACTTCGTTGATTATGGCGCATCGATGAAAAACTCTATGAAGGCGCTTAATCCATAACCAAGTGATACTCCGCGGCTTTTGTGATCGGGCGGACGGACCGACCAGAGGGGAGTAAATCGACAAGGCCATAGCGCGACATGGTGTTTAGCGTCCGAGAGAGATTGCTGGCGTGACGGCCAGTTTCGTTGGCAAGTTCCGTAATCGACGCTGGTTTGGTTTGGGCTATGGAGCGTAGTAGCGCACGGTTCTCATCACTCAGCACTTCGGCAACGGACTTCATCGACGTGAACCAGATTTTGGGCTCGCCCTTTTTTGGCTTGTAGTCACCGCGAGCAATCATAAGTGCGCGTTCTCGCATTTTGTCTTGAGACAAAATACCAATTTTAATGACCTTCATAGCGCTCATGGCTGCGACCCTGAAATGATCTAGTTCACTCCAATATATATCAGCTGTTGATATGCATACGGCTGAGCCCTCCAAATTGCCAGTACCTAGGCTAGCCCGGTTCAAGCTGGCCGACTTTCCCAAACGACTTCATCAACTGAATGGGAGCATCATCTCGGCGACTGCAGACCCTTTAACCATGTCACCTATTTCAGAATCTCCACATAACCATGTCATCTTTTTACAGCGTGACGCTAGGCGCCGCCACGAAGAAATATGTAAGTATTTGTTTACATATGACTTATAAACCCAATCTAGTGGGTGACATAGTTAATTACCTAACGACACCAACCTTGTCACCCAACCGCTTAAACATGCACCACCCACCCTTTTGCTGTGTCATCTTTGGCGACTCAGATCCGATTGCGCCTTAGCTTCCAGCCAAACATTTTTCATGAGTCTCCAGACAATACGTACACGAGTTCAGGCGCTGCTGATTGCAGCCGGCTTGACGGCCATGGCCGTTACCTTACCTTCGACGGCAACCGAACCAACGTACCCATCCAACTCGCACACCGGCGATCTGACCGCCGTTGCCCGTGCCCGGATGGCTGCGGATGTGCTGATGAGTTCCTACGACCCAAACAAGGCCTGGTTTCCGTCCAATTGGTGGAATTCGGCAGTCGCCTTGCAAACCATTGGCGATTACATGCAACGCACGGGCGATCGCCGCTATCTCAGCCAATTGGACAACACCTTCAAAAAGAATAAGGGCGTGTTTCCAGCCGGCGTACTGCAGGGTGAGCCTTCGCTGGGCAATTTCACCAGCCAGTCTATCGACGACACCGAATGGTGGGGGCTGACCTGGGTAGAAGCCTATGACCTGACCCGCAACCCGAAGTACCTGGCCATGGCGGTCATCATTGCCAACTACGTGTACGGTTACTGGGATACCAGTACCTGTGGTGGTGGCGTCTGGTGGAGTGCCGCGCGTACCTACAAGAACGCCGTCACCAACGGACTGTTCATCCGGCTCACCGCCGAACTGCATAACCGGATCCCTGACGACAAGCAGTGGCTGGCTCGATCCCGCACGGCCTGGGCATGGTTCCAGCGCAGCGGCATGATCAATGCCGATGGCTTGGTCAACGACGGCCTCACCAATGCCTGCACCAACAACGGCCAGACTGTTTGGACCTACAACCAGGGTTTGGCCATCGGCGCTGGCCTGGAACTGTGGCGCGCCACCAGGGATCCGCAGATCCTGGTCGCCGTGCGCCGCTTGGCCGATTCTGCGATCGGTCCCAACGCACTGGTGATCGACGGCGTCCTGACTGAAACCTGTGACGCGCTGGATAAAACCTGCAGCGATGACGGTGAGCAATTCAAGGGCATCTTCATGCGCTATTGGACCGACTTGGTCGATACCACCCACGATCGCCGGTACGCGGCCTTTCTCGATATACAAGCCCAAAGCATCTGGAAAAACGATCGCGATGCCGTCGGCCGACTTGGCACGCGTTGGGCCGGAGCCACCAACGATGACCACCCGAACGTATTCGACTGGCGCACTCAGGCCAGCGCGCTCAGTGTGCTGATCGGAGACGTCAGAGGACGATAACCGCGCAAAGCATTCCAAACATCCCTAAACCACTTGCACCCTACGCAGATTGATATTCGGGTCGCGCCAAAACGCGTCATTTTCGTAACGACGAAACACGTCGGGTGGCAGGATGGTTTCGTTGCAGATTGCCTCCACCCGAGGACGCACTGCGTGCAGGCCCGGAGTGCCTGCACGCAGGTCAAATTCGGTGGCGTCGTAGCTGATGTTTTCGAAGTCATGCTCAAACGCGGGCTCGTCAAGAAACGCATAGATGGCAGCCAACACGCGCGCCGGATCGTTCGTCAGCGTTTCGTATTGCACCAACATCAAATGCTGTGCCGCGTGTTCGCCGAAATAGGCTTCTTTCAATGCGTTGTATGCATGCCCCACCAGGCCGTCGCCGCCCGCCAACCCTTCGGTGCGCGAATAAACAGTTGTACCCGGCCGGTAACTGAAAATCGAGGACGGCTGGAAAACATTGCGCCGAGTCAGTCGCTCGAAGCTGTCCATCACCCAGGATACGTGGCGCACGCAAGCGATGATTCGGCCATGGGGAAACAGCGTTCGAAGCACGGGTAATTTACTGCACCACATGCGATTGGTGTCGAAGATGACTTGCGCATCGATATCCGGCCCGTAGTAGTTGTCGAACAGCCCGCGCAGCACACGCTCACGCTGCGCGTCGTCGATGAAGACCGAGAATTCATTGCGCCCGCTCATCTCACCCAGCAGATTATTGAACATGCCGGCCACCGGGCTGCTCATTCCCGCATGAAAGCGTGGGTTCTGGCGCAACAAGGCGGCTAGCAGCGTCGACCCCGATCGTGGCAGGCCGGAAATGAAATGAATAGCACGCGACATGGAGCCCCTGGTTTGCTGTGGATTTCAACTGGCGCTACACCGGCATGAAGCAGATGGCCTTTCTTCTGCCGTGACCAAACGAGACAAGGTGGCAGGCCATCCATGGCCATGCCATAGGTCAAAAATACTTCGTGAACCCCAGGCTCAACGCCTGATCATGTGCATGGTTTGCGAACAAGCCCTGGTAGTCGACATAGACATTCCACGATGCACCTGCTTCAGCGGTGATGCGTGCACCCGCCGTTGCCTGCCCTCTTCCCAGCCTTGCGCCAGACAGAGCAAACAAGGTGCCATCAGCGGCGGCGACGTTTACCGTGGGAGCTGTAGCGTCACGTGTGTCATAGCGATATCCCGCCGTGAAAGCCGGTACATAGGTGACATCGCGGTAATGGAACACGCCGCTGAGCGTCATGGCGACATACGGCAACATCGTGTTGTAGGTGCTGTGCGCACCATCAACTGCATATGCCGACGCTAACGGATTGCTATCGGGTTGCGTCTCGGTAAAGCCATCCAGGCTTTGGTGCTGATAAAGCAAGCCGACTTTCGGCGTCCATTGCCACAGTGCAATGTGCATGGGCCACGCAGCCTGCAGCGCAGCCGACGTAGTTTCACCATCAGGATGGGCAACGGCATGGCCGATGCCTGTATAGCGGTCAACACGGTAGTGCTGGTGGGCTGCATCAGCGGTAGCCGACAGTATCAACGGACCAACGTCAGCCAATGCATACACGCCCGCATGCTCGCCATCAATGCTTCCATTGCCGCGCTGCGGGTCGTTCGCATTGATGCGATCAAGGCCCGCTTCCACACCAGCGCGTATCGCACCGAATGCATGGTCCGCACCACCAAGAAGGCTGAAACCGGATGCGTGGAGTCCGTCGGTACCGTCGATGGCCAGACTGGAACCGCTGTATTGCATCCACAGACCACCGCTGCATCCGGATGAACTCGTACCTCGCGTGGACTTCTCAGCGCTGCAATGGTTTTGAATATCAGGCAGACCGTTATCCAGCACGGCGCGAAGATTTTGTTCCCCGGCCATGGTCACGCTGCGCATGAGGTTGCCATAGAGCGATCCGTCGCTGGGCGCCACTTTCACCGTCTGCGTGCCTGAAGTGGGGGCGGGAGTTGGCGTCGGGGTCGGAGTGGGTGTTGGAGCTGGAGCTGGAGTGGGCGTTGGAGTCGGGGTTGGACTGGGGGACGTCGTGGCCGTGCTCAATACCAGATCAACCTGTGTTGCAGTGTCTTGCACTTTTGGATTCAGGGCCGTCGGTATCGAACCCGATGCGTTGACGGTCGTGAAGCTGCCGCTTACCGCCTTCGCCTGTACCAGGGTAAAAGTGGAAGGCGTGTACGTGCCGGGGGCATAGATCAGATTCAAGGTGCCAGCCAGGCTTGCATTGCCATTGACCAGCAACTCCGATGCCTTGGTGGGCGTTACGTCAATCTGCAAGCTGCCATTGGCCTGCTGAGTGTAATTACCCTGGATGGTCAGTACCCCGACCGAACCACCCGGCCACACCACACCACTGTTCACGACATCGCCATCGATCGTGCCGTGACCGCGCAAGGTCGCCGCTTGATCGACGGTGACATCGCCGGCCAAGGTCGCGGTAGCGTGCGCGCTATCACCAACCTCCAAGGTACCCGCAGCAACCGTCGTCATGCCGGAGTATGTATTGGCACTGTCCAATATCAACGTGCCCGCACCGAGTTTGGTCAGGCTACCGCTGCCGGAAATGCTGCCGGCAAAACTCAGGTTATCCGAGCGGTCAAAAACCAGCGCGCCGTTGTCCAAAACATTGCCGGTGATGGCACCACTGGTATCGCCGCTGCCAACCTGCAAGGTACCAGCAGCGATCGTGGTGCCACCGGTGTAACTGTTGCTTCCGATCAGCGTCAGCGTGCCGTTGCCCGTCTTTATCAACACGCCGTTGCCACTGATCACGCTTGCGTAAATCGCGTTGACCGAGCTGTTGGTATTGCCGCTGCCCTGATCGAAGATCACGCTTGCAACGTTGCCCTCGGCAGGAGCGAAACTTACATTGCCTTGAATCGCTGTCGCATCACCTTGCAATGTGCCGCCACTGATCGTCCAGTTTTGCGTGCCGCTGCCGCTAAGCGTCCAGGTGCCGCCGTCTTCCTTCAGGAATTGCGCGAAGCCAACGAATTGCGTGCCGCTCAAGCTGCCCGAAAGTGTCGAGACCAGCGAAGAAAGGTCGAAGCTGCCATTCGCGTTACCGCCCAACGCAAATGTATCGCCACTCCCAGTGCTGCCGCTGGTGCTGATCACATTGCCGGTAAAGCTATAGCCGTTCTCAAGCACCAACGTGTTGCCACCACCGGAGAACGTCACGGCATCGGCAAGCGTGCTGCCATCGCCAGCCAGGCCGCCTGAGATATTGCCACTGGTCACCACGCGATCGTTGCCAAGACCGACCACGCCCACACCGCCGGCACCATTGCTGCCGCTCACACCATTCTGGACAGGAGCGCCACCGCTATAACCGCCGCCAGGCGCACCGGCACCGCCATCACCACCCGCGATACTGCCGCTGTTGACCAGTGTGCTGCCCTGCCCGAGGTTGACCCCCGCACCAGCGACTCCACCCGAACCACCGTTGCCACCCGTACTGTCGGTCGTGCTGCTGTGGTTGGCACCACCTCCACCACCGCTCTGCCCGTTACCACCGGTAATGCTGCCGGTGTTTTCGAGCGTGAAACCGGTGCCATCAACGCCTGCCCCGCCCATGCCACCATCACCGCCAGCAGCACCTGCCGTGATGAAGCTGACGCCACCACTTCCTCCCAGACCGCCAGTTCCACCGACAATGTCACCGGCATTGCTGAGAGAAAAATTCGAGCCCGCGACACCCGCACCACCGATGCCGCCGTTGCCACCGCCAGCATCAGGACCAAATGCTCCTGTGCCGCCGGAACCACCAGAACCACCTGTCATGGTCGCGCCATGGTTGTTGGTGATTTGCGTGCCATCGCCCGCTTGAACCGCCACACCGCCTACACCACCATCGCCACCAACCGCGCCATTGCCTTCGCCAACAAGAGGATTGGCAGCACCCGCACCACCGTCACCGCCGAAAACCGCACCGCTATTGATCAGCGCGAAGCCCGCGCCAGAAACGCCGGCGCCACCGTTACCACCGACACCGGCACCCGCGACATGGTTGATGCCTGCCGCGAGATAGCCAGCACCGCCAGTGCCGCCCGAAATCGTGCCGCTATTGCTCACCGCGGCGCCGGCATACGCAGCAACGCCGGCACCACCCGCGCCGCCGTTACCACCGAGGCCACCCTGCGTAATGGTGCTGCCGCTTGCGCTGTATCCACCGACACCGCCTACTCCGCCCGCAACACTGCCGGTATTGGTGAACGTGCTGTTGCTGCCGACGGTAATCGCCATGCCGCCTGCACCGCCCGTGCCACCGTTACCGCCATAGCCGCTGTTGGAGCCGCCGCCGTAACCGCCGTTGCCGCCTGCGCCGCCTAGCAACTGGCCATTGTTGGTGCTGCTGCTGTTGCTGCCGAGGCTGACCGCCACACCACCGGCACCACCCACACCACCGTTACCGCCATTGCCGCCATAGCCATACGCACCGTTAGTGCCTTGGGCGCCCTGACTGCCACTGATCGATGCGTGCGCCGCGTTGATAAATCCTGCGCCGTTGACCACCGTCACCAACGGACCACTGGTGGTACTCGTCTGGCTAAAGGCATTCGTGCCGTCGCCAAGCTGCAAGGTTCCTTGCTGCACCAACCAGGTGATGCCACGGGCGTTACCGCTGTAGATGGTGGTGCCCGCGCCGGCTTGTGCCACCGTGCCATTGCCGGTGATGGTGTTGTTGACGCTTTGGGTGCCACCGAAGTCGAAAGCCAGCGTCGCGTTGTCGACAATCGTGCCAACCACCGAACCCGTGCTGCCGCCATTCCCGAGTTGCAGCGTGCCCGCGCTTATCGTGGTGCCGCCGGTGTAGGTATTGGCGGCCGACAATACCAATGTGCCGTTACCCGCCTGGGTCAGAGTACCGGTGCCGCTGATGGTGTCGGCGCTGTTGGTGCCACTTAAATCGAAGACCAGCGCTGCGTTGTCGACAATCGTGCCGCCCACCAAACCCGTACTGCCACCATTGCCGAGCTGGAGCGTGCCTGCACTGATCGTGGTGACGCCGCCGTAAGTGTTGGCGCCAGCAAGAGTCAGAGTGCCTGTGCCGGTCTTGTTCAACCCGCCGTTGCCAGCGACAACGCCGGAGATCAGAAGATCGGCATTGGTTTGCAGGGTGCCGTTACCGGCAAGCGTGATCGCCCTGCCCGTGTTGAAAGCCACGGTATTTTCCAGCGTGCCGCCGTCAAAGCTGAGGCCACCGGAAACATTGCCGAGGTTGGCATCACTCGATACAACCAGCGTGCCGCCGTTGATGGCAGTGCCGCCGCTATAAGTATTGATACCACCCAGCACCAAGGTGCCGGCATCGGTCTTGGTCAATCCAGCATTGCCCGCCAGTACGTTGTTGATGGTGGCGGTCATGCCGGCACTTGCGCTGGAACCATCGCCAACGCGAATCACCGGCGCCGTACCCGTCAACGTCAATGTGCCGCCACTGAGCACGTAGCCACTCGTTGCGAACTGCATGCCGCTCGCTTGCACCGCACCGGCACTATCGTCCACCGTCACGGTGCCCGATGTGCCGCCGAAGATGGCAAAACCTGGCTGCGGCTGCATGGTTGAATTCGGCACGCTGCCGCTCGCATCGGTCCATTGCGGCGCGGTGGCCGACCAGGCACCGCTGCCGCCTCCCATCTGTGTACTGGAAGCCTGTCCGTTTGCATTCCAGAAAGTGAGCGTGAGGCCGGTGGTATCGATCAGATTGATCTGCTTCTGCGCCGTCAAAGTTTGCAATTGCAAAATTTGGCCGGCTGGCGTGGTGCCCAGCGTCAGGCCACCGTTCGTTTCGCTCAACGTGCCACCGTAGGTGAACAGGTTGTACAAACCTGCACCCATGCCGCCGACATCGTTGACGTTGAGCGTGGCGCCGTTGAGCGAAAGATTGCCGCCCACATGCACGCTGTCGCCGGTACCCGCCGTCTGGAAGTTTGCACCCGGTGCGCCGAAGTCGTCATTCAGCGCACTGCTCTGTGCCAGGTTGAGATCGCCATTGATGGTGAGCGTGCCGATGGAATGGCCTGGAGCCAGATAGCCACCACTCAACACATTGACGCTACCGCCGATGGTGCCGTAACCGCGCAGCGTTGCACTACTGTCCACCGTCACGTTGCCACCCAGCGTTGCGCCATTGCCAGCCACGCTGCCGACAACCAGCATACCGTTTGCCACCGTCGTGCTGCCGGTGAAGGCGCTGCTGTTGCCATCGAGCGTCAGCGATCCGCTGCCGCTGTAGTTCAACGAACCATTGCCGCCGATCGAGCCGGAAAACACGCTTGCGCTGTTATCCGTGATCGCCAGCGCAGTGCCATTGAGCTGAAGCACGCCCGCACCATTGAGCGATGCAATCTGTTGCGAGGTGTTGGCGAGATCAACTTCGCCGCCGCTGGCGATGTTCAGTGCCCCCGTACCAAGGCTGCCCGTATTCGTCACCGCAATCGAACCGCCGTTCACCACCGTGGCACCGGTGTAGGTGTTGGTGTGGCTCAGGGTCAAGGTGCCAGTACCTTCCTGGGTTAGCCCACCGCTGCCACTGATCGAAAACGACGGTGCAACTTGATCGTTGTGGTTCCAGACCAGCGTGCCATTGTCCGTAAAACTTGACGGCCCGACCGCGATGCTACCGGAAGCGCCGCCGTTGCCGATCTGGAAGGTCGCGCCGCTGTTGATCGTCATGCCGATGATGTTGCTGGCCATACCCGTATCAAGCAGTGTGCCGTTACCGCTTACCGTCAGCAGCCCTTCACCGTAGAACCCTTGTTGCAAGTTGAGTGTTGCGCCCTGTGCAACGGAAACGGTGCCCGATCCGTTGACGCCCAACTGAGTTCCGATCGCCGTACTGTCGGTGACATCGAGTTCACCGTTGAGCATGAACGTGGAACTGCTCGCCGCATTGATCGCGCCGTTAACCTGCAGCACCGCGTTGTGCGACACGCTCAGTTCGGTGCTGCCATTGACATTGAGGTTGCCGACGGCCACGTTGACAGAGGTGCTTCCATCGCCGATCTCGACGATGCCGTTATCGGCCGTGAGGGTTCCAACCGATTGCGTGCTACCTGCGCCATTGAGCACCACCGTCCCGTTCACGCTTGCGGGATCAGCATTCAGTACCAACGCTCCGGCGCCGGAAACGTTGCCAGTAAGCGTGACGGCATTGTTGGCGAAATTCGTCGGATCGCCGCCATCGGCATTGAGCGTGCCGCCGTTGCTGCCGACCACGATATTGCCGGCATACGTCGCTGCGCTGCTGTTTGCGAAGTTGAGTGTGCCGCCGTTGAACGTCACCGATGGGCCAAGCTCGGCGCCGTTGGTCGAAGACACCGACAGCACGCCTGAATTGAGCAACCAGCCTGCCCCACTGTTGTTGGTGCCTGTCACCGTCCAGGTGGCGGAGCCGGACTCTTGCAACGTGCCGAACCCGATGTACTGAGTGCCAGTAAGACTTCCGGACAGCGTCGAAACCACGTTGGTCACGTTAAAGCTGCTGTTGGTATTGCCGCCCAGTGCCAACGTGTCGCCACCTGCACTGACTGCATTGCCGTTCAAGGTTGAACCGGCTTCCAGCACCAACGTGTTACCGCCGCCAGTGAAATTCACGGCAGCAGCTTGCGCACTGGTTCCGTTATTTCCGAATCCACCTGAAATGGTGCCGGCGTTGATGATGGTCGCATTACCGGACGCGGCGACACCTGCGCCTCCTACTCCTGGTGTACCTGCAGCACCTGCGCCGGGATTGCCAGCACTACCGCCATTGCCGCCGGTGATGGTGCCGGTATTCACCACGGTCATTGCCGATCCCGAAACACCGGTGCCGCCCGTACCGCCATTACCGGCTATACCTCCGCCTGCCAGGCCTCCTGCCGCACCACCCATACCGCCGTTACCACCCGTGATATTGCCCTGGTTGGTCAACGTAGAACCGGAACCACCAACACCATCGCCGCCAGCGCCACCTTGTCCACCGACGCCTCCAACGCCACCTGTAGCGCCGGTGCCGCCGCTCGAACCGCCGCTGCCACCGTTGCCACCCGTGGCGCTGGCTCCGGATTGCACGGTGAGGTTGAACGCACTGCCCACCAGTCCATCACCACCGGTGCCGCCACTACCACCTGACGCTGTCGAGTTGCCGCTGTTGGCGCTGCCGCCAGCACCACCTGCGCCGCCGACATATGCATTAGTGATGGAGGTCGGCGAGGACGCCGTGCCGACATACCAACCGGCATAACCACCACCGCCGCCGCCACCACCACCGCCGCCCGCACCACCGGTACCGCCCGCACCACCGGCTGACCAACCTTGGTAAGCAGCACCACCCGCACCGCCTGCAGAGAGATGGTAAGGACTGTTCGAACCACCACCACCACCGCCACCGCTGCCAACGGTACCTTGGCTGCCACTGTTGTACTGATCCCCGCCGGCAGCACCCGCTGCGGGCGAAGTCCCGTTTTCTGCTGCTGCGCTACCACCTGAACCACCGATACCCCAATCGCCCGGAGGCGAATTGCGAGCGGTGCCCGTCGATCCGGCACCACCGGTAGCACCGACAACGGTTTGTGCCATGGCATGCATCGGCGCCATCGCAGCGAACATGCCGAACAACGCCACTGCACACGCCTGCACCAAGCGTCGACGTGGGCCAGTACTTGCCACAACATCCGCGTGAACAGTCATGCCTTGCGGTGCGTGCGCCAACTCGGAGGCCACCTGCCATACGCGCAGCGCACGGTTCCAGACAAGCCGGTAGGTATGGTTCATGAGTTATCCCCTGTGATACGAACTTGAATCGTGTGTTTGTGTGGGTGTTGCGGTTGCGCTCGGTGGGCAGCAAATTTCTTAGTCAGGCATGCGCAGATCGACGTTGTGCATGACGATGCGCCGCGATGACGCTCTGCTTCGCGTGATCGATCGAATGATGTTGATCACAGAAATCACGTATTGCTTCTCGCTACGATGCAACTCTGCTGATGAGGTACTGACGCTGCCTCGGCATTGCCCCCGCTTTACGTTTCGTCCGGGGCTTCAACACGCCAACTGGCGGTCCAGAAACCGAGGTCAAAACGACACCTTCCCGATCCGCTTCCGGATCAGGTGTGCGCATACCGCATGAGCTTTGTCGCGATGGGCTTTATCGCGCGCCGAAAAACGTCATGGTTCGTCGCGAAGCTTGTCGTTTGACGTGTCTAGCGTCGATCCCCGAGCTCGGGGGGGCTCGCTATTTAGCTTGCTGCCGTGATAAGCGGGATGATCAATTTCAAGGTGGCCCCTGTGCCCGGTTCGGCATCAAGTACCCAAGCGCCGTTGAGCCGATGCGCACGTGCATTCAAGCTGTTGAGACCGGCGCCACCAGCATTGGCGCGAGCAATGACCGGGTCGAAGCCACGGCCGTTGTCTTGTACCGTGACGTGCAAGTTTTCTTCGGCGACGCGCATGGTCACATCCACGCATGTCGCGCCACTGTGCTTCATGACATTGGTAAGCGCTTCTTGCAGAAAGCGCAGCAAGTCCAGTTGCTGCGCAGCACTCAAGTGCAAACCCTCCAACGATTCGAACTGCCATCGTGCTTCGATATCGATCGCATCCAGGCGTCGCGTCCATCGATAGCGGAACGGCCCCAACAATTCTGCGAGGTCTCGGCTGTGATCCTGCGCCGTGGTGTCGATGACCAGACGCAAGTCGTCACGCAACTCTTTCAGCGTCTCGATGGTGGGCTTGGCACCCTGCTCTGATGCGGGATGTTCCAGCGCCGCGATGGCGCTGACCAGGCTCCCGCCGAAACCATCATGCAGATCGCGCACCAGGTTCAGGCGCTCGCTCATGCGGGTGGTCGCCAAAGCCAGCGTATGCTCGCGCTCCAGGCTGGTAGAAAGTTCAGTCGTCGCAGCATCGACCTTGGTTTGCAACTCGGTATTGAAGCCATCCACGCGACGCATGGCGGCAGAAAATCGATACGCCAATACAAAGCCCATGCCGACAAGGGTGAATGGTGCCGTCAATGCCAGCAGATAAGTGCGATCGTGCACCAGCTCGTAAAACAGCAGGATGTCATGCACCGATGCAACCATGGGAATGATCAGGCACAACGCCAATACACGCTGATCGGTCTTTCGGCTACGCCATGCGTGGATCATGAACGTGGGCAGCGCAATGTAATAAATCAGCGATGCAACAGCGATCCACGGTCCGCGCGAAGGGCCTACCCAACCCGGTGCGCACAGTGCGCAGGCAAACGCGAGCAAAGACAGCACAAATAAAATGCGCTCCAAACGCGGCCAGCGTCGTTCGCAATAACGCAGCAGAAACACCGCGAAGCTGCATACATAGGCCACGTAAACAGCCACATTGAAAGCTTCGAAACCATCAGTACCGGAGAATGGCCAGACATCCGATGCAATGTAATTCCACTCGAATACTGCACCGATCAGGACGTTGAGCGCATACCAGCCGTAGGTGGTGTCTTTGCGGCGGAACAGCCACATCATCAGGAACACGCCGCCCAGCACGGCACTGATCGCAAAATCGAAAAAGCGAAGCTGGTAGCGCACCAGCCAAGCTTTGCGATATTCCGAATATGCTGCCTGTGGATCACCGTAGCGAACGGTACCCAAGCCTGGTTGATAAGCCGCCAGGCCAGAGACGCGAATCAACACGATGTTGTCGCCGGATTGCAGCAAGGGCTTGTCAAGCAAAAAATACTGCGGCGCTACCCAACTGCGCGAAAGCGGCTCGGTCAAACTGGGATCACGATGCACCAGGCTGCCGTTGACGTATACGGCATCGGCGAGACACACATAGTCGAGCAACAAGCCAATCGGCTGGTTCGCGTTGCGCACGTTCATATGCAAGCGATACCAGACCACACCGTCATGAGTCGGCCAGCGTTTGCTCCAATCATCGAGCAAGCTCACTGGCATCCAGCCCTCAACGGGTGCTTCATTGGCTTGCCAGCTTCCCCGCACAGCATCGACTTGGGTCAGGGTAACCAGCGCATCGCGATCAGTCGCACGGTGAGACGCACATCCTGCCAAAACCCAAAGCAAGACGATGCCGACCAGGATGCGCCACGTCACTTGAGCAAACCCAAGGAGTTTGCTTCGAATACCGCCGCCATGCGCGAGTTCACCGCCAGTTTGCGATAGATCTTTTTGGTGTGATCTTCGATGGTGAAACGCGAGAGCCCCGTCATGGCCGCGATTTCAGGGTTGCTGTAGCCGCGCGCGACCAGATGAAGAATCTCCAACTCTCGTTCGGAAAGCTGTGGCGTCGGTGATGCGGGCACCGTGGCAGTCTCGGCCATGGGTTCTGTCCCTGACACCTGCGCAAGAATGCGCCGCGCAATTACCGGATCGATCGGAGCACCTCCGCGCCGCAAGCTTTTCAGCGACAGGCCAAGCTCGATGTCTTCGCTTTCTTTCAGCAGATAACCCGTCGCCCCGCTACGCAGCGCCGCCAGCACGGTGTCCTCATGGCCCCAGGTGGAAATCACTACCGAAACGGTATCGGGAGCATGCACGTGCAACCAGGCAATAACATCCACCCCGTTGCCATCGGGCAGACCCACGTCGATCAATGCCAAGGCGAACGACTCCTTCCTTGCCGTCGCCATCGCCGATGCCACGGAATCGGCCATTGCAATAACGGCATCAGCGCCGAGCAAGCCGACCAGCAACGTATGCAGGCGCCGCCGAGTTGCCGGATCGTCTTCGACGATGAGCGCCGGACTCAGCTCTATTGATGTCATTGACCACCCTGCCCGATCGCTACCTCGCACCCATGGCGGATTATGCGTTAGGCAGCCGCCGCCTCCAATGCTGACGCGGGGGAATCACCCCACAGTTGCAGGCCTGGACATGGTGGCCGATCGACGATGCCACCATCATTAAATCAATTACTTAGCCATGGATGAGATATGGCGGCAAACAGGAATCGGGCCGTCGAACGCGGCAATTCAAAGCTGGCCCGCAGCTCCCATGAGTGCCCTTTTGCATGTACAGGTTTGAAACAGTTGCGGGCAATCCGCCGCTAGTGTCAACTGCGCGTCAGCAGCTCGCTCCATGTCGTACGAAAAATTGCAAGGATCGGGGGATTCGCATGCGGAAGCTGGAGAACACCAAGCTCGCCATCATTGGACTCGGCTATGTGGGCCTTCCGCTGGCCGTGGAATTTGGCAAGCACTACGACACGATCGGTTTTGACATAAAAAAAACGCGTATCGACGAACTGCGTGCCGGTCACGACAGCACGCTGGAAGTGAGCCCGGCAGAACTGGCCGAGGCCACGCGATTGCGGTTTAGCGCGGATATCGCCGATCTGGCTGATCGCAACACGTACATCGTCACCGTGCCGACGCCCATCGACAATGCCAAGCGCCCTGACCTGACGCCATTGATCAAGGCGAGCGAAGCCTTGGGCAAGGTGCTCTCGGCGGGCGACGTGGTGGTTTACGAATCAACGGTGTATCCGGGCTGCACAGAGGAAATTTGTATTCCGATTCTCGAAAAGGAATCGGGCCTCGTTTACAACCGCGACTTCTTCGCCGGCTACAGTCCTGAGCGCATCAATCCCGGCGACAAGCAGCATCGCGTCACCAGCATTCTTAAAGTCACGTCCGGCTCGACACCGGAAACCGCGGATTTTGTCGATAGCCTGTATGGTTCGGTGATCACCGCCGGTACGCACAAGGTGAGCTCGCTGAAAGTGGCCGAGGCGGCCAAGGTCATCGAGAACACCCAGCGTGACCTCAATATTGCGTTGGTCAACGATCTGGCGATCCTGTTCAACAAGCTGGGCATCGACACGCTTGAGGTATTGCAGGCGGCCGGCACAAAGTGGAACTTCCTGCCCTTCCGTCCAGGCCTCGTCGGTGGCCATTGCATCAGCGTGGATCCGTATTACCTCACGCACAAGGCACAAGAAGTCGGGCATCACCCGGATGTCATCCTTGCCGGACGGCGCACCAACGACAGCATGGGTCCCTATGTCGCCAGCGAAGTGATCCGTTTGATGGTACGCAAAGGCATCAACCCGGTGAACGCACGCATCCTGGTGCTGGGCTTGGCGTTCAAGGAAAACTGTCCGGATCTGCGCAACACACGTGTGGTGGATATCCTCAAGGCGCTTTGCGGCTACAACGCGCAGGTCGATGTGCACGATCCTTGGGTCAGTGCCGCCGAGGCCGAGCACGAATACGCCATTACGCCTGTAGGCCGGCCGCAGGATGGCGCTTACGATGCGGTGATCATCGCCGTCGGCCATCGGGAATTTGTTGCCTTGGGTGCGGAAGGCATACGTGCCTTTGGCAAGCCATCATCCGTGATTTATGACGTGAAATACGTACTCCCGCGCGAAGCAGTCGACGGACGCCTTTAACAGGATGTCATGCCATGAAAGTGCTCGTCACCGGCACGGCCGGCTTTATCGGTTCACATGTTGCACTCAAGTTGCTTGAACGCGGCGACGACGTCATCGGTTTCGACAATCTCAACGACTATTATGATGTCCGCCTGAAAAAGGCGCGCCTGGCGCGATTCGTCGAACATCCGCGCTATACGCACATCCACGCCGATCTTGCCGATCGCGGCGCCGTAGAAAAAACCTTCGCATCGCATAGGCCGCAACGCGTTATCAACCTCGCCGCGCAAGCGGGCGTGCGTTACGCCGCTGAAAACCCGCACGTTTACGCTTCCAGCAATGTCATTGGCTTTTTGCATATTCTCGAGGGCTGCCGGCATCACCCGGTCGAACATCTGGTGTTCGCCTCGACGAGTTCGGTCTACGGCGCCAACACCGCGATGCCCTTCTCCGAGCACCAGTCCACCGAACATCCGCTCACGCTCTACGCGGCCACCAAAAAAGCCAACGAGCAGATGGCGCATAGCTATGCACACTTGTACAACATCCCCAGCACCGGTCTGCGGTTCTTTACGGTATACGGACCGTGGGGCCGTCCTGACATGGCGCTGTTCCTGTTCACCAAAGCCATGCTTGCCGGTGAGCCGATCAAGGTTTTCAACCATGGAAAACACAAGCGCAGCTTTACCTACATAGACGATATCGTCGAAGGTGTCATTCGCACCTTGGATAGCGTTCCAGATAAAAATGCCGGCTGGAATGGCGCCGCCCCCGATCCCAGCAGCAGCGGCGTAGCGCCCTATCGGCTGTACAACATCGGTAACGAGCAGCCCGTTGAATTGCTTCGCTACATCGAGGTGCTTGAGCAATGCCTGGGCCGCAAGGCGAAGATGGAGATGCTTCCCTTGCAGGCTGGTGACGTACCCGATACCGAAGCGGATGTAACAGAACTGATACAGTCCGTAGGTTATGCACCAAAAATTTCTGTAGCCACAGGCATCGCCAACTTCGTAAGCTGGTATCGGGACTACTACCGCGAGTAGTTTATGCAGCTCGCTGTGGCATGCGCACGAAACCGTGAGCGTCTGGGGGCGAAGTGATCATCGACTATCTGGCTGGTTCGGCCGTCTCCGACATGGACGCCGATTTGTGCATCATCGGAGCAGGCGCTGCCGGCATTGCGATCGCGCGGCACTTCATCGGCACACCCATCACCGTATGCCTGATCGAAGGCGGCGGCGCCACCGGTGAAGAGCAAAGCCAGGCTTTGTACGAAGGCATGTCCATTGGCACCCTGCCGTTTGATGCCGGCACGTCGCGCATGCGCGTATTCGGCGGCAGCTGCAATTTATGGGGCGGCGGCTGCATTCCATTGGGTAGTCGCGACTTGGTCGAACGCGACTGGGTGCCGCATAGCGGTTGGCCCATCGCCTACGATGATTTGACGCCTTATTACGAACGCGCCCGTGAGTACTGCCAGATCGAGGCGCATCATCTCACCGACGGCTCGTTTTCGACGCCGGTGGCGCACGCTCCGATTTCCTTCGACGCCGACAAGCTGGTGAATCCCGTATTTGCGCGCAGCCCGATTCTGTTCGGCAAGGCGTATCGAACTCAGCTGGAAAAAGCAGCGAATGTCACCGTGCTGCTGCATGCCAACCTGCTCGAACTCCATGCGTCGGCCAGCGGCACCTCGGTCCGCCACGCGCACATCGGCGCCATTAACGGGCGCAAGGGCGTCGTGCGCGCGCAACATTATGTGCTTGCCTGCGGCGGTATCGAAAATGCACGCATGCTGCTGTTGTCCCAATCTGTTTTGCCGCATGGTCTAGGGAATGAACACGATCTCGTCGGCCGCTATTTCATGGATCATCCCTGCGGCAGCATTGGCACGGTCATTACCGATATGCCGGAGCGCGTCACCCGCCCTTACGATCGGAATCTTGGCAAAGGCCCTTCAGCCGCGTTTCCCGAAATCGGTTTATCGCATGCGTTTCAGGAAGCACGCGGTATTTTGAATGGACGCGTGCATCCGTTTGCCGTCGAAGGATCCGTACCGCAAGGCATTCGGTCCTTGCGCGATTTTCGCGCCGCGCTGCGGCCATCCGTGCAAGACGAAAATGCGCTGCTGGAAGCGCGACTTTGCGCGGCGCTGAAAAACGCGCCTTCCAGCGATGATGATATCAACGAGCGTAGTACCAACCTTGCCATGTTGGCGCTACGCGTTGGACTTGGCTCCGCCGATATCGTCAAGGCGCTTCTGCATAAACTGCAAAAAAAATCGACCGTGCGCAGCAACCGGGTCGAACTGATCGGGTATTTCGAACAGGCTCCCAATCCCGACAGCCGTATCACGCTCGCACGCGAGCGCGACGTCTTGGGTTTGCCGAAGGTCTGCGTCGACTGGCGGCTTACCGCGCTCGATCGCCATACCTACCGGACCGCCGCGGCACTGTTCGGCACCGAGCTTGCCCGGGCATGCGGTGGCACCTATCAGCCTGCCGCATGGTTGAACGACGACGACAACACAACTGCCAAAGTCCATACCACCGCGCATCACCTGGGCACCACACGCATGTCGGACGATCCACAGCGCGGTGTCGTCGATACCCGCTGCCGCGTGCATGGCGTCGACAATCTGCATATTGCAGGGAGCTCGGTGTTTCCGACTGGCGGCTGGGCGTTTCCGACCTTTACGGTTGTCGCCCTCGCCTTGCGCCTTGCCGATCAGCTGCGCGCGCTGATGCGTAATTCTGCGATGTCGGAAGCGGTGTAGGTTACGCCTTTGTTTGTCATTCCCCGGCGTTCGCTCACTGCTGTCCGGGGAAGTTTCGTAGTACCTCACCGTCATTCCGGCGAAGGCCGGACGGAGCGCAAAGCGCGGAGAACGTCCGAAGGACGGCCCCGGAGGGGTGAGCGAAGCGAATCATCCAGTACAAATATGCTGTGCGAAAGCACACAACATAAAAAGGTTAGGAGTGCTGCGCACAACGTATTTACACTGGATTCCGGCTTTCGCCGGAATGACGAGCAAAAAAAGCGGCACACATCGCCACAAGCCATCTATTTGAGTGAATGGCAATCTTTGGTTGAAAAACGTGGGGATACCTCAGCCCCGCGCTTGCCCAATGTTAATAACTGTACCGGCGCGTGCGTTCTTCGAGTGATTTCGCACCGATGTATCAGCCATGTAACGCCGCCCATGTATCGCGCATGTAACAACTTGATTGCGTGCGATATTGGCATCGACACCGATAAAAAAATGGCGTAATTTCGAAGCATGGGGACAAGCGTTGAGGGGCCAGATGCTTCGCTTTCTGCGACGTCAGACAGTGCGTTGGTTATTGCTGTTCGGCATGGCCGAATTGCTGCTGCTTGCATCTTCTCTTTATCTGGCGATGCAGCTTCGCTATTTCCGCAATGCCGATGAATTGGTCGATTTTTCGCATCATTTGCTGCTGCGATCGCTCATCTTCGGCCTGGTCATCATGCTTGGCATGGCGGCGCTCGGTGAATACCGAACGCATCTGCGCACGACGTGGCAAGGCGCGGTGGCGCGCCAGGCCGTCGGCTTCGTCATTGGCGGCCTGTTGCTGATCATCGGCTATTACATCGTGCCGCAGGCGTATGTCGGCCGCGGTGTACTGAGCATCGCGCTGGTGATGGGCTTCCTGGCAGTCATGCTGTTTCGCCTGCTTTTTATGCGGGTGGTGGATATTGAATCGCTCAAGCCGCGCGTATTGATTCTCGGCACGGGGCAACGTGCCGCGCAGATTCATAACCGCATGCGCCGGCGTTCGGATCGCCGCGGTTTTACCATCGTCGGTTATGTACCTTGCGCCGGCGAGGAAATCGCGATTCCCGCGGAAAAGCTGCTGACGTTCGACGGTCCGCTGCCCATCCTGGTCAAGCGCGAGCAAATCGACGAGATCGTCGTCAGTGTCGACGATCGCCGCGGCAGGCTTCCGATGGATGGCTTGCTGCAATGCCGGCAGGCTGGTGTGATGATCACCGACCTCACCACCTTCTTTGAACGTGAATCCGGGCGCGTGCAATTGTCTTGGCTCGAACCGTCCTGGCTGGTTTTTTCCGGTGGTTTTCACGCGACGCCGCTGCATCAGCTGACCAAGCGCTGTTTCGACATAGCGGCCGCGGCGGTGCTGCTGCTGCTGTGCTGGCCATTGATGCTGGCGGTAGCCTTGGCCATTCGGCTCGAATCCGGCCCCGGCCTGCCCATACTGTATCGGCAGGAACGCGTCGGTAAAAACGGCCATACGTTTTGGCTGCTCAAATTCCGCAGCATGCGCACCGACGCCGAACGCGACGGCGTGGCGCGCTGGGCCAGCAAGCACGACGATCGTGTGACTCGCGTCGGCCGTATTTGCCGCAAGTTGCGATTTGACGAGTTGCCGCAACTGTGGAACGTGCTGAAGAGTGAGATGAGCATCGTCGGTCCACGCCCCGAACGGCCGCAATTCGTTGCCGACCTGGCCACGAAAATTCCTTTCTACAGCTTGCGCCACTGCTTGAAGCCTGGTCTCGCCGGCTGGGCGCAGTTGAGCTATCCGTATGGTGCATCGGAAGAAGATGCCGCTGAAAAGCTCAAATACGACCTTTTTTACGTGAAAAACCACAATTTGCTGTTCGACATGATGATCCTTGTCGAAACCGTGGAGGTCGTGCTGTTCAGTCGCGGCGCACGCTGAGCGCCGCACTCGCCTCCACACGGTGTAACGAACGGCATCGAATCAGTTGTGCGCCGTGGGCGGCCGTGCCTGGGCCGTTTTCAGCGAATGCAAGGGCGAGCTATACCAATCGATCACCGAACCGTGGTCGAAGCGTATCCACGATGGTCCGTATTCCCACAGATCATCACGAATTTCGACAGGATTGCCTTCGATGGTGCGCACGTTTTCCGGCGACATGCCCAACGTCAGCGTCGGCGCAGCCGGTGCTTCAGCAAGCGTGGCATCGTTGTCGCGGGTGGCGTTGTCGTTGCCGCCATCCGATGGGGGCGTCACCGCGGATGCACCCCAAAACAGAATGCAGATGGCAAGCAATGCAATCGGAATCAGCCACTTTACGTGCGGACGTCGCGGCACCGCCGAAGATGCCTGCGTCATTACCGGTGGTGGCGGTGGCGGGCGCGGCGGTGGGTTGACTCTTTGCGGCGTGACAACCGAGGGCGGTGGCGCTCCGGGCAGACGCCCATGAAGCCGGTGGAATTCCATCGCCGCCTCGTATTGAACATTGAGCTGCTGCAGGCGTTGCCCGCTGCGTGAGTTCTTATACCCCTCATGCCCCGGAGGTTTACGGTCAGGATGCAAGGTGGATACGCAGCGGCGATATGCCCGCTTGAATTCCTCCAGGCTGCAATCGGGGCTCACCCTGAGCTGCCGATACAACTCAAGAAAATCGATCTCGTTGGCCATGCCATTTCCCCTGTCGCATGGTGGCGGTTCTGCACGTCTGGCCGCCTCGGCGGCTGTGAAGGAACACGGTTAGCCTCGCGCAGCGGGAACGCCGACGCAAGCACATTTTTAGCTTGACTTAGTGTGACCTAGTTCTCAAAATCGAAGCCAATCCCTAGGGAGGGGATCCCGTGCAAGGCTGTCGCGACTACGTTGCCGCCTGTTGCCGCTACACCGCGGTCGGCGCGCTTTTGGTTGCTGTAGCAGGTTGCATGCCAGCCCAGGGGACTCCTGGCGCCCCCACCTCTTCGCTGGGTGCCCATACGCTGCAAACCCAATCCGAAGGGCTCGGAACCAGCCCGGTCATTACCGATCCGATCACAACACAGCAACGTGGCAGTTCGTTGATCGTCTTCAACGGCGGTTATTCGAGCAACGCGTTGGATCCGATCGACAACTACGGCAATCGCTGGAAACAACTGGGCAACGACGTTCCCTTCGGCAACGGCTACGGCGATCGCTTCAACGTCAAAGCCTATGTGGCGCTCGCGGCCAAAGGCGGCCCCGGCCACACCGTCAGCTTCATCAAGAACGGCAATGCGGTGGGCGAAATCTCCGTGCCGTTCATCGAGATCAGGGATGCGGGTGTCCTGCGCGACGTCAGCCAGAATTACGCGCCCACCGGCACGGTCATGACCAGCGGCAACGTCACCACCAGCGGTCCGGCAACGCTGATCGCCATATGGTGGGGCGATGGCGGCATCAAGCGCATGTCCGCCGTACCCAATAACGGATTCACGGTTATCGACAGCTACCTGAAGCTTCCCGATAACAGCGGTGTGCAATGCGCGGTGGCCTACAGACAGGTCGCTGCTGCAGGCAGCTACAACGTCAGCTGGACAGGCGCCCCGGCACAAGGCGCCATTTTGTGGTTGTTGGCGTTCCAGTCCAAATGAATGTGGGGCGATGCACCGTACAAGCTTAGGTGCATCGGCAAGTTGATGGACATGCAACAAAACGGGGAAGCAGTGGGGGACTGACGTATCCACGTCAGTATTTGGCATCAAATGCCTGTTGCGGTCAGTAAGAACGTCGTGATGAACGGCGTGTGCGATGCGTCGGCGCAAAGAACATTTACGCCCTGCACCAACTTTTTCGTATGAAGGGGGGCTCAATCATGAACACCGGCGCGACGGCACTGATCGATCTTGATTGGGATACCTTCGACCCGCAGCGCATCCAGGCCGTGCGCCACCGCTTGTCCGAACATCCCCTGTTGCAGCCCGACCAGCTGGTGGCATTGGGCAAGCGTTTCCAGGGCAGCACGCGGCTGTTTACGTTCAACAACGAAGCCGGTGCGGATGCGAATTTCGATGACGTCGGCCGTCTATATCCCAACCGCAAGTCCGCTGCTGACACCTTGCAAGGCATCAACGACGCCAAGGCTTGGATGCTGCTGCGTCACGTGCAGGACGACCCGACCTACCGCAGCCTGGTCGACCTGGCGATGGATCCGATCCAGCCATTGATCGAGCGCAAGGACCCGGGCATGCATTACCGCGCCGGATGGATTTTCGTAGCCTCACCGCACACCATCACGCCGTTTCATATCGACCGCAATCACGGCATCCTGCTGCAGATTCGCGGCACCAAGAAAGTTTACGTGTGGGATGCCGAAGACACCCAGGTATGCAGCGAGCACGCACGCGACGTTTTCCATGCCCGGCATGATCTGGGTTTGGTGAAGTGGAGCGAAGCCTTTCGCGAACGCGCCCACGTCTACACCGTCGGCCCTGGCATGGGTGTCTACATGCCCATCACCAGTCCGCACATGGTTGAAACGGGCGACGAGCCGTCCATCACCATCAGCTTCACTTACAGCACGGCAGCGACACGGCGGAACGCCATGCGCCATGTCGTGAACGATCTGCTTTACCGCAAAGGCATCAAACCGGTGCCGGTGGGCAAGCGCCCCTTGGTCGACACGCTGACCTATGCCGCCGCGTCCGTGATGGTCGCCACGCACGGGACTGGCAGCCGTCTACCAGCGTGCCCATCGCTGGCGCATCCGAGCGCCTATGCATTGGCCGATTGACCGAATGATCACGTAACGCAACAGGGTGTTGCCCATATCTGCGGGGAGGACGGAAACCTCATGAACATAGGCGTAGCCAGGCCCCAGGACGATACGGCTGAAGGCAGCATGCTATGCGACGTGCTGCCAGCCCAAACCGGCGTTTGCGCAACCGGCTGGACGCGCAGCGAAGGCGCGCCCGATGCATCTCTGGTCACCGCACTCCAAGACACCGCGCAGCGACACGGCGTGCGTGTCACGGCCATGCTTTGTGCCGCCTTGACGCTGGTCGAATCGAAGCTCACCGGCGCGCAGGCCGTTGCAGCCAGCCATGCCGATGGGGACGTTTCGAGGCAGTGGTCGGTCGACGTGCCGCGCGCCGGTGGGCGCGATGCGTGGCTGGAAGCATTCTGTTTATCGCTCGGCAAGGCCGCGCCGAACAGCAGCCGTACCACGTGGGTTGTCAGCGACGATCTTCCTTCGCCCGACGCTGCGCATGCATGCGATGCCTCGGCCGGCACCACCGACAGCTACTGGAGCGTGCAAACATCCACGGCACGGATCGAAGTGGCGTTCCGCGCGCCGCTCAGTATTGCCGCGATCGATTTGCTGTTTGCCGGCGTCATGCGTGCCCTTGCATGGTTGTGTGCGAGCGCCGATACCGATTTGTCGTCGTTCGACGTCTGCGATCCAGACGAACGCCATCGCATGCTGATCGAATGGAACGCCACCGCCGTATCGCGCCGCGCGGCCGACACCGTGCATGACTTGTTCAAGCAACAAGCCCGTCAGCACGCCACGTCGCCGGCCATCGAATCGCCTGATCTCACGCTTTCCTACGCCGAGCTCGATGTGCGCTCCGATCGCGTCGCAGCGGGCCTGATGGCCGCAGGCGTCCAACCCGGCGCACCGGTCGCACTCATGCTCGAACGTTCACCGGAAGCGCTGATCGCCATCCTGGGCATTCTCAAAGCCGGCGCAGCCTATCTTCCGCTGGACCCGAGCTATCCGGCGGAGCGCCTCGTCTTTGTGATCAACGATGCGCGCGCCGCGCTGATGATTGCCGGTGCCGATGTTCCGGCATTGCCAGGTATCCAGCTGCCGGTTGTGCAACTCGAATCATTGGAACGCGATGCATCGACGTATCAACCGCCTTCTGTTGATGGAAGCGCCCTCGCCTACGTGATGTATACGTCCGGTTCCACCGGCACGCCGAAAGGCGTCGAGATCATGCATCGATCCATCATCCGTCTGGTGCGCGACGTCACGTATATCGACCTCGGCAGCCAGCCCCGCCTCTTGCACGCCGCACCACTCGGCTTCGACGCGTCGACGCTGGAAATATGGGGTGCCTTGCTCAATGGCGGCACCTGCATTGTGCATGGCGAACGCATTCCCACCGGCTGCGGACTGGAAGATACGATCGAGCGCCACGGCGCGCGCATCGCATGGCTGACGGCGGCGCTGTTCAATGCGATCGTCGATGACAATGCGCAGAAACTGCGCGGCCTCCAGCAACTGCTGATCGGTGGCGAAGCGCTGTCGGTCGCGCACGTGCGCAAGGCCTATGCCGCATTGCCCGGCATCACCATCATCAACGGCTACGGCCCGACCGAATGCACGACGTTTGCAGCAACGTATCGCATTCCACGCGACATCGACACGCATGAGCGCTCGATTCCGATCGGCCGCCCGATCGCCGACACCACGCTGTATGTATTGAACAGCCACGGCGAACCGGTGCCCACCGGCGTGATCGGCGAGTTGTATATCGGCGGCGCCGGCCTGGCGCGTGGCTACCTGGCGCGCGCCGAATTGACCGCCGAGCGCTTCGTTGCGCATCCGTTTGGCGCCGACGGTGAGCGCCTGTACCGCACCGGCGATCTCGTGCGCTGGTTGCCGGATGGCGTGGTCGAGTTCGTCGGCAGGGCCGATGGCCAGATCAAAATTCGCGGCTACCGGATCGAGATCGGCGAAATCGAGGCGGCCCTGCAACGCCACCCTGGCCTGCGCGCATGCGCCGTGCTGGTCCGCGAAGATCGGCCAGGCCAGAAGCGATTGGTAGCCTATTACGTTGCCGATGATGCATCGCTGGGCGCCCGTGCGTTGCGCGATCAATTGGCGCACACGCTGCCGGACTTCATGGTGCCTGCCATCTACATCGCGATGGATGCGCTGCCCGTCACGGCCAATGGAAAACTCGATCGCCGCGCCCTGCCCGCGCCGGATAATCGCCGTCCCGAGCTGGCCGGTGTCTACGTGCCCGCGATCGGAAAAACCGAACAGCGGATTTGCGAACTGTTCGCCGACGCGCTCGGCCTGGATCAAGTCGGCCGCAACGATCACTTCTTCGATCTTGGCGGAAATTCGCTGCTGGCCGTGCGCACGGTGACGCACATGCATGGCGAACTGGCATCGAGCGTGCCCACCATCGCCGCCTTCTTCGGCGCGCCCACGCCCGCCGCACTCGCTGCGATGATCGACCATGGCGACGCACGTGCCGCACTGGCCTCGCGTCTTTCCCATCATCGCTCCCCCACGACCGCCGAACCCGTCGCCATCATCGCGATGGCAGGCCGCTTCCCCGGCGCGAACGACGTCGAGACGTTCTGGGACAATCTCTGCGCCGGCCGCGAGTCGATCACCTTTTTCGGTGCGGACGAACTCGATCCGAGCATCCCGGCCGAACAGCGTAGAGACCCGGCCTACGTCGCCGCACGCGGTGTCATCGACGGCGTGGAAAACTTCGACGCCGCCTTTTTCGGCATGTCACCGCGCGAAGCAGAGCTGATGGATCCGCAGCAGCGGGTCTTCCTCGAGCTGTGCTGGGAATGCCTGGAACGCGGCGGCTACGTGCCGGACGAGCATGACGTGCCGGTGGGTGTCTTCGGCGGCATGCATAACGCCAGCTATTTCCAGCGCCACATCAGCACGCGGCCGGACCTGGTCGACAAGCTCGGCGCGTTCCAGGTGATGCTGGCCAACGAAAAGGATTATCTCGCCACACGCATCGCACACAAACTCAACCTTACCGGTCCGGCGATCAGCATGAATACCGCATGCTCGACCTCGCTGGTCGCACTTTGCCAGGCGTTCGACGCCTTGCGCGCCGGCCACTGCGACATGGCGCTTGCCGGCGGCTCGTCCATCGCATGCCCGCCGCGCAGCGGCTACGTCTCGCAGGAAGGCTCGATGCTGTCGCCCGATGGGCATACGCGCAGCTTCGATGCCGATGCGCGCGGCACGGTATTCAGTGACGGCGCTGCCGTCGTGTTGTTGAAACGGCTCTCCGACGCGCTGCAGGACGGCGATCCGATCTATGCCGTGATTCGCGGTGCCGCAGTGAACAACGATGGCGGCACCAAGGCGAGCTTCACCGCACCCAGCAGTGCAGGACAAGCCGCCGTGATAACGATGGCGCTGGATAACGCCGGTGTGCAGGCTGATTCGATTTCCTACGTGGAAACCCACGGCACCGCCACGCCGCTGGGCGATCCCATCGAGATCGAGGGATTGACCCAGGTATTTCGCCAAAGCACGAACGAGCGTGGCGTCTGCGCGATCGGTTCGGTCAAAAGCAACGTAGGCCATCTCGTCATGGCGGCCGGCGCGGCCGGCGTGATCAAGACGGCGCTGTCTTTGGCCGAACGGCGCCTGCCGCCGTCGCTGCACTTTCATGCCAGCAACCCGAAACTCGATCTCGCCAACTCGCCATTTTTCGTCAATGACCGCTTGCGCGCCTGGACGTTTGACGGCGGCCCGCTGCGCGCGGGCGTGAGTTCCTTTGGCGTCGGCGGTACGAACGCGCACGTGGTGCTTGAGGAGCCGCCGCAACGTGAACCCTCCGATGTGGCCGATGGCCCGCAGCTGTTGCTGCTTTCCGCGCGCAGCGATGTCGCGCTCGGCCATGCGGTAGCGCAGCTGGGCGGACACCTCTCACGGCAACCGGGCGCTCAACTCGCCGATATCGCCTTGACCCTATGCAAGGGGCGAAAGGTCTTTGCGCATCGCATCCACCTCGTTGCCGACAGCGTTGACGATGCCGCGAAACGGTTGCAGGAACCGGCAACGTCATCGTCTACAAAGACTGCGCTCAATCCCTCGCCAGGCATCGTCTTCACGTTCCCCGGCCAGGGCTCGCAATACGCCGGCATGGGACGCAGGCTGTATGAAACCGAACCCGCCTTCGGCGCAGCGCTCGACGAATGCGCAGCAATCCTTCGCGATGAGCTCGGCTTCGACTTGCGCGAGCGGCTGTTTGCGGATGATGCCGATGCGCTACGTGCAACCAGCCTCACCCAGCCGGCCATCTTTGCAATGGAATATGCGCTTGCGCGCCTGTGGATGAATTATGGCGTGACGCCCGTGGCCATGATCGGCCACAGCGTGGGTGAGTTCGTCGCGGCAGTGATCGCCGGCGTGATGAGCCTTGCGGATGGCGCACGCCTGATCGCCCGGCGTGGACGCCTGATGCAGGCGCTGCCGGCCGGCTCGATGCTGTCCGTTCGCATGGATGCCGCACAACTGACGGCGCGCCTTCCGTCCACGTTATCGCTCGCGGCCGAAAATGCACCCAATGCCTGCGTGGTGTCGGGCGAAGCACCGCTTATCCAGGCATTCCAGGCGGAACTCGAACAAGCCGGTGTCGCTTGCCGGCTGTTGCACACGTCGCACGCGTTCCATTCCGTCATGATGGACCCTGCGCTGGCGCCCTTCCGGCAGGAAGTCGAGAAGATCGCCCTGGCAGCGCCACGCATACCGATTGCGTCGACGTTGACCGGCGGCATGCTGAGCGACGACGAAGCGACATCCGCGGAATACTGGACACGGCATCTGCGCGGCACCGTGCGCTTTTCGACGGCATTGCAAAGCCTGCTGGCCGAACCGCAATACGCGTTTCTCGAAGTGGGGCCACGCACCACCCTCAGCCTGCTGGCACGCCAGCATTCGCAAAGCCGCGGCAGAGTGGTGCTGGCCTCGTTGGCGGACAGCCCGTCGAACGAACGCGCCGCGTGGCTCGATGCGGTCGGCCAATGCTGGTCATACGGTGTCGACATATCGGTCGGCCAACTGGATCACCGGCAGCGCAAGCAGCGCGTGCGGCTGCCGACGTATCCATTCGAGCGCAAGCGCCATTGGATCGATGCACCAAGCGCTTCCAATGCACCGCCCGCAGCAGTGGTATCGAACGTCATCACGCTTCCCGTGCGATCCGAATTCGCCGCGACGGCTACCACACCTCTCAACCTCATTCCGGAGGCCACCATGGCCCCTGCCCCGTCGACTACATCCACACGCGCGACGCGCCTGATCGCCCAACTCAGCGCACTGTTCGAAGACGTTGCCGGCACCGAATTCGACGGTGTGGACCCGAGCACGCATTTCGTCGAACTCGGCCTCGATTCCCTGTCGCTGACCCAGGTGGCCTTGCAGCTGCAGAAAACCTTTGCGCTGAAGATCACCTTCCGCGAATTGATGGAATCGCATTCCTCGTTCGGAAGCCTTGCCCAGCATATCGACCGGCTGTTGCCGCCCGAAGCCGAAGCAGTCGCCACCGCGGCCGACGCAGCCGTCGCCACGACGCCCGCCGCACCTGCCGCCACGACCAGTCAGGTATCCGTCATGTCCCTACCCGCGAATGGTGGATTGATCCAAGACGTGATCCAGCAGCAGATGCTGATCATGCAGCAGCAATTGGCCTTGCTCGCACATGCGGGCAACCCGGCGCCGGCAACGGCACCGGTGGCCACAGCCGTTGCACCGCCGCCACCATCGGTTGAGGCGCGGCCGGCCGTGCAGGCCGCCGATACGCCGCCGGACGAAGAGGCCGCGCTCGCGCATACGACCTACGACGTCAAAAAGGCGTTCGGCGCGATCGCACGCATCCATTCTGGCTCCACCGAGCTGACCGGTCGCCAGCGCGCTCGCCTGGATGCCTTCATGCGCCGCTACATCGAGCGCACGCGCCGATCGAAGGCGTACACGCAGGAACATCGTCCGCACCTGGCCGATCCGCGCGTGGTCAACGGGTTCCGGCCGTTGCTGAAGGAAATCATCTACCAGATCGTGATCGAACGCTCCAAAGGTTCGAAGGTGTGGGATCTGGACGGCCATGAATACGTCGATGCGCTGAATGGCTTCGGCATGAATCTGTTCGGCTGGCAGCCGGATTTCGTGCTGGATGCCGTGCGCAAACAGCTCGACCTGGGCTATGAAATTGGCCCGCAACATCCGCTGGCCGGCGTCGTCGCCAAACAGGTCTGCGAGCTCACCGGATTCGACCGCGCCGCGCTATGCAACACCGGATCCGAAGCGGTGATGGGAACCGTGCGCGTGGCGCGCACCGTCACCGGCCGCGACACGCTGGTGATCTTTACCGGCTCGTATCACGGCATCTTCGACGAAGTGATCGTGCGCGGCACGAAAAAACTGCGCTCGGTACCAGCTGCTCCAGGCATTCTGCGCAACACCGCCGAGCATGTACTGGTGCTCGACTACGGTACGCCCGAATCGCTCGCGATCATCCGCGAGCGCGCCGCATCGATTGCCGCCGTGCTGGTCGAGCCGGTGCAGAGTCGTCGCCCCGATTTCCAGCCGCGCGAGTTCCTGCAGGAATTGCGCGCCATCACCAGCGACGCCGGTGCCTTGCTGATCTTCGACGAAGTCGTCACCGGCTTCCGCTCGCACCCACGTGGCGCGCAGGCGGTGCTCGGCATCGATGCCGACCTGGCCTCCTATGGCAAGGTCGTCGGCGGCGGCTTCCCGATCGGCGTCATCGCGGGCAAGCGCAAATACATGGATGCGCTCGACGGCGGCGGCTGGCAATTCGGCGATGCATCGATTCCGACGGTCGGCGTCACCTATTTCGCCGGCACCTTCGTGCGCCATCCGCTTGCGCTCGCCGCCGCCCATGCGGTGCTCGATCACCTCAAGACATCGGGTGCCGCTTTGCAGGAGCGTCTCAACGCGCGTACCACATCGCTGGCCGATGAGCTGAACACGTTCTGCGCAGACGCGGGTGCACCAATCAAGGTGACTCATTTTGCGTCCGTATGGAAAACCAACTTCCTGGAAGACCATCCGCTGCAGGATTTGCTGTTCGCGATGATGCGCAGCCGCGGCATCCATATCCTCGACAACTTCCCCTGCTTTTTCACCACCGCACATGGCGAAGAGGATTTCGTTGCGATCGCCAGGGCGTTCAAGGATTCCGTACTCGAACTGCAGGAAGCCGAGTTCCTGCCCCGCCGCAAAAAGGCCGAAGCGCGTCCGCTGGATGCCGCCAACCCACCCGTTGCCGGCGCACGCCTCGGCAAAGACGAGGAAGGCAAACCGACCTGGTTCGTGCCCAATCCCGACGCACCGGGCAAGTACATGAAACTGAGCGCATGAGGAGCATGCCATGAATGCCAGCGATGTGAGCATGATCTCCACGGCGGTCGACTACGATCCGTTTGCCGATGCCGCACTCGCGCGTGTCGTGCCCGCGACGGCATCGCAGCGCGAGATATGGCTGGCCGCGAAACTCGAGCAGGAAGCCTCGCTCGCCTATAACGAATCGGTGTCGATACGGCTATCCGGCGAGCTGGACGTTGCCGCCCTGCAGGCAGCGCTGCAAGGCGTGGTCGATCGGCATGAAGCACTGCGTGCCACCTTAAGCGCAGACGGCAACGAGCTTTGCATCGCCACCCACCTGGCGCTGGACTGCGTCGTCAACGATCTGTCCGGGCTGGATGAAACCGCACGCAACGGAAAAATGTCCGCCGCGCTCAACCTGGCCGTCGGTACGCCGTTCGATCTGGAGCACGGCCCGCTGGTGCGCGCCCATCTGCTTAAGCTTGGCGCACACGAACACTTGCTCATCTTTACGGCGCACCACATCGTCTGCGATGGCTGGTCGTTCGGCGTGATCGTGCGTGATCTCGCCGCGTTGTACGCGCAACAGCTGGGTCAAGGCGAAGGCCCCACGCCGGCGGACGCCTTCACGGACTACGCCGTCGCCGAAACGGCACGCGCACACACCGATGGCGGCCACGACGACGAGCAGTACTGGCTGAGCCGATTCAGTGGCGCATTGCCGTCACTGGATCTTCCCACCGACAGCGCGCGCCGCCGTCATCGCAGCTTTGCCTCGCAACGCGA
The DNA here is from genome assembly GCF_014642835.1 of Dyella nitratireducens. Lineage (GTDB taxonomy): Bacteria > Pseudomonadota > Gammaproteobacteria > Xanthomonadales > Rhodanobacteraceae > Dyella_B > Dyella_B nitratireducens. Next base: position 1,189,092 of record NZ_BMJA01000002.1, on the reverse strand, counting down.
AGACCGCACGCTGGATGCCGCCCTGATCGCCGACATCAAGCGCATGGGAGCGAAGCGCGGCGCGAGCTTCTATGCGACGCTGCTGGCCGCCTTCAGCGCCCTGCTGCATCGGTTGACCGTCCAGGACGATGTGGTCGTCGGCATTCCCAGCGCCGGACAAGCGATCGACGGGCGGCAGCATCTGGTCGGCCATTGCGTCAACGTGCTGCCATTGCGCACCGCGATCGACGCGCAAGCTTCGTTCGCCACCGTGCTCGACCAATGTCGTGGCGATCTGCTCGATGCATTCGAACATCGGCAATACACGCTCGGCAGCTTGCTTGCGCGATTGGCGATGCCGCGCGATCCAGGCCGGCTACCGTTGGTCAGCGTGCTGTTCAACCTGGATCAGGCACTGGACGAACGTACCGTCTCCTTCCCCGGCCTGCGTTTCGAATTCTCCGGAAACGCGCGTGCATTCGAAAATTTCGAGCTATTCGTCAATGCGGTGCAAGTCGGCGATGGCCTGCGATTGGAATGCCAATACAACAGCGACCTGTTCCGTGGCGAAACGATCCAGTGCTGGCTCGATGCATACGAAACCCTGCTGCGCCGTGCCGTCGCAACACCCGAGGCAGCCGTGCAGGAACTCGACCTGCTGTCAGAAGCTGCGCAGCGCGGCATCGCGACGCTGCAGCCGGCCAGCACGCCGTATCCGGAGCAAAGGCTCGCACACGACTATTTTGAGCAACAGGTTGACCGCGTCCCGCACAACGCCGCGGTACGGCATGGCGCAAGGCAGCTGAGCTATGCCCAGTTGGACGCCCGCGCCAATCAGCTCGCGCGGGTCCTGCGCGATCGCGGCGTCGGTCGCGGCAAACTGGTCGGCATTGCGCTGGCGCGCAAGGTGGACATGCTGGCGGCCGTACTCGCCGTGCTCAAGGCCGGTGCCGGCTATGTGCCGCTCGATCCGCAGTTTCCCGCCGACCGCCTGGCGTTCATGGCCGAAGATGCTGCCCTGGCCATGCTCATCGTCGATGACATCGCGCCACCCGCTTTTGAATTCCCTGCTTCGCGTGTGCTGTCACTGAAGCGCGATGCACATGAGATCGAATTGGCTTTCGCCACGCGCTTGCCGCGCGACGGCTCGGAAGCAACGCCCGACTCCGTGGCCTATGTCATTTTCACGTCCGGCTCGACCGGACGGCCCAAGGGCGTGCGCGTCCCGCATCGCACGACATCGAATTTCCTCACCAGCATGCAAGGCGTGCCGGGCATCGCTGAAGATGATCGGCTGGTTGCCGTCACGACGCTGTCGTTCGATATCGCCTTCATGGAATTGATGCTGCCGTTGAGCGTTGGCGCCGAGGTCGTCATTGCCGATCGTGACGACGTCCGCGACGGCGCCGCCCTGCGCAAGCTGGTGGAGCAAAGCGGCGCAACCATGATGCAGGCCACCCCTTCCGGCTGGCGCATCCTGATCGAGGCAGGCTGGCAAGGGCGCGAACGTTTTCGCGCCGTATCCGGCGGCGAGCCGCTGGCGGTCGATCTTGCCGAAGCGCTGCTGCAGCGCTGCAGCGACGTCTGGAACGGCTACGGCCCCACCGAAACCACGGTCTATTCGACGTATTGGCGGGTCGACCATCCGCGCTCCGGCATTTTCATCGGCCGTCCGATCGCCAATACCCAGGTGCACATCCTGGACGAGCGACGCGCGCCCTGCCCGCTGGGCGTGCCGGGTGAAATCTACATTGGCGGCGCCGGCGTCACGCTGGGCTATTTGAATCGCCCCGAGCTCGATGCCGAACGTTTCCTGCCCGACCCGTTCGCAGGACGGAACGACGCACGCATGTATCGCACCGGCGACCGTGGCCGCTGGCTGTCCAACGGCATGCTCGAACATCTGGGACGGCTGGACTTCCAGGTGAAGGTGCGTGGCTATCGCATCGAACTGGGCGAAATCGAAGCCGTGCTTGCCGATGTACCCGAGGTCGACCGCGCCGTCGTGATGGCACGCGAGGACCGTCCGGGCGACGTCCGGCTCGTCGCTTACGTCGTGCTGCGCGAAGACGCGGATTTCGACGAAACGACGCTGCGTGACCGGCTCAAGCAGCGCCTGCCGGACTACATGCTGCCGCAGCACATCATCCCGCTCAGTGCGATCCCACTGCTGCCGAACGGCAAGACCGATCGCAAGGCATTGCCCGCGCCGCAAATACATTCGGTCGCGTCGGAAACGGCGCGCATCGCACCACGCAACGACGACGAGCGCCGCGTGGCGGCGGCCATGGAAAGTGTTTTGTCGCTGCCGGATCTCGACGTACGCGACGACTTCTTCGCCCTCGGCGGCCATTCCTTGCTGGCAGCGCAGCTCACCGCCCGCTTGAACCGCGAGTTCGGCATCACCTTGTCGTTCCGCACCTTGTTCGATGCACCGACAATTGCCGCGCTTGCCGCGGCGATCCAGGCACAGGTAGCCAGCGGGGCTACGCCTGCCGCACAACCCATCGCCCAGCGCGCGGATCAAAGCCGCGCACCGCTGTCGCTGATGCAGAGCCGCTTGTGGTCGCTGGAAGAACTGCAACCCGGTCGCGTGACGTATAACGCACCCTCCGCGCATCGCTTGCGCGGTCATCTCGACGAGGCGGCATTCCAGCTTGCGCTGCAAGCTTTGATACAGCGCCAACCGATCTTGCGCACGGCGTTCCGCCGCGATGGCCATGGCGTCGAGCAGATCGTCGCCGCCTACCTCGACGTGCCGCTGTTCCCCGCCGAAGACCTTTCCGGCGTGGCGGAGAGCGAGCGGGAATCCGAGCTGATGAAGCGCCTGCAGGCGCTTACCGATACGCCGTTCGATCTCACCCAGGCGCCGCTGTTCAGTGCTCGCATGTTCCGCCTGGGCGACGACGACCACGTATTTTTCTTCATGCCCCACCACATCATCTGGGATGGCTGGTCGTTCGACATTCTGTATGCCGAACTGTCGTCGTTGTATCGGGCGTTCACGGAAGGCGCGCCATCGCCGCTGGCGCCGCTGCCTGTCAGCTACGGCGATTTCGCCGTCTGGCATACGCAATGGCTGGAGGGGCCGCAGTTCCAGACACAGCTTGCGTACTGGCGCGAGCGCCTGGCGAAGATGGCGGACATTCGCGCCTTGCCCACCGATCAGCCGAGGCGGCCGGGCATGTCCGGCATCGGCCGTACCGAATGGATCCGTGTGCCCAAGCAGGCGACCGATGCGATGCACGACGTCGCGCGCGCCGCCGATGCCACGCTCAACATGACCTTGCTGGCGCTGTATTACGTATTGCTCAGCGGCATGGCCGGCGAGAGCGATCTGGTGGTCGGCACGCCGGTGCGTGCGCGCAACCAGACCGAAGTCGAATCGGTGATGGGTTATTTCAATAATCTGTTGCCGTTACACATCCATGTTGATACGGCGCTTTCGTTTATCGATTTCGTTCGTTACGTCAAATGCGCGGCGATCGAAAGCTTCGGCCATCCGGATGTACCGCTGGAATACCTGCAACGGGAGTTGCGCGTTGGCGCCGGCAGTGGCGCGGTGCTCTACCAGGCGCTGTTTTCGTTCCAGGATGCGCGGCAACGCATCGTCGACTGGGGCGGGCTGGCGCACGAACAAATCCTGCTGTTCCAGAGCGGCGCCACGGAAGACCTGGGCCTGTGGTTCCTGGAGAGCAACAAGGGCATGGTCGGTGGCGTCACCTATAACGCCGACATTCTGCAAGCCGAAACAGCTCGCCTGCTGCGTGATCGCTACCTGGCCATGATGGCGCGCGTCAGCGGGGACCCGCGGCAACGCATCAGCTCGCTCACCGCCATCGGCGATGCCGAGCTGGCGCAGGAGCAGGCCTGGAACGCAACGTCCGTAGCCGTGAATCTGCCGAACAGCGTGCCGGCCATGTTCGAACGGCAAGCCGACCGAGCACCGGAAAAAACGGCGCTGACCTTCGGCAGCTGGGGGACGCGCTACCTGGATATCGAGCAACGCGCCAACCGTATCGCCCATTGCCTGCGTGCACGCGGCGCAAGCACCGGCACGGTCATCGGGCTTTGCGCGGAGCCCGGGATTAACCGATTGGCCGGCATGCTGGGAATCCTCAAGGCCGGCAGCGTCTGCGTGCTGCTGGATGCCACCGATCCGGCCGCACGCCTGAAGGAGATCATTGCCGATGCGCGCATCAGTCTGCTGGTCGGCGACAGCGCGCTGGAGAGCGCACTGCAATGGCCACGCGCGCAAGCCTTGTGGTTCGACGCGGACACGGTCGAGATCATCGGTGCCGCGAGCGATCGCAGCGCGTTGGCGATGCAAGACGTCGGCGACCATGTCGCGATCGTCGCCTACGTGCCCGATGCTGACGGCCGGCCCTGCGGCGCGGGATTTACGCATCGTGCGATCGCCAATGCGTTGCACGGGTTGCAGGATTCGCTCGCCTTGTCGGCAGACGACCGCATCCTTGCGACAGCCTCACCCGCGACGAGCGACGCCATCATCGAAAACCTGCTGCCGATGGCGCTTGGTGCCGAATTGATTCTTGCCGGCCAACGCGAGGCACGCGATGGCGAAGCCCTGATCAAATTGACGCAGAACCATCAGGCAAGCCTGATGTTCGCCGCCCCCGACGCGTGGCAGTCGATGCTTTCTACGAACTGGACGGGCCGCATGGCCATGAAGACTGTTTGCATCGATGGCCGGCCCACGCCCGAGCTGGCGGTAAAACTGGCCGAATGCTGCGCCGGCATCTGGAATGTATCGGGCTCCGCCGATGGTGCACTGGCGATGTCCTGCGGTCGCATCGAACGGCCGGCAGAAAGTCTGCACAGTGGCCGGCCACTCGCAAATACCGCCGTCTGGATTCTCGATGGCCAGCAGCAGCCTTGCCCGATCGGTGCCATCGGCGAAATCCACGTTGGCGGCGTATCGCTCAGCCAACCATTCGGCATGCGTGCTACAGCGCATGACCATGGCGCCGTGACGGCGTCCATCATGTCGGCGGACATGCGCTTGCAACGCACGCACCGCCGCGGACGGTGGCTGGTGAGCGGCAACATCCAGGAAATGGGCCGCACCGACCGCCGTGAGCGCATTCACGGCCGGGAGGCCGACCTGGCGACCACCGAAGCCGAACTGCTCAGCCAGCCCTGGGTCAGTCGTGCCGTCGCCGTAGCGCGCATGAATCAGCTTGGCGGCGCGCACATCGATGCCTATGTCGTTGCCGCCCCCGGGCATGCGCTTGATGCCAACCGGCTGGTGGCTGACCTGGCTGCCGCGCTACCTGCGCACGAAGTACCGCAGCACCTGATGTTCCTCGATGCCTTGCCCTTGATGGCCAACGGCGAGGTGGACACCGCCGCGCTGCCATTGCCGGCCGAGTCATCGGGCGACGACAGCATCGAGGACAGCGCCACGCAACCAAAGACCGCCAATGAGCAGCTGCTTGCCAGCCTGTGGAAAGAACTGCTTGGCATCGCACGCGTTCGCACCAGCGACAACTTCTTCGACATCGGCGGTCACTCGCTGATGGCGGTCGACATGGCCGCGCGCGTACAACGCCAGACCGGCATGTCGCTGAACCTGCTGGACATCGCCAACGGCACGCTCGGAACGCTGGCGGCAGGATTATCCGAAAGTGTGGCCAAGGAGCCGCCGCGCGCAACGCTCGGCTCACGCCTGGGTCATTGGTTCGGGCGCCGCTGACATGAGCATCGGTCCGGGGGGAACCGATACGAGGATCCGGGCCACGGCCGGCGGGCCGTCGCGTGCATGGCGATCGATCGCGTGCACGCCCAGCCGCCGCTGCGCCGGGCACGTCTTTTTCACCGTCGTCGCGCGCGCATCCGCGCGATGCGCTCACCACTGAGGACTCCATCCATGTTGGCTCAGGAAGAAGGTCATGGCAGGGCATCCGGTATCCGTGGGCGGATGGCAGAACTGTGCTACAGCACCGGCGCACTGCATCCCTTGCAGCGCGTGCGCTCATGGTGGCAAAAAGATCTACGCATCCTGGCCTATCACCGGGTGATGCCGCTTCCCGATGCGGCCACGTTCGACTTCGATCTGGAATTGATCAGCACGACGCCGGAGCGCTTCCGCGCGCAGATGCTGCACGTGAAGCAACACTTCGTTCCGCTGCGCCTCAGCGACATCGCCGCCGCATTGAACACGGGTGCCACGCTGCCGCCGGATGCCGTGGCGATCACCTTCGACGATGGCTACGACGACAATTACCGCATCGCCTACCCCATCCTGCGCGAACTGAATATTCCGGCGACATTCTTCGTCTCGACCGGCCACATCGATACCGGCAAGCCATTCGGGTACGACTGGCTTGTGCACATGATCCTGCTTACCCGCGCACCGCGCCTGGTACTTCCGGAAATAGACATGGATGTACCCATGCCGGGCGATCGCGATCTGCGGCGTTCGCTCGCGGGCACGGTGTTGAAGAACATGAAAAGCATCGATGCCATGGAACAGGAAGCGATGATTGCGCGCCTGGAGAACGAGTGGCAGATGCCAAGCAACGTGCGGCCCGAAGATTGCCGCCCGATGACCTGGGACCAGGTCCGCGACATGCACGCCGCGGGCTTCGAGATCGGCTCGCATGGCGTGTATCACCGCATGCTGGCCAAGCTGCAGCGCGGGCGGATGGAGCACGAAGTGCGTCAATCCAAAGCGACGCTGGATCGCGAGCTTGGCGCTCCCGCCACCTTGATGTCCTATCCGGTCGGTGGCGATCGGGCCTTCGACAAGGCGGTCATGGACGCCACGCGCGATGCCGGTTTCCAGTTGGCCGTCTGCTACATCTGCGGCACCAATCCGCGGCCCGCATCCAACCGCTATGCGCTTCGCCGCCTTCCGGTCGAACGCATGATGGGTCCCGGCTGGTTCGCCGCCATGCTGACGTTGCCGAGCCTGGTCAGTTATCCCACCGCCAACCACGAATCGACGCACGAGCAGGTCCACGCCTGATGTTTCCGTTGATCCTTCTCTATCTGGTGCTGACCATCATCCGCCCGCAGGAATACATGGCGGCCTTTGTCGGCATACCGATTCTGCCGGTGGTGCTGATCGCGGCCTTTCTGTGCTGGCTGGCTTCGAACGCCAAGACGTTCGCGGCGCCACAATTCGTCATCCTGCCCATCTTTCTGCTGGTGCTGATGATCTCCGTGGTCGTCAATGGCTGGTTCGGCGGCGCGTTGGACCAATTCGAAAAATTCGGCCCCATCGCCATCGCCTTCTTCGTTTTCGCCGCGGCGTGCAATACGCAGCAGCGCGTGAAGATCGCGATGGCCGTATTCGTTCTCTGCTCGGTGGTTTTGGCCATACACGGCATACAACAAGCCAGAACCGGCATGGGCTGGACGGGAGTGCCGATTTCGGAAGACGGACGGATCCAATACATCGGCATTTTCAATGATCCCAACGACCTGGGCCTGCTGTTCGCCACCGCGCTTCCCATGTCGGTTTATCTCAGCACGCTGCGTGGGTTGATGCTGCGCCTGTTCTGGCTGGCGTGTGCGGCGCTGCTGTTCTATGGCACGTATCTCACCAACTCGCGCGGCGCGCTCCTCGCCGTGCTGGTCGTGGCGGGCGTGTATGTCTGGTACCGGCGAGGTTTCATCACTGCCGGCACCTTGGGCGTCGTCGGCCTGGCATGCATGAAACTGCTGTCGTCCCGCATGGAGGATCTGGACCCGGATGAAGAATCGGCATCCGGCCGCGTGAATGCATGGTACGAAGGCCTGCACATGTTTCTGTCCCACCCGGTATTCGGTGTGGGCGCGGGTAATTTCACCGAGTACAACGACCTCACCGCGCACAACTCCTTCGTGCTGGTGCTGGCCGAGACGGGTTTTGTCGGCTACATGCTGTGGCTGGCTTTTGTCGGCTACAGCTTCTGGATGATGCTGACCGTGCTGCGCCACAAGCCCGACGACATCGATGACCCGGCGCGCGCCAAGGCATGGCAGAGCGAACAGCGCATGGCGCTGACCTTGCTGCTATCGCTATGCGGCCTGTTTTCGGCGGCTTTTTTCCTCAGCCGAAGCTATACGGTGGTGATGTATCTCTTAGCTGCCATGGTGGTGGGCTACTACGTCAGCGCGCGGCAACGCTTTCCTGGCCTGCGCCTGTTCAAGCTGGCAAGCAACGGTTGGCTCTGGTTTTCGGCATCGGCTGGCAGCATCGCCGGGTTTTTCGTGCTGGTTGCCGTGCTGCTGCGAGTCTCCACATGAACAGCCTGTATGAAGCAGCCTTTCGGCGCGTGCTGTTTCCAGCCTACGAGACGGGCTTGAGACGCCGCCGCACCCTGGCCTATCTCGACGGCTATCGGCGCGATCAGTGGCTGGCGCCAGAACAGATCGCCGCCTTGCAATGGGAACGGTTGCAGCAACTGCTCGAACATTGCTACCGCGAGGTGCCCTACTACCGCAGGCGGTGGCGCGAACTGGGCATCGCGCCCAGGGACATTCGCAATCTCGACGACTATGCAAACCTTCCGACACTGAGCAAGGCCGATATCCGCGAACATTTCGACGAGCTCAAAGCCGACTCCTGGCGCGATCGCTTGTTATACAAAGCGACCGGCGGCTCGACCGGTGAACCGATGCGTTTCGGCTTTACGCGCGAAAGCAACGACCGCCGAACGGCGGTGATGTGGCGCGGCTACGAATGGGCCGGTTCGCGCATGGGACGCCGCACCCTGTTCCTTTGGGGTGGACCGGTCGGTGACCCCACGCGTGCGCATCAGCTCAAAGACCGCTTCTACAACGCCGTCTTCGCACGCCGCATCCTCAACAGCTTCAAGATGACGGAAGCGAACATGGCCGAATACGCCGATGCGATCGACCGCTATCGCCCGGACATCATCGTCGCCTATGTCGGACCCCTGGTGCAGCTCGCCCAATGGCTGATCGCCAGCGGCCGCAAAATCTGGCAGCCGCACGCCATCATCGGCGGTGCCGAGGCGATGCACGTCTTCCAGCGCGATGCGATCCAGCAAGCCTTCATGGCGCCCGCCTTCAACACCTATGGCTGTCGCGAGTTCATGTTGATCGCCGCCGAGTGCGAGCAGCGCCATGGCCTGCACGTCAACAGCGATCATCTGGTGGTGGAGTTGCAGACGCCGCAAGGTGCCGCCAAAGACGGCCAGACCGGCGATGTCGTCATCACCGACCTTTTCAACTACGGCATGCCGTTCGTGCGCTACGCCAACGGTGACATGGCGACAGCGTCCACCGCGCGTTGCGCCTGTGGGCGTGGCTTGCCGTTGCTGACGCGTGTCGATGGCCGCGTCCTCGATGCGATTCGCACGCCGAGCGGGCACGTGCTGCCGGGCGAATTCTTTCCGCACATGCTCAAGGACGTCCCTGGCTTGCAGCGTTTCCAATTGGTGCAGCGCCGGCTTGATCGCCTCGATCTGTCCATCGTGCGTGGCGCCGGTTTCGATGATGCCTCGCTGGCATACATACGTCGCGAGGTCGACAAGGTGCTCGGCGACAGTGTGCAGCTGCATTGCCACTTCGTCGACGATATTCCGCTCACGCATAGCGGAAAACGGCGTGTCACGGTATCGGAGCTGACGCCGTGAACATCACCCACTTCGTCGAAAGCCTGGATCGCGGCGGCCTCGAGCGCATGGTGCTGGAGCTGGTCAAATACCAGCACCGGCAAGGGCATCGCTGCCAGGTCGTGTGCCTGTATTCGTCCGGCTCGCTGGCCCATGAGCTGGACGAGCTGGGCATTGCGGTGAAGGTGTGTGAAAAACGCCAGGGACTGGACCTGACGGCGCTGGCGCGCGCGCGCCGGATGGTGAGCACGCATGCCACGGAAGTGCTGCATACCCACAATGCGGTCGCGCATTACCAGGCCGTGCTCGCCACCTGCGGCCTTCCCATGCGACAGGTGATCAACACGCGCCACGGCATGGGCGTGAATCGCCGCGCGCGGCGGCGGGAATGGCTGTATCGGCGTGCGCTGGCACGCACCAACACGGTGGTCACGGTGTGCGAAGCGGCGCGCAGCGACGCGATCAGGCGCGGCATCATCCCGTCCTCGAAAGCGTGCGTGGTACCCAACGGCATTCGTGTGGAAGCGTTCGAGACCGCATCGTCGTCGGCGCGTAACCGGGTCGTACGCCTGCTGGATCTGCCTGAGCAGACCCGGATCATCGGCACCGTCGGCCGCTTGAACTGGACCAAGGACCAGCTTGGCCTCATCCGCGCCTTCAAGCAGGTGCACGAACACGAAGCCGATACCGCCCTGGTCTTGATCGGCGACGGCGAACTTCGCGCCTCCCTGCAACAAAGCGCGCGCGACGAAGGTGTCGCCGATTGCGTGCATTTTCTTGGCGACCGCAGCGATGTGCGCGAATGGTTGCAGGGCCTGGATATGTTCGTGCTTTCGTCGCTGAGCGAGGGCTATTCGATGGCCTTGCTGGAAGCGAGCGCCGTCGCACTGCCCATCATCGCCACCGACGTCGGCGGCAACGGCGAGATCGTGCATGACGGCATCACCGGCAGCTTGGTGCCGGCGGCAAATCCGGCGGCACTCGCCGACGCCATGCTGGCGCTTTTGCGGGAACCGCAACGTGCCCTGGCACTGGGCCAGGCGGCTCGCGCATGGGTGGAACGTTACGGATCACTGGAAACGATGGCGATGCGTTACGCCCAGCTTTACGACGGCACCGAAGGTTACCAAGGCAGCGAACTTTACCAAGGCTTTAGGGACGGCCAAATCCGATGAAAGTATTGATCCTGACCAATTTGTTTCCAACGCCCTGGGATCCGCTGCGCGGCGCGTTCAATCGCCAGCAGTTCGAGCGCCTGGGACAGCTGCATCATGTGGACGTCATCACCGCGATCGACTTCCGCGAACGGCTCGGCGACCGCCGCGGCGAGGTGAACGCCCGTCATCTGCACACCGATCACTTCGTCTTCGTGTTTCCTCCCCGCATCGGCCGTTCGCTGCATGCGATCTGCTGGCTTTTATCGTTGCTGTGGCAACGTGGCCGCCAGATACGGCGCGCCCACTACGACTGCATGCTGGTCAGCTGGGCCTATCCCGATGGCGCTGCCGTAGGCTGGCTGGCGCGCTGGCTGGGCATTCCCTATGTGGTCAAAGTGCACGGGAGCGATCTCAATGTGCAGGCCAATCATCTGTTGCAGCGGCCGCAGATTCGCTCGGCACTGAAGGGTGCGGCGGGCGTCGTCGCGGTCAGTCGCGCATTGGCGACCAAAGCCATCGGATTGGGCACGCAGCCAGCCCACGTGCATGTGCTTTACAACGGCGTCGACACATCCATTTTCCATGCCGAAACGCGTGCCGAATCGCGCGCCAAACTCGGCCTTTCCACCTATACGCCGCTGCTGTTGTTCGTCGGCAATTTGAAAGCGTCCAAGGGTTGCCTCGACTTGCTCGAAGCCTTCCCGGCGTTGCTCGCCGTACAACCCCTGGCTCGCTTGATCTACGTCGGCACGGGTGCGGCACGCGCCGCGCTGCTTGAACGCGCCCAGGCGCTGGGCTGCCTCGACCACGTCGAATTGGCCGGCGCGGTCGCGCATGACGAATTGGGCGACTGGTTCCGCTCCGCCGATGTGCTGTGCCTGCCCAGCCATAACGAGGGCGTGCCGAATGTCGTGCTCGAAGCGATGGCGTGCGGCACACCGGTAGTCGCCAGCCACGTCGGCGGTATTCCGGAAGTGGTGCCCTACTACGGCGGCATCCTGGTGCCGCCCCGTGTGCGGCAAGCGCTATCCACCGCACTGATCGAAGCCAGCGCGCGGCGCTGGAACCACAAGCGCATCGCAGCGCACGCCCGCCGTTTTCGCTGGGAGGACAACATCCGCCAGCTGGACGCCATCCTGCACGACGCCGTCGAATCATCCGCCGCTGCCGGTGCGTCCGCATGAACATGAGACCAAGAAAACACCAGTGGCTGGGCCTGCTGCCGGATGCCTTGGTGCAGACCAAGGGTTCGCGTCACGACCATCTCCGCTATCTCACTTTCGATGACGGCCCCGATCCAACCTATACGCCACCGCTACTGGATCTGCTGGCCAGGCATGGCGTGAAAGCGAGCTTTTTCCTGGTGGGACAAAAGATCGAGCGCCACCCCAAGCTGGTCGAGCGCATCGTCGCCGAAGGGCACATGGTGGGCAATCATTCTTATAGCCATTGGTCGTTCAAACGCATGACGACCCGCAAGAAGCTCGACGAAATCAACAGCACCGATGTCTTGCTGAGCGCCTTCGACGGGCGTCCTCACCATCGCATGCGGCCACCGCACGGTTACATCGGCGCGGATCTGCTGTGCTACTTCGCCATGCACCGGCGCAGCTTTGTCTACTGGTCTTACGACAGTCTCGATTATCAGGACCGGCCTGCGCATGTCATGGTCGACCGGCTGCGCGCAGACCCACCCTCCCCCGGCGATATCGTCTTGATGCACGACGACAGCGACCGCGCCCGCGACGCGCTCACCGTGATGCTGCCAGAATGGCTGTCCGACGGATACGCCTTTCACGCGTTGCCGCAGGAGGCGCGATGAAAATTCTGTATCACCATCGCACTCGCGGGCGCCATGTCGAAGGCGTGCATATTCGCGGCATCGTGCACGCCTTGCGCGCCTTGGGGCACGAGGTGTCGGTCCTTTCGTTTCCCGGTGCCGATCCCGAACACGAATCGACCACGCAAGGTGCTTCGAAACGCAGCCAGATCGCCGCCGCCATCACTCGATTGCCGGGCGTGTTGTTCGAATGCCTGGAGCTTGCTTACAACGTCGTCACTCTTTTTCGCGTCGGCGCGGCGATCCGCAAGCAACAGCCGCAGTTGATCTACGAACGCTATTCACTGTTCCTGTTTGCGACGGTCTGGCTGGCCCGGCGGCGCGGCATTCCGTTGGTGCTGGAGATCAACGATTCGGCCTTGGTCGAGCGCGTGCGGCCGTTGCGCTTGAAAGGCCTGGCGCGGCGCATCGAGGGATGGTGCCTGCGTCACTGCACGGGACTCGTGTTCATATCGAGCTATTTTCGCGACCAGGCGCAAACTGCCTATGGCCGGATTGCGCCGTCCGTCATCTCGCCCAATGCGGTCGATCTGTCCCGCTTCGATCCTTCGCGTTTCGATGCGGCCGCATTGCGCGCCGAACGCGGGTTGGCCGGTCGCATGGTCTGCGGCCATATCGGCGTGTTCGCGCATTGGCATGGTGTCGATGCGTTTGTCGAAGCCATCGCCGCACGCATGGATGAAGCACCGCAACTGGCGCTGGTGTTTGTCGGTGACGGGCGGACCTTGCCCGCCGTGCGTGCACTCGTCGCCGAACGCGGATTGTCCGACCGCGTGCTGCTGCCCGGCCGGGTAGCGCACGATGAGATCGCCAGCTGGATTGCCTGCATGGATTACGCCGTGCTGCCCAACTCCAATCACTACGGCTCGCCGATGAAACTGTTCGAGCTGATGGGCATGGGTGTCGCGGTGGTCGCGCCCGATTACGCGCCGGTCGCCGAGGTGATCAGCGATGGCGCTACCGGCTGGCTGTTTCCACGCGGCGAGATCGCCGCATGCGTGCAACGCGTGCTGGACCTGGCCGCGCAACCGAACGAACACCGGCGCGTGGGTGATGCCGCGCGCCGCTATATCCAGCACGAGCGCCAATGGCGCAACAACGCCGAGCAACTGCTTACTCTCATGCCCGGCGGCCACGCCGTGATGGGCGGGCAAAGCATGCTTGAAGGAGCCCATTGATGTGGACGATCACGCTACTGACCGCACTTGCCCTGCTGCTGATGCTGGCAGTTGCCATCACCTTGGCGATACGCGCGCGCCATATGCAAATCTGGCTGGGAAGCTATATCCGGCGCCGACGGCCGCGCGTGACCGGCAAGCCGGTCCATGTGATGTTCTGCTTTGTTGATCACTTTGAACCGGCCTGGGGCAAGGCCGACCTGGCCACCCAACGCGCACGCGTGGATCGCTGGTGCCGCGACTACCGCAAACTGGCCAGCACCCATCGCGACGCCGATGGACGGCCGCCGCAGCACACTTTCTTCTATCCCGAAGAAGAATACCTCGAGGAACATCTGCAAAAGCTGGCGTCGTTGTGCGCGGACGGTTATGGCGAAATCGAGGTTCACCTGCATCACGACAATGACACGCCCGATAATTTCCGCGCCACCATCGATCGTTTCAACAAGGTGTTGCACGAGCGGCACAACGCACTGCCGCGCGACCCCAAAACCGGCCGATTGCGCTTCGGCTTTATCCACGGCAACTGGTGCCTGGACAACTCGCGCGCAGACGGACGCTGGTGCGGCATCAACAACGAGCTGATCCTGCTGCGCGAGCTGGGCTGCTACGCCGACTTCACCCTGCCCTCCGCGCCGAGCGAAACACAAACGCGCATGATCAACGCGATTTACTACGCGACGGACGATCCCGCGCGGCCCAAGTCGCACGACACGGGTGAGCATGTCCGCGTCGGGGGCAAGCCAAGCGGCGACCTTCTGATCGTGCAAGGACCGCTGGGATTGAACTGGCGCAGCCGGCGCTTCGGCATCATGCCGCGCATCGAGAATGCCGACGTTCGCCACGCCTGCCCACCGACGCCGGAACGGGTCGATGCATGGGTCAACACCGGCGTGCATGTCGAAGGACGCCCCGAGTGGGTGTTCGTCAAGATACATACGCACGGCACGCAAGAGCGCGACATGGATACGCTGCTCGGCGCCGCCACCGAGCGCATGCACCGCTATCTGGAAGACACTTACAACGACGGCAAACGTTACGTGTTGCATTACGTCACCGCGCGCGAGGTCTACAACATCATCAAGGCCGCGGAAGCAGGCATGACCGGCAATCCGCACGACTACCGCGACTACGAGCTGCCGCCACCCGGCGCGCTGGTCGCCGCCCACGCACAGACTGCGTGAGGTAACGGCATGAGCAGCGATCTGGTCAGCGTCATCATGCCGGTCTACAACGCCGACGCATGGCTGCAGCGGGCGATCGATTCGGTACTCGCACAACGTCACGCCCATCTGGAATTGATCGCCGTCGACGATGGTTCAAGCGACCGGTCGCCATACATGCTCGACACGTATGCAGCAGCCGACGCGCGCGTGCACGTGCTGCGGCAACCCTCCAACGGTGGCGTCGCCGCTGCCCGCAACGCCGGCATCGCCGCTGCGCGTGGCGACTACGTTTCGTTTCTCGACGCTGACGACTGGTGGCATCCAGCCAAACTCGAGCGCCAACTGGCCAGCATGCGCAAGAGCGGCGCGTTGATCAGCTACGCCTCGTATTGGCGCGTCGCCGAAGACAGCCGCGTGTTGAACCAGGTGACGCCACCGCCACAGGTGAACTGGCAAGACATGCTCGCCAGCAACTTCATCGGCAACCTGACCGGCATGTATGCACGGCGGCTTGGTGACGTACCGTTTCAGCGCATTGGCCATGAGGACTATGTGTTCTGGCTGGAACAGGTCCGGCGCGCCGGCCAAGCCATGCGGGTGGAATCGCCCGAACCGTTGGCCTGGTACCTGGTACGCGAACGATCGCTATCGGCCAATAAACTGCGTGCCGCATCATGGCAATGGGAGATTTATCGCAGCGTTGCGAAATTGGGGATGATGCAGTCGGCGTTCTGCATGGCGCGGTATGTGCAGCATGCGGTGATCAAGCGGAGGAACGTTCGCATATGACAGGCGTATTCTCACCCCAGCCTTCAATCTTGCCTTGTCGTCATTCCGGCGAAGGCCGAGGAGCTTTACAACAGCGAAGCTGGTCAATCCATGCTTCATACTTGCGATAGATTTCGACCTTTAGTGGAATGACGTCGCGAGTGGTCGATGCAACAAGGGGCGCGCAAGCATTTGAGCCAAACTGCTCTAGAAGGAGCAGGCGAATAATACGGCGCACAGGGACCGTAATCATGTCAACCTTCATTTATATCGCAAAGAGTTGCGTGTCTTTTGGAGTCTCCGACCGAGCCCAAATACCCTCACGTTCCACCACTCACTAGAATAAGCTCAATCTGAATGTGGGACTGGCTTGTAGCAGCTTGACGCGCCCTCTCATTATTGTTCTCATCATGACGACGCGCCTGCCACGTCGGAGCGGGTAACGGACAGGGGAACAACGGATGGTTATCAGTCGAGCAGCGTTTTGCATTTGGTGCATGCTGGCATTTTTAGCGAGCGGTGTGCTCCACGCGCAGCAAAGTGGCGCAGTCACTTACGTATATACCGACCCCCAAGGCACTCCGTTGGCGGAAGCGGATGCCAATGGCAACATTACCGCCACGTATGACTACACCCCATACGGAACGACGGCGTTGGGTACGCCACCGAAAGGGCCAGGATACACGGGGCACGTCAATGACCCGGAAACGAATCTGGTCTATATGCAGCATCGCTATTACGACCCCGTTACCGGCCATTTCCTGAGTGTAGATCCGATCGCGACGGTGCCGGGAAATGCGTTCAGCTTCAATCGGTACGACTACGTCAACAACAACCCGATCAATCACACCGATCCGGACGGACGCTGTGCTGATGGCGTCACTTGCGATCAGATGGTGCAGTCCTATGGAAAGTGGGCCGCTGCTAATCCGGCAGAAGCCGACAAGATTGGTCGTGACGTTGGGGTGCCTGGCGTTACGGCGATGCTGATAGCGTCGGGTGCAGGCGAGGTGGTCGCTGTGGTGAGGACTGCCATCACTATCAACAAGGCTTTGCAGGACTCTTCTTCCTCAGCGCCAAAGCTAACTGACGGACAGGCGAAGAATCTGGCCAGATTCGAAAAGAAGTTTTCAGCGAACAATAGAAATGTTCAGGTATCCAATGGCAAAGATGGAACAATAATCATGAAAAATGAAGTTCCAGGAAAGGTTCCTGGATCGAAAGCAGTTTACGAAAAGAGCGTAGATAGCTCCGGTAAGACTACGTCGGCGACCAAAACCACGTATGATCCAAAGGGTGAGGTCGTTCATGTAAAGGATAAGCTCAGCCAATGACTGCTTCGAAATTTTCGATTGAAACACTGCGCTCGCTCGTTTCTGCAGCCACGGTGTCCGGAAAGGATTTCGTGCTTAATCGTTCGGCGGTGATAGAAGTTCTTCAAGCATTTATCGCAGAAGCTGTAAGCAGCCAAAACGTTGCTGAGTGGGCTGATTTTTTCGACGTCAATGAGGATGTCGAACTTGAATCTGATGCGCTCCTACCAGACGTATTGTTCGAACTATCTTCCCCCGAAATCAATGGTGAGCTTGATGTGGACCGTGCAAGAAAGCTAGTTTTGATTCTCTCGAATACGAATGGAACAGACTCTTAGAAAGAGACGATAGCGATACGGTGTATTTTTCTTCAGTTCAGCGGGCTTGACTTGCACTCGAAAATGCAACGCTTGGCGGACATGCCGGATAATTGCTGGTGGAATATCGCCCATGGTTGGAAAGTAACCGAGGCGCTGAAAGCTCTTTAGCAATACTGCCAGGGATAAGCGATGGTCAGGCTGACGTGCGCAGAGGATCATAAAACGTATGCAGGATTAGAAAAGGCTCTGACAAAGGCGGTCAACGCGGTG
Source organism: Dyella nitratireducens (assembly GCF_014642835.1). Taxonomy (GTDB): domain Bacteria; phylum Pseudomonadota; class Gammaproteobacteria; order Xanthomonadales; family Rhodanobacteraceae; genus Dyella_B; species Dyella_B nitratireducens. The sequence continues at coordinate 1,171,511 of NZ_BMJA01000002.1, read as the reverse complement.
GCCAGTTTCGGAAAGACTGCGGATATATCGTTTAAGAGTCGGGGCACGGTCTATTCATTTTCTATTTCGGGTACTTCGGTTGCCCAGAACTTGGCAGGGCGCATAATAAGCGTCGAGCCCTCTGAGTCTGGAGCTATGTATACAAACGCAATACGACCCATGTTGAACAGCTTGGCTTACAGTCTGGGCGCACGGTCGTTGGAGATGTTGAGAGGACGCAGGAGGTTGATTTTTTACACGAAGGGATTCATCGAAGTCGTGAGGAGCGGAGCGCTCTCGGATGGCGCGGGTTGTTACAGATGAGCGCCGATCAAGATGCTCATCAAGACGCTTATAACGATGCAACAAGTTCCCTTTTTGGGGCCAAGCCAATGACTGTTATGGCAATGATCCTGGCTGTTGCTAGCGCTTCGTGCTTCGATAATAACATCTATTCGATTAGTGATCTCACCTGCCCGATACGGTATGTAGATAAGGAACAAGGTTACTTTCTTGGCATAGAAAAAAATAACGCCATCATAGGCACCGCACTCCACGCCATAAAAAACCCCGCCAATGATGTGCCGCAGGTCGATGGACCAATTGAAAATTGTTCGTCCCGCACATTCAAATGCCGATCTATCGGCGGTGACTTGGTATTTGTTATCCCAACGGGCGCGAGCCATTCTGCAGAATATACAGAAGGGCCAAGAATATCCGTTCAGCGACTTGCGAATGGCGGATGGCGCGGCTCTGCAATGTGTTCAATGGCCACCAACACAGGTTGCTCACCCCATGTTGACGTGAACAAGCTCATTGAGGCTTATCAATATGACGTAAGTCCAGCGGGTGTTGTCACATCGGTAAAAATTCAGAATTGGAATGATGCCGGGAAGCTATTGAGCGCCTATAACTTGGTTCTCGTGAGTAAGATTGGGCTCAAGTTGAATTGATCCAAACCCATGTATGTTGATTTTCATGTAAGGCCGAAATCCAGTTTAAATACATAGTGCGAAGCACTCTTAACCTTTTTATGTTGAGTGCTTCGCACGGTATATTTGTACTGGATGATTCGCTTCGCTCACCCCTACGGGGCCGTCCTTCGGACGTTCTCCGCGCTTTGCGCTCCGTCCGGCGTTCGCCGGAGTAAGTATCCACCGGCAAAGCCGGTGGCTTTAAGCGATTGCGGGCCCCTCAAAGGGGCCTTTTCGCAATCGAAAATCAAGAGCCGCTGCTCGGCCAGTCTTGCTTTCTTCTCAACTCATTCAAGAGCAAAAAAAACCGAGGTCTTCCTTACTTGGGAAGCTGTTCGAAGAAATACTCCTGTAAATGTCAAACTGGTCCAGCCACCCCGGCAATGCCGGGGTTTCTTGTTTCACAATGACGAGCGGGAGTTCCCGGCGGCTGAAACACCTTCTTCTCGGCTTAAGCCAGTGCCACCGGGGCCAAAACCCGCTCCGACCTGGCACAAACAATCCACGCTTCCGTCGTCGCCAACACTTCATCCGTCTTGTCGCCAAACCGTGCGTCCACGGTCAATCGGCGATCACGCAGCAGTTGCAGCGATGAAACGTCAATCGTCGGCTCAGCCGCAAGAACGGTATGACGGGCCGATTCGAACAACGCCAGAAAATCATCATGGCGCAACCGATTCATATACATGTAGCGGTTTCCCGCATAGCGATCCCACTGTGCATCGGAATACTGCAGAAAATTGATGGGCGATATCCGCGCGTCCGAGTGTGAAAAGTGATCGGAGTAGTCCACGCGATGAACGAACAAGCCCGTGCTGCTGATGATGCGATTGCCCTCGGCAAGAATGGCAAGCAACACGTCGCGAGGAATGTGCTCGAAGACGTTGAAGGATGTATGAAAATCGATCGCGGCGGCGTCAAGACCGGTCTGCGCGGCATCGCCGGGCGCCATATAGACGATATGGCAAAGATCGAGCAGGTTTTGCAGATCCAGATCGTCCTGGCGCCGCAAATCGAGCAATGTTTCGAATCGTTTTCGAACCAGCAGCGGACCGAACAAGGCCCGCACGTCGTCAGCATGATCATCGATGTACTGCAGGCACTCTCTGGTCAGCTCATCCTTCAGATAAGGGTTCAGATCCATGGTGATGACACGCTTGGCACCCATCAGCCAATAGGCCAGCGGCGTCATGGGAACACGCCCCGTCCCTACCTCGAGAAATATTTTATTGAACGGGTCACGGCCCAGTTTTTCGATCTGGCGCCAGGTTTCGATCCCTGCCCTCAGCCGCGCCACCGGATTGATATGGCGCAGTCCGCCAAAATGGCGTTGGAGCCAATAGTAAGTGGCGTAGGACGACTCCGGCGGCAGTCGGGAAACCGCGTTCTGCAGTGTCGCTTTGGCCTTCCAATGCATGACAGGACTCCCGTGTCTGGAATCGACTAGGAAGATGCCTTGGCCGCCGGTCCGTGCAGGCTGGTCAAACCGCGCATCAGCGTGCGGCCGGGCGGACCAAGGCGGTCGGTGATCATCGTCATCACTTGATAGTCTTCTTCGTTCCAATAACCCACCACAAAACTTGCCGGCACGAAAATTCCCACGAATACCAGGCCGCCGACGATGAAGCCAAAGCGGCTGGGAATGACCGCCACACTCAGCCACGCCATGGCCGTCGCCACCAACGCGGCGGCAAACAGCCGCGCCATCGGCATCAGCGGCAAGCTGCCGCGGGTGGTTTTGCGCAAATAGAAAATGGCCAGGCTCAGCTCCGCGAAGCGGGTACCTGCATACGTGATCATGGCTCCGACCAGCCCGAAGAACGGCACCAAGGCGACGCCGAACACGGCGTTGACGGTCAAGGCGAGCACCGAGATGCGCACACGGTCGTCCTGGCGATCGACCACAATCTGGAAGGCGCCGATGCTGTTGCTGACCAAGAGCAGTCCGGCGAGCACGAGCATGGCCTCAATCGTCGGAATCGCACCGACGTAACGGTTGCCATACATCAAGGTGACGATTTCGGGCGTGGTGACCAGGCCGACACCCGCGATCACCAGGCCAGCTGCCCAGTAAAACCGCGCCGCTTCCGTAAGCAGGCGCGCAGCCTGCGCGCTGCCGTTCTTGCCGAACGACTTGGCCATGTAAGGCAGCAACGTGGTGGTCAAGCCTACCGACAACAATTCGACGGCGCCACGCGTCAGGGTTGAGGCGATCGCGAAGAAGCCGACCGCCGTCGACGTCGCGTAGGTGTTGAGCAGGAATACTTCGATCGTGCTCGACCGCAGCGAAATCAGCAATACCAGTGCAGCGGTCAGGCGGAGGTGCCGCGAAAGCCGTTTGCCGACGTCATCCGGAATCGGCCCGGCGGAAAACGGACGGCAATACCGGTGAAAGGCGAGCCGGTTGATCAGGTTCAACATCAGGCACGCCACCGCGAACAGCGCAAAGAAGGCCACCAGGCCGGCGTGCACCATGGTCGCCGCGCTGATCAGCCCGACGTTGATGACACCGGAAAGCACCGTTGCCAACGATACCGGCTCGAAGCGCTCCTGCCCTTTCTCTATCGCTACGAGCATGGCGTAGTTCGCTTTGGAAACCACGGCGACGATCACCAGTCCGCTGATCGGCCATAGCGATTGCCGCCATTCGACCGGGCGGATGATCAGCGTCGCAAGAACAAACAGCAGCACGACGACAGCCGAACTCACGTTCTGGTAGCGGCTCAACCGATAGGCGATATGCGACGCCAGATCGGGCCGGCCTGCCCCATCCGCTTCGGCGATGAACTTCGTCGATGACGTCGTCAGCGCATGATTGCTGCAAGTCATCAGCCAACTGCACAGCCACACGGTAAAAGCGTAGCGGCCGAAATCCGCCGGGCCCAGCGTGCGCGCGATCCAGATGCTGACGACCAGACCCAATGCGTACTCGACATACGTGGAAACGGATACCAGGGTGACGCTTCGCAATACCGCCAGGCGTTGCTTCATGGCGTCACCCTTGTGGCCGCTGCAGCCGGCGCTGCCGCGGCGCCGCTGCCAGGCGGCTGGCGGATCAACCACGCGACGACACCGCTGCCGCGATTGTTCCAATTGAATCGCCGCAAGGGATCGGCGGATTTTGCGCAATCGATGTTGTAGGAAGACGTCAGCGCGTCGAGCCGATGCTTCAATGCGGCGCTTTGTTGCGGATCCTTCTCGAAGTAGTAGGCCGCGGCCACCGGCAAGGCGATCTCGACCGTATGCGCATCGCTATACCAGCCGTCCGAATCCTCGATGTGCGAAAGCGCTTTCGTGTCGGCATGCGACGACGACCAGTACCACGCAATCTGGCCATCCGGACCCGAACAGGGATTGCGCCAGTCGTGTTCATAATGCAGCAGATCCGGCTTGATCCAGCCGTATTGCTCCAGGTAACGGCCAAACGCGGTGATCATGGCGGGAATGCGGGGATCGCCGGTCACCAGCCACGCGTGCCATAGGCCATCGACGATGTTTTCCGTCATCCATGGCGAGGTACCGCGAACGTCCTTCGACGGATCCCATGAGTCGTCTTCGTGAAGCCTCCAGCTGTTGCGCCAGGAGCCGTCGTTGCCCAGGCCATCCGGGTTGTCGCGCTGATGGTCGTATAGCCATCCGATGCGATCATTGACGCGTTCCAGATAGCGGCGATCGCCCGTCAATTCGTAGGCGCTGACGGTTTCCAGCAAACCCAGGCCCGTCATGCGCTCGGTGAAATGCTGCGACGGACTGGTATAAGGACCTGGCCGGTTACCCCAGCCACCGTTCTCCCACAGCGTCATCATCTTGTCGATCGTAACCAGATCGTGCTCGCTGTCATCACCGGTAAGCGCCAGCGCAAGCAAGATCGGCTCGACATAGACGTATTTCACGTCGCACGGCTTGTCGTTGTACGTCCACCCACCGGCGCAAAAGGGGCTCATGGCCAGGCCATCGCGGCGGATGTACTTCATATAAAAGTGATAACTGAGGTCGGCCGCTTGCAGGTAATCGAAACGGCCGGTGCGGATGTATGCCTTGAACAGCGTGGAAGGCCGGTCGAACAGCCATGCCGTCGGGTCGTTCACCGGCAACGGCTTGGCCCATTGAAACTGCGTTGCGACGTAATTGGCATACGCCTCATTCGGCGGCGCCGGAAACTGCGGGCCGGCAACCAGCGAGTTGCATAGCCACACCGGACTGAGCGTGGCCAAGGCGGCGGCCACCTTCAAACCCTGCACGTCGGGAACCAGCCCATTGGCGTAAGGCCATCCAGGCAGATCCCGCTGCCGCGGCTTGCCGATCGAGAAATAGAACGTCTGGGTGTCGCCGGCAAGATGCACATGAAATTGAGCACGAGCCGCGCGCACGCTGCCGTCCTTGGCGTACCACAGCAAGGTCGTATGGACGGCGGCGGGTACTTCCGCACCGCTTTCATCCAGGATGCGCAACAGGCGCGTATCGCGTAACGCACCAGGCGAAAACGGAATGCCGACGGACACCAGCACGTCGACGTCTCTGCCGGCGTTACGATGCACGACGATGCGCTGATCGGGTGTGGTGTCCGCAGGCACTGCTTCGCGCGCTGATGTACTGGGCGGAGCCGCTACGGTGTGGCGCGCAGGCGCGCAGACCGATGTGCCACTTGCCAGCATGACCGCCACGCCTACCAGAACCATGGCAACACAGCGGCAAACCGGTGCGAGCATCATTCCCCGCGCAATTCGGGCAAAACCGGACGTGGTGAACCAGGGCACCATCCGCATCGGCAAAATGGCATCCATTCAAGCCACCGATGAAAGCGGTGAACGTCGGTACAGAAGCTGCTGTTCCCAGCGCAATGCGGTAGCGACGATGAAATCCAGATCGTCGTAGCGCGGCTGCCAGTCCATCACGTGTTTAAGCCGGTTGCTGCAGGCGATCAGCATGGGTATGTCGCCCGGGCGGCGCGGCAGTTCGATCACGTTGAGCGGCTTGCCCCCTACCCTGGCGACGGCGTTGATGACCTCGCGCACGCTGTAGCCATGGCCGTAACCGCAATTCAGCGTCAGCGACGGGCCGCCGCCACGCAAATGGTCGAGTGCGCCCAGATGCGCCGCGGCCAGGTCGTCGACGTGGATGTAGTCGCGAATACCGGTGCCGTCCGGCGTGTCATAGTCGGTGCCGAAAATCGACAGGCTGTCGCGAATCCCGACGGCGTGCTCGCAGCACACCTTGATCAGCAGTGTCGCATTGGGCGTGGAATGGCCGATGCGGCCCGCCGGGTCGCAGCCGGCGACGTTGAAGTAGCGAAGTATCACATGCCGCATCGCGCCAGCGGCGCTGTGATCGCGCAACATGGTTTCGGACATCAGCTTGGATGTCCCGTACGGGTTGATCGGCCGGGTCGGCGTGTCTTCATCGGCGATGCCGTTGTCCGTCATGCCGTAGACCGCCGCCGTCGATGAAAAGATGAATTTATCGATACCCGCATCCGCGCAACACGCCAGCAGGTTGCGCGTATTGCAGGTGTTGTTGCCGTAATACTTGAGCGGGTCGCATACGGATTCGGGCACGACGGTATGCGCGGCAAAGTGCAGTACCGCATCGAAGCGGTGCGCCGCCATGACATGGCTCACCAAGCCCGGATCACCGACATTGCCGATCACCAGTTCGGCACCGCGCACGGCTTCGCGAAAGCCAGTGCTCAGGTTGTCGATCACGACCACGCGCTCGCCACGCGCCACCAATTGCTGGACGACATGACTGCCGATGTAGCCGGCGCCACCGGTAACCAGGACTGTATTCATGGGGAACCACCCGTCGTGACGGGAAAATTGTCGAAGAGCCAGCGCTCGACGCTGTCCAGCAGTCGGTTGCGATCGCCGGTGAGGATGTAGGTGTGATCGGCTTCTTTCAGGAAACGGGTGAAGACGCCGGGATGGCTGACGACCCGGCCAAAGCATTCGCGGAACTGGCGCGCATGGTTGAAATAGCGGCTGATGCCGCCGCTATAGATCAGGCACAGCTTGAGGCCGCGATCGAGCATGCCAGCGAAATCGGCGCGCACCACGGCTTGCGGCAATGGCGCTACGGTGAAGGTGGGTTCGCCGTTGCCTGTCGCTTGGTGACGGCGCGAAAGGACACCCAGCCAACGTTTCACATCCAGCATGCGCGGGAGGTAATAGCGCAGGTGATAACCGAGCGTGCGGTACGCGTAGCCGTCGAGGAAAACCGCGCCGGCCACCTTGGCATCACTGCAAGCCACCATGTGCGCACTTTGCGAACCGGAACACAGGCCGATCAATACGAAGCGCTTGCATGCCGCCTGCTCGCCGAGCAGATTCATCGCGTCGCCTACGTCGGCGCAGATCTGCTGCTTGCGGGTCTGCGACTCGCCGCTGGAGGCGCTATCACCAATCGTGGAGAGATCGAAGCGCAAGGTGGGATAACCGTACGCATTCAATCGCCGGGTCATCTCGACGTGCAACCGGAACGGCCCGATCCGATGCACCAGCCCTGCGTTGAGCACGATCACGCCGACCGTTTCCGGCGTGGCAGGCGACGGCAATCCCGCAATGCCCACCAGATGCCGTGCGCGTCCAAAACGGAAAGCCTGCTCCTGCATCACGCCGCCTCCTGCACGTGTCGAGTGACGGCCTGGATCAGCGGGTGCGAGAGAATCGCCACCTCGAGCCGGCGTGGATCATTCCACGGCGTGGCAGGCTGCACGCACTTCACCGCAGCGGCATCGGCCACAAAACTTCCCCAGGGTTGCGGTGCGTCGGATGAGAGCGAGTCGAGCAGAAGCGTCGGCACCGTCGGACGGTCGACATGCAAATCCATGACCTGCTGGCGGAAGCTGTCGCTGATCGCGAACCCGAGCCATTGCGCAGCCGCGTCGGCCGCGTTGCGCGGCACCATGAAACGCTGCCCATCGAGGCACAGCGCCGACTGCATGGCATCGAGCCGCGTCACATACGCGCGGCCATCGAGCACGGGATCCCATGCCACGACACCGGCAAAGCGTGCCTGCGCAGCCGACGCCAACGCAATGCTCCCACCCAGGCGCGCACCAAACGCGAACACGCGATCGATGCCGCTACGCGTCCGCAATTCATTGGCCGCGGCCGCGGTATCGGCCAGGCAGCGTTGCCAATCCATATCCACGCTGTTGCCGGCCGAGTCACCCGTGCCGTAGTAATCGAAACGCAAGGCGGCCACGCCTTCGGCCGCCAGCGCCTGCGCCAGCTGCCGGTACAGGCGATGGCACCGTATCAGGTCCTGCCCCAGCGGCGGGCATAGCAGCACGGCCTTTCGCGCCGGCGTGCCGCACGCATGGAACAGGCCGAACAGCGTGCGGTCCGGCCCGAAATAGAACGGCATGTCGGCGTCGGCACGCGTGTTCATCGCTTGAACACCACGCTGAAAAACACTTCGTTCTCGTGATAACTCTGGCCAGCCGCGTTGCTGCCGCGTACCTGCCGGATATAGGAAACGTGCCACGTCCAATGCGGTGCCCATTGGTGCCCGAGATCGACGCCATAGCGATAGGTTTTGTCGGTCCGCTGCAACGACGTATACGTCAGCCGTTCTGCATTGACGAATCCGGTAATCGTCGTGTTGGGGCGAAGGCGGAAATCGGCACTGACCGTGCCGCCACGCGTGGACTGATTGAAGGTGGCGCTGTTCAGATACGAAAGCTTGTCGTACGTCGGTGCAATCGACAGCTGCAAGCGCTCGGTGTGGTAGGTGTAGGTCGCCTGCAGGGTTCTTTCGAGGTAAACCTCCGAGTCGATCACCAGATTGCCCGTGCTGATGCCGCCACCGGGGTTGTAGAGGAAGTCGGTCGGATTCTCGTCCAGGATGTTGACGACGCTCTGCCCCGGCTGCAAAAACATGTCTTGCGCGGCGTCGGAAAACTCGTAGGCACCGGTCACGGACAAGGTCTGGTGCGGGGTGATTTGCCAATCCAGGGTGATTCTCGCCAGCGGCTTGGACTCGCCGCGCGCATGATCAAAGTCAATCTTCGACCAGCCTGCCAACACGTCGGCGCTGAAGTGCGCGAGCGTGCTGGTGTATCGGGCGTAGGCTTCGTCGCGCGTGTAATTGGGTGTCGCAATGGTGTCGTCGACGCCGTCGACCAAGGTCGTGGCAGTGCTGTCGTTGAATTTCACCCGCTGTGATTCGAGGTTCAGCGAAAGCGTGTCGGTCGGGTTGAGGTCGCGATACAGCCGGAATGCCGCCATGCCACGGCTCGAATTGAAGTCTTTGACCTTCGAGGCATAGCTATTGAGATAGTGAAGCTCGACTTGCGCGCGCATGACGTTGCCAAACTGCAGATGCAAGGTCGGCCCCAGCGACACCACGTTGGTCTGCTGCCGGTTGTCCGGCGCATTGCTGGCCAAGGAGTCGACCGGCTCGACACCGGCGTAATCCTCGACGGTGAAATCCAACCGCTTCGGCAGCACCGTCCAATTGGCCTGGCCGGCCAGTTCGGTTTGCGTCTGGTTGGCAAATTGATGCCCGAGATAATCGTTGTCTTGGAACGTGCCGCTTACATTGGCCTGAAATGTCGAACCTTGCTGCAGGTAGTTGAAGTTGAAGCCCGGAATGAATACGTTCTGGCTGATCGGATTGCTGTCGCTCAAGGTGATGTTGTCGCTATGTTCGACACTGCCGAAGATCGAGTAATCGAACTGCGAGGCCCATGCCGCGCCCGGCGCAACGACCAGCACGAGCGCCATGGCACGAGCGAGCGTGGTGAATGCCGGCATGTCCCCTCCCCCTTTCCTTAAAGGTGTTGCGCTGAATGCGTTGCAGCCCAGCCGCCTCTCGTCCTAGGCCGACTGATTGAAAACCACTCCTGCCAGCTTGCTGGTATCAAAATTGGCGACAGCCTGGTTGACGGCGGCAGGCGTATCACGCCCATAGCCCACCACCACCACCACGAAGTCGGCCAGATCCGACAAAATGCGTGCGTCCGGCGAGCCTTTGATGGCCGGCCCATCAAGAAACAGATAGCGATCGGTGTATCGGCAGCGCAGCGAATCCAGCATCGCGCGCATGCGAAACGATGAAAAGAATTCGCCACCGTTTTCGCGCGACGTACCCGCCGGCACCAGGCGAAGGCGCGGAATGCCGGTTTGATAAATAATCGATTTCAGGCCGCGGATAGGATGCTCGAGATAATCGATCAAGCCACCTTTTTCCGGCTCTACGCCCAACGCCTTGTGCTGGTTCGGATAGCGCAAATTGCAATCGATCAGCAAACTGGTCTTCGCTTCGTCGAACGCAAAGGCCGCCGCCAGGTTACGCGCCACGAAGCTGCCGCCCGAATCCGGACTGACCGACACGACCAAGGTGATGAAGTTCTGGCCGCCCGAAAGCTCGAGCAGGCGCGTGCGAATTTCGCGAAACGCATCGGACTGGCGACGCACTGAATCTTCGCGATGAATCAACCGCCGCTGTTCCAGCTGTGCCGGCGCCAGCGCGCGGCCGACTTCCGTCATCAGCGCAATCGAATGACCTGTCGAGGGGGTCTCGTCGATCTGGCGCACACCGGCATCGGCCTTCAGATCGCGGCGATTGGTAAAGACGTTTTCGTCATGCTTGCTCATACTCAACCCTTGTGCCGGATCCAGAACAGAATCAGGTAAAACGCGGCAACACCGACGGCGATCAACACCAGCATCGTGTTATGCAACCGTTCGCGTCGGCGATCACGCGGGGTCGGGTAGAACGGAATCGTTGCCAGGACATTGGAACCGAGCGCACGTTCCAGCTGGTCGGCCGAACGCACCCGCGGATCAAGACGCACCAGCGCGAACAACAATCCGAACGGGATGGCGAGCGACAACGCCAGGCCAGCCGCTCCGAAATGCACAAAACGCAGGCCGGACGGCACCAGCGGCATCACCGCCGGGTTTTGGACGATGAACGTCAGGCCGCGTTGTTCGGCGTCGAGGTTCATCGACACCCGCGCGTTCTCGCGACGCTTCAACAGGTCCTGGTAGACGTCGCGATTGACGTCGTAGTCGCGCGTCAGCTCGGCGGTGACATTTTCCGAATTGGAGATGCGTTTGCTGCGGTCCAGCTCCGTGGCCAGCATCGACTCGCTGGCACTGATGCGTGCCTGTGCCGCGGCAGCATCGCCCTCGGTCGCGGCAAGCTGGATCTTCAGCTGCTGGTAAAGCGGATTCATTTGCACCGTGCTGTCCAGCGGTATCGGTGTTCCGGCTGCTTGCGCTGCCTGCTTGCGCTGATCCGACTGGGCCATCTGCTGCCGCAGATCCTGGATCTGGTGCCGTAGCCGGATCACGTCCGGATATTGGTCGGTATAGGTGAGCAGCAGCTTGTCGAGCTGGCTTTGCAAATCGGCGAGCTGAGTGTCGTAGATGCCTTGCGTGGTGTGCACCGCATTGACTTCCGATTCGCCCGACAGCTGTGCTTGCAACGCAGCCGCCTGCGAGCGCTTTTCGGTCAGTTCCAACTGCGTATTCTCGATTTGCGTACGCAGCTGGCTGATGCGCGAATTGGTGTCGACGTCACTGCCAGGCCGCGCATCTATATTGGATTCGCGATAGGCCTTGAGTTTGTCTTCGGCGTCGGTCAGCTTGCCCCGATAGGTTTCGACCTGGCTATTGATGAACTCATAGGCGTCGCGGCTTTCGCGCTGTTTCGAGGCAAGGCTTTCACTGATGAAAAGACGCGCGAACTCCCGCGTCACCACGAACGCCCGCCGTGGTTCGGAATCGGTATAACTGATCGTGATCAAATTGCCGTGCGAGGTCTGCACCTTGGTGCGGGCACGAATGCCCTCGATGATCAGATCCCGCTGGACCGGCGTGGGACGCGTCGCCATCCAGCCACCGGCCACCAGAATCTGGTCGAGCACTTTCCGGCTGAAAATCACGTTTTGGGCGATACCTGCCCGGTTGGCGTTCGCCGTTGCCGAGGCCGCACCTTCCATCAGCGGCGTAATGATGTTGCTTTCCTGCGCCAGGATGGTGGTGGACGCTTCGTATTTTTTCGGCCAGAACATGCCGACGACCAGGGCCGCGATCGCAATCACGGCAAATGCAATGCCCAAGGCCATGCGCCGACGCCGCGCTTCGGTTATCAGCGCAGGTAGCATGCCACCTAAAGGTGCAAGTTCTCCCCCCATGACATCCCCTTCCCTTTCATCCCTAAATGCAAACGTTCCAAGACACTGCGCGCCGGTCAGAACGCGCGTTGCGGCACCGTAATCACATCCCCCGGTTGTACGGGGTAGTTGTTGGCGAGATCGCCTTTCTGCAGAATTTTTTCCAGATGCACCGAGTACGAGATCGGGCTCCCGCCATCGCCCTTGCGGTACAGCTCGGTGCGGTCGGGCGCGGCAAATTCGGTAATGCCGCCAGCGGCCAGTACCGCGTCAAGCACGGTCATCCCCTGGCGATAAGGAATGGAAATCGGGCTGCGTACCGCGCCGGTGACCCGCACCCGCGACAGATACTCGTTGCTGCGTAGCGCAATCAGAATGACCGCCACCTGCGGATCGCGAATATAAGACTGCAGCTTGTCCTTGATCTCGGCGGATACCTGGTCCGGGGTTCTCCCGCCAGCGACCACGTCGCCAATCAGCGGGACGGTAATCCTGCCGTCCGGCCGCACCGGGACACTGACGCTGAGGTCCGGGTTATGCCAGACGGTGATTTGTAACTGGTCGTCCACACCGATGTGGTACGTCGTGACAGCCTGCACATCGGCATCGAGCTTCGGCGGCGCGCTGGAGCCGCCCGTCGTTGCACAGGCGGCTAGCAGCAATGGCAGACACAGTGCAAAACAACGACTGAGGCTCTTCATGGCGATCTCGGCCGATGGTGGTTAAAAAGTGTGACCCCTGTCTCATAATATGCTATTGACAAACGGGTAAATCAATACATCACCTTCACAAAAAATAGGCTTTATTTTTTCAAAACTGGCGAATTGGCATGTTTTTTGACCGCCCGGGGAGCGCAATGCCAGGCCATAAGGCCGGGCATGGTCCATGGCTTATGACGTTGCCAGGACGTGGGAACGGCGGCAGGGACGCCTCAGAGGTTGAGGACCAGGAAATTCGATGGATCTGCTTGAGTACCTGTTCTATCCCATCTACCAGGCAGCCATCCTTGCCGCTATCGGCCTGTATTTTTTATGCCGCCGACGCTATCGCCCCGCCCTGGTGTCACTGGTGCTGGGCGCATGCTGGTTATGGCTGTGCGCCACCCCTGCCATGGCCACGCGCTTGCGCGAATCGCTGGAACATCACTATCCGCAGCGAGACGCATCCACCTATGCCAGGGCCGATGCCATCGTGATTTTGGGCGGCGGGGCGTTGCCGCGATATGGCTTGGGCCCGAATACGGACGATGCCTATAGCCTTGCCACGCGAATCGGTTTCGGCTTGCAGTTGTTCCGCGATGCGCGTGCCGACATGGTGCTGCTTTCGGGCAGTGATCAAGCCCAGCGGATGGCGCGAAGACTGCTGTGGCAGGGCGTGCCAGCCGGCGCCTTGCAAACCGAGTGCGCAAGCACGAATACGCATGAGAATGCCGTGTTCTCGGCCGCGATGCTCAAACGCGCAAAGCGGTCACGCATCTTGCTGGTGACGTCCGGCTTTCACATGCCACGCGCCGCGGCGGCCTTCGCCAATCAAGGGCTCGACGTGATCCCCGCACCGTCCTATGACCCCGTTTATCCATCCTGGCAAGCGCATCCCTGGTGGCCAAAACGGTCCGCCTTGCACTTGAGCGGCCACTGCCTGCGCGAATATGCCGGCCTCTGGTGGTACCGGTTGCGTGGTTGGGCCTGAGCCCTCTCAATGATTGTTCTTATGGTGCCCATTACGAATGGGTCCGGCGATTTACCAGTGACTGCAATTTGTGCTGAACGCATGTAGTGTTCAAGCTCTTGGTGTCCATCAAGCGCTCAAGCAACAACTTCATATCAAACAAGTTGCTGGGCCGACGGGGTAGCCGGGATGTCCCGCCGTTTTATGCTCGCGCGCACTGTTTATATGGCGGCGCTGATTCGGCACGAATTTGTTTTGTTTTTCCGGCTTGGCTGGCAGCTTTCCATGACATGTCCACTCATATCGAGTAGCGAATTTGCAAATCGATCACTGATGTTTGATGTCTCATCCGCGTACAAGTTGGCCGTCGCGACTTGAGCGCTTCAGTTGTCTCCTCGATCATCGCCATTCCCTCTGGGTTTCGTACTCACGACGTCGTCCAACATCGCCATCAGCACAGCCCTGCATCTGACAACGGACGTAAAAACGGCCATTTCTGCGTTCACATTTTGATCACCTGGCCGATGCGGACTCCCAAAACCTCTTCACTCGATCGTCACATTTTGCGACGCAGCGTGACATCTCGCGTCCACAGCGCATTAATTTGCCGCACAAGAATTAGATCGATCCAAATAATAGGATGATTCAGATCACGTCGCAGCGGCGAATGATCTGAATGGTTTTGAACAAGGGTGGAAAGAAGCTTATGAACGCACGCGTTAGGGGCGCTGCGTGAGTGTGGCTGCTTCCCGCCAGACAGATCGAGGGAGCTGGAAGCCACGCATGAAATCAGCAGCCGCCCGCATTTCCGTGATGGCACGCCCGCGCGCCGCATGCGCGCCCGCCTTCGTGGTGGCTGTTGCCGTCTGCAGTGATCGCTGCGGCGGCGATCCACTCCGGCGACACCAGACTCCGGCGCTTTCGGCGCCCTATCCGAAGCCTTGAAGCATTCCACCGCCGACGAGTCGGGAGTCGTCGGCTGTCGAATTTTTTAGATCGATCCAGTTCACGAAGGAGGGAGACAACCACAGCAGAAATCACGCATCCGCAGCACGTGATCCAACGGGGGGATGACCGCGCCGATGTCAGAAGCGCGCAAACCAGAAAGGGGAATTACGGAATGACTTACCTGTCACACGTGTTTACACGCAAGCCGTTGTACGCCGCGCTCGCCTTGGCGACCTTGTCGTTGGGAGGCGGCCTGGGAATGCCTGCCGTCGCCTTTGCCGCGCAAACATCTTCACCTTCGTCCACGGCAACACCCGCACCGTCGCCGGCACAAACATCCGATAGCGCCAAGGTGAAGAAGGCCGAGAAAAAGGCCGATGAGGAAAAAACCGGCAAAGCCACCAACCCCACGACCCTGCAGACAGTCGTCGTCTCGAGCTTTCGCCAGTCGATCGACGAGAACATGCAGGAGAAGCGCGATTCCAACGCTGTCGTCGAAGTCATCAACGCGCAGAACATCGCGCAGTTTCCCGCCAAGAACATCGCCGACGCCCTCGCACATGTTCCCGGCGTGGTGATCAGCCGCGATGCCGGCGAAGGAAAGACCGTCAGCATCCGCGGCCTGGCGCCTGAGCTTACGTTGACCGAATTGAACGGCAATTACGTGGCCTCGGCCGATACCTCCGATGGGCTGTCGCGCTCGTTCAACTACACGTTGTTCCCGGCCAACATGTTTTCGAACATCAAGCTCTACAAGAGTCTGGAAGCGCGGCTGGATGAAGGCGGCATCGGCGGCGTGGTGGATCTGCACACGCGCCGCCCGCTGGAAATGGCTGCCAATGACGGCTTTATTTCCGTGAATGGCGCGGGCTCCGACAGCAACAGCAAGGTCACGCCGCAGGTTTCAGGCTTGTGGTCATGGAAAAACAAGGCTCAAACCTTCGGTGTACTGGTCGCCGGTTCGTATCAGGAGCGCAAAGATGTCGACGACCTTGCCAATGCATCGAACTGGCACTGGTGGTCCAACAACTGCACCAGCTTTGCCACCTGCACGCAGCCGCCGGTGAACGTGCATGGCCAGCAGTTCGGCAGTTCCGTGGAACCCAACCTCAACCTGTGGCCCGGTGGCGGAGTGACCGACCAGGCTGGCAACAGCTATTCGGGCTACTGGATGCCGCAGCAATTCAGCACCAGCAGAAACAGTCTGGATCTGAAGACCAAGGGCTACCAGGCCACCATGCAGTTCAAGCCCACGCAGAATTTCCTGCTGACCGGCAACTATTTCCGCTTCCAACGGCAGCAGGACCAGATCGAAAATACGGTGGAAATTCCCGAGTGGGGCCTGCCTACCGGCAGTTATGCGGACCAGCAAGGCAATCTGCTCGCGCCCAATGGACTGACGTTCGATCCGTCGCACACGATCGTTACCGGTGCCCGCTACGTCCTTCCGAACCCGGGCCAGGGATGCAACTCGCTGACGAACCCCGTCACCGGCGCGCAACGCCAGGCCGTGGATGTCTGCTCTTCGCAGACACCGTGGATAACGGGCAACTACTCCATCGAAAAGGCGCTCTCGCAATCCGTCAACCTCGAAGGCGAGTGGGAAGGCGAAGGCAACCTCAGTGCCACGTTCAACGTCGGCCGCACCTGGGCCACGGGTGGTCCGTCGGTGGAATTGGGCATGGCGGCCAAGCCGCGCAATTTCGTCAATGGGCAGTGGGTGGACGGCAGCCAGCTAAGCCAGTGGACCTTGAGCGGCACGCCGACCCTCACCGCTTCGCCCAATACGCTGCAGAACATGCTGGCCGGCCAGGGCCAGGTGGATCTCGGTTCCACCGGCTCCAATTACATCGATACGCAAAACTCGCAGAACTTCGCCCAGGTCGACTTTACGTGGGCCTTCGATTCCAGCTGGATGCAATCGCTGCAGTTCGGCCTGAAGTACCGCGACAACCATGCCGAGCAGGAAAACTACGAGATCCGCTGGTACTGCCCCGGCACCACGCAGCAGTTCCAGACCTGCGATCCGAATGCCGGCAATTTGCCGGCGAACTTCCTGGAGCCTTACCTGCTCAACGGCCACACGTTGGCGTTCAACGACAACATCTTCCCGGCGATCAATTTCCCGGCCTATTACAACTACCTCAACCAGACCTACGACCGGGTGGTCTACCCTCATCCCGAAGATCGATCCGCCATCAGCGAACAGATCTCGGCGGCCTACGTCCAGGCGAACATCGACACGGGTTCGGTACGCGGCAATGTCGGCCTGCGCTTTGTCAGCACGCTGCAAAACCTCACCGTCGCCGACCTGATCACCACCAACAATGCGGTGTATTACCACTCGCCGCAGGGTGCCATCCTGATCTGCCCGACCACCGGCGTGAACATTGCGGGCGGGCCGTGCGCGCCGGGCGATTTCGAATATCTCCCGCAGGATCAGGCGGTGGTGGAGTCCTTTACCAATGCCTCCATGCGCAAGCGGTACAACAAGGCGCTTCCCAGCTTCAACTTTGCCTGGACCCTTCCGCATGACATCGTGCTGCGCGTCGCCGGCTCGCAGGCGATGGCGCGCGCCAACTACACCGACCTGGCCGAATTGGGCAGCCTCACCGACGACACCCAGGCTTACTACAACGACCGCAAGCAGTTCGGTGCGGCGTTGCCGGGCTGGTATGGCAGCGGTGCCAATATCAATCTCAAACCTTTCACAGCCACGCAGTTCGATCTGGCCGGCGAGTGGTATTACGCACCGGAGTCGGTGGTCGGCGTGGATCTGTTCCAAAAGACGGTGAAGAACTTCGTGGTGCCGGTCACCATCAACAACACCACTGTGGACGTCAACGGCACGCCGACACCGTTCATGTCGTACAGCACCAATGCCAACGGCCGCTCGGGCGTCTCCCGCGGCGTGGAGCTCTACACGCAGCACACCTTCGACATGGGCTTCGGCTACATCGCCAACTACACGCTCAACAAGACCAACGAAACCGCTGTTTCGCTCGGCGACACGCAGGTCGGAAAATCGGAACTGATCGGCAGCGCCAAGTTCGCGGCGAACGTGTCGTTGTTCTATGAAAAAAACGGGCTCCTGCTGCGCGCCACGAGCAACTGGACGGGCCGGACCATGGAAGGGCTGGTCTCCGGTCTGCCCGAATATATGCAGCCTTACAACCAGATCGATCTCAACGGCGACTACGAGTTCACCAAGCACCTGATGGTGACCGCGTCGGTCATCAACCTGACACGCTCCACGTCTCGCGAGTATCTGGGCAGCGATACCTCGCAGCGGCTGTACCAGCTCGAATATGCAGGGCGCCAGTATTACCTGGGTGTCACGTACAAGTTTGGAGATGGCGGTTGAAAGATGACGAGCATTATTCCCTCCCCTGCTTGCAGGGGAGGGGCATGGCCAACGCTACGAACTTTAGGCTCGCGTCGATGCCATTGCAGAGCGGGTTCGTCATCCCGGCGAAGGCCCACCGTTGTCCGGGGAAGTTTCGTAGTACCTCACCGTCATTCCGGCGAAGGCCGGAATCCATGCTTCGTACTGGCGATGGATTCCGGCCTTCGCCGGAATGACGTCAGGCAAGACCATGCCTATAGGCACAGCATAAGTTCGGAACATCACTGCTTGCCATCTCCGCAGCAGAGGAAACTATGCATACATCTCTCGCACGCCTTCACCGTCACACCCCATCGATCCACAACCGACGTGCTGCTCTAACCATCACACTGGCTATCTCCGCACTCGGAAGCATCGGCACTGGCCACGCCCAGAACAACCACGCAACGCCACCCGCGTTATCGGCCGTCGATGAAGCCAACCCGCTGGTCGGCACCGCACCGCTGGATAAGCAAGCGCTGATCGGCAACGCACCGCCACCGGGCGAACTGCTGTATCCAGGCATGACCTCGCCGGCCGCGAGCCTGCCGCAAAGCGCAACCGAAACCGCACCGGTCAACGTCAACATCGATCTCAGCTATCCCGCCGGCGTCGCCACGCCCTACTACTACGGCCGTCCGACGATGATCGGTTTTACCGGTGGCGGTGGCTCTACCTACGGCGGCCGCGGCGGACCGATGATCATGCCGGTGGTGGGCGACTGGACCATGCCGCCCGACTATGCGCCGTCGTATTACGACAAAGCGAGCGAGAAGGCATCGCCCGGCTACTACGCCGTCGATCTCGCCACGTTCCACACGCGTGTCGAATTGACGGCGACGCAGTGGACCAGCTTGATGCGCTTCACCTTTCCAGCCAGCCATCGCTCGAACGTCATCATCAACCTGCGCCGCGCAGGCGGCGATGTGGAGGTCGTCGACGATCGCACCATTCGCGGCGTCGCCGCGAGCGGACATTCGAAGAACGATTCGGACAGTCCCTGGTTCGTCGCCGAATTCTCGCGGCCGTTCGCCAGCTTCGGCACCTTCCGCGCGAACCACGACACCCCGGGCTGGGGTCTCGGTGACCAGGACGTGCAGGCCGGCCGGCGCACCGTATCCGGCAGTTACGCAGGTGCCTACGTCACCTTCGACACGCAGGCAGGCGAACAGGTGCTGGTGAGGGTCGCCCATGGCCACAGTGCTGATGAAGCCGAACAGCGATTGCACAGCGAGGACCCGAACTGGGATTTCGAGCGTGTGCACACCCAGGCGCGCGCTGCCTGGGCAAAACTGCTCGACCGCGTCGAAGTGACTGGCGGCACACCCAAGCAGCGCATGCTGTTCTATTCGACGCTGTACCACTCCTTCGCCAGCCCACGGCTGGTTGCGCGCAAGGGCGAGCGCTTCACCGATGCGAGCGGCCACGTCCAGACCGCCGACTACGACCACTACGGGCCGGTGCCTTTCTGGGATACCGGCCGTAACCAGATCGTGTTGCTGATGCTGCTCGAACCGCAGGTCGTGCAGGACATCATGCGTTCCGAACTGGACCGGGCGCGCGAACGCGGCTACATGGACACCTCGTTCCACGGCGACCATGCCGCATTTCTCTACGACGGCGCATGGCAGCGCGGCGTCCCCTTCGACTATGCGGCCGTCTATCCGTATTTACGTAAAAACGCGATCGACCCTAATGGGCCGCGCGGCTACTTGGCTGAGTACATGAAGAACGGCTGGATTTCCGATGTCGTTCCGCCGGGAAGCCCCAGCCCACCCTACGCTGGGGGCAAGGCAGGCGCCGCCACCACGCTCGAATACGCCTGGGACGACCATGCGCTGGCTGATATCGCCCGCCGGCTCGGCAAGACGGACGATGCGCAGATGTTCCTGCGCCGCGCCGCGAACTACCGCAACGTGTTTGATCCGTCGGTAGGCTTCGTTCGCGGCCGCACCGCCGATGGCAAGTGGATTGCGCCGTTCGATCCGGGCGAGCCGTACTACAACTTCATGATGAAGGAAGCCTCGGGCTGGTCCACGCTGTGGCTGGTGCCGCACGACGTGCAGGGCTTGATCGATCTGCTCGGCGGGCGCGACGCGTTCAACGCCAAGCTCGACGCCTTCTTCTCCACGCCCTACCAGGCCAAGGGCATCTGCCGCGACTGCACCGGCATGATTGGCGAATACGTGCAAGGCAATCAGCCGGACCAGCAGGCCGCCTATCTCTACGCCTGGAGCGGCCAACCCTGGAAGACACAGGCGCTGATACGCCGCATCCTCGACGAGCTGTACGGCAGCGACGCCAGCGGCTACGGCTTTCCCGGCATGGACGACCAGGGCTCCACCTCGTCCTGGTATGTGCTCAGCGCGATGGGTTTCTATCCGGTCGATCCTTCCAGCCCTGACTACATCCTCGGCAGCCCGATCTTCGACCGGGTCCGCCTGCACATGGGCAACGGCAAGGTGTTGGAGATCGTTGCACGCAACAACTCAGCTCAGAACATGTACATCCAGTCCGCCGCGCTCAATGGCAAGCCGTGGACCAAACCGTGGTTCAGCCATGCCGACATCGCGAACGGCGGCACCTTGGTACTCACCATGGGATCGGAGCCAAACAAGGCCTGGGGCGCCGATCCGCGTGATGCGCCGCCTTCGATGTCCGAGCATCAACCGTGATCACCGGGGGCTCCACGTTGAGTGACGGCAATACCACTTGATCATGCGTATGCCCACACCGCAAATCCGATCTTTGGCAACACATCGCGTGACGCTTATTTGCTTCCTGCGTAATAGCTCGCGGATGCGTTGATTTCATCCGCCGTCATGTTACGCGCGATATTTCGCATCTGAGCACTGATGTCGTTGTGGCGGCGATCGTTTGCAAAGGCTTCGAGTTGGGATTTCAGATAGTCGTGCGGTTGCGGGCCAAGCCATGGCGCGCCCAGCTTGATCGCCATGTCACCATGGCAGGAGCCGCACGGAGCGATGTTCCGCATGGGTGATCCCGTGGCAACGATGTTGGGCATGGCATGCGCCTGTTGCGCAGCCGATACATCGCCGCGTGGCAGAGAGGCGTAATAAGCCGATAAATCGCGCAGATCCTGGTCGCCGAGTCCGACAACCATTGGCGCCATGACCGCGCTTGTGCGCGCACCGCTCTGAAAATCGCGAAGCTCCTTGTATATCGAAGCTTCGTATTGCCCGGCCAGATTGGGGGTATTCGCCGCACTCACGCCGCGGGCGCCGTGACACATCGTGCAACGCAATGCCAAGGTGGCGCCTCGGCCGACGGAACCACCCGAGGATGGCCCGCCAAGCATGTCGGGCGTCAGCACCACGCTGGAAACAGGCGCCTTGGGTTGAACCGGCGGACTCGCCTCGCTCAACCAGGCCCTGGGTACGCCTGCGGCACTGCAAATCGCATTCAACAGCCCTTTGAACAAGGCATCGTTTTGAGCGGAAGGAAGCCAGACGAATCCCACGAACACCGTAAACAGGAACAGGATGAGAACGGCCCCGGCGCTCGCCGTAAACCAGGGGTTTCGGAGCGATATCAGGCGTGGACGATGATCGTTCATCGCTTCGCTCCTATGAACACCGCGGGAACCTGGGCATCGTGCAAGCCGATGAGTCTGGCGATCGGATAGCCGTAGTTGGTGATCGTCAGCGCCATCATCAACCCAACCCAAAGCCCCAGGCCGTTCAACGCCAACGGCAGCGAGGTGGGCTCATGAATCGCCCGGCTGAAGGTGAATGGCGCGATCTCGGCCCGGCTTCCGGAATGGTTGCGATAAAGAATGACCAGGAACAGGATCGCCGAAACGACCAGCAATGCACCGCCGACGGTCGACATGATGACCGAGACCGCTTCGGCAGACATACCCGTGTAGTCGAAGTAGGCCATGCGCCGCGGCATGCCGAGAATGCCCACGTAATGCCATGGAAACGTCGTGACGATCATGCCGATGAACCACAGCCACAGCTGCGTGCGGATAAGGCCTAAATGCTGCATTGCCCGCCCTGTCAGGTGCGGCCAGAGATCATAGGCGATGGCGAAATACATGATCACGATCGCGCCGCCGAAGATCAGGTGAAAATGGCCGGTCACCCACTGGGTGTTGTGCACGGTCGAGTCCAACTGATAACTCATGTTGATCAAGCCACCCGCGCCGCCGAAACCCAGCATCACGAACGAAAAAGCCAGCGCGAGCATCTGCGGGTTGTCCCATGGCAGTGCCTTGAGCCAACCAAATACGCCCTTCCCGCCACGCAGGCGCGCAGCAATTTCCACTGAGGCGCAGATCGTGAATACGGTCAGCAGCGTGGGAACCGCCACCATGGCGGTAAACACCGAATGGACGAATTTGAAACCCGAGCCGACTTGCGGATCGGCAAATAAATGGTGAATGCCGATCGGCATCGAAAACACCAGGAACAATGCAAACGAAATGCGGGCCATGGTGTCGCTGTACAGACGGCCACCGATGGCGCGCGGCACGATCGTGTAAAAAGCGATGTAGGCAGGCATCAGCCAGAAATAGACGATGGCATGCAGGGTCCAGGAAAACAGCACGCGCGACAGCCCGGCATTGATGGTGTTGGTAAAACCCAGCGCGACAGGAAGTATCTGGAACAACAACTCCAGGGCCGCACCGACCGCCGTCCAGCCCCACAGATAAGCGGCCGCAACGTTCGCAAACATCGGCAGCGGAACGGGCGCACTGGGATGAGCGCGTTTCCACGCATTCAGATTGATGCCCATGAGCACGACCCAGACCCATGATCCAACCACCACCAGCACGACACCGATGTAATAGAAGGCATTGCCGATCATCGGCGGATAGAAGGTGTAAAGCACCGAGTCGAGCCCCATCGCCACAGGCACCACCGCCGCCACGGAACCGACGATGATCATGATGTATCCCGCCCACGCCCAGCGCCGGCCGATCAACGGCTGGCCGAGAGACAACTCGCAGATGGCGTAACCGAAACCCATGGCAACGAGTGTCGGAAAGACGTACCCCATCACGGTGCCATGTGCGGTGACCGAGCGGTAGTAAAGATCGGGATTGTGCAGCCAGCCGTGCAACGGACTGCGGATGAACATCTGCCACTCGCCAAGGAGAACGGCAAGGCCGAATACCGCAAACGCCAACCAGAAATGGGCGAGCATAAGACGTCTGTTAGAGATCACAAGTCAGTCTCCCTGCCTTGGCGGCCATTTTCGAAAACGCGTCTTTGTCGACCACCCTCACATTTGCCCACATGGCCTCGTGACCGACCCCGCAATACTCATGGCAAGGCATCAAGTGATCACCAGTTTGTTCAAACTCGGTCTTGAATGTGGAAATGTAGCCGGGCTCGACCATCGAATTGATGTTTGTACCGGTAATGAGCATGCCGTGGATCACGTCGGCACTGGTCACCCGAAACGTGATGGGTGTCTTGGCTGGCACGACGATGCACTGCGGCGTGAACGAGTATTGCTGGCCGATGATTCTCACGGTGATCGATCCATCCGCTTCAACGGCGCTACCGAGGTTGCTCTCGACGAATTCGCCCGACACATGCAGCGTCGAGGGATTGATGGTTTCGACGCGCGACGGCGGCATCATGGCCCAATGCAGACCGGTGAAAATCATGACCCCAACGAGCAGGGCCATGATGCTGACCATCATGAAAGCCCATCGCTTTTCGAGCCGCGCGGCCAGCGCAGCCGTATCGTTTGATTTGGCGGAAAATGTTTCGGCCACGACCAGTCCTTTTAATGAATGACGCCGCGGGGAAGAAAGACCAGGAAATAGAACAGGAACCACAGCGCTATGACGATGGCCACGGCAATGCCGGTAACGATCAGGGCGCCGCGCGGTCCGGCGCGGACGATTTCCTCGACACGCTCGTCTTCGTGGCGTACGCGTTGATCATCATGTCCACTCATGGCCTACGCCCCTTTTAGTTCAGCGGAGCCGAACGCAACGCATTGACATCTTGAGCCGTGATGGCGGCTCCGTGGTTATTCCAAGCCGTGCGAATGTAGGTCACGACAGCGGCGACTTCTTCGTCGGACAGTTGTTGCGCGAAAGGCGGCATGCCATAGGGCCTTGGATTGCGCAGCGTGCCCGGCGGGTAGCCGCCATTGAGAACCATGCGGATCGGGTTGACGGACGACGCCATTTGAATCGACTGATTGGCGGCAAGCGGCGGGAAATCCCAGCCTTTGCCTTCGCCGTTCGTTCCATGGCACAT
The DNA here is from genome assembly GCF_014642835.1 of Dyella nitratireducens. Taxonomy (GTDB): domain Bacteria; phylum Pseudomonadota; class Gammaproteobacteria; order Xanthomonadales; family Rhodanobacteraceae; genus Dyella_B; species Dyella_B nitratireducens. The sequence continues at coordinate 1,147,187 of NZ_BMJA01000002.1, read as the reverse complement.
CGCGCATTGGGCTGCGTAGATCTTCTTGCCCAGCGGAAAGAGACGGAGCTTGTCCTGCGTCTGCACCTCGTTGGGCGGCGTGGTATCACCGGTAGACGGCAAGGCCTTCAAGTAGATCGCCATGGCGTGGATGTCAGCGTCTGATAGGTATTGAAGACTGTTGTAGACCACTTCGGCCATCGGGCCGTAGACCGCTCCCCGCGCCGACACGCCAGCCTGCAGGAGATCGGAAATATCTTTGATGCTCCAGTCGCCAAGCCCTGCTTCACGATTGGAGGTCAAGGACGGTGCATACCACTGCTGCATCGGAATCAACCCGCCTTGAAACGCTTCCGATTTCGAACTGCCGCCCAATGCATTGATGGCGGTATGGCACATCGAACAGTGCCCGAGCCCCTCGACCAGATACGCACCGCGGTTCCATTCGCTCGATTTCGAAGAGTCGGGTTGATATTCACCCTCATGAAAATAAAGGGTGCGCCAACCGAGCAGCAGGTTGCGATTGTTGTAGGGGAACCGCAGGTCCTGTTCCCGATTTTGCAGGTGTACCGGTGGAACCGACTTCAAGTAAGCAAAAATCGCATCCGAGTCGGCACGCGTTACCTTGGTGTAGGAGGCATACGGCATGGCCGGGTAAAGCAGCGCTCCCGACCGCGTTCGCCCCGTATGCATCATCGTGTAGAACTCGTCCGCGCTCCAGGCGCCAAGGCCCGTCGCAGCATCAGGCGAAATGTTCGGCGAATAGAGCGTGCCGAATGGCGTTTCCATCGCGCGGCCACCTGCAAAGGGCTTGTCACCCGGATTGCTGTGGCATGCAATGCAATCCCCTGCCCGCGCCAGGTACTCGCCCTTTGCAATGATGGACGCGTCCTGGCCTCGCACGCCTTGAACCAAGGCAAATACGCCGAATGCAAGACAAAGCATCGACCGCGAGGCGATCGCCCATGGTCTACGGCATTCTTCAGATGGCGATGGCTTGTTCATTTCGTTTCGGAGCCTTCGCAGGTGAGCGCCAACTTCAGCGAACCGGCAGGGGCCGGAGCGGGATTCGCGGGTGCAGGGAGCGACGATAAATAGGCGGAGACTGCCGTGATGTCTGCCTCTGACAGCCGAGCCGTCAGCGGCTGCATGCAGTTGGATTTGTTTGCGATTCGCGTCCCATAACGCGACGCCCCGAGCTGGGCGCTGATGTATTTGCTGTGCAAACCGAGCAAGCCAGGAATATCGGGCGACACACCGGTCAACGATGCACCGTGGCAAGCAATGCATGCCGGGATATGCCGTGTGTCGTCACCCTGCAACACCAGCCTCTTCCCCAAAGCCAGCACTTGCGGCGCCACGTTGGGTTTGGGCAACGCCGGGAAAGGCGTCAGTTGCGCGGCAAAGTAGTCGGCCATTTCCCGCAAATAACTATCCGGCAAATAGGCGAGCAAATAATTCATGGGCGGATATTTGCGCTGGCCATCCCGAAAGGCGACCAACTGGTTATACAAATATCCGGTTGGCTTGCCTGCAAGGCGGGGAAAGTAATCGTCCCCGCTGCCCTGCCCGCGCTCGCCATGGCAGGCGGTGCAAGCCATGACACGTGTTGCGGTCGAATCGGATGCCGTTACCGAATTCTGGGTCTGCGCGTGCAGTTGACCGGTCACCGCGGAAAGCAAGATGAGCGCCATGAACACGGCGACGTTGCGAAACGTCCCAAGAAAATCGCTGTGATGACAGTCGACCTTCTTCATGGAAGCAACTCCACGCGTATGGTGAATGGGCCAGGCCAACGCCAACAGCGAAATCGTCCGGCGGGAAATATACGAACATCAGGATGCTGTCGCAAGGTGGCTCATCCTAGACACATAAGGCAAAGAGGACCGTTTAAATCGGGCCGGGAAACGCCAGCCGTTCGCTTTTCAGCCGCACGTCCGCCCTCCCCCCTCGGCGCTGCTCGCGACAATGTAGCTCAGCGCCAAAATCAGCACTTGATCCAGATCAATGCCATGCCCCATAACGCTCCTGCGAACCAGCTTTTACCCAGCTTGTGCAGCGCCGGTCAATGTAGAAATCGAACATGCCATGGATCAACGTGTGATGGTGTGGCGGCTTACAGCGCAGTCCCGCATTCAAGAGACCTGATCCGTGGCCGATAGCTTTTTCAGGGGCGTTGACGAGCACGCCCGATTGACTGGAAAGCGCAATGACCACCCCAAAATCCCTGGCCAAATCCGAGGACAGCACCCCAAGCAATGTGGTGCCGTTTCGGCCCATCAGGGGCAACACGCGAAGGCTGGGTGCTCATCCAGGCGGATCGTGGGGAGTTCAAACGCCCACCTTCGAAGAGAACGCGATTGAACGGGAACCACCCGAGCACCGTTTGGCCCGACGCATCGAACGTGTTCTGGGTGCCCTGCTCTATCACGCGATGCTCGAGTCAGGCGATCTTCGCGACTCGAACTGTTTTTCCATCGACGATCGCGTGAACCAGCTGGTGACGCGCGACCGTTTGATCGCGATCGCGCATGCAGCGATTTATCTTGATTTGACCGCCGACCTCACCCACCTGGCGGCAACGGTGATCGTGTTCGAGCTGCAAGCTCAGTCCCAATGGTGGAACCGGATGCAGCGGCCGTTCTCAGCCCATCGCCGGCAAATCAACCACGACACCTTGGCCATTGCGCGTCTGCTTGCCTGGGATATGGACGCCTTGAAGGTTCGTCCGATCGACAAGTTTGCCAAGTTTCTTTGAATCGACCGTAAGCTTGGAATCTCAAACCTGGCCAACGCCACCGTCGTTCATCAGATCCGCACCCGTCATGTAGGAGCTCTGGTCGGACGCCAGGAACAGCGCAGCACTGGCAACCTCTTCGGCACGAGCGAGGCGGCCGATCGGGATCATGGTTTGGTACATCGCTATCAGTTCATCACGTGGCGCCGACTGGGCATCGAGAATCGGGGTGTCGGTGACGCCCGGACTCAGCGTGTTGACGCGGATGCCGCGATTCTTGAATTCGGCCGCCCAGGTGCGTGCATAGGAACGAAGCGCAGCCTTGGTCGCCGCGTACGCGGTATGGCCGGGAATACCCATGACATGCATGGCCGAACCGACCAGGATGATCGAGCCACCCTGTTTCATTAGCGGCAGCAGTTTTTGCACCAGAAAGACGGGGCCGCGGGCCATCAGATTGAAAGTTTTATCGAAATGCTCGGGCGTGAGCGAATCAATCGCGGCCTGCTCCGTGAAGCCCGCGTTCGATACGATGATGTCGACCATGTCCTTTTCTTTCTTCACCGCTGCCGCGACACGGTCGAGGTCATCGAGATTTGCAGCATCCGCCTGGATCGCGGTGACGTTGCGCCCGATCAATTGGGCCGCTTCATCGAGCTGCGCCTGGCGGCGGCCGAAGATAAAAACATAAGCGCCTTCAGCGACAAACCGCTGGGCAATCGCCAAACCAATACCGGTTGTTCCGCCGCTGATGACGGCAATCTTGCCTGCGAGGGTGGACATGGAAATCTTCTGCCAGTTGGTGAATGAGGCGAAGATCGTAATTGCCGCTCCTGCGGATGATAATTAGCGTATTTCTCATAAGATTGATTCTCCGGAGGAATACGATGGATCGCTTTCAGGAGCTGAGCGCCTTCATCGCCGTGGTGGAGGCCGGTGGTTTCTCCGCCGCGGCGCGCCGAACCGGCGATTCCCAGTCCGCTATCAGCAAGGCCATCGGTTCGCTGGAAAAGCGTCTCGGCGTAGCGCTGTTCAACCGAAGCACACGCAGCGTGACGCTGACGGATCAGGGGCAGCGATATTACGACCGGACCAAGCCATTGATGGACGAGATGGATGAGGCCGATGGCGAACTGGCAAGCAGCACGCTCGGTGTGTCAGGCCTGGTCAGAATCGCTGCCCCCTCGACGTTCGGGCGGCTGCACGTTCTTCCGCTCATACCGGACTTGTTATCGCACCATCCAGGCCTGCAGATAGATCTTGTTCTTTCGGACTCCGCGCGGGACATGGTGGAAGACCGGATCGATCTGACGATTCGTGTGGGCGCCGTCAACGAACTCGATGCCGTTGTCAGGCGCGTGGCCGGCACGCCCCTCGTTTGCGTCGGCTCCCGTCGCTATTTCGCGCAACATGGTATGCCGAAGACGCCCGCCGAGCTCGTTGATCACAACTGCCTCGTCTACGGCGGCATGCCGGAGTTGGCCAATTGGCCGTTTATAGGGCCAGAAGGTCCATTCAACGTAGCCGTTCACGGCACGCTTTCGTCCAACAGTGTCGAGGCGATCCGTGCTGGTGTGCTGGCGGGTGTCGGCATTGGCCTGTTTACCAAGGCCTCGCTTGCCGCCGAGCTCCGGCATCCGGACGTGGTCACGATTCTCGACGAATTTATAGGTGATGTGAGAGACGTCAGCCTTATTTGGCCCAAGCGCCGTTTTGTACCGGTACGTGTGCGTCAGGTGACTGACTTTTTTGCCGCGGCGCTTCCGCGACGTATTGAGTGATAGCGGCGCGGGGCATTTCAATGTCGCCTGGAGAAAGCGACAAGAGGGCGGGCTGGGCCCTGAGGTTTCCCCACGTTTTTCGAGCTATTCAAGGAAGGGTTTTTCTCGCGGCCAATACTTGGCATTTTTACCTCACCGTCATTCCGGCGAACGCCGGAATCCAGTTAAAAAATGACGTGCGAAGCACACGATATTTTTTTTATGTTGAGTGCTTCGCACAGCGTATTTGAACTGGATTCCGGCCTTCGCCGGAATGACGGTGAGGTCATTTAATAAACCTTGGCTAGCTTGCTGATTTAGTTCAGATCATCCAGCAGAAAACGTAGGGATACCTCAGGGACCGAGCATCTTTTGCCTTAAAGGATCGACCCTACTCATCATCACCAGTCCAAATCCGACGAGTTCAGACCTTTCGCCCTTATATCTTCCGTGATGATTGCACCGATATCCCAATTCGGATGGCAACTCTGATAGTTCGACCGATTTGGATGGCCGTAGTGATTCTTCTTTCCGGGCGAATGCGTTCCGTATGAATACGCCATGACATACGGGGAATATGCGTTCGCAAGCGTTTGCTCCGTCGCGGCACACCAATCGGTCGAAGCGCCATGGTGGTAAGCGACAATGGCACGTAGCGAAAGCTTGGCAGGCAAGTTGGGGATGCGATCGAACGCGCAGTCACCCGGCAAAAGCATGTGCGTCGCTGTGCCACCCGAAGGCTGGCGCTTCAGGTTGATCGCCAATCCGGAATGGTTTCGATCTTCCTTTTGAGCATTTGCCGGGAACGTGGCGCACTTGCGTATCTCGACTTCGTCATCCGTTCCCACGGCAAACGACACCGCTTGATCGCCTATCGACTCCGGCCAGCATTTGGCATTGGCAAGTTTCGCCGCAAAACGGGTTGCCTGCGGTGAAACCAGCTGACGGGGCACCAGCCATTCGCATTTCTGTGCCGCCGGATTTTTCTTGTTCGCCGACCAGTAGTGGTCTTTATCCCAATGGGTCAAAATGACGGGAACGTAGTGCGAACCAGCCTGCACGGGAAGACGGCTTGCAGTACGAGATGGATTGCTTTGATCCGGATGATATTCATTGCCACCGTAGTCGACGTAGCAGCACACCTCATCATTTTGATCGCGCAGGCCGATGCAGTCGCCCTGCCCGACATCGAACACGCGTACACCTTTGATCTCCGTAACGGTCGCAGGGATGAGCTGCAATGTCGCGGTGTCGGCCGTCGCCGTGATGGTGCTTGCGACATCCGTCGAGGAAAGCGCTGTTTTCTCTTCCATATGTCACCCCTTCAACATGTGATAAGGCAGGTCGTACAGACCCATATCTTTCGAAGGCGGCAAGGAAAGCGGCCGCCACGGCTCACCGCCGCGCCCGCCCCATCGCGCATCGGGAAGGAATTCCAAATTGAATACGTTATGCAGAACATCCCGCTGTTGCCTCTCAACTTCGTATCGCCATTCAAGGCGGCAAGCTTGTACCGCGGCGACATCGAAATCCGACGCGGCCACAACGGGCAATCCATGCAACTGCCTCAATTGGATTTCATGCCAGGATCCTTCCTGGAATGACTCAAGCGCCCGGGATCCATCCGCATGATTCATGAGCAGCAATATCACGGCAAATTGGTTGGCATCCAGCTCGATCAGTTGCTTGCGGCGCAGTACGGCATCCTCGTCCTCGTTTCGCCTGCAGACATCGCCCCGCCATGTGATGCTTGAAAAATAGTCATACCTCACGCAATCCAGCCAAATGCCATGCGTGGGGAATTGCAGAGAATCGTCATCGCGCCTGTCAAGAATATTGCGCCAATAGTCCGGCATGTCGTCACGCTCTTTCAGCGCGTCACCGTTTAGCTCGTCGATCGATTCGACGAACGCAAAATACAAACCACCGTCACGCGTGTAGTCAACCATTCCATTCGCAGCCTCGATCGTGCTCATGATGGCCTCCTGTAACCGGGATTTTGCGGTTTATAAGATGGGACGGCGCGATCCTCGCGCTCCCCAACGGTTTCATGGATGCGCTCGTTGCCATGTGGCGTCTTCAGAACAGGGCGACACAACTTTCTTGTCAGCCGATAGATGCCCTTTCGAGACTGGCGCATCTCTCCGGCAGGATTCGGCTTGTAATTCGCAAGAAATGCTTCATCAAACGCCAACTTGAGCGATTGGGCGCGGTTCTTCATCGAATGAAGCGGAATATTGGCCAAGCCGTCAGGATCATAGCCGCCTCCGATATTGGAATGGACTCCCGCATACCAGACCTGCTCCATACGCTCGACGGGAACACGCTGATCCGGGTCCCACAATGTCGGTGCGAACTGTTTGCGGCGTTCATCCAAGGCAAGCGCGTGGAAAGCGTGTTCAACGATGGGCGACAGGCTGACGTCATGAAAACGATAGAGGCGGCGAGTGAAAATGTTGAGTACGCCGACGGGAATACCCAGCGCACCGACGGTATCGAAAACCCCCAGGAAACGGATGGTGACGTCCAGGCACTCATGTTCTTTTCGAAATTCCGCGGCATCGGCTTGCGTGCGATAAAGCTTGTACGCTTCCGGGCTGTAGAAAATATGTGCCTTGGGAAGCACGCCTACCTTCGTGAGCAGGGCGACCAGACTGCGCGCGGTAAACGCGCCGCGGCTGAATCCGAAGATAAATATCTCGTCACCCGCTTGATAGTTGAGACACAGAAATTGATACGTCTCGATGATGTTGCGAGAAACGCCATAGCCGGTCGCCCCTTCGACCCATTTTGAAATGCCCCAATGCGTCCCGACGCCTTTGTCGTAAAACGATATTTGAACGACTCCGGCGGCATCACAGGGAAGCACCGCCCGGATCAGTTTGACGACATTGGTGGGTTTGCGTTTTCCGGGACGGAAGCCATCGAGCTTTTCTCCTGCTCTCAACGCTCGCACTTGCCGTAAAACGTAGGCCCATAAGCGCTCGCGTTCTTCTTTGTCACGCTGATCTGGCGTGTTCCATGTTCCATCACAAGCGAGAACGATTCGTTTCATGGACGTTTCGGCCTGAAAAGACAGCAGCGCCATCAGGCGCATGAACAACCAAGGTGCCCATGCGGGAATGCCTATATCAGAGTCGCGGTCCCCTGCCGCCCATCACGACTGTCAGATGATCCATGCCGTCAAATGAGTCGTGGCCGCTGCTGTATCAGTCAAGCGGTAAAACCGCTGTTAATCGGGCGTGACGAGCTGATGCGCAAGCATTAACAAGGGGCATTTGCACAAAAAATGCCAGCAGTGGTGCGCGGCTTATACCGGCCGGCACCACCGCGGTTTTGTATGTTTTACAACCAACCAGGTTTAGGGCTTGGCGCCCAGCTCACCCAAATGGCGCACGACGATCCGATGCGTTTCAGCGGCGAAGGCGCGCAGATCGGTATTCGTGCCAGACGCGGCTTCCTTGGCAAACGCCGCACCGTCCTTGTGATGGATATCGTCCATGCTGCGCAAATAGGCCATATCGAATGTGAGGCCGGACAAGGCTTTGAGATCATCCAGCTTCTTCTGGAATCCGGCATTGAGCGAATCGGCAACGGGAATGCCGGCAGTCTTGGCGATGGAGCTCAGCTTGTCGCCGACGAGCTGATGATCATGCGCCTCCGTCGTGCCCTGGTCCTTGATGTCCTGCGTGCTGCCCTGCGTTGCCGCGAGCTGGCCCAATTGCACCTCGAACATGCCGCCCTGGCTCACCATGGCAACGAATGCCTTGTCGGCAGCGGAAACGGTATCGGCGGCGTGCGCCATCAGCGGCAATGCACCCGCGGCAACGGCAATGAGCAAGGTTGAAAGATGCTGCTTCATGGTGACCTCCAGTGGTGTCACGAGCGGTTGGGATTGAGTATGCGGTTGAAGCTCTCGCCAATACGCGTCACGAGCGCGCTTCCTCGAACGCGAAGAACCAGGGTGTGATCGCCTTGCGCAGCGCGATCAAGCACATCGAGAATCTGATCGAGTGGTCGCCAGGTACGCCACCATTGCGTGACGACCAGGAGTGCCACGATCACGCCGAACAGGACGATGCTGCCGACCAGCAACAACTCGCTCTGCGCGAACGCATGGTCATCGGCCATATCCAGCGCCACCATGGCAAGGTCAAGGCCAGACACACGCACCGGTGTCACCCACGTCTGGACGTCCCGTTGGCCATCACGAACGACGAGTGCCCCTCCTCCGCTGCGTGCCAATGCCATCACATCGGCACCGTGCGCGCTCAACACATTCTGCGAAGGCACATCCACGCCGCCGCTGAAAGCCGCGACGGTGGAGGGTGACGTCATCAGCACCACATCGCTGCGCGACAATCCGGCAACCCGTTGCGAAAACAAGTGATTGGCCTGGTTCGCGGTGACAAGCAAACCTTTCAGTGCATTGGCTTGAGTCAAAGGCGATACCACTACCCAGTACAGCACGCCATCCTGGAACCACGCGCCTTGGGAAGGTGCGCCGCCCTTGATGGTTTGCGTGACCAACGGATCGCTCGCGATGCTGTCACTGCGCTCCGCCAACACACCCGATTGGCTCACGAGCTGCCCTTGCGCATCCAACACCATGGCTACGTCATAACCTTGCCGACGCTCGCCCAGGAGATCCGTGATCGACAGTTTGTCGATCGCGCCTCCCCGCGCCGGATTGGGCGTCAGCGACTGGGTGACGTATTCGACGAAATCGCGATCCGACGCCAACATCTGCGCCCGCAGCGCCAGTTGTTCGAACTCGGATTTCTGCAGTTCCTGCTCGATCAATCCGGTTTGCTGCAACCGTTCCAATTCGCTGCTGTTCGCCGCTTGCTTGAGGAAGGCCTTGGCACTGAGGGCTGCTGCCAGTGTCAGCACGACGACGGCGAGCATCCCGCGAAGCAAAAAACCAAGAGAGGGCTTCATCGGATCTGCCCCGCATTGAGCTCGGTCGCCACCGCAGGTTTGGTCGCCACCAACGATTGCGTCAGATCCGAGGCAGGCGCGCTCACGTTCGATGGAACAAGACCAACGCGAGGATTCCAGAAGTAGAGCTGACCAGGTCCCCTAGGTAACCCATGCAGCACGAAGTGACCGTCTGCACTTACTTGCGATACGTAGGGCGTCGGCACGACCACCAAATCCAGTTCCATCGAGCGGTGCACGCTGCAGCCGATCAGCACCAGGCCTGCATGCGTAAACGAATGCGATATCGATTGCCCCGATGCCTGGAATTGAAAATCGAAGGTCGAGCTGGGCGTTGCCGAATAAAGGTTATGCAGCAACTCATCCAGATTGGTAAACGTCACCGTGCTTCCCAACGGAACCGCCATCGCCGCCGGACGGAAATCATGATTGACGGTGTAGATGGAGAAATGGCCAGGCTTGACGTGCACACGCCCTTTCGCCGGGACGAAGTACACCAAGGTATTAGGCATGTCGCTGGCATCCACATGCTGACCGGGCCCGGCAGACAGAACCACGCGCCCGGTTACTTCGGACGACAGTTCCGCCGCTGATGAGCCTGACGCATAAGATGCCGATGGCAGAAGCGCCCAGGCCAAACAGGCACACCACCATGCCGCAGATCGACGAATCGTTGACATCAATGCTACCCCTTTGCATTGTTTTGAAGATTCATGCGGCACTGCGCGCAAGGCACCCTCACCGGCTGTCCATCGCAGGCAAACCCGGCAGAAAAATCGCACGCATGACGCATGGAAACGAGTGGTCAATGGCATGACCACCTCGGCATTACCCCACTCCAACTTGCCGAACGCGAACGGCACACGTCAGGTCACTAGCGATCAGCACAGAATCGCGCTGTCGCTACATCCGCAAGACTTCCCACGACCCAGACATGCTGTTCCCGCGCGGGTGACACACCAAGGCCTGTCCTTTAAGCCCCGTAGCCGTGCTATTAGGACAGCCGGCCTATAATTCGTCTAATTGATTATTCGGATAGAAGTGATAGGTGCTTTCTATAAAGCGCACAGATCAATCATGACCATGTCAGCTTTTTTTTAGCCATCTGCAAACGTGTCATCTTTTTGCAAAACCATCGTCACGCCCACGCATTTTTCCGCCTACCCTTCTCTGCAGCGGCGTGATATTTCTTGCGGATTGCCGCCAGGTCGATGCGTGGCGGCGGCGTCTTCAAATTCATTCCGCTCATCGCGTCAGCAACGATTTGCGAGATCGCCAGATCGCGGAACCACTTGTGGTTGGCCGGAACGACGAACCACGGTGCGGTCTTCGTGCTGGTGCGCTCAATCGCTTCCTCATAGGCCTCCGTATATTTGGGCCAGAGCAAGCGTTCGGAATAGTCACTCTCGCTGATCTTCCACTGCCGCGCAGGATCATCGAGCCGCTGCTTGAAGCGCTCAAGCTGCTCCTCGGGGCTGATATGCAAATAGAACTTCAGGATGCGCGTGCCATTTTTTGCCAGCATGTTCTCGAAATCGTTGATCAGCTCGTAACGTTTCGACCATACCTTGCGCGGCACCAACTCGTGTACGCGTACAACCAGCACATCTTCGTAGTGCGATCGATTGTAAACAACGACCTCGCCGCGGCCCGGCGCGTGTTGATGAACCCGCCAGAGAAAATCATGTGCGCGCTCTTCCGTACTGGGTTGCTTGAAGCTGAAGACCCGCGTCCCTTGAGGATTCATTCCGGTAAAAAGATGCCGAACGACGCCATCCTTGCCGGCCGCATCAAGCCCTTGGAGCACGATGAGCAACGACTGGCTCGCATCAGCGTAAAGCAGTTCTTGCAATCGCCCCATCTGCGCGAGCGATTCGGCAATGAGCGGCGCCGCCTTCTCATGCGATTCCTGCTTGCCCTTATAAGAAGGGTCGATACGATCGAGGTGCAGCTTCGCGCCGGGGTGCATGATGAATTCTTCGCGGTAGCCCATAACCATCTCCTTGCGGCCGAATGTCACGGCCAGCATTGTGGGATGGGTTGGTCGGCGATGTCGAATAAATCAGCGCATCGCCAAAGTGAAGCCGCGCAAGGTTTGTTTGCGCGGCTTCGGGTCAGTCACGCGCAAGCCTTTGCTTGCGCGTGATAAGCAGCCGATGCAATCAAGCGTTGACCTGTGACTATCCTTGCGGCGCTGCCTGTGACTGCTGCGCTTGCGCCTCGGTGCCGGCGAAATCCACCACCAGACTCACGCGACGGTTTGGTTGCCCGTCATCGCCCGATTTGCCCTTCAGCACCTGGCGATTGGTCGCCTTGCCATAACTGACCGAATGTAGCTGGTCAGACGACATGCCAGCGCTCACCAGATAATCGCGCACGGCATCCGCACGTTTATGCGCGAGCCGGTAGTTATAGGCCTTGCCACCTGCGGAATCGGCAAAGCCTTCTACGGTGATCACGGCCTGCGGATAGTTCTTGGACATGATCTTGGCGAAATCATCGAGCATCGGTTTGTCTTCATCGCGCAGCGAGGAGCTGTTGAAGGCGAAGTGGGAAACCGTGTCGACGCGAATACGCCCATTCATCTCCGCAATCTTTGCATCGTATTGGGCGAACTTCTGTTGCATCTGCTGGGTCAGGCCGTCGATTTCCTGCTGCTGCTTCTGTTGCGTGGAACGCAGATCATTGATGGCCGCGTCGAAATCGGCTTTCTTGACATAGCCCTGGCATCCGCCGAGCCCGATGGCCAGCACACTCAGGCTTGCACAAGCAAAACGTTGATAGGAGCGCATGGAAGAAATCCTCCTCGATGAAATGGACAAACGGCTTCGCCGGAGAAAAGCCTTTCTACCGCGTAGTGATGCGGCTTTTTTGGAGATCAGGGAAACTTTGGCCGACACTGGCGTGGTACTCCACCATCCGGCAGACAGATGCCATGGCGGAGGTCTGATCTTCATGCGCGGCCAGGCGGCGGGAAGCCGGCTTTGCGCAAGGCAGCCACTGTTGTCGCTCGCCGATCGATGCGAATTGAAGCAGAACGATATAGAAATCAAATACATCACCCACAAACACTATGGCGTGAACGGTTGCCGTTCCGACTTTGCAGCGTGATGTGTTGCCATGGCGTGAACTTGATCTCGATCAACACGTCGAAAAGGGTCAATTCACTGACTGAAACTTAATGGAGGCTATGTTTGAAGCATCACTCTTTATTGTTTTTGGGCGCGCTTGCCAGTTGCCTGGCTGATGAGTTGCTTGTTTCCGGCAAAATCAGAAAGCCTCCCAAGTTAAGAGTGATCTTTCAGGTTACCTTGACGTCATTCCGGCGAAGGCCGGAATCCATGGCACGTACGAAGCATGGATTCCGGCCTTCGCCCACTGCTGTCCGGGGAAATTTTGCGGAAAAAGTAGCGAGCACTTAAGGGGCAACACCTTTGCATGATTCGCGCAGCAAACGACTTAAAAAAGTTTGTTCAACGCGATATCCACGAGTGAACCGGAAATGCCCCCTCCCCTGCTTGCAGGGGAGGGCTGGGGTGGGGTGAGGCGAGCGAAGCTCGCTTCCCGCTACGCGGGAATGGATAAGAAACATGATGGAATCTCTGGCGAGGTTGCTTCACCCCACCCCAACCCTCCCCTACTACACGTAGGGGAGGGGGCCGATCCGGCAAGCTAAAAACTTCCCCGGACAGCAGTGGACGAAAGCCGGAATGACGACTCGCCCCGAAACAGCAATAACGTGGACGGTAAATGTGTGCCTGCATGAAGAACAAGGCTTACGAGAACCTTGCATTCAATTTGCACTGCTCCAATAAACTGCGCATCAGTTCAAATCCTGCGTGAAAGCAATACCAACGCGCCAACCTGCCTCTCCAACGCAGGCACAACGGGAGAAACCAACAACTTGAACCTTGGCTCATGCAGCACGAACGGCGGGTCAACGCCGTCGATTCAGTTCACGGAATCGGACTGAGCATCACAACAGGCATGATCGGCAGCGCAAAGTCGGACGATGCTCCGACTTTGCGCTGTCTGCATTGACATCGCCTTGCGCGGTTACTGCGCGGAAGCCCAGCCGAGTCCAAGGCTCTTTTGCAGCGATACAAAATCCTTGAGCAGATCTGCCCTGCCCTGCACCAGGTTCTGCTGCGCACTGAATTGCACGCGCTGCGTATCCAGCAGATCGATCAGCGACGATGCACCCGCATCGTAGCGTTGGCGCATCAAATCGGCGGAGTGATCGGCGGAAACCTCGATCTGTTGCAGGCGCGTCACGCTCTCACGCTGGTGGCCATAACGCGACAGTGCGTTATTGGCATCCTGCAGCGCTGCAAGCACGGTTTGTGTATACCGCGCCGTGGCCTCGTCCCGGCTTGCTTCCGCCTGGCGAATGCTGCCGCGCGTGCGCCCGAAGTCCAGCACGTCCCATTGCAGGTAAGGCGCACCAAGCCAGGTCAAGGCGCTCTTGCGTGTCAAATGGCCCGGATCGCTGGCGTTGGAGCCGATAAAGCCCAACATCGTGATCTTGGGAAACAGATCGGCTTCGTGCTGACCGATCTGTGCATTGCTGGCAGCAAGGCGGCGTTCGGCGGCGCGGATATCCGGGCGCCGCTTCAATACGGCGGCCGGATCGTCGACGGGTACGGATGCCGGCATGACAGGTAACGGCACGGGCGAAGCGAGTTCGCTATCCAGAGCGCCAGGCGCCTGGCCGGTCAGCACCGCAAGCTGATCGAGCGATTCGGTGATCTGCTCATCCAGTGGAATCAGGTTGGCTCTGGTGTTTTCCACCTGTGTAGTCTGCCGCTCGACATCGGCATCCGTCACCACGCCACGCGCGCGTTGCTGGCGAATGAGATCCAGCGTTTGCTGCTCCAACTGTGCGGATTGGTTGGCCAATCGCAGACGTTGTTGCTGGCTGCGCAAATCGATATAGGCCTGCGCGACTTCCGCCCCCAACGAGACCTGTGTATCGGCCAGATCCGCATCGACCGCCTCGGCCTGTGCCGATGCCGCCTCGATGGCGCGGCGTGTGCCGCCGAACAGGTCGATCTCCCAGGACGCATCGAATCCTGCGCTATAGAACTGCAGCGGACCGCGCCCGTGCGACGTACTTGTGCTTTGCCCGTTTGATGGCGTGCTGTTGGAAGACTGCTGTGATGTCTGCAGACTGGACAGATCCGGCTCGCGCATGCGCAGCGCCACGGCATCGGCCGACACTTTCGGCATGTCCGCCGCGCGTTGCTGCTGCAGCTGCGCACGCGACTGGCGCAAGCGTGCCTGGGCGGCATGCAAGTCCGGGTTATTTTTCAGCGCGGCATCGATCAGCGCATCCAACTGTGGATCGCCCAGCGATTCCCACCAACGGCTTGGCACATGCCCGACCGTGGTGACGCCGGCTGCCGGTGTACGCACGAACTCACTCGCCTGCACCGCACCGTGAGCGACGTCCGGCGCGCCGTGATAATCAGGCCCTACCGTGCAGCCGGAAAGTCCGGCCGCTGCCGTCAACAGCGCCGCGCAGGAGATGCGTGCATAGCGCGAGGGAAACATCGACATGACAAGCATCCTTAATGAGCCTCGCTGGCCGGCGCGTGATGGCGCGGCGTTCTGAGCAACAACGCAAGCGGCACGCAGCACAGCAAGGCGATTCCTAACAGGTAAAACACTTCCGAAAACGTCATGACCAGGGCCTGTTGCTGAATTTGCCCGGCAAGCTGGCCCAGCGCCTGCATCTTGGAATACGCCATGTCACCGGTGCGCGCGAACCAATTCGCGGTGCTGGCGGCGATGCGTTCCTGGCCGAGTACCGAATTGGCTGTAAGCGATTCGCGGATCGACGCGACATGAAACGTGTTGCGCCGATCGATGACCGTACCGATGATCGCCAGGCCAATCGAACCACCGAGATTGCGCGCCATGTTGTAGATGCCGGCCGCATCGCCCGAATCCTCACGCGACACCGCCGCCATCGACGCCTGGTTCAGCGGCATCATCGCCAGCATCTGCCCAGCGCCACGCACCAGCTGCGACCAGAAGAAATCGTGGCCGACACTTTGCGCCGTCAGATGGATATCCAACATGCAACTGCCGAAAAAGCACAACAGGCCGCTGATGACGAGAACACGGTAATCCATCTTGCCAAGCAGGCGCGGCAGGATCGGCATCATCAGGAACGCCGGCACGCCGGACACCAGCATCACCCAGCCGGATTGCTCTGCGTTATAGCCGGAGATCAGGCCGAGGAACTGCGGAATCAGGTAGATGACACCGTACAGCGCCGCACCGACGACCAACACAATGAAAATCACGCTGGCATAGCGTGGATTGCTGAGCAGGCTCAAACGCATCACCGGCCGCTTGGCGGTGAATTGCGAGATGGCGATCAGCACCATGCCCAGCAGCGATACCACGCTGAGCCAGACGATCGTGCTGGACTGGAACCACTGCTCGCGCTGTCCTTCCTCGAGCACGACGGTCAACGAACTCAGGCCGGCCGACAACCCCACGATGCCCAGCCAGTCGGCCTGCCTTAGCGCCTCAAGATGCAACGGCGCCGATGGCAGCCCGGCAATCAGCAAAGTGATCAAGCCGATACATACCGGCAGGTTGATGAAGAAGCACCAGCTCCAGCTGATGTTCTCCGTCAGCCAGCCGCCGAGCACGGGACCCAGCAGCGGACCAAGCAGCACGATCAAGCCGAACGCCGTCATGCCGATCGGCAATTGCGACATCGGCAAGCGAGTGCGGATGATGGTCTGCGCCGTGGGGATCATCGCGCCGCCGGTAAAGCCCTGCCCGATGCGGCCGATGATCATCACGATCAGCGTGTGCGACATGCCGCACATCATCGAAAACAGAATGAACAGCACTGCGCAACCGAGCAAAAAATTGCGCAAGCCGAATACGCGCGTGAGCCACGCCGCGAGCGGGATGATCACGATTTCCGACATCAGGTAGCCGGTCGAGATCCACGTGCCTTCGGTGCCGGTGGCGCCGATTTCACCCTGGATTTGCGGCAGGGCCGAGTTGGTGATCGAGATATCCAGCGTCGCCATCAACGCGCCGAGCGAACCTGCCGCCACCGCAATCCAGTCCGCGACGGTGGCGCGCTCCGGATGATGCGCCGGCGTGGCGGTGGTCTCAGCCATGCTGGCTGTCCACCAAGGCCGGTTGCGGGATGTCGCCTTCCGAACGCGTATCCACGTCCACCGTGACAGACAAACCGGGGACTAGCCGTTTGCGCGTCTGCTCATCCGTATGGATGCGAATGCGCACCGGCACACGCTGCACGATCTTGGTGAAGTTGCCGGTGGCGTTTTCCGGTGGCAGCAACGCGAACTGCGAACCGGTGCCCGGCGCGAAGCTGTCGACCACGCCATGCAGGTCCGCATCGGGCAAAGCGTCCACATGCACCGTGGCCGGCTGGCCGGCGCGCATGCGCCCGATCTGCGTTTCCTTGAAGTTGGCGGTGAGATAGATGCTCTGCACCGGCACCACCGTCATCAGGCGCGTACCCGGCTGCGCATACTGCCCCACGCGCACGGTGCGGTCGCCGACACGGCCATTCAGCGAGCTGCGTATCAACGTATCTTGCAGATCCAGCTGCGACTGCTTGGCGGATGCCTGCGCAGCCTCCAGTTGCGCGCGTGCTTGCGCAATCTGCGCATTGAGATCGGCAACGCGCGCCTGCGCCTGATCCAACGCAGCCTTGTCGGCGGCTAGCGTGGCTCGCGCCTGGTCACGATTGCTGATCAGCACCGACAACTGGTCGCCGCTCTCCGCACCGGTCTTCGCCAGCGGACCGTAGCGGCGTACTTCATCTTCCGCATGCTTTGAACTGACTTGCGCAACTTGCAGCTGTGCCCTGGCCTGTTCGATGGCGGCCTGCTGTTGCTGGATACCCGCCTGCGCACGCGCGATATCCGCCTGGCGTGCATCGACCGTGGCAGTGGCCTGATCGAGCGCCGCCTGGTACTGGCGGCTATCGAGCCGCACCAATGCGTCGCCTGCCTTGACCGTCGCGTTATCGCCCACGTAGACGTCGGTGACATAACCGCTGACCTTGGGCGCCACCGTGACGCTGTCGGCCTGCAGGTAGGCATCATCGGTGCTCTGGATAAAGCGCCCGACAACCCACCAGTAGACCAGCGCCACCAGCCCTGCGATCGCCAGCAGAATGCAGATCGGCAGCAGAAACCGCGGCGCTTTCCGGCGCGGCGCAGCACCATTCGACGCATCACCCGATGCGCTGGTATTGGAAGGAGGCATGCCCATCGACCCTGAAATTATTCCAGCTGGAAAATTTATTCCAATCGGTATAATTTTGTCAAATGCTATCTTTATCGGCAGAGAGTGGAGAATCGAAATGACCCAGAGCCTGCTTTCATATGCCAGTCGCATGGCGGCCACCCAGGGGCAACGCGGAGTGCTTGGCATATGAAAGCAGGCTCTCCGACCAAGCGTCTTCGTCGCTCGACTGCCAGCGGATATGCACGTGGCGACGAAACCCGCCAGCGCATCATCGACGCCGCCATCCAGCTGTTCGGCGAACACGGCTTCAAGGACGCTTCCACGCGCGACATCGCGGCGGCGGCCGGCGTGAACGCACCGGCCCTGCAGTACTACTTTGAAAACAAGGAAGGCCTTTACAAAGCCTGCGCCGAATACATCACCGATGACCTGAAAGCTCGCTACGCACCGTCCATGAAACACGCCAAGGACGCGCTGAAAAACAACGCCGGCATCGAGGCGCTGATCGATGCCTACATGCATATGCAGGCGACGACGCTGGATAGCGTGCTGACGCAACCGCATCTCTCCAAGGGACGCCTCGTCGGGCGGGAACTGGCCGGCGAATCACCCAGGATTGCCTCGGAGATGCTGCAGCGAAAAATGAAGCAGCCGATCAACAAGCTGCTGCTTACGCTGCTTGCGCGCATCATGCATACCCGCCCCGACGATGCCATCACGCGTATCCGGATGCTCACGCTGAAAGGCCTGGTGCTCGCGTTTTACTACCCACCGGGCGCCTGCCTGGAACTGCTTGAGTGGAAGGAAATCGACGCCAACAAGAGCGCGATGATCAAGGCTTCGGTGCAGGAGCAGACGCGGACGTTGTTGATGAGCTGGCACGAAGCCGGTATGCGCAAAGACGCAGCGTAGGTTGGGGTGCAAACCCCAACATCGTGGACTCGATCGAGATGGCAATGTTGGGGTTTTCACCCCAACCTACGTTCCTGTCTCAATGGGTTGGGTTACGCTGCGCCAACCCAACCTACGCACTGAACGGCTGATGCACACGTTCGTTGGCTTTCCCATGACGTTCTGGACCTTCGTCTACATCGCCGGCGCCGTGCAGGCGGCCTTGCTCGCTTTGACGCTTTGGCGTCGCCCCGCAAACCAGGCAGCCAACCATTTGCTGTCCATCTGGGTGGCACTGACCGGTGTGGATCTGGCGGTGAAAGCGCTGTATTGGCATCTGCTGTCGTCAGAATGGTTCCGCGCCTATCGCTTTGTTGCGCTCTTCCCGTTTCTCTACGGCAGCTTGTTCTATCTCTACGTGCGCGCGTTGGTCGAGGAACGCCGATTTCGGCCGCGTGATGTAGTGCACCTGGCCGGCTTCATCGTCATGCTGGTGCTCAACAGCTATGTCTTCGTTGCCAGCGACACGCAATTGCAGGCGCTGTCGGCACGCTGGATCGCCGGAGAACGCACCATCGGTTTATGGTTTGATGGGCCGCTGTTTCTCTACAGCCTTTCCTACGTGATGGCAGCGTTGGCCCTGTTGCGCAGCTATCGCCGGCAGTTGCACCAGCAGCGCTCCGATGCCGACCGCTTGTCGCTGCGCTGGATCGATGCGATGGCTGGCTTCCAGATCGCCATCTGGAGCTTGGCCATTCTGCAGGCGCTGGTGTACGTGCCTTTGCTCAATTACGGCCTGCTGTTCGGCCTGGTGGCTGCATGGGTGTGGATGGTGGGCTGGTTCAGCCTGAGCCAGCCGCCGGTGCAGGCAAGACCAGCAGCATCCTCTTCGCAACCTGGGCGCGAACAGGGCGAGCAAGAACCGACAGCAGCGATCGACACGGCGCGCTTCGCGGACGTCGAAGCACGCCTGGCTCAACTGATGAACAACGATGCGCCACTCTACCTCGAGCCGGCGCTGACCATCGGCCAGGTGGCCAAGCGCAGCGGCTATCCGGAATACCTCGTTTCGGCCGTGATCAATCGGCGGCTGGGCGGCAGCTTCTGTGATTACGTCAATCGCTTGCGCGTGGAGGCGGTGCGCGCACGTCTGGCGGATCCTTCCGAGTCGCGCACCATTCTCGACCTCGCCTACGCCTGCGGCTTCACGTCCAAATCCACGTTCAACGCCGCGTTCAAAAAACAGGTAGGCGATACACCCAGCAGCTACCGCCGGCAGCACGCCGCCACGCCCGTCACCTGACGGCAAGCGCAGCGTGTGTCGTGTGATGCAGGGCTGCAATGATCGCCGCCGTCGCATCGCCGATACCGGTGCCGCCGCCCTGCACGGTCAGCCCCATCCTCACGACCACCAGGTGCTCGGAAGGCACGATGATGATGTCCTGGCCGAAAGCGCCGCGTGCGTAGAACATGTCTTTCGGCAACTGCGGCATGCCCCATGGCGCATCCCACACCGGCACGCTGCCCTTGTTCACGAGGTTGGTCCAGAAGCCGGCGCCGTAGCCGGTGTCCAGTGTTTGCGAATGGGCATAGGCTGCCCATCCTTCCGGAAGAATGCGCTTGCCGTTCACAACGCCATCATCCAGATACAGCTGACCAAAGCGTGCGAGATCGCGCGCGGAGGCGTACATGAAACCGGAGCCCAGCAAGGTGCCGCTTTCGTCGGTCTCGATCACCGAATGATGCATGCCCAGCGGCGCAAACAATGCGTCGCGCACGAATGCTTCGGCACCTGCGGCCGTATCGCCAGTGGCATGGCCGATCAGCTTCGACAGCAATGCATAACTGAGATTGCCGTAAGCCCAGACCGTACCCGGCGGATGCGCAAGCGGCGTGCGCGCTGCAAAGGCAGCCGTATCGGCCTCGCGGAACCACATGTGGGTAGCGAGCGTGACAGGACCATTGGTCTCATCGAACGGCAGCCCGCTGTCCATGCGCAGCAACTGGTTGACCGTAATGGCGTGATGCGGATCGGCAGGCGATGCCCAGGCGGCAATCGGCGCAGGTTGATCCAGGCGCAGTTGCCCTTCACGCACGAGGATGCCGATCAGCGCCTGGGTCACCGACTTGGTCACCGAATGCGCCCAGATCGGCGTTTCCGGACCGTAACCTTTGGCGTAGCGTTCGGCGATCAGTTGGCCGTCATGCAGCACCACCACGGCCTTGGTCAACCGCGGGTGTGCCGGATCCGGTTCGGCGAAGGCTTGATCGAGTGCGGCACGCAGTGCCGGGTTCTCCGGGGTGACGATCCGTGGGCCGAAACTGTCGGATGCCGCCTGCTCGCGGAAACTCGTCTCAGGGACCGGATCATCGCCGAGCACGAGCATGCAGCCCATGCCATCGCGGTATATCGACCGGGCACGGAACACGGCCAGGATGTTGCTGCGCACCTCGCGACGCGAACGGTCAACCGCGTAGCGCACCGCCCAGCCAATGCCACTCATCAACGGCCGCTGTTCTTCTGCATAAACCTGGTCGGGATCGACATGCGACACAAAGGCAGCCGCACATAGCGACTGGCTGACCGAGGCGGCGCCGATGTGCAGCGCATCGCGGTTCAACCCGACGGTGGCGACACCGGCAAGCACCAGCACGAGCAGACTCAGCAGCAGGTATCGGGCGAACTTCATGGGCTTGGGCTCCGGCAGGAAAGACTGCAGGATCCCGGTCGAAAGCCATTCGTTCGTCCGGTCCGGCGGATTCGTACGGTTGTACCGTCATTCCGGACGCCAGCACCCGTAGGTTGGGGTGCAAACCCCAACACTGCCATGTTCACCGGGACCACGATGTTGGGGTTTACACCCCAATCTACGAATCCAGTCCCCTCTCCCTGCTGGGAGAGGGTTAGGGTGAGGGGTTGGGCAAGCAGGGAATTTGCCTGGTGCAGGCAAACTTTTGCCCTTTGAATCTTGCAGCGGCATTCACCGCGCGAGATTCCCCCTCACCCTACCCTTCCCCCCAGCGGGGAAAGGGAGACCCATCAACCACATTACCAACCAATGCCGAACGCCATGTGTTCCGGCTGTTGCGTCGTCACCGTCGTGCTCTGGTTGTTGTTGTCGTCGTACGAGAAGCCGTAGGCCAACCCGCTCACCGAGTGCTGGTGCCAGAACCAGGAATAGAAGTTGGCGGGCGACGAGGGTGGGTAGTAGGCCGAAGCAGTCGCCCAGTTCGCCGTATTCAGCAGAACGCCACGGTTGGTTGCTGCACAGATCTGGTTTTCCAACTGCAGCTGGATCGCGTTTTCATCCTGCTGCTGCGCCGAACTTCCCGCCACGCCCGAGGCCATCGTCCCGGCGCACAGCAAGATGTCCTGCGTGGACGGTTGCTGCACGACAAAGGTTTCGCCGACGTTGGCCGCAGCCGGATTGACCTCGGTAAAGGTCAAGGTCGAGCCGGAAGCGGTGCCGGAGAACTTGCGGCCATTGACGGTAATCGTCACCGGCGAACTGCTGTACTGCGACCACGCGCTGGCAATGTAGCTATCGAAGTAATTCCCGTTGGTGCCACCGGCATTGAAGGTGGTTTCCGCCGGCGACAGGATGCGCAGGTTGCTCGGCGCAGGCGTGTGGAAAGCTGCCGGCGTCTGGTTGGCATACTCCTGGTCCAGATTGGCGATCGACTCGTTGATACCTACCTGCATGTGGTAGGTCTCGTTGGCGCCCCACACATCCAGCAGCAGCGGCAGGCCGAACTGGTTCACCTGGGTGGTGTTGATGAAGATCCCACCGTTCGCCGCGTAGTTGAACTCATACCAATCGTAGTGAACGTTGATGTTCGGATCGGTGGCGTTTTGCGGATTCGGTCCGGCGTAGCCATCGTTGCC
Source organism: Dyella nitratireducens (assembly GCF_014642835.1). Taxonomy (GTDB): domain Bacteria; phylum Pseudomonadota; class Gammaproteobacteria; order Xanthomonadales; family Rhodanobacteraceae; genus Dyella_B; species Dyella_B nitratireducens. The sequence goes on along the minus strand of NZ_BMJA01000002.1, from coordinate 1,124,740 downwards.
GCCATTGGCGCCGGCCATGATCGTCATGTACAGCGGGCTGCCTTCCGAGATGTAGATGCGCCCGGAAGTAATCGGCGGCAGCTTGAGTTGATGATTGGCCTGGGCCAGCGTGAACGCGTAGTTGGGATACGTCTGCCCGTTCGGACCGACCAGTGCATTGGCCGCGGTGTTGTCGGCCACGCTGGCGGCTGTGATCGTGCCGTCGTAGTTGACCCATGACAGCGCACCGGTCGCCGGATCGTTGCCGAGAATCTCGACATAGATCTGGTTGTCGGCCCACGCACCATTGGTGTTGTTGTTGAGGTCCGTGACGATATAGCCCGGAACGACCGTGTAGCTGGGCGACAGGTTGACGCTCAATGTCGCCGCCGACGATGTCACCGAGCCCGCAGCGTTGGTCACCGTCACCGTGAAGCTGGCGGTGTTGTCCGCATACGTGGTTCCCGGCGTGGTGTAACTCGCGCTGGTGGCACCCGTGATGGCGGTGCCGTTCTTGTACCACTGGTAAGCCAGCGAGCTGCCGCTTGCCGCCACCGAGAACGTGGCCGTGCGCCCGATCGTCACCGATTGATTGGTGGGCGATGTGGTGATGGCCGGTGTCGTTACCGTGACCGATGCCGATGTCGTCGCCACGGCATTGTCGGAAGCCGGCGACGTACCGGCCGCGTTCACCGCCTCGACGGCGTAGGTGTACGTGGTTGAAGCGGTCAGGCCGGTGTCGCTGTACGTGGTCGCAGTCAGGCCGCTCGCCACGGCGCTGCCATTACGCGTCACCGTGTACGTCACGCCGGACGTTGCGGAGGCTGTCCAGCTCAGGTCGATCTCGCTGGAGGAGGCAACCGTTGCCGCCAGGTTGGCCGGTGCCGCCGGAATAGCCAAGGTGCTCGCACTGGCTTGTGCAGCCGGTGCCGACGTTCCCGTCGCGTTGGAAGCTTCGACCACGTAGTAGTACGTCGTGTTGTTGGCCAGGCCGGTATCCGAATAGCTGCTGCCGTTTACCGTCGCGATCTGATTGGCACTGGAAGGTGTGAAACCAGCCGTCGTACTGCGGAACACGTCGTACACCACACCCGGTGCCGCCGAGGCCGTCCAGCTCAGGTTGATCTGGCTGGTGGACACGGCCGTCGCGGTAACGCTGCTCGGCGAACCGGGCGGCGGAGCGATCACTTCGATGCCGTTGATCTCGGCATTGTCGGTGTCGGTGGTGAACTGCAGCACGATCTGGCCCTGCGTATTCGCAGTCGCCGTGAACGGCTCGACGATCGCCATGTCCTGGCCGCCCGCGGTCGCGACGATGTCGAAGTTGCTCAACACCTGCGTACCGTTGATGCTCACGTTGAACACGCGCTGGCCTGCCTTGGTCCAGTAGAACTCGGCGAAGTGCAGGCGTACCATGTAGCTCGCCCCTGCGGTCAGACCCGGCAACGTATAGGTGAAGTTGTTGCCGACACGCTGGTGCTGATAGACCGACTGCGGCGCAGGATTGGTCACGCCTGCGGTATTGATCGTCGAGCCCGTGCCGGATGCCGCACCACCGTTGAAGTACTCATCGGCAGCGTAGTCACCCGAGGCAGCACCACCTGCGCTGATCGCCAGCACATCCGAGCCGCAACCCGACACGCAATCCACATCGAACGTAGTGGCGGTGGCGGTGTTGGAGGACATCGACGTACCCACCGAATCCACCGCGACCACCGTGTAGGAGTACGTGGTCGACGATGTCAGGCCACTGTCGCTATAGCTGCTGGTGGTCAGGTTCTGGGCCACGGCCGTGCCGTTACGGAACACCGAGTACGTTACGCCCGAGGTCTGCGAGGCCGTCCAGCTCAAGTTGATCTGGCTGGAAGACGCCACCGTTGCCGACAGGTTCGACGGTGCGTTGGGCGGCGTATTCGTTGCCGTCGCGTTTTCGACTTCGATGCCGCTGACGTCGGCATTGTCCTTGACCGTGGCGAACTGAATCACGATCTGGCCTTGCGCATTCGCAGTCGCCGAGAACTGCTCGACGATCGCGATGTCCTGCCCACCGGCTGCCGCGAGGACATCGAAGTTGGTCAACACCTGCGTGCCGTTGATGCTCACGTTGAACACGCGCTGCCCTGCCTGCGTCCAATAGAACTCGTCGAAGTGCAGGCGCACCACGTAGCTGGTACCCGCCGTCAGGCCGGGCAGCGTATAGGTGAAGTTGCCGAAGCGCTGATGCTGGTAGACCGACTGCGGCGCAGGATTCGTCACGCCGTTGATGTTGATCGTCGCATTGCTGCCCGAGGCCGTACCGCCGTTGAAATCTTCATCGGCAGCGAAGTTGCCGGCGCCAGGACCACCCGCACTGATCGCAATCGCATCCGGACTGCTGCAGTTCGTGGTGCAGGTGGAGACGGGCGTTGTTGCCGTCGCGGTGTTGGAGGCGGCAGAAGCACCGGCCGCATCGCCGGCTTCCACGAGGTAGTAATACGTCGCCGCCGCAGCCACGCTCGTATCCGAATACGTCGTCCCGGCCGTGGTGGCGATCTGGTTCGCGCTGGAAGGCGTGAACCCAGCAGCCGTACCGCGATAGACGTTGTAGCTGACCGTGCAGGCGCTACCCGCCGTGCTGGTACCCCACGTCAAGCTCACCTGAGCCGAGCTGTTGGCGTTTGCAACCAAGGTACCCGGTGCACTCGGCGCGGCCGTGCAGCTGTTCTGTTGCACGGCGAGCGTTGCAGTGCTGCTGTTGGTCGAACCGAACACGTCACCGACAGCCACGCTGAAGGCAGCGCCATTGTCGGCCGCTGCCGTGGCGGGCGTCGTGTAGCTGGCCGACGTGGCGCCCGCGATGGCCGTGCCGTTCTTGGACCACTGGTAACTCAAGGTACCAAGACCGGTCGCCGCCACGCTGAAGGTTGCCGACTGACCCAGCGCAACGCTCTGGTTGCTGGGCTGCGTCGTAATGGTGGGCGCAGCGCCCGCGTCCGTGCCGGAGGTGCACAGCGTGGAACCAGGATAGTTGTTGGTGACCTGGTAAGCCGAGGTGCCATCGAAGTTCACCACGGCGGTCTTGCTGGAATCGTTCGGATCCACCGTCGACGTCCACGTGCTCCAGGTGCCCGAGAAGGCGCACGTGGCATTGTTGACGCCGCTGATGCTGTGCGCTTCCGACTGCGTGGGCACACGCATATTGATGCCCGCGCAATAGTTCTGCGCACTCACGCCGGTGAACTGCGAACCCGGCGTGGTATCCGTCATCACGGTGCGGGTCCAGGTCAGGCCGGTGACGTTGTCCGTCACCAGGCTGGCGTTGGATGCATTGACGGTGTAGCGCTCCGACGCGCCGCCGCATTGCGGCACGTTGTAGACCTGGAACTCATACACCGAATAGCCGTATTGCGTTGCACGCTGCGTGCCGTTGAGGCGGACATAGCGCGCAGCTACCGTCGGGAAGCTGAGCGTTTCCGTGCCGCCCGCACCGGTGGTGGTGCTGTAGGCCGTCTGCCAAGCATTGCCATCGTTGCTATAGAGGATCTGGTACTGAGTCGCATACGCGTTCTCCCAGTTGATCACCACCGTATTGAACGGCTGCACCGAACCCAGGTCGACCTGCAACCACGAGGGATCGACGCCAGGTACAGCCGGTGTCGGCGGTGCACCGGCGGTGGCCGAACCCCAACGCGTTGAGAGACTGCCGTCGACCGCATTCTCTGCACCCAGGCAGTTGGTGCCCGAGTACGGCGGGTTGGTCGTGCCATCGTTGCACGCATTCTGCGAACTGCTGGCGGTTGCAACGGCATCCAGCGCCAGATTGACGCCAGGCGGCGCAAGCGTGATGTTCGCCGCGTTGCTGGTAGCCGGCGCACTGGCGGCATTGTTCACGGTGACCGCGTACGAACCGACATTCGCAACGCTGACGGCCGGGATCGTATACGTGAGCGTGTTCGACTGCTGCGTGCCGCTGGTAAGAATGGTGGCGGTGCCGCCCGGCGGCGTGAACTGCCACTGGTAGCTAAACGGTGCAGACCCGGCCACCACGGCCGTGAATTGCACCGGCTCATTCACCGGCACGATGGTGCTGGCCGGCTGCGTGGTGAAGGACACCGGTGTGGCTGCATCCACCGTCACCACCGCATTGGCGGATTGCACCGAACCAAGATCGTTGGTGACCACGACATAGAACGTGGTGCTTCCTGCCGCTGTAAAGATCGGCGTGGTGTACGACGCACTGGTGGCACCGGCGATCGCACCCGAGCCAACCTGATACCACTGATACGTGATCGCAGGCGAACCTGTCACCGCCACCGACAGCGTGGCCGATTGACCATCCACGACCGCTTGTGCAGCCGGTTGCGTGGTGATGACCACGTTGGCGGGCGCATCGACACTGAGCGTCACCGGCGTCGATGTCACCGTGCCGTAGCTGCTGCCGATCGTCACCGTATACGTGTCGCCGTTGTTGGCAGCCGTCGTTGCCGGCGTGGTGTACGTCGCGCTGGTGGCACCGGCAATCGGGCCGCTCGCGTCGGACCACTGATAGCTGAGCGTGCCCGAACCGGAAGCCACCACACTGAAGGTCGCCGGGTAGCCCGATGTCGTTGCTTCATTCACCGGCGGCACAATGATGACCGGTGCCTGCGATTGCGCGGGAGCCGGCGGTGTCACCGAACTCAGCGTCACGCTGCCGCTTTCCAGCCCAGGCGCTGTCGCCGTCACGGTGACGGTGCCGGCTGTAAACGTGCTGCGCAGCGCGATCTTCTGCAAGCCGCCTTCGAAGTTCAGTTCCGGATCGCCGGGCGAATGGAAGAAGGCATACGGCACACCTTGAATTACCGTGCTGTGGGCCTGCGAGTACGCGTCCTGGTAGTAGCTGGTCCACGACGGATCGGCCACCAGCTGCTGCGTGCCGCCCATATAGGTGGCCGGCCCCGTCACGGCGAACGTCACGTTGTCCGCTGCGGTCGGCACGATGTTGCCGTCGGCATCTTCCACTTCGGCAACCACAAAGGCTGCATCCGAACCATTGGCCGTCCACTGAAAACTCGAACCGTCCGGCTTGGTCAGGTCAGGCACGACGCTGAGCACGATCTTCGCTTCGGCACCGGCCGTCGTGCGCGTGTCGCTCGCGCCCGCCACCGGATTGCCGTTTGCATCCAGGCATTGCGCGGTGACGGTGCCAGCCGCCCAGTTCACCATCCAATGCACCTGGCCCGGCATCACCGTGCTGTTCTGCGAGAGATCTGCGCTGGAATTGATGTTCCACGGATTGGGCACCTGGTCCGCAAGCAAGGCGCCGGTGACCGGATCGTTGGGCTTGCCATTGATCAGCAAGCGCACCGACGGGCAGTTGCTGAAAGCATTCTCTTGAATCGGCGTACCTGCGGTGTACTCGTACGCGCGGTTCCAGTGATGCGCCAGATGCACCACCGGCTGGACGGTATAGGGGATCCAGTTGGCCTGATAGATGTAGTAGAGCAAGCGCGGGAAGCGATTGGCGTCGGTGTCGGAATAACCCAGCGAACGCACGAAGTTCACCATGTTGGGCTGGTTCTGATATTCCGCCCACAGGCTCACTTCACCCGGCGATTCGGCGAAATACCACTGCGCCATGCCGAAGGTATTGGCTGCCCTGCCCTTGCGCCAATCATCGAGATACGGTGCGGCAAAGGCCAGCTCATAGTCGTAAGCCAGGCCGCGGCCGGTACCCATGTTGTCCCAATACTCGGCGCCAAAGGCCGGATTGTTCGGGTTCTGCTGCTTGTTGCCGGCTTCGCAGCCAGCGCCGTCGCACTCATCGATGTAGCCGAACGAGGGACTGAAGGTACGGTCGGCGCTCTGGCGCGGATTGATGTTGTCCCACGTCGTCTCGATGGTTCCGAGCTCATCGGCAAGCGTCGTATTCATGCCGCCGTTGTCACGTTCCCAATCGAGAATGGACGGATGGCTGCGATCGCGGATGATCATGTCGCGATGCAGTTCCTGCTTCAGCTGCTGATCGTCCGCGGTCGGATTGGAGCTGGCATTCCAGTAGCCTTCGCCATCACCGCTGGGCTGATCGATCATGATGCCGTAGGCATCCGCGGCAGCCACCAACTCTGCGCTGCTGGTCGAATGGCCAGGGCGATAGACGTTGCCGCCTTGCGCCGCCAGTTGCGCCATGTCGCGCCACACTTGTTCGTCAGGCACCGACGAACCAAGTCCCGGATAGTCGTAGCGGCCCGAGCCGCCCCACATGTACACGGCATGGCCGTTGAAGTAAGGGAAGTTTGCATCCCACGTGATCGTGCGAATGCCGAGCGTGTCCTCGGTCGAATCGACCACGACGCCGTTGACGCTGACGATGTGGTAGACCTTGTACAGATACGGCGATCCGCACAACACCGCCGGCGTGCCGCAGGTCGCGTTGTTCGGATACCACAAGGTGGGATTGGGCACCGTGATCTTCTGATCGAACATCGGCGTGGCGCCGGACGGGAACGTGCTGGCCGTCATCGCCGGCACGGTCTGCGTCACCGGCGCCGCGGTGACCACTACGTTGCCCTTGGCATCCACGATTTGCGTGGTCAACGTCACCTGCTGCGCCGTCGACGTCTCGTTCACCACATTGGTTTGCACGTCGACGACAGCTGAAGCCGCCGTCGCCGTGCCTTGTGCCGCGGGAACCTCCGATACCGTGCCGACGTAGGTACCCCAGGTCTTCTGATTCGAATAAACGTTCGGCGGAATGTGAATCGGGTTGGTGACGTACAGCTTCACATTGCGGAACAGGCCCGCCATCGCCTGGCCGAAGCGGAACGCACCGGAGAAGTTGGGTTGCTCATACCACGGAGCGCCACGCGACACGTCGATGGCGATGACGTTGTCGGTCTTGCCATCCGCGGTGATGTACGGCGTCAGGTCGACGATGACCGGGACGAAACCCACCACGTGCGTCGCCTGCGAATCGGCAGCGACCGCACTGACGCCCTGCAACAGCGTACCGTTGATAAAGACCTGCACACCGGTGTGCGAACCTTCAAGTTTGAGCAGGAATTTCTGGCCTGCGTACTTCGGATCCACCTTGAAGTGCAGCCGGTACCAGTTGAAGTTGCCCGTCAACGAGCCTTGGCCGCCGCCGGACGTCTGGTTGATGAAGGTGCGTGGGACGTTGGCGTCGTAGGGCAAGCCTACTTGCATCCAATTGCCGGTGCTATCGGTGCTCTCGTTGAAGCCCGTCGTTGAATAGGCGGTCGAATTGTTGCTGTTCTCGAACCACCAGTTGCTCTGCGGTGCATTCGACGTCGCGCTTGCGTTTCCGATGTACTGAGGAATGCCTGCAGCGAGATTGATCGTCTGTCGCTGCGAGCTGGGCAGCGTCGGTTCGACCTCTTGGGCTGCTGCGTAACCGGCGCTCAGCGAGGCCAGCAGCACCACGAATAGCCACTTCCAATACGTGTTCAGTCCCACCGTCGTCCCCTTTGCACATGCAGATGCCCGACACACGCGAGCGAGTGCGTAGGTTGAGGTGTGAACCCCAACCTACTTATGCCGACATACCATTCGACGTTGGGGTTTACACCCCAACCTACGTAGAACCTGTGCCCACGCACCTGTCCCGAGTGACCCCTGGGAAGGTGGCCGAATCATCCGCGCTGTTCAGGATCGCCGCAATGCGGAAAGGAAGTTTTTTACGCACCCTTTCGGGTAAGCATTCGTGTACTGCGATGCACTACACATTTAGACGTCTAAATTTTGAAACAAAAATTACACTGCAAGTTTTCGCCAGTATGGCGTAAGCAAGTTTTTCTTCGGCAACGCAAGACTGGGATGACGGGTGTTGCCACAAGGCTTCCCGCCATCCCATGACATTACTTACCCGCAGGTTTCGTCGGGTGTCATCAACTGCCGCACTTCGCATTCGACGTTCCATTCGTCGCCATGCACTCGCAGAAAGCGCTTGGTGAGCTCGATGGCTTCTTCCTTAGACGCCGTTTCCAGCAAGGCATATCCACCGATCACCTCTTTGGCTTCGGTGAAGGGACCATCAGCCACGCTCAATTTGCCGCCGGACAGCCTGACGCGCGTACCTTGCGCCGTGGGCGTGAGTCCGGCGGTGTCAATCAGTTTTCCTTCCCGGGTCAGTTCCTCCATCAGCTTGCCCATATCGGCCATCAGCTGCGGGCTTGGCAACAAACCCGAGTTCTCGTTGATCCGTACCATCGATAGAAAGCGCATCGTTGTATCTCCTTGAAAGTGGGTGACGGAGTGCGATGCCGCGGAAAGTCGGTCTGCCTGATCCCACTCCTGTCCGTGCGACGAACCAGGTTTGTGCAAATCGACAGGTTCTGCGGCATCGCGCATCGCGCTGCACTCGCTCGTGACGGGTGGTCCTGGCGGTCATGCCGGCGCCTTTGCGCCAGAGGGCAAGTCGGCCACGGCGGCATTCGCCCATTCGTGGCGTACCGGACTTTTTTGCGGGTGCAGCACGCGCTAACCCAATAAAAAATATGAATCGATCTAATTGCCTTGCTGTCATGCAATATCGAAGGTCGACGAATTACTTGCACATCAACGAGATATTCAGATTTGAATCGATGCAAATTCCTATTGACATCCTGTTTTCAGTGTCCCCATGATTGGCCCGCTCGTGACAGGCCAGTCCAACGTTGTCACGAGGGCTTGGATCGATCAAAGGTTCAATGCCAGGGGAGTTTGAGGTAAGGCGTGGCGCGGCGCTGATCTCGCTTGTGGCATGCCCCGGTGGTTGGACGTCGACGACATATCTCTGAAAAGCAGTGCAGGAAAGCCATGGCAAACAACCGTGGCTTACGGGCGGTTTTGTGTCCCGAAAAACATCACGAATGCGGGCACTACAGCAAATAACCAAAACGTAGGGGAGGCAGGAATGAGCAAGTACCAGTTTCGTTTGGGCAGCAGCTTGCGCGCCAGCATACGCATTGGCCTATGGGCCACTGCCATGGCCAGCGGCTCGCTGTTTGCGCAAGGCATTACCGGCGGTGTCTACGGCAATTTGCCGGCAGGCAAGGACATTGCCGCGGAAGTGATCAACCCGGCAACCGGCTACGACAGCACCGTGCATGCCGATGCCAATGGCCATTACTCAGTCACGGGCCTGATGCCCGGCAATTACGTCGTCAAACTGATCCGCGACGGCAACGTTGTCGACCAGCGCAACGTGGTGGTGGTCGCCGGTTCCAACAGCCCCGCCATCTTCGGCGCTGCGGCGGGTGCCGCGGCGGCCGGCAACACGAAGGAGCTGAGCTCGATTACCGTCACTGCTTCGCAACCGGCAGTCAATGCGATCGACGTCACCACGAGCCAGCAAATCCAGACCTGGAACTCCACCGACATCAATCGACTGCCGCTGGTCAACGCCGATCTTCTCAACGTCGCCTCCATGCAGGCGAACGTTACCAGCATCACGAGCGCGCACGGTGCATCGCCGCAGTTCAATGGCGCGTCGGGTACCGAGAACCGGTACTTCATCAACGAGTTCAACATGACCGACATGCAGCAAGGTGCTGCGCCGGACAAGATCCCGAACGAAGCCTTTGCCAGCATCTCCACCGTTGACGGCGGCATGGATGCCAAATACGGCAGCGCCTTGGGTGGTGTCGTCTCCGGCACGATCAAGCAAGGTTCGAATGAATTCAAAGGCGGCGTGGATTTGCAGTTCAATCCACCCACCGGTTTCTTCAATGAAAACGGCAAGAACATTTACAACTACAACGGCAGCCTGGTCTCTGCCAATCAGTTGAACCACTGGTCGCCAAGCGTGCTGCAGGACTATTGGGTGTCAGGCCCGATCGTCAAGGACAAGGCATTCTTCTATCTGCTCGCCGAAATTCAGCCGAACAACTATGGCCAGGGCGTGCAAGGTGCCACGCCAACGACCACCTACAATGGTCAGTACAAGGACCTCAACGAAAGCCGGAACAAGCAGCTTCTCGGCAACTTCACCTGGAATATTGCCACCGGCCACACGCTCAACATTTTCTTCGATCGTCAGCTCAATAACTTCTCGCAATCCCAGTATCCGTTGTCGACGCCATACGATCCTTCCAGCGCGGCACCCGCACTGGAATATTCGGGTGCCAACGCCTGGCGCAATCGCATGCTGGTCGCCAACTACCACGGCCAGATCACCGACAACTTCTCGGTATCGGCGATGTGGGGCACATCGCAGCAGGACTTCTTCTCGTATCCGCAGTACGGCATAAACGTGCCCTATGTGCAGGTGGCTGACCCTGATAACTCGAACAACACGCAGACGGTATCCAACGGCGCGAGCAGCCTCTATTCCTTGCGCTACCGCATGATGGGTTCCCGCGTCGACTTCACCTGGGACGTCACTGACAACCACGAAATCACCTTCGGCGGGGAGCAATACAGCCCCACCATGGCGCAGTCCAATATTCCAAATCCGAACTCGTGGACCTACAACCACTGCAGCACGGCACTGGGTCCGAACGAGGCTTGCAGCATCAACGGTCAGACGATTAATCCCGCGACCGGTCAGCCCTTTGCGCCGGGAACGTCGTACGTCACCTTGGCCTACGCACCACGTATCTACTACAACAGCTCGCCCACCTACGGCTTCTATCTGGCCGATAGCTGGCACTTTGCCGAGAACTGGACGGCATATATCGGCGGGCGTTACGACAATTACGCCATGACCGATAACATCAATACCAAGATGTACAGTAAAGGGAATGCGACGCCGCGCGTTGGCGTGGCCTGGGACGTCCATGGCGATTCAAGCCTGAAGATCGGCGCCACCGCGGGTGAGTACACCGAGGGCATACCGCTTTACTTCAACGCCTACGGTGGTACGCCGGGCCAGGGTTACATCAGTACCAAGACCACCTATATCTATTCCGGGGTGGGTGGTGGTTCCGTGCCGACCGGCCTGACGCAAGTCGGTCCCGTGCAAGGTGCCGCCGGTGCAGGACTGCACTACTTGACGGCCGGACAGTTCATTGCGACCTCGGCACAAAATGCAAAGCTGAAGCAATTCGAGGTTTACGCGCAGCAAAAGCTCGGCAACAACTGGGTGGCCGGCGCTTCGCTGTTCACCAGCGAGCTGACGGGGCTGCCGAATATCGACAGCAATACGGGTAGTGCTGGAAATCCAGGCCAGATGTATGCCTACCTCAAGAGCAAGGGCTATCCCAATGCAGTGTTGCTCGGCCAATATCTGATTACTCCGGGCAAGGACATCACCATCCCCGTGCAGTTGAACGGCCCCAACAGCCCGCTCACGATGTTCACGTTCCCGAACAGCTACATCGGCTACTCGTCGCTCAAGCGCAGGATCTACCAGCTGAGCCTGACGATGGACCACGCCTATTCGGACGACGAGCCGTACTATCTAAGCGCGTCGTACACATGGCGCCATGAATTCGGCAACACCGATGGCACCACCAGCTATGCCGGTGCGCAGGGCACACAGGGCGTCGCCAACACCGGAGCAACCGCCTATGACGGTGGGTTGTCAGCGCCAGGCTTCTTGCAGGGTGCCGCTGGCAATCTGGCCGACGATATCCCGTCCACCTTCAAGGTGTTTGGCTATTACAAGTTCGTCCATCAGGACAATCTGTTGAGAGGACTGCGTGTAGGTGGTGCCCTCACGTACTACGCAGGTGGCCCGGTTAACTGCCTTTCCGCCTATCCGGCGAACGGGACCCTGGCAGTGGGCAGTAATCAGCTCAACAATGCCAACGCCTATTACTGCAATACGCTGCAGAATGCAGTAGCCGGCAATCCGGTGTCATCCAGCATCCTGTACACCCGTGGCAGCTACACACGCCTGCCGTCCACCAAGCAAGTGGATCTGGATATTGGCTACGACTGGGCTATTGGCAAAAATGCCTTCTCGGTGGATTTGAAGGTGCTCAACCTCTTCAATAACCAGACCGTGACGTCGTACGTCAACCAGATAACCAATGGCAACGGGCAGTTCAATGCCAACTTCATGCAACCGGAGACGTTCCAGGCAGGACGCACAGGACAGTTGGTATTCCGCTGGCAATACAACTAATAGCGTGACGCTGTAGTTGACATCGATGCCTCCATGTCCGCCAAGGCTTGGAGGCATCTTTGTTTGGCTTGCTAGACTGCATGCAAGTGTATGCCGTGCTTCCGGAGATGAATTTGAATCCGCTATTGCAAGGCCTGGATCCCGCTGCGGCAAACCAAGTGATTGCCACGGCGCAGGCGCTGGAGATGAATCGCCCCGATCAGGGCGCCGGCCAACTGGCTCCGGTTTTAGCGCGCTATCCCGATCATCCCGAAGTGTTACGCATGCGTGCCAGCTTGCTGAGCCTGCGCGGCGAGCACAAAGCGGCGTTGCACGACATGCGTCGCGCTTTGCAGCAACGCCCGCAGGAAGCTCTGTACCACAACGCTTTTGCCCTCTTCCTTGCCGAAGCCGGCGAACTCGATCTGGCAATCGATGGGTTGCGCCACGCCTGCGAACTGCAACCAGGCTTTGTCTTGGCCTGGTACAACCTCGGCTTGTTTCTGACTCGTACTGCACGCTTCGATGAAGCGCGTAACGCACTACGGCGCGCCGTGGCATTGGCACCCGGCTACACGGCAGCACGGGCGCAGCTTGCCGACTTGTTGCGCATGGACAATCTCCGCGACGAAGCCATCGCCGAATATCGAAAGCTGCTTGCCGAACAACCATGGGCTGGCATGGCATGGTGGGGTCTGGCGGAAATCAAAACCTTGCGCATGGACACAGCCGACAGCGATGCCATCCGGCGCGCATTCATGCACCCGCACGCTACCGATGGCGACCGCATTGCCATGGGTTTCGCCTTGGCCAAATCATTCGACGATCAAGGCCGTTATGCCGAATCCATGCAGGCATTGGCCGAGGCGAACGACATCGCTCGAAGGCACCGGTCGTGGAATGCGCCAGCATTTGAGGCAACAGTCGCGTCCATCAACGCTGCAAGATGCACCGCCGATGCCGGGCAAGAACTGGGATCAGAAGTCATTTTCATCGTCGGTATGCCGCGTTCCGGATCGACCCTCATCGAACAAATCCTCGCGTCGCATTCCAAGGTCGAAGGTACCGCAGAGCTGGCCGACCTGCCCTCGATCATTGGCGAAGCATCGAACCGGCACAAAAAGCCTTATCCACGATGGCTTGCAGACATGGGCGCGGATGATTGGCGGCAATTGGGCCAACGTTATCTGGAACGGACTGCACACTGGCGCAAGCGCCGTCCCCTATTTACCGACAAGCTGCCCAACAACTGGATGCACATCGGCATGATTCGCGCGATGCTGCCGGGTGCGCGCATCGTCATCAGCCGGCGCGATGCGCTGGAAACCTGTTTCTCGTGTTATCGACAGTTCTTTCCCGGCAATGACTATACGCGCGCGTTTTCCGATTTGGCGTCGTACTGGCGCAGCTTCGACGCGGCGGCGAATCATTGGGCGGAGAAAGAACCCGCACACGTTTACCAGCACGTGTACGAGAATCTGGTTAAAGATCCCGAGACACACATTCGAGAACTACTCGCCTTCTGCGGCCTGCCATTCGAAGATGCATGCCTGCGTTTCAATGAAACGCAGCGTGCCATCGGCACACCGAGTGCCATGCAAGTGCGGGAACCGCTGCGTGCCGATACGGCGCGTGCACCACGCTATGGCGAATTATTGAACCCGTTGCGCGAGGCGCTTGGCTTTTCGCTGGTTGGCAATTGAAATATGGATAAACGGTAATAACAAATAAAAGGGGATGAAATCACCACCTCCCCCGCGACCTCTTATGTCAGCTCCTCACCTAAAATTTTATCTATTTAGCGTGAATGTATAAAATAGGTGAAAATATCGCATACTTGCCAAATCTAACCAAATATTTCACACGCAACTCCAAGCATTGTAGGTAACAATAATTTTTTGCATCAATAAAACCATTTAGAAAATTTAAATTTTAATCGATGCAAATTTTTCTTGACATTAGATTTTTATTTCATTATTCATCAAATCGGCCGCGACATTCCCACCCTATTACGGCCATAAGCACCAGTGAAGCCACCGCCTTCGCTTAGTGCGAAAAATGACATTACCCAACACGGATAGGAGTAAATCATGAGATTTACACTCGCTAGATTCCTTGTTTCGTTCGTTGGTCTTTTACTTTTAGGTATATCCAGCGCTTCCTACGCTCAGTCCTGCGGGTATCCACCCGCTTCTGAAGGTGAATATAACTATTATCCAGGAGGAAATACGACGTCATCCGGGCTACTTAGTTGGAGTATTCAAAACATAGGAGGTCTTCGTCAGGTAATCGTTTCACAAATCTACCTCAGTAATACGACCGCCGTACCGTACAGTATTCCGGCAGGGGCCAGTATACAATTCACCAGCAGAGGTACATATATAACCAATTTGCCGGTGTCGGGGAACATTGGCATACTCTTGCCGGCAGGTACTTACACTATTGAGTTATATGGTTATTTTGAAGGATCGCAGCAGTGCGGCGGGGCTAATTTACATGAGCTCATAGAAGCCGAGGGGACTATTACTCAACCGTCTGTCCCGTAACTTCTTCTCTCAAGATATGCTCGAAAAGGAAGCGTCGCTAGTGCCTCGCAGGCTTTAGCGATGCTTCTTTTTGAAGAGAGTATTAAACGATTGCGGCATTTCACTAAGCCAGCCGCCGATAGGCCAGGTAAGAGTCAACGGCTACAACCTCGACTTGTTTCTCACCCGCACCATGCGCTATGACAAAACGCGAAACGCACCGAAGATGCGGGAACCACTGCGTGCGCCGCGCCATGGCGGATTGTTGAATCCGTTGCGGCAGGTGCTTGGGCTTCCATGGGTCGAAATGTAAGCCAGACTCGTAGGTTGGGGTGCAAACCCTGAGATATCCCCACGTTTTTTGCCCGTTATGCCGGAGAAGTCCTGGGTTTGCATGAAGTTTGTTTCGAAGCCAGTCGTCATTCCGGCGAAGGCCGGAATCCATGCTTCGCACTGGCGATGGATTCCGGCCTTCGCCGGAATGACGGTTCGCTCTGAAACAACAGTGACCTGAACTCCAACTTTTTCGCTTGGACAACGCAAAAAACGTGGGGATATCTCAGGGTGCAAACCCCAACATTGCCACGCACCCATACGCCACGATGTTGGGGTTTTCACCCCAACCTACATATATGAATTCCGGCTTTTGTCCGAATGACGAGTCGCTCTGAAACAGCACCAGCTCAGACATTAAGTACGGCGCATTTCGTCGCACATATCAAAGGCGTTCCACGCACATGCCCCAGGCATTTTTGCGTATGCAGCACCGATTAAATCCGATGGCAATTAGATCGATTCAATTATTTTGCTGTCACGCAGCACCATCATCACAATAATTTCATATCTATCAATCAGATATATTTAGAAAATCTAAATTTGGATCGATGCAAATTTCTGTTGACAGACGCTAATGACTGGCTTATTGATTAGCCCACTCGCGACATTTGACTCACGTTGTCACGAGCATTCGGAGCGATTCAAAAATCGGCATCCGTAAAGACTCTGGGGGAGGCATGGCGAGGCGGTCATCTCGCTTGCAACAGCATTAGTAGTTGGACCCGTTTGTGTATCTCTGAAAAGCAGTGCTGAAGGGGCGTGGCAGCAGCCATCGCCCGCAGGTGGATTTGTGCCCGCAGAAAACTGCGTGGCACTCGACAACAGCTAACACGCCGAAAGGCAGAGGAGACACATGTCCATGAAACATACGAAGGCTCAGCATTCGCCGTGGCGTCGCAAACCGGCGTTGCTGCTTTTGGCTTCGGCGCTTGCATTTGCATGCGGCAGCGCGAACGCCCAAAGCACGGGCTATACCGGCATCTTCGGCGGCGGCCCGATGTACAAGCACGTGGCCAGCAACATCTCGGAGATCGAAAACTCCGGCTTCACCGAAGTCGTGGTCTGGAGTGTCGAGGTCAATTCCGCCGGCGACCTGAACTTCAATGGCGAATTCCCGCTGACATCCGGTGGCACCTACGTCGGCAACAACACCTGGCCGTCGTTCGCTGCCGACCTCGTCACCATGAAACAAGGAACACCCAAGCGCATCACTTTCAGCGTCGGCTCGTCGAACGTCGGTGACTGGCAAGACATCAAGGCCTTGGTCAACGCGCAAGGAACCGGTCCAAGCAGCATCCTCTACAAGGATTTCCAGGCGCTTAAACAGGCCCTGCCCTCCGTCGACGCCGTCGACTTCGATGACGAGAACAGCTACGACTCGGCGTCGACCGTTGCCTTCGCCGTCATGCTCGGCAGCCTTGGCTACCACGTGGAAGTGGATCCGTACACCAACGCTTCCTATTGGACGTCCGTGGTCTCGCAGATCAATAGCCAAAGTCCCGGCACGGTCGACGGGGTACATCTGCAAACCTATTCCGGTGGCTCAGGCAACAGTCCTTGCTCCGGCTGGAATTTCGGCAGCGTGCCGGTTTATCCCGGCGTGTGGGATGCCGACGACACGCCCCCGCAAGCGCAAAGTGCCATAAGCAGCTGGCATTCGCAGTGCGGCATTACTGGCGCCTTCCTGTGGTTGTATGACGACATTGCCGGCAAGACTTACAACGGCCAGAACGAAACGGCCGCATACGCCAGCGCCATCAATGCTGGACTGGGTGGAACGAGCACCACAGGGCCTAGCGTGTATGGCATCTACAGCGATGGCACGACGTTCACCACGGGTGGCCTGGATGGCGACGGTTACGCCTACTCGTCCAACCTGCTCGGCAGCTCGAAGAGCTGGAATGGCAATACTTTCAGCTTTGGTGCCGCCAACACCACCAATGCCTATAGCAGTGGCACCATCAATCTTACGCAAGGCCAGTACAGCGAACTCAACATCCTTGCGACCGGCCTCAATGGCAACCAGCCGTCGCAGACCTTCACGGTCAACTACACCGACGGCAGCAGCACGGTCATCAGTCAAAGCCTGAGCGATTGGTTCACGCCGCAAAGCTACCCTGGCGAATCCGAGGCCGTCACGATGGCGTATCGCGACAGCAGCAGCGGCAGCAAGGACAACCGGACGTTCTACTTGTACGGCTACTCGTTCTCGATCGACAGCACCAAGACCGTCAAGAGCGTGCTGCTGCCGAGCAACCGCAACGTGGCAGTATTGTCTTATGCATTAAGCAATCCGGCCACGAATGCCACGCAGGTCAGTCTTGCATCGTCTTTCAACAAGAGTGCCATCAGCAACGGTGGAACCACCTCCGCTGCCGCCGGCGGCGCCGATGGCAAAGGCGATGCCTATCCGGCGCAGCTGCTGGGATCATCGCTGGAGTTCAATGATGTGCTGTATCGCTTCGGCAAGGCCAATGCTGCCAATGCCGTAAGCGCATCAGGACAGACGATCAACCTGCCATCCGGCCAGTTCTCCGGCCTGCAGTTGCTGGCGGCCGCCGTGAACGGTCACCAGACCTCGCAAACCTTCACGGTCACGTACACCGATGGCACCAAGTCGACCTTTACGCAAAGCCTCAGCGACTGGCTCAGTCCACAGAGCTATGCCGGTGAATTGCAGGCCGCCAAACTACCCGTCGGTGGCCGCAACAGCAGCGCTTCCTATCTCTATAACTACCGATTCAATCTGGACCATACCAAGACGGTTCAGAGCATCCAGCTGCCGAACAATGCCCATGTACAGATCATGGCCATGACGCTGGTGCAGTAACCCGACGACCATGCATGGGGAGCGCCATCAAACGACTCCCCGTGCATGGCAGTCCCTGCCGTTACGAGTTCCCCGGTAATTCACCCTAGAGGTGAACCAGCGAAGGTTTCTTCGCTGGTCTTTTTTTGGGGGCGTTTGCTTTAAATAGCGATATGGATTGGGCGAAGCTGGTCGGACAAGTTGCTAACGCATACAGCAAGTGATCAGCCCCATTTCCTTTGACACGCATCCCGCAAGGCCCAGTGACACCACTGGGCCACTCGACGACCGTCACGCGCTCACTGCATCCGTGTAAGCGTTGCCCTGAAATTGGGCTCCCACGTCTTGCCGCCGTCATCCGAGAACGCTTGTTCAAAATGATGTGACGTCGGCGTGATGTCCGACCAGACCTGTCGAACCAGGATGGTTCGGCCCTTGTAGGTCTCCTGGTCATAAAACTCGCCGAGTCCGTTCTTGAATTCACCGAACATGGGCTTGCCGATGACACCGTCACCGACGGCTGCCGCGTTGAGGCTCCACTGATGCGTGTCTGGGTTGTAGAGAAAAACCAGCATGTCCTCCATGTGACCCGCCGGGCAATCGGCTTCCAGCTCTTCCATTTGGGCACGTCCATCCCAAATCTTGCGCGCCACAATCTTGCCTTGGCACGCAATCCACGTCGTGGAGCCTGTCAGCGGATGCTGGAGCTTTGAGATATCGCTTTTCCAGGTACCCAGATGGAAGTCGAAATCGTGCTGCCCATCATGCGCTGCAGACGTGTCGGCACTCGCCCGAAGCGGTTGCAGGGCAACAATCGCACCGCACATCACTACCAAAGCCAGCGTGCATGCAGCAGACGTTTTGAAAGACATTCGGCACCTCGTGGGAGTAGAGAATCGATGCCATGCTACTGTGGCGTGAACCGCATTCCAGTACCGTATTGAACGGCTAAATCGGACCGATATCAGGGGACTTATGCCACGCAGCTCCCGAGGTGTATTGCTGCCGCCAGTAGCCGGCAACCGTCCACGACGCGCCGATGTCTACCTGGCCCTGCGCGATGCCGTGCTGCAAGGAACGCTTGCAGCCGGCGAGCACATGCCATCCAGCCGCAAGGCGGCGACCGACTATGGCGTGTCACGTGGTTTGATGGAGGAGGTGTATAGCCAGCTGGTAGAGGAAGGTCTGCTGGAGCGCGTCATTGGGCGCGGCACATTCATTGCCCAACGCGCAACGAAGCGAACAGATCCAGCCCGGCATGAGGAAGCCGTGCAGCACGTGTCATCCGTGTCGACACGCGGGCGCAAGCTTGCAGGCAACCTCGCCTGCCGCATCATGCGCGAGTTCAAGCCTTTCAACGCTGGCGTGGCGGACACGACGGCGTTTCCCTGGCAGATATGGCAACGCATCCAGGCGCGCGCAGTGCGTGACCTGCGGCGCGCCGACATGAACTTCACCGACGCGCGCGGTGTTCCGGCGCTGCGCCGCTCGCTCGCACACCATCTTGCGCAACTGCGCGGGATTCGCTGCGTACCGGATCAGGTGATCATCTTCAACAGCATTCAGCAAGCCACGTACCTGCTGGCGCTGCTGCTTACGAACCCAGGTGATGCCGCATGGGTGGAAGATCCCGGCTATCCCGGTGCGCGCGCCGCACTGGAACTTGCTGAGACCACCGTTGTACCTGTACCTGTCGATCAACATGGCTTGCAGGTCGAAGAAGGGCTGCGACGCGCATCGCATGCTCGACTGGCGTGCGTAACACCATCGCACCAGTTCCCCAGCGGCTTCACCATGAGCATGCAGCGCCGTATCGCGCTATTGGAATGGGCGCAGAAACACGATGCCTGGATATTGGAAGACGACTATGACGGCGAGTTCGGCCACGCGCGCCAACCGGCAACACCACTGCATGCGCTTGATCGTCATGCACGCGTGCTTTATCTCGGCACACTCAGCAAATCCATGTTCGTATCGCTGAGACTCGCCTTTGCCGTGGTACCGGAAGCCATGGTCGAACAGCTCGCCAACATCCGCACCCAGCTCGATGCTTTCAGTGCCCCATTGATTCAACTGGCCATGAGCCGATTCATGGATGAAGGCCATTTTTCCACCCATGTACGGCATATGCGCAACGTGTATGCCGAGAAAGCCGCCATCCTGACGGAAGGCCTGAGGCCACTGGCCGACCACGGCTGGACCTGGGAAGAAGGCACGGCAGGCGTGCAAATCCTGTTGCGCCACCCGGATGCGCACGAAGTGCAACGTACGGCAGAGGCCAGCGGACTGGCACTTCATTTATTGAGTTCTTATCGGCATGAACCTGCCGATGGCGATGGTTTACTGCTGCGTTTTGGTGGACTCGGCATGCCTGCTATCCGCGCTGGAGTTGAGCAGCTGGTAGCTGCGGCTTTAGCGGTGCACCGCTAAAGCCCGAACTGAACACACCTCAGATTAATTCAATATTCGTCGTCCCGGAGAAAGCCGGGACCCAGTGGCTTTGGAAACCTAGAAAATCGCCCTCGGCTTTTGCCGCAGGCACAGTGATTCCACCTACACCAGTGAACGTCGTAGGTCCACCCACTGTTTTCATATTAAGATAGATACATGCGCTCGGATAACAGAAAAAAGCTAAAAGAAGCTTTGCACAAAGCTCTTTCTCCCTTGATGAGGGAGAAAGGATTCAAGGCGCACCCGCGTAAAGATGCTTACATACGAGAGCATGAAGGAAGAACAGATGTTTTTCAGCTCGTTTTCTTAGAACATAATTCCGGCTGGCGTGTTCGACCACATGTTGGGGTACGTCATGAACGAGTGGAAAACATTTTCCACCAAACTTCCGGCTTCGAACAGAAATATCAAAAGGATACGAGCACCGTCGGAGCGTCCGTTGAAGCCATTGTTGTCGGAACGAATCGCGCCTACGAGTATATCCTCGAATCATTGTCACAATTGGACGAAGTAGCAAATGAATTGCTTAATTTATATGTAGAGGCCGCAGCTCCGTACTTCGATCGCTAGGCAACACTTAAAAGTATTGATGCTGCAATTAACGAAAAACCATCAGTGAAGGTGTCATATGTTCGGGGTGGCCCTGCTTGGTTTCGCTGCTCTACTGGGATCATTGTAGCCAAACTTGTTGAAAGGCCAAACTATGAAGATCTTGTTTCGTTCCACACAGGCATGATGACGAAGGACAATAAAGGTTTTTATATGAAGCGCTTCGAGGCACTAGCGAATTCGCTTAAGACATTGCCTGTCACATGACCTCAACCATGCCCGTTCGTTTCGATATCTCCCACGGCCTTGTCCGTATTGGTGCTCACATAGTCGCGATGGCTGATATGTCAGCTGTAGATCTCGAAAAGCATGGAGTCACCTTTATTCGTGATTTCGACATGCAAAATGGCTGGCTTCTTAAGCAAGCTTCACCGCTATTTTTGGACGGAAAGAGAATTACTTTGTTGTTCAAATTTAATGATCAAAGTCTCAAGGTCGTAAGTTTTTCGATCAGCCATGAGCTTGAGCAAAATCTTGAAGTTGTCCGAAAAAGTCATGATAAATTTCTTTCGAATGAGCTCGGACCGCCTAACGAAGTGAAATCGCACTGCACAATTTATCGATATCCATGGGGTGAAATAAGCTCAGAGGTCGACGTTCGAAATGAATCATGCTCAATCGTCGTCCGATGGTCCTGATAGATGAGCGATAATCGCTATGCCATACGTCTTGTCGCTCGCAATGAGGGCATCAAGTATGTGGACGATACTGACGTATATCGTTTTCATGTAGAACTCGTCGATCGAGCCTGGAGGCTTTATTTACCTTGCTCCAGAGGAGAACATTATGAGGTGCATGAACTGAATGAAGAGGAAAAAGATCGCATCCTCCCTAGGGTTATTAAGTATCTTGAAAGGATCAAGTATTTCGGCTTTTTACCTCGTAGATATTCCGTTATTGTTGTACGGAACAAGCCAAAAACTTAGTAGCCTTTTGAAAGACGCCTCACCCAAGCACCGACGCCCCGCTTTCACTAGCGTCGTTGGCGGCCTTGGAGCTATAGGCAATGTCACGTCTGATGTACCACCTCAAACCAATAACCCAAGCTCTAACAGTCAAGGCGGTAGTGGTGCTGTATCTTGGCCACGGCACTACTATTCCATCTCCAAGGGACAAATTTCTACTGCATTTGGAGTGGGGTGATGCCATGAGTCTGAAACTTATAGACCCTAAGCGTATGGCTACAAAGTGGTCCAGCTTCGTTTACGCGATGTGGACGTCTCAACTTTTTTTATCTTTGCCATTTTTTTTGTTTTTTTGCGTAGAGCAGCCTAAACGGGGTCCGTTTACATTGCATATAGCGCTCATCGTCGCTGCTATATGCATCGCTGCTGGGATAGCATTTGCGGTTATTATGTGGGTTGTGTTTATCGAGCCGATGCGAAGGGCTAGAGGATTTCGATGATAGCGACACGAGTCAAGGAAAAGGGCTATTGATGTTCGCTTCGTCTGTGAAATAGGGCAGGATTTGAAAATCGGGCGGGAATAGTTAAGTAGCTTTAACCACCTCCGCTTTCCCCTGCTCCGCCGAACCATCTAGCTCCAACGACTCTCGCAACCACACCGCTGGCGGTGCCAGGCACTCAGAATACATGTCCACGATCAAATCAGAAGAAAGTAACACCATCCTACTTTTGGATAAGGTCGCTTCTGCGCGGGCGGGGGATCCTAAAGAAGCCATTGCTGCAGCCATGCTTATCCATAAATTCCCATCAATTGCACAGCGCAAAGGATTGAACTCCGAATACGAATTCTTTTTGAATTTCGGCATGCGGTCGACTGACCCAGAGGTCCTTGTTGCTGCAGGTGAAGCGGTGTTTCAGGGGAAGAGATTGGCGCGCGATACGAGACTTGGCATGCGCTATTTTGCAAAAGCAAACAAAATTTCCCCATTTATGGGGGCGTTTATGATTGCACGATTAGATGTTTTTCAAGACCATCCGATGGCCCGAAAAATGTTAGAGAAAGCAGCGAAGGCAGGGCACATTCCTTCTGCGATGCTATTAGCAAGGCTTAGATACCGAAAAATAAGGAAATATCTATATATTTTTTCGTTGCCAGTTTTCGTTGTGCTTTCAATAAAATGTGGCATGCTTATTACTGCCGGACTAAAAGACAAAAGGAACTTATATATGCGATTTTGGCGCTATAAGGACGCAGGTCTATTGCGACAAAAGGAGCTGGCCAAAGTCATGCCTATAGATAGGGACGCTCCCTTCGAAGATATAGAGGAAGCCTTGTCGGATTGAATAAGTTTTGCCTATCTGACCACACTCTTTCCATATGCGTATACCAGCAACTTCATCTTAAATAATGTCATCAATATGATCACGTTAAGGCAGATTGTTAGATCGAAGCAGTTGACATGGTTGAGCAGGTCCCCGTTGGGCAATATGGTTCTTTCTGGAATTGTATTTGGTCTTCCAATATTTTTTGTCTTCTCCTACAAGAGTTATGTGCAAGGAATACTGTCACCTGATCGCGTCGCCTACCTTTTTTTGCTTGCAGCTCTAGGATCTGTCGTATTGGGAGTCTGCATTTGGATAACGGTTGCCAAGCCAGCAATGGATAGAAAGTCGAAGAGGTAAATCGTCTATCTTCGGAAAAACGGGAGCGAAAGTAGTCAAAAATCCTTGCTTACTACGCTCCTTTTTTTCTCGACCATGCCTGGCGTTGGGATTGGCTTGAACAATAACGTTTACTGCTGAAAGCTTTCCAATCCAAGTATCTCCTGGTCAACTATCGCTTTCGCCGACGATCCCGCCCCTCAACTGCCCATGAATACAATGATCAACGAAGCTGGCCAGTTTGAGATTGTTTACCGATATAAATGGCGCTCCATGCCATTTTTTTGGCTGCCGTTCATTGTGATGCTGACCGCCGTCCTGGCAATGGTGGCCAGCCGACGGACTGGGTGGCAAGATGGCTTGATTATTCTGGCTATAGGGATAGCCTTCGCTCTACTTGCAACGTGGCTCCTTTTCCATAGTCTGGCTGACGTGTGCATTTCAAACAGGGGAATCACTCGCAGAGTGCAGCGATGGACTTGGCAAAGTTTGCAATGGGCTGACGTTGCGCATCTGACCATTACAAGATCCACCAACCTCGAGACCGGCCGTAAGGTGCGTTCTTTTGCACTAAGGGGCTCAAAGGATGCCCCGGTATTTTCACGATTGATTATTTTTCAAGAGCGGCCTGGCGAAATGAACGAATTGTTGGCGCAACTGCAAGCCTGCGTCGCCAAGCATCGCATCAGTGTGCGTGAACTTTAAGACACATCAACAAGTTGAATAAGGAGCGCGGGCAGCATCGGGACCCTCCTATTCCTACGTATGATGCATCTTTGGGTCAACAGTACTGGCCGAATCAAACGTCAAACCCATAGTCGTGAGCAAGGCAAGGTAATCCTGATGAGCAAACTAAGGCGCGTCATAAAGTCGGGACCCGCCACTTGGGCCGCCAGAACCCTGGTAGGAAACATCGCAGTGGGCGAGATTTTTGTAGGGCTTCCGCTTTTTCTTATGTTTGCCTACCTGAGTCAAAAGCAAGGAATTTTGACGGCAGCACGCTGTTTTCAGCTCATAGGTGGATGCGCGATAGGAGGAGTCTTGTATGGCGTAATGATTTGGGCCACGTTGACGCGACCTTTATTAAAAAGTAAGTCCAATAGCAAAAGATGAGCTTCACGGTCGATGGCAATCCTACTCATCACTTCGCTGCCGCTGTCACGCGAACTGTGTAGCAGCCGTTTTCATAACACATGCAACGGCACTCGTCCCTCCCTGGCGGCTCCTGGAGACCACTATCAATTCGCGAAATCAAAACGCAACCTTTCAACTGGTGCCGTGATGACTCATCCAAAATTTCCTACTCGCAAGCACGATGGTTCGTTTTGCGTGGAAGTTGGGCTTCGAATCCACCTGGATGATTCCACGCCGGACATTGCTGCCCGTATCCAATCATGGTTCAACGATGATTGGATAAGTCGAAATAAAACGTGGACTCGTACTTGGGCGTCAGGTCCAAATTTGGCGACAAAGAGAGATGAGGTGCTCAGTTATAGCGATGAATTCCTTGCCATCCCTGAAGTAGAAGAAGCTGGCGCTGAATTGCGCATTCGGCTGTTTGGGGCGAGGACAGCAAGATTTTGGAAAGATTGGCTGGTTTCAAAAATCGCTCCGGACCTTAAAGCGCAATTTCCCCAAGTTGGGGAGCTCTTATACATTCGAGACTGTGATTCAGACACCCAGGGTTCGCCGATGAACTGATAGACGGCTGACCTGGCCGCGGCATCGCCCCATTCTCAGCAGCGAAGCGAATAAGCATCTGCACTTATCGACGTCATCCAATCTCTGTATCAAGTAGGCATTCGCTAACACAGCGAATCATTCGAGCCCGACAGATGCCGAGATGCATTTCATGCGAAGGTGCGGCTGTCGGGCGTGCCCATCCGAAACGATGACTACGACACGCCCGACATGAGAGAAGTAGCGCGGATCGCCTGGGCTGCAACCCAAACGATCCGCTGGCCACAACCAACTAAAGGAGAGTTGACCATGGTTATCCTCGATCATACGGCACCGGCACACTTTCGTGCTCCCACCTTGGTGCATTTCCCCTACTTCTCCGCCGCGCAGGCTGCGCGACGTCGAGCCGAAGTGGGCACTTGTCGAAACGGAAGCAGCTGATTCCGACAAAACAGGCAGGATTTTTCCTGAAGCCCTTCACGCCGCGTGCAATACGCGGCGTGACCTAAGCGTGCGGAGAACACAAATGGAAGACATGCAAGGCGGCCGCTGCGGACCGCAACTCTATCTATTGTCCCGAGACGGCTACGAAACCCTCAAACGTCTTCAAGACATGCTGGATTTGATGGCACACATCACCTACAACGAAGAACATGCTGAGGACTGCGACGCCACGATAACGATTGGCCGCGCGGAGCTTTTCTTTATCTTTCAGGCCGTCAACGTACAGCTTGATGATGTGCTTGACGGTCTAGGTAATGAGAATTGGCTTGGAGTGCGAAGTAAGCCGTTGCAGTAAACGAGCAGGCATTTCCTGATGGGCGCCGAGCCTCCCCGCTCGCCGGGGCGGTATTCCCATCCCAGTCAAGCACACTACAATGCGCGCCCTTTTCTTCTGATACCGGGCGAAGCGGACTTGGACATCGTCGTCAACGAAGAACTCAAGGCTTACATTGATCCTCTGACGCCGGAGGAACACGAGTCGCTGGAGCGCAGCCTTCTTGCAGAAGGCTGCCGCGATGCCCTGGTGTTGTGGGGTAGCGTGTTGGTCGATGGCCACAATCGCTATGGCATTTGCCAGAAGCACGGCCTGCCATTTCAGACGGTGCAAAACCCCCGCTTCCAGTCGATCGAGGACGTACACCTATGGATGATCGACCAGCACCTAGGCCGACGCAGTGTGTCGGATTTCCAGCGTGGCATTCTGGCGCTGCGCAAGCGCGAGATTCTCGCGCAACGATCGGCCACCCAAACCCCGACAGGCCCTGTACCCATCACCGAGCACGAGAGCGAGGCAGACGCCGCCGATACATCCCCCGCCCCGGCCACAGCCCCCGCTGAGCGGCCACCCAGCCGCGAGGCGCTCGCGCGCGAAGCCAAGCTCAGTGGCAATCAAGTGGCCCTGATCGAAAAGATCCAGAAACAGGCAGCGCCTGAGGTCATTGCGGCCGTACGCTCGGGCAAGATCTCCATCAATGCCGCGGCAACGGTGTCGAGCCTGCCGGAAGAGGAACAGAGAGAGGCCGCCTTGGCGGGCAGCAAGGAATTGAAGGAAGTCGCCAAGCGAGTGCGCGATGCCAAGCGCAAACCGCGGGAAGTGGCGGCCAAGGAGCCGGTCACGCCTCCGCTAGAGACAGACGTCGATGAAGCCGTAGATGAACTGACGCAGTTGCGCAGGCAGGTGGCCGAGCTCCAAGAAGAAAACGCAGCGCTGCGCAAGGAGCTGGCGGATTTGCGGGCAGCGTCAACGTGACCTAGCACCGTATGAGCCATCACTTATGCCATTCGCACTCATACGGGCCAAATCCGTGACGCCAATTCCCGGGGTGCCGGTGTAAGCGCCAACATGCATCGATAATTTTTATGGCCGATCGAAAGCGTTATTAGGTATTGTTCGGGCCGACAGACCAAGCGATTCCCGATCACCGGATGACGCCTCAGGGGGCCTTATGTGGGGGTATTACGTTGCATTGGCATGGCGAAGCAGCGCACGAAGCAAGGCTTTGACGGCGCTGGTGATCGCACTGCTGGCTTTCGGCGTGTCGGCCTGCATGGTGTCCTATGCCGTGTTCCGTGCCACAACGAGCGACCCCATCCCCGCCAAGTCTTCCCGGCTTTACGTGCCGCAGATCGACAGTTTTGGCCCCACCATCAACTGGAACGGGAGCGAGCCATCTCCGGTGTTGAGCTATACGGATGCGATCGCGCTGTACCAGGCGCGGAAGGCAAGCCGGCAAACACTGCTCTATCCCGCAACATGGCAAATGGAATCGGATAATCGATTGATTCCGGCCATGCCGCTCAGTGGCGATGCGGTAACCGCCGATTTTTTTCCCATGTTCGATGTGCCTTTTCGTTTTGGCGGCGGGTGGACGCCGACTGACGATACACAGCACGCCAGCGTGGTAGTCATCAGCCGGCGCTTGAACGACAAGCTGTTTGGCGGACAAAACAGCGTTGGGCTGGAGATCCGGCTGGATGGGAAGATTTTTCGCATCGGCGGCGTGCTGGACGACTGGAACCCGAAGCCTCGCTTCTTTGATATCGCCAGCCTTGATATCCCGGGAATCTTCAGTGACACGGGGGATATCTATATACCGTTCACCCGTGCGATCGATATGAAGAAGGGCACCAAATACGATCTCTGCCCTTCGTATTCCACGGACCTTGGCATTTCCGACTGGGATAAATACCTGCGCAGCGAATGTGTATGGATCGATGCCTGGGTGGAGCTTGTGACGCCAAGCGACGTAGAGCGTTACCGTGAATTCCTGCGCAATTATGCCGAGGAACAGCGACGCAACGGTCGCTTTTCATGGGCTCCCAATATACGACTGCGCAACTTGATGGCGTGGATGGCGCACGAACACGTCACGCCCAAGGCATCCAACTTGTCCATGTTGGTGTCTGCCAGCTTTTTGCTGATTGTGATGGTCAACGTCGTCGGGCTCATGCTTGCCCGATTCATGCGGCGCGCACCGGAAATCGGTATACGCCGAGCGCTGGGGGCTTCGCGAGCCGCCGTCTACCGGCAACTCCTGATCGAGGGGGCCGCCTTGGGTTGCGTCGGCGGCATACTCGGCGTGGCGCTGACGCTGCTCGGCCTGCGTGGCGCCGGGGCGCTTTTTGAGCCGAGCATTGCGCGTATCGTGCACGCCGACGCCTCGCTGATCGTACTGACCGTGCTGCTTGCGATGGCCGCCACAGTGATTTCCGCCCTGTACCCGACCTGGCGCGCGGCGAAAATCCAGCCTGCCTGGCAAATCAAGATCAATAGTTGAGGTTACCGTCATGGCACTCATCAGGACATGGATGCAGCTGCGCCCGATCGTCGCTGCGCTGGGCCGACACAAGGTAGCTACCGTGCTCATCGTGCTGCAGGTGGCGTTGACGCTGGCGGTGGCCTCCAACGCACTCTTTATCGTGGCAACGCGCTTTATCCATTTGTCTCGCCCCACTGGCACGGATGAAGCTCATATATTCATCATCCGCAACGAGTGGAAGAATGGTCAGAACGCCGCCCAGATCGACACCAATATTCGCACTGACCTCGCTGCCCTGCGCCAGGTGCCGGGCGTGCGCGACGCGTTTTCCAGCGAGGCTTATCCGCTGGAAGGCGGCGGCGGAATACCGCTGGGACTGAAACTCAAACCGGACCAGAAGACACGCCCGAAACTTTCCATCGCCTACGCTGCCGACGAGCATGCGATCGATACGCTTGGCATTTCGCTAGCTGCCGGGCGCAACTT
Source organism: Dyella nitratireducens (assembly GCF_014642835.1). Classification (GTDB taxonomy): domain Bacteria; phylum Pseudomonadota; class Gammaproteobacteria; order Xanthomonadales; family Rhodanobacteraceae; genus Dyella_B; species Dyella_B nitratireducens. The sequence continues at coordinate 1,096,028 of NZ_BMJA01000002.1, read as the reverse complement.
TCGTCCCGAGGAAATCACCGCCATCGGCCCCTACGACAAGATGTCTCCGCCGGGCATCATCATCACGCGCAGCGCTGCCAACAAGTTGTTTCCCGATGGTTCGGCCCTGGGCAGAACGGTTTACCTGCCCGCTGGGCCTGCCACCATCATCGGCATCCTCGCCAGCCTGCAAGGTTCATATGCTGACAGCTCGGTACGATCCATCGACGAGGATAGCGTGCTGATTCCCGCACGTTATCTCGATCCCGAGGGTGTCGTGTATCTGGTGCGTACCGACGCCACCGCCATGAAACCCGTGATCGCCGCAGCACTGAAAGCGCTACAAGAACGCGGCGCGGTCCGCCTTATCGATCCGAAAGAAGGCGTTATTACCTTGCTCCAGGCGCGCGAACGCGATTATGCGACCGATCGCAGCGTGGCGTTGCTGATGAGCATCCTCAGCGGATTGCTGCTGATGGCTACCGCGGGCGGTATCGTGGGGTTGAGCAGTTTCTGGGTCAGCCAGCGGCGCAAACAGATCGGCATCCGCCGTTCGCTCGGCGCAACAACGGGCGACATTCTGCGCTATTTCCACGCCGAGAATTTCCTGATTGTCGGCGGCGGCATCGTACTCGGGGTGTTGCTTGCGTTCTTGGCGAATCTCGGCCTGATGCATGTCTATGAGTTGCCACGCATGCCTCCTTACGTACTGCCACTTGGTGCGCTGTTGCTGTGGCTGCTCGGTCAGGTGGCCGTGTGGGGGCCGGCGCGATATGCCGCCAAGGTGCCGCCCGTGGTCGCGATTCGCACGGAGTGAAACACGCTTAGAGCATGTTTCGTAGCACCTCACCTTCATTCCAGCGAAGGCCCACTGCTGTCCGGGGAAGTTTCGTAGTACCTCACCGTCATTCCGGCGAAGGCCGGAATCCATCTATATCAATGCGGGGTACAAGTCGATCCAATGAGGATTCTCCTCTTCGATCAGCCGGACTTTCCAGTCTCGTTTCCAGCCCTTGATCGTTTTTTCTCGAAGAATGGCGGATTCCATCGTTTCATGACGTTCAAACCAGACCAGCAGATGGACGTCATATCGGTTTGTAAAGCCGACTGTGACGTCGTTTTTATGCTGCCATATGCGTTGGATCAGGTTGCTGGTAACGCCAACGTACAACGTGCGTCTTCGGCGGCTGGCAAGTATGTAGGTGCAAGGTAATCGCCGGTCCATGGCCAGACTCTACATGGATTCCGGCCTTCGCCGGAATGACGATAAGGCAAGATTGAAGACGATGTTGAGAACAAATCCCTCGCCGCATTCCTTTGCAAAAACCGCCCATAGAAGGACAGTTTTCTGAGCTCGGCAAAATTTTCCACGGACAGCAGTGGGCTTTCGCCGGAATGACGAGCTACGTCTCCTTTAGCGCACTTTGCCAAACCCGCGAAACTGCCGGAGCGCTGCTCTGAAATAACCCGCATCGACATGGGCACCGGAAGCTGCGGTATCAACACGCGCGAGCGCCGGAAGTGCCGTCCACGGCAGTGTTGGATATTGGTGATGCAAACGGTGAAGGTGATGATTCATCAACACGGGGCGCCAGATAGCCGGCGCACGAAAGTTGCGAGCCCGCTGTTGTTCGTCGAGCGTGACATCGTAGTGCGGCAGGTTATCCGCCACTGAGAGCCACACGCCGCGCAGAAACATCGTGATGGCAAGTGCAGGCCACCACGCGCCGTAGAGGTAAAAGGCGCAGCCATGCAACGCCACCGACAACACCCAGTCACGCCGCATACGCATGCACCGTTCCTGATTTCCCGCAAAGCCAACAAACAGACGCTGGATATCCTGGCCTACCGGCTCCTCGCTGCGAAGCTTATGCGCGACAAGCCGGCACACCCAGCTGGTCGGCAGAAAGGTGACCAAGGGCAGCGCAAGTTCCCCCAGATACAGACCACCCAGCAGATGCGCGTAATAGCTGATGCGCGCAAGTACGGGATGCGTCGCGCCATCATGCACGTCCGGTCGATCATGTGCCTCGCGTGTAAAGCGGTGATGCATCAAGTGACCGAAGCGCACGGCGTCGAACGGCAACACAAACGCGATGGCCAATGCCCGCCCCAGCCATTCATTGAGTCGGCGCTGGGGCGATAGCTGCCCATGAATGGATTCATGGATCAGCCCCCAGTGCGTCGGGGTCAGCACCACCAACGGCACCGCCACCCACAGCGCGGACGCGCCCCACTGCCGCAACATGAACGGCCATGCGAAGAGCTGCATTGCCAATGCCGTCGCGACAAGCCCAAGCAGCGCCACATTGGCGCGATAGTCGATGGGAGCACGCCGAGACGTCCGCCGCTCTGCCGCCGTTTGGACGCCATCAACCTCCGCCCCTGCCCGTAGGTACATCTTTTCCCCCTGAGTACAGACTATCGCCGCATAACCTAGCAGCGCCTTTTGACAGCTTAAAGAGTGTGCCTGCGATTCAGGCCAGCCCACCACTGCCGATCCAAGCCTATCCCGGCAACCATCCATGCACGAGACTTCCAAACCCGGGCGCAAATGTTTGCGCCCTGCCCGATCACGCCAAACCATAGTCCTTAACTATGACCCTCGCAGCACGCCGAAACTGGCCGCAGATTTGATCCATGCCAGGGTATCGCACATCCAGCGCACCCAGGTACGCATTCAGAGCATCCAAGTCTGCAACGCTCATACTGGCTTTTACCGCACCACGAAATATTTCCCGACGCTTTTCGTCGATGAAAGGTATTTCAATTTGCGTTGGATCCACATCCTTGCAAGGACTATTACCCTTCAAACACCAACTTGCCTCCCATCCCGAGCCGTCACTGGATTCGAACTCCAGGTCACTGGGCTGGCCTGACCCAGTCAGAACGGGTGAAGCGGCTTCCATCCATAAAACAAGTTTGATGCGCCAGATGTAATGGCGAATCGCAAAGACGGAAGATAGCCAACCGCCGATGTCGGCTTGACCTAGGTATTTTAGATGCAGGAAAAGCGCGGCTGAGAAGGCTCCTCCACAAGAAATGAATGGCCCATTTGGTGTTTCCTCAATGGATGAAATGACACCTTTTTCAGAAAGCCTGCCGCCAGGCCAGCTGCCCGCCGACATGGGAACCCTTCCAACTGTGGCCAACACGTCAGAGTAAAAACCTTCGTAGGGACCAGCCACGTGTTCATCAGGATAGTGCGCCATAAAAGCGCTAACCAGGCACTCGTAGATAGATGTCCAGGATGAACCATCGATTCGAGTCGGTAACTGTGCCAGAAGAAAATGTGTCCAGCTTGTCCACTCCGGGAGGTAGCCAAAACATCCAGGTCCGGAAGCGAGCTCGTAAAGAGGCTGCCTAAGCAAATCCGGAGTCCAATGATCGGGGGGATTCGTCATTAATTCGTTGAACATCCGGCGTTTGGTTCCCATGAACCAAGCCTCGCCCATTGGCTGGTTAGGCGCCCGAAACTGCCTTGTCAGCCGGAGAACAGCATCCACATCCGGCCCACTTCCCGGCATCCAGGAAAAGCCCTTTGTCTTTGACTTCCTGTCGAACATTTCTAATTCCCGCTTACGTAAAATAAACCGGGCCACCCCAAAAAAGCAGCCCGATCTCCTTCACAGTCTACAACTCTCGATCAATGAAACATTGGCGTGTAATACCCGGAAGCGGAGCCTGAATTGCTCACAGTGCCGATAACGGTGTTCGATGAGTTGGCGACCGTTACGCCCGCAGAAATCGACAGCGCAGGCGCAGTGCCACCATTGTAGATAACGTTATCGCCAATGAGCAGGTTTTGGCCGGACGGAATTTGCAGTATCGCAAGCGTGTTGGAGTTTGCACTAAACTGGCTATCCCTCACGATCGTTGTGTTGCCCGAAATCTGCGATGGCGTATTGCAGACAACGTTGGTGAATATGCTGTTCGATCCATTGCTGGAAATGCAATATCCCGATCCACCGGCGCCGGACCCCAGGATTCGGACATTGGAAACTTGCACGCTTCCAACATTGAGCAACATACCTGTTCCATTGTTATTGAACATGCTCACATCGGTAAACCGCACCGGCCCCGAGGCGGAGGTTACCTCGATGCCTGGAGCATTGCTTACATTCGGGTAACCCGGCGTAGGATAAAAGGCATTTTGACCGGCAAATTGAATATCTACATTCGCGACATGACCGGAATCTGCCCCCGAGCCCCCTTCAATCAGCAGTTCCCCTTGCGAATCGTTATTGAGAAAACTGGGCATGCCACCAAGGGTGATGCCCATGGTCGTATCAATACCCCATCCGCCATTCGAAAAGGTTTGAATGCCCGTCATGAACGGCGCGACGCCGCCTGCATTGTGTGAAGTGCTTAAGTAGATGCCATCCGCCTGATTGGCGACGACAAGGATATTGCTCCAGTAACCTTGGGCTGAAAGACCAACGAGGCCGGTATGTACGGCATTATGCGAACTGATGTCCGACAGGATGCCATTGACGGATCCATCGATATAAATGTTGTGGCTGAAGTTGGAAACTTCGAGGTGACTTAGTTCGATGTTGTTGGCTGCATAACCCTGGGCTGCCGGTCCCGTGGCTGTATAGATGCCGAGCGTGCCGTCGGTTGCCGCAGTCGAACCGGCGAAATGAACGCTCATGTTTTTGACTTTGGTGTAGTCGCCCTGAAGAATCAGCGTTGGACTACCTTGCAGCGTCGATTCGATTGTCGTCGCCCCTTCCCCATCGCCCTCCAGCGTTGTTCCATGCGGAAGCGCAAGGATGCCGCTGATGACGTATTGGCCCGCTGGGACATAGATCACGCCGCCGCCAGCGGCACCCGTAGCGGCCAGCGCACTTTTAAATGCAGCAGTATCGTCCGTCTTGCCATCGCCCACCGCCAAATAAGGTGGTGCCGTGATATTGATCGAGGCATAAGACGCCAGCGGCATCGATAACAAAAGAGCGGCGAAGAAATGCTGGCTCCGCTTGGAGAAGAACTTCAAATCAAACTTGCTTGCCATGTCACACTCCTGTGTCCTAGGGAAAGGATGAACTGACAAATGCAAAACACCGCAAGACACGGTATGTCTGCGCTTGCCGATAAAACCCAAAAAAACTCATTACTACGATCGAACAAATTCCCATCTCAGCGTCAGGAACCCTACCCCGCCTATATGACGCTTCCATGGCTAATTTGAAAATTACTGATTGGAAATTGATTCAGCATAACCAGGCCGGACGCTAATCCAATTAGCTGACTTTACCGCCTGAAGCCTGGACCCGTTCAAGAATAAAAGCTGCCAACTCCGGCCTCACGTCTGCGAGCGGAAGAGTGACGAACTGCGATTTGGAAAGCAGGAGCAGCCAGCATGTTTTGAATTGCCATATCTCCGTAATGGCTGACCACGGGATTGATGCTGTACCGGCGCCGGAAGATAGCGACAAAGTGTTATCAGAGCCTCAAGCGTTCCTTGAGGAACGCCCATGGCCCTTAGCTTTTGAACCGCGTTGCGGTAATGGACAGCGTACAGCGCGATTAGGAAGCAGATTCCGAAAACGAAGACGCTACCCAACACCCCCGTGAACCAGGAAGTGTCACCTTCGTGAATTAAATCGACGAGGCCAAAGGCGACCACAGCAAAAGCGATGAGAAGGCGAAAACCAACGACGCGCCACCAGAAGCCGCGCACGGCTTGGCGAAGGAGCGGCTTGTTGTAGTGGAGAGTTGTTCGATGCATTGGCTACGCGTCCTGGCGAATGTTCGTTTCAGGTTGGAATTGAACCGTTATGGACGGATTGATCACCGTCCGCGAAATCCCCTCAATCCAGGTTTGATTGCCTGCCAGAATTCGACCAAACGCTAAGCCCTGATATCGCAAGGCCTATCAAAAAAATTCCTAGGAAAATTGCGCCCGTTAAACCTACGGTTCGATGGTAGCTTTCAGAATGATCGAGACGAAAAACATCGTCATTGAAGTTCAGTGCCGATACTTGAGGATGGTCAACTTCATAGGCAATGGGGACGCGCTGATTTGTTCGGGCGTAGACGAGATTTGGGTCATTCGGACGGTTGCTTGTCCCGAGGTCAGCATAACCATGTATAAGTTGCGATCCTCCGGTTCCAGACGTCGGCGTAAACGTATATTCCACGTTTATGCTGCAAGAGTGTTTGCCGCAGGACCCTGTATAAATACGGACGACATCCGCCATCACCCGTTGACCATTGGTCTGGATTTTGATCTCGGCATGCTCTTGGCTTCGCAGCCAAATTGCCGAAAGGATAAAAAATACTGAACAAAACAGCGCAAAAAATTTTGCAAGAAATGCAAATCGCGACGATGGGCTATTGGGGTCGACATTTGCACCTAAGCGCCTTGCGACAATAACTATTCCCCAGAGGGCGATGCACACAATGCACACGAGTCCAAGCGTGCCGTGCAACAAAATGGCGGAGGCCGATGACGGGTTGCTAAGAATCGGGATACCCCAAATAAATATGGCTGCGAAAATAACGCCAAGTATCCATCCATACCTACTATTAGATTTCCCTGGCTCGTTAAAAGCAGATCCGCTCTGCACTTGCTGGTAGGCAAGCCCTCCGTCCAGTCGATGACCTGACTCAGAGGGAAAACCTGGAGCTGAGCCCGAAAGCGAACCGTGCGGTTCATGCGAGGTTTTTACATAAGCCTTGCCGCAAGAGGGACATTCCCAATCAGGTGCCTGATCCGTTGGTTTTCTTTCGTAACCACAAGCTTCACATATGGTTCCCATCTCCCCTTCCCCTGTTTCGATTGAATTGCTCTGATTGGGATTTTCCGCTTTTAAAGATGACGATTTTAAATTACTGAGCCGGATCAGTAACGCCCTGCCTCTGTGCGTGCGGCGCACGGGCGTTCGGGTCGCGCTGATTCGGGTACCCGATAGGTTGACCAACGAATGGGTTCCAACCTTTGGCGGCCAGTGCGGCCCAAGCGGTCGCGCCCAGGTGCGGGTCATGGTAGTAGAAAAAATCATCGTAGGTGGAGGTAGGGCCGATCGCAAAGGAGGTGGTGATGCGCTGCTGCGGCGTCGCGTACAGCATGCCGTTGGCACCTCGCTGCGCACGGATCGCCAACCAAAGGCTGTCCGGCACCGGCTTGCCGCTGGCCTGCAACGCGGCCGCGACCTGGCTGGTGCCTTCGGTCCACATGCCGTCGGGCTGGCGCTCAAAGCCGTAGCCGTCACCGCTGCGATGGTTGGCATCGACAAAGGCCCATACCGAATTCCATGCCGGCGGATACAGCTGGAAAGCAAGCAGCGGCCAGATTTCTTGATCCAGCCCGGACTTGTGGCGCTCAATGGTCTTGCCATCCTCGCCGGTGCCGACGAAGAAGCGCTGCTGGCGACCGTCCCACATCGCTGTGACGAAGGCGCGTGCGATCTGCGCCTGCCGCGCTATCGCGGGGTCGGCACGTTCGCGATTGGCCCAGGTCGCAGCGGCGTAGATGTCGATGTGATGCTCTGTCGACTTCCAGTGCTGAACGATCTGTTTGTTGTCATAGCCAAACACGCCGCCTTCGTAGCCTGCGGGTACTACGGAGTTGGCGGTGTGCGCGGCAATCCATTTCAACTGCACCACCGCACCGTCGAGGTAACGCGTGTCGTGCGTGTTGTCGTAGACCGTCAACAGCAGCAATGCAGCCCAGGCCAGGTTCCCCGAGGCACTGCCGGTCTGGTATGGGTCCTGGCTCCAATAGTTGCCCTGCTTTTGCCAATAGCCGGGCAACACCACCTTGTCGTTCTGCACCGCGCCGCTTCGATAGGCATTGCGCAGGCGCCCATCCTTGTAAGTCACATCGCTGGCCGGCGCCAACAGCAAGGCATCCGCGATACGGCGTGCCTGCTCGGGCGCACCGCAAGCACTGAGCGCGATGCCAGCCAAAGCGTTGTCGTAGACAAAGCCCACGTTCTGCAAGGCCCGTGCGGCAGGGGCGTCGCCTTGCATGTCGGGATAGCTAGGCAGGATCATCGGGCCATTGCCGGGAATCGCCGTAGCAGCCTGCTTCAGGGCGCTGCAGGTTTCCTCAGCTAGTTGTCGGTGTGGTGCGTCGTTAGCGGCGGCTTGCTCGGTGTACGCTACACCGAGTGCCATGCTGATCGCGGCGAGCGCGAGCCATCGCTTCAACATTGGTTTTCCTTATCTCTTTGGTGACAGATAGTGATTCAGCTTGGGCTTCCAGTCATTTGCGGCGCGTGTGAAAGGTGGGGCTAACTTGGGCCACATCTGATTTAACGGATGCCTAAAAGCAAGGACAATCCTCGCACGGAGGTGCTCGATGAAAAAGCACCAAAGGGTTAGCGCGAAGCGAGCCGCGCGGTGACGTCGGCAAAACGCACAAGGAGCCGGAACCTGCAATGAAAATCCAATCCGTTCGCATCAAGAACTTCCGCACGTTGAAAGACGTGACGATCCCCTTTGATTCCGTCACGACATTCATTGGACCGAACGGTGCCGGCAAGTCCACTGTGCTTCGTGCGCTCGACTGGTACTTTAACGGCAAGCTTGGTTCGCTGACAGAAAAGGACTGCTCCTTTGGGGCGACTGATGAAGACATCGAGGTTCAGGTCACATTCGCTGATCTCACCGAAAAGGATCGAAATGAGCTTGGCAAGTACGCTCCAGTAGGAGTCACGACCTTCACCGCGTGGAAGCGTCGCGGCCAAGATGGGTCTGAAAGCCTATCTGCAAACTCGAAGAGCTACGCGCCATTCAACGCCATCCGCGGCAAAGGATCGGCTGCCGATAAGAAGGCTGCTTACAACGATCTACGGACCTCAGATTCGTCGCTTGGTCTCCCCACCTGGAGCAATGTCGATGCCGTCAATCAAGCAATGACGACCTGGGAGGCGGCCCATACCGACAAGCTAGTCGAAGCTCCGGAGTCCTTGCAGACCAACTTCTTCGGCTTCAACAGTGGCGGTAAGATGAGTGGCCTTTTTGACTATGTGCTGGTCACTGCCGATCTTCGAGCGAGCGAGGAGTCGATAGACGGGAAGTCAAGCATCATCGGTCGGATTCTTGAGCGTTCAGTTGACCGTGCTGCTGCTGATGAGGAGATCGCGAAGATCGTCGAGGAGTCGCGCGTGAGACAACAGAAAGTCTACGAGGAGAAATTCGAGGCGCAGCTCAAGACCATGACGACACAACTCAACGAGGTCGTCACATCCTACTCTCCCGGCAGGGCAGTCACGATTACTCCTGCCGAAGTACAACTCAAGGCACCTCGCACGACCTTCGATGTAGCCGTGTTGGATGGCACAACCGAGACCGCTGTGGAGCGACAGGGGCATGGCTTTCAGCGCACGCTTCTGATTTCGGCTCTCCAGCTCTTGGCGCAGTCGGGAGCAGCTTCAGCAGAGGGCGTCATCTGTCTGGCGATCGAAGAACCGGAACTCTTTCAGCACCCGATTCAAGCTCAGACCTTCGCGAAGGTGCTCCGATCACTCGCCGAGGACGCAAGCAAGCGCATCCAAGTGACTTATGCGACCCATAGTCCCTATTTTCTTGAAGCACGACATTTCGACCAAGTCAGAAGGCTGACAAGGTCGTCTGGCGCGACGCCTACGGTTACTGTCCACCTCGCCACGGCTGCTGATGTGAAGACTAAGCTAAATGGGATACTGAGTGCCGATACAGTTGATCGCCAGCTCGATGCCATCGTGGCGAATCAGCTTGCTGTAGCGCTCTTCGCGCATCGCGCTTTCCTGGTGGAGGGCACAACAGAGTCCTCAGTGTTTTACGGCATTGGTGACAAGACCTCTCTCGGCTCGCTTGAAGCAGCTGGCGTATCCATCGTTCCGGTAGGAGGCAAGACATCCATACCACTTGCACACGCGATCCTGTCGTTGATTGGCATTCCGGTCTATGCGCTCTTCGATGCGGATGGCGGGTTTGAAGCGCGTGCTAAGGCTGCTGGGAAGTCGCAAGACAAGATTAATGTAGAGCGGCACAGCCATGTAGCATCAAATCGCATAGCCTTGAGGTACTTCGGTCGAACCGAAGAAGATTTTCCCTCTGCCATCGTTGCTGACAAGGTTGCGATCTTTGAGGATAACCTTGAAGCGTTTCTCTCCGCGAACTGGACCGAATGGACAACGTCCTGTAACAACGTCGAGACTGCTGCAGGTATCAGTCTCTCGAAGAATCAACTCGCGTACCGGACCGCAACACTCAAGGCAGAAGGTGCGGTACCAGAAGTGCTCCTGCAGATATTGGCCAAAGCGGAGGGTAAATAGTCATGCATGAAATCATCTGCCCGCACTGCGGGAAAGCATTCAAGATTGACGAGGCCGGATACGCGGATATCCTGAAACAGGTTCACGACAGCGAGTTCGAGCGGCAACTGCACGAGCGACTTGAGCTTGCCGAGCAGGACAAGCGGAATGCCATCGAGCTAGCCAAGACCAAAGTCACCAGCGAATTACAAAATGCCGCCGCGGTCAAGGATGCCGAGATCCAGGAGCTGAAGGCCAAGCTCGATGCCGGTGAAGTTGAGCGGAAGCTTGCCGTAAGCGAGGCTCTGGGTGTCGTGGAAAAGGAGCGTGACACACTCGCCAACGAACTCAAGCAGACGAAACAAGAAAAACAAGCCGCTTCCGAGCTAGCAGAGGCGAAACTTGCGAACGAACTACAGAGGGCTACGACTACGAAGGATGCTGAGATCCAGGAATTGAAGGCTAAGCTCGATGCGAGTGAAGTCGAGCGGAAGCTCGCGGTAAACGAAGCGCTGGGTGTTGTGGAAAAGGAGCGTGATGCACTCGCTAACGAACTCGAGCAGACGAAGCAAGAAAGGCAAGCCGCTTCCGAGCTAGCAGAGGCGAAACTTGTGCACGAACTTCAGAGAGCTGCTGCTATAAAGAACACCGAGATCCAAGGGCTAAAAGCCAAGCTCGATGCTATCGAGGTTGCGCAGAAGCTCGCGATCACCGAGGCAGTTAATAAGGTCGAGAAAGAGCGCGACGAACTAAAGGGCGGCCTTGAGCGGTCAGAGCTTGAGAAGCAGCTTGCCGAGAAGTCGCTTAAGGACAAATACGAGACGCAGATCAAGGATCGCGATGACATGATCGAGCGCCTCCGGGACATGAAAGCTCGCCTGTCGACCAAGATGGTTGGCGAAACCCTCGAACAGCACTGCGAGACCGAATTCAACCGCATTCGAGCGACGGCGTTTCCAAGAGCATATTTCGAGAAAGACAATGACGCGAGGACTGGCAGCAAAGGTGACTACATCTTTCGCGACTCGGATGAGACTGGCACTGAGATCGTCTCAATCATGTTCGAAATGAAGAACGAGAATGATCACACCGCGACAAAGAACAAAAACGAAGACTTCCTGAAGGAGCTCGACAAGGATCGCACCGAAAAGGGGTGCGAGTATGCAGTACTTGTCTCCCTGCTAGAACCCGACAGTGAGCTCTACAATACTGGAATCGTTGACGTATTCCACCGCTACCCAAAAATGTACGTCGTCCGACCGCAATTCTTTCTTCCAATCATCACCCTTCTGCGCAATGCGGCGATGAACTCGCTCAAGTACAAGTCGGAGCTGGCACTCGTTAAGGCGCAGAACATAGACATCACAAACTTCGAGACTGAACTTGAATCGTTCAAAGGGGCATTTGCTAAGAATTATGACATCGCCTCCAGGCGCTTTCAAACAGCGATCGATGAGATAGATAAGTCGATCGACCATCTACAGAAGACCAAGGATGCCCTGCTTGGCGCAGACCGCAACCTCCGCCTTGCGAACGACAAGGCTCAGGACGTCACGATCAAGAAGCTGACTCGTGGCAATCCGACGATGGCGGCCAAATTCGCCGAACTCAAGAATGAAAGTCCTTCCGATGCGGAGTGAATCAAATTATCCATGTCCGAAACGCGTCTTTGATACGCGGACCTATACAGTGCAGGGCGCTAGCTCCCGCCCAAATTTGGTCATTCATACAGCCGTGCGGTACCGCCGTTTAGGGCTGAAAGCAGCTCGCCACTAAAGCTCCGCAAATATTTTTGTCATGCCACGATCACCTCGACGGTAACCGGGAGGGTCATTGTGGAAAATGTCTTCAGTTATGACGAGACTACGGATCTTGGAAAGCTCACAGAAATCCCATTCGTGGCCAGGTGTAACGTGGCCACCTCGAACTTGATAGCAGCGCATAACCTCGTTACCCGCGCGTGAGATACCAACTGCACAAGGTTGAGCCTCTCGTACGATGCCATCGTATGTAAATGTAATTAAGCGGCGCCCTTGGATTGCCGCAATAATTTCGTTGCGCATGATTGCCTCCATTGCCATCTAACTACTGACTAGCCGGACGCGCACGTCCGGCTACGAACAATCACTCGGATTTACTCGGAATCCTCGGCCAATATTCCTTAGGCAACCAGCCGGCACGTGCTTTTTTTGAAATCAGCGTAATGAAGTGCCTGTGGCTACCAAATTGCTGTAATACCAATTGAGATAACATACGTGCCGGCACGGAACCGACAAGAAAGATGGTGTTGGGGATGCAATAAAACCAGTCATCGATACCTTCTATCTTGTCGAAAAAATCGGAAATTTCGTCTTGACTGACGTTCTTCAAACTGTAGGCATATAGATAGGCGTTTTTCACTCCGAGCCCTCCGCACCAAAGTCGTGCTCAAGCTGCCTTGGCTCAGGCCCTAATTCAATTCTTACGGGATCGAATACCAAACCATCTCCTTTAGACGCAATCAGATCGAGCTTTGCCAAGTCAATCTGATGAGCTTCAGATTGCAGCACTCTCGGGTTAACTCGAGCAAATCGTCTGTACTCAGCCATTGTAAAGAAGATGAGTATTGTGGCAATCACAATAAATACAATTCCCTTAGGCCACGAAATAAAAGCCCCCAGCAACAAGCAAAGAACGCCCACGGTACCGTTGAGCCATATCAACGGCGACATGGCGCTTCCCGTGTGCTTTGTCTGCAAAGCCTTTTGAAGATAGCCCGTGATGGTTTTGAGCATGCTCCCTCCCCTGCTTGTCACAGTATCCGACTAAACGTCTCTCCAAGCCACAAGCGAGCAATGAAAGGCAACGTGCACCACAATTAGTACGCAGCCCCACTTCTAACTCCATAACGTCCCCGATCGCCATAAATTGGGTTTATCGTAGATGAGCCTGTGCAATCAAGCGCCGCCATCTTCTGCTTCCAAAACACCGGCTTCCGTCAGCAATGCCTCATAAACATCAAGACGCCCTTTAGCACGAACAACCCACCAGGCAATGCCATAGGTGATTAAGAGTACCCACAGCAATAGGCAGCCAACCAAATGAACGTGCTCAAGCAGACCTTTCCAATCACCGAACGACCAATCCTTGAGCTGGAAATACAGCAGCGCCAGCAATGGCAGAATGCCAATTTTTTCCATGCCGCCGCTCAGCAGGGCATGCCGATAAATCAGCGATGCTTTTCGATCGCGAATATAGCGCAGGTGCTTGGCGACCTCTGATGCAGGATATGTCCTCAGGTCATCGACGACGTGCTGATAACGCACATAAAAACTGTCAAGCTCCGTCGCAATATCCATATATTGGCGCCTATATGCACGCCAAGCGCGATAACTGATTCGCATAAGGAACGCCAGTACGAAGGCCCACTGCAATAGCGCATCAATCTGCATAATCCGCAGACCCAGTTGATTATGTAGCAACAAATTGGTGAGTATGCTCAAGCCGCCTATGACGACCACACCGATCATTGCGTAGCGCTCGAACGGCGTCATAACCGCATCGTCTGCGTCTTGCGCGTATTCGGCAACGCGCTCTTCCAGCCATTTAAAGCTAAACGGCCGCAATGCCTCTTCAGTCGGCTGCGCGAGCCCATCCATACGGGTCCCCTGTCCCTGCCCTGCTCCTACAGTAGCCGAAATTTGTGCTTATTTCTGGTTTGGCTATGTCGGGACCTTTTGCGCATTACTATGCCGGGGCTCTGGGCAACGCTCGGAGCTTCGGATTTTTCAGCTGCCGGAAATCCTGCACTCGTCATTCCGGCGGAGGCCGGAATCCAGTTTGAATACGTCGTGCGAAGCACACAAACCCTTTATATCGTGTGCTGCGCACGCCATTTTTGACTGGATTCCGGCGTTCGCCGGAATGACGGGTGGGAAGTTTCTGGCGATTGAGACGCCTTTAAGTTCGGGGCATCGCGCCTATTCCCGCTCTACTCCTAAATAACCGAAAACACCGGCCTGCAAGTCTCAAGGCTGCCCACCTGCCCGTATCACCGCCTCATTAATCGCCCGCACCTTAGCCTCATCCACCTTTTCAACCTTGCGGTCGTAAGTAAACAAGCCATTGTGCTCACCCTCAACATCGGTGATCTGCGTATACACGCTGCCGGACATCCCCTTGAGCACACCCTTGTCGCGCAGCACAGCGGTATTGGCGACGTAGCCGGCATTCAGCGCATCACGATCCTTGACTGCGCCATAGGGATTGATCGGCGTGTTGGGCCAAACATGGCCAGGAATGCCCAAGGTCAAGCCGCCATGCTCGCCATCGATGGCAGCACGTTCTGCATCCGGGCTGGGCAAGCCGGGGCCTTGGTAGTCATGCACGTCGTAGACGTCGCCGGCGTGCGGGTCGCCCTTGGTGTCGCAGCAGTTGGCGCCGCTGCGTGCATCGACCAGGCGCGAAGGGTCGAGTTGTTTGATCTGTGCAGCCAGCTCGGCGGCGGCGGGAATGCTCCATTGGCCCCAGCCTTCGTTGAACGGAATCCAGCCGATGATCGAGGTTTCGCCCTTGAGTTGTTCGACGATGGCGGTGACATCGGCGCGGAAGGTGGCCTTGTCGGCGTCACTGAGTTTGTCGTTGCTGCCGGTCGGCATCGCCGGCATGTCTTGCCACACCATCAGGCCGATGCGGTCGGCCCAGTAGTACCAGCGCGCGGGTTCCACCTTGATGTGCTTGCGGATGGTGTTGAAGCCGAGGTCCTTGGTCTTCTGGATGTCGAACTTGAGCGCCGCGTCGGTGGGTGCGGTGTAGATGCCGTCTGGCCAGTAGCCTTGGTCAAGCGTGGCCAGCAAGAAGGTCGGCTTGCCGTTCAACACGATGCGGTTACGTCCGCCTACCTTCTCAATGGCGATGGTGCGCAGGCCGGCATAGCTGGTGACGTCGTCGCGTTGATCGCCCTGCGTGAGCGTGGCCTTGAAGGTGTATAGGAAGGGATCTTGCGGGCTCCAGAGATGGGGATGCGCAATGGCCAGGTGCAACGGTTGGCCGGCTGGCCCGTTCGCCTCGCCCACTGCCTTGCCATCCGCGTAAGCGGTGACATGCAGTGTGGCGTTCTCGCTGGGGCCTTGCAGTTTCGACGTGACGGCGAAGGCGTCCAGGCTGCTGGCTGGTGTGAAGGTCAGTTGCGCCAGGCTGGTAGCCGGCACTGGCTCCAGCCAAACCGATTGCCAGATGCCCGAAGCTGCGGTGTAGAAGATGCCGTCGGGTTTCAGCCGCTGCTTGCCGACCATCACATTGATGCTGTCCACCGGCGCATGTACGGCGACGATGATCTCCTGCGGACCTTGCGGACGAAGTGCCGACGTGATGTCCGCGCTGAAAGACGTATAGCCGCCCAAATGGTGCGCCACCTGCGTACCGTTGACGTACACCGTGGCGTCGTAGTCCACCGCGCCGAAGTTCAGGCGCACGTGCTGGCCATGCGCGGTGAAGGCAGCCGGTATGTTCATCAAACGTCGGTAAAACATGTCATCCGAATGCTTTTGCACGCCAGAGAGCACCGATTCGATCGGATACGGCACCAGCACCTGGTCTTTCAGCGTGTGCCCGAACGGCGGCGCGCCCTGTCCGTCGCTCGGCGCGTACTGCCACAGTCCGTTGAGGCTTAGCCATTGCGGATGCTCCAGCGATGGGCGCGCCAATTGGGGGCGCGGATAGTCGGGCAACGCGTCGCTGGGTGACACTTCGGCCGTCCACGGCGTGGCCAATGGCGCTACTTTGCCGTTCCAGATAGTCGTTTGATCCGGTGCTGCGATCGCCATGGATGCAAAACCCATGGCCAAGGCCATGCTTATCCAGGCGCTCGCGCGTCGTACCTTGATGTTGTTCGTCATCCGCCCTTCCCTTATTTGCTCTTGTTGGAAGCAGTGCCGTGCACTGCCATCCCGTAGAATGGCTAATTGTCCGACAAATGTCATAGTCCGATCGTCATCCTCGAATGTGGATGGTGTGTCGAGTTTTAGTGAAGACGTCTTGGGTCTTGATGAGCGCCGATTCCGCGCATGCAATTTCCGCCCTTCCGCAATGCAACAAGCATCCTGCAGCCAAAGCGCGTTACAGTTCGGCGCAGGCAACGATCGCTGAGCATCGCGTCGTCGCTTTTTTTAAAACCTCGGATTTAGATCGATCCAAAGCACAAGCTGCAACAAGGCAACTGGGGAGCGCAGTGCCATGGGCAGTGCTTGTTGGTAAGTGCCGCGCATGGATCAGGCGCTGGCGTGCGGGATGTCCATAACGGCGATGACGTCGGCACAAGGCGGCACGCGCTACGACGAAAAGAGCTTTCTGACGCAGGGCAAGGTTTCGGGCATGTGGGGCGGGTTCGACCCGTCAAGGGGGCCTGTGCAGGCGCACCTGGATATAGCCGCATAAACGGCTAAACGATCCAGGCGCGCAGGTTTCCAAGCCGGATCACCGCCCACGTCCGGCCGTGGATGGGTGGAGGCAGACGTCGCCGCCACCCCCTTCGTGGGCATCCGAGAGAGGAGCGCTTCTGATCATGAATCTCGACGCATTACGCATACGAGTTCAGACACTGCTGGCCGCTGCCAGCCTGACGGTTCTGACCGCCGCCTTCCCTTCGATAGCAGCCGAACGAACGTACCCCGCCAACCCACACACCGACGGCCCGACTGCCGTCGCCCGTGCCCGGGTTGCCGCAGACGTCTTGATGAGTTCCTACGACCCCGATAAGGCCTGGTTTCCTTCGAGTTGGTGGAACTCGGCAGTCGCCCTGCAAACGATCGGCGATTACATGCAACGCACCGGTGACCGCCGCTATCTCGGCCAATTGGACAACACCTTCGAAAAAGACCAAGGCGTGTTTCCGGCCGGCGTGTTGTCGGGTGACCCGTTGCTGGGCAACTTCACCAGCCAGGCTATCGATGACACCGAATGGTGGGGCCTGACCTGGGTAGAGGCCTATGACCTGACCGGCAACCCGAAGTACCTCAACATGGCGGTCACCATCGCCAATTACGTGTATGGCTACTGGGACACCAGCACCTGCGGCGGTGGCGTCTGGTGGAATGCCCAGCGCACCTACAAGAACGCCGTCACCAACGGGTTGTGGATACGGCTCACCGCCGAATTGCACAACCGGATTCCGGGCGACACGCTGTGGCTGTCCCGATCCAGCACCGCCTGGGCATGGTTTCAGGGCAGCGGCATGATCAACGCCAACGGCCTGGTCAACGACGGCCTCACCAACGCCTGCACCAACAACGGCCAGACCGTGTGGACCTACAACCAGGGCATGGCGATAGGTGCCGGCCTGGAATTGTGGCGTGCTACGCGAGATCCGCAGATTCTGGCGAGTGTGCGGCGCCTGGCCGACGCTGCGATCGGTCCGAACGCACTGGTAACCGATGGCATCCTGACCGAAAGCTGTGATGCCACCAACCAGACCTGCGATGACAACGGCAAGCAGTTCAAGGGCATTTTCATGCGCTACTGGACCGATCTTGTCGACACCACACACGATCCTCGGTACGCGGCCTTTCTCGAGCAGCAGGCCGAAAGCATCTGGAACAACGATCGCGACGCCGCCGGCCGGCTCGGTACCCGCTGGTCCGGCGCCACCAACGACAACAACCCCAATGTATTCGACTGGCACACGCAGGCGAGCGCGCTCAGTGCATTGATCGGCGACGTGCCCAAGTTGACGCCGTGGGAATCGCTGGCCGCCACCATGTCCCCGGCGCAACCGGTGATCATGCCGCCCGCATCGGGCGACACGTCCATCGCTATCGATCTTGGCGTCTCGGCAACCGGGTTTTTCCCGCTGCAAGCACGCGCCTCCATCGATGCACCCTCGGGTTGGAGCACTTCTCCGCAAACCACTCAGGTGCGCTTGCAGCCGCACGGCATCGCTAATCCAGTAAGCAGTACCACTCCGCTACAAGTCACCGTGCCGAGCTCGGCGACGGATGGGCATTACATGGTCACCGCGAACGTGACGGCGGCCGGAATGAACTTCACCACCCAGGCTGACGTACTGATCGCGCACAAGATCGACTTCGACACCGGCACCGTCGACGAAACTCCGTGGCTGTTCGATCCCGACGGCTCGCAAAGCAACGGTGTGCAAAACCGTTTCGCCGATGGCACCACTCACTTCACCTATCTATTCCCCTTCCCCGTCGATACCACCTCGGCGCAAGTCACCCTGACGATCGACAACCAATTCCTGGTGCAAGTCAGCACCGACAACGAGACCTGGACGACCGTGCTGGAAGAAGACCAGCATGTCCACGACGGCTCGAACAAGGCCGCCCGCACCATCGACCTGACACCGTATCTCGGCAACGCCAGCAATGGATCAAAGCCGATTTACCTGAAAGTGTCAGATTCCTTCCCCAGTGAAGGCTGGGGTGGGCGCGTGTATCACGTGACGGCGAATATCGTCGAATAGTTCTGTCGGTGCCTCCGTCCTTGGATATGCGAGGACGGAGGCTGAGGCGTCCCCACTTCCGGCAAGAATCAAATCCCGCGTTGATAGTGTTTCAGAGCGAGTCGTCATTCCGGCGAAGGCCGGAATCCATCGCCAATACGAAGCATGGATTCCGGCCTTCGCCCACTGCTGTCCGGGGAAAATTTTGCTTGTTCTAGCGACTTGGCTAAAAGACTCGTCGTCCCGGTGAACGCCGGACGTAGCGCGAAGCGCGGAGAACGTCCGAATGGACGGCCCCGAAGGGGTGAGCGAAGCGAATCACCCAGCGACTTGCAGATCGTCAAACACACTGGGCCCCGGCGTTCGCCGGGGCGACGAATCGGTAGCGTTGAATGGGCTAGCAAACATAGAGGCTTCGGTTGAGTGGCAGATGCCTGTCTAGAGTGCGGCGAATTTTCCCAGGACAGCAATGAGCCTTCGCCGGAATGACGTTGAGGCAAGGCAGGCTTTTTCGCGTCAAGCGGCGCTTCGGAAACCCAAAATTGAAGATTTATCAGGGACGCTTGTGCGGCACATATGAAGCATATATATTTCGTATATGAATCATATCGAGTGATCCCATGGGCATCATCAACATCGACGACGACCTGCACGATCAGCTACGGCGCGCCTGCACCGTGACCAGCCGATCCATCAATGCGCAAGCCAACTTCTGGATCAAGGTCGGCATGCTTTGCGAGATGAACCCGGAGCTTAGCTTCCAGGAAATCGTCGCCAAAGAATTGCGCGCGGCCGGTGTGAAGCCGAAGCCATTGCGATCGGGACGTGTGTGATCAAAAGTACCGCCGAGCTTGCGTTGATGGCCGAAGCCGGCGCACTGCTGGCTGACGTGTTTCATGCACTGGGCCAGCTGAAACTGGAAGGCCAGAGCACGCTGGAGATCAACGACTTCGTTGAGCGCATGATCATCGATGATCTTCAAGCACGACCAGCGAGCAAAGGACAGTACGACTTTCCTTATGTGCTGAACGCCTCGATTGACGACGTGGTCTGTCATGGCATGCCTTCGGAAAACGATGTGCTGCGCAGCGGCCAGATTGTCAACTTCGATATCACGCTGGAGAAGAACGGTTACATCGCCGATTCCAGCACCACCTATTTGGTTGGCGAGGTGGCTTATCCAGCGCGGCGACTGGTATCGGCCACTTACAATGCCATGTGGAAAGGCATCGCCGCGGTGCGCCCGGGTGCGCGTCTGGGAGACATTGGCCATGCCATTGCGCATTACGCGCGGGCTCAAGGCTACAGCGTCGTCAAGGAGTACTGCGGACACGGTATCGGCCGCGAGATGCACGAAGATCCGCAGATCCTGCACTACGGTCACCCCCATACCGGGCTTGAGCTTAAAGAAGGCATGGTTTTCACGATCGAGCCGATGCTCAATCAGGGAAAGGCGGCGGTTCGCTCATATCCCGATCAATGGCCGGTATATACCCGCGACGGGAAACTGTCGGCGCAGTTCGAGCATACCGTCGCTGTCACCCGTACAGGCGTGCGTGTGCTGACCCTGCGGCCTGGCGAGACGCCACCATGCAAAATGGAGTGATGTCACCACTCAACACGCCGACTATTCGCCCCACCGATGAATTCCTCCCTCCATACCGGTCATATCTCATAGAAGACCAACCTGGAGGAACATCGCATGTCCACTTTGACCGGCAAGAACATCGTAGTCATCGGCGGCAGCCGCGGCGTGGGACGGCACATCGTCGAGGCAGCTCTCGGCAGTGGTGCGCGCGTACTTGCCGTGGCGCGACACGAACAGCCTCTCCACCAATTAAGCCAGGAGTGCCCGGGCGTAGAGGTACTGGCGCTCGACGCTTCCGATGAACACGCTCCCGCCAAGGTATTTGGCGTTGTTCGTCCGGATATCCTCGTCTTGTGCGCTGGCGCATTCCCACCTGTCGCCCCGCTGCACGAGCTGAGCTGGCAGGCGTTTGCCGTCAATTGGGAAGCCGATGTCAAAATGGCCTTCCACTTCTGCAAGGCAGCGCTATCCCTGCCCTTGCCTGCAAGCAGCGCCGTGATCGTGATTGCCAGCGGTGCCGCCATCGGCGGCTCGCCGATTTCGGGCGGGTATGCCGGCGCCAAGCGTACGCAGCTATTCATCACCAACTACAGCCAGAAGGAATCCGATCGGCTTGGCCTTGGCGTGCGATTCATGTCGCTCGCGCCGCGCATCATGCCGGACACGGAACTCGGGAAGTACGCCATCGCAGGCTATTCACATTACCTTGGCATACCCGAAACCGACTTCATTCAAGGCATGGGGCCTGCCCCCAGCGCTGACAGCGTGGCCAACGCGGTGATCGAGCTGACGACGAACCCGGATTCTCTCAAAGGCAATGCGTTTATCGTTTCCGGCGCAGGGCTGGAAGCCATACCCTGAAAACAAGCAGCATGAATACCCGCACATCCCATCACGTGTCAGGCGGAGGCGCATGAACGCGACGTTTGAACAGCTTGCCGAGCCCTTTCGCCAGGAACTCAAGCGGCATTGCTACTGCATGCTTGGTTCAGTGCATGAAGCCGAGGATCTCGTCCAGGAAACCTACCTGCGCGCCTGGCGCAGCTTTGACCGCTTCGAAGGGCGCGGAACGTTCCGCGCATGGCTTTATCAGATCGCTACCCATGCGTGTCTCAATGCGCTTGCCAGCCGCAAGAGCAAGCAGCGCTTGTTGCCAGATCAATGGTCCCCTGCAGCTACAGACATGCCCGACGGCGTAGCGCGAACCGATGTGGCGTGGCTGGAGCCTTATCCGGATGCCTATCTTGAAAGCATTGCCGACGAATCGGCGGGACCGGAGGCCCTCTATGCGGGCAGTGAAGTGGTGCGACTGGCGTTCGTCGCCATTATCCAGCAATTACCGCCACGTCAACGCGCGGTGTTGCTGTTGTGCGATGTGCTTGGCTGGTCCACCCAGGAAACCGCCGAACTGCTCGGCAGCTCACCCGCTGCGGTCAACAGCGCCAGGCAGCGTGCGCGGGAAACACTCGCGCAGCGCTATCCGGACGGCCTGCCATCGACAACACCCTCGTCGAACCCTGCCGAACAGGAGCTTCTCAGCCGCTATGTGCGTGCATGGGAGGCACGTGACCTCGATGGCTTCGTGGCGCTTCTCAAAGATGACGTCACTTACACCATGCCGCCGTTTTCGCAGTGGTATGCAGGCCGCGCAGAAGTACATGCTTTCTTTGCATGGGCCTGGACACACTACGACGGCTTTCGCCTGGTTCCGACAGCGGCCAACCGGCAGCCCGCGTTTGCCGCTTATTTCCGTGCACGTGCTGATCCATTATGGATGGCACACTCGATCCACGTGCTCGCGCTCGTAGGCAATGCGATTTCGAGTTTGACGTTGTTTATGAAGCCTGCTGGCCCGCAACTGTTCGGGGCGTTTGGACTTCCGTTGACATTCACCAACATGGATTCCCGCTTCCGCGGGAATGACGGTCCGCTCTGAAACAGCATCGATTATTAGCGCAGTTCACGGACCCATTAAATCTGCCAGCTTCTTGTTGTCCACGTACTTGGACATCGTCGCCATGTCCTTCATCACGTTGGGATCCATGAAAATCTCTTTTCCGGCTTCCTGGCCGAGCGCCTGAAAAGCCTGACTGAACGCGAAACTGCCTTCATTCTTGTAGGCGGCTTTGGCCTCATTTTTACAGGTCACGGTCATCAATCGCATAAACACTTCGGCCATTCGAGCGTTAGCCGCATCCACTTTGTCATCAGAAACCATAGCCATCGATGCAATGGCCGGATGCTTTGACATGGCTGCGAACAACCATTGCACCAGGACTACATGATCGTCCATGGTGCTTTTCCCAACCAGGCAGGCTGTAAGGGCGTCCGAAGATGGGCCCGCCACTGCCACATTGGAAAACAGCAACAAGCTCGCTGCGAGCAACGTCGCCTTGAATTTCATAGTGCCCCCTGTTGAATTTAAATTGAAATGCCCCATGCGGCATTCCGAACTTAAAAATATACCATTGGCCGGTGACGTTGTAGCCAGGCTTACACAATCGGCACCTGGCTAATATTGTTCTTCGGATCCATCCAGAACGATTCGTTGACGAAGCGACCGAAGATTTCACGCGGCAGGATGGAGACGCGCTCAACCGGCTCGACTTTTGGCCGTACGGTGTGCAGGCCGGGCATGCCGACGCGGGCATCGAATTCGTCGGCGTTATAGGCGATGTGATCGAAGTCGTGTTCGAACCAGGGTTCGCCGATGAATTGGTAGACCGCGCGCATGGCGGCTGCCGGATTGCGCACCAAGGTTTCGTAGGTCAGCAGCATTAAGTGGCCCGGGGCGTATTGGCCGTAGAACGCATCCTTGGTGGCCTGGAAGGCGAAGCCGACCATGCCGCGCGGGTCGGTTAGTGCCTCGATACGCGAGTACACCGTGGTGTTGGTGTCGAAGCGGAATACCTTGCTCACGCTGACCGGCTGCTTGCGCACCAGCCGCTCCATGCTATCCAGCACCCAGGATAATTGGCGTACGCAGGCGATGACCTTCGCTTGCGGAAACAACGTATCGAGCAGTTGCATGCGGCTGCACCATAGCCGGCTGGTGTCGAACACGAGGCTGGCGTCGCCATAGCCTTCGTAGAAGTTCTCGACGAGACCACGCAGCATGGCAACGCGCTGCTCATCGGAGACGTCGAACGAAAAATCGTTTTTGCTGCTCGCCTCTGCCATCACCGCGCCCATGATGTCGGCAAGCGGGCTGGTCATGCCGGCACGGAAACGCGGGTTCTGGTTGAGGATGGCGGCCAGGAGCGTCGTGCCCGAGCGTGGCAGCCCTGAAATGAAGTGGAACTTGCGGGCGAGCTTTGCGGCTTCGGGTACGGCTGGCATGCGGGCAGTCTCCTCTGATTCGATAACGTCTGCCGGATGGTATGCGATCAGCGCTGTGACGGTGGCGCCGTGGAAGCGCGGATGCACATGTTGTAGTCGACCTCGACCATCCTGGGCTCTCCCTTGTTCAGCACGCGAAGCAACAATTCCTGCGTGGCACGACGGCCCATCTCGCGCACCGGCTGATGGATGGTAGTGAGCGGTGGCCACACTTGTGTCGCCATGGTCGTGTCGTCAAAGCCGCAGATGGACATGTCGCGGGGGATCGATACACCCGCTTCCGCGGCAGCCCAGATCGCGCCGACCGCCATGTCATCGTCGCCCGCAAAAACAGCGGTGGGTCGATGCGGCAATGCCAGCAACTGTCGCATGGCCTCCACACCCGACTCGAAGGAAAACCGGCCTTGCACCATGTACGCGGGGTCTTCTTTCAGCCCGGCGCGTTCAAGGCCATCGCGATAACCCGCCAGGCGCCAGATGCCGGCACCGTGCTCCGGGTCACCGAGAATGTGTGCGATACGGCGGTGGCCAAGCGACACCAGGTGATCCACCATCGCCGCGGCCGCTTCGCGCTCGCGCAGCATGACGCCAATGCAGTTCTCGGGTTGGCGTGGTGCGATCGAGGCGAACGGCACGCCGTTCTCGTGCAGGCAATCCAGCAATGGGGGGTGGTCGGTGATCGGCGGTGTGAGGATCAGCCCGTCGGGCTGATGCCGCGTGAGAATGTCCTCGACCCGTTCGACGAAATCGGCTGCTGCCGAAACCAGTGGCTGCACCATCATGCTGTAGTGCTGCGCCTCGCACGCTTCCAGCACGCCGGCCTGTACTTCCATGATGTAGCTGGGCGAACGGTTGTCGTACAACAAGCCGATCATGAAGGAGCGATTGCTCGCCAGGCTGCGCGCCGAAGTGAGCGGCCGGTAGTTGAGCGCCTCGACAGCGGACTGCACGCGCTGGCGCAAGGACTCGCTCACGTTCGGATCGTTGTTGAGCACCCGCGAAATGGTCTTTTTCGATGTCCCCACCATGCGGGCGACGTCGCTCATGGTCACACGCGTCATGCAAGTCTGGCCTGATTCAATGAGTCCCGATTCAATGCTTCGCTGTCTGTGAAGCGTCCGGCTGGCGCTCGACTGTCGCCGGTACGCTCCGGGTTGGAACGTTCCATCCACTCACTTCGATGACCGGCGTCCCCATTCCCTCTTCCGCATAATGCGCGACCAGGGTAATCGATTCGCCCGGCCACAGCGTCACGTCATTGTCGCTCCATACGATGGGCAGCGCGAGCTTGCCGTCGGCGCGCTTGACCGAGACGTGCTGGAACAGCGCCATGGCCTTGGACGATGCGGGTACCGTCAGCGTGACGGTTACCATGTTCTCTGCCCCCTCCTGCAGCACCGTCGCTCGAACCTCGCTCGCCGTGGCCGGCAAGGATTGCAACGCCGTCAGGTCTGCGTATTGCGTCACTGGCGTGAGATACCAGTTCGAATGGGCCCAATCGAGCTGGTCGGCTTGGGTGGAGAGCCAATACACGTTGCGGCTGACCGGCTTGCTGTCGGCGGACGTCAGTTCAAGTTCGATGAAATACGTGCGCGACAAGCCGGTGAGCGCGGGCAGCGTCGCCAACTGTGTCGTGCGATTGCCGTCAAGATCGATGTGCTGCAGGCGTTGCTGGTATGCCACGCTGCCGTCCAGGTTGCGCACGCGGATGCTCACCTGCAAGCCGTGCTCGCTGGTGAGTGTTTGGTTGACCAGCATGATCTCGCGCGTGTCGTAGGCGAATTGGATGTGCACCGGCTCGTTGGCCTTTTTGGCGCCGAAGTAGGCGCCCGCCGGATTAAGAAAGTAGTCGTACAGATGCCAGTGCAGCGACGGCCACGCGTTGTTGAGCATCCAATAAATCACACCGGTCGAGGGTTTGGCCGCGTCCATATGCGCGTTGAATGCCTCGAACTGTGCGCGAACGTTGTCGTAGTTTTCGAGCTGCGCCTTGGCGACGTAGTCCGCAAGATTCTTGGGCGCGCCATAGCGCGCGGCCAGCGCCGTGTCGAAATCCTCGATACGCGCAAATGGCGACCAGGCGGCGGAGGCGTGGTACTGCCGCGCTTGCGGGTACTTCCACAGCGCCTCCTGCTCCTGCGGCGAAAGCATGCGGATCACGTCTTCCAACCGTGGGATGTCGGCACCCGCGCTGACTTCGGAATCGAAACCGAACGCGCCGCCCAGCTTGTCGGCGTACCAGTACGCCGGAGGAATCCATGCATAGGGTCCGGCCATCTTCATGCCGGAGGGGCCGGTTTCGGCTGTGCCCTGATCCGATGCCGCGGCGACGATCGGTGTCGGCCAGTCTTCGGCATGCAAGGTGTCGACATACATCTTCGCAATGGCCGGCGGCGGTGCGTTGTCACTGCCGATCAGAAACCCGATCACCGATGGGTGATTCCTCAGCAGGCGCGCTTCGCTGACCATCGAGTCTTCAGCCACCTTGTCATCCGCAGCGTCCCACGGCGAACCACCCGTTTTGGCTGCCGATTCCCATTTGTCGCAACACTCCCAGCCGGCCAGGATCATGATGCCGTCACGATCGGCCAGCTCGTAGAAGCGCTCGTTTTCCAGCTTGCCTTCGCTGCGGATGGTGTTGAGCCCGAGGTTGCGGACGTAGCTGAACTCGGCCTCCATGCGCTTGGGATCGTCACGCAGGAACATGTCCGGCGCCCAGCCGCCGCCGCGAATCAGGATCGGCTTGCCGTTGACGAAGAACTGGCGATATCCCTGCTTGGTCAACTTGGAACTGACACTGCGTATGCCGAACGTCGCGCTCGCCTTGTCGGAGGTTGCGCCATCGACCGCGGCGGACATTTGCAGCGAATACAGCGGATGCGCCCCCATGCCGATCGGCCACCAGATCTTCGGATGGCTGAGGTCGAGGCCTGGATCGGTCTTGGGTGAAAACGACACGATCTGCGTTTGTCCGGGTGCAAGGTGGATGGTCTGCCGTAACGAAACCCCAGCCACTTCGCCCGTGATCGTTGCCTCGTGCGCCACCGCATCAAGGTTCCGCGCCTCCACCTTCACGGTCAATGCCGCGTGCGCGAGATCAGGCAGCGATAGCGTCGGCGTCACCTGCGGAAAACGCAGTTGGACCGGCCCCGTCTGCACGATATCCACACCGCGCCATGGCCCCATGTTGTTGTCGGGTGGCGTCGGGTTCCAGTCGACCCAGCCCATCGAAAGGCTTCTTCTTGGATCGCCGGGATGCACGCGCAACGCAACGATATTGCTGCCGGCGTGCACCCACTGCGTCACGTCGAATTCGTGCACCGGGTAGGCACCGGCGACGTTTGCGTGGTCGGCGACCAGATGCCCGTTCACCCATACATCGGCGCTTGCAATCATGCCGTTGGTGCGCAACAACGTGTGCAGCCCTCGTGCACCTTCGGCAAGCGTGAACTCGGTGCGATACCACCAGGGATTGACGAACAGATTGCCGCTGGCATCGGGTACCTGCACGGCCTGCAGGTTGTCGCTGTAGAACACATCATCTTTGTACACGCCGTTATCGAGCAGCCCCGCCATCACCGTTGCGCGGCTGCTTACCGGGTACCAACCGTCGGTGGAAAAGCCCGCGGTGGAAATCTCGGCGCCGCCTTGTTGCGCTTTGTCGGTGGATTGGATTTGCCAATGGGTTATGGCGGTGGTGGCGCCGGCACCGCTGTGTATCTGCGTCGACGTGTAGGTGGCGTCGGCGTGAGCAAGCGACATGATCGCCGATACCGCCATGGCCATCATCGTCAAGAACATGCGTTTGGCCGAATGGTGCTTGCTTGAGCTCTTTTCTCCAATGGAATGGGTAGCTATCCGCCTAGCGGAAACGTCTTTGGGTACCTTGCCGTCATTCCGGCGAAGGCCGGAATCCATGGCAAGTACGAAGCATGGATTCCGGCCTTCGCCGGAATGACGACGGAGCGAGCTCCTAACTGCTCGTGTCCAAGGGAGCCCAAATGAGCGCCACTCAGATTTGGCCAGAATTCGCATGGCGTCAATCGCTCCCAAGATAAGCTTCGCGCACTTCCACGGATGCGAACGGCCAGGATCGATTGACCCTCGCCCAGATCGCGAATACCACAAGGCCGATGACGATCCACGCACCGGACAAAATGAGCGACAACGTGGATGCCGATACGTACACATAGATCCAGCCCAGCAGCGCAATCACGCACGGCACCGGATACAGCCATTGCTTGTATGGCCGGCTGAGCGTCGGTTGCCGCTTGCGCAATACCATCAGTGCGGCGATCTGCGCGATGGACTGCACGATGATGGTCGCAGCCAGCAGCATGTTGATGACGTCGGTCAAATCGAAGAACGTACCGATAGCTGTTACGACACCCATCGTGAGCAGGGCCACGTGCGGAAAACCATGCTTTGCATGCAGCTTGCCGAATACCGACAAGAACACCTTTTCGTGCGCCGCTTGAAACGGTACGCGCGAGCCGCCCAGCAGGCCGGCGAACACCGAGGCGAATGCCGTGACGATGATAAGGATCGTCATGACCGACGCAGCCACATGCCCCCAGCTGCGCTCCACCACCAGCGACGCCACGGACTGGCTTTGGGCGATTTCCTGCCACGGCGCTACGCCGAGCACGCTGATATTGAGAATGAGGTATACGAACATCATCGCGATCACCGAGATGATGATGGAGCCGGGCATGGTCCGGCCCGGGTTGCGCAGCTCGTCGCCCATGTAGGCGGTGGTGAAATAGCCGAGATAGTCGTAGATGCCGATGATGAGCCCCGCACCAAGGCCCACGAAGAAGTGGCCGCCGAACATGCCGGCCGGATAGGCGAATGCGAAGCTTGAATGAAAATCCGAGAAGCCCGCCGCCGAAACGCCGACAGCCGACAACAGCATGATCACCCATAGCGCGATGGTGATCGCGCGGATCGATTCGATGCGCCGGTACAGCAGCACGGTGACCAGCGCAGTCGATGCCAGGCTGACGAGGTGCACCGGCCACCAGCCCAAATGCGGGAAGAAGAACTCCAGGTACTCGACCATGCCGATGATGCCGGTCGACATCAGCAATGGGATCGTCAGCAGCACCGTCCAGATAAACAGGAACGGCATCAGCTTGCCGGTGCGGTATTGGAAGGCTTCGCGAAGGTAGACGTACGTGCCGCCGGAGCCTGGCATGGCGGCGCCCAGTTCTGCCCAGACCATGCCGTCAGCCACCGCGAGAATGGCACCGGCGATCCACCCAATCACGGCCTGCGGGCCGCCCATGGTGGCAACCATGATCGGGATGGTGATGAACGGCCCGATGCCGCACATCTGGGTCATGTTGATCGCCGTTCCCGAGAACAAGCCGATAGAGCGGTGGAAATGGCCGTCGCGGGTGGCGCGTGTGGTTTGGGGACCGTGCATGTCAGCCTTGGTGTTGTTGGATGCGGTTGGGATAAGCCGCCGAATGGCTAGCATTGATTTTCAAAACCACCTCACCGTCATTCCGGCGAAGGCCGGAATCCAGTAAAAAATGATGTGCGCAGCACACTACATAATGGGTTTTGTGTGCTGCGCACGACGTATTTGAACTGGATCCCGGCTTTCGCAGGGATGACGGCAAAGAGAATCACCACTGCCCCCGCACCCCAACCATGAACATGCGCTCGGAGAAATTGGAGTGCGCCGGCTGATCAGGCCATACCAGGTAATAATGCTGATACTCGTTGGTAAGGTTGGTGCCATCCACGAACACCTCCGCATATTTGTTGATCTTGTACGACACCGATGCATCGAGGTATTTCTGCGGCGCCTCATACATCTCCATGCCGGTGATGCCGCCAACATCTTCCTGCACCGCGCGCCGCGAGCGATAGTTGTACGCAATACGCGCCTGGAACCGATCATTCTGGTACCACAGGATGAGATTCCCTGATTGCGTCGAATTGTCCTGGAACGGAATCTTGCTCCCGGACAAATCCCTTTCCCCCGTGTTGCTCGGTGCATAGGTGGCGTTGATTTCGACGCCAGTCTTGGACAGGAAGCCAGGCAGGAAGGTGAATCCCTGGCGATAATCGAACTCCGCACCCTGGATGCTGTTGCCGGTACCCTGCACCGGCTCGGTAATCGTGATGCAGTGATCGCGCACGACGCCATCCTCGTCCGGCAGCGTGCAATTGATGACGCTGCCGGTCTTGATGAAGCTCTCCACGTTGATGCGGAACCCTGCAAGGCTGATCATGCTGGTGGGGTTGATGTAGTACTCCAGCGACGCACCGAAGTTCGTGGAGCGCCACGGCTTGAGGTCCGGATTGCCGGTCGACGTGCCGGTCGATACGCGGAACAACGGACCTTGCGGGGTTTCCACCAGCGAGTAGTTCAGCTGCAGGCCGCCGCCCCACTGACTGAGGTCGAGCGGCATCATGTTCTTCGAATAGGCGAGGCGAAACTTCAGATCCTCGGTGAGATCCAGCGCGAAGTTGAGTGCCGGCAGGATGTCACGGTAATCGTGCCGCGTGACCTGGGTGCCGGCATCGGCCGGCTCGTCGCCGTACGCACCCGGCGCACCGGTCAAATGCTGAGTGACGTCGAGGTTGGTGCTGATCACGCGTACACCGACGTTGCCGCTATACGGCATGCTTCCGATAAGACCCTCGAAATCGCCCTGCACATAGCCCGACGTCTCTTTCAATCCCACGGCCCAGGTGGTGCCTGGCTCGCCCACCCGCGTGGTATCGGGATAGAGCGACTTCCAGTAGCTCTCTGGGTCGTCCATCGCATGCGGATCGATGGCCCAGAAGGTGATGCCCGATCCGAGCAGGTTGGCGTATTCCTTCCAGTTATTGGCCAGCGGCGCCGGCGTGTTCGGCAACTGCTGCGCCGACAAGGGACCGGCGCGGAAATAACCCAGCGCATTGCCTGCCGTACACGAACCGCTATTGAGCACCACGTCGGCACCCACGTAACGCACCAGGCAACCGTTCGGGTCGCTGGCGCCGATGCCGGTGTACACCGGGGTCTCCAAGGTGAACCCGATGTTGTTGGCACTGCGGATGCTGTTGCGCGCACCGAAATCGATCTTGATGCCGTCACCGAAATCGTAATGCCCATCGAAGCGCAACACATTGAGCCCGACCGAGCGATCGTAGTCACCGGAGGATTCCAGCGTCTTCATCGTCCAGCCGTCGGTGTTGGCGAATTGGCTGGCGAGCGATCCGGGCATGCTGACCGTGAGGTCGCGGCCGGTGAAATTCGCGATGATCGGCACCGTATTTTGAGGAGTGCCGTTGGCGTTGAAAACGCGGTTTCCGCCGAGTTGGCTGGGATAGATGAAGGTGCCGTACGGCACCGCGTTGGCCGGGACACCGGGCATCAGCACGTTGGGCCACAGGCCGCCATCGGAGTCGGAAATGTTGATGTCGGTCTCGACGAGGGATTGACGCGCCGTTTCGCGGATACCGCGCACGCCTGCCGTGAACGGCCCGCCATTGTCGAAATCCAACTGCATATTGAAGTTCTGCGCATAGGATTCCTTGCGCATGATCTGCGAGAACGATTCCACGTCACCCGGCCACTTTTCGTAGACCTGGGTGGTGTACAGCTGCGAGCCGCTCCAACCCGGTTCCGGCGTGCCGTATTGACCGGCGATGGAACTGCCGGTGTTGCGCGACTGCAACGGCACATACGTCGCGCCTTGCCAGTTGGTGGAATTGAATTGAATGCCGACGTTGCGATCGAATTCGGCCTGGTGCGCGTAGAAGACATCGCTGGTAAAGGTGAGTCCGCTGCCAAGATCGGCCTGGAAGGAAGCGTTGCCGGACTTGCGCTTACGTTCGGTGGTGACGTCGTACAAGCTGATGTCCTGGCTGCCCATGAACACGCCGTTGGATTTACCGTCACCATTCACATCGACGCTGCCGTCGGGGTTCTGCACGATCTTGGAAGGAATCGGCGCGCCATTCCACGGTGTCAGGAAACCGTTGTAGCCGCCTGCACTGGCCGCGTTCTCACCGTTGAGCACCACGCCATATTGATCGAGGCCTTCGGTCGAGTTCACTCGCGTGGTATCGGAATAATCGGCGGAAACCAGCAAACCCCAGCGGCCATGATCGTTATAGGAGATAAGCCCATTTGCCTCCGGCCCTGTTTGGGCGCTGGTGCGGCCACGCTCCCCATCAGCGGAATAGCTGTAGGTGAATCCACTCGGCAAATCCCAGGGCCGATACGTATGCAGATCGAGCGCACCGCTGATGCCGCCGTCGGTGGTGCTGGCCGTGGGCGACTTGATGACGTCCACGCTATGGAACAGCGTGGCGGGCAGCATGGTGAAGTCGGGTTGTTGCGAATCGATCTGGTCCGCCGTGATAAACGATTCACCGTTCAACATGGTGCCGACTTCGGGCAGGCCGCGCACGTCCACCGTGGTACCCACACCTGCATCGCGGTCGATCTGCACACCGGTCACGCGCTGCAGCGCGTCGGTGATGGTCACGTCGGGTAATTGGCCGATGCTCTCCGCCGTGATGCTGTCCTGGATATTTGGCGCGTCGCGTTTCACCTGGATCGCGCGCATCTGGGAGGCACGTACGCCGACGACGTTGACAGCCGCCAGCGTTGTCGCGTTCTTGTCGGCCTTGGTGTCTTTTCCCGTTGTTTTCTTTGCATCGGGCGATGGCGTCGCCGTTGTATTTTGAGACGCCGCGGCTTGTGTCGCCTGGGTATCCGCTTGAGCACCCGTCGGTTGCGATGCCATGGCGGATGTCGCCACCACGGCGAGCAACGACATCGATATGGCAAATGACAAGGGGTGCTTGCGATGTAGCGTGTACATGAGCCTTACCTCTTGGTTGATGTCTTCAACGCGTATGCCCAATTGACGGCTGTTGTGTGGCGTGGCGTTGTTATGCCGACCATGGCACTGCGTGCCACGACCGCTCCCTCTTCGTGCTTCCCCAGCTGAATGCGTATTGCGCGTACTACTTATTTTTCGAGCGCGTGATCTGCGTCGACACGGTTTCAGCGCGCGTTGTCATTCCGGCGAACGCCGGAATCCAGTTGAAATACGCCATGCGAAGCACACAAAACCTTTATGTCGTGTGCTGCGCACGTTATTTTGAACTGGATTCCGGCGTTCGCCGGAATGACGACTCGCCCTGCAGCAGATGTCTGCAGGCATTGAATTCGAAGCATGGATGCAACCCTCCCCAGAGCCGCCCAACGTTTTGTGTCGATGTCTTCATGCTGTTCATCGAGCCAACCCTCCCGTCAAAAAATGGCCTGCTTTGCACCCCCAGACAGACCGCGCCTGAGATACCACTTGGCCGCCCCCATCACGCCTTTGCGGCCGTGCTCCGTGACCCACACCGGAACACGCGACAGAAATGCACGCGCACTGCGCCCGTGCAGGAATCGTTGTTCGAATGTGCTGTGCTCGAGCAAGGCGAACAGCGAATACAAAAAACCACCCGCCAGATACACGCCGCCCGCGCTCATGAATGTCATGGCAAGGCTGCCGGCGAAACTTCCCAGCGATGCACAAAAAATTTCCACGGCTTCCACGGCCTGCGCGTCATTGCGTGTTGCAGCCGCCGCGGTGATGGCCTCAGGTGTTGAAAGCTTTGGCGTCTCGCCCCGCAATGCGCACAAGGCTGCATACAAGGTCATCAAACCGGGGCCCGACACGATGCGTTCGTACGCCACGTAACCACCATCCGGTGCCAGGTAGGCAAGCACCTCACGCTCGCGAATCGAATTCTGCGCGAAATCCATCTGGCCGGCTTCCGACGTCATCACGTAGCCACCGGCGAGATCAGGCAGGCGCACCGCCACGCCAAGACCGGTTCCCGGTCCAATCACCAACCTCGGGCCATCGACTTGCAGGTCCGGTCCGCAAAGAAGACGAGCACCGCTGTCAGCGTGGTTGTCGAAGGCGTACCCCAACGCCTCGAAATCATTCAGAACGGCAATATCGTCCAGGGCCATCGCCTGGCGCAGTTGCGACAAGTGGATGGGCCACGCCGAGTTGTCGTTCAAGACCTCGTTGCCGATGACCTGGCCAGCACAAGCGATGACGCAATGCCGGACAGGCGTCCGCACGTCGACGTCGACGAAGGCCTGCAACAGTTCCGCCAGCCCC
The DNA here is from genome assembly GCF_014642835.1 of Dyella nitratireducens. Taxonomy (GTDB): domain Bacteria; phylum Pseudomonadota; class Gammaproteobacteria; order Xanthomonadales; family Rhodanobacteraceae; genus Dyella_B; species Dyella_B nitratireducens. The sequence continues at coordinate 1,062,299 of NZ_BMJA01000002.1, read as the reverse complement.
GGAAAGTCCGCGCACACGAACTTGCGATAAGCCAGCACATCGACCTCGCGCCCATCGTCTTGCGAGGTCTGCATCAAGGCGACGCGCGCATACGTGCCTCCGACATCCGCCGCCAAAAACGGCATCGTCGGGACACTCGCTGGTCGATCCAGAGGGTCGATGACTGCGTTCACTGTGCCTCCCCGCACTGGGAACGGCATCAGATTGCGGCGTCATTGTCACCGGTGTCAACTTGCAAAGCAGCGTATAGAATTAAAAGGAAGTATGATTTTTAATAAATTGATAAATATGAAATTTATAGACAAATTCTACACCATATTTCAAAAAATATGATGCAATGCATTAATTATGCAGATTGGCGCGAACTGACCGTAGGTTGGGGTGAGCGGAACGCGAACCCCAACATCAGCAAGCACCGGCATGCCATCTTGGGTTCGGCTACGCCCCATCCCAACCTGCTTCAATGGACAGCGTTACACCTTCTGCTCGACCCATTGCGCACGCCACGCAGGCGCATCGAAGGCATCGGCGAAATATTGCGTTTCATGCGATACCTTCCCGTCCCGAAATTCCATGATGCTGACGGTGTGCATGGATTTGCTTTCGTAGGAGATGACGTACTCGGTAATCCAGAGACTGGTTTCTCCCACGATGCGCCGGACCACAAACCCGGATGGTCTGCCGGGATGATGGCTTCGAAGCGCCTGCAGGTTACGTCGGCCGCGAATGATTTCGCCGGACTGCGGGTACTCGCACACGGCATCGTCGTGATAGATGTCGTGCTCAGCGACCAGGTCACCCGCCGCAGATGCAGCCCAGTGCTGATCAATGGCCATCCGAATGTCCTTTACGTTCATCGCTGACCTCTCTTTTGCTTCGTTCGCCCACTGCTGTCCGGGGGAGCTTCGTAATACCTTAACGTCATTCCGGCGAAGGCCCATTGCTGTCCGGGGAAGATTTTGTCGAAGCTCAGAAAATTGCAGTTCTATAGGCGCTTTTTGCGAAGGAATGTAGCGAGGAACTTGTGTTCACCATAGCCTTCAATCTTGCCTTACCGTCATTCCGGCGAAGGCCGGAATCCATGGCAAGTACGAAGCATGGATTCCGGCCTTCGCCGGAATGACGGTGAGGTGCTACGAAACTTCCCCGGACAGCACTGGGCGAAGGCCGGAATGACGATAAGGCGAGATTGAAGACTATAGCGAGAACACGTTCCTCATTTGTTCGACATCAGAGACGAACAACGATCTTGCCTATTTGATTGCCCGCTTCCATATAACGATGGGCTTCGACCATCTCGTCAAAAGCAAACACGCGATCGATGACAGGGCGCAGCGCCTTCGAGGCCAGGCCGCGGGTGATGAACGCTTTGGCTTCCTCGATCTTCTTGCTGTCTTTGGTAATTTCGAACAGCTCGTAACCGCGCAGCGTCAAATGCCTGGAGAGGACATCCATGACCGGCACGGCAACATCACGCGAGTCGAGCGCACCGTATAGGTAGAAAATACCTTCGAACGACAGCGCCTGTATCAGGCGGCGCGCATTGGCACCCCCTACCGGATCGAACGCGATACGCGCGCCCTTCCCCGCGGTGACCTCCATGATGCGCTCGACAAGATCAGGATCGTCACCGAGAAAAACATGGGCAGCACCGGCTGCGCGCAATGCATCAAATTTCCCGGCACTGTTGGTCAGCGCAATGGGCATCGCCTTGACCATATGGGCAATCTGGATAGCGGCCAAACCAAGGCTGCTCGACGCAGCGCCAAGCAATACGGCGTCGCCTTCGGCAAGTCCGCCCATGTTCACCAAGGCACCATAAGCCGTGGTGAACTTCATCCAGGTGGCGGCCGCCTCTTCATAGGAGACGCCATCCGGATTTTTAACCACGGCGTGTACCGGCGCATTCACCACTTCGCCATACATGCCGTATTCGTGGAACGAAAAGGCCGGGATCACGCTGACCCGATCACCAACTGCGAACTCACTTACCGCTGACCCGATGGCAACGACGTCACCCGACGCTTCGTAGCCAAGCTGGGCAGGAAATACCGGCTCAATGACATATCGACCGGTGCGATACATGATCTCCGCGCGGTTGAGGCCAAGCGCCCGGACCTCGATTTGCACTTCGTTCGCCTGGGGTTCCGGCACGGCAACATCGTCAAACTGCAGGACATCGGCATCGCCCACGTGATGAAAACGAACAACTTTCGGCATGGCTCTACTCCGTCTGGATGGATGATGGGCTGCCGCGAAAAATGCGGCGTCTCAGGCTTGGCAAGTGCCTCACGGCGACGTCATCCATCGATCGTCGGCGACCAGAGCTCGTAGTTCATGACGAACGCTTTGCCATGGCGCTCAATCCGGGCGCCTGCAGGCATATTGAAGTGCATGCCGGTAACGAGCAGGCCATCGTGGCTGACTCGATCGAGAATCTTGCGTCGCGTAGCAGTGGCCTGGTCAGCCGCGTTATCGAAGGCAATACTGACTTCGGGGCGTTCGACCTGGATATGGGGGAAATGAACGATATCTCCCCACACCAAAAGCGACTGTCCGTTGTCGGCAATCAAATAACCCGTGTGTCCGGGCGTGTGGCCTGGCAGCGGTACGGCTTGAATGCCTGGCAGCACGTCTTCGTTCGAGAACGGCACGAGCTTCGACTCGTAGGCCTTGAAAACATTCCGGGCAACATCGAAAAACGGCTGAAAGCCCGGTGATGCAGCGATGCGGATGGCTTCGTTGTTCCAGAACGCCAATTCTGCTTCATGCACGAATAGTCGTTCGACATGGCGGAAGAGCGGCGTCGCCAAGGGGCCTGCCAAACCACCCACATGGTCCGGGTGAGCATGGGTCAACAAGATGGTATCGATCTCAAGCGGATCGATGCCGGCGGCAGCGAGTGCGACGGGCAAACGTCCACCCCAGCCATGGATGTTGCCGGCGCCGCCATCGATAAGCATCGTGCGCGTACCGTCTTGCACCACGTAGACGTTGACATTCATGCGTGGAAGGCCCGGCACACCCCGCCTCTGCAGCAGCACTTGCGCGGATGCACTATCGATACCACTCAGCAAGTCGAAGCTCACATCCAGAAAACCATCACTGAGCATGGTCACGGTGAACTTGCCGACCTTCTTGCGGTTGATGGCCGGAGCTTGGTAATCAGGTGGATTTTTCATGCATTGCTCAGCAAGGCGAACGGAAAAAATGATGTAGCGAGCTTTGCATATCGACCATGCTGTTGACATTGCCGCGCTTTGATATCTCATATCGTTTTGGCTTATAAATCGCACGTCATGGACCACTTCACCGCCATCTCTTACTTTGTGCGCGTCGCAGAAAGCGGCAGCTTTTCCGAAGCTGCGCGGGATCTCGGCCGCAGCCAGTCCGCCATCAGCCAACAAGTACGCATGCTGGAGGCGCACCTCGGCGTTCGCTTGATCGATCGGACCACCCGGCGCTTTGCACTGACGGAGGCGGGTGTTCGCTATCTCTCCGATATCAAGCTAGTGCTCGAAGCACTCGCGGAAGCTGATGCGTCCGTCGCCGAGCAGGGAAACGCTATGTCCGGCAGGCTTGCGATCAGTGCGCCGGTGAATTTCGGTACGCGTTTGCTCGGCGGCTTTCTATTCGAATTCGTGCAGGCCTATCCGGATGTTCGGCTCGATGTCTCGCTGTCGGATCGTTTCGTGGATGTCGCGGCGGAAGGTTTCGATCTAGCGATCAGGCTAGGCGTAGTGAACGAATCCCATCTCATTGCTAGGCATATTGGAACCATCCAGCGCTGCCTGGCCGCAACACCTGCCTACCTGGACAAGGTGGGGCGGCCGACATCTCCCGCGGAACTGGCGAATATGGCTTACGTGGCGCATTCAAGCGTCCACAGCGCGGAGACGTTCTCGCTTATCCATACCGATGGATCCCGGCAGGCGGTGACCGTCAATCCTGTGTTGCGCTCCGATAATTCGCACATGGTAAGCGAGGCGATTATCGCGGGCGTGGGTGTTGGACTGGTCCATCAAGTACTGCTGCCACCACTGATGGAAAGTGGCGCTCTTGAGCGCGTCCTTCCTGAGTGGCATTACGAGCCGCAGGCCGTTCATGCCATCTACCCATCCAATCGCTACATTCCCCGTCGAAGCAGGGTGTTCGTGGATGCATTCGCCGCGCATCTTCAAAAGATCCGTTAGAAAATGTGCAGCTTTCAATCAGCTGCATGGCCTGAGCCGATAGCCCAGGCTTTCCAGTTGCCACTCGTTGCTTATTTACCGCCGAGGGCGCCCGTCATCACACAGCTTGGCGCGATCGCCGCGCACGAAGTCCGCGGTCCAGTTCGTTTCCCACGTGCGGTTGTCGTAAGAGAACGCCTGCTCCCACCTCGCATGATCGTGATCGTTTAGATTCCAGAGAAATCGCACCTTGATGGGGCGCCCCTGTGCGTCGCGATCCTCGGAATAGAACTCACCGTGGTTGCCATGGAAGCCACCCACCATGGCCGGCGTTTCCAGCAAACCATCGCGGCTGCTTATCCAGTAGATCGACCACTGGCGCTTGGCCGGATCAAACGAGCGCAGAGTCAGGCCAGACGTGCCTTTGCTGGGCATGTCCATTTCATCCACGGTAACCATGCCGCCGAGATAAGGCGTTGCGCACAAGGTGGCGGAAAACGTGTCCCATTCTTTGCTGCCGACGCCGGTCGCTTTGAGACGGTGCTGCGTCGCCAGCCAGCCACTGCCCATGAAGTAATCGAAATCGTGCGTGGTGCCAGTGATCACGGTGGAGTAACCCGGAGGCACCGCTGCGGGGTCGGCTTGCGGCGGATCATTCGCAGCTGCGGCGGCTGTCGCGGCGAACGACAAGGCCAGCAAAAAGGCAGATGGCTTGCAAGTAAACAGCGTCATTCTGGACCTCCAGTGTCGGCAATGAGAGGATGCGGCGAGACCATTCTGGCCGTCCCCATGAGCCCTCCACCACTCAAGAATCGGCGTCGAGGCCAAGCAGGACTTGGGGTCGAGGATGTCCGTCTGCCATCGCTCACGGCGATCCGCGCCTTCGAAGCCGCCGCACGCCTGGGCAGCTTCGCCAAGGCAGCCGCTGAACTGGACACCACGTCTGCATCGGTGAGTTATCACGTGCGCCGTCTCGAACAACAGATCGGTGTGCAGTTGTTTTTTCGCCACGCGCAAAAGGTTGAATTGACCGTACCCGGACAGCTGGTGGCGACCGAGGCGACGCAAGCATTCGCCGCCTTGCGCGCCAGCTTCATCAAGGCATTGGACACCGACGAATCGCACCTGACCTTGACCACGCTACCTACCTTCGGCACCACCTGGCTCACGCCAAGGCTGGGGAAATTTCGTTCGCTACATCCGGAGATCACTCTCACGCTCGATCTCTCGGTACCCGCGCACGACCTGACCGAAGGCTGCTTTGATGCAGCCATTCGCAACGGTCACGGCCATTGGCCTGGGCTGCGCACGGTGCCGCTCTTTCCGAGCATCTTCATGCCGCTCTGCTCGCCCAGGTTGAAGGCTGCGGCGAAAAACATCGCCAATCCGCATGCGCAGCTCGATGTTCCGCTGCTTGGCCGTCCGGATTGGTGGGCGGCGTGGTATCGCGCGCAAGGCTGTCCTGATGACACGCTTCCGGGCGAGTTCGGCACCAGCCTTCCTACCGAATATCTTGATATTGCCGCCGCGGTGGCAGGACATGGCATCGCGATCGGATCGCCGATTCTGTTCCGTGCTGAAATCACTTCAGGAAGACTTGTGCCCGCCCACGATTTCGTCGCCACCGATGGCCGCTCGTTCTGGATGGTCTTTCCCAGTGCGAAGGAACATCGCCCGAAGATCGCGCGCTTTCGCGAGTGGCTGTGCAGCGAAGTGGAAGAAGATTTGCATGCTGCGCGCGATTACATCCGCAGGGCCAAACCTGGCTAGCCCGCCGATAGGCCATAAGACGACGCGTCGACGTACAGCGTTCCGTCCTCGTGCACGATCATCGGCAAGGGATCGGAAAGCTCACCCACGAACCCGCCCTGCTCTTCATTCTTCAGAAACGCCATGAAGCACAGCGAGCCATCGCGCGCGGGGATTACGCGTCCTGCATAAAGTTTCCCCAGCGGATCACCCACCAGAAAATCGCCCGGCATCAAATGCCATTCGCCCAGCGGATGATCCGCCATCAGGTAGTGCGTGCCGGTCATAGGCTGCGACATGGCTGCGCTGGCGTAGTCACTATCAATCAAATTTGCGGCCGTGCAGAACAGGCAATACCAGCGTCCTTGCCATTCGAAAATCTGTGGCACTTCCAGATGTGCAAACACGCGCGAACGAAACAGCGGCGGTTGCAGCGTCCATTGATGCATGTCATCCGACGTGGCATGACCGATGACACCGCGGCCGACGCTCGGCCCGTTCGGCTCGCGCGCCGTGAAAACCATGTGCCAGCCACGGCCATCGGGATCGGGGAATACCCACGGATCGCGGCAGGCCTGTTCGTACCACACGCTTCTGTCGAGCGTTTCGTAAAGCGTGTTGTCCGGCAATTGCAGTATGGGATTGCGGGAAGAGCGTTCCCAACGATACAGATCCGGCGAGGAAGCCAGGCCAATGCGCTGGACCAATCCTTCTTCTGCGCGGCTGGTGCCGGTGTAGAACATCAGCCAGTGTCCTTGCGGCGCCCGCACGACCGTGCCGGTCCAGGTGGTGTAGTCGTCCCACGCCGGTGATGCCACCGGACGCAGCGCCTCTTCCACTTCCACCCAGTTCATCAGGTCTTCGGATACGGCGTGCCCAATCGATACGTGCCAGTGGCGCTTGTTGGGATCGCCCAACGACTTGGGGGCCTGCAGAAAGAACAGATGCGTACGCCCGCCCTCCTGCGCAAACCAGAAATCCCATACCCAACGATCGTCGAGGCGAAAAGCCATGCGTTATCTGCTCAAGCGGCGCGCGGAGATGCGCGGGCGGCAATATTACCTTCTATGTTAATTATTTCTACCGTTACGGCTCGAATCGAGCCCATTGCAGCATCGCTTCACGCGCGCCTTAGCGCACCGATTTCCTACATATCAAGGTCATATCAGGCACATAAGTCAGGCAAGACGGGACTTTTTCGCCTTGTAAACGATATGACACATAATGAGTGATATTGTCCGCCCAGCTTCACGCCGACGAGGCCCTTTGCCCGAGTCAAAACTTGGGAAAGCACTCGATCTGGCGTGATCCGCCCTCGCCTTTTGGGGATGAGGGCGTCACCGCTACGAATGCCAACCATGCTCAGCAAATATCACCAGCCACTCAGTCACCTTGATCAAAAATTCGACGCGCACGGCAATGTGCTGCGTTTCCCCGGCAATACGCTGATCTGTCACGTACCGCTGTTCACACCGCTGTCGACTGCACTTACCGCGGTGCGCGATCAGATCAAGACCGGCCCCTACGCCGAAGCTTTCGCGACGTTGCCGCCGGAGAGCTATCACATGACGGTATTCGAGGGCGTCACCGACCAGGAGCGCACCCGCGAGCGCTGGCCGGCGGAACTGCCGCTCAACGTGACGCTGACCGCATGCACACGTCATATGGCCGACAAACTGCGGGTGTTCGATCTGGGTTGCGAGTTGCCGCTGCGCATGAAACTCGCCGAGCCCGACCAGCAATTGATGATCGGCGCCATGTCCCTGGTACCCGCGAATGCCGAGGAAGCGCGCAAGCTACGCGATCTGCGCGATCGCCTCGCCGCACATTTGGGGTTTCGTGCGCCCTGGCACGACAACTACACGTTCCACATGACGCATTCCTATCTCATCAAGGCAATGAGTCTGGAAACGGTGAAGCGAATCCTGACCTTCCACAGCAAGCTTTACACCGAGCTGGTGTCGCCGGTGGGCATCATCACGCTCGGCGCACCGGAGTTCTGCACGTTTATCGACATGCAGGCGTTCGACAATCTGCTCCTCCTCCGCCATCAGGAACGCATGGCATGACCTTGCGCGCCGCCGGCCTGTGGTTTGCCTGGATGTTGTCGGCTTGCGTGGCCGCCATACCAGCGATCGGCCGTGCGGCAGCCTTTGAATTTTGGTACGCGCATGGCGGCCTCTATGCGCAAACCATCAACGAGTTGTGTGCAGGCTTCAACAAAACCTATCCGCAAGATCACGTGCGCTGTTTGCCGCAGGGCACCTACGAGCAGACCATGCGCAAGGCCGTGGCTGCCTATCGCGCGGACCAGCAACCCGCCGTGGTGGAGATCTACGACATCGGCACCGCGGACATGATGCGCAGCGGCGCCATCTATCCCGTGGATGCACTGATGAAGGACACCGGCCATCCCACCGATGATGCTGACTATCTGGACAGCATCCGCCGCTTCTACGCCACGCCGGACGGACGCCTGCTCTCGCAACCCTTCGGCACGTCCACCCTGGTGCTATACGCCAATCGCAAGAAACTTGCCGCGGCCGGCATCAACGAACTGCCGCAGACGTGGGAAGCGTTCGGCCAGGCACTGCAAGCACTCAAGGCGCACGGCGAAAGCTGCCCCGCCGTGGCCGACTACACGCCATGGAAAATGCTGGAGCAGATCAACGCCGTGCAAGGCGCACCGATCGCCAGCGCAAACAACGGACACGATGGCCTTGCAGCGCGTTATGACTTTGCCGATGGTATCCATCTGCGCTACATGCGCGACGTGCTGCGTTGGCATGCGCAAGGCCTGCTGCTGCCCGCCATCCTGACGCATGCCAACGATCAAACCCTGGCCTTTGCCGATGGCGAATGCGCCATGGTGATCGATGCCACCGGCGCTTATGCCATCGTGGCCAAGGCCGGCATGGTCGATGCCGAAGTCGGTCCCTTGCCGGTGTACGCCGGCACCACGCGCTACGGTAATACGATCGGCGGTTCATCGCTGTGGGTATTCAAGGGCGAGACGCCTGCCGTTTATTCTGCAGTGGCACGCTTCCTCGCCTATTTGCGCGAACCCCAACAGCAGCTGTTTTTCTCCGCGCGCACCGGCTATCTACCGCTGACGCATAACGCCGAACAAAAACTTGCCAGCTCACCCTCCACGGAACCGGATGCGATTCGCGTGGGACTGGCTTCGATGGCCCTGCCCGGCAATCCATACAACGCCGGCGTGCGGCTCGGTTTCATGTCGCTGTTCCGCCTGATCTGGCAAGAGGAAGTGCAACGCGCCCTGGCCGGCCGCGAAAGCATGGACGACGCGCTTATAAACGCGCAGGCGCGCGGCAATCTTTTGCTGGAACGTTTCCAGGCGACTTATCGCGCTTCGACAGCAGGCGCGCCATGAAAACGAGCGCGCGCTTCCACGGCCGCTGGACACCGTTTGCGCTGGGCTTGCCGCAGCTGGCGTTGATTGCATTGTTCTTCTATTGGCCCACGCTCAAGGGGCTTTGGTGGTCGTTTCACCTGGTGTGCCCGTTCGGCCATTGCTCCAGCTTCGTCGGCTTCGACAACTATCTGCGCGAACTGAAAGATGCCAACTTCTACGCGTCGCTGTTCAGTACGGCCGTGTTTTCGCTGTTTGGCGTAGGCGCGTCCGTGATCGTCGCGCTGGTGCTGGCCTGGATGGTGGAACTGCACCAACGCAGCGGTAGGCTCTTCCGCTATCTGCTGATCTGGCCCTATGCGGTGGCCGGCTCCGTGCTGGGTGTAATCCTGCGGGTTGCATCCAGCCCCAGCATCGGCCTGATGGGTTACCTCAACAGCGTGTGGCCAGGCTTCTGGCAACCGCATTTGAACGGCACGCAGGCCATGACGATGGTGGTGTTCGCCTTCGCATGGACGCAAATCCCGTTCGACTTCATCGTGCTGGTGGCGGCGCTGCGCTCGATTCCCGCCGACTACATGGCTGCCGCCGCGATCGATGGCGCCGGCCCGCTGCGCCGCTTCATCGATATCCAGATTCCGATGATTCGGCCGCAACTGTTCTTCGTGGCGACGATGAACTTGATCGATTCCATCACCAACAGCTTTGCCATCGTCGACACCATGACGCAGGGCGGTCCCGGCGGCGCCACCAACATCCTGGCGTACAAGATCTATCGCGATGGCTTTATCGGCCTGGATCTATCGGGTTCTTCGGCATTGTCGATATTGCTGATGCTGCTGGTGCTGGCCGCCAGTGCGGTGCAGTTCGTGGTGTTCGAACGCCAGGCGAAGCGGGAGGCGTGAGCATGGTCGAACGTCACCCTCTGCTGAAAGCCATGACGCTGACCTTGCTGGCATTGAGCTTGGTATTCGCACTTGGGCCGATCTATCTCGCGCTGTGCTCGGCCTCGGCGACGAGCCAACAGATTCTGGTGCATGGCTTGGCGTTGCTGCCGAGCTCACATCTTGGGGAGAACCTGAGCGCCGTGCTGCATCGTGCGGACGTCGGCCATATGCTGCTCAACAGCTGCGTGGTATCGCTGATTGTGGTGGCGGGCAAACTGGCACTGGCCTCCACCAGTGCGTTTGCTGCGGTGTATTTCCGCTCGCGCATTCGCCACATCGTCTTCTGGGGCACCTTCATCACCCTGCTGCTGCCGCTGGAAGTGCGCATCGTGCCGACATATGCCGTCGCCTCCGATCTGTTCGAGCCGCTGCACACCCTTCTGCTTGCCATGACCGGCTTGCAACTGCACGTATCGCTCAACTTGCTGGATAGCTATGCCGGCCTATCGCTGCCGCTGATGGCCTCGGCCACCGGCACCTTCCTGTTCCGCCAGTTCTATCTCACCGTGCCGACGGAACTATCTGAAGCGGCGCGCATGGACGGCGCCGGTCCACTGCGCTTCTTCATCGACATCTTGCTGCCCCTGTCGAAAGCAAATTTCGCCGCACTCGGCACCATCGTTTTTCTCACCACCTGGAAGGACTACATGTGGCCTCTCGTCGCCACCAGCCGGCCCGAGATGCGCACCATGGCGCTCGGCATTTCGACCTTCCTGCCGACCGAAACCGGCCAGCCGCCGGAATGGAATCTGGTGATGGCGGCAGCATTGATCGCGTTGGCGCCACCGCTGGTGGTGATAGGGCTGACGCAACGCTGGTTCGTGCGCGGCATCACCGGAGTGGGCAAATGAGCGGCACGGCGATACAGGTACGCGGCTTGTCCAAGCGTTTCGGCCAGCGCACGATCATGGACCAGCTCGACATCGACTTTGCCGCCGGCCAGTTCACCGTGGTGCTAGGCCCATCCGGTTGCGGTAAATCCACCCTGCTCCGGGTGATCGCCGGGCTGGAAGAAGCCGATCAAGGCACGGTAAGCATTGGCGGCGTCGACGTGACACGCACACCGCCGCAAAGCCGTGGCTGTGCCATGGTGTTCCAGAATTACGCGCTGTACCCGCACATGAGCGTGCGCGACAACATCGGCTATGCGCTCAAGCTGGCGGGGCTGGAGCGCGCGGAACGCGAACGCCGCATCGGCGAAGCTGCGGAACTGCTGGGATTGCGCGACTTGCTCGAGCGCAAACCGGCGCAACTGTCGGGCGGCCAGCGTCAACGCGTGGCCATCGGCCGCGCTATTGCGCGCCGCCAGCGTGTGCTGCTGTTCGACGAACCGCTGTCGAATCTCGATGCCAAGCTGCGCCATGAGATGCGCATGGAATTGCGCCGGCTGCATAACGAGATCGGCGCCACCACCATTTTCGTCACGCACGATCAGGTTGAGGCGATGACACTGGCCGACCGTGTAGTACTGCTTAACCAAGGCCAAGTTGAGCAAGCTGATACGCCGATGGCGCTTTATCACCGACCGCGTAGCATTTTCGTAGCTGGTTTTATCGGCACCCCGCCGATGAATGTGTTGACGGCGACGCATGCGGGTGAAGATGTGGCAATCGATGGTGGTGGAACCTTGCGTGCGAATGTGCGCACGGACAAGCCCACTGCAGTGAAGATTGGCATTCGTCCGGAAGCCGTCGAGCTTGGTGCAACCGACGGCGTCGCTGCCAAGGTGGAAGCGGTGGAAGATCTCGGCAGCCATCGCGTGATCTACACCCGCATCGGGCAGCAACCTGTCCTGGCCATCGATCATGGTCGGCGTGCGTTGATACCGAACGAAACGGTATGCCTGGGTTTTCCACCGCAAGCGATTTCCTGGTTCCACGCCGCCAACGGGGAACGGATTGAGCACACGTTTAAGGGTAGACAGGTATGAGCGCCCTCATCGCCCGTAGGTTGGGGTGCAAACCCCAACATCGCCATCGCCCATGCTTCGGGATGTTGGGGTTCGCACCCCAACCTACGTGGGTGTACGGCATGATTGACTGTTGGGAAGACCCATTACCACGGAGCGCATTGGGTTCATGAGCACCAAGAAGAAAGCCACCGGCAAAGCAGTATCCAAACAGGCCCAACCAAGGCGCGCAGGCAGCCTGATGCTGGCGCCCAGCGAGCGCCTGATTCTCAACATCGTGCGTCGCCACGGCTCGATTGCCCGTGCGGCCATCGTTGCCGAGACCGATCTGGCCCAGCAGTCCGTGCATCGCCTGGTGGAACAGCTGATCGAGCGCGGCTTGTTGCGCGCCGGTGCTGTCGTGCGCAACGGACGCGGCCAACCCAGTCCACGCATCGAACTGGTGCGCGAAGCCGCCTACACCGTGGGCATTTCCATCAACACCGATTCCATCACGCTGTGCCTGGCCGACCTGGGCTGCAACCTCCTTGAAGAGGTGTGCATCCGCACGCCGCCCACGCATCGAAAAGCTTCCCTCGCGGCCATCAACGATGCGCTCGAACGCATCCTCGCACGCAATGGCGTGGCGCGCGAACGCTTGATCGGCGTTGGCGTGGCGATTGCCGGCTTCTTCGTTGCCGGCCGCAGCCAAGTGAATGCAGCCGAGCCTTTACAGGACTGGTCGCTGGTCGATCTGGTACCCATCCTGGAAGAAGCATTCCATCTGCCGGTATGGCTGGAGAACAACGCCACCACCGCCGCTATCGGCGAAAGCCTGCTGGGTGCGGGATTGTGGGCGCAGAACTTTGCCTACCTCGCTTTCAACTACGGCTTCGGCGCCGGCGTCGTGCTCAATGGCAAGCCGCTATTCGGCACACATGGCAATGCCGGCGAGCTTACGTTGTTCACGTCGGAGGAAGCCGGGCATCGTCCCACGCTTCGATCACTGATGGATGAGCTTCGCATGCACGGCGTGCACGTCGATTCGGTGGAGGATTTGCGCCAGCGTTTCGATCCCACCTGGCCGGGCGTGGAACTCTGGATACAGAGCACGCTACCGGCCTTGAACCGTACCGTCAATGCGCTGGCCGGCCTGTTCGATCCGGAAGCGATCGTATTCGGTGGGCAATTGCCGCTGGCACTCGGTCGCATGCTGATCGACCGCGTGCGCTTTCTGGATATTCATCGTTACGGCGTGGGCCCTGACCGGCCCAAGCTGGTCTTGGCAGAAACCAACGGCGACGCATCCGCGATCGGCGCTGCATTGGTTCCACTGAAGGAGCGATTGTTCGAATAAACCGACTGCGTTTATTCCGTACCAAGCACAAGCGCATTGAATGGTGACTCAGAGGGGGCAGCCGGAGTCACCGGATAACACTAAGACAGGGATATCCACTCGTAATCGAATTTCGACGCCTTGCGCCGATGCGGGCGTCTGCGTGCCCCGTTTTACCCATGCCTTCCCCACCAGCCCATCGAACCACCTGCGAATAGAAGGAATCTTTACCGTGAAGCACTCGTTCAAACGCAAGCGCAGTACGCAGTTGATTGGCCAGGCCCTGGCAACCATCGCAGCCGGCCTGGTGATTTCCACCCACGCACAGGCGCAGTCCACCGTTACCGTCAATCCCACGACGGGCACCGGCACGATCGTCAGTTCCCCGGGTTACTACAACCTGACCGATCCAGACCTCACGGGCGCCTTGATCCAGCTGCTGCAGTTCCGCATGAAGGGCGGCGCGCTTGAGCTCTCTGCCTACGACAGCGAACCGATCATCATTGCCGCGCATCGTGGTGTGGTGGATTCATCGCATCCCGAAAACACCAAGGAAGCCACGGTCAACACCATGAACGCGGGCATCGAGAGCGTGGAGCTCGATGTTTATGAAACCAGCGATCTGGTGCCTTACCTGATGCACGACCAAACGCTGAAGCGCATGCTCCATCGTCCCGAGTATGCAGACATCTATCGCTGGCAGCGGGAAAGCAACGATGCTTCGGTGAAAACGCCCACCTGGAGCGACATCAGCAATACGCCGATCTGCGCAGGCAATGATGGATACGGCGACACGGTCAACTACCCTTCCTGCAACAGCTTCAATATCTATCCGGCCTCGCTCGATGACACCATGCAGGAGCTGTTCAACGACGGTTACCAGGGCCTGGTTTTTCTGGATTTGAGAGAAACCAACAATGTTCGCGACGTGGCCGCCATGCTCGCCAACAAAATGATCATCAACGACAACTACGGCAAATGGGTCGCCGGACATGTCGTGCTCAAGTTCCAGACGATATTGTTCAATGGACCTGAAGATTTCTATCAAGCCACCGCCAACTTCTATCAGACGACCTATGGCGGATCGCTGACCGAATCCGAGCTCGCCCAGCTCTACATCATGCCGGTGTACACCTCCAACGGTGTTGCCAACAAAGAAAGCGCCGGCAACACCAACTATGCCACGAACGATTACTCATCCTGGATCAACTGGGTCGACGGCAATAACAACGTACTGTCGCCAGAAGCCAGTCTCAAAGCGTTCAAGGCCAGCTTGAACGATAACGATGATATGTATACCGAGCTGTGGCAATCCGGCAGAAACATCGGCGCCTACATTCCCGAACAGCTTTGCACGGTCTCCGAACCGAGCGCCAGCAACGCCAACCTCGCAGGCTCCATGGGCACGTATTGGGAAGGCGGCATCTGCGGTCCGCTGTCTCCGCCCATGAACCCCAACGAATGCGGATCGGCCAGCACCACGCAGTTCTCGCGTGATGGCGAAGGCTGCACCGATCATCGCCCCTTCCGCGAGTTCTGGCATGACGAAGCACGCTTCGGCTTCATCATCACCGATCTGCCGACACAGACCATCCAATACCTGATGCAATTCAGCGGTCAACGCCCTGGCACCAACACGTGTCCGGCGACCAACCCGCTTTGCAATGTAGTGATTCACTCGGGAGGACCGGCACTGGTGGTGGCTGCCGACGGCAGCGGCACCTACAAGACCATCAACGCCGCACTCGCTGCCGTGCCTGCCACGGGAGCGGAAATCCTGATTCGCCCGGGCACCTACCACGAAAAGGTCAACATTACGCAGGCCAATGTAGAGCTGATCGGCACGGGCAAAGATGCCTCGCAGGTGCTGATCATCAACGACGACTACGCGGCCAAGACCGATGCCACCGGCAAGCAATTGGGCACCGGCGGCAGCTACACGGTGAAGGTGAGCGGCGACAACTTCTACGCCGCCAACCTCACTATCCAAAACAACGCCGATTACGAAGCACCCAACTTCCAGAACAACAACCAGGCCGTGGCGTTGTTCTCGGTGGGCGACCGCGCCGTGTTCCGCGCCGTGCGCGTGCTGGGCGGCCAGGACTCGCTTTATCTGGGCAATGACAAGCGCGCCTATTTCAACAACAGCTATGTCGAAGGCTACGTGGACTACATCTTCGGCAACGGCAAGGCCGTGTTCGATAACTGCATCATCAAGACCAAGGTGCATGGCGACCTCACTCAGGAAGCCACCATCACGGCGCAAAACCGCGCCAGCACCACCGAAGACAGCGGCTTCGTAATCAGCAATTCGCAGCTGCTGTTCGACAGCCCGTACATGAGCAACGTGTGGCTGGGCCGTCCGTGGGGCGCGTATGCCACCACGTATTTCATCAACACCAAGATGGGTCCCGAGGTGGTGCCGCAAGGCTGGATCGAATTCATCCCGTTGCCGCTCTCGCAAGGTGGTACCAACAACCTGCCGACCTCCACGTATCGCGAGTACGACTCGTATTACCCGGATGCCAGCGGCAACTGGGCACTGTTCGATCTGAGCCAGCGCGAAAGCACCTCGCCCAGCAGCAATGTTTCGCTCACTTCGGCAGAAGCCGATGCACTGGCACCGAATACCTATTTGGCAGGTAGCGACAACTGGCAACCGACCACGGTGGTGTATTCCGGCGACAATTCGAACCAGACCCTGCCGCTACCAACACCTACTGCAGGCATACCTGCATCACCCGTCATCACTGCCACCGTGGCTGGCAACGGTAACGTGCAAGTGACCTGGGCGGGGCAGCCGGCCAATCCGGTGGAACAAGGCTATACCCTCACCGCCACGCAGAATGGCAAAACGTTTGGCCCGGTCTCCTTGCCGCCCAGCGCATCGAGCGGCTACATCGATGGCCTCGCCAATGGCGTACCGGCTACCGTGACGGTGCGTGAGTTCAATGCTCAAGGTTCCAGCGCGCCGTCCGTGTCCACGTCGGTGACGCCGGTGTCGCACGATCCGAGTGCACCGAGCAACGTGCAGGTGAGCACTGCCTCCACCAGTGCAACCGTCACCTTCACCATTGCCGACCAAGGTATCCAACCGGTATTCGGCGGCACCGTTGCACACGCAGGTGTGTACACCGCGCTCTACGCCAGTCAGGCGGATGCATACGCAGGCAAAGCTCTGGCAGGTACCAGCAACGGCTTCACCACCAACAGCTGGACCTTCAACAACCTGCAGCGCAATACCACCTACTGGGTCTCGTTGAAGGCCTACAACGGTTACTACAGCCCAACCGTCATCACGTCATTTACGACCAAACCGTAATGAAAGAAGGCCCCTCCTCTCATGGGGAGGGGCCTTATTCGCACCAAACACTCACTCTGGGGAAATTTCCATGACACGGCGTACTGCCCCGTCACTGCTTCCACGCACTTTGCTAGCTGCGTCGATTCTTGCCACCGTTGGCCCGGCTTTCGCCCAGGACAACATCTCGACATCCACCATATCGCCCACGACAGACAACGTCAAAGCAAAATCACGCGCCCCGTCGAACGCTGACGCCAACACAAAGAGCCTCGACCAGGTTGTGGTCACAGGCAATGCGTCCATCACGGGCGTCAAGAAGCTTGATGCCAGCTACTCGATCACCACGTTGACGGCGGATCAAATCAGCCAGGCCAACACCACCAGCGCGAATGACTTGCTCAAGGCGTCGCCCGGTGTGCACGTCGAATCATCCGGTGGTCAAACGGGTGCAAATATCGAAGTGGCAGGCTTTCCGGGCAGCGGTCAGTCGCCCTATGTCACCCTCGGCCTGCAAGGCGTGCCTTTCTATCCGATGTCGGGATTGGCGTATCTGGAGCAGGCTTCGCTGCTGCGCCTGGATGACACGATCGAGCGCGCGGAGCTGGTGCAAGGCGGCCCGGCCGTGCTGTATGGCTCGGCGCAGCCCGGCTTGTTCGGCAACTTCATTCTCAAACAAGGTACCGATGTCACCTCCGGCGACGTCGGGATGACGATCGGTTCGGAAGACCTTGTCCGGCTGGATGGCTTTGTCGGTTTTCCGCTCAGCAAGAACAGCAACTGGTATGGAAGCGTCGGCGGTTTCTATCGGCAGTCTTCGGGCGTGCGCAATCCGGAATATCTCGCCGATGACGGCGGCCAGATCACGGCAACGCTCACGCGCGACTGGGATAGCGGCTCACTGATGTTCTTTGCCCGCTACATCAACGACAAGAACCAGTTCGTAACGGATACGCCCATTCTCAATCCCAGCCGCGGCCAGTTCTCCAACTATCCCGGTTTCAGCCCGCTGACCGGCACCATGGGAAGTAAAGCCGATCAATACGAGTTCTTGCAGACGACACCCTGTTTTACGAAAGGCTGCACTCCGGGTGGCATCGCCGTGAACATGGCCAATGGTCGTGGACCGGATGCCTATCTGACAGGCGCCAATTTCGATTGGGATTTCGGCAACGGCTGGACGATCTCGGACAAGCTGGGCGTCAACGGCGGCACCGAGAACATGGTTGCGTTCTACAGCACCGGTACCAACCCGCTGCCGCTTTCCACGTTTATCGCCAACGCGGAATCCGCCAACCATCTGCCCGCAGGTTTGACGGCCAACGCGACCTATACCACGGGTGGCCAGGCGTCGATGAGCCAGAACGTCGTCACGCAGGAACTGCGTTACGTCCAGCAGAAATTCCATGCCGTCAGCAACGAGTTTCACGTCAACAAGGAGCTGTTCGAAGGCAACACTCTGACGCTTGGCAATTACACCGTGGGTTACAACTCGAATGAATTGGCCATCCAAGGTAGCGACATACTTCTGCAAGCCAAGAACAATCCAACGCCCATCGCTGTCTCGTTGACCAACGGCACGCAGACGTGGCAAGTGGCCAGCCCGCAGGGTTTCACCACCGGTCCGACGACCGCCCAGCGTATCCCGGGGACGGGTTTCAACACCGCGTTCTTCTTGAGCGACACCTGGAAACTCGACAACTGGCTTTTCGATGCAGGCATTCGTGATGAATATCAGCATCTGCGCGCATCGCTCGGCAATGTCGCGACGGGTGATCTGGATGACAACCCTTATACGCTGTACAACAACAAATCCCGCTACCTGGTTCCCGGCAGCACGGCCATCCGCTACGGAAAAACCGCACCATCATGGACGATCGGCGCCAACTACGCATTCGATGAACACATGAGCGCTTACGCCCGCTTGAGCGATGGCGTGCACTTCCCCTCGTTCACCGACCTGGCCACGCTGCCGAACACGCCGGTCGAAAAGATGCACAACATGGAGATCGGCTTCAAATATGAAGCGAACTGGATCTACGCCGACATCTCGGCCTTTCGGCGGCTCTTCAGCGGCGTTCCGTCCAGCCTGCTCGTGGCAGTCGGCAATACCACGGAGACGGTTTCCTATGTGTATGGTTCTCAATCCAAGGGCGTGAACTTCAACGTCACGGCCAAGCCGATCGACCACCTGTCGATCAATCTGTCCGGCAACTACCAGGATTCGCAATACACCCACAGCAACGGTTGCTACACCTATCAAGGCGAAACGACCCAGGTGGTATGCAGCAAGTCGAACCAATTCAATGGTTACCAGCTGGCCCGCCAGCCAACCTTCCAAGCGCGCCTGACGCCATCTTATGAAATCCCGACCAGCTGGGGCTCGTTGACCGCGTGGGTGACCTACGAATACATCGGCAGCCATTACAGCGACCAGCAGGAACTCCAGCCGCTCGGGCATTACTACGATCTGGCCTTTGGCGTTGTCGCCAACGTTGGCAAGGAGTGGGCGTTCACGTTGCAAGGCACGAATGTCACCAACCAGATCGGTTTGACCGAAGGCAATGCCCGCATTCTTGGCGCTGCCAATACGGGTGGTGTGATCCTTGCGCGTTCCATTGAAGGGCGTGAAGTTAATTTCCAGGCAAAGTACAAATTCTGATACGTAAGCCCGAAGATGCAGGTTGGGGGGAGGCTTGGCCGAACCCCAATCTGTGCGCCGTTGCCGCAACACCCAGGATCACATCGATTCCATATCAAAGCGGAATGACAGTCCGCATTGAAACAGCATCGACGCTAAGGCGTCTCACTACTCACGACATCATGCGAATTGCCGTGCTCGCGCAGAATCTTCAGCACGCCCGCAATCGCCTCCGGATTATTTGGCACCTTGTGATCGGAGTGAACGATCAACGTTGTCGCGGAACCTGGAAACAGTGCGCTGCTCAAGGGCACGTAGCCATCTCCGGGTGGTTTGACGCCCGGGAGAACACCGGCGATCGTGTCGTAGCGCACACCGGCTGCAGGCATCAATTTCTCATCCGCGAGCGACACGGGCTCATCGGGTCGCAAGCTCGTTAAGCTAGTGAGGTGGCCTGTTTGAAAAATCGACTCGACCGCTGGTTGGATGGCTTTCGGATTTTCGGTCACGATGCGCACGAGTCCAGCCATCTCTTCGATATGCCGCCATGCCAACAGTCCCACCAGGCGCCCCAGCAATCCATCTGCTGAAGGGCTTCCGCGCTGTGGCGCTGCCATGAAGATGATCTCGTCGACACCCGGGTACGGCTTGAACTGGAAAACGTCCTTGAGCGTGGCCAGATCGTTCGCATCGGCGTGCAGACTCTCCATGGGCGCGGTAAACGCTGCGTTCCATACGTCTGGCGTACTTTGTGCGCACAGCAGTCGCGCAATCACACCCCCCATGCTGTGTCCGATCAGCACAACACCCTGCCGTGCCGGTGCGTGACTGCCCGGATCGAGAACGTGCCAGGCTTCATCGATGTAATGCTGCACGCGATAGCGTTCCACCAATAACGGTGCATTGCTCTGATAGACGATGTGCCAGATCTGGTAGCGCCGATGAAGTTCGGGATCGCCCATGATGGCATTGCTCAATCGCGCCCAGATCAGCGGGCTCCCGGCCAGACCGTGGATCATGATGATGGGGGTCTTGTTCGGATCGTAGTCATCCAGCAGAAACAAACCCGATCGCTTTCCTATTTCTGCACCACCGATCATGCCCCACCAAGCCAGCCGCTTCAGGCGCGTTCGCTCCAGCAATTGGGCGAAGGGCGCGGACATGTCCTCGGCAAGGGTATAGCGATTGGCACCCGCCACATGCTCCGGTTGGGTCACGGGGTTCTGCACCACCAGCACGGGTGTGTCGTCATGAGCAACGGCGGCGAGCGGCGTTTCCAGCCACAGGGTCGCCGGTCGAAAAACACCCTCCGGCGGATAAAGACGGCAGATCGGCCGATCGGAACACGGCAGGGAAAACGCCACGAGCGGCACGCCAAAGCCGGCATGATGATGGCGAGCGCCATCCAGAGGATCCATCGATACCTGGTCGGCCGGTTCCAGATAGACGCTCCTGGCAAGGCTATCGGGCATGCCGCGGAATTCGACGCGGATGGTGACACCGCCGAGAGACAATCGTCCTGCCATGACTTCGATAGGCGCACCTTGTGCCATGAGATCGAAGAAGGCGCGACTGCACTGCGTGGCGAGCAACCCTGCCGCTGTCTCGGTCGCCGCTTTTTCGGCGGCCATGGCATCGTGCGCCAGCGTTGCGCAATGCAGCCACGCATAGGCCTGGGCTTGTGACGATTGTGCGCGGATGGCTTCCACTTCCCTCGCCTGCGCCTGCTCGAGCAGCGCCTCGGCAGAAACGCGGGAAGCATGTCCCCCGCCTGTCGATGCACAACTGGATACGCACGCCACCCACACCATCCATGCCATGCATGCAAAAGCTCGCACGGCTGACGGCCGCTGAGCGATGTGGCCATGCTTCGTACCATCCGCCATCACTCGACCTTCCCCGTGCTCGAAGAATGCGCATTCACGATTTGCGGCTGTCTGGCGCCGCTCCCTCTGCGGCACTCGAACGGCGTAGCGGATGTAGTCTACAAAGCGTAATAACCCAAAAACATATCCACGGCCGACTCCGCCACCTTCTTTTGCGTAGCGGCGTCCAACGGTGGTTGGGCCAGCGTGATCTGCGGCCAGAACGCAAAGCCCTTGATCAGCGATTCCAATTGATGGGACGCAAAGACAGGGTCTTTGATCTTCAACCGGCCGGCCTTGGCAGCTGCGCGTATCCAGACGGTCAGCCCTTCTTCCTTCTCGTTCATGCGCGCAACCATGTCGAGCGCGAGTTCGGACGAATGGATGCCGGCGGCGATCGCGACGCGGGCCAGCGATACGAACGCCTCGTCATTGAGCAGACGAAATTTCTGCGCTACCAACTCCAGCAATTGATCGCGCAACGGGCGATCGGCGTGATGAGCGAAGGCTTCACCGCCTGCGATCGCGTCCCACAAATGACGCAGGATCTCCGCGAACAAAACTTCCTTGCTGGGAAAATGGTTATAGACGGTGCGCTTGGATACCTCGGCACGGGCGGCAATGCGGTCCATGCTGGTGGTTTCGTAACCGGAAACGCGAAATTCGTCGATGGCAGCGTCGATGATCGCACTGCGCTTGCGCTCGGTAAGGCGTGGAGATGAGGTGGGAAGCCTGGGCATGTGCGCACTTTACACTGACCAGTTTACTTTTCCTAGAATGTAAACTACACTGTGCAGTGTAATCACTCTCCAGCTACCCATCCCGAGGATTTCGCCATGTCTTCGCGCCTCACCGCACTGTTTCGCCCCAAGACGGACAGGTATCAATCCTCACCCCAGCGTCAGGCGCAGCGCTTCCGCAATCCGGTGCCGCAGCCATCTGAAGGGCTCGGCAAAATGCTGCGTATTACCTGGAACGTGCTTTTCAAGAAACCGGCCGGCACGTCTCCGCGCGGTTCGATTCCGGTGCGCCCCGTTACACGCGCGCAGCTTGAGGCGGCTCCTGATCGCAGTCTCTACCGGCTCGGCCACTCCACCATGCTGATCAAACTGCGCGGTGCTTTTTGGTTGACCGATCCGGTTTTTTCCGAGCGCGCTTCACCCTTCACATGGATGGGTCCCAAGCGCTTTCATCAGCCACCAATCGCCTTGAAGGACTTGCCGCCGCTTCGTGGCGTCATCCTGTCGCATGATCACTACGACCATCTGGACCGCCAGACCATCGAACAGCTGGCTGCCACCACCGATGTCTTTCTAACGCCGCTTGGCGTCGGCGACCGGCTGATCGAATGGGGCGTCGATGCAGCCAAAGTGCATCAGCTCGACTGGTGGGAAAGCATCGAGATCGATGGCCTGCAGATGACCGCCACACCGGCGCAGCATTTCTCAGGTCGCACGCCCTTCGACGGCAACAGCACGCTGTGTGCATCGTGGGCGATCTTTGACGACGACTTGCGCGTGTTCTTCAGCGGAGACACCGGCTACTTCGACGGCTTCAAAGCCATTGGCGAGCGGCTTGGCCCCTTCGACGTCACGATGGTCGAAACCGGTGCCTACGACGCGCAATGGCCGTATGTGCATATGCAGCCGGAAGAGACCCTGCAGGCGCACCAGGATCTACGCGGCCGCTGGCTCATGCCGGTGCACAACGGCACTTTTGATCTGGCGATGCATCGTTGGGAGGAACCCTTCGAACGCATTGTCACGCTGGCCCTGGAAAACAATATTTCTCTTGCTACACCGCGCATGGGTGAGCGCATGGACCTCACGTCACCGCATGTAGGTGAGCGTTGGTGGCGTGAAACCAAAGTCGCTTCAAATCACCGTTGGGAAAGCGCGGTGTCGTTGAAGTAAATGCGATGCGCGATGCGGTGACTGCGATCATTGGCAATAGAAGTGCACACATGCCTTGCGCAATGGAATGCGCACGCCGGGCCAGGTTATCCGCGCACGTCAACGCTTATCCAGCGCCTCCCGACCGATCGCCGGATCGTCGGTAAAAAAGGCATCGATGCCAGCGTTGAGATAAGCACGAATCTCGGCGATTGAACCGGCCTCGTTGAAGGTTTTCGGATCACTTCCCTGCCAAAAATTCTTCGCGAGGAACTGATTCTCCGGACGGAACGTGTAGGGGTGCAGTTCCAACCCAACCGCATGCGCATCGTGCACGAGTGCCGTAGGCTCTCCCAGCTTTCCGTCGGCGAGTAGCGGAATGATCGAACGCGTCGCCGGGCCGATCGCATCGGCATAACTGGCGATCTCGTGCAATCCAGCGGGTTTCATCATCTCGCCATAGGTCAGCGTGGCGCCGGAAGCCTCCACGTCATAGGGCTGTTCCCTTGATTCTCCGATCAATTGCAACAAGCGAATATTCGGATGCTCGCGACGAGACTGCGCGCCGCCAAGCTTGGCGTGCAAATACTTGAGATTGGCGATCTCGAACGACTGGATCTCGACTGGCGCGCTGCGCGTGTAGCTATGCGCGGCCAATGTAGCGAGCAGCTTGTCCTCCATCGGCAGGCCGAGCTTCTGGTAGTAGGTGCCGTGCTTGATCTCCGGAATGATGCCGATCGGACGGCCGACCACCGCAGATTCGGCAGCGACGAAGTCGATGATTTCGTCCAGCGTGGGGATCTGGAATTCACCGTCGTACTTGGTGCTGCGTAGCTGCGGCAAGCGTTCGCGTGCACGCAAGGTTTTCAGCTCGGCGAGGGTGAAGTCTTCGGTAAACCAGCCGGTGACGGCTTTGCCGTCGATGGTCTTGGTTGTTTTTCGATCGGCAAACTCCGGATGGCTGGCCACGTCGGTGGTGCCGCCGATCTCGTTCTCGTGGCGCGCCACCATGACGCCATCCTTGGTCATGACCAGGTCCGGTTCAACGTAGTCGGCGCCATCGGCAATCGCCTTGCCGTATGACGCCAAGGTGTGTTCCGGACGCAGCGCGCAGGCACCGCGATGGCCGATGACCAGCACCTTGGACGCCAAGGGCTTTTCCGTCGCTTGTGTCGTCATGGTTCCTAGCGCCAACACCACTGCAACCATCAGGGGAACATATCGCATGTCATAACTCCATAGCAGAAAGCATAGCGCGGCAACCGGTCGCCGGCACTCATGCCGGCGACCCTGCACGCCTTGCCATCGATAGTGCAAAAGCAGCGTCAGAACTTGGTCGAGAACGTGAAGAAGTATTGCCGCGGCGCCATCGGATAAGTGTTGTACGTGCCCGAGGCGGCGCCCACCGATACCTGGTAGTCGCCTTTGCGATTCGCCAGGTTGGTGACATTCAAGCTCAGCTTGGCGTCGTGGAAAACATCGTCGAGCGGCAACGCATAGCTGAGCTGTCCGCTCATCAGGAAATAGCCGGGCATCGACAGATCATTGGTATAGGTGGCGTAGACCTTGCCCACCGCATCACCGATCAATTGGCCGCTGAATCGACCATAGCTTGCGCTGATGATGAATTTGTCCATCCACTCGGGGCTGCCCGGAACCTTCTTGCCCGCCGTGGGCACCAGCACGGCGCCGCTGAAGTAATTGTCGTTGTATTTCGAGTCGTTGTACGACACGGCGTTGTAGATGCTGAAATGCTCGCCCATATGCAGCGTCGCCGCCAAATCGGCGCCGTTGGTGGTGACACTGCCGACGTTCTCGATGATCGAAGCGCCGCCGACGATCGACGAAATGACCGGCGTCGGGCTGATCTGCAGCAACCGGTTGGAGAAGTTCACGTGGTAGGCGCTGACCTGGCTATCCAGGCCAGTGAACGGACCTGCATCAAAATCGTGCTGCGAACGAAGGCCCAGCTCGTACACCCAGGCCGTTTCCGGCTTCACCGTCTGCTTGAAGATATCGAACGCCTGCTGGCTGCCCAAGCTCCACGGCGACAGGTTATTGGCGGTGGCGAACTGGCGCATGTTCTGCTGCGCGTTGAAGAACAATTCGTCGTGCTGCGTGATGTCCCACGTCGCACCGAGCTGCGGCAGGAAGTCCTTGTGGCTGTTGATGGTGCCGTCGGGATATTGAACGACGCCCACGGTCGATTTCGGCAAGGGCTGCACCGGATACCAGCCGTCCGCATACTGGAAACTGGATTTGAAGCCTGCCTGCAGCGTGATGTTGGGTGTGACGTGCCACAAATCGGAGACGTAAGGCTGGATCACATCGCTGCGTGCGTCGTCTTCATACTGGGTGATCAGCGGGTCAGTCGGGCGCGCATACGGCGTCGCGGCGCCGGGATCATTCACATCGAGC
This sequence comes from Dyella nitratireducens, assembly GCF_014642835.1. Lineage (GTDB taxonomy): Bacteria > Pseudomonadota > Gammaproteobacteria > Xanthomonadales > Rhodanobacteraceae > Dyella_B > Dyella_B nitratireducens. The sequence goes on along the minus strand of NZ_BMJA01000002.1, from coordinate 1,036,717 downwards.
GGATACCAACGGCGATCCTGCGACAGCCGGTTATGCTCCCACCACACGCCCGCGCTCAACTCGTTGGTGTCGGTGTCCCAATTCAATGACGAAAGCCAACCGCGGCGGTTGATGTCGTATTCGGTGGTGCGTATCGCATAGCCGGAGCCACCGAACACTTGCTTGAGGTTCTGGTTGGGGAAATACACGGCAAACAAAGCCGGCAGGCCTGCCACCTGGATCGGTCCGGCCACGACGCCGGCACCCTCGTCGCGGTGGTAATACACCTGGTTGGACCAGGTTATTGAGTCGGTGATGTACCACTCGTACTTCGCGTAAGTCAGGTAATCGGTGCGCTGCGCGTCGCTGTAGTAGTTGCGGTAGTTATTGCCGTCAGCTGCCGGCGGTGCGCCGTTGGCGCCGAGATAACTCAAGGCCTGCTGGAAATTGGGATACATGAAGGCGCGCGTGTAAGGCATGCGCCCCTCCCCCGCAGCCGTGCCGTGATAGTTGGCATCTTCATTCGGCTCCGTCTTGTCCGAATAATCGGCGAAGAACGTGAAGGTGCCATGCTTGTCGTGGTGCACGAATTTGCCGTCAAGCTGGGTGCCACCCTGATGGCCATCGAAATCCCACGCGCGCTGGTCTTGATGCATGATCGACACGTACGCCGCATTGTCACCGTCGAAATGGCCGGTATCGAAACGCGCATAGGTGCGCGTCGTCGCATAGCTGCCGACGGTCTGGGCAAAACGGCCACCCATCGTTGCCGCCGGATCGCTCGAAAAAGTAACGATGCTTCCGCCCAGGTTGGACGTGGATGCTGTGGCCAGATCGCCGGCACCGGAGAACAGCGTGACGTTGCCGACATCCTCGCTGATGATGGCGCGTTGCGGCGTCAGGCCGTTGTAGTTGCCGTACTGCTGGTCACCCAATGGCACGCCATCCATCGTGTAGCCGAGCTGCTGCCCGTTGAAGCCATGCACGAACAGCGACGTGTTCTGCTCGTTGTTGCCCCAAGGATCAGCCGTGCGATACAGCACGCCCGGCAAAGTCTGGATCGCTTGCAGCGGGCTGGTGCCTGGGAGAATCTTCTGGATCTCCGAATCACTCAGCGATACCGCCGAGCGCGCGCTGTTTTTGGCGGAGACGCTCACCACATCCAATTGCTTGGGGTCGTTGTTGGCGGAACCGTCTTGCGTTCCGTTGGCGGCTGCGACCGCAGAACCCGATGCAGATGGCACACCATTGGTATCGGCATAAGCCATGGAACTGAGCACGGCCAGCACGCTTGAGGCCAGTATTTTCAGCGCGTAACCATTAGTCGCCCATGTAGTTGCCCGTGCCTTTGCCGCACTTCTCGTATCGAAACTCATCAAATTCCCCAGTGATGTCTCTGCAAATTTTTGTTCGGAGCACGTAGCCGATCGCCAAAAAAGCGCCGCCACGTTGGCCATGGCGGCGATTCGTTGTGATGACTAGCGTATTGGCCGTCAGATCGTTCGGTCTGAACGAATCGACGCCGTCGTGCACGGGCTTTCTAATGGGGATGCGCGTCACAAGCGCGAACATTCACCGCATTAGATCGAGCCAAATCTTCCGGCGGCGCATGATGGGAAACCAACGTGACAGCTTGGTGAATCGCACAGTGGAAGTACGTGTCAGGAAATAGATACGTATCAGGAGATAGAGATGGTCTATACGACTAGACGTCTTTGCCATCGCACAAGACATAGTGACTTGCTGCATCAGGCTGTCATGAAAGACGCCATGTGTACTTCCTGACAGTAACGCGATCGCGTTGCAGAAGTTTTGATGCGCATAAACGAAAGCGCCGCATGGATTACCAAGAAGGGTAATCGTTACGCATAGTCACGGCGCCTGATGATGTGAGCGGCTAAAACGATCAACCCACCTTCAATGCCGCGTGCAGCTGTATTTCGTACATCCGTGAAAAACAAATAGCAGGATGCGCTCGCGCTGATAGGGCTTTTGAATGGCATATACGCCGGTCACAGCAATGACCGACGCAGCACTTAATCCGAATAGAAACTTGAAGATTCTGCGGTTCATAAACACTCCACCTAGTTCGTAAGATGCTCTTTCTCTTATCGCGAACAGCGTGCACCCAAGCAGCCAATGCCATGCGGCCCGGCGCGATTTGACATAGGCCATCTCGTTGAGCATGGCCTCCGCCCAATCTTTGCGGTGCGGCGGCATCATCCAAGTGACGAATCGAATCGCCCGGGCCAGGTCGCCCCCTCCCCTACGTGTAGTAGGGGAGGGTTGGGGTGGGGTGAAGCAACCTCGCGAGAGATTCCGTTGATGTCTCACGCTCATTCCCGCGTAGCGGGAAGCGAGCTTCGCTCGCCTTACCCCACCCCAACCCTCCCCTGCACGCAGGGGAGGGGGCCGTTTCCGGTTCACTCGTGGATATCGCGTTGAGCAAGCTTTTTTTAAGTCGCTTGCAGTGTGAATCATGCAAACGTGTTGTCCCTCAAGTGCTCGTTACTTTTTTCGCAAAATTTCCCCGGACAGCAGTGCGCGAAAGCGGGAATCCATTTTCAGGATGCATCAGAGCAAGGTGGATTCGCGCTTTCGCGGGAATGACGGCTACATGGGAGCGGCTCTCTCATGGCACCTCATTTCCTGATCAGGGAGGTTCCAGGAGCGATACGTCAAAACATTCAGCTCAGCGAGAAACAGCACATTTGCAAATCACTTTGAACATTGCGGAAAACAACGGATTCTTTGCCGCTTGCGTCAACATGTCGATATATGTAGACTTATTGCATGACGCGATCCAGGGCACCCTCAGCGCAAACCATGCAGCTCCTTGCTGCATTACTTTCGCAACGCGCTCAATGGCAACACGGATACGACCTGTCCGAGCAAACGGGACTCCCCTCAGGGACTCTCTATCCCATCCTCATGCGGTTGAGCGATCGAGGCATGGTCGAATCCAAATGGGAGCCGTCACCGCATCAAGGCCGTCCACCTAGAAAGTTGTATCGCCTCACCGCCAAAGGGGCGGCCTATGCCACCGAGCATTCGCAGCCAACAGGTGCGAAATGGCGACCGTTGTCGCCGGGACGAGCCTGATGACTGACGGCAACATGAAATTCATGGATCCGGCAAGCTAAAAGTTTCCCGGACAGCAGTGCGCTTTCACGGGAATGAAGGCTACATGGGTAACTTTCATCATGGTGAGAGGCGACGCGCATCAGGTACAACCAACCATCACGCCGCCATCCACACCCCAGATTGCGCCAATCACCCAGCTGGCTTTATCTGAAACCACATCCCGCACACAGATTGCCACCCGCTCAATGAGCACTCTTCCTCGCCCCGGCGACGCAGATCACCGTACCTAGCGTCACCACCAGCATCATCCAACTCACCTTTTCGTGGAGAAGCAGCGCGGCCAGACCAAGCCCCATGAACGGCTGAAACAACTGGAGCTGCCCCACCGCTGCGATGCCGCCCTGCGCCAAGCCGCGATACCAGAACACGAAGCCGATCAACATGCTGAAAAGCGAGACATAGGCAAGGCCGATCCATGCCGGCACACCAACATGGTTGAACGAAACCGGCCTGGTCAGCAGCGCTATCGGCAGCATGATGGGTAGCGACAGCACCAACGCCCAACTGATCACTTGCCAGCCGCCCAGCTTGCGGGAAAGGCGTGCGCCCTCCGCATACCCCAGGCCGCACACGATGATGGCGACCAACATCAGCAAGTCGCCTTGAGGCGACGCCTCGATGCCACCCAGGGATGCATAGCCGACGACGAAAGCGCTCCCCATGATTGAGAACAGCCAGAACACAGCCCGCGGACGCTCGCCACCGCGAAGCACTGCAAAGATCGCCGTGCAAAGCGGCAGCAGCCCGACGAACACAATCGAATGCGCGGAAGTCATGTGCTGCAACGCCAAGGCGGACAGTAGTGGGTAGCCAACGACACAGCCCAGGGCGACGAGTGCAAGCGATGGCACATCGGCGATATTCGGCCGGCGCTGTCGCAACAGCAGCAGCAGGGCCAAACCCAGCAACGCTGCCATCGTTGCCCGAGCGCAAGTCAGAAATGCGGGGCTGAAATCAGCAACCGCCGCACGTGTTGCAGGCAGCGATCCCGCAAACATGCATACCCCGATAAAGCCATTGATCCAGCCGCTTGTTTTTTTCATCGTGCCCCCGTGGGTCGTCGGCCTTCAGTGGAGCATCGACGCGGCGAGTCGAGCCAGGCACAATCCAATACAATTAATAAGAACTGTTATGGACATAAATCCACTACGGTTGAAGGAAGAACGTGAGGCGGAACGACACGCGGATCAACGCGGTGATGGCGGACATTCGATCGAGGATTGCCTCCCGCACTTATCAACCCGGAGCTCGCCTGCCCTCGGTGCGCGCCCAGGCGCGGGCCATGCAGCTCTCGGTGTCGACCGTCGTGGAGGCCTATGAGCGGCTGGCCGCCGAGGGGGTCATCGTTTCCCGCCCAGGATCCGGGTTCTATGCGGCGGGACCGGTCGCTCCACTCGCGCTGACGGAGATCGGCCCCAAGCTTGAAAGGGAAGTCGATCCGCTGTGGGTTTCACGCCAATCGCTGGAGACGGACGCCTCCGTGCTCAAACCAGGTTGCGGTTGGCTACCTGCTGCATGGATGTATGAGGCAGGCATGCGCCGCGCCCTCCGCGCAGCCGCCAGGGCCGATACGTTGGAACTGACGGATTACGCCACCCCGCTCGGCCATGTGGCGCTACGTCAATTCCTCTCCCGGCGGATGGCGACCACCGGCATTGAAGCCGCGCCCGAACAGATCATGCTTGCCGATTCGGGAACCCAGGCGATCGACCTTATTTGCCGTTTCCTGCTGGAGCCGGGCGACACCGTGCTGGTGGACGATCCCTGCTATTTCAATTTCCACGCCTTGCTGAAGGCGCATCGCGTGCAGATCGTGGGCGTGCCGTATACCGCGAATGGACCGGATGTAGACATGTTCGAAGCTGCGTTGAGGGAACATGCACCCCGGCTCTACATCACCAATTCCGGTATCCATAATCCAACCGGTGCGGTGCTTTCGCCCGTCGTGGCGCATCGACTCTTGAAGCTCGCCGACAGTTCCGATCTCGTGATCATCGAGGACGACATCTTTACCGACTTCGAGATCAGTCCTGCACCCAGGCTCGCAGCTTTCGATGGCCTCTCGCGGGTCATCCATATCGGTAGTTTCTCCAAGACGATCTCCGCGTCGCTGCGCTGCGGCTATATCGCGGCACGCATCGACTGGATCGAAAGCCTCGCCGATTTGAAAATCGCCACTGCCTTCGGCGGCGGGCGACTGGCAGCCGATATCGTGCTGACGGCATTGACCGACAGCGGCTACCGCAAGCACATGGAGACGATACGCCTGCGCCTGGCAGAGCAAATGGAGAAAACAGTCAGCCGGCTCAAAGCGATCGGCATCAAGCCTTGGCTCATGCCGCAAGCAGGCATGTTTCTCTGGTGCCGGCTGCCCGAAGGCATGGATGCCGCCACGCTGGCACGCTCATGCTTGAAAGAGGATGTCGTGCTGGCGCCTGGCAACGCTTTCAGCCAATCGTTGAGTGCGAGCGACTTCCTGCGTTTCAACGTCGCGCAATCCACGGACAATCGTGTTTTCAATGTCCTGGCGCGTGCACTTTCCGAACAGTAACGCGTCGTACTGATCGTGCTGGCGGCGTGCGCTTACCGTGACCGGATCCGTATCCAACCGCCGCCACACGCGGCATCATCATCCATCCATTGGAAAGGACCGAGCGAAGTGACGGCCAAACCCACGCCGCGCCAAGCCACGCGGCCATCGGAACGCCCATGCTGACCTTTGTGCTTGCCGCCCTGCTGCTCGGCGGCACCCCATCTGTCAGCAGCAACGCAGGCTCGTCCGTGATGACAGCTACGTCGGCGCCTACGCCGCAATTCCGCCGCTTCGGCACCGCCGACGGGCTGCCTGATCCCACCGTCAGTGCGCTGCTGCAAGATCGCGATGGTTATGTGTGGATAGCCACCGGCTCAGCATTGGTGCGCTATGACGGCGTGGCCTTCAAGACGTGGCCTCACCACAACGGCGATGCCTACGCTGCCCCCGCCGATCGTGTGCGCGTCTTGCTGTTGGATTCGCAAGGACGACTGTGGAGCGGCGGTGATGACGGCTTGGCGCGGTATGACCCGGTGCGCGACGGTTTCCTGCATTGGCGTCATGACGACAAGGTTCCCGGCAGCCTGGGTGATGATCAGATCAACACCTTGGCGCAAGACGGTGACGGCACGCTATGGGTAGGGAGCGATACCGGCCTGGACCATATGCTCGGCGATGGCCGTTTCGTGCATGTCCATCACGATCCAGCCAACGCGCGCAGCGTGGCCAGCGACGAAATACATGCGCTGCTGGCCGATCCCGATGGCCGTCTATGGGTCGGCACGAGTGCCGGCCTGGACCTTCGCGAGCGCGATGGCCGTTTCAGTCATGTGCATTTCGAAAATGAAGAAGGCCAAACGCTGGACCCGCCGCAGGTCTATGCGCTGGCTCGCGATGGCCGCGCACTCATGATCGGCACCGTGGGCGGCCTGTTCCGCCTGGACCACGACGGTGTCGCCCAGCGCGTGCCGCTGGCAGGCGTAGCGCCGCAGCCGATCATCTCGATCGCAACCGACGGCACCGGCCGTCTGTGGCTGGGTGGCGTCCACGGTCTGATACTGCGCGATCGAGACGGACGTGTTTACGGGTTCGGTGCCGAACCCTTGTTGCCCCACGCACTACCCGGCCGCGTCGTGCTGCGCCTGTTGCGCGATCGCGAAGGTGGACTGTGGCTGGGCACTGATAACGGCCTGGCTTATTTGTCGCCGGACTGGAACGATTTCACGCGCCGCGTTCATCGCCCCGACGATCTGGCCAGCCTTAGCCCAGGCACCTTTTCCGCGGTAGCCGCCAACGCAGACGGGACGCTGTGGATCGGCAACCAGGACGGCGGCGTCGACCAGCTCGATCCGGCAGCGCAAACCGTGGAGCCGTCGGTGATACGGCTGCCCGGCGCGCATCACGACATCCACGACATGGCCGCCGACGCGCGCGGGCGATTGTGGATCAACGCCTCCAACGGCAGCTTCCGTTATGGCCAAGGTCGCCTTGAATCCATCGCGGTACCCGCACAGCCGTACAACGTGGTGCTGGACGACAATGGCAACGCTTACATGGATCTGATGCCCGCAGGTGTATGCGTCACGCCCGCGGACAGCACGCGTTGCGAATCTCCCGCCTTCGCCAACGCCGAGCTGGCCGCGGCGTCCATCAACGATATGCGTTGGCACGCGCATGCCTTGTGGATGGCCACCGACAAAGGCATGACGCGCTGGGAACCCGGTCAATCCGTGCGCTACGTGCAGGGCGTGGAGCAGCGCTTCGTACGCGCGCTGGACTTTCACGGCGATGAGCTTTGGCTGGCCGACGCCGACAGTCTTTCCTTGTATCGCTGCCAGGGCGATCACGCGACGCGCGTGGCGCGCTATCCACTCAACGACGCGCGGACGGTCAATAGCGTCATGAGCCTGCGCGTGGATGGTGTCGGCCGCGCCTGGCTGTTCACTCGCGCCGGCTTGTGGTTGTACGACCCCGTCGACGGCAGCCTGCGCGGCTTTGGCGTGCAAAACGGCTTGGTGGACACTTATTTCGGCAGCAATGCGATCGCGCGCTTGGCAAATGGACGGCTATACGCCCCATCCAAGGACGGCATCGTCGGATTCCAGCCGGAAGCGATCCAGCCTCATCTGCGGCCGCCGGAGGTGCGTTTGAACGCGTTGAGCGTTCGCGGCCAGAACGGTGTGCGTGAATGGTTGCCCGGAAACGGTCCTGTTTCACTGGCCTGGAATGATCGCGACTTCACCGTCGTGGCGCGCGCCATGTCCTTCATCGTGCCGGAACGCAATGTCTACCGCTTCCGCCTTGAGGGGCTCGACAACAATTGGGTCGATACCGGCTCGCGCGGCGATCGCACGTTTACCCAATTGCCCGGTGGCGATTTCACGTTGCACGTGCAAGCCGCCGGCCCTGATGGCAGCTGGGGTGAACTGGCCACGCCACTGCACCTGCATGTGGATGACCCGCCGTGGCTGCGCTGGTGGGCCTGGCTTGCCTATGCGCTGCTGCTCGTCGCACTGTTCGCGGCGCTGCTGCATGCCATGCGCCGCCGGCAATTGCAGCGCCATCGCCTGGAGCTGATCACCCAGGAGCATCAACTGGCGCGTGCCGCCAGCCAGGCCAAAACCGAGTTCCTCGCCCAGCTCGGCCACGAAATCCGCACCCCCATGACGGGCGTGCTTGGCATGGCCGAGCTGCTGCTCAGTCGCCCGCTGGACGATACCCAGCGGCGCTACGCACAGACCATCCGCAACTCCGGCGAAGTGCTGCTCACGCTGGTGAACGATGCGCTCGACTTGTCCCGCATTGAATCCGGTCGCCTGCAGCTGACCCAGGCACCCTTCGATCCGCGCGCCCTGCTGCAAGACGTGGCGGAGTTGCAACGCGCCAAGGCGCTGGCCAAAGGCTTGGCGCTGTACGCCGATATCACCGATGGCATCCCGGCGCAGGTGCTGGGCGATGCCGTGCGCATCCGGCAGATCCTGCTCAACCTCAGCGGCAACGCCGTGAAGTTCACCGAGCGGGGGCAAGTGCGGCTGGGGCTCAGCAGTGACGCCAAGGGTCTGCAATTCACCATCAGTGACACCGGCCCGGGTATCGCCCCTGCCGACCAGGCCAAGCTGTTCCAGCGCTATCAACAGTTGGACAGCCCGCAGCGCGACTCGGGCAGCGGTCTGGGCCTGGCCATCAGCCGCGAGCTGGCGACACTCATGGGCGGCACCATCACGCTTGAGTCGACGCTGGGCACAGGTAGCCAATTCCAGGTGCGGTTGCCCCTGCAAGCAACGGCCGCGCCAGCCGAGCATCCGCAGACCATCTCCCGCAAGGAGGCGCCCCGCTGGCACGTGCTGCTGGTGGAGGACGACCCTGTCGTGGCGGCGGTCGTCGAGGGTCTGCTGGAGGTACAAGGGCATACCGTCGAACATGCGGCCACGGCGTTGCGTGCGCTGGAATCGCTGGAACACGCACGTTTCGATGCGGCCCTGGTGGATCTGGATCTGCCTGGCCTGGATGGTCTGCAATGGGCAGCGCTGGTGCGATCGCGTCGCGGCGGCGACACGCTGCCCATGGTCGCCATCACGGCCCGTGCCGGCGGCGATGAGGAAACCCGCGCCTACGCTGCCGGCATGGACGGCTTCCTGCGCAAACCACTGCACGGCGAACAGCTGGCCCAGGCGCTCGCGGCTGTCCTTATGCGCGCGTCCGTCACAGTCGACTGAACTGCGCCCGGAGTCGTGCCCGGAGTGTGCGGAGATTCATGTTCTGGCGATCTGATGGATGGCCGGTGGCTTTTCGAGGGCGCCAGCTGGCACGCCCGATGCATGGGAAAGCCCATGAACACCACGACCACCCACTTCCTGATCGAATCGGAGCACCCCACTCCGAGCAACGTGATACCGCTTCGGCCTGCCCGGCACCCGCGAGGGACGCATGCTGGTGCATGTCGATCCTCGGATATTCACGCGCATGCCGTTGACATCAACGCGGTGGAACACGAGCTGCCTGAGGAGCGTCTGGCACGCCGTGTAGAACGGGTTCTCTGTGCCCTGCTCTATCACACGGTGCTCGAACCCAAGGGTTTTCGCAGCGCGAAGTTTCCTTCCATCGAAAAGCGCGTAAGCGAACTGGTGTCACGCGATCGATTGACGGCGATCTCGCGTGCAGCGATCAGCCTTGACTCGACCGACGACCTCACACGGCTGGCAGCAGCGGCGATCACGTTCGAACTGAAAACGCAGTCTGGATGGCGGAGCAGAGTGTTGCGCCTGTTCTCGGCCCCTCGTCGACAAATCAACGCCGACACCTTGGCCATTGCGGGTCTGCTCGCGTGGGACCTGGATGCGTTGAAGGCTCGGCCGATCGATACGTTTGCCAAGTTTCTTTGAGCGTGCTTTTTGCTGGGGCGTTTGTCCGCAGCGTTAGTCGATCAACGCGGCGAGAACGTGCTTTGGATCCTTTTCGATCGCCTTAAGCAGGGCTCTTGCTGGCCCCGTCGGATTACGGCGACCCTGCTCCCAGTTTTGCAGCGTCGCCAACTCGACATCGAGCATCTTCGCAAATTTTGCCTGGGAAAGTTTCGTCAGCGCACGTATGCGCTTTACCCGTTCCGAAGCAACATCCGTCCTTCGGGAAGGCGTCCGCACGCCGTGACGGATGCCATCCATCTCGGTAATGCTTTGCATGAGTTCGTTGAATAGCTTCTTTTCCATCATCATCTCCACTGGTCGATGATTTGCTTCAGCACCTTCTTCTGTGCCGCAGTCAGGTCGTCAGCCTCATTCTTGGCATATGCCAGAAGCATTGCGATCTGCGACTCACCGATGAAGTAGTAATAGATCACCCGTGCGCCACCTCGCTTTCCATGCCCCTTCGCGGCCATGCGAATTTTCCTGAGTCCGCCGGTCCCTCGAATCACATCGCCAGCCGCCGGATCGTTGGCTAACTCGACCTGAAAAGCGGCGTATTCCTCGTCGCTTACCAATTCTTGGATCTGGCGAGTGAAGACACTCGTTTCGATGAAGATCATGGATTTGACCATACGCCATTGGCGTATATACGTCAATGGCGTATTGGCTCCGCCCTGGCGCTGGTCTTCGCCTGATAACAAACGCGCTATGGCAACGTAATCACCGCCGCAAGACCCCCGTCTTCCCGATTGGAAAGCTGCAAGCCACCACCAATCGCACGCGCTAACTGCACAGCAATGGCCAGGCCCAAACCCGCACCACCCGTGTCGCGGCTACGCGAACCCTCCAGGCGATAAAACGGCTGCAGCACCTGCTCCAACTGATCCTCGGGAATGCCCGGCCCGCGATCGCACACGGCCAGGCACATCGCGCCTTCCTCGTTGCGCCAGGCACTGACTTCAGCGCTGCCGCCATATTTAATGGCGTTATCAATCAAGTTGCCCAGCACGCGCCGCAATGCTTGCGGGCGAACCATGGCCGCGCCACCGATGGATTCCTCCAACGTGACAGGCTTGCCCATGTCCTGGTAGTCGAAGACAAGGCTTTCCACAAAGGCCTTCACATCCATGCGCACAGGCGTCTCCGCACCGCCATGAGCGCTGCGTGCGTAAGCAACGCCCTCGCGCACCAGATGCTCCATCTCGTGCAGGTCATTGAGAATCTTCTGACGTTCTTCGCCCTCTTCCAAAGATTCCGCGCGCAAGCGCATGCGCGTGATAGGTGTCTGCAGGTCATGCGAGATCGAAGCAAGAATGTGCAGGCGTTCCTTGAGATGGCGTGCGATGCGTTCTTGCATCGTGTTGAAGGCGATCGCCGCCTGGGCCACTTCGATGGGACCTGCTTCGCTCAGGCGCGGGCCATCCGCCGTCGGCGTCATGGATTCCGCGGCGTGTGCAAGTTGCGCCAAGGGGCGTGCGGCCAAGCGCACGGCGAGCCAGGTGCATATGAGCAGCAGGCACAACTGCAAAACCAGCACGATCGGCAGCCACTGCGCGATCGGCGGTATGCCGCGTGGCGTAACCTCCATCGTCAGCGGCGAACCGTCATGCAAGGTGAAATGCACCTGATAGGCCCCAGCATGCGTCGACATCGCATCCGCCTGTACGCGATAGTCAGGGCCGACCTCTTTCTCGATCCGGTGCACGAGTTGCCACGAGCGCTCATTGGTCAATGGCGTGCCCGGCTGGCCATGCCCTAACAGAAAACGATAGTTGTCACGCTGCAGAAGGCCCAGCGCGCCAGCGCGCTCGGCAGCGGGCAGGCGATCCAGCATGGCCACCGATGTACCCGCTTCATGCTCAACCGTGTCGAACATGGTCGCCGTAGCACTTTCATAGCGCTCATAGAACATCACGGCGAAGGAAAGCCCCTGCGCCAGCATCAGGCCGATGAAGATAATCAGGTAAAGACGCGACGCCATGCTGCGCGGCAACCAGCGTTCCGGCGCGATGAAGGCCATGCGGCTCACGGGTTATTTCCAGGCACGGTGATCGGCATGCTGAACACATAACCTTCACTACGCACCGTTTTGATGTACGACTGCTCTTTGGCGTTGTCTTCAAGACGAGTGCGCAAGCGGCTTACCAACAGATCGATGGAGCGATCGAACAGCTCCGCGTCCCTGCCCTGCGTCAGGTTGAGCAGTTGATCGCGTGAAAGCACGCGCTGCGGATGATCCAGGAACACCCGCAGCAACCGAAACTCCGCGCCACTGAGTGGCACGATGGTGCCTTCCTCGTCCAGCAGATGGCGTGCGGCGGTATCCAGGCGCCAACGCCCGAATGACAAGATCTCGACACTTTCGGTGATGCGCAGATTCGGCGGCAGCATGCGCGTGCGGCGAATCACCGCTTTGATGCGCGCCAGCAGTTCACGCGGTGAAAACGGCTTGACCAGATAATCGTCCGCGCCCATCTCCAGGCCGATGATGCGATCGGTCTCATCGTCACGCGCAGTCAACAGCAGCACCGGCAGCGCCTGATGCTTGCCGGCGCGCAAGGTGCGGCAAAGCACCAGGCCGTCATCGCCCGGCATCATGATGTCCAGCACGACAAGATCGAATGCCGAGGCGTCCAGTTGCGCGAACATGTCTCGGCCATCTACGGCCGCGCTGGCGCGCAAACCGTTCTTTTTAAGATAGTCCACGACACCCGTACGGATCTCGCGGTCGTCGTCGACGACGAGGATGTTGTCGATGTGGTCCATGTGCATGCGCTCCCAGGGTTGCGTTGCCGTTATGCGTTCTGCGATGTGCCCAGCAACTGCCGAATGCGCTGCTCGGTGTCGTCATAGTTTCCCTCGCCGACATGGTAATAGACCACATGGCCACGCCGGTCGATGAGATAGATGGCCGGCCAGTAACGGTTGCCGTAGGCATTCCAGATGCGATAGCTATTGTCCAAGGCTACCGGCCACGTGATCTGGTATTGATCAATCGCCTTCTGCAACAAGGCGGGATCGTGCTCCTCATCGTACTCGGGCGTGTGCACGCCGACGATCACGAGCCCCTGGCTGGCGTACTTGTCGTAAAGCGTCTTGATGTGCGGCAGCGTGTGGATGCAGTTGATGCATTCACGCGTCCAGAAATCCACCAGCACTACCTTGCCGTGAAGTTTTTCCAGGGTCAGTGGCGCTGAATTGAACCAGCGATCGGCGCCGGTGAAGTCAGGTGCCGGTGTGCCGCCAACGGGCTGCTCGGTGCTGGCTGCAGTCCAGGCGTTCGGCCAGAAAGTGATCAGGGCCGCACCGAGGGCGGCCAGGACGGCGGCAATGCGAAGGGATGTCATGGGGTGGTCTGCCTGTCGTGGATAAGCGGCAGCGTCCACGCGCTGCCATGACGCGTATGGGACATCCCTGGTTTATCTGGAACGTGTCCGCCTTGATGGCTTTTTGTATCTGTTTGTACAAACCGACGCGAGGCAAGTCTGCCCGGTCGGACGCTTTTGTATCAAAACGTATCAGGGCCCCTCCGTTACACATTTCGATGCCTTTTGGCGCCTGCCCGGACACAACCGGGATACGCCGCCGCGGTTTCCTATGCACACCGGCCAGGGCCTCGCGACGAGGCGGCCACTCGACCACTTAGGAAAACCGATCATGTCCATCCTCTACACCGCCAAGACCACCACCACCGGCGGCCGCAACGGCCAATCGCGCAGCGACGACCATCGCCTCGACATCAAGCTGTCGCTGCCCGGCTCCAGCGGCACCGGCACCAATCCGGAACAACTGTTTGCCGCAGGCTGGTCCGCCTGCTTCATCGGCGCGATGGGACGTGCAGCGCAGGAGATCGGCATCACGCTGCCGGCAGACACCTCGGTCGCCGCGGAAGTCGACCTGGGCAACGACGTCGAGGAAGGCTTCTTCCTCCAGGCACGTCTCAACGTAAGCCTGCCGGGACTGGAGCATGCCGTCGCCCAATCCCTGGTCGATCGCGCCCACCAGATCTGCCCGTATTCCAAGGCGACCCGCGGAAACATCCAGGCTGTCGTCGCCGCGATCTAAATCCCCAGTCATCACACACGCATTCCAGGAGATCACCATGAAGCGCACGCACTTGGCACTCGCCGCCGCCCTCGCCCTGAGCCTCACCGGTCTTGCTTCGGCGACACACGCCGAAAACACGCCAGCTCAATCATCCATGTCACCGGCTGCATCGCAGGATCCGTGGGGGCCGCTGAAGCATGTCCATGCCGGCGTGCTGGATGTCGCTTATGCCGAGATGGGGCCGGCCGATGGCCCGGTGGTGATTCTTCTGCACGGGTGGCCGTACGACATCCACAGCTATGAAAAGGTCGCACCGGCGCTGGCAGCAAAGGGTTATCGCGTGCTTGTCCCCTATGCACGTGGATACGGCGAGACGCGGTTTCTGTCGGCCAGCACCATGCGCAATGCCGAACCCGCCGCCTTGGCACAGGACGTCATCGACTTCATGGATGCGTTGCATATCCAGCGTGCGGAACTTGGTGGTTTTGATTGGGGTGCGCGCTCGGCAGACATCGTCGCCACCCTTTGGCCGGAACGCGTGACATCGTTGGTGACCGTGAGCGGCTACCTCATCGGCAGCCAGGAATCCGGCAAGGAGCCCTTGCCGCCCAAGGCCGAGCTGCAGTGGTGGTATCAGTATTACTTCACCACCGAGCGTGGCCGCGTCGGTTACGAAAAGTATCACCACGACTTCGCCAAGTTGATCTGGCAGTTGGCCTCGCCGAAGTGGAACTTTGACGACGCCACCTTCGAACGCAGTGCCGCAGCGTTGGACAACCCCGACCAGGTCGCCATCACCATCCATAACTACCGCTGGCGCCTGGACCTGGCCAACGGCGAAACAACATACGCCCCGCTGGAGAAGCGCCTGGCGCAATTCCCGGCCATCACCGTGCCGACGATCGCCCTGGAAGGCGATGCCAATGGCGCACCGCATCCGCAGCCGGAGGCGTATGCCAAGCATTTCACCGGCAAGTACCAGTTCCGCCTGATCACCGGCGGCATTGGCCACAACCTGCCGGAAGAAGCGCCACAGGCATTCACGCAAGCCGTGATCGATGCTGGTCACCTTTGATACGAGTCGGACGAAGGTCGATCGGCCGTTATTACTTCGCACGTAATTGCCGCCGCTCCCTAGACAACCAATGATGCCTTCAACGGGCGGGTGATGCCGCCCTCATTGCGAGGCCAACATCGTTGCAAACGTAAATAGGCAAGGAACATCACATGAAAGCGTCAATCATGGGGGCTGCAACGCTCTTGACCATCGCAAGTGTCCTGGCACCTCATACGGGCCGTGCGCAGCAACTGCAAGGAACACATCGCAAGGAACTGTCTCGCCACAACCTAAGCATTCCGGGTTACGAGGAAGTTCAACTGCGTGTCGACATCGATCCTGGCAAGACTGCTCCGAATCACAAGCATCCTGGCGAGGAAATCATCTACGTCATCGAGGGCACGCTGGAGTATCGCCTCGAAGGCAAGCCGCCGGTGACGCTCAAGGCTGGCGATGTCTTGTTTGTTCCGACGGGTGTTGTCCATAGCGCGACGAACGTCGGGCAGACCAATGCAGCAGAGCTTGGAACGTACGTTGTTCCTATCGGGAAGCCGCTTGTCGAAGTGGTGAAGTGAGGCATTCCAGATCTGAGGCAGGCGCACTCTTCACATGTGCGTGCCAGGTGTGTCCACCAACCGCCACGACCCGATTTTTGAATGACTTAATAGTGCCCAGTCGTCATTCCGGCGAAAGCCGGAATCCAGTCTAAATAAGCGTCCGAAGGACACAGCATCCTTTCCTGTTGCGTGCTTCGCACAACATGCTTGAACTGGATTCCGGCTTTCGCCGGAATGACGGTGAGGTGCAGATAGACCTGATCGCAAGACATGTAGATATCTATGCCACAAAACCCAAGGAGATACGAAATGAAAAGCATGTTCGCAGGATTGGTGCTCGCAGCCGCCATGTTCGTTGGCGCCAATGCGTCCGCACAGGAGCCCATGCACAAACCCACCATCGTGCTGGTACATGGCGCATTCGCAGATGCTTCAAGTTGGAACGGAGTCGTCAAGATCCTGCAGAAAGACGGCTATTTCGTCATCGCCGCCGCCAACCCATTACGCGGCGCGAAGAGCGACGGCGCAAACATCGGCAGCCTCGTTGCCGACCTGAAAGACCCTGTCGTGCTGGTCGGCCATTCCTACGGCGGCAATGTCATTACCGAAGCAGCCAACGGCCATTCGAACGTCAAAGCACTGGTCTACGTCAGCGCGTTCGCTCCAGACACCGGCGAGACCGTCGCAGAGTTGGCAGGCAAGTTCCCCGGCAGCACACTGGGCCAGGCGCTTGCTCCGCCCGCCGAACTCGCCGATGGCAGCAAGGATCTCTACATCCTTCAGAACAAGTTCCCTGCGCAGTTCGCCGCCGACGTTCCGGCAGCGCAGGCCGCGCTGATGGCGGCAACGCAACGCCCGCTAGCCCAGGCCGCACTCGATGAGAAGGCAGGTGATGCGTCCTGGAAGACCATCCCATCCTGGTTCATCTATGGCGACGCAGACAAGAACATTCCGCCGCAAACGATGGCGTTTATGGCCAGGCGAGCCAATGCCAAGGGTGTCGTGGTCGTCAAGGGCGCCTCGCACGTGGTGATGGTGTCCCATCCCGAAGCGGTGGCGAAGCTGATCGAGAAGGCGGCATCAGCTCAATAATCAGCCAAGATCTATTAAATGACCTCGGTGTCATTCCGGCGAAGGCTGGAATCCATGGCGAGTGCGAAGCATGGATTCCGGCCTTCGCCGGAATGACGCCGAGGTAAAAACGCTAAGTATTGGCCGCGAAAAAACCCTTCATTGAACAGCTCGAAAACGTGGGGATACCTCAGGCTCTGATCGATTTGCATCACGTGCGAAGCAGCGCCAGGCTTAACCGCGCGGCGAATTGCTCCCGATAGCCGGCAGGGTGCACATGCAGGCGCCGCACGAACACCCTCCTCATGCGCTCCTCGTCGCCAAAGCCGCAAAGGCAGGCGATCTGCTTGATGGAAACATGGTTTTCCTCAAGATGCCGGCATGTGGTTTCAAGGCGAAGATCCTCGACCAGCTTGGTCGACGTGCGGCCATATTCCTCGACAAACTTGCGTGCAAAGGTGCGCGGCGTCATTTTCATCCGCGCGGCAAGACGCTCGACACTGAGATCCTCATCCAGATGCTCGACGATCCAGGCATGCAAGGCCTCAAGCTGAGATTTGACATTGCGCGTATTCGTGTCCGCCTGTGCCGCCAGGGTCCGGCTGAATTGCGCCTGCCCGCCAGGGCGATGCAGAAAAACGACGAGGTCTCTGGCGACGGCAAGGCTCAGGCGACGATCGTGATCGGCGGCCACCAGGGTCAGCGCCAGGTCGATACCTGCCGAGATGCCGGCGGACGTCCAAATGTTGCCGTCGTTGATATAAATAGGATCGAGCTGCACATCCACCGCCGGAAACTGCGCCAGTAGATCATCGACGGACGCCCAATGGGTGACCGCGCGGCGCCCATCCAGCAGGCGTGCAGCAGCCAATAGAAAAGCGCCCGTGCACACGCTGCAAGTGCGCCGCACCACGGTGGAGGCATGCGCTATCCAATCGATCAACGCTGTATCGCGCATCGCTTCGGCAACCGTGGCGCCGCCGACCACCATCATCGTATCCAGCCGATGCACATCGACGGTTGCAATGGATTCGGTGTGAATCGACATGCCGGCGCCCGTCCTGACCAGGCCGCCCGCCGTGGATAGATAGACAAACTCGTAGAGCGGGACGCTTTCGCCCGACAACCGATTGGCGCTGCCAAACACTTCAGCGGGGCCGGCGATATTGAGGGCTAACGCATCGTCGAACAGAACGAAGGCAATGATCTTGGTGGAAGTCATCGGTTTGGCAGAAAACGAGGCCTGATTAGCGTTGTCCCGCCGGACTCGAACCGTCAAGATCCAATCCAGATCGGGTATTTCCGTTCAGCACGGTCCAATGGCCGTGCGTCCATAGCGAACACCTCTGCCTGCCTCGGGAGAATGGCTTATGCACCGCATACCGATGCTTGCAACCCTCATCACGTCAGCCTTGGTGTCGTCGGCATGGTGCGCCGATACGCCAACCCCGCCTGCTGAACTTCAAGCGCTGGATATCACCGCAGGTACATGGCTATACCACGGAGAAAATCTCGCCGTCGGCAATCAGAAAGCCGGCAAATGGGTATGGCTGGAAGAGTGCGGATGGTCCGCCAACAAGGCGTTCATGGCGTGCAGCTTTACCATGAACAACCCCGACAAGGTCATAAAGTCGCACGCCGTCAGCACGTACAACCATAGCGACAAAAGCTATTGGCATTATGAAATGTTCGACTCCGACGGCAGCGGTGCCGATCCCTTCATTGCGCGCATGACCATTGAAGGCAATACCTGGGCCGAATACGGCAAAGCCGATAACAAAACCTATCGTGTGACCTATCACTACCTCTCGCCGACCAAGGTGACGGTTCGCATCGAGCTATCCGTCGACGATGTTCACTGGACGACGCTGGCGCAGGGGGAAGGCATCAAGCAGCAGTGACTTCAGTTCGCCGCAATGCTTGATACTTCGTCGTCCCGGCGAAAGCCGGGACCCAGTGTCTTTAGGCGCTAAAAAACCAAAGTCGCCAGGCCCCGGCTTCCGTCGGGGCGACGTTTTATCCATCTTGGCGAACCATCCGCCACGACCTCACAGCACTTGATGCAGACAGCGCTTTCTTTGATATGGTGCACCGTCGGAATGCGCCGCCGCACGCCCTCCGCCATCTACAAAACCATCACGTAACACTCGCTCTGGCTCAGCCACTTCGTCATCGGCAGCCCTTCTCGCCATGACGCCGGCAGGTCTTACCTTTGGAGATTGTGATTCTCATGGTTGACATCACCCGCCGCACTTTCGTCATCTCAAGTCTTGGATTGTTCGGCGCAGGCCTATTGCCGCGCTTCGTGTGGGCCGGTCACGGCAATGCCAACGCCATGGCGGGACAGCCACCGTGGGCACTGCCGCAAAACGGAGCAGCCATGGCACCACGCGAACAATGGCTGTTCGACTTCGGTTGGCAGTTCGCGTTCGGCCACGGCGATGACCCGGCCAAGGATTTCGGCTTCGGCTTCGGCCAGGGTGATTTTTCGAAGACAGGCACGTTCAAGATCGCCACCACCGACTTCGATGCGGCCGACTGGCGCAAACTGAATCTGCCGCATGACTGGGCAGTGGAACTCCCCTTCGTGCACGACGACAAGGGTGATGAAGACAGCCGGATGACGTCGCATGGCTATAAGCCGCTTGGGCGACGCTATCCCGCCACCAGCGTCGGCTGGTACCGGCGCACGTTCGACATTCCCGACAGCGATCGTGGTCGGCGCATCTGGATCGAGTTTGACGGCGCAATGCGCGACGTCATGCTGTTCGTCAACGGTTGTTTCATCGGCCGCCACGACGACGGCTATACCTCGTTCCGTTTCGACGTTACCGATTTCCTCAACTACGGCGGCAAGAATGTTGTCGCCTTGCGTGTCGACGCCAGTTTCGGCGATGGCTGGTTTTACGAAGGCGCCGGTATCTATCGCCACGTCTGGTTGACCAAAATGGATCCGGTGCACCTGGGCAGATGGGAAAGCGTGGTGCGCCCGACCCTCAAGGGCGACACCGCTTCGCTTGACCTCGCAACCATCATCCAGAATGAGAACGGGCATCCGGTAAACGCCTCGCTCGCATGGACCATTGTCGATGCCAGCGGCCGCACGGTTGCGCAGGCGACATCCGCCGCACAGGCAATTGCGCCGAGTACATCGACGGACTATCGAGCCGCGGCGACCATTGACCATCCCGCCCTCTGGTCGCCTGATGAGCCCCATCTCTACACAGCGCTCGTCAAAGTCTTCGTCGACGGCAGCGTGCGCGATGCCGAACACATTCCATTCGGTATCCGCACGGCACGGTTCGATCCTGACCACGGCTTCTTCTTGAACGACAAGCCGCTCAAGATCCAAGGCACCTGCAATCACCAGGATCACGCTGGGGTGGGTGCCGCCCTGCCCGACCGGCTGCAAGCCTTCCGCCTATCCGTGCTGCAAAGCATGGGCTGCAACGCCGTGCGCACCTCGCACAACATGCCGACGCCCGAATGGGTCGAAGCATGCGATCGCATGGGCATGCTGATGATGTGCGAAACACGCCACATGAGCGCCAGCCCGAGCGGCTTGGAACAACTCGAAACCATGGTGAAACGGTATCGCAACTCGCCGTCGATCATTATCTGGTCGATCGGCAACGAAGAATGGAAGCTTCAAAAAGGTGATATGGCAGCACAAGGTGAACGCATCGCCACCACCATGGTCGAGCGCTGCCACGAACTCGATCCTACCCGTGTCGTTTCCGCAGCCGTCAACGGCGATAACGAGCAAGGCGTCTCCGATGCGCTCGACATCATCGGCTTCAATTACCACACCGATTTTCCCGACGACTTCCACAAGAAGCATCCGAAGCGCCCTGTTTTCGGATCGGAAACTTCCAGCGCCATTTCCACGCGCGGTGAATACAGTTCCGACAAGACAAAGAACACGGTCAACAGCTATGACGGCGTCGTGGACTGGGGACAAACACCGGAGCAATGGTGGACCTTTTACGACACCCGCGAATGGTTGGCCGGCGGCTTCGCCTGGACCGGCTTCGATTACCGCGGTGAACCCACGCCTTATGGCTGGCCTTCGATCAGTTCGCAATTCGGGATCGTCGATATGTGCGGCTTTCCCAAGGATTATTATTACTACTACAAAGCCTGGTGGCGAAAAGAACCCAGCCTGCATGTGTTTCCGCATTGGAACTGGCAAGGGAAAGAAGGCCAGGACATTTCCGTCTGGGTCTATACCAACCTCGATGAAGTCGAACTGCTGCTCAACGGCAAGAGTCTCGGCAGCAAGAAGGTGCCTCGTCTGGGGCATATCGAGTGGAAGGTTGCGTACGCACCCGGCGTGATCGAGGCGCGTGGCAGTCGTAACGGCCAAACCGTGCTGGTTGAGAAGCGCGAAACCACAGGCCCAGCGCAAAAAATCCGCTTGATTGCCGATCGTTCTGAGATCGCCGCAGATGGGCAAGACGTCACCATCATTACCGTCGAAGCGCTTGATGACCACGGCCGGCTAGTGCCCACGGCGGACAACAAGCTTGCATTCCGCATTTCCGGAAAAGGCCAACTTATCGGCGTCGGCAACGGCAATCCCAACTGTTTGGAGAGTGACAAGGAGCCGAAGCGGTCGCTGTTCAACGGATTGGCCCAGGTCATCATTCAATCGACGGATGAAGCGGGTCAGGTGCTTATTGAGGCGGTTGAGGAAGGAGCCGTTGGACAACCGTTGCGCTCTGCCTCAATGGCGATCACAACAAAGAGACCTGCATCGAAAGCTCAGCGCGTTAGCTGATCGGCTTAGGGCCAATGCTTCGAACTTAATGTCTGCGATGCTGCTATTTCGGAGGCATCCGTCATTCCGGCGAAGGTGCACTGCTGTCCTTGGAAGTTTCGTAGCACCTCACCGTCATTCCGGCGAAGGCCGGAATCCATGCTTCGTACTGGCGATGGATTCCGGCCTTCGCCGGAATGACGATAAGACAAGATTGAAGACTATGGTGAGAACAAGTTCCTCGCTGCATTCCTTTGCAAAAAGTGCCTACAGATTGGCCAACTCACTCCCTGTTTGCGCTCGCCGTCCTGCCTGCTCTTCATGCCGCACACGATGCGCCTCAATCTCACCCACGTGCTCTAGCGTCCACGCCGCCATATGCATCAGCGGCTCGGAAAGCGATCGCCCTAAATCCGTCAACGCATACTCGACCTGCGGCGGCACCGTTGGATGCACGGTGCGGGTCACCATGCCGTCGCGCTCCAACGCTTTCAGCGTACGCGTGAGCATTTGTTGAGAAATGCCACCGATCAGCCGCTTCAATTCATTAAACCGCCGCGATCGTTCGACCAGCATCAGGATTGCCAGCATCGTCCACTTGTCGCCCAGGTGGCCGAGGATCTGGTTGACCTTCTGGCAGCCTGGATGCGTGCCTGGCTGACTGGGGGCATGGGTCACAATCATGTGACTAGGCAACGAAAATATGCGTTCTTGTGGCATCGGTGGTCTACCAACACTATCTGGTCAGCAAAACATACCACCCCACAGGAATTGTCATGACTGATCAGAAAACCATTGCCATCTTCGGCGCCGGCACCGGACTTGGTGCATCCCTGGCCCATCGTTTCGGGCGCGAAGGCTATCGCGTGGCGCTTGTCGCTCGCCGAGCGGGACCGCTGCAAGAGCGTGTCGCCGAATTGGCCGGCGCAGGCATCGAGGCGGCAGCCTTTGCCGCCGACCTCGCTCATACCGACCGCATCCCTGCGCTGGTCGAGGCGATTGAGAAACGGTTCGGCTCGATCGACGTCGCCGTCTACGCGCCAGTCCCCTCTGATATCGGCTTCGTGCCCGCCTTGGAACTCGACGCATCGATGCTGCAATCCATGGCCAACCTCTTCACCTTCTCACCCGTCGAGGTCTCGCATGCCGTTTTGCCCGGCATGCTGACGCGTGGTGACGGCGCGGTCGTCGTCGTCGGGGGGCTCACCGCCGTGGTCCCCATGCCTGGCATGAGCGGCGTTGGGCCGTTGATGGCTGCCGCGCGCAACTATGTCTTCACCCTCAATGCTGAAGTGATGCCCAAAGGTGTCTATGCCGGGACATTGAATATCGGTGCCGCCATCGATCGCTCCGCGGGGCTTCGCGCATTGACCGCCAAGGGCGTGACGTTGGACCCACGCTTCCCCGTGATCGATCCCGACGACATCGCCCAGGAGATCTGGACCCTGGTGACGAAACGAGATCGCGTCGAGTCGATTCTTCCGGCCGCAGCGTGATCGTGGTTTCAGCTCCATCTGCTTGCGCGGGGTCACCCGCGCCTTATTTCCCACGTAGACAAGTGTTGAAAAAGTCGAGCACGCGCACCTGATAGTCAGCCCCGACATATCCATATAGGTCAACATGTCTGGCTCCGTGCACCACCCATAGCTGCTTGGATCCTGTCGCCGCATGGAACATCGCGTAGGACTCGGCCATCGTTGTGTCCCGATCACGATCGCCCACGATCAATAGCTTGGGCATCGACAGATGGCCGATGTGCTCGATCGGGCGCAATTGGTCCGGATAAATGTCCAGATGAGCGTGCAAAGTCATCAGCAGAACCGGGGCCAGCCATGGCCCTATAGGCCCTAGGTGGATAGCCAGCCTGTCCTCCGTTGCCTGCTGGATTGTTGGATAGACCTGTTCCAATACCACCGCATCGGCATCGACGTCGGGCTCGGCAAGAATCGTGGCGGCTCCGCCCATGGATGTGCCAATGACGCCCACGTGCTCGCCCGGAAGCCGTTGATGGATATACCGCAGCGATGCCTTTACGTCTTCCGCTTCGCGATAACCGAAAGTAATGGCCTTACCGGGGCTCTCACCTGCTGCCTGGAAGTCGATCAACAACACTGCGTAGCCGGCTGCATGCAGGAACCGGGCACGGTTGATCATCGCCCGCCGATCAGCGCGAACGCCGTGCAGCAATAGAACAGCACCCTGCCCTTTAGTGCCGGCAACAAACCAACCGTGGATCGGCTCCCCGCTTGCATCAGGAAAGACGATCGCCTGAGCGGGAAGATCAGACGGTGGCGCTCCAACAAAACTTTGCATGGGACTGATGAGATACGAACCGGCAACCCACAGGCCAACAAGCGCAAGAGATGCCATCAGCGCCAAGAAGAAAAGCCAGTTTGAGATTTGTCTCTTACGCATCGTCCATGCCCTTAAAGGGTGCGCTCGCCTTGGCCTTTCTTCTGCGCTCTTCGTATGGCGTCATCTGCGGTCTCAGCGGCTACGGTTTCCATCATCTTAGAAAGTCGAAGCCGCTCAATCGATAACGAGTATTTGCTTTTATGCCGTGTCTCAAAAGTTGCCCCAAGCAAAACATGCGACAAGCACAGCAAAAGGCAGCAAAGCCAAAATAGTGGCGGCCAATGCTCTACGTCTTGCATCCTTGAAGGCAAAGCCAGCAAACCAAAGCGAAGCTCCTATAGAAGCTACTCCTATAACCATCATAAGCGTGGCCCTTGCATAGTATGCATCTCGCCACGCCGCCGGAGTGCCAGAGCCAAAATCCTCTATCGATACCGAATATCCATGGCCTGCCAGGATCCAGCCCGCAATAATCAGCAACAAGGCCAGATTGGCACTGGTACTTGGCTTCAACGGCACTTCTCCTATCTCTTGTACGTCTACAAAGCACGAAGGCCCGCGCGGGGTCGAACGCGGATACTCAACAACGACGCCGGAGCAAGGTTAGTCGACAAGCCAGCCTGCAGTTGACCGCAGGCTGGCACGCATGTCGTGATTGACGTCAATGTGACTTGCCGGCTGTGTTCGCCAAAGCCGGCCCACTGAACTCGGCCTCAATGGTCACGTCGATCAAATCACCCACCCCCATGGTTGAGCCCGGCGCAGGCACACCAAATCCCATATCGAAATCCGAGCGCTTGAAGGTTCCATGCGCGGAAAATCCGATGCGCGCGTGCGGGTCCATGTTAGGTATGCCGCCATACCCACCGTTGTAAGAGGCGGTTAGAACCAATGGGCGAGTGACACCGTGCAGATCCAAGGTACCCGAGATTTCAAACGTCTTGGCACCGGTCATGCGAATGCTGTCCGAGCGGAAAACGATCTTGGGAAATTTCGCTGTATCGAGGAGCTTGGGCCCTTTCACGATATCGAGGCACATCTTTGGTGCCGCGTCCATTTGCAGCGATGCGGATTCGATGGTGGCCTCCAGCTTGGAGGCCGGTATGTTGTCTGGATCAAACGTCAATGTCGCATCGAAACTGCTAAAGCGCGTGGTGTAAGTCGAAAACCCCATATGGCTTACACGAAGCTGAAGGCTCGCATGGGCTTTGTCGATGTGGTACACGCCGGCGGGTGGTGCCGTTACGGGGGGCATGGCAGGCGGCGCGGACGTGTCGGCGGCGCGAGATGCCGCGCAATACACACCAAGCAAGATGGCAACCGCGCTGGCCGCAATTGGCTGAAAAACGGTTCGGATCGTGTTGTTCATGGCAAGTCATTCCGTATCAAGTTGAAGTATCTCCATCAGGGCTGTCAGCGCGGATGATCGCCATCCACGTTCCATAACCTGCGCCCCTTTCGGGGCTCCGTGTGTCGTACGCCTTGGCTGCGCACGCTTTCATCGATGCAACGAACGACTGCTGGACAAATCGACACGAGTCGGCGCCTACCTCGCAAAATGTTCTAAAAGCGACCCAAGTCAACGGTGATCTTACAGATTACCTTGACGTCGGTCGTGGCGTTCCTGGGCTCCGATGACGCGTCGTTCGTTTCGGGTCACGGATTGCTCGTCGATGCCGGGTACCAGACGCGGATAAACCTGATCACGTAGCCCTTTTGGAAAGATGACAGTCAAAGACCGCCGGCTCGGTGCCAGCAAGGCCGATGTGAGAATCTCCAAGCGCTATCTACGTGCGCTTCTTACCTTCTTCCTTGTCAAAGCGTACCCGAGCAGCTTCGATCGCCGGACGATTGCTCAAAGCCCACGTCGACAGAGCCTTGAGCGGTCGGATGAGTGAACGCCCCAGTTCGGTCAACTCGTACTCGACCTTTGGCGGAATCGTCGGATAAGCAGTTCGCGTAACCAGCCCGTCACGCTCCAATCCGCGGAGCGTCACCGTCAGCATTCGGTGCGACACGCCTCCAATAATGTGCATGACGGCGTTGAAACGCATGGGGCCCTTAGACAAGGTGTCAATCACCATCACTGTCCATTTATCGCCGATGCGATCCAGCACCTGCCCAACCGCTCGGCAATCCGCGGGGTCATGATTCTCATTGTCTACAGCCGATTTGGTGGCCGCTCGAAGTTTTGTCATCACCTTCTCCGCGTTGCATTACGCACTCTGGTGTTCGTTAGGCCTCTTGCCGTGCGTTCTTGTGGACCTTCTCAACATCCACCAAAGTTGCACGAACTTTTTGTTCGTAACGATGGGAAGGTTATCAGAGATGAAGATTGGCATCAGCGGCGCAAGCGGCCAACTCGGCCAGGCAGTCGTGGCCGAACTGCTTCAGCGAAGCGGTGGTCACCATATAGTGGGGATATCGCGCACACCGGAGCGCGTGCCGAATAGTTCTGCCGAGGGCCGGCATGGCGATTTCGACGCACCTGAGACCCTCATAAGTGCCTATCGGGGGCTCGATCGTCTATTGCTTATTCCCAGCGCTGAGTTGCGCCCCGGTGTACGTGGCCGACAGTTGAAGGACGCCATCGACGCTGCCCTCGCAGCAGGCGTGAAGCACCTCTTCCTGGTGTCCGCCGCCGGCACGCGCCAAACGGCGCAACCCCATTTGCGTGAGGCTTACTGGAGCGCCGAACAGCACCTGATCAGGACCGCGCCTGTCTGGACCATCCTGAGGATGAATTACTACGCAGAAGCCATGGCGCAAGAAATCCAGATGTCGCTCGGCATGGGCATGCTGACGGGCCTTGGGGACGAACGCGTGGCCTATGTCTCGCGCGATGATCTGGCTGCAGCCGCAGCCGGCTCACTACTGAGTGAAGGGCATGAGGGTGCAATCTACAACGGGACAGGCCCTGCCGTCCTCAGTGGCGCCGAGCGAGCGGCCATAGCATCGGACATCCTGAGCAAGACCCTCGGCTATGCGGTGATTAGCGAAGAACAGCTTCGTAGTGGTCTGTCACAGGCCGGCCTGCCCGAGCCCATCATTGAAGCGCTCGTCGAAATAAAGACGAACTTCGTCCGGGGCGACTTCGACATTCTGACAAGTGATGTTGAGCGACTTTCGGGTCGCCCACCTAAGTCGCTGCGCGATGTCCTCGCTACCGCATTGTCGTGAGAACCCTATGAAGAGAATACAGTTCCATCGTTATGGCGGTCCGGCCGAGATGCGTTTGGAAGAGTATCGATTGCCGGAACTGGCCGATGACGAAATTCTGGTTCGAGTCAAAGCTGCATCAATCAATCCTGTCGACTGGAAAATTCGGCAGGGCGCCATGAAGCTCATGACTGGCCGGACCTTTCCTCGCGGCATGGGACAAGATTTCTCCGGCGTCGTTGAAGGTGTTGGCAAGGGCGTGAAGCGTTTCAAGATCGGCGATGACGTCCTCGGCTCGACCCCCGTAAAAACGTCCGGCTCCTTTGCGGAGACGCTGATCACCAAAGAGGCGCTTGCCGTCGTAAAGCCCACCGATTTGTCACATGAAGAAGCTGCGACGCTGCCGGTCGCGGCTTCAACAGCTTGGATTGCGCTCATGCAAAAAGCCAGGCTGAAATCAGGACAAATGATCTTCATCAACGGCGCTTACGGGGCGGTCGGACAAGCGGCAACACAGATCGCAAAAGCCGTAGGCGCCTTCGTAGTGGGGCGTGTGAACGCAGAGTCTATGATTGGCGCCAAAGCTATCGGAGTGGATGCCGTCCTCGACTACACGCAAACCATTCCAGATGATCTGCAGGGTAACTTTGATGCCGTATTTGACACCCACGGAAGCTTGCCTCCCCGAGATGAGCGCAGACTTCTAAAGCGAGGGGGCGTGATCCTCGACATAAACCCTTCGCCCGCAAAAATGGTTCGCATTCTTCTCTCGAGCTCTCGCAAGTTCGTCATGGGTAAACAAGACGAGGCAACGATGCGAGAAGTGGTCGACCTTGCCAGCAAGGGAATACTGAAACTCTCGGTTGGCCGCGCGGTTCGATTGCATGAAGGGATCGAACTGATCCGACATCTGGAGAGCGGGAGTCGCATTAACGGTAAAGGCCTGATCGTAATGGATGCCTAGGTCCCTCGTTGCCCCAGAACTTCGAAGACCGGTCAGGTGAGCATCGGTGCCTCTCCCTATGGGGAATGCATTCGGGCGTTGCGTTTTTGCGCACGCTTGCGCGAATACGCGTCGGATGCATTCGATAACTTGCGGCGGAAATTGCGGAAGAGTCATGGGCTGGTATAGCGCCGGAGTTAAGCAGCACGCTATTTTTCGCGCTTCCGTTTGGACGAATGGTTAGAGCTCGCTCCGAGTGAGGAACTGATCGCGCCCTGGCACTCCAATCTTAACAAGCACGTCTTCCCACCACACACCCAAGTTAACCAACATATCGCTGATCAACATGCTCCCATCAGTCCCCTCACCGTTTTGCATGATGTGAGGGACCGTGCTTATGTTTGTCGATCCATCCGGATGCTCCATGATGATTTCCGCCACCATCACCTTAAAATTTCTGTCCGGTTTATGAAGGTGAAAATGCTTATTTGAGTTGCAGATTTGATGGCAAGCGTTGATGGGCTTGTACAACTCGCGCATAGATAAAAGGAACGCTTTCTCACTGCTGAGCTGGATGTTTCTCAGCGTAGCTCTGGCATTCGACATTAGCTGATGATCCTCGCGAATCGTGTGGTACAACCAGTCAACTAGAGCAAGACTCGTTGAGGCAGCGTTAATTGCAGCGTACAAGCCCGCATCTTGCACGTGGAGAACGTCGATGGGCTTTATTCCAACCACAAGTTTCGTGGGTATCGCCTTGAGTAGCTCCACTTCCCAAAGTAGTTTTCTAAGTACCTGCCAGATGTTTATAAGACCGAGCGTCCGGTCGCTAGCCTCGATTGCCATTGAGGGCCCCAATGCTTGAGTTAAGAGCCGGCGTAGCCGTCAGCCTTAAACGAATAGTTAGAGCAACGGACACGACCTACAGTCTCATCTCCGATTTGGGCACAAACGAACCAGAAAGACTTGGACGCGGAGCATCACTCGAAGGAGACTGCGAAGGAACGAGAATGACAAACAAGTGATCTTCTGGCGCCTGCCGAGGCCGCGCTGCATAGGCCTCGCGAACGTGAGCGCCAGCCTCTACAAGCAAGGCCTCGGCGCGCTTGGAGACGATGAAGTAAGTGCAGATTGGACAGTGATAATACTTGCGGTTATGTGCGTCGACCCAGTAGTACTCGGCCGATGAGCTACACAGTGGACAGTCTTGTTTGAAGTATTCCGCCATTCGTGAAGCTCCTCGCCGAGCTCTAACTACTGAATATACAGTTGCGGGCTTCCAGTTAACGATTCGAGTATAGCCGGATGTGGAGAGTGTGTTGACTACGCTAGCAACCTGGCTAGGTTCTCAGCCGCGAGCAGAAACGGCGCCGTGGCCGACTTGTTCATCCGCGGAAGTGATCGTGCAATTGACTCAACATGTCGACATAAGTAAGCAGACGGGCGTGGGAAAAGGTATCTATAAGCAATGCTCCAAAGAACATCGCTGTAAGACCCAATGAAAGACCTTGAAAGCAGCCCCTCTGGAGAAGAGAGATAGCAAAACTGAAGCGGCCATCAATATCGTCCACGCAGGCCGAGCAAATGCATAGTATTCCTGATCGTTCGTCGCTTTGTTAAGAGTTCGGTCAAGCACCTGCGTTGGGTTTTGTCGATATTCGATTTCCAGCTTTGCGGCTGCAGTAGGCCTTGAAATCAAGGCATAGCCATAGCCAAGGTTCATCAGCACCAACAAGCATGCAGACCTTGAATGAAGTCCATCACGCGCCCCCTTCAGGCTGTGAACGTGAGAAACCTGCGGCTGAGCCAGCTGCGTACCGGTTCGTCATAAAGCTTTAGACAGATATAGGCAATGGTGAGGCTGCCAACCAAAACCATGGCTCCGGCACCTACGCTCTGAGCAAAGGAAGGCTTGCTGCTCATGATCCAATTTGTATAGATGTAGATGAGCGGATAGTGCGTGATGTATAGGGGGTACGATAGGCCACCAAGAAATTTGGCCGCACGTTTGGAAGGTCCTTCGATGAGCGTTGCTCCCGCCCCGATCGCGACAATGATGGGAAAGATGATGATCACGCAGGCCGACTCATAAAGGCCGTTAACCCAGAGATGTTCACTACCGCCGAATCGCGGCAGCGAAAGAGCAATAATGAGGAGCAAGCTGCTTATTGCAAATGCCCTTTTGACGCGGATCCGCTGGCCGAGCCGCATCAGCAGGATGCCTGCAATGAACGGAAAGAGTAGACGGGCAAAACCAATGTGCAGTTGCTCTGCATTGATCGACCAGCCACCGATCACGTCGCCTTGTTTGCCAAACACCGCCAACTGCACGAGGAAGGCCGCAGCAAAGGAGGCCAGGAACAACAGCCATCGATTCGACAACTTTCGCAAGCCGATGGCATAGAGGATATTGGCGATGTACTCGAAGAATAGCGACCACGCTGGCCCGTCAAGGGGATGCATTTCGCCCCAGCCGCGGATGTCCATCGACATGGGCAACGGCAGGAGCGTGTAGCCCACCACCATCACGAGGAGCACTTCCCAGATAGGCGTATGGCCTATCAGCGGAAACGCAGGCCCTGCTTGGAAATAAAAGAGTGCAGCGCCAATCGTCATGCCCATGACGACCATGGGTTGTAAACGAATCAAGCGCCGCTTGAAGAAATCCGACACAGATAACTTTTTCCAACGGTCGTCGTAAGCATAGGCAATCACGAAGCCCGAAAGCAGAAAAAAGAAATCTACAGCCAGGTAGCCATGATTGATTGGCTGCGTGAGCGGGTGATCGGGAGAGTAGGCTTCACAAATATGGAAAAGGACGACGATGAGCGATGCAACGCCACGGAGACCATCCAGAATCAGGTAGTGATCCTTGGTTTCGATAATGCTCGGCGGCGGATTTTTCATAGGCGCGTATCGGCAGGGTCTCTTGTCGGAATCTTGTTGTTGCTGTTGTTCAGCGCGGTGGTGAAGCCGACCCATCATGATCGGCTGCAAAGCGCTGACTAGAGCATGTGCCGGGCTGGCTGTCTACTTTCCAAAGAAAAGTTCCCGCGTCGCGATGCGCGCCTTTTCGGCGCCAAGTTGGACGCGATGCGCGTAGGCTTCCTTGGCGTCTGCACCGGCTATATAGCGAAGCTGGTCCTTTCCGTCAGTGGCTGCCTCATAGGCGACCTCGGCGATTTGCTCGGCCGTCGACGATCCAGCCTGGTACTCCGGCGACGAGAAAAGGGCGAACGCTTTCTGCACCATAGCATCGTAGGCAAGGTGTGTACTCACAACCATGTGGCTCATGAAGTCCGTTTTGATCGAGCCCGGGGCGATTGACTTCACGGCGATCCCGAAGGGTGAAAGTTCAAGGGACAGACTCTCGGTCCATCCTTCAAGCGCCCACTTTGTCGCGTGATAGAGCGTATCGAACGGCTGGGCGGTCAAGCCTGCGATCGACGTTGTCGTAAGGATCGTACCACTTCGCTTTTCGCGGAAATGCGGCAAAAATGCCTGTGTGGTACGGATGGCCCCGAGAAGGTTGGTTTCAACGTGACGTGTCAGTTGTTCGTCCGTCGTTCCCTCAAGTGGGCCTGCGATGCCAGAGCCGGCATTGTTGAAAAGTATGTCGATACCGCCAAGCTCGATCGCTTTCGAAGCCGTCGCTTCGATCTGTGCTCGATCGGTCACGTCAAGCGGGAGCAGCGTGATATTCGGCGTGTTTGCCCATGTGTCATCGGTAGGCTTCCGCATGGTGGCGATGACGTGGTAGCCACGGCTTGCGAAGAGCAGCGCGGTCGCTCGGCCTAGCCCGGTCGAGGCGCCAGTGATAAAGATCGTCTTTTTCATGATTACTACCTACTGTGGCAACGTGGGGACAGATGGACCAATGTTCTTGATCGCACGAAGCTTGGTCTTGGATGACGGCGTCAGGCCACTAGATCGCTGAGGACACACCGGTCATTTGCTCAGAGAGCTTCCACAGGCGCTGCGCATCGGTGGCATCGAGTGCTCGTGGGTCACGTGATGCCTCGCCCGATCGACCGCGTACTCCCTTGAACCCTATGGGACCGTAGTAAGCGCCGGGTTTGATGACGTCAGTGGCGGCTTGCAACGTCGGCCATGCACCTCGGTGGGCGGAGTTCAAAATGACGCTGACGAGGGGATTCAGCACTTGCAAGACACCCATATAGCGACCCAAACCCGTGGATGCCATGCCAGGGTGGCAGCCAACGGCTGTCACCGGAATATGGTGAGCACGAAGACGGCGGTCGAGTTCGAAGAGAAAAAGCAGGTTCGCCAGTTTGCTGTCTGCGTATCGCTGCGTTTTGTCATAGCTGTTATCCGCGTTGATGTCCGACCAGTCGATACGTCCTCGGCTATGGATGACGCTGCCGGTCACAACGACCCGTGCACCCGGTGTTTCCACCAGCTTGGGTAACAGCAGATGGGTCAAGGCGAAACACGCCAGGTGATTGACACCGAACTGGAGCTCGAAACCTTGCTTGGTTCGCATAAGAGGTGGCGTCATGACACCCGCATTGTTCACGAGAGCGTCAATTCGACTTTCTCTCCGTACGAGCTCGGCCGCTTGACGAACGCTGTCGAGATCACTCAAATCCAGAGGTAAAAAAAACAAGTCGGCCTCGGGCGTTTCTGCCCGAATCCGAGCTATCGCTGCCTCGGCATTTTCTTTGCTGCGGCAGGCCATCAGCACGCGGCCGCCACGTTGAGCAAGCACGCGCGCCGCCTCGAAACCAATCCCACTGTTGGCTCCCGTGACGAGAAAGCACTTTCCTTTCTGATTAGGAACATCGTTAGCCGTGAAGCCTTGCATGGTGTGTCTCCGGTAATGAGTTGTCGTGACCCATCCTGGCCACCAATTGATGAGTGATGTATCACTCATTATAAAAAGCAAAAAATTTAGCGTTGAATGCCCTTCCAAAACAGATCGAAGCCAGCCTGCTTGAGCGTGTTCCGCTGCTTGGGATTCGCCGTGATAGCGTCCAACGTTGTCTCTACCAAGCTCATAAGCACGTGGCCCAAGTAGAACGACATCCGTTTGGGATCTACGCGTCCCTTCAAGCTTGCTTCAATGGACGCCAACACCTTGCCGTACTGAGCTGCGCATCGGTCACGGCTGTCGCTCGTAACACGCTCCGAAACCTTGAGTTGGCGCAGTGCCTGACGATCGATAGCGCGAGATGCTCCCCACTCGATCAGGGCACTCCAGACGTGCTGAAGCTGATCGTTTGCATCACCTTTGAAAGGAAACGCTTCCTCAATGGCCCTGAACAGCCCTGTCTCCAGAACAACGAACAGTTCATTCAGAAGCGCATCCTTGGTCTCGAAATAGATGAAGACCGTGCCCTCAGCAACCTTGGCTGCCCGGGCAATCTGAGGCGTCGACGCGCCAGTGCCATGCGTCGCCACCAACTTGGCGGCCGCGTTCAAGATGGCGTTTCGTTTAACGTCGCTTAGCGGGCGAGCCATGGCACAAATAATGGATGAGTCATCACTCATTATTACTCGAAGGCCGCCAGTGCTGCAAGACGTGAAACTTCTGCACCTGAAATTACAAGACACCACACTCTTGAATTGACCAGCCTTCAGCTGTCACACACGATCGTAGCCGTTCAACAGCACATGGCCTATTTGATGAAAAAGGCCGACGAGGACCCCGAAGGTGGAGAGCATGAAGACTATCTCATCGCTCGGAGCGTTCTAAAAACCTTGCAGGAAGCCAAGCGCGCAAAAGGTTGATCAAATCGCCTTGAGTAGTTGCCTTTCTCAACAGACGAGGCGGCGGTGACCCATAGCCAGCAGGCACCGCCGACGTTCGGTCGAGTTACTGCCACGCCTGGTTTTGCGCTCCGAGCCAATTCTCATCGCCTAACGGCTCAAGCACCTCGTCAAGCTTCATGTTGATCGCCTCAAAGATGAAATAAAGCTCAGCGCGACCGATAGTGATCGTGGTGTCGCCGTTCTCAGCGTTGTCTTCGTTGTAAGAGATATGCGCCATCAGGGTCAGCATGTCCTGCAGGTGTTTCAGGATTTCGTAGCCGTCTTGGGACAATAGATAGAGTTGCGGGCCGCGGGGCTCGCCTTGCATGTCTGCCATTTGTGTTCTCCACACGCTTAGGTCACGCCGCGTGTTGCGCGCGGCGTGAAGGGCTTCAGGGAAAAATCCTGCTCGTTTTGTCGGAATCAGCTGCTTCCGTTTCGGCGAGTGCCCACTTTGGCTCGACGTCGCGCGGCCCGCGCGGCGGTGAAGTAGGAGAAAAGCACCAGGGTGGGAGCACGAAAGGGTGCGGGTGCCGTAAGATTCGAAATAACCATCATTGACTCCGTTCTAGTTGGTGGTGGCCAGCGGACCGTTTGGGGTTCCAGCCCAGGCGGTCCGCGCTACTTCACATCCTGTCGGGCGTGTCGCGATCATCACTTCGGATGGGCACGCCCGACTACCGCACCTTCGCATGAAATGCGTCGCGCTATCTGTCAGTGCTGAGTGATTCGACGTGCTGGCAAATGCCTACTTGATGTACGGCACGTGCTGAGCCTGCAACAGTGCTCCGTAAGAAAGCGGCAGCAAGCGCATCGATTATTGGGTCGTTGCTGAGGCATGGCTGGCCGGCAAGCTCAAGGGCATGGCCGGCGTGCCACATTCAATATTCGTCTCAACCAGACTCCACGAGCGCAGATAGGACCTGCCCGCGTTGCTGCCAGGTAGCTTCAATCTGGCCAGCCTTGAGTAGTGCAGGAACTGCGTCAATGGCTACGGCGCCATCGTCGATCGCCACGATGGCATCGCGCAAGTTCTTTACGTGCAGCACGAGCGCACTATCCACGGACACCAGGGCTTCAAGCGTTTCGCCTTCGTTGCGGTGGCGCTGATGGATGCGGTCCATCTCTGGGACGGGAGCCGTGCGAATCACCGTTTCCATGCTCTCCAGGTCACGCTGAATCCGTTGGAGCGCCTGCGCCTGGCTGACTGCATTGGCATCCGGGAATGGATGTTCGCGCGTTGGTGCAGGAAGATATTTTCGCCGATACGTCGATT
Organism: Dyella nitratireducens; assembly: GCF_014642835.1. Taxonomy (GTDB): domain Bacteria; phylum Pseudomonadota; class Gammaproteobacteria; order Xanthomonadales; family Rhodanobacteraceae; genus Dyella_B; species Dyella_B nitratireducens. The sequence continues at coordinate 1,001,662 of NZ_BMJA01000002.1, read as the reverse complement.
CCAATGCCGCCACATGCGCGCGCGATTCGCCGAGCCAATCGCTGATGCGGCTACGAATCAGCAAGTCATCGGCACGGAGCTGATTTTCGTGACGATAAAAGTTGTATCCCCACCCGTAAAACAGGTTGGACAGAACCTGCTTTGCAATACTCGCATTGTCGATGGGGTTATCGGATTTCTTTAATTCCATCATATATCTCCAGAAAAATGGAGAGGCCGCGCCACAGCGGGCGCGGCCGTATACCCGCAAGGTTAGTCGACACCAGGAATCGGATAAGTGCCCACTGAGGCGCCGCCGATGAAGAATGGTTGTCCAACAGCCACGTTGGGGGCGGAAACCAAGCCTTTTTCAGCCATTTTCAGCGCAACGTAGTAGCGCACGGCATCGAGTTCGGACAAGCCGAATGCGCGCAGCGAAATAAGCTCGCGCATGCGATCGTCCTTCGGCAAGATGAGGACTTTGGCGTCATTCAACGTAATGCCGTACACGCCAAGAAACGATGCGAGATGCTCCTTGACCAGCTCCACGATCTCGTGGATGTGCTCGTTGATCTTCTCCATCGGCGTGACTTGAATAATCTGGTTGATCGCCTGCTCAACCACGGGGCCGGCATACCGAGCCACTTCATCGGCGCTGATCGTATGGCCGGAGAAAGGCATATGCGTGGTCAGCTTGAGCGCGTTTTCTTTCGTATCGACGTGAATGTAGTACTCCACTTGATACGACATCTCCGCCATTTCCGAAGAGCTCGCGATACCCGTGCTGCGAATGAGCAGTTTGGCGCGATTGACGTAAAGAATTTCGTATTGCCACGGCGAATTGCCGCCGAAGAACCCGGTCACGAAGCCGCCAATCAACGGCTTATCAGGGGTCTGGATGGGATATTGGCCGGTCTCGTATACGTTCAGCACCGCACCGCGCGACTTCAGCACCGCAAAATGATTTGCTTCAACGGTAAGAAGGCTTCCCGATACCAGACTCTGGTCCGGATAATGCCACGCCAGTGTTTCCGGCCCCATGACATCCGTGCCGTCATCCCTGAGCGTTGAGACTACCTGTCTTGTTAATGCCATAAACGTCATCCTCGTCGGTTTTGAGAAACGCCCTATAAGCTCACCCAATGGAAGCGATGAACTCTGTTGTCATTACATTTATCAAGATGCAGCGCGCTGTTTGATGCGCTGCGCATAAATAATCAGCCGCGCGCCATTCGCGATCACCACAAGGATGCCAAGAACGAAAAAGCTCCAGGCAGCCCACGACATGCCAAGCCATGGCGCGGCACCAAGAATCACTGGCCTGATTTTTGAAAACAAGGTGGCTGCACCTATCCCAAAAATGAGAACGCCCATGATTTGCACCGCAGAAAAATACGCAGGCAGGAATACCTGCTTGTCTTTCCCTGTCACCATTCTCCTTCCCCTGTTTCGCATTAGCCCTTGGCTGGGCGAGCCGCATCAAGCTATCCAACCTGTTGGCGAGATGCAAGGATGACTCGCTCTGAAATAACCCTGTCATAGACCTTCAACACACGAGGCGTTACGGGGCTTCGTGAATCTGCGTGAAGATCACCTGCCACTGGCCGTTGCGCTTCGCCCAGACATCAACGAAACGGGCTCGCGCTACGCACATCACCCAATTCCAATGCAGTTGGCGCATATCCGCTCCCATGCCGTGTATGTTCGCGCATAGGTAGCAGGGAACATCTGGCGAAACAAATGCTGGAAGTTATGGATGAATCCGGGTGTTTGCTGGCGGCATGCTTGAATAGAGCTTTTTCGCAAGCGATATGGCAGCGGCACTATCTTCATCGCCAAAGTCATCCAGCGCAGGGTCTCTGAGCAGATCCTCATCCCTGGGCAAGCTGCGTTGCGCCGATAGGCGGGCAAATATTTGCCAGGAAGCGGCTTCTATCGGATCTCGCTCGACGAGCTTGCCCTCCTCCTCCAACTGGGCCATCAACCTGGCGGCTTCCGCATCCGGCTGTAAGGCCATGCTGCGGAGTGCGGCCACGTCGGCGGCGTAATAAGCGCTTACGGCAGTCATATCATCAGGCAACACGTCTGCCGCCAATGCGTCAACATCTTCGCTGTCCTGTCGAAGCTTTTGCTCCAGCACATCACGTCGTGCGTCTGCACTGCCCGCGGTAGCAGCGGCACGCATGCGCGAGAGAATGTCATCTTCTGATGAAACCAAGGTCTTCGCACAAAACCCAACCAGCCGCTCTCGCTCGGCGTCACCTGACTCCAGGGGTGTTACAGGCGCATCGCCGGGCTGCCATGCATTAGCTGCCAGGGCTGACATGCGGCTGCATACCTCGTCCCTACTGGCATCATCGAACAGGCGTTGCGCTGGGTTGTCATGCATGACGGGAGCCATGCTGATCGGATGACCCGACGCGGACCTCGTTACGCTGGTTGTTGTCGCCGGCACAACGGCAATATGTGCGGGACGCACAACACCGCCCAAGACAATGGCCGCACTCAACGTAGCGGCCACGATCCATACACGACGGCGGAATGCCATACGCAGCGGGTTATTTGACGGTGTTGCCATCAAGCGTCGACTTGTTGAACTCAACCGGCGTGTTCTGCATCCACTGCGCAATGGTTGAATCGACTGCTTCGTCTCGCAAAACGGATTCGACCATCTTGTGCCTGTTGTCGAAGGTGGCGACCGTTTTCTGTTGAACCAGGATCACGTGGTAACCCTGCGTGCCCCTGACAGGATTCGACACCTGTCCTTCATGCATTTGGCTTATCACCGGAAGAAATTCGTTCGCAACATACATGCCGAGCATGGGTGATAGTTCGCCACCGTCCTTGGCGGTGGCCGCATCATCCGATTCACCCTGCGCCAAGCGTGCAAAATCGGCACCCGCATCAAGCTTCTTTTTGATCTGAGTGGCCTTGAGGAAGGCTTCGTGTTCGGAGCGTTGATGGCCGTCCTTGGTCGGCCCTATCGCGATGAAGATGTGGCTCAGCGCATATTCGTCGTACGCATTGGCATGCAAATCCAACCGTTGTTTCACATCCTCGTCCGTGACCGTTGCGGCGGCATACAAGTGATCGCGCTCGGCTTGCGCAAGCACATGATCGATCGCGACGCGAATCTTCGCGGCTACCGCGTGATCCTGATCGAGGCCGTCCTTGCGGGCATGGGCGGCGAGAACCTCCATGTCGGCAAACTGCTTTAGCTGATCACCGTCTTCTGCGAACGAGGCGGAGCCTGAGGTCTCCTGCATTGCCGCGGCTACGTCGCGATATTGTTGCGGGGATAGTGCTGTGTCCCCAATACGCAGTGCCACAGGCAATGGCTCGGCCGCAAGCGCTGATGCAACGGGAGTGACGGCGATGCCGGCAAGCACGGCGGTAAAGAGAAATCGACGAAAAGGTGTCATAGGTGTGGTGTCTTCAGGCGCGGCTACGGTGTGACACGTGCGAGGGGGCGTCTGACCGCCCCCTCGCCCGATGCTTGGATCAATGCAGTCCCTTCGAGTGAAGGAAACTGATCAACCCCTTCGGATTGTCGGTGGTGATGAAGGTGAAGCCCTCCGACACCAGGAAGTTCCAGCTGCCGCGCTCATCGGCGGTGTCCTTGCCACCCGAATACTGGAAGTACAAGTCAGACAGCTTGTAGCAGCACTGCCCGGTGTTCTTGTAGAACTCATCCTTGCCCGGACCATCCGGAATCGCATTGAAGACGCCAACCGCCTCGCCTGCGCGCTTGGCAAGGTCCATATCCCCCTGCAGCAGGCCATTTCGCTGCTTCACGTTGATCTCAAGCGCGGTGACGTTGGCTTGCCAGTTACGCCGCACGGCCGTCACGTTGATTTTCGACAGCATGTTGGTGGTGAATACCGGAATGCCGCGAATAGTCGGTGCATCCGCCTTGAACGCGTTGTAGGAGGGATACAGCGTCGCGTTGACCTTCACGCCCACCACCTGGCTAGGGCTGGAAAAGTTTTCTTGCGCCAGGCGGTCGATGGCACGCACCGCTTCCTGGTTCTTCGTGTCGAAGATCATCGGCGTACGCAAGCCGTGCTGATTCCAGTAGGTAAACACACCGGTGATATCAGGCACGAAGTAACCTGTTACCGACCTGCGATCCGGCGTCAGCAGATGCAGAAACTGTATGGTCTGCCAGCTGACCGTGCTCACGGCCGGGTTGGTGCCTCGATCGGTCATCGGGTCGTATTTGCTGCCGCCGCGAAATGCCGTGTAGACGTTGGTGGTGCGCCCGAGGTTGAAATCGTGCATCAGTACCGGAACGCCTTCCTTCGTCAGCTTCACGTCCAGCTCGACGGCGTCCATGCATTCGTCGTCTGCTTTCTGCAGCGAGGCGCGCGAGTTTTCCGGAAGGGATGCGTCGCCTGAAAAGCTGCCCCACAAACCGCGATGGGCCAGCACCGAAACTTGCCGGGTGGGCTCGGTTTTCAACAGTGCCGCCATCTTGTTACCGACGGGGAGACAGCCCGCATGCGAAAGCTGAGGAACAAGTCCGGCAGATATCAGGAGTGTCAGGCAGAGCAGCTTGCCTTTAGCTCCACTTGGGGAGAAATGGTTCATGACTAGCCTCTTGAGGGAGTGGTGGGCGCGATGAGCTTGCCCATCGCAGACGAGCACCCGCATCGACAACGTTCCGTCGACTCGCCGCAGGTGCTTCATCGAGGCCGCATGCTATTTATTCACTATGACTGAATTATTAAATGGACGTCCAAATTGCGGCGAATGAAAGAGTTAGTCCCATTCCGACAGCAATATGTCCCGTTGCGACAGTCGTCACCGCCCAAGCAGTGAGCTGACGCCCAAGAAAAAAGCGCAATGCACTTGGCATTGCGCTTTTGTTGAAACTCTCGCAGCCGGCAAAGCCGATTGCCACAACACATGGCTGCGGCTCAGCTCAAGCGGATTACGCACCACCTAGTGGTGTCGTAAGGTGCAGCGATGATTCGGCTTGGGAGATGCTGCCGGCCGGAATGGTGTTTGGTGAAATGGCATTTTGTGCATCCGCCGTCATCCATGGCACGGGCTGACGCGGGCCGGGAACGTAAATGTCCCACTTGCCGTAATCAGCATCATCTGACATGTGCGGCGGTCCAAAGTTAAAGCTTACCGGTACAGCGACGTTCCAATAGGGGTCCGCTGCATGCTTGCCGGTCGTAGGCAGGTTGAACGTCCAATTCTTCGCTGACTCAATCGCCGCCTTAGCCAGCATGTCGCGGAAGTAACGCATCTGCGCTTCGCGAATGCGCACATGCAGGTCCACCTGCTCGGCTGCGATGTCTTCCACCTTACCTTGGCGGTTCACGCGTATGATCATATAGACCGTACCCGCCACACCCGCCTCGACAGCCTCACGCGGATATTTGATCGGCTGACGTGCCTTGGAACTGATGGAATCGGTGTCGTTGCCGCTCAAATCGCCGAACGAGGCATCACTGATGGCGATAACATCATGCTTATCATCAACCGGCGTCGCCTTGATACGCATATGCATTGGCGTGCGCTGGATCGCAGCCGCGGGTTCATCGAAGCGGAATTTCCATGCAGGCACGTCTTTCTTGATGAGATTGATGACGGTCTGCGGGAGCTTTTCAGGCTGATCGATGGTGTAGCCATGAACGGAACCATCGGGTGCCACCTCGATCCAGCCTGTCACCAGCATGCTGGCTTCGACAGCCTTATGAGCACCACTGGGACCGGCCGAGGCAGTCCATGCAGAAAGAGCCAACAATCCACCCGCCACCCAACGCTTCATACGCCATCCCCATGCAAGATGCGGCGAGGATAGCCAGCCGGGGTGGATGTCTCCATGTCAGCACGTCAGTGCGCCTGATCGTTGATGACATGCCTGACCCATCATCCGCGGGTGCCGGCCAAGATGGATATCAAAAAGCTTTCCAATAGCTGACTTTGCCCAGCGTCAACAAGACACTTTGCTGTCTGGTTGCCGAGTTCAACGATGTTGTCTTCGCAAAACCAATCCAAAAGCTTGGCGTGATCCGACTCGATTTTGCCGGCCATTTCAAAAATATGAAGATAAGCATGGACAGCGGTACGTGTTAGATCACCGGCCATCGTTGCATCGCCTCGCGCGCACTCATCAAAAGATAGCTGTAGCAGCAATGCATGGTTCTTTTGCTCGTCATTCCGGCGAAGGCTCACTCCTGTCCGAGGAAGTTTCGTAGTACCTCACCGTCATTCCGGCGAAGGCCGGAATCCATCTATATCAATGCGGGGTACAAGTCGATCCAATGAGGGCTCTTCTCTTCCAGGTTGCTAATAACACCAACATACAATGTGCCTCTTCGGCGGCTGGCAAGCATGTAGACACAAGGTAATCGCCGATCCATGGCCAGACCCCACATGGATTCCGGCCTTCGCCGGAATGACGATGCGCTCTGAAACAACATCCGCGCGAACTTCATTTATTTAACGGAATGGTGGAAAAACGTTGGGTATATCGCTCAATCGGCCTCTTACTCAAGCCGTATCGTGGGCAGCAAAGAGCGTCTCCCAACCAACAAAAGGCCCAAGCGGAATGATGTCCCAATCAATCAGCCCAGCCTTGGCCAGGGGAAACTCTTGCAAGGCTTGCCTGGCGGCATCCACCGAATCGCATTCGGCAATGATCGCGACACCGGGACGATCCTGGCGGAAATAAATATCGCGCACGACACCACGCTTATAGAGCTGCCATCCATGACGCGTCTCGTCCAGCAAATGAGGTCGATACGTTTCTGGACTGGCGCCGGGCATGGGAACGTCAAGGCAAAGCAGTTTCACGGTAAAGCTCCTTTTGAAAACGGGCGCGACGAATCAGGCGTTCGCTTTGAATTGGCGCGTTAATTCGGCGACGCGCTGGCCCAAGTGCGCAGCAGTCTTGAGGTCACTGGCAATGGGCGAGAGCTCGGGTGATACATCGTCGGACTGGGCCATCGCACCCAGCCAGCCGCCAATGCGGTTGGGTTGATCTGCCGTGTTTCCAGGGAAAAGGTCCAGCCCTACCCAGATCATCCCGTGCTGGGCTGCAAACAGGGCCATGGTGACCAACGAATTCAGCTTGTCGCCATGCTGAGCACCGGAGTTGGTGAAGCCGGCAGCGATCTTGTTGCGCCACGCCATGGGCATCCATGCGGGGCGCGTCGAATCCTCCATGAATTTCTTGAGGCGCGCGCTGATCGTGCCGTTGTACGTGGGAGACCCGAAGATGATGGCGTCGCTGTCGGCTAGCGCTTCCCAAGCGATGTCACCATCGCCCACGGCGAGCAGTGTCGCCTCGGCTTCCGGCACACGATGAACACCTTCAGCAACGGCCAGGGCCTGTTTTTGCGTGTGGCCGTAGCCACTGTCATAAATGATGGTTACCCGCATCGGATGTCGCTTTGTAGCTTGATGGTCGATGCACGGCATTTTGTCCGGCGCGAATCGCAACCAGAAGTTGTGATTGGGTTGAACCGTTCTCAACCGAAAGTTGATAATGCTCCCGCCCACCCAGGCACTAAGCTCCGGCGCTGGCTAACCGGTGGAGGACGGCTTGGAATCTTCGCAACGCGTTCGCACGATCCTTTCTTTTGTCCAGGCAGCCGATGCCGGCAGCTTTGCAGCGGCGGGCCGCTTGCTCGGCATTACCTCGGCGGCAGTCAGCAAGAACGTCGCCAGTCTCGAGAAATCATTGGGCGTGCGGCTGATGAACCGCACGACTCGAACGCTCAAGCTTACCGAGGAAGGCGTTGCGTTTCTTCGACAGGCTCGCGTAGCGCTGGAAGCACTCGACACAGCGATCGACACCATCGCCGCGCAGCGTGCCGTACCCGGCGGACGTGTTCGTATTTCGACAAGCTCGGCATTCGGCCGAGAGCACTTATTACCGGTGCTGCCCGGGCTGCTATCGCGTTACCCTGCCCTGTCCGTCGAGGTCGACTTCGACGATCGCGTCGTCGATCTCGTGCGTGACGGCTACGATTTTGTGATCCGAGGCGGCAACATTCCCGATTCGTCGCTGGTATCGCGTCCGATCTTTCGCATGCATTCGGTATTGGTGGCATCGCCTGATTATCTGGCGCGTCATGGCATACCGCAGACTCTCCAGGAGCTGCGAGCCCATCGGCTTATCGCGCGCCGATTTCTGAGTGGACAGATTGCGCCATGGAGTTTCAGGGCCGACAACGGCAGTACCATGACCTTCGATCCTTCAGATACGGCGGTGCTGACCTTGTCCGCACCGGAAGCGGTCGTCGAGGCAGCACGCGATAGCGTGGGCATTGTGCAGATCGGTGTTCACCTGGCCTGGAAACATCTGCTTTCCGGTGCGCTGAAAGTCGTACTCCATCGCTATCACTCGCCCGGCACCTACGAGATGGTCATGCAATATCCGCATCGTGCCTTGATGGCGCCGCGCATTCGGGCGACGGTGGATTATTTGCTGGAGACTTTTGCAGAGAACAAGAGCCTGCATGTGCCACTGGAGGCATTGGACGCGTACGTTGCTTAGCGTACGGCCATGACTAGATGCTGGCCTCTACATGGGTTGCGGCTCCCTGCTCCATCCGCAACGCCTCCTTGGCAACTTTGGCAGTGTGGTGATTGCCGTCATGGCTCCAGCCCGGCGGCATCACCAGGTACAGCAACTTGTTGCCTATCCCCGGTGCATGCCATACGTCTCGCCCCAGCAACCAGAGTTCGCCCAGATAAGCATCCAGCACGCTGTAAGGTTTTACGGGCCGGGTGATGCCGTATTCAATCGGCACATCCTTATGCACTTCCATATACGTGCCGAAGACGCGATCCCAGATCGGCAGCAAGTTGCAGAAGTTGGTGTCCATGTAGAGCACGTTGCGCGCGTGGTGAACGCGATGGTGCGAAGGCGTCAGCACGACACGATAAAACACGCCTAACTTGCCCTCCCGCAGCACATTCTCGCCGAGGTGGATGAGGCTGCCCCAGAAGCTATCGATGATCATGATCAGAATCAGGAGTGGCGGGCTCACTCCCAGCAGCATGCAGATGCTGGTGCGCACGAAGTCGGCATAGGGGCCTTCGAGAAAGATGTGCGCAAAGTTCACCGACAGATTCATCGCAACGGGCGCATGGTGGGTGGAATGCAAACACCACAGCAGGCGCACCTTGTGTGCCAGAAAGTGATACACGAAATGGGCCAGCTCCCACGCCACGTATCCATATAGCAGTCCGTACCACGTGAGCCCGGCCTGGAATGGCGCAAAGCGATTGAACAGGCCGATGCAGAAGCCAACCATGGCAATGGTGAGAAAGGTGCCGATGACACGATTGAGCACCATCGTCAGCAGTGGAACCTGGTAATCCTCGCGCTTGACCCGGCGCAGCACGATGCCGCGCACAAGCTCGATGACCAGCAACAAAGGGATGATGGGGGCAAGCAGGCTGCCGAAGCCGTCTACCGTCAGCAGGCTGCGGTAGTCGCCGGAGGCGAACATCTTCAACAAAGCATCCAGACCAAAAAAGTCTGTCAGCTGATGGCGGATCCAATCCAAGATATCCATGGCAGCCCTCCCCGGCGGCATCTGTAGGATGGCTTTGGCGGTCGTTGGGGCATCAGTCCCGTCGTCAATTTGTCACGATCTAAATGACTGCGCAAGTACACTTTTGGGTAAGACGGCCATCCGCGGCCTTGCCCATTGCTGTCCGGGGAAATTTTGCGGAAAAAGTAACGAGCACGTGAGAGACAACACGTTTGCATGATTCGCGCAGCAAGCGACTTAAAAAAGTTGGTTCAACGCGATATCCACGAGTGAACCGGAAATGCCCCCTCCCCTGCTTGCAGGGGAGGGCTGGGGTGGGGTGAGGCGAGCGAAGCTCGCTTCCCGCTACGCGGGAATGGATAAGAAACATGATGGAATCTCTGGCGAGGTTGCTTCACCCCACCCCAACCCTCCCCTACTACACGTAGGGGAGGGGGCCGATCCGGCAAGCTAAAAACTCCCCCGGACAGCAATGCGGCCTTGCCCGACTGCCCGTCATGTGGAAATTGCCGTCAACGCACCGTGATCTGCACGAATACGCCCGTTGGCCTAGCGAGAATAAGCTTCGCGACTTGCTTCGCGTAGCGCATCGACCATCAGCGCTACGGCAGGAGAGAGTATTTTTCCCGCTGGGGTAATCAAGCCGAAGTCGTCCATCTTGCAGTCCATCGCCAACGGCAGGATTTCCACCATGCCGTGTGCCGCGTAATAACGCGCAACGTCTTCGGCGAGCACGGCGATCATGTCGCTTTGCTCCAGCGCACGCGTAATAAACAGCAGCGCCGATGTTTCGACCACGTTCGTCGGCGGCGCCAGGCTCGCACGCTGGAACATCAGTGCGAAGCGATGCCGCAGCACGCTGCCGGAAGGCGGCACGATCCACGCGCCCTGCTGCACGTCGGACAGCCCAAGCTGGCCCGCAGTCAACAGCGGATGGCCGCGCCGCACGACGGCGTGGACAGGCTCGCCAGCCAGAGGCTCGTAGTGCAGTGGCAGCTTCTCGTGCTCGGGGAACAGGCGCCCGATCACCACATCGAGTTTGTCTTGCGCCAGCCGTTCGAGCAGCACATTGCTGGTGTCGATGTCGACCATGATGCGGATGTTCGCGTGCATGCGTTTGACGGCCGCAACGGCAGCCGGCAGCAGGCGCACGCCCGGCGAGGTGATGGCGCCTACCGCCACCTGCCCCAGGCGCCCGGCCTTCAAGGCGGCGAGCTCTTCCTGGGCCTGGTCGAGGCTGCCAAGCACCATGCGTGCGTGGCGGATCAGCGCCTCGCCATAGAGCGTCGGCCGCATGCCGCGCGGCATGCGTTCAAACAGGGGAGCCTGCAGCGTTTCTTCCAACTCGCGCAACAACTTGGAGGCGGCCGGCTGGGTGATATTGAGCGCGGCCGCGGCGCGGTGGATGTTGGCCTCTTCGGCAAGCGCTACGACCAGCAGCAATTGCCGTGTCTTCAAGCGCGTGCGGACGTACCACGGGTTGGTATCGAGCATGGGCTGGGCACCGGCACTGATATCGATATGGATATCGGAAAGGTCCAATATCTCATTAGTAGGTTATCAGGCTTGTTTCTAGACTGCAGCGGACCTGTCTACCTCGACCACGGACCATGCCGGCGAACAAACCCAGACTGCGGTCTCAACAATGGTTTGGCACCACAGACAAGAACGGCTTCATGTATCGAAGCTGGATGAAGAACCAGGGCATCCCCGATCACGAATTCGACGGCCGGCCCATCATCGGCATCTGCAACACCTGGTCGGAACTGACGCCTTGCAACGCGCATTTCCGCAAGCTGGCCGAACACGTCAAGCACGGCATCTATGAGGCGGGCGGTTTTCCGGTCGAATTCCCGGTGTTCTCGAACGGTGAATCGAACCTGCGCCCCACGGCAATGCTGACGCGCAATCTCGCCTCGATGGATGTGGAAGAAGCGATCCGCGGCAATCCGATCGACGCCGTCGTGCTGATGTGTGGCTGCGACAAGACCACGCCGGCATTGCTGATGGGTGCGGCAAGCGTCGACGTGCCGGCCATCGTGGTGACCGGCGGCCCGATGCTCAACGGCAAGCTCGAAGGCAAGAACATCGGCTCGGGCACGGCGGTGTGGCGCTTGCACGAAGCGCTGAAAGCGGGCGAGATCGATCTGCATCATTTTCTCTCGGCCGAAGCGGGCATGTCGCGTTCGGCAGGCACCTGCAACACCATGGGCACGGCTTCGACGATGGCGTGCATGGCCGAATCGCTCGGCGTCTCGCTGCCGCACAACGCCGCGATTCCCGCAGTGGACGCGCGCCGCTACGTGCTCGCGCACATGTCGGGCAGCCGCATCGTGCAGATGGCGCTGGAAGACTTGAAGCTTTCGAAGATCCTCACGCGCGAGGCGTTCGAGAACGCGATCGCGACCAACGCGGCGATCGGCGGTTCCACCAACGCAGTGATCCATCTAAAAGCGATCGCCGGCCGTGTCGGCGTGCCGCTCGAACTGGAAGACTGGACGCGCATCGGCCGCCACATCCCCACCCTCGTCGATCTGCAGCCGTCAGGCCGCTTCCTGATGGAAGAGTTCTATTACGCAGGCGGCCTGCCGGCCGTGCTGCGCCGGTTGGGCGAAGCCAATCGCCTGCCGCATCCGGATGCGTTGACGGTCAACGGCAAGTCGATCTGGGACAACGTGTGCGACGCGCCGATCTATGACGACAACGTGATCCGTCCGCTTGACCAGCCGCTGATCGCCGACGGCGGCATCTGCATCCTGCGCGGCAATCTCGCGCCGAACGGCGCGGTGTTGAAACCGTCGGCGGCAACGCCTGAGTTGCTCAAGCATCGTGGGCGTGCGGTGGTGTTCGAAACTTTCGATCATTACAAGGCCACCATCAGCGACGAATCACTCGACGTCGACCAGGATTCGATCCTGGTGATGAAAAACTGTGGCCCGCGCGGTTATCCGGGCATGGCCGAAGTCGGCAACATGGGGCTGCCACCCAAACTGCTACGCGAAGGCGTGAAAGACATGGTGCGCATTTCCGATGCGCGCATGAGCGGCACGGCGTACGGCACGGTGGTGTTGCATGTGGCGCCGGAAGCCGCCGCCGGCGGCCCGCTCGCGGCGGTGCGCAATGGCGACTGGATCGAACTCGATTGCGAAGCGGGACGGTTGCATCTGGATATCAGCGATGAAGAGCTCGTGCGCCGTTTGCGCCAGCTCGATCCCGCTACCGCGCCAGGCGTGGCGGAACAGCAAGGCAAAGGTGGATACGCACGGCTTTATATCGACCATGTGCTGCAGGCCGACGAAGGCTGCGATCTGGATTTCCTGGTGGGCAAGCGTGGCGCCGCCGTGCCACGCCATTCGCATTGATAAGGTGAAGCATGACGACGCCGCTCACCGGTGAATTGTTAATGGCAGGCCACACCCAACGTGGCGAAGGCGCGCCATTCCAGGCGTCCGACGCGGCAAGCAGCGCGCCGATCGCGCAGCCGGTCTTTTATGGCGCATCGATCGCCGATGTCGACCGGGCCTGTGAACTTGCCGATGAAGCGTTCGACACTTATCACGCGTTGCCTGCAGAAAAGCGCGCTCGATTTCTCGACGAATGTGCGGCACACATCGAGGCGCTCGGCGATGCCTTGATCGAACGCGCAATGGCCGAAAGCGGCCTGCCTCGCGCACGCCTTGAAGGCGAACGTGCGCGCACGGCCAATCAGCTGCGCATGTTCGCAACACTGGTTCGCAGTGGTGACGCGCTCGACGCACGCATCGAACCTGCCCTGCCCGAACGCCAGCCGCCGCGCACCGATCTGCGTTTCTGGCGCATCGGCGTCGGACCAGTCGCAGTGTTTGGCGCGAGCAATTTTCCGCTGGCGTTTTCGGTAGCCGGCGGCGATACGGCATCGGCCCTTGCAGCGGGCTGTCCCGTGGTCGTGAAGGCGCACCCGGCGCATCCCGGCACCTCCGAACTGGTCGGACGTGCCATCCAGCAAGCCATTGCCGCAGTAGGTCTGCCTGCAGGCGTATTCGCGCTGCTGTTCGACGCGGGCCATGACGTGGGCAGTGCACTGGTCCAGCATCCGGCGATTCGCGCGGTAGGCTTTACCGGTTCGCGTGCGGGTGGGTTGGCGTTGGTGAAACTTGCGGCGGCGCGGCCCGAACCGATTCCCGTCTACGCCGAAATGAGCAGCGTGAATCCGAACCTGTTGCTGCCCGCTGCATTGGCCGCGCGCGGCGAAACACTGGCACGCGAGTTCACGGCATCGGCCACGCTTGGCTGCGGCCAGTTCTGCACCAATCCAGGCTTGATGCTCGGCCTGGCAGGTGCCGATTTCGATGCATTCGCCACGCATGCCGCACGCGAATTCAGTGCGGCACCGGCAGGCGTCATGCTGACGGCCGCTATGCTGCGTGCATACGAACGCGGCATCGAACGGCTTGCACGGCATCCGCACGTCACAACGCTTGCACGCGGTGCGTCCGCGCCAAACCGTGCGCAGGCAGCGTTGTTACGCGTAAGTGCCAGCCATCTTCTTGCCGACCACACACTCGGCGAAGAGGTGTTCGGCCCAAGCAGCATGCTGGTCGAATGCGCCGACGTGGCCGAACTGCGCACGCTGCTGCGCACGCTCGAAGGCCAGCTCACCATCACGCTGCATATGGAACCGGGCGATGCCGAGCTTGCACGCACGCTGCTGCCGCTGATCGAGCGCAAGGCAGGCCGCGTGCTGGCGAACGGTTTTCCGACCGGTGTCGAAGTGTGCGATGCGATCGTGCATGGCGGTCCGTTTCCGGCCACGTCGGATGGACGCAGTACGTCGGTGGGCACGGCGGCGATCGAGCGCTTTTTGCGGCCGGTGTGTTATCAGAATTTTGCCGATGAGCTGTTGCCGGATGCGTTGCGTGATGGCAATCCGTTGGGCTTGCATCGCCGTTTTTCCGGCAAGCCGGAAGCTCCAAAAAGTACGTAACGGGATACGCAGATTGCCATGAAACCCGCCCTGCTCTGTGGCCGTCATTCCCGCGAAAGCGGGAATCCATCTTCGCTCGTGCATCAGAGCAACATGGATTCCCGCTTTCGCGGGAATGACGGCCGTGAGAGGTGGCGCGACGAATGAAAGAGACAGGATGACCAACGCCATGACGCCACCCCGCTACCGCGGCATCTTCCCCGTCGTACCCACCACCTTCACCGAAACTGGCGAACTGGATCTTGCCAGCCAAAAGCGCGCCGTCGATTTCATGATCGACGCCGGTTCCGACGGCTTGTGCATCCTGGCCAACTTCTCCGAGCAATTTTCCCTGTCCGACGACGAGCGCGAGATCATCACCCGCACCGTGCTCGAACACGTCGGCGGCCGCGTGCCGGTGATCGTCACCACCACCCACTACGGCACCACCGTCAGCGCCGCACGCAGCAAGCGTGCGCAGGAACAAGGCGCGGCGATGGTCATGCTGATGCCACCTTATCACGGTGCCACCTTTCGCGTGCCCGAGTCGCAGATCTACGACTTCTATGCGCGCGTTTCCGACGCGATCGACATCCCGATCATGATCCAGGATGCACCGGCAAGCGGCACCGCACTGTCGGCCGCGTTTCTTGCACGCATGGCACGCGACATCGAACACGTTGCCTACTTCAAAATCGAAACGCCAGGCGCCGCCAACAAGCTGCGCGAACTGATCCGCCTGGCGGGCGACGCAGCGGAAGGCCCGTGGGATGGTGAGGAAGCGATCACGCTTTTCGCGGACTTGAATGCCGGCGCGACCGGCTCGATGACCGGTGGCGGCTATCCCGATGGCATCCGCCCGATTATCGAGGCGCATCGCGAAGGCCGCGTCGACGACGCGTTTGCGCACTACCAACGGTGGCTGCCGCTGATCAATCACGAAAACCGCCAGGCTGGCATGCTTGCCTGCAAGGCACTAATGAAGGAAGGTGGCGTGATTGCCTGCGAGCTGCCGCGCCATCCGCTGTCCACCATGCATCCGGAGACGCGCCACGAACTGATCGCCATCGCACGCAGGCTCGATCCGCTCGTCTTGCATTGGGGAAAATAAATGACAGCAACAAACGCTTGCTACACCGTAGGTATCGTCGGCGTCGGCAAGATCGCCCGTGACCAGCATCTGCCCGCCATCGCGGGAAACCCGGGCTTCCGGCTCGTTGCCGCGGCAAGCCGCAACGCGCAGGTCGAGCACGTGCGCAACTATCCCGATATCGACACGCTGCTCGGCGCTGAAAAAGAACTTGACGCCGTGTCGCTGTGCGCACCGCCACAGGTTCGTTACGAACAGGCACGCGCCGCCTTGCTCGCGGGCAAACACGTAATGCTGGAAAAGCCGCCCGGCGCAGGCGTGAGCGAAGTGGAAGCGCTGCGCACGCTCGCGCATAAACATGGCCGCACGCTGTTCGCCACCTGGCATTCGCGCTACGCCAGCGCCGTCGAACCGGCGCGAGCGTGGCTCGCCCACCGCAGCCTGCGTGCGGTCCACGTACGTTGGAAAGAAGATGTACGCCGCTGGCATCCAGGCCAGCAGTGGATCTGGGAGCCGGGTGGACTGGGTGTGTTCGATCCGGGCATCAACGCGCTGTCCATCGTGACGCAGATCCTGCCGCGCGATGTATTGCTGCGCGATGCCACGCTGCACATCCCCAGCGATTGCGCGACACCCATCGCTGCCGAACTCGATTGCATCGATGCCGACGGTGTACCCGTACGCGCGGAATTCGACTGGCGCCATGGCCCGGTCGAGCAATGGGAGATCGACGTCGATACCGACGACGGCCTGCTCTCGATCAGCGAAGGCGGCAAGCGCCTGGTGATTGCCGGCGGGTCGGTGGCACTCGGCGCCGAACGCGAATACCCGGCGCTGTACGAGCGCTTCCACCAGCTCATTTCGCAGCGTACGGACGATGTGGACGTACGCCCGCTGCGTCTGGTCGCCGATGCTTTCCTGCTTGGCAGGCACGTCGCCGTCGAAGCTTTTGGCCACTGAACACGATAGGGACATCCGCAACCGCCGCGCCCGAGGAGATTGGAGCATGACCAGCAAGATCCGCCGATTTACCCATCGCGCTGCGTTCGCGGCCATGGCCATGAGCGTGCTCGGCTTGAGCGCATGCCACCATGCCGACGCTCCGACCAAGATCGGCTTTCTGGTGAAGATGCCGGAACAGGCATGGTTCATCAACGAGGAAAAGGCCGCCACCGAGCTTGGCAAGAAGGAAGGCTTCTCGGTAGTGAGCATCGGCACACCAGACGGCGAGAAGGTGCTTGCCGCGATCGACAACCTCGGCGCACAAGGCGCGCAAGGTTTCGTGATCTGTCCGCCCGATGTACGACTGGGGCCGGCGATCCGCGCACGCGCAAAGCAGTACGACATGAAGTTCGTGACGGTGGATGATCGGCTGGTCGATGGCTCCGGCAAGCCGCTTGATGGTGTGCCCCATCTGGGCATGTCCTCGTTCAAGATCGGCAACCAGGTCGGCCAGGCTATTGCCGATGAAATGAAAAAGCGCGGCTGGAAACCGGAGGAAGTCGGTGCACTGCGCATCACCGATGACCAGCTGCCAACGGCCAAGCAGCGTACCGATGGTGCCACGGAGACGCTGCTTGCCAGTGGCTTCAAGAAGGAAAACATCTTCGACGCGCCACAACGGACCACCGACGACGAAGGCGGCTTCAATGCGGCCTCACCGGTGCTTGCTCAGCATCCGGATATCAAGAAGTGGGTGATCTACGCGCTCAATGAAGAAACCGTGCTGGGTGCGGTGCGTGCGACCGAGCAATTGCATATTCCGGCGGAGGATGTGGTTGGCGTCGGCATAAACGGTGCCGGCGAGGCGTTTGCCGAGTTCCAGAAGAAGGAGGCTACCGGGTTCTACGGGACGATTGCGGTGAGCTCGACCCATCACGGCAGGGACAGTGCGCAGAACCTGGTGGATTGGATCCGCACCGGCAAGGAGCCGCCGGCAGATACGCAGACGGCGGGAGCGCTGATGACGCGTGACAACTGGCAGAAGGTGCGGGCCGATTTGGGTATCTAAACCTGCTTCGCAAATCAACATATAGGTGCACAACTTCTTCAAATGCCCAATCCCGCCTCACCGTCATTCCGGCGAAAGCCGGAATCCAGTACAAACACGTGGCGCGAAGCGCTCAACATAAAAAGTTACGTGTGCTTCGCACGCCATATTTGGACTGGATTCCGGCTTTCGCCGGAATGACGGCAAGGCAAGCATCCATTCCTCGCAAGCCCGAGCCTTCTCGATAGAGCACGCACAGCATTGAAACCATGACATTCGCGAGCGCAGCCGTTCAACTAGCCAGGCACGCCTACCTGGAACTCGACGGCATCACCGTCAGCTTTCCCGGCGTGCGCGCGCTCAATGGCGTATCGCTGCAAGTACGCGCAGGCGAAGTGCATGGCCTGATGGGCGAAAACGGGGCCGGCAAATCCACGCTGCTCAAAGTGCTCTCGGGCGTGAACCAGCCACAGGCCGGCACGCTGAGCTTGAATGGCGTCACACACCGCTTCACTCACACGCGCGCCGCGATCGACGCCGGCATCGCCATCATCTACCAGGAACTGCATCTGGTACCCGAGCTGACGGTGGCCGACAACCTGATGCTCGGGCAACTGCCCAACCGTTTCGGCGTGCTCGACAAGCGTGCCCTGATCAAGCGCGCCGTGGATGAACTCAAGCGCCTCGGCGAGCACATCGACCCGCGCACGCCGGTAAAGCATCTCTCCATCGGCCAGCGCCAGATGATCGAGATCGGCAAGGCATTGATGCGCGATGCGCGCGTGATCGCCTTCGACGAACCCACCAGCTCGCTCTCCGCACGCGAAACCGAACATCTCTTTCGCATCATCAACGCGCTGCGCGCGGATGGGCGGGCGATCATCTACGTCACCCATCGCATGGAAGAAGTGGATGCGCTATGCGACCGCGTCACGGTGTTTCGCGACGGCAAACGCATTGAAACATTCGAATCGGTAGCCAACCTGGACCGCCACCAGCTGATTGCAGCCATGGTCGGCCGACCGATCGCGGACGTCTACGGCTATCGCCCGCGCGTTGCGGGTAACGTGCTGCTCGAAGCAAAGGAGCTGATGGGGCCAGGGCTGGCCGAACCGGCATCGTTTACCACGCGCCGCGGCGAGATCGTGGGTTTCTTCGGGCTGGTGGGCGCAGGACGCTCCGAGCTGATGAAGTTGATCTATGGCGCAACGCGCGCTAGTGCCGGCCACGTCGAACTCGGCGGCAAGCGCGTCAACTTCAGCAGCCCGCGCGACGCCGTGCGCGCCGGCATCGCACTGTGCCCCGAAGATCGCAAGCAGGAAGGCATCGTCGCCATCGCGTCGGTGGCCGACAACCTCAACCTCAGCGCGCGCCGCCACTTCAGCCGCGCGGGCTTTCTGCTCGATGCCAAACGCGAGCGCGCGTTGACGCAGGATTACATCCGGAAACTTGCGATCAAGACCCGCAACAGCGATACCGCCATCGGCACGCTCTCCGGCGGCAACCAGCAGAAGGTGATCCTGTCGCGCTGGCTGGCCGAGCGTATCGAGGTGTTCTTGATGGACGAGCCGACGCGCGGCATCGACGTGGGCGCGCGCGCCGAGATCTATCACCTGCTTTACGAACTCGCCGAAGCCGGGCGCAGCGTGCTGATGGTGTCGAGCGACCTTGCCGAGGTGATCGGCGTGGCGGATCGCATCATCGTAATGCGCGAAGGGCGCATCGTGGGCAACGTGCCGAAGGCCGAGGCGACGCCCGACGAGTTGATCAAGATGGCGCTGCCGCGCTGACACACTTAAGACGAGCCATAGATGAGCCGAGCCATGCAACCAGAGGAAACCTCGTCCACCACCGAAGCATCTGCGCCGCCCGTCGTGCCGATGCACGTGCGCGCGTGGAACCTGCTCAACAA
Source organism: Dyella nitratireducens (assembly GCF_014642835.1). Classification (GTDB taxonomy): domain Bacteria; phylum Pseudomonadota; class Gammaproteobacteria; order Xanthomonadales; family Rhodanobacteraceae; genus Dyella_B; species Dyella_B nitratireducens. Next base: position 982,225 of record NZ_BMJA01000002.1, on the reverse strand, counting down.
GTCCGGCATCGTGGTCGCCTTCGTCGTGCTGTTCGTGCTGCTGTCCGTCACGGTGCCCGACTTCCTCACCACCCGGAATATCCAGGGCCTGCTGCTCTCCGTCACGCTGATCGGCTCGATCGCCGTCACCATGATGTTTGTGCTGGCGCTCGGTGAGGTCGATCTTTCGGTCGCCTCCATCGTCGCGTTCGCAGGCGTGGTGGCCGCCACCGTCATCACGCAAACGCACAGCGTGCTGCTGGGCGTTGTGGCCGGCATCCTGGCGGGTGGCGCGGTCGGCCTGGTGAACGGCGTGCTGGTCGCGCGCTTCAAGGTCAACTCATTGATCGCCACACTCGCCATGATGGAAGCCGTGCGCGGCCTCGCCTATCTCACCTCCAACGGCGATGCCGTGATGATCTCGCAGGAAAGTTTCTTTGCGCTCGGCAGTGGCTCGTTCCTCGGCATCTCGTACCCGATCTGGAGCAACATCGTCGGCTTCGTGGTGTTCGGCTTCCTGTTGAACAAGACCGTGTTCGGCAAGCACGTACTCGCCGTGGGCGGCAACAGCGAAGCGGCTTTGCTGGCAGGCCTGCCGGTGACGCGCATCAAGATCATGGTGTTCGTGCTGCAGGGTTTGGTGACGGGCTTCGCCGGCGTGATGCTCGCCTCGCGCATGAGCCTCGGCGATCCGAAAACCTCGGTGGGCCTCGAGCTCGGCGTGATCTCCGCGTGCGTGCTGGGTGGCGTATCGCTTACCGGCGGTGTGGCGACCATTTCAGGCGTGCTGGTGGGCGTGCTGATCATGGGTGCCGTGCAGAACGTAATGAGCCTGATGAACGTGCCGACGTTCTATCAATATCTGATCCGCGGCGGCATTCTGCTGTTGGCGGTGCTGTTCGACCAGTACCGGCGCAGCAGGCGCCGTGTATGACGATACACATGATCGTCAGAGGACATGCCATGCAAGCAAGCGTACGAAGCCTGGGGCTGCTGGCCGCCCTGCTGCTCCTGCCAGCCATGGCGTGGGCGCAGGAGAGCGCTCCAACGCCACCCTTGGGCTGGAATAGCTGGGACGCCTACGGTTTCACCATCCAAGAAGCCGACTTCAAGGCCAATGCCAAGGAACTTGCCAAGCTCAACGCTTACGGCTGGACCTACGTCGTGATCGATGAAGGCTGGTACATGGGCAATCCGTTCGGCGACAAGCTGCAGCATCGTGATTACGCCATGGATGTACACGGCCTGTTGATTCCCGCATCGAAGCGCTTCCCCTCCTCCGCTGATGGACAAGGTTTCAAACCGCTGGCCGACTGGGTGCACGCACAAGGATTGAAGTTTGGCATCCATATTGTCCGCGGCATTCCCAAACAAGCGGTGGATGCCAACCTTCCGATTGCAGGTTCTTCGTTTCATGCCGTCGACGCCGCAGACACGGCCGATACCTGCAACTGGGATGATGGCACTTACGGCGTCCGCGACAACGCTGCCGGACAGGCTTACTACGACGCCATGCTCGCGCTGTATGCGCGCTGGGGCGTGGATTTCCTGAAAGTCGATTGCATTGCCGACCGCCCGTACAAGATCAGCGAGATTCGCCAGATTGCCGCGGCCATCCGGAAGACCGGGCGACCGATCGTGCTCAGCCTTTCGCCGGGTCCCACCCAGCTTTCGCACGCGGCGGAGATTCGCCAATATGGCCAGATGTGGCGCATCTCCAACGACGTATGGGATGGCTGGACATTCGTGCATGAACATCCCAACGACGATTTCCCCATGGGCGTGCGCGACATCTTCGATCGCTTGCCGCTTTGGGCCGGCCAGGCCCACGATGGCCGCTGGCCCGATGCCGACATGCTGCCGTTCGGCGTGCTCGCGCCGCACCCGGGCTGGGGTGACGCACGCCACTCGAGGCTGACGTTGGATGAAGAACGCACGCAGCTGAGCTTGCTTGCCATCGCCCGCTCCCCGCTCATTCTTGGCGCCAACCTGACCAAACTGGACGAGGCAACGCGCGCACTCCTCACCAACAAGGATGTTATCGCCGTCGACCAAGACAGCCACGACAATCATCCGATCGAACACCTGCCGGCGGGCTTCGAACACCTGCGCGTATGGGTAGCATCCGGGAAGGCGGGGGAGCGCTATGTGGCCGTATTCAATCTGGACGACAAGCCGGCTTCAGCGGAAGCATCGTGGGATGCACTAGGCCTCACTTCCGGCAAGCACGCAGCGCGCGACTTATGGCGTAGCCTTCGCCTGGATGCATCCGATCGTTTGAAGATCGACTTGCCTGCCCATGGGGGCGTGCTTTATTCGGTCAAGTGATTATGCATAGGTGCGTGATTTCAGTAATGTCTATAAATGGCTTGGGCCGAACGACACTTACCCAGGCACGCATCTCGATTATCGCGAAAGACTGTCCCCTCCCCTGCTTGCAGGGGAGGGTTCGGGTGGGGTGCGAGCGAAGCGAGCGGCGGGAATCGCACGCCGCTGCCATGCACATTCTGGAAGTATTCGGCTATACGCTAAAGCACAAGCAACCCCACCCCAGCCCTCCCCTGCTACCGCAGGGGAGGGAGCCAACCGCCGCAAGCGACAAGCCGCGTAAATTCTTCTTGCACTTCTGCGCCCAACGTTGACGACTACGGTCCGGATGTATCGCGCACTTCCTGCAGGGCGGCGCTAAGTATGTCACCGCCGCCTTGCACTTGAACAAGCACGGCCGTGTCGAGTCCTGGCTGGGATGGTGCCGGCAATGAAAATGCCGCATCGTTCCCTTTCCATTCGCCCAAATGAACCAGCTCGCGTACCACGTTGCGCTGATCCAGCGTGCGTCCACTGTTTTCACCGCCGCCAACCGGCACGTGAAGGGTTCGCGGATCATACCGTACCAGCCATACATCACTTGCCTCATAGTGGCCTGGCGATGCCGCAACGTCCACGCGATCACCCGCCGGCCAGGCGATAGCGGGTCCAGCGCTTTGCGCTTGATGAATGACCTCGTTCAACTGCGCACGATTTGTGCCGACGAGGTCCGTATGGCCATTGATGTAGACCTGCGGCGTCCAAACCGTGTCGCGTTGGTGATGATGCGCGTAACGCCATTGCCTTTCCGTATAAGCATCAGTTGCAAAGGTATCTTTCCACCCCAGACCATCCCAGTACGTGATGCCATAGGACAAGGCGAGTACTCCGGGAACATCTGCGAGTGCGTTGAGGTTATCTTCGGCCGGCGGGCATGAAGAACAGCCCTGGCTTTGAAAGAGCTCCACCACCACGAGCTTTGATGGAAGCATTTGGCTTGTGGTTGGCACATCGCTTGCGTGCACGGCCATGGCGGTGACCAACCCCAAGATGACACCCGCACAAGTTGTTCGACGCCTCATAGCCCGCTCCATTTCGATCATCTCCCATCCATTCGCCTGAGCAGGGTTGCGCGTTACACTCGTCGGCATGCTGCCGGTTCCTGATGTAACGCTTCCCGCAAAGCCGGCGAATGGCTAAAAGGTGGCCGCCTTTCACTCAGCTGCAGGCCGTAAGGAGTTCACATGCGCGCAGTACGCTCTTTTGCCATGTCGGCGCTGATCACGCTAAGCGGCATGGCCGCATCCGTACCCGCCACAGCCACGGCCTTGTCGTCGTCACCCGCCGTGGCTACGTCGGATGTCACCTTCAAAGCCAGCGATGGCGTGGTGATCTATGGCCGCTACTACCATGCCGCATCGCCCCGCGCATTGATTTTGCTGTTCCATCAGGCGGGCTCCAGCAAGGATGAATACAAGACCATTGCCCCAAGGCTCGCCGCAGCCGGCTACAGCGCGCTGGCCATCGACCAGCGTTCGGGCGGCGATTTGTTTGGTCCGAATCAAACAGTGCAAGCACTGGGCCATTCCGCCCGCTATCTCGATGCCAAGCCCGATCTCGAAGCAGCGCTGTCCTTTGCTGAAAAACAGAAACTGCCGATTATCCTTTGGGGCAGCAGTTATTCCGCATCGCTGGTTGTGGTGGTGGCTTCCGAGCACATCAACGACATTCGTGCCATGGCGGTTTTTTCGCCGGGTGAATATTTCGATCAATCGCCTTCCATGATCCGCTCGGCCGCGGCGAAGGTAACCGTGCCGTTCTTTGTGACGTCCGCCAAGGATGCCAAGGAGATCGATGCAGCCAAGGCCATCCTGGCGGCCTCGCCGTCGAAGCTGAAAGTGCAGTACGTTCCAACCACAGGCGGCGTGCATGGGTCCTCCACCCTGATCGCCAGCCGCAATCCCCAAGGCGCCGAAGACAATTGGAAGGCTATTTTGGGATTTCTTGACCAGCTTCAGCTCCCATCGCCGCCATAGCAGCGATGGATCGTCGACACTTCTTGCAGACGGTCGGCAGCCTGGCAGTCGCCACGCAGTTGCCCAGGCTGACATTTGCGCAGGCGTATGACGATCCCGCGGACGTTTACGCCAGAGTGAAGGGCTCACCCGATCTGCAACTGTCGATGCCTGGCGGGAACATCACCATCGCCATGGATGGCGATTCCCGGCCACTGGATAAGCGCCGCATCGAAACGTGGATACGACGCAGCGCATCGGCTATCTCCGCCTACTTCGGCCGCTTTCCCGTCAGCCATTGGTATCTGCTGGTAACGCCTGGCGCAGGCAACCGCATCGGACCGGCTACGACATGGGGCTACCCCGGTTCGGTCACGCACCTCACCGTCGGGCGTGACGTCACCGATGACGCCTTGCGCGACGACTGGGTGATGGTGCACGAAATGACCCACATGGCGCTTCCTCGCGTGCCCATGCGCAGTGAATGGTTTATGGAAGGCAGTGCCACCTACGTTGAACCGATTGCGCGTGCGCAATCAAGGCAGATCCCTGCGCAGGAAGTCTGGCGCTGGGCGGTCGACGATATGCCTAAAGGGCAACCTCAAGAGGGTGACGAAGGGCTCGACCATACGCACACCTGGGGAAGAACTTACTGGGGTGGCGCCATGTATTGGCTGCTTGCCGAAATAGCCATCTATAAGCACAGCCATGGCAAATATCGCTTGCAAGATGCGTTGCGCGCCATCAACCGCGCGAGTGGCGGCAATATGGCGTCCTGGAGTGTGATGCAGACTGCTCAAACAGGTGACGCCGCCGTAAAAGGCGATGTGCTCGCCTCGCTTTACGACAAGCTCAAGGATCGGCCCGTCACCATTGATCTTGATGGCATGCTGCGGGAATTGGGGATATCGGAGGTGGATGGCGTCATTCGCTTTGACGATCGTGCGCCGCTGGCGGAACTTCGTCGGTCAATAACATTGTTGGAACCGTCAGATAGATAGTTCCCACCTTGTCGCCAGCACCATGGAAGCTCGCCCCTTCAATGTCCCCTGTCATCGTGCCGCAGCTTCAACACCGCCATCTTCTCCGACTCCTCCTTGTCCTGGTGCGGCACATGGCCCGACATCACCACATGATCGAACACGATAAGCATTTTTCCAGGCGATAAACGAACCACTTCCCGGGTCGCCAGATTCAGCATCAAGCGGTATTTGTGAAATCTTGGATCGCCGCGTGGCTCATCCAGAAAATCTTTCAACAGGATGTGCGGCTGATCATCCACAAGCACCAAGGCCGGTTCCTGGTAATAATCGATGGCAACGCCCGCCGTGAACTTTATTTGTTCGGCTGACCCTTCGATATGAAATCGCGGCTCCAACTTGCTCAATGGAATCAACAAGCCATTGGGAATGTTTCTTCGATGCTCTACCCGCTCGCCGGAAAAGCAGATGTAGGTAGGGTTTAGTTCGTCCTGTTGTTCCGCGATATTCAAGGCCACCAGCACGATGTCCTTGCCCTGCCGGTAATAAACGCCAGGGACGGCTTTGTCCGGCATGCACGCATTGCTCAATTCCTCGATGGAAACCGGGTTGAACTTCATGGCCATGAATCTGGACCCCGATGCTCATGCGCTTGGGGCCAGCATAGTGCGGCCGGGCCGAGGGTGAAAACAGGCGCCGCCCACATGGGCGCCCCGGGATGCCTGCCGTGTGAACAAGCCCCGTTATTACCTCGCACGTAATTGCCGCGATTCCCGAAACAGCCAATGATGCCTTCCAGCCGATGAAAGACATCGGCCCCCATCCATCCCCACTGCGAGACCACCATCATGAAGCCGTTTCCTGTTCACACCATCAACTCCGCGCCCGAAGCAGCGCGCCCTTCACTGGAGGCATTGCAAAACGCTTTCGGAATGATTCCGAATATTGCGGGCGCCATGGCAACCTCGCCCGTGCTTATCGATTGCCTGGTGGGTCTGTTTGGAAAAGTCCATGGAGGAAGCTTCACGGAGGATCAGGTCCAAATCGTTCTACTCACCGATGCAGTCGTTAACGCCAGCCAATGGGCAGTCGCGTTCCATAGTGCGCTCGCGTTGCAGCAAGGCATTGATCACGCCGACGTCGACGCGATACGCGAGGGGCGTCTTCCGAGTGCGCCAAAGCTTGCGGCATTGTCTGCCTTGGCACGCGCGCTGATCGAAAAACGCGGACATCTCACTCAGCAGGAAGCAGGCCAATTCTTGGAAGCCGGCTTCGATAACAGCCATTTACTGGAAGTCATTGGGGTCGTCGCAGCATCAACCATCACCAACTACACTGCCACCATCACTAACCCGCCACTGGAAGAGGCATTCAAGCCATATACCTGGGCGCATCATTGAACTTCACAACCTGGGCATGTCATGTTCCGTCCGTTGATGTCATTCCCTTGAAAACTCGGAAAAACCTTGAGCCGTCGTCCCGGCGCACGCGGGGAGGGCACATGGATGTGCCCTGCTTTGAGGAGCGAGGAAAGCCGGGATCCAGCGACTTTGCTTCACAAACCAAGACGCCAGGCCCCGGCTTTCGCCGGGGCGACGATGGTTTCAGTGCATGCCGGTCGATCCAATCCCCTTAAAACCGCCAAATTCTTTCATGAGCACGTCAAAGAACCCTCACCTTTCAACCCACGTTGAGTTGGGACAACTGCTACGTCATTGGCGGGACGTCCGTGGCAAAAGCCAGATCGAATTGTCGCTCGACACCGGCATATCCCAGCGTCATCTGAGTTTTATTGAAAGCGGGCGAAGCATGGCAAGCCGGCAAGCCTTGCTCAATCTGGCCGAAGCACTGGATGTGCCATTCCGCGACCGTAACGAATTGCTGGTAGCCGCAGGCTTTGCGCCGTTCTACAAAGAAGATGCATGGAACGCTGAAGAAATGGGCAGCGTGATGCACGCCCTGGACCGCATTCTTCGCCATCACGACCCCTTCCCTGCCATCGTCATGGATCGTTATTGGAACGTCTTCATGAGAAACGATGCGGCCATCCGATTCTTCAACGCCTTCATTGACCTCGACGCACGTCCGGAACCACGCAACTTGCTTCACCTCATGTTCGATCCGGCAGGGATGCGGCCGTTCATCATCAACTGGAAAGATACCTCCCAAGCACTGATTCAACGCATTCACCGTGAGGCAGTCGGCCACACGCTGGATCAGCGCACCCAGGAACTTCTCACTTCCTTGCTCGCCTATCCCGACGTTGATCTCGGCTTTCGCACTCCCGAAGCCTTCGACCCTGGTCCCACCTTGCCCATGATTCCACTGAGTTTCGAAAAAGATGGCCAGGTGTTGCGCTACTTTTCGATGATTACGACGGTCGGCACGCCACAAACCATTGCCACGCAGGAGCTACGCATCGAGTCGATGTTTCCTGCCGACGACGTCACCGAGGCGGCACACGGCCAGCTAATCCGGCAGGCTTGAACGCTCGCCCCTTCTTCTCAATCCTGCACGACGCCGATCGTCCGCAACCACACCTCGACCAATTTGGGCCATTCGGTAATGGGAAGCTGCGTCGGCCGCAAACCGAATGCATGCCCGCCATGGGCATACAAGTGCATTTCCACCGGCACGCCGGCCTTCTTGAGTGCCGCGTAGTAGACCAGCGATTGGTCTACGCCATCGACATAGTCGTCTTCTGCCTGCACCAGAAACGTGGGTGGCGTTTCGTGGGTGACGGGAACATTCGAATTCAGGCCGTGAGGAGCCGCCAAATGCCCCGGATAAACCGGTACGGCGAAGTCCGGGCGGCTGCTTTCTTTGTCGGCTGCGTCTACAGGCGTATATAAGCGGCGCTTGAAGTTTGTGCTTACTTCCGCCACCAGATACCCGCCTGCTGAAAAACCAAGCACGCCTATTTTGTGCGGATCAATACCCCATTGCGCCGCATGAAAGCGCACCAACCTTATCGCCCTCTGTGCATCCTCCAAGGGCTGCACCGATAACGCGAAGTTGTCGGGACGACAATCGCATTGCCAGTGATAGGGCACGCTGGGAACGCGATATTTCAGCAGTACGCACGTAATGCCTTGGGACGTCAGCCAGTCACAGGCCTCGGTGCCTTCAAGATCGATAGCGAGGATCTGGAAGCCGCCGCCCGGGAACACCACGACCGCGACACCAGTGTTCTTTCCCTTTGGCGCATAGACGGTCATTGTGGGTTGCGACACATTGCTTACGGCAGTCGCGGGTTTGCCGGCAAGCAGCTCTTTGCTTGTCTGGGCATATTCCGAACCCGGCATGGGCTTGGCGTCAGGTGGCGTATCAGGCCACAAGGGCATCTGCGTGTGTCCTGCAGTGGGTTGCCAGATCGTAGTAGCGGCGTGCAGGCTTCCGCATGCAATGAGCAAACACAGGACAACGGCCCATCGTTTCATGGTGCTTCTCCCCTAAAGTCAGCCGGAGAGCCGTCATTCCAGCGAAAGTGAAGGCGCTTTCGCGAGAATGACGGCCGCAAGGAAATCGCCGTCCTATCCTGCACACCCTGTCGGACTGGCAGCAGCCGTTCCTGTGGAATTTTTCGGGCAAGCCTGTGCACACTTGCGACCAGCTTGCCGGCGACGAAACGTCAGTCGAGCGTACCGGCCCCGAAACGATCGTCGTCACGTCGTGACACCGCGACTTCCAAGACGATCGACAGCGCACGCACTACATCGTCCTTGGGCATGCTCGGCATATTCGCAAAGCGAGCGGCCTGTGATGGAAGGTAAGGAATGTGGATAAAGCCTGCACGCATGTCACGATGCTTCGCCGCGAGATGCAGCATCAGATAGGCCACGTGGTTGCAGACGAAAGTCCCTGCCGTATTCGACACCTCGGCAGGCAAACCCTCGGCAAGCAAAGCCTTGAGCATGGCCTTGATCGGTAACGTGCTGAAGTAAGCCGCGGGGCCATCAGCCACGATGGCTTCGTCAATGGGCTGTGCACCGGCATTGTCCGCCATGCGTGCATCCTGCACGTTGATCGCCACGCGCTCGATGGAAAGACGGCTGCGCCCACCCGCCTGCCCTACGCCCAGCAGGATCGCCGGCTGGACCTCATCCACCAGCAATGCCAAATCACGCTGCGACTCGGCAAACGCCGTCGGCAGCAGGCGCGATATCACGCGATGGCCACCGATATGCTTGCCGTCGAGCACGCGCACGGCTTCCCACGAAGGATTGATGTCTTCGCCACCAAACGGCACGAAGCCAGTAAGCAGGATGAGCGGGTGTTCGTTCATGGCAGATATCTTGTGCGGTCAATGAAAGACCAGCAACCACATGGTAACGAACGTGACGATGAAAATGCCCACAGCACTCCATGCCTGTGCACGGATCACGCCGTAGGGGTTGCGAAGTTCCAGCAGTGCGGCGGGCACCAGGTTGTAGTCGGCTGCCATGGGCGTCAGCAGCGTGCCGCAGTATCCACACAGCATTCCCATGGAGCCGAGGATGGCTGGATTGGCACCGTAGCGTTGTATCAGCAGCGGTAGCCCAATGCCGGCCATCATGACCGGGAAAGCGGCAAAGGCATTGCCCATGATCACCGTGAAAAGCACCATGCCGAGCGCGAACACCAGCAAGCACATGAAGGCATTGCCTTCGGGCAATATCGCGCCCGACAGTGCAGCGATGGCAGTTCCCACGCCGCTCTGCGTGAATACCTCGCCAAGCGCAGCGAGCAGCAACGGCAGCAGGGCGGCCCATCCGATGGCATCGAGTAAACGCCTGCCCTCTGCCAAGCCCACATGCAGCGATGCACGTGCCACATGGGCGGCGGCGAACAGCGCCACCATGCACGCCAATGCGAGCCCGGTCAGTGTCATCTGGGGCTTGGCGAACAGTGCTGACCCACCGATAAAGAGATGCTCTCCGAACAATGCGATCAGCAGCGTTACCAGCGGAATCAGCAAGGCCGGTACAAACAATTGGTGACCAAGGCGCAGGGCAGACGCCAGCCGCGCCGAAGCACTCACTGTTTCCGGATGCGACTGGCGGCGGAGAAACGGTGCCAGCAATGCAAGCGCAATGACCATGCACCCGGCAAACTGGGCAGGCAACGCATGACCTATCTTCTGCTGCGCCAAGACGAAATCGCCTCCGGCAAACAGCACACCCAGCAGCAACCAGAAGGCCGCGCGCGGGTATTGGCGATCACGCAAGTTGCGCCACGCGGTAAACAGCAGGAAGGCCCCAATCAGCCCATACACATAGTCGATGCGCAGCATGCTCAGGCCGCCCTGGCCCGGCGTACGAGGCGGCGCTGGAACAACCAGATACGCAACGACTGTATCCCGAAGGCGGCGATCGCCGTGGGCAATGCCCACAACGCGATGGACAACGGCGTGAGCTCGATGCCGTGTTGCGCGTAGAAACCCTGGATAAGCAGCACGGCGCCCAGCGCAATAAACACGTCTTCGCCAAAGAAGCGGCCGATATTGTCAGTCGCCGCAGCGACGGCGCGCACCTCATCGCGATCGGTGTCGCTCAGGTGCGGGTGAATCTTCTCCGCGGCAGCCTCGGCCATGGGCGCCAGCAGCGGACGCACCGTTTGCGCCGCACCGGCAACACCGGTGAGGCCCAGCATCGCCAGCCCTTCGCGCACCAGCAGGTAACCGATCAACAGGCGCGCGAGCGTGAGCCCGCGCAACCGTCCCATCCATTGCTGGGCATGCTCACGCAATCCGGCATGTTCCAGCAGGCCGATGGCAGGCAGGGTGAGCACGAACAGCAACAGCACGCGCGAGGAAACGAAACTCCTGCCCAATAGCGCCAACAGATCGAGCGGATGCAATCCGGCCAGCAAACCACTGACGAGCGCTGCGCAAACCACCACAGGGATCGCGTTGAATCGCAGCGCAAAGCCGATGACGATGACCACGACGCCCAACAGCGGCCAGTAATTCATGCATGCCTCTCCATGCCATGCGGGGGTGCAATGCCGATGTCGGCGGCTTCCAGTGCGGCACGCAGCTGGCGCGCGAAATCCACGGCATGCGCGCCGTCGCCATGCACGCACAAGGTGTCGGCCTGCAGCGCGACGATGCTGCCGTCGATGGCGCGCACATGTCCTTCGCGTGCCATCGCCATCGCCTGGGCGATAGCTTCATCGCTTTCCTGGATCAGCGCGTCCGGTTCGCGCCGCGATTGCAACGTGCCATCGGAACAATAGCGGCGATCGGCAAACGCCTCGGCAGCAACCGGTAGGCCCACTGCCCTGCCCGCATCGATCAGTGCCGAATTGGCGAGGCCGAACAAGCACAGTGATCGATCAAAATCATGCACGGCACGTGCGATGGCCGCCGCCAGTTTCGCGTCGCGCGCTGCCATGTTGTACAGCGCGCCATGCGGCTTCACATGGTGCAACCGCGTGCCGGCCGCTTGCACAAATCCGTGCAATGCGCCGATCTGGTACAGCGTGAGCGCATAGGCTTCGTTCGGCGTCACCGCCATCTCGCGGCGGCCGAAACCCTGTAGATCCGGCAGCGACACGTGGGCGCCCATCGCCACGTCATGCTGCACGGCCATGGCCACGGTGCCACGCATGATGTCCGGATCGCCACCGTGAAAGCCACAGGCGATATTGGCCGAGCTGACGATGGCAAGCAGTGCGGCGTCGTTGCCCATGCGCCACGCGCCGAAGGATTCACCCAGGTCGCTGTTGATATCGATGGTCTTGGCGAAGGGGTTTTTCATGTGGATTCCAGCCGTTGTTCGATGCGTTGAAGCAGACGTCGCAGCGATACGTCGCGATCGCGAAGGCGCTGCCATGCCTCATCCATGGAAGTCTCGCGGAAATATACGCCATTGCCCGGCCGACGCTGACCGATACGTGGAAGATCCACCGCGGCGAGCTGGCCGATGCGTGGATAGCCACCCGTAACCGGCGCTTCGGCCAGCAGCAGAATCGGCTGCCCCGAGGGCGGCAGCTGTAGCGTGCCAGGCAGCGTGGCTTCGGATATCAGTTCCAACGGCTCGCGCAGTCGCAGCGGCGTGCCGTCCAGCCGGTTGCCGGTACGGTTGCTGTCCTTGCTGATCAGGAAGCGTTGCGCAAACAGTGCGCGCTGCGACGCGTCGTCGAGTGCCGCGTAGTGATGTCCGCGCACCAACGCCAACGGTGCCTGTGCATAGTCGAGCCATGGCTGTGGATCGAGACCCCAGCGCAGCGCCCGTATCTGTTTGCCGGAACGAAACCAGCGCGCACCCGCGTGCGCGCCGATGGACAAGATGTCGCCGGCCTGGATGGCTCGACCCATGCGTGCGTGCAGATCGGTACTGCGGCTACCGAGCACAGGCTCGCCGTCGAAGCCACCCTTTACCGCGAGATAGCTGCGGCAGCCATGGCGCATGACGCCAAGACGAAGCACGGTGCCTGCGGGCAGAAAGCAGCTCGTCCACAACGGCAAGCGCTGGCCATCCGCGCGCGCTTCGAGGATTCCGCCCGTGATGGCAATCACTGCACTCTGCCGGAAACGCAGGGTGGGACCGGCCAGCGTGATCTCCAGCGCGGCCTCTTCATCCCTGTTGCCCACCAGCGCATTGGCGAGGCGCCACGATGGCTCATCCATCGCACCCGCGCGACCCACGCCAAGTGCGGCATGACCGCGGCGTCCCGCATCTTGCAGGCTGCTGAGCAGGCCGGGTTTGATGACTTCAATACTCATGTCGCTGCGGCGAAGCGTCGATACTCGTGCCCGTCAATCGCCCGAAAGCGAACACGGTCACCCGGGAGCAACAAGGACGGCGCACCAGCCGTCGCATCGAACAGCCGCAACGGCGTACGGCCGATCAATTGCCACCCGCCAGGCAATGCCTGTGGATAGATGCCTGTCTGTTGTCCGCCGATAGCCACACTGCCGGCTGGCACGCTGGTACGTGGACTACTTCGCCGCGGCATGGCCAACGCGGGATCGAGGCCAAGCAGATAAGGAAACCCCGGCGCGAAGCCGAGCATGGCAACGCGATAAGTCGGGGCGGTATGGCGTGCAATGATTTCTTCCGGCGACAGTTGCGTGTGCGCCGCGACATCGTGCAGATCTTCGCCTGCTTCCCCGCCGTAGCAAACAGGAATGATCAGCTCACGCGGTGCCGTTTCCGATGCACCTGCCTGTTGCAGAGCAGCGTCGATGGCGCCGCGCAAGCGCTGCCCGGAAAAATCGCCGTCATTATCCAGCCAGCGCATCGGATCAAAGCGCAGCAGCAAACTTGCATAGGCAGGTACGCATTCCACATCGGCAAGTCCCGATCGAAGCCTGGCCGCCGCTGCATGCACGCGCGCATTCACGTCGATATCGATGGTGCCACCAAGACGCAAAAGCCATGCGTCTTCCGCGAGCGGTTCGATTTGCATGGGCGGCCAGGCCTGCGTCATGCATCCCATCCTAATGCGATCGAGTCTTCGAGAGTGACAGCTCACTTCTGTTCATCATACGAAGTTCCTTGACGTGTTTCTCAATACAAAAAAACGTCGTTCGCTGCGGAAAAATTCAATCCTACCTCACCGTCATTCCGGCGAAGGCCGGAATCCATGCTCCGTATTGACGATGGATTCCGGTCTTCGCCGGAATGACGGTGAGGTACTACGAAACTTCCCCGGACAGCAGTGGACCTTCGCCGGAATGATGATTCGCGCTGAAACTGTATTGACGCGAAATTCGGTTCTTGCCGGAATGATAAAAAAACGTGGAGATACCTCAGCCTCAGCCGCTGCGCTAGTGAAGGCGACGTTTCTGGCACTTGCAGCTGTTTATTTCTTGCAGAGCACGTCATGAAGCGCCGCCATCAACGCGTGAACGCGCTCATCGCTGATGTCATAGAAAATCGACTGCCCTTCACGACGCCCCTTGATGAGACCCTCGCGGCGCAGCAAGGCCAGGTGCTGTGACACCACGCTTTGCGCAACGTCCAGATTCTCGGCCAGTTCGTTGACCGAACGCTCGCCGTCCACCATTTGGCACAGAAGCAGCAAGCGGTTCTGGTTGCCGATGGCCTTGAGCATGGCGACGACGTCATCGGCGCGGCGTTGCATGGCCCGGATATCCAGCCCGCCTGCCTGCTGCTGACGAGACGTGTTGGTGGTGGTTTTCTTCATAGCGCATCCAGCGGCAGCTTGAGGTAGCGAAGACCATTGTCCTCGGGAGGCGGCAAGTGTCCCGCGCACATGTTGACTTGCACCGATGGAAGCAACAGGCGCGGCATGGCCAGCGTGGCATCCCGCGCTGTGCGCATGCGCACAAACTCCTCTTCGGTCACACCTTCATGCAGATGGATATTGTTTTGTTTCTGCTCGCCTATCGTCGTTGCGTATCCATAGGTGTCGCGCCCGAGCGGCTTATAGTCATGGCACAAAAAAACCCGGGTATCGTCCGGCAATTCGAACAGCTTGCGGGAAGATCGATACAACGTAGCGGCATCGCCGCCTGGAAAATCGCAGCGTGCGGAGCCATAGTCGGGCATGAACAGCGTATCGCCCACGAAAGCAGCGTCGCCGATCACATGCGTCATGCAGGCCGGTGTGTGGCCGGGCGTGTGAAACGCGATGGCCTCGATATTGCCGAGGCGGTAGCGTTCTCCATCCTTGAACAGATGGCCGAATTGGCTGCCGTCGCGCCGGAATGCCGTGCCGGCGTTGAATAAGCCACCGAACACCAGCTGCACATCCACGATGTGCTCACCAATACCGATGGTTCCGCCCAAACGCGTTTGCAGATACGGTGCTGCCGACAGGTGATCGGCGTGCACATGGGTTTCTATCAGCCAGGCCACCGATAAACGCATGTCTTGCACGAAGGCGGCCATGGCATCCGCCGAAGCACGGCCCGTGCGTCCGGAGGCCGGATCGAAATCGAGCACGCTATCGATGATCGCCGCCTCACGCGTTGCCGGATCCCAAGCCACGTAACTGAAGGTGTTGCTAGCCGCATCGAAAAAAGCCTTGATCTCTGGCGCAGTCATAAATGGGTTCCTTTCAAATGCGATCAGCAAACCGCCAGCCCACGAGCATCGCGACAACCAGCGCCCACACCGGCAACAGGCCGCTTGCCAGCGACACCAGGGCCGGGCCCGGGCAATAGCCGGCAAGCCCCCAGCCGATGCCAAACAGCGCTGCGCCGGCCACAAGACGCACATCGATACGGCGGCTTTCCGGCAGGCGAAAACCATCGGCCAACCATGGCGCGGATCGCCGCCATACCCAGCGGTAGCCGATCATCGTGACCGGGACCGCCGCCATCATCACGAACAGCAAGCGGGGGTCCCATGCCCCGGCCACGTCCAGAAAACCCAACACCACGGCGGGTTGCGCCATCCCACTGAGCACAAGGCCCACGCCAAATATCAGGCCTGCCAATCCGGCTATCAGGCATTTCATGCGGGCAAGCCTCCCAACACGTGCCGCACCACGTAAACCGTGGCGATGGCAACCGACATGAACACGACGGTTGCCAGCATGGAGCGTGACGACAGACGGGCCATCCCGCATACGCCGTGGCCGCTGGTACAACCGCTGCCCAGTTTTGTGCCCACCCCGACCAGCAAGCCGGCCGCCACCATCCAGGGCCAGCCCACCTGGGGTACTCCCACATGGATATCTGGCCACCAGCGCAAAAACACGGGCGCCGTGGCAAGCCCGAAGACGAAGCACACACGCCAAGCGCGATCGCCTGCCAACGTACGCGACAGCAGGCCTGCCGCAATGCCGCTGATGCCCGCAATGCGCCCTAGCGTGCCCATCAACAGCACGGCAGACAGTCCGATCAGACCACCGCCAAGGGCGGCAAAGAGCCAGGGATGCATAGAAACATTCGAATATTAGATTTATCTAATATAATGCGCCATCGAACACTCGGCAAGCTTGAAACAAGCCCCGGCTATTCGATCGAGATTCGCCGTACACGCGGCGCGTGGTGGTGCCACGCCGCGCATCAACCCCTGGCCAAGGCTGAACGCACTTCTTCCATGAATCGCCGGATTTCTTCCGGCGTGGAAAGATTCGAGCCAATCTGCTCCAGCACCTGATCCATGTTGCCGGAACTGGAAAACGCTTCATCGCAGATCAGCGTACCGATGGGACCCAGGTAGGTCAGCGTCACCTTTTCGACTATTTCGCGGCTTGCTTCGGCATCCGTTTTAGGTGGCGCACTGGGCGCGGCGGCTGGTGCCACGCGCTGTTGCACGGCCTTGTCGCTTTCGAAACCGCCAAGCAGCCATTGCAAGGCAGCCTCACCCAACGGTGTCCTGCCCGCGGACGCATCGAACTTGCCCGGCTGAAACCGGGCGCGGGCGGCCGATACGCCGGCCAGCTGCTTGACGGCCTCGTCGCTGCGGTAACGGCTGAACGTCACCTCGTCCACCTGGCCGTTACGCAGCAAAATCATGGACGAGTGATTGCTTTCGGTAGCAATAAAGAAGTGACCGGACACCTTCTTTTGCACGAGCCTTTGCAACTCGCGCAATACCTCGATCAGTGGCCGAAATTCGGTAACCATCTTCGTTTCCCGTAAAGTTCAGGAAATATAGCTCAGCGCTTGCTAAGCCGATCCATAGCCAATCGAACACTGTTGGCCAAACGCGCAATGGCCTTGGCTAACGTGCCGATCTCATCCTTGAGTTTGACCTCTTCGATGACGTTATTCATCTTGCCCATGCTCAACGCGTCGGCCACCTCGGTCAGGCGCTTGATCGGCCGCAGCACGCGGCTCTCAATCAGCACGTACTGCAAGCCCAGCAACAGCAGACAGATCACCACGCCGATCAGGCTGATCCAGATCGTTTGGCGGATGATGGCGCTGTCGATGTCACTGTTCGGGTAAGCCGCTACCAGGGTGAAACCCCAGTTGGGAACGTCGCGCTTTTGCACCGTCCAGTCGGATGGCTGTTCCTGGATGATTTTGTTGATGAACGCCGGGTCGGCGGCGGCGCCCTCATTGGAGTGGAAGCGCAGCTTGCCCTTGCTGTCGAGCATGGCGATAAAGCCGGAATCCAGCACGCGGCTGTTGCTGACGACTTTGCTGAGGGCATCCAGGTCCGTCTTGTAGCCCACGTACCAGATGCCGATCGGCTTGTCGTGATTGCCATCATAGATGGGCTCATAACCCGTCACGTACGGCGAGCCAAGAATATCCACGACACCGTAAAAGCTGAGGCCCTTGCGGATCTCCCCGATCACCTGACCATTCGGGTCAAGCATGGTGCCCACGGCACGGTCACCGTTGTCCTTCTTCACATTGGTGGTTACACGAACAAAGTCATTGCCGGCTGCGGTAAACAGCGTGGCCGTACCACCCATGATGGCCGTTACGCTGTCGACGATCTGGAACTGATTGCCCTGCGGCTTGCCGCCAAATAGCAAATCATTGACCTGACGGCCATCCACGGTAATGGGCTGACCCACGCCGGGAGTACCCTGATCGTCGGTTTCCTGGCGCAGCAAGTGCATGGAGCTGCGTACGCGATCCAACATGATGGAATGCGTGACGCTGAAAATGCTGAGCAACCCGCGACTCTGATTCTCAATCGCGTTTTGCGCTTCAACGCGGACGCGATTGGCCTCAACCCAGGCCAATGCAATAACCGTCGCAACGACCGACGCCAGAACTAAAGCCAGCACGGGCAATAACAGGCGCGCCCGCAATGAGTCTTTGAACATCCAAATTCCCCTTGATGTGTCGGGCTTTACCAGCCGACTAAATACCGCAGGTACTTTACCGCCCTGGGCATTGAGATGATGTGCTTCCGTGTGAGTTTTCTATTCGAGGCAAGGAAGGTTTTGCGTCATGCCTCATCGAAGAGGACCTTCCATGCGTCACACGAATGAAATAATTCTCGAGGCTTTTGCCCCTCTCTAAGACTGCTTGAACGAAAAGGATATAGGAATGTCCGCAAGGGACAAAGAGCGGGTTATTTCAGGCCAGCCGAATCCTGCGAAATGATGTCACTCGATGACGGGCCATTCGTAGCGGGCAACAATTTTACCAACCGGCACCGATGACGACGCATTGCGCTTCCGTGACCGTTTGATGGCGTCCATCGCCGCATCGGCTTTGTCCAGCAGCGCTTGGGCACTGAAGCAACCCGGCTCGGCCACAACGACGCCGACGCTCGCGCCGTCGTAGTCGACAAGCGCGGTATCCAGCTTGAAGCGGCCCCGTGTGGCACCCTCCAATCGCCGGGATAACGCGGCCGCGGCTTCGTTGGCTTTCGCACGCTGCTCCACGGCCAGTACGGCAAATTCGTCGCCGGCAATGCGTGCAGCCATGTCGCTGTCGCGCAGCATCCGTCGAAGCCGCTTCGCCACCGTCTGCAGGAACTGGTCACCAGCCTCGTGCCCGTGCCGGTCATTGATCGGCTTGAAGTTATCCAGGTCGATAAAGGCCACGATCAACGCCTGATCGTTTTGATGCGATACAAGGCGCCGCTGCATGTCCTCCAGCAAGGCCCGCCGATTGGGCAACTGCGTTACCGCATCGGTCAACGCCATCGCGGCCAGCGAGCTGTTGGCCTGCTGCAAGGCGGCAAGCAATCGCTCCCGGTCAACCTGCTGACTGATCAATTGGGCGAACAACGCCAAGCCATGGACCGCCGTTTCAGAGAGCGGCCTGCGCTCGTTGCTGGCGGCGCACAAGGTGCCGAAAAGCTCGCCGCCTTTTTCGCGGACCGGGGCGCTCGCATAGGCAACTATCCCCAGCGATCGAGCGACCTCGCAATCTGCCCAATAACTCCCGACGTCATCCATATGGAACCGGCCTTGATCCAAGGCACGTTTGCTAAGGGTGCCCGCCCAGGGCGTCGACAAACCTTCTGGAATGGTCAGGCGATGGGTGTTGCGGGCGTATAGAACGCGAAGGACACCCTCGGGCTCGTCCAGTTTGGTCAGATACGTCGACTCCATCCCCGTGACCGTCTGCAGGAGTTCGAGCAGTGGCCGGGCCAGCGCCTCCAGCGTATGGGCGTGGGCAATGGTGGCGGCCAATGCACCAAAGAGGTTGGATGGAACGGGGGTACGGGTGAGCTGGCTCATATGACAGGAATATCGGCCGCCTGCGGAAGCCCTGAAGCCACGCAAGTCGACTGTCATATTTATCAATGAGTTAAGAGGGGCAGCCGTTGGATGTCGTTTGCGCCCTGCCGTATCGCTGATCCGGCGCAAACCCATTGCCACGCTGCCCGACTGTCGATCCGAGGCCGCATCATGGGCGCGCGTCGAGACAGGCACTAACCATCAACAGTCCGCAAGGATGTCGATCAAATACTTTTCGAGCTTGTCGCCCTGCCCGTTTTCCAGGGCTTCCCGCGGCGTGAGCCCTTCAAGCGCCACCAGTGCATCGTTCTGCCACCAATCCAGCACGCATCGCATGTCGGGTTCGATGCGCGAGGCCAAGATCCAAATACGCTCGCACCGTTTCTTCATATCCTGGCCGGCGCCAGGGACTGCGCTACCCGCTGCGGATAAATAGGCCGGCAACGCAAGCAACCATGCTTCCAGATCATGGTCATTGGCAGCCATCATCAGCCAGACTTCCTTACACCGTGTTACGTTGCCCACGCGCATGAAAAGATGCATCGCGTAATACGTCAGGCCGTCGGCGAAGCCGACTTCACGGACGTAAGCTCGTAGTGCTGCATTTCTTCGATCTGGCTGACATACGGCTTTATGGCGGAAAAGAACCTGCGGAACGCATCGCTGTTTCGAAAGCCCTGCATATGCCCGTCGACGGAGTCCCACTCGATGCGCAAGACGTATCGACCGGGCTCGTCCAGGCACCGGGACAGCTCATAGCCCCCGCAATGATCCGATACTTCAAGGGCTTCCGCAGCAACGCCATAATCCGTTTCGAACGCTTGGATATCTTTGGACGGAATCTTGTAACGAATGTATTCGACAACCATCGCTTGCTCCTGATCCAGCGCGCATCATCTAACGTGCGATGTTCGACACACAGTTTTCCGAAAAAGTTCTTTCCCTGCGGGAGAGAAGCAGACTTGCGCACATCGGCCGAACGGCCACCGTTTTCATCGACAAGAAGCTGTTACCGTGCCAATTCTCACTGTGGTGACTCTCCTCGTCTATGCTAGCCAACGTTGAAACAGTTGTGAGTCAGAGGAACAAATGAACACCTCCAGCAATGACTCCATCGACCTTCTCAAGGCCCTAAAAATGTTTACGCTCGTCTATGAGCTCGGCAACTTTTCTGCCGCGGCTCGTTTGCTGAGCATCACGCCTGGCGCCGTCAGCAAACAAATCGGCGCGCTTGAAGACGTACTTGGCTGCCGTCTGTTCCAACGCACAACGCGGCAGCTTTCGATTACTGAGGAAGGGCAGCGTCTATACGCGCTGATACAACAACCCGCACAACAGATCGAAGATGCCATCGCAACGCTTTCATCCGACGAAGGCCGCCCCAAGGGAACCGTGAAGGTTTCGCTGCCTATTGCTTTCAGCCGAACCGTGCTGCTTCCTTCGTTGGTTCGGTTCCGCGAGCGTTTTCCTGACATAACGCTCGACCTGCATTTCGAAAACCGGCATGTCGACCTCATTTCCGAAGGTTTCGATTGCGCGATCGGGCAAAGGCATGAGACGGAATCCAGCGTCATCGCACGCCACCTTGCTCCTTTGACGCTTATCCTCTGCGCCTCACCCGCCTACCTCAGGCGCCATGGCAAGGTTTCATCCATCGAGGGCATGGAAGATCACCAGCTCATCGTGTTTCGCTCGCCCACCACGGGCCGAATCGAAACATGGAAATTGCACGAACAGGGCAAAGAGCACGTTATTCAACCGCGCTCGCGATTGATCGTCACCGACACGGAAGCCCAGGCCGAACTTGCCGCCACCGGTTGCGGCATCACGCTGATCGGCGCACATCACGCGTATCCGCTGATCGCTTCCGGCAAGTTGAAGCAAGTACTTCCGCATCTATCGGCTCGGCGAAGCGACATTTGCATTTACTATCCCGCCAGGAAGAATCTGCCTCGCCGCGTGTCGACGTTTGTTGAATTCGTCATCAGCGAGGCGCGCAAGAATGATGTTGTTCGGCATGTGGAAGGCTTGACGCCGAATCCATGAATCGACATCGGCAGGATACATACGCCGAGATGTCGACAAGCGTCATTCGCCGCCAAAAGCCAGTCTTGCCTTATCGTCATTCCGGCGAAGGCCGGAATCCATGCTTCGTACCGGCGATGGATTCCGGCCTTCGCCGGAATGACGGTGAGGCAACCTGAAAGATCGCCGTTAAACCAGGCAACTTCCATGGCAACTACGACGCATCCATCAAGAAGAGCGCGAACAACCCACATTGCACATAGCACGTGCAACGCACGTGAAAAAAACAACATCGCCATCGCGCACAACCTATCCAATCCACGTCACAAAATCGGCATACAGAACACCTATCGTTGATCGAACAACCCAACCAGGCGTGAGGCTCCCATGGTCGAGATGAATCGCCGTAAGTTTCTTGCGTTGTCGATCAAAGCCGCCGCACTTGGCGCCACCGGATATGCACTGGGCGGAACCATCAGGCCAGCGCGCGCTGCTTCCACCGAAAGTACGGGCACCATCACCGACATCAAGCACGTGGTGATTCTCATGCAGGAGAATCGCAGCTTCGATCATTATTTCGGAACGCTGCAAGGTGTGCGTGGTTTTGCCGACAAAGCCGGCATTACGCTATCCGGCGGCTATTCGGTGTTCGATCAACCCAATGGTTTGTCACGCCAATACCCGTGGGCGTTTGACACCACCTCGTCCGCTGCCGGGCAAACCGGCGAAGTGATCACGCAGTGCGATGGCAGTCTCGACCATACGTGGTCGACTCAGCATTCCGCGTGGAACAACGGCAAGATGGATGCGTGGGTGTCAGCCAAGGGTACGGTGCGCACGCTTGGTCATCTCACGCGGCAAGATATTCCCTTTCACTACGCGCTCGCCGATGCGTACACCGTCTGCGATCACTATTTCTGCTCCACTCTCAGCGCTACCGGACCGAATCGCACGTATCTATGGAGCGGCATGATCGATCCGTCGGGAAACAACGGTGGCCCGGCCTATGATGGCGGTTCGGAATCCGGTCTCACCTGGGAGACCTATGCCGAGGAACTGCAGTCCGCAGGCGTGAGTTGGAAGGTATATCAGAACGCCTCGGACAATTTCGGCGACAACGGCCTGGCCTTTTTCAGCCAGTTCGCGAACGCACCGACTTCCAGCCCGCTGTATCAGCAAGGCATGGCGTCAGTGCCGAGCACCACCGGTTCAACACCCAACGATATTGCCTTGGCGATTCAGAACGACGTGCTCAACGGCACGCTGCCGCAGGTGAGCTGGATCGTTGCCAGCCAGGATTACTCGGAACATCCCGACGCGCCGCCGGACAACGGCGCGCATTTCATCAACCTGGTGCTGCAGGCCTTGGCGGCGAACGCAGATACGCTCAACGCCACCGTGCTTATCCTCAACTACGACGAGAACGATGGATTCTTCGATCACGTGCCGCCGCCGGTTCCGCCGAGCGGCACCGCCGCCGAGTTCATTACCGTCAATGGCCAGGCGCAGCCGATCGGCATGGGTTTTCGCGTACCGATGATGATCTGCTCGCCGTGGACTCGCGGTGGTGTCGTCGATTCGCAGATCTACGATCACACCTCGGTGATCCGGTTCCTGGAAACATGGACGAGCGCGTTGGGCACGCCGGCCATCTGCTCATCGATCAGTGCATGGCGGCGCCAGGTCAGCGGCGACCTGACCGGTGCATTCGATTTCGCCAATCCGATTGCGGGCCTGCCAGCCAATCTGCCCGCCACCAGCACCATCATCAATCGCGCCGGCACGTGTGATCCGCTGCCCAATCCCACCGCTAGCAATGCGCCCAACAGTTTGCCGGTGCAAGAGTCTGGCACGCGCACCGCACGCGCCCTTCCCTACCAGCCGGATGCCAATATCTCTTCGATCCAGTACGGCGCGAATGGGAAGATCCTGATCTGGATCGAGATGCTCAACGTCGGTGCCGTCGCCACGCGTGCGGTGCCGCTGGCGGCTTACGCCAATGCTTACCGCAGCGGCGGCCCGTGGCAATACACGGTTGCGCCTTACGCCAATGGCAGCAATGGATCGGTCAGCGATTACTTCAACGTCGGCACGGGTTATGGCAGCGGCGAATATGACTTGACCGTGATCGGCCCCAATCGCTTCCTGCGCCGTTTTGCCGGCAATCTCAACGATGCGGGCAAGCCGTGCAGCGTTACCTCGTCGTATGCCATCGATCCCGTATCGGGACAACTGGCGATCTACTTTGCGCTGACCAACGGTGACAGCGGATCGGTCACCTTCACCATCACCGCCAACAACTACACGACGGATGGGCCTTGGACTTACAACGTCGCCGCCGGTGCCACGGTCGACACTTATTTCGCCGCCGTCGCAAAAACCAACGGCTGGTACGACTTCACCATCACGGTCAGCGGCGATGCAAGCTGGATTCGCCGTTACACCGGACATCTGGAGACGGGAAACCCTTCGGTGACCGGCTGACGTAGGTTGGGGTGCAAACCCCAACATCGCCATACATATGGACTTCGATGTTGGGGTTTGCACCCCAACCTACGCTCAGCGGCATGGTGGGCCGGCAATTGTCCCGGAACCTTCATATCCAAGTAGTTCAATAGCCGCGATGCCAGGGCCGCGGCCTTCGGCATGGCTGCAAGGGGGAATCCGTTGAACTTGGTCTGATATCAGCCCTGTGTCGTTGTACCTATATCAGGAGTTTTCACATGTTCAGTCTTCGCACGTTACGAAAGGCATGGCTGCCTGCGTCGATCGCTACCATGAGCATCGCGTTTGCCGCCTATGCCCAAGTTGACTCGTCGTCGAGCCAGCAGGCTTACTCGCAGCACTTCCCCTCCTGGCCTGGATCCTGGCGCTCGCCGCAGGATCAACTTCCCACTGCGACACCGATCAAGCACCTGGTGGTGATCTTCGGTGAAAACCGCTCGTTCGATCACTACTTCGGCACCTATCCGGTGGCCACCAACCCGCCCGGCGAACCCGAGTTCAAGGCCAAGCCCTGGACACCGCAAGTCGACGGACTTACGCCTGAGCTGCTGACGCAGAACCCCAACAAGCTCAACCCGGGCAATGGCGTCAATGCGGTCAACCCGTTCCGCCTCGACCGTACCCAGGCCAATACCGAAGGCCAGAACCACAGCTACACGCCGGAACAGCTGGCCTATGACAACGGCAAGGCCGATCTCTTCCCCGAGTACACGGGCAACAACACCGTCAGCAGCACCGGCGCTTTCGGCACGCATGGTCTGGTGATGGGTTATTTCGACGGCAACACCGTCACGGCGATGTGGAATTACGCGCAGCACTTTGCCATGGACGACAACGCGTATACCGATACTTATGGTCCGTCGACGCCGGGCGCCATCGAAGTGGTGTCGGGCACCAACAACGGCGCCAAGGTGGTGCTGGGTTCGGCCTCGACCGTTCCCGATGGCCAGGGCGGCCTGACCCTGATCGGCGATACCGATCCGGCCTATGACATGTGCTCGTCGACGTCCAGCACGGTCGTGATGACCTCGAAGAACATCGGCGACCTGCTTAATGCCCACCACATCACCTGGGGTGGCTTCATGGGCGGTTTCGATCTGGCGGCGACCAACGCCAACGGCACGACCGGTTGCGCCCGCAGCACCTATTCGAGCGTGCTCGGCGGTGCCAAGACGGACTATGTGCCGCATCACAACTGGTTCCAGTATTACGCCACCACCTCGAACCCGACGCATGCGCGGCCAACCTCCGTGGACGAGATCGGCTATACCGACGACAAGGACAGCGGCGCCACGCCGGTGCACCACGAGTACGACGTGCAGGATTTCTTCAAGTCCGTCTCCTCGGGCAACTTCCCGTCGGTCAGCTATATCAAGGCTCCCGCCGTGGGCGATGCGCACCCGGGCAATTCCGATCCGCTCGACGAGCAGGCCTTCGTCGTGAAGGTGCTGAACTTCCTGCAGAAACAGCCCGACTGGAAGAACACCGCCGTCATCATTACCTATGACGATTCGGATGGCTGGTACGACCACCGCTACGCCTCACCGACCACCTCGTCCTTCGACAGCACCACGCCTCAAGGCTCGGTGGTTGGTGCGGATCAGCTCAACGGCCCCGGCATCTGCAATGGACCGGATGCCAAGCAAGGCGTGGGCGTGAACGGTGGCAAAGTCAACGGCCGCTGCGGTCCGGGCACGCGTATTCCGTTCCTGGTCATCTCGCCGTATGCGCGTGAGAACTATGTCGGTGATGTACGCCTCACGCAGGCTTCGGTGGTGCGCTTCATCGAAGACAACTGGCTGCATGGCGAGCGTATCGGCGAAGGCTCGAACGATGCCAGCACCGGCAGCATCATGAGTCTGTTCGACTTCAACCGTCGCATCGATCACGAGCATGCGCGCAAGCTGTTCCTGGATCCGGATCAGGGTACGCCGGTTCATAAGCCCTGGCGTTCTTGATGGTGGGATAGGCACGCCTCCCTAGGAAAAACTCCCTCCCCTGCGGAAAGCAGGGGAGGATTGGGGCAATGCCGCGAGCTTAGGGCTCTTCCGGACGTCATTCCGGCGAAGGCCGGAATCCATGCTTCGCATTGGCGACGGATTGACCAGCTTCGCTGTTGTAAAGCGCCTCGGCCTTCGCCGGAATGACGACTCGCTCTGAAAAGAAAGGATTCTCGCTATGCTTGATGTCTGCAAGGCATTGCATGCCATCGTCTGAAGCGCCGCAGAAATCCATGTCATCGAACAAGCCCACACAGCAGAAACGCTTCCGTCTATTCAAGCCCGCCCTATGCGCCATCTGCGCATTGAGCTGCGCCGCCAGCTACGCCTTCATCGAACAGTCTTCGCCATCGGACAACAGTGGCCTCAACCCGCATCCGGTGCATCTGCTGCTTCCACCAACCGCGCCGCTAAGCGCCGTCGCGCAGCTCGGCAAATCGCTGTTCTTCGACCCGATGCTATCGGGCTCCGGCAAGCAATCCTGCGCTTCCTGCCATGACCCCAAGCACGGTTACAACCCGCCGAACGCGTTGACCGTGCAACCCGGCGGCGCGCATATGAAAGAAGCCGGCTTTCGTCCACCGCCGTCGCTGGCGTACCTGTATCGGCAAATGCCTTTCAGCATCGGGCCGGATGCCGCTGATACCGACATACCCGTCGACCTCAATAACGTGGCAGCTTCCAATCGCAACGATCCGCGCGCGAGTAAATCGGCTGGAACCACACCGGCCACTGTTCCGATGGTGCCGCAGGGTGGATTGTTCTGGGATGGCCGTGCCGATTCGCTGCAACGTCAAGCCATCATTCCCATGCTCAATCCGGTGGAAATGGCCAATACCAGTATTGATGCCGTCGCTCTCAAACTGGCCAACAGCCGCTATCGCCAGTCCTTCGCGCAACTGTTCGGCCCCGGCATTGTTCACGACCCGCAGCAACTCGTTGACGAAGCGATGTTCGCCATCGGCCGCTTTGAAATTGAAGACAGTTCCTTCCACCCCTTCACCAGCAAGTACGACGCATGGCTGCAAGGGCAGGCCCGCCTGACAGCGCAGGAAATGCGCGGCTTGGCGCTATTCAACGACCCGAAGAAAGGCAATTGCGCCGCCTGCCATATCAGCCAACCCACCCGCGACGGCCTGCCGCCGCTGTTTACCGATACGCAATACGAAGCGCTCGGCGTACCGCGCAATCCAGAGCTGGCACTCAACAAAGATCCACGCTTTTTCGATCTTGGCGTGTGCGGTCCGTTCCGCAAGGATCTCGCTAATCAAACGCAATATTGCGGCATGTTCCTCACCCCTACCCTGCGCAACGTCGACCGGCGCGCGGTGTTCTTTCACAACGGCGTCTATCACAACCTGACACAGGTGCTGGACTTCTACAATTTGCGCAGCGTGGCGCCGGAGAAGATTTATCCGCGCGATGCGAGTGGAAAACTGGCGCTGTACAACGACATCCCCGCTGCGTACCAGAAGAACGTGGATGTCACCGATGCGCCCTTCGACCTGCACGTCGGCGATGCGCCAGCTCTGACTACTAAAGATATTCAAGACATCATCGCATTCCTGCATACGTTGGATGATGGCTATAGCTCATCTGTGCGTAAGAAAGACCCATAAGCTTGGGGACAAGTCCTGATATATCCCCACGCTCTTCGATCTTCGAAGTGTCGCTTGCCGCGAAAAGCTAGTCTTGCCTCGACGTCATTCCGGCGAAGGCCGGAATGACGGTTCGCTCTGAAACAACATTAATCAATTAAGCGCAACGACACTTGCGAAGCAAGCCTGTCATCAACAACCCATTTCATCGCCAAACCAGTCACTCGAGACAACTCTCGACGGCGCGGTGATTAGAAACTTATCGCACAGACCAATATTGCACTGCGACACAAACACGTCGAGAACGATTTCACCAAAAACCCGCGTTTTTCCGACAAAAAACTTGTTGACTTAGCGCATGACCAAAGGGTAAAACCTTATTGCCTATGTGGATGATAGGTTGGTGTAGTAGATGGACTGACGTTTTCTTCTAGGGGGAAAAAAGAGGACACGTCACCATGAGGCCTAACCCTCCATTGTTTTGGACCACTGTCGCTCACAGGGCTTGGTAGGAACGGTATTTACATGAACCGCTGTTCCAACACTGAAAGTACATCGAGCTGCGCCTGGGCAGTGGTCGCCCGTGCCTGTGCCGCCAAGGGACAGTGCAAATCCATTTCCGTACGCGATCAAGCCAAGAAAAGCGCGCTTCGCGCCCGTGGCAAATGCATTGCCGGCTATTCGCCGCCGCCATTTGCCGCCTGAAAATCCTTTTATCGACCTGACGACTCGCCTGCCGGTCTGCTGATCGATCTTTCGATCGCATTCGGTTCGTGCGCCAACGGCTTGCACCGCAGGCCGTGGTCGCTGCGTCGTACACACCTATACAGGCCGAACGCTGCGGGGGGAGAGCCCGTCGGACGGTCACATCCTTAAGTCGGAGAGCCCGAATGAAAACGGCTGGTTTAAAGCGTAAAAATTTGGCGATCGCCGTCTCGATGATTGCTGTATTCGCAGCGACACCGAGCTTGGCGACCGAAGTACACGGTCATTTGCAGCAGGACAATTCAGGGCAAGCTGTCGCCAATGCACGAGTGTCGTTGGATGGCACCAGCTACACCGCCCTGGCAGATAAGGACGGCAATTTCGTTTTCGCCAACGTACCGGCAGGCAGCTATACCGTCTCCGTGACGCAATCAGGTTTCGCCACGGCACATACCCCGCTCACCGTAGGTGACAGCAGTCCGGCCACATTGAACATCAGCCTGAAAAAGGTCGCCGAGCTCAAAGGCCTTATCGTGGCAGCCAATCGCTACGATGCCTCCACCATGCAGATGGACGCCCCCAACTCGGTCAACGTGTTGTCGGCGGCGAGTTTGCAACACACTGCCGTGCATAACGTCGCCGAAGCGCTCGGCCTGATTCCCGGCGTCAATGTCACCAACACCGGTTCGGGTTATTTTTCCGGCGTCGATGGCGCGGCGCGTGGCGAAGGTGTCTACGCCACGGTGCGCGGCCTGCCGGCCGACTATGACGTCAATCTGATCAATGGTGTCGACGTCGCGCAAGGCATGCCATACAGCCGCAGCGTGCAGTTGAGTTTGCTGCCGCCCTCCGGCTTGCAGACCATTGTGATGAATAAAACATCGACGGCCGATATGGACGGCGATGCGATTGGCGGCACGGTGGATTTCCGCACACCGACTGCATACGACTTCGCCAAGGACATGAGCGGCAGTGTCTCGGTCAGTGGCCGCTCGGAAAGCCGTGCGCGCGATTACGGCGACAGCGGCCTCGGCGGTGGCGCGGCGGCCGATTTCCAGACCAAATTCGGCAGCGAAAAACAGTTCGGCGTTTATGCCAGCGCGTATTACGACTACCGCACCTACGTGAACAGTGAAGAGGCGGCTGCTACCAGCGCCTATAACGACGGGTCGTGGCAATTCGCGCATACCACGGCCACCGGTAAAAGTGCACCGGGCTATGACCCGGCCAGCAATCTGACCAGCACCGGTATGGACGTCGGCGTGGTGCCGGGTTATGAGCGCCGCTATGGCGGCAATTTCTCGTTCGACTGGAAAGTGGACGAAACGCTCAGCACCTATTTGCGCATGTCCTATGCCTACGCACAGACCACGGAAAACACGTCCTTCACTCAGCTGATTCCGCAGAACGTGACATACCAGGAAGTCGGCACCAGCGGTGTCTATACGCCGAACATTGGCCGTATCGCCGCCCGCTACTGGTTCGAGACCAATCCGGAAATCGCCGATTTGGCCACGTTCCAGTGGGGCGCTGACAAGACCATGGGTGGTTGGACGATCTCGCCAAATGTGTTCTACAGCTTCGGTGACAACGATCGCCCGAACCACGTGGAAATCGACGGCCGCGAAGACAAGTACTCGCAGACCAACTTTCCCTACAGTGGCAGCACGCTGATGAGTTACGGTGCAGGCAGCTTCCCGTATCCACAGCTGACGCCGGCGCTGCTGGCCCAGGTCAACGACATCCCCTCGCTGTACGCCAACGACCACGGCGAGCTCACCGAGATTTATTCTGGCCAGCGCAAGGGCGGTGCCAAGATCGACGCTCGCTACGATTTTACCGACGGCAGTCTGTCGTCAATCCAGATCGGCGCCAAGTTCACCGACAGCGTACGCAATTTCAG
This sequence comes from Dyella nitratireducens, assembly GCF_014642835.1. Taxonomy (GTDB): domain Bacteria; phylum Pseudomonadota; class Gammaproteobacteria; order Xanthomonadales; family Rhodanobacteraceae; genus Dyella_B; species Dyella_B nitratireducens. The sequence continues at coordinate 952,147 of NZ_BMJA01000002.1, read as the reverse complement.
CGATCGCGACTGGTCCACCGCGGGTATCAATGATGGTGTGACAACCCTGGGTGATCTGGGCATTTTCAATGGCAACTGGAACGCCATTTTCCCCGGCCAGTACAACTGGAAATCACCCAAGGTCAGCCAGTCCGGCGTCGCCAACCTGATCCAGCAATATCTGGTGGATAGCGATCTGGATACGTGCGGCGACAGCCTCTACGTCAACAACTACAACTGCGACACCTTGCGCGGCAGAGAGGAAGTCAGCGCCATCTATGCCAAAGCCACCTTCAACATCGGCAACCTGGAGATCATTCCCGGCTTGCGCTTCGAACACACCGGTATCGAAAACACCTATTGGGTGGTACCGCAGGACAGTTCAGGCAACGAAATACCCGGCTATTTCCAGAGCAACCACTCGGTCTTCAACGAACCGCTGCCCAGTGTGTTCGTGAATTACCGGCCAACCGACGGCAGCATCTATCGCGTCGCCCTGTGGCAAAGCTATACGCGTCCTTCTCTTTACCAGTTGGGCAGCAGCTCTTCCATCAGCACCTCCGATGGCATCACCACCATCACGCGTGGCAATCCCAACCTGAAGGCGATCGAGGCCACCAACCTCGACTTCTCCGGCCAGTGGAGCAACGACAACGGCGGTTACGCGTCGGTGGCCGGTTTCTACAAACACCTGAGCCACTACATCTACGATGCCGGCGGCGGACAGGCCAACTCCAACACCAACGGCGAAGGCACGGTGTTCTACAAGACTCCCGAAAACGGCGGCAACGGCCGCGTTTACGGCATCGAGCTGGATAGCCATCAGAAGTTCAAATTCCTGCCCGCTCCATTCGACGGTCTCGGCGTCGGTTTCAATGCCACGCGCCAGAACACCAAGGTGAACCTGGGCATACCTGGTTTCCAGAACGAAGAAATGCAGAGCGCGCCGAAGTTCATGGCGAACGCGGAAGTGTTCTATGAGAAGAACGGCTTTTCGCTCAACCTGAGCTATCACTACACCAGCGCGTGGCTGGCGAACTACGACTTCTTGAACCAGGGTGCACCGTGGGACGACTTGTGGATACGCCCGATCAAGCGGTTGGATCTGCATGCGGGCTACGCGTTCAACAACGGCTTGCAGGTGGATTTTTCCATTTCCAACCTGGCCGACAACTACAGTTATTGGGCGCATATCGGGAAACGTAATTTGACGATTTCCGACATTGTCGATACGGGCATGACGTCGTTGCTGACGGTGAAATACAACTTCTGATGCGATCGGCGTCATATCTCATCAGCGACGCAACGCTGCTCCCTCCCCTGCTCGCAGGGGAGGGAACTATCCCTTGCACCCTGATGGATGACGGCCTTTGCAGATGAAACGCCGCGAATTCATTCGTATCGCCCTGCTCTCCACCTTGGCCATGGATCGCCGCATCCTCGCCGCGGACAGCGAAGGCGCGCATGGCATTGCGACGCCGATCCCGGACGGCAAGCCGCATCGCTTCATTTTGCAAGATCACGATTTCATGCTGGACGGCGCGCATTTTCAGATTCGCAGCGGTGAAATGCATCCTGCGCGCATTCCCAAATCACATTGGCAGCACCGTATCCGCATGGCCAAGGCGATGGGCCTCAACACCATTGCGCTGTATGTCATGTGGAATTACCTGGAACGCGAACCTGGGGTTTTCGACTTCAGCTCGGAAAATCGCGACTTTGTCAGCTTCATCAAGCTTTGCCAGCAGGAAGGCATGTGGGTGTATCTGCGTCCCGGCCCGTATATATGCGGCGAATGGGACATGGGCGGCCTGCCGCCTTATCTGCTGCGCGACAAAGACATCAAGCTGCGCGACCGGCATGACCCGGATTACATGGCGGCAGTCCGGCGTTATATCGCAGCCATCGCGCCGAAGATCGCGCCGCTGATGGCCGATGCCGGCGGTCCGATCCTGATGCTGCAAGTGGAAAACGAATATTCCTCGTTCGATGCCGACGTCGGGTATCTGCAGGCCATTCGCGATCTATGGCGAGCACACGGCATCATTGGGCCGTTTTCGATTTCCGACGTCTTGCCCGATCTCAAGCGCCGGCACGCCTATCTACCCGGTGCGGTGCTTGGCCTTGACGGCGCAGAGCCACCGCAACTGCGCGAAGGCGTGCATTTCGCGCCGCATGCACCGGTCTGGGTTGGCGAAGCCTATCCTGGCTGGCTCACGCATTGGGGTGAGCACGAGCTGGCGCACAAAGACTGCGCTGATGCGCTGCGCAAGATCATGGCCGGCGGTTATTCCTTCAACCTGTATGTCGTGCACGGCGGCACCAACTTCGGCCTGACCGCCGGCGCCAATGCAGACGATGATGGCTCCCATTTTCAGCCGGTGATCACCAGCTACGATTACGGCGCGCCGATCGACGAGCGCGGCGATGCGACACCGGCGTATCACGTGTTGCGCACAGTGATCGGCGGCGCAAACGTGGACACGCTTCCATCCGTGCCGCCGCCCTGCCCCAGAGGCTCTTTCGCAGACGTCTTGCCTGCGCCGTTCGCCTCGCTCTGGGATAACTTGCCCACGACACCCGTCCCCACCCACCTGCCCGCCGGCAACGAACAATTGCTGCGGCAGAACCAGGGGCTGGTGGTGTATCGCAAAACCGTCAAACGTGGCCGGCAACTGCATATCGACGGCGTGCGCGATTACGCCGTGGTGCATATCGATCAGGCCGAGCACGGCAGCATTTCGCGCGTGCGCGATCCTCGGCTCCATTCATCGCCCGACCTGCATCTCGCACATCACGGCAATGCTGGTGAGATGACGCTGGATATTCTGGTCGACAGTTTCGGGCACATCAATTTCGGCCCCCAAACCGGCGACCACAAAGGCCTGGTCGGCCACGTACGCCTGGACGGCAAACAGCTATACGACTGGCAGGTGTATGGCGCGCCGCTTGACGATGCCTTTGTCGCCAACCTGAAACCGGTACTCACCCATCCCGACCGCCCCGGCCTGTTCTTCCAGTCGAGCATCCGCCTGCAAAACCAGGGCGACGTTTACGTGGACATGCGCGCCTGGAACAAGGGTTACGTGTGGATCAACGGTCATCTGCTGGGGCGCTATTGGCACGTCGGACCGCAGCAATGCCTTTACTGCCCCAGCGAATGGCTGACCGAAGGCGACAACCACATCCTGATTCTGGATCTGCATCAAACCAACGCGGCGCCCGTACGTTGCGCCGATAATCTGGCGGGGACGGCATGACGAATGTGATCAGGCAAATGACCGATACCCACGGAGCCCATACAAGCCAGCATGGCGACACGGTGATCACGCCGCTCGATACCAGCGCTGCGCCGCCACGTGTGATGGGCTTCTGGGGCGGCCTTTCGGCCAACCTGCTGAACATGATCGGGGTTGGCCCGTTCATCACCATCCCCCTGGCGCTGTCCGCACTGGCTGGACCGATGGTGCTGGTCGGCTGGCTGGCCGGTGCGCTGCTATGCCTGTGCGACGGCATGGTATGGGCCGAGCTTGGTTCCACGATTCCCGAATCCGGCGGCCCTTATCACTACCTGCGCACGGCTTATGGCAGCGAAGGGCTTGGCCGTCTATTCGGTTTTCTCTATCTGTGGCAAACCGTACTTACCGCGCCGTTGTCGATCGGATCCGCCGCGGTCGGCTTCTCGCAATACCTGGCTTTCTTGATTCCCAGCCTGGGCCATCAAGGGCAAATACTCGCGGCCGTCGTGTTGTGCCTGGTCAATACGGCGCTGCTGTACCGCCGAGTCGATTCGGTGCAGCGCCTTTCGCTGATCGTCAGCGTGGTGGTGATCGGTGCGTGCGTGTGGATCGTGCTGAGCGGTCTGCTGCATTTCGATACACACCTGGCTGCGCGCTTCCTGCACGCGGGTGGCGATTCCAAACACGGCTTCTGGCTCGGCCTGGGTGCAGTCAGCCTGATCGCCGTGTACGACTACGGCGGCTACAACAACGTGTGCATGCTGGGTGGTGAGATCAAGCAACCGCGACGCAACATCCCACTTGCCGTACTCGCTTCGATTCCCATCGTAGCCCTGCTCTATATGGGGCTGAATCTTTCGGTGCTCGGCGTGCTGCCCTGGGAACAAGCCGCGCAATCGAAAGCGGTGGTCGCCGATTTCATGCAGTCGATCTACGGCCGAACCGGCAGCATCACCGCCGTGTTGTTGATTCTGTTGGCGAGCTGGGGCTCGGCGCTGGTGGTGTTGCTGGGCTATTCACGCGTACCGTATGCCGCTGCGGCATCCGGCCAGTTTTTTCGTGTTTTTGCGCGGCTTCATCCACGCGGCCAATTTCCTGCCGTGTCGCTGTTGTTCACCGGCGCCGCCTCGGCGCTGGCTTGCACCTTGTCGCTGGACAATCTGATCGCGGCGCTGATGGTGATCCAGATTATGTTCCAGTACATGGCGCAATGCCTGGCCATCGTGTTGTTGCGTCGGCATGGCCGGCCCAACGCGGACACGTTCCGCATGCCGCTGTATCCCCTGCCGGTGCTGATCAGCGTGATCGGTTGGCTTTACATCGTCTGCACCAGTCCTTGGCGGCACATCCTGGCCGGCATCGCAACGATGGTCGGCGGCACGTTGATTTACGCGATCGATGCATGGAGAAAGAAGGCATGGCCTTTTCAGAGCCCATGAAACGTTGGGATGTCGTGGTCGTGGGCGAGATTTATGCGGATCACGTTTTCAGTGGATTTCAGCGCTGGCCTGCGGCGGGCGAAGAAGTACACGCCGAGCACTATGTGCGCGAACTCGGCGGCGGTGCGGTCAACACTGCCTGCGCCTTGGCCCGCTTGCAACACCGCGTGCGCTTGATCGGGCTTATTGGCGAAGCCGATCGCAGCTGGTTCGAAACGCGTATGCAAGGCTTTGGCTTGTCGGCCGATGGGCTGCGCAGCGATCCGCTGGGCACCGGCGTCACCATGAGCGTTTCCACCGCGGAAGACCGCTCTTTCTACACGTATCTGGGCGCCAACCGCCGCCTGGCGGAACTCCTGGACGATGAGACCATCCGTGCCGAACTGATCGCTGCACGCCACGTGCATTTCGCCATGCCGCTTGCAGCGGATATGGCCAAGCGCCTGTTCCCGCTCTTACGCAAGGCCGGCTGCACCACCTCGCTGGACGTCGGCTTCAGCCCGGATTGGCTGACTGATCCGGTCAATCAATGGACCTGCCGTGCCGTCGATTATTTTTTCCCCAATCAAACCGAAGCCCAGTGGCTGAGCGGCGGCGAGAGCGCGGAGGCATTCCGCAACTGGGCTTCTTTCATGGACATCCGCCACGGCGTGATCAAGCTGGGCGCAGCGGGCGCCGCAGCCGTCGTCAACGGCGAGTTGCTGCACGTGCCGCCACCGCGCGTCGATGCGGTGGACATGACCGGTGCCGGCGACGCGTTCGATGCCGGCTATATCGACGGTGTATTGAACGGCGAATCGACCCAGGACTGCCTGCGGCGCGCTTGCATTTGCGGCGCCCTGTGCACGACGCGGATCGGTGCGCTGGAAGGACTACCCGATTCTTTTTCGTTGCGGAGTATCTATGAGCAAACCTATGGAACGTAAGATCGCCCTGATTGGCGGCGGCGGAGTGCGCGCACCGCTGGTGATCTTCGGTGTCGATGAAGCGACAGAAGCCTTGGGCGCCGCGGAGATGGTGCTGTACGACCCCGATCAGGAACGGTTGGCGGTGATGGTGGAACTGGGCAAGGCGATCGTGGCCAAATCCGGTGGCTCGTTGCGCTTGCGCGCCGCCGCTTCGGCAGAGGATGCGATCGAAGGCGCGCATTTCGTGCTCAACAGCATCCGCGTTGGCGGCATTGCCGGGCGTGCAGCAGACGAACGCACGGCGATCGAGCACGGCTATCCAGGACAGGAAACCACCGGGCCGGCCGGCGCTGCCATGGCGCTGCGTACGGTACCGGCGGCGCTCGAACAGGCGCGCCTGGTCGAACGCTTGAGCCCAGATGCGTGGCTGGTGAATTTCACCAATCCCGCCGGCCTCATCACGCAGGCCGTCACCAACCATGCACGCGTGAAGATGGTCGGCATCTGCGATACGCCCACCGAGCTTTTTCACAATATCGCCAAGGCACTCGGCGAGCCGCTCGGCGACGTGCAATGCGATTACGTCGGCCTCAACCACTTGGGCTGGGTGCGCGGTGTGCGCGTGCGTGGCCGGGATGTGATGGATACCCTGCTCGGCAGCGATGAACGGTTGCGCCAGCTCTATCTCGCACCGTTGTTCGATTTCAACATGATCCGCTCGTTGCGGCTCATCCCCACTGAATACCTGTTCTTCTACTACGAGCGTCGCCGCGCCCTGCACAACCAGCTGCAGCAAGGCGGCAGCCGCGGTGCCGAAATCCAGCAGTTGAATCAAGTGTTGATCGACACGTTGAAGAGCCGCCTCGCGGCCGGTGACGGCGATGGCGCCGTAGCAACTTATGCGGCCTATCTCAACCAGCGCTCCGGCTCCTACATGAAGCTGGAGGCGGAAGGCGGCTCGGCGTTCGATCCCGACGTAAGCCTGCAGGTCGATCCGTTCCGGACGGCCACCGGCTATCACCGCATCGCCATCGACGTGATGAGTGCATTGACTGGCGCCAAGCCGGCCACCATCGTGGTCAACACGCGCAATCGCGGCGCCCTGCCCGATCTGGCGGATGACGACATTGTAGAAACGGCCGCACGCATCAGCCTCGATTCGATCGTACCCGAGCCGATTGCGCCGTTGCCCGACGAAGTGCGCGGGCTCGTGCATGCAGTAAAAGCTTATGAACGCGCCGCCATTGACGCAGCCATGAGCAATGTCCGGCTTACCGCACGCAAGGCTTTGCTGATCCATCCAGCCATCGGCGAATGGACCCCCGGCGAAGCACTGTTGCGCAATATGTTCGGTACGGTCGATGAGGATGGTGAGTGCTTATGCCACGGCCCGATGCATGGGCATTTGCATGCGTGAGGCTTTTGTCGCTTAGGTCGGGGTGCGAACCCCAACCTACACACGCTCAACAATGTGCTGCACGTGCGAAGCCACCACCGCCCTGCGCCGCAACGCATTCCTCCCTACCGCCGCGACGACACCCAGGAACAAACCCGCCACAACACCCATTCCCCACGTCAGAAACGGATTGGGAAACGCCGGATGCTCCGGCACATATACCGGCCACATCAGCGATGTTTCATAGGTGTAAGTGGCACTGAGGCGGCCCAGCAGATCGCTGCGTGTCTGCTGCAAATCGATCAGTTCCTCGTTCTTGCTGGCCAACAACAAGCCGGCGAAGGTGTCTTTGTTTTGCGTGACGGCTTGCTGCAGGCGGTCCCGCTCGGCCATCACGTTCTGTACATCGCGCTGGACCTCATCCAGGCGTTGACGTGCGAGAGTCAGCTGGGTCGTCTCGAGGCCCCGATGGATCGTCTGCAATTGGGCAACGGTTGCCTCGGCAAATTGCTTCGCTTGCTGGGCCGAGTGTCCGCGCACGGTCAGCTTCACCAGCGGACCGGCGTACGGCAGCGGCTCGATTTTCAGGCTCTTGCGATAAAGCCCTGCGTCCGGCGTATTCGATGCAATGCCGATGCTTTGCAGTATCTGGTTCTGAAACGGAATCAACTGCAGGCGTTCGAGCACGCGTTGCAATGGCTCCACTTTGGGATCCTGTCCCGCCGGCGCCGTGTCGACCTGGCCGATCTGGATCCAGGCATTGGCTTGCCATTGCGGCCTGGTGACGGACAGGAAGGTAAAGGTGGCCAGCAGCATGGCGACAAACACGGCCACGAACCACAGCCATTCGCGGCGTAGCAGCCGCCACATATCGATCAGGTAGATGTCGTCTCGTTGCATAGCTGTTGGACTCATGCGTGGGAATGCAAGGTATGTGCTCTGTTCGGCAGCCATGCCGCCAGCAGTTCCAGCACCAGGCACACGAGGATGAAACCGGCGTTGCTCCAGGTGTACGCCTGCGGGGCGAACGGCGACATGACGCAGCAGTAGGAAATGCGCAGGAAAATCAGCAAGGGGAATAGCGCCGCGGCTGGCTGTAAGCGGCGCACGCTCCACGCCAGCAAGGCATAGAGACCGGCCATCGACAGCACCGCTCCCGTCGCTCCCCAAGCCATCAGGAACGGAAAGAACTCGGTGCCTACGTTGATGTTCGGTGCATCGAGCGGAATATCCGTGCCGGCAGTGGCGATGGAACCGGCGCCTGGCACCAGCTGGTTGATCAGGAATGTCGCATTGACATAGTGCTTGGCGAGAATCGCGCCAAAATTGTAGGGGCCGGCGCTGATATACAGCAGCAGCCACTTGATGCCCGACGGTGCGGCGCGATATGCATCGCTGAAAGGCAGGGCCACGGTATCCAGCGTGCCCGAACGCAAAATCCCGAGTACCGAGAACACGCCGGCGCCGAGTACACCGATAAACATCACCGCTTTCCACGGCAGCGGCTTGGCCTCGTTCCGGCGCAGCACCACCACGAAGGCCAGCGAGAATAGCGATGCGAACAACCGGTTGCGGTCGATCACCAGCACCGGAAACGCCACGCCGATAAAAACCAGCAGATTGCGCAGCCCTTTGTTACGCGCACACAGCACGCCGATCGGCGGCAAGGTCCAGCACATGTCGGATATATGCCGGATATGCTCATGACCGCCTTCCATCGTGGCATAGGAGGAAGGGTCAACCAGCAGCGGAATCGGGAACAGTCCCAGGTCCAGCAGGCAGAACACGATGATGCCGGCGGCGAATGCCAAGGCCACGAACGATTCGCGTGTGCCGGCATAGCGGCGCGAACGGAAAACATGCATGGCTGGCAAGCGCGGACCGGCAAACACATCGAACAGCAGGATGCCCAGCGCCGCCATCACCAGCAACAGCATGCCCTGCAGGTAATCGCCCGGCAGATCGTAACTAAGCAGCGTGCATGCGCAAGCCAGCAGAATCGGCAAAACCAGATAGATCGATGGCAGTCGCAGCAGCCGGCTCATGTCTTCTCCACCAGCCGGCCGGCCGGCGGCAGGCGGACTTTCGAAGCGATCAACCACGACAGGTAGGCCAGCAGATGGCAAGCCAGCAAAATGGAACGCTTCTGCAGAAAGGCGATCTTGGCGCTGATGTAGTGCGACTGCGCCTTGAGCAAGCTGCGATAAGGTTCGTCGAACAGATCCGCACGGCGGCGCGCGACATGCCAGGATTCGGTAAGGTTCACGATGCGCGTCGCGGTATGCCGCGTCTTGCTGACGTTGTTGCCATGCAGGCGATAGGCGCAGACCGGCATGTCGATAAAACCCAGCGCATCGCGCGCAGCCAGGCGCAGAAAGAAATCCCAATCATCGATGCGCAGGCCTTCCGTCCAGCGATCGACCGTTTCCAGCGCGCTTTTCCTGAGCAAGGCGACCGGGCCGCCGATGGCCCACTGGCTGATCACCGCGCGCCGGATACCCTCGTCGCTGCTGTACAGGCGTTTATCAGCGCCATGCAGGTCGCGCATGCCGCTGTCATGCAGCTTGTTGCCGTATTGATCCACGACGATGGAATCGCCAACCACCGCCCGCTTGCGCGGATGCTGCTGCAAATAATTCACCTGCGCCGCCAATCCGCCCGGCAGCAGGTAATCGTCGCTGGCGCCCAGGCGCAGGAATTCGCCATGCGCGCGTGCTGCCAGCTCGTTCAAGGTGGCGGCGATGCCGCGGTTTTCATCGTGGCGCACGTATTCCACGCGCAACTGCCTTGCGTACCGGGCCGCCCATTCGGCGATGCGTTCGCCGGTGCGATCGGTAGAGCCATCGTCGATGATGACGATTTCCTTGGCCGGATACGGATCTTCCAGCACGCTATCCAGGCAGCGCTCCACGAAGCGTTCGTGGTTGTAGGCCGGAATCAGCACCGACACCAGCGGTTTGACCGCCGCCTTCATAATGCCCCCAGGTAACGTCGCGCCACGACGATGTTGAACACGAGGTAGAACAGGTAATTGACCGCAAAGGCATACATCGCCCCGATCAGGCCGAACGATGCGGTGAACACGTAAACAAGCGCCAGGTAGCTCAACGCAAACACGCATTCGGAAATGACGAACAGCCGCGTCATGGCCTTGGCCAGCATCAGATAGGACAGCATGAAGGAGGCGATCTTGATCACGTCGCCGATCAGTTGCGGGCCGTACAAGGCATTGGCCGCGGAGAAGTCCGCACTGAACAACAGCCGCGTCACCCAGCCGCGCAACGCGTACACCAGCAGTGCCAGCACGACCACTGCCGGCAAAAGGTGGCGGTAGGCATTGCGCAATTCGGCCGCCAGCGAGGTGCGCTCATGCGTGGAAGCAAGTTTGGGCAAGTAATAGATATTGATGGCGGTGGTCAGAAACAGCAGATAGGCGTCCGACACCTTGCTGACCGCTTGCCAGTAACCCACTTCGCTCCAGCCGAACTGCAGCGCCAGATGGTTGCGTACCGCGATATTGATCAGCGGCGGCAGCAAGGCCGAGGTGAGCGTCATCACCGAGAAAGCCGCCAGTTTCAGGCTCATCTCGCGATCGAAATGCATGCGCAGCATGCTGCGCTGGAAGTACGGACTGCGCCGCCATGCCGGCAAGCCGACGACCAGCAACAGCAGTTGCCCCACCACCAGTGCCAGCAGCACGCCATACAAATGCAGCCAGTGCGACAGGCCCACCGCCATCGCCACACTAAGCGCCGAGCCCAGCACCTGAATCATGGCGAGCCGGCGCACATCCATGAAACCATTGATCACGGCCAGGATGTAATTGGCGAGCGCAATGCCGAGCTGTGCAACCGCCAGTATGCGAATCAGGCTTTCATAGCGGACATCGCCCAGCAGCCACAACGACAACTGCCTGCTCAGCAACAACGCCGCGCAACCCATCAAGCAGGAAGCAATCAGTGCGTACCACAAGGCTGCCGCCAACAGGCGCGAAAGCTTTTGCGCGTCGTAGCGATACTCCGCCACGTATTTCACGATGCCTGCACCGATGCCGCCACCGGCCAGCACCGCCAGCAAGGACATCAAGCTCATGAACTGCCCCAGCCGGCCTACCCCTTCCGGCCCGGCCAGCCAGGCCACCAGCTTGATCACCACCAGCCCGGTCAGCAACCGCGCCGCGGTGGCGATGGAGGAATAGAAGCCTGCGCGCACGATATTCATGCGGGGCACTCGAACGATTGGCAGGCGGCGATGACGCGATCCGCATCCTCATCACGCAGAGTCGGCCCGATCGGCAGGCTCAGCACTTCCCGGTGCAGTTGCTCCGTGCACGGCAGTTGCAAGCCGTGCAAACCGGGATAAGCCACTTGCCTGTGCGGCGGTATCGGGTAATGCACCTGGCTGTGGACGCCATGCGCCTGCAAGTGCCGTTGCAATGCATCGCGCTGCGCACAGCGCACCACGAACAGATGCCAGACGTGCTGCTCTTCGCTCTGCACGATGGGCAGCTGGATGTCTGGATGATGGATGCCTTCGCGGTATCGCCGTGCGATGTGGCGGCGATGCGCGCTGTCATCGTCCAGGTACTTCAACTTCACGCGCAGCAGAGCGGCCTGCAACTCATCGAGACGCGAATTGATGCCCTGGTAGAGATGGCGATACTTCACGTCGGAGCCGTAATTGCGCAGCGCTGCCACGCGGTCTGCCAGCACGGTGTCGTTGGTGACGACGGCACCGCCATCACCCAGCGCACCGAGGTTCTTGGCCGGAAAAAAGCTGAAACCCGCCGCATGCCCGAACGCCCCTGCCCTGCGGCCATCGCTCGATGCGCCGTGCGCTTGTGCTGCATCTTCAATCAGCAGCAAATGATGGCGTTCGGCCAGCTCGGCCAGCGAGCGCATATCCGCCAGCTGGCCATACAAATGCACAGCCATGATCGCGCGCGTACGCGGGCCGATCGCAGCAGCCACGCATGCCGAATCGATATTGAAACTCGCCGGATCGGGTTCTACAGGCACCGGCACCAGGCGGTTTTCGGTGATGGCGAGAAAGCTGGCGATAAACGTGTTGCCGGGGACGATCACTTCATCACCGTCGTGCAGTGCACCCAGTTCCTTGTACGCACGCAGGATCAGCGATAGCGCATCCAGGCCGTTGCCTACGCCAATGGCATGGCGCACGCCGCAATAGCCGGCGAAGTCCTGCTCGAAGGTGGCCAGTTCCTGACCGAGGATGTACCAGCCGGAATCGATCACGCGCGCAGCGGCGGCTTTCAGTTCGTCGGCGTGGCGGGCGTTGATGGCCTGGAGGTTGAGGAAGGGGATGTCCACTAGATCACCCCGTGAGGTGCCATAAGCATCAATCTAGCCTCGCCGTCATTCCGGCGAAGGCCGGAATCCAGTGCAAACACGTCGTGCGAAGCACTCAACATAAAAAGTGTCGTGTCCTTCGGACGCATATTTAAACTGGATTCCGGCCTTCGCCGGAATGACGGTGAGGCGCAGTGGAGCTCTCCTGAAAATGGAAAGCATGGCGTTTCATGCAAGCCGCCCATCACAACACCCACTCATAAAAATCATGCACCACGGCGCGCGCGCCGAAATACTCCTTCTGCGTAATCAATCCGCCGTTGAGCACCTGCCCTTCCCGCTCCGTCGAAACCCCGAACGAGAAGTAGTGCCGGTCCGCATAAGTGCGTTCGATCAGCTCGGCAAGCAGCAGATTGAGCGCATTGCACTCCCGCCCTGCTTCCGAGGCCGCCAGATATTGCGTATGCACCACGCGCCCGAAGTCATACACCAGCGTCCCGGCCAGCAGCGCATCGCCATCGCGCGCTTCATGCAGCACGATCTGTTGCGGGAAGCGCCCCTGCAGCAAGCGCAGTTCTGCAAGGCTGTGGGTCGGCGCCACATCGTGCCGGCTGTGCAGCACGTCGGTCACCAAAGCATGGAAACCGGCGAGATCGGCGCCCACCTGCAAACGAACCGTCGACTTGCGCGCCTTGTTGACCGCACGCCTGCGTCCGTCCGTAAACGCGAACGGCTCGCGCAGCGCAATCACCGAGGAAACGTCACGACGCTTCAGGCGCGCCCCCAGCCGATGCAAGGCATACAGATCCTCGTCGGCCGGATACGCATGAAAAACGTGCGGCACGGCTTTGTAGACGATGCGCTTCATGCCAAGTGCGCGATAGTGCTCGCCGATCCGCTCGAACACCTCCAGCGTCCATTCGGCACGCATGGCGCGTGTCGTGATCAGTCCGGCATAGGTGAGGCCGCCATGGCTGGTCACCACACCGTCCTTGAGGCTGGCAGGAAAAACCGCGACAGCCTCACCGTTGCGCTCCACCATCAGCGAACGGTCGATGAAACGATCGGCGTGGTAATCCATGTAGTCGCGCCGGTGCAACAAATTGCCGTTACGTGACTGCTCGACCACGCTGTCCCACAGCGCAGCGTCGGCGGGATCATAGGTTTTAAGCGTGAACATGCGCTTCACCCTCCGCATGCACCGCAACCGCCTCGGCCACACCGAAGCCGTCCACGCCCATATCGTTGCCGTTGTAGAACATCAGCCAGGTGTCGTGCTGGCGAATCAGGGCGGGATAGCAGAGTGTGCGCGAATCCCATCCATCCGCCGACAAGCCCAGGCCAAGCGCTTCGTCGTGCCGTTCCCAATGCAGGCCATCGTCGCTCAACGCCAGACCGGGGAAGTATTCGCCCGTGACGTTGCCGCGCGTGAAGTACATCGCATACCGGTTGTCGATGCGATAAACGCGCGGCCGGCCAATGCGGTACTCAGTGCCGCGCGGCAACAGGCAGACACGGTCTGCGCGAGGTATCGCCTGCAGGGAGGCGGTCTCGGCATAACGAATGTGGTAGCGCGGATAGGGCTGGCCGCCGATCGTTTGCCAGTCGTCGCCCACGGCGTACCACAGGCGCCAACGGCCGTTCTCCCACATCGCCGAGTGCACGGCTGCAATCGTGCTGCGGCCCGGCGCTCGATCGAGGATCGGCGTTTCCTGCACGCGCTGAAAACTGTCGCCACCGTCAGTGGAAATCGCCAGACCGGTGAAGGCCAGGAACTTGGCCTTGGCGACGCGCTGAAAACCCACGTAAAACATGTGCAAGCCGCCCGGCGCATCGACCACGTCGCCGAGAATCATGCCGTTGTCGTCAAAGCAGCCGCCGCGCCCGATATCCAGCACGGGTTCGGGGCTGACACGCAGCACCACCATGGGATCGCTCGCCCACACGTCGACGTAGCCGATGCGGCTGACGCCTTGCACATCGCGAAAGCCCGCATAAACGCGAATGGTTTCCTCGTCCAGCTTATGGGGCGTAGGCGTCAGCGCAGAATTCTGCATCCATCCACCCACGCCGTGCCGCGCAGGCTCGAATACCAGTCCACGCTTGGTCCAGGTCAACATGGGCATCAAAGCCTCACGTCGAGGCTGGAACGTCCGGGCAAAGCGCGCGCCGGCGAGCCGACGTAGACTTTGCCCGGCTCCGTATCCTTGACCACCAGTGCGCCAGAACCGATCACGCAATCGGCTGCGACTTTTACGCCGTCGTTGAACGTGGCGTTCACACCCACGAAACTGTGTTCGCCGATTTCGCAATACCCGGAAATCACCGCGTGCGATGCGACGAACACGTTGTCGTGCACTACCGTGCGATGGCCAACGTGATTGCCGCTCCACAGCACGCAGTTGTTGCCGATCCGCACAAAGGGCTGGATCACGTTGTTCTCGAAGATAAAGCTGTTTTCACCCACTTCGGCGTTGCGCCACACGAAAGCACGCGAACTCACATACGTGGCGCAACGGTAGCCTTTGCGCTTGGCGTCCTGATGCAGGCGCGCGCGCAGCCGATTGAGCTGGCTGGCCGGCACTGCCACGAAGACGTCGACTTCTGCAGGCGGATAGGCCGTTTCCAGGGTTTCGAAGGCAACCACCGGACGATCCGCCAGGCTTGGTTGCGTGAGGTAATCGCGTTCGACGCTGAAAGCGACAACGTCGTAATCGCTGTCATGCTGAAAGTATTCGCAGGCGATTTGCGCAAACTCGCCCGCGCCGATGAGAACTAGCGGCTTTGGCATGCGGCCACATCCCCTAGCCCGCGTTTCTCACACTCCTCCGTAGCGAGGGCGACGGGCCGCCGGTCTGAGGTGCGATGCGGACTGAGGGCGAGTGAAGGCGTACTCGACTGTACGTCGAGCTCGACCGAGGGAGCAGCGCGCCTCAGACCGAGTGGCTCGGCGTCCGCAGTAGGAGGAGTGTGAGAAACGCGGGCTGGCAACATGGGGTTGTTTACCTCGCGAAGGAATTCGTCGTAATTGGTGATGTAGTCGGCGGGGTCGTACAGCTGGTCGGCCAGCACCATCAAGACGCAGTCATCGCTGAAGTCGTACATCTCGCGCCACACCATGCTTCCCAGCAACAAGCCTTGCGAAGGATCATCCAGCACTACTTCTACCGGCCCGCTGCCGTCATCGAGCAGAAACGTCACCGACCCACGCACCGTTACCGCCAGCTGATTGAGATGACGATGCGCGTGCTGGCCGCGGTGCACCCGGTTTTTAGTAGCAAACAGGTAATACACGCGCCGGATCTCGAACGGCACGTTGCGATCTTTCTCCAAGGCGACGAGCATGCCGCGCTCGTCACCATGCTGCTGCAACTGGACTCGTTGGATTTGCATGTCGTGAACCGGCTGCGGATGGGTGATCTACGCAGTTGAGTGCCGGCTGTCTCGAGAAAGGTTGCCTCAACGCAAAGGAATGGTTCGCATCACCGTGCTTGATAACGCGTAGGTTGGGGTGAAAACCCCAACATGGTGGTGCTGGCTGACATGGCAATGTTGGGGTTTGCACCCCAACCTACACAGCCGCTGCGCACCACGCACAGACAACCTCACCTCAGCCATCTCTACTCCCACAGGGGTAATAGCAGGTCATCGCGGGAGATACAGAAAAAAAGAAGACCGCAACCTTTCCCGTTTTATTCCGCACTCACCCGCAAAACCTCCTTCAGTCACGTGCAAGCCGCTGAAGCAGTTAGTCATTTCAGGCCACGGGGAGAACAATGGCGACATCCAGTGACATTGCCGACAACGCAGCCGCACCGGCACGACCGCGGAGGCTCGTGCTGGTGCATTGGCTTACCGTGTTGTGCTTGCTCGGTGCAGCCACCGCCATCCTGACCCGCGATGAAGTTTCCGCACGCCTGGCCAGGCAGTGGCTGCTGGAAATCCACCGTCACTTCGGCTTGTTCGTACTCGCCTTGTTCTTTATTCGCGTGGTGGTACGCGCGCGCATCGGTGCATTGCCGTCCCCAGGCAATACCTCGCTGGCCACGCGTGCCGCCGCGGGCGTGGTGCACTTCGCTTTGTATGCCCTGCTGCTGATCCAGCCGCTGCTTGGCTGGGCACTCAGCAATGCGCAGGACAAGCCGGTGCATCTGTTCGGATTGACGCTGCCGGCACTGGTAGCCGCCGACGAGGATCGCGCCGACACCTTGCAGACCTGGCACACCAACGTTGCATGGCTGCTGCTGGCATTGATTGTTCTGCATGTACTGGCTGCGCTTTGGCATCACTTCGTACGGCGCGATGGCGTGCTGCGCGCCATGTGGTGGCAGCGCCAGCGCCATGACTGACTTTCCGTATCGATCAAGACAAGGAGATTCCATGCAAACTTCGCTGCACCGACGCACACCGTGCCGGCCCAGGAAGCTGCATCTTTGGTATGGCCTGGCCGCATTGCCGCTGTTCGCCGCGCAGACGGCGCACGCAGTGCCCGCGTATGCACGCCAGACCGGCTCCGCCTGCGCGGATTGCCACGCCGGCTCCTACGGACCCGCGCTGACGCCTTACGGCATGCGCTTCAAGATGGGCGGCTATACCGATACGGATGGCCAAGGCACCAAGATACCGGCGGCCATCCAGCTCAATGGCACGCGCACCGTGCCGGCAAAAGGCCAAAGCAGCAATCTGCTGAGCGAAGCCGATATCTATCTGGCCGGGCGTGTCACGGACCAGGTGGGTGGCTATGTGAAAGTGGCCATCGCCAACAACGGCCAGAACAAATTCAACACGCAATTGACCGACATGGATCTGCGCTATGTCGCCAAGGATCTCAAGCTGGGCAACCAGCAGGCGCTGATCGGCGTCAGTGTCAACAACAATCCGGGCTTCGACGATCCGGTCGACGCGCTGCCGGCTGCCGCCAGCAACGGCCCGCCGACGGTATCGGGCACGCTGCTCAATCCTTCCAGTTCGAACACGCTGGCGCATCGTGTGATCGGTGCAAGCCTCTATGCCTTGCTGGATGAAAACTGGTACGGCGAACTCGGCACCTACAATTCGCTGCCGACGTCGATGCAGTACAACCTGGGCTATTCCCTCTCCGGCGATCCCGGCAGGCTCAGCGATACCGTGTATGCGCGCTTTGCGTACATGCGCGATTTCAAGCACCAGTTCGTCTCCGCCGGCCTCGTCGGTTTGACTACCGAGCGCCAGCTGCCGCGCAGTGGCCCGAGCGAACACGTGACCGATGTCGGTTATGACGTGACGTATCAGTACCTCGGCAATCGCCAGAACATCATCCAGTTTGCCTACGTCAACATCATGGAGCGGCGCCGCTACGCCACCACGCCATTCGGCTCCGTGCCCGGCCTGGTCGCGCTGCCGAACGGCGTGGTGCACGACCAGACGGCAACGCTCACTTACACCTTCAAGCAGAGCTACGGCATCACGATCTCCCACATGGTGAGCACCGGTACGCACGACATCGTGCGCTTCGTGCCGTACGGGGAACCGGATACGTCCAGCAACTCGTTCACCGTGTTCTGGACGCCGTTCGGCAAGGACGATTCCTTCACGTCCATCGCCAATTTGAAACTGGCTGCCGAGTGGTTCCGCTTCAACAAGTTCAACGGCAGCAGTGACAACGTTTTCGGTGCACCGCCCGGCAGCCCGGCGGTGACCAATGCGAAAGACCTCAATGCCTTTCTGCTTTTCGCCAGCGTGGCGTTCTAAAAAACATGTACAGGAGTCGATGTAGTGAGCCAGTCAGTTTTGGGGCGGTTGTTGCGTGGTTCGGCAGTAGCAGGACTTTTGATCGGATGGATGCTGGCCTCGCCCATGGTTCGGGCCGGCGATGCCAGCGCCGGGGCGGATGTGTTCAAGTCGGAGTGTGCTGAATGCCATAGCCCCAAGCAGGGGAAGAACAAGAAAGGACCCAGCTTGTTCGGCATCGTCGGGCGTCCTGCCGGTTCGATCACGGACTACAACTATTCGGATGCATTGAAACAGGCGCATTGGACCTGGACCACCGATAAGTTGCATGACTACCTGTCACGACCGGCCAAACAGGCCAATCCAGGGACCAAGATGAAATACGACGGGCTCGATGATGCGAAGCAATTGGAAGATCTGATCACGTATCTCGGCACGCTTCACTGATGACATTCCCTTGTCTGGAGGGATCGGCTATAAGCCGATGATGCAGTACGCGCGCCCATCCGCACGTTTCTCTCGTCATTCTCGCTTACGCGAGGATGACGGCCCCGCGTGCGACATGTTTGTAGGTAGGGGTGCAAACCCCCACATCGCGATGCATGGAGATGTTGGGGTTTGCACCCCAACCTACGTGAAACGCGTGAGCCTATGAACGCATCCCGTTCGCTTCGCTCTCACCAGTTCCCTATTTCCCTCGCCATCCTGTCGGCAACCATCGCCATCGCACCGCTGCACGCTCAAACAAGCAGCCTCAGCGGCACCGTGGCACTTAGTTCGCAACTGGTCGATCGCGGCCTCGCCGTCACCCCTGTCACACCCGTCCTGCAAGGTGCCGTGTCCTGGGCTTCGGCCGATGGCTGGATACTGGGCCTGTCCATAGGAACCCAGACGCGCTCGCCAAGACATGGCTCCGACACCCTGGCCCAGGTCGACCACTATTGGTCGCTGTCCGACGATTGGCGCATGCAGGCGGGCCTGGCTTATTACGCCTACCCCGGCAACGCCAGCGCCCGCGCCTTCGATCGGGCCGAAGCCAGCATGAGCTGGATGTACCGGGACGTGCTCACGTTCGGCGTATCCGCCATCAGCCTTACCCATGGCAGCGATCACCAGCCACGCGGCGCGGCAGACGTGGGTTTCCACTGGCCCTTGCCGGCCCACTTTTCCCTGACCGCCGGCGCCGGCGTGGCCCAGCCCCTGCCCGCCGGAACCTACTACGGTGGCAGTACGTATGGCGCCTGGAGCTATTTCCGGGACTTCTACAAGTACAGCGGCCAACGTCCGAGTTCATACTACGGCTACGGCCAATTGGGCCTGGCCTGGGGTTTCGGGCCATGGCGGGTGGAGCTGGACCGGATCGCCACTGCCCCGTCCCAGCGCTGGATGGCCGCGGCCCCCTGGGTTGCCACGATTTCCTGGTCCTTTTAATAGCAAGCTCTAGCAACCTTTCGGCGCCAAACTGGCACCTATGTCGTCAACCGACGCCATCAAACCTATGAACGACGCCGATCTCAACACCGATGCCACCGACCGCCAGCTGCTACAGCGCATGGCAGCCGGCGACCGTACCGCGCTGGCCATTCTCTATCGCAATTATCACGGCCGGTTATGCCGCTTTCTGTCACGGCAGACCCGCCGTCCCGAAGTCATCGAGGAAGTGATCAACGATTGCTTCTGGATCGCCTGGCAGAAAGCCGGCGATTTCCGCGGCGACTCGCGCGTTTCCACCTGGATCATGGGCATTGCCTACCGCTGCGGCCTCAAGGCGCTGCGGCAGCATGGCGAGGAGCCGGTTGAAGACAATATTCCGGAAGAACGCATGCCCGCCGACGATCCGGATGAAGATCGCGAACTGCGCGACTGGTTGAGCAAAGGGCTGGAACGCCTTTCGCACGACCAGCGCGTGGTGGTCGAACTGGTGTACGGTGAAGGCCATACCCTGGACGACGTCGCCGCGATCATGCAATGCCCAGTGGGTACGGTGAAGGCACGCCTGTTTCATGCGCGCGTCAAGCTGCGCAATGTGCTGCCTGCCTTGGCCGAACGCTCACTTACCTTTAAAGAGCAAGCGCCATGACGATGTTACCGAACTACTCCAGCCAGGATTGCCCACGCGCGTGGGAAATGATGCCGTGGGTGCTGCAAGCCAGCGCTACGCAGGAACAAGGCGAATGGCTGACGCACCACCTGGCGCACTGCGAAGCCTGCCGCGCGGAATTTGCACAACAGAAGCGCCTGAAACAAGCCATGTCGCTACCGTCGCATGTGGACGTGGATATGGAAGCCGGCCTGCAACGCCTGCTTGGCCGCCTGGATGCACCGGTGGAAGCACCGCAGCATGTACACGCACGCCGCAGCGGTGGCTGGCTGACCCGTGCCCTGGCAGCCGCCGTGCTGATTCAAGCCATCGGTATCGGCGCACTGGGGTTGAAAGTATGGACGCCCGGCGACAGCGCGACCTATCGCACGCTGAGCCAGGAGCCTGCCACGCCAGCCACTGCCGGTGCCATCCGCGTCGTACCCGATGCGGGCATGACACTCGCCGATTGGAATGCACTGCTGCATTCACTGCAGTTGCAAGTCGTGGGCGGTCCCAATGACGTCGGCGCCTACACCGTAGCGCCCGCCGCTTCCACCGCAAGCCAGCAGAACACGCTGCAGCAATTGCGTGCCGCGCACGGCATTCGCCTGGCGGAGCCGGTATCCGACACGCCATGAAACTCGCTGCATTCGTGTTCACCGCAGCGGTGGCATGCCTGAGTGTGCATGCGCCTGCTGCGTCGGCTACCGATTCATCCAGCCAGGCTTCACCCGTGTCCGCGATGAACAGCCAGCGCGACATCGTGCTGGCCGTTGCCAACCCGATCGATCCCCCTGCCCTGCATGCCGGTTCCAGCATGCTGGGCTACGCACCGGCTGGCTATTACGGTGCCGGTCAACGCGCAGCTTCCGCGCTCGGTGATCTGAAACAGCATTACAACCTGCACGAAGTGGCCGGCTGGCCGATCAAGGCACTCGGCGTGTATTGCGTGGTGGTCGAAGCACCTGCAGGCACCCATCGCGATGATCTGATCAAAACGCTGGCCAAGGATGATCGCGTCAAAATTGTGCAACCGCTGCAGGATTATTCGGTATACGCGACGGTCGCGGCAGCAACGCATCATCGCTACAACGATCCCTATGTGGGCTTGCAACGTGGCTTTGTAGAAACAGACGCTGCACTCGCGCAAACATTCAGCCAGGGCGAAGGCGTGCATATCGCCGTCGTCGACACCGGCGCCGACACCAAACATCCCGACCTGCAAGGACGCATCCACGACGTCCACGACATGGTCAGCGGCGATACCGCGGCGTTCGATCGCGACAACCATGGCACTGAGGTGGCAGGCATCATCGCTGCCGATGCGGACAATCACCAAGGCATCGTCGGCATCGCGCCGAAAGCCATGCTGAGTGTGTACAAGGCGTGCTGGTACGGACCCGAACCCCACGGTGGCGCACACTGCAATTCGTTCACGCTGGCGAAGGCACTGGCCGCCGTCATCGACACCGATGCACGTATCGTCAACCTGAGCCTGGGCGGCCCTGCCGACCCGCTGCTCGACAAACTGCTGCAGCAATTGCTCAGCCAGGGCCGCATCGTGGTAGCTGCCTTGCCCCCGAGCGGAAACGTCGATGGATTCCCTGACAACGCGCCCGGGGTGATCGTTGTGCGCGTGAGCGGCACGTCGCCGGCACCCACCGGTGTGTTGAGCGCACCCGGCAAAGACATCCTCACGACCCAACCCGACGGCGGCTACGACTTCAGCTCCGGATCATCCATGGCCGCCGCGCACGTGAGCGGCATTGTCGCGTTGTTGCTTTCGCTTTCGCCGCATCTGGATGCGCGCGCAGTGCATGATCTGTTGGTACAGAGCAGCAAGTTGTCCAATGGCGTGATGGAAGTGAATGCCGCCGCTGCCGTGGCGGCGTTGCATAACGCGGACAAGTCGACGCGTTGATCATCGCGAAACGGCTCGCCACGTGTAGATGGCGCAGCCCCCGCCGCCACGATCGTCATCTCAGTCCCAAGCGCGACGCTCTTTTTCAACAGCGTTGGTGATTAAATAAGCCCCAAACAGGGGACAAGGGTCAGGGGATGCCCATCCATCGCAAGCTTCGCGCCAGCTATTACCTGGCGGCGACCGTTGTGCTGCTCGCTGCGGGTACGGGCAACGTATCCGCGATCGGTCCTTACGACTCGCGCAACGGCGACGAATGCCGTGCACAAGTCAACGCGAACTACGATGCCATGGAGGCAGCGATGCATGCGAATGGCAATGACACGGGCATACCCGTCGTCGAAGCCAGGTTTCGCATGCCAGCTCTGGCCGAATGCCGGAGAATGGACGAGCTCTTGCGCTACGAACGATTGGCGCCTTCTTTGGATCGCCTGTCGTCGGCACTGGAAGGCCTACGCAGTGGTCGCGCAAATTCGACTGCCGCGATGCAGGCCATAAACGCAGATCACACCACCATCCTGCAAATGCCGCCCAGCCCGTACCGGGCGGAATACCTTCGACAGTACGCCGACTACCAGCGCTACCTGTCGCTGGTGCCACCGCCAGCTCCTGCTCCCTTCGATGGTATCTATCGCTGCAGCCATCCGTCGGCAGGCGTGAGCTATGGCGACCAACCCTGCGCGCCAGTCTCGTCTGAAGAAAGCTGCGACAGCTTGCGCAAGCACGCCGACAACAGTCGCCGTGCGTACGACCAAGCGGTGAATGCGCTGTTGTCCAGCGCCAACCAGACCGGCAACGGTTGGCGCAGCAGTGAAGATCACCGCCAAAAAGCGTTATCCGATCTGCGTTGGTACTCCGACCGCGCGCGCCTGCAAGGATGCCCCACATCATGAAACGCCTTTTGTTTTTCGGGGTCATCGTGCTTGGGTTTATCGCCGCCAGGTCTTTTGCCCAAGAGTCACCCGAAGCAGCTGGCCATTTACAACCCTTCGGGGGTTATCTGGCGCCGTTGCACGGTAGTACGGTGAGTCTGCTACCGGACAACAGCATCCTGGTTTATGGCTACGGCGTGTCGCCCAATGAGTGGCGCACACAGCAAGACCAGAGCGATGCCTTGCGCCAACGCCAAGGTGTAGACGGCGGACCCGATCCCTCGCCCAAGCTCTACGATCCCGCAAGCGGCGGTTGGCGCAGGCTTTCGGGCGCACCCGAATGCAAATTCGGCAACCTCTTTCTGCATACCGCCACGCTGCTTCCCAACGGTGAGGTGCTGATGGCAGGTGGCTTGTGCGACGCTGCCAAGCTGCTTAACGATCCCTCGCCATCCACGCCGTATGCCGGGCTATCGCTATGGGATAGCGCAACGCGCCAATGGCAATCCGTGCCAGCGCTGGCGCAGACCCGCATCTTCCACACCGCAACGCTGATGCGGGACGGCAGCGTTCTGCTGGTGGGCGGAGAAAGTGATCCGCAACTGTCGCAAGAAAAGGGCGAGCCCGTGCTCGCCAGCGTGGAGCTCTACGCACACGGCAAGCTCGATGCCGTACCGCCCATGGGCACCGCCCGTGCCAAGCACAATGCCATCGCATTGCCCGACGGCAGCTTGCTGGTGACCGGCGGTTTCGATGCCAACGGCAACCCATTGGCGTCGGCCGAACTGCTCAACGCGCAAGGCACTGCATGGAAGACCCTGCAGCCGATGCACATAGCACGCTACAGCCACACCGCGACGCTGCTTGCCGATGGCCGCGTACTGGTAACCGGCGGCATCGGCCAGGACGGCAGGCCATTACGCTCGGTGGAACTATGGGATCCCACCACCGGCAACTGGAGCGATGCGGCGGAACTGCCGGTCGGGTTGTATGGGCATGCTGCCGCACGCTTATCCTCCGGCGATGTACTGGTTGCCGGCGGTGCGTGGATTCCCACCATCCAAGGACAGTCTTTGCCCTGGGCATGGTTGTGGAGTCCGCGATCGGGAGACTGGCAACTCGCAGGCCGCGCCGCGCCGGCCAATGAAAGTGATATGTCCAGTCCGGTCAGTCTTGCCGTGCGGCCCGACGGCAGTGTGCTGATTTTTACGCCAAGCCATGTGCTGCGCTGGCAACCCGGGCCATTACCGGATGACACCGTGCCCGCCTGGCAATCAGCGCCAGCGATCGCAAAACTGTCCCACCAACGTTTGATGCTGGTGGGTTATCTGGCCGACGATTTCAGCGGTATTCCCGTGGCTCGTATCTGGGATGCCACCTCCCATCGCTGGAGCGATGCCGGCACGCTCAATCCCGCCAAGGCAGGCAGAGCCAAGGCGTTGATGCTGCCTTCCGGAGACGTCATCTACGTCATGGTGGATACAGAGCATGCATTGCAATGCCAGCGCTGGAGCGCCAGTCAGAACACATGGTCGCTTTGCGGCAAGGCAAATCTGCAATATCTCACCACCTCGCCCCCCCAATTAGGGCTGCTACCCGATGGGCGCGCCTTCGCCATCGCCAACATGCATGAGGCGGCGGTGTATGACGACAGCAACCAATGGTCGACATGGCGCGTCGATTGGCATCAGGACGGTCTGACTTACGGCGCCCCGGTTCATGCATCACAACCCTTTGCGACGGTGACCGATCCGGCGAGCAACCAACGCTTCGAAGTGAACGATGCCGGTGCACGTTTCCTGCATGATTTCGATCCCGCGCGATTTACCGCGATGCTGTGGAACGCCCGCACAGGTTGGTGGGATTACGTGCTGATGGGGCACGGCATGGGGCCCGACGCGCAGCATCTGCCAGACGGTTGCGCGTTGTCGACCTACCCCATCGCGCTCTATCGCGCCGGCGACGCGCGGGTATTTCCGTTATCGGATCCAGGCTTCGGCAGTCTTGAGCACAACATGACGGTGATGGACGACGGCACTGTCGTGGTGGTCGGCGCGGGCAACGGGACGCAGGAACCAGGCGCTGGCTTTTTTTATCGCAAGGCGAGCTGCGCAGGGTTTGAGCCGCCACCGGCGGGCGACCGTTATGTTTCTCCCACCACGGCGATGGATCCCAGACCACCTCCGTCCGCAAAACAGGATGACGCCAAGCCATCCGAATCACCGTGGCTTATCGCCTGGCGAGCGGCGACGAACTTCAAGTGGGTCATGCTGGTTTGTGCGGGCTTATGGCTGCTCTACCGCTTGTTGCGCCGCGTGCCCTGGCCGCGATTGACCGGTGTTCGTGCGTTCTCAATCCGGCTGCTGGTGTATGGCGCCCTGGCCATCATGCTTATGCCCTGGATACTGTCGCTGTCCGCGTGGATCAGAGATAGGCCGACGTCGGGCTGGCGCCAGGTGAGTTCGACCGCGCAACAAGCAGCGCGAGAGGCGATGACGCCCAGCCTGCGACCCTGCCGCCTGATCGGCTTGTGGTCGTCGACACGCCAAGGCATCACGCGTCGCATCGAGCTGAAAGATGATGGCAGCTACGTGATGATGCCAAGTCAATTCGACCGCTGGCCGGCAAATTTGATCGGTCATTGGAAAGTGCAGGCCCACACCATCACGTGGCAGGACGACAAAAGCGGCATCGTCGACGTGAACCCGATCGAGGATCTGCGCGAAGGCCATTTCCAGGTCATCGAGAATGACGGCACCCGCACCCGGTTCGAGCGCATCGAGACCAGAACATCAACGGGTTGCGACAGCAACTGATCCAGAACCGGGAGTGGATGGATGATGATGATGACGAGACGATGGATCATGGGGCTGGCATTGGCCATCGCAGCAATGAGCCCAGTGCCAGCAGTAACCCAGGGCACCGCCATCTATCATTGCAAGGCCAATGATCAAACTGTATTTCAGGATCATCCTTGCGCCGGAACGGTGGCGGAAACCCCGCCGAGCCCCGCAAGCAAGCAGGTTTTCGATGAGGCTGCGCTGGAGCATAAGCTCGACCGATTGCAAGCATTGGGCGTGGGCCTGATCCAGCCTTCTCCACCGTCTGCGCAGCAATCCTCGCCTGAACGTGAACCGCTATACCCTGCCGGCTCCAAGCCAACGAGGCGCATGACCTGGGGGGAGTATCAGCAAATGCAACAAGCATGGACCGCACGTCTCACTGCCCAGGCCGAGCACAACAATGCAGTGGCCGCTGCAAAGCTGAGCCAGGACGAAGAACACATGCAGCAACGCTGCGGCGAAAAGCTGAGCGACCTGCCCAACGTTGGCATGAGTGACGACGCTTTTCGTCTATGCACGGCACTGGCGCGCTATGGCCACATCACGCAGATCGTGGTCAGCGACGAAGACGGCATGCCCCTGCGGCTCTACGTGTTTCCGACAGAGAAGATACATCGCGTGTATTCCATCAATGGCGTCGTGACGGCGGTAAAGCCGTAAACGATCATCCACCTAACAAGATCGCCGCGCAGGCAATCGCGTTGTTCGCCGCATGCAAGGCAATCGGTGCCGCCAGGCCACGCGTACGACGCGCCAGCCAGCCGCCGAGCAAACCCAGCAGAAAATAGAACACGAAATGCGGTGTGTCGTTATGCAACACGGCAAAAAGCAGGGCCTGGCAGACATTGGCCCAGCCGAAGCTGATATGCCGGGTAAGCCCACCCAATACGCAGCCCCTGAAGATCAACTCCTCATAGACGGGCACAGCCACCGCGATCACCAGCAAGGCGAAAGCCGGTCCGCCCATATGCACGAACGCCAACGCCAGCGTGGCAATCATGCGGTCATGCAGCGAACTCCGTACCGCTGCGCTCAGGTGTCCCGAATGCCATGCCGCCCAGACACCCCATGCTTTCACCAACGCCCAAAGCGCCACGACGACGAGCGCGGTGATCATGCCGCGATCACCCAGCCAATCACGCCGCGAAAGGTGCCGGGCGATGGGTGCCATCAGTGCGCCACCTACTAAAAGGGTAGCCAGCTGAATGGCAACGATGGCGGCCTGCTCATCGCTGGACAGAACTTTGCTCGTCATCCACGACTGCAAGGGACTTCCACCGCCCAGGAAAGGCACGACGGTGGAGGCGACGAGAAAGATGGCCAGGCCGATCCACATGCGCCGCAGACCGATGCCTGAAAAAAGCGGCGCGGTTGGCTTGTTGAGCCGCGCACGAACGATGCCGCGGTAATAGGTCGGAAAAGCAATCAGGCTCGGCGCATACATCAGCACCAACATCAGCACCAGCATGCCTAGTGCCAGATGTACCAACGCGGGCGAGAACAATTGCGCGGGGTCGTGCCGCAATAGACTTCCATAGGCAAACAACAACGGCATGGACATGCCGGTCTTGGTCAACCACGCTTGCAACGCGGTCGATGCAGCCTTGCCGTCACTGGTAGCCACCGCGACATCCAAGCGTGTCTGATATTGCTGGATGGTCTCGCTGCACGTGCAACCTCCCACGTGAGTGAGCGCCTTGGCTGCTTCCGCCGTCTTTCCTGCGCGCAGATAAATACGCGCCGCCACCCACCAGTTGGTGAACTCACCCTTTTTCGTCGCACGCTCGAGTTCGGCCAGCGCCGCGCTCGGACTCAGGCTGTCGGCCGCAAAACTTACCCTCGACCATTCCTTCCATATCGACGCATCCACGGGCGTTTTGGTCAGCAAGGCTTCCGCTTCACCCGTACGCCCTACGCTTGCCAGATAACGCAGCGCCGTCACCAGCTGGTCGCTGGCCGGATCCATCTGCACCGACGCCAATGCTTCCTGCCCGGCAAAGTCCGTCTGCTTCGTCACGGTATAGCCACGCGCAAGAATGCCGTGGAGCTTCGCACGTTGTTGCAAGGTCCAATGGGCGCTTGCCGGCAACAACGTACGCGCGAAAGCGATGGCCTCCTTGCCGCCCATCTGTTCGGCGATGAAGAGATTGGCTTCGGCGTCGTCTGGGAAGCGCGCTTGGAGATCTTTCTTGCAGGCCTGGAAATCATCCTGCGCGGCGTCGGTCCAATCGATCTCCTCGCTGTATGTGAAGGTCTGGATGAAGTGGCAGCGCGCCAGTACCAGCCCGGCATCATTCGGCCTGGCTTTCTCTTCGCGTGCGTAGGCCGCCATCACGTTGTGATAAGCCTCTTGCTGGCCGGCGGAAACCAGGGCTGCAGCTTGTTCGGAAGTGCGCAGGACGTCCGGCGGAATGGGCGTTTGCGCCATAGCAGGAGCGCACAGGCAGATCATGCAAATGATCCATACAAAGACACGCATGTTGGAAACAGCCTCCTACTGAACGCTCTGATTCGTGTTGCGTAACTGCCTGGTAATCGTAGGTTGGGGTGCAAACCCCAACACCGCCACACCGGATGTTGGGGTTTGCACCCCAACCTACGTTGTTATCCGAGATACGGTCTTTCCCCGGCAAACAGTACCGCCCGCGCAAAATGCCGCCAGGCATCCGGTGCAAGCGGCCCCAGCAAATACACGCCGGCCACGTACGCTTGCGCACGCATTTCCATCGGCACGCCATCCAGCGCGCGCTCGGCATCGATCGCATCGCCATGCTGCGCCAAGGCCACGAAACGCTGCATGCCCTGCACCCACGCATGCCCTTCCCCACCGGATTCAGCGCCGATGCTGTCAAGGATCTTGGCGATGGCAGGATCGCTGGCGTCGTCGCCTTGTGCGAGCGCCAGCCACACGGTCTCCTGATCGATACCCATGCCCTGAGGCAACGCAGCGACACGCGAGCGCAACAACGTCGAAGCGCCTCGCGACGCTGCAGCCATGCGCAGTACGTGGCCTTCGATCGGCGTGTGCGAGGAAGCCGTCAACGCTTCATCCAGCCGCCCATCGGAGAGCAGGGTTAGCGCACGATACGGCCCATCCTGTACCGGTTCGCCTGGTTCAAACGACAACATATTGGCCAGCCAAGGCGACGTCGCGGCAAGCTGCGATTCCCGTTGAGGCGCATTAGGCGGATCGAGTAGGCGCGACAAGCGCACTACTTCGACCGCTGCGGAACTGCGCAGGATGGGTTTTTCGCTTATCACTTTCGTGTAAAGCGCCTGCGCCTGTGGATAGTGCTGTTGCTCTCCCTCGTCGAAGGCATCAGCCATGGCGAACCACGCCGATTGCGGCCAGCGCTCCGCTCCCTCCGCAAACTGGCGGTCCCGCTCGGGTCCCGGCTGCGCGCAGCGTGCCGCTAAATAAGCAAGATCAGGTTGATCGGGCGACGCCTGTGCCAGTGCCAGATCATGCGCGCAAACGACGTCACGCGTTGCACCGACGTCGTAATCCTGCTCCAGACGCATGGCAGCCACATCGAGCGGGAATTGCTTGCGACGCGCGGCAAAGACGTCGTTGAAACCCGGCACGGGACGCGCCAATTCCAACCAACTCATCAAGTTGGCGGAATCGGGTTTGTCGAAACGTACGTGCGCCAGCAGCATCGCCGCGGCAGCTTGCTGATCCTTGATCTGGTCGGCATAGAACTCCGGCGGCAAGTTGTCCATGCCGTCAAGCACGGTGCGCATGCCTTGGCCGCCGCTGGTTTGAATACGCTGCGGAGGTTGCGTGAACACGTCATCGGCGTGCACCACCTGCCAACGTTGCGGTGGCAACAGCGATGCTCCCATCCTGGGAGCAGAACCGTATGACGCTATCCATGAATGCAACGGTGCAGCGCTGGCTACCGTGTAGACGACATGGTTGTCGGCGCGATTGATCGGCGCGGAGAAATGCTCGATGGCTTGGCCATCATCGGTGCGCGCATCCACTTGCACATTGCCCAGACCATGTACCGACACATCGTCATGTTCATGCGGCAGCACGGTGACGTGTTGGCCATCGACGGTGGCTGACACGGTGCGATCCAGCGGGTTGTACACCGTCACCTTGGTGCTCTCGTGCAGCCACCCGAACACCAGCACGGAACCGACGATCGCCATCGCTGCTGCGGCTCGGGCCAGGCCGGAAAGGCGATCACCGGCAGTTTCGAAACGCTGCCAGAAACCTTGCTTCACTTGCTGCCCGCGCTCGGTGCCGGGCACCAGCGTGGGGTATTCCTTGTGCACGGAGGGGATTTCGCCAGGTGCCTCGCCAGGCGGCACGTCACGCGTCGCCGCCGCCATCGACGCTTCCATGGCCAGCAATTCATCGAGCGCAACGCGGCGCAGAGCCGATAGCCAGCCACCGACGCGATTGATCCATCCGTCGATGTGACGCAACCACTCGTTGATGTTGGCGCGCTCCGGCGCGCGCAAACCGTAGGTGCCAAGCGCCTGCGCCCAGCTCGCCGCACCCAGCCTGGCCATGATGCGTGCGCTGGGCTTCACCGTGCCGGCTTCGTTGTAGATCCCGCAAATCGCGCGGTGCACGTCGCTTGCACCGGCCAGGATGCGGCGCACGCCATTCTCATTGATGCTGCCGCGCGCGGCAGCCTGGCGGTAGTCCTTGGCGAGTGCAGCTTGTGCGTCGCGCAGATTGGCTTCCGCATGATCCGCGTAATGCAGTACATGCAATACGCCGAGCAGGTAATCGCGCCATGCTGGCGCCTGCGCGGCGGCCACTTTCAGATGCAGGCTGCGTACGCGGCGCAAGATCGAGTGCAGACTCGATTGCACGCCGGTGCGCTCTTTTTCCACCTCGGCAATGGTGGCCGGCAACTGGCTGCGTTTCAGGATGTGGCCACGATGACGTATGACGCCATCTGGCGCGTTGTAGATGCGATCGCGCAGCGAGCACAGCAAGGCATGCTCGCGCTCGAGCGATTGCAGGCGATCCAGCTCTTCGCCGATGCGCGGCGGATATAGATCGTCCAGCGACAACGGCAGGCGCGGCACGGCGTTCTCGTAATACAACTCATCCGGGCTGGCGGTATGCCGCACGGGCGACATACCTAGATAGATGCCGCGGTAATCCGGCTTGAGGTGTTCGCGCGCGAACTGATCGTCCAGCCGCTTCAGTGTTTCATCCAGTTCCACCGGCGGCTGCGTTGGCTTGCCGCCCAGGTCGTTCGTCATGCGCTCGCGCAAAGCTTGTTCGTGATCGAAGATGGACCACGCGCTGCGCTCATCAGCCGGCGCAAACAAGTAAGTGCGCTTGGCGTTGCTTTCGCGCTCGTGATTCATGGGGTGCGTCGCCCACATGCGCGGTGGTTGTGCCAATTCACTCTCGAATACGCGAAACGCCGCGCCACCCTCGGCCGGCAACTGCGGACGATTGGCGTAGCCGGGATCGTTGTAGATGATGCCGAGCCGATCGGCCAGCGCCAGCTGCACGGCAAAGATGTCGCGCGGTGGACGATTCGCTCCCACTTCACCGCGCAGGAAATTCAAGCTGCGATCCCAGGCATCGTCGGCCACCTTCAAGCGATGCAGCGCGTGTACCAACGCATCGCTGCCGGTGAGCGACACCGCCACCAGATCCGCCTGCAATTCCATCTCGCGCGCCAATGCACGCTGCGCGAGCACTACCAGCCGAAAGCCGGCATCGACGACGACACGCAGCGCCCAGATCACGATACCCAGCAGCCAGCCGATCCAGGCAATGCGGATATCGAGACGGGATAGCCCACGCAGAAAACCGTCCAGCGCATCACGGCGCGTCACGATGTAGGCAGCCACCTGCTGCGCCGTATAAACCCATCGCCCGACGGCCATGGAACGCTGCCCGAAATGGCCGAATTCATGCGCGCAAACCGCTTTGAATTCGCCCAGATTCAGCATGTTCACCAGGCCCAAGCCAATCTCTAGATTCTTGCGCGAGGGAAACAGCAAGTTGAGCAGCGACAGGTCGTACGACACCGCCGCATTGACCCGGCCGCTGGCGTATACCCTGTGCGGACGCGGCGCGCCGGCTTCGTCGGCGATGCGATCGAGAAAGTCGAACAGCCGTGGCTGATCTTTGCGGGTCAGCTCGATGCCGTCGGCTTGTGCGCCCTTCTTGATGAAGAACAGCGCCTTGATCAGGAACACCGCAAAAAACAGGCTGCCCCCGCCCACCAGCCCCGCACCGAAACCGTCACCGTCGGAAACCCTGGCCAGTTCAGTCACACCGTTGTAAACAAACCAGGCTGCTAGCGCGACATACAGTGCAATAAACAGCAGCAACGCAGCCACGGCGAGCCAGGCATGGCGCAAATAGGTGCCGCTGGGACGAGCAAAGCCCTCCGGGACGTCGGCGGGACCGGCTGGATAGATCACGTTCACCCTTACCTCTCCTTGCAAGCGATGACTTCGTTTCAGCTTCCTGCGTGCACGGCCATCCAGGCAGGACAGCCGCCCTCGCACCTCGCGGTGGGACGTGTCGGACGAAAAGTGGTTTTTTTGCATGCACGCACCATCATGCGTGCTCCCCCTTCATCCCTGGTTCCCCCGAACAGCGCGTTTTCACGCTGCGATAACTATGGCGGGTTCCGGGCGGTGGTGGAAGGGGTTTGCCATCCCAACGGCCCCGCAGCTCGTAGGTTGGGGTGCAAACCCCAACCTACGAAGCTGTGCGAAAACTCACCCGTCACAGCATCAGGCAAGAACCTGACAACCTCTGGCATTCCTTAAAACGGCGTATCGGCAGTACCTTTGCCAACTACCGTCCCCCAAGCTGAAGAGGTCCCCCATGCTCACGTTGACCATCAACGGACACGACCATTCCTTCGACGGTCCACCCGAGATGCCTTTGCTCTGGTACCTGCGCGACACGCTGGGTTACACCGGCACCAAGTTCGGTTGTGGCATGGCCTTGTGCGGTGCGTGCACGGTGCATCTGGATGGCACGGCCGTGCGCTCCTGCGTCACGCCGGTGGTGGCCGCCGCGGGCAAACACGTCATCACCATTGAAGGTTTGTCGCCAGATGGCAGCCATCCGGTGCAGCGCGCCTGGATGACACTCAATGTGGCGCAATGCGGTTACTGCCAGGCCGGGCAGATCATGCAGGCTGCCTCGCTGCTGAAAAACAATCCGCATCCCAGCGATGACGATATCGAGGCTGCGATGTCCGGCAACATCTGCCGCTGCGGCACATACACGCGCATTCGCGCTGCGATCAAACTCGCCGCCAGTGAAGGGAGTGCAGCATGAACAACGATAGCCTGCACATTTGCAATGAAAGTCGCCGCTCATTCCTGCTCGGTTTCGGCGCAGGCAGCCTGCTGTTGGCGTTTGGCCTGCCGGTGCTCGCACGTGCGGCGGAGACACCCAGGAAGAAATACGGTGGTGAAGGCACCGAGCATGGCCTGCGCGACGATCCGCACCTGTTCGTCGAGATTGCGTCGGACGGCATGGTGACCGTGGTCTGCATCCGCTCTGAAATGGGCCAAGGTGTGCGCACCAGCGTGGCGATGGTGGTTGCCGATGAACTTGGCGCGGATTGGTCGCGTGTGAAAGTGCGCCAGGCGCCGGGCGATGAAGTGAAATACGGTGACCAGGACACCGATGGTTCGCGCAGCCTGCGCCAGAGTTTTGCTGCCTTGCGCCGCGCCGGTGCCGCCGCGCGCACGATGCTGGAACAAGCCGCCGCCGCGCAATGGGGCGTACCGCTGAGCCAAGTGAAAGCCGGCATCCATGAAGTGGCCGATACCAAGAGCGGACGCAAGCTCGGCTTTGGCGAACTGGCCACCAAGGCGGCGGCATTGCCCGCCCCCGATCCGAACACGCTGGCACTGAAGTCGCCGGCCGAATTCCGCTATATCGGCAAAGGCAAGACGCCGCTGATCGACAACCACGACATCGTCACCGGCCGCGCGCCGTACGGCATCGACATGCGTCTTGACGGCATGCTTTATGCCGTCATCGCACGTCCTCCGGTATACGGCGACAAGCTCGCTTCATTCGACGGAAGCGCTGCAGAGAAAATGCCGGGCGTGGTGAAAGTGATGACATTGCAATCCACGCCGCTGCCTTCCGGTTTTCAACCGCTGGGCGGTGTGGCGGTGATTGCCGACAACAGCTGGACCGCCATCAAGGCGCGCGAGCAGTTGAAACTCAACTGGGCCAGCGGGCCGAATGCCAGCTACGACTCGGTTGCCTATCGTGCACAGCTCGACGCGGCCAACCGCAAGCCCGGCAAGCTGGTGCGCAACGACGGCAACGTCGACCAGGCCTTGCATGGCGCCGCCAAACGCGTCACTGCCGATTACTACATTCCGCATCTTGCGCACGCCACCATGGAACCGCCCTGCGCGGTCGCGCGTTTTGCGGATGGCAAGTGCGAAGTGTGGGCACCTACGCAATCGCCGCAAGACGTTCGCACCGAGCTGGTGAAAGCATTGGGTATTCCGGATGCGAACGTCACTGTCAATGTCACGTTGCTCGGCGGCGGTTTCGGGCGCAAATCCAAGCCCGATTACGTCGTGGAAGCCGCCCTGCTCTCGCGTGCCATGGCCAAGCCGGTCAAACTGCTGTGGACGCGCGAGGACGACATCGTCAACGATTATTTCCACGCCGTATCGGCTGAACACTTCGAAGCGGCGCTGGATGGTTCCGGCAAGGTTGCCGGCTGGTTGCATCGCACCGTTGCGCCATCCATCTCGTCGACGTTCATGCCCGGCATCGATCACGAGCAGGCCGGCGAGTTGAATCAGGGTATTGTCGACCTGCCCTTCGCCATTCCCAACGTGCGCATCGAAAATCCAGCGATCGACGCGCATACCCGCATCGGCTGGTTCCGCTCGGTGTACAACATCCCGCATGCCTACGGCATCCAAAGCTTCGTCTCAGAATTGGCGGCGGCAGCTGGGCGCGATCACCGTGATTTCCTTTTGGAACTGATCGGCCCCGACCGCCAGTTCGATCCATCAACGCAGTTGCCGTTTACGAACTACGGCGAAGATCCCAAGCTTTTTCCGGTCGACACCCAGCGCATGAAGCGCGTGATTGAAACCGTGACGGCGGCGGCCGACTGGGATCGCAAGCGGCCCAAGGGGCGTGGCCTTGGCCTGGCGGCGCATCGCAGCTTTGTCACGTATACTGCGGCGGTGATCGAGGTGGAAGCCACGCCCGATGGCAAGCTGAGCATCCCCCGCGTGGATATCGCCATCGACTGCGGGCCACAAGTGAATCCCGAACGGGTGCGCTCGCAGTTGGAAGGCGCGGTGATCATGGGCATTGGCTTGGCCCTGCATGGCGAAGTCAGCTTCAAGAACGGGCACGCCGAACAATCCAACTTCAACGACTTCCTGGTGTTGCGCATGAACGAAGCGCCACGCGAGATTCATGTGCACATGGTGGCGGCGGATGATTTCTCGGTGCCATTGAGCGGCGTTGGCGAACCGGGCTTGCCGCCGATTGCGCCGGCGTTGACCAATGCGATTTTTGCGGCAACGGGGGAAAGGATTCGTGCTTTGCCGATAAGGCAGCAGTGGGTGAAGGCGAAGCATGTGGCGTGAGGCTTTCGGGAATGACGGCCAAGAGGCAAAGTGACGTAGGTTGGGGTGCAAACCCCAACATGGCGGTGTCCTTGGGCATAGCGATGTTGGGGTTTGCACCCCGACCTACAGAGGTGAAAGGCTCTGTAGTACCGTGGGCAGCAATTCCGCAACAGTCGGATGAATATGCACCGCATGCGTGACTGTTTGATACCGCGCCTTGGCATACATCACATCCAGCAAGCTATGGATAGCCTCGTCGCCATTGACACCCAGGATGGCCGCGCCGAGCAACTGCTCGCTCTTCCCATCCACGATCACCTTCATAAAACCCAACGCTTCACCGCGCTCCACCGCGCGCCCCACACGCGTCATGGGGCGTACACCCACTCGCACGTCATGGCCCTTTTTAAGCGCCTCCTGCTCGGTGAGTCCAATGCGCCCAAGCGGTGGATCGATAAAGAGTGCGTAAGCGAGAATGCGGTCGGAAATGCGCCGCGGTTCTTCGTCCAATACGTTGGCGGCAACGATTTCGTAGTCGTTGTACGCCGTATGGGTAAAGGCGCCATGGCCGTTGCATTCGCCCATCGCCCAAATGCCGCTGACATTCGTGCGGCATTGGTCATCGACGGTAATGTAGCCGTGCTCGTTGGTATTGACGCCGGCCTTGTCCAGGCCAAGCGCATCGGTGTTGGGCCGGCGGCCCACTGCCAGCAGCAGATGCGTGCCATGTACTTCCAAACCAGGCTTGGCGCATTTCGCGAGGACACTTATCTCACCCGCCTTGCCATGCAGCTCGATGCATTCGGCGGCAAGGTGCAGCTTGATGCCCTCTTTTTCCAGGATATCGACCACCGCCGCCGAAACATCGGGGTCCTCCTTCGGTAACAGGCGATCGCTGCGTTCGACGATGGTGACCTCGGCACCGAAACGCCGAAACATCTGCCCGAACTCCAAACCGATATAACTGCCGCCGACGATCACCAAGTGCCTTGGCAACTGCCGCAACTCCAGGATGCCGGTGTTGGTGAGATAAGGCACGCTATCGATGCCGGGAAAATCCGGCGCCACCGCACGGCCACCGACATTGAGGAATATCTCGCCAGCCTCGATCAGCGTGTCGCCCACGCGCAACGTGTTCGGTGATTCGAATGCGGCGTGCCCGCGCAACAGGGAAACGTTCTGCATGCCGGCCAGCCACTTCTCGACGCTGCTGCGCGACTGTCCCGATATGCCTTGCGTACGCTGCCAAACCGCCTCCATGTCCACGCGGACGTCGCCGGTATTGACACCGTAGTTCCCCGCACTGCGGGCCTGCTTGGCAACATAGGCACTGGCCACCATGGCCTTGGTGGGAATACAGCCGGTATTGACGCACGTACCACCCACCAGTTTGCGCTCGATCACGGCGACTTTGCGGCCGGATTTGCCCAGGCGCTCGGCCAATGAAGGTCCCGCCTGCCCTGCACCGACCACTACCGCGTCGAATTGCTGATTCATGACGTTATCTCGACGAAATTAGCAGGGTGGGAAGTGTGCAGCAGAGATGAAGAAGAAATTGTAAATGCTCCAGCCGTCATTCCGGTGAAGGTCGGAATCCAGTTTTAATACGTCGCGCGAAGCACTCAAAACCAATTATTTCGAGTGCTTCGCACACCATTCTTGACTGGATTCCGGCTTTCGCCGGAATGACGGTGAGGCAAAATCAGGCATCACTGTAAATTGCCTTTCCCGTGTCAACACAAAATACGCAAACACCTGAAGTTTTTTCCGAAGCTTCACGCACGCAACCGTAGCATCGCCGCCATAGTGCGTTCGGATAGGAAATCACCGAGGGAAACCTTATGAAATTCACGCAGCGCGTGCGCCGCTTGGCAGTGACGCTTTCTTTTGTTGTAACCGCTTCATGTGCAGCCATCTACGCACCGGACGGCAAAGCAGCCGAACAAGCGCCAGATGGTTCGGTGCTCTACTCGCAGAGCCATGTCGCCGCTGGCGACGTCACGGACGCTACCGCGATCTACGTGACACCCGCAGCAGGCGGCAAAACGATGGCGCTGACGCCATTGACCATCGGCACACTGGATCTGGGCGCCCGATGGTCCACGTATGGTCATGCGATTGTGTTCGAGCGCGTTGCCACCGTGGATTGGTTTATCGAGTCGCAGATCTATCGCTTGAATCGTGACAACGGAACGCTCCAGCAAATCACCATCGGCAAGAGCAGGCACCAATATCCGGTGTGGGGGCCTAGTTCATGGATTGCTTTTATCGACGGTGGCGTGGACAACCACCAATGCCTGGCCATGGTCAGGCCGAATGGGAATGATCAACACACCCTGTTCTGTCCTGGCCCCGCCAACGGCGCTTTCCAGCCACCGCAATGGTCACCCGATGGCAAGCAGTTGTTCGTCGAAATCCACTATCTGGGCACCGAGGGCTTAACCCCGCCATCCTATTCGGATGTTTATAGCGTCGACGTCGCTACCGGCAAAGCGATTCGGATCTCGCATCTGAATACCGGCGACCCTGCCCACCTGGTGATCTCACCGGATGGCACGCGTGGGGTTTATGCATGGGATACCACGTCCGCCATGGAGATCGTGAATTTCATCACCGGCAAAACCAGCGGCGGGGAGTTTGGCGATCTTTACGGCAGTTCGCCAAGCTGGTCCCATGACAGCAAGCACTTTGCGTTCTCGCGAAACGTTACGGTGACGGGTTCGCCCTTTCCTTTTGGCGCAGTGTTTGTCATGTGTGCCGTCAGCGGTGACGTCCGCCAGATCACCAACAAGCCGGATGGCTTCGATTTTTATTATCCCGTCGGCTGGTCCAGGGATGATTCGCACATGCTGCTCAATCGCACGAACCACATTGTTCAGGGCCCGAACGAAGGCGTTTATTATTCGGTGAATATGCTTGATGTAAACACGCAAGCTATTAGCACAGTGGCGGATAGCGGCACGGCGGATGAGGGTGCGTGGAATGAGCCGTAAGAGAGTATCCTTTCAAAGGTTTGACGTAAGAGCCTCACGGCCGTGACGAATGCAGCCAACACATCATTCACGCCGAACAACCTCCACAAACACAACGTCATTAGATCGCATGGCCACAACCAGGCTTGCGCTCCCGTCTGCGCCTACGACTAGCGAACGCATATCAGCATGATCTGCTGTTGCAGCTTGCAACTTCTGCAGCTGTAAAGCACTCAATGATTTGGGCGAGCCCATGCGCAAATAAACCGAGTACGCATCGTTAGCATCGAACCCCGTCCGATAGATGGCAGCCTGGTATTTGCCCGGCGGCAGATGCTTGAGATCAAGGCTGATGCTCCCTTCCGAAAGAGCCGGCAACAGCTTGGTGTAGAACGAACGGTTGCTCTTGTCCTGCCTTGGCTGCACAAAATCCCATGCCAGCACGCCAAGCACGCCGTCATGCCAGGTCACGTAACTTTGCGCGTCTGCAGTTTTCAGTTCAGTGCTACCAAGACGGTTGAGATACTTGTAGGCGAAATACACCGGCTTGCGGATGCCTTGGGGGTTCATCAACCCAAAGCCACCCTGGAACGGCGCCGTGGGTGGACCGGGCTCTTCGAAAAGGTCGCTGAAAGTCCAATAGCTCATGCCTTGCACCATGCCCTCGCTGGCTTTGAGCTTGCTGAGCACGTAAGCAGCGCTCACATACGAATCATGCACTGCATCGCGCGGCGTATAGCTGGTACTCCATTCGGTGAAATACAGTGGCAAGTTCGGTCGCGATGAGTGACTGATCTGCCCACGCACACGTCGAACGTCGCCAACGATCGCATCCGGCGAGGGCGACAGTTCGGTATCGCTCTGACCGTTTTCATCGAGAAAGCCGCCATCCACACCATAGATATGCGTGCTGACGAAATCGAGCGGCACACCGGCCTGTGTGGTATGCGCGATCAGTTCCGGTACCCACGCGGCACCCGCGGTAGCCGGGCCGCCTACTTTCAGCGCTGGATCGATCTTCTTGATCGTGCGCGCGGTGGCGTCAAACAGCTGGAAATAGGCTTTTTGATCGCCGCCTTCCCAGAATCCGGCCAGGTTGGGCTCGTTCCACACTTCGAAATACCAGCTGCGGATTTGTTGTTGTCCGTAGCGTTGCTCAAGGTGGCGCACGAAAGCATCCACCAGCGCGGTCCACTTCGATAACACGGGATGGGAGGTATTTCCTTTCCAATAAAAGATGTGCTGATCGGAGGTCTTCATGGCTTCCGGCGTGAAACCCAACTCTACAAACGGTCGGATGCCCATCACCAATAGCTTGTCGTAGAGCTCGTCGATCTTTGTCCAGTCATACACCGGCTTGCCGTCGACTTCCCGATAGCTGCCAAGCACGTCATGGAAGATGGCATGAAAGCGGATGTAGCGGAAGCCGAGTTCTTCCCGCGCCGTCTTGAGTTGGACGAGGCTGTCGTTGCGCATCAGCGTGCCGGGATAATCCGAACCGACGGAGAAGTTGTAGAAGCGATCGAGCGGCGACGATGGCCCTTTCACGTCGACGACGATGTGGCGAACGCTCTGTTCCGCTTGAATGGCAGGTGCCATGCCACTCAACCAACACACCCATCCGCATAGGGCGGCCCGCCTATAAAATCGATTGAAATATCGCGGTGATGGGAAGCAAAAAATCGCAGCCTTGTTTTTCATGATTATTCCCTACCAAAGCACTGCAACTAATAGACGACTATCGCTGTGCCATCAACATGAAAAAGCGATTGCTGCTGCGCAGCTTTAATTTTCGTAACCGCGATTGACGTTCTTCGCAATGTCATGCCCGACGAGCGGAGCGATAGAGTCCCGCAACAGAAAACAGCGCATTTTTCCGCGTCATACCCAATGCAAGCATCAAACAATCGATGTCTTTGCTGCATTGCATGAGTGTCCACAGCACACATGACCGACACGCTACGGACAGGGTGATCAAAAAAAATTTGGCGTACAGTGCCGCCGGCTTTGAGCAAGCACGCAACGACATATCTGTTTCGTTGCATAGAAAACGGCGCGGCGAATCGTCTGCCTGCATGGTGCCCTGACGGATCAGAGGCGGCGACATCCCGCAATGATCTGCACCGGCAACTTGGAGGGGAACATGAAGACGCTTTTGCACCGGGCCATTACTCGCGGGCTCGTTTACGGCACATTCGCCGCGCTTTCGCTATCACCCGTCGCAGCATTTTCGCAAACCACTACGCAAGCTTCTTACACTTGGGACAATGTAAGAATCGTTGCCGGTGGTTATGTCGACGGACTTATCGCGCACCCCAAGCAGCGGGGATTGTTCTACGCACGCACGGACGTAGGCGGCGCTTACCGCTATAACGAGACGACCCATCGATGGGTGCCGCTCAACGATTGGGTGCCATCTTCCGATTCGCAATGGATGGGTGTCGAAAGCATCGCCGTCGATCCAAGCAGGCCGAACATGCTTTACATGGTGGCGGGCTTGTACACGCAATCGTGGGGTGCCAACGGCGCGGTGCTGGTGTCATCCGATTACGGTG
Source organism: Dyella nitratireducens (assembly GCF_014642835.1). GTDB lineage: Bacteria > Pseudomonadota > Gammaproteobacteria > Xanthomonadales > Rhodanobacteraceae > Dyella_B > Dyella_B nitratireducens. The sequence goes on along the minus strand of NZ_BMJA01000002.1, from coordinate 911,346 downwards.
CACACTTTACGTCGCACCCGCTCAACTTCCGTGTCGGCGGCAACGATGATGGCCGCAACGTCGGTGAACGTTTGCAGGTGGACCCAAACAAGGGTTCGGTCCTGTTCTACGGCACTTTCAATGATGCGGGCCAGGCCAGCACCAATGGCTTGTGGACCAGCACCGATAGCGGCGGCACCTGGAGCAAGGTGAGCGGTTTCAGTGCGCTGTCCAGCGATGGCAGCGGTGCCGGCGTGACCTTTATCGCGTTCGACAAGCCTTCTGGCAGAAAGGGCGCGGCGACCAAGACCCTTTTTGCCGGTGTCTCGACCAGCACGGCAGCATCGTCGCTGTACAAGAGCACCGACGGCGGCATGAGTTGGGCACCCGTTGCCGGCGGCCCAGCCGCAGGCATGCTGCCGCAGCGCGGCCTGATCGGGCCGGATGGCAATCTGTACGTTACCTACGGCAATGCCATCGGCCCCAACAGCATGACGGCCGGCCAGGTATGGAAATACAACATTGCCGGGAACACGTGGGAAAACGTTACGCCGCCTGACAAATACAACTATCCATCCGGCTTCAGCGGTTTGTCAGTCGACCCGGAAAAGCCTGGCACCGTAGTGGTGATGACCATGGACCACTGGTGGCCGAGCGACACCATGTATCGCACCACCAACGGCGGCACGAGCTGGACGGATGTGGGCGCCAGTGCCGTGCGCAATGCCAGCATGTCGCCGTGGCTGGTCCAGTCGGGTGAGACGCAGGCGCCGTTCGGCAACTGGGGCGAAGTGGCGATCGATCCCTTTGATTCGACGCATGCCATGTATGGCACCGGCATCTCGCTGTGGAGCACGTCCGACCTGACCGCTGCCGATGCCGGCAACGCCACGCATTGGAGCGTCGACGCCAGCGGCATCGAAGAAACGGCCGTGCAAGCGCTGATTTCGCCCACGGCTGGCGCGCCGTTGATCAGCGGCCTCGGTGACGTTTGCGGCTTCGTGCACACGCATCTCAGCATCGCACCCAGCGCGCAGGTGACCAACCCGACCTGCAGCACCGGCACCGGGCTGGATTTTGCGAAGAGCGCACCGTTGACCATCGTGCGCGTTGGTTACGGCAGCGGCGTGTTCGGCTCCATTTCCAGCGACGGCGGCAACACCTGGACGGCGTTTGCCAACCAGGGCGGCTCCAGCAATGGCGCCGGCACGGTGGCCATCTCCGCTGACGGCGGCACCATCGTGTGGGCACCGTCGGATGTCGCACCGGTAGCATCCACCGATCACGGCACCACCTGGAAAACCTTGACCTATCCTTCCAGCAGCGGCACGGCAAACTTGCCGACCGGCATGCAAGTCGTGTCAGACGGCGCCAACGCCAATCTGTTTTACGGATGGAATCAGGGCACGGGCACGTTCTTCAGCAGCTCCGACAAAGGTGTGACGTGGTATGCATCGGCAACGTCCGGGTTGCCTGTCGTACCGTCGTGGGAGAAGAGCCAGGCAGTGACGGTCACCGGCGTGCAAGGCGACATATGGCTTGCCACACCGAATGGCCTGTATCGCAGCCAGAGTTCGGGATGGAGCTGGAATCAAGTCGACGCGTCCACGGTGACGGCGGCAACCTCGGTCGGCTTCGGCAAGGCCGCGGTTGGCAAGTCCTACCCGACTGTGTTCCTGGCTGGAACGGTGAATGGCGTGACAGGTTTGTTCCGCTCCATCGATGCCGGCACGACGTGGGTGCAGATCAACGACGCCGAGCATCAGTGGGGTGGCGTGTCGTTGGTGGTGGGTGATCCGAGGACGTTTGGCACCGTGTATCTCGGGACCAATGGGGCGCGTGGGGTTATTTATGGCAGGTCGCGGAACTAAGTGGAGCTGATAGCCACCGACGCCCTCTCCCTTCCGGGGAGAGGGCTGGGCTTTCGTAGGTTGGGGTGCAAACCCCAACATTGCCATGTCAATCACGATCACGATGTTGGGGTTTGCACCCCAACCTACACTTTCGGCAAGCTGAGAATCACCGAATATCCAACACCACCACCGACTTCGACGGCAGCGCAACCGTCAACACTCCATCGCCAAACTTCGCACCATCAAACACCTTCGGCTCCACCACATGCGGCTGGTCAAACGTATTGATCGAGGTCATCGCCGGCGCCGTAAGCACCCTGCCCTGCACACTCGTCCCTTTAATCCCGGACAACCGCACACGAACCGTATCCGCCTGATGCGGATCGAGATTCACCAAGGCCACGTGCACAACACCCGATGCATCACGCCCCGCCGTGGCATGCACGCCCGGTACTGACGCGTTGCCATAGCGATACACCGGCCCCTGCACGTCCACCGGCAGATACGTAGCGCCCTGGAACACCTTGTACATGTCGAACACGTCATACGTCGGCGTCAGCACCATCTTCGACTTGTCAGTCAGAATCATCGCCTGCAGCACGTTGACCATCTGCGCAATATTCGCCATGCGCACGCGATCGGCATGCGCATGAAAGATATCCAGCGTGATGGCAGCCGAAACGGCATCGCGCAAACTGTTCTGCTGATAAAGCGCCGGATCGTTGGAACCGGGTTCCTGATCCATCCAGTTGCCCCATTCATCCACCACCAGCGCCACGCGTTTCTTCGGATCGTATTTATCCATCACGGCGCTGTGCTTGGCGATCAGCTCATCCATGTGCATCGCGCCCTGCAGCGTGGACATCCATTCCGCCTCATCGAAATGCGTCGCCGAGCCCTTGTGCGTCCATTCGCCGGTGGGAATGGTGTAGTAATGCAAGCTGATGCCGTCGATCTGGCTGCCGGCGATCGACATCACCTTATCCGTCCAACCCACGTCATCGGCGTTGGCGCCGCTGGCAATTCTTTCGATTGGCGTATCGTTCGGTGAATGTAAAAAGGTGGCGTACTGGCGATACACATCCGCATAAAATTCCGGCCGCATCGAACCGCCACAGCCCCACATCTCGTTGCCGATGCCTACATAATCAATCTTCCACGGCTTGTCGCGGCCATTTGCCCGTCGCTCCTGAGCGAGACTCGTATGGCCATCCGCCGTGATGTATTCGATCCACTGACTCATCTCGCGCGGCGAGCCCGTACCAACGTTGATGCTGAGGTAGGTCTTGGCGCCGATCAGCTCGGCAAAATCCATGAACTCGTGCGTACCAAACTGGTTGCTCTCCTCACCGCCCCAGGAGGCATTCAAACGCGCCGGCCGCTTATCGCGCGGACCGATGCCATCACGCCAATCATATTGATCGGCAAAACAGCCACCCGGCCAGCGGATCACCGGCACCTTGATCGCCTTCAACGCCTCGACCACATCCTTGCGATAGCCATGGATGTTGGGAATGGAGGAATTTTCCCCAACCCAGATGCCACCGTAGATGCCACGCCCAAGCATCTCGGCGAACTGGCCATAGATCTCGCGATGGATGATCGGCCCGGGCCGGTCCCCGTGCACGGTGACGTCAGCCTCCGTGCCCGCATGATTTTGGCTTGATACGAACAACAACATGGCGACCAGACCGCTCTGCCACATCCGGATACCTGCCTTCATGACGCTCCTCCCCGTGCATGTCATATGCAGTAAGGCAGGGACTCCAGCAAAAAACAACTAATGATTTCCAGGGAGGAGCGTTTACGATTTTGATCAGCGCACTTAGCCCGACGCGTTATGGCACGTCCCCGACTACGCCCGCTTTTTCACCGCCTTGCCGGTTTTTCCTCTATGCGAAGCGCTACCGGTCGTGTGGGCAGCATGACCATGCTGAAGCATACGTGCAGTAGCTGTGCCAGGCGTGGCAGAACGAAATTCGCCGAACCAGAACGCCAGTTCACGTTGGTGCGCAGCTTCGAAATACGCATCCTGCCACGAAGGATCACTCTGCAATCCGCCCCATTTACTCGCTTTAGGCGAGCCGCTCTTAGCCTTTGCAGCCGTTGCACTGACGTGATGTTGCTGGCGGAATTTGTAGTGATCGAATACACCCATGATGTTGACCGCGTATTCCTGCGCCAAACCTGGTGCGTTCTCGATGATCAACAGGTTGTCGTCATTTTCCTGACTGGCTTTCGGTCCCATATTGTGCGAACCGGTCATCACCACTGGATGCGAGCCAAAGGGATCGACCACGACAACTTTGGAGTGGATCATCACCATGGGCCCTGGCGGATCTTTGTCGAACCATGGGCTGAGATATTGATTGATATTGGTGGGCAAGGTGGCTTCCGGATCCGCATCAATCTTGTCGCCATGCTCATGCAGGGTGAGAAGAGGGGCCTTCTTGCCGCCAGGATCTTGGTTCACCACTCCGTGGATATAAAGGTTGTCCTGATTCAACGCCAGGATGTCGTTGAGCAAGGTGCCTTTCTTTCCAGGATTGAAGAACAGGAACAACACGCCTTGCCTGGCGCCTTGAATCAAACGACGCGCATCGGCCAAGTCGACAAGCTTCTCGCACGGCACGTTCCACGCCGTCGTTGGCGCCTTGCTCGCTCCCACCGTGGCATGCGCTGGTGTGCTGCCCTGCTGAGCCAACGAAGGCGGATAAGCATTCTTCGCCTGCACCAATGCCTGCCAGCGTGCCAGATAGGCATTCGCCAGTTCCGGACTTTCCACCAGGATGCCGTTGTTCACCTGCGTGCACAGGCCGGTCACCGTCCAGTTGGTGCTGCCCGTCCACACGCGCACCGGCTGCTGATGCTTATCGCAGAACACCACGAATTTGTTGTGTGCAAAATGCGGACTGGTGACTAGACGATCATAGACGGCAATCTTTTTGGAAGACTTTAGATCCTTTCGAACTTTCGCGTTCTCGTCCGTGATCTTTTTCTTCGTGTTATAAGCGCCGGAGCCGAGCAGCAGATGGCCACGCTTGCCAAACGCTTCCAGCCCATCGATAAGCTCGACATCGTTCAATTCATACAACGCAGCGTAGATGGTTTCACCGTTCGCATTCGATTCCTTCAGCAAGCCCGTCAACGCCGAAAGCAGCACACCACCCAATTCCTCGCGCACAGGATTACCGGGCTTTTCAATATCCTGGGGTTTTCCATGCGTAATAGCCTGCCCCGTCCGCGCCATGTACTGCGCAGGCACAATCCCGCGATTGAAATACGCCTTGAAACCATCCGTCTTACCAGTACCGACTTCGACCGCATCACACCAGTCACTGGCCACACCATCCTTCAAGGCATTCGGCTTGCCGATCTTCGCCACCACCCGATACTGCACCTTGCCCGCCCCAGCCGCGGTGTAATCACTCCATATCATCCGTTGGATCGGCCACACGTCACTGGATTTGTGCTCCCCCGGCGCCGCCTGCGGATCACCCTGAAATCCAATGCGATTCTCGATCACAACGTCGTTACCGCCACCGGCGGAGCGGCGATGAAGTGCAAAGCCCAGGCAACCGGCAATGGGCTTGTCGACACGCCAGACAACAGTACTGCTGTCGGCATTGGCATAGGCCCTGATCTGGATACTCATGGAATTCCCCATAACCCCTCCTTAGTTGATTGAACGATGGACTGCTTTACCCGCCGCATGGGCGGCCCGCTTGCATCGGGGCAACGATGTGCACGCATCCCTGCGCGGTGACGACGTATTTATGCAAGGAAGCGAAAGCCCAAAAATCATGCAACGCCACTGTTACATCGACTTTGCGGGACTAACGTCCTTGGCGGTCTCGTTCATGCGTGCTTGCGGAAATGGCGCCGTAGAGGTTGCGCTGCAGCCACACCCGAGAACATCGTCTTTCTCCCTCAAAAGACGCATTCACGCACCGCCAATTGCGGTACGATTTCCACCACCTCAAGGACCGCCACGCACCTATGACCAGCCCTGCCCTGGAGTCGCTGTTGTCTCCCCTCGATGGTGAATCGCCCACGGGAGAAAACCTTGAATATGACCCTGATTTCATGGCCCTGGAGCGGCTGGCTGCGCCCAAGGCGGAGCGGGGTATTGGCGAAGAGGTGATCGCGGCCGAGGAGCCTGACTGGGACAAGGTGTCCAGCCAGGCGGAGGCGCTGCTGGGACGTTCGAAGGATCTGCGCGTGGCGGTGCATTTGACTACCGCCTGGATGCGCACCGCCGGCCTGCCCGGCTGGGCCGCCGGCCTGCAGTTGATCCGCAGCCTGCTGGAGCAGTTCTGGGAGGGAGTGCATCCTCAGTTGGATGCGGAGGACGACAACGACCCTACCGCGCGCGTCAACGCCGTGGCGACGCTTGCCGACCTGCAAGGCATGCTGCGCTTTTTCCGCAATACGCCGTTCGTGCAGTCGCCCCGGCTGGGGCGGTTCACGCTGCGCGATCTGCGCATTGCCAACGGCACGTTGAAGCTTGCTGCAAGCGAAGGGGAAGAAGACGGCGCCGAGACCCCTGGCCTGACCCAGATCGAAGCCTGTTGCATGGATTGCCCGGAGGAACAGCTGGCCGAAAACGTGGCTGCAATCGGCGTGGCACTCGACCACGTCAAGGCGATCGATGCGATTTTCAACGAACACATCGGCACAGCCGGGCCGGAACTGAAACCGCTGCTCAGCGATATTTATGAAGTAAAGAAGTTTCTGGAGCCGCAGTTGGCCAAACGCCAACCGCAATCGGTTGAGGCGAGCGGTGAAGCAGAGGGCGACGCGGGTTCAACCGCGTCACCGGGTTCTGCACCGCAGGCACATAGCGGTCGTATCGAAAGCCCGCAGGATGTGATTCGCCGGCTGGATGATATCTGCGACTACTACGCGCGATGCGAACCTTCCAGCCCCATCCCGTTGTTGTTGCGTCGCGCACAGCGGCTGGTGGGGTTGAGTTTTGTGGATTTGATGAAGGATCTGGCGCCGGGTGGGATGAGCGAGTTGCAGGTGATTTCCGGGGAGAGTGAATAGCCCCTCACACCTGGGTGGGTTGGAGTGAAAACCCCAACATCGCCACGCCTGTCTTTGCGCCATGTTGGGGTTTTCACCCCAACCGACGAACTACTTCCAGGGAATGTATGAGCCCTAGTACACACCCTTGCATACATTCGCCGCGGACCGTACAAACACCGTCCGCGTGGACGGGCTCCAGCTCAACGTGAATCCTGCCGGCAATCCCATCGTGATATCTGCTGCGGCCGTCTGCTCTACCGGCCCGACGGAAGCGCTGTTGCCATCACCAAATGTCACCTTGGCGCTGATCGCATAACGCGACGGATCGGGGCACGCTGCAACGTCCACCTGGCGTGATGAGGTGGCACCGTAAGCCGTGATGTCCGGCAAGCTACCGGAACTCGGTATGCTTTGACCACTGCCGCATGTCGTGGTCAAGTTGTAGCTGACCGAGACACGCATGGATGCTGTGACTTGCAAGGCTGTCGTGGCTTCCGGTTGCGCGGAGCAGCCCATCAAAAAGGCCTTGTGCTTGGGTACGACATGCAGCACCAAGGCACCGGGCTTGCTCCCTGCTCCGTCCGGAAACTTCAGCTCGATACGCGTAGGCAGCACACCGGTGATAACCGGTTGCGCATCGAGCAGCTTGCCCTTCTCATCGGTCGCCGTGATCTGCGGATCGACACATTGCGGATCCGACAGATTGGTGCCGACCAAAGCCAACGCCACGGGCGTTGTGCCTGGATGCAGTGCAAATACCGGACGGTTGTCAATCGTCTCCACACTGTTGATCACCGGCGTTGCTTTCGATGAACTCGACGTTTTGCCCAGCTTGTCGATGGTGGTGGCCAAGGCATCCGTCAACGCTTTCGCGTCACTGCCGGGACAACTCGGTGCAGCATCGAGGTAAGCACGCGTACGCTGGACGGCAGCGTCGCCGCGCAATACCGCTGCACGCCGGCTATCGTCCATGATGTCAGCCGGCTGGCTCGCCTTGTCGCCCAATGTTTTGCGCAGAGCATCGGCCATCTCGCCCAACTGCGTACTCACCGCGGCAAGTCGATCGTCATGCGTGTTGCTTGCGCGCGTAGCCACGTCTTGCTTGGCGGTGTTGAGGCGGGCGATTACCGCTTCGCCGGTCAGGCGTGGCGCAATTTGCGCCAACGCCTGATTTGCCACACCGGCCAATAGCAAGCTGCAACATAGCGAAACGACCCGGCGTGCGCTGCGCATCGACTCTCCTCTCTCGCTTATTCGTCCGAGCAATCCGTACCATTGCCCGCCTGGCAAGCCTGCTGATCCGGCGGCAAGAGAATGCCGGAAGGCACGATGCCGAACGAGCGGTAGTTCGCCGTAATCACGCTGGCGTCGATATACGAATCCAGGTGATTGTTGACGTTCTGCGCACGGCTGGAGAACAACGAGGTGGGAATGTTCACGCTGTCGCCGACAATCGGCAAGATCGAGCCAAACGAATCTACCGCGTAGAAATACGCCGGCGGATCGCCGACCAATGGCACGTATTGCGTGGTAGTGCCGAGCACGTAGATCGGATTGCCCTGGGTGCCGATGGCGCCGGACGAGGACCACGAACCGGTGCCGTCGTAGGTCCAGGTGTGGTCGGATTGGTACAGATTGCCGTTGGTCACTGCGATCGATACCGGCGATGTGCCGGCATTCACCACGTAGCTGCTGCCATTGACGGAGCTCAAGGTCAGTGATTGATCGTTCGCGAAGCTGAAGCCCGCCAGCGAACGGAAATCGCCCAGGGTATCCACTTTGTTCTCGCCGGTGAGCGTGGTCACGCCATTCGCATTGCCGCTGAGCGTGCCCGCCGCAATCGAGCCTTGGCCGCCTTCGTTGAGTGTGCCTGCGCTGTTGAGGCTGGCACTCGATCCGCTGACCGCGCCGTTGATGTCGATGTCGCCGCTGCTGGTGGTCAACGCAAGACTGCTGCCGGCATTGACCGGACCGTCAACCGCCAAGGTGCGCGCATTGATCAAGCTGAAGCCATTGGCGGTGAAGCTGCCCAAGGTATCGATTTGATTGACGCCATTGAGTGTCGTAACGCCAGCCGAACTGCCGGTCAGCGTTCCGGCGGTCACACCATCATTGCCTTCACCGATGGCACCGGCCGAATACAACGCCACCGTATTGCCGGTTACCTGACCGTTGATGTCGATGTTGCCAGCTGTCGTGGTCAGCGTTGCCGTGCCATTGCCGCTGTTCACACCACCATTGATCGCCAGGGCGCTAGCGCCGGTAAGCTTCACTGCGCTGCCGTCGACATTACCCGTGACGGTCATCGCCCCCGACTTGGTGGCGATGCTCGCGGTGCCATTGCCGGCATTCACTGTTCCGGCCACCGTCAACGCCTGCGCATTGCTCAGGTTGAAGCCGTCGGCGGAATAGTCACCCAGATTGGCGATCTGATTCGCACCGTTCAACGTCGTCGCTGCGAAGGAGTTGCCGGTCAAGGTGCCTGCGGCGATGCTGCCGCTGCCGCCTTCGTCTACCGCGCCACCCGAGGTCAGCGTGGTTGTGCCGTTGCCGCTGTTTACGCCACCGTTGATCGCAAGACCGCTGCCACCACCAAGGCTCACCGCGGTGCCGGCGACGCTACCGTTCAAGGTTAGCTCTCCGGTCGTCGTGGTGACGCTCGCCGTACCATTGCCGCCATTCACCACACCATCCACGCTCAGTGCGTTTGCGTTGCTCAGGCTGAAGCCGTTCGCCGTAAAGCTGCCCAGACTGATGACCGCATTGGCGCCACTCAGCGCAGTCGCGCCACTGGAGCTGCCGGTCAGCACACCGGCTGTGATGCCGCCGCCGCTGCTTTCGTTGATGGCGCCACCGGACGTAAGTGCAGTAGTGCCTGCGCCGCTGTTGATGTTGCCATTGATACCAAGACCGCCCTGGCCGGTCAGGGCAACGGAACCGCCAGTAATACCAGCATTCACCGTCAGCGTTCCGGTGGACGTGGCAATGGAGGTCGCGCCACCACTGCCATTCACCGCGCCGCTCACCGTCAAGGCCTGCGCGTTGTTTAGATTGAACCCGTTCGCAACAAAACCGCCAAGGGTACCGATCTGGTTCGCATTCTGCAGTGTGACCGCAGCACCGGAACTGCCGGTGAAAGTGCCGGCCACAATTACACCGCCGCTGCTTTCAGCAATCGCGCCAGTCGAAGTGATCGTCGTGGTGCCGCTGCCGCCGTTAACCGTGCCTGCAATGGTCAATGCTTGCGCATCCGACAGGTTGAGGCCATTGGCGGTGAAGTTGCCGAGTGTGCCAACCACGTTCGCGCCAGTCAGCGTGGCGGCGCCGGCCGAACTGCCCGTCAAGCTGCTGGCCGTGATGACACCATTGCTGCCTTCACTGATCGCACCACCCGAGATCAGCGTCATGGCACCACTGCCACTGTTCACCCCGGCATTGATGGCTAGATCGCCCTTGCCGTTCAATGCAATCGTGCCGCCGCTGACGGAGCCGTTCACGGTCAAACTGCCGCCCGTGCTGGTTAAGCTGACGCCCGAGGCCCCGCCATCCACCGTACCGGCGACGGACAGCGCTTGTGTGCTGGTAAGACTGAGACCGTTCGCCGTGAAGTTGCCCAGCGTGGTAATGGCATTGGCGCCACCCAGCGTGGTTGCGCCAGCCGAATTGCCCGTCAGCGTGGCCGCCGTAAGCACGCCACCACTCTGCGCAATAGCACCTGCGCTGCTGGCTAGACTCAGATTGCCCGCTGCGGTCACGTTGTTGGCGAGCGTGATGCCGTTCGCACCGATCAAGGTGACGTTGTTGCCGCTCAGAGCACCCGTTGTACCCAGCGTGCCACCGTTGGTAACAAGCGTGAGGTTACCCGTGCCGGCATTGATGCCACCCGTCAGATTCAACACCTGACCTGCCGTGAGGTTCACGTCGCCGTTGTTATTGTCGGTCAACGCGGCGATGGTCAGGTTGTGCGTGTCGGTGATTGACACGCCGCCACCAATCGCGGTCACAGCGCCGGTGAAATCGTTGCCCTTCGTGAGATCCACGGTGTTGCTGCCTGCATTGAAGCTGGAAGCACCCGCCACCACGAACGCACTGGTTTGCGTGATATCGCCCGCCGTGGTGGTCACCGACAAGCCGCCACTGCCGATGTTCAGTGCGTTGGCCGTGAACGTACTGCTGTGGGTGGTCAGGCCTGCCAGCGACACCGTGTCACCGAAGGTAACGGTGCCGCCGGTGTTGATCGACAACGCACCGGAACCATTTACCGTCGAGACAAAATCAATCGCGCCGTTGCCGGTGCTGGTGAGCAGCGCACCTGCCCCAAACGCCACGGCACCGTTGTAGGTCTGGTCTCCCCCCGTTGTGGCGTTGTTGTCCAGAGTCAGTGTGCCTGGCCCGTTCTCGACCAAGTTGCCGCCCCCGGTGATCGCGCCAGCCAAGGTCAGGTCGGTGCCAGTACCAGCTTCTAGCGTGCCGCCGCTACTCCCTAGCGTCACTGGGCGATTCAGGGTGAACGAAGCAATGCTTTTCAGCGTGCCGCCGTTGAGCGTGACGCCAGTGCCACTCGCACCCAGGTTGCCGTCGCTCGATACCGCCAAGGTGCCACCGCTGACGATGGTGCCCCCGCCGTAGGTGTTCGCGCCACTGAGAGTCAGCGTCCCGCTGCCCTTCTGTTCAAGCGATCCCGTGCCTGAAATCACCTTGCCATAGTTCAGGTTGCCGCTCAGGTCGAACGCCAGCACGCCGTTGTCCGTCGCTGTGCCGGCGATTGAACCGCTCGTCCCGCCGTTGCCCAGCTGCAGGGTGCCGGCGCTGATCGTCGTGCTGCCCGTGTACGTGTTTGTATTCGTCAATATCAGCGTGCCCGTGCCCGCCTGCGTCAGCGAACCACCGCCCGAGATCACGCCACCGTAGGTCACGTTGCCGCTCTGGTCGAACACCAAGGCACCGTTGTCCGAGATGTCACCGATGATCGAAACCCCAGTACCCAGCGTCAAGGTGCCCGCGGCGATTGTCGTGCCGCCTGTGTATGTGTTTGCACCTGACAACGTTTCCGCGCCACCCGACAACACGAGGCTGCCACCCGTACCACCAGCAATACCACCATCGCCGATGTCGCCACTGAAGGTGCCGGAGGCATTGCTCAACGTAAGCGTGTTACCGCCCAGCGCCACCCTCCCGCTGCCAGACAGACTGGCGATGCTTACACCGTTGCTCGTGCCGGAGATATCAAACGTACCGTTGTCGGTCACCCCGCTTAAACTTGCCAAGCTGCCGCTGCCCGAGAGCGCGAGTGTGCCGCCATTGATGATCGTGGCGCCTGTGTACGTATTCACGCCTGCCAGGGTTTCCGTGCCGCTCGACAACACGAGACTGCCACCGGTACCACCAGCGATGCCGCCATCGCTGATGACGCCACTGAACGTGTCGGCAGCGTTGGTCAACGTCAGGGCCTTGCTGCCCAGATTCACCTGACCTGCACCGCCCAGACTGGCGATGCTTGCACCGCTGGTCGTGCCTGAGATGTCGAACGTGCCCGCATCGTTCACGCTCGAACCGCCCGCGCTGCCGCTGCCTGACAACGCCAGCGTGGCGCCATTGTCGATCGTCGTAGCGCCGTTGTAGGTGTTCGCGCCCGTCAGCGTCAACGTGCCTGTTCCCGCCTGGGTCAACGAGCCGGCACCAGAAATCACCCCGCCGAAGCTAACGCTGCCGTTCTGGTCGAACACCAGCGCGCCGTTGTCCGTCACATTGCCAACGATGGAACCGCCGGCCCCACCATTACCCAACTGCAAGGTGCTGCCCGCCGCGATCGTCGTACCGCCGGTGTAGGTATTCGTACCCGTGAGCGTTTCCGTACCGCCCGACAACTTAACGCTGCCACCGGTACCGCCAGCAATGCCGCCATCGCTGATAGCACCGCTGAACGTGTCGGCAGCGCCGGTCAACGTCAGCGCCTTGCCACCCAGGCTTACCTGGCCTGCACCGCTCAGACTGCCGATGCTTGCACCGCTGGTCGTGCCTGAGATGTCGAATGTGCCTGCATCGCTCACGCTCGAGTTCACCAAACTGCCGCCAGCCGACAATGCCAGCGTCGTGGTGCTGTCGATGGTCGTAAGGCCGGCATAGGTGTTCGCACCCGTCAGCGTCAACGCACCCGCACCTTCCTGGGTCAGCGAGCCGGTGCCAGAAATCACGCCGCCGTAGCTCGTGCTGCCACTCTGGTCGAACACCAATGTGCCGTTGTCCGTCACGTTGCCGGTGATCGAAACGCCCGTGGTGCCATTGCCCAACTGCAAAGTACCCGCCGTAATGGTCGTGACGCCGGTGTAGGTCGCGGTCGTCAGTATCAACGTGCCCGCCCCTTCCTGGGTCAGCGAGCCAGCACCAGAAATCGCTCCACCGAAGCTCACGTTGCCGAACTGATCGAACACCAGTGCGCCGTTATCCGTCACGCTGCCAGTGATCGAACCGTTAGCAGTGCCATCGCCCAGTTGCAAGGTACCGCCCGACGTGATCGTCGTGCCGCCGGTGTAGGTGTTCGTGCCCGTTAGTGTTTCCGTGCCGCCCGACAACACGAGGCGACCACCGGTACCGGTGACGATACCGCCATCGCTGATAGTGCCGCTGAACGTGTCGGCAGCGTTGGTCAGCGTCAGCGCCTGGCTGCCCAGATTCACCTGTCCCGCGCCGCTCAAACTTGCGATGCTTGCACCGCTGGTTGTACCTGAGATGTCGAACGTACCCGCATCGCTCACGCTTGAGTTTGCCAAACTGCCGCTGCCCGACAGCGCCAGTGTGGTACCGCTGTTGATTGTCGTAAGACCGCTGTAGCTGTTAGCACCCGTCAGTGTCAGCGTACTGCCCATCTGGGTCAGCGACCCCGTACCGGAAATCACTCCGCCATAGCTCAGGCCGGAGAGTTCGTCGAACACCAGCGCACTGTTGTTCGTCACGTTGCCAATGATCGAACCGTTCGCAAAACCAATGCCCAGTTGCAAGGTGCCGTTACTTATCGTCGTGACACCCGTGTACGTGTTTGCGTTCGTCAGCGTCAGCGTGCCCGCGCCCTGCTGGGTCAGCGAACCGGAGCCGGAAATCACTCCGCCGTAGCTCACGCTGCCGCTCTCATTGAACACCAGCGCGCTGTTGTCCGTCACGTTCCCGCTGATCGAACCGCCATTATTCAGTTGCAGGGTGCCAGCGCTGATCGTCGTACTACCTGTGGACGAATCCGCATTCGTCAGCGTCACGGTACCCGCACCTGTCTTGGCCAGATTGCCGCTGCCGGAGATCGTGTTGCCCAGGGTCAGAACGTTGCTGCTGCCGTCGGTTTGCAGGGTGCCAACCCCGCTGCCCAACACCACCGGAAAACTCAGCGTGAACGAAGCAGTGCTCTCCAGCGTACCTCCATTGAAAATCAGTGCATTGGTGCCCGTGCCAAGGTTGGCATTGCTGGATACCACCAGCGTCCCGCCATTGATGATCGTGCCACCGGTGTACTTGTTCGTGCCCGTCAGTGTTTCCGTGCCACCCGACAACGCGAAGATGCCGCCGGTACCACCGCCGATGCCGCCATCGCTGATAACACCGCTGAAGGTGTCAGTAGCATTGCTCAACGTCAGCACGTTGCTGCCGAGTTTCACTGCCCCGCTACCCGACAGGCTGGTAATACTTGCGTTGTTGTTGGCGTTTGAAATGTCGAACGTACCCGCATCGCTCACACTGGAGTTCGCCAGGTTGGCGTTGTTGCCGGAGAGTGCCAGCGTGGTGCCGCTGTTGATCGTCGTGCTGCCTGAGTACGTATTCGTACCCGTGAGCGTCAAGGTGCCGCTACCTGCTTGCGTCAGCGAACCTGTGCCGGAAATTACCCCGCCATAGGTCAAGCTTTTGCTTCGATCGAACACTAGCGCACCGTCGTCCGTCACGTTCGCGCTGCTGCCAATCGAACCAGTGGTGCCGCCGCTGCCCACCTGCAAGGTGCCGCCTGCGGCAATCGTCGTGCTTCCATTGTAAGTGTTCGCACCAGTCAGCGTTTCCGTGCCTGCCGACACCACAAGACTGCCGCCGTTACCACTGATGACACCGCTGAAGGTATCCGTAGCATTGCTCAGCGTCAGCGCATTACTGCCCAGGGTGACCGAGCCGTTGCCCGACAGGCTGACAATGCTTGCTCCACTGGTCGTGCCCGAGATGTCGAACGTGCCGCTGTCGATAACTCCACTGGAATTCGCAATACTCCCTGTGCCCGATAGCGTCAGCGTGGCGCCGCTGCCGATCGTCGTGGTGCCGGTGTAGGTGTTCGCGCCAGACAACGTTTCCGCACCTGATATTGAAAGGCTGCCGCCCGTACCACCGATCACACCGCTGAACGTGTCGGCAGCATTGCTCAATGTCAGCGTGTTATTGCCAAGGGTTACCGACCCGCTACCTGCCAGGCTCGTGATCGGCACCCCGCCGGTAGTCATACCCGAAATGTCGAACGTGCCGTTGTCGGTCAAGCTGCCGATCGTCGAGGTACCGGAACCTGCGAGCGACAGCGTGCCCGTGTTGCTAATGATGGTCGTGCCGTTGGCCACGGCGCCGGCGCCCCCATTGGAAGTCGAAGGCTCCAGCACCAAGCCGGCTGTGCCGGTGGCCTTCAACGCGCCATTGATATTGACGTTGTCGGCGGCAACCAACGTAAGGGTGTTGCTGCTCCAACTAACTGTATCGTTGACGTTGACGCTGCCGGTGCCTGACGTGGCACCCTGGCTGGACTTGATCGTAACGTTGCCGCTGGACAGGTTAGTGCCCAGCTGGGTGCCCGTAATGTCCCCACCTGTGGCTGCAATGGTGAAATCCGTCGGATCGATCAACCAACTACCGCTCTGCCCACGCGGCGCCAAGGTGTTGACGCTCGTGCCATCGGCGATGTGGACCTGTTCACCGGACGTCTCGATACTGCCGCCATTGCCGCCGTCCGCACCACCGCGCGCACTGAAATTGCCGGCGACGTTGTTGGTCTGACTACCCCATGTTGCAATGGAACCGCCGGAACCCTGCACGATGGCATCGGCGTTCAACGTGGCGCCTGCCTCGACCGTGGTGTTGGCCGCTTGCATCAAGCCTTCGCCACCGTGTGCGCCGCCACCCACACGGATGCTGCCGCCAGCGTTGGTGCCCGATGCATTGATGTTGCCACCGACGTCAACATTCTGATCCGACAACACCTGCACGCTGCCGCCTTCCGTACCAGACACATCAATGGTGCCGCTGGTAACGGTATTGCCGCCGCTGGCAATCAATTGCACCTTGCCGCCGCTGGTGTTGATACCGCCGGCCTGGATCACGCCGGTGTTGTTCACCAGATCGGTGAACAAGTCCTTGGCCGCGGAAGCTTGCAGCACCACCGTGCCGTCATCCGCCTTTATCGTGCCTTTGTTGGTAACCGCAGCTTCATCGGCATTCAAGCGCTTTTGCAGCGCGCCAGTCACCTGCACGTTGATCAAGCCATCGCCATCGAAATCGAGCACTGCGCGATCGGCGCCGTCGAGATTGATGTGGCCGTAATTGGCGATGATCAGGCCGTCGTTGGCCACCTGTCCGCCGATCAAATCCACCGAGCCGCCACTGGCCGCTTCGATGGTGCCGTGGTTGACGACGCCGGCGCTGCCGCCGTGTGCATCGAGATTGAAATGATTGGCCAGAAAATCGCTGGGCGTCAGGTCCAGCGTGCTTGCCACCAGGCCGCCCACATTCACCTGCGAGTTGCGGCCGAAGATGATGCCGTGCGTGTTGATCAGGAAGATCTGGCCATTCGCGTTGACGTGGCCAAAGATCTGGCTGGCGTTCTGGTCGAGAATGCGGTTGAGCGCCACCGACGTGAACGACGGCTGCTTGAAGATCACCGAGGCGTTCTCGCCGACGTTGAAGGTCTGCCAGTTCAAGGCCAGCAACTGCGATTTCTGCACGATGGTGGTGTTGGCGCCGTTCTGCGCAATCGAACCGCTGCCGCCGACAATCGAGCCGCCCGTAGGCGTGGTGTTTGCCGCCACATGCCCGCCCGCAAAGGCTTCGCCGGCGCAGGCGAAGAGACCCAGCAGGGAGATCAGGCTGGCCGGTAGCAACTTGCGTCGCAAGGCCGGCAATCCATTCGAGTGACGTGACGCGTGCTGCTGTTTGCCAATACTCGTATTCATGATTGCCTCCTTAGAACGTCAAACCCATACGTCCGTATACGTGATAACCGTGACGGTCCGTCGCCACCTGGCTGCCCAGGGGGATGGCTCCGTCCAAATGAAATTCGAAGTGGTGGAACTGCGGAATGCGGAAGATGAAACCGGCACCGAAGCCGCTGAAGTCCAACGGTCGCACGGTGCTGCTGTGGTCGGCGCCCGCGGTGAAGCCACGTGCGTAATCGAGGAAGGTTTCCAGCTCCAGCACTTCACGCCAGGGGCGTGCATAGAATGGCGACGGCTTGTTGCCGATAAACGGCGCATCCACGTGATATTCCAGCGAGGTGTAGTAGCCGCGATCGCTCAGGCCATCGGCAATCGGATACGAACGCACGCTGTCTGGGCCGCCGATCACGAACTGTTCCATCGGCACCAGCGCATCCGGCGTCCACTGGCCGTTGAACTTGAAGTACAAGCGCTGCGATGGCGTCAGGAACTGCAGGCGTGTGTACGACACCTTCGCCACGGTGAAGTCATGCGCGTGGTTGGGGGCAACCAGGTCCGGGTCCCTCGTCTGATCGTCGAGCGACTTGCGCACGTCCACCTGCAACAGATCCACGCCGTGGAAACGCCGGTCGGTATGGTTCATGGCATAGCCAAGATCCAGCACGTTGAACCGCTCGTCCGACAGCTGCATGCCTTGCGTGCTCAGCTTGGACTCTTCGCGCATGACATGCAGCGTGGCCTGCATCTTCATGTCGTCGGTATTGAGGAATTTCCAATCGCCGCCGGCGAACTGGGTGGTGGTCGGGCCGCGTACCTTCAAGGCAGCCAATCCGTCGGAGCTGATCTGCAACTCGCTGCGCGTCCAGCCGCCCGTCATGCTCAACCCTGGCACCACTACCAGCGGCGCGGTATAGACCAGCGAACCGTAGGCGTTCTGGTTCGGGTCCAGCGCGTAATCCACGTTGGCGGCCAGTGTGTCACCAATACCCAGCGGACTGTTCCAGGTCACGCCGGCCAGCGCGCGATAGCGGCCAGTGAGCGAGGTGCCGTAATCATCCGCGCCAACCGTAAACGTAAAGGGATTCTTCGCCTCGTGCGCCACCATGATCAGGTCGGTATCGCCTGTCTGGCGGCCCGGCTGGAAGGTGGAAGCCACGGTCACGCCCGGCAGATCGCGCACGTACAGCAGCGCGGAATCCACCGTGCTCTTTTGCAGCGGCTTGTCTCTCAATTGCTGGGCCGGCGCGGCGATCACGTCGGCGTAATAGCGCTTGTTGCCCTTGACGATGATGCGCCCGACGCGACCTTCCAGAATCTGGATCTGCACCATCTGGTCATTGCCGATGGTCTGCGCCGGCAGGAAGGCATCGGCCACGATAAAGCCGGCTTTGCGATAGCGCTCGGTGACCTTGTCCGCCACGCCCTGCATCTGCGCAAAGCTGAGCATGGCCGGATGGTCGGTGCTGCCGCCAAGCTTGCGGTACTGGTCGTTGACCAGTGCCTGGATGCTGTCGAAGGTGATGCCGGCATCCGGGTGATCGCCCACGCCGTCGATGCGGAAGCCGCGTACGGCGATCTTCTGCGCGGCGGCATTGCCGCTCTCGCGCTCGGCTACCGGTGGCACCACGCCCGCCGCGCTGGGCGCCGAAGCCAATGCAGCGTTGCCCGCCGCAGCCGATGACGCTACGGCGCTGGAGGCCGCCTGCGTATTCGCTGGCGCGACGCTGGGCGGCCCCAGGCTGTAGGTTGCGAACTGGTCGGCCAGATAGGCATGTGCTTGCGGATAACCCGCCTTCTGCAATGCCGCGGTAATCCGCTCGGCCAACGCCTGCAGATGCGCATGATCCAGCGCCCCTGCCCCCTTTGCCTTCTGGTATTCGCCGTCGATGATTTTCTGGATATCCGGCGCCGAGGCCGGTACGCCGCTAATCAGGATTTGTCCCGGCGCGGGCGCATTACCTTGCGCCCATACCGAGCTGCCACCCAACGCCAAAGCCAATGCTGCTGCCATGCATGCAATCCGCACGATACTTGTCCTCTGAATCGAAACGCGGTGGTGCTTGTGGATAGAGGAGCGCACCATGCACTCCCCGTCGGTCAACTTATGTGTGAAGCCCCTTGCTGCCGGAACGCAGTTTTATGCGCCTGCGTCCGGTATTACGCGATGCTTTGAACCTGAGCGCCCCGCCATGCGCGGGAACTGGCCTGGTTCTTCAAATCAAACGCTCCTCTTCAATCCGGCGAGAGCCGGGGTTCGGTTCAAACACGTCGAGCGAAGCACACCAGATCGATCTGCCGTGCTTCGCATAACGTATTTGACCGCATCCCGTACGACACCGGGATGACACATGTCGCGGAGCCTGAATCCCAACTTTGGTTCCCCCTGCGGCACCCTGTCGGGTGCGACGGGAGTGCCTATGATGCCTCCGTTCCATGTCGTGTTCCAAGTCTCAAAATTTACGTCGGGATTGTGGTCGCGGCATCACTCTTGCTTTGCTTGGTCGTCAAATTTCAAACGCCAGGCCGGGGTGCCGATCGTAGGTTGGGTTAGCGCAGCGTAACTCAACGATGCCGCGTCGACCATGTTGGCTTACGCTGCGCTAACCCAACCTACGCGCTAATCGCGCAGAACAAAATCCGTAGCTTCCTTGAATCTTTGCTCGCAATTGTCCAGCACCCACTTAATTGCTTTTTCATGAACAAGCCTAATCAACGGGTTCCCCACGTCATTTATTCCGAATTTCAGCCAAAATCGCGTGGATACTCGAGTCATTTGAATGGGGGAGCATATAGAAATTTTTTGGCACCCCATGAACAACCCGTGCTGTAGCGCAATTAACATCCCGAGAATTCCCCATCCCCTTCCTCCTTGACCCTCGGCAATCTGTGGATAGTCGAGCAACAAATAGTCACCTGCGGCATCCATCTTCTTCATGGAGAACACACATAAACCCTTCTCCTTTATGATCATCGTCGAATCATCCATTTCAACTTCAATATGATCTGAAAGCATTACTTTCCCTTTTCCCAAATGCCTTCCAGCCTGAAATATTCTCGACATCGGAATGATTGTCGGCATGATCGCTCTCCAAATTGGTGATGAAAGCACGCAGGTTGGGGTGCAAACCCCAACATCTCATGCGCACATGCATTCCAATGTTGGGGTTTGCACCCCAACCTACGCATCATGTTGGCCTTGCTATCCAATACCAGAGGCCCGCGCAGAGCACGATGCCGATCACTACCAAGATCATCATCCATTTCCACATGGCGCGCCGCGGCGCCAACATGCCGACCAACACGTCATTGCTCGCTGCCGGTGCCGTTTCCTGTTGCGGCGCTACCGGACGCACGATCGCATTGCGCGCCGTGACCACATGGCTATCTCGCAACGCGCCCAGCAAATGCCGGCGGCGGGAGCGGTATTCCTCGCGTGTCAGCCGGCCAAGGCGATGCGCTTCGTCGAGGGCATGCAGGCTTTGGTTGACGTGATGCTCGCGGTCGCTCATTTCAGTTCCCTCAACACGCGGAAACCCACATCTTTTTGCGCGGCACCGCTATCGTCGCGGCGCGCGTTGACGGTGCAGTCGGACCAGTAGCTGGTGTAGCTACCGCCACGCACAATCACGCTGCCGCCGCTGGTGACCCACTCCCACACGTTGCCCGTCATGTTCACCAGACCCCAGGGATTGGCTTCGCGTCCGCGCGCGGAGATCGGCGCACCCGTGTTGTCATCGCCATTGCCGGCGGTGGGCGGGATACAGTTGCTATCAGAGGCCTGTGACCAACTACCGCCGCCTTTCGCCGCATGTGTCCATTCCGCATCCGTGGGCAATCGATACACGTAACCGCCACTGGCCGACGTCAGCCACGCCGCATACGCCTTGGCTTGAGCCAGGGTGATGTTGCTGATGGGCAGACTGCCGCCATCCGGATCATCCGACGTCTTGGCCGAGCATTGTCCAGTGCTGCTGCAGAAACGATTGAATTCGCCGACGGTGATTTCACCGCGCGATAAAGCATAAGGTTTGCCACCCGATACGCCAGGTATGACCACCAGCGATGGGCCACGGTGCTGGCCCAACGCATCGAAGCAGACCTTGCCCTTGCCGATCATGTCGGGTTGGTTGCAAGGATCACTGCTGGGCGTGGCCGGCGTGTTCGGTGTGGGGATGTTGGCCGATGCGGTGGCACCATTGGTGCCTGTGGCTGACTTGCCGCTAGCGGCGGTTTTCGCAGCAGGCGTGCCTGGCGTTGTCGCAGGTTGGTTCGGTGTACCGGCAGCTGGCTGCGTGGGATTGTTCGGTGACGTTGCCGATGGTGTTGCCACGGCCGTTGCACTCGCCTTCATGCTGTCGAGCAAGTCGGACAGCGTGGCTTGCAACTGACCGCGTTGCTTCAAATCGGCTTCCAACTGTTTCAAGCCATCCGGATCGGCCTTGCGCGCATCCGCCAACTGCTTCTGCATGCGATCCAGATCGCTGGCGCTTACCGGCTTGCCGCGCGCATTCATCACCGCAACAAGCAAGTCGTAACGCCCCTTGGCGTTGCGCAAATCCGGGCGAGCGCCCAGCGACTTCATGCCTTTCCCGACCAGCTCGGAGGCGCTTTGATAACGGCCACGCTGCACGGCCGTTTGTGCCTGATCGAGATAGGCCGTCGCCACCAGTTGCGGACCTTCCTGGGAAAGGAAGGCATTGTCCGGCTGCAAGGTGCGGATGCGCGCCAGCGATTCCTCGGCCTTGCCAATGTCGTTGGCCGCAGCCGCGCGCTTGACCGATTCGATGCGTGAGGTGACTTCCGCAGCGATGCTTTCCTGGTTGAGCTGTGCTTGCTGTTGCTGCAGCAAGGTATCCAGGCGGCTGCGCTGCACGCGTAGTGCGCTCGATTGCGGTACGTACTGCAACCCAAGATTGACCAGGTTGCTGGCCTGCTGCAACTGCAATGGATCGCTCTGCTGGCCCGCCTGAGTGGCAATGGCGTTGGCCAGATCATTCACCAGTTTGCGCGTATCGGGCGCATTGTCGCTACGCAGCGTGCTCATCGCGTTGGCGACTTGCTGCTGCCACTCCGCACTCATCGACGGCTGCGCGACCAGCGCGGCCAGCGTCTTACGCGCTTCCGGCAGGCTTTGTGCCGGCGCGGCGGGCTGCGCCGCCGCCAAGGTGCCACCGAGTGCGGCAAGCTGCGCCTCGCGTTGCTTCAGGCGGGCGGAAGCTGGGAACAGGCGCGTAGCCAGCGCAAGATCCGACTTGGCGTCGTCGACGCGATTGGCACCCAGGGCCTGGCCGATGGCGATGTCGTATTTCAGCTCCAGCTCGGCGTTGTTGAGCAGATCGCTATGCGGATCGATGGCGCGGATCTGTGCCAGGGTTTCCACCGCGTTGTTGGGCTGGTTCTCGAAAATGGCACCTGCGTCGATGCGCTGGGTAAGTTGCGTGTCCAAGGTGTTGAGCAGATCGTTCTTCTGCTCGTCGATCGCGCTGCGCTTGGCGTCCAAGGCTGGCGAATACAGTTTCAACTCGTCACGCAGCTGGAACACGTGCTGCGTGGCAGCGTAGTTGTAGAGTTTTTGCGCCGGGTCCCAATAGCTGTTGATGCGGCTCAACAGGTAATTCTGGATGGTGTCGCCCTGGTCGAGCACGATGCGCTTGCGCTCGTCGTCGCTCAGCGTATCCAAGGCCTGCACGGCCTGGTCTTCGTTGGTGTAGCGGTCGGATGCGGCGGGTGCAAAACGCGCGACGATATGATCGACATGCCGGGCATGCAGGTAATGGGTGGCGCCCCATCCCGCAGCCACCAGCAACACCAGCGCGCCACCGCCATAGGCAAGCTGCGGCCCGATGCGCTCGCGCAGGCTGATGTCACGCAAGCCCTCCACCAGGTCGACAGCAGCTTTCAGGCGCTGCTCGCCATGGAACGCCACCGCATCGCACAGCGCCTTGTATTGGCGCTTGGTCAGGCCCGGCACCGGCGGCGGCTTGCGCCCTTCACGCTGCGCCACTTCCGCGCTGACCTTGTCGAACGGATGCTTGCCGGTGAGCAGCTCGAACGCCACGCAACCCAGCGCATAGATATCGTCGCTCGGAGTGGGTTCCTTGCCCTGGATCATTTCCAGGCTGGCGTAGGCCGGCGTGAGTGCGCCCAGCGTGCCCGCATCGAACAAGGTCTGCTCGCCCGATGCTTCGCTCCCATGCTTACCGGCGCGTGCAATACCGAAGTCGAACACCTTCGGTATGCCCTCGCGCGTCACCATCACGTTGCCGGGCTTGAAGTCCGAGTGGACCACGCCGGCGCTGTGCGCGCGCTTCAGTGCCCAGGCCATGCCTTCGATCAGCTGCCGCGCTTCCGGCAACGCCATGCCGTTATAGCGCTCGCGGATCAGTGCTTTCAGGTCCTGGCCGTCGACGTACTCCATCGTCATGAAGACGATGGTGCCGTCCTTGTCGAAATCGAACACGCGAACGATGTTGTCGTGCGCCAGCAACTGCGAGCGGCGTGCTTCGCGCTGCAGCGCGATCAGCGAATCGGGATGGCGACGGAATTCGTCATTCAGCACTTTCACCGCGACATACGGGTCGCGATCGCGCGCTTCCACCTTGCGTTCATCGCGCGCCAGATACACCACGCCCATGCCGCCGCGGCCGATCTCGCGTTCGAGCAGAAAGCGGCCTTTGAGCAGCATGCCGACGGTGGCGTATTCGCCGCCTTCCGCCTGCGCGATGCGCTGCCAGGTGTCGCGGTTGGAACTGGCGGAGTTGCTGGTGTTGTGACCCGTGTTATGGCCGGTGTTCTGGCTGCTGACCGAAGGACCGGAAGCAGGCTTCACCACCGTGGCTTCGGCGTCGCCCGATGCAGTCGCCGTAGTCGGCTTGACCTGCGTGACTTCGGCTTCCACCGGTGACGGCGCCTTGACCACGGTCGCATCGTCGGCAGTCACCGGAGCAGGCTGTTGTACGGCATGGAGCTTGGCAATCAATGCACGTGCGATATCGGGCGGCAGCGTGCCTTCTTCCTGCAGGCGTTCGAGCAAGGCAAGGTCTTCGCGATAGACCTCTTCCGATTGCGGGCCGCGTTCGCCGAGTGCATGGAACAGCTCCGGCAGTTTGCGCCGGCGTGCATTGAAGTCGTCGATGAGGTCGGCAAGAAAAGTCATGTCAGTCCTGCAACCGCACGATCACGGCAGAAATGTTGTCGCGCCCGGCGCGGTTCAAAGACAACTCGAACAACCGGGCCAGCAGGAATTGCGGATCGGTGTTGCTGCGGTATTCCTGATCGAGTTCGGCGTCCGACAGCTCCTTGTTGACGCCATCACTGCACAGCAGGAACGCCATGCCAGGCCGGCTTCCCGTCACAACCCAATCCACGAACAGCTTTTCTTCGGCCCCGATCGCGCGCGTAAGCACGCCAGAACCAGCCGGCTGCGATCCCAGTTGGGTGACGTCGTTCTTCGGGCCATGCACATGATCACGCGTGATCTGCCTCAGATGCCCGTCCTCGAAGCAATAGCCGCGGCTGTCGCCAACCCAGCCGCACAATACGAAATCCTTGTCGTGCACCAGCACCACCACGGTGGAGCCGATCACGTCGACGTTGCGATCGCGCGCGATGTTCCGAAGATCGGCATTCACCTGCGCCAGGGTGTCTTCGATGGCTTCCACGAAATCGAACACATCGCCCGGTCGCGGCAAGGCACGCAGGCGATCCACGATCATGCCGCTGGCGACGTCGCCGGCGGTGTGGCCACCCAGACCATCGGCCACGACCCACAGGCCAACGTCTTCGCGCACTAGGATCGCATCCTCGTTGTGCGCGCGGACCTTGCCGGTGTCAGTGTGGCCGACGGATTCGTAGCGTAGCGTCATGAAGTCACCTCGATCACGGCCAGCGGCCAGCGGGCCGGTTCGCTGCCCAGCCCGGCGGCGTCGGCGATGCGCGCACGCGCCTCATCGCAGGAAGGCATGGCCAACGCACGCGCATACACGTCGGGCGCAAGCTGGACCAGGTTTTGCGTCACCACGAGCAGCAGGCGATCGCCCTCTTCCACGGCGCACACCACTTCGTCGCACAGCGGTTCGATGGGGCCACCCAAGCCGGATGCCACCGGCGCGGCACGCGTGAACAGGAGATCGTCGAAGTCGCCGCCAAGCGCGTTGTCGTCGCTGGGTGCCGCCGCGGTGGCGAACAAGGATTGCAGCGCACCTTTGCGCCAATGCCACGCCGCCGCGGTGCCGATGCGCAGCAGATTGGCCCAGCGCCGGGTGATATGCACGGCGATCACCGAGCCGTCTTCCGGCACCGGATTGATCAGATCTTCGTTGCGCGCACGCAGGTGGGGATGCAGGGCCAACAGGCGTTGACTCAATACCTTCAAATCACCAGCGAGGTCTTCCGCGCGCAACTCGTTCGCAACCTGGTTCGCCGCCGCTGCCGCCTGCCGACGTTCATCGGCTGCGCCTTCATCGGCAGCGACCAACGCCAGTGCGATATCGCCACGATAGGTGGTGGTAGCACCGCTGGTATGCGACGGCGCTGCGCCCGCTTCCGTCACACCGCTCGCAACTGCCATCGATACAGGGGGCACCAGATCGGCAAACAGCTCGCTCAAGTCATCAGGCAGCACATGGCGAGACGGCGATGCCACGACAGGCGCCGTGACGGAAACATGAGGCGCATGGTGATGCTGGTGCGGCGTTTCTTCGAACGTGCCCAATGTCTGCCAGCCGTCGTCCGCGTACTTTGCGTCGAGAAAGCCGGCATAGCTTGAAGGCTCTGGCAAGCCACGCGTTACCAGCACGCTGGCGGGCACATGGCCGCCGCCTTGCGTCCACCATAGGCACCAGCCGCTGCCGCTTTCGCTGACCCGCGCCCACAAACGCGCAAGAAAATCGCCATCGGCACGCACACGCGGCAACGGCATGCGCCATTGACCGGCATGGCGGAAGGTGACGTGTTCCAAGCCATCCAGCATCCATGATGCCGGTGTAGCCAGCGGCATGCCGGCCAGTGCAAGCAATTGCGCGTCGAAGGTTTCGACACTGGTCGATGGATCGGATTGTGCCGCCACGTGAACGTGCTCCATGGCTGCGAACCATCGTTCGCCATCGCGCAACGTTTGCGTGGCCATCGACGGATCATCCAACGGCGATGCGATCACCATGGGGAAACTGCGTCCCACGCGATCGCCGGCAGGCCCCATCACGCCGGTCCATGCGGATAGTCCACATACGCCAGGCGACAGCAGGAATCGCCACGCCGGGCTGCTGCGATACGCATGCTGCCAAGCGTTGCCTAACGCTTGCCGGCTTGCATCCACCGCGCGCTCGAAGTGTTGATCCCAGGCATCGACGAACGACGATGGCAGCCGCCGCTGCACGAAATCGCCCGCGCTCGGAAGTTTGCCGAAGAATCCCGCCCCCCCTGTCGGATTCATGATCGACCTACCCTCCGCACCTGAAGCGCTGTACGACGGTATTGAGGAAGGGATTCTTCAAGTTATCCGCCTGCACGGCGACCTTCGCGACGTGCCCGCCGAAATTGAAGCTGGCGGTGTAACGCAGATCCGATTGACGCTGCAGATTGGCCGCCTGCATCGCATGGAAGAACGCCCAGTCGCCCTGGTAGTCGAACGTGCTGAGCAGATTGCCGCTGGTGTCCCAGGCCGAAATCGTCACATGGCCAGGCTGCGGGCCAGGCCATTTCATACCCATGCTGCTGGTGCTGCCGGCCTGGTATTCGAACTTCTGCCCATCGATGGTGATCGCCAGCTTGCCGATGCCCGGATCGAGCGACGGCGCCGCCAAGGTGAAATCCACCTCGGGCGTATTGCCGTTATTGCGGAAGTACATCTGCTTGATGGTGTCGGCCAGCTGCATTTGCGCAAGCATGCCGGGCGAACCGCTCACCGCGCCAGGGCCGGTCTTCCATTTCCAGGTGGAACCGCTGGCATCCACCAGCTTGTCCAGCGTCTGCTTGTAGAAACTGTCGAAGCGACCACCGTAGCCGAACAGCTCACCGAAGTTCTGCAGTGGGATATCCGTGGCGCTGTTCGGCGAGAACGGATAGCGGCCACGGGTGAAGTCGGCGCAATCCTTGCCGGCCGTCTGCTGGAAGGCATCGCCAAGCGCACCGCTGGTGCCTGTGGCAACCAGGGCCTGGCTCTTGCCGGTCAATGATGCCACCCAGCCCGCGACCGGAGGCGGCAGTTGCGAAGCTTCCTGTTGCGCCATCAGCAATTGCGGATTGGGCTGGCCGGCGGCGCTGCTGAAGTCGGTCATGGTCAGCAGCGTCTTGCTGAGCTGGTCGATCACGCTCAGCGTGTGATCGATCGGCGTGCTTCCGGCCGCACCATCGGTGAGCTTGTTGAGTGCATCGAAATGTGCGCTGATCGCATCGCCGGGCTTGGCGGCGGCCTGCCCGCCTTCCCCGCTGCTGCCGTTGACGCCGGCACTGGCCAGCGCACGCATCACCGCTGTCTGCTCGGCGCGCTGCTCGGCACGCTTTTCTGCCGCTTTCTTCAAGGCGCCTTCCGCCTTGTCGGCATCGCTTTCGGGTGGGGCGCGCAACAAGTCGTGCGTGTTGTCGCGGACTACCATCAGCAGCGATTTCAGCGGTGAACTGGGGCCGGACAGCTTGGCGGCAATCGCACTGGCGTCCTGGATGCTCGTCACCGGTTGCAACTGCAGGCTGTTGAGCAGATCGTCCCATGTCTTGATGTAATCCTGCTGATAAAGCGCCAGCACCTGCTGTGCAAGCTTCGCCTGCTGGATCGCATCGATCTTGCCGGTGCCGAATACCCAGTCGTCCTGGGTGAATTGCTTCACTGCTTCTTCAATGCCTTTGCTCACTTCCGTCGCGAACACCGGCTGTGTGTACAGCGCGGGAATCGGCTCGGACAGCGCTGCACCGTTGCGGCGGAACACGTTGCCGAGCAGGCCAAGCTCTTTGTCCAACTGCAGTGGTGCGTGGTCGGAGCTGTCCATGCTGAGCTTCAGGCTGCCGTAGATCAGCGTGGAAAGATCCGCCGTACGCAGCGTGCTGCGCGCCTGCTCTACCAGCTGATCATCCAGATGCAGCGGGCGCAGTTGTCCAGGTTGCGCGACCAACGCCTGGAAGTGTTTGGCTAGCGCCTTCTGCAGAACCGGACCGTCGGGGAAGATCTTGCGCCATTCGATATCGGTAAGCGCCATCAACTCGTCGGCATTCTGATGCTTGGGTTCCCCCAGCATCAGATAACCCTTGAGGTAGTAGTACAACGCCTGCGGATCGCTCGCGCTGGTGGTCAGCCCGGAGCGGAATTGCGACGCCACGCCCGGCAACAACAGACCGTTGAGCTCGCGTACGTAGGCATCGTGCACTTCATCGCCTACCGCGTGGCCCTGGTAGAGGCCAAAGCGCATCGACCATGGCACGTTGTCTTTGTATTGCTGCGCGACATCCTGCACGCTGGACATGCCTTCCAGCCGTTCCAATACACGTGCGAAATAATCCTTCTGTGTCGGCGCGCCGGACACGTCACTGGTCGCCGGATAGTTCTTCAACGCATCCTCGACCTGCGACAGGTAGCCGCTATTGCGCCCGTAGCTTTCGATAAAACCGGCCAGCAGCAGCACGGTAACAATCAGCACGCCAAGATATGACGCAGCCTGCAGCAGGATCTTCTGCCGCTCCAGTTTCGGATCGGTGCCGGCAAAACCAGATTCGCGGAACAGCACGTCTTTCAGCAAACGCTCGACGAAGAAGGTTCGCTGCTGCGCGCCGGGCGCATGCACTTGTGCGGCATCAAGCCCGAACGTGCGTGCCACCGCCGCCATCATGCGGTCGATCGGCGTGCCTTCCTGCGTACCGGAGGTGAGATACACACCACGCAATAACGGCGGCGTGCCGTAGGCATAACCGGTAAACACGCCTTCGACGAACTGGCGCATGGTTTCGCGCAAGGCGCCGAGCTGCTGCGGGAACGAAAGGATGGCTGCACGTCGGTTGGCATCGCGTTCGGCATGCAAGCGGCTCAGGATGCGCGTGTGCAGGCGATTCAACAGCAATTCGAACTCGCTGCCGAACTGCTTGGCCGCCGAACCGTTCATGGTCTGATCGACCGGGAACGACATGCCCCATACCTGGCTGCGCAGTTCCGGGCTCAGATCGTCGAAGAATTCGGTGAAGCCGGCGATCAGGTCGCACTTGGTCAGCACCAGGTACACCGGCACGCCGATGCGCAATTGCGTGGACAACTCATCCAGGCGACGGCGAATCGCCTGCACGTGCTCCTGCATACCGTTTTGGTCGAGCGTGAGCAGATCGGACATGCTCATCGCAATCACCACGCCGTTGATCGGCCGGCGCTTGCGGTACTTGCGCAGCAGCTTGAGGAATTCGCTCCACGCCGAGGCATCCGCCGCCTGGTCGGATTGCTGCATGGTGTAGCGTCCGGCGGTGTCGAGGAACACCGCTTCGTCGGTAAACCACCAGTCGCAATTGCGTGTACCGCCGACGCCGCGCAAGGCCTGCTTGCCGAAGCGATCGGAGAGCGGAAAATTCAGGCCCGAATTCTGCAGCAGCGTGCTCTTGCCGGAACCCGGCGGGCCGATCACCACGTACCACGGCAGCGTGTAGAGATTGCCACCACCACGCTTGGCTTTACGCAGCGTATCCACCGCTTCCTGGAAACGCCCCTGCAATTGCGTACGTTCCGCGGTGCTGCGTTGGTCTTGGTCGCTGCCGGCCGGCTTGGCCTCTTGCGAGACCATGTCGCCGGACATCTGCTGTGCTTTTTTGCGTGCACGCAGCTGCTGTACCTGCAACCAGATCACCCATATCGCAAGAATCACGATGATGGTGACCAGACGTACCACGGGGCTGGCCAGCGGTTGCGAATCGCCGATGCCCAGATAAGGACCGCCCAGCCAGATCAGGATGGACAGCAGGATGATACCGATCAGCGCAATGAACCAACCGGATTTGAACAGCGCAAAAATCTTCACAGGGTTCAATCCTCCGGAATGAACTTGATTTCCACGCGCCGGTTACGCGTGCGGTTGTCGGGCGTATCGGGCGGCAACGCAATGGGCTGCGATGAGCCCGCGCCGCTGGATTCGATACGTGAAGCGTTGTCCAGGCCATCGCTCAGGATCTGCGCCACGCTATGCGCACGTGCGCTGGACAGCTCGAAGTTGTCCTTGTACTTCAGCGAGCGGATCGGCTGATCGTCAGTATGACCCACGACGATCACCCTGCCCTGCACCTGGTTGAGTGCGGCGGTGATCTTGTGCAGTAGCGGAATCTCATCCGCACTCACGTCGACGCCGCCGGAGGGGAACATGCCGGTAGCGGCAAGGCGCACCATGGCCTCGCCATCGGGCTTTTCATCGACGGTGAGCAAGCCGGCCTGTTCTTCCGGCGACAGCAGTTGCTTGAGGCTCTTGCGTGCAGGGTGCGGCTGGCGCGCGGTATCCGGCGGCGTGCCGTTTTCCAGGCCGACTTGCGCCAGCTGCGCGCTGATCGGCGAGGAAAGTCCGTTGAGGCGAGAATAGAAAAACAGGAACGCGCCCAGCAGGATCACCGCCGCGAACGCGGCAACCACCCATAGCGGTACATAGCGGATCAGCGGATTGCGGCGGTCTTCAATGCCGCGCCAGTGCGGTGCCAGCTCATCCGCCGGCTTGGCGCGTTGCGCCTGGATGCGGCGGTACAGGTCTTCCTGGATGTCGGCAAGTTTGGCGCGACCGCCTGATTCGATCTGGTAGCGCCCGGCAAAACCCAGCGCCAGGCAGATGTACATCAGTTCGATCAGGTCGATGTGCTTGGCAAAATCCGAACACAGGCGCTCGAGAATCTGGAAAAACTTGGCGCCGCCATAGGATTCGCTGTGGAAAGTAACGAGCAGCGTTTTCTGCGCCCAGCCACTGTGCTCGCCCCAGGGCGAATTGAGCACGGCTTCATCCAGCATCGTGCACAGCACATAGCGCGCGGCGAGGATGGTTTGTTGCGCGATATTGGCCGTCTGCGCGATGTTTTCGAAGCGATGGATCTGCGCCACGGTTTGATCGCGCAGGTGCGCGGCGTCCGGCGGCGCCACGCTATGGCGCAATTGCACGGCAAGCAACAGCAGGGGGCTGGCCGCCTGCACCAGCGGATTGGGGCCGCCTTCGAGGAATTGATTGATTTCCGCGGGCGGCGCATACGGAGCGGGCGCGCGCGCAGCGGAAGGTGGCGCCGCCGCGGGTGCAGGTGCCGGCGCAGAGCCATGCGGGCGCACCATGGTGACGTCGCGCATATCGTCGTTGGGGCCGTTGTTCTGGCTCATGTCTCAATGCTCCGAACCCGTAGGTTGGGGTGCAAACCCCAACGTTGCCATGCCTGATAGCGCTCGATGTTGGGGTTTGCACCCCAACCTACGAAGTGACGCAGGCTCTTGTGGCTCATGTTCCGCCTCGAATTGCCCACAGTTGCAGGTCAAGCCCTGCGAATTCCTCGCCGAAATGGAACGCGATGCCACCGGAGGTCTTCAGCATCCGCCACATCTGCGAGTTCTTGTCGAATTCGAAATACAAAAAGCCGGAGTTGTAGGGAATCTGCCGCGGCGCCACCGGCATCGGCGCGACCACGATGCCCGGCAATTGCAGGTTCACCAGGTCACGGATTTTTTCCACCGGACCAATCTTCGATTGCGCGGGCAGTTGGCGGCGCAGGTCTTCGGATTTCATGTCCGACTTGGCCGCGAGCACGAAGGCCGCGGTGTCGAGCAAGGTGAGATCCGGCACCACCGCCACCCACACGCCGAACTTGCGCTGCTGCAGCGGAATCGGCATGGCAGTTTGCTCCATCACTGCGCTCAAGCTGTTGCGCAGCGCCATGATCACCGGGTCGAAACTCTCGCGCAGAAATTCATGGCGATAAGGCGGGAATGCCTGCACGCGTTTGCTCGGTGCGGTGAAAGTGGCCAGCTCACCAGCCATCGCGACCGCAAGGCGATAAAGATCTTCCGGATGCGCAATCGGTGCGGCAGCCAGATGCGCAATCAACGGTTGATAGCGGTTGACCACTTGCAGCAGCAGGAAGTCGGCGATTTCCGCCGCGCCGCCGCGATCGGTGACCGCGACGCGGCTCGCCAGCGCTTCGCCGCGCTGATGCAACAGGCCGAGCAATTCGGTCAGAAACGTCACCAGTCGCGGTACCGCCTGGCAGCTCTGCCCGGTCGGCATGAAGGTTTCATCCAGCACCACGCGGCGATCGGAACGGCATTCCACGATGCGCGTCAGCGGAATCTGCGCCAGGCCTTCCATCGGCTGCGATTGCGGCAGCAAGCGGCTGCTCATGCCGCCGACTTCCAGCACGGAGAGTCCGTCCATGCTGCCGGACGCATCGCGCACTTCGGCTTCGCGCACACGGAAACGGAACAGTTTTTCCGGCGGCGCTTCGGGGCGTCCGCTATCGGGTTGCGTGGGTGAACGCAGCGGCAAGGTGAGATACACGGTCTGGTCGCGCCAGTTCGGATCCACTTCCAGCGCGGGCGGCAGCGGATCGTCGTTGGGCATGGAGAATGGCGTGCCGTCGGGAAACACGCCACGCGCACGCTTGATGCCGATCTTGCCGATCGCCAACAGGTCCGTTTCCAGTTCCAGTTCGTGAAAGCCCCATGCGTAAGGCCGCAAAGCCCCTGCACGCACTTCAACGAAACGCTCCAGGTAACGTTCCTGCTGCTGCAAGTGCTGGGGCCGCAGAAACAGCCCTTCACTCCACACCACTTTGTTGTTTTGCGTCATGTATCGGGTCCGTCTGTCTTGCGGCTTTGGTTACGCGCCCTCCCCTTTCGGGGAGAGTTTGTAGGTTGGGGTGCAAACCCCAACATCGATGCGTTGATGCATCGCGATGTTGGGGTTTGCACCCCAACCTACGATGTTCATTTGCGACGACTACTCTTGAGCCGCGCCAGCTGCTCCTCATACGCCCGCGCGAACTCATCTCCAAACAACCGCCGGAACGTGTCGTCCGGGTTCTTTATCAGGCCTTCGAAGTTGTCGCGGTATTTGTCCCAGTACTTCCCCTTGGCGCCGAACGCCACGCCACCGCGCTTGCCACCATCCACTTCATGTTCGTAGCGATCCGGATTGAAGTGCACCAGCAAGGCTTCGAAGCCCGCGCGCACACCGGCAAGCATCGCCATCTGGTGCAGGCGGATGTCTTCGAAGGCATCCTGGAACGCCGCCGTGCCGGAAAGAAAACCGGGATTGGCCGGCCCAAGGATTTTCTGCATCGCCTCGTCCGTGCCGAGCGCGAATTTCAGCGGGTTGTTTTCCGAGCGCTGGATCACGGTCACCGGCAAGCGGAACGTGTTCTTGATTTCGGCACGCGCGCGCAGCACGTCCATGACGCCATCGACCACGATGCGAAAGATCTGCTCCACGTCCTGGGGTAGCGCGCCGCCCGATGTGGGTGCGGGCACGGGTACGTACACGGGCGCTGGCGCAGGCACCGGGACCTGCGGTGGCGGCGCTGGCGGCGATGCCACGACGGGCGCGGGTTCGGGCGGTGCAACGGGCGCCGCAGGCGCGGGGGCGAAATCGCCCGTGGTCAGATCCCAATTTTCCGGCAGCGTATTGGCCTGTTTGCGCACGTCCGTGGTGGGCGGGCGGAAGTGATCGCTGACGCTGGGTGTGTGGTTCCAGCTTGGCGCGGGTGCGGGTTCCGGTGCGGGTGCACCGAATGGCTCATCGAGAAAACTCAGCGGATCGAGATCGGCCCTGGGTTCTGCGACCTGGCGCGTGCCCGGAATCAAGCTGTCTATCGATGATGCACGCGATGGTGCCGGCGCGGACGGCAAGGGATTGAAGAAATCGAAATCCAACGGATCGTTATTGAAAGAAGCTGAAACCGGTGGCGGCGCAGGCGCGGGCATCGGTTGCGGCACGGGCGGCCCGACTTGCACGATGGTTTCGCTATCCGCCTCCATGCGCACGGCGACCTCGAAGGTATCGATCTGCAGACGATCGCCGTTTTTCAGCGCCGCCGGGTCGCCTTTGATCAGGGGCGAACCGTTCAGCAGCATGCCGTTGGTGCTGCGGTCCTCGATGAAATAGATGCCGTTGAGATAGCGCACCATGGCATGCACGCGCGACACCCCGGACGCGCTCAGCACCCAGTCGCAATCCTCGGAACGTCCGATGCTGCCGTCCTTCGCATGAAAACTCTTCTGGCTGCGACTGCCAAATTGCGCCGCCTGTTGGCCTTGCACGACGAGCGTCAATGTCTGTGGCGTCGACACACTTAAATCCCCTGCTTAACGATTACCGCTGCCGTTGGCGCCGGCATTGAGCAAGCTCATGGCTCGCTCGATGAAGGCGGTACGGCGTACTTCGAATTGCTCGGTCACCAGTGCGGCCATCAGGTTGATGGCGGCCACGGTGGCGCGCGCGGTGAGATGTTCCGGTGGCGGCACCGCTTGTTCCTGCGTGGCCGGCGCCAAGCTGCCGCTCGACCAGCCTGCTGCCGCCGCCATCCATGCGCCCAGCGAGCGATAGCCACCGGCATTGGCGAATTCGAAGGCGGCACGGCGATTGTCTTCGTTCGGTTCGCGCACCCACTTTTCGGCCAGCGATGCGCCGGCCTTGTCTTCCAGGCCCAGTGGTTGCTCGCGCGCGCATTGCAGCAGCCATGCGACGGCGTAGCGCTTTGGCAGCAGGCGGGCGAGCAGCTTGAGCGCATCCTGGGTGTCGCCGGCATCGAGCAGCGTCTGCACCGCCACTTGCGGCGTCATTTCCGGGCGCAGCCTGGCGTTGGCCAGGGCCGACAAACCCATTTGCATCGAAGCCTGCGTAACGACCGACATCCAGTTCCCCCTTTACCAATCCGTGTTGCTGCGTTTGCCGATCAGCCTTCGGCATCCCTGTCCGCTTTCGTGATGCTTTTTTTGCCTGGCCGTCGCAGGAATGACGGCCAATGGAACGGCTCAACCAATCATGATGATGCCGCCGGATACCTGCGTCATGGCATCGCCACTGGCGGTCACCATGGCGCCCTTGATGCTGGTCGACGCACTGCCCTCCACATCCAGCATCGCATCCGAGTGCACCTTCATGCTGGCACCGGCACCGATGTCCATGGTGGCACCCGCCTTGATATCTACCTCGACCTGCCCTTCCACCTTGACCGACGAATTGCCGGTAATGGTGATGTTGACGCCGCTGATCTGGATCTCGCCCGTGCTCTTGAGAATGATACTCGACGAGCCGGTGACAAGTTGGATCTCCGTGCCGGCCGTGAGCTTGAAAACCTTGCCCACGTCCTGCGTGTCGTTGTTGTTGATGGTGTGGTGGCGATCGTTCTTGATGGTGACGGTTTCATCGTGGTCGATGGTCACCACGTGATCGTTCTCCACCTCTTCATGCATGTCTTTCTGCGCATGCATGAAGAAATCTTCGCTGCCTTTCTTGTCTTCAAAGCGCAGCTCGTTGAAGTCGGCCGCACCGCCAAGCAGGCTGCGGCTCTTGATGCCGCTTTGCGTCTTGTTGTCCGGCAGGCTGTAAGGCACGGTGTTGTCGCCGTTGTAGACACTGCCGATGATCAGCGGGCGATCCGGGTCGCCTTCCAGGAAGCTCACCACCACTTCCTGGCCCACGCGCGGAATGCTGATGGCGCCCCAGTTCTTGCCGGCCCACGAGGTGGCCACGCGTACTGGGCAGGAACACTTGGCGTTTTTCTTGTCAGGTGTATTCCAGTGGAACGTCACTTCGACGCGGCCGTATTTGTCGACCGCGATGTCCTCGTCCGTGTCGCTTCCCGTGACGATCGCTGTTTGCAGGCCTACGATGGTAGGTTTGCGCGCCGTTTGCGCACTGCGATAAGGCTGGCTGCTTTCAATGGAGTAAAAACCACAGTGAAACATCAACTCTCCGCCATCGTTGCCAGCACTGCTGGACGGAGCATGGAGATTGATTTCACTTTCAACAATCAGGTACTCCTGATTGAGGTCATCGCGCGGATATTCACTCAGCTGGAACAAACCGCCAATCTGCACCTGGCACACGCCGGTCGAGCCGCTGTAACGCGACAGCGAAGCGCTCAATGCCTCGGCGCGAACTCTTGCGTATTGGGTGCCTACGTCTGCCTTCGTATAAAGGCCGGGATAATCGAAGATGTCGAGCTTCCCGTTCGCCCCTTCGTCGCCGTCCCCATGGCCGTCGCTCGTGCCAGTGGACAGCAGTGAGGCCTTCGGCGCCATCGGGTCGAAGTCGGTAAATACGTATTTGGCCACATCCGCAGTACGGAAAGCAGCCCACGAAGTAACCGTAGCCTGCCTGCGCAGCACACCATCGGATGCGCCGCTATAGGCAACGTCGCTGAATCCATCTACTTTCTCGTGGGCACCGATGCTGTCGGCCAACACCATCGTATGAGTGCTGTCAGTGTGCGTGAAGTAGTAATAAATACCTTCCTGCTCCATCAGGCGGCTGATGAAGTTGAAATAGTCCTCGCGATATTGCACACAATAATCGCGCGTAGCGTAAGCACCGCTCAGATTCAGTTGTATATCGCTGTAACCAATCTCACTGAGCACCTGCTTGATGATGTCAGGCGCTGCCATCTGCTTGTAGATGCGACAGTCCACCTTGTGCATCAGCAGCCAAGGCTTGGGAACCAATTTCACCTCATACTGCGCGTAGACGAGGTCTTCGATGTAATCGACACCCGTTTGCGTCGCACTCACCACCATGCCATTGAAGTAGCGGATGTAGCCATTCTCGGTATTGAGTGCAACCGTCATCGCGGAACCCAACAACCCGGTGAGGTCGATGGCTTGATCTTCGCTTTCAAACTGCACCTGGAAGTCAAACAACTGACCAAGGCACTCCTTGGCTGTCATGCTGACGAAGCGCAAGTTATCGCACTTAGCGGAGGTGATGCTGACAATGCCGGTCATGCCAATGTGCCCCTAATCCATGAAGTTGTGCGTTAAGCCTTTCGGACATCCTGCGTCGACATCAAAAAAACGCGCTCTGCGTCCATACCGGCCAGGCTTCGTCTTTTTGCTGCTGCACCTTTGAGCCCCCGCTTTGGCAGTACCGGTTCTCCCTGGACCACCTGGACGGATTGTGTTTGGCCGGGGCACGTTTCCCCTGCTTTCACTGGCCACACATCGTGTAACACGCCTAGTTTATACCTACATCCGAGGCGCGCCCATGCGTGTCTCGGCCCCAATCCTCAACCAAAGAACAAACGGATCAACTGCGTCATCGGGCTCTCCCCATCCGTTCGACGCAAGGTTGCCGAGCCTTTGGCACCATGCGCATTCAACTGCTGCAAGGTGGTCGGCCCGACAACGCCATCGACCTGCAGGCCATGGGCGCGTTGATACGCCTCCACAGCCGTCCGGGTACCTGGACCGAAATAACCATCGACTTTCACCGCATAGCCTTGCTTGGCAAGGCTCTGTTGCAAGCTGCGGACGGCTTCATTGTGAATACCTAGCTTGAGCGACGAGGGTGCCGGTGCAGACAGGTGGGGAGCCGCCGGGTGGGGGGCTACGCTTGTCGTCGCCGCAGGCGCCTTCGATGAAGCCGCCATCGGCGCGCCGGCCGCAAGCGCCGGGGACGCGGCAGCCGCAGAAGAAGAGGCCTGTTGTCCAGCCCCGGCCGGGGCGGAAGCAGAGGAAGCGGCAGGGGCCTGCTGCTGCGCGTACTTGATAGCCGCCTGCATCGTTGGGCCGTTGAAGAGGGTGACTAGCTTATCCGCATAAAGCTGGTCAGTCGCGTAACCAGCTTTTTGCAATGCCGTTGCCTCCTTGCGAAGGTCACCCTTGGTTCCGGCATCAAACAATCCTGCTTTTCTATAGCGCTTGTTTTGTTGCAAGAACGCAATCCGGTCCGTGAGTGACTCATGGTAGGAGCCATACACCCGGAACGGCTGCAGCTTCCATACCTTCTTGCCGTTTTCCATTTCCCAGACGTTGAACGTTTTGCTAGGCCCCTTCCAACCACCGATCGCCTTGATATTGAAGATATTGTTGGTGCCGGAGAGCACTTTAGCCCCCCAACCGGTTTCGCCTGCCGCTTGAGCCAGGATCAGCTCCCAGGACATGCCTGTTTCCTGTCCAACCTGGCGAGCAGCCGGATAGATTTCCGCTATGAACTTTTTCGGATCTGCCGGAGTTTTTTTCTTCTGGCCGCTCATTTCTCATACCCGCCTATCAGTTCATGGCCATCGGCAGTTTGACGGTAAAATTCGTCGGGTCGTTGCCGGTATTGTTGTCCCTGTCTGACATCAACTCATAGCTTCCCTTGATGACCAGACTGCCATTCTCGGCCTTGAAATTATCGCCCCCCTCGTCCACCGAAGCGGAATATGCCGCCGAAACACCAGGAACAGCGACATCTTTGGTCGCCAGGACCGCGCCGGTCTTTCGGTCCAGCTTGACCACCTTGAGCAAGGTCTGCGACAGGGACTGCTCGGACTGCGTATCAACCTGGACGAGAACAAACAACGCAGCCGGCGATGCCACGCAATGCGTCGCTCGCCCCTGGTAGGTATCTGCAGGAATTTTCAGCGACGCATGCCACGTAAATCCACCTGTGGCATCGGCCAGGTAAACGACGGGCCGTTCATTGAGTCCGTCCTGGTCGGACTTCGCACCCACCAGGCACTTCTGGCCGTTATCGATAGTCTCGTGCGCATAGACACTCACGCCCGATGGCAACTTGGCGCCGGCCGCCGCATCTCCCGCCGCGTCAACATTCGCGAATGGGAACAACAGCAAGGCACATAACATCAACGAACCCCAATAACGGCTAGCTTTCATTATCTTTCTCTCTCAAAACCTGGAACGTGGTCAAAACGCAGCGCCTCGGCAAATGGCGTCTACAAGGAAGACGCCTCATTGGGCGCCCCGAAAACCGAACGCCAACAGAGTGCTACTGGAATCCGCAGCACTCGCTGCGCCGCACCGATGCCTTGGGCATCATCGAGTTGTACATAGTGGCGTCATGTACGCCCTCCTGCTCCACCAAGCCATCGATGAGTGGGCTATTAGTATGCTTCCATGAGGTGTCCATGCACATATCCGATGCACTCACATTCAATGCCCTGGCGTGCGCTGCGCCAACGCCACCCAGCCCGTCACAGGCTGGCCGCCTTCCTTGCGCAACGTGTCATGACCGATACTTACCCGCGAAAACCCTGCCGACGACAGCGCGCGTTCCACGTGGCGGCGCGTATGCTGGTAGCGGCCACTGGGCGAAAGATCGATGCGCTCGTCTTCGCCTTGCGCCACTTCCACCGTAAAGGCCAACCAGCCGCCCGAACGCAACGCGTCATGCGCTGCATGCAGTACCGCCTGCAGTTCGCCAAAATACACCAGCGTGTCGGCTGAAAACACTATGTCGTAAGCACTTGGCTGTGCCTGCAGGTAACCGGTCAGCTCGGCCTCTTGCAGTTCGTCGTAACCGCCGCGCAGGCGCGCCTTTTCGATCATACCGCCGGACAGATCCACCCCCACTAACCGTCTTGCATAGGGGCGCAGCAACGGCGCACAAAGTCCGGTACCGCAGCCGGCGTCCAGGATGTCGAGCTCTCCGCTTGCGCTTGGCAGCCTTTCACCCAATGCTTCCGCAAGGACTTGCGGCGCACGATAGTTCAGATTCTTCAGCAACTGCTCGTCAAAACTCTCGGCAAATGCGTCGAAGACTTCGCGCACGTAATCATCGGCTGCACGCGACGGCGCCTCCGCGGCACCGCAAGCAGCCAGCATGTGGCGGGGTACCGGATGCTCCGGCTCGCGCGCCAGCCAGTCACGATAAACCTGCGCCGCTTCTTCAAGGCGATGCAGGGCATACAAGGACATGCCCAGCGACTCGAGGGCGCGCACATTACGCGCGTCCAATGCATACGCCGTGCGGAAGCATTCCACCGACTGCTCGACGTGTTCCATGCTCTGCGCGTGATTGCGCAGGAACATGCCCATCAAGTAATACCCCTGCGCAAACTTCGGCGCCTGCCGCAGCAACGTCGCATAAGCCTCGAACGCTTCTTCCAGGCGCTCCTGTGCTTCCAGCACCACGGCCAGGTTGTTCTGCGCGTTGTAATGCTGCGGACCACATGCCAGCGCTTTGCGGTAGCAGCGTTCTGCATCGCCGAAACGCCCGCATTCCTTATGTATGTTGCCGAGGTTGTTGTGCGCATCCGGATGCCTGGGCGTGATCTTCAACGCCGCCTCGATCAGGCGCATGCCTTCGTCGCTGCGCCCTCGCTGGTGGCAGAGCACACCCAGGTAGTGCATGGCATCAGGCTGGCCTGCGCGCAGTTCCAGCACATCGTTGTAGAGGCGCTCGGCGATATCGAGATCGCCGGCTTGATGGGATTGCAAGGCTTGCTTGAGTACCGCCCGGTAATCCGCAGTGGCTGCTGGCGGTCGAGCGCGTACATTGACCGGGTGTTTGCTCATGTTCAATCCAGCATGTCGATCGCTCGCCTTGCGATTGCTGCGATAAAGTGGAACAACATACCGAGCACATACTCGATAAAGGTCGCCGTCATGCTGGCCGCCGCAATGGCAGTGCGCCCCATGAAACGCAAAGCCGCGTTCATTAGATTGCCGATCGCCTCCCCCAACTCGATGGACATCAGCGCACCGCTATAAAGCAGGCGTGCCAGGCCATCAAGGAGTGTCGCGTCTGCAAACAATTGAAGGGCGGCGCTCCTGCCTATCTGTTTGACGATCCAATCAAGCGCGGAAAGGATCAACCGCAGTGCGGTTGCGGACATCATGATGAAAGGGCCGCTGTCTTTCGAAGCCTGCGAGAGCCATTCGCTGGCAGCTTCAAAACTGTTGTGCTTGGGCAGGATGACAGGCAACGAAGACCATGTGCATCCCTCCACAGACGCCCGATACGAAGGCATCAGATGTGATGGAACGCTGACCAGTGTTCCGGCCCCTTTCAATCGATAGGCATTGCTGCCGTAGGGCACATGGAAATAAGGAAACGGCGGCACCATAGGCACCGGATCGGTGTCGTGGTAGGCACGATAGATGTTTTCCGCACCAAGTTTGGAAGTCAGGTATTCAGCGTGTCCCTCCACGCCGCAACGTGGCGCACCGAACGTGTAGAGCTTCATGGGACACCCCATATTGCTCAAGCTGTCGGCGATCAAGGTTGCCATCGCTCCACCAAGACTATGGCCAACCACATGCAGAGCCGTGGGGTTGCGACCGCGCAATTGCTGCCGGATCTGGGGCAGCACCGACTGTGCTCCTCTCCAGAAACCCACGTGTACCACGTAACCACTGGGCCCAATGACGCCACCAAACCGAAAATTGCTAAGCCAGTCGGGGCCGCTATCCGTGCCACGCACGGCAATCAAGCATTCACCTTGGCGAGCGCCCTGCCCCCAGGCCACATAGCCGAAACCAGAGCGCTTTTGCACACCGACTCCAGTAACGCCAACCAGACGCTTACCGCCACGTACATCGAAACCTTCGCCTGCGGTTGGCATTAATGCCCATGCAGTCCGCATATCCGTCGAAGTGCGCAACGGATAGGTGCTGCTGGCAATCTCAGCCACTTGAGGCGGTGAAATCTCCATTGCCATGATCTATGTCATCCCCTGAAAAGATTGAATGATTTGCGCTTCAAACTGCTTTGCAAATGCCGTAATGCGTACCTTCACGATCGGGCTGATGAGTCAGCTCACACACAAGGTTCAACGGCCGCCCATCGAGCTCCGTGTTCGCCTCATAGGTGAGCTTGCCGTGCATCCAAGCCTCGTACTCCACGCCCTGGTACTTGATGGTGATGGTTTGGTTTACCACGGGCTGTGTCGGAAGCCAGCGGTGGATAAATCCTCGCTTGCGCTCCAGCTGCTGGAATGAAAACCGTCCCTTTTCATCGGTCACGGTGTGCTGGGTCGGGTTGTCGGCGTCGTTTTCCGACCACTCGGCTTTTTCGACCAGTTCGGCCCCTTGTACCGGCTGGCCGTCCTTCAACACCGTACCGTGAACTTCCGAAAACAAAACCCAACTATCCGACGACCCCATGGCACATCCCTCTGACAAGCTGGACAACAAGAAAATTACAACGACAAACATGACAGCACGAATCAGGGAGAGTGAATGTCGGCGCCCAGATTCTTCTCGCCAAGGCAGGGACGATCGGTTCATGCCCTGCAGATTCCGCAGTGCGTGCCTTGCTGGCCCGGTGAATGAGTCAGTTCGCAAAGCAAATTTACTTTGCCGTGAACTTCCGAAAACAGGATCCAATCCGATGTCCCCATCGCACTTCCCTCTGACAAACCGGACAACAAGAACACCACTATCAGCAAAAATGACAGGGCCAACTGCGATCTCAATCGCATCCAGCCTACGCCCTCAACCAATCAACACCTTGAAACACCCAAGCACGATCACCCCACCATGCGCCGTGCTATCCCCTAAACGCGCAACGGGTCGGCCCCCGGCCAACACTTTCGGCGACCCCATGGCAATCGCATCAGGCGGCCCTACGCAAACCGCCAGGTCGCCGACGCATGCGACGGGCATGCCGCCGACCAATACGGTCGGCGCGCCTGGGCCGGAGATCGGACCGCCGACATGAGGCACTGGCCCGGTAGTCATCGGGCAGGTATGCATATCGGTAAGGCGAGCTGCGGGTTGCATGGAAACCTCCAAACGCTTGTAACGATGTTGTCTTCGGACAACTTACTTACCGCCAGGGCCGGATGGTCGGCATTGCCGGTCGACGACGACCTCGTCCTTCCCGGCAAACAACCTTCCCTTCTTCAGGACCGTTTTTCCGGCGAAATGGCTGCTATGCCAGATCACCTTGCATGTCTTCACATCTACCGCATACAGGTAGTTGTTGCTACCCGAGTAAGTCGGAACGTACAAGACGTCGCCTGCCAATATCACCGGATCTTCGATGATAGATACCTCGTCGCTTACCGGGCATGCAGGTGCACCACCCACCGATATCTGCAGTGGCCCCTGCCATGCGGTCGGATGTTGAGCATCATCCGCCTCGCCGAAGTTCACGGTGATGTCGCCGACTTTCCCCACGCTCTGCACAATCCGGACGGGTGTGAAATCACATGCTTGTGCAAACCAAGGAAGAAGCACCAGCGCCATGGTTGATAAAGCAAAAGTCAGGCGCGTCACTTGCCACCTCCCGGAATGCGTACGGCAAAATATTCCACCTTTGGCAGATCCGAATGATTCCACGACCAATTGATCGCCGTCTCCTGCCGCCCGGTTCCACCATAACGCCCCCAATAGCCGATGGGATAGGCGCTGTTCTTGGTACTTGGCACGATGATGGCTACGTGGCCATGACCGGATGCTTTCAAACCGGCGACAACGAAGTAGCCACCATTCGCATACTTCTGCGCCTGACCGCCGCTATGTCCGAGCTTTGTCCAACCACTGCCATCCGCGTTCATGGCATCGACCATCTGGTTGGCATTTCCTTCCAGGGAAACACCCAACTCATCAGCCACTGCATGAGCAAATCCACTGCAATCATGCTTCCAACGCTCCCAATGCTTCTTGCTTGCTGCAGTTACATCTACCGGCATCCTGACCACTCCTTCCTATGAGTTAAAACACTGCCTTCAATCCGTCAAACACTGATGGCCTTATTCCATTCTTCCCTCTATTCCGTTCAGTCCAGCGCCTCAGAATCTTGCTGACTCAGCATCACGGAAGTAACCCCGAGCGACTTCGATCACCAAACGGCAGTTATTCAATATGGCGCGCAGGTTATCCCATTCCAACGGGCCATGAACCCGAACCTCTTGGCGTTTTGCCACGTTCTTGAGCAGCCAGGCCACTTCACCATGGCGCTGGCCAGCATGGCCGTCAGCAACGGGACGATACCCACAAAACCGATTGCGAGATAAACCAATCAGGACTTCAAATGCATAGTGCGTATTTAATCGTAGACAGGCAAGAAAAAGCGTAAGAACAGGGTCAACGTCTGCACGTCGGGATATTCGCCGCCGGATTTGGCCGGCTTTTCGCCTCTCCGCCATCAAAGCCGAGTGACTCGAAACCCCTGCTCGGCCTGCGCGACAGGCTGAGCTTCCAGCAAGTCCTTCTTGTATACGTTGGTACTCACCTCCGTGTATACCTGGGCAACCTCGCCATCCGGATAACGCAGCGTACGGTTCAAATAGTTCGTTGGCATGGTGACTTGCCTCCCACTGGTGTAGTGCCCGTCCTCATAGGGCGGCACCCCGCTGCTCAGGCCTTTTTGCCGGCGAGCCATGATGAAATTGCCCAGCCACGCCCCCGAAGGAAGAATCTCGACCAGGCGATTGGTAAATATCTGCGGGCAGCGAAATGTCTTGCACAGGATATTGGCGGAGTAGTTTTCATCCCCGTCGAAACAATCGACCAGGAATTGCCACATCACTATGCGGGACGCTTCTTTTCCACTTTGAAAGGTCGATTTCGATAGATATTTTACCGATCGGCTGTAAAGATTCGCTATGTTTTCAAATTGATCGCCAAATAGAAGCCACTGCAAAGCATGGGTAAACTCACCGTGAGGCCGCGTATAGACGTCGCGAAACAGTCGCTTTGCATATACCTGCTCGGCGAACACCCGGTTCTCCACCGGGCCGTTGAGCAACACCAGCTCCGAGCTGAAGCCAAAATGGCCGGCATAGTCCTTGAGCGCATTTGAAAACGCGCCCACGATGCGATACGTCTGGCCATCTTTCGAAACGTATTTTTTGCTGCAATACCGTTCGCGCAGTTCTATCGCAAGGCGCCTCGCCAGTTCCTGGATTGCACCGGCTTCAGAGAGAGCCTTCGCTATGTGCGCATAGGCCTGAAAATCCTTTGCCCGCCGTTCCTCATCGACATCAAACCCTTCGACAGCGTGAAATTCCTCCAGC
Organism: Dyella nitratireducens; assembly: GCF_014642835.1. Lineage (GTDB taxonomy): Bacteria > Pseudomonadota > Gammaproteobacteria > Xanthomonadales > Rhodanobacteraceae > Dyella_B > Dyella_B nitratireducens. Next base: position 866,441 of record NZ_BMJA01000002.1, on the reverse strand, counting down.
AGGAAGCCCAGCAAGATGTCTTCCGAAACTTGGTCGATTCGCATAGATACTCCTCAAATCCAAGAACGTGGCCAGTATTCAGCATCATTCAATAACACGCCGACCTAACTTCTTTCCTTTGGCTGTCTCAAAAAAGGGCGAGCATCTTTAGGTAAAAATGCCGGCCCGGTTTTCCTCCTCGCCGCCGCTTCCTTAGCAGGTCCGTTCGCCGGCAGGGCAAGCCATCAACAGTCCAGCTATGCAACTTGGGTCAACGATGCAGCATCCACATAGCCGATGTCAGCGCTTCTGCTTCCGTTCAAAAGACATGAAGTCGTGCTTGCCCTTACCGTCAGGCTCAAGCCGGCCAGCTCCTTCAAAGTCCTGTATGTCTTCGCCACGGGCTTGACCTTGCTGGACCATTCTTTTGCATCTTGCCGAATCAAAAAAAACGCCCAGTTCCGCGCAGTGTCTTGCTCGGCCATATAGTTGGCCAGCCATGCCGAAAATACCGAGACGACACGATTGCGCGATCCGTTGTCGGCACTGGCGTTGCTCATGCTTTTTCCCAAGCTGACGGTGCCAGCTCCTGCCATGGGGTGCTTGCCGAGATCACCGGCGCCGGCGTGTCTTCCGGGTACCGCTGCCGGCCCCGCGATATTGCGGGCGGCATCGCCATGCATGAGCATCGAAGACCACGTATACCGCTGACCCTGCCGCCCGTAGCCTGCGCCGGCCTGTACCAAGTCGAACAACATCAACGTAGTTAAAAAAACCACGCCCGACGGATCGCGCTTTGGGTTGCTTTCACACATCAGCAGGCCGCAAAGGGTATTGGCCAATTCGGCTTCTTCAGGGGTTCCGCCCCCGTTTCCCCACATCAGCTCCCTTGCCTTCATCGCGGCCCAGCCTGGATTGGTCGAAGGACTCGAGGAACTGGACGAACTTGAACTGCTCGAAGAACTCGGGCCACTTGATGGAGCCGTACCTTCCACCCGTTGGGCCTTGCGGGTGTAGACGGTCGACTTGAGCGCAATCCCTCTGCTTGCATCGCTCCTGTCGACCACATCCTTCACGGCCGTGATGGCCTCCATCTGCCTGTCGCCATGCAGGAGTTCGCGTGGAACGTCCGTCACATCCGATGAGTAATTGACAAGTCCCCTGGCTTTGGTGCCCCAGCGTGCGATAAGACGGCTACCCACCCGGACAAAGGTCGGATCGGCGGTTATGTCGCATTTTGATAGCCAATACCAGTTCTGGATGCCGAATGGGACATACGGATCGTCGACGGTTCCGTCGCCGAAACGCGGCTTCGCGGGCGACGGTAGCGTGCTCCTGACGACGTCCCACATGTCGGAATAATTGATGACATCGAGTTCAAGCGATTTGAAACGCCTTGCGAGACCAACTTTCACGCCCCTCTCCTTCTACTCATCGCAGTGCAATGTTGTGAAAAACGCCGATAACACCTTTCCAATCATGCCCGCTCCAACATGCCTTGGCTGCGTTGAGATTCGCATCGTCTGCATGCCTCTTCTCCAGCAAGTGCATGGCATATGCGGCCCATCCCTGCAGTGCTTCGCTTGACCAAGGCGTCCCGGTTTCGTTGAAATCGCGATAGAAAATGACTCTTCCGGTATGACGGAACCGGCTCCATTCACGGAAGAGAAATCGCAGCTCGGACGTCGTAATGGGAACACCGGTGCCACCGGAACTCAGCGGAAATGTCTTCTTCGACACCACGTCCGCAATGACGATGCCGTCCAGGATGTAGTGGACTTTGCAACCCTTGCGGGATACCGCATCTTCGATACCGAACTTGCATGCACGCCGCACGGCAAGCAGTCCTTCCAGATCGGCAAGCTTTTTCGGATCGAGGTCAGCCTTGGAAAGCCCCGAAGCAAGCTCGTCGCCTTTTGCCAGCGACCTCATGGATGCCATCTTGGTGTTCTGTGGCGCAAACTTCGGATGGCGCTGTAATGCTTGCTGGTAGGCGCTTACGTCCAAATCGGAAGATACGGGAACCTGTAAAACCTGCTCCGAAAAATCCGTGTGGGTGATGGGATCATTGAAGGCATGGATGAACATCTTGCTCTTCTGTGTCACCCGCGCCCAATGCTCGGCGCGCTCGCCGGTGGAACGCGGATCGCCTTCACCATCCCCGGTCGACTTGTCGTTGATGAAGCGATCGACATAAACATCGCATTGTCCCGTTATGCCGCAAACGAGATCTTCGCGATAGTTGAAGTTTTCCGTAAACGTTGCCATCTCGCTATTCCCTATTCCCTATTCCCTGGCGACATATCGGCTTTCAAGACAAGAAATACGCCCATCCGGAGCACGTCGATGCCGGCATGCAACGGTCAAAATGTCGATGGCGCTCCACGATTGAAAGCTACATAACACTGGTGACAGACACGCACCGCGCCAGCTTCTCTCGCATCGCCCGGCCGTTGGACCGGGTATCTGAGGCGAACCCGATCCGGCGAACAGTCATCGCAAACGCAAGAGCCGCAAAGTCTGCAATGGTGTCGCCATCGCACCGGAAATGCCCGGCTGAATTCTTCATTGCAACGGGCACATCGCGGCGTATCCGCTTGCCAGGCGGCAATCCACGGCGGCAGCACCATGACCGGTGCCAGCCCCGCGGTATAACCGTTGTAAAAGGTAACCTTGTCCTGGAACCGCAACCAGAAGCGCCTTACGTAACGCAACTCCCTGCTCGTGACGTTGTGGGAAAACCCGCCGGTCTTGCCAAGCGGGCCTGCCAGATCGCCCATGCCAGTGAGGTGGAAATGAATACGTCCGGTCGGGCGCGCAAGCGCGCTTTCCAGGGCTGTCTTCGACCACCGGGTACCCATTTCAAGGCCTCCTGCATCGGCCTTGGTACCTGTTGCCCCCCTTGAATAATTTTTTGGCTGACCCGCCTTGTCCACATTGCTGATATGGGCGCCTGCAGGAAAATGTGTGCTCTTTATCGGCAACTGATTGAACCTGGCATAACTTGCTCCGGTCATTCCGGTTTGCGGCCGCGCACGTGCTTGACCTTGGAAGATTTTCCAGTCGTCCTCGGCTGTCCGGCCACCTCGACGTTTGATGTCAATGGTGCGTGGTCCCAAACCGATCAAGTCCTGTTCCAATTGAACCGCAGCGTTCAAGTCCGCATACAAGGCATGGCCCGCACCTGGCACGTTGATGCCAAAATGGATGTCGTCATTTACGTCCAATGCAATATTCGGAGCTAGGCCCAACTCAGGAATCGACGCTCCATTCATGGTCGCCAACCCCACCCCTCTCGTCATTCCTTGTGCCAAAGGCATGGCAGACTCCTCGAAAGTTAAGAGCAAATTCGAATAGCCGTTTACTCAAACGCGTAAGAAAAATCTCCGTCTTTCACACCCACCTGGGTGCGCGTTACAGATGCTCCATCGATCATGCGCAACAAGAACTCGCGGCTGATATCAGGTAGCATCGAATTGGTCAAAATCGCATCGATCATGCGCCCGCCCGACTCGCTCTCGGTGCAGCGGCTCACCACCAGCTTCACCACGTCCTCGTTGTACTCGAACGGAATCTTGTAGCGTGCCTCGATACGCTTCTTGATGCGGCCAAGCTGCAGCTTCACGATCTCGCCCAGCATCTGCTCGCTCAACGGGTAATACGGAATCGTCACCAGGCGACCCAGCAATGCAGGTGGGAAGATTTTCAGTAGCGGTTCGCGCAGTGCCTTGGCCATCCCATCCGGATCGGGCATCAGGTCCGGGTCCTTGCACAGGCTGGCGATCAGGTCGGTGCCGGCATTGGTGGTGAGCAGGATCAGGGTGTTCTTGAAATCGATCTGGCGGCCTTCACCGTCTTCCATCACGCCCTTGTCGAAGACCTGGAAGAAGATTTCGTGGACGTCGGGATGTGCCTTCTCCACTTCGTCCAACAGCACCACGCTATAGGGTTTGCGGCGTACGGCCTCGGTGAGTACACCACCTTCGCCATAACCGACGTAGCCGGGAGGTGCGCCTTTCAGCGTGGAAACGGTGTGCGCTTCCTGGAATTCGCTCATGTTGATCGTGATGAGATTTTGTTCGCCACCGTAGAGCGCTTCAGCCAATGCCAATGCGGTTTCGGTTTTGCCGACGCCGGAAGTACCGGCGAGCATGAAGACGCCGATCGGCTTGTTGGGATTGTCGAGACCAGCGCGCGAGGTCTGGATGCGCTTGGCGATCATTTCCATGGCGTGGTTCTGGCCGATCACGCGCTGGCTCATGAGCTTGGCCAGATTCATGACCGTTTCCAATTCGCTCTTGACCATACGGCCGACGGGAATACCAGTCCAATCCGCCACCACGGACCCTACTGCGGTGTAGTCGACCGTGGGAAGAATCAACGGATGTTCGCCTTGCAGCTCGGCGAGCTGTGTCTGCAATCCATGCAGTTCCTCAAGCAAGCCGGCGCGTTCGGCGTCGCTGAGTTCAGGCGATACGTTCTCGGCTACCGCTTCGGCCTCCACTGCTTTTTCCAGCTTGCTGCCGGTGCCTTCCACGGGTGAATGATCGCCACGCAGCTTGGCGCGGATGGCAAGGATTTTTTCGACCAGTGCTTTCTCGGCCTGCCAATTGGCTTCGAGTTTTTCCAACCGTGCTTTTTGCTCGGCGAGTTTTTCGTTGGCGACGGTTTCGCGTTCAGCCACGTTCACGCCGACGGTTTTCTCGCGGGCAATGATCCCCAGCTCCGTTTCCAGCGCCTGGATGCGTTTGCGCGTGTCGTCGACTTCCGGTGGCACGGCGTGCTGGCTGATGGCGACGCGCGCGCAAGCGGTATCCAGCAGGCTTACCGCCTTGTCCGGCAACTGGCGTGCAGGAATATAGCGATGCGAGAGCTTTACCGCGGCCTCCAGCGCTTCGTCGAGAATCTGCACGCGATGGTGCTTCTCCATCACGCTGGCGACGCCGCGCATCATCAGGATGCCCTTTTCTTCACTGGGCTCGTCCACTTGCACGGTCTGGAAGCGACGGGTGAGCGCGGGGTCTTTCTCGATGTGCTTTTTGTATTCGGCCCAGGTGGTGGCGCCGACCGTGCGCAAGTTGCCGCGCGCCAATGCAGGTTTGAGCAGGTTGGCCGCGTCGCCGGTACCGGCGGCACCACCGGCACCGACCAGCGTGTGCGCCTCGTCGATGAAAAGAATGATCGGCTTGGGAGAGGACTGCACTTCTTCGATCACCTGGCGCAGGCGGTTTTCGAACTCGCCTTTCATGCTTGCGCCGGCTTGCAGCAGGCCGACGTCGAGCGTGCGCAGTTCCACGTCCTTCAATTGCGGCGGTACGTCGCCAGCAGCAATACGCAATGCAAAACCTTCTACCACCGCGGTCTTGCCCACACCGGCTTCACCAACCAGCATCGGGTTGTTCTGACGGCGGCGCATCAGAATATCGACCACCTGGCGGATTTCTTCGTCACGGCCAACGATGGGATCGATCTTGCCGTTGCGGGCCTGCTCCGTCAGATCGACGGTGAACTGGCGCAAGGCCTCCTGCTTGCCCATTTGCGCCGGCGGAATCGCGCCACTGGCTTCGCCCGGTGCGGCGGCACTGCCGAGGCGGAAACCATCGTTGGCGCTTTGACCATCTTCAGGCGAACCGCTGACCACCTCGGCGAATTTCTCCGCCAGGGTTTCGGACTTGACCTTCTCGAATTCCTTGGAGATGTTGAGCAGCGTGTTGCGCAGGTTGCGTGTACGCATCGCGCCGAAGATGAGGTAGCCGCTGCGAACCTGCGCTTCGCCGAACATCAGCGTGGCGAACACCCAGGCGCGCTCAACGGCTTCCTCGACGTCGCTGGAGAGATCGGAAATGCTGCTGGAGCCGCGCGGCAGGCGATCCAACGCATCGGTGACGTCGCGCGCCAGATTGGAAGGATTGAGGTTGAACTGCTTGACGATGCGGTGCAGATCCGAGTCCTGCAATTGCAGGATCTGGTGAATCCAATGCACCAGCTCGACGTAGGGGTTCCCACGAAGCTTGCAGAACACCGTGGCGCTTTCGATGCCGCGGTAGGCTAATTTGTTGAGCTTGCCGAACAGTGCACTGCGACTGATTTCTGCCATGACGCTATCGCCCCTTAATTGATCGTTTTCACTTACGCATACTTACGGACGAACGAGTTTCTGGTACGGCGGAAGATTACTGATCGTCCGCTGTGCTTCCTCATATCCAGTCCGCAATTCCTGTGCAGCTTTCTCGTAGCTCAACAGCAGCAACTCCAGATCACCCGCTTCGGGGCTGTCATCTGTCTCCAATTGCTCTGTGATCTGATGAATCTTTGCATCGACAGCTTGAATCGCCATCATCAACGTCGAACCGCTTATCTGAGGCATATTGCTACTCCACTAACTCGTTACGCCCGGGAAAGCTCAACCGACCGTGCAATCGCGTTGCGCGCAAAATTATCCAAGGCTCCCTTCATGGCCTCCTTGGTCATCATTTCCTTGGCCTCTATCTGATAGTGTGTGGCCTTGAACCGCTTGTTGTAACCAGTATTTTTGACAACGAGCGAATCAGGAATGGGGGTGCTATCCGGTATCTCGAAAGACAACCAGCCTGGCGCGGTGAAAACGGCAGCCCGGTCAAACAGAGACGTGCCACCTCCAGGCATCACCCATTCAACGCCTTCCTTGGTTTTCAAGTCCACGTCGGCGTTGCGAACGTCACCACTCTTCAGCGTCTTTGGATAGAAATCCGGGTAAAGAACGCCAGGCACAGGCTGCTCATCACGCATGAGCCCATGCGGAAATTGCTCAATCCGACAGGATCGATATAAATCCACTTTGGTCGTTTCTGACATGCCAATTTCCTTTCGACAAACGAGCCATTTGTTCCACGATGGGGAGTCGCCCTACCCCACCGGCCTCAACACCACATCATCGTTATCCGCTTTGCGTTGTTGCTGCCCCAACCACGTGGTCAGCCCCATCCGCCCGCTCTGCCCCATCCGCGTGGTCGGCACCTCATCGCCCTTGAGCACGAGTTGCACGTCCCACGCTTTTTCTTCGCCCACATAGGTTTTCACTGCCGCGACCAGCTGGCGCAGTGCTTCGCCGCCCGGCAGGAAGTTGTTGAACTGCGATCTCGTCAGCGGTCCCAGCCGCAGGCGGAAACGTTGCTGCGCGCCCCACACGTATTCGCCGATCACCGCGGTGGAACCGAGGCACGCCACATCGCGGGAGTGCCCCAGGCGCAGGTGCGCCGAACTCGGCAAACGCATCCACTCGGTGGTGAACTCGATCACGCTCACCGGAACACCAAAAAAATGTTCCAGTAGATGTTTCAAGCCTTCCGCATTGCGTGCCTGCGCCAGCAGGCGTCCTGCGAAGAAATGCTTGTAGCGGTCCGGCAAGGCGTCGCGGCCTTGCAGGTTGGCCGTGGACAAGCCCACCAGCGCGCCCATGTAAAGACTGAAACGGTCCTCTCCGGGGCGATCGAGCTGGATGGTCGGCTGCGCGTCGGCCCACACGCGATAGAACAGACTCAACATGCGGTGATGAAAGATGTCCGCGAACGCGATGAAGGTGCTATCGCGCGAGTTGAGCTTGCGGTCCAGGGCGTATTCGGTCAGATGCAGCGGCAACGGTGCATTAGGACCGAACAGACCGAAGAACAGGCCATACATGCGTGGCGGCTTGCCATCGGCCCGCTGCTCGAAGCGATCCACGGTGCGCGGCGCAAACGCCAGTGACGGGGTCTGGCACAGGCGCACGGGATCTTCCGCCGGCTTGGTGGAACGTCCGAAGCGCGGGCGGTCGGGATGCGCGCATTCGAGCCAGCGCAGCGCTTCGAAAAATTCGAAGGCTTCCGGCTGATCGCGCAGCGCGTTTTCCAGCGCTACAGGATCTGGCGTTTGCCGAGTCGGGCCGGCCATCGAGCCACCTCGTTGCGTTCCAGGGTACGCAGCACGGTTTCGGTGAAGGAGTTCACCGAGACGTAGCGCGCAAAGAAATGCCGCATCACCGAACCGAGCAGAAAGGCCCCCGTTCCTTCAAATGCGCCGTCATCGCACGTCAATGTGATTTCCAGGCCGCGCCCGAAGGCGATCGGTCCCGGCACCGGAATACGCCTGACCACGGGTTGGCAGGCCACCGCCTTGACGCCTTCGATCTGGCGGCGGGCGCTGGCATCGAACTCATCGCAGTACAAGGTCAACATTTCGCGTAGAGCTGCTGCGCCCTCTTCACCGCTTTCGCCCAGCAACGAGACGTAGTTGAGTTGCAGATGGCTGAGCAGACGCCATGCGGTTTCACCATTCGCGGTGGGCGCGCGCGGCTTGGTCGGGCCGGCTACGCAGCGGATGGACGTGATCGGTGCGCCGGTTTCCAACGTGAAATCAGTACGCGACTTGCCCACCGGCATCTGCAATGGCAGATCGCGGTTGGTGCACATCAACATCATGCCGATCTGCCGCAAATTGGTGGAATACGGCGCATCGTTGGCGTCCACCAACGAGATGAATATTTCACTGCCCACGTAGCTAGAACGCGCGCCATGCAGTTTCTGCCGCGCGGATAGCAGGCGTGGTTCGCGGCGCATGGTATAGAAGGCCGCACTGCCGCTGTGCCAGACACGTTCATCGCATCCGTAGAACGGCTGAAAGCGCTGCTCAGGTTCCGCCTTATCACCGAAGCCTTCCACCTGGCTCATGCTGTGCACTTCAAAATCCATCGGCCGCGTGCGGTCGGCGAGCACGTGGTATTCGGTTCTGCCTTGCTGCAGATGGATACGATCGGCGCGACGTGGGAACAGGTTGATGGCCGGCGTGCAGAACAGCCGGAAATTGCTGGTGTCGACAGCGTTGTGCAACCGGGCGACGCTGCGGTCGAAGAAGACGGTGAGATCGAACTCGGTGGCCTGCGAACGCGCGAGCACCTGTTTCAAACCGGTGAACACGGCGAACAAGAAGCGCTCAGGACAGGCGAAATATTCCTGCAGCAGGCGATAACCGCTAAAGGAACGATCGGAATACGGTAGCAAGGCCTCGTTGTCCGCAAAGCCCTTGTCGCGAATGGCCGATGCATCGAAGTGTTCGACCAGCATGCCGCTCGGGCTCGGCATGCGCACCACGAAGCCTTGTGCGTTGCCCAGCAATTGCTCATACAGGCGCTTGGGCAATTCGTCGGCGCCCGCAATGAAGACCGGCAGCTCGTCCATTGCCAGCATATTGGCTTGGGCGCCAGCGGTGATGACGAATTTCAAGCGCAGGCCGGCACGCACGGTCTTGCCGGCTGGAATCGGCACGCTGGCAGCCGCAATGGCGGCCGGTGTTTCAAAGTACTTGGCTTCGACCAGTTCCAGCGGCCACAGGGTGACGTCGTGCGCGGTGCGGTATTCGCAGGCGGTGCGATCGTCGTTGGAGATCAGGCTGCGCAGCGCGGTGTTGCGCGCGACGGTGTAGCCGGTGGCCAGCGCACTTTCTTTCGTGTCGGGATTCAGCTGCACGACCGCCATCGATGGGATGGGTGACAGGTAGTGCGGGTAGATCATTTCCATCAGGTGTTGCGTGAACACCGGATACTGCGCATCGAGCTTCAGCTGGATGCGCGCTGCAAGGAAGGCAAAACCTTCCAGCAGGCGTTCAACGTAAGGATCGGCGCACTCGAAACCTTCCATGCCGAGGCGACCGGCAATCTTGGGGTATTCGCGCGCGAATTCCGCGCCCATTTCCCTGACGTGTTGCAGCTCGCGGTTGTAGTAGCGCAGCAGTCTGGGGTCCATTAGCCGAAGCTCTCCGAAACATTGAACTTGCCTGTTTCCAGGTCCACTTCGGTCTTGAGATAGAGATTCAGCGGAATCGGCTGCGCCCACATCTCCGACTCGATGTTGAACGTGAGCGATTGGCGATCCATGCGCTTGAGATCGGCATTGATGATCACGCGCAACGTGTTCGGGGTAAGCCGTGGCTCGAACGCGAGAATGGCTTCGCGGATCTTCCGTTGCAGCACTTTGGCATCGACGCCAGCGACCGCCACACCGGTGAGATCGGGAATGCCGAAATTGACGACCGAGCGCGCCACGTCCGGGTAATCGGCCAGATCGTCGTCGAGGCCGAGATTTACGCAATTGAGCAGCCAGGAAATATCGCGCGCTACGCAATCGCGCAGGCGCGTCGCGGAAATCACGCGTTTCTCACGGCTTTCTTCGGCCTTTGCCGGTTCATCATCGGCCAGCCGATCCAGCAGCGATGGCTGCAGGCGTTCCTGGGTAGTCAGCTCGGCCATAAGAGCCTGTCTAGGGTCTCGGCGTAGCCCGCGTTGCCACGGTGCGGCCGCCAGGTGGTAGTGCGTGGCGCAGCGCTTGCCTGGCTGGCAAGCCAAGCCGCGCGCTGCCGCATGGCGGCCGCACCGTGGCAACCCTTCGGGCCGGGGCTGTTTGCCCGCCGGACTGCGTCCTCACTCAGTTGTGTATCGACATACACGCCTTCGTTCCTCCTTGCCCGTCAGGCAAACAGTCCCGGCGCGGGCCACGCCGAGACCCTAGACAGGCTCTAATATCACGTGTCAAACGTGATGGTGCGGATATCCAGCAGCGGATATTCGCCGGCATCCGTCGCCAGCATGCGCTGGCCGGAACCCACAAGGCAGTCGTTGCCCAGATCGATCCACTCGGTCTTGCGCGCCAACACGACGTCGCTGTCCTGGGCGCGTTCCGAATTGGGATAGCGGCACGGCACAAAGCCGATCGCTTCGCCGCCGTTGTTCCAGGTGATCTGTACCGGCGACCACACTTTGTCGCGCAGATCGGTCGGCGCTTCGAATTTCAGCTCGCGGATGCGCGCAAACGGCACCCACGAATAACCACCGTTGACGATCACTTCCAGGCACGGACCGAAGCGCGGATCGGCATCAGCGATCCACTCGAACCGTTCATCGTCGATCGTGCCGCTTACGGCATCAGCGGCTTCAAAAGCTTGATCGCGCAACAGCAGGGCTTGCTCGTAGCGTTCTTCGCCGATCAGCTTCAGCGATTGCAGCAGCAAGGCCAGCCATTGCGCCGGCTCGCCGATCACCACCGGCGGACGCACGCCGCTGATGACGGCATGGCGTTCCAGTTCACCCTGCAAGGCGCGACTGTAGGCGCCCACCATCAGCGTATTGCCCGCATCCAGTTCGCCACTTACTTTCAGCTGCGTTTGTGCACGCTCCCACTGCCCCAGCAGCGACAGCAGCTGAAACAGAAACACTCTTGCCTTGGCATCGGCCGGATTGCCGCGCACCTGGGCGGTCAAGCCCTGCAACGCCTCGTCGAGGCGGCCTTCTTTCAGCATGTTTTCGGGAGTCATGTCCTAAGCCCTGCATTCCGGAAGGACCGTGATTTAGCCGGGCGCACACCACATTCCCTCTCCTGCGTACAGGAGAGGGATTGGGTTGCCATGACATACGCGTCCCCTCAGGGCGGTCATGCCCGCGCAAGCGGGCATCCATCTTGCTCGGATGCATCCTTGAAAATGGATTCCCGCGTTCGCGGGAATGACGCCCCCTTGGATAACCGTCGTCATGGCGAATGAATTGGCATTGCCCGAACAGATTGTTGCGCGCAATGCCAAACTTCGCCGGCAAAACCTCCGGCAGTTGTCACCAAGATCAGTGCAAAAGCCGGATCAGGCTCAACCCTTGGCGACCTGCTGCATGTCGAAGGTGAAGTCCTTCGTACCGCCATCCTTGCCGCCCTTGTCGTCCTGCGGCTGGAAGGAGTACTTGAACTTGCCGAAGTGCAGCGTGACGTTTTCGGTGAGACGATCTTCGCCACCGCTGCCGCCGGTGGACACGGAGGTGATCAGCACGCCTTCGCTCAACTCGATGGTGAGGAAGTCGGTCTGCTCGCCGGTAGCGTTGGTCACGTACACCGTGGCCTTTTCTACGCGTGCGCCGGTGCAGCAGGCCTGCATCAGAGCATTGGAGCAACCGTCCACGTACTTGGTGATCGAAATATCCTGCACGTGAGCCTTACCGCCGCTGGCGGAGCCTGCGCCGGAGTGCAGGTCACCCGAGTTGCTCACACCCCACGACCAGGCCAGGATCGGCACTTCGCCCTTGTGCTTCTTGTGATTGGAAGCACCCTTGACCTGAACACTGCCGCCTTCGAACTTGATATGCATGTCGAATGCCATGAAACCTCTCCTCGGTTACCAGATTGATGATGGCTACCGCCAAACTGGCGGCTCCTTTTACAGCACTACTTCCTGATTCAAGCCTTCGCCGCCGACGGCAGACGCGAGACCAGGCGCAACGACACGGTCAAACCCTCAAGCTGGTAATGCGGCTTGAGGTAAAACTTGGAACTGTAATAACCGGGCGCGCCTTCCACCTCTTCAACCACGACTTCCGCTGCCGACAGCGGTTTGCGCGCCTTGGTTTCTTCGCTGGAATTCTCCGGATCGCCATCGATGTACTGGCTGATCCAGTTGGCAAGCCATTTCTCCACCGACTCGCGGGTGCTGAACGAGCCAATCTTGTCGCGCACGATGCACTTCAAGTAATGCGCGAAGCGGCAGCAGGCGAACATGTATGGCAAGCGGGCAGCGAGTGCCGCGTTGGCGGTGGCGTCGGGGTTGTCGTATTCCTCCGGCTTGGCCAGCGATTGCGCGCTGATGAAAGCGGCCATGTCGGAATTCTTGCGATGGACCAGCGGCATCAGGCCCATCTTGTCCAGTTCCGCCGAACGGCGGTCGGTGATGGCGATTTCGGTCGGGCATTTCATGTCCACGCCGCCGTCATCGGTCGGGAAGGTGTGCACCGGCAAGCCTTCCACCGCGCCGCCGGATTCGATACCGCGAATGCGCGAGCACCAGCCGTATTCCTTGAACGAGCGGTTGATGTTCACCGCCATGGCATAGGCAGCGTTCTGCCAGGTGTACTTGGACGAATCGGCGCCGGCGGTGTCTTCCTCGAAATCGAACTCATCCACCGGGTTGGTCTTGGCACCGTACGGCAGGCGCGCCAGCGTGCGCGGCATGGTCAGACCGAGGTACTTGGCGTCATCCGATTCGCGCAGCGAACGCCAGGAGGCGTAATCGGGCGTGGAAAAAATCTTCGCCAGATCGCGCGGGTTGGCCAGCTCGTTCCAGTTGTCCATGCCCATCAGGGTGGAATTGGCAGCGCTGATGAACGGCGCATGCGCCGCGGCGGCCACCTGGGCAATACCGGACAGCATTTCAACGTCCTGCGGGCTGTGATCGAAATAGTAGTCCCCGACCAGGCAGCCATACGGTTCGCCACCGAGCTGGCCGTATTCCTCTTCGTAGACTTTCTTGAAGATCGGGCTCTGGTCCCACGCCGTGCCTTTGTAGCGCTTCAGCGTCTTGCCCAGTTCCTTCTTGGAGACGTTGAACACGCGGATCTTCAACAGCTGATCCGTCTCCGTGTTGTTGACCAGGTAATGCAGGCCACGCCAGGCGCTTTCCAGCTTTTGGAAATCCGGGTGATGCATGACCAGGTTGAGCTGCTCGCTGATCTTGCGATCCAGCTCGGCGATATAGGCGTTGATGGTCTGGGTGACGTCATCGGAAACGATGTCCGCCTTGTTCAACACCTGCTCGGCCAGCGTGCGGACGGCGGATTCCACTTCCTCGCGCGCGCGGTCACTCTTGGGCTTGAACTCTTTGCTCAGCAGTGCAGCAAAGTCGCCGGCTTCGACGGTTTGTGCTGCGCCGCCTTGTTCGGCCAGTTTCTCGGTTGCCATGGTTGCTTACTCCCCTTCCGGCTTGGGTGCGGAGGCCAGCGATTGCAGCAAGGCTGGATCGTTGATGGCCTGCGCGATCAGCTTTTCCGCGCCGGCCTTGCCATCCAGATAGGTGCCGAGATTGGCGAGCTGGGTGCGGGCTTCGAGCAGCTTGGCCACCGCCCCCACCTTGCGCGCCACGGCGGTGGGCGAAAAGTCGTCCATGCTTTCGAAGGTAATGTCGACGCTGAGATTGCCTTCGCCAGTCAAGGTGTTAGGCACCGCGAAGCTCACGCGCGGCTTCATCGCCTGCAGGCGGGTATCGAAGTTGTCCACGTCGATTTCCAGCGCCTTGCGCTCTTCGATCGCCGGCAGTTCGGCGTTATTGGTGCCGGAAAGGTCCGACATGACGCCCATCACGAAAGGCACCTGCACCTTCTTCTGTGCGCCATAAACCTCGACGTCGTATTCGATTTGCACACGAGGTGCGCGATTTCGCGCAATGAATTTCTGACTGCTCTGCTTGGCCATACGACGTCTCCTTGGAATAAGGATCAAAACTACTGTGGAACCGCAATATTCGAATCCAGCCGCCGGGTAAAGCGGTTTACAGCCATATGACAGACGTGCGTCACCCGACGGAGCAAACTTTGCAACCGACCTCAAAGGTGAAACAAAGCGGCTTGGCGGCCCTCCCCCGTGGGCCTACGCAACGAAAATAGACGCGCCACAACCGCCGCAAGATTACGTGTGATGACGCGAGAGAAAAGATCCCTGTTACCCGCCTAAATTTATGCTTAATCGGGCCGAGTAGCAACGCCAATTTCACGCGTGAAAATTTGGTGAACCCATGTGAAGCAACGGCCTGCCTTCCGTAACGAACTCGTTGATTGATCGCAAGTTTCCCATGATCAAAGCGCACCGGTGCGACGCCATCATCCATCATGGGTTGGCCGAATCATCGATGCCCTGTAATGACACGCCTTCATCCTCGTAGCGCCCCAGGCCGAGCCGCTTCATGAGCGCTGATGTGCGTGGCCCTGCATCCCGTGGAAACCCTGCATTGAGTTCCTTGCCTTGCGGATCGAACAGACGCATCCATTCGCGCGACGTGCCCGCACAATCGGGACGCAAGTCGCTTTCCATGCAGGTATAAGAAACATAGATGTATGCCTTGCCATCAGCAGCCGTCAGGCATGTCCAGCCGCTCACGACCGCATCCAGCACAGGCGTATTTTTCAGGAACGGCTGGCGAAATAGACGACCATCGTGGGGCAGCACGATAGAAACATTCGACCCGGGCCGGCGCAGCGTGATGCGCTGAGAAGGTCTCTGCATTTCCTGGTCAGGCACGTCGAGATAGACCGTTTCGGCCGTCAAGCTGGAACCGCCGCAGGCCAGATGGCCGATACCTGTACTTCGTTTGGGCGCCGCAGGCTGAGGACCGGCCTGTACGCAGGAAACGACCAGCATGGCGGCAAGCAGCACCGGCGAGAATCGCAGCTTCATGGTTTGCCGGCTCCTTCGCTGAGGTATTTGGCAAACAGCGTACGCGCCTCGTCCATGGTCATTTTCGATTGCTTGGCACCCGGCAGCGACGTCCATTCGTTGCGCAGGAGTGGAATAGCATGATCGATATCGCCTTGCTGGACATATCCCAAGGCATGGCGGCTGCGCAGTTTTTCGATGGCCAGCTTGTCTTGGGATGCCTTGGAAAAATCGGTCACGATGCCTTTTTTCCTGGCGTCGTCCCAGGTCAGATAAAGGATCTGATACGCACCGGCTGCCGTGGACTTCTTCCCCCACGCTTCAATCTCGCGGTTCGGGTGTTTGCTGGTATCGGCGAAGCGCTGCTTGCCGCCGTACAGCAGGAAATACACGTCATCGCTGTCGCTATGGTGCTCCGCAAAGCGGATAAGCCTTAAAAACGCGGCGACATTAGCTTCCTGTTGGGTCATCGTCATCATCCTTGATAGGGCCTGCGTAGATGCAGCAATGCGGTGACAAAGGCGCCATTGTAGGTACCCATGTAGCGAGACGCGGGAAATCCTACCCACCGCAGGGTGCGAAATGTACCGATAGTCGGAAAGGGATTACAAGTACCCAGCGATGTGGAAATGTACTGCCTCGTCAATTCAAGGCGTTACGTTCGCGCACCCTCAAGCGTTCCAAGGCTGGAAAATGTCCCGCTGATGGGAACTGCCGCGAGGCATTTTTTCGCCGGAATGACGACTCGCTTTGAAACAGCATTAACGTGAACGTCGCGTCTTGCCGGAATGAAAAAACGTCAGCGATAAATCAGGATTTGCATTCAGGCATAACGCGCGGTCACCCACTTCAGGTGACCTCATCCGGCATGTAGCGATGGTCTTTCACCAGCGAGGGATCGACTTCGATCGGATGGGAGAAATCGGCGACGAGCGAACCGTTCGGGTTGAAATGCTCACGCTCGATGGCTTCCCAGGTCACCCACACCTTTGGCGTGTCGGACGAGCCGACCGGCTGCGAACGAGAGTGGCATGGATAGACGGTCATGGTGGGCTTGATGCGATTGGGCATACACGTTTCCCATTACCTGATTGAACTCCCCTGCCGCGATGCTGGGGGAGAGGAAGAAAGCTACCGCGTTTCACCGTTTATATACCAGCGGTTCGGATGTTTATTTTCGGTGAATTCGCTTCAGATACGGCCGAAGAACCATGCCTGTTTCGGCGCGCGGCATGTCTTGCATGCGAGCCAACGCAATATCCGACGAAAACATTCAGCCAGGCGCAAGTCTTGCTTACTGAACTGTGCGGTGGTGCACGTTTTTATTTCATCAGCATGGCCCAAACCGACAGTCATTGGGCCCTTGCAGCTCTTAAGTGCACAGGCTGCATTCGGGTATTTTCTCGCCGTCATCGGATGTCGCGTCGTGCCGCCTAGGAACCGGCAAGGCGCGGCATTCGATGATTTCCATGCAAGCCTCGATGGCAAACAGCGACACACCGCTCACCTGTGCGAGAACGGGCTTGTCGCAACCCTCCATGATTTCGATATAGTTTCCCCTGCAACAGGGGATCTGGAATGTCTATGAATACTGGCCAGCCGCAGCCCACCAAGGCCGGCAAGCTTCGCGCAGGCCCGCAGGGCACGCAGCTGCTGTCCGCTGCGGAAATACAGCAGTTGGCGCTGGACGATACGCCCGCATCGGATGGCCGTGCCACCTCGCGCGAACCGGTGCTGGAAGGCACCCAAGGGCCACTCAAAGGGCAACGCTATACCTTGCGCCAAGGCCGGCAGACGATCGGTCGCCGGGTCGACAACGACATCGTGATCAATGATCCGAGTGTGTCAGCCACGCATGCATGGATCGTCAACCAGCACGGCCACTATGTGCTGATGAATACGCTTTCCACCAACGGCACCTTCGTCAACGACAAGCGCATCCACGAGACCGTGCTGGTACACGCGGACCGAGTACGTTTCGGCCAAGCGGAATTCAGCTTTCTCACACATGAGCACCACAAGCCCAAAGGACAGCTTTTCGGCTACGCCGCGGCAGCACTGCTAGGGTTACTGGTGTTGGCCGGCCTCACTTGGTGGATTCTCTGACCGAAGCCGGCATGAGCCAGGCCATCCCCCCCACGATTGGGCGCTATCGCATCGACGGCATCCTCGGCCAGGGAGCCATGTCGATCGTGTACGCCGGCTTCGATCCGGAGATCCAGCGCCAGGTCGCGATCAAATGCCTGCACGACAACTTCGCCGAAGATCCTGACTATCGCCAGCGCTTTCTGGTGGAAGCGCGTGCCGCCGGACATCTTACGCATCCGCATATCGTCACTCTTTTCGATACGGGTGAAACGGAGGACGGGCGCCCGTACATCGCAATGGAACGCCTGTCGGGCGAAACGCTTAGTTCCCATGTGGCGACACATGGCATGCCATCCGCCTCGGCACTGCTCGAGCTGGCTACGCAACTTGCAAGCGCCCTGCACTACGCGCACTCACAAGGCGTGATCCATCACGACATCAAACCCGACAACATCATGTTGCTGGATGGCTGGCACGCGAAGATCGCGGATTTCGGCATCGCCGAACGCGCCACGCGCACCAAGTCGTCGACGGCGATGCAGGGCAAGATCGGTGGGACGCCCACCTATATGTCGCCCGAGCGCCTGCGTGGTGAACGCGCGGATGCACGCAGCGATCTGTTCTCGCTGGGCGTGGTGCTGTTCTGGTTGGTGACCGGCCGGCTGCCATGGACGTATGCCGGCGACGTGGAGCGGTTTATACGGCAGCGGCAACGCTTGCCCGAACCGCCCATCAAGCCGCACGACCCGGGCACGCCACCGATCCTGATCGACATCATTCGCACGTTGATGGCACCGGCGCCGGAGGCGCGTTACCAGTCCGGTGCAGAGGTTGTGGACGATCTGCGATTGGCGCGCCGCAGCTACGAGCGATCGCGGGAAGAGCTGCCCCACCCTCGCCTGCAATCACTCGGCCTGCAATGGGCGGTCACGCTGGGCGCCACCGTGGTTGCCGTGCTGCTGCTCGGCATGTTGGCCATCTACGGCGTGCAGCATGTGGCCGTCACCGGCCTGGCGGAGGATTTCGGTGGCTCGCTGGGGCAGATGATCGCCCGCAGCGCCGCGGAAAACATCGTGATGGGCGATCGCGCCGCCACACGCGCCTTGGTGCAGGACATGGCGCGCAACGAACAGCTCGACTACCTGGCTATTGCCGATCGCGACGGAAAAATCCTCGCCAGCACGCAGGCCGGCGAAAACGATCAAACCTTGCCGGCGGTGACAGTCGCCACGCGGCAATGGACCAACGGCATCGAGAGCTATCACGCCCGCCTGGCCGGCACGCATGGTTTGCAGAATGCGCTCGTGTTCGACGTGCCGATCCGGTATCAGACCAAGACGGTGGGGCGTTTGCGTCTCGGCGTCAGCCAGGCGCCGTTGCACACGGCGCAAAATACGGCGCTGGGCGTGATCGGCCTGGTGTTGCTGACCACACTGGCAGCGGTGCTGCTTACGGCTTATTGGCTGTTTCGCCGGTTGCGCGGCGCACTTGATCTGATGGTCGCGTCGTTGTTGCGGGTGGCGCGCGGGGATTACCAGCATCGCATCCGCATCGTTCGCCGCGATGAGTTGGGGCGGCTGTTTGCAGCGTTCAACCTGATGGGAGAAGCGTTGGGAACGCCGCCAGAAAAAGTTGCCGTGGTTTCCGATGTGCCCAAGCCTGAAGTGGTGCTGCACCCTACGCAGATTATCCCGGTGGCGGGGTCAGAGGAGCATCATCCCTCGTAGGTTGGGGGGCAAACCCCAACATGACATGGTTACAAGCATGGCGATGCTGGGGTTTGCACCCCAGCCTACTAATACTGCTGCAAGCGCTGCTTGAGCTCCAACGCCCGCGCCCGATAAACCATCGCCGGCTCATAACTCGGGTCAACCACCAGAATGCGATTCCACAAGGCAATCGCCTGATCCAGATGCTGGTCCAGATACAACACCATCGCCTCCTGATGCGAGTCCGCCACCCATATCCTGCGCAGCGCCGCAAAGTCGGGGTCGGAGGATGTCAGCTGCGGGTTTAGCGCCAATGCCTGGTCGAAGATGGTGACGGCCTTGTCCTTGTGCCCTTGCCTGTATAACGCGAGGCTCTGATTCTCCAATTGCTGTGCACGCTGTGTCGACGGCACCACCGGAGCAGGCGCTGGTTCTGCCGGAACAGCAGGCGCCGGAGCGATTGTTGCAGCAGGCTGCCCGGGCGGTGCCGTTGCCGCAGCCGAACTGCTCGCCGGCAACTTCAGCGTGGAACCCACCAGGATGCGGGCCGGATCGGTCGAACCGTTGTAGCGCGCCAGCGCCAGAAACATATTGGGGTCGCCAAGGTATTTGGCGGCCAGCGTGCTATACGACTCGCCCGGCTGTACCACGTGCGCCGTGGATGCTTCGCCCAAGACTTTCTGCGGGTCTTCCGTCAATTGCCGCAGGAAAGACTGCGCTGCGCGATCGCCGGGGTGATCCTGCAGATAGCGCCGCAGCTCCTTCTCACCTTCCGCATAACGACCATTCTGAAGGTCATGATTGACGATGGCCGACAGCGACAACCTCGGCGCTTCCGCTCCGTTGGAGACGCTCTCCTCTGGCGCGGACACGGGCGCTGGTGCGGCAGATGTAGCGGCCGTCTTCGGCTTGATACTTACCTTTGCGCAGCCGCTGGCCAGCACGGCTATCAGCAAGATAGCGACCAATAACCCGGAGCGTAGCGATGTCCAGCGAGCTTCCATATGCATCATCTACCTTACGCCACCCCTGATCAGACGCTGATTTCTTGTGCCTTGTCGCAACCAGCGACTCGGGCCGACACGTTAAGCCACTCGCCAAGCTCATGCAAACCTGGTCTGCGATTAGATCAGGCATTGTGAAGATGGTGAGAAGACGCTATCGGCAACCATGGCAGGGACTTGATGGCCGGAAGCATCATTCGCCGCAAAGTAAGTAGGTTGGGGTGCAAACCCCAACATCACCATCTCGACCAGATCGCGATGTTGGGGTTTGCACCCCAACCTACGTGCGACTCAGCTGTCACCAACGACACGCACATGCTTCGCGCAGACAGGTGCCATGTCACATCACTGCGCACTGTCCCTATCTGACAGCAACTTTGTCCTTTCCTGCGATGGGCACTGCGCGCGCAAATCCGGATCATTTCATCAGCACCATTCGCACACGGACGGATGGTTCCGACAACTCACAAGGATGATGCAAACGCAGTCGGCACTTCTTCGATGCAATTTTCCGGAGCCTCGCGCAGGTTCCATACCGTACAGGGGCGGTCCATGGGCACATTACGCAGGCGCTGCGGATATGCGGCTGGTTTTACGTTGATCGAGTTGATGATCGTGGTGGGGATCATCGCGATTCTCGCGGCGATCGCGTTGCCGATTTACAGCAACTACATCATTCGCGGCAAGCTGACCGATGCGCAGAACGGCTTGAGTGCAACGCGCGTGCTAATGGAACAGTACTATCAGGACAACCGCCAGTACGCGAGCGCCGGCAATTCGGCGAACTGTGGTGCCGCGATGCCGACGTCCAATTACTTCACCTATACCTGTGCGCTCACCACGCTAAGCAGCGGCGATCCCGGATACACCGTCACGGCCAGCGGCAACGCCTCGGCCAACCTCGCCAACTTCAGCTTCACCATCGATCAGAGCAATAACCGCGGCACCTCCAACGCCAATGGCTGGTACACCGTGCCCGCAAGTTGCTGGGTCACCAACAAGGGAGTCTGCCAGTGACCGCGGCTGGCCAGCGCGGCGTGAGCCTGATCGAGATGATGGTCGCCGTGACCATCCTCGCCATTCTCGTTCTGCTCGGCATTCCCAGCTATCAGCAATGGACGATGAACACGCGCATCCGGACGGTGACCGAGTCAATCCAGAACGGTCTTCGCCTGGCGCGCAACGAAGCCTCGCAGCAAGGGCGCTACGTACGCTTTCAGTTGAACTCCGCCACCAGCTGGCAGGTGTGCCAGTTGCCGGCCAGCACGGTCAGTGCTTTGGCAGCGACGGATTGCAGTACTGCCACCAACACCATCCAAAGCTGGAATTCGCCCAGCGCAAATACGGTGCAGGTAGGCACTACCACGGCAACCAGCAAGGTAGCCGCAAGCACGTCCACCTCCAGCGCTTACAGCAGCATCGTCAGCGGCGGCGTTCCTGCCGGTGTCACCTTCGACGCACTCGGGCGCCCTACTGCCTACGGCAGCACATCGGTGCTGCGCATCGATGCCACTGCCGCCGCGACATCGCTGCAGTCGAGCAGTCGACGTCTCGTTACCACGATCTCACCGGGTGGCATGGTGAACATGTGCGATCCCGCTTTCACATTGAGCAAAAACGTCATGGGGTGTCCATGAAGAACATGCACACAAAGGGTAGGCACATGAAGGGCAGGTACCGTTCGATGCGCCCGATCGGCCATGCCCCGCTGCAGCGAGGCATCGTGCTGATCGACGCCCTGATCGCCATTCTGATCTTCTCGATCGGCATTCTCGGCATGGTCGCGCTGCAAGGCTCGGCGGTCGAGATGACCAGCGCCTCCAACAATCGCATCAATGCAGCGATGCTGGCCGATCACGTGATTGCACAGATGTGGGCATCCGATCTGTCCGCGCTATCGACCAATTTCCAAGGCAGCGCCGGCAGTGGCGGCACCGGTTATACCAACTGGCTCGACGATCTGGATTGCACGGCGCAAGGGCATGTCTACAACTGCCTGCCCGGCGTGAAAGCCAACCCGCCGAGCATCAACATCGTGCCGCAATCCATCTCCAGCTCCGGCAATACCGAATACCAGGTGACGGTGACTGTCTTCTGGCAAGCCCCCACCGACAACAGCGTGCACAAGTATGTATCCGTTACCGCCATCGGTACCT
The DNA here is from genome assembly GCF_014642835.1 of Dyella nitratireducens. Taxonomy (GTDB): domain Bacteria; phylum Pseudomonadota; class Gammaproteobacteria; order Xanthomonadales; family Rhodanobacteraceae; genus Dyella_B; species Dyella_B nitratireducens. The sequence continues at coordinate 844,320 of NZ_BMJA01000002.1, read as the reverse complement.
GAGCAAACCATGCCATCCATGGCGCGCCCGCGTGGTTTCTCATTGATTGAGCTGCTGGTGGGCATGGTGGTCAGCATGATCTGCATGCTGGCCATCATGGCGGCGTTTGCCGTGTATGAGGGCAAGAAGCGCAGCACCACCACCGGTAACGACGCACAGCAGAACGGCAGCTATGCACTGTATGCGTTGGAACGCCAGCTGCGCACGGCGGGCTCAAGCATTGTGCAGGGTTACAACCATGGTTTATGGGGCTGTCCCGTGACGGCCTACACCAACGGCACACAAACCTTGCCGGCCGCTTCCCTGCCCTCGCCATTCACGTCGTCAAGCTGGCCGCTCACTACGCGCCTGGTGCCGGTACTCATCGCCTACGGTGGGAGCACCGGACCGGACGTGATCGGTGTAGTTGGCGGCAATTCCGCGCTGCAAGTGTTCAACATCAATGTGAGCAGCACGCCATCCGCCAGCAGCGTGGTCGTAGGCAACGCGCTAGGCATTCTTACGGGTGATTACCTGGTTGGCACACTGTCCAATGGCACCTGCGCCATGGCGCACATCACCGCCAGCAGCAGCGGTACGGCGACGCAGGTATCCAGCACCACTCTTGCGCTGGATACGACGAATAGCCCCACCACCGGCTTGCAAACCGCCACCAATGTGTTCGACGTCGGTCCCTCGCCCGCCTTGACGTTGTATGGCATCGACGCGTCCACCAACTCGCTGGTGTCGTGGGATCTGCTGCAGCGGAAAGTCAACAACCAGACCGCTACGGTCACGCCGATTGCCGATGGCATCGTGATGATGAAAGCGTTGTACGGCATCCAGACCAGCAGTTCGAGCAGCCTCACCTGGGTGCAGCCGACCGGCAGCTGGGCGATCGGCACGCTTACGGCGGGAACGTCCGCCGCAGCCACGGCGATGGGACAGATCAAGGCAATTCGCGTGGCGATCGTGGCGCAAAGCCGTCTGCCGGAACGCTCGACCGATTATACCGGCAACACGTCGCTCACCTTGTTCAAGGACCTGGACTCGTCTGTGCGATACACGATTACCACGAGCACGCAGTTTCGCTACCAGGTGTACGAAACCACCATCCCGGTGCGCAACGCCATGGTTTCCCAGTTCTACTAGGCCGACGCGATATGAATGCTCACTTCCGGCAGCAAGGCATGATTTCCACTCTGATGGCCGTGATCGTGCTGGTCGTATCGCTGTTGGCAGCGATGGCGCTGATGCGTTCGGTGGATACCAGCAACAGCATCGCTACCACGCTTACCTTCCGTCAAAGTGCGTTACAGGAAGCTGAGCGCGCCTACGTGAATGCGCAACAGAACATCACGTTCAGCCAACCCACCAGCAACAATGACAACGCCAGTCTTGGCTATTACGCGGAACCGCAACCGGCTACGACGCGCTCTGCAGGCGACATACCGGACATCCTGGTGAACAAGACGTCGGGCTACGCCTCGGTGTCGAGCACAAACGGCAACACCATCTCTTATGTGGTGGAGCGGCTTTGCCCCAGTGCTGGTGTTGCCAGCGCCTCCACCTGCATCGTGCCGGGAGCGACGGTCACCAGCGGCAGCATGTCCAACCAGAGCTCGGATGGCAACACCTTCAATACCTCCCCCAATGCGGCATTCCGCCTGACAGTGCGCGTGGACGGCCCCAAAGGCACCACCGCATACGTGCAAACCATCCTGCGCTAGGCGTCGCCAACGCAGCCCGCCTACTGCTCAACCTTCAACTCGAAAACGGCCATGCTCAAGTCCCTTCGCTACGCTCGTCTCCATTGCAGGTTGCTGGCATGCATCACGGCACTGACCCTGAGTGCAGGCGTGTCTGCCGCCACCACGCTCGCCGATACGCCGGTGTATAGCACCTCCAACGTGCCGGCCAACCTGATGTTGTCGCTATCGGTGGAATACCCCACCGGCACGGTGGGCGCGTATACGGATAGCAGTGGCTATTCGGCCAGCACTACCTACCTTGGCTATTTCGATTCGGCCAAGTGTTATGACTACAACAACAACACCGGCGCAGGCTATTTCGTACCGGTGAACAGCACAGGTCCCGTCTGCAGCGGCCATTGGAGCGGCAACATGCTCAACTGGGCGCTGATGACGTCGCTGGATGAGTTCCGCCAAGCTCTCACTGGCGGCAATCGCTCCGTCGACAACGCGACGACGACGGTGCTTAAACGTTCCAACTTGAACGCAGCGCAAAGTACTCTGAAGAATTTTCCGGACAAGACGATCGGTGCGTCCGTGAATGGTTCGACCGCGAACGTTTCGCCCTCCACTGTGATCGGCGATAGCAACTATTCATCGCTTTCCACGGTGTATCTGCGCTCGTATGCACAAGGCTCAACCTTCGTCATTTCGAACAACAGCGCGTTCAGCAACTCAGGCGTCACCGGCAACGTCAACAATGTCGCCACCACCTACAACGCACAGGTGCAGGTGTGCGTCGCTGGCATGCTGGAGAGCAATTGCAATTCGGCGCATAACACCACCGATTACATCGGCGCAGGCGTCTACAATAAGCCCGACGGCTTGATCCAGCAGAATTTCACCAAGATCCGCGTCGGTGCCGCCGGCTACGGGTTTCTGTTCGGCAATGCGAGCCCCAACGGCGTGGTGCGCGCCTTGCTGCACGACAACGGCCCCACGGCGTACAACGGCTACGGTGCCCGCACCAGCAACAAATATGCAGAATGGGATCCAAGCAGCGGTATCTTCTATCAGAACCCCGATGCTGCCGATAAGACCTACGCCACCGCGCCAGGCAATATCGCCTTCACCGACAGCGGCGCCATCAACTACCTCAACAAATTCGGCTACAACGGCAACTACGAGCAATACGACACCGTCGGCGACCTGTACTGGTCGACACTCGCCTACTACATGCAGGTGCCGCTCGATTCGAGCTACACCAATGGCCTTTCGCAGAGCAACAGCACCGACCCCACTTTCCCGGTGTTCACGGGCACGCCGGCCAAGTCATCGAATAATCCCACGGTCAACGACCCGATTCAGTACACCTGCCAGAACAACGCCATCGTCACCATCGGCGACGCGCATACCTGGCTGGACTCAGCGGTGCCCAGTTCGGGGCCGGGCACTGGCCTCACGCCGCTGACAGCAGGTGGCACGGTCGGCACTGCGCTGGACGCTTCCAACTACGTCACCAAGCTCGGCAATCTACCGCTCATCGAAGCACAGGGCACCACCGCCGCTTCGCAGACGATGGCGCAATACCTGGGCGTGGCGTCACTGGGTGGGGCCTATGAAATCGGCAGCCCCGAATACGCGACCTACAACATGGCCGGTCTGGCCTACTACGCGCACATCAATGACATTCGCGCTGACGTCGCCGGCAACCAGAAGGTCACTACCTATGTCGTCGACGTGCTTGAACCCGGCACTTACGACGGCAGCGCCAGTCACCCGACTTACAACCCGAGCAATCTGAGCAAGGGCGCCGGCCCGAACATGTACTGGCTGGCCGCGAAATATGGCGGCTTCAACGACGTCAACGGTAATGGTGTGCCGGCCAACATCCTGACCTGGCATACCAACAACACCACGGCAGCGGCCAAGAATCTGCGTCCGGACAATTATTTTCCGGGCAACCAGGCCGGCCTGATCCAGAGCGGCCTGCAGCAGATCTTCAACAACATTGCATCCACGTCCTCGCAAACCGGCTCGGGCCTGACGATCAACACCAGCCGCGCGCTGACCAGCGTCACGGCAAACACTGCGCCTTACTACGCACCAGCAGCGGGTTTTCCGGCTTACACCACGCAATACACGCCTGTTACATGGACGGGCGACGTCACCGGCATGGTGGCCACTACGGCCAGCGACGGCACCATCAGTGCCGTCAGCGGTACATCGCCTTGGCACGCGCAGTTGCAGTTGGACACGCTCACCCAGGCTACGTCCAGTTCCTCGTCCACCAACATCGTGGGCTGGAACACCGGTCGGCGCATCATCACGTGGAACGGCAGCAAGGGTGTTCCGTTCCGCTACACCAATTTGTCGTCCTCCGAGCAGTCGGCAGTGGATGCCACCAGTGCCGGCTCGGATTTCGTCAGTTATCTGCGCGGCGACAAGAGCAATGAAGGCACGGAGTTCCGAGCACGTGCGCATATCCTCGGCGACATCGTCAATTCGGCAGCCGTGCTGGTGCAGGGTGCGCTGTCAACTTCTTATACGGAATCGCACAATCCTGGCTACACCACCTTCACGTCCAACGTTGCCAGCCGCATGCCGGTGGTCTACGTGGGTGCGAACGACGGCATGCTGCATGCGTTCGAAGCAGATTTCCAGGGCGCCACCAGCTCCAACGCCGTAACCGGTGGTGGCAGCGAATTGTTTGCCTACATTCCCAGCATGTTGTTCAACGGGCCCAACAACACGCCGCTGGTGGATGGCCTGCCCGCGTTGGGCAATCTCAATGGTGTATCGAGCAATAACTTTGCGCATCACTTCTATGTCGATGCCACGCCGCAGGTAGCCGATGCAGACTTCACCTATACCAGCAACGGCGCGAGCAATCCGACTTCCACTGCATCCACGTCGGCTTGGCACACGGTCCTGGCGGGAGGCCTGGGCAAAGGCGGCAAGGGCATCTATGCGCTCGACATCACCAGCGTGCCTGCCGTCGTCGACACCACCAGCAGCACGAAAGTGGAAAAGTCACAGGCCAGCAATGTGTTGTGGGAGTTCACCGATGCCGACATGGGCTACAGCTATGGCGCACCGCTGATCATCAAGACACGCAAATACGGCTGGGTGGTCGCGGTGACCTCCGGTTACAACAACACCGGCGGCAGCCTCGCCGGCCACGGCATTCTGTACATTCTCAACATCCAGACCGGCGCGATTCTGCAGAAGATCGACACCGGCGTGGGCAGTGCCGCCAAGCCTGCAGGGCTGGCGCAAGCCACGGCGTATACCCAGGATGTGACGGATGGCACCGTGGATCAGATCTATGCGGGCGACCTGCTGGGTAACGTGTGGCGTTTCGATCTCACCGAAGCGGCGGTCGATTCTTCCGGTAACCCGACTGGCAACTATCCATCGCCTACCCTGCTGGCCACGCTCACCGATGGTTCCGGCAATGCGCAGCCCATCACCACGATGCCGCGCGTGGAAGAAAGCATCAGTTCCGACGGTCTCAGCACCCTACGCTGGGTGTTCGTGGGTACCGGTAAATTCCTCGACATCACCGACCTGACCGACACCCAGCAACAGACGATGTACGCCCTGCGTGACGGTAGTGGCAGCACACCATCCACCAGCGGCTTGCCGCTGACGCGCAGCGTGTTGACGCCCATTACCAGCCTGATCACCGGCGCAACGCTCAGCGATACCTCGTCAGGCTGGTATTACGACCTTACTGGAACGGCCGGCGGCAGCAATGGCGGTACCGAACGCATCGTGGTGGCGCCCAGCACAGCGACCGGTCTGAACGTGGTCGCCTGGGTCACGGTGATTCCTTCGAGCGATCCTTGCTCGTTGCAAGGCGCGCTGTATGCCGTGAACTACGCGGGCGTATCGGTGCTGCTCAGCGGCGGGACGCAGGTGAAATACCTCAACACCAACGCCGCCGCGCTCACCAGCGTGCAGTTGGTAAAGAATCCTGACGGCAGCATCGGTGCGATCGGTACTGACACAACGGGCAAGAACATCGACTCGAACGTCAATGGCTCAAGCACCACCAACCAGGTCAAGCGTGTGAATTGGCGGGAGATTCTCAACTGAGAGCCGGCTTAGTGTCCCAGCGTGGTTCGCTTCGTTCCTGAGCAGTCGTCAGGTGGTCAAGCTGGCGCGGCCGCATGACGGCCAGTCAGAGGCCAGACGGGCTGCGAGGAGACATGAGACAGGCTCTGAGTATTGGCCCATTCGCACAAGGATTTGACCCTTTGCGCCATGGGCACGCCGGAAAGGTTTGGCGACACTGCAAGGGCATCCCCGCGATGCTGTGAGGGGCGACTTCCCAGTGGTCGGCCTGACGATGCAGTAACGTTATGTGGCATGCACAACGGTTGAGTTTTCCTCCCTTTGCAACCGTTGTCCGACTCGCGGCGCCGAAGATGTCTATCCGCCCCATCTTCGGCGCCGTTTTTTTGCCTGCTCCTATGCGCCGCAAACAGCGCCCTCATTTCTTCCGGTAGAGGGCGCTGAAAGGCCAATTACTGCGCATTCACCTGGAACCAGGTGGTGCTCACCCAGCCGTTGCCGCGTGTGATCTCGCAGCCGGCCTCTACCACATCCAGATACATCGACTTGCTGAAGCTGGCGCGGCCGACGAGCGTGTTGAAGAAGTGCATGATGTCGATGTTGGCGCTACCGCTCGTGGGCAAGCTGGCCGGCACGCTGCTGCGCTGGGGCAGAAAGGTGTAGACGTAGTAGCCCGCAGCCGAGTTGTCGCCGTACCACAAGTCGTAAGTCACGCCGTTTTCGGTGATCACGCCGGTGGCGATCGGCGAACCGATCGGATAGGAGTTGTTGCCGGCCCAGATCATCACTTCCAGTTGCGGTGTGGATTTCTGGTTGTCGTTGCGCAAGAACATGTCATACGCAAAGTCGCCGGCCATGTTGCTGCCGCCAGATGCATACGAGAACGCCGCCGGAATCGTGCTGGCAGTGGAAATTTGCTTCGGGAACAACGTATCGCCGGTCGGATTCCAGCCGTAATGCCAGCCGCGGATACTGGCCGGATAGCCGTACAGACTGTAGCTGGAGAAATTGAACGAAGCCGTCCATTGCGGGTATTGGCCACTGGATGGGCTCCACGCGATATTGCTGTTGTTGAAATTGTTGTCCCACGCGAAATACGGCGAATAAAGATTGTAAGCACCCGCGTGCGCAGCACCGACCACGCCTGCGCTAAGCAATGCACCAGCAACCAACGAAGCAAGCATCTTCTTCATATCTTTCTCCCGATGTGATGAATCAAGCCATGTTTTTTTGGCGTGCAAACACTACGGGGAGTCGAACCCCTTATACGTACATGGATTGTCACTCCCCTCTTTCATGCGGCTGATGTAGCTGCATGATCCATTGCTATCGATAATCGTGTGCGCGTGTGGCGTCAAATCAAAAATCGCAGATATGCGTTTGAACATCCAATTTCGTAAGTAGCGATTTTTGTTTTGATAAATGTCGTGAACGTTGCGTCACGAAATAAATCCGAACACGTAGGTTGGGTTAGCGCGGCGTAACCCAACATTTCGCGTGGCATTGTTGGGTTACGCTGCGCTAACCCAACCTACAACGCCAAGCTTCTGTCGTTTTGGGACAGAATCTGTCTTTAAATTCAACACACATAAAAAAACGCCGGCATGAACTCGCGTCCATGCCGGCGCCGTCCAACCAGCGTCACCAGGGGTTGGTATGTCGCTGCCTGCACTCGTACGTTCACGGTCTGGGGCCGCGAACGATGCGCAAAAGGCTAAAGCTTGCAGGCTCGAGCCGGGAGGGCTCGAGTGATCCAACAAACTGTATTAATGGGCCATGTGCTCAGGCAATGGCGCGATACCTGAAATCCCGGACTCGTACACTGCCGCTGTTCGCGCTGTAGATACCTAGCTTGAGACTGAGAAACTCACCGAACACGTTGTGATTCAAGCCGGACACTTCCATGCGCAGGTCGAGCAGCGTCCAGCTTCGACCATCGTCGTGCGAATAATGGAAAGTCACCACGTTGTTGTCGTTGGTAAGCCGGATGCGCACGCTGGATGTACGCATGGGCTTTCGTGCCCAACTCAACTCCGAGGCGTACTCGAAGGTTTTTAACTGCTCTGGTGTGAATCCGATACCGACGAACGCCTTTGGGTTATAAAAAAGCAGCAGGCCACCTTCGGCATCTCCGATAAGATCGAGCGTTACTTCGGCGACGTAGGCACGGTCGCCGACCAGGCACGTCAACGGTGACGTATCCGCTAGCGATTGGCCCTTGCCGGCGATACGCAGACCGTTCGCCTCGTAACTGACGCGCTGCATGTCTTCCGGCTTCGGGTTGTAGAACGTCCACTGCACCCCCAATCGGTTCGTGGTGAAGTCATCTGATAATGCTGCACCGGAAGGGCTTGCCTTGCCGCCTCTGGGCGCAGGCAGCGGCCTGGAGAGATCCCCGCCCATCGCCTTGAACCAACCATCAGTCGTCCATGCCATCGGTTCCAGCAAGGTCTGTCGACCCAGCGTTCGGAAACCATTTTCGTAGCCGTGATAAACCATCCACCAGTCGCCCGCAGGACCTTCCACCAACGAAGCGTGACCGCGCGACCACCACGGTTCGTCGGCGCTGTTGGTGCGAACCAACGGATTGTGCGGGCAATGCTCCCAGGGACCGTGGATGGATCTGGAACGTGCAGCGATCACCATATGGCTGGTCGGTGGCCCGGCCGTGCCACCTACGGCGGTGATCAGATAGAACCACTCGCCGTGACGCAAAAGCTTCGGCCCTTCAGGCGCGAAATCCTCCACCACCCAGTCTTCCGGATAGCGCCACGGGCTGTAGGCGTGCTCCAGCGGGCCATCCGCAGCAAGACCATCGTCCGTGAGGCGCACCATGCGAATACCGTTGACGAACAGATAGCGCTTGCCATCCTCGCCCACCACATGCCCCGGATCGATGCAGCCCACGATGCTCATATCGATGGGATCGCTCCACGGGCCTTTGATGTCGTCCGCCCAGATCACATGGATCGACCAGCCTTTGCCTGTATCCGCGGGGATGTAGATGAAATAGCGGCCGTTGTGCTTGCACAGGTCGACCGCAAAGATGGTGCCGAGCGGCTTGGTGAGCGCGGCGGTGATCGGCGCCCAGTTCACCAGGTCGGTGGAATGCCAGATCACGATGCCCGGGTAGTAGCAGAACGACGTGAATGTCATGTAGTAGTCGCTGCCATCCTTGAGGATGGTGGGATCGGGATGATCACCGGCGACGATAGGGTTGAGATAAGTGCCGTTGCCGAGGTCGGCTTTACGCTGGTTTTCCAGGCCGTGAGCCCATTTTGGTTTGTATGGTGCGCATGACGCGGTGGCCGCCTTCGCCATGAAGGGCGCCGCGGCGGCGCTGGTTAGCGCCATCTTGAAAATGTTGCGACGGGACGCGTTCACCATGTTGCGGTGCTCCCCTTTTTCTCGTGATCGTAGGTTGGGGTGCAAACCCCAACATGGCTTGTCCAAGCATGGCGATGTTGGGGTTTGCACCCCAACCTACGTGCCATCCGGATTTACAAGGGTTAGTCGCGCTTGGTGCCCGACAACACATCCACCCACACGGCAATCACCAGAATCGATCCCTTCACGATCAACTGCCAGTAATTGTCGACGTCCATCATCGACATGCCGTTGTCGAGGCTTGCCATCACCAATGCGCCAATCAATGCGCCATGCACGGTACCCGCACCGCCGCGCATGGAAGCACCACCAATAAAGCATGCCGCGATCGCATCCAATTCACCGTTGGTGCCCGCGGAAGGCGAACCTGCGGCAAGCCGTGCGGTGTTGATGATGCCGGCAAACGCACACATCAAACCCATCAGCGCAAACACCACCATCTTTACGCCGGACACGTCGATACCGGACAGCCGGCTGGCTTCCATATTGCCGCCCACCGCATAGATGTGCCGGCCAAATACCGTCTGCGTGCCGATGTAGGTAAAGATCGCCAGCAGTGCGAGCAGGATCATCACCGGCAGCGGTACGCCGTTGTAGCGGTTGAGCATCACCAGGAAGCCGGCCATCACCACGCCGATGGCAATCACCTTGACGGCGTCCCGCCATGCGGCGGACTGCGGAATCGACAAAGCCGCGCGGCGGCGGCGGCGCATGATCGTCATCGCCGCCAAGGCCACGAAGACAATCGCCGCCAGCCAGCTCGAAAGCGTGGGATTCACGTAGCCCTGCGCGAGATACACCATGTCGGCCGGCACCGGCGCAATGGTGGCGCCATGCGTAATGCCTTGCAGCACACCACGGAACGCGAGCATGCCACCCAGGCCGACAATGAATGAGGGCACGCGCAGCCGCGTGACGATAAAGCCATTGAGCATGCCGGCAGCAAGCCCCAGCAACAGCACCACGATCACCGCAGGCCAGGAACCCCACTGCAAATTGACCGTAAGCACCGCTGCAATGCCACCAAGCAGGCCAAGCAAGGAACCGACGGACAGGTCGATTTCACCCGCGATGATCACGAATACCATGCCGCACGCCAGCATGCCGGTGATCGAGGTCTGGCGCAGCAGATTGGAAAGATTGCGCGAGCTGATGAAGGCGCCGTCGGTGGCGATGTGGAAGAAGATCCAGATCACCGCTAGCGCAAGCAGAAGCGCCAGGATTTTGTAGCGGACGAAGAGTGTTCGTAGTTCTTGTGCGCGCATGTGGAAGCTCGTGTTCCTTCAATCTGTTTCAGTTATGCGAGTTGCCATGCTCCCTCCCCTGCGTGCAGGGGAGGGTTGGGGTGGGGTTGCTCGGGCTTGCCGCACGATTTGAACTCCCCGCGAGGTTGCTTCACCCCACCCCAGCCCTCCCCTACTGCACGTAGGGGAGGGAGCAATGCGTCTACGCCCTCTTCGCCTGCGGAATCGCTGCCGCCATCACCTGCTCCTGGGTCAGCCCGTCATTCTGCAGATCCGCACACAAGCGCCCCTCGCCCATCACCAGCACGCGGTCGCTCGTCCCGAGAATCTCCGGCAGTTCCGACGACACCAGGATGATCGAAATCCCCTCTTTCGCCAGTTCGAAAATCAGGCGATAGATATCCACCTTCGCGCCGACGTCTACGCCGCGCGTCGGTTCGTCGAGAATCAGAATGCGCGGTTTAGTCAGCAGCATGCGCGAGAACAGCGCCTTCTGCTGGTTGCCGCCGGACAGGTTGGCAATCGGCAGTGCCGCGCTGGACGCCTTGATGTGCAGCGAAGCAATCTGCGCCTCGGCCACGCTCCATTCGCGCCCGCTGTCGAGATGGCCGGCGCTGGCGTAATGCTGCAGCGTTGCCAGGGTGATGTTCTTGTCCACGCCCAGCAACGGCACGATGCCGTAGCGTTTGCGGTCTTCCGACACCAGGCCAAGCCCGGCGCGAATGGCGTCGCGCGGCGAGCGGATCTTGAGCGGCTTGCCGTCCATGATCAGCTCGACCTGGCTGCGGCCGGGATAGGCGCCGAAGATGGCGCTGACCAGTTCGGTGCGTCCGGCACCGACCAGGCCGGCAATGCCGAGAATCTCGCCGCGCCGCAGCGAGAACGAAACATCTTTCACGCGCTGACGCGAGGGATCGGTCACGTCGTAGCAGGTGACGTGTTTCGCTTCGAACACCACCTCGCCGATCTCGTGGTCGATTTTCGGATACAACGTTTCCAATCGGCGGCCGACCATCATCGCGATGATGCTGTCTTCGTCCAGCTCGCTCATCGGCTTGGTGGCAACGTGCCTGCCGTCGCGAATGACGCTGACCGTGTCGCAGATGCGCGCTACTTCATCCAGCTTGTGCGAGATGTAGATGCAGGCAATGCCGCGCTGCTTGAGCCGCTCGATGATGCCGAGCAGCACTTCGGTCTCTTTACCGGAAAGCGACGAGGTGGGCTCGTCGAAAATCAGCAGGCGTGCATCCTTGGCCAGCGCCTTGGCGATTTCGAACAGTTGCTGGTGGCCGCCGCCGAAAGCTTTTACGGGCAGCGCAACGTTCACGTCTTCAAGCTGCAGCTCTTTCAGCAAGGCATGCGCGCGCGCATACATTGCCTCATAGTTCATGCGCCCGCCGGGCAGCTTGAGTTCGTTGCCGAGAAACAGGTTCTCCACCACGGAGAGTTCCGGCACCAGCATCAGTTCCTGATGAATGATGACGATGCCTGCCTGCTCGCTGTCGCGCACCGAACGCGCGTGCAACGGCTTGCCCTGCCAAAGCATTTCGCCTTCCCAGGTGCCATGCGGATACACGCCCGACAGTACCTTCATCAGCGTCGATTTGCCGGCACCGTTTTCGCCGCACAATCCAAGGCATTCGCCGGGACGAACCTGCAGGTCGATACCGTCCAGCGCCTTGACGCCGCCGAACGACTTGCGGATATCGCGCATCTCGAACAGGTAGTCGCTCATGGCTTGTCCGCTCCGTGGCCGTACACCTGGTCATGCGTGTAGAAGCCGTCCTGGATCACCACGTCGACATTTTTTTGCGTCAACAGGATGGGCGTGAGCAGTACCGTGTCCACGTCCTTGGTGCCGTTGTTCAAGGTGGTGGTGTAGTGCGGCTGTTCATTGCGCACCAGTTGCACGGCAAGTTGTGCCGCTTCCGTCGCAATCTTCTTGATCGGCTTGTACACCGTCATGGCCTGCGTGCCGTCGATCACGCGCTTGACCGCGGCCAGATCAGCATCTTGACCTGACACAGGCACCTCGCCGGCCAGCCCTTGCGCGGCCAGCGCCTGGACCGCGCCGCCAGCCGTGCCGTCGTTGGAAGCAACCACGCCTTGAATATTGTTGGCGTTGGCGGTCAGTGCATCCTCAACGATGCGCAAGGCCTTGGAGGCATCCCAATCCGGCGTCCACTGCTGCCCGACGATCTTGATCGCACCGTTGTCGATCGCCGGCTGCAGCACTTTCATCTGGCCCTGGCGGATGATCTTGGCGTTATTGTCGGTGGGCGAGCCGCCAAGCAGGAAGTAGTTGCCCTTCGGCGCGCGATCCAGCACGCCTTGCGCCTGCAGCTCGCCGACGCGCTCGTTGTCGAAGGTGATGTAGGCATCGACGTTGGCGTTGAGGATCAGGCGATCATAGGAAATCACCTTGATGCCATTTTGCTCCGCCTCGGCTACGACGTTGCTGAGCACTTTGGAGTTGAACGGCACGATCACCAGTACGTCAACCCGGCGGGCGATGAGGTTTTCCAGTTGGGCGACCTGGCGCTCTTCGCTGGCATCGGCGGATTGTACGTAGACCGTGGCGCCGAGCTTGGTGGCGGCGGCAACGAAGTAGTCGCGATCGTGGGCCCAGCGTTCGAGGCGGAGGTCGTCGATGGAGAAGCCGATGACGGGGTGGTCTTTGCTGGCGTGGGCGGCGGTGGTGAAGACACACAACGCTGCCAGGGCGAGGTATTTCACGGCTGCCGCCATACCTATCCGTGCCTTGCCGTCATTCCGGCGAACGCCGGAATCCAGTTTAAATATGCGTCCGAAGGACACCGCATCTTTTATGCCGGGTGCTTCGCACGGCGTATTGGGACTGGATTCCGGCGTTCGCCGGAATGACGAGCGCGTTGAATGAGCCTTTGGATGCAAGAAATAGGCGTAACGCTCCGCACAGCCCCTCAGCCCACTCCTTTTCCCTTGGGAAAAGGGCAAAGACAAAATGCCCTCCCCGAAGGCGAGAGGGAGCAGATCACGCTTCGTCATGTCGTCCCTCTTACCCGATATACACCAGCCAGCTGGCGATACAACGCCCGGAACTTCGGCTGCCGTTGCTCGCGATAATAAGCATGCCGCGCCGCATCCGGTTCGCGCACTGCGGTGATTTCAGGCATTTCGCATACATCTTCCAACGCCGCACCCGGCTCCGCGGCAAGATACGCCAGGCGCGCCGCACCGAGCGCAGCACCTACTTCGCCACCCGCACGCAAGGTCAGCGGCCGGCCGATGATGTCCGCCAGCATCTGCGTCCAATACGCACTGCGCGAACCGCCGCCGATCACGGTGATGTCATTTGCCTGCAAGCCGGCCGCATCCACCGCTTCGATGCCGTCGAGCAAACCAAGCCCCACGCCTTCGAGCGTGGCGTTGGCAAGATCCGCGCGCACGGTATCCGTCCGCAATCCGGTGAAGGCGCCGGCCGCATGCACGTCGTTGTGCGGCGTGCGTTCGCCGCTGAGGTAAGGGAGGAAGAACGGGGCATTGCTGCGCGCTACGGTGCGTTCCGCGTCGGCAAGCAGTGCTGGCACGTCGGCATAACCGGTCAGGTTCGCCGTGAAGTCCACGCAGCTCGCAGCGCTGAGCATCACCGACATCAGATGCCAGGTACCCGGCAAGGCATGGCAGAAGCTGTGCACGGCCTGCTCCGGCCGCGCGAGATAACCATCGGAGACGGCGAAATACACACCCGAGGTACCCAGCGACAACATCGCCTGCTTGTGGCGCACGATGCCGACGCCGACCGCACCCGCTGCGTTATCGCCACCGCCTGCTGCAACCGGCACGCGTTGCATGCCCCAGCGTTCAGCCAATGCCGGGTTCAAGTAGCCCGTGACGGCATTGCCTTCGTGCAGCGATGGCATGGCGTCCTGCGGCAAGCCAGTCAACTCCAGCATGCGCTGACTCCAGCGGCGCTCCGCGACATTGAGCCACAGGGTGCCGGCTGCATCGGAAACATCGGTGGCGTATTCGCCGGTCAAGCACAGCCGCAGGTAGTCTTTGGGCAGCAGCACCTTGGCGATGCGTTCGAACACCTGCGGCTCATGCTCGCGCAGCCACAGCAGCTTGGGCGCGGTAAAGCCGGGCATGGCGAGATTGCCGGTGATCTCACGAAAACCCGGCCAGCTTTCCATGTCGACGCACTGCGCGTCGCAGCGGCCATCGTTCCACAGGATGGCCGGGCGCAGCACGCGGTCGGCCTTGTCCAGCACGGTGGCGCCGTGCATCTGTCCGCTCAGGCCAATGCCGGCGATCTGGCGAGGGGCGATGCCTTCCCTGCCCGCCTCGGCCAGCAGTTGCTCGATGGCCGACTGCGCCGCCTGCCACCACTCGTGCGGGTCCTGTTCCGACCAGCGCGGTTGCGGATTCGACAGGCTCAGCGCATGCGACGCCGTGGCGCGCACTTTGCCGGCAGCATCGATCAAAACAGCCTTGATGGCCGAGGTACCCAGATCGATTCCGAGGAACATGCGTCAGCTGTAGATATAAGCGTTGACGAGGTTTTCCAGGTGTTCCTGCTGACCTGAAACATGCGCGGGACGCAGATCGCGCTGCACCGCTTCTTGCGCCAGCGATTCGAGCGAGAAACTGCCTTCCAGGATCTGCTTGCCGAATGGCGCATCCCAGCCGGCGTAACGCCTGGCCTTGAACTCGGCCAGCGCATCGCGCTCGATCATCTTGGCGGCGCGCTCCAAAGCAATCGCCAGCGTGTCGAATGCACCGACGTGGCCGTGGAACAAGTCGGCCGGATCGCTGCTCTGGCGACGCACCTTGGTATCGAAATTGAAACCGCCGGTGGTGAAGCCGCCATGGCGCAGAATCTCGTAGATCACCAGCGTCATTTCTTCCACGCTGTTGGGGAACTGGTCGGTATCCCAGCCATTCTGCGGATCGCCGCGGTTGGCATCGATGCTGCCGAACAGGCCCAACGCGATCGACGTGGCCACTTCGTGGTGGAACGAATGGCCGGCGAGCGTGGCGTGGTTGGCCTCCAGGTTCACCTTGACTTCCTGCTCCAGGCCGAACTCCTTGAGGAAGCCGTACACCGTGGCAGTGTCGTAGTCGTATTGATGCTTGGTGGGCTCCTGCGGCTTGGGCTCGATCAGGATCGTGCCCTTGAAACCGATCTTGTGCTTGTGCTCCACCACCATCCGGAAGAAGCGGCCGAGCTGCTCGCGCTCGCGCTTCAGATCGGTATTGAGCAAGGTGTCGTAGCCTTCACGGCCGCCCCACAGCACGTAGTTGGCGCCGCCCAGGCGATGCGTGGCCGCCATGGCGTGGAACACCTGCGTAGCGGCGCAGGCGAATACTTCCGGCTGCGGATTGCTGGCCGCGCCCGCAGCGTAGCGCGGATGGCTGAACAGGTTGGCGGTGCCCCACAGCAGTTTCACGCCGGTTTCGGCCTGCTTGGCTGCCAGCACGTCGACCATGGCGGAAAGGTTGCTCACGTACTCGGGCAGGCTGTTGCCTTCCGGCGCCACGTCGGTGTCATGAAAGGTGTAAAACGGCGTGCCCAGACGCTTGAAGAAATCGAACGCGGCGTTGGCTTTCTCGCGTGCGCGCTGCATCGGGTCGCCGGCTTCATGCCAGGGACGGCCGAAGGTACCGTGGCCGAACATGTCAACACCGGGCCATACGAAGTTGTGCCAATAGCACACGGCCAGGCGGAGGTGTTCGTCCATGCGCTTGCCCAGCACCATGCGCGCCGGGTCGTAATGACGAAAAGCCAGGGCGTCCTTGGCCGCCCCGGCCTGTTGAATGGGGGAGATGTGGTCGAAGTAACTCATGTGGTGCTCCTGTCTATGCCCCCGATGCTGCAGTTCACTCCTTGGCCCCGCAATTGCGAAATCCGCCATCGGCACTGGGTTTTTCTTTGTCGCGTTGCGTCATGTGCCTGATCCTGCGAACTGTTAGCGTTTTGTCACGGCACGCGTGGCCGTGCCTGGTTGCTGCTCATGACGAAGCCACATCGCATCGCACTCCTCTTCAACGCCAACAAGGTGTACGACCGGCAGGTGATTGCCGGAATCGGCCAATACCTCACGTCCACCCGCGTGAAATGGGACCTTTTCATGGAAGAGGATTTCCGCAGCCGCACGGTGGGCATCCATCAGTGGCGCGGTGACGGCATCATTGCGGACTTTGATGACCCGGTCGTTTGCGAGGCATTGGCCTCGATGCCTATTCCGGTGGTGGCTGTCGGCGGATCCTACGCGGACGAAACGCATTACCCGCACAACATTCCCTATGTAGCCACCGACAACCAAAAACTGGTTCGACTGGCTTACGACCATTTGATCGAACAAGGCCTGCAGCGCTTCGCCTTTTATGGCCTGCCGCCGAGCCCCGGCAACCGTTGGGCGCACGAACGCGAAATGGCCTTTATGCAAATGGTCCGCGCAGATGGGCTGGAAGGCAGCGTCTACCGCGGCTCCTCCACCAGCGCAGGCGGCTGGGGCCGCGCGCAGGAAGAAATGGTGGAATGGGTACGCTCCTTGCCCAAGCCGATCGGCATCATCGCCACCACCGACGCACGCGCGCGGCATTTGTTGCAAGCCTGCATCGTGGCGGACGTGCCGATTCCCGAGCAGATCGCCATCGTCGGCATCGACAACGACCCCATCGCACAATTGCTGTGCCGCATTCCGCTTACCTCAGTGATTCAAGGTGCCGAAGAAATGGGCCGCATGGCCGCCCAGGTTCTGCACCAGATGCTGCACGGCGGGGATTGCTCAACCACCCGCGTGCTGGTGCCCCCTGTGGGCATCAACGTGCAGGCCACCAGCCTGCATCAACCGCTGAAGAGTGCCTACGTGATGCGCGCCAAGCATTACATCCGCCAGTACGCGTGCCTTGGCATCAAGACCGAGCAGGTAGCCGATTACGTCGGCATCTCGCGCACGCTGTTGGAAGAACACTTCAAGCGTGAGCTTAAGCAATCGGTGCACCAGACCATTCTCGAGCACAAGCTGGAAATGGCGCGGCAGATGCTTACGGATCCGTCCATTCCCTTGAGCGACGTAGCCGTGCGCAGCGGCTTTACCTCGTTGCAATACATGTACGCGGTGTTTCGGCGCGAATTCAATTGCACGCCGCGGCAGTACATGGAGAACGCCAGGGGAAGCGTGCGCAGCCATTGAGGGCTGCGGCGATTTTGCCGCGAGCCGCAGGTTGGATTGCGAACCTACGAGCCTTCAACTTCTAGGCAAGCTCGCTCCCTCACCCCAACCCTCCGCCCTAAGGGGAGAGGGAGCAGAAGCGGCCATCGCCACGCCGCGCGCCTCTGGCCCAAACGCCATCAACAGAATCAGCGCCACGGCCACGCTGCCCGCCACCAGCAACAACGCATAGCCGTAATCCTGCCCATGCCGCTGCGCGATTTCCGCCTGCAGCACCGGGTTGATGGCGGCGAGGAAATTGCCCAGCTGGTAGACGAACCCCGGAAACGTGCCGCGAATTTCCGCTGGCGACAATTCATTGAGATGCGCAGGCACGACACCCCAAGCCCCCTGTACACCGAACTGCATGACGAACGCCGCTGTGCACAGCATGTACACGTCGCGGCTATGCGACCACGGATACACCGCGAGCAAAGCCAATACGCAAGCCAGGATGATCGAACGGCGGCGGCCGATTTTCTGGCTAAGCATGCCGAAGAAAAGGCCGCCGAGGATCGCGGCCACGTTGTAAACCAACACGATATTGGTAAGCGTGGCATGCGGCAGACCCAGCTGCTTGCCGAGGAACAGTTTGGGATAAATATCCTGCGTGCCATGCGAGAAGAAATTGAATGCGGTCATCATGGCGATCGCGTAAACCGTCAGCTTCGCATTGGCCTTTACGATCTGCAGCAAGGAACTCCTGGGCCGCTGCTGCATCACTTCGAACGCCGGGCTTTCATGGATCTTGGCATTGATGAAGAACACCAGTAGCGCAGGCGCCGCCCCCACGAAAAACATGCCGCGCCAGCCGAGCGTGGCATAGCAAAGCCCGAACAGCAGCGTCGCCAGGAAATAACCCGCCGGGTAACCGGCCTGCAACAGCCCCGATACCCAGCCACGCCAGCGCGCCGGGATCGTCTCCATAACCAGCGAGCTGCCCACGCCCCACTCGCCACCCATGGCAATACCGAACAAGGTGCGGATGACCAGGAACGATACATATGACCAAGCCAGGCCGCTTACGAACTCGAACAGCGAGTAGAGCACGATCACCAGCATCAACGTCGGCTTGCGGCCGTAGCGGTCCGCCATGCGGCCGAAGATGAACGCACCGACCGCACGCGACGCCAGCGTCAAGGTGATGGCCACCGTGATGCTGGTGATGCTTACACCAAAGGTCTTGGCGACTTCATCGAAGGTGAAGATCAGGATGAAGAAATCGAACGCGTCGAGCGTCCAGCCGAGGAACGCGGCGAGGACGGTGTTGCGTGCGCGGGCAGTGTCAATGTCTGGTACGGAATTCATGAAAATATCCTGCTGATTGCTGACGTTGAACTCCCTTGCCGTCATTCCCGCGAAAGCGGGAATCCATGTTGCTCTGAGGCAAAAGCAACGATGGATTGACCGGCATTCGCCGTTGTAAAGCGCCTCCGCTTTCGCGGGAATGACGGCGCGGAGAGATACGGGACTGTCTTAGAACACAACCCTCACACCCACCGTCGGATCAAACGACGCCCGTTGCAGATACCCATTGGCCATGCCGTCGTAAACCTTCGACCACTGCACACCGCCATACACATCGAAGAACCGGCCGAAATGCTGATCCAGCACCAACGACAGCGCGTCGTAATGGCCACTGCACTGCGCCGAACTGCTATCCGAACAACTGACCTTCGCGTAGCTGCTCTGCATGGCGCGGTAGTACACGGCAAAGGCATCCAACGACGGTGTCAGCGCATAGCGCATGCCTACCCAGGCCACTTCGAAAATCTTGGGCCGTGGAAACGCATCGTTATTCGGAACAACGAAGTAGCCGCCAATCGTCTGGCTGCCGACCGGCAGCGGTGAGGAAGGATTGACGTAACGGATATGCTCGTAGGCGCCGAAGAACTTCGCCCTGCCTGCGTTGTATTCGCCCAGGAACGTGTAAGAAGTGTTGTCCGACACGGTACCAGGCAGCGCCTTATCGACTGGCAGGCCATAAGTGGACGAACCGGGTGTGTACAACGCCGCCACCTGCGCCGCACTCAGCGTGCCAAACAAAATGGCATCGTTCTTGTGCGCCAGCACGGCATTCACCGACCACGGGCCCTGGGTAATACCCATATCCACTTGATACGCCGTACCGCGCGAACTGGACAGCTCCCTGGCGTTGCCGAACTGATACATCGCACCACCGTGGAAAATCCCGTTCGTCACGGTGTACTTCAACGTACCGTCGAGCGCGCGGTCCTGGGTATCGCCGGTGCCTGCCGTAGAGCCAAAAAAGCCGACATACGAAAAGGCCAGCGAGCAGCTCAGCGGATCGTATTTACACACTTCGTCGTTGAGCAGCGTGCTTTGACGGCCGAAGGTCAGCGTGCCGTAGCCCGGCGACTCCACGCCCACAAAGGCGCGGCCGTTCAACGCCTGACCGGCACGCGACGAATCACCCCATGATTTTTGCTGTGCCAGCGGCACGCCATTGTTCACCGCCAGCGAGCGCGGGCCATCGATCAGCGTCATCGAGGCCGGCAGAAAACCGGTATCCAATTGGAAAATGCCCCACCAGCCCGCACCCAGCGGTTCGCGCCCTTTGATGCCGATGGTGGAAATACTCATGCCGTTGGAGGCCAGCGAGGTGTTCGGCTTGTTGCTGGCCTTGATCAGAAAATTGTTGACGTTGGTGGCGGCCGCATCGCTGAAGGCACTGCCATGGCTCTGATAGGACACGCCGACGTCAATCGTGCCGTACAGCGTGATGCCATACATCGTGAGGCTGTTCGACGGGTCCGAGCCGCTGTCGGCCCAGGATGGTGAAGACGCCAACGCGCAGGCGATCGCCAATGCGCTGATGGTGAGCCTTGTTTTCGGCATGTGAAGCTCTCCCCGTAAACGTGCGTTATGCCAATGGTCCTGCGCGCATCGGCGTGTTGTTGGTTGTCCCCGGGGAACAGCATGCCGCTGGCTGACGCTGTGTTGAATAACACCATGAGGTTAGTACTTTGCGACTAGTACTTTCTGGCTAGCGGAGAACTCGTCGCCCTGACAAAAGCCTGGGCAACGATCAAAGGGCAACATGGGTCGTGGCACCCAACATGCTCGCACTGACGCTGTTGGGTTACGCTGCGCTAACCCAACCTACGATTGCTGGCACAACTGCGCGCGCATGCCAACGCCCCATCCCAAAACGCTGAAAACCTTGCTGCTGATGGCCGTGATTGCCGCCATCGGCACCAGCACCTGGGCTGTTGCTTGGTACGCAAAACAACACGCCCTGGCACAACTCTCCGAGCAGGCACTAAATCAGCTGCAAATTCGCGCCCTCGCCTTGCAGCGCCTGGTGGACCGCTATCGCGTATTGCCAACCGTATTGGCACTCGATCCGGAATTGCGCGACGCCGTGTCGGAGCCGGCCTCCATCCATGTCGATGCACTCAATCGCAAACTGACGGTTGCGAACGGTGCCACGCACGTCTCCACGCTCACCTTGATCAATCGCCACGGTGTGGCCATCGCGGCCAGCAACTGGAACGAGCCGTCCAGCAACGTGGGGCTCGATTACGCCTTTCGCCCCTACTTCCAGCAAGCGATGCAGCATGACGTCGGCAAGTTCTACGGCATCGGCATTTCCACCAATCTTCCTGGTTATTTCATCTCCGAGGCGCTGCATGACGATCAAGGCCAGCGCATTGGTGTGATCGTGATCAAGATTCCGCTCGACACGCTCGAAAAGGAATGGGTGAGCAGCGGTGACACCGTGCTGTTGAGCGATGCGAATGACGTGGTGTTTCTCAGCAATCAGCCGGCCTGGATCTACCGGCCGCTGACGTCGCTTGGCCCCAGCGTCGAATCCACGCTCGCACGCACCCGCCAATACGGCAACAGCCTGTTGCCACCCGCATCGCTGCGCACCTTGTCCGCGCTTGCCTCAGGCGGGCACCTGGTGCATGTCGACCAGCCCGGCCTCTCGCATGATGTCGTCTGGCAATCCATCTCGCTGCCCTCGCAGCAATGGACTTTGCATCTGCTGTGTGATGCGTATCCTGCCACCCTCGCCGCCTACCGTGCCGCGATCCTCGCGCTGAGCATCTGGCTGGTGGCGATTCTGCTTGCGCTGTTCCTGCAGCAGCGCGTGCGCGCTGCACAGCTGCATCAACGTAGCCGTCGCGACCTGGAGCGATTGATTTCGCATTACGCCAGCGCACTGCGTTCGGAGGAAGACAGCCTGGTGCATGCCGCGCTGCAAGCCATGGCCGGCCATCCTGAGATGCTCGAACGCCTGCCACAAGGGGTCAGCGTGATCGATACCCAGCTGCGCCTGATCGCATGGAATGCGCGGTATGCCGAGCTGTTCGGCTATCCGGATTCGTTGCTTAAAGCAGGTCAGCCGGTCGAAGAGCTGTTCCGCTACAACGCCAAGCGCGGCTTGCTTGGCCCTGGCGATATTGACGATGCCATCCAGCGCCGCTTGAACTACCTGCGCCAAGGCAGCCCGCATATGGTCGAACGCGAACGTCCCGATGGCGTGCTGCTTGAAATACGCGGCCGCCCGCTGCCGGGTGGCGGCTTCGTCACCAGCTATGCCGATATCGCTTTATATAAGGAAGCCGCGCGCGAATTACGTACCTTGACCCATACGCTCGAACACCGCATCGAAACAAGCACACAGGATCTGCGCGCCGCCAAGGCAGAAGCAGAACGTGCCAATCGCAACAAGACGCGCTACGTCGCCGCCGCCGTGCATGATCTGCTACAACCGTTGAATGCTGCGCGGTTGTTTGCTGGCTCCCTGAAGCAATCCGACGCGACGGATGCCGGTGTCGTGGAAAGAATCGAGCGTTCGCTGCAAGCACTGGATAGCCAGCTCACCAGCATGCTCGACCTGGCACGGCTGGATGCAGGGGCCATCACGCCGGAACTGAAGGTATTCGCGTTGTCACCTCTACTGCAGGAGCTGGCCGGCCAGTTCGGCATCATGGCGCAGGCGAAAGGCTTGCAGCTTTCCTTCGTCAACACGTCGGCTTGGGTGCGCAGCAACCCTGCCCTGCTACAGCGAGCGGTGCAGAATTTTCTTTCCAATGCGCTGCACTACACGCCGCAAGGACGCATCCTGCTCGGCTGCCGCCGCATCGGACAAGCGATACGCATCGAGGTATGGGACACCGGCATCGGCATACCGGAGGATCGGCTCGACATTATTTTCCAGGAGTTTCGGCGGCTGGATACGGCCGTGGATGCGGATGAACGCAGTGCCGGGCTTGGTCTTTCCATTGTCGAACGCATTGCTCATTTGCTCGATCACCCGTTGCTCGTCCGCTCATCGCCTGGCAGAGGCAGCGTTTTCGGCATTACGGTGGCCTTGGCACAGCCGCCGCAACATGCCGCTCAAATGCGTGACGATGACAGTAGCGATTCGTTGCTGAAAAACCGCACTATCTGGCTGGTCCAGGAGAATGCCCACTTGCGGCAGAAAACAGCGACGATGCTGCAAGCGTGGGGTTGCCAGGTATTCGAATGGGCCAGGGCCGATGAAGCCATCACCGCGACATCATCGCCGGCACCCGATTTGATACTGGTGGATGGGCAGTGGGAGCCGATCCTGGCGCTGATGAAGCTCGCCAGCTCGGGCCGGCAAACGCCGATCGTTGCGTTTCTTGGCAAGGAGGAAGCCAGTTTGCGCGATGTATTGCGGCAAGCTGGTGTGCACACCACAAACCTGCCGCTGTCGCCGGCGAGATTGCGGGCGATGATGATGCAGTTGTTGCTTGGATCGTAGGTTGGGGTGCAAACCCCAACATTGCGCCCCTGATCAACAGGATGATGTTGGGGTTTACACCCCAACCTACGCAGGAAGCGCTCCGTCGTCACCCTCTTCCACATCCAACGATTTGACAAGCACCGCCGCCTGCGTACGCGAGCGGCAATCCAGCTTGGACAACACCGCCGTCACGTGAATTTTCACGGTGTTTTCCGCCAATCCAAGCCGGTCGGCAATCTGCTTGTTGAGCAGGCCTTCCGCCATCAGCATCAACACCCGGAATTGTTGCGGCGTCAATTGTGCAAAGCGCGCGGCGAGCGCCGCATCCTGCTCGCTGCGTTCGGCACGCGTGGATTCGAACCACAGACCGCCATCCAGCACTTGCTGCACAGCCTGGTTCAAATCCTCCGCCGGCGCAGCCTTGGGCACGAAACCCGCCGCGCCGAACTGCTGCGCACGGCGCACGGTGCGCGGACGATCGTCGGACGAGATCACGATCACCGGCACGTCGGACCGCTCGGCACGCAGCCATAGCAGCGACGAGAAACCGATGGCGCCCGGCATCGTCAGGTCGAGCAGTACCAAGTCGATGTCAGGGGTCGCGGCAAGGCACGCTTCGAGCGTGCTTTGGCTGGAGGCTTCCAGCACCACGCACCCGTGGATTACTGCATGCAATGCGTGCACGACCGCCGAGCGAAACATCGGGTGGTCGTCAGCGACCAGAATGGTGACGGGATTGTCGCTCATCTGTCTGCACTGATTGGGTTAGCGCAGCGTAACCCAACCGTGCCGCCTCGGCCATGTTGGGGTTTGCACCCCAACCTACGAACTAATGCTTCAACGTCAGTGACGCTGCCAAGGGCGTGTTATTGGACGCATCACCTACATACACCTTGAACAAGCCCGGATCGACCTGCCAGTCGTGATGCGTGACGTCGTAATACGCGAACGCACGCCGATCGAGCTGCAACGTGACATGTTGTGTCTGGCCAGGCTTCAAGCGCACTTTGCGGAACGCCTTCAGCTCACGCGCCGGACGCGCCACCTTGGCGGATGGATCACCCACATACACCTGCGCCACTTCCGCGCCGTCACGCTCGCCGGTATTGGTCACGTCAAACGACACCTCCACCTGGTCCGGCGCCACCGTCTTCGTCGCGAGATTCGCAAAACGGAAGCTGGTGTACGACAAGCCATAGCCGAACGGAAACAGCGGCTGTGCTTTGTCAGGATGGCTGGTGTACCAGCGATAGCCGAGGAACACGCCTTCGCCATACGTCACCGACGGATTCGTGCCGGCAGGATGCGACGGTGCGTCGTACCAGTCGTGCGTGGGGTTGTCGGCCCATTGCCGTTCGAAGCTGATCGGCAGCTTGCCTTCCGGCGAATGCTCACCGAACAACACCTGCGCTATCGCCGTACCGCCCTCCTGCCCCGGATACCAGTTCTGCAGCAGCGCCGGCACCTTGTCGAGCCAACCATCCGTGGCATAACCGCCGCCGGAGGTCACCGTTACTACCGTCCTGGGGTTGATCGCCGCCATCGCCTCGATCAACGCCTCCTGCCCCCATGGCAACTGGAAGGTGCGATCGTAGGCTTCACTTTCGGAGGTAGGATCGAAACCGACCGCCACCACCGCCGCATCGGCCATCTTGGCGATCTTCTTCGTATCCGCGGAAATCAGGTCATCGATGGCGATTACACCGAAACCCATACGGCTGTAATCGACGTCGGGCTTGTAGTCCAAGCGAATCGACACCGGCTGGTTCGCATGCAGGCTCAGCGTGGCGTATAGCGGCGCCTGCCCTTCGCGATGCGGCTGCATGATCACCGGCTTGCCGTCCACGTACAGCGTGTAAGTATCTTCGCTGGCGGCCGCCGTCAGAAACATGTATTGGCCATCATGCGTTGGCATGAAGCGGCCGGTCCAGCGAATGCTTTGGCGCTGCGTGGCAGGTGTGGTCCACAGTTCTGGTTTCCATAGATCCACTTGCGGATCCACCGCGCTGTTGCTGGGCTTGCCCTGGAACGCATCGTTGGCAAACGTTTCCTTGAGCAATCCGGGCTTGCCGTCCGGTGTGCTGAAGGTGGATTTCTTGAACACTTCCATCGCCGACGGCAAGCCGCGGCTGTACAGCACGTTCACCTTGTCGCCCACCCGATGTGTGATGCCGGTGAGCACGCTTTGCGCCTGGAAGGTGTCGATATGCGAACTGCCACCCGCACTGCTGATCGCCGGGTCGGCATCGGGGCCGATCACCGCGAGCGTCTTGACGCTCGCATCGAACGGCAATACGTGGTGATCGTTCTTCAGCAGCACCAGGCCTTCGAGTGCATTCGTCAACGCCACCTGGTCGTTCTGCAGGCTGTATAGCGGCAACGACAGATCCTTTTGCGACCGGTCGAGAAAGCCGAAGCGCAAGGCCGTGCGCAGGATGCGACGCACCTTATCGTCCAGCATTGCTTGCGAAAGCTTGCCGCTGCGCAGGTTGTCCAGGATCAGCTCGGGCTTCATGGCATCCGGGGCTGGCATTTCAAGATCGAGGCCAGCGTTGAAGGCTTTCAGGCCATCGTGCGTCGCGCCCCAGTCGGACATGAAGATGCCGTTGAAACCCCAATCCTTCTTGAGAATGCCGTCGCTGATCGCGCGGTTCTCCGCGAGATAATCGCCATTGACCAGGTTGTAGCTGCTCATGACGGCGCCGACGTGGCCTTGCTTCACCGCCATTTCGAATGCCGGCAAATAGATTTCGCGCAAGGTGCGTTCGTCGATGTGCGTGTCGAGATGGCGGCGATCGTATTCGGAATTGTTGGCGGCGAAGTGTTTCACCGTCGCTACCACGCCCTGGCTTTGCACGCCTTCGATCAGGCCGACCGCCATGTTGCCGGCCAGCAGCGGATCCTCGCCGAAGTACTCCATGTTGCGGCCGTTCTGCGGCGCGCGATACATGTTCACGCCGGGACCGAGCAGGAAGTTGACGCCGCGCGCGCGCGCATCACGCCCCATCGCTGCGCCGACATCCTTGGCCAGTGCCGGGTCCCACGATGCCGCCAGACCGATGCCGGCCATGTAGGCCGTGGACGGGCCGGGCGCACGCACACCATAAGGTCCATCGGACATGGTCATCGCCGGCAAGCCGATGTTCGGTTCGGCATGCGTGAAGAAGTTGTCCACGCCGCCGAGCAGTTCCACTTTTTGTTCCAGTGTGAGCTTGGCGAGCATGGTGTCGACGCGCTGCTCGACGGCGGGGTCGTCCGGAGCAGGAGTGGTGTTATCAGCGTAGGCGGTGGAATACACGCCGAGAGCAACGCAGAGCGACAAGGCGAGTTGTTTCAGAATCCGGTGTTGCATGTAGCAAAGTTTCCTTAAGTTCTATCGCGATGCCTCGCTCCTCTTTGCCGTCATTCCCGCTTTCACGGGAATGACGGCATGGAAGACATGCAGCCCACGGGTGTTTTGATCAATATGTCGCCAACTTCACATGCAACACCTGCGGCCGATCCGTGAAGTTGAGCCCCCAATCCGTCTCATCGCCATTCCACAACCGCATGAAGTTCCAACGTCCCTGGCTGTCGTACGTCCCTTCTTCCACGCGCTCCATCATGAAGTGCTCGTGTTCCCTGCCCTTGCCGGGCATGAAATCCACGCGTGCGAAATAGCCGGTGACGAGATAGTCGTCCTTGCCGAGCTGCGCAATCAGCACGCCACCCTTCGGCGGTGAATTGCCCGGCGGTGTACCGTTGCCAAACTGCGACAGGCCATACGACACGCTGACGCGCCAATCGCCCATATCCACCACTTGGCTGTGCTCGTGCTCCGGCTCGGAGACACCCCACACCTTGCCGGCAAGACTCAGCGTGGCAATCAATTCGCCCATCGGCCGCAACAGGCGGTTGTTCATCGCAAACGGCTCGAAGGCCTCGTCGTCTGCCTTTTTCGAGCCCAGCGGCCAATTGACGTAACCGGTGTAGTCGATGCCGAACGGCGCAAAGCCCAAGCCTTGCTTGCCGAGCGTGGCGAAAATATAGCGTGCGTAAGCTTGATCGTTGCCGGTTTCGGCGACCATCAGCGGATTGTCCGGCCGCGCATAGCGATCGAGCACGGTGGTGTAGAACGCGTACTCGCGGTGATAGATATCCGGCCCCAGCACATCCAGCGCGGGTGCCGCTGCTTTCCAGATGAAGAGGACATTGTCAGTGGGACCGCCGGTGGAATAGCTGCCTGGCGGGCCGGGATGCAGCGGATCGCGCAGCGCTGCATTGGCATACATCGGCAAGGGATACACGGCCTTGCCGGCATCGGCGACCTGGCCGATGAAATGCGCAACTTCCCACGCGTAGAAATCTTCAGCCGCATCCTTGCCGAACACCTGCGTCCACGTGCCCGGTTTCTTGTTGGCCGCGTTCAGCAGTGCGGCAGGCACTTGGCCGGCAAAAGCCTGGTTGGCAGCGGGCGAGTAGTCGCGATCCGTACCGTAGCTGCCTGATTCGTTCTCCACCTGCACCATGATGGTGGTGTGCTGCGTACCGTCGACCTGGCGCAGATGCGTCATGAATTGCACGAAGGCCTTGCGGTCGGCATCCAGCGTGGCGGCGTTGAGCGGCGAGAGTGAACCAAGCTGCTTGCCGTCTTTGGCGATGACGCGCGGAAAACGCTTGTTGTCCAGCTTTACCCAGGAAGGTGCGTAAGCGGGGCCGTTGTTTTTCCAGGTACCGAACCACAGCAGCACCAGACGTACCTTGTGCTCGCGTGCCTGCGTGAGCAGCGTATCGAGAAAGCCGAAATCGAAATGCCCTTCGGTGGGTTCGATCTGTTCCCACGCGATCGGCACCATCACCGTGTTGGCTTGCACGTGGTCGATGGCCGGCCATACCTGATCCAGCATGGCGGGCCAATTGCTCGAGTTGTTCACCTGCGCGCCGAGCAGCAGGAAGGGCTTGCCGTCGACGATCAATGCATGACGGCCGTTTTCGGTGACGATGTGTGGGATGCCGTTCGGGGCTTCAGCGCCGGAGGACGGCAGGGAGAGGCCGAGGGCGAAGAGCGTGGCCAGAGCCATCCATGCGTACATCACTTGACGGCGTAAGGTGGTATGCATGTTGTGCTCCGAACTCGATGTCCACGTCGATGCTGTTTCAGGGCAAATCGTCATTCCGGCGGAGGCCGGAATGACGGTGAGGTACTACGAAACTTCCACGGGCAGCAGTGCTGCGAAAGCGGGAACGACGGCAAAAAGCAATCGATGCGCTCACGGCTGCTTCGCTTCCACCGGATCGCCATAAAACACGCCCCGCCCGCTCGTCGCGAAATACACCCGGCCAAACACGCGAGGATCACCTGTAACCAGCCGCTGGCCGCCGTAACGATGCGCATCATCATCGATACGCAACCAATGCGCGCCATCGTCGGTGGAACGATAAAGGCCATACACATCGCCCAGCTGCCCCGCGGCAAACACGGTAGGCGATGCACTGCCGGGTGCCGATTTGCCGAAACCGAAATCATGCACGTCGGCCAGCTCACCCAGCTTCGCCAACGCACTGCCATCATCGTGTGCACGTAGCAGGCCTATGCCTTGTCCGCCGACGTAAACCACGCCGGCAGCATCAGGCGCCGCGCGCATCCACGCGACATAGCCGTGTTTCACCCGATCGCCCAATGCACCGCCGATCACCTGGAAATGTGTGCCGCCATCACGGCTCACCAGCACTTGCTTCGCGTGTCCGTCGTACGCATAGAAACGCTGCGCATCGACACGATCGCTCAGCACGCGCGCCCGCGGCGGCAGACCATTCACGGTCAACCAATGCTTGCCGAAATCATGCGTGAGATACGCGTGCGCAGCATCGCGCGGCAACCACAGTACGGCCGAGCCATCGGCCGCCACGGCGATGGTGCCTGCGCCCTCTCCCGATGGTTCAGGCTCGCTGGCGAAAGCATGCCAATGCGCACCGCCGTCTTCCGAGTACGCAGCGCGGATCGCCGGATCGAACGGCTTGCGCAGGTAACCGCTGCGGACCATCAGCGCCGGTTTGCTTTGCGCAAAGTCGATGCTTTCGGTATTCGCATAACGCGGCGGCGCGGTGAATTGCAGCTGTGCGACGTCAAGATCGTCGTGCTTGTAGCCATCCAGGTCGCCGATCGCCGAGACCAGATGCGCGCCCTGCGGTGGGCTGATCAAATCCAGCGCCACGGTTTCTTCCAGGCCGCGATCCTGGAACTGCCAGTGCACGTCGCCGCCATGATCGGCACTGCGCATATCGGTAGACATCCACACGCCGTAACCCGTGACGAACCACACGCGGTCGGGATCATGCGGATCGATCGCAAGGGATGCCAGCCAATGCGGCGTGTGCTCGCGCACCCACACTGGATCACGGTAGTCGAATTGCGAATGCGCAAAGATTTCCTGCCAATGACGGCCGCCATCGGTGCTGCGGAACAGTTCGTCTTTGGGCGTGTAATGCGCGAAGGTCGCTGTCATCACCACGTTCGGGTTGCTGGGGTCGACGGTCACCGAACCCCAGCCGTAACCGCTCGGCGTACCGACCACGTGCGGCAGCGGCGTAATGTCGGTCCAGCGTTGCGCGGCAGGTTCGTATTTCCATACCGCACCGTCGTGCATGGTGTCGGGGCCAGGCTCATCGCCATAGCTCAGGTAATACGCGCCGTCGCTGGCGCGAACCATGTGGTTGGGCCGCAAGCCGACCGGTTGTCCGGATACGGGATGCCAGGTGCGTCCGCCATCGATGGAACGAAACAGGCTCGTTTCCTGGGTGGAAACGCCGGCATACAGCGCGCTGGTGGGCTTGCCAGGCGAACCGCTGGCCGGATCGAAAACCACAAACACGATGCCGATGGCTTGTCGCCGCCAGTTGCCCTTGGCGCTGGCCGATGGCGAGGTCGCCACGCTGGGAAAGGTTTCGACGCGCGTCCAGTGCGCGCCGTAGTCGTCGCTGCGCCACAAGCCTGCGTCGCGCGAACCAAGAAACAGAATGCGGTCGTCGTTCGGATCCACCACCAGACGTTCGCCGTCGCCGCGTCCCAGTTCATTGCCGCCCATCTTGAATGGCAGATCGGTACGCTGGAAATGCGCACCGCGGTCGGTTGAACGCAACACGGCGGCATTGCCCACACGCGGATCGTTATAGGTGCCGGATAACAGGTACACGCGATCGGCATCATGTGGATCGATGGCAAGACTGTCGATGCCGATCAAATTGTTGTCCGCCGCGCTGAGCCAATCGGTCAGCGGCGTCCAACGCATGGAAGATTGATCCCAGCGATACGCACCACCGACATCCGTACGTGCGTAGAGCAAGCCTTGCGCGTTGGGTTGGTAGACCAGACCGCTGACGAAACCACCGCCGCCGATGCGCACGCTGGTGAAGTGGTAGGGAACGGCGGTGGGTTGGCTGGCGTGTAAGTTGATGGCAACGAACAGTGAGCAAGCAGCAGCGCAAACGTGTCTGAACATTTGGAAGGAGCCTGTGCTGGCCTTGCCGTCCTGTCGGCAAGCATTCGTAGGTTGGGGTGCAAACCCCAACATGACCGTGTGCGTAGAGATGGCGATGTTGGGGTTTGCACCCCAACCTACGAGCCGTTGACGGAACGAGATAAGGGTTTGTCGCGAGATTCGCCCCTCACCCCAACCCTCTCCCCCGTTATGAAACGAGGGAGAGGGAGTGACACATCGCTTCATCAGAGCGTGACTCGCATCAGCAGCTCGTAGCGGCGGTCGGTGGTGAACCAGCCACGCGGGTACAGGTTGTAATCCACGATACCGTTGCCGTAGCTGGTCGGACCCATGATCGTCTTCACCGTCGAATTGGTGAGGTTGTTCATGGTCAAGCCAACCTGCACGTTCTTGTTGATCGTGTAGAACACCGAGGCGTCGAGCTGGCCATAGCTGTCCGACCACATCGGCAAGTGCGTGTTGGCGTCGCTGGTGCTGAGCAGGTAACGCGAACGCCAGCTGTAAGCCAAGCGTGCCTGCCAATTGCCGAGCTGGTAGATGCCGGCCACGTTGAAGCTGTTTCTGGACAGGCCGACCATCGGCAGTGGGAAGCCCGTGACCACGGCCCCGCCATACGGGCTGGTAGCCGTATTGATGCCGCCTTCGCTGTGCACATAGGTGTAGTTGGCTTGCGCGCCCAGGCCTTTCAGCGCGCCTGGTAGGAAATCGAAGAACTGGTTGTAGCCCACCTCGGCGCCGCGAACCATGCCGGTACCAATGTTGTACGGGCGTGTCACCGACCATTGCTGGTTGTTGTAGGTCTCCGTATAGGTTTCCTGGGCAATGTAGTTGCCGATGTCCTTGAAGAAGGCGGTGGTGTACAGCTCGCCGGTCGGTGAGAAGTACCACTCCAAGGCCGTGTCGTATTGCTTGGCGATCATCGGCTTCAGGTCGGGATTGCCGGCCGTGCCGTTCCATTGCGTGACAGCGGTCTTGTCCGTGTTGAGCGTCGCACCCAGCAAAAGGAACGGCTGCATCTGGGTGAAATCCGGACGCGTCATCCCCTTCGACGCCGCCAGTCGCCACTGCAGGTCATCCGTCAACTTGAAGCGCAGGTTGAAGCTGGGCAACACATTCTGGTAATGGCCGCTGCCGCTGAGCCCGAAATATTGGCCGGTGTATTCCGCCATCAGCGCTGGCGGAAGGTCGTTGCCGGACAGGTTCGGGTATTGGCCTTCGCCGTTGGTTCTTTCACTGGTGCGTACCAGGCGCACGCCAATGTTGCCGTCGACCGGGATACCCAGCGCATCATCGTTGCCGAAATACAGAATGCCGTAGGCGGCCTGCGTCTTCTCGCCCTGATTGTTGAGATCGCCAGGGGTGATCTGCACCGGCTTCCAACCGCCCGATGCTTCGATGGATTTCAGGATCGAGTAGGCCTGCGAGTAGTTGGTCGCCAGCGAACTGATGGGGAAGTACAGCGAAGGCACCGTGACCTGGCCGCGGTAGAAACCGCTGAACGAATACAGCGAAGCATAGTTGGGCAGGCTGCTGTTCATCGTCGCCAGGCCGCTCGGCGTATCGATCGTCGCCCACGGCTGGGTGATCGGACCCCAGTTGTAGCCGGTGCTCACATTGTCTTCGCTGCGGCTGGTGGCGCGCACGCCGAACTTCATGTACTGCAGCCACTTGCTGTCCTCGAAATCGTATTCGAGGTCGAGGCGAGCAGCGCGCTCCATGCCGTTTTCGTTCTCCTTGTGGTCCATGGCTGCGGACCAGAAGTAGTTAGCGGCGTTGTCGACATAGGTCGAGGGATTGATCGTCACCATGGGCAAGCCATGGCTGCCGTTGGTGCTGAGGAATACGCCCGGCAGATAGGTCTGGCTGAAGACGGTGAAATCGGTCTCGTTGCTGTAGGACTTCACCAGCTGCAGATCGCCGCTCAAGACCATGTGGTCGTTGATGTTGTACTTGAAGCCGTTCGACCAATCGGTGGTCGTCGTGCTCTGCACCTGATAGCGGGTATCGCCGTTGAAGGCCACGCCGTTCTGGCTGGCCGGGTAGTTGCCGCGCCAGGTATCGGAATTCAGGTAGCCGCTCTGGAAAATGCCCTGGCCGTTGTAATTGAAGTCGGTGCCGGAGGCCGGCGTGATATCAAAATTGCTGTCGGCAAAAATAGCGCCGTGCTCAAGCCAGCTCATGTCGTAGCTAGAGCGGACGAGCTGCGAGTAGAACTCCAGATTATTGGTCGGCCGCCATTGCAGCGCACCGGCGATACCCATGCGCCGGCGGTTGAAATCCAGCGTGCGCCAGTCCGCGCCGCCCGGTACGTACACCGTGCTCAAGCCACTGCCGGCGGTCGCCGCCGCGTCGGTGCGACGCGTGAAGGGCTCGAGCTGGATACCATCGGTCTGCTGCGACAGCTCGGAATAGGAAAGGTCGATCAAGGCGCCGAATTCACCAAGGCTCTCGGTCTTCCAGCGATTGCTGTAGAGGAACGATGCGGACGGCTTGCTCTTCTTGGAGATATCGCCTTCGTTGACGCCGGTGGAGAAACCGATCTGCTGTCCCGGTGCATCGAACGGCATGCGCGTGCGCAGGTTCACCGTGCCGCCGATACCGCCTTCGATGATTTCCGCGTTGGGGTTCTTGTAAACATCCACGCCGGCCATCAATTCGGCCGGGATGTCTTCAAAGCTCAGGCCGCGCCCGCTGTTGGCGGAAAAGGTGTCGCGCCCGTTCAGTTGGCTCGAAACCTGTGTCAGGCCGCGAATCATCACGCCGCTGCCCTCGCCGGCAGGATGGTCCGCATCGTTGGGCGAAACGAAACGATCGATGGTCACGCCGCTGATGCGCTGCAGGGTTTCCGTCACGCTGCGGTCGGGCAAGGCGTTGATGTCCACCGCGGTAACGGAGTCGACGATCTGGTCGGCGTTCTGCTTCAGCTGCTGCGCGGTTTCGAGGCTCGCGCGGATACCGGTGACAGTTACCGCGGCCAGCGCTTTGGCCTGTTCCTGTTTCTTGGCCTCGGTTCCGGTCTTGGTCTTGGTATTGACCGCACCCGTCTGCGCCGATGCGCTACCGGTGCCGGAAGCGGGTGCCGCATCCTGGGCATGCACGGAGACAGAGCCGTACGTGAACGCCAATCCCATTGCCACGGCCACCGCCAGCCGGGCGCTGGACATGGCCTTGTATCGCACAGGACGTTCGACGCCGTGCATTTCTGATGCTTGCACCTTACCGA
Organism: Dyella nitratireducens; assembly: GCF_014642835.1. Taxonomy (GTDB): domain Bacteria; phylum Pseudomonadota; class Gammaproteobacteria; order Xanthomonadales; family Rhodanobacteraceae; genus Dyella_B; species Dyella_B nitratireducens. Next base: position 810,299 of record NZ_BMJA01000002.1, on the reverse strand, counting down.
TCATGAGCTTTTGTTCTCCCCGCAGTTACCCGCGCCGGCAGGCCTTGGCCTATCGGCTGTTGTTGTCATTTCGGGCCATGGCCCGACAGATGCACCCAGCGGCAAATCCCCTAAACGTTAATGATCTGTCGCCGATGAGTGCGATATGGATGCTGCGGCTTGGTCTTTTGTCGGGCAATTACGAAATTGCAGGCGAGAGGTAATGTTTCTTCATTTGCGGTCGCGGCAATGGATCGATCCAAATCACGTTTTACCCTGCTTTTTTAGGGGTATTGATGGATCGCTGGAATCGGTGTTTACGACTTCCTGTTTCCTGCATTCAGACATCGTCATGCGGCATGTCGCGCGCTTCATCATTCAGGCGACGACACACAACTTGGCCGTAGCACGCGGGAATCCCGATCAATCTGTGCGGTAGGCACCTTCATGCTGTCAACGGCGAGTACGCACGCTTTCGTACCCGGCCGTGCAAACCGCGTGAACCGCAAAAACAGTGAAGCCTTCACTAACAGCGCGTGTGCATGGTGTTGAGACATGCCATGCCACAGTGCTCCCGTTCCAGGCATTGCGTGCGCAATGCTGGGGGTGAGTAGTCGATTTCTGCAACAAAGAAGAAGAACAAGAACAAACAAGAACGGCAAGCTTTGGTCTGAATGTATGGCACTGCGTCGGCGCCCTCTCTCAACTGTGCTGCAAAAAACGGTTCGCATGCTTTGTGAGCCGCCGCCAGTGCGCAAGCTTGCTGTGTCATCACAACACGATATCAAGCGATTCCTGCCGTTCGCCGCGTTGCGCGAGCGTTGGCACCTCGCTATGACATCGCTACGCCGAGGGGGATAAGACGCCATGCGGGAAAACCGCTTCGAGCGCGAAGTACGTGAACGCATGGGCCTGGTGCCGCATTTCTTCCAAACCGCCTCCGAAGCTCCTGGCCTGGCCGAACAGCTATGGGCACAGGCCAAGTCGGCGTATATGGACAATCCACTGCCGTCGCTGTTCAAGGAGCGGTTGTTCGTGCATTTGTCGCGCTTTTGCGAGGTGCGCTACTGCATCGTCCGCCACACGGGCTTTCTGCTCGGCAAGGGCTATCCCGCCGGCGATGCCAAGGCTGCGACGGAGACCATCGAGCAGGTACTGCAATGGCTGAGCCGTCCCGTGCCCCATGCCATGCGCCTGGAAGCCGCCATCACGCAGCTGGAAGGGTACGCCGAACCCAGGGACATGCCTGCTCCGCACACCAGGGGCGAAGAAGACCTGCTCGATGCGCTGACCGTCATGTTCGTCGTGCCCGCACGCTCGGCGCAGGCACGCGTCGCCGTGAAGCATGCCGTGGGCGGCAAAAACCTGGAGTACCTGCTGGCTTTTCTGGCCTTTGTACGCACGGCCCACTACTGGACGCAAACGCATCCGGACCTGGAATACGAGTCGGACATGATCATGCTGATGGCGCAGCACCCGGAGCTTGCACGGCGTTTGCTGGATACCGCCGACGCTGAATGGGTGAACGCAGGGGATGCGCTGCGCGAGGCGCTTACCGGCCAGCTTCACGTGCTCAATACCGAATTGCAGCATCGCACACGCAATCTGCTCAGCGTGATCCGTGTGCTGTTCGATCGCACGCTGGCCAAGCACAGTACGCTGGAAGGCTTCGCTGAGGTGTTCACGGCACGGCTGGATGCGATCAGCCGCGTACAGGTCTATCTGTCACGGCTGGAGCAAGGCGAAAAGGTTACGTTCGACGGCTTGCTGCAAAACGAACTTGCGGCGCATGCGGTAACGCTGCAACAGATCACGCTGGATGGCCCGACCGGTGTACGCCTGCGTTCGTCCGCTCTGCAGACGTTTGCCCTGGCCCTGCACGAGCTGGTCGTGAATGCCGTGAAGTACGGCGCGCTCGCCCACCCTGCTGCGCATCTTTCGGTGCGATGGGAAGTGGAGCATCCCCAAGGAGAGCCACCGATGTTGCACGTGTATTGGCAGGAAACCGGCGTACCCAATGTGCAGCTTGATGATTCCGCGCCGCCAGGCTACGGGCGTGAATTGATCGAGCGGGCGTTGCCGTATCAGTTGAAGGCGAAGACGCGTTATGAGTTGTTGCCGGACGGTGCGCGGTGCTTGATGTCGGTGCCCGTGCTGAGTGAAGGCAGCGCTCCTTTTTCCTCGGGAGAGGAACTCAAGTAAACCTCATTCACCTCTGCAACAGAGGAGTGGGTCTCCATGTGCATGAGGCCGAATGCATCATCCATCAACATGCCACCAGCATCGCGACATATCTTTCCACTGCCATACACGCTGCCTAAGCGAAGCGGCATGTAAATAGAACATTTAGCCGCAAGGTGGCATATGGCTTCCTATCAGCTGAGTGGCAAGCGGGTTCTGATGGTGGAAGACGAATATCTGATCGCCGATGCGCTGTGCTCCGCCTTCGAAATGGAAGACGTACGCGTGGTGGGACCGTTCCCGAACGTCGCCAGCGCGATGCAAGCCCTGGACGCAGGAGCGAAGGCAGACGTAGCCGTACTCGACGTGAACTTGAACGGCGAACGCGTCTTTCCGCTGGCCGACCGGCTGATGGCCGACAACGTGCCGATCGTGCTCACCACCGGCTACGACGGCGACGCCATTCCGCGCGACTACGCCCATCTGGAACGCTTGCAGAAACCGGTGCATCTGAACGAGCTGTTCGGCTGCCTCAATGGCCTGCTTGCCCGCTCCACCTCATTGTCATCCCACTGATTTTTGCGGCCATTCCCTAGGCCCCACCGCAGGCGCCCCCGGATATGGACGCCTGCGGCATCGTTGGTGCGATCAGCCGTAAGATGTCTTCGCCGCGGGTGACCATTGTTCCCCGCACCGAACTCATCACCTCGAACCAATCACCGCGTTGAGCGGACCGGGTGAAGGTGCGGCGGCAGTGGTATGCGCGCCACATTACTCAACGGCAAGGTCACGCTGCCTTCACGATGCATCGCCTGGATTTCCAGCAGTAGCTTGGCGTTGCGCTCGATCAGCCGGTGATTCTGCGCCAGCAGCTGTCCGCAAAGACGCTCCAAGTGCTGCAGGCGCTGTTCGGAAGAAATCGATGTCATGACTTGGCTGCACCTCCACCGCTTGATAGCAGGGACTATCCCTCTTTTAAAGTGAAGCTATCGTCTGTATTGAGTGCGGCAAAATCCCTTTTCCAAGGCATCCAGGATCAGCGACAACGCATCGTCGCAGCCAAGTTCCTTCGCCAGTGCATCACACCACCTTTGTAACGCACTGCCATTGCGAAAAAGCCGGTCTTGCTTCAACGTCATTCCGGCGAAGGTCCACTGCTGTCCGGGGAAGTTTTTAGCTTGCCGGATCGGCCCCCTCCCCTACGTGTAGTAGGGGAGGGTTGGGGTGGGGTGAAGCAACCTCGCCAGAGATTCCATCATGTTTCTTATCCATG
>NZ_BMJA01000002.1:711784-806856 GCF_014642835.1 Dyella nitratireducens | reverse complement strand
AAGCGAGCTTCGCTCGCCTCACCCCACCCCAGCCCTCCCCTGCACGCAGGGGAGGGGGCATTTCCGGTTCACTCGTGGATATCGCGTTGAACAAACTTTTTTAAGTCGCTTGCTGCCCGAATCATGCAAAGGTGTTGCCCCTTAAGTGCTCGCTACTTTTTCCGCAAAATTTCCCCGGACAGCAGTGGGCGAAGGCCGGAATCCATGGCGAGTGCAAAATTTGCGAATTAACCTGCGCATGCATGCGCTTGCATACTTCGGGGCCGTATTTTTCATGCCGCGCAAGGGCTATCGCTGAACCGTTCACCTCCCCTTTTCCATACATTCACGCCCTCCCGAGGCCAGGGGTTTAAAACTCAGCGCTCCTGTCGTTTGCGTAATGAGTGCCTCTATGTCCGATCACGACGAAACCAACGTTACTCTCCGGGGTTTTGCCGCCATGGATGAGCGCCGGCGCCGCGAAGTGGCAAGTCTCGGCGGCCGCATTGCCCACGCAAGGGGACGCGCCCATCGCTTTACACCCGAGGAAGCGCGCAAAGCCGGCCAGAAAGGCGGCAGCCAGATCAGCCGCAACCGCAAGCACGTGGCTGAGTTCGACCGTCACGACGACTCGCACGACGATGTTTCCGAAACCACCAAAGAAGCATGGACCTGACGCAGATATCACTATTGATCGGCATTCTTGCCCTTGTCGCTCTGGTGATCTATTACCAACGGAAAGATAGCGCCAGCCATCCGGCACGCATGCTCGGCAACATCAGCAAGGAAGACCGGCATTTTCTGCGCCAGGCGGTAACCGTATCGGCCAAGGAAGTCACGCTGAGCCAATTGGCCTTGAAGACCTCGGCCACGGCGCTGGTGCAATACATGGCCAAGCGCATCGTGGACGACTGCACGCAAGTGAACCGCAAACTTGCCAGCCTCGCCTGGCGCTACCGCGTGAACGTGTCAGCCGAGCCGGGGCCGGATGCGCAACAGAAAGCGAAGCAGTTGCGCACGCTTCGCGGTAGCGCGTTCGATCAAGCGTATGACGAGGTGATCGTGGCGGACCATCGCAAAGCGATCGATTTGTTCAACACGGCGGCGCAGAGTGCGAATCCCGACATTCGCAGGTTGGCGGAGGCGACGCTGCCGACGCTGGATTTGCATGTGAAGATGGCGGAGGAATTGGATCCGCGGATGACAGCATCGGGAGCGCCACCGTTGCCGTTGATGTAGGCATCCATGACGCACGTATCCAGTGATTCACTCGCTGCGACACAACGTACGACGATATCTCGGACGGTAATCCGGCGGGGTGATGCATCATGACGACATCGGGGCTGCTTTATACAGCTCTCCTTCCCCCCGCCGAAACCGCATGCACATGCTGCGGCCCCGCCACGAACGCGCGCAGATCATCCACCAGCTGCTGATACCGGTGATCATGCGTATCGCGATTGATCGAGCGCAGCACGGATGACGGATGCCAGGTGGCCATGGCATCGATGCCGCCAGCGAGCTTGAGCCAACGCCCATGACTCATGGTGAGTTGAAACGTGGTGCCGAAAAACGCCTGCGCCGCCATCGCACCCAATGTCAGGATGCGCTGCGGACGCACCTCACGCAGCTCCGCCGCCAGCCACTCGCGACAGATGGCCTGCTCTGCCGCGTTCGCCCGCTTGTGCAAGCGCCGCTTGCCGCGCTGCTCGAATTTGAAGTGCTTGACGGTATTGGTGAGATACACCTGCCCACGCTCGAGCCCCGCTTCTTGCAACGCGCGGTCAAGCAGCACGCCCGCCGGCCCGACGAATGGCTCGCCCGAGGCATCTTCCTGTGAACCAGGCTGCTCCCCCACCAGCATCATGGGTGCGTGGGAAGGTCCCCTGCCGAACACCGTTTGCGTTGCATGTTTCCACAGCGGGCAGTCATGACAACGCAGGGCCAGATCATGCAGCTCCTTCAACGATCCTGACGGGGGAGACAAGCTTGGCGGCCGGGCCAACGGAGACTCCCACGCCGATCGTGTTTGCGGCATCTCGTAATCCTCGCTTCGTCTGAACGAAGCTTCCGATACCGCTTATCGAAAAAACGTGCAGATTCAGTCAAGAGTCACGTACATGCCTGTCAATCAAGCGGCGAAAGGAGCGCGGCGCGAGTATCCCGCCGCAGCCTTCACGCACTCACGACAAACGTTTTAACGATGCGGATGATTCGAGTCTTTGTGGCGATCGGCCGATGTGCGGCTGCGCAGACCACCTTTCTTGCCAAGCTCTGCGTAGCCTTCGCGGCCCAATTCCTGCCTACGCGCTTCTCCGCCCTGTTTTCCAAGGGCCGAGTACCCTTCTGAGCCAAGTTCTTCTTTGCGAGCGGCGCCGCCCTTCTTGCCGAGCGCCGAATACCCTTCCGGTCCCAATTGCTCTTTGCGTGCCTCACCGCCCTTACGGCCGGCCTCACGCACGGTCATGGCGCCTCGATCCGGACTGCGCTGTTTCCTGCTCATGCCTTTACCTCTTGCACTGCTCAGCAAAATTCCTGCCGCATTGATCCGAGCGGCGATGCAAGCGGCCAACATGCCATCGCTTGTGTGATGTCTGCGTGCTTCCTTCGCTCCATATGCTTGTGAAAGTCTGCTACGCGTCACAATGCCACACGATGCACGTATGCTCGTAACAAGCGCTTGTGAGTGTGCTTGCCGTTGCACGACATGCGTTCTGTCACGTTGATGAAAAACGTGCCGGATTACATATGCGTGGCTTCCGATCCGCCCTCTCGCCACTCGCACGCGCAGTCGCTTTTGGCCATTGGGTGCGAAGCAGCCACAGAGGCCGTGAAGTGATGAGTAGCTTCTCGCTCAATTTCCCTTCGAAAAAGTCAATCTTGCCTTGACGTCATTCCGGCGAAGGCCGGAATCCATCGCCAGTACGAAGCATGGATTCCGGCCTTCGCCGGAATGACGACTCGCGCTGAAACAATGTTAATGCAAGCTTCCACTCTTGCAGGAAGGATGAAAAAAGCCGTGTGGATACGTCGCGGCTTTCACCCAGCCAACGCATACGGCAAATACTTCGGCTCCCACACAAACGCCTCGATCCGCCGATCCACCTCAGCCTCATCACACGCGCCCGCCACACCGTCCACTTGCGCCTGCATCGCCACCGCCTTCGCCACCGCCACCGACACCTCGCGCAACTGATCCACGGGTGGCAGCAACGAGGCGGTCTTGTCCTTCACTGTCGGCGACATGGCCGCCACAGCCTTCGCAGCCGCCATGAACATCGTGTCCGTGACACGCTTTGCACCCACAGCGAGCACGCCCAGGCCGACGCCGGGAAATACGTAGGAGTTGTTGGTCTGGTCGATGTGCACGCTCCGGCCTTGCCACGGCACCGGTGCAAACGGACTGCCCGTACCCACCAACGCGCGTCCCTCCGTCCACTCGATCAATTGCTGCGGCGTCGCCTCGCTACGCGAGGTCGGGTTGGACAGCGGAAAGATCACCGGGCGTTCGACGTGCTGCGCCATCGTGCGGACCACATCTTCCGAGAAGGCACCCGCCTGCCCCGATACGCCGATCAGGACGGTCGGCTTGGCATGGCGCATCACTTCAAGCAAGCCAATGTGACTGGAGGCATCGTCGTCCCAGCCTTTTATGGCATCGCGCGATTGCACGAACGGCGCCTGCGCTGACGTGATGCCCTCCATGCCTTCCACCAGCAAACCATTGCGGTCGACCAGGAAAAACGCCTGGCTCGCCTGCTCCTCGCTCATGCCGGCATCCACCATCGCACGCAGCAGCAACGATGAAATGCCGCAACCGGCCGAACCCGCGCCAAGTACGGCAATGCGCTGTTCCTGCAGAGGGATGCCGGTGACGTTGATGGCAGCCAGCAAGGTGCCGGCTGCAATCGCCGCCGTGCCCTGGATGTCGTCGTTGAAGGTGCACAGACGGCCGCGGTATTTCTGCAGCAGGCGGCTGGCATTGGAGCCGGCGAAATCCTCCCATTGCAGCAGCACGTCGGGCCAGCGCTCGATCACGGCGCTGACGAATTCCTCGACGAACTCATCGTATTCAGTGCCAACGATGCGCTCGTGCCGCCAGCCGATATACAAAGGATTGGTCAGGCGCTCGCGATTATTGGTGCCTACATCAAGCAGGATCGGCAACGTAAGTTCCGGATGGATGCCGGCACAACCGGTGTAGAGCGAGAGCTTGCCAATCGGAATACCCATGCCGCCCGCACCCTGGTCGCCCAGGCCAAGAATGCGCTCGCCATCGCTCACCACAATGACACGCACGCGGTCGAAACGCGGATCGGCCAGGATTTCGCGGATGCGCTGCTTGTTGGGGTAGCTCAGGAACAAGCCGCGCGGCTTGCGCCAGATCTCGCTGAAGTGCTGGCAACCCTCGCCGACCGTGGGGGTGTACACCAGTGGCAGCAGTTCTTCCAGGTGGTGCACCAGCACGTGGTAGAACAACGTTTCGTTGGTGTCCTGCAGATCGCGCAGAAAGGCATAGCGTTCGAAATCGGTACTGAAAGCGCGCAGGATCTTCAGCCGGCGATCCGCCTGCTCGTCGATGGTGCCGACATGCGGCGGCAGCAGCCCGTGCAAACGGAACATGTCGCGCTCATGTGCGGTAAAAGCCATGCCCTTGTTCAACATCGGCGTGTTGATCAACTCATAGCCGCTGAGGCTGGTCTTGATGACAGCCTGGGTGTTTGCAATGTCCTGCATGTTGCGTGGCCTTCTTTTTATCATTAGCCATAGATTAAACCGCGCGCAGTGTTACAAAGTAGTCGCAGCGCATCCGAAAGCCGGCACGTCCCTATGCCGATATCTCACTTCTACGGTGCGGCCGTTTTTGCAGCGGCGTCCTTTGCATCCGCAACTGTCTGGCATAGGCCTTCGACTCGTCGCCCCAACGGCTTTGTGGCATGGTTGCAAACCTATGGACGCAACGGGGACGACAAGCTGATGATTCAGAACGATATCGCCAACGAAGTCACCAAGGCCATCGGAGAATCCCTCGGCTCGACCCACTAACCGCTTTACGGAAAGGATCTTCGCAGGGTTGTCCAGAAGCACGCTGACATACTTCTAACAAGCTTCGGTATTGAATGTTCACACCCACAAGGAGACATGCTCATGACGATGCAAAAGAACGGTATGGCAAGAACCTCAATCATGGCCGCGGCAGCTTTCGGGTTGTGCCTGGCTTGCGGCGCGGCATCGGCCCAGGACCTCGGCAATCTGGGCAGTAACCTCAGCGGAAAACTCGGCTCGCTGGGCGGCACCGGTTCCATGAGTTCCGGCAGCATGGGCAACGTCGCCGGTCTGCTGCAGTACTGCGTCAAGAACAACTACCTGGGCGGTGACTCTGGCGCCTCCGGCATTGCCGGCAAGCTGCTGGGCAAGACCGATGGCGGCTCCAACAATAGTGACTACCAGAGCGGCCTCAGCGGGATGCTCAAGGGCAGCAATGGGCATACCACCGATCTATCCAGCGTTGGTGGCGGGAACAGTGATTTGAAGTCGAAGATCACGACCAAGGCTTGTGATGTGGTGTTGAAGCAGGGGAAGAGTTTCCTGGGGCATTGAACATCTCGCATGGCCGTCATTCCCGCTTTCGCGGGAATGACGGCCATGCTCAGGTTACCGGCGCACCCTTACTGCCGAATCTCCGCTTCCACCAACTCCGCCAGCAACACCAGCGATTCCTGCCACCCCAGATAGCAAGCCTCCGCCGGAATCGCCTCGGGAATCCCCTCCTGCACCACCGTCAGCTCCGTGCCGCAAAACACGGCGCGCAGTGTCACGGTCGTCTGCATGGTTCCCGGCAAGTTCGGATTATCAAATACGCCGGTGTAGCGCAGCCGCTCGCTCGGCACCAGCTCCAGGTATTCGCCACCAAACGCATGGCTGTCGCCTGTCGTGAAGTTGGTGAACGACATCCGGTATTGCCCACCTACCTTCGGCTCCAGCTTGTATACGCGGCCGGTAAATCCGTTGGGTGGCAGCCATTTGGCCATGGCGTCGGCGTCGAGGAAGGCGCGGTAGACGCGCTCGGGGGTGGCGCGCAGTACACGATGAAGACGGATCGTTTGTGTGGACATGGGTAGGTTCCGAATGCAGAGGAAGGCCCTCTGACTGTAGTAACGAATAGAAGAGGGAGAATTCGACAGCTGTCAACGGGAAAGCTGAAAAATCCTATCGTCGTTCCTCCGCAGTTCGTAGGTTGCCATGAAAGCGTGGATTCCCTTAGGGCCGTCATTCCCGCGAAAGCGGAGGCGCTTTCGCGGGAATGACGGCCAAAACAATCCCTGCGCGAATCGTTACCGCCCTGCTGCTTTCCATGTCTCCCCCAACCAGGTCTATTCGGCCAACGGCTCTACTGGCACCAGCATGCCCCGCTTGATCGTGCCTAACGTAACGCGAGTCTGATAACGCCGCACATTGGCGTTTTCGCTAAGCAATCGCTGCATCAACGCTTCGAAATCCTCGATATCGCGCGCTACGATGATCAGTACGTAATCCCCTGCCCCCGTGACGTACCACGCCTCCTGGATCATCGGTTCTGCGGCGATCCATTGCTTGAGGCTGGCCAGCAGTTCCGGCCGTTCGCGCTCCACTTCCACGTCGACGATCAGTGTCAGCGGCAGGCCGACGCTTTTGGCATCGATCACCGCCACTTCGGCGGTAATCACGCCGCTGTCGCGCAATCGCGTGATGCGACGCTGCACCGCCGACGCAGAGAGCCCGATCTCGGCACCAATCAGCTCGGCCGGACGACGTACGTCCTTTTGCACGATAGCGAGGATGCGACGGTCAAGCTTGTCCAATTCGATGGGCATGTGCGCGCAGTGGGTGCGTAGGGTGGGGAAATAACCTGCCGTGTTGCCGATAGTCGCGGGCTGGCCGCGCGGGCAAACCCTAGCATAAGTCACCGCTACGGCTACTTCAGAAAGGTCTGCACGCGTGCCTCTGGATCTCGATATCACCGGCATTGTTGAAGCACCACGCCACATCGAACGGGTTTTCCTCCGCTCCTCCCTGCTGACGGCTGCAGCACTGGACGCTGCAACGGGCTGCCACGTGTTGGCGAAATCCGAGCTGGCCAATCCAATCGGCTGCTTCAAGGGACGTGGTGCGGATCTGTTCTGCGCGACGGCATTGGCGGCCGAGGAATCGGTTGTCTGCGCGTCCGCCGGCAACTTTGGGCAAGGACTGGCCTATGCAGCGAATCGGCGCGGGCATGCATGCACGGTTTTCGCATCCGAGCAGGCAAACCCGGTAAAAATCGAAGCAATGCGCAGGTTGGGGGCGGATGTTCGACTCGCCGGTGCAGACTTCGATGCGGCCAAGGCGGCTGCGCGAGATCATGCCTTGCACACCGGCCAACGCTGGGTGGAAGACGGCGCCGAACCGGCCATTGCAGATGGCGCCGGCACGATCGCTCTGGAGCTGCTCGACGCTGCGTCGTTCGACAGCATCGTGGTGCCGCTCGGCAATGGCGCTCTACTGGATGGCATAGGCCGCGTCGTGCGCGCCTTGGCTCCGCATGTACATGTCATCGCCGTTGTCGCAGTCAATGCGCCAGCCATGAAGCTTTCGCTGGAAGCGGGACAAGCTATTGTCACCGCACGTGCAGACACCATCGCCGACGGTATCGCCGTACGTGTGCCGATTCCCGCCACGTTGGCCCGGCTGCGCGACTGCTGCGATGACGTCGTTGCCGTGTCCGACGATGACTTGTTCGCGGCGATGCAGTTGATACATCGCACGCTTGGCGTCGTTGTCGAACCGGCGGGAGCAGCTGGGATTGCCGCCATCCTCGCGACGCCGAAGCGCTATGCAGGGCAACGTGTAGCCACGATTTTGACAGGCGCAAACATCGCGCCCGTTCTACGCCAGCGCCTGCTCTCACCTCCGCTCGCTTTTTCACGGTAAGCACGCCACTTCATGAAACTTCTGTATCAGACGCACTCCCCTTACGCCCGCAAAGTACTCGTGGCCGCTTATGAAATGGGCCTGGCGGACCATCTGGACGTGGTGCATCACGAAACCAGCCCGCTCACGCGCAACGACGACATATTCGCACTCAATCCCCTGGGAAAAGTGCCGGTATTGATCTGCGACAACGGCGAGGTGCTGTTCGACTCATGCGTGATCTGCGAATACCTGGACGGCTTGCACGAGGGCGCCAAGCTTCTTCCCGCCGATCCGGCGCGCCGCTATCGCGCACTCCGCAACCAATCGATCGCCATGGGTATAGCCGATGCGGGCATCGCCGTACGCTGGGAAATCGAGCGGCGGCCGGAAGCCGTTCGCTGGAAGCCAATGCATGAAGGCCAGTTGCAAAAGATCGTCGCTGCTTGCAATTTTCTTGAAGACCATCTTGAAGAGCAGAAGGCGCTCGACATCGGCGATGTCGCCCTGGCCACAGCTCTTAGCTGGATCGAGTTCCGGTGTGTCTACGCATTTCAGGAAGCACGTCCGCGGCTATCCTCCTGGTACGCGCGGTTCTGCGCGCGTCCGTCGATGCAGGCGACCACACTGTATGGCAATACGGTCGATACGACTCCAACCATTGCCGTGGGGAGCCGATGATGGCCTGGCCTTGGGTTCATTGGTTGTTTCTGCGCGGCCAAGTTATTCCGTCCAAGCTGGCTTGGCGGCCTGACGAATCATCATCCAGGCCGGTTCAATCCAAGAATGCGATGCGGCGGTCCTGTTCGCTCACGTACAAGACGCTCGCCACGCTTCGTCTATGCCTGGGAATCGGCGACGGCAGCCTGCGTACGCAATAGGTGCGAACCCCAATATCGGAGCCCCATGCATCGAGAAGTTGGGGTTTGCACCCTGATGCATCCCCACGTTTTCTGCTTGATGATATGAACAAAATCAGCAAGCTAGCCAAGATCTATTTAATTACCTCGGCGTCATTCCGGCGAAGGCCGGAATCCATGCTTCGCATTCACCATGGATTCCGGCCTTCGCCGGAATGACGCTGAGGTAAAAATGCTAAGTATTGGCCGCGAAAAAGCCCATCCTTGAACAGCTCGAAAAACGTGGGGATACCTCAGGGTTTGCACCCAAACCTACGCAGCGACTCGTCAATCGAGTAATTCGATTGCATCGACACGATCCGGATAAAAAGCCAGGTGCTCCTTGATCTGCGCAACGGCCTCATACGGGTTTTCATACGACCACACGGCGTTAGCCGCCCGCTCGCCGCCGGCAGGAATGCTGTAATAGGAACAGTTGCCCTTGTACGGACAGTAGGTGGTGTGGTCGGTGCGTTCCAGCAGATCCATGTCGGCGTTGGCGCGCGGAATGTAGTAAACCGCAGGATAGTCCGCCTCTTGCAGCGTAAGCGCGCGATGTGTGTCCGCGATGGTTCGCCCGCCTGCTTTCACGACAATCCGCTTCGGGTTGTGCGTGATGGTGATGGGATGGTCCGGGCCGGGTTGCTTGACGGGGCGGTGGCCAATCTCGGATTGCGTCATGGTCGCGTTTCCTTATGGGATGCTCAGGAAAGCGATATGGGCGGCTAGCCGGATACCAAGTGGCGATACCGGGCTAAGTCATAAACATTTTGTGAGAACGCTCCCTTGCTGTCGCAGGAGGGGAGCAGATTGCCGCAAGCGCCGAGATACACGCTCAATCACTTACTTTCCTGGGTGATAAACCTTCTCTACATGCCCCTTCAACTCCTCGGGCCAGAAATAAACCTGCCTGAGGTTGCCGGTGGTGTAGCGCTCCGCTTCGTCATTGAAATGCGGTGAATCGACATTGCCGCTTTCACCACCCGCAGTGATGGCGCGCGCATGCACCTTGTCGCCGAATTCCACGACCGCCACGAAGCTGTTGCCGCTGGTGCCGTAATAGCGTCTGGTGCCGGGCCAGCGATGGGCGCCGAAGGATGCCAGCGAACCCCAGCGCGATGAGGTGAATGGCACGGGGATGCTCGGTTTGCTTTCGTCGAAGTGCGGCGCAATCTCGTCGTTGATGCGTTGGAAGCGGTTGACGTCACCCCAGGGAATGCCCCAGCTGCCGAAATCTTTCACCAGGCGGTCGGATGCATCGGCCAGTGCTTGCAGCCGTGCTTGCGCGCCGGCTTTCTCGGCCATCAGGTCGTACTTCGAAAGGCCTTCGGCGTTATCGGCCTTGTCCATCTTGTCCCACAGCGTGTCGCCCCAGAACACGGCGAGCGTCGTAGGCATGGAAGCAATGCCCCAGCGATAATCCCAATGTCGCAGCATCGCGATCTGGCCGGCGAGTTTCTGTTTGAGCGGATCGCTGGCCGGCAGCGCGTCGTAGTCGTGCACGAGGATGGGAAGCTGGCGCGCGAACTCAGGCAGGTAGGAATCGAACGCGAGGGTGATCAGCGATGCCATGGTGAAGCCCTGCTGGTTCGTCAGCAGCATGGTGGCGTGCACGCCGCGCGGGTTTTCGCCGATGGTATCCATGTAGCGCGGATAGTCTTCGCGCTTGGGGCTGTAGGGGCCGGCGGCGGAATAGGGCCAGTCGTTGGTGTTCATCACCCAGCCGTTCGGGGGATTGAGCACGTGCGGCAGATCATTGAGCGCAACCAGTCCTTTCCAATCGGTGTCTGGATTACTGCCGTCAACGGGCTTGGTGTAATCGAAGCGATCGTCGCGCTTGGGAATGAATTGCGGATGCAGATAGGCGATGTCGCCTTTGTCATCGGCGAAAAGGGTGTTGTTCGACGAGTTGGCCTGCAAGGCCGCCACTTTCATGTAGCTGGCGTAATCGCTGGCCTTGGTGCGCAACCAGCTTTGTTCCAACGCCTGCAGCGGCTTGTTCATCAGGGCGATGGCGATCCACTTGCCGTCTTTCTCTCGCACGATGGGGCCGTGATGCGTGGCATAGACGGTGAAGTTGCGTTGTGCCATGGAGCCATCGCTCTTGCGATAAGGCACGGTGATCTGGCGCACGGATACCGGGCGCAGCTCGCTACCGTAGCGATAGAACAGCTTGCCGTTCTGATGCACGATGGTTTCGGCGAATTCATCCACGGCATCGGCAGTGGTGGAGGTGTGCATCCAGCCGATGTGTTTATTGAAACCCTGGTAGATGAAGAACTGCCCCCAGGTCACGGCACCGTAGGCATCGAGGCCTGCATCGCTAGACATTTGCAGTTCGGAGCGGAAGTAGAACGAGGTGTGCGGGTTGATCAGTAATAGTGCATGGCCATCCACGGTGAGCTTGGGCGCAATGGCGATGCCGTTGGAGCCGGTAGGTTCCACCCAGCTCGATGGCGTGCCGATGGAGGCAACCTTGTCGCCATCATGGTCGTAGAATTCTTGCAGTTCCTTGAGCGATGCGCGCTCGATGTCGCCGCCAATGCTGCCTTCGCTGAAACTCAACGCCATCCACGGTTCAAAATGCTTGATCACGCGCGGATGCACGTCGGGATGCGTGGCGAGGTAATCGTTCAAGCCATCGGCCCAGGCATTCATCAACGCCTTCAGCCATGCCGGGCTCTGGGCATATTGACGCTGCAGTTCGGCGGGATCGATGAAGAGCTTCTGGCGCAGATCGCTCCAGATGGCGGATTCGCCTTCGGCTTCGGCCAGGCGGCCGAGCGAGTTGAGGTAGTTGGTTTCGACGCGGTTGAAGTCGTCTTCGGCTTGCGCGTAGGCCATGCCGAAGACGGCGTCTGCGTCCGTTTTCCCGTGGACGTGAGCAATGCCCCAGTCGTCGCGGGTGATGGTGACGGCCTGCGCTTCGCGATGTAAGCGGGCGGATTCGTCATCGGCGTGTGCGGTGGCACCCAGGCCAAGGGAGAGGGAGAGGGAGATGGCTGTTGCGAAGGCGCACTGCTTCAAGCGCGTGGTTGCTGTGAGACCGCGGTGTTGCATCGCGTCGTGACCTCGCCGATGGGGATCAGGGCATGGTAGCGAGTGTGGCGGGTGGGGGTAAGTTGACCTTTGGCCCATGGGTGATGGGTGGGCTATGGGGTTTGCACCTTCCCCTGCTTGAAGGGGAAGGTCGGGATGGGGTTGGTCAATCTTGCGATGATGTTCGATTTTGCCTCACCGTCATTCCGGCGAAAGCCGGAATCCAGTTTGAATACGTCGTGCGCAGCACTCAGCATCAAACGTGTTGTGTCCTTCGGACGCCTATTTAAACTGGATTCCGGCTTTCGCCGGAATGACGATCAGGTCATGGTAAGCATTATCGCGAGATTCGCTTCACCCTACCCCAATCATTACGAATGACGCCCCCGACTCAATGCAACACCTTGAACGCATGCGTCCATTCGCTATGCAGCAAGCCAGGAATGCACCACAGCACGCGATGGCACGGGCGGCCTCGATAGCACCCATATCTTCCGTGTCCCAGCCAAGCTGATCGATCAAACACACGCGCACGTGTCTTGGCAGCATCGCCGCTGATTTCTAGGGATGTACCGGCATCTTCTCGAATGCCGGCATGCCACTCGCAATCTGATGAAAAGGCTGTTTGTCGCAAGTGAAGATGGCCACTTGCGGCGCACCGAATTGGCGTGGATCGTCGAGCGTGCCGATCTTCATGATGACCACGGGCATGTCCGGACGCCGCGTGACCAGATGCGTGCCGCATTCGGGGCAGAACTCACGCGTGACGGGTTGTTCCAGATCACGGCGCGTATAAGTCTTGACCGTTCCTTTGGTGTAGCGGAATGCATCGAGCGGCAATACGAGAAACAACTGCGGAGCACCGCCGCTGATGTATTGGCATTCGCGGCAGTAGCATTCCCCTTTCAGTACCGGCTCGCCTTCGGCCGTGTAGCGCACCGCGCCGTAATAGCATCCGCCTTCGAACGTCATGACCTTCCCTCGATCCTGGTTAGCGAGGACCGGAGTGTAATGCACGCATGCATTGGCTGTTTCGGTCCACGACAAAACATCATGAAGTGGTTATCGCACACTATGGGAGGCTCGCGGCGCGGCCTGCTCCGGTTCAACAAGCACGGCGCGCTGACGTTCGCGCCGCATGAGTCCGGCTTTTTCAATTAGATCGCGAAACGACTCGCCGGCATCCGGGTTGCTGGTCGCCTCGCCGACGCTGAAATGCGCTTTGTACGAGCCGCCTGCGGCATTCAGCGCCTCCATCGCTTCACCCATGCGCATCAGGGCAATCACGCCGCCGGTATTCTCGTCCTTGGTGATCACGGCGAATTCGTCGCTGGCAGTACGCGCAATGATGTCCGCAAGTTCGAAGCTTTCGCGCAGCATGCGTGCCATATCCTGCATCAAATGCGAACTGGCTTCGTGTCCATAGGTTTCGCCGATATCCTTGACGCCCTCGATATGAAACACCAGCAAGGTCACCACGGCGTGGCTACGCTGCGCCTCGCGAAACGTTTGCTCGCCGAGCAGCTCGAAACCACGGTAATTGAGCGCGCCGGTCAGCTCGTCGGTCAACGACAGTTCGCGCAATTCCTTCTCCAGCTTGTTGATGCGTCGCCCCATCAACGAGACCAGCGCAGCCAGGGCTGCCGCCATCACCGCGATCGTCAGGCCCACGGCCACCGGCGGTGAAAGCCAGCCTGCGCTTGCCATGGCGGTGCCGCCAAGCATGAGCACAAAGGGCAGCAATAGAGCGAAGGGCATCACCCGCCGAGCCAACCGGCTGCCGAGCCCTGGGCCTGCCAGCACGAAGAAATACCCATGCTGCATGCGCCAGCCGATCAGTGCGACCGCCAGCAGCAGCATGCACGCCAAAGTGTGCGGCGAGGTGCGCGTGGACATGCTCTCGCCGAACAGTTGCACCGCGTTGAAGCAGTAACCGGAGAAAATGATCAATGCGTGCAAACTGAGCAGTACGGTCAATACGGCAACGGCGATGCCGCATGCCGGACGCGGCACCGTGGCAAGCAGCAGGCTCGACGCGAACAACAGCAGATAGAGCGCCGTTTGCGCCGACATCACCCCCGGTTCGCTTTTGGATGGATCGGCCACGACCAGGGTGTCGAAACCGGTGAAGTGCCCACCGATGTGCTCGCATAGCGGCACCACGGCCAACAACAGCACCAGTAGCGCTGTCGCGCGTCCGGACCCCAAGTGCCATGGCGCCGGCTTGGCGGATAGAAGTGCCAAGCTCACCGCGCACAACAGCATGCCTGCGGCGGTATCGAACTTCATCAGATCCCAGCCATGCGGATAGCCCGGGCGCAGATCCTTGAAGATCCATGCAAGCAGGATGAAAAACGCAATCAAGCCTGCCAGGGCCAGGCAGATGTTTTGCACGACAGTCAGGCGTTTAAGAAGAACAGCGTCGGACTGGCTCGTTGGCAGGACGATCAAGTCGTTTATGTTCATGGGAACAGTACAGGCAGTGGGCGGTGATCCAGCAGGAACGCTCGAACCGACGCGACCCCAGAACACTGCTTTCTTCCCCATGGGGTCGCGCGTCTAGCTTACATCGGTGAAGGCTTGGGCGAGTGGCTTGCAGGTCATGGAATAGCGGCTTGTAGTGTGAAGATTTTGTGTAGATGCACTGAACTCCTCGCCTCTCGGGCGAGGGTTGGGGTGAGGAAGAAGCTTGGTCTTCGCGCAGTCCCGTAGGTTGGGGTGCGAACCCCAACATCGCCATCCGGGTCAACATAAAAATGTTGGGGTTTGCACCCCAACCTACAAAGCTGAAGCGCCGTTGCCACGAAAAAGCCAGTCTTGCCTCGACGTCATTCCGGCAAAGGCCCACTGCTGTCCGGGGAAGTTTCGCAATACCTCACCGTCATTCCGGCGAAGGCCGGAATCCATGCTTCGTACTGGCGATGGATGATTCGCTTCGCTCACCCCTTCGGGGCCGTCCTTCGGACGTTCTCCGCGCTTCGCGCTCCGTCCGGCCTTCGCCGGAATGACGATAAGGCAAGATTGAAGACCACGGTGAGAACAAGTCCCTCGCTGCGTTCCTTTGCAAAAAGTGCTTATAGAACGGCAGTTTTCTGAGCTTCAGAAAATCTTCCCCGGACGGCAATGGGCAAAGGCCGAAATGACGATTCGCTCCGAAACTGCCATGTAGTGACGACAACAATCAAATACTACGTGTTGCTATGGGTGCATCGCCGCCGCGTGATACGCCACATGCTCCCCGATAAAGCTCGCAATGAAGTAATAGCTGTGGTCATACCCAACCCGCATCCGCAGTTCGCACGGATGCCCCGCGGCCTTGGCCGCTTCCTGCAGCAGTCCGGGTTGCAACTGCGTATGCAGAAATTCATCCGCATCGCCCTGGTCGATCAGCAGCGGGAGCTTTTCGTTGGCCGTCTTCACCAGCTCGGCAGCGTCGTAAGCGCGCCAGGTTTCGCGATCGCTGCCGAGGTAGGCCGCAAAAGCCTTTTCACCCCAAGGCACGCGTGACGGCGCCACGATGGGCGAGAACGCCGACACGCTGCTGTAACGTCCTGGATTCTTCAACGCAATCGTCAATGCGCCATGACCGCCCATGGAGTGCCCGCTGATGGCACGCTTTTTTGTCACCGGGAAATGCTGCTCGATAAGTGCAGGCAATTCGTGCGCGACGTAGTCGTACATGCGGTAGTGCTGCGACCAAGGCGCCACCGTTGCATTGACGTAGAAACCGGCACCCTGCCCCAGATCATACGCATCGTGGTCCGCCACCTGCTCACCACGCGGGCTGGTGTCGCACGCCACGATGGCAAGGCCGTGTTCCGCAGCATAACGTTGCGCACCGGCCTTGGTGATGAAGTTCTGCTCGGTGCAGGTAAGGCCGGACAGCCAGTACAGTACCGGCACGTTGCCTTGTGCGGCCTGTGGCGGAAGATAGATGGCGAAACGCATCTCGCCATCCACCGCTTTTGAACGATGGCGATGGACTTCCTGCCAGCCGCCGAAACAAGCGCGACGCTCGATGCGTTCCATGATGGCAGCCCTTAGAAGTGAATGACGGTGCGGATCGATTTGCCTTCATGCATCAGATCGAACGCTTCGTTGATCTGCTCCAGTGGCAAGCGGTGCGTGATGAAGGGATCGAGCCTGATGTCACCGCGCATGGCCTGCTGCACTATGCCAGGCAGCTGGCTGCGGCCCTTCACGCCACCAAATGCGCTACCGCGCCATACACGGCCGGTGACGAGCTGGAACGGACGCGTGTGGATTTCCTTGCCGGCACCGGCCACGCCGATGATGATGCTTTCGCCCCAGCCTTTGTGGCAGCACTCCAGCGCAGCGCGCATCACGTCAACGTTGCCGATGCATTCGAAGCTGTAGTCCACACCGCCGTCAGTCATCGCCACGATCACTTCCTGGATGGGCTTGTCGTGATCCTTGGGATTGACGCATTCGGTCGCGCCCATCTCACGCGCCAGCGCAAATTTGTCTGCATTGATGTCCACGCCGATGATGCGCGATGCCTTGGCCTGCACCGCCCCCTGGATGACGGCCAGGCCGATGCCGCCGAGGCCAAATACCGCCACCGTCGAGCCCGGCCCCACCTTGGCCGTGTTGTGCACCGCGCCGATACCGGTGGTGACGCCGCAACCGAGCAGGCACACCTTGTCCAGCGGCGCTTGTGTGTCGATCTTGGCCAGCGAGATTTCCGGCACTACGGTGTATTCGCTGAAGGTGCTGGTGCCCATGTAGTGGTAGATGGGCTGGCCTTGGTAGGAAAAGCGCGTAGTGCCGTCCGGCATCAGGCCTTTGCCCTGCGTGGCGCGTACCGCCTGGCACAGATTGGTCTTGCCGGACAGGCAGAATTTGCATTTGCCGCATTCGGCCGTGTAGAGCGGAATCACGTGATCGCCCGGTTGCAGCGTGGTAACGCCCTCGCCCACTTCCACCACGATGCCGCCGCCTTCATGGCCCAGTACCGCCGGGAAAATACCTTCGGGATCGTCGCCGGACAGGGTGAAGGCATCGGTGTGGCAGACGCCGGTGTGCGTGATCTTTACCAGCACTTCGCCGGCCTTGGGCGGGGCGACGTCGATCTCGACGATTTGCAGGGGCTTGCCGGGGGCGAAGGCGACGGCGGCGCGGGATTTCATGGTTGGGCTCCTGCATGTCGAGATTAAGGCTTGGATTATCGTGTATGCCTGTTGCTGATCGGAATACACAAAGCTCCAGTGAAACCGCATCGTCATTCCGGCGAAGGCCGGAATCCAGTTTAAATACGCGTCCGAAGGACACGGCATTCATTTATGTTGAGTGCTTCGCACGACGTATTTGTCCTGGATTCCGGCCTTCGCCGGAATGACGACAAGGCAAGATACCAACCCCAAGCAAGCAAGGACGTACCGCCGAAGCTTCGCGAGCGCAAAATGGTCGTGCCTGACCTCGCAAAAGTGGCTATTGGGACCTGGATTCCGATAAGTGCATGATCGTGGCGAACCTTAAGGGTGGAGAGGGCCATGACGTCTCGCCGCAACACCATGTGGGGGTACGTAGTGTGGCTTGCCTGCGCAGCATCGGCCGTGCATGCGCAATCGGCTGCCCAGTGGCAGGTACAGCAGGCCGCTGCCGAAGCGAAGGCGGACAAGATCATGGACGAGGCCAGTCACCAGAAAGGCTTGCTGGCCCAATACATGACGATGCGCCAGGCTTATGCAAGCGATGATTCACCCGCCTTCCGCATGATCTTCGGACAGTACATCGGCTGGTACCTGAGTTTTCTCGGCGACTATCCACTGGCGACGCAAAGTTTTTCCATCGCGCAACCGGCACAGCCCGACGACAAGCCTTCCCCGCTCGAAAGCGGCTATGCCGCACGCCCGGCGCTGGATGCGATTCCCGATCTGGCCAAAAATGACCAGATCGTACTGCTCAACGAAGCCCACAATGTCGGAATGACGCGCAGCCTTACCGTGGCCCTGCTGAGCCGTCTTTATCAAGAAGGCTTTCGCTACTTCGCTGCCGAAACGCTGTCGCAAAAAGATACCCAGCTGCAAACACGTGGTTATCCCATCGATGACAGCGGTTTCTATACCGAGGAACCGGTGTACGCGGAAATGGTGCGCACGGCGCTCAAGCTCGGCTACAAAGTCATTGCATACGAAGCGACGTCGAACGTCACCAGCGCCGACCAGCGCGAAGCTGAGCAAGCACGCCATCTCTACGACAGCGTATTCAAGCAGGATCCCCATGCACGGCTGGTGATCAATGCCGGCTACGAACATATCGTGAAATCGGGCGGCTACCTCGGCGGCCAATCGATGGCCGAGCATTTGTACAAGCTTACCGGCGCTTCGATGCTTGCCATCGATCAGACCGCGATGTATCCGCATCCTTCAAGTCAAAACAATCATCCGTATTACACGGCGGTGATGAAGCAAGTGCACCCGGACGTGCCCATCGTCTTCGTCGATGCGCAAGACAAGCCATGGTCGCTGCGCTCCACGTATGACGTCACCGTGTTCTTTCCGCCCGAAAAGCTGGAACGCGGACGGCCGACATGGCTGACTCTATGGGGACTGCGTCAGCCACATCTAGTGAGCGGCGATGGTTGTCACGACCATTACGCCTGCCTGGTCGAAGCGCGTTACAGCAACGAAGGGCCGGACGCGATTCCCGCCGACCGCATGCTGCTGGATGTGACGCCGATGACGATTTCCATTTCAGGCGTGGAGGCATACAGCAGTACGCAGGGGGTGCCATCCGGCACGTTGTATCTGCGCCCGGGCAGCTATCAAATTAGCTTCATCGTAGGTGGGGACAAAGTACTGCACAGGGACACCATTACCGTATCGCCGCCACAACCCTGAGCGACGCAAAGAGGGCATATCGATGCATCCGTCTTTTCGTACACCTGTGTGGTTTTATTTTGGGCTCGCCTTCGGCATAGCGTGGATCGCCTGGCTTTTTCCGGTACTGGCGAGCCATGGTGTCTTGACGCTTTCGCCTGCTGCGCAGCTGGCATGTCTGTTTGCCGGCTCCTTCGGGCCTTTTGTCGGCGCTTTTGTGGCGGTCTATCGCGATGGCGGTTGGCCGGCAGTGCGCGAGTTCGCTGGCCGAGCGCTACGCTATCGCATGGGGTTCGTCCACTTTCTCGCGGCCATGTTGCTGGTGCCGGTCGCGGGCGGCCTTTCGATGTGGTGGCTGGCCAGTCATGGCGGTCCACCATTCGCGGCATTGGTGACAGCGAGCCATTTGCCCTTGCTTTATGTGGAACTGTTCCTGATCGGTGGTTCCGTCAACGAGGAATTCGGCTGGGCTTACGCCATCGACCGCCTGCAACAGCGGCATCGCCTGCTTCACGCAGCGGCATGGCTTGGCGTGATCTGGGGCTGCTGGCACATCCCGCTGTTTTTCATCACCGGCCTGACGCAATCGTTCATGCCGTTCTGGGCCTTTGTGATCTTTACCGTTGCGCTGCGCGTCGTGATCGTATGGGGTTATGCCAGCAATCGGCAAAGCATCCTGGTGGCGTTGCTCTTTCATACCGCGAGCAATATGACGTTCAACCTCTACAGCATGGTGGACCGCACGTCGCGGCATGATGAGCGCGGTTTTATCGGCGCCGCACTGATCATCTTGGTCGTCGCGGCGGTGTTGGCGCTGACTGCGCATTGTTATCGCAGGCCATCGGATGCGGTGGTGAGCATAGAGACAGGTGCGAAATCTTAGTCACATAGGTTGGGCGGCAAAACCTTCCGCCAAGAACTGACGTTCACGTTGATACTGTTTCAGAGCGAGTCGTCATTCCGGCGAAGGCCGGAATGACGCCGAGGCAAGACTGACTTTTGTCGCGGCGAGTGACGCTTTGGAAATCAAAAAGCTGGGGCTTTGCAGGTTCTGCAAAATTCGTCCGCTAGAATCGGACCGGTCTGCTCCGCTTCCGGTGATCCATGCGCAAACTGCTCGCCTTCGTCCTCGCCCTTGCCTCCATCCAACTCGCTCACGCTCAGACATCACCCAACGATGGCACCGCCGCTACACACGGCCCCATCGTAGTGCTGATCACCATTGACGGCTTTCCCGCACGCGCCTTGAAAGACCCCCGGCTGCCGATGCCCACGCTGCGCAAATTGATGCAGAACGGCTCGTATGCGCAGGCGATGCAGCCGATCAATCCTTCCGTGACATGGCCCAACCACACCACGCTGATTACCGGCGTCAATGCCGGCGAACATCACGTGATGGCCAATGGCCTGATCACGTTTCCGCAAGACGGCGGCGTGCCGGAAGTGAAGCCTTGGACACCGAAGGATCAACTCGTGCATGCGCGTACGCTGTACGACGCCCTGGCAGAAAAAGGCATGAGTACCGGCCAGGTGGATTGGGTGGCGATCTATGCCGCCAAGAACGTGCAGTGGGCGTTTGCCGAAGCGCCCGATGTAGACAGCCCCATTGCGCAGGATTTGATCGCAAAAGGCCTCGTCACCAAAGAGCAAGTGGCCACCTTCGGCGATGACAGCACACCGGCGTGGCGCGATCAGGTCTGGACGGACGCCGCCATCGACATCCTCACCCGGCACACGCCCAACCTGCTGCTGTTCCACCTGCTGCAGACGGATACGCTGCAACACGAATACGGCGCACTCTCGCCGGCTGCGTATGCGGCCTATGCCTATGCGGATACGTGCATCGCACGCTTGATCGAAGCAGCGCGCAACGCTGGGCTTCTGGATCGCATCACCTTCGTCATTGCATCCGATCACGGCTTCACGGATTACACGCATGCCATCCATCCGAATGTCGCGTTGGTGCAGCAAGGCTTGCTGCATCGAGAAAAAGGCAGCTATCGCGGCGATGTGTGGATTCAGCCGGAAGGCGGCGAGGCATCGCTGTACATCCGCGACAATGCCAAACGCGCAGCATGGCTACCGAAGCTCAAGGCCGATTTCGAGAAACTGCCGGGCGTTGCCGCGGTTTACACCGGCAGCGAAGCGAATCAGCTGGGCATTCCCGTACCCGGCTCCACCGATCAGGCGCCTGATTTGTACCTCGTCGCCAAGCCCGGCTACTCCTTCACGGACGGCACCACTGGGCCGCTGATCACGGATATCGAACCTGCGCGCGGCGCGCATGGCTACCTCAACAGCGAACCAGACATGCAGGCGCTTTTCATTGCTTCGGGAGCGCATGTGCGGCACGGTGTGACGCTGGGCACGATCAGCAATCTGCGCGTAGCGCCGACGATCGCCAAGTTGCTAAATGTGTCGCTGCCAGCAGCCAAACAGGCGCCTCTCGCCGATCTATTGCAATGACAGCGTTGCAAGATGAGAAGTGCGCTACAGATTTGCTTCTCAAAGCCGAACACATTAAAAAAAGGTGCAGGGGGCGTATCATCCCCGTGTTTTTCTCCGCCAATTCGGCCGCTTGCCGAATTGGCCTGGCAGAGAGCGGGTCGCGAAGCGGGTCGCTCCTCATCCTCGGTAGTTTATGCAGATCAAAAACCTTTCCTCCCGTGCTGCCGCCATTGCCATCACATGCGTTCTCGGCGCAAGCCTTACCGGCTTTGCCAATACCGCGCAGGCGATCGACATTCCTTCTCCAGCCGGTTGGCAGTTGCAATGGGGCGACAATTTCGCAGGCCCTTCTGGCTCCCTGCCCTCAAGCACCAACTGGCGCATCGACACGGGACACGGGTATCCAAATGGCCCGGTCAACTGGGGCACCTCCGAAATCGAGAACTACACCAGTGATCCGTCCAATATTCATTTGGATGGCCAGGGTCATCTGATCATCACGCCGCAGCGCAATGCTGCCGGCCAGTGGACATCCGGGCGCGTCGAAACCGTCCGCGACGATTTCGTGGCGCCTGATGGCGGCATGCTGCGCATGGAGGCACGCATCCAGATGCCGGATGTGACCGGCCCGCGCGCACTCGGCTACTGGCCAGCATTCTGGGCACTGGGCAGCGATTACCGCACCACCATGGCATGGCCCAAGTCCGGCGAGTTCGACATCATGGAAAGCGTCAACGGTCTGGATGCGGTGTGGGGCATCCTGCATTGCGGCGTCAATCCCGGCGGCCCATGCGGCGAGCCCATTGGCATCGGCGCCCGCCTGCCCTGCCCGCACGAAGCCTGCACCGCAGGCCCGCACACCTTCACGTTCGAGTGGGACCGCAGCGTGACGCCGGAACGGCTGCGCTGGTTCGTGGACAATCAGCTCATCAATCAGGTCGCGGAAAACCAGCTTTCTGCCGATACCTGGCATGAACTCACCGGCGAGCACGGTTATTTCCTGCTGCTGGACGTCGCCATGGGCGGCGGCTTCTCGTTCGTGATGTCCGGCTGGAAACCCACGCCGACGCCGGAGACCGAGCCGGGGCATTCCATGGTGGTGGATTACGTGGCGGTGTGGACCAAGCCCAGTACCGGCAAGAAGGTCCCGGCACCGGTGCAGCCGGAGATGGCGGCGGATGCGTCGAAGAAGCCGGGACAGAAGTCTGCCAGCAAGAGCTGATCGATCCTCGCCCTCGCTCTACCAGATCTTCACGCGCTGATCGGGTGACAAATACAGCTTCTCGCCCGGTTTTACATCGAACGCCGGATACCAGCCATCGATATTGCGTACTGTCTGTGCACGAATGCTTTCCGGCGCATGCACGTCGGTAGCCAGTTGCTGACGCAACGCGGCATCGCGAATCTTGGAACGCCAACTTTGTGCGTAGGCGATAAAGAAACGCTGATCGCCGGTGAGGCCATCGATCATCGGCGCCGGCTTGCCATGCAATGAGCGGTGATAAGCCACGTAGGCGATCGCCAGGCCGGCGACGTCGGCGATGTTTTCGCCCAGCGTCTGTTGGCCGTTGACGTACAAGCCCGGCAGGGCTTCATAGTGGTTGTACTGCTCGGCCAGTTTTTGAGTGTCGGCATGAAAGTGTGCGGCATCCTGCGGCGTCCACCAGTTCGCCAATCGACCCTGCGCATCGAAATCGGCACCGAGGTTATCGAAGCTGTGACTGATTTCGTGGCCGATGGTTGCACCGGTGGCGCCGTAGTTGGCGGCGTCATCGGCATTCGGATCGTAGAACGGCGGTTGCAGGATCGCGGCGGGAAAATTCAGTGCGTTCTGCAGCGGCATGTTTATCGCATCCACCGTCTGCGGCGTCATCCACCATTCGCCACGATCGACCGGCTGATGCAGTTTGGCCAGCTGATAGCGATAGTTCTGTTCGATGGCGCGCTCATGATTGCCCAACGCGTCATCAGCGCGAATCGTGAGATCACTATAGTTGCGCCAGCTGTCGGGATAACCTACGCCGACGCGCAAAGTGTGCAGTTTTTCCTTGGCCTTGGCACGCGTGGCCGGCGTCATCCACGCCAGCGTATCGAGGCGTTCGTCGAAGGTGGCGATCAGGTTCTTCACCATCTCTTGCACCTTGGTCTTTGATGAGGGCGGGAAGTAGCGCTTCACATAGATCTGGCCCACCGCATCGCCCAGGTCGTTGCTGGCGGCATCCACCGCGCGCTTCCAGCGCTCGGCCTGCTTGGGCGTGCCTTGCAAGGTCGTGCCATAGAAATCGAAATGCAGATCGGCGTAGGCCTTGGGCAACAAGGGCGCGGCGTTATCGATCGCGTGATAACGCAACAAGGCCTTCCATGTATCGATGGGTTCACTGCCCACCAAGGCGGCAAGGCCGATGGTGGCGGCAGGCTGCCATACACCGAAACGCGGTTGATCACCGAGCTGCGCGGCATGGAAATAGACCTTCCAGTTCAACCCAGGCGCATGCTGCGCAAAGTCGGCCAAGTTCCACACATGCTGAGCCTTGTGGATGTCCTCGCTGTCGAGCAGGGTTTCCTGGGCATGCGCCATCTTGGTTTCCAGCGCGATGATGGCTTTGGCCTCCGCTTCCGCGTCGGGCGTTACGGCAAGCTTGAGCAGCGATGTGACGTAGCTGTGATATTTCGCGCGTGCAGCCACCATCTCGGCATCTTGCGACAGGTAGTAATCGCGGCTCGGCATCGCCAAGCCACCTTGCATCAGGTACGGCATGTTGTGTGCGGGATCTTCCAGACCCTGCGCCACGAACAGGCCGAACAGATTCTCGGTATGGAAGTTGGTGGCATTGATGGGATCGACGTCGGCACGCTCTTCGCCGCCCAGCACACGGGCCAGGTCGTCGCGCGTCTTGATCGCATCGATCTGCGCCAGCTCTGCCTTCAGCGGTGATAAACCGTGTTGGTCGATAGCCGCCTCATCCATGAAAGCGGCGTAGTAGTCGGCGACCTTGCGTTCGTTGGAGCCTGCAGCCGGATGCGTGCCGGCCATGTTGCGGATCAAATCCGCGGTGCGCTGCTCGGTGAGTTCTTCCAGCGCTTCCGTCGGGCCAGTGCTGGAGCGATCGGCGGGAATGTCGGTGTGCTTGACCCAGGTGCCGTTGGCATAGCTGAAAAAGTCGTTACCGGGCTGGATGGCGTGATCCATGCCGGCGAGATCGATGCCGCTGTTGTCGGTCGGGCCGGCAATCAGCGCCGATGCGCTGCCGAGCAAGGCGAGGGCAAGAATGCGATGGAGTGAATGCATGGCGATCCCCGTCGGATGACTGAACGGAAGGATAGCTGTGGATTGGCAGGGGTTGCAGGTGACATTTGGGCTAGCTGCATCAATGTTGGGGTTTCCACCCCAACCTACATTTGCTTTCGCCGCTCCGCCACATCATCCGGCGTGACCGTGCCCTGCTTGTTGCCAAAGTGTCCGATCACGTAATTGCTGAGCTCAGCGATTTCCGTATTCGAATACGCATCGCCGAAGCTCGGCATGAACACACTCGCACCCTCACCACGCAGACCGGAACCGTGCAGCAGGATCTGCGTAACGTTAGTGCCCCGCACGTCATTCACGCCACGCGCACCCAGTAACGAGGCATACGGCGTCTGCTGACCTTTACCGTTCCACTGATGGCAACTGGCGCAGGCGCCTTCGAACAGCTTCAGGCCCTGCGTGCTCGCTTGCGCATCGCTGCCAGGCGCATAGTCGCTGGAGGCGAGCGCCGGTGCAGGCTTCGGATCGATGGCAATGGGATCCGTGCCTGCACGCGCCGGAACGCTACGCAAGTAGGCAACCAGCGCACTGGCATCGGCCGGCTGCAGAAAGCGCAAGCTGTTTTCCACCGCTTCCGCCATGGGACCGGCAGCGGAGCCGTGGCCATCGGCATGGCCGGTGGTGAGATAGCTGCCGAGGTCGCTATCGCTCCACGCACCGACGCCATGCACCGGATCAGAGGTGATGTTGTAGGCACGCCAGCCTTGCAGCACGCTGCCAGCCAGGTCGTTCTTGTGATCCAGCGCGAAGGCGAAGTTCCTCGGCGTGTGGCATTCGGCACAATGGCCCAAAGCCGTGGCGAGATACTTGCCGCTGTTCCATTGCGCTGATTGCGAAGCATCCGGCTGGAAGCGCTGGCTCTTGAAGAACCCGGCGTTCCAGAAGCCGATGGTCCAGCGCTGGTTGTAGGGGAACGAAAGATCGTCTATCCGGTTCTGCTGCGAAACTTTTGGCAGGCTGAAAAGATAGGCCTTGATCGCCAGCACGTCGCTGCGGCTCAGCAACGTGTAGGAGGTGTAGGGAAACGCGGGATACAGATGCTCGCCGTGCTTGCCAATGCCGTCGTGCAGCGCGCGCACGAACTCGTCATCACTCCAACTGCCGATGCCGGTGGCTTCATCCGCGGTGATGTTGGACGAGTAAATGGT
The DNA here is from genome assembly GCF_014642835.1 of Dyella nitratireducens. GTDB lineage: Bacteria > Pseudomonadota > Gammaproteobacteria > Xanthomonadales > Rhodanobacteraceae > Dyella_B > Dyella_B nitratireducens. The sequence goes on along the minus strand of NZ_BMJA01000002.1, from coordinate 781,265 downwards.
GCCGAAAGGCAGGCTGAAGGACACGCCGCCAGCAAAGGCTTTGCCGGAACCGGGCACCGTATGGCAGGCGGCACAGTCGGCAGCCTTGGTGAGGTATTCGCCACGCGCGAGCACGTCGGCTGAGGGTGGCGCGCCAGCCATGGCCGGCGAGCTACCTTCGGAGCTGTCGGAGCGGTTCAAATACAGATACACGCCTGTGCCGATCAGCAGCAGGATCACGATGAAGAGCAGGAAGCGTCTCATGCGATGTCCCTCCTCTCTTCACGCGCGGCGGCCGAGACGACGGATTTGAGTACCTCGGGGCTTTGCACCAGCACATGGCGATCCACTGGCAACTTGTAGAGACGCACGCCCGTGGCGGCAAAGATCGCATTGGCCAAGGCCGGCGCCGCAATGGCCGTACCGACTTCGCCCAGACCACCCGGCGGCTCCGCGTTCACGACGCGATGCACTTCCACCAACGGTGCTTCGTTGATACGCAACACGCGATAGTTATTGAAGTTGCTCTGCTCGACCGCACCGTTCTTGATGGTGAGCTCGCTGTACAACGCAGCGCTGAGTCCGAACAGCACCCCGCCCTGCACCTGCGCCTCGATGGAACTAGTGTTGACGGCGATGCCGACGTCAATCGCAGCGACCGCCTTGCGCAAGCGCACTTCGCCTTGCGGGGTGACTTCGGTTTCCACGATCAGGCATACATGGCTGCCGAACGGCTCGGCCAAGGCGATACCGCGACCGACACGTGCCGGCAATGGCTGACTATTCCAGCCGATTTTTTCGGCAGCAAGATTCAACACGCCCATCGCGCGCGCATTCTTCTGCAGCAGCGAACGGCGGAATTCGAGCGGATCCTTATTGGCATGATGCGCCAGCTCGTCGATAAAACTTTCCACGACGAACAGGTTGTGCGTGGGACCTACGCCGCGCCACCAACCGACGATGAAGCCGGGCGGCATGTCATGACGCATCCATTCCACGTGAGCCTTGGGAATGTCGTAGGGAATTTCCACCACGCATTCCACCGCATCGCTGTCCAGGCCATCCTTGCCCATCGCACCCGGCGCAAAACGCGCCAGCACCGAGCCGCCGCTGGTGCGGTAGCCATACCAGACGGGCCGGCCTTCGGCATCGAGCACAGCGGAGATCACATCGTGATACATCGGCCGCATGTGGTCCTGGCGAATGTCTTCCTCGCGCGTCCACACCAGCTTCAGTGGATACGGCACCTGCTTGGCGAAGGCCACCGCCTGCTCCACCCAGTCGGTTTCCAGGCGTCGCCCGAAGCCGCCACCCAGATACTGGTTGTGCAGCACGATTTTCTCGATGGGCAGGCCGGTGATTTTTGCCGCTTCCTGCGCAGCACGCATGGGTACCTGCGTGCCGGTCCAGATCTCGCATTGATCATGGGTGACATGCACGGTGCAATTCATCGGTTCCATCGTCGCGTGCGCGAGCATCGGCGATTGGTATTCCGACTGCACCAGCGTGCCCTGCGGACGTTCGCCATCATCGCGCGCCACGATGCCTTTGCCGTTGCGCGCACTGTCGGCCATGGCATCCTGCAATTGCTGCGTGGTGAGGTTGGCGTTCACGCCAAGGTTCCAATCGATGACGAGCGCTTCCATGCCTTTCTTCGCGGCCCAGAAATGCTCGCCCACCACGGCGACCGCATTGTCCAGGCGCAGCACATCCACCACGCCCGGCAGCTTGCGTGCGGCTTTGTCGTCGATGGAAGCCAACTTGCCGGCGAAGGTCGGGCAGGCCATCACGGTGGCAACCTTCATCCCCGGCACGCGCACGTCGATACCAAATTGCGTGGCGCCTTTCACCTTGTCCGCCGCATCCACGCGCCGGATCGGCTTGCCGATCAGCTGGAAATCCTTGGGGTCGGTGAGCTGCACTTTTTCAGGCATCGGCAGCCGGCCTGCGACATCGGCCAATTGATTGAAGGTGGCACTGCGTCCCGATTTCGCGTGATGCACCACGCCGCGATCCACCGTGCAGGTGGAAGGGTCCACATGCCACTGCACCGCCGCCGCGCTCACCAGCATGCTGCGCGCCACGGCGCCGGCTTCGCGCAGCACCGACCAGGTGGCGCGCGTGCTGGTGGAGCCACCGGTGATCTGGCCACCCAGTGCGGGGATGCCATACAGATCGTCGCTAGGCGGCGAGTGCTCTACCTTGATCTGGTCCAGGCCCACGCCGAGTTCTTCGGCCAGCAGCATGCAACAGCCGGTGTAGATGCCCTGCCCCATTTCCACGCTGGGCATCACCAGTCGCACCGGGCCTTCGCTGTCGATGCGGATGAAGGCATTGGGTGCGAACGGCGGGTTGCCATCGGCCATGGCTGCCGCCGTGTCGGCTGGCTGCCGGCGCGCGCTCATCATGGCCGAGGCCGCGCCGGTGCCACCCAGCCAGAGAAAAGCGATTGCCAAACCGCTGGATTTCAGTACGTTGCGGCGTTGCAGATCGATGGTTTCAGCTGGCGCTTGCGTGAAGGATTCGGTGCTCATGGCGCAGCTCCTTCTGGCGTGCTGCCGATCGTCTGCAAGATCTCGAGCTTCCCGGTGGCGGCCTGCTTGATCGCTGCGCGAATGCGCACGTACGTGGCGCAACGGCAGATGTTGCCGGACATGGCCGTATCGATATCGTCGTCGGAAGGATGGGGCGTATGCGCCAGCAACGCTGCCGCCGCCATGATCTGGCCGGACTGGCAGTAGCCGCATTGCACCACGTCCACATCCAGCCATGCTTGCTGAATCTTCTGCCCGGCAGGCGTATTGCCGACGGCCTCGATCGTGGTGATGGCACGGTTGCCGATATTGCCCACAGGGAGCACGCACGAGCGCACCGCCTGGCCATCCAGATGCACGGTACATGCACCACATTGTGCGATACCACAACCGAACTTGGTGCCGGTCAACCCGATGACATCGCGCAACACCCACAACAACGGCATGTCGTCGGGCACATCGACCGGGTAGGACTGACCGTTGACGGACAAGGACACCATGAAAGCCTCCGTACTGCATCAGGAGCTGCGTGTATTGTCTAAAACTGCGGCGTTTGCCTAAAACGCGCACGCCTTCAAAGCACGCAACCGAAAACTACCCATTCAACACAGCCGACGTGATAACGGTGTGCCGGCAACCCCACTACAGGATGGCATCGAACGGCAAAGACGTGACACCATCACAGCCATCGATTCTGCTCCTTTTGTTCGTCGACAGCAAAGATGAATTCGGCCCACGAACTAACGACCTTGATTGCGGCACTGCGTGATTTGCATCGCGAAACCACGCCAAAAGCGGCCCTTGCCACGCTCACGCGAACACGCGGCTCGACGTTTCGCCGTCCCGGTACGCGCATGCTGGTCTTGGGCAATGGCCAAGTGGTGTGCGAGCTTTCCGGTGGCTGCCCGCAGCGCGATATCGTGGCGCGCGCGTTGGAAGTAATGGGCAGCGGCGAAACCAGGCTGGTGGGCTATAACGCAGAATCAGGTCTGGACGTGCTGATCGAAATGGGCTGCGGCGGTGAACTGGAAATACTGATCGAACCGCTGCTGTCCATCCACGATACGGATTTCATCGACACGCTCTCGCGCTGCCTCGACGAGCGACGCATGTTGCACATGGCCACGCTTTTTGGCGTGAATGGCAAGACAGTATTGCCGCGACGACTGGTATGGAATGGAAACGGCGTGGCGTACGATGCCATCGGCGATGCATTGCTGGTGCAGGCCATCATCGCGCATACCCCGGGCCTAGCATTGCGGCGTGCGGGCACAGTGAGATTTCCTTCCGCACAAGGCACGGTTGATGTACTGGTGGAAGCGATTGCACCGCCACACGCATTGGTGGTGATCGGCAGCAGCGCCGCGGCGCGTGCATTGTTGCCGCTCGCAAGCGCGCTGGGTTGGCGCACCACGTTGGTCGATCACGATCCTGCCCGGCTGCGTGCCAGTGATCTCCCGGCGGGCTTGCATACTGCCTGCGCCACGCCACCGCAACTCATGGATGCCGTTGCACTGGATGCGCATAGCTCGGTCGTGGTGATGACGCATAACCTCGAACAGGACATGGCCTATCTTGGCGCCTTGCGCAACGCACCGGTGGCGTATATCGGTGCATTGGGTTCGCGCGAACGCGTGGCGCGCATGCGCAACAGCCCTGCGCTTGATGGCTTGCATGTGCATGCACCGGCCGGGCTGGATATCGGCTCGGAAACACCGGAGGAAATCGCGTTGGCGATTGCGGCGGAGATCATGGCGGTTGTCAATGATCGTAACGGGGGGCATTTGCGCGATAACGATGGTGCCATCCACAGTTCGTAGGTTGGGGTGCGAACCCTGACGTATCCCTGCGTTTTTGCGGTTTGAGAAGGCGATAGTGCGAAGGAAGCGAACCCCAACATCGATATCCCATGCATCACAATGTTGGGGTTTGCACCCCAACCTACGCGCTAGAGCAAAATGGATTCCCGCTTTCGCGGGAATGACGGCAAGGTGGAACTTGGCAAGAATGGGTAATTCAACCATGCCCCACGATTTACCCGTCATTCTCTTACTCGCCGCCGGCGAAGGCAGCCGCTTCGGTGGCGCCAAGCAACTGGCGCCGATCGCCAGCGAGCCCATGGTTCGGCGCATGGCTCGCATGCTGCTGGAAACGGGTGCGCCTGTGCTCGTGGTCACCGGCGCTTATGCCGATGAAGTCGAAGCGGTGCTCGATGATTTGCCGCTGGGCCTGATCCGCTGCAAAGACTGGCAGTCCGGTATGGGCCATTCGCTAGCCGCGGGCGTTCGCGCCTTGGTCCGCGCGTTTCCGTCGGCGTCGGCCGTGTTCGTTTGCCTGGCGGATCAGCCGCTGCTCGATCTGGACATGTTGAACACCATGCTGCAACGTCACACGCAAGCATCGGAGCGTATTCTCATCACGACCCAGCACGGTACGCAGGGGCCGCCTGCCCTGTTTCCGCGCGACTGTTTCGACGCGTTGGCTGCACTTTCCGGCCCGCAGGGGGCGCGTGCGATATGGCAACAGGATATGTCCCGCGTGGACCTGTTCGAGTCGGAAAGCCTTTTGGACGTCGATACGGCCGAGGATCTGCAACACGTGCGGTGGCTTCTGTCTAGAACAAAACGAACACCGTAAACGCACTCCGCACCTTTATCCGATTCACCAGATGATGAATTTGCACGCCAGACATCTGGTGTTTTAGTCATAAATCCGTAAAGTCGGCTTCAGGGTTTTAAGCCTGCGCGGCCAGCTTGCTGCCATGCAGCACTTCCGCGTTTGCACGGGTAAAGAAGCCTGGCTTGCCTCCAGGCATGCAAAGGGAGGAGCCCACGTCGAAACGGTGCGAGCCGTCATGACGACAGCGTCCCTGCCGGCGCCTTGCCGTGCCTGAACGCCGCACTGGCGACTCATAGCAGCGCGATTGAACGCATCCAATGACGTGGCGCACCCAGCCATCGGGTCGCCATCCGTGTCAGAGCGCGGGCATGGCGCACCACGCCAACCAGGGAGCCGGGCACTGCGGGCAGTACGGAGCACGCACTCCGTCCATTCCATTTTGGGGAGGTTTCTGCCATGAGCAATGAACAGGGTATTGCGCGATTTTCCAACCCGGCCCCGCTAGGCCTGGCGGGTTTCGCGTTGACGACGTGGTTGTTGAGCATGATCAACGCCGGCTGGTTTACCGGCGATGCGATGAACATGGTGCTGGCGGTAGCGATGGCGTATGGCGGTACGGCGCAGATGATCGCCGGCGTGATGGAGCTGCCACGAGGCAATACCTTCGGTGCCACGGCGTTCGTGAGTTATGGCGCCTTCTGGTGGTCGTTTGCATTGTTCGTGCTGTTTCTGCACGACAAAGTGCCCGCTGCATTCGTGGGTTGGTATCTCTTCATGTGGGGCGTATTCACGTTCTACATGTGGATCGGCACGCTGCGCGGCGTGCGTGCGGTGCAGCTTATTTTTCTGGCGTTGTGGATCACCTTTTTCCTGCTCGCTGCCGGCGAGTGGACCGGCATGGGCCGCCTGCACGTGGCCGGCGGTTACGTGGGCCTGATCACAGCACTCCTGGCGTTTTACGTATCGGCGGCAGAAATCATCAATGAAGCGCACAAGCGGGAGGTGCTGCCGGTCGGTACGCCCCGCGCCGCATGAAACCATCAGCCATAACGATAAGGAGCACACCATGAAACGACATGCCCTGTTTCTGGCCCTTGCAGCTATCGGCCTTACCGTCACCACTTCTGCTTTCGCACAAAAGACCGACAAACGGGACAAGGAAATCCAGGCGCTGAAAGCGCTGGTCGAAAAGCAACAGCAACAACTCAATCAGCAACAGCAAGATCTGCAGCAACTGCAGGATGCACTGACCCAGCTGCAGAGCCAGCAAACCCAGCAGCAGACGCAAATTCAGCAAACGCAGCAAGTTCAGGCGCAACAGGCCCAGACCATCGCCTCGGTGCCGACGAAACCGACGTTCACCAGCTCGCCGGGCGTTTCGGTGGCACTGCATGGCTTTATCGATGCCACGGCGTTTACGCAGAGCAAGAGTTTCACCTACGGCAATGGCCAGAACGCCGAATATCCGATCCCCGGATCGAATGGCCAGCTCAGTGGCGTAGACGTGCGCAACACGCGCTTCTGGCTGGATCTGACCGGCGGAAAGGTCGCAGGCGACTGGATCGGCGGCGGCCACCTGGAAATGGATTTCTTCGGCGGCAACAACGGCACCGGCGCTTATTCGATGGAACAGCCGCTGCCCCGCTTGCGCCAGGCCTATATGACGCTGGAAAACCCGGTGACCGGCAGCAGCTTCAAGATTGGCCAGATGTGGGATCTGATATTCCCGTTGGATGATCTGCCCAACTCGCTCAGCCACATCGCCTTCCCGCTAGGCTACGGCACCGGCATCATCGGTTGGCGCTTCCCCGGCATCATCTTCTCGCAGGATCTCAATCACGGTTCGAGCGGTCCGCTGTGGCGCCTGGATCTAGCCGCGTTCTCAGGCACATGGAGCGGCCCGGGAAGTCCGATCAACTACATCAGCGCAGGCAATGCCAACTTCCGCCCGCAGATCGAAGCAAAGCTGCACGTGCAGGAGGCGAAGGAGTGGATGCTGTTCGCCGCGGCGCATTGGGGCCAGATCCACCTGGCTGGGGTGGGCGACAGTTCGCCAACGCCGATCAAGCGCCAGTTCGCCAGCACGGCCTTCGAGCTGGGCGGTGAATGGACGCCTGGTCCATGGGTATTCCGTGGCGTGGGTTATACGGGCCGCGGCATCGGCCAGATCTTCGGTGACCTCTCGCAGTTCGGCGATATCAAGGATACCGGCGGCTACGTGATGGGCGGCTACAAGTTCACGCCGAACTGGAGCGCCAATCTGTTCTATTCCCTCAGCAAACCCAATTCGACCGACGTGATCCGCTGGCTCGACAATGGCTCAACCGGCTTGCTGAAGGATCGCCAGACGGCCGCGAACCTGATGTACAGCGTGGGTGATTATTCGTTTGCGCTGGAATGGATTCACGCGATTCTCGATTCCACCAGCAATGGCAAGACTCGCGAGCAGACGAGTGGGAATCAGGTGAATGTGAGTGCGTATTACAAGTTCTGACGATTAGCCAGAACGATGCCCGTAGGTTGGGGTGCAAACCCCAACATTGCCATCCTCATCGACATGGCGATGTTGGGGTTTGCACCCCAACCTACGCTCAATAGACGAACACCGAAGCATCTGCAGGCAATGCACGATCACCTGCAAGTTGCCGTGCCTTGTTCCGGTATTGCTCCCAATACGCCATCTGCCCCAACGCGCGATACACACATGCCTGTGCCCACGCCGCACGCCAATCCAGTTGGCCCCAGGTCGAAAGCTTGCCGCTGACGGATGCCGCTTCTTCCACGTTGCCGGCCGCCAGCAACGCCTGCGTATAAGCCTGGCCGATATCGACGATGAGTTCAGGCACGCCGAATTCATCCGCCTTGCTCATGGCGAGCTTCCACTGAGCCAGCGCCTGATCGTGGTGGCCTTCGCTCCACGCTTCCACCGCCTGCGCACGCAACAGCAGGATGGCGATCCACTCGTCCTTGTCTGGTGCTCCCGCTACCCATGCCTGCATAGCGGCAACGCCATCCTTGAGTTCCTTCGTCTTGCCTGCACGCTGCATCACCATCACGTTCGTCAGCAACGCGTCGGCGTAGTCCCGCTTGTCGTTGCCCTTTTGCAACAGCTGCGGCACCAGGGCCTTGGCTATCCACGCTTGCGATGCCTGGATATCGCCCCGTTGCAACGCAAGTTTGGCCAACAATATGTAGGTCACGTCTTGCAAACCCGGTTCGCCGGCGGGATCGCGCTGGATATCGCCAAGCAGATGTTCCAACAGGCTGGTCGCCTCGGTCGTGCGGCCGTTGTCGGCCAACGCACGCGCACGTTCATAGACGAGCACGTGACGGGTGACGTCATCTGGAATGTCCCAGTGCTTCTCCTCGAATGGCCAGTAGCTGTCGGCGACAGCCAGCTCGTCGGCGTACTGCAACAACATCCTTCGCGAAACAACCATGTCCTGGAACAGATCGGGAATGAACTGTCGCATGCCCATGCGCTGGTATTCATCGTAGGCGCGCTGCAGCACGGGAAGTGCCTGCGCAAATTGCCCGCGCTGCATGGCTAGCCTGGCCAGGGACGCATCCATCCCGAGCGCAGCGACGGTATAGCCATCCAATGCATAGTTGACGCGGGCGAGTCCAAAATCGGACTGTGCCTGGTCGAATTTTCCGTCGGCAAGAGCCAGCTCTCCGCGCTGGGCATAGGCGAATGCCAGATACGTGGCGTTCTTCTGCTTCTGCAGAAGTTGCACCGCTTCGTTCAATGCAGCCTCGCCCCCGGCGTAATCATGTTCGCGGAAATAGACGTAGTACTGTTGCGCAAGCACCCTGCCGCGCAATACCGGCTGCTTGTCGGCAGGCAAGCGTTGCAGCAGATCAGCCAAGCCTTGCTTGCAAAGCTCGTACTCGCCTTGGTTGCAATGAAATGCGGCTTTTTCATAGTCATACTCGGGCATCTCGCGAACGGCAGGCGGGGCCTTGTCGAGCAACTCACGCACGACATCGCCGGAACCGGCATACGTCGCCGCCTCGATGCTCATCAAATATTCTTGTTTTTCGTCATCGGAGACCGGCTTGCCGGGTGCTGCCGCGATGCCCATCTGCGCCAGCAGCCGGGTCTCTGCCGAGCGAGCCGCCTTCAGCACGCTGTCCATCGACGATTCCGCCTGCCAGGTGCGGCCATTGGGACTGCTGGCATCCAAATGGACCTGCCAGGCGTTGTCGACCAAGGCGACGCGTGGACGGATCACCAAGGCGAATGCCGCAAACCGCTGGCCACCGTTCGTATCCGGTTCGTTGAGCAGATCGAGCACGGTCTGGCTGCTTTCGACGGGAACCTTTGCTTCGCGCAAATCATTGGAAATGAGATCCATCAGTCCCAGGTGCAGCCACTTCCAGTCCTCCGGGGCATTCACCTCGGCAGGTAACACGATGGCCGTGCCTCGGCTAAAAGATACGCGTTTGTGATGTGTCGACCATCGCCAGCAAACCACCACGGCGACAAGCACGAGCAGCGATGTCATCCATAGTGAACGCCGCAGCCATGGCGATCGCGACAAAGCACGCGTTGGGGTGGCACCCGCTTCAGGCTGCGTATTTTCATTTTTTATGCGGGCCTGCTCGGCCGTATCGTCAGGTGCGTCGCCAACCACCGTATCCAGCATCCAGCGGTAACCCACGCGCGGCATGGTCTTGATACAGCGCTGCTCGGGGCTGACGTCGCCCAAAGCGCGGCGCAATCGCACGATGGTTTGGGCGAGCAGATTGTCGCTGACGTCAACACGCCCCCACACCGCGGATACCAGTTCGTCCTTGCCGACGGCACGTTCGCGATGTTCGATCAAATAGACCAGGCAAGCGAAGGCATTGGCCGCGATGGTGATCGGCTCGCCGTTCCGGCTCAGCTCCCGCGCAACGGGGTCAAGGCGAAAATCCCCGAAATAATAAACTCGCTTCCCCATGCGCGGACCCTGTCATCAAAGGACGCCTGACCTCCGTTTTGGATAGCCAAACTGCAGGCTGGTTTCATGGTGCGATAAATATCGCAACGTTGTCGAATGATAATCGTAGCAACGTGCGCAGGTTGGGGCGTAAACCCCAACATTGCCATGTCAATCAGCATCGCGATGCTGGGGTTTGCACCCCAACCTACGATCACTTTGCGTCGTAGCCGCCACCCAGCGCGTTGATCAACCGAATCGACAGATCCGCCTGCTGACTCTGCAACAACGCCAGCCGCTGGTCGGTAAGCAGCAACTGTTGGCGGCTGGTCAACGGCGTCAACGGGCCACTCACACCACCCTTGTATGCCGCCAACGCATCGCGCCAGCTCTTCTCGGCGTCCTGTTTCGCACGCTGCTCCAGCGCGACCTGCGTACGCACTGACGCCAGCGCGGAGACGAGATCCGACACTTCGTTCACCGCACCGATCAGCTGGCTGTTGTAATGCGCAACGGCTTCGTCGTAGCGCGCATCGGCCCCGGCAAGATTGGCGCGCAGCCGGCCGCCGTCGAAGATCGGCAAGCTCAAGGCTGGCCCAACGGAATACGTGCGCGCCGGCAGCTGGAACACATTGGTACTGCCGCCGACAGCGACGAAGCCGGCCATCGCGCTCAAGCTGATGTTGGGCAGAAATTCCGTCTTGGCGGCCTTGATGTCTTGCGACGCCGCTTCGACTTGCCAACGCGCGGCAACCAGGTCGGCGCGGCGGCCGATCAGGTTCATCTGCAATTGATCAGGCAGGGCGACAAGACCCGGGTCGAGCAGATGCGGACGGGCGATGCTCAAGCCGCGATCCGGTCCCTGCCCCAGCAACACGGACAAGCTGCTGCGCGCGGCATCGATGGCGCGGTCAGCCTGCGCCTTCTGCTGCTCGGCGCTCGCTACCTGTGAATCGGCAAACGCCTCCTGCTGCGTCGTAGCGAGGCCGCCGGCCAGCAGCCGGCGCGTCAGCTCCAGGGTTTGTGAAGAACGTTGCAGCTCACCTTCCGCGACATCCTGCTCCGCGAAGGCATAACCCAGCTGCACATAGGCACGCGCCACGTTCACCGAGAGCTGGATACGTGCTGCACGCGTTTCAATCTCCGCTGCACGGCTGCGCCCAAGTGCGGCCTCCCATGCATCGCGTTTGCCGCCCCACAGATCGAGATCCCAGGAAAAATTCGCCGTGACGGCTTTACCCCAGGCGAAATGGCCCAGCACGTACTGAGGGTAGACCGGATCCTTCAGAGACAGACGAGTGCCTTCGGCGCCCGCTTCAAGGTCCGCGTTTGGCAACCGCGCGGCATAGGCTTCATCGGTCACCGCCTGCGCCTGCCGTGCACGCGCTTGCGCTTCGTCGAGGCCGGGGTTGTTCTTGAGCGCTTCCTCGATCAGCGCACTCAGTTGCGGATCGCCGAAGCTCGTCCACCAATCCTGTTTTGGCCACGCCGTGGGGCTGAGCGGCACGTTGGCGAAACTCTGGTCGCTCTTGAGGCGGCTCACATCAAGCGTCTTGCCGGTGGGATGCAAACCGCCCGGTGTGGCACAACCGGCCAGCGCCACGCATAGCGCCAGCGTTGCTGCAACGGGTAAATGGGAAAAGATGTTCACGCTACGCATGGCGGCTTCACCGTGACTCGGCCAGGGCATCACCATGGCCGCCGGGCTGCACGACCAGCGTGGCGGTCTGCCCCGCCACCAGCACCGTACCGGCCGGCATGTGATCGGTATCGATGCGCACGCGCACCGGCACACGCTGCGCCAACCGCACCCAGTTGAAGGTGGGATTGATATTGGCGAGCAGGTCGTTGCCGGTGGGATCGACCGCACCGCCAATACCCCGCGCCACGCCCTCCACCGTACCGCGCAAATGCACGCCACCGGCCATCAGGCGGATATCGACCGGATCGCCCACGTGCAGATGCGGCAGCTTGGTTTCCTCGAAATAGCCGTCCACCCAGAACGAACGGCTGTCGATAATCGCAAGGCGCGGCGCACCGGCGCTGGCGTAATCGCCGACGCGCACCAGCAGGTTGGTGACGTAGCCATCCACCGGTGCACGGACTTCCGTGCGTTGCAGGTTGAGTTCTGCCGTGGCCAACGCTGCCTGTGCTTGTTTCACCGCTGCTTGCGCTTGCTGTTGCGCGGCAATCGCCTGTTCGATGCCTGCGCGCGCCTTGTCCCAGGTGGCGCGGGCAGCATCGGCGGTAGCGCTGGCGTTGGCAATGTCTTCGTTGGATACCACGTCCCGCAGACTCTGCCGGCGCCTGGACTGCGCCTCGTACATGGTGAAGTTGGCTTTGCTTTGCGTGGTAGCGGCCTTGGCGGCATCGATATTCGCCTGTGCTGCCGCGACGGAAGCCTGCGCCGCGGCAAGATTGGCCTTGGCCTGCTCGAAGGCATCCTCATAGCGTGGGCGGTCGATCACGAACAGCACATCGCCTTGCTTTACTTGCTGGTTGTCGACCACGTTCACCGCGGTGACCAAGCCGGCGACGTCCGGTGCGATGCGCACCACGTTGGCGCGGATGCGTCCATCGCGAGTCCACGGTGAGTACATGTAATGCCGCCACAAGCCGTAGCCGATAAACGCGGCGAGCAATACGAGAACGGCGGTGATGGCGATGCGGATGTAGAGTGTGTTTTTCATGGAATCAGGGTCGAATCATTCGCCGTTAAAGGTTCAGCAGCGCAAAGCAGCCGAAGACGCAAACCAGAAAAGCCAAGCGCAACAGCGCCGGATGCCACACGTAGCGGTACAAGCCATAGCGGCCCACCACCCAGTCGAACAGCAGCAACAGCACGACAGACAACAGGAACCAGATCAGCAGTCCGGGAACCAGCGCGCCACCGATGGCGATTTCACGCGGCATGGGCAACTCCTTGTGCGGGGGGATGCGCTTGCATGTACGCAGCAAGCACGGATTGCTCGTCCAGCATGGCCAGGCGCAATACGTTCAAGTGATTGAGTAGCAGTCCCATGGCTTCATCACCCTCGATCATCGCCGTGGTAGCAGCAACAGCATCGCGCGCATAGATATAGGCAGCGGTATCGGGATGCTCGTAAAGCTGGGCGATCGCATCGATGGTGCGTTCGATGGCTTCGCGCACCTCCTCGGGCAGCGGGCGGCCAGCCATGTCACTGCGCAACTCGATCAAGGTGCGCCCTACTTCGTTGACGGACAACGTCCAGGCCACCAGGTGGCGCGACGCCTGGCTGCCGCGCTCGGTCTGCGACACGATCTGCCCGAACAGATCGTGATTCATGCTTTCGAAGCGCGCGCGCAAGCCGGGCAACGGCGCGGAAGCAGCGAGACGCACCTGACGGCGCAATTTCTCCAATTGGCGACGACGGAACCATAGGCTGCCGATAGCCGGAGGCAAGAGCAGGAAGGCCATACCCGTAGCAGCCAGGCCGATGTACTGGGCCAATGTGTCGTTCCAGAAAAACACCACGTCGTAACTCATCTCGTTGCGCACGGCGATGGTCAAGGTAAAGCCCATGCAATAGCCCACGCCGGCGCGCGCGGTGACGGGCCACGTTATCATCGCCAGGCCGATCATCAGAAACGGTGCGGAACCGGCCACAAACAACCCGAAGCCATCCATCAACGGCAACACGAAGAACAGGCAGATGAAGCTCGCGCACGTGCCGAGCACAAACCCCAACGAGGTGTGCAGCACCCATTGGGCAGGATTGGGCGCGGCGGCAAACAAGCCGGCGAAGACCGTTGCCAGCAGCATTGCCGACGCACCGGACGGCCAAGCCGAGACGATCCAGTAGAAACTCAAGACACCCATGACGAGCGAGGTGCGTACCATCGTCAGGGCCGAACCGAAATAGTCATTGCCACGCTCGAAGCGCACGCGTTCGGTCACCGAACCAAAAAGCCTGGGCGCCTGCAGTTGCGAGGCCGTTTCGACGTAGGCATAAAGCTCATCAACGAAGCGATCGACCAGGGTGGCGCCCGTGTCGAAATCGAGCATGTCGTAGGCGGAGCTCATGTTCGCGCGCAGCGCTCCCTTGCGCTCGCTGATCGCTTGCCGGGCATCATCCAGTCGCGGCAACAACACGCGCGCCGCGGCGCCCGCCTCGATCGGTGCATCAAGCGCGCCAGCTAATGGCCGGTACAGTTCGATCAGCGCGTCGGCTGCAACCTCATGTCCCTTGCGCTTCAGGCGATTGATGAGGTGATGCAAGGTCTGCAGCGTGGTGGATGTTGCCATGAAACGCTGGTTGAGCAGCAGCATGTGGCCGCTGCGCGCGCGTGCTTCCGGATCTTCGAAAATCACCGAACTGCGCAGGTCTTCCACCGCAACGGCGTCACGCACGAAGCGTAGATGCGCGTTCTCCAGATCGGCACGCGCCACCTTGCCGCACACCGCGCGCTGCACGAAATCGATGAAGTTGGCGAACTGCGCGCGGCAAAGACGGCGCAGGTCATCGCGGATGCGGCTGGGAAACACGATGTCACTCACCGCGGCGGAGACACCGATACCCAGCAGCACCTCGCTCAAGCGCCAGACCACCGTGTTGAACACTTCCAGCGGGTTATTGATGACCGGCAGCGCCACGATCGCCGCCGTATAACCGGCCAGCACGAACGAATAGGATTTGAAATTGCGATACAGCGTGGCGCCGCCGGCGCATACACCAATCCATAGTGACAGCGCGGTAAGAAACAGCACGCGTTCCTGTGGAAAGAAAGCCACGATCAGAAAGCCTGCCAGCGCGCCGACCATCGTGCCGATGGCGCGGTAAAAGCTCTTGGCCAGCACCATGCCGGTCTGGCGGTTGGCAACAATGATGGTGGTGAGCATCGCCGTGGAAGGCTGCGGCAGCGCCAGGCGCATGGCCAGCCAGCCGGTGATGTAGAAGGCGAGCAGCGACTTCACCACGAACAACCAGGTGGTGGTCTCCTCGCGCAAGGCCGCCACGAAAACGTCGCGCGTACCGGGCGGTGTTGCCTGGACATGGGTTACGGACATGGTGGCCGCCTCAGTCTGCCAATCCGCCCAGAAACTTCTTCAACAGCTTTTCGAGCTGAACCTGCTCGGAAACCTTGAGATGACGCCCCTGCTTCGCCAGCAACGTACAAATATCCGGAAGAAGACTTTCAAGCAACACCTGTCCATGCGGCGTCAAGCTCAACTCGATCTTGCGGCGATCTTCGGCGCTGCCGCTGCGGTCGATCAGGCCTTTGTCACACAGCTCGTTGGTCAAGCGTGTGATATTGGCGGACTTCTCCCCTGCGGCCTCCGCCAACTCCGATGGCGACATCGTACCGCTGGCCGAGCCATACAGCATCATCAACAGGTTGTATTCCGGATGATTGATGCCGTAGGGCTTGAGGGTAGCGTTGGCGTCGTCGCTCAGCAGCTTGTGAATGTACTTGATCAGGCGTACCAGAGTGGCCGGGCGGCGCGGGAAGTCGGGGTAGCGGCGGCAGGTGACGGCGAGGCGCTGTTCGGTGAGGGCGAAATCGGCCATGGCGGGCACAACTCTGAGCTGATAGTTCACAAGCATATATTATATAAATGTAATATTTAGATGTAAAGAAAATTGCCCTACGGACGTTCGCACACTGGGTAACCCCCAACATCGCGATCTCGATCAATACGGCCACCTTGGGTGGTTTGCACCCCAGCCTACGACTGGACGCAGTGATACGGCATGCAATACACAACAATGCTGCATCGCAACCTTAATCTTTCTTAAGACGCATTACAGGAAAGCGTCAGGTTGAAGGTTTATTTCTAAGCCCGGCTCCGATCGCTACGGCGAGAACCCAAAACCGTCACCGCCAACCACCCTGGAATACGACACCATGATTCGTCGCGTACTTGCTGCTGCGATTGCTCTCTCGGTACTACCGCTGTACGCCCAGACCCCGTCCAAGATCTACGCGCAGGAACTGGTCGACCAGACCATCGCAACGCATCCCGACATCGTGGTGATGGCCATCCACGCCACACCGCCCAAGCAGAAGGACAACGTCATCATCGCTTCCAACATCGGCCGCATCGGCAAGAAGGGCGACGCAGACGACATGGGGGTGGTCAACACCGGCAAGCCGTTGGTGGAGGTCAACAAGGCCGGCGACCGGCTGGAGGTCGAACTACCCTTGTTCGACACAACTGGCGACACGCTCGGTGCGCTCAGCATCGTCTACCCGTACCACAACGGCGACGACAAGCAGGCACTGCAACAGCGAGCCGAGCAGATTCGCGGTCAACTTGCCAGGCGGATTTCCAACCCGGGCAATCTGACCCAGCCGTATCAATACGATGCCAGCACTCCAACCAACACCCTCGCCCAGCAATTGGTCGACCAAGCCATGGTGGCATATCCGGATGTCATCATCCTTGCCATGCATGCCACGCCGCCAGGCAGCAGCAGCAACGTGATCGTTGGTTCAAGCATCGGGCGCATCGGCAAAGCGGCGGATGATGACGATCTTCGCGCCATCCGTACCGGCATTCCGAACCTCGAAGTGAACGGCAATCGCTTCGAGGTGGAAACCCGCCTGCTGGATGCCGGCAAGCAGACCATCGGCGCCATCGGCATCGTTTTCCGCTACAAGCCCGGCGACGACAAGAAAGCCCTGGAGCAACGCGCCTACGCGATCCGCGATGAATTGGCCGCCAAGATTCCCTCGCTCACCAAGCTGATGGCGCCACCGGCTGCGGCAGATCCGGCGTCGGCGCCGGCCACCCTGATCGGGCGCAGCACGACCTGGAAGCCGCAGTACTCCGGCGACTTCGACCACTTCGGTGTAGACACCAAGCGCAACAAGCTGCTGCTTGCAGCCGAAGACCACGGCACGCTGGAAGTGTTCAATCTCGACACAGGCGCGCATGAAAAGACGCTCACCACTTTCAGCACGCCGCACGCGATTCTCTATCTGCCGGAGAAAGACCGGCTGATCGTGACCGATAGCGGCAAGGGCGGTACGCGCGTGCTGGATGCCGCCACCTACAAGGTACTTGGTTACATCAATACCGCGCCGGGCGCGGACTCGATGGTCTACGACAAATCCAACCATCTGCTCTACATCGTGAGCGGCGGCAAGGACGTGGACATGAAGGAGTGCTACCTCAACGAGGTCGATCCCTACTCTGGCAAGGTTTATCGGAAGCTTCGCTTCGATTCCGATCATGTGGAGGCGGTGCGTGCGGAAGAACAAGGTCATCGACTGTTCGTCAATGTCGCCGACAAGAACCTGGTCGCCGTGGTGGACAAGAAAACACTGCAGGTGATCGCCAGTTGGCCACTGACAGGTGCGCAGACGAATCTGAGCATGGCGCTGGATGAGGCTGACCATCGGCTGTTCATCGGTACACGCAATCCCAGCAAGCTGATCGTGCTTGATACAGAGACCGGCAAGCAGGTGGCAAGCCTCGATGCGCCGGCAACATCGGATGGCCTTTTCTACGACAACGTGCACAAGCGCATCTATATACCCGGCGGCGACGGCTACCTCGGTGTATTCCAGCAGAACGATGCCGACCACTATACGGAACTGGCGCGAGTGCCAAGCGCGCAAGGCGCCAAGTCCGGCATGCTTTGGAAATCACTTGACCGCATTTATCTCGCAGCATCGCCCGGCGACAAGGGCAAAGGAGGAGAAATCCTGTGGTTTGCGCTTCATCCATAAGCGCAAGCCGATCAAACATCACCCGCGTTTCCCACCAACAACAACGGTATACGACCATGCAAGCAAATCGAAGCGGAACAACATGACCGTCATTTGAAACCAGTCGCGAACGTGTCGTCCGGGGAGGGATAGACGCTATGCAGAGTTTGACCGTAAAGCCATTGCTCGGCGCATTGCTGATGGCAATGGGTACTACTTGCGCAACAGCGGTTTCCACCAATCTGTATGCGGACGAACCGCCCCAGCAACAAAATCCGGACACTTCCGCGGGCACGACCCCAAAGGCGGACCAACCGGACAAATCGCAAAAACCAGCCACCCTTGCAACTGTGGTGGTCACCGGTTCCAATCTGCCGGTAGCGCCCGACGAGGTCATGGTGCCGGTGACCTCCGTCGACAACGACGAGATCAAAGCCGCAGGCGTCAACTCCAACGCACTCGATCTGTTGCGCAAGGTGGTGCCCTCGTTTGCCGGGCGCAGCAACACCGGCACCAGCAACGCGAACAACAACAACCAGAACACGGCTGGCGGTTCTCAGCTGCAGTTACGCAATCTCGACACACTGGTGCTGGTCGACGGCCTGCGCGTGGCTACCAGCGGCATCAACGGCATCGGCGGCAAGAACTTTGTCGACGTGAACCAGATTCCCGTGTCGGCGATCGACCATATCGAAGTGTTGACCGATGGCGCTTCGGCCATCTACGGCTCCGACGCGATTGGCGGCGTGGTCAACATCATCCTGAAAAAGGACTACCAGGGTGCGGAAGTCGGCGTGCGCTATGGCGCTGCCAGCGGCAACTATCGCGAAAAATCCGGTTATTTCGTGGCGGGCACGACACTGCATGGCGTGCACATCACCGTGACCGGCAGCGAAGCCAAGACCGATCCGCTTTACCAGGACGCAAGAAGCTTCACCAGCCCGCTCTACGGCCGCATCTCCAACATACCCGGCACGGTTGGCGCCGATGGCCGTTTCCCAGGCGCCATCCTCGCTCCGGGACTCAGTTCCCCTGCGCAAGACAACCCAACCGGCACGCAGGCAACCGCCACGAATATCGACAGCCTGATCGCCAACGGCACCTATCTGACCACCACACCAACCGCTGTAGCTGATGGTTTCGACGTGTCCCGCTACCAGACCTTGCTGGAGCGGCAGGATCAAAAAGGCTTGAGCATCAATCTTTCTGCCGACCTGCTGGATGACAACAAACTCACGGCCTTCGGCAACATCCTGTATTCGCGTACCAAGAGTTTCACCCAGTGGCTGCCGATCCGGACTACTGTCTCGCTACCGGCGGGCTCCCCCTACAACCCGCTGACCACCGCATTCAACCAGGTGGTATTCGGCTACCTTCCCTATCCCCAGCAGTTCATCAACACAGCGGAAGGTTTCCGGATCGTGGCTGGCCTGCGTGGCGACATCACCCGCGACTGGCACTGGGAAAGCACGCTCGATCACAGTGACAACACGCTGGAACAGGACCAGTTCAATCTCATCTACGCACCCAACGTCGCGCGCGCAATCGCCGGGGGATACGACGCACACGGCAATCCCGTTCTCGGAGGCGCCTACAGCCGCGTGCAGACCGGCTTCTCCGGTACGGGTGCGTTCGTCATCCAGCCCGCACTCGATCCGTTGGCGGTGACGTCGGGCATCAATCCTGCTGCGCTTGCGAATCTGTACGGTACGGAAGCGATCCACGCCCAGAGCAAGCTGGATGCCTTCGACGCCAAGCTGGTGGGCAAACCGTTCGAATTACCGGCTGGCAAAGTGGGCGTTGCTTTCGGCATGGAGGTGCGTCACGAATCGCTCTCCGCCTACACAGATCCCAATGGCCGAAATACCGGCCCCACCGCGCACGACTGGATCGGCGGCACAGCGGCTGATCCGTTCTCCCGCGGACGCGACATTGACAGCGCCTACAGTGAAGTTCGCGTGCCTATCACCAGTCCCGGCTGGTCGGCACCCGGATTCCATGCCTTTGACCTTATCGCCGCTGCACGTTACGAGCATTACAGCGACGCCGGCAATTCGTTGGTACCCAAGTTCGGGTTCCGCTGGCAGCCGATCGACAACCAGATCACGCTGCGCGGTTCGTTCTCGCGGGCGTATACGGCGCCGACGCTGTATGCGATGTACGGCCCCACCGACACACGGCTGGTGGGCAGCAGCGTCATTCAATCCGTGTTCGGCCTTCCTGGGCTCGAGTTCAATGGTGAAGACGGCAACAATCCACGCCTGAAACCGAGCACGGCCGTCACCCGCTCGATGGGCATCACCTTCACGCCGCAGGCACTGCCCGGCTTGACGGCGTCGATCGATTACTCGTCGGTGGATCAGCGTGGCTACCCCGGTGGCATCGGCTTTACCAACATCCTGCAAAGCGTGAACCAGCTTGGCGCGGCGTCACCGTTCGCATCCAACCTGGCGCTGGGTAATTTTCCAGGCATGCCGGGCGCTACGGCATTCACGGCGCCGGGCCAGGTGCAAGCCTATCTGCGCTCCGGTGGCGATCCATTGAATCTGTACGCGATCGACCGCTTCACCAACCTGGGCGGCTTGCATGTGCGCTCCGCGAACATGTCGGCAGAGTATTATTTCGTCAGCGATCACGCCGGTACGTTCACGTTTGCCACCAACGGCGCGATGTTCTTCAAATACCAGTTCCAGGCGCTGCCCGGCCAGCAGTATTACAACTACGCCGGCTTCGTAACCAACGGTGGCACCGGCGTGCAGGGGACGATCCCACGCTTCAGCTTTTACACCACTGCCGATTGGCAATACGGCAACTGGGATCTCACGGTCGGCAACAATTACATCGCATCGGTGACAGACATCGGCCCTGGCGGCATCGTCTACGCACAAAGCACCACGCTCAAGCGCATTCCTGTCAGCAGTTATCTCACGTGGGACTTGCGGGTTGGCTATTCGGTCGATCGTTCGGCGTCACACGAGATCATCAAGGGATGGTCGGTGGCGCTGGGCATCAATAACATCGCCAACCGCATGCCACCACTCGCCCCGCAGGCGTTTACCGACAACAACGCTGATGTGGCGACGTACTCACCCATCGGACGGCTGATCTATGGCACAGCAACGCTCAAGTTCTAAGCTTTGACCGCGTCGAGACGGGTGATTCACTCCCTTACCCCAAAGAGCCTCAGTGTGAATCACCCGTCTCGCGCACTATGGTTCGCAAAAAATCGACACTGTAGTGTCTCCCTGCTCTTTATCTCCTTCAAGGAGAGAGAACTGGTTTATCGCACGATTGCGCCTACGCGGTGACTCACGTCCCTAACAAAGGCTGTCCCATCGCGTACGATGACTCCACCACCGTCGCCACCGGAAGACTGAAACTCACGCGCAACCCCAGTTCGCCGCCACGCGGCTGGGCGCGGATACTGCCGCCATGCAGCTCGATGATACTGCGGCAAATGGTAAGTCCCAGGCCGCTGCCCTGATCCTCCCCTGCCCGCACGTTGAAACGCACGAAGCGGTCGAAGACGCGCTCGCACTGTTCATCCGTCAAGCCCGGACCTTCGTCTTCGGTGCTGACGCACCAGCTTCCGTCGGCAACGATGGACGTCATGGTGATCAAGCCGTTCGGCGGCGATACGCGCAGCGCATTGGTCAACAGGTTGAAAATGACCTGGCGCAGCCATTTCTCTTCCATCGCCACCAGGCCATCACCGTGTTGCACGCAACGCAGGCGCCGTCCACGGTGCTCGACCAAGGCATGCAGATCCGGTTCGACGCTGCGCAGAAAATGTCCGGGATGCTGGTTGATGAGATTCAGCGTGACGCCATTCACTTCGGCGCGCGATATGAACAGCAGCTCGTCTATCATCTGGTTGATGCGCGCCAGTTCGTCGAGCTGCACAAGCACGGCGTCTTCCTGTCGCCGTTCGAGCTTGCCTTCGACAAGCAGGCGCTCGGCGTGCAAGCGCACCAGCGACAGCGGCGTTTTCAACTCGTGCGATACCTCTTCGGAAAACTGCCGAGCCTGCTTGAACGATGCCTCCAGGCGATCGAACATCTGGTTGAGCAACCGCACCAGGTCAAAGATCTCATCCTTGCCCCCTGGAACGGCAATGCGCTCTGCCAGATTGTCCGAGCGTATTCGATTGGCTGTTTCGCCGATCAGCCGCACCGGGCGAAGAATCAGGCGACTGGTGACAATGCCGATCAAGCCGCTGGTCAACAGCATGATTACCAGCAAGGCAATGCATACCTCGACATACGCGGTCAAATCCTGCCGCATCTGGCGCGTTGGTGTGCCGATCGTGACATCGAAAGGCGGCATGATGAATTCGCCGACGCGCAATTCCCCCACACCGGGCACGAAAGCGTTGTAGATATGTTTGCCGGGAACATCTGGAATCGGTTTGCCGTCCAGATTGTTGGAATAGAACAACATATCGTGCGGCGGCTCGTCGATGTTGACGTAGAAAAGCACGGAGGCATAGTCGGCAGTTTCATGTATGCGTTGATCCACGATTTGCGGCGTCAACGCACCATAGTCCGTGCCAAGTCGAGCGCGAATCTGCTCGAACTCGGTTTTGTTGAGCAGGTCCAGATCACGCTGCATATGGCTTTCCAGCAGGAGATAACCGACGGCAAACAGCACAGCCAGGGTGATCGTGGCACTCAGCGCAAACCACAAGCTGATGCGCGCCCGCAGGGACTTCATACCAGTTGGTAGCCTATCCCGCGCAGCGTCTTGAACAGCAACGTGCCAGCACCGTCCTCGAGCTTGGTACGCAACCGGCTCATATAGACGTCCAGCAGGTTGTCTTCGACCAAACCGGGCCAGACACGCTCAGAAATATAAGAGCGCGTCAACGTGCGTCCGGCGTTCTGCATGAAGATTTCAAGCAAGGCGAATTCGCGGCTTGTGAGCTCCACCGGTTGCCCACGCAAGCGCACGGTGCGGCTCAGTAGATCCAGCTTTATGCTCTTGTGCTCGAGCATCGTCTGCTTGACCGCACATTGTCTGCGCATCAGCGAACGTACATGCGCGAGCAGCTCTTCGAAGCTGAAAGGCTTGGGCAGATAATCGTCAGCACCCAAGTTCAAGCCGGCGATGCGATCGTCCACCGTGTCACGCGCGCTCAGGATCAGTACCGGCTCGTTGAAGCCGCACCGGCGCCATTCACACAAGAGCTCCAGCCCGTCCCCATCCGGCAGGCCAAGATCGAGAATGATCACGTCGAAGTTATCTTCCGCGAGCGCGTCTCGCGCTGCCATGCAGCTCTGCGCCCATTCCGCCGTGTAGGAGCGTTCGCTGAAACCTCGCTTCAAAAACTGACCTAGCTTGTACTGGTCTTCGACGATCAGGACTTTCATTGACAAGACCCGTCACCCTGTACGGTGATTGAGTCTACGCCAAACAACAGCGCTTGCTTGACGCGACGCACAAGCTCGCTTCACGACGCGCGCTTACCTGAAAATTTTTTAAGGAAGCTTTCATGGCCGCGACAGGAAGCGGTTCTATGGTCATGGTGCAGAGCCCTTATCCCGGCGAGCCACGACCATCGACGATGCTGAAATTCAATGCTCACCCGGAATGCTTTTTAATGCACAGTGTCAGCTCAAACCAACGCATCGAGGTCCTCATGAAGTTATCGGCAGGCACATCCGCGCAAACCGACCCTGCCCCTGGCGTGGAAAAACGGCCGGATACCGTGGCAGCGAGCACATCGGCCACGATCGCCGCGCGCCTCGACCGGCTGCCTGCCTCACGCACATTGTGGAAAATCATCGCGCTGATTTCCCTGGGTGGCTTGTTCGAATACTACGATTTGTTCTTCACCGGCTATGTCGCGCCAGGCATGGCCAAGTCCGGGCTGTTTTCGCCGGACTCCCTGGGCGTGTTCGCCAGCCTCGCCGGTATCAAGGTGGCCGGATTCGGCACCTTCATCTTCTGCACCTTCGCGGGCTTGTGGGTGGGCGTGGCGTTTTTGAGCCAGCTTGCCGATCGCTACGGCCGACGCCCGGTGTTTACGTGGTCATTGGTCTGGTACGTCTGCAGCACCACCATCATGGCCTTCCAGCATACCGGCGAACTGCTCAACCTCTGGCGCTTCATCGCCGGCGTCGGCTTCGGCGTGCAGCTTGTCACCATCGATACCTATATTTCCGAACTCACACCACTCGCATTGCGCGGCCGCGCCTTCTCGCTCAACCAGTTCGTGTCACTGGGCATCGTGCCGGTGGTGGCCTTGTTCGCCTGGCTGCTAGTGCCGACGGCGCCGTTCGGATGGGATGGCTGGCGCTGGGTGGTGCTGATCGGCTCGGCCGGTGCCACCGTGGCGTGGTTTCTTATCCGCCAAGTACCGGAGAGCCCGCGCTGGCTCGCGCTGCATGGACGCATCAAGGAAGCCGACACGATCACCGCCGGCATCGAGCGCCAGGTTGCAACGGAAACGGGCAGACCTCTTCCGCCAGTCCATGCCGAAGCGCCGGAGGAAGAAAGCGTGGGCCGGTTCCGGGAAATCTTTGCAGCACATTATTGGCGCCGCACCGTCATGTTGTCGGTGTTCAACATGGCGCAGGTGATCGGCTTCTACGGCTTCGCCGCATGGGTGCCGACGTTGCTGATCGCACGCGGCATCAACATCACGCACAGCCTGCAGTATTCCTTCATCATCGCCATCGCCAATCCATTCGGCCCGCTGGTTGGCACCTACTTTGCCGATTACCTGGAAAGGAAAACACAGATCATCCTGGGCCTGGCTGTGATGGGCGTGGCGATGCTCGGCTTCGCACAGGCCACATCGCCCGTGGTACTGATCACGCTTGGCGTGGTGTTCACGCTTGCCGCCAACATCATGTCCTACGCCTATCACAACTATCAGGCTGAGCTGTATCCCACCCGGATTCGTGCGCGTGCGGTTGGCTTTGTGTATTCATGGAGCCGCTTTGCTGCTGCGTTTGCAGGGCTGGCGGTTGGTTATTTCCTCGAGCTTGGCGGTGCACTCGCTGTCGCCACCTTCATTGCGATAGCGATGGTGGTGGGCATTACCGTTATCGGTGTCTTTGGGCCTTCGACGAAGGGCATTGCGCTGGAAAGAATCAACCATTGAGGTAGGTTGTCGCGCCGATACGGCGTGTAGGTTGGGGTGAAAACCCCAACGTTGCCATGCCTGCATAGATCTCGATGTTGGGGTTTGCACCCCAACCTACGGGAGCATCTCGCGCGCCTGCATCGCCCACTCAAACGACCGCTTCCGCGCCGCATGATCAAAAATATTCGCCGTCACCATCAACTCATCCGGCCGATGCCGTGCGATAAACGCCGCCAAGCCGTCCCGCACCATATCCCGATCACCCACGACGGCGCAGGCCAGCGCACGCTCCACCATGGCCTTCTCATGCGGCGCCCAATACGCATCCATATCGTCAATCGGCGGCGGAATCAGTCCAGGTCGCCCACGCCGCAAATTGACGAAGCTTTGCTGCTGCGACGTAAACAAGCGCCGTGCCTCACCATCCGTTTCAGCAACCACTACGTTGACACCAAGCATGGCGTACGGCTTTTCCAGACGCGCAGAAGGCTTGAAATCGCGTCGATAAAGCATCAGTGCCTCATCCATCGCATCCGGAGCGAAGTGCGAGGCGAAGGCGAACGGCAAACCCCGTGCAGCCGCGAGTTGCGCGCTGAACAAGCTTGATCCCAACAGCCACACCGGCACCTCAATCCCAGCGCCAGGTACAGCACGCACAAGCTGGCTCGGTGCAGCAGGTTCGAAGTAGGCGAGCAACTCCTGCACGTCGTTGGGAAAAGTTTCCGCACCTTCGTAGTAGCGGCGCAATGCACGTGCCGTCGCTTGATCGGTACCCGGCGCACGTCCCAATCCCAAATCGATGCGTCCCGGATACAGCGAAGCCAACGTACCGAATTGTTCGGCCACCTGAAGCGGCGCGTGATTGGGCAGCATGATGCCGCCCGCCCCTACCCTGATCGTCGACGTGCCACCAGCCACGTGGCCGATCAACACCGCCGTCGCCGCACTGGCAATACCAGGCATGTTGTGATGCTCGGCCAGCCAATAGCGGGTATAGCCCAGTTGCTCGGCCCAGCGTGCAAGATCCAGGGTATTGGCGAAGGCTTGCGTGGGTGTGTTGCCTTCGATGACGGGGGCGAGGTCGAGTACGGAAAAAGGGATCATGCGTAAGGCCCATGCAAGGAAGCTCCCAACGTGGGGACGGTTGTGCGTAATGCCAGGGCTCCCGCCTCAACCGCGTGGCTGTCTGCTTCTGGAACGGCGAAGTCTTTTCAAGTTGCATCCATGTGAGATCGATCACAAAAAAAGCAGCCACATAGCTCGATCTAACCAATTTTTGATTCCCACGCGGGATCGATCGCTAGACTCCCAACGGCCCGCGTTATCCAGGTGCGTCATTCCCAGGATAGGTACCGCACGGCTTCCCAACCGCCCGGGAAGCACCGTGCGGCGCAGCGAATGGTGGTCGGCATGTCGACCGTTCGCAGTACTCGACGTTTCGCAGGCACTCCAAACGGCTGCTGCCCATCATCTTTCGCGTTTCGGCGCTCAGGGGAAGACGATCAAGCCGTTCTACGGATGATTTCCATGGTGCTCGGATAAGCACGACCAAGTTCGGAGCCGCATCTTTCATTTGCGGCGCCGCCGTCATGTCGTGGCCAAAAGCTTTGCGTTACTGCCACAACATTAAACCAGGCGAAGGAGCGCCACCGTATGTGAACTCGAATCGATGAGAAAACTTGCACCCGTAACGAAAAAACTTCTTGCTCCACTTGCCGCATCCGTCGCTCTTTTTGCAGCATCCGCGCCGTTGGCGTCGAATGCCGACGCA
Source organism: Dyella nitratireducens (assembly GCF_014642835.1). Lineage (GTDB taxonomy): Bacteria > Pseudomonadota > Gammaproteobacteria > Xanthomonadales > Rhodanobacteraceae > Dyella_B > Dyella_B nitratireducens. The sequence goes on along the minus strand of NZ_BMJA01000002.1, from coordinate 754,670 downwards.
CAAGCTGCAGCGACCCTGAAAGCACCGATCTACGGCGTGACCCTGGATGATCTTTCCAACCTCAACGCCATCATCACCTCGCTAAGCAAACTGCCGTATCGTCCCACCGTTCGCGTGGTGTTCGATCCGGGCACCACCGCCGCCGAGTACTACCCCTCACTGGTGAAGCTGCACGCCGTCGCCAACGTGATGGGCGAAATCATGGACTCGTATTACTTCCCGACCAATATCAACACGTACACCGCGCGAACCAAGGAATTGGTCAACGGTTTGAACGGCACGGTCGACGTATGGGAGATCGCCAACGAGATCAACGGCGAATGGCTGCGCCAGAATCCGGATGGCAGCAACAGCGTCGTGAATGCGGAAGAGACGCAGATCGGGCAGATGGTCGCCGCCGCCAGCGCTATCGTGAAAGCCGCGGGCGGCAAGACCGCGGTCACGCTGTATTACAACGATGACAGCAAGGGAAACAATTGCTGGGAAAAGCCCCAGGATTACTGGAAGACCTGGCCCACAACGTTCCTGCCGGCCTCCGTTCTGCAGAGTACCGACTACGCGCTCTTCAGCTACTACCCGTACCAGGATTGCCCAGGATTGTCGCCTTCGTGGAGCTCTGATTTCAGTGCACTCGAAAGCATCTTCCCGAACGCGAAAGTGGGCTTCGGCGAGATCGGCACGTCCAGCACCGGCGCGCCCACGTCGGTACAGACGGGCCTGATCAAGACGTACTACCCGATGGTCAACAGCTTCAAGGATCCGAAGTTCATCGGCGGCTTCTTCTGGTGGTATTACGCCGAAGAGATGGTGCCGTACACCAAGGCATACTGGAGCACGCTCGATCAGACGATCGCACCGTTGAAGGTTCCGCAATAATGCGCAGGTAAGCGCAGCATGCGCGGACGAAGGTTCGCCACGAGCCTTCGTCCGCGATGCCTCCTGCACGAAGCAAGCGTTTCGGGCGCCACGCCCTACCGCTTCATCACCCCCGCCATCTCCGGCAGGTAACGCAACTCAAAGAACACACTGTCGCCACCGCATGGTGCACGTTGCGCCAAGGCCGTGCTTGCGTTGGCATTGGGCAACGCCGTGGCACTGAACGCCTTGTCTTCGCCGATCTGGTGAAAAATCTCGAAGACGATGCCGTGTACGTGTGCCGCCGTGCATTGACCGACTGCATCGAGATACAGCTTGCGCTCGCCCTCGCTGAGATGCCCGGTTCCCGCGCCATCCTGCACCCATGCTCGTACCCCCGTGCGCTGCACGTCGTCGAGCAGTTCCACGTAGCGTTCCGGCGCCATATTGCCGGCGAAAAAGGAGGTGACATACACCGGTCGCGCTGCAATCCGATCGAGCTGGCGGCGTTCGGAAACCAGATATTCCTGCAATGCCTTGCGCGCTGCAGGATCGCGCCAGCGTCTATCGTCGATCTCCAAAGGCAGATACCAGCCGTCAATGGCTTCCACGCCCAAATCATTCACCCACCCATGCGCCAAAGCGTCATTGCGACGCGAGAGCGTGTGCAGATAGCCTCCCAGCGCAGCGGTCGACGCCTCCTGCCGCTGGAAGAAAGCGGGATCGCTGTTCAAGCCAAGCACGATGCTCAACCCCGCGCTGCGCGCCTCGCGCACGCGCCGCAGCAACCAAGCATGGCCTTCGGCATCGCTGAACGCATCGCCGTATTGCGTCCATTGCACCACCAGCGTGTCGAAACCTTGCGCGCGCAATTGCGTGAAGAGCAGCGGCCACTGCGTCTCGGCGACGGCACGATCGCGCAGCTGCGGCTGATAGATGATGGCCGTCGACGCACAGGCCAGGCATGGCGTGAGCAGCCACAGCAGCAGCGTGAAGCGTAGCCATGTGCGCATCACCATTGCGTCCTCACGATCAGGAATACCGCGTTTCTATCACGCAGATAGGTGGTGAAGGCGTGCTGCCCTTCCACCGCGACGCTGAAACGATGCGGATAAGCGTCGTAATGCGTTTCGCCGTACCACACGTTCCACTGCACGCCGAGGCCAGCACGTCCGTCGCGCAGATAGGTCAAGCCTTGCGAGCGGTCGATGCCGGTGTATTGCAGATGGATATATGGCTCGATGGTTTGTCCGCTGGCGATTTTGTCATGCAATCCGAACCGGTAATCGAGGGTGACGACGCTTTCTTTGGCACGCAGGTAGTGCGCGATGTCGACATAGAAATTCTGCGCAGGCCACCCCCACCCGCTCGCGTGCCAGTCGTCGCTAAGTTTCGGACCAAACGACCATGAACCGCTGGCGCGCAACAAGGTGTCGTTGTGCGTATCGCGGCTGTTGTCGGCAGGGGTCTGCTGCTCCACCGACAGCACGATGTTTTGCGAGATCAGCGGTTTCCAATGCACACCGATACCAAGCATCGCTTCGTGCACCGGCCACACCGCGCCGCTGACGCCGCTGCCGGCAAACAGGCGCGCGTAAGCCGTAAGTGTATTGAGGTCCCCTCCGGTGAGCTGTGGGTCGAGATGATATTGAGCCTCCCATTGCGCATAGCTTCGATAGGAAACACCGGGCGCCACGGTATTGGCAGCCGAAGATACGGTGTCGCCCAACGACATGTCGGCGTTGAAGCTCCACGTACGGCCAAGGTTTTCGTGCAGCCGGCGCAGGCTATAGAGCGCGTCCTGGTCTTGCTTGGTATCGCTGCTGGTTCCGTCAGGGTCCACTGCACCGAATTGATCGATCGCCTGCTCATCGTAGAACCGCGCCCGTGCGTAATCGCCCAACCGCTGGTTCACGTACAGCAGTTGGCGGGTCAATGCCGGATTATCCGGATCCGCTTGATGTGCGCGCTCGAATGACACCAGAGCTTTCTGCGGCTCTCCGGCTTGCAGGTAGGCATAGCCGAGCGATGCGGCCAAGCCGCCGTCATCGGGAGCGAGCGCGCTTGCGTGCTGCCATGAAGCCAGCGCCTGTTGCGCGTCACCCGCCTGGGCTTGCAACGCGGCAAGCCGCGCGTAGTAGCGCGGATCAGGCTGCACATCGACGGCGTTTTCCAGATCCGTACTCGCCAGCACCGGATCGTGCGGCTCGTCGGCTTGCGCGCGCAGCCACCAGTAAGTCCCGTCCTGCTTTCCGCCTTGCGCCGCATAGGTATCCAGCCATGCGCTCGCCACGGCCGTTTCGTGGATGGTGAGCGCAGTAGTGGCGGCAGCGATCAGATCAGCCTGCCCCATGTGCGCTGCCGGTACGGAACGCCAGGCCAGCAGAGCCGTTTCATAGTCCTGCGCGCTATAGGCCTGATACGCCAGCGCGCGTGTCGTATCCATGCTGGGTTTGCGCTTGCCGGCTTGCGCATAGGCATATTCGGCCAGGCCAGGACGATCCTTGCCATAGCAGTCGCCCAATTGCCGCCATAGCTCGGCAGGATAGTCCGGCGACAAATCGGCCATCACCTGGTGGATACCGTCGCAATCACGCAACGCACCCAGAATCTGCAACTGTGCAACACGCAGCGTCACACTATCGAGCGGCCGACGCAGGCGTATGCGATCGTCGGCCGAGAACAGCGCCGGTTGCTCGCCGGCCAACACTGCCAGGCGAGCCCATAAAGCCGCCGAATGCGTATTGCCGGTAAACGGATACGCATCGAGCAGCAGTTGCTTCGCCCCATGCAGCGCGCCGGCTTCCATCAGGCGATAGCTGAGCGGATCAAGCAAACGATAACCGTCCGGTTGTGCGATCAGCATCTCTGCCTGCTGTTGCGCTTCGGCATATCGACCTTGCTGCAGATCGAGGCTGAAGCGCTCCTCGTGGAAGCCATCCGCCGGCAGGCGGGACAGCATGCTGCCAGCCACCGTAAGGTCGCCGCGCATCATCGCCAAGGGCAGCGCAGCGCGCGCCTGCCAGGCCGCATTGGCGGGAAAGCGCACCGTGTAATGATCCAATAGCGCGGGCTGGATGCGCCCTGCCATCGCCAGCAGATTGATCCATTGCCGCTCGTCCTTCGCGTTGGCGAAGGTGGGCTGATGCACCGCCATGTACGACGCGAGCAGCTTGCGATCGCCACTGCTTCCCATCGCCTGCGCCATGGACAGCTGCTGCGTTGGCGCATCCAGTCCGCCACGCGATTGCAGCTGTTGCGCAGCATCGAGCTTGCCCAGCTTGAGCAACAGCATGAACCATTGATTGCGCTCGTCACTACTGAGCTTGTCGTGTGCATCCAGTTCGGCCAGCTGCGTGACGGCACGTTGGTCGTCGCCTATATAAATCGCCCGCTGCACCAGGGCATGGCGCAAGCGGCGGCCTTCCGGACTGGCGGCGAAGTCGGGGGCATCAAGCTCGGCCTGTGCGCGAGCGAGATCGCCCGTCTGCAGGTCGCCGAAGCCGCGCTTGGCGCGGCATACGGGCCGGTTGTCGCGGTTGCAGTCCACGGCCGGCGAGGCGGGCGGTGTCATCGCCGCGCGTAGCCGTGAATCGTTCGGTGTGTAGCGCATCTGCTCGTTCAATACCGTTTGCGCTTGCGCGGCATGGCCGAAGTGCCGGTACGCTTCAGCCAGGTCCAAGGCTGTATCCACACTCTGCGGCGCAAGCTCGCGCGCACGCGTGAATTCAGCGATGGCGGTGCGCTCGTCGCCAACGCGCATGGCCGCATAACCCGCTTGCCGGTGCGGATACACCATAAAGTGCTGATAGCGGCTGCCGTCACCGGGCGACGCCTGGCTCTCTGCACACAGCGGCCAGGCAGGCACCATGATGAACAGCGCCAACGCACAACGGCTCGGCAAGGTCTGTTTCATGAGGCACGCTCCAGCCGCTGGAAGCTGGCGCATTCCTGTTCAAGCAGGCTCGTCACGCTGGGCTGCAACGACGCTTGCAAGCGCAGCAGGCGATGCAAGGTTTCCTTGCTGATCACGCCCTGCTCGATCAGGAATTCGCCAAGCCGTTGCTCGCTGCGCGCGTGATTGAGCAGCAAAGCCCGGAACGCAACCTCATCCAAATGGCCTTGCGCAACCAGAATCTCGCCCAGCATCACCTGGCGCGACATGTACCCGTTCCACAACTGAGACACACGTTCGCGCGCGATCAACCCACGGTCGGCGGCCATTTCAAGCAGATGATGAGGATCGCGATCGCCCTTCTCTGCATGCGCGTACCAGCGACGCAGACCAACCGTCACCTGGCCCTTGTACGCGATCACATAACGTACGCGCCGCCCGAGCTGGCGTGCGATGGCGGCGAGCGACACCGGATCGATGTACGACTCGCTCGCAAGCACCAGCGTGCCGCTCTCGACGCGTAGCGGCAGCACGGCGTAATGCAGCGCGACGTGCCGGGGCACGGCCATCAGCAATTCGCGTGGCAGGCTGGCGGGGTCTACCGATTCGCAAGACACGCCGATCTGTTCGGCGATGGGAGCCGCGAGTTGCTCGGCCGTGATGCGGCCTTCGTGAATCATCGAGCTGCCCAGTTGCAGGCCATCGATGCGATGCAGTTGTGCATCGTGCAAGTCCGCCGCGGAGATCACGCCGTTGTCGACCAACACTTCGTCCAGCGATCGCTTGGCGTGGTTCTCCCCGCCGATGCTGGGAAAATCGTGCGTCGTCTTGTCCCATGCCACCCGGCGCGGATCGCCGCAGCGGATGATCTGGCGAATCGCACGCCAGTTCGCCATGAAATTGATCAAGTTGCCCCATAGCAACCGCGGGATCGAAAGCAGCCCCTGTTTCACGCCGTAATAGCCGGATACGAAGATGATCCGCTGCAGCATGCGGTTACCCATCAACGCGACGTTCGCGACAAGCACCCCGTCGAACCAGCCCTGCCCTTCGAAGATCGACACGAAGCGCGGCGCACTTGGCCACACCAGCTGCAGCAGGCCGACGGCGGCAAGCTGCAGCATGATCAGCATGGCGGCAAAACTGACGAAGTTGCTGATGGCACCCTTACGGTCGCGCCACAGGAAATAGTTGAGCACCAGGCTGCGCTTCCAGCCATGGGTGCGATAACCCTGATAGACGATGCCGATAATCCAGCGCGATTTCTGCCGCACCGCCGTCGTCAGGCGGTCCGGGAAATATTCACGCACGCAGACCACGTTGGCCTCGTGCCGGCTCTGGCCTAGCCGGTCGGGCTGCTTGGGATGCCGCTGGTAGCGCAGCACCGGAAAGCGCACGAAGATCTCTTCCATGCCGCGTGCTTTCAAGCGCAAGCCGATATCGTAATCCTCGGTGAGGCTCTGCACATCGAACGCAATGCCGTTGCCTTCCTCGATCAAGGCAAGCACGGCGCGCCGGCTGAAGCAGGTACCTACGCCCGCACTGGGCACTTGGCCCGCCAGCGCTTCGCGTACCGGCACATCCTTGCCATGCAGCTCGGCGAATTCATCGAGGTAATGCAGACTGGTGAAATTGTTCCACTGCCGTTCGAAGGGATATACCGGAATCTGGATCAGGTCCTTGCGATGCACCAGATAATTGAACAGGCGCAGCTCGTGTTCGCACACCACGTCTTCAGAATCGTGCAGGATGAATCCCTCGAAGGTCATGCGCGCACGCTGTTCGAATTGCAAGATCGCATCGAGCACGTTGTTGAGGCAGTCGGCCTTGCTGGTCGGTCCGGGCCGTGCACACACCACCTTGTGCACGTTGGGAAAGCGCACACACACTTCGTCCACGTCGCGTTGCGTATCCGGGTCGTTCGGATACGTGCCTACGAAAATGTGGTAGTTCTCGTAATCCAGGGTGGTGGCCACCAGCTCGGCCATAGGGCCGATCACACCGGTTTCCTGCCATGCCGGCACCATGATCGCCAGCGGTTTTTCCGCCGGGCGGTACAACTGGTGGTACAGCATGTGCTCGCACGTGTTGTAGACGAACAACGACCGCCACAGGCGCCGCGTCCAGTAGACGACGTCGATGAAAAAATCATCCAGGCCGCTGATCAAAATCAGCAAGGCAATGACGATGACCACCGCGCCCAGCGCGTAGAGATAGGTCGAGAATGCGTCGAGCCACCACATGGGGCACCTCGCTGGCTCAGCTCGCTTCGCGCCTGCGCTCGTCGCTGGCAAGTGCTCTCTTGAGCCGACCGACGACGCGCACGCTGGCCGTGCCGTTGCCGAATGGATTGCCCGCATGTGCCATGGCACCGTAGGCAGCCGCATCCGACCATAACGCCTCGATCTGATTGACGATGGATGCCCGCCGCGTGCCGGCAAGCCGCGCGCAACCGGCCTCGATCGCTTCCGGCCGTTCGGTTTCCGTGCGCAGCACCAGCAATGGCACGCCAAAGGTGGGGGCTTCTTCCTGCAAACCGCCCGAATCGGTCAGCACCAGCCAGGCATCGAGCAGCGCCTGCTGCATCTGCAGGTAATCCAGCGGCGGACTCAAGCGCACGTTGGACAAACCGCCAAGGATCGCGTGCACGGGCTTGCTCACGACCGGGTTGAGATGCACAGGAAACAACACCTGCAGCTCGGTATGATGGTTCGCCACATCAGCGATCGCATAGCAGATTTCGCGCAGATCGCTGCCCCAGTTTTCGCGGCGGTGCGCCGTCACCAGCAGATGGCCGCGCCCTTCCATGCGACGCTGCAAACGATGGCGCTGCACCACCCAGTGCTGCGCATCGATCACGGTATTACCGGTGACGCTGATGCGTTCCTCAGAAATGGCTTCTCGACGCAACGCAAGCGCCGCGCGCTCGGTCGGCGCAAAGTGGAAGCTGGCGATGCGGCTGACCATCTGGCGCAATCCCTCTTCGGGAAAGGGCCGGCCCAGATCGTAAGTGCGCAAACCCGCCTCGACGTGCGCAACAGGAATGTGGCGATAGTAGGCGCACAGCGCACCGAGGAAGGTGCTTTCGGTGTCGCCCTGCACCAGCACCAGCGACCACGCACCATCTGCCATCACGTTGTCGAGCAGTTGGCGGCAACAGGTGCTGAATTCGCACAAGCCATCGCCGCCGCGCTCAAGCGCCATGTCGGGAATGATGTCGAAACAGGCGAGCATCTGCTGCGCCATCTCGCCATGTTGCCCGGTGTGCAGCCAGTGCGGTCGCGCCCAACCACTTGCATGCAGGCAGTGATACAACGGCGCCAGCTTGATGATCTCCGGCCGCGTGCCGGAAACGATCAGGATGTCCTGCATACATCCCCCTCACGTGCAGGATGGCGACACCACCCTGCTTCCCGAACATCCTGTCCTCGCCCCCTAATGCCCAGTCGCGAGCAGCGGACCGCGCATGTTCCGAGTGGACGGAATCGGTGAATGCGCTGGCAGTTCGGCGCAAAAAGCTGCGCTGTGCGCCATATTGCCAACTACGAGTTAAGTAAACACATTATTTTCATTATTTTATTGTTATAGGCATATTGACTCGATACAAATAATTTGCTAGTCGACAAATCGAGCGCTTCGACGTAATCTCTTCCACGGCGAGGCGTTCCTTACACGGGACAGGGGCCTGGGCTTTCGGGATTGAATCGCATTCACAGCCATGCGCGCAGGGCGGCATAGCGGCTGTTGCGCGTTGTCTTCGTCTTTGCGCGAGGGAAATCCCATGCTCAGACCATCACTCTGCGGGCCATCTCGTTTTCAATCTTTCCTCCTCGGCGTTGCAGTGGCGCTACTCGCGGCATCCGGCCCGATGTCCGTTGCGCATGCAGCCCAAGGCAGCATGATGCCGAGCCTTGATCGCGCGGCCTTGCCTGCGCCACCGCCGCCACCTCACGCAGCACTGCCGAAAGTGCAGATATCGGCCAAGCAGGTGTCGAACATATCGAGCACCATCACGCACACGATCAAGGCCGCGGTGACGGCCGCTGCGAATGCTTACGCTGCCGCGCCGGGTGCAAATCCAAACCAGAACACGCTCGTGCTGTATGACATCACCGGGCAATGGGGTTGGCTGGGCGAAGCCTATGGCGTCATGGCCGGCAACCTTGTCACGCACGGCAGCAAATACACGTTGCAGCCCGCCGTGAACTACGTTGCGGGCGAACTCAATAGCTACACGGGATTGATCTACATCGGCTCGACCTATGGCGAGCCCTTGCCCACCGCGCTGTTGGACGACGTACTGGCGACCACCAAGCCGGTGTTGTGGATGAACGACAACATCTGGCAGCTGTCTGCGCGCGCTACGAATTTCGCCGGGCAATACGGCTTCACACCGATGTACTTCGACTTCTCCAACACCTTGACGGTGACCTACAAGAACATCGCGCTGCAACGCAATGCGCTGGCCGTGCCTTCCGGCCTGCTGCAGACAACCATCAACGATTCCACCAAGGCGCAGGTATTGGCTGTCGCCACCAACGACACTGGCGGCACCGTCAACTGGGCGACCAAGGGTGCCAATCTCACCTATATCGGCGAGATTCCTTTCAGCTATACCGGCCCGAACGATCGTTACCTGGCGGCCATCGACCTGATCGGCAAGGTATCCAACCCGAACATGCTGTCACGCAAACGTGCGCTGGTGCGCATTGAGGACGTGGATGCGGAAGACAGCCCTGCCCAGTTGCGTGCGATCGCCGACTACCTGTACAGCAAGAACGTGCCTTTCAGCGTCGCGTTGATTCCGTATTACGTGGATCCGAACGGCTACTACAACAATGGCGTGCCGGTATCGATCCATCTGTATCAGGCCACGGCCCTGGTCAGTGCACTGAAATACATGGAAGCCAGGGGCGGCGTCATGATGATGCATGGTTACACGCATCAATATTCCAATATCGACAATCCCTACACCGGTGTCAGTGGTGACGATTTCGAGTTCTATACGGCACATATCGACTCGTCCAACTACGTGATTTTTGACGCCCCCGTGCCGGTCGATTCCGCATCATGGACGCAGGCACGCGTCACCGCCGGCTTCCAGGAATTCGCCAAGGCGGGTTTGATCCTGCCCACGGTCTTCGTACCGCCGCACTATGCCGCCTCGGCGGTCGACTACCAGGTATTCCAATCCAACTTCCATGCGATGTCTCAACGCGACTTGTATGCCATCGGCTGGTGCCCGAATGGCGCTTGCGGAACAGGGACACCGGATTACACCCGCATCTACGGCCAGTTTTATCCGTACCTGGTACGCAACGTGTTCGGTTCCGTGGTGATGCCCGAACAATTGGGCGACGTCGAACTGGTGGAATACAACAACAATCCGCCACGTTTTCCGGCCGACATCCTGTATAGCGCCAACTGCAACACGGTGATCCAGGATGCCGTGCAAAGCTTCTTTATCGATCCGACCCTGGACATCAGCTACCTCAAGCAGATCGTGCAAGGCCTGCAGGCGATGGGATACACCTTCGTGTCCGTGAGTGTCATTACGAAGGGCTGACAGTTCATCGCCGGCGGCCACCCTGCAAACCTCCGGCATGAAGAGCCCCTTTCCTTCGGGAAAGGGGCTCCCTCGTGCGCTGCAAACCTGGCGCTCGCGTGAGTTCCACTTCAAAGCGAATCGTCATTCCGGCGAAAGCCGGAATCCAGTACAAATGAGTCGTGCGAAGCACTCAACATAAAACATGTTGTGTCCTTCGGACGCATATTTAAACTGGATTCCGGCCTTCGCCGGAATGACGGTGAGGCCAGGTCACGTTACTCGCAAGCCCAAACTAAAAGACTTGCTGCTGCGGATACTCCGCCGTGAAATCGTTATCCCACAGGAAGTTGGTAAACGACACTGTCACCGACATATCCAGCCCTTCCACGAAGTGCCAGCAACCGACCGGCAAGAACAGCACTTCGCCAGGATTCAAGGTGCACGACAGCACCTGCACGCCGGCCATGCGCGGATAGCGCTGCAGGTCGATCTGTCGGCCATCCACATGGGTAAAGCAGTGTTCGTGGTTGTAGACGTGAGCGATCTCGCACGCCGGCATCAGCAGGATGCGCTTGCGGCCCATCACTTGCGCCATGAAGTTGTTGGTGAGGTCGTGATGGAACGGCGTGATGGTGCCGGGTGGACCGAACCACAGAAACCCTTGTGTTGAATCATTGCCGTTCAAGTACTCGGGAATCTGCACGATGTCCTGCCACAACACGTCGAGCGCCTTGCGATTCTTGCCCTCGTTGTAAGCCGTCATGTAGAAATCATTGCTGCGCTCGGCGTTGCGCACCATCTCGACGTAATCGCCGAACAGCATCGTCTTGCGATGCGCCGTTTTGCGCAATTCGTATTGCGTATCCGAATCGCGGCCGAACTGGATCTCTACCTCGCGATCGCCGCAGCGCTCCTTGAAATAATCCAGGCTCCACCTGGTCATCGCGGGCCAGTCGTCCATCATGCCGGTGATGATGACCGGGCGGCCGGCCGTGTAGTACGCGTCGAGAAATTCCTCGCGCGACAGTTTGTGTCGGCGCGGCACCTCCGTGTCGCGCAGGCGATTCATGTGACGCTGCGCTTCCAGCACCCAATCGTGTTTCGCCAGGCGGTTGCGCAAGCGCTGCGCACCCACGATGTAAGGGCTGGTCATCGCCTGCTGAATTTCCTGCACGGCTTCTTCATGCGCAATGCCCGCTTGCAGCATCTGTTCGTAGATAGCCTGCGGCGGGCCATCCAGCAGCAGGTTTTCGGCAATCCATCGGCGCCACTCATTGTCGACGTGGACCACCGGCCTCAACTCGACGTTCGCCATGACATCCCCTCACGCGTTACGTGGCAGCAGCCATTGGAAAGCGAGCCTAGCGCAGGCCCGCCTGCAGCAACTGCGATTTTGTCGGCGAAATGACAACGATGTCCAGCCCCGCACGCCCCTTTGATGCCGGTCGAACCCATATGTGAAAAAGCGTTGACGTCCGCCCAGCCAGGAGCATCCCATGCCCGAGGAATGCGGACACGAGTACGGGGGCTAAAGGTTAGCGTTCAAGTCAACTCTCGCCTCACCGTCATTCCGGCGAAGGCCGGAATCCATGCTTCGTACTGGCGATGGATTCCGGCCTTCGCCGGAATGACGGTGAGGCAATTGGGGGGTTAATCCATATCACCCGCCAGCGCCGCATCCACGATGCCCTGCGCTTCGCTCAATATCGCCTTGAGATGTTCCTCACTGCGGAAGCTCTCGCCATAGATCTTGTAAATCTCCTCGGTACCCGACGGGCGTGCCGCAAACCAGCCGCTTTCCGACATCACCTTGATGCCGCCGATCGGGGCGTTGTTGCCGGGCGCGCGGTCGAGCACCTCGGTGATCTTCTCGCCGGCCAACTCCTTGCTCTGCAATTGCCCTGGCGAGAGTTTGGCCAGCCTGGCCTTCTGCTGTGCGTTGGCGGCGGCGTCGACGCGGCTGGAATACGGCTTGCCCAGGGCTTCGGTCAGATCGGCATACAGCTCGCCCGGGTCCTTGCCCAGGCGCGCCGTCATTTCCGCGGCAAGCAGCGAGGGGACAATGCCATCTTTGTCCGTGGTCCACACCTTGCCGTCGTGGCGCAGCATGGAAGCGCCTGCGCTTTCCTCGCAGCCGAAACCGAGCACGCCGTTGAACAAGCCATCGGCGAACCATTTGAAGCCCACCGGTACTTCATACAAACGACGGCCAAGACGCTTCGTCACGCGGTCGATCAGCGAACTGCTCACCACGGTCTTGCCGACACTGGCCTTGTCGGTCCACTGCGGGCGATGGCGGAACAGGTAATCCACCATCACCGACAGGTAATGGTTCGACGGCATCAGGCCGGCGCTGCGCGATACGACGCCGTGGCGGTCATGATCGGTATCGCAGGCAAAGGCCACGTCGTAGCGATCTTTCAAACCAATCAGGCGTTGCATCGCATATTGCGACGAGGGATCCATGCGGATCTTGCCGTCCCAGTCCACCGTCATGAAACGAAAGGTGGGATCGACCGTGTCGCTCACGACGTTCAGGTCGATACCGTAACGCTGTGCAATCGGCTGCCAGTAATGCACACCCGCACCGCCGAGCGGATCGACGGCCATGCGTACGCCGGCACTGCGGATCACCTCGAAATCGATGATGTTTTTCAGATCGTCGACGTAACGGCCGAGAAAGTCGTATTCCTGCACCAGGCTGGAACGCCGCGCCTGCGGAAAGCTGATGCGTTTGACGCCATCCAGGCGGCTTTCGAGCAGGGCGTTGGCACGCTGCTGGATCCAGCTGGTGACGTCGGTTTCGGCTGGACCGCCATTGGGCGGGTTGTACTTGAAGCCGCCGTCAGCAGGCGGGTTGTGCGAAGGCGTAACGACGATGCCGTCAGCCAAACCATCATGACGATTGCGGTTGTACGTGAGGATGGCGTGCGACACCGCGGGCGTGGGCGTGAATTCACCGCCGGCGGAAATCGCCACGGCCACTTCGTTGGCGACCAGCACTTCGACAGCACTTTCGAGCGCCGGCTGGGATAGCGCGTGCGTATCGATGCCGATGTACAGCGGACCGGTGATGTTCTTCTGGCGGCGGTAATCGCAGATGGCCTGGGTGATGGCCAGCACGTGCCATTCATTGAAGCTGCGGTCGAACGAGGAGCCGCGATGGCCGGAGGTGCCGAAGCTCACGCGCTGGGTCGTTTCGGAAGGGTCGGGGCGCAGCGCCTTATAGGCATCCAGCAGCTTGGGCACGTCTACCAGCATGGATTCCGGAGCGGGTTTTCCGGCAAGCGCGTCGACTTTGGGGTTCACGTGTAAGGGTTCCTCGCAAGGTATGCGTAGGTTGGGGTGCAAACCCCAACATGGTCGTGTCAACCAAGATGGCGTCGTTGGGGTTTGCACCCCAACCTACAGCGGCAAATTATCGGCGACGGAGCATCAACCCAGCGTCTGCGCCGCGTTAGCGATCGCAGTCGGTTCAGGCCGCCGTGGCCCCTACCAGGTCTGCGGCCAGCGCCGGCAGCTCGCTGATTGCATGGATGATGTAATCCGGCCCGGGCTGCAGTTCGGCCAGGTTCGCCACGGAGGCGTAATGGCCCTGGCGCACGAACACGGTAGTGAGACGGTCGCCGAGCTTGCGCTTCATCTTGGTCAGCAGGTTGGGCTTGTCGTCCACCATCACGTAATGAGAGGCGGGATAACGCGCCAGCATTTCATCCAGCGCCAACTCCTTGTGCACGAAGATCAGCACCTCGCCGCGCACCACGCCGCGGATACCGGCGCGCTCAAGCTTGTGCGGCTGGAACACGACGTCGCCGTCGGAAAGGATCACGGTGCGGCCGAGCTTGTTGAGTTGATCGATGGTTTCCAGCGCAGCGGGATACAACCGCTGCTCGAACGGGTAATCGAGCAGCCAGTACGACAAGGTGAAAATGCTGGGGCGGGTGTCGTTTTCCAGGCGGAAATGCTGCAGTGCCCCCAGGTAATCGACGTAGCCCAGCGAATCCCGGAGCTGCTCGTAGATCGCCCAGTAGCGATCGCATTCCTCCAGGCCGAATTCACGCGTGAGATGGGCGCGCAGGTCGGCGCCGAAGCGGTCGTTGTCGAGCAAGGTGTTGTCGACGTCCAGCAAAAATACGTGCGAAGCGTTGGCTTGATTCACAAATAGATATCCACGTGATGCTCGCCGCCATCGTCGATCAGCGGCAGGCGGTCCCCCTCGACCGGTTTACCATTGAACAGGATGCGGCGCGGTTCCGCCCTGCCCTGCGCCGCGTGCACCAGGATCTGGTAGTCGGTCTCGCGGTGCCGGTAGCTCAGGCGGTACTCCGGCCAGTCTGGCGGAAGCACGGGGTCGATGTACAGGCTTTCGCCCTCCACGCGCAGGCCCAGCAGGGATTCCACGATCAGGCGGTACATCCAGCCGGCGGACCCGGTGTACCAGGTCCAGCCGCCGCGCCCGTCGTGCACGCCGCCGTAATACACGTCGGCGGCCACCACATAGGGCTCCACCTTGTACACGTCGATGCGCTCGCCGCTGCCGTGGCTGATCGGGCTGATCATGTGCAGCAGCTCCCAGGCGCGGCGCGCATCGCCCATGGCTGCAAAGGCCATGGTGGCCCAAACGGCCGCATGCGTGTACTGCCCGCCGTTTTCGCGCACGCCGGGCACGTAGCCCTTGATGTAGCCGGGGTCCAGCGACGAACGGTCGAACGGCGGATCGAGCAGTTGGATGATGCCGTCCTCGCGTTTCACCAGGTGCTTGTCCAGCGATTCCAGCGCCTGCTCGCGGCGTTCCGGCGGCGCCGCGCCGGACAGCACCGACCAGCTCTGCGCAATCGAATCGATGCGGCACTCTTCGTTCTGCCTGGAACCCAGCGGCGTGCCGTCATCGAAATATGCACGGCGGTACCACTCGCCATCCCAGGCATGTTCATTCAGTGCGGTGGCGAGCTTGCGCGCTTCCTGTTCGCAGCGCAGCGCGAAGGTTTCGTCAGCGTGACGCCGCGCGGTTTCGGCGAAGGTCGTCAGCACCTGGTACAAGAAAAAACCCAGCCACACGCTTTCGCCGATGCCTTTCTCGCCGACCTTGTTCATGCCGTCGTTCCAGTCGCCGGTGCCGATCAATGGCAAGCCGTGCGGGCCGCATGCCTTGATGCCGCGCTCGATCGCCTGCACGCAGTGCTCGTACAACGTGGCGCTCTGCTGCGAACGCATCGGCAGGTCGTAATAGGATTCCTCATCGGGCCGCACCGCCCTGCCTTCGATAAAGCCGATCCGCTCATCCATCACGCCGGTGTCGTGCGTGGTGTGCACATAGCGGCTGAGTGCGAGCGGCAGCCACAGGTAATCATCCGAACAATGTGTGCGCACACCGCGGTCGGAAGGCGGATGCCACCAGTGCTGCACGTCGCCTTCCACGAACTGATGCGCCGCGCACAGCAACAGGTGCTGCCGCGCGTTGTAGCCGCTGGCATACACCATCGCCATGGAATCCTGCAACTGGTCGCGGAAGCCGAATGCGCCGCCGGACTGGTAGTAGCCGCTGCGCCCCCAGAAGCGCGCAGCAATCACCTGGTACATGAGCCAACCGTTGGCGAGCGCATTCACGGCCATATCCGGTGTTTTCACCTGCACGCGCCCCAAGGTCCAGCGCCAATGCATGCGCACTTCTTCCAGTGCCGCCATGGCCACGTTGGAGCGCCGATAGCGATGCGCCAGATCGCTCGCACCTTTGGCATCGCGCGCAGCGCCCAGCCGGAAGATCACTTCGCGCATGTCATCCTTGCCCAGCTCGAACGGCACCTGGATCGCCGCGCAAGGATCAAGGCCCGCACCGATGCGTCCGGACAAACCGGTGCGGCTCATCGCGCCCGGTGTGCGTGGATGGCCGTTGCGGCCAATGAATTCCATGCGATCGCAGGTCACGCTGCGCGTGGTGGCATCGGTGTCGAAGAACGCCACCCGGCCGGGAAATTCGGTGTTGTACGCGTTGCGCGCAAGCAAGGCGCCGGTGACGGGATCGGATTCGGAGACGATATGCATGGCGTATTTGTTGCGCATATCGCCCAGCACCCATTCCACGTAACCGGTGGCGGACAGGCGCCGCGCACGCCCCGAACGGTTGCGCACACGCAGCACCCAGAACTTCACCGGCGCATGCAAGGCCACGTACATCCACAGCTCGGTATGGATGCCTTCTTCGACGTGCTCGAACACCGAATAGCCGAAACCATGCCGCGTCACGTAGCTGCCCTTGCCGCGATGCGGCAGCGGCGTGGGCGACCAGTAGCGGCCGGTTTCCTCATCGCGCACGTACATCGCCTCGCCGCAGCTGTCGCTGACCGGGTCGTTGTGCCAGGGCGTGAGGCGGAATTCGTGCGAATTCTCGGCCCAGGTGTAAGCACTGCCGGCTTCGGAGACCACGCAGCCGAAATCCGGATTGGCCAGCACGTTGGCCCACGGCGCAGGCGTGTGCCGGCCGGGGCCCTGGATGATCACGTACTCGCTGAGATCGGGCGAGAAGCCGCCATAGCGGTTGCCCAACTGCAACGTGTCAAACAGCGCTTGCGTGTTGTCTTCGATCGCCGTGGTCTCGGTGCCGCCCTGTCGGCTGATCACCAAGGCCGGCAGTTGCGGTTCCACGCGCCGTCGCTCGATCTGCTCGGCCAATGTACCGCGACTGTCGTAGAGCACGATGCGCGCCACCGATTGCACCAGCACACGGTCTTCCAACGACAGTTGTTGCGAAGGACGCAGGAAGATACCGCCGGGACGATCGATCAGGCTCGCCTCCGTACTCGAAGCGATCAGGCCCAGGATCAGGTCCTGCAATTCCTGGCGATAGCCCGCTTGATCCTCGTTCCAGATCACCAGATCCACCGTCATGCCTTTCATGCGCCAATATGCGTGCGCTTGCACCACCTGACGCACCAACTCGATGTTGGCGATATCGCCGATACGCAGCAGCACGATCGGCAGATCACCCGAAATCGCTTGCCCCCACAAACCCGATTGCCCGCGCCGGTTGGCCTGCAACACGCTCGCTTCGGCGCGCAGCAAAGTATTGGCATAAAGAATGGAAGCGGCCATGCGCTCATAGAGTCGCGCATCGGCATGCGTCGCGTTGAGCTGCTGTAGCGACACCTGACTGTGTGTCCAGGCGAGATCGAACACGCGGTCGGCCAGGTGACGGTCGCGGTATTTGTCGGCTAGATGCAAACAGGCGTCGCGGTTTTCGGCAACGCCCGTGACGACATCGATGGTCGCCGAAGCTTCCGGCGGCAAGGTGATACGCACACGAATCGACACGATCGGATCGAGTACTGAGCCCACCGTGTTGGAAAGCTGCGCATGCGATGCCAGCTTGCTCAGCGCCGAGGGTTTCACGATGCTGCGGCTGCGACCGACGAATGTCGCGCGATCCGTCTCGTATGAGATCTCGTCGATCATCGCATCGTGCACGGCCATCACATGGCACATCCACGGTACGCGTTCGTCGTTCGCACGCGGGCGGCGCGTGCCGATCAAGGCCTGCGTTGCGGCGACCCATTCGGTCTGCACGAAGAGATTGCTAAAGGCCGGATGCGAGGCATCGGCCATGGCTGGTGCGATCACCAGTTCGGCAAACGTGGTGATCTCGATGGTGCGCGGACGCCGGCCGCGGTTGGTCAGGCGCACACGACGCAGCTCGATATCGTCTTCGGGCGATACGACGATCTCGGTATGCGCATCGTAGTGGTGCTTGCGCACACGGAATTCCGCGCGTGCATCGGAGAAAATGGCTTCGTAGTGATCGGATTTCGCCAGCGTGGGCTGGTAGGTAGTGGACCAGAACTCGCCGGTTTCCACGTCGCGCAGATAACAGAATTGCCCCCAGTTGTCGCGGGTGATGTCCTCGTGCCAACGATGCACGGCAAGATCACGGCAACGGCTGTAGCCACCGCCCGCACTGCTGACCATCACGTGATAGCGGCCGTTCGACAACAACTGCACCGCAGGCCGCGGCATGTTCGGATCGGTGAACACGCGCAGCGGATTGTCGGCGGTGGCCATGCCGGTCTGCCAGGTCTCGAAACCGACGCTCTGCAGGTATTCGGTGGCGTTCTTCGGCACACGCTCCTGCAATAGCAGCGAGACGGCGCGGAATTGCGGATCGTTGTCGAAGCGCTTCTGCATCGGCTGATCCAGCAGCAGATAGGCCAGCGACAGCAGGCTCATGCCCTGGTGGTGCGCCATGAACGACGATATGGTCACCGCCGTCTGCCCATGCGGCACACGTGCCGGCGTGTAATCGACCGCTTCGTAGAAACCGAAACGCCCTCGCCTGCCGTCAGCTGCCAGCCGCTCGAGGTTTGCATACGCGTCAGCCGGCGCCACCATCAAGGCCATCACGCTTGCATAAGGTGCGATCACCACGTCTTCGCCCAAGCCGCGCTTCAGGCCCAAGCCCGGCACGCCGAACGCGCGGTATTGGTAATTCAGATGCACGTCGACCGTGTTGTAACCCGATTCCGAAACACCCCACGGCACGCCGGCTTGCTGGCCGTAGTCGATCTGGCGCCGCACGGCGGCACGGCAGGTCTGGTCCAGCAGCGTGCCTTCGTAGGTGGGCATCACCAGCATCGGCATCAGGTATTCGAACATCGAGCCCGACCATGACAACAACACCGGCTTGCCGCCCGCGGTGGTAAGCAGGCGGCCCAGCGCAAACCAGTTGTCTTGCGGCAACTGCCCTTGCGCAATCGCAAGGTAACTGGCGAGACGCGCTTCGGAGGCAAGCAGGTCGTAACAGCTGGCATCCAGACGGCGCTCGTCGACGTTGTAGCCGATGGACAACAGCTTCTTGCGCGGATCGAACAGGAAACGGAAATCCATCGTCGCCAGCTCCGAGATGCTCGACGACAGACGCAAGATTTCATCACGGCGCGCCTTCGGGCTGGACGACTCGCTATCGCCGCCGGTGCCGGCGGCAAGCAGCAGCTGGCGCAAACTTGGAATACCTTCCTGCTCCGACAAGTGGGTGGCCCATGCGGAGACCAGCTCCACCTCGTGGCGAATATCGGCGAGCTGCTCGCGCAAGCGCTCATGCCAGAAATGGGTCTCGTCGTTGCCATCGCGGGGAACGGCGGTACCGAGGCTGTCGATACGCATCTGCAGGTCCACCAGATGGATCAACACGCGATCCAGCGATGCGGGCGGCTCCTGCACATGGTCGCGCAGCAACTGGCGCAAGCTGGCGATGGCGGCGTTGGCGTTGCCATCCGGCATGGCATCGCGCATCAGCGTGAGCGTATCGCGCAGGCCCTCCAGCGAGCGCGGATGGAACACCGGTTCGTCGAGCAAGGCCAGCAAGCCGGGCCGCAGCACCAGCAGATGCGCGGCAAGATTGCCGCTATCCACGGAAGATACGTAATTCGGCGCAAGCGGTTGCAGCGTGACGGTGTCGTACCAGTTGTACAAATGCCCACGATAGCGCGACATGCCCTGCAAGGTCTGCACGGTCTTGGCGACACGGTCGAGCAGCCGCCCGGCGGTGATGTAACCGAAATCGTAGGCGGTAAGGCAGGACAGCAGCGACAATCCGATATTGGTCGGCGACGTGCGATGTGCCACCACCAAGGCTGGCACTTCCTGCACGTTGTCGGGCGGCAGCCAGTTATCTTCCGGGCCGACATAGGTTTCGAAGAAAGCCCAGATGCGGCGCGAGAGCGAGCGCATAAAGCGTGTCTGCCGACGCGAAGGCACGAAGGCCACTTCCTTGCGCCGTTCGCTCGACCGGCGCACCACCACCGGGCCGAGGAACCACAGCAGCAATACCGGCACGGCTGGCGCGAGCGCCAGCGGCTGACGCGACCACACCGCTGCAGCCGTCAACACAGCCAGCGCAGGATTGACCCACATCAAGCGATACGTGCGCGCGGCGGTGTGCGGTCCTTCCTGCGCCACGTCGCGCGAGGTGCGCCATTGCAACAGGTTTCGTCCGCTCACCGCCATGCGCCATAGCGTGCGTACGATCGCATCGAGGCTGTAATACGCCTCGTGCGGCAAGGTGGTCAGGTTGAACAGCGCGCGTGCGATGTGCTGGCCGGCCGGCGTCAGGGCGGACTTCAGATGCGAGGTGAGCGTGATGTCTTCCTGCTTTTGCACGATCGCCAGCAGCGAGGACAACAACGGCAAGGTAAACAGCAAAGCCAGTATCGCCACCGTCCAGATGATCGGTTGCGTGAAACCGAGCCAGGCAATCAGCAGCAAGGCCACGAACGAAGGCGGCACCAGGCTGCGCCGCAGATTGTCGAAGATCTTCCAGCGCGACAGGCCATCCAGCGTGTTCTTCACCCACTCGCGCTGTGCGTCGGGCACGCGCGACAACATCCACGGCAGCAACTGCCAGTCGCCGCGAATCCAGCGGTGGCGGCGCTGGTAATCGCCGACGTAGCTGGATGGGTATTCCTCATACAGCGGCACATCGCTGAGCAGGCCGGAGCGGGCATAGCAGCCTTCGATCAGGTCATGGCTGAGAATGGTGTTGTCGGGGAAGCGGTCATCCAGCGATTGCGCGATGGCTTCCACATCGTAGATGCCCTTGCCGATGAAGGAGCCTTCACCGAAAAAATCCTGATAGACATCCGACACCATGCGTGTATACGGATCGATACCCACTTCGCTGCCGAACAGCATGGCGTAGCGCGAGCGGCCGCTGCTGGGCAAGCTGATGCCCAAGCGCGGTTGCAAAATGCCGTGGCCGCGCAGCATGCGGCCTGTCGATGCATCGTACGCCGGGCGGTTGAGCGGATGCGCCATCACACTGGCCAACGCCTGCGCGGTGTCGCGCGGCAGCTGGGTGTCCGCATCCAGCGTGATCACGTAACGGATGCTGCGCAGCGACTCCATCGGCCCCACGGTGAGCATGAACGCTGCCGTGTTGCCCGTGCGGAGAAGGTTGTTGAGATCGGTGAGCTTGCCGCGCTTGCGCTCGTAGCCCATCCATAGCTTGTCCGCGGCATTGAAGCGGCGAGGACGATGCAACAGGAAAAAGCGATCACCGGAACCTGGAGCGTACTTCGCGTTCAAGGCTTCCAGATGTTGCCGCGCAAGACGCAGGATGGGCTGGTCGTTTTCCAGCCATTCCTCGTCCGCATCCTTGAAGTCACTGAGCAGGGCAAAGTGCACGTTCTGGTCGCGGTTGGCCAGAAAGTGCACTTCCAGCGCTTCGATCATGTCTTCCACATCTTGTGCGCTGCCCAGCAAGGCCGGCACCGCCACCAGCGTGCGTGAGGCAGGTGGCACACCGCGTGCGTAATCCATGCGCGGAAGCATGCTGGGCGAGGTCGTCACGGTGACAATCCAGTTCACCAGCCCCAGCGCGAACTGGCTGGTGGCCAGCAAAGCCGGGATGGCAATCAGCACCAGCGCCCAATCCGGAAATCCGCTGATGCTGGCGGCTCGCACCATCGGTACGGCGAATGCCAGCGTGAGCAAGGTCGTCATGCCCAGGTACAACACCAGCGCGTGACGTTGCAGCGCGCGCCGCAGGTTGGCCCACGCGTGATAGCGGTAGCCGGCCTTCTGTTCTAACGCGGGCAGCCCCTCGTCGATCAAGTAATAGCCTACGTGTGCGCCGATGCCGGCGACCGTGTGCTCCGTCGCGTGGGCCGTGGCGAGTTCGACCGCCTGCTGCGCAATCTCGCCTTCGGCAAAGTTGCTCGAACGCGCCAACCGCTCGATCACGTGGCGGTATTGGTCGCGCGTGGCGAAATCCATGTGCGGATGCACCCCAGCCGGATCTTTCTGCAACGCCTGCTCGACGATGCTCAAGCGCTCGACGAACGCATGCCAATCGATCGCTGACAGATGACGCAGCGTGCCAATGCTGTTGCCGACGGAAACCTGGTTGGCGGCCTGCTCCTGCGCTTCGAGCTGCAATTCATGTTCAATGCCGGAACCGGTTTCAGCCAGGCGCTGCTCCACCCAGGTCAGCGGCATCGCCAGTACGGGACTCTGCCCCTGCAGACGGCGCGCAAGTTCCGCCACAAAAGCGCTGGTCATCGGCGGATCGGAGCGCGCCATGTCGGCCACGCCGATCACCACGCTCTTTGGATCGCGCTCGGCGATCTCCACCAGCAGATCGGCCCATTTGCCGGCCTGGTCGCGGTAACGCCAATCCGACAGCACACGCACCGCCGCGCGGCGCAGGTTTTCGATCAGCGCCAGGCGCAGCATGATGGGAATGGCCCACAGCTCACCCAGCTTCAGCGGCTGCACGCTCTGATAGGCGGTGATAAAACGGCCCAGGCTTTCATCATCCACCCGGCCATCGCCATGCGAGATGGTTTCCAGCGCCAGCACGTATACGCGCGGCAAGCCACTGCCCTCGCCTTCCTGCACCAGGCACGGCAACTCGCGGTTGTAGCGCCGCGGCAAGTGCTTACGCGCGATGCGGATCTGGTCTTCGATCAGGTAGTAGTTGTCCAGCAACCATTCCGCCGCCGGCGACATGCGCCGGCTGCTCTTGGCCGCCGCCGTCAACGCTTCACACGCCTGCACCAGTAGCGTTGCGTTTTCATCCAGGCGTTTGAGCAGCCGATCCGAGGACGAGCGCGGGCTCAGCTTGTGCTGCTTGGCCAGCCCGATGCCGTGCTGCTCCATCTGCTCGGCGCTGAACAACTCCGCCCGCAGCGCCGGCTCCATCGATTGCTCGGCCGCCGCCAAGGATTCGGCCGCCGAATGGGCATGTAATGCAGCCTGCAACAGAACGGATTGGCTGGTCTTGAACATCGCTCCCGGCCCGGCTCGGTAACGAACTTCCGCTGGGGCAGATCCGATGCCCCGGCGTTTTTCGCACGCCCGCGGGCATGCGTCACGGTGCGCTGAAATTAAAAAGTAGCTGCCGGAACGTGAAATTGAGGTACGTAAGCGCGAAGGTGGACGTTATGAGGCGGGCCTCCCCCTTTAGTTTCGGTACGTTGTAGTTAAAGCGCTCCACCGATGGCGCCATAAACAGCAACGGGAACCTTGGAAAGGCAGGCTACCAGCGCGGATCGCCTAGGCTCTCCGGATGGCCCGAGCGACATATGTGAAATAACAAGCCAGGCCCCCCGCCAGTACATCGAAAACTTACCGGTGCCGCCGTTGCCAAAGGACGCGCGTACCAAATAAAGCCTCCTCGGCGAGCTGCACTGAAATCCCGGGTGACCGTAATAGGAAGCCTCGTTGCTTCTCAGCGAGACATTAAGCATCCGTCTTCAGAGATTCCTCAGCCGCTTCAAACTTTGAAACCGGAACTTCAAAGAAGTCTGAGTCGGAGACTTCTTGGTCCGAAACCTTTTGATTGAGTGTTGGCGGAGGACTTAGCCAATTCGTAGCATAAGCGCCGAATGCCAAGAAGAAACACAGCAAAACACTAAGTCGCCTTTTCATCATTGATGATCGATGTTTGTCGAGGGCTTGATTGCACCAAGTGCCTGCCATGCTTTGTTTGATTTGGCTGAAAGCGGGCAGCAAGGTAGCTAGAAAGAAGTTAAGCCGCTTAACCAAACCCGTCCCGATCTTTGTGTTTTTGCAAAGTGAACGTCGTCGTCCTGTCGCAAGTCTTCGGCAAGTGATCTAAGCATAGACTTAGGCTAGCTCAGAGCTATGGCGTTTGAGAGTATCCCTTTGGATACCAAACTCCTCTCCAAACAGGCACCTCCATATTTGGGATGACGTGTTTTTGATCCAACGAAAAGATGTCCACTCCTTCGATAACCTGCTCGATAACGGGCATCTCCCTATCCCGAAAGACAGTGCTACGCAAAATCACCAAGGCATCTTCATAGTCATGGGCTGTTACACCACACCCCGGCTTTGGGCCGGACTGGGAAAGATCGAACTGAAATCGTATCCAATAGCGCTAAAGAGTCATGGGAGGTTACCTGGGACGGAATATCCCTATTCGTGATCTCGCCAATGGGAAATATGGATAAAGAATCCGATCACAGTCGAAATCCAAGAGACAAGAAAAAAAAATCCAAGCGCCTTCTGCCCTGTCAAGAATAGGAAAAAGCCGATTCCCGCGAACGGAAATGTGTACAGCCATAATCGAACGCCAAGAAATCGGCGACCCTTAAATATCATAGATGGATCAAATCTTTTCATGCATGATTGCTTAATTCAACTCAGCACTTGTGCTCTGGCCTTGAAAGATGGACCTGTAAGTCGCGATAAAAATGCGATCTACACAGCATTACACCGCTCTGCATACAATTGACGCTAGTAGCAAAATGATGAACCCTGATTCACCCTATTCAATTGAAACCATTAATTAGATTGCATTATGTATAACTCGCGTTATGGATGAAATTTTTTAATATCCAGATAGTACTGAAAAGCTAGCGCGCCGTGAGAAGCATATAGTGATATCATAGAAAATGTAATAAAAAACATCGCGCAAAAAAATCTTACGAACCTTGATCTTTTATTGAAAAATCGCAAAGATTCATGATTTTTATTTGATAACAGAAGACATGACAACAGCCCAAGCAACAATGAAACAAATAAATAAGCTGGAGACATCCAATCAGAAAAAAAAGCCGTGAGCCAATCCATACCACGAACCTCACATGCTAATCGCGTTTCAATTAATTTTCCAATTTGCTCTTCACTGATAAACCCACCCATCATCGGGCTGCAGTAACAAGCACGATAGTAGTACACGCCTGGCAAAACAAGGTTCAGGTTGAGCGACCCCGTTTCCACGGACAGTTTAATTAGTCACCTCAGCCATTCTCTCGAAAGCGTCGAGGGTGTGGTAGCTCAAGCTACTATGTAATCGTTGCCGGTTATAGAGGCTTTCGACGTATTCAAAAATGAGAGCTCTGGCCGTATCACGATCTTTGAAACGTTCGTGATACATCAGCCCCTGCTTGAGCGAGCTGAAAAAGCTCTCCATGACGGTATTGTCGTGATGAATTCTTCGTCATCAAGAACGTGCTGCGAGATGATGTGCTCGCGGCACACCTTGTGCCGCCGCAACGTCTTGGTTTGGCACCTATGGGCCCCACTAGCTTTGGTTTAGTGGAGCCCACATCTCACGTTTTGGCCATCAATGAACTGTTGCTCCTGTAGGCACGCCTTCAGCAACTCAATGATTGGATCGGAGATAAGATAATTACCTTCCATCCTTACTTGGTCGAAACGACAGTGTCTTGATAACCAGTAGTGCTAGGTATTCCGCGCCACGAGCCGTAGGCAAGACGTTCTATCTGCATGGCGTTGTCGTGATAGAGGGTCCGGATAAATGTCTCATCGAAAGCAAAGGCCGCATCGGGATTGGCTGCGTTGTTCGCCCGTCCATGCTCCATGGGGTGCCTGAACGTCAGAGTTTGAGGATTAGTCTCGATCATTGTATCGGTTTCTTGGTTCAGCAGAAAGAATGTTGCAAAGCATCGTCCACCTGGAGCCAAAACGCGACGAATCTCGGCCAGGTAGCTGGCTACTTCACGATGACGCATATGCGTGAATACAGACGTCAAGAATACGAAGTCGAAACTGTTGTCCGGATAGGGGAATCGGAACTCGTGCGGCTGAGTTGAACTATTCGGCGTGTAGTGCGTATTGAACAGGTCGATATGCCTGAACCGAAAGTTTGGGAACCTCGACGTAATCACGCGCTGGCAATACTCGATCGGTGCCTTTTCAATATCGAAACCCTCATAGCTTCCGGACGTCAGATAGCCGGTCAGCGGGATCGCCAAGCGGCCAACGCCACATCCAATGTCCAGCACGCGATCGGTGGGTTTCACTCCACCTACCTCTTTGAGATACCCGAATACCTCGTCGCCGATCGACGTGAAGTCGTTCAACCAGCGCGAATTGCTTCCGACATTCATCAGCCGGCGGGGTGGCACCATTGGCCCACGGCGCCCGGTCAGGGAATCGCGAATATCGAGTAACCCATAAAGCGTGTTACGCACAAGCCTGCGTAGTTTCATGTTGCTTATCCGTTCCCTCCACTAGTGCAGCGATCATAGCGAAACGAGGGTCTAACGAAATAGGGGTAGGTTGCACTTTCCGTCACTCGAACGCGATAGTTTCCGGACGCCTCCGGTGCTGGTCATCTGCGTGATGAAGTCACCCTGTGATGGACCCAAGAGCCATGTCTCGCCAGCTCCGACTCGATCTTGCTGGCATACCTCAGTATGTTGTCTAGCATGGCAACAATAAGCAACCGTGCTTTTTTTCATTGACATCGATCGTGTTCGGTACCTCGATGACCTACGCGAAATCACTTTGCATGAGCATTGCGTTGTACACGCCTATGTTTTTATGACCAATCATGCACACCCCCTGATGACTACTGCCAGCAATGGCCTCTTTGTTCCTAACCCCGTTTTCTCTATACACATCATTCAATACGAATACGCGGTCGTTTGTAAGTTATTCGATCAATCAATCCCTCCGAAAAGTACACGACAAATTCCGCTCCAGCCGGTTTAATCGCAGTTACCTCAAAGGACCAAACGTCGTAAGCAAAAATTGTTCCCGACTCTTTCGATTTTGCCTGATCAACCACGAACCATGTCCCATTGCCACTACTGACTACCTCTCGCGCTGAAAGTGAATGATTTTCGTTGAGTGCTTTTTTTAACTCCACAATCAAGTCATTGACGGAGGTCCCCACAGGTGTATCAAACGGACTGTCTACGCGACCGATAGTTCGGACATTGGCGACTTTGCATCTAGCGACGGTATAGACAACTTTCAAATCACGGCCATTATCGAGTTCAATCGACCGACCCTCTCCCAGAGACAGGAGCGTTTCGCTGTTTGAATAGTTATATACAGAGGCTACATTTAGGAGTGGTCTAATCGAATGGACATGCTCCTGCTGTGCAATCTCCATAGCATGCTGTTTGCTCATACCAATTGCAAAGCCACCAATTTCTCCCTTTGTGATGTCCTTTGATTCAACAAACACGGAATTCGTGCAGCTTACGCTACTGACCGCAAGGCCCATGACAACAATCATCCGGCCCCCAAACATAATCTTCTTAACCTTAGTCATAGGTTATTGTCCATAGCCTGGCGGAAAATGGGGCATTCGATAATAAAGATTTCCGGGCGCATCCGGTACATCTGGTGGATTACCACCAGCTCCAAAAATAATGTCATATGCTGCGGTATTTGAATTCGGGCCAGGGAATAGACGATAGTCACCTTGTGAGTATTGATTACCCCAATTTGTCACGCTCTGATCAAATTGCGCTTGTGTCATGCCAGGAGGCGGTGGAATATCGTAATTGGAGTTAGCACCGCCGGGGTTATTGAACGCGGCCCGGTCATCTATATACGTCTGATTATTTGGATCAGTAGTCGGTGCAGTCGCAAACCCAGGCAACGAATACTGGGAGTCGATCACCTTATATTTTTTGCCTGTGCAAGGATCTGTAGCCCAATGCCAAACAAAGTCACCACAATGTTTGGGGGTAGTCCAGCCCAATATCGCCAGCGCACTTAAAGGACGACAAGTCATGGTCACATTCAGCCCTGTTGGATCGTTGTAGCTCAGCGGATCGCTTGCGGCATATGCATAGAAACTCAGTTGACCGCCGCCAAATGTGACTGGATCCTCACTGACGAAGCCTCCCATCATCGGGCTGTAGTAGCGAGCACGGTAGTAATACAGCCCCGAGCTGTCCGCCTCCCTACCCGTGTACTGGTACGGATTCGTGAATCCCGTGGTCGTATCGCTCGGTATCACGTTCCCATATGGGTCGTAGCTGTATTTCTGCTTGATTGCACCGGTCGGATCAGTTAATGCAATCGTGCTGTTGAGCAAGTCTGCCAAGAAGTAGGTTCGCCCCGTGACATCATTGCGAGCAAACCGCTCGTCAACGCCTAGCCCGACCAGAATCGGGTTAACCGTACTGCCCTGTGTCTCCTGCACAGCATTGTTGCCGTCATACAGGAACTGCATCGCAACACCTTGCACGGTCTTGCTAATACGCCGGCCCAGCGCGTCGTAGCTAAAACTCAATTGGACATTGCTGCCTTGGCTGATCTGCGCAAGCTGATTCCGCGCATTCCAGTCATACGTGTTTGTCCCATCGCTGGTCAGATTTCCGTTGGCATCATAGGTAAGTGCTCCACCGTTGAAAGTTGTTACACGGTCGTTGAGATCGAACGTTGCCGCTTGGGTGGTCGCTGTAGGTAACGCGTCCGTCGCAAACGTATCGCTCTTACTGATAACCCGACCATCTGAATCATAAGCGTAAGTGAGATTGCCTAACGTGTTGCCGTTGCCCTGGGTGTAGGTCAGCCCAGTCAGTTCGCTGGCGATGTCGTAGCCGTAGGTAACAGTGATGCCATTAGGCAGCGTCAACGCTGTCCTTCGGTTGTCGGCGTCATAGGCCAGTTGCACTGTTTCGTTGCCTTGTGTAATCACCGTCAGGCGATTGGCGTTGTCGTAGGTATAGTTGGCCGTCGCCTGAGCGACCGCTGTCATACTGGTGCGCCGGTCAGCGACGTCGTAGGTGTAGTTAACGCTGCCTTGCGGCGTACTACTACTGGTGACGCGATCGAGCCCATCATAGCTCCAGCCCAACGTGCCGCTGATCGAGTCGACGAGGCTTGTGAGGCGATTGCCAGCATCGTAACTGGACTGGATGCCGGAGCCATCCGCATAAGACACCAAGCTTCGACGGTTGAGCGCGTCGTAGCTGATATCCATGACCTGCCCTTTCCGATCGGTGTGCGTAAGCACGTTGCCCATGCCGTCATACGTCCACGACTCACTCTGGTTCATCGCGTCTGTGCGGGTAATCGGATGGTTGCGGTTGTCGTAGGTGTATTGGACCACGCCGGTGTTGGGCAGCGTCACGCTCAACAGGTTGCCGTTGCCGTCGTAGTTCAGTGAGGTGGTCTGATTGAGCGCATCGGTCCTGGACACCACGCGGTCGTTGGTGTCGTACTGGGTGAGTGTGACGTTACCCAAGGCATCGCGGATGGCGATGCGACGACCCAAGGTATCCACCACATAGTTGGTGGTGCGGTTCAGGGGATCAGTGGTGCTTTGAAGGTCATAGCCCTGGTAGGCAAACGTCACCGTATTGCCCAGTGCATCCCGGGTCGCCGTGGGCTGACCAGCGCTGTTGCATTGAGTCGTCGCACCGTGACCCAGCGGGTCGGTGACTTGGGTCAAGCAGCCATTGGTATAACTGAAGTTGACCGTATGGCCTAACGGATCGGTCACCGAGGCGAGCTGGTTGTAGTCGTTGGTGTAGGTGAACTGAGTTGTGACAGCATTCGATGTGCCAGACAATCGAGTAATGCTCGTGACATTACCCAGCTCATCGTAGGCATAGGCGGTGGTACGCCCCAGAGCATCCGTTTCACTATCGAGGAGACCCGATGACTCACGCTGGTAGGTCGTCATTTGGGCCAACGAGGTGCCATACGCCTGGGTATCGCTGCTGGGGTAACCACTGATGGGATCAAAAGCCACCTGTTCCTCGCTGCCGTTGGGATTGGTGACAGTGGTGGCGGTGACGTTGTTATTGCCGTCAGTGGTATAGGCAAACTGGTAGGCCGTGTTATCCGCGTACGTTTGCTTGGTCACCCTTCCGTTGGCGTCATATTGGTTGGTCACCCACACGTGACCGCGCCGGTCCTGCATGGTCAGCATGCGATTGTTGCCGTCGTAGGTGTATTGCTCCGTGGTCTGATCGGGATAAGTCACGGTCGCTAGACTGCCGGCACTGTTGTAGGCATAGCCGATGGTACGTCCACTGTTATCGGTGGCACTCGTAATGCGATTGCTGCTGTCGTAGTTGAAGGTGATCGTACGACCACTCGGCGACACCATCTGCTGGATCAATCCGCCGTTGTAGTTGAACTGGATCTGGTTGCCGTAACGGTCCTGTATCCACGACAGGGAATTGGGCACGTGACGCGTGAAGGCGTACTGGGTGCCATCCTTCATGGTGAGGATCCAGTGCGCCCCCAGTGGCGTGTTGTCCAGCAGGAACTGGATAGTCGAGCCGTAGTAGGCCGAATCCGTACCGGTGTGCTCCCACACAGCGCCAGTCAGTGGCCAGGTGTCGTTGCCACTGATCTGGTTATAGGCAATCCCCTCGCCGCAGGGCAGCACCACCGACATCGAGGTATTCCCATTGCTGCCACCACTGGTCCATAAATTGCCCGCACTCCACAAGTGGATGCCAAAGTTGGCGTTGCCACCGATGCCAAAGGCGTGTGAATTGGTATCAGCCGATGTGTAGGCACGCGTGAGTGTTAGCGGCACCACATCGTGGATCGCAAAGTCGTTCCATTCATGGAACAGGATGCCGGTCTGCAAATCGATCGGCTGTCCTTTTTGGCAATTGTTCGGTTTTTTTGCGTTAGGCGGATTGGCAGTACCCTGCGAGGCCCCGGCACCCAATGCCCAAGCCAACGTCACACCCGGGTCCGGTGCCAAGTGTTTGGTATCGGCCGTCACATGCCCAGAGCCATACATCTGCCAACCTTCCTTGACGCTGTACACCCAAAAATCCGCCGGCGAGCTAGCCTTGGCCTTGCCGTAGTTCGGATACACCACACGGATGCCTCGGGCCGCTTCCGGTGTAAGTCCTTGCACCACTGCATCACCCGGCTGGATGGTGAAGTACATCGGAAAGTTGTCGGGCAGCGGGAACGGGGCGTGATCGACCGGCGTGGGCACCAACGCAATATGCGTCAGCACGTGGCCGTGGCGGTCCTTGAACACTGCACCCGCGGGTACGTGCAATTCCAATCCCGGCATATCCGGGTGGGTCAACACTACTTCGCGCGTGGTTGGCGTCGGCAGCGTGATTTCATCGCGCGGCAGGATGCGCGGCAGGTACATCACGAACGGCATGTGGCTGATGGCCTTGGCCTTCACGTCCGCACCCACCACAAAACGGCCGTACTTCACATCACCGTGGCTGGCCGGTGCACCGTCCACAAGCAATTCGTCGCGACCAGCTGGTATGTTGGACAGCACGAACACACCCTGCGCATCAGTGCGTACGATGGTCTCGCCGATGCTCACTTCTGCGTTGGCGACCGGGGTTTCATCGATCTGCCGCACCTGGCCGATCAGCGTTGTCGCGCCCTTCGGCAACGCGGCTTCGAGTGCATGCGTATCAGGTAGATGCTGATACGGGGCGTACAGGCGCCAATGCGCACCGGTGAAATCGGGCGTGTTGTTTTTGCCAGGATAAAACGCACCATCACGAACAAAGCTGTGCGCGCGACACAAGCTATCGTCTGGGCAAGGTGCTTCATGGCCACCGCCCGCCATCACGTAGAGCGGTGGCAATGATGGGCCTGGATCCTTAGCTTTGTGCCGTAACCGGCTCGTGCAGTCATTGAGGCTCAACTCGGGTGGCGCGCTCGACCAGCCAAGATCGGAAAGCCAAAAAAAGTCGAGATTACCCGATGAAAGTGCAACCCCAGTTTCGGCCTTCATAGTCGTGGGCTGTTACACCACACCCCGGCTTTGGGCCGGACTGGGAAAGCTCAAGTTGGAATCGTATCCAGTAGCGCCGAAGAGTCATGAGGTTACCCTGAGACGGAGTATGCCTATTCGCGGTCTCGCCAATGGGAAATGTGGATAAAGAATCCGATCACAGTCGAAATCCAAGAGAAAAGAAAAAGCAATAATCCAATCGTCTTCTGCCCTGTCAAGAATAGGAAAAAACCGATTCCCGCGAATGGAAATGTGTAAAGCCACAATCGAACGCCAAGAAATCGGCGCTCTTTAAATATCATAGTAAGATCAAATCTTTTCATGCTCAATTTTACTCAGCACTTGTGTTTAGGCTTTGGCTTGGGCGGCGGCCCTTTGCGTGCGCAATAAAAATGTG
Organism: Dyella nitratireducens; assembly: GCF_014642835.1. Taxonomy (GTDB): domain Bacteria; phylum Pseudomonadota; class Gammaproteobacteria; order Xanthomonadales; family Rhodanobacteraceae; genus Dyella_B; species Dyella_B nitratireducens. The sequence continues at coordinate 722,509 of NZ_BMJA01000002.1, read as the reverse complement.
ATTTGCACACCATCATGCCACCCCATATGCCACCCCCGCCGCCTAGAAAACCCTTAGCAGCGGTTATTTGGCCACTGTCGGGGTCATACTGCAACGAGCCACCTGCAGTAATCGCTTCTCCTCCATCGAAGCCAAAGTTAGCAGTTGTGGAATCACCATCACTTAGAGCTCCGTTGCCGACCGCAGCGGTCCCTCCCACTGCACCGCCAGCACCCATGGTGGTAGCCACCGATCCGCAAGTTGTCGCATAAAAACACATGTTCGGAGTCGTATCAGCGGCAAACCCCCATTCTCCTGATTCGCCAAAAATAGCTTCGTTTCCGGTTTCATTGATCCCCACGGAAATGTTCCCATATGTGGGATTGTCGACGTTCCAACCGCACGAACTCGGGTCAATTCTGCAAAACGTATCATCTAAACCAAGAGGATCAGTACCTGCAATCGGATTGCCCCCTACATAGGCATAGAAGCTTAGTTGTCCTCCGCCAAACGCGCTGGGATCCTCGCTGATGAACCCACCCATCATGGGGCTGTAATAGCGCGCGCGGTAGTAGTAGAGCCCAGCCGTGTCAGCCTCCCTACCTGTGTACTGATACGGATTCGTAAACCCCGTGGTCGTGTCGCTCGCTGTCACGTTCCCATATGGGTCATAACTGTACTTCTGCTTGATAGCGCCAGTTGGATCAATCAAAGCAATCGTGCTGTTGAGCAAGTCCGTCAGGAAGTAGGTTCGTCCCGTCACGTCGTTGCGTGCGAAGCGCTCGTCGATACCTAGCCCGACCAGAATCGGGTTGACCGTGCTGCCCTGCGTCTCCTGCACAGCATTGCTCCCGTCATACAGGAACTGTGTAGCAGTGCCCTGTATCGTCTTGCTGATACGCCTCCCCAGCGCGTCATAGATGAAGCTCAGTGGGGCGTTACCGCCCTGACTGATCTGCGTAAGCTGATTGCGCGCATTCCACGTATACGTATTTGTGCCATCGCTGGTCAGATTGCCGTTGGCATCATAGGTGAGTGCTGCACCGTTGAAGCTCGTTTCCCGATCATTGAGATCGAACGTCGCCGGTTGCGTCGTTGCCATGGGCAACACGTCTGTCGCGAAAGTGCCGCCTTTGCTGACGATTCGCCCATCCGCGTCATAGCCATAGGTCAGGTTCCCCAGATTCGTACCATTGCCTTGGGTATACGTCAGCCCCGTCAACTCACTGGCGGTGTCATACCCGTAGGCAACGCTGATGCCGTTAGGCAGCGTCAACGTCGTTCTATGGTTGTCTGCATCGTAAGCCAACTGCACCGTCTCGCTACCCTGCGTGATCGCCGTCAGGCGATTGGCGTTGTCGTAGCTGTAGTTGGCTGTTGCCTGGGCAGCGGCCGTCATGCTGATGCGCCTGCCGGCCGCATCGTAGGTGTAGCTGATGCTGCCCTGCGGGTTACTGGTGCTTGTCACTCTGTCAAGGCCATCGTAGCCCCAATTCAACGTGCCACTGATCGAGTCGACGAGGCTTGTGAGGCGATTGCCAGCATCGTAACTGGACTGGATGCCGGAGCCATCTGCATAAGACACCAGGCTTCGACGGTTGAGCGCGTCATAGCTGATGTCCGTGACCTGCCCTTTGCGGTCGGTGTGCGTGAGCACGTTGCCCATGCCGTCATACGTCCACGACTCACTCTGGTTCATCGCGTCTGTGCGGGTGATTGGATGGTTGCGGTTGTCGTAGGTGTATTGGACCACGCCGGTGTTGGGCAGCGTGACGCTCAACAGGTTGCCGTTGCCGTCGTAGTTCAGTGAGGTGGTCTGATTGAGCGCATCGGTCCTGGACACCACGCGGTCGTTGGTGTCGTACTGGGTGAGTGTGACGTTACCCAAGGCATCGCGGATGGCGATGCGACGACCCAAGGTATCCACCACATAGTTGGTGGTACGGTTCAGGGGATCAGTAGTGCTTTGAAGGTCATAGCCCTGGTAGGCAAACGTCACCGTATTGCCCAGTGCATCCCGGGTCGCCGTGGGCTGACCCGCACTGTTGCATTGAGTCGTCGTACTGTGGCCTAGTGGGTCGGTGACTTGGGTCAAGCAGCCGTTGGTATAACTGAAATTGATCGCATGACCCAGCGGATCAGTCACCGACGCGAGCTGATTGTAGTCGCTGGTGTAGGTGAACTGGCTAGTGACCGCATTCGGTGTACCGGACAACCGGGTAACGCTCGTGACATTGCCCAATGCATCGTAGGTGTAAGCCGTGGTACGTCCCAGGGCATCCGTTTCACCATCAAGAAGACCCGATGGCTCGCGCTGATAAGTCGTCGTTTGGGCCAACGAGGTGCCGTAGGCCTGGGTGTCACTGCTGGGATAACTACTGACCGGATCGAACGCCACCTGTTCCTGGTTGCCGTTGGGATCGGTCACGGTGGTCGTGGTGACGTTGTTATTGCTGTCTGTGGCGTAGGCAAACTGGTAGGCCGTGTTATCCGCGTACGTTTGCTTGGTCACCCTTCCATTGGTGTCGTACTGATTGGTGACCCACACATGACCGCGCCGGTCCTGCATGGTCAGCATGCGGTTGTTGCTGTCGTAGGTGTATTGCTCGGTGGTCTGATCGGGATAGGTGACCGTGGCCAGGCTGCCGGCACTGTTATAGGCATAGCCGATCGTGCGTCCACTGTTGTCGGTGGCGCTGGTGACGCGATTGCTGCTGTCGTAGTTGAAGGTGATGGTGCGACCACTGGGTGACACCATCTGCTGGATCAGGCCGCCGTTGTAGTTGAACTGGATCTGGTTGCCGTAGCGGTCCTGTATCCACGACAGGGAATTGGGCACGTGGCGCGTGAAGGCGTACTGGGTGCCGTCCTTCATGGTGAGTATCCAGTGCGCCCCTAGTGGCGTGTTGTCCAGCAGGAACTGGATGGTCGAGCCGTAGTAGGCCGAGTCGGTGCCCGTGTGCTCCCACACGGCACCGGTTAGCGGCCAGGTATCGTTGCCGCTGATCTGGTTGTAGGCAATCCCTTCACCGCAGGGCAGCACCAACGACATGGCCGTGGTCACACCACCATTGGCCGCGCTCCACAAATGGATGCCGAAGTTGGCATTGCCACCGATGCCGAAGGCATGGGAATTGGAATCGGCCGAGGTGTAGGCGCGTGTGAGCGTCAGCGGCATCACATCATTGATGGCGAAGTCGTTCCATTCGTGGAACAGGATGCCGGTCTGCAAATCGATCGGTTGTCCTTTCTTGCAATTGTTCGGTTTTTTTGCATTGGGTGGATTGCCACTGCTCTGCGAAGCACCGGCACCCAATGCCCAAGCCAACGTCACACCCGGGTCCGGTGCCAGATGCTTCGTATCAGCCGTCACGTGCCCCGAGCCATACATCTGCCAACCTTCCTTGACGCTGTACACCCAAAAATCCGCCGGCGCACTGGCTTTAGCTTTGCCGTAGTTCGGATACACCACACGGATGCCCCGGGCCGCTTCGGGTGTAAGCCCCTGCACCACCGCATCACCCGGCTGGATGGTGAAGTACATCGGAAAGTTGTCGGGCAGCGGGAACGGGGCGTGATCGACCGGCGTGGGTACCAACGCAATATGCGTCAGCACGTGGCCATGGCGGTCTTTGAACACTGCACCCGCGGGTACGTGCAATTCCAATCCCGGCATATCCGGGTGGGTCAGCACGACTTCGCGCGTGGTTGGCGTCGGCAGCGTGATTTCATCGCGCGGCAAAATGCGCGGCAGGTACATCACGAACGGCATGTGGCTGATGGCCTTGGCCTTCACGTCCGCACCCACGACGAAGCGGCCGTACTTCACCTCACCGTGGCTAGCCGAGGCGCCGTCCACGAGCAATTCGTCGCGGCCGGCCGGGATGTTGGACAGCACGAACACACCCTTTGCATCGGTGTGCACGGTGGTCTCGCCGATGCTCACTTCTGCGTTGACGACCGGGGTTTCGTCGATCTGCCGCACCTGGCCGATCAGCGCTGTCGTGCCCTTCGGTAACGCGGCTTCCAGTGCATGCGTATCGGGCAGATGCTGATAAGGAGCATAGAGGCGCCAGTGCGCACCGGTGAAATCGGGCGCATTGTTCTTGCCAGGATAAAACGCACCATCACGCACAAAGCTGTGCGCGCGACACAAGCTATCGTCTGGGCAGGGTGCCGCATGATCGCCACCCGCCATTACGTAAAGCGGCGGCAGTGAGGAAGTAGCCGTCGTCTCTTCCGGCGCCGGCCGTCCACCGTGACCCGCCACCACCACGCCCGTGGCATCGGTACTCGCGGTCGTAAAGCCGACCGTGGTGTAAGGCATGGCCGCCCCTGTCGAGGTATGCAAGCCTTTCACGAACAGTGTGTAGCGCGAACCGGGATACAGGTCATCCGGCAATTGCACGAACGCCAAGCGGCCGCCCTCAGTGCCGATCACGTGCACACGTACCGTGCCTTCCGGTCCCAGCAACGTCACGCTGTGAGTATTCAGTTGCTTGAGATCGACCGGTACGGCAAAGCGCAACACCAAGGGGCCGTGAATGGAGGCTTGTTGGGTATCCGAGAGGGGACGGGTTTCAGCAATCAGCGACGCTAATGACGGTTTTGCGGTGGCAAGCTTTGACGAAACCTCCGGATGGAAGGTCCACGCATCATGCAACGGCTGCCCTTTGACATCGACACCGTTCTCGATGCGCACCGAGCCATCGGCCTGCAACGTGGCGATCGCATCCATGCGCGGCACGTGGGTCTCCGGCAACGAGGTGGCTTGATGGGAGGCTTCCTGCCATACCACCGCCGTGGTAGCCGATGTGCCATCGGACGACCAGCCACCCGTCATCAGCAACGTACCATCCGACAGCACCGTCAGTGTATGACCTGCACGTGCGGGCAAGCCCAAGGGGCCTGTGCGTACAAAATGTTGCGTGTCGGGATTGAACCATTCGCCGCTATCGAGCAGGTGCCCCTGTGCATCGATACCGCCCCACAGTAATACCAAGCCGTTTGGCATGACGGTGACGGAAGCAAAGCGGCGTATTTCCGGAAGCGGGAACGACAGGCGCTGATCACCATCGACGATAGCCCCCCTGCCTTGCGCACCATGAATTTCCAAGGTGCGGCCGTCCGGTAACAACGTGTGACTGACGTCAGCGGAGGCCGGCAATACATAGGTGTGACCGGCGCTGATGACTCGCTCCGGCGAGGTCGCAGGCGGCAACGCCAAGGCAACCGCACTGAGCGCCGCTATGCCAAGGGCGCTCATGCTCCCCGTCCCAAACCATCCCTTCCATTGCGCCTTCATCACCAGCTCCCCAGAAACGCTGCGGCTTGATTCCATATGTTCATCGAAATACCCGATCGCGCGGTGTTGGCTACTGCGCCGTCTCGGTCAACTGTGCACTCGCTGGTTCCCCATAAACCGTGTAGACCACAAGGGTGTAAGTACCAGTGGCCGGAAGGTTTGGCAGGTTCAACGTGGTGCTCGCGCCGGTGCTGTCGAGATACGCATAGTGGTAGTCCGCCGTGATCGGACCTGTATCCGGACGGTACACGTTGACATACACATCCTGGCCTGCCGGCGTCGTGCTCACCGCCGACAAATTCAAGGTCACCGAGTCACCCGTATTCGCGTTGAACGTCAGGCGCTCCGCTTGCCCTGCACTCAGATTGACCATAACGGGGGTGCCGCTCACCAACGCCGGCCCCACCACATCAGGCTGAAGCAACGCATTAAAGCTGATGGTGCCTCCACTGGGCACAGCCACGACGGAATAGGTTCCCGCTGCCAGATACCACAGGTGTTGCATGCAACTCGCACCAGGATTCGACGGTGCGCATGAGAAGCTTGTTATCTGCGTTCCGGCTGCATTGAACACGGATACATTGAAGGAACCACTGACATTATTGAACGTCAGATCGAGGTTGTCGCCTAGGTTCGCGGTGAATGAAAGATAGGCGTTCTGACCGGCGACTGTGGTGGCATAACTCTGCGGCGTGCCGGTTGAAGGTAGCGTCTGCACCCCACTCGTTATTGACGTGAGTTGCGCACTCGCTGGTTCCCCATAAACCGTGTAGACCACAAGGGTGTAAGTACCAGTGGCTGGAAGGTTTGACAGATTCAACGTCGTGCTCGCACCGGTGCTATCGAGGTATGAATAGTGGTTGTCCGTCGTAATGGGGCCTGTGTCCGGGCGATACACGTTGACATACACATACTGGCCTGCAGGCGTTGTGCTCACTGCCGACAAATTCAAAGTCACCGAGTCACCCGCATTCGCGTTGAACGTCAGCCGCTCCGCCTGCCCTGCACTCAGATTGACCGTTACCGGGGTACCGGACACTAACGCCGGCCCCACCACATCGGGCTGAAGCAGCACACTGAAGCTGATGGTGCCTCCAGTGGGTACAGCCACGACGGAATAGGTCCCCGCTGCCAGATACCACAGGTGTTGCATGCAACTCGCACCAGGGTTCGACGGCGCGCATGAGAAGCTTGTTATCTGCGTTCCGGCTGCATTGAACACGGTCACATTGAAGGAACCACTGACGTTATTGAACGTCAGATCCAGGTTGTCGCCCAGGTTGGCTGTGAATGACAGGTAGGCGTTCTCACCGGAGATCGTGGTGGCATAACTTTGCGGTGTGTCGGTTGGAAGCAGCGTCCCAGCCGCACTCGGGATCATCTCCACTTGCATCGTTCCTGTCACGCCGCCACCTGGCGCGATCACAATCTGATATGTCCCGCTTGTCGGCAAATTGCCGAGATTGATCAAACCCGTACTCGCCGTCGACGTACTGGTATAGCTCGCGCCGCTCGGCGTATATACGGTATAGGTCACTGCTTGGTTGGCCGGTGACGTGGTGGTATTCACCACGTCGAATGCCAGCGACTCCCCTGCCGTCGCCTGGAACAGTACGCGCTGGCTTTGCGCGGGTACCGTTGTAACCACTGTCGCCGGCACGCTAGGCGTCAGTGCCTGATTGGTCTGCACCATCACCGTCAACTGTGCCCCCGCTGTATCCGGCTGGAAGGTCGCCAGATAAGTACCGTTGCCGCTGAGCTGAGGTAAGTGGATCGACGGTGACGCGGTTGAGACGGTGCCTGACAGGATCACCTGATTACCTGGCGCGTAAATCGTATAGGCGATATTGCTTGCCGTGGTGACGATATTGCTCGCCTGCAGGCTTAGCCAGCTGCCTGCAGTCGCGCTGAATAGCACCGCACCCGTCTGACCGGCTGCCCCGATGTTCAGATTGACCGAAGCCCCATCGACGGTGGTATTGCCGCTACTCACCACGCTTGCTGCGCTGATCCCAGCGGGCAGAACAAGGATAGGAGCCGGACTCGATGCCTGTCCGTATGCTGTTTGTGCCACGACATAGCCGCTCGTGCCCGTACTCGGCACGACGAATTGCAATTGGGCATCGGATGCAGCCGACAATGTAACGTCGTTCCCCGCCATTTGAACCACTGTTTGCCCAGGTAACGGATCCAGGTGCGTACCGGTCACGGTCACTGTCCCGCCCACCGCCACGATGGCGGGACTGACCTGGCTGATGGTGGGAGGTACCCCGGTATCGTCGACCTCGAATGGCGTGGCGCTGCTTGCTGTTTGACCGTTGACGGTCACGCTGATCGGCCCCGTCGTCGCACCGTTGGGAACGTTGACCACTAATTGGGTGGCCGAAGCGGAAAGTATCGTCGCCGCCGTGCCGTTGAAGCTCACACTGTCGTTGGCCGCACTGCTGCTGAAACCCTGGCCTTCGAGGGTAACCTCCGTGCCAGCTACGCCATGCATGGGTATAAAGGCAAAGATCGCCAGTTGTCCGGGCGACAGCGCCGAACTGATCTGATTGGTGTGCCCCAGGGGGTTGTAGCCGTACTGAACGCTGGTGCCGCTATTCGCGGTGACTGCCACAACGCGGCCGTTGGCGTCATAGACGTAGCTGGTTGATTGTGCACTGGCTTCGCTCATGCCAAGCACGGCGCTGCATAGCAGCCAAAAGACCAAGACAAGCAAATGTCGCCCTGATCGGCATCCCCATCTCAAGCCAAAGCGACGGTTCTGGCCCTTAACTGCTCCGCAGTGCTGCAACTCCATACGCACGTCCCTTATGCCGCCTGGTCACGAATGGCTGGCTTGATGTAATGCGATGCCCTTGAATAGGCGCCCCTTGTCCGTGGCGGTATAGACGCGTCGCGGGCATGACCTTTGTGTATACCATCACAAAATGGCGTGACGATTTTGTGAAGAAACACCCAGTAGCCATCACATCCACGCATAAGCTTTAATGCGCAGCGAAGTGCATGAAGACGCATGGATTCGATCCCGAGTCCATTCACAGGGGTAGCGCCATTTCTTAATGAGGGAACACATGACTCGGTCAGGATTGCTTGTAGGCGTGGGAGCCTTGGCAGTGGCGGTGGCAGGGTGCAACCACTCGGCGTCTTCCAATGGTGGCGCTTCGAATACCAATGCATCGCCTCCGGCTGGCCCGGCCAAGCCGGCGGCCACGGCGGATGAAAACACCTGGGGTAACTATCTTGCCCAGCAAGGCAAGCTGCACGGCAAGGATGTGGGCATGCGGCCATACATCTACGTGATTCCTGCTGGCGACAGCGTGGCAGCCAATGATCGGCGCCAGAATGAAACGGATTCGATCGTGCACAGCATCGGACCGATTCTGATGCCGGGTGGCATGCTGATTGTGGGTGGACCGGATGCGAAGCAGACCACCGTGTTCATCACAAACCTTTCCAAGCAGCTGAAAGCGGATGTGATGAAGGGTATTGTCGTGATGGTCGTGAGCGATGCGTCCGAGCAATCGGCTGATACGGCAGCGCTCAAACCCAGTGCCGCAACCGTGCGCTTTGTGACGATGTAGATAGCCTATCCGTCACAGGAGAACGTGCAGGATGCCGCGCAGGGTTTTGATCGGGTCGTTGGTTGCGGGCGTGCTAATCAGTGCGGCGACTGGGTTCGTATTGCATCCGACTCAAGCGTCGCCCAGCGCAGCAGTGCTTGCCCAGCGCATCGCTTTGGGCAAGCAGCTCTTTAACGATCCATCATTGAGCGCGGACGGCACTGTGCGCTGCGCGTCCTGCCACGTGCCAGAAAAGAGCTATACGGATGGGCGCCCTGTAGCAATCGGGGTGTATGGGCATGCGGGAACACGCAATACGCCGAGTCTTCTCACTATTGCTGCGGCAAGCGAATCTTCGTTCTTTTGGGATGGGCGTCGTACGGCGCTTGAGCAAGCGGTGCTCGATCCGCTGACCAATCCGGTGGAGATGGGGCTTCACGACCAAACGCAACTGTTGCAGCGAATCACGCGCAGCAGTGCGTACCGCGCGGCTTTTGCGCAAGCCTTTTCTGACGGTGGCGATTCGCCCACTCCCAACGAAGTTGGCACGGCGCTCGCCGCGTATGTCCGCTCGTTGACGCTGCCCGACAGCCCGTTCGACCGTTATCGGCAGGGTGATCGTGCTGCCTTGAGTCCTCGTGCTCAACTCGGGCTAGCCCTGTTCCGAGGCAAAGCCGGCTGCGCCGAATGTCATCGGCTAGACGGCTCATCACCCGCGTTTACCGATCATGCCTATCACCGATCCGGTGTCGGTTTGGATGGCATCGCGGCGAATCTTCCCGCAGTCACCGAAGGAGTGATAGCACGTTCGCTACAAGGCGGCGCTGTGGGTGACCGCGTCGCCACGCATGCGGATGAAGCACAACTTGGGCGATTCAACGTCACACTGGACCCGGCAGATATCGGGTTGTTTCGCACCCCATCCTTACGTGGCGTGTCCCACACGGCACCTTACATGCACGATGGAAGCGTACCGACACTTGAAGACGCGATTGATCGCGAGGTTTATTACCGCAGCTTGCAGGCAGGTCGACCGTTGAATCTCAGCGTGGAAGAACGGCTCGATCTGGCCGAATTTCTGCGCTCACTCTGACGGCCATGAAATGCTCGGTGACGTATTTCATGGCGTCCGTCGTCCGACGAAGTGACGAATAACGATTCCCCCAAAAGCGGCGCGCCGTTCCTCAAGCGACCCGCCGCGAAGGAACCATACGGACGCGAACGCGTTATCCACCCGGCTCAGGGTTGAGCGTATCCACGTATTGCTGCAGCAAGTAGATGGCTGCATGCAGGCCGGTGACTTGCACTGAGTTAAGTGGCCAGTACGTCTGCGCGCTGCGCGGGGCGTTGGGTTTCTTGCTGGTTTCACTGCGTTCCAGCAGACCTCGCAGAACGTTGATGGCCAACGAGGTGCCAGCGAGTTTCGCCGTGTAGTTGTCGAACTTTTCCAGGCCCAGGCCCAGCGGGTCGCGCTGGTCGATGAACGGATCGGGTGGGGATGAGGGTTCGTTGCGAACCTGAGGGCGTGCGCGTGCCGTATGATCTATGGCAGCCATGATCAACTCCATGATAGTTGGTTGTGGTCAGCAGGTCGTGGGAGTTCCAGCTCTCACGATCTGCGCTTCTCCAAGCATTGCTGCATGGGTCATCGACGTTGCACGGATTAGGATGGCGTCGATGACGGGGCGAACGTAGCAAACCTGTATGGGCCTGTCTGTAAGGATTGAATGACAGGTCATGTGCGCAGCTTTTACTTGAGCATCTACACACAAGTTTGCATTGCTGCGATTGCTAACTGAGTTTACGAACTTCTTCCGTTATTCCGGCAAGAACCGAAGTTCGAGTTAATGCTTTTTCAAAGCGATTCGTCATTCCGGC
>NZ_BMJA01000002.1:553775-711774 GCF_014642835.1 Dyella nitratireducens | reverse complement strand
ATTGAACACCACGGACGTTTCCACACGCTGCACCACGGCATGCCGATTGAAGTGCTGCGAAATGATCGCCTTCAGATGCCTCATCCTTGTGAATGAAGCGGGATGGCACATGGCTGAATGTGTTTTATCAGGCGACGCCGGCGCCGAATCAATGATCCGCGGAGTTCCATACGGATTATGGGCGCTACCTTCGTAGGTTGGGGTGCAAACCCCAACATCGCCATGCTGATCCGGGCGAACATGTTGGGGTTTGCACCCCAACCTACGCGCTTAACCGCTTACGGACACCCGTAAAAGAACAGAACGATAGTGCTCCAGTCCCGGCACATCCATATTCTGAATCTTGGCTTCGTCATCCCATTGACGCAGCTGGACCGCGACGCTGGCATTCGGCAACGCCTCGAAAGCCGCCGCTTCCTCGTCACACATCGGACCACCTTGGAGTTGCAGGCTTTCGACGGAAGCGGGCGACAGCCGGCCGAGGTAACCTGGGTCTGTCGCGCAGAGATAGCGCTTCGCGGCGACATGCAAGCGCACCGTTTCAGTAACGTCTTCACCAAACCACCTGGCCAGATAGGCGGCTGCCACTTCTTCGTGAGCGCCATCGACACCGCGTTGCGCAATGTCCTCCGGCAGGCCATGCAGCATGTGGCCGATATCGTGGAGCAATGCGGCCGCTATCGTGGAAGGGCTAGCCTGAGACTGCTCCGCGAAATATGCACACTGCAGGCAGTGTTCAAGCACGGAAACCGGTTCGCCAAAATAGGCCTCTTTGCCCTGTGCCGATAACAGATCCAGCAAATCATCTATGTGTTTGTCGTTCGACATCATCGACTCCGTGGCGAACCCTATCGATGCACCGCTGGTTAGGCCAGCTGCAAGCAGACAGTAAATGCGCCCCGGATGACGGAAAGCGTGCGGATGTCTAGACGACTTGGCGATCTTGTACACCGACCCAACCGAGCGCAAGCGCACGCACGCCCTTCAATCATCCCGCACGTGATCAACCCGATGCGACGGATTTCATGTAATCGATAAATGCTCGCATAGGTGGTGGCACATGCCTTCGCGAGTAGTAATAAATGACCGGGCCGCTGAATGCGGGCAGCCCATGCTGCATAAGGGAAACTAATTTACCTTTGCTGATCCACGTCGACACGTGCTCTTCAAAAGTGAGCAAATAACCTGCCCCGCCCAGGGCCGCAGAAACCGCCACGCGTGTATTGTCAGTGACAAGCCGGTTATGTGGCTCAACGGTGACCAGCTTCCCCTTCCGTGAAAATTCCCAAGGTAGCAGCGTGCCGCCTGGGAAACGATGGCGGATGGCGGGCACGCGCGCGAGGTCTTCAATGCGCGATGGCGTTCCCGTTTTCTTGAGCAGCGCTGGCGCAGCGACAAGCACGTATCGTTGCTTGCCTCCGATGGGAACACTGATCATGTCGGCCGACAGATGCTCGGCATAGCGAATACCGAGATCGAACCCGGCACGCACGATATCGATCAGGGCATCCTCAACGGTAAGCTGGACATCAATGCGTGGATATCGCGCGAGAAAGCCAGGTAGATGAGGCGCCAGGATCAGCTCGGCCGCAGGCGGCGCCGCGTTGATCTTCAATATGCCGGATGGCTCACCGCCCCCTGCCGCGGCGACTTCGACAGCCGCATCCAGCGCGGCGAGTGCAGGTTCCACATGCGTGAGCAGCGCCAAGCCCGCTTCGGTCAAAGCCATGCTGCGCGTGGTGCGATGAAACAACCTTACCTGCATCTGCTCCTCAAGCGCCCGCAGACGATCACTCATTCGCGAAACAGGTACGTTGAGCTTGGCCGCAGCGCGCCTCAACCCGCCCTCCTTGGCGATTACGATAAACAGGTCGAGATCGGTTTCGGCACGCAACTGTGTTCGCATTTTCGGACACCTTGTTCGATATTGATCATATTGTTCGATCACTGTATCGGGCACAAGATGCGCCTAACTCAGAAGGAGCAAGCGCCATGTCCGAAGCGGTATTCAACAATCCCGATACGCTCCCGCCACCGCCGGGTTACAGCCAACTCGTCGAGGTCACAGGTGGAAGGTTCGTGTTTGTGGCGGGGCAAGTGTCACTCAACCAAGACGGATCGCTGGTCGGTGAGGGAGACATCGCCAAACAGGCCGATCAGGTGTTTCACAATCTCAAAGCAGCCGTCGAATCACGTGGCGGCACCTTGAAAGACATCATCAAGTTCACGATGTTCGTCACCAGCATGGCGGCGCTTCCGGCTATACGGGAAGCCAGGGATCGCTATCTGGCTGATGCCAAGGTGAAAAACCCTCCTGCCAGCACCCTGGTTCAAGTGTCTGCGCTCTTTCGTCCCGAATTCTTGATCGAGATCGAAGCCGTGGCATGGTTGAGCGGTTGATGCTTCTCGTCGCGCTTAAGCAGGTACCGCTCGGTTCAATCTATCCTGAAAGAACTCTGGCACTTTTCCGCGTTCAATCGCCAAGCACCTGCAACAACTGCTGACGCCCATCCCTCAAGATCTCATCAGCCAGCGCAGGATCAGCCTCAGCAACAGCACGCGAAAGCATCAGCGCGCCGACCATCTGACTGAACACCGCGATGGCTTTTTTTCTTTTCTCTTGCGGGTTCTCGCCCTCGATCACATTCGCCAGTTGATCGACATTCCATGCCAGCCCGCGCGCGTAGGATTGCCGCGCTTCCTGGCCAAGCCGACGAACATCGCCAGCGAATGCAGTCAATGGACAACCTGCCTCCACATCAGCCATGTGATCGGGGGACAGATACCACTCGACATGCCGCTTGATGGGGTCGACCGCTTCCTCTTTTGACGCTTCGAGGCCCCCCGTAAGCAGGTCCGCGCCGCCTTCCATGGCCCTCTCCATGACCGCGGCAACCAAGGCGTCCTTCGATTTGAAGTGGTTGTAGAAGCCGCCCTGGGTGAAACCTGCGGCCTTGGTCAGCTCTGCCAAGCCCACCGCAGCCACCCCGCGCTCGCGAAAGAGCTTTTCCGCTGCAGCGACGATAGCGCCTTTGTTTTCAATAGCTTGCTTCTTTGAAACGCCCATAAAACCACTCCTGCCCTACGGCCTGGCTGCGCTTTGCCTCGAAATACAATGGTGATCGCCATTGACATTCGATCGAGACGGAGCCATTCTACGCCACATCAATGGTGATCACCATTGTGATTTTACCCCTGCGTCAGGCAGCTGAACACCTGACGCCAAGTAACGCATCGACACATTCGCGCTCGAGCGCACCGCCACTTGAGCCATCGGAACAGGAAACGACCATGTCAAAGACGTCGCCCGAACAGAACAAGGCTCTTGTCATCGAGGCATTCGACACGCTGTTCAACCAGCGCGACTACGCAGCCGCCGAGCGCTTCTGGTCAGACAAGTACATCCAACACAGTGCGCATATCCCGCCTGGCCGTAATGGCTTGTTCAACCTGATTCGCAATATCCCCAGCAGCTTGCGTTACGAGCATGGCCTGATCATGGCCGAGGGTGATTACGTCATCGTGCACGGACGCTTCTCCGGCCATGGCCGTCCTGCGGCGTGGATCGCCGCGGATATCGTCCGCATCGAAAACGGCAAGCTCGCCGAGCACTGGGACGTGCTGCAGGACGAAGCCGCGCAAACCGAATCCCAAAGTGGATTGCCCATGTTCGGCAACCGCTTCCCCGCTTGAACTCAATCTAGGAGAACACCCATGAAACTCACTGGCAACACCATCTTCATCACCGGCGGCGGCTCGGGCATCGGTCGCGGACTTGCCGAGGCGCTGCACAAGCGTGGCAACAAAGTCATCATTGCCGGCCGGCGCCGTAGCCATATCAATGCGGTAATCGCAGCGAATCCCGGTATGGAAGCCGTCGAACTCGACATCACCGATCCGACAAGCATTGATCGCGTGGCAGCCCAGTTGATCGCCGATCACCCTGAACTCAATGTGCTCATCAACAATGCCGGCATCATGCAGCCTGACGGCATTGCCGGAAAGATTGATGACGCATTGCTGACCTCGACCATGTCAACCAATGTGCTCGGGCCGATTCGCATGACCTCGGCATTGATCGAGCACCTCAAGACCAAGAAAAATGCCACTGTGGCATACACGAGTTCCGTGCTCGCCTTCGTACCGTTGGCTGTTACCGGCATCTACTCGGCCACCAAGGCTGCGCTTCATTCCTACGTACTGTCGCAACGCTTCATGCTGCGAAATACGGGCGTTCGCGTGCTGGAGATCGCGCCACCGTGGGTACGCACCGAACTCATGAACAGCCAAGAGGCCGAACAAGCCATGCCGCTTGATCAGTTTATTGCTGAGACGATGGAGGTGCTTGGGACGGATGCGGACGAGATTCTGGTGGATGCCGCCAAGCAGTTTCGTGCCAACGTTGGGCCGAATGAACATGGCTTCGTCAATGGCTTCAATGAGCAGGCGCTGGCGCTGTTTGGTGGTGGTTGAGTTGTTGGCTAGTCATAAGCAACCCTGATAACAAGTTGGCGCGTCTCCTCACCGTCATTCCGGCGAAAGCCGGAATGACGGTGAGGTGCTACGCGGCTTTCACGGATAGAAATTTTTCCTAACCTCAGTAAGAAAACGACAGCGAACTCATCCACGTCAACGAAGGCGGCTGCTTCGGCGTAGGAATGGGATTCACGGTGTAACTCAGCTGGTTGGAAAGGTAGACGCCGCGTGACACGCGATAGACGTAGGAAAGCGAATAGTTACGACTGTAATCCACGGCAGTGAAACCATCTGCCTGCTGCATACGCTCAAAAGAGCGGCTCAGCCGATCAAAGGTATAGCCCAGCGCGACCACGTCGTAAGGACGGCTAAAAGGACCCAGCAAGTAGAACGTAACCCCCATATCTCCGGCATACACGTTTCGATCCGGCGGCGCATAGTCAGCCTTGGCATTGACGTAAAACCCACGGAACGGTTGCGTAGCGTCCGTCTGCAACAACTGATAGTCGCCAACCAGGTAATAAGCATAGTTGTTATTCGCGTAGCCACCGTGGAAATCGGGGAAATGACTCTCGTTGTACATCACGCCCTGACGTAGCCACATCATGCTTTGTTGAGGCGCGGCATCCGTCTGGTAACCCAGTTCATTGATATACAGCGCCTTGGCACCGGGGATATGCCACTTCAAACCCAAGAAATTGTTGTTGTCCCAATCCGCCTGTGGCCCCTTGGGATCCACGCTGCGGGTGACGCCGAAACGCTCGTAGAAATGCTTGTGCGGCGAGGCCAGGCGGAAATTGGCCTCGGGCGCGGTCTTGTTAAAAATGAATCCGACTTCGTAAGGAATGGAACTCCCGACACCGGCCGGCGACGTCGTCGAATTGGTGCCTAACGAAAAGCCGTAAAACTGGTTGCCGAGTTCTTCAAAACCGTACTGCAACTGCACGCGCCCATCATTGAACCGCTGCGTGATGTAGAAGCTGTTGATGGCGAAACCGTTCGGATTTTCCCCGGCATACGAGAACCACTGAACATTCGCGTTGAACACCAATTGCGACGCACCAGCAAACCCGATTCGAGAGAGATCGTAGGTGGCCGTTACAAAGGAGCCAAACCGGTAGGTAGGATCTTGCCCGATATAAAGCTGAGGGTGGGCAGCACGGTTCAACAGATCGAAGGTGCCGCCAAAATTAGTGCCGCCTTGAATCAGCCAGCCATGGTCAGCCAGGCTTGCGCGAAACTTGCCCAGATCCGGCGACATGGTTTCACACGTGCTGATCGCAGGGCTGGTTGTACCTTGCGGTTGCAAGCCGTCATACCGATGGCAAGGGATGATGTCGGGGCCCATGTTGGCACCGGAGGGGTCTATCGAGGTGATAAGCGTCGCGTGCGCGTTGTTGCCAATGGCGGATAAAGCCAGCAGCAAGCTTCCAGCTAACACGAGCCCAATGCGATAAGAAAATGGAGACATAAAAGTCTCTCGCACCCGCTTATTCAACGAGTGGGAAAGCACATAGCTGTTGTGGTGGGGAAAACCTAGCCTCGTTCGTTAACGTAATCGCGCGAGTGGTCCATATACAGTGCCAGATGGCATAGCCAGTTCATTAAAGCGGGCTCTGGCTTTCCGGAAAAGAATGTGAAAAGCGGTCCAAGGAAGCCCCTAACCGCAGCTTCGACTCTAATCTCCGCGCTGATGCTATTTCGCGCGGGTCGTCATTCCGGCGAAGGCCGGAATCCAGTGTGAATACGTCGTGCGAAGCACTCAACATAGATTTTGTGTGCTTTGCACAGCGTATTTGACTGGATTCCGGCTTTCGCCGGAATGACGCCAAACAGAGATGAAGCTTCACATATGAACGAGCGCGACTCAGTCAGTCCTGAGCACAACCACCGTGTCATTCGGATCGAGCGCCTTGCCAGGCAATTGCAGATCAAGCGCCCCACCCTTTTGCGTGTACTTAAGAGGCGCATGCTTCGGATCAGCCAGCAAGTAAGCCTGCTTGACCGGCACATTTACATTTGCCAGATGGAATGCCTCGCCTGGCCAGGTCAACACGTGAATATAGATTTTCCCGGGCCTTGTCGTGGCGCGCCAATCCCAGGTGGGAACCCATTTCGGCTTGTTCTCGCCAACCGTTTTTTCAGTGCTCGAAAACGTTCCGTGGGCACCCGGGAATGGCGTGGGGCCGGTATCGTAAATCGATTCGCCATTGACATCGAGCCACTTGCCAATCGCCTGCAAGCGCTCCGCTTCCGCTGCGGGAATCACGCCTTGCGCATCAGGCCCGACATTGAGCAAAAGGTTGCCGCCCTTGCTCGCCACATCAACCAGCGTGCGCAGCAACTCCTGCGTTGATTTGAAATTCGTGTCGGTCGATTTGTAGCCCCAGGTGTCGTTGATCGTCATGCAGGTTTCCCAGTCACGACCTGGGTAGCCCTGCGCGGGGACATTCTGCTCAGGTGTTTCGGTATCACCCTTGTAACCGCCACCGAGACGATTGTTCCAAATCAGATTCGGATGCTGGTTGAGCAATGCGACGATTTCCGAGGCAAGCTGCGGCGTCATGTCCGCAGTGGGCGTATCAAACCAGATGATCGCCGGTGACGGCTGATAGTTGCTCAGCAACTCCTTCAACTGCGGGATCGCCTTGGTGTGCAAATAGTTAGCAAAACTGCCCTGCTGAGCCTCATCCCAATGGCCGTTATGTTTTGCGTCGAACGTCATCGCGGCGCCACCTGGCGCAGTCCAATCCTGGTCCTGCGAATAGTAGAAGCCCAGCTTGATCCCCTGCTTTTGCGCTTCCTTGGCCAGTTCCTTCAACGGATCGCGCTTGAACGGTGTTGCGTCCACGATATTGAAAGGATTCGCCTTCGAATCGAACATCGCAAAGCCATCATGATGCTTCGCAGTAATGACGATGTATTTCACGCCCGCCGCTTTCGCCAAGGCAACCCAGGCATGCGCATCAAATTGGATCGGATTGAACTGCGGTGCCAGCTTCTTGTAATCGGCAACGGGAATCTTTGCGTTGTACATGATCCATTCGCCGATGCTGTCGACCGGCTTACCGTTCCAAACACCAGCGGGCACGGCATACAGCCCCCAATGAATAAACATGCCAAAGCGCGCCTGCCGCCACCACGCCATGCGTGCATCACGCTGCGCGGGCGTTTCGGTGTCCTGGACCGCGGGAACCGGATGAGTCGAAGGCGCTTGCGGCACCTGCTTCGCGCCCGCCGAAGCGGATAACGCCACCAGCGCCGAAGCCAGCGACACGGCATAAGTCAGCGATTTCATTGCGTATATATCCCCTTCGGTGTCTGCCTCTCGGCATGGATGGCGATACGGCCCGGACCGCCTGGGCGAACCTGGTTCATATATGAACTTATGTTTCAAATAGAAAGCATTCAAGCTGCAACGCAGCATCCAAGGATCACCGCGGCAAACTTGCGAAGCATCGTCACCTTTAATGCTGCCGTGGTCGGAAAGGTCATGTGCGACGCGCTCTTGGCTCAATGCTCCGAACTCGATGCTCGCGTTGATGCGACTTCAGAGCTGGGCGTCATTCCCGCGAAGGCCCACTGCTGTCCGGGGAAGTTTCGTAGCACCTCACGTCATTCCGGCGAAGGCCGAGGCGCTTTACAACAGCGAAGCTGGTCAATCCATGCTTCGTACTGGCTATGGATTCCGGCCTTCGCCGGAATGACGTCTTGAAGAACAATACTTGTCGATAAACCTGAAGCTCAAAGCGCCACCCGCGATTCGATCCGTAAGCAGCAGGCAGAATCAACGTTCTCCCTGCTTCTGATTCTCGATTCCCTGTCGAGACGCAGCCATCTTCACGATCAGTTCGTGCACTTGCTGCACATCAGCCGCCACGCCGCTAAGGTTCAGATTCAACGCAGTGAACCCCATCGCTTCGTTCGCGGACACCATTGCCCGCTTGATGGGAGATAGACGTTGTAGCCAAGGTGTCGGATCGCGCAGTTCGAGACAAATAAAGTCGGCGCTGTTGACCGATCGCACATAAGCGCCAGTGATCTCCGACCAGGGTATGACACCTACCCCAAGCGTTCGATCGAACACACCCTGGTCATCGATGACCAGCCGCGGCCGCGCATCCAGCAGCTGCCATAAGAACAGCGGAATGCCGGCGCCGAAGAACAGAATGCTCATCCACCCTATCCAAGCGTCCCCTCCAGCGTGGTGCATGACGATGAAGACGCCCCCCGCGACAAAGCCGATGGCCGCAATCAGCAATAAAACGTATTTGAGCCTTGAGGCTTTAATAGCGACGGGAATCATGAAGGCATGACGCGAATGGCCGACACTTTTTCCGGCCGAGCTGCAGCCATGACCATGCAGATGTGTCCGCCCATTAAGTTCCCCTTGCCCCTGAGTGCGCCTAAGTTAATCGAAATACCAGCCAATTTCATGCGCTGCGTTTCGGGATATCCGCGCAATCACCCACCCTATCCGAATCGCCTCGCCAATACACTTCATGACAACGGCACACTGAGTGTCGACACCGCACAAATCAAGACATCTCATCAATAACCCTGCCGATGTGACGCCAGTAACATTGGAAGCCTCCAAAACACCCGCTAGCATCAACCCCTTCGAGCACGATGCTCCATAAGCCAGAAAGGGGACGCCATGTTATCGATCCGGAAAGCGGTTCTTGCTGCCTTGTGCCTGTGCCCGCTGGGTGCACTGGCTGCCGATCAGGCGCCCGACTTCAGCAGTACCGATGGGCAGTATCTGGATTGGCTTGATCGCAGCGTCAAGCCAGGCGTCGACTTCTTTCACTTCGCCAACGGCGGCTGGCTCAAGGCCAACCCGATTCCACCGGATCGCGCCGAATGGGGTGCGTATGTGGCGGTCGACTTGGGGAACCAGCGCTTCATCCATGACATGGTGGAAAAGGCCAGCCATGGCACCAAGGCGGCGCCAGGCAGCGTCGAGCAAAAGGTGGGTGATTTCTACGCCAGCGGCATGGACGAAAAGGCAATTAATAGCGCTGGCATCAAGCCGCTGCAGCCGGAACTGGATCGCATTGCCAAGATCAATACGGTCGAGCAGTTGCCGGACGAGTTCGCGCACTTGCAGATGATCGGCGTTGCCGCGCCGCTGTCGCTGCAGCAGATGCAGGATTTCAAGGACAGCAGCAAGGTGATTGCCGTAGCCATGCAGGCCGGGCTCGGCCTGCCCGACCGCGACTTTTACGTGCAAAGCGGCGACGCGAGCGAGAACATCCGCGCGGAATACGTCAAGCACATCGCACGCACTTTCCAACTGCTTGGCGACAACCAGGCGCTCGCGGAAACCGAAGCAAAGTCCGTCATGACCTTGGAAACCAGCCTCGCCAAAGGCTCCATGACCGATGTGGCGATGCGTGACCCGAAAGCGATCTACCATCCGATGGATGTTTCAAGCATCAACGCACTGACGCCGCGCCTGCACTGGCAAGGCTTGATGGCGGGGATTGGCCATCCGGAAATCCATGGTCTCAATGTCGCCACGCCGGATTTCTTCAAGACCGTGAACGTGGAGCTGACGCACACCTCGCTCAACGATTGGAAGACCTACTTGCGCTGGCAGCTAGTACAGACCTACGCACCATACCTGTCGCAACCGTTCGTCGACGAAGACTTCCGCATGGCGTCGGTATTGAACGGCGAAAAGCAACAGAAGCCGCGCTGGCAGCGCGTATTGCGGGCCGAAGACAACGCCCTCGGCTTCGCCATCGGCAAGATGTATGTGGACCAGAAGTTTCCGCCGTCGTACAAGCAAGCGGCAACGCAGATGGTTAACCAGATCCGCGATGCACTGCGCGAAGATCTCAAGACGCTCGCATGGATGACGCCGGCAACACGCGAGGCGGCCATCAAGAAACTGGACATGATGGAGCTGCGTGTCGGCTATCCGGACAAGTGGCGCGATTACTCCGGGTTGCAGATCGATCGCGGCCCCTATGTGCTCAATGTGATGCGCGCCACCACCTTCGAGCAGCAACGCCAACTGGCGAAGATCGGCAAGCCCGTCGATCGCAGCGACTGGGACATGACGCCGCAGACGGTCAACGCCTACTACGATCCGTCGATGAACAACCTCAATATTCCAGCTGGCGTACTGCAACCGCCGCTGTACGATCCGTCCTGGCCGGATTCGGTGAACTACGGCAACACCGGCGCAACGATCGGCCATGAAATGACGCATGGCTTCGATGACCAAGGCGCACAGTTCGACGGACACGGTAATTTGAAGAATTGGTGGGCGCCGTCAGACCTGAAGAAATTCCAGGCTGCCGTGAAGTGCGTCGCCGATCAATATTCGCAATACACCGTCGCCGACGGTGTGCATGTTCAGGGCAAGCTGGTGACTGGTGAAGCCATCGCCGACCAAGGTGGTTTGATCCTGGCATGGCGCGCGTTCCACGCCCAGCCGGCCTTTGTAAACGCCAAAACGATCGGCGGCTTTACGCCCGATCAGCAGTTCTTTATTGCCTACGGACACTCCTGGGCCATGGCCACTCGCCCGGAAACGGCAAAGACCCGCGTCACCACCGATCCGCATCCGCCTGAGATTTATCGCACCAATGGTGTGCTGGCCAACATGCCGGAATTCCAACAGGCGTTTGGGATTGTTCCACCGAGCCCGATGGTCAAGGTGGATCGCTGTGTGATTTGGTGAGGCATGCATATTGCCTCATCGTCATTCCGGCGAAGGCCCATTGCTGTTCGGGGAATATTTTGTCGAAGCTCAGAAAATTGCCGCTCTATAGGCGCTTTTTGCAAAGGAATGCAGCGAGGAACTTGTTTTCACCATAGTCTTCAATCTTGCCTTATCGTCATTCCGGCGAAGGCCGGAATGACGGTGAGGTACTACGAAACTTCCCCAGACAGCAGTGGGCGAAGGCTGGAATGACGGTTCGCTTTGAAACAACCTTGACGCGCAGTTTACTGTTCGCCGAAGTGAGAGAGAGAAAACCACGGGGACCTCAGCCTAAGTCAGCAAGGTGCGTGGAATGGCGTTTACGGAACATCGAGCAGCTTGTGCCCCCTCCTCCCATTGTCCGTTTCGACACACGCCATGCGTCGAGATAGGTGAATAGACCGAATCATCACCCTCGATAGGGAGAGAGCCACCATGAAGACGTATCTGCTCGCCATGTATCAACCTGGCGCGGAGGGCGACATGCCTTCGCGCGAGGCGCTGGAGAAAGTCATGCGGGAGGTTCGGGACATCCGTGAGGACATGAAGGCCGCTGGAGCCTGGATTTTCTCGGGTGGCCTGGATTCGCCAAGCACAGCCACCGTGTTACAGCGTCATGCTGGTGACGTGCGCACGACCGATGGACCGTTTGCTGAAACGAAGGGATATATCGCCGGCCTTACGATCATCCAGGTTCCCGATCTGGATGCGGCACTGGAGTGGGCTCGGAAACTGGCCAAAGTGATTGGGCTTCCTATGGAAGTACGGCCCTTTCTGGAGCGGAGCGTTGACTAACGTTGCATCCACAATCAAAAAGGTGGGAAACGCCATGAACATGATCAAGCAAACCATATTGCCCGTCATAGCGGCCCTGGTCGCTGCGATGGTGATAAGCAGCATCTGGTATAGCCCCATGCTATTCGGCCCATCATCGGTCGCACTGCGGGGCGAATGGTTTCATGTCCAACCCGATGCCTATGTCGCTCCGTGGAAATCGCTCGTCGAGATAGTGCGGGAAATCGTCATTGCCTACGCGCTTACCCAGCTCGTCGCCAAACTCAATATCACCCGCCTTACGGATGCTGCGACGCTCGGGTTCTGGATGTGGATGGCCTTTCCCGTCTCGATGCTCGTGGGCGCGAGCCTATGGGATGACAAGCCTTGGGCGCTGAGCTTTATACATGCCGGGGACTGGTTCACCAAAATGCTGGTGATGTCGATGGTTATTACCCTGACGCGTCGCCTGGCATCCGCATCGCACGCATCACGATCTAACGCGTAAATCCACGGCAGTAACCTTTTGCATACGCCGCGTAGGCATAAGCCAACATCTCAAAGCACCTGTCACCGACAGATGGCACGCGCCTTTTATGCGATGGTGCGCCAGTCGGGCGTGTCCATCCGCTGTGATGACCACGACACGCCCGACATGATGTGAAGTAACGCGGATCGCCCGAGTAGCAGCTCAGACGACCCGCTGGCCACCATCAACTTACCAGGAGTCAAACAGTGGTTAGATCGAATCATACGGCACCAACACGTCTTCGTGCCCCCGCCACGGTGCTTTTTCCTTACTTCACCGCCGCGCAGGCTGCGCGTCGTCGAGCCAAAGTGGGCATTCGTCGAAACGGAAGCAGCTGATTCCGACAAAACGAGCAGGATTTTTCCTGAAACCCTTCACGCCGCGCGCAATACGCGGCGTGACCTAAGCGTGTGGAGAACACAAATGGAAGACATGCACGGCGGCCGCTGTGGGCCGCAACTCTATCTATTGTCCCAAGACGGCTACGAAGACCTTAAACACTTGCAGAACATGCTGACCTTGATGGCGCGCATTACCTATAACGCGGAGAATGCCGAGAACGGCAAAGCAACGATGACGATTGGCCGCGCCGAGCTTTATTTCGTCTTTCAGTCGATCAACACGCAGCTCGGCGGCGTAATCGAACGTGTTGACAATGAGAATTGGCTTGGCACCCCAAGTCATGTATGACCGTAGCAACGATGGCGATGTAGGTTGGGGTGAGCGAACGCGAACCCCAACACCCCAGATCCGCTTTGCCGTCATTCCCGCGTATGAGCGGGGGCGTATTTTTAAGGTCAACCCTAAATAAATCAGCGCCGCTTTATAAACGAACCTGGCCCCGTTTTGGATTTAACCGGATCGCGGTGATTTCTTCACGCGGCAACCTTCAGAATCCGCCCTTCCAAGGGGAACAGTGCAAGGCCGGCACAGATCAGCGTGCCGGAGCAAGCAGAAGGGGTCATCCATAGTTTCGCCTTCCCATGCCGCAAAAAAACGGCACAGGAAACCCATTTGCTGTCGATGCGTCTTGAAACCCATGCGTGAGGTAAACCCACTTCGCCCTGCATGAAAGCGGGCGGGTAAGGCGATGTCGATCACGGCCCCTTGGAAAGCACGATGTATCAAACCCTCAACTGCAAGGAGAATGTCATGTTACGCGCATCATGCAACATTCGACTGCTTAATCTGATCGGTATCGTTGTGCTCTTTTTTGCGGGCTTCACATCAGCCCAGGCACTTCAGCCAGCTGGGCCTCACCGGCCTGCGGCCGTTCCAGCCAACTATGTCATCACGCCCTATGGCTACTTTCACCCCAGCTGCGTTGTGCACCTGGCCAAGGGAGATGTTCTGCAGAAGGCGACCAAAACCATCCAGCATGCGGATGGAAGCATCGAAGGCATGCATGTCTGCCAGTTCGCACATTTCAAGCCCAACGGCGACATGGTGATGGGCGATCAGCGGCGCATCGACCCACCTTCGATCGGCCACGCCTGGGTTGAATACGCAGGCACGACCACGAGTTCCTCCTACGGCGAACTTGGTGCGGACTGGAATGTTCCATCCGCACCCACCGCCAACAACGGCCAGACCATCTACCTCTTCCCTGGCCTGGAGGATTACAACGACGTGGTGACGATCCTTCAGCCCGTGCTGGGCTGGAACTCCGACTATGCGTCCGCATGGGGCATCGCCAGTTGGAATTGCTGCGAGAGTGGCACCGTTTATGAGGCCACGCCCACTCGTGTCAACGTCGGCGACAAGATTGCCGGCTATATGTGGGACAACTGCGCAGCAGGAACGCTTACTTGCACGTCGTGGGATGTGCTCACCGAGGATCTGACCACCGGGAATTACTCCGAGCTGCAGGGCACGTCGAATTTCGGCCAAACTTTCAACTGGGCCTTTGCCGGCTCGCTGGAGGTCTACAACGTCTCGCAGTGCAGTGATTACCCGGCCGGTGGTTCATTCCAGTTTTACGATCTGGAACTCTACAACGATAGCTTCGTGGAGTACTCCAACCCGGGTTGGACGTTTAGCAATCTGTCCAGTGGATTGACGCCTCAATGCGGTTACGGGGCATCTATCTCGCCAGCGACGGTAACGCTCGACTATTGATCGTGTGCCAGGAGTGGAGGTGGCCAACTGTCGTTAGCCACCTCTGTCTCTTGAGGTATCCACATGTTTTTTGCCGTCATTCTGATAAGAAAATCGAAGTTCACGACATTGCTGTTTCAGAGCGACTCGTCATTCCGGCGAAGGCCGGAATCCATGCTTCGTACTGGCGATGGATTCCGGCCTTCGCCGGAATGACGAGCCGCTTCCCAAATCTCATTGCTTTAAAGGTGGCGCTGCTTGCGCTATCTCGCGCAACGTCAACCAACCCGTTGGGCTACTTTTGTCCTGAACATAGATCACCATGGAGCGCCCTCTTCCGATCGATGGCGCGCCTCCGCTCCTGGGCGTTGTCTTGATTGAAAAAATGACCGTCTGTATCGCGACATTTCCAATGAAGCAGGTATTTTCGACGGTGTTTTCCACGAATTCCACTTTCGATTCCTTGAACCAGTCCCTTGCCCCTTTTTCCACGGCGTCCCGGCCTATCAGAACATTATTTCCACCAAAGTATTTGATGACATTCGGACTATGCAGTCGCCCCACCATGGCGGCATCACCTCTGCTAAAGGCGTCCCTGATGGCAGCAGTTGCCTTATCCAATGATTGCCTCAAGGCCGCCGAATCGGTGCTGCACTGCGCATGCGCATTGATCGAGAAAAACACGACTATGAGCAGCAGGAATGTTTTCTTCATAGGATCCTCCGTCAAGGAAACGCTGGTTTTTCCGGCGCTTGTCGCCAGGCAGCGCCAGCGGCAGATTCTGGTTCAGCGCCTGCCGATCGTAAACCAAGGCATCTTGCGATAAGAATCTGCAACAACCCATCCACTTGCCGTCAAAACCCAGGAGACGACACTTTCGCTGTGTTGGTAGGCCGTGGCACCTGCGATCAAAATGGGTACCCATACGAGTAGCGTGAACACTGCCATCTCAAGCACGGAAAGTGCAGCAGCCAGTCGTGCATAGACACCTACGAACATCGCGATACCCGCAGCGATGTAGGCAGCACCCGTGAAAGCCGCCCAGGCGACATGCCACGGTAACCACGAAGGCACCAGGACGACGGTCTCTTTGAAATAGCGGAAATGTCCAATGCCGAAGTAAATCATCGCCAATGCGTACAGCACTCTAGCTATGCGAATGCCGGTGTCGCCGGTCGCAAAACGAAGAGCACTCGGCATTTTCCAACCCGTCGAAAACCATGCAAACAATACCCACGCAGCCGCCACATACACTGCAGCCTCAGCGCTGCCGTA
The DNA here is from genome assembly GCF_014642835.1 of Dyella nitratireducens. Classification (GTDB taxonomy): domain Bacteria; phylum Pseudomonadota; class Gammaproteobacteria; order Xanthomonadales; family Rhodanobacteraceae; genus Dyella_B; species Dyella_B nitratireducens. The sequence continues at coordinate 695,908 of NZ_BMJA01000002.1, read as the reverse complement.
CCAGGGGTCCTGCGAGGCGGCAGAAATGAAGTCGGGTGCTCTGTAAAACAGCAACCAAGCCAGAAAATACACGAGCAAAATAAGCGCGGCATCGGCACGCCGCCAAAGCAAACCTATGCCACAACCCAATGAGATGAGTGCGCACAGATAAGGCAACCATTCGATACTGGGAGTGCTGAGGTCCAGCGGTTGCCAGAGTGCGGCGTAGTTGCCGGTGATCAAACACTGGATACCCAGCGCGGTCATGGTTGCCGCGAAAATCGCATGGCCCACGCTTGCAATGCGCATTCCCGTGCCCTCTGGTGATTTTTGCCAGTGTATGGGCTTAAGCAACGGGTGTCGGAGGCCAAACACTGCGTTTTGGATGCGGCCAATTTCTCTCAATACAAAGCCAGCGGAGTATTGGTATACGCCCCTTGCATCCAGGGCCTATTCGGCCCGCAAAGCGTCGCTCACCGCGAGAAAAGTCAGTCTACCTCGACTCAGCCTGCACCATTTCCCTTGTAAATCAAAAAATTACCCTGATGCCGGCTTTTCGGCTCAGTAATGATGACATCGGCCACTTGCTTCGCCATGTCTTCCAACATTTCATCAGGTGTCGTGAGATGCGTCGTCGACTTCTCTTGATAGCTATAAGACGTCAACTCCAGCCCATTGGACGTACTCAGAACACGCACCGAGATACCCGCGCGATTCGAGTGAATGCCCATGTGCCCGTAATAGTCCTGCACCTCGCCATTGATGACATATCGGTAGCCTTTCGACTTGGCATAAGCGACCGCCGCATCGTCAGTGAGCGGCGCCTTGGCGCCAACGGGCCTCGGCAACGAAACGGCATTCAGGCCAGGCTTTTGCGAAAGCACACGGACAAAGATCGAACTCGCTTTCGCTCCCGAGCCGTCACAATCCACCTGGTTCGCGATGGCGCAGTCCTCGAACATCACCACGGCAACCGTGCCCCCATGGGGAACGCGGTGTTTTACAGTGATGGATGGGTCGGTGGCGCAGCCTGCCAAAAGCATCATCATTGCCAACAGGGCGCGTGTACGCATGGTCATGAGTGACTCTCTCCAAGCCTTAAAAGTGCCGACGCTGCGAAGCTAGAAAGGGGTAATAAAACTGCTTTGTCGAAGTAGCTAAGTCCGCGATCCGACAAGCTTGCCAGACATGGGATGTTCTGGAATAGATGGCGCAACTTATTGCGGAATCCGAACACCCATGATGAAGACGCGCCACGGAGTGACAGAATGGGATAGGAACGGGTGATTACGTCTGGCCCTGAGGTATTCACACGCTTTTTGCCATCGTTCCAGCAGGAAAATCGAAGTTCACGGCAATACTGTTTCAGAGCGGCTCGTCATTCCGGCGAAGGCCGGAATCCATGCTTCGTACTGGCGATGGATTCCGGCCTTCGCCGGAATGACGACTCGCTTCGAAATGGGGGGCGAAGTAACCCTTGATTTCGTTGGAATGGCGGTCAAAAAACGTGAAGAACCTTCAGATTCTGGCCCAAGTTTCGGCCATGCGCTCGCTATGCCTCATAGCTGATAATTTCGACATCTCTTTGCGGGGCCTCACACAGTTCCGCAAATTCCTTAGATTGCAAATAATCAGCAAAATGAACCTTCTTACTGTCGCCCACTGAATAATCACTACGTCCCGTCAGCAACAGCGATGTCATGGCTTGAAGCAGGGGCATCTGAGGAAGTTTCTCCTCGACAAATAGAAATTGACCTTGTTGATTGACCTCAAGGAATTGCACATTGCCATGCAAATCCATCACGAGATCGATGAAGCCAATCGACAGCCCCATTTCTCGCATAAAACGGTGTATCTGATCCTCCACAGCCTCTGGCAAAGTGAACTCTTCTACCAGGACATCCTCGTCAAGAATGTGCGGTCGCCAATCCATATAGGTCGGCCCTGTGTTGCGCAGGATCTTTGCCGAAAATATCTGATCGCCAAGCACGGCTACGCGTATGTCGAACTCCTTTTCGATATATCTCTGATAAATGCTGGGGCATATGGCAACGGCGCGGTCATTTATTTCTGTATATTGATCAAGAAGCGCAACACTGATTCTGTGGGTTTCTCTCGTTGAGCGACTTTCCCAGACATGGCCAATAAAAGTCTTCAGTACCACTTTCCCCCAACGATCGATCAAGTCGCGGACATCCTCCGCGTCATTGGAGAAAAATGTCTCAGGAAAGGACAGGCCTACCTTATGAGCCGCCTTCAGCTGAAATAATTTGTTCTCGGCGCGGGCGGCAAATAAAGGTTGATTCAACCATAGCGCATTGGCCATCTCATGCGGAACGGCAAAGGCATTCTGATCAAATGCATCCCATTGTTGAGTCACAAAGAGTCTATCTTCGGGCACGCAATCACTCGCATCTGGCACTGTGGTATAGCGATTCCAGACCGCACTCACCGTACCCGAGGAAAAGGTTTTGCTCTCTGGATGGATGCCCGTGCCATCAGCTCTAAAGGAGTACTTCATCGCAGGGTTGAATCGCAGAGATGGCCCCCATAGCACTTGAGCTCCATTCTGCTTCAACGACCACGCAATCGCACCCGCATGAGCGTCATTAGTTAGCGCAAAGATGACTACTTTTGATGAGGCCATGATCAACTATCACCTCGATGCGATGCCTGACGGCAGTGTAAGCAATAAATAGCCCGCCAACCGTCAGGGTGGCGGGCTAGTGTTTCGAACGACTGATAAGACACGGAATCAAGTCGTTACTTTCTTCCGGTCCCGCAATTTAATTGAGACCGCGCTCATAAATAGTGATAGTGAGGAAGTTTGCTTCCTTACTGTTCTGCAGCGACAGCTTATCGAGCTCGTCTTGCGACACAGTACGCGCAAGCAACCGACCCATTGGACGAGCAGCTTCTTCTGCAGCGCTTACACCCTCAATGTTCAATTCCATAGCGGTTCTCCCATTTACGATGCGGAGCTTGTCAACGTGTTTTATGCCGCTCCGCGCCGACATAAAACGCGATACCAATACACCGGACGTGGTCCCATCGCAAGGGTTAACTCACTGAGTTGACGAGACCGGCCTGCATCGAAACAAACCTTAGTCACTGTAGTGAACCAAAAGTGGTATGGATATCACATATCCCACGGATATTCGCTACCCACACATCATATGGTGAACCTACGTATCTCAGTTGTAGCGGCTGCCGTTATTTGCCGCTCCATGCAATGGTGCGACAGTCGGGCGTGCCATCGTGATGGCCATGACACGCCCGACATGTTGTATACGCTTTAGAAATCAGTGAAGTGCTGTTGCCGCACTGGCGTCCTGAACATAGTAAGTGCCGGAACTCCAGTAGAGATTGTAGACGTCACCGTTGGCGCCGATATACGCCCAATGCTGCTCACCGGACGGCAGGATGAAGCTTGTCAACGCGCTGCTGGCGGCCTGCGGCGCTCCCGCCGAACCGCTAGCATCATCGACGTGATAAGCGTCGGCACCCCAATAAAGATTGTAGATGTGCCCATTGGCGCCAATGTATCCCCAGTGCTGCTCGCCGGATGGAAGCACGAAGCTTGTCAGTGAGCCACTCGAGGCCAGTGGCGCCCCCGCTGCGGCGGTGACATCGGCAATGTAATAAGAGCCAGCGCTCCAATAAAGGTCGTAAACGTTGCCGTTGGTACCGATATATGCCCAATGCTGTTGCCCGGACGGCAGAGTGAAGCTTGTTAACGCACCGCTGGCGGCCCGTGGTGCCCCCGTTGCGGCGCTGACATCAGCGACGTAATAAGAGCCGGCGCTCCAATAAAGGTCGTAAACGTCGCCATTGGTACCGATATATGCCCAATGCTGCTGACCGGACGGCAGGGTGAAGCTTGTTAACGCACCACTGGCGGCCTGCGGCGCTCCCGCCGAGCCACTAGCATCATCGACGTGATAAGCGCCGGCACCCCAATAAAGATTGTAAACATGCCCATTGGTGCCAATGTATCCCCAGTGCTGCTCACCGGACGACAACGCAAAGCTCGTCAACGCACCCGTGATGGCCGGTGGCGCCCCCGCTGCCGCACTGGCGTTGGCAACTGTATAACCCGCAGCAGCTGTCCAAGACAGGTTGTAAATATTGCCGTCAGTGCCAATAAAGCCCCAATGCTGCTCCCCAGAAGACAGCGTATAGCTAGTCAACGCGCCGCTGTCTGCTTTCTGCGCCTTTGTAACGGCACTGGCGTCGTCAACGAGGTACCCGGCGCTGGCGCTCCAATATAAATTGTAAACGTCACCACTGGCACCGACGAAACCCCAGTGCTGTTGGCCCGAAGAAAGGACAAAGCTGGTAAGTGCTGCTCCGCAGAACAAGGCTGCCTCATTGGAAGCCGTGCAACCTTGTGCCTTGATGCCAGCCCCTTCGGTTTCATACGTTGTCCGAAGTGTAGAAAGATCCCTGATTCCAAGGCATGTGCTGGTTGAAAACCAGACAAAAGGAGCGAGCCATACAACCTGCGAGTCGGATTGCATGGTCTGAAAAAAAGGTGTCGTGTCATTGATGCCCACGCAACCCTGCCCACTTTGAGCACCGGGAACAATGATGATCTTCTTGCTCGGTGCATAGGATTTAAGCTCATTGAGGTGCGCATACCATTGCGAATCGCTATCCCCGTAGCTGTCGAAGCCTACCCAATCGAGAAGCCGCATTCCGCTGCTGATCTGATCGAACGATGTCGTCAGAATGGATGCGACCGGTAGCGAACTTGTATTGGCATTAGAGTGGATAGCATTGACGGCATTCGCCAAGGCTGGATTCGCCGTTCCATTCACATCGGAAAGGCAGGAGCTACCGAGATTCGGTTCGTCAACCAAATAAACCGCCGTCACGGTGCTTCGATCGGGGTCACCAGGAATCAGATAGCCCGTCTGCACCATGGTTTGAACCAAGCTTGACCACTCCTGCGATGCGGCCGGGTAGTTCTGCCAGCAAGAGGTGCTTCCCGCAGCGAGATTGAATAGGAATGGATACCCAGGAATGATGGCATGCACATGAGCTGCCTTCGCCTTGGCCAGTTCAGTCATGAGATACGCCAAGGAAGATGCCCTGCCAGCGTCGCTGGTATCGCCGGACCAACTCATTATCGCGTAAAGATTGATGTGCCCTTTCATTTCATCGAGGGCTACGGCCGGTGGATTATTGGCGTCCGCATAATAGTAGCCATAGTATTTTTGGATGCTTTGTGCATAAGCGCTTGATGAAAACATGCACAGAACAACCAATATGGAACAAAGCAGTCGTTTTACAAACCGCTTCACTGGCGAACCATCCGTCTTTTTCTGTTCCGTCCCCTTCATTAGAGCTCTCCAATAGCAGTAGGTAGAAAAATGATGTGGTACAGCTTAGCATTCAACGGTTATTACGCTGCCTGAAATGTATTCCCCAGAGATCCTTTAAGTGCAATCCAGCAACTGAAATCAAATACACTTATGACGATCGCAGCATCGCCATCAACAAATCCGACTTTGTCCGGTCAAGACATAGCTCCTTTTCATGCCCCAGGATAAAAAGGACCGAAGGTGCTGCCGGCTGGCCCTTCTTTCCTTATCATTTAAGTGCTGAATTGCTTTCGGAAGCTAAGATCGTCCATGTCTTCGAGCATTCTGACATAGGGCGCCAAGCATACCGGAAAGCCCTGAATTGAAGTGGAGCTAGGCAACCTTTTTTCTATCTCCATCCCTGAGGTATCCCCACGTTTTCTGCTTGATGATCTGAACAAAGTCAGCAAGCTGGCCAATATCTATTAAATGACCGAGCCGTCATTCCGGCGAAGGCCGGAATCCATGGTGAATGCGAAGCATGGATTCCGGCCTTCGCCGGAATGACGCCCAGGTAAAAATGCCAAGTATTGGCCGCGAAAAAGCCTTCCTTGAACAGCTCGAAAAACGTTGGGAAACCTCAGCCTCCATCCCCGATGCAGCGCCTCGGTTACGCCGCCAGGCTTGATGATATTTTTCGTAGTAGGAGTACCCTTTATACGGCTAAGGGTTTGTTGGACATAGCCGCGTCACAGCTTTGTAAATATCCACCCGTTTCCTACACACAGGGGAAAGCTCTATGCCAGTCAGGGATTTGGAAAAGGCTGCGAGTAGCACGATTCGATCGGCCTATGAACGCGATTACAAGACCGCTGTGGAAAAGAGAGATCACATCCATCGACAGGTTTATAACCTCGTCGATGAAGAGCAAGTCTTCAACGGCATTACCTATCCAGTCATCGATCTATCCGTATTGAAGACGAAGTACAGCAACGTGGTGCAATTTCTTCTTACTTCGTTCAAGGCTGCCGGGGTACGACCTGATACGCCCTTTCATATGAACCAGGAATCCAAATACCCTGTGGACATGGCCAATTCCTATCGCTACGTGGAGTACAACGTCATCGGCGGGGGAATGCGACTGATCTATGACGCCACCTTGGGCAACTTGTTTCTGAGTGCGCACTACAGTGACCCATCGCTGGTGATTGCGAGTACGGACGACAGCACAGAGCAATTGGACCTCAACGACATCATGACCAGCTTGCGTCTGACGCAACGAAATCTCGAGCGTCATTCAGACGGAACCTACTTTGATGGCACCTACGATGACAAACTGATTATGTACGCGCGTTCGGACTCCGCCTTTCGTGGCTGGCTTTTGAACAAGAACAGCGGCCAGGTTACGGATACGCTGAGAAAGTACGGCCTGAGCTAGCCATAAGCTCTGACGATTGGGGCTAGGTTCGCTTATGGTCGAATGTGCTTCCAAAGAATGAACCTACCCCCTGCTTTCGGTATCGCTCCAACGTAAAAACCGGCGCAAGAAGTAGATCCGCCTCGCCCATGGACGCGCCAGGCGTCTCTACACATAACCTTCACACCGTTGCTGACGCGTCAGGGCGAAACCTGACGAAATGCTTCGAGCCCCAGGACCACATCTCCTTCGTGACGCGCAATCAAGTGGCTGTGAAATAAAGAACTTCCACGCGTGGGTTTCCATGGCTCGCTTCATGCTTGAGCCCCTACCGCTTCACAGGGCAAATCCAAGCAGCATCGATGTAGTAGCAGTATTCCAACTACCACTGATTTCCACCACTCAGCACACAGGGAGTTTTGAGAGATGGCATTTCCTACCTCGTTGAATTCGCAGATTACTGACGCCGTAACCCAATCCAACGTCAAAGTGATTGGCGAAGCACCCGCCATGGCACTGGGCTCGCTTTATCAATCCCTTGCACACGCCGCCAGCATTGCCGGGGAAAACCTGGTCACACAGCAGCAGAATGCAAACAACGTGTCGCATGCGCTGGTTTCGCGGTGCGTGCAATCCCTCGTCGGCTCGGCAGCCAAGTAAGGAGACAGACCCATGGCCTTTCCGACTTCCGTCAACGACCAGATCACCGATTCGGTCACCCAATCCAACGTCAAAGTCATCGGCGAGGCGCCCGCGGTGGCGCTGGGCTCGCTGTATCAATCCCTCGCACACGCTGCCGGCATCGCGGCAGAAAATCTGGTCACTCAGCAGCAGAATGCAAACAACTTGTCGCTGGCAATCGTGACGCGCTGCGCCGAAGCCCTGCTCGGCAACACCTCGGCACAAGAGTAACGTCATGGCCGACGAGACCACAGTCAACAGCCAGATCACCGACGCGGTAGCGCAAGTCAACGCTTCGGTTGGCGATTCATCCGAAGCCCTGGCGCAGGCCATGACCCACCAGATCATGGCCCACGCTGTATCGGTGGCCATACAAAACGCCGTAGCGCAGCAGCAACACGTTTACATGCTGCGCAACGCCATCACCACCGCCGCAGCCCGCGCCATTTTGGACGCCAACCCTGAGCAAGCCCTGCGCTTTGCCGACGAGGCACTAAAAAGCGACGACCTCGCCCAGACCATCGAGCGTCTCAGCGCCTTGTTGAAAGACACGCCCACTGGCGAACCCAAACCCGGGGAATGACGATGACAAGCGACGAAAAGGATGAGCAACCCGCTTCACAGGCAGACGTCACCGCTGCCCCAACGGCCTCCCAAGACAACCCAGCCACCGACGATTTAGCCGCCCAAATTCAGCGCACGCATGACCAGATCGTAGCCACCCTCACGACTGGCTATAAGGACGTTGAAGAGGCTATGCGCATCGCCGAAGAAGCTGTAACGGTGGCTGTGCACGGGGCGACGAAAGCCGTGGATATGGCGCAGCAGGCCGCCAAAAAGCCGGATGCATAGCATCCTTGGAACTTGAAGAAATAACCCAAACTGGGGCGGTTCACTTACGAGAGCGAGCAATAGCCGTAAGTGAACCTGACCCTGAGGTATCCCCACGTTTTCTACTTGATGATCTGAACAAAATCAGCAAGCTAGCCAATATCTATTAAATTACTCTGCCGTCATTGACCAGCTTCGCTGTTGTAAAGCGCCTCGGCGAAGGCCGGAATCCATGCTCCGTACTGGCGATGGATTCCGGCCTTCGCCCACTGCTGTCCGGGAAAATATCACTCACACTCGCCGCCATGCTTGATGGTTCGTCGTCCCGGCGAAAGCCGGGACCCAGCGACTTGCGGAATCGCCAAAGTCACTGGGCCCCGGCTTTCGCCGGGGTGACGGATCGGGGGTGCTGAATGTGCAGGCAAAAAAGGGATTTCCGACGAGCTTCGGATGCGTGTTTAGGGCAGTGCGCATTTTCCCCGGACAGCAGTGGGCCTTCGCCGAGGCGCTTTACAACAGCGAAGCTGGTCAATGACGCCGAGGTAAAAATGCTAAGTATTGGCCACGAAAAAGCCCTTCCTTGAACAGCTCGAAAAACGTGGAGAAACCTCAGAACCATCCCTCGTTTTATTAACTGACACATTCCCTCTGCACAAAACCCATACCAATGAGGTTGTGCTTAGCTAGGGTCGTTCATGTCTTCGGGCGTTCTGACATAGAACGCCACGCTATCCATCCATTTATGGGTAACTTCCCAAATTCACACGTTTCTGGTGCCTAAAAAAGTACCACCGGCATTGTGCGGGTGCTGGATATGCTGACCATGCGAAAACCTCTCACAAAAAATGCTTAACGATCCAATGGCAAGAGATTCGTATTTATGAAAATCGACACTTTTAATTCATCACAGCCGGCTTCGGTCGATCTACCTACTTCAGACAAAAATACTTCGGGTGTCACCGGTCCAGTCATTACCTCAAAGAGTACTTGGACAGTAAAGAACGACGCACGCTCGCAGGCTAATGACTCAAGAAACTCCACTTCTTACGGATTGAACTCAACTCAAACGTCACCAGCCAAAAGCCGCGTTACACGAGCTGAAGAGGAGCCGGTGCTGATGGCGGGTGAACCCTGGGCTGATTTTCAGGAGCGGCACTATAGATGGCGACTAGGCATACCACGCAGCGAGCACGTTGATAGAAAGCTGATTCCCGAAAATGAGGGAACGATCCCCCCACGTTCCGTACAAGAAGCGCTCTTCGAAGGATTTATAGGATTTGTTCTGGGCGGACCAGGCGCGGGGGTCCGCCCTGGCGCACCAACTCTGGGCCCCAAATCCGTGCCTAGTCCTAAACTCGTTCCCGGCCCCAAGCCAGGCCCTCGCCCTGGCACACCAAGCTCGCGTCCTGGCACGCCAGCCTCTACTCCCAGCACACCAAGCTCTCGTCCTGGCGTACCAGGCTCTCGTCCTGGCGCATCAACCTCCAGCTCTAACTATAGCTCTAGTCCTAGCCCTGGCCTCGACACTCCCGGCTCCCGTCCCGGCGTACCAGGCTCCCGTCCTGGCGCGTCAGCCGCCGGCCCTGGCTCGCCAAGCTCTTCTCCTCGCGCACCAGCCTCCACCTATGGCCTCGACACACCGGGCTCTCGTCCTGGTGTACCAGGCTCTCGTTATCAGGCAAACAGCATAACCCTCCCAATCAGCCCGGATGGATTGCAAACCTTTGCCATCGACACCGGGAAAGTCTCCTTCATGGGGAGAGATAAGGGCTATATATATAGAGGTATCGTTTTTCGCGGCGACACCCGTGCGCCGGAAACCATATTCAAGGAAGGTTTTAAATTAAGAACAAAAATCAACGACATTAATGAAATAAATGGTTTCAGAGGTGGATTTGGTGGCGGAAAAGACGCCTTGGACCCTGACGGCAAAGGTATATCAACCTCTGGATTTTATAAAAAAGATGGTGCTGGCGCCTATTACTACGGCGGAAACAAGGGAGGTTATACCTATATTGTCGATGGAAATGACATGGAAGGATATCATTTATATCAAAATAGGCACCTCATAGAGCACCCTAACGATACCGACATCATTATGCAACCGCTGGAAATAAACTACGGTAAGGATATTCCATCATCCAATATCATTGGCGCCTTTGATAAGAATAGCCATTTCATAAAAAACCCTAACTATCGCGGAAAATTTCGAATCCCACCAAATCAGGGACATCACCATCACTACAGTGAATCCCATGCTCCCCAACCCCAAGCCCTGCCTAAACCCCACTCCGAATCCGAGTCCGAATCCGAATCACAGCCACAGCCCCAAGACCAAGGAGTATCGCTTCACCAACATAAAATCCCTACATTCGGCCCGGAGAATCCCCGTGGCTGGACCGGACAACCTTTCGAAGAAGAAACCGACCACCCTTTCCTGGATACCTTCGACTCATGACAGCCAAGCCCGCTTTTTCGGTGCAGGCGCATCTTCTGGTCGTGCTGGTGAACCCAACAGGATGTTCGCGATTCAGGTGCAACATCAGTTTTGCAATACATAACGTGATACTGCATATAGGCATTTTTCCGCTGTAGCCTTGGAGCACCTTCATTGGAGACTACTTATGAGTGCTTCTGTCCAGCTTTCGTCGAATTATCTGCCAACTTCTCATGAATCCGCGTCACCCAACATCAATGATGTAAAGGGCTCGGAAGTTGCTCCATCGCAAGTCTCTCAGGAGACGAAATCTATGATGGGTGACAACCTTCTGCAGAAGCATCATCATCATTACCAAGATGATTGGACGAACTTGCAAAATTTGACTGAAAGAAGTCATGAACTTTCCACGGATATACGAGAAATACAGACAAAAATCAAGGGTGTTTATAATAACTCCAGCCTTACTCCTGCCCAGCAAAACTCAGCGGTACGGGGTCTTCGTAAAGAGATGCAGAAGCTCGTTAAGGAAAAGAAATCCATTGATACTCAGCTCGCAAAACTGCTAGCCACACCCGTGGATACCGACCGAGCGATGATATCAAATTACATTGATAGCCTGGGTCGTGGATATTTACTTTAAAAGCTAAAACCGAGGCAGCGTCCAGGGAGCCTCTGATTTATTCAATCAGGGTCGATTGAAACGTGTAGGCTGGGATGAAATCCCAGCTTTCTTGCGGTTCCAGGTGTTGGGATTTCATCCCAGCCTACACGGGCACCCAGTCACACGGAATAAATCAGAACTACCCTAGTATTTGGGCCTTGCAACAAGCGACTCCTATTTCCCCACAAAAAGCGTCTTGATCCCCGTAACGGCAATCTGCAGCCCCACGCAGAAAATAAAAAACGCAATCAGCCGATTGAAAATCCGCTCCCCCTGGGACCCGAGATATCGCTCAATACGCTGTGTGTTGAGAAAAAAACCATATATCAGTACGCACATCACCACGACGGCCAGCAGGATCGCGATCATGTTGTACAAGGTCTGGCGCAAATCGGCATCCGAGCCATGCGCGCTTAGCGTCAGCAGTACCGAGATTGTTCCTGCCCCCGTGGTCAGCGGAAACGTCAGTGGATAAAACAATTTGTCGTCAATGCTGCGCGGCTTTGCTTCACTGACACTATCGCTGCTGTCTGCACTTTCATCCTTGTCGGATGAAAGGAATTCCCAGCCCATCCTGCAGATCATGATGCCACCCGCCAGTTGCACCACGGGAATCGACAGCCCGAACAATTTCAAAATCCATGCGCCGGCTATCAGGGTGACGGTGCAGACACAAAACGCGTACAGGGTGATCTGGCCTACCGCTCGCTTTTTTCCGGCTCTATCCAGGTGTGCGAAGTAAGGCATCACCACAAAGGCAGTACCTATGGGATTCACCACCGGGAACAGCGCCACCACGCCGATAAAGAGCAGATGGATAAACTGGTGAAGTTCGAATGCCATGCCCACCAAACCTTATTTCGCGGAATGATCTGCCTGTATGGCTTGTGTCCATGATACGGCCGTCGAAAAGGTTTTGGGAAAAAGGAAAGGGGATAGCGGTAAATAAAAAGCGCTTCCCAGTTTCGCCACTTACCCCTACTTGGCCTGAGTCCTGTTGAGGCCGAAATTCACCGGTATCTTCATATACGAATCAATGGCAACGCCTTCGACCGTTTGGGGCTTGAATGTCCAATCCATCACCGCATTCTTGGCCGCGTCATCCAGATCGCGATAACCCGATGACTGCGAAAAGGTAATCTCGGTCGGCAAACCCTTCGTACTCACAAGGACAAGCAGGGTAACGGTTCCCTCATGCAATCCACTCACTGCCTCGGCGGGATAGCTGGGGGTTGTCTTGGTCAGTACGGATCCGGGCACGATGGTCAGTTCGTGTTTGCGCCCTGATGACGTATCCATCTGGAGTGGCGCTGAAGTGGGAACCCAAACCTCCACGAAGCATGGCGTGCCTACATCACCTTTCAAGCAAGGTTCGTAGTTGAACTGCGCTGCCTTCTGCACAGCGTCCATATCGGGCTTTGCAACGGGATACCGCGTATCCAACCTTGCCGCCGTAACCTTGCCCCGCTCATCCATCCACACAAGCACAGGTTGCCGATCCGGACGGAACCGGGGAACGACAAAGGCAGGAACGACTGCAATATCCCTACCCTCCGGGTCGGCCGACGCTTGCGCAAGAATAAAAGACAAATGGTGGTCCCCTTCCTGTGGAACGCTATCCAGTGACGTTCCAGGGACAACGGAAACCAGGGCCACCCCAGCGTCCCTCGCTTGAGCAAGCAGCAATTGGACTGCGTCGCTCGCAAGAGCCCCATTGCTGTTAACGGTTACAACGATTTCAGGCTGCGGCACCATGGACGCCACCACCATGAAACGATCCTTTAGTTCTGCGGAGGATGGTTCCGTTCCATCCTTATGGATCACCCCCTGGGCATCTATCGTGAGCGGTATTGGCGGTGCGCCGGGGATGCTTTCATTGCAAGCGTTTGGACCCGATGGAACTTGGCAAAGCACCTGGTCAGCGGTGCTATCGCTTAGATAATCACGCAAAGCCGCAAGCAAGCCGAGCCTCTGAATCTCGTCCGCCAGCACCCGAGCCTGCGTGACTTGCTCGGCTGTCATGGAACGTCTCTCCGAGCTGAGTCTGGCATGGATTTTCGGACGCTCCAGTTGGTCGGACATCCCTGCCAATGCCGACTCAGATAACGCGTAGCCGACTACCGGATTCCGCATGCCCCCAACACGGCCCTGAAAATACATGACACCCAATTGCTCTACCGCCCAGGAATTGCCCGCTAAGGCGGCTTGCCCAAACAAGTTGGCCGCCTTGGCATCATCCTTAGGCACGGCCAACCCATCGAGGTAGATCAAGCCAAGAAGGGTTCGCGCTCCGGGTTCCCCCTTGGCCGCGCGTGGCTGCACGAGCTTCAACAACGGCGCGTAGTCGCCGTGATGGTAAGCGGACAAAGCTGTATTGAGGTCAGCTTCGTGCGCTGCATCGGGTGCACCAGGCAGTTGCTGAGCCCAGCCCAACGTCGCCGCCAGCAGCCCGCCAATGAACATGGCTGCCAAGACTGCTTTCTTTTCCATTTGTTTCCCCTGACGAAGTCGTCCGCGCTTCGACTTTTACAAAACTGTATTACAAACCCAGCAATACCGCGCCTATAGCCTGGGCCAAGCTTCTATAAGAAAGCAGAGAACTGGGGGGGCGGAGTGAACTTTCTTTCATTCAAATTTGAAAGTGCACTCTGACCCTGAGGCTTTCCCACGTTTTTCGAGCTGTTCAAGGAAGGGCTTTTTCGTGGCCAATACTTGGCATTTTTACCTCGACGTCATTCCGGCGAAGGCCGGAATCCATGCTTCGCATTCACCATGGATTCCGGCCTTCGCCGGAATGACGCCGAGGTAATTTAATAAGCCTTGGCCAGCTTGCTGATTTTGTTCAGACCATCAAGCAGAAAACGTGGGGATACCTCAGACTCCGACCCCGTTTCCCGCACCTACCGCAAAGCCAAAGCACTCGACTCTCGCAGATGCCCCGTCCTTAGCTGAGATGCCGACGCTAGACGCTGACTATGCATTGACCTGATCCCGTTGGGGAATAGCTGGCAGTGTTTGTCTCCCGCCGGTACGGCCCGCTTGCAATACACGTCCACGAAGGCAACCGTGTTTTGGGCGGAGTCCGTCACCAGGACCCGTTTCGCCACGCCTGGGCCGATCGAGTTGTCGATGGCTACGGCCACTAACGATTGCTTGGCCATACCCATCTTCCGCAGCGCTTCTGACCTTTCGGCCGCCCGCGCCGCTTGCATGTACTCACGGTGTGTGTTGCCGACCAGGGCCGCCAATCCGTAGCCCGTGTGCAAGTCGACGACATAGGTTTCGTATTGGCCCACTGGTGCGGTCACTGTGAAAGTTTGCAGGTTGGTGGTGTGACTCTGGTCTTGGGCGGCGCTGATGCTGCCGGCGCACGCCAAACTGATCGCGAGGGTCGCGGCAGTGATTTGGAGTTTCATAGGGGACTCCTTACGGACGCCTATGTCCGTTAGATCATTTTGTGCTTGCAAGAAGAAACAAAACGGACAGACCGCATTAAAAAATGCGGCGCTTTGGTATTGTTTTTTCGACGCGAATTGGCGTCGTGACTAATGGCACAGTGACGTTATGACTAAAGTCACTGCAAGTGTCATGACTAAAGTCACGATAAGTGTGTCGAGCACACGATACACAAGATCAGAGCATCATCGGACGGACTTCTTTTTCGACTCTGATATCGCAGCTTGTATTGAGGCATCCCACGTCTTTTTGTTTGTCGTTGACCAGCTTCGCTGTTGATAACATCCTCGGCTTACGCGATATACGCGAGAAACTGATGCTGTTCGGACAACTCGCTGGTACCGTCCCGATTGCCGCGCAGTTGCCGTGTTAGTGATCTTCTGCTGCACCCTCAATGGAGGCACGGCATGCAGCAGTCGTTAGGCGCAGAGGCAGCGGAGTCCGCCGATATTCATGCTTTGCGATAAAGGCACCGCGCGACTTAGTGATACCAAGGATCATGCTGATAGTGACCCAACGACAATCATAGACCTGCGCGGGCAAAGTCCATGCCCGTGATGCCATGCGCTTTGATCTGTTGTTCGAGCAGAGCCTTGCCGCCGTCATTGACGTAAATACGGCCGGTCACGGTCAAAGGGTCTTTGAACACGGCGGGTTCGGAAGGAACGGCCGACGTATTGAAGGCCTCTTCCTGGATGGCACCTGACGCGCGTCTCTTGCTTCGCTTCGGATCAATACAGGACACCACATTGGTGACGTTGTAGTAATACTCCGTTTCCCCTTCAACGTCGATTTCAAGCAGCTGCCCAAATCGCGACAGAAAGCTCCCTAGAGCATTGCGGGCTTTTTGATTAAGCACCAAGACGCCGAACAAGAACGGAGTCAGGTCGGTTCGTGGCTTGGGGGTCTTGCGTCTTGAGTCACCTTTGTCCCGAACCAGGCGCAATGGTTCATTCCAGACGACGGGTTTGCCCTCTCCACCGACCTGCATTAGCAGGTCGGCGTCGCCCTCCGCTTCGGGAGGCAACACGATGGTTTCAACCTTGTCGATAAGGTCATTGGTGATTAGCCAAACGGTCACGGCCTATCGTCCTTACGATAAGGGAAGGTTGCAAAAACGAGGTCTTGTTTGATGTCGCGAAGCTTCCTGCGCCCCGCATCGCTATCGCTGGAAGATGCCTGTCGGAGCTCGTTGAAAACGGCAAGGTGATACACAGCGGTATGCACGACCGAATGCCTGGTAGCGTTTTTAAGGCGGCGATCGATGACTGCCACCTTTTTGTTGCCGGGAAGGAAAACGCCGTTATCGTCATCGTCGATACCAATGGTTACGGTTACGAGGCACATGGGATTTTGCATTCGTATGACGGGATGCAAGAAGTATGACAAACGCCCTTGCGGCAAACGGGAGTCCCTAACTGCCTCAAGCCCTTAATGGCCGGGGCGCCACCCTTTTCCGTACGCGGTTTTCTGTACTACATTTTCCAATACCTTTCGCCTGGATCTTCGCGCCATGAGCAAGCTAACGGATTGCCGGGTCAAGAGCTGGAATCAGACCACCCAGATTATCGATGTCGCCTTTCCCCACGCCCTGGATCTAAAGGGCGGGGTCTGCTACGGCAGCTGTGTCGAATGGCTCAAGCGACTCCGGCAGGTTCCCCAAGAGAGCCCGGACCATCGGATGGCCTACGTGTCTTCGCAAGCAAAACTGATCGGCGGCCGACAGCGTCTTTACGAGTCGGCTCAGCGGGATGTAAAGGCCAGAACCGACGACTTCACCGCAGCCGTCCATTTCCAGGTCATGAATCGACTGATCCAGATCGGCAAATTCGGCATGAGCATCGAATTCGTCGACGGCGGCGCGGAGTTCACCCGGCTTGCCGACGCCTTGCCTGCGATGCGGGGCGGCAACATGCCTTACGCGATGATCAACATATCTACATTGACTGGCGGGCACGCGATTTGTGCGCAGAACGCCGATTCTATTCGCCTGTTCGATCCCAATTTCGGCGAGTTCGTCATTGGCGACGGCGACCTTGAAGCGTTTTTCGGCGATCTATCGTTGGCTAGCGCGCTCACTGGCAACATGTACCTGTTTGTCAATGTGGCCCAGGTGAGCTTCGATTGAAGGATACAAAACGATGCGTGGAATTCGGGACAGAGGTAGTCAGCTTTATTTAACTACCTCCGTTCCGGTTGCCATTACGAGTGAGGGTGCCGACAATTCCCTGCATCTTGACATAAATTTCACCAAATTTGAGCTTAAGTTATTGGGTACATCACAGAAGGCTCAACGCGCAATTTTCTGTGGCGGGAGAAGGGGAATTTATCGCTGCTTTGGACTGACCGCTCGCCCAACGAGCAGGGCATACCTATGCGGCACATGACAGCTAATTAGGCTAAGCCTTAATGGCCTTTTTGCAGTTGCTTGCTTCATGATTTTAACGGCTAACCGTCCAGGGGGAAGCATATGAGACAGCACCGCTCATCAGTTATTGCTATTTTGATTCTCTCGGCTAGCACGTCCGCGTCCACGCTAGCGGAAAATTCAAATAATCAACCGCCCGATGCAAACAGCATCCACGTTGAATTGGTTGCGACCGGAGCTTATACGATTCTAAAAGGTCGCGCGGAAACATATGATTTTTTTTCAGTGTCTCCGGAGCTTAGAGTGCGTTTCGGACAGAGCAGCGGGCAAGGATGGTTTTTAGGCCTTGGAGCTCAAGGCCTAAGCAATTTAAATGAGAACCCAAATACTGCGCAGAGTACCCAGCCTTCATCGCTATTTCACACTAACATATATCTTGTGAGCGGATACGCATACCCGATTTTTCCAGAAGATCAGCAACCACAGAAAGGCTTTAAGATTCCTGTGATTATCTCCGCCGGTGTTGGATGGATGAACCAGGAAATCAATACGTCCAAGTCACTTTACGACAAGGGCGCCTTTTTATATTTTGGAATTACTGTTCCGATATTTGGAAATTAGCCTGACGCCGCCTCCATGGAATCCCGAGGCGCGGTAGTTGCGAAGAATTGCGTTAGTAAAGTTACACAACTTCGCTCGAATTGCCAAAAAATAGCTGTTTTCAGTGACTCTAAAAACAGAAACCTTAGCAATCTAATAGATCATCCATCCAACTTGGACAGAGGCTCAATCTAACTTTCCGCACGATCAAACACACTTAAAAACTGGAGTTAGAGTGAACTTTCTTTCACTCAAATTTAAAAGTGCGCTATGACCCAGCCTCCCTCTGCCCCTAGTACCTCTTTTCGTTCTATCCGTTTAATAATTGCGCAAATGCAACGTAATTACTTAAAAGGTGCTTCGCTTTTCAAATTCATTAAAATAAAGTTCTACCTTCAATCAATATCTTCATAATCTTCCGCAAGCTCTGAACCTGAATCTTTCACCAATTGTTGAATCCACTCGTCCCCAGGAAAGAGTGCGTACCAAACTTGGTAGACCTCGCGAGGAGTGTTAGCCTTTGCGCATGCGGCTCGAAAGACTTCAACTTTCGCCTCATACTTTGGACCGCCTGCAGTAAATTTCCTGGGCTCAAAAGCCTCGCCAAAACTTTCTGGAAAGCGATTTGGAAATAGAACGGTCAAAGCTCGCGCCCTATTTTTCGTAGCTATCGTGCTGTTCCCCGTGAAAACAATCTCGGCAGCTTTCATCTCAAAGGCGTCCTTCGCCTCACGATCCTTCAATCTGTTGGCAGAGCTCGTTTGCCAAGCCAGGGTGAGCATGCCCAATCCTAGCGGCACCAAAATTGATAACCCCGTGAGCCAAGCCTTCATTCTTTCGACTTGAAGCTCGCGCTCCTTAAAACTTTTCTCATATTCAAACTTATCTCGCTCAAATTGCTCTGACTCTCCCAAGGTCGCATTGCTCGAACTTGTGATCTTAGGCAAGCCTTCAACGACGCGTTCTGCCGCATGCGACTGCCATGAGAGAAGCAGACCAATAACAAGGACAAAACCATACCTCCGCATCACACTCCCCTCTTGCATTGTTTATTTTGAAAAGAAGACCATCCAATTCTTCATTTTTCAACCACAGCTGACAGCAGCGCGCATATTTTCCATTACAAAAACAACTCGCGCACACGCACAAAAACACGGCCGGTCTCTACAGCCTTACGTGCCTTTCTTACGATCACATCACCCAAAGGGAGGCGTCTGTCAAGTGTTTCGTACAAATCTAATCCATCCATACAAAGAACACGCTTATTCCTTCCAAGTGTGTCCAAGCCCTTTTCGGTAAATCCAGCATGACTCACAAATAAACCGCGTGACCATGCGGCCTTTTCTTGCAACTTGCCTTCAAAGATGCGCAAGTCGTCGGCCTGCGTTTTGCCTTGATGCCATTTGGCCTCTAAAAGATACGTATGCCCATCGTGCTGAAAGCTGCCGTCAATTTGTTCCCCACGTAGTGAAAATGCCCCTCTAGGTGCCGCCAAAATGATGGAATATATCCAAAGGCTTGTCCTCGCGGATGTGGACTCATTGACACTAAGCCCAACAACTTTTCACACAGTGGAGAGAGCTTCACCCAGTCATTGGCGGGCATAGCTGACAAGCCTACAGCGTTGGCCTGCGATCGTCGCTTACCTTCCAAGCGCACCATCACCGATAAGAACATACTTTCAGCATTAGGTAGCGGGTCTGGTTTTCCACTACGAAGATACATTGCTTGGCGATACTCCCATAGCACTCGCAATACCCGCGCAGCTTCGGCATCGCTAACTTTTCGCAAAAAACACCGTATCCGTTTTGCTTTTGACGTACCATCGGCTCGATATTCCGGAGCGTCGATGTCTACGTTGAGGTCGTGGACATAGAAAGCATGCATAGAAGCATCCGAAAAATTCAAAACGTAGCCCGATTCCATATCAAATACCTTGTCTAGCAACATCATGTCCATTGATCGGATGTTACGGCGCGGCGCACGCTTTCTTCCGTTGGCGTGGTGATGGCTTCATCGTAGGCGTTGGTGTGCAGGCTGTTGCAGTTGTCGAACAGGGCGTACAGCGCTTGCAGGATGGTGCGGATGTCGTTGAACTGGATTTCCTGCGCGTGCAGGGAGCGGCGGGTGACGCGGCCGATGGCGGCGTTGCCGCCAGGTGATCGACCGCAGTGCTATCTCAGGAAACGGCGACGCCTCTTGTTTATGACAAAGAAATCACGACCAGCCTCACCCACCTCAAGCCAGACGTCGCAGACAGCCACGGCGGAATCGTATCGCCCGCGACAGTGGCCTTCGCCAAGGTTCCTTAGCCGGTTTATTGCCTTGCAATGCCCACCGATTCAGTCACACGCTGGCCGTCGCAAGCGATTCCGTTGAAGGTCCAATGCGCTGCGTCATTGAGCGCGGAAACATCCACGAACCTAGAATTACTGGAGCGCGCGATCCATTCGTGCGCAACTTGGCCGCTACGATCAACCACGACGGTGACTACTGGTATTTGTGCAGCCGAATCAGCCATGGTGTGTTCGGCCTCACGAACCATCGTACGTCGGCAGACATCCGCCGACGGTTCTATACCATCAGCACCGGATGGAACACCTGGCTGTGAAGGCGGTGGCGGGGCTATAGACATTCTGCTTAAGGCGATGGCTCGGTCCTTTGGCAGGTCGTAGTAATACAGGAGCGCCGACTTCACGGTGGCGCCCGCTTTGTCCCGCAGCTCCCAATTATTCAATTCCAACCCGGGATGCTGATGCAGATACGCCGTCATAGTGCCTGCCGCACGCGCGTCGTCGACTGTCGGCAATCCACCCAAGGCCAGCAGGATTGCTTCGGAACTCTCGTCCTGCACATTCAGGAAAACGGAAGATCCATCATAGAAATCCATCCGTAGCGTGCGCAGACAGTTGATCAGACAGCGTGATGCCGGTGGCTCCCCATGATGACTGGCTGCCACGTATCCGTCGTGATAAGCAGTTTCCAGTGTCTGCGCATAACTGTTTGCATTGGACGGCGGCGTCGGAAAGGCATGCTGCCCAGGCCGGAGCTTGAACGGGACGTAATGCTCAAGAGCGAGGTTGCCATTTTCCAAAGACGCAGTGAACGCGTCTCCATTCGGCAACCAGATGCGAAAAAATTCGTTACTCAAGGCGCTCACTGCAATGGGCAGATCATCCCCTAACTTGTTCAGATTGAAAGTCACGGGAATGGCTACTTGCGCCTCGGCGGGCTTGCCGTACTTGAACTCAGGCTTGAAGGTCCAGTGCTGTACGGCTTCGAGTGCAGCCTTGTCCAACTCTGGAAACCCACTAGTTCGTTCGATACGTATATCTCGCGGCATGCCGCGCACATCAACAACGAGCAACACCATCGCCGTGCCCTGATGACGCTGCCGGATAGCCTCAGGCGGATAAACAAGTGCAGGCTTTGTCGCCAATGCAGGACGGATGATGAACGGATCCGCTATCGTCGCGGGATACGCAGCCAACATTGCCGGCGACGCGACAAATAGGCCGCAAACCGCCAAGAAAAGGCGCCGCATGCGAGCGCGCCACTTCGTAAATCGAAAATCCATAGCCCCTGTTTCCCTTTCGTTTCACACCCCATGCGAGCGATAGCAACCGCTCGTCTCGGCCGTGGCAAGTGCTTGCTGGCGAACGACCCCTGCCCTGTATTTAGTCTGAGGCCGAATGGCGCGGGAGATCAAGGCGTGGAATCGCTCATTGGCTTCATGTCGGGGTCTAGGCTGACGTCTTGGCGATACCGCTGAGTGCGGACGGGGAAAGTCGAGCTTGTGAAATGACGGCCTGCAGAGCATCGCTACAGGTGCCCAGCCGCTAGATACTTTGATGACATATGGCACACTAGATCGGACGGCGGACGGCACCCGCCAACAGGGATGAAGCATGTCAGCACAGCCAAAGACCGCAGTAGCGGCACCCACCCCAATCCCCACCACATCCGCCGGCATCCTGGATTTGACCATTGCCGGCAATCGCATCTCGGCCAATGCCAGTGACGTTAATGCTTACGGAGTTCGAAATGAACTCCTGCTCAAACAGGAGAAGGCACGGGTCAGATACAAAAACGGAGAAACGCTGCCCACCTCAGCAGAGGTGTTACTGGCAAATGCCAATCGCAAGGATTACAACCATCGCCGCACGCTATCTCGAAATATCGTTGCAGCGACGGCGCAACCTCGTCCGGCCAACACCTGCGCACACCATATCGTGGCGCTGGGCGATCCCGAGGCGAGAGAATCACGCAACTTGCTTTATGGTTGGGGAATTGGCATCAACGACGCCGACAATGGCGTTTTTCTTCCCCGCAAAGGCCCGGGAATGCCGGATTACCCGAACGCCACCCACCATACACCTAGCCACAAGCAGCTTTATCACTTGGAGGTGTATTCGCAATTGAGTCTCCGAGATGGATCCGAAGACGGGCGCAGAGGTCTGCGTTCTCTCAAGTCGCAACTGCTTTCAGGCGAGCTTTCACTTTAATTCGGAGATAGATGGATGACTGTTTGGGAATTGCGGTACACCTCCGTCAACGATTACGCCATGGTCGTCTCCTTGGATGATCACGATTCGCTGGCAGGTCGATTCCGCATCGATGGCACTCCAAAAAATTGGATGGATCGTCCATTAGTGGGATTTGCCGATAGCACGCGACGAAAAAATAGGCGTCCACCCGCTGATGTCAGCGCCATGGTGCCCGGCGTTCTGATACTCAGCGAGCGAGCCAAGGAGGTTCTCGGGCCGTTCTTATCAAAGTTCGGGCAGTTGCTGGAACTCGACTGCGAGGGAACTGGCGAGATCCGCTATTTCTACAATGTGACGAACATTGCGCCTTGCGTAGACGTTGAACATTCCCAGAAGACCCAGCTTGGGGACGTCAAGATGGAATTGTTCAACGAAACCCAGATACCCAAGGAAGCTGCCGTTTTTAAAGACCCTTCGACACTAAAAGTACGCATCTACATCAATGATGCAGGAAGGGCGATCATCGATCCTCTGATAGCTTCGGCGAAGTTGACCGGTATTGAGTGCGGCCCGCTCGCTCCGCTTAGAGGCTGACGTCGCAGTTGAAGAACACCCCACCTCTCAATGTGCCAACGGGGCTGTGCATTCAGGCGCGTAGGTGGACCTGGAGCCGTTTTTTAACGAGTCGACTCAATGGGATGTAAAGGCCAGAACCGACGACTTTACCGCAGCCACCCACTTCCAGGTCATGAATCGACTGATCCAGATCGGCAAATTCGGCATGAGTATTGAACTCGTCGACGGCGGCGCGGAGTTCACCCAGCTTGCCGACGACTTGCCTGCGATGCGAAACGGCAACATGCCTTAAAGAAATTAGCTTTCAACACCTAAGATTTTCCAACACAACGACGTACATTTCGTTTATCAGATCAAATAATCAGACCCCACTCAATTCACCTACGCCACGTAGGTGGGCGCTCCCGCAAGGCGATCCAGTTCCGCGACACCGGGAGTACCAAGCCAACTGAGAAATCCCTCCGGTGTTAATGCACCGCTATGCACTCTTAGCAATCCCTCCATGAAGATCGAGTGCTCTACTAACGTGATGTCCTGAGAAGCTGCAGCTTTTCGCTTTGAGGTCTCATCAAAGTGAGGCTTCCCAAGCGTTACGCGGCGCATCGCAGGCTCGAAGTCTGCCGCTTTCTGTAGAACCGCCCATGCCTCTTCCTTCTTTATAAGCGATGGGGACTTCGTACATGTCTTACATTCAAGTAATATCTTCAGATCGCCAAGTTCTATCAGCAGATCTGGCACGTTTTGTCGCACTCCATCATCGACAACCGTCACCGTCCAGGTGATCTCCACCCTGAGAAGATCACATATTGCTGATTCGTATTCGGTACCAAGAGTGTCATTGCAATTTTTGACGAGTCTTTCGATTCCTA
This sequence comes from Dyella nitratireducens, assembly GCF_014642835.1. GTDB lineage: Bacteria > Pseudomonadota > Gammaproteobacteria > Xanthomonadales > Rhodanobacteraceae > Dyella_B > Dyella_B nitratireducens. The sequence goes on along the minus strand of NZ_BMJA01000002.1, from coordinate 672,237 downwards.
ACCCAGCGCCTTGAGCCAAATGGCTCGTAGCCAATCTACTCGGACCCAACCCAACAGTACTCGCGGCGGCATCAAGTAACGCTTGGGCACGGCGGTCGCTTCGTAATATATGAACAAGCTTATCTTTAGCCGTCGCAAGTAAATCGTGAAGCGAGGCAATTCCTTGTGCGACGAGTCCCATTGCACGCTGCCGACCAAATCCCGGCACTCCATGACGTTCGGCAATTCTCAGAACGTCAAGTGCCTCTACTGGAGCGCCCCACCGCACCCTTCTCGCCAACATCGCGATCTGATTACTTACACCCTGCGAACAACCAAGCTCGGGTACTGAAGACAGCTTATGTATACCGTCGAGAACCCATGCTGTGTCCACCGCTAATCTATGTATCATTCCGGCGGTTAGCTTAGTTGTGAAGGCTATTTTCCTTTCAGCGAGGCCTTCGATATACAAAGATAATGCTTGTGCACACTGAGCCAGCTTGAGATCGCTTCGGTCTAAGGCAATCGGAAGCTTCCTGGTCGCCCAATACGCAACAGATTCATAAACAGACTGTGAGGGGTATGGAAGGAATCGAGACGGGTGATTAGATCGAAACTCATCGCTTGCGCATGCGGCATATATAAGCCCCTGCGCATTAGGTTCGAACCCTGCTGCCAGATCAGGAGCCAGCGTTCGGAGAATCTGCGCAAATTGCACCGCAGTTGTAGGAAGAAGTCCTGATAAAGCGGCGGCCTTTCCAAGAGGCGTTATGGTAAGAGAATTATTGAGCGCAGCGATTAAGTCATACTGCGCAAGCCACTCAATGGCAGCCGTGCTTTCGCTCCCCAGCGCGGCCAACTTTGCTGGATTCGTATCGAGTGTTTGATACCAATAGAGCGTATTTTTAAAGAAATCCATAAGTCCTTCGAAGCTGCTTGCTAAACCCGCAGCGACCAGACCCAAAATCGACTTTCGAAGGCTGAGATTTACGAATTGCGAGAAAAGACGGTCATTTTCAGGTCGAATCAGAAGGTTGGCGTGAGCTAATTCCACCTGATTTTTTGGAAGTAAGACTGAGAATCCATCGTCATGCATACCTAGCCGACCCGCACGTCCGGACATATTTCGATAATCTGATCTGACTATGTGTGATCCTGCTCTATCTCCCCATTCATAGGTTAACTTCGGAAACACGATTGATCTGAAAGGGAAATTGACCCCAGCGGCCAACGTCGTAGTCGCAAAGCACACTTCAAACTTCCCATCGATAAATCCGTTTTCGATAACTTGTCTCTCTTGCGGAGAAAGGTCGGCAGTATGAAATGCCACACGTCGTTCCGCATTCTCTCGAAGCTGATCTGAAGAATCGGTGGGCTCGGAAAAGAGATCGAGCTGTTGAGCTAAGGCAATGCCTTCACCGACGCGCGGCCGTCCCTGGCCAAAGTTATTCGCAAATGTAAGCGCCTCGCGTCTACTCTCTGTGAATACCAAGACTGGCCCCCGCCGAAGCCTGAGAAGCTGATTAACAACTTCAATAACGTCTTGCCTAGGACTAGCAACACCAGTGATCTCACTGCCATCTTCATGCCCTAATGTGGTGCGATAAGCTTTACCGGCATACCAAATTTCTTGATGGAGAGGTACGTCTCGCTGCGCACTTTTGACCAAACCACATCCCATCCATCCGGCTAAATCATCCGCATTTTCTACCGTAGCCGTGAGGGCAACAAATTGACGGATGCCGCGTTGTCTAAGTGTCGCACAGAGAGTCTCTATTTCGGGGCCGCGATTAGGATCCCCAAGTATTTGAAGCTCGTCTGCAATTACAGCAATGTTGCTAGGCCGCAATTGACCTGTAAGCAACAAACCCAACGCCTTTTCATAGGTAGCGACCAGCAACGAGGCATCGACATCACCTTCAGCTCGGTCACCGGTGTTTAAACCAACCGAACCAAGCGGAGAGCTTGCTTCTTCACCGAATCGTCGAACGAAATCCGAGTATTTTTGATCTGCTAATGCTTTATGTGAGACTAGATATAGAACTTTAATTCCATTTCGCAAAGCGCAGAGTGCGGCAACCTCTCCAACCAACGTCTTTCCGGATGACGTCGGCGCGCTTACGATCAAGCTGCGCTCACCGGCGACACCGGCGGCCAAAGATTTAGCCTGAATATCCGTAAGATTTTTAATTCCCCAGCTATGGAGCTGCTCTTTGACCCATTCGGTAACTCCGGGACCATCGGCTTCTGCAACTTCCATTTTCCTCTCCTCCATAAGGAAGACCATTAAGAACTAGGCTGCTGCTGATCCAAAGGACGCAGCAAAATTTGGACCAATCTTTCAAATTCCCATGCTTTTCTGGTGCTTAGAAACGCAAGGAAAGCCGTTAGGTCGGCGCAGGCTGTCAAAATAGGTCACAATTTCAGTCATTTTTTTATAGTCGTAGACGCATCGGGGATACGAGACGCTCCAACCGATTTCTAGATATGTGTCAGCCAATGGCTGCCCTCCATTCTCCAACATTTGTAACCCGAATAAAAAAGCCCGCCAATAGGCGGGCTTTTTTATTGCTTGACCAATGTAGTTACATATTTCTACGGTACTCACCACCCACGTCATAAAGCGCATGGCTGATCTGGCCCAGCGAGTTGTACTTCACCGCCTCCATCAACTGCTCAAACACATTCTTGCGTTCGCGTGCAGTAACTTGCAATTTCTTGAGGCTATCGGGTGACAGCGAATTGCGGGCTTTGCCGTAGCCCTGCACGTTCTCAATCTGCTGCCCCTTCTCTTCTTCCGTCGAACGAATCAACTCGATCTCCGTAGCGATTTCGCCACCATGGTCCTTGGGCAGGAAGGTGTTGACGCCAATCAGCGGCAGGCTGCCGTCGTGCTTTTTCTGCTCGTAGTACATCGATTCTTCTTGAATCTTGCCGCGCTGGTACATGGTGTCCATGGCGCCGAGTACGCCGCCGCGTTCGCTGATGGCTTCGAATTCTTTGTAGACGGCTTCTTCGACGAGGTCGGTGAGGGTGTCGACGATGTAGCTGCCTTGCCAGGGGTTTTCGTTGAAGTTGAGGCCGAGTTCTTTGTTGATGATCATCTGGATGGCGACGGCGCGGCGCACGCTTTCTTCGGTGGGCGTGGTGATGGCTTCGTCGTAGGCGTTGGTGTGCAGGCTGTTGCAGTTGTCGAACAGGGCGTACAGCGCTTGCAGGGTGGTGCGGATGTCGTTGAACTGGATTTCCTGCGCGTGCAGGGAGCGGCCCGACGTCTGGATGTGGTACTTCATCATCTGGCTGCGGGCGCTGGCGCCATAGCGTTCGCGCATGGCGCGGGCCCATATGCGGCGGGCGACGCGGCCGATGACGGTGTATTCCGGGTCCATGCCGTTAGAGAAGAAGAAGCTGAGGTTCGGCGCGAAGTCGTCGATATGCATGCCGCGCGCGAGGTAGTACTCAACGATGGTGAAGCCGTTGCTGAGGGTGAAGGCGAGCTGGCTGATCGGGTTGGCGCCGGCTTCGGCGATGTGATAGCCGGAGATGGAGACGGAATAGAAGTTGCGCACTTTGTGGTCGACGAAGTACTGCTGGATGTCGCCCATCATGCGCAGTGCGAATTCGGTGCTGAAGATGCAGGTGTTTTGCGCCTGGTCTTCTTTGAGGATGTCTGCCTGTACCGTGCCGCGCACGGTTTGCAGGGTTTCTTCCTTGATGCGGGCGTAGGTTTCGGCGTCGACGAGTTGCTCGCCAGTGATGCCGAGCAGGCCGAGGCCGAGACCTTCGTTGCCTTTGGGTAGATCGCCGGAGTACGTGGGACGCTTTTTGCCGGCGAAGAGTTCGTCCATGCGCTTTTGCGCGGCGGTCCAACGCGCGTCGTCGGACTTGAGGTATTTCTCCACGTTCTGGTCGATCGCGGTGTTCATGAACATCGCGAGGATGATCGGCGCGGGGCCGTTGATGGTCATGGAGACGGAGCTGGTCGGCGCGCTGAGGTCGAAGCCGGAGTACAGCTTCTTCATATCGTCGAGCGTGGCGATGTTGACGCCGGAGTTGCCGATCTTGCCGTAGATGTCCGGACGCGGTGCGGGATCTTCGCCGTAGAGGGTGACGGAGTCGAACGCGGTGGAGAGGCGCGTGGCGGCACCGCCTTGGCTCAGGTAATGGAAGCGGCGGTTGGTGCGCTCGGGCGTGCCTTCGCCGGCGAACATGCGGGTGGGATCTTCACCGGTGCGGCGATAGGGGTAGACGCCGCCGGTGTACGGGTAGTGGCCGGGCAGGTTTTCGCGCATGAGGAAGCGCAACTGGTCGCCCCAGTCTTTGGTTTTGGGTGGCGAAACCTTCGGGATTTTCTGGTGGCTGAGGGATACGCGGTAGTTTTCTACGCGGATCACTTTGTCACGCACTTTGTATTCGTTGACGTCGTCGGTGACGGATTTGTAGAGCTTGGGCCAGTCGCGTAGCAGGTGCAGGGCTTCGTGGCTGAGTTCGCGCAGGGCGGCGTTGTAGCGTTGGCGGAGTAGTAGGAGGGTGCGGTCTACTGCTTCGTGGGTTGGTTCTGGATTTATGTCGTGCGCTTCGCGCGGCGTATTTGACTGGATTCCGGCGTTCGCCGGAATGACGGTGTTGGGGGTTGAGGGGGCGTGAAGGTCGTCGTGGTCGTAGCGTTCCAGGGGGCGCGGGAGTTTTGGATCGGCTAGTTCTTTCAGCGATTCGTAGTAGTGCTGCGCCTTGCTGGCGAATTCGGCTTCGCGTTCGATCTCGGTGTTGATGCCCCTGCCCTGCTCAGCGATTTCGGCGAGGTAGCGCACGCGTGCGCCGGGAATCAGCACGGTGGCACGCGGTTCTTTCAGGGTGACGTCCAGGTTCGGCTTGAAATCGCAGTGCGCGGTTTCGATGGCATGTTCGCCGCCTTTCGCTGAGAGCTTGTTGAGCAGCAGGCGGCACAGGTTGGTGAACATCCAGGTGACGCCTGGATCGTTGAACTGGCTAGCGATGGTGGGGTACACCGGCACGTCGTCGTCTTTCAGGGTGAAGGCGTTGCGGTTGCGCTTCCACTGTTTGCGCACGTCGCGCAGGGCGTCTTCGGCACCACGCTTGTCGAATTTGTTGAGCACGACGAGTTCGGCGAAATCGAGCATGTCGATTTTTTCGAGCTGGCTGGCGGCGCCGTAGTCGCTGGTCATGACGTAGACGGGGAAGTCGACGAGGTCGACGATTTCTGAATCGCTCTGGCCGATGCCGGCGGTTTCGACGATCACCAGGTCGTAGGGCTGGCTCTTCAAGAAGTTGATGCAGTCGTGCAGCACTTCGTTGGTGGCGGCATTCTGGCGGCGCGTGGCCATGGAGCGCATGTATACGCGATGGCTGCGCAGCGCATTCATGCGGATGCGGTCACCAAGCAGTGCCCCACCGCTGCGGCGGCGCGTGGGATCCACGGCGAGCACGGCGATGCGCATGTGCGGGAAGGCGTGCAGGAAGCGCAATAAGAGTTCATCCACCACGGAGGATTTACCGGCGCCGCCCGTGCCAGTCATACCGAGTACTGGTGTGTGCTTGCCGGCCAGCGACCACTCTTTGCGCAGGCGTGCGAGTTCGGTGTCGCTCAACTTGCTCTCTTCGATGGCGGAGAGCATGTGGCCGATGCTGATTTCGTCGTTGATATTGATGTTGGCCGGGACGATGGCGTCGTTCTGCTCGCGCTTGGCGGCGGCGTTGCCGGCGCGATGCATGACGTCTTCGATCATTTCCACCAGGCCGAGCTTCATGCCGTCGTTGGGGTGGTAGATGCGTTCCACGCCATAGGCTTGCAGCTCGCGGATTTCTTCCGGGGTGATGGTGCCGCCGCCGCCGCCGAAGACGCGGATGTGGGCGGCGCCCTTCTCCTTAAGCATGTCCACCATGTACTTGAAGTACTCGACGTGGCCGCCTTGATAGGAGGACAGCGCAATGGCGTCGGCATCTTCTTGCAGTGCAGCACGCACTACGTCTTCCACCGAGCGGTTGTGCCCCAAGTGAATCACTTCCGCACCTTGCGATTGAATGATGCGGCGCATGATGTTGATGGCGGCATCGTGGCCATCGAACAGGCTGGCAGCGGTGACGAAGCGAAGCGGGCTGGTTTCGGCCTGCGCGGCGGTGGCAGGAACGTGCTTGGCGGGGGAACTCATGGGGACTCCGAGAACGGGGATGTTCCAAGTGCAACTATTCTAGTGGGGTTGAGGATGGAACGCTTGTGGTCCATCCCCTGCAGACAGTAGTGACCTCGATATATAGCTTGTCGAGCGGGTGCAACGCCTGCTCCACACGGGTGCGCATGGCTGCACCTGACTAACGAAATTTTTAGCAGCTACCCAACTTCTATTGAGATTCCTCAAAAGCATGCGGAGGACACCGCATGCTCGGCTTGTACTTTTCGGGGACCACTTCCATGACTTCATCCAAGACTTTGGCGAAACGATTCAGCCTGCAAATGTGGCATCAGATTCTGATTGCGATGCTGCTTGGCCTTGCTGTCGGACACTTCTTTGGTGAGCCGGCAAAGATGTTGCAACCACTTGGTGACGTGTTTATGTCGCTGATCCGCATGTGCGTGGTGCCGGTGGTGTTTGTATCGGTGGTGTGCGGCATTACTTCGCTGACTGATTTGGCGGCCATGCGCCGTATCGCGTGGAAGTCGATAGCGATTTACATGGTGTCGATGGCGATCATGGCGTTACTTGCCATGGGTGCGGCGAGTTTCTTCCATGTGGGTAGCGGCTTTGGCTTGGCTGACAGCACGGGTGCGGCGGTTGCTCAGCAGTCAATCAGCATGAAGGATGCGCTGCTGAGTGCGATTCCTTCCAATCCGTTCAAGTCGTTTGCGGATGGGGCTTTGCTGCCGACGATTGTGTTCGCGGTGTTGTTCGGCTTGGCCATCAACTTGACCGGTGACAAAGCTTCACCCGTGCGCAACTTCTTCGATGCCATGTCAGCGGTCGTGTTCAAGCTGATTGGCATGGTGCTGAAGTTTGCCCCGATCGGTGTGTTTGGCCTGATGGCGTATGTGACGGCGGACCATGGTTTCTCGGTGCTCGGCCATCTGGGTGCGCTGGTAGCGGTTAACTACGCGGTGATGATCTTCTTCATGGTGGTGTTGTGTGCGCTGATGCTGATGCTGTTCCGCTTGAATCCGCTGCCGTTTCTGCGTAAAGCGATTCCGGTGCAGTTGTTTGCTTACTCGTCTGCCAGCAGTGCCGCCACGTTGCCACTGAATCTGGAGAACACGCAGCAGCGCATGGGCGTGGATTCGCGGGTAGCGAGCTTTGTGTTGCCGCTGGGTTCCACCATCAATATGTCGGGCCTTGCGGTGTATCTCGGCACAGTGGCGATTTTTTCCAGCAATGCCTACGGCATCGAGCTGTCGCTGATGCAGATGGTGATGGTGGTATTGACGACGACGCTGGCTTCGATTGGTGCCGCGGGCGTGCCGGGGGCGGCGCTGGTGGTGATGAGTTTGGTGCTGTCGTCGGTGGGCTTGCCGCTGGAGGTGATTGCGGTGATTGCGGCGGTGGATCGTTTGCTGGATATGTGTTGTACGTCGGCGAATGTTACCGGCGATACGGTGACGGCGGTGATGGTGGCGAAGTCGGAAGGGGTGTTGGATGAGGCGTGTTACAACCGGATGTGAGTTTTTTTGTGGGTTATCGCGCTGATGGTTATGCATGCCTCACCGTCATTCCGGCGAAAGCCCACTGCTGTCCGGGGAAAGTGTTGTTTGTTTTAGCGACATGGCTAAAAGACTCGTCGTCCCGGCGAAAGCCGGGACCCAGCGACTTGCAGATCGTCAAAGACACTGGACCCCGGCGTTCGCCGGGGCGACGAATCGCTAGCGTTGAATTTGCTGGCAAAAATAGGGGCTTCGGTTGCGTGGCAGATGCCTATCTAGAGCGCAGCGAATTTTCCCCGGACAGCAGTGGGCGAAAACCGGAATGACGGTGAGGTGATTGGGGGATGGCCAGGCGAGATTGAAGTTGGAGTGATTACGCCAGGCCGAACGGCAAATTCGGCGAAGCCACCACGCGATCGCCCACACGTTCGCCACGCAAGAATGCCAGCGTCGCCTCGATCACTTCCGGCGCATCCAGCACGCGGTGATGCCCCAAGCCTTGCGTGGTAAGCAACCGCGCCCCAGGCCAATAGCGCGCATATCGCTCGCCCTCATCCCACGGCACTTCGCGATCATCCAGGTCATGCACGATCAAGCCCGGCTGACCGAGCGTTGGAACGTGACGATGCACCTGCAGCTCGCGCATGCGCACGCCGGTGCGGCGTTCGCACCACGCAATGAAGGGTTCGCGCAGATGTTCACCAAGTCGCACGAAGCGGATAAAGCGACCCGCGGCTGCCTCGATATCAGCGGCCGGTGCAATCAAAACCAGGCGCCGTGCATACCAGTGTTCGTCTTGCGCCAATGCGACAGCGGCACCACCCATCGAGTGACCAATCGCCAATGCCGCGTTGCCGAAGTGCCTGCCGATGGCGCGAATGGTGGCAATGAAATCCGGCAAGGTGCACAAATTGCCGCTGCTGGCGCCATGGCCGGGTTGATCGAACGTCACCACGGCAAAGCCCAGCTCACGCAACTTCGCGACCCACGGCAGATAGCGCAGGCCGAAGCTGGACCAGCCATGCACCAATAATGCGTACGGTTGCCTGGAAGGATCACCCCATACGTACGTCGCAATGGATTCGCCGTTGATGACAAGTTCGCCGCGCTGCATGGTGTCATCCGGTTGCGCATCACGTGCGCGGGTACGGCTGCTGGCGAATGGCGTGGCGAACAGGCGTGCTGCGCGATCTACCGTATGGTTCGGCGCAAGCCGGCTGCCGACTGCGAAACCAAGACGCACAGCGCGCAGCTTCAGCGTGGTGCGTGAAGAACGATGATGCGAACTGACGGTTTGGCGTGTCATGGCAGCCTCCTTAAGGCTGATAACTGGCGAGCAGGCGATCGATCGCTGCCCATGTCTGTCGGTGGGCCTGGTCGAAGCCGAACAAGCTGGCGTCGTGATGCAGGCCGAGCATCACGGCAAAGATTTCGAAGGCGAGTTGATCGGCGTCGGTATCTGCGCGCAGATCACCTGCTTCGGCGGCTTGGCGAATCGCGCGCATCAATTCATTGCGCCAGCCTGTTTGCTGCTGCTTCACGCGCGCACGCAACAGACTGTCTTCGCGTCCGTCGTATTCCGTGACCGCGCTGATCAGCACGCAGCCGTTGTAGTGAATGCGGACCCATTCGGACCAGCCTTCCAGAATGGCGCGCAGGCGCTTCACGCCGCGCGGTTGTTGCACGGCGGGCCGGAGCACGAAATCCACGAGGCGCTTGGAGGCAGCATCCAACAAGGCCAGCTGCAGCTCTTCGCGGGAGCCGAAATGGGCAAATACGCCGCTCTTGGACATGCCTACACCCAAGGCCAGGGCGCCGATGGAAAGGCCTTCCAGGCCGTCCTGGCGGGCTAGTTCGTAGGCGTGATCGAGGATGAGCTCGCGGGTCGCGGCGCCTTTGGTGGGGGTAGTGATAGGGCTCATGGTCGAGAAAATAGCACGACCGTTCGTTTTATTTCTACAGCTTATTTCGTTAAATATTCATTGCGTCAGTGCGCTCCATTTCCCCTTCACCGTCATTCCGGCGAAAGCCGGAATCCAGTCGGAATAAAGCGTGCGAAGCACACGAACGCTTTGTGTTATGCGCTGCGCGCGCCATGTTTCACTGGATTCCGGCTTTCGCCGGAATGACGAGTGCTTCGATCAAAGCGTCATGGAGGTATGCCAGTCTCCGCTTCATACGAATGCCCGCAGATAAAACCGTCGCAAATAATTCTGCTGCTACCTGAACAACCGAAAGCAATCACGTCAACATCGCCCGACTCGCTCGCGTTCCCCCATTCGACAGCTGCTGATAGCCGCTGCCTTACTTAAGGAGAGAGACACATGATCAACATCACCCGCAAACTGGCCTTTGTTGCAGGTATCGGTCTTGCGTTGGCTAGCGTGAGCTACACGCCACCTGCATCCGCGCAAGTGAGCGTGGGCGTTGGCATCAATGTGGCGCCGCCGCCGCCGCGTTATGAAGTTGTGCCGGCGCCGCGCCGTGGTTTTGTCTGGGTACCGGGCTACTGGCGCTGGGATCCGCGTTACCGCCGTCACGTGTGGGTCGGTGGCAATTGGGTGCGTGCACGCCCGGGCTATCGTTGGTATCCAGGTGGCTGGGACCATCGCGGGCCAAGTTGGTACTGGCGTGATGGTTACTGGGGTCGTTGATCGCTAGTTTTTCCCGCAAAAACCTGCGCTTCATCGCACGATGAAGCGCAGGTTCCACGACAGCTTCGCCAATTAGACTGCGCATGGCGCTGACCGGATCGGCAGCTCCGATCCAATTCTCTGGGGGCTTCAATGTCATTACGTTTTGCATCCTTGCTGGTTGTTGCCGGCGTCGCAGCCACGCTTGCCGGTTGTGTTGTTGAACGGCCGGCACCGCCGCCGCGCCGTGTCGTGTATGTCGCACCACCTCCGCCACCACCGCCGCAGGTCGTGGAAGTGGTGGCCCCGCAGCCACCGCCGGTGGAAGTGATCGAACAAGCGCCGCCGCCGCGTCCGGGTTTTGTGTGGGCACGTGGTTACTACCATTGGGATGGTGGCCGCTACGTTGCCGTGCGCGGTCACTGGGAAGCCGTGCGTCCGGGTTATCACTACGTGCATCCGCATTGGGAACGTCATCCCGATGGCTGGCACTTCCACGTAGGCGTTTGGGTTCAAGGGTAAACACGCCGCTTTCACGTGAACAAAAAACGCCCCGCATACGTGCGGGGCGTTTTCGTTTGTTGCGATGCGAAAGCGTTGCCTTCACGTCTCGTACTAAAATTATCGAGATAACTCACCGCCCCAGCCTACGGGATGCTCTGACTCATTTTGCGTAGGTGTCACCGGCTCTGTCTGTTCGCAGACCACAGGACCATCGACGAAGGCAGACTGGTTGTCTGTCGAGACGATGGGCCGAAGGTATGCGAACAGACAGAGCCGGCCCGAAGGGTGATGTTCAGAAGGCCCGCAGGATGTGCCGCGCGGCTTGGCAAGACAGCCAGTCTTCCCGGCGCCACGCAACACACCCTGCGGGCCTTCTGAACATCATGCCACCTACGCAAAATGAGTCAGAGCATCCCTAACTGGGGTTTTGAGTTTCAGGCGACAGGTCCTTGGCGGGGCCAACGCTTTTCCCATTCGAGTGCCTTCCCCAGCACCGTCAAACGTGGAGTTCAAGTTCCAATGATTTTCGAAACCATCGCTAAAACAGGCCATGAAGAAGTCGTCTTCTGCCATAACCAAGACGCCGGCCTGAAAGCCATCATTGCGATCCATAACACGGTGCTGGGCCCGGCACTGGGCGGCCTGCGCATGTGGCCGTACAAGACCGAGCAAGATGCAGTGAACGACGTGCTGCGCCTGTCGCGCGGCATGACCTACAAGAACGCCGTGGCCGGCCTGAACCTCGGCGGTGGCAAAGCGGTGATCATCGGCGATCCGTCGAAAGACAAATCCGAAGCGCTGTTCCGCGCCTTTGGCCGTTTCGTCAACTCGCTCAACGGCCGCTACATCACGGCCGAAGACGTGGGCATCGACGTGAACGACATGGAATACGTGTTCCGCGAAACGGAATACGTCACCGGCGTGCATCAGGTGCACGGCGGTTCGGGCGATCCCTCGCCGTTCACCGCGTACGGCACGCTGCAGGGTTTGATGGCCGCGCTGAACTTCAAGTACGGCAATGAAGACGTGGGCAAGTACAGCTACGCCGTGCAGGGCGCCGGCCACGTGGGCAGCGAATTCATCAAGCTGCTGCGCGAACAGGGTGCGAAGGTGTTCGTCACCGACATCAACAAGGACGCCGTGCAGCGCTGCGTGGACGAACTGGGTTGCGAAGCGGTGGGCCTGGATGACATCTACGACGTGAACGCCGACGTGTACTCGCCCTGCGCCTTGGGTGGCACGGTGAACGAGCAGACCATCGACCGCATCAAGGCCAAGATCATCTGCGGCGCCGCCAACAACCAGCTGGCCAACGACGCGATCGGCGAAGAACTGCAGCGTCGCGGCGTGCTGTACGCACCGGACTATGCCGTGAACGCCGGCGGCGTGATGAACGTGTCGCTGGAAATCGACGGCTACAACCGCGAGCGTGCGATGCGCATGATGCGCACCATTTACTACAACCTGGGCCGCATCTTCGAAATCAGCAAGACGCAGAACGTGCCGACCTACAAGGCGGCGGATCGTCTGGCCGAGGAGCGTATTGCATCGATCGGCAAGATCAAGCTGCCGCACATGGGCAATGGCGCGCCGCGCTTTGCCGGCCGCATGCGCGGGCAGTAAAACTGTACTGCTGAGTATCGAAAACGCCGGTCGCCTGACCGGCGTTTTCTTTTGCCTGCTCCGACCGTCGGAGCACGGGCAGTTCTGCTAGACTTTTCGCCGCAAGAATATGTGTGGTAAGGCCTTGCCATCATTGGTAAAGGTCACAGGGGAACCCGCTCTGCGGGTTAGGAACAATCGATGCTTCGCCATGTGCCCTGCAGTGCGGCCAGAGCCTGCCGATAAGGGTATGGGGAAGGTATGCAGGGCTGCAGCGTAGGCTGGGTGTGTATGAATGCGATGTTGAAAACAGGGATCAGCGACGAAGACATCCTGCTCAGGCTCAAGGATGTGCTGCATGAGACCTTCGAGATCGATCCTGCCCGGGTCACACCTGATACCCACCTGTTCACCGATCTGGAACTGGATAGCATCGATGCCGTGGACCTGGCCATCCAGGTGCAGGACATGACCGGCATGCGCATCAAGCCCGAGGATTTCAAGAACGTGCGGACGGTCGGCGACGTGGTCGCCACTGTGCGTGCGCTGCTGACGCGTTGAACGCTGGCCGGGTACGTCCATGCCGTTTGCGTCAGCGACCGCCGCGGAAGCTTTCCATCCCTGCGCACTGATTCCCATCTATAACCATGAGGACACTATCGCCGCCACGGTTGCCGCCTTGCGCGCGCATGGTTTGCCGGTGGTAATCGTGGACGATGGCAGCGATGACGCTACGCGCGTGGTGCTGGATGGCTTGGTTTCCCATGATGTGCAACGGATTCGCTTGGCGCGCAACAGCGGCAAGGGGCGCGCGATTACTGCCGGCCTGATTACGGCCCGCGATGCGGGTTACACCCACGCGTTGCAGATCGATGCGGACGGCCAGCACGACGTGGCGGACGTGCCGCGTTTTCTGGCGGAAGGCCGCGCGGATACGAACGCTCTGGTCTGCGGCCAACCCATCTATGACGAAAGTGTGCCGCGTGCCCGGCTGTATGGACGCTATGTCACGCACCTGTGTGTTTGGCTGGAAACGCTGTCGTTCACGCTGCGTGATTCGATGTGCGGCTACCGTCTCTATCCGCTGAAAGCAACGTGTGCCGAAATCGACCGCGCGCCCCTGCCCGCACGCATGGATTTCGATACCGAGGTAGCGGTACGCCTTATGTGGCGCGGGGTACCGGTGCGCAACCTGCCAACCCGCGTGATCTATCCGGAAAACGGTCTATCCCATTTCCATATGCTGCACGACAACCTGCGTATATCCGCGATGCATACACGGCTGTTGCTTGGGATGTTGCCGAGGGCGCCGGGGTTGTTGTGGCGGAAGCGGAAGAGGAGTGCTGCATGCGCTGTGTGACTCACCAACCTCTGACGAACCTACTGGGCCGTCATTCCCGCGAAAGCGGGAATCCATCTTGCTCTGATACCTCCTTGAACATGGATTCCCGCCTTCGCGGGAATGACGGCCTTCTAAACATATTCGCCAGATGTATCGTCCCCGCGCTAATGCTCGTCTGCTTCAACGCACACGCACAAAGCTCAGATCTGCTGCATGCCATCGTGAATCAGCTAAGCCAACACACCGCCATCCGCGCCAACTTCACCCAGCAACGCCAAACCCCTGCCCTCAACCAGCCGCAAACCAGCAGCGGCCAACTGCTGTTCGTCACTGGCCACGGCATGCTCTGGCAAGTACAGCAGCCTTATCAGCAAACCCTGGCGCTCACCGGCACGCGCACCCTGCGCATTGATGCCGATGGCCGCATGCAGGCCGTGCGCAATGAACGCGGCGTCAACCAGATTTCGCAAATGCTGCAAGGGATGCTGACGGGACAGTTGGATGAGGTAGAACGCCAGTTCAATGTGCAGGCTAACGGCATCGCTGCGCAGTGGAACTTGCGCTTTACGCCCAAGCAATCGCGCGTAGCTCAGGTTTTGCGGGACATCCAGCTCGATGGCGGCATGTACCTGCAACGCATCCGCATCGACATGCAGGACAGCACGCAGACCGATATCCAGATGACCGACACCCGCGACGCCGGTCCGCTGAGCACGCAGGAAAAGCACGCGCTCGGTCTGCCATGACGGAACGGAACCTGCAGCTGCGCGCGATAGGCTTTATGGTGGCGACGTTGCTGGTCGCCCTGCTTGGCGCATGGTTGCTGTTCGGGCGCGAACGTTCGCCGATTCAAACGGATTTGCTGGCCATGCTGCCGACGACCGAGCGCAATCCGCTGGCTGACGTTGCGGCGCAACGGCTGGCGCATGCCAATGGCGATCGTGTGATTCTGCTGGTGGGCCATGCCGATGACGAGCAGGCGAAAGCGGCTGCGCGCGAACTCGGTCAGATGCTGGCAAAGGACAAAGTGTTTGCTTCCGTCACGGCCGAGCTGCCGCCATTCGATCTGCAGCAGTTGGTAACGCCCTATCTTGCGCATCGCTTCAGTTTATTGACCGATGCGGACCGCCAGTCGCTCGCACAACCTGGTTACGATCCGAAACAGGCATTGGCGCAGCGTATCAACGAACCCTTTGTCACCAGCGTCGGCACACGCTTGCAGGATGACCCGTTCGGTTGGCTGCAGCACTGGATGGAGCAACAACCGTGGAGCCGCTCGCCACTATTGCCGGAAGACAACCTGCTGACAGTGCATCGCGATGACGGCAGTTACGTATGGGTGACGGCGACACTCAACGGATCTTCCTACGACGACGCGATTCAACACCGCGCCTTGGACGTATTGGATCAAGCCGAACACGCGGTCGAACACGATCATCCCGGCACGCGCGTACTGCGCACCGGTGCCTTGTTTTATGCCGCTTTTGCACGTAGCGACGCCGAACGCGACGTACATCGGGTGGGCCTGATTTCCACACTCGGCATCGCCGTACTGTTGCTGCTGGTGTTCCGCTCGCCTGGCCCGCTGTTGCTCGCGTTTCTTTCCACCGCCATCGGCATCCTCACCGCGACGGCCGTAAGCGTGCTGGTATTCGGCCAGATTTACCTGCTGACCCTGGTATTTGGCGCTGCGCTGCTTGGCGAAGCAGTGGACTATTCCATTCAGTACCTCACAGCTCGCGCGAACGCCGGCGACGCGTGGGAACCTCGCCAAGGTTTGCATCAGGTTCGCCCTGCCCTGCTGCTGGCCTTGGGCACCTCGCTGCTCGGCTATGCCTTGCTGGGATTGGTACCGTTTCCAGCGCTGCGGCAGATGGCGTGCTTCGCCATGGTGGGCATGGCAGCAGCCTGCTTGAGCGTGTTCTTCCTGCTGCCGGCCTTGCTGCAACGAACGGCCAGGCCGCTAAGCAACATCTCGGTACGCACGGCGCTGGTACTGCAAAACATCGTTGCCCGCTTTACGGCCGGGTGGCGCGGCGTGGGTCTTGCCGCGTTGGCCTTGCTTCTGGCTGTACCTGGCTGGGTGCAAATGCATCACGACGACGATGTGCATCTGCTGATCTCGCCGCCCCCGGCACTGGTCGCCCAAGAAAAGCAGATTCGCGATATCACCGGTCTTGGTAACAGCACGCAGTTCTACCTGGTGCAAGGCGAGGATCAGGAACAGGTCCTGCAACGCGAGGAAGCGCTGGAGCAACGCCTGCAGGCCATGACTGATGCCGGGCAGTTGCAAGGCTGGGTTGGCGTGGCCGGCATGGTGCCTTCACTGCAGCGCCAGCGCGCCAACCAGGCTCTGCTGGCGCCGCTGTTCGCACAGCCTGATCGCATGCGCCAGTGGTTGCACAATGCCGGTTTTCGCGATGCCGATATCGATCGCTACGTGCAAGCATGGCCTGGCACGCCGCTGAGCTTGCAGGACTGGCTGAAAACACCGCTCGCTGTACCCTTCCGTTATCTCTGGATGGGTGATGCGGCAGCACACGGCGCAGCATCGCTGGTGCTGCCACAAGGCGATGCCGCCAGCGCACTGCTGAAACAGGCTGCAGCGAATCTGCCTGGTGTCACGCTGGTGGATAAGGCGGCCGGCGTGTCCGACCTGTTCGGCCGTTATCGACGCTATGCAAGCGTGTGGCTGCTCGCTGCCGTGCTCTTGATCGTGCCGGTGTTCGGTTGGCGCTATGGCTGGCGCAGCGTGCCGCGCGTGCTGGCGCCGCCGGTGCTGGGTATCGGCTTTACGTTGGCAATGCTCGGCTATCTGCATCATCCGCTAACGCTGTTCCACTGGATGGCCTTGATGCTGGTGCTCGGTGTGGGCGCGAATTACGCGGTGTTTCTGCGCGAAGGCGAACCGCATGTGACGCATCGCCCAGGGGCGATGTATGCCAGCGTATTGCTCTCCGCCATCACGGCCTTGCTCTCGTTCGGCCTGCTGGCGTGGAGTTCGATGCCTGCATTGCAAGATTTCGGCCTTACTCTTTTGCTTGGCATTGGTTTCACTGCGGTGCTGGTGCCCGCCAGCACCGCACCAAGGGCATCATCCACATGAATTTATTTTTTGCATGGAGCACTGGCCCATGAAGCGCGTCGTTATTACCGGCATGGGCGGCATTACGCCGCTAGGACACGATTGGCCGCAGATCCAGACGCGTTTGCGCCAAGGCCGCAACGCCGTACGCCGGATGCCTGAGTGGGATTTCTATGAATCCTTGAACAGCCGGCTGGGCTGTCCGGTGGACGATTTCCAGATACCCGATTGGCCGCGCAAGCACTTGCGTTCGATGGGCCGCGTGGCGCAGCTGGCGGTGGCGGCCAGCGAGCGCGCGCTGCGCGATGCCGGCTTGCTCGATGATCCCAGCATCAGTGACGGTCGCATGGGCGTGGCTTATGGTTCATCCGGCGGCAGCGTGGAACCGGTGCGCGTGATGGGGCGCATGCTGGAAACCGGTTCCATGCAGGGCGTGACCGCCACCAGCTATGTGCAGATGATGGCGCATACCACAGCGGTGAACGTCGGCGTGTTCTTTGGCTTGAAGGGACGCATCCTGCCGACGTCCAGCGCCTGCACGTCGGGCAGCCAGGCGATCGGCTACGGTTACGAAACCATCCAGCAAGGCAAGCAGAAGCTGATGCTGTGCGGTGGCGCAGAAGAACTCTCCGGCCCAGGCGTGGCGGTGTTCGACACGCTGTTTGCCACCAGCACGCGCAACGACGATGCAGCGCTGACGCCGCGTCCGTTCGACACCTCGCGTGACGGCCTGGTCGTCGGTGAAGGCGCCGCGACGCTGGTGCTGGAGGATTACGAACACGCCCGCGCACGTGGCGCGCGCATCTATGCGGAGATTGTGGGCTTTGGCTGCAACTCCGACGGCAACCACATCACGCAGCCCACCAGTGAAACGATGGCGACGGCGATGCAGCTGGCTTTGCAGGATGCACGGCTTTCCCCGGATGCGATCGGCTATGTCAGCGCACATGGCACCGCGACCGATCGCGGCGACGTCGCGGAAAGCCATGCGACGGCACAGGTGCTCGGCAAGCGTGTACCGGTCAGCTCGATGAAGAGTTATGTCGGACATACGCTGGGGGCGTGCGGCGCGCTGGAATCGTGGTGGGCGGTGCAGATGATGCGCGATGGGTGGTTTGCGCCAACGATCAATCTCGTCGAGCCGGATGCGGCGTGTGCGGAGCTGGATTACATCGTGAATGGCGGGCGGGCGATGAGTGCGGAGTATGTGATGAATAACAACTTCGCGTTCGGGGGGATTAATACGTCGTTGGTGTTCAGGGCGTTGAGTTGATGCGCGCGATGACCTCCAATGCCCCTTACCGTCATTCCGGCGAAAGCCGGAATCCAGTACTAATACGCCGTGCGAAGCACACAACACCTTTTTATGTTGTGTGCTTCGCACATCATGTTCGACTGGATTCCGGCTTTCGCCGGAATGACGGTAAGGTCGGATTGGCGCGATCGGTGATCTGATGGAATTCCACATCCACCAACTCCGCGCCTGGGCTCCCACCCTCGACACCGACGAAGCCTGGCAAGCCTGGGCCCATCACCCCACGCACCTGCCCGATAACAACGAACAACCCAGCTGCGATTTCCTGCCCCCCATGCAACGCCGCCGCCTCAGCCGCCTGGCGCGCATGACCATGCATGTCGCGTGGCCACTCTGCGGTGAGCAGGAACAACTGCCCTTCGTCTTCGCCTCTCGCCATGGTGAAACGCCACGCACCTTCGCGCTGCTCAGCGAAGTAGCCGACCAGCAACCACTTTCGCCAACCCAGTTCGGCTTGTCGGTACACAATGCGATCGCCGGCCAGTGGTCCATCCTGCGCGGACAGCATGGCGAGTCGGTGGCGATTGCCGGTGAAGCGGATACGTTCGAGCACGCGATGGTAGAAGCTGCGGCGCTGCTCAGCGACGGCGCCCCGGCCGTGCTGGTCGTGATCGCCGAGGAACGACCGCCCGCCGCCTACGACGGCTGGATCGATGACGTGCCGTTTTCGTATGCTGTGGCGCTAAGAGTTGGGGGAATCGAAGCGCATGCCGGCCGAGGCTGGCAGTTGCGCCTGGAATCACATCAGGGGACGTCCACACCCGCTGCCTGGCCGCACGCCTTGGATTTCGTGCGCGCGCTGCATGCGGGCGATGACACACTCGAACACCCATGGAAGACACGTCGATGGATCTGGCAACGCATTCCGTAAGCCGCGCCAACAGCGCCAATTATCTCTGGCGGTTGCTGGCCACCGGTGCGAGCTTCGTGTTGTTCGGCTTCGGCGGCCTGGTGCTGCGGCTCATTGTTCTGCCGCTGCTCGGCCTGCTGCCGGGTGATGCGATCACGCGCCTCCGCCGTGCACGCAACGCGATCAGCAAGGCGTTCTACCTGCATGTGCAATTCATGTATCGCAGTGGGGTACTGGAATACGAATTCCTTGGCGCGGAGCGTCTTGGCTCCCCCGGGCAGATGATCATCGCCAATCATCCGTCCCTGATCGACGTGGTGTTTCTGATCGCGCACATCCGCCATGCCAACTGCATCGTGAAGCAAAGCCTGTGGCGTAATCCGTTTACGCGCGGGCCGGTGCAGCGGGCGCAATACATCAGCAACAACGGCAGCCCGGAGATGCTCGAGCAGGCAGCCGATGCCTTGCGCGAAGGGCAGACGCTGATCGTGTTTCCCGAGGGCACGCGCACGGCACCGAACCAGGCGCCAGTGTTTCATCGCGGCGCCGCGGCGATTGCGTTGCGCGGTGCGCGCGTCATCACACCCGTTTTCATTACGGTGCGCCCCACCACACTGACCAAGGCCGAACCGTGGTACCGCATTCCGGAACGGCGCGTACGCGTCACGCTGCGCGTGGGCCAGGACATCGCACCGGAAACTTTCAATGCTTCCGCGCCGCTGCCGATAGCGTCGCGTCGGCTCAATGCGCATTTACACCAACTATTCTTAAGGGAGCTCTCGCCATGACCGTGCTGCAAGAGGACATTGCGCAACTCATCATCGACACCCTGAATCTGGAAGATGTCACGGTGGCCGATATTCCACCGGACCTGCCACTGTTCGGCGAAGGGCTGGGCCTCGATTCGGTGGATGCGCTCGAACTGGCACTGGCGTTGCAGAAACGCTACGACATCCGCATTGCTTCCGACTCCAAGGACGCGCGCCAGCACTTCACCACGGTCGCCACGCTTGCTGCGTTCGTGCAAGCACAACAGGGCGCATGAACAAGCTGACCTCCATTCTGTTACCACTAGCAGGGGTGCTCTATCCCTTCGTGGTGTATTTCGGCATGGATCGCGTGCCGCCGCCGATGTTCGCACTGGTGCTGGGGGCGATCTGGTTGATTCGTGCGCCCGCCCTGCTGAAGCAACCCGGCGGGCGCTGGATGTTGACGGCCGCCCTGGTCTACTGCGCGTTGCTTGCGCTGAGCGGCGAAGCGACTTTGCTGCGTTGGTATCCCACGTTGATCAGCGCGCTGCTGCTATGCGCATTCGGCCTCAGCTTGACATTCGGACCGCCGATCATCGAACGGATCGCACGCGTACGCGAGCCCGATTTGCCGGATGCTGCGATTCCCTACACGCGCAAAGTCACCTGGGTGTGGGTGGGCTTCTTCGTGTTCAATGGCGTGATGTCTGCCGCCTTGACGCTATGGGCGCCGCTGAAGTGGTGGACGCTTTATAACGGCCTGCTGGTGTACTTCATCATGGGCACGCTGTTCGTCGGTGAATGGCTGCTGCGGCGACGCCTGCGAGGTGTGGCGTGAGCACAGTGCGTGACCCGGTGGTGGTGGCCGAGCATCAGCAGGATGGCGTGTGGACGCTGGCATTGCTGGTGCCGCGCGACCTTGTGTATTTCGCGGGTCATTTTCCACAAGCACCGGTATTGCCTGGCGTAGTGCAGATTGCCTGGGCGCTTGCGCTGGCAACGCCGCGCTTCGGCACGCCTGCACGCTGCAAGCGGATGGAAGCGCTGAAATTCCAGCGCTTGCTGCGCCCTGGCGATCGTGTGGAGCTGATGCTTCGCTACGACACGGGACGGCAAACATTGCACTTTGCCTATCGCGATGGCGACAAGGCCTATTCTTCTGGCCGACTGGCATGGAGCGCCGAAACATGAGCGAGCAAGTGGTGCAGGATCGTCACTGGTCGGCCTACAAGGAGCGCGGAAGCTTCGTGCTGATGCGGCTCACCGCCTTCAGCGTGCGCGTGTTCGGCCGCCGCTTGCTGGCGCCGGTGCTGTATCTGATTGTGCTGTATTTCTTTGCTTCGGCGCGCACGGCGCGGCGCAATATCCGCCAGTATCAAACCTACCTGTCGGAGTGGAGCGGCAACCCGGCGTTGAAGCCGACGCCGGGGCGTGTGTTCCAGCAATTCATCGCCTTCGCCGACAACCTGCTCGACCGGCTTGACGTATGGCGTGGGCGCCTTCGCTTCGAGCAAGTGCAATTGATCGATCCTTCAGGTGTACGCCCGCGCCTGCTGCGCAGCCGGCAAGGTGGACGCGGCGAGATGCTGGTGGTCACGCACTTGGGTAATCCCGACGTATGCCGCGCCATGGCGGAACTAAGCGAACAGGTGCCGCTGAACGTGCTGGTGCACAACCGCCATGTGGCCCAGTTCAATCGCCTGCTGGGCGAAGCCGGCGATCGCAGCATGCGGCTGATACAGGTGAGTGAACTGGACACGGCGATGATGATGGACTTGTCGCAGCGCCTGGAACGGGGTGAATGGCTGGCGATTGCCGGCGATCGCGTGCCGCTCAACGATGGACGTCAGGTGACGGTGGATTTTCTCGGCCACACGGCGGCATTTCCGCAAGGTCCGTGGCTGATGGCCGGTCTGCTGCGTTGCCCGGTGAACCTCTTGTGCTGCCTAAAGGTGGAAGGCCGCTATCGTATCTATCTCGATGCCTTTCTCGAAAGCGCGCAGTGGGAGCGCGGCCGTCGCGACGCGGCCATCCATGAATGGGTGCAGCGCTATGCGGATCATCTGGCCGGGCAGTGCTTGATCGCGCCCCAGCAATGGTTCAACTTCTACGCCTATTGGCAGCCGGTGGAACTGCCATCGCATAAGGAGACCGCCGATGCGCACTAGCGGCGTTCTGCATACCGACGTGGATATTCTCGTGCCGTTCTACGACGTCGATTCGATGGACGTGGTATGGCACGGGCATTATGTGAAATATCTGGAAGTGGCGCGCTGCGCGCTGCTCGACGACATCGGCCACAACTACGTGCAGATGAAGGAATCCGGCTATGCATGGCCGGTGATCGATCTGCAATTGCGCTATGTGCAGGCAGCTCGCTTCGGTCAACGGCTGGTGGTGCGTGCTGACCTGATTGAATGGCAGAACCGTTTATTGATTCATTATCTGATTCGGGATGCCGCCACCGGGCAGCGCGTGACGCGCGCAAGCAGCGTGCAGGTGGCCGTGAATATCGCCAATGGCGAGATGCAACTTGAATCACCCAGAGTCTTTATTGATGCGGTCGAACAGCGACTGCGCCATGGCCCGCAACACTCATCTTCCATCGCATCATGAATTACGCCAGCCCAACTTACGTCGAAGAAACCCGCATCGGCTTCCACTTCTTGCGCACCCACACGTGGCAGCATCACGTGCTGCGTGTCGCGATCAACGACCTGAAACGCTTGATCGGCGAGCCGCTGCCGCAAGGTGGCACGCTGTTGGATGCCGGCTGCGGCCAGGGCAAGTCGTTGCGCTTGTTGCGCGATACATTCCAGCCCATCCGCATGATGGGTCTGGATGCCGATCCGCACAGCCTCACCCTTGCGCAAGCAGAAGCGGAACGCGAAGGCATATCGATCGAACTGCATGCGGCCGATTGCGCAACGATGCCGCTGCCGGACCAGAGCGCCGACGTCGTGTTCTGCCACCAAACATTTCATCATCTGGTGGAACAGGAGCGTGCACTGGCCGAGTTTTGGCGCGTGCTGAAACCGGGCGGCTGGCTGTTGTTTGCGGAATCGACCAAGGCGTACATCGACACTTGGGTGATCCGCTGGTTCTTCCGGCATCCGATGGAGGTGCAGAAGAGTGCGGAGGAATATCTGGAGATGCTGCGCTGGCAGGGCTTCGAATTCGAGGCGCGGAATGTGTCGTTCCCTTATTTGTGGTGGAGCCGGTCGAAGGATTTTGGCTTGTTGGAGCGCTGGGGATTGAAGTCGCCGCCTCCGCCGGGCCAGCGTGAAGAGACGCTGGTGAATGTGGCGGCGAGGAAGCCGGTGGCATGAGGCGTTTTCATTCTTCCCGAGCTCCTTGCCCCCTCCCCTGCTTGCAGGGGAGGGGGCTATTCGTGGCGAAGATGGGTACCTAGCATGAACAACACCTACCTCAACGCCCTCGGCATCATCTGCAACCTCGGCGCCGGCAAAGCCGCCGTTGCCGAAGCCTTGTTTGCCGGCAACGACAACGGTATCCGACCCGGACGCGGTTGGATTCCAAATCACGAGCCGCCGCTGGGCAGCGTGCAGGCGGAACTGCCTCCCGTACCTGACGCACTGCGCCATCGCGACAACCGCAACAATCGCCTGCTGCTCGCCGCAGCGTTGGAAATCGAAGCCGACATTCGCGCCGCCATCACCCGTTATGGCCAGGCACGTATCGGCGTCGTGCTCGGCACCAGCACCACCGGTATCGAGGAAGCTACCCACGGCATCGCCGCTTATCGGCGCGATGGCGCCTGGCCTGCCGACTATCACTATTCGCATCAGGAACTCGGTGCACCGGCGGAATTTCTGGCCGAATGGCTGGAACTGTCAGGACCGTGCTACGGCATTTCGACCGCGTGCACGTCGGGCGCACGGGCACTGATGAGCGCACGACGCCTGCTGCGCATGGGCCTGTGCGACGCCGTGCTATGCGGTGGCGTGGATACGCTGTGCCGCCTGGCGATCAACGGCTTCCATGCATTGGAAGCGGTCGATCTGCAGCGCTGCGATCCGTTCTCCAAACACCGTCGTGGCATCAATATCGGCGAAGCGGCGGCGTTGTTCCTGATGACGCGCGAAGCCGGCCCGGTACAGTTGCTGGGTGGCGGAGCGAGTTCCGATGCGTACCACATGTCCTCACCCGATCCGCAAGGAACCGGTGCACGTAAAGCCATGCACGATGCCTTGCTCAACGCCGGGCTGGACGCTGCGCAGATCGATTACGTCAACTTGCATGGCACGGCTACCGAGCATAACGACAGTATGGAAAGTCAGGCCGTAGCCAGCATGTTCGGCAACGCCGTGCCATGTTCGTCAACCAAATCGCTGACCGGCCACACGCTTGCCGCAGCAGGTGCGCTGGAGGCGGCCTTCTGCTGGCTCAGCTTGACCGACGCGCAAACCGAACGCCGCCTGCCGCCGCACGTATGGGATGGCGAAGCCGACCCTGCGTTGCCGGCGTTGCATTTCACCCGCGCCGGCAATCACCTGCCTGCCGGAGGGCGTCGTTATTTGATGAGCAACTCCTTTGCTTTCGGCGGCAACAATGCGGCGTTGATTTTGGGAGACCCCGCATGATGCATTGGCCGATGGCTGAGGTCGTGCCGCATGCCGGCGAGATGATTCTGCTGGACGATATCGTGGAAGCAGAAAGCGAACGCATCGTATGCACGCGCACGATCAAGCCCGGCGGTTTATTTGTGGACGACGACGGCAGCATGCCCTCGTGGGCAGGCGTGGAATTGATGGCGCAAGCCATTGCTGCCTGGGCCGGCTGTTGCGCGCGTGTGGAAAAACGGCCGGTGACATTGGGTTTTCTGCTTGGCACGCGGCACTATGCGTGCAACGTCGATGCTTTTTCTGCAGGCACGCCACTGCGCGTGGAAGCGGTGCGAGAGTTTCATGACGAACAAGGCATGGGTGTCTTCCACTGCCGTATCGAAGGCCCGGGCGTGCACGCCGAAGCACGCTTGAATGTGTTCTGTCCGCCCGATGCGGATGCATTTTACAAACAGGAATCCGGGGAGCCGCCGCATGGCTGACTCAGTGTTGGTGACAGGTTCCAGCCGCGGCATCGGTCGCGCGATTGCCTTGCGGTTGGCGCAGGCAGGCTACGACATCGTTCTGCATTGCCGTAGCCGCCGCGGCGAAGCCGAGCAGGTGAGTACCGCGATTCAGGCGCTGGGTCGAGCCGTACGCATTTTGCAATTCGACGTGGCCGATCGCATAGCTTGCGTGGCTGCGCTGGAAGCGGACGTCGAGGTGCATGGCGCTTACTATGGCGTGGTATGCAATGCAGGGCTTACGCGGGATGGCGCGTTCCCAGCGCTTTCCGATGAGGATTGGGACCAGGTGCTGCGCACCAATCTTGACGGTTTCTACAACGTCTTGCACCCGATCATCATGCCGATGATCCGCCGCCGTCAGGCGGGACGCATTGTATGCATCACGTCTGTATCGGGCTTGATCGGCAATCGCGGCCAGGTGAACTACAGCGCGTCCAAAGCTGGTGTGATCGGTGCGGCGAAAGCACTGGCGGTGGAATTGGCCAAACGCAAGATCACCGTCAACTGCGTAGCACCGGGGCTGATCGACACGGATATGACCAGCGACGACCTGCCGCTGGAAGAGATTTTAAAAGCGATACCGATGCAACGTGCGGGCACCGCCGATGAAGTGGCTGCCGCGGTGCAGTTTCTGATGAGCCCGGAGGCGGCCTACATCACGCGGCAAGTGCTCGCGGTGAATGGCGGGTTGTGCTGAGACAGCATCCATCAAGGGGGAATGGGGATATGAAAGCAAATGTGCTTGTTGCCATTGCGTTGGTGTGTGTACCCGGTTTGTCCTACGCCGGAGACAAGATCGTGCATTTTCCGTTCGCCAATGCTGTCGCCGAAGCGACGCAATCCGGCAAGCTGGACGGCACGGTGAAGTTCTATCTGGCCGGGAATGACCCACAGGGCCAGGTGACGGTGATCAACAGCGATGTCAGCGTCAACCGCAAGACCAATGCCTTCGGCAAAGCGGACCAG
This sequence comes from Dyella nitratireducens, assembly GCF_014642835.1. Classification (GTDB taxonomy): domain Bacteria; phylum Pseudomonadota; class Gammaproteobacteria; order Xanthomonadales; family Rhodanobacteraceae; genus Dyella_B; species Dyella_B nitratireducens. The sequence goes on along the minus strand of NZ_BMJA01000002.1, from coordinate 646,472 downwards.
AAAACCTGCGACTGGGCACTGCAGTCGGCGTTGATTGCGTTGCAGGATCAGGCCAAGGCGGCCGGCGCCAATGCGGTAGTTGGTATCGTCAGCGATTACGGCAGCGAATATCGTGATAACGAGAAATACGAATGCCACGTCGGCTTTCTCATGTCTGGCGTGATCATGAAGGGCAAGCTGGTAAAAGTGCAGCAATAACCGCCATCTCGTAGGTTGGGGTGCAAACCCTGAGATATCCCCACCTTTTTTGCCCGTTATGCCGGAGAAGTCCTGGGTTTACATGAAGTTTGTTTCGAAGCCAGTCGTCATTCCGGCGAAGGCCGGAATCCATCGCCAGTGCGAAGCATGGATTCCTCGCTCCTCAAAGCCGAGCACATCCATGTGCTCTCCCCGCGTGCCGGCCTTCGCCGGAATGACGGTTCGCTCTGAAACAACATTGATCTGAACTCCAACTTTTCCGCTTGGACAACGCAAAAAACGTGGGGATATCTCAGGGTGCAAACCCCAACCTACGTTGCGCCGCGTCAGAGACTGAAAAGACCCCTGCGCTACAATTCCTGGCCTCCAAATCCCCTCCCAGGAGTTCCTCATGCGTCCGTTCCCGCTCGGTGAAGAGATCGATCTGCTGCGCGAAAGCGTGTCTGCCTTCGCGGAAAAGGAGATCGCACCGCGCGCGGACCATGTTGATCGCGAGAATCTGTTTCCGCATGATTTGTGGCGCAAGTTGGGTGACATGGGGCTGCTCGGCGTGACCGTGCCGGAGGAATACGGCGGCAGCGGCATGGGCTTTCTGGCTCACATGGTGGCGATGGAGGAAATCTCCCGCGCATCCGGTTCGGTAGGCCTTTCTTACGGCGCCCATTCCAACCTATGTGTGCAAAATATTTTCCATAACGGCAATGAATCGCAACGCCGTAAATACATTCCCAAGCTGTGCACCGGTGAATACGTCGGTGCACTGGCGATGAGCGAGCCGGGTGCCGGTTCCGACGTGGTGGGCTCGATGACCTGCCGCGCCGAGCAGCACGGCGATGTGTTCGTGGCCAACGGTTCCAAGATGTGGATTACCAACGGCCCCGATGCGGATGTGCTGCTGGTCTATATGCGTACTGCGCCGCGTATCGCCGGCAGTCGCTGCATGACCGCCTTTATCGTTGAAAAAGGCATGAAGGGTTTCAGCACGGCGCAGAAGCTGGACAAGCTTGGCATGCGTGGCTCCAACACCTGCGAGCTGGTGTTCGACAATTGCGAGATTCCCGTCGAGAACATCGTGGGCGAAGTGAACGAAGGCGTGCGCGTGCTGATGAGCGGCCTGGATACCGAGCGCCTGGTGCTTTCCGGCGGCCCGATCGGTTTGATGCAAGCCGCGCTGGATATCGCCCTGCCCTACGCACGCGAGCGCAAACAGTTCAATGCGCCCATCGGTACTTTTGGTGTGATGCAGGCGAAGATTGCCGATATGTACACCAAGCTACAGAGCTCGCGTGGTTTCGCCTACATGGTGGCGCAGAAATTCGATGCTGGCGTGAAGTCGCGCATCGATCCGGCGGCGTGCTTGCTCAACGCGTCGCAGAATGCGGTGCAGGTGGCGCTGGAAGCGATCCAGACACTGGGTGGCAACGGGTATATCAATGAATATCCGACCGGTCGCTTGCTGCGTGATGCGAAGCTGTATGAGATCGGCGCAGGTACGAATGAAATTCGGCGGATGTTGATTGGCCGCGAATTGTTTCACGGGCGTGAGTGATATCGCCCACACGTAGGTTGGGGTGCAAACCCCAACGCTCGTCATTCCCATGCAGCGTGACGTTGGGGTTTGCACCCCAACCTACGCTGGTCGCAAGATTCACCCCCTGCCACATGTAGAGCAGGGGGCGTTCATGGCTACGATGGATCAAAACATCAAGCTGTAATTCACCGTCCCCATCGTTGCGTGCTCACGCTGCGCGTTGTATTGGTCGGCACCCAACGACAATTGCGAACGCGCCGAGAAACGCCAATTCAACGACACACCCGCAATGCTGCCGTAGCGCGACAAACCAATACCATTGACCGGCATGAACTGCTGCAAGGCTGCGAAGCTGGCAGTCGGTACCACGCCGTGCGTGGCAAACGCATCCTGCCAGAGGAAGTGGCCTTGCAGGTTGAGGCTGCTGCCATCAGGCAGCTTCCACTCACGCGAACCGCGGAAGCCGATACCCGCCTGCCAACGCTGGATCGTCTGCGAACTGGAGTTCAGGCCGAAACCATCGCCACCCAATTCGTTGAAGCCATCGCGCTCGACGTATGCGTATTGCAGATTGGCGTACGGCGTGAACTTCCATTTCCCCGCGTTGAAGCGATAGCCGCTTTCGCTATACGCCACGTCGTAGCTGCCGTTGCTGAAACTGCCCACGCCGGCAGTTTGATTGCCGAGCAACAATTCGCGACGTGTGTTCTGCCAATCGCTACCCACCCCAAAACGGCCCATCGCGTACCAGTTACCCTGCACGATGCCGCCATAGAGCATGCCTTCCAGCGCACGGCTGTAACCTTGATCGGCGCTTTGCTGCAAGTTGCCCAGGCCCTGGCTGTGGCTGATGGCATAACCCAGTACGGTGCCATTGCCGAGCATGCGATCGCCACCCACCATGCTGCCGTTGAGCTGGAAGCCCAGACCATCATAGCCACTGCGCGAGAAGTTGCCCTGGTAGCCCAGGTTCTGCGACCAGCTCTGGAAATCCTGCTTGCGGTCGAGGGCCTGGGGGTTGTCGAGCAAGCTGTCGAAACGATCGGACAGTGCACGCGTGTCGGCATCGATGGCTTCGAAGGTCATCGCAGCGCTGGCTGCATACATCTGGCCGGAGAGGCTGTTCAAGGATTGCTGCAACGCGGCCGTGGTCTGCGACTGTTGGATCGCCGCGGCGCCGCTGACAAAGCTGCTCGGCAAAGGTTGAGCGCCGCTCTGTATCGCACTGTTGATGGCATTGAAAGCACTTTGCACTTGCCCAGCTGCCGCATACGTGGCCGCGGAATAAGGCAGGCCCGTAATTTTTTGAAGATTGACCTGCTGTACGTTCAAGTAGGCGTCGGTGTTGGCGTCATAACCAATAGACGCTTGCAAGGTTACGGAAGAAGGCGTGCCCACTGTGGAATTGAAGGCACCGCTAAAACCTTGTGTGGCCGATAGCACGACGGTGTGCGAGCTGACGACATAACCCGAATCGGCGCCATATACGTACAACTGCGGACTATTTTGCAGCGTGACACTGCCGGTCACCTGCATGGCGGATCCCAGCGGCACCGCCAGACGGCCGCCGTTCTGGGTGTAATTGCCCGTCATGCTGAGGTTGGTGCTACCGACCACCACCGTGCCTTGGCTCGTGACATTGCCGGAAATGAGCGGAATAAGACTGCCGGAACTTCCCGTGAATGCCAGCGTTCCCCCGGACCCGATATTGACGCTCGAGACCAGCGAGGTGGTATTCAACGTACCTCCATTCACCGTAGTGAGATTCGCTGTTACTTGCGGCGAATTCAAACTGCCGCCAGTCACCTCGATGCCTGTGTTCACTCCTACCGATGTGGTGGCATTCAAGCTGCCGCCATTCACTACCGTGCTGCCCGCGAATGTCGATCCAGCGTTGAGCGTACCGTTGTTTACAGTAACTGCGGAAGTTGAACCAGACAGCAGCGATACCGCGTTCAACGTGCCGCCGTTGACCGTCGTATTGCCAAGATACGTGGAGGCTTTAGTCAGGTTGAGCGTACCCGGCCCATCCATGATCAAACCGCCCGCGCCGGAAATGGGATTGTTCCAGCTCGAACTGCCGTTGAAGCCAACCTCGACATCACCCCAAGCAAACTGCTCCGGCCCGTTTACCGCGGCACCCACGTTCAACACACCCCAGCCAAAGGTGGTGTTCGGCTGCGAACCGCCCAATGGCGTGGCTGTGCCCAATAACGTTTGCTGTACCAGATAATTGGAAAAATACGGATAAGCCTGCCATACCAGCGCTGCCGCGCCGGATACGGCCGGTGCCGCAAACGAAGTGCCTTCCACAATGTAGTAGGTAGGATTGGTCGTACTGGTCGTGGTGTTCTTGTCCAGCACAATCACATCGCCCGGCGCGGCAAGGCAGTAGGCGTATGCAATGCCGCACTTGTTCGAATAGCTGTCCAACTGCGTTGGGCTGTTGCTGTTCAACGCCACTGCAACCAGCCAGCCCTTCTGCAGGTTCGCATCGTTCGCCACGGTCGGCAGCGAAGCAATCGTGCTCGGATTGGCTTGCGAATCATTGCCGGCAGCAAACACCACCAAACCATTGTGCTGTTCGACAAAAGGCGCATACGCCTGATCGAACGCCGTTGTCGTCGCCGTATCACTGGAACTCCAGGAAATACCGCCCCAGGAGTTGTTCATGATCTGCACGCCGGAAGTGATCAGTTGCTGATTCACCTGGCCCAATGGCGTGGCATCGGACCCGGTTACCTGGGCAGGCGGGGTAGAGCCGTTATCATCCGGCGCGCTGTCATCGATGATGCGCGCCGACACCAGCGAGGCGCCTGGCGCAATGCCACCTGCAAATTGCGCAAAGGAAGTGCCTGCCGCGATTTGCGATACCCAGGTGCCATGCCCAACCACGTCCGGGATGTTGACGTTGTTGGTGGAAGGATCGACATCGATGTATTCCGTCCCGACACGCCCAACCAATGCCGCGTTGCTGGGATTGATCCCGCTATCGACCACGCCAATGGTGACACCCGCGCCGGTGTAGCCCTGGTTATGCGCCGCATAGGTATTGGTCAACGACAGCTGCGCGTCAATCGGCGGCGTCGGAACATTCGAACTCGGCGAAGGTGATGGTGCGGGCGAAGGCGTCGGTGTCGGCGTGGGTGCCGCTGACGCCCCTCTTACGTTGCTGTTGCCGCCTCCGCCGCCGCAACCGCTCAAGCCCACTGCAAGACTGATCAATAGCGCGATTTCACGGCGGCGCCACGCCTGCGTCCCAGTTGCCATACATTCCTCACACAGAGTTTTGTCCCCAAACAACTTCGGAATACCGCCACTCCCAATAGCGATATTTCCCCATAGCTTATTCGCTTGATTTGTAAGTTTGCGAGAGGCGCGTGTGCGCGATTTCTCACGGAATCGAAAAATTTGCTGCTAAGCAGTGAGGACTGCGATAATTCGCAAATTCCTTCCTCGGCGCGACGCGCCTAAAGCTCCCCTGGAGACCCCCATGTCGGATATCGTCATCGCCGCCGCCAAGCGCACTGCCATCGGCTCGTTTCTCGGCCAGTTCACTGGCGTCCCCTCTCCCACCCTCGGCGCTACGGCTATCCGCGCCGCACTCGAACAGTCCGGCATTGCCGCCACCGATGTGAGCGAAGTGATCATGGGTTGCGTGCTGCCGGCCAACCTCGGCCAGGCGCCCGCCCGCCAGGCTGCCCTGAATGCCGGCCTGACCCCGGCCGTTGGCTGCACCACCATCAACAAGGTATGCGGTTCGGGCATGAAGGCGATCATGCTGGGCCATGACCTGATCAAGGCCGGTTCGGCCAGCGTGGTCGTGGCCGGCGGCATGGAATCGATGACCAACGCCCCGCACCTGGTCAACGCCCGCGGCGGCATCCGTTACGGCGAAGGCAAGCTGGTCGATCACATGGCCTGGGACGGCCTGACCAACCCCTACGACGGCAAGGCCATGGGCGTGTTCGGCGAACTGTGCGCCGACAAGTACCACTTCAGCCGCGAAGAGCAGGACGCCTTTGCCATCGAATCGGTCAAACGCTCGCAGGCGGCGCAGGCTGCCGGCGCCTTCGCCGGCGAAATCGTTCCGGTGACCGTGCCCGGCAAGAAGGGTGACGTACAGATCGATACCGACGAGCAGCCCAGCCGTTCGGACATCAGCAAGGTGCCTTCGCTCAAGCCCGCTTTCCGCAAGGAGAATGGCACGATTACCGCCGCCAGTTCGTCCAGCATTTCCGACGGTGCGGCGGCACTGATCCTGTTGTCGGCCGATGACGCCAAGGCACGTGGCGTGAAGCCGTTGGCCCGCATCGTCGCCCACGCGACGCATTCGCAGGAGCCGGAATGGTTTACCACCGCACCGGTGGGTGCGATCAGCAAGGTGCTTGAGAAGGCCGGCTGGAAGGCGAGCGACGTCGACCTGTTCGAAGTCAACGAAGCCTTCGCCGTGGTGGCCATGGCACCGATGCGCGAGCTGGGCATTCCGCACGACAAGCTCAACGTCAATGGCGGTGCCTGCGCACTTGGCCATCCGATCGGCGCCAGCGGTGCGCGCATCGTGGTGACCCTGCTCAATGCCTTGAAAACCCGTGGCTTGCGTCGTGGCGTAGCCGCCCTCTGCATCGGTGGCGGCGAAGCCACCGCCATGGCGGTGGAGCGTCTGGATTAAGTCCTACTTTTTGTACTGCCGGCCGGGGTGTCGACCCCGGCTGGTTTAATGCGGCATAAAAGTTGTTAGTAAAAACCGGTAGCGCCGTTAACGTGAAAGCGCTATTAATAATCCGCCAATTGGCATTCCACGGCTAAGGAGATCCATCATGAAGTTCACGCGTACCCTTCTCGCCTCTGCGCTCGTCGCGCTGCTGGCGGCTTGCAGCAACGGCGCACAGGAAGGCGCGCAGGACGCACAGAAGTCGGCTGACCAGGCCCAGCAAGCAGCTACGCAGGCTGCTGACCAGGCTCAGAAGGCCGCTGCTGCTTCCACCGCTGCTGCTCCGGCTACCCCGGCTGCTGCTCCGGCTTCCACCGCTGCGGCCCCGGCTGCCGCTCCGGCTTCCACCGCTGCCGCCGCTCCGGCTGCCGGCGATGCGATGAAGAGCGCCGCTGCTGACGCTTCGCAGGCTGCCGACAAGGCCGCCGACGCAGCCAAGTCGGCCGCGACCGCTGCGAAGGACGCCACCAAGAAGGGCAACTGATCCTTCGCTTCAAGCTCCACCAAACCGGCCGCCATCTGGCGGCCGGTTTTTTTATGCCTGGGCCGCCAGCCGCTATCATCTGTGGTTTGACCCGATGAGTCTGGCGACACATGAGCGTCCTTACCTCGCAGATCGATCCCCGCTCTTCCGATTTCCAGGCCAGTAGCGCGAACCTGCGCGCACTGGTCGATGACCTGCATCACCAGCTTGCGCGCACAGCAGAGGGCGGTGGCGCCAAGGCACGCGACAAGCACACCGCACGCGGCAAGTTGCTGCCGCGCGAACGCATCCGCGCCCTGCTCGATCCGGGTTCGCCATTCCTGGAGCTCTCACCGCTCGCCGCGCACGGCATGTACGACGATGCGGCGCCGGCTGCCGGCATCATCACGGGCATCGGCCACGTGCATGGCATGGAGGTGGTGGTAGTCGCCAACGATGCCACCGTCAAAGGCGGCACTTACTTTCCGATGACGGTAAAGAAGCACCTGCGTGCGCAGGAGGTTGCGCTGGAGAATCGCCTGCCCTGCGTCTACCTGGTCGACTCCGGCGGCGCCTTTTTGCCGATGCAGGATGAGGTCTTTCCGGACAAGGAACATTTCGGCCGCATTTTCTATAACCAGGCACGCATGTCGGGGCTAGGCATTCCGCAGATCGCGGTGGTGATGGGTTCGTGCACCGCAGGTGGCGCTTACGTGCCGGCGATGAGCGATGAAACCATCATCGTGCGCGAACAAGGCACGATCTTTCTCGGCGGCCCACCGCTGGTGAAGGCCGCCACCGGCGAAGTGGTGGATGCCGAAGCGCTTGGCGGCGCGGACGTCCATACCTCCACGTCGGGCGTAGCAGATCATTTTGCGGAGAACGATGCGCATGCGCTGTCGATCGCGCGCGACATCGTTGCCAGCCTCAACCGCAGCAAGCCGATGCCGCTTGCGGTGAAGGCGCCTGCAGAACCGCGTTACGCAGCGGAAGAACTTTACGGCGTGATTCCCCAGGACACGCGCCGTCCATTCGACATCCGCGAGGTGATCGCGCGTATCGTCGACGGCTCGGAATTCCACGAGTTCAAGGCGCGCTATGGCAAGACGCTGGTGTGCGGCTTCGCGCACATCTACGGATATCCCGTTGGCATCATCGCCAACAACGGCATTCTGTTTTCCGAATCCGCGCTCAAGGGCGCGCATTTCATCGAGCTATGCAACCAGCGCAACGTGCCGCTGGTATTCCTGCAGAACATCACCGGCTTCATGGTCGGCAAGAAATACGAGAACGCCGGCATCGCAAAAGACGGCGCGAAGATGGTTACCGCAGTCGCGTGCTCGCACGTGCCCAAATTCACCGTGGTGATCGGCGGCAGCTTTGGCGCCGGCAATTATGCGATGTGTGGACGTGCTTACGGCGCACGCTTCCTGTGGATGTGGCCGAACTCGCGCATCAGCGTGATGGGTGGTGAGCAGGCCGCCAGCGTGTTGGCAACCGTGAAGCGCGACGGCATGGAGGCCGCCGGCCAGACGTGGAGCGCCGACGACGAAGATGCCTTCAAGGCACCCATCCGCGCGCAATACGAGCGCCAGGGGCACCCCTACTACGCCACGGCCCGGCTGTGGGACGATGGCATCATCGATCCGGCCGATACACGCCGTGTGCTGGGCCTGGCGATTTCAGCCTCGCTGAACGCGCCGATCGAGCCGCAACGTTATGGCGTATTCCGGATGTAGCAAACACTGGCCGGATGGCCACGGATGCAAGACAGGGGGAACAACTTATGATCGTTGGCATTGACCTGGGCACGACGCACTCGCTGATCGGCTATTTCAGCGACGACGGCCCGAAATTATTTCCCAACGCGCTGGGTGAGTTGCTCACGCCGTCGGTCGTCAGTTTGGACGACGACGGCCATATGATCGTCGGCGAAGCGGCGCGAGACCGCCTGATCAGCCATCCCCAAAGCACGGTCGCCACCTTCAAGCGCTGGATGGGTACATCGCGCGAAACAGAACTCGGCCGCCGCATGTTTCGCCCGGAGGAACTGTCGGCACTGGTGCTGCGGTCATTGATCGCCGACGCTGAAGCCGCGCTCGGCGAAAAAGTGGAAGAAGCCGTAATAAGCGTGCCGGCCTACTTTTCCGACGCACAGCGCAAAGCCACGCGTGCAGCGGGCGAACTGGCCGGCATCAAAGTGGAGCGTCTGATCAACGAGCCCACCGCCGCTGCCCTGGCCTACGGCCTGGAAGCCAAACCGGAGGGCAGCCGCTTTCTGGTCTTCGATCTTGGCGGCGGCACCTTCGACGTGTCGGTGCTGGAGACCTTCGAAGGCGTCGTCGAAGTGCATGCCAGTGCCGGCGACAATTATCTGGGCGGCGAAGATTTTCTCGACGTGCTGGAAAATGCCTGCCTTTCCGATCTCAAGCTGCACACCGGAGATTTCTCACCCGTTGAACGCGGCTTGTTGCGTCGCCGTCTTGAAGTACTCAAGCGCACCCTGAGCCAGCAACCCGAACAGCGCATCGACTGCCTGGTCGGAGAGCGCACCATTCATTGGGAAATCGACCAGGATCGCTTCCTGCAACTGGCCGAACCGTTGATGCAGCGCATGCGCGCACCACTGGAGCGCGCCCTGCGCGACGCGCGGCTGCAGCCCGAGCAGCTCAACGAAATCGTGCTGGTAGGCGGCGCCAGCCGTATGCCGCTCGTTTCGCGCCTTATTGCGCGCATGTTTGGCCGCCTGCCCTTGCGCCACATCAATCCAGACGAAGCCATCGCCTTGGGCGCATGCGTGGCATCCGGCCTCAAGCGTCGCAACGTCAAACTGGACGAAATCATTCTCACCGACGTCTGTCCTTACACGCTGGGCGTGGAGGTTGGACAAAAAGACGAACATGGCAACCTACAGAATGGGCTGTTTTCCCCCATCATCCAGCGCAACAGCGTGGTGCCGATCAGCCGCGAATCCAATTACTACCCGATGGGCGAGCGGCAGAAGGTGTTGACGCTCAAGGTCTACCAGGGCGAAAGCCCGCTGGTGGCCAAGAACATCAAGCTCGGGCAATTGGAAGTGCCGCTCAACCCGACCCTGCCTAGAGCGGACAACGGCGTGAAGGTCCGTTTTACCTACGACATCAACGGTGTGTTGCAGGTGGAAGCCACGCCCATGGCAAGCGGCACGCGTTACGAGCTGGTGCTGGAACAAAATCCCGGCATTCTGAGCGAGGCGGAGATCCGGGCTCGCCTGGATTCGCTATCCGAGCTGAAGATCCATCCCCGTTCCAAGCAAGAAAACATTGCCGTTTTGGCGCGCGCCGAGCGCTTGTTCGAAGAACACATCGTGGCACGCGACGCGCTGCGGGAATGGATCGGACTGTTCACTCAATCGCTGGAATCGCAGGACGAGCGGCTGATCAGCGATCACCGTACACGTTTCAGCCAGGCCATGGATGAACTGGAGCGCCAGCTTTGAATTGGGCTTACGCGCTGCTCGGCATACCTGCCGATGCCGATGCGACAACGATCAAGCGTGCTTATGCGCGCTTGCTGCGCACCACGCGTCCGGATGAAGATGCCGCCGCGTTTCAACGCCTGAACACCGCGTATCAGCTCGCGCTTTCGCAGGCAGGCAACCGTTCGACAGCGCCTGCGGCCACGTCGGCTGTCGTTGCTCCGGCGCGCGAACCCGTTTCCACATCCGCGCCCACCGCAAGCGCACACCCGATCGCTGCACCACCGCAACCGCCGAAGCCCTCTATCCCCGCGCCGCTGGAAGTACTGAAACCTTCGACGCCGTCCGCGCCGGCACCGGGTACGCGCCCGCTGGAAACACTGCGGCGATCTGAAACCTCCAAGCCGGTCCCGGCACCGTCGCCGCTGGAAGTGCTCAAGCCATCAGCGCCGCCCACAGCGCCTGCACCGCGTTCGCTAGAGACACTGCGCCCCTCTGGGACAGCGAAGCCAACGCCGGCACCCGCGCCATTGGAAGTTCTGAAGCCGGCAGCTCACAACACCAAACCTGCCACGCGCCAAGTCGAAGTGTTGCGTCCGCCAGCCCCAAAACCTGCACCACAGATCAATGCCAAGCAACTCGCCGAGCGGGTGATACGCGAGGCAAGCCATGCTGAAAACCCGCAGACGCTTTCGCACTGGCTCGATCGCTGTCCGGAGCTCTGGTCTTTTCAGGTCAAGCAAGCCATCGGGCAATTGATGTTGCAACACTTGCTGCGTGAGCCGCAGCCTATGGCTTCGGCTAACCTCGACGTACTGCTGCGCTTCTTCGATCTCGATCACGTATTGTCTGGCGTCAATCCCGTAACGCTGGAGCAGTTGCGGAACAAACAGGCGATGCACTGGGAAGTGCTGAACGATCAGGCGTCTCTGGCACGGCGAGCACGCATCTTCCAAAATGGCCGCCCGCACACATTGCGGGTGCGCGAATGTATCAACCTATTGAAGCAGCCACCACGCTGGCGACCAACCTTCGTCACTGCGCTGACGCGTGACAAGCCCCTCCATCTCGCGCGGCTCGTGTACACGCTTTGCAACGGCAACATCGAACAGCTTCCATCCGTGATCGACCGCGAGCATGCGCGATTCTGGTTTCGCGCCGCCGGCGCCAGCGGCATCCATCGGGAACGCATAGCCATAAATGCTATCCGCGCTTTCACCATCGCCCTGGCTTGCGCCATGGGCATCACTGCCCTGACAACCTTGCTGTCATTGCAAAACGGTGACTCTCCGTCGCACATCTGGGGAGGCGGCAGCCGCGTTTTCTTTGCTTTATTCGGTGGAATCCTGCTCATTTGGGCGATCTTCGTCGGCGCAGCCTTGATCGATCAGTGGCAAGGTCAGCCCGAGACGACAGCGTCGCGCAAACCCTGGTTGCGGCGACTCTTCATTCCCGTACTTAGCGCATTGGGGCTTGGTCTGGACTACTTGGGCGGCGCGCCTATAGCGGCATCGGTCATCGTATGGAGCTTGATGATTTTGTCCGTGCGCCGCCTTACCCATCGCCAACCCAAGCGTCCCAAGAAACCAGCGTTCAATTTCAGCCCGCGGGCGATCGCCTACCTGTTGCTGGTGGGTGCAGTTGGCGTAGGTAACCTTGTGCAACAAATTCCCGGCGGTGCGTTCGACGGCATTCCGCTGCTCGGCGTTGTATCTGGTGTAACGCTGCTCGTGTGGGGGATCGATATGTGGCGTCATCGCGCCCATCTGCATCCGAAGCTTGCACGCAGCTGACTTTGCATTTGCACATCGCAAGATGTGAACAACACGACAATTCCATCGATCTCAATACATCGCCCATTCACTCTGCGATGACGAAGGCGCACCCCACATAAATGCGCGTGTCGTCTGCCATGCCACAGAAAGATTCTTGTCATCCTCAGTCGCTGAGATGCGCGCCTTCGGCTGTAGTGCTGCACGCACTGTTAAATGGGGAAAACCGGTATCGCCGGCCAGCCGAAGATGCCGCGTAGGAAGCGCGGTCGCGGACCAACGCATGGAGTGCGTCTTCATCTAACTCGACATAAGGATCAAGTCATGAAAATCCGTAGCAAACGTTCCAGCTTCGTGAAAGCCGCGCTGGCGGCGGCCTGTGCCTTCGGCGTCGCGCTACCGGCCTTTGCGCAGAGTACGCAGACGCTGGTGATCGAGCCTGACCAGGGGCTCACCTCGATCTACGCTCTGATCAACGCTGCACAGTCGACCATCGACATGACGATGTACGAGCTGCAGGACACCACGGCGCAGAATGATCTGTGCAATGCTGCTGCCCGTGGCGTCACGGTTCGCGTCATCCTCGACACGAACCTGGAAAAGAGCAACAACACCGCTGCCTACAACCAGCTCAAAGGCTGTGGCGCAAAGGTCGTATGGGCCTGGACCAAGTATCAGGCCACGCACCAGAAGACGATCACCATCGATGCTGCCACATCCAACGCACAGACGGCGATCATGACGCTCAACCTGACCAGCCGTTACTACAGCACCAGCCGCGACTTTGCGGTGATCGAGAACGACAGTAACGACATTGCCGCGATCGAAGCCACCTTCAACAAGGACTTCGCGCATGCGTCCGTTACGCCTTCGGATGGTGATGACTTGGTGTGGAGCCCGACCAATTCCCAAACCTCCCTGCTCAACATCATCAATAACGCGAAGACCAGCCTGCTGGTTGAGAATGAAGAGATGAGCGACAGCGCCATTGTCAACGCACTGGCGAATGCCTGCACGAATGGCGTGAGCGTCAGCATCGCCATGGTCAACGACAACAACGATTACGCCAGCGAATTCGATACGCTGACCAACGCCGGCTGCAATGTCAGCACCTACCCTGACACCAGCACCGGCTTCTACATCCATGCCAAGGTGATCGTGGCCGATTACGGTGCATCGAATCAGGTGGCGTTCGTGGGTTCGGAGAATTTCTCCAATGCCTCGCTCACGGAGAATCGCGAGCTGGGCCTGACGACGACTAACTCCACCGTCATCTCGCAATTGGAAAGCACGATGAGCAACGATTACTCGGGCGGCACACCCTGGTCGGATTGAGAATCGCTTCCAGCAATGCCTCCCCCTTGTACAACAGGGGGAGGTTGGAGCAGTAGGTTGGGTTAGCGCAGCGTAACCCAACAATGTCGTGCCGGAATGTTGGGTTACGCTGCGCCAGCCCAACCTACATCAGCGCTGCCGCGGCCGGAATTCCAGCGGCACAGTGTCACCACGCGCAGCAGCCGGCGGCTTCGGTCCACACGCACCACAGGTGCTGCATCCATCGCTGCAGTTACCGGTCGCCTGCTTCGGCTGCAGACGGCGCGCGAAAGAACGCATCCACACCGCATGCCCTGGCTGACTGAAATGGATCGATGCCGACACCAGCCAGCGGTTGGTGAGCTGCGGCGCCAGTTTGCGGAATGCATACAGCGCGCTGGCCAGCACGACCAGCCCGATTACCACGTACTGAACCAGCAAACCCGTATTCACGAGAACAACCCCGCAACCTGATAGGTGATGAACGACGCCGCGTACGCCACGACGAACATGTAGCTGAAGGAAATCGCCACGTTGCGCCAGGAATTGGTTTCGCGGCGAATCACCGCCAGCGTGGACATGCACTGCGGCGCAAAGGCAAACCACACCAGCAACGACAGCGCCGTCGCCAGCGAGAAATTGCCGGTAAGCGCGTGCGCCAGCCCGCCGTTATGTGCATCGCCACTGACCGCGTAGACAGTAGCCAGCGTAGCTACCGCCGTTTCACGCGCCGCAAACGCCGGAATCAACGCCAGGCTGATCTGCCAGTTGAAGCCCAGCGGCGAGAAGATGTGCTGCAGGAAACGACCGAGATAACCGGCAAAACTGTAGTTGATGGCTGGCCCCGCCGCGCCCGCTGGCGGCGCCGGGAAGGTGGAGATGAACCACATCAGCACAGTCAGCGCCAGGATCACGCCGGTGAGACGCTTCAGGAAAATGGTGCCGCGCTCGTACAAACCGAGGGTGACGTCGCGCACTCTTGGCAAACGGTACGACGGCAGTTCCATCAACAAAGCATGTTCGCTCTTGTCGCGGCGAATGCGTTTGATCACCCAGCCCACGGTCATCGCGCCAACGATGCCGGCCACGTACAAGGCGAATAGCACCACGCCCTGCAAATTGAATACTCCGAACACGCGGCGCGCGGGGATGAATGCACCGATCAACAAGGCATACACCGGCAGGCGTGCGGAACATGTCATCAGTGGCGCCACCAAAATGGTCGCGAGGCGATCGCGCGGATCGGTGATGCTACGCGTGCCCATGATGCCGGGAATGGCGCAGGCGAAGCTCGACAGCAGCGGAATGAACGAACGTCCGGTCAGGCCTACCGAGACCATCAGGCGATCAAGCAAGAACGCCGCGCGCGGTAGATAGCCCGACTCCTCCAGCATGAGGATGAAGAAGAACAGCACCAGAATCACCGGCAAAAAACCGAGCACCGTGCCGAGACCGCCGAAGATGCCACTGACCACCAGGTCGTGTACCGGCCCGGCAGGCAATACCACGGCCGCATGTTCGCCGAGCCAGGTGAAACCGTTGCCGATCAGATCACTCATCGGTTTGCCGGACGCGTAGACCGCCTGGAACACGAGAAACATCACCACCGCGAGCGTCAACAAACCGAACACGGGGTGCAGCGCCCACCGGTCAAGTGCATCGTCGATCGCCGCGGTGGCGCGCGGTATCGAGACGGTAGCAGCCATCAACTGGCGCACTTCATCGTGCAGGTTGGCGCGGCTGTCCGGATCGTCCGGCAAGGCGGGCGGTGCTTCCGGCAAATCACCATCCACACGTTCGACCAGCGCGCGCGTACCACCGCGCTTCACCGCAATGGTTTCTACGACAGGAATGCCGAGGCGGCGCTGCAGTTCCGGCACATCGATGGTGATGCCGCGATGGCGCGCTGCGTCCATCATGTTCAAGGCCAGCACCACCGGTCGGCCGAGCCGCTTTACTTCCAGCACGAAGCGCAGGTGCAGGCGCAGGTTGGTGGCATCCGCCACGCAAATGATGAGGTCGGGCGCCGCTTCGCCGGGATAGTTGCCTTCCAGTACATCACGGGTGATCTGCTCGTCAGGGCTGGCGGCATCGAAGCTATAAGTGCCGGGCAGATCCAGAATCTGCATCACGCGGCCCGACGGCGCGGTGAACCGCCCTTCCTTGCGTTCCACGGTGACGCCGGCGTAGTTGGCCACCTTCTGGCGACCGCCAGTGAGCTGATTGAACAGCGCCGTCTTGCCGCAATTGGGGTTGCCGACCAAGGCGATGCGCAGGGTATCGGCGCTCATGCGACCTCCCGCACGGTCACTCGCGCCGCTTCGGCACGGCGCAGCGCAAAGCGGGTCGAACCAATCTGGATCAGCAGCGGATCCGCACCTACCGGACCACGCGCCACCAGCTTGACCTGTTCACCGGCCACAAAGCCCAGGTCGCGCAGACGTTGCGCGATCAGGTCATTGGCATGAGCATCTTCGACTCGTTCAACCACGGCATTCGCACCTTTCGGCAAATCGGACAGGCGCACGGTTTGTCATGCTTCTAAATAAGAATGGTTCGCATTGTAGCCTCTTTTCGCATTTGGTGCAGGGCCTCGCCCCAAGGAGAAGCTGGCCCGTTGATTTCGTCATGCATGACGAAATAGTAGGATTAAGTCCTATCAAACCATTCCAGGAGATGCGTCATGCCACGTATCGCCAGCAAACAACTCAGCATCACCCTGCCTGTCGAGATGGCCAACTTGCTTCAGGCCAAGGTCGATGCCGGTGAGTACGCCTCCGTCAGCTCGGCCATCCAGGATGCCGTACGGCTTGCGCAGGCCCGTGACCGAGCGTTCGAAAACGCCGTGGAAAATTGGCTGCGTACTGAAGTGGCGACGGCTTATGACGCACTCAAAGCAGACCCAAGCAGGGGGATGACCACTGAACAAGTACTCGAGTCACTCGCCAAAGTACGCAAGCGGGAACGCTCCCGATCATGAGCTATACCGTGATCTGGGCACCGGAAGCGCACGATCAGCTCATCGAACTCACCCTCTATATCGCCACTGCAGCATCCTTGGAAATCGCCAAACGCTATGTAGGCTCAGTGGTCAATACTGCGACTCGCTGAGTACCTTTCCTCATCGCGGCAATAAGCGCGACGACATCCGGTCGGGCATGCGCATTACCCACTACCGAGGAAATACCATCATCGGCTTTTCGATAGATAGTACGGCCTATACCGTATCCATCCTCGGCATTTTCCACGGCGGCCAAGACTACGAAACCGCCTTGCACCAATAAGGGCCTTCTGGCGGCAACCATCTCTCCCCACGACGGAAAGCTTGGTCTACGCTTTGCCACGTCCCTTCCCGCATGGACGTCCCATGACCACCATCCAGATCGCCGACCACGCCGGCATCCGCGAACTCCGCCTCAATCGGCCGGACGTACACAACGCCTTCGACGACCGGCTGATCGCCGAACTCACTGCCGCCCTAAGTGATGCCGGCCAGGATCCCACCGTGCGCGTGGTGGTGCTGACCGGCGTAGGGGCGAGTTTTTCCGCCGGCGCCGATCTCAACTGGATGCGCGGCATGGCCAAGGCCAGTGAGGCGGAAAATCGTGAAGATTCCCTGCGTTTGGCTGCACTGATGCGCACGTTGCAGTTTCTGCCCAAACCCACCGTGGCCCGCGTCAACGGCGCAGCTTATGGTGGTGGCGTAGGGTTGATTGCCTGCTGCGATATCGCCATCGGCGTGAACACCGCCAAGTTCGGTCTTACGGAAGTGAAGCTCGGCTTGGTGCCCGCGGTGATTTCACCGTATGTGATGGCTGCGATCGGCGTACGCCAGGCACGTCGCCTGTTCCTTACGGGCGAAATTTTCGACGCGGAAACGGCGGTAGACATCGGACTGCTGCATGAGTCCGTTTCTGCCGAGTATCTGGATGACACGGTGCACACGGTGCTCAAGCAACTCGCCAAAGCCGGCCCCATGGCGCAACGGGAAGCGAAGCAGCTCGCTTTCAACATGCATGGGCTGACGGCGGCAACTGCCGAACGCATCGATCAGGAAAACGCCGCGCTGATCGCACGGCTGCGTGTGTCGGAAGAAGGCCAGGAAGGGCTCGGTGCCTTCCTCGATAAACGACCGCCGGCCTGGACTTGACCCTGCTGACGCCATGCTGGCAGCTGCATCGCCGTAGCTTGCTCGAGCTGTCCACTCTTTCCCGCATACGAGGCACGCCATGAAACGCATCGTCAACATCGCCGACGTTGAACTGCAACCCCGTCCAGCGGCCTTCGCCGCCCCTGGTGATGCCGCGCAGCGCTTCGATGCGCGCATGGGGCGCGTTTCCATGCAGCTTGGTGCGGAGAAGCTCGGCTACAACATCACTGCGGTACCGCCGGGCAAGCGTGCGTTCCCGCTGCACAACCACCGCGTCAACGAAGAAATGTTCTTCATCCTCGAAGGTGAAGGCGAGATTCGCGTCGGCACCGAGCGCCACCCTATCCGCCAGGGCGACATCATCGCCTGCCCGCCGGGCGGCCCCGAGAGCGCGCACCAGATCATCAATACTGGATCGGTCGAAATGCGTTATCTCGCCGTGAGCAGCAAGCTTTCGCCGGAGATCTGCGAATATCCGGATTCCAACAAGTACGGCATCCTGGGCGAGTTCGGGCCGGATGCGGAGGGCAAGCCACAGATGATCCGTATCGTGATGCGGCAGGGTGACACCATCGACTACTGGGAAGGCGAATAGCCCTTTCTTGCTGCGCCGCGCATCGGCCGCGTCACGCAATTCTGCTAGCTTTATGGGCTTTGCAGCTTCAAGCGACCGGTAAGGAACCCGCATGTTCGAGCGCGTACTGATTGCCAACCGCGGCGAGATCGCCTGCCGCGTGATCCGCACCTGCCGGCGGCTGGGCATCCACACCATTGCGGTGTATTCGGAAGCGGACAAGGACGCACAGCACGTGCGTCTGGCCGATGACGCTTGGCCCATCGGCGGGCCACGTCCAGCCGAATCGTATTTGCGTGCCGACGCCATGCTTGAGGTCGCAAAAAAATCCGGCGCGCAGGCGATCCATCCTGGTTACGGCTTTCTTTCCGAAAACACCGCGTTCGCGCGTGCCTGCACGGAAGCTGGCATCACCTTTATCGGCCCGCGGCCGGAGAGCATCGACGCGATGGGCTCGAAGGCCGCCGCCAAGGCGCTGATGGAACACCATCAGGTGCCCCTGGTGCCGGGGTATCACGGCGACAACCAGGACACGGACGTGCTTGCCGAGCAGGCGCGCAAAACCGGTTTTCCGCTGATGATCAAGGCCGCGGCCGGCGGTGGCGGCAAAGGCATGCGCATCGTGCGCACCGAGAAGGAATTTACCGATGCGCTGGCGTCTGCACAGCGTGAAGCAGCCAGTTCGTTCGGCGATACGCGCGTGATCCTGGAGCGCTATGTCGAGCATCCGCGCCACATCGAGTTCCAGGTATTCGGCGACACGCACGGCAGCGTGATTCACCTCAACGAACGCGAGTGCTCGGCCCAGCGCCGCTACCAGAAAGTGCTGGAAGAAACGCCCTCCCCGTTCCTCAATGCCGAGCGCCGCAAGGCGATGGGCGAAGCGGCAGTGGCCGCGGCGAAAGCGGTGAACTACGTCGGCGCCGGCACGGTGGAATTCATCGTGGGCCAAGATGGCACGTTCTATTTCATGGAGATGAATACGCGCCTGCAGGTGGAACATCCCGTCACGGAGGAAACACTGGGGCTCGACTTGGTCGAATGGCAATTGCGCATTGCCGCGGGCGAGCCGCTGCCGCTGCGCCAGGAACAGGTCCAAGCGCACGGGCACGCGATCGAAGTGCGCCTGTACGCCGAAGATCCGGACCAGAACTTTCTCCCCGGCTCGGGCAAATTGCGCCGACTGCGGCTGCCCGCACCATCACGTCACGTGCGACTGGATGGCGGCGTGATCGAAGGTGATGCGGTAACGATTTTTTACGATCCGATGATCGCCAAGCTGATCGTTTATGACACCGATCGCACGCAAGCGCTGCAACGATTGCGCGAAGCGTTGGCCGAATGCGAGATCGTCGGACCGAAATCCAATATCGCGTTTCTTGAACGACTGGCACGCCACCCCGTCGTCATCGAAGGCCGCATCGACACGGGCTACCTCGATCGCCACCTTGATGAATTTCTAACTGGCGATGCGGCACCCTCTGACCATGTTCTGTTTGCTGCCGCCACTGCTGCATTGCTTCACGACGAACGCAAGCTCGCCGCCGCATCGGCGCACGGCAACGATCCGTATTCGCCCTGGTCGCGCGCGGATGCGTGGCGTATCGGGCATGCCGGCAAACGCATCGTGGCGCTTACCTTGCGCGAGCAGCGTCACGAAATCGAAGCGTTCGGTCATGACGGCGATTACCGTCTGCAACATGGCGCATCACAGTGCGAAGTGCGCGGTGCGCGCTTTGAAGGCGACAGGCTTAGTGCACGTTTCAACGGGCAAGGCGCTCAGTGGCACATCCACGCAGACCAAGAACGCATCACCTTGCACGATGCCAACGGCCAGCGCCATGCCTTTACCCGTGCCGCAGCGTTTGCCTGGGAATCCAAGGACGGCACGGGTGGCAACCAGATCGTCGCGCCCATGCCGGGCCGCATCGTGCTGGTGAAGGCCAAGGTGGGCGACACCGTCGAAGAAGGGCAGGAATTGCTGGTGATGGAAGCCATGAAAATGGAACTGGCCTTGAAGGCGCCACGCGCAGGCACCATTGATAGCGTAAGCGCGACCCAAGGTGAGTTCGTGGAAGCAGACGCTGTACTTGTTCGCTTTGCATCGTAACCGGCCGCTCGCAGGAGCTTCGTATGACAAATGAAGTTCGTATCGTCGAAGTCAGCCCGCGTGATGGCTTGCAGAACGAAAAGACCCTGCTGCCGCCGGACATCAAGATCGCGTTGATCGACCGACTTTCCGCCACCGGCCTGCGGACCATCGAAACCACCAGCTTCGTCAGCGCGCGCTGGGTACCGCAGCTGGCTGACGCCGCCGAAGTGTTTCGCAGCATTCGCAAGGTGCCCGGTGTTACCTACCCGGTCTTGGTACCGAACGAACAGGGCTATCGGATTGCGCGGCAAGCCGGTGCGAACGAGGTGTCGGTGTTTACGGCAGCATCGGAAGCGTTCAACCGCGCCAACATCAACGCCTCGATTGCCGAATCGCTGGAGCGCTTCCAGCCGGTGCTGGAAGAAGCCAAGGCAGAAGGCGTGAAAGTGCGTGGCTATGTATCCACCGCCTTGGGCTGCCCTTATCAGGGCGAGGTGCCCATCGCCGACGTGGTCAGCGTGGCCAGGCGGCTGTATGACATGGGCTGCTACGAGGTTTCCGTGGCCGACACCATCGGCGTTGGCACGCCGGCCAAGGCACGCGCAGTGCTGCATGCGGTGTCGCAGGAAATTCCCATGCACGCGCTGGCCGTGCACTTCCATGACACCTACGGCCAAGCCCTGGCAAACATCCTCGCTTGCCTGGAAGAAGGTGTGCGCGTGGTGGACAGTGCTGTCTCCGGCACGGGTGGCTGTCCGTATGCGAAAGGTGCCAGCGGTAATGTCGCCAGCGAAGACGTGGTCTACATGTTGCACGGCATGGGCATGCAGACCGGCATCAATCTGGACATGCTGGTGGCGACCGGTGCGTGGCTTTCGGGGCAGCTCAACAAGCCCACGGCGAGCCGGGTGACGAAGGCGCGCACGACCACGGCCTGAATGTAGGTTGGGGTGCAAACCCCAACATCGCCATACCAGTCATCGCGCCACGTTGGGGTTTGCACCCCAACCTACGGCCGATCCACTTCCGGGCGCAGAGCTGATAACTTCCCGCTCATGCCCGACTTCACCATCCGCCCCATTGAACCACGCGACAGTACCGCCGTCGCCAATATCATCCGCACCGTCATGCCTGAATTTGGCGCCGACGGACCGGGGTTCGCCATTCACGATCCCGAAGTCGGCGACATGTACGCCGCGTATGCGCGCACGCGTAGCGCGTACTTTGTGGTGGAACGCAACGGCATCGTCGGCGGCGGTGGCGGTGTCGCACCGCTGGATGGCGGCGAAGCGGATGTGTGCGAATTGCGCAAAATGTATTTCCTGCCCGAAGCGCGCGGCATCGGTGCAGGCGCTGCGATGATGCAGCGCTGCCTGGATGCGGCACGCCGCTTCGGATTCAAGCGTTGTTATATCGAGACGCTGACCGGGATGGACGCCGCGCAATCCCTGTATCGCAAGCACGGCTTTACCCAGCTATGTGAACCCATGGGTGGTACCGGCCATTTCGGTTGCGATCGCTTCTTTGTCCTTGAGCTTTAGCAGCGAGGCACATCATGGCGAGCCACGATCCACGCGTTGACGCCTATATCGCGAAATCGGCGGATTTCGCCCGCCCCATCCTGGAACACCTGCGCGCCGTGGTGCACGCTGCCTATCCTGAGGTTGAGGAAAGCATCAAGTGGAGCTGCCCGCATTTTCTCTATCAAGGCAAGCTGATGTGCTCGATGGCCGCGTTCAAGCAGCACTGCAGCTTTCACTTCTGGCACGGCAAAGATGTCGTGGGTGAAACCGACAAGGAAGGCATGGGTCAGTTCGGCAAGCTCACCTCTGTCAAGGAATTGCCGAGCAAAAAGGATTTGGTTGCCTACGTGCGCAAAGCGATGACGTTGCGCGACGCAGGCATGACAAGACAACGCGCCGCTCCGGTGCGCAAGCCACCACTGAAAGTGCCCGACGATTTCGCCGCGCATCTGAAAAAGCACGTTGCTGCACGCAAGACCTACGAAGCGTTCAACCCCAGCGCACAACGTGAATATATCGAGTGGATTACCGAAGCCAAGACCGACGCCACGCGCCAGAAGCGCATCGCCACCGCATTGGAATGGCTGGCCGAAGGCAAGCACCGCAACTGGAAATATCAAACATGATTCGCATTGCCCGCGCCGAAGATGCCGAAGCGATTCACGCCATCTACGCCCCCACCATCCTCGATACCGCCATCACCTTCGAAACGGAACTTCCCGGCGCGGAAGCAATGCGCCAGCGCATGCTTACTCGCCTACAGCACTACCCATGGCTGGTATGGGAAGAACAAGGCAACGTGCTGGCCTATGCCTATGCCACGCGCTTTCGCGAGCGGGCGGCCTATGACTGGATCGCGGAAACGTCCATCTACGTGCATGAGAACGCACGCCGCCGCGGCATTGCACGCAAGCTCTATGGCGCATTGCTGGATGTGATGCGCCTGCAAGGTATCAACCAGGCGGTAGGTGTCATCACCCTGCCTGGCGATGTCAGCGTGGCGCTGCACGAAGCGATGGATTTTGCGCCGGCTGGCGTCTGGCGCAAGGCCGGCTACAAGCTTGGTCGGTGGTGGGACGTGGGAGTGTGGCAGAAGGAACTGCAGCGGGCTGCGAATCCGCCGCAAGCGGTTGCTGCATTCCCGGTATTGCGCGAATCGGCGGAGCTGCAAGACGTATTCCTACGTTACGGCTGAGGAAGCGCTCCGTAGGTTGGGTTACCCCGGACTTGATCCGGGGGTAACCCAATCTACGCCGACTGCCATAGGGGATCGCGTTGATGGCGGCAAGCCACAAGCGGTGCTGCAACCCGGTGCGCTACCATTGCGCTTTTAGCTTGACGGGACACTCCCATGCAGCTCAATCAAGTCAAAGCCATCATCACCGGCGGCGCTTCCGGTCTCGGCCACGCCGTCGCCCAGCACCTGGTGGCCAACGGCGGCCACGTCGCCCTGTTCGACGTCAACGAGGAAAAGGGCCAGGCAGCGGCTCAGGCACTGAGCGGGCGTTTCTTCCGCACCGACGTCACCTCGGAAGAAGGCGTGGCCGCAAACGTCAACGCCGCCAAAGAAGCCCTGGGCGGACTGAACGTGGTGATCAATTGCGCCGGCATCCTGGGCGCCGGCCGCGTGCTGGGCAAGGAAGGCCCGATGGCACTGGGCACCTTCGCCTCAACCGTGATGGTGAATCTGGTGGGCAGCTTCAACGTCGCCAAGGCCGGTGCGTCGCTAATGCAGCACAACGAAGCCGGCGAGGATGGCGAACGCGGCGTGATCATCAACACCGCCAGCGTGGCCGCCTACGAAGGCCAGATCGGCCAGGCTGCGTACTCTGCATCCAAAGGCGGCGTGGTAGGCATGACCTTGCCGATGGCGCGCGAGCTGTCGCGCTTCGGCATTCGCGTCGCGACGATCGCGCCGGGCATCTTCTGGACACCGATGGTGGATGGCATGCCGCCACAGGTGCAGGAATCGCTGTCCGCTTCCATCCCCTTCCCTTCGCGCCTCGGCAAGCCGGAAGAATTCGCCTCCACGGTGGCGTTCATTCTTGGCAACCGTTACATCAATGGCGAGACGATCCGGCTGGATGGCGCGGTACGTCTGCAACCGAAGTAACGCAACGAACGCTCTCGCTATTGCCCCTTATTCCCAATCATCGGCTCTCTCATCCCATGAAAGCTTCCGACGTCAAAAAAGGCAACGTGGTCGAACACGAAGGCACCGTTTACCAGGTGCGTGATATCGAACGCAGTTCGCCTACTGCGCGTGGCGGCAACGTCACGTTCCGTTTCACGCTGTACTCCATTCCCGGTGGACGCAAGTTCGATCTCAGTCTGCGTGCCGACGATGATCTGAAGGAGATGGATCTGGTCCGCCGCGCTGCCAACTTTTCGTACATGGACGGTGATGCGTACGTCTTCATGGACAACGAGGACTACACGCAGTACACGCTTGGCCCGGAACTGATCGGTGATAACGCCGGCTACATCGTGGAAAGCGTGGAAGGCTATTACGTACAAGTGATCGACGATGCGCCGGTCGGCCTGCAAGTGCCGACCAGCGTGCTGTTGATCGTGGTCGACACGGCACCGGAACTGAAGGGTGCCAGCGCCACCAAGCGCACCAAGCCGGCCAAGCTCAACACCGGCATCGAAATCCAGGTGCCGGAGTACATCACCACCGATGAAAAAGTGTGGGTGAACACGCTCACTGGCGAATTCGCCGGCCGCGGTTCCGAAAAGACGTTCTGAACACAAAGCCGCGCCAGCAACGGCGTTGAACCCCGACAAAACGGCGCCCACCACGGCGCCGTTTTTTTCCTGCCACCGCCACGCGACACCGTCCTGGCGGTAAGGCAGAATCGCTGCATTCCGGTAGCGTTTCCCGCCATGTCCACCCGCACCTATTCGCTACGTGCCAGCGTGCTGCAAAGCCTGACTGCGACCAAGCGTCCGGACGTACCCGCGTGGGTGGTGATCCGCAATACCGCTGCCGTGGTGCTGCCGCTGGCAGTGGGCATGCTCACCGGACACCAGGAGGCAGGCCTGGCGATCGGTGCCGGTGCGCTCGACACCATGTTTTCCGATCAGCCGGGGCCTTATCGCCAACGCCTTCAGCAGTTGCTGCTTGCCTCGCTCGCGGCCGGACTCGCTTCGCTTTGCGGCTTTCTGATCGGTGGCAATTTGCCGTTGATCCTGGTGGCGACCGTAGCCTTCGGGTTCTTCGGCGGCCTGTTGGTCGTATTCGGCGTGGATATCGCGCGCGTAGGCATGACCAGCATGATTCTGCTGGTCATCACCGCCGCCACGCCAACCACGCTCGGAGATGCCTTGATCGGCGCGGGACTGATTTTTGCAGGCGGTCTGTTGCTGACCCTGTTCTCCGTGGCCGCCTGGCCGCTGCAGCGCTATGGTCCGGAGCGACATGCATTGGCTACCGTCTATCGCGGCCTCGCGACAGTAGCCAGAGAAAACAAGAAAAACGACGAAGACGTGCCCGCGCTCACCGAAGCGATGACCACACTGCAGCAGACGCTGCTTGGCCGCCACCACGCACGTGGCCGCGCGATGGAGGCCTTCGCCGTACTGCTGGAACTGGCCGAACGCCTGCGCCTGGAACTGGTCGCCATGGCGGAACTGCACGGCGCGGCAAACATCGTTGCGATGTTTCGTGCCGATGCAGCACGCGTACTGAGTGCGCTGGCCGACGCACTGGAAAGCGGCGATTCCCCGGAACAAGCGACACGCGCCCTGCAAACCTTGCAGGCCAGCGAACGCGCACTGCTGGACAACCACACCCGCAGCGACAGCGTCGCCGCGCATATCCACGCACTTTCCGGCCAGCTCGCTGCCGCCGTGCGCAATGCGAATTGGGCCGGCACAAGCGGTGAACAACGCGCAGCGGCGGCGGAAACGCACCTGCCAAGCGCACTGCGCGGCAGCTCGGCGCTCGCTACATTGCGCGCCAATCTAACCACCCATTCGGTAGCGTTTCGCCATGCGATGCGTTGCGCAGTGTGCCTGAGCATCGCACTGCTCGTGTCACGCATATGGCAATTGCCACACGGCTATTGGCTACCGATGACGGCGGCGATCGTGCTGCGGCCGGACTTCGCAGCCACCTTCAACTTTGGCTTGCTGCGCGTGGTAGGCACCATTCTTGGCCTGGTGCTGACGACTGCGCTGTTGCACATCACGCCGCATGATCCTTGGGCGCACCTCGCCCTGATGGCGGTGCTGTGCATGGCGTTCCGCTATCTGGCAACTGCCCACTACGGCATTGCCGTCGCCACACTGACAGGCACCGTGGTGATTCTGTTGTCGTTCGAAGGCGTCAATTCCGGCACGGCAGTCATGGATCGCGTGCTCAACACCGTGCTCGGCAGCGGCATGGCTTTGCTCGCTTATGTAGTCTGGCCGACTTGGGAGCGTGTACGCGCGCGGGCCGCCTTGTCGGACATGCTGGATGCTTATGCAGGTTACCTGCATGCACTGGCACGGCCGGAACAGCGCCATGCTCACCGCGAGACCCGCACCGGGGTACGTACCGCGCGCACCAATGCACAGGCCTCGCTGGATCGCATGCAAGCCGAACCGGCCACGCCGCTGAACCTGCTGGAGCTGGCCAATGCCCTGTTCCTCAACAGCAACCGGCTGGCACGCACGGCGATGACGCTGGAAGCGTTGCTGCACGACTGCGACAACCTGCCCGAGCAAGTCGAAGTCACCCATTTCGTGGAGCGAGCGGCGTCGCAGCTGCGCGCCCTGGCCGTGGCGCTGCGCAATAATCAGACACCCGACCCGGCGCCGGAACTACGCCAGCTGCAACGCAGTCTGGCTACCCTGCTCGCCATGGCTGACGATCGCCCCCGTGCAGAGCAGTTGGTACGCATCAGCGACCGCCTGGTCGACAACATCAACACGCTGGCCTACGTGGTCGGCCGCGGCCCGCTGGAAGCAGCGGCAGCGCAAAGTGAACGCCGCGTGCATCCTTAAGCGATTGTGATTGCTGCACCGCTCAAGGCCGGCCGCCCCGGCAGGCGCTACACTTGGCGCCATGCTAAAAATCGATAACCACGCTCACATCCTTCCGCGTGACTGGCCCAACCTGGCAACCAAGTACGGCAACGATGCGTTTCCAGTGATGACGCACAGCGACGGGCGGCATCGCATCTACAAGGATGGCAAGTTCTTTCGTGAGGTGTGGGACTCCTCGTTCGATCCGCAACACCGCATCGACGACTATGCCCGCTTCGGCATCAACGTGCAGGTGATCTCCACGGTGCCGGTGCTGTTCTCGTATTGGGCACCGGGTTACCAGGCGCTGGAGCTGCACCGCCACCTCAACGATCACATGGCTGGCATCTGCCGGGACTACCCCAAGCACTACGCCGGCATTGGCACCGTGCCGCTGCAGGCGCCGGAACTGGCTATCCGCGAACTTGAGCGCTGCATCGACGAGTTGGGGCTGTACGGCGTGCAGATCGGCTCGCATTGCAACGATTGGAATTTGGACGCGCCGGAATTGTTCCCGTTCTTCGAAGCCGCTGCTGATCTCGGCGCGGCCGTGATGGTGCATCCCTGGGACATGATGGGCGCCGCCAGCATGCCCAAGTACTGGATGCCATGGCTGGTGGGCATGCCTGCCGAACAATCGCGCGCCGGTTGTTGCCTGGCTTTTGGCGGCGTGCTGGAGCGGCTGCCCAAACTGCGCGTGATGCTCGCTCACGGCGGCGGCAGCTTTCCGTGGAGCATCGGCCGCATCGAGCACGGGTTTCGCATGCGTCCGGATCTGGTTGCCACGGACAACCCGCGCAATCCACGCGAATACCTGCAGCGCCTGTATTTCGACTCCTGCGTACACGATCCCAAGGCATTGCAGTATCTCCTGGATGTGACCGGCGTCGACCGCGTGATGCTCGGTACCGATTATCCTTTCCCGCTGGGGGAGCAGGAGCCGGGCAGCGGCATCGAATCGCTGCATCTGGATGAACCGACCCGCGCCCGCCTGTTTCACGGCACCGCGCTGGAATGGCTGGGGCTGCCGCTACGTCGTTTCATACCCAACACGTATCCCGAGGAACACGCATGAAATTCAGCCGTTACATGGTGGTGACAGCCTTGCTCGCACTAGGCGGCATCGCCGTGGCTCACGCCGACGACGTCAGCATGGCATCCGGCAGTGTGCATTTCACCACGCCGGCCAGCTGGGTGAGCATCATGCAAGTCGACGGTGATCCTGAAGTGCGCGTGTTCCAAGTACCCGATCCTTCCCCCAGCGCCAGTACCACGCTGGCACGCATCAGCGTGACGGTGAAGCAGGTGACGGATGCTCAGGCATTCGGTGACTACGTCAATGGCGCGATGGTGAAAGCGAAGAACATGAAGGATTACCAGGCAAGTACGCGTCCATCGGGCGAGCAGAACAGCTTCCTCTATACCGCTAGCGAAAGCGGAACCCAGTACACCTATACCGAGCGCTACTGGTTTCGGAATGGTCACGCGATCCAACTGCGCTGCGTGCGGCCATCCGCCAGTGAGGCCGGCCAGGCTTGGGCTGCGAACTTCGACAAAGGTTGCAGCGATATCGCTGCCAACTTGAACGCCTAAGTTTTTTTCTGCCGGTATGTGCGCGTTTTCTCGCACAACACATACCAAGTCAGGATGCTCCGATGTCAACCTCTTATGAAGCCACCGCCGAATGGGCTCAGGCCCGCGATGCTGCCGATCCGCTGCGTGATTTCCGCAACGAGTTTCTGATTCCTCCGCACGGGCACAGCGAAAGCCATTACTTCTGCGGCAATTCGCTCGGCTTGCAGCCACGCGCGTCACGCGAAGCCGTCAATGCAGAGCTGGATTACTGGGGTGAACTCGGCGTGGAAGGCCATTTCAAAGGCCGCCTGCCATGGATGGATTACCACGAGTTCGTGCGTGATCATCTCGCCGAAATCGTCGGTGCGCAGCCCGATGAAGTCGTAGCGATGAACACGCTGGGTGTGAATCTGCACCTGATGATGGTGAGCTTCTATCGCCCCACGCCGGATCGCCATGCCATCCTGGTTGAGGCCGGTGCGTTCCCCACGGACCGTTACGCGGTGGAATCGCAAATCCGCTACCACGGCTTCAGCCCGACGCTCTCGCTGATCGAACTGGAAGGCGACGAGCCCAATGGCACGATCTCGATGGGCGCGATCGAACGCGTGCTTGCAGAGCACGGATCGCGTATTGCACTGGTGCTGTTGCCCGGCGTGCAATACCGCACTGGCCAGGCATTCGATCTCAAGACGATTACCGAGCTTGCGCACAAGCAGGGCTGCCAGGTGGGTTTCGATCTTGCCCATGCAGTGGGCAATCTGCCCCTGCAGTTGCACGACAGCGGCATGGATTTCGCCATCTGGTGCAGCTACAAATACCTCAACGGCGGCCCCGGCGCCGTAGGCGGCGCGTTCATTCACGCACGCCACGCGCGCACCGCCTTGCCGCGCTTTGCCGGCTGGTGGGGGCACGACAAGGCCACACGCTTCCAGATGGGGCCAGAGTTCGTCCCGACACCCGGCGCGGATGGCTGGCAGCTTTCCAATCCACCGATTCTTTCGCTAGCACCGCTACGCGTGTCGCTGGAAATTTTTCATCGTGCCGGCATACAGCGTTTGCGCGAGAAGTCGCTGCAACTTACCGGCTATCTGCAATGGCTGGTCGAAACGCAGCTTTCCGACGTGCTGGAAGTCGTTACGCCGAAAGAACCTCAGCGCCGCGGCGCGCAGCTTTCCATTCGCGTGCTGGGTGGCCGTGCGCAAGGACGTGCGCTGTTCGAGTATCTGATGGATAACGGCATCATCGGTGACTGGCGCGAACCGGACGTGATCCGGATTTCGCCGGTGCCGTTGTACAACCGGTTTGCGGATTGTCTTGCGTTTGCACAGGCGGTGCGGCGGTGGAAAAGAGGTTGATAGCCTAGGGCGTGGATCGGAGTGCAAACCTCCATATATCGCGACGTTTCCCACTCTTTCGGCAAGAGCAGAAGTCCGCGTTAATACCGTTTCAGAGCGGGTCGTCATTCCGGCGAAGGCCGGAATCCATCGCCAGTACGAAGCATGGATTCCGGCCTTCGCCGGAATGACGTCGAGGTAAAACCGACTTTTTACGGCGAATGACGCGCCTAGGCGGCTATTCGTAGATTGGGGTGCAAACCCCACGCGATGCGTTACGGCGCTCACCGAGCTTGAACCGCGCACTAACGATCTTGCCCGCCTCAATTTCGTAAATGGCAAGCACGTCCATCTCACCCAAGCCGTCAGGGAAATTCCGGGTGACTAGTTCCTGGTCGACAACCAGGTTGCCGACCACCGTGCGATGTACCAGCCGGCCATGCAGATCCGGTTCCTTGAACCGCTCCATGTGGCGTTCACGAATCTGCGCCGCGCCGTCTGCGAGCAATTCAGACGGAAAGATGTAGTACTGGCAATCGTCCGCCCACCATTGCATGAAGCGATCGATGTCTTTTGCGTTGTACGCATCCAGTTGCTCTTGTACTGGACGCACGATGTCTGCCTGGTTCAATGAGACTCCCTCTTTGTTCCCTGATGGATTACAGCCGGCTCTGTGGATGGCGTACCTGTCCATCGCCGCGCACGATAAAGCGTTCTACAGTCAAGGCTTCCGCACCCATCGGTCCATAGGCATGCAGGCGGGTGGTGGAAATGCCGATCTCGGCCCCCAGGCCCAATTCACCACCATCGGAAAAGCGCGATGAGGCGTTCACCATCACTACGGCTGAGCGAATAGCCTGCACGAAACGGCGGGCGGATTCGTCGTTGCGTGTAGCAATGACTTCGGTATGGTCGGAGCCGAAACGCTGGATGTGGCCGATGGCCATACCAAGATCGTCGACCACGCGGATGGCGAGGATAAGGTCGAGAAATTCCGCAGCGTAGTCTTCGTCGGTTGCAGGTCGCAGGCCTTTCACCAGGGCGCGCGAACGTTCGCATCCCAGCAACTCGACGCCTCGCTCCTGCAACGCCTGCGCTGCTTTGGGCAGGAATGACGAGGCGACATCGCGATGCACCAGCAAGGTTTCCAGCGCATTGCATACGCCAGGGCGAGAAGTCTTGCCGTCGACCAGCAGGTTCAGAGCCAGTACTTCATCCGCCGATGCATCGACATAGAGATGGCAGACGCCCTTGTAATGCTTGATCACCGGCACGCGCGCATGCTCGGCAACGAATCGGATCAGGCCTTCACCACCGCGCGGAATCGCCAGATCGACGATGTCGCTGAGCTGCAGCAATTCCACCATCGTTTCGCGACGCAGGTCTTCGATCAAGGTCACGGCCGCAGCAGGGATATCATGCTTTTCCAATGCGATGTGCAAGGCTGAAGCGATCGCCATGTTGGAATGCAGTGCTTCGGAACCACCACGAAGAATCACGGCGTTGCCGGCCATCAGACATAACGCGGCAGCGTCGGCGGTCACGTTGGGACGTGCCTCGTAGATCATCGCGACGACACCAAGCGGGATGCGTACACGCTCGATTTCCAGGCCGTTTGGACGTGTCTCGCGACGGGTAACCAGGCCAACCGGATCGGGCAACGCAGCGATCTCACGTACGGCATTGGCAATGCCGCCGATACGCGCTTCGTCCAGGCGCAGGCGGTCAAGCATCGCGCCCTGGGTGCCCTTGGCAGTGGCGTGCTGCAAATCGCGCGCGTTCGCTGCCAGGATGGCATCGCGCTGTGTTTCCAACGCGGCAGCCATGTCGTGCAGCAGCTTGCGCTTGGTTTCGGTATCGAGTGCAAACATGGCTTGCGCAGCATCCTTGCAGGCCAAGGCCAGGTGACGAATCTCGCTCATACTTCCGATTCTCCTGCGATGGTGGCCAGATCGTCGCGATGTACGATCTCGTCGCCGTAGCTATAGCCAAGGATGGACGCGATATCGCGGCTATGCCGCCCGGCCAGGCGGCGCATCTCGGCTGCACCGTACTGGCATAGCCCACGTGCGATGGGCCGGTCCTGGGCGTCGACGATTTCCACCAGGTCGCCGCGATGGAACTCGCCTGCCACATCCAGAATGCCGCCAGGCAGCAGTGATGCGCGCCCGCCGGCCAGTGCGCGGACGGCGCCGGCATCGACGCTGACGCGACCACCGCCGGCGGGCGCATGACGCAGCCAGTACTTGCGCGCCTGCATGCGGTTGCCGGCTACGTCGATCAATGTGCCGCGCAGCCGTCCTTCTTCCAGTGCCTTGACCGTCGCAGGCTCGCGACCGCTGAACAGTGCCGTAGGGATACCGGCTGCGGCGGCCTTCTCAGCAGCCTGCAGTTTGGTACGCATGCCGCCGGTGCCCACAGCGGTGCCGCTGCCGCCTGCCATGACGATGATCTGCTGGGTCAACTGCGGCACATGCCCGATAGGTTCAGCTGCCGGGTTTCGACGAGGATCGGCGTTGTAAAGCGCATCCACGTCGGAGGCTATCAACAGTAAGTCGGCATCCACCAAGGCGGCGACGATAGCAGCGAGATTGTCGTTGTCACCGAGTTTCAGTTCGTCCACCGCCACCGTGTCGTTCTCATTGACGACCGGCAAGACACCCAGCATCAGCAGCTCTCGCAACGTGGCACGTGCGTTGAGATAACGGCGCCGGTTGCGCAGGTCGTCATGCGTCAACAGCACTTGGGCAACCGGATATTCCGACAGGCTTTGCCACAAGGCGATCATCGGTGCCTGGCCCAGTGCAGCCAGCGCCTGTTTCGCCGCAAGCTCCGGGCCCGGCACCGCGCGCGTGCGCAGCAATGCGCGTCCTGCAGCAACGGCACCAGAAGAAACCAGCACGACCTCTCGCCCTGAACGCTGGCTAGCGCTGATAAAGCCAGCCAAGGCTTGCGCGTAAAGGGGGGTGAGGCCGCCACCGTCGGCGGCCAGCAGATTGCTGCCGACTTTCAATACGGCGCGGCGCCATGCCGGCAAGGTGTGTTCGGGCAGCGCACGTCCGGTCACGAGGCAACTTCCTCCAGCGGTGCAGCGATTCGATCACCGTGACTCTTGGGCGAAGAAACCGCTACGAATCTTGCATCACCCTCACCGTCGTTACGCACTTGGTGCGCGCTGCCTGGCGGCACATGCAAGCCTTGGCCACGCTGCAAGCGATGAACAATACCTTCCAATTCGATCGTCACCTCGCCTTCCAGCACGTAGAAGAACTGCCGTGCACGCGCATGCCGGTGACGCTGTTCGAAGCTGCCGGGCGGCATGCGTTCTTCGATGATGCTGAGCTCGTCCAGCGCCAGCAGATGCCAGCCGTCGCAGGATTGTCCCCAGTGATAGTGCTGCGCGTTTGCCGTGCTGACGATGCTCATGCCGATTTGCTATGACGAAAGGTGATCGAGACGCTGCCGCAAGACATCCAGCTGTACATCGTTACCCGCGCCCGGTGAGGTACGTGCCGAGAGACTGGATTCCGGTGTGCGCCCCTGCCCTGCCTCCTGCGCTGCCTGTGCCGCGGCACGATAGGCTTCGCGGAACGGCACACCCGCTGCAGCCTGCTCGATGGCGACGTCAGTGGCGTACATGGCCGGCTCGATGGCGGCACGCATGATGGCTTCATTCCATTGCATGCGCGCAAGCAGATCTGGCAACAATTCCAGCGCCGCGAGGCCGTGCGTGACACCATGAAACAACGAGCCTTTGGAGAACTGCAGATCGCGCTGATAGCCGGAGGGCAGCGACAGCAATTGCTCGATCTCGCACCGTGAGGCAGCAACCGTTGCGTAGGAAGCGCGCAGCAGTTCCACTACATCGGGATTGCGCTTGTTGGGCATGATCGAACTGCCGGTGGTGTATTCCGACGGCAGCGATACGAAGTTGAATTCCGCAGTGGTGAACAGCGACAGGTCCCAGGCTAGGCGGCGCGCATCAAGCATCGCGCTGCTCAAGGCTTCCATCACCGCCATCTCGAACTTGCCGCGCGAAAGCTGCGCGTAGATGGGCGAGACCTGCATGCGGCCGAAGCCCAGCGCCTGCGTGGTATGTGCGCGATCCAGCGGCAGGTTGACGCCGTAACCAGCGGCGGTACCGAGCGGATTGGCGTCGATCCATGCGGCGGTCTGCTTGGCGCGCCAGGCATTGTCGATAAAGCCTTCGGCGAAACCGGCAAACCACATGGCAGTGGAAGACACCACGGCACGTTGCAGATGGGTATAGCCCGGCAGCGGCAATGCCGGCTGTGCGGCGCGCTGCAAGCACACATCGGCAATAGTGCGGCAATGTGTTTCCAACAGCGCAAGCTTTTCCTTCAACCATAGGCGGGTGGCGACCAGAATCTGGTCGTTGCGGCTGCGGCCAGTGTGCACGCGGCGGCCGGCATCGCCCAGGCGGTCGGTAAGCCGGGCTTCGATGGCGGAATGGCCGTCTTCGTAGTGCTCATCCAGCACGAAACGTCCCGCGCGAAAGTCCTCAGCCAGCACGTCCAGTTCGCGCTTGAGATCTTCCTGCTCCTTCGCGCTGACGACGCCTATGTTCGCCAGGCCTTCGACATGCGCCTTGCTGGCGGTGATGTCGTGCAGGAAGAACTCGCGATCCAGCAGCACATCGTCGCCGGCGAGGAATTTCATGATTTTCGCGTTGGTTTCGATGCCGGCTTTTTGCCAAAGAAGGTCGGTCATGGTTTTAGGCTCTCATTTGCTTTTTTTTGCCGTCATTCCCGCTTTTGCGGACATGACGTCCGGGGCAACATGCATCCCGCACGTTACAGTGGAATCGACGTGTATTCGTCCACGCCAATCGCCCGATTGATGTTCTGCATCGCCTGCGTTGCAGCGCCCTTCAACAGATTGTCGAGCGTAGCCACCACGACCACACGCTTGGCGTCAGCAGACAGCGCAAAGCCGCCAACCTCCGCGTGATGCTTGCCAGCGATCTGACTCACCCACGGTGCCTCATCGAGCACGCACACCAGCTTCTCGCCGGCATAGGCTTGCTGGAAACGCGCCAGCACATCCTCACGCTTCAGGGCACGCGAAAGATAGAGGTTGGTGGTAACGGTCAAGCCGCGAAAATGCGGAGCCACATGCGGCATGAATTCCACAGGAATGCCAAGGTGCCGGCTCGCCTCCTTCTCGTGCATGTGGCCGGTAAGCGAATACGGCATCAGGTTGTCGCGCAGCTTTTCCGGATTGTTCTTGTCGGACGGCGTGGCGCCGGCACCGGAATAACCGGAAACACCAAAGCACACCGGCGGCGCGGCCAGCATGTCCTTGAGCGGTGCAACGGAAAGCTGGATGGCCGTGGCATAGCAGCCGGGATTGCTGATGCGCTTCTCGCCGCGCCACTTGTTGCGGGTGAGTTCGGGCAGGCCGTAATACCAGCTGTTGTCAAAGCGGTAATCTGCCGATAAGTCCACGATGACCGGGTCTTTGCCGGCAGCATCGAATGCTTCCACGCAAGCGGATGCCTTGCCGTTAGGCAACGCCAGCACCACGACGTCGGCATCGAGCGAAGGCAGTTCTTCATGGGCGGGCGAGCTGTAGCGCAACTCGCCCTTGTATGCCTCGACATGATCTTCGACGCGCTGTCCATTCAACTCGCGCGAAGATACGTAAGCCAGTTCCAGCGCCGGATGCGCCGCAACCAGACGGATCAGTTCTGCGCCGGTATGGCCGCGAGCGCCAACGATGCCGATGCGTTTCTTGGAAGTAACCATATTTTCAGTCGATCAAAGTGGGTTGGCGTGTCGCGCAGTGTTCGACGCAGCGCGCGATCGTGTCGAAGCCATCCAGGCCGTACCAGAAGACCTTCCAGCGTTCCTGCTTGTAGCAGCCGTCCGATTCGGCGTAGTAGAAATGATTGATGGTGTTGCCGTGACGCGAACGCCAGAACAGTTTCGGGTTTTCCTCACGCATCACCAGCCAGACGGCGCGGCCAAGGCCTTCGCCCTGCGCATCGTCGAGCACGGCGAACTTGTCGAGGTAGACCAGGCCATCCTCGCTGGTGAGGATCATCGCGGCACGATAGTTTTCGCTGACGTAAATGCGATAAGGCCTGGTGCGCACGAAATAGTCATCGACCACTTTGCGACCAAAGCTGGATTCGATCAGTTCTCGCATGCGTGCCTGGTCTACGCCATCCCAGCTTTCAAATCGGAATACCTTTTCGCCGCGGCGTACCAGCGTGCCGGAGCCTTTGTGCGTGAACAGCTCCTTGGCCAATTCCGACGGACGCGTGATCGACACCGACGAGGTCAACGGCAGACTCTGCAGCAGATCGGCAATCTGCTCGATCTTCACGCGCATGCCGCCGTTGATCCACGGTTGCTGAATCAGGTGTTCGAATTCGGTGCTCAGGTTGATCGAATCGATGATCTGGCCCTGGTCGTCCAGCAGGCCGCCCGTACCGGTCAGGAAGACGATCTTGTACGGCTGTAGCACGCGCACCAGTTCATTGGCGGCGAAGTCGGCATTGATGTTGAGGAACTGGCCTTCATCCGTTTCGCCGAGACTCGCGATCACCGGAATGGAGCCAGCGCGCAAGCTCGCTTCGATCGGCGCGAGGTTGATGCTGTCGACCTTGCCCACCATGCCGTAGACATCCTTGTCCAGGAAGCTGGACATGAACACGCCGGACGGCACCGAGGTGGCACGCGTATCCATCGCCTGCAGAGCTTCGACCAGGCGCAGGTTCTGCTGCTGGAAGACACGGCGCACGATGCCCAAGGCTTTCGGCGAGGTGACACGCAAGCCGTTGACGGTCTGCTTGGTGATGCCTGCGGCCTGCAATTCCTCATCGAGCTGCGGACCGGCGCCATGCAGCACGATCGGCGTGAGGCCTACCTGCTGCAGGAAGGTCAACGACGAAGTCAGATCATTGAGCTCGTCGCGCAACACCGCGCCGCCCACTTTCACCACGGCGAAGCGCTTGGCATCCAGCTGTGAAAAGCGCTTGAGGTACTGCTGGATTTCCTTGGCGCTGCCCATGGCGGAGAGCAGGCGCACAATGGTCTGGCGAGTGTTCTTATGTGCTTCCACGGTTCACGATCTCGTAGATGGTCTCTGCGTATTTTTGCAATTGATCCAGTGCGACCCATTCGTCGGCGGTATGCGCCTGCGCGATGTCACCGGGGCCGTAGACGAAGGAGATGTAGCCGGCTTCCGAAAACAATGCAGCCTCGGTCCAGAAGTTCACGGCATTGCCGACGGGAATGCCGAGTTCATCGGCAATGTCACGTGCGGCAAGGCGGCGTGCCTCGGCGTTGGAAACGTCCCCGGCAGGCAAGGACATGCCGCGGAAGAGTTCTTCGTAACTGACCGGTTTGGGTTCCACCAACGCGCGGAACGTTTCCAGCAGCTGGTCCGGGTCCATGCTGGGCAAGGGACGGAAGCCGAAACGCACGTCAGCCGTAGGCGCGATCATGTTTGCCTTGATGCCGCCCTCCACCCGGCCGATGTTGAAGCGCAAACCCGTGAGGCCGCCGAAACGCTCGTGCGACAGGCTTTCGACGTATTCCAGTGCCGAAGCACCCCAACGTATGGCCTGATGTACGGCACTGTCGGTGGCCTTGATCTCGCCTGAGGCGTGGCCGGCTTGCCCCGTGAAGCGCATCTGCACCGAATGGATGCCACGGTGCGCGAGTACTGCTTCGCCACGCGTCGGCTCGGCCACGATCACCGCATCGTACTTGTGCCCTTCTTTGAGGAAGCCGGCGATACAACGCGGATCGTTCGCTTCTTCGTCAGTGGAGAGCAGCAAGGCAAGGTCGCCTTGGCAGGCGTTCGCCACGGCAACCAGTGCCGCCGCCGCACCTTTGATGTCGCAAGCGCCAAGACCGATCGCGCGATCGGACGTCACGTCCAGCACATGCGGATCACGCGTCCAATGCGGCGAGTCCGGCACGGTATCCAGATGTACGTTGAACAGATATTTCGGCTTGCCGCGCACGGCGTACAGCGTTACCGCGCCGGCACCATAATCGGTCACGCGCACATCGAAATCCGGCAGTTGCTCGCGCAGATAATCGAAGATGCCGCCAGTGCCAATCGAGCGCGGGGGGTTACGCGTATCGAAGGACACCAAGGCACGCAAATGCTTCAGCGTCGCATCGAGCAACGCCGTGCCGAGTCCCGGATCGTGGGCCCCGAGGTCCGCAGCACTCATCGGTTCACCTCGGCCCACAACGTGCTGCTCATGCCGAACAGCTTGATGAAGCCTTCCGCTTCCGCCACGCCCCAGTCTGCCGCCTGCGCGTAAGTGGCACCCTTGGCGTTGAGGATGTGCTTGGATTCCACCGCGACTGCATTGATGATGCCGCCGCTGGTTTCCAAGGTAACGTCGCCATTGACGGTCGACTGGCTCGACGCGAGGAAGGCTTCCAGGTCGGTTTTCAGCGGGTCGTGGAAGAAACCTTCGTAGACCAGTTCCACCCACTTGCGCGCCACGTCCGGCTTGAAGCGGTTCTGCTGCTTGGTCAGCACCGCTTCTTCCAACGCGCGATGCGCCACCAGCAAGGCGGTGAGGCCAGGCGCCTCGAAAATGATGCGGCCCTTGAGGCCAATGGTGGTGTCGCCGGTGTAGATGCCGCGGCCCACGCCATACGACGCGAGCAGGCCGTTGAGCTTGGCGAGCAGTTTATGGCCGTCGATCTTTTCGCCGTCCAGCGCTACGGCTTCACCATGGACAAAGCTCAGCGTCAGTCGCAATGATTTGGACGGCCATTCGGAACGCGGCTTGCACCAGCCGACGGCGCCTTCGCCCGGCGTCTGCCAGCGATCGATCTCGCCACCGGACATGGTCACGCCGAGCAGGTTCTCATTGATGGTGTAGGCCTTCTGCTTCGCGCGCACACCGAAGCCCTTGGCTTCCAGATATTTCTGCTCATAGGCGCGCACTTCGGTGTGTTCTTTCTGGATTTCGCGGATCGGCGCCACGATTTCGTAATCGCCCTGCGCTTTCACGGCGAGGTCGAAACGTACCTGGTCGTTACCCATGCCGGTGCAGCCGTGTGCGATCGCCTTGGTGCCCAGTTGCGCGCAACGCTCGAGCGCGGCATCCACGATCAGGTAGCGGTCGGACACCAGCAGCGGGTACTGGCCCTGGTACCCCTCGCCGGCCCACACGAAGGGCTTGACGAAGCCGTTCCAGATTGCCGGACCGCCATCGATGGTGACGTGGCTGGCCGCCTTCAATTCCTTGGCACGCGCTTCGATATAGGCGCGTTCCTCGGCATCCACGCCGCCAGTATCAGCGAACACGGTGTGCACGGCCCAGCCGCGCTCCTGCAGATAGGGGATGCAGAAGCTGGTGTCGAGACCACCGGAGAAGGCCAGAACGATGTCTTTGCTCATGATGCGAGATCCAAAAAGAAAGGTGGTTTACACGGATTCGATGACAATGCGTGGTTCGCAGCGCACCGGAAAATTGACGGAATTGGCGATGAAACAGGCGTGGTGTGCATCGTCGTGCACGCGTTTTGCGGCTTCGGGATCGCTATGGGCGGTGATGGTGACGCGCGGGCGCAACACGACTTCGGTGAAGCGCCCATCGTTACCGCACTCCAGTAGCGTACCGACGGCATCGTCGACGTACTCGGTTACCACCACGCCTGCCACAGCGGCAAGATGCAGATACCAAAGCATGTGGCAGCTCGACAGCGCGGCCACCAGCATGTCTTCGGGATTGTGCTTGCTGCCGTCGCCGCGAAAGGCAGCGTCGGACGAGCCAGCGATCACCGGTTTGCCGGCGACATGCACTTCATGCTCCCGGCCGTAACCTTGATAGGTCTTGGTGCCGCTGCCGTGGTTGCCTGTCCATAGCACTTGAACAGGATACTGGTGCTGCCGATCACCCATGTCGACGCTCCTCGGCTTGTTGCATCAGTGCGGCCAGCTCGGCATCACGCCGGCCGTCGCGTTCGGCCAAACCGCGCAGCACGCCAGCGCGATTGGCATCCGGATGGTTCTGGCTCAGCTTGAATTTGCCTTCGATGCGCTCGATCGCGATGTCGATACCCACGATCAGACGCAGCATCTTTTCGATGTGATCTTCCGGTGCATCACCGACATGCCACGGCTTCGGCTGCGAAGCTTCGTGACGATCGGTCAGCCGCTCCAACAGGCCGCGCAACCAGGTGTGATCTTCCACCACGCGCAAGCGGCCATGGGCGTGTACCACTGCATAATTCCAGGTAGGAACTTCGCGCCCGGTCTCGTGCTTGCTGGGATACCAGTTAGGGCTGACGTAGCCATCCGCACCGTGGAAGATCACCAGCACCTGTGCGCCATCGGCCTTCGACAGCTCATTGCCACGCGCAACGTGTCCGTGCAGCGATGCATCGCCCACCAGCTCCAGCGGCACATGATTCGCCGCCAAGCCGTTGTCGCCATGCATGACGATGGTGGCAAACGGATAGTCGCGAATCAGCGCATGCAGTACATCGCTACGCGTTTCTTGGAAGGACTTGGGCAGATACATGCGCAGCTCAGCGTTGTGCGATCAATGACGTCATGACCGCTTTTTGCACGTGCAGGCGGTTCTCGGCTTCGTCGATGGCGATGCAGGCAGGCGAATCCATGACGGCATCGGTAGCCTTGATGTTTCGGCGCAGCGGCAGGCAGTGACTGAACACCCCATGGTTGGTGAGCGCCATCTTCGCTTCGTCGACGATGAAATGCTTATGCGCGTCGCGAATTGGCTTTTCTCCTTCCCAGCGACCGAAGAACGGCAGTGCGCCCCAGCTCTTTGCGTACACCACATCGGCACCGCGATAGGCCTCTTCGATGTTGTGGCTGACGGTGAGTGAGCCACCGTTCTCTTTGGCATTCTGCTCGCCAAACGCCATGTAGCGCTCGTCCAGCACGTAATCAGACGTGGGACACAGCAGCGTGACGTTCATGCCCATCTTGGTGGCGATCAGCAGTGCCGAGTTGGCCACGGCGGTGTTCAGAGGCTTCGGGTGATAAGTCCACGTAAGTACGTACTTGCGGCCGGCAAGGTCACCAAAGCGCTCTTTCAGCGCCAGCGCATGTGCAAGCTCCTGGCACGGATGCGTGATGGTTTCCATGTTGATCACCGGCACGGTGGCGTACTGGGCGAACGCCTTGATCACCGCATCTTCGCGATCCACCGACCAGTCCTGGAATTTCGGAAAAGCGCGCACTGCAATCAGATCGACATAACGGCTAAGCACGCGCGCCACTTCGGCGATGTGTTCTTCCGCTTCGCCATCCATCACTACGTTGGGGCGGAATTCGATCGGCCATGCGTCCTTGCCGGGCGACAGCACGATGGCATGGCCACCGAGGTGGAACGCACCCAGCTCGAAGCTCGTACGCGTACGCATCGATGGATTGAAGAACAGCAGCGCCACCGATTTGCCGGCCAGTTGCTGGCCACGCGGCGAACGCTTGAAGGCCGCAGCCTGTTCAAGCAGCGCGTCGATCTCGGTGCGGCTGTAGTCCTGGGTGGTAAGGAAATGACGAAGCGACATCGTTAACTCCCGTCGAAAAAACAAAAAACCCGGCACAAGGGCCGGGTTTCGTCGTCGTATTACACATGCAACGTGGCGACAGCCTACCCGGCTGAATGTCGATTCAGCGGTCGGCGCGCACGCGACGTCATGCCAGCAGCCATGCGGGCGCTGGTAAGCACGGTAGCGGTATAGACGGCTGAAGACATGAGGTTTCCGGGTGGTTGAATCTCAATCATGACGGGATTTTCGTTGCCATGCAACAGAAAATTTTTCACAAAAGAAAGGCGACCGTGCCGGAGGCAGCGGTCGCCTTGATGAAGCCGTGACGCCGGTTAGTCAGCGGGTGAGACGCTGACCCGCACCCGCAGGCGCTCGCCTGGGTCGTAGCTTAGGCGAGACATATAGACGTCGCCGTGATAGCGATATTCCACGTCGTAGCCGATGATCTGGCGTTGCTCGCTGACCTGGGTCACAGGCTGGCAGACCGTCTGGTTGCTGGTGTAGGTCTGGCCATTGCTGGAAACAGCATTACCGACTGCACCGCCCGCCACCGCGCCACCCACGATGGCCGCCGTATTGCCGCGGCCATGGCCGATGGTGCTGCCGAGCACGCCACCGACTACGGCACCGAGCACGGTGCCGACGCCTTTGTTACCCGGCGTCTGCTGTACCACCTGCTGGTCATAGCACTGCGTACTCGGCGCAGCCGTACGGGCGACGCCATAGACCGGATCGACACGCAGCACGTCAGCCCATGCGTAGTGCGCATTGTCGGCCCCGGCTCCGGGAGCGCCCTGCGAAGGCGGCGGGGGTGGCGGATATCCGCCGTCCTGCGCCATCGCGCCCGTGGACATCACGGCTAACCCAAGCAGGGGGATCAACAGCATCTTGTTATTCATGGACAACCTCCAGAAGAGGAATGAGGGCGCACTGCGCGTATGTTGAAATTCCAGCAAATTCACTCTGAATCCACGCTTAGAACTACCGCAACTTAGTGCCTTGTTCCAGGCCGGTTTTCGAAACTTTTAAGACATTTCCCGACAGTACCGCCGTAAGAGCTTGATAAGATGGTGGGCTTACTAACTCGACCGTGCCGCCCGCCATGCCGATCTCGCTCTACAACAGCCTCAGCCGCCGCATCGAGCCTTTCTCGCCGCTCGATCCGAGCCGGGTGACGGTGTATCTGTGCGGGCCCACGGTCTACAACTATGTCCACATCGGCAATGCGCGCGGCCCAGTGGTGTTCGACGTGCTGGTGAAGTTGCTGCGCCGGCATTATCCCCAGGTTGTCTATGCCCGCAACATCACCGACGTAGACGACAAGATCAACGCCGCCGCCCTCGAACAAGGTGTGCCGATCGGTCAGATCACCAGCCGTTTCGCCCAGGCCTACCGTGAGGACATGGCTGGGTTGGGCATCGCCACGCCGGACGTCGAGCCGTATGCCACCGCGCACATCGGCGAGATCATCGAGATGATCCAGACGCTGATCGGCAACGGTCACGCCTACGAGGCCGAGGGGCATGTTCTTTTCGACGTGGACTCCTATCCCGCCTACGGTGAGTTGTCCGGCCGCGACACCGACGAACTGATCGCCGGTGCGCGCGTGGAAGTGGCACCTTATAAGAAGAGCTCTACCGACTTCGTGTTGTGGAAGCCCTCCACTCCGGAACTGCCTGGTTGGGACAGTCCCTGGGGTCGCGGCCGGCCCGGCTGGCATATCGAATGCTCGGCAATGAGTGCGGCGCATCTGGGCGAAACCATCGACATCCATGCCGGTGGCGTGGACTTGCAGTTTCCGCATCACGAAAACGAAATCGCCCAATCGACGTGCGCACACGGCGGCAAAACGTTCGCGCGCTGGTGGCTGCACAACGGCATGCTCACCTTTGAAGGGCGCAAGATGTCCAAATCACTGGGCAACGTGCTGCACGTGCATGAGTTGCTCAAGATGCATCCGCACGAAGCGCTGCGCCTGCTGCTGTTGCGCGGCCACTACCGCCAACCGCTGGACTGGTCGGAGGCGGCCATCGCCCAGGCCATCAGTACGCTGGATGGATGGTATCGCGTGCTGCGCGAACTAAGTGACATCACCGTCGATACGACGCAGCCGCTGCCGGTACCAGGGCGCCTGGAAGCAGCTCTTTGCGACGACCTCAACACCCCACAAGCTCTCGCGGAGCTGTCGCTATTGGCCGATGCCGCTCGGCAAATGCCCAGCGCCGCCGCCAAGGCCGCCTTGCTCGGCGGTGGCGCGGTGCTTGGCCTGTTGCAGCAGGATCCCGAAACGTGGTTCAAACAGGCCGGAGGCAGTGAGGTAAATGCCGAGCGCGTCGAGGCATTGCTGGAAGAACGCCGCGCCGCACGCGCCGCACGCGATTTTGCGCGGGCTGATGCGATCCGCGGCGAATTGACCGCCATGGGCGTGGTGATCGAAGACGGCGTCCAGGGCACACGCTGGAGCGTAGCGAAGCATTGAAATACTGCGGTTTGGCCCGAGCTAAGGCCAACCGCGCCATAATTTATCCATGAACACTCTTGCCCCCGCCAGCGCCGCCCAGGCTCAACAGGACATCGCCGACGAGTTCGCCTTCTTCGGCGACTGGACCGAGCGCTACCAATACCTGATCGATCTCGGCAAACAGCTCCCGCCGTTTCCGGAAGACGGGAAGACCGAGGAATACCGCGTGCACGGTTGCCAGTCGATGGTCTGGCTGGTGCCCAGCGGCGATGCTTCGAACATGCACTTCGACGCCACCAGCGACTCGGCCATCGTTTCCGGTCTGATCGCTCTGGTGCTGCGCGTGTATTCCGATCGGCCAGCGGCCGAGATCGTCGCGACGGAACCAGCGTTCATCCAGGAAATCGGGCTGGCCAAGCATTTGTCGCCGACGCGTTCGAATGGCTTGGCGGCGATGTTGGTGAAGCTGAAGGCATACGCGGCTGCAAAGCTGTAGGTTGGGATGCAAACCCCAACGTCACGGCCTTGCCTGCATGGCAATGTTGGGGCTTGCACCCCAATCTACGAAAAGCCCCGCACCAGGCGGGGCTTTTCATGTGTTGATACCTAACGGATCAGTCACCCATCTGCTTCTGCAGATGCTCGCGACGCTCCTGCGCATCCAGCGACAGCGTGGCGATCGGGCGGGCATCCAGGCGCTCGAGGCCGATTTCCTCATCGGTCTCTTCGCAGTAGCCGTAACGGCCTTCCTCGATGCGGCGGAGCGCCTTGTCGATCTTGGAAATCAACTTGCGGTAGCGGTCGCGGGTGCGCAGCTCCAGGGAGTTTTCCGTCTCGCGGGTGGCGCGCTCGGCTTCATCGCCGACGTCACGCACCTCGTCACGGAGGTTTTCCATGG
Source organism: Dyella nitratireducens (assembly GCF_014642835.1). Lineage (GTDB taxonomy): Bacteria > Pseudomonadota > Gammaproteobacteria > Xanthomonadales > Rhodanobacteraceae > Dyella_B > Dyella_B nitratireducens. Next base: position 601,875 of record NZ_BMJA01000002.1, on the reverse strand, counting down.
TCTGGCGCGACTCTTCCACCAACTGCTCACGCCAGGTGCGCAGCTTGTTGCGGAAGTACGCAAGATGACGGGGATTCATGTACTCCTCGTCGGACGAAGGACGATAGCCCGGAGGCAGATCGATATTCGTGGTGATGGGCAGGGCGTAACGGCCGTCTTCGCGGGTTACACCATTATCGAGCGTTGTAGCGGAGCTGTTCATTGATGACTGCGTGGTTTTCTGCTTCTTGCTGGAGGAGTTTTGCGCAGTGGCATTCGCTACGCGCGGTACCGGGGCGTGTCCCACGGCACTGGCCACCTTGCCTGTAATGGGCCGGACGACAGGTGATGATACGACCTGAGGTGTTGCAGTTTGTGTAGCTGTTGCCGCCTTTGATACCGGGGCCGGCGTGGCAGGAGCCGGAGCTGGTTTCGAGGCCGCAGGCTTGGCAACGGTTTTTTCCGCCGGTTTTTTGGCGGGCGCCGGCGCCGGTTTGGGGGCAGGCGCAGCGTGCTTGGGTTCGGGCTTCTTGACCTCGGGCTTGGCTGCCTTTTTCACTGCCTTGGCCGGCTCGGCCTGTTTCGGATGTGGCTTGGCGACTGGCTTGGCCACGGCTTTCTTAGCCGGCGCTGCTTTCTTGGCAACCGCCTTGGCCGGTGCTTTCTTAGCCTCGGCCTTCTTGGCCGGTGCCGCCTTTTTCGCGGACTTGGGGGCAGCGACCTTGGCCGTACTGACCTTGGTGTCGTTGCTCTTGCCCGCAGCCTTCCCTTTTACTGCTTTCTTGGCGGCGGTCGAATTATGCGTGGTTTTCGCCATTTACCTTCACCGTTTTGGCCTTGGCGGCCGGCTGTTATAGCCCAATACCCTTCACACCGGCAACCGTCCTTCTGGGATACTTACATTCTTGGGTCTCAAAGCGGTATGCAGCCATGTGAACGCCGTGAGTCGATTGATTATCTTCCTGCTCAATCTCTACAAACGCTTCGTGAGCCCGCTGTTAGGACAGCGTTGTCGCTTTTACCCCAGTTGCTCGGATTATGCACGCATTGCTGTCTCCCGCTTCGGTCCATGGCGAGGTGGCTTGCTGGCCGGATGGCGGATAGTACGCTGTCAGCCGCTGTGCCCGGGCGGTAACGATCCGGTGCCCGAGCATTTCCATTTTCCTGGCTGTCATGCCTCAGGCAAGGTCCCGAAAGATGGGGCTCCTTGAGCGCGGCACAAGTCCAAAGGCCTTTCTAAGTTTCCCTTTCTTTGAGGAGTTCGCATGTCCACCGACTGGCTGATCAAGAACGCCGAACTGGTCAATGAAGGCCGCCGCTTCCACGCTGACCTGCGCGTCAAGCACGGCCGCATCGATGCTATCGGCGACAGCCTGAGCGAGCGCCCTGGCGAACAGGTGATCGATGCCACCGGCCTGTGGCTGCTGCCTGGCATGGTCGACGACCAGGTGCACTTCCGCGAACCAGGGCTTACTCACAAGGCGGATATCGCGCACGAGTCGCGCGCCTGCGCCGCAGGCGGCATCACCAGCTTCATGGAGATGCCCAATACCAAGCCACCGGCGCTGGATCGCGAATCGCTGGAAGCCAAGTACGCACGCGCCGCGGAAACCTCGGCCGTGAACTACGCGTTCTATCTCGGCGCCAGCAACGACAACCTCGAGGCGATTCGTAGTCTGGATCCGAAAGCCGCGCCGGGTATCAAGGTGTTCATGGGCGCCTCCACCGGCAACATGCTGGTGGACAATCCCGACACGTTGGACGGCATCTTCCGCGAAGCGCCCACGCCAATCATTACGCATTGCGAAGACACGCCAATGATCGATGCGCTGCATGCCAAGGCGCGCGAAAAATACGGCGACAACATCCCAGCACGCGAACATCCGCTGATCCGCTCGCGCGAGGCCTGCATCAAGTCCACCCGGCTGGCAATCTCGCTGGCGCAAAAGCACGGCACACGTCTGCACGTGCTGCATATTTCCACGGCCGATGAGTTGGCTCTGTTCCAACCCGGCCCGCTCAAGGGCAAGCAGATCACGGCTGAAACCTGTGTGCATTTCCTGCATTTCAGTGATGCGGATTACGAACGGCTGGGCTTTCTGATCAAGTGCAATCCGGCCATCAAGACGGCTGCGGATCGCGAAGCGATTACCAAGGCCGTGGCAGAAAGCCGTATCGACGTGCTGGCCACCGACCACGCACCACATCTACTGGAAGAGAAGGCGCAGCTCTACGACAAGGCTCCTTCCGGCCTGCCGCTGGTGCAATTTGCCCTGCAGGCGGCCCTGCAGCGCGTGACCGAAGGCAAGCTTACGCTGGAACGCGTGGTGGAAGCCGTCAGCCACGCACCGACTACGCTGTTCAGTGTGCACGAACGCGGTTTTCTGCGCGAAGGCTATGCAGCCGACCTGGTGCTGGTCGATCCACGCAAGCCGCACACCGTGAGCCGCGAAGAAGTGCTGTCGAAGTGCGGCTGGTCGCCATTCGAAGGCTACACCTTCAGCCATTCCATTGCGGCAACGTTCGTCAATGGACGACGCGTATGGGATGGCACGCGCGTGGACGAAAGCGTGCGAGGCGAGCGTTTGGCGTTTGATCGTTGAATGGCGCGTGGCCATGCTGCTACACCCGCCTAGGCGGGTGTGGCGCACGCAGTCATCATTGCAATTCGGAAATCATTACCAACACCGGTCCATCGTTGCCAGAGTTGCCAAGTACTCTGGTCTCCGTATCGTTGGTCGCAAGCGTACGGTCACCCTGCTTGATGCTCGCCGATATCCTGAAATCCGTCCCGTTGGCGACGTCGCGCGGTTCGTAGCTCAACACGAACGGGACCGGCGACGAGCCGATCGGCGCAATGCGATCGGTTGCGATCACACCCGCGGGCGCATCGTGCCGATTGAGTGTGACAACCAGATAGGCATCGGGCGGCAGGTCGTGCGTGAGGTGATAGTCAACTTCACCAGCCAACGACTTCATCAGCGTCTGCTGTTGTGGCAGCGTCTCATGTTTGCCGAAGTGCGGCATCCAACTGCAGCCGGCAAGTGCGCATGTGCCGGCCAAAAGCACTCCGTAGCGGATCTTCATGGGAACTCCTCATCTGCGAACAGGCGGATGATAACAACCGCGCGCTCACCGGCGTTGAATTAGCCCCGCCTGTTTCCGTAACCATCGGTCACGCCTTTGCTGGCATAAGCCACGGCATCGTGCGGATGCAGGCTTTCCTGATGCTCGAGGCGTACGTGGAAATCGGCGATGCTGTCATCGGCATCGAGTGCACGCTGGATGCGGCGTGCGGCGTCTTCGCAGAACATCAGGTTGCTGCCGTTGGCGAGGGCGAAGGCTTGTTCGTCTTCGCGCTTCACGGCTGTCTGCACGGGTGTACCTAGGACCTGTTCGACGCAATCGAGCAGGTGGATCAAGTTCAGCGGCGCACCATCATGGAAGCGCACCAGCAAGCGAGCCACGCTGCGCTGCGCATGCGGTGTCGCCACGATGCCCTTCTCGCTACCCAGCCAAGCCAGTACCGCGGCGCGGTCCAGCGGCTTGCCGGCATCGAAATCCTTGGCGAACTGATCCTGGATTAACTGACGTGACAACGCAGCCGATGCAGGACAGGTCGAGGAGTAGACCACTTCCGTACCCACTTCCAGGCGAAACCCGTCCTTGCACAAATGGGCTTCGATGGAGACCGGATACGCACGCCAGCCGCTGTTGCTACTGCGCAAGGCGGCGCGGCGCACAAGTTGGTCGAAACGAATGCTGATACGCGCGCGATCGGCCAGCTCCTTGTGCGACTCGAGAAAGCCACGCAGCAATGATTCCAGCACGCTGGGGTCGACCGGCCTGGTGCTCAGGTATTCGTCGACCAGCAGATACAGGCGCGACATATGGATGCCGCGTTTGTCCGGCCGGGTGAGATTCACGAAAGCGCCCACCTGGGCGCTGGAACGCTGCACCGAACCGTCACCGGCGTCAAACAGCACCGGCACCTCGATACCGTCCATGCCGACCCAATCCAGTGCACCAGCCAGATGCGGCTGTGCCTGGCTGGCGACGTCGGGCATCAAGCGAACGGTATTTTCATGGGTATGCATGGAAATTCCTCGATCCTCCCCTCTCGGCTCGAAGGAAGGCTGATTTTGCTCAGGCCGCCGGGATGCGGCAACGGCGCTAATGTTGAGGCAGCTCGCCGCGCCGCAACAAGTCTCACATTGAGAACAGTGCGTTTAACCGGCTAGCCGTTGCTGCCAACGCTGGGCCGCCCGCCAGGCGCGCAACGTCGCCATGAAGCCGCTGTCAGGCACGCCTTTTTGCAACACCTTCAAGGGTTCGTCGGCGCGACTGGCCTGGCGCACCAGACGCTCGCCCTCTCCCGTTTCCAGCGCCCGGAAGACGCTGAGTGGACCATCAAGCCGGGAAGCCTCTCGCCAGGCCGAACGCAGATCGTCCAGTTGGGCCTTGATTGCCTGGTTTCGTGCGTCGCTGTGCTGGCGCAGGCCGGCTCGGCTCAGGCCGAAGCGCGCCAAACGCGCCATGGGGAGCGGCAGGCGGTCCCGTTCCGCATCGTCTTGCAGGCGACGCAGGGCAAACAGCAGATGGTTCAGCGTTGCCACGCGTGTGGTGCGTTCCGGCGATGCGCTTTCGCCGTACCACCAGGCAGTTTCCAGCGCAGCCAGCGCACCATGCAAGGCGGAGGCGGCATTGAGTTGGGCGCTGAAATCCACCGCCGTACCCTCTTCCAATTGCGCCATCGCAGCCAGTATAGGAGCGAGCCAGCGTTCCTGCGGCATCGCATGGGCTCGCTCGTCGTCGAATAACACGCGGGTCAACGGGTGCCTGCCACCACTGGCGGCGGCACCGCTCAATTCTTCCGCCCACCAATTGAGCTTGGTGGCAGCGACATGCGGTTCCCGGATGCCATAGGCAGCCGATAGCAATTCCTGCTCCCACGCCGCCAGCGCAATATGTCCCGGATACTTGCCCGGGTCGACGAATACCAGCGCCGTCCGTTGCTGGGGCTGCACGGCCAGCCATTTGTCGACGTAGCTTTGCAGGGCGCCGTGCAGAGAAACCTCTTCACTCACGCGGGAACCTTCAATGTGAGCAGCTCGATCAGGTCGCGCGGGTGCGCCACGACCACATCAGCGCCCCACGCATGCGGATCGCCACCGTCGAGATAGCCCCACTGCACAGCCACGGTGTAGAGCCCGGCGTCGCGTCCAGCCTGCACGTCACGGCGATCGTCACCCACAAAAAGGCAACGGGCGGGTTCCAGTCCGGCACGTTCGCATGCCAGCAGCACGGGAGCAGGATCGGGCTTGCGCACCGACAGCGTGTCGCCGGATACCACCGCGCACACACGCTCGCTCCAGCCGATCTGTTTCACCAAATCGTCGGTGAGGTAGCCAGGCTTGTTGGTAACAATGCCCCAGGCGATGCCGCCGGCTTCAAGAGCATCGAGCAGCAGTTCGATGCCCTCGAACGGCCGCGTGTGGCGCGACATCATACTGTGATACAGCTCAAGATAGCGCGGCATACGTTCAAGCAGCGCTTCGTCGCTTTCATCAAACGCGCAGCGCAGGATGGCGCGCGAACCACGCGACACCACCGTGCGCACCGCCGCATACGATGGCACGGCTGCACCGACTTCATTGCAATAAACGGCCAATGCAGCGTGCAGATCCGGCGCGCTATCCAGCAAAGTGCCATCCAGGTCGAACAACACGCCTTGGGGAGATACAGGTAGCGATTTCATGCAGGTTTACGTGCGCAGACAAGATAGTTGACGGCAGTGATACGGCCTAGCCACGCCTTGCGCGTGATCGGGTTGTAGCCCAGGCCGCTGATGTCCTCCAGCTCCAGGCCTTCCTGGCGGAACAGGCGTGCGAGTTCGGAAGGCTTGAGGAATTGGGCGTAGTGATGTGTACCGCGCGGCAATAGACCTGCAATGTATTCGGCACCGATGATCGCGGCGCCAAACGAAGCCGGCGTACGGTTAAGGGTGGACATGAACAACGGCGCACCGGGCTTCAACATCACCGCCAGGTCGTGCACGAGTGCAGCCGGATCGGGGACGTGCTCGATCAGCTCCATGCAGCACACGGCATCAAAGCTGGCCGGTTCGGCTGCAGCAAGTTCCGCCGATGATTGCTTGCGGTAATCGACCTGCACATTTGATTCGTGCAGATGCAGCCGCGCGATCTCGATGACCTTCAGCCCCATGTCGATGCCGACGACATCTGCGCCGGCACGTGCCAGCGCTTCGCTCAGCAGACCGCCGCCGCAACCCACATCGGCAACGCGTGCGTCACGCAAGGCGACGCGTTTGGCGACATAGTCGAGGCGCACGGGATTGAGATCGTGCAACGGCCGCGACTCGCCGTCCGGATCCCACCAGCGCGCGGCCAGTTTGTCGAAGCGCGCGATTTCCTTATGACTGACGTTTTGCGTGGCTTGCATGGTGAACAACTCCCGTGGACCCGCTTAAGGATGACCTGACCATCGTTAAATTTAGTGGGTGTTCCATTCGTAAACCGTGACATCCCAGCCGCCGCTAGTATGCGCCGGGTCGCTATGGGCGATCTCCAGCGCATCTTCCAGCGATTCGGCACGTAACAGATAGGCGCCGCCAGATTTATCGGCGAAACCGCCGGACATTTCGTTGCGCCCCTGCTCGCGCAGTGCAGCCAGGAATGCTTGATGCAGAGGTATGACCGCAGGGTCGAGTTGCGGCTTACGCATCAGCATGACGAGAAAGCGCTTCATACCGGGTCGAGTGCCGCGATGCGCTCACGCCAAGCATGGGTGCGCACCATGATGCCACCGAGATCCATGTCCACCAGTTCGCGCGCAGCCAGCTTGCGCCTGCCGGCGACCCATACGTCGGTGACCTGATGGCGGCCAGTGGCGTAGATGAGCTGCGACACAATGTGGAACAAGGGCTGCGTTTCCAAATCACTTAACCGAACAGCGGCCAGGTCCGCCTGCTTGCCGGTTTCGATCGAGCCGATCTCGGCTTCCAGGCCCAGCGCCTTGGCGGCCTGGATGGTAGCTGTGCGCAACGCAAATTCCGCATCGAACGCGGCGGCATCTTCAGCCACCGCCTTGGCCAACAGCGCTGCGGTACGCATTTCCCCAAACATGTCCAGATCGTTGTTGGACGCGGTGCCATCGGTGCCCAAGGCAACGTTCACACCGGCCTTGCGCAACTTTTCTGCGGGGCAGAAACCGGAAGCCAATTTCAAGTTGGATTCCGGGCAATGCACCACTGACACGCCGGCTTCGGCGCAGGCGGCAATTTCGCTGTCAGTGAGTTGCGTCATGTGCACGGCGATCAGGCGATCGTTGATCAGCCCGAGCTTCTGCAAACGCCGAAAGGGACGCAGGCCGCTCTTCTTGCGTTCCTCATCCACCTCGTGCGCGGTTTCATGCAGATGCAGATGCACAGGAATATCAAGCTGATCGGCCAACACGCGAATGCGCTCGAACGATTCGTCGGACACGGTGTACGGCGCATGCGGCCCAAAGGCAGTGCTAATCAGCGGATCGTTACGGAAGCTGTCATGCGTTTCGCCGGCGCGCTCGAAATATTCGTCCTGCGTGCGCGCCCATGCCGTGGGGAACTGAATCACCGGCAAGGCGATGACGGCACGGAAACCATGTTTGCGGTAAGTCGCGCCGATGGCATCCGGGAAAAAATAGTTTTCGTTGGTGCAGGTGGTTCCGCCACGCAGCATCTCGGCGATCGCCAGCTCCACGCCATCGCGCACGAATTCGGGGCCGATCACCTGCGCTTCCACCGGCCAGATGTGCTGCTGCAACCAGACCATCAGCGGCAGATCGTCCGCGAGACCACGCATCAGCGTCATCGGGTTGTGCGCGTGCGAGTTGATCAAACCGGGGATCAGCACGTGCTCGCCTAGTTCAACGCGTTCGCGCGGCATATAGGCGCTGCGGGCCTCAGCGATCGGGAGGATGGCCACGATGCGATCGGCATGAACTGCAACTGCATGATGTTCCAGCACCACGCCACGCGGTTCGACCGGTACGACCCAGCGGGCTTCGATGAGTACATCCACAGGCTGTGGCACGGTCTGGGTCGTCATGAGGATTCTTTGTGTGGGGATATGAAACGGGGCGGTACATCTTACGATGACCGCCCCGCGGGATTGCTTGTGGCCACGCTAAGCGCGGGGCGATAGGTCACTTGCCGACGCGGCTGACGTATTCACCGGTGCGGGTGTCCACCTTGATCACTTCATCCGTATTGACGAACAACGGCACACGCACCACGGCGCCGGTTTCCAGCGTCGCCGGCTTACCACCGCCACCGGAAGTGTCGCCACGCAGGCCCGGGTCGGTTTCGGTAATCTTGAGCTCCACGAAGTTCGGCGGCTGCACCGCGATGATCTCGCCGTTGAACAGCGTAACCACACACTCCTCTTCACCCTTGAGCCACTTGGCCGCATCGCCCATGCCCACCTTGCTGGCCTGGTGCTGCTCGAAGCTTTCCTGATGCATGAAGTGCCAGTATTCGCCATCGGAATACAGATACTGCATATCGGTATCGACAACGTCCGCGACCTCGAAGCTGTCGCTGGACTTCATCGTCTGTTCGGTGGTGCGGCCATTCTTCAGGTTGCGAATGAAGATGCGGGTGAACGCCTGACCTTTGCCGGGCTTGATGAAATCGGCGTCGGTGATGACCCACGGGTCATTGTTGTGAAGGATCTTCATACCCTTCTTGACGTCGTTGAGACCGACGGTGGCCATGCGCTTTGTGCTCCAGATGTGATGCCGCCAGCAGGCGGCTAGAATAGGCGCTTCCCGGGCACTGAACCCGGTTGAAGACTCACTATGATAACCGCAAGCCCCGCCGCCCGCCTATCACCGCCCGAAGCCGACTGGCGCACGCTATGGCGCGAAGCCATTACCGATGCCCGTGAATTATTGGCATATGTGAGCCTGGAGCATCTTGCTGATGCCCTGCCCGCTGATGACGCCGGCTTCAACCTGCGTGTGCCCCGTGGTTTCGTCGCCCGCATGCGTGCCGGTGATCCACACGACCCGCTGCTGCTGCAAGTGCTGCCGCAACTGGCGGAAACACATGAAGTGCCGGGCTTCAGCACGGATGCCGTGGATGACATGGCGGCCCGCTCGGCCAAGGGCGTGCTGCACAAATACCAAGGGCGTGCCTTGTTGATTGCAAGTGGCAGCTGCGCGGTGAACTGCCGCTATTGCTTCCGCCGCCATTTCCCTTACGGCGACGAAATGGCGGCAGCCGGCCAATGGCATCAGGCACTGGAGCATGTTCGACAGGATGAATCCATTAGCGAACTGATCCTGTCCGGTGGCGACCCGCTGGCACTGGCCACCGGCAAGCTGGAAGAGCTCAGCCGTGGCCTGGCGGATATTCCCCATGTCAGCCGCCTGCGCATCCACACCCGCTTGCCGGTAGTGCTGCCTGAGCGTATCGATACGTCTTTCGTCGAATGGCTGAAGGCGCTGCCGCTGCAGAAGGTGGTGGTCTTGCACGCCAATCATGCCAACGAGTTCGATGACTCCGTGGACAAGGCATGCGCACGCCTGCGCGAAGCCGGAGCCACGCTACTCAACCAAGCCGTGCTGCTAAAGGGAATCAATGACGAAGCCGATACGCTGATAGCATTGTCGGAACGCATGTTTACCGCAGGGGTGCTGCCCTATTACCTGCATCAGCTTGACCGTGTGCAGGGCGCGGCGCATTTCGAGGTAACCGACGCCCAGGCGCAAGCGCTGATCGAGCGCATGCGCAGCCGCTTGCCCGGTTACCTGGTACCCAAACTGGTACGTGAGGTCGGTGGCGATCCGTCCAAACGGCCGCTTTGACCTGTCTTGGCAGGCCAGTTTGGCCGACATGCCCTTGATGAAAAACAGGCCACCGGCAACCCTATGCCTGCGCTTCGTCACCAATGCGTGCATTGATGCTGGCGGGTCGGCAAGGAATCCGTTAAAACACCTTAATATTGAGTGAGTGCCGGCTAGCGCTCGGATGCCTTCCGCGCAAGCAGCCCTGATCGAAGGAAAGCACGACGCGCCCATGAAGACAGACTCCGTCATCAAGATCCTCTTCATCGAGAATTCGGTCGAGGACGCGGAACAGATCAATACCTTGTTGCGTAACGCAGGTATCGCCGTACGGCCCACGCGAGCCACCACCGCCGAGCAAGTGCATGCTGCGTTGGAGGAACTCGGTCCTGACGTGGTTTTGTACAACCCGACCGTCACTGGGTTGTCGCTGCGCGGCGTGGCTCAACAGATCGACGCCAGTGCCCGCGACATTGCCCTGATTGCCTGTGTCGCGAAAATCGACGAGCAAAGCGTCGCGGATATGTTCCAGGACGGTGTGGTGCATGGCGTTGGTTCGCGCAGCCAGCCCAAGCAGCTCATTACCGTCATCCGACGCGAATTCGAGTCGCTCCACGCGCGCCGTCAGGTACGGCGACTGGAAGCAGCCTTGCGCGAATCGGAGCGCCGCTGCGATGCCTTGCTGGACTCCTCCAACGACCCCATCGCCTATGTGCACGAAGGCATGCATGTGCGCGCCAATCGCTCCTACCTGGACACGTTTGGCTACGAGGATTTTGACGACCTGCTAGGCCTGCCGGTGCTCGATCTGATCGGCCCGGCCGATGCCGATGCCTTCAAGAATCTGCTGCGCGCCTTGTCGAAAGGCGAGAAAGCCGAGTACCGCCTGGAACTGCACGCCCGCCGTGCCGACGGCAGTACCTTCCCTGCCACGGCAGAATTCGCACACGCCACCTTCGAAAGCGAGCCCTGCCTACAGATCGTCTTCCGGCGTCAGCAGGTCGATCCAGCCCTGGTGGAACAGTTGCAACGTGATCCGGTCACCGGCCTGTTCAACCGTGCCCGTACGCTGGAATACATCGACAATGCGGTGGCCGTCGCCAGCGAAGGCCGCAAGGGCCAGACAATGTTGCTGATCGAGCCCGATAACTGGGCGCATATCGTCAACAACATCGGCCTGGGCAAGGCTGACGAGTTACTGGCAGCCTTCGCGCGTCGCGTCAGCGCACAGCTTGGGCAGGAAGATATCGCCGGCCTGCTCGCCGAGCATACGGTCGGTGTCATCCTGCATACGGAAACCGACGAAGCCATCCGTGCCTGGATCGATGACCTACAGAAAGCCATCTCAAGCGGAATCTTCGACCTGGGCACGCAGTCGATCACGCTGACCGCCAGCATCGGCGGCAGCTTGCTGGGCGAGAAGAACGCCAACAACGAGATGCTGCTGAACCAAGCCGGCCAGGCGCTGCGCAGTGCGCAGGGACAGGGCGGCAACCGCAGCGAGCTGCACGATCCGGCCGCCAGAGAAAAAGCTGACGCCGAACGCGAGCGTAATTGGCTGAATCTGTTGCGGCGCGCCCTCACGCAAAACGAATTCGTGCTGTACCACCAGCAGAGCATCAGTCTGCAGGACGCCGAGGGCGATTACTCGGAAATCCTGCTGCGCATGAATGGCCCGCAAGGCGAAGTCTCACCCGGCTTCTTCATGCCGATCGCAGAGAAGCACGGTCTCAATGCCGAGATCGACCGTTGGGTGCTCAACCAAGCCATCAATGCGCTGAAAGCCCGCGACCGGCATGGCATTCCTACCACCTTCTTCGTCAAGCTCACACCGGATTCGATGCAGCAACAAGCCAATCTGCTGCCATGGCTGGATCGTGCGCTAAAACAGGCCAGCTTGAAGCACGGTCGCCTAGTGCTGGAAATGACGGAGAGCAAGGTGGTGACGATGCTGCGTCCCGCACAGGAATTCATCAACGCGTGGAAGAAGCTCGGCGGCTCCTTCGCGCTGGAGCAGTTCGGCTCCGGCCTGAACTCGTTCCAGTTGCTCAACCATATCGATGCGGACTATCTGAAGATCGACCGCAGCTTCATGGCCGACCTGCCGCAGCATCCGGAAAACCAGAAGAAGATCACCGAGATCTGTCAGCAGGCACACGAGATGAAGCGTTTGACCGTGGCCGAGTGGGTGGAAGATGCCGCCAGCACGTCGCTACTGTTCGCCTGCGGCGTGGATTTCGTGCAAGGCAACTTCCTGCAGGAACCGCAGCCGCTGGTGGTGAATATATAGCGCTGTCAGGGCTTGACCAGGGTTACGTCCTTGTCGCCGACGGGCGCAATACCTGCCAAGCCCTGAGCATTTCAATCAGATGCCCAGCGCCACAACCCACCTCAAGCACGCGATCTGCTGAGCGAATATCCAGCACACGTAAAGCCCGCCCGTTATCGCAACGGTAGAACACCCGCATGACGTGTCCCAGCAAAACCTCGATCAATCCATGAGGTTCGGCTGGTTACGGTTTTCCATCCACTATTCGAAAGGCGGAGCGCAGGTTGGGTTAGCGTCACGTAACCCAACAGAGAGACATGCGGGATTTTTGAGGCACCCTCGGATCAAGTCCGGGTGTCCTCAAAGTACGCCCCTTTCTACGGGAGAAAAACAAAAAGCCCGCGGATCACTCCGCGGGCTTTTGCTTATCTATGGCGTCGACTGGAATCAGTCGCCGGACGTAGAAGCAGCAATGTCTTCCTTGATGCGCGCTGCCTTACCTTCAAGGTTACGCAGATAGTACAGCTTGGCGCCACGCACCTTGCCCTTGCGCTTCACCTGCACCGACTCGATGCTCGGGCTATGCGCCTGAAACACGCGCTCTACGCCGGTTCCGTGCGAGATCTTGCGCACGGTGAAGGCCGAATGCAGGCCGCGGCTGCGCTTGGCAATCACAACGCCCTCGAACGCCTGCACGCGCTCGCGGTTGCCTTCCTTCACCTTGACGTTGACCACCACGGTGTCGCCAGGGCCGAACTCCGGCAGCTGGCGGGTAATCTGCTCGGCTTCGAACTGTTCGATGATCTTGTTCATGACAACACCTGTCTTTGTTCAATGACTGCGGTCTTCATCGGCCGCATCGTTTTGCCGTGGCTGTGCTTGAGCATGCTCACGGCGGAATTCATCCAACAGCGCACGAGACTCTTTATCCAGCGCGCGCTGCGCCAATAAATCAGGACGCCTCAACCAGGTTCGTCCCAACGACTGCTTCAGACGCCAGCGGCGGATGGCCGCGTGATCGCCGGAAAGCAGCACCTCCGGTACGTCACCCAGTGCATCGTGCACCGGTTTTGCGTAGTGCGGACAGTCCAGCAAACCGTTCGAGAAGGAATCCTGCTCGGCCGATTGTGCATCGTTCAACGCGCCTTGCTGCAAGCGGCCCACCGCATCGATGATCACTGCGGCACCCAGCTCGCCGCCGGACAGCACATAATCGCCGATGGACAGTTCCTCGTCGACCTCGTGCGCCAGCAAACGCTCGTCCACACCTTCGTAACGACCGCAGAGCAAAGCAAGGCGCGGCATCTTGGCCAGCGCTTCTACCCTACCCTGCGTCAGCCGCGCTCCTTGCGGACTGAGGTAAATCACATGCACCGGCTCCGGTGCCGCTTCGCGCATCGCCGCAAGGGTTTTGCGCAAAGGCTCGATCAGCATCACCATCCCGGGACCACCGCCGCAAGTGCGGCCATCCACGGTACGGTAATTGTCGGTGGCGTAATCGCGCGGGTTCCAGGTTTCCACCTGCAACAGCTCACGCTGCTGCGCGCGTCCCACGACGCCGACGGCGGCGCACTGGCGCATGAAGTCTGGGAACAGCGTGACGACATCGATGCGCATCGGACCCTCAGAACTCGGGATCCCAGTCCACTACCATGCGGCCGCCGGAAATATCCACCGAACACACGTACACACCTTGGACGAAAGGAACCAGCCGCTCGCGCTCGCCATCCCTTACGACCACCACATCGTTGGCACCGGTCGCGAACAGATGGCTCACGCGTCCCAACGCCACACCTTCGGTGGTGACGACCTCAAGGCCTTCGAGATCGACCCAGTAATACTCATCCTTGCCGGGCGGCGGTAGCAGCTCGCGGGCGACGTAGATGTCCAGCCCTACCAGTGCTGCGGCGCCATCCCGATCGTCTACCCCAGGAAACTTGGCGATGAGGCCCTTACCCTGGGGTCGACCGTTGACTCCCTTAATCTCCATGTCCTGGCCCGGCGCCGTGAGCTGCCAGGGCTGGTACTTGAAGATCTGCGCACGGGGCTCGGTCCAGGATTCGAGCTTGACCCAGCCCTGCACGCCGTACAACCCGACGATGCGTCCAACCAGGACGCGCCGACCGGCTGCGGTCATGCTCAAGCAGCCTGCTTGGCGGCTTCCTTCAACAGGGAGGCAACCTTGTCGCTCAACTGAGCGCCCTTGCCCACCCATTCCTGCACGCGCGCAACGTTCAGCTCAAGGCGCTTGTCCTTGCCCGCGGCAACCGGGTTGTAGAAACCCACGCTCTCGATGTTGCGGCCATCACGCGCACTGCGCGAGTCGGTGACAACGACGTGGTAGAACGGACGGCCCTTGGCGCCACCGCGCGAAAGACGAATCTTGACCATAGTTAAAAGCTCCAGAGTTGCCGGCATGCCCGGCAAACACGCCCTAGACTGGACGCGGTAAACGCGACATTTTAATGAAATTCGTGGAAAAAGGAAGGGGTTAGCGGTTCAGCGCCTCAACGCATCGGCGGAAAGCCGCCACCCATGCCACCCATACCCTTCATGGCGCCACGCATCTGCCGCAGCAGACCCTTCGTGCCGCCCTTGGAGAGCTTGGACATCATCTTTTCCATCTGCATGTACTGTTTCAGCAGACGATTGACGTCCGCCGGCTGCGTGCCAGAGCCGCGCGCCACGCGAGCACGGCGGGACCCGTTGAGCAGGTCCGGATGACGACGCTCTTTTTTGGTCATCGAGCTGATGATCGCGATCATGCGCTTGATCTCACCGTCGCCGACCTTGGACTTCACGTTCTCAGGCAGCGCAGAGACGCCAGGCAGCTTGTCCATCAGGCCAGCCAAGCCACCCATGTTGTTCATCTGCTCAAGCTGGTCACGCATGTCATTGAGGTCAAAGCGCTTGCCCTTGATCACCTTTTGGGCCAGCTTTTGTGCCTTTTCCTGGTCGACCTTGCGCTCCACTTCCTCGACCAGCGATAGCACGTCGCCCATGCCCAGAATGCGCTGCGCAACGCGGTCTGGGTAAAACGGCTCAAGCGCGTCCGTCTTCTCGCCTGCACCGAGGAACTTGATCGGCCGGCCGGTGACGTAGCGCACCGAGAGCGCCGCACCGCCGCGGGCGTCGCCGTCAGTCTTGGTAAGGACCACACCGGTGAGCGGCAACGCTTCGGCAAAGGCCTTGGCGGTGTTGGCCGCGTCCTGACCGGTCATCGAGTCGACCACGAACAAGGTTTCGATCGGCGTGATCGCGGCATACAGTGCCTTGATCTCGGCCATCATCGCTTCGTCGACATGCAGACGGCCGGCAGTGTCCACCAGCAGCACGTCCACTACTTCCTTGCGCGCGGCGCTGATGGCCGCCTTGGCGATATCGACCGGATTCTGCCCAGCCTCGGACGGGAAGAATTTCACCCCGACCTGCTCAGCCAACGTTCGCAACTGCTCGATAGCGGCAGGACGGTATACGTCGCAGCTCACCACCATCACGCGCTTCTTCTTGCGCTCAGTCAGAAACCGCGCCAGCTTGGCTACGGTTGTGGTTTTACCAGCGCCTTGAAGGCCAGCCATCAGCACCACGGCCGGTGGCTGCTGAGCAAGATTCAGTTCGGCATTCGCCGTGCCCATGACTGCAGTCAGCTCGTCGCTGACCACCTTTACCAAGGCCTGGCCGGGCGACAGGCTCTGGAGCACTTCCTGGCCGACCGCACGCACTTTCACGCGCTCGATCAATGCCTGCACCACCGGCAGCGCAACGTCTGCTTCCAGCAACGCGATACGCACCTCGCGCATCGATTCACGGATGTTTTCCTCGGTCAACCGGCCGCGGCCACGCAGGCGGTTGACGGTGGCGGAGAGGCGCTGGCTGAGGGATTCGAACATAAGGACGAATAGGTAGAGCAAATGGATTGGCAATGATACCAGAGCCGCGCCGAGGCGCTTCCCGGGAAGGGGGCGCATCTGCGGCTATCTGACGAGGGATCGGATGCGCATCCGCGCTCGAGAATGGTCCTTGTACTGATCCCTCGCCTTACCTCATGCACAGAAAACCGCCACTCGGCTCCATGCACTCATACGTCGATACAGTCGCCTCAACACCGCAGGATGCCCGAGGGCCTCGCGTTCACCCTATCACCACCCTGTGCCACACTTGCACGCCATGTTTGCCGCCCTCTCCATCTTTGCCGTCATCTGCTATCTGCTTGCCAGCGGGTTGTTGGCGTGGCCGCTGTTCGATAGCCGCGCTGCTGCGCCGGTCAAGGTCGCACGCCCGGCACTGGTCATTGCCACGCTTGCCGTACTAACTCACGCCGCGTGGTTGCTGGCAGCGCATCGCGGCGCGTTGGATTTGCACTTCTTCGCCGCGCTTTCGCTAGTGGCATGCGTGGTGTCGGCACTCACGCTGGTCGTGAATCTCACTCGCCCCGTCGTGGCGCTCGGCGTTATCGTATTTCCACTCAGCGCACTGCTGTTGCTTGTCGATAGCTTTTTTGCCCCCTCGACGATGCCGATAACCATGGATTGGCACATCAAGCTGCACGTCACCGTGGCGCTGCTTGCCTTTAGCGTGCTGTCGATCGCCGCAGCGATGGCGATTCTGCTCGCCATCCAGGAAAAAGCCCTGCGGCATCGCCATATCGGCCCATGGCTGAGCGCTCTGCCACCTTTGACGCTGACCGAATCCCTGCTTTTTCGCTTGATTGGGGCGGGCTTTGCACTGCTCACGATAGCGCTGCTCACCGGCATCCTGTTCGTGAACAACCTGTTCGGCCAGCATCTAGTGCACAAGACCGTGCTGTCGATCATTGCGTGGCTGGTGTTTGGCGCGTTGCTCTATGGCCGCTGGCGGCATGGCTGGCGAGGACGCAGCGCGGTAAACCTCACGCTGATCGGTATGAGCGTACTGGTACTTGCATTCTTTGGATCGAAGTTCGTATTGGAAGTAATACTGCATCGCGCAGTGGATTGAGTGGACATCAACGACAGGCGTCAATCGCCTGCGCCAAGCGTTCCACACCCATCACTTCCATGTCACCCACACGCCCCTTCTTAGGGGCGTTGGCCTTCGGCACGATGGCACGCTGGAACCCATGATGTGCCGCTTCTTTCATACGCTCTTCCCCATTGGGAACCGGACGAATTTCACCCGAAAGGCCGACTTCGCCGAAGGCAATCGTCTTTTCAGGCAAGGGGCGGTCGCGTAGGGACGAAAGTACGGCAAGCAGCACCGGAAGATCGGCAGCCGTTTCCTGCACGCGAATGCCGCCGACAACATTGACGAAGACATCCTGATCGTACGCCGCCACACCGCCGTGCCTGTGCAACACAGCCAGCAGCATGGCCAGACGGTTTTGTTCGAGACCAAGTGCTACGCGACGAGGATTCCCGAGCGACGATTGATCGACCAGCGCCTGCACCTCCACCAGCAACGGGCGTGTACCTTCGCGCGTAACCATGACGGCACTACCGGAAGTAGGTCCACTGTGCGCAGAAAGAAAGATCGCGGATGGATTGGGCACTTCGCGCAGGCCCTTCTCCGACATCGCAAAGACACCAAGTTCATTGACTGCGCCGAAACGATTCTTGAAGGCGCGCAGCACGCGAAAGCGGCTGCCGGATTCGCCCTCGAAATAAAGCACGGCATCGACCATATGCTCAAGCACGCGTGGCCCTGCAATGCCACCTTCCTTGGTGACATGGCCAACGAGGAAGACCGACGTGCCGGTTTCCTTCGCAAAACGCGTGAGCTTGGCGGCAGATTCGCGCACCTGGCTTACCGAACCGGGTGCGGCAGTAAGCAGATCGGTCCAGATCGTTTGAATGGAATCGATCACCAGCACGCGCGGCCGCGTGGCGGAAACCTGGTCGAGGATGCGTTCGATGCCGGTCTCGGCTAATGCATGCAAGGGCTGCAGTGGCAGATCAAGTCGCTGCGCGCGTGCAGCGACCTGGGCGAGCGATTCTTCGCCGGTGACATACACGCTGGGCAGCTTTGCGCCAAGGGTACCAAGCATCTGCAAAAGCAGCGTCGATTTGCCGATACCCGGATCACCACCAATCAATACAACTGAGCCGTCCACCAGACCACCGCCCAACACGCGATCCAGCTCACCAATGCCCGTCAACGTCCGCGATTCAGCCGTCACCAGCACGTCGGTAAGCGGCGTGACTCGTGCCGCGCCATTGGCTACACCGGCATAACCGCTTTGTCTCGCAGCGCCTACGGATTTCTGTGCCGGCTGTACCACGAACTCCGACAGCGTGTTCCATGCACCGCACTCCATGCACTGACCTTGCCATTTCGTATGTTCGGCGCCGCAATCGGTGCAGACGTAGGCGGTTTTGGCTTTGGCCATGACAATACTTGCGTGGAATCGATAGGTGAGAGCTTAGCCTGCATCGATCGCAGGCCGCGAGACAAGTGATTACTGCTCGTCTTCCACGAACAGGACGCGCCGAGTCATCCCACACGTCAGGTCATAGCTGATGGTGCCAGCCTGCGCAGCGACGAATTCCACTGGCAGCTCCGGCCCCCACAGCACGACACGATCGCCCACTTTGGCGTCAGGCGCATCGCGCAAATCCAGCGTAATGAGATCCATCGAGACACGTCCGATCAGCGGCACGCGCCTGCTGCCGACTAGCACGGGCGTACCCGCCGCGGCACTGCGCGGATAACCATCACCGTAACCGACAGCAGCAACACCGACCGGCATATCTTCCGGGCACTCCCACAGGCCGTTATAGCCGATGCGCTCACCGCGCTTGATGGAGTTGATGGCGATCAGACGCGTAGCCAACGTCATGACTGGCCGAAAACCGAAATCGGCACCGCTTTTTTCTTCAACAACGGATAGCCCATATAGCAGGCCGCCGGTACGCACCCAATCCCCGCGCGCTTCAGGCCACCCCAGGACGGCGGCGGAATTGGAAAGCGAGCGCGGACCGGAAAGATGGTTTGTTGCCGTCCGAAACCGCTCGATCTGCTGGAGGGTGCGCTCACCATCAAAAACTTCGGATTCGGCGAAATGCGTCATCAGACCGATATCTGGATCGATACCCGCCATCGCTGCCAGCTGTGCATGCACCGCCGCCGCGTGCTCGGGAGCAAAGCCGAGCCGGTGCATGCCACTATCCACCTTCAACCAGACGTGCAGGCGACCGCGTGCAGGCGATGCCTCCGACAACCACTGCAGTTGGCTTTCGTGATGGATGGCGGCATCGAGGCCAAGCCGTTGCATTTCAGCGATATCACCGGCCTGATCGGGTCCGGACAACACTACGATACGTTGGCGGTGCCCCGCCGCACGCAAACGTAGACCGTCGCCGAGCGATGCCACTGCAAACGCATTCGCGGCACCATCCAACGCACGCGCGACGCGCTCCAGTCCATGTCCATAGGCATCGGCTTTGACCACCGCCATGACCTTCGCCGGCGCGGCCAGCTCTTTGATCCGAGCGAGGTTGTAGCGCAATGCGCCGAGATGGATGGTGGCGACAGTGGTACGACTCATAATCCTGGCTGCGGCAGAGTTAGCACCTTCAAGGAAGAAGTAAGCGAGCAGGAAACCTACGGCGCCTGTTCGCTGCAGCATAGGTTACCGGCAAGCAAGCCCTGGATCAGGACAAGAAGATGGCGATGCGCGGGCAGCGCCGGTTCAGAAATGCCCGGTATAGGAGTCGGGGCTGTAGTTCTCGAACTTGGTGTAATGGCCGAGGAAGGTCAGCTTCACCGTATCCGTAGGACCGTTACGCTGCTTGCCGATGATGATCTCGGCCAGGCCTTTGTCCGCTGACTCCTTGTTGTAGTACTCGTCGCGGTAAATGAACATGATCACGTCCGCGTCCTGCTCGATGGCGCCCGATTCACGCAGGTCCGACATCATCGGCCGCTTGTCTGCGCGCTGTTCTAGTGAGCGGTTCAACTGCGACAAGGCGATCACCGGCACGTTGAGTTCCTTTGCCAGGCCCTTCAGCGAGCGCGAGATTTCGGAAATTTCAGTGGCGCGGTTTTCCTTGTTGCCCGGCACCTGCATCAGCTGCAAGTAGTCGATAACGATCAGGCCAAGACCGCCATGCTCGCGCGCCAAGCGTCGCGAGCGTGAGCGCATTTCTACTGGCGAAAGGCCGGGCGTGTCGTCGATGAAGATTTTCGCTTCAGACAGCAGCGCGATGGCATTGGTGACACGCGGCCAATCCTCTTCGGCCAGATCACCTGTACGCAGGTGTTGCGCATGGATGCGGCCCACCGAAGAGATCAGACGGAAGGCCAGCTGTGATGCGGACATTTCCATCGAAAAAATCGCAACCGGCTTCTTGGCCCGCAAGGCACAGGCTTCGGCAATGTTGACGGAGAAGGCGGTCTTGCCCATCGACGGACGCGCCGCGACGATGATCAGGTCCGACGGCTGCAAACCCGAAGTGAGGTTGTCCAGATCGGTAAAGCCGGTGGAGATACCGGTGAGCTGGCCGCGATTCTGGTAGCGCTCGTGCAGCTGGCGAAAGGCATCTTTCACCGCCTCGCGCATGGAGACAGTGTCCTTCTTGCCGCGCGCGCCGGATTCCGCAATGTGGAAGACACGCTGCTCCGCCGTTTCCAGCACCTCGTGCACGGTCTTGCCTTCCGGACGGTAACCGTCTTCCGTGATCGCGGTACCGGCATCGATCAACTGCCGCAGCACCGACTTTTCACGCACGATTTCGGCATAGGCGATGATGTTCGCCGCACTCGGCGTCGTGTTCGCCAGTTCGACCAGATAGCTGGCGCCGCCCACCATTTCGGCCAGGCCATTGGCCTCGAACCAGTCGCCCAATGTGATCGCATCGCAAGGCATGCCTTTATTGGCAAGCTCGGTGATAGCCCGCCAAATCAGGCGATGGTCCTTGCGGTAGAAATCCTGTTCGCCGAGTTTGTCGGCAACACGGTCCAAGGCATCGGCAGCCAGCATCAGCCCACCTAGCACCGCTTGCTCCGCGTCAATGGAGTGCGGTGGTACGCGCAAGGCTTCGACGGCGCTAAGGGCGGATTTGCGTTCGGGGACGAAGGACATGGACATTCCCTGTAGCAAGGGGTACGCGCAGCGCCGTGTAGGCAGGCATAAGCTGCGAGCATACGCGGTGCTGTCTCACGGTGTAAGACAATAAGTCTGTGGATATCTTGTGGGAGGCTGGGGATAAAGCGAGAGCTCGAGAAAACAAAAGGCACCCGCGTTATCACGAGGTGCCTTTGCTTGTTACTTGGTCGTGTTGCAGCACACCGAGTGCCGCAACCGATTCGCCGAGACTTACTGCTTCTCGGGAACCACAACCACCTTGACCGTGTTCTGCACGTCAGCGTGCAGGCTGATCACCACTTCGAATTCGCCGATGTGGCGGATCGGGCCTTCGCCCTGGATCACTTCACCCTTGTGGATGTCATGACCGGCAGCCTGCAGGGCATCAGCAATTTCACGCGGACCCACCGAGCCGTACAGTTTACCTTCTGGGCTGGCGTTGGCGGCGATGGTCACCGTCACGTCGGTCAGCTTGGCGTGGCGCGACTGGGCGTCGGAAAGCAGCTTGTTGGCCTTAGCTTCGTATTCGGCGCGGCGTGCCTCGAAGGCGGCGAGATTCTCGGCGTTGACGCGCACGGCCTTGCCCTGCGGCAGCAGGTAGTTACGGCCATAGCCCGGCTTCACATTGACCTTGTCGCCAAGGTTGCCGAGGTTGCGCACCTTCTCAAGAAGAATGAGTTCCATGATTGATTCCTCGATTCGTTAGCACCGGAGCGGCCCGATGCAGCCGTGGACGGTTGTCCGAAGGGATGAAACCGCCCCGCCCTTGCGGGCGAGGCGGGTAAACCTATTAAACGTCGTGGTTATCGGTGTACGGCAGCAGCGCGAGGAAGCGCGCGCGCTTGATCGCCGTAGCCAGCTGACGCTGGTAACGCGCCTTGGTACCGGTGATGCGGCTGGGCACGATCTTGCCGTTTTCGGTGATGTACTGGCGCAGCGTGTTGAGATCCTTGTAGTCGATCTCTTTGACATTTTCGGCCGTAAAGCGGCAGAACTTGCGGCGGCGGAAGAACTTGGACATGGGTTCTGGCTCCTGGATCAGTCTTCGAGATCGGCGTCGTCGCTGTCAGCGCGACCCACGCGACGGTCTTCACCCTCGGCGTCGTCGTCACGACGGCGGGAGGACTTGGCGTCGTCCTTTTCCTTGCTCTTGAGGATGAAGGACTGCTCGGTATCGGCCTCGTCGCGCTTGATCACCAGGTGGCGCAGCACGGCGTCGTTGAAGCGGAAGCCCGACTCCAGCTCGTTCAGCACGCTCTGGCTCACTTCGATGTTGAGCATCACGTAGTGAGCCTTGGCCAGGTTCACGATCGGGTACGCCAGTTGACGGCGGCCCCAGTCTTCCAGACGGTGGATCTTGCCGCCGTCGGAGGCGATCAGCGTCTTGTAACGCTCGATCATCGCCGGAACCTGTTCGCTCTGGTCGGGATGGACCAGGAATACAACTTCGTAATGACGCAAGGTCATCGGGAAAACTCCTTAAGGATGCGACCCTTACGGGCCTCGCAGCCTCCCGCGGCATGCGGTGAGGCAAGGGCTGCCTGGCGCCTGTTTGGCGTAGACAGAAGCGGAATTGTAAGCGGGGTGAACGAGCGGACGCAAGTCGCTGAATTAGCTGAGGCTACGTGCAGCTCAGCCGACGGTGAAGCTCTCCCCGCACCCGCACTCGCCCGTGGCGTTGGGGTTGCGGAACACGAAACTGGCATTGAGCCCCTGGCGCTGGAAGTCGATCTCGGTGCCTTCCACCAGCGGCAGGCTCTTGGCGTCGACGATCACTGGCACGCCTTCGATCTGGAACGTCTGGTCGTCCTCGCCCAGTTGCTCGGCCAGATCCACCACATACGCAAAACCCGAGCACCCGGTGCGCTTCACGCCGAAACGGACGCCAGCGGCAGACGGCGCCTGCGCGAGGAACTGGCGCATGCGTTGCTGAGCGGAGGGGGTGATTGAGATAGTCATAGGGACAACGGTTCTAAATCGGGCACTTGAGCACGTTGGGCATGTCGCAGTGCGGCACGACTACATTATCATGCCCGCTTGCCTTCACGCCCATGAACAGATGGGCGCCTCTTCCAGGAGTTTCAATCCATGACGGTGGTCAGCGTCAAACAGGCCCTTTCCGGCAAACTCGAGGCCGGCAGCAAGATAACCGTGCGCGGCTGGGTACGTACCGTGCGTGAATCCAAGGCGGGCTTGTCGTTCGTGAACGTCACTGACGGTTCCTGCTTTGACCCCATCCAGGCCGTAGTTCCGGCCACGCTGGCCAATTATGAGAGCGAGGTGAAACACCTCACCACAGGCGCCGGTTTGATCGTCAGCGGCACGTTGACACCCTCCCAGGGCAAAGGCCAGGCTTTCGAATTGCAGGCGGACCATGTCACCGTCACCGGTCTGGTCGACGATCCGAACACATATCCGATTCAGCCCAAGCAGCACTCGATGGAGTTCTTGCGCGAAGTAGCCCACCTGCGCCCGCGCACCAACCTCTTCGGCGCCGTGACACGCGTGCGCCACACGATGATGACGGCGATCCACCGCCATCTCACCGAACAGGGCTTCTTCTGGATCAACACGCCGATCATCACCACCTCCGATGCGGAAGGCGCAGGCGACATGTTCCGCCTGTCCACGCTGGACCTGGCCAACCTACCGCGCGATGAGAAGGGCAAGATCGATTTCCGCAAGGATTTCTTCGGCCGCGAAGCCTTCCTCACCGTGTCCGGCCAGCTCAACGTCGAGGCGTACTGCCTGGCAATGAGCAAGGTCTATACCTTCGGCCCCACCTTTCGAGCCGAGAACTCCAACACGCCACGTCATTTGGCCGAGTTCTGGATGGTGGAGCCGGAAATCGCGTTCGCCGATCTCGCTGCCGACGCCGATTGCGCGGAAGCCTTCCTCAAGGCGATCTTCAAGTCCGTGCTGGAAGAACGTGCTGATGACATGGCGTTCTTTGCCGAGCGCGTGCTGCCGGAAGCCATTACACGTCTGGAAACCTTCATCAGCCAGCCGTTCGAGCGCATCGACTACACCGACGCCATCGAGATCCTCAAGAAATCCGGCCACACGTTCGAATTCCCGGTCGTGTGGGGCGTTGACCTGCAAACCGAGCACGAGCGCTATCTGGCCGAGAAACATATCGGCCGCCCCGTGGTCGTTATGAACTACCCGGAGCAGATCAAGGCGTTCTACATGCGCTTGAACGACGACGAGAAAACCGTCGCCGCCATGGACGTCCTCGCCCCCGGCATCGGCGAGATCATCGGCGGCAGCCAGCGCGAGGAGCGCCTGGATTATCTCGACCGTCGCATGGTCAAGTTCGGTCTCGATCCTGCCACGTACGGCTGGTACCGTGATCTGCGCCGTTACGGCACCGTGCCGCATGCAGGCTTCGGTCTTGGTTTCGAACGTCTGCTTGTTTACGTGTGCGGCCTGACCAATATCCGTGATGCCATTCCCTATCCACGTGCGGCAGGAAGCGCCGAATTCTGATTTCTTAAGCACCTATGCGTCTCAAACTGGTACTCCTATTTGCATCCATCCTGGTGCTTGCCGCCTGCCATAGCGTCAAGCTGCCCAAGTTTCCGCTGCCTACCGATCTGCTGCCACAAAGTCAGCCGATCCGTCCGCTGGCAGATGCCAAGAAGGCACTCGCCGACGCCACGCCCTGTTGCACGACCTTCGCCGACTTCTCGTACCAGGCACGACTGCCTTGGCAGCCGCAGCGCTTTGAACTCGGCCCCGGCAGCCAGGTAGCGGCCATCAACGGTTCGCGCAGCTACTTTCTGAGCTTCACGCTGCCGCAGGACGTGAAACTGCCTTACAAGGTCGGCATTAAGTCGGAGCTGGTCGGTCGCTCCGTCACCAGCAGCAGCTATCTGTTCGCGCCTACCGTGGTGCAACTCGATGAAGCGTTCCAGCCGATCGACTCGCAAGACGTGAAACTATGCGAATACATGGGCTGGACCAATAACGACAGCGGTGCATTCGGCAGCGTTGAAGTCACTGATACCCGCGTGCGCTATCTGGTGATCTATAGCTCCGCCAAGCAGCAATCGGACAACACGTACTGGGAACAATCGGCCAGCACGTTCTCCACCACCAGCAGCACCACGCCAACCGCCACGACCATGGGCGGCAGCTACAAGATCCAGCATGGACCAGAAGGCGTGGTGTGGGTCGGCCTGATGGACAAAAGCTATAAGCAAGCCGTGAGCAAGGCCGTCTGCGGCAAGGCCCCGCAAGGCAACGGCCTGCTTAACTCGATTGGCGCGGATCTAGGCGTGACGCGGAGAAGCCCTTGATTCCCGTTGTGGTCTACATCGGTTTGCTGTTGATTGGCCTTGCCTGCTTCATCACGCATGCCGTGTTGCCATTCCGCATAGCCAAGCATTTGCGCGAAGACTATCCGCAACACTGGAGAGTAATCGTGGATACCGGGGGCGCACAGGCCGCGCACGGTCCACAATTGTGGCTGCGCATGCAGAGCGTGCTGCGCTCACCAGCCATCGCTGCGATCGACGATGCCGCGATCACACGCCTGTGGCGTACCTGGCGTTACAGTCAGTGGCTGGCTTGGGGCTGCTGGCTCGCCGCGTTGGCCATGCAATGGCACAGCCGTTCCTGAAAAAGGAGATCACATGGATTTGAATCTGAGCGGACGTCACGCCCTGGTGTGTGGCGCATCGCAAGGCATCGGCCGCGCTACGGCCATCGAACTTGCCGAACTCGGCGCCGATGTCACCCTGCTGGCGCGCTCCGCCGAACAACTCACCATGTTGGCTGAGAGCCTGCCGCGCAAGCATGCTTCACAAAAGCACACATGGCACAGCGTAGACATGCTGGACACCAACGCGCTGAAGGCTGCCGCTTTTGACATCGTCGAAGCCAACCCGGTGCATATCCTGATCAACAACACCGGTGGCCCGCCCGGTGGCCCTATCCACAGCGCTGAGACTGTTGCCTTCGCAGATACCTTTCGCCAACACGTGCTGGCCGCGCACACACTGCTACAGTCGGTATTGCCTGGCATGCGCGACAGTGCCTACGGGCGTGTCGTGAACGTGATTTCCACCTCGGTGAAAGAACCGATCCCCGGACTTGGCGTCTCCAATACCGTTCGTGCCGCGATGGCTGCCTGGGCCAAGACGATGGCCATCGAATTGGCTGCAGATGGCATCACCGTCAACAATGTGCTGCCTGGTTACACTCGCACGGCCCGGCTGGACGGCATTCTGACCATGCAAGCCCAAAAGACTGGGCGCAACGAACAAGAATTGGCGAAGGAAATGGCCGCCGCGGTGCCAGCACGGCGCTTCGGTGAACCTGGCGAAGTAGCTGCGGTGATTGCGTTCCTTTGCACGCCAGCAGCCGCTTACGTCAATGGTGTGAGCATTGCGGTCGATGGAGGGCGTACGAAAGCGTTGAGCTAATTGTCGTAAGGCGACATGCATACGTACGGCCGCGTCCGGTGCATTCCACCCGAACAGGTTCTAAGCTTGCAAGGATGCTAAGCACACGCCTCGCCAACCTCATCGACGGTCGCCTGCAGGCTCCGGTGGACGATCACTGGCTCGACGTCTACGAACCCGCCACCGGCGCGGTGTTCGCGCAATGCCCTGATTCCACCGCTGCCGACATCCATGCCGCCGTCAAGGCAGCCCAAAAGGCAGCGCCGACTTGGGCTGCAACGCCCGTCGAAACACGCGCCAGTCTGCTGCATAAGCTCGCCGATCTGATCGAAGCCAGACTCGACGCATTCGCCGAGCTCGAATCGCGCGACAGCGGCAAGCCCGTAGCGCTTGCCAAGCGTCTGGATATTCCGCGCGCCGTATCCAATCTACGCTTCTTCGCCGCCGCCATCATCGGCTGGGAGAGCGAATCGCACGCGATGGAAGGCGGCGCGATCAACTACACCTTGCGCCATCCGCTTGGTGTGGTCGGCTGCATCAGTCCGTGGAATCTGCCGCTATACCTCTTCACCTGGAAGATCGCACCCGCGTTGGCCAGCGGCAATGCCGTGGTCGCCAAGCCGTCCGAAATCACGCCTTGTACCGCAGCGTTGCTTGGTGAGTTGAGCATTGAAGCCGGCTTTCCAGCCGGCGTACTGAACATCGTGCAAGGCCGTGGCCCCACGACAGGTCAAGCCATCATCGAGCATCCCGCGATCAAGGCCATTTCGTTCACCGGCAGCACGCGCACCGGAGCTAGCATTGCCGCCACGGCCGCGCCGCGATTCAAGAAAGTGTCGCTGGAAATGGGCGGCAAGAACCCGGCCATCGTGTTCGCCGATGCCGACCTCAGCGAGGAAAACCTCGACACCATTGTGCGCTCAGGTTTCGCCAACCAGGGGGAGATCTGCCTGTGCGGCTCGCGTCTGCTGGTGCAGCACTCGATCTACGATAGCTTCCGCGAACGCTATCTCGCCAAAGTACAAGCACTGCGAGTGGGCGATCCGCAACAAGCCTCCACCGATCTCGGCGCCTTGGTATCGCGCGAGCATTTCGACAAGGTGATGCACTGCATTGAGCAGGCACGCAAGGAAGGCGGGCGCGTTCTCTGCGGTGGTGGCGAGCTGAAGCTCGATGGACGCTGTTCCGAAGGCTGGTTTATCGCGCCCACTGTGATCGAAGGGTTGTCCAACGACACCCCGACCAATCAGCAAGAAATCTTCGGCCCGGTGGTCACGCTGATCCCGTTCGAAGACGAAGCCGAGGCCATCGCCATCGCCAACGGCACTGGCTATGGACTTGCCGCGTCACTATGGACCCAGGATCTGTCGCGTGCGCATCGCTTGGGTGCACAGTTGGAATTCGGCATCGTGTGGATCAACTGCTGGCTGCTGCGCGATCTGCGCACGCCCTTTGGCGGCAGCAAGCAATCCGGTGTCGGTCGGGAGGGCGGCGTAGAAGCGCTGCGCTTCTTCACCGAGCCGCGCAATATTTGCATTCGCTACTGAGGAAAACATCTTGAGCAGTCCACTGCAAGATCTGATCGACAGCAACCGTCGCTGGTCGGCGTCGGTGTCGGAAGCCGATCCGAAATTCTTCGAGCGCCTGGCCAAGCAGCAATCGCCCAAATACCTCTGGATCGGCTGCTCCGACTCGCGAGTCCCCGCCACGCAGATCGTCGATCTGCCGCCCGGCGAGATCTTCGTGCAACGCAATGTCGCCAATGTGGTGTCGCACACGGATCTCAACTGCCTCAGCACCATCCAGTTCGCCGTGGACGTCCTTAAAGTGGAGCACATCATCGTGGTTGGCCATTACGGTTGCGGCGGCGTGCAGGCCGTCCTGGACGAGCGCCGGCTCGGCCTGGTTGACAACTGGCTGCGCCACGTGGGCGATGTAGCCCACAAGCACGTGGACAAACTGGCAACGCTGGATTCCATGCCTCTGCGCAACATGCGATTGTGCGAACTCAATGCGATCGAGCAGGTAGTCAACGTCTGCCAGACCACCATCCTGATGGACGCCTGGGATCGTGGCCAACCGCTTTCGGTGCACGCGTGGTGCTACAGCCTCTCCAATGGCCACATGCATGACCTGGGCATGCACGTTTCCTCGCGCGAATCCCTGCGCCCCAGCTACGAACAAGCGTTAGAGCTCCTGATGCGCCGCGCAAAGGAACTGCGATGAGCAACGTCGTACGCACCGATATGGCCCCTGCCCCGGTAGGCGCCTATCCACATGCGCGCCGCGTGGGAGATCTGCTGTTTCTTTCTGGTGTCGGACCGCGTGAGCCCGGTACTAACCGCATACCCGGCAACATCCATGACGCAGAAGGAAAGCTGATCGGCTACGACATCGAACAGCAGTGCCGGCAAGTGTTCGCGAACGTGCGTGCCGTGCTCGAAGCAAGCGGGGCACATTGGGAAGATCTGGTCGACATCACCGTGTTCCTCACCGACATGGCGCAAGACTTTCCCATCTACAACCGCCTCTACGCGGAATATTTCCAAGGTGTAGATGCCTGCCGCACCACACTGGGCATTACCGCATTGCCGACACCGATCGCGATCGAGTTGAAGTGCATCGCCGCGCTGCCGGCTCCACGCTCGTAAAACCAAGCCCATAAAATCAAACCCATAAAAAAACCCGGGGGCCTTCGCCCACCGGGTCTTTCATCCGAATGGATGAGGAGATTACTTGCCAGCGGTGCCGCTGGAAGCCGGCTCGCTGCTGCTGGCCTTCTTCGACTTGTGGGTCTTATGGGTGGTCGAAGAGGACTTGGTGTGATGGGTGTGCTTGGCGGGGGCCGACGTCGACGCGGCAGCCGGGGCAGCAGCCGACGAGTCCTGAGCCAGCACCGAACCGGAAAGAGCGACACCTGCCACGAGCAGGGAAGCGATCGCAAGTTTACGCATCATGATCATGAGCCTCGAGATTTTTTAGTCGCCACGGACCCGGCCGGAACCCGGCTATCGCGGGCGGCGTGACGGCCCTAACAATGCAACCACTTCGGCATACCGAAACTGAACGAGCGTAGGAAAACTTCGAGTTACCGGTAGCTATTTAAACAAACCATGCCAGGCAGGCTCTTGCTACCTGCCATGTCTGACAGGCATCAGACAAGGCAGCAACGCAACAACTCACGAAGGGTGGCCTGGACTGCAGAGGCCTTGGCCTCATCCCAGGCGAAGCTCTCCTCGTCCATGTACTGGCATTGCGCCAGTTCCAGCTGCACCGCCTGCACACCCTCCGCCGGCTGCCCGTAATGGCGGGTGATGTAGCCACCCTTGAAGCGCCCATTGACCACGAAATCGTAGCGGCGCTGGGCTTCCAGGACGTTGGTCAGCTGCCACTGGAGATCGGCACTGCAGCTTGCGCCATCGGCGGTGCCCAGGTTGAAGTCCGGCAGGCGCCCTTCGAACAGCATGGGTACGTGGCTCTTGATGGAATGGCCGTCCCACAGCACCACTCGGCCGTGCAGGGCCTTCAGCCTTGCCAGCTCTCCGGCCAGGGCCTCGTGATAGGGGCGCCACCATGTCTCGACGCGTTGGCGGATGTCATCCACATCCGGCTCCTGCCCATCCAGGTAGAGCGGTTCGCCATCGAAGCCAATCGTGGGCGCCAGCCCCGTTTCACGACGCCCCGGATACAGGGCATGGCCATCGGCGGGACGATTGAGATCAACCACATAGCGCGAGGCCACCGGCTTGATCACGCTGGCCCCCAGCTCTTGCACCAGCGGTTCGTAGAGCCGCGCAACGTGCCAGTCGGTATCTGGGACGCGGCGCGCGCTGGGTTGCATCCGCGCGGCCAGATCGTCGGGAAGCAAGGTGCCGTTATGCGGCAGGCTGATGAGTAGCGGCACATTGCCGCGGGTAAGCGTGAAGGTATCCATTCCTCCAGTGTCGCCCGTCTGCGCTCAGTGCAGCAACAGCAGCTCCTCCGCCGCCGTGGGATGGATCGCGATAGTCGACTTGAGGTCCTGCCAAGTCAGGCCTTTCTGCATCGCCACCGCAAAACCTTGCAGCAATTCGTCGCTGCCCGGCCCCAGCACGTGGATGCCAACCACCTTGCGCTCTTCGCCCACGCTCAGCAGTTTCACCACGTTTTGCTCGGAACGACCCGCCACCATCCACAGCAAAGGCGTATAGCGGCCGGTGTGCACGTTCACTGCATCGCCATAGCGGGCACGCGCCTGTTGTTCAGTAAGACCGACCGAACCCAGCGGCGGCTCGGAGAACACTACGCTGGGAATGACGCTGTCATCGAACTTCGCATCGGCGTGTCCACCGATCAGCCGCTCCGCCAAAGCGCGCCCCGCCGCAACCGCCACGGGGGTAAGCGCCCTGCGATCGGTCACGTCACCCACGGCATAGATGCCAGGCACGCTGGTGTTCTGGAAGGCATCGACCAGTACATGGCCGGCTTCGTCGCATTCAACGCCGAGTTGTTCGAGGCCTAAGTCATCGCTGTTGGGAACGCGTCCAACGGCCCACAACACGGCATCGTAAATACCGTGCTCGACGCCGCCCGTCGCCTCCAACGTGACCTCGCCCGGTTGCCCGCGCGCTGCCTTGATCTGCGTGTTGCGCACGATGCGAATACCGTGCGACTGCATTTGCACAGCCAACGCCTCAACCAGTTCAAGATCGAAGCCAGTCAACAGATTCTCGCGAACCAGCAAATCCACCTGGCAGCCCAAGCTGCGC
Organism: Dyella nitratireducens; assembly: GCF_014642835.1. Lineage (GTDB taxonomy): Bacteria > Pseudomonadota > Gammaproteobacteria > Xanthomonadales > Rhodanobacteraceae > Dyella_B > Dyella_B nitratireducens. Next base: position 570,561 of record NZ_BMJA01000002.1, on the reverse strand, counting down.
ATCACGCAAGCAAACTCCACCGCTACGTAGCCGCCGCCCACGATGGCGATGTGCTGCGGCGGCGCATCGAGCATGAATATCTGGTCGGACAGCATGCCCAGCTCGAAGCCCTGCATGTCGAGCCGGCGTGGACGTGCACCCGTGGCGATCACGATATGCGGCGCACTGAACTGCGTGCCCTGTGCCGTCACCACCATATCGTTTGAAGCAAGCCGCGCTGCTTCAGCCATCACGCGTATGTCTGCCATATCCAGGCGCGTTGCATAGCGATGCCGGATACCGGCGATGTATTGATCGCGCAAGGTGCGAAAGCGTGCCCAATCCAGACGCAGCGATGTCGTTTCGAAACCGATTTCGGCGCCAATCCGATGCATGTCGGCAATCTGCGCGGCGAACCACATCGCCTTCTTCGGTACGCATCCACGGTTCACGCAGGTGCCGCCGAGTGCATCCGGATCGAACAGCGCGACGCGTGCACCAAGTCGCGCCGCATGCTGTGCGGCGCTCAGTCCGCCGGAACCTGCCCCCAGGACGATCAGGTCGAAGCGCTCGCTCATGCATCCTCCGGAATGGATTATCAACTATTCAGATGTCATTCCGGCGAAAGCCGGAATCCCGTACAAACACGTAGTGCGAAGCACTCAACATAAAAATTTCGCACAATGTATTCAAACTGGATTCCGGCCTTCGCCGGAATGACAACTCGCCGTATCTAAATCTGTATTCAAAGATGAAAGCGTGACGGTGCATAAGGCACCGGATCGATGGCAGGCGCTGTACCAAGCATCTGCGCAGCAACCAGCTCTCCCGTCGCGGCCGACATGCTCACACCCAGCATGCCGTGGCCGGTAGCCAGATGCAGATTCGACCAGCGCGTGCTCGGTCCAATGATCGGCATTTCATCCACGCTCATCGGCCGCCAGCCCCACCATTCTTCCTGCAATTGCGGGCCTTCCGGTTCATGCAGACCTTCCGCCGCGCCGCGCCGCAGTGCCTCCATGCGCGTGCGGTTGAGCCCTTCCTTATAACCGGAGAACTCCATGGTGCTGCCCAGGCGCAGGCCGCTGTCCCAAGTGGTGACGCACACCTTGGGTTCGCGCAGCACCATGGCATAGCGCGGCGCCAGCTTAGGGCGCGAGTAAGTCAGCGAATAACCTTTGCCGGGCTGCATCGGCAGATGCAAGCCCAATTGCTTGCCGAGCAATGGCGACCATGCGCCCAATGCAAGCACAACGCGATCGGCCGTGAAATCGCCGAGCGTTGTCGCAACGCTGACAATGCTTTGGTCGTTCGTGGCTATCCGCTCGATCTTCGCGCCGGTTTCAATCATGCCGCCGTGCTCGTGCACCAACCTGGCCAGTTCGGCGACATAGCGATCCGGCCGCAAGCGCGCATCGCCGGGATGAAACAGCCCACCGTACACGCCCGGCTTGAGTGCCGGCTCCATCGCGGCCACGTCATCCCCTCGCAACCGTTGCACCGGGATGCCCAAACGATCCAGCAACTGTGCATGGTGATGCTCGTCATCCGCCATTTGCCCGCTACTGCGATAGACGTAGAGCAGTCCTTCTTCCACGAATTCGCAATCCAGCTTTTCCGCGCTGACCAGTTCGGCTAGCAGTTGGTACGAGCGCTGCAAAATAGCCGCACGCGCTTTCGCCGCGTGCTCAAAGTCATGCCACGTGCAACGTCGCGCAAAACCCATCAACCAGCGTAGACGCGGGCCATCCAGGCGAGGATTGAGATAGAGCGGTGCGTCGGCGCGAAGCACCGAGCGCAAGGCCACGCCCAGCGTGCCGGGCATGGTCAACGGAGCGGCATGGCTGGGCGTGATCGTGCCGCAATTGCCATGCGAGCTGCCACAACCGGGTGTGCCTTGCTCCAGTACGCGCACCCGGGCACCGCCCTTGAGCAGATGCAGCGCACAAGCAAGGCCGATGACACCACCACCGAGGATCAGTACGTCACTGCGGGAAGCATTCATCCGACCATTGTAGCCGTCAGGAATTGGTACTTGCGCGGCAATGGATCGCTGGAGCAGGCTGGCGTCGCAACCACGACATCGCCTCCCCATGCCGATGCGTCTGACGACTGTGATGTGCCTGCTTTGCACGACCGTGCTGGTGGCCTCGATCAGCGCGCATGAGCAGCCGCCTGCGCCTTCCGCCACGGAATTGCTGAGCCGGTTCGGCGGTGCGCCCAACGGCTTGGCGCGCCATGAATACCTCAGCTCGGTGATGCCCTTGCTGAGCGGCGATGACAAGTCGCTGGCGCAGCAATTGCTGGCCACCGTTGACAGCGAACTGGGCCTCTATAACCAGGCGATGATGGCCTTCCCGTTCGACAACCGCATCGCGCCGCCTCACAACACGCTGCTGCCCGGGCCGGATCAATGGCGAGCCGTGGATGCTGCAGAAGCCGTGGCCGAACTTGCCGCCAAGCGCCATATCGTGATGGTGAACGAGGCGCATCACGACGCCCACACCCGCGAGCTGACACTGGCCCTGCTTCCGCGCCTGCGCGCACTCGGCTTCCAATACTTTGCCGTGGAAGCGCTGAGCGCCAAGGACGCCGACCTGATGCACCGTGGCTACGTCACGGATACTTCGGGCAGCGAATACCTGCTCGAACCCTTGTATGGCGAGATCGTGCGACAGGCGATCCGCCTCGGCTACACCATCGTTGCCTACGACCCGGAAGACGCATCCATCGCCGATCGCGATACTGCGCAAGCGCGCACGCTCTACGACAAAGTGTTCGCCAAGGATCCACAGGCCAAGCTGTTCGTGCACGCCGGCTACTCGCATATCGACAAAGCCGTGGGCAACTTGGGCGGCGGCATCGAACCCATGGCGATACAACTGAAACGCCTTAGCGGCTACGACCCGCTCAGCGTGGATCAAACGCAATTCCGCGACGTCGCCATCGGCGGCCTCGACTTTGGTTTCTACAACGCCATCGCCAGCCACTTCACGTCAGAGGTGCCGTATGTGTTGCGCCAACGCGGCGGCGACACGATCTGGAGTTCCGACCCGAAGCAGCACGACGTCACCGTCATACTGCCGCCCGCCTTCGATAGCGACCTGGACGTGCACGGCATCATGAAAAGCGATGTCTTGCGCCGCGAAGTGGTCCTGCCCCGCCTCCCGTTCGATGCCAGCCGGCGGCCGTCGTGGTTGACGCTCGGTGACAAACGGGTGCCTTACCCGATCAGCGCCGAATGGTGTGCAGGCCAGATGCCATGTGTGGTCGAGGCCCATTATCCCGGCGAGCCCGACAACGCCACGCCGGCAGATCGCTACACCTTCCTGCACAACAGTCGCTCGCGCAACGACCTTTACCTCTACCCCGGCCACTATCGGCTGCGCGCCTGGGACGCCACCGGCAAAACCCTGCAACAACAGGACGTCGACGTGCCGTCAAATTGATTGGCCCTCTGCTGCTCTTGTTGCTCTTCCAAGCACACGGGTAGCTTTTTTACCGGATACCACTGCAACAACTACCGCGATGCCACGCAGCGCGACGTGCTCGTGCCCCGCCGCCGGACGCACGACACCGGCGCGATACGTGAGCGTCATGATCCCCCGGCTCACCGAGCCGAAAACCTAAGGAGCACCTCATCATGATTGGCCGTTATTCGTTCAAGGCCCGACCCCGCCAGCTCGGCTGCGTAACGCTGTTGGTGTTGCTGGCTAGCACTGCCGTGCTGGCGCAAAACCCTCCGGATGCTCCGTTCGAGGGCGGCGATGCCGGCCCTGACATGCATCACGATCCCGCCTTTGCACCACCATGCACATGCGCCAACAAGAACCACGAACAAGGCGTGGTATTGCTCAAAGTGCTGGTAGGCGCTGACGGTGCCGCACGCAAAGTCGAAGCTGATCCGGACAACAAGGCTTCGCCCGAACTGACCAAGGCCGCCAGCGATGCCGCCGGCAAGTGGCATTACCCGCCGAAGCAGGACAACAGCACGGCAACCGAAGCGTGGATCAAGGTGCCGGTGCTCTTCAGCCTGGCCTTGCTGCCACCGCACCCTCCCGGTCCGCCGCACGGCGACATGCCACCACCGCCGGGTACCCCAATGCCCCCGCCGCCTACCGGCCAGCCAGCTCAGCCGAGCTCTCCCAATTCCTGAGAACTTCCCGGCAAGCCATTGATTTGCTATAACCTCAACGCAGCATCGCCGCCGAGGTTTGCAGATGGGCCTGGCCACTACAGGGGATATGGACAAACACAGATCGCTCGCCCGCGCGCTGCGTTTGAGTGCGCTGGCGGGCGTGCTGCTGTTGCTGGTCGCGTGCGCCAGCTCCCCCCGTCGCGAGGCCACCTTCAAGCCATCGGACTCCGTCCTCGCCAACGAACCGGCGCGCGCACCGGAAAACGCCGTCGGCACGGCCAATGACGTGCTGTTCCGCGCCATGGCCCTGGTCGGCACGCCCTACCGCTGGGGCGGCAACACACCCTCCGGCGGCTTCGATTGCAGCGGCTTGGTCGAATACATCTATCGCAACGCCGCCAACATGGATCTGCCGCACAGCTCACGCGACATGGCATCGATGAACGGCGAGAAGATCAAGCGCATGGACGACTTGGTGAGTGGCGACCTGGTGTTTTTCGGCAGCGGCCGCGGTATCAGCCACGTCGGCGTCTATGTCGGCAAAGGCCGCTTCGTGCACGCGCCCAATAGCGGCGGCACGGTACGTCTCGACGATATCGATGGGCCGTATTGGCGAGATCACTTCGAGTACGGGAAGCGACTGCTGGACTAACCCGCCCGTCCCTCCGATCACATAAAGAAGCTTATCTCCGTCGTCCCGGCGAAAGCCGGGACCCAGCGACTTTGCTTAGGAGTGGGGATCTTCACAAGAAATATATTGTGCACAATTAAATTTGATGCTAATGTTCTCACCATGAACAAGCCGCTTACCCCCTCTTTGCTCCTGGACGAACAGCTCTGCTTCGCGCTGTACGCCGCCTCGCGCCGCATGACGGCGACGTACCGGCCCCTGCTTGAAGCATTGGACCTCACCTATCCGCAATATCTGGTGATGCTGGTGCTGTGGGAGCGGGACGGGCTCACCGTGAGCGAGCTTGGCGACCGACTGCAGCTGGATTCCGGCACGCTCACCCCGCTGTTGAAGCGGCTGCAGCAAGCCGGCCTGCTAGGCCGGCGCCGTCGTCAAAGCGACGAGCGCGAAGTGGAAATCACCCTGACCGAAGCCGGCGACAAGCTGCGCGAACGCGCCGCCGAGGTGCCGCGCTGCCTGGCCGAAAAACTTTGCATGTCCGTGGACGCATTCACGCGCCTGCGCGACGAATTGAAAAACCTGGCGACACAGCTCGCCTCCCCCACCGACCAACGAGAGTAAACGTCATGAGCAACCCGACCAAAGTTCTCTATACCGCCACTGCCACTGCCAAGGGCGGCCGCGAAGGCCATATCCACAGCAGCGATGGCGTGCTGGATTTCGATCTGAAAGTGCCGAAGGAACTCGGCGGCCCAGGCGGCCACGGCAGCAACCCGGAACAGCTGTTTGCCGCCGGTTATTCCGCCTGCTTTGAAGGTGCCGTGCGTTACGTCGCGCGCGAGAAGAAGGTTGCGCTGAAGGATGCCTCGGTGACCGGCCACGTCGGCATTGGTCCGCGTGACCCCGCCGGTTTCGCCATCACGGTGAAGCTGGAAGTGAGCCTGCCGGGCATCGATCCCGCGGTGGCACAGGAACTGATCGACGTTGCGCACCGCGATATCTGCCCGTACTCGCATGCCACGCGCGGCAATGTGGATGTGCAGATCAGCCTGGTTTGATGCAACCGGCCGATAAAGCAACGGCGCCGAAAGGCGCCGTTGCTTCGTAGCATCGTAGGTTGGGTTAGCGCAGCGTAACCCAACGTATCCGTGCGACATTGTTGGGTTACGCTGCGCTAACCCAACCTACGATGCTGCTGCTTCAGTGTGCTTCAGCACCCGGCGGATGCGCGTGGCCGTGCTGAATCTCCTCCTCCGTCCCGTCGCGCACTTCCTGAATCGCAACGTCGAAGTTCAGCGTCTTGCCCGCCATCGGATGGTTGAGATCCACGTCGATGGTGCTCATGCCGACCTTATGCACGGTCACCACGCGCTGGCCGCCTTGCTTGAGCGACAACACCGTCGTCATGCCCGGCTTCAAGCGATTGCCCTGCTGGAAATACTTCTTCGGCACGCGCTGGATCTGGCCTTCCTGGCGCTCGCCGTAACCTTCGGCCGCCGGAATTTCCACCTGCAGCGTGTCGCCGGCGCCATGATCTTCCAGCGCCTTTTCCAGGCCCGGAATCAGCTGGCCATGGCCAAGCAGAATCCACAGCGGCTCGCCGCCGTCGTGCGAGCTTTCAACCTTCTCGCCTTCCACGGTGAGCGTGTAGTGGAACGCGATGACCTTGTCCTTGCCAGCCTTCATTGCCTGTCTCTTGAGTGAACCAAAGACGACGATTCTATCAGCTACCGAAGCGTACGCCGCGGGCTTCAGGCCCCAGCCACAGCAGCAGCGCCAGTAATACAGCCACCGCAGCAATCCACAACGACATCACCAGCGGCAACCCCGCCCCTTGCGCTGCCAGCCAGGACTGGGCCGTGGCGGTGCCGGCAGCTATGAGGTTGCCCATCTGATAGGCAAAACCCGGCAAGGTGCCGCGTACGGCATCCGGCGATAGCTCGTTCAGATGCGTCGGCACCACACCCCAGGCACCTTGCACCATCACCTGGATCAGGAACGCCCCCAGCCCCAGCAGCAACAACGAACCGCCATACGTCCACAGCGGAATCACCGGAATGGCAAGCAAGGCCGCGATGATCATGGCGCGGCGGCGCCCCACTTTCTCCGACCATCCGCCGAAGAAGATGCCACCTACCAACGCGCCGAGATTGAGCAAGGCCACCAGTACAAACGCCGCACTCGAACCGGTCGGCAAATGCAGATTCACTTCTTCGAAGGTGTGGTACATGTCCTGCGAGCCATGGCTGAACATGTTGAAGGCAGCCATCAGGCACATCAGGTAGATCGCCAACTTCCAGTGACCGCGCATCGCATCGACCAGGCTGCGCTTGCCATGTACCGCCTGACTTGCTTCCCACGCCGGCGACTCGGGTACCTTGCGTCGGATGTAGAGCACCAGCAGCGCCGGGATCGTGCCAACGATGAACAGGCCGCGCCAACCGATGTGGTCGATCAACAGCCAGTTCGCCAGCGCCCCCAAGAAAAAGCCGCACGGATAGCCGCTTTGCAGCAGGCCCGACACCAGGCCCCGCGATTTGGGTGGAATCGACTCCATCGCCAACGACGCACCGATGCCCCATTCGCCACCCATCGCCACGCCGAACAGGAAACGCAAGGCGAGCAGCATCGTCATCGACGTGGAAAACGCCGTGGCCAGCTCGAATACCGAAAACAGCAGCACGTCGACCATCAACACCGGCCGGCGACCGAAGCGATCCGCCAGTCGCCCAAATATCAAAGCCCCCACCGGACGCGCCGCCAAGGTCAGGAACACACCCAGCGTGACCTCGGTGCGATCCACATGGAATTCATTCGCGATACCGACGATCACGAAGGTGAAGAGAAAATAGTCGAACGCATCCAACGTCCATCCCAGAAAACTCGCCAGCACGGTATGCCGCTGCTCATGATTCAACTCGCGAAGGGCAGACAGGACGGACATGCAAGGCTCCCGATAGACGGCTGCGCGAGGCTACCACGATGCAGCAACGGCCTTCATGTATAATGGGTATTCGAATTCGCACGCGTTTTGGCGGCGCATTCCTCTTCCATCCCCATATACGGCAACGCGGTTCTAGATGAAGGCTCCGGGTTGCAACAGGAGCTAATCATGTCTTTCGAATCGCTGGGCCTCGCCCCTGCGTTGCTGCGTGCGCTTGCCGAGCAAGGCTATACCGAACCCACCCCGATCCAGGCCGGTGCTATTCCGGTGGTGCTGGAAGGTCACGACCTGCTGGCCGCCGCACAGACCGGCACCGGCAAAACCGCTGCTTTCTCGCTGCCTTTGCTGCAGCATTTGTCCACGACCGAACCTGCCAGCAAGAAGCGTCCGCGCGCACTGGTGCTGACGCCAACGCGCGAACTCGCCGCGCAGATCAACGATAACGTTCGCGCTTATGGCAAACATCTGCGCGTCAGCAGCGCGGTGATCTTCGGCGGCGTGAGCATGGGTCCGCAGGTGCAGGCGCTGCGTCGCGGCACTGATATCGTCATCGCCACACCGGGCCGGCTGGTGGATCACATGCAGCAGCGCACGATCGACCTCTCCGGCGTGGAAGTGCTGGTGCTGGATGAAGCCGACCGCATGCTCGACATGGGCTTTCTGCCCTCGCTCAAGCGCATCATCAGCATCTTGCCGAAGCAACGTCAGACGCTGCTGTTCTCGGCCACGTTCGCACCGGAGATCAAAGCGCTGGCGATGCAGTTCATGCAATCGCCGCAAGAGGTGTCCGTGACGCCGGCCAACAGCGTGGCCACCACCGTCAGCCATCAAGTGCATCCGGTCGATGGCACGCGCAAGCGCGATCTACTGCTGCACGTGCTCAGCCAGGACAGCCGCCGTCAGACGCTGGTGTTCAGCCGCACCAAGCATGGCGCCGACAAGCTGGTGCGTTACCTGGAGCAATCCGGTTTACGCGCCGCGGCCATCCACGGCAACAAGAGCCAGAACGCCCGCACGAAAGCGTTGGCCGATTTCAAGAACGGCCGCATCACCGTGCTGGTGGCAACGGATATCGCCGCACGCGGCATCGATATCGACCAGTTGCCGATCGTGATCAACTACGACCTGCCGATGGTGGCCGAAGACTATGTGCACCGCATCGGCCGCACCGGCCGTGCCGGCGCCAGCGGCATCGCCCTGTCGCTGGTGTGCCATGAAGAATCCGGCCTGCTGCGCGATATCCGCAAACTGTTGAACCAGGACATTGCGGTCAGCGAAGTGCCTGGTTTTGAGCTATCCACGCCGCTGCGGCTGGATGCGCATGCACCACGTCCGAAGCAAGGGCAGCGGCAGGCACGTCCGCCGCGGCAAGGTGGCAATGGGCATCGGCCGCATGGGCATGCGCAGCAGAACAATGCTGCCGGCGAGCATGCGATGGGGAATCGCAAGCGCCAGCGATCGCGTGGTCGTAGGCCGGCAGCGAAGGCGTAATAAACCAGCTTTCTACCCAGCGCGTAGGTTGGGGTGCAAACCCCAACATCATGGCCTCGACAAACATGGCAATGTTGGGGTTTGCACCCCAACCTACGTGAGTTCTGCGTTTCACCCACCTGGCGCAACCAACGCCGTAAGCACGTGATCCTCCCACTCCCCTGCAATCTGCAGGTACCGCTTCGCATACCCTTCCCGCTCAAATCCGAACGACGCCAACAACCTCGCACTGCGCTCATTGCTCGGCATGTAATTGGCCATGATCCGGTGCAAGCGCAATTCGCCGAAGGCCCAGGCGATGCCAACCTCCAGCACCTCGCGCATCAAGCCCTGCCCCTGCATAGGGGCGGCTATGCCATAGCCGAGATGACATGCCTGGAACGCACCGCGCACGATATTGGCGAACGTGAAGGTTCCGAGGATCGCCTGTTCGTGACGATCGAACACCATCAGGGGATAACCACGATCCTGCTGAGCATTCTGGCGGCTTTGCGCAATCGTCTGAATGCAATGCTCCACCGTGTAGTGCGCCGTGTCGCGCAGCGGCTCCCACGGTGAAAGGTGGGTGCGATTCTGCACGCGATAGCGCAGCATCTTGCTTGCATCCGTGACGTCAGCAACACGAATGCGTGCGCGTGGTGTTTCCAACACCGGCAAGGCCACCACGGTGTTCAACGTTCCTGATCCGTGGGGCGCATCAGCACTTCGTTGATGCACACGTAATCCGGACGTGTCACGCAAAACAGAATGGTGTCGGCAATATCCTCGGCCTGCAGCTGGCGCATTTCACCGGCACGTGCATTGACGGCGCGTCGGCTGGCTTCATGCCCGACGTGCTCGCGCAATTCGGTATCCACCATGCCCGGTTCGATCACGCTGACGCGGATGTTGTCCTTGTACACCTCGCGCCGCAGCGATTCGGAAAAGCCCACCACGCCGAACTTCGTCGCTGCATAAGCTGCTGCATTGGGATTGGCCACACGACCCGCCACCGAAGCGATGTTGACGATGTGCCCCTCACGCCGCGCACGCATACCGGCCAGTGCAGCTTGCGAAGAAGCAATCAAGCTGAGAACGTTCAATTCGAGCATCCTGCGCCAGCGCCCCAGATCCGCTTCGGCAACCGGCTCCAGGTACATCACGCCGGCATTGTTGATAAGGATGTCGAGACGGCCGTAATGCGCCTCGGTTTCCTTCACGATGCGTTGAGCCTCCACCTCCGAAGCGAGATCAGCCACCAGCACCAGCGGTTCCGCGCCCAGTTCGGCCAACTTGGCAGCCAGCTGTTCCAGCCGATCCTGGCGCCGGGCGGCAATCGCCACCTTGGCGCCCTGCTCCGCCAAAGCCAGCGCGGTCGACTCGCCGATCCCCGAGGACGCTCCCGTAACCAAGGCAATGCGATCTTTCAGGCGGTTCTTCATGACGGCTCCTTGTAACCACGCAATTCATCAAGAGTATGTCCGCCACGGGCTGTTACAATAGTGGCCTTTCTCCCGCATGCCCCGCGCATGCCACGTCGAGGTTCCCCCCATGTCGTCCCCGTCTTCCGACTCTGCTCCGGCCACCGCTGGTTTCTCTGCGCTTGCCCTCACGCCGGAAGTGCTGCGCGCACTGGCCGATGTGGGATACGAATCGCCGTCGCCGATCCAGGCCGCCACCATCCCGTCCCTGCTCGAAGGCCGCGACGTGCTGGGCCAAGCGCAGACCGGCACCGGCAAGACGGCGGCCTTTGCATTGCCCATCCTTTCGCGCATTGAAATGCGCCCGGGCAAGCCGCAGGCGCTGGTACTGGCGCCGACGCGTGAACTGGCCATCCAGGTGGCCGAAGCCTTCCAGCGCTATGCCGCGCACATGCCGGGCTTCCAGGTCTTGCCGATCTACGGCGGCCAGAGCTACGGACCGCAGTTACATGCCTTGCGCCGTGGCGTGCACATCGTGGTCGGCACACCCGGCCGCGTGATCGATCACCTGGAGCGCGGCACGCTTGACCTTTCCGAACTGCGTTTCATCGTGCTCGACGAAGCGGATGAAATGCTGCGCATGGGCTTTATCGACGACGTCGAGAAAGTGCTGCAAGCCACCCCGCCGGAGCGCCAGGTGGCGTTGTTCTCCGCCACCATGCCGCCGCCGATCCGCAAGATCGCCCAGCAGCATCTGAAAAATCCGGTGGAAGTCACCATCAAGGCGGCTACCACCACGGCGGCGAACATCCGCCAGCGTTACTGGTGGGTAAGCGGCATGCACAAGCTGGATGCGATGACGCGCATCCTGGAAGCCGAACCCTTCGACGCGATGATCATCTTCGCGCGCACCAAGCAAGCGACCGAGGAACTCGCCGAGAAACTGCAGGCGCGCGGTCTTGCCGCTGCCGCCATCAACGGCGACATTGCGCAGCCGCAGCGTGAGCGCGTGATCCAGCAACTCAAGGAAGGCAAGCTCGACATTCTCGTTGCCACCGACGTCGCCGCGCGTGGCCTGGACGTGGAGCGCATCAGCCACGTGCTGAACTACGACATTCCGTACGACACGGAAAGCTACGTGCACCGCATCGGCCGCACCGGCCGCGCGGGTCGCAGCGGTGAAGCGATTCTGTTCGTCACCCCGCGCGAAAAAGGCATGCTGCGCGCGATCGAACGCGCCACGCGCCAGCCGATCGAGGAAATGAAGCTGCCCACGGTGGAAGCCGTGAACGATCGTCGCATTTCCCGCTTCAAGCAGAACATCAGCGATACGCTGGCCATGGGTGGACTGGCACAATTCCAGCAGCTCATCGAGCAATTCGAACAGGAACACAACATACCGGCCATCGAAATTGCCGCCGCCCTGGCGCGCATCGCCCAGGGCGATCGTCCGTTATTGCTGGAAGCACCGCCCAAGCGTGAACGTGCGCAGGAGCGCGAACCGCGTCCCGCCCGCGCACACGATGGCGAAACACGACGTCCTCAACGCGAATCGCGTCAGCGCGACGATCATCCGCGTGACGCCGCGCCGCGTCAGCAACGCCCGCATGCCACTGAGACCGGCAAGCGCACCTATCGCATCGAAGTGGGCCACGAACACGGCGTGAAGCCCGGCAACATCATCGGCGCCATCGCCAATGAAGCCGGCCTGGAGAGTCAGTTCATCGGCCGCCTCAGCATCCGCGACGACTACAGCCTGATCGACCTACCCGATGGCATGCCTCAGGAAGTCTTCCAGCACCTGAAGAAGGTGTGGGTGAATCAGCAGCAATTGCGCATCAGCGAATGGGATGGCAATGACGCCGAGGGAGGCACACGTGCGCCGCGCAAGCCGGGCTTCAAGCCGGCGCATGCGCGTGGGCATACGGGCAAGCCGAAGCATGGGCGTGGTGGTGACAAGCCGGTGCGCCGCAAATGAGCGCGTAGGTTGGGGTGCAAACCCCAACATCGCCATGCGTGTCATGCGTTGAGAGCACACAACGTCGTTGCACCCAGAGCAACACTGCGTTTCTGGCCGCCTACCGCTGCAAACATGTCCATGCGGCCATACTTGATCGCCATGAACATCCTTATGTTGGGGTTTGCACCCCAACCTACGCCGCCATGAACACCCTTCCCAGCCTCTACATCTCCCACGGCTCGCCCATGACCGCCCTGCACCCGGGCAAGGTCGGCAAACGGCTAGCTGAAATCGCCGCCCAATTGCCTCGCCCGAAGGCCGTGGTGATCGCCACCGCTCATTGGTTGGCGCACCAACCGAGCGTGGGTGGTGCGGCGCAGCCGGAAACCATCCACGACTTCTATGGTTTCCCGCGCGAGCTTTTCGAGGTCCAGTACCCGGCGCCCGGCGCGCCGGGCGTTGCCGCACAGGTCATGCAGTTGCTCGACCACGCAGGGCTGAAGCCACGGCTCGACACCACACAAGGCCTCGACCATGGCGCCTGGGTACCGCTGCGTCTGCTGTACCCGCAAGCGGACATCCCGGTGGTACCGCTGTCGATCCAGCCGAATCTCGGTCCGGCGCACCAGTACGCCGTAGGCCGCGCACTGGCACCGCTGCGCGAGCGAGGCGTGCTGGTGATCGGCTCCGGCAGCATCACGCATAACCTGCACGACTTTCGCGCGGGCTACAGCGAGACGAACGAAGCGCCGTATGTGCGCCCGTTCATCGGCTGGGTCGAACAGAAGATCAAAGACGGCGACGTCAACGCACTGCTCGACTACCGCCGCCAGGCGCCGGGAGCGGAGCGCGCGCATCCCACCGACGAGCATCTGTTGCCGCTGTACGTAGCGCTCGGCGCTGCCGGCGAACAAGTCGACGGACAGCGCATCGACGCAGGTATCGACTTGGGGCTTTTTGCCATGGATATCTATCGCTTCGACAGCGCGCCGGTTGCCCTCACTGCACAATGATCGTGCCGACCATCATGGGATGGATCGAGCAGTAATACGCATACGTGCCGGGCTTGGCGAACGTCACGGCATAGGTGTCACCCGAATCCAGCGCCTTCGATGATGTAAACAGCGCACCAGCGCTGGTGATCACGTGAGGCTCCTCGTCGCGATTGGTCCATGTCACGCGTGTACCTGCCGGCACGGTGACCGTCTTCGGCGCAAACGCGAAGTTCTGGATCGCCACCTGATAGGTTTTACTCTTGGCCGGTATGGCATCCGCCGCCATGCACGAAAAAACCATGCCGCCAAGCGCCATCATGCCGATCGCTCGCAGTCGTATCGCATGCTTCATGTCAGCACCTCGTCGGTCACAGCCAGGGCGCCGCCGACTCGCACGTGCCGCACATCGCGGATGCCCAGATAGCGGTGCAATGCATCCGGCTTCACGCTCTGCAACGGCCCTGGCGCCGGTGCTTCACCCGGCGCAGGTTGCGGATAAGCGGTGGAACGCGCGGTGTAGAAAGTGATGCTGCCTTCCACTTTTTGCTGGATCTGGTGGATATGCCCGTTGAGCACCGTCACCGAACCGAAGCGCTTCAAATAACCCAAGGCCTCTGCACTGTCATCCGTCCCCCAGCCCCACTGCGGATACAGCGGCCACAGCGGCATATGCGCAAACACGACGATCGGCGTTTCTGCCGACAGTCCCGCCAGATCCTTCTTCAACCACGCCAATTGATCAGTACCAAGCGAACCCAAGCCACCGGCTTTGAGGTTCAGCACATTGATCAGCCCCACGAAATGCACGCCATCCTGATCGAAGCTGTACCAGCCGCCATCCTGCTGTTTCTCGCCAAAGCGTCGAAAGAATTCGGCACCGTTGTCGCCGATCACATCGTGCTCACCGGGTACATAGAAGCTGCGGCCAACACGTGCCTCCTGCATCACGCCGGCCAGCGTGTCGAACTCCTCGGGCTTGGACAGGTGTGTCAGATCGCCCGTATGCAGCAGAAAGGCCGGCCGCGTTGATTGTGCGTTGATCATCGCCAGCGAACGGCGCAAGGTGCCTACGACGTCCGGATTGGGCGCCTTATGAAAACCGATGTGCGAGTCACTGATCTGCACGAAGCTGAAAGTGGCGTCCTTGCTGATAACGGATTGGCCCGTACCGGATTGACCCAGCGGCTGCGCGTGCAGCACCCCGCTTTTCATCAGCCACAGGGTGCCGGCTCCGGCCCAGGCCATGCATTTGAGAAATTGCCGCCGGCCGTCGGCACGGCTGTCATCGGTGTCCATCACTAGCTCCGCTTGAATGGGCCGCCCAACGCCGCCCTCATCCTCGTCTACTGCTTGGCCAACCGGCCTATTCCGTGTTCCGGGGCGCGGGAATAAAGTCGTCCGGGACGCGGTAAGAGGTTTTATGCCCTCCGACATCCACCATCCTGCAGCCGCCTTCAACCGCACCAGCTTCGAAGCTTGCGTGGTGCCGTACCTGGATGCTGCGTACAACCTGGCCCGCTGGCTGGCACGCGACGATACCGATGCACAGGACGTGGTGCAGGAATCCATGCTGCGTGCGTTTCGCTATTTCCACAGCTTCCACGGCGATGATGCACGCGTATGGCTGCTCGCCATCGTGCGCAACACGTTCTACTCGCTGCGCTCAAAAGCAGCTGCCGATGCCAAGCATGAAACCTTCGACGATGAAGCCCACACGCTGATCGACGAGGCACCTTCTCCCGAAGCACGTGCCTTGATATCCGTCGACATCCAGGCATTGCAAGCCGCGTTGGAAAACCTTCCACATCCTTTGCGTGAAGTCATCGTGCTGCGCGAACTGGAAGAATGCTCCTACAAGGAGATTGCCAACATCACCGGCCAGAAAATCGGCACCGTCATGTCGCGACTGGCCCGCGCACGCGAACGGCTGAAGGCCGAACTATCTTCATCTTCCACGGAGGCACGCCGTCATGATGTGCGATGACGCAAGGCTGCTTCTGCACGCCTATCTCGATAACGAACTGGATGCCGCACAAAGCGTGGCGATCGTCCGGCATATGCAAGCCTGCCCGAGCTGCGCGGCAAGTTATGCCGATTACGGGCAACTTCGCGAGGGCATGGGGCGTGCATCCTTGTATCGCCGCGCACCCGACACCTTGCGGAAAACATGGCAAACCGAAAAGCCGGTGGCCTCCACCACACCACCCGCCAGGACACGCCGCGCACCGCTTGCGCTGGCCATGGCCGCAGGCTTTGCAGCCGCAGTGATCATCGCCACGCCGCTCTGGCTGACCTCCACGCACCGTACCGGCGATGCAAGTCAATGGGCGGACGAAGCCATTTCCAGCCATATCCGTTCGATGCAGCCGCAGCATCTGATGGATGTGGTGTCGACTGATCAGCACACCGTCAAGCCATGGTTCGATGGCAAGCTGGATTTTTCGCCGCGCGTGAAAGATTTGGCTGGCGAGGGTTTCCCACTGGTCGGCGGCCGGCTCGACGCGCTCGGCGGGCGCAGCGTTGCCGCCCTGATCTTCAAGCGGCATCTGCACATCATCAATCTGTATCAGTGGCCGGTGTCATCCGACGATGCCGTGCAAATCACGACGCAGTGGCATGGCTATAACGCGATTCAATGGACGACCGGCCACATGCATTTCGTGGCCGTATCCAATGTCAACGAAAGCGAGCTTCACGAGTTCGTGCTGGCCTTCCAGAACGACAGCGTTACGCCGCCGATGCGTTAGCGTCCTTGAAGCGGATCCAGTCTTCCGGCGCAAGTGGCGACAAGCCGTGGGCGATGCGCGCCTTGTCGCATTGCGGATAGGGTTCGCCTGACTCCCACGACGGCAGCACTTCTCTGCATATCGATGGGCGTTGCGGATGAATGCTGCACCGGGTCGTCACACCAACGCTGCCCTCCAACGCAATACAACGCGGCTGGTAAGCCTGCGTGCCGCGCATGACCAAACGATGCGGGTCGAACTTTTCGGTGAGTTTGGATGGCACCTGGCCACCCATGGAGGGCTCGGCCTCGCTCCAGTGGAAGGCGACCCGGAAATTGGCGCAGCACGCGCCGCAGCGTAGGCATGGGTGTGTCATGGCGGATTGAAGAAATGCACAGCGCGTATCCGGAATCGTCAATCATGGAAGGCCGTCATTCCCGCGAAAGCCCATCGCTGTCTGGGGAAATTTTGCGAAAAAAGTAACGAGCACTTGAGGGACAACACGTTTGCGTGATTCGCACA
>NZ_BMJA01000002.1:486229-553731 GCF_014642835.1 Dyella nitratireducens | reverse complement strand
CCCACTGCTGTCCGGGGAAATTTTGCGAAAAAAGTAACGAGCACTTGAGGGACAACACGTTTGCATGATTCGCACAGCAAGCGACTTAAAAAAGCTTGCTCAACACGATATCCACAAGTGAACCGGAAACGGCCCCCTCCCCTGCGTGCAGGGGAGGGTTGGGGTGGGGTAAGGCGAGCGAAGCTCGCTTCCCGCTACGCGGGAATGAGCGTGAGACATCAACGGAACCTCTCGCGAGGTTGCTTCACCCCACCCCAACCCTCCCCTACTACACGTAGGGGAGGGGGCGATCCGGCAAGCTAAAAGTTTCCCGGACAGCAGTGGACGAAGGCCGGAATCCATCTATATCAATGCGGGGTACAAGTCGATCCAATGAGAGTTCTCCTCTTCGATCAGCCGGACTTTCCAGTCTCGTTTCCAACCCTTGATCGTTTTTTCTCGAAGAATGGCGGACTCCATCGTTTCATGACGTTCAAACCAGACCAGCCGATGCACGCCATATCGGTTTGTAAAGCCGTCTGTGACGTCGTTTTTATGCTGCCATATGCGTTGGATCAGGTTGCTGGTAACACCAACGTACAGCGTGCCTCTTCGGCGACTGGCAAGTATGTAGGTGCAAGGTAATCGCCGGTCCATGGCCAGAATCTACATGGATTGACCAGCTTCGCTGTTGTAAAGCGCCTCGGCCTTCGCCGGAATGACGATGAAGCAAGATTGAAGACTGTAGTGAGAACAAGTTCCTCGCTGCATTCCTTTGCAAAAAGTGTCTTCATGACGGCAGTTTTCTGAGCTTCAGAAAAATCTTTCCCAGGCAGCAATGGGCGAAGGCCGGAATCTATGCTTCGTACTTGCGATGGATTCCTCGGTCCTCAAAGCCGAGCACATCCATGTGCTCTCCCCCGTGCCGGGGCGACGGGTCAGTAGTTATGTGTTTACAAATGACCTTGCGTGAGTTCGTCCGCAAGACGCGGCAAGTTATAGACCTTGCGAACCGATTCCAGCAGCACGGCGGTATCCACGGCTACGGCGCGGTTGTTGCTGCCGTCGTAGACGAAATCGCCACCGAGCGAATGGATGTTGCCGTCGAAGATCAAGCCCACCGCATGGCCTTCGCGATCGATCACGGCGCTGCCGGAGTTGCCACCGATGATGTCGTTGTCGGTGACGAAGTTCATCGGTGTGTTGGCATCGAGCTTGCCCTGGGCGTTGACCCAGCTGTCAGGCAGTTTGAAAGGATCAGCGCCGGTGGCGCGCTTGTACAGGCCGCCGATGTCAGTGAATGGCGGCACGGGTTTGCCGTTCTCGTTCCAGCCGACCACTTTGCCGTAGGAGAGCCGCAGGGTGAAGGTGGCATCCGGATAGCTGGACATGCCGTCGCGGTCGAAACGTGCCTTGGCGATGGTTTCATCGGCCTTCTGGGTGGGCGCGGTGACGTCATCTTCATAGGCTTTGCGTACCTGGCGCGATTCCGGATCGATCTGCAGCGCAAGTTTGATGAGAGGATCGTTCGACGCTTCGATGGCCTTCTCACCACCATCCCACAGTTGCTTGCGCACGGCAGGGTCGGCCAGCTGGGTACCGCTTACCAGTTGCTGCGCAAGCTGATCGGGCGATTGCTTGCCAAGCACTTCGTGCACGGTGGGATCATCGGCACCGAGTACTTGCCGCAGTTTTTCCAGCGACCAGGAGAGCAAGGTCTGCTCGTAGTGCGGGTAGACCGGTACGTTCGATTCCAGGGTGTGCTCCACGGCCGGCAGGTTGGCATCGCGGAAATCCGGCAGGCGTTCGCCGTCCGGCTTGCTGCGCTCGGCCGCTGCACGCACCAGTGTGCGCGCATAGCCGAAGAGCTCGCCGCCTCGCTCGTTAAAGCCGAAACCCTGTTCAAGCATGTTGTAACGCGCGATCAGTTCCGCACTGCGCTGCTGGGCGTGTTGCAGATCGGTCCAGGGATCACCGTATTTGGTGCGGCGTTCCGGGGTGGCGGCCATCCATTCGCGCAATGATGCATCCTGCTTTTTCTTCTGCTCGACGAAGTTCTCATCGGCCAGTGTCTGCAACCAGCCGTTGAAAACCTTGATGCTGTTTTCGATGTAGAAGCGTGCTTCCTGGGCTTCCTTCGCCTGCTCTGCGCCAGCACGGCCGTATTGCCATAGCAGGCCGCGCATCTCGGACAGCAAGCCGAACAGCGGCACCAGGCGCACATCGCGCATCGCCGCCAACTGGACCCAGGGGATGCCGCGCTGGGTGGAACCCGGATTGCCGATCACGAAAGTCATGTCGCCGGCCTTGGGACCTTGCGGCGAAAACTTGAAGAATTGCGGCGTGCTGGCCGGCTTGTTGTCGACGTAGGCGCGGAAGAACGCAACGTCCAAGTCGTAGCGCGGGAAGTTGAAGTTGTCCGGATCGCCACCGAAGAAAGCAATGCTTTGTTCGGGTGCAAATACCAGGCGCACGTCTTGATAGCGGCGGTATTTGTAGAGTGCGTAGCGACCGCCGTTGTAGAGCGTGACTACGTCACAGCGCCAGGTCTTGGCATCGCCGTTGACGCAGGATTGCTCCAGCTTGCTGTCGATGGCGCGCTCGGCTTTCACGCGTTCGGCACCGGTTTTGCCTGCCGTTGCTGCATTGACTTGCGTGGTGACGTCGGTGATGGATTGGAGTTGATTGAGTTCGACGTCGGGGCACTTCGGCTCGTCTTCCTGCTTGAGCGCGATGTAGCCGTTGGACATGTAGTCCTCGTGGCCTTTGGAAATCTGCGAAAGGCAGGAATTGGCGCAGTGGTGGTTGGTCATCACCAGGCCATTGGCCGACACGAACGAGCCGGTGCAGCCTTCGGCCAGGCGCAGCGCTGCGTGCTGCACCAGATCTATCCATTGCGGGGTTGGTGTAAAGCCATAGCGCTGTTGCATTTGCTTGACCGGCAGATGGTCCAGCGTCCACATGCCTTCATCCGCCATGGCCGTACCTGCTCCGGCAACCAGCAAACCGGTCAATGCCATTCCCAGGATCCGCTTCATGAGTCGCTCCCCAATGTGGGCGCGTTGCGCGCCGTGGGCAACGAGTATGGGCGTGGCGTTACAACATAACAATATGACCGTTGGCATGCCTAGCCAGGATGGTCGTTCCCCACCCGACGCACGGCAATAAATGCCGGATAGGTGGGCATAGAGGCTCCGCCTCCACGGACGTAATTTATCCGGGTCGTCGACGACTGTCCGGCATGCAGGGGTGCCGCCATTCCTTACACACGCATCGAGGCATACGCATGAAAAAGGCAGTCTATGGTTCAGCGCTGCTCGCGCTGATGGTGGCGAGTGCGGCCCAGGCACAAGCCGGTTTTGGCTGGCATGACGATGATCTCATCGTCACCGCGTCCAACACGGCCAGCAACCAACTCTTGGTCTACAACACGCAAGGTTCGCTGGTCGAGCAAATCCATACGAACGGGGCGGGTGGCGTCAGCGGCAATGCTGGCGGTATTGCGCAAAATCACAAGTTGCTTGCGGTGGTGAATTTCGGTTCGGGGAATGTTTCGGTCTTTGGAAAATCCCGCAACGGCCTGCAACTGGAAACATTGGTGCCGGCCATTACCAATCCGGTAAGCGTCGCATTCGGGCGTGATCATCTGTACATACTCACGGCCACGCATATCGAATCGCATCGCATTGATCGCTACGGCGTGGCCGCCAGCGCCGATGGTGAAGCACAGCTGGTGATTGCCGACGGTTCGGCAGCACAAGTAGGCGTGCTGGATGGTCAGCTGGTCATCAGCGAAAAGAGCAATGCGATCGAGACGGTGAACTTGACCCACGACGGTGCGGTGACCGGTTCGACGAAGTTGGTAGCCAACATTCCCAGCAACGTGAATGCGCCATTCGGCCTCGCTACGCGCGGCAACGATGCATACGTGACGATTGCGCACGCCAACGAAATCAGTCTTGTGCGGGACAATGCCGTAGTAACGGTCACGGGGTCGGGAACGCAGATGGCACCGTGCTGGGTGACGCTGGACGGTCCATTCTTGTTCTCGGCGAATTCGCCGAGTCACTCCGTGTCGCGCTATGCAGTCTATGGCCACAAGATCGTGCAGGAAGCAGCGGTGGTCGCAAGCTTCAACGGCAACCCCACCGATATCACCTACGGCGACAATCTTGCGGCTGTGGTGGATGGGAACGGAACGGTGTCACACGTTTCCATTTTTAACGTGGATGGCGATGGTGATTTCAGTTTGAAGAGCAGTGTCACGATCAACAGCGCTGCGACCAATGGCATTGCCATTGTGCATGGCGGTGATGGTTTCGGCGATTGATAAGTAAGGCCGGGGTGCCATCGTAGGTTGGGTTAGCGGAGCGTAACCCGACCATGCCGCACGATTATGTTGGGTTACGCTTCGCTAACCCAACCTACGATGGGTATCCCGTCCACTACGAATGCGCGTGTCCCGACACGATGACCGTCTCGGATACAGCTACCGTTTGCACGGCCAGATGCTCGATGTCATACCCCGCATCCGCCCACGCATCAAGGCCGCCCAGCAGCGGGCGCACTTTGCGATAGCCCTGCATCAGCAGCCCCTTCGCCGCCTTGGCTGCGGAAACTTCGTTGGGGCAACTGCAATAGATCACTACTTCCTGATCGATCGGCACCTGATGGAGCTCCTGATCGATGCCGCCAAGACTCGCCATCAAGGAACCGGGAATGATGCGGTTGTCGACTAGGCGGGCGGCCTGTGAGCGTACGTCGACGACCACCGGCTTCTTGCCGTCTTCGATCAGCTGGTGGAGTTCATCCACACTGATGCGCGCCAGCCGCAACGCCAACAACAACCGCTTGCGTTGCCACCATTTCACGATGACGTAGGCAATCAGCAGCGCGAACAGCACTTCTATGGCGACCGTGCCTGCACTGGCCAGTGCGAACAGTACCCGGTCGATCTGCTGCGAAAAGGCATAGCCAAGGCCTACGATCAATCCGATCCAGATCAGCGAACCCAGGCCGTCGAGCAGCATGAATATCTGTGGCCGAAGCCTCATCGCTCCCATCAGCGGCGGCGCGATGGTGGAAAGGCCCGGTACGAATTTGGCGATCAGCAGGATCTGCCCGCGCCAACGCTGGAAGCGCAGCTCCGATTGCTTGACGCAGGAATCCGGGGAAAGCGAAATACGGCATAGGGTGCGCATCACCGATGCACCATACCGGCGGCCCGCCAGGTACCAGGCGAAATCGCTGATCAGGCAGGCAAGCAACGCCACCAGCACCACGGCGCCAAGCGGAAGCTTGCCAAGGGAAGAGAGTGCGCCCGCCACAACCAGGGTCGGCACGGCCGGCAACGGCAGCCCGGCCTGCTCCACCAATACGTTGATGAAGACCAGCAGCAAGCCGTATTCGGCAATCAACTCGATGATCGCATGCGTCACCGGAATGACCTCGGGTTGGATGCCCGCATCGTTGGGGTTGGCGGGGGGAAATGCAAGATGGTGAGAGGGGGTATTGCGGCCAAAAAGTGGTTTGTTGGGTGAGGCTCGTTTCCTGCTTCCAGGGAGCACCTACACACCTTGCCGAATGGGCCAACCCTGCCTCACCGTCATTCCGGCGAAAGCCGGACGGAGCGCGAAGCGCGGAGAACATCCGAAGGATGGCCCCGAAGGGGTGAGCGAAGCGAATCATCCAGTTAAGAATGACGTGCGCAGCACACTGCTTAAAAGGTTCTGTGTGCTTTGCACGATGTATTTAAACTGGATTCCGGCTTTCGCCGGAATGACGATAAGGTGCGGTGAGATTGCTTCATCCCCCTCCCCTACTAGACGTAGGGGAGGGAGTTTGGTCCCCTTGGCACACCACGCTACTCAGGCGTTGCTGACCCCCGGTTACGCACCCGCCTTCAGGCCTGGCTTGGCCACTTCCTCACCCAGCAGGAAGCGGAAGATCAGGCCACCCGCCGCACCGCCGAGCAACGGCACCACCCAGAACATCCACAGCTGCTGCAGCGCCCAGGTGCCCTGGAAGATCGCCACGCCAGTGCTGCGCGCCGGGTTTACCGACGTATTGGTGACGGGAATGCTGATCAAATGGATCAGCGTAAGAGCCAGGCCGATCGCCAGTGGAGCAAAGCCGGCCGGCGCCCGGCGGTCGGTGGCGCCGTGGATCACGATCAGGAACATCGCGGTGAGCACGAACTCGCTCATCATGCAGGCGTGCAGCGAGAAGCCGCCCGGCGAATGCTCACCGTAGCCGTTGGACGCGAAGCCGCTGGCCGTGGCATCGAAACCCGGCTTGCCGCTGGCAATCACGTACAGCACCGCCGCGGCGACGATCGCGCCGATCACTTGCGAGACGATGTAAGGCACCACGTCCTTGCCGCTGAAGCGGCCACCGAAGAACAAACCCACCGTTATCGCCGGATTGAAATGCGCGCCGGAGATACCGCCAACCGCGTAGGCCATGGTGACCACGGTAAGACCAAATGCCAGCGCGACGCCGACAAAACCAATACCCAAGTTTGGAAAGGCAGCAGCCAATACCGCACTGCCGCAACCACCGAGCACCAACCAGAACGTGCCGAAGAATTCGGCACAGAGTCGTTTGAACATAATCGTCGTCTCCCATGAATGAAAACGGTAGCGATATCGCAACCTGCTTTTTCGACGCCTTACGTCCCCTTGTTTTCCCGCAAGCGCATCCTTGTCCTTGACGTGGACAGCGCGTAAATACCACGCATCTTGGTTTAATGAAAGCAGCTCGATTCGCCGCCCCTATCCATCTGCCGCCAGATCGATGAGGCTACTGCACCCCCGAACGTTCATTTCCTACAGGCCGCAACCGCGTATGCATGAACATAACGAAGCAAAGATCTTGCACAGTTGGCATTGCAACGCCGACGCCTGGACGCAAATGGTGCGCGACGCACTGCTCGAAAGCCGGCGGTTGGTTACCGACCAGGCCATCATCGATGCCGTGCTGGATGGCCAACCTGCCTCGGTGCTCGACATCGGTTGTGGCGAAGGCTGGCTGGTGCGCGCCCTCGCCGCGCGCGGCATTCAGGCCATGGGCGTGGATGCGGTGCCTGCGCTGGTCGAGCGGGCACGCCAAGCAGGTGGAAACTTCGCGGTGGCCACTTACGAAGACATCGTCACGGGAAAACTGGCACAACATGCCGATGCCGTGGTCTGCAATTTTTCCTTGCTGGGCAAGGAGTCGGTCGAACAGCTGCTTACCGCCTTGCCATCGCGGTTGGAAACGAACGGACGGCTGATCGTGCAGACTGTGCATCCGCTCATTGCATGCGGCGAGCAGGTCTACGTGGATGGTTGGCGCCTGGAAAACTGGACCGGCTTCGATGGCGCATTCCCCGCACCGGCACCTTGGTATTTCCGAACATTGGCAAGCTGGATAGCCTTGTTCACCACGACCGGATGGCGCTTGCGCGAACTACGCGAACCCATGCATCCGCAAACCTGCCGGCCCGCGTCGGTCGTTTTCATCGCGCAATGGCATGGCGTTTTGGAAGGCCCAACGTAAACGGGATGCGCCACCTTGCGATGACGCATCCCGTTTGGTTTGCTGAGCCGCTGCTTGGCACAGCGGCTAGCAGGCGTGGATCAGAGCGCTGCGTCCTTGAGCTTCTTCAGCGGACGGATCTTCACCTTCACGGTGGCAGGCTTGGCGGCGAACCACTGCTCTTCCTTCGTGAAGGGGTTGACGCCCTTGCGCCGCGGCTTGGCCGGCACATTGACAGCGGTGATCTTCAGCAGGCCAGGCAGAGTGAACATGCCAGCGCCCTTCTTATGGACCGACGCGTGCACCACACCTTCCAGTGCGGACAGAACACCACGCACGTCCTTGGACGCCAGACCGGTGGTTTCTGCCAGGTGAGCAACCAGACCCGACTTGCTCAGTGCATCCTTGATCGGCTTCGGAGCGGCGGCGGCCTTGGACGCCGACTTGCCTTTTGCTGCCTTCTTTGCCATGGACTACCCCATCGTTTATTGAGTTGTTGAAATGTTGCCTTTCGGCGAGCGAAATGTAGGGGAAATTTGCGCTCACGCCAACTAGCAAACGCAAAAAAAGCCCAAAAAGATGCATCCGGGCAGACCTCTTGGCTCAAAACGCCTACAGAAGCAAGCTTTTTGCCAGCATGAATAGGCCAACCGCCACGATCACAAGGGCAAAAAGCATGCTAAGCGCGCCGCGCATACCGGCCAATTTGTGCGCACCCCACGAACCCAACCAGCCGCCGGCAATGCCACCGGCAACGAATTCCCATGCGACCGGCCAAGCCACCCATCCAGACCAGGCGTAGTTCAGTGCAGCCGTCATACCGAACGCGCCCACGCAAAACAACGATGTACCGACTGCTTCGATGATGGACATGCCGCTGCCGAACAACAGGCCCGGCACAATCAAAAAACCGCCGCCGATGCCGAAAAATCCAGCCAATCCCCCTGCACCCAATCCGATGACGCCGAGACGATGAAACATGTAGCGGCGCGGCTGACCTGCACTGTCGTAGTGATGCCTGCCGCGCAGCATCAACGTCGCAATCACCAGCATCAGCAAAGCAAACAGCGTAAGCAATCGCTGACCATCGATGATCTTGCCCAGGCTTGAACCCAGGTAAGCGCCCACAACGCCAGCCGCCGCAAACACGAATGCGGCCCGCCAACGCACGTGTCCCGCGCGAGCATGGGGAAGCAGGTTGGCGAAGGCATTGAGCGACACCGCCAGCGCGCTGGTGCCGATCGCCAGATGCGGATCCCGCAGACCCACCACATAGAGCAGCAACGGCATGGCAAGAATCGAACCGCCGCCACCAATCAAGGCAAGCGAAAAGCCGACCAGCGATCCGCACGCAACAGCAAGCACATCGTGCAGGGGAAACAAAGCGGGCCTCGCGATCGCCGGCAGGAATGTTGCGCATTAAACCTTAATCGGGGGCGTGGCATCTGCTTGGCTGCACTGCCCTCCCCCTGGGCTGTCATGACATCACCATGCCGATTGAGGCGCCGCTAACGCGTGCGCTGCAGCACAGCAAGCGATCAGTACACGCTACGTAGATGTGTTTTTCATACTGCGATTACTGAAGCTCCCATAAAACCATCCATACGGACCGGCGCTGGAGCGCGCATTCAGCATCAGGGGGACCACGCAGCCAACCGTTTCGACGCCGCGTTGGTGGATATCAGTGGCCAATCCCCAGGATCACATCTCATGCATGATGAAACGAAAACCGCAGCAAAACGGGCTCCTGTAAGCGTGCTGGTCCCTTGCTTTCGATGCACGGGGACCATCGACGAAGCGGTCGCCTCGATCGCGGCGCAGACACGGCCCCCCGCCGAGGTGCTGCTGGTGGAAGACTGCAGTGGTGATGGAACGCTCGCCGCGTTGCAGCGGGTCGCCGCCGCTTACGAAAACGGCTGGATCAAAGTGATTGCGTTGGCAGACAACGGTGGCCCCTCGCGCGCGCGCAACATCGGATGGCAGCACGCCGGGCAGCCTTACATTGCCTTTCTCGATGCCGACGACACGTGGGCGCCGCGCAAGCTGGAGCTGCAAATGGCTGCGCTGGAAGCAGACCCTTCCATCGCGTTGCTCGCTCACCAGATGGTTGTTCGCGCACGCGGAACACCGATTCCCGAGCCGCAGGAACCAATACAAACGCAGATCATCGGGCGAGGCCGCCTGCTGTTCCACAATCCTTTCCCGACCGCCTCGGTGATGTTGCGCCGTGATTTGCCATTTCGCTTCGACGAAAAGGTCTGGTACTCGGAGGACTATTTCCTCTGGTCGCACATCCTGTTTTCCGGCCATCGCTGCGCCAAGATCAACCAGGTGCTGGCGATCTGGAACAAACGCGGCCCGGGCGAGCATGGCCTGAGCGATGACTTCATGGCCGTCCACCGTGCCCGGCGCGTCATGCGCCGCCGGCTGATGCAGGAAGGTTTGATCAGCCAGCCCGAATACCTGTTTGCCCGTTTAGTGGGAGTGCTGGCGCGCATACGCCGCAGCTTGAATGCGCATCCGCGCAATCATGCAGCCTATCAGCCCCGGACTAATCAACCGCAACCGCATTGAACGCGGTTGCGAAAGATGGATCGGAGCGAGCCGTCATTCCGGCGAAGGCCGGAATCGATGCTTCGCATTCACGATGGATTCCAGCCTTCGGCCACTGCTGTCCGGGGAAATTTTGCGGAAAAAGTAGCGAGTACTTAAGGGGCAACACATTGGCATGATTCGCGCAGCAAGCGACTTAAAAAAGTTTGTTCAACGCGATATCCACGAGTGAACCGGAAATGCCCCCCTCCCCTGCTTGCAGGGGAGGGCTGGGGTGGGGTGAGGCGAGCGAAGCTCGCTTCCCGCTACGCGGGAATGGATAAGAAACATGATGGAATCTCTGGCGAGGTTGCTTCACCCCACCCCAACCCTCCCCTACTACACGTAGGGGAGGGGCCGATCCGGCAAGCTAAAAACTTCCCCGGACAGCAGTGGGCCTTCGCCGGAATGACGGCTGGGCAAGACTGACTTTTTCGCGGCGAACGGTTTCAGCATCACTGCGTGTGCATGCCATCGTGCATATCGTCTTTGTCATGCCCCATGTCCATGTCTTCATCCGGTGGCGCCTTGGCCACGATGTCCTTGTACTGTGCCGGCGTCATGCCTAGCAGCTTGCGGACAAAGGCGACGATGCTCCAGATGGTCTGATCATCATGCGTCACGCCCCAAGCCGGCATGGCGGTCAGCTTGATGCCGTGCTTGATGACCCAGAACGCCTCGCGTGGATCGATGGGTTCCTTGCCGAGCACGGGCGGCTGTGGATAAAGGCCGGCGCGCAGCTCCGAATGGCTCATGCCCGGTGCCAGATGGCATTCGGTGCACATGGCGGCGTACTGGCCCGCACCCTTCAGGATCAGTGCCTGATCGTCCAGGTTGGGTACGCTGATGGATTGAGCGTGATGTTGTATCGAACGGCTTCTTGCCATGCTCAGGAAGCGGTACGTCGCAGGCGAATGCGGAACATCCGCGCCGATGTCGTAATAGCCCGAACAGGTATAGGCATACGCCAGCAAGGCCAGAATCACGATGACGACAAGCGTGCTGATGGCTGTTTTCATGAATATTCCCCTAGAACCAGAAACGGATACCGGCAACGAATTGCCGGTCGAAGACAGGCTCGCGGTCCATACGGGCGAACGCGGCCGTTGTACCGAAGCGGCGGGACCACACCACACCCACATAAGGTGCAAATTGCCGCGTTATCTCGTAGCGAAGGCGCAGCCCAAGCTGCGTATCCGACACGACGCTGCCGATGCGTTGCGCGGGGTCGCTCTTGCTGTAGAGATTGATTTCGAATTCAGGCTGCAACATCAGGCGCTGGGTGAAACGCAGCGTGTATTCCGCGCGCATGCGTGCGGCGACGCGCCCTTCATTGCTGAGGTAACCCGTGGCTTCCAGTTCTAGCCAATAAGGCGCCAGCCCTTCCACGCCGAACGCGGCCCAATTGCGTTGCGGCCCCACGCCCAGATCGTGTCGGACACCCAGTTCGGTATTCCAGAAAGCAGACAACGCATGGCTCCATAAAGCTTCGAGATCACCCTGTTCAATTTGCTCACGGCTGCCCTCTCCTTCGCTGCGCAGCCACAGTTTGTCGCTGTCGTTGCCGTACCAGGCTTCGGCCTCCCACATGGGACCATTACCGCCGTAACCGTGCGCAAATTCCAGCTGATCGACGAGCAACATGCCGTAGCTGGCGTTGTCGTTCATGTCCATGTTCTGCATGGCTGGCGATGATTCGTCGTGATGGGTCATCGGCAAGGCATCTTGTGCCGTGCCGATGCAAGGCATCGCCAGTGCCAGGCATGCCAGCCATGCGCGATGCCGCTTCATGTAGGCGCATCCGCTCATGCCACCGCCACCTCGCGGAACATGCCCGCTTCCATATGGAACAACATGTGGCAGTGGTAGGCCCAGCGCCCGGGATTGTCGGCCGTGACGGCGTAACTGATCTGCTGCGCAGGTTGCACGGTGACCGTGTGCTTGCGCACCTGGAAATCGCCGTCGGCGTTTTCCACCTCGCTCCACATGCCGTGCAGATGGATCGGGTGGTGCATCATGGTGTCGTTGACCAGCACGATGCGCAGACGCTCGCCGTGATGGAACCGAACTGGTTTGGCATCCGAGAATTTCACGCCGTCGAACGACCACGTGTAGCGTTCCATGTTGCCGGTCAAACGCAGCGTGATGTCGCGTTCCGGCTCGCGCTTGTCGATCGGGCCACCAATCGTATGCAGGTCGGCATAAGTCAGCACACGCCGGCCGTTATCGCGCAAGCCGACACCGGGATCGTCCAGGTTCGTGCGCGGTGTCGGCACGCGCATGTCCACGCCTGGGCCGGTTTTCAGCTTGGCCGGGGGATGATCGTCCATCGCCATGCCGGGCATGTCCTGCATGCCTTGCATATGATCCATACCCTGCATGTTGCCGTGCTCGTGGCCATCGTGCGACGACATGTCGCCCATCATGTCCTGCATGCTTAGCCATACGCGTGGATCCATCGCCGGCACCTCCGCTTCCATACCGGGGTGCGGCGCCAGCGTGCCGCGCGCATAGCCGCTGCGGTCGATGGTTTGCGCGAACAAGGTGTACGCGCGGTCTTCCTGCGGCTCGACGATCACGTCGTAGGTTTCGGCCGGAGCGATGCGGAATTCATCCACCGGTACCGGTTCCACATCTTGTCCATCGGCGCTGACCACGGTCATTTTCAGGCCGGGAATGCGTACGTCGAAGAGGGTCATGCCCGAGCCGTTGATGATGCGCAGCCGTACTTTTTCGCCGGGGCGGAACAAGCCCGTCCAGTTGCCGGCGGGTGTCTGGCCATTCATCAGGAAGGTGTAGGTGTAGGCGGTGACGTCGCTCAGGTCGGAAGGATTCATCCGCATCATGTTCCACATGCGGCGCTTGGCGAAGGCTTCGCGCAGACCCATGTGTTGTGCGTCGCGAATCAAATCGGCCACAGTCGGCTGGGCGGTGTTGTAGTAGCCGCTGTTTTTCTTCAGGCGCGCATAGATGCTGGCAGGGTCGTCATCGCTCCAATCGTTGAGCACGACGACATGGTCGCGATCGGCCGTGAAACGTTCGCTGCCTGCCGGATCGATGATCAGCGCACCGAGCAATCCCGTCTGCTCCTGATAGCCCGAATGCGCGTGATACCAATACGTGCCGGACTGCCGCACGTTGAACTGATAGACGAAGGTTTCGCCCGGAGCGATGCCGTCGAAACTGATGCCCGGCACGCCATCCATGTCGAACGGAAGAATGATGCCGTGCCAGTGGATGGACGTTGGCACGCGCAGCCGGTTGGTGACGTGCAGGCGAATTTGGCTGCCTTCTTTCCAGCGCAGAATCGGCCCTGGCAGGGTGCCGTTGACGGTGGTGGCAACACTGGGCGTGCCAGTGATATTTACCGGCATCTGGCCCACGTTCAAGGCGAAGTCCGTGCCCGTGAGCATCGCGGGGCCGGTCGCGGCTGCGCGTGCCGGCCGCAGCAAACCCAGCGTCGTTGCGGCGCCGCCCAGAGCGAGGCCCTGGACAAATCGCCGCCGCGCCACGTCGACCGCTGGCGGCGGGTCATACCTATTCATGTGATAACTCCGATGCGAAGCGAGACAACCTGGCGATCACGCTCAAACTGCGTGCTGCCAAGCGATTAAGTCAGCGCCATCAGACCGCGGGTGGTCGCAAGGGAGGAATGAGGTTGGGCGTGGGCGTATCGAGGCTGGGCATCGATAGGTGAGTGGCGGCCAGCCGCACTGGCCCGTACAACGCCGGTACCGACGGAAGCATCACCGTGCTGCACATGGTCTCGCAATGGCAAGACGGATGTGTCGAACCACCACAGCAGTGACTGGTGTGATCGCCATTTGCCGGCATGGCGTCGGCATGCGTGGCATGGTCCATCATCATCGAAGCCATGCCCGCGGCGCTGTGGCTTTCGCCATGCATGGCATGCGTAGAAACCGCTGGCAGAGATATCGCCATCAGCAACCATGCGAGCAAGGCCGTCACGCGCAAAAGGCGTGAGGTGGCGAAGCGGCGCAGGGAAAACAGCGAAGTCATGTATGCGAGCTTAGGGTCGGCGCGTCTGTGACTGCAACTCTGGAGTAGGTCCGGGTTTGTATAGAGCAGCACTCCCCCTCCGGAAGGAGGAGGGAGCTACAGCGCAGCCTCACTTCACTACGTTCGCCTGGCTATACCCCATGTATAGCCCAATCTTGTCGCCGACCTTCAGATTCACCATCGACGCCGGTGGAAAGTGCACGCGAAGCGCCATGCCTTCCGTCATGACATCCACGATGCCGGTCTTGGGATCCGCATGCGTTACCGTCGCCGGCATGTTGTGCATGCCATGCATGTTGACCATATCGTTCGTCTTGGTGGTGTGCGTCATGCTTACGCCAGCATCCTGCCCTTGGCTGGGCATCGAACCGGGCGGCGGCTGATCCTGCGCTGTGGCGGTGACCATGCCTGCCAGCAGCAGTATGCCCAGCAAGCAACCTGAAAACCTGATCGAACTCGCACGCATAATGCATTCTCCTCATGATGACGACGTGGCCCCGCCATTATCCGGGCCGCGACGTTCAGACAAACTGAAAATCAGGTTTCGGGGAAGACATCGGCCGGTGTTCTGGGCTCAGGCACCGTATAGTTAACCCTTCAACTCTTTCGATGCTTCCCATGACTTCTCACGGCATTCATACGATCGATACCGGTTTCGTGCGGCCACAGTTCGACGCGGCCTATTTGCTGGTTCACAACGGACATGGCGCTTTTATCGACTGCGGTACCAATCATTCCGTATCGCGCCTGCTGGGTGCGCTTGCGGATGTCGGCCTTGATGCGTCGAAGGTGGACTGGCTCATCCTTACCCACGTGCACCTCGATCACGCGGGCGGCGCGGGCGAGCTGATGGCGCGGCTACCCAACGCCAGGCTGGCGGTACATCCACGCGGCACCCGGCACATGGCTGATCCATCGCAATTGTGGGCCGGCGCCTTGGCCGTCTATGGCGAAGAAGTGATGGAGCAGGCCTACGGTCGGCTTCGTCCGGTGCCGGCGGAGCGTATCGTGGAAGCTCCGGACGGCCATGTGGTGGATTTGCGTGGCCGCCTGCTGCGTTGCCTGGATACGCCTGGGCACGCCAAACATCACATGGCCATTTACGACGAACAGGCCAATGTGTGCTTTACCGGCGACACGTTCGGCCTCTCCTATCGCGAATTCGATACTCGGCAAGGCCCCTTCATCTTGCCGACCACCACACCCGTGCAATTCGATCCAGAAGCCTTGCATGCCTCGATCAACCGTCTCCTGGCGCTCAAGCCCGATGCGATGTATCTCACCCACTTCGGCCGTGTCGAGCACGTTGAACGGTTGGCCGGCAAACTGCATGACATGATCGATGCGATGGTTGCCGTTGCCCTCAACGCCAAGGATTCAACCGATCGACACGCGCGACTGGTGCACGAGCTGACTCAGCTTTATGCAGCGCGTACGGCCGAACATGGCTGGCATGGTGATCGCGAGGCGCTGGTGCATGGGTTGGGGACGGATATCGAGCTCAATGCACAGGGGCTTGGCGTATGGCTGGATCGTGGGTAGGTTGGGGTGTAAACCCTGAGCTATCCCCACGTTTTCTGCTTGATGATCTGAACAAAATCAGCAAGCTAGTCAATACCTATTAAATTACCTCGGCGTCATTCCGGCGAAGGCCGGAATCCATGGTGAATGCGAAGCATGGATTCCGGCCTTCGCCGGAATGACGCCGAGGTAAAAATGCTAAGTATTGGCCGCAAAAAAGCCCATCCTTGAACACCTCGAAAACCGTGGGGATATATCAGGGTGCAAACCCCAACGTCGTCATGCGCACATACATGGCCATGCTGGGGTTTGCACCCCAGCCTACGTTTCAGGCGAGCCGCGTGCCATTCGGCACCGGTCGCTCGATGCTGGTGATTACAACGCCCTGCTCGGTAGGAAAACCGGTGAGCAAGAACTGCGAGCGGAACGGCCCGATCTGTTTTTCGGGGAAATTGATCACGCCGACGATTTGCCGGCCAACCAGCGTTTCCGGCGTATACAACGCAGCGATTTGCGCACTGGTTTTGCGCTCACCGTAAGGACCGAAATCCGCCCACACTTTCCAGGCCGGTTTGCGTGCTTCGGGAAAGGCTTCCACGCGCGTGATCGTACCTGCCACGATCAGGACCTTCTCGAAATCCGCCCAGCTGATTTCTTCCGCTGACACCGTTTGTACGTTCATCCTTCCAGACTCGTCTTGAACCAATCGTTGAATTCCTGCCACCAATAGCTGGTTTGCGCCGCGAGCAATCCCAAGGGTTTGTAGGTATGCGCAAGCCCGTAATCAGCAAACTGCTTCCAGTCTTCGCTACCCTCCGCGACCGCCGCAGCCAGCAATTCACCGGCCGCGCAAGTGGGCGCCAGACCGTGGCCACCAAACGCCTGTGCCCACCAAAGCCCCGCGCCGTCAGTGCCGATCTGTGGCATCTGGTGGCGCGCGTAGCTCATCAAACCAGACCAGGCGTAATCGATGCGTAGGCCTTTCAATGCAGGAAAGACACGTAGCAAATCGCGCGTAAGCACGCGTTGCACGGCGGCAGCGGAACGGTTGCGGATCGAAATTCTGCCGCCCCACAGCAATCGCGTGTCTTGCAGCGGACGGTAATAGTCGAATGCAAAACGGGTGTCGTAGACGGCAGCGCGCGTCCGCAGGCATTCGTCCAGCCGGTCACCCAATGGTTCCGTCACCATGACATAGGTGGCGATCGGCAATATGGCGCGATCGATTTGCCGGCGCAAACCGGCGAGATAGCCGCCGCAGGCAAGCACAACGTGCTCAGCCTGCAATTCGCCTTGCGGCGTACTGATCAACCAGTGATTGCGTTCGCGGCGGAGACGCCAGACGTCGCTGTTTTCGTAAATGCGCACGCCTTGCTGTATTGCCGCAGCCGCGAGTCCGATCGCGTAGTTCAACGGATGCAAGTGCAAGGCATTGCGTTCGTAAAGCCCGTCGTAATAGCGCTCGCTGCGCACCACCTCGCGTAGCTCTTCCTGCGGCAGCCAATCCCAATGCACACGGTAGTGTTCGGCCAGCAAACGCTGTCGCTTGCGCAGCACGTTCGGATCGCGAAACCAATTGGCCCAGATCACGCCCTGGTCGACCATGTCACAAGGAATGGCGTAACGCGTGACGCGCTCGCGTATGCGCTGCACCGCTGCCGTGGTGAGATCGAAGATGCCCTTTGCGCGTTCCGCGCCCAGTTGCCGGTGCAGCGCTTCTTCGCCTAGCGAATAGCCGCCGAATACGAAACCGCCGTTGCGGCCCGACGCACCAAAGCCGACTTGCTCACGCTCCAGCACGACCACATCGCGCACGCCACGCTCGGCAAGCCCAAGTGCAGTATTCAGCCCAGCAAACCCGCCACCGATAATCGCCACACGCATTTCCTCTCGCACCTGCAGTGGTGCATGAGGCTCGTACGGCGTGGCCGTGGCGCGGTAATAGGACGGCACCGGAGGTTGCTTCATAGGTGTAAACCGGGCGGTTAAGGTGCCGAGGATAGCGTAGGTTGGGGCGCAAACCCCACCGTCGTCATGCGCGCATGCATGGCCATGCTGGGGTTTTGCGCCCCAGCCTACGCAGGTGTCATTCGGCCATCCGCTTATTCCACCAGCGTCACATCCAGAATGCGCTGATCGGCCTGCCCATGATCGTCCACCACGCGGACGGTATAACGCCCTGCCCCGTGTGGCTGCCAATACAGCGGTTCGCCGCCAGGAGCGCTGCGGCCGACGTAGGCATCATCGACGAACCAGTACAAATTCCGTACATCTGCATCGTTGGTCGCGGTGAAGGGAATACGTTCCTCGGCAAGCTGTTTCAGACGCAGGGTATAGGTGCTGCTGCGCAACGGAGATGTGATGCTGGGCGGCAAGCCGCTCACTCGCTCGCTGCCGTTGCATTCCGGATTTACCGGCGGGCGCCTGCGCGGCATGCCGGCCTGCTCGAACACGCGCTGCAGATCGGAGGGCCAGAATTCATAGACCTCCACATGCGTGCGCTTGCCGTCGAAAGGCGGACAGGCCGGTTTGCCGGTCGCATCGTCCATCACGACCGGGCGATAGATGGTGTCGACGCGAATCGGTGATTTGCCGGGGATAAACCAGGTGGTGCCCAGTTGTGGACACCATTCAGTCGGCAGGTTGCCGCTAGCCAGGCAGATCTGCACGCGCTTGAGGTTGGCCGGCATGGCGCGGATCGGTTCGTTCAGCGGCACGTGTTCGGCACGTAGCGCATCGACAACCTGGAAGAACAATGGTGCTGCCGCTTCAACACCTACGAAGGCCGGATTGCCGCTGCCGTCGAAATTGCCAACCCATATCACCAGCACGTAAGGCCCGAAGCTGCCTGCTGTCCAGGCATCGCGAAACGCCCACGACGTACCGGTTTTCCAGTACACGGGCGTACGCAATCCCTGCATGCCGATAACGTCGTCCGGGCGCGGGTTTTGCCGCAGGATATCCATCACCATGTAGCTGGCTTCGTCGCTCAGCAAGCGCGTGCCTTCCGGTTGTGGATCATCGGCGCGCAGGCGTAGTGGACTCAGCACACCACGGTTGGCAAGCATGGCGTAAAGCCCGGCCAGTTCTTGCATGCTTACTTCGCCGCCGCCAAGCACCAGCGACAAGCCGTAATGCTGCTCGCTGGCCATACGGCTGACGCCGGCCTGCTGCAGAAAATCGTAGAGCGTGGGTTCGTGCAGTTGCGAGGCTATCCACACGGCAGGAATGTTGCGGCTGCGGATCAGTGCCTGGGTAGCGGTGATCGGGCCAAGGAAATTGCCGTCGAAGTTTTCCGGTGTATAGGGGCCAAATGAGGTCGGTACATCACGCAGCACGGTTTGTGGGTGCAGTACGCCCTGATCGAAACCCAACGCATAGATGAAAGGTTTCAGCGTGGAGCCTGGCGAGCGTTTCGCCAACGTGCCGTTGACCTGTCCTTGGATGGCAGCATTGCGATAGTCGGCTGAACCCACCATCGCCTTGATGCCCATGTCGCGGGTATCCACCAGGATCGCCGCAGCGTTGGTGATGCCGCTGGATGCCTTGCGCTGCACGTATAGAGCAATCTGGCGTTCCACGATGTGCTGCAGATCGAGATCGAGCGTGGTGGTCACTATGGCACTGCGCGCGTTGTCATTCAGCTGTTGCGCGGCCAGGATTTGATCGACGGCATGCGGTGCTTCAAACGGCAAGCGGCTGCGCGAACGAAGTGCCAGTGGTAATGCGAACAGGGGTTTCAGTCCAGCATCTTGCGGGTGTTTGGGCAGCCATGCCTGATACAGACGATTGCGCGCATCAGCCAGGCCGCTGCTGATCAGTGTGTTGTTCGCCCTCTCCCCACTTAGCAAGCGTTGCGAGGGATTTTGTGGAATCACCGCCAGCGTCAAGGCTTCCGGCAAGGTGAGCTGGTTGGCGGGTTTGCCGAAATACACCAGGCTGGCCGTGGCGACACCCTGCACGTTGGCGCCATAGGGTGAGACGTTGAGATACGCCTCGAGGATGTCGTGCTTGGAGTAGAACAATTCCAGTTGCACCGCCCGCGCGATCTGAATCAGCTTTCCTAGTGGTGCGCGCGTGTTGAGTTTCCACAACAGGCGCGCTAATTGCATCGTGACGGTCGAACCGCCCTGTGGCGAGCCATGCCGCACGTAGGTGATCCAGGCGCCGCGCAACAGCCCATACGGATTGAAGCCGGGATGCCATGCGTACCAGCGATCCTCGTGCAGCAGTACGCCATCGACCAGTTGCGGTGAAATGTCTTTCAACGGTACCCACAGGCGGTATTGCTGGTCGCTGGCAAGCGTGAGGCGCAGCAGCTGTCCCTTGCTGTCGTAGACGGCGGTGGAGGAAGGGAGCCAACTGCGCAATGGCGGGTGTGGCCATAACCGGCAGCCGGCCAGCACGGCCACCAGGAGTGCTGCGGCGACGAGCCAGTTCTGCCTGCGCACTATCCAGCGGCCAACGATGTGCAGGAATTTCATGGGTTACGCCAACACTTGCCTATGCGTAGGTTGGGTTAGCGCAGCGTAACCCAACGTATTCAGACGAGGCGGCATCATTGTTGGGTTACGCTGCGCTAACCCAACCTACAAGTCCGCGCTGGAAGGGATATGAGGCGAGATTCACCCCTCATCCCAGCCCTCTCTCCCAGAAGGGGAGAGGGAGCCGTGTGATTTGCGCCGTCAAGGCTTCTCCACCACCTTCAACGACGTCCCGCCCACCGAGCGGGCCTGCAAGGTGCGCTCATACATCGACTCGGCATACGCCGGGGGCACCACGAAGCTACCCGCATTGGTCGCGCGGATGCGGTACACAAACTCGCGCACGTCCGGTGTGGCTTCACCGTAGATCACCACGCGATCCTCACGAATATCCGCGTATTCCGGCTGCCAGGTCGATTGCGACAAACCGATCGGCGAACGCCATGCCGGCGGTGCGCTGGTATTGCTGTCCTGGTTGCTGTCGCCGGAATTATCGCTGCTCTGTGCTGCATCCACGGGCGGCGGCGGTTCGATCACCGGCTCGAAGCCACCCGGCAGCAGATCCACGATGGCGACGTCACCGACGGCATCGTTGCCGGTGGCGCGGATCTTCACGTGCACGTCGATTTCTTCGCCGAGGTTCACCGTGTCGAGCGGCTTGCCCTGCGTATCGGTGTACTCACGCACGATTTCCAGACCATTGGCGATCGCCTTGTCCGGCTGCACGCGGTCGTAGCCGCTCTGGCTGGCGACGCGCCATGCCGGCAGATCGCTCTGGTTCACGAAGCGCAGCTTGGTAGCGGCAGCATCCCAGCTGCCTGCCTGCAACAGATTGCCCTGGATGCTGGAGATGGCTTTGATGCTGCCATCTGCATGCACTTCCTGGATACCTAGTTTGTCCAGCTCGCCGCCGGTTTGGCCGGCATAGCTATCCAGCGCCAG
This sequence comes from Dyella nitratireducens, assembly GCF_014642835.1. GTDB lineage: Bacteria > Pseudomonadota > Gammaproteobacteria > Xanthomonadales > Rhodanobacteraceae > Dyella_B > Dyella_B nitratireducens. Next base: position 532,675 of record NZ_BMJA01000002.1, on the reverse strand, counting down.
GATCGTCATCGAGGAAGAGAGCGTGTTGTAGTCGTCGTGCGCCAATGGCCAGGCGATGTTCTCGAACACGCGTGCCGGCAAGGCCTTGGCGCGTTCGGGGAAATGCTTGGCCAGCAGGTACAGCACGCTCGCATCACGCACCAGCGGATCGTAGTAGTAGCTGTAGGCGAAGGTTTCGTCGGGCTTCGAGCGGGTCAGCACCTGCTCCGGGCCGGCCATCAGTCGATTGGCTTCGTCATCCTGCTTGAGCAGCTTGTACGAAGCGGCCAGCCACGCCGCGGCCAGGTCGTTCTTCCATTCCTTCGGATAAGCCTCCTGCAGGCGCTTCTGGATCGCGGCGAGGGCATTGGTGGTGACGTTGCCCTGGCGCGTCAGCAGGTACGCCGCGTAGGCGCGCTGGCGCAGCTTGTCGAGCGAATCCATGCCGTCATTGGCGGCCAGCTGCTGCAGGTACTTGTTGCCGGCGTCGAGCATGTCCTGCGGCACGGCGGTGCCGCGGTCACGCGCTTCGAGCAGGAAGTTCATCGCGTAATCGGAAATGAAAGGTTCCGAATCCGGCGTGGCTGTCCACAGGCCGAAGCCGCCTTCGCTGTTCTGGCGTGAGTGCAGCACGTCCAGCCATTTGCCGAGTGCGTCCTGGTTGCTGATCTTCTTCGCCTCCTCACCGCCGAAGGCCGGCTGTAATGCATGTGCGAACACCGGCACCTGCGGCCACTTGCTCACGATAAGGCGCGGCATGGCCATGCTCACCACCTGCTCGCTGCAGTAGTGCTGGTAGTTGACCAGATAGCTGGTGATGCCTTGCGCAAGCACGATCGGCAGCGGCGAGATCGCCGCGTCACGCGCCGCATAGGCATCGAACATCTGTCGCAGGGGCGACACTTCCGCCTGACTGCGCGTGAATACCTGACCGACGTCGACCTGGGTGCGATAAGCCGATGCCGGCCGCACCGACACATCCACGGCTTGGTGCGCGGATTTGCCGGCATAACCAGCGGTGAAAGCAAGATGGCCGGAGCCGAGCTTGTCAGTAGCCTTGACGCGGAACTTCACCACGCCTTCGTGCATTTCCGCCAGGTTGACGTTCTGCGTCGCTGCGCCGACAACCTGTAGTTGCGGGCCTGTTTGCAGACTCACGGCCACCGGCACTTGCTTGCCGCCCAGGCCGGTGAGGTTGTTGGCAACACCCACGCTCACTTCCACTTCATCGCCCGGCGCCAACGTGGTCGGCACGTTGGGCGAGAGCACGAAATCGCCGCGCACGGTGGTTGCGCCTTCATACGTGCCGATGCGATCCGGCGATACAGCCACCGCCATCACACGCAGCTTGCCATTGAAGTAGTCGGGCACGTTGTAGGTGAAATCCTTATCGCCGTCGACATCGACGATGCCCGACCAGTACACGACCGGTTTGTCGCGCTTGCGCTTGAACGGATTGAGCTGGCGGCCAATTGCCGCATCCGCATCGCCGCCCGGTGCCGCAGCCAAGGCCATGAGCTTTTCGAAATCCGGCAGGATGAGGTCGAGGATTTGCGAGGTCTGTACTTCCAGCATCTTCTTGCGGAAGAAGAACTTCAGCGGATCGCCCAGCTTGTAGCGCGCCACCTGCAGAATGCCTTCGTCCACGGCAAACACCACGGCCTTGGCCGGATGCTCTGCGTGCAGGTGGAAGGTGACGGTGTCGCCGGGTTTCACCACGTCTGGCGAGTCGACCTTTATCGTATCGCGGCGCCCATCCAGGTTGACCGAGAACGGCACCACGCCATAGCTCAGCGGACTCATGAAGATTTCATCCGACGACGGATCGCGGATGAACTGCACGTTGATGTAGCCGTTGCCTTCGAAATCTTTCGGAATGGTGATCTGCTGCACCGAGCTGGTGGTATCGGCGTGGAACCACGCATGCGCATAGACCTTGTCGCGCTCGATGGTGATCAGGCCGCTGCCGACGTAAGGCGCATGGATGGAAATGTTGACGGTGTCGCCGGGGTTGTAATCGGCTTTTTCCAGCGTGAGTTGCAGTTCCGCGTTGCGATCGAGCGAGCGTGACAGGTTGGCATCGCCCGCGACGGAATAGCTCACGCGATTCACTTCCACGCGATCGCTGCCGCGCAAGATCACCAGTGCGTAGTTGCCCGGCTTGTCGGTAGCCAACGTGATATCCAGGCCACCGGCAGGGATGCTCAGCGGCTGCTCGTTGATCGGGATTTCCTTGAGCTTGGATTCGTATTTGTAGACGCCCGAGTCCTGCTTGGTCAGCACGGACACATAGCGCCGTTCGATCCATTGCGCTTTGAGGCCATCGAGCTTGATCGATTTGGCTTGCGGATCAATCGCGACCAAGTGCACTTTGCGCACGGCATTGCGGCTGACGTAATCCAGATCATCATCGCTGCGATAGCCGATCAGCCAGTCGTTGCTCGATACCAGCGATTGCGTGGCAGCCGCCACGCTGCGGCCGCCTTCGGGTTCGTGCGCCTTGACCAGGAAGTACAGCTGATACGTGGCATCGGCATACTTCTTAAGATCCAGGTCGAATTCGGCATGGCCTTTGTCGTCGGTCTTGCCGTCCTGCAGGTTTTCCTCGTAACCATCCTTGGCGCGGCGAACGTCGTAGAAGTGGTAATCGGGCCAGCTGTGGAACGATGGCCAGGCCGGGCGCAGCGTCAGCGAGGCTTCCACGCGGCGATTCGCTGCCGGCGTACCGAACAGGTTCTGCGCATCGACCAAGCCCTTGAGGCCATCCGGCTTTACCCAGCCCTCGGCAACCTGGCTGGACAGCTTGGCCGAGACCTTCATACGGTCGGGCTGGAATTCCTTCACCTGCACGGTGGTGTTGCCGATCTGCGTGTCGGCTTTGCCATCACGCACGATGTACAGGTTCACCGTCCACGTGCCGGTGGGTGCGGTTTCCGCCGTCGTATAGGTGAGTTCGCCGAAGCCGGAATCGTCCATCGTCAACGGCAGTTGTTTTACCGTGATGCCGCGTGGGTCAACCACTTCGGCTTGCAGTGGAATGCCGGCGACATGGCGTAGCCAACTTGCCGCCCGGACGATCAAGCCGATATGGATGTCGTCGCCCGGGCGATAAATGCCGCGCTCGGAGAACAGATAGGCGGAAAGCGTGCCGGGATTAACCGAACTGGCGTCACCGCCAATGTCAAAGCGCGAGTAATCCAGTTGCCGGTCGCTGCCACCGATCGGCAGGAACGACAGATCATCGGCCTTCTTTACCACGTACATCGCAGGGCGTTTGTCGCGGTCCAGTCCCTTGAAAGTCGGGAAATGCACGTCGCCGTCGACACCGGTGTCCTGCGTAAACAGCGTCTGGCCATTGACGGCCAGCACGGACACGGTGGCACCCGCCACCGGCTGGCCGGTGCGGATCGATTGCACGAATACGTCCTGGCTGCCGTCGAGCGCGCGCTTCACCAGCATGCCCAGATCGGTGACGACGATCAGGCGGCTGTCTTGCGCATTGGATGGATCTTCATTCTCGGTGGGATTGTTCGCATCATCGCTGGATGACGTGGTGTCGGCATCGTCATCCGCCTTAGCACCGGGCGGCGGCGGTGCGATGCCTTGCTTTGCCAGCGCCTTCGCTTTGGCAGCCTCATCGGCCTGCTTCTTGGCTTGGACCGGATCGAAGTCATACAGATGCAGCAGGAACACGCCGCGCTTGCCGGATTGCAGATACTGGCCGAGGTCGACGCCTTCGTAGTGGGCGTGTGCGGGATCGCTGGTGGTGAATGCACGCTTGATCTCGTAGCGATCGACGATGTGTTCTTCGCCGAAGTCATAGGGTAGCTGCGGATGCTTGTAGTCACCCTGGTTGAGGCTGACCAGGTGCTGCAATTGATCCGGCAGCACGCGACCGATGACCAGGTGCATGCCTGCCATGTTGCGCGATACCACGGAAACGCGCTTGCTGCCGCTTAGGGACAACAGCGAACCATCGGCCATGAAGCGCAATAGCTTCGGGTAATCCGGCACGGTGACCACGACGGTCGCCGGCTTGCCCAGCACGTAGCCGCCAAAGGATTTGATGCCTTTGTCCACGCGCACGTAAATACGCTGGCCAGGGTCGGCGTGGAACTTGAAGCTTTGCAGCTCTTGATAGTCGTTTTCCGTGGGCACCACTTCGAGCGGCAACGGCTTGGCACTGCGCAGGGTGTCTTCACCGACCTCGCTGGCACTCCAGGGATAGTTGCCTTGTTCTTGATCGTTCTGGTTGTCGTCGCTGCCGGTGTTGTCTTCGTCCGTGTCCTGCTTGGCGGCCTGCGGCTTGCGTGCCGGCAACACCCAGGCGTGCACCAGCGAGGCAAGATCACTGTCGCGCACGGCGCCGCTCAGGTTGATCACCATCACCTGTTCGGGTTCGTATTTGTCGTTGTCGACCAGGGTGGGACTGACCTCGTTCACCGTGAGGCTATACAGGCCCGGCACGCGCACGCTGGTTTTCAGCGGCGTATCGGTGCTGTTGCCGCCGCGCGAACTGCGTACGTCGCTATCAAGCGTGAGCGAGACGGCGCCATCATCACGCGGCAAGGCGAGCGGCTGCGAGTGAATCCACGCGTGCAGTTTGTAAGGATCGTAGGTGACACTGAATTTCAGTGGTGTCGAAGAGGTATCGCCTCGCCCTGCCAGGCTCAGCGCGATGCGCTTTTCAAACTGCGCCGGATTGACCGGGTAATTGAAATCCACCTGGATGATGGTTTTCTTGGCGGTGGGATCTTGTGGATCCTGGTAGAACTCGCCTTTGCCCAACTCGGCCTTGAACGGCTTGGTGTCGAACTCGAAATGGTCGTCAGCCATCAGCACGTGATGGGCGAAAGCCTTGGGGATATCGAAGCGAACCTTGTAATGCTGCCCCACCGGCCAGTCGGTGGCGGGCGTGAAGCGCAGCGTCTTGTCGTCGACCCAGGTCCACTGGCCATTCGCCTGCGGCTGCATGGTGATGCCGGTGGTGACTTGCTTGCCGACCAGCTCGATAGGCGCAGCAGAGGCGGAAAATTCAATCTCCAGCGGATGGAGAGTTATCGGTTGCTTGGTGTAGTCGGTGATGTCCGGCGCATCGACCTTCCAGGTAATACGTACCGGCTCGGGCGGACGCGGCCGATGCTTGTACCAATGCCAGCCGAACCATCCACTGCCTGCGATCAGCGCAACGGCGGCAGCGATGCCCAGCGAATGCAGCGGACGCCGCCGCACCGCTTGCATCCAGCCGGGTGCAGACCAGCTCACTTGACCCACCAATGGACTGAGCAGCCAACCCAGCGCGGTCAAGATACCGCGCAGCAGTCGCACCGGAAGCAAAAGCAGAAACCGCAGCAAATCCATAATGCCATCCCATGTTCAATCCGTTAGGCAACCCGGCGGTATGCCTGCCGGGCGTTCTTCAATCCGCGGGGATGCCTTATGCCGCAGGCATAAAGCTGGTGAGAAGAGGATTCCCCATGCATAGGCTGCCGTATCGAGATGGCAGCTTGCGGTCAGGATTCTGGCACGATCCGGTGCGGGCGTGGCAGGGGCAAGGCGCGGACGTGATCCTGACTCGAAGCAACCGTTGGTCTGGGACGCCAATCGTAGGTTGGGTTAGCGCAGCGTAACCCAACGCATTCGAGGCGGCATTGTCGGGTTACGCTGCGCTAACCCAACCTACAAACATGGAAAGGATCATTTGGGTCGCGAGATGACCCTTACCTTCCCACTATTTCCGCCACCGCAGAAAAACCGGTCGCCCCCATCGGATTCAAGCCCCGACACGCCCATACCCGGCGGCATGTCGAGCTGTTCCAGCACTTCGCCGGTTTCCGGATCGACGCGGCGTACCTCGCTCTCATCCCCCTCCCAGGTGGCGTGCCACAGCTCGCCATCGCTCCAGGTGACCCCGGTGACGAAGCGGTTGAACTGGATGGTGTTGAGAATGGCCCCGGTGTCGGGATCAATGCGATGGATCTTCCGTTCCCGATACTCTCCGACCCACAGCGAACCTTCGGCCCAGGCGAGGCCGGAGTCGCCACCGCCACCGGGTGCCGGGATGGTCGCGAGCACCTTGCCGCTCTTGGCATCGATTTTCTGGATGCGGTCCTCGGCGATCTGAAACAGGTGTTGGCCGTCGAAAGCCGTACCTGCGTGTGCTGCTATATCCAAGGATCGCACGAGCTTTCCGCTGTCCGGATCGAGCGCGTTGAGCTTGTCGCCGGAGGCAAACCAGAGGTGTTCACCGTCGTACGTGACGCCAGCCACCCGATCGATCCCAGGGAAAGGTCCGTACTCTCTGATGACTTGGGCTGTGGATCGTTTCATGTTTTCGTCCTAATCAATCGGTGACAGTCATGCTAGTCACTTGGTAACGGACCTGGGAGTAACAAAATCGACGGGACGTCAGGCACGGGTGGAGTCATCCAGCGACGTGCAGGTCCGCGACCGAACGACTGCACCTTACCGGTTGCGGCAAGCGATTCGAGCGCGCGTTGTACGGTACGGGGGCTGGCGCCCAGCGCGATGGACAAGGCCGAGCTCGACCATGACTCGCCATCCGCAAGCAAGGCGAGCACCGATGCGTGCCGTTCTTCCGTGGGTGGCGCCAGCACGACAACGTCGCTTGCATGATGCGTCGCCAATGCAAAGCCTCGCTCCGTCGCGCTCACCTCGGCCATCGGCCGCAACATGGCACGCAGGCGCCCCATTTCGACCCGCAAGCGCGCGCGATGCGATTCATCGGCATGCTTGGTGCGAAAAGCATCAGCAATGAGCAGGCTCCTCGACACATCGGCAGGCCACGCCTCCGCCAGTCGGCGCATCAGCGTGAACAAGATGGGGCGCGTTGCGAGCGACATGACGGCACCCTCGCCATGCACTACATGACGGCATGCGTCCACGACGAACGTCGGTGATGCCAGCAGCGTTTCGACTTCTTCCAGCAGGAGAAGACGTTCGTCGCCTCGTGCAATCAAGCGCGCCGCGGGAGCATCCAATACGCGTGATGCACTTTCGACTTCCGCCATCAGCGCTGGAATATTCGCTAAGTGCGCGGCATGTCCTGCCCGTGCCAAGGCAACACGCGCACGCTTTGTCTGCAAACGGCGAATGGCCATACCTGCGACGATCAGTTCGTGCGCAGCCCTTGATGCGGGTGGAAAGGGCGTCGGGTCGAGTTCGGCAAGCATGCGTTCGGCGTCGTCGATGCGGCCGAGCAGGAGCAAACGTCGAACTTCGATATTCCGCGCATGCGCCGCGTTTACCCGGTCGCCATGCGATTGCAGCGTTGCACGCGCAACCTCGAGCGTTTTCACCGGCCAACTCAAATCACGTGAAACGAGCGCGATTTCGGCTTCGGCAACGATGCATCTGGCCCGAGCCACCGCTTCTTTGGGACCGAATCCCCGCGCAGCGCTTCGCAGCAGCGCCTTGGCTCGCACGAAATCGCCGAGCTGTGCCATGGCAATGCCCCGCAGCGCAAGGCCGGGCGCATCGTCACGCAGGGCCACCCGCTTCAAGGCGCCGAGAGGATCACCCGTGGCGAGTGCGCGCGCTGCGGCGGTGATCAGGGAATCCATCGGAATCGCGCCACACTTGTCACTCCCACTCGTTCGGAGCCCAGGCGTTAACTATATCCCATGGCCAGGAAGCACCTGGCCATGACGAAAAGAGAACGCAAAACGCATTCAACGAACGGAGTTGAGAACCATGACCACGCATACGATTGGTACCCGCGAAGAATGGTTGGCAGCGCGGATCGAGCTGCTCAAGGCAGAGAAGGAACTGACTCATCGCAGCGACGAGCTTGCCCGCCAGCGACAGGAGCTGCCATGGGTGCCCGTCAACAAGGGATACCGCTTCGATACCGATGAGGGCGGCGCTTCGCTCGCGGATCTGTTCCGTGGACGCTCGCAGCTTCTCATCTATCACTTCATGTTCGGGCCGGAGTTCTCGGCGGGCTGCCCCTCCTGCTCGGCGATCGCCGATGGTTTCAACGGCATTGCCACGCACTTGGCGAATCATGACGTGATGCTGTGGGCCGTATCGCGCGCACCGCTGGGCAAGTTGCAGGCATACAAGCGACGCCTGGGATGGACATTCCCTTGGGCGTCTTCGCTCGGCGGCGATTTCAATTTTGATTTCACCGTCTCCATCACCGAAGAACAACAGCGCGAAGGGACGTTCGAATACAACTACCAACGCGGCGGCCACGCCATGGACAAGACAACGCAGTTCTCGCAGGTTGTCATCGATCAAGCCCATTCAACAGGAACGGATGCACTGACGTACGTGCGCGAAAGACCAGGTGTAAGTGCGTTCGTGCTTGAAGATGGCGTTGTCTATCACACCTATTCCGCGTACGCGCGTGGTTTGGATGGCCTGTGGGGCATGTTCCAGTGGCTGGACCGTGCGCCCAAGGGGCGCAACGAGACGAACGTCTGGTGGTGCCGGCATGACGAGTACGGCAAGCGGTAAAGCGCCCTGTGGATGTCGAAATCGCGATGCCCGCTTCGTCTATCTAGTGAACCTGCCGCATCGAGATGGCCATGATTGCCTCGCAAAGTACAGAACGCACCTTCTTCGCCGCCGCGGCGGCGCTCTCCGCCCTCTGCGCGGTGCTGACGATCGTCGGGTGCGCATCCATGTCCCGCATGAATGCCATGCCGATGCCGGGTGGCTGGACAATGTCGATGACGTGGATGCGTATGCCCGGCCAGACATGGGGCAGCGCTGCAACATCATTCATCGTCATGTGGGACGTGATGATGGCGGCGATGATGCTGCCGTCTTTGATCCCGACATTGCAGCGCTATCGCCAGGCCGTAAACGCGACCGGCGGCATGCCATTAGAACGGCTGACCGTGCTGGTGGGCATGGGATATTTCTTTGTGTGGACGCTGTTTGGCATGCTCGTCTTTCCACTAGGCGTCACCTTGACGGCAGCGGAAATGCAATGGCCCGCGTTGGCGCGCATCGTTCCGATGATGGCCGGTGTGATCGTTTTGATGGCCGGCACGCTCCAGTTCACTCCCTGGAAAATTCGCCATCTTGCTCGCTGCCGGGAAGCGCTGAGGCACGCTCGTATGCTTCCCGCACAATCGAGCAGCGCATGGCGGCAGGGCATGTGCCTGGGACTTCATTGCTGCCTGAGCTGCACCAATCTGACGGCGATTCAGTTGGTGATCGGCGTCATGGACCTGCGCGCGATGGTGTTCGTTACGTTAGCTATTACCGCTGAGCGGGTTGCGCCAGCAAGCAAGCTTGTGGCGCAAGCTATCGGGGTTATCGCCATGGGAACGGGATTGTTTCTGATCGCTTGACGAAACAACCACTTGATGCCGTCCCTGCTTTTACAAGGACGACGGCCGCTCAATACGACTTGGCGACTTCGCGCACAACCTTCGCCAGGCTCGGGTCCTGCATTGCCATATGCATGGTGGCGCGCACCAGGCCGGCCTTGTTGCCGCAATCGAAGCGGGTGCCTTCGAAGCGATAGGCGAGTACCTTGCCCTGCTCCATCAGCAAGGATTCGATGGCGTCGGTGAGCTGGATTTCGCCCCCGGCACCCGGCTTGGTCTGCTCGAGCAACTGGAAGATACGGCCCGGCAATACATAACGGCCGACGACGGCCAAGTTGGACGGTGCATCGGCCGGCCTGGGCTTTTCGACCATGAAGCGGATGCGCGCGCTGCGCTCATCGACCGGCTCGGCATCGACGATGCCGTATTTGTCGGTCTGGTCGTGCGGCACTTCTTCCACAGCGATGACGCCAGCGTTTTCGGTTTCGGCAAGCTCGGCCATCTGGCGCAGGGCGCCTTTGCCTTTGTTCCAGATCAGGTCATCTGGCAGGACCACGCCGAAGGGCTCGTCGCCCACGACCGGCTTGGCGCACAGCACCGCGTGGCCAAGGCCCAGCGCTTCGGGCTGCGTGACGAAGATAGCGCGGACGTTGCGCGGAAGCGTACCTTGCACTAGGGCGAGCAATTCATCCTTGCCCTTTTCCTGCAGCTTGGCTTCCAGCTCGTAGGCCTTGTCAAAGTAATCGGCGATCGCGTGCTTGTAGCGATTGGTGACGAATACCAGCGTATCGGCCCCGGCATCGACGGCTTCGTCGACGGCGTACTGGATGAGGGGCTTGTCCAGCACGGGCAGCATTTCCTTGGCGACCACCTTGGTGGCCGGAAGAAAGCGTGTACCGAGACCAGCTACTGGAAACACCACCTTGCGCAATGGCTTACTCACTCACTTCTCTCCAATATCGTTGCGTCTTAGCGGAATCACGTTGCTGGGTTGGGCAACGTCGCTCCAACTGAATGATGGAAGCAGACTAGACACGCACTGGCGCAGTTCGTCTTCGTTGAAGCTGCGTACGGCATGAGTGGCCTTGGCCATCTGCGCCTGCAACAAGTCCCACGATACCGGCCGGTGCTGCGCTAGAAATATCTTGTTGTGTGTCGTCGCGCTGTAGTTTTCCAGCGGATGGAACAATTCTTCGAACAATTTTTCGCCGGCACGCAGACCGGTGTAGACGATGGGAATTTCCGTACCGGGTTTCTTGCCGGCCAGCCGGATCATCTGTTCGGCGAGATCGCGGATCTTGACCGGTTCGCCCATGTCCAGCGCGAAGATTTCACCGCCCTGCCCGATCGCCGCCGCCTGCAGGATCAGCTGAGTAGCTTCGGGGATGGTCATGAAGTAGCGGGAGATTTCCGGATGCGTGACCGTGATGGGCCCACCCGCATGGATCTGCTGGCGAAACAAAGGGACCACGGAACCGGCCGAGTCCAGCACGTTGCCGAACCGCACGGTGATGAAATGGGTATTCGAATGGGCGTTGAGGTTCTGGCACCAGATTTCCGCGATGCGCTTGCACGCGCCCATCACGCTGGTTGGATTGACGGCCTTGTCGGTGGAGATCAGCACGAAGCATTCGACACCCGTTTCACTCGACAGGTCGGCCATGGTACGCGTTGCCAGTACGTTGTTGCGCACGGCCGTACGCAATTGGCCTTGCAGCATGGGGACGTGCTTGTAGGCGGCCGCGTGGAACACCACCTGCGGCTTTACCTCGGCGAACAAGCGACGCATGGCAACCGTGTCACCGCAATCGGTCAGCACGCTGTTGAGCAGCAGTTCTGGATAGGCCGCGCGCAACTCCTGCGAGATCTGATACAGGTTGTATTCGCAAGATTCGACGATGGTGAGCGCCTGTACGCCAAGTCGTGCCACCTGCCGGCACAGCTCCGAACCGATCGAACCACCGCCGCCAGTCACCAGCACACGACGGCTGGTCAGCGTTTCACGAATGCGCGTCCAATCCAGCTCGACCGCGTCACGTCCGAGTAGATCTTCGATCGATACTTCCTTGATCTGGTTGAACTGAGCACGCCCTGCCACGACGTCTTCAAGCTTGGGCACGGTGCGGTAAGGCAAGCCGGTGCGATCGCATAGCTCCACCACCTGGCGCATCTGGCGCGCGCTGGCGCCTGGCAAGGCGATCAGCAGCATCTGCACGGCCGACTCTTTGGCAACTTCCGGCAATTGTTCCACCGAACCCAGTACCGGCTTGCCATTGATGCGCGCACCGCGCAGCGAACGCCGATCATCGACGAAGCCGACGACCATGAAGCGGGTATCACGATGCAGGTCGCGCGACAGCGCTTCGCCGGCGCTATCCGCACCGACTATCAGCACACGCTGCGTCTTGGCATTCATGAAAAGGTCGATGCGGCTGTCCTTCCAGAAGCGATAGGCCAGACGTGGCGTACCGAGAAACAAGGCCAGCACGAAGGGATACAGCAGCAATACCGAACGAGGCACGCCGTCCAGACGTCCATACAAGAACAAGGAAACGCCGATCGCTACCGTGCCGACGATGGCCGCGCGCAAGATATTCCACAGATCCGGCAGGCTGGCGAAGCGCCACACGCCTTTGTAAAGACCGGTCCATGCGTAGACCAAACCCTGCACGGCCAGCACGATCGGAAATTCGTACGGTTCGAAGGTGATGATCAGCTTGGGGTCAAGCGCGTAGCGCAATTCCTTGGCCACCCACCAAGCCAAGGCTGTAACGAGCAGGTCATGAAGAACCACTGCCGCTCGCGGATGAACTGTACCGACCCATTTACGTATGGACATGACGAACCTTGTATCGATCCCGCTTGATCAAGCGACGCTTGGTATGGACCCAAACGACCACCGCGATCGCATAAGTGACGATGCAGGCTAATAGCCCCATCCCTGGTTTTTCGAACGCCCACGCAGCCAGCGGTGCAGCAACGAGCAGATTCCACCCCAGGTACCAAGCTGCACTCGCAGCATGCGTATAGCCCCTGCGTACGATCCATTGATACAGATGTTCGCGGTGCGCAGCATACCAGCGCCTGCCTGCCAGCATACGAGTGAGCAGGGTAAGGCTGGCATCCGTCACGAAAGCTGAACTCAGGATCAGAGCCGGCCACACCAGCGGCCAGTGCAAACGCCACAGCATGGCAGTCAGCGCAAAAAGCAGAAGGCCGATGGCACCGCTGCCCACATCCCCCATGAAAATGCGCGCCGGCGAGCGGTTGTAGTACCAGAAGCCCAGGCAGGCTGCAGCTACACAAGCCGCGGCACCCATCAGCGCGGGTTGGCCGATACGCCCTGCAAGTACGGCAAGACCGCAGGCAACGAACATGCCCTGCTGCGCGAGCAGACCGTCGATGCCATCCATGAAGTTATGCAAATTGACGCTCCACGTTCCCCCCAGCACCCATAGCGGCAACCAGAGCCAACTCAGGGGTCCACTGATCAGACTCAGTGAAAACAGGGCAACAGCCAGTATTTGCACTCCGAAGCGTGGAAGTACTGGCAAGGAACTGTGATCGTCCCACCAACCGATCAAAGCAATCATCGCCGTTGTGACCCACAGCGTGATGACGAGGTGAAGCGGCCATGGCGATGATGGCGGCAGCAGACATATCGGCATGGTCAACAGCACCGCGGCGACAATGCCGATGCCACCGCCGCGCGGCGTCGCGATCTTGTGCGAACGCCGCTGCCCGGGTTGATCGAACATGCCGCGACGATGGGCGTAAGCGATGGCCGCTCGCACCACAGCCAGGGCGGCCAGGAGAGCAAACACAACGGCAAGCGTGATCGGGGCTAAACCAGCCGCGATCGCGTCACTCATTGGCCACCCCGTGAATCGGCCGTATCGTGCTCCAGCCTTTGCAACTCGGGCACTGCCAGTGATGCGCTTTGGTGCCAAAACCGCAATGGCTGCAGCGATACATCGCCTGCCCCTCAAGCAGCTTGCGCGTGAGATCGCGCAGGATCAGGAAATTCTCCCGCGCTTCGCCTTCGATCTTGTCCATGGTCGCATCGATCAAGGCCATCAGTCCGCGCACGGAAGGACGCTGGCGCAATTGCGAGGTGAGGAAATCGATGGCGAGCTTTTCGCCATCGCGTTGCTGATACAGATGCGTAAGCGCGAGCACGGGCGAGATACCGTGATAGCGTGCCAGGATATCGCGCAGGAAACGCTCTGCACGCTCCATCTGGCCAGAACGCGCATAGCTGTCGAGCAAGGGCGGCAGGATTTCCGGTACAAAAGCGATATCCGCCTCCACCGCGCGCTCATACGCGTCCACCGCATCGGTGTGCTGTCCCTCTTCCGCATACAGGCGCCCGGTCAGCATGAAGGCGCGTACGCAATTTGGCTGGGAAGCAAAAGCCTGCTGCAGATATTCCCGTGCCTCGGCACGCGCACCATGCTGGCGCGATTGCTCGGCCAATTCGCAATAAAACTGCGCGATGGTGGTGCCCTCTTCTTCGCGGGTCATCGTTTCCAGGCGACGCGCGTGTTCGATGGCCTTATGCCAGTCGCGCTCGTGCTGGTAGATCGCGATGAGATGACGCAAGGCCGATGGTGCATGCGCGTTCATCGCCACCAGGTCCGAGAACAGCGCCTCGGCGCGGTCGAGCAGACCGGCGCGCATGTAGTCTTCGCCCAGTTCAAGCAAGGCCACGGTCTTCATGCCTTCCGACAGGCCGGGCCGGGAGACCAGATGTTGATGCAGACGGATGGCTCGATCCACTTCACCGCGACGCCTAAACAGGTTGCCTAACGCTAAGTGCGTTTCTACGGTGTCGCGGTTGTATTCGGCGAGCTTGAGGAACACCTCGATCGCCTTGTCCTGCTCTTCGTTAAGCAGGTAGTTCAGGCCGCGGAAGTAATCGGAGGACAGCTCGCTGACCTGTACGCCCGAACGGCGCACACCAGCGCGCCGCGCGGTCCACCAGCCACTCAGAAAGGCCGCCGGTATGAGCAGAGCCAGCAGCGAATAGAAGACACTCATGGTGTTTTCGTTGCCTTGGCGCCCTGAACCTTGGCCGTGCGTCGTCGCTCACGACGATGCCGCGTGGTGACACCGAGCCAGGCCGTCAGGCCGCCAAGAATCCAGCCCAGTGCAAGCATAGCCAGCAAGGCGGCGCCCTTCGGAACCTGGACACGTGCAAACGCGAGGTCGTAGCCGACGAGGTCCGCATTGAGCGCCCCCAGGATCACTCCCCCGGCGATGAACAGTAGCAATAGCAGCATGACGATCAATCGCATCGTGTGACTTTACCCGATTGACTGAACAGCTCCCAGAGGAATGTGAAGTGTGATTCAGGTGGGTTCGTCACTTTCGTTGAACCATAACGTTGGCACTCGCGAAACGAGCACCCTCCCTGAGGAAAAACGGTACGGCAAAAGAAAAAGGCAGGACCAGCCAAAGCTGCCTGCCTGTCGGAATAAGCGATGTTGACGAAGGCCTCAGCCGGCCTGCTGCTCCAGATGCAAATTCACGCGCTCACGCAATTCCTTGCCTGGCTTGAAGTGCGGAACATGCTTGCCGGGCAAAGCGACCGCATCACCCGTCTTGGGATTGCGTCCCATGCGCGGCGGCCGGTAATGCAACGCGAAACTGCCGAAGCCGCGTATTTCGATGCGTTCGCCGGTCGCCAATGCCTGGCTCATCTGCTCGATGACATTCTTGACTGCCAGCTCGACATCGCTGAACGCAAGATGGGTCTGACGCCTGGCCAGCGCCTCAATCAGCTCGGATTTGGTCATGGGTCCCCAATGTCCGTGACGTGGAATGAATCGGGGCGGCGCAACACCGCCCCGATGCAGGCACTACATCATTCAGCCTTGTTGAGCTGCTCTTTGAGCAACGCACCAAGCTTGGTCGTGCCACCCGACGCGGACGAGTATTCGGCCATGGCGTCTTGCAGCTCTTCCTCATCCTTGGCGCGGATCGAAAGCGAAAGCTGACGGCCCTTGCGATCCATACCGGTGAACTTCGCTTCCACCTTGTCGCCCACCTTCAGATGCTGGGTAGCATCGTCGATGCGCTCCTTGGCGATATCGCTGGCGCGGAGGTAACCCTCGACGCCGTCACCGAGATCAATCACCGCGCCCTTGGCGTCGACTTCCTTCACCGTACCGTTGACGATTGCGCCACGCGGATGGACGGCCATGAAGTGACCGAACGGATCCTGCTCCATCTGCTTGATGCCGAGCGAGATGCGCTCACGCTCCGGATCCACCGCCAGCACCACGGCTTCGATCTCGTCGCCCTTCTTGAAGTTGCGCACGAGGTCTTCGCCGGACGCCTGCCAGGAGATGTCGGACAAATGCACCAGACCGTCGATGCCGCCGTCCAGGCCGATGAAGATGCCGAAGTCGGTGATCGACTTGATCTGGCCGGACACCTTGTCGCCCTTCTTATGCGTGGCGGCGAAAGCTTCCCACGGGTTCGAGCGCGTCTGCTTGATACCCAGCGAGATGCGGCGACGCTCTTCATCCACGTCCAGCACCATCACTTCGGTCTCGTCGCCGACCTGCACGACCTTGGCCGGATTGACGTTCTTGTTGGTCCAATCCATTTCGGACACGTGCACCAGGCCTTCCACGCCCGGTTCGATCTCGACGAAGCAGCCGTAATCGGTGACGTTGGAGACCTTGCCGAACAGGCGGCTGCCGACCGGATAGCGACGCGAGATGGCGACCCACGGATCGTCGCCCAGCTGCTTCAGACCCAGCGACACGCGGTTGCGCTCGCGGTCGTACTTCAGCACGCGGACGTCCAACTCGTCGCCCACGTTGACGACTTCGGACGGATGACGCACGCGCTTCCATGCCATGTCGGTGATATGCAGCAGACCGTCGATACCGCCGAGGTCCACGAACGCGCCGTAGTCGGTCAGGTTCTTGACTGTACCCTTCACGACCGCGCCTTCGGTCAGGCGCTCCAGCAGCTTCTCGCGCTCCTCGGAGAACTCGGTCTCGACGACGGCGCGGCGGCTGACAACAACGTTGTTGCGCTTGCGGTCCAGCTTGATGATCTTGAATTCGAGATCCTTGCCTTCCAGGTACACCGGATCGCGTACCGGACGCACGTCGACCAGCGAACCCGGCAGGAACGCGCGAACATCCTTGATGTCGACGGTGAAACCGCCTTTGACCTTGCCGGAGATCTTGCCGGTGATGGTCTCTTCCTTGTCGAAGGCCTGCTCGAGGTCGTCCCATACCATGGAACGCTTGGCCTTCTCACGGGAGAGCTTGGTCTCGCCGAAGCCGTCTTCCAGTGCGTCGAGGGCTACCTTCACCTCGTCGCCAACGCGCACTTCCAACTCGCCATTCTCGCTCTTGAACTGCTCGATCGGAACAATGCCTTCGCTCTTGAGGCCGGCGTTGATCACGACGACGTCGTTGCGAATTTCCACAACGATGCCGGTGACGATGGCGCCCGGCTTCAGTTTAGAAATGGCCTGTTGGCTCTGTTCAAACAGCTCGGCAAAACTTTCAGTCATGTTGATTCCAAAAATAAGAAAAGGCCCTCACCCCACTGCGCGCCGTCGGAGTAATTGCGCAGATGGGCAGGCCCACCGGTTGTGGGTGGTCGGGATCGCTCCCTCGCACCGTTGACCCAAAACTTCATGCCGCGACATGAAGCGCCAATACCGCCGCAATCCGGTTACGGATTCACGACGGCCAAAACTTTAGCGACCACATCCTCGATCCCCATGCCGGTGGTATCCACCAGCACCGCATCGCGGGCGGGTTTCAGCGGTGCCACGGCTCGCGATGCATCGCGGGTGTCACGCGCCTCAATTTCGCTCTGGAGGGTGGCAAGTGTAACGCTCAGCCCCTTTTCCTTCAACTGCTTATAACGCCTTTTCGCCCTTTCAGCTGCGCTGGCAGTGAGGAATACCTTGTACGGTGCATCGGGAAAAATTACCGTGCCCATGTCGCGCCCGTCTGCCACCAGGCCAGGAGACTTGCGGAAGCTCAGTTGCAGGTCGACCAGCGCCTTGCGCACTGAGGGAATCGAGGCAATGGCCGAAGCCGCGGCCCCGGCGGTCTCGGTACGCAGCTCGTCTGTGGCATCGTGCCCATTGACGATCACGCGAGTTTCGCCATCATGTGGCGCCGCACGGAACTGGATCTTCGTGGTTTGCGCGCAACGGGTCACGGCCTCGGCATCGGAAATATCCAGCCCGGCCGCACCCGCGGCATAGCCGACCGCCCGGTACAACGCCCCGGAATCCAGCAAACGCCAGCCCAGGTGCTCCGCCACCAGCCGGCTAATCGTGCCTTTGCCTGATCCAGAAGGTCCGTCGATGGTGAGTACGGGCACGGACTGGCGTGTTGGCATGGACGGACCTGATGGCACGGGAAGTGCTTAGCTTATCGTGTTTGCAGGGGTGCCAGGCGCATGCTTACCAGTTCCTCATCGACCGTATCCGGCTATCAGCCGTCCTCCATGAATGACCTCCACCGCCAGTTCCACCAGGCCGCCGATGACCTCCGGCGACGCAAGGAACGGCCTGACAACGACACGTTGCTCGCGCTCTACGCGCTCTACAAGCAGGCCCTGGAAGGCGACGTGCACGATTGCCAACCCACCAGCTTTTTCGACTTCATCGGCACCGCCAAGCAGGAAGCCTGGTCACGTCTGAAGGGCATGTCCCAGGACGAGGCGATGCGCCAATACGTGGGACTGGTACAACAATTGCTCGACTGAGACGGCAGCTGCCGCGCGCGGGCCACTTGCGCCCACCGTGAATAGCGGGCACATTCATACGATCGTTTGAATGACGGTCGTCGCATGAACTACCCCCATCTGTTTGCCCCGCTCGACCTGGGCCACGTCACCTTGCCCAACCGCATCCTGATGGGCTCGATGCATACCGGGCTGGAAGACAAGGCGGCCGATTTCGACAAGCTGGCGGCGTATTTTGCCGAGCGCGCACGCGGCGACGTAGGCCTGATGGTGACCGGTGGCATCGCCCCTAGCATCGAAGGCTGGCTGAAACCCTTCGGCGGACGCATGAGCCTGCCCTGGCACAAGCCTCGGCACCGCAAGATCACCCAAGCGGTGCATGTGGAAGGTGGGCGCATCTGCATGCAGATCCTGCATGCAGGGCGTTATGGCTATCACCCGCTGTCCGTAGCGCCTTCACGCGTTCAGTCGCCGATAACGCCATTCAAGCCGCGCCAACTTAGCGCGCGTGGCGTAGAACGCACCATCGGGGATTTCGTCCGCTGCGCACAGTTAGCGCGCGAAGCCGGCTATGACGGTGTTGAGGTGATGGGTTCAGAAGGCTATTTGATCAATCAGTTCATCGCCACACGCACCAATCAGCGCAACGACGCATGGGGCGGCGATGCCAACAAGCGTATGCGTTTCCCACTGGAAATCGTGCGGCGCATGCGTGAAGCCGTCGGCAAGGATTTCATCATCATCTACCGCCTTTCGATGCTCGACCTGGTGGAAGGTGGGCAGCCCTGGCAAGACATCGTCACGCTCGCCAAAGGCGTTGAAGCGGCAGGTGCCAGCATCATCAATACCGGCATCGGCTGGCACGAAGCACGTGTGCCAACTATCGTTACCAGCGTCCCGCGTGCAGGCTTCAGCTGGGTCACAAAAAAACTCAAAGGCGAAGTGTCCATTCCACTGATCACCACCAATCGCATCAACATGCCTGATGTCGCCGAGCGAATTCTTGCCGGCGGCGAAGCGGACATGGTGTCGATGGCACGACCTCTACTCGCCGATCCGGAATGGGCCATCAAGGCAAAGGCTGGCCACAGCGAGCGCATCAACACCTGCATTGCTTGCAACCAAGCTTGCCTTGATCACGTATTTCTCAATCAGCGCGCGACCTGCATGGTCAATCCCCGTGCTTGCCATGAAACAGAGCTGCGTATTGTCCCAAGCAAGACACGCAAGCGCATGGCCGTTGTTGGTGCAGGCCCCGCGGGCATGGCTTGTGCGGCAACACTGGCCGAACGCGGCCACGATGTCACGCTGATCGACGGCGCCCATGAGATCGGTGGCCAGTTCAATTACGCCAAGCGCATTCCCGGCAAGGAAGAATTCCATGAAACACTGCGTTATTTCAGGCATCGCCTCGCCGACACCGGTGTGCTCACGCAGTTGGGACAGCTCGTGGATGCGACTTCGCTCAAGGCGCAAAACTATGACCATGTCATTGTTGCCACCGGCATCACACCGCGCCCAGTGAATTTTCCGGGCAGTGACGATCCACGCGTACTGAGTTATCTCGACGTATTGGCGCGAAATAAGCCCGTAGGCCAGCACGTCGCCATCATCGGTGCAGGTGGCATCGGCTTCGATGTTGCTGAGTTCCTGGTTGAACATACGCCCTCACCCGCTACAGACATCGCGCGCTGGACGCGTGAATGGGGCGTGGATATGCAGCTAGGCCAGCCCGGCGGTCTATTGAGTCCGCAGCCGGAGCCCCCGACGCGACAGGTCTGGTTGCTGCAACGTACGGCCGGCCGGCCGGGTTCGCGTCTCAACAAAACCACCGGCTGGGTTCACCGTGCCACCCTGAAGAACAAACAGGTCACCATGCTGGGCGGCGTCAGCTACGAACGCTTCGACGACCAGGGGTTGCACGTCACCGTCGATGGCAAGCTCCAGGTACTGCCTGTGGACAACGTGATCGTCTGCGCCGGCCAGGAACCTAACCGCAGCCTCGCCGATGCCCTGACTGCGCAGGGGCATCCCCGTGTGCACGTGATTGGTGGTGCCGACGTCGCCGCGGAGCTGGACGCCAAGCGCGCCATCGCCCAAGGGACACGACTTGCCGCTGAGCTTTAAGAAAGCTCGGTAAGCCTTTTAAAGGGAAGAGAAAGGAAGCGCCCCGCGAGCGACGCGTCGGTATTGGCTCTGGGGAGGGATGCCGAAATACCGCGGGGGTAGCGTCGCTGCGGGGCGAGGTCTACACCACTCGGGGGGAGGGGGTCAGTGGTGCGACAAGGGCTATATTATGATCGACGCGATACAGAATCAAATATATATTTAGACTCCAACTTATTCGAAAGTCATATATGTTTGATTTTCGCCAATTGCGCTACTTCATCGCTGTCGCCGAGGAACTGAGCTTTACTCGTGCCGCCCAACGCTTGCATCTTTCGCAGCCCCCACTCTCCCAGCAGATCCAGGCACTGGAACAAGATTTGGGCGTACGTCTGCTTGAGCGTGATAAGCGCAACGTCACCCTTACCGCACCGGGGCGGTTATTTCTTGACCAGGCCCGGCAGATCCTGGCCATGGCGGATGAGGCTCGAACCCAGGTCGCGGAGGCTGCAGCAGGCTTTAGCGGGCATCTAAAGCTCGCCTATACCGTGTCCGTATCTTTCCACCCCGCCCTGCCGCAGACGCTGCTAAGGCTTGGCCAAAACGCCCCTAACGTACGCGTGTGGCTGAGTGAGATGTATACGCAACCGCAGTTCTCGGCCATTCGTAATGGCCAGATCGATGTTGGATTCGTGCGCGACGTGCCCACACATGAGGACGATGCCCAGGCCCTCCGGGTAGACGTCATCGATCGCGAACCCCTGCTGCTTGCCTTGCCAGAAGGCCATCGCTTGGCCGGTAGGCAAAGCGTGGAGCTGGGCGAGGTTGCCGGCGATCCCTTCGTGGTCCAACCACGTGAGCTGGCAGCAACGCTTTACGACCGGCTGCTGCGCCTGGCCGCCAAGGCCAGCTTCCACCCAGTAATCCGGCAACACGCCCAACAGTTGAATGGCCTGCTTGCCTTGGTGGCCGCAGGCGTCGGCCTGGCGCTGATCCCTGCCAGCATGCAGGTGGTTAAACTGGCCGGGGTAAGCTATGTGCCCCTGGCCGATCCCGACGCCTACCTCGTGCTAGCGGTAGCCAGCCTGGCTGAAAACCCATCGCCAGTAGTACTGCAATGCCTGGAAACGGTCGCGGCCGCAAAAGTCGCCATAGGCTTGTGACAAGCGATTGAAATAGCTATACTTGCGTGCTTTCTTTGTTTCGTTTCGTTCCAGGAGCCTGCCGTGAAGGTGCTTTCCTCTTTGAAGTCCGCCAAGCAGCGGCACCGTGACTGCAAGGTTGTGCGCCGTCGCGGCAAAGTGTTCGTGATCTGCAAGAGCAACCCGCGTTTCAAAGCACGCCAGCGTTGATCGAGCGCCACGAGCCGATAAAAAAAGCCGCCGCAAAGCGGCTTTTTTTATGCCCGAACCACCAAGTGTCTAGCGGCCACCACTTACGTCGAGCAACGAACCGGTGACGTACGAAGCAGCATCACTCAACAGCCACACAATCGCTTCTGCAACTTCGTTCGCGGCTCCTGCACGACCAAGCGGCGTTTGCGCTCCAAGCGCGGCGGCGCGATCCGGGCGTCCGCCGCTTGCATGAATTTCGGTGTCGATAAGCCCGGGGCGTACCGCATTGACACGAACGCCCTGCCCACCGAGTTCTTTGGCAAGACCGACCGTCATCGTGTCGACGGCCCCTTTTGAACCTGCGTAATCCACATATTCGCGCGGCGAACCGAGTCGTGACGCCGCAGACGATACGTTGACGATAGACCCGCCCATACCACCGCGATCCTTCGACATGCGTCGCGCCGCCTCACGGGCACATAGATAGACGCCTAACACGTTGACATCGAACACTTGCCTAAGTCGCGCAACGCTCATGTCAGCCAACGGCATGGATGGCGCGACAATACCCGCGTTGTTGACCAAGGCATTCAGACGCCCGAATGTCGACTCAATTGCATCGAACATGGCGATGACATCCGTTTCGTCAGCAACATTGCCACGAATCGCACAGGCGCGACCGCCAGCCTGGAACACTTCAGCAACGGTTTCCTGAGCAGCATGTTCGTTTTGCGCGAAGTTGACCCCAACCGACCAACCACGTGCGCCAAGAAGTTTTGCAGTCGCACGGCCTATGCCACGACTTGCACCGGTGATCAAAGCTATGTTCGCCATGTCGGATGCACCGTATCAAGAATGTGCCAGGCATCCACAAAACGCAGATGCCTGGCTTGGCTCATTCGTAGCTGACGCCGGTAATTTCGTAACGCTTCACACCATTCGGCGCTGTGAACTCGAAACTGTCGCCTTCACTCTTGCCAATCAACGCACGCGCAATGGGCGAGGATACGGCGATAAGGGCTTGCTTGATGTCGGCTTCCAGGTCGCCAACGATCTGGTACTTCACCGCCTCGCCGCTTTCCTCGTCCTCAAGCTCCACGATCGCGCCGAACACGATCTTAGTACCCGGATTCAGACGCGATACGTCGATCACCTCTGCCGTGGAGAGCGCCGCTTCAAGTTCCTTGATGCGGCCTTCGATAAAGCTCTGCTGCTCGCGCGCCGCGTGATACTCGGCGTTTTCCTTCAGATCGCCATGCGCACGTGCTTCGGCAATAGCCGCGATGATCTTGGGACGCTCAACCGATTTCAGGCGTTCCAACTCGGCGCGCAGACGCTCGGAACCTGCCTTGGTAATGGGTGCGCGACTCATGCGTTCAGCTCCTTGTGTAGTTCTTGAAGGCTGTGTACCTCACCACTGTCGTGGTAATCCAGTGAATGCACCAGTGCACGCGCGCCTGCAACCGTCGTGGAATAGGTGACACGATGCTGCAGGGCTTCGCGCCGGATCGAGAATGAGTCAGCAATCGCCTGCTTACCTTCAGTGGTGTTGACGATATAGACGATCTCACCGTTCTTGATCAGGTCGACGATATGAGGGCGACCTTCAAGCACCTTGTTGATGCGCTCACAGATCACGCCATGCGAAGTGAGATAGCTTGCGGTACCGGCCGTAGCGACCAGTGTAAAGCCACGCGTAGCGATATCTGCGGCGATCGGCAACAGGCGATCCTTGTCGGCATCACGCACGGACACGAATACTTTGCCCCGCGGTGGCGTCTTGATACCGGCCGCATCGTGGCCGCGTGCGAACGCAGCGCCGAAGCTGCGGCCCACACCCATCACTTCGCCGGTGGAGCGCATTTCGGGGCCGAGAATCGGATCGACGTTCTGGAACTTCAAGAACGGAAAGATCGCTTCCTTCACCGAGTAATAACCCGGAATAACCTCGCGTGTAGCGCCCTGCTCTTCCAACGTGCGGCCGGCCATGCAGCGTGCGGCAATCTTGGCAAGCGCCACGCCGGTAGCCTTGGACACGAAGGGTACGGTGCGCGAGGCACGTGGATTCACTTCCAGGATGAACACCGTATCGCCCTGAATCGCAAACTGCGTGTTCATCAGGCCGATCACTTTCAGCTCTTTCGCCATCAGGCCAACCTGGCGACGCAGTTCGTTCTGGATCGCGGGCGACAGCGAGTACGGCGGCAGCGAGCAAGACGAATCGCCCGAGTGCACGCCGGCTTCTTCGATGTGCTCCATGATGCCGCCAACCAGCACGTTGCCGTCGCAGTCGGCGATAACGTCCACGTCCACTTCCACCGCATGATCGAGAAAGCGGTCGAGCAGCACCGGCGAATCGTTCGACACCTGCACGGCTTCGCGGATATAGCGCGACAGGTCCGCGTCGTCGTACACCACTTCCATCGCACGGCCACCCAGCACGTAGCTGGGACGCACCACTAACGGATAGCCGATCTCGCGCGCCAGCGCCAAGGCCTCATCGGCATTGCGCGCAGTGCGGTTCGGCGGCTGCGTGAGGCCAAGCTTGGCGATCATCTGCTGGAAGCGCGCGCGGTCTTCGGCCAAGTCGATCGAATCCGGCGTGGTGCCGATGATCGGTGCGCCGGCAGCTTCCAGCGCGCGCGCAAGCTTCAGTGGCGTCTGGCCACCGTACTGCACAATCACGCCCTTCGGCTTTTCCAGATCGACGATTTCCAGCACGTCTTCGAGCGTGAGCGGCTCGAAGTACAAGCGATCCGACGTGTCGTAGTCGGTGGAGACGGTCTCCGGGTTGCAGTTGACCATGATGGTCTCGAACCCGTCCTCGCGCAGCGCCAATGCAGCGTGTACGCAGCAATAGTCGAATTCGATGCCTTGCCCGATGCGGTTCGGACCACCACCCAGCACTATGATCTTGTCGCGGCTGGTGGGATTGGCTTCGCACTCTTCCTCGTAGGTCGAGTACATGTATGCCGTAGTCGTCGCAAACTCGGCCGCGCAAGAGTCCACGCGCTTGTACACGGGGCGCACGCCCAGTGTGCGGCGCAGATGGCGGATCGCCGCCTCATCCGTGTTGGTGAGTTCTGCCAGGCGGGCATCGGCGAAACCGAGCCGCTTCAGCTCGCGCATGCGCGCGGCGTCAAGTGCGGTCAGGCCTTGCTCGCGCACTTCCTTCTCGGTCAACACGATGTCTTCGAACGCGGCAAGGAACCACGGGTCAACGTGGCTGAGATCGTGCACTTCTTCCAGCGTAAGGCCGGCGCGGAATGCGTCGGCCAGGTGGAACACGCGATCCGGCCGCGGCTCGCGCAATTCACGCTTGAGCGTGGCCAGGCCTTCATCGCTGGCGATATCCAGGCCAGTGGGATTGAGACCGGTCTTGCCGATTTCCAAACCGCGTAGCGCCTTCTGCAGCGATTCGTGGAAGCTGCGCCCGATCGCCATCACTTCGCCCACTGACTTCATCTGCGTAGTGAGGCGTGCGTCGGCTTGCGGGAATTTTTCAAAGGCAAACCGCGGGATCTTGGTAACCACATAATCGATAGTCGGCTCGAACGAAGCCGGCGTGAGACCGCCAGTGATGTCGTTCTTGAGCTCATCCAGCGTGTAACCCGCGGCCAGCTTCGCCGCGACCTTGGCAATCGGAAAACCGGTGGCCTTCGAAGCCAGCGCCGACGAACGCGACACGCGCGGATTCATCTCGATCACCACCACGCGACCGGTTTCGGCATTCACGCCGAACTGCACGTTGGAACCACCGGTATCGACGCCGATCTTGCGCAGCACCGCGATGGAGGCATCGCGCAGGCGCTGGTATTCCTTGTCGGTGAGCGTCTGCGCCGGGGCCACCGTAATGGAATCGCCGGTGTGCACGCCCATTGGATCGAGATTCTCGATCGAGCACACGATGATGCAGTTGTCCGCCTTGTCGCGGACTACTTCCATCTCGAATTCCTTCCAGCCGAGCACGGACTCTTCCACCAGCACCTCGTGCACTGGCGAAAGCTCAAGACCACGCTTGACGATCTCTTCGAATTCCTCGCGGTTGTACGCGATACCGCCGCCGGAACCGCCGAGCGTGAAGCTAGGGCGGATGATGGTCGGATAGCCCACGGTGGCCTGAATTTCCACCGCCTGCTCGAACGACCTGGCCACCGCAGCGCGCGGGCATTCCAGGCCGATCTCGGCCATCGCCACGCGGAATAGCTCGCGGTCTTCGGCCATGCGGATGGCTTCACGCGAAGCGCCGATCAGCTCGACGTTGTATTTCTCGAGCACGCCGTTGTCGGCAAGATCGAGCGCGCAGTTGAGACCGGTCTGGCCGCCCATGGTGGGCAGCACCGCATCCGGGCGCTCCTTGGCGATGATGCGTTCCACCGTCTGCCAGTTTATCGGCTCGATGTAGACAGCGTCGGCCATCTCCGGATCGGTCATGATCGTGGCCGGATTCGAGTTAACCAGGATCACCCGGTAACCCTCTTCGCGCAGCGCCTTGCACGCTTGTGCGCCAGAGTAGTCGAACTCGCAGGCCTGACCGATCACGATCGGGCCAGCGCCAATAATCAGGATGCTCTTGATGTCGTTACGCTTGGGCATCTCAGCGGGTCTCCTGCATCAACTTGGCAAAACGCTCGAACAAGTAACGAATATCGTGCGGACCTGGACTCGCTTCCGGATGTCCCTGGAAGCAGAACGCGGGGCGGTCAGTCAGCGCGAAGCCTTGCAGCGAACCATCGAACAGCGAGGTGTGCGTGACCCGCACATTGGAAGGCAGCGTGGATGCATCCACCGCAAAACCATGGTTCTGCGAGGTGATCAGCACACGGCCGTCGTCATGATCCTTCACCGGATGGTTCGCGCCGTGATGGCCGAACTTCATCTTCATCGTCTTCGCACCAACGGCGGCGCCCATGATCTGGTGCCCCAGGCAGATACCGAACAGCGGAATTTCCTTGGCCAGGAATTCGCGCGTGGCAGCAATGGCGTAATCGCAGGCTGCCGGATCGCCGGGACCGT
Source organism: Dyella nitratireducens (assembly GCF_014642835.1). Classification (GTDB taxonomy): domain Bacteria; phylum Pseudomonadota; class Gammaproteobacteria; order Xanthomonadales; family Rhodanobacteraceae; genus Dyella_B; species Dyella_B nitratireducens. The sequence goes on along the minus strand of NZ_BMJA01000002.1, from coordinate 506,202 downwards.
TGGAGAGGAACACGCCATCCGGATTCATGGCCAGCACGTCGGCAGCCGGCGTCTGCGCAGGCACCACCGTGATCTCGCAACCACGCTCCGCCAGCAGACGCAGAATGTTGCGCTTCACACCGTAGTCATAAGCCACCACGTTGAAACGCTTGTCCGTTTCATGGAACACGGTGCGGTCGAGGTCGTATACGCCCTCGTTCCAGTTGTACGGCTTGTCCACACTGACCACCTTGGCCAAGTCCATGCCGTTCAAGCCGGGGAATGCGCGCGCCTTGGCGAGTGCCGCCTCGGCGTCGATCGATTCGCCAGCCACCAGGCAACCATTCTGTGCGCCCTTGTCACGCAGAATGCGCGTGAGCCGGCGCGTGTCAATGCCTGCGATGGCGACGATGCCATGGCGCTTCAAGTAATCGGGCAGGCTTTCGGTGCTGCGCCAGTTGCTGGGCCGGCGCGGTACGTCACGCACAATCAGGCCGGCGGTATGCACTTTGTCGGACTCGGCATCCACCTCGTTGCAGCCGGTGTTGCCGATGTGCGGATACGTAAGGGTAACGATCTGGCGAGCGTAGGAGGGATCAGTGAGGATTTCCTGATAACCCGTCATCGCCGTGTTGAAAACGACTTCGCCAACGGTTTCGCCAGTCGCACCTACGGAGTGGCCGTGGAATACGCTGCCGTCTTCGAGGGCAAGCAGAGCGGAATGAGGCATGGAAGGGGCCGCCTTTTAGGTACAGCAAGGTCCGCAAGCCGCATCGAAGCAGGCTTGTGGACCTTAGGTGAAGGAAAGTCTCGGGCGGGTTGAAATGATAGGCTTCGCGCGCCTTTCTGTCCACCCGAATGGACCTCCCAAAACGGATAGTCATATGGCGCGCCGGCCGCACACTCGCGCTAGACTGCGCCGAGACTTAGCCAGGAAAGCTGCGAAATTCGATGAACGCGACCGCCCTACTGCTGGACCCCGCACGACTCGATCGCCCGGACACCGACGTACGCCAGCAGCCGTTCCCGTTCATGATCGCGCACGGCCAACTGCCGGACGAAGCGCGCGGCGACCTGGAGCGGGATTTCCCCAAGTACAGCAGCGCCGGCTTCTTTCCCTATGACTCGACTGACTGCGGCCCTTCAGTCAACGCGCTTGTCGAGCAACTCACCACGCCCCAATTCGCCAGCGCCATCGGCCGTTATCTCGGCATCGAAAACCTTGGGCAGTATCCCACCCTGATAACGCTTTGCCGCGCCTTGAACAAGCGCCACGGCACCATCCATACCGACAGCCGCTCCAAGGTCGCCACCGCCTTGCTCTATCTCAACACGCAATGGCCCGACACCAGCGATGGTTGCTTGCGCTTTCTCAACCGCGTGGACAACATCGACGATCTCGTCGCGCCCGAACTCAAGCCGCTCTATGGCGAATTTGCCGTATTCAAGCGCTGCGAGAATTCCTTCCACGGGCACCTGCCGTACGAAGGCGAGCGCCGTGTAATCCAAGTGGCTTGGCTCACCAGCGAAGAAGAAAAACTGCGCAAGACCAAGCGCGGAAAGTTCGCGCGCACGTTCAAGAAGCTGTTTGGTGTGCTCGATCGCAAGCTGGGGGCCGGACGCGATCGCAACGCGGCGCATCGGGACTGACCGCGCCCATCACACCAGCTGGACATGTCGACATGACGCCTGTCGCGCTGCATACCGTCTTCGAAACGCTGGCCTATGCAGCCGGTTTTCGCACCTTTCTGTGGACGCGCCAGCGTCTCGCGCCGAGTGCTTTCAATGACAAGGACGAAGTGGCGTGGATTGCAGTCGGCGCGATTGTCGGCGCCGCGTTGGGCGCCAAGCTTTCCTATTGGCTGGACGACCCGCTCACCGCGTTCCAGAACTTTCCCGACTGGCGCCATCTCTTGCAAGGCAAATCCATCATCGGCGCGCTGCTGGGCGGTCTGCTAGGCGTGGAACTGTGCAAGAGGATCACAGGCATCGGGCAATCCACGGGCGATGCATTCGTCCTCCCGCTGACCGTGGGTATGTGCATCGGCCGCATCGGATGCTATCTGGCCGGCTTGGATGATCACACCTACGGCATCCCTACTTCACTACCATGGGGCGTGGATTTCGGCGATGGCATCATGCGCCATCCCACACAGCTTTATGAAATCCTATTCCTCCTTGTGCAATACGCTTGTATTCATGCCCGCCGCAATGCGTTCGCGCAGCCGGGCGATCGCTTTCGCGCCTTCATGATCGGCTATCTCGGTTTCCGCCTGCTGGTGGAATTCATCAAGCCGGTGTTCTACGCCTACCCAGGCCATCTGTCCGGTCTGCAGCTACTTTGCGTTGCCGGCTTGCTCTACTACCATCGGGACATTCCAAGGATCGCGAACGTTCTGTTGAAGGGGAGCAGCAGCGCATGGGTGCCAAGGTAAGGCCATACCTGTTTTACGACAGCGCCGTATCCATCTGCAGCATCTGCTTGCGTCGGGTGGAGGCGAAGATTCTGATCAAGGACGAGCGCGTCTATCTGGAAAAATGGTGCATCCATCATGGCCGCGAACGCGTGTTGATCGCGGATGATGCAGCGTACTACCGTCAATGCCGCGAGCTGTACATCAAGCCGCCGGAATTGCCCAAGCAATTCAACACCCCGCAGCACTACGGTTGCCCGTATGACTGCGGACTGTGCCCGGAACACATGCAGCACTCGTGCCTCACCTTGGTAGAGGTCACCGATCACTGCAATCTGCGCTGCCCGATTTGCTATGCAGAAAGCGGCCCTCATCGACCCGGTTTCCGTGAGCTAGGCACGATCGAACGCATGCTCGACGCAGTGGTTGCCAATGAAGGCGAACCCGACGTCGTGCAGATCTCCGGCGGCGAACCAACCCTGCATCCGGATTTCTTCGCGATCCTCGACGCAGCACGGCAACGGCCGATTCGGCACCTGATGGTCAATACCAACGGTCTGCGCATCGCGCAAGAGTCGGGATTTGCCGAACGTTTGGCCGGCTATCAGCCGGGTTTCGAACTCTATTTGCAATTCGATTCGCTGCGTGACGAGGTGCACAAGGATTTACGTGGCGCAAAGCTACGTGACGTACGCTTGAAGGCGCTGGAGCAACTTAACCGCCACGACATTTCCACCACCCTGGTGGTCACCGTCAAGAAGGGACTGAATGATGAGGAACTGGGCTCGATCATCGATTTCGCACTGACCCAACCCTGCGTGCGCGGTGTCACCTTCCAGCCCATCCAGGCTGCCGGACGCCTGGAAGGCTACGACAGCGGGCGTGACCGCCTGACCTTGAGCGAAGTTCGCCGCCGCATCCTCGACCAAAGCACGCTCTTCCGCCCCGATGACCTGATCCCAGTACCTTGCAATCCGGACTGCCTGGCGATGGCCTATGCCTTGAAGCTGGAAAACCAAGTGCTGCCGCTGACGCGTTTCGTTTCACCCGAAACCCTGGTCAGCAAGGGACGCAACACCATCGTGGTCGAGCGTGACGAAGGACTGCGTGAACACATCTTCCAGCTATTCGCCACCAACCATTCGCCCGAATCGCAAGCGTGCTCGCTGTCGGATCTACTGTGCTGCCTGCCGCAGATCCAGGCACCGGCATCGCTGAGCTATCGCAATGTGTTTCGTATCCTCATCATGCAGTTTATCGACGCGCACAGCTTCGACTTGCGCGCCGTGAAAAAATCCTGCGTGCATATTGCGCAGCCGGATGGGCGACTCATTCCGTTCGATACGTTCAACCTGTTCTACCGCGACGACAAGGCGATGAAGCTGCAGGCGTTGCGCGCGGAAATCGACCAGACACATGCCATTGGGAGGGCTTCTGCATGAGCGACCTATACACGCCCCCGCCCAGTGCATTTCGTTCGAACGAACCACCCGAGGACAAAGGTTCGCTCGGTGCCGGAATCGGCCTTGCATGGGCGATTGCGGTGGTGGGAACGCCATTGTGCATAGCGATCGCTGCCGCACTGAATATCGGCCCCAATCGGCTCATTGTGACGGGCCTGCTGCCCTATTTGCTCATCGTCGCCCTGGCTATTCTTTCCTATCGGAAAGACAAGCCACGCATGGGTCACGGATTATTGCTTGGGTTGCTATCGATCTTTGCTGTCGGTTTGCTGCTTGTCGCCGCCTGTTTCGGCATGCTGTCCCATATCTAGCACACGCCGGGGTGAACGGAAGGCCATTCACTACTGATGCCGCGCCATCAGGCAACATCGTTATAGATGTCGCGGCGCTCACAGAAAGCGCCAAACCGCGTAAACAGCAAACACCCCATAAAGCGCGCCCACGGAAATCAAGGCACGACCATCGACATTGCCTCGACGGAACAGCTGCCACAGGTAAATAATAGCCAGCATGGTCAGCAGACCTGACACCACCAGCGGCGCATCGAACAGCCAAGGTGTAGCGAAGATGGCTAGCGCACTGGGGACGGTGGCTTGAATCATCATCGCGCCAGAGATGTTGGCGAGTGCCAGTCGCTCTTTGCCCTGGCGCACCCAAATCAGCGCGTTCATCGTTTCGGGCAATTCGGTGGCTACCGGACTCAGCACCAGCGCCACGAGATGCGGCGGTAGATGCATGGCCACACCAATGGCTTCTATCTGTGAAACGAAGATGTGTGAAGCTATCGCAATCACCAGTAGCGACAGCGCGGCCTGCAGCGATACCGCCAGCATGGAAGGCGTTGCCGCGCGGGACTGAAATTTCAACGGCTCCAGTTGCTCGTCATCGGATGCCTCGCTCTCATCCTTCAACTCGCGCCACACATAAAGTGCATACGCCAGCAGGAACAGCACACCCAGCCACGGCTTGAACGCGAAGGCAATCAAGCCGAGCGCGCACTTCATGACAAAGATCGACAGGAACCAAGCTTGATCACGCGACAATCGCGCATGCTCGACCTGCACGCGACCATCCACACGACCCAACCGGCTGCGATGGCACCACAACGCGACACCAACCACCGCGTAGGCAATCGTTGCGAGCACCAGTGGACCGCCCATCGCTGCGCCAACGCCGATATCGCGAACTTCAGGAGTGCGCCCCGTGATCACGGCCATGAAGGTCACCGCACTTTCCGGCAACGCCGTGCCAAACGCCGCCAGCACAGTACCGGTGGCGGTTTCACCTAGATTGAGCTTTTTCCCCAGCCATTCGACGCTGTTGACGAAGTACTCGCAGGCCGCATAGATGGCTGCTGCAGAGAGCAGGAACAGCAGAGCTGTGATCAGCATGAGGTATTCCGGGCCGGGCGAGCGAAAACCGATGGCGCACGCACGTCGCTCGCCCGGCCGGGGTAAGCGCGTCGTGGCCAAAGGTCTCGCCGAGCCATCGCAAACGTGGTGTCTGCGATAACCATCCGCGCCATGAAGCCGAGGCTTCAAGTCTGTTGACGCGGATTCCTCGATACACGCGGGCCAAGCGGCCAGATGTAACGAGGATGGCTACTCCCCAATGACAGTGAGTGGCGCGAATGCTACAGGCTTCGCCTGAACCTCACAACAGGATGGGGGGGTTCCTGCAGGCGGTCTTGCAGCATGTCATCGATGCCATAAGCACCTGGCTCTTTTCCAGCCAACCAGGCTGCAGCCTCAAGTGCCCCTCGCGCAAAAATCGAGCGATCGGTAGCGCGATGACTCAACTCGACTCGTTCGCCCTGACCGAGCAATAAAGCCGTGTGCTCACCGACCACGTCGCCACCACGTACCACCGCAAAGCCGATACTTCCGCCACGGCGCGCACCCGGTCGGCCTTCGCGCACGTACACCGCATCCTTGGCCAAGCTGGTGCCTCGTGCTTCGGCAGCAGCCTGCCCCAGCGCCAACGCCGTGCCGGACGGCGCATCTTCCTTGCGGCTGTGATGTGCTTCGACGATTTCCAGATCCCAATCCGCCAAGGCCGCAGCGGCCTCGCGCAATAGGCGCTTCAATACAGCCACGCCGAGACTGAAGTTGGCGGCATGCAATACGGGAATATGCTGGCTGGCTTCATGGAGCCTGGCTTGAAGCGCAGCGTCGACGCCGGTGGTTCCAGTAACCAACGCCGCCTTATGCGCACTGCAGTAATCAATCGCGGCGGCAAGACCATCCGGGCCACTGAAATCGATGACGGCATTCGCGGCAACAGCGCTCCACTCATGTGTGTAGCGCAACGATGCAGGAGAGTCGGCGAAAACGGGGCCGCCGTTATGCGTTGAACTCGATGACACCAACGCATTGACCAGCTCGAAGCGCTTGTCTTCGCGCACCAAGGCGAGCAAAGCGCGACCCATGCGGCCAGAGGCACCGTTGATGACCAGGCGGATGGGTTGAATCATGCGAAGTGTTCCTTGCTCTTCATTTGTCATGGAACGGTGCCGTACCCCGCCATGATAAAAGTTACCCAGGAGGCCGTGATGCCCGCGAAAGCGGATATCCATCTTGCTCGGATGCATCCTTGAGCATGGATTCCCGCTTTCGCGGGAATGACGGCCATGGGAGGGCACATACTTTTATGCCCTTCCCTTGAGCAAAAATTCAGGACGTCACCCGCGACCAGAACTGTTTCACCCCATCCATGAAGCCCTTCGCGCGTGGCGAATGCTCGTCGTCATCGGCAAAGGTCGTTTCCAGCTTCTCCAGCAACTCGCGCTGCTCGCGGGTGAGTCGCACCGGCGTCTCCACCACCACTCGGCAAACCAGGTCACCGGTGCGGCCGCCACGCACGGATTTCACCCCGCGCCCGCGCAGCACGAACTGTTGCCCGGTCTGCGTTTCTGGCGGAATGGTGATCGCCACTTCGCCGTCCAACGTAGGCACCTGCAATTCCGCACCCAGCGCGGCTTGCGAGATGCGAATCGGTACTTCGCAAAAAAGATTGCTGCCGTCGCGTTGAAAGATGTCGTGCTCACGCACACGCACTTCCACGTAAAGATCGCCGGCCTCGGAACCCGCTGGCCCAGCCTCACCCTGCCCGGCCAGACGAATGCGATCGCCATTGTCGACGCCGGCCGGAATCCGCACGGACAACGTACGCGTTTCTTCCAGACGCCCTTCGCCGTGGCACTTCTTGCAAGGCTTTTCGATGGCGCGGCCGCTGCCCCCGCAATGCGGACAGGTCTGCTGGATGGAGAAAATGCCGTTCTGCATGCGCACGCGGCCATGGCCGTTACAGGTGCGGCAGCCGACGGTCTTGCCGTCCTCCGAACCGCTGCCGTTGCAGTGGTGGCAGTTGACCTGGGTGGGAATGTCGAACTTCTTCTCGACACCGAACACGGCTTCTTCGAGATCCAGTTCCATGATGTAGCGAAGATCCGCACCGCGGCGTGGACGCGAAGAGCGGCCGCCACCGAAGATATCGCCAAAGATGTCCCCAAAGATATCGCCCATGTCGCCGAAGCCGCCAGCACCACCTCGGCCGCCCGTGCCGCCTTCAAAGGCAGCGTGGCCGTACTGGTCGTACATGGCGCGCTTCTGCGAATCGGACAGAACGTCGTAGGCCTCCTTGGCCTCCTTGAACTTCTCCTGCGCTTGCGGATCGTCAGGGCAGCGGTCCGGATGGTATTTCATCGCCAGGCGACGGAAGGCTTTCTTCAGCTCAGCGTCGTCTGCCGTTCGCTCGACACTCAAAATTTCGTAGTAGTCACGCTTGCTCATTTCATGATCCGCGATTCGATGCGCCGATCGGGAATGAACCAGATCGCAGCTGCCGTGGCATAAAGGACACACGACACCCACGGCGTCACGAACGCCAACAGGATGCCGCACACATACATGGCGACGGAGACCCAGCCTTTCCAGTCACCGCCCACCGCCTGCGCCAGCAGGGAGGATGCACCACCATTGGCCGCGATCAGACTGCGCTGGAACGGCTGCCAGGCGATGGCGCACATCAGTAGCACAAAACCATACAACGCCACCGGCAGTTGTGCGAAGTGGTTCTCGCCCATCCACCCGGTCGTCACCGGCATCAGCGACAACCAGAACAACAGGTGCAGGTTGGCCCACAGCACGCCGCCATTCACCTTCTCCGCAGCATGCAGGAAGTGATGGTGGTTGTTCCAGTAGATGCCGACGTAGACGAAGCTCAGCACATAGCTTAGGAACACCGGCCACTGCGGCAGCAAAACCTGCCAGCCGTCGCCGTGCGGCACTTTGAGCTCCAGCACCATGATGGTCAGGATGATGGCGAGTACACCATCACTAAAGGCTTCAAGCCGCCCTTTTTCCATCTTCCAGGCCTCCCCTTCCAAAAAAAACGAGCGCCATGGGCATGGCGCTCGTCTTCCTGGTGGCTACTTTACGACGACTTGCGGTCGTTCTTCACCTCGGTGAACTCGGCGTCAACCACGTCGTCCGGCTGGGCGGAACCACCGGGGCCGGGGCCGTGCTGATCGCCGCCAGCACTCGGGCCCGCGTCCGCATGGCCTGCTTGCGCCGCGGCATACAACGACTGCGCCACCTGCTCCAGCTTCTGGATCTTGGCTTCGATGGCGGCTTTGTCTTCGCCGTCCTTCACCTTCTCCAGATCCGATAGCGCGCCTTCGATCTCGCTGAGCTGGGCGCCCGGCACCTTGCCGCCGTGCTCCTTCAGCGCACTGCGCGTGGCGTGCACCAACTGGTCGGCCTTGTTACGCGTGCTCACCAGCTCCTGGAACTTCTTGTCTTCTTCGCGGTGTGCTTCAGCATCGGCCACCATGCGCTGGATTTCGTCATCGGACAGGCCGGAACCGGCCTTGATCTCGATGCGCTGCTCCTTGCCGGTCTTCTTGTCCTTGGCGGACACATGCAGGATGCCGTTGGCGTCGATGTCGAAGGTCACTTCGATCTGCGGCATGCCGCGGGGTGCGGAGTCGATGCCGGCCAGGTCGAACTTGCCCAGCGACTTGTTGCCGGAAGCACGCTCACGCTCACCCTGCAGCACATGCACGGTCACCGCGGTCTGGTTGTCTTCGGCGGTGGAGAACACCTGCGAGGCCTTGGTCGGCACCGTGGTGTTCTTCTCGATCAGCTTGGTCATCACGCCGCCCATGGTCTCGATGCCCAGCGACAGCGGGGTAACGTCGAGCAGCAGCACGTCCTTCACCGAACCACCCAGCACGCCACCCTGGATCGCCGCGCCGACGGCGACAGCTTCGTCCGGATTGACGTCCTTGCGCGGCTCCTTGCCGAAGAAATCCTTCACCGCTTCCTGCACTTTCGGCATGCGGGTCTGGCCGCCGACGAGGATCACTTCGCTGATGTCGGACACGCGCAGGCCAGCATCGTTGAGCGCGGTACGGCAGGGCTCGATGGTGCGCTTGACCAGGTCTTCTACCAGCGCTTCCAGCTTCGCGCGGGTGAGCTTGATGTTCAGATGCTTCGGACCGGAGGCATCCGCTGTGACGTACGGCAGGTTCACTTCGGTCTGGTGCGAGGACGACAGCTCGATCTTCGCGCGCTCGGCTGCATCCTTCAGACGCTGCAGCGCCAGCGGATCCTTGCTGAGATCGATGCCCTGGTCCTTCTTGAATTCTTCGATGAGGTAATCGATGACACGCTTGTCGAAGTCTTCACCGCCGAGGAAGGTGTCGCCGTTGGTGGCCAGCACTTCGAACTGCTTCTCACCGTCGACTTCCGCGATCTCGATGATCGACACGTCGAACGTACCGCCGCCAAGGTCGTACACCGCGATCTTGCGATCGCCGCCCTTCTTGTCCAAACCATAGGCCAGTGCAGCTGCGGTCGGCTCGTTGATGATGCGCTTCACGTCCAGGCCAGCGATGCGGCCGGCGTCCTTGGTCGCCTGGCGCTGGCTGTCGTTGAAGTAGGCCGGCACGGTGATCACCGCTTCGGTGACCGGCTCACCGAGGTAATCCTCGGCGGTCTTCTTCATCTTCATCAGCACCTTCGCGGAAACTTCCGGCGGCGCCATCTTCTTGCCATCGGAGGTCTGCACCCAGGCATCACCATTCTCGTGCGCCATGATGCCGTACGGCACGATGTGGATGTCCTTCTGCACTTCCGCGTCGGTGAACTTGCGGCCGATCAGGCGCTTCACCGCGTAGAACGTGTTCTTGGGATTGGTGACACCCTGACGCTTGGCGGGGGCGCCGACCAGCACTTCGCCGTCCTTGGTGAACGCGACAATGGATGGCGTGGTGCGATCGCCTTCCGAGTTCTCAATCACTTTGGCGGTGCTGCCGTCCATGATGGCTACGCACGAATTGGTCGTGCCCAGGTCGATGCCGATGATTTTGCCCATGATGTGTGCTCCGGAAACTTTGAATGCGGCCCCTCAGCCGCGAATGGTTGTCAGATGGGGTTCTGGCGAAAAGCCTTCAATGCCAAGTAAACCCTGCAGTTCTGGAATTACTAGAGTCTGTTCAACATCCCCGCGTAGTTCACATAGCCCCTGAGTGGTCGCCAGGTGGTCGTGCGGGGCGCAGCGCCAGACTCTCTCCTCGTTCAGTCGTCCTTGGCCACCGACACCAATGCGGGGCGCAACAGCCGATCGTTCAACACGTAGCCTTTCTGCAGCACTGCCACGACGGTGCCAGGCGCCTTGCCCGGGGCTTCCACCATGCTCACCGCGTGATGACGCTCGGGGTCGAGCGGCTGGTCGAGCGGATCGACCGGCACCAGGCCGTTGTTGCCGGCGATGCGCAGCAGCTCTTTCAGGGTGAGGCTCAGGCCTTCGCGGATCGTGGCGACATCGCCGCCCTCCACCGCCAGGCCGCGCTCCAGGCCGTCGTACACCGGCAGCAAGTCGTTGAGCAGCTTCTCGTTGGCGAAACGGCGTGCCTGCTCCAGATCGCGATGCAGGCGGCGGCGCTGGTTTTCCAGCTCAGCCTTTTCGCGCAGCACGGTCTCGCGCAATTCCTTGTTGCTCGTTTCCAGCTCGGCCACCTTGGCCTTGAGCGCATCGAGCTCATCGCTCATGGCGGCGTACTCCGCGGCCGTTTCCGGCATCTCGTTGGGCGACTGCGAATCGCTGTTGTGCATGAATGACTCCAAACATCGTCCTAGGCCGGCAAGGCTGCCGACCATCACAAAATTTGCGGGTACACCCGCCTCCCAACCGGCTTTTATAAGGCCGTAGCGGCGCGATTCAAGGCATCGCTGAGCAGGCGAGCGGTGGCCTGCACCACCGGGATCACACGATCATAAGCCATGCGTGTGGGACCGATCACGCCGACCGCACCCAGCAGCCTGCCCTGGGCCCCGTAACTGGCGGTGACCACGCTGCAGCCATCCAGGGCGGCGAAACCCGATTCCTCGCCGATAAACAAACGCACGCCGGGTGCCTTGGCGCAGGTTTCCATCAACTGCAGCAACTCGTTCTTTTTCTGGAACGCCTCGAACAGGTCGCGCAGACGCTCCAGGTTACCCAGTTCCGAGTACGCCATCAGGTTGGTCTGGCCGCTGACCAGCACGTCTTCATCCTGGGGCGCAAAGGACGCCGCCGCCAGCTCCACCGTCCTGGAAAGCAGCTGATGCAGCTCGCTGCTGGCCTCGCGCAATTCGCGCAGCAAATGCGCGCGGATGTCGTCCACGCGCAGGCCGACAAAATGCTCGTTGATGTAATTGGCCGCCTGTTCCAGCACTCGCCCTTCCAGCGGCTTGGCCAGTTGGATCACGCGGTTCTGCACCTGGTTGTCGGAGAACACCAGGATCACCAGCACGCGCGCGTCCGGCAGTGGCACGAAATCGATGTGCCGCAAGGGGAAGTCAGTCTGGCGCGGCACCATCACCACGCCGGCGAAATGCGTCATGGCCGATAGCAAGGCCGAGGCATTGCCGGCCAAGTCGCGCACCGTGGTCGGACCCGGCGGGAGTTCGCGCTGCAACCGCACCATCTCGTCGCGCGCCAGCGGCTGCAATTCGATCAGGCTGTCGACAAACAGGCGTAACCCGCGTGGTGTAGGTATACGTCCGGCGGAGGTATGCGGCGAAGCAACCAGGCCAGCTTCTTCCAGGTCCGCCATGATGTTACGGATGGTGGCCGGGCTCACGTCCAGCCCGGACGAACGCGACAGCGTACGTGAACCGACCGGTTCACCATCGACCAGATACTGCGCAATCAGCGTGCGCAGCAAGCGCCGTGCGCGGGTATCAAGTTCATGACCTGGGTGACGAGACATGCGCTGTGGCAATCCGTGAGACGGCTAAGAAATAAGGTTTGCCGGTGAAGAAAGCAAGAAAGGGGGAAACGGGCAGCACCAAGGCCACGCCAAGCTGGACGCACCCCATTCCCTGTTCCCCGTTCCCACTTACAATTCGTACGACCACTGCCATCCTCACCTCATGCTCACCTCCCTTTACGTCCGCCATCTCGCCGTCGTCGAAGAAGCCGATCTTGCTTTTGGCCCTGGCCTGACCGTGGTCAGCGGGGAAACCGGCGCCGGCAAGTCCCTGCTGGTAGATGCCCTGATGCTGTTGGCCGGCGCACGTGCCGACAGCGGCATCGTGCGCGCCGGCAGCGATCGCGCGGAGCTGGCGGCGGAGTTCGACCTGGCCAACCTGCCCGAGGCGCACGACTGGCTCAAGCGCGAAGAACTGGACGAAGACGGCGCCTGCCAACTACGCCGCGTGATTCGCGCCGAAGGCAGCTCTCGCGCCTGGATCAACGGCCGCCCCGCCACCATCGGCCAGATCGGCGAGCTTGCTGCATTGTTGGTGGAAATCCATGGCCAGCACGAGCACCAGGCGCTGCTGGAACGCGCGCATCAATTGAACTTGCTCGACGCTTACGCCGAAAACGAAGCACGTGTGGCGCAAGTACGCGACATCGCCCAGCAATGGCGCGACCTCGGCGCGCGTATCCGCAAACTGGCCGGCGGCGAAGATCGCGAACATCGCCTGGAATTACTGCGGCACGAACTTTCCGAACTGGAAAAATGGGCGCTACCCGCCGCCGAATTGACGGAGCTGGAAAGCAGCCATAAGCGACTGGCGAATGCGAGCAAGCTCACGGAAGGCATCACCGGTGTGGTCGATCTGCTCGATGGCGACAGCGAATTCGCGCTGCGTTCGTCGCTGGGCCGCGCGCATGCGGAACTCAGCCGCCTCGCCACGCTGGACGATCGCCTCGCGCCGATGCTCGAATTGCTCGACAACGCGCAGATTCAACTCAATGAAGCTGTCGACGGCATGGGGCGCTATGCACAGGATGTGGATCTCGATCCCGAACGCTATGCCGAGGTCGACACGCACCTCACACGCCTGCACGAGCTGTCGCGCAAGCACCGCCTGCCCGTCGCCGAACTCGACGCTAAGCGCATCGCCGTGCAGAACGAACTGACCGAACTGGAAAATGCTGGCGATGCGCTCGAACGGCTCGATGCGCAACGCACACAACTGCAGCGCGACTACGACAAAGCTGCCGAAGCCCTGAGCAAGGCCCGGCAAACCGCCGCCAAGCGCCTCGGCAAGGAAGTGAGCGCATTGATGGGCGAACTCGGCATGGCCGGCGGCGTGCTGCAAGTTACCCTGGAAGTTTCCGACAACAACGATCCCGACCCGCAAGGCCGTGAGCGCTGTGAGCTATTGGTAAGCGCCAACCCAGGCCAGCCGCCCCGGGCTTTGCGCAAAGTCGCCTCGGGCGGCGAACTCGCCCGTATCAGTCTTGCGATTGAAGTGGCAACGCTGGGCAAAGACACCATCGGCTGCATGGTGTTCGATGAAGTGGATACCGGCATCGGTGGCGCCGTGGCCGAAGTTGTCGGGCAGAAACTGCGTGCGCTGGGTTCGCGCTGCCAAGTGTTGTGCGTGACGCATCTGCCGCAAGTGGCTGCACAAGGTCATGCGCATTTGCGTGTGAGCAAGCATGCCTCCGGCGGCTCCACGCACACCCGCATCGAAGTGTTGAATACCGAAGGCCGGCGTGACGAGTTGGCGCGCATGCTGGGTGGTGTGGAAATTACGCGCGAAACACGGGCGCATGCGAAGAAGATGTTGGAGCAGGCGCAAGCCTAGCTTAGGGGGCAAAATTCAATCTTGCCGCGGCGTCATTCCGGCGAAGGCCGGAATCCATGCTTCGCACTCGCCATGGATTCCGGCCTTCGCCGGAATGACGACTCGCTCTGAAACAGCATTAACGCGCACTTCGGTTCTTGCCGGAATGACGGAAAAAGCATGGGGATACATCAGCCCCAAACCTACGGCCGCGACTGCAGCAATCCCCGCTCGCTGGCAATGCGATAAAGATCCAACTCCGACCCCGCCCCCAACTTCCCCATCAAGCTCGCGCGGTGGATATACACCGTCTTCTGCCCAATCCCCAATTCCGCCGCCACCTGCTTCGGCGCACGCCCCGCCGCCAGCAGCAAAAACACTTCATGCTCGCGTGCCGTAAGCCGGTCGATGGGATCGAGCGTGTCATTGGGCCGCTCAGCACGCCGCTGCCGTAAATCGGAGCTGAGGAACTGCTCGCCACGCATCACCGCGCGCAACCCCGCCACCAATTCCTCCGGAGCGGCCCCCTTGGTGACATAACCACTGGCACCACGCCGCAAGGCCTCCGATACATACGGTTCGCCATCGTGCATGCTCAACACCACGATGCGCGTGCCCGTAGCAACGCTGCGCAAGTGCTCAATCAACGGCAACCCGCTGCCATCCGGCAACGACAAGTCCAGCGCGACCAAGTCCGGGCGAGTTTGACTGATCGCCTCCACCGCATCGTCGGCGTTGCGGCACTCGGCGACCACCTCGAGATCCGGCTCCATTTCAATGAGCCGTTTGAACCCCTCGCGGACTATGGCGTGGTCGTCGACCAGAACGATGCTATGCATGAGCGGCACTCTAGCAAATCTTTTTTCTTTTGCTCCTTCAACACCGGGCGTCACAGATCACCCACCGCTCGCTAACATCCACGGATGCGTCTAAAACTCTCCTTCCTCACCTCCGGCCCCATGGTCGGTCTCGGTTATGGTCTGCTCTGGGGTCTGCTCTGGCCCACCACGCAGCCAGACTGGACCCTGCAATTTGGCCTGCGTTTTGGCGTGCTGCTGCTGTCGCCCTTCCGTTACTGGGGTTGGCTGATCGGCGCCGAACTCGTTGCGGCCGAGTCGATCGAATACTGGTACGGCTACACGCCGGACTGGCAGACCTTCGTCTTTGGGGATCTGCCGCAGCCGCTGGCCGTGGCGCTCTGCCTGGGGCTGCTCCGCCGCGCGAACCTGCGCCCCAGCATGCGCGACCCGGAAGAAGTCTCCCGCTTGCTACTCGCCGGCGGCTTTACGGGAGCCGTTGCCACGGCTACCGACGCGCTGATGATGGCGCTGCTCAGCGAGCTGCCCTCGACCGGCTTGCTGGAAGGCTTCGGCAACGAAATGCTCGGCAACTACGTTGGCCTGCTGTTGATCGTGCCGCCGCTGATCATGCTGTGGCGTACGCGTCCATCGAAACAGGAGATATCCGAGCTGCTGATGGATGGTTTGCTGGTGATGCTGCCGGCGTTGGTGATCCTGCTGATTCTTACCGAACAGGCGGCCCCCCAGCGCGAGTTCGCGCGCATCCTCTCACTGGCGCCAGTGCTGTTTTTCGCCTTCCGGCATGGATGGCGCGGGGCCAGCCTGTCGATGCTGGTATCGAGCCTTGGCATGGCCGTCGTCGACCGCGTCTTTACCCATGTCATACCAACGGCGTCCTCGCACATGTTCCTGGCCGTGGCCGGCACGGGCGCGTTGATGCTGGGCTCGGCCACCGACGCACTTCGCCGCAGCAGTGCGCGCATGGCGGAGCAGAACGTCTACCTTGCGGCGGTGAACCGGCGCCTGGATCACCTCGCACGCCAACTACGCGACGCCGCCCGCGGCAACCTGCAGGCGGAAGAAAACCAGCGCCGCCACATGGCCGCCGAGCTGCACGACGAACTGGGCCAGAACCTCACCGCCATCCAGACCCACGTGAAGCTGGCGCAGAACCGTCTGAAGCAGGCAGGCATGGAGGACATCAGCGCATCCATCAACGGCATCCTGGCCCATATGCGCCGCGCCTTGCATCGCGTGATGGACGACCTGCGCCCCGCCGTGCTGGACGAATTCGGCCTGATGCGCGCACTGGACGAAGGCCCTATCCGCGACCTGCTCGCCACCGCCGGCATGATCTATCACACCGAACTGCACGGTGACCCGCGCATGCTGGAGGAAGACATCCGTACCGCGGTCTACCGGTTGGCCCAGGAAAGCGCCACCAATGCGGTCAAGCACGCCCAGGCCACCGAGTTCCGCCTACGCCTCCGCATCGGCGAGCGTGCGGGCGCAGCATTGGCTTTGCTGGATATTCGCGACAACGGCGTAGGCCTGCCCGAACGCGTGCCACGCGGCGGAAGGGGGCTGCAGGGCATGCGTGACCGCGTCACATCACTGGGCGGATTGTTCCGCTTGCGGCCTGATCACCAGGGTGTACACCTGCGAATTTTGCTGCGAAGCAGCATATCCCGACGCGAAACCAGTGACTTGTGACACTGTAACTAGGAAATTTTCCAATACCAGCCTCGTAAAGGCTTCGTTAGGATCAGTCCCATCGATGTGGGGGAGCCGCCGTCGCGAGACGGTGAGCCCGAGTCAGCCGTGGGGACGGCAGGCTCGAAGAGTGGCAGGACGCCACTCCGCCGGAGTCTGGACAAACGCACGTATCGCGAGCAATTCCGATACACAGCAGGTCAAGAGACAACGGTAAGCCGTAGGGTGGACAGGAGTCCTCCCGCGGCTTTTTTTATGCCTGTCGCTTTCTTCCCTGCCCCAGCTTCACCGCAAAAGGTCAATCTTGCCCCACCGTCATTCCGGCGCAGGCCGGAATCCAGTCTAAGTATGCGTCCGAAGGACACCTAAGCATGGGTGTTGAGTGCTTGCGCACAGCGTGTTTGAACTGGATTCCGGCCTGCGCCGGAATGACGACGGGGGAAAGCAGCCACAGCAGGCACCGCTAGCCGTGCGCCAAGCGCCCGATCCAGCCCTTACTTCTTCCGATTCCCCAACGGCCTCACATACAGCACCAAACTATGATCCTGAATCTCATAGCCGTGCTTGGCCGCTATCTCGCGTTGCAAGCGCTCGATCTCCTCGCTGACGAACTCGATCACCTTTCCGCTGTCAACGTCGATCATGTGGTCGTGGTGCTGGCCACGATCCAGTTCGTAAACCGCCTGCCCGCCCTCGAAGTTGTGTTTGCTGAGGATGCCGGCGGCCTCGAATTGGGTCAGCACCCGGTACACCGTGGCCAGGCCGATATCTTCCTGATGAGCAAGCAACTTCTTGTAGACGTCCTCGGCCGTTAAGTGGCGGACGCCGTCTTCTTCGAAGATCTGGAGAATGCGCATCCGGGGGTGAGTCACCTTCAACCCGGCTTTACGGAGTTCTTGAGTTTCCTGCTCCATCGCAAGCTCCCAATACACGGTGGAATCAAGCCATTAGTGTATCATCGACACCTTACCGATCCGGACGCACTACGAATGCAAAAGCTGATCCGCACACTGGGCTATGCCACGCTGGCACTCTCTCTCGCCAGCTGTCATCTCGTGTACACCCCCGACATCGCCCAGGGCAATCTTTTCGATAAAACCATCGACAAGAATCTTGCCGACCAGCTCAAGCCGGGTCTGACCAAGCGCCAGGTGCTGGTGCTGCTAGGCACCCCTTCCGTATCCACCCCGTTCAACCAGAACCGCTGGGATTACGTCTCCACGTATTCGCATCGTGGCGAGAAGATGAAGGTCAACGCCATGAGCCTCTTCTTCAACAACGATGTGCTGGTGCGCACCGAAGGCAATCTGTACTTCCAGGATGCGCAGAAGCTGGTGCAGCAGAGCAACAAGTACAAGACCAAGTACGACGTCAACGACACCTCCGGCGATAAGAGCGGCGGCGGCGGTGGTGATAACGGCGATGGTGGTGACAATGGCGGCGATAACGGTGGCGACAACGGCGGCGGCCACTGATCCCCTAGCCTGCCTTACGTCGCGCGGCGACGCCGCGCATCTTTCGGATCCAACGTAAGCGGCCGGTAGATTTCCACCCGGTCGCCATCCTGCAGCATGTCACCCGCCGCCACGCGGCGGGAAAAGATACCCAGGCGCGAAGGGTCGAACGGCACCTCGGGCATTGCCTGCAAAATGCCCGACTGCTCCACCGCCTGCATCACGGAACTACCCGCCGCCAAGCTCACATGGCGCAGCAACTGGCGTTCCGGCGTGGCACAAACCACTTCCACAGTGATGCGGTCAGCCATAGACCTTGTCCGCCTCACGGCAGAAATCGTCCACCATGCGATTGGCCAGGCCTTGGAAGCCCAGCTTCAATGCCGTACCGCCCAGGCGGCCGGCATAGTCGAAATCCAATTCAAGCGCCACCTTGCAACCATCCGTACCGAGGGGGATGAAATCCCAAAACCCATCCAGGCTGCGGAAAGGCCCATTCACCAGGCTTACCTGCAAGCGGCGCGGACGATCGATGGTATTGCGTGTGGTGAAGCTGTGATGGAAGCCGGCAAACTTGAGATCCAGCCGCGCCACCAGCATGTTATCCCCCCGCTCGATCACCTCGGCGTTGGCACACCAAGCGAAGCGCTTTGGGTATGCTTCGACCTCATTGACCAGATCGAACATCTGCGCCGGCGAGAATTTCACCAAGGCACTGCGGCGGATTTGGATCACGGCAGCCTCATCAAAAGAATCCAACCCACATGCAGACAGCCTGCACGGGGCGACAGCCCAAAGTTTAACGGACATGGCAAAAGCGAAGGACAAAGATAAAAAAGAATCCGGCGGCACCATCGCCCTCAACAAGCGCGCCCGGCACGAATACCACATCGACCAGCGCTTCGAGGCGGGCATTGCCTTGCAAGGATGGGAGCTCAAAGCCCTGCGCGCTGGCCGCATCAACTTCGGCGACGGCTACGCCGTGGTGCTGAAGAGTGAGATATTCCTGGTGGGCACCTCCATCCCGCCACTGATCAGCGCATCCACGCACGTGGTAGCGGTAGACCGCCGCACACGCAAATTGCTGCTGCACCGCCAGGAGATCGACCAACTCATCGGTGCGGTAGAACGCAAGGGCTACACCCTGGTGCCTATCGCCATGTACTGGAAAGGCAACAAGGTGAAAGTGGAAATCGGCCTGGCTCGCGGCAAGCAGGAACACGACAAGCGCAACGCCGATAAGGAACGCGACTGGCAGCGTGAAAAGCAGCGCACCATGCGCTCGCATAATCGCGCAGCCTAACTCACCACTCGCACTCCCCTCTTCCGTCGCCCCGGCGAACGCCGGGGCTCAGCGACTTTAAACATCGCTCAACACGCGAAACCACATTAATCAATCATCAAATTTGATCAAGCGTGTATAATTGTCGGGCTTAAGCCATCTTAGATTTCTCCGGGGGTGTTCTGGCTTCGACGGGGGTAGTGAGATAGCTTGGTGCATGCCGAGGGGGCAGCTTTCCTCGTTAATCCAGCCGCAAACTTATAGTTGCCAACGACGACAACTACGCTCTGGCCGCTTAAGGCCTAGCCCCGAACCCACTTGTGCCTGTGCTCGTGGATGTAGGGTCATTATCACGGGATCGCCCAAAGCTGCCGCCTGCCGGCCAGGGTTAAATCAAGCGGGCTGGTCCTTCGATGCGCCTCGCACTCTGTGCTGTCGCGGGACGAGATCCAACAGTGAGCTAAGCATGTAGTACCGGGCGTCAAGCGCCTTCGGACGCGGGTTCGACTCCCGCCACCTCCACCATACAACTTGGCCTCTTTGATTTTCAAAGAGAAATTCGACGCCTCACTCGCCACCCCCAAGGTATCGTTTGAGGTATCGAAATGCCAAAACCCTTGCTGTTGAAACGACGAAGCGGACTTTATGTCCGCTTTTTCGTGCCCACTGATTTACAGGCACAAGTCGGCTCTCGCTACCTCACCCGAAGCCTGCAAGGGGCTCGGGCCGATGGTGCTCGATTGATGGCTTCAGCCTTAGGATATGCTCTTGGGAACGTGTTTGAGCGACTCAGGAGAG
>NZ_BMJA01000002.1:285712-486219 GCF_014642835.1 Dyella nitratireducens | reverse complement strand
CGGAACCTCTCGCGAGGTTGCTTCACCCCACCCCAACCCTCCCCTACTACACGTAGGGGAGGGGGCGATCCGGCAAGCTAAAAGTTTCCCGGACAGCAGTGCGCGAAAGCGGGAATGACGGCCATGAAGCATTTCGCCAAACGGATGTTCCTGGCTAGGGAGCCATTACAGTGCACCACTAAACGTATCGCACGACCGAATATCCCCACTCTGCAACCCAGTTTTGAACCACTTCACCCGCTGCTCCGAGGTGCCGTGTGTAAACGAATCCGGCACCACCGTGCCTCGCGCCTCGCGCTGCAAGGTGTCATCGCCGATCTGACTGGCCGCATTGAGGGCAGATTCCACATCGCCTGGTTGCAGCCACTGCAAGCGCTGCTGCGTGCGATTGGCCCACACGCCAGCGAAACAATCGGCCTGCAGTTCCTGCCGTACGGAAAGACCGGTAGCGCCTTGCATCGTTGCGCCTTGGCGTTGCATCTGGGTGGTCTTGGCGAAGATGCCCAGCTGGTTCTGCACGTGATGGCCTACTTCGTGCGCAATCACGTAGGCGCGCGCGAAATCGCCGCTGGAATGAAACCGTGTTTCCAGTTCACGGAAGAAGTCCAGATCCAGGTAAACCTTCTGATCTGCAGGGCAGTAGAACGGCCCCACAGCCGTCGACGCCGCACCACATGCGGTGTTCACACCGCCACTGAACAGATCCAGCTTGGGATCGACATACGTGCGTCCCATGCCCGCAAAAATATCGCCCCAGGTTTTCTCGGTAGAACCCAGCACGCGGCGTACGAACTCCATCTGCTGCGGATCCACCTGCGCCGGCTGACTGTTGGGTACGGCGGTGCTCGGTTGCCCGCCGCCTTGACTAAGCAGCGCGAGTGGATTCTTGAAAAAAATCCAGCCCAGCAACGCCAGGATCAGCAGACCACCGATCCCCAGTCGTCCACCACCGAATCCACCAAACCCGCGACCGCCACCGCCCTGGTCGACTTCGACATTCTGACTTTCTTCGCCCTTCTGCCAGTCCATAATGCCTCCCTCACAGGCTGCGCCATGCAGCCATCAGTCACCCCCACAGCATGGCACCAAACCGCTACAGTGGCGCTTCTTTCCCCTAGATATGCGCCTTATGACTCAGAACCTACCCGCCTTGGTCACCTTGCTGACGGTCCTTCTACAATTCGGCACGATGTGGGCGGTAGGTCATGCGCGAGGCAAGTACGGCATCGAAGCCCCTGCCGTCAGCGGCCACCCCGCCTTCGAACGGGCCTACCGCGTGCAGATGAATACGTTGGAGAGCACGGTGATGTTTCTGCCGACATTATGGTTGGCGGCACATTACGGCTATGTGTTCTGGGGTGGCATCGCCGGACTGGTGTGGGTCATCGGGCGCGTGTGGTATGCCATGGCTTACCTGGGTAACGCTAGCAAGCGTGGCCCGGGCTACATGGTGAGCATGGTGGGTTGGGCGGCAGCACTGGTGATGGGTGTACTGGGCCTGGGGCGTGCACTGCTGGCCGGCTGACACGCGTATCGATGACAACGCCGACGCTCAAGCCGGCCCCACCGGCCGTACCGCAGCCTCCATCCAATCCCCCCGGTGTGCTTCACGCGCTCGGCTTGGTGCTGCTGTATTTCCTGTTGCAGGTTGGTGCTGGCGTACTGATGGGCCTGGCTGTTGGCGTGCTGGAAAAAATACGTCATCCACAGCTCTCGTTCGCCGGCGTGCACAAGCATGTGATGAACGTGCTGCGACACGTGGACAGCAGCGCCATGCTGATGATCGTTGCGCTGCCGCTGATTGCACTGCTCTTGTTCTGGCTGGTGCGCCGCCAGTGGCCGCAGCTGTGGTTGCAAGCCGAACCACCCGGCTTCGGTTTCAACACGCCGGCAAATTCGCGCTGGTATGTCACGGCCCTGCTGGTCGGCGTGGTGATGCCGCCCGTGGGTGCACTGCTCACGCAGCTGCTGGCACATGGCCACGAAGTGACGCAGAACGTGCAAGAACTCACCCAGCACGCGTCGGATCATCTGCGTTTGCCGTTGGCCATCGTGGCGGTAACGGTAGGACCGATGATTGAAGAGCTGATGTTTCGCGGTGTGCTGCTTTCCGCACTGATGCGTCGGATGTCTACCGCGCTGTCCGTCGCCCTATGTGCGGCGCTGTTCAGTCTGGTACATCTGTCTGGCCTGGATTTTCAGTGGTACGCGCTACCTAACCTGATGCTGTTCGCGGTGGCCTTATGCTGGCTGCGTTTGAAATCCGGATCACTATGGCCGGCGATTCTGGCGCATGGGTTGTACAACCTGTTTGCGCTAGTGGCGTTATTTGCGGCGGCGTGACTTTCAATCGCAGCCTCCATGGCCGGGTTACAGGTTGAAGCTCAAACAGACAAACCAAAACCTCGCAACAACCTGGCCGTCTCAAACACCGGCAGCCCCATCACTCCCGAATAACTCCCTTCCAGGTATTGGATCAACGTAGCCCCCTTGCCCTGGATCGCATACGCCCCCGCCTTGCCGAATGGCTCACCTGTCGCCACGTAGGCAGCAATGTCAGCTTCATCCAACTCTGCAAAACGTACGCGCGAGATGCACACATCGCCGTGCTCCCGCTTGGCCGACATCACACACACCGCCGACATCACGTCGTGTGTGCGGCCGGAAAGGGCCTGCAGCATTTGTACGGCATCGTCGGCATCTTTCGGTTTGCCGAAAATTCGATCACCCAAGACCACTTCCGTATCCGAGGCGAGCACCAGCGCATGGGCTTGCGTCTCACGATTCAGCGACTCCCATCCCGCTTGAGCCTTGTCGCGAGCTACGCGTTGCACGTAATCCACTGGCAATTCTTCCGGAAACGGCACCTCGACCACGTTCACGTCAAGAATGGAAAAGCTAACGCCGAGCTGCCCGAGCAACTCGCGTCGGCGCGGGGATTGCGAAGCCAGATAAAGCACGATGTTCTCCCTTTGCTCACCTGTGCGCACAGCGTGCAGCGATGCGTGCGCGTCTACCTCAACGGCAGACCATAATCGCAAAATTCATGATCGCGTTGCCACCCGAGCGATTCATAAAGTGCTTGTGCGGGCGTATTGTCCTGCGCTGTCTGCAGCCACAAGCGGGCTGCACCAAGCGCGCGCGCATGATCGGCCGCTGCGCGGAGCAAGGCGCTCGCTACGCCATATCTACGCGCAAGCGGTGCCACGAATAGATCATTCAACAGATAAACGCGTACTGTGCGTACGGATGAAAACAACGGATACAGCTGCACGAAACCAAGACCTTCGCCCTGCTCATCGCTCGCCAGGAGAATCACCGATTCAAGGTGCGCAAAACGCTCCGCAAGAAAAGCGCGCGAACCTGCCGGATCGGCAGCTTGCCGATAAAACTGCCGGTAACCGTCGAACAACGGTACGAGCATGTCGAGATCGTGGATGCTCGCCAGCCGAACCTGAAAGCGCATGACAACTCCCATGACAATGCAGTGACGCCACCGCCTTCATGCGCGATGGTACGGATGCCCTGCCAGCAAAGTGGTCGCGCGATAAAGCTGCTCCACCAGCACCAGCCGCACCAGCATATGGGGGAGGGTAAGCGGTCCCAATGACCACTTTTGATCGGCGCGGGCTAACACTTCCGCCGCGTGGCCGTCAGGGCCACCGATAAGAAAAGCCAGGTCACGCCCCGCCATGCGCCATTTCGCCAGTTGTTCGGCCAATTCCTCGCTGGACCACGTTTTGCCGCGGCCATCGAGCGCAATCACATGGATGTCGCGCGGCAGCGCATTGAGGATGGCGGCGCCTTCATCTTGCATCGCACGCGCATCGTCCCGGCCTTTGCCGCGCACGCCGGGCTTCAGTTCGATCAATTCGAGGGGCAAATCGTGGGAGAGCCGTTTACGGTATTCGGCAAACCCTTCTGCAACCCATGCGGGCATGCGTTCGCCGATGGCGATCAGGCGGGCGCGCATGCCGGTTTTTCTCTCAGCCTGTCGCTAAGGCAGCTTCGCCCTCGGCGTCGCGGTCACCCACGGTCCACAGGCGCTCCAGGCCGTAGAACTCGCGAATGCGCGGCAGCATCACGTGCACGATGACGTCGCCCAGGTCCACCAGCACCCACTCGGCTTCCTGTTCGCCTTCGACACCCAGCGGCATCACGCCCGCCTGCTTGGCGAACTTGACGACTTCGTCGGCGATAGATTTCACGTGGCGTGCCGAGGTGCCGGAAGCAATCACGAGCAGGTCGGCGATAGAGGTTTTGCCGCGTACATCAATTTCTCGGATGTCCTTGGCCTTGAGGTCTTCAAGGGCGGCGATGACGGTCTTGCGCAGGGCGGCCGTGTTGACGGCCTTGGTATGACGAATGGTGGTCAAGAGTTAGGGCCTCTTAGGCGTTTCGGCAGCGCAGGATCGCGCGAGTACAGTATATCCGCCCTGCCATGACGGGACGTCAAGCGCTCTGTGGTCGGCCAGACTGACAAGCACCCCAGAGGCCGTCTCGCGAACATCTGGGATGATGATGTCGGACGCCAGTTCGAACCCGCGTGGCGTAGCGCAAAAACCGACTTTCGCCGCCTGGATCACACCACTGGAATGATTCTCTGCCGGTTCACAGCATCCAGACAAACCATTTACAGGGCGCCCTTCATATCTATGCGCCCCAAGAAGCGAATTCGGTATGGGGCTGGGATTGGATACTCAGACGTCCACCGCTGCGTCCGCTACACATAGCACTCCGCATGGGCAACGGAAGGCGGATACGGGACATCTTTTCTCGATTGAAAACGCCATCGATCGCGCGGCGCAAAGCCTGATGAACGCACAGCAGCCGGACGGCCACTGGGTTTACGAGCTGGAAACCGACGCCAGCGGCACCGCCGAATACGTCATGCTTACGCATTACCTGGGCGAAGCGCCCAAGCTCGAACTGCATCAAAAGATCGCGCGTTATCTTCACCGCAGGCAACTCGCGGACGGCGGCTGGCCGCTGTATACCGGTGGTCCAATCAACATAAGCAGCAGCGCCAAAGCCTATTACGCGCTCAAGATCATGGGCGAGGCTGAAGACAGCGAGCCCATGCAGCGCGCCCGGCGCGCCATTCTCTCGCATGGAGGCGCCGAGGCATCGAACGTGTTCACACGCACGCTGCTCGCCTTGCATGGCATCGTTCCGTGGCGGGCTGTGCCGATGATGCCCGTGGAGATCATGCAATTGCCGGCATGGTTTCCGTTGCATTTGTGGAAAATGTCGCCGGTTGCGCGCTCCTTCCTGGTGCCGCTGCTTGTCGTGAATGCCAAACGACCTCAAGCCAGAAACGCATACAAGGTCGGGATCGACGAACTGTTCAATGTCGCGCCGTCCAGCTTGCATTTGCTGCCACGCACACCGCACCAAAGCGCCGGGCTGTTTGCGCTTTTTCGTAGCCTCGATGCCATGCTCAGGGCAATGGAACATCTATTTCCAAAGCACAACCGACAGCGCGCCATCGACAGCGCGGTGGCTTTCGTCGGCGAACGGCTGGATGGCGAAGAAGGACTAGGGGGCATTTTTGCCGCCGCAGCCATGGTGGTCATGATGTACGACGCGCTGGGTTACCCACGAAATCATCCTTTGCCTGCGATGGCGCGCCAGGCGGTGGAGCATTTCCTGGCCATAGGTGATCGCGAGGCGTATTGCCAGGCTTCCCGATCGCCGGTATGGGATACGGCATTCATCGCGCATGCCCTGCTTGAAGCAGGCACGCCCGTCGCCCAGGCGGCAGCCATGCGCGGACTTGACTGGTTGCGTCAGCACCAGATTCTGGACGTACGTGGCGATTGGGCAACATGCCGACCGAACGTACGACCCGGCGGCTGGGCGTTTCAATACGCCAATGTCCATTACCCCGATGTCGACGATACCGCCACCGTCGCCGCGGCGATGGACCGCGCGGACAAGTCCACCCACGGCGAAGCCTATCGGGAAGCCGTGGTACGCAGCCTGGAATGGATCATGGGCATGCAATGCCATAACGGGGGCTGGGGTGCCTTCGAGGCAGAAAACACACACAGCTATCTGGATAGCATCCCGTTCTCCGATCACGGCGCCATGACCGACCCACCTACGGCAGATGTATCGTCCCGGTGCTTATCTCTGCTCTCCCAGCTTGGCCAATTACCGGCCAACAGCAAGCCCGCTAATCGCGCAATCGATTACCTGTGGCGGAAACAACAACCCAATGGAAACTGGTATGGCCGCTGGGGCGTCAATTACATCTACGGCACCTGGCTAGCCCTTTGCGCCTTGAACGCCGCCGGTGTGGCGCATGACAGCCCACGCTTGCAACGGGCAGTGCAATGGCTGATAGCCACCCAGAACGAGGACGGGGGTTGGGGCGAGAGCTGCGCCAGCTACGAGTACGACTCTCGCCATTTTGCGCAGGCCTCGAGCACGGCGTCACAAACGGCCTGGGCATTGCTTGGACTGATGGCCGCAGGCCAAGTCAGCCATCCCGCCGTTGCCAGCGGCATTTCCTATCTATTGGCTACACAGGGCCAGGACGATCTATGGGAGGACGCGTCCGTCACCGGCACCGGCATTCCGCGCGTCATTTATCTGCGCTATCACGGCTACCCTAAATTTTTCCCGTTATGGGCGCTTGCCCGCTACCGAAACCTGCGACGCGACGGTGTCACGCGTGTCGCCATGGGCATGTAACCATCGAACAGGGAAACAAGCGTTGCTACCGCTGAGAAAACCCTTTCAATAACAACCGCCCGCCCATCGCGGCATTCGCGCCAACCACAATCGCCACCGCCACCGCGTGCATCATCAGATCCGAGGCCGTGGCATCGAAGTTATGACAGATTTCCAGCAAGCTCGCCGAGGCTGCTGCACTAGCCAGCCCCACCAGCACGGCGGTAAGGACCGGACGCAACGGGCAAGCGCGCCGAATCAGCCAGATCATCAGGCCGGACAGCGGAATCGAAAAACTGATGATGAAGATCAGGCAGTCGTTCGCACCACGCAGATCCATCACCGGCATGCCCGGTATGTGGGCACGCAGGCAGCCCATGCCGCTGGCGCCGATCCAGAGCAAGGCACTGGGCACCGGCAACCAGGCCCATTTGAGGGAGCGTCCGGGTACCGCCAGCACGAACGACGCAAGCGCCGCGGTGATCGCCGTGATCACGCCACCGCACGCCGCCACGCCCAGATCGGGCGCCGCATCCCAGCGATGCAACATGGTGCTGCAGCCATAACGCATGAGCAGCACCGCGGCAATGGCCGACACCACCAGCAGCCAGCCGAGCGCACGCCGCCACGGCGGCAGCAGACGCCGCACGGGCGTCAGCTCCGCGCCAAGCGCGTCGATCAAGGCTTCATGGCGTGCTGCGTCGGACATTGCGTTCAGGAGTCTCCATTCAGACGATCGCGCAGCGTTTTCAAAGCGCGATGCAAGTTGACTTTCAACGCGCCGGTATTGCGCCCTGTGCGTTCGGCAGCCTCGGCCAGCGAGTGCTCCTTCAGACCCAGTTGTTCCACCGCCTCGCGCTGTCCAGGCGACAGGGTTTTGATCGCTTTGCGCAGGCGCTGCGCCTCCTGCACGCGCTCGGCACCGGCGCTGGCGTCATCGCGGTCAGCATGCATGTCGAAGGCAAATTCGTCGTGCACTTCGCGCTGCTCGCGGCGCCCATGGCTGCGCAGCACATCGATGGCGCGGCGTGCAGCAATGGCCGACAGCCATGCATCGTAGGAACGCATGGGATCGAAGGTATGCCGCACGCGATGCACGGTCAGCAGGGTTTCCTGCACCACGTCATCCAGCGTATCTACCGCTACGCCCTGCCTTCTCGCCACCGCGCGGATCAGCGCCACCGAATCGTTCAGCACGCGCGTGTAGGCGCGCTGGTCGCCCGCTTGCGCGGCGGCCATCCATGCGGACCGTTGCTGGTCAGCCTGTTCGCTGGCACTTGGGGTGTCGGTGGGCACGGCCTTGTCGCTAATCAGCCTCCTCGGCGAAGGCTGGCGTAGTAGGACCCATGGGCCGTCAAAGGTCAAGGATGAGGTAGCGGGCATGGCCTGCAAGCATGTGGGGTTACATGAGGTGATTCGAACGTCATAACGCTTTGGTTACCTGCCTACGAGGATGTAACCCACAAACCTGCGCAACGAATACCCTGTCAGAACAAGACACGCGAGCCCATCATGCTTCTGCTGATCCTTGCCTTCTTCGGCGGCATCGTCACCATCCTCAGTCCCTGCATCTTGCCGGTGCTGCCGTTCGTGTTCGCACGTGCGGATCGCCCCTTCGCGCGCAACGGTTTACCGATGCTGATCGCCATGGCCGTCACGTTTGCGTTGGTCGCCACCTTGGCGGCAGTGGGTGGCGGCTGGGCCGTGCATGCGAATCAATATGGGCGCTACATCGCATTGGCGGTGCTCGCCGTGCTTGGCTTGACCTTGTTGCTGCCACATTTTGCCGAGTGGATCAGCCGCCCGTTCGTCACGCTCGGCAATCGGCTGACCGAAAAAGCAGATGCCAAGCAGGATTCACCGTGGTCTGCCGCGGGGCTGGGCGTCGCCACTGGCTTGCTGTGGGCGCCGTGTGCCGGGCCCATTCTCGGCTTGCTGCTGACCGGCGCGGCGTTGCAAGGCGCCAGCGTGGAAACAACGCTCTTGCTGCTTACTTACGCTGCCGGCGCGGCCGTGTCGCTCGCGTTAGCCTTGCTTGTTGGCGGTCGCGTGTTCGCGCTGATGAAGCGCTCGCTCGGAGCCGGCGAATGGCTGCGCCGTGCCTTGGGCGCGCTGGTGTTGGCCGGTGTGGCGGTCATCGCTTTGGGCGCCGATACGGGTGTGCTGACGCGTGTTTCGCTGGCCAGCACGGGAGGTATCGAGCAGAAGTTGATCGACGCCGTAAGCCCGGCCCCGGTGCAAGCCGCACCCGCACCCAAGGCAGGTCAGTCACTCCCGGTGGAAGGCGAACTGCCTTCGCTATCCGGCGCCACGCAGTGGTTCAACAGCGCGCCACTCTCGCCCGAAACCTTGCGCGGCAAGGTGGTGCTGGTCGATTTCTGGACGTATTCCTGCATCAACTGCATCCGCTCGCTGCCATACGTGAATGCGTGGGCGCAGAAATACCGCGATCACGGGCTGGTGGTGATCGGCGTGCATTCGCCGGAATTCGCCTTCGAGAAAGATCCCGCCAACGTTGCCAAGGCGATCAAGGATTTCCACATCACCTATCCGGTGGCGATGGATAACGACTACGCGATCTGGAAAGGCTTCAACAACGAATATTGGCCGGCACATTACTTTGTCGATGCGCATGGGCAGATCCGTGCGCATCATTTCGGCGAAGGTGATTACACCGGCAGCGAAGACATGATCCGCCGCCTGCTGAGCGACGCGGGCTACAAGAATCTGCCGGGCGGCTACGTGCAACCGGGTGCCTCCGGTGCGGAAGCAGCAGGTTCGGGCGACATGTATCGCTCACCGGAAACCTACGTGGGCTATGCGCGCAGCGAAGGTTTTGCCGGCGGCCAGATTGCGCACGGCGACAGCTGGCACTACCGCGCACCGGATACGCTCACTGCCAATCAATGGGCTTTGAATGGCACGTGGACAGTGCAAGCCCAGCAAGCCACGCTCGACAAACCGAATGGCAGCGTCGTCTATCGCTTCCGCGGCCGCGATCTGCACCTGGTGCTCGGCCCCGGCGAAAACGGCAAGCCGATCCGTTTCCGGGTCACGCTCGACGGCAAAGCACCGGGCGACGATCACGGCACGGACATCGACGCCGATGGCAACGGCGTCATCAACGGACAGCGTCTGTATCAGCTCGTACGCCAAGCGCATGGCACCGGCGAGCGCGTGTTCGAAATCACCTTTCTCGATCCGGGCGTACACGTCTACGCGTTCACGTTCGGCTGAATCCCTCACAGGAGACTGGCATGACATCCGCATTCGACGACAAGGCGATGGATCGCCGGCGATTCCTGTTCGCCTTGTTTGGAGGTGGCGCCGCGGTGGCACTTGGCGCCGTGACAGCCGCACGCTTGATGGGTCGCAAAGGAGGTAACGCTATGGCAGCAGCAACACCGATGGCAGCCGCTCCGCTTCAAGTGCTGCAGCTCGAATGTTTTGCAGATGAGGACGGCCGCGATCTCGGCCTGTGCGATGTACGCAAGCTCGTGCTGACCGATGCGCAATGGCAGCAACGTCTTTCTCCCGCTGCCTTCAATGTGCTCCGCCGTGCCGGTACGGAAATGGCCTTCAGCGGCCCGCACGAAAAGCCGAACCACAAAGGCATGTATCGCTGCGCCGGTTGTGACACGGCATTGTTCAATGCCAACACGCAATTTGATTCCGGCACCGGTTGGCCGAGTTTCTGGCAGCCGATTGCCAAGCGCAACGTGATCGAGATCCGCGATACCAGCTATGGCATGGAACGCATCGCAGTGAGCTGCGCGGGCTGCGACGGCCACCTTGGACACGTGTTCGATGATGGTCCGCAGCCGACCGGGTTGCGTTATTGCATGAATTCGGTGGCAATGCGGTTTGTGGCGTTTGCGGGTTGAAGCTTGCTGACCACAGTCCCTCTCCCTTTCGAGGAGAGGGCTGAAGTAAGAAGCGAATCCCGCGTGATGGTTAACTCAGCGTCATGCGTAGGTTGGGGTGTAAACCCCAACATCACGGTGCTGATCGATATGGCAATGTTGGGGTTTGCACCCCAACCTACGGAGCTCGATACGGCGCCAACAGCGCCGCATCATCGAACAACCCCGCTGGCAGCAGGTATCGCGGATCACGTCCCGCCGCCAGCAACTCGCGAATGCGCGTGGCAGACACTTCCAGCGGCGTCACCGCCAACTCGATCACCTTCCCCGCCGCCTGAGAACGGATCACCTCAGGATCATCCGTACGCCGCGCCGCCACCGCACGCTCGACTTCCGCCGGAACGCATGCATCAATGCCGGGGCGATTAATCACGCCGATATGCGTGACGTTGAACAACTCACGCCAGCGATGCCAGCTACGCAAGCCTGCAAACGCATCCGCACCAAGCAGTAACACCAGCGGCCGTTCACCGGCTTCACGGCGCAGTTCTTCCAACGTGTCGTAGGTGTAGGACGGACCACTGCGCTCCAGCTCGCGCGTGTCGAGCGTAAGGCGCGACTGACCGCGCAAAGCAGCACGCAGCATTTCCACGCGCTGCGTCGCGCTGGCTGTCGGTGCCGGGCGATGCGGCGGCACGTTGGCTGGCATCAGTCGCACTTCCGCATCGAGCAGTTCGGAAGCTTCCCAGGCGACGCTGAGATGGCCGATGTGGATCGGATCGAAGGTGCCGCCAAAGAGGGCCAGCGGTTTCATGCTTGTGTCTCGCTTATATCAACGCTTGCGCAGCACGCGGCTCGGCCATCGCAGCAATCAGTCGCTGCGTTTCCAACCAGGCGTCACCGCCCTCGCGTCCTTTGGCCATGCGATCGATGCGCGCCGCCCGCGCCAGGCATTGCATCCAATGCTCGCGCGGCGCACGGCGCAACGCCTTGCGGAACAGTTGCTCGCGCGCTGGCCATAGACGTTCCGCGCGCGCCTGCGCACCGAAGTCGTGTGCATTGGCCAGACGCAGCGCCAACTGCAACTGATTCACCAGCCAGCCCATCAACGCGATCAACTCGTCGCCTTCCGCATGCAAGCCATCGAGGATGCGCAACGCACGCGCACCTTCACCGCCCAGCGCGGCATCCGTCAACTTGAAAACGTCATAGCGGGCACTGTCGGCGACGAGGCTTTCCATCTCCGCCGCATCGATCTTGCCTTGCCCATGCAGCATCACCAGCTTGTCGATTTCCTGCGCGGCGGCAAGCAGATTGCCTTCCACGCGTTCGGCCAGCAGGGCCACCGCATCGGACGTGGCGGTAAGGCCACGCGAAGCGAGGCGTGCGCCGATCCATGCCTCCCACTCGTTCGGGCGCGGTGCGTTGAAGATCACCACACTGCCGGCGCTGTCGATCTGTTTGGTCCACGCGCCTTCGTGCTTGTTGCTCCATTCCACGGCAGTGATCAGCAGACTCACATCCGGTGGCGGATTGCGACAGAACTCGGTGATGGCCTTGGCACCTTCCACGCCAGGGCGGCCGGTGGGCAAGCGCAGATCGAGCAGGCGGCGTGTCGCAAACAGCGACATGCCCGCTGCCGAACGCGCCAGATCGTCCCAATCGAAATGCGCGCCCACATCGAGTACCTGACGCTCGCTATAACCGAGCTTGCGCGCCTGTGCACGCAAGGCATCGGCGGCTTCCAGCACCAGCAATTCCTCGCCGGCCAGCAGATAGACGGGACTGAGGTGATCCGCAGCCAGCGCCTTCTGCCACTGGATGTGATTGAGCGGCATATCGGAGCCTGCTTAATCGCCGATCGGTGTCGGCATGTATTCCGGCGGTTTCTGCGTGGTGCTTGCGTTGGCCGGCAACGGACCGACGGCTTTCGCGGCCGCCGTTTCGCCGTTCTTCGCAATCGCCTGCAGTCGGAACAGCACGGCCTGGATGGCGTCGTCGGTCAGACTGCCCTGGATCTGTTCCATCTGCGATTGCGTACCCACCGGCTGGCTGGCGTCGTAGCTGAATTCACGTTGCAGATCGATGGTTTGATCCGGCGCGATGACCTTGCCGTTGGGATCCGTCGCCGTGAACACCACGTGGAAGCGCACCGCAAATTCCGTCACCTGCGCGGCGCCGTTGATGGTGAGCGATTGCACCGTGAAGTTCTGCGCCGGCACGTGCAATTCGGCAATGCCAGGGCCGGGCTTGTCTTCCAGCGTGACGTTGGAGGCGAGCAAGGCGCGCGCCAGCTTGCGCTGGAAATCGCCGCCGCCGCCGACCGTCAAGTGCAGGCGTTGCATGCCCTGGGGCAAGGCCGCGCTGCCACGCAGGTGGAAACCGCATCCCGCAAGTGCGAGCACGGGCAGCAGCAGCACGATCAGTTTCAGCATGCGGTTCATGAACTCATCCTGCGACGATGTTGACGATCTTGCCAGGCACCACGATCACCTTGCGCACCGTTTGCCCTTCCAGAAAGGCTGCCACATTGGAATGCGCGCGCGCCAGCGCTTCGGCTTCTTCCTTCGGCGCGTTGGCGGCCACCTCAATGGTGCCGCGCAGCTTGCCGTTCACCTGAACGGCCAGGGTCAGCGAATCGCGCACCAGCGCGGCGGGGTCGACCTTCGGCCACGGCTGGTCATCCAGCACGGCCTGCGGATGGCCCAATGCCTGCCACAAGGTGTGGCTGACATGCGGCACGACCGGGTTGAGCAGCAGCACCATGGCTTCCAGCGCCTCGTGGCGCACAGCACGGCCCTGTTCGCTCTGGTCGGTGAACTTGCCGAGCGCGTTGAGCAGTTCCATCAGCGCGGCAATGGCGGTGTTGAAGGCATGGCGGCGGCCGAAGTCGTCGCTGACCTTCTGGATGGCTTCGTGCAACTGGCGGCGCAGCGCTTTCTGGCCGACATCCAGCTTGGAGGGATCGACTTCCGGATGATCCGGCTGACCGACGTGCGTGATCACCTCGCGCCAGAAGCGGCGCAGGAAGCGCGCCATGCCTTCCACGCCGGCCTCGCTCCATTCCAGCGACTGCTCCGGCGGCGCGGCGAACATGGAGAACAGGCGCACGGTGTCGGCGCCGAATTTCTCCACCATCACCTGTGGATCGACGCCGTTGTTCTTGGACTTGGACATCTTCTCGGTGCCGCCGATCAGCACCGCCTTGCCGTCGGCTTTCAGCACCGCACCGATCACGCGCGCTTTTTCATCGCGCTGGATTTCCACGTCGGCGGGGTTGATCCAGTCCTTCGAACCATTCGCATTTTCGCGATAAAAGGTTTCCGCAATCACCATGCCCTGGCACAGCAGATTGGTCGCCGGCTCGTCCGACTTCACCAGCCCCGCATCGCGCATCAGCTTGTGATAGAAGCGGAAGTACAGCAGATGCAGGATCGCGTGCTCGATACCGCCGATGTATTGGTCTACCGGCAACCAGTAGTTGGCGCGTTCATCCACCAGGCCATTTGCGCCGGGGCTGGTGTAGCGCGCGTAATACCAGCTCGATTCCATGAAGGTATCGAAGGTGTCGGTTTCGCGCTCCGCCGCGCCACCACACTGCGGACAGGTGGTTTTGCGCCACTCGGGGTCGGCCTTGATCGGCGACTGCACGCCGGAGAACGCCACATCTTCCGGCAGCACGACCGGCAACTGGTCTTCCGGCACCGGCAACGCACCGCACTTGGCGCAGTAGATCACCGGAATCGGGCAGCCCCAATAGCGCTGGCGGCTTACGCCCCAATCACGCAGACGCCAGTTGACACGGCGATGGCCCTTGCCGGCCGCTTCCAGTTTGCCGGCGATGAAGTCGAAAGCGTCGTGGTAATTCTTGCCGTCCATGTCACCGGAGTTGATCACGCGCATATCGGCGCGCGTCTTGTCCGAGTACCACTCTTTCCAGTGCTGCGGATCGTAGGCGGCATCATCGCCGCTCACCGCAACCACCTGCTTGATCGGCAAGTTGTATTTGTGCGCGAACTCGAAATCACGTTCGTCGTGACCGGGCACGGCCATCACCGCGCCGGTGCCATAACCCATCAGCACGAAGTTGGCCACCCACACCGGCACCTTATCGCCGGTGACCGGATGGATCGCGAACAGGCCGGTGGCCATGCCGCGCTTTTCCTGCGTTTCCAGTTCGGCCTCGGACACGCCGCCATGGCGCAATTCATCAAGGAATGCAGCCAATGGCGCATTGGTGCCAGCAGCCTTCTGCGCCAGCGGATGCTCGCCGGCGATCGAGACGAAGGTGACGCCCATCAAGGTATCGGGACGCGTGGTGAACACCGTCAGCGGTTCCACCTCGCCTTCCACCGCGAAGTGGATGTCCACACCTTCGCTGCGGCCGATCCAGTTGCGCTGCATGGTCTTCACCGCATCCGGCCAACCAGGCAGGGTGTCCAGGCCGTCTAGCAGTTCCTGCGCGTAGTCGGTGATCTTCAGGAACCACTGCGGAATCTCGCGCTTTTCCACCAGCGCGCCGGAGCGCCAGCCGCGGCCGTCGATCACCTGCTCATTGGCCAGCACGGTGTGGTCGACCGGGTCCCAGTTCACCACTGCGTTCTTGCGGTAGGCCAAACCTTTCTGCATCAGCCGGGTGAACATCAGCTGTTCCCAGCGGTAGTAGTCCGGCCGGCAGGTGGCAAACTCGCGCGACCAGTCGATGGCGTAGCCCAGCGACTTGAGCTGGTCGCGCATGTGGTCGATGTTCTTGTATGTCCACGTAGCCGGCGCGGTGTTGTTCTTGATCGCCGCATTTTCCGCCGGCAGGCCGAATGCATCCCAGCCCATCGGCTGCAGCACGTTCTTGCCGTTCATGCGCTGGTAGCGGCTGATCACGTCGCCGATGGTGTAGTTGCGCACATGCCCCATGTGCAACGCGCCGGAGGGGTACGGCAGCATGGCCAGGCAGTAGAACTTCGGGCGGGAGGGATCCTCCTTCACCTCGTACGCGCGCTGCGCGGTCCAATACTGCTGCGCAGCGGCTTCCACCGCTTGCGGGCTGTAGTCGTTGGGTGAACCCTGGTCTTGGTTGTCCTGCATGATCCGGCGCCGTTGATGCGTATTCGGCAGCGCAGGCGTCCATCGCCCATGCGCTGCGTGGGACCCGGCAGACTAGCAGAAATGAGGCCTGGCTTGGGTCTGCGGGTCAAGGATTTACGCCCCCCTTCCCTTGACTGCCCGCCTGCTTCCCTTTTGGCTTTTTCCTGAGTTGGCGCAAATGCCTGGCAATGACCTTGGCTGTATGGAATAGCTCTACAGACCAGACCAGCTTTAAACACAAGGCTTTCACTTCGCGGCGATTAGACCCGATCGCTGCAGCGGTCATGCACATTCAAGCGCAGGCAAAGCAATGCATATGACTAGGCCAGATAGGGGGAATGCTGATCCAATGCTTTATCCCAACGGCTGGTTTGCGGTATGCCTAAGCAGCAGCCTCAAGCCCGGCAGGCTGCGCACCGTAGCTTTTATGGGCAATGAGTTGCTCGTGTACAGAACACGTTCCGGGCGAGTACGTGTGATCGAACCCCACTGCCCGCACCTTGGAGCTCATTTCGGTTACGGCGGAAAGGTTGACGGTGAAAATCTTGTATGCCCGTTTCACGGCCTGGTGTTCGGGCCGAACGGCGTCTGTATAGGTGCGGGCCGTAGCCGAACGCCGCCGCGGGCGAAACTGGATGAATGGCTTGTGCAAGAACGCGCAGGCGCTGTGTTGGTGTGGCGCCATAACAAGGGAAAAGCGCCAGATTGGGAGGTACCGGACAGCAACATGGCTGGGTTCTCTGCTGCGCAAGAGGCCTGCTTTGAATTGAAGGGTTATTCGTATTACGGCCCAGAAAATACCGCTGACGCGACGCATTTCATGCAGGTACACCATCTGACCGATGTCGCGATGTCTCATGAAATCAGGCAACACCAGATGGAAGTCAATCTGACAGCATCCTGGTTCGGATGGCAGATCAAAGTGCGAATGATCAACTACGGCGTTGGGTGTGCCTATGCCGAAAGTGAACTGCCTGCATGGGGCCTGTTCATGAAATCGTATTCATTCGGAACGCCCATCGCGCCTCTAAAGTGGACATACACACTGCTGGACAGCACTCACGTGAGGTGGCTCGATGCGCTACCACGCGTGCTGCGTTGGCCGCCCCAGGCATTGGTGGGAGCACTCATGCACTGGTTGACCGTAAAGGAGATACGAAAAGATTTCCGAATCTGGAACCATCGACGTCATGTCAATGATCCGAAACTTATGCAAGGTGAAATGCACATTGCCGCATTTCGTCGCTGGATGATGCAGTTCTATCTGCGCGATTGAAACACCGCTCCCGCGCACTTTCAGTCGCAAGTTGGGTTACCCAGGACTTGATCCTGGGCAATCTTAAGTTTCCTGCAAAGCATCACCCAGCAGGACAGGCCGGCATGCGCCCATCGGCCATAGCCGGTGCCACGCTCGCGATCTGCCCAGCAAGTGTCGCCAACGCCTGTTGATGCCCAGCCACCAGTCCGGCGTAGCCCTGCCCCGCGCTTTCGTTGATGCGGCTGCTGCAGGTGAGTACGGCCTGGCTGCCGAGTTCGCGAATCGTCCAGGTAGCTTCGATCAGTGCGTAGTTGCCAGGCGAGGAGTCGAAGCGGCGCAGGTCGACTTTGATACGCAAAACTCGCTTGCCTTGCGTGGGGGTGGTGCCGCTGATGTCCTGAGCCTGGGTACGTCGCACCAGCTCCACCGCCAAGGCACCACGCACTTCATCTGCCAGCGGCGCGACCCAACGTTCACCGTTGAGCAAAGCCACTGCCTGACCACCCTGGCGTACCACGAGCTGCGGCACATCGTCCTGCGCCGGGATGCCTATCGGCATCAGCTCGAACTGGTAATCCGCGGGCGTCACGGGGGATTGGGCCTGTTCACCACTCGGCGCCGGAATCAACGTGTAGTAATTCACAGGTGCCGAGGCGCAAGCCGCCAGCGCTATTGCACCCAGTGCCGCAGTGACGTGTCGCATACGAATCATGGCTTGCTCCCTTGCTGCGGCTGGGCGGTGGGCGTGCCGTTATCGGGCAGCGGTGCGTCCTTGCTGCGTCCGCGGATCAATGAACTGGGCTGGGCGTTCAAGTAGTCGGTCAAGGTACGCAGTGAACGAGCCATGCGCTGCAGTTCCTGCAGGGTGCCGGCAAGGTTCTGTTGCAGCGGCGAGTCGGGTGACAGCGCACTGTTGGCCGTGCCCAGCGTCTGGTTCGCCGTACTCAGCGTCCGGTTGGCGCCCTTGAGCGTCTCCTGGAACGCCGGCAGCACATTGCCATTGACCTGCTTGATGGTGCTATCGAGATCGGCCAGCGTGTGATTGAGGTTGTTGCCGATGGCATCGAACGGGATCTTGCTGAGCTTGTCGACGATCTGTCCCATCTGCTCCTGCAACTTGTCGAGGCTACCCGGCACCGTGGGAATTTCCAGCGGACGCGCGTTGGGGTTGTACGCAATCTTCGGTGCGTTCGGCACCATATCCATCGAAATATAGAGCTGCCCGGTGAGCAGATTGCCCGTCTTGGCTTCCGCACGCAGGCCATGCGCCACCAGGCCACCGATCAGGTACGACATGTAGTCGTTGTCGCCCTTGGACTTGGCGATCTCGGCCAGTTTCTTGTGCGCGCGGCCAAGGCGATCGGGGTAGACCACGGCACCCACATAGATCGGGAAGTGGCCGGTCTTTTCGTCGTAATCCATGCGAACCGATACGACACTGCCGAAATTGATGCCGCGGAACTCCACCGGTGCCCCTACGGCCAGGCCGCGCAGCGGCTGGTCGAAACGCATCACGATGTAACGCGGCTCGCCATCCGGTGGTGCCATCGCATTGGACTCGGTATCGAACAGCGTAAACGTGGCGTTCTCGTCGGCCTCCTTCTCATTCGGATGCGGACCGGGTGCATCGTTGAAGGCCACACCGCCTGCCAGCACCGTGGCCAGCGATTGGGTGTTGAGCTTCAGACCGTCCGCGCTAATGGTCACGTCCACACCGCTGGCGTTCCAGAAGCGCGACTCATTGCTCACAAATTTATCGTAAGGGCTGTCCACGAAGATCTTCATGGTGACGCCCTTGCCATTGTCATCCAGCTTGTACGACGCCACGCGGCCGACCTGGATGCGGCGGTAATACACCGGCGAGCCGATATCCAGCGAACCCAGGTCGCCGGAGTGCAAGGTAAAGCTCTTGCCGCGCGAGTCGTGCAGCACCGAAGGCGGGGTTTCCTGGCCAACAAAATCCGTCTGCGTCTGCGTGGACTTGCCCACGTCCACGCCAATGAAGGAGCCCGACAACAGTGTATCGATACCCGACACACCACCCAGCCCGATGCGCGGACGCACCACCCAGAAACGCGAATCGGACACCGCGATATCGCCGGCGCTCTTTTCCAGATCCACCTTCACGATCACCTTGCTGTGATCCTGGCTCAGGCGAATGCCGACAACCTTGCCGATCACCACATCCTTGTACTTCACCACCGTCTTGCCCGATTCCAGGCCCTGCGCGGTCTGGAAGCTGATATTGATGGTGGGGCCCTGTTGCCGCCATGCGTTGATCACCAGCGACAGGCCGATCAACGCCGCTACCGCCGGTACCAGCCAGATCCACGACGCGTTGACGCGACGGTGCTTGACCACCGGTTCGGGCAAGTTGCCGCCAACGTTGAGAGGGTTCTGGTCAGTCATCTTGGTCCTGGCAATCCCATATCAGGCGGGGGTCGAAACTCTGTGAGGCCAGCATGGTAAGTACCACGGTGAGGCCGAAATACACCACTCCGGGCAATGGCTCCACTTCGCTGAAGAAGCCGAACTGCACCAGCGCCGTCAGCAAGGCCACCACAAACACATCCAGCATGGACCAGTAGCCGATGAACTCTACCAACCGGTACAACATGGCCCGTTGACGGCGCGCCCAGGGCGTACCCCGCTGCGAGCTCAACAGCAAAGTGCTTATCACCAGGAACTTCGTCATCGGCACCAGGATGCTGGCGGTGAACACGATCATCGCCAGATCCGGCGAACCTTTCTGCCACAGCTCGATCACGCCGCTGAGAATGGTGTTGTCGTCCACATCGCCCAGGCTGACCGTGCGCATGATCGGCAACACGTTGGCGGGAATGTACAAGAGGAAGGCAGCAATCAGCAGCGCCCAGGTGCGCGCACAACTGTAGGGTTTGCGCCGATGCAACGCGCTGCTGCAGCGTGGGCAGGCGGGGTCTTCCAACTGATTGTCCCGGCAGACCAGACCGCACACGTGGCAACTGATCAACCCGAGTTCGCGCGCGCGAGGGAGTGCACTCATGTCGACGACTCGGGAATCTTGTCCCACAACTGGCGCATATCGATGCTGGAGAAAACAGTGATCAGTATCGCCAGTCCCGCATAGGCAAACACGCCGATGTCAGGCGTGACGTCGAAGTACAGCTGTGCCTTGACGATGGACACCAATATGCCAAGCACGAACACCTCGCTCATGGTCCAGGGACCGATGTAGTGGAGCGTCACCATCAACGGCCTGAAGCCGGGGGCGCGCTGCCCCTTGCGGCCATAGACCAGCAACCAGCCCAGCACCAGCATCTTGCACAGCGGAAAGAAAAACAGCGTAGCCGCCGCCAGCACCGACACCACCTGCGAGTGATCCTTCCACATCATGATGATGATGCCCCACAGCGTGGCATGGATCTCCGTACCGTTTAGCCCAAGCGTGATGATCGGCCACACGTTCGCCTGCACGAACACCACCATCACCGTGATCACCAGCGCGAACATCGCATTCAGGCCGATGCGCTGATGGCGCTCCAATACCGCGTGGCAACGCGCACAGCGCGCCACGTCGCCACGTGCCAATGGCCGGCGGCGGTAGACCGTGTCGCAGTGCTCGCAGATCAGCAGATCCGACGTGATCGCCTTGTGCGCGTGTTCCACATTGACGGGGGGCGTGGTGCTCATGCATGGGATTCTCGCAAATCCGGGGCAAATGCGCCTGCTCTTGATATGCTGCGCGCCGCCCCGATTTGCTCGGATTAATCCTTGGAGTCCACTGTGAACGCCGCCGTCTCCCCGCACATCTTCGACGTCGATCAGGCCAACTTCGAAACCGAGGTGCTGCAAGCCTCGCTCACGACGCCCGTGCTGGTGGATTTCTGGGCCGAATGGTGCGGTCCCTGCAAGTCGCTGGGCCCGATGCTGGAAAAGCTTGCCGTCGAATACAACGGCGCCTTCCGCCTGGGCAAGGTTGACGTCGACAAGAACCAGGAACTGGCCGGCATCTTCGGCATTCGCAGCATTCCTACTGTCATCTTGGTGAAAGACGGACAGATCCTCGACGGCTTCGCCGGCGCCCTGCCCGAAGGCCAGTTGCGCCAGTTCCTGTCACGCCACGTGCAGCCGCTGGAAGGCGAGCTCGAAGAAGAAGCAGAAGTACTGGAAGACCTCGCCCCCGAATCGCCGGAAGAGGCCATCAACCGCCTGCAGCAAGAAATTGCCGCTAGCCCCAACCAGCCCGAACTCAAGCTCGACCTGGCCATCGCCCTGGCCCAAGCCGGCCACGCCGCCGCCGCCGAAAACGAACTCAACGCCCTACCCGCCAACCTCGCCGCCGATACCCGCGCCGTACGCCTGCGCAGCCAGCTCGACCTGGCCCGCTCACTTGAAGGCACGCCGGCGATGGAAGTGCTGCAGCAGCGTGTGCATGCCAATCCGCAGGATTGGGAAGCACATGATTTGCTCGGCGTGCGACTCTTGCTCGGCAACGATCCCGCTACTGGCCTCGAGCACTGGTTGCTGATGCTTGAGAAAGCACGCGATTGGAATGAAGGTCAGGCGAAGAAGCGTCTGCTTGCAGCATTTAATACGTTGGACGATGCAGAACTGGTGGGTCGTTATCGTCGACGGATGGCTTCGCTGTTGTTCTAAGGCTTCAAAGCATTCCATACGCACAGGTATGGTAGATTGAGGGCTTCTTTCCGGAGCTCTCAATGCGCGCATCCACCTTCCGCTTTCTTCTGAATCTGTGGCCGCCCTTCCTATTCAGTGGCATTCGTCTATTGCGCCTGGATGACGATTACACCGAAGCCCAAGTGGTGTTGCGGTTGCGGCCATGGAATCGGAACTACGTGCGTACGCAGTTTGGCGGCAGCTTGTTTGCGATGGCCGATCCGTTCTGGATGCTGCTGATCCTGCATCACCTGGGCAAGGATCACTTCGTGTGGGACAAGGCAGGAACCATCGATTTCGTTGCACCGGGCCGTGAGGATGTCTATGCGCATTTCAAGCTCGAACCCGGCATGCTCAATGAACTGCGTGCTGCCGCTGCGAATGGCGAGAAAGTGCTGCGCTGGTTTGATGTGCCGATCAAGACAGCGACAGGTGAAGTGGTTGCGTTAGTGCGCAAGCAGCTTTATGTGCGGTTGAAACCGAGGCATCGCTGAGCATGTTGTTGCCAGGCAAGTCGATGACGATGGCGAAGTTCTTTCGGCGGCCCGCAGCTATTCCTGCTTGAACTGCGCAATCTGCTCCAGCATGGCTTCTGCTCTCTGCACGCTCTTACCGGCGAAATTGTTTTCGAGCCAGCGACGATATCCAACGCGGCGCACCAGCCAGTAAACGATAAATACCAGCACGAGCGAAGCACATCCGCAAAGAACGAGGTTGGGCAGCAGCGATGGCATCTCCTTAAGCAAATCAAACTTTGACGAAACAGGCTCGGCATCTTGCTGGATGTCCATCAGCAGCAGCGGAATCCAGGCAAACGAACCGATCGCTGCAAAGATAGGCGCTTCAAACTTCACGCGCCACGCACGCAACGCAGCAAGTCGCTGCTGGATCTCCACGATAGGCGCGGCGTAATCGACTTGCTGGATCAGGTGCAAATTGCGTGCAGCAGCCAGCAGCATCGACATGCCGAACAGTTGCACCAGTACACCTATGACCAGCCAATGCAACACATCGGTTCGCACAACCCAGAACGCAATACCCCATATCATGAAGACCACACCGAACGCGAACTGGATCCACTGTCCTACGATCAAGGGACGCAAACCGTGGCGCACTTTGTCCAGCCGACTTTCCACGAACAGCTGGGTATTCAACGCCTGCTGCCGCGCCAGCTGTTGATTCAACGCTTGCCAGGCGGCTTTCATGTCTTCCAGCTCCATAATTAAGCTCCCACAGGCATGGCGCCCGTCATCTGATAACGAAGTTTCTGTTTGATACGGCTGATCTTGGTAGCAACGCTGGTTTCGCTGATACCGAGAATCTCGGCGATCTCCGCGTAACTGCGATCTTCCAGATACAGCAGGATCAACGCACGATTGAGCGGGTCGAGCTCATCGATAAAGCGATACAACACTTCCAGGCGCTCATCCGGCTCGAATATGCCGACCGTGCCTCCTGCTGCATCGATTTGCTGCTGATCGAGCCTCTCAAACCGCTCATCCTGCCGTGATGGACGGCGCATCTGAGAGATGGCGACGTTAAGCGCCACCCGATACATCCAGGTTGAAAACCGCGCGCGCTTCTCGTCAAAGCGGGGAAACGAGCGCCACAACTGCACACAAATTTCCTGCGTCAAATCACGGCGATCTTCCGGATGACGGGCATATACCGACACCACCTTGAACACAATGCGCTGGTGCTCCCGCAGCAATGTCTCGAATGCCCGCTGTTGTTCCCGTCCGCGCATGACCTGTCCCCGTAGTTACCTTGTTATTCGCGACACGCGCAAAAAAATCACAGCCCGGCAATCAGCCCTACAATAAGACGCCCTCCCCGCCCCGAGCCCCCTTCATGCCCCCGTTGCGCCTCAAACGCTATCTCATCACCGGCCTGCTTACCTTCATGCCGCTGTGGGTGACCTGGCTGGTCTTCAAATTTATCGTTGGCTTTCTGGCCGATCTGGGCGCGCCGTTGGTGGCTGCGTTCGTGGGTGCGCTGGGTTGGGTATCGCCCCAGGCGGCCAACCAACTCAGCCACGGTTGGGTGACCTACGTACTGGCGTTGCTGCTCACCTTGATCACGTTGTATCTGCTCGGCTTCCTCGCCAACCGCATGATCGGTCAGCGTCTGTTGCACGCGTTCGATAGTGTTTTGCAGCGCATTCCGCTGGTGCAGACCATCTATGGCGGCACCAAGAAGTTGATGACGGTGCTGCAGAACAAACCCAGCGGTGCGCAACGCGTTGTGCTGGTGGATTTTCCACGCAAGGGCATGAAAGTGGTCGGCTTCGTCACGCGGGTGATGCAGGAAGAAGGCACCGGTCGCGATATGGCGGCGGTATACATCCCAACCACACCCAATCCCACCGGCGGCTATCTGGAAGTGGTGCCCCTGGATGAGCTGACACCTACCGACTGGACCATGGACCAGGCCATGGCTTTCATTATTTCCGGCGGCGCAGTGGCGCCGGATACCTTGCCCGCAGCATCGACTGCCTTGCCGACCGAGAGCCATTCATGAGCATGCGTCGCGCCGGGCTGGCATTTTTATTGGGCGCGATGGCCATGAGCACGCACGCCGCCGACGCTCAAGGCAACTGGATCACACCCGCGGAAGCCTCGCAGTTCCGCACCACGCCCAGCTACGCGCAGACGCTGGCGTATCTGCAACATCTGCAGCAAGCCGCCCCGGGCAAGCTCAAGCTCGAAACGTTTGGCATCACGCCACAGGGCCGTCCTATGACGGCGGTGATTGCGAGCAGCGACGGCACGTTCACTCCCGACGCTGCGCGTGCCGCACATAAACCTGTCGTGCTGGTGCAGGCCGGCATCCATCCCGGCGAAATCGAAGGCAAGGATGCCGGCCTGATGCTGTTGCGCGATATCGCTGTCACCGGCAAGTACCCGCACCTGCTCGATCACGTGGTGCTGGTCTATATCCCGGTCTACAGCGTGGATGGGCATGAATACAGCTCGCCCTACAATCGCATCAACCAGAATGGTCCGGAAAGCATGGGCTTTCGCGGCCAGGCGCAGTACCTCAATCTCAATCGCGACTACATCAAGGCCGATGCGCCGGAAACGCTGGCGTGGCTGAAGCTGTGGCAGACATGGCGGCCGGATTTCCTGATCGACGTGCACACCACCGACGGCGCGGACTACCAGTACGACCTCACTTGGTACACCGAGGACCCGCACAAGCTCGACCCGGTGGTCGCCACCTGGCAGCACAAGCTGATGGTGGAACAGGCCATACCGGCTTATGAAAACCTCGGCCATCTGGCGTCTATCTATCTGGAATTCAAGGATGGCCGCGATCCACGCAAAG
Organism: Dyella nitratireducens; assembly: GCF_014642835.1. Taxonomy (GTDB): domain Bacteria; phylum Pseudomonadota; class Gammaproteobacteria; order Xanthomonadales; family Rhodanobacteraceae; genus Dyella_B; species Dyella_B nitratireducens. The sequence goes on along the minus strand of NZ_BMJA01000002.1, from coordinate 461,352 downwards.
GTATCGAGAACTTTGGTTCCGGGCCGCGCTTCTCGACCGGCTATGCAGCCTTGCAGAATCGCCCGGCGTTGCTGATCGAAACGCATATGCTGAAATCCTACGCAGTGCGCGTACATGCGGTTTATGACCTACTGCGTGTCGTGCTGGACGAGATCGATCGTGATCCCGCCGCCTTGCTGGCAGCTACTAGCCGGGCCGAAGCCGACACTATCGCTCGCGCCAATGATGTGCACGCACACGTACCGCTGACCTTCAAGCCCGATCCCACATCGACGCCGTTCGAGCTGAAGGGCTATGCCTTTACGCAAACGCATAGCGACATTTCCAACGACACCTGGATTCAGTACGACCCGAGCAAACCTGTCACCTATCACATCGAGAACTGGAACGGCCTGTTGCCCGACGTATCGACGACGCCACCGGTTGCTTACGTCGTACCGGGTGAATGGAAAACCATCATCGACAAATTGGATGCGCATGGTATCGCCTATCGGCGTATCGGCCATCCGATGAAAGACGTGGAAGCCACCGCGTATCAGATCGATCAACCTCAATGGGCAAGCGAGCCGTTTGAAGGGCATCTGATGCTGCAAAGCTTTACGCTGCACGCGCACCCGGTGGAAGTGACGCTGCCGGCCGGCTCGGTGATTGTGCCGATGAATCAGCGCGCCGCGAACGTCGCCATGGAATTGCTGGAACCGCAGGCGCCGGATTCACTGCTGCACTGGGGTTATCTCAATGCAATCTTTGAAGCCAAGGAATTCGGCGAGCCGCGTGTGCTGGAGAAGCTGGCTCGCGACATGATGGCGAAGGACCCAAAGCTGAAGGCGGAGTTCGAGCAGAAGCTGCATGATGATCCGGCGTTTGCGGCGAATGGTAGGGAGCGGCTGGACTTCTTCTTCATGCGATCGCCGTGGTACACGGTACAGCGTGTGGGGGCTTATCCGGTGCTGCGAGTGGATGCGGGGCAGTTGGCGAATATCGCCACCAAATAAGCAAAGCTCGCAAGGTTGGATGAAAATCCTGATGTACCCCACGTTTTTCCTTCATTCCGGCAAGAGCCGCAGTTCTTGTTAATACTTTTTCAGAGCGAGTCGTCATTCCGGCGAAGGCCGGAATCCATCGCCAGTACGAAGCATGGATTCCGGCCTTCGCCGGAATGACGTCGAGGCAAGACTGATTTTCTTTCGACGAACGACGATTCGAAGGCAAAAAACGTTGGGATATATCAGGGTGCAAACGCCAACCTACGCAGGTACCACCTCAAACGGCCGCATCATCTCGTTCGCCTCATGCTCCAACAAATGGCAATGCCACGCGTAACGCCCTGCATAACCATCAAAGTGCACGATGATGCGCGTGATCATCCCTGGCCACGCTTGCACGACATCCTTCCATCCGGCTTCACCAGCTGACGGTGCTTGCGCAGGCCCCGTATAACGAACAGTCTGGGAATCCATCCACTCACCCCCATCGAAAGGCCGGCGATCCAGAATCTGGAAACGCACCAGGTGCAAATGGATGGGATGCGAATCGTCGGTAAGGTTGACCAGGCTCCAGATCTCGGTGCTGCCCAGCACCGGCTTTTCCGTCACCGGTTCGTGCCAGCGCTTGCCATTGAGCAGCATCAGCATCGGCTCGGCCACGCAATCCTGATAGGCATCGAGGGTAAGCAAGCGTTCGCGTACAGCGGCTGATTCAGGCATGCGTGGCAGGTCGCGCAGCACGGCAGGCACTTTGCTGGTATCACGCACGCGCCCACTGCCAACGCGGATCTGCATGATCGGCAGCGCGTCATTGAACCATTCGATCTGCTGCCCCGCCAGCGGCGCGAAATCGACGATAAGGTCGGCACGTTCGCCCGGCGCGACGAAGAGGTTGCGCTGGGTAACAGGCGCGGCGAGCAAACCCTGGTCACTGCCGATCTGCAGAAAAGGCCGCCCATCCCGCAGCTTGAGGTTGAAGAAGCGTGCATTGGCCGCATTGAGCACGCGGAAGCGGTAACGGCGTGGTTCGACGTCGAGATACGGTAGCAACGCGCCGTTGATCAGCATGGCATTGCCGAACACTTCCGGCACCCACGGCGCCTGGCTGTTGCCCGATACCGGGTAGTAAAGCTGCGCGTCATGGGTGAGCAGGCGATCGCTCAATACCAGCGGAATCTCCTGTTCGCCATGCGGCAGCCCGAGCGATAGTTCGTGCTCGTCACGCAACAGATAAAGGCCAAACATGCCCGCGTAAATATTCAGGCGATTGATGCCCATCGCATGATCGTGATACCAGAGCGCCGCAGCATCCTGCTTGTTGGGGTAAGTGTGCAGGCGGGATTGACCAGGCACGTACCAATCATCGGGATAGCCATCGCTATCCGTCGGCACGCAGGCGCCGTGCACGTGCACGATTGCACGCACCTCGGGATTGTCCGCCTCGGCACCATGAATACGATGATCGATCGGCAGGAAGTGCTTGCCAGGCAGTTCATTGCGCCAATCGATGCGCAGAGTCTTGCCGCTTTGAGCTTCAATCGTCGAACCGGGCATGCAGCCGCCGTAAGTCCACACCCGTGTAGGGGGCAAATCGCGATGCAAACGCTGCTCGGTTTCGCGCATATCAATGCGCAGAGGCTTGCCATCTGCACGCAGTACCGAAGGCAGCGGCAGAGTATCGACAAATGGCTTCAATTGGCCTGGGTCGATGAGACGCGGCACCACATGATGGTCATCGACCACCATGTGCTTGCACAACTCGCCACCACCCATCTTCGGCATGGACGTCATGTCATGAGCCTGCAGGCGATACGGCCACAGGCCCGCACCGAGCCCCAACGCGGACCATTTCAGGAATTGACGGCGAGACGACGGCATGCTCTTTTCCATTTGTGTTGCTTACACATCATGGCGTGTGCCGTCGCGTTCCGCCCGTCTTTCGAGCGGTGCGCGAAACAATCCCATTCGAGGCTTGCATCAAGGCGACGCTTCGACCACTTCACCGGTTTGCTCGTCCAGAATCAAGCGGCGGCCAGCCGTATTGGCCTGACTGAAGTCAAACATGCTCTCGATAGTGCCGGCCAGGGCGTCAAACGAACCGCCACCCAGGCGTTTGCCGTTCAACCAGTTGTCCTCGATGAAACGCATGATCGAACTCTGATCGGTAAGCGTGTGATCAACATAATTTTTGCGTGCCCACGGCGAAATCACCAGCAAGGGCAAACGCGGGCCGAAACCGCAACGACCTTGCGCGTGCTGGCTGTTGGGAGCGATGCCGGGCAAGCTATCGCGCGCGTCGCAGCCATTCGCGCCGGTCAAGGCATCGGCGCCGGTGTATGAGGCGTTGACGCGCGGCGAGGCTTGATGGTCATACCAGCCGTCCGAGTCATCATAGGCAATCACCACCGCGGTGCTAGCCCACTCTGGACGCTGCTGCAAAAAATTGATCACACGCACCACGAACTGCTGCTCGTCCAGCGGGTCGGAATAGCCGGCATGACCATCCTGATAAGCCGCGGCCTTCAGATAACTCACCGCAGGCATATTGCCGGCGTCGACCGCGGCGAAGAAATCGTTGACATCGTATTGATGGTTGGCGTCATCGCCACTGCGCCCGATCGTCGCCACAGAAGTGGGTCGCGCATGGGCGAGGTTGGCAGTGCTGGTGTAATACTGGAATGGTTGATGATGCGGCACGTAATCGGCTTTGGTTGATTGCGTGACGCTGGAGTACGTACTGCGTTGACACCCGGTCGTACCGTTGACATTGACCACTGTCAGGTCGAAACCGCCCTGGAAGAAACCCCAGGTGATGTTCTTTTCGTTGAGCAGGTCGCCAATATTGCGGCCACCCAGGTGCGCCTGCGGGGCGTTGGAGGACGTACATACGTCACCCAGCGGCAGCGCATCGCCAATCAAGGTATAGCCGCCCAAACCATCAGCCACGATCGTGCCACCGGCACTGAGTGATTCGGTGACGCCGTTGGTCTGTCCTGAAATCAGATTGATCGCACCCACGCTGGAGGGCCCGAAATTGGTGCCGTAGCTGTTGTCACTCATTGCGAAGTGCTGCGCGTAATGCCACATGGCGGTGACGGTATTGCCGTCGTAGTAGCCCATCACCTGGCCTTTGCCGTTCTGTTCGGGTGTGCCGCCGGGCAAGGTTTGGCCGGCACCGGTGTATTTGGGGAAGAGATCCATCGCGCCGTTGTTGAAGGCGCGCTGCTCGTCGGTGTAATCGTGGTCCTGACTGGAGGTGGCGGCCTGCGCACGCGACAGGCGGAAGGGATTGATCGCTGCATTGCCATTGGCCGTGTTGTTCGCGTTCGGGTTGTTGGTCAGCAACGCCTGTGTCAGCCCGTTGATCATGGGTGTGCCCGGTGCAGCATGGAATGCTGGTTCGCCAGATGTATTCACCGCATTGGGATACGTGCCGAAATAATGATCGAAGGACACGTTCTCTTGAAAGATCACGACCAGGTGCTTGATGGGGGTGGCAGTATCCTGCACGCCGATGCTGGGTCCTCTGATGGGATTGACCTTGTACAGCAGCGGGCCGCTATCGGCCTGCAGCCTCGTTGGCGTGTTTTGCAGTGCCGAACAACCCGTGGATAACGCGAGCAAGGCAACAGCAAGACAAATGGAAAGACGACTGCGCATGAGACCTCCTTAGTGGTCGACACGCTCCATCAGCGCGCGCCGATGACCTTAGGCAGCCGGTGTGACAATGCGGTAACAAAGCGCAGCGCACTGACACAAAATCAGCGCACGCTGACAATCGGCATAAGAAACATTCACTGCCGACGCTTGATTCCCTACCCACAGACCCGCGGTTCGCCGCGAGACGACATCTTGCATGCTCGTCATTCCGGCGAAGGCCGGAATCCAGTACAAACATGTTGTGCGAAGCACTCAACATAAAGAGGTTTTGTGCGCTTCGCGCGCCATACTTAAACTGGATTCCGGCTCTCGCCGGAATGACAGCGTAGATTTATCTCCATGAAGGGGAGAAGAAATAACTCCGCCCCAAAATCCTTAGCGACTTGCACCAACAGGTTCGCCGGTCGTCTCATCAAGAAGCAAACGGCGACTTTCCAAAGATGAATGGCTGAAATCGAACATGGCGTCCAGCTTGCCGGCCATTGCATCGAACGAACCACCACCCATGCGCCGGCCGCCGAGCCAGTTGTCCTCGATAAAGCGCGTGATGGAGGTTTGATCGGTGATGGTGTGATCCACATAGTTGCGACGTGCCCACGGTGAAATCACCAGCAGCGGCAGACGTGGGCCGTAACCGCAACGTCCCTGCACCGGCTCGGTGGTATTCACGCCCGGCAACGTGCTGCGACCGTTGCATACGCCCAGGGCATTGAGCGCATCCTGGCTGCTATGCGATGCATTCACCTGTGGCGCGGTCTGATGGTCGTACCAGCCGTCGGAATCGTCATAGGCGATCACCACCGCGGTATCGCGCCATTCCGGGCGCTTCTGCAAAAAGTTCAGCACATGCACGACGAACTGCTGTTCGTCCAGCGGATCGGAATAGCCGGCATGACCGTCCTGGTAGCCCGGTGCCTTGAGAAAACTCACCGCCGGCATGTTGCCCGCTTCCACCGCGGCGTAGAAATCGTTGATGTCGTACTGGTGATGGGCCGCGTCACCGTTGTGGCCGATCATCGCCACCGACGTCGGACGCGCATGCGTCGGATTGGCAGTGTTGGCGTAGTACTGGAATGGCTGGTGATGCGGGATGTAATCCACCTTCGTTACCTGCGTAACGGTAGAGGTGGTGCTGCGCTTGCAGCCCGTGGTGCCGTTCGCATTCACGGCCGTGAGATCGAAGCCGCCTTCGAAGAAACCCCAGGTGATGCTCTTGGCACTGAGCAGATCGCCTACGTTCTTGCCGCTCAAGCGTACACGCGAGCCGCTGGAGGGAGAGCATACGTCGTCGATCGGGTCGGCATCGCTGATCAACGTGTAACCGCCCTGGCCATCCGCCACGACATCACCGGCGGCGGCAAGCTGATCACTAACGCCGTTGGTCTGGCCGGAAACCAGGTTGATCGCCCCCGGCGTGGATGGACCAAACGTGGTGCCATAGCTGTTGTCGCTCATCGCGAAATGCTGTGCGTAATGCCACAGCGCAGTGACGGTGTTGCCGTCGTAATAACCCATCACCTGGCCGGTACTGTTCTGCTCAGGCGTGCCGCCAGGCAGGGTTTCGCCGGAACCGGTGTATTTCGGGAACAGATCCATCGCGCCGTTGTTGAACGCTTGCTGCTCCGGCATGTAGTCGTGATCCTGGTCCGCCGTTGCAGCTTGTGCACGCGACAGGCGGAATGGATTGATCGCGCCCTTGCCGTTGGCCGCGTTGTTGGCGTTGGGGTTGTTGTTGAGCAGTTCCTTGGTGAAGCCATTGACCTTCGGCGTATCCGGCTCCGCATAAAACGGTGGCTCGCCCGACGCGTTCGCGGCATGCGGATAGGTGCCGAAGTAATGATCGAAGGAGACGTTCTCCTGATAGATCACCACCAGGTGCTTGATCGGCGTGGCCGTGGATGTGGGCTTATGCGTATGCCGCGAATGAACATCGGCCACGGACTCCGGAGCAGCCAACGCGAGAGCCGAAAAGACAACAAGCGAACAAGCAGCAAGACAAACGGCAGGACGTAAACGCAAGGCAGGCTCCGATAACGATCGATGGGCACGCTCTCCTCAGCGTGATGCGCGACCATAGGCAGTGGCGATGACAGCCTCATAACAACGATGCGACGACACCCGGGTGCTGTTGAATCAACAGCGCACGTGGGTATGGCGATCCCCGCTTTATCCCAGGCAATGATGTGGAGAAATAAAGGATTTGCTCGAGTTAGGAGCGATGTATTCCGGGCGGGGCAGCCGCTCAATCGCTGAAGTGACCGGATCGCCGCCATCACCGGTTGGATAGTTCCATCCCGTCAACTTCCCGAGGAGAAGTACGAGATAAGGGGCTAACAGCTGCTCTTCGTCATTAAGCATGGCCATTCTCCTTACTGATTCACTGGAATCGCGATGGATGGCCGTTCGCATCGCGAGCGGCCGCTGGCATTGCATGTGAAGACCGTACAGAGCTTTGCATCGCGCGTGACGTACGTGGTGCTTGTTGCAGTACGCAACGCCCACAAACCACGATCGCTCTCATGAGAACGCCAGCCGTGCGTTCCCAAAAACCTGAAGCAAAAACCCTGCTACGCGCTCAGGCCCCCTCGTTGCTGCGGCGATCTACCGGGATAAACACGAATGCGCGAGGGCTGTGTAGGCCTTTGCTCCCACCTGTGATTTGCGCATGCGTCGTTCCCGGTCGGCAACTTTACCGAAATCGCAGTTAATTGCCCGTAACACGGTGCAAGAGCTCTGGGCTCGCTTGCTTGTTCGCCGGCAACTCATAGCCATGACGTACAAATAGTCGTTGCCTGTACCTACACCCCTACCCTGACCTTTGACACTGTGTCCCCCGTGACCTTTGGCCTAGCTTGGAGAGTCATGGCCGCGATACCCGGGGAACGTCCACTGCGCGGCCAGCCATAGCTGGGACCGCCTGCGGGCGAATCATTCGACTCTTTACAGAGGGATATACATGACCATCAAGCATTTGAAGCCACTGTTGCTGGCCGCCAGCGTCGCCTTTGCCCTGGCCGCCTGCGGCAAGCAGGAACAAGCCCAGGCACCGGCCCCTGCCCCGGCGTCCACCGCGCCCGCCGCTGCATCCACCACCGCCAGCGCCGCCAAGCCGGTCAGCGTGTTCGATGCCAGCGAACTGGATACCGCCATCAACGCGTGCCAGGACTTCAACAGCTTCGTCAATGCCAAGTGGATCGCCGCCAATCCCATTCCGCAGGACCGCACCCGCTGGGGCGCGTTCGACGCGCTGGCCGAGAAGAGCCTGAACACCCAGCACGACATCGTTGACTCCGCAGCCAAGAATGCCTCACAGGCCAAGTCGGGTTCGATCGAGCAGAAGATTGGCTACCTGTACCAGGCCGGCATGGACCAGGACACCGTCAACAAGCTCGGCTACGACCCGATCAAGCCGCAGCTGGCGCAGATCGATGCGCTGAAGACGCCGAGCGACTTGGCCAAGTACATCACCGACCGTTTCGCCGAGGGCGACAACCAGGTATTCGACTTCGGCTCTGGCGCCGACTTCAAGGATGCCAAGATCCAGATCGGCTACGCCAACCAGGATGGCCTGGGCCTGCCCACACGGGACTACTACACCGACAAGAAATACGCGGACATCCGCGACGCTTACAAAGGCTATATCGCCAAGTCGCTGGCGCTGACCGGCGTGTCCGAAGCGGATGCCAAGAAGCAGGCCGATGACGTGCTGGCGTTCGAGACCAAGCTGGCGCAAGCCTCGCTCTCGCCCACGGAAATGCGCGACCTGGACAACCAATACCACTTCGTGAGCGTGGCCGAAGCGGACAAGATCACCCCGCACTTCAACTGGGGCGATTTCTTCAAGGCTCAGGGCGTGACCATCGACAAGGGCTTCTCGCTGTCGCAGCCGAAGTTCTTCGCCGCATTCGACAAGCTGATGACCACCGCACCGATCTCGCAGTGGCAGGCTTACCTGCGCTTCCATGCCATCAGCGGTGCGTCGCCGTACCTGAGCACCGCCTTCCAGGACAACCGCTTCGACTTCTACGGCAAGACGCTGTCCGGCCAGCCGGAACAGAAGCCGCTGTGGAAGCGCGTGCTGGGCGCCGTGAACGCTTCCATGGGTGAAGCACTGGGCCAGCTGTATGTGGCCAAGGAGTTCACGCCGGAAGCCAAGCAGCGTGCCGAGGTCTTGGTGACCAACGTGCGTGACGCACTGAAGGATCGCATCCAGCATCTGGATTGGATGAGCGATGCCACCAAGCAGAAGGCGTTGGACAAATGGGGCAAGTTCCTGCCCAAGATCGGCTATCCGGACCACTGGCGTAGCTGGGATGGCCTGGACATCAAGCAGGGCGACTACTACGGCGACGTGCAGGCCGCCGCCAAATTCAACTACCAGTACGACATCGGCCACATCGGCAAGCCCACCGACCGCACCGAGTGGGGCATGACGCCGCAAACGGTGAATGCCTACTACGACCCCAGCACCAACACCATCAACTTCCCGGCCGCGATCCTGCAGCCGCCGTTCTTCTATGCCAGCGGCGACGACGCGATCAACTACGGCGGCATCGGCGCGGTGATCGGCCACGAATCCAGCCACGGCTTCGACGACCAGGGTTCGCAGTTCGATGGCGACGGCAACAAGGCCGATTGGTGGACGGCGCAGGACAAGGCGCAGTTCAAGTCACGCACCGGCAAGCTGGTCGACCAGTTCAACGGCTATGCACCGCTCAAGGACAAGCCGGACCTGCACGTCAACGGCCAACTGACCCTGGGCGAAAACATCGCCGACCTCGGCGGCCTGAATGTGGCTTACGACGCACTGCAGGATGCGCTGAAGAAGAACCCGAGCGAGGCACAGGACAAGATCGACGGCTACACCCAGGATCAGCGCTTCTTCCTGAGCTGGGCACGCGTGTGGCGCAACAACACACGTGAAAAGCAGGCCGAGCTGTACCTCAACATCGATCCGCATGCACCTGCTTCGCTGCGCGCTATTGGCGCACCATCGAACATGGCAGCGTTTTCGGAAGCGTTCCAGTGCAAGACTGGCGATGCCATGGTTCGCGATGGCGACAAGCAGGTGAAGATCTGGTAAGTCGCGCGATCTTCGAACTAGAAACTAAAGCCCTGCACGCAAATGCAGGGCTTTTTCTTTAGCTGTAGGTTGGGTTAGCGCAGCGTAACCCAACGATGCCGCCTCGACCGTTGGGCTACGCTGCGCTAACCCAACCTACAATCGTCAAACGCGGCCCGCTTGCGTTCACTCCGCCATCGCTCAATCATCAAGCCGCTACACGATCCATCACATCCCTACCCACCATAGCGAGATTTCGCCATGAACTTACTTGGTGCATGTCGGCGGTTGATGTTGTTTGTTGTTGCACTCGGGCTCTTTCACATTTCTTGCACGACATTGGCCGCGGATCACCCGGCCGCATCCCAGGCGCAAGAAAACAGCCTGGCCGCCATCCAGAAGAGCGGTGTTCTGAGAGCAGGTGTCGCCATCAATGCACCCTGGGTATTCCGCGATAGCAGCGGGCAATGGAGCGGCCTGGAAATCGACTTGCTCAGGCAGCTTGCACAAGACATGAACTGGAAGCTCGAATTCGTTCCCACCACCTGGGAGCACGCGATTGATGACTTGCGCGCACATCGCTTCGATCTATTGAGTTCGGGGTTGAGCATCACACCTCAACGCGCGCTGCTGTTGAAATTCAGCCATCCCTATGGCGACTATGCCTTGGGCATGGTGGTGAACCGGCAAGCCATCGGCATGGACGATGCCACCAAGCTGCAAAGCGGCAGCTCGCACACCATCGGTGTGTTGTCGGGAACGGTAACCGCAGCCACCACCAAAGATTATTTCGGACAAAGCAAAATCGTCGAAGTGCAGGACGAAGCACAGGCCATCAAGGATCTGCGCAACGGCAAGCTGGATGGATTCATGGCCGAAGAACCGGTGCCGACTGCTTTGGCGAAAACCTATGCAAACCAGTTGCGTACGCTCGACGTGCAGACGTATGGCAGGACAGCCCATGGATTCGCCGTACGCCGCAGCGATGACGATCTGCTCGACGTGATCAATGCATGGCTGATTTACCAGCAGGCCTCCGGCTGGATTCGGTCACGCGAGGATTTCTGGATCCACCATGCGGTTTGGGTGCAATTGATGCAGTGAGGCTTTAGGACCAGAGACTCCGGCGACGCCGGGGTCTCCGGGGTCTCTGGCCATCACCGCCCCCTCGACTTTCGCCAGCCGAATAGACGCTTGCGCCGCTGATTGCTGCCGCCCCCGTCCGGCACCAGCAAACATACGCATTAGCCTCAGCGCCGCCACCTCCAAGCGTGGCGGATGTTTTTTTCTTCGCGTATAGCCACTTACTCGCCTTCTTTGAACAGCCCCTCCATTCCGGTGAGGGCCTACAAACCGCTTCACATCTATCTAACCGCATGTAAGAATAGTAACGATTCGCATTTGCAGAACGCCTTTCGTGGCGGCAAGCGGGATTGAGACGCGTCAAAGGCATTCGCCGCAGCGCACTCAAGCAGCCAGCCAAGCCGGTTCTGCTCCTTCCCACCTTGCCGACATCGTTGCCCATGCCCGCTAACTTCCGCACTTCACCCCTGCAAACCGCCCTGCTGCTGGCCCTGAGCCTTCCCGTTGCCGCCCACGCGCAAACTACCCCTTCCTCCAGCGACACGCCGCCCGATTCGCGAACCCTGAAGCCGGTGCACGTTACCGGCAGCGTTATCGGTAACGACTACACCACCGACACATCCAGCGTGGGCGCCAAAATGCCGACATCGCTGCGCGATATCCCGCAGACCGTGGTGGTAGTGAATCGCGATCTAATGGAAGCGCAAGGCGCCACGTCGCTGCAGGATGCGTTACGCAATGTTCCCGGCATCACCATCGGCGCCGCGGAAGGCGGACAGATCGGCAACAACATCAATCTGCGCGGTTTTACTGCGCGTACGGACATCTATCTGGATGGTTTCCGCGACCCTGGCCAGTATTACCGCGATGTGTTCGATCTCGACGCCGTCGAAGTGCTGAAAGGCCCCTCTTCCATGCTGTTTGGCCGCGGCTCCACCGGTGGCGTGATCAACCAGGTGACCAAGGAGCCGGAGCTGAAACCCTTTGGAGAAATCAGCGCAACCGTGGGCACCAGCGATCGCTACCGCCTGACGGGTGACATCAATCAACCGCTGTCGGACACCGCTGCCGCACGCTTGAACATTTACGGGCAAGACATGCACACCACGCGCGACGTGTTGAACAATCGCGACGGCGGCATTGCGCCCGCGGTGCGCTTTGGCATCGGCACACCGACGCAAATCACGCTATCGGCCTTGATTCAGCGCAACCACGACATGCCCGACTACGGCCTGCCGCCGATCAATGGACGTCCGGCGCATGTGAACCCCAAAAACTGGTACGGCCTCACCGATGACCGCACCGTGCAGAGCGTCAACGCCTTCAATGCACGCCTGGAACACACGTTCTCCGACAGCATCAGCCTGCGCACGCAGCTGCAATACAGCGATTACCGCACCGATGCGCGTGAAACCGCCGCCAACAGCATCGTTACTGCCAGCGGCGTGACGCTCAACAAGACGCTCGGCAATCCCACCAACCTGCCGCTGCAGGATTTGTACGCGCAGCTTGCCAGCCACGATCGCGTCATTCACGACAAACTGTTGGACAGCCAGACTGACCTGACTACCAAATTCTCCACAGGTACGTGGGAGCACACGCTGGTCACGGGCATGGAGCTGGCGCGCGAAACCTACAACAACCAGGCTTACACGCGGAATGGTCTGCCATTGCTTTCCTTGCTGGATCCCGTGCAAGAAGCCACGCCTTCCAACGTCACCACCACGGTAGGCAACTATGCGCAATCGGTCGGTAAAACAGCTGCCGTTTACGCCAACGACACCATCAAGTTCAACGATCACTGGATGGTCGTGGCTGGCGTGCGCCGTGACCGCTTCGATGCGCACATCAGCAACACGATTTCCGCGCCTGCATACGCGCAGCAGACGGTGTATTTCACCAGCGTGCGCGGCGGCGTGATCTATCAGCCTAGCGAAAAGCAGTCTTACTATGTGTCATACGGCACCTCGTTCGATCCGGTACTTGAACAGCTCACGCTCACCAGCGGCACGCAGAACCTTGCGCCCACCAAGAATCGTTCCTACGAAATCGGCGGCAAGTGGAACCTGGCGGATGACATGCTGGGCCTTACCGCTGCGCTCTATAACCTGGACCAGACCAACGCGCGCACGCAGACATCGTCGGGGGAGTACACGCTGGACGGCAACATCCGCGTGCGCGGTGCAGAACTCAGCGCCGTTGGGCATGTCACCGACCACTGGCAGATATTCTCCGGGTACAGCTACATGGACGGCAAAATCGTGAAGGCATTGGATGGCACCCAGGGCAACGTGCCCGCCAACACGCCACGCCATACCTTCACCACATGGACCACCTATACCTTCGCGCAGCACTGGGAAGCCGGTGGCGGCCCCACTTACATGTCGCAACGCTTTGCCGCCAATACGGACAAGACCAGCGTAGGCGGCTACACGCGCTGGGATGCCATGGTGGCGTACCATCAACCGACCTACGACATTCGGCTCAATCTGTTGAACCTCGCCAACAAGCATTATTTCGATGCGTTGATTCCGTCGGATGGTGGGCGTGCGGTACCGGGGATTGGGCGTACGGCGTTGGCAATGTTTACTTATAAGTTTTAACGTCTCTTACAGCGCTGACAATGGCTCCGGACTTAATATCCTCATCCATGCTATGTCAGAGCGAATCGTCATTCCGGCGAAAGCCGGAATCCAGTCAAGAATGACGTGCGTAGCGCACGACATAAAGGTTTTGAGTGCTTCGCACAACCTATTAAAACTGGATTCCGGCCTTCGCCGGAATGACGTCAGGCAACTTGGTGCCTTTCAGCTAGCCCTAAATTCAGAGTCGATATTTACAAGGACTTCAACATGCTGGTCCACATCCCCACTCTGCTCGCCACCAACCAAGTCGCCCACTTCCGCCAACGCCTCGACGCCACCGACGCCCCCTGGACCGACGGCCGCATCACCGCCGGCCACCAGGGCGTCCACGTCAAACAAAACCAACAACTCGCCGAAGGCTCTCCGCTCGCCATCGAACTCGGCAACATCGTGCTCGCCTCACTGGAACGCCACCCGCTCTTCATCAGCGCAGCACTACCCAACCGCATCTATCCACCGATGTTCAACCGCTACCAAGGCGGCATGCACTTCGGCAACCACGTCGACGGCTCCATTCGCCTCCTCCCAGGCACCGGCCAAAAAATCCGCACCGATCTCTCCGCCACCCTCTTCCTGGCATCACCCGACAGCTATGACGGCGGCGAACTGCTGATCGAAGATACCTACGGCACGCAGACCGTAAAACTCCCTGCCGGCGACATGATTCTTTATCCGGCCAGCAGCCTGCATCGCGTGAATCCCGTCACACGAGGCACGCGATTAGCTTGTTTTTTCTGGGTGCAAAGCATGGTGCGTGATGATGGGCAGCGCACGATGCTGTTCGACATGGATAACGCGATACAGCGGCTTGCTGCGACGAATGCGGATGATGCTGCGCGTGTGCGACTTACCGGGGTCTATCACAACCTGCTGCGGATGTGGTCAGACGTCTGAACGCCTGCGACCAGCTCCGCGCTGGCCCTTTGACGCATCCCAGCGCCGTGTCTTTTTGATGTGCGTCAACATTTCGGCGACAGGCGGCGCTTTTCCCCCGACCAGCGGTCGTTCAATTCAGTGCACCCCTACAAGATAATTGTCCCGAGACTTACATGCTTAGCCCTTGGTGACAACGCCTGGCACATAGCCGGCAGGCCCGCCAGGGTAAACAGGGGACCGGACCTCGTCCGGTAAATACAAACGAGCGCTAGCCAACGCGATACAGGGGCGGTCAATGAGTACGATGCGGGCGCATCGCAGGCCGACGGAAGGGTTCACCATCGTCGAGTTGATGGTGGTGATAGCGATCATCGCCGTTGTGCTTGCTCTTGCCATTCCTTCCTATAAGAGCGTTACAACGCAAGGCAGGATGGCTGGCGAGATCAATGATCTGGCCACCAGCATCGAATTGGCGCGTTCTGCAGCGATCAAGCAAGGCTTGACAGTAACCATCTGTCCTTCGGCCAACCCTACCGCCACACCGTCAACCACGACCCCTGCCTGCGCCAACAGCACCGAGTGGAACACTGGCTGGATCGTTTTTATCGATACCGCCAACAATCAAACCTTCACCACCAGCGGTGACACGCTGCTGCGCATCCATGGCCCCTTCACCGGTAGCGATACCCTGGTGTATTCCTCAACGGCGGGCACGACGACTGGCATCACCTTCAACCGCATGGGCGGCACAAACAGCTTCGGTACCGCGACCAATTTCGGCAATACCGGCACGCTGACCTTGCACGACGCCACCAACAACGCGACCTGGCGCCGCTGTGTGATCTTGTCCGAGGCCGGCAACATCACTGTGGATTCCGAACAGAATAGCCAGCAGGGGGCTTGCCCATGATCCATCTTGATCGCCATCGGGCGCGCGGCTTCAGTCTGCTGGAAGTGCTGGTTGCGCTAGTGGTTCTCTCCATCGGCCTGATTGGCATTGCTGCCATGCAGGCTTCGGCGCTATCCAGTACGCACGGCTCGCAACTTGAATCGCTGGTGGCGATCCAGGCGCGTAGCCTGGCCGATGCCATGAGTGCCAACCCTGATTATTGGGCCAACAATTCACCTACTTTCACCATCACCCCTTCCTCCAGCAGCCCTACGACGCCGGTCATTAGTAGCAACGCCCCCTCCGCGCCATCTGGCGGTTGCCTCAACACCACTTGTACAGCCACCACTCTGGCTGGCTATGACGTGCAGCAATGGGCAAATCAATTGCTCGGGCAGGTACCCGGTGCAAGCGCCACCATCACGTGCAAATCGAGCGCACCAGTAGGTTGCAGCATCAACATCACCTGGTCAGAGAAGTCCGCGGCGGCACTCAACAGTGGCACCAAAAACGCCACCACTGCTACGTCGATACCCATGTCCTACACGCTGGTCAACCAGATCTGAGCCATGAATATGCATCGTCATAACCAGCGCGGCTTGAGTTTGATCTCGCTGATGATCGCACTGCTCATCGGCACATTCCTGCTCGCCGGCCTGTTCGCCGTATGGTTTCAGACGCGCCAAACGTTCTCGGCACAAAGTCAGTTGGCGCAGGTGCAGGACAACCAGCGCATGGCGCTGATCATTCTGGGTAACGCCGTGCAAACGGCTGGCTATTACCCCGTAGCGGCGAACTACGGTACCAGCCCACCCAGCACGCCCTACACACAGACCAACGTTTTTATTACCAACAGCACATTCGCCACCGCGGGACAGGTGATTTACGGCACCCATTCGAGCTCGAACCCGACTAACGACACGCTGGCGCTGCGTTTCATGGCTGATCCGACCTCGGGCAATACGCTTGATTGCCTGGGCCAGACCGATACCGCACAAACGGTAGTCACCAACACCTTTCAGATCACTAATAACAATTTGACCTGCTCCGTCAACAGCAATACGGCACAAACGATCGTTACGGGTGTCAAGGGCTTCGAGGTGTACTACGGCGTATCCAGCTCGCAACAAGACAATTCGGTCGTTGAATACCTGACTGCCGACCAGATGTCCTCTGCTCAGTGGGGCTATGTACAGTCAGTCAACTTGCAACTCACCTTTGTAAACCCGTTATACGGGCTACCTGGCCAAGCCGGCCAAACGTCATCGACGCTACCGGTGATTAGTCGAATCGTTTCGCTGCCACAGCAGGCGAAGTGATTGCCGCTGTGACGATCAAGAGAACTTCCATGCCAAGCACCCTCAAAACCAGAGCACAAAAAGAAGGCGGCTTCGTGCTGATCGCCAGCCTGTTGATGCTGATCGTGATGACGTTGCTGGCTGTCAGCATGTATCACAATTTCACCCTGCAGGAAAACGTTGCTTCGAACACCAAGGAAAAGGGGCGTTCATTCCAACTTGCGCAAAGCACGCTGCAGTACGCCGAATACGTATTGGTACATAACGCAGCGAGCCTGCCTTCATCGACCAGTTGTGCATCAGGCACGGTGTTCACCACGCTGACGATCTGCACGAACGCATACAGCATTACAAACCCCACGTCGGCAACTGGCGTCACCACACTGGCCGCTTACCAGGCGTACACCAGCATGCAACCGGCTATCACCGTATCGACGACGAGCAGCAACAACTCGTATTACGCCAACCCGCAGTACTACTACCAGTACCTCGGTGCGGCACCGGGTGGTGCCGGCCAGATCTATCAAGTCACCGCCCTGAGCTATGGCAGCACGCCCAGTGCCATTGCGGTGGTGCAGAGCACGTATGAGTTGTCGACCAATACCAAGTGCTTGTCTTGCGGACCATAAATACAGGGTCGAATCACATGAAAACCATTCGGATATTCGCAAGCTGGCTCGCACTTATCGGTCTTGCGGCAGCGTGGCCCGCGGCCCATGCACAAACTTCTACCAATGTCGTGCAGGACAGCTTTACCGGCACGTCAGCCGCCCTGAACTGGATTCCCTCCAACGGAGCTTGCCTGACCGCTGGCAACGGTACTGGCACTATTCCTGCCTGCAATGGACTTAGCTATTACAGCGGTCAAACCCAGGCGGGCCTGACCAACAATGTCGACAGCGCAGGCAGCGGTGCACTGCGACTGACCAACGGTTGCGTGGGCGGTCCGGGTGGCAACTGCTATGGCAGCCAGAACGGCGCCATTATTTCGAACACACCGTTTTCGTCGAGCCAAGGCATCCAGGTCACCTTTACCACCTACGCCTACACCGGCAACGGGGGCGGTGGCGCAGGCGATGGTGCTGACGGTATCGGTTTTTACCTGCTGGATGCCTCCAAGGTTTCATCCACAACCAGCAATGGCACCAAGACCTACGCCCCCCAAATTGGCGCATTCGGCGGCAGCCTTGGCTATAGCTGTTCGAACGTCAACAACCCCTATGACGGTATGGTGGGCGGGTATATCGGCCTGGGCATGGATGAGTACGGCAACTATCTCAACGGTTCGGTGACCGGCCTTGGCTATACCTATAACGGTGACAACACAGCGACCGGCCAGCAGGCAACCAATAGCAATGGCGGCAATGGCGTGCAGTATCAGCCTCAACGCATTGGCTTGCGCGGCTACGGCAACGTCAACCTCACGACATTACAGACTTATAACTCGCAGGCCAGCGAATCAGATGTGCAGGCTACGTGCTTGAATGGTGGCACTTACCGTTACGGCCCCGCTTATTACACGTATACGTACTCTTACCTGACCAACAACGCATACACCAATCTGGTTACCACTTCTTACACCTATACCAAGGTGAGTGGCCACAGAAGTACTTGCAGCAACGATCAACCCGCACCCACATCAACGGGTGGAGCGGGCCCGTTGACCGGAAGTCAGATCCTGCTATCGGCAGGAACACAGCTATATCAGCAGAATCAATCAGTATCGAGCCAGAAGTTTACGCCAACGCCTTCTACCTATACCGACCCTAACGATGGGACAGTCTGCAGTATTTCGGGGACCGTAACGACGACAACCTATAGCTATGCGACTGCGGGCTCAACGTTGGCATCGACTACGCAAGCCCAAAACGACAACTACACCGGCACAGGCACCCCGTTCGCACTGATCAGTGGTTCTTACTATCCCGTTAGCGTCACTCCAACAACAACTAACACCAACGTAGCGACCATTCCCGACTATCCGGCGATTCCTAACGCTTACATCAATCTGCCCAGTACAACACCGATCGCCAACGAAAACGCATTGACGCGTGCTACCGCCACACCTATCGCGTACAAGCTGCAAATCACTCAGACCGGTCTGCTAAGCCTGTGGTACAGCTACAACGGCGGCAACTATGTGCCCGTGCTGACCTCACAAGATATTTCTTCGTCCAATGGCGCCATGCCGGCGAATTTCCTGTTTGGCTTCGGTGGCTCCACCGGCGGCAGCCAAAACGTTCACGAGATCACCTGCTTCCAGGCCACGCCGGCGAACGTATCGGCCAGCTCGGCCGGTATCAACACCCAGCAGACCGGCCAAGTGCAAACCGGTACGCAGGTGTACCTGGCTTACTACCATCCCAACAACTGGTGGGGCGAGCTGGATTCGCAGAATCTCGTCTACAACGCCACCACTGGCACGGTATCGATTTCAAGCGCGGCGAACTGGGACGCTTCATGTGTCCTCACCGGTGGTAGCTGTACGGCAACCGGTCAAACCGGCATGACGGCACAAGGGACTGGCAGTCGCAACATGGTGACCTGGACTGGCGGCCCGAATGACAATGCCTCCAGCGCGGGCGCTGCGCCCTTTAGCTGGGGTCGCCTGACCACGAACGAACAAAGCTGGCTGGGCTCCAATGACAGTGGCGTCACAAACGCCAGTCAGGTGGCGCAGGACCGCGTCGCCTACCTGGGTGGCGATCGCACCAACGAAGTGACCCAATCAGGCAAGTCGGTGGTCAATGCGGCGGGGTCTTACGACAATTTCCGTGCGCGTACCAGCGTGCTGGGCGACATCATCGACTCCAGCCCCGTTTGGGTGGGACCACCATTGTCGCCTTATCCGAACACCTGGTCGGACCTGCTTTACCCCACACAAACGATGGCTGAGAACGCAACTGGCGCCATTACTTATGGAACCTTCGCCGGCGGCGGCACCAACGGCGAAGCCAAGCGCTTGAACGTGGTCTATGTGGGTTCGAACGACGGTTTCATGCATGGTTTTGAGTCCGGCTACTACAACACCGACGGTACCTATGCATGTGCAAGCCAAAACACCAACGGCATCTATAACCTTTGCGCCAACGGCACCGCGAACGACGGCAAGGAAGT
This sequence comes from Dyella nitratireducens, assembly GCF_014642835.1. Classification (GTDB taxonomy): domain Bacteria; phylum Pseudomonadota; class Gammaproteobacteria; order Xanthomonadales; family Rhodanobacteraceae; genus Dyella_B; species Dyella_B nitratireducens. Next base: position 441,736 of record NZ_BMJA01000002.1, on the reverse strand, counting down.
GCTTGCCTATATCCCGGGCGCAGTACTGTCGACGATCCACAACGCTGCCACCTCGACGCTGGATTACTCCTCCGTCAACTACGCGCACAACTTCTACATGGATGCCACACCGGGTACCGGCGACCTGTTCTACGGCAACGCCTGGCACACCTGGCTGGTAAGTGGACTGGGTGTCGGCGGCAATGCCATCTTCGCGCTTGATATCACGGATCTCGGTACCAACGCTTTCGGCACCGGCAGCGTGATTGGCGAGTGGAGTACGGCCGTTACAGGCAGTTCGGTCGCCACTACACTCGTATGCAAGACCGATACATCCAGCAGCGTGTGCGGCAAGTCGCTAGGCCAGACCGTCGGCACGCCGGAGATCCGCCGCCTGCACAATGGCGGGTGGGCGATCATCTTCGGTAACGGCTTCAACAGCGTCACAGGCCATGCCGGCATCTATGTCATGTTGATCAACGGCAACGGTGCCATCAGCGCTAGCAGCCAAACCTCGTCGACCGTCTATTTCCTGGATACGGGTGTGGGCAGTGCGAGCAATCCCAACGGCATTGGTTATGTCTCCGCCGTCGACCTCGATGGCGACCACATTGCCGACTACGTTTATGCAGGCGACGCGTACGGCAATATCTGGCGTTTTGACCTGACCAGCAGCAACCCTGCCAACTGGGGGGTTTCCAGCTACGGGAACAGCTCAGCCACACCATTGTTCACCACGCCGCCGATCAAGACGGTGTACACCACCACCACGACAACCAGCGGCGGTACCACGACCACCACCACATCGACACCGACGATTACCGTTCTGTCGCCGGTGGCACCGTCGCAACAATCCACCTATGCATACGGCACCACCAGTACGACGAGTGGCAACACCACCACTTACACGGTGATCAGTCCGCAGCCGATTACCACCCAGTTGGTCGTGGTCGCAACGACGGAGCCGAGTTCAAGCTCCAATACACCTTACGTATTGGTGGAATTCGGCACTGGCTCCATCCAGCCGCAATCCGTAACGTCCAGCGCCACCTATTCGGGCGGACCGCAAACGCTATACGGCATTTGGGACTGGGGCATGGGGGTGGCAGGTACAGCAGGCGCAGGCTATGCCGGCCTGAGTGTCGGCTCGACAGGTACACCCACGGCATCTTCGCCTATTACGCAAAGCAACCTGGAACAACAGACGATAACCAGCACCACGACATCAAGCAGCTCCACTTCCACCATCCTGGGCTATCGCACGGTGAGCGAGAACACCGTATGCATGGAAGGCTCAACGTGCGCAACGACCAATTCGAGCGGTAACCTCGTTAACGTAGCCGGTAGCCAGTTCGGTTGGTATCTGAACCTGCCTGCTTATAACGGCGTGTCCTGGGTGGGCGGCAGTAATCAGACCGAACAGGTCATCTACAGCCCGATCGAATCCGAAGGTGCCTTTATCGTGAATACGACGATTCCGGCGAACAACTCCCCGCTGAGCTGCACCGTGGTGACAACGGCGGGCTGGACGATGGCGTTGAATCCGGCAACGGGCGGCGGCTTCACCAACTCCTTCTTCTCCGATACCACGGGCGTTGTGATCAGCGGCTCCATTAGCGGCATCGCACTCAGTGCGGTAGGCAGTCCGTCAGTAGTGACGGCGAAAGGCCAACCTTATCTGGTCAATCAGACCGTTTCGGGTGTTGGTACCGTCAATCAGATCAACCCCCCCGGCGGACAAACCGGGCAGCGGTTGACGTGGCTGCAATTGCGCTGAGACAAGGTGATATGGCAATGGCTAAGACATTCGACAAAGCACCCAGTCATCGTCGCGCCACACGCGTAATGTGGCGCGATTACGATGGCTTCTCGTTGATTGAACTGATGATTGTGGTGGCAATCGTTGGCATTCTCGCTGCGATTGCCATTCCTGCTTACAAAAAGCAGATCCAGCAATCGCGCGAATCGTCCGCCAAGTCGGCATTGCTCGACCTGGCGCGGCGTGAAGAAACGTTCTATTCCACCAATAACTATTACACCGCTGAGATGGCTACGCTTGGCTATTCAAACGTGACCAGCAACACCATCCAAGTCCCCAACAACACCGGTGAGGACTACTACAGCGTGACGATCACTGCCCCTGCCTCCGGTGGTACCACCGCTTCAACTTACACCGCCACGGCAACGCCGGTATCGACCAGCACCCAGGCCGGTGATGTATGCGGGACTTACCAGATCGACTACCTCGGCAATCAGACAAACACCGGAGCAACCGCGACTGGTAGCGGCGGGACCAGTTGTTGGTAAGCAAGAAACTTGGGGGGCTTTGAACAAGCCTCCCTGTCCAATACCGCCTCTGTTACAACGAGGCATAGCCAGCATGAAGCGTTGCGCGGATAATCGACACCCCTCGAAACCACGCAATGCAGGCTGATGTTCACACCCGGTCAACGCTGGATCTCCACCGCCGAGCCTGAGCTCGGCCTGGGCACCGTACTGCGCGTCGAAGGGCGCGGGGTACAGGTGTTGTTTGCCAAGTCGGGGGTGTTACGCCCTTATGCAGTGGATTCCGCGCCGCTGGTGCGGGCGGAGTTTCGGGCCGGGCAGCGGGTGGCTGGCAAGGGGATTGCCTTTCTCGTGGAGCGGGTCGAGGAGCGCGAGGGGTTGCTGGTCTATCGCGGCGAAGGGCGCGAGCTGCACGAGGGACAGCTGGATGATGAGCAGAGTGTCAGCCAGGCGGATGATCGGCTGATTGGCGGGCGTACCGACCCGGTGCCTCATTTCGAATTGCGCTTGGAGAGCCTGAAGCGCCGGGCAGAGGCCCGGCGTTCGCCAAGCTGGGGCCTGACTTCTGCGCGGATCGGACTGGTACCGCATCAGCTGCGGGTGGCGGGCATTGCCGCGGCACGTCGTCCGCCACGCGTGTTGCTGGCGGACGAAGTAGGCCTGGGCAAGACGATCGAGGCGGGCATGATCATTGCGCGCCAGATTGCAGCCGGCCGCGCATCGCGGGTGCTGGTGCTGCTGCCGGATACGCTGGTGTATCAGTGGTTCGTGGAGCTGCTGCGCCGTTTCAATCTGAGCTTTGCGATCTACGACGAAGAGCGCTGCGAGGCGTTGGAGCAATCAGGCAGCGACGCCAATCCTTTTGAAGATGAGCAACTGGTCATCGCCGACTTCGGCTTCCTGGAACACAATCCTAAGCGCGCTGCGCAGCTATTGGACGCAAGTTGGGATTTGCTGGTGGTGGACGAAGCACACCATCTGGCGTGGACACCGGAAAGCGCCAGTCCGCGCTATACCCTGGTGGAGCAATTGGCCATAGCAACACCCGGTGTGATTCTGCTGACCGCCACGCCGGAGCAACTCGGCCGCAGCGGCCACTTCGCCCGTTTGCGCTTGCTCGATCCGCAGCGCTATCACGATTTGAACGCTTATCTCGCCGAGTCGGAACACTTCCAGGCACTTTCACACATCGCCGACAAATTGCTGGCACGCACAGCACTTGAAACTTCCGAGCTGGCTCAGTTGCGCAAAGCCTTCGAGGGCGATGCAGCGCTGCAAGCCTGCCTTGCCGATACCACCAAGCCAGAGCACAGCCGCGAACTGCTGGCGGCATTGATCGATCGCCATGGCACCGGCCGTTCGATGTTCCGCAATCGCCGCGCCAGCATTGGTGGCTTTCCGAAACGCGTGCCGGTGTGGGAACTGGTCGATGCCGAGCGTCTGGATGAAACCGCACGTCAGGCACTACTTGTCGAATTCCACGCAGACATCCAGCAACCGCCACCGGTGCTCGAAGTGGATTACGCCAACGACCCGCGCATTGACACACTGGTAGCTTTGCTCGAGCGCCATCCGCAAGACAAATTCCTTCTGATCTGCCGCAGCCAGCCCAAGGTACTGGCATTGGAAGAAGCGCTGCGTACGCGTACTGGCGCTGGCATTGCGCGTTTCCATGAAGGCTTGGGAATAGTGCAGCGCGACCGTAATGCCGCCTATTTTGCTCAACCGGATGGCGCGCGCCTGCTGATCTGCTCGGAGATCGGTTCGGAAGGACGCAATTTCCAGTTCGCGCATCGCCTGGTGTTGTGGGATCTGCCGCTGGATCCGGATCTGCTCGAGCAACGCATCGGTCGTCTCGATCGCATTGGGCAGAAGCAGGACATCAGCATCCATATCATTGCCGCGGCCGATAGCGCACAACATGTGCTGGCGCGCTGGTATGACGAAGGCATCGATGCCTTCCGCACCAGCCCTGCCGACGGCCGCGAATTGCTGCGCCGTTTCGGTGAAACCCTGGCGAAGCTTGCTGAAGAACATGCACGCGGAGACGATCAACGCGATCAGGAGTTGGATGTGCTGCTCGCCGAAACGCGCGCTGCGCACGAGCAGATGGCCGAGCTGATGCGTGCCGGTCGCGATCATTTGCTTGAGTTGGCGGCAAGCCGCGATTTGCATTCGGACGAACTGGCGCAGGCATTCCGCCGTGAAGATGATGATCCGTCGCGCGATGCTTTCCAGCAGCGCTTGTTGGAGTCCTTCGGCATCCACGCGGAAGAACTCAGCGCCAACGTGCTGCTGCTCGATCCGCAATACCTTTCCACCGATGCCCTGCCCGGTTTTGCCGAAGGCCCGGTCTCGGTGACGTTCTCCCGCGATACCGCGCTCTCGCGCGAAGAATTGCCGCTGTTGCGCCTGGATCATCCGATGATCGCCGGCGCCATCGACTTGGTGCTTTCCAACGAGCGAGGCAATGCAACTTTCATGGTGGACGACGCGCTGCCGCCACGCAATGCGCTATTGCAGGCCGTATACGTGCTGGAATGCGTGGCAGAACGTAGCCTGGATGCGGAGCGTTTCCTGCCCACGCAGCCGATCATGGCCACCATCGATACCAAGCTCACCGAACGGCCAAGCTTTCAGCCCAGCGATATGGCCGTGCGCAAAGCGGGCGATCGTACGATCGAAGTACCTCGCTACCGCAAATTCCTCGCCAAGCTGGTGCCGCCAATGCTGGAAAAATCGGAGGCTGCGGCAAGCTTGCGTGCGCAAAGCAGTATTGCCGCTGCCGTGACGGAAGCCAGGGAAACGCTGGATGCGGAATTGGCGCGCTTGCACGCGTTGCGTGCGGTGAATCCGTCGATCAGCGAAGCGGAAATAGTGCGTGTGGAAGAGGAGCGCTCGGCGCTGCTCGAAGCACTACCGCAGGCGCGTTTGCGCTTGGATGCGGTGCGGTTCGTGGTGAGTCCGGATTTTCTGGCGTTGCGATAAGCCGTTCTGCTCCGGACCAAGAACTTTCTGTTTCCTTATGGCCGCCATTTCCGCCAGAGCGGGAATGGCGGCCATATTGGTAAATTTCCACGGAGAAGAATAAATCACGCAGCCATCAAGCCGCATTCGCATCCACTGCAGCGACCGCCATCCGCTTCCCGATGCCGAATACAAAATACGCCACCGTGAGCAACACCACCCACGCCGCGCCCACGTACAACGCTACGCGCGTGTCCGGGTGATAGCCCAACATCACCAGCACGAACATCAGGAACGCCAAGCAGATGGCGCTCGTGATCGGCCAGCCACGCAGCGGAAACGCGGTCTTGCCAAAGCGGCGGCGGAAGCTGAAGTGCGCAATCAGCACCATCGACCACGTCCACACGGTATTGAACGAGAGGATCGACATCATCGTCTCGAAAATGCGCTTGGGCAGCTCGTAGTTGAGCACCACGCCGATCAGCAGGCACGCCAGCGAGACCAATACGCCGCGGGTTGGCACGCCATGTGTACTCACCTTGGCCAGGAAGGCCGGCGCCTGCCCCTTGTTGGCCAGGCTGTAGAGCATGCGGCTGCCGCTAAAAGTCGTGCTGTTGAAGCCGGACAACGCGGCAGTGATCAGCACGAAATTGATCACACCCGCCGCCTGCGCTATACCGAGTTTGTCGAAGGTGGTAACGAACGGGCTGCCCTGGGTGCCGATCTGGTTCCAAGGATAGATCGCCATGATGACGAACAGCGCACCCACGTAGAAAATCAGGATGCGCCACAACACTGAATTGACGGCACGCGGAATGGTGCGTTCCGGCTGCGAAGCTTCGCCCGCTGCCATGCCGACCGTTTCAATGCCACCGAACGAGAACACCACCACGGGCAACGCCAACACCATGCCCACGAATCCATGAGGGAACCACCCGCCATGGCTCCACAGGTTGGAAAGGCCCACCGGGTGTCCGCCATTGCCCCAACCCAGCCAGATCATGCCGGCGCCACCCAGAATCATCAGCACCACGGTCACCACTTTGATCATGGTGAACCAGAATTCCATCTCGCCGTACACCTTCACCGCCATGAGATTCAACGAACCGATCATCACCACGCTGCCGAGCACCCAGATCCATTGCGGCAAGTCGGGAAACCACTGCCTCATGTAGATACCGACACCGGTGCTTTCGGCCATGCCTACGCCCACCATCAGCAACCAGTAGTTCCAACCGGTGACGTAGCCGGCGAACGGCCCCAGGTAACGATGCGCGTAGCTGCTGAACGAACCGGCGACCGGATCATGCACGGCCATTTCGCCCAGCGCGCGCATGATGATGAAGATCATCAGGCCGCCAAACATATACGCGAACAACACCGAAGGGCCGGCCAGCTGGATGGTGCTGGCCGAGCCGAGGAACAGGCCCGTGCCAATGGCCATGCCCAGCGCCATGAAGGTGATGTGGCGCGGCATCAGCCGGCGCTGCAAGTGTTGCGTCATGGTTTTCCCGCCCTATGGAAATGGTTCAGCGCATCAAACGGCGTTTGGGTTTAATTGGAAACTTGCCGCGCCAATACTCGATCATCAAGAAGCCGCCCAGCATACCGCCAAGGTGGGCGAAATGCGCAACGTTCGCCTGCCATCCACCCACGCCCAGCACCAGCTCCACGGCGCCATAGCCGATCACAAACAGCCATGCAGGAATGGGTATCGGCAGGAAGATCAGCATCAGGCGCTCGTGCGGGTAAAGCATGCCGAACGCCAGCAGCAGCCCGAAGATGGCGCCGGATGCGCCGAGCGTAGGCTCGAAGCCGTGCGTGAAGTACTTCACCACCAGCAGCTGCGTCAGCGCGGCGGTGATCAGGCACACGAAGTAATAAAGCGTGAAAGGGCGGGCACCGAAGGTCTGCTCGATGGCACCGCCGAACATGTACAGCGCAAACATGTTGAAAAAGATGTGTTGGATGCTGCCATGCATAAAAGCATAGGTAACGAGTTGCCACGGCCGGAAGCCGATCGCCGTGATGCTGCCGTCTGATAACTGCGCCACCTGGTCCGGCCCCCATGGCCATAGCGCGAAATGCGCGACCAAGGTGTCGTGCATCACTTGCTGCAGCAGGAACACCACGATGTTGGCGATAAGCAGATAAAGCGTGACGGGTGGAAGACGGGTGGGCATAAGGGCGAGTTTTCTAGGTTTGTAATGAGCACGTAGGTTGGGTTCGCGCAGCGTAACCCAACCAATGCTGGCGCCAGCACCGCATAGCTCAACAACTGCTTTGACTGGGACTTGTTGGGTTACGCTGCGCTAACCCAACCTACGCGTCGCGACGCGCACAACAAACAAAAAAAGGCCACCCATGAGGGTGGCCTTTCACAAGCGTCATTACCGGAAAATCAACCGTTGTGCGCGCCCGCATCGATCTGGGCCATGGCTTCCGGGCGGCGGGCGCCGGCAAAGCGCTTGGCCCAGTAGCTGTCGGAGAGATTGTCCACGCGCACGGACTCGCCGCGGCGCGGAGAATGGATAAAGCGGCCTTGGCCAATGTAGATCGCCACGTGCGAGATGCCGCCCTTGCTACGGCCATGGCGACTGGTGGTGGTGTTGCGGAAGAACACCAAGTCGCCCGGCTGCATGTCGTCGCGGTGAATGATCTTGCCGACCAGATACTGCGAGGCCGAATTGCTTGGCAACTGCAGGCCGATGGCACGTTCAAACACGTAACGGACGAAGCCGCTGCAATCGAAACCGGTGGAAGGATCACGGCCACCGCGCACGTAGCGCACGTGGCGCAGCTCCATCGCCAAACCGATCAGCATGTCGCGCAGGCCTTGGCTGGTCTTGGCATCGCTGAACTGCGCAGCGTCGTCGCCATCATCCGCCTTGGCAGCGGCATTGCCGGCGGTAATGTCCTTGGCAGACGTCACCGTGGTGAAGGGAAGCTGGGTGGGAAGCGTGGACTGGGCCATTGCCGCGGCGGGCGTGAAGGCGGCCAGCGGGCTCATCAAGACGGAGGAAAACTTTCCGGAAACCTGGGCCTGAATGCTGCTGCTCGTGTCGGCGGCGAAAGCGGTGCCTGAAAAGCACATAGCCGTGGCAAGCGCGGCGAGTACAAGTCGCGTGTTTGGCATTCGGTGATCTCTGGGCGGTTACCAGTCCGGCCGTCGCCCCCTGCGGCGGCCGTGACGAAGCAGTGAAGGTAACAAAGCCCTATCGGCGACTTGTTCGGATCAGGTTAACTGAACCCTATCGTTTGGAAAGTCGAATTTCCGTTTTGAATCACTTCAACCATTTGATTTACAAGGCTTATCAGAAGAAACTTAGGTTTACCTGTAAGCGCTCGCTCAAAAATTTTTCGGAACATTTACGGATTTTGCGGGCGAAGTCTCATGCAGAGGCGTACGAACGGCTACCAAAAATAGCGGTTCCGATCCGCACCTCGGTGGCGCCTTCGGCAATCGCCAGCGGGAAATCGCCGCTCATGCCCATGGAAAGCTTCGGGAGCTCGTACCCTTCCGCAGCACAGCGGTCGCGCCATTCACGCAGTTGGCGGAAGCACGCCCGCACCTCCCCCGTATCCTCGGAAAGAGTTGCCAGTGTCATCAGGCCCTTCACACGCAGCCTGGGGAAGGCGCGCAGTTGCTGGAGGAAGTCCGGTAATGCGTCCGCGGGTAGACCCTGCTTGGTCTCCTCGCGGGCGGTCTTGACCTGCACCAGCACGTCGAGGCTACGATTTTCAACGTCCAGGCGGTGCTGCAGCGCCTCGGCCAGCTCCAGCCGGTCCAGCGATTGCACCTCGCTGGCCAGCCGCGCCACGTCCCTGGCCTTGTTGGTTTGCAGGTGGCCGATCACCACCCAGTCGATCGTCTCGCCAGCCAAGGCAGCCGCCTTCTCGCGAATTTCCTGCACTTTGTTTTCGCCGAAGCGATACAGGCCCAGCCCCAGTGCGGCCCGGACCACATCCGCGCCGAAGGTTTTGCTCACTGGCAGTACGGATACTTCCGCCGGGTTGCGGCCCGCCTCGCGGCAAGCCGCGTCTACCCGCCGGCGCACCGCAGCCCAATTGGCGGCGATATCGCTCATCGCGCGCCTTGTTGGAAATGCTTCGCCACCACGTCGGCCACCACCATCGACACTTTCTTGCCAGTCGGGATGTGCAGGAATTCGTTCGGGCCGTGCGCGTTGGAATGCGGCCCCAGCACGCCGGTGATCAGGAACTGCGCCTGCGGGAACTTGGCGCCCAACATGCCCATGAAGGGAATGGTGCCGCCCTCGCCCATGTACGCAGCCGGCGCACCGAAGTAATGCTGCGAGGCTTCGGCCACCGCCTGTTCCAGCCACGGTGACAGCTGCGGCGCGTTCCAGCCGCTGCCGTCCTTCTCCAGCTTGAAGCTGACCTTGGCGCCGTAGGGCGGATCCTTCTCCAGCAGTTGCTTCACGAAGACACTGGCCCTGGCGCCATCCAGCGTCGGCGGCAGGCGCAGGCTGAGCTTTACGCTGGTCTTCGGACGCAAGACGTTGCCAGCGCTTTCCAGCGATGGCAGCCCGTCGGCACCCGTCACCGCCAGTTGCGGGCGCCAGGTGCGGTTGAGCACCAGTTCGGCAAGGTCTTCCGTGACCGGCTGCATGCCCGCGACAAACGGGAATTTCTCGTACACCGCCTTGCCGAGCACGCCGGTAGCCGCCCTGGCTTGCTCGATACGCTGCGGCGGAATCTCCACATGCAATTCCTTCGGCTTGATGTCGCCGGTTTCCGGGTCTTCCAACCGCGACAGCAACTCGCGCAGGATGCGGAAGCTGGAAGGCACCACCCCGGATGCATCGCCCGAGTGCACGCCTTCTTCCAGCACCTGCACGGTGAGTTCGCCGCCGGTCATGCCACGCAGCGAGGTGGTGAGCCATAGCTGGTCGTAGTTGCCGCAACCGGAATCCAGGCACACCACCAGCGACGGATTGCCGATGCGTAGTGCAAGATGATCCACATAATGCGGCAAGTCGTAGCTGCCGGACTCTTCGCAAGCCTCGATCAAAACCACGCAGCGCGCATGCGGAATACCCTGCTCTTGCAGGGCGAGCAAGGCAGCGAGCGAACCGAAGATCGCGTAGCCGTCATCCGCGCCGCCGCGGCCGTAGAGCTTGTCTCCCTTAAGCACCGGTGTCCACGGACCCAGGCCTTCGGCCCAGCCGGTCATCTCCGGCTGCTTGTCGAGGTGGCCGTACAGCACCACCGTATCGTCGTTCTGCCCCGGCACTTCGATGTAGATCAGTGGCGTACGTCCTTCCAGGCGCACCACTTCCAACGTGGCACCCGGCAGTTGCGAGAGCTTGCTGCGCGCCCAGGTCTCCATCAGCTTCACCGCTGCATCCATGTAACCGTGCGCCGCCCAATCCTTGTCGAACATCGGCGATTTGTTGGGTATGCGAATGTAGTCCACCAATTGCGGAACGATGTCGGCATCCCACAGATCGCTGATGTAACGAGTGATGCGCGCGGTATCCATACGGACTCCATGAGGTAAAGGAAAGCGCGATTTTAACAGCGCGGAGCATCGCAACTCTTGCTGCAGGAGAACATGCCGCACCGCTTCGTCACAACGGTGCGATATCCGCGCTCACAACCTTGACAGTGTCTGGATGACACTCACAGGGGCGCAACTCAGCTATTTCGGTACGCGCTTCACCGACTGGGCTCCCACGTATGCAACAACGCAAAGTGAATGCGCGGCAGGAAAAAGCCGCTCACTCATACCTCAGGGAGAACCATCATGCTGAAAAAACTCGCCGCCATCGCCGGCTTGGCCTTGTCGCTCGCGCTGCCCGCTTTCGCTGCAACGCCGGTCAACATCAACACCGCGGACGCCGAGACCATTGCCAAGTCGCTGGACGGCATCGGCCTGGCCAAGGCGAAAGCCATCGTCGCCTTCCGCGACGAGCACGGCCCGTTCAAGAGCGCGGACGAATTGTCGCAGGTAAAGGGCATCGGCCCTGCCACGCTGGAGCGCAATCACGACGCGATCCTGCTCAGTGGCGAGGGTGCGAAGGCGCCCGCCGATGCACCGGCCAAGCCCAAACACGCCAAAAAGTCCAAAGCGGCCACGGCAGAGGCCACTCAGGACTAATCGCTCGGAAACCTCGATACGGCCCGCTTGCGCGGGTCGTATCTTCATGCATCGCTTGCGCTACACTCCGCCGCGCCGAAACCTTATCCGCCGCCGCCAACCAACCATGATCCTGCCCCGCTATCGCATTGATGCCTCCACGATCCGTGGTGCGGGCAAGGGGTTGTTTCTGGAAGAAGACGTGGAAACTGGGCGCATCATCACCGCGCCGGACACCATCGAGCGCACTTACCGGCTGGATGAACTGCTGGCTAAACCCGACCAGATGTACGCCAGCGCCCGCTGGTTCGAAGACCGCTACACGCTGTCACCGGAGTGGCCGGACGAGTGCTACATCAATCACAGCTTTGCCCCGACGGGCCTATGGCACCTGGGCTTTGTATTCGCCCTGCACGACCTGCCCGCCGGCAGCGAGATCACCGTGGATTACCGTCACCTGCTGCCGCCCGGGCAGGAGGAAGACTTCATCGACACCGCCACCGGTGAGAAAATTGTGGGTCTGCCCTGGGACGAGAGCCTGATGACCAGCACCCGTGCCCTGGCCAGAGTGCTGGATAGTGCGAGCTTGGCGATTGACCAGCAATGATCGAGATTCCCACCCTTGAGACCGAACGCCTCCGCCTTAGCGCGCTGACCGAACGCCACTTTGACGACTACGCCGCGATGCTTGCCGATCCGGAGAGCACACGCTGGATCGGCGATGGCCTGCCGCTGGACCGCACCAATGCATGGCGTTCGCTAGCCATGTTGATTGGTCACTGGCAATTGCGCGGCTACGGCATGTGGGCGTTGGAACTGAAAGCCACCGGCGAATTCATCGGCCGCGCAGGACTGCTGCATCCGGAGGGCTGGCCGGACGTGGAAATGGGCTGGATGCTCAAACCCGACCATCGCCACCATGGCTACGCCACCGAGGCGGGCACCACCATCCTGGATTACGCCTGGAACCACTTGCAGTTGCAGCGCGTGATCAGTCTGGTGCGTGTCGGTAATGAAGCCTCTGATCGCGTCGCCGAACGGCTCGGTGGCGAACACATCGAAGACATCGATTTCTTCGGTAGCGACAACCATGTTTTTGCCTACTACCCACCGCACCGCGACTTCCGGCGCCACGCCTTTGCGTGAGTACGTAGGTTGGGTTAGCGAAGCGTAACCCAACAAATCTTCGATCGAAGCAACGTTGGGTTACGCTGCGCTAACCCAACCTACACCTACGTACAACAACGTCTAAGGAGAGACGAATGCGCTACAGACGCATCAAAGCGCCAGGTGCCGCCTACTTTTTTACCGTCAATCTCGCAAATCGCACCAGCTCACTGCTTATTGATCGAATCGATACTCTCCGACAAGCAGTTAGACACGTAAAAACACACCATCCCTTCCATATCATCGCCTGGGTCGTACTCCCCGAGCATATGCATGCCATCTGGAGCATGCCGGACCATGATCCTGACTATTCAAAACGCTGGCGACTAATAAAGCAGCATTTTTCAAAGTCCGTCGAACGAGAAGAGGTGATCCGTTCTTCAAGACAACACAAGGGTGAACGCGAAATCTGGCAGCGCCGTTTTTGGGAACATCAGATACGGGACGAAAGCGATTTGCAGAGCCATGTTGATTACGTACACATCAATCCCGTCAAACACGGCCACGTAGCCAGAGCAAGTGATTGGCCCTACTCATCCATACACCGATACATATACGGCGAGGGCTTATCACCCTTAATTGGGCGTGCGATCCTGATGATGCTGGCCAGAAAGGTGAAGCAATGCGGTAAAACGTAGGTTGGGTTAGCAAAGCGTAACCCAACAATGTCGCTCTGAAATGTTGGGTTACGCTTCGCTAACCCAACCTACGCCGCTACTATGCAATTCGCGCTGGCATGACGACACGCGCCACTTCCGCCAGTGCAAACAATCGTGCCGTACGCATCCAGCCGGCGGCAAGCACGATCAGCTGACCAAGCAACAAAGCCAGCACAAATCCACCCACGCCTACGGCCGTCACATGGATGCGCAGCAAGCCAAACACGGACGCCAGTATCAGCCCCACTAACGTGACCGCCAAATAGAACAGCAAGGTCTTCACCGGCTGCTTGAACAGCTGCTTGATGCCGCGCCACATCGCACGTGTTGCCGAACGCAGCGAGGTATCGGCAATGAACGCCGCCCGCGCCGATTCCACGATCGATTGCATCAGCACGAACACGATCAAGAATATCCATTGCGCCACGTGGGCATACCGATCTGCCTGCGATTCCAGCACGGCTTGTTCTGCATGCTTATCCGCCAGGTGCGTACCCAACAAGTGCACGCCGATCGCCACGCCGTAGGGAATCAGCGACCACAGCAACAAACGGAACATGCGGCCGTATTCCACCAGGCCGCTCTGCAGCAAAGGCCCAAAGCCCAGCACTCGCCCTGCCCGGCCGCTGCCGATCACCATGCCGGCCAGAAATGGCGACAGCAACACGCTGCAGACCAATGCAACGACGAAGCCCGTCGCCAGCCATTGCGGGTGATCGAAAAAGCTGGTGACCACGTCGGTGAACATGATGGCATTGAACTGTTGCGCCCATTCGGCCGAATGTACCGAGGTATCGAGCAACCCGCCCAGCATCTTCCACAGCGGCAAGACGAACAGCGTGGCGGGAATCAGCATGATCAGCAGCCACAGCAACAACAATCGCCACTGCACGGCAGCGCGCATGCCGGACCACAGCGCCGCAAAGCTTACGGAACGAGACATGATGGCGGCCCTCACAAGGTTGTCAGCAAGGCGGAGATACTTTGCATCAACGCGGCGGCATCGGCCGTCCAGCGTCGCGATGCGGCACCATCCGGCTCCGTGGTCTGGCTATTGTTGAGCCGGCCGCGATCCAACAAGTCGTGCTGGTCTGGATCAAGCTCTGCCGATACGACTTTGCTTGGCTTGACGAACTCGAAGCGTGCCCAGCGTCGGTCATCGTTCCACGTGACGTCCTCGTGCGTACCATCCTCAAAGGTCACGCGCAGCAACTCTGGTGCAGACGCACCATCGCGTGTCACCGTCACCGTGCTGTGCCAGGGGAACGGGCCAGGCGCACCCGGTTTGGCGTCCTTGTGCGCCTTTTCCCAGTCACTGCGCTGCTTGTCGATTTGCTTGTCGAGCTCCTCGGCATCGACTTCGGTCTGCTTGCCATCCTTCCAGGTCACGCCCGCCTGCGGCTGCACTTCGTAGCTGTCGATGTCGGCCACCTTGTCGTCGATGAAAGCCGTCCCATAGACGTACTCATTGAAAATGGCATCCACATCCTTGGCATTACCGGAGCTATCGATCAGCGCAGCACGGAAATCCGCAACCGAGGGATGACGGAAGTGCCAGCGCTGGTAGTAGAGCTTGAAGGCTTTCTCCAATGCCGGCCGGCCAAGGCGCTCCTCGAGATCATGCATGGCCGTGGCCGTGCGTGAATAAACGGTGCCGTAGCTGGTACCGGAGAGACGATCCCAGCTGTTCTGCGCGAGCGGATCGGCGGGATGGAACAGCGTCGCGGTCGCACGTTCGAAAGCAAAGCCGCTGATGCGCGGCGTGATGCCCAATGACTTGGTGAAGGGTGTGGCCAGCACCAGGTCCTGCTTGCGCTCACGCAGCATGCGGTTGTCCCAATATTCGTTGAGCCCTTCGTCCAGGATCGGCTCCTCGAATTCATTGGACGCGAGAATGCCGTAGAAATAACCGTGGCCGAATTCGTGGATATTCACGAAATCGCTGAGCATCTGATACGCCGTATCGGGCTCGACCACTTTATAGCCCTCGGAAGTGAAGAAGGTTGGATACTCCATGCCACCTGCTTCATCCGCGTTATAGGGCGGAATAACCGCCGTGACCGTTTCATACGGATAAGCGCCCAGCGTGCGCGAGAAATAACCGAGCGCATCGATGGTCGATTTCAGCGTAGGTGCTGCACTCGCTTCGTATTCCGCAGGGTAAATCACGCGCACCGCCACTTTCGGGCTGCCTGGCCCTTCATACGTGCCGTCCATCGTCTTGAAGCCTTTAGCGGCCACCCATGCAAAATCGTGCACATCCCCTTGCACGAAGTGATAGGTGGTCTTGCCGTTCTTCTGCTCCGGCGTGCCCTGCAGCTTGCCGACCGCACCCACGGTGTAATCGCTGGGCACCGTCAGATGCACGTCATACAAGCCGAAATCCGCATAGAACTCGCTTTCGAAATGAAACTCGTGCACGTTCCAGCGCACCTCCGTGGCACCGCGCTCGCCGGGCAACTCAAGCACGCCGATCTTCGGGAACCATTGGCCCACCAGATTGAAATCACCCCACCATCCGGTGCGTTCCACCACGCGCGGCAGCTGGCTGAGAAAATCGATATCCAGCGCCAGCGTGCCACCCGCCGGCACCGGCTGTGCCAGATCGATGCGCACGACCGTTTCATCCGTCGACGGACCACCGTCCGGATGCACGAAGCTCCACGTCACCGGCGTGCCGTTCTGTTGCACGCTCTGCAGGCGAACCCAACCCCACTGGCCTTTCTCCAGCTCCGCATTGCCGCGCGAGCTGCCGTGTGCGGTAAGCACCTTGCGCTCGGTGAAGAACGTGCTGCCTTCATTCTGGAAAGCATTGAGGTAAAGGTGGAAATAAACGCTATGCACCTCGCGATCGCTGCGATTGCGCCACGTCATGTGCTCCGTGCCGGTGACAGCATGCTTGGCAGCATCCAGGTCCGCGTCGATGGTGTAGCTGACCACGCGATCGGATAGCGTCGGTTCGTTGCCGGTGCGCTCGCCGCCCCATGCATTCGGTGCACTCTGCGTGGTGATGATGGTGTCGTGCGCAGGCGCAAACGGAATTTCTTGTGCCGTCGCCGCCGATGCTGCGCTGGTCTGTGGCGCGACGGGTGCCGTGGTCTGCGCCATCGCCTGGCACGACCACAGCATGACGCAAGCCGCGAGCCATCGCCCGCTACTGCCCATTGCAAAGCTCATCGATGGTCTCCCCTACACGTTGAAGAACGAGCGTGCGCCAAACGCGACAACCAAGACATCCGCCAAACGTCATGGCGTAGGTTGGGTTAGCGCAGCGTAACCCAACGTGTTCGATGCGGCTTTGTTGGGTTACGCTGCGCTAACCCAACCTATCCAACTGTTCAGCCAACTCGACCGGAACTCGCTGAAAATCATGGCCATATTGCAACACTCAAGGCCTGCCGGAGCCCTTCGACCATGCGCATCCTGATTGCCGAAGACGACCCCTCCATTGCCGCCGGCGTCAGCGCGGCGCTGCGTCAGGGCGGCCATGCGGTCGATCACGTGGTCGACGGGGTGCGTGCAGACGCAGCACTGAAAGACACACCTTATGACCTGCTCGTGCTCGATCTTGGCCTGCCGGGGCTGGATGGCAGCGAAGTATTGCAGCGTGTACGCAAACGCGGCAGCAGCTTGCCGGTGCTGGTGATCACCGCGCGCGAAGGCCTGCGTGAGCGCGTACGCGTACTGGATCTGGGCGCTGACGATTACCTGGTGAAGCCCTTCGCCCTGGCCGAATTCGAAGCACGTGTACGCGCCTTGTTGCGGCGCTACACCACCCAGGGTGCGCCGGAAATCACCATCGGCCGCCTGCGCCTGGATCTGCCCGGCCATCGCGCCTGGGTGGACGACAAGCCGCTGGAACTCACCGCACGCGAATTCGGCCTGCTCGAAGCGCTCGCTGCTCGCCCGGATCGCGTCACCAGCCGCGCGCAACTGATCGAAGCCTTGTGCAGCTGGGATCAGGAACTCACTGACAACGGTCTGGATATCGCCATCTATCGCCTGCGCCGCAAGCTCACCGATTCCGGCACGCAGGTACGCACCATCCGTGGACTGGGCTATCTGCTGGAAGAGGTCAAGGAAGCATGAGCCAGCGCCGGTGGCGCCACCACAGCCCGTCTTTCTCACACTCTTCCGTAGCGAGGGCGAGTAGGCCGGCTGCCGCAGCAGGAGCAGTGTGAGACATGCGGGCTAGACGCCAAAGCCTGCGCAGGCGCCTGCTGACCACGCTGCTGGTCCCGCTCACCGCACTGCTGCTGTTGAACAGCTTGATCACCTACCTGGGTGCGCTGATCTACGCCAACCACGTGCACGATGTGAATCTGGTCAACGACACGCTGACCCTGGTGCAGCTGATGACCAACAAAAGCCCGGATGGCCAAGTCACGCCGCAAGCCCAGTTCCTGCTGGAATACGAGCCGGAAGGACGCAATTACTTCAGCGTGTTTAGCGAACATCACGGACTGATCGCCGGCAACCCCGTGCTTAAGCCTCCCCGTGGCTTGTTCGCCGATGGGCATGCACCGCAGCTCTACGACATCCAGATCGAAAGACATGCGCTGCGCGCGGCCAGCATCCAGATGGTCAATCCGCGCGAACCGGATGACCAGCTGGAGGTGACCATCGCTGAAACCCTGCACGACCGGCACCAGGAAGCGCGGCAAATCTTGCTTCTGAGCATTCCCGCGCAGGCGCTGCTGATTGTTGCGGCATTTCTGCTGGTTTGGTTGGGTGTGAGTACGAGCTTGCGCCAGCTCGAACCGCTCACCAATCAGCTGGCCAACCGTGAGCACGGCCTGGCACCTATCGGTGACGCCGACGTGCCGGTGGAAATCCTCCCGCTTACACGCACCATCGATGGCCTGTTCGCGCGCCTGCGCGGCATGCTCGCCTTGCACGAACGCTTTATCGCCGACGCCGCGCATCAATTACGCACGCCGTTGGCAGGTTTGAGCGTGCATGCGGAACGCGCACAAGCCAGCTCCGATCCAACCACCATCAAAGATGCACTCAATCACATCCAGCGCCTGATCCTGCGCGCCAACCGCACCTCAAGCCAACTGCTCGCACTGACGCGTGCGCAAACCGCGGAGCACGAGGCGGGTGATACCGAGCGGCTGGATCTGGCCACGTTGATTCCCGAACTGGTCGGCCAGCGCGTACACGAAGCGCTGGCCGCCCATATCGACCTGGGCTACGAAGGCCCCGCCGGTCCGCTGCATATCGACGGCGACCGCCATCGGCTGCAGGAGCTGCTCGACAACCTGATCGACAACAGTTTGCGCTATGCCGGCCGCGGCAGCGTCATGACCGTATCGCTTGATCGCGAAAACAGACACATCTGCCTTGCGGTGGAAGACAACGGCCCCGGTGTGCCGCCCTCATGGATCGAGCGCCTGGGCGAACGCTTCTTCCGCGTACCCGGCAGCGAGGAGCAAGGCAGCGGACTAGGGCTGGCGATCGTGCAACGGATTGCGGAGTGGCATGAGGCGCGCGTGCGTTATCGCAGCGGCAGCGACGGACGCGGCTTGCGCGTGGAAATCATTTTCCCCGCAGCGGACCAAACCTAAAAAAAGGCGGCGCTGAGCGCCGCCGTGTTTGTCAGCTTCCCCTGCATGGGAACATCGACAAAAACCTGATCTTTGTTTTGATGCCGCCATTCCTGCAAAAGCGGCATGACGGCCATAAACATGCTGCGCAGCGAGATTACTCTTCACTCCCCCATCGAAGATGAGCAGGAGTGAAAGCGTCACATCGCCTTCTTCGCCTTCGTGAGCAACTGATCGAGCAGCGCCATGGCCAGATCGATCTCTTCGTAGCTGATGTCCAACGACGGCGCGAACGTAATCACGTTCTTGTACCAGCCGCCCACGTCCAGCACGAGGCCGATCTTCTTGCCGTTGTGCTCCAGGTCCCCTGCCAGGCCGATGTCGACCATCTTGTCCAACAGTGCCTTGTTCGGCGTGAAACCGTCGTCAGTGCAGATCTCGGCACGCAGCGCCAGGCCCAAACCGTCCACATCGCCGATTTCCTTGTGGCGCTTCTGCAGGTCCTTCAGACCTTCGAGGAAATAAGCGCCCTTTTCCGGCACGGTTTTTTCGTAATCCAGCTCGTAGCCCATCTTGATCACTTCCAGGCCCAGCGACGTGCCGAGCGGGTTGGAATTGAACGTGGAGTGGGTGGAACCAGGCGGGAAGATGGTCGGATTGATCATCTCCTCGCGCGCCCACAAACCGGAGAGCGGATTCAAACCATTGGTAAGCGCCTTGCCGAATACGATCACGTCTGGCGTCACGCCGAAATGCTCGATCGACCATAGCTTGCCGGTGCGCCAGAAACCCATCTGGATTTCGTCCACCACCATCAGGATGCCGTATTGATCCAGCACCTTCTTCAGATCCTTGAAGAAATTGCGCGGCGGCACGACGTAGCCGCCGGTGCCCTGGATGGGCTCCACGTAGAAAGCAGCGTATTCAGCCTGACTGACCTTTGGATCCCACACGCCGTTGTATTCGGTTTCGAACAAGCGCGCGAACTGGCGCACGCAATGATCGGAATATTCTTCCGGCGTCATGCCTTTCGGGCGACGGAACGGATACGGGAACGGAATGAACATCGCGCGCTCGCCAAAGTGGCCGAAGCGGCGGCGATAGCGATAGCTGGACGTGATGGATGACGCACCCAGCGTACGGCCATGATAACCACCTTCAAAGGCGAACATCAGGCTTTTGCCGTTCTTGTAGTTGCGCACGAGCTTGAGCGAGTCTTCCACCGCCTGCGCACCGCCGACGTTGAAGTGCACGCGGCCCTTCAATCCGAATTTTTTCTGCGCATCCACCGCAATGGTCTTGGCCAACTCAATGCGCGTCTGGTGCAGATACTGGCTGGCGACTTGCGGCAGCACGTCGATCTGGTGCTTCAACGTGTCATTGAGGCGCTTGTTGCTATAGCCGAAGTTGACCGCCGAATACCACATCTGCAGATCCAGGAACGGCACGCCGGCCGTGTCGTACATGTAACTGCCCTGGCCGTGGCGGAAAATCTTCGGCGGATCGACGTAGTGCACGGTATCGCCGAAGGAGCTGTATTGCGCTTCGTCGGCGAGAAGTTCGTCGTCGGGAATGACGTAGGAGGCGGCGTTGGGATCGTAGGTATTCATGCAAGAGAAAAAGGAATGGATGGAAAGCGGTTCGGCGACATCTGCTCTCGCCTTGTCGTCATTCCGGCGAAGGCCGGAATCCAGTTGAAACACGTTGTCCGAAGGACACAAAACCGGCTTTGAGTGCTTCGCACGGTTTATTGAAACTGGATTCCGGCCTTCGCCGGAATGACGGTGCGGAAAAATCGAACATCACGAAGAAACGAATTTCTACGCTCAAACAGAAAAGAGCACATCGTTCTTCATGATCAAAAATTGGAAACCGCCGGCAATACCCGCGGCATGTGCTCGGCCAGCAAACTGCCATCCAGCAAACGCGGCAGCAGTTCCAGCGCATCTTCAAAACCGGTGATCGGCACATACGGAATGCCGGAAGCGCGGCAATGCTCGATCAAGCGGTGTTTGGCGAACACAAAATCCACACGATCAGCCGCGCAGAAATCCGATGCGCCATCGCCGATCAACAACGTCTTGCCGCCGCCCTCGCGCGCTTGCGCCACGCATGCGCACTTGCAGGTGCCGCTGCGGCAACCTTCGCTCTGGAACGGTGAGGTGAGCTGCCATTGACGCGGCGGGACACCCGGCGCCAGGTGATTCGCGGCCAGCGGGAGATTATCCAGACCGTAGCGCCCAAGAATGCGGTGGATGGCGTAGTCGAGGCCATCGCTCACGATACGCATCGGCGTGCCGAGCTCGACCGTGCGCGCCACGAAAGCGGGGAATGCGTGATCGATCCACAAGCCGTCCAGATGGGTATCCAGGTCTTCGCGGCCCACGTCGAGCAAGGCCACCTGGCCGCTCATGCATTCGCGCGAACCGATGCGGCCAGCACGCCAATCCTGCTCCAACGCTTCCCAGCCAGGGCGGCCGAAACGATCCAGCAGCGAATCGATCACGTCTTCGACGGAGATGGTTCCGTCGAAATCGCACAGGATGTTCCAAGCAGCCACTCGCACCCACTCCCACACAAGACAAAGTGCATCTTGACGAGCCCCCCCTTTCGGTCTCCTTTCCATCATTTTCCCGTTCCTTGCCTTGTCAACGCCGGCCGGCCTGGCGAAGGACAAGACAGAAACGAAACCGACGCGTACAGGAATAAGCCAAATCTTAGGCTGAGCCGGTATGCTTAGCTTTTGCACGCCTTTCATCGACGGTTCCCAGCCCGTGCTCGATCCCGCACCGCGTCATGCCTCCTCTGCTCTAAGCCTGTTCGCCGCGCTGGTGCTGACTGCGCTGGCGGGCTGCGCCGCGGCCCCCTTGCCGGCCCTGAAGCCGCCGGTACCGCAAACATGGCGCAACGCGCCAGTGGTCAATGCCCCAAGCCCCGCTCAACCGGACCTCAGGTATTGGTGGCAGGCCTTCAACGACCCTGAGCTGGACGCGCTGGAGAAGCGCGCGCTGGGCAATAACCTGGACATCAAGGCTGCCACCGAGCGACTGCAAGCGGTGCGCACGCTGTATCGACACACCAACGACCCGTTCCTGCCCAACCTGCGTCTGGACACCAACCAGGTGATCGAGCCCGACGCCAGCGCCTCCTACTTCATCGTGGGCTTCGATGCGTTGTGGGAACTGCCGCTTTTCGGCGCATTGAAAAGTACGCACCGGCTCGCCGCCGGCAATCTCGATGCAGCCCGGGCAAACTTGCAGAGCGCTTACGTCACGCTCGTAGCCGAAGTGGCGCGCTGTTGGATTTCGCTGCGCTCGGCGCAGCAACAGGCAAGCTTGCTGACCGCTTCGCGCGACGCGAACCGCGAGAAACTGCATCTGCTTGAAGTGCGCGAGCGTTTGAAGCTCGCCTCTCCCACCGAGGTCGCCTCGGCCAAAGCAGAACTGGCGCGTTCTGACATGGCGCTGATCGATCCGCAACGGGCCATCAATGCCAATGCGCAGCAATTGGCCGTGCTGCTCGGCCAAAGCGAGCCGGATCCAGCGTGGCTGGACGGTGGCACCCAACCACAACTGGGCGATTGGCAGATGACGCACGCGCCGGCCGAGCTGCTGCGCACGCGTCCCGAGATCGCTGCGGCGGAGGCCGAGGTGCTGCGTGCGGCTGGGCAAGCGGGTATTGCCCGGGCGGACATCTATCCGCACATCGGACTGGGCGCCTCGCTGGACTGGTCGGTGAACCTGCTCAGCCATCACAACTTCATTCGTTCCGGTGACGGCATTTTCTCAGCCGGCCCGGTGATGGACGTGCCGCTGTTCGACTGGGGCATGCGCGTCGCCAAGGCGCACTCGCAGAAACATGAACTGCTCGCCGCGGTGTACGCCTATCGTCAGGCGGTACTGCAAGGCGTCGCCGAAACCGAAACCGCGATGGGCGATCTGCAGCAGGCGCATCAGCGCGAGAACTCGGCCCAGCAGGCTGCACAGGCGCTCGACGACAACGTGACCGCGCTGAACAAGCGCCGCAGCCTTGGCCTTTCCAGCACGCTCGATCTGCAAGATGCCGTGATCGCACAGCAGAACGCACAGCTCGCACTGGTATCCGCGCGTGCCGAACGCGACCTCGCTTACGTGTCGCTGTACAAGGCATTGGGCGGCGCACCGTTGCCGCCGGTCAATGTCACCGCCGACTACAAGGCGCTCGGCAACAAGCAAGGGCCCAAGTAATGGTGGCGCTGGCACGCAAAACCCTGATCTATGAATGGCGCCGTTTTCTGCCGGCGATTCTTGCCGTGGGTTTCGCCAGCTTGCTGCAGTTGCTGCAGGCCGCGCTGGTGATGGGCATCTTCGGCAGCGCGAGCGTGTACATCACCCGTTCCTCCGCTGACCTGTGGGCCGGTTATCCGGGCACGCAGAGCGTCAATCTCGGCCGGCCGATCAGCGAAGACGTGGCGATGCGCCTGCGCATGGACCCGGATGTGGTGAAAGTGGAACCGTTTCGCTGGGTGGATGCCGACTGGCGCGGCCCCAGCGATACCGGCGGCGTGTCGGTGTTCGTATCCGGCATCGACGCGCGCCCCGACGGCATGATGTTCTCGCGCGTGCTTCCTCCCGCGCTACGCGCACGCCTGAGCGAGCCCGGCGCGGTGATCGTGGATGAAGCGGATTTGGACAGCCTAGGTGTAAGCATCGGCGGCACTGCCGCCATCAATGGTCAGCGCGTAAAAGTAGTCGGCGTAAGCAAGGGGCTGCGCGCACTGGGTGGCGTCAACATCGTCGCATCGCTGGAAACGGCTCGCGTACTGGACGTCTCGCCCGACGATGCCGGCATGATGACCTACTTCATCGCCAAGGTGCGCCCCGGCGTGAAACCACGGATCGTGGCGAAACGCTTGAACGGCTCCAATGCGTTCGGGCCTTATACCGTTTGGACGGCCAATGCGTTCGCGCGCGAATCGAGCCTGTATTGGATGTTCGACACGGGCGCGGGCGCGGGTGTGCTATTCCTCGCCGGCATCGTGTTCCTGGTCGGCTCGGTGATCACCAGCCAGACGCTGATCGCCGCGGTCATCGGCTCGATCCGCGAATACGCCACCTTGAATGCACTGGGCGTCGGCCGTGGCTCGCTGCGCAAGGTGGTGATGGAGCAAGCCTTCTGGGTGGGAGCACTGGGATTGGTGTGCAGCATCGTGATCGGATTGATTTTGCTGGTCATCGCGAAAAACCGCAGTGTGCCGATGGAATTGCATCCGATCACGGCCATCACCTGCCTGGCGTTGAGCATGGCGCTCGCCATCGTTTCCGGCCTGGCCGCAGTGCGCACCTTGCGCCGTGCCGATCCGGCGAGCCTGCTGAGATGAGCATGTCCCTATCGGCTCCAACCACTGCCACCAACACGGTCACGCTGCACGCCCGCAGCGTGCGCAAGACGTTCGTTTCCGGCCGCATCGAAAGCACCGTGCTGCACGATCTCACGCTGGATGTGCAAGCCGGTGCACTCACCCTGATTTCCGGTCCTTCCGGCTGCGGCAAGAGCACGCTGCTGGCTATCTTGAGTGGCCTTCAAAGCGCCGACTCGGGCCAGGTGCACGCACTCGGCCATGATCTGAGCGGCCTGAGCGCGCGCGCACTGGAAAGCTTCCGCCTGCAGCACACCGGTTTCGTGTTCCAGGGTTTCAATCTGTTTCCGGCACTGACCGCGCTGGAGCAAGTAGAACTGCCGCTGAGCTACATGGGGCTGGCCAAGGACGTGGTACGCAAGCGTGCGGTGGATTCGCTGGAGGAAGTCGGCCTCGGTCCGCGCATGCGGTTATTGCCATCCGAATTGTCCGGCGGTGAAAAGCAGCGTGTCGCTATCGCCCGCGCACTCGCCAAAGAGCCGGAACTGCTCTTCGCCGACGAACCCACCAGCGCACTGGACGCCGCCAACGGGCAGATCGTGATCGATATCCTGCACCGCATTGCCCGCACGCACGGCACCACGGTGCTATGCGTCAGCCACGACCCGCGCCTGGTCCACCACGCCGACCGAGTACTGGCGATGGAAGACGGCCGCATTCTGAGCGACCATGTTCCACCCTCGCCACTTGCCACCGCCACTGAGCCCCGCTGAGAACCCAAGCATGACCCTGCGCCCGCTCCGTCTTCCGCTCACCCTGCTTGCCGCGGCGCTGCTCGCCGGCTGCTCGCAGGACGATGCTCCGGCGACACCCAGCGCTGCTGCCACACAGACTTATGCAGCGGTAGCGCGTGGACGTATCGACATCGAAGGCGGTCTGCTCAAGCTCACCATGCCCAGCGAAGGCGTCATCGCGCTGGTCGACGTGCACGAAGGCGATCACGTGCACAAAGGACAGCTGCTGGCGCAGCTCGACCTGGAACCTGCCAAGCTCGCCCTGGATACGGCACTCGCCGAACAGCAGCAAGCCACTGCGCAGATCGGTGCATTGGAGGAGCGCGCCAAGTCGGCCGAACAGCGGGCCTCGCGACTGCAGCAAGCTGCCAGGGCAGGCGCGGGCGACGTGCAGAGTGCAGACGATGCTCGTGAAGCCGCGCAGCAAGCCCAGACCGAATTGACCAACGCGCGCGCCAACGCAGCGCTCGCCGCACAGAAAGTGGCCGGTGCCCATTACCAGTTGGAACTGCGCAGCCTGCATGCACCGGCCGACGGCGAGATCGTGCAACGCATGGTGCAGCCCGGTAGCACGGTATCGCCGGCGGGCGGTCCCATCTTCGTGATGCTGCCCGATTCACCGCGCATCGTGCGCGCCGAGCTCAACGAGTCGTTTGTCGGCGTCGTGCACGACGGCATGGCCGCGGAAGTGGATGACGACAGCGGCAGCGGCATGGCGCCGTTGAAGGCGCACGTGCTGCGCATCGGCAAGGTGTTCGGCGCCAGCACGCTGGAAGACGATCCGCAGGTGCGTGCCAATACGCGCTCGGTGGAATGCGTGCTGACGTTCGATCAGGCGCCGTCGATGCCGCTGCGCATCGGCCAGCGCGTACTGGTGAGGTTTGCGCCGAAGTGATGCGCTTGTCGCAACACTTGCCATAAGCGTCCATCTTGTCTCGTCGTGATTCCGGTGTGGGCCGGAGACATCATGGATAAAGTGATGCATGATCGCTATGCGGATTCGACAGCCTGCACATCACCTTGCCAACGCAAACACCAGTTCCTCATCGTGCACTGGCTTCAATACGCCCCAGTTGCGCAGACACACTATTGCTTCCGTGACCCCATCCTCCGCACGCACTTTCGTCCCTAGCGACGCAGCTGCCTTGCGCATGGATGGCTTCAGCGCCGCATCGATCGCTGCAAGCAAGGTATCCGCACGCATGGAACGCCGCTCCACGATCGGCGGTGCCGCGCCTTCCCGCTGCAAACAACGCGCCCAGAACGGCTGATCGCCAAAGAACGGCACGATCACCGAAGGAATCCCTGCGCGAACCGCCGCCGCCGTGGTGCCGGCGCCACCGTGGTGAACGGCAGCTGCCATGCGCGGAAACAGCCAGTCGTGCGGCGCGCCGCGCGTAAAGAAAATCTGTCCATCCTGCGTACCATCTTCACCGGCCAAACCACCCCAGCCCGTCGCAAGCACGGCGCGCTGCCCACTGCGCCGGACGGCATCCAGCACGATCGCGGTGAACGACTCGGCACGCGTACTCACCATGCTGCCAAAACCCACGTAGATCGGCTTGGGTCCTGCATCAAGAAAGGCACGCAGCGCATCCGGCGGCTGCCAATCCGGCTGGCGGAGAAACCAGTAACCGGTGATCTGCGCGGTATCCGGCCAGTCGACCGGTCTTGGCACGACGTGATGGCTGAAGCCGTAAAGCACCCGATGATGCCGATTCTTGAAATACGGCCCGTACCACGGATATTTCGGCAAACCGAGTTGCGGACGCACGATGTCGTTGATGGCCGGTTTCATCACGTGCCACACCAGCAGCCGCAATACGTTGTACGCCGCCATGTTCAAGGCAGGCGGCAGCTTGCGTCCGCCGACCAGCACCAGCGGCGACATGTAGCGTGACGGCGTCAGCGGTTGCAACTGCGCGCCCACGAAGGGAATGCCCTGTGCCTCGGCAACGGCCTTGGCCAGCAAGGTGCTGTTGGCGACGCCTATCAGCAAGCCTGCGCCTTGCGCTGCCGCCATGCCTTCGCGTGCCCAATGCGTGGCCCACTCGCTGTAAAAGTGGCGGGAGATGCGCGCCATCGCCGACATGTCCAATCCCTTGTCGGCGATCTCGCGATTGGAATCGAGTAGCGTCTGGAAATTCGCCGTCAGCGGAAAAAAGGCCAACCCCGCCGCACGCACCATGCCTTCGAAGTTGTCGCTGGTGACGATCCGCACCGGGTAACCCGCACGCTGCAGGCCAACACCCAGGGCGACGCAAGGGCGAATATCGCCTTGCGTGCCGATGGTGAAGATCGCAATCGGTGCGTTGGACTCAGGCATACGCGGCCATGCTCCCTGCAGGCGCATTCCGGACGGCTTGAGTGGATCGCCCACGAATCGTCTGCAACCCGTGCAGCCGCTGCGTAACCAGACGCCCGATCTCGGCAGCCGGTGCCGCATCCAGCATGCTTTGGTGGTGGCACGCAATCTCATGTATCTCCAGCCGACCATCGACATAGGGACGCCAGGCTTCGGGCCGGTCGTACAACTGCGCACTGAGGTCGACCGCCTCCTTCTGCGCGGCACGGAAGAACATCACATCGGCATCGATCTGCCGCGGTACGTGTTTGCGTGCCAGACGCAGGTTATTGAGCGTAACGGCGGAAACGTGCTCGACCAGTTGCGGATTATGGCGAGAGATCTCCTGCACCAGCGGCATCGTGAATACGCCGTATTCCCTGCACAGCAGATCGGTCAATGCAGCCAGATCGGCAGGCGGATGTTCTGCATGGCGATGGAAGCCCAGGAATCGCAAGATTGCCCTGATTTCCTCCCTCGAATCGGCATGTGATGGCGTGCCATCCACCACGAACGGATAGGCATCCAGCAAGGCAAGGAATTCCACTGCCTGCTCATCTGCCTGCAGCTGCGCGGTGATCTCGTGTGCGATCAGTCCACCCAGTGACCAGCCGAGCAACCGGTAAGGGCCTTCCGGTTGAATGCGCCGAATCTGCGCGAGATAGTCGGCGGCCATGTGCGCAATATTGCCGGGTAGCGGCACACCGCCGCGCAATCCGCTCGACTGCAGGCCGTACACCGGCACCTTGTCATCGAGATAGCGCAACAAACCGGTATACCCCCAGCCGAGGCCCACGGCCGGGTGAAGGCAGAACAAGGGGCGTTCGCGATGCGATATGCGCAATGGCAGCACGATGCCCAATGGATCGCTCTTGCTTTCGGCACGCTGCAAATACGCAGCAAGGCCCGCGATGGTCGACGCTTCGAACAGGCTGGCCAGCGGCAGCTCCATGCCGAAATACTCCGGAAAGCGCGCAATCATTTCCGCAGCACTCAAAGAATCACCACCCAACTGGAAGAAATTGTCGTGCAGGCCGACGCGTTCCACGCCCAAAACCTGCTGCCATAGCGCGGCAAGTTTCTTTTCCACATCCGAGACAGGTTCGGCGTAGGCGACGCGCTGCGTACGCACGGGTGCCGGCAACGCTTTGCGGTCCAGCTTGCCGGTGGGTGTCAGCGGCAAGCCATCCAGTTCCACGAAGTGCGCGGGGAGCATGTAGTCGGGCAGAAACTTGGCCAGGTAGCTGCGCAGCTCATCGGCCATCCTTGACTGGCCTTCGCGCATCACCACGTAGCCCGCCAACGCCAGGGTGCCATCTTCCTCGCGATGCGCCGCAACCGCCGCTTCGGCCACCGCAGGGTGCCGGACCAACTGGCATTCGATCTCCCCCAGTTCGACGCGATGGCCACGGATCTTCACTTGACCATCGGCGCGTCCAACGAAATGCAGCACACCGTGGTTGTCCCAGTACACCAGATCGCCGGTGCGATACATGCGGCTGCCATCGTCCGCGAACGGATCTGCCAGGAACCGCGCCTCCGTCAGCTGATGATGGTTGAGATAGCCTTTCGCAACACCCGCACCGGCGATGTAGAGCTCACCGATAGCGCCCGTCTGCACGATCTGCTGATGCTGATCCAGCACATACAACCGTGTGTTGAGAATGGGGCGGCCGATCGGCGGCGCTTTGGAACTCACCTCCTTCAACTCAATGGCGGTGGATAAAACGGTGGTTTCCGTCGGACCATAAAGCTGCGTCACGCGTCCAGCGCGCTGCAACAGCTGCTTGGCCAGCTCCGCGCTCAAGGCTTCACCGCCTATGAGCACGTGCAAATCGTCGAGATGGGCATCCGCACCAGCCAGCAGTACACGCCAGAGCGAAGGCGTCGCCCACATGTGCGTCGCACGCTGACGCTGCAGCAGACGCAGCAAGCTGGGCGGATGACGCACCGTTTCGCCACCTGCGATCACCACGCTTGCACCCGCCGTCAACGGCAGGAAGCGCTCCAGCAAGGCGATGTCGAACACCATGGTCGCGATGGCCAGAAAACGATCGCCTGGGGCAAGCACAAGCTGCGTGCGCATGCCTTGCAGCAGATTGCACAGATTGCGATGCGTGACCTCCACACCTTTGGGACGTCCGGTCGAGCCGGAGGTATAGAGCACATAAGCCGTACCGTCAGACCGCGACAAATCCGGTTCTTCGGTATTCCCCTCCAACGCGATATCCAGATCCTCCGGGTGCAGCAGCAGCATGCCGCCCAGACCGAAGCGCTCGCACAGTGCGGGCGTGGCGATCAGGGCGATGGGCGAGGCATCGTCCAGCATCATCGCAATGCGCTCCGGCGGCCCATCCGGATCGAGCGGCAGAAAGGTGGCTCCCGTGCGCATGATCGCCAGCAGCACAACCAGCCATTGCTCGTTGCGCGGAAGCATCACGGCCACCATGTCACCGGGCAGCACGCCATCGGCGATCCATTGCCGCGCCTGCCGCACGCTGCGCTCGTGCAGTTCGCGATAGGTCACGACAAGGTCTTCAAAAAATACGGCCGGCGCATCCGGCGTTAACGTTGCATGCCGTGCCACGAGTGCCGGCAAGCTTTCCAGTGCGATAGGCGCAGCCGTGTCGTTCCATTGGTACAGCAAGCGCCGACGTTCCTCGATGCCGAGGATATCGATCTCACCAAGGGGACGGTTCGGTTCCGCCAGCACGCCATCCACCAGCGTGCCCAGGCGGCGGCGATGCTCATCCAGATCGGCCATGCTGTACAGCACTGGATTGGCATCGAAGTCGAAGCGTAACTCGCTGCCGTCGCCGCGGTCGTAGACGAACACGGTAAGGTCTTCGCCGGAACCGTTCGACACGTTGTGCGAAATCACGCGGGCACCGGCGAACGTCAGCTGATAGTCGAACGGTTCGATATTCACGCCCAGCCAGGCGATGTGCTTGCCCTGCCCGATCATGCCGAGATCGCGGCGCAGATCCTCATAACGATATTGCTGGTGGCGCAACGTTTGCCTGACCACCTGCGCCACTTGGGTGAACAAATCGACCGCCGTCGTTTCGGGTGTAAAGCGCAAGCGAATGGCCACGATATTGGCGACCATGCCCGGCGTCTTGCGCAAGGTTGCATTGATGCGCCCGGAGACCGGCATGCCGATGACCAGGTCATGTGCACCGGTGGCACGGTGATAGTACGCAGCCACCAGAGCGATCAGGATTTGCGGCAAGCTGGTCGAGGTCTGCTTGCCCAGTTCGCGCAACCGCTGCACGGTGTCGATGGATAAATGTCCGGTACTGCGCCGCAGGCCACCCATGCTGCTGTGTGGTCCAAGGCGCGACAACGAGCCGGCTTCAGGCAAGTCGCTGAGTTTTTCCTTCCAGTAATCCCGATCGCGCCGCAGCCGATCCGAATCGCGATAGGCGGCTTCGGCCTCGATCAATTCCTGCAAGGAACCGAAATCGCATGCTTCCGGTTCGCGCCCTTCCACATAGGCGTTATAGAGCTCGGCCAGTCTGCGCGCGACCACCCCGCCGCTGTAACCGTCGTAAATCACATGATGCGCGCGCTGGTACCAGTAGTAGCGATCGTCCGCCGCTTTGAACAGCGCACTCACCCACAGGGGATCGTTGGCCAGATCCACAGGTCGGCACAGTTCTTCCATCATCCACGCTTCGGCTGCTGCGCGTGGATCGGTTTCCTGGCTGACATCCAGATAGGGAAACTCACCGGCATAGACCGGCCGCACGATCTGCCGTGGACGGCCTTGATGTTCGACCACGCTAACGCGCAGCGTTTCGGCTTCGCGAGTGATCTGCCATAACGCACGGATGAACAAATCTGGCTGCACAGGTCCACAAATTTCCAGCATCTCGGCGATGTTCAAGGTGGCATCTGCCGCGCCGATCTTCTGGCCTACCCACAATCCACGCTGGGCAGTCGTCAACGGCAGCGACACAGGTGACTCGTGACTCATGGCGCAATCTCCTTGCGAATGCGCACACTCAGGTCCGGCTGGCGACTTACGCTCTCACTCGCACGTGCCTGCTCCGCCTGCGTTGCACTCGCACTCGTGATTCATCGTTGTTACCCCTAAGCACATGCTTCCCGGCGCATCGGACTGCGCTCTCTTTTCATGGCGCAAGCAGGCCGTCACGGCTGATATCAGCCATGAAAGGAACGCTTGCACGATGGGTGCTGCAAAAAGGACGGTCACCGGCACGCAGCCGGCAAACGTCATCCACTTGACCTGCTTACGTGAGACGCGATGGGGACCGACTCGCGTCTTGACTACTCCGCCACACACGCGCGTATCCACGTGTGCAACATCACTCCACTTGCGAACATCAACAAACTTATGTTGCGGTGTAGCAATCCATGGATGAAAGATCTGTCAACAGCTCACACACGCGTGCTTGTTTTGAGAACCAAGGCACAAAGCAAGTGCATTCGTTGCAAACAGATGACTGAGCATGGCGCTCAACGATCATCGCGCGTCCAAATCAGTCCGCTCTCTTCCTTGACGGGAAAACGGTGAATGGGCTCATACGCCGGCGGACACGTAGGCGCGCCGGTACGCAGATCGAAACGCGCACCGTGACGTGGGCATTCCACTTCGTGGCCATGAATGTCGCCGCCGGCAAGTTCGCCGCCGTCATGCGTGCAGATATCCTCGACCGCATAGAGATCGCCGTCGATGTTGAAGACGGCGATGGCGGTGTCGCCGTCCCACACGACTTTGAATTCACCCGGCAGCAGTTCGGAACGCGTACCGACTTCCACCCATGCCTCGCTCATGCCGTCAGGTCCTTCACCATCAATTCGAACTTGAGATCGTCGCGGCGTGGAAGGCCGAAGCGTTCATCGCCATAAGGGAAAGGCGAGTATTCGCCAGTGCGGCGATAGCCACGGCGTTCATACCAGGCCATCAGATCGCTGCGCACGTCGATGACCTTCATGTGCATGGCCCTGCACCGCCAGGTTTGCCGCGCGTACCGCTCTGCCTCTTCCAGCACCAGCCTGCCCAGCCCACCGCCCTGGCGTGGCGGATGCACGGCGAACATGCCGAAATACGCCGACTCGCCATGCCGTTCCACCTGGCAGCAGGCAAGCAGCTGGCCATCCAAATAGGCCAGCAGCACGGCGCTGTCCGGACCGGCAAGTACCTGTGCCACATCGGCGGGGTCCGTGCGCTGTCCGTCGAGCAGATCGGCCTCGGTGGTCCAGCCCTGGCGACTGGAATCACCGCGATAGGCGGATTGGACGAGGGCGACGATGGCATCGATGTCGGCCGCGACGGCCTGGCGGAAAACAGGAGCGATGACGGTATTCATCCATCCATGATAATCCGCGCCGGCTAAAGCCTGATAGGTTGGGTTACGGCATGATCCGCGAACCAGGATGACCGTTGCGAAAGCGTATGCCAGGCCGATAGCTATCGTATTGGCAGATATTGAAGTTGCGGGCAAAAATTCGGCGCCCGTCCGACAACATGGTGCGCAGATCGCGAAAACAGCCCTCGTCGTCGTGGAATTGCACCGTTACGGCAAGTTCGTAGTCGAACCAGGACTCTTGCATCGGTGACTTGAAGCGCACCTCGGTCCAGCGCCCGCTTCCGGCCGGAGCCACCGCAAACGAGTCGATACTGCTGCGGGTGTCGTTGATCACTTCGAGGGTATGCAACGAATCGGCCAGCACCGTGAGGGGAAGACTGGCAAGGCACAACGCAGCTAAGCAAGAACGCATGACGATCTCCTTATGAAAGGCGCAGCAAACCCTTGGCCGGCATGCATGGCATGCGGCGGGATGGATGGCTGCTAGGGGTTGCGGGCTACAGGAAGGTAGATGCGCCTGGCGGGAAAACGGTTGCGGGGCATTCGCCTGCAACCGATCGGCTGCCGGCCGTATCTCTATACTCACTGGCGTCGTGTTCGACGCGCTTTATCGGGAGTAGATGATGGACAAAGGCGAGATCATTCCGATCGTGCTGTTCCTGTGTATCACCTTTGGTATTACGTACGCCGTGAGACTGCTGGTGACTGCACGCTTGCGTGTCAAGATGCTGCAGGTCTGCAGTTCGAAGGAACTGGTGGAATCCGTGGTGCACGGCGATGCGCATCGCGACCAGATGTCGGCATTGCGCTGGGGCATTCTCACCCTCATGGAAGCCGTCGGCTTTGGCATCATCCAGGCCATGGGCTGGAACGAGATCAATCCAGGCGTGGTGGCGATGCTGCTGGGCGCCTTCGGCCTTGGTTCTCTCCTGTTCTTCATGCTCGCACGACGTTTCAGCTGATTGGCATCACAGCGGATGAGCCATCAGGATCGACAGCTTGTCGAAGCTGTGTTGGCGAACGCACCCAGTGCGTTCGAACGGCTGGTGCGCGAGTATCAGGGGTTGTGCTGGCACATCATCTATCGCATGGTGCGTCATCCGGAGGACGCACGCGAGTTATGCCAGGAGACGTTTCTGCGCGTGCATCAGCATCTCAGGCAATATCGCTACGAAAGCGGCTTGAAGTCCTGGATTGGACGTATCGCTTATACCGTGGCGCTGCGTTATCTGGAACGAAAGCGCATTACGGTGCTCGATCCCGGCCGGGGCGAAGACTCACTCGATCCGGTCGAGAACCTGAGCGATGGTTTCGACCTGGAAACCGCCTATAGCGACAGTGAAGTTGCGGCGTGCCTGCACAGGGCCATTGAAGCCCTGCCCCCGCTGCAACGCACCGTGCTTACGCTTTATCATCTGGACGAGCTGTCCATCGACGAGATTGCCAATATCACCGGGCTTGCGACCGGCACGATCAAGAGCCATCTGTTCCGCACGCGGCTTCGCTTGCGCGAGCAGTTGGAGACTGTATATGGGGTGTCGCCATGAATCACGAAACACCACGCGATGACGCCATGGAACGCGAATGGGCGTTGCAGGAACAAGCCGCTCGAGCCGAACGTCTCGGGCTGGACGCCCGCGATGATGCAACACTGCAACGTTATCGAGCTGTCGTACGTGCGTTGCGGCAACCGCTGGACGAAGACTTGCCGCCCGATTTCGCCAGCCAGGTCGCCAAGGAAATTCGTCGTCGCCCAGCCGACACTATGCGGCTGGAGCTTTACCTGAGCTGGGCGTTGCTCGGCACGTTGGCCGTTGTGTTGCTTGGACTGATCGTGCGCTACAGCAGCCTGTTGCAGGCCTGGCTGTCCAACCCGTGGCTGGTGGCGCTGGCGATCTGTTTCACGTTGCCTGCGCTGCTTGGCAAGCTGCCAGCTGTGACTCGTAGGTTGGGGTGCAAACCCCAACATCGCCTTCTTCATTACATCAGCAATTTGCGCACCTTCAGCAGCGCGGCAATAAACGCATCCACTTCCTCGCGCGTGTTGTAGAACGCGAGCGATGCCCGCAGCGTTGCCGGCACACCGTAGAACTGCATCAGCGGATGCGCGCAATGGTGGCCTGAACGTACCGCCACGCCTTCCAGGTCGAGCAGCGTTGCCATATCGGTGGCTTGTGCGCCCTCGATCAGGAAGGAAATCACCGGTTCTTTTTCTTTGGCTTCGCCGAAGATACGCACGCCGGGGATATCACGCAGGCGCTCAGTGGCGTAGGCAAGCAACTCGGACTCCCACGCGCAGATCGCATCGAAGCCGAGGCCCTGGTAATAATCGATCGCTGCGCCCACGCCGGCGAAGCCGGCAATGTTCGGCGTGCCGGCTTCGAACTTGTGCGGCGGATCGGCGAACGTGGTGCCATTGAAGCGCACTTCACGGATCATCTCGCCACCGCCGAAGAACGGCGGCATGGCTTGCAGATGTTCTCGCTTCGCCCACAACGCACCGGTGCCGGTGGGGGCCAGCATCTTGTGGCCGGTAATCGCATAGAAATCGCAGCCCAGCGCCTGCACGTCCACCGGACGATGCGGCAGCGCCTGGGAGCCATCCACGACCAGCGGAATGCCGCGTTTGCGGCATTCGCGTGCGATCTCGCGCACCGGGTTCACCGTGCCCAGCACATTGGACACATGGGCGACACAGGCCAGCTTCACATCCGAGGTGAGCAGCTCGAAGAATTTCTCGAGGATCAGCTCGCCATTCTGATCGATCGGCGCCGCTTTCACCGTCGCGCCTGCACGCGCGGCAACGAGCTGCCACGGCACGATATTGGCGTGATGTTCCATCACGGTGGTGACGATGGCATCACCCGGCTGCAACCGTGGCAGCGCATAGCTGTACGCCACCAGATTCATCGATTGCGTGGTGCCGGAGGTGAGCACCAATTCGTTGCGCGAGGTGGCGTTGATGAACCCGGCCAGCCTGTCGCGCGCGTCCTCGTACGCAGCCGTGGCTTCCTCGCCCAGCTGATGTACTGCGCGCGCCACGTTCGCGTTGTGTTCGCGATAGTGCCTGTCGACCGCTTCGATCACCTGCCGCGGCTTCTGGCTGGTGTTGGCGTTGTCGAAATACACCAGCGGCTTGCCATGCACGGTACGCGACAGCAGCGGGAAATCCGCGCGCACGCGCTGTACATCGAAGTGGGTGGAGGGATGGCTGGGCTTGAGGTTCATATCGGCAAATCAGGGCAGATGCGCGAGCAAGGCGTTGGAGAAGTGATCGCGCAGCGTTTCGTTCGGTAGCGCCGTAAACACGGCGCGGCAGAATGCGGCCGTGAGCAGCGCGCGAGCTTCGGCTTGCGGCAGGCCACGCGAACGCAGATAGAACAGCGCGCGCTCGTCGAGCTGGCCGACGGTGGCGCCGTGCGCGGCTTTCACTTCGTCAGCGTAGATTTCCAGTTCCGGCTTGGTGTCGATCTCGGCCAGCGGCGACAGCAACAGGTTCTTGTTGTTGAGGCTGGCATCGCTGCCGTCGGCACCTTGCGCCACGACGATCGCGCCACGGAATACGCCGCGTGCACGCTCGTCCGCAACGCCACGCCAGATGGATTCGGAAGCGGTGTTGAGCGCCTGATGGTTGATCGAGAGCTGCGTATCGATATGCTGGCGACCGCGCAGAACGAATACGCCGCGCGTATCGAAACGCGCTTCGTCGCCACGTAGTTCGGCGTGCAGGTCATGGCGCACCAATGCACCGCCCAGTTCCAGCACGTGCAGCATGGCTTGCGATTTGGCACCGAGATGCACGCTGCCGCGGCGGATCAAGGTGCTTTCATCGCCGCTGTTCTGCAACAGCGTGTGCTGCAGCTTGGCGCCGTCGCGCACCATGATCTCGCTCACCAGCGTACCAAGGTGCTTGTGTTGTGCGGTGGCCAGATGATGCTCGACCAGGTCGAGTTCGGCGCCCTCGCCAAGTTCGATCACGTTGCGCACATGCCAGGCGACATCGGTCTGCGCAGGCGTACCCACAAAACACAGATGAATCGGCTTGCCGATACGCGCGCCCGCCGCCACGCGCAACACCACGCCATCACCCGCCAGCGCTGCGTTGAGCCGCGCGAACGCGTCGCCGGCTTCTCGGTAATGGCGGCTGAGTGCGAAGCGCAGCGGCTCAGGATCGTTCTGCAGCACCTTGGAAAGCGGCTGCAGCGACAGCCCAGGCGGCAGTGCTTCAAGCTTCGACAGATCGGCGCGGAACACGCCGTTGACGAACACCAGGCGCGGACCGTCCATGCCCGGCAACGCCAGCGCATAGGAGTCGACCGGATGCGTAGCCGCCGCCGAATCGCCCAGCGCGAAACGCCGCTGCGCCAGCGCGCGCAACGCGGTGTACTTCCACGCTTCCGCGCGCGTATCCGGCAAGCCTGCCGCGATGAACGCCTCCAGGTTTTCGCGCCGCGCCGTATCCAGCCAGGCCAGCCCGCTGCCGGGCAAACGCAGGCTGGATGCCTCGCGCAACGCGTCGATAAAAGGCACGGATGCCGGCGACTGGCTCATGCACGCGCCTCGCTGGTCAAAGCAGGGTCGCGCTCGGCGACCCAGGCATAGCCATGTTCTTCCAGCTTGAGCGCCAGCGTCTTGTCGCCGCTCTCCACGATGCGGCCATCCGCCAGCACGTGCACGAAATCCGGCTCGATGTAGTCGAGCAGGCGCTGGTAGTGCGTGATGACCAGGAAGGCGCGATCCGGCGAACGCAATGCGTTCACACCCTGCGCCACTTGCTTGAGCGCGTCGATGTCGAGGCCTGAGTCGGTCTCATCGAGAATCGCCAGCTTCGGCTCCAGCACGGCCATCTGGAAGATCTCGTTGCGCTTCTTCTCGCCGCCCGAGAAACCCTCGTTGACGGCGCGATGCAAGAGCTCGTCGGAGATCTGCATGATCTTCAACTTCTCGCGCACCAGCTTCAAGAACTGCATGGAATCCAGTTCCGCCTCGCCACGCTGTTTGCGCTGTGCGTTGAGCGCGGCACGCAGGAAGTAGGTGTTGTTCACGCCGGGGATTTCCACCGGGTATTGGAATGCGAGGAACACGCCGGCGGCGGCGCGCTCTTCCGGTTCCAGCGCGAGCAGATCGCGGCCTTCGAAGCTGACGAAGCCGGCAGTGACTTCATAGCCATCGCGCCCGGACAGCACATTACCCAGCGTCGACTTGCCGGCGCCGTTCGGCCCCATGATGGCGTGCACCTCGCCCGGGTTCACCGTGAGCGTAAGGCCTTTGAGGATGTCCTTGCCCTCGACGCGGGCGTGCAGGTTTTCGATCTTCAGCATGTCACTTCAAATCCGCAGAATTTTTGATGGAACCCGCGCACACGTCACCTTCCTGTGCGCCATTTAGCCAAGCTTGCAGTTGCTGGGTGCGCTGCTGCGTGAGGTCCGTTTGCAACTGGCTCACGCACATGGGGTAAACCGAACCGAATTGAGCGGAGGGATCTTCACCCTTGCCCACCGGAAAATGCGCGGCGACTTCCGCATCCCGGAATTGCAGCCACAGCTTTTGCGACGCCTTGAGTTTTTCCAGGAACACCGGCTGGTCTTTGTATTTGACCAGGATGGCCTTCCACACCTTGTTGAGCTGCTGGTTTGCCTTGGTCAATTCGGAAGCAGCACAGGCATTGAGGCCGGCTTGCGAAGGTGTTGCGTAGCAAGCAACGTCCGCACCTGCCGCAAGCGCACTGACGGGAAGTGCGAGGATCAGCAAGAACATCGATACGGCTTTCATTGCACGACTCCTTCCGCAGAAAGAACACAGTCACCCTTCGCTTTGATCGACGCATAGAGCGCATCGGGTGCAAGGTCAATCTCGCCAGGCCATGCCAAGGCGCCCAACTCGATTCGAACCGCCGAGAACACGGCCGGCTCACGAAGCGACAGAAACACACCCGCTGAATCGCTGTTCACCAGGGCCGACATATCGACAATACCGGACGTCCCATCGCGAAAACGCACATCCAGGCGATAAGCAGGCATGGCTGTAACAGCCACCACGCGCCACGATGCAGCCCCCCTCTCCCCGCCGGGGAGAGGGTTGGGGTGAGGGGCTGCGCTTGCTGTAACGCATGTAGTCATAACGAATGGTTTGTCTTTTAATTCATTGCCAAGAAGCAGCGTTGTCGCGAGATTCGCCCCCACTCCAGAGGAGAGGCAGAAGAAGGGTTAGCCCACCGCTCCTTCCAGCGAAATCTCCAACAACTTCTTCGCCTCCACCGCAAACTCCATCGGCAGCTCGCGGAAGACCTGCTTGCAGAAGCCGTCCACGATCATCGACACCGCGTCCTCCTCGCTGATGCCGCGCGAGCGGCAGTAGAAGAGCTGGTCGTCGGAGATCTTCGAGGTGGTGGCTTCGTGCTCGACGATGGCGGTGGGGTTCTTCACTTCCATGTAGGGGAAGGTGTGCGCACCGCATTTCTTGCCGATCAGCAGCGAATCGCACTGCGTGTAGTTGCGTGCACCTTCGGCACCCTTTTCCACCTTCACCAGGCCGCGATAGCTGTTGGAGCTTTTGCCGGCGCTGATGCCCTTGGACACGATCTTGGATTTGGTGCCCTTGCCGATGTGGATCATCTTGGTGCCGGTGTCGGCCTGCTGGCGATGGTGCGTGAGCGCCACCGAGTAGAACTCGCCCACCGAGCGGTCGCCGCGCAACACGCAGCTCGGATACTTCCAAGTGATCGCCGAACCGGTTTCCACCTGCGTCCAGGAAATCTTGGCATCATCGCCGCGGCAATCGCCGCGCTTGGTGACGAAGTTGTAGATGCCGCCGCGGCCTTCTTCGTCGCCGGGATACCAGTTCTGCACAGTCGAGTATTTGATCTGCGCTTTTTCCTGCGCGACCAGTTCCACCACCGCAGCGTGCAGCTGGTTCTCGTCGCGCATCGGCGCGGTGCAGCCTTCCAGGTAGGAAACGTAGGCACCCTCTTCCGCGATGATCAGCGTGCGCTCGAACTGGCCGGTGTGGCCGGCGTTGATGCGGAAGTATGTGGACAGTTCCATCGGGCAGCGCACGCCCTTCGGGATGAACACGAACGAGCCATCGGAAAACACGGCCGAGTTGAGCGCGGCGAAGTAGTTGTCGCCGGTCGGCACGACGCTGCCCAAGTACTTCTGCACCAGTTCTGGATGTTCGCGGATGGCTTCGCTCATCGAGCAGAAGATCACGCCGGCTTCCGCCAGTTCTTTGCGGAACGTGGTGCCTACCGACACCGAGTCGAATACAGCATCCACTGCCACACCCGCGAGCTTGGCGCGCTCATGCAGCGGCACGCCGAGCTTGTCGTAGGTTTCCAGCAGTTTCGGATCGACCTCGTCGAGCGACTTCGGCTTGTTCTTCGGCGAGGCGTAGTAGCTGATCGCCTGGAAATCGATCGGCGCGATGTTGAGCTTGGCCCAGTTCGGCATCGGCATGGTCAGCCAGTGGCGATAGGCCTTCAGGCGCCACTCGGTCATCCACGCCGGCTCGCCCTTCAATGCCGACAGCTGGCGCACGATGTCTTCCGACAAGCCCGGCGGCAGGCTGTCTGTTTCGATCTCGGTGACGAAGCCGGCTTCGTAGCGACGGCCGAGCGCGGCAGCGACTTCGGCGTTGTCGCGCAGCACGACGGGGCTATCGTTCTC
The DNA here is from genome assembly GCF_014642835.1 of Dyella nitratireducens. GTDB lineage: Bacteria > Pseudomonadota > Gammaproteobacteria > Xanthomonadales > Rhodanobacteraceae > Dyella_B > Dyella_B nitratireducens. Next base: position 401,550 of record NZ_BMJA01000002.1, on the reverse strand, counting down.
GATGGTCATGATGCTGTCCTGCCTTTCAATTCGGTAAGCGCCACGGTGGCAACGGCCGGCGGCGCGGGGTGCAGCATGTCGGCCAGGCTCATCGCGCGCAGGGCGTTGTCGAGTACGTGGTTGATACGTTGCCAGCTGCCGCGCACGCCGCATTGGGCTTCGCGCTCGCACTGGCCTTCGCTGAGGGTGCATTCGGTCATGCCGAGCGGGCCTTCGATCGCCTCGACGATGTCAGCCAGGCTGATCTCCTGCGCCGGCCGCGCCAGGCGGTAGCCGCCGTTGACGCCGCGGAAGGAGTCCACCAGCCCGGCATGCCCCAGCGACTTCAGCAGTTTGCTGACCGTCGGCAGTTCCAGATGCGCCTCTTCGGCGATCTGGGCCGTGCTGACGACATCGCCCGGGTGCGCGGCGATGCAAGTCATCACCACGGTGGCGTAGTCCGTCAGTCGGCTGACACGAAACATAGGGAAAGGAGGACACCGCTTAATTCGGACTGAAATGGTACTGATTCGACACGAAACGGTCAAATAGCCGGCAAGCGGCCGTATACGGCTTGCACCATGATGGAGCAATGAATGCACCAGATTGTTCGCATATGGCTCGCCCGCGCTCCATCAACATGCCAGGAACTGGCGCCACTAAGCGATCCGCTGAGCCCATGCTGCGCTTGGCACGCAATCTGCTGTGTTGCAACAAAACCATCTGGAGCCGCCGCGCATGAAATGGGTTACCGCGATCATCAAACCCTTCACCCTGGACGATGTGCGCGAGGCCCTGGGCGAAGCCGGCGTGCAAGGCATGACCGTGACCGAGGTGAAGGGCTTCGGCCGGCAGCGCGGCCACACCGAGCTGTACCGCGGCGCCGAGTACGTCGTCGATTTCCTGCCCAAGCTGAAGATCGAGATTGCCGTGGCCGACGACCAGGTCGAGCTGGCCGTCGAGGCGATCATCCGCGCGGCAAAGACCGGCAAGGTGGGCGACGGCAAGATTTTCGTGAGCGACCTGGAACAGGTGATTCGCATCCGTACGCAGGAAGTGGACGCAGATGCCCTTTGACATGCGGGAAAACGGGGAACGGGGGATGATGGGTAAGTATCGACATGTTTTGCGGCTTGCCGCCGCCGTACTCGCAGCCGGGTTGACCATGCCGGCTTTTGCGCAGGCCACGCCTGCACCGGCGCTCAATGCGGGCGACACCGCCTGGATGATCGTTGCCAGCGCGTTCGTGCTGATGATGACGATTCCCGGTGTGGCGCTGTTCTACGGCGGCATGGTGCGGGCCAAGAACCTGCTATCGGTGATGATGCAGTGCCTGGCCCTTACCGCCTTGGTGACGGTGCTGTGGATGGCGTACGGCTATTCGCTGGCCTTCAGCACCGAAGGCATGCACGCGGGTGTCACCAACTGGCATTCGTTCCTCGGCGCTTTCGACCGCGTGATGCTGGCGGGGCTCACACCCAACACGCTTTACCAGACGGTGCCGGAAAGCGTGTTCGTGATGTTCCAGCTCACCTTCGCCATCATCACGCCGGCGCTGATCATCGGCGCCTATGCCGAGCGCATGAAATTCAGCGCCATGCTGTGGTTCTCCGGCTTGTGGCTCACGTTCGTCTATCTCCCGATCGCGCATATGGTGTGGAGCGGTCCGGGTTCGCTGCTGGGCGATCTGGGCGTGCTGGATTTCGCGGGCGGCACGGTGGTGCACATCAATGCTGGCATCGCGGGGCTGGTCGCCTGCCTGGTGATCGGCAAGCGCCGGGGTTGGCCGCATACGCATATGCCGCCACACAACCTGGGCTATACGGTGATCGGCACAGCCCTGCTCTGGCTGGGCTGGTTCGGCTTCAACGCCGGTTCCGCGGTAGCCGCCAATGGCAACGCCGGCATGGCGATGCTGGTGACGCAGATCGCTACGGCTGCCGCGGTGATCGGCTGGGTGGCGGTGGAGTGGTTCGTGCACAAGCGCGCCAGCGTGCTCGGCGCCGCGTCGGGTGCGGTAGCCGGGTTGGTGGCGGTCACGCCGGCAGCGGGCACGGCAGGGCCTGCCGGAGCGCTGATCATCGGCTTCGCAGCGGGTGCGGTGTGCTTCTTCACCGCGACGCGCCTCAAACACAAGCTGGGCTATGACGATACGTTGGACGTCTTCGGTGTACACGCGATAGCCGGCATCATCGGCGCACTGCTGACCGGGGTATTCGCTGCGCCCAAACTGGGCGGTTTCGATAGCGCCGTGACCTCGCCGCTGTTGCAGTTGTGGATTCAGGCGAAGGGTGTGGGCTTCACCATCGTGTGGAGCGGCGCGCTCAGCTGGGTGATCCTGAAACTGGTGGATGTGACGCTTGGTTTGCGTATTGAGCCTGAGCAGGAGCAGGTGGGCCTGGATATCGCGGAGCATGAGGAACGGGCGTACAACCTGTCCTGATGTTGCATCTCATTTTCTCCTCCCCTGCTTACAGGGGAGGGAGTTGATCTCTGGGAGACAAACATTACGCACGGTGCGTTTGATGCATGCAGGCTCTAAGCTTTGCGCGTGTCCGCAACCAATCTCCCTATGCAAAGCACCACCGATCGCTCTGCTGCCCGCCTCGCCTGGACGCGCGCAGCGCTTGGCGATCCTTCGCTAACACTCGAACCCGCCTCCTCCGACGCCAGCTTTCGCAGCTACTGGCGCACGCACCACGACGGCCGCAGCTGGGTCGTGATGGATTCGCCGCCCGCGCAGGAAGACCCGCGCCCGTGGCTGAAGATCGGCCAGCAACTCGCCGCCGCCGGCCTGCACGTGCCGGCCGTACAAGCGCAGGATCTCGAACAGGGTTTCCTGCTGATCGAAGATCTCGGCATACGGCTTTATCTCAGCGAGCTCAACGAACGTAACGCCGATGCCCTCTACGGCGACGCGATGGACGCCCTGCTGCTGATGCAGACGCGCATGGACTATCGCGATCTGCCGCCTTTCAATCGCGACGTGCTGGTACGCGGATTGGAAGTGATGCCAGAGTGGTTTCTTGGCCGTCATCTTGATCACACGCCTGCCTGCGATGAATGGGACGTGCTGGAAGCGGCGTTCAACGTGATCATTCACAACGCACAGGAACAGCCACGCTGTTTCGTGCATCGCGACTATCACAGCCGCAATCTGCTGGTGGTCGAGCAGAACAATCCGGGCATTATCGATTTCCAAGGTGCACTCGCTGGCCCGATGACCTACGACCTTGCTTCGTTGCTGCGCGATGCCTATATCGTGTGGCCACGCGAGCGTGTGGAGCGCTGGGTGGAGTCTTATCGGCAGCGCTTGCGTCATGCCGGCACGATTGGCGATGACATTGATCGCGAACGCTTCCTGCGCTGGTTCGATCTCACCGGTCTGCATCGCCACGTGCGTGTGCTCGGCCAGTTCTATCGCTTGTGGTATCGCGACGGCAAGCCGGGTTATCTCGCCGACGTGCCGCGCGTCTATCACTACGTGGTATCGGTGGCGCGCAGCTATCCGGAGCTGGCCGACTTCGCCGCCTTGATCGAGCGATATGCCGAAGGCCGGGACCTTACCCAGGTGACCCGCGCATGAGGCATGCATTGATTTTCGCAGCAGGATTGGGCGAACGCATGCGTCCATTGACCAACCACACACCCAAGCCCTTGCTGCTCGCGCGCGGTAAACCGCTGATCGCCTGGCATCTGGAAAAGCTCGCGGCGATCGACGTGCGTTACGTGGTGATCAACACCTCGCATCTGGCTGAGCAGTTTCCGGAAGCACTGGGCGATGGCTCAGCGTGGGGCTTGCGCATTCGCTATGCGTATGAAGGCCCTACACCGCTTGAAACCGGCGGCGGCATGCTTAATGCACTGCCATTATTGGGACCGGAACCGTTTATCGTGATCAACGGCGATGTATGGACGGATGCGGATTTTAGTGCGCTGCCAGCGGAACCGAACGGCCTTGCGCATCTGCTGATGGTGGACAACCCGCCGCATCATCCGCAGGGTGACTTTGCGCTGGATGAGCATGGCAAGCTGCACGATGAAGGCGAGAGGCGGCTGACCTATAGCGGCATTGGTGTGTATCGGCGTGAGCTTTTGAGCGATTGGTACGCCGTTATCAATCAGCACGACTCCATGGACGACAGGCATCCACGCTTCAAGCTTGCACCGCTATTGCGAGCGGCGATGCAGCGGGATGAGGTAAGTGGCAGCCATCACCATGGCGAGTGGACGGATGTAGGTTCGCCTGAAAGGTTGGCGGCGCTTAATACGTAGGTTGGGGTGCAAACCCCAACCTGTCGCCCCATATGCATAGCGATGTTGGGGTTTGCACCCCAACCTACGGAGCACCCGAGGCAAGCGGTTTGATCGTCACCGGCGCGGGTATCGTGGGAGGCGGCGTCGCTTCTGCTTCTTCCTGCGACAACGCCGCATCCTGCGCCTGCTTGGTCATCATGATGATGCTGATGCGGCGATTGATCGGATCGCTCGGATTGAGTTTGTCGAACGACACCGAGTCCGCCAACCCCACCACGCGCGCGATCTTTCCGGCTTCAAGCCCGCCATCCAGCAGTGCGCGCCGCGCGGCGTTGGCGCGGTCGGCGGAAAGCTCCCAGTTGCCGTACTGGCTGCCGTTGCTGTACTGCGCATCATCGGTATGGCCCGAAATGCTGACTTTGTTGGGTGCCTGATCGATAAAGCCTGCCAGCTCATGCAGGATCGCCACGGTATAAGGCTCCAGCATCGCGCTGCCGGTCGCGAACATCGGGCGATTCTGCTTATCCACGATCTGGATGCGCAAGCCTTCCGGTGTGATGTCGAGCAGCAGTTGATCCTTGAACGGCTCCAATGCCTGGCTTTTCTCGATGGCGGCGTGCATCTGCTGCATCAAGTTTTCCAGGCGCTCCTTTTCGCGCTCACGTGCCAGCTTCTCCACATCCGCTGGAGTCATCGGCGTGGCGGCGCGGCGGTCCTTGCCGGCACCGTGCGAGATGTCCATGGCGCCGCCGAGCTTGATCATGCTGTCGCTGGCACCACCGGGGCCGAGCTTGCCGGGCGGGGCCACCGTTGCCGTGCCTGGTGTCATGCTGGGATTTTTGAAATATTCGGCGATGGCGGCGCGTTGTTGGCGCGTGCCCACGCCGAGCAGCCACATCACCAAGAAGAACGCCATCATCGCCGTGACAAAGTCGGCATAGGCCACTTTCCACGCGCCGCCATGGTGACCGTGCTTCTTGCGCCGTGAACGGCGCACCACGATCAGCATGTCGCGATCCTGCTCGCTCACGCCGATGCTCCGGCGCGCGCGGCATCCTTCAAGTGATCTTCAAAATCCTGGAAATTCGGCCGTGCCTGCGGTGACAGCGTCTTGCGCGCAAATTCGACCGCGACTTTCGGGTTGTAACCACGCAGACAGGCCAGCAAGGCTACCTTGACGCATTCGAACGCTTTGCCGTCTTCGTGCACGCGGCTTTCCATCGCTGCGCCCAACGGACCGATAAAGCCATAGCACAGTAAAATCCCGAGGAAGGTACCGACCAGCGCGCCTGCGATATGTTCGCCAATCTGCGAGGTATCGCCGCCCAATTGCGACATGGTAGTGACGATGCCGAGCACCGCCGCCACGATGCCGAAACCCGGCAAGGCATCAGCCATTTTCGTCACGGCCAGCGCAGGTGCTTCCGCATCGTGCTGATGGGTTTCCAGCTCCACCTCCAGCAACTGTTCCAACTCATGCGGATTCATGTTGCCACCCACCATCAGGCGCAGGCAGTCGGTGGTGAATTCGATCAGATGATGTTCTTTCACCAGGCGAGGATAGGCGCTGAAGATCGGGCTCGATTGCGGATCTTCGATATGCGATTCCAAGCCAAGCAAGCCTTGCTTGCGCATCACACTGAAGATGTCGTACAGCAACGACAGCAGATCCACGTAATCCTGCTTGCGGTACTTCGGCCCTTTGAACAGCGCGACGACGTTATGCAGCACACCCTTCACGATCTTCAGTGGGTTGGCCGACAGAAATGCGCCGATGGCGCCACCGCCGATGATCATCAGCTCGCTCGGCTGCCACAGCGCGAGAATATGGCCATGCGACATCAGGTAACCACCCAGTACGCAGGAAAGCACCACCAGGGAACCAATCAGGACAAGCATGGGGACTCCGTTCGGGACGTTAGCGTCCTACCCAGTGCTTATCGACCGGCGAAGTGCAAAATTTAGGTCGAAACGTTTGTGTAATGTGATGCAGATCAAGTGCAAATTTTTGTCATGTGCACGCCGATTGCGTCACTTGCACGGCAACAAGCTATAAAAAAACGGCCCGGATGACCGGGCCGCTTTTTCGTATGCACGTGACGCCATGAATTACGGACGACGCGCCAGTTCCGGATTTTCCTTGCTCACGGGCATCAGGTCCTTCTTCGATACGCCCAGCCACAGCAAGATCGGGCTAGCGACAAAGATCGACGACAAGGTACCAACCAGGATGCCGATCAACATGGTGATCGCAAAACCATGCACGGACGGGCCGCCGAAGAAGTACAGCGCACCCATCGCGATACTGGTGAACAGCGAGGTGATGATGGTTCGCGACAGCGTGCTGTTGATCGAGCGGTTGAGAACTTCTTCCGGATCCGCCTTGCGCGAGGAACGGAACAGTTCACGGATACGGTCGAACACCACCACCTTGTCGTTGATGGAGTAACCGATCACGGCGAGCACGGAAGCCAGCACCGTCATGTCGAATTCGCGCTGCACCAGCGAGATCACACCCAGCGTCACCAGCACATCATGCACTTCGGTAGCCAGCGCGGCGATGGCGAAACGACGCTCGAAGCGGATCCACAGATAGATACCAATGCCGATGATCACGAAGATCGCTGCGGTAACGCCATCGCTGCGCAGTTGTTCACCCACCTGCGGACCGACGTAGTCCTTGCCGGCGATCTTGGCATCCGAACGTGCCGCCTGCACCGCCTTGGCCACGTCGTTGGCGATCAGGTCGAGGTTGGGCGACTTGCCCTCCTGCAGCGCGTAGTGTTTGTCGTCCTTGGGCTGGAAGCGGATCGACACATGGCGGGTACCGCCTACGCTCTGCACGACGGCGTTCTCGATGCCGCCCTTGTCCAGGGCACTGCGAACATCTTCGATCGAGACCGGATTGTCGTAGGTGACTTCCATGCTGACGCCACCGGTGAAATCCAGGCCGTAGTTGAGGCTACGGGTGGCGAGCAAGGCGATCGAGACGATCATCAGCAGGATCGCAATGCCGATGCTGATCTTGCGCAGCCCCAGGAAGTGGACGTTGGCGTTGTGATTGAAAATTTCCATGGGCGTCTCCGATTACACCGACAACGTCTTGAGCTTGCGCCCGTGATGGATCAGCGCAGTGATCGCGTGGGTGACCGTGACCGAGGTGAACATCGAAGTCAGGATACCGATCAGCAGCGTGACGCCGAAGCCCTTGATCGGGCCGGAGCCCATCGTGGTCAGTGCCAGCGCGGCGATAAGGTGGGTGACGTTGGCGTCGAGAATGGTCGCCCAGGCTTTTTCATAACCTGCGCGGATCGCTGCCAGCGGCGTGGAACCATTGCGCAATTCCTCACGTACGCGTTCGCAGATCAGCACGTTGGCGTCGATCGCCATACCCAGCGTCAGCACGATACCGGCGATGCCCGGCATGGTGAGCGTCACGCCGATCGCCGACATCACCGCGATCAGGATCACCAGGTTGAAGAACAGCGCCACGTCCGCCACCAGGCCGAACAGCTTGTAGTAGATCGCCGCGGCCACCAGCACCAGGGCCAGGCCCAACAGCACCGCCATGAGACCCTTGTCGATGTTGTCCTGGCCGAGGCTGGGGCCGATCACGCCTTCCTGCACGATATCCATGCGCGCGGCAAGCGAGCCGCCCTTCAGCATCAGCGCCAGGTCCGAGGCGGCCTTGGGGCTGCCCAAACCAGTGGTCTGGAACTTGTTGCTGAAGACGCCCTGGATGGTGGCGTAGTTGATCACCTGGTAGGTGGTCTTGGGCGTGCGCACTTCCTTGCCGTCGACAATCTTGGTGTCGGTGGTGCTTTCTACATACACCACGGCCATCGGCTTGCCGACGTTGTCGCGGGTGAAATCGAGCATCTTGGCGGCGCCGACCGAGTTCAGCGTGACGTTCACGCTGGGCGAACCGCTTTGCTGGTCGTTGCCCGACGAAGCGTCCACCAGCTCATCACCGCTGGCGATGATGTTCTTGCTGACCAGGTAAGCCACCGTGTTGTCCGGGTTGTAATAGAGATGCGCGTCAGGCGGAATGTTGCCTGTGCGGACGGCGTCTGCCACCGTCTGATCACCCGCCCAATCCCTGCCGTTGAAACGCGCTTCGCCCAGCCCAGCCACGTATTGCAAGGTGGCAGTCGCGCCAATCACCTTCTTTGCTTCAGCCGGATCTTGCACACCAGCCAGTTCCACCGAGATGTGGTCCTCGCCCTGCGCCTGGATCACCGGTTCGGACACGCCCAGCGCGTTGATGCGGTTGCTCAGCGTAGCTAGGTTCTGGCGGATTGCATTGACTTGCAGATCACGCAGCTTGTCCGGCTTGATGATGGCATTGAGCACGAAACGGTCGCCGGTGCTCTGGCCATCCGTCACGGCAAGGTCGGTGTATTCCGTGGCAATGGCATCACTGGCTGCCGTGCGATCAGCCGCGGAGCTAAGCACCACATTCACGCCCTGCCCGCGCGTGGCATTGCGCGATACGGCTACGAAAGGAATCTTCCTTTCCTTGAGCAGCGCGGTGATGTCCTGCGTATAGCGGTTTTCCTGCCGATCGATGATGTCGTTCTGGTCGACCGCCATCAGGAAGCGCACGCCACCCTGCAAGTCCAGGCCTAGCGGCATGGAGCGGCCACCGATCATGCCAAGCCAGCGCGGTACGGTGGATTCCAGGTTGAAGCCGACGTTGTAGTTCTCGCCCAAGGCTGCCTTCAACGCATCGGCCGCGTTCTTTTGCTGATCGCCGTTGGTGAAGCCGACCACGATGTAGTCACCGCGGCTGGGATCGTGCTTGAGGCTTTCGTTGACATACGGAAGCTTGGCCGTCTGCAGCGCAGTGATGACTTTCTGCTCCACCGTCGGATCGAGCGTCGTACCTTGCGCGGGCGTTACCTGCACAGCCTGCAGCGGTGCATAAACGTTCGGCAGTGCGTACAGGATGCCCACCACCAATACGATGGCGACCAGAAAGTATCTCCAGCGAGGAAAATCACTCATGCCTTGCATCCGAATGAACCGCGGCGCTCGCCGCGGATAACGTGAATTAATAAGTTGGGAAGAGTTGCCTGGCGATCAGGACGACTTCAGCGTGCCCTTGGGCAGAACCTGCTGAACCGCGCCCTTTTGCAGCTTGACCTTCACGTTCGGTGCGATCTCGACCGTGATGAAGGTCTCGCCTACGTCATCGACGCGACCGGCGATGCCGCCATTGGTGACCACCTCGTCGCCCTTGGCCAGGCCGGACATCATCTGGCGATGTTCCTTCTGCCGCTTCATCTGCGGGCGGATCATCATGAAATACATCAGGCCGAACAGCACGATCATCATGATCAGCATGGATAGGCCGCCATTGGCCGCTCCTGGCGCTGCCTGCGCCAGTACGAAAGTCGTCGGAAGAATCATCTACTTATCCCGCAAGTTGTGGCTACGACTGAAGTTTTTGCCGCAAGCCAAATAAAAGACGTCGGATTATGCCATGCGCCCCGGAGCTATGCACGGCGCGAAAGCCCAGCCGGGCCAAGGCGCGTGCCCCTGAGACAACGGCCGGCAGGCAGGGTTTCGCTACTCCGTCACACCCTGCCGCCGGGCATAGAACTCGGTCACGAAGTCCCCCAGCGACCCCGCCGCAATGGCCTCGCGCAAGCCGGCCATCAGGCGCTGGTAGTGATGCAGGTTATGGATGGTGGCGAGTTGGCTACCCAGGATCTCATTGCAGCGGTCCAGATGGCGCAGGTAGGCGCGACTGAAACCTTGGCTGCAGGCATAGCACTCGCAGCCGTCCTCGATGACGCGGGTATCGTTGGCGTACTTGGCGTTACGGATGCGCAGCGTGCCCTGCGAGGTGAACAAGAAACCGTTGCGCGCATTGCGGGTGGGCATCACGCAATCGAACATGTCGATGCCGCGACGAACAGCCTCGACAATATCCTCCGGCCGGCCCACGCCCATCAGGTAACGCGGCCGATCCTGCGGCAACAACGGCACGGTGATGTCCAACGTGTGATTGCGCTCCGCCTCCGGCTCGCCCACCGCCAGCCCGCCGATGGCGTAGCCGTCGAAGCCGATCTGGATCAGTCCCTCGGCCGAGCGCTTGCGCAGGTTTTCGTAGACGCTCCCTTGCACGATGCCGAACAGCGCATGGGGATTTTTCAAATCGTCGAAGGCGCGGCGCGAACGTTCCGCCCAGCGCAGGCTCAGCTCCATCGACTCTGCGGCAACGTTTTCCGTAGCGGGATAGGGCGTGCACTCGTCGAAGATCATCACGATGTCCGAATCCAGCACGGTCTGGATGCGCATGGATTCTTCCGGCGACAGAAATACCTTGGAACCGTCCACCGGCGAGGCGAACGTTACGCCCTGCTCAGTGATCTTGCGCTTGTGCGCCAGCGAAAATACCTGGAAGCCGCCGGAGTCGGTAAGGATCGGCTTGTTCCAGCCGATAAAACGATGCAGCCCGCCAAACTCGCCGACGATGTCCAGACCGGGGCGCAGAAACAGATGGAAGGTATTGCCGAGGATGATCTCGGCACCTACCTCGAGCAGGTCGCGTGGCGTCATGGCTTTCACCGAGCCATAAGTACCGACGGGCATGAAAGCCGGCGTTTCCACGGTGCCGCGGTCGAAGGTAAGACGACCGCGGCGCGCGTCGCCATCGGTGGCGAGAAGATCGAAATGCATGGAGGTCATCGGGAGATTATGACATCCCATGGCTCTGCAGCCCCTTGGTAGGAGTGAAGAACCGCGTCGTTACTGCCCATGCGGCAGAATCAGCATGGCATCCCCATACGAGAAAAACCGATACCGCGCTTCAACCGCGTGCCGATAGGCCCCAAGAATGAATTCCCGCCCGGCCAGCGCGGACACCAGCATCAGCAACGTCGATTGCGGCAGATGGAAGTTGGTGATCAATCCATCGACGCTGGTGATGCGATAACCGGGGAAGATGAAGATCTGCGTTTCGCCTGCGAAGGGGCGCAGTTCACCCTCCACCGTAGCGCTTTCCAACGCGCGCACCACCGTTGTGCCCACCGCAATCACACGGCCGCCGGCGCGACGCGTGTGCTTGATTTGCTCAAGCAGCCCCGCGCCCACGTTCAACCACTCGCGGTGCATCTTGTGGTGCGAGAGATCTTCCGTGCGCACCGGCTGGAACGTACCTGCGCCCACATGCAAGGTGACGTAGCCGAAATCAACGCCCATCTCGCGCAACTGTTTCAGCAGGACTTCGTCGAAATGCAAACCCGCTGTCGGTGCCGCCACCGCACCAGGTTCGCGTGCGTACACCGTCTGGTAGCGCTCCAGGTCGCTGGCATCCGCATGCCGCGAGATATAGGGCGGCAAAGGCATCTCACCCAGTCTCGCCAGCAGGCGCTCCAGCGGCTCAGGTGATTCGAACCGCAAGCGGAAAAAGCTCTCGTCGCGCCCCAGCACCGTGGCATGACTGCCATCGGCAAGGATGATCACCGTGCCTTCGCGCGGCTTCTTGCTTACGCCAAGTTGCACGGTAGCTTCGTGCGCGCCGGTCACGCGCTCGATCAAAATCTCCACGGCACCGCCGCTCGGTTTCTGCCCATACAAGCGTGCCGGCAGCACGCGCGTGTCGTTGAACACCAACAAGTCGCCCTTGCGTAGCAGCGCGGGCAAGTCGCGGAACATCCGGTCCTGCCAGGTGCGCGTGGGTACGTTGAGCATCAGCAGGCGGCTGGCGCTGCGCTGGGACAGCGGTTCTTGTGCGATCAACTCAGGTGGAAGATCGAAGTTGAAATCGGTTTTCTTCACGGCACGGCGTTGGACAGGGGTGGCGCATTATCGCCCAAACGTCGCGCTTTGCTTGCCGCCATAGCCCGCGGCACCGAGCGCAGGCACATGGTGCACAATCCCGGTCCATCACCGGCGCCCATGCCAAAAGCACAAGGAAAGCCCATGCCCCGCTATGCCCTTCCCTGCTCGCTTGCCCTGCTCATTGCACTGTATGGCCATGCCTGCCAGGCGCAAACCGCCCCGGCCTATCCACACGAACAAGCCGATTTGCACGCATTGGCCACCGCACCGGACGAAGCTCAACTGCACGACACCATTGCCACGCTGGTCAGCTTCGGCACGCGCCATACCCTCTCCGATACCACCTCGCCCACTCGCGGCATCGGCGCGGCGCGGCACTGGGTACAGTCCCGCTTCCAAGCCATCTCGCACGATTGCGGCGGTTGCCTGGAAATCGTCACGCCGTCGCAAACCGTCACCGGCAAGCGCATTCCGAAACCCACCGAGGTGATGGATGTGGTAGCGATCAAACGCGGCAGTGGCGATCCGCAACGGGTGATCGTGATGACCGGTCACCTGGATTCGCGCGTGAGCGATGTCATGAACGCCACCAGCGATGCGCCCGGCGCAAACGACGATGCCTCGGGCGTAGCGGCACTCATCGAGGCGGCACGGTTGCTAGCCAAGCGCGACAACCGCGCCACCCTGGTCTTCGCGGTGCTGTCCGGCGAGGAGCAGGGGCTATACGGCGGCAAGGTGTTGGCCGACTACGCCAAAGCGCAAGGCTGGCAAGTTGAAGCCGATCTCAACAACGACATCATCGGCAACAGCCATGGCCAGAATGGTGTGCTCGACAACACCACCGTACGCGTATTCAGCGAAGGCACGCGCAGCATGGAAACACCCGAGCAAGCCAAGGTGCGCAACTACTTCGGCGGTGAAGTCGACTCCCCCTCGCGCAACGTGGCGCGCTACATGACGGCGCTTGCCGATCAATACATGCCCGACTTGCACGTGCGCATGATCTACCGCACCGACCGCTACGGGCGCGGCGGCGATCAGGTGCCGTTTCTGGAAGCCGGCTATCCGGCCGTACGTGTCACCGAAGGCCATGAGGATTACACGCACCAACACCAGGACGTGCGCGAAGCACAGGGCGTGAAATACGGCGACACGATCGATGGCATCGACTTTCGCTATCTGGCACGCGTTGCCGCCTTGAACATCATCACCATGGCTTCCATGGCGCGCGCACCGGCGCCACCGGTACACGTTTCCATCAGTGGCGCCGTCGCTACCGACACCACGCTCAACTGGCAGAAAGTATCCGGCGCGGCCGGCTACCGTGTGCATTGGCGTGATACCACCGCGCCGCAGTGGCAATACAGCCGCAACGTGGGTGACGTCGACCACTACGTGTTGAAAGATGTCGTGATCGACGACTGGTTCTTTGGTGTCTCCGCGGTCTCTGCTGACGGTTATGAAAGCCCGGCAGTGTTTCCCGGAGATGCAGGCAGCTTTGCTGCGCCTGCGGCGCGATAAAAAGCCGCCGTGTAGGTTGGGATGCAAACCCCAACATCGCCATGCATACATGCCAAGGGATGTTGGGGTTTGCACCCCAACCTACGGCCAGGCCTATTCGACATTAACCCTTTACGCAAAGCACCTGCCGCAGCGTATGCACCACTTCCACCAGGTCGGTCTGCGCAGCCATCACCGCATCGATCGACTTGTACGCCGCGGGTGATTCGTCGATCACACCCGCATCCTTGCGGCATTCGACGTGCGCCGTCGCCTCGCGGTGCTGTGACAAGGTGATGCTCTGACGCGCCGCGGTACGGCTCATCACACGTCCCGCACCATGGCTGCAGCTGTGGAAGCTTTCCGGGTTGCCCTTGCCACGCACGATGTAGCTACGCGTGCCCATGCTGCCCGGAATGATGCCCAGCTCGCCCTCCCTGGCGCTCACCGCACCTTTACGCGTGACCAGCAGTGATTCGCCGCCATGCGTTTCACGCTGCACGTAATTGTGGTGACAGTTGACGGCCAGCTTGTCCAGCTGGAACTTCGGCAGGCGATGGCGCATGTCATCCAATACGCGCGCCATCATCGCTTCACGATTGTGCCGCGCGTAATCCTGCGCCCAGGACACCGCTTCCACGTAGTCATCGAACAGCGGCTCACCCTCCATGAAGAACGCGAGATCCTTGTCCGGCAGATGGAAGCCGAGCACGCGATGCGCCAATTGCTCGCGCGCAAGCTCGATGAAGTACGTGCCGATCAGGTTGCCGGTGCCACGCGAGCCGGAGTGCAGCATCACCCACACGGCATCGGTCTCGTCGAGACAGATTTCGATAAAGTGATTGCCGCCGCCGAGTGTGCCTAGCTGTTTGTCAAGCTTGTCGGTACGGATGCGGCGATGCTTGGCCTTGATCGCTTCCAGGCGCTCATACAGTCCAGACGCACCCAGGCGCGTTTCGACGCTGGCCGGCATGCGGTGATGATCGCCGCCGCGCCCGTTGCCCACCGGTACGCCGCGCTCGATGCTCGAACGCAGTTGCGCCAGATTGTCCGGCAAGTCCTTCGCGCTCAGCGTGGTACGTACGGCGGCCATGCCGCAGCCGATGTCCACGCCTACGGCAGCAGGAATGATCGCGCCGCGTGTCGGCACGACCGAACCCACCGTTGCACCCTTGCCAAGATGCACATCTGGCATCACCGCCACCCACGGGCCGACGAACGGCAATGCGGCGATGTTCTGCAATTGGCGATGTGCCTGATCTTCCAGCGGCACGCCGCGTACCCAGCCCTTGATCGGCGTGGCGCTGCCTTCGGCGTGCAGCAGTTCGTATTGGGATTGCGTTTCCATGTTTCTTTATCCATGAGGATCGGCACGGCAACTCCCTTTGCCGTGCCAAATGTTAGAGCCCGTTTGATGCCTCAGCGTAGCTCGCCTAGCCCCTGAGTAGTCGTCAGGTGGTCGTGCGTGGCGCAGTGCCAGGCTGGTTACCTGGTCAAGCCGCGCGCGGCCGCATGGCGGCTACTCAGGGGCTAGACGGGCTGCGATGGGGCGTCAAACAGGCTCTCATTGCTTGAGACTCACTAGCTGTGTCAGCACGCCATCCAGGCCGCCGAACACGGTGAGCTTGTCGATCTTCTCGGTGACCTTTTCCAAGGCCTCCAGCTCCTTCAGGCGCATCAGCGTCGGGCTTTCCTCGATCAACCTGGCCGTGTTGAGCAAGGAACGCGTTGCGTTCGCCTCTTCACGACGGCGGATCACGTTGGCCTGCGCCGCCTTTTCCGCCTGCACCACGCTGTTGAGGATCTCCTTCATGTCGCCCGGCAGGATCACGTCCTTCACGCCCACACCGAGCACATCCAGACCCAGCTCGCTCACACGGCCGTGCACGTAGGCGAAGATGTCGGCATCCAGCGAAGCCTTGTCGCCGAGCAGTTCGTCCAGCGTTTTGACGGAAACCGCCTTGCGCAAGCCGTATTGCAACTCGCGGTACAAGTAATCGCCATACTTGGCAACCTTGGTACGCGCAGCGACCGGGTCGGCCACACGCACGCTGGCCGCGAGGTTCACACGCAGGCTGACCTTGTCGCGCGTCAACAGCTCCTGGCCGGACACCTCCATCGATTGCACGCGCAAGTCGATCACCTCGGCCGCCACGTTCTTGCGGAAGTTCCAGAAGGCGTACGCACCCGGCGTCAACGCACGCACCAGCTTGCCATCGACGAACAAGAGACCGGTCGATTCCGCCGGCACGTCGACCGTCACGGCCACCCTGGACAGCGCACCCAACTGACGCAGACGCGCCACCACGTTGGCATCGATGGCCAGCGATTCGGACATCCACACCAGCTGCACTTCGATCTGCACCAAGGCGTGCCAGTACAATTTACGCGTACCCGGTGCCAGCACATCCTCAAGCTTGCCGTTCTTCAACACCAGGCCAACTTGATCGGTCCCGACATCGGCCACCAGGAAGTGCTTGGTCAGCTCGCTGTCTGTCGATGCCATCAACACCTCGGCATCGTTGCCGCTGTACTCCGGCCGTGCAACGTTGTGCACGACCACGGCGATACGATCCAATGGATCGAAGTAACGATACACGCCAGCCGTCAACACGGCCCGCACTCGACGGTTGCGATACAGCAAACCGCGCTCGCCGTCGCCGATCACGATTTGCTTGATCCATAACATGGGAATACTCCTTTTTAGTTTCCCGACTAGGTCCGCTTGAGATAATCCATCACGCTGGCAGACCATTCATGCGTGATACTTATTTCCATAATCGCAAGCGCACTGCGCCCTCCCTCTCGGGATAATCGGCGCATAAAATCATCAACGCCGAACAAAATAAAAAGTGGAAACACCCCATGACGCACACAAAGCGGGATATTCGTGCCTTGCATGGGGAGATAACCGTTTCCATACATCGGGCGGCGCGCCGCATCCGATGCATATTCACGACCATCCGCCCAGGCTCGAGACGGAAATCCAGTCCTGCATCCGCTGCGCGGCTGGCGATTGCCCTCCTTGGCAAGCCATCCAGCCCACGCACGGGGCGTTTCCTGTTGGAGGGCTTTCGCCCTGGTTGGAGCGGGAGTCGAACCCGCGACAGTCGGATTAACAGTCCGATGCTCTACCCATCTGAGCTATCCAGTGGCTCGACGTGCCGGATTCGAACCGGCGGCCAACAGCATCACATGCCGTTGCTCTACCTTCTGAGCTAACGTCGACTATCGCAACACCGGCGTACAAGCTTCGGCATACGCTCGAGGCAAAGCCCCGCGCACCGGATGGGCTTTTTGAACCCTTGCCGCTGAAACCTGCCGTTTTGATGCTGCGTATTACCGACTGTTTCCAATCGGCAATGCGTGTGGGCACAAAGGGCCCGAATAGATGAAACCCGATTTACCTGTTGCCCGCACCGAAGCACCCTGGTGCAGCGCACATGCGCCTGTTGCAGCCGCGCCCTTTCCCTCGGCGCGGACCCGCACCGGGTGCTTCAGAGCGAAAGAAAACGTCTATAGATCGGTTTCATAGTGAGTTTTCGCATGACCATCCCTGCAAACGCCAAAAACAAAACGCCCCCGGGTGTGGAACCCGAGGGCGTTCGCGTTGCCTCGGGAGATCGGGGTGACCGATCTCCGCGAGAGAATCGGTCAATGAGTGAAAATCATCGGGGCATGCCGTCCACCGCGCACGCACGGCAGCGCATCGCGGTTATTTCGCGACGGCAAACCGAATTGGGCGACGTGATAAAGCATGGCAAACCCTCGAATAAATTCGCCAACGCTGGCGAAGGACGCGAACATTACGTGAGCTTTATTTTTAATGCAAGCATTTTTTAACTAAGAAAATTTCCTAAGCCATATGACGATTTTATTAATCACATACCCGTATCAAAGCCACCCTTTCTGCCGCGCCAACCGATACGCCTCAATACGATTGGCCGCACCCAACTTGCCGATCGCCTCGGAAAGATAATTACGCACCGTGCCATGCGATAGATTGAGCTTGGCGGCGATGTCAGTTGCAGATTGCCCTTCTCCGGCAAGGCGCAACACCTGCCGCTCGCGATCATTCAAGGGGTCCGCTTCCGACCATGCTTCCAGCGCAAGCTGTGGATCGATCGAACGACCACCGCGATGCACCATGCGCAAGGCTTCAGCAAGATTTTCAGCCGGCGCATCCTTCAGCAAGTAACCCGATACGCCCGCATCCAACGCACGGCGAAGAAATCCTGGGCGCGCAAATGTTGTCACGATGATGCACTTCACCGGCAGCTCCTGGCGATGAATGCGCTGCGCCAGCTCCAAGCCGGTAAGGCCCGGCATTTCGATATCGGTCACCAGCACATCCGGCTTCAATCGCTGCACTTCACGCCAGGCCATTTCACCGTCGGATGCGGAACCGAGCACTTCGATATCCGACTCGAGATTCAGCAGCGCCGACAGCGCACCTCGTACCATGGCCTGATCTTCAGCCAGCAATACACGGATCATGCTGCCCGTCCGGCAAGATTGTCTTGGGAGATCGTCTCGGACAGAACTTGCCCTTTCTGCATCTGCAACGGCACGCTGATCAGCAAGCGCGTGCCGCGGCGTGGCGGCGAATCGACCTGCAAGCTGCCACCGATGGCGCATATCCGCTCGCACATGCCGCTCATGCCATTGCCATGGGCAACGAGTCCGCCTTTTCCATTGTCATTGATCTGCATGTCCAGCCTATCTGCCGCACGGGTAAAACGGACACAGGCCTCGGTGGCGTCTGCGTGGCGATGGATATTGGTCATCGCTTCGCGAATGACCAGGGCGAGCATACGCTCGACATCCTGCGGCAGCGAATCGGGCAGAACGCCGTAGTCTAGATGCACGGCGGACGATTCCAGCAGCAATCGTGCTGAAGCAAGTTCTGCAGCAAGATCCGTCGAGCGGATGCCGGTTACGGCGGCGCGCACTTCCGCCAAGGCATGACGAGCGACGCGTTCGGCTTCTTCCAACTCCCGCCGCGCAGCGGCGCTATCGCGGTCGAACAGTTTGCGTGACAGCTCCAGCTTCAAGGTGATCAAGGACAAGGTGTGTCCCAATAAATCATGCAAGTCACGGCCGATACGCTCACGCTCGGCCGTCGCAGCCAAACGGCGCACCTCTTCTTGCGACAAGCGCAGCGCCGCATCACGCTCCCTGCTCTTGATCTCGACAACTATCACGGCGCATATGATGAAAGCCATCGTAGGCATGGAAATCAACATCGCCCATGGATAACCCGCCCGCCACGCCAGGGCGATATAAAGCGCATTTATCAGCAGCAACAGGCCAACTCGCGCACGAAAGCTCGCCCGCCATTTCATGAACATCGTGCAGGCGAAAAAGAAATAGCTGAGGCCGCTTGAATACCACGGCAGCGTAAGCAGACAGAGGCTGCCCACGGCAAATCCGTAGAAATGCATGTGACGGCAGGAAGCGTAATGCGCCTTGAGATACACCGCTATGAAGATTGGATACGTACCCAGCGTAAACAGGAACCAGCTGAGCGTATAACCCTGGGTATCGAGCAACGGCGTGATGAAAATCCAGGTCGACCACAGCAAATGAACAGCCCATGGCGCCTTGCCTTGCCGCAACTCATCCGCCGCGCTTGAGTCCGGCGCGGCCGCCAACCAGGTACGCATGACTGTCGTAATGTTCATGGCCGCGCTCCCCACGCCGTATCCCTCTCGGCTGACATCCTACTTCAACCGTAGCGGCGCAGCCTGCGCGCCGCGATGATCAAGAATACCGCCGCAAAACCCGCAAGTACGCCGAAGTGCTGGATAACGCCACCATGCTGCAGCCCCAACGCAGCCAGTCCAAGTTGATGCAGGTGGTAACTGGGCCAGATGGGTGCGATCTGCTGCAACGCTTTCGGCAACATGCTCATCGGGATCCACAAGCCCGACAGAAACGACATTGGCAGGTAGACCATGTTGAGCATGCCCGGCGCGCCCTGCCCTTTGATCAAGGTGCCGATCAGCATGCCCAGTGCGCAGAATGGCAATACGCCCAGCACGCCGGTCAGCAGCAACAAGCCGGCCTGCTGCCAGGACAGCACGACATGGCCAAGCGTCAATGCCATCGTCAACAGCAGCAGGATGACGACCCCGGCTGCCACCATCGCCATCAACATCTTGCCGAGCAGATATGCACCAGGCGGCATCGGCAAGGCGCGCTTGTAGGTAAGCAGACCGCCATCGCGCTCCAGTGCCAACGACACACCGAAACCGAACAGGCCCGGACTCATCACACCGAACACGCCATAGCTCACCAACAAATAACGAGCGGTATCCGCACCTGCAGAGCCGTTCATCACGACGCCGAACAACAAATAGAACATGGTGGGAAGCAACATGATCGGCAGCATGAAGGCCGGTGCGCGCATGTAGCGCAGGCATTCGCTGCGTGCTTCAGCAAGATAGGCGCCGATGACACGCCGCGTGCTCATGCCGGTGATGGACGGCGCCGCGGATACGGCAGGAATCGATACGCTGTTCATCACGCAGCCTCCTGTTGTTCGTCTTCTTCGCGCGTCAATTCGGTAAACGCCTCGGCCAAGCCTGCGCGCTGTACTTCCAGCGCACTGAGCGAAGCATCGGCGTCGAGCAAACGGCGCAAGACGTTTTCCGGTTCACTGGTAAGGATGAGCAAACGGCCACCCTCACGCTGGGCAGCATTGACCAAGGGCCATGCCGACACCGCCTCAACATCGAGATCGGTAGCGCAGCGGATACGCGCGAGCGGTACTTGTGCGCGCAGCGCATCGACGCTGCCCTCGCTTAACACGCGCCCCTTCGCCATCACCACCACGCGTTGCGCCAGTGCTTCAGCCTCTTCCAGATAGTGCGTGGTCAGTACCACCGAGCAACCTTCGGCAACCAGATTGCGCATCGCGCTCCACAGCTTGCGGCGCGCATCGATATCCATGCCCACGGTGGGTTCGTCCAGAAACACCAACTCGGGCCGACCGCACAAGGCAAGTGCGAACTGCACGCGGCGCTGCTGGCCGCCCGACAGCCTGCCGTAAGGGCGATTCAGCAGATCGTCGATACCGGCGAGCCCCGTGCTCTCTTTGAGCGGACGCGGATGCGGGTAGTAGCTGGCCACCAGCCGCAGCAGCTCGCCGACGTGCAGTGTGGGCGGCAGCACGGCCGATTGCAGCATGACGCCGATGCGGCGACGCGCATCGATCTGTTGCGGATCCATGCCGAACAATTCCGCCTGGCCGCCATCCGGGCGTATCAGGCCGAGCAGCAAGCTGATACTCGTGCTTTTGCCGGCGCCGTTGGGTCCCAGCACCGCCAACAGTTCGCCGCGCTGCAACACAAGATCGACGCCATCAAGCGCTGTCAGATGACCGTAACGTTTCACAACCCCGCAGAGACGGGCTACTACGTCGGTTTGGGTATGCATGATCGTCCTCCTTGCACTGCAGCGTAGGGAAGGCAAGCCTATTTCTGCAGTTGTCCACGTCAGCGATTGGACATGACAGCCGTCATCTTTGGGGGTACCGCCGGCCTTTCCCAGCGGTTATCCTGATGCACGAAACGCGCGCGGTTTCCCCATACGCGGCGCAGTGCGAGCGGGCGCATCGCCCCGGGTTTTCACCCTTCACCGCACGAAAAAACAACCTGCCGGCCTGCTTCGCGTTGGGCGCGAGGCGCTGTCAGATTCGAGGAGAGTAGTCATGGGTGTCATCGATCAGCTGCGCGAATTGCGCGAATTTGGCGGCAAGCCGCGGACCACTGGCCTGGACGACGCCACCATCGAGCGCATGGCTGCGCTGGACCCGCCATTGACGCAGGCCATCGCCGACGCCGTCGCACGCCATCGCGAATTGCGTGCGGAGCTCAGCGATTTCCTGAAGCTGGACGAAGCCGAGCAACTGACGCGGGCACAGCACGACTTGGTGAATTTCTATCCGGACGATGCCATCAATCCGTACCTGCCGGCTGCCGCACGCGGTCCATGGGTCGTCACGCTGAAAGGTGCCGTGGTGCACGACAACGGCGGCTACGGCATGTTGGGTTTCGGTCACAACAACGTTGCCATCGATGCCGCGCTGGCGCGTCCGCAAGTGATGGCCAATGTGATGACGCCGAGCATTTCGCAGATGCGTTTTGCGCAGGCGATGAAGCGCGAGTTGGGCCGTCATCGCGGCAACAATCCGTATACGCGCTACCTGTGCCTGAATTCCGGCTCGGAATCGGTGGGCTTGGCTTGCCGCATTGCCGACGTGAACGCCAAGCTGATGACTGATCCGGGTGCACGCTATGCGGGGCGCACGATCAAGCGTATCGCCGTGAAGGGTGCGTTCCACGGCCGCACCGATAAACCGGCGCTGTATTCGGATTCCTCGCGCCGCACGTATGTGCAGCACCTGGCGAGCTATCGCCACGAAGACACACTGCTCACCGTGTCGCCTTACGACACCGCGCAGTTGGAGGCTGTGTTCGCCGATGCGGACAAGCATGGCTGGTTTATCGAGGCGATGTTCCTGGAACCGGTGATGGGCGAAGGCGATCCGGGTCGTTCGGTGACGCCTGCGTTCTACCAAGCGGCGCGTGAGTTGACCGAATCGCACGGCTCGCTGCTGCTGGTCGATTCGATCCAGGCTGGCCTGCGTGCGCATGGCGTGCTGTCGATCATTGATTACCCCGGCTTCGAAAAGTTGGCGCCGCCGGACATGGAAACCTTCTCCAAGGCGCTTAACGCCGGCCAGTATCCGCTCTCAGTGCTCGCCGTAACCGACCGCGTCGCCGGCCTGTATCGCAAGGGTATCTATGGCAACACCATGACCGCCAACCCGCGTGCGCTGGACGTGGCGCTCGCTACGTTGGACCAGCTCACCGACGAGGTGCGCGCGAACATCAGCGCGCGCGGCAAGGAATTCGTCGACAAGCTCAATGTGCTGAAGGACGAACTGGGCGGCCTGATTACCAAGGTACAGGGCACGGGCTTGTTGTTCTCCTGTGAGCTGGCGCCGCAATTCAAATGCTACGGCGCAGGCTCCACCGAGGAATACCTGCGCGAGCGTGGCATCGGCGTGATCCATGGCGGCGCCAATTCGCTGCGCTTCACTCCGCACTTCAAGATCACCGGCGCGGAAGTGGATATGGTGATTGCGCACGTGCGGCATGCGTTGCTGGAAGGCCCGCGCAAGAGCGAGGCGCAGGCGGCTTGATGCCTTCGCCCTAATCGTAGGTTGGGGTGCAAACCCCAACATTGGGTGCACACGTGCATGGCAATGTTGGGGTTTACACCCCAACCTACGAAGTCCGCGAAATGTTGGCGCTCCCCGTTCCCCTGCTTCCTCACAAGGCATAGACTGCCCCGGCCGGTACCGCCACCGGTCATAACTTCAGGAGGAAGCATCATGTCCATGCGTCTTAACCTGCTTGTCGCGAGTGCTGCTCTGGTCTTTGCCAGCGCCGCCTTCGCCGCCGCACCGCAAAGCAAACCCCTCACCTCGTCGCAGCAGAAAATGGCCGATTGCAGCCACGCCGCCAAAGGCAAGACTGGCGCCGACTACAAGAGTGCCGTCAGCACCTGCATGAAAGGCGACTCCACAGCCGCCGCCGCACCCGCCAAGATGACCCCGCAGGAACGCATGTCCGCATGCTCCAAGCAGAACGCGGGCAAGAAAGGAGCTGACTACAAGAGTGCTGTCAGCGCCTGCATGAAGGCACACTGATGCGCTGACCTCGTCAGGGACTCACTGAAGTTCAAAGCGCCGCCCATGGGCGGCGCTTTTTCGTTTCCGGCTATGCTTGCCGCCATCCTCTTCTGCATAGCCGCCATGAAGATCGTTGAAGTCCGCCACCCGCTCATCCAGCACAAACTCGGCCTGATGCGCCGCGCCGGTATCAGCACCAAGGAATTTCGCGAACTGGCCGCCGAAGTTGCCTCGCTGCTCACCTACGAAGCCACCAAGGACCTGGAAACGGCCGAAGCGCAGATCGAGGGCTGGGCCGGCCCCGTGCGCGTGGAGCAGATCAAGGGAAAGAAGATCACCATCGTCCCGATCCTGCGCGCGGGTCTTGGCATGCTGCCAGGCGTGCTGGAACTGATCCCGTCAGCGAAGGTGGGCGTGGTGGGACTGCAACGTGACGAGCAGACGCTGCAGCCGATCGCCTATTACGAAAAACTTACCGGCCGCATGGACGAACGCATTGCGCTGATCGTCGACCCGATGCTGGCCACGGCAGGTACGCTGGTAGCGACCGTGGAGATGCTCAAGGCGGCCGGTTGCAAGCGCATCAAGGGGCTATTCCTGGTGGCGGCGCCGGAAGGGTTGAAGCGGATCGAAGCAACGCATCCGGATATCGAGATCTATACCGCGGCGATCGATGAGCGGCTCAATGAGCATGGCTACATCCTGCCAGGGTTGGGTGATGCGGGGGACAAGATTTTTGGGACGAAGCAACTGCCCACGTAACGCGCCACCGTAGGTTGGGGTGCAAACCCCAACATTGCGGTATTACGCAGGATGGCGATGTTGGGGTTTGCACCCCAACCTACGTGCGACGCGCAAACCTATCCGTCGCCTCCACCAACTCATGCGTAATCCCCGGCTCGAACGCCGAATGCCCCGCATCCTGCACGACACGCAAATCCGCCTCCGGCCATGCACGATGCAGGTCCCATGCGCTGCGCATCGGGCACACCACGTCGTAACGTCCCTGCACAATCGTTGCCGGGATACGGCGGATGCGATCGACGTTGCGTAACAGCTGATCATCGTGCTCGAAGAAGCCGCCATTCACGAAGTAATGACATTCGATGCGTGCAAAGGCCAGCGCGAACTCATCTTCGCCACTGCTGTTGATGTATCCCTCATCCTGATACAAAAAGCTTGTCGCACCTTCCCACACCGACCATGCACGCGCGGCTTTCAGTCGCGCTTGTGGATCCGTACTGGTAAGGCGCCGGTGATAGGCGCTCATCAAGTCGCCGCGTTCAACTTCGGGAATCGCGGCCAAATACGCTTCCCATGCATCCGGATACAGCGCATCGCAGCCCTTCTGATAGAACCACTCCAGCTCCCAGCGGCGCAGCATGAAGATGCCGCGCAGCACCAGTTCGGTGACCTTGTCCGGATGAGTCTGTGCATAAGCCAGCGATAGCGTGGAGCCCCATGAACCGCCGAATACCTGCCAGCGCGCCATACCCAAGTGCTCGCGCAGACGCTCCATATCCGCCACAAGGTGCCAGGTGGTGTTATCGGTCAATTCCGCATGCGGCGTCGATTTGCCGCAACCACGCTGATCGAACAATACGATGCGGTAGACCGACGGATCGAAAAAGCGACGGCACTTGGGATTGGTGCCACCACCCGGACCGCCATGCAGAAACACCACCGGCTTGCCGTCCGGGTTGCCGCTCTGCTCGTAATACAGCGTGTGCAGGTCGGAGACCTTGAGTAGGCCGACATCGTAGGGTTCGATCTCCGGGTACAAGCCGCGGCGATGCTGGGACATGGTCTTCGGCATCCTCTGAAGGTGGGAGGCACATGGTACGGGGGAGTGCCGTGCAACCCAAGTCATGCCGAAACACGCCCCTCTCCCTCAAGGGACAGGAGTCAAACTCAAGCTCAGGCAAACAACTTGCCAGGATTGAGTATTCCGTTCGGATCGAACACCGCTTTCACCCCGCGCATCAAGGCAATCTCAGCGGTGCTGCGGGTGCTTTCGAGGTATGCCCGCTTCACCAGCCCAATACCGTGCTCCGCGGAAATGCTTCCAGCATGCCGCTGCAAGGTCTCCGCCAACAGCTTGGTGACGTGCTCGCATTGCGCAATGAACTCCGCATCCGACAGCGTCCCGGGCTTCAACACATTGATGTGCAGATTGCCGTCACCGATATGTCCAAACCACACCACTTCCATATGCGGGTATTCCCGCGTGAGCAGTGCTTGAATCTCTTGCAGAAAACCCTGCACAGCACCGATGCGCACGGAAATATCGTTCTTGTAAGGCTTGTGTGCAGCGAGGCTTTCCGTAATGCCTTCACGCAAGCGCCACAATGCAGCGGCCTGCGCATCGCTTTGCGCCATCACGCCATCGGCAATCAATCCCTGCTCCACGCCTTGTTCGAATGTAGCTAGCGCCGTTTCCTGCGCGCGCTCGTCCACGGTATCGAATTCGGTGACCACGTAATACGGATAATCGCCATCGATCGCGCGCTGTGCGCCATGCGCCAATACGTGCTTGAGTGCGACATCGGTAAAGAACTCGAATGCTTGCAGCGACAATCGCTCGCGAAACAGTGCAAATACCTGCATCAGCGCATCCATGTCCGGCAGCGCCAGCAACATCACCTGCGAAGCCGGCGGTGGATCGGTGAGGCGTAATGTGGCCTCAACCACGATGCCTAGCGTACCTTCCGAGCCGATCATTAATTGCCGCAAGTCATAACCACTGGAGTTTTTGATCAAACCGCGATTGAGATCGAGCAACTCGCCGTTGCCGGCCACCACCTTGAGGCCCGCGATCCACTCACGCGTATTGCCATAGCGGATCACGCGGATGCCGCCGGCATTGGTAGCGATATTGCCGCCGATGGAACAAGAACCGCGCGCCGCGAAATCCACCGGATAGATCAAGCCATGCTCGCGCGCCGCCGTATGCACGGCCTCCAAAGCAATACCGGGCTGCACGGTCAGCGTACGATCGACCGCGTCGAAACCCAGTACCCGGTTCATGCGGGCCAAGCTAAGTACCAGCTCGCCGTTGGCTGCCACGGCGCCGCCGGAGAGGCCTGTGCGGCCGCCGGAGGGCACGATCGCCACCTTGTGCTGGTTGGCCCAACGCATGATCCCCTGCACCTCGTCGATCGAAGCAGGAAGGGCAATGGCTAGCGGGGACGGAGTCCAGCGCCGAGTCCAGTCGCGGCCGTAGTGCTCCAGGTCGCCGGGCTCGGTGAGCAGGCGCAGGTCGGGCCATTGGCTGGAAAGATCGGCGAGGGCTTGCAGGTTCATGGCAGCTCCGGAAGGGAAGCCCCCAGCCTGCCAGCGCCTGCCCCGCACGTCTAGTGCTGCGACGCGACAAAATCTGGCATAGTGTTTGGACTTCCAAACGCGACGCCCTCATGAAAACCTCGTTTCCCAAGCAAGACATCAAGGTACTGCTGCTCGAAGGCGTGAGCCGCACGGCGGTGGAGACGTTTCAGCGTGCTGGTTATAGCCAGATCGAATATCACGCCAAATCCTTGCCTGAGGACGAATTGAAAGCACGCATTGCCGATGCGCACATCATCGGCATCCGCTCGCGCACGCATCTCACGGCCGAGGTGTTGGAACACGCCAAGCGCCTGATCGCCGTTGGTTGCTATTGCATCGGCACCAACCAGGTTGATCTGGATGCCGCGGCCAAGCACGGTATTCCTGTCTTCAACGCGCCTTATTCCAATACACGCAGCGTCGCCGAACTGGTGATTGCCGAAGCGATCATGCTGTTGCGTGGCATTCCGCAGAGGAATGCGCTATGTCATCGCGGTGGCTGGACCAAGTCTGCGGCCGGCAGTTTCGAAGTGCGTGACAAAGTGATCGGCATTGTCGGCTATGGCCATATCGGCACGCAGGTCGGCGTGCTGGCAGAAAGCCTCGGCATGCGCGTGATCTTCCATGACATCGAAACCAAGCTTTCGCTCGGCAATGCGCGTGCGGCGGCAAGTCTGGACGATCTGCTCGAACGCGCGGACGTAGTCACGCTGCACGTTCCAGAAACGCCTGCAACGAAGCTGATGTTCGGCAAGAACGAAATCGCACGCATGAGCAAAGGTTCGGTGCTGATCAATGCTTCCCGCGGCACCGTGGTCGATATCGATGCGCTAGCCGACGCGCTGCGCAAGGAACATCTGGCCGGCGCGGCCATCGACGTGTTCCCAGTGGAACCGAAGAGCAATGACGATCCGTTCGTCTCGCCGCTGGTCGGCATGGACAATGTGATCCTTACGCCGCACATCGGCGGCAGCACGCTGGAAGCGCAGGACAACATCGGCATCGAAGTAGCGAGCAAGCTGGTGCGCTACAGCGACAACGGCTCCACGCTATCGGCCGTCAACTTCCCTGAAGTGACCTTGCCTGAGCATCTGCGTAGCCGCCGTTTGCTGCACATCCATCGCAATGTGCCCGGCGTGCTGTCTCGCATCAACGAACTGTTCTCCGCCGGCAACATCAACATTGATGCGCAGTTCCTGCAGACCAATGCGGATGTGGGTTATGTGGTGATCGACGTGTCCGCTGATGAACAACAGGCTGCACTGCTGAAAGAGAAGCTGGCGGCAATCCCGGGGACGCTGCGCACCCGCGTGCTCTATTGAAAGCTGGGCGTCAGGCTGGGCAACCCAGTCTGAACGCGTTTATTCAAGCCAAACCGCACTTATGCCGATAGCTCACATGACTCGGCACCCCCTTTTATTGCGGTTTTCCCATGACTTTTCGTTTTCGCGATTTGCGCATTGCTGTTCGACTCGGCCTGCTCGGCATCATCCTGCTGACGGCGACCGTTATCGTGGGTTTTGGCGGCTGGCGCGGACTGACACGCACACATGACCTGCAGGTGCGGTCGGCCGAGACGGCTGCCCAGTTTGCCGCGGCGGTCGACGCTGCACGTGTCGCCCAGGTCGATTTCAAGAAGCAGGTCCAGGAATGGAAGGACCTGCTGCTACGCGGTGCAGACGGTGCTGCCTTCAAGAAATACCACGATGCGTTCATTGCGCAGTCGCATGCCGTCGATGTCGACCTCGCAACGCTGAAGCGCCAGATGAGCGAACTCGGCCTTGACACACATGGCGTAGACAACGCCATGGCCACACACACCGACCTCGGCACCCAATACCTTGCCGCCATCCAGCATTACGACGCCAAGGACGAAAAAAGCGTGCACGTGGTCGACGGTCTGGTGGCAGGTATCGATCGCGCGCCGACCACGGCCATCGATGGACTGGTTACCGGAATGAAGCACGAAGCCGAGGCGGCATCCAAACGTATCGATGAGCAAAGTAGTGCAACCTTCAGGCAGGCGTGCGTGCTGCTGGCGTCGGTCGTACTGAGTGCGATGGTTGCTGGTGCCATACTGGTGATGCTGCTGGCCTACAGCATCACCGCACCGCTGGGACGCGCCGTGAAAGTGGCCGAAGCCGTGGCAGAAGGTGATCTTTCCACCGACATCGTTGCAGCGAGCCGCGATGAAACCGGCAAACTGCTTGCGGCGTTGGCGATGATGAACGGACAACTGCGCAACGTGGTGAGCGTGATCCGCACTGGTTCTACCGAAATCTCCGCGTCGACGCAGCAAATCGCCTCCGGCAACCAGGATCTTTCCCGGCGCACCAGCGAGCAGGCGGCAGCGCTGGAAGAAACGGCATCGTCGATGCAGCAGTTCACCCACAATGTGAATGCCAATGCCATGCGCGCGCATGAAGCGAGCCGCCTCGCCAAGTCCGCTTCCGACATTGCACACCAGAGCGGCACGGCGATGTCCGAAGCAGTCGGCGCGATGACGCAAGTACAGAACGTAGCCGGCCGCATCACTGACATTACCGAAACGATGGATCGCATTGCCACGCAAACGCACATCCTCGCGCTGAATGCCTCCGTAGAAGCAGCGCGGGCGGGCGAAGCCGGCAAGGGCTTCAACATCGTGGCGGCCGAAGTGCAGGCACTGGCACGTAGCTCGCGCACGGCGTCCAGTGAGATTCGCGCCTTGATCGAAGAATCCGTCACCATCATCGGAAGCGGCACGCAGATCATCGGTCGTGCGGAATCCATGGTCGGCAAGCTGCTTGGCAGCGTGGACGATGTCACCGATACAGTGGAATCCATCGCCACACTGAGTATGGAACAAGCCAACGGCATCCAGCAGGTAAACCGCGCCGTGCGGCAGATGGACGAGGTCACGCAGAACAATGCAGCCTTGGTGGAAGAAGCAGCGGCGGCTGCCGATACGGTGCAAGTACGTGCGCGTGCGCTGGTGCAAAGCGTGGAGTTCTTCAAACTCGACGCGAAAGCAGTAGCCTACGCGGGTCCGATGCAGAGCAGCCAAATGCAGGGGCACGCGGTGCAGCAGGTGCAGTTGAAGGCAGCTTGATTCGCGCGCCATCACTCCGAATGAAATGCCCATGGAAACACGCTTTCTCTCCCCTGTTCACAGGGGAGAGCAGCCTATTGCTCAAGCACTAAACCACAGCTTCTTTATGCTGCACGCTTCGCCACCTTGCGCGTCGATTTTTTACGTGGCTCGACAGCCGCTTCCTCCATGGCATGCTTATGCTGCATGCGCAGATGCTCACGGAATGCAGCCGCGTAATCTTTCAGCTCAGCCTTCCTGGTTGCTGCAAGCACCTTATCCTTGGCCAGATGCTGCTCCATCCGCTCCAGCAGATCATAGTCGTGATAATCGCGATACGGCTTAAGATCGAGATCCACCGGCACTTTGCTCAGACGCTCATCACCGATCTTCTTCACGTACTTTTGCATGAAGCGGTCATACGCCTTCCAGGTGACGCGATGCGCATGCACGGCAGCTTCCTCGGCACGCGTGGCGATCTGATGCGCGTGCATGTAATGCAGACCGAGCTGGTCGATGAGCGTTTTTTCCACTTCTTCATGCAAGATCAGAAAACGGTCCACCTCAATGATGCGGCCGCGGAAGCTAAACGACTTAGGCAGATGCCGGTCGATGTAGATGGTCTTACCGTCCTGGCTGTAACCGGCGAGGTAGGGAATGTCGTGCTTACGGTCGAACTTCTTAACCCGCCGCAGGACAGCGTCGAGTGCACGGTCCATCATCAGCGAGGAAATGTACCAATCAGGGGTTTTCAACTTCACGTGCGGGGCGTTGGGGTGACAGTTGTTCGACGGCATGGCGGCCAGCTCCTGGGTGGACTGGCGCTGAGACTAGCTTGTTGAGACCCGAAAAAGAAAAACGGCGCCAGAGGCGCCGCTTGTTCGTCTTGCGAATTGGTCGGGGCGGCCGGATTCGAACCGACGACCCTTTGCCCCCCAGGCAAATGCGCTACCAGGCTGCGCTACGCCCCGACTGATCCAGCAAAGAAAGAAATTGTAGCAGTACCGGCAGGTCTGCCGGTAGGTGGGCTCAGCGACGCAGCAGTGCCAGCACTTCCTCCAGTTCCATGCGCACCTGGCGCACGATCTGGTGCGACATGCTCGCTTCCATCCGGGCCTGTGGGCCTTCCAGACGCGCGCGCGCACCGGTGATGGTGAAGCCTTCGTCGTACAGCAAAGAGCGAATCTGCCGGATCATCAGAACGTCGTGGCGCTGGTAATACCGACGGTTGCCGCGACGCTTGACCGGGTTGAGCGCCGGGAACTCCTGCTCCCAATAGCGCAGCACATGGGGCTTCACCCCGCACAGTTCACTGACTTCACCGATGGTGAAGTAGCGCTTGGCCGGGATGGCGGGCAGCTCGGTGTTATTCCCCTGATCCAGCATAGCCCTCGACTCTCACCTTGAGTTTTTGTCCTGGCCGGAACGTCACCACACGACGGGCGGAGATGGGAATCTCTTCACCTGTCTTGGGATTGCGACCCGGTCGCTGGTTCTTCTGCCGCAGATCGAAATTGCCGAAACCGGACAATTTGACCTGTTCGCCACGTTCCAGAGCCTCGCGGACGACTTCGAAATAGGCGTCCACGAACTCCTTGGCTTCACGTTTGTTAAGGCCCACCTCGAGGAAGAGGCGCTCTGCCATCTCCGCCTTTGTCAGCGCCGCCATCTTACCCTCGCAATTTCGCCTCGCATGCAGCCCCCAGCGCCGACACCACATTTCGTACGCAGTTGTCCGCGTCGTCGTCGGTAAGGGTGCGTGAAGCGTCCTGCAAAATCAAGCCCATAGCGAGACTCTTTCGGCCCGCTTCGACCCCTTTTCCGCTGTAGCGATCAAACAGCCGCAGCTCTGCCAGGGTGGTGCCCAGGGTGCCGCGGACGGCCTGCTCAATCTGTGACCAGCTTACCTGTTCAGGTACGTCAACGGCGATGTCCCGACGCACCGCGGGGAAGCGTGGCACGGCCTGCGCCTTCGGCAGGCGGCGGGCGAGCAACGGGTCCAGGGCCAGTTCGAGTACGTGTACGTCCGGGCCGAGATCCAGGGTCTTGGCCAGGCGGGGGTGCAATGCGCCCAGGTAGCCGACCGTCTCGCCATCGCGCGAGACCCGGGCAGCCCGGCCAGGATGCAGCCAACCCGGCAGACTATCAGCATGGACCGCCCAGCGTCGTGGCTCACCGCCCCAGGCGATCAGGGCATCCAGGTCACCCTTGAGGTCGAAGAAATCGAGCGGGCGTGAAGCCTCGCCCCACTGCTCCGCATGGGCGTTGCCACTGGCCACGATCGCGAGGCTGGGCGTTTCGACTGGCGGGTTACCTGCGGCGAACACACGGCCTAGTTCGAACAGGCGCACGCGATCCTGCTGGCGTGCGCGGTTGTGCGACAGCGCCTCGATCAGCCCAGGCAGCAGCGACGGGCGCATCACCGCCAGATCGGCCGACAGCGGATTGGCCAGCGGGACCAACTGATCAGTCATGCCCCAGCGCTGCAGCACATCGTTACCGATGAAGGCGAGATTCACCGCTTCGTAGTAGCCACGCGCCGCCAACTGTTCGCGCACCGCCAGCTCATGCAGGCGCTCCTCGGGTTCAACGGCGAGCGTCAGAGCACCGCCCGGCGTATGCGTCGGGATATTTTCGTAGCGATGGATGCGTGCCACTTCTTCGATGAGGTCTTCTTCGCGCTCGATGTCGAAGCGTCTGCTCGGCGCGGTGACACGCCAACCATCTACCACTGCTTCGATCTTCATGCCGAGCGCGGTGAAGATGCGTACGACTTCGTCATCCGCAACGCTCAATCCGAGCACACGCGCCAGTCGCGCGCGCCGAAGCAGGATCGGCTTCGGCGAAACCAGGCTTTCCGGCAACGTCACATCGAGCAGCGGGCCGGGGACACCACCGGCGATGTCGAGGATCAAACGCGTTGCGTATTCCACGGCAGCGCCTGGTAGTTCCGGATCGACGCCGCGCTCGAAACGATGTCCTGCATCGGTGTACATGCCCAGCTTGCGGCTGCGGCCGATGATGGCTGATGGAATCCAGTGCGCGGCTTCAAGAAACACGTTGCGCGTGTCATCAGTGACACGCGTTTCCGAACCACCCATGATGCCGCCCAGCGCAACGGCACGTGCACCTCGACCACCACGACTGTCGGACACCACGAGAAAGTCTTTGTCCAATGTCACCGTGCGTCCGTCGAGCAACGCCAGCGATTCGTTTTCCCGCGCCGGACGCACAACGACGTCGCCGTCCAGCTTGTCTTTGTCGAAAGCATGCATCGGTTGCCCGAGTTCCAGCATCACGTATTGCGTGACGTCGACGAGGAAACTGATGGGACGCAAGCCGCTACGACGCAACCGCTCGGCCATCCATACAGGCGTTTGAGCTTTGGCGTTTACGTTATCGATAACGCGACCAACGAAGCGTGGCACACGTGAGCCTGCTTCGAGCGCGACGTTCATCGCGGCGTCGCTCTGCGGAGATACGGGTTGGGTATCGAGTGGAATCACCTCGCCGCTCAACGCAGCAGCGACATCGAATGCGATGCCACGCACGCTGAAACAATCGGCGCGGTTGGGCGTGAGCTTGATCTCGATGGTGGCATCAGGCAGGCCGAGATACGACGCAAGTGGCGTACCGACGGGCGCGTCGGCGGGCAACTCAAGGAGACCCGACGCGTCGGGATCGACACCCAGCTCCTTGGCCGAGCAAAGCATGCCGAACGATTCCACGCCGCGCAGCTTCGCCGCCTTGATGGCAGTGCCGCCCGGCAAGTTGGCACCCACGGTTGCCAACGGTGCGACCAGACCGGCGCGCGCGTTGGGCGCGCCGCAAACGATCTGCACCATGCCGTTGCCGGTGTCCACTTCGCACACCTGCAAGCGATCGGCCTCCGGATGCTTCTGCGCGCTGACGATGCGCGCAACGATCACGCCATCGAGCGCATTGCCCAAGGGTGTGACGTCCTCGACTTCCAGGCCGATCGCCGTGAGCGTCGCAGCAAGTTCGTCGCTCGAAGCGCGCGTCGGAACATGGTGCCGCAGCCAATTTTCGGAGAATTTCATGCGTGTCGGTTCCTGCAGCGTTTACGCGAATTGCTTGAGGAAGCGCAGATCGTTCTCGAAGAACGCGCGCAGGTCGGAAACGCCATAACGCAACATGGCGAAGCGCTCCACACCAAGGCCGAAGGCAAAGCCGGTGTAACGCTCCGGATCGATGCCACAGTTCTTCAGCACATTCGGATGCACCATGCCGCAGCCGAGCACTTCCAACCAGCGGGTGCTGCCGTCTTCCGCATCCCAGCGAATGTCTACTTCGGCCGAGGGTTCAGTGAAGGGGAAGAAGCTGGGACGGAAGCGCATTTCCAAATCGCGCTCGAAGAAGGCACGGATAAATTCGGCCAGCGTGCCTTTCAGGTCGGCGAAACTGGAGGTTTCATCCACCAGCAGGCCTTCGATCTGGTGGAACATCGGCGAGTGCGTCTGATCCGAATCGCTACGGTAGACCTTGCCGGGTGCGATCACGCGAATCGGCGGCTGGCGACCTATCATCGAACGGATCTGCACCGGTGAGGTATGCGTACGCAGCAGGCGGCCGTCACCGAAGTAGAAGGTGTCGTGCATCGCCCGCGCCGGGTGGTGCGGCGGGAAGTTCAACGCTTCGAAGTTGTGCCAGTCGTCTTCGATCTCGGGGCCATCGGCACGCTGATAGCCGAGGCGCGCGAAGATCGCAGCGATACGCTCAAGCGCCCGCGTGATGGGATGAATGCCACCACGCTCGCCGTGGCGGCCAGGCATGCTGATGTCGAGCTTTTCGGAAGCAAGGCGGCGATCAAGTTCAGCCTGTTCCAACGTCTGCTTGCGCGCGGCCAACGCGTCGTTGAGGCGTTCCTTCAGACGATTCACTTCGGCGCCGCGCGCTTTGCGTTCTTCCGGCGACAGCGTGCCAAGCGCTTTCAGTGCGGCGGTGACGATGCCGCTCTTGCCGAGCAGGCTTACGCGCAAGGCGTCGAGCGCTTCGAGCGTGTCGCTCTTGTCGATTTCCGTCAGCGCCTCACTGGCGCGGGTGTCGAGGTCTTCCATCGATGTGGTCTCGGCCTGATTCATGTTGTTAGCCCCTCCGTATCCACATCCCACCATGAAGCTCCATTTTGCCTTGCCGTCATTTCCGCGAAAGCGGGAATGACGGCACAAAGGGAGATCAGCGAAATGAGTAGATACCGATACCTTTCAGCAGAAGCTCAAATAAAAACGGGGAGAAGGCTTAAGGCCTTCTCCCCGCTTGATTCACATCATTTCGTCAGTGTTCGACGATCAAGCGGCCAGACTGGCCTTCGCCTTTTCCGCGATGGCCCCAAACGCCTTGATGTCGTGCACGGCGATATCGGCCAGCACTTTGCGGTCCACCGTGATACCGGCCTTGGCAAGACCGTTGATCAGGCGGCTGTAGGACAGGCCGAACTGACGGGCAGCAGCATTGATACGCACGATCCACAGGGCGCGGAACTGGCGCTTCTTCTGCTTGCGGCCAATATAGGCGTACTGACCGGCCTTGATGACGGCCTGGTTGGCAACGCGGAAGACCTTGCGACGGGCATTGTAGTAACCCTTCGCGCGGCCAATGATCTTCTTGTGACGACGACGGGCGGTAACGCCACGCTTAACACGAGCCATGGTTCAGTCCTCCCGTCTCAGAGATACGGCAACATGCGTGCGACGCCCTTGGTGTCGCATGCCTTGACGTGGTTGGTGGCGCGCAGGTTGCGCTTACGCTTGGTCGACTTCTTGGTCAGGATGTGCGACTTGAAGGCATGACCAGCCTTGAACTTACCCGACGCGGTCTTGCGAAAACGCTTCGCCGCCGCGCGGTTGGTCTTGATCTTGGGCATTTGAGTGCTCCTTGATGGGGATGCCTGCTCGATGAAGAGCAGCCCCGGTTTCTGACTGATCTGGCGGCAGCCCCTGGGGTCTGCGCTTTCCGTCCTGCCACGATCGGTTCACGACCCTTCCTTGCGGGTCGAACTGACAAGTATACGCAAAGGGCCGGGCTGGCGCCAGCCAAATTCTTCCAAGAGCTGCCCTCCCGCCAGGAGAGGGGTCGGGATGAGGCCGGGTTAGCCGGAAACCCCGCTTCGCACCCACCCTCAACCGCCCTTCGGGCACCTTCTCCCGGAGGGAGAAGGATATCGAGCGGGACTTACTTCTTCTTCGGCCCGATCATCATCACCATCTGCCGGCCTTCCAGGCGCGGGAAGGACTCGACCACACCGTTCTCGCCCACATCTTCCTGGATGCGCTTGGCGAGCTCCTGGCCGAGGTCCTGATGGGACATCTCACGACCACGGAAGCGGATGGTGACCTTGACCTTGTCGCCCTCTTCCAGGAAGCGAAGCATGTTGCGCAGCTTGATCTGGTAGTCGCCCACGTCCGTGACCGGACGGAACTTCACTTCCTTGATCTCGACCTGCTTCTGCTTCTTCTTGGCGGCCTGGGCCTTCTTCTGGGCTTCGAACTTGAACTTGCCGTAATCCATGATGCGGCAGACGGGCGGGTCACCGTTCGGCTGGATCTCAACCAGATCGAGCCCTGCCTCCTCGGCGGCGCGCAGCGCCTCGTCGCGGGTGAGGATACCGAGCTGCTCGGAATCCGGTCCGATCACACGCACACGCGGTACGCGGATCTCATGGTTGCGGCGGTTGCCCTTAGTTTCTGTGGTGGCGATACCACTATCCTCCAGAAGGTGTTTTACATTGGCCGGGCGGCTTGATCAGCGCCGCGTTTCGGCCTCCAGGCGTCCGATGAAGCTGGCCAGCGGCATGCTGCCAAGGTCTTCACCCGAGCGCGTACGCACGGAAACAGTGCCCGACTCCTTTTCGCGATCGCCGACCACAAGCAGGTAGGGCACTTTCTGCAACGTATGTTCGCGGATTTTATAGCCGACCTTTTCGTTGCGCAAATCGGCGTGTACGCGGAAGCCTTTGTCCACAAGGGCTTGCGCCACCTCGCGGACATAGTCGGATTGGGCATCCGTAATACTGAAGACCTGCGCCTGCACCGGCGCCAGCCACGGCGGCAGATTGCCGGCATGGTGTTCGATCAGAATGCCGATGAAACGCTCCATCGAGCCCACGATTGCCCGATGCAGCATTACCGGATGGCGACGCTGGCTGTGCTCGTCCACGTACTCGGCGCCCAAGCGCTCGGGCATCATGAAATCCACCTGCATGGTGCCGACCTGCCAGGCGCGGCCGATCGAATCCTTCATGTGGTACTCGATCTTCGGGCCATAGAACGCACCCTCGCCCGGTAGCTCGTCCCACTCCACCCCGGCCGAATGCAGCGCGGCACGCAGGGCGTTCTCGGCACGATCCCACACCTCGTCGCTGCCGAGGCGTTTGTCGGGGCGCATGGCAATCTTCAACGCGATGTCGTCGAAGCCAAAGTCGGCGTACACCTTCATGGCCTGCTGGTGGAACGCGGTCACTTCCAATTCAATCTGGTCTTCCGTGCAGAAGATGTGACCATCGTCCTGCGTAAACGCACGCACGCGCATGATGCCGTGCAAGGCACCTGACGGTTCGTTGCGGTGGCAGCCGCCGAACTCACCATAACGGATCGGCAGGTCGCGGTAGCTGTGCAGGTTCGTGTTGTAGATCTGCACGTGACCGGGGCAGTTCATCGGCTTGAGCGCGTAGGTGCGCTTTTCCGATTCCGTGAAGAACATGTTTTCCTGATAGTTGTCCCAGTGGCCGGATTTCTTCCACAGGCTCACGTCCATGATCTGCGGGCCGCGCACTTCCTGGTAGCCGCTCTTGCGGTACACGCCACGTACGTACTGTTCCACCGTCTGCCAGATGGCCCAACCATTGGGATGCCAGAACACCATGCCGGGCGCTTCTTCCTGCTGGTGGAACAGGTCCAGCGCCTTGCCGATCTTGCGGTGATCGCGCTTCTCGGCCTCTTCCAGCTGATGCAGGTAGGCCTTCAGATCCTTGTCATTCAACCATGCCGTGCCGTACACGCGCGTGAGCATGGCGTTGTTGGAATCGCCACGCCAATAGGCGCCCGCCACCTTCATCAGCTTGAAAGCACGCAGCTTGCCTGTGTTGGGCACGTGCGGGCCACGGCACAGGTCGGTGAATTCGCCTTGCGTATAGAGCGAAAGCTCTTCGTTCTGCGGAATGCTTTCGATGATCTCGGCCTTGTAGGCCTCACCGATGCCGCGGAAGAACGTGATCGCGTCATCGCGCGATTTCACACTGCGCGTGACGGGCAGCTGTTCCTTCACGATCTTTTCCATCTCCGCCTCGATCTTCACCAGATCATCGGGCGTAAAAGGACGTTCGTAGGCGAAGTCGTAATAGAAGCCATTGTCGATCACTGGGCCGATCGTGACCTGCGCACCGGGAAACAGGCGCTGCACAGCCTGGGCGAGCAGATGCGCCGTGGAGTGGCGCAGGATCTCCAACGCCTCCGGGCTTTTCTCAGTGACGATTTCCAGACTGGCGTTGTGGCCGATCGTGAAACTGGCGTCGACCAGCTTGCCATCCACCTTGCCAGCCAGGGTGGCCTTGGCCAGGCCGGCGCCAATGGAGGCAGCCACGTCCTGTACCGTGACGGGGTGGTCGAAGGGGCGTTTGCTGCCGTCGGGTAGCGTGATTTCGATCATGGGGCGGTATCTCGGAAAAACAAAAAGGGCGCCACACGCGCCCTTTTCACGGAAAAGACAAGCGTGGCGGGGTCAGTGCTGGAAGCTCGTAGTTGTCATGTCGCACACTCGACCGGCGTCTGGGCGCGGGCCACCTTGTCTCTAAAGTTAGGAACCGAACGCTAGTTTAGCGCAGCGGCCGTGTCAATTCAGCGACGACCAGCCAGCTATACAATGCGAATATCACTTCAAGGACATTGCGATGCGCGTACTCGTCACTGGCTCGGCTGGCTTTATTGGCGCCGCTCTCACGGAGCGGCTTCTGGCCCGCGGCGATCAGGTTTATGGCATCGACAACCACAACGATTATTACGACCCTGCGTTGAAAGAGGCTCGCCTGGCTCGCTTCGCTGGACATTCCCATTACACGCACCTGCGTGGCGACCTGGCCGATGCCAATGCGGTGAATCAGGTCTTCCACGATTTCCAGCCCCAGCGCGTGGTCAATCTCGCGGCCCAAGCCGGCGTCCGCTACTCGCTAAAAAATCCACATGCCTATGTACAGAGCAATCTAGTCGGCTTCGTCAACATCCTGGAAGCTTGCCGCCACCATAAGGTGGAGCACCTGGTCTACGCCTCATCCAGCTCAGTCTATGGCGCCAATCGCAAGCTTCCATTCGCCGTGGAGGATGCCGTCGACCACCCGGTGAGCCTGTACGCCGCCAGCAAAAAGGCCAACGAATTGATGGCGCACACCTATAGCCATCTGTACGACCTACCCACCACCGGCCTGCGCTTCTTCACCGTATACGGTCCATGGGGCCGTCCAGACATGTCCCCGATCCTGTTCGCCGATCGCATCGTGCGCGGCGAGCCGATCGACGTGTTCAACCATGGCAACCATAGCCGCGACTTTACCTATGTCGACGACATTGTCGAAGGCGTGATCCGCACGCTCGATCAAATCGCTCAGCCTGACCTGACCTACGATGCGACACAGCCGAACCCCGGCACGTCCACCGCACCGTATCGCCTGTACAACATCGGCAATGATCAGCCCGTACCGTTGATGCATTTCATCGAGTTGATGGAGCGGAACCTGGGCCGCACGGTCGAGAAGCGCTTGCTCCCGATGCAGCCAGGTGATGTGCCGGACACCTGGGCAGACGTATCGGCGCTGCGGCGCGATGTCGGTTATGCGCCGAATACGTCAATCGAGGAAGGCGTGGCGAAGTTCGTGAAGTGGTATCGCGAATACCACCATATTCCCGCGTAGGTTGGGGTGTAAACTCCAGCATTGCCATGCAGATCAGGATCTCGGTGTTGGGGTTTGCACCCCAACCTACATTGGCTTGGCGATCACCAAAAACACGATGCCTAGCAACAGCAATATCGGCAGCTCATTCAACAGTCGCAGGGTGCGCGCCGAGGGCAGCGCACCACCTTTCTCGCTGCGCTTGAGCAAACGCCCTGTCCAAACGAAATAGACCAGCAGCAAGACCACCAGCGTGAGTTTGGCGTCGATCCAATGTGACGAACCGACGACGTTCGGCAATGCATGGGGAAAGACACGCCAGCCCTGCCACAGGGTCAGGCCGAACAGAAAGGCGATACCGAACAGGTTATGGCCAAAGCGATACAGCCGGCGCCCCATCAGGCAAAGACGTGCCCTCACTGCCGGTTCGTCGCCCGCCTCGGCGATATTCACCAGAATCCTCGGCAAGTAAAACACCGCCGCAATCCAGGCCATCACAAACACGACATGCAGGCTTTTGATCCACAGATAGGTCATGACGGCTCCGCGCAGAGAGGACAACGTGCGGGA
Source organism: Dyella nitratireducens (assembly GCF_014642835.1). Classification (GTDB taxonomy): domain Bacteria; phylum Pseudomonadota; class Gammaproteobacteria; order Xanthomonadales; family Rhodanobacteraceae; genus Dyella_B; species Dyella_B nitratireducens. Next base: position 361,458 of record NZ_BMJA01000002.1, on the reverse strand, counting down.
TGGTACGTGGATTGGATGTTTGCGTCAGCGGTTGCGGCCACAAGTCACATGGCGTTCCTGCGAACGCGCAACGTGCCGGACTGCGTTTCAACGTTCAGCCCAACACCGCTTTCCTAGTGCAGCCGCATAACCCGTCACGCCCGTGGCAATACCATCCTGAAATCCGTCCCCTGCCCCAACTGACTTGCAACCGTCATGGCGCCGCCGTGCCGCTCGATCACCGCTTTCACGAACGGCAGCCCTAGCCCGACACCCATATCCCCTTCGCTTTTGCCGCCTCCTGCCTGAAAGAAGGGGTCGAACAAATGCGGCAAGTCTTCTTCGGCAATGCCGATGCCCTGATCGACGATATGCAAGACCATGCCGTCCTCGCTTTCATCTACCAGGCGCACGGTAATGGCGGTATGGGACGGGGAGTACTTGAGTGCGTTGTCGATCACATTGACCAAAGCGCGGATCAACATGTCCGGGCTACCCATCAACAGCGTGTCGTCCAGATCGCATTCCGGACCGATCAGCTCGATCGCCTTGCTCTCCGCTGTCGGCCATAGCTGATCCACGGCTTCGGTAGCGACATCCAGCAAGGCTACCGGTACAAAGCTGTCGCGATGAATCTGTTCCGCGCGTGAGAGCTGAAGAAAGTCCTTTGCCACGCGTAGCGAGTAATCCGCTTGTCGGCGCAAGTCTTCAAGAAACGCGCGATCGTGCGGAGTCTCTTGGTGTTGCCCTTCGGCACGTTCTTCAATCAGCGCAAGAATGGTAGATAGCGGGCTACGCAAGTCGTGAGCGATATGCCGCAAGGCTTGCTTGTCGTGTGTAATGCTCTGCTTGATGCGGGTGATGTCGACCAGACAGACCAGAAACGATACCCGCTCCTCCTCCAGCCTGGGATGCAAGGAAGTATCGGCACTGGCGTAAGGCACATAGAACAACATGTGCTCACGACCACCTAATGTGATCTCCACGCTGGTGCTCTCGTCGCCGCGGCAATGTTTACGCACCAACTGCTGCACGTCGCCCAGCGATATGCTTGCCTGATCCCCCACGGGCTCAGCCAGCATGTCAGCCGCCGCCCCGTTCCACACAGAGACCTTCTGATCCACCACGACGAATACTGGATAGGGCAGCTGGTTGATCATGCTGACGAATGTGCTTTGCAAGCTACGCATTTCGCGCATCACGTGCCGCGCTTCACGCAACGGATCGCGGATAGGGCCTGATGGCGCAGGCGCAGCAGCTTCAGCTACGTTCACCGCGGATGCGATCGCACGCAGTTTGCCAACCTCCCGCTTCAGCAGATTTTGCGTACGGCGCAAGCGCTCCCAAGCGAAATGCGTGTAGATAAAAACACCTACCAAGGGCAGCAGCCCTAAACCCAACCACCGATGTAACACCGCCAGCAACAGCACGGGAACCAGAAACATCAGCAAAAACCAGCCGAGTGCCGCAGCGTGCATCCAACGCCCCGGTATCAGCGCGCAAATCAGCACCATTCCCAAGGCAATCGCCAGATAGATCGGCACGGCGGCGATCCCAGGCAATTCGCTCGCCATATTGCCGCTGAGCACCGCGTCGGTCATCAACGCGTCCAGTTGCGGTCGCGATACCGCATCCATATTGAGCGAGGAAATCTGAAAGCCCGCATCCTCACCCACTGCTTCGCCAACAAAGACGATGCGATCATCGAAGGCATTTGCCGGTACCTTGCCATCGAGCACATCTGCAAACGAGTATTGCGGCAGAGGCTGCTGCCCGCCGAGCATCACCAGCACTGCATCCGTTCGCGAACGCGACATGGACAACGCATAGGAACGCCGATGCACATGTGACTGCTCGTGCACATGTTCCGCATCTGCAACGCGGATGGCTTCCAACACAATGTTTGGATAGCCGCCCTGTGTGGCGGACAGATAGGGCACGAAGCCAGTGACGACACCATAGTGCCCGAGCGTGACATGACGCTGCCCGCGCCCGGCAGCGGCCGCGCCAAGAATTCCCGGCAGCGTATCCGCTTTCTGACCCGCACCCCCTCCGACCACAGGCAGCACAATGCGAGCGCTGTGAGCCATGGCGACGGCCAAAGCCTCCGTGTGCATATCGTTGCCGAGAGGATAGTCGAGGGTGATGCTTGCGGCCTGATCGAGGCGCTGTAACAAAGCACGGGTACGTGCAGTGATGCCATCCGTACCGTATTCACCCAGGGTCTTGTCGTCGATCAGCACCACCGCCACTTGATTGGAGCCGGGATGCGCAAATAACCGGGAAGCCGTATCGAACCACACCTTGTCGAAGGCGCCGGACATCGAAGCACCCATGGGATGCCAGCTGAAGGCGGCCAGCAACAGCAAAATGCCAATAAAGAAGATGCGCGCCCATGCAGTGCGGGAAAGGCGTCGTATGTTGACTTTGCTCGGCAACATCTGGCGCTCCCTGTTCAATGGTGCGGCCTATGCCATCTCTCCTTTGAGCAAGGAGCAGACCGATGCGTAGGCTGCAGTGCCAACCTATGCATACGGCGATCAATATATCGACGTGGTACGCGGCGCAGAAGCCCGCAAGCCCCGAGCAACAGCTTGACGGCGACCTGCCTGCGGCAGCTCTTCCAGACGGTAGCCATGGTTGTACACGGTGGAAATCAGCATGCCGTTCTTGGCGCGCAATTGCAGCGCATGACGCAGTTTGCTCACATACGTCGCCAGCGTGGCGTCGTACTTGCGGTCATTCTCGCCCCAGATCTCTTCGCACAGCTCTTCCTTGGTGACTACGCAGCCGACCTTGCGGAAGAAGTACATGGCAAGATCGAATTCGCGGACAGGCAGGTTCACCAGCTTCTGGCCATCGACGCCATCGACCAGCACGCTGCGCGCATCGGCATCCATGGTGTAGCGGCCCACTTTGATCTTTTTGTCACGCAAAGCTTCCGGGTAATACTTGCGTGCTTGCGCTCGAATACGGGCGACCAGTTCCTGCTCACGGGCCGGCTTCACCAGATAATCATCGGCACCGCTATCCAGGCCCTGCACGATGCTGCTTTCATCGTCATGCTGAGTCAGCATGATGATCGGCACCTCGGCGTGTTCACGCGTGGTGCGTGCCCACTTCAGGACTTCGATGCCGCACTTGCCAGGTACGTCCCAATCCAGCAGCAACATGTCAGCCGGCTCGTTCTCAAGCATGCTCACAAAACTGTCGCCGTCATGGCGAATCACGCTTTCATAGCCCGCCCGATGCAACCAGTTGGCGACAGAGTGAGCCTGCTTCACGGTGTCTTCGAGAATGGCGATGCGCAAGGTCGTGTCCTCAGGTAGTGGATGATTTCCCGGACTGGCCGCCCAATCCCCTGGCCTTCTTTTCTTTCTCAGCACCGTTTTTGCCTTGGCGCCCGTCAAGTCCGGGTGTTCCCGTTTGGGATGCAAAAATCCTAAGAATCTCAATACGGCAAGAACATAGGATCAGTACGAATCTCGACCTGTGGGTGCACCATTGTGCTGAACCGCCAGAAATAGAAAGGCCCCCTTTCGGGGGCCAGAAGCTTCATCCTAGGGGGTCGATGAAGCTCAGGGTTGCTAACCACCGGTCTCGCAGAGGAATGGCCAACCGGCGACTACAGATTGCATCGGAAGGAAGCCGCAAGAAATCAGGAAGCAGCCCGACATTTTGTCAGATTAGTACTACAGACGAGTCCCAGTTAAGCATCCAGGTGAAAACACGCTGATGCCTATGACGCGCAACAAAAAAGCCGCCCTCTGTGGAGGACGGCTTTCGCATTTTTCAGTATCCGCCCAAACGGGCTAAGTCACTGATTTAAATGGTGGGCGGTACAAGGATCGAACTTGTGACCCCTTCCATGTCAAGGAAGTGCTCTACCGCTGAGCTAACCGCCCGAGAGCCGCGCAGTATACGGGAACGGGATAGGGCTGAAAAGGCTCAACCTACCGGGTCGCCTGCTCACGTAGCTGGTGGATCCGATCGCGCAGGCGCGCGGCCTCTTCGAATTCCAGGTTTTCCGCATGTTTGCGCATATCCGCCTCCAGGCGCTTGATCATGGCTGAAGCCTGATCGGCGCTGAGGCTGGCGTACTCGGCGGCGTCTTCGGCCACGGCGGTAGCGGCTGCCCTGCCACGCGCGGACTTGCCGCGACCCCGGCCTGGGGCTTCGCTGCGAGCACCTTCCATGATGTCGGAGATCCGGCGCACCACCGATTTGGGCGTGATGCCATGGGCCTCGTTCCAGGCCTCCTGTTTTTCGCGGCGGCGGCTGGTTTCGTCCATTGCCGCCCGCATCGAGCGGGTCACCTCATCGGCATACAGGATGGCTTTGCCGCGTACGTTACGCGCCGCGCGGCCGATGGTCTGGATCAGCGAATCGGTGGAACGCAGGAAGCCTTCCTTGTCCGCATCGAGAATGGCCACCAGCGAAACTTCGGGCATGTCCAGGCCCTCGCGCAGCAGGTTGATGCCCACCAGCACGTCGAATTCGCCCAGTCGCAGGTCGCGGATGATTTCCACGCGCTCCACGGTTTCGATATCCGAGTGCAGATAGCGCACTTTCACATCGTGCTCGCTCAAGTATTCCGTGAGGTTTTCCGCCATGCGTTTGGTGAGCGTGGTGACCAGCACGCGGTCGCCCATCGCAATGCGTTTTTTCGCTTCACCCAGCAGATCGTCGACCTGGGTGCGCACGGGGCGTACTTCGACTTCCGGATCGATCAGGCCAGTGGGACGCACCACCAGTTCAACCGCAGAGTTGCCGGATTTTTCCATTTCGTATTTGCGCGGCGTGGCGGAGACATAGATGCTGCGCGGCGCCCGGCGCTCGAACTCCTCGAAGCGCAGCGGGCGGTTGTCCATCGCCGACGGCAGGCGGAAGCCGAATTCCACCAGGGTTTCCTTGCGCGAGCGGTCACCTTTGTACATGGCGCCGAGCTGCGGCACGGTGACGTGCGATTCGTCGATCACCAGCAATGCATCCGGCGGCAGATAGTCGAACAGAGTCGGCGGCGGCTCGCCCGGCGCACGGCGGGTGAGATGGCGCGAGTAGTTTTCGATGCCCTGGCAATAACCGACCTCGGCCATCATCTCGATGTCGAAGCGCGTACGCTGATCCAGGCGCTGCGCCTCGACCAGGCGGTTTTCCTTGTAGAGCAGCTCCAGGCGTTCCTTCAGCTCGACTTTGATCGTCTCGATCGCGTTCAACACGCTTTCGCGCGTGCTGGCGTAGTGCGTGCGTGGATACACGGTGTAGCGCGGCACCTTGCGGATGGTTTCGCCGGTGAGCGGATCGAACAGGGAGAGGTTTTCCACCTCGCCGTCGAACAGTTCAATACGCAGCGCTTCGGTTTCCGATTCGGCCGGAAACACGTCGATGATTTCGCCGCGCACGCGATATGTACCGCGGCGCAGTTCCATTTCGTTGCGGGTGTATTGCAGCTCGGTCAGCTGGCGGATCAGCGCGCGCTGATCGATGCGTTCGCCACGCGCAAGGATCAGGCGCAGCGATAGGTAATCTTCCGGATCGCCCAGGCCGTAGATGGCCGACACCGTGGCCACGATCAGCGAATCCTTGCGTGACAGCAGCGCCTTGGTCGCGGCCAGACGCATCTGCTCGATGTGGTCGTTGATCGAGGCGTCCTTCTCGATATAGGTATCCGACGCCACCACGTAGGCTTCCGGCTGGTAGTAGTCGTAGTAGCTGACGAAGTATTCCACCGCGTTATGCGGGAAGAACTCCTTGAACTCGCCGTACAGCTGCGCCGCCAGCGTCTTGTTCGGCGCCAGCACGATAGTGGGGCGCTGCACTTGCGCCACCACGTTGGCGATAGTGAAGGTCTTGCCCGAGCCGGTAACGCCAAGCAAGGTCTGCCCTGCCAGGCCGGACTCAAAGCCCTCGACCAGGCGCTTGATGGCCTCGGGCTGGTCGCCAGCGGGCTTGTACTGGGAAACGAGTTCGAAACGGTCGCGGTCGGTCATGGGCATCACTTGCGGGCGCTCCGGGTCATTTTAAATGCAGGTGCTGACACAGGTTGTCAGCAGGGTCTGACCGTATCGCCCCCCTAGGCTGGTTGGCGTCGCGGAAATAGGGCCTAGCATGGGTTGGATGATAAACAGCAATGTGAAGGGCTTTGGGCTGGCGGAGCAGATCATCACCCTGGCGGTTCTGGCCGTGCTGACGGCGATCGCCATACCAGCCTTTCATCGGATGATGATGGGACACGAACTGCGCGCCGCCCAAACCGATTACATCGCGGCCTTACAGCACGCACGCAATCTCGCGGTGAACGAACAGGTGCGCATCACATTTTTTGCCCAAGCCGCGATGGCCTACATTGCAGTGGTGATGATTCGTGGGGCCAAGGTTGGCTGATAGGAAAAGCTGACCTCAACGACGATGGTCAGTTACTCGGTTTGCCACGTTATACCGGCCGAAAATATCGCGATACGCTTATCATCATCAGCAATATCAAACAGAAGTACGTATGGTTCGGCCCTGATGGCAGCGCGAAAAACACTTGGCCGTCGCTTTCCTTCTGCGTGAAGGGCGATCCTCAGCACTTGTTGAAAGTGATCATTTCCCGAACAGGGCGAATCCGAGGTGATGTCGAGAAAAACCCTGCCGCATCGCCATGTTCTACTTCAGCTTGAGCACTCGGCTTTTGGTAGGTTGGGGTGCAAACCCCAACGTTGCCATGCATGTACATATAGAGATGTTGGGGTTTGCACCCAAACCTACATCAAAGCAGCACAGGCCGATCCGGCAACTCATCCGGCCGTGGCTTGCCATGACTCGGAAAATGCTTCGCCAGCAACGCATGCACCTGGGTAATCCCGTGCAACGCACCTGCGCGCCATTGGCCGGCAGCGAAGTTTTCGCGCATACCCTCGCAAATCGCGCGCCATTCTTCCGGCTTCACGTGCTTTGCAATGCCGCGGTCCGCAACAATCTCGATGCGATGCTCCGACATCAGCACGTAAATCAGCACGCCGCAGTTGTGTTCGGTGTCCCACACATCAAGCTGACCGAAAACCTGCCGTGCGCGAGTGCTGGCATCCAGGCCAGCCCATACGACGGGAATGGAAAGACGCGACTCGATAGCAAAGCGCACTTCGCCTAGATGGGTGTGTTCGCCATCGGCGATCGCGGCGGTCATGTCATCCAGCAACTCAGGCGGGAAGCGTCGATGCAACTGAAACAAGCCTTCGAACAAATTCGCCGTGATGCGTTGAGCGCGTGTTGGCATGTCACCAGCTCCCCGAAGCGCCACCGCCACCGAAACTGCCGCCGCCTCCGCTGAAGCCTCCACCTCCACCGCCGCCGAAGCCGCCGCCTCCGAAACCACCGCCCCCGCCCCAGCCGCCGAAGCCACCCCAGCCGCCGCCGCCGATGGATCGGCCCGAGCCAGCAGGCAACAGCATGAACAAACCACCGAGAATTCCGCCAAAAATGCCGATACCGATGGACGCGAGCATCCACAGCAAGGCGCCGATGATGAAGCCGCCCAAGGGGGCGCGAACCAGTGCCGGCGCACGCCCAAACATGCCGCGCAGCACGATCAGCAGAAACACCGCGATGAAGAACATCCCCTGCAGATTCGAACCATGGTGTTCTTCATTGCCACGCACCGGCGGTGGCAATGGTTCGCCATTGATGAGCTGCGTCAACGCACCCACGGCATCACTGATACCGCCGAAGTAATCATTGCTGCGGAATTTCGGCGCAATGTATTCGCGGATGATGCGTGCCGCCGCGGCATCGGGAATCGCGCCTTCCAACCCGTATCCCACCTCGATGCGCACTCGTCGGTCGTTCTTGGCGATAAACAGCAGCACGCCATCGTCAGTGCCTTTACGGCCAACCTTGTTGGCCTCCGACACACGCAGGGAGTAATCCTCGATGTCATCGGGCTGCGTGCTGCCGACCATCAGCACGACGAGCTGCGCACCCTTCTGCTTTTCCAGATTGACCAGTTGCGCATCGAGCTGGTCGATTTGCTGGGGCGACAGTGTGCCGGTGAGATCGGTGATATGACGCGTGAGCTTGGGTACTGCAGGTTGGTCATCCGCATGCAAAACGGACCAGGGCGACAGCAAGGCTATCGCCAGGACCATCCAGAGGCGCACCCAGCGCCGCATCATGTCAATGCGCCGACGTAGCAGGCGCTGGTGTGCTGGTACCGAAATCCACCGTCGGCGCCGTGGAAATCGCCTTCTCGTTCTCCACCGAGAAATTTGGCTTTACCTGATAGCCGAACATCTTGGCGGTGAGATTGTTGGGGAATGTACGGATCAGCGAGTTGTACTGCTGCACCGCCTGAATGTAGCGATTGCGCGCCACGGCGATGCGGTTTTCAGTGCCCTCCAGTTGCGCCTGCAGGTTCTGGAATACGCCATCCGCCTTCAGGTTCGGATAGTTCTCGCTGACCGCCATCAACCGCGACAAGGCACCGGTGAGCTGCCCTTGCGCGGCCTGAAACTTCGCCAGCGCTTGAGGATCATTCGCCAGCTCCGGCGTTATCTGGATGCTGCCCACGCGGGAGCGCGCGTCGGCCACCTCGGTGAAGATCTTGTCTTCGTGCGCGGCGTAACCCTTCACGGTATTGACCAGATTCGGCACCAGATCCGCGCGGCGCTGATATTGATTGAGCACTTCGGACCATTGCGCCTTGACTACCTCGTCCTGCTTCTGGATCGAGTTGTAGCCGCAGCCGGTCAACATGATGGCCAATAGCAACAGCACAAGAATGCGTAGGCTTTTCATCGGAATGCTCCTTTCCTGTAAGCAGTCATTGCAGCATCAGGTTTATAGGGATGCAATCGCTCGTTTTACCTATACCTATATCTGGACGCTTGCTTGCGCGGGAATGATGACCAAAGCCTTCACGTCAAAACCAGCGCGGCCCCAGAATCAGCCCCCAGCACAACACCACCAGCACCAGCAGCACAAACACGGCCGCTGAACCCATATCCTTGGCTCGACCGGCCAGCTCATGAAACTCGGGACTGACCTTGTCCACCACCGCTTCGATCGCCGAATTGAGCAGTTCCACCGACAACACCAGGAACACCGGGAAAACCAAGGCGATTTTCTCTAGCGCCCCATTCCCGACCCACAAGCCAATGGGGACAAGGATGACAGTAAGCATCGCTTCCAGCCGAAAGGATGCCTCGTGCCGCCAGCCCGCGCGCAGGCCGTTCATCGACCAACGAAAAGCGCGCCACAACTGACGCGGGTCGCCACGAAACCCGCTACCCGGCATGGCTAAAAATGCTTGCCCATGAAGGAATTACGGCGGTTTTCGGCATGGCGGGCAACGCTCCCGGAAAGGCGGCAACAGGCTGGGCATCATGCCACAAGCCGGCCGGCACGCCGGCCTGCCGCAGGATTTTGCTTTGCCGCAATGCAACTTTTAGCTAATGACATTTAAGTTACCCTTCGCCGGATGTGCCTCACCCAAGGCGCTAAAAACAGGTCGATTTTGGCCTTGTAGTACACGTAATCCGGAACCATCGCATGACCACACTGACCCGACCTGTTTCGCAAACCCGATCGTTCACCACGGTCTTCCTTATCGAGATGTGGGAGCGCTTCGGCTTCTACGGCATGCAGGTGCTGATGGTCACCTTCATGATGAAGAAGCTGGGCTTCGTCGATACCAAGGCGAACTTGGTCTGGGGCGCGGCGGCGGCGCTGATCTATGCCACTCCGGCGATCGGCGGCTGGGTCGGCGACAAGCTGCTGGGCACGCGGCGCACCATGCTGATGGGCGCGACCATTCTCGCGCTCGGCTACGGCATGCTTTGGATACCAACGGACAATGCATACGTCACTTATATCTCCCTTGGCGTGATCGTCGTCGGCAATGGCTTCTTCAAACCCAACGCCGGCAACCTGGTGCGCAAGATCTATGAAGGCGATGAAACACGCATCGATAGTGCGTTCACCATCTACTACATGGCGGTGAACATCGGCTCGATGATCTCGATGACGGCAACACCGTGGATTCGCAACTATATCGGCGCGCTCTACGGTGACGATCTTGGCTGGCACACGGCCTTCGGTGTCTGCTCCATCGGCCTAGTCCTCGGCCTGATCAATTATTCGATGATGAGCCGCACCTTGTCGCATATCGGCTCACCAAGCGACCAGCGCCCTGTTGACGTCAAGCGCCTTGCCGCAGTGCTACTGGGCGCACTGGCAACCGTGTTCATCGCCGCCTTCATTTTGCAAAGCGAAACCATCGCCAGGTTGTGCGTGTATGGTGCGGGCATCGTGATCCTCGGCATCTTCGTGCACCTGATCCGTAGTTCCCAGCCCAGCGAGCGCGCCGGCCTGACGGCAGCGCTGGTGCTGACGGTGCAGACGATTTTCTTCTTCATCTTCTACGCGCAGATGGCCACGTCGCTGAATCTGTTCGCGCAGCGCAACGTCGATCTGTCGTTCGATATCTTCGGCTTCCACCTGTTCAACTGGATTCCCGAGCAGTACCAGAACTTGAATGCCATCTGGATCGTGCTGCTGAGCCCGGTGCTGGTCTTCATCTACAACTCGCTCGGCAAGCTCGGCAAGGATCCGTCAGTAGCAACGAAGTTCGCCTGGGGTTTCGCGGCGGTGGCGCTCGGCTTCTTCATGTACGGGTTCGGCGCGACCTGGGCGGTGAACGGGCAAGTGTCCTCGTGGGTGATGATCTGGGGCTATGGCCTTTACTCGCTCGGCGAGTTGCTGGTGAGCGGCCTGGGCCTGGCGATGATCGCCCGCTATGTGCCTGAGCGCATGGGCGGCTTCATGATGGGCGCGTACTACGTGGCGGTAGGCATCTCGCAATACCTCGGCAGCGTGGTGGCCAACATCGCGCACATCCCGGACAACATCACCGATCCGCTGCAGTCGCTGAGCATCTACACGCACCTGTTCAATATTCTTGGCTTCGTGGGCATCGGCTGCACCATCGTCGCCGTTCTGATCTTGCCGCTGATGAACAAGCTCTCGGCCACCCACTCCGATGCAGCCGCCGGCTATCAGCCGTTGACCGCTGCACACGGCGAAGAATTCGAAACGCCTTGATGTCGAGGGATGCGCTGAGCCCTTTCCCCTCCCCTATCGGGAGAGGGGGCTGGTAGGCTGCGGCCATGCCGCAACATTCCCTTCAACAACCCTTCGGGCCGCTCGCCCTCACCCGCACTCTCGCCTGGCTACGCCTGTGCGCTATCGGCGGCCAGAGCATGGCCGTGATGGTGTGCTCGTGGTGGATGCGCATTGACATCCCCACACTCTCGCTGCTGCTCGGCATTGACATGCTCGCCGTGTTCGCCGTGTTTGCAGCGTGGCGCATCAGCCAACCATGGCCGGTGCGCGAGTGGGAAACGGTGTGCCACATCGTCGCGGACACACTGGTGCTGAGCTACCTGCTCTACTTCACCGGCGGCGCCAGAAATCCGTTCGTCACCTTGCTGCTCGTGCCCATCGCGCTGAGTGCAGCAGCGCTATCGGTGCGCGCCATTCTTGCCGTCGCCGCCATCGCTGGCGCGGCGTACTTCGTGCTGTTGCTTTGGTTCGTGCCCTTGCCGATGAACGAACTGACGGCCAACGATCACGGTTTCTCGCTGCACGTCGCGGGCATGGGCGTGAACTTCGGCATTACGACCGTGCTGCTTGGCTTTTTCATCAATCGCCTTGCGACCGCCGTCCGCAGGCAACAACAGGAGGTTCAGCGCGTCCGTGAACGCGCGTTGCGCGACGAAGGCATCATGGCCATTGCCACGCAGGCTGCCGGCGCCGCGCATGAACTCAACACACCGCTTTCGACGATGCGCACGCTGTTACCGGAGCTGCGGCGCGAGCATGCCGCCGATGCAACGCTGGACGAAGACCTGTCCTTGCTGGAAGGCCAAGTGGAGCGCTGCCGCACGATCCTTCGCGAGATGGTCGCCTTCGGCAAGGCGCAACTGTCGCAGGAATTCGAACGTGTCACCCTGTCGACGTTTATCCACGGATGTCTAAAGCGCTTCCAGCTCCTGCGTCCGGAAGCAGAGTTGGAGCTGCGTGTCATGCCGCAACTCAACCAGCTTGTGCTGCGCACACCACCCGGCCTGCGCCACTCCTTGCTCAATCTATTGAACAATGCAGTGGATGCCTCAGCCTTACGCGATTCAAACAGCGTCACGCTGGAAGTGCGCCGCGACGGACCTTGGCTTGACTGGATCGTCAGCGACCGTGGCCCGGGCTTTGCCCCCGCGGGCACTCGCGCAGCCCTTGGCGAGAGCGGCAAGCAAAGCGGCCTCGGTATTGGCTTGGCACTGGCCGAAGCCACCGCCGAAAGGCTTTCTGGCGAGTTGATCGCCAAGAACACTGAAAACGGTGCGGAAATGTGCCTGCGGCTGCCCTTGTCCACCATTGCCGAGGGCGCATAGAACGCGCCTGCAGCGGGCTTGCCTGGCTCACGAGAGATACAAACGCACACACGGGGCTGCTTATCCGGCAAAATAGTTGGGTGAAGTCGAGCAGAAGCAGCAGATGAACCACCCCATCCCTACCGGCGGTACGCGTCCCTTGCTGATCGTGGACGACGATGCCACCTTCGTACGTGTTCTGACCCGAGCGTTGACGTCGCGCGGTTTCGAAGTGATCACCGCCGGTACCGCCGACGAAGCGCGTGCGCTTTCGCAACGGCATCAGCCTCGCCATTGCGTGCTGGACCTGAAGCTGGGGGAAGAAAACGGCCTGCGCCTGATCCCCGAATTACGCGAGCTGGTACCCGACGTACGCATCCTGCTGCTGACCGGCTACGCCTCCATCGCCACGGCCGTCGAAGCCATCAAGCGCGGTGCGCATGATTACCTTGCCAAGCCGGTTGACGCCGACGCCGTGGTTCGCGCCTTGCTCGAAGGCGAAACGGTGCAACCCAGCGAGGACGAGGTCATCGACGCCCCTGAAGCGCCTCTGGCCTTACGCCGCCTGGAATGGGAACACATCCAGCGCGTGCTCACCGAATGCGACGGCAATATTTCCGAAACGGCACGACGCTTAGGCATGCATCGCCGCACACTGCAGCGCAAGCTGAGCAAGCATCCGGTACGTGAGCGGCCGAACCAGAGCAGTTGAACAAATTCATCGTTGCCACCTTACACACGGATCACGTCACGATCACTGCGTCGAAGATGGCGCAGCCGGTACGCCAAGATGGTTCGACGGATCCGGCTCATCATCGTAGATCGCCACGTGCGGCACGCCATCCGCACCGATCCAGCCGCGAAACATGCCGTCGGTATTGAACGGCATCGCGATATTGCCGTCCGCATCCAGCGCAATGGCGCCGCCATTGCCACCCATCGACGGGATTTCCTGGTTGATCACTTCGGCGGTGGCGCGCGGCACCGGTTCGTCCAACATCGATACCTTCATGCAGATTTCGTGCGCAGCAACGGTGCGGATATAGAACTCGCCCCAGCCTGTGCCTGAGACGGCACACTTTGCATTCGCGTAAGTGCCAGCGCCGATGATCGGCGAATCGCCAACACGGCCCCAACGTTTGTCGGTCATCCCGCCGGTGGACGTGCCGGCGGCGAGATGTCCGGCACTATCGAGTGCTACCGCGCCGACGGTGCCGAAGTGCTTGGTTGTGTCCTGATTAGCATGAGGCTTTTTTTCGTTGTCCTCTTTCAACGCTTTTTGCCACTGCTGCCAGCGCTCATCGGTGCGGAAGTAGGAAGGATCGACCAGGGTGATGCCCTGTTCCTTCGCGAACGCCTCGGCACCATCGCCGATCAGCATCACATGCGGCGAATGTTCCATCACCGCGCGCGCCAGCAAAATCGGATTTTTCACGCGGTGCACGCCTGCTACCGATCCCGCGCTCAAGCTGTCGCCCTCCATCACGGCAGCGTCCATCTCGTTCTTGCCATCATGCGTGAACACCGAACCCCGGCCGGCGTTGAAATTGGGATCGTCCTCGAGCACGGTGATAGCAGCGGTCACGGCATCGATGGCTGGCTTGCCCGCCTTGAGTTGGGCGTAGCCGTCTTGCAGCGCCTTGCTCATCGCCGCACGCACGGCTTTCTCCTTGGCAGGACTCATATCGCGCTTGATCACGCCCGCGCCGCCATGAATCACCAATACCGGTGTAGTGGCATGTGTCATGGCGGCAATTCCCAAGGCAGTGAGCGCGATAAGCAGACGGAACGGCTTCACGTGACACCTCTCGCGAGCATGGAGCGAGTATAGCCGGCCGCCATCGCATCATGCGTCAAAAGGCCTTTACATGACGCGCTCAGGAAGACGGAGATTCAGCGCTGCATCCTGTGCTGGGTGTGATGGAGAGCTGCAGCGGCGATGCATGTCCGCCAATGCTTACCAGCATGACTTTACCTAGCGGCCCGCGCAGCGTCGGAGCAACGGTGTCGTGTTGCCCTGCTTCGTCCACCGAACCATGGATATCCATTTGCACCTGATCGCTGCCTGCCGGCTTCAGCACAAACTTGAATTGCCAGGCGGCCTCACCATCTACCTTGCTTTGTTGCAGGATGGTGGCCGGCTCATTCTCGCGCGTGCACACAGTGGGGCTGGCGAGCGTGTGATTGCCGCGGCTGACAACGATAGCCAACCTGTACTCCACAGGCGCTTTAACGGCCAAGGCTGACTGTCGTGATGCAGCATAGCTAAAACCTGCTATACCGAACGTCAAGCTAAGCAAAAGCAACGCACCGACAGCCCGGCGGCGTGGACTTGGTGTTTTCCGTGTCAACATGGCAATACGCTCCGTAAGAGGATGACGAGGCGACCAATTGCAACCTATCGGCAGCAGCGCAGTCGCGGTTTGGGTTTTCAACATGGCGTTGGCATAACTGCGGCGTTGCGCGTGGTGTTCGCGAACCACCGCGGCATCGCATGCAAGCTCCTGGTCATGCCGGAAAGCGCTCCATCCAAGCCATGCCAAGGGATGGAACCAGAACAACGAAACCAGCATCTGTGCAAGCAAACTCCAGCACCCATCCAGGCGCCGCGCATGCATGCTTTCATGGGCGAGTATGAGCATGCGTTCTGTCGCGTCGTAGCGAGCCTCGAAATCAGCCGGCAACACGATGCAGGGGCGCCACGCTCCTACCATGGCCGGCCCAATATCCACGCTGTTCGCACGCACCAAAGGCCAACGATCTGAAGCCTGCCCAATCGATACAGCATCACGCATCAGGTTGCGATAACGCCGCTGAGCCAATGCAGCCCTGACAAGCGTCAGAACTACACCAGCAAGCCATGCCAGCAGTAGCCACAGATGGGGATTCGTTCCCTGCTCAACGACATGCGTGTTCAGCGTCGCGCTGACCGAGGCAACTTTTTGCACTACCGGCGGCAACTCAATGATATGTCCCGGCCTGGAATTCGGAAGTTGCGTGACAACCCATGCCAGCAAGGGCAACAACCAGAGCTGGAAGCTGCGCTCGGCACCAAAAAGTCGCCGGCACGATTTGCGCAGAGCGAACACGATTACAAGCCCCAAGGTGAAAGCAAGCAGCATCGGCCAGCCGCGTGCGATCCATTCCTGCGCGATGCGTTCAGGACTGATCATCGTCAAGCTTCCGGAGCAATGTGCGCAGCTCGGCAATGTCGCGCTTACTCAGCTTTCGTTGCTCCGAAAAGTGCGCCACCAGCGGCGCCACGCGACCTTCGAACAACCGATCGAGCAGGCCTTTGCTTTCCTGAGAAATGTATTGTTCGCGGGTCAGCTTCGGGGAATATAGATAACGCCTGCCGTCACGTTCGGCTTTCACCGCCTTCTTGGTGAGCAGGCGGTTGAGCAGTGACTTGACTGTTCCTTCCTGCCAGTTCTGCTGCTCGCCTACTTCAGCGAGGATCTCTTCGGCGCTGCGCGGTGACCTTCCCCATAGCACCTCCATGATGACCGCTTCGGCTTCGCTAATAGCCATTCGCCAATCCGTTTACATCTGTAAGCACAAGATAATGTTTACGCGTGTAAACGACTATGTCAACAGGCGACGACGTCCCTTGAAATTCCCCTTACGGCTCATCCGGGATCTCTGCGACCTTCGTACAACACGCCCCGTCACCGTTCCATCGTATGCTAGGGAGCTAATTCCCCCTGCAAAAAAGGCACCCCCATGGAAAAGGTTTACGCAAGCGCTACCAAGGCTTTGGATGGTCTGCTGTTCGACGGCATGACCATCGCGGCAGGCGGCTTCGGCCTGTGCGGCATTCCCGAGAACCTGATCGGCGCCCTGCTCGCGGCCGGCACGAAGGGTTTGACCATCGTCGGCAACAACGCCGGCGTGGATGATTTCGGCATGGGCCCACTGCTGAAGACGCGCCAGGTCAAGCGCGTGTACGCCTCCTACGTGGGCGAGAACAAGGAATTCGAGCGCCAGGTGCTGTCCGGTGAACTGGAGCTGCATCTGGTACCGCAAGGCACGCTGGCTGAGAAGCTGCGTGCGGGGGGCGCGGGCATTCCGGGGTTCTATACGCGCACGGCTTACGGCACCAAGCTGGCCGAGGGCAAGGAAACCAAGCGTTTTGGTGACAAGGAATACGTACTGGAAGAAGCAATCCACGCTGATGTTTCAATTGTGAAAGCATGGAAGGGCGACAAGCTCGGCAACCTGGTGTTCCGCAAGACCGCGCGCAACTTCAATCCGATGATCGCCACCTGCGGCAAGATTTGCGTGGCTGAGGTGGAAGAACTGGTGGAAGTGGGCGAACTGGATCCGGATCAGATCCATGTGCCGGGCATCTACGTCGACCGCATCATCAAGGGCGAGAAGTACGAGAAGCGCATCGAATTTCGCACGCTCGCTGGCGCCAACACCGGCAAGGAAAGCCCGATCCGCATGGCCATGGCTCAGCGCGCGGCGAAGGAATTGCGCGATGGTTTCTACGTAAACCTCGGCATCGGCATTCCCACGCTGGTGGCGAACTTCATTCCGGAAGGCATGGACGTGATACTGCAGTCGGAGAACGGCCTGCTCGGCATCGGCCCGTTCCCGGATGAAGCGCACGTGGACCCGGACCTGATCAATGCCGGCAAGCAGACGGTTACCGCCCTGCCCGGTTCGAGCTATTTCTCCAGCGCCGAATCGTTCGCGATGATCCGCGGCGGGCACATCGACTTGTCGATTCTCGGTGGACTGGAAGTATCCTGCACCGGTGATCTCGCCAACTGGATGGTGCCGGGCAAGATGGTGAAAGGCCCTGGCGGCGCGATGGATCTGGTCAGTGGCGTGAAGCGCACGGTAGTGCTGATGGAGCACACCGCGAAGGACGGCTCGCCGAAGATCAAGACGGAGTGCGATCTGCCGTTGACCGGCAAGCAGGTGGTGGACCTGATCATCACCGACCTGTGCGTGTTCGAAGTAGCGAAGGGCAAAGGATTGACGCTGATCGAACTGCAGCCAGGTGTGACGGTGGATGACGTGAAGGCGAAGACGGGATGCCCGTTTGAGATCAGCGCTTCACTGCGATGACGCGTAGGTTGGGGTGCAAACCCCAACACTCGGATGTGTGTGCGTATGTTGGGGTTTGCACCCCAACCTATGTTCCGGCGGAGATGGAAGCTACGCCGACACCGGCAACGGCTTCGGAAACCGAATCTCAGCCACGTAACGATTGCCGCCCTGCACATGCAGACTCAGCGGCCACCCAAAGCGTTCGCTGATGCGTTGCGCGATGGCGTATTCAAAACCACGTTGCCCAGGCGCCGGTGGATCCTGTTCACCACCGGCAGTGGCGCTGACGCTCACCATGCCGGGCAACACCGTCACCTGCACCACACCCTGCCCCGTGTACTGGCTGGCGTGGCGAATCAACTGCCAACACAACACGGCGAACACGCGCGGCGAGCCGTGCAATGCAAACGTCGCCGGTTCCTCCAGGCGCAGCTCGATCGGATGACCGTGCAACATCTCGCGCGCGTTGGCGAGTTCATCGCGCAGCACGTCATTCACTACGAAATCCTGCTCACCCTGGCCGTTGTCGGCTTCGCGCGCCAGGATCAGCAAGGCCTCGACCAGCGATTCCATTTCGCGCGTCGCGCGTCGAATGCGCTGCACGGAGCGCTTGCCGAACTCGCTCAAACCCGCTTCGTCCGACAGCATGTCGGTGGACATCTTGATCACGGTAAGCGGACTGCGCAGTTCATGGCTGGCGTCGCGGGTGAAATTGCGCTCGCGTTCGTTGTAACCGGCGATGCGGCTGGCGAAGTTGTGGAAGCCGCGGGCAAGCGTAGCGATGTCGCTGTCAGTCTCGCGCAAGCGGTCGGACTGCAAAGCATCCAGGTCGGTCTGCCCTTCTTTCCAGTTGCCCACCCACCGCGCCAGTCTGGTGACCTGTCGCCAGCTGCGCTCGGTGGCCAGCCAGGTGAGCGCGCTGACGATCACGATCAGCAGCACCACGGCAAAGACGGGTGCCACGTTGTAATAACCCATCAGGCATACCACGACCACGGCCACGAACTGCATGCTGAAAATCAGCAGCAGGTGGCGTTGAAAACCGCCGCGCACACGTTCTACGCGCGGCACTTGGGCACCCGTGGTGGTCATGTAAGTTGTTGGGCGGTTATGCGATGTGGCTGGCCGGAGTGGTCTCTGCTTCCAGGTCGGCAAGGCGGTAACCGGCCGAATGGATGGTATGCAGCAGGGGCCGATCGAACGGTTTGTCGATCACCCGACGCAGATTGTAAAGATGCGAGCGCAAGGTATCCGAATCAGGCAGCGTGTCGCCCCAGATTTCCCGTTCGATATCCCGCCGGCTCACCACGCGCGGCGATTCGCGCATCAGGATCGCCAGCAGCTTCAGGCCGATCGGGGAGACGGTCAGCTCCTGCCCGGCGCGGGTGAGCCGCAGGGTGGCCGTGTCCAGGGTCATGTCGCCGACGGTGAGCACTTCGCTGGACACCTGGCGGCGATCGCGGCGGATCAGGGCACGCAGGCGCGCCTCCAGCTCCCGCACCTCGAAGGGCTTCACCAGGTAGTCGTCCGCGCCGGCCTCCAGGCCTATCAGCTTGTCCTCCAGGGTGTCGCGGGCTGTCAGCATCAGCACGGGGGTGGATTTCTTGGCGTCGCCGCGCAGCTTGCGACAGACATCCAGGCCATCGATACCGGGCAGCATCAGGTCCAGCACCACCACGTCGTAACTGTTGGACACTGCCAAGTGCAGGCCGCTGACACCATCTTGTGCAAAATCAACAGAATAGCCACGGCGCTCGAGAAATTCGCCCACCATTTCCGCAATCTGACGGTTGTCTTCCACCAGCAGGATCAGCCCTGCATGCTCGTCACGTGAACTCATGGTCGCCTCGTCGCCTTGGGGAGTCTTCACATTTGTGAAGGCTACCCTCCAGAGTGGTAAGGACAACGTGAATTTAAGCGGATGAAACCGTGTTGGCCTTCTATAACAACGACTTAAGTTCTGGCCAGACGTTATTCAGCACGAGCGGCTCGCCGTTGGCCACCGGGTGCAGGCCGTCCTCCTGCATCAGCGAGGGGTTCAAAGCCACGCCTTCCAGCAGGAACGGGACCAGGGCGGTGTGCTTGTCGCGGGCAAGATCCGCATACACGGCACGCAGACCATCGCGATACTGCGGCCCGTAGTTCACCGGCAGCTCGATGCCGAGCAGCAGCACCTTGGCGCCGGCATGCTGTGCCGCGTCGATCATCGCCGCGAGATTGCTGCGCAGGTCGGTCAATGGCAGGCCGCGGAGGCCGTCGTTGGCACCCAGCTCGATCACCACGATGCGCGGGTGGTATTGCGCCAGCAGCGCCGGCAACCGGTTGCGCCCGCTCACCGAGGTTTCGCCGCTGATGCTGGCATTGATCACCGCCCAGCCCGGCTCCATCTGCTTGAGACGTACTTCCAGCAGATGCACCCAGCCTGCTTCTACGGGAATGTTGTGCGCGGCGGACAAGGAGTCTCCGAGCACAAGCACGTTCTTCGCTGGCGCGGCCTGGGTGGACGCGGCCTGCACTGCACCGATACCGCAAACAAGCAGCAGCAACAAACATAGGAAACGACGCATGAGTGGTGGTTCTCGTCCGGTATTGGAAGTTCGCGATGTTAGCAAGTCGGTGAATGGTCCCGAGGGAAGGCTGGACATCCTCAGCAACGTGGCGATGCAGGTAAGCGCAGGCGAGAGCTTCGCCATCGTCGGTGCCTCCGGCTCCGGCAAAACCACCCTGCTCGGCTTGCTTGCCGGCCTGGACACGCCCACGCGTGGCAGCATTCAGCTCGATGGTTATGCGCTGGAACAGCTTGATGAAGAAGCGCGCGCGGATCTGCGCCGGCGCCTGGTTGGCTTCGTGTTCCAGTCGTTCCACTTATTGCCCGCACTCACTGCCGAGCAGAACGTGATGTTGCCGCTGGAACTGGAAGGCCACGCCGATGCGCGCGAGCGCGCGCACGCTGCGCTGGATGCCGTCGAACTCGGCTCCCGGCGCAAACACTATCCCGCACAGCTTTCCGGCGGCGAACAGCAACGCGTAGCGATTGCGCGCGCCTTCGTGCATAGCCCGCGCTTACTGTTTGCCGATGAGCCCACGGGCAACCTGGATCGACGTACCGGGCGGCACGTCTGCGATCTGTTGTTCGCACTGAATCGCGACCATCACACCACGCTGATCCTGGTCACGCACGACATGCAGCTGGCCGAACGTTGCATGCGTCGCGCGGAATTGCAGGAAGGGCGGCTGGTGCCGATGGGAGAGCCATCCGCATGAAAATCCTGCTGCTCGCCTTGCGCAGCTTGCGTCGCGAATGGCATCTGCCGGAGTTGCGCACGCTGGCTGCATCCCTTGTGCTTGCCGTGGTGGCGCTGGGCGTGGTGGCGACGCTCAGCACGCGCATGGAACGTGGGGTACTTGCCAGCGCGGCCGAATTGATCGGCGGCGATCTGGGTGTTTCGGCACCGGAAAACATTCCGGGCAAATTCTCGGTCGCCGGCCATCAGCGCGGTTTGTCCCTCACCAACACAGCGAGTTTTCCCACGGTCGCGTTCGCGCAGCAGCAGAGCCAATTGCTGGATGTACTTGCCGCCGACAGCGCCTATCCGTTGCGCGGTACTTTGTTAATCGCAGATGCCAACGGAAAGCAGGCGACCAGCCACGGCCCGGCGGCCGGCACCGTCTACCTCGATCATCGCGCGCTGGTGGGGCTGAATCGACGCGTCGGTGACAGCGTGCAGCTGGGTGGCCGCGATCTGCGCATTGCGGGCGAGCTGATCCAGCAGCCGGATGGCGGCGAATTGGTAGCCATGGCGCCGCGCGCGCTGATGAACATCAACGATGCGCAACAGGCTGGCTTGCTCGGTGTCGGCAGCCGCGCGCGACACACCGTGTTGCTGGCCGGCGAACCAGCCGCCGTACAGAGTTGGCGCACGTGGGCGCAATCGACCACCCTGCCGCAGGGTGGTGAACTCATTACACCGGAGCAGACGCAAGAACGCATGCGCAATGCGTTTGATCGTGCCGGTGCCTTTTTGCGCCTGACAGCTTTGCTGTCGGCACTGCTTTCGGGCGTGGCGATTGCACTGGCTTCGCAGCGTTATGCGCGACGCAAGACCAGTGAAGTGTCATTGCTGCGTGCACTCGGCACGTCGCGTGCGCGTGTGTTTACGTTGCTGCTCGGCACGATGGGTGGGCTGGCGCTACCGGCAGCGTTACTCGGCGTACTGCTGGCGTTGGTGCTGGCACAAGGTGCATGGATGTTCGCCAGCCAATTGTTTTCGGGTGTACCGACAGAACTGCCGATTTTGCCGGCCCTGGCTGCTGCCGGCATGGGCATCGCCGTACTGGTGGGATTTGCGTTGCCGCCACTTGTACGGCTGGCCGATGTACCGCCGGTCGCCGTCTTTCGCGCGAGCATGGCGCGACGCATTCGCCGCTTCGATGTGCTGTACCTGATCCCTGCCGTGGTGGCGCTGGCGTTGATCTGGAATCTCAGCGGTTCCGCCAAACTTGCCGGGATTCTTGCCGTAAGCCTGCTGGGCGTTGCCGTGGTGGCCGCGTTGCTTGCCGCCTTGTTGTTATGGGTAACACGACGCATCACACCGGGTGGCCACCCCGCGCTGCGGCTTGGCATGGCGGCGCTGGCACGCCGACGTGGCTTGAGCATCGTGCAGGCGACCGCATTGAGCATGGGCCTTACCGCCTTGTTGCTGCTGGCCGTGGTGGCGCCCGCGTTACTGGATGGCTGGCGCAAGGAATTGCCTGGCGATACGCCGAATTGGTTCGTGCTCAACCTGCAGGACGATCAGCGCAATGATTTCAACCAGGCGCTCGATCGCATCGGCGCCAACCAGCTCAACATGATGCCGCTGGCCGTCGGCAAACTCACTGCCATCAATGGACATCCGATCGACTCGCTGACCTTCAAAGACGAGCGTGCAAAGGAATGGAGCGATCGACAGTTGCGCCTGTCATGGTCCAACGATTTGCCGCCGTCGAACACCGTGATCGCCGGCCATTGGTTCGATCCACATCCGACGCAAGCCGAAGTGTCGGTGGATACGATGTGGCGCGACATGTACGCACTCAAACTTGGTGACATCATGCGCTTCGATGTCGGTGAAGGTCAGGTCGACGCAAAGATCACCAGCTTCCGCCATGTGGATTGGACATCGTTCCGGGTGAACTTCTTCCTGCTCATGGATCCCACGCATGCAAACACGCTCCCACACACTTGGCTAGCCAGTTTTTATCTTCCGCGCGGCCATGCCGAAGCGCTGGCCACACTGTCGCGCAACTATTCAAACCTGAGCCTGGTAGACGTGGACGCGCTGCTCGACCGCGTGCGCGAGATCGTGCAGCGCGTAACCAGCGCAGTGCGCTGGGTGCTCGGCTTCAGCCTGCTGGCCGGCGCCTTGGTGCTGGCCGCCGCATTGGCGACGAGCGGGCAGGAACGCCGCCATGAGGCAGCCTTGCTGCGTACCCTCGGTGCACGGCGCGGCCTGCTACGCATTGCTGCCGCATGCGAGTTCGCCCTGCTCGGCCTGATCGCGGGCATCACGGCGGCGCTGGGTTCCATGGTCGGCGGATGGTGGCTGGGGCGCAGCGTGTTCCACATCAAGGATTTCATGCCGCAGCCTTTGCCGCTGATCCTGGCGGCGCTTGCCGCGGCCTTCGTGGTGATGTTGCTTGGGTTGGCTGGTACGCGAAAAGTGACGCATACGCCGCCGATGCGGTTGTTGCGTGCTGAATGACCTGTAGGTTGGGGTGCAAACCCCAACATCGGGGGTGCATGGCACATGGAGGAATGTTGGGGTTTGCACCCCAACCTACGGGAAGAATACGTGTGCGATAGGATGCGGATTCTCCCCCAGCCAGGACCGCGCATGTACACCCTCTACTACTCCCCCGGCACCGCAAGCATGGTCGTGCATCTGGCGCTGCTCGAAATCGGTGCGCCTTATCAACTGAAGTCGGTGGACATCGAGAAGCAGGAGCAATTCACCGATGAGTACCTGAAGCTCAATCCGGGCGGCAAGGTGCCTACGCTGATCATCGATGGTCGCGCGGTGTACGAATCGGGAGCCTTGCTGATGATCCTGGCCGAGCGTCATCCGGAAGCAAAACTGATTCCGCCACTTGGTACGCCGGAACGCGATACATGGTTACAGTGGACGGTGTTCCTCAGCAATGCGCTGATGTCGACGTATCGGTTCTGGTTCTATCCGCAGGAGCTTGGTTATCAGGCATTGCCGCCGGATATCCGCGCCGCCGTGCAACGCAAGATCGAGGGCATCTGGGATCGCCTGGAAGCGCATCTCTCTGCGCATGGGCCGTATATGCTCGGCGCCGACTTCTCCGGCGTGGATTTAATGCTCACCATGCTGATGCGATGGTCGCGCAACATGCCGCGTCCGGCGACGGAGTGGCCTGCGCTGAAGCGATTGGCCGATCTGGTGCGTGCACGCCCGAGTTGGAAGAAGTTGTATGAGTTGGAAGGGTTGACGGAGTGGTAAATCGTCTTTCTTTATCTTCCATTTGAAACCTGATTTTACCCGCCGTCATTCCCGCGAAAGTGGGAATGTCGGCACTGCTGGAAGTCCCTTCAAAATCACACATCGCGCGATTGACGATGCATTCAAAGACCTCCACCACCCACATCTGGCTCAATCGCCTCAAGCACGAGTTCCTGCTGGTGCTCTTCACGGTGCTCACGGTGATACTGGCCTGCGTCGACCCGCAACCCTGGCCGCGCTACCAGAGCTGGCTGCAACTGCCGACGCTATGCGGATTGCTTGGATTGATGATTGCCATCCAGGGCATTCGAGACAGCGGATTGGTGCAGCGTATCGCCGGCATGCTGGTGGCGCGCATGCACTCGCTGCGCGGTGTGGGCCTGTTGCTGGTAAGCATGACGGCGGTGCTGTCGATGGTGTTGACCAATGACGTCAGCCTGTTCCTGATGGTGCCGCTCACGCTTGCCATCGGCAGCCTGTCCAATCTGCCGGTGCTGCGCATGGCCGTGCTGGAAGCGCTGGCGGTCAATGCCGGCTCGACGCTCAGCCCGATCGGCAATCCGCAGAACCTGCTGATCTGGCAACACGCGCAGATCCCGTTTTTTCAATTCGTTGCTCACCTGCTGCCTACGGCAGCGGTGATGTTTGTGCTGGTCGCGGCAGTCACCTGGTTCTGGCTGCCGAAGGAACGTGTGGCACTGCAGGCCAACAAGCTCGACGGCCACGCGGTATCCGCATCCCTGGCCCTGCTGTCCATCGTCGCACTCACGATGATGGTACTGATGATGCAAAGCGGCCACGCACCGCTTGGCGCCTTGCTATTGGTCGTTCCGTTTGCGCTGTTTTCCTGGCGCACGCTTGCCTGCATCGACTGGTTGCTGATGGCGACCTTCGCCATGATTTTTCTCGGCCTGGGCCATTTCGCCGCGCTGCCTGTCGTGGATCACATGCTCGGCAAGATCGATTTCAACCAGCCGCTGGCGCTTTACCTCAGCGGCATCATCAGCTCGCAGCTGATCAGCAACGTGCCGGCTACGGTGTTGCTGCTGAATCACGCGCAAGATGCGATGGCATTGGCCGTCGCGGTAAACGTAGGCGGCTTCGGCATCGTCATTGGTTCGCTGGCGAATTTGATCGCCTTGCGCTTAGCAAAACAGCCGCATGGCATGCGGCTGTTTCATGAGGTCTCAGTGCCCTTCCTGCTGGTCTGCGCAGCACTGATTTATCTGGTGATGCATTTGCTGGCTTGAGTCGTAGGTTGGGTTAGCGCAGCGTAACCCAACCATACTGACCGCTTCGGCGGAACTTTGTTGGGTTACGCTGCGCTAACCCAACCTACGCGCTTGCAGGCGTGAATCAATCGTCGTGCGGCACGCTGACCTTGCCAGCGATATCCGTATGCGTGACATCACCGCTTCCCCTCGCCCCCACGGTGAAGTCGCCATGTACATCCTTCACCACCAGGTCGCCGGAACCGATCGTGCTCACGTAGACGCTGCCGCCCACGTGTTCCAGGGTGACATCGCCGGAACCCACATTGCCGACGTTCACGCCCTCACGCACGTTGTTCGCCTTGACATCGCCCGAACCGACCGAGCCGACCTTCAGGCTGCCGATATCGGAAAGCTCGACGTCACCCGAGCCGCTGGTGACCGACACTTCGCCGGCAATATGGTCGATATGCAAATCACCTGAACCCGTGTGTGCATCGAGTTGGTCCAATCCGCCCACGTAGACGTCGCCGGAACCGGAGTTGATGCTCACGGGCACGTTGGAAGGGAGCTGCGCCTGCAGGTCCAAATAGGCGTAGGAATCACCGAAAATGCCGACGTTGAACGAATGATTGGCGCCAACATCCACGATGAGCTGGTCCCCTTCGCGATGCGAGGTCACCTGCATATTGTCCAAGGCGGACTGCGAAGACGCACAGGCACGGCCGTTGAGCTGAAATCCACCGGCGCCATGGTTGCCGACCAGGTGCAGGTCATAACTGTGCAGTTCGATCTGCACGCGGCGCACGCCGGCCAGATCGTCGTGCAGGTTGCGGGGAGCGCTGTAGCGGCAGTCCGCGGCGGTGGCGGCCAGTGGCAGCAAGGCAAGTAGGGCGAGCAGATAACGCATACGAAATCTCCGGCTGTGTTCGAATGTTTCAGATGCGCGACGGGGACAAAAGGTTGAATGCCTCGTCAGGGCATGGATAAACGCTACCGTTCTTCCGCCTTGGCCTGCTGCCAAAGCGCTTCCTGCTCGGTCAAACCCTGCGACGCCAACGGCTTCCCTTCCCCGGCAGCCAACTGCTCCATGCGCCGGAAGCGCCGCTCGAACTTGGCATTGGCGTGTTTCAAAGCCCGCGCGAAATCCACCTTGGCGTGACGCGCCAGGTTTACGGCCACGAACAGCACGTCACCGATCTCGTCTTCCAGACGCGCGGGATCGGCACCGGCTTCGAATTCAGCGGCGACTTCGGCCAATTCCTCGTGCAGCTTGCCGATCACTGGACGATGGTCGGGCCAGTCGAAGCCTACGGTCGCGGCACGCTGCTGCAGTTTCTGGGCACGCTGCCATTCCGGCTGGCCGTGAGAGACGCCGGCCAGGACGCTATCGTCGTGCGCCGCGCCTTTCGCTGCACGCTCGGCGTTCTTGATCTCTTCCCAGGCGCGCTTTTGCGCTTCGACATCGGCATAGCTGACATCACCGAACACATGCGGATGCCGGCGCAGCATCTTCTCGCTGATCGCATGTGCCACGTCGTCGAAATCGAACAACCCTTGTTCCTGCGCCATCTGCGAATGAAAGACCACTTGCAGCAGCAGATCGCCCAGTTCATCACGCAGTTCGTTCCAGTCCTTGCGGTCGATGGCATCGGCGACTTCGTAGGCTTCTTCGATGGTGTAAGGCGCGATGGTGCTGAAATCCTGTTGCAGATCCCACGGGCAGCCGCGTTCGGGATCGCGCAGGCGCGCCATGATGACAAGCAGATCGGCCAGGCTGTGGCGTGTGGCCGTGCTCACGGCAATCCCGCTTCGTGCAACCGCGCGGACCAATCGATCTCAGCATCGCCTACGGCCAGGAATTCCGGATTGATCAGCGATTCGCCGCGGTTGTAGTGCAGCGGCTTGCCGGCCAGATCGAGCACCGCGCCACCGGCTTCTTCCAGCACGCACTGTGCAGCGGCGGTATCCCACTCGCTGGTGGGGCCACGGCGCAGATAGACATCCGCCGAACCACGCGCGATCAGGCAAAACTTCAGCGAAGAGCCCAGCGCATGCAGCTGATATTCCTCACCCAGCAAACGGCGCAAGGTGGCTTCCGACGAGCCCCCGTGCGAGCGGCTGCCCGCGGCAACCGGTGGATTGGCCAAAGCGCGTGTGGAGATGCGTTCCCATTCGGCATCGCGCTGTACCTGCCACCATGCACCATGGCCGCGTGCGGCGGCGAACAATTCTTCGGTAACCGGCGCCAGCACCACGCCCAACACCGGCGTGCCGTTGTCGATCAAGGCGATGTTGACGGTGAATTCACCGTTGCGCTTGACGAATTCGCGTGTGCCATCGAGCGGATCGACCAGCCAGTAGCGCTGCCATTCGCGGCGCTGTTCCCAGGGCAGCTGGCTGGCTTCCTCCGAGATGACGGGTAGTTGCGGATCGATCTGCGCCAAGCCCGCGGCGATGACTTTCTGGGCGGCCAGGTCCGCGGCAGTGAGCGGCGAGAAATCGGCCTTCATCTCGACGTCGAAGTCTTGGCGATAAACGTCCATGATCGCTTCGCCGGCACGCCGTGCCAGCAGGCCGATGTCCAACAGCAGAGGAAAATTGGGTAGTTCGCTCACGTGCGTTGCAGGCGTCCGGCAAGGTATTCGCGCGCCATGAACAGCGCAGCAATGGAACGGCCTTCGGTGACGTCGTCACGCGAGACCAAGGTATGAAGATCGGAGAGTTTCCAGGGCACCACTTCGAGCGGCTCGGGCTCGTCGCCCTGCAGGCGCTCGGGATACAGGTCCTGTGCCAGCACCACGTGCGCCATATGCGTCATGTAGGCTGGCGACAGCGAGAGGTTGTGCAGGATCTTGAGCTTGCGCGCGCCGTAGCCTACTTCTTCCTTCAGCTCGCGGTCGGCGCCTTGCTCCACCGTTTCATCTTGATCCAGGCGGCCTTTCGGCAAACCGAGTTCGTAGCGGTCCACGCCGACGCCATATTCGCGCACCAGCAGCACGGTTTCATCATCCAGCATCGGCACGATGATCACTGCGCCCAGGCCATGGCCCTTGAGTCGTTCGTAGGTGCGGTGTTCGCCGTTGGAGAATTCCAGGTCCACCTGCTCCGCGTGCAGAAAACGGCTGGTGTCCGAGTCGCGCGTGGCGTGGATGATGGGATAGCGAGGTGGCATGAGCGGGATTGTAACCGGCTTTTGCTTCAGCTCCGTAGGTTGGGGTGCAACCCCAGCGTGCCATCGCCATCTCGCGCGATGTTGGGGTTTGCACCCCAACCTACGAGGTCATGCGAGACGAGAGAGCGCCTGTGCGTGAAGCGCCGGCGTACCAGCCAGCACGCTGCGCGTCTCCAGATTCAAGGACTTGCCTTCCAGATCCGTGAATACGCCGCCAGCCTCGCGCACGATCACCGCCAGCGCGGCTACATCGAGAATGTTGACGTCGGACTCGATCACCAGATCCAACCCACCACGCGCCAATAAGTGGTAATGGCAGAAATCGCCATAGCCACGGATGCGATTGCTGTCGCGAATCATCTGGCCGAGCGCCTGCCAGCGCGCATCACCGGTGAGCGTTTTGACGTTGCCGGTGGAGATCGACGCCTGCGCCATCTCGGTGGTCGTTGCCACATGAACGCGTTCGCCATGGAACCAGGTACCGCCACCGCGGCTGGCCCACATGGTTTCGCCATATACCGGCGCGCTCGATACGCCCAGCACCAGTTCGCCCTGATGCATCAACGCAATCTGCGTGGAGAAGAACGGCGTGCGGCGCACGAAGCTCTTGGTGCCGTCCAGTGGGTCGACCAGCCAGAGCAAATCGGTGTTGCCATTATCCAGACCGAACTCCTCGCCATAGATCGCCGCGCCCGGTAAGGCCGGAGCGAGAATGGCGCGAATGGCCTGTTCGGCTTCGCGGTCGGCAATCGTGACTGGCGTGGCGTCGGATTTGATCTCCACATCGACGCCACGGCGCCAGTAATGCCGGATCACCTCAGCGGCTGCGTCCGCCGCGTCGCGCGCGGCTTTCAGCGCCGCCTCCCATTGCTGCTCGTTCATGGTTTCCTGGTAACGGGATTCATCTGAGCCAAACCACCACGATAGCGGAGTTCGAGCGTGCCGTCCGCTGCCGGCGTGCCCAGGCTACGCAACCAGCTCATCAAAACGGGATCATCACGGCGCGGAACAAGGTGAAACTGCAGATCCCATCCCAGCGGGCTGATGGATAGCCGTCCAGCCGTCTGCAACGGGCCGCTGCCGTCATCCGTCAACATGCCCTGGATGGCACCCGACTGCCCGGTCACCACCAGCGACAGCGCACCCAACGGCACCTCGCCCTGTGGCGTATGCACGACAGCATGCGACCACGTGCCGGCCACATCGAGCTGCATGGGCCAATAGCCCTGCAACTGTGCCTGCGGCACCTGCAGATCAAGCTGTCCCTGGGGTTGCCCGTGCAACCACGACTGCGTGCCGAGCTCGGCCATATTCATGTGCAAGGTGACGTCGTGCAGGTCCAGTTGCGTGGAGGACATGCGGTGCACTTGCCCTTGCAGTTGCCACTGCGGCTGGCGCAAATCCAGACCCAAGCGGATATCACCAAGCAGAGCACGATGCGAAAGCGTCCAGGCAACACGGCCAAGCTGTGGACCATTCACGATCGATGCCTGCTCCGCCCGCCCCTGCCACAGCGTTCCGCTGACACCGTCCAGGCGTATGCCGCGCAGTCGTGCCTGCAGCAGCGGCAAAGCCCAGCGCGCCGGCAGAAACCACAACAGCGCGCCCAGAATGAGTACAACCAGCAGTAAACCCGCAAACCAGCGTTTCATCGATCCAACCATTAATGCTTGAGCAACACCCTCGCGGCCCCGATCATAGCCGGATGACTCAGCAAGCCGACGCGAACGCCTCCCTCGCCCAGCGCGATCTCCGCCATATCTGGCACCCGTGTACGCAGATGCATGACCACCAGGTCGTGCCCATGGTGCCGATCGTGCGCGGTGAAGGCCCCTGGTTGATCGATGCGAACGGGCGTCGCTACCTGGATGGCATCAGTTCCTGGTGGACCAACTTGTTCGGTCACGCCAATCCACGTATCGCTGCGGCGCTAGCCGAACAGGCAAATACACTAGAGCATGTGATCTTTGCGGGCTTTACGCACCCCGTAGCGATCGAGCTGGCCGAGCGACTGGTGAAAATCACGCCGCAAGGGCTTGAGAAAGTCTTTTTCGCCGACAACGGCTCGGCTGCTGTCGAAGTGGCGCTGAAAATGAGCTTTCACTACTGGCTCAACCAGCGGCACGGCGAAAAAACGCGTTTCATCGCACTGACTGGCAGCTATCACGGCGAAACACTGGGCGCGCTATCGGTGAGCGACGTAGCGCTGTATCGCAAGACATATGCACCGTTATTGCTTACTCCCCTTCTTGCACCCTCACCCGACGCGTATGAAGGTGAACCCGGTGAATCGCCTGAACATGTCGCCACGCGGCGCCTGGAAGCCATGCGCGTGCTGCTGGAACGCCATGCGCATGAAACCTGCGCCGTCATCGTGGAACCACTGGTGCAATGCGCAGGCGGCATGCGCATGTATCACCCCAGCTATCTCAGCGGCCTGCGCGCGCTGTGCAACCAATACAACGTGCATCTGATTGCCGATGAAATCGCCGTAGGTTTCGGACGCACCGGCACCCTCTTTGCCTGCGAGCAGGCGTCTGTCGCGCCGGATTTCATGTGCCTCTCGAAAGGACTGACCGGCGGCACGTTGCCACTCTCCGCCGTGCTGACGAGGCAGCACGTGTATGAAGCCTTCTACGCTGAATACAACGCGGGCAAAGCATTTCTGCATTCGCATAGCTATACCGGCAATCCACTTGCGTGCCGTGCTGCGCTGGAAACCTTGAACATCTTTCGCGACGAGCCGGTGCTGGAGCGCAATCGCGCGCTGGCCTCGCATCTTGCCGCGCGGCTTGCACCGCTGCACGATCATCCCAACGTGGCTGATGTTCGGCAGCACGGCATGATCGCCGCGGTGGAACTGGTCGCCGACAAAGCGACGCGACGCGCATTTCCTGCCGAGGAACGGCGTGGCCTGCGTGTTTACCTGCATGGCCTTGAACACGGTGCATTGCTGCGGCCGCTGGGTAACGTGATCTACTTCATGCCGCCCTATGTGGTGAATGAAGGCCAGATCGATCACTTGGTTGATGTGGCAATTGATGGCATTGCACGCGCCATCACGTAGGTTGGGGTGAGAACCCCAACATCGCCATGTTCACGGCCACCGTTGTTGGGATTTGCACCCCAACCTACAAAGCGCAGCACCTAAAGATCAGTGACCACCATAACCACGTGTGGTGATGGCCGGGTCCAATTTTTCCAACGCCGGCCCCAGCGTGTTTTCGCCGGTGTTATCAATATCCTGCTTGGTATAGGAGCGGCCCGCGACCGGCAAACACTCGCCTTTTTTGGGCGGAATCAGGCTACCGGTATCGCGGATGCATTGGCGGTCGCCCGGCTTGAGCGGCGAGCGTTTGGCCGTAGTCGAGGTGGTAGGCGCGTTGGCCTGGGGCTGATTGGCCGAAGACCCGTTCTGGGGTGCGGCGAAGGCGGCCGTCGCAGCGGCCAGCAAGGCAGCGGAGCATATCAACTTGATCATGGAAACCTCCTGCTCGCCATGGGGGAAAACGCGAGCTTTTCAGGGGTGAGTCCATGCTGCTACCAGGTTCGGTTCATCGCAAGGGGGCGATGACTGCCGGGCTATTCAGATGGCTGAACAAGACCGCAGCAAGCGGTATGCTCATCGACTTCTCAGTGACCGAAAGCTTATGCGCAGCACTCGCATTCATGTCGAACAGCCGCTGGCGCTTGCCACCGAACTGACCCTGCCCGCGCAGGCCGCCGAGCACGTGGCACGCGTGCTGCGCATGAATGCAGGCGATGCGCTCACGGTATTCAACGGCGATGGTTTTGATTACACCGCCACGCTGGTCAGCGTCGGCAAGCGCGATGTGATAGTCCGCATCGACGGACGCGAGGAAATTGCGAATGAGTCGCCGCTACGACTCACCCTGGCGCAAGGTGTTGCGCGTGGGGAGAAGATGGATCTGATCGTGCAGAAAGCCACCGAGCTGGGGGTCGCGCGCATCGTGCCGTTATTCACCGAGCGCTCCGAAGTGAAGCTCGATCCCGCGCGTGCCGAAAAGCGTTTGCAGCATTGGCGCGCGGTGGCAGCCAGTGCATGTGAGCAGAGCGGGCGTGTACACGTTCCCGAGGTGATGCCTGCCCAAACGATGCAGAGTTGGTTGGAAGGCTTGGACCATGACAATGCCCAGCGTCTGGCGTTGCTGCCGGAAGGCACGCTGCGCGCGCGTGACGTGCCATTCGGAGAAACCGGTGGATTGCTCGTAGTGGGGCCGGAGGGCGGGCTGGGCGACCGCGATGTGGCGACATTACGCGAAGCAGGCTTTCAAGGGCTGCGCCTGGGGCCGCGGATTTTGCGTACGGAAACGGCCGGGCTTGCAGCACTCGCAGCGCTGCAGGCATTACACGGGGATTTCTGATTCGCGCCACATCATCATTCCAGCAAAGGCCGGAATGATGACCATGATGGCTGATCAGCTCGCCTGCCGCAGCAATTCCGTCACTTCACTCTCGATCCCTTCAAGATCAGGAATCACCGCGATATCGTCGCGCACCAGCACCTGCGCCTTCACGCCACGCGGCAACGGCTTGCCATCGTGGGTGGGAATGATCAGTTCGGCGTTGAGCGTGGTCAGGCGTGGGAAGCCCTGGGTGACCACTGCCACGAAAGGCACGTCGGGGTTGTCACCAAATGCTTTGAGCACGGCCACGCGCACACTGAGTTCCGTATCGCCTTCTTCGGCGTCGGCCAGTTTGGTGAACGAGACCAGCGGCACGCGCCAGCCACGCCAGGCGATGCGGCCGAGCAGCCATTCGGGTGCACCGGGAACCGGTTCGGGGGTGGCGAAAGTGATCACTTCGGCCACGGTGGCATTCGGCAGCAGCAGGCGCAGGTTGCCGACCGGCACCAGCACGCAGCGGATTTCACGGGGTAGCGGTTGTTCGCTCATCGGAAGTCCTCCACCAGGCGCACCGCCAATTCTTGCGGCGAACCGGAAAAGCTGGCCAGGCGTTCGGCCATCACGCCGTTGACCATGTCTGTGTAGTGATCGCTGGTGGAAGCTTCCACCCATACCTCTCCGCCGCGATCGTGGATAGCTTGCGCACCGGCCACGGCGTCGGTGGCCTGGCCGGCGAATACGATGGCGAGCGCATCGCGCCCGAACACGTTCGCAGCCATGGTGAAACTGCTGTCGATGGATGGCGATTGCCCACCGGCATCGTCATTGGCGGCATTGAGTTCGACACGGCCGTCGCGAGTGATGCGCACTTGTTGCCCGCGTGGCACCACTACCACGTCGCCATGGCGCACGCGCATGCCGACCGCAGCCACCTTGACCGGCAGCGTGCAGCGGGTCGCCAGCGAAGCGACGAGCTGTTCGAGCGCATCCTGGGTGTGATGTTGGGTGAGCAGGATCGGCAGCTTCAAATCGCCCGGCAGCGCGGCGAGGAAAGCGCCTAGCGAAGCACCGCTGTCACGTGCCGCACCCAGCACCAGCAAATGCGCGAAGGCAGTATCCAGTTCATGCAGGTGCGATTCGAACGGCTGGTAGTCATCCTTGGGCGCGATGGCGTCTTCCATCGCCACCAGCTCCAGACTCATGCCGGGTTCGACCGGGGAATCTTCGTCCAGAAATTCCACATCAGGCGCCAGGAACTCGGCAGCGCTGACTTTCTCCACGGCGAACGATGATTTGTCGCCCGACGGTGGTTGGGCCGCGGCGTGATCGTCCTCTTCCACGAAGCCCCATTCCGGCGCAGAAGGTGTTTGCTGGGCGAGCGTCGCTTTTTCAATCACCGGCGGGGTGAATTCTTGATCGACCGCGGCCAGCGACAGGTGATCGAGATTGATGTTGAAGGCCGGCGCTTCCATGCGCGCCGGTGCGGGCACAGGCGCAGGTTCGGGGGCCGGCGCGAAGCCGGCCGCCGTCGGAATGTGCTCATGCTGCCCGGGTGCGATGTGATCGTCGTCCTGCCAGCCGAAATCGCCGTCGTGCAACGGCGGGAGTTCGTCTTCCGCGTTGAACTTCAGCGAGCCGAATTCGCTTTCAGGCGCATGTTCGACGGTTTCGCCCTTTGCCAGCAGCGCTTCCAGTTCGTCCGCCAGGGTTTCGGACATTTCGGCTTGAATCGGTGTCTCGTCGTGCTGCTGCAGCGCGTCGGCAAGCGACGTTTGCGCCGGTGCCACGACGTCGGGCTCTGGCGCAGGTACGGATTCAAGCTCCGGTTCCGGTTGCCACGCCAATGCCGGTTCGGGTTCCAGTTCGGCTGCCAAGGCGGGAGCGGGAGCTGGCTCTGGTTCGACCAACACGGCAGGCTCAGCCTGCGGTTCGGGCTGAATCGGCGCAGCGGGTGGTGGCACTACCGGCTGTGCGTTCTCGGGACGCGGCGGATCGATGATGTCTATGTTGAGCGTCTTGGCTGCCAGGTGGCGCGCCCAGCGCGCGCGATCCCAACCGTCCAGGCCGCGGCTGGCCTGGGCGTCGTTGAACACCACGGGAATATCGCCGGCAGCGACCAGTTCGTAGATCAGGTCGAGCGCGGTGTCGTCCACCGAGTCGTCCAGATTCACGACCAGCACGTTCACGCCGGCCTGGCGCAGTTGGGCCACGTTAAAGCTGCTTACCGGGCCTTCGTGCGCAATTCGAGCGCCGTGCTCGGAGAGTGCGGTGCGCAGATGACTACCCAACTCTACGTCATCGAACAGCAGCGCAACCGCGACAACCTTCTCACTCATTCACCGGCTCCTGCGCGTGTTGCTCCAGTACTTCGCTGATCTGCGCCAGCAATTCGGCTTCTTGATACGGCTTGCCGAGATAACGTTCCACGCCGATGTCGAAGGCACGCTGGCGATGCTTTTCGCCGGTACGCGAGGTGATCATGATGATCGGCACGTGGCGCAGGCGCGGATCGGCCTTCATCTGCGTCGCCAGCTCGTAGCCGTCCATACGCGGCATTTCGATGTCGAGCAGCATCAGGTTCGGCACGCGCTCGTGCAGTTTTTCCAGCGCGTCCAGACCGTCCTTCGCCGTTTCCACTTCGTATTCGTGGCGTTCGAGCACGCGGCCGGTAACCTTGCGCATGGTGATCGAATCGTCGACCACCATCACCAGCGGACGTACCCGTACTTCTTCGATCGCCGGGGCGGTAGTGGCGTATTCCACGCCTTCGGCCAAGCGCTGCTCGAGACGGGCCAGGCCATGACGCACCAGCGGTGCGAGGTCGAGAATCACCAGCACCGAGCCGTCGCCCATGATGGTGGCGCCGAGAATGCCGGGCACCGAACTCACCTGCGGACCGACCGACTTCACCACGATTTCGCGCGAGCCGATCACGGCGTCGACGCGGATCGCGGCGCGCAGTTCACCAGAACGGGTCAGCAGCAGCGGCAGCTGTTCTTCGTCACCGATACCTGGCACAAGACCAAGCAGCCCGGCCAGATCGTGGACGGCGTAATCCTCGCCGTTGTAATCGAACTGCGGATTGTCCTGCGCCAGGCGCTCCGCCAATTCATCCGGACTGATGCGCGCTACGCCCTGCACCGACGTCATCGGGATGGCAAAGGTGGATTCGCCGATGCGCACCAGAATCGCCTGTGTCACCGCGAGGGTGAACGGCAGGCGCAAGACGAAAGTGGTGCCCTCGCCCTGGCGTGATTCGATGGCGAGCGAGCCGCCCATTGCTTTGATCTCGCTGGCCACCACGTCCATGCCCACGCCGCGGCCGGCGAGCTGGGTCACGGTGCTGGCGGTGGAGAAGCCGGTCTGGGTGATCAGCGCAAGCAACTGGTCATCGAACAAGCGCGTATCCGGACGGATCAGCCCACGCTCGATCGCGCGCTTGCGGATCGCCTCGCGATCCAGGCCGCGGCCGTCGTCGCTGACACGGATCACCACCTCGGTGGCTTCGCGCGCCACGCGAATGCGTACCACGCCCTCTTCCGACTTGCCCGCCTTGCGGCGGTCGGCCGGCGTTTCGATACCGTGCGCCACGGCATTGCGCAGCATGTGCTCGAATGGCGCCTTGATGCGGTCGAGCAGGTTGCGATCCATTTCGCCGTGCGCGCCTTCCACATACAACTGTGCGCTCTTGCCTTCTTCCTGCGCGGCCTGACGCAGCGTGCGGCGCAGGTTCGGCACCATGGTGTCGAACGGCAGCATGCGCGTGCGCAGCAGACCTTCCTGCAGTTCCGAACTCACGCGCGACTGTTGGATCAGCAGCGTTTCGGCCTGACGGGTGAGTTCGTCCAGCATGCTCTGGATCGACACCAAGTCCGAGACCGATTCGGCCAGTGCACGCGAGTACTGCTGCAATTGCGAGAAGCGGTCGAGTTCCAGCGGATCGAACACGGCAAGGCCGGCGTCGCGATGTTCCCGCTGGAAGCGCGCGATGATCTGCGCTTCGGTTTCGATTTCGAGCATGCGCAGCTGGCTGCGCAGACGCGATACGGTCTGTTCGAGTTCGACCAGGTTGAAGCGGTAGGCCGACACCTGCTGTTCCAGGCGCGAGCGGTAGATCGCCACTTCACCGGCGTGATTCACCAGGCTGTCGAGCAGTTCGGCGCGAACGCGGATCTGTTCCTGCGCGGTGCGGCCGGCATCGTCAGGATGCGATTCGTCTTCGGCAGGCAGCAGCGAGGGCAGTTCGTCTGCGCTTATCGACGGAACCGGAGCAGGCGCCAGCACCGCCGCGACGGGCGCGGGTGCTTCAGCCACAGGCGCCGCAGGCTCCTGCGGGTCGCCCTGCAAGCGCGCGATCATCGCGTGCGGATACGCAATGGCCTTGCCTTGCGAAACGCGCTGCACGAGACCGTGCATTTCGTCGAACGCGGCCTCGAGCGTGCCGATCAGCGGCACCGTCTTGTGCGGATCGATGCCGTGCGAATGCTCCAGCAAGCTTTCCAGCGCGTGGCTGAGGTCACCCACGGGTGTCACGCCCGCGATACGTGCACCGCCCTTGAGGGTGTGCAGCGCGCGCAACAGGCCCGCCATATGCGACACATCGGCCGGCTCGGCATGCCACTTCGCCAGCGTGCTGTCGGCGTCATCGAGAATTTCGCGCGCTTCTTCGCTGAAGATTTCCAGCAAGTCCGGATCGATATGGTTGAAGCTCATCAGCTCGCCGGCCGGTACGCGCTCCGCCGGCCGAGCTTCGATCGTTTCGTGCGGCTGCGGCGCTTCCGCCACCACCGGTTCTTCGTGTTCTTCGGGCTGCAGTGCCTGGACAACCGGCTCGGCAACGGGTTCTTCGTGTTGCGGCACCTCAGCGACCGGTTCGACAACCGGCTCCTCGTGGTGCAGTAGCTCAGCGACCGGTTCTTCGTGATGCGGGGCTTCCGCCATCGGTTCTTCAACCGGCGGCGCGGCGGCGTGCTCGATGTCGTGTTCGACCACTTCCGGCTCAGCCATAGGCTCGGCGTCGAGCACCGGCTCGTCGACGAATGCATGCACGAGTTCCTCGTGCGAGGGTTGCACAAGAGCAGTCTCGTCGATCAGCTCGTTGGCCGCTTCATGGCCGACATCCAGATGATGTTCGACCGGCGCCGGTTCTTCGGCCACCGGCTCGATCACTGCATGTTCCGGTTCGATGGCTTCGAGGCTGGCGAGCAGTTCCGCGAATTCGGCATCTTCGGCGCTGGGCTCGGGTTCGCGATGATGCTGTGCTGGTTCCGCCTCGGACGGTTCCTCGGCAGCCAGCGATTCGAGCAGTTCGGCGGTGTAATCCTCGTCCGCGGCGACCGGCATCTCGGTCGGCTGTTCCACGGCAACCGGCGCCTGTTCTTCTTCGTGCCCGGCGGGCGCAGCCACCGGAGCCGGCGGCTCGATCGGCTCGAACGACACCGGTTCAACCGCATGCGGTTCGAACACCACGTGCGCCATCTGCGGTTCGGGCTGATGGTCACGCAGTTCGGTGAGGCGCGCGATGATGGCTGACGCATCCGGCAACTGCGGATGCGGCGCGTCGAACTGTGCCATCACCTCGTCGACCACGTCGGCACTCTGACGCAACAGGCGCACGCCTTCGCCAGACAGCGGTTCGCCGGCTGCACGCAGACGCTTGAGCAAACTTTCCAGTGGCGACAACAGTTGGATCAGCAGTGGAATGTCGACCATGGCAATGGCGCCATGGAGTGTGTGCACGGCGCGCAGGAGACCGTCCTCGACCGGGATGTCGCCCTGGGCGAACGTCACCGCATTGCGGATGGTCTGCAGGTACTGCGCCACTTCGCTGCGCAGGATTTCCAATAGCACCGGATCGACCGGCGGCAGCACCGGCGCTTCGATCGCTTCAGGCGCTGGCGCGAGCGTTTCGAACGGAAGCGCAGTGGCAGCCGAATGATCGGTATGCGTGGCGGTGGGAATCGTTTCAGCCGACACACGTGGCACGCGGCGACGTACCACGCGGCGCACCGTCTGCGTGCCACTGGTCGCGAACTGTTCCGCGGTGGCCTGTTCGCCGGCGGCAAGATGATCAGCCGCCTGCATGATGCCGGTGAGCGGCACCGTGGGCACGGTGCCGTCTTTCAACATCGAGTACAGCTGCGGCAGCGCTTCGATGGCATGGCCGATCAGCGTCTGCACACCGGCGTGCGGCTGGACCGTGCCATCCAGCACGCGGTTGAGCATGTTCTCGACGCGCCACGCGAATTCGCCCAGCACCGCGGCGCCGACCAGGCGGCCGGAGCCCTTGAGCGTGTGGAACGAACGGCGGATCGGGGTGAGCTCCACAAGCTGCGTGGGATCGATCATCCACGCCTGCTGCGCATGGCGCAGGTTGTTGATCTCTTCCTGCATTTCTTCCAGGAAGATGTCGCGGATGTCGTCGTCGATGCCTTCGGTGCTGGCCTGGAAGCCGGCATTGGCAGCCAACGGATCGATGCCGGATACCTGCTCTTCGACTTCCTCTTCGATCTCGATCCAGTCGTCGCCTTCGTCGACCACTGGCGCGTGGATGTGCGATTCGGTTTCGACCAAATGCAGGCCGGTGAGGTCGTGTGCCATCGGCGCGGGTGTTTCGCTGCTGCCGATGAAGAGCGCGCTGGCATCTTCGCCGTGCGCGACGGAGACCGATTCGCTGAGTGCGGGTTCGCTGTGCACCGGTGCCGGCGCGAACGCTTCCACTGGCGCGGGTGCCGGGGCAGCCGCTTCGCGCACCGTCTCCGGCGCTGCTTTGGGCAGCGGCGGCGGCCAGTAGCCCAATCCACCCAGGCTGTGTTCGGCGACGTCCAACACGTGGTCGAGACCGCCGCGGTGTTCGCGTGCGGCTTCCAGGTAATACTCCAGTGCGGCCAACGCGTCGGCGAGCTGATCCATCTGCGCGCTGCTGGGAATGCGCTTGTCGATGCACAGTTCGTTGCCGATAAAGCGGCCCACGCCTTCGGCGATCTGCGCCGAGCGCGGCGAGGACAGCATGCGCATGGCGCCTGCCACTTCGTCCATCAACGCCGGCATGCCGTCGAGCTGTTCGTGCTGCCAACCGGATTCGACGAAGGCGACGATGCCGTTCTTCACCTTGCCGGTGTTGCCGACGGCTTCGCTCATCAGCGTGGCGAGAATGTGCCGTGCCTCGCTGCGCGGCAGCATCGCCACCTTGTGTTCTTCTTCCGGCGGCGTTTCCGCACCGAGGCTTTCGATGTGGTCGTCCAGCGAGGCTTCCACATAGAGCAGCGCGCCGGCCACGTCGAGCAGCGATTCCTCGTCGGGGCTGCGCAGACGGTTGGCGACTTCTTCCAGCACGCGGCGTTGTTCGTTCACCACACGGCGCGGCACGTTGAGTGCAAGCATGCCGAGCGTGTCACCGACGCGTTCCAGCACTTCGGCTTGGGCGCCGAGCTGGGCCGGATCGGCATCGTTCTGGCGCAGGAACAGGTCGAGCGCTTCCTTCACGCGCAGCAGGTCGTCCTTCAGTGCGCGAGCAACGGAATCAAGCAAAGCGCGGTTGTGGCCAGCCATCGAACCGCGCGCATGCTCGACCTCGGTGGCGTCGGGCATCAGGCTGTCGAGGTTGTACGTCTGCACCAGCTGGTGCATCTGCGGGCTGCGCTGCTTGGCCTGCGCGACGATGTAGAGCAGCTTGCGCGCCAGATCGTCCGCATCACCGCCCTGCAGACCGTCTTCGCCTTGTTCGATCAACTGGCGGATGCTGCGGTCGACCTTGCCGATCAGCTGGCGCACGTCGGCGGCTTGCGCCTTGAGCATGCCCTGGTCGAGACCTTCCAACACGCCGGCGGTGATCCACCACAAGCGGCGGCCATGGATGGTGCTGCAACGCGCAGCGATCGCCAGGAGCGAATTGCGCATGCCGGACAATTGCTGCGAACCGCCCTGTCCACG
The DNA here is from genome assembly GCF_014642835.1 of Dyella nitratireducens. GTDB lineage: Bacteria > Pseudomonadota > Gammaproteobacteria > Xanthomonadales > Rhodanobacteraceae > Dyella_B > Dyella_B nitratireducens. The sequence continues at coordinate 320,823 of NZ_BMJA01000002.1, read as the reverse complement.
GAACCAGGCCAGCAGTTGCTGCTGGAAGCGCAGGCGCAGTTCGTTGACTTCGCTCTTGCGGCGCTGGGCGTCGACGGGAATGGCGGCGGCCGGCGCCTGTGCGGGCAGCGCCGCTTCCAGGTTGGGCGTGAACAACGCCGCTTCGCTCAGCGCTTCCTGTTCGCGGCTGGCACGCAGTTCGTTGAGCAGCGGCAACAGCACCACCGGTACGTCGCGGTGGCCGCTGGACAGACGCTCCAGGTAATCGGGCAGCTGCATCAGGCCGCGCATCAGCGCGGCATAGGCATCTTCGCGATTGCGGATGTGGTCTTCGAGCAGCGAGATGGCGAGTGTTTCCATCTCTTCGGCGACCATCGCGGCGCCGTACAGCTCGACCATGCGCAAGGTACCCTGCACCTGATGCAGGTTGTCGGCGCAGCCGCGCATGACGTCGCGCTCGCCGGGATTGTCCACGTAGGACTCTAGCGCCTGTCGCGCGAGCGCAAGCGTCTCGTCAAGCTCGGGCTTGACCCACTGGAGCGTGGTGAAATCGATGTGGTCTTGAAGTCTCATACGCCCCCCTCAGCGGCTGCGCTCTTGGCGCTAGACACAACCGTCGAGGTTGCCCTCTCGTGAATGTCCAATAACACCTATCAACCCGGCAACTTGAAGTGCGCCACCGAACGGCGCAGATCGCTTGCCAGTTGCGCCAGGTAACCAATCGATTCCGCCGTCTGGCTTGCGCCTTGCGACGTCTGCGAGGTGATTTCCTGAATCGCGTTCATGGATTGCGAAATATCCGTCGCGGCGATCGACTGCTGACGCGCCGCGGCGGAGATGTTTTGAATCAGTGCGGACAAGTCGTGCGATACGCGCTCGATGTCGCCCAGTGCGCTGCCGGCATCCTCGGCCTTGCGGGCACCGGCCACCACTTCCGCGGTGGTCTGCTCCATAGAATTGACGGCTTCATTGGTGTCGGACTGAATCGTCTGCACCAATGTTTCGATTCGCTTCGTCGCGCTCGCGGAGCGTTCCGCGAGGCGCTGCACTTCGTCCGCCACCACCGCGAAGCCGCGGCCCGCTTCACCCGCCGAGGCCGCCTGGATGGCCGCGTTCAAGGCGAGGATGTTGGTCTGCTCGGCAATGTCGTTAATCAGTTCCACGATGGAGCCGATTTCTTGCGAGGATTCACCCAGTCGCTTAATACGCTTGGACGTTTCCTGGATCTGGTCGCGGATCGAGTCCATGCCCGAGATCGTTTCGCGCACCACTTCCGCGCCGCGCGAGGCGATTTGCACCGAGCGTTCGGCCACGTCGGCCGATTCGGCGGAGTTCTTGGACACATCGTCCATCGAGCTTGCGATCTGGTTGATCGCGGTGGTCGCCGTGCTGATGCGATGTGCCTGGGCCTTCGCGGCGTCGGCCAGGTGGCGTGCAGTGGTCTGCGTTTCCTGCGCCGAGGACGACACCTGCTCGGAGGTTTCGTTAATCGTCGTCACCAGGGTGCGCAACTCGTCGATAGCGTAGTTCACCGAGTCGGCGATCGCGCCCGTGATGTCTTCGGACACGGTGGTCTTTACCGTCAAGTCACCTTCGGCGAGCGAACCCATTTCGTCCAGCAGGCGCATGATGGCCTCCTGGTTGCGCTGGTTGAGCTCGGTACTTTCGCGGAAGCGGCGGCGCTGGTCGGTCACCAGCTGGAACACCAGCAACACGGCGAAGGCCACGGCACCACCCGCGCCGATCACGCCCCACCAGACGTTCGGGAACAGGCGGCGCACCGGCAACTGGCCGATCTGCTCGGCCAGGTCGTTCGCGCGCAGCAGTACGTTCTGCGAGTCCAGCGAAGCCTGGTTGCCGGCGCTCTTCACTTCGGCCAGGTTGTTGGCGGCGGCGGCGAGTTTGGAAACCGGATCGCTCAGCTTGCTCCAGTCACCCTGCATCTCCGAAAGGATCTTGCGTGCATTGGCGTCGCCCAACTGCTGCACGCCCATGCTCTGGTTGCCTTGCAAAAGGCCGGTGAGCACTTCGCTGTAGTTCTGCGCGTCGCGCGACAGGCCGTCGGCGGACGCCTGCGCCGATTCGCCACCCTGCAACACTTCCTGCACACGGCGGATGATGCGGTCAGCCGTCAACATCTGGCGCGAGGCGCCCAGCATTTCATCGGCACTGGTGCCTTTGCGCTGCTGCAGGATGTTGACCACCTGCTCCATGTTGGAGTTGAGCAGCGGCAACTGCTTGGAAAGGTCATCGGCGCGCTGCGTCGAATCGAGCACGACCGCCTTGTTGGAAAGGATCTTGCCGATGTCGCCATCGAGCTGTTTCCAGGCGTCGGCCAGCTTGCTGACCGAACGGCCGGTGGGCGTGGCGTTCTGGTCGGCATAGGGCTTCATGCCGGTCTTGGTGTCGCCGTTGACCAGGTGCTGCACGGCCGAGTCGATGGTGTCACGCGCGTTCTCAAGCTCCGCGAACGAATCCGAGTTACCGCCGGAAGCTTCCAGCGCGTACTTGGCCGTCTGCTGCGACAACACCTGGATCTGCGTGGTCAGCGCGCTCGCCAGGCGGTCTTCGCCGTTCTTGAGGTTGAGTAATACGAAGTCGACGGCCGCAAAGCCGATCGAAACCACCAGCAAGATGATCAGGATGGTGTATCCCTGTTCCTTGCCGACGCCCCCTGTAGTGCTCATGCTCTTCACCTCATCCGTTACTGCACCCGGCACGCCTAACGTGTCGGTCAAGAATTTCCGAAGCCCTTGCCCCTGCTCCGGTCGCCACTTGCGCCGGCCAGCCGCACGCCATCAGGCGGCCGCTTGACGAAAATCAGGCGCGCGAACCAACCGGCCCATGCTGAACAGCGCCAGGCGCTGTCCGTCTACTTCCACGCGGTCTTCGACGAAGCGCGTCAGGCGCGGATCGTCTTCGCGCTCGGCGCCACGGCGTTGTTCCGCATCGACCGTGCGCTGCCCGAATACTTCGTCCACCAGCAACGCCACGCTGCCGCCGCCCTGGCGCACCACCAGCAGGCGTGCGCGTTCGGAATGCTGCGTGCGCTCGCTGAACAGGAAACGTGCCATGTCCACGACCGGCATCAGGTTGCCGCGCACGTTCGCCACGCCCAGCAGCCACGGCTTGGTGCCGGGCACAGGTGTCAGCGTCGGCACGGCCAGCAATTCGTTGATCTCGTCGATCGCGCTCACGAACAGGGAGTTGCCGGCGCGATAACCGATGCCGCGCCATAGGCCAGGTGCTTCGAAACGCTCCTGCGTACCGGACGCGTGCGCCAGCGAAAGCCGCTCGTAGCGGGCCAGAACTTCGAAGGGCGACTGGGCGGCAGTTGCGGTCATGCCCGTCTCACGCCGCCTTCGGCAACAATTCGTTGATGCATGCCAGCAAGTCTTTCTCGTTCACCGGCTTGGTGATGAAGGCCTTGGCGCCCTGGCGCATGCCCCACACGCGGTCGGTTTCCATCGACTTGGTGGTGATGATGACGATTGGTACATCGGCCGTGGCCGGGTCGCGCGTGAGCGTGCGCGTGGCCTGGAAGCCGTTCATGCCCGGCATGATGACGTCCATGATGACGAGGTCCGGCCGCGTCGCGCGTACGCGCTCGATACCGTCCTCGGCATTGTTGCAGGAGTCGACGCGATGCCCTGCCCGTTCGAGCATGGTCGAAAACACGCGCACGTCTGTGGGCGAATCGTCGATGATGAGGATGTTGGCCACGGCTCCCCCTTTAGAGCTTATTTTCACGAGCCTTAAACCGTACTGGCGACATGGCGGTGGATGGCACCAAGCAGTTCATCGCGGGTGAACGGTTTGGTGAGGTACTGCTCCGCACCGACAATGCGGCCACGTGCCTTGTCGAACAAGCCGTCCTTCGAGCTCAGCATGATCACCGGCGTCGAACGGAATTGCGGATTGTTCTTGATCAGCGCACACGTCTGATAGCCATCCAGTCGCGGCATCATGATGTCCACGAAGATGATGGCCGGTTTTTGGTCCGAGATCTTGGCCAACGCCTCGAAGCCGTCGACGGCGGTGAGCACCTCGCATCCTTCTTTCTTCAGCAAGGTTTCCGCCGTGCGGCGGATGGTCTTGGAGTCGTCAATGACCATGACCTTTAGACCAGCCAGGCCGTTCGTAGCTACGTTCAAGTTCACTTAACCCCCCCTGCTGCCTGCCCCAGGCTCAGGTACGTCATCCAGCAAGCAGCAAACGGGCCACAAACCGGACGCAGATGAAAAATTCCTGCTCAAGCTGTTCTTCGGTGCCCAATCTGCGTCGGGCGCTCCGTCGTTGCTGTTTACTGCCTGGGCGGTCTTCCGTCAAGGAAAAAACGTTGTGGCGGGGGGGCTTATCACCAAAATCGCGAACACATATGTGAAAGAAGACCCACAGTGGCACCTTCGGACAAAGGAGTGTCCCTGAGCTGCCCAAATTTGCGCATAGCTCATCCTTGGGAATCTGACCGGTGCCATGCAACACACCCTGCAGGCCTTGCCGGGCACGTGGAATAGATCAGAGCATCCCTTGTGGCACCCCGACCACCTCGGCGAACATGCACGCCCCACTCGCCAACGGAACCGCCATGCCCCGCTCGGTCGCCGTGCTGATGGATCCCATCGGCAGTATCAAGATCGCCAAGGACACCACCTTCGCCCTGCTGCTGGAAGCCCAGCGCCGCGGCCACCCGCTTTACTACATGGAGCAAGGTGACTTGGCCCTGCGCGATGGCGCCCCCTGGGCAAAGCTGCGTCCTCTGAGCGTGATGGACGATCCGACCGGTTGGTACACCCTGGGCGAAGCCCGCTGGACCGACCTGCGCGAGGTGGGCACCGTACTGTTGCGCAAGGATCCGCCGGTCGACCCCCAGTTCGTCTACGACACCTTGGTGATGGACGTCGCCCAGCGCGACGGCGTGCAGGTAGTGAACGACCCGCGTGCGCTACGTGACTGCAACGAGAAAGTGTTCGCCCTGCACTTTCCTCAATGCATGGCGCCGACCCTGGTAGCACGCGACCCGGCCGAGCTGCGCCGCTTCGTGGCCGAACACGGTGACGCCGTGCTCAAACCGTTGGACGGCATGGGCGGGCGCGGCATCTTCCGTGTGCAGGCCGGCGACAAGAACCTCAACTCCATGCTGGAAACGTTGGTGCAGGGCGATTCGCATGGTCAGGAACGTCAGTTCACAGTGGCGCAAAAATTCATTCCGCAGATCAGCGCGGGCGACAAGCGCATCTTGATGATCGATGGCGAGCCAGTGCCCTATGCCCTTGCACGCATTCCGCAGGGCGACGAATTCCGCGGCAACCTGGCTGCCGGCGGGCGCGGTGAAGGTGTCCCCCTTTCCGATCGCGACCGTTGGATCGCCGCCGAAGTCGGTCCCGAGTTGCGCCGCCGCGGCCTGCGTTTCGTAGGGCTGGATGTGATCGGCGATTACCTGACCGAGATCAACGTCACATCGCCGACGTGCGCACGCGAACTGGACAAACAATTCGGGCTTAATATCGCGGGAATGTTGTTTGACGCCCTTGAGACCAGGCCATCCCTCGCGTGAATGCTGTAGCCCGCCGCCCTGGCGACAACAAGATCGGGGCCACCTTCGTTTTTTCGCTGCTGGTGCATGGCCTGCTGCTGTTCGGCATCGGCGTCGGTTACGTCGCGACACGCCCGGCCCTGCCCACGCTCGACGTGACCCTGGTGAACGTCGCCAACAGCGAAGCGCCCGACAAGGCCGACTTCCTGGCCCAGGCCAACAACAAGGGCGGTGGCGAGAGCGACAAAACACAGCGGCCATCGCAACCCTTCTCAGGACTCCTACCGCTACCCAGCCAGGGCATCGCGCCCCAACCGGTCACGGCGGCGACGCCCTCGCCGCAACAGGCGACCGATCAACGCATGCTCACCACCACCGGGCAAGCCAATTTCAGCGTCAACAGCGACAACGCCAAGGACGTGCGCGACACCCCGGACACCGCCACCGCCGATGAAGCGCGCCTGGCCCGAGAAGCCGCGCAACTGGCTGCCGAAGTCCGCCAGCAGTCGCAGGCTTACGCCAAGCGTCCGCACAAGAAATTCATTTCGGCCAACACCAAGGAATATGTGTATGCCGCCTACATGCGCGGCTGGGTGGACCGCATCGAACGCGTGGGCAACCTCAACTATCCGCAGCAGGCCCGCGACCAACACCTGCACGGCGACGTAATCCTCACTGTCGGCTTGAACCGGGACGGCAGCATCTACAGCATCGACGTCACACAAAGTTCGGGTTACAGCGTCATCGACAAGGCGGCGATCGCGATCGTGAAGTTGTGTGCACCGTTCCCGGCGCTGCCACCGGACAACAAGGAAAAAGTGGACATTCTCTACATCACCCGCACTTGGCAGTTTCAGCCGGGAGATGTGTTGAAGACGCGGTGAGCAAGCAGAGCGGCGTCAAGAAGCACCAGCGGTCTCAAATTGCAAATGCAAGCTTGGAAGAAAACCTGGTGATCTCCGCAGCCATAGCCTTCCAGGTAGTTTTCCAGCCTAAGGTTTAGGCCGCCGGCCATATGAAACCGCCCCGCTTATACCGCGTGTACGGATCAGTGCCGGGGCGGGAGGCAACTCCCGCGTACCTAGCCCCTACCTAAGATGAGTCGTAAGCCTTGCGTAGCTGTCGGCATTGCCAAAGGGCTCAGGAGAAAATTTGCCATCCAGATTGGCATGTTTATTATCGTTTTGATCCAGATAATGATTGTCTTTGGTAAAAGCAGCAATATGCGTAAATTCGTGTGCCATAGTTTCAGTCTGCTTCCACTCTGGCATCGCCGCAAACTGTTCGCGAGATAAAACAATCTGGCCGGTATTGAGGTCGGCCTGTGCCGACGCACCAGGTCTCACGCTACCGAAATGTACATTTGAGGCCCCTGTTCTTAGGCTTTGCTCCATGGCATTCACTGTTACGGTGAGCGTGTTTTTGATGGCTGTGAGACCTTCCGGAGTCAATCCATCATCACCATAAACCTCTCGCACGTGCTCGGCATCCTTCGGAGATAATGGTTTTTTGCCTGACAAATGGTCATCAATCTTATTGATCGTATTTCTGACCGTTCCGATCGATTTGTTTAACATATTCATAATATTCTCCCGGTCGCCCGGGGATTCCGGCCCCACCACCGGCGCCTGCCCGCCTTGAACCTCCTGTCCGCTCGGTGTACCGCCCCCACCCCCGGCACCTCCACCACCCCGGGCACGTCCGCCACCCGGCGTACCCTGCGTACCACCACCCCCGGCACCGCCTCTGCCATGTGCACCGCCCCCGGCACCGCCGCTGCCATGCGTATCACCGCCCCCGGGGGCTCCGCCACCCTGAGCACCCCCACTACCCTGGAAACCTCCGCCGCCCGAGGTTCTTCCTTTCCCCGGGGATACCGGCATGTCGGTCAGCTCTCCTCCGCTACCTGTCTTGCCGTGCCGACCGAGAGTCCTAACGGGCCGTCCTGTTCGTGGATCAAGCACATGCCAGGTCATCGTGCGTGGGTCGAAGCCAACCTGATAGATATCTCCATCCCTCGTCGTGATGAAATAAGCCTCACTTCGATCGCGATGGCGGCGTGTATACAGGCCGTTTTCATCGGGTTGCAGCTTTTTCCCCGTTTCCGGGTCTTTCAGCTCGTCAGGGTCCATCCGATATTTAGATAAATCCTGCTTGCGTGCCGCTTCAGCAAGTTCGGATTGCAGCTCTTTCACCGTTTCCGGGTCTTTCAACTTGCCAGGGTCCGCACGATCTTTAGACAAATCCTGGTGGCGTGCCTCTTGAGCAGGTCCAGCCATATCCAGTGCTTTTTCACGGAGCCTTCCAGCAATATCCGCCGCCCTTTCAAGGAGCCCTGAAAGCCCTGAAGAGAGGCGTGTGTACATTTTATTTCGGTCAGCTTGGTATTCCTTTCCGGCTTCCGGGTCTTTCAACCTGTCAGGGGCCTCCCGGTGTTTAGACAAATCCTGGTTGCGCCCCCCTCGACGAAGTCCAGCCATATCCGCCGCTCCACCTGGGAACCCTGTGGATCGATGAATCTGAACGGGTGGCGGATAGGCGCCATTCGCCCCGTAACCAGCGTTATGTCCATTGGCATAGGGTTGTCCGTAATTGAGCCCCGCTGGATGGTAAGGCGCAGGCCCTGCGTTGATAGCTTGAACAGACATATGGCGACCTTCTGACTAGCTCTTTCAACAGATTTTGCAGGTCATAGGGCACTATCCCGGTGGTACATACCGACCCCTGGTCCATCAACACTTTTCTTCCCTAGCTGAATCATCCGCTTGGGCGGGTAGACGTAAGGAAGAAACGAATTTTTGTTGCTTGAGGGTTAGAATGCGGCCATGCCAACCAGCTCGCCCCCGACCCTCGCTGGGCAATTCCTGATCGCCATGCCCAGCCTCACCGACCCGCCGTTTTCGCGCGGCGTGGCCTTTATCTGCCAGCATGACGAGGACGGTGCCGTAGGCCTGCTGGTCAACCAGCTTTCCGAATACCGCTTCGGCGACGTGCTGTCGCAGATGAAGCTCATCTGCAACGACCCGGAACTGATCGACGCGCCGGTGCTGATCGGCGGCCCAGTGCAACAGGAGCGCGGCTTCGTCCTGCACCGCGAGCACGGTCATTGGGAATCAAGCTACCGCATCAACGGCGATTGGTCCGTCACCACCTCGCGTGACATCCTGGTCGCGATGGCGGCCGGCGAAGGTCCGCGCCTGGCATTGATGGCGCTGGGTTATTCGGGCTGGGGCGCCGGCCAACTGGAGCAGGAGTTGAAGGACAACACCTGGCTCACCGCCGACGCCAGCGAGCGGGTGATTTTTCATACGCCGCTGGAAGAACGCTGGAGCGCCGCGGCCGGCCTGGTCGGCATCGATCCGCTGCAACTCCCTGGCTACGCGGGCCACGCATGAGTTGCGTGCTCGGCTTCGACGTCGGCAGCAAGCTTATCGGCGTTGCAGTCGGCAATCGCGTCACGGTCAGCGCCCGCGCCATCGCCACCATTGCCATGCGCGACGACGCACCCGATTGGGCTGCGCTCGATGCGCTACGCAGCGAATGGCTGCCCGACAGCTTCGTGGTAGGTCTGCCACTTACACTGGATGGCGAAGAACAGGCAGCCAGCAAGCGAGCGCGCCGCTTCGCCGAACGGCTGCGCGAACGCTATCGCATGCCGGTCTCCATGGTCGATGAACGCCATAGTTCCCTCGAAGCCGCGGAGCGTTTTGCCCACGCACGCGCCGCAGGTTTGAAGCGCCGCCGGGATGCAGTACAGCTCGACGCGGAAGCGGCGGCGGTGATCCTCGAACGCTGGTTGCACGAAGCCGCATAACAACAACACTTAAAAAGACACTCGCCATGTTCTCACGCCTGCGCCATCTCACCACGCTCGAAAACCTGCCGCGCGATTGCATCGAGCGCTTGCTGGACCGTGCCATCACCATGCGCGATGCCTGCGCACATGGCACGCGCAAGCTGGATCTGCTCAACGGACGCACCATCCTCAATCTGTTCTTCGAACCGTCCACGCGCACGCGCACGTCATTCGAGCTGGCCGCCCGCCGCCTCGGCGCGGACGTGATCAACTTCGACATCGGTTTCTCTTCCACCGCCAAGGGCGAAGAGCTGTTCGATACCTTGCACACGCTGGAAGCGATGCACCTGGACGCCATCATCGTGCGTCACAAAGTGTCCGGTACGCCAGATGAACTGGTGCGTCATGCGATGAGCGGCGTCTCGGTGATCAACGCCGGCGACGGTAATCGCGCGCATCCCACGCAAGGTCTGCTTGATGCACTGACCATCCGCCAGCATCGGCCGGATTTCAGCCAGCTCACCGTGGTGATCTGCGGCGACGTGAAGCACTCGCGCGTGGCACGCTCCGACGTCCATGCCTTCAGCAAGCTGGGCGCGAAGGAAATCCGCCTGTGCGGCCCCGCCTCCCTGATGCCCGACCAGCAGGAATTTCCCGCCTGCAAGTTCTACGACAACTTCGACAAAGCGATCGAAGGCGCCGACGTCGCGATCACGCTGCGCTTGCAGAAAGAACGCATGGCGACCATCGAGCTGCCGGACGAAGCCGCCTATTTCCGCGAATACGGCCTGGACGGCCGCCGCCTGGCCATGGCTGCACGCGGTTGCCTGGTGATGCACCCGGGCCCGATCAACCGCGGCATCGAGATTGCGCCGGAAGTGGCGGATGGCCCGCAGTCACGCATTCTCGAACAGGTGGGCAATGGCGTGTTCGTACGCATGGCCGTGCTGGGCGAGATGCTGGCGCGGTAAGGGACCACACTGCCGTAGGTTGGGGTGCAAACCCCAACACTGCCATGTCTGGGTCATTGGCGATGTTGGGGTTTGCACCCCAACCTACGGCTCGCCGTGCGAAAACACGCTGCAACACGCTGCAACCACACCGGCAACACGCCAAAACAGGCATAATGCCGCCGTTAAATGACGACACCCCCGGGGAAGAATATGCGTAGACCCAAGCGCGTGCTGGCGCTGGCGTTTTCCGGCTTGCTGCTGGCCGCCTGCTCGCACAAAGACAAGGATGCCCCCCTGGCCTTCGTGCCGGCGGATACCCCTTATGTGTTAGCCAATCTGGATGTGCTGGACGATGAAACGCGCCAGGCCATCCTGACCCAGGTCGACGCGGAATTGCCGGCACAGGTCATGCAGATGAAAACGCAGGCCGACCAGCTCGCCGACAAAGATCCGGACATGGCGAAGTACCTGCGCACCGTCGCCACCGAATTCGACGGCAAGACGGCCGAACAGGTCATCCAGGAAACCGGCGTCGATCCCAAGGGCTACATGGCGTTCTATGGCCTGGGCCTGTCGCCCGTCCTGCGCATGCAGTTGGCCGACGCGAAGGCGTTCGAGAGTTTCGTCACCAAGATCCAGAACGATTACGGCAAGAAGTTCGACGTGGTGACGCTGGGCACGCAGAGCTATCAGCGTTACGTCGCACCGGTTTCGCATTTGCAATTCATCATCGCCATCGTCGGCAAGCAAGCGGTGCTCGCGTTGCTGCCGCAGGATGCCGCACAGCCGCTGCTACGTCAGGCACTGGGCCTGGATCGCCCAGCGAAGAGCGTGCAGGATACCGATCGCCTTACGGACCTCGCCAAGTCCAAGGGTTATGCAAAGTGGGCGGTAGGCGAAGTGGATCTCACGCGCTTGCTGCCGCTGTTCATTGGCGGCCAGGATCCGCTGGCGCAAGCCTTGCAGAAGATGCGCGCGGAAAACGAATCGTCCAAGACCGGCGAACCGGTGGCGAACATCATGCAGGTGCCGCCCAGCTGCCAAAGTGAAGCCTCACGTATCGCGGCACGCATGCCGAACATGAGCATGGGCTACACCAAGCTGGATGAAAAACATCGCGACATGCGTTTCGATGTATCGCTGGCCAGCGATATCGTCAGCGCGTTCAGCGGTTTGAAGGTGGAATTGCCGGGCCTCGGCAGCGACCCCGCAGCGCCGTTCGAACTGAGCCTGGCCTTGCCGATGCCGCAGTTGCGCGCGTTCTGGAGTGCACAGGCCCAAGCCGTGTCGGACAAGCCGTTCACCTGCCCGATGCTCGACAACCTCAACGACACCTTCAGCAGCCTGGGTGACAGCATGCAGAAGGCCGCGGTACCGCCGATCGGCGATCTGCTCGGTCTGCATATCGCGCTGGACAGCTACACGCCCAACCCCAACGGCGGCATGCCGAAGGTGTCCGGCCGCGTGGTGATCGGCACCAACAACCCCGCCGGTCTGCTGGCGATGGCGCAAGTCACCAGCCCCATGCTCAATGGCCTGAAGCTCACCGGTGACAACAAACCGGTTGCCCTTCCCGCTCAGCTCGCCAATGCGCTGGGGGAGTCGGGATGGGCGGCGATGGGCGCCAAATCGCTGGGCATTGCGGTCGGAGCCGGTGAAGATGGCAAGCTGGCCGACACCATGCAGCAGCCTAGCGGCAGCGCCGGTGATCTGATGCGCACGCATCTGGACGGCGACATGTATGCCAATTGGATCGATCTGCTGGAACAGCGCGCCGAGGCCGCTGCCGCGACGAACGCCACGTTGAATCCGGACGACTCCGGCGCGCAAAGCGATCCGAAAGCCGCACTCGCCAGCACAAAGGCGCAGTTCGAAGCGATGAAGTCGGAAGCGGCGCGCATCAAGGCGATCGGCGCGGGTGTGCGGATGGAAGATCAGGGCTTGGTGATTACCACACACACGGAATTGAAGTAACAGGGTGTCGGTAAAACCAGTCAACAAAAAAGGAGCCGATGGCTCCTTTTTTGTTGGTGTATTGGAGCAGCGAACGCAACACTTGCGCCACACATCCTCTTGTTTAGGGCGTCATTCCCGCGAAAGCGGAGGCGCTTTTCAACAGCGAATGCTGGTCAATCCATCTTCGCTTTTGCACCAGAGCAAAATGGATTCCCGCTTTCGCGGGAATGACGGCCCAGCAAGTTGAAGTGCTGCTGCGAGTGTTGACGCCTAACGCCGCAGGAAGCCCCCACCCAACCCATTCTGGTTGCTCTTATCCTCTTCCAGCTCCACCCCTTCCAACCCCTGCGACAAGGTGTGCGCATCGCCACCTTGCGCCAGCTTGATGCGCAAGCGCACTTCGTTGGCGCTATCGGCGTGACGCAGCGCATCCTCGTAACTGATCTCGCCGGCCTGATACAGCGTCACCAGGCTCTGGTCGAAGGTCATCATGCCGAGGTTGCCGGATTCCTTCATCACTTCCTTGAGCTTGTGGATTTCGCCCTGACGGATGTAGTCCTGCACCAGCGGCGTGCCCAGCATCACCTCCATCGCCACGCGACGCGCCTTGCCGTCGGGCGTAGGAATGAGCTGCTGCGCCACGATGCCCTTGAGGTTCAAGGACAGGTCCATGAACAACTGCTGGCGGCGGTCTTCCGGGAAGAAGTGCAGGATGCGATCGATCGCCTGGTTCGCGTTGTTGGCGTGCAGCGTACACAAGCACAAGTGACCGGTTTCGGCGAAGTTGATCGCGAACTCCATCGTTTCGCGCGTACGCACTTCGCCGATCAGGATCACGTCGGGCGCCTGGCGCAACGTGTTCTTCAGCGCGTTTTCCCAGCTGTCGGTATCGATGCCCAGTTCGCGCTGCGTGATGATGCAGCCTTCGTGCTTGTGCACGTATTCGATCGGGTCTTCGATGGTGATGATGTGCCCGGTGGAATTCTGATTGCGGTAACCGACCATCGCCGCCAGCGAGGTCGATTTACCGGTACCGGTCGCACCCACGAAGATAATGATGCCGCGCTTGGTCATCGCCAGCTGCTTGATGACCGGCGGCAGGCTCAGTTCTTCGATGGTCGGAATCTTCGATTCGATCCGGCGCAACACCATGCCCACGCAGTTGCGCTGGTAGAAGCACGATACGCGGAAACGGCCCACACCCTGCGCGGAAATCGCGAACTGGCATTCGTGCGTCTTTTCGAATTCCTCACGCTGCGCCGGCGTCATGACGTTGATCACCATGTCGCGCGATTGCTGCGCGGACAGCGGGCTCTGCGTGATCGGCACCACGCGCCCCTGCACCTTCATCGACGGCGGCACGCCGGCAGTGATGAACAGGTCCGACGCTTTCTTGTGGACCATCAATTTGAGGAACGAGGTAAAGTCGAATTCGCTCATGGCGCACTCCCGTTGGGACGTCCCTCAATCACTTGAACACTTCCTTGTTCTTCGCATACCCGATCGCCTGCTGACGCGTGACCAAGCCGCGCTTCACCAGGTCGAGCAGGATCTGGTCCAGGGTCTGCATGCCGTATTGCTGACCGGTCTGGATGGAGGAATACATTTGCGCCACCTTGTCCTCGCGGATCAGGTTGCGGATGGCGGGAATGCCCACCATGATCTCGTGCGCAGCGATACGGCCGCCGCCCACTTTCTTCAGCAGCGTCTGCGAAATCACCGCGCGCAGCGACTCCGACAGCATGGAGCGCACCATCGGTTTTTCACCGGCGGGGAACACGTCGATGATGCGGTCGATGGTCTTGGCCGCCGAGCTGGTATGCAGCGTGCCGAACACCAGGTGTCCGGTTTCCGCCGCGGTAAGGGCCAAACGGATGGTTTCCAGGTCGCGCAACTCACCCACCAGGATGTAATCGGGGTCCTCACGCAGCGCAGAGCGCAATGCTTCGTTGAAGCCATGCGTATCGCGATGCACTTCACGCTGGTTCACCAGGCACTTCTGCGAGGTGTGCACGAATTCGATCGGGTCCTCGACGGTGAGGATGTGGCCGTATTCGTTCTTGTTGATGTGGTCGACCATCGCCGCCAGCGTGGTCGACTTGCCCGAGCCGGTCGGCCCGGTCACCAGGATCAGGCCTTGCGGCTGCTCGATCAGCTCGCGGAACACCTTGGGACAACCCAGGTCGTCCAGGGTGAGCACTTCGGAAGGAATGGTACGGAACACCGCGCCCGCACCGCGATTCTGATTGAACGCGTTGACGCGGAAGCGCGCCAGGCCGGGGATCTCAAATGAGAAGTCGGTCTCGAAGAATTCTTCGTAATCACGGCGCTGCTTATCCGACATGATGTCGTAGATCAGCGAATGCACTTGCTTGTGGTCCAGTGCAGGGATGTTGATGCGGCGCACGTCGCCATCCACGCGGATCATCGGCGGCAGGCCCGCCGACAAATGCAAGTCGGAAGCCTTGTTCTTCACCGAGAAGGCAAGCAGTTCGGCGATATCCATCGGAATGTTTTCCCCTAAGAACCGATCGTCTATACGAAAACGCAAGCCGCAGCAGGACGACGGTGGTCATCCGGTTAGATGCGCTGGCGTGGCAAACCCCGCCATTCCCCCGATCCTTGCAGCGATGCCGATACTACTCGCGGCACGGGGCGCGCAGCCAGCCTTTCCGGCGTCCGCGCAGGAGCGCATCGCGGCAAATGCGAGCGCACACACATTCATCCCGACCAGCCCCCTTTGCCCTTGGGGAAAACGCGGATTGGAACACCCGCTCACTCAGCCAGACTGGCGCTGCTGTTAAGGTATGCCGCTGGCACCTTGGAACACCTTATCGATATGACCCACATCGCATTCATCGGCGGCGGCAACATGGCACGAAGCCTGATCGGCGGCCTGCTCAAGACCGGCACGCCGGCCGCCAACCTGCGCGTGGCCGAGCCGCTGGCGCAGGCGCGCGAAAGCCTGGGGCGCGACTTTAGTGTAGCCACCTTCGACGACAATCGGCTGGCCGCGGCGGATGCCGACGTGCTGGTGCTGGCAGTGAAGCCGCAGGTGATGCCCGCCATCCACCACGAACTGCGCGACACCCTGCAACGCAAGCGCCCGCTATTGATCTCAATCGCCGCCGGCGTTCGCATCGACCAGTTGGAGCGCTGGTTCGGCAACCTGCTGCCGATCGTGCGTTGCATGCCCAATACGCCGGCCCTGATCGGCGCCGGCGCCACCGGCCTGTGCGCCAACCTGCGCGTGACGCCACAGCAGCGTGAGCAGGCGCAGCACATCCTGGATGCGGTGGGCATTACCCGCTGGATCGAAGACGAAGCCTTGATGGACACCGTTACCGCCCTTTCCGGCTCCGGCCCCGCCTATTTCTTCGCATTCGTCGAAGCATTGGAAAACGCGGCCGTGGCACAAGGCATGCCGCGCGAGACCGCCCGCATCCTGGCCACCCAGACCTGTCTCGGCGCCGGCCGCATGCTGGTGGAAAGCAACGAAGCACCGGCCACACTGCGCCAGCGCGTCACCTCGCCCAACGGCACCACCCAGGCGGCGCTGGAGAGCTTCAGTGCCGACCAATTCCCGCGCATCGTCGCCCGCGCGGTGGGCGCTGCCACCCGGCGCGGTGAGGAACTTGCCGCTGCCTTGGATAAGGATTGACCGATGTCATACCTCGTTGATGCGCTGACCCTGCTGGTCCAAATGGCGTTCGGCGCCATCGCCACGCTGTTCCTGGTACGCCTGCTGGCCGAAGCCAATCGGGCGGATTTTCACAATCCACTGAGCCAATTCGTATATCGCTATACCAATCCCATCCTCTCGCCGATCCGGCGCGTATTGCCGAACTGGCGGCGGATCAACCTCGCTGCCCTGCTGATCCTGTTGCTCACCTTCGTGCTGGAACGGCTGGTGCTTTCTGCTCTGCTGGGCTTTGTACCAGCGTGGTTGGGATTGCTGGTGATCTCCCTCGCCGACCTGCTCAACTTCGTGCTGCTGTTCTACATCGTGGTGATCTTCGGCTGGTCGCTGCTCAGCATGTTTGCGCCCGATCCCTATCACCCCTTGTACCGTCTTGCCGGCACCATCGTGGAGCCGCTGCTGCGCCCGCTGCGCGGCAAGCTGGTCGTGGGCAGCATCGATTTCTCGCCCACGGTGGTGGTGATCATCCTGCTGCTGGCGCAACGGTTGATTGCAGCACCTTTGTTCGATTTCGGCGCGAGCTTGGCGCGGTAAACCGTCATGTGGAGGCATTGGCTGCTTTGTCTCGCATTCGCGTTCGGTCTGGCGAACGCTTCGCAGCCGGGACCGCCGCAACTTGTCTTGCACGGCACCATCACGACGCAAAGCGGCGAACATCCCGCCTTGTTCACGCTGATGTGCACAACAGGCAGCGGTGGTGCGCTGTCGCTGCAATTGGCGGTGGTTCGCGACACCGCACCTGACTTCCCTTTCGATGCGTTTGAAGGACCGAATGCGCCGGCATCACAACTGCCCAGTGCGACGCTGCAAGTGGGCAAGCAATCTTTTTCGCCGGTTCCGGTAACAGGCTGGATCAGTGGTGATGATCCAGACATGTTCGTGTTCGGCATCGCTACCACGCTCAGGAGGCGCAATGCCGTGACGGATTTTGTTGCAGCACTCGGCAAGCCGGGTGTGACGATCATCTGGGCTCAGAACGCCAACAATATGCAGACGCCGCCACTGGCGGCAGAGTTTGTGCTGGATGCGGTGCAGAGCCATGCGTTGCAGCGTATTGCCGCACCGTGCTTGCCACGTGGCCCGTAGGTTGGGGTGAAAACCCCAACGCATAGACGTACGTGCATCGCCATGTTGGGGTTTGCACCCCAATCTACGCTGGTATCCCGTGCCGCGCCGCCCACTCCGCAAACACGGCATGCATGGCATCCAACCCATCGAATAGCGCCGCCGGCCCCGGCTGCAGGATGATCGGCGATTTGATCTCCTGCATGTCGCCATTGCGTACCGCAGGAATCGCTTCCCATCCTGGCCGCTGCGCCACACGCTCGGGACGAAAGCGCTTGCCGCACCACGAGCCAAGAATGATGTCCGGCGCACGCCGCACGACTTCGCTGCCGTCCACCAGGATGCGGTTTTTCGCCAGCGATTCGCGCGCGAGTTCGGGAAACAGATCATCGCCGCCCGCGATGCCGATCAGCTCCGCCACCCAGCGAATACCAGTGATGATCGGCTCGTCCCATTCCTCGAAATACACCTGCGGCCGCTTCGGCCATGCGGCGGCGGCAGCACGCACCTCGGCAAGATGGGCTTCGGCGCGCTGCGCATAGCTTTCGGCTTTTTCGTACGCACCTACCATCGCGCCTAGGCGGCGAATGTAGGCAAGGATGCCTTCCACGCTACGATGATTGCTGATCCAAACTTCGACACCGGCGCGGATCAGATCACGTGCAATATCCGCCTGCATGTCGGAAAAGCCGATCACCAGGTCTGGCTGCAGCGCCAGGATTTCCTCCAGCTTCGCGCTGGTGAAGGCCGACACCTTCGGCTTCTCCTTGCGCGCGCGCGGCGGTCGTACGGTGAAGCCGGAAATGCCGACAATGCGGTGCTCCTCGCCGAGCGCGTACAACACTTCGGTGGGTTCTTCGGTGAGACAGACGATGCGATGGGGATAGGGATCGTTTTTGGTCATGCATGTGTCATCAATGTCCAAACACCGTCACCACGACCTTGCGCTGGTGCGGATCAACCCGGTGCTCCCACAAGTAAATGCCCTGCCAGGTGCCCAGCTGCGGCTTGCCGCCGTGCACGGGGATGGTCAGACTCACGCCAGTCAAGATGGCGCGCACGTGGGAGGGCATGTCATCGGGGCCTTCGGCGTCGTGCTGGAAGATCGCATCGCCATCCGGCACGGCGCGGGTGAACCAGCGCTCCAGATCAGCACGCACGGAGGGATCGGCGTTTTCGCTGATCAACAACGAGCAACTGGTATGCGCGGTGAAGACGTTGACGATGCCGGTGTGCACGCCACTGACCGCAACCAGCTCCGCCACCTTGTCGGTGACCTCGCTGAAGCCGCGTCCGCGCGTGTGCACGGTGAAGCCGTTTTGCGCGACATGTTCCGCAGGTGTGGCTCGGGTCATGGCGCGCTTCTCCTCATGGGTAGAGCAGACGATGGGTCCAGGTCTGGCCGTGGCGGTCCCAACGTACGCGCTCGTGCAGACGGAAGTTGGCGCCGTACCAGAACTCCACCATGTCAGGTTCCACCAGGTACCCGCCCCAGTGCGGCGGGCGCGGCACTTCGCGGTCTGCGAACTGCTGCTCGTAATGCGCGACGCGTTGCTCGAACATCTCGCGCGCCGCCAGGGTCTGCGATTGCAGCGACGCCCATGCGCCAATCTGGCTGCCGCGCGGGCGGCTTGCAAAGTAGGCGTCGGATTCTTCTGCCGTGAGCTTGCGCGCCAAGCCTTCCACTCTCACCTGTATGCCCTCGCGCAGGCGCTTCCAGTGGAAACACAGGGCAACTTGCAGGTGCGCTTCGATCTGCACGCCCTTGTCGCTCTCGTAGTTGGTGAAGAAGCGAAACCCGCGCTGATCCGCCCCTTTCAGCAGTACGATGCGCGAGCTGACCCGTCCCGCGGCGTCAACGCTGGACAGGGTCATGGCATTGGGCTCCGGGTCGCCACTGGCCACGGCCTGATCCAGCAAGGTGTTGAAAGTGTCAAGGATCTCGGGTTTGAGCATGGGTATTTGAATCGTAGCCGGCGCACGTCATGATTACGCGATGAAGGATGATGCTAGCACGCAGAACGAGGCCCTCGCGGGTCACTTGCTGGATCATTACGCCGGCCGTATCGCGCGGGTGCAGCGGCCGTATGTGCTTGGTCTGTCCGGCCTGCAGGGCAGCGGCAAAAGCACCCTGGCGCGTGTGATCAAGGCCCAGGCCGACCATCGTGGCTGGCCGACGGAAGTACTCGCACTGGACGACTTCTACTACTCGCGCAGCGAACGCGAGGCGCTCGCCCATCAGGTGCACCCGCTGCTGAAGACGCGCGGCGTGCCCGGCACGCATGAAATCGAACTGCTGCTTTCCGTGCTGGCAGCCCTGCCCAATGCTTCAGAAAAATTTCCAGTGACCTGGCCGCGTTTCGACAAGGGCCGCGATACGCGCATGCCACCTTCACGCTGGCCGCACACCACCCGTCCACCGCGCCTGGTGGTGGTGGAAGGCTGGGCGCTCGGCCTCAGGCCGCAACTGGAAAGCGCGCTGGAAGATCCGGTAAACGAACTGGAACGTACCGAAGATCCGGACGGCCGCTGGCGCCATTGGGTGAATAAGCAGCTGCGCGCGTACCAGCCGGTGTGGCGCAAGCTGGATGCCCTGATCGTGCTGCAGGCACCGAACTGGGAAGTGATCCGCGAATGGCGCAGCGAAACCGAGAAGGATCTGCTGGCACGCGGCGCACCACTGGCGATGGACGCAACGGCCATGCAACGATTTCTGCTTCATTTCGAGCGACTTAGCCGACATGCCCTGGCCACACTGCCGGTGCTGGCCGACACCTGCGTCGAATATGACACCCATCATCACGTGATGGGCCTCAGCCACAATTGAAAACAGCGCTTCGCGCCAGTCATTCCGCGCCTTCCCATGCGCCGATGCATTTCGGAAAAGTTCTATTGTCCGAAGGTTTCGTCTGACCATAATCGACGAACAGCAAATCCTGGTGAAAGCCGTACCGCCGCGCAGACGATTCGCTCGCATTTTTCGTCAAAGGCCAGGACTCCAACGATGACACACCCACCCACGCATGTGGGGCGCTGCGCCGCTGCCGAATGATTCCCCGGCGCAGCCGGCAGCGTTAGGAAAACACTTAAGAGCTGTGCAGCATGACGTCCACGAAATCAACCCACGAAACCCAGTCAACCAGTGAGCGCGAAGTCCGCGTGGTGGTCGCTGACGATCATCCTCTGCTGCTGGCCGGACTTCTGCACGAACTGCAAGGCCAAGCGGACGTACGCATTGTCGGCATCGCCAGCAACTCGACCGTGCTGGTGGATTTGCTGGAGAAGCAATCCGTCGACGTCGTCGTCTCGGACTACGCCATGCCTGGCGGCAGCCATGGCGATGGGGTCACGCTGTTCAGCCTGCTCCGTCGCCGCTTTCCGAACGTCCACCTGATCGCCTTGACCATGATGAACAATGCCGACGTGATTCGCACGTTGCTGGCACAAGGCGTCAACTGCATTCTGAGCAAGGCCGATCCACTGGAATATCTCACCACGGCGCTTTACGCATCGCTCGCCGGCAAGCGTTATCTTTCGCCCGGCATTGAAGCCGTAGTGCAGCGGCATGGTATTCAAGGAGCCAGTACGTCATCACGCGCACGCCATCTTTCCACCCGGGAGCTGGAAGTGGTGCGGCTGTACGTGTCGGGCCTCACCATCAGCGAAATCGCACGCCGCCTCGAACGCAGCAAGCAAACGGTGAGCACGCAGAAGATGAGTGCGATGCGCAAGCTCGGCATCAGCCGCGATGCAGACCTCATCAAGTATGGCATCGAGGAACAACTTACCTCGCAGAGCGCCGAACCGCATCATGAGGCGAAGCGTCGGCCGACGCCCGATACTCCGGAAAGTTGATCCCAGCTATCAAGCCGATGGCAGGGGCTTATCCAACAATGCCGCGTAACCCATGCGTGCATCCGGCCAGCGAAAGCGAAAGCCGCTGGCCTTCAACCTTGCGTTGCTGAGCCGCTTGCTGCCGATACCTGTGGGTGAAGGCCCATCAGGAACCTTCGGCGCACCGATCAAAGCGGCGAGATCGTCGTAAAGAACGTCCATCGGCAACGGCGTATCGTCCGTTCCCAGATACACCGCTTGATGATCGTGCAGCATAAGCAGGTGCACGATCGCGGCTGCAGCATCATCGACGTGAATTCGATTGGCCCAGTGCCTGGGGTGCCGCGGCGCACTCACCTGCCCTGCACGCAGACGATCAATCAGCTGCAGGCGCCCCGGTCCATACAAACCAGCAAGACGCAGCACGATCGAATCAACTGGATACGCCGACAACGCCAGCTCGGCCTCCCGCAAAATCCGGCCATTGAAGCTCAACGGCGCGGGCATCGTGGCTTCATCCACCCACTCTCCGCTGTGTTCGCCATACACCGCGCTGGATGACACGAACAACATGCGCTGCAACGAGCGGGTATCCAGGGCATCAAACACATTGCGCAAACCGTCGAGAAAAACGGCGCGGTAGACATCCGCTTGGCGCGCATCCGGAGCCGGCGTGAAGATCAGCCGGGTGATCCCTTCGGGCAAGACAGTGAGCGTTTCCGGACTGGCCAGGTCTGCGGACAGCCAATGAATGCCATCGTCACCACGAGGAGGATTGCGGCGCAGCGCATAGACCTCGCCACCCCGCGCCAGCAGCAAGCGCGCGACGCGCTCACCCAGGTCGCCGCAGCCGGCGATCAAGATCCGTTCGGCCATCCGCCCACCTGATTGTCGACTCGCTTGCTAATATCCACGCATGAATCCTTCGTGCAACCTGTTCCTGATCGGCCCCACCGGTGCAGGCAAAACCTCCATCGGTCGGCAGCTCGCGGCACGTTATGGCATGCCGTTTATCGATCTCGACCAGGAAATCGAGCGCGTCACCGGCGTTTCCGTCACCACCATCTTCGACATCGAAGGTGAAGCCGGTTTTCGCCGGCGCGAACGCGCCATGCTGGAGGAGTGTAGCGGTCGCCGCGGTGTACTGTTGGCCAGTGGAGCCGGGGCGGTGCTCGATCCGGCCAACCGCCGCACCCTGGCAGAACGTGGTTATGTGGTATGGCTGCAGGCGACCGTGCCGGTGCAGTTGCAACGGCTTGCACTCGATACGTCGCGCCCATTGCTGGCAGATGCCGATCGACATCAAAAGCTGGAAGCGATGGCAGCAGCGCGTACCTCGCTATATGCCGAAATCACCGATCTGACCGTCTCGCCCGGCCCGGACAACGAAGGCGTTGCTGCTGCCAGCGAGCGTTGCATGGCATTGCTGGAACAGCACTGGAATCGACAAGCCGCATGATGAGCACTACTACGCCCCAGGAAACCATCCACGTCACGCTTGGCGAACGCAGCTACACCGTATGGATCGGCCGCGACCTGCTCGATGATCATGCCCGCTGGCGCGCCATGCTGCGCGGCAGACACGCACTGGTGATCAGCAACCGCACCATCGCACCGCTCTATCTGGAGCGCCTAACACGCGGACTGGACGGACTGCACTGGTCTTCGTTCCTGCTCGAGGATGGCGAAGCGCACAAGAGCTTCGCCAATGTCGGTCTTGCACTGGAAGCACTAGCCACACTCGGCGCAACGCGCGATGCCTGCATCATTGCCTTGGGCGGCGGTGTGGTAGGCGACCTTGCCGGCTTCACCGCAGCTTGTTGGATGCGTGGCATCGACTTCATCCAGATGCCGACGACCTTGCTGTCGATGGTGGACTCCTCCGTCGGCGGCAAGACCGGCGTCAACCTTCCCGCCGGCAAGAACCTGGTCGGCGCATTTCATCAGCCGCGTGCGGTGGTGGCCGATATCGGCACGCTGGACAGCCTGCCTGCACGCGAATACCGCGCTGGCATGGCTGAAGTGATCAAAGGCGCTGCCATCGGCGATGCCATCTTTTTCAACTGGCTGGAACAACACGCGCAGGCACTCGCGGCGCGCGATGAAACCGCCCTCGTACAGGCCATCGCCACCAAGGTGCGCTATAAGGCCGGCGTGGTGGCACGCGATGAAACCGAGCAAGGCGAACGGGCGCTGCTCAATCTGGGCCATACCTTCGGCCATGCGCTGGAAACGGCAGGCCACTACACCACGCTACTGCACGGTGAAGGCGTGGCTGTCGGCATGCTGCTGGCGGCACGGCTTTCCGAACGTTTGGGCATGAGCCATAGCACCGACACGCTGCGTCTTGAGCAGTTGCTCAAAGCCATTGGCCTGCCGACCGACGTTCCCACCGGCTACGACCCGGAACAGTTGCTGGCCTTGATGCGGCTGGACAAGAAGAACACTGCCGGTACGCTGCGGCTGATCTTGTGGCACGGTATCGGGCTTGCAGAAATCATCTCGGGTGTCGACGAGGCAGACGTTCTCGCGGTGCTGCGCGAAGCCATGTAAGCGGGTCACAGTCGTTCAGGCACACGGCACCCAAACGCACTCACTTCGTTGCAAAAGAGCACGTCATAGAGCGTGCTTAACTCTTTTCATGGGCGTTGTTGACGTTCTATTGAGTGCAGTTCGGCAGAAACTGTCGATGCCGTGGATCAACCCTCGCCATCTGCGGCAAGAACCACATTTCGAATGCCATACGGCGAGCCTTACACGCTTCGCTCGCTCCATGCATCGGCAAGACAACTGGCTACACCCCTGATCGCCGAGTCAGGGCCGCTCAAGCTTCAAGTGCTGCAATCAGCTCCCTGCAGGGAGACGCTGGATACCGGTGACGCGCCGACGGCAACACAAGGGGCGACACCGCCTCCTGCATTCCCTGGCAAAGGACACCCAAGGATCTGCATCTGCCTGCCGGAGAAACCGCCTTGAATACGCCCTTGTCGCCCGTTGCCGACACCCCGGCCTCACTCGCCCTTCCGTCCCACCCGCGTTTCGACATTCCCTGGCCTTCGGCCTGCGCACCCAAGGCTGAGCAGATAGAAAGCGCCATGCTCGACTGGGCGCAGGCACATGGCTTGTTTCTCAACGAAGAACACCGCCGCCGCACGGTTAGGGCACGCTTTGCATGGCTGGCTGCACGCTGCTATCCCCATGCGGAACGCCGCCTGTTGCAAGCCATCGCCGATTACATCGCCTGTTTTTTCCTGATCGACGATCTGTTCGTTGATCGCGTCGACCGTATCTCTGCGTCCACCGTCCCTCAATTGACCGCCATGCTGGACGTCATGGATCTTCATTGCCTGAGCGAAAAACCCGTATACGGTGAGACGGCGTGGCTCGATGTATGCGAACGCCTCAGACAATTGCTGCCCGCGGAACACTTTGAGCGATTCGCGCACGGCATGCGATTGTGGGCAACCGTGGCCGGCCTGCAAATCCTGAATCATCTGAATGGCCAACCACCCGCCATGCAAACGTACATAACCGTCCGGCGGTACATGGGCGGTGTGTATCCAACCCTTGACCTGATCGATCCCGCCAACGCTGCCCCGCTGCCCGCCGCTGTTCTTTCCCGGCCGGAAGTGCAGCAACTGCGTCTTCAGGTCAACAACATTGTCTGCTGGAGCAACGATACCCACAGCGTAGACGTGGAAATGAAACAGCCTGGTCAGTTTTGGAATATGGTGACTGTCTACGCGGCCCAGGAACGCTCGCTACAACATGCCTTTGACTACGCCGCCGCAAGAATACGCACGGAGATCGACCAATTCCTTGTCCTTGCCGCCGCCACGGAACAGAACGCAGATCATTGCTTGCATACCTATATCGCAGGCCTGAAGGACTGGTTGCGCGGCTATTTCGACTGGCTTGAACACGATACCCAACGCTACTCGCCCCAGTTTGCCGAAAAGGATGCGGACGATCGCGCATTCGCTCATCTCGTCTAGGGCCACCGCCAGACCCGCCCGGCATCTCATATCCAGCTCATGCCCGGGCATCCACTCTCGCTAGCAGGGCGCCGGCCCTCTAAAATGGTCTGCCTGCGGTCTTGTCGCCGCACCGCCATACAGGACGCCATGCGCCTTTACCTGCAAACCATGCCCGCCTCGGCCGAGCCGCCGCGCTACGTCCAGATCGTCTTGGAGCAGGATCTGCTCGGAGGCTGGACGCTCTACCGCGAATCCGGCACGCAGGGCGGCCGCGCCACGCTCAAGCGCGATCAATACCTGGAGCGCGATGAAGCCATCGCCGCCTTCGAAAAAGTGCGCGATGCCCAACTCAAACGCGGCTATCGCGTGGTCTTTGCCCAAGGGGTAGATGGCCCCTACGGACGTCGATAAAACATGTCTATACCGTTGAAGAATGATCACCTGCTGCGCGCCCTGCGCCGCGAGCCCGTCGATACCACACCCGTATGGGTCATGCGCCAGGCCGGCCGCTACCTGCCCGAATACCGCGCCACGCGCGCCAAGGCCGGCAGCTTCATGGCCCTGGCAACCAACCCCGAGCTGGCCTGCGAAGTCACGCTGCAACCGCTGGAGCGCTACGAGCTGGATGCCGCCATCCTGTTCTCCGACATCCTGACTATTCCAGATGCGATGGGCCTGGGCCTTTCTTTCGCACAAGGTGAAGGTCCGCAATTCGCCCATCCAGTCCGCACACGCGCCGACGTGGAACGCTTGGGCGTGCCGGATATGGAAGGCGAGCTGCGCTACGTGATGGATGCCGTGCGCGTGATCCGCCGCGAACTGGCCGGCCGCGTACCGCTGATCGGTTTTTCCGGCAGCCCCTGGACACTTGCCTGCTACATGGTGGAAGGCGAAGGTTCCCGCGATTTCGCGACAGCCAAAGCCATGTGCTGGAACGAGCCCGCGCTGGCGCACCAGTTGCTCGACACACTGGCGCGCTCCGTGGCCGCTTACCTCAGCGCCCAAGCAGCCGCGGGTGCGCAAGCACTGATGATCTTCGATACATGGGGCGGCATGCTGGGGCCGTCGGCCTATCGTGAATTCTCATTGCGCTACATGGCGCAGATTGCCGACGCACTAAAGAGTGATGCGCATGCACGCGAAGTGCCGTTAATCCTGTTCTCCAAAGGTGCCAATGCACATCTGGCCGAGATGGCCAGGACGGGTTGTGCCGCACTCGGCGTGGATTGGACCATCGATCTTGCCGATGCGCGCGAAGCGGTGAGCGGCAAGGTCGCGCTGCAAGGCAATCTCGATCCGGTCGTGCTGCGTGCCAACCCCGAAGTGATTCGGCGCGAAGTGCGCCGGGTACTCGACAGCTATGGCAATCATCCCGGGCATGTCTTCAACCTGGGTCATGGCGTCACACCGGAAGTTGATCCCGAGCACGTCAAGGTGCTGGTGGACGAAGTGCATGCGTACAGCCGCGTATTGCGCGCGGCGTAAAAGCTCATCGCACCCGCAAACCAGAACCCTCTCCCCTTATCTGGAGGGGATCTGCGAGATTAGGTGCCAAGAGCCGACGCGGTCGCTTGGCTGGCGCGGTATGCAGCGAGGGAAGCAACGACAACGCATGCCCCCCCGTTTTGTTTGGACGTCCATCCATCAAACGATCAGCGCCGCCTGAAACATATGAAACGCGCCGGCATGCCCGCATACCGGCGCAAGATGTGTCAGGCGTGCATGTCTTCCAACTCGATACCACGCGTCTCACGCACGGCACGCATCACGAACAGCAGCGATACGAAAGCAAACAGCGCATATAACCCATACGCAAACGCCAATCCGACCTGCGCCAACCACGGAAAAGTGCTGGTAATGACAAAGTTTGCCACCCACTGCGCTGCAGCCGCCACGGCGAGTGCAATCGCACGAATGCTGTTCGGAAACATCTCGCCCAGCAGCACCCACACCATCGGCCCCCAACTCAAACCGAAGCACACCACGTAAAGATTGGCGGCCACCAGCGCGACCATTCCCCATGGCGCCGGCAGGCTCAACGAAGCACCGCTGCCGACCGCTTGCGAAAAGCACCATGCCATCATGGCCAACGTGATGGCCATGCCAGCCGAGCCAATCAACAGCAGCGGTTTGCGCCCGATCTTGTCGACCAGTGCAATCGCCACCAGCGTCACTAACACGTTGACGATGGACGTGAACACCGTGATCGAGAACGAATCGGTCTCGCTGAAGCCAACGGAGTGCCACAACGTAGAGGAGTAATAGAAGATCACGTTGATGCCGACGAACTGCTGGAACACCGACAGCAGAATGCCCACCCACACGATCGGCAGCAGTCCGCCACGCGGACCGCGCAGGTCTTTCAAGGTGGGGCGGTATTCCACCTTCAAGCTATGCGCGATGTCGTTGATCTTGGCATCCAGGGCGTGATCGCTGTGCAGATCGAGCACCTTTGCCAACACCACGCGCGCTTCGGCAGGACGTCCGCGTGCCACGAGATAACGCGGCGATTCCGGCACACCCAGCACAAGCACGCCGTAGATCAGTGCGGGCACCGTGGCAACCAGGAACATCCAGCGCCAGGCCTCCAGGCCGAACCAGAGTTTTCCTGACGCACCGCCGGCCGTGTTTGCCAGCCATGCATCGCTAAGCAACGCAACGAAAATACCCAGTACGATCGCCAGCTGCTGCATCGAACCCAACCGTCCACGCACGTTCGCCGGCGACACTTCCGCGATATAGGCCGGTGCGATCACCGAAGCGACACCTACGCCGATGCCACCGATCACGCGCCAGAACATCAGGCTCGCCACGCCGTGCACCAAACCCGAGCCGATCGCACACAGCACCAGGAACAGCGCGGCCACCTGCATGGTGCGCACGCGGCCCAGGCGATCCGCCAATGGCCCCGCGTACCACGCACCCACTGCGGAACCGAGCAAGGCGCAAGAAACAGCGATGCCGATCTGTCCAGCACTCAAGCCAAAACCATGACGCACCGCATCAACAACGCCATTAATGACAGCCGTATCGAAACCGAACAGAAATCCACCGATGGCCGCCGCCGCTGCAATCAGCACAACCCTGGCCGTAGTGCGCGCCTCTTCACCCTGCGCCGCGCCCGCATTGTTTGTATTTAAGTGCATGTGATCATGCTCCCCGCATGATGGTTGGGTCGTGGACGATTCTGCGTATGCCTGCTGGCCTTGTCCGCCTGAATACGTATGCAGGGAAAGACTACTGTAGGTTGGGGTGCAAACCCCAACATGGCGCCGTGACAAACATGGCGATGTTGGGGCTTACACCCCAACCTACACAGCTGGGGCGCCTTCGAAGAAGCGCTGCACGTTGCTGATATCTCGCGTACGCGGCATCGCCGGCAAGCTATTGAGAAACAACTTCCCATAGCCTTTGGTCGTAAGTCGCGGATCACACAGCACCAACACCCCGCGGTCATGAATATCGCGAATCAAGCGCCCAGCCCCCTGCTTCAGCGCGATCACCGCTGACGGCACCTGCCAGCCCATGAAGGGGTTGATGCCTGCCTGCTCCAACGCTTCGAGCCGTGCCTGCAACACCGGATCATCCGGCGCTGCGAACGGCAGCTTGTCGATCATCACGACTGATAATGCTTCGCCCGCCACGTCCACGCCTTCCCAAAAACTGGCTGCGCCAAGCAACACACCATGACCACTGGCGCGAAACTCTTCCAGCAATTGATGACGCGGCGCACTGCCCTGCACGAACAAGGGCCAGGGCACGCGATCGGCCAACAATTCCGCCGCGCGGCGCAACGCGCGGTGCGAGGTAAACAACAGGAACGCCCGGCCATTGGACGCTTCCAGCACGGGGAGCGTGGCATCGATCACGCGATCGGTGTAATCACGCATACCTGGATCAGGCAAGCCATCCGGCATGTAACACAACGCCTGCCGCGTGTAGTCAAAAGGACTTTCCAAGCTCAATGTCTGTGGATCATCCAGGCCAAGCTGTCGCGCGAAGTGATCGAAGTGTCCGGCCACTGACAAGGTGGCCGACGTGTGAATCCACGCCGCATGCGTGCATTCGCGCATCGCACGCAATGGCGCGGCCAGATCCAGCGGTGTGGCATGCAAGGCAAAGCCACGCGGAAACAATTCATACCAGCGCACGTCCTGCTCGGATGATGCTTCGGCGACACGCTCCAGCCGTTCGCTCAAGTGCGCTGCACGCTCGTGCACGTTCATCAGACCACGCGAACGCTCGGCCTGCGAAGCCAGTGCATCGGTCAGCGCGGCCAACACCTCACCCAGCTCATGCAGTGCATCAGGTACACCTTCGCGTTGCCAAAGCTCGTGGAATGGCCCGCGTGTCGGCAACGTATCGATGGCCAACCGGAATTTGCGTACTGCTTCCTGCAGTGCTTCGACTGGTTCCAGCACCAAGCCGATCGCACCCGTAACGCCGTTGCATTCGGCCAGGGCATCCTGTGCCAGCTCGGTGAGCTGACGTGCACTGATGCTTTGCGAAAAGAACTGTCCAGCAAGCTCCGGTATCTGATGCGCTTCGTCCAGAATAAAAGCCTGTGCGCCCGGCAGAATCTCG
The DNA here is from genome assembly GCF_014642835.1 of Dyella nitratireducens. Taxonomy (GTDB): domain Bacteria; phylum Pseudomonadota; class Gammaproteobacteria; order Xanthomonadales; family Rhodanobacteraceae; genus Dyella_B; species Dyella_B nitratireducens. The sequence continues at coordinate 291,443 of NZ_BMJA01000002.1, read as the reverse complement.
CCGAAGCCCTCCTGTTTCAAAGCCAGATCGGCAAACAGCAGGTGATGATTCACCACCACCAGATCCGCCTCCTGCGCTTCTCGGCGCGCGGTGATCACGTGGCAGTCGTCATAGAACGGACATTCCACGCCCAGGCAGTTTTCCGGCGTGGAGGTGACGCGCAGCCATAGCGGCGAATCCTCCGGCACCTCCGCCAATTCCATGCGATCGCCACGACGCGTACGTGCGGACCACGCACGGATCGCCGCCAACTGTGCAGCCTGCGTGCGCTCGAATGCGGCCCCTTCACGCACGGTCTGATCAAGCCGGTACAGGCACAGATAATTGGCACGCCCTTTCAGCAGTGCGATCTTCAGCCGCGCGCCCAGCACCGAGCGCACCTTGGGGATGTCGCGAAAAAACAACTGATCCTGCAACGCCTTTGTGCCTGTGGAAACGATCACCCGCTCGCCCGACAGCATCGCCGGCACCAGATACGCATATGTCTTCCCTGTGCCCGTACCCGCTTCGGCAATCAGCGTTTCGCATTCGGCGATGGCGTGCTGCACCGCGCGCGCCATCGCCTGCTGCGCGGGACGCGGCGCGAAATTCGGCAACTCGCGGGCAAAGGGGCCTTCGGCGCCGAGTAGTGCGCCGCTGTCGTCAGAATCGGTCATTGGCACAGTATGAACCAAACCGCAGACAGGTATGCCCATGCCATCGTAGGTTGGGGTGCAAACCCCAACATCGCCAGGCTTGGACACACGTCATGTTGGGGTTTGCACCCCAACCTACATTGACATACCAGCAATCGTCAGGATGGTGTCGCCATACCAGCGGCTTCTACCACGCGACCGATGCCTTGCCACGCAATGGCATCTATGGCGTCGCGCAGTGCCATTGCATCACACTCCCTGCTGACACCAATGCGAAACAACAATTCACCCTCTGCGCTACGTGAAGAGTGGATGGAGTCGAGATTCACGCCGCGCTGCTCGAACACGGATAGCAAAGCACGCAGCGAGCCAGGTCGATCCAGCGGCAGAAAGACGCTGATGTAACGTGGTTCGCGCAAATCGGCGAGCAGATAACCCAGGCGCTCGAACGCATAACTGCCTTCAGCAACCGCTTGTTCACCAACATAACTACGGCTCTGAGTCAGCAGCGTTTCGCGCATGCGCTCGCGTGCTACATCGTCGCCTTGGCGAACCAGATCGCGCAGGCCGTCGATATGCGCGGCAAGACGTTCCAACATCGGCGCGACATAGGGGTTCTCGAACTGGATGTCCTGGTAGATGACTGGATTGCTGGCGAGAATACGGCGCGTGACCGCCACATCCAGCTCATAACCCACGGAGCTGAAAGGCCGGATGCCGTCAAGATCGCCCACCGTTGGCGCCAACTCGCGCAGCACCGCCCCTTGCGCCATATGCGTGGCATGGACCATACCTTGCACCAGGGCCATCACACGATCGTGCTGGTCGGCATTGGCGCGTACGCAATCGGCTTCCGTAGCAGCCAGAAAACGTTCCAGCCATGCGCGCCACCTATCCAGGCGTGCTTCGCACACCACCATGGCACGACCGCGCAAGGTAGCGGACTTGGGTGCAGCACTCATCGGATGCAGGCCGACAACCTCGGCCTGCGACGTGAGCATGGCGGCGACAGGCCCGGCTTTGATCGACGTAATATCGAGCCAGAGCTGCCCGCGTTCGGCACCCGCAGCCTGTTCAACGTAATGACGAATGACGGACGGAGTCTGGTGGATGGGTGCACAGAAGATCAGGACATCGACGGATTCGATCAGAGCGCGTTCGGTGAGTGCGGTGTCGCCATGGGGGTCATGGCCCACCACCCGCAAACCCATGCGGTCTTCAAAAAAGCACCGCAACCAGCGGCCATAGGCACCCTGGCTACCGACCAGCCCGATGCGGGGCATTTCATGGGTTTGCAAAGTTGTCTCCCTCTTGCCGTGGCCATCCGGTGTGATTGCCGCCATATTTTATCGTGCCATTTTCTCGCAAGTCAGCGTGACAACCAGTTCTGAAGTATCCCCACGCTTTCCGCTTGATGATCTGAGCAAAATCAGCAGGGTGGCCAAGATTTAGTAAATTACCGAACCGTCATTGACCAGCTTCGTTGTTGTAAAGCGCCTCGGCGAACGCCGGAATCCATGCTTCGCATTCACCATGGATTCCGGCCTTCGCCCACTGCTGTCCGGGGAAACTTTGCGGAAAAAGTAGCGAGCACTTAAGGGGCAACACATTGGCATGATTCGCGCAGCAAGCGACTTAAAAAAGTTTGTTCAACGCGATATCCACGAGTGAACCGGAAATGCCCCCTCCCCTGCTTGCAGGGGAGGGCTGGGGTGGGGTGAGGCGAGCGAAGCTCGCTTCCCGCTACGCGGGAATGGATAAGAAACATGATGGAATCTCTGGCGAGGTTGCTTCACCCCACCCCAACCCTCCCCTACTACACGTAGGGGAGGGGGCCGATCCGGCAAGCTAAAAACTTCCCCGGACAGCAGTGGGCCTTCGCCGGAATGACGCCGAAGTAAAAATGCTAAGTATTGGCCGCGAAACCAGCGGGACACCTGACGCGATTCAAGCCGTTTACTAACGCATCAACGTCGCTGTGTGCGCGACGATCTGGCCGTAGTCATCGATATGGGTAAACTGCACCTCAGTCCTTACACCAACGGGCAAATCGGCAGCGTCAAGCACAAAGCGTTGTGTACCGCCCGGCTCGATCATCTGCGGATCTTCGCTTTTGACTTCTTTCCCGTCCACGAGCAACGACACTTTTTCGAAGGAAACGTAATAGGAGGAAGGATTGTTCGCTTCAAGCACCTGCCGCGTACCCTCCTTTTCCAGCTTCCAACGTAACTGACCTGGTGCATCACCCACCGCTCCGACCAAACCGTTGGGCCGGAAAAACAGCTTGATACGGGTGCGAAAGGCCAGCTGCAAGGTGTTGCTTGCTTTGTCCTTGGCAGCCTTGGGTTTGGGCGGAACTTCCATGACGTTCAGCCAGAACACGGATTCCTTGTCAGTTGGCAATGACTTGTCAGGAAGAGAACTAATCCTTAGCGACTGGCTTTTGCCTGGTTCCATCCTGAAAACCGGTGGTACCAGCAAGAACGGCACTTGGATCTGATCCGGCGCACTTTTCTGGTCCCCCTCATCGATCCATGCCTGGACCAGTACCGGTATGTCCTTATTGTCATTGACGAGTGACACCGTGACTTCACGTTCTTGCGCCGGATAAATCAATCGCGTTTTTTCGATCACTACACCAGCACGCACGGGCGCAGCAAGAAACCCGATCAGGCAGCAGATGGTCGCCAAGCATGCGTTGAAAATGAAACGAGTCGTCATCGCTTCCTCCGATAATCCAAGCCGATTGCCTGACGACGGCCATCGTGGGCATTCGTCATCGCAACAGCACTATTCAAACCGAACGTGGACACAGCACGCAGCTACAACGTTGCGGTGTGCTCCACTTGCGCGCCGAAGTCGTTTACCGTCGTAAAACGCACCGTTGCCGCGCCCGAAGGTGGCTGCACCGAGCGTTTGAGAACATATCTTTCAGTAGCGCCTGGAGCGAGCATAGGCGGTGCCTCGCTTTGGATTTCCTGGTCCTTCGCCACCAGGGCAACTTTGGCGAGAGAGATGTAATAGGCGCTCGGGTTATAAGCCTCAAGAACCTGCTCGGCACCCTGAGAGGCAAGCTTCCATTGCAACTGTGTCGGCGCCTGTTCCGGATCGCCTGCAAGTCCTTCGGGCCGCAAAAAGAACTTTATGCGGGTACGGATCGCGAATTGAAGCACGTTCTGTTTTTTCGCATTGTCTGGTGTGGGTGGCACCGACAACACGTTGAGCCAGAACAAGGATTCCTTGTCCTTGGGCGGCGACTTCCCCGCGTCATCGTCGTGCGTGTAAGTGATACGCAGCACCTGGCTTTTGCCGGCATCCAGGCGAAACACCGGCGGCGACAGTTGAAATGGCACACGCATTTGATCGGGAGGAACATTCACTCGACCGTCGTCGATCCACGCTTGCACCAAACGGGGTTGGGTCTTTTCGTCATTGGCCAGTGCAAGCGTGACTTCGCGCTCCGGCACGGGATAGATCACACGCGTGGTGTTGAGCACCACGTCGGCTCGCGTTGGCAGACTGAACAAGACGGCCAAGCAAACAAAAATTAATTGGCGTGCCATACGGGATAGCGGGGCAATATTCATGTTCGACTCCAGCATAGAAATAACGAGGGCAGGCGCGCTGTTCTTCCGCCATGGCCCCGGTGCCAAGCAACTGGCCATAGCTCTGGAGGCGAAGGATAAATACAGAATCCAGTATCAAGCCGAATCTTGATCCAATTCTGAAAGAACAGAACCTTTTAATTGTAGGAAAGCATCACCGTGACCGTGCCATTGGCCGGGCCCGATGTCACCGTCGCCTTGGTCTGCCAATAGCGCGCGCGCATGGGATAAGTTCCTCCAGCCGCGACAGGAACCCAGGTGACCAACTGCGTGGTGCTGTTGGGTATGACGATGGTTTGGGCTGCATCCAGACCCTGCAGCTGGATGCCCAAGCCAGTAGCGCCACCTGATGCCACGGCAAACACATTGGCGTCATCAACATCGGCGGTACCGTCAAAACCCATGTATAAGGTCACGATATCGGGTGTGCAGCCTCCCGAGGTGATTGGAAAGTCGACCCAATCGGTGAATGTCCCTACGCCTTTGAATTCGACAGGATTGTGGTCGCCAAGGAATACCGAAGGTGTTGATATGGTGCATGCCCCGCCAGTGATGCTACCGGTCACATCGATCTGGGCGTTGTCCGTGCTCTGTGCGAACGCCAGGCTGCTCCCAAGTGTCAGCACACCACAAACCAGCCAGCCAGTCAGTGTTTTACGCCACAGCGGATATGACCTTGTTGATTCTGAAATAGTGTTCATAGTTGGACCATCAGGTATAGGTGATCAACACGGTGATCGTGGCGTTGGCCGTTCCCGGGGTAACCGTGGGCGTGGTTTGTATATAGCGCGCCGCAAAGGAGTAACCCTGCCCGGCTGCAGCCGGATCAAAAGTAACGCGCTTGCTCGTATCGTTCGGTACTGCACAATTGGCAGGGTCGCTGCTGCCCGTCTTGCACACTTGGATACCGACACCCGTGGCGCCGCCGACGGCCTTGAATAAACTGGTGTTATCGGTATCAGCGGTGCCGTTGAAAGTCATCGATACCAAGGACGCATTGCTGCAACCGGCCGAAATCAAGGCCACATTGGGCGACCAGTCCGAATAGCTTCCCACCCCGGTAAACACCGATCTGTCCACCTCGCCGATGGGGAGGGTGATATGGGATGTTTGCAAGGAACACGTCGGTGGCCCGCTGATGGTGCCGGAAAAATTGATATGTGCAGTTTCCGCCCAGGCCGCATTCGGCGCGGCGCAGGCAAGCAGCAGAAAACTAGACAAGAGGCCGTTGATGGACCAGCGTTGCATGACGTTCACCCTATTTGTAGTTGACCGTAACCGTGACGGTGGCGTTGACCGTACCGGCCGTGACTGTTGGCGCTGTTTGGAGATAGCGAGCCGAGAAGGTGTACTTTCCGCCTGTACCCTGAGGGGCGAAATTGATAGGGGTGCTGCTATTGGGGATGGCTTGCAAACCGTTTTTCTGCCACAGCTCAAGCGCCACGCCCTTGGCGGTGCCCTGATTGGCAAACGCATTGCTATACGGTGCCG
>NZ_BMJA01000002.1:274784-285608 GCF_014642835.1 Dyella nitratireducens | reverse complement strand
CAGCCGCCCGAGATGAGGGATTGATCCTGCGCCCAAACCGGATAAGCAACGCCCGCGCCGCCAGTAAAAGAAGTAGCCGGCAGAGTGCCCATATCGAAGGTGGCACTGGCGGTAGAGAGGGAACAAGTCGGGGTTGAGGACGCTATGGTGAACGACCCTAGCGTCCACGTACTCAACCGAGTGTTCGAATTCTGCCAGAGGTATCCAAAAGCGGGCGCTTGAGCCGACTGCGCGAAGTCGGTCGCAAATAGAGTAGATGGAAATGTGCCCGATGGAATGTCGCCCGTCTTTATTAGGCGTACGGCATTGCTTGCTGCGCTTATTATTGAATACATAAAATACAGTCCAGGAGAGCCCCCTCCCATAGGACCACCGAGTGTTGGCGTGGTAGTGGGATTCGCAGTGATCGGCTGACCGGTGATATAGCTGTACATACGCACACCAATACCCGGGTAGCCGGTTGCCCAGACATCACTAAATCCAGGGGCTTTCGTCAGAGGTATAGTGAGTGAATTGCCGTAGGTATAGAGCCCTGTGGGGGGATAGGGATAATCACAGGTAAACTGGCCACGACCGTTCCACTGCGTAGTAATAGGAAGTTCTGACCCCACTGGCAAATCGGATGGGATAACCACCGTGCCAGGTGAAACCATAAGCAATTGGGAGGTAAACGCAAATCTACACGCAGAAAAAGCTTGTGGAGCGACCATTGCCATGATCAAGGCAAAACAGACCTTCCAAACAAAGGACTTCTTTATACCGTTTCTGGTACGCATGGAAACTGGTGCACTCGCGGCAAGTTTTTGCAATCGCACACGAGCCACAATACGGCTCAATAATGTTGTTATAGGCTCGTTCTCGTTGCGCACATAATCGATAAATAAAACGGGAAAACAATTCAATTTCTTTGGCATGTTCACTGTTCACCTTCCGCAGAAACAAGGGACGTGTCGCCGGCATGTGTTGACGGAAAATTTTGCCAATCGTTACCGATGGCTTTAAACCCTGCAGTTCGGACCACTCGGCAGTGCTGGTTATCAACGGCCGCATCCGCACCGCCTCTGGCTGCACAGTTACCGCCGCACCACCCTTGTGACGAACACGCCTGTGCCCCGTTAATCGGGCCGGAGAAGTCGATGGATGCGGTTTCCGCCCAGACTCCATTCAGTACGGCACAAGCAACCAGCAGGAAGCTAGACGAGAGGCCTTTGACGGACCAGCATTGCACGACGCTCACCTTATTTGTAATTAACCGTCACCGTGACGGTGGCGTTGACCGTGCCGGCCGTAACTGTTGATGCCGTTTGGAGATAGCGGGCCGAGAAGGTGTACTTTCCGCCTGTACCCTGAGGGGCGAAGTTGATAGGGGTGCTGCTATTGGGGATGGCTTGCAAACCGTTTTTCTGCCACAGCTCAAGCGCCACGCCCTTGGCGGTACCCTGATTGGCAAACGCATTGCTATACGGTGCCACCGCCGCTATTCCCGCGAAGGTCATGGAGACGGTGCTGGCATTGCAGCCGCCCGAGATGAGGGATTGATCCTGCGCCCAAACCGGATAAGCAACGCCCGCGCCGCCAGTAAAAGAAGTAGCCGGCAGAGTGCCCATATCGAAGGTGGCGTTGCTAGTACTGAGGCTACATGTGGGGCCTGTCACAATAATAGTGGTTTGATTGAGCCATACCGCCGAATTGGATTGCGGACTGCTATTAGCAGAAGTCTGAAATCCAGTCGCTCTATTCCATGCAACCTGTTGGCGAGGGATAACATATGTCCCTGGAGCCAGCGTACTTGTCGCGACGAAAAGTATTATGTTGTTATAGCCCAATCCATAATCAAAATAGGCATTAATACCAAAAGGAAAAACCTTCACCGCGTTGGCACCCAGTGGAGACCAAGTAGGGCTAAGCCAATCTTTACCGGCAAGAATGTAACCGATCCCATCAACACCTGTCGGATAGACAGCATGAGTTCCATAGCCGGTTTGATGAGTCATACCGGTCGAATTTTTAACAGGGACAATCCATGAATTTGCACGGACGGCGGCGGAACAACCGGAGAGTACGGTGCTGGCAGTCGTTTGCCCTTGTATATTTCCAATTTGACTCCCAGCAGGGATAGACCCCTGAACGGTATTTGTGCCAGGAACACCGAGAGTCTGTGTTGACACTAAAACCTGCATTGGGACACCTATGAAGCCATTTGAGGCGGGGCACGTTTGTGCGTATACCCGACTCCCTGTCATACCAAACATTAGGGCGGCCATCACAAGCAAGCACTTTATCTGCCATCGAGGCGAAAACATATATGTGTTCATCGAATGTCTTTGATGTGCGAATGTCTTTAATATGTTCATTGCCGGGCCTTCACCGAAACATTGAATCTTTCGTCAGAATTAGCTGACGGAATATTCTCCCAATCGTTGATAGCAGCTTTTGAATCCTTCAATTCGCGTTCACGCGACTCAACATGGCTCGATGTCAACGGTTGCGTCTGAACCGCCTCAGGCTGCGTGATTGCTGCCATGCTGGCTTTGCAGGCAGCCTTCACCGTTTGCATTTCAGCCTGCCGCCCCTTTTTCACTTCGGGCAACTGCACGCTGATCTGGCACGCATCGGTCGCTTCCTCGCCCCACTTCACCGTCAACACGCCCGAGCCAGGCAGGTCACGAATAAACAAACGGCTACCCTGCCCTGCTATGCCAACGCTGTTGCCCTGCGCATCGAATACTTCGGCGCCAAAAGGCACGGGACGGCCATCCGGCAAAACCGTTTCAACCATGACGGCGCGGCCGTGCTTGGTGTCGTATTTCAACCTCACGACCGAGCCCGCTCGCGGGGCCACGTTGGTGGTGGTCGACTTGAGTTCCAGGCCTGCGTCGGCGCCCTTGGGATCGAGTGCGATGGTGTTGAGCTGATAAGGCATCAAGTTGGGCACGATCGCATAGCCGCGCCCGTCCACCTTGGCACCCTGGCTATTGGATACGGTGGCACCCGATGCATCCGATGCCTGTACCAGCCCAATGGTGTCTCCGGTAGGCGGCCCAAACGTTACGCCGCCTCCATGGATGACGACACCGCCTGAAGCGCCAGCGTTGAACTGTCGATAACTGCTGCCTTGACTGTAGCCGCCTACCAGCTGCGTCACCGGGCTGCGGTACTGCGCGTTGAGCGAGCCGCTGGCACCGCTGCCGTCGGTATGACCAGCGGTAGCGCTGTAGCTAAAACGGTTATCCGCGCCGAGATTACCGCTCACCGTTGCCTGACTGTTGCTGCCCCCGTCCTGGTCGCGGTTGACCATGGCGGTGAGCTGCGGTGCGCGATCACTGCGCCCTAAAGGTACGCTGACAGTGAACATGAGCAGCGTATCGCGGCGCCCCTGCGTTTGCGCGACGTTGAAGCCGCTGGCCAAGCCTGGAATCTGATCAGCCGATGCGTTGCCCGGCACAAACTGCCGGTTATCGCTTACTAGCTGACGCTGTGCATTCACGCTGTAGTTGAACGATTTCCAATGATTGCTGTACCCCGCCGAGAAATTCACCTGGCGGCCACTGCCTGCCCAATAGTCAGCAACGGAGCCTTGAAGGAACAGTTGGCCGTAGGTATCGCCCAACGACTGATTGACGTTCACATCAAGACGGCTTCGCTGGCGCAACAGGTTGCTGCCGGCGGCGCCGCGCGCCGCGGCATCGCGCAACGAAATCGCGTCCTGCAGGCCGACATAGCCCTTGGTGGAATACCTATACGCAGCCACCGCGAAGTTGGTGCCGGTTTCGGTGATGTTTTTGTTGTAGCCGACTCTTAAGCTCGTACCGTGTGTTTTGGCCTGGTTCGGCGCAGAGTTGGTGGCATGCGTGATATCGGCAGAAACGGCACCTACCGGTGTATTGAGTGCCGCGCCGACGAGCGCCGCGCCGTAGCCATTGGCGAACGTGGCGCCGGTGTAGCCCGTCACCAGATTGTTGATGCCTCGCTGGAAAGTACCCTGTACGACATAGGGTGTGTCGAGCAGACTCAATTGCTCAACCTTGCCTGCGGTCACGCTCCAACGGTTCTGCCCCGGGCGAAGCAATTGCGCCACGGAAGAGAAAGGCACGCTGAAACGTTGCACGCGTCCGTCGGCTTCGGTGACTTCCACATCCAGATCACCGCCGTAGCCGGTGGGATAAAGATCCTCGATCGCGAACGGACCCGGCGCAACGTTGGCGTCGTAGATGATGTAGCCACGCTGCTGGACGACCACGTGCGCGTTGGTTTCCGCGATACCACGCACAATCGGCGCATAGCCGCGCATGGACTGAGGTAACATGCGGTCATCGGTGTACAAGCGCATGCCGCGTATGCGCACGCTGTCGAACAGGTCGCCGGGCGTGAAGGTGTCACCGGCCTCGAATTGCGCCTGCAACGAAGGTATGTCGTGCTGGAGATAGGTCGCGGTGTTCTGATAATGCGTACCGTCGTGGTCGGTCCAGCTCAAGGAGCCAAGGGTATACAGGTGCCACGAACCCAGCTTTGCCGAGGCATTGAGGCCGACGTAGCCGGTTGTCTGGCCCCGTCCACTATTGGTGGAGCGATACAGATTAGTCGTGTAATTGAGGACTCCCGCATTGATGCCCGGATCCCATTGCGAGGGATCGACGTAGCCACGCGCCGCCTGGTTGGCGTAGACCTGCGGCACCGATATGGATAGCTGCTGCGTACCCATGTCGAAGTCAGCCGTGGCGCCCGGTATGTAGTCACCGATCGGACCGCAGAACGTTCCCTCGGGGATTTTTTTAAGCGACGGATTTTCCTTTTGGACAAGCACCTTCTTCAGGTCTACGCCGATGCGAACCAGCATGGCGGGATCGTAACAAGGCTCTGCGCTGTCCTTGCCCGGAACGTTGACGAACACCAGATCGGTGCGCGCCTGCCACGTTTTGTTGAGGACGATGTCGCTGCGATACGTACCGGGCAGCACGACATTGCCCTTCTCGAAGCGCGACAAATCCACCTTGGGCGCCATGCCAGTTGGAAAGAATGATGCATCGAAATTGACAGGCTCGGCTGCAGCGGGCGACACCGGCGAGGCTGGCGACGCGGGCAAGGCCGCGTAGGCCGATGGGGCCATCGCACTCAGAAGCAGCGCAGGCAGTAAACGCCGCCGCAATCCTGCGTGCTTGTCAGCGATCGATCCATTCGCGCCTGCGTCGAGCTGCATACAAAAAACTCCTGACATGGCAAGTTCATCGCTCACCATTTGCTTTAAGACTTAATTGAGTGGGATTTGGCCAGCTATGCGAACTACACCGTCATGGTGCTAGTGGCTGGACAATCGTGCTGACGGCACCATAATCGCTAATAACATTGAACTGTGCCTTCACATCACCGGCTGGCCGGCTGGCGAGTTCCTTGATCGGGAATACCGCCGTGCCTCCCGGGGCCACCATGCCACCACCGTCTCCATTGACGCTGCGCTCGCCAATGCTCAAACCAACTTGAGCAAAATTGACGTAATACGGCGTTGGGTTGGTGACTTGCAGCGCGGCACCCTTGCCGCCCTCTCCATCTACCAGCTTCCAGGTGAGCTTATGAGCAGCACTCGCTGCATTCCCGGGCAGCCTGGATGGACGGAAGAACACCTTGATGCGGGTGCGATAGGCAAAGTCCAGCCTGCTGCTTCCGTCATCAGAAGATTTCGACGGGACTTCAAGTACGTTCAGCCAAAACAAGCTTTCTTTGTCGCTGGGCAACGGCTCTTTCGTATACACCATGCGTACCGACGCGCTCTTGCCTCCATCCAAACGAAAGAGAGGGGGAGTGATGGTAAATGGCACCTTGACGTTTTCAGGCGTCGCCTTTTCATCGCCTGCATCAAGCCAAACCTGTACAAGCGAGGGCGTGCTGCCTCTGTTTTCAATCTGAACGGTGACGTCGCTATCCTGAGCGGGATACACAACACGCGTCCCGTTAATCACCACAGTGGCTTCCGCTCGGCCAGTCAATAGCGCGACGCAAAGAAGCAAACCGGTGGTTATGTGGCGTAACACGTGATTCATACGTCACCTTTTCATGAGGATTAAGCGCATCGATGGCGGCACTTTGTCCGCCACCGATGACAATGGGACTATTGCGTCAATACATCAGTTGTAAGTCACGCCATACAGCACGTGAGCGTTGACAAGACCCGGGGTGACCGTGGCATTGGTCGACAGGAACTGAGCGCTGAAGGGGATGGTTGCCGTGTTATTGGCGATCGCCGGCGAATTCACGCTGTAGCTGCTATTGAGATTGATGGTCTTGTTAGAACCATCGAGCAGTTGGACGGCTACGCCGGTAGCTTCGCCGTTCAGCGTATTCTCTAGTGCGCCCGAAATCGGGTCGACCGGCGTACCAACAGTCACGAGTGAGAAGGTAGCGACCTTACCGTCGGTGCAAGAGCCCTGGCCCGGGCCACCGATGACTACTTCAAACGGCGTCTTATTCTGAACATCACCCGCAGCAGTGAATTGCGAGGGCGAGACCGTCTTGAGGTCCACGGTGAAATTACCCAGACCATAGTCCGTGCCCGCACCACCAGATACGGTGCAGGTGGGGTCATTCACCGCACCTTGGAAGTAGATGGTGCCGCCGTTAGAGGCAGCGCCGGCCGAACCCACCGCACCAAGACCTAGAACCAAAGCAGCTGCTAACGCAATTTTGTTGCACTTCATTTATGTAACTCCTTAAGGGTATGAAAAGCCGCCTTGTGGCAGCCACTTCCGCGAGCTTTCAAGCGTATGAAAGCGACGAAACAGACAGGTGCCGCATATGTGACGCACGAAAGTTTCGAAACATGCGCACCTAAAACAGCGGGCCATCATCTGCGAAAAATAGAACGCGATATGCCAGAAATGTCTGTCAAACGTGTACGGCCTGGCAGAACGTTTGGCACAGTCCATAGCCACTCTGTTCAGAGCTACCGCATTGTTTTTGCGCGTTGGATGCCGCCTGGCTTCGTTTACAACAGAAACCAGCTGTCGCGTATCTTAGGTACGAGGGCGAATGCCGTATTTGGAAATTATTTGAAATTCGCTTCTTGCCGAGCTTTTTTGCTTCAAGTGCCGACAAACACTTCCAGCCTTGCCTGACATCACTGCAAACGCGCAGCGATTGCATTGCTGGAAGTTGATATGCACGCCAGCATAGGCGGCCAATCCGTTCACACCACGATCGACAAGGCGATGTTGCACGCTATAGAAGTCGACTCGCTGAAGCCGGTACTCGTCCTAGGCCCTGTACCATCTAGTGCATGGCGACTGCTGTTTCCAGAAGCATAAGACGCCATCTTTGCCTGGCCAGCAAAGTGCTTGCTGACATTCACTTTTAAGCGTTCGTTGTCTGTCTTGGCGAGGGGTACGCCAATGCGAGCCGTGGTTTGTTGATTGGCATCGCTACGCGTGTTCAATCCGTTCGTGCTTTCGATCGGATTGATACGCAGAGTTTGATCGGTGATACCCGGGGGATCACTCGTCCGCGGCAACTGATATGCATGTTCGCGTGCCCGACATAGTACGAAGTCGATCTTTGCGGACAGAATAGAAAAAGACACAAAAAAATGCCGCGCTAATTACGCGGCGGCATGACTAATCCGAGATATATAGCCTGTATCGATCTACAAGGATGTCGTACAGATTCATCCAGTTAATCGTATTTATACGAAGCACTTTTCATCCAACGCACTTATACAAGGGCTAGCCGTTCCAGCCACAACGTTGTCATCACATCAAAGCCGCTGCACACCTGGCTCGCGGCACTCACCCACCCACTTGCTTGCCGATGCCGCACCAGCCTGATCGTTGGCTTGCAGACGAATTTCCACGATCGTCTGCCAGTTACGTGCGCACAACGGGCCTTGCTTGGAACCCAGTGTCCACGACTGATGCGCCAGCTTTTCCGCGAGCTGGAAATCGCCCATATAGATGGCGACTTCGGCGCGATCCTGCAGCACGTCAGGTGCGTCAGGATTGCGCTTCAACGCCATGTCGAGCTTGGCGGCGGCTCCCTGGTAGTTGCCGTTCCGCTCGTCTTGTTTCGCCGCATCCTGGACTGCGGCGATGCCCGGATCGACCAACGGATGCACGTTGATCACCGACTTGTCGCGTTCACCAGCCGCGCGAATTTCGTCCACCATCGTGGCGTTGGATTTGCCCGGCGGCGGTTTGGGCGCTTCGGGTGCGGGTTGGGCGCAAGCGGCGAGCAAGAGGCCGGCCAATGCGGCAGGCACCAGAGTACGGGGAAGACGGAGCAAACGGTGCGGCATGGTCATTCTTGGCTACTGCTGGCTGGCGGAGGGGGTTGGCGACTCGGCTGAGGGCTGCGAAGCGCTCTGGCCGCCGCCGAACAGATTACCGATTTTTTGCCAGAAACACCCTTCAGAATCCGTGGAGACGCTGCCAGCGATAACCGGCACCTCCTTGGCCCCTGAACATGCCGGATCGCTGCGCCGGCCATCGGCAGGGTTGATCCAGGCCATTTCCAGGCCGTCGCCCGGTGTGGCAGGCAACGGCACCGTGGGCAGTTTGCGGAACAATTCCTGCCACGCGCGCAAGGCACCGGTAGAACCCCACAGATGGCTGGGCTTGTTGTCGTCGCGCCCCATCCAGAACACCGCCAGGCGGTCGCCGGTGAAACCGGCGAACCAGCTGTCACGCAAATCGTTGCTGGTACCGGTCTTACCGGCCGTATGCAGGTAGGCCAGGCTGGAATCACCCAGCGACTTTGCCGTGCCGTACGTCGTCACCTGCTGCATCGCCCACGTCACCAGACGTACCGCGGGCTGGTATTCGCCCTTACCACTTTCCACTTCGTAGCGTTTGATGGTGCGTCCGTTGCTGTCGACCACGCCGCTTACTGCCAACAGCGGCAACGCATGACCATCCGATGCAATGTACTGATAAAGCTGCGTTACCTGGATGGGCGCCAGATCGACCGCTCCGATCAGCAGCGATGGGCCGGGCTGAACGTCGGTGAGGCCGAACGAATCGAGAAATGCCTTGATGCGTGGCAAGCCCACGGCCAAGCCTAAGTGAATCGTGGCGAGGTTCCACGAATTGGCCAGCGCATCCACCATCGGCACCATGCCGTGGCTCTGGTTGTCGTCGTTATGCGGCGTCCACCAGCTGCCATCGGGCTGCTTCATGCTGACCGGCGAATCATCCAGCTGCGTGGCGAGATTCCAGCGCTCAGGGTTGGTCAGCGCCACGAGATACACGAACGGCTTGATGGTGGAACCGATCGGCCGCCGCGCATCCAGCGCACGATTGAAGCCTTGGTCGCCAGGAATCTTGCTGCCGACCACGGCGAGCACACTGCCGGTTTTCGAATCGGTCACGACGGCTGCGCTCTGCGTATCATCGCCGCGCTTGCCAAGACTCTTGACCGCACTGTCGATCGCTTGCTCGGTATACAGCTGCGTGGCTGGATCAAGCGTGGTGAAGATCGACAGGTTGCCTTGCTTGAGTGTGTCCTCGTCGAAGTCGTTGGTGATCTGCTGGCGCACCAGTTCCATAAAGGCTGGGAAGCGGTTGTGCGGCAATTGGCCATCGGTGATCACGCCCAGGGGCGCCGCCTTGGCCGCACGCGCCTGTTCGTCCGTCAACAGACCGGTGCTTACAAACGTGTCCAGCACCAGATTGCGCCGTGCCAGCGCACGATCGGGATAGCGGCGCGGATCAAGCTGGCTGGGGCCTTTCACCAAGCCGACCAGCAGGGCGATTTCCTGCGGACGCAAAAATTCCAGCCGACGTCCGAAATAAAATTGCGACGCCGCGGCAAAACCATGCACCGCCTGGTCGCCCTGCTGACCAAGGAACACTTCGTTGATGTACGCCTCGAGGATGCGCGCCTTGCTGTAGTGCATCTCCAGCAGGATCGCCATCAGCGCTTCGTTCAACTTGCGCCCCATGGTCTGTTCGCGGTTGAGGAACAGGTTGCGCACCAATTGCTGCGTGAGCGTGGAAGCACCTTGCACGGTATGACCGGCACGCAAATCGGCAAAGGCAGCGCGCAGGATAGCGGTGAAGTCGACGCCGATATGATGCTTGAAGTCGCGATCTTCCACCGCCTGCAAGCCGCTGATCAGCAAGGGCGGCAAATCATTCAACTGCACGTAGGTGCGATCTTCCTGCTTGGCGCCATATACGGTTGCGATGCGCGCAGGATCCAGATGCGTTTCGCTCAGCGCCTTGCCGGAAGCCAAGTCGGTAACGGACTGCACCACACCATTACCCAGTGCAACGCGAATGTGCTTGGGCAATTCGCCGCCGTCAGGCCCCGCGTAGCCACGCGAGGAAATCACATAGGTGCCGCCCTTCTTCGTCCAGCTGCCGGGTACGTCGCCATGGCCGTCATTCGCGTAGCCGGAAAACGCGAGCTCCACTTCCAGCGTGCCGGGGGTCATCGGCACGAACGGGGCCAGACGTAACGGCTGCGAATAGACCCGCGTAGGTACGGCGAAGACCAGATCACTAAAGCGGTCCTGCACGCGCTTGTTGAGGATCAGCGAATACGGCAGCAGGAAACCGAACAACAGGCCCGTGCAAATCCAGAAGGGGATGCGCACCCAAGGCCAGCATGCGCTTGCGATCGAACGGAGTCGGCTAAGAAATTCCAACGGGGTGGTATCCAGGGCAGGCTGAATCGGCAATGTCCGAGATCATAGGGCCCAGCACCCGGCGGCCGGATGAATACGAGCCCGCCGAAAGTGGCACGCCAGGGGCAATTTCGGGGATTTTGGGCAGGCAACACGTAGGTTGGGGTGCAAATCCCGGCATAGCGTGTGATCGGCATGGCGATGTTGGGGTTT
Organism: Dyella nitratireducens; assembly: GCF_014642835.1. Classification (GTDB taxonomy): domain Bacteria; phylum Pseudomonadota; class Gammaproteobacteria; order Xanthomonadales; family Rhodanobacteraceae; genus Dyella_B; species Dyella_B nitratireducens. The sequence goes on along the minus strand of NZ_BMJA01000002.1, from coordinate 274,786 downwards.
GC
>NZ_BMJA01000002.1:78518-274611 GCF_014642835.1 Dyella nitratireducens | reverse complement strand
ATGGTGAATGCGAAGCATGGATTCCGGCCTTCGCCGGAATGACGGCTCGGTCATTTAATAGATATTGGCTAGCTTGCTGATTTTGTTCAGATCATCAAGCAGAAAACGTGGGGATAGCTCAGGGTTTGCACCCCAATCTACGAGCGCCAACACTCCGCATCCGGCCGAAACGGCCGCGGCTGCACGCCCAGCAATCGCATCATCTCCGTGTTGTCCGCCACCAGATCCGCCTCCAGGCGGCTCAAGGGTCCACGCAGACCGGCCACGCTGCGGCGCGCCAAGTGCAGCAACCATGCCGGCAGCGGCAATGGCAGCGTATCCACCGGCAAACTGCGCCGAACGCGCACAAACATCTCACCCACTGTGAGCCGTTCGCCGCCTCCCACAGCGAGAACCCTGCCTGCCGCAGCAGGTTTATCGAGTGCCGCAAGAGCGGCATGCGCCAGATCCTGCGCATGCACTGGCTGGCGCATGCCGCCGGCTGCCGGCAGTGGAAACACTTTCAGACGCATGGCTCGCCGAGCGATCGGCGTAAGGCTTTTATCCATGCCCACACCATAAATAAGCGTAGGACGCAGCACCGTCCAAGCGCTGCCATGCTTGGCGCAGGCTTCGGCCACTGTCGCTTCGCTGCTGCGAATCAATTGAGAGAGATCGCGCTCAGCGGAGACTTCCGATGCCTGCTTGGTCTCCGCACTCATCGAGCTGACCACTATGACACGCGGTGCGTGCGGCAATGCCGCCGTGCTCAACCAACTCGCGAACCAGTTCAAGGGACCCAAGCTGAAAATGGCGGAGATATCTTCGACCTTGGGCACCGCATCCGGGAGCTGTCCGCTTAGCCACGTCACGCCTTGCGTGGATGCATGCGCCTCGCGACTCAAAGTCACCACCGGCTCATCCCTGGCGGCAAGCAACGGCAGCAGGTAATGCCCGATCTGGCTACTGCCGCCAAATACCAATACCGTCATCGACTGCCCTGCATGCGCGCCATGATGTCCCTCAAGCGCGGATCATCCGGCATCAGCCGACGCCCTTGTTCCAGCGATGCAGCAGCGTTGTCGCGATCACCGCTACCCAACTGCTGCTCGGCCTGATCGAACCATGCATTCGCAAGCCGCTGGCGCGAGATGGCGATGGCCCCATTACCCGGCTCGAGATTGTTGAGCGCATCGAGCAGGTCGTTGGCTTTCTTGAGGCTGCCACTGCGCAAGGCGTCGTTAAATTGCTGCTGTACTTCGCCAGGCAATGCCTGCAAGCCTGCCAAGGCTTGCTGGTTATTGCCATCGATGGCGAGCGCGCCACGATAAAGGTCGTACGCACAATTGCCAGGCGGCGACATGATGTCGCCGCGTGCTGCCGCTTGCTTGGCACGACTCACCATGTCGGCCACTTGGATTTCCTGTTGGCCGGTGAGCTGCACGGTCGACAGTGGTGCGTTGCCGTCTTGCTGTTGTGCCGCTTGCTGCACACCTGTCGAGGCCTTGTTGCCGGCAGACGGTGGAGGCACAGGCGGAGCGGGCGGTTGTCCCAGGCGCGCGCGCGCAGCGATCAGATCCGCCGAGCCAGGAGCAAGTGCATCGGCCTCATCCAACAACTGCCGTGCGTGATCGGCATCGCCGGCGTCGATGGCCGCATTGGCTTGCACGACCAGCGCCTGCGCGACCTGGCCGAGTCCCGCTTTCGCCTGCGCGTTATTCGGATCGATCGCCAGTGCAGCCTTGAAATGCGCGAGTGCGGTGTCGTTGCCGTCGCCGTCGATACGTCCGGCGCGCAAGGCATCGTTGCCCTGGCTGATGGCATCCGTCAGTGCGCTATTGGCTTGTGTCTGCAGTGCTGATAGCGAGGCACGCAAGGTGGGCAACTGCGCGTAGTTGGGCAGCACCGCGGCAAGACGATCGATACCGGCGGAAGCCGTGGCAACGTCGTTCGTGCTCAGCGCCTTTTGGATTTGCGCGGCCATCGCATCACCGACCTGGTCCATGCCATGCCGCGCCACCGCGTTATCGGGCTCCGCCGCCAGCACGCGCTGATAGAGCGCGGCAGCGCCATCCGGGCCATCGAGCTTGTTGTCGCTGAGCGCTTGTTGGGCCTGTGCGATCAAGGTGTCGGTCTTGCCGGACGACACCTGCGCCTTGGCGATTTCCTGCGTCAGGCGATCCACATCGCTGCCGCCGCCGAGCAGTTCGCGCGCATTGGTAAGGGCTTGCGAGGCTTCATCGACCTTGCCCGCTTGCAGCGCTGCATCGGCGCGCGCAATCTCCGCACGGCCCACGTCGTTGAGACCTTGCCGTGCGGCATCGTTGTCCGGTTCGAGTGCACGTGCCGCTTCAAACAATTCGCGCGCGCTGGTGCCGTCGGCGCCATCCAGATGTCCTTGCTGCAAGGCCACCTGTGCGCGATGCAATACATCGTCGAAATCGGTGCGTGGCACCAAGCTGCGCAAGCGGCTCTCGTTGAACCACAGCCCGCCGATTACCGCGAGCAGCACGACAATCAGCACCGCCAGGAACCAGTTGGGCTTTTTATAAGGACTCTTGGGGCCGGTCGAGCCACGGCGATACGCGGGCTCCACCTTGATCGGTGGCAGGCCGTCGTCAGGCGCAGGCACCTGCGGCCGGTCCAGCTGATCCAGGTTGCCCAGCTTGGGTTCGGTACGGCCGTTGCCGTTGTAGCCCGGGTCGTTCAGGTCGCGCTTTCGGCTCATGGCTCGTGAGCTGGCAGGTCAAGGCGTTCAGCTTAGCATTGCGTGGATGACAGGCGCCGGGGGTGAAAAGTTACGTTCAGGCACCTTTACTCCCTCTTCCCGCTGGGGAAAGGGAGCAGGGGCTAACCCGCTCCCACCCGGCGCGCTTCCACCACATTCGGCAACGCCACCAGCCGATCCAGCAGGGTCGACAGCTGTTCGAAATCCCGCACTCGCAGGGTGTAGCGCATCTCCACCTCGCCAGTACGCGGGAACAACCGGCTGTTGGAGGCAATGATGTTGATGTTGGCGTTGCTGATCACGCCCACCACATCCTTCTGCAACCCCTTTCGATCGTAGCCGTTGAGCTGAATGGTGACCTCGTAGGCCTGCGCGTCGGCCTGGCCCCAGCTCACCTCGATCACCCGGTCCGGATCGCGCCGGGCCAACCGCGCCAGACTGGCGCAATTGGCGCGGTGCACGGAAACGCCCTTGGTGCGCGTGATGAAACCGCGCACCGGATCGCCGGGCAACGGCTGGCAGCACTTGGCCAGCACGGTGAGCAGGTTGCCTACTCCTTCGATGGTGATGGCGCTGTGGTCGAACACGGTGGGACGTGCCACGGGGGCCGGGACATTGGGAATCGGCTCGGATGGCTGTTGCGACTCCTGTAATACGCGCGCCACTTGCCCCGGACTGATTTCGCCCAGCGCGAGCCCGACCAGCAATTCGTCCAGTGTCTGCAGATGGAACAGCGCCGGCAGCTTCGCAATGTCCACGTCCGGCAAGGCCAGGCGTTTCAGTTCGCGTTCGAGCAAGGCGCGGCCTGCCGCGAGATTGGCGTCATGCGCGCTGCGCCGGAACCACGCACGCACCTTGTCACGTGCGCGGCTGGTATGCAGATAGCCATGATGCGGCGACAGCCAATCACGCCGCGGTTCAGCAATCTTGGTGGTGAGAATTTCCACGCGATCGCCGCTGTGCGGCTGATGGGTCAGCGGCACGATGCGCCCGTTGACCTTGGCGCCGCGGCAACGATGCCCCACTTCGGTATGCACGTGATAAGCGAAGTCGAGCACGGTGGCACCATGCGGCATGTCGACCACTTCGCCTTTGGGCGTCAACACGTAGACGCGATCTTCGAGCAGCTCCGTCTGCAGCTCGGCAGCCAGTTCGCCATCGTCGTTGCGTGGTTCCAGCAACTTGCGCATCCAGGCGATCTTCGCCTCGAAATCCGCATCGCCGCTGCCACCTTCCTTGTAGCGCCAATGCGCGGCCACGCCCAACTCGTTGGCACGGTGCATGTCATGCGTGCGGATCTGCACTTCGAGCGTCTTGCCCTGCGGGCCGATCACCGCCGTGTGCAGCGAGCGGTAACCGTTGCTCTTGGGCCGCGCCACATAGTCGTCGAATTCGCCGGGCAGATGCGGCCACAAGGCATGCACGATGCCGAGTGCGGCATAGCAGTCAGCCACGCTGTCCACCAGGATGCGCACGGCGCGGATGTCGTAGAGATCGGAGAACTCCAGCGCCTTGCGCTGCATCTTCTTCCAGATGGAGTAGATGTGCTTGGGGCGTCCTGCAAGATCGGCCTTGACGCCGGCCGTGCGCAACGCTTCACCCAGTTCAAACAGCGATTCACGGATGAAATGTTCGCGGTCGCTGCGGCGCTCGTCCAACAGCTTGGCAATGCGCCTGTAGGTATCCGGTTGCAGGTAGCGGAAGGCGATATCTTCCAGCTCCCACTTTAGTTGCCAGATACCGAGACGGTTGGCGAGCGGTGCGTGGATGTCGCGAGTGAGCCTTCCCAGTTCCTGTCGCTCGTCTTCTGGCAAGTTGACGGCAGCACGCATGCGGGCCAACTGCCGTGATAGCAGGATAAACACCACGCGCACATCGCGAATGATCGCCAGCAACAGGCGACGCAAACCCTCCGAACCACCCTCTGGCGGACGCTGCGCATGCAATGCCCATACGCGTTCCGCGGCCATCTGGCCGGCGACCAGACGCTGCAACTCCTCCGGCAAAGACGCGGCGCGCTGCTCCCACACCAGTGGATGCGTGCGCCCGATTTCGAACCACAATGCGGACGCCTGGGTATGCGCATCGCAACCAAGCATGGCCAGCAGGTCCAACACGTCGCCGCATTCGTGCTCGTTCACGCCATTTTGCGCGCACACTGCCAGCGCGTCGGCCAGTACCGGGGGCAGTGTGCCCGCCCGTGACTGCCACGCCGCCAAGTGTCCTGCGGTGGTGGTGGCGTGAACCATGTGTGCTTCGTTTGTCGACCGTATGGGATGAGCATAGCTCAACCGCTCGATCGAGCATGCAGGTTGGAGTACAAACCCCAACATCGCCATGACAGGTCTACCGTGTTGGGTTTGCACCCCAACCTACAGCGCTTCGAGCGCCTTTGCCAACCGCTTCACCGACACCGGCTCGGCCGTCTTCAACTCCTGCGCAAACAGCGACACTCGCCATTCCTCGATCAGCCAGCGCAATTCGTCCAAGCCCTCATCGCCGGCGGCACGATGCTTGAGGTATTCGCGCCAATACGGCAACACCTGCAACATACGTTGCTGATCCTTTGTCGGGTCCTGACGCAGACGTTCGGCACGCAAGCGCATGGCTTTCAAGTAGCGCGGGAAATGCGCAAGCCGCGAGGTCGACAGCTCGCGCAGAAAGCCTGGCGCTAGCATACCGTCAAGTTGTTCGCGCAGATCGTCATAGCTCGCACGGGCGAAGCCGATCAACGGCGGCTGCAGCCAGGGCTTCATCTCGGCTTGCGCTTCGATGATCGGCTCGGCCAGCTTCAGACGCTCCACGGCAGCCGCAAACAATTCGCGTACGACATGTGTACGCAGCACGTCGAACTCGGCAGCGCTGCGCACGTTGATATGCTGCGTGGCAAGCAGATCGTCGAAAGCACCTTCGACCAAGTCTTCGCGCAAGCTGTCGACGCTACCAAGCGGCGCATATTTAAGGGAAATAGGATTGGAAATCGGCAAGCGGCGACGTGCTTGCTTGACGTCGCTGACGATTGCATGACGTAGCAGGCGTTCAACACCTTTGACATGCGCCATCCGCGCTTCGTCATGCCGTTCGAAGACGCGCAGCGCCACGGCTTCACCGAGATCGACCAACGCAGGGAAAGCCATCAAGCCACCTTCGGAGCGCACCTGTTCAGGGATCTCTTCAAAATCCCAGTTGGTGACGTCCTCACGCGTGAGCTCAATGTCGGTCTTGCGCGAGAACGCTTCGCGCGCCTGCCCCTCCCATTGCTGGCGTAGTTGGCCGAGGTCTCGACCCGTAGCGAGCGTGCGACCTTTCTCCTCATGCAGTCGAAAACGCATGGCAAAGTGCGACGCGAGTTCGATCGATGCGAAGTCGCCTGCGTCGATGTCCACGCCAGTCGTGCGGCGCAGAAACGCTGCCAACACCTTCGCCAGTGGTTCATCGCGCGGCGCCTCCGCCTCGACAAACGCGCGCGCGAAATCCGGCGCTGGCACAAAATTGCGGCGCAGTGCTTTTGGCAAACCGCGAATCAACTCAGCCACTTTGTCGCCGAGCAAGCCAGGCACCAGCCATTCGCACCGAGCAGCCGGCAAGGCATTGAGCATCGCCAGCGGTAGATGCAAGGTGACGCCATCGGCTTCATCGCCAGGCACAAAGCGGTATTCAAGGCGATACCGTTGCAGCGGGACATCGAGCGAAGCCGGGAACGCTTTTGGATCCAGACCCGCGCCACCGGCCATCACATCGTCAATCGACCAGCGCAGCGCCGCCTGTTCCGCAGGGCGCACATGACGGTACCAGGCATCCAGCGCACGGCTGCTTGCGATCTCTTCCGGCATTTTGCCGCGGAAGAAATCCACCAATTCGTCTTCGTGACGGATCAAGCCTTCGCGACGCTGGCGCGCTTCGATGCCGCGCGCGTCGTCCATTACACGCTGGTTGGCGCGCACGAAATCTGCGCGCGCTTCGATGTCACCGCGCGCGAGTGCCTCGCGCAGAAAAATATCGTGGGCAAGCGGGGGATCCTGCTTCTGGAACGTCACCGGGCGACGTTCGACCAGCACCAGGCCAAACAGGCTCACTTGTTCATACGCCACCACGGTGCCGCGTTTGCGCGACCAATGCGCATCGCGGCATGTGCTGCGCAAGAGATGCGCAGCTTGCTGTTCGATCCACAGCGGCTCCACGCGCGCGCACATCATGCCCCACACGCGGCCACCGATATCCAGGATTTGCGCGGCGAAGAGCCAATTCGGCGGTGTCTTGGCGAGTGCCGAACCAGGGAACACCTGGAAGCGGCGTTCGCGGGTGCTGCGGTAGATGCCCTTTTCGTCTTTGTGACCGGCTTGCGTAGGGAGACCGGCTAGCAGGCTGCGATGTACTGCTTCGTACTGCCGCTCGGCGCTGCTCTCACTCCCCTCCGGAGAAAGGGCTGGGGTGACGGGGCGGGGCTTGCGGGAAGCTTCGTCCGTACGAGTCTTTTGAAGACTCCTTTCGCGCACGGACTTGACTCCGCGCGAGCTTGTCCTCTCACCTTCTCCCCGGAGAGGAGAGGGGGAAGAACCCGTGGCATCCAATTTCCACCCAAGCTCCTGCACCACCAGCAGCAACTGCCGATGCAACTCGCGCCACTCGCGCATCCGCAAGAAACTCAAAAAATGCCGCGAACACCAGTCACGCAACTTCGACTGTGTCAGCTCTTCATGTGCACTGTCGTATTCGCGCCACAGGTTCAAGACACCGATGACATCCGACTTGGGATCGGCAAACGCCGCATGCGCCGCATCCGCCTGCTGGCGTGCATCAGCGGGACGTTCGCGCGGGTCCTGGATGCTGAGAAAGGCCACCACCACCAGCAATTCGCGCAGACTACCCAGTGTGTGCGCTTCGACCAGCATGCGCGCCAGTTGCACGTCGATCGGCAGGCGAGCCAGCGTTCGGCCGATCTGGGTGAGCTGGCGCCTTTCATCAATGGCGCTGATTTCGGCGAGGCGGCGATAACCATCCGCTACGACGCGCGGATCAGGCGATTCGAGGAATGGAAATTCATCGACCTCGCCCAACTGCAACGATAGCATGCGCAGAATCACATTGGCGAGTGAGGAACGCAGCAGCTCCGGATCGGTGTAAGCCGTACGCGAGGCGTAATCGGCTTCGTCATACAAGCGGTAGCAGACACCGGGACCGACACGTCCACAGCGTCCTTTACGCTGATCGGCTGCCGCTTGCGAAACCGGCTCCACGTGCAAGCGCTCCAGCTGGCTGCGCTGGCTATAACGCTTCACGCGCGCGGTGCCGGTATCGATCACATAGCGGATGCGCGGCACGGTAAGCGAGGTTTCCGCCACGTTGGTGGCCAGCACCACGCGACGCTTCGGCCCGGGCTTGAACACGCGGTCCTGATCGGTCGCAGACAGACGCGCATACAACGGCATGATTTCCGTTTCACGGTATTGCCGCCGTGACAACATCAGATGCGCATCACGGATCTCGCGCTCGCCAGGCATGAACACCAGCACATCACCAAGCGGATCGTCGTGCGTAATTTCATCCAATACCGCGGCGATGTGTTCCGCACTGCCCTGCTGCCATTCGCTGTTGCGCTGATTGCGACGCGCTGCCATCTCGTCCACGGCACGCCAACGTACTTCCACCGGATAGGTACGCCCTTCCACCGAGACCACCGGTGCGTTGCCGAAGTGTTCGGCGAAGCGCGCGGTATCGATGGTGGCGGACGTGACGATGATTTTCAGCTCCGGCCGCCGGACAACCAGGCGCTTCAGATACCCAAGCAAGAAATCGATGTTGAGACTGCGTTCGTGCGCCTCGTCGATGATGATGGTGTCGTACGAGGACAACCACGGATCGTTCTGCGTTTCGGCCAGCAAGATGCCATCGGTCATGAACTTGACCAGGCTTTGCTCGGAAACCTGATCGGTAAAGCGCACCTGGAAACCGACCTTGTCACCCAGCTGCGTGCCCAGTTCTTCCGCCACCCGACGTGCGACCGAGCGTGCGGCCAGGCGGCGCGGCTGCGTGCAGCCGATCATGCCCGCTTCGCCACGCCCTGCCGCCAGACACAGCTTCGGCAGCTGCGTGGTTTTACCCGAACCGGTTTCGCCCGCAATCACCACCACTTGATGCTCGCGGATAAGCTTGACGATCTCATCGGCGCGCGCGGTGATCGGTAGCGATTCGTCCAGGCGGATGTCCGGCTTGCTCTGCGCACGCCGCTGCCTACGCTCGGCCGAGGCGGCAATATCGGTTGCCAGCGCATCCAGCTTCTTCGCATCCGGACGACGCGACAGGCCGCGCCAGCGGCCCAGCAGCCGGCCGAAGTCACGGCTGGAAACCATGTCCAGCGACTGGCGCAGCGCACGCAGGCGGCTTTCCGGCGAAGTGGGGGGAGTGTCGGGCTTCGTATCGCTCATGGAGCCGCACATGATAGCCCGTATCTATCACCGGCATCTGCATTATTCATTTCCACCGCTACGTGCCGTTGGCTAACCTCGATCGCAGGTTCGATAAATAAGGAGTGCATCATGGACACCCAGATCGGCATCGCCGAGCAGGATCGCGAAGTCATCGCCAGGCAACTTTCCAAGCTGCTGGCAGATACCTACTCGCTCTACCTGAAAACCCACAGCTTTCACTGGAACGTGACTGGCCCGCACTTCAACAGCCTGCACACCATGTTCGAGACCCAGTACAACGAGCTGTGGCTGGCGGCCGATGAAGTGGCCGAACGCATTCGCGTACTGGACGTGTTCGCACCGGGCTCCTACAGCCAATTCGGCAAGCTCACCACCATCCAGGAAGAGTCCGGCGTGCCGGATTGGAAAGAGATGGTGACCCAGTTGGGGACCGGCCACGAGATTGCCGCAGCCACCTCGCGCGAGGTGATCAAGGCAGCCGACGGCGCCGGCGATGAAGGCACCATGGACATGGCCACTGGCCGCCTGAAGGCACACGAAAAGACTGCGTGGATGTTGCGCTCTTTGCTGAAGTAATGCCGGACTGGCGTTCCCTTGCTTGCCGTGCAAGGAAGATAGCGGCCGGCGAGCCGATCGGCATTTCCGGTTGCAGCGCAGGTAGACGAATGGACGTCCAAATGCGTTTCATTCACTTGCACGCATGAATAAAAAGTATGAAGTGATGAACGGCATGGCGGCTCGCTTGCAAGCTCATGGCATTCGGGAAAACCCCGCGCCCACGGCAGCAAGCCAACGCGACGCCCCGCTCCCGACCTGGCCATCCTCGTGTCCTTGCCGACAAGGGCACGAGGCGGTGTACGACTCTTGCGCCACCCTGCCCTGACCTCGGCCTGACCACCCCACCCGCAATTTATTGAGCCACCTACCGCGAATTGGTTAAGCTCCGCAGGATTCATGCGCCTCGAAAGGGGTGAACTTCGGGGATTTTCTTGAGCGCCAGACCCACTCCAACCAAATCCAGCCCCTTATCGATCATCGCTGCCATCCTGCTGGCGCTCGTGGTTGCCGCGTTGAACATCGGCCTGTGGTGGTGGGGCAACCTTCCGCATGGTCCGGAGGACTGGCACGGGCAGATCAACGGCTTCTCCGTATCGCTGTTCCAGCGCTACCAGAACCCGTTCAACCAGAGCTATCCCAGCGACGACGAGATCGCCAGCGACCTGAAGCTGCTGCACCAGTACACCGGCCGCATCCGCACCTACTCCACCCTGGTGAATCCGCAGGTGTTCCGCCTGGCCCAAAAAGAGGGGCTGAAGGTGATGGTCGGCGCGGAGATCGACACCCGCCTGGAGAACAACGAGAAGGAGCTGGAGACGCTGATCGCCCTGGCGCGACGTTATCCGGACACCATCGAGCGCGTGACGGTAGGCAACGAGGCGCTGTTCCGCAACGACCTGCCCGTCGACAAGGTCATCACGTATCTCGACCGCGCGCGCGCGCATATCCGCCAGCCGGTGTCGATCGCCGAGCCCGACTATATCTGGCTGAAGTACCCGGAACTGGCCGATCACGTGGATTACATCACCATCCACCTGTTCCCCTTTTGGAACGGCGTGACGGTGGCCGCGCCATTCCGGGGAGAAGACCAGGGCGCAGTCAGGCAGGCCGAAGATGCTTATCTGCAGATCAAGCAACGTTTTCCCAACAAACATGTGGTGGTTGGTGAGATCGGCTGGCCTTCCAACGGCGACCGCCGCGAACGCGCCTATCCATCCATCTCCAACGAAGCCATCTTCGACCGCCAATGGCTGATCTGGGCCAAGCGCAACAACGTCGACTACTACCTGTTCGAAGCCTTCGATCAACCATGGAAGGAAGGCCTGGGCGAAGGCCGCACCGGCGCCTACTGGGGCGTGTTCAACGCTGATCGCCAGCTCAAGTTCCCCTTCACCGGCCCGGTAACGGAAGACACCGGCTGGCCGTGGAAGGCGATAGCCGCCAGTTTGCTGGCGATCATCCCGATGATCTGGTTCGGCATCCGCTTCCAGCGCTTCAAGCTGATGGGCCGGCTGTTCTTCGACGTGTTGATCCAGCTCGCCTGCGGCCTGATCGTGTGGTCGGTGACGCTGCCGTTCAATTTCTATCTGAGCTGGGTGGACTGGAGCATGTTGGTGCTGCTGTTCCCCGCGCAGGTGGCGATCCTGGCGATCCTGCTCATCAATGGCTTCGAGTTCACGGAAGTGTTGTGGCGGCGTCAATGGGTGCGCCATGCCGCCCTGCGGTCTCCCGACCCCGTCGACCAGCAGCCCTTCGTTTCCATCCATCTGGCTTGCTACAACGAGCCGCCGGAAATGGTGATCATCACGCTCGATTCGCTGGCCGCGCTCGAGTATGAGAATTACGAAGTGCTGGTGATCGACAACAACACCAAGGACCCGGCGATCTGGCAGCCAGTGCAGGAATACTGCGAAAAGCTCGGGTCCAAGTTCCGCTTCTTCCACCTGGAGCCATGGCCCGGCTTCAAAGCGGGCGCGCTGAATTTCGGCCTGAAGGAAACCAGCCCGAAGGCCGATGTGGTGGCGGTGATCGATGCCGACTACGTGGTACGCAAGGACTGGCTCAGTACGCTCACCGGTTACTTCCACGACCCCAAAGTGGCCGTGGTGCAGTGCCCGCAGGCGCATCGCGATTTCGAGCAAAACCGCTTCCGCCGCATGACCGCATGGGAATACGACGGCTTCTTCCGCATCGGTATGCATCATCGCAACGAGCGCAACGCGATCATCCAGCACGGCACCATGACCATGGTGCGTCGCTCGGCACTGGAAGGTACGGGCGGCTGGTCGGAATGGACCATCTGCGAAGACGCCGAACTCGGCCTGCGCCTGATGCACGCCGGCTACGAACTGGTCTATGTCGATGAGCTGATGGGCAAAGGCCTCACCCCGGCCGACTTCAAGGCATACAAGAGCCAGCGCTACCGCTGGGCCTTCGGTGCCATGCAGATCCTCAAGGGCCGCTGGAACTGGATGACGAAGAAGGGGCCGCTCAGCGGTGGCCAGCGTTTCCACTTTCTCACCGGCTGGTTCAGCTGGTTCGCCGATGCGCTGCACTTGCTCTTCACACTGATGGCGATCTTCTGGACCGCGGGCATGGTCGGCCTGCCACAGGTTTTCAGCTTGCCGATGCAACTGTTCCTGATTCCGATCATCGGCTTCTTCTTCGCCAAGGCCATCTTCGGTGTCGTGTTGTACCGCGCGCGCGTACCCTGCGGCTGGTACGACATCATCATGGCCTCGCTCGCCAGCATGAGCCTCAGCCATGCCATCGCGCGCGGCATTCTGCATGGCCTGACGCGTGAGAAAACCTCGTTCGTGGTCACCGCCAAGAGCCGACGCCTGGGTGGTAGCAACTTCGCTGCCTTTACCCCGGTGCGCGAGGAAATGTTTATGTTCATCGCACTCATGCTGTGCATCATCGGCATGGCCAAGAGCACGGCCGCTCACTTCACCGAAGGCCGGTTGTGGATGTTCATCCTGGCCGCACAGTCGATTCCGTACTTCTCGGCGCTGGCGGGTGCATGGATCGCGCACAAATCAGGTGACAAGACCGGCTGACCCGTAGGTTGGGGTGCAAACCCCAACATTGCCATCCACGTGAGCGGCACGATGTTGGGGTTTGCACCCCAACCTACGGACGATACGCACCGCAAAATAAGAACAGCCTTAATGCGCGGTGCACGCCCAGCTCGCTAAGCTGCCACTTGCGATGCTCAATCCAGGATGGAACCCTACCGCATGCGTCAGATTCACCGCTATCTGAGCCTGCTCCTGCTATTGCTTGTTCCCGCGCTGAGCCACGCGGGGGTGCAGCTTGTTGTGGATGGCGTGAATGATCCGCTCAAAGCCGCGGTCGTCGCAGGCGTAAGCCTCTCGCAATATGCTGCGCGCGATGTCAGCGAAGCGCAGGTACATCGCCTCTACGATCGTGCGGATGCCGAGGCCGGCGCTGCACTGCGCCCGTATGGCTACTACGACGCGCATATCACCGGAAAAATCGTGCAGGCCGGCAAGGACTGGCGCATCAGCCTGCATGTAACCCCCGGCGAACCCGTAAAAGTCACGTCCATCGACGTCAAGCTCGATCCCGCTGCTGCCGCGCTGAAGCCGATCCGCGATGCTCGCCGCGGCATCGAGAAACTCAAAGGCCAGCGTCTGGACGACGCCGGCTACGATGCCGCGCGCGATGCCTTGAACAACGCGCTCACGGCCAACGGCTATCTCGACGCGAAACTCACCGTCCGTCGCGTCGAGGTGAATCGCGGCGAGCGCAGCGCTGCCATCCACCTGGCTTGGGATGTAGGGCGTCGTTACCGCTATGGCCAGGTGCAGTTTGAAGGCTCGCAGTTCCAGCCGAATTTCCTGCAACGCTACGTGCCCTTCAAGACCGGCGACTACTTCGATCAGAACCAACTGCTGAGCTTGCAGCAAGCACTCAATAGCGCGGACTATTTTTCGGTGGTCAACGTCATCCCCGAAACCGACAAGGCGAAAGATGGCGTCGTCGATATCAAGGTGGAACTGGCACCCGCCAAACGCAGGATCTACACCACCGGCTTGTTCGTCGGCACGGACACCGGCGTTGGCGTACGTGGTGGCGTGGAATATCGTTGGGTGAACAGCTACGGCCACAAGTGGAAGAACGACATTGTGCTGGCACAGCGGCTGAAAACGCTCTCCAGCCAATACACCATTCCGCTCCCGGGCGACAATCAACGCAGCCTCAACTTCGGCGCCACGTTCCGCGATGCGAACACGGTCACCTCGCAATCACGCACGCTCGAGCTGGTCGCCAACGAAAGTGAACTCTGGCACGAATGGGTGCGCACGGTGGGCGTGCACGCGCTTACCGGCTCGTTCGATGTCGGCAAGACGCCGAACGAACCGGAAAGCACCCCAGGTGTGGAACACGGTCACAGTACGCTGTTCTATGCCGAAGGCTCGCTGAGCCGGAAGGTCGCGGACAATTTTGACTTCGTGCATCGTGGTTGGTCGCTGAATTTTGATGCGCGCAGCACCGCCAACGATCTGCTTTCCACCGCACGCTTCAGCGAAATCACGGCCAGTGGCAAATGGATCCGTTCGTTCTGGCGTACCAATCGTCTGATCCTGCGCGGTGACCTCGGACACGTGTGGACCAATCATTTCGATGCACTACCGCCGCAATTGCGCTTCTTCGCCGGCGGCGACCAATCCATTCGCGGCTATCCGTTCCAGGGCATCGGCCCGGAAAACACCTATGGCCGTGTGATCGGCGGCAACAGCCTGGTGATCGGCAGCGCCACCATCGAGCACTACTTCACACCGCGCTGGGGTATCGCCACCTTCGTCGACGCCGGCAATGCGTTCAACGGCACCAACGTTCATCCCAAAATCGGCACGGGCATCGGCGTACGCTGGCGTTCGCCGGTGGGCATGATTCGCGTGGACGTGGGCACGCCCATCAATGATGCACAACGCCACGGCGTGGAACTGCACCTCGTGATCGGCCCGGATCTGTGAGGTGGACGATATGAATACGACACAACCCACACCTCCTCGCTCTCGTCGCCGCTGGTTGCGTGTAATCGGCATCATTGCCTTCGCCTTTGTTGTGCTTGTAGCAGGCGGCCTGGGCTGGTTGCTATGCACCGGCTCGGGTTTGCGCTTCGCATTGGGACAAGTGCAAGGCCTCATGCACGGTGCGCTGCAAGTGCAGCAGGCGGAAGGACGTCTGATCGGCCCGATCGACATCGCGCTGCTGCGCTACGACGACGGCAAGGGCACAGATGTCACCATCGCGCACACGCATCTGAACTGGAATATCACTGCCCTGCTCTACAAGCGCCTGCACGTTGTCGACCTGCGTGTAGACCGCGTGGACGTTGCATTACCCGTCTCGGAGCAAAACACATCGTCGTCCAGCGGCTTCTCGCTGAAACCGCCGATCGCGCTGGTACTGGATCGCGTGCACATCGGCCCTGTAACGATCAAGGAAGACGGTAAGCCGCTATTCGCCGCTGACCAGCTCGACCTTGCCGGTAATTGGACCAACGGCGGCTTCGAGGTAAACAAGCTAGCCTTGTGGGCACCCGATGGCCATGTTGATCTCATCGGTCAGCTCAGTGTCGGTCGCCGTTATCGCGGCAAAGGCCATGCCGAGGTGGCATGGAAGATCAGCGACGTCGAATACGCCGGCACGCTCGACGCCCAAGGCAACGGCCGCAATGCGCAGTTGCATCTGATCCTGACCCAGCCCATGGACGCGCAATTGCAGCTCGACCTGGACCAGCGCAAAAACAATGCATGGACGGCCAAGCTCGACGCGCCCCCCTTCGACCCCAAGCTCCTGCTTGGCAGCAGCTCGATCACACGGCTGGGCGCTAACCTGCAAGGCAGCGGCGATCAGCAAGGTGGCACGTTGACCGGTCAACTCGATCTCAACCAATACCAGGTGATGTTGCAACCGATACAGGCCAGCTTCGACAAGGATTTCAAGCAGCTGAGCTTGCAACAACTGCAGATCGCTTCGCCACAGATCAAGGGCACGGTTCATGCCGCCGGCACGGTCCAGCTCGATGCAAAGCCGGTGAGTGCGGATCTCGCCGTTGACTGGAAGGGTGTCGAATTGCCAGCGGACCTGGCAGGGCAAGTACTCGCCAGCGAAGGACGGCTTGCGGCCAAAGGCAGTGCTGACGCGTATCACGCCCAGGGCGACGTAGCGATCGGCCCACCCGGCAAGCTCGCAAAACTAGCGCTCAACCTGGACGGAACAGCGCAGCAGATTCAATTGCACACGTTGAGTGTGCTGCAACCGCAAGGCAACTTTACCGCGCGGGGCACACTCACCCTGCAGCCTGACCTTGCCTGGCAATTGCAGGCCAACGCCAGCAAATTCGACCCTGGCCAACTGCTGGCCGGCTGGCCAGGATCGCTGGATGCCGATTTCACCACGCAAGGCAAGCTTGCCAAAACCGGCCCGGATGCAACGCTTGAACTGCGCAAGCTCGACGGACAACTCCGCCAACGGCAGTTGCGTGGCACCGGCCATCTGCATCTATTACCCAATCAAGTCGTGGATGGCACGCTCGACCTTGCCTCCGGCCAAAGCACGGTGAAGTTGCAAGCACGTCCGGGTGAAAGCAACGACGCGAATATCACACTGGCCATCGCCTCGTTGAACGATTGGCTGCCGCAAGCGACGGGCGCGCTCAACGGACAATTCCGTGCACTGGGCAAATATCCCAAACTGGCGATCAGCGGCACGCTGCAAGGCCAGTCGCTGGCCTGGGATAACCAGCGCGCGCAACAACTGCAGTTGCAAGCCGACATACCCGACATCAGCAGCATTGGCGGCAAACTGCAATTGCATGCCGCCGGGGCTGAACTTGGTGGCATGGCATTCAAGCAGATTCACTTGAATGGGCAAGGCACCTCCGCCCAGCACGAACTCACGCTGGATATGCAAGGCACGCCGCTGTCCACGTCGCTGGCGCTGAACGGTGTATTGAAAGGCAGCAACTGGAACGGCACGCTCTCCTCGCTCACGCTGGATGTGCAAGGTTTGCCGCGCTGGCATTTGCAGCAGGCCACGCAACTGGGATGGAACAACGGCAGCGCCAGCCTTGGTGAGCTATGCCTTACCGCCGGCGAGCCGCTGCTTTGCGTCAACGGCAATCTGGACAAGGCTGGCAATCTCGATGCCGGCTATCGTCTGCAAGCCGTGCCGCTCGCCTTGATCGCCAGCGCTGCCGGCAGTACCGACATGCCCGTCAGCGCCGATGGCACGCTGGAAGGTTTTGGCAAGATTCGACGCACCGCGGCAGGTGCGCTAACTGGCAATGCATCGATCACTTCGGCACAAGGCCGCATGACTTACAACGAGCATCCTGATCAGCCATTGCTGTCTTATAAAGATCTGGCGGTGAATGCCACGCTCGCGCCGGACAACCAACAAGCGACCGTGCATGCATCGATCAATGGAAATGGACGTCTGGATGGCCAGGTAGCCATCGCGGGCAAGCAACAGGCACTCAGTGGCCAAGTCGGCCTGCGCCTGGAAGATCTCGCTTTCATCGGCCTGTTCACGGACGAACTCGCCAGTGTGAAGGGACGCGTCGACGGCAATTTCAAACTCGGTGGCACACTGTCCACGCCGGACATCACAGGGCAGGCTACCGTCGATGGCTTTGCCGCCGAAGTGCCGGATGCAGGCCTGAAGCTTACCGATGGCCGCATCGTCGCGAGCACGAACGACGCGCGAGTACTAAGCATCGACGGCAACGTCCAATCCGGCAAAGGCAAGCTCGCCATCAATGGCACCGCAGGGTTGGATACCCAAACCCCTACCGCGATCACCCTGAAAGGCAGTGGTGTAACCGTCATCGATATCCCTGCTGCGAAAGTCGTACTCACGCCCGACCTGCTCCTGCGCCATGACGCACAAGGCCTCCAGGCTACCGGTTCCGTGCAGCTGGACAGCGCCGACGTAAATCTCGACAAACTGCCAGGCAGCGGCACGAACAAGGCATCATCTGACGTGGTCGTCGTAGACGAGCCACAACCTGCTGCCAACAGTGGTTCGACGCCCATCCATGCATCGATCAAGGTCGATCTCGGCAGACATGCTCATCTTGTCGGCATGGGACTGGACGGGCAGCTTGGCGGCGTCATTACCGTCGACGAACGTCCCGGCCGAGCCACCACGGGTCAAGGCCAAGTGACTGTTAACGGAACCTACAAAGCGTACGGACAAAACCTGCAAATCCAGCAAGGTCAACTACTGTTCGCCAGCACGCCGATCGACAACCCCGGTCTCAACATCAAGGCGATACGTAGCCTGCAGCCCAACGCCACCATCAACGAAGGCCAACAAGTGGGCTTGCAGATCAACGGCACCGCGCAGCGACCTGTTCTCACCGTGTTCTCCAACCCGACGATGGATCAATCCGATGCGCTTTCCTATCTGATTACCGGCAAGCCCATCTCGCAAGTCAGCAGCGGCGGCGAAAGCAATATGGTGAACGCGGCTGCGCAAGCGCTCGGTTCGGCTACTGGCAATCTGCTGGCCAAGAGTATCGGCAGCAAGTTGGGCATCGAGGACATCGGCGTCAGCAGCAGCGATGCTTTGAACGGCAGCTCTGCCTTCACCGTTGGCAAATACCTGTCGCCGCGCCTCTATCTCAGCTACGGCATCGGACTGTTCGAGCCGGGCCAGGTCATTACCTTGCGCTATCGCTTGAGCCGACGCTGGAACTTTGAAGCGCAAAACGCTACCGACTTCAATCGCGCGAGCATCAATTACCGCATCGAAAAATAGAATTCACCGCGCCAAGCGTGGGTTGGGTTATCCCGGACTTGATCCGGGGTAACCCAACCCACGATCGTCATCCCAGCCGACGAGTGCTGCTGCGCTTCAGAGCTCAAAGCGCTGCTCAAGTTCGAAGCGATTTTCTACCGGCGATGCAATCACATTCTGATGCACACAGCCTGGAAAGATATTGGCACTCTCGCCCGCATGATTGTCGGCGTTATACAGGTAAGGCGTGTGAGACCAGCAACGATAACCCAGCTCCTTGATCGCCTGTACCTCCGCCTCCACCTGCTCGATGCCAGAAAGACGGTAATAGATGATCGGGCGATGCTTGCGGATGGTTTCGGCGGCGCCCAGCAGCAGATCGATCAGGCTGCCCGGCACGTTGAGCTTGAGTAGATGCAGGCTTTCCAGCTCGAGGCTGTCGACGGTGGCCGTGGTGACCATTTCATCCTGCTCGCCAGCCTGGACTACACCTCCGGGCAGCGAGGACAATGACACCTGCGCCGCGGCGCGACCCAACCAGCACGAATGCGTGTACACATTGGTGAGCTGATTGATGGCGACATTCGCACATAGCTGCTGGAACGGCAGACGGCGCGGCTCGGCCACGTGCACCGCGCCCTGCTCGCCCACGGCCTGCGCAAACCACAGTGTGTGTGCACCGTATTCGCCGCCGAACTCCAGCACGCTCTGTCCGTCCTCGATCAAGCCGCTCAGCAGATTGAGTTCCTGCTCAGCCCATTCGCCGTAGCGCTGCAGCGAGCGTGCCGCCGGCCCCTTCGGCGCAATGGACGTCATCATGCCGTAGCGCGTGTTCCACAACCGCGACGACGAGTCAGATTGCTTCTTTTTCGTATTCATATTGAAAACCTCTAGTAAGTGATGAAGATGATGGAAGAGCTAGCACGTGGCGCTGGCGATGCTGAGGTGCCTCATCGTCTGTTGCCGGGCGGCGAGCTGCTGCGGTAAAGCGGACGCCGTTCCCCACTGCCGGCACGCTTCCTGCCAGATGGCGATCAACGCCGGCGTCGCACAACCATCGCGCCAAGCGCTCTCGCAAAGCTCGCAGGTACGCGCGAAATCGGCATGGCGCAAATAGGTTTGTGCCATGCGCTGCAAGGTGTCTGGATGTCGGACGTGCATGGCCTCGAGCCGCCCTGCGAGGGCGATGGCAACGTCGCTTTGCACCGCCATGCCTGGCAAGCTCTCATACGCCCACTGCACGGCGAGTCGGCATTGCATGCTTTCTGCACGCAGACGCGGCTCGCCTTCGGCCATGAAGGCATGCATCAGGGCATGCGAATAGGCTCCCTTGGCTTGTTCCGGCGGCAGCACGTTACCGCGGGCGAGCGCTATGACGGCCACGGCCAGCGCGTTGTCCGCGCTCGGCACGCGCTCGTAGAGGGCATCGACCAGCGCTTGTGCCGTGTCCAGACTGCTCAATCGCGACCCTCCTTGCTCGATCGCCGCGCGCTGACGAAGCAGTTCGGCACGACGCCGCTGTGCAGCATCAGTACTGGCCGACACTTCGCTCAAACGCAGGCAGATCGACTCCGCTTCGGTATACCGTGCAAGCGCGGCGTCACCGAATTGGCATTGCGCCCAGAACATAAGCACATCGATCCATGCGAACAGAGTTGCTGGTTCACCTTGCACGAGCTGTTGCGCATATTCCGACTGCATGCTGCGCAACGAGAGCAGACGCGCCGCGCCTTTCTGCCGCTTGACGCGACGAAGGTCAATGTCGATCAGCCGTGCCTGCCACCTTGCAGTCCGCTCGTGGTCGGCGGTCATGCTAAGCCCGATCCACTCTTCTGCTTCCGCGTACAACGCGTCGGCATCGCGATGGCTTGCATCATCGGCACGCAGCAAGAGGGTGCTGACCAGCAGCCACGGCAAGGTTAGCGATTGTGCGTCAGGTATGGCCTGTCGCAGCATGCTTTCCCAAGCCAGCAGAACATCGTGCGAAACGGGTTCGCCGGTAGTGCAGATTACTTCCGGCAAATCATTGCCACGTTCGATCAGGAGCGCGGAAATATCATCGGATTCGCGCAGCGCGATGCGCTCCAGTTGATCCAACAGCTGCGACAGCGGATCGTCGCTGGTCGTCAACACCGGCACCGGCATATCAGCGCTCTGCTCGTGAACAAGCACTTCTTCTTTTACCGCCACATCGGCAACGAGGAGTGCGTCGTCCGCTTCGTGCACGGTTTGCTCTGCGAGCGACGGCGGAAGAAAGTCGACCGGTGACTCCATCGCCCACTGCTCGGGAGCATCGAATTTACCCGGCTGGTAGTACCAATGCAGCCATGAAAACTGCACCGGTCCGGTTCCGGCGCTGGCCGTTTCGTCGTCGGCAAGTACCACAGGCGTAGGTGTCGATGGTACGTCGTGTTCGAATGGAGCCGAGACCATGGCTTGATCCCCTTCCTGCTCGGGCTGGCGAACAACATCTTGGATGCACGTCTCATTACCGTAGTCGGCCTTTTGTCGACGGCGTGTCGTCACACGCCACTTACGATAACGATCGAGGCCCGCGCCACCTGCGGCGATCAAGGCAATGATGGCAACAAGCCAGATCCGATTGTTGCTTTCGTCAAAGGCGGCCGCTTCGACGGGTTGTATGGAAGGTGCCGAAGCATTACTGCTGCCGGCATGGTCATCGGCGGAAGCCAACGTGTCATCGATCAGCGATGGTAGAAAAACCGTGGCGTCGCCTATGACGCGATGGAGCGACGGTTCTGGAAGCTTTTCGCTGGTTCCGACCGACGTCGCGCTTACTCCATGCACGCTGGGTTTCGCTTGCGCCGGCGCAGCCAATGGATAGGTAGGTATTGGCTGGGTGACCGGTGCTTCGTCCCGCGTATTCCGCACATTCGCGCTTGACTCATCGGGCGTCGTCGCAGCGATTTCCGAAGCGGATACTCTTGCGTGCGATCTCGCCTTGTCCGGCGCGAGATAGCCACACGCCACTAGGCTCGTGCACATCAACGTCACTGCACTGATGCTGCACACAGGCAAGTTGACCGCGCGCCGGCACCCGGCACCGAACGGAAAGGCGGCGGCCTTGGTCAACATGCGTTTGGCATTGTTTTCCGAAGTCTTCATCGCCGTTCCCGGAAAAACCTTTTGGTCAGGAGTCATCGCTCAGCAGGCAAACCTGTGAGCACCGATGGATTCATCAGCCTGCGGGCACGGACGGACGCGTCAAACTGGAAAGGCATGGTTGCCTTTCATGGTGTGACACAGACATTCCATCGCTTAGATAGCCACCCCAATCATTTGCTCTCGCTCGAATCGGCCGCACAGGCCATACGGCCCGAAGCAAACACCGTTGCGTTGCTTCGGACCGTTCGACGTAGGATTGTTTCGTGAAGAGTCGGACGAAGGGATGAGAAAAATACGAAAGTACTGGCCGTGGGACGATTCACCACCGACACCGGATACATGTACGCGAAAGTTGTCCGTTTCGCTCAGGTTTTACTTATTTAATGAAGCATGGCATCGCTATCAATGCATGGCGGTAGCCTGCTCAGCCTGTGCCGCTTGTGAAGTACGCAAAAGCAGTGCTGCAGCCAACGCACCCAGCATGGCAAAACAGGCGCCCACCAGGAACGCCAACTGATAACCCGAGGTCAACGCCAGCATGTTCGTGCCGTTCGCCGTTTCGGCAGCCTGCGTGCGCGCTGCCGCCAAGCTGGCCAGCACCGCCAGCCCTAGCGAGCCGCCCATCATGAACGCAGTGTTCACGACACCTGACGCCAATCCGGACTCCGAAGGCCCCACATCGCTCATCGCGGCCAGCAACACCGGATTGAAAGCGACACCAGCGCCAATGCCAAGCAGCACCATGCCAGGCAAGATGTCGGTCAGAAAATGGCCATGTACCGAGGCATGCGAAAAGAGCAGCAAGCCACATGCCGCAAACACAAGACCGGCCACCAATGGCCGGCGAATCCCAAAACGCATGACCAATTTGGCCGAAAGCCCCAACGAAAACACCGCCATGATCAAGTTGGCCGGCAAGAAGGCGAGGCCCACTTCCATCGGCCCATAGCCAAGTACCAATTGCATATACAACGCAGACAGGAAAAACCAGGCGAACATCGCTGCCGCCCACAGCACGCCGACCAGATTGGCCACCATCAGATTGCGCAGGCGGAACAAGCGCAGTGGCATCAGTGGCGTATGCACGCGCGCTTCCAACCAGAAGAAGATCAGCAACAAAACCAGCGCGATGGCCAATTGCCCTAATGTCCGCGCTGACAGCCAACCTATTTGATTGCCATTGACGATGGCATACACGGCCAGCATCAGCGCAGCAGTCACCGTCACCGCGCCCCACACATCAAGATGCCTGGATGCCGTGTTTCCCACCGCCGCCGGCAACAGGCGCAGCGAAGCCACCACCACGCTTACACCAATAGGCAGATTCACCAGAAACACCCAGTGCCAACTCAAGCTGCTGGTCAGCACACCGCCCAGCATGGCGCCAAGACTGCCGCCACCCGCGCAGACGAAACCGTACACACCCATCGCCTTGGCACGATCCTGCGGATCGGTGAACAAATCCATGATCAATGACAGCGCCACCGCCGTCACCACGGCGCCACCCAAGCCCTGTATGGCGCGCGCGATGACCAATGCCGCCTGCGTGGTGGAAAGGCCGCAAGCCAGCGAAGCCAGCGTGAAGGCGGCGACGCCGATCAGGAACACGCGGCGGTGTCCATAAAGATCACCCAGTCGGCCACCCAGCAAAAGGAATCCGCCATAGGTAAGCAGATAGGCATTCACCACCCAGGCCAGCTCGGTATCGCCAAATGCCAGATCGACCTTGATGGAAGGCAGCGCCACATTAACGATCGTCGTGTCCAACACGATCATCAGTACGCCCAGGCAGAGCACGATGAGTGCCAGCCAGCGGCGGTCGGGATGTATGGCGATGTGGGGCGGGTGAGTCATTAGTGCATCCTTGGATAAGGGTGATGCGGGCATCGTAAGAGTTTGCTCTTTAGTACGTCGAATAGGGAATGTAGAAATCGACATGACATGCGTCCACGGGATCGGAGCCCGGAGAAATAGGCATCACGACGCGCACATACCCGTCGCAAGGCACTGCAACGGATGCTGCGCTGCGGTTTGACACCCCCTGTTTAGATCGATCAAATCCAGCCTTTGGCGTGTCCTCATCGCTCCCACGCATCGTCAACAGGGGTCATCAGATGCCAGGCTCAACTGCTCGTTCTACCCGGCAGAAACTGCTTTTGCTCGCGCTTGCCTGCTGCACCACGGTTGTCAGTGCCGATGGCAACGGCGCGTTCTACACCTCCTTCGAAACCGGCCAGCCTGCACCCCTGGCAGCTTCAAACCAGGCGGGTTTCACCGTGGACGTCGGCGGCGGCCCGTCGACGGACGATGCATACAGCGCCAAACCGGGCGTCGGTTTCACTGGCTTGCACTCACTGCACTACCAAGGGCAGATCGGCGGCAAGCAGGAAACAACCTTGTTCAACGTGGATCTGCCGGTCCAGTCGACGACGCAGCTTTCCTATCTGCTGTTTCCATGCATCGTGGCGAATCGACTCGATGATCCCTCCACGTATGTCGCCATCGATCTCGTGTTCGACGACGGTACACGCCTTTCCAGCAGCCTGGCACAGGACCAGCACCGCATCGCTGCTAACGCCAATGCGCTTGGCAAGAGCCGCACGGTTTACGTTAATCAATGGAACAAGCTCACGATCGATGTGGGCAAAGTCGCCGCAGGCCGACGCATTCGCCGCATCGTGCTGATGCATGACGGCCCTGCGGCCAATTTCCAGGGTTTTCTCGACGACCTGCGCATCGGACCCGCCCCCGAGTACGCTGCGAACGAACGGCCCAGCGACTATGTAAACATTCTGCGTGGCACCAACTCCGGCTACACCTTCTCACGTGGCAACAACATTCCTGCGGTCACGCTGCCACACGGTTTCAATTTCTGGACGCCGGTGACCGATGCGGGTTCGGACTGGATGTATCAGTACCAGCAGCGCAACGATGCCAACAACCGGCCACGCATCGAAGCCTTCTCACTTTCACACGAGCCCAGCCCCTGGATGGGCGATCGGCAAACCTTGCAGATGATGCCTGCGGCGGTCACCAACGGCGCGCCGAGTGCAAACCGCGAAAAACGCGCGCTCAGTTTCAGCCACGATCATGAGATCGCACATGCGCATTACTACAAGGTGACATTCGACAACGGCATCGTTGGTGAGATGACACCCACCGATCACGCCGCCATGCTGCGCTTCACCTTTCCCGGCAAGCGCGGGCAATTGGTGTTCGACAATCGCACGGATGAAGGCGGCATCACGCTCGATCCCGCCCGTCGCAGCTTCAGCGGCTACTCCGATGTGAAGAGCGTGCTCTCCACTGGCGCCACACGTCTGTTCTTCTACGCCACCGTTGATCAACCGGTCACTGAAAGCGGACGACTTACCGGCGAAGGCCGCGATCACGTCACCGCCTGGCTCGGCTTCGACACCTCGAAGACGAAAACGGTGAACGTGCGCATCGCCACCTCGTTGATCAGCCTGGAACAGGCCAAGCACAATCTGGCACTGGAAATCGCACCGCAGGAAAGCTTCGACGATGTGCGCGAACGTGCGCAGAACGTGTGGGACAAGCAGCTCGGCATCGTGCACGTGCAAGGCGCCAGCCACGGCGAGCTGGTCACGCTGTATTCCAATCTCTATCGCCTGTTCATGTACCCCAATTCGGCGTACGAGAACACCGGCACGGCCGACAAGCCGGCGTATCGCTATGCCAGCCCATTCTCGCCTGCCGTTGGCAAAGACACACCTACGCAGACCGGTGCGCACATCGTCGACGGCAAGGTGTTCGTCAACAACGGCTTCTGGGATACCTACCGCACCGTGTGGCCGGCCTATGCGCTGCTGATGCCGAAACAGGACGGCGAGATCATCGACGGTTTCGTGCAGGAATACCGCGACGGTGGCTGGATCGCGCGCTGGTCGTCGCCGGGTTATGCGGATCTGATGGTTGGCACCAGCGCCGATGTGGCGTTCGCCGATGCATGGCTGAAAGGCGTGCACAACTTCGACGTGCAGTCGTTCTATAAGGCGGCATTGAAGGATGCGACGGTAGTCAGCCCGCTCCAAGGCACTGGGCGAAAAGGTCTGCAACGCTCGATCTTCAACGGTTATACGGACTATGCCATCAAGGAAGGCTTTTCCTGGTCGATGGATGGCTATATCGCCGATTTTGCAATCGGCAACCTGGCCAGCGCACTCGCTGCGCGCAGCGGTGCGCAAGATCCCTATCAAGCCAACTACGCAGAGGACGCCAGCTACTTCCACGACCGTGCGCTGGGTTACGCCAACCTCTACAACCCGGACATCGGCTTCTTCGTCGCCCGCGATGCACAAGGCCATTGGCGTTACACGAAGCAGAACTTCGATCCACTGCGCTGGGGCGACGACTACACCGAAACGGATGCCTGGAACATGGCTTTCCACTCGCCACAGGATGGTGCCGGTCTCGCTGCGCTGTATGGCGGACGCGCAGCACTCGCCGCCAAGCTGGACCAGTTCTTCACCACGCCCGGCGTCTACCACGTCGGCGGCTACGGCGAACCGATCCACGAAATGCGCGAGGCACAGGCCGTGCGCATGGGCCAATACGGCCACAGCAACCAGCCGTCGCACCACATCATCTATATGTATGACTACGCGGGCGAGCCGTGGAAAGCCCAGGACAAGATTCGCGATGTGCTCTCGCGCCTGTACCTGGGCAGCGACATCGGCCAGGGCTATGTGGGTGACGAGGACAACGGCGAGATGTCCGGCTGGTGGCTGTTCAGCGCCGCTGGCTTTTATCCCTTGCGCATGGGTACGCCGGAATACGTGATCGGCGCACCGTATTTCCCGCATATGGATATCGCCCTGGAAAACGGCAAGCACATCGTCATCAATGCGCCGGATGTGAGCGACACCAATCGCTACATCCAAAGCCTGCGCGTCAATGGCCGGCCGTGGAGCAAGCTCACCTTGCCGCACGAACTGCTCGAACAAGGTGCCACGCTGGATTTCGTGATGGGGCCGAAGCCTTCGACCTGGGGCAGTGACGAGCAGGACTTGCCGCCTTCGCTGACAACTAGCGGCAAACCTGCACCGATGCATGATCTCGTCGGTCCGGGACAAGGTGAGCCTGGCAACGAACCGGTCATCGCCGATCTCGACAAACTGTTCGATCACACCAGTGATACTGAAGCGCAGTTGCCCGCCGCGCATCCCATGGTGAGCTGGCATTTCCCGCAACCGCATACGGTGGCGATGTATACGCTGACTTCAGCGAAGCACGCAGCGGCACCATCAAGCTGGACGTTGGAAGCGTCCGATGACGGGCAGCATTGGACGGTGTTGGATACGCGGAAGGATGAGCATTTCCCGTGGGCGCTGCAAACACGAGCCTTCGCCATTCACCAGCCGGGGCAACATGCGTATTACCGCGTGCGATTTGATAACGATGCGCCAAAGGCATTGGCAGAGATTGGCCTGTTAGGGCATTGACGCTGCTTCTTACGCCCTCTCCCCTCCGGGGAGAGGGCTGGTTTCTAGCCCGAAAGTCATGCTCACAAGCCCCCTGCAGGCCGCTAAGGTGGGGAACTCGTTCCCACTTGTAAGGTGATCGCCATGCAGCGATTCAGATGGATTCTCTCCGCCGCGCTAGTAAGCAGTACCTGCGCACTGGCCGTAACGCCTGCCATCGCGGACGGCGTACCAGCAGCCAAAGCGAGCCACACGGATATCGGCATCGATCTAAAAGGCGTCGATCACACCGTCAAACCCGGCGACAACTTCTTCGACTACGCCAACGGCGTCTGGGTGAAAAACACGCAGATCCCCGCCGACCGCTCCGGCACCGGTACCTTCCTGCAGGTTTACCAACTCGCCGAGAAACAGACCTCGCAGCTGATCCGCAATCTGGCACAAGGCCACGCAGCAACTGGTTCCAACGAGCGCAAGATCGCCGACTACTACGCGGCCTACATGAATGAGGCCAACATCGACAAGCTCGACCTCACTCCGCTCAAGCCCGCATTCGAGCGGATCGATGCGATTAAAACTCGCGACGATCTCGCCAGCGCGCTGGGTAGCGAGATGCGCTCCGACGTCGACCCGATCAACGCCACCAACTTCCATACCGAGCATCTGTTCGGCCTGTTCGTGACACAGGGGCTGGAAGATTCTTCGCGCAACATGGCCTACCTGCTGCAAGGTGGCATCGCCATGCCCAGCCGCGACTATTACTTGTCGCAAGACAAGGACATGGTCGAAGCACGCACCCAATACCAGACGTACGTGACCTCGCTACTGAAGCTCGCCGGCACGCCGGATGCCGAAACACAAGCCAAGGCCATCATCGCGCTGGAAACCAAGATCGCGCAGGCACAGGAAAGCCTGGTCGACAGCCAGGACGTGCACAAGGCCAACAATGTCTGGAACATCGTTGATTTCGCGCAAAAGGCACCCGGCCTGAATTGGGACGCCTACTTCAAAGCCGCCGGCCTGGACAATCAAAAGCAAATCGACGTGTGGCAGCCTTCCGCGACCATTGACATCGCCAAGCTGGTGAGCAGCGAACCGCTCGAAACCTGGAAGCAACTGCTGCGCTATCACGCACTGGATAGTGCCGCACCGCTGTTGCCCAAGGCTTATGCCGATCTCAGCTTCAACTTCTACGGCACGACGCTGCAGGGCACGCCCAAGCAGCAGGATCGTTGGAAACGCGCGGTCACGGCCACCAACACCGACCTCGGCGATGCGGTTGGCCAGCTCTATGTGAAGCACTACTTCCCGCCGGCTGCCAAGGCGAAAGTAGAAGAACTGGTGAAGAACATCGTCTCTGCCTTCAACGAGCGCCTGGACACGCTGGCCTGGATGACGCCCGCTACGCGCGCAAAGGCCAAAGAGAAAATTGCCACCCTGCGCGTCAGCGTAGGCTATCCGGATACCTGGCGCGACTACAGCACGCTTGAGATCAGCGCGGACGATCCGCTCGGCAATCACGAGCGCGCCGAAGCGCTGGAATACAAGCATCAACTTGCCAAGCTCAGCCAGCCGGTCGACAAGGGCGAGTGGTGGATGACGCCGCAGACGGTCAATGCGGTGAACCTGCCGCTGCAGAACGCCCTCAATTTCCCTGCCGCCATTCTGCAACCACCGTTCTTTGATCCAAACTCGGACGCCGCCGCCAATTACGGCGCCATTGGCGCCATCATCGGTCACGAAATTAGCCATAGCTTCGACAACACCGGCGCCGATTTCGATGCGCAAGGTCGGATGGAAAACTGGTGGACACCCGAAGATGCCGCACACTTCCAGGCTGCGACGCAGAAGCTGGTCAAGCAGTACGACCAATATGAAGCGCTACCCGGGTTGCATGTGAGTGGCCAACAGACACTGGGTGAAAACATCGCCGACGTCTCCGGTCTCACTGCTGCCTATGCGGCCTATCACAAGTCGCTCGGTGGCAAACCCGCCCCGGTCATCGATGGCCTCACCGGCGATCAACGCTTCTTCCTGTCATTCGGCCAGGCATGGCGCTCGAAGATCCGCGACGCGGCACTGCGCCAACGACTAGCCACCGACGTGCACGCACCCGCGCAGTTCCGCGCGCTGACGGTGCGCAATATCGACGGCTGGTACGACGCCTTTGATGTGAAGCCGGGCGAGAAGCTTTATCTCGCACCGGATGACCGCGTGAAGATCTGGTAAGCATCAATCCAAACGAAAAACCGCGATCAGCCGCACTCCTTGGAGTGCGGCTTTTTTATCGAGCAAAAAACGCTCAACGGATTTTCAGCAAACCTACCGAAAAGCACACAGAACGAGGACCTGTCAAGACGAATTGCGCTGTCTTTTCCGTAATACGCGTCTTGTTACATTGAGCGCGCAGGGGAAATCCTCCACTACCAACGTAAAGGACATACATCATGATTCGCATTAACAGCCGTTTTGTTCGTCAAGCCATTGCTGCCTTCGCTCTCACTGCTGGCGTGTCGACTATTTCCTTTGCGCAGACTACGACGAGCAGCTCGTCAGCGACGGCGACACAGGCGACCAGTACCACACAAAATTTGGTGGGAATCCTTACTTGCACTGGCGCCGGTTGCGCAGGCGGCGGCAGATTTCAAATCCAATAACTCAGCTGACCCATAACCTAGGAGACGCGAAGGTCAATTCGCCTTCCTTCGCTTCTTGAAAGCCATCGAATAACAACGCTGTAACTTGCACCATATCTTTTCCTTCTCGAATACGCAGATCACCATCAAACAATCGGATAAGGTTTCGTAAATCCTGGAAATCGAGCGCGTGGGTGCCCAATTTCGGCGCCACGCGCCCGCGCTCTGCTGCAAGGCAAATATTCCGCGCAATAGACAGCTCGCTAAGTGACCCATTGATACGCAACATAACCCAGCGATGACCATATGTCGTGCCTGTACGCATGACCACATCAATAGCTGCACACGTAAGATCTGAACTCATGGATGCCACGGCCGAGCAGACGCACCGGTAAATGGCCGCCTGTATGCTTGGCGACAGATCCTGGGAACATCGCCCCTTGGGACTGAAGCGATACGATAGTCCAACCTCATGCAGCACTCGCCCGATGGAATCACCGAGTGCCGCTTGCATTCCACCTTGGCGCCAAGCACTGGGATGTATGCTTTCCGCCAGGTGGTATATCCGCTGCTGAAGCATGCTCGCCTGTTTGTCGTAAACCCTTCTTTCCGTATCTGTTGCGATATGCCGCAATTTCTCTGAAACAGTCAGTTGCTCAATCTCCAGCACGCCCAATACAGACTCCAGCGCACGAGAAGCCTGCTCCAAACGTCTCTCGTCAAAATTCAAACTATTTTTCGCAGCTCGTTGCGTTTGCAACATACGTTTTCTGACTTGATCCTTCTGCTGCTTTTGCGCGGAAATGCACGCGCCAAGCGCATATAGACAGGCCACTCCAATGACCAAATATAACTGCTCCTGCACCATACTTACGTCTATTTTTTGAGCAGACCTCAAGCTGACGCACGTTGCAACAAAGGCACTTCCCACCAATGAAGCACGCCATCCGTGCCTAAGCGTAAGCCATGCAACAGGCAATATCATTGCCGCCCGCGCAACATTCCCAATCTCTCCCTGATCAACGTGACCTAACACAAAGAGAGCCCCCATCAGAGGCAATACGATGTGGAGCATGTCGTGTGTCACGCGACTGGCAAACAACTGCTGAAGCTTGAAGCACCACTTCCCTTGCCATTGCTCCAGCCTAGCCAGCAACGCCCACGGCAAGATGGTAATCATGCCTAGATAGCTGCCAAGGAAGTACGCCACGGCTCCGACTGCTGAACCAACTATTTCCTCTGAAGCTGGTAACTTGGCCGTGAGATACAACAATTGGGTGATCAGCGCCCAGATTGTTGACAGCCACAACAGGCATTGCAACAAAGCGCTTATGTTGATCGAGCGAGGTGAAGGGAATAGCGCCAGACATTTGCGACACCACCATGCAATTGGCATCCCTATGGCGATGGGCGGAATGGATGCCACCAGTACCCAGGTCCATCCGTAGCCAAAACCTGCTTCATAGTTCCACCATGTCAGTGGAAAAACTTCACCTACAACCAAAGCCGGCCAAAAGCGATAAGGCATTAGAAGCAAACATGTAACACGAAGCCCCGATGTAAGCGTCCACTGCGCATCCGAGAATGGCCGAACCGCCAAATAAGCAAGCGCATAACCAATCGCGACTGCTATCTGCATCAACCACACATTCTCTCGCCATCCCTTTCTCACTTCTCATCCTCCTGCAAAGCAGCTACAACGCGATCTACCTAATCACGCGAGGCAGCCAATCAACCCACGGCTCGTAAAGATGCGGAATGGTGAAAAACTACGGTATGTCTGAGCCAGACCCTATAAGGGATCATCGAATACATGTGAAGGTATTTGCGCAAATTCGGACTAGTCAGAGATAACGATGACGTAAGCGTACGAAGTGAACAAAAGAGAACAAGCCCACTTGCCATGGCAAGTGACTTGATGGTTCGTGCATAAGCGATACACGACAACCATGGTTGCGGCATGAAGCTGATAGCTGCCCAACACTCGCCTCGGCGCGTCAGGCGATGCCGAGGCCTTCGATGCCCACGATGGCCTTCTCATCGAATCCCGCCAACGCTGCAAAGCGCCGTCCGCGTTCGGCGTAATCGTGGAACTGATCGAAGCTCGGCGCACCCGGCGACAGCAACACCGCGCCACCTTCAGGCGTGATGGTGCGGGCCATTTCGATGGCATCTGCCAGATGATCGACATCGCCTAGCGGTACGTCCGACTTGGCGGTGCGCAGCGTAGCAGCGATGCGCGGGCCATTGGCGCCTTGCGCCACGATGCGTAGTGACTTGCGCGATTTGACCGCTTCGACGAAGGGTGTCCAGTCGAGGCCACGGTCGTGTCCGCCGACGATGACGGTTACTTCGCGATTGTGCAGGCTTTCCAGCGCTGCAAGCGTCGCTTGCGGTGTCGTACTGATGGAGTCGTTGATCCACTGCACACCATCGCGCTCGCCAAGCGGTTGCAAGCGATGCGGCAGCGGGTGGAACGAAGCCAGCCCTTCTGCGGCGGCCATGGCATCCACGCCCATGGCTTCCAATGCAGCGAGTGCAGCGCAGGCGTTGAGAGCGTTATGGAGACCGGGAACCGACATGCGCTGCAGCGGGAACACGATCTGCTCACCATGACGGATGGCGTCCTCCGCCACATGCCAGCCATCCGCTTGGCCGAACAGCAAGCGATGCGGGTGATGAGCCGTCTTCTCCAACAACGATGACTGCTGAGCATTCACTAGCAGCTGATTGGCCTTGTCCACCAGTTTGAGCTTGTCGGCCACATAACGCTCGCGCGAGCCATGCCAGTCGAGGTGTTCCTCGTACAAGCTGGTGACGACGCCCAACTCCAATGACCCAGCTTCACTGGTCTGGAAGCTGGACAGCTCGATGGCCCACAGGTCGGCTTGTTGGTCTAGCAGTTCCAGCAAGGGCAAACCGATATTGCCGGCTAACGCGGTGCGCACGCCTTGCACGCGAGCAAGGTGCGCGATCAGCGCGGTAGTGGTGCTCTTGCCCTTGGTGCCGGTCACCGCTATGACGCGTGCTTGCGGATTCTCCGCAAACCAGAGCGCGGTACCGGACGTGAAATGCGTACCTTGCGCTTGCGCCGTGATGATGGCGGGTTTGTAGGCAGAAATGCCTGGCGATTTGATGACGATGTCGTAGGCACTGAGTACTACGGCATCCGGTTCGTTGGGGTAGACGCGCAACGCCGCATCGAATGCCTGCGCATCCGCCGCTTCCGACTCGCTGCAGTAGAGCGCAAGCATCAATTCGGGAAGACGCTTGCGAAGCGCATGAATCGCAGCGCGCCCTTCGCGGCCGAAGCCCCAAATTGCTACGCGCTGCGTGGCAAGATCGGCAATGCGCATATCAGGCGATGGTCGCTAGCGCCGCTTGCAAACGCTCCGGCACACGATGCTCGCCGGCAGGCTGCAGCCAAGGCTCCAGCGCCAGCTCTGAGACATCGAGTTGCGGCAGAATTTCGCTGCGGAAACGCGCGACGAGCGCATCTTCCTGCCATTCCGGCCGCTGGCTCAGGGCATACATCGCAGCACGCGCTTCGGCGCCCTCGCCCACGCATTCGAAGGGTTTGTGGTCGTGGTATTCCAGCAGTGCATCGAAGCCTGCAGCCTGCGAATCGTCATCGAGCAGATTGCGGCCGAAAATCGCGAGCAGGCGCGGTTTCGGCAGGAACGGCGCCAGCGCCAGGAAAACAAAGTGGCACTTCGGACATTGGCCGCACCAGCGATCGGCTGGCTTGGGGCCGAGGATTTTGAAGTTGCGGTTACAACTGGAGAAGACGTCGAAATAGGCCGTGTGCCTGGCAAACGCACGCGTGATGGCAAGCTCGGAGTACGGGCGCAGCAGCGAGCAATAATCAAGATCGGCAGCGACGTGCGTATGCAACCAGTCGCTGAGCAGCCTCTCGAACGCATAGCCCTTGCTCCATTGATGGTTGACCTGCTGACCTTCGTACTCCAGCGTGGCCACGGATGCAGAGCGCTCATTGGCGAAGGCGATGCTGTCGAAGCCGTAGAGCACGGCAGCTACGGCAAGAATGGCGGAGTTCACCGCCGTCACCGGGATATGGCCGTTCCAGGCGCCGAGGCGATTCAGTTCGAATAATCCAGGGGCGAGTTCGCGCTGGATGTTGAGTGTGGGAAGGCCGGTGCGTTCGGCACATGCCGCGATCAACGGTGAATTGCCTACCCATACCGCAGTGGCTTCACTACCGATCTGCTTGATCGCTTCCACGGCAACAAGCGAATCTTTGCCACCCCCAATGGGTACCAACGTGCGCTTGGGCAGATGCAGCACGGCAGCTTCCACTTTGCCCGGTGGCTCGCCTGAACGTGGAAAGGCAATGCGTCCGCGCAAGTCCAGCCCGTTGCGATAGGCAAATTCGGCCAGGCCGTGCAGGTACAAATCGTCAAGCAGATTGGCCGTGGCATCGTCGAGATGATCATCGGCCACTTCGATTTTTGGCGGCACGCCTGCTTTGTAGTAGCTGATGCCGGCAATCAGGTGCAGCAGTTTCAGCGCGGCGTTGAAGGCGTGCTTGCGCTCGGGCGTCAATGCGGGCGGCGCAGGGAAGCGCACGCGTTCGATCAATTCCTCGCCGTGGTCGAAGGCATAGACCAGCTCGGCCACGCCGTCGGCATAGCTTGCGCGGACGAAGTGGAAGACCTGGGTCAGGCGGGGTTGGATCGGTTGGGTCACTCAGAAAACTCCGGCTTTGTTTCTGACACGTCGCGAGTGTTCGCCCTCACCCGGGAATGACAGCTGTGGGCTTCGAGGAGAGGGAACAGCAGCTTCCCGCCGCTATTCGAGAACGACCTCTTCCGCCTCATCCCGCAGATTGTACGGCGACGACATCACTTTGCCGTAAGCACCGGCCTGGGCAATCAGCACCACATCGCCCTCTTGCGCCTCGGGCAGGATGCGGTCGGAGCCGATCACGTCGCCGCTTTCGCAGATCGGGCCGACCACCTGATAGAGAGCGGTGGCCGGTTCGTCCAGGCGGGTAAGGTTCACGATTTCGTGCCAGGCGTCGTACAGCGCAGGGCGGATCAGGCTGTTCATGCCGGTGTCCACGCCGAGGTAACGCCACGAACCCTTGCCCTTCTGCTGGGTGACGCGGGTGATCAGCACGCCGGCATCCGCCACCAGGTAACGGCCCGGCTCCATCCACAGCTGGTAGTGCGGATAGGCGGCCTTGACCTTGCGCAGTGTTTCTTCGAGTGCGGCGATATCCAGCCGCGCCTCGCCCGGGTGCGAAGGCACGCCAAGGCCGCCGCCGATATCGAGGAAGGCCACGCTGCCGATGCGTTCGGCAATGCTGGCCAGCTGGCTGTACACCTCGCTCCAGTGCTTGACGTCGAGAATGCCCGAGCCCAGGTGCGCATGCAGGCCGCGTACCGTCACGTGGTGGGCGTCGGCCAGGCGCAGGAAAGCATCCAGTTGATCCACCGGCAGGCCGAATTTGCTGCCGCTGCCGCCGGTGCGTACTTTTTCGTGGTGACCCAGCCCGCGGCCAAGGTCGACGCGTAGCACGATTTCGCGGCCGCGGAAGACGTCGCCCCAGTGTTCCAGCGGATAGAGCGAATCCAGCGACACGGTGGCGCGCGTGCTGAACGCCCACGCGTAATCGTCGCGTGGCGCAAAGTTGGGTGTGAACAGCAACGGCGCCGATTCCGGGACCACGGCCATCACCGCCTTCAACTCACCGGGCGAGACGCATTCGAAGCCGAAACCTTCCTCGGCCAGCGCGCGCAGGATGGCCGGATGCGTATTGGCCTTCACCGCGTAATGCAAACGATCCACGGCCGTGAGCGTTTTCAACTCCCGGGCCTGCTTGCGCACAGTCGAGAGGTGATACACGTAGCGCGGCGTGGCTTCGGCGCCAAGCGCAAGCAAGCGATCGCGGCACTCGCTGCGCCACCAGTCATCCGCTGCCGTGACGGTTTCACCGCTGCCGTATAGGGTTTGCCAGCTTGAACCAAACAAGGCGCTGTCGTCGGTACGCAAGGCACCCGCGGCAATCAACATTTCATGCAGACGCGGCACCAGTTCGTCGACCACGCTCTCGTCCACCACAAAGGTGAGGTTGAGGTTGTTGGACGATTGCGAAATCAGATGCACCCGCAACTGGCCGAATTCCGCCAGCACACCGGACAGTGTATGCAGCATCGAGCGCATGCCACGACCAACCATGGTGATGGCTGCGCATGGCGCGATCACCTTTACGCGGCAGACTTTCGCCAGATCGCTGGCAAGTGCCGCGACGGCATCGGAATCAAGCAGATTTTCGGTGGGGTCCAACGATACGGTCACGTTGGTTTCCGCCGAACTGATCAGGTCCACCGACAAGCCGTGCTGCTTGAACTGTGCGAACACGTCGGCCAGGAAACCGACCTGCTGCCACATGCCCACCGATTCCATCGACACCAGGGTCAACCCCTTGCGCGCGCTGATTGCTTTCACGCTAGGCGCATGCTCGCGCACTTCCGGGCCGATTACCGTGCCTTCCAGCTCGGGACGGTTGGTGTCCTTGATCAGCATCGGTACGCGCGGTTCGCGCAGCGGTGACAGACAGCGCGGATGCAACACCTTTGCACCGGTGGAGGCGATTTCCTGGGCTTCCTCGTAATCGAGTTTCTGCAGCAGGCGCGCACCAGGCACCTGGCGCGGGTTGGCGGTGAACATACCCGCCACGTCGGTCCAGATTTCCACCCGCTGCGCTTTCAGCAGTGCACCGAAATACGAGGCGGACGTATCCGAGCCGCCACGACCGAGCAGCACGGTTCGGCCTTGCGATTCACGCGCAATAAAACCCTGCGTGATGAACACTTCGCCAAGCTGCGCCAGGCGCGTATTCAACGCGGGATCGGGCTTGGCCTCGACCATCGCCGAGAGCAACTTGGTGCGCTCGTTCTGGTTGGGCAAGGCAATCGCGGCAAGACAATCGCGCGCGTCCAGCCATTGCGTGGATAGATCGGTGTGCGAAAGAAACGCCGCGCCCAGGGCGCTGGACATCAGCTCGCCATGCGCCTGCACAAGCGCAGACCACGCGAGTTCACCCATCACCGCTGGACCTTCTTCGGCCAGTTTGCCCAGCTCGCGCAAACGCTCGGCCAGCGTTTCCGGCATGGTAAGTTGCATGTGATCGAGCAGGTCGTAATGGCGCTGCGCGATCGCTTTGTACGCCTCGATACGTTTGCCTTTATCTTCCTGGGCGCACAGTTGTTTGAGTGCGTCGGTGATGCCAGTCAGCGCGGACACGACCACCAGTACGCGCGCGCCTTCGGCACGGCGGCTGGCTACGAGTTCGCGGATGTTCTGCCAGCGCGGCAGGGTGGCGACACTGGTGCCGCCAAACTTCATCACGATCCAGGGTGCGCCGGCAGAAAGCGGCGCGGGGGCGTTCGAGGTCACGGTTTCTCTGTCTAGGGTTGCGGGAAAAGTCAATTCCACCAGTGTTGCGCTGCGTCAGGTGGAATGCAACCGAAAATTTGGCATAGCGTTTGGATGGCTAAATCCCTCTGCTCCCTCTCGCCGGCGAGGAGGGGCTGGGGTGAGAGACCGCCGTTGCCATAGGAATGAATCGAAGCGACGTAGGTTGGGGTGCAAACCCCAACATCGCCGTACACGTATATATCCCGATGTTGGGGTTTGCACCCCAACCTACGCACTCCCTATCTCCCAAAGGGAGCACGAAATAAAAGCGCCGAGTTATTCCACCAGCACGGGAATCTTGCCGATTTTGGCCTGCCACTCCCGCGGTCCCGTCTTATGCACCGACGTACCCGCCGAATCCACTGCCACGGTCACCGGCATGTCCTTGACCTCGAACTCGTAGATCGCCTCCATTCCCAAGTCCTCGAACGCCAGCACGCGGCTGGCCTTGATGGCTTTGGACACCAGGTACGCCGCGCCGCCCACCGCCATCAGGTAGATCGACTGATGTTTTTTGATCGCCTCGATCGCAGTGGGGCCGCGCTCGGCCTTGCCGACCATGCCTAGCAGACCCGTCTGCGCCAGCACTTGCTCGGTGAATTTGTCCATGCGGGTGGCAGTGGTGGGGCCGGCGGGGCCTACCACTTCATCGCGTACCGGGTCGACCGGGCCGACGTAGTAGATAAAGCGACCCGTGAAGTCGACCGGCAGCTTCTCGCCTTTGTTCAACATGTCGACCATGCGCTTGTGCGCGGCGTCGCGGCCGGTCAGCAGTTTGCCGTTGAGCAGCAGTACTTCGCCGGGTTTCCAGGTGGCGACGTCCTCGCGCGTCACCGTATCCAGGTTCACGCGGCGCCCCTTGGACGAGTCGTAGGTGAGCTTGGGCCAGTCTTCCAGCGACGGCGGATCGAGCATCACCGGGCCGGAGCCATCCAGGGTGAAATGCGCATGGCGGGTGGCGGCGCAGTTGGGGATCATCGCCACCGGCAGGTTGGCGGCGTGGGTGGGGTAATCCTTGACCTTGATGTCGAGCACAGTGGTGAGGCCACCCAAGCCCTGCGCGCCGATGCCCAGCGCGTTGACCTTTTCATACAGCTCCAGGCGCAATTCCTCGGCGCGATTCTTCGGGCCACGCGCAATCAGATCCTGGATATCGATCGGCTCCATCAACGCCTCCTTCGCCAGCAGCATGGCTTTCTCGGCCGTACCGCCGATGCCGATGCCCAGCATGCCGGGTGGGCACCAGCCGGCGCCCATGGTCGGCACCGTCTTGAGCACCCAGTCGACGATGGAGTCGGAGGGGTTGAGCATCACGAATTTGGATTTCGCTTCCGAACCGCCACCCTTCGCAGCCACGATCACATCGACCGTGTCGCCCGGCACGATGGAAACATTGATCACCGCCGGCGTGTTGTCCTTGGTGTTGCTGCGCTTGCCGGCCGGATCGGCCAGTACGCTGGCGCGCAGCTTGTTGTCCGGATGGTTGTACGCGCGGCGCACGCCTTCGTTGACCATATCCTCCAGGCTCATCGTGGCGTCCCAGCGCACGTTCATGCCGACCTTCAGGAACACGGTGACGATGCCGGTGTCCTGGCACAGCGGGCGATGCCCTTCCGCCGCCATGCGCGAATTGATCAGGATCTGCGCCATCGCGTCTTTCGCGGCCGGCGACTCCTCGCGCTCGTAGGCTTTGGCGAGATGGGTGATGTAGTCGACGGGGTGGTAGTAGCTGATGTACTGCAGGGCGTCGGCGACGGACTGGATCAGATCGTCTTGCTTGATGGTGGTCATGGCGGCAGCTTCGACTGGGAAATAAAGCCCCGCGAGCCTTGCGCTCGCGGGGCACAACCGCCGTATTGTGCGCCCAAACCGGGCCGCGCACAAAAAGACGGCCGCGCGAGGCGGCCGTAAAAGAGTGGAGAACGCCTTGAATTAGAAGCGGTATTCGGCCTGGAGCGAGTACATGCCGACGCGGGTGTTCCGCTCGTTGTACTCGTTCACCGGCACGCGATAGGTGTCGTAAGCCAGGCCGAGGCTGAGGTTCTTGTTGACGTTGTAGCCACCACCGAAGCCGAAGTACTCGCCCGTGTTAGTCACGGCGTCACGGCTCGACAAATGGGCAACATCGGTCAGCATGCGAACCTCGTACAGGCTGCGTGCACGGATCCAGCCGGCACGGGCGTCCACGTACCAATGCTCGTCGATGTTGTAATTGAGGTTGCCACCCAGCAACCAGCCACGCGTCTGATCCTGCAGGCGGGC
Source organism: Dyella nitratireducens (assembly GCF_014642835.1). Lineage (GTDB taxonomy): Bacteria > Pseudomonadota > Gammaproteobacteria > Xanthomonadales > Rhodanobacteraceae > Dyella_B > Dyella_B nitratireducens. Next base: position 235,229 of record NZ_BMJA01000002.1, on the reverse strand, counting down.
GTAGCCCGTATCACTGCCGAGGCGTGCAACTTCGTTACCCAGGAAGCCGTAACCAACTTCGACGCCGTAATCCACCACGCTGTTCCAGCGATAACCCGCACGAAGCGCACCCGCCTTACCGGTCTTGCTGAAGCTGTTACCCGGCACGCCCGAGAACGGGTTCTTGGTGTCGTACTGCGAAGCACCCGCATTGGCATTGACAAAGAAATTACCGTCATCGGCCAGAGCCACGGAAGATGCCGTACCCAACGCCAACGCCATAGCGATCGCTGCAAGCTTGCGCATGAAAAACTCCTTGATGTTTTGAACGAGATGCCGCCGCCGAACCGCGCAAAAAATGGGAGGCGGTTCCGAGCGTAAAAATTTTGCAAAAGCTAACTGATCGCTTCGTCGCCGCCTAAAGAAATGCCTTGCACACAGGTAGGGATTCACTTACGCAACCCGTTTGTAAAACTCAGTGCACACGTTTTTTGCAGCTCGCTGGCAAGGGAGGACTACACGCGCAACCTCGATATTTCCCATTGAATCGAGACAATTCATAAGAACTAGCCTGCACATGACATCTTGTATTGCCCACATGCATCTCAGGCACTTCCAGGTTTCATGCCAGCGCTATAGGCTGATCTCAGCGGCGCGATGCTGGTCGTCAGGGGAGACGGACGACGTCGCTAGGAAATCGACCATCAATCAAATGCGCAACGACATCGTTCGGGTGCGGCAAGGGTGTGCGCTTCCAGCCTTTGCTTGCATGCGTAGATGCCATCGCGCCCGTTAGGGAGAAGCACCATGTTTGCAAACCTGCATCGCAAGTCGCTTTCGTTATCCCTTGGCCTGCTGCTTACCGGCGCCAGCGCCGGCACGTGGGCCGCAAGCGCCCTACCCGCGGTAGATGCCGGCACCGCACCGGCCAATCAGACCGTACACGTCACGCTGATTCTGAAGCTGCATAACCAGGCTGCGCTGGAGGATTACATCCGCCAGACCGTGACACCCGGCAGCGCGCACTATCAGCAATTCCTCACTCCGCAGCAGTTTGCGCAGCAATACGGCGCAACGGATGCGGAGGTCGCACGGGTGCAGTCCTATCTGCAGAGCCAAGGCTTGAGCAGCACGGTGTTGCCCGGCCATCTGGCCATCCGCACCAGCGGCACGCTGAGCCAATTCGGCAAGCTGTTCCAGACCTCCGTCCACAACTACGTCTCGCGCCAGAACGGCCATAGCTTCCACAAGCCGGTGACGGCGCTGCAGATACCGTCGTCAATTGCCGACGTGGTCGATGTGGCCACCGGTCTGAGCAGCGAGAAAGTGTATCGCCCGCATCACGTCTCCTCGCCGGCTCTTGCATCGCTCGGTGCGCCGAACGTCAAGCTCAACGCGCAGAGCAGCAAGGGTTCCAGTGGTTCGAGCAGCAATCCCACTGCCTCGGGTGTGCCCGGTGAATACACCGTGGGCGACGTTGCCAACTTCTACAACATCAACCCGCTTTATCACCGCGGTGTCGTCGGCAAGGGCTCGACCGTCGGCATCGTCACGCTGTCCAACTTCTATCCCAGCGACGCGACCGCCTATTGGTCGGATATCGGCCTGACCACCAAACCCAATCGCATCACACAGGTGCATGTGGATGGCGGCGCAGCGATCGACGGCGGCAGCGGCGAAACCTCGATCGACGTGGAACAGTCCGGCGGTATCGCACCGTTCGCCAACATCATCGTGTATGACGCGCCCAATACCACCGACGGTTATGTCGACGCGTTTGCGCAAGCCGTGTCGGACGATATCGCCGATAGCATCTCCACCAGCTGGGGCTTGCCGGAAATCTTCAATTTCGCTGCATTGAACGTGGCCGGCGCAAGCAACACCGACACGAGCGACGCGGGGGATTTGCGTGCGTTCCATAAGATCTTCCTGGAAGCCGCCGTACAAGGACAATCGCTGTTCGCGGCTTCAGGCGATTCGGGCGCCTATGACACCGTCCGCGATCTCGGTGCCGGCACCGGCGTAGGCCAATACACCGCGCCGCTTACCGTGGATTCGCCGGCTTCCGATCCGTACATCACCGCGGCTGGCGGCACCACCACGCCTTACAGCTATCAATTCGGCACCGGCCCGACCGAGTCGGTGACGCAGGAAAGCGTGTGGGGTTGGGATTATCTGCAGAACTATTTCAACCAGTACGTACGTCCCATCAACCTGTTCTCCTCGGGTGGTGGTGGCGGCGTCAGCGTGTATTGGCACGAGCCGTTCTATCAGGCGTTTACCTGGGGCATTCGCCGCAGCGAGCCGAACCAGTCGCTGGTCTTCAACGATCCCAGCGCCGGCCCGACCACGCTGCTGCAGTTGCCCAGCCATTTCGCGGGCCGCAACGTGCCGGATATTTCGTTGAATGCCGATCCGGAAACAGGCTACATCTTTGTGTCGACGGTCGATGGCGGCCTGGCGTCCGGCGAAGGCGGCACGAGCTTCGTAGCACCGCAGCTCAACGGCATCACCGCCCTGCTGCGGCAAAGTACGGGCCATCGCATCGGCTTGTGGAATCCGCAGGTGTATGCGCTGCAGAACATCTTCGGCTACGGCTTCTTCTCGCCGTTCAACAGCGTGCGTGCCGGTGACAACTGGTTCTACTACGGTGCGCCGCGCTACAACCAGGGTGCCGGCATCGGCTCGCTGAATGTCGCAAACCTGGATGTTTTCCTGCGTAGCGGGTTCTAAGTTGCAAGACGGTTCCCTCTCCTGTCAGCAGGGGAGGGAACCACAAACTCGCTGACATGCGATTGCTATGATGGCGCTCCATCTCGCCACCTCGCATGCCCATGTCTTCCAAGCGACGCTTCATGCAAATCGATGTTTTCTCGCGCCAGCCCATGAAGGGCAATCCGCTGGCGGTGGTCATCGATAGCGATGGACTGGATGACGCCGCGATGCGCGCCTTCGCGCGCTGGACGAATCTCTCTGAAACCGCCTTCCTGCTGCCGCCGACGGCACCGGAAGCGGATTACCGCGTGCGCATTTTCACACCGATGCAGGAATTGCCGTTCGCCGGACATCCAAGTGTCGGCAGCGCGTATGCGGCCATCGAATCAGGCCTCATCGCCGGTGGTAAAACGAAACTGATTCAGCAATGCGCCGCTGGCTTGTTGCCGGTGGACATTGAACATCCCGGTGTAGCACGCACCATCCATGTGCAAGCACCCGTCGCCCAGTTGCGCAGCATCAGCACCGAGGTGCGTCATGCCATTGCCGAAGCGGTGCACGTGGCGCCGGATCATTCGCACCTCAGCCTGGTCGACAACGGCCCGCGCTGGTGGGTATGCGATCTGCACGAAGCATCGCGTGTGCGTGCATTGAAGCCTGACCTGTCCATCATCAAGCGCTTGAGCGAAGAGCAAGGCAACCTCGGCATCGTCGTCTTCGGCAAGGAATACGACGGCCCCGCACGCATGGCCGTGCGTGCGTTTTGCCCGTCGGACGGCATACCGGAAGATCCGGTTACCGGCAGCGCCAATGCTGCGATCATGGCCTTTCTGCTGGCACGCAAAGACGCCCATTACGGCGAGAGCTACGTGGCGAGCCAGGGCCGTGAGATAGGCCGCGACGGCTACGTCACCATCCGGCACGCCGCCAACGGCGCCATCACCATCGGCGGCCAATGCGTCACGGTGATCGAAGGCGAACTCGATCTATAAACGACAACGGCCGCACAAAGCGGCCGTTGCTTGCTGCGTCATGCGCTACATCAAAAACGGTATTCGATGGTTCCACCGTACATGCCAGTGTTGAAGCGTCCGGCGTAAATGCCATTCGCACGGCTATTGAAATAGTCGTAATTCAGGCTGATACCGAGGTGTTTGTTGAAGTCGTAACCCAGGCCAAAACCGGCATAGATCCCGTCGCCGTTGTTGCTGGCAGACACTGACGACAGACCGAGCTGGTCATGCACCCTTGCCGACGTATGCGAATGGAACCATCCGCCACGCGCGGAGAAAAACCAACCGTAGTCGCCATAGTGCAGCTTGAACACGCCGCCTAGCATTTCCCCTTGGGTCTTGATGGAAATGTGGAGAGGATCGTAGGGACCGCCGGCATCTTGCACGGCGTAATTGTCGTTGCCGGTGACTTTGCCCAGATCGACATAACCGCCTTCCGCACCCCAGGATATGGCGCCGGCGTTCCATAAATAGCCCAGGCGCAACGCACCGGCCATGCTGTTGTTGTTGGTGTTCTCCAAATTTCTGATGTTGGTATCAGACCCGGCCGCTTCTCCGTTGACGAAGAAGTTGCCATCCATTGCCATCGCCGTGCTAGACGCAACAGCGAGCGCGGCCCCGATGGCCGCCTTCGAAATCCATTTGTTCATTGAAACCCCTGATGTGGATGATTGTTCGCGGATAAACGCAACGTCCGACCACTTCCCTCTTGCGCCTGTGTGGGACGCAAGTTCCTGCGTCCGCCGGGTTGCGGCGGACATCGCATTGTAGGAAGTGTGATGGAGCACGCAAACATGGCTTGATGCCCACCATCATCTGATGAGCCGTCATACCTCAGCCACGTAGGTTGGGGTGCAAACCCCAACGTTTGGAATGCATGTGCGCGCGAAGACGTTGGGGTTTGCACCCTGAGATATCCCCACGTTTTTTGCCCGTTATGCCGGAGAAGTCCTGGGTTTACATGAAGTTTGTTTCGAAGCCAGCCGTCATTCCGGCGAAGGCCGGAATCCATCGCCAGTGCGAAGCATGGATTCCTCGCTCCTCAAAGCCGAGCACATCCATGTGCTCTCCCCGCGTGCCGGCCTTCGCCGGAATGACGGTTCGCTCTGAAACAACATTGACCCGGACTCCAACTTTTCCGCTTGGACAACGCAAAAAACGTGGGGATATCTCAGGGTTTGCACCCCAACCGACGTTCCGCCCCCTGTCCATCCCTTTCGGCGACGATGAGGGAGAAGAACAGGCCTCGCTTGCCGTACACCTCTGCGATTGCCATGCTCTGCCTTTCCATTCCAGGGCGCCCTCTCATGACAACACCGGTTACCGGCTATCAGCGCAGCCTGCGTCTGCGCGATGCAGCACTGGTCGTAATCGGCGGCATCATCGGCGGCGGCATTTTTCTTAATCCGGGCATCGCTGCGCAGCGCACCGAGTCGGGACTGGCCCTGCTGCTGATGTGGGTGGGCGCCGGTGTGCTCACGCTGCTTGGCGCCCTGTGCTACGCCGAACTGGGCGCGCGCCGGCCGCATGCCGGCGGCAGCTATGTCTATCTGCGCGAAGCCTTCGGTCCGCTGGCCGGCTTCCTGTTCGGCTGGACCATGTTGCTGGTGATCTATTCCGGTTCCAGCGCAGCGGTGGCCACCATCTTCGCCAGCTATGCCGCCACGGTCTTCGGACTGCCCGCCGGCATGGCCACGCCCATGGCCGCGGGCGCGCTGGCACTGGTCGCGCTGATCAACGTATTCGGCCTGAAGTTCGGCGTGCAGATGCAGAACATCTTCACCTTGTTGAAACTGCTGGCCGTGGCGGTGCTGGTGGTATGTGGGCTGTTTCTGGCCGGTGTCGGCAACGGCACGCCGTGGCTCGCGGTGGACCCGGCTCGCAGCGACGTCGGGTTCATGAGCGCGGCACTGCCGGTGCTGTTCGCATACTCCGGCTTCACCTACCTCAACAATCTGGCCGGCGAAGTAAAAGAACCGCAGCGCACCCTGCCCCGCGCACTGGTCGTTGGCATGCTGGGCGTGATCGGCGCGTATGCCTTGGTCAACGTCGCGTACCTGTCGGTGCTGGGCCACGATGGCCTGGCGCATAGCAACACCCCCGCCGCCGACGTGATGAACAAGGTCTTCGGCACGACCGGCGCCAAGCTGATCGCGGTGGGCATCGCCATTTCCACCTTCGGCTTTTGCAACATCACCCTGGTGGCGGGTGCGCGTGTCCTGCAAGTGATGGGTGCGGACGGCCTGTTCTTCGCCAGCGTGGGGCGCCTGCACCCGCGCCATCACACACCCAATCTGGCGCTGCTGCTGCTGGTGGGCTGGTCGATCGTGCTGGTGCTGTCGGGCAGCTACGGCCAGTTGCTGGACTACGCCACGTTCGGCGATTGGCTGGCCTGTGCGGTGGGCGTGAGTACGCTGTTCTGGTATCGCCGCCGGGAAACGGGCGCGGAGGCTGCCGACGTAAGGTTCAGCGTGCCCGGTTATCCGCTGCCGCCACTGATCTTCATCGCTACCATCGCGCTGGTCGTGGTGCAAAGCCTGCGTACAAGTTTGGTGAATACCGGTATCGGCCTCGCCATCATGATTGCTGGCATTCCCGTCTATCTTATTTGGCGACGGCTGTTCAGTCCGGCCCGTCCCTAACAGGCTATTGAGCCTGTTAGACAGGCCACGGATGGCCTGCCGCGAATCAAGCGCATAAACGCTTGATTCGCGGAGCCGAGTTCGGACCTGTGCCGAACTCGGCGAGTTGAAAAAGTGCAGCAAGCACTTTTTCAACACAGTGATAAATTTCTTGCGGCAATGCCACAATGGGCGGATAAGCATTACGGAGACACCACCCGATGGCGCAAGACCACGCCGCGCTGCCCGCCAAGCCGACGGAAATCACTCCCACTCCCGTTCGTGCTGGCATCGACTTGCAGATCAATGGCGAGCGCTATCGCCACACCGGCGATCCGGCGATGCCTCTGCTGTGGTACCTGCGCGATGTGCTGCAGTTGGACGGCACCAAGTACGGCGGCGAGCACGGCGACGGCGGCGCGGATCTGGTGCTGGTGAACGGCAAGGCCACGTCCGCCATCAACACTCCGATGAGCAAGCTGGCTGGCAAACAGGTCATCACGGTGGAAGGCCTGGCCGACGCCAGGGGCAACGGCAACCTGCATCCGCTGCAGCAAGCATTTATCGATGAAGACGCCATCGGCTGCGGCTATTGCACGCCCGGTTGGCTGATCGCCTCGATGGAGCTGCTCAACCGCAACAAAGACCCTTCCGACAACGACATCGACGGCCTGCCCAACCTTTGCCGTTGCGGCTGCCAGACGCGCGTGCGCCAGGCGATCAAGCGCGCTGCTGCAGCGATGAAGCAAGGAACCAAGGCATGAGCGGCACGGTGAAGCTCTCGCGCCGCCGCTTTCTGCAAGTACTCGCCGGCACGGCCGGCGCCTTGATCGTCGGTATTCGCAGTGCCCGCGCAGCCAGCGCACTCGTGCCGCCCGACATGCTGGGCGATGCGCTGTATGACTTCGGCATGTTCGTGCGCGTCGATGCAGATGGCACGGTGCTGATCGGTTCGCGTGACCCGGAAACCGGCACCGGCGTCGCCACCGCGTTGGCGCGCATCATTGCGGACGAAATGGATGCCGACTGGCAACGCGTGCGCGTGCTGCCGCTTGGCCTGGGTGTGGCCAGCGACAACGGCAAGCCACACTGGCTATACGGCCAGCAAGCGGGCGGCACGGGCAACTCGATGCCACGCGCCTGGCGCGATCTGCGCTCGGCCGGTGCGCTTGCACGCTGGCTGTTGATTCGAGCCGCCGTGCCGCAACTGGGTGTCCCACCGGAGCAACTACGCACGGAAAAGGGATTTGTCATAGCACCTGGCGGGCGCCGCCTTGGTTACGGGGAGCTGGCTGCCGCCGCGGCGAAGGTCGCCCTGCCCCCCGGCAGCCTTTTGCTGAAGACGCCGGATCACTACAACTTGATCGGCAAGCCCGCCGGCGACGCCGAAGCACGCGCCATCGTCACGGGCCAAACGGAGTACGCGCTGGACAAGCACTTCGGCGACACGCTGGTCGCCGTGCTTGCACATTGCCCGTGGCCGGATGGTCAACTCAGCGGCCTCGACAGCAGCGCGGCACTCGCCATCAAGGGCGTGGTGAAGGTGATCGAGCTCAAACCCGATCCTCATCTGCCGCCGGGCGAAACGGTGATTGCGCCGGCCGTAGCCGTGATTGCCGAAAACACCTGGATTGCCTTGCAAGGACGGCGCGCGCTGAAGCTCCAGTGGAAGCCCGGCGCAAGCGGCAGCGAAAGCAGCGCCGCGCTGGAACAGCAGGCCACCGCACTCATCAACAGCGACGCAGCACCGACCACTCGCCTACGCGATGATGGCGACATCGACAAGGCGAAACGCAAAGCTGCGCGCCGCGTCGAAGCGATCTACTACCAGCCGTGGCTGGCCCATGCCACCAACGAGCCGATGAACTGCCTGGTACGCCTGGACAAGACCAGCGCCACGCTTTACGTGCCGACGCAATCACCGCAACAAGCGTGGACCGTGGTGCAGCGTCTCACTGGCTTGGCCCCCGATCAGATCGACATCCGCGTGCCGCGCATCGGCGGCGGCTACGGGCGGCGTCTCGACCACGACTACGTAGCCGAAGCCGTGTTGCTGGCGAAGGAAGTCGACAAGCCGCTGCGCCTGTTCTGGACGCGCGACGAAGATCTCACGCACGACTTCTACCGCTCCGGCTGCGTGCACAAGTTCCAGGCGATCATCGAGGCCAAGCGCCAAGTACTTGCATGGAACCAGCGTGTCGCCAGCGCCTCGGCACTGGCTGGCCGCGGCGTACCGGTCGACCATCTATGGAGTTCGGAAGTCAGCGTCAATCAGTTTCCCGCCGGCTTCGTACCCAACTACCGCAGCGACTGGTTCGGTCTTTCATCATCCATGCCGCGCGGCCCGCATCGCGGCATGCCGCATATCACCAACGCCTTCGCGGTAGACAGCTTCATCGATGAAATCGCGCATTCGCTGAAGGAAGATCCACTGGTCACCAACCTGCGCCTGATCGGCGAGCCGCGGCTGATTCCTCAGCAAGGTGGCGGTGCGGTCGATACTGCGCGGTTGATCAACGTGCTGAAACTCGCTACCGACCGCATCGGCTGGAAAGACTGGCTGCATTCGGTCAACGGCTTGGGACTCGCCTGCTGGTATATGGACGGCGCTTACGTCGCACACGCGATCGAAGTATCGATGCAGGGCGAAAAGCTCACCATTGAACGCGCCGTGTGTGCGGTGGATGTGGGCCGGGTGATCAACCCGATGGGGCTGGAAGGACAAGTTGCCGGCGCAACGCTGGATGCGCTGTCTACCGCGCTCAATCTCGCCATCACGGTGAAAGACGGCAAGGTGCAGCAAAACAGCTGGAAGGATTACCCGCTCGCCAGCATGGCGCAGTTGCCGCGCACGGTTGAAGTGATCACGGTGCCGGGTGAAGGCGATCCGGCTGGTGCAAGTTTCCTTGCGATGCCGACGGCGGCACCAGCACTGGCCAATGCGGTGTTTCGTGTGAGTGCGGTGCGTGTGCGCCGGCTGCCGTTGATGAAGGAATTGCTGCGGTTGTTGTGATACGTAAATCTCACGCGATTCGTAGGTTGGGGTGCAAACCCCAACATCGAGACCTTGATTGACATGGCGATGTTGGGGTTTGCACCCCAACCTACGAAGCTACCGCACCAAGCTCGCCTGCAGCCACGCGACACGATTCCTCGTGCTAATGAAATTGATCGCTGGCCGGCACCCATGAGCCTGACTTGGACGGCAGCGCACCCACCGGCTTGATCGGCTGCAACGGCTTCACCGGCGTTGACGTATCCGGCGGGCAATTCGGCGGCATCGGTCCGCCGCTGACGCGCGCTGCCGCGCATTCTGCACTGTTGTCCAATACCACCGGTGCGGTAGGTGCTGGTGCGCTTGCCGCCGTCGCCACGTCCGTCTTGGGTACCGACGCATTCTGTGTCGGCAGGTTCAGTCGATCGTAGATTTTCTGGTCCAACGGCTTGGCCGGCGGATCGGGGTTGTGGCAGCCGAACAATGACGACGGCAACAACGGCATGACCTGGCACTCGATGCGCACGCCTTGCGGCAAGTTGAAGGTGTGTTTGACCGTGGTTTTTTCGACCGCATGGCGCAAGGCGGTATCAACGGAACTCTCGCCTTCGGGCGTCCAGTACTGGTCGAAACGCGTCCGTTTGTAGCCCGGCAAGTTCGTGTTGTGCGACATGATCTCCGTATCGCCGCGCGGCTTGAGCTGGATGTAAGTACCGTTCGGCGTGCCGGGGGTACCACCACCCTGCTCACCCGCCGTGTTGTTGCCGTTGCCGGTGGAAGACGATGGTTGCGTCCCCTGCGTGCCGTTGTTTTCGTTCGGCGACTGCGCCACGCCGTTCGGCTGGCCCGGATTGGCGGTTTCACTCCCTTGTGGCGTTGCGTTGGGCGCGGTACTGGTGCTGGCATTGCCTTCGTTCGCCGGTGCGTTCGCTGGCGATGGGCTTGGTGTGGGTGAAGACGTCGCGGCGGTTTCCTTTTCGCTGCTGGGCGACGTCGACGGCTTCGTCTCGCTCTGCGTCGTAGTGGGTGTGGGAGCAGGTGCTGGACTCAACTGCGGACGCAGCGACACTTCCGGCACCGCCAGCTTGGGCGCTTCGATATTCAAGGCCGGTGCGGAAGGCGTCACGTTAGGCGTTGGCGCGGCAGCAACCGGCGTCACCGGCACCGGCGCGAGTGTCGGCTGCTCTTGTGGACGCACTACCGGCCCAAGCTGCTGCGGCGCCGTGCGCTGAACATTGGGTGTCGCCAACGGGGTAGCCGATGCCTGCAAATTCACCGTCGGCGCTTCTTGCGCCGGCATGGGTATCGGCTGTAGCGCCGGTGCGGGCGGCGCCGCGGATGGAGGGCTGGGTTGAACCGGTGCCACGCTCGGCATGGGCGACGGCGCGAGCGAAGGATTTTCGACCGCCATTTGCGGCGCTGTAATGGTCGGTGCCGATTGCGCCGGCTGCGTGGGCAGCGCCAGCGACGGCAATGGCGGCATCGGCTGCGTGCCTTCCGGTTGCGGCTTGCGTGCTGGCTCCGGCTGGAATTGTGGTGGCACCGGCTGCGGCACTTGCACGGCCTGCAACGTCAGCGGCGGTGGCGGCAGACCGGTCGGCGTGGGTTGCTCGATCTGCTGCGGCGACGGTTTCGGCAGCGTGATCGGCGGCAACGGCGCGGCCGGTTGCTGCTGCGCTTTTTCGGCCGCGGGCTGCTTGACCTGCGCTGCCACCGGAGGCTGCTTCGGTGCGGGCACCGGCGGCTGCGTCACCGCGGCCACCGGCGCGGCGGTAGACATCTCATGCGTGGCATGCACCACCTGCGAAGTGTTACCGCGATGGGTGGGGCCATGCTCCTTGGGTGGCACACCGCGTACCGGCGGTGGTGGCGGCGGTGGCGGTTTGTTCGGAATCAGGCGCACAAACAGCATATTGCCCTTGGGTTCGGGCGGTGGCGGCGGCAGTTCGTAAGGCGAACCGAAAATGGATCCAAGCAGCACGAGCAAATGCACCAGCAGCGCACCGATCGCACCAGTCAGCTTCAACAAATAGTCGCGCGGCTTCTCGCGCGTGCGCCGCCGGTAAACGACCGCCCAGGTCGCCGCATCACGCGGTGACTTGACCATGATGACCTTGGACGGTGTGGACTCGGGATGATCAGGAAACGATGGCGGCATGGGCGCCAGTGTAATGGGACGAGCGGAATTTCTTGAGCTCGCGCCATCGAACCCACACTGCGTCCCTGCCTTTTACTTGTTCATCAAAAACCCCTGGTGGCGTCAGCCACCAGGGGTCGGACAAACCATGCTCAATGAGGCCTGCTACAGCGATCACAGACCGTTGAACGACTTCCACGCCGACAGCAAGTTGGTGGCATTCACCGAGCCCAGGCCATTGGCGAAACTCCAGCCGGCTTGTGCCGCGTAAGCCGCCGTGGTGCTGTTGTACTTCGTGGCATTGGACGAGGTCAGGCCGACTTTTACCGGCCCGAAGAATCCTTCGAAATTGTTGATCGTGCCGTAGAAGTAGCAGTCGGGCGTGACTTCGTTTTCACTTAGCAGCTCAATGCACTGCGTGGAGTTGCCGCCGTCGGTGATGTTGTAGAACACGCACTTGCTGGTGCCCTTGGTACCGTTGTTGGCATTGCAGGCAGCAAGTGTCGACGGCGCCGAGCCGGTCGTGCCACCGTACTCGTTGCGTGCCAGCTCATACAGCGTCGGTGCGGCATTGCCTTGATCCACCGATCCGCCCGCGCTGGACAAGCCCTGGTCGATCAGCGCCTGGATGCCGGCGAACATCGGCGACGACAGCGAGGTACCGCCTTCCAGAACCACCGGCGAGGCGAAGTTCGCCGTGCACGGATAGGCGCCGGTGCACAGGATCACCCACGAATAACCGCCATAGGAACCGGCGAACAACGAAACATCCGGCAAGTCACGCGACTGGTCTTTGGCCGCGCCGCGCACCACCCGCTGCCACGACGGCTTTGCAACGACCGAAGACGCGCCACCGCTGCCGCTTTCGGAGGTGACGTAATCGCCGTTGGGATCATAGATCAGCGCGTTCTTGCAGAACTGCAAACCCGAGGCGTTGATCAGATCCTTGGCAGCGCGGGTGTTGCCGCACGATTGGTTCCAGGTGATTTCCGGCACATACGACTTGGCCGATCCATACACTGCATTCAAGGTCGTGTTGAAGTACTTGCTGCTCGTGCCATCGAGCACATCCGCCGTATCCGAACCGCCGACGGCCGTGTTGTTGGCCGACGAACCAAAGGAGTTGGCATCAATGGCCGGCACGCCGTTGATGATCGAGCCATTGAAGCTCGGGTTGGAACCGGAATCGCCGCTCGATACGAAAACCGAGATGCCTTCCGCATCCGCCTGGGCCCACATCAGGTCGATAGCCGTCTTGCTGGCCGCATCGGTAAAGCCTTCACCGTAGCCATAGCTGGCGCTGATGATGTTGGGACGCGATGCGCCATTGATCAAATTGCTTGCCGCGGTGAACACGCCACCGAAGAAATTGTTGCTGCCGGTGTCGCTGCACGTTGCCACCCAGATCGATGCACCCGGCGCCATCGCGGTGGAGTATTCCGAATCAAGCACGGTCTCAATGCTTTCGCCGTCGGGATTATTGCCACCCGGATCGGTGCAATTGCCGGTATCCGGCGATAGCAACGGCTGGAACTGCGTGAAGGTGCCGCCGTAGCCGCCCAGGCCAAACTGGCTGACGAAGTTCGGCCAGTCCGATACATCCATGTCCTGGTCTTCCACCAATGCGATCGTGATGCCCTTGCCAGTCAAGCCTTGAACGTACAAGGGAGCGGTGTTGTAGATCGTCTGCATGTCATAGGGAACGAAGCCGCGTTGGCCGCCCTCGAAATTCACCATCGGTTTCGGACCACCACTGACACTGGCGGTCTTGGCCGACTGCTGAATCTTGAAGCGCTGGCTAGCGCCATTGAACTGCGCGATCTGCGGCTGCTGGTGCAAGGGCTGCGGCCGGAAATCGTTCAAGCCCGCCACACCCACCACCACGCTGCGCAATGCCGTTGGAATGCTGATATCGCCCGTGTTGGCAATATGGCTCTTCTGGTTGACGACGTAATGGCTCTCTTGCGTGTGGAAAGCCTGCCGTACCTGTCCGGCAGTACCGCTGAAATCGATCTGCGTCCTGTTCGGGAGCACACCGTTGACCTTGAAGCCTTGCGAAGTCAGCCAGGCCGTGACAGCGCTGATATCCGCATCAGACACGCCGAAAGCCTTTCCGAACTCGGCAGGCGTTACCCATTGATGAAATTTGGATGAGGAAGGATCGTGCTGCGTGGCGATCAGCTGATTCAACGCAGTCGTGCGCAATGCACTGCGTTGCAGAACCAATTGCATATGGTTCATCGGTGTGGCATCAGCCACGGCGCTGGTGGGAGTCACCTTGTCCAGCAGCGACAGATGGGTATTGCTCAGGGCGGAAACGACCCGGTTATCGACCGTTTGTGTTACGCGCGGCGCTTCGGCGGTGTTGATACCCGCCAACGCGGCACTTGAAGAAGAAGCCAAAACCAATGAAGGCAGCGTAGCAAGCGCTGCCGCAATCGCGACACTGATCATCACATGCTCGGTTTTCACGTTTTTTCTCCATAAAAAGTAGATGAAAAAAGTAGATGAAAAAAGAAAGCGAGCCCCCTGTGATGTATCTGTCACCTCATCGATGTATGCGTCGTGGTCACCTCTCTATCTATATAAAAATGGATTTAGTCATCGCACCGCCGCACGAGCCCGACGCAGCCACAGGCCGCGGGCGCGAAGACTTGCTTGAGATCCCACAAAATCCCCGGTCAGAGGCCGGGGAGCCCGATAGTGCTCCCAGAATTGTTTGGGCGTCTAGTGCTACAAGTAACTAAACTTCTTGCGCGCAAATGGAAGTTTTTTAGACGTCTAAATTTGGACGTCTAAATGTACAATCCAGTAAAAATTTGACGATACAAAAACCCATGATGTGAAGAATGCATGATGGAAAATGGGTCAAAAACGAATGGCACTTATTTAAAAGACGCGCACTTGGGAAATTCCCCTACCCTCCCACTACGGCCCAGGGAAATTTGCGAAAGCTCGTAGGCGGGGATGCAAACCCCAACATCATGATCGTTATTGAGACGGCAATGCTGGAGTTTGCCCGCTAACCTACGTCCCCGTTTTCTTCTTCTCCGTATCGACGGCTCGCGTGGGCGTATCCACCGGACAGCCATAAGGCAAAGGTATGCCCGCTCGATAATCGGCGATGCACGTGGCTACGTCCGGCTTTGGCGTAGACCTTCCCTTAACCAGCGGTGCCGGCGCCATGTTCAAGCGCTCGTCGCCATCGGTGGGCGGCGGCGGCGGTGGCGGATCGCCGCCGCATCCACCGGCAAGCGCAGCCAGCGACATGCCGCAATGAATACGAATACCACCCGGCAGTTGGATGGTTTTCTTTACCGTGGTTTTTTCGACGGCCTTCTGCAGGGCATCGTCGATGGCATTGCCGCTCTTGCGCCAATACGGATCAAGCTTGGTGGGTTTGTACTTGATCATGTCTTGATCGCGCATGATTCGTGCGTCGCCCTGCGGCGCAGGCTGCACGTACTCCGCCGCCGGTGCCGTCGTCGCGCTGGATGCGTGGGCCGGCAGCACGATCCGTCCGGTGCGATCGAACAGCACCGGACGCGGCGCGGATGTTGCAGGCGCGGGCTGCGGCGCCGGAGATGCCGGCAGTTGCACCGTCATCGCATTTTTCGATACCGCTTCGCGTGCGGGACGCGGCGGCGGTGGTGGCGGTGCGATCGGTGGCGGTGCAGCCTGCGGTTTTGCCGCGCTGCGCACAATGAAACGTACCTGGATACCCTGATCGAGCTGCACCTGCACCACTTCCGGCGCTCGCACGTTCGGCTTCATCTCGTACCACACCGCCACGACAAAAAAGACGTGCAACAACAGCGTGATCGCCAGCGTCCCCCATAAGCGGCGGCGATCAGGCGGCGGTTTGCGCCAGCGCAATTGATGCAGCATGGCGCGGGTGGGGCCGTCGAGCTGCGCCAGTCCTCGGTGCCGGTCGTCATCCGGCGGCGGAAACCAGCGATGGTGCTCGACCTCATCGGGGCGGTCGATAAAGCGTCCTCAGTGTGTTTGCCGGCTGCACCATGTGGTCGCCGTGGGTAGGAGATGCCTCACAGACCATCGCCTGGCCATACGGTTCCGCCAGCAATCACACGAGATTAACGGTTGTAGGCGGGCCGCCGCGAGGCTGTCTTCGCACTGCAACTTGACCATCCCCGCCAATGAGAGAAGGCTAACCCAACGCAGCCACAGCCCCGCAGGCGTTGCTGCCACCCCGCCATGACCGCCCCTGCGTCCTGTACGCGAAGGACGACCATGACGGCCCGCCACTATCTGGCCGCCACGCGGCCATTGCATAGGAGGGTCGCATCGTGTCCTACCACACGGAACATATCCGCAACGTCGCACTCGCCGGTCATGCCGGCGTGGGCAAGACCACCTTGTTCGAAGCCTTGCTGCATGCCGGAGGCGTCATCCAGACCCAGGGATCGGTAGAGCGCGGCACCACCCAGTCCGACACGGATCCACAGGAAAAAGCACGTACCCACTCCATCGACAGCTGCGTTGCCGGCATCGACCGCAACGCCTGCCACATCAACCTGATCGACACCGCCGGCTACCCGGATTTCCGCGGTGGCACGCTCTCCGCCTTCGCCGCGGTAGAAACCGTCGCCGTCGTGGTGAACGCCGCCAACGGCATCGAGCACGGCACGCGCCGAATGATGGAACGCGCACGCGAGCGCGGCTTGGCGCGCCTTGTCGTGGTCAACAAGATCGATGCCGAGAACGCGGGCCTCCCTGCCCTGGTCAATGCGCTGCGCGAAGAGTTCGGCAGCGAGTGCCTGCCCGTGAACTTGCCGACTGACAACGGCAGCACGGTGATGGACTGTTTTTTCCATCGCGACGGCACCACCGATTTCTCCTCATTGGCCGAAGCGCATCAGCAGATTCTCGACCAGGTGGTGGAGATCAACGAAACCACCATGGGCGCCTATCTCGACGCCGGTGAAGAGGCGCTCACACCACAGCAAGTACACGATGCCTTCGAACAATGTCTGCGCGAAGGCCACCTGGTACCCATTTGTTTCGTCAGCGCACGCAGTGGCGCGGGCGTCAACGAGCTACTGGACATCTTCGACCGCTTACTGCCCAACCCGGCCGAGGCCAATCCCCCACCCTTCCGCAATGCACAGAACCTGCAGCTCGCGGTGGAGCCCGATTCGAGCGCGCACGTGATCGCCGACGTGTTCAAGGTGGTGAACGACCCCTTCGTCGGCAAGTTGGGCGTTTTTCGCGTCTGGCAGGGTGCGATTCGCCGCGATAGCCAGTTGTTCATCGACGACAACCGCAAAGCTTTCAAGGTTGGCCACCTGTTCCGCCTGAATGGCAAGTCTCACGTGGAAATAGAGCAAGCCATACCGGGTGACATCGCCGCCGTAGCCAAGGTGGAAGACATTCATTTCGACGCCGTGCTGCATGACTCGCACGACGAAGACCTGATTCACCTTGAGCCTGTGCAGTTCCCGCAACCCATGTTCGGCCTGGCGCTCGAGCCCAAGCACAAGGGCCAGGAACAGAAACTCTCCCAGGCGCTGTTACGGCTATCCGAGGAAGATCCGTGCTTCCGCGTGGAACATCACAAAGAGCTTAACGAAACGGTGATCCGCGGACTTTCCGACCTACACCTGAAGATCATGCTGGAGCGTATGAAAGACCGCTACGGCGTGGAAGTGGTCACGCATCCGCCGCGCATCGCCTACCGCGAAACCATTTCCAACTCCGCCGAAGGACATCATCGTCACAAAAAACAAACCGGCGGCGCCGGACAATTTGGCGAAGTATTTCTGCGCGTCGATCCGCTCGGCCGCGGTGCCGGCTTCGAGTTTGTCGACGCGGTCAAGGGCGGCGTGATTCCCGGGCAATATCTGCCCGCGATCGAGAAAGGCGTGCGCCAGGCGATGGAAAACGGAGCAGTGGCCGGCTATCCGCTGCAGGATTTGCGTGTGACCGTTTACGACGGCAAATACCATCCCGTCGACTCGAAGGAAGTAGCCTTCATCGCTGCAGGCAAGAAAGCGTTTCTCGATGCGGTCAGCAAAGCGCGGCCGTTGGTATTGGAGCCGATCGTGGATGTTGAAGTGGCCATTCCCGAACCCAGCGTGGGCGACGTCACCGGCGGACTGGCCGGCAAGCGCGCGCGCATCATGGGTACCGATGCCAAACGCGACGGCGAAATTGTGATCAAGGCGCAAGCGCCCTTGGCCGAACTCACCGACTACCCCACCGAACTCAAAGCCATGACCGGCGGCCGCGGCCGCTACAGCCTCGACCTCAGCCATTACGAACCGGTACCGCCACCCATCCAGCGCCAGCTCAGCGAAGCCTGGAAGCCCAAACTGGACGAAGACTGACGTCGCCTACCCCTTCACCGAACGAGCCGGGCGACGCCGCAGCCGCCCGGCTTTGCTCTTTGCATTCAACGACTACAAAGGAGGGCCGCAATGAGCCGAGCCTTCGTCAAAGACAATGATGACGATACCCCCGAGGTATTGCCCGAACTGCCGATCAGCACGCATCACAACTACGTGACGCCGCGCGGCCTCGCCCGCTTGCGCGAACGCCTGGACAAAGCCGCCGCACGTCACGACGCCTTGAAGGCAAATGACCAGGATGCACTCGCCGAACGCAGCGAACTGACCGCCTTGGAGCGGGAGCTGCGCTATCTCCATGCACGCGTCTCAAGCGCCACGGAAGTGGATCTATCGAAGCAACCGCACGATCGCGTAGCCTTCGGCGCCACCGTTACGGTGGATAGCGACGAAGGCGAGCAGCGCTGGCAGATCGTTGGCGAGGATGAAGCCGATGCGGAGCATGGCCTGGTGAGTTACGTGTCGCCATTGGCGACAGCGTTGCTCGGTGCGCGGGTGGGCGATGAAGTGCGCTGGCAGCGGCCGGCGGGGGACATGATGATTGAGGTGTTGCAGATTGACTACGTCCAACCCTGACCTCGCAAACCATGTCAGATCGCAGAGCGAGATGGCTAACGTGCGGATCAAACACGGTTACCACACGTCAGCGCGCTTTTTAGGCGATATAGGAGTCGTCTCCCCCTATGGAGGGCGCCCCTGTGTCAACGCATTCCATCCCACCGCTATCCGATGGGCTGACGCCTACCGCCCACGCATCTCCACCGGAAGCCGCCAGCAAAGAAATCGATAAGCCTTATTCGCCCCAGCCACAACCGCAGCCCTTTTCGTCTACCGCCCCCGGCTATGTGCGAACGCCGTCGGGCATCGCCCCTGCTGAGGCGCCCACGAACACTACGCGTACCGCCCGTGCGGCAATCAGTGATTCGACGACCATTCCCAAGTCGCAAGCCACCGATACCACTACGTCGGCCAAGGAAAAAGAACTCAACGAGAGTTTGGCCGCCAATTCCCAGTACGCCCTGGACCTCATCGACCGACGTCCAAGCTTCTTGCAGGCCGTGTCCACGACACTGTTTCCGGCCGCCATACCGCCGCTGGACTTGAGCCATGTGTATGTCAATGAGTACTCGGAAAACTACATAGGTTCATTCAATGACTACGGCGGCACGGCCACGTTGAAGCGCACCTGGCTCGCTTCCCACAAGCTGACCGACGTGCTGTCAGAAGCCCTCAAGACAGGCCAGGCACCGTCCTTTTTGAACAACGTTGAGAACAGCTATGGTCTTTTCACTCAGCCGAACGTCGTGGATGCGGGCTCCGCCTTAAGCGGTATCACCCCTGCAGACTTCAAAAACCGGCTCGACAAGCTGGCCCGTGATCCCGCCAGCGCGCTGCAGAACAGTACCGACGACTACTTCAATAAACCGGCCACGCTTGTATCGGGGCTTCCGCTTTACATCATCCCTAAAGATACCTTGAGCACCATCTACGCCGACCAGTTTAAAGCGGAAGCCGACCTTCGCACGATCGATGGCACCTTGAAACCAGAGCACAAGGCATTGATCGATCGCGTCATCGCCCATCCGAATCCGAGCGCCGAGGAACGCAAGCTAGCCACCACACCGGCGGTGTATGGCGTATCGGTCATCACGAACAGCACGCCGTACCCTGGCCTGACCATCCCCGGGACTTTCTTGATCACAGATAACAACCCCGTATCCGACAAGACGGCAGGCGTGTTTTATTCGCGCACCCGCGGTATTCAAACCTTCGATTCGCTCCAGGACTTTCAAGACCATATCTTCAAGCAGGATCGCCAAGCGCTGTTGAGCGCACTATCAGACGAAGACGCCGCCAAGCTGCCCTCCCACCTGGATGGACTCCATTTTGGTCTCACTCCGCTTGACGAAAATGTCTTCAACTACAGCGTCAAAACGCAACTGGAGCGTCACAAGAGCGATACCGCCTACGCGTTCAAGGACGCCACGGAAAAGGGCATGACCGATCCGAACGAGCTGGATATGATCGGCCGGAATCTCTCTGAACCGTTAACCGCCGCGTTCGATGTCCATCAGATGGACGCCCGGCGGAATGCTGCCTGGATCGAACACAAGCGATCCGCGTGGTGGAAGAGTGCCAGCGAACTGGATCGAGCAGAGTTGGACCGCCTGGAACGGGATGCGAAGAGCAAGGCTGAAGCGCTCCATGACGCCATGCAAGAGCAAGTCCCTACGCTGCATGACTATGCCGTCCAACGCATCAAGGACAACTTGCAGGCGGAGTATCCCGGTGCGGACATCGATCCGGACGCCATCCAGGTACGATCCTATGCCTTCAACCGCACGCGAGTGCCCAATAAGCCTGTTTCCTTGACCCAATTCGTACTGAATAACGTCAAGACCAAGTCGGATCTCATTGCCAACCCCAAGTGGAATCCCCAGTGGCGTGCCAGCTTCATAGGCAAGAATGGGGAACTGATCACCCTGCTGCAAAACGACTTGCGCAGCTTGGCGCGCGATTTGGACGTCGGTCAGGGCCATCAGGACCTGATCAGGCAACGCATGCTGTCCAGCGATAGTAACGAACTGCGTCAAGCCTGGAAGGATAGCTACGCGGCGCAAATGCGTGTCGCCGCGAAAGAGGCACGGCTCAGCGGTGCTTTGGACGAGAGCGGCTACGGCCAAGTCATGGCCCTGCTGGACCACCCCGACAGCCTCGGCAAGCCCGGCGAGCCCCTTCAGGTTTTCTACTTGCGCATCGGCAAGAGCCAAGGTGGCCGGACGGGTGCCAGCGTGGAAGGGCCGCTGCTGATTGCCAAGAAGAACGCCAAATCCAACGACCCCATGCTTCTGTGCACGCTCAACGCGCCGGATGGCATAGAGTTCAAGGCTTACCTGAAAGGCATGGACGATCTGAAAAGGGACCGCCGATTCAAGGAAGAGGATTGGCAGACCTATTTTAAAAATCGTGTATCGGAAAACATGAAGCCCTTTTTGGATCAACAATTCAAAAAAGGCTACGACATATTCGACCGCGGCAGCACGCAGGCCACCTCGTTCCGCAAACTCGAAGATACGCTTTACGAAGCTCACGTAAGGCGGCAGCTTGCCGATACGCAAACCTTGTCCAAATCCAATCAGCAGCTGGATGCGGAGACGTCAGTCGATCTACTTCTCCTCGCCATGGACATCGCCACCTCGGCGACAGACATCGTGGCGCCAGCCCGCGCCGCGTTGAAGGGCTTGCGACGCTTGCTTGATCCGTACAAAGCCATCGCGAGCTTGAATGAGCTGCCGAACTTTGCCCGTATCGTGCAAAAAGGCGCCCAACGCCCGATAGCATCCATGAGCATCTCCATTCCGAAGCGCGCAATCGGGCACAGCGCGCTGCACGAGATCGCTGCGGACCATCGCATGAATATCGTGAACCTGCCAGGACACCGCCAAAGTTATCTGGCCCCGAAAGTCCCTGACCAGCCGGGTGGCCACTACCTGCTGCGTGCCATCGATCCCAACCATGAGGGGCAGCTCGTCAGCGCTGGCATCATCGCCAAGCCTGAGCTCCGCAATGGCAAAGAGGTGTGGCAGCCCAAGGTCATCAGGATTGTAGCGGCAGGCGGAAATCAGCCCGCGGCCGGCGCTAGCTCTGGCGGGGTAGGCGCCGTAGTTTCAGCGCCTCAGCAAGGAAATCAGGTTGCTTTATTGGCTAAATATAATGCCGCGCCAACGCTCAAAGAAAAGCAGATTGCATTCAAAGAGCTTTATAAGGATTTCTACGACAATATACCCACCAGCACCTACCCAGCTCGGCCCACCATGCCTTCACTCGGGCCAAACGCAACTATTACAGATCTCATCAGGGCCGTGTACAGAGAGAGCTGGGGGCTTGTGCTTGGTGAAACGCACACCAACGTTTCCTCAATTAAATTCCTTTACGACAACCTTGTTAACTTCAAAAGAAATGGCGTAACCACTCTTTATGTAGAGGGATTCGATGGCCAATGGATAACAAAATGGAAAACAAAAAAACAGAGGCTTGCCGTGGACATTGAATGGGATAGAAAACGATATGGGTGGCCATACACCATGGGAAATCTATATGAAAAGGCAGAAGAGCTTGGCATCCGGGTTATTGGCATAGACAACCATACATTCACTGACAGTGGCAGCATCACAAGCAGTGTCGCAAATAGATTAAAAAGAATGAATTACTGGGCAAAAACAACAATCTTGCTGGATCAGCAAGCAAATCCAGGAAAATGGGTGGCACTAGTCGGGCAAGCGCATATGAAAACAAGCGGAAGAACTGCCGTGCCAGGGCTGTCGGAAATTTTGGGAGGGATCGGCGTCGAGATTCATCCTGCTCCGAAGGGTGTGCCCACCTCCGTAAGCACCCCTGGACCAGGCTCGCAGACCTTCATCCGCGCAGGAAATGGAGATTTTCGGATCGACCTGAATATCGACGATGTTGCAGTAGGGCGCCGTCCGGTACCCGCATGATCGATTTGGCCTCGTCGTTGGCAACGAGGCATTTACTGCCTGACAACTCGCTGGAGTCTAGAAAGATGACTGCTTCGCTTCGCCGCCTTTGCGCTGTATGGATGACCATGTCCTTGACCCTGAATGCACAAGCCAACGGTTCCAAGCCTCTAGTCATAGTCACACTCGCCGACAGTACTCGCGGCCATAAAAGCACGGTCGATATCGGACCACCTGGCCCCTCGTTGGGTGATCTATTTGTCTTTGATCAGCCATTAATGGATGAGCACCGAAGGGACATCGGCAGCAACAGCGGCTACTGCATCAACACGCTGCCAGGTGTCCATAGCCAATGCCAATGGACGCTGCTGATGGACGGCGGCACGATAGTCGTCGCTGGGCAGGAGCAAGAAGTAGGCAGATCCGTAGTTGCCGTCATTGGCGCTACGGGAAAGTACATTGGCTATACCGGTGAAATGACTTCCGAACCGAACGCCGATGGTACTTTCACTCAGACGCTAACCCTATATCGCCGCCATAGCGAATGACCGCTGAGATGGTACAAAACGGTACGACAAAAGAAGCGGCGCCCAAAAGGCGGTTCCAAGTTGACTTATCGATCTGATCGAAACCCTGGCACGAAGTCATATTGCAAAGCATGTAGGCTGGGATGAAATCCCAGCATGTGAGCCGCTTGAGCTGCCAAAATGTCGTGGGTCGCGAAAAAAATTAGTCTTGATTCGATGTCATTGCAGTGAAGGCAGAATCCATGCTTCGTATTTGCGATGGATTCCGGCCTTCGCCGGAATGACACGCTCTGAAACAGGGACGCAAGCGTTACAACCTGCTCTCCCGCTTCAGCCGCAAATACCGCTCAATCAGTGCCCCTGACAACTGCGCGCACTCCACATCCATCGTCATCACGCCACGCCGGTTGAGATCGTCATGCACGCGCTCGCGTCCAGCCAGATAATGCATGGCGGACGCGCTACGAATCGCGGTTTCCAGATTGTCGCCGGCGTGGTTGGCGGCTTGCTCGACCGCCTGCTCGCGCAGGCTTGTCACCAGCACCAGATGGCGTTGGGCTAACAGCGTCACCGCCATGGCGAGTTCGCTATCGTCTTCGTCGCGCACGTTGGTGATGAGAATCACGAGTGCGCGGCGGCGCTGCCGCTCCTGCAAGGCTCTCGCCGCAGCGAGGTAATCGGTCGGCGCTGAAGTGGCCTGCAGGTCGTAGCCCGCTCCCAGCAGCATGTCCATGCCGCCGCTATCCCGCTGCGGCGGCAACCAACGCTGCGTGCGGCCGGTGCAGGCCAGCAAACCTACGGCATCGCCTTCGCGCATGGCGATGTAGGCCAGCGACAAGGAAGCGTTCAACACATGATCGAAATGCGCGATCGCGCCGTCTTTCGCCAACATGCGGCGACCGCAATCAAGCAATAGCACGATCTGCTGGTTGCGCTCCTCGCGGTATTCGCGCGAAATGAAATGGCCCATGCGCGCCGTGGCTTTCCAGTCGATCTTGCGCATGCTGTCGCCGACGCGGTAGTCGCGCAGCTCCTGGAATTCAGTGCCTTCGCCACGCCGCCGCTGCAGGCGCGCGCCGATGGTGTGCGAAGCAAGTTCGACGCTGAGGCCGGCCATCTTCGCCAGCGGTGCGAAATTGGGATACACGCGCACGGTATTCACCACGTCGAGCGTGCGACGTTGCGACCACATGCGCCACGCAGAGTGGAAACGCAAGTGGCAGCCGGTAAACACGGCGGGCCCGCGCGCATCGGGCGTCAATGCATATTCGAAGTCGTATTCGCTCTGTGGTGCCAGTTGCAAGCGGTGTGGCAAACCATCTACCAGCCATCCGCCCGGATGCAGATCATGCACATCCATGGCACGCGTTGCCTTGGCATCGGACTGCAGCCGCAACCGCACGAACATCTCCACGCCCAACGGCACGACCGGCGCCACTTCACGCTGTAGGGCCGGCGACGGCGTGCGCAGCAGCTGCCATGCATCCGCCAGCATCAGGCAGGCCAGTACGCCGCCGTAAGCCAGCCATGCCGTCAACGGCAGCATGCTGATGCTCGCCAACACGCCCACCAGCGTCCAGCCGAGCAGCAACCACAGCAGTAGTGGAGACGGTCGCATCATTGCCGCGGCGCGGCCACCTTGTGCAGCAGCGCGCGGATTACGTCGTCCGGACGCTGCCGCTCCACCAGCGCTTCCGGCGCCAGCATCAGGCGATGACGCAAGGCCGGCAGCGCAACGGCACGCACATCATCCGGGGTGACGAAATCCCTGCCATCGATCGTGGCATGCGCACGCGCCAGACGTGCGAGTGCCAAGCCGCCGCGCGGCCCCGCACCGCCAACCACCGCAGGCCACTCGCGCGTCGCGCGAGCAATACGCACGGCGTAATCCATCACGGCGGGGTCCATATGCATGTGCGCCACACCTTGCTGCATGGCGAGCAGTTCTTCCTGCGTCATCACTTGCTGCACGCGTGAAACGTCGAGATCGGCGGCGACCTTGCCGCTCAGCACGTTCTCGACCATGCGCTTTTCGTCTTCCAGCGACGGGTAGTTGATCAGCACCTTGATCAGGAAACGATCGAGCTGCGCTTCCGGCAACGGGTAGGTGCCTTCCTGCTCGATGGGGTTCTGGGTAGCCACCACCATGAACGGCGCCGGCAGTGCAAAGCGACGGCCTTCGATGGTGGCCTGCCCTTCCTGCATCGCTTCCAGCAAGGCAGCCTGCGTCTTGGCAGGCGCACGGTTGATTTCATCGGCCAGCAACAGATTGGCGAATACCGGGCCGCGACGCACCTGAAAGCGCTCGGCCTTGACGTCGTAGATCGCATGGCCGGTTACGTCGGTCGGCATCAGGTCGGGCGTGAACTGGATACGCCCGAAGCTGCAATTCATCGCAGCTGCCAGTGCACGTACCAGCAAGGTTTTCCCAAGCCCCGGCACACCTTCGATCAGCACGTGGCCACCGGCAAGCAAGGCCATCAGCACCTGGTCGAACACTTCGGTCTGACCGATAAAGGCGTGCGCCACCTGCTGCCGCAACGTGTTAGCGCGCGCGTGGATGATGTCGACCGTCATGGGCGCCGCGGGCGCAAGGGTTTCTGTCGTCATAAGTGGCTCCTCAGGCGCGCCAAAGTCATCATGCTGCCGCGAAACGCCGTGGCGTTCGCAGGCGAGTGGAAAGCGTTTTCAATGTGGTTGGCGTCCAGCCGGCTGCGTTGCGCCAGCCATGCGTAGAGTTCGTGGCTCTTGAGCATGACGCTGGCCGGATCGGTGCGATGCAGGCGCGCCAGGATGGCATCGCATGCCAGGCGATGCAGGCTGCGGCCACTATCGCGGCGAAACAGAAACTCGCCGACGGCCTGGATATGCTCCAGCAACGCACGCCGATGTGCGGCTGGCGCCGGCACCAGTGGCCCAAGACGTTCGCTGCGCATCGCCATCCAGCCAAGGATCAGCAACAGGGAAGCGATCAATGCCGGCCAGCCACGCAGGAACAGATTCACCCAGAACGAATTGCCGATCAGTTCGTACAGCAAATAGACACGGCCTTGCCCAAAGTTAGGCGCCAGCACGCGCTGTGCGAATTGCTGTTCGGGCAAGTTTTTCAAGTTATCGCCTGAAAGCACGCGCATGTCGCCAAGCAAACTGACCGTGCCACGGCCTTCCTTCACGCGTGCAAACACCAGCGCCGTATCCGCGGCAGCACTGACCACGACATCGGCACGCGTACGCGCTTGGGCCTTCAGATGAAAACCGAAGCCGCACAAAGTCATTGACGACTGTTTGGCATCATTTTTTGTGGGCGCATCCACCGACAACGTGCTGCAGACCTGCTTGTCCTTTTGATCAGCCAGCACATCGAAAGCGTCAAGCAGGGGCACATCATGGCTGGCATAGATAGGCGGTGCGAACACCAGATGCCCACCGGAGCGCACCCAATCAGCAAGCCGCCCCGCCTGCACGGGTGTGATGCGCCCGATATCGTCGCCGATGACGACGGTATCGCCAGCCCTCAATCCAGGCAGAACGCGATCGAGCAGCACGCCACTGCTGGCTGGCTGCCCCATGTTCCCCAGGATCTGCTCCAGCGCGAAAAACCGGTTGTAACGCGCCTCACCGGACGACAGGGAGGTTTCCGTCACCCATTCGCGCTTGAATGCCGCGAAGAAGAAGGCGGTGAGCAGCGCGATGATGCCGAGCACAATGAATGCAACGATCAGGCGCGGGTTGTTCTTCATGGCACCACCTGCTGTGCCGGCCAGCCCGACAGCAAAGCGTCCACATCGGCGTCACCTGGATAACGATCGGCGTAAGCCGCAAATTGCCAGGTGCGCACGATCGCAATCAATCGCTCGCGTCGCGCCTGATCTTCCACGCTGCGCGCGTAGTGCAGCCAATCGGATTCCGTCGCATCGATCGGTGGCTGCATGCGCAATGCCGTCGCAGCACGCTGCACGCTGCCGCGATAGAGCAAGGCCAAGGCCTCACGATGGCGACCGCCGTGCCATAGCTCGCGCACGGCGGCGGCGAGATCGTCCGGCAGCGGCATGTCATGCATGACGCTGCTGCGAAGTGGCTTGGGACGTTCACCAGGCTCCGGCAACGGGAGCTTCTTGATACGTATGTAGCGCAGCGCAAACACCATCAATGCGCCTACGACGATCGCAAGCAGACCCCAGAGCAGCACGTTCAACAAGCCTGCGCCCAAGTTGGCGAACATGGCACCGAACCAGGATGGCGATACAGCGTTTGAACGTGTATCCATCGTCGGTATGCGCGGCACCCAACGTTGCACCTTATGCGGCTGACCGAAGCGGGCATCGCGATAGACATAGGCGGCTTCGCTGGCGAACAGCGCATCCTTGTCGTTCACCGGCTGATGGAACACTTCGGCAATGTTTTGCGACGACGCATGGGCTGCATCGGCTCGTGTGTCCGCCGCATGCGCGAAGGACGGCAAGCACAGCACACAAATAAGCAGCGCCACGCCCACGCCGGCTTCCAGCAACCGCTCTCGCAGGCGCCGAAATGCAAGATCGATGTCCCACGCTTCCAACTGCGTGCGGCGGTTGAGGTACAAGCCGAACCCTGCCGCCACGTAGAGCGGCTCGACGATGCTCATCGACACGTAGATAGCGCCCGAAGCAATCCACAGCAACGCATGCCGGAACGCCGGGATGGTGAACGCCTGATTCAAGCTGCGCATGGAATCGGGCAGTGCTTCGCTCGGCACCAACCACATCGCGAAAATGCATAAGCTGAGCGAGATCACCAACTCGAAGGCGATGCAGATCCAGGTCAGGCCGCTGGCCGCGCCGACTAGCGGCCGGCTGAGCACACGCCAGCGCGCCCGACGCTGCTTCGCCGCCATGCCTTCGAGCAATTCCATCGGCAAGCGCAGCGAACGGTTGGTATCCACGCGCAACCAGGTCAATCCGGCAAACGTGCGCCCCCACGGCCATGTTCGTTGTGCCTTCAACGTTTCACGCCAGCTGGGTGCTTGTTCGAATACGGCGCGCGAAAGTACGTAAAGCGGAATGCGATCGAACAACGGACGCAACCACCATGGCAGCACCAATGCCAGCCATGGCATGCCCAGCACCCATGCAAGCAGTTGGCAAGCAAGAAAGATCGGCAGCGTAAACACCAGCCACGCCGACCACACCGGCCGCGCATGCGCGCGCAGCATGGCCATGCCCAGATCCATCGCTTCCTGCGACGTGCGCGGACGCAAAGCAACGCCGATGCGCTCAAGCTGCATGCCTGCTCCCTGCCCCGCCGCGCAAGAGCCACCAGAACACCAGTACCCAGATGCCCGCGCCACTGCTGTACTTCACAACATCCGGCAGCGCGGCGATCGAAGACCAATACGCTTCGATAAACGCTGCGGCGATCAGCATCGCAAACGCGCCCATCGCCAAGCGCGCACCGATCCATGCCGCGTGTCGCAATGCCACCTCGCGCCTTTGACGCCCCGGTGCCAACAAGCTCAGACCGAATTGCAAACCCGCGCCACCGGCAATCACGATGGCGGTAAGCTCGAAGCCCGAATGCCCGACCACGAAACGCCAGAACGGCGCGCCGTAACCGATCGCGTTCAAATGCCCGGCTACGCCGCCAATGATCACGCCATTGGCGGCCAGCACGTAGATCGCGCCCACGCCGAACAGCAAACCCGATGCGAACGTGCGAAACGCGATGCTCACGTTGTTCATGATGTAGAAACCGAACATCTGCAGATCGGTGCCGCTGCTGCGCCCGAGATGGCTGTTGGCCGGGTCATACATGTGATCGAAGTCGGCCAATTGCCGCGTCGTGAACACCGAATGCGCCAGCGACGGCTCCCACATGATCGCCACGTAAGCAATCACCGCCGGGAGATACAGCAACAACATCGCCACCAGCATGCAGCGCCACTGCTGCCGCACCAGACGCGGAAAATCAGCGACCAGAAACACCGCCACTTTGTGCCAACGCGGCGCAGGCGGACGATAGAGCTGGCGATGCCCCATCTGTACGATCTGCTGCAGGCGATCGGTTACCTCGCGGCTATAGCCGCGCGCCTGCGCCAAGGCAAGGTGATGGCATACGCGCCGATACGCCTGCGGAAAATCCAGCGCGTGCTCCGCGCGCATGGCTGCCTGCGGCGTGCGGTCGAGCTGCCCGAGCCAGGAGCGCAGCACGTTCCATTCTTTTTCATGCAAGGCGACGAACTGCTCCTGCTTCATGGCCTTCCCAGCAATCCATTGGCGTAGGCGGTGATCTGCGTGACCGCTGCGGTGCCTTCGCGTCCCGTCAGCGGATAAAGAATATCGGCCAATTCTTCCTGGCGCTCCGGCGTGAGTTGTGGCGAACGCTCGGCGAATTCGATCACCGCGGCCTGCTCGTCCTGATCAAGCGGCAGAGGCAGCGGTTGTGCGGGAGCCATCGGCACCTTGCTGCCGGCAGGAAGATCGTCGGCATGAATCACCAGCGTCCCCGCCACGATGTCGCCGATGCGACGCGCAGAAGGATCGATCATGCTGGTCACCAAGCCAACGCCATATATACCCGGTAATGCATCGACCACGCGCAGCAGATTGCGCACGACGGATGGCAACAAGGTAACCGGCGTGCCATCGGCGCTGACCACGCGCAAACCCAGTGCGCGCTTGCCAAGGGTCTGGCCGTGAAACCACACCTCGCACACCACGTTGTAGACCCACATCAGCGTGAACATCAGCAGCATGCCCAAGCCGACGCCGCCACGTCCAAGTATCGCGGAAAAAATGCCCAGCCCGACGCAGAACACCACGAAGCGCAGCAAGGTATCGAGCAGCCAGGCCTGGGCGCGGCCGAAAGCTCCGGCAGCGCGCAGACGCAAGCTGACGCCTTCCGGCGTTTCGATTTCGCGTACTGTGTCCAGCATCAGTTGACGATGACGATGGTGTCGGCGATGTAATCGTGGATGCAGCGCTTTTCGTTGCCGAAGATGACGAGCGCGTCGGCAAGATAGGCGAGGCCACCGATAAAGGGGATCAACCGCGCAAAGAACAGGGGAAGGTAGCGCAGAACGATCACGCGCCAGAGCTCCACCTCGCTGCCGTCCGTACGCACGATCTTAGTACCGACGGCACGCTTGCCGATGGTCTGCCCATTGCCGTTAAGCAACGCGATATTGATGGAAATGACCACCAACACCAATACGAAGCTGATCATCACGAAACTAGGCCCGGTAAACGGAAAATTCGCCATCATGCGAGCGCTTGCGGCGTGGTTCATACCGTGATGAGTCGCCCACCATGCGGATATGGGCCAACTGCAGATCCCCACGATGAAGCCGTCAATAAAATTGCCCCACCAACGCTGCCATCGGGTGGCTTTGCGCGCCTCGATATCCCCTTCGGCCCATGCGGGTGCGTCCTCGACCACCGCGCCGGGCGCGGCATACGGATTCGTTTCCATGGCTGGTTTTTCCCTGTCTGAACATCGGCCCCCGTGCCGATGCTTGACTTGAGTATAGGGGCAAGATGTGACGGGTGTGCAAGTGGCGCGTTCCGTCAGAAATGCCACGTAGGTTGGGGTGAAAACCCCAACATCGTCATGCCCATCGGTAAATCGTGTTGGGGTTTGCACCCCAACCTACGCTCGCCCTGGATAAAGCTCTGGGCGAGATTGGCCCCCACCCCGCTAATGCTCTCCCCGCTGGGGAGAGGGCGCAGCCGCGCTACGCCGTCGACAGCTCGATAAACGCTTTGCCAAACGCCGGAATATCATCCGGCTTGCGACATCAGCTCTGCTTTTGGCGCTTGGGCTTGAGCAGCGTGCCGGTGCACTTGGGCGAACCGCACAGACAGGCCCACTTTTTCTTCAGGCGCGCCGTGTGCGGCACCTCCAGCACGATGCCGTAATCGTAGGTGAGCTCTTCGCCGGCCTTGATGTTGCGCCTGGCTTCGATGATCACCTTGTCCTTGCGCAGGTTGCCTTTTTCATTCTCGATCACGAATGCCACGCAGTTGGGGGCGCAGCTGTGGTTGATCCAGCGCGCGACATTGCCCTTGCGGTTGGCGTCGAGGATGTACTCCTCGTTGAGCGTGAACAGGAAGGTATGCCCCGTTTCGCCACCGTCGCCGTACATCTCGTCGGCTTCGTCATGGGTCATGAGCGTGCCCTTGTATTCGATGATTTCCTCACCTTTCTGGATGGGAGCAACGGCAAATACGCCATTGCCGTGGATGGGTGAGCGGCGAGCAACGATGCGACGGGACATGGATGACCGTAGTTGGAAAGAGAGTGAGCGCAGCCAGTAATGATGCCTGCTCTGTGTGACCTTGGGAACCGCATGCGACCATTTCGTTTCAAACGTTTTGCGTGCTGCACGACCCCATTCCACCCATCCCATTCCCTGTTATATTCAAACAATCGTTTGAGGTGCTTCCATGAAACGACTGCTCCACGGACTGGCCTTATCGCTGCTGGCAATCCTGCTGACGGCCTGCGGACCGCAACGGCAAAGCGTGTTCCCGCCCACCATCACCATCCAGCAGATGCACGTGCAGCCCGATGGCGCCTGGCAGCTCACCCTTCGCTTCCAGAACAACAGCTACACCGGCATGAATTACCAATCGATCGAAGGCAGCTTGCAGGTCGCGCAAGGTATTCCGGTGCGGGTGCATAAGACGTTCGACCTGGATGTCCCCTCTTTTGCCGGCGACGTGGTGCAGGTGGAAGTACTGCCGACACCGGCCATGAGCCAGGCCTTGCAAGCCGTGGCCGCCAAAGGCAGCTCCGGTTCCCTGCCCTACGTGGTGAATGGTGTCGTGCACTGCATGCCCAATCTGGAAGACCACCCGGACAACAAGAATCCGCGTGATTTCCCGTTCAACAGCAACTCGTTCCTCTCGCCGGTTCCCGGCGTCCCCAACACGTATCGCTAACGCTCTACGAAGGATCCCGCCATGACGCTCTACAAGGCCCCGCTTGATGATCAGCGCTTTGCACTTTTCGACGTGCTCGGCGCCGAAACCGCACTGACCAAGCTGCAAGGGGGCGACGGCCACACGCGCGACCTGCTCGATGCCGTGCTGGAAGAAGCCGGCCGGTTGAGCGAACAGGTGTTGGCGCCGACCAATGCACCCGGCGACGAAGAAGGCTGCCATTACGACAAGGCCAACCGTACCGTCACCACGCCCAAGGGCTTCAAGGAAGCGTTCAAGCAATTTGCCGAGGGCGGCTGGGCCGGACTCACCATGGCGGAGGAGTTTGGCGGGCAAGCGCTGCCCTCCGTGTTGGGTGTTGCCACGACCGAGCTGTTCCAATCCGGCAACCTGTCGTGGAGCTTGTACCCACTGCTCTCCGAAGGCGCCTGCCATGCGCTGGAACTGCACGGCACGGAAGACCAGAAGCACATCTATCTCAAGCCCATCGTCGCCGGCCAATGGACCGGCACCATGTGCCTGACCGAACCACAGGCCGGTTCCGACCTGGGTCTCTTGAAAACGCGTGCAGAACCTGGCGCCAACGGCAGCTACAAGATCACCGGCACCAAGATCTTCATCAGCGCGGGTGATCACGACCTGGCTGAAAACATCATCCACCTGGTGCTCGCGCGCTTGCCCGATGCGCCAGCCGGCAGCCGCGGCATCTCCATGTTCATCGTGCCGAAGTTCAAGGTGAACGGTGCGGGCTCGGTCGGTGAGCGCAACAACGTGTACGCGGGCGCCATCGAGCACAAGATGGGTATTCGCGGCTCCGCCACCTGCGTGATGAACTTCGACGAAGCGGAAGGCTTCCTCATCGGCCAGCCGCACAAGGGCCTGGCGGCGATGTTCACCATGATGAATGCCGCACGCCTGTCGGTGGGCGTGCAAGGGCTCGCGCTTGCCGAACGCGCGTGGCAGAACAGCCTCAACTACGCCCGCGAGCGCCTGCAGTCGCGTTCGCTGTCCGGTGCGAAATTCCCGGACAAGCCCGCCGATAACCTGCTGGTGCAACCGGATGTGCGCCGCATGCTGCTGACCCAGCGCGCGTTCGTGGAAGGCTCGCGCATGCTGCTGCTGTACGCCGCGCTGCAAACCGATATCGAAGCGCGCGGCGCCGATGAAGCACAGCGGCAGAAGGCCAGCGAACTGCTTGCCTTCCTGATTCCGATCGCCAAAGGCCTGGTCACCGAGCTTGCACAGGAGTGCACCAAGGAAGCGCTGCAGGTGTATGGCGGCCACGGCTTCATCGTGGAGAACGGCGTCGAACAGTTCGTGCGCGACGCACGCATCATCACGCTGTACGAAGGCACCACCGGCATCCAGGCTGCTGACCTGCTGGGCCGTAAGATCCTCCAGCTCAAGGGTGTGGGCCTGCAGCATTTCCTGGGTGAAGTTGGGGCGTTCTGCAAACAGCATGCAACCGATGAAGCCTTGAAGCCGTACATCGGCCCGCTCGGCGCGCTCGCCAAGGAATGGGGCGAACTGACAATGAAGCTGGCGCAACGTATCCAGTCCAATCCGGAAGAACTTGGCGCTGCCGCCACGGACTATCTCTATTACAGCGGCTACATCACGCTTGCCTATTTCTGGGCGCGCGCGGTTGCGGCGCTGGGGCAAAGTACGCAGCAGCAGGCGTTCAAGCAGGCGAAGCGGGATGCGGCGGCGTTTTACTTTGCGCGCCTGTTGCCGCGTACGCATATGCACAAGGCGGCAATCGAAGCGGGGATCGATACGCTTCCGGCGATTGCATAAAGCTGCATGCGCTCTGCAAAAACGCCCGGAGAACTCCGGGCGTTTTTATTTTGATCGCGGAAAGCTGTGAACCAGCTAATCAGTTCGACACGTTCCTCACCGTCATTCCGGCGAAGGCCGGAATCCATCGCCAGTACGAAGCATGGATTCCGGCCTTCGCCGGAATGACGGTGAGGCAAGACTGCCTTCTTTTCGCGATCAGCGACACTTTGGCTGCCATAAAACAACTGGCGCGATCTCAGAATGCAAACCCCGACCTACGTCCTGCGTAATTCCTTAGCATTCCCGCTAGTCTAGGGAGGCTCATCCCAAGGGGAGTCACCATGAAGATCGCTGTACGCGGGATCAAACCCGCCCTGCTTGCCCTGCTGCTCAGCCTGAGCGGCGCCGCATCGGCCATGGACGACACGCCAAAGCCGCAATACCCCAATTACCCCAGCGAAACGCCGGCGCAATTCAAGCCTGCCAGCGAAAGCTTCGACTACGTCGAGCGCGACGTGAAGATTCCGATGCGCGATGGCGTCAAGCTCAATACGGTGATCCTGATTCCCAAAGGCGCGCATCACGCCGGCATCGTGCTCACACGTACGCCGTACGATGCCAAGGAACTTACGCATCACGTCATGAGCGGCCATCTTGGCCCGATGCTGGAAGGCTACGACAACGCCACCGACGTGATCGTGGAAGACGGCTACATCCGCGTGATCCAGGACATCCGCGGCAAGTACGGTTCCGAAGGCGATTACGTGATGAACCGGCCGGTGCACGGCCCGCTCAATCCGACACCGGTCGACGATGCCACCGATACCTACGACACCATCGACTGGCTGGTGAAGAACGTGCCGGAATCGAACGGCAAAGTCGGCACCATCGGCATTTCCTACGACGGCTTCGAGCCGCTGATGTCACTGGTGAATCCGCATCCGGCGCTGAAAGTGGCCGTGCCGATGAACCCGATGGTGGATGGCTGGATGGGTGACGACTGGTTCCACCACGGTGCGTTCCGCCAGCAGAACATGTCTTACATCTATGAGCAGTCGGCCAGCCGCGACAACACCTACAAGTGGTGGACCAACTATCACGATGAGTACGATTTGTTCATGCACTACGTCTCCGCCGGCAACATGGGCAAGCAGTACGGCATGGAGCAGTTGGGTTTCTGGAACAAGGTCACCGCGCACCCGGCCTATGACTCCTTCTGGAGCGAGCAGGCGGTCGACAAGGTACTCGCCGGACAACCGCTAAAAGTGCCGACCATGCTGGTGCACAGCTTGTGGGACCAGGAAGACATCTACGGCGCGCTTGCCGTGTATCGCGCCATCAAGCCGAAGGACAAGAACGGCGACATGGTGAAGCTGGTGATGGGTCCCTGGCATCACGGCCAGGAAATCGACGAAGCCAGCTCGCTCGGCGCGATCCACTTCGGCAGCGACACCGCCAAGTATTTCCGCGAACACATCCTGCGGCCGTATCTGGCGCAGTACTTGAAGGACGGTGCACCCAAGGCGGACATCGCACCGGTCACCGCCTATCAGACCGGCAGCAATCAATGGCAGCGCCTGAGCCATTGGCCGCTGGCCTGCGAGCAGGGCTGCAACGTGAAGAGCCGCCCGTTGTACCTGGTGGCGGATAACAAGCTTGGCTTCAGTGCGCCGGGCAGCGGCAGCGCCTATGACGAATACATGTCCGATCCCGCCCACCCCGTACCATTCCGCGCACGCCCGATCCAACCGATCGGTTACGACAACGGCCTCACCTGGTCGCAGTGGCTGGTGGATGACCAGCGCGAAGCCTCCGGTCGCACGGACGTGCTCACCTATGTCTCCGATGTGCTCACACAGCCACTGACGATTGCCGGCGCACCGGTAGTGCACCTGGTGGCATCCACCAGCGGCACGGACAGCGACTGGGTGGTGAAGCTGATCGACGTGTATCCCGACCAGATGGCCGAGCAGCCGGAGATGGGCGGCTTTCAGCTGGCCGTATCGATGGACATCTTCCGCGGCCGCTATCGTGAAGGCTACGACAACCCCAAACCGCTCGCCGCCAACCAGCCACTGGCCTACCGCTTCGACCTGCCGGCTGCGAATCATGTGTTCCTGCCCGGCCATCGCGTGATGGTGCAGGTGCAATCGAGCTGGTTCCCGCTGTACGACCGCAATCCGCAAACCTTCGTGCCGAATATCTTTTTCGCCCAGCCGGCGGATTATCAGAAGGCGACGCAGCGGGTTTATCACTCGGGTGAGCAGGCGAGCTACATCTCGCTGCCGGTTATCGGCGAATAATTTCCCTACTCCGAAGAACCGCTCCCGCCCCTGCTTGCAGGGGCGGGAGCAGACACCGGCGAGCTTTCGCTTGGCACCAAAGGCGTGAGATATACGACAGGGTCTTCCACCCACAACCCTGTTGGGTGTAGAACCGACCTACCCGTTCTTATTGACCGGCCGACGCATGAGCGACACCACTTTTCTTATTCGTCTGGCCGAGGATGACGACGACTTTATCCTCGGCCTGGTTCCACGCTTCGTGGATTTCACCCTGCCTACCTGGCGCAAGCGGCACGAATGTATTGAAGGTATTCGCAAGGACCTCAGCCGCCACCTGGATGACCAGCCCTCCAACAGCTACGTCTTCGTGGCCGAAAACGACGACGGCGATCGCGTGGGCTTCATCCACCTCCAGAAAACCCAGGACTACTTCACCGGGCGCTACAACTGCCACATCTCCGATCTTGCCGTTGCACCGCGCCACGAAGGCCAGGGTGTGGGCAAGGCGCTGATCGAGCATGCGGAGGGCTGGGCACGCGAACATCAGTGTCAGTTGGTGACGCTGGCGGTGTTTCCAGGCAATGAACGCGCGCGCGCGCTGTATGAGGCGGCGGGGTACAACCTGGATTTGTTGCGGATGGCGAAGCCGATGCATTGAACTGGTGCAGGTTGGGTTACGCTGCGCTAACCCAATCTACGCTTTCTGCGAAATTCGCCCTCTCCGTGATGAAGAGAGGGAATGTTCTGCGGCGATGCATGCCTTATGTCACTGTCCCCACCGCCCTGGATGCGCTGAGCTGACAGCTCGATGACAAGGGGCAGGCAATGCAAGGGGAAGACTCCCAGCTTTCGATGACGCGTCGTGATCTGCTGCGCCTGATCGGGCTCAGCGCGGGCGGGGCGGCGATGTATGCGGTGATGAATCGGCTTGGCCTGGCAGCCGAGTCGCCGTACAAAGGTGCGCCTGTACTTCAGGGCGCACCACGCGGTACCTCCGTGCTGATTCTCGGCGCGGGGCTGGCCGGCATGGTGGCGGCGTATGAGCTCCGCCAGGCCGGATACAAAGTGCAGGTACTCGAATACAACCAGCGCCCCGGCGGCCGCAACTGGACGCTGCGCGGCGGGGATACCTATACCGAACTGGGTGGCTTCACCCAGCACTGCCAGTTCGAGCGTGGGCTGTATATCAATCCGGGCCCATGGCGCATTCCTTACCACCATCGCGGCTTGCTCGATTACTGCAAGAAACTCGGCATACCGCTCGAGTCGTTCGTGCAGGTCAACTACAACGCCTACCTCCACAGCGCGCAGGCTTTTGGCGGCAAGCCACAACGGTACCGCGCCATCAATGCGGATTACCGCGGGCATATCGCCGAGTTGTTGGCCAAGGTCACGCAGCAAGGCAAGCTCGAGGCGCAAGTTACCAAGGAAGACCAGGCGCTGCTGCTCGACTCGCTACGCCGGTGGGGGGCACTGAACGACCATTACGCCTACGTCGCCGGCCACAGCGCCAGTAATCGCCGCGGCTACGACAAAGAACCCGGCGGCGGACTGTCAGCAAAACCGTTGGA
Source organism: Dyella nitratireducens (assembly GCF_014642835.1). Taxonomy (GTDB): domain Bacteria; phylum Pseudomonadota; class Gammaproteobacteria; order Xanthomonadales; family Rhodanobacteraceae; genus Dyella_B; species Dyella_B nitratireducens. The sequence continues at coordinate 197,846 of NZ_BMJA01000002.1, read as the reverse complement.
TTCGCAACCGCTGCAATTGCACGATGTGCTCAGTTCGCGCTTGTGGTCGGGCCTTGCCGACGGCGAAAACTACGAATTCCAGACCACGTTGTTCCAACCCGTCGGCGGCATGGGACGCATTGGCGAAGCTTTCGGGCGCCAACTGGACGGCGTGATCCGCTACAACGCCAAAGTGACTGCCATCCACCAGGACGAGCATGGCGTCACCGTCAGCTACGAAGATGCACGTCGTTCGGGCCACATCCAAACAGCGCATGCAGACTGGTGCATCTGCACCATTCCGCTTTCCATCCTTAGCCAGATTCCCATGAACGTGAGCGCGCCGATGGCTGCAGCGATCGGCGCGGTACCTTATGCCGCTTCCGTGAAAATCGGCTTGCAGTTCAAGCGCCGTTTCTGGGAAGAAGACGAGGACATCTACGGCGGCGTCACCATGACCGATCTGCCGATCAACACCATCAGCTACCCGAGCAACGATTTCAACCGCAAGGGCAAGGGTGTGCTGCTTGGTGCCTATCTCTATGGCCTGGATGCTTATCAGTTCACGGCCATGCCGCCGGAAGAACGCGTGCGCAGAGCGGTGGAATACGGGAGCCAGATTCACCCACAGTACAAACAGGAATTCGAAAACGGTGTCGCTGTGGCATGGCATCGTGCGCCATTCACCCTGGGCTGTTTTGCGACCTGGACGGATGAATTGCGCGCGAAGCATTACGACAATCTATGCCAGATCGATGGACGCATCGCCCTTGCGGGTGAACATGCCTCCTATTTGCCTGCGTGGCAGGAAGGCGCCGTGACGTCAGCGATGGATGTGATTGCCCGGCTTCATCAGCGGGTTGTGGCAGGAGGTGCAGCATGAAGCAGCTGCTTTTTATCGTTGTGCTGTTGCTTGCCGGAACGGGCAACGCCGTCGCACAGACTTCGGATAGCACGTTCTACACCTACGACTCGCTCAAAACAGCAAATGGCGAAGCGATCTTCCACGCTATTTGCCAAGGCTGTCATATGCCTGACGCCAAGGGGGCAACCGGTGCAGGGACGTATCCGGCACTGGCGAACAATCCGAAACTGGCATCACCGCAATACATGGCTGCAGTGATTCTGTTCGGCCGGCATGACATGCCGTCGTTCGCCGAACGACCTGCGGATCGCAAGAATTTCTTCAGGGACACGATGCTCACCGACGAGCAGATTGCCGAGGTGATCAATTACGTGCGCACGCATTTTGGTAATCACTACACGAACAACATCACGGCGGCGGATGTGGCTGCGATGCATCCGCAAAGCGTGGCAACGAAACCTTAGATTCCAACATCGCCATGCTCGTGGCGATGGCAGCGTTGGGGTTTGCACCCCAACCTACAAAAAAGCCACCCGATATGGGTGGCTTTTTCATGATCGCTATGAAACAGCCAATCAATTCTTGGTCGCGTTAGCCGCCTCGGCTTCCTCGCGCAGCGCCAGACGCTGGCCCACGCGATCGATGTTCATCAGCGACAGCAGGTGGGCGTAGATCCAGCCCAGGGTGCCATCGGTGAGGAAACGGTGCGTGGTTTCCGCGTCGAGCTTACGCAGCTTTTCCTCGCTGACCACGTACAGGCCATTGAGGTTGATCACGTTGCCGTTGCGCTCCAGGCGGATGTTGCGCGGCTCGAGCAGGTCGTGCTTGCGCAGATCTTCCATCAGCTGCTTGGTACGCGCCACGTGCTGCTGGAATTCGCCGAGGAAGTTCACGGCGTTCTTCAGCATGTCGCTTTCGGTGCCGTCTTCCTTGAACAGGCGCTCGCCTTCGGCGCTGTTGAAGCCTTCATACGCTTCATCGAGGAACACGGTGAAGTCGTCGCCTTCCGCGCCCGGCGGCTTCTCGGCCAGCACGAATGGATAGCGGCGGACGAAGGCCGGAATGTACACGCCCTGTGCCCACTGCCCGGCGTCGTCGAGGTACAGATTCTCGTTCTGGCGCAAACCCAGCAGTGCCATCGGACCGGCGTTGCCTTCGTCGGGGCCGGCGAACAGGATCGGGATGTCGCGGGCAGTGATGGGGAATTCCGAGCAGGTCAGCGGCACGGAATGCACGTTGTGTGCGAACTTGAGGTTCTGCAGCCCCTTGATGCGCAGATCCTTGTGGACGGTGCGGTTCAGCGGAACCGGACGCTCGTAGAAAAGTACTTCAGCCACGTTAATTACCTCTGCCCCGCCGTGCCGGGGTCGCCACCCACGGCTCCCCCTCCCAAGCCCGGCGTCGGGTCTACAGATGAACAACCACTATATCAGCGCGCCAAAGCCGGGGCGAGTTGGCACTTTGCCCCGGTTTTCCGTCAGAAGACCTCAACGGATTGCATGCGATTTGCAATGAATTTGTTCTATGCTGCGGAAAAACCGAGCGCCATTGCATAGAAAGACGCTCTTTCGCTTATAGGTGAAGGACGAAACGCATGCTTATGGAAGTGCCACATAGGGCCGACCTGAACTCGACCCGGGTACTGTCACTGGATGCCGCGGGCCGGATTCTTGACTGGATCAGCTGGCAGGACGCGGTATGCCTTTATGTCCGGGACGCCGTGGCCTGGACCCTTGGCGACCCTTGCCTCACCGTGCACGGCGGCCACAACCGGCACTTGGGCGTGCAAAGTCGTATCGAGCTGCATCCTATCGTCGCCAGCCGTGGTCACTGCCATGACCACGCCATCGACCCCGCCCCGGCCCTGACCAACGTCGCCTTGTTCAGCCGTGACCGCTACCTGTGCATGTACTGCGGCGTTCGCTTCAGCCGCAGCGAACTGACCCGCGACCACGTGCTGCCCATTTCCAAACGCGGCCGCGACGAGTGGGAAAACGTGGTCAGCGCCTGCCTGGCCTGCAACTTGAAGAAAGGCAACCGCACGCCGCAGGAAGCCAACATGCCGCTGCTGGCAGTGCCGTACCGGCCGAGCTGGGTGGAGCATTTGATTCTCTCCAACCGCAACATTCTGGCGGACCAGATGGAGTTTCTGGTGAGCCATCTGCCGCGGCATCGGCGCGAGGCGTTGGTGTAGCACCGCACGCCCCCTCTCCTATTGGAGGAGAGGGGAAAAAGCGGCGAGAGGGCGCACAATACGCGGATGATCGATCTCTCCCGCTTCCCGCATCTCGCGTCCATCCAGTCCCCCGCCGACCTACGCTGCATCCCCGACGATCAGCTTCCCACTGTCGCCGACGAACTGCGCCGCTACCTGATTGAAGCGGTAGCCAGCTCCGGCGGCCATTTCGGTGCAGGCCTCGGCGTGGTAGAGCTGACCGTCGCGCTGCACTACGTGTTCGACACACCGCACGATCGGCTGATCTGGGACGTCGGCCACCAATGCTACCCACACAAGATCCTCACCGGCCGCCGCGATCGCATCACCACCATCAAGAAAAAAGGTGGCCTGGCGCCATTCCCGCGCCGCGAGGAAAGCGAGTACGACACTTTCGGCGTGGGCCATTCCTCCACGTCGATTTCCGCCGCGCTGGGCATGGCGATCGCTGCGCAGCACAAGGGTGAAACGCGCAAGTTCGTGGCGGTGATCGGCGATGGCGCGATGACCGCCGGCATGGCGTTCGAGGCGCTTGATCATGCCGGCGACCTCAGCGCGAACCTGCTGGTGGTGCTCAACGACAACGGCATGTCGATCAGCGAAAACGTAGGCGGCCTGGCCAAACGCCTGGAAAAACGCGACGACAGCGTGGCAGTACCCAGCACCATGTTCGAGGAACTGGGCTTCCACTACACCGGCCCCATCGACGGCCACGACGTGCCGAAGCTGCTGGAAGTGCTGCACACGCTGAAAGATGCGAAAGGTCCGCAACTGCTTCACGTGATCACCACCAAGGGCAAGGGTTATGCACCGGCGGAACAGGCGCAGATCGAATATCACGCGGTAAGCCCGTTCGATCCGCAGGCTGGCGTGGTGAAGAAAACGGGCGCAGCCAAACTCACCTACAGCGACGTGTTCAGTGACTGGCTGTGCGACATGGCTGCGGCGGACGCGCGCCTGTTCGGCATCACGCCCGCAATGCGCGAAGGCTCGGGATTGGTGCATTTTTCCCAGGCATATCCTGACCGGTACTTCGACGTGGCCATCGCCGAGCCGCACGCGGTGACGCTCGCCGCCGGCATGGCCTGCGAAGGCGCCAAACCGGTGGTGGCGATCTATTCCACCTTTTTGCAGCGCGCCTACGACCAGGCCATCCACGACGTGGCGTTGCAGAATCTGGATGTCACTTTCGCCATTGACCGCGCTGGCGTGGTCGGTCCGGATGGCGCCACGCATGCGGGCAGTTTTGACCTGAGCTTTCTGCGCTGCCTGCCGAACATGCTGATCATGGCGCCTGCCGACGAAGACGAATGCCGTCTGATGTTGAGCACTGGTTTCCATCATCCCGGGCCGGCGGCGATTCGCTACCCGCGCGGCGGCGGTCCCGGCGTGGCGGTACGCAAGACGCTGGATACGCTGCCGATCGGCAAGGCGGATGTCCGCCGCCGCGGTCGTCGGCTGGCGATCCTGAGCTTCGGCGCCATGCTCGCCCCGGCTACTGAAATCGCCACCGAAATCGATGCCACCCTGGTCAACATGCGCTTCGTGAAGCCGCTGGATGAAACGTTGCTGCTGGAACTGGCAAACAACCACGACGCCTTCGTGACCATCGAGGACAACGCCATCGCTGGCGGCGCGGGCTCGGCCGTGGCCGAATGCCTGGCAGCACATGGCGTGACCGTGCCGATCCTGCATCTGGGCCTGCCGGATGCCTACCTGGAGCACGGCAGCCGCGAGGAAGTGTTGAGCAAGGCCGGACTGGATTTGCCAGGGATCCGCAAGGCGATCCGGGGCCGCTTTCCGCAGGCGGTGGCGCTGAATCTGGCAAGCGCCTGATTCCCCCTAGAGCACAGTAGGTTGGGGTGCAAACCCCAACGTCGCCATGCCCATCGTCCTCATGTTGGGGTTTGCACCCCAACCTACCTGGCTGCATCGCAAACCGGGTTGTCCCATGCCCGTTTCGCCCTCAAGAAAATGCGGTAGTTACCTACGCCTAAGAGAAAGCTGCGCGTTATGCACTATCCTTAACATTTTTCATACACGGCTTGAGGAGCCATCCGGCCCGTGACCGAGTTCATCGTCCGACTAGTCCAATTCTGCCGGCGCTACGCCTTGGCCGTGGTGCTGGTGTTCTTCGCACTGGCCGGCGTCAGCCTATGGATCGCCGCCGGGCGATTGGGCGTGGATACCAATACCGACAACCTGTTCGCCAGCACGCTGCCGTGGCGCCAGCACGCCATGGCCTTCGACAAGGAATTCCCCCAATTCAACAATGTGCTCGCGGTGGTGGTGCGCGGCGACACGCCGGAGGAATCCGACGAGACAGCCGCCGCATTGGCCAAGGCGCTGGCCGCGGACAAGAAACACTTCATCGACGTGAGCCGTCCCGACGCCGATCCCTTCTTCCATCAGGAAGGTCTGCTGCTGCTCGGTCCGGATGATTTGAGCAAGATGCTCGGTTCCCTGATGAACGCGCAGCCGCTGCTGGGTCCGCTGGCAGCCGACCCATCGGCACGCGGTCTGTTGAACGGCGTATCGCTGATGGCAGCCGGCGTACGCATCCAGCACGCCGACCTTTCCCCGTATAAACCCGCACTGGATCAGTTGACCCAGGTCTTGAACAACGCGGCGGATGGCCACCCCACGCCGCTGTCGTGGCAAAGCCTGCTGGGTTCGGACATCACACAACAGCCGCAGAACGCCACCTTCGTACTCACCCATCCGGTACTGGAAGACGGCTCGCTGCAACCAGGCTTGGCCGCGACACAAACATTGGAACGCATCGCCAAAGACTTGCCGGACGTGAAAGCCGGCCGCGTGCATGTCGACTACACCGGTTCGGTCGCGCTGGCCGACGTGCAATTCGGCGCCCTCACCAAGGGCATTGTGGCCAGCACCGTGGTCAGCCTGTTCCTGCTTGCGCTGTGGCTGTATCTGGCGATGCATTCGTTCCGCCGCATCGTGCCGATCCTGATCACGCTGCTGGTGGGCTTTGCGCTCACGGTCGGTTTTGCCGCCGTGGCCGTGGGCACGCTGAACGTGATCTCGGTGGCGTTTGCGGTGCTGTTCGTCGGCTTGGCGGTGGACTTCGGCATCCAGTTCGCGGTGCGCCTGCGCGAACAACGCATGCTGCACGATGACATCGACAAGGCGCTCGCCGAAGGCGCGCGCGTATCCGGCAATCAGATCGCCGTCGCGGCAGCAGCAACCGCCTGCGGATTCCTCGCGTTCTCGCCCACCAGCTTCGTCGGCGTGGCGGAACTGGGCACCATTGCAGGCGTGGGCATGGGTATTGCGCTGGTATGCACGCTCACGCTGCTGCCGGCGTTGTTGAGCTTGGCCAAGCCCGCGCGCCAAAGCAGGGAGCTGTCGTTGCCGTTCGGGCCGAAACTCGATTCTTTCCTGCATTGCCACCACAAGCCAGTGCTGATCGTGTTCGCCGTGCTTGGCATCGTCGGCTTTATCGCGGGCGTGCGCATGCCGTTCGACGCCAATCCGCTCAATACGCAGGACCCGAATTCCGAACCGATGCGCACGCTGCGCAGCTTGGCCGATAACCCGGTCACCAACCCGTTCAACATCAACATCATGGTGCCCAACCTGGACACCGCACGCACGCTGACGGACAAGCTGTCGAAGCTGCCGGAAGTATCTACGGTGATTTCCGCCGCCACCTTCGTACCGGCCAATCAGCAAGCATCGCTCGATCAGCTCAACCAGGCACAGGTGCTGATGCTGCCGTCGCTGGATGTCGATCCGTCCGCGCCACCGGTCACGCCGCAAGCCTTGCGCTCGGCGATCAGCGACACGCTGGATGCCATCAACGACGCCAAGCCGGAAATGACGGCCGATTCGCCGCTGCAGAGCATCGAGGGAGCTTTGCAAAAACTCGCCAAGGCGCCCGACGACCGGCTGATGATGATGAACGAAGCGGTGAGCCGCTTCCTGCCCAAGCAACTGGATAGCCTGCGCAATGCCCTGAACGCGCAAGGTGTCACGCTGCAGTCGCTGCCCGATTCGATCAAGCGCGATTGGGTCAGCCCGAACGGCCAGGTACGCATCCAGGTATCACCCACGGTCAGCGAGCAGGATACGAGCGGTCTGCGCAAGTTCGTGGAAGCGGTGCAACGTGTTGCTCCTGAAGCAGGTGGCCCTGCCGTGACCACCATCGCCTCGGCCGATACCATCATGCAGGCATTCAAATTCGCAGCCACGCTGGCCATCATCGCCATCGCCATCGTACTGATGCTGGTGATTCGTCGCCTGAAAGATGCCGGCATCGTGCTGCTGACGCTGGGCATGTCGGCGTTGCTGACGGCGTTGCTCGCGCGCGCATTGGGCATGGCCGTGAATTACGCCAACATCATCGCGCTGCCGCTGCTGCTGGGTGTGGGCGTGTCGTTCAATGTGTACTTCGTGATGAACTGGCGCGCGGGCATGCGGCGTTTCGTGAGTTCTGCTTCGGCACGTGCCGTGCTGTTCTCTGCGCTCACGACGGGCACCGCGTTCGGTTCATTGGCGCTGTCGCATGACTTGGGCATGGCCAGCATGGGCGGCATGTTGCTGGTGAGTCTGGTGGCGGTGTTGCTGGCGACGTTTATCTTTTTGCCGGCGTTGTTGTATGCGATCAAACCGCCCAAGCAGGTGAGCGGAACCGGGCATTGAACGCTGTTTTGCGATGGACATCACACGCCAAACCCTTGTCTCACTCCGCGTTGACGCATGTTTTATAACCAGGGTGGTACTGCTCGCATGCTTGGCATTCCCGCCAAGCATGCACCTGAGACAAGGACACCACTATGGCAACCAACGCTACGGTAAATCCAAGCCACGCTAAGCCTGGTGCAAAGATCACGCTCACAGGTGAAGACATGAACACCATCAGCGAGATCGATTTCAGGCTGAACAATAGCAACTACCATCAAACCGCCATGGTTCAGACCTTGAGCGGCAACAAACTGGAAGCAACCATTCCCAACAACTGCCCGACTGGCAACCAAGTGGAATTGGTGGGGCTCGATAAAAAGGGCCATGAAATCGGCAAGCTCGGCCGCATCGTCGTCGATCCGCCGAGGTAGTGGTTAAACCTACAGCGCAATCCCGTATTGCGCGCTCTGCTGCTGGAGTTGCCCTACTCCAAGCCCGGGCAACTCCAGCGTTCGCATCAGAACGGCACGTTGAACGCCATTCCCACCGTTCGCGGTGTCGACATCTGCACCAGCATCGGGCCACCCACCGTGGCGAGGAAATTCACCGCCTCATCGTTCAACGTACCAATCGGCACCTGTCGATTCGTCACGTTGCGCACGTAGAAATCCACGTTCGCACCGCCTCGCAAATTCACGCCGACATTGAGATCAAGAAACATGAAGCCCGGTAGCTTGAAGTTCGGGTCGCTGGTATCGCCGTCGAAACCAGCGTTGCGACGACTTGAACCACGCACCACGGCGCCGATGTAGGCATCCGTTCCGGCCACGATGAACTTGTATTTGCCGCTTACCGTGCCCGCCCATCGCGCCGAATACGGCAACCGAGCATCGGGTTGAATGCCGAGTTGTGGTGCGCCGTTGTCGGTGAATGCATCCGTGTATGTACCTGATGCGCCGAGCTCCCATGGCCCATTGGAATAGTTACCCTGCATCTCGATACCCTTGATGCGCGCGTCACCCGCGTTCTGAATGATCGTATTGCCCAAGGTGTAGGTATAGAGCTGCATGTGATGCCATTCGATATCATAGCCATCGAGACCCACGTTCAAGTGGTGATCCAGATAGCTGCCCTTGTAGCCGAGTTCGTAGCTTTCCAGGTTGTCGGAACCGAACGTGCTGGTCGCATTGGGATTGGGTACCAGCAGCGTGCTCTGCAGTGGCGCCTGCAAACCACCCGGCCGGTAGCCCGTGGATGCGCGCATGTAGAAGTTGTCCGTGCTGGTGGGACGCCAACTCAACGTGACCATCTTGGTTACGTCCTGATCTTTAACGTGCTCGCGAAAGCCTCCCTGGCTTCCGGCAAATGCACCATCCTCAAAGTTGGAAAGCGTCTGGGTATTGCCGCTGGCGCGCGCGCCCACGGTGAGATCGAGCGTCGGGTTGATGTGCCAGGTGAGATCGCCGTAACCGGCGTATTCCTCGAACCGGGAATCAACGGCTTGTGCAATCAGCGGCGCCGTGCCGGGCGGCGGTACGTTGTCGCCTTGCAGCACGTATTGCTCCCACACGTCCTCACGATTCAGCCATACGCCAAATAGCCAATCGAACGTCTGGTTCTTTTTCGACGTCACACGGATTTCCTGCGACGCTTTATGCACGGTGTACTGCGAATCGACATACAGCGAGCTGAGCGGCTGATTCACCCCGAACAAGGGGCCGATCTGGTTCAACAGTCCCAGGAATGAATCCGGATAGTCCTGCACGCTGTGGTTGACGAAATCCTGATACGCACTGATCCAGTCCACCGTTGCCCAATCAAAGTCATAACCGGCATGGAAGGAGTAGAGCTGCAAGGTCTGCGTAAACGGTTCGCGGTGATTGAGCGCACGATTGTACGGGCCACCCGAAATCGGCTGCCCTTGCAGATTGAAATCACCCATCGACAAACCATCCGCCATGATCTTTTGCGCCATGGCGGTCACATTCAACGTGAGCTTGTCGATGGGATCGATTTCCAGTTGCAGGCGCGCGCCTTTGGTATGCGTGCGATCTGCACCGCCGGCCGGTGTTTCACCTACCGCGCGATACACGCCGGTGATGTGTTGATCCACCACGGATGCGCGCAGGGCAACCTTGTCTTTGACCAGCGGAAGATTGACCGACGCATGCTCAGAATAACTGGTGCCACCGCGATTGGTGTTGGAGACGTCACCACCTACGTTGCCCGAAAAACCGCTGAGATCGGGCTTGACCGTTACGTATTTCACCAGGCCGCCCATGGAACCTGCGCCATACAGCGTGCCCTGCGGGCCATACAGGAATTCGATGTGATCCAGATCGAGCAAGGCCGGATCAAACAGAAACGTCGCCGATGCCGCATACGCGGTACTGCCACCCACTGGCACGTCATCGATATACAGCGACACAGTTGGGCTGGTCTGGTTGCCGGTCGACACGCCGCGCATTACCAGTTCACCCTGCCCCGCCCCCCCTGCGCTCGCGAAAAACACACCGGGTTGATACGACACGTAGTCGTTGAGGTTCTTCGCACCGAGTTGCTGCAACGTGGCGGCCTGCACCGTATCGACGTGCATGGGCACCTCGCGTTCCGGTTCGCGGCGGCGGTTGGCCGTCACCATCACCTCATTCAAGGTGACGGTCTGCTTGTCGCTGCTCGAAGAAGAAGGTGCCGTGGTGCTTGATGATGCGGGCGGCGTACTTGTCTGCGCCATCGCCGCAGGTGTGGCCAGAGAGATCATCAGCAGACGAATCACGTGCGGCAGGTAACGGGGCACACACACATGGACAGCAGCAACACGACGATTCATGGCGGCACATCCGGGATAAACGTTATGTGTTCATGCCCGAATGCACCGATGGAATCCGGGCCCCTTCAGTGGCTTGAGTCTACGCCTAACTTTGTGGTGAATCACAACCGCCACTGACTGGCCAACGTCCCATGCTCACGCGATCGCGTTGTTCAAGGTCGCGTGCCGTTGAAAGCTCCACGAAACCTGCGTCGCGAAGCAGTGCACGCGCTGCATCACCTTGACGCCAACCGTGCTCAAACAACAACCATCCGCCTGGCACAAGGTGAAGACCGGCATCACGCACGATGCGGCGAATATCATCGAGACCATCGTTTCCCGACACGAGTGCACTCATGGGTTCGAAACGTAAATCACCCTGCTGCAAATGCAAGTCACCGGTTGCGATATAAGGTGGATTGGAAACGATGAGGTCGAAGCGGCGATCATCCAGCGGGGCAAACCAATCGCCGTGAATGAAATGGATATTGCCGATGTGATGGCGCCGTGCATTGTGTTGCGCCACGGTAAGTGCATCGATGCTCGCATCGGTAGCAACAAGCTGCGTCATCGGACGTTCGTGCGCGATAGCCAGAGCAATCGCACCGGAACCCGTACCCAGATCCAGCGCTTGGCATGCCTGTTGGATGGGCAGACGTTCCAGCGCCAGCTCGACCAGCAATTCAGTTTCCGGACGAGGAATAAGCGTGGCAGGCGTTACTTCCAGATCGAGCGACCAGAAGCCGCGCCGGCCGGTGATATAGGCGACGGGCTCGCCTGCTTCACGCTGTTCGATAAGCACGGCGTAAGCGGCGGCGTGATCGGGCGAGAGCAGATCGGTGGCATGGGCAATCAACCAGCTGCGCGGTTTACTCAAGGCGTAGGCAAGCAACACCTCCGCATCCACGCGGTCGCTGAGGCGTTGCGTGGCTTCGTTGAGTGCGCGACGTATATCAGGCGTGTTGGGGGTCATATCGCATAGCCGGCGCGTACTGCGTCTGCCAAGGCAAGCTGGCGTCAAGCCACCCGCCGCCGCTTCGCCGATGCTGTCGCCGCACTGTGCGGATCGAGCAAATCATGCGGCAGATGCTTGAACACTTCCGCAAGCTGCTTCAGGAAACCGCTCATCGCCGAACTCTTGCGCCACACCATCGCGATACGTCGGCTCGGCGCATGGCCGCTGAATTCCACCAGTTGCAGATTCGGCGCCGGCGCCACCGGCGGTTTCACCGCCAGCGTAGGCAACAGCGTGATGCCCACATTGGCGGCCACCATCTGGCGTAGGGTTTCCAGGCTGGTCGCGCGAAAACCGCTCTTTTCGCCTGCACCGGCCATATGGCAAACCTCCAGCGCTTGGTCGCGCAGACAGTGGCCATCTTCGAGCAGCAGCAAACTCTGATCCGACAGATCGTTGAGCTTCAGCGACGGACGCTTCGCCAACGGATGCGACTGCGGTACCGCCAGCAGAAAAGGCTCTTCGAACAGCAATTCCGCGTGCAGGTTGTCGTCGTGAATGGGCAAGGCGAGGATGCCAGCGTCGAGCTTCCCTTCGCGCAAGCGATGCAGCACGACTTCGGTTTTCTCCTCGACCAGCAGCAACTCCAGGCGTGGAAAACGCTCGCGCACGCTAGGAATCACGTGTGGCAGCAGATAAGGACCAAGCGTGGGGAAGATCCCCAGGCGTACCGTACCCGATTCAGGGTCGACCGTGCGGCGGGCGATGCTCTTGATCTGCTCGATTTCGTTGAGCACCTCGCGCGCGCGATTGGCGATGTCACGGCCGACTTCGGTGAGCAACACCTTGCGCGGTGTCCGCTCCACCAGCGCGACACCCAGCTCGTCTTCCAGCTTCTTGATTTGCGTGGAGAGCGTGGGCTGGCTGACGAAGCAGGCTTCCGCTGCACGCCCGAAATGGCGGTGTTCGGCGAGGGAGACGAGGTAGTGGAGGTCGCGCAGGTTCATGGACTAAATAATAGATGACATCTATTAATTTCTATCATAGCGATCGATTTTAGCAATGCAAGTCCTGATTGCCCTTAGCCGGTACCTTCCCATTAAAAAAAGCCCGGCGCAGGAGCACTAGGCCTTCAACAACCCAAGTCGGTTGCTACAGCGATGGCTTCACGGATTCTGCCGTCTCCGCCCCGAGTTGGGGAGCGTAGAACGATGCTCGGCGGAAAACGTCCACTCGCGCCGGATGGCGGTCGATGCACTGTAGTACGTCGACCAGATAGGTGTACGAATTGATGGCCTGCAGCCGGCAGGTCATCAACAAACTTTGCATGGTACCGATGTGTTGGGCAACGAGCTAAGCCCAACAAAACATCCAGTTTTTCGCTTATGTCGAGTTCGACATAAGCGCGATTATGTTGAGCCTTCAATCATGCGCTATTGCCTGTGGCGTACCGCGCCCTAGGGATGCTCTGATTTATTCTTCATTTATGGCGAACACGCTGCTATTTCGATGGATTAGGAAACGGGTATTTGATCTCCCTTACAAAGCGGGCATCCCAGGGACACCACTCGCCATCCTTTAAAAATTCATCGACGGGCACGCCGACACGGTCCAGATGTTCCTCGACTAAAAATGCGGTCGCAGAGCAAACTTCGATTGTATGACTGATTAGCTCAATGGATTTAGGGTCTAGGTGAAAGGCGTATTCTTCATTGTAAGCAACCCTTCCACGAACGACTTTTCCTTTTAAATGCACCGGATCATTAGGACCGATTTTATTGTTAATAATATTTTCTATTTTCATTGCCAGCACTGGATCATCGACCTCAATGACAAATTCATGCGGCGCAAACGAAATGAAACCACTGCCATTATGTTAATCATCCGATGAAATGGGATCATTTGGCCTAACAAAAGAGAAATAACGCGCCTGCGCTTGCACCGCACCCGAAAAACTTGTCGCCGCAATGGCTGAAGCCAATGTCATCAATAGCATTTTTTGCCCTTTCATGACTTTCTCCTCAGAAAGAAGGCTAAGGTTCTTGCCGTTCCTTGTAGGCTGTACGGGCAACGTACAAGCACTCTAATGACGTGCGGAAGGAAACGGGTATACGATCTCTCTTATGAAGCGCAATGAATGAGGACACCAGTGACCGTCCGCCAAAAATCCGCTGTTCGGCACACCCATACGTTCTATGTTGTCTTCGACTTCAAACGCGCTTGCATCGCATTGCTTGACGCCATCCTTGAATAGAGTGATGGAATCTGGATCAAGATGAAATGGGTACTCTTCGTTATAAGCAACCCGACCGCGTACGATCTTTCCTTGTACATGCACTAGGCCTCTGTGCAAGTCTGAATAGTGAATAATAGACTCAATTTGCCGCGCCAATATTGGATCAGCTGCTATGACAAATTCGTGGGTACCAAATGTAGTTGCGTCCATCCCAGCCTGGGGATGATTTGCCGTTACAAAAGAGAAATAGCGCGTCTGTGCGATCGCTTAACAGCCCATAATGCCAGCAGCTAACGCCAATACGATCAACGGGATTTTCTTCGCTTTCATACGATACGATCCTCCTTGAAAATTGTGCAAAGGTTTTGGCTGTACCTTGTACTGTTAACGCGCTGAGTCGTGCCATCTTTATACGTCACGATGAAGCGGTCATACGTCTGGTCCGCCTGACTTGCGGCGATGTAGTTGGCAGACGGAGAAACTGTGCTTGTGGCATGGACAGCAGGCATGATCAACAACATCGCTTCTGTCAGTGCTGTATGGCGAAAGGTGGAAAACGACTTCATACACACTTTTCCTTATCGTTAGTGAGCTCTTTAGCCAAAGAGACGGTTATCCCGGATTCCCCACAAACAGATTGAGCTGGCGCAACATATTTCATAAAAAGGTGGCGCAATGGCGCCACCTTTGCTGCACTTGGTCAGCTAAAGACAAACTGGACTAGCTTGCGGTTTAACGTTGTATAAAGCGATTTCAGTGATAGGGAGCGTATGAACCAACTTGTGCACACTTGGCGTCATTTCGTGATCGCAGTCACCACAGCCTTATGGGCATCCAAAACCCCGCTGCCGATGGGCTTATCCGGCGTAATGGGGTCTGTACTACTGGTCAGCCAGTCCCTGATTTGAGCAGGCGTAGCGGAGGGAAGCCCTTCGCGCTGTCGAGCGCTGATCATAAGCGCCACGGTACCTGTGACCAACGGCGCTGCGTATGACGTTCCGGCATCGGGAGCGATTTTCGGCACAGTGTCCTGGACGGGCTCATACTCGCCCGAATTGCTTAGCATCCAAGACCATTCGTAGTACATCTGCTCAGGGTTTCCAATGCCATCCCCGGCAGGTACCGCTAGCGCCACTGCTGCGCCATAGTTGGAGTACACGGCTCGATTGCCAGAATAATCCGTGGCAGCAACGGCGATGACGCCGGGACAGGTAGAGGGCAGGTGGTAACCGCGAAAGGTGGGGTCGTTGGGATCACTGCTATTTCTGCTTTCATTGCCAGCGGAAGCGACAAGAACCACATTACGGGCTATCGCACGCTGCACGGCTAGGCCGATCACGTTGGGCGTCGCGCATGGATTGGTGAAGTAACTTCCAATGCTTATGTTGATGACCTGAGCCGGGCGCTCGATGTCGTCAAATCCATCCACATGACCACCTGATGCCCATTCGATCGAATCGCTGATGTCGGAATCATAAGCGCCGTCATAGGCAGCGGTACGAAGTGGTATCAATTTGGCGCCATAGGCCACGCCCGCCAAACCCATTCCATTGTTGGTTCTAGCGTTGATGATTCCCGCTACTTTAGTGCCATGCCAACTACTGGGTCCAAAGCTAGTTCCTCGGGGATGGCCCGGATCCCATCCACACCTCTTTCCATAGTCGGCATCATCCTTCGAAAAGTTATATCCCTCGCACACGAAGTCATCGTTGCTATCAGGGTTTGGCGCCATACCTGTGTCTATAACGACTACCGTAACACCGGTGCCATCTGCCAAGTCCCACGCATGGTCGATGTTCGCGCTACTAATGCCAGGCCAACGAAAATTCCATTGACGATCGTTCTGGTAGTAAGGGTCATCTGGGTTGAATACCAACGGTGCAATAGAAGATGCCTTGCTGCCAAGGTCCGCGCGGAACGACGGAAAAGTCGGCAGGCTCACTTCATCGATACGCAATTTCCGATCAGGCTCTACATAAACCACATCGGGGTTCGTTGCGATTTTTTGCATCAACGCATTGGCCTCCGCCATATCGAGCTTGTGCGAGGTCTGAACCAGTTCGGCACCTACGCCAAGCTTGCGCTTGTAGATGACGGTTAGCGGCTGGGCATCCGCCTTAGAGCTTGACGTTACGCGATCGACGCCAGAGGTCGTTATCGCAAATTGGACATCCTTCACCACTTCCGTGGGATTGTTGCGAATACCACTGCCCTCGCGGTAGGAGACGATGAATTTGTCATAGGCATCAGTCTCCTGACTACCTACGGCCGACATCTTCGAGATTGTTGGCTGCTGCATACCCGTGGCGTGGGTGGCAGGCATGATCAACAACATGGCTGCCATCAGTGCTGTATAGCGAAAAGTGGAAAACGACTTCATATGCGTTTCTCCTTGTCTTGAATGGGCTCTTGAGCCAATACGGCGGTTATCCCGGATTCCCCACAAACGGATTGAGTCAACGACTCAATCCCGTTTCCTTTCTTCGTAAACAAGGAAGGAAACCAAACCTGATGAAATGCTTGTCTTGCAAACGATGGGATCGCAGATGGCGTGTATCTGAAATTACCCAACTCCCAAAGCAAACGGAGCTGGAAACCAAGGCCGATTTCTGCCTGGTACGGGTCGATGCTATGAGCACAGCCTCATAAAAGTCAGTAATACAAGTGAACAATGGCTTGTACTACAAACACTCTACTTGAGTAGGCAATGCACTCATTGCGTGCAATGAAATGGGATTGCCAGATATATGGATGAAAAAAAGCCCTGGCATAAAGCCAGGGCTTTCGACAGCACAAATGGCTGTTACGGGTTGTAGTCGGCCAGCACCGAAATATTGCTGAAGCTGCTGCCCTGTTGCGGAGCCACGCGAAGGTAATAGGTGGTGGCCTGCGGAGTTTGAATGACTACGGCTTCGCTGGTGCCCGGCTTGACGGACTTGAAGTCGGCATTGCTGCCATCCGCAGCCGGAGCACTGCCCGCCTTCACGTACAGCGCTACATTACCTGTGCCACCAAGCGTGCGTAGGTTCAAGGTCTTGGCGCCTGCTGGCACATCGATCGAATACAGGATGCTTCCACTCGTGGCGCTCTGTCCAGGCAGGAGCGTTCCCTTGGTCAATAGAATGGATGGATCATCGCCACCACCGCCATTGCCATCACCGTTCACCACCATGTTGACCGCCGCATAAGCGTCGAGGATGCCAGTGCCGATCTGCTGATCTTCCACAACTGGGAATGGACGAGCCGACTTCGCCAGAATGTCGTGAATCTGAGCAGGAGTGGGATCCGATAGGCCTGCTTCCCTTGCAGCACTAATCATCATTGCCACCGTACCGGTGACATGCGGAGTTGCTTGGGAAGTACCTGCCATGCCCTCATACGATGTGACCGGGTCAGCATCGAGAGGCCCTTCCGTACCTGGGTTGATGGCGGCCCAGACGAAGCCTTCGGGATTGGCTTGCTGACCGGAGGATGCATCGTTTTGGTAGATGCCGCCGCCCGGTGCCGAGATCGTGATACCGGTCCCGTAGTTGGAATAGAACGCACGCTTGCCGGTAATACCATTGGATGCTACGGCAATCACACCAGGACAGCTGGCGGGAGTAGCGTTTGATACGTCTTCATTGTCATTGCCTGCGGCTACCACCACGGCAACGCCGCGGCTGATGGCGTCTTGAATAGCTTGATATTCCGCTACTTCAGGGCTGCACGGCTGTGCACCACCGAGGCTCATGCTGATGACTTGCGCCGGATGCGTGTTGTCCGGCACGCCATCCACATGGCCGCCAGAGGCCCATACGATCGCGTCGGAGATATCCGAGTCCGTACCACCGCAATGACCGAGTACACGTATGGGCAACACCTTGGCGTTGTAGGCAATGCCGGCCATGCCCACACTATTGTTAGTAAGCTCACCAATCACGCCCGCCACGTTGGTGCCATGCCAACTGCTGCCTTCTGCCGGGGACGCCCTGTAGCACTGGCCCGTGGTCGTCCAGTCACCCAGATCCCAGCCACCCGGTGCAGTACCGTCGGTAGGGCGACCGGATATGGCCGCACTCTCAATGAAATCGTAGCCTGCGTCACCCAGCGATGTATCCAGATCCGGATGTTTCGTGATACCCGTGTCAATGACAGCGACGGTCACACCTGTGCCATCAGCGATATTCCACGCGTTGTTGACATTGGCGCCACCAATCGCATTCGAGAAGTTCCATTGATAATTCGCGTAGTCCGGATCGTTCGGAGCGAACGGATCAGCAGGCGCATCCGTGGGTTTGGCCATGCTAGCAGGCGCCTTGATGTCTCGCACGGCATACATCCTGTAATCCGGCTGGACGTATGCCACGGCCGGATCGGCTGCGATCTCCGCCATCAACGTATTGGCTTCGCTCTGACTGAGCTTGCGCGAGGTATGTATGAGATCTGAGCCCACCGCGAGCTTGCGCTTGTAAGACGCCGAAACAGCGGGTGTCGAGACGACATTTGACGACATCGTGGCCTTGTTCAACCCGGTACGGCCAATGGCCGCATTCACCTTCTGCATCGCGGCCGTGCTGCTGTTGCGCTCCGTCGAACCATTTTTATAGGTGACGATGAAACCCTCGTAGCTTTGATCTGCTTTTTTGACAGCAAGATATTTGGTGGGCAACGATGTGGTGTCTGCGGCCTGAAGCACCGGGATAACCAGCGTTAGTGCTGCTGCGACTGCGCCAATGCGCAAGTACTGAAATGACTTCATGCATGATTCCTTGAAGTGGGTCCGGAGCTTTCCCCGCTCCGGATTGGAGTAACGAATGGCGCGAACCATGGGCTCTTGCCATGTCGCATGACATCGGAAGACGCGCACCTTTCTCCGGAAAGAAAGGTGCGCTATCTCGTTACCAACCGAAGCTGACGCCAACCGTGCCGCTGGCTTCACCACCGCCAGCCACCGAGCCGCCGACCAACACGGCACCGTTACCTGGCAGGCGACGCGAGAAACCGACCGACAATGCGTTCTCTCCACCATAAGTACCTGCCGCCGCACTGACGCGGTTGTCGGTACCCGGTGCCGCAGCAATGGCACCCGCCATGCCAGCCATCGCTGCACCCATTGCACCGACACGATTCAAGCGTTGATTGACCGCATGGAACTGGTTGTTCACCGAATCCTTGAAGGCATTGAAATTGTCGTTGGTGACCAAGTTCGAAACTTTCTGGTCGGTATAGGCGTTGGCTGCACTTAGCGTTTGCGCGTCACCTGCATCGGCATAGCTCTGCGCGGCGTTGATCGCGTTTTGCGTGAACTGGGTGACCTGGCCCACCGTCGCCGCGTCGGTTGCTGCCACACCGTCAACCATGTTCGTCACGCGACGCTGCTGGTCAGTATTGCCCACGGACACCGTGTTCTCCTGATCCGCGACGGAACCGGCACCCAATGCCACGGCATTGGACGCGGTGACCGAGCTGCCTTGGCCGACGGCGGTGCCGGATGTGGCCGCAACGCTGCTATCGGCACCTACCGAAACAGCATTGTCAGCCGTTGTGGCGACCTGCGTGTTGTTGCCCAGCGAGGTGCCGTTCGGAGCGTTGACAGCGGAACCTGTGCCGACGGCGACATCGTTCCTGCCATCCGCATGGCTGCCGCTGCCAACGGGCAGACCATCGCCTGTTCCAACCGGAATACCATTGCCGCCACCAGGACCGCCATTGCTCTCCAGATTAGTCACACGCGAATCCAGCGAACCCAGTGCCGTGTTCACTGCACCGAAGGCATCACCTACGTTGTTGTAGCTGCCGCCCATGATGTTGAACTGTGGCTGGGCGATCATGCCGTTGGCACCCACCGCAGCACCACCACCGATGGTGTCAGCCAGAGACTTGTACTGGGCGACGTTCACGGCATCGGTATCGCTCATCCCCGCGGCAACGTTGCGCAGCGTGGTACCACCTTGTGAGGAGTTACCAAACGTCACTGCACTCTCATTGCTGCCTTCGTCATACGTAACAGCCGAGATGATATTGCCGTTGCCGTCCACCAGGCCGACCTTCTTGAGCTGGGCGACGTTGACCGCATCGGTATCGGCTGTGCCGGCGGCGACATTGGTGATTTGACGCTGAAGGTTGCTGTTACCTACCGATATGGAGTTACTACGATCGGTAACACTGCCGCTGCCAAGAGCCACGCTATTGAAGTGGCTGCTCTCACTTTGCGCCCCCAGGGCCAGGCTGTTATTGCCGATCGCCCTGGCGTTGTAACCAAGGGCGACACTATTCGCCCCACTTGCGCCACTAAACGCACCAAGCGCTACTGCACCATCGTTCGAAGCATTCGCCTTGGCTCCACTGGCCACAGCCAATGTGCCGCTCGCGATGGCGTCATCCGTGCCATCGTTGTTACCGCCAGCCTTGAAGTAACGGTTGGTGCTGCCATCGCCCACCGCGGCGGTGAGCTGATCCACGTTCACCGCATCGGTGCCCTGCGTGCCAGCGGCCACATTGGTGATCTGGCGATCGATGGCCTTGTGCGTGCCGGTCGCATCCTGCCAATCGTGTGCTGCACCAACCGACACCGTATTTGCACGATCGGCCAGCGAGCCTTGACCCAGAGCCACACTGTTGTCTGCGGTGGCTCTGGCATTGCTGCCAAGCGCCACGGTGTTGTCGCCGGTACCGTAGCTGTTGTAGCCCAATGCGGTTGCCATGGCGCCGGTCGCCCAGCTTTCGGTGCCGATCGCCGTGCCGTTTGCGCTTGCAATCGTGCTTACACCGACGGCCACACCACCCAGATCAGCGCTGCTGTCGTTGCCCACGGCAACGCCCCGCTGACCAGCCAACGCACCGGCACCCAATGCACTGCCCTCTTCATCCGCTTGACTGCTGGCGCCCAGAGCAGTGGCAGAATCGTTCGCAACAGCCAAAGAACCGATGGCGGTGCTGGCATCACCACTTGCGGTTGCCCTGAAGCCCACAGCTGCGCTTAATAGGCCATTGCTTTGTGCGGTGTTGCCCACCGCCGTCGAATTGATTCCATTGGCCTGGCTGCTTGCACCGATTGCCACCGCACCAGCCGCCGACGCCTTTGCATTGGCACCGCTAGCTATGGCCAGCATGCCGCTGGCCATGGCATCGTCAGTGCCGTCGCCCTTGCCATCTGCCTTGAAATAGCGGTTGGTGCTGCCATCGCCTACGGCGGCATTGAGCTGATCCACGTTCACCGCATCGGTGCCTTCCGTACCGGCCGCGACGTTGGTGATCTGGCGTGTCATGGCGTCGTGCTTGGTACCCCAAGTGTCTGTCCACTCCGAAGCAGCACCCACCGATACCGTATTGGCACGGTCCGCATAAGAGCCCGCGCCCAGTGCGACGGCGCCATTGGCATTCTGGGACACAGCGCTGCTATCGCCGATGGCCGTGCTATTCGCCGACCCCGCATAGGCATAGGAGCCCAAGGCGACGGCATTGTCCGCACTCCACTCGGCGGTCGCGCTATAACCGATGGCGATACTCTCGATGCCTCTGCTCGAACTTGCCGCACCGATGCTTGTCGCTTGATCGAGATAAGCGCTTGCGCTCCCACCCAACGCTACAGATAAGGTTCCGGACGCTAACGAACCGCCACCTATCGCCGTGCTGCTTGCGCCCGAGGCGACGGCGCCTAGACCCATCGCACTGGAAAAGACGCCAGATGCCTTGGAAGCTGCGCCAAGTGCCGTGCTGGTTGCCGTAGCCTGGGCTTGCGAACCGAGCGCCGTCGAGAAGCTGTCACTAGCCAACGCCGACTCACCCACCGCCGTGCTCTGTTCACCGCTGGCGACCGCCGATTTGCCCAGTGCGGTGCTAGCGAGGCCTTCAGCCTGCGCATTCCAACCCACGGCCACACTGCCCTGCGCAGCGGAGCTGTCATTGCCCACTGCAACAGCTATCTGGCCAGCCGACGCAAAGGCACCCACCGCGCTGCCTGCATCATCGGCGAAGCTGAAGCTGCCCACAGCCGTTGCGATATCGTTGGCAACGGCTGAATTGCCGAGAGCGGTGCTGAAGGTGCCGTTCGCATAGGAGGTGAAGCCCACGGCGACGCTGAATGGCCCATCGACTCGCGCCAGACCGCCAATGGCGGTCGAACCAAAACCATCCACCTGGCTGTTTGCGCCTACGCCAACACCGAAATTGCCGTTGGACATGCTGTTGGCGCCAATGGCGATGGATTGACCACCATTCGCCTGGCTGTTTGCACCTTGCGCCACCGCATTGCTACCCAGAGCAAGGCTCCCATAACCGCTGGCGATGCTGTAATCGCCAAGCGCATTCGCGCCGCTACCGAAAGCCGATGCACCGAAGCCCTCGGCATAGCTGCTCGAGCCGGCGGCAGTGGCGTAGTCGCCTTGGGCAATCGCGTCGTCGTTGCTGTCGCCGTTGGCCTTGAAGTACTTGCTGCTTCCGCCGATCTGGCTGGCTACCGCATCGAGCTGCGACTTGTTCACCGCGTCAGTGGCTTCCGTACCGGCCGCGAGGTTGGTGATCTGGCGTTCGTTACCGACACGTCCCACTGACACGCTGTTATCGCGATCAGCAAGCGAGCGGGCGCCCAGTGCCACGGCATTGTTGGCCGTCACCGTGCTGAAGTTGCCAAGGGCCGCGCCAAAATCGCCTGCGACCTGCGCACCGCCGCCGATGGCCACACCCTGTTCACCGGTGACCGCTGTGTTCCTGATGTCGAACTGTTCGTTGTCTATTGCCATGCCACCAATGGCAACCGAGAACTCCGAACCGACGTAACTGAGCGTACCCATTGCGATCGAGTTCTGAGCGTTATTGCCGACGGTGGCAAAGGTGCCGACAGCGATGCCGTTGGCGGAGCTATTGCCCACGGCCGCCAGGGCACCCAAAGCGACGGCATCGGCTGAATGGGTGCCTACGTAGTTGGATTGACCCAGCGTACTGGCCCCATCGCTGTTGATATCGGCCTGGTTTCCGATAGCGGCTACGCCGCTGCCCGATACCTGATGCGAGTTGCCGATGGCAATGGAGTGATCACCAGTGACGCTGTTATTGCTACCCACCGCCACACTCTGCGTACCAATCACTGAACTGCTGTAGCCAATCGAAGTGGATTGATCACCGATCACCGTGGCTCCGGTACCAAAAGCGGATACACCAAAGCCGTCGGCATAACTGCCAGCACCGGCAGCGGTGGCAAATTCACTGCCATCTTTGATGACAACATCATCGACGCCATTGCCCGTAGCTTTGAAGTAGCGGTTGGTGCTGCCATCGCCCACCGCGGCGGTGAGCTGATCCAGGTTCACCGCATCGGTACCTTGCGTGCCGGCAGCAACGTTGGTGATCTGGCGTTCGTTATCAGCACTGCCCACCGAGACTGTGTTGTCACGATCGGTGTATGAGTTTGCACCAAGGGCAACCGCATTCTCGGCGGTAACCTGGGCCCATGCTCCAATCGCGACAGAATTCAGGCTTTCCGGAGCACCAAAACCACCAACCCGGCTTTCGCGACCGATGGCGATGCTGTTGTCGCTACCCGCCCATGCATTGAGGCCATGTGCAACGCTGCTGTCGCCGAAAGCAAAGCTACCGCCTCCCAGCGCGATGCTGTCATCGCCTTGAGCCGCGCTGAGATAACCAATCGCAGTACTGCGACGACCGAATGTCGATGCAGTATGGCCAACGGCAATGCTATCGTCGCCTTTGGCAAGGCTATTGAAACCAGTTGCGATGCTGTTTTCACCGCGCGCCGTGCTGAAAGTACCCAAAGCCATGCTGTAGTCGGCTTCGGCACTGCTATAGGTACCCATGGCTGCACTTCCGCCGCCTGCACTGCTGGCGCCAAAGCCGGTAGCAAGACTGAACTCACCCTCTGCCTGGCTGCTATAACCCATGGCTGTCGCAGACGCGGCGGCCTGACTTTGTCCGCCGAATGCACTGGCTCCGTTGCCGCTGGTTTGACTGGCGTAACCCGCAGCAATGGACTGCATGCCATCGGCGTAACTGTCCGCACCCAGCGCTATCGCACCCGTAGCCATAGCATTGCTGTTCTTGCCCACTGCTACAGAGCGATCGCCGCTGGCGTAGCTGGAACTACCCGCGGCAACTGAATAATCGCCCGCAGCAATCGCATCGTCGAACACGCCTACGCCTTGATCGCCTGCCGCCTTGAAGTATTTGGTGGCAGCTCCGACATTGCTGGCCACTTCGTCCAACTGGTTCTTGTTGACCGCGTCCGTGCCTTCCGTGCCGGCTGCTACGTTGGTGATCTGACGTTCGCCGCCAGCGTAGCCAACTGACACCGTGTTATCTCTGGTTGCTTGAGATTCCGCACCTAGTGCGACGGCATTGTTAGCATACGCTTGCGAGGCTGCGCCAATGGCCATGCTGTTGTCGCCGGAAACGAAAGCACTTCCGCCGATGGCAACGGCGTTGCGTCCATAGGCCTGTGCAGCGTCGAGGAAACCGAAATCACCCGGCGGCGGCACGTAAGTTCCACCCAGCACAATGCTGCCATCGCCATTTGCATAAGCATCCGTGCCAATCGCAATAGCTTGCTCACCACGACTACTCGCCCGCAGGCCAACAGAAATGCCAGCGTCGCCGCTTGCAACAGCATCCGTACCGATTGCCGTCGCATCATCGGCGGCCGCACTACCTGCGCCCAAGGCGGTAGAGAAATTCCCAGCTGCCGTCGCGGAGGCACCAAACGCCGAGGCATATCTGCCGCTTGCCGTGCTATCGCTGCCGACAGATACAGCGTGGTCTTCGCTGGCCGTGGCATTGTTGCCTACTGCCGTCGAATTCAGGCCAGTAGCCGCGGCTCGATAACCAAAGGCGGAAGCCTGGTCTGCACCCGCAACACTGCCTGCGCCTGCCGCAGTGGTATGCGCGCCATCCAGCAGCGCGTCATCGAACAGAAATTCGTCACCGCTGGCCTTGAAGTACTTATTGGTAGTGCCATCACCCACAGCGGCATTGAGCTGATCCAGGTTCACTGCATCCGTGCCTTCTGTACCGGCAGCCACATTGGTGATCTGGCGTTGATTGGACTGCATGCCAACCGAAACCGAGTTGTCACGGTCGGTAGCCGAGCCAAAGCCTAGCGCTACCGAATTGTCGTGATATGCCTGCGAAGCCGCACCGAGGGCCACTGCATTCAGACCCGAGGAAATCGCCCCACCGCCGAGGGCCACGGCGTTGACGCCTGAGGCTCGCGTCGGCTGAGGGATGCCGAATCCTCCGTCCACCATATATTCGGTGCCGATAGCAATAGAGCCATCGCCTGTACTCACGGCAAATTGGCCGATGCCGATGCTGCCTATACCTAAGCTCTGGGTTCCATTACCCAATGCCAGGCTGTTCAAGCCGGCAGACACGCTCTGCACGCCCAGGGCCATGCTGCCGTCTTGCGACGCCTGGCTCCCAGCTCCAAGTGCCGTGCTGCCAATACCGGTTGCCTGGCTGCCATGACCCAGCGCTGTGGCGAACTCCCCTGCCTGGCTGTCTCCGCCGAATGCGCTGGACGCATCGCCACTGGCCTGGCTGGCATAACCGGCGGCAATGGACCGCACGCCAAAAGCGTTGCTGTTATCGCCGAGCGCCGTGCTCTCCTCGCCATTGGCACGCGAGAATGCGCCGACCGCGGTGCTACCCAGAGCAGCTGCCTGTGCATCGAAGCCCAGCGAAGCGGCGAACGAGCCGCCAGCGCCAGCCACTTCACCCACAGCAACGCTGCTGACGCCTTGGGCATGGCTACCCGCGCCCAGCGCTATCGCGCCATTGGCCGTCGCCTCGCTCTTCCTACCCACTGCAATCGAGCGATCGCCTCCAGCGTAACTCGAACTTCCCGCGGCAACGGCGAAATCACCTGCGGCGAGGGCGTCGTCCAGCGAGAACTCCCCTTCACCATTGGCGATGAAGTACTTGTTGCCATCGCCGACCTGGCCGGCCAGCGCATCAAGCTGCGATTTGTTCACCGCATCGGTGGCTTCCGTACCCGCTGCGACGTTGGTGATCTGACGTTCGTTGCCAGCCGAACCAACCGACACGGTGTTTGCGCGATCCGCAAGGGAATTGGCGCCCAGTGCCACGGCACCCGCGGCGCCAAAGTCCACCTTGCTGCTGTCGCCAATGGCCGTGCCATGATGTGCATTACTTCTGCTCTGGGTGCCGAGCGCGATACCGTTGTTGGCATCGGCTTCAACAAAGCTGTCGGCACCGATCGCGATGCCACGCTCGCCGTTAGCTACGGCGTTGTAACCAACGGCTGTGATTTGATCGACGGCATGCTCGCTGCCTGCGTCAGCACCGAGTGCCGTAGCTTTGTCGCCAAGCGCCCAGGCTCCCGAACCGACAGCCAGCGTGCCGTGACCGGTAGCAGATGCGCCGCCACCCACGGCAGTGGCCAATAAGTTGTCCGCGTTGGAGCCCGAACCAATAGCAACGTTGTTCGAATAGCTGGCCTGAGCACTTTCGCCGATAGCGATACTGCCGTAACCGTTCGCTTGGCTCTGATAACCTTGCGCGATGCTGCGATCGCCGGTTGCAAGGCTGCTTCTACCCATTGCCATGGCGTATTGCCCCACAGCTTCGCTGTAGGCACCCAACGCCACTGACGCTTCGCCGACGCTTGTAGCATTGAACCCAGCGGCCAGGCTACCGGGGCCAACACTGTAGGCTGCACCACCGATGGCCGTGGAGCCATCGCCCGATGCTTGAGCAAGTGCACCCAGTGCCGTTGCCGCCTGATCAGCATCGGCCACAGCGGATGCGCCCAAGGCCGTGTTACCGAGGCCCCACGATTGCGCACTTTGTCCCACGGCAACCGACGCATCACCGAACGCCATGCTGCCTTGGCCCATCGCGGTACTGCCAATACCGTCAGCTATGGCTTCAGCGCCGATCGCGGTTGTGGCGTTCTTGGTTGCTTGCGCGTTGGCACCCGCAGCTACAGCCAAGTCACCTTCGACGCGCGCATCATCGCTGTCATCGTTCATGCCGCTGGCTTTGAAGTAATGCTGCGCATCACTAAGGCTGTCGCCAAGGTCGCGCAACTGCGACACGTTCACGGCGTCGGTGTCATTGACGCCAGCGTCTACGTTGGTGATGCGGCGTTGAAGGTTGTCGCTGCCAACGGATACGGTGTCGTTCTCCGACGCGATGGAGCCTGCACCCAAAGCGACGCTGTTTTGGCCGGAGGCTTGACTCCTCCAGCCGAAGGCGCTGCTGTTTGCACCGGTCGCCCTGCTCTCAGCACCCAACGCGGTGCTGTTCTGCCCGGATGCACGGCTCTTTTCGCCGATCGCCGTACTGTTCGTTGCGGCGGCTTTCGCATCATGGCCAATGGCCAGGCTGCCATCGCTATCAGCAGACGACGAATAACCCAGCGCAATAGCATATTCACCCTGCGCCGACGACTGATTGCCTACTGCCACGCTGTAATCGCCAGAGGCATTTGCGTCGTCGCCACACGCGAAGGCATCAAACCCGCCAGCCACAGGCGGGGCGGCGAACACTCCGCCGCAAGCACTACCCGCCAACGCCGCCTTTGGCGCCAATCCCAGGCCAAGCATGATCGCCAGCGAAAGCTTGATCAGCGCAACACCGGAATGCCCCTTGCTGCCAGCACCACCCGTGCCGGTTTTGCAGCTGGCCAGTTCCGAAGCCACCACGATCTGTCCTAGCGATGCGTTCCAGACTTTGCTGTAGATCTTGTTCATGCCTTATTGCCCTCTCCATGCGAGTAGATGACGCAGAACACACGTGCGGTGACGTGCGCGCCGAGGTATGGATGCCGGTGAAATCCCCGCGGCTCTGCTGTCCGTGTAATCCCTGTCGATGCTTGATCCACTAAAGACCGGGAATGTGTTTTGGCAAAAGCATCTTGATTCGCGACGAGTGGTTCACTCACGAAAACTCACGTGAAATTCACCAAACTCACGAATCCTCACTTTTCTCACCATCAACCGCGTGCGGGGTTGCTGCAACGCATGAAACGCGAAAGCGTTGCTATGGCTTAGTTGCAATCGCGGCAAATGCGATATCTCGCCTTCATCTGGCAGATCACTGCAGGCTTTCATGAGCAACAAGCCGAGTTATTCCCTGACAAAACAGCACTACATTAGCGTCACGCCGAATGACAAACGGCTGTCAACCGTGGTGAGAAGAACCTGTGATTACTGCGCAGGTTGCCCATGAAAGTACGAGTTCCCTCACTGCCGTCGTTCCCGAAAAAGCGGCACGCTTTTCAACAGCGAATGCTGGTCAATCCATGTTGCCCTGATGCAAAAAGCGAGGGCAGATGATTCGCTCTGCGCACCGCTCCGGGGCCATCCTTCGGACATGTTCCGCGCTGCGCGCTACGTCCCGCTTTTCGCAGGAATGACAGCACAATGGTCTAAAAAACGCAGCGATATATCAGGATTCACCCCAAACCCGATCAGGCTACTGGCCGCCTATTTCGCAGGAAAGCAGATATCCCACCCCACGCGCAGCAAGCAGCGGCAAGCGCTCGCCGGTCTGTGCCAGCACTTTTCTGCGCAAGCGATGCACCATCATTTCAAGCCGATGCGGGTCGAACTCTTCGGCCCGATGGCTCAGGCTGCGGATGAGCGATTCGCGCGGTACCGGCTGGCCTTTCTGCTGCGCGAGCAGCGTTACCACGCACTGCTCGGACGAGGTCAGTGCAACTGCTTTGCCATACGGTGACACCAATCGCCAACCACCGGCGTCCAGCCGCCAGCCGTGTGCGGTCGTGGCATGATCATCAACTCGCGATACGCGCCGCATCAGTCGGCGTGCCAAGCTTTGCAGGGTTGCCGACAACACCTTTACATCGACCGGCTTGGTCAAGCAGATATCCGCGCCGGCGTTCAATGCATAAGTATGCCGCTCCCGATCCGCATCGCCGGTGAGTACGACGATACCGATCTCCGACATCCCGCGCAGATGCTGCGTGACCGCAAGACCACTATCGTGATCCAAGCCTATGCCGAGCACCGCGATGTCGAACGACCGCGCCAGCATGTGCCGATACAGCTCGGCGGCGCATGCAGCGCCCTGCACCGCAAAGCCATGCCTGCGCAACGCAGGGAGAAGAATCTGCTGACGAAGTGCGGCATCGTCTTCCAACACGACAACGTGAAGGTGCTGCATGAATAGGTGGGCGGACGACAGTCGCTGTTCGGGCATCAACGGGCTCGCTCGTGAATAAGTTCCTGATCAGCTTAGGTGGGATGCGCGGCCAAATTCATAGGAATATGTCTTTTGGCACTGTGGCAAACGTCCTACGCTACCTAGCGTGATTGCTTTTAAGTGCCGTAGGAGGCTCCGCTGTGCATCGTCTTGCCCAATCCCTCGTCCTGACCGCGCTTGCCGCATGCTGCGGCGCCGCTATCGCCGCCACGCCGGCAGATGGCGTACCGCACGGCAGACTGCCTCGCTGGGCGGCACCGGAGTCGTACCAGCTCGCCTTCAAGGTGGATCCGGCGCAGCAGGATTTCACAGGCACCACCACCATCAAGCTCGCACTGAAGCAAGCAGCCGACCACATCTGGATCAACGGCCGCGACCTCAACGTAGGCAAGGTCACCATCACTGATGCAAGTGGCCGTCAGCATGCCGGCAAGTACGTGACGGTTGATATGAAAGCAGGTGTTGCACGCGTCGATTTGGGCAATGTGCTGCAGCCGCAGACGATCACCCTCACTCTCGACTACACCGCACCGCTCAATCAACAGCTGCAAGGTCTTTACAAGGTCAATCACGCCGGCACCCCGTATGCGATGACGCAGATGGAACCGGTCAGCGCGCGCTTCGCCTTCCCCGGCTTCGACGAACCGGATTTCAAGACACCGTACGACATCGCACTGACCATTCCGTCGGCGCTCACCGGCGTCGCCAATACCAGCCAAATCAGCGAAACACCAGCCGGGGGCGCATGGAAAACCTTGCAATTCGCCCGTACGCAGCCGCTGCCTACGTATCTGGTCGCGTTCGCCGTGGGTCCGTGGGATGTCGTCAACGGCCCGACCATTACGGCGGACAGCTACCGCAGCGAGCCGCTACCACTGCGCGGCGTCGCCACGCAGGGTGAAGGCCATCGCATGCAGCATGTACTGAGCGAAACGCCGAGCATTATCCACACACTGGAGAACTATTACGGATTCGGCTATCCATTCGGCAAGCTCGATCTGCTTGCGGCACCGGATTTTTCTGCAGGCGCGATGGAAAACCCGGGCCTGGTCACGTTCCGCGACTGGTTCCTGCTGCTCGACCCGCAATCACCGACGAAAAACGTACGCGATTCCTTCAACGTCACCGCGCATGAGCTTGCGCACCAATGGACGGGTGACACCGTGACGCTGGCCTGGTGGGACGATCTGTGGCTCAACGAAGCCTTCGCGACCTGGATGCAACAGAAGGTAACGATGAAGGTGCATCCGGAATACCGTGCCGATCTGGATCGCATCGCTGCTGCCGAGAACGCCATGGAGAACGACAGCCTGGTCAGCGCACGCAAGATCCGCCAACCGATCACCGGCATCGGCGACATCGAAACCGCGTTCGACAACATCACCTATCGCAAGGGTGCCGCGGTGCTCGGCATGTTCGAGGGCTACGTTGGTGAGGATGTGTTCCAGAAGGGTATGCGCGCCTATATTCAGCAGCACAAATTCGGCAATGCCACGGCCGACGACCTGATCGACGCGATCGCCACCACGGCGAATCAGGGCACGGCGTTCAAGCAAGCCTTCGACAGCTTTCTCAATCAGGCCGGCGTGCCCTACGTTCAAACGACGCTGGAACATGAAGGTGGCAAGACCATCCTGCACCTGAGCCAGGGCCGCTACCTGCCGATCGGCAGCACGGGCGATGCTACACGCGTGTGGGGTATTCCGGTGTGCGTGCGCTATGGCACAACCAGTAGCAGCAAGACCCAGTGCGAAATGCTCGACAAGCCCGAGGGCACGATGGTGTTGGCAGATGCTGGCACGTCCGCCTGGGTGATGCCGAACGCGAATGCGCGCGGCTACTATCGCTTCAGCATGTCGAAGCCGGCATGGGCTGACCTCACCAAGCACGTTGACGCATTGAACGATGGCGAACAGCTCGCCTATGCCGATAGCATCGACGCCGGCTTCCGCCGTGGTGATTTGGATGCCAGCGATGTGCTCACCGCGCTCCAGCCGCTTGCCACGGCGAAAACGCGTGAAGTAGCGGTGGCGCCCCTCAGTACGGTGATGTGGATCTACCGCTATGAAGCCAACACCGATGCTCAGCGCACCGCCATTGCCGACTGGGTAACGAAGGCCTACCTGCCCCGCATGGAGCAGCTTGGCTACCAGCGCAAGGCAGGCGAGGCTGACGGCGACAGCCTTCTGCGCACCACACTCGCGCACGCGCTGGCACTCGACTTCAATGTTCCCGAAGTACGTACTGCCTTGCTGAAGCAAGGCGATGCTGCCTTGTCGAAGAAACAGGATGGCAGTCTGAATCTCGCTGCGGCCGATCCGGATCTGCTCGGCGACGCACTCGCCGTCGCCGTGCAGGAACGCGGCAAGCCCGCCGTGGATGCCTTGATCGCGGAACTGCCCCGCACCACCGATCCAGCATTGCGCAACGCCATGCTCGCTGCGCTCAGCGCGGCAAATACGCCGGAGCTGGCGAACGAGGCGCGTGATTTCGCGATTACCAAACAGGTGAAGGTCGGCGAGATGGCTGCCATCTTGCGCGGTGGCCGTGACACACCAGCAGCACGCGATGCGTTGTGGCAATGGTTCACGGCGCACTACGACCAGGTGCTGGGACGCACCGGCAGTTTCGCCAGTGGCTTCGTGCCGCGTCTCGCCGGTGGTGGCGGCTGTTCCACGGCCGAGGCCGATCGCCTGGACACTTACTTCAAGCCACGCTTGAAGGACCTGGCCGGCGCGGATCGCGGGTTGGCGCAGACGCGCGAGCAGATCTTGCTGTGTGCGGCGCTCAAGGCCAAGCAGGACTCTGCTGCAATATTGCGCTGAGCATTCGTGGTCGAAAGTGAAAGAACCGGATAGTTTTTGCTATCCGGCTTTTTGTAGGTTGGGGTGCAAACCCCAACATTGCCGTTCTAATCGACATGACAATGTTGAGGTTTGCACCCCAACCTACGTGACTTTCGGAGATCAAAAGGCCGGACGGTTTTCGCCGTCCGGTTTTTTTGTGCGCGCGAATGACAACGCACTTCTCGATGTCGTCACACATCGTCGACACCAGCAGCCATAGTCTCAATCAATCAACTTCATAAGAACAATCAATTTCATAATCGTCCTAACTGAGACTACGCTCGAGGCGTCGACCGTCAGGTCCCTCTGCATTTCCCTCTCAAGCCCAACGCCACGAGGTGATGTCATGAGCAAGCTGAAAGGCTCCAAGACGGAGCAGAATCTGAAAGACGCATTCGCCGGCGAATCCATGGCCAACCGCCGGTATCTCTACTTCGCATCGAAGGCCGATGTGGAAGGCTACAACGACGTATCCGCCGTGTTCCGCTCCACCGCGGAAGGCGAAACCGGCCACGCCCACGGCCATCTGGAATATCTCGAGCAATGCGGCGACCCGGCTACCGGCAAGCCGTTCGGTCCCACCAAGGAAAATCTGCAAAGCGCCATCGCGGGCGAAACCCACGAATACACTGACATGTATCCGGGCATGGCCAAGACGGCGCGCGACGAAGGTTTCGATGAAGTGGCCGACTGGTTCGAGACACTGGCGAAAGCGGAACGCTCGCATGCGAATCGATTCCAGAAATCGTTGAACGAACTCGCTTGATGCTTTAGCGCCCTCTCCCCCTCCGGGGAGAGGGCTTTCATCGTGGCAGAGACGGAACCCCATGGCAGACCCCATCGGCACCACGCGCGAAGGCAGTCTCGAAGCACCCACCCGCCATCCTTTGGATTGGTTGAACCCTGAATTCTGGGATCGCGCATCGCTCGATGCCGAACTCGAACGCGTCTTCAACATCTGCCACGGCTGCCGCCGCTGCGTCAGTCTTTGCCATGCGTTCCCTACGCTGTTCGACCTGATCGACGAATCCGCGTCGATGGAAATCGATGGCGTAAAGAAAAGCGACTACGCCAAGGTCACGGAGCAGTGCTATCTGTGCGACCTTTGCTATCTCACCAAATGCCCCTACGTGCCGCCGCATCCGTGGAACGTGGATTTTCCGCACCTGATGCTGCGCGCCAAAGCCGTCGATTTCCGTGAGCATGGCGCGCCGATGTCTGCGCGAATCCTTTCCAACACACGTGCCGTCGGCAAACTCGCGTCGATTCCGGTCGTGGTGCAAACCATCAATGCGGCGAACAAGAACAAGACCGCACGCAAGCTGCTTGAGAAAACCATGGATGTGGATACGCAAGCGCGCGTGCCCACTTATCACATACCCACAGCCCGCAAGCGCTTGCGCAAGCTCGACGGCGTAGGCGATGCAAAACCCGCCGGACGTACCCGCGGCAAGATCGCTATCTTCGCCACGTGCTATTGCGACCACGCCGAGCCTGGCGTGGTGGAAGACCTTGCCGCGGTGCTCAAACACAACGTGATCCCAACGCGTTTGGTCGAGCAGGAAAGCTGCTGCGGCATGCCCAAGTTCGAGCTGGGCGACCTGGAAACCGTGCGCAAGTACAAAGAGCGCAATATCCCGGTGCTCGCCAAGATGGCACGCGAAGGCTGGGATTTCACGGCGGCCATTCCATCCTGCGTACTGATGTTCAAGCAGGAGCTGCCGCTGATGTTTCCGGACGACGAAGAGGTGGCGCTGGTGCGCGATCGTTTCTTCGATCCTTTCGAGTACCTGGCCGAACGCCACAAGGCCGGCTTGCTCGTTACCGACTTCAAGCAATCGCTGGGCAGGATTGCCTGGCAAGTTCCCTGCCATCAGCGTGTACAGAAGATCGGCCCGAAGACGGCCGACATCCTGCAGTTGGTGCCGGATACGGAGATCACCACCATCGAACGCTGCTCCGGCCACGACGGCACTTACGGCGTTAAGCACAAAACCTATGCGCTGTCGCGCAAACTCGCCAAACCGGTGGAAAACCGCGTCACGCAAGCCGAAGCCACGCACTTTACCAGCGATTGCCCGATGGCCGGCAACCATATCGCGCACGGACTGGGCGACAAACCTGCAGCGGAACATCCGTTGAGTCTGTTACGCAAGGCCTACGGCATCTGACAACCGCCATGAACACGCCACCTTCAACTCACATCATGAACAAACTGCAGCGCCACGATCTGCTTACGCTCGAAGCCTATGCCGCGCAGCGCAACGAATTTCGCGCCCGCGTGATGGCGCACAAGAAAAGCCGCATCGTGCACCTCGGCGAGCATCTCACGTTTGTGTTCGAGGATCGGCTCACCATCCAGTATCAAGTGCAGGAGATGCTGCGTATCGAGCGCATCTTCGAAGCAAGCGGCATCAACGATGAGCTGGAGGCTTACAACCCGCTGATTCCGGACGGCAAGAATCTCAAGGCCACGTTGTTCGTGGAATACGAAGATGTCGAGGAGCGCAGACGCGAACTGGCACGGCTGACCGGCATTGAACACGACATCGTATTGGCCGTTGCAGGACACGCGCCGGTGACTGCGGTGGCGGATGAGGACATGGACCGCAGCACGGAAGAAAAGACCGCGGCGGTGCATTTTCTGCGGTTTGAGCTGGATGACGGGATGATCAAGGATTGGAAGACGGGTGCGGCGGTGACGCTCGCATCCATGCATTCGGGGATGCGCAAACAAGTCACTTTTTCAGAGGCGTTACGCAAAACATTGGCCGCGGATTTCACGTAGGTTGGGGTGCAAACCCCAACACGGCATGTGCCCAAACATAGCGATGTTGGGGTTTGCACCTCAACCTACGATGCATGCACTAGTAGTGCAGTACTGCGCGCAGCGGAACCTCTTGCGGCCATAACGCCCTGCCCTGCAAGGCCAGCAGCTCGATCACCACCGAGGCACCTACTAACTCAGCACCGAGCTGACCAAGCAGATGGCGTGCTGCGCCGAGCGTGCCACCGGTTGCAAGCACATCGTCCACCAGCAGCACGCGTTCGCCCTGGCGCACGGTGCCGACACGTGCCTCCAACCGATCGGTACCGTATTCAAGCTGGTAATCCGCATGCATCACCGGCGGCGGCAGCTTGCCCGGCTTGCGCAAAGGAATAAACCCTGCGCCAAGCTTCTGCGCCATGGCGGCAGCAAAAATAAAACCGCGCGATTCCACACCGCACACGGCCTTCACGCCACTGTCCAGCCATGGCTCGATCAGCGCGTCGATGCAGCTCGCGAACGCGGTGCCGTCGGCCAACAGCGGGGTGATATCGCGAAACGTGACGCCTGGCTTCGGGAAATCCGGTACGGCACGAATCAGGTTCTCGAATGAGGTCATGCAAATGCTCCAGTGATCAAATTTTTCATGCGTAGATTCCAAAGACCTCATTTCTTTTCATACTCAATCTCATCGTCGTCATTCCGGCGAAAGCCGGAATGACGACAAGGCAAGATATGTCCCCAGGACAAATACGGAAGCCCACTCACGCTTAACTAGCCAGGCTGCGGCACCAAACTGTCCTGATCGTCATCCAACTCGCGGATCGCCAGCCTGGCCTCGGCCAGCGCATGATCGATCTCACGCACGACAGGCTCGGCCGCCTCCACGCTCGAATCCGGCACCAACACCGCCACGTAATCCAGGGCGGGCAACTGCCCAACACCGCCGGTGAGGTATTCGCCGGAGATGAAGGCGGGCACTTCCGCATGCTCCAGTGCATCCTTCACCAGATGGGCATCAATCAGATTCTGGGCGCGATAGACGATACGCATGGCTGCACGCTACCGCTGCCTGCGCGACTCGGCAAGCCATTCACCAAAAGGAGCCGATGCCTGCCACGCCCTGGGCGCCGTGCTTGCGCGCCTCATCGGCCAGTGCGGGCGCCATGCCACCCAACGCATAGACCGGCAGTGGGGTGGCCTGCGCGAGCGCCTGGAAGCGCGACCAGCCGAGCGCGGGGGTACCAGGATGGCTCGCTGTGGGGCCTACCGGCGAGAGTGTCGCGACATCAGCAAGATGTACGCTCACGCACAGCTGAGCCGCATCGTGACAGCTGGCGCTGATCAGCTGCGACCACGGCAAGGGGCGCTCCAGAAGCTCATCCAACTGCGCGGATTTCAGATGCACGCCGATACCTGCCCCAAGCTGCCGCGCGCCGTCGATATCGCGGTTGAGTAGCAGATTCGCCTGGTGGTGAAGCGCCAGCGGTTGCAAGCGCGCGGCTAACGCGCGCACGTGCTCGATCGGCCAAAGAGGAAACCGCAGCTGGATCAGTCGGACGCCACGCTCCATCGCCTCGGCGATGCGCACGTACCACATATCGGCATGCTCCGGCGGCACGTCGGCAGGTGTGATCGCGTAAATCACGGGCAGACGCAGCGCCTGGAGGATGGGCCGATCCGCCGGCGCAAGCGTGGCCAGGTCGACCTCCCATGGCAACTGCCATCGCAGTGCCTGCCCTTCCAGCGGTGCAGGCGTGCCCTGCCAATGGGTGAATTGCCAAGCGTCGAGCAGCAGGCCGCGCTCTCCGTAGTGCCAAGGTATGCGGACGAGGGGAACGCCATCTTGCGGCTTGATCAGAACACCGAGTTCTTCACGCAACTCGCGCACCAGGGCGAGCCGCGGCGCTTCACCCGGCTCCAGCTTGCCGCCGGGAAATTCCCAAAAACCGGCGAGATGTTTGCCTGCCGGACGCTGCGCCAGCAGCACCCTGCCCTGCGTGTCACATAACACGCCGGCCATCACATGCAGCATGTTGCCGGACGTATCGCTCACTTAGTGCGTGCGGATGTACTCGACCATATCGAAGTCGTAGCTGTGCTGCGCATCCTTCTTGTGGTGGGTGCGCTTGACTTCGGTCCAATCCGTGAAATGGATGCCGGGGAAGAACGTATCGGCGCCATCCACCGCCGCGCCTACCCAGGTGAGGTACAGGCGCTGCGCCATCGGCAGCGCATCGTGGAACACCTTGCCGCCACCGATCACCATCAGGCCGGTACCGTCGGAGCGCGCCTGCGCCTCTTCGATCGAGCGCACCGTGATCTGGCCAGGGAAAGGTGCTTCATGGCGATTGGACAGCACCATGTTGACGCGGTCAGGCAGCGGCCGGCCGATCGACACCGCGGTGTTGTAGCCCATCAGCACGTGCTTGCCGACGGTCAGCTGCTTGAACCATTTCAGATCGTCCGGCAGATGCCAGGGAAGCTGGCCCTTGCGACCAATAGCGAAGTTCTCGTCGAGGGCGGCGATCAGCGAAATGGCCATGGATGCTCCAAAGAAACGGTGACTGTCATAAAGACCGGGGCTTGGCCGGCCGACCGCCTATTATAGCGTTTGCGGTGGGATCGGCACGCAGGCCGGGATGCCAATTCCAGCTTTTTTCGCAGGTTCTTGAGCGGGCATTGGTATCCCCGCCGTTTACACCGCCACCGGTGCCTTGATCGCCGGATGCGGATGGTAATCCTCGATCACCACATCCTCGAAACGGAAATCGAAAATCGACTGCACATGCGGATTGAGCGTCAATCGCGGCAGCACACGCGGCTCGCGCGTCAATTGCAGACGCGCCTGCTCGAGATGATTGTTGTACAGATGCGCATCACCCAGCGTGTGCACGAAATCACCCACGCCAAGTCCGCATACCTGCGCCATCATGTGCGTAAGCAAGGCATAGCTGGCGATGTTGAATGGCACCCCGAGAAAAATATCGCCGGAGCGCTGATACAGCTGGCAACTCAGCTTGCCGTTCGCCACGTAGAACTGGAACAGCGCGTGGCAAGGCATCAACGCCATCTTCGGCAATTCGCCCACATTCCAGGCACTGACGATCAAGCGGCGCGAATCCGGATTGCGCTTGATCTCTTCCACCACCCAGCGGATCTGATCCACCACGCGACCATCGGCCGTCGGCCATGCACGCCACTGCTTGCCGTACACCGGACCGAGATCGCCCTGCTCGTCCGCCCATTCGTCCCAGATGCTGACGCCGTTTTCCTTCAAATAGGCGATGTTGGTATCGCCCTGCAGGAACCAGATCAGCTCATGCACGATCGACTTCAGGTGCAACTTCTTGGTAGTGACGAGCGGAAAGCCTTCATTGAGATCGAAGCGCAGCTGCCAACCGAACACGCTGCGCGTGCCGGTGCCGGTGCGATCGGTTTTTTCGGCGCCATGTTCCAGCACGTGGCGAAGCAGATCGAGATACGGTTTCATAAGTGCAAGCTTACGCCGATGGCGCGGATTCCGCTTTCGCCAGCGTCGGTGCCTTGCGCGAAAGCCACAGCAAAAAGAGGCCGATCACGATCAACGGCAGCGACTGTATTTGCCCCATCGTGAGCCAGCCCCACGCCAGATAACCCAGCTGCACATCCGGCACGCGCACGAATTCCACCGCGAAGCGGAAGCAGCCGTACATCAGCGCGAACAATCCGGAGATGAGATAACGCGGGCGCGGCTTCATCGACACCAGCCATAGCACGGTAAACATCACCACGCCTTCCAGCGCCAGCTCGTACAGCTGCGAGGGATGCCGCGGCAAGCCGTTGAACTGTTGCATGAGTTGCGTGAGGTGCGGATCGTTCGCGGCAAGCGCGGCGTCTTCGTCGCGCGCGTTGGGGAAAATCATCGCCCACGGCACATCGCCCGGCTTGCCCCACAACTCACCGTTGATGAAGTTGCCCAGACGTCCCAGCCCCAAGCCCAATGGCACCAGCGGCGCCACGAAATCCACCGTATCGAAGAAATGCAGCTTGTGCCGGCGCGACCACCACAGACCCGCCGCCAGCACGCCGAGCAGGCCGCCGTGGAAACTCATGCCACCATCCCACACACGGAACAAGGCCAGCGGATCGGTCCAGATCCAGCGATTGCCGCCTGCGTAATAGAACAGCATGTACCAGATGCGACCACCCAGGATGATGCCCATCATCATGTAGAACATCAGGTCGCCCAACGCATCGCGGGTGACCGGCAAGCGTCCGCGCTTGCGGCGGTACTCGCCCAGCAGCCAGCCCCCCAGGAAACCGAGCAGGTACATCAGTCCATACCAGTGGACCTGGATCGGCCCCAGCTTCACGGCGACCGGGTTGAACTGCACGACAAAAGGCTGCGTCATGGGATAACCGATAAAACCCAAAGGGCGCAGTTTAGCGGAAGGACACTGCCCCGGTTCCGGCGACTTGGCTACACTCGGCCGGCGCGGCCACTCGGGGGAGTGCCAAGCCGCGCCGGACATCACTTGTTACCGGGGGACATGGACTATGCGGAATGGACGAGTGCGCGCCCTCGTGGCGGCATGTTGTGTGGCGTTTTTTCCTGTCACGGTGGCGCTGGCAGGCGATCAGGTACCGGTGGAAGCTTTTGCGCAACGTGGTGGTTATTCACTGCCCAAGCTCTCGCCGGACGGCAAGTACCTGGCCGTGGCCATGGAACAGGGTGAAGACCATGCAGTGGTGATCTATCAGCTCGACGACATGAGCCATGTCAAAAGCCTGCTGAAGATGCCCAAATTTCAATTGCCGGCCGATCTCCATTGGGTAGGAAACGACCGGCTGGTGGTCGAACTGGCCAAGTTCGTGGGCTCGCTCGATCGCCCCGAATTGCTCGGCGAAATCATCGCTACCGACGTCAACGGCAAACATATCGATGCCATGTTCAGCCGCGAATGGGGCCTGGAATCCCACGGCCAGACGCGCAGCACCGACGAAGGCTATGCCCTGGTGGCCGGCAAGCCACCGAAAGCCAACGATCACTTCTACATGCAGACCTACATGTGGGGGGATGAGAACAATAGCTGGCTGTACGACGTGAATGCCGGTACGGGCATTCGCCACATGATCGGCGAGATCGGCGTGGGCGATATGGATTTCACGCTGGATCCCGATGGCAATGCCCGCTATGCCTACGGCGTCAACAAGCTCAATAAATACGTCACCTACCGCAAGCAGAACGATCACTGGGTGCAGCTTGCCGACAATGGGGACGACAGCCGCTTCGTGCCACTGACGTTTTCGCAGGACAAGCAGCACCTCTACGCACTCACCAGCACCAAGGGCGGCCCGATGGCGCTGGTGCAGACGGATGCGGATGGCGCTCAATCGCAACTGCTGGCCAAGGATGACTTCAGCAGCATCGACCACATTCAATGGACGCCGCAGAGCGTGCCTTTCGCTGCGGCATCAGCCACCGGCATTCCCAACGAAACCATGCTCGATGCCAAGCAACCACTGGCGCAGATCTACCAGGGCTTGAGTAAGAAATTTCCGGGCGAATTCGTCGATTTTTCCAGCTTCAGCGAAGACGGCAACATGCTGGTGTTCGAAGTGAGCAGCGATCGCAATCCCGGCGCGTACTACCTGTTCGACTTCAAGCGCATGAAAATCCAGAAGCTGTTTGCGGAAACGGACAGCATCGATCCGGCAAAGATGGGAGAACGCATTCCCATGCACTTCAAGGCCAGCGACGGCACTCCGCTGGAAGCGATTCTCACGATTCCACCGGGTGGGTCCATGAATGACCTTCCCATGGTGCTGCTGCCGCACGGCGGCCCCATCGACATCAGCGATACCTGGTTCTTCGACAACGACGCGCAGTTTCTGGCCAGCCGTGGCTACCTGGTGCTGCAAATCAACTATCGCGGATCGAACGGCCGCGGCCCTGCCTTCGCACAAGACGGCTACGGCAAATGGGGCACGCGCATCCAGCAGGATCTGATCGATGGCGTGAAATGGGCCGAAGCCCAGCATTTTGCCGACCCCAAGCGCGTGTGCGTATTCGGCGCCAGCTTCGGCGGCTATTCGGCCATGATGACGGTGATTCGCGCACCCGGCATGTTCAAGTGCGCCATTGGCTACGCCGGCGTCTACGACCTCGCCATGATGTACGACAAAGGCGATACCCATGAAAGCACGTTCGGCAAGAACTACCTGGAGCAAACGATAGGCAAGGACCCCGCCGAACTGGCCGCCAATTCGCCGGACAAGCTCGCCGACAAGATCGACGTACCGGTCCTGCTGATTCATGGCGAGGAAGACCAGCGTGCACCCTTCGCGCAAGCCAAGGCGATGCGCGCTGCCTTGGATGCTGCGCACAAGCCATACGAGTGGCTGACTAAATCAGGCGAAGGTCACGGGTTTTACAACGAGAAGAACATCGTTGATATGTATCAGCATGTGCAGGCGTTTCTGGAGAAGAACATCGGGCCAGGCGGGCAGGCGAATTGACGATAGCGTCGAGATCAACTCCCCCCGCTTGCAGGGGAGGGCTGGAGTAAGTTGAGCACTTGCCTCAAGGCATTTTCTGCCCGACGTCATTCCGGCGAAGGCCGGAATCCATGGCAAGTGCGAAGCATGGATTCCGGCCTTCGCCGGAATGACAACTCGCTCTGATACAGACGCGTAGTTTAGGGTGCAGACTCCAACATCGCGGTCTACACGCGCATGACCATGTTGGGGTTTGCACCCCAACCTACATCGCCACATGCCCCGCATCAGCCTTCGCCGATGCCAACACCACCGCCTGGGTCGGCGAGCGCCCCATTGCCAGCTTCAATTCCTTGTACACACTCAGCACCAACTGCCCATAGCCACGGGCCAGCGTCGCATCATGGCTGTGGTAATAGCCAATGCGCAGTACCGGATCACCACTCTCATTCATCGCCTTGCGCAACAAGCGCGTGCCGATCTCGATATTGCGCACCGGATTGAGCAAGGCGATCGGATCGGGTTCAAGATCGCGATGCACCGGGTAATACACCTGCATGATGCCGACATCCTGTACCGGCGCAGCCAGCAGATGGGCCAGTTCGATCGCATGTTCCGTTTCTGCGCGCGAACCGCTGTGCAAGTGGCCGTTGATGCGCACCACCCACGGACAGGGCGCCACCGAACCATCCGGCTGGGTGCCACGTGTTTCCACCAATGCCACCGCGTAGATCAGCACCGGATCGATGCGATACCGCGCGCCGGCCTTGGCCCACAGGCTGCCCGGTGATGTGATGTCGAGATTGAAACCACCCGCACGAACGGCGTGTGGTTCCGCCACCACGACGATGGTGCCGTCGTCGGCAAGCCCAAGCGTCGTTGCGGGTGATGGCTTCGGCTTGGTCGGCGCGATTCGCCGTACGGGTGCGCTCACCGCGTTGCCCGTGACGCCCGCAAACAAAACGGACGGTCGCGCAGGCGCAGCGGCGACCAGCGGCTTCGCTATGTTCACCGGCTTCATCGCAAGCGATGTGTTCGCATGCGCATGCCAAGCATGAACGCCAATCGCTACCGCAGCCGTACCCGCCATCAACCCCAAACCGCCGATAATCGGCACGCGATACGTCTGCGCTTGCAGCTTGATGGCAGGCAACCAGTGCGACGTATCGAATGAAAGTTTGGCCTGCCACGACGGCAGCACCGTCAAAGTACCCAGTCCGGAAAGACCCTCCGCAACGCGTTGATGACGATGCGCGATGCGCCGCTGCCTGGCCCAACCGCAAGGAGCTGCGATCACGATCTTGTGGCCGGAACCGCCAAGGCGCCTGGCGCGGAACGCGGCCGGCGCGCACAGGTAGACCCGTTGCGTCACATCCTGCCGGTTCGTGCCCCGATCGCCGCGTATGCCGGACTCGCTTCCTCGGGCAGGAAGTGACTCGGTCGTGCGGGGAAAGGGATTCGCTTGCAGCAACAGCACCTGTCGTCTTCCTTTAAGCCGGCCGGCAGAGTTCGCTAGACAAGCACAAATCGGGCCGAAGGCCAAGCGCAGGAGGGGCCAAACACCGCATCGCAAGTTGGCATGCAAACCCTAACGTCGTCCCCCAACCTACCAAATCCGGCATCGCCGCCCTATTCCGCTTGGATCGATTACATGCCCGTGAGGACAGCATTCGTTGCCATCCTGGCACATCCGCATTGT
This sequence comes from Dyella nitratireducens, assembly GCF_014642835.1. Lineage (GTDB taxonomy): Bacteria > Pseudomonadota > Gammaproteobacteria > Xanthomonadales > Rhodanobacteraceae > Dyella_B > Dyella_B nitratireducens. The sequence continues at coordinate 155,168 of NZ_BMJA01000002.1, read as the reverse complement.
GCGAAATTCCGCATTCTCACTCTGCAAGCTCTTCTAGACGATCGCAGCGCACAACGACCAAGATGCGCCCATGCACACCATCGACTTCATCGACTCGCACACCGGCGGAGAACCCACCCGGGTGGTACTCGCCGGTTTTCCGGATCTCGGCAACGGCTCGCTGGCTGAGCGCCGCGAATTATTCCGCGGCCGCTACGACCATTGGCGCCAGGCGATTGCCTGCGAGCCTCGTGGATCAGACACGATGGTCGGTGCGCTGCTATTGCAGCCGACCGATCCATCCGCTTGCGCCGGCGTGATCTATTTCAACAACGTGGGTTATCTAGGCATGTGCGGCCACGGCACCATCGGCCTGATCCGCACGCTGCATCATCTCGGGCGCATCGCACCCGGCAAACACAAGCTCGAAACACCGGTCGGCATGGTCGGCATCGAACTGCATGCCGATGGCCGCGTGTCGATCGACAACGTGGAAGCCTATCGCCACGCGAAGGATGTCGCGCTGGATGTGCCGGGCTACGGCAAGGTGAAAGGCGACGTCGCCTGGGGCGGCAACTGGTTCTTCATCACCAACGACAGCCCGCTGCCGCTCACGCTCGCCAACCAGCGCGCCTTGACGGTGTACACCGAAGCGATTCGCCTGGCGCTGGAAGCCGCCAACATTCGCGGCGCCGATGGTGAGATCGACCATATCGAACTCAACGGACCTTCCACGCAAGCCGATGCCGACGCGCGCAATTTCGTGCTGTGTCCCGGCCTGGCCTACGACCGCTCGCCCTGCGGCACCGGCACCTGCGCCAAAGTGGCCTGCCTGGCTGCCGACGGCAAACTGGCGCCGGGTCAGGTGTGGCGGCAAGCCGGCATTCTCGACAGCGTGTTCGAAGCGCAATACACGCCGGGTATGCGCGGCGTGTTGCCTCGTATCACCGGCAGTGCGCACATCACCGCGCGAGGCCAATTGCTGATCGACGATGGCAATGATCCGCTGGCGTGGGGTATCGGTACGGCGTGAAGAGCTACGACCTGATCATCGTCGGCGCGGGCATCATCGGTACCGCATGTGCGGACTACGCCAGCCAGCAGGGTCTTCGTGTCGCCATCGTCGAGCCTGGCCCGATCGGCGGCGGCGCCACCGCAGCGGCCATGGGGCACCTGGTGGCGATGGACGACGACCCGGCCGAGCTCGCGCTGGCGAATTATTCGCTGGGCTTGTGGGAAGACTTCACCCAGGTCGCGCAGATTGAATACAACCGCTGCGGCACCTTGTGGGTTGCGAGCAGCGACGCCGAATACGCGCATATTCCAGAGAAAATCGCGCGCCTTGCAGCGGTCGGCGTACAAGCCGAGCTGATCGACGGCGAACAGCTCTATCGCCTCGAACCTGCCCTGCAACGCGGTCTGGCAGGCGGCATGCACGTGGCGCGCGAAGCGGTGGTGTATCCGCCGGGCATGGCGCGCCATCTGCTTGATCGTGCGCGTGCTCGCGGTGCGCTGCTTTATTCACAACGCGTTACCGCCATCACCCAACAGGGTGTGCAGCTTGATGATCAAACCTCGCTGGCCGGCAGCGTGCTGGTCGCCACCGGCTGTGCCTTGCCCGAACTCTTGCCGCAGCTGCCGATGCGCGCGCGCAAAGGGCATCTGGTGATCACCGATCGCTACCCCGGCCTCATCCATCATCAATTGCTGGAACTCGGTTACGCAGACAGCGCACACGGTGATGCGGACAGCAGCGTCGCCTTCAACGTCCAGCCGCGGCCGACCGGACAGATTCTGATCGGCTCATCGCGCGAATACGGTAGCGAGACATCGCAGGTGTCGATGCCGATGATCCAGCGCATGCTGGAACGCACATTCCGTTATCTGCCGGCACTCCGTCAGCTCGACGCACTGCGCATCTGGACCGGCTTTCGCCCGGTCAGTGCCGATGGCCTGCCGTATCTGGGACGCGTACCCGAACACACCAACGTTTGGGTTGCCGCCGGTCACGAAGGCTTGGGCATCACGACTTCGCTGGGCAGTGCGCGATTGGTGATTGACCAGTGGCTGGGACGCGCCGCCGCGATCGATGCGCGCCCCTACGATCCTGCACGCGCGGTGGCATGCGTATGACGCAGGTGCGGATCAATATTGATGGGCACGCGCTCGATGTACCCGCGGGCATCAGCGTGGCGGCAGCGATTGCGCAATCGCAACGCCCGTTTCGCCGCTCCGTGAGCGGACACATGCGCGCACCGTTTTGCGGCATGGGCATCTGTTTCGAATGCCGCGTGCAGATCGATGGCATTGCACAACAACGCTCGTGCATGGTGTCTGTGCGTGACGGCATGCAGGTGGTAACCGATGGCTAAGCGCTACGACATCGTCATCGTGGGCGCCGGGCCGGCAGGTTTGGCTGCCGCAGAAGCTGCACTCGCACAGGGCGCACGCGTAGCCTGGCTCGATGCACAAAGCGCGGCCGGTGGCCAGGTATGGCGCAAAGACATCCGATACGGCTGGCCGCGGCAAGCAGCGCGTGTCATCACTGAGGTGGTGAATCATCCCCATGCGACATGGATGCCGCAGACGCAGGTGATCGCTGCCGAACAGAACGCGTTATTGCTGCAGAACGAGCGTGAAGGATGGCGCATCACGTATGGCAGCTTGATTCTTGCCACCGGCGCACGCGAACTGCTGCTGCCGTTTCCGGGTTGGACCTTGCCTGGCATAACAGGTGCAGGCGGATTGCAGGCGCTGGTCAAGCAAGGCTGGCCGCTCGACGGACGCCGTGTCGTGATCGCTGGGAGCGGCCCGTTGTTGTTGGCCGCTGCAGTCACGGCGAAGCGGCACGGCGCCCATGTGCTGGGTATTTACGAGCAAGCGAGCGACGCCGCCGTGCATGGTTTTGCACGCAAGCTGTGGCGTTGGCCCGGCAAGGCGCTGCAAGCGGCCGTGCTGCGCAGTCAGCTGGCAGGTATTCCCTATCACTGCGGCAGCATCGTGACGCGTGCGCTCGGCGAGCACGCACTGGAACGGATCGAGATAGACGGGCCGCATGGTACGCAACGCATCGAGTGCGACCAGCTCGCCATCGGCTATGGCCTCGTGCCCAACGTGGAACTCGCGCAGATGCTTGGTTGCGCGATGAAACAAGAAGGCGCCCACCCCTGCGTCGACGTCGACACTTCACAGCGCACGAGCGTCACCAACATCTACGCAGCCGGTGAACTTTGCGGCATCGGTGGACGCGATTGCGCGTGGCTGGAAGGCCGCATCGCAGGCTTGGTGGCTGCGGGTGCCGACATCGACGCATCCCTGCTTCGGCAACAGCGCCACGCACGCACGTTCGCCGCCGCGTTGCGCGAGCACTTCAAGCTCGATCCCTACATCCACGATCTGGCCCAGCCAGACACCCTGATCTGCCGCTGCGAAGACGTACCGCTGCAGGCACTCAAAGACTACGACGATGCACGCAGCGCCAAGCTCGCCACGCGCTGCGGCATGGGCGCCTGCCAGGGCCGCATATGCGGCACCGCCTTGGCCGAACTCGGCCTCTTTCCACGTAGCGGGCAACGCCCGCCTCTTTTCCCTGCCCGGCTTGCATCGCTGGGTGAACTCGCTTCTTCCTCCGAAACTGAAGGATCCTTCTCATGAGCAACGCAAGCATGTGGCATGGCGTTTTGCCGGCCATCACCACGCCGTTCACCGCCGATGACCAGGTCGATCACGCGTTTCTTGCTACCCACGCCAAACAACTGATCGATGCCGGCTGCCGTGGCATCGTGCCGCTGGGTTCGCTGGGTGAAGCGGCCACGCTGAGCTTCGAGGAAAAGCTCGACATCCTGCGCACGCTGGTGAAAGCACTGGAAGGCCGCGCACCGGTGATTCCCGGCATTGCTTCGCTTTCCACACGCGAAGCGGTGAAGCTGGCCAAGGAAGCGAAAGCGCTCGGCTGTGGCGGCCTGATGGTGCTGCCGCCGTACGTGTATTCCACGGATTGGCGCGAAATGGGCGCGCACGTGCGCGCGGTGATCGCCGCCACCGATCTGCCTTGCATGCTCTACAACAACCCAGTCGCCTACAAGACTGATTTCACGCCCGCGCAAATCGCCGAACTCGCCGGTGAATTTTCCAACCTGCAAGCGGTGAAGGAATCCTCCGCCGACGTGCGCCGCTTCGCCGGTATTCGCGCCTTGCTCGGCGATCGCCTGCAACTGCTGGTGGGCATGGACGATGCCATCGTCGAAGGCGTGGCGATGGGCGCCGTCGGCTGGATCGCCGGCCTGGTGAATGCGTATCCGAAGGAATCGGTGAAGCTGTACGAACTCGCCCGCGACGGTGGTCCGAAGGCGGCCGAAGCGCTGTACAAGTGGTTCCTGCCGCTGCTGCGCCTGGACACCGTGCCGACCTTCGTGCAGCTGATCAAATTGGTGCAGGAAAAAGTCGGCATGGGCAGCGAGCGCGTACGCGCACCGCGCTTGCCGGTGGCAGGCGCCGAACGCGAGATGGCCTTGAAGATCATCGATCACGCCATCGCGACCAAACCGGCCGTCTGACATGAGCACGCTCGAACACGTCCTGATCGGCGGACGCTGGTGCGCATCGCAAGATGCGCACGGCAGTTTTCGTGCGGAAGATCCCGCACGCGCCGAAGCGATCGGCCCTGCGTTTCCCATCAGCGGCAAGGCAGACATCGAAGCGGCAATGCAAGCTGCCCTGCAAGCAGCCGATGCATTGAGCACAATATCTCCCTCGCGCATCGCCGACTTTCTGGAACGCTACGCCGCCGCCATCGATGCCGATGGCGATTGCCTGGTGGCATTGGCGCATGCGGAAACCGCATTGCCGGTCGAGCCTCGCCTGCGTTCGGTGGAGCTGCCACGCACCAGCAACCAGTTGCGCCTCGCTGCACAAGCCGTGCGTCATTACGCATGGACCGATCCGGTGATCGACACGCAAGCCGGTCTGCGCGCCCATCGCGCGCCGCTCAACAAGCCCGTGCTGGTGTTCGGACCGAACAATTTCCCGTTCGCGTTCAACGCCATCGCCGGCAGCGATTTCGCCTCCGCGATCGCGGCACGCAATCCGGTCATCGCCAAGGCGCATCCGTCCCATCCGGCCACCAGCCAACGCCTGGCGCAACTCGCACATGCAGCCTTGCTCGAAGCAGGCTTGCCGGCCGCTGCGGTGCAGATGCTTTATCACTTCGACAATGCGCTTGGCCTTGCCTGGGCGGGCGATGCGCGCCTGGGTGCGATCGGCTTTACCGGCAGCCGCACGGGCGGTCTTGCACTCAAGGCTGCCGCGGACAAGGCCGGCGTGCCGATCTATGCGGAGCTCTCCAGCGTCAATCCGGTATTCCTGCTGCCGGGCGTACTGGCCGAACGAGGCGAAGCGCTGGCGCAGGAGTTCTTCGCATCCTGCACGATGGGCAGCGGCCAGTTCTGCACCAATCCCGGCATCGTAATCGTGCCCGAGGGCGAGCAAGGCGACGCATTCGTCGTCGCCGCCACGCAGCTGTTTGCGCAAGCCGAACCCAAGGTGTTGTTCTCGCGCGGCGTGCAGCAAAACCTTCTGCACGCGGTGGACGGTTTGCGTGCAGCGGGTGCGCAAGTGCTCACAGGTGGCAGCGTGGGCGAAGGCTATCGCTTCCAGCCGACTTTGCTCAATGTGGATGGCGATGCCTTCCTCGCGCATGCAGAAGGCTTGCAGGCGGAAGCGTTTGGCCCCGTCAGCCTGATCGTTCGCGCGGCGGACCTGCCGGCCATGCAACGCATCGCGGCCTCCTTCGAAGGCAATCTCACCGGCACTATTTATCGCCCTGCGGATGGCAGCGATGACGATGCATGGCTGGCGCTCGCGCCGATCCTGCGCAACAAAGTCGGCCGATTGATCGCCAACAAAATGCCGACCGGTGTTGCGGTGAGTGCCGCGATGAATCATGGCGGCCCGTATCCGAGCACCAGCAATCCTGGTTTCACCTCGGTGGGCATGCCCGCTTCGATTCGGCGCTTCAGTGCGTTGCACAGTTACGACAATGTGCCGGAGGCGCTATTGCCGGTGGAGTTGCGTAATCGCAATCCCGGTGGCGTGCAGCGCTTGGTGGATGGGCGATGGACGGATGGAGATATCGGCCAGGGATAGTTTTATCCATCGTCGCCCCGGCGAACGCCGGGGCCCAGCGACTTTCCGTACCTGAGGACATTCGTGATGATGAAAGTTACCTCCATGGCCGTCATTCCCGCGAAAGCGGAGGCGCTTTTCAACAGCGAATGCTGGTCAATCCATCTTGCTTTGATACATCCCCGAAAATGGATTCCCGCTTTCGCGGGAATGACGGCCGTAAGGGAACACATACTTTCATTGCACGCCTGGAAATCGCGAGTAAAGACACTTGTGATCGCCTGCAGCATCGCGGCGATATCCGTCACGGCACAGGCAGATCCACCCAAGCAAGACGCCACCCAAGCCTTCCACGCCCTCTACACCCGCGAATGGCAATGGCGCCAACAACAATTCGCCGGCGGCGATGACGAGGACAGCAACGGAAAGGCTGCTGCATATCTGCCAAAGGTAGACGCCACCACCCAGGCGATGCGCGAACATTATTGGGCCGACGTACTAACTCAACTTAACGCCATACCCGAGACAAAACTCAGCCAGGAAGACCAGCTCAACTACGAGGTCTACAAGCAGCAGATCCAAACACTGTTGGCGAACCAGAAGTTCCAGACCTGGCAGATGCCGTTCAACGCCGACTCGGCGTTCTGGAGTGACCTGGGCTTCAGTGCGCGCGGCAACTTCGTGACCCCGAAGGATTACCAGAACTATCTCGGCAAGCTGTACGACATTCCGCGTTACTTCGACGAACAGATCGCCAATATGCGCCTGGGATTGGCGCGCGGTTTCACGCAACCGAAAGTGATCCTGCAAGGGCAGGATTCATCGATCACCGCCGTCGCCGACGCACAGGGCGAACAAAATCTGTTCTACACGCCGTTCAAGCAGATGCCGGCGACCATCCCCGCCGCACAGCAAGACGACTTGCGCAAACAGGCGCTGGCAGAGATCCAGCAGGATGTGCTTCCTGCCTATACGAAGCTGCTGGCATTCATGCGCAACGACTACCTCCCCCATGCACGCACCACCCTGGCCGCTGAAGACCAGCCTGACGGCAAGGCTTTCTATCAGTCGCGGATTCAGGAATTCACCACGCTGGACATGAGCCCCGATGCGATCCATGCACTGGGCTTGAAGGAAATGGCCAGCATCCATCAACAGATGCTGGCCATCATCAAGCAGACCGGCTTCAAGGGCAGCTTTGCCGATTTCCTGCACTTTCTGCGTACCGATCCGCGCTTCTATGCGAAGACACCGGATGAGTTGCTGAAGGATGCCGCCTGGATTGCCAAGGAAGTCGACGGCAAGGTGGGCAATTACATCGGCCGCTTGCCGCGTGAGCGCTTCACGATCAAACCGGTGCCTGCGGATCTCGCGCCGATCTATACCGGCGGCCGCGGCGGCCCTGGCATTTATCTGGTCAACACTTACGATCTGCCCTCGCGCCCACTCTATTCGCTGCCCGCGCTTACCTTGCACGAATCCTCGCCCGGCCATGCGTTGCAGATGCCTCTGGCCGCCGAATTAAAGGGCCTGCCCGACTTCCGCCGCTACACCTACATCTCCGCCTATGGCGAAGGCTGGGCCTTGTATTGCGAATACCTGGGCCAGGAAATGGGCATGTACAAGACGCCGTACGATCAGTTCGGTTACCTGAGCTACCAGGCTTGGCGCGCGGCGCGGCTGGTGGTGGATACCGGCTTGCATCACATGCACTGGACACGCGAACAGGCGCGTGACTATCTGCGCCAGAACACCGCGTTGGCCGAGCATGAAATCGACACCGAGGTGGATCGCTATATTGCGTGGCCAGGGCAGGCTTTGTCGTATTACCTCGGCGAACTGGAGATACGCGAAGATCGTGCGCGGGCAGAAAAGGCACTGGGAGATAAATTCGATATCCGTGCGTTCCATGACGCGGTGCTGTTGACGGGGTCGGTGCCACTGCCTGTGTTGCACAAGCGGATCGATCAGTTCATTGCGGATGGTGGGAAGTCGCCGTATGCACAGCAGTGAGGGGAACACCCTTTTCTCAAAACACTATTGGCGGAAGCTAGCTGTTTCGGGAAACCGAAATCTTGCCCCGTCGTCATTCCGGCGAAAGCCGGTACGCGGGGAGAGCACATGGATGTGCTCGGCTTTGAGGAGCGAGGAATCCAGTTCGAATACGCCGTGCGCAGCACTCAACATAAAAGGTGTTGTGTCCCTCGGACGCCTATTTAGACTGGATTCCGGCTTTCGCCGGAATGACGGTGAGGTACTGCGAGGCGCTCTGAAGAAACGTGCCACAAGATCAGTGCAGTTCGCGTATTCGATATTCCTTAAGGGGAGCCTGACATGAGCCTGATCACCGACATGACCCGCCGCAAATCCGTCGCGGCCATGCAACAGGAAACCGGCGAACGCAGCGGGCTGCGTCGCGTGCTCGGTTTGTGGCAACTCACCGCGATCGGCCTCGGCGGCATCATCGGTGTCGGCATCTTCGTGTTGACCGGTACCGTAGCCGCGACACAGGCAGGACCTGCCGTGGTGCTGTCGTTCCTGCTGGCAGGCATCGCCAGCGGTGCAGCGGCACTGTGTTATGCGGAATTCTCCGGACTCATTCCCGTATCGGGCAGTGCATACACGTATGGCTATGCGGTGCTTGGCGAATTCGCCGGCTGGGTCATCGGCTGGGATCTATTGCTGGAATACGCCTTGATCGCCGCCGTCGTCGCAGTGGGCTGGTCCGGCTACGTACAAGCCCTGCTGGATGCGGCAGGCATTCCACTACCGGTGTGGGCGCAAGGCGCTTACGGCAGCGCACCGGGCCGCTTGTTCAATCTTCCTGCCGTGGTCGTGTCGCTCGCCATCACCGCCTTGCTGGCGATGCGCATGCAATGGGGCGCGCGTTTCAACACCGCCATCGTGGCGATCAAGATCGCTGCCGCCGCTGGCATCGTGATCGCAGGCGCTGCGTATGTGAAGCCGGAGCGCTGGCACCCGTTCATGCCATTTGGCGTGCACGGCGTCGTTACCGGTGCCGCGGTGGTGTTCTTCGCGGTGTTCGGCTACGACATGCTCACCACCGCCGCGGAAGAATCACGCCATCCGCAACGCGACCTGCCACGCGCTGTGCTGCTGTCATTGGGCATTGCGATGTTGCTCTATTTCGCCATCTGCCTGGTACTCACCGGCATCGTGCCTTACACCACGCTGGATACGCCCGCACCGGTGGCGAGCGCGTTCAGCGCCATCGGCCTGCCGCAAGTGATGGTGGCGATCTCGCTCGCATCGATCTGCGGCATCACCAGCGTGATCTTCGCCAACCTGCTCGCCGGTGCGCGCATCTGGTTCGCGTTGTCGCGCGACGGTCTGCTGCCGGGATGGTTCGCCAAGGTGCATCCGCGCTGGCATACACCACACCGGACCACGCTGCTGCTCGGCGCCGTGACCGCGATCGCCTCCGGCCTGTTTCCACTGGATGAGCTCGCCAAGCTGGTCAACATCGGCGTGCTCAGCGCCTTCATCGTGATCTGCGCGGCGGTAGCTGTTCTGCGTTGGCGCAGTCCTGAATTGGAACGCCCCTTCCGCACGCCGCTGGTACCGCTGGTACCCATCATTGGCGTGGGCTTTTCCTGCTGGCTGATTTGGGGCCTGCCCAACATCACGTACTGGCGTTTTGGGATATGGCTGTTGCTTGGGCTGCTGGTGTATGTCGGATATGGACGGCATCACAGTCGCTTGAGTGCATCCAGCGATGGTGTGGCGGCCGTGCGCGAATCCGCATCCTAAATGCAAGTAATAACCCTATGTTCTGGCCTCATCCGTCGCCCCGGCGAAAGCCGGGGCCCAGCGACTTGAAAAAGCCGCAAATCGCCAGGTCCCGGCTTTCGCCGGGGCGACGAATCAGAAGACACGGCAGATTTCCTGGCAACCTCGCGGCATAAGGCAACTATGCCCAAATCCGCATCCAACCCGCGGCATATCGCCAAGACCGCCCTAGAAGGCAGTCGCACCATGCCAACAGGCCCGTGCACGGCACCACCTCCACCGGTCGAACACGCCGGTGCCTCCTCCCCAAGACGTGCACGGGCCATTTCCATTTCTTTGTAGTGAACGGGACAACGCATCACCGTTCTCGAAGGGGCTGATCGCGTGGATCGTCGACGTTTTCTGCAGGGCCTGGCTGCCACTGGCGCCGCGGTCGGACTGAACGGCGTAAGCCGTAGCCAATCCACACCAACGGCTGCTTCACCAGCCCGACGCGCCACCCTTCCTCCGGTACGCGTGCCTGTGCAAGGTTTGTCGCTGCAAGGGCACACGCTGCAGACAAGCTTCACGTCAGCCGGCCAACCATGGCAGGTATTCGAAGATTTGCGCGATCCGCATGGCACACTGACACTAAGCGACGGCCATCACGCATGCGTGCTTGGCAAGCGCACCGAACCGGTTTACGCCGAAACAGATACGCCCTACTTCGGCATGAAACTCGCCGATATCGCGCTCGCCGAAGCAGACTTGCTGGCCGATCACTTGTTGCGCCACGGCGAACCGGCGGAAGACGAAGTGCGGCGTGCGGCGCCGCCAGTCGCCGCCCAGCTCAATCCGGAGAACTACTACGGCCGCCTGCCGTGGACCACCTTTGTGGGCACGCGCCAATGCGCGGATACGATGCCGGTCTACACCTCCGGCAGCACGCGCACGTATCACACCGACCAGGTGTTTGCGGATTTGCACGATCCAAAACGCGTCGCGCGTCGTCGCGAAGGCTTGCTTGGCGGTTGGCTGCCGGCCGTGCACAAAGTGATCCCCATCGATGAGCAAAGCTGGTACGACGTACTGGTGTTTGCCGATGTGGACGCCACGGACCGCTTCGTCGTGCAGACCTGGCATCGCACCGCACGCATCGAGCGCGGCAAGATGGTTCACGTGAGCTACGGCCACAGCTATCCCAGTTACCCGCCGCGGCGGATGCCGCCGGATGCATCCGCGTTCTACGCTGCGCTGCTGCGCTTTCACGATTATTGGCAGGCCGAACTTGCTGACCTCTGCATCGCTGAAGTGCCTGCCGCTGGTTGGACCGACATGGTGCATCACGCCTTCGCGCGCGAGTTGATCGTGCGTCCGGATGGTACGTACCCGAAATATGGCGCGGTGGATCGCGACTACTACGGCAACGAATACGACGGCTTCCAGGACACCTTCACCAGTTCGCTCTATGCAAACCTGGAGTGGGGACGTTTCGCACAGGCCGCTGCGGTGTTGGACGAATACTTCACCGACTTCGTGCAGCCGGACGGCATGATCAACATGCGCGGCGCGGAGACCGGACAATTTGGACTAACGCTCTCGCTGCTGGCGCGTTATTTCCACTACACCGGTGATGGCGCGCTGCTCGACAAGCATCGCGCCAAGATCGAAGCCACGGTGCAGCTATTGCTGGCATTACATGATGCCAGCCTGCAATTATCCAGCAGCGATCCAGGCTACGGCTTGATTCATGGCTGGAACGAATCGGACGCCTGCCTGTTTCCCGATCCCACGTTGTGGTGGAAACCTTATTACGCCAACAGCGCCATGGCAGCGCGCGGCCTGCGCGATATCGCGCAAGTGTGGCAAGCGATAACGCATGGCGGGAGTTCCCAGCCAACACAGTGGCAACAGCGTGCAGACCTGCTTGCGCATCAAGTGGAACGCACGCTGCGCGCCAACGTGCGCCATGACCTCAAACCACCCTACGTCGGACCGTTGCCAGGCGTAACGCTCACTTTCCGCGAATCGCTGGCCAAGGAGAAACCGAGCGAACAGCAATGGCCGCATCGCGCCTATTCCGAGCTGCTGCAAGCAGATGTGTTACCCGGCGATCTCAGCCACCTCGTCATCGACTGCCTGCGCGGCCACGGCGCCACCAGCATCGGCGTCGTGGCCAACGTCGCACCGGTAGCGCCGGACAGCCGCGACATTCTCGGTTTCATTTCCTACGGTTATGCGCAACAGCTGTTGCGCCTGAACCGCATCGACGAATTTCTGCTGTTCCTATACGCCCATCGCTATCACGCGCACACGCCGGGAAGCTGGACGGCCGGCGAAGTGTCGGATATCACCGGCGGCATGCCGCTGTTTTGCATGCCGGCGCAACTCACCATTCCGCTGCTGCTGCGCTGGATGCTGGTGTTCGAAGACAGTGCCGGCGAAACCCTGTATCTGGGGCGTGCCATTCCACGCGCCTGGATCGGCAGCGGGCAATCGATCCGCATAAGCGACGCGCCCACGCGCTGGGGCCGTACCGGGTTTCAACTGCGGGCCACGGACGAGAGTACGATCGAAGGCATCGTGACGCTGCCCGACCGCGGCGTTCCCACCTTATGGTTGAGCTTGCGCGTTCCGGCAGGCAAGGCTTTAGCCGCCGTGCAGGTGAACGGCACCGCTGCCGATTGGCATGGCGATGACGTGAAACTGCAAGGCAGCCCCGGCCAGCGCATTCACGTGCACGCGCGCTTCACCTGAATAAGCGCCATAACGGCGTGTTTATGCAGAATTCCGCATGGAGAGGCAGCAATTGGCACAAGACGTCTTGTTGATTGCTGCGGCAGGATGAAGCCCATCACGATTTAATATTACTAGTACGACCAATTCGTGACTTAGCGGTTACCAGTGTGTGGGGAGCGGCATGCAACACGGGGCAGATCAACGCAGGCGATTTCTCAAGGGCGCAGCAACAGCCCTTGCCGTAACGATGGCAGCACCGCGGTTGCGCGCCTTCGATCTGGCCGAACCGGCCGGAACAGCAGCAACATCCAAGCAGGCCATACCCGACCAGCCGGTACGCTGCGTGCAGCCGTTTGCGCTGAACCAGGTGCGCTTGCTGGACAGCGATTTCACGCGGGCAGCAGCCATCAACAGCCGCTACCTGCAAAGCCTGCCCACCGACCGGCTGGTGCATACCTTCCGCTTGCAAGCCGGCCTGGCCTCGCACGCCACGCCACTGGGCGGTTGGGAAAAACCCGATTGCGAATTGCGCGGCCATTTCACCGGCGGCCATTATCTGTCTGCATGCGCATTGGCTTATGCCAGTAACGGCGACGAAGCGCTCAAGGCGCGCGGCGACGAGCTGGTGAAGGCGCTTGCCGCATGCCAACGCCCGAACGGTTATCTCAGCGCTTTCCCTGAAAGCTTCTTCGATCGGCTGAGCAGCGGACAAAAAGTGTGGGCGCCGTTCTACACCCTCCACAAGATCCAGGCCGGCATGCTCGACATGTATCGCCTTGCCGGCAATCAGCAAGCGCTGCAAGTGGCCACCGGCATGGGCGACTGGATAGTCCACTGGGCCAACGGTTTTTCCGATGCCAACATGGCGCACATGCTCAAGACGGAATATGGCGGCATCAACGATTCCATGTATGAGCTGTACGCGATCACCGGCAACGAGCGCTATCGCGATGCTGCGCACCGTTTCGACCAGGCGTCGCTGTTCGATCCATTGGCCTCCTACAGCGATCAATTGCAGGGGCTGCACGCCAACACGCAAGTTCCCAAGATCATCGGTGCGGCACGGCGCTACGAACTGACCGGCGAACCACGCTACCGGCGCGTTGCCGAGTTTTTCTGGGAAACCGTCACGCAACACCGCACCTACGCCACGGGCGGCTCCAGCAATGGTGAGTTCTGGCAGACCGGCCCTGGCGACCTGAAGGGTCAACTCGGTTTGTACACCGCCGAATCCTGCGTGGCCTATAACTTGTTGAAGCTCACGCGCCACGTTTACACCTGGAACGGCGACCCGCGCGCCTTCGATTACTACGAGCGCACGCTCTACAACGCGCGCCTCGGCACCCAGGATGCGGACGGGTTGAAGCTCTATTTCTACGCGCTGCGCGCGGGCGCCAACAAGTTCTACAACTCGCCTACCGATTCATTCTGGTGCTGCACCGGCACCGGAGCGGAAGAGTTCGCGCGCTTCAACGACAACATCTATTTCCACGACGGTGGCGATCTCTACGTCAACCTGTTCGTGCCTTCCGAGCTGAATTGGACACAGCAAGGTGTCACCTTGCGCCAGGACACGCGCTTCCCGCGCGAGCCGCGCACCAGCCTGCAGCTCAAGCTTGCACAATCGAAGCCGTTCGCGCTGCATCTGCGCATTCCATCCTGGATCGGCTCCAACGCAAACGTACGCATCAATGGCGAAACGCTGGATACCTTTGCATCGCCCGGCAGCTACCTGAGCGTGCGGCGCGAATGGCGCGATGGCGATCGGATCGAACTCGACCTGCCGATGCAACTTCACACCATGCCGCTACCGGGCGATGACAGCCAGATCGCCATGCTTTACGGACCGTTGGTGCTTGCGGCGCGGCTGGGTGGCCAGGGCCTGACGCATGCCGTGCAATACGGTGGCTACGGCACCGGTCCGGATCCGGAGCCGCCCGCACAAGCCGCGCCGCGCATCACCGCAGCAACTCCGAATGCAACGGATTGGATGCGCATCGTCTCCACAGACGAACTGCGCTTTGAAGCCACTACCAGCCAGGGCAAGCAAGCTGTCGCGCCGTTGAACGAGGTCTACGGCGAACGCTATGCGGTGTACTGGCAGAACGATCACGACACGTCCGACAACGGATGAGCGTCGTGCGCTTACCGTTATCGCGGTGAGCACGAACAAGGAACGATCCGCAGCAGCGAGCGCTCGCCGCTGCGTTCGTCAGGGGGAACGGTTCAGCGCGTGCGCTGCGTCGTCAAGGACCTATCAGGAATAACCATTGCGCATGCCGCCCACGTGACGGCAGCGAACAGGCATGGAGCCTTTCAACCTTGTCTTCGGTCTGCGCCGCGTGCCGGTGCATGGCTAGTGCTGCGCCTTTTTCATCCGTCACCACAGTCGCCACGCCCATTTCAGCGAGAAAACAACATGGTTAATGCACTGCCTGTTTCTGTCAGCCAACCGCCGCGCCGCCGTTCCCCGATGATGGCGCAGGCTATTCGTGTCGCGCTGGCATTTGGCCTGCTCGCAAGCGGCGCATTGCATGCGCAAGACACCGGCACGACGCCGCAAACGCAAGGCAACGACACCTCCGATACCAAGGCCAAGACGCTTCAGGCCGTGACGGTGACCGGTTCGCTGATCCGGCGTGTCGATCTGGAAACCGCCAATCCGGTCACCACGATCGATAGCGGCCAGATTGCCGCCAGCGGCAAGCCGACGCTGGGCGATTTGATGCAGTCATTGCCTTCCGTCGCGGGCAACGCGACCAATCCAAGCATCAACAGTGGCGGCGGCACCGGTGCGTCGACCGTTTCGCTGCGCGGCCTGGGCGACAACCGCACCTTGGTGCTGGTGAACGGGCATCGTGTGGCCTACAACGATGTCAACAGCATTCCCTCCAACATGATCGAACGCGTCGAGGTGCTTACGGATGGCGCTTCATCGATATACGGCTCCGATGCGATCGGCGGCGTGGTGAATTTCATCCTGAAAGACCATTACCAGGGCGTGCAAGTGAGCGCCGACTACGGTGAAAGCTCGCACAGCGATGGCAATCGCCGCAGCTTCAACTTGCTTGCAGGCTTGTCTGGCGCGCGCGCGAAATTCATCGTGTCGATAACCCACCAGACGCAGAACCCGATCGCATCGGGTGCACGCGACTACTCGGCCTACACGCTGGCGTTTCGCAATGGCCAAGTGGTGCGAGTGGGTTCGTCGGCGACGCCCACGGGTTTGATCCAGAATGCCAGCGGCACCAATGTCACGCTCAACAGTGGCGTGAACGGCATCACCACGTTGGCGGACTACCATCCGTACAACTCCGCCACCGACTCCTACAACTACGCACCTTACAACTTGCTGCTCACGCCGCAGGATCGCACCAACATCTCACTGTTCGGCTCCTACAAAGTCACGCCTGACGTCGAAGCCTATTTCAACCTGTTCTATACCCGGACGTCAGCGTCTTCGATCATTGCGCCGGTGCCGATCTTCGCGAACTCGGATGATTTCTTTATTCCATCCACCAATTACTACAACCCGTTCGGGCTCAACTTCGGCACCGATCGCACGACCGGCAATGGCTATAACGATTTCGATATTCGCCTGACCTCGCTGGGCAATCGCACCTACGTCAACAAGACCTATGATTTTCAGTTCACTCCCGGTTTGCGCGGCAATTTCGGCGACAGCAGCTGGCAATGGAACGTGGACTTCAATTACGGCAAGGTCAGGCAAAAAACGCTCAACAACGGGTTCCTCGACTATTCCGCCTTCGAGCAGGCGATCGGCCCGTCATTCCTGTCCGGCAACGGTGTGGTCACCTGCGGCACACCGTCGGCGCCGATTGCCAATTGCACGCCCATCAACATCTTCAATCCCAACGACCCGGCCTCGGTGGCGGCCTTGAGGAAACTGGTGGTGAATCCCGATTCTTTCTACCGCTACACGCTCGAACAATTTGAAATAGGCGCCAACGGTGAGCTGTTCGACTTGCCCGCCGGCGCGGTGAACTTGGCCGCCGGTCTTTCCTATCGACGCGAATCGCAGTCCGATGGCACCGATACGCCCACGGCCATCGCCCTCAACAACGGTCCTTACGCCGGTCTTTGCGGCGTGGTGGAGTTCTGCGCCACCCAGCTTAGCGGCAGCTATAACGTGAAAGAGGCTTATGGCGAACTGTTTGTGCCGGTGCTGGCCGATCTTCCGTTCGCGCACTCCTTGAACATCGACATCGGCTCGCGCTTCTCCCGCTACAGCCTTTCCGGCACCACCACCAACAGCAAGGTTGCGCTGGAATGGAAGCCGGTTGCCGACCTGTTGGTGCGCGGCACTGCATCGCAGGTATTCCGCGCGCCGGACATCAACGAACTGTTCGCCGGTACCGCAGGCGGTGCCGACGCCGCCACCGATATCTGCAACGGCTACACCGGCGGACATCCACAGGCCTGCGCCAACGTGCCGACCGATGGCAGCTTCCAGCAGAGCAACCCGCAGCTTGGCGTAAGAGGCTCCGGCTCGGTCGCGGCCGGTTATGACCTGAAACCGGAATACGGCCATTCATTCGATTACGGCATGGTTTACGACCCGCACTGGCTGCCGGGTCTGTCGCTCAGCGCCGATGCGTGGCGCATTCAATTGCGCGACACCATCGTGGACGGCCTGGACCCCACCACCATCCTCAACGAGTGCTACTACAGCGATCGGCTTTGCAGCCTGATCCATCGCGCCGGCAACGGCCAGATCAGCTACATCAGCCTGCCTACCGTCAACCTCGGCGAAACCTCGGCCAGCGGCATCGATTCAACCATTCAATACAACTTCAACGCCGGGGACTACGGCAAGTTCAACCTCAGCCTGGCCAGCACCTACATGCAGCGCTACGACGTGGACACCGCGCCCGGCGACAGCGCCGTGCCGGTCACGCATTGCGCCGGCTCCTACTGCTCCGTGTACGGCGAATTCCCGCGCTGGCGCGGCCTGGCCACGCTCAACTGGAACAAAGGCCCGTGGAGCGCGAGCTGGACGATGCGCTACGTGGGACGCACCCGCGTGGGCAGCACCGATCTCTCGCAAGGCTATTCGGCGGACGAAAACATTCCCGGCATCGTGCACGCCATCGGCGCCTACGTGTACCACAACATTTCCGGCAGCTACACGCTGGCGAAATACCACACCACGATCTCCGCCGGCATCGACAACCTCTCCGACAAACAGCCGCCGATGTTTTATCAATGGGGCAGCAATGGCAACACGGATGCGTATACCTATGACTTGATCGGCCGCTATTACTGGATGCGGGCGACTGTGTCGTTTTAACAGTGCCATGGGCCGGCGATCGTGCGCTATGCGATCGCCGGCATGGGCTGCTGCGAGACATCATGCGTGTAGCGGATGTGAAGGATCAAAAACCCCCGCTGTACGAGGGTTTTTCGGCCATCCAACGCCCAGGCGTTCCGTCACTGGGCAGCTATTTCCCCTGCTAAATTCGGCCCATCCGGTAGGTGGTCTACCGGCTCTCGAAGGGGAAAACCCAATGGTACGCATCCAACAAATCCGCAACGTTCTACTCGCCAGCCTGGTCGCTATCGGCATGACGTCCACTGCCTTTGCGCAGACGTCCGCATCGAATACCGCCAAGGTTTACCGCAACGGTTCAACAACGATCACGGCACAGCGTGGCGCAACGCAGGTCGACGCAACGCAAACGACGGACACGATCTGCAACACGTACAACTGCGGAGGAGGTCGCCGCAGCTGATGCCAGGCATGCCAGGAGGCGCGATGTGGGTGCTGCGATGACTTCAACGCACCCACATTTGAGCTTGACGCGGCTGGACTCGCTCAATTCCCCATAGGTGCTGCGCATCATAAAGCAGCACGGAAACGCTGCTGCTCGCCGCGCTGCGGGCGGAGTGCACAATGCCGTCGAACAACTCCGCTTGTGTCGTCAGGGATGGCCCCTGATTCGGATTCACGCCGAGCTTTGCCGCAATGTTGCCGGACAGCGCAATGCGGCGCGCCAACCTGCCGACGTCCATTTCGTCATTGATGCCCACCACACGCAGAGCAGCCCACCGCCGGCCATGCAACTCGCCTCCACGCAGCAGCAAGGTAACTTGCGAACAGGTGAGTTGCGTGCATACCTGCGCGATCGCCTCGCATGCCGCGCGATAGATCGCCTGGTGCACGGACGGCGCCAACTTCGACAACCCGCGGCCGCCCATTTCGAAACGGTAAGCGATGCCCGCTTCGTCAAGCACACGCCCAATCGTTTCCTTGAGCGCTGCAGGCAATCCGCGCTCGCGCCACGCGATGGGATGAAACGACTCGGCAAGCCCGAAAATGCGGTCCTTGGTCTGTGTCGCGTCCCTCACGAGGATCGCGCGTTCATCCGGGGACAGGAAGCGCTGTACGTTTCGCAGAATGCGCCCATTCGTCAGCGATACCGCACCCCCGACAAGATCCAGCTGTGCCGATGCCTGCCGCATGCGAAGCTCGCCCTGGTGGAACGCTTGCTGGGCGACGCTGAGCGCTTTATCGACAGATAGACGTTGCTGCTGTTGCGCGTGAAGCTGCGACGTGATGCGCGCGCCCATGGCAAACAGGAACGTGACCGCAAAGGCGACGAAGAACTGGGCCTGTATCACCACCGGGTCAGGAACCGACAGCGTCAGGGCGCAAACACAAGCGACGGCAAGCGGGCCTGACGCTGCCGCGCCACGCCAGCCATATTTCAGCGTGAGCCAGGCGACCGGGATGAACAGCGACATCTGTAGGACGACTGCACTGTTTGCATCCAGCTGGGCGCTGAGGAAGGCGATCGCCACCAGCGCCGGCAAAGCACACAGAACGGTATCCGACGCGAGCGAGCTGTTGGTTGCCTCTATCAGCATGTCCCGTACCGAGCGGCCATTGCGCGCCACCTTGATGAATAGCGGCCAGGTAGCCAGCGTAAGGATCGCGACGTAGCTGCCCACGAAGACGCCGGCAAACATGATCAGGGTCACGTGCATGGTCGGATCGGTGGCGGTGAGATATCCCGCGTAGGTGACGGTCGCCCACAGCAGCGACGTCACCAGCGCGCAGATGAGCAACGCTTTCATGTCGACAACACGTTGGGCCGGAAACAGCGCCAGTCGACTGCGGCAGAACCACACGACGGGCATGGCAATCGCCATCGGCGGGATCGACCAGATGGAAGCGGTCACCACGCCGAACAACCCGACATTCCCAAAGACCGAATAGGCCAGCGGCACCACCTCACCGATCGCCAGGGCAGCCCAGTAGCGATAGGGAATCAGCAACAGGCATGCAAACCGCAAGCCCGATGTCAGTGACCAGTGAGCATCGGAGAATGGCCGTATCGCGCAGTAAGCCAGCGCATAAGCGAGCGCAACAGCAATCTGGATGATCCATTCACGCCCACGAAACCCTGTCCCTTTTTCCATGCTCCGTGCCCCTTGACCGAGATGTGGTGACGCTTTTCGTTTCCCCGTTAGGCCAACATCTGATATCGGCCTATAGCCACAATCTTTGAATGTTAAACGTAAAATGCGTGTGTAACCGCCATCTACCGCAAAATCATGCTCCGGAATAATCCGGGGATGCGGGAACGGCCTCAAGCGATCCCCGTGCAGATCCCGATACCCTGCAGATTCCCTTAAGTATAGACTCCAGATCGACGTTCTAGCTCGGACGGCTAAAGCGAAGTTTTCAATGGGATGTTGGCTCGTCGGCACGACCCATGCATGTCATCCAACATCTCACTCCGGCATGAGCCACGTTTTTCGCGGAGAGATGGAAACCAACAGCTGCCCGCCTCTACATACTGTCGTGGATCTGCTGCTCGACGCGATCTGCGTGGTCGACATGGACGGCCGGTATCTCTACGTCAGCGCGGCCTATGAGCGCATCTTCGGCTATGCACCGGAAGAGGTGCTGGGCCGGCCGATGATCGAGCTGGTGCACCCGGACGACCGCGAGCGCACGCTGCAGGCGGCCCGGGAGATCATGGGCGGCCGTCACCAGTTCAATTTTCAGAACCGCTATATCCGCAAAGACGGCAAAGTGGTGCACATCATGTGGTCGGCGCGCTGGTCGGAGACCGACCGGGTGCGCATTGCGATCGCGCACGACATCACCGAAGTCAAACGCGCCGAATCGATGCAATCGGCCCTGCTTGCCATCTCCGAGTCCGCCCATACGGCCAAGGACCTGCTGGCCCTGTTCCAGCGCATCCACCAGATCATCGGGGAACTGCTGCCGGCCAAGAATTTCTACGTCGCCCTGTACGACGGCCGCCGCGACGAACTGAGCTTTCCCTACTTCGTCGACGAATACGACCCGGTGCCTGCCCCACGTCCGCTGCATGCCGGCACGCTCACCTGCGAGGTCGTCCGCGAGGGGCACCCCATTCTGCTTACGCCAAGCACGCGAAACAGCCTGTTGCGCCGCAGCATTCGCTACGTGGGCCGGGATTCGCTGGACTGGCTGGGCGTACCGCTCACCACCCCCAACGGATGCATCGGCGCCATCGTGGTGCAGAGTTATTCCGGCGACGTGCGCTACACCGAGGAAGACCAGACGCTACTGCAGTTTGTCTCCAACCAGGTGGCCGTGGCCATCGAACGCAAGCAGAACGACACCTGGCTGCAATACATCGCCGGCCATGACGTACTGACCGGCCTGCCGAACCGGGAGCTGTTCCACAGCCACCTGGAAGCGGCGCTCGCCGCGGCAAGACGTGACCCTCAGCGTCTATCCGTGCTCTATATCGACCTGGACCGGTTCAAGCAGGCCAATGACAGCCATGGCCACGACATCGGCGACCTGTTGCTGTGTGAGGTGGCGCAACGCATCCGTGGCTGCCTGCGTGAATCGGACACGGTGGGGCGCCTTGGCGGCGACGAATTCGCCGTGCTGCTGCAGGGCATCCATCAGCCGGACGATGCGTCCATCGTGGCCGAAAAAATCCATGAAACGCTCAATCGGCCGTTCGATCTGGACGGCCATCAGCTGCAAATCTCCTCCAGCATCGGCATTGCCGTGTATCCCGAGCATGGGGAAGACCGCAAGCAGCTGATGCGGCATGCCGACGCCGCCATGTATGCGGCGAAAAAACACGGACGCTGCGCATTGGATGGGACCGATACACCGGCTTTCAGCAAGAACGGCGAAACGCTGAAAGCCTAGAAATGCCCGGGCATGCCCGCATCGAGGGCTACACTCATCCCCGACCTTCGCCAGAGGGAAGCATCGAGATGGACTACAAGCAGCCGCCGCTCAGCCGCGGGGTCAATCCTTTGAAGATGAACTGGCTTTGGCGGTTGATCTGCCAAGTCGGATACGTTGCCGTCGATGACGTTGCGCCTGCCCTGCGTCAGGTGGATGTTCACGTGAATCGGGAGCGGGTACTGGGATGGCTCAAGTCAGAGGGCGAAGACGGTTATTTCCCTCTCACCATCGCGGAGCTGGAGCAGAACCTGCGTGCGCTGCTCGCCGCACGGTCTGATGCATTGCCGCCGGGAAAGGAGGATGCGGCGAATGACTGACGCGCTGGCCTGATCGCAGAAGACTTGGTCGATGAGTTGCTTATCCTTAGCAGAATCAGAACGCCGCGCAAGCTAACGGTAATCTTTCAGATTACCTTGACGTCATTCCGGCGAAGGCCCACGGGTTTCTGGGAAGTGTCGTAGTACCTCACCGTCATTCCGGCGAAGGCCGGAATCCATGCTTCGTGCTGGCGATGGATTCCGGCCTTCGCCGGAATGACGATAAAGCAAGATTCAAGACTCCGGTGAGAACAAGTTCCTCGCTACATTCCTTTGCAAAAAGTGCCTATGGAACGGCAGTTTTCTGAGTACCAGAAAAATCTCCCACGGATAGCAGTGGGGCGAAGGCCGGCATGACGATTCGCGCTGAAACAGCATTGACGTGGGTATCAATTTTTTGCCCGTATGAGGGACGAAAAATGTGATGCAAGCAACAGGATGCGCCAGGCGACTATTTATTCACTGCATCCTTAATAGCCTTGGCACCATAAATGCATTTCATAGGCACACCGACAAACCCGCCGCTTAGGCGCTTATGAAAATCCAGGGGTTAACGCCGAAAATTTACGCTCCACTGCTGGCGTTGCATCTAGCGGTTCTCATCGTCGTACCTGCGCGGGTGTTGTCGTGGAGCTATGTGTTCGTCATCGCAACGCTGCTCTTCACGCTGTTTCTCAGCGGACGCCGGTTGCGAATGAGCGTGACCCACAATCGCCCCTTGTGGGCTTTGCTGACCTTGGCATTGATCGCACAACTGGCGGCTTTCGGCCTGCTGCTGGCCGATTCCTGGGTGAATCCAGAGGGCACCCTGGTCGCCTTCGATCCAACGCTCTACTTCTGCCTCAACAGCCTGCTATTGACGATCGCAGCCGTATATAGCCCGATCGGCCCGCTGCGCCGCTGGGCAAGCATCATGGATGGCTTGCTGGCCCTCGCCATTGCAGGGCTGTTCTACGCCTTGCTGCATAGGCTCATCGGCGCGGGCACATCGAATGTTTCCGTTGCCTCGTTCTTGATATGGATGTTCGATGCGATGGCGCTGTTCGTGGCCGCTTGCGCAACCTTGCGCTTTGCCGCAACCAAGCGCGCCGACGAGCGCCGCTTCTACTTCGTGCTGTTGATTTTCGCCTGGACGGAATTGATTTTTCCGGCCATCCACAATCGCTTCGTTCTAACCAGCGAATCCTATGTGCCCGAGTTGTTCATCGACTTGCCGTTCGTCGTGCTTGGCTTGCTGCTGAGCCGCCGGCGAACGGTGTGGGTGCGATGGTATCGGCCGAGCCGTAGAGCACGCGTCGTGGTGGGAAGCATCAGCCCGTTCGTGCTGAGCCTGGCGCTATGCCTGCTGGCCTTTGTGCAGTTCGGTCACAACGCCGGCTTGGCCATTGTCGCCCTGGTGCTTGGCATCACCTCCTACGCCGTACGCGTCGCCGTGATGCTTGGACACCATCTCTACATGGAAAGCGAACTCAAGCATTTGCAGCGCGGATTGAAGCAAAGAATCATTCACGACGACCTGACCCGCTTGCTGAACCGGCGTGGCTTCTACCGCACGTTCCAACGCGAATGGGAAAGAGCCTCTACGCTGAGCCTGCCCCTGGCCGTGGCGATGGTGGACATCGACATGTTCAAAGCCTTCAACGACACCTACGGACACCTGGCCGGTGACGATTGCCTGGCAGCGGTAGCACGTGCACTGCAAAAAGAAACAAGCCTGCATGCAGGCGTCACCGTGGCTCGATATGGCGGCGAGGAATTCGCCGTCCTGTTCTCAGGCCGCGATCGAATGGCCGTGGAACACGTCCTCCAGCGATTGCGAAGTCGCGTCGAAGCGCTGCAAATCCAGAATCGCCGCAGCCCTTATGGTGTCGTGACTGCCAGCGCCGGCGTGGCGGCGAGAGGCGATGGTGAACATGCTGGCAAGGAGAAATTATTGGACGCCGCCGACAAGGCGCTCTACGCCGCCAAGCACGCTGGCCGGAATTGCATTCGCTGGTTTGTGCCGGACATTTCTCTCGTAGAGTTTGGCAAACACGGCTAGGCCACTGCGCTGTCGCGTGTGTCAATCCTTGAGCAACAAATCTGGCGTAGCCCGGTTGACGTCACTGCATCCGGTCAGAATCATGCCGACTCTTAGCTCCTCTCTAAGAATGTCCAACATATCCCGCACACCGGCTTCACCTGCGGCCCCCAGTGCATAGGCCCACGCGCGTCCCAGGAAACACGCCTTGGCACCCAGCGCCAGCGCTTTCAATACATCCAGGCCCGAGCGAATGCCGCCGTCCATGAACACGGGAACGCTGCCCTGCACGGCATCGACCACCTTGGGCAACGCACGAATCGTTGAAGTCACGCTATCAAGCTGCCTGCCGCCGTGATTTGACACGACGATGCCATCGATATTTGTCTGTACGGCGCGCTTGGCATCCTCGGGATCGAGAATGCCCTTCAAGATAATCTTTCCCGGAAAGATCGACCGTATCCACTCGATGTCTTTCCAAGTTGTCGATGCATCGAAATTGTCGTGGACAAATTTTCCGTACGGAACGCCCTTGGGCATCGCTTCGGCCACCGTACCGAACTTCAGCGGCCAGCCTTTCGTCATGATGTCGATGGCCCAGCGGAGGTGCATGGCGCCTTGAGCGACGAATCCCAGCATTCCCAGCAGCGTCGGGTCCTTCTCCATGCCATCGTGCACAGCGCTGTAGCGTCGCCCCGGGGTCGCCAGATCCACGGTGAAGACCAATACCTTCGAGCCCGCGGCAACAGATCGTTCGATCACGCTTTTGACGAAGCCACGGTCTTTCAGCATGTAGAGCTGGAACCACGGCGGAACGCCGGTTTTTTGCGCGACCTCATGCACATCGCACACACCCATCGTCGACAGCGTAAACGGAATGCCCGCCGCATGGGCCGCGTTAGCCGCTTTGACTTCGCCACGGCTTGAGTACATGCCGGCCATGCCCACAGGCCCGAGCACGATCGGCAGTGACAACGCCTGATCCCACAACGGAATCGACAGATTGAGATGCGATTCGTCCACCATCACGCGTTGGCGCAACAGCGTCGCCTGCAGCTCCGCCATATTCGCGCGCAGCGTGTTCTCCTGGTAAGAACCGCCACTGATGTAGTCAAACAGGAAGGGAGGAAGCCGGGCTTCGCATTGTTTGCGATAGTCGTCGATGTTAGCGATGATCACGCTGGTTCCTCGCGTCGGGAAGCGATCATCAAGCGCCGCTTGTTAGGGGCAATAGTGACGTAGCGCAGTATTTCCAGCTTGTACGCGAATGACTGGCTATGTATGAACCCTACGCAAGTTAAAAGACCGAGAGTTTCCATTAAAAAGGGGCCTACCTTGAGGTAAACCCCTTCCCGGGCACGAAGCACAAAACCTGGCTTTGAATCTTGACCAACGGCCCTTGCTCAGAGCATCCGCCGTAGCGTGTTGTCCTTGCGGCCGAAGTGATGCCAGAGCGCGGCCAGAATATGCAACCCGATCACGTAGTAAAACACCGTGCCCACCGTGCCGTGGATGTCCTCCCACTGGTTGCCCAACGCTCGGTTACCAGGACCAAACACCGCAGGCAGCACCGTCACACCGAAGATAACGATTGGCTTGCCCGAGATCTGCAGGGTGATGATGCCCATGATCGGCTGCACGATAAGAAACAGATAAAGCGCAAGATGCGTAATCTTGCTGAGCGCATAGCTCCAGCGATCCATGGGCGGCTGGATGGGTGGCGCGCTATGCGCAAAACGCACCGCCATACGAGGCAAGGCCAACAACAGTACGGCGATACCCGCAAGGAAATGCGCCGCCTTGACGTTGCTGCGGGCGCTGCTCCCATGCGGGAACACGTCATCCAGATTGATCGCAACATAAGCGATCAGCACGAACACGAAGATGATCCAATGCAGCCAGCGCAATGCAGGCGCATAACGGCCAGGTGCCGTCGAAGACATCGGAAGCTCCTTGGTATCAGGGTGGATCATCAGGCGGGCAAGCGCCGAGATTACCATCCCCATTGTTGCAGTAAACAAACCGGCCGAATAATTCTCGTGACTGGCACTTGCGCCCTAAGATTCGGCTAAGAATCTCGCTCGGTGAAGACTATGCGGGCAAGGAACTTCTCCCCAACGATGATGTAGACCATTGCGGAAACTCAGGGCCAGCCAGCGAGCACGCCGTTGAGATTCGGGTTGTGCGAGGTTTTACGGATAGGAAATAACTCGTACGCGCTTATGAGCATGGATGTCGAGATCATCAACATCACTCGCTTGCGGCAGTGGGGCAAATAAAGGCAACGGTTTTCGGCGTCATCCTTGGCATCCACCAAGTAGGCATTCGCCAACGCGTCGAATCACTCAGCACCGACAGATAGCGCAACGCATTTCATGCGAAGGTGCGGTAGTCGGGCGTGCCCATCCGAAATGATGATGACTTGCGACACGCCCGACATGTGAGAAGTAGCGCGGATCGCCTGGGCTTAGGACCCCAAACGATCCGCTGGCCACAACCAACTAACTAGGAGTGATCATGGTTGCCCCCGATCATAAAGCACCCGCACATCTTCGTGCTCCCACCTTGGTGCATTCCCCCTACTTCTCCGCCGCGCAGGCTGCGCGACGTCGGGCCGAAGTGGGCACTTGTCGAAACGGAAGCAGCTGATTCCGACAAAACAAGCAGGATTTTTCCTGAAGCCCTTCACGCCGCGCGCAATACGCGGCGTGACCTAAGCGTGTGGAGAACACCATGGAAAACATGCAAGGCGAGCCCTGCGGCCCGCACCTCTATCTATTGTCCCGAGACGGCTACGAAACCCTTAAACAACTGCAGGACATGCTGACCCTGATGGCACACATCACCTATAACGACGACAACGCCGAGAACGGCGACGCCACGATAACCATCGGCCGTGCCGAGCTCTATTTCATCTTTGAGGCGATCAACATGAAGATTGATGAGGTGTTGGAGAGGCTAGGCGATGAGAATTGGCTTGGAGTGCAAAGCCAGACGGAGCAGTGACAGAGAAAGCATTTTGTTTATCAACGTGGATGGCAGGGCTTGATGCCTGAGCTCGTCATTCAAGCTTTCTCCCACTGATGTCCAGAGATACACGAACCCTCATGGCCGTCATTCCCGCGAAAGCGGGAATCCATCTTGCTCTGATGCATCCCCAAAATGGATTCCCGCTTTCGCGGGAATGACGTCGAGTAAAAATGGAGTGTTTCGCCGAATTCAAATCACCTGTAGAACAAAGATGATGAAGCCAAGACATGGGCGCCACTTTTGCTATGTATCGGTTGGTGAAAAGCACCCGTGATCTGCTGGAAATTGGTGACCACCTTATTCAGGCGATCAGAGCGAGATCGCAGGGCCTTCTGTCCAGCGCGAAAGGATCCACCGGGCGAAACCAAACCAGATACCTGGTGAATTCGGCTAGTCTCAAACCCTGGATTCGATGGGCGGAACAGAGAACACATCATCGAGAAGAAGCGGTCGGGGCGACTGACGTTGCTCACTAATGCCGTCACAGAAGCGCGGGCCCACCCCATGAACCAGCCGACTGGACCCAAGAGACCGTCGATAGTCCGGCGTTGTTCACACAGAACAGGTCGGTCTGGTTGCTTGCACCAAATTGCTGCGAGCTCGTCACCGGTGAACCAGGGGGCGCGAAACCCGGTGGGCTCAACTGCACCGGACCATTCCATGATCCGGCATTCTCGACCCAGAACACGTTCATCCGTCCATTCACGTCGACCACAAATACATCGGTCTGGTTGTCGCAGCCGAATTGCTGGATCACGCTCACGCAGGCCCCCGGAGGTGCGAAGCCCGGTGCACTGATCGCCACGGGGCCGTTCCAGGTCCCCGCGTTCTCAACCCAAAACACGACCAGACGCCCGGTGCTGTCCACTACCCAGACATTGGTCTGGTTGTCACAGCCGAACTGCTGACTAGTCGCTAGGCGCGCGCCGGGTGGGGCGAAGCTTGCAGCACTGATTGGCACGGGACCATTCCACTGTCCTGGCTGATTGGTCCAAAACACGACCAGGCGGCCCGTGCTGTCCACCACCCAAACATTGGTCTGATTCGGACAGCCGAACTGTGGGCCTGCGGCCAACCCAGCGCCGGGCGGAGCAAAATGGGACGGACCGATCGCTCTCGGGCTGCTCCAGTTACCTAGGCTCTGCACTGAGAACACCGACAGCTGTCCTGACTTGGCCACCACAAAGGCGTCGGTCTGATTGGCGATGGAGAACTCCTGGCTTGCTACCAGGTGCGCGCCCGCAGGGGCAAAACCCGCAGGGCCGATCGGGACCGGTCCGTTGAAGCCGCCGTTCGCCTTCGCCCAATAGACCTGCAGTTGGCCGTTGTTCCCGATGGTGAACACGTCTGTCTGACCGCCTCCACCGAACTGTTCCGAAGCAGCGACTGCCGCACCTGAGGGGGCCAACCCACCCGGCCCGTAACCGGTCGGGCCGCTCCAGTTCCCCGTCCCCGTGACCTGAAACTGCTGCAGCTGGCCGGCCACCCCAATCACATAGACTTCTGTCTGCGCCGCAGCTCCGAACCGCTGAGAGGATGCAAGATACGCACCCGGAGAAATCGCCGGCTGAGGCGCATTGAAGCTCTGCGTCGTCGAGGTGCTCGGTCCAGCAGGCAGACCGCCATAAGCGGAGTTGGAAGTCTCCTCCGTCACTGTGCCTGCGGCCGAGACGCAATCGGGCAGGTTGTTCGACACCGTCAGGGGGCTGGTTGCAGCATAAGTGATAGTCCCCGCGCCGCTCTGCAGCAGGGTCACCTCACCATTATCTTGGCCGACGACGTTGAGCTCAAAAGCATGGATGGGCGCCAGGCCGGTCGAGTCGACCTTCGCTCCGGTAGGAGAGCCCGTCACCGGAAGGCCAAGCAAGTCGATCAACCCTGTACTAGGCGTGTGGCCGTGGCCGTCGTCCATACTAAATGTCACACCGGTGACATTACCCGCCCCATCATTTGCTAGGGCGATGGTCAAGCTGTAACCAGCCGGCAGGGTGGGCGTTGCACTGCCCATTTTAAATAGCTGCCCCTGATGGTTGATGAAGTTGAAGTTCGGCGGAAGTTTTAGCTGTTGCCCATAGTTGGCCGACGGCCAGTTGTCGATCATCCAATTGATGCTGGGATTGCCGCCCGAAGAGACGACAAACATGAACACGTATTGCTGGTAGACGCAGTTCGCGTTCTGAGCCGAGTACGCGTTTAGCTGGAAACTCATCCCTAGAGGGACAAATATCTCCTGCGTGATTTTGATGGAAACCGTAAGCCCAGTCACTGCGCTGCAGTCACTGTTGATCAGATAGTTCGAGTTGCTGGCCAGCCCGCCGGCCGGTGCTTTGACGTCACCCATAAATGCCTCCTTTGCTGATGGTTGCACGTAAGAAAGTCGGGATTTCCGATCAGATCCAACTGTCCGCTTCTGCCGCTGACAATCAAAAAAGCGCCACTGAGCACAGTTTTCTATTACAGCCATGGAAGCCACGAGTGGAACGAGGTGCCGTCCGCAAAACCGTAGCTCGCTGCATCCCTTTATATGCACAATGCGATATGTGCATTGCTATCCGTTTGCCGCCTAACCTTCTGCCCCTTGTACTGAAAAAACACAGGTGTAAGGCATTGCTTAGCAAGCATGGAGCGTATCCAACCCAAATCGGTAGTTCCGTAATGCTTCCTCTGGAATTAAGGACATGGGTTAGGTGTTAGCGATGGAGCAACACTGGGGTGGTGCAGGCTATGTAAATGGTACAGCTGTTTGCTTTGCAAACGTGCTGCAACTTAGTGCTTTAATCCGCGTCGCGACGGCCGTGGCTACCCTCCCCCGCGAAGCCGCTACGCAACCTCGCGCTGCCGCCTACGTCGTCTGCATCAAAAGCGAGGGAGGAAGCGCGTAGGCGAGGAGGGACGACCGCGCTAGAGCCTGGCTATCCCCTAATGTGGTTATTTTTTACCACCCTAGGTGCTACTAGATGATTGCAGGGGCTACCTCCCATTAGCGCCAACGCAGCGGGAAGCAGGAATTGCCGCTCATGTAATCCTCGATTAGAGTCCCCTCGTCAGGCTCACCGGAGGGGCTGTCCATGGTCGGAATCAATCCTCAAAGAATTGAGGGGCGTTGGCGAAGAGGTATCGCTTTGGATCTCCACACAACCAGCAGCGTCCCAATGGGACCCGACGCTGCCGGCCGCATGCAGTTCGACACCACTCGCCCAGAAATTGCAGAGCTGCTGTATCAACTCAAATATCGACAAAATGAGTCAGCAGCAGCAGGCATCATTGAAACTGCCGCTAATTTTCTTCGTCAGACCCGCGCCAACTTCGATATCATGGTTCCTGTGCCACCATCGAGCTATCGTCGAATCCAGCCGGTCTTATTGCTGGCCAACGGCATTGGGGAAGCGATAGGCCTTCGCGTAGTGAACTGTGTTACCACCACCCGTCACTCTGCGCAATTGAAAAGCATCACCAATCCAGCCCAGCGCCAAGCACTCGTCGCTGGCCTATACACTGTCAATCCCACTCACACAGCCGGCAAGCGCATACTCCTGTTCGACGATCTGTTCCGGTCAGGCACCACTATGAATGCAATCACCGACGTCCTCTTGAATGGCGGTAGTGCACAAGATGTATGTGCACTCACCATCACCAAGACGCGGAGTAATCATTGAAACCGAACACCATTTTCATTGGCGGATCACGACACGTCTCCCGTCTTCCGCCCGAGGTGAAGCATCGCCTCGATAACGTGATCAGCAGCGGTCATTGCGTCATCGTCGGCGACGCTAATGGTGCAGACAAAGCAGTCCAAAAATACTTCCACGATGCGGCATACAACAAAGTGACCGTTTTTTGTTCCGGCGAAACTTTCCGGAACAATCTCGGACAGTGGCAAACGCGTAGAGTCGATGTGCCCAAGAACCAGAAGGGTTTTCAGTTCTACGCGGCGAAAGACCGGGAAATGGCTCAAGAAGCCGATTTCGGCTTGATGATCTGGGACGGCAAGAGCCCGGGAACTGTTCTCAACGTGCTGCGCCTGGTGCGCGCAGGCAAGATCGCCGTGCTTTTTAGCGTTCCTGAAAAGCGCGCAATCAACATCAAGACGCAAAGCGATTGGGATACATTCTTGAGCCAGTGCAGCAGCGAGTTCCTGCATGATCTGCGCGAACGTGCAACGCCCGAAGAGTGGCAGCCAAACCAGCAAGCCAGCTTCTTCAAATCAGTCGCGGTTAAATCCGAAACCCCTGCAAATCCAACGGAGCGGGACCTACTCGACTCTCTAAATGCCGCGCTGGCCATGAGTGATGCAGCAGCTGCCTTGGAAGCGATTGGCAAGTTGGCGAAAGTCCATGGTGTAACCAAGCTCGCAAAAGACACTGGCTTGGGCCAGGAGAGCCTCGAACGCGCGCTTGGTAGCGAAGTCAATCCAGGCTTTGCCACTGTTTTGAAGATACTTTCTGAATTTGGTGTGCGCCTCAATGCGCAACCACCTCAGACGGATTGAAGAACGGTTGAAAGTGGCACCAACCAAACGCCACGGCCGCCACCACCCTCTACACAGAGTAAAGCGTGACTATCCAGCGTGGTGGGAAGGTCTTTTAGGGTATGCAGTGTTGGCTGGGATGAAATCCCAGCACTTGGCGCGCTGACCGAAAGCCAACGTCACCGCCGAAGGCGCCGAAGTCGGTTTCTTCGGTCGCGTCGCGCGTCTTGCGCGTGTGCTTCAGGAAGGCGGCACGGATCGCGTCACACAGCACGGCCCCATGGCGAAATATCCGGCGCGTCCGTTGATGGGATTGACGGCGATGGACCGTGAAATAATTCGAAATCGAGTATCGGAATTCCTGCAAAACTAAACGGCCTGTTGCAGATGCGACGCCGACCTAAGCCGCAGCAGCCTTTACCGATCTGATCTTTGAAACTTCGAAATACAGATCAGACGTTCCGAATGTTATATGCCGATATTTCCAAAGCGTATCCCTGAAGCTGTCCGCCCCACTTACTTCATCAAGAAATATAAGGAGCTGTGGGACGCTAACAAACCAACAATTAAAAAATGGCTGATGGACCTCGGTCTCACCTCGGTGAGCTGCCGAATATTGATCTCGAAATTTCTTGAGAGATCTGTTCATCGCCGTAAAGCGGGCGCCATAGATCGGGTCGGGTGAATTGAATTCCACATTGAGCATCTTCTCGAGGAAGTGCTTCAACATTATCCGATCCTGGAAGCTGCCAAAATCGGACAATCCGACGCCTATTTTTTCAATTCCGCGCCCATCAAGTGAAAGATGGCTGCGACTTTGGCCTTGAGCTAAATCTAGCGATCCAGCTTGACTAATCCGCAATTCGTGCCAGCCCGCTTGGGTCTGAGCGGAGAGCAAACTGCCGGCGAGGTCTAATAGTAGATCAGCATCTGATCCAGCCCTAGCTCGTCGGGTAAGCGACTTTTTTTTCAATTCCATGAATATGAGGGTTTTGGATGTGATGGCCACTAGGTCGCATTCGCCCTCCTCACCACCGAAATCGTACTTGCCGCTGGTCGTAGGAACTCCATGAGCAACAAGCTCGGCCCTGACGAAGCTTTCGATCGCCAACCCAACTTTGTTGTCAAACTCATCATAGTTTTCTCGTAAAGCGGACAGCAGCGCTTCGAGATATCCCCACCCGCACATTGATCGATCGACCAGCAGGTAGCAGCCACCCGAACGGCGAATGAGAGGCTTAAGATAGAAGTCAGCGCCTTTTTTGCTATCAGTTGGCGTTGGCGCATCTATCGGCCGAGAAAATCCTTGATTGGGTCCCTCCATGGGATGGGAAAGCACGTCCCGGAGAATGGTACTTACTCTATCTTTTGGAACATGGGAAAGTGCACGTCTTATATCAGTCTCAGCCACAATCATTGGCCCTCTGATGTCATGCACTGGGTCGACAAGATAGCCGATCACCTCGAAAGCATCAGCAAGGGACCAGCCACCAGGTGTAAGAGATGCGTCGTCCAAAAAGCTCAGTGCTCCCCTACATAGCTTTAGCACATCCGAGCTACGTAGCTGAGGAAAGCGAAAAATCGAATCGTAAAGTGCTTGCTCTTGAAGAAATTTGAGGAGGCCCTTCACGTCAAAGCTTTGCCAAGCAGAATGACCGTATGGTTGGACGTCGATTACAGCAGCATATGCCATCACCAGGTTTATCAAACGCGGCCAATGGGCATCCAGATCTAGATACGGCTTCGTCCCATTGATATGTTTAACAGCGAGCTGCAAGAGATATCCCCAAGGGACATGCGGTTGACCACCGCCTGTTACCGAGATACCAGGAACAATGTGATATCTCTGCATGTCAGGGTCATATGCTTGAGACAATAGAGAAAAAACCTTTCTCGCAATATTGAGCCCTCCCATTTTGGACACGAGCTTCTCTATCTCCGCAACCAGTGCAATTTCAGATGCCTCTTCTAAAGCGATGAAGTCTGGCTTTAACTGAATAGCGTACCCCTGTTCCTTGAGATACTTTCCCGCCCTAGCCACGGCAAATTCGCGTGCATAGATATTCTGGTGGTTTGACTCTCTCCAAATGCTTACTTCGATATGGTCACGAGCTGCACGAATGGCAGCTTCCCAATCGCCAGTAACGTCACCGGACTGATCAGACTTGGCACGCAGAGCGTCCTGCAAATGATTTACAACTTCAAAGTAAGGGTCCAATGGGGTCCCGAGAATGACATGCTCTCGGATCAGGTCTGCTTTGACACTTCGACAAAGACGCCACGCTTCTGCGTGACCGCTCGTGAAAGCATCACAAACCTTTTTGTAGAGTGCCTTGTTAACGGTATCAAGCTGCTGCTGCGTAGTTTGGTAGTCCAAACCCACGTAGGAATAAAGTCGTTCCAAACTAGCTTGGTGAGGTCCAATCAGCGCTGGCGTCCGATCAACGATTTTGCGAAAGGTCTGTACATCCATAGTCAGCCCCCGAGCTGTTTTTGACTTACCATTGCCACTGGAAAGACTAAAAAGATCTTGTAACCAATAATATCCCACAGTTTGAACCGCCCCGGCTTCATCGGAGGCTCCCAATCTTGAGAAGATGGAGCCATGACGAAGCAAAAGTATTCCAAGGAAGTTCGCGAGCGAGCGGTGCGGCTGGTGCGCGGGCACCTGCCTGACCACCCGTCGGAATGGGCCACGATCCAATCGATGGCCGCCAAGCTCGGCTGCACGCCGCAGACGTTGCACCATTGGGTGCGTAAGGCACAGGTCCGTGCCAAGAAGCGCCAAGGCTTGACCATGAGCGCATGAAGGCGCTGGAGCGGGAGGTCCGGGAGCTGCGCCAAGCGAACGAGATTCTGCGCAAGGCGTCCGCGTATTTTGCCCAGGCGGAGCTCGACCGCCGATCCAAACCATGATCGCCTTCGTCAACGATCGCCGCGCTGTCTATGGGGTCGAGCCGATCTGCCGCGTGTTGCCGATTGCTCCGTCGACGTATTACCGCCACGTGGCCGAACGCCAGCATCCGGATGAGCGTTGCGCACGAGCCAAACGTGATGAAGATCTGTCGCTGGCGATCCAGCGCATATGGGCCGAGCATTTCCAGGTCTACGATGCACGTAAGGTGTGGCGGCAACTCCGGCGCGAGGGCTTCACTGTGGCGCGTTGCACGGTCGAGCGGCTGATGCGCCGCCTTGGCTTGCAGGGTGTCATCCGTGGCCGCGTAGTGCGCACCACGTTTAGCGACAAGACCATGCTCTCGCCGCTGAACCGGATGAACCGGCAGTTCCGTGCTGAGCGTCCAAACCAGCTGTGGGTAGCGATTATACCTACGTGTCGACGTGGCAGGGCTTCGTCTACGTGGCCTTCGTGATCGACGTCTACGCCCGTCGCACTGTTGGCTGGCGGGTGTCGCGCACGACCCACACAGACTTCGTGCTAGATGCGCTGGAGCAAGCGCTGTGTGATCGACGGCCGACTCGACAAGTGTTGATTCATCACTCCGATCGCGGGTCGCAATACGTCAGCATTCGCTACACCGAAAGACTGGCCGAGGCGGGTATTGAGCCATCGGTTGGCAGTGTGGGCGATTCTTACGATAACGCCCTGGCTGAAACCATCAACGGACTTTACAAAGCCGAAGTCATTCACCGTCGATCTTGGTCACACATGGAAGATGTTGAACTGGCTACGCTGGCGTGGGTGGACTGGTATAACCATCGACGCTTGCTCTCGTCGATCGGTTACCGCACACCTGCGCAGGCAGAAGCCGATTACTATCAGCCCCAGAGCGCACTGCGCGAAGCAGCGTGACTCAAATCAAACAGCCTCCGGCAAAACCGGGGCGGTTCAATCGTGGCTAAGGCCACGCACAAGCTCGATGGCAATGGTGGCTACCTGACATCGCTATAGTTAGAAAATAAGGCTGTAGCGAGTGATCACACTGCTATGGACGATGTAGGCGATGACAAGATGTAGCCGCTGACCGGACCCTACGGAGATCAACGGCGACTTCTTTGCCTACTCCTTTGCTGACTTCTCTTCCTTTGATGAAAGCACACCATGCTCGAAGGTAAGCGTTAGCGTCTCACGCAGCGACTGAGTCTCCTTGTCATGAATAAATCCCAAAGTTTTCTCGTAACTCTCACGGGTTTTAACTGACACATACTCAAGAACGTCGACATCACCAGCACCTACATATCGCCGCGATGGCTCTCCGAGCGCTGTAACCGTTTCAGATATGGTGCTAACACCCTTTGTCAATTTATCCACCTTCTGGTAGTCGATTTTGGCCCCCTCCGTCTGGACATACTCTCCGTCAACAGTAGTACATGCCGATAGGAAAGCGACGAAGAGGATAAGAAATATGGCTCTAATTCTCATTGCCTCGCCCTTGGACAGTTAAAGCAGGTTGATTCGATATCTTGGCTGGCGCCCTCGCTACCACTGGATCCCGGGGACCCAAGGTGATTTGCTTCGTGCGCAAGCGTAGAAGATAGGTCACAGCAACGTCCCCAATCAAAGGCTCCGTCCCCAATCTTAATCTTCCTTGCAAATGGAAATCTTCCCGACAGGCCGCAAGCTCCAAGGTTTGGCGTATACACATATGCTGCGTTGTCGAGATTGGAGATTATGCGCTCTTTGCTATTTGGCTTGTTCTTGCAATTACCTAAATCACAATTCCTTAGCTTCTCCTTCGCCTCATCGATCGCGTTCTTCATCTTAGTTTCTTGATCGGGGGAAAATCCAAAAAATGTAGCCAATCCCTGTTGATCAACCAGATTCAAAGGCTGACCTTCGGCGTACGCATACGTACTCAATCCTCCCGTCAGGCCAGTTGGATCACTTTCTATATACCGTCCTGTCGACTGGTCATAATCTCTGTTCAGGTTGTAATTGAACCCGGTCTCGACATCATAATATTGCCCAGGAAAGCGCAAGTTATACGTGTAGCCGTTACCCGTTGGCGCTTGTTCTCCCCACGCATTACCTTGGTAAGCCCATGTCCATGCTGTATTCCCGCTGCCATCAGTGATTACCCTAGGGGCACCGAGCTGATCTGCCGTGACATACATAACCGATGTTGCGCCACCTTGCATATCGAGATTAGCGACGGGAATTCCATCGAGGTAGACATACTCTCGATTTGTAACTCCATACTCACCCAGCAGTTGACTATTCACATCATAGTTGTATCGCTCTGTAGCGCCCCCGCTGGTCTTCGCTACGCGCTCACCATTGGCTGTATACGTATAAGCCGCAATGGGGTTCTGATTAAGTTGTGCCACCACCATTCGGTTGCGCGCACTGTATCCAAATCCGTATGTGCTACCAGCTTGACTGATCGCCGTGGTATTACCATTAGCATCCAATGATCGAGTTGCGTTACCAGTAGCAATCAGCTGATGAGTATTGGTGTTATAGCTGTAAGCGCCCGTGGCGAGACCACTACCCGTTTTGCTCAGCCGATCTCCTGTCGGGTTATACGTCACGCTCTCTAATGTGCTGCCATCGGCTTCCGTGATAGCCGTTAGGCGATACAGAGGGTCATAACTGTAGGTCTCGGTCGCCGGGTTGGCGCCTGGGCTATTGCCGATCGCTGTGATATCTCCCATCGCGTCGCGTGCCATGTGCAATGTAAACGCCGGACTGACGAGGTCCGTCAGCCGGTAGTTGGCATCGTAAGTGCGTGTGATGATTTGGCCGTTACCGAGCGTGTAGCCGCTCACCGGCCCGAACGGCAGATAGGTGACGTTGCTGACCAGGGTGCTCGTACCGCTAGCTGTCGTAGCCGTGACGCCACTGACGTGACCGTCCGTGTCGTAGCTGTAGGTGACCTGGTCTCCACTGGGATGCGTGATGCTCAGGATCTTGCCGCCCGGGCTGCGGGTGTAGCTCGTCACATCCGTCTGCCCGTTGACCGTCTGGCTCTTCTGGATCACGTAGCCCTGGGCGTTGTAGCAGAACACCGTGGTGACGGCGTTTTCGATCACCCGCGTCAAGTGGCCGATGGGGTATGACGTAGTGCAACCCGTGACGCTGTTGGGCTCGTCGTACGTGTAGGTGATGTTCTGGGTGCTATCGGCGTAGCTGGCACTCAGGCGACGATCGTTGGCGTCGTAGGTGTAAGTGACCGTGTTGCCGTTGGCGTCTTTGGTGGTCAGAACGTTGCCGGCGGTGTCATAGGTCTTGGCCGTGACGCCGGTATCGGGGCCGGTGAGCTGCGTTTCATCCGACAGGCCGTCGTACTGATAAGTCGTGTTGAGGCCGCTGGGGTCGGTCACCTGGGTAACGCGATCCAGGGCATCGTAGGTATAGGTGGTCTTGGTATTGGCGGTTTGTGCGGCCACTGGTGACGCACAGATGGCGATTGCCACGCCGAGCATGATGCCGGCCAGTGGTTTCTTCCTTACCGTCATGACGCACCCCCCGATACCTGTTTGATCCCCAAGTTCTCTACGCGTGGCCACTTTCCCAACGGCTGAACCCTTCACTGAGTGTCCTTGATCCATGGCTATACCCCTGTCAGTTCGTGCCGTTGTAGTTGTCGATGGTCTGCACCAGACGATTCAGTGCGTCGTAGCCCTGTTGGCGTTGGATACCTAAGCCATCGGCGCTTTGCACCAAGTTGCCGTTGGCGTCGTAGCTGCCGCTCGCGCTGGCGTTGAATATGGTGTTATTGAGGCCATCGACTACGGTGGTGAGCTTACCTAACGTGTTAAAGATGCGACTCAGGCCCTTGTGAAGCGTTCCGCTTGAGTCATACGTTTGCTCGGCGGTTTTGTTCCCGGAGGCATCCAGCGCGTATTGGGTGTAGTTGCCCTGAGCATCAGTAATCCTCACCAGGCGATGTGCTGTGTCATAGCCATAGGTGGTAGTGACACCGTCTGGATCGGTGAAAGTTTGCACCGCCCCGTAGGGCGTGTAGGTAAAGCTTGTCGTAGCACCGCTCACGCTGCGCGAGGCCAACCAGCCGCGTGGCGTATATGTCATATCCGTGTTGATGCGGTTGGCATCGATAGTCCGTGTGACTCGACCATCAGCATCATAGGAGGCGATGGTGGTGACGTGGCCCTGAGCATCGGTAACCTGGTAAAGATCACCAGTCTGGTAGCAGGCGGCTCCCGGTATGCCGCAACTGGTGGCGCTGCTGCTGGTGTAGTAGCTGTAGGTGGTGGTTTGCGTGATGTCCGTGCGCGGACCAGTGGCCGTCAGCACCAGGCCAACCAGCGGACAGCCGGTGCCGACAGCCGCGCAGTAGGTGTAGGCCCAGCGACGTACGCCCGCGGTAACCGAACCTGTAGCAGCGCACGTATAGGACGTTGCTCCGGAAACGTTAGGGTCTGCTTCACATCGCGCCAATACTTGTCCCGATGCGTTGTAAACCCATTGTGTTTGCGTCATCAACGTTTGACTTGCATTGAATACCTGACGCAACGTCGGCACATGGAAAGTGTCATTCCATGTCGTCATTATCGTCCGCTGCGTGGGAGCGTTTAATGCCTCCATACGCACCGTTTCCATGCCATCCAAATCGTACGCATAAGTCGTGGTATTGCCGTTGAAATCAGTCGTTTGACTGGGCAATCCGTTTAAGTTGTAAGACCACGCGCTGACTGACGAACACGACTCACAAGTACCGTTGACTCCGGTCACATGAGGGACACCCATCACGGTTGCAAATGTGCGGTGTCGCGAGGTACCTAATGGGTCAAGCACATCCGCAGAGCCGTCGCTGTTGTACGTAATGGAATAGGACGCTACGCCGCCCGCCATTTGATTGTTGATGCCCTGGCCGGATGCGTTGTAGCTATAGCTAAAGTAACGATTACCGCTTTCGTCAATAATGCCAGTCAGCAGTCCTGACGCCGTATCGCCACCGTTATTCGGCGATTCTCCATACAAATATGTCCAGGTATGGCCATCCGGATACGTAACGGTCTGGAGCTCATTATTGGCATCGTATGCATACTTGTATGCAGTCCCGTCGGGCGCTGTTACCTGTGTGATTAGCCCGCTAGCGTTATAGATGAATTGAATACTGCGTTGCTGCGGATCGACCACTGAAATCAGATAACCAGCCCCCGGCGCTACACTGCTGGGTGTACTGGTCGTGCTATAGCTCAGTGCAGTGATGAACCCTTCCGGGTCTTGAATACTGGTGAGTTGGCCGGAAGCATTGAATTGCTCCGTGCTGCGGTTATCGACACGCAGCAAAGTCCATCCCGTCGGATTGCCACTGCTATCCGTTTGCTCTGTCAGTGCATCAGGAATATCGGGCTCACCCACCCACGTGCCGCTCGACAAGGCATAAGTACCTACACGCCCATCCTCTCGAGTGATCGTGACCGTTCCGGTGCCGGACGTTGAACCCGCGACATAGCTGAGGCTACTTGCATACGAGTGACGCCAATGTTGCCCCAATGTGGTCGTACCTGCACTTGGATCACTGTTATAGAACCGCTCGAACTTTAGCCAGCGCCCAGCACTGAAATCCTGATCCTGACGATAGATATTGCCAGTGCCTGCATTAATCGGGTCGCCAACCGCATTGTCGCCAGGCTTTCCGTTGGGCTTGCCTGGGGAAGGCGGAGTCAACCCGCCACACCACCAAGCGAATCCATCACTTGAGTACCCACCATTAAGGGTCCATGTCGAATCCCACATGCCGCTATAGCCGTTCCCATCCCATGGTTGCTGCGAACTCAAATAGCAGGGTCTGTAAAGCGTCCAATAAGTAGGATGCTGGAGATCTTTCAGACAAGCTTCATATGTACCTTCATAGCTATAGGCGTATCCCTCTACCGGGTTGCACCAACCGCTATCGGCCATCACTGAAGTGGTGTAAGCCAACGCAAGCAAGAGCAAGGTGAGCAACACGGTAAATCGGCGAAACGACGTCCGCGATCTACTTGCCAGAATGCATACAACGCGATCCATGGATTTCCCCTATCTTCACAACCTTGTCGCTGCAACAGGCGCGACACACATGAATTCAGTGAGTTGATGCCAAGGCAGCCTTTGTTACTTTTGATATCTTGGCCTTTGAAAACATCAGCTCCATGTTTCCCCTTCCCTATCCATTCACCCGATAATTTTGTTTCACTCAGTTCGTGCCGTTGTAGTTATCGATGGTTTGAACCAGACGATTCAGAGCGTCGTAGCCCTGCTGGCGCTGGATGCCTAAGCCATCGGTGCTAAGCATCAGGTTGCCGTTGGCGTCGTAGCTGCCACTCGCGTTGGCGTTGAACACGGTGTGGTTGAGGCCATCGACCACCGTCGTGAGTTGACCCAGCGTGTTGAAGGTGCGACTCAAGCCCTTGTGAAGCGTTCCGCTTGAGTCATACGTTTGCTCACCGATTTTGTTCCCGGAGGCATCCAGCGTGTATTGAGTGTAGTTGCCCTGAGCATCAGTAATCCTTACTAGGCGATGCGCTGTGTCATAGCCATAGGTGGTAGTGACACCGTCTGGATCGGTGAAAGTTTGCACCGCCCCGTAGGGCGTGTAGGTAAAGCTTGTCGTAGCGCCGCTTACGCTGCGCGAGGCCAACCAGCCGCGTGGCGTATAGGTCATATCCGTGTTGATGCCGTTGGCATCGATGGTCCGCGTGATTCGACCATCGCCGTCATAGGAGGCGATGGTAGTCACGTGTCCCTGTGCGTCAGCAACTTGGTAGAGGTCGCCCACCTGATAGCAAGCAGCACCGGGCGTACCGCAGTTCGTTGTGCTGCTACTGGTGTAGTAGCTAGTGGTTGTAGTTTGCGTGAGGTCCGTGCGCGGGCCGTTGGCCGTCAGCATCAGGCCGGCTAACGGACAGCCAGTGCTGACGGCAGCGCAGTACGTGTAAGTCCACCGACGAACACCCGCCGGAACCGTTCCAGTGTTGCTGCAGGTATAACCGGAGGCAGCACTATTGGCGGGATCAATCTCGCAACGAGCCAGTACTTGCCCAGCGCTGTTGTAGACCCAATTGGTTTGCGCGATCGTCGCGGATGATGCATTCACAACGGTTCGCTGTAGCGGCTCATGGAGTGTGTCATTCCATGTCGTCATAGTCGTGCGTTGGACGGCACTACCGGAACCCTCAATGCGCCCTAGCTCCATCCCGTCGCCATCGTATTGATAGACCGTGGTATTGCCGTTGAAGTCGGTGGTCTGAGAAAGTACGCCGATGACGGTGTAGCTCCATGTACTGATATTGGAGCACGAAGCGCAAGCACCACTTACGCCTGTCACGTAGGGCACACCCACCGCAGTGGTGAAAGTGTGGTGGCGAGATGTACCGAGAGGATCGACGACGTCGGCCGAACCGTCGCTGTTGTACGTAATGCCATACGATTCCACACCACCGGCCATTTGGTTATTGATGCCCTGGCCTGAAGCGTTGTAGCTGTAGCTGAAGTAACGGCTGCCGCTTTCGTCGAGAATGCCCGTCAACAACCCGACGGCCGTGTCCCCTCCGTTATTAGGCGACTCGCCGTAAAGGTAAGTCCAGCTTTTGCCATCCGGATAGGTGACGGCTTGCAGTTCGTTTTTACTGTCGTAGGCGTAACTGTAGGTTGATCCGTCCGGGGCAATGACTTGTTGGATCAAACCCGCACTGTTGTATGTGAGTTGGAGGGTTCGCTGCTGCGGGTCAACGACGGAAATCAAATAGCCTGGCCCAGGCGCCACGCTGGATGGTGTGCTTGCCGTGCTGTAGTTGAGAGTGACAACGAAGCCGTTTGGATCCTGGATGCTGATGAGCTGCCCGGCCGCATTGAATTGCTCTGTGCTACGTGTGTCTACACGCAACAGTGTCCATCCCGTAGGGTTACCGCTGCTGTCGGTTTGCTCCGTCAAGGCATCCGGAACGTCTGGCTCACCGGCCCATACGCCACTTACCAGCGTGTAGGTGCTAACGCGCCCATCCTCACGCGTGATCGTCACGGTTCCGGTACCGGATGTCGTGCCTGCAACGTAATTCAGGTGGCTGGCATAAGAGTGCCGCCAATGCTGACCGATCGTATCCAAACCGGCACTGGAGTCGCTGTTGTAATACCGCGCAAAAGTGAGCCAGCGACCAGCGTGGAAATCTTCATCGCGGCGGTACACGTTGCCTGTGCCGGCATTGATCGGATCACCCTCGATATTATTCGGCGGAGGCGCACCCGCAGCTTTACCTGGTGAGGGCTGGGCGGGGGGCGCGCACCACCATTCATAGTTCGCATTACCGTCACCCGGCGACCATCGGCTTCCCACCCATCGCCAGGTCCCGGTGTACCCGCCATTATCCCAAGGAGATACCCCCGTTAAATAGCACGGGATATAGGTGGTCATGCCTGGCGGGGGCAACTCCAAGCAATCGGCTAGCGCCTGATCGTACGAATACGCTTCCCCCTCAGACGGTATGCACCAATGGCTATAGGCAGTCGCGGAGGTCGTGTAGACCAGCGCCAACAAGAGCAATACGAATAACGCGGCGAACCGGCGAAATTTCGAATTTCGCGATCCTGTTTTCCGCACTAGGGTCCGTATCTGCCCCAACCGCACTGCATCACTTGGCATCATCGCCAAGATGCATCCCATGCAATCCATGAATTGTCCCCTGCCCACACGACTAGCTGCTGCAACATGCAGACGGCGTTGTGAATGATTTGTGATGAATCAAGACAGGGCTGTGACAAAAACATCGGCAACGCATTTTGTCGGTGTTTTCCTACAATATTTTCCGATTAGGCGTACATGCGGCTACATGTGCGGGAGTGATACAGGCAACAAGCCGTGCTTCGATGCTCCTGGCACGCGCTACGCGTATCGGGACAACGGTGGGAGACCGTCCGACATGTCTCGAGCGCACTCCGGTAGATCCTTTCAGAGTTAAAGCCCTGGCAGCTCAGCTCATCAAAATCGAAATCGGGTTCACCACTGATCTGTGGCGATCGGATTTGTCGAATGAAGAAGCTCTTCGACTCTGCATCTACGATATGAATTCCATCACTCAGTCGTCAGTTGGCTTTAGACGCTCAAAGCCTAAGGAAGCACCCTTCAAGCTGCGCAGCCTTCGTCGTTGATGATCCCCAGAAACGAAAAAGAGCCCACCACAAGGTAGACACTTTTTCTGAACTTGACGCCCGAAGTTGGATTCGAACCAACGATCCCCTGATTAACAGTCGAGGAAGGTAACGATTGCATTCAAGCACTTGGACCTTCTATTTTTATACTTGCAGCCCGTTATCAGTCGATTTAATCAAGGGGTAGCGTGAAAAATTTATACATTAAGTCGGCCGGATGAGAGATCAAGAACAATCGACCACATGCCCATTGCTAATCCGGTGCAGTGTCGTTGCGCGATTCAATCCGTTCTATAACGTAGGGAAAGCAGATGAATCACGGTATTACGCGGCTGATCTTCTTGCTGATGCTCTTAACCACGCCGGCCTGGGCTCAACCGGCTGGCACCATCAAGCAGGTTTCCATTCATTCCACAGCGCTAGCCGGAAATCTTGTCGGTGATCCCGCCGATCAGACCTTTGCCGTCTATCTTCCACCTTCATACGAAACATCCACGAAGCGTTATCCCGTGGTTTTTCTGTTGCATGGTATTGGCGACACCAATGACGTTTGGATTCACCACTTCAATGTTCCTGCTATGTTGGACGACCTCATCGCCAGTCACACGATCAAGGAAATGATCGTCGTCATGCCCAATGCAAAGAATCGCTTCATGGGCAGCTATTACGCTAACTCGCCGATTACCGGCCGCTGGGAGGATTTTATCGCCCAGGAAATGGTCGCCCGTGTCGA
Organism: Dyella nitratireducens; assembly: GCF_014642835.1. Lineage (GTDB taxonomy): Bacteria > Pseudomonadota > Gammaproteobacteria > Xanthomonadales > Rhodanobacteraceae > Dyella_B > Dyella_B nitratireducens. Next base: position 110,749 of record NZ_BMJA01000002.1, on the reverse strand, counting down.
CCATGATTTCCGAACGCTAGCCACAGCAGAGAGCCGTGGCGTTGCAGGCCTTTCCATGGGCGGCTTCGGGGCCATACGTTTGGCTATGCACCGGCCGGACGTATTTTCGGTTATCTACGCCATAAGCCCCTGCTGCCTGGATGCCATCGAGGACATCGGATATGGCAATAGCGCGAGTTGGAATGGATTGCTTCGGTTCAAGACTTACAAGGACGTCGATACGGCAATCAAGCGAGGGGAGTTCTACCCTGTTGCGGCGCTGGGGCTGTTGTCAGCAATCGATCCCGATCCTGCCGCGCCGTTGCATGTGAAGATACCGGTGCAGCAAGTGGGGCACGAATTGATGCCACGCGAACCTGAATACACCGAGTTTCGCAATCAGTTCCCGTTGCAACAAGTAAGCCGGTTTCGCGAAAATTTGTGCAAGCTGCACGCCCTCGCCATCGACTACGGCTTCAATGACGAGTTCGCACACATTCCGCCCTCTACGGCTGCGTTTTCCAAAGCTCTCAGCGATGCGCATATCCCACACCTGCTTGACACCTATGTGGGCGATCATCGTCAGCAGGTGCAAGAACGTCTCGCCACGAAAGTGTTTCCATTTCTTTCAAGCAATCTGAAGGACTGATCTGCGAAAAAATGAGCAGGTTGCACGCGTCGCGCAGAGCGGAAAGGTGTTAACCAGCCAGGCGGCGGCATTCAATAGTGGGCATGGTCGAGCCCCGTCAACTGAGACACGACTGGCAATAAAAAAAGGCCTACCGCTAGGTAGGCCTTTTTTCTGAATTTGGCGCCCGAAGTTGGACTCGAACCAACGACCCCCTGATTAACAGTCAAGTGCTCTAACCGGCTGAGCTATTCGGGCGGGGAGCTGTGTAGTTTGGGGAAAGGGCCCGGGGCTGTCAAGCCGGGGTGGGCTGCTTTCCCCCGCGAATTCAGCTGGTAAGCACGCGGTAGCACGGCACGTAGGCGCTGCCGCCGGGGAGTTTCATGCGGTGTTGCTGGACGAAGGCCTGCAGCAGGCGGTCCAGGGCGCGCATGATTTCCGGTTCGCCGTCGATCTCGAACGGGCCGTGCTGTTCGATGGCACGGACGCCTTCGTCCTTCACGTTGCCGGCGACGATGCCGGAGAAGGCGCGGCGCAGGTCGGCGGCGAGTTCGTGGCGCGGGCGGTTGCGGTGGATGGCAAGCGCACGCATGGCTGTGTGCGTGGGGATGAAGGGCTGCTGGAACGCGACCGGAATGCTCAAGGACCAGTTGAAGAAGAAGGCGTCCTTGTTGTCGAGGCGATGGTTGCGCACTTTGTCGATGCCGCGCACCACGGCATGCGACACGGCGATGGGGTCGTCCACGATGATCTTGTAGTGCTGCGCGACCTCGTCACCCAGCGCCAGGCGCAGGAAGGTGTCGATCTGCTCGAAGTAGGCAGCCGATTGTTTCGGGCCGGTGAAGATCAATGGGAACGGCACGCCGGCATTGTCCGGATGCAGCAGGATGCCGAGCAGGTAGAGGATTTCTTCTGCCGTACCGACGCCGCCCGGGAACACGATGATGGTGTGTCCCATGCGCACGAAGGCTTCGAGGCGCTTTTCGATATCCGGCATGATCACCAGCTGGTTCACGATCGGATTGGGCGATTCGGCGGCGATGATGCCGGGCTCGGTCACGCCGATATAGCGGTTGTGGCGGCGACGCTGTTTGGCATGCGCGATGGTGGCGCCTTTCATCGGGCCTTTCATGGCGCCGGGGCCGCAGCCGGTGCAGATATCCATGCCGCGCAGGCCAAGCGCGTAGCCGACGGACTTGGTGTATTCGTATTCGTCGCGCGAGATGGAATGGCCACCCCAGCACACAACAAGGTTGGGATCGATCTGCGGTTTCAGGATGCGCGCGTTGCGCAGAATTTCGAACACGGCGTGCGTGATGCCGACGGTATCGTCGAGATCGAACGCACCCTGCTCCAGCTGCGTGGATACGTAGACGATGTCACGCACCACCGCCACCAGCAGCTCGTTGATACCGCGAATGATGTGGCCATCGACGAAGGCCTTGGCAGGCGCGTTGGAGAGTTCGATCTTGATACCGCGATCTTGCTGCAACACCTGGATGTCGAAATTCGGATACTGCTCGAACATGCCGCGCGGATCGTCGCCGACTTCGCCCGAGGTGAGCACCGCGAGCGCGCAGCGGCGCAGCAAACCATGCAGGCCGGAACCGCTGGCATCGCGCAGGCGTGCCACTTCGTTGCGGGAAAGGATGTCCAGGCCACCGGCGGGTGATATGCGTGCACTTACGGTTGCGGGCTTGCCGGTTTTGTCGAGCTGGGTGTCGTTCATGGGTCCGTCGTCTCCTGGTGTTGCTTTCCGCCCTGTGTGGCTGTGATTTGCGTGGGTGGTCGCCTAGCATCTCGCTTATGGTGCAGTGCGGTCAACGCTGTGGATAGCCTTCCATAAAAAAACGCCCTGCGGGTGGCAGGGCGTTTTGACGTTTGGGAATGAGGAGGCGACGCGAGGTTGGCCCCTCACCCCAACCCTCTCCCCGGAGGGAGAGGGATGTTGGTCGATACGCAATGATCAGAAGAACGAAGCGCCGACCGTCACCATGTACGTACGCGGCTGCAGCAGGCCGTAGGTCGGCGCGCTGCCGTACAGCGACGGGAACAACTTTGCCGAAGCGGCGGCAAGGAACTGTGCCGAGCTCACGTACGAGAAGGCGTGCTTGTCGGTGAGGTTGGTCACGTTGAGCTTGATGTACGGCTTCTTCAACCAGTCCCAATCGCCGAAGCGGTAGCCCGCGTTAAAGGTGAAGGTGGTGAAGCCGCCGACGGTCTCGGTGTTCATGTAATCGCCGTACAACTGGCTGGTAACGCGGCCGGTGAGCTCGGCCCACAGATGGGAATCGTCGTAGCTCAGGCTCAGGTTGCCGATGTTCTTGGCGGTATCGGGCATCATCCGGCCGTTGGTCAGATAGATACCGTTGCCGCCGCCGTTGAGGTTACCCACGATGTCGGCCTTGGTGTAGGTGTAGGAGCTATACACCGTCCAGCTCGGCGCAAACTTGTAGCTCAACTCACCGTTGAAACCGCGCATGTGCATGCGAGGAATGGAGGTGTAGTAGGTCTGGCCGTTGGCGTTGTCGTACGCGCTTTCCTGCTTGTTGTTGTAGTTGCTGTTGTACACGTCGGCGCTGGCGGAGATCGCGTCGCCGTAGTAACGCCAGCCCAGGTCCGTATTCCACGAGGTTTCCGGCTTGCTGAGATCCTGGCTGGCGAAAGAGTTGAGCAGCAGCACCGTGTTGGTCGGCACACGGAAGGTCTTGCCGGTACCGATGTAGAACTGGTTCTTCTCATTGAGCTGGAACTTGATGCCGGCGGTCGGCAGCAGCTTGTTCCAGTCGCCATGCGCAGTGGTGTAGATCTGCTGCTTGCTCACCGAGCCGGTGTACGAACCCGGATAGTCATAACCCCATGCATCGCGAGTGGCATGCAGGAAGGCAGTACCTGCGGTGAAGGTCCACTGGTCGGTCGGCGTCCAGTTGTCGGTCACGAAGCCTTTTTCGATTTCGGTGTTGGTGTACTCGTGGTAGTACGTCATCGGCATGCCGTTGGGGTAGACGACGTAGTTGCCGGTGCCCCACAGGTTCACCGGCGTGCCCTGCGCGTTGACCTGGAAATAGCTGTCGTCCTGCGTCTTGCGCGAGTCTTCGTACCAGAAGCCGTATTCGAGGCTGTTATCCAGGCCGAAATCCTGATTGAACTTGACCAGCACGCCAGGACGGTAGGTCAGCGCGGCGGAGTACGAATACACCACGCCCTGCGAGTTGTTGACCACGTTGCCGCTGTTGTTGATGTCCGTGTCGGTGTAGCCGAAACGGTTTGCCGTCGAGGTGCTTTCGGTCACCGTGGCGGACGAACCGCCGCCGCCGTTGCCATACCAGAAGTACGGAATCACCGACACGTGCAGGCTGTCAGCCAGCTTGAACTCGCCATCCAGGCTGAACAGGTAGCTGCGGAACGGGTTGGTGCGCAGGCCGTAGTAATACGTGTCGTTGCTGATCGCGTTCTTCAGCGCCGTACCGGTGAGACCGGCGGTCGGAATCCAGGTGGTGTTGTAGTCGGTGAAGTAACCGTTCTGCGCCACCTGCTGCTTGCTGACGCTTTCATAGGCAATGTTGTTTTCGCGGTTGTACTGCAGCGAGGCGCTGATCGAGTTGTTGTCGTCGATCGTCCACACCGACTTGCCGTCAACCTTGGTCACGTCCATCTTGCCGTCGCCGCGCCACTTGTCGGCGGTGTTGTCGGAGTACGACAACCAGGAGCGCACCGGGCCAAGATCGCCCGTGTTCAAGCGGAAGAAGGTGCGGCGGTAATCGTTGCCGCCGATGGTCTGGGTGAAGTCGACACCACCCTGGTGCGGCGGGTCGATGGTGGCCCAGCCGATGTGGCCGCCACTGGCGCCGGAGTCGGGCATGTCCACGTCCGGAATGCCCTGCAGCACGGTGATGTCGCCCATGTTTTCCGAGTCGCCGTATTCGGTGGCGTACACGGAGTAGCTGCCGGTGTCGGTGATCGGCGCGCCGTTGACGGTCATGCCGATGTCGGAGGAGTCATAGCCACGGATGCTGTAATGGCCGTTGGCCAGGCCGGTCACGTCGTCGGTCGCCGCGTTCACGCCCGGAATGGTGGCAATCATCTGGGTGAAGTTGCTGCCGGGGCTCGCCTTTTCGATGGCGTCGCGCGTGATCGTCGACACGGCCTTCGGTGCGATCTGCACCGACATCAAGCCACCGCCCAGCGACAGCGACTGACCCTGCACGGTCACCTGCGACATCTGCTTCACATCGCGCTCGGTGGCGTTGGACGTGGTGGTGTTGGAGGTGCTGGATGCATTGACGCGTTGCTGAGTCGACTGGCCCGCCTGGGCCTGGTCGTTGCTGGCCGTCTGTGCCGCCACAACGCCTGCCGACAGGTAGAAGGCCATCGCAATCGCTGCGGAAAGATGCGTACGTTTCATGTAGAGCCCCGTAAGTCCGGTTATTGGTTTGTATGTCTCTGGCACCGCTTCATGACCGCTCAAACTTCGTTTGTAAAAACACGGATTAGCTGGCTTCCTGCCTTCGTTACGCACAAAAAGACTCGGGCTCATTTGCTGCATGAGCCGAGTGGCTTCTGTGGAACCCTAGGTTTTGGTTTTTTCCGGTGGGGCGAAGAAAGATCGACCCTTTCACTTATCCCTGGAAGACACACGTACCAGCTGATCCATACTTCGCCCCAAGCCATTCGCTGATAGCCAGGCAAGGGGAAGTCGGTCACGTATCCTTAGCGATACCTTAGCACGATCCCATATTTCCTTTACATGTTCTTTACAGATACATCGCAATCGTGAAGAACTTGCGCTTTGGGGCGCGGCCTCTAGAAGGCTTGGGCTGGCGGCAGGATTGGGGGCTTCACCCCACCCCGGCCCTCCCCTACTGCACGTAGGGAAGGGAGCGAAAAGCTCAGGCGCTTTTGCCGAGATAGCGGGCGCGCTTGGCGGGCTTCAGGCGGGAAAGGTCGAGCATGACCAGGCCATCGACGCAACCGGAGAAGCCCGGGTCCTCGCCGAAATCGAGGAACTGCACGCCATCTGGCTCCATCAGGTCCACATATTGGCGATACAGCACGGGCAGGCTTACGCCGAGCGCGTCGAGGTGATGGCGCAGCTTGCCCAATCCGCTGACGGAGTCCAGCCCTTCCAGCTCGCGACGCACGCCTTCGAGCACGTCGGCGGAAACCTTGAACGGCTGGCGGGCGGAAGCCAGACCCGGCGCGCCGAAGTAATGCTGGTGTGCGGCGGCGATCCACTCACGCGCCTGGCGCGGCAGGCTCACCGACATGCTCACCGGGCCGAACAGATAGCGCAGGTCCGGATGACGCTGCAGGTACAGGCCGATGCCCTGCCAGAGCTGGTCCAGCGCACGGGAACGCCAGTACGCCGGTGCAACGAAACTGCGCCCGAGTTCCATCCCTTGGGCCAACCGCGATTCCAGCGCTGGCGAATAATTGAACAGGCTGGCGGTGTACAGACCTTTCATGCCGCGCTCGGCAATCAGGCGCCCGCCGTGGCCGAGGCGATACGAACCGACGATGCGCAACGCCTTCGGATCCCACAGTACGAGGTGTTCGTAATGCGCGTCGTAGGCATCCAGATCGCGCCGGGTGTTGGTGCCTTCACCGACTTTGCGGAAGGTGAGTTCACGCAGACGGCCGATCTCGCGCAAGGCGGCGCCATCGGTCGAACCACGCAGCACCAGCAGCTGCTTGCCGTCGGAAAGATCGAGAAGCTTTTCGCATTGGGAAAGCTCGGCAACCACGCGATCGACCGGCTCGGGGTGCGCCAGCGGCACCTGGCCACCGAAGATCAGACCACGGCGATGGCTGATGCGGTACACATGCCGGCGCATCAGATCGGCGGCACGCTGCGAGTTGTTGTCGCTGCGCTTGATCATTTCATCCGCACTGACCAGCGCACCGACGCTGAAGCCGATACGGCTGACGTGGGTAGCCACCGCTTCGCGCGGCAGCATGGCCGTGCTCAACGGTTTGGCCAGCATGGAAAGACCGTAGAACATGGCCGAATTGCGCGCCGCCACGTGGATAGGCAGCACGGGCACCTTGCTGCGCATGGCCATGCGGGCGAAACCATCCGCCCAACGGCCGTCACGCACACCGGCCGGCCCCATGCGAGACACTTCGCCAGCCGGAAAAATAATCAGTGCTTCGCCACGGTCCAGCGCACGATAAATGTTGCGCATACGCGACGCTGCACCACCGCCGAATACGTCGACCGGCAACAACAAAGGACCGAGCTGCGGCACCGCAGCCAGCCAGTCATTGCCGAGAATACGTACGTCCTTACGTACCGAACCAATCAGGTCCAGCAAGGCCATGGCATCGAGCATGCCCAGCGGATGATTGGCGACGACCAACACGCCACCTTCGACGGGAATATGTTCCCGCTCGCGCTGCACGATGTGATAGCTGCAGCCCAACAGATCCAGGACCTGTTCGGCGAAATCGAACCCCTTGATATCGGCAAGCCGATCAAGTACCCGATTGAAACCTGCCTCGTCAGCCAGCCGCCCCAGCATGCCAGCCACGGGTTTACGAATCATCGGATGCTGCGCAAGCCACGGTAGACGTTCGGTAAGGGCCTGTTCGACATGAAGCATGACCGCCTGCCTCCCTTGGTTTTAATCCATGTTGCCGATCAAGTGTGACAACTGCGAGAAATCGCGGGGTCAAACTCTTCCGCGCCGCAAGAATACACGAGGGCGTCAGGGGCAATGCTTAAGAGCTTGTTCAAGGCGGCCATGGTCTCCCTCGGTTGGGGGGCTTGCTCGTCATTCCGGCGAAAGCCGGAATCCAGTCAAGGATGACGTGCGAAGCACCCCTCAATAAAGGGTTTTGAGTGCTTCGCACGACGTATTTAAACTAGATTCCGGCTTTCGCCGAAATGACGACTCGCGCTGAAACAGCATTGGCGTGAACTTCGACTTTTTGGGCCGGAGCCACGGCAAAAGCATGGCGATATATCAGACCTTGCACCTCAATCCACCCTCATACGAGTAGCATGCGCGGAATTCTCACCACGCGTAGCCCTTCCCGCATGTCCCAAACCTTCCGCTTCGCCCCGCCCGACCAGCGTTTGATTGACGCCGACGTGGAACGCGCCTTCGCCGAAGACATCGGCCATGGCGATGCCACCGCCAGCCTGCTGCCGGCCGATGCACAAGCCTTCGCCGCACTCACCTGCCGCGAAGATGCGGTCATCGCCGGCATTCCCTGGTTCGACACGTGCGTGCGCAAGCTTGATCCGCATGCGCGTATCCATTGGCGCGTCAGCGATGGCGACCGCGTGACACCGGGCACCATCGTCTGTGAGATGCACGGCCATGCGCGCTCGCTGGTGACGGCCGAACGCTCCGCGCTGAATTTTCTGCAGATGCTTTCCGGCACTGCCACCATCACGGCGACGTATGTAGCAGCCGTTGCCGGCACCAAGACGCGCGTGCTCGACACGCGCAAGACGGTACCGGGTCTACGCCTCGCACAGAAATACGCGGTGCGTTGCGGCGGCGGCCATAACCATCGCATCGGTCTCTACGATGCGATCCTGGTGAAGGAAAACCACATCATCGCCGCCGGCAGCATTGCCGCTGCGGTGCAGGCGGCCCGGCAGCTCCATCCCACCTTGCTGCTGGAAGTGGAAGTGGAAAATCTCGACGAGTTGCAGCAGGCGCTGGATGCCGGCGTGGATCGCGTCATGCTGGACAACTTCACCCTGCCCTTGATGCAAGAGGCTGTCGCGCAAACCGATGGGCGCGTGCCGCTGGAGATCTCCGGCAACGTCGACCTCGAGACGATTGGTGACTACGCACGCACCGGCGTGGATTACGTCTCAGTGGGCGCGCTGACCAAGAACGTGCGGGCGATCGATCTTTCGTTGCGTTTGAAAATCGACTGACTTGCGGCGAGCGCGGGTCGCCCACACACTGCTGGCATGGGCGACCTTGCTACCCTTCTCCTGCTGCTCGTGCTGCTGGCCATCGCCGGCATCTGGCTGATGCTGAGCCGCGCTCGTGACCGCGCCATCCAGGAAGCACGCTGGCGCTGCCAGCAGCATGGCCTGCAGCTGCTGGATGAAACCGTGGGCTTGAGCGGATTGCGCCTGCGCCGCTTCCGCGGACAGCGCGTGGTGGAGCGCCGCTACAGTTTCGAAGTGAGCATCGATGGCGACGATCGCGAAGCCGGGCATCTGTGGATGGTCGGCTCCCTGCTCACGGCGTTGATTCTTCCCACGGTCGAGTTGTACACGCCGGAGCATCCGGTGACATCGTCCACCGAGACGACCGAGGGTACCAATGTCGTGCCGTTTCGCCGGCAGTATCGCGACCGGGATATCCGGCACTAGCCCCGTAGGTTGGGGTGCAAACCCCAACATCGCCATGCATGCCTTTCACGTTGGGGTTTGCACCCCAACCTACGCATCCTCGGAGCGCGGCGTTGCCGCCACCGCCGCGCGGCGTCCCTTCCACCCATACGCCACCGCCAGCAACACGAACCACACCGGGCTAGCCAGCAACGCCTCCCGCGTATCTGGCTGCAATGTGAGCAACCACAGCACGAACGCGAAGAACGCCAGGCACACCCAGCACATGAACACGCCACCCGGCATCTTGTATGTGGAAGCCGCATGCAATTGCGGCCGCTTGCGCCGATAGGCCATGTAGGCCACCAGGATCAGCGACCACACGAACATGAAGAGCACGGCCGATAACGTGGTGACCAGCGTGAAGGCCGTCACCAGGTTAGGTACGACGTACACGAGCATCGCGCCTGCCAAAAGACAGAAGCAGGAAAACAGCAAACCATGCGATGGCACCGCTGCCCGCGACAGTCGTGCAAACAAGCCCGGCGCATGGCTTTCTTCGGCCAGGCCGTAGAGCATGCGGCTGGTGGAGAAGATGCCGCTGTTGGCTGACGACGTAGCCGAGGTCAGCACCACGAAGTTGATCAAGCTGGCCGCCGCGGGAATACCCGCCAGCATGAACAATTCCACGAACGGACTCTTGCCCGGCTGCACCAGGCGCCATGGTGTCACCGTCATGATGACGACCAGCGCCAGCATGTAGAACAAGATGATGCGCACAGGAATCGAGTTGATCGCCTTGGGCAGGTTGCGCGTAGGGTCGGCCGTTTCCGCAGCTGTCGTACCTACCAGTTCGATACCGACGAAAGCGAACACGGCGATCTGGAAACCGGCGAAGAAACCACCCACGCCGGTGGGGAACAGGCCACCGTCGTTCCACAAATTCGCGAGCGACGCGTGATGGCCGGAAGGCGACGTAAACCCGAACACGATCATGCCGAAGCCGGTCGCGATCAGCGCGATGATCGCCACGATCTTGATCAGCGCGAACCAGAATTCCAGTTCACCGAATACACGCACGGCGGTGAGATTCAACGCCAGCAGCAATAGCACGCACAGCACGGCCGGCACCCACGGCATCAAGCCTGGAAACCAGAACTGCGCGTAGGAAGCGATGGCGATCACGTCCGCAATGGCGGTGACGATCCAGCAGAACCAATACGTCCAGCCGCAGAAGAAACCGGCCCAGGGACCAAGCAGATCGGTGGAAAAGTCGATGAACGATTTGTACTGCAGGTTCGACAGCAGCAGCTCGCCCATCGCGCGCATCACGAAGAACAGCATGATGCCGATGATCAGATACACCAGCAGGATCGATGGCCCGGCCAGGCTGATCGTTTTACCCGATCCCATGAACAGGCCAGTGCCGATCGCACCGCCGATGGCGATCAATTGGAGATGGCGGTTGGACAGGCTGCGGCGTAGGTGGTCCGGGTGTTCGTGTGCGTCGGACATGCGGAGCGGCTTGTAGGGGGAAACCGATACCTTAGAGGAAATGGTGGGGGGCGGCTATCGGGTGGATAACGACCATCTCCACTTTGCCCCACCGTCATTCCGGCGAAAGCCGGACGGAGCGCGAAGCGCGGAGAACATCCGAAGGATGGCCCTGAAGGGGTGAGCGAAGCGAATCATCCAGTTCAAATACACTGTGCGAAGCACACAGAACCTTTTTTATGTTGTGTGCTACGCACGTCGTTCTTGACTGGATTCCGGCCTTCGCCGGAATGACGACGGGCTAAAGCATTACCCATTCCCGCGAGCTTCGTCCCTTACCCCGGCCCTCTCTCGTAGGGGAGAAGACATAGAACGGCAGCTACTTCACCACCCGCAAATGCGACCCACCACCCCGCTTCGGCTTGTCCCCATCCGTCGGCGGTTCCGGCTCGGGCGGCGGTGGCGGCGTGTCACTCGGTGGCTCGCCACCGTGCTCTTCGTCTTCCGCCGGAAACATCATGCCTTGCCCGTTTTCCTGCGCGTACAAAGCCAGCACCGCCGGCACCGGAATCTGGATGCTATGGCTGACACCGGAGAAGCGTGCCTGGAAGCTGATCCATTCGTTGCCCAGGTCCAGGTTGGCGACAGCGCGCATGGCCAGGTTGAGCACCACTTGTCCGTTCTTGATCACGTGCGGCGGCACGCGTACGCCCTGGCGCGTGGCGTCGACCAACATATAAGGCGTGAGGTTGTTATCGCTGATCCAGTCGTAAATCGCCCGTAGCAGGTACGGGCGGTTGGAACTCATCTTGGGTTGCTGCTGGGTCACCTTAAAGCCTTTTCTTCTGCCGTCAGACTGCGAGCATAACCCTGACTGTGGAACAGCCGCTCGCCGTAATCCATGATCGGCTTGCCTTCCCGGCCCAGATCTACCCCCAGCGACGGCAGGCGCCATACCACCGGCGCCACCAAGCAATCAGCCAGACTCATTTCAGGATTAAGGAAGAACTTCGACGCCTTGAACAAGGGCAAGGCGGCGAGCAGGTGCTCGCGCAGACGCTTGCGTGCGAGGTCGGCCGGACGGCCACCAGCCTTGATGTGCTCGACGTCCGACAGCCAATCGCGCTCGATGCGTACCCCCGCCAGTCGCAGACGGGCGCGGGACAGCGGATCGATCGGCATCAGCGGCGGATGGGGGTAGCGCTCGTCCAGGTATTCGCATACCACCGCGGTGTCGTACAGCGTGAGCTCGCGGTCCACCAAGGTGGGCAAGCTGTGGTACGGGTTGAGGTCGAGCAGGTCCTGGGAAGGTTTGGCCGGATCGACCATGATCAGATCGTAGGTGACTCCTTTCGCGGCCAGCACCAGCCGTACTCGATGACATTGGATGTCATCGGCAGCGGAGTACAGGGCGAGTACCGTCCGGGAACGAGCGTTCTGGACCATGCACTTTTCTCCCCTTGCGTTTGGCCGCAAGGATGGCGTGCGCCACCCTGCGGCCACAAGTCCCTTATTTTCTTCTTTAAGAGGGCGTCAGTGGACGTCCTTCCAATATTCTTTCTTGAGCAAGTATGCCAGGAAGGTGAAGCCCAGCAGGAACAGCACCACCCAGATGCCGACGTGGCGACGCTGCAGGGCAGCCGGTTCGGAGGCGTATTCCAGGAAGTTGGTGACGTCGCGGGCAGCCTGCTGGTACTGCGCGGGAGTCAGCTTGCCGGCGTGGAGCAGCTTGAGGCTTTCGATTTCCGGATCGTCGCCCGGCTTGGCTTGCTTGAACACCGGCACTTGTTCGCCCTGCAGTTCCCACAAGGGGAACGGCATGGCCGCATTGGGCAGCACGGTGTTGTTCCAGCCGATCGGGCTCTTGGGATCGAGATAGAACGAGTTGAGGTAGGCGAACACCCAGTTCGCACCCTTGGCCGACACTTCCAGCGACAGGTCCGGCGGCGCCTTGCCGAAGAACTTCTGCGCGTCGTCCTCGGGCATATGCGAGATCACCGGATCGCCGAACTTGCCGCCGGTGAAATTGAGGTTGCTCATCACGTCGTCCTCGGTCAGGCCGAGGTCGTCCGCGATGCGCTCGTAGCGCAGGTACTTGAGCGAGTGGCAACCCACACAGTAGTTGAAGAAGATGTGCGCGCCGCGTTGCAGCGAGGCCGTGTCGCGGATGTTGGTGCCGGCATCCGGCATTTCCGGGCCTTCCGCCATCGCCGCCGTGGTACCGAGCAGCAGGCCGAGCGCGAGCACAAAGAAGGAGATGTAGCGCTTAGTCATGCGTCGTCACCCGTTCCGGAACCGGCTTGGTCTTTTCCCAGCCAAGATGCGTGTACAGCCACAGGAATACGAAGTACCCGAAGTAGATCAGCACCATGATGCGGCCGAAGATGTTCTCGACGGAGGTCACGTCGACACTCGGGCCGAACAGCATCGGGATCAGCTCTTCGGTGGAGTCCGTGCCGATCAGCACCAGCCCGAAGAATGCCAACACGAACAACGTCAACGCCAGCTTGTAGCCGGTGCCGCGATAGCGGATGGATTTCACCTTGCCCGCATCGATCCACGGCAGCAGGAACAGCAGCAGGATCGCACCGAACATGCCCAGCACACCCCACACCGCCGTGCCGAAGGCAGATGGAATCATGCGCACGATCGCGTAGAACGCGGTGAAGTACCACACCGGTTTGATTTGCAGCGGCGTGACGAGATTGTTCGCTGGAATGGAGTTGTCGTGCTCGAGGAACCAGCCGCCGAACGTGGGCTGGAAGAAGATGATGAAGGCGGCAATGGCAAGGAACAGACCCACGCCGACCAGATCCTTCACCGTGTAATACGGATGGAATGGAATGCCATCGGCCGGCTTGGTCGGATCCCAACGGTTGCCCTTCGGGCCGTGCTTCACATCCACGCCGTCCGGGTTGTTCGAACCCACCTCGTGCAGCGCGGCCAGGTGCAGTACCACCAGCAACAGCAGCACCAGCGGCAGCGCAATCACGTGCAGCGCGAAGAAGCGATTGAGCGTGGCGTCGGCAGGGAGGTAATCGCCCATGATCCATTCGACGAGATCCTTGCCGATCACCGGAATCGTGCCGAACAAGGACACGATCACCTTCGCGCCCCAGAACGACATGTTGCCCCACGGCAGCACATAGCCCATGAAGGCTTCGGCCATCAGCACCAGGAAGATCGTCATGCCGAGCAACCACACCAGTTCGCGTGGCTTCTGGTACGAGCCGTACAAGAGACCGCGGAACATGTGCAGATAAACCACCACGAAGAACAGCGATGCACCCGTGGAATGCATGTAGCGAATCAACCAGCCCCACTCCACGTCACGCATGATGTACTGCACCGAGTCGAACGCACCGCTCGCGCTCGGATCGTAGTTCATGGTGAGGAAGATGCCGGTGACGATCTGGTTGACCAGCACCAGCAGGGCAAGCGAACCGAAGTAGTACCAGATGTTGAAGTTCTTCGGTGCGTAGTACTCGGTCATGTGCTTGCGGTACACCGGCATCAAACCAGGTGCACGCTCATTGACCCATTCGCCGATGGAGGAGCCTGCTTTCATATTCCAAGTACCCCGCGTTGCGTCTGAGTGGCCGTCAGGTGGTAGTGCGTGGCGCAGCGCCATACTGGTTGTATGGCCAAGCCACGCGCTACCGCATGGCGGCCACTCAGACGCAACCCGCAGGGCCGGGTCTGTTTGCCCGCAATCCCGCGTCCTCGCTCGGTTACGTATCGACATACGCGCCCTCGCTCCTCCTTGGCTTGCGCGCAAACAGATCCCGGCGCGGGGTGCTTGGAATATGAAAGCAGGCTCCTAGAGAAGACGTTCGCCATTACGAATTCCCCTCTGCATCCACACCGATCTGCACGGTGTTGTCGTCGACAAAGTGGTACGGCGGAATCTGCATGTTCTTCGGCGCAGGCACACCCTGGTAAACACGGCCGGCCATGTCGTAGCGCGAGTGGTGGCAAGGGCAGTAGTAACCGCCCTGCCAGTTCGGATCGAACGGCTCGGGCTTCATTTCGCCGACATAGTTGGGAACGCAGCCCAAGTGCGTGCAGATGCCGACCATCACCAGCCACTCCGGCTTGATGGAGCGGGTTTCGTTTTGCGCGTACTTGGGTTGCTGGTCGGCGGACGCGCCATCGGACTTCGGATCGACCAGACGAGGATCCTGCTGCGCCAGCGCCGTCAGCTGTGCCGGCGTGCGATTGACGATGAATACCGGAAGGCTGCGCCAGCCCACGATCAATTGCTGGCCCGCTTCGATCTTCTTCAGTGACTGGGTAACGGGGGCGCCGGCGGCCTTGGCTCTTGCACTGGGTTCCCACGACTTGATGAAAGGCACAACTGCAGCCACTACGCCTGCTCCCCCTACCACGGCAGTCGTCGTGGTGAGAAAACGGCGGCGGCCTAGATCGACGACTTCGTTCGCCATCAGGCTCTCCGGTACTTGCATGCCATTGACACTGCAGAAACCAGACTCTGCCAATGCGGGCGAGCTAAAGATTCCGCTTCGCCGACCGCCCCTCAGGATCGTGCCCCTGCAAAATCGCGTTACCTACAATAAATCGCGTTAGTCTAGCCTCAGGTCAAGAACCCTACAATAAAACCGCACGGGCGGTCACGTCGCTCTGCCACACTCACGCGCTTACTTTTCCTGCAGACTGATTACGACATGAAGCATGCCGCCGGCATCGTCGCCTTTGTTGCCCGATTCGTGATACTCGGGCTGGCGATCGCGTTCGTGATCAGCCTGATCTGGCCGAGTGTCGGTGATCATCTGCGGACACGTTTTGGACTGCAGCACGAACATGCATCGGTTCCAGCGGAGACTTCACCCGCGCCATCGCAACCTGCACCGTTTTCGTATGCCGATGCCGTTGCCAAGGCCGCGCCTTCTGTCGTCAATATCTACGCCAACAAGGTCGTGACCGAACAAGCCATACGCATGTTCACCGATCCGATGATGCAGCAGCTGTTCGGCGGCACCCCGGTAGGCCCGGCGCAGACGCGGCGCGAACAGAACCTCGGCTCCGGCGTGATCGTCAGTGCAGACGGCTACGTGCTCACCAACAATCACGTGATCGCCAACGCCGACGACATCCAGGTATTGCTGTACGACGGACGCGTTGCGAAGGCTAAGCTGGTCGGTGCGGACGAGGAAACGGATCTGGCGGTGCTGAAGATCGTCGACGCCGGCAACTTGCCGGTGATCCAGATGGCTGATCCAAAAAAGCTGCGCGTGGGCGACGTGGTGCTCGCCATCGGTAATCCGCTCAACCTCAATCAGACCGTGACCATGGGCATCATCAGTGCCATCGGCCGTCAGTTGAACAACAGCAGTCCGGAAGATTTCATCCAGACCGATGCCGCGATCAACCTCGGCAACTCCGGCGGTGCGCTGGTCAACAGCAACGGTGACCTGGTCGGTATCAACACCCTCCTCATCGGTAAGGCAGCTAATGCGGAGGGTATCGGTTTTGCCATTCCGGTCGATACGGCTACCAACGTACTGCGACAATTAATCGCAACCAGTCACGTGATCCGCGGCTGGCTCGGCGCGAACTACGGCTTCGTGCCGGTGGCGGCCGATAGTGGCCTGCCCGCGGCGGCGGCGCGTGGTGCGCAGGTTACTGATGTCTACGCTGGAGGCCCGGCAGCGGCGGCCGGCATCCAGCCGCACGACATTCTGCTGCGCCTGGGTGACGACGATATTCGCGATCCTGCCGACCTCAGCCGCCACGAGGCGGTGCTCAAACCCGGTGGCAAGGTGGAATTGTCCGGCTTGCGCAACGGCGTGCCGTTTCACGTGATGGTGAATGTGATTCAGCGGCCGCCGCGGTTGCCTGCTTCGAATTCGCAAGGGAATACCGGAAGCTTCATCGAAGGCTAAACGTAGGTTGGGGTGCAAACCCCAACATCGCCATGCTTGATTGTCACGCCATGTTGGGGTTTGCACCCCAACCTACAGACTCGCCAACGGCGGGTGCAACGCCTTGCTATACCGTTGCAACAACTCACCCACGCGCTGCACATACACCTGCGTCTCGGCAAACGGCGGCACGCCGTTGTAGTGCTGCACGGCGCCGGGGCCAGCGTTGTACGCGGCGGCCGCCAGCCGCACGTTGCCGTTGAAGTTCCTCATCAGCAAGCCGAGATAGCGTGCTCCGCCACGAATGTTCTGCACCGGATCGAACGCATCGAGCACGCCCATGTCGTTCGCCGTGCCCGGCATCAATTGCATCAGCCCTTGCGCGCCCTTGAGCGACATTGCACGCGGATTGAAGGCGCTTTCAGCGTGAATGATGGCGCGGATGAATGCTTCGTCCACACCCGATTCCAGGCTGGCTTCGTGGATCACGTCCTTATAGGCATCGATGTTGAGCGCCACCGTGCCCCAGTTGATGCTCGAGTGCAGATTGCACGCCATGCAGGTGGCGATGTAGCTGAAAAGCTTGGTGACGTTGTTCGCCTGCGCGCCACCCGGCGGAATATTGGTGTATTCCACGCTGCCGTCGCGATGCACGACTCGATACACCGCGCCGCGCAGCACGCGATTGTCCGGCGAATCCTGCGCACCGCTGTCCGCCAGCGCGGCGGGCAAGCCGTTGTGCGAATCGCTATAACTCCACTGCCCCGGCTTGCCGGTGGGCGGAGGCGCCACGCGAGCCGTCGTTTCCACACCTGCCATGACTCGATCCAGCGACACGACGATGGGGGCAATCGGCTTGGCCGAGGTTTCTACCCAGCCGGTCACCCACGCCAGCGAGCTGACCTGATTCGACATCACCCGCCGTGGCCCTGCGTGTGGCGGCGGAGTCGCAAACGACGCCAGCTGCTGGCATTCGCGGTAACCCGCCTTGCTGCCGGTAAACACGATCTCGCCCTGCGACCCCGTGCAGCGGTAAAGCGCAGCAGCCTGCACCGGGCGTGCGGCCAACAGCAGGGCGCAGCCAAGCAGCGCCAGCATGGCGATCATCAAAAGTGTTGGGAGGCGGGTTGCCCTGGAACCGTGGCCTCCCCTTTGGCGTACGGCGGCAAACATGGCGGGAAGTTTGCGCTTAGCGCCGTCGCGAGCCAAGCATGAATTAGCGAAATCGTGTGCCAGAACATGGATATACATGCCCTGCTGCCGTCCGGGGTGAGGATTGGGCTGAAGGAGCAAGGCTTGCCGGAAACTCCATCAACCACGTAGGTTGGGGTGCAAACCCCAACATCGCCATGCACGCCTACATCCGGATGTTGGGGTTTGCACCCCAACCTACGCATCTCCAGGGCGACACTCCCTCCCGCAAGTCCTTGATCCATCGGTAGCAGCACACTAATCGCACGAGTACAATACGCGGTTCGACGCATTTCGCGCTGCCTTCCGACCCCACGGTACCCGACGCCATGAGCGGCAAGCTTTTCATCAAGACCCACGGCTGCCAGATGAACGAGTACGACTCGGCCAAAATGGCCGACGTGCTGCGCGCGTCGCATGGTCTGGAATTGACCCAGGACGAGTCGGAAGCGGATGTGCTCCTGGTCAATACCTGCTCCATCCGTGAAAAAGCGCAGGAAAAGGTGTTCAGCCAACTCGGCCGCTGGCGCGAATACAAGCAGGGTGGCAAGCCCGTGCTGATCGGCGTGGGTGGCTGCGTGGCGTCGCAGGAAGGCGAAGCGATTCTGAAGCGCGCGCCGTTCGTGGACCTGGTGTTCGGCCCGCAGACCCTGCACCGCCTGCCCGAATTGATCGAAGCGAAGCGCGCCACCGGCAAGCCGCAGGTCGACATCAGCTTCCCCGAGATCGAGAAATTCGACCGCCTGCCCGAACCGCGCGCCGAAGGCCCCACCGCCTTCGTGTCGATCATGGAAGGCTGCTCCAAATACTGCAGCTACTGCGTGGTGCCCTACACCCGCGGCGAGGAAATCAGCCGTCCGTTCGACGACGTGATCGTGGAAGTCGCACAGCTTGCCGAACAAGGCGTGCGCGAAGTGATCCTGCTGGGCCAGAACGTGAATGCCTATCGCGGCCCCACGCACGATGGCGGCACGGCAGACCTGGCCGTGTTGATCCACGCCATCGCGGAGATTGAAAGCATCGGCCGCATCCGCTTCACCACCTCGCATCCGCTGGAGTTCTCCGACTCGCTGGTCGAGGCCTATGCCAATGTGCCGAAGCTCGCGAACTTCCTGCACCTGCCGGTGCAGGCCGGTTCGGATCGCATCCTGGCCGCGATGAAGCGCGGCTACACGGCGCTGGAGTTCAAACAGAAGATCCGCAAGCTGCGCGCGGTGCGTCCGGATATCTGCATCTCGTCCGACTTCATCGTCGGCTTCCCGGGCGAAACGGATGCGGATTTCGAGAAGACGATGAAACTCATCGACGACGTCGGCTTCGACCAGAGCTTCTCCTTCATTTTCTCCGCACGCCCCGGCACGCCGGCTGCCAATCTTGCCGACGACACACCGGCCACCGTGAAGAGCGAACGCCTCGCGCACCTGCAGGCGGTGCTCAACGAGAACGCCCGCAAGATCAACGAGGCGATGGTCGGCACAGTGCAACGCGTGCTGGTGGAAAAGCCCAGCAAGAAGAACGCAAACGAACTCACCGGTCGCACCGAGAACATGCGCTACGTGAATTTTCCTGGACCTGCGAGCCTTATCGGCCAGTTCGTGGACGTGGTCATCACCGACGCGATGACCAACTCGCTGCGTGGACGTGTTGCCAGCGTGGATAGCGAAGCCGCCTGACTCGCCAGCATGGGCGCAGACGCCGCACGCATCCGCTTGATGCCTTTCCAACCGCAGCATGCGGCGGCGGTGGGCGAGTTGATCGTCTCGATTCAGCGCGAGGAATTCGGCTTCGATATCGACCTGGAACGCCAGCCGGATCTTTCCGCGATCCCCGTGTATTACCAGCACGGTACGGGCAATTTCTGGGTCGCGATGGATGAGCAGAAGATCGTCGGCACGGTCGCGCTGAAGGACATCGGCTACCACGACGTCGCTTTGCGCAAGATGTTCGTGGCCGCCGAATATCGCGGCACGGCATGGGGCGTTGCGGTAAAACTTTTGCAAGGCGCGCTGGATTGGGCGACGCAGCACGCCGTGCATAGCGTGTTCCTGGGTACCACGGATAAATTCCAAGCCGCGCATCGCTTCTATGAAAAGCACGGTTTCGCGCTGATCGACAAAGTGCAGTTGCCGGCAGGTTTTCCCTTCATGCCGGTTGATACGCGCTTCTATCGCCTCGATCTGCAAACAAACACTTCATCGCCGCCATAAGCGGAGAGCCTGGCAACGTGGCCTGCACGACAGGCACTGGTCCGGCCCTTGCCGGCGCGACGACACACAAAAGAATTCGACATCTATGAACGACGGTTTGAACCAACGCGATTTCGCCCTCGATCCGGAAGACAACGCCCGGCTCGCCAACCTGTGCGGCCCATTCGACGAACACCTGCGCCAGGTGGAGCTGCGTCTGGGCGTGGAAATCGACCACCGCGGCAATCTCTTCCAGGTGATCGGCGACGAAGCCGCCGCACGCGCCGGCGAAAAAGTGCTGCGCGCGCTTTACGCCGCCACGGAATCGGAATCACTCAACGGCGCCAAGATCAACCTGCATCTGGCTGAATCCGGCATCGAATCCATCGTGGAAGAAGCGGCCGAAAGTGCGCAGGAAGTGATCATCAAGGTGAAGCGCGGCGTGATCAAAGGCCGCGGCCCGAACCAGGCGCGCTACCTGCACGCGATCAGCACACATGACATCAGCTTCGGCGTAGGTCCTGCCGGCACCGGCAAGACGTATCTCGCCGTAGCCTGCGCGGTGGAAGCACTGGAAGCCAACCGCGTGCAGCGCATCCTGCTGGTGCGTCCAGCCGTGGAAGCCGGTGAAAAACTTGGCTTTCTGCCTGGCGACTTGTCGCAAAAGGTGGACCCGTACCTGCGCCCGCTGTACGACGCGCTGTATGAAATGCTTGGCTTCGAAAAAGTGGCCAAGCTGATCGAACGCAACGTGATCGAGATTGCGCCGCTCGCCTATATGCGTGGCCGCACGCTCAACGACTCCTACGTGATCCTCGACGAAGCGCAGAACACCACCGTCGAGCAGATGAAGATGTTCCTCACCCGCATCGGCTTCGGCTCGGTGGCGGTGATCACCGGTGACGTCAGCCAGATCGACCTGCCCCGGCACGTGCGCTCCGGCTTGCGCCATGCCGTTGAGGTGTTGCGCGGTGTGGATGGCATCAGCTTTACGTTCTTCACCTCGCGCGACGTGGTGCGCCATCCGCTGGTGGCGAAGATCGTGCGGGCGTACGAGGCCTTTGAAGAAGCGGCAGACGAAAACCAGGGAACGGGGAACGCGAATAACAAACCAAGGCGCGAGAGCTGATCGATATGAGCGAGCCACTGGCCACGGTGCACCTCAGCTACGGCATACCCCGCGCTGGCGTGCCCTCGCCCGCCAGCTTCCGCCGCTGGGTGGAGGCGGCCCTGGCCGGCGCACGGCGGCGGCGGGCGGCGGCGCTATCGATACGCATCGTCGGCACGCGGGAAGGCCGCGCGCTCAACCGCACCTATCGCGACAAGGACTACGCCACCAACGTGCTGTCCTTCCCGATGGACCTGCCCCCGGGCGTGCGGCTGCCTCTGCTCGGTGACATCGCCATCTGCGCCCCGGTGGTGCGCCGCGAGGCTGCCGAGCAAGGCAAGCCGGTGGCAAATCATTGGGCTCATCTCACCGTGCACGGGGTGCTGCATTTGCTCGGCTACGACCATATCGAGGAAGCCGAAGCGGTCCGCATGGAGGCATTGGAAACGCGCATTCTCAAGGGTTTAGGCGTTCCCGATCCCTATTGATGTGCGAAAGACGCTCCCTCCCCTGCTCGCAGGGGACGGCTGGGGTGGGGTAAGGCCTTGCCTCAACCCTGCCCGTCGCCACGTTTCGTTATTCACCCCTTGTCTCTGAACGGCAAAGGCTTTTCCGCTAGACTGATTTTCCCGCCCAGCTTGGGCTGTCTTTTCAAGAGTAATGAACGAGGACCCTGGCAGTACCAGCGGCCCGGTCCACCGAAAATGGTGGGATCGACTGGGCCATCTGTTTTCCGGCGAACCACGCAACCGCGAAGAACTGATCGACGAGTTGCGGACCGCCCAGGCCAACGGCCTGCTGAGCGCCGACACCCTTCCCATGCTGGAAGGCGCGCTGCGAGTCACCGAGCTCAACGTCGACGACGTGATGGTGCCCCGCGTCCAGATCGTGATGATCGACGTGGACTCGCCGCTTCCCGACATCCTTGCCGCCGTGGTGGAATCCGGCCACTCCCGCTTCCCCGTGCACGGCGAAGACAAGGACGACATCCTCGGCATCCTGCTTGCCAAGGACCTGCTCAAGTACTTCGGCAACGGCCACGATTTCGACCTGCGCACCATCCTGCGCCCGGCCGTGCTGATTCCCGAGTCCATGCGCCTGAACGTGTTGCTGGCCGAATTCCGCCGCAGCCGCAACCACATGGCGCTGGTTGTGGACGAATACGGCGGCGTCGCCGGCCTGATCACCATCGAAGACGTGCTGGAGGAAATCGTCGGCGAGATCGACGACGAGCACGACGACGAGGAAGAACCCAACCTCGTGAGCGTCCAGGCCGAAGGCGAATGGATCGTCGACGCTCTGACCCCCATCGCCGACTTCAACGAAGAAGTGAGTGCCGCGTTTTCCGACGAGGAATTCGACACCGTCGGCGGCATGGTCACCGCCGAATTCGGTCACCTGCCGGAAGTGGGCGAGCAGATCGACATCGGCAACTTCGAATTTCGTGTGACCCAGGCGGATGACCGGCGCGTACAGCAATTCCGCGTCGTACGCCGCTAACGGCTTTTACCCCCTCTCCCTCCGGGGAGAGGGCTGGGGTGAGAGGCCACCCTCGCGAGAAAACCACCTATCCCTCACCGTCATTCCGGCGAAAGCCGGAATCCAGTAGAAACATGCCGTGCGAAGCACTCGATACAAAAGGTTTTGAGTGCTTCGCACAACGTATTGAAACTGGATTCCGGCCTGCGCCGGAATGACGGCACGCTAAAGCTCAAACCTTAAGGGTGATGTCCACCCTCACCTCTCTGCCAATCACATCAGCCACACACATCCGCTACCCTAACGCGTCCTCGATACTTCGCCCAATCGCATGACTAAGGCCGGCCGCATCCTCCTCATCGCCCTCACCCTCCTGTGCTGCGCGATCCTCCCCGCCCATGCCGGCGTCGCCGACGCACCAGGCGAAAACCTGGAAATCTCTCTCATCACGTATGGCCCCGGCGACATCTACTGGGAACGCTTCGGCCACGACGCCATCGAACTGCGCGACACCGCCAGCGGCGAAGAAATGAACTTCAACTACGGCGTCTTCAACTTCGACGAGAAGAACTTCTTCTTCAACTTCGCCCGCGGCCAGATGCACTACCTGATCGACGCCGAAACCACCACCGACGAAGAAAACTTCTACGCCCAAGCCGGTCGGTCCGTCACCAAACAGAAACTCGCCTTCACGCCGCAACAAGCGGCCGCACTGCGCGATTTCCTGTTCTGGAACCTGCGCCCCGAAAACGCCACCTACAACTACGACTACTACGTCGACAACTGCACCACCCGCGTACGCGATGCATTCGACCGCGCACTCGGCGGCGCCATCAAAGCGCGCCTCACTCAATTGCCGGGCGGCATGACCTATCGCCAGCAAACCGTGCGTCTGATGAGCGCACAACCCTGGCTGATGTTGATCCTCGATCTAGGCCTTGGGCCTTACGCCGATCAACCACTCAATGCATGGCAAGAAAGCTTCCTGCCGGAAGAACTGCAAAAGAGCATCCGCAACATCACTGTTGCGGATGGTCACGGCGGCACACAACCGCTCGTACAAAACGAAAGCCTGCTTTACCCCAACCACCTCAGCACACCACCCGCCACGCCGCCCGATCTGCGCATTCCGCTTGGCATGGCCGGCTTGATCATCGCCGCACTGATCGTCGGCGCATGGCGATACGCTCGACTCGCCTATGCGCTACTCGGCAGCCTGTTCCTGCTGCTCGCCGGTCTCGTCGGCCTGGTCATGCTGATGTTGTGGACCCTTACCACGCATCATTCGGCCTGGGCCAACGCCAACCTCTTACTCTTCAACCCGCTCGCTTTTCTGCTGCTGCGTTCGCTGTGGCATGTCCGCAGAAACATCGCCACCTCTCGCTTTGCCAACAGCGTGCTGGCATTGCAATTGATCGCGCTCTTGATCGCCCTACTCATGCATTTGCTACCCGGCGTGGTGCAGCAGAACCAACCGTGGATATTGCTCGCCCTACCCTGCTGGCTCGCACTAGCCTGGAGCTTGCGCAAAACACCCCCAACACCCTAGGGCCGTCATTCCCGCGAAAGCGGGAATCCATCTTGATTTTCTGCAGAGGCCACCACTTGCGCACAGGATGATCGAAGCCATGTCCACTTTCGACGCAACCACTACGACTCAGCCATCCAACCCCATGGTGGTCAACTGCGTCGCCTACCGAACCGACGGCACGCGCCTGCGCGACATCAGCATCGACGACATCAGCGAAGCACTCAAACAGCCAGACACCTTCGTATGGGTAGGCCTGCACGAACCCGACAGCCCGCTGCTGTTGAAACTGCAAGAAGAATTCGACCTCCACGACCTGGCCGTGGAAGACGCCCAACACGCCCACCAGCACACCAAGATCGAAACCTACGGCGACGCACTATTCATCGTCGTACAAACCGCCCAACTCATCAGCGGCCACATTGCTTTCGGCGAAACCCACATCTTCCTGGGCAAGCGCTATCTCATCACCGTCAGGCACGGCGCCTCACTCTCCTACAAACCGGCACGCCACGCCTGCGAGAAAAACCCTGAAATGCTCGCACTCGGCCCCAGCTATGGCCTATACGCCGTCCTCGACTACATCGTCGACAACCTGCTCCCCATCGTGCGCGACTTCCGCGAAGAACTGCAGGAGCTGGAAAAAGACATCTTCGCCGACACCCTCAACCGAGACACCGTCCGCCGCCTCTACGACATGCAGCGCGACCTCATGACCCTGCGCTTAGCCGTAGCCCCCATGCAGGACATCATCAACCAACTCGTCCGCCTCCACCCCGGCTTCATCCCCGACGACCTCCGCGTCTACTTCCGCGACATCTACGACCACGTCTTCCGCGTCAACGAGTCCATCAGCGCCATGCGCGAAATGCTCGCCGCGGCCATCAATGTCAATTTGTCGCTGGTGACGTTCGGCCAGAACGAGGTGATGAAGAAGCTTGCCGGCTGGGCGGCCATGCTTGCAGCACCGACTCTGATAACCAGTTGGTATGGCATGAACTTCACGCACATGCCTGAGCTCAGCCAGCCATGGGCATATCCCACGATCATGGGTGTGGTGGCTTGCGTCGTGGGAACCATCTACCTGGCGCTCAAGCGAGCGAAGTGGTTCTAAAGCAAGCATACTTGAAAGGTAAGCCTGCAAGCTGGAATGGCAATCTGAGCATCCTTTACGGCTTCCAGATGCTGAGATTGCATCCCAGCTTACGAGCTACGAGCTGATTGAGTGCCGGCAGTACACATTCACGACTTTAGCAATGCGTTCGCCGAAGGCGTTGTAGGTGTAGGTGGCCGCGGCAGCACCGTTGCGCAACAGCACGGTCATGCGGTGTAGCCGTCATAGACGTACCTCCAAGCTTCACCAGCGACCGTGGCGCTGACTGTGTTGCCGTCCGGGTCATAACTGCGGGTATCGCTGCCGATGGTGATTAGCCAGTGGGTGTTGGCCTGGTTGCCCGAACATCCTTGTACATCAAGCATGGCGATGTTGGCGTTCACACCCCAACCTACAAATCTATTTCGATTCTCGAAGCTCGCCCCACTTTCTCTTAAGATCGCGCAAAACCAAAACATCAGCCAGGTAATATAGCAACGCAAGCGCTAGGACGTTTGGCACAAACATCCATCCTTTCAAATTATGAGCCTTCATAAGCTCAAGGATTGTGTAGCAGCTGAAGCTAACCGCACCTGTGACTGGCGCCAATACAAATACAAACCGCAACATCGCCAGTAATCCAAGTTTGTCCATTGTTTCATTTTTCATGAGCAATCGATCCAAGCTCGAAGTACCGCTTCAGCCGCAGATTGTCCAAGACTGATGCACGATTAGGGAGCGCACACCGCTTAAATCTCATCGCAGTTTTTCAACTCATTTTCGGCTTTTTTAGCCACCCCACGCATTACCTCGGAATATTGCTATTTCATGTGTGTCAATACATTCTCAATGCATCCCGAGTGTTCATTAATCCACACCGCCATGCCGCCACCACTACGCATAGGACCACCCAAAGTTCCCTGCACAATCCAGAAATCTCCGCTGCTGCGAACTACCCTGAGCGGAAGTTGAGCTTTCGCGCTTTCTTCGCCAAATCGCGCGATGAGCACTGCCTCACCAATAGCCTGCGCCGTTTTCTCATCCGGCACATAATCTGGATGCGGCCGAGTTTTTTGTATCGCCTGCCCAAAAGCAGTAGTCGAAAACAACAAAGCCACACCCATACCTATACTTACTCTTCTCATTTCTTAATGCCCCTTAGTGCATCCGCAATTCTTGGCCGACAATAGCGTCGGCTCCTCAAATACCAGTCCTGCCAGCAATGCTCTAGGGTCTATGGTAATTATAGGTGTCGGTGGCATCACCAAAGATTGGAAATTAAAGGACTAGCTTTGTGTGAAGAAGGCGAGCAGTAAGCCACCTTCCAATCAATGTGGCTACTGGTAGCAGCAGCCAGCAGTATGTGAACACTGCAAAAAGCCAGGGACTTACGGAAAATATGCCATCTAAAACCTGAGCAAGATGACTTGGCGAATTAGTGTGCTTGTCGAAGAAAGCCCATTTGATCAGATATGAAACCAATCCCACGAAATATCCAAGAATGGCAGCCACAGATAGTTTCAATAGAGCCCCACCCCTAAACGCAGGTTCGGCAACTAAAACTATGATTGCAACCAAACAAAGCTCAACCACATAGAAGGCCTCGCCCCTTAGATAAGGATGTATCAAAGGGTGAGCCATCAATGTCGGCAGATAGAATGCTGCCAACGACCAAGATGTGAACGAAAGGCTATACTTCCACGATATTTTCATTCCTGCACTCCTGGCAATTTGCTCAGGATGTCTCCCAAACCATCTGGCCGCGGTTATTTGGCCGCTGTCGGCGGGGTCATCCTGCGCGGAACCAACTGCGGTAACCGCCTCGCCCCCATCGGAACCAAAGTTCGCAGTTATGGAATCGTCATCACTTGGAGCTCCATTGCCGATCGATGTGACCCCTCCCACTGCGCCATCTTCGCCCATAGTGGTAGCAATGATCCACAACTTATCGCATAAAAACACATATACGGAGTCGTATCGGCGGCAAACCCCTATTCCCCTGATTCGCCCAAAATAGCCTCGCCTCCAGCTTCATTGATCCCCGCGGAAACATTGCCATATGTGGGACTATCCACATTCCAACCACACGAACTCGGGTCAATCCTGCAAAACGTATCATCTAAGCCAAGAGGATCATCGCTTGCGATCGGACTGCGTCCGACATAGGCATAGCAGGACTGCTTATGGCGTTCAAGCAGGCCTAGTAAGCACCGTAGCATTTCCACGCTTTGGTACTTTCCCTGTACACACATTGGTTTGTCCCGGGCCCCGTATAAGAAAACGAAAGCTCATAGCCGTTATCAATTTGCCGATACTTAAACGGCGTTACTTTTTTATCTGGCATGGTAGCTGCCAACCTGTTGCCAGCAATGAACTTTGGAACTAGCTGATCCAGTGAAGAGGGATAGGCAGCATTCGCCTGATGATATGCCTCAAGTGCTGTAATCACAGGTACAGCGGCTGCATAGCCGCTCTTTGCCTTGACACCATCTCCAGGTGCGGCACATGCAGACAAAATAACAAGCCCAGTTATAAACAAATTTTTCGTAATGTTCATTGCTTGCACCCGCACGAAGCCTTGGATTGAACGTAGTTTGCTATCTCGGACCACTTGCTTACATCTCCACCCGTTAGCTTCGAATACACATAGTCCTGCCACATCTGTGCTTGTGCTTCGTAATTACTGTTGTTGAACATAGCTTGGAACTGAGCAAGGTTGGCGGCCGGATCGTTTATTGACTGATCGTAGGAATATGGATCACTCCCACCGAGCGAAGCAGCAATCTGCGGGCCAATTTCACTCGTCGTTACGTTGGCACCTTGATCTCGTTGCCAGGTATGCAAAGTCTCATGTGCTAAAATGGAAGCGATATATGGATCACTTGTATTGACCGAATTACTTCCATTGCCACCAATAAAGTCATTGCCTGGCAGATTTACATGGTGATCAAACGGAGACCATGCACGGCTACCGAATAGCCTTTTGTTTATGTCCATTCGCTGAGCATTGAAGCATTTTCCGAAAAACGCTTTAAGAAACGCTATCTCACTGGGCGTGGGAGGACGAAGGCCTAATGGGTCGTCATACATCAAAGGATTATTCAATCCATAGATATAGGTGTTGATACCTCCGTTTAAACCAATGTGGTCGCTCTCGATATACCGTCCAGATCCAGAGTCGTAGTCACGGAAACCGTTATGGAACAGCCCGGTTTCTACATCGAAGTACTGCCCCGGGAAGCCTAGGTTATACACATACCCGCTACTCGTCGGAGCTTGCTCACCCCAAGGATTACCTTGGTATGACCATTGCCATTGCGTATTGCCGTTGACATCGGCAATGGCTCTCGGTGTTCCCAACTGATCAGCGGTGACATAGGCGATTGTGCTGGTCGTACCCGACGTATCGACGTTGGCCACTGGGATGCCGTCCATCCAGATGTAATCGCGGCTCTTCGCACCATACTCACCCAGGATCTGACTGCCTTCGTTGTAGTCATAGCGCTCCGTGGCACTGCTGGCGACCTTCTGAATGCGCTGATTTAATGCGTTATATGTATAGCTAGCAATCGTGCTGCCAGCTAGCTGCGCGACCGTCATGCGATTGCGATTGCTGTATCCGAAGACATAGGCACCTCCAGCCTCGCTGATCCCCGTGGTGTTGCCGTCCGCGTCGATGGTTCTCGTCGCATTGCCCGTGGCAATCAACTGATGCGTGTTGGTGTTGTAGCTATAGGTGCCGCTAGCTAGGCCATTGCCCGTTTTAGTGAGTCGATCACCAGTCTGGTTGTACGTCACGCTTTCCAGGATGGTGCCGCTGGCCTCCGTGACGGCGATCAGTCGATACAATGGGTCATAGCTATACGTCTCTGTCGCTGGATTCGCACCCGGTGCATTGCCGATGGCAGTGATATCGCCCATCACATCTCTGGCGAGGTGCAGATTGAACGCCGGACTAGTGAGATCCGTGAGTCGGTAGTTCGCATCGTAGGCGCGCGCAATCTGCTGTCCATTCCCAAGCGTGTAGCCATTGATCGGGCCAAACGGTTGATAGCTCACCCCACTCACCACCGTGCTGGCCGTACCACTGGGGGGCGTCACACTAATGCTCTGAATCCGCCCATCCCCATCCCGGGTGTAGGTGACCAGGGTGCCGCTGGGATACACGATGCCGCTGAGTCGCCCTGCGGCGCTCACGCTGTAGTCAGTGATATCCGTGCCTGCGCCGGTGATCTGTTGCTTCTGAATTACGTTGCCGCGTGTGTCGTAGCAGTACACCGTGGTCACGCTGTTCTCGATGATCCGCGTAAGCCGTCCGATCGGGTAGCTAGTGCCGCAGCCGGTGGCGCTGTTGGGATCATCGTAACTGTAGGTGACGTTCTGCGTGGTGTCCGGGTAGCTGGTACTGATCAGGCGATTCAACGCATCGTAAGTGTTAGTAGCGGTGATGCCCTTGGCGTCGATGCGGGTAAGCACGTTGCCGGCAGCATCAAAGGTGCGGCTGGTAGTGCCGGTGTCAGGGCTAACCTGCCTGATGGCATCGCTCAGGCCGTTGTAACTGTAAGTGGTGTTGAGGCTGCTGGGGTCGGTCACCTGGGTGAGGCGGTCCAGGCTGTCGTAGCTGTATTGGGTAGTGGTGTTCTTTGTTGTGGCGTCGCCGCCGTTGTAATTGTCAATAGTCTGTACCAGGCGGTTCACGGCGTCGTAACCCTGCTGGCGCTGGATGCCTAAGCCATCGGTGCTTTGCACCAGGTTGCCGTTGGCATCGTAGCTGTTGCTCGCGCTGGCGTTGAACACCGTGTTATTGAGGCCATCGACCAAGGTGGTGAGCTGGCCTAAGGTATTGAAGGTGCGAGCGAGACTCTTGTGCAGCGCGCCGCTTGAGTCATACACCTGCTCGCCGGTTTTGTCGCCGGCGGTATCCAGGGTGTATTGAATGTAGTTGCCTTGGGCGTCGGTGATCCTCACCAGGCGATGCGCGGTGTCGTAGCCGTAGGTGGTAAAGACACCGTCAGGGTCGGTCACCGTCTGCACTGCGCCATAAGGCGTGTAGGTGAAGCTAGTGGTAGCACCGCCCACGCTGCGCGAAGCCAGCCATCCGCGTGCCGTATAGGTCATATCCGTGTTGATGCCGTTAGCGTCGGTGATGCGCGTGATGCGACCTTCAGCATCATAGGAGGCAACGGTCGTGACATGCCCCTGAGCATCGGTAACCGTATGCAAGTCACCTGCCTGATAACAGGCGGCACCCGGTGTGCCACAGTTCGTTGTGCTGCTACTGGTGTAATAGCTGTAATAGGTCGTCTGCGTGAGATCGGTACGAGGACCGGTCTCGGTCAGCATCAAGCCGACGAGTGGGCAGCCCGCGCCCACGGCCGTGCAGTAGGTGTAGGTCCAGCGGCGTACACCTGCCGGCACAGTGCCGGTATTCGAACAGGTGTAACCGGAGGCTGCGCTGTTGGTGGCGTCGATCTCGCAACGTGCTATGGGTTGTCCGTTCGCGTTGTAAAGCCAATCCGTCTTCTCAACCAGCGCGTAACTTGCGCTGTATCGACGCTGCTCCGTTGGTACATGGAAAGTATCGTTCCAGTCCGTCTGGACAGGACGCATCGTTGCGCTGCCATAACCTTCCACTCGCCCCGTCTCCATGCCGTCGCCATCATGGGTGTAGATGGTGACGTTGCCGTTGAAGTCGGTGGTTTGGTTAACATAGCCATTGAAGTCGTAGGACCACGTGCTGACGTTCGAACACGCCTCACACGTGCCATTAACTCCCGTGAGATAGGGCACACCCAAGAGGGTGGTAAAGGGGCGATGCCGAGATGTGCCAAGCGGGTCGGCCACATCAACCGACCCGTCGCTGTTGTAGGTGATGGCATAGGAAGCCACCCCACCGGCCATTTGGCTGTTGATGCCTTGCCCCGCCGCGTTGTAGCTGTAGCTGAAAAGGCGGCCACCTGCTTCATCGATGACGCCCGTCAACAAGCCGACCGAGGTGTTACCGCCATTGTTGGGCGATTCGCCATAGAGGTACGTCCAGCTCTTGCCGCCAGGGTAAGTGACGGTTTGCAGTTCATGGTTACTGTCGTAGGCGTAGCTGTAGGTCGATCCATCTGGTGCGGTCACCTGATTTATCAAGCCACTGCCGTTGTAGGTAAGCTGGATCGCGCGCTGCTGCGGATCAACGACTGAGATCAGATAACCAGGGCCTGGCGCCACGTTCGAGGGTGTGGAGCTAGTGCTGTAGATCAACGTCGTGACGAAACCATTGGCATCGGTAATGCTGGTCAGTTGCCCCGAAACATTGAATTGTTCGGTACTACGCGTATCAACCCGCAACAGGGTCCAGCCAAGGGGATTGCCACTGCTATCGGTCTGCTCGGTCAGCGCATCAGGCACATCGGCTTCTCCACTCCATTGACTACCTACGAGCTGATAGGTGCTGACGCGATCGTCTTCACGCGTGATGGTGACGCTGGCAGCACTGGATGAGGTCGCTGCGGTGTACGTCAGATGACTGGCATAGGAGTGGCGCCAGTGCTGACCCATGGTATCCAACCCTGCCGTTGAGGCGCTGTTGTAATACCGGCCAAACGTCAACCAGCGACCCGCACTGAAATCCTCATCGAAGCGATAGACATTGCCATTACCCACATTGATAGGATCGCCAATGCTGTTTTGAGGTGGGAACTTGCCAAGCGCCTTGTTGGCATTGGGTGTAGGGAAACCGCAGCCCCATTGATTGCCCCACCCGTTATTAGGGCTTGATCCTCCATTGACTATGTTGACGATTCCGTCCGCCCAGGAACCGACGATTCCATTCTGTTGCAAGATAATGCAGCACGTATGACAGGGGGCAGTAACGATTATTCCGCCCTCGCTCTCGTCACTGGGCAGCTGGATATTCGTGCAGTGGTACTCTGAAGCACTGAATGACTGCCAATTGCCATAAGGCTGGCACCAGCCGCTGTCGGCCATCACCGCAGTGGTATAGGTAATCATGCATATCAACAGCAAAATCAGAACACCCCATCGCGCCCTGATTCGCGAAGCTGTGTCTCTTGGCTGAGCCTCTGCTGCCAGCACGCAGCCTTGCGCCGTGCGCGCCACACTCTGAATACGGTCCATTGGCTTTCCCTGTGTCTTCGACGGCTAGTCTTTGGCCGCCGGTAGCTATTTAGCGTTATAGCAGTCTATTGCATTGTTGTCTGTCCGCCTGATCGCGGCAACCGAACATTGCATAGGAATGACAGATTGGCGCGACGCCTCCCACTCAACCCAGATGCGGCATGACGGTCCTCAGTCGACATGCCGCGAAGGGACCATACGGACGCGAACGCGTTATCCACCCGGCTCAGAGC
>NZ_BMJA01000002.1:0-78403 GCF_014642835.1 Dyella nitratireducens | reverse complement strand
AGTGGCCAGTACGTCTGCGCGCTGCGCGGGGCGTTGGGTTTCTTGCTGGTTTCACTGCGTTCCAGCAGACCTCGCAGAACGTTGATGGCCAACGAGGTGCCAGCAAGTTTCGCCGTATAGTTATCGAACTTTTCCAGGCCCAGGCCCAATGGGTCGCGCTGGTCGATGAACGGATCAGGTGGGGATGAGGGTTCGTTGCGAACCTGAGGGCGCGCGCGTGCCGTATGATCTATGGCAGCCATGATCAACTCCATTCAGTTGGTTGTGGTCAGCAGGTCGTGGGAGCTCGTAACTCTCACGATCTGCGCTTCTCCAAGCATTTCTGCATGGGTCCTCGACGTTGCACGGATTAGGATGGCGTCGATGACGGGGCGAACGTAGCAAGTTTGCTTGTGGGTGTCTGTAGGTGTTCGGTAGGCGACGATGTGCGTAGAAGATTTGCGCATTTCAGCACCGCGAACGCATGTCGCATCCATGCTGGCTGTCGTGCTCAATCTTCCTAGGCGGCATAGCCGTCTACGCAAATTCTCGAAGTACTCAATGGCGCCGTGTCATCATCCGACGCGGGCATACTGCTGTCTGGGGAAATTTTTCATTTGCGTCGCCAGCGGTCAATTCCCAGCCATGCTCCATCTTGCCTAGCCGTCATTCCCGCGAAAGCGCACTGCTGTCTGGGAAACTTTTAGCTTGCCGGATCACCCCCTCCCCTGCGTGTAGTAGGGGAGGGTTGGGGTGGGGTGAAGCAACCTCGCGAGAGGTTCCGTTGATGTCTCACGCTCATTCCCGCGTAGCCGGAAGCGAGCTTCGCTCGCCTTACCCCACCCCAACCCTCCCCTGCACGCAGGGGAGGGGGCCGTTTCCAGTTCACTCGTGGATATCGCGTTGAGCAAGCTTTTTTAAGTCGCTTGCTGTGCGAATCATGCAAACGTGTTGTCCCTCAAGTGCTCGTTACTTTTTTCGCAAAATTTCCCCGGACAGCAGTGCGCGAAAGCGGGAATCCATCTTTGCTCTTGGCATCAGGGCAACATGGATTCCCGCTTTCGCCGGAATGACGGCCGGCAAAAATGGAGCTTCATGGAATTTGATTTCCTTGCCGCGTAAAAGCCATGAGACCTAGGTGTTCGTGAAGGGCAGCCACTCACCCTGCCCTCTCCCTGAAGGGAGAGGGGAAGAACGGTGAAGATTACGGTTTGCCGGATGTGTTTGACGATGCATCTTGCGCCGTCCATTTCTTCAACCAGGCGTTGACGGTTTCGTGCCACTGCACGCTGTTCTGAGGCTTCAATACCCAATGATTTTCATCAGGAAAGGTCAGGAATTCACTAGGAATACCCTGGCGCTGCAGCGCGGTGAAAGCGCCAAGGCCTTGCGTAATTGGGATGCGGAAGTCGTCGCCGGAGTGAACGACCAGCATCGGCACGCGCCAATCCTTGACGTGGTTGATCGGGTTGAACTTCTCGTAGTTCTCCGGCACGTCAAATTGCGCACCACCGTTTTCGCGTTCTTCGAACCATAGTTCTTCGGTGGCGTAATACATCATGCGCGCGTCGAACACACCATCGTGATCAACCAGACACTTCCATGGCTTGTTCCACACGCCGGCAATCCAGTAGGTCATGTAACCGCCGTAGCTCGCACCAAGCGCACAAGCACGATCACCATCCAGGAAATGGTATTTATCCAGCGCAGCCTGCCAGCCGAGCTTTAAATCCTCCAGCGGCTTGCCACCCCAATCCCCCGAAATGGAATCGGTAAATGCCTGGCCGTAACCGGTTGAGCCATGGAAGTTGATGGTGACGACTGCGAAACCTTGCCCTGCGTACGTTTGCGGATTCCAGCGGTAGCTCCAGTCGTTGTTCATGGCACCCTGCGGGCCACCATGGATGATGAAAGCAACCGGATATTTGTGGCCGGCCTTGTAGTCCACCGGCTTCACCATGTATCCCTGTACCGTTTCGTTGTTCCAGCCTTTGAAGGTGAAGAACTCTGCATCACCCATCTTGACGTTCTTCAGGTGCTCTGCATTGAAATGCGTCACCTGCTTCAAACCACTACCCGCGATGGAAACTGTGTATAAGTCGACTGGGTGCTTGAGATCATCCCGAGCAAGCAGAATATGCTTTCCGGCAATGGAGTAGTCACTTACCGAGCCGTCGCCGACCAGTTTATTTACCTTGCCATTGGCAACATCCACGGCGAAAAGCGGATGCTGCCCCTCGTCATCGGCCGTCACAAACAAGGTCTTGCCATCCGCACTTATCTGCATGCCACCGGCCGAACGATCCCAGGAAGGATCGATTTCATGCGTAGCTCCGGTGGCAAGATCCATGGCCATGATGGCAAAACGATCCGCCTCGAACGCGGGTGTCTTCATGGCAAGGTAGTAAAGGGTCTTGCCATCCGGCGAAGGCACCGGATAGGCATCCCAAGCCTTGTTCGCTTCTGTCAGGTTCTGCGGCATGGAAGAACCATCTGCTGATACCTTGTAAATATCGAAGTTGGTCGACCAAGGTTCGCTGTTACCGGCAATACGCACATCGAAGTACACGGTGTTGCCATCGGGCGAGTAGGCAAATTCGCTGTCGTCGCCAAATGGTTTGCTGGGGACATCACCATCCATGCCCCTGCTCAGCAGCGTCGGCTCGGCCGGCATCAATCCATCCGCACCAAACCGCGCGATATAGAGCTGGTTGCGCCGGCCATCCGCCCACGTATCCCAATGCCGCACGAACAGCTTTTGGTAGACCGTACCCGTCGACTTGTCCTTGGCACGGCCATCGAGGCGCTCCTTGGTGCAGGCCAGGTCACCACAATCGGTAAACACGGCATAGGAAAGCAGCACGCTCTTGCCATCCGGCGAAAGCTTGTAGGCCTCGATGTCGAGCGGACTGTGGCTTATTTGCACCGGCGCACTTGCCGTGCTCATGTTCAGGCCATGCTTGTCGGCTGGAACGTCCAAGCGCCATAGCTGGGTCACCTCGCCAGCTGGTGCGAGGTAATAAAGGCTGTGCCCATCGGGCGACCAACGCGGTGAGGAGGCCTGCTTCGGTACCACCTTGAATGGCCGCTCGGAAGACTTGGCCAGTTCCTGCACGTAGATGGCATTGACACCTTTGTTGGCAGCGTAGTCAGTGCTGCGCACGCTGTAAGCGGCATAATGCCCATCAGGAGAAAGCTGTGGATCACTGACGCGGTCCATCATGACCAGATCGCTGACATCGAATGGGTGAATCTGGTGATTTTCAATCAAGGTGGCGTTATCGGCGGATGCTGCAGTAGAGGCCATAAGCCCCACCCCGATCATTGCCGCCAAAACTACGAGACGCTTCATGCTATCCCCTTACAAAAGCCGATAGGCTAGGCTGGTTGAAATAAGACTTTTGCGCGATTTAACCACTTCCGGGCGGCAAGCCGAAACCGGACACCAAGTCTCACCATGGTCGAACAAGATAAACGAGCTACGCAACCGATCCTGCCGGCAGTCGTCTCACCAGCGAACGTGAGCGCTGGCAAATGGGCGTTCGCTTTGGTGGCGATTGGCGCACTTGCACTTGCCTTACGCCTTTACTTCGTTACTCAAGCGGTGGTGGATCACCCTATTCGCGGTGATGCGGTCCAGTACCTTTCAGCAGCCTTGAACCTGATCCTGCATCACGTATTGTCGATTGCGCACCCCAGCGACCCGATCGTCCACGGTGACAGCTACAGAGACCCGGGTTATCCGATTTTTCTTGCTTTATGGATGACGCTGTCTAGCAAGTCAGCCGCATGGTATATGACCACGCTGATTGCACAGGCATTCCTTGGCTGCGCCACGGTGCTTTTACTGATGCAAGCAGCAAAAGGATGGCTACCCGACAAATGGCTGTTGGGCGCTGGCCTGCTGATGGCCCTATGGCCACACAGCATCACCGTTTGCGGCTATCTGGTTACCGAAACATTGTTCGGCTTCTTGTGCGCGCTATCGCTTTTTCTACTGAGCAAGGCAGCACGCCATCAAGGTTTTAGCTGGCTTATTGCCGCGGGCTTTTGCTTTAGCCTGGCTGGATTGACCAACGCTGTGCTGTTGCCCTTTGCCCCGCTGCTTGCCGTCATGATGTCCTGGCTGCGCCGCCTGGATCGAAAACAGGCATGGGTTCTAGCTCTATCCGGCTTGGCGCTCCCCTTTGCCTGGCAAATACGCAATGTTCAACTGCCGCCTAGTGACCAAAGTGCCGGCGGGCGTGCAATTATCAATTTCGTGCAGGGATCATGGCCCGAATATCAAACAAGCTGGGCCACCTCCTACAGGCGCAGCGATCCGATAGTCGGGCAGACTCAATTGGATATCGCACGAGAATACGCCACGCTGCAGGCCCATCCTTCTCAAGGCTTGGCAATGATGTACCAGCGCATGATCCAGGCCCCGTGGCATTACGTGGGCTGGTATTTCAGCAAGCCGGCCCATTTGTGGGCTTGGGACATACAAATCGGCGCTGGCGATATTTATGTTTATCCCACCCTGCATTCTCCTTTTAGCTACAACCCAGTCCTGCGAATGTGGGTCGCGGCATGCGAGATCGTGAACCCCATACTTGCGGTACTGGCCGCCTGGGGCTGCCTTGCGGCCCTGCTTGACCGACGCAACGCACCTCTTTTAGCCATGGCGACGGCTTTGATGGCGCTCTACGTCACCGCTGTCTACTCCGCACTGCAAGCAGAGCCACGCTACGCCATTCCGTTTCGGGGGATGGAAATACTATTGGCGAGTGGTGGCTTGGCGCAGGCGGGTTGCTGGCTGAGGAAAACGCTGCAAACGCGCCGTGGTACAGGTCGCGTCACTGCGATGCGGTAAATACGATGGAGGAATGGCAGGCTCTCATCGCCAGCGGAAAGCTCACGGACCACAATGATGCACAGGCTCTCGTTGCCGCAGGCGTGCCTGTAAGATAATTTTGGCTATTCGCCAGCATGCAATAGCCTATGTTCTCAAGTACCAATTCCAGCAGTAAGTGGGCGCTTGCCTTATGCACAGCCATAGTGAGCTTGATCATTGTCCTCACCTACTGGCCGGTAGCGCACGCCCAATTCGTTTACACCGATATTATTGATTTTCAAAAGATGGCGTGGTTGCGGCATGGCGATCGCTGGATGCCATTGCTGTTTCGGGGATTCAACAATTGGACCATCTATTTTCGCCCCCTCGGCGTGGCTCTGTTCACGCTACAGGTTCGATTGTTCGACGCCCAACCCGGCCCGATGCACCTGGTTTCTCTCGCGTTGCACCTTGTCAATACACTGCTGGTGGGCACCTTTGCCCTGCAAATTGGCAAGCACGACCCAGTTCAGAAGCATCGCCTTGGGGTTCTATGCATATCCACGCTGCTATACGGCTTGCACCCACTGCTTGTCGAGCCGGTGGTATGGATAGGTTGTCAGTTCGAACTAACGGCAACACTGTTCATGCTGCTTGGCTGGATAGCCAACATCGATATGGCACGACCAGGACTGCGTGCCTTGATCGTAGCGATATGCTTTTTCCTGGCAGCTGCGTCAAAGGAATCAGCCGCCGCCTTTCCTTTCGTCATCGTCACCCTTGATTGGTTTATCCGCACGGGCCCAAATAACAGCAGCATATCTGCGCGAATCCGAAAGCTGCTCACCCACAATTGGCTCACTTATGCAGCCATCGTCCTGACAGGCCTTGCTTATCTGACGATAAGACATGGAGCATTAGGGGTACTTGTTCCAGCCGTCGACACGCATCCGTTGCCCCTATGGGCTCGCTTGCAGGAATCCGCTTTTCTTTATTTGCGCTATTGGCGCATGTTTTTCTGGCCCACCATGGGGATGGGTCCGCTGCATCCCATTCCCTCACAACAGTTTCTGCACTTCAACGCATCCACAGCCTTGCAGGATACCGGTGCCGCGTGCATCCTGATCATGGGTATTTTGCTGACACTACGTCGCCGTCATTTCGGTGGCCTGATTCTCGGTGTGACCTTTTCGCTGCTGCCGGTGCTTCACCTCATTGGCCCAAACTTTGACGCAAGCCTTTATCACGAACGCTATGCCATGACGGCACTTGCCCTGGCATGCGCATGGCTCCCCACTAGCCTGCAGCAAATGTCAGTTCCGCCAAGCGTGCATCGTTTATTGCCCTTGGCGGGAAAGCTTATCTTGTCGGCTTGGTTAATCCTGGCGGTAATCACTATTCGTGTCACCGCGCCGCTTTGGTCCACCCAGATCAATTTGTGGACATGGGCAGTGCAAAACGATCCGACGTCGATTAATGCCAGGGATGAGCTGATTAGCGCCTACATGGAGCAAGGGGATGATGCGTCCGCTTGGAAGCTTATTGACGAAATAGTTAAAAACCACGAGCAATGCGTGACATGCATGCTCAACGCCGCAACCCTTTCCATTGGCGAAGGCAACCCGCAGCGAGCGTCCTTTTTCCTGCAGAAAGTCAAAGATCTGCCCGAACTCAACAGCCGTTCCAATTTTCGCACTTACCTTACGCTCATCGCACAGATCGAAGTTTTGCAGGATCACTACAAACAGGCCGAGGCAGTGGCCCGAACAGCCATAGCCTTGGACAATCTGGATCCGCAACCTCAACTTGTACTTGCCGTTGCGCTTGCCATGCAGGGACAGATAACCGCAGCCGTCCAAGTGGAAGATGCGGCCACTCCCTTGCTTACGAAGGATAAACAGGTTAAGGAGCGTCAGAAATTCGAAGCGCTAAAGGATTACCTTCGCACGCATCCAGCCGCCAACCAAACACTGCGAGCCCCGTCCTCTGTTGTCCCTCACCCTCAATCAACGGGAAATCACAGCGGCGGTCATGAAGGCTAGGCCGCTCTCGATGAGCGATCACTGGCATGCAGCCCGGATTGTATTGTCTGATCAAGTTACCTCTGCAGCAGATACAAACGGGTAAGCCTCTTGCTTCGATACCACTGCCGGGAGCACCAACCTGCCTGTCGCAGATAGGCTTGGGGAGCGCTTAGCTGCGCTGGCTATTATTTGACCACCCAAGCAGACGGAAAGCCTTTCAGGCCAGAATCGTCGGCAAGTGTCCCAAAAGACAAAGCCGATCACACTTCCTTGACTCGCTTGGTACAGAACGTGCCTCGCACTGGGTTATATCCAGGGGGATTCCAACCATGTTGCGCCTACGCACTGCTAGCGGATTTACGTTGATCGAACTGATGATTGTCGTAGCCATTATTGCCATTCTGGCTGCGATTGCCATTCCGGCCTATCAGGACTACGTCATAAGAGCTCAGGTCAGCGAGGGTATGGAGCTGGCGGAATCCGCGAAATCCGCCGAATGGGACTTTTTTTCCTCAACCGGTTATTTCCCGCCCAGCAATCAATCTGCCGGCTTGGCGAACGCTAGCTCCATATCAGGTAAGTACGTTTCCAGTGTAAGCGTGGTGCCAGTCGGGCAGATCACCATCACGTACAGCGGCCCCCAGGCCAACACTGCCATCAGCGGCTCGACACTGGTCTTCTCAGCGATTGCGTCAAGCGATGCGATCAATTGGACCTGTTCTTCCAGCACGTTATCGAACAGATATCTGCCTTCGGTCTGCAGGCATTGAGCATACGCGTTCATGAAGTGACAAAAAATGTCACTTCATGACAATTTAAAACCTGCCGTACTCAACACGCTTTTAACTCTCAGACGTAACGAAGATTTTTCATGGATCGGGCTTGTTCGTCTGCGTGACCCAGAACACAATGCCAGACTTGCGATGTACAAGGGGCGTATGTTTCGGTAAACGTGGCATGCAAGGTGCATCGCAGTCTCTGCTTCCTGTACGTTCCGACCGCGTTATGGGGATCCAATCCCGCCTAGGGGGATAGGGACTGGAGCTCAGGGGGCATCACACGGTTAGCTAACCAAAGAGGAACTATCATGAAGAGTGTGCAGAAAGGCTTTACCTTGATCGAACTGATGATCGTGGTTGCGATCATCGCCATCCTGGCGGCCATCGCCATCCCGGCCTACCAGAACTACCTGATCCGCAGCCAGGTGTCCGAAGGTGCGGTTTTGGCCAGCGCTTCTGAGACGGCGCTTGCTGAGTATTATCAGAACACCGGAAAATTTCCGACCACCAATGCGTCAGCCGGTCTGCCCACCAACGCAGCGAGCACGCAAGGCAAGTACGTAAGTGGTGTGGATGCCGTAGGCACCAACGGTGTTATTAAAGCGACGTTTGGCAACCAGTCCAACACTGCGATCACGGGTGACGTCATTGCCTTTTCGGCTGTCGTAGGCAGTGGTGGCACCATCTCCTGGTCGTGCGCTGGCTCCAACACCAATGTCCCGAGCAAGTACTTGCCCGCAGCCTGCCGCACCGGCGGTTAATCGCTACAGTACTGTCTTCGCACAGCAAGAAGGGCCGCAGATGCGGCCCTTCTTTTTTATTCGAGAGCCCATGAAGCCAAGCCGCGTACTCACTTTTTTTCTACTGCTGGCAGGCTTACTCGTAGCAACGGCCATCGTTTACCTTCCCGGCCTGCGGGGCGGATTTTTATTCGACGACTATGTCAACCTGCCTTCTCTCGGAAGCGATGGTCCAATAAGCAACTGGCCCGCATTCTGGCGCTATATCACCTCTGGCACCGCTGACCCGACTGGGCGACCCCTCACGCTGCTGAGCTTTCTATTCGACGCTCATAACTGGCCAGCCAATCCACTGCCGTTCAAGCGCACCAACCTGATACTGCACCTGCTCAATGGTGTACTGCTGATTTGTCTGCTACAGAAGCTGGGGCGAATGATTTCCCCGCAGACCGACCAGCGCCGCCTCGATATGGCTGCGATATTGGGTGCAGCGTTCTGGCTGCTCCACCCGCTGTTTGTCTCTACCACCATGTACATCGTGCAGCGCGAAGCGATGCTGCCAGCTACGTTTACGCTGCTTGGTCTGCTTGCTTGGCTGCATGGCCGAACCAGGTTGCAGCGTGGGCTGCAACTTTCCGCTATGGCCTGGCTACTGGCTGGGCTGCTTGGTTGTACGTTGCTGGGAACGCTAAGCAAAGCCAACGGTATTTTGTTGCCCGCGCTGGCTTTGGTCATTGAATACAGCCTGCTGCGCACCTCGTCCGCGGTCGCCACCCGAGCCACCGGAGACCTGTATCGCCGGTCCATGCTTTGGCTGGCCTTGATACCTGCCCTGCTGGTTCTTTGCTATCTGCTGTTCGAAGCTTGGCAGGGGTTTATCCATGGCATTTCCTCCATACGCCCTTGGACACTCGGCCAGCGCTTACTGACCGAGCCGCGGGTGCTAGTGGAATACGTCAATCTGTTGTGGCTACCGAGGCCTTTCACGCCCGGTTTGTTCAACGACAACGTCCAGCTATCCACATCCCTCTGGTCGCCTGTCACAACGCTGCCCGCGTTGGTGGCGATATCGGGGCTGATAGCAGGCGCCTGGAAGTATCGGCACCGGCACCCGCTTATCGCCACGGCGATCCTGTTCTATTTCGTTGGCCAGTCCATCGAATCCAGCACGATCTCGCTGGAGTTGTATTTCGAGCACCGCAATTACTTGCCCGCCATGCTGATGTTTTGGCCGCTGGCACTATGGCTGTGCGATGTTCGGATGCCACAGCTGCAAAAGATAAAAGCGGACAACACAGGTGATGATTATGTAGCGCGCTCGCCATCCATGCTGCGAAAAGTCAAACCTGCACTGGCAGTGGTACTGCTTGCAAGCCTCGGTCTGATGACCCACACCAACGCGGCACTATGGGGAAATACCCATGACCAAGCCATTCTGTGGGCGGCCCTTAATCCCGACTCCCCTCGCGCCCAGGCTAACGCCGCCAACGTTGAAAGAGCCGCTGGCCATCCGGAACTTGCAGCCATCCGGCTAAAGCGCTTGCTCGCCAAAGACCCGGATCAGGTCCAATTGGCATTGAACCTGTTCAATGCACAATGCCAGCTTGGCAACATCGATCCAAGCACCATCGACGCAGTCAAACTTGCCCTGCACACGAGCAGAGACACGGGTAGTTTGCTGCTGCACTGGTTCGACGGCCTGATGGAACAGGTGCAGCATTCGCCATGCCACTCGCTGAACCTGCAACTGGTCGCAAATCTGCTTAAAGCAGCGCAGGAAAACCCGTATGTCGCCGTCAATCCGGGCCGCCAGCAGGATCTCTATTACTTACAGGGTCACCTTGCGTTGATCGAGGGTGACGCCGATGCGGCTCTCGCTGATTTCAACCATGGATTGGATCTGCAAGCGCGAGAATCCGCCGCCCTGGCCCAGGCTGCCTTGCTTGGCTCCATGGGCTACCCGCGCCTTGGCCTTGCCCATCTGGACCACTACGCGGCCATTCGGCAGCAAGCCGGCCAACCAGGCTTCGGCATGCCTCAAATACACGCTTGGGTGCTGGAGCGCCAACACTATGGATCCAAAGAGCTCGCAAGCCTGCGCGCTACACTAAGCAGCGATGCTGCTTCGCAAACAACTGGCAATCGATGAGCCTGATAAATCTGAAAACACTGCGGCGATGGTTCCCCTGGGGCCTACTGATTCTGGGATTCCTGGTGACGACGGCGGTTTACTGGCCAGGTTTATCCGGCAGCTTTTTTTTCGACGACAATCCCAATATTGTCGACAACAAGGACGTGCAACCAGCAGATGCCTCATTTGCATCGTTGCTTAATGCTGCGCTTTCATCGCCAGCAAGCGAATTCAAGCGCCCACTTTCGTCGCTCACCTTCGCGACGAACTATCTGCTCACCGGACTTGATCCCTATTGGATGAAACTGACCAATCTGGTCATTCATCTGCTAAACGGCCTGCTTGTCTATATTCTTGCGCTATCCCTGCTTTCGTTAGTCAAGCCAGACGCCAGCAAAGACCGTGATAGATGGATCGCCACACTCATCGCAGCAGGCTGGATGCTTCTGCCGATCAATCTGACCGGCGTGCTGTACACCGTACAGCGCATGGAGAGTATGGCTAACCTGTTTGTGCTGCTAGGTCTTATCGGCTATGTAGCAGGGCGGCAGCGCATGCTCGCCGTCGCAAACACAACGACAACCCAACAGAGTGGCCCTGCCACATCGGGACGAAGTGGCTTTCTACTGTGCATTTTCAGTATCACCGTGCCGACTGCGATCGGGATACTTGCGAAAGAAACCGCAGCCATGCTGCCGCTCTATGCGCTCCTGATCGAATGGGCAGTGCTTGGTTTTCGTTCTGGAGCAACACAGAAAACTGATACACCTATTGCGCGACGCAAAGTGGATATTCGCGTGGTCGTGCTATTTCTATTGGTGCTAGTACTGCCATTAATCGCAGGCCTCGCTTGGCTGCTGCCCGGCGTACTGAATCCTGTCGTATGGTCTACTCGCGATTTCACGCTGCGTACTCGTTTGCTCAGCGAGGCGCGCATCGTAGTCGACTACATCGGCTGGACCCTGCTTCCCACACCCCATGCGCTGTCGTTCTACAACGACGATTTTCAGATTTCGAGCGGTCTGTTCAATCCTTGGACCACGTTTATCAGCATTGTGGCCCTCATCGCGCTAATCGATTGCACCTGGTGGCTTCGCCCGCGGCGCCCGCTGGTTGCGCTGGGTATAGCGCTGTTCCTGGGTTGCCATCTGCTGACAGGAACCATCCTGCCACTGGAATTGATTTACGAGCACCGCAACTACTTCGCCAGCTTCGGCTTGATGCTCGCACTCATTCCACTTCTGCTCCCTCAGGTGTCATCGACTGCCACAGTCGTACAACCTAACTTCGCACTTGTGCGAGGCACCCTGCTGGTCGGCCTGCTTCTGCTATGGGGTAGCGAAACTGCCATGACCGCCATAGCCTGGGGCAATCCGCTGGAGCTCGCTGAAACACTAGCTGCTCGCGCGCCCAACTCTCCGCGCGCTCAATATGAGCTTGGGCGTACCTACATCATCTATTCCCGCTATGACCCATCGTCCCCTTTCACCCGGCTAGCTTATGCTCCGCTGGAACGCGCCGCCGCACTCCCGAACTCGTCGATCTTGCCCGAGCAAGCGCTGATCTTCATGAATGCGCGCATGCATCTGCCCGTAAAGCCGGCTTGGTGGCATAGCTTGATCGACAAACTGCAGAAGCACAAACCTACCGTACAGGATGAAAGCTCGCTTGGGGCATTGACTCAGTGTGCACGCGATGGTCAATGCGAACTGTCGCAAAAATACATGTTACAAGCCTACTTGGCGGCTGTGTCG
This sequence comes from Dyella nitratireducens, assembly GCF_014642835.1. Taxonomy (GTDB): domain Bacteria; phylum Pseudomonadota; class Gammaproteobacteria; order Xanthomonadales; family Rhodanobacteraceae; genus Dyella_B; species Dyella_B nitratireducens. Next base: position 66,180 of record NZ_BMJA01000002.1, on the reverse strand, counting down.
CACCCGGATCCAAGCGCGCGCCTTCTGGCCATGTATGGCGACTATGCGTGGAACATACTGGATGATAGATCACTGGGCCTGCGTATGACTGCGTCCGCCATAAAGGCCGCTCCAAGCGAGCCGGCCTATCGCATCACCTTAATACGCATGCTGGTTGCACTGGGTCAAAAAAGCGATGCACAGACTGCCATGAAGCAGCTAGAGTCGTTGAATTACGGCGGCCGCCTCGATAGCGCTCTGGCAGAGCTCCGCGCTATGCCAGGCATGCAATAAGCACCCTTTCTCAGCCTTGCCCATGGACGCAAAACTTATGCGTGTCCTTTTTCTCAGCACTTCCTATCCCAGAGATGCCACGGACTGGCGGGGTGTGTTTATACGTCATCTGGTAAACGGCCTGACCCGATCCGGCGGTCTTCATTTAACGGTTTGGGCTCCTCCTGGCGAGTTACCCTCCACCGCAGCTTTCGCGGCAACACCCAGCGAAAGCGCTTGGCTTGCCAAACTTATGTCCGTCGGGGGAATTTCACATCTCATCCGCCAAGGTGGCGTAAAGGCCATGCTGGCACCGATCAAATTGTTGCGCATGATCGGGAGCGCCTACCGTCGATCGTCCGATGTCGACATCTACCACATCAATTGGCTGCAATGCGCCATCCCCCTCCCGGCCAACGGCAAGCCCGTTTTGATCACTGCGTTGGGCAACGACCTCAAGCTGCTCAAACTTCCATTGGTACGTCTTCTGCTCCGTCGAATCATGCGCAGCAGGCAAGTAGCGATCTGTCCCAATGCCGATTGGATGCAGGAGCCTCTTCAAAAGGCATTTGGTGATGTGGCTGACATCATCCCTGTATCGTTCGGAATCGATCAGCACTGGTATGACATTGAACGTCGCCTCACGCCACAGCAACCTAAGCGATGGCTTGCAGTCACGCGTCTTACCGCCGACAAACTCGGACCATTGTTCCAGTGGTCGGAAAATATTTTCCGCGGCAGCGAACGGGAATTACATCTATTTGGCCCTATGCAAGAAGAGATCGAAGTGCCGGATTGGGTGCACTACCATGGCTCGGCATCTCCACATCAACTGGCTACCGAATGGTTTCCAAGCGCACACGGCCTGATCACGCTCAGCAAGCATGCTGAAGGGCGTCCACAGGTCATGCTCGAGGCGATGGCTGCTGGTCTTCCTATTGTTGCATCCGACATGCCAGCACATGCCACGATTGTTGAAGCCGGGCGTACCGGGTTGTTGTGCGATTCAATCGAAAGCTATCAGCAGGCCGTGAAACAATTGGAAGACGGTGAACTCAACCATCGTTTTGGCGAGGCGGCACGCTTGAAAGCTGCGTCTGAATTCGGAACGTGGGACGATTGCGCGCAACGCTACATACGCATCTATAGCACTCTGCTCAAGGCGACCGTGCATGGATGATCGAATTTTAGTATTGGGTGCTGATGGATTCGTTGGGCGTCGCCTCACATCATCGCTGCTGGCGCACGGTGAACATCCTATTGCAGTCAGTCGACGACCGTTTCACAACGATTTGGCAAGTGCAGAACTCGTCGTGGCAGATTTCACCGAGCCAGACCAGATCACCCCGTTGCTGGAGCGCACGCACACCGTCGTATATCTGGCGTCACGTTCCTCCCCTGGCACGTCTGCCGGCAAGCCTGTAGAAGAACTGCAGAATAATCTTCTGCCGCTTTTGACTCTGTTGCAGGCATTGCAGCGAAAGCCTGAAGTGAATTTACTTTATCTTTCATCGGGCGGTAGCCTGTATGCCGTAAATACGGAAGAACCGGCCACAGAGGCTGGCGTTGTACAACCTCGCTCTTATCATGGGGCAGCCAAAGTTGCTGCCGAATACTTCATAAGCGCGTGGAGCCGTCAGTACAACGGACATGCCACCGTGCTCCGACCATCAAACCTTTATGGCCCGGGGCAGATGGAGAAGGCTGGCTTCGGCATAGTTCCGACCTGCTTTGGAAAAATTCTTCGTGAGGAATCACTATCGGTCTGGGGCAACGGGTCCAATGTGCGCGACTATCTCTATATCGACGACTTTATTGAGCTTTGCGTCGACGTGATCCGAAACCCGATGCCGCCCGGTATGCGGATATTCAATGCATCCAGCGGCACCGGTGCCAGCCTCAACGAGCTGTTCCACGCTATTGAAGCTGTGGCCCAAAAGCCTTTAGTACGTAGCTACACTCCCAGTCGGACACTGGATGCCGACTACATTGTGATGGATTCCGATGCAGCACGGCTGCACTATGGCTGGACACCCAAAACCTCGCTGCTTGAAGGCTTGAGAAAGACATGGGACTGGTTCAACACCATCCAGCATTGAACCGTCCATCGACGCCAATCTGTTCCGTCTGCATTGCGAACTACAATGGCGCGGCCATGCTGGCCGATTGCCTTGAATCCGTGTTTGCTCAAAGTACCGTCTCCGATATAGAAGTTATCGTGCACGACGATGCCTCGACCGACGACTCGGTGTCCCTGCTAAGGGAGCGCTATCCACAGATCGAATTGCTGGTCAGCGCGGAAAATGTAGGCTTCTGCATCAGCAATAATCGAATGGTTGCTCATGCCAGAGGCGAATATATCCTTCTACTGAACAACGACGCAGCCCTTTATCCCGGCGCGCTCGAAAGCCTGATCCACGCAGCACAAACTTCCGACCGCCCCAGCATCCTGACCTTGCCGCAATACGACTGGGAAAGCGGCACCCTCGTTGATCGCGGCTGCCTGCTGGATCCTTTCTGCAATCCGATCCCCAATCTGGATCCGAAGCGGAACCTGGTCGCTTACGTAATTGGCGCCTGCATGTTCCTGCCACGCGCGGTCTGGAATGACCTTGGAGGGCTACCCGAGTGGTTCGAGTCCATCGCGGAGGATCTGTATTTATGTGGCCTCGCCAGATTACGCGGAGTAGCCGTCGGAACCTTGATAGCAAGTGGTTACCGGCACCGCCAAGGCGTGACATTTGGGGGAAATCGTGCAGAGCGCGGCATCAATACCTCACTAAGGCGTCGTCGCCTCAGCGAGCGCAACAAGACACGCTCGCTGATGATTCTTACGCCCGGCCCGCTGATGTGGCCTTTGCTCTGCGTCCACCTGGTCGCGCTTGTGCTCGAAGCCTTGGTGCTGTCGATGCTGCGTTGCGATGCAACTCTTCTTCGCGGTGTCTACGGACCGGCCGTCATGACGCCGTTCCGCGAGTTGGCAAGTCTGCGCGCTCGTCGTGCTGAGGTACAAGCCACTCGTACGATTTCGGTCGCGGATTGGTTCTCTTCGGTGCGGTGGCAGTTACGAAAGGTCGTAATGCTCGCGCGCTACGGAGTACCTAAGGTTCGGTAATGCTCGTCGGCTATGTTCAATGTGCCGATGTCCATGTCATGACACCGCCTCACGCACACCAAGTACCTCCGCAGTTGCATCAAGAAAGGTATGACCGTGCCGCTGATCCGGCTCAAGATGGCAGCCTTCTGCCCATTCGTTCCAGGCGTTGAGGAAGATGAGGCGCTGATCCGGTGCACGCGTTGTAACACGCGAAACCGCATCGCTCAGCCATCGCGCGTACTGCGCTGCGTCGTGGTTCTCGATGATCGTCGCCGAGGTGCGGCGCACGGTATTGTCCCAGCTTGGAAAGACCACCGGATACGTCGCCTGATCTAGCGATGGACGTGCGATCGCGCGATCAACATAAGCCGAGTAATCCACAATTGTGTTGACGTTGCGCTTAGCCAACCAGCGATTATGACGCATCGCCTCGTACCAAGCTGCAGGCAACAGCCGCTGCAACAGCGAGACCGCCTGTCCTGTCGCGTTCTTCGCCCTTGGAAAGTGTCGTCGATTGGGTTCGAATTCGATGACGCTGTCGAAGCCGAGCGCGAGTGTCTCGCTCGTATCCAGCGACGAGAACCCCGTACGCACGCCGCAGATCCACGGCTCGACACCAATCCTATCTAGGGAAGCGCGACGCCACTGCTGCAGTATTCGCGACACGTCTGGAATGGCTTCCGGCCGGTAGATCACGAACAATGGACGCCCCTCGACACGCAGGTAGCGCGAGTCAGAAAACACCTCGCAAAGCCAGGCGATGTGTGCGGTATTGTCGGCATCGTCGTAGTCCTGGCGGATCAGCACATCATGCTCACGTCCACTCCAAGCGCGCGACCAAGTCTCGTTTGCCCAGCACAGGCAGAACGGGAAATCAGGTTTACCCGAAGCAAGAACTTCATCGAGCGGTCGATTCAGCAGGCGCTTGCCCTTAAACCAGTAGTGGTAATAGCAGAATGCCTCGATGCCCGCCTTGCGCGCCATATCGGCCTGCTGCTGCCTCGTTTCGGGGATGCGCAGGTCGTAGAAGCCGAGATCCGCCGGCAGGTGCGGCTGGCCGTGACCACTGAATCTCGGCGTACCGGTGACCACGTTCGTCCACTCCGTGAAGCCCTTACCCCACCATGCGTCGTTCTCCGGAATCGGATGGAACTGAGGAAGGTAGAACGCAATCGCACGAGCGCGTGGCGTGGCACTTTCAACTGATGTTTGCGGTATCAAACGAGCACATCCTCAATGTGCACCGACTGCAGCATCGGCAACGGAAACACTAGCGTTTTCCCCGAATAAGCCGGATTTGCAAGGAAACTGTGGCGAAAGTGCCACGGCAGCACAAGGTAATAGTCGTAGCCACGTGCGATTACGTCCGCTTCGGGATTGATCGGCAGCCACGTACCCGGTGTCATCGCGCCAAACTTGTCGGGATTCACCTCACCAACCTCGGCAATATCTTGACTAGTAAGGTCACAATACTGAAGCAATACGTTGCCTTTGGTGGAAGCACCGAGCGCGGCGACGGTTTTCCCCTCAGCCTTCGCCTGCGCGAAAAAGTCCCGCAAGCCTTTGCGCGACTGCGCCGTGCTACTTGCGAAGTCATCGAAAGGTGTGAGCGTGTCCAGACCACGCGCCTGCTCATCGGCGAGAACGCGCGTAACTTCCGGACTTTCTGGCATACCTGAAACTGATTTGCCGACCATTACCGAGAAACTACCGCCGTTAACATCATTGAACTCAACGTCAATGATCGTGAAGCCGATGCGATCGGTCATCCACTTCACCTGTTGCAGCGCGTAATACTCAAGATGCTCATGGCATACCGTGTCATAGGACAACGCATCCAGCATCGCTGGCATATAGCTCTGCTCGAACACCCACACACCGTCGTCAGCCAGTACGTCGTGGACGTCCTGCATGAAAGCCATCGGTGCTTCCAGGTCGTAAAACATCGAGAATGAAGTCAGCACACGTACCTGCTTACCCGGGCGCACCTTTCGCAGCATGGCAGCGTTGAAGAAGTCCGCGCACAGATCAATGTGCGGCTTGTAGTACTGGCGAAACTTCGCGGCAGTCGGATCAATTCCGAGCAAGTCCGCGCCGATTGATTCGGAGTACGCCCCAAGGGTCGTGCCATCGTTGGATCCCACATCAACGACGAGATCACCTGGTCGTAGCGCGATAAACTCACATATGCGTGCAACCTTCGCGTTCAAATGCCTCACCATGCTCGCGTTGAGGCCGGAGCGATATCCGTAATTATCGCCGTACATCTCGCCAAGGTCGTAGGAATGCGCGAGCTGGAGAAGACCACAACCATCGTCGGCCATGCATTTCACCAATCGCAACGGACCTGTCGTGATTTGCGCATCCCGGTTGCGCGGGAACACGCCGGTCAGCATTTGCTCACCGAGATCGAGAACTTGTGTGAGATGCGTATTGCCGCAGATGCGGCAGCGATCGAGTGGCTGTGTCATGACATCGAACCTTTGTTAGCAAGCGACGCAATCGATGCGTCAACCATCAGGCGTACAAGCGCCCCGAAATCCGTCGAGGGTCGCCAACCCAAGATGCGCCGCGCCTTTGTAGCATCACCGACGATCGGACCACGGCGATCCTGGCGCAGGTCCGTGGTGTTTTCCCTCACCCAATCACGATAGTCGAGGCCTGCGTGCGAAAACGCCAGCTCACAGAACTCGCGCACTGAGTGCAACTGACCGGTAGCAACCACGTAGTCGTCAGCGTCCTGATGTGCCAGCATCAGGCGCAGTGCGCGAACATAGTCAGGGGCATACCCCCAATCACGCTTCGCATCAAGGTTTCCCAATCGCAACTCATGGTCGACCCCCGCACGAATGCGGGCCACTGCGTCTGCGATCTTGCGGGTCACAAAAGCGCGCCCACGGCGCGGACTCTCATGGTTGTAGAGGATTGCGGAGCACGCGAATACACCATGCCGCGCGCGATACCCTTGCACGACGGCGTGTGCGAAAAGCTTAGCCGCGGCGTAGGGACTACATGGCCGGAAAGGTGTGAGTTCGTCCTGAGGCGAAGTCACTGGATCGCCGAACATCTCGCTGCTCGACGCTTGGCAGAAGCGAATGGTAACGTCAGCACCAAGAACCGCCTGCAGCATGCGCGCGACCGCAATACCATTCAATTCCCCAATCCCCACCGGATCGTCGTACATACCGGCGCCAGTAGAGAAAGCCGCAAAGTTATAGAACTCGCTCGGCCGTAGCTTGCTCAGTAGCGCAGTGAGCGCACTGACGTCCATGAAATCCCATTCGGCGTATTCGACACTATCAAGGACCACGCAGGGTGTGCGCCCTTCGCGCAAAAGACCGACGACGCGATGTCCGTCCTCACGCAACTGTTCAGCAAGGTAGCTGCCGTCCTGGCCGCTGATACCGGTGAGGATAGCCGTACCCATCAGTAACCCGCAGAACGCGCAACCGCACGCGAAATGGATGACGCATATGGACTACGTGACAGGTCGTAGATGTTCATACGCGCATGGCGTGCAAATAGCCGGCAATACAGACTCGACATCGCATTCGCCAACCCAGGCGGGACCATTGCGATGGCGCGCGAGATTAGTCGCTTGTACCCCGGCATGGGACACTCAGCTAGATAGCGATCGTACTCTCCAAGCGCGTAGCCGCCGATGCTTCGATAGAGCCATAGCTTGCGCAGTTGCCGCCATGGTTCGCGAGCCGAGATACATGCTTTTGCCATGGTCGAAACACTATCAAAGGACCACACTAGCGATGGCCATTTGAACATCCATATCTCGAAGCCGCGCGGGGTCCACATCGCATTGCCGTAGCGGATCGTGATCAACGGCTCGGCAATAACGCGTGTACATGGTGTCTGCGACTGGAAGATCACGCCGACGTGAATGAACAGTGAGCCATAGTAGGCAACGCGATCCCGGGCGAGCCAGAAGTTGCGTTTGATCACCACGCATCCGATGAAGCTCAGCGCGAGTGCAGTGTCGACAAACAGGCGGTCGGCGTCTTCCGGCGCGTATTCCAAATTCCTATCTGTGGCGACCAATGCGCTGCTCAGGATGCCGCCAAAGTCGACAGTACGCACCTCCGTGTTAACGACGACGAGTTCAACGTTGCCGTCCAGCATAACCATCACGCGATCGATTGCCCCAGGTTTCAGCAGGTCGTCATCGGTCATCAGCCAACAGTACTCGCCACGCGCGTGCGACACGGCAATGTCGTAATCCTGGTCGACGCCCGAATTGATTGGCAAACGGATATAGCGCACTCGGGAATCGGCTGTCGCGTATCGCTCTACAATCTCTGCCGTGTTGTCCTTTGACGCACCGTCGACGACAAGCAGTTCGATGTCGTCTCGTAACTGTGCGACGATTGTATCGAGCGTTTCGCCTATAAACGCTGCGCGATTCAACGTCGATATGCAGATAGAAAGCCGTAGTTGCATTACACCTGCTCGAACGGTTGGTCTGCCATCATCGCCAACTGACCCACATGGTCGCAGCCATACGCGCGTAACTGGTAACGGTTTTCGATAAAACCGCGACGCGGCTGCAAGCCCTCCATGAACGCATCGTCTAATTGCATGCCGTCCACGAAGAAGGCATTGACTCCGTTAGAATCGATAGTAACGAAACGGTAACCTCGCTTGTCGAAAAAAGCCTTCCAGGCTGCGAGCGAAGCGCCGTAATACAACTTTGATGGATGTTCTGTCGAACGGCGAAAATCATCGCGGTACTTCGACGTTACGCTGCGCTCCGGCCCGAATGCCGAATTGTATTCCACCGATACGATTTTCGGCCGAAACTCCTGCGCAAACAACGCATTCGCGATATGCCAGTCGTTGCCATCGATGTCGAGCGAGAACACGTCGGGATCGCGAAATACGACCTTTTCCATGATCGCATCCACCGTCCCCAATGTGACAAACATCGACACAAATTGGCTCCCGATGGCGTAGCACCCAACACTGCGGCGCGCGCGTGCTGACTGACGCGGATCGCCTTCGATCATCAACCCCTCGTAACCAGCGATGGTCAGCAGCCAGCTACTGTTGTTTTCCGTCCCCTCAGCGGCACCTATCTCGACAACATAGCGATTCGAATGCTTCAATTGGCTACGCAGTACATCGATGATGCCGTCTTCGCCGTTCTGGCTGAAGCCCGAAAACTCCCACGTCGACGGGTGTCGCAAATCGACTCGACGGGCTGCGCGAGATGCGTTGCCCTTCGCCAGCGCAATCGCGATGCGCTGCCTGTCTTTGTGACTTATCAGATAGTCGATGACTCTGCTCAGCATCCCCCACCCCACTGCATTTATTGCGCTGATGTCGGGCGACCGAATGCCATGGCCACCACGCGCCTGAACTCACTGGGCGCGAAGCTGCCCGCGACACCCAATGCAATACCAATCAACGCAGCAATACTGCCGGTCCCCAATGCCGTCCACGGCCCGACGGCGAGCATGCTGCATATCCACGCACCAATCAACGCCGGAATGAACGTCGCCAGCGCGGGAACTGTCACGTTGCGCTGCAGCCAGGACCATCCTGCAAACACCATCACTTTCCGACCAGTAAGCCAGGTCCCAGCGACTACATAGAGCAGATTGACCAAGGCCCAGCCTAGCGCACCGCCCAAGATCCCGAACCGCATCGCTAATAGGAGCACAGCTGGAATTATCACTACCAGCAGGCCAGCTGCCGTGGCGAACGCCAATTTTGGTTGACCGGCAGCGAGTTGCAGGCTGTATGGAAAATACATGACGCCATTGAGGGCCGAACCGATTGCAAGCCATGCGGCGACTGGCGCAACATCCTCCGCAACTTTGGCGTTGCCAAGCCACAGCATCACCAGCGGCTTCGTCTGAAATACCACGCCGAATGCCAATGCGAACAATGCTGTCGCGAACAACTTCGTCGCCGAATCATAAAGATACTCGAGCGATGCCGTATCGCCACGAGCGATCAGCGCAGAGAACTTCGGATAGAGCGTATTGAACGCCGGCCTCGTAAGTATCTGCAGGCCGCTGACAAGCAATGTGGCCAACATGTAATGCGCGAAGGACTCAAGCGAAACGATGCGGCTCAACACAACCTTATCGAACTGAGACAATAACAGGCCGGCAATTGCGACGCCACCTGCCCATGCCGAGAAATGCCACACTCGCTTTAGGTCACCGAAATCGTAGGGCGCATCACGCTCACCCAACACTCTCCGCACGAGCACACGCAGCACAATAACTTGCAACAAGCCGAACACTGCCTGCACCACAAAGAACACCTGGATACTGCGCATACCCCATGCAAGTACGGCAATGGTGGTGACCGCAGCACAGACGTTGATCACAATACTCGTTGCTGACGAATGCGCGAGGCGATGCGCGCCGATCAGCCCACCGTGGTAAAGGCTGATGGGCCAGCGACATGCCAGGTTAATGCCCATCAGCATCACGGCCTGCGTAACGGTTTCCGTCGGCAGCGTCTTCGCCTGCAACCAGTAATCACCGATCCACGGTGCAGTAAGCAAAACGAATACCGCGATTACGATCGCAACAGCCACGTACACGACCTCCAGCGTACGCAGCAATGAGGCCGAACGTCGCTGCTGGCCTGTTTCCGCGCCGTGTGCGATTTCACGACTTAGCGTTGGCGCGAGACCAACGTCGAGTACCTGCAACACAGTTTGCAGCGTCGCGTAAAACCCAATGAGACCGTACGCCTCCATCCCCAGGAAACGGAGATAAAACGGCAACGCGATGAGATTGATCAGCACGAGGACGACCGAATTGGCCATCGCAACTGCCATATTCCGCGCCAACCGCATGCTATTACTCGTTGAAGTCGTCGGCGCGGTAGCCGTGCCGTGTGATCAGCGCATCACGTTGTGCGGCATGCAGATCCGTCTGCGCCATTTCCTGCACGAGCTCGTTGAAGCTGATCTTCGGCTCCCAACTCAGCTCGCGCTTCGCTTTGCTCGCATCGCCCAGCAATGTATCGACCTCGGCCGGGCGGAAATAACGCGGATCGACAGCGACAATCACCCGTCCTTCGCCATCCACACCCTGTTCGTCCAGGCCACTGCCTCGCCAGGTGAGATCGATCTCCATCTCGCGGGCGACCGCATCGACGAACTCACGCACGCTGTGCTGGTGGCCCGAGGCAATCACATAGTCATCCGGCTTATCCTGCTGAAGGATCAGCCATTGCGCAACGACGTAGTCGCGCGCATGTCCCCAATCGCGCTTTGCATCCAGGTTTCCCAAGTACAGGCACGATTGCAGTCCTAGTTTGATGCGCGCGAGACCGCGGGTGATCTTGCGAGTAACGAAATTTTCGCCGCGTACCGGAGATTCGTGATTGAACAAGATGCCATTGCTCGCATGGATGCCATGCGCCACGCGATAGTTCACGGTGATCCAATACGCATACAACTTCGCCACCGCATAAGGTGAGCGCGGATGAAACGGCGTGCTTTCGCGCTGCGGGGTTTCCTGCACCAACCCGTACATCTCAGAGGTCGACGCCTGGTAGAAGCGCGTGCGCTGCTGCAGTCCGAGAATGCGAATGGCTTCCAGCAGACGCAATGTGCCGAGTGCGTTGGTATCCGCTGTGTATTCCGGCTGTTCGAATGACACCGCCACGTGACTTTGCGCCGCAAGGTTGTAGACCTCGTCCGGCTGCACCTGCTGCATGATGCGAATCAGGCTCGAGGAATCCGTAACATCGCCATGGTGCAGAAAGAAGCGCACCCCCGGATCGTGCGGGTCACGATACAAATGGTCGATTCGTTTGGTGTTGAACGACGAAGCGCGTCTCTTGATGCCATGGACCTCGTATCCGCGATCGAGCAGAAATTCGGCCAGGTAGGCACCATCTTGGCCAGTAACACCCGTGATCAATGCACGCTTGGTTGGAGATCCCATGGTTGGGTAACCCTTATTCGGTCGAACGATGTTGAACGTGTAATCAATGCTGATTCTGTCGGTAGGTCAGGGATGTTATCTGCTCCGACACCAGCCCGATCAGGAACACGATCACCGCGGCACTCCACAGCAGAGTGCTGCCATTGGTGAGTCGACCGTCATGCAGGTACGTCCATGTGTAGTTCACGCAGCCCAACAGGAAGAACACTGCACCTGCAGGCACGAACAGCTTTAGCGGCGAGTACAAAGTGGCAATTTTGAAAATAATCAGTAGAAAACGCACGCCATCACGCAGAGGGCGGATATGGCTCCTGCCAACCCGTCGCGCAGCCTTGATCGGCAGGTAAGCAACGGGATAAGCACTGCGAAAAAACGCCATGGTGCTGGTTGTGGGGTAAGAAAAACCGTTCGGGAGCAAATACAGAAATTCTCGAAACCGATCCGCCTTTACAGCCCGAAAACCAGAAGTGAGGTCAGCAACCACATGACCTGTCATACGCGTCGCAAGCCAATTGTAAAATGTATTGGCAACCCCACGCCCCATACCAGCCTGGCTACCCCAGTCACGGGCGCCTACCACCATGTCGTATCCCTGCTCCATCTTTTCGACAAGGCGAGCTACATCCTCCGGATCATGCTGCCCATCCCCATCCATAAAAACCAAGATGTCTCCGGTTGCCGCTCTCGCACCCCGTTTGACCGCAGCGCCGTTTCCCATCGAGTAGGGTGACGATAAGCATTGCGCTCCGTTTTCTGCACAGATGGCCCGAGTGTCATCGGTGGACCCATCGTCCACCACAATGATCTCCGCCGTCGGTTGTGCAGCGCGGAGGCGTGGCAAGAGTTGGGTGAGCGCAGGCGCCTCGTTCTTGGCGGGCAGGATGATGCTGAGACTATTCAAACAGATGGCTTCCCCGGGTAAGTGTCGATCATAACGCGGCATTACCGCTTTGCACGTCATCGAACTCCTCTGGGACTCCGGATTCGCGTTGAACTGTGGGGCCGGTCACCTGACAGATGCACTATTTGCATAGACCGGAGGGTTCTGAAATCGCGTCTGGACTTAGCCGTTCACCATTGCTCAACGGGTCACGGTTGCATAGATAGCCTAGCCGCCCGTTGTGCGCTAAATTCGAGGCCATTCAGGGGAGTTAGGCAGGGTTTATCATGTCATCGCAACCACAGCCCACCGCACTTGGCCTGTCCGGACTGGCCCGTCGACTGGTTTCTGAGGGTTTGCTGCCGGAGGCCGACGTTCGCAAGGCCGTTGCCGACTCAAGCCAGCAGAAGAAAACCTTGACCGGCTGGTTGTTGGATCAAGGCCTGGTCGACAACAGCCGCCTGACGCAGATCGCCTCGGCGGAATTTGGCATGCCGATCTTCGACGTCTCGGCGCTTGCGCCGGCCAGCATGCCCATGAACCTGATCAGCCAGGAGCTGATGACCAAACATCAGGCCCTTCCCCTGATGAGGCGTGGCAAGCGTCTCTTCGTGGGTATTGCCGACCCTATGCAATTGCATGCATTGGATGAAATCAAGTTTCATTCCAATTGCATGGTAGAGCCAGTGCTGGTTGAGCGGGCACAACTCAGCCGCGCCCTGGACGCTGCTGTCAGCACGCTTAACAACGTGGCCCCCGATTTGGGTGGGGGTGACCTCGAAGACTTAGCCCTGGAGTCAGTAGACGAAGACGGAGAATCGAACAGTAGCGGCATTGATGCGACTGGCGGCGACGACGCCCCTGTCGTGAAATTCGTCAACAAAATCCTGGTTGACGCGATCCGCCGGGGAGCTTCGGATATTCACTTCGAGCCCTACGAAAACCAGTATCGCGTACGGTTGCGTATGGACGGTATGCTGCGCGCCGTCGCAAGTCCGCCGACGAAGCTGGCCAATCGTATCGCCTCGCGTTTGAAGGTGATGGCCGGCTTGGACATCGCTGAACGCCGCGTGCCACAGGACGGACGCATCAAGCTCAACCTGTCCAAGAGCCATGCGATGGACTTCCGAATGAGCACCCTGCCAACCCTTTTCGGCGAAAAGGTGGTGCTGCGTATCCTGGACAGTTCCTCGGCCAAGCTGGGTATCGACAAGCTGGGTTACGAAGATGTCCAGAAGAAGCTCTACCTGGACGCCATCCACAAACCTTACGGCATGGTGCTGGTCACCGGCCCTACCGGTTCGGGTAAGACGGTTTCGCTGTACACCGCGCTGAACATCCTCAACACAGCGGAGCGCAATATCTCCACGGTGGAGGACCCGGTGGAAATCCGCGTGGAAGGCATCAATCAGGTCCAGCAGAACACTAAGCGCGGCATGACTTTCGCGGCGGCACTGCGCTCCTTCCTACGCCAGGACCCGGACGTCATCATGGTCGGCGAGATTCGCGACCTTGAGACGGCAGAAATCGCGATCAAAGCCGCTCAGACCGGCCATATGGTGCTGTCCACACTGCATACGAACGATGCACCGCAGACCATTTCTCGTCTGATGAACATGGGCATTCCGCCCTACAGCATCACTTCATCAGTCACTTTGGTGATTGCCCAGCGTCTGGCACGGCGCCTGCATAGCTGCAAAAAACGGATTGAGTTGCCTTCGCAGGCACTATTGGCGGCCGGCTTTACCCAGAAGGACATCGATGAGGGCATAGAGCTTTACGACGCCGTTGGCTGTCCGGATTGCAACGAGGGTTACAAGGGACGCGTAGGTATTTACCAGGTCATGCCGATGGTGGAGGAAATTCAAAAAATCGTGCTGGAAGGCGGAAATGCCCTGCAGATCGCCGAGGTGGCACAAAAGATAGGCATCAACGACATGCGCAAATCGGCGTTGTTGAAAGTGAAGGCAGGGGTCACCAGCCTCGCGGAAATCGATCGCGTGACCAAGGATTGATGAAAGATCGCGACCGGCTTCATACCGGACTTGCGCGGGGGGGCACGAAATTGGTCACCAAAGTGACGTAAGCTGGTGATTATCTTGCTTGCCCGCGCGCCTGGCGCGCCGGTGCGGATCTGATTATTTGGGGGATTAGACACAATGGCTACGGTCACCGCCGCCACCAAGAACACCCGGCAGCAGGGCGCACAGCGCGCCCAGATCTCGCAGATGCCCACTTACGAATGGGTGGCGCTGGACAAGCGCGGCAAGCGCATGAAAGGTTCGATGCCAGCGAAGAACGCTTCGCTCGTCAAGGCCGAACTGCGCCGGCAGGGCATGAATCCCCAGACCGTGAAGGAGCGTGCCAAGCCGTTGTTTGGCGGCAGCGGCAAAGCTGTCAAACCACGAGACGTCGCAATCTTCAGCCGCCAGATTGCCACCATGATGGCTTCCGGCGTACCGATGGTGCAGTCCTTCGACATCATTGCGGATGGCCAGAAAAATCCGCGCTTCAAAACGATGCTGACGGATGTCAAGCAGAGCATCGAGGGTGGCTCTACCCTCAATGAGGCGCTCGGCCAATATCCTGTGCAATTCGACGAGCTTTACCGCAACTTGGTGCGCGCCGGTGAATCGGCCGGTGTGCTCGATACGATTCTCGACACCGTAGCCACCTACAAGGAAAAAACCGAGGCCATCAAGGGCAAGATCAAGAAGGCGCTCTTCTATCCCATCATGGTGATGGTTGTGGCCGCCGCCGTGATCATGATCATGCTGCTGTTCGTAGTGCCGGTTTTTGCGAAGACATTTAAAGATGCGGGCGCAGAACTGCCGGCGCCCACACAGTTGCTTGTAACGATGTCGGCGTTCATGCAGGAATACTGGTACATCGTGTTCGGAGGCCTTATCGGCGGCATCGTGGCGCTCGTCATGGCCAAGAAGCGATCGGTAAAATTTGCCCACTTCCTGGACCGTTTGTCGCTCAAGCTCCCGGTCATGGGCAACATTCTCCGCCAGTCGGCCATCGCTCGATTCTCACGTACCCTGGGCGTTACGTTCCGTGCGGGCGTACCACTGGTGGAAGCGATGGACGCCGTGGCGGGCGCCACCGGCAGCATTGTCTACGCCGACGCCGTGCATCAGATGCGCGACGATATCGCCGTCGGTCACCAGTTGCAGCTATCCATGCGCCAGACTGGCCTCTTCCCGAACATGGTCGTGCAAATGGTCGCCATTGGTGAGGAGTCCGGTGCGTTGGATGCCATGCTGTTCAAATGTGCCGAGTTCTACGAAGAGGAAGTCAGTAACGCGGTCGATTCGCTTGCCTCTTTGCTCGAACCGCTGATGATGGTGATCCTGGGCACGGTGGTGGGCGGTATCGTCGTTGCTCTCTACCTGCCCATCTTCAAGCTCGCCGGCACGTTCTAATCCTGCCCCATACACACGCGCCACATCATTGCCGCCAAGCGGCGATAATGTGGCGCGTTTTCATACCTATGGTTCATGCATGCCCGATTTGCCGCTGACAGTCTGGATCGTTATCGCAGGCGTGCTGGGCCTGATCGTGGGCAGCTTTCTCAATGTGGTGATTCTGCGACTGCCGGCTCGGCTGGATGCTTTGTGGCAGCGGGAGGCACATGAAGTGCTGGGGTTGGAGTTGCCGGCGGAATCCATGCCGCCAGGCCTTGTGCGTGAGGGGTCGCACTGCCCGCACTGCAAGCATCCGTTGGCGGTGCACGACAACATTCCGGTACTCGGCTGGCTGCTGCTGCGCGGTCGCTGCCGCTACTGCCAGGCGCCCATCTCGATCCAGTATCCGCTGATTGAATTACTGACGGGTATTCTCAGCGCCATCGTCATCTGGAAATTCGGCCCTACCTGGACTGGCTTGGCGGGGCTGTTCCTTACCTGGGCGCTGGTTGCGCTATCCGGCATCGATTTCCGCACGCAATTGCTGCCGGACCAGATCACCCTGCCCTTGCTTTGGGCCGGTTTGCTGCTGAGCCTGATCCATGTGTTCGTGGCGGCTCCGGCCTCCATCCTCGGGGCGGCGATCGGTTATCTCAGCCTCTGGAGTGTGTACTGGCTGTTCAAACTCCTCACCGGCAAGGAAGGCATGGGTTTTGGGGATTTCAAACTGCTTGCCGCACTCGGCGCCTGGATGGGTCCGATGGCGCTGCTGCCGACCATCCTGCTTTCCTCGCTGATCGGCGCACTGGTCGGTGGCACGCTGATCGCTCTGCGCAAGCATGGGCGGGAGGTGCCGATGCCGTTCGGTCCGTTTATCGCCATGGCGGGTTGGGTGTGGTTCGTCGCGGGCGAACAGCTCTGGCACGCCTATATGAGCTTCACTGGAATGCGATGAGCAAGGGCAAGCCGTTTACGGTGGCCCTCACCGGCGGTATCGCCGCCGGCAAGAGCGCAGTAGAGGAGCGTTTCAAGGCGCACGGCGTGCACGTGTATGACGCCGACCAGGCATCGCGGGTGGTGGTGCAGCAAGGCAGCGATGGGTTGGCAGCGATCGTGGATGCGTTCGGCAGCGAGATGCTGGATTCGCACGGGCGCCTGGATCGGCCGCGTATGCGCGAGCGCGTGTTTGCCGATCCCTCGGCCCGCAAAACGCTGGAAGCCATCGTGCATCCACGCATACGGCAATGGATGCTGGAACAGGTGCAAGCGGATGAAGGCCCCTACGTCATGCTGGCCATTCCCCTGCTGGCCGAGAACATCGGACATTACCGCTGGGTGGACCGCATCGTGGTGGCGGACATACCGGAGGCCACTCAATTGCAGCGACTGATGCAGCGCGATGGCATGGATGAGGACCTGGCCATGCGCATCCTCGCCACGCAGGCTTCGCGCACTACGCGCCTGGCACTGGCAGACGACGTCATCGACAACAGCGGGCCGGAATCCGCGCTTGAGCCGCAGGTTGCCGCGCTGCATCAGCACTACCTGGCGCTGGCAGCGGCACGCCAATGAGTGATCCGTGCATGGCGAGGTTGGAGTTTGCGCCCTAACCTGCGCAGAGTTACGCAAATCCTTCAAGCGGTTAAACTTGGGGGCTCCCGCTCCTGCGAAGTCTTGATCCGATGTCCACCTCGTCCGCTGCCGCCACGCCTGCCGTAACTTCCGAGACCGACGCGCCGCGTGATTTCATCCGCCAAATCATTCGCGAGGACTTGGGGTCAGGCAAGCACACTGCCATCCGCACGCGCTTTCCGCCGGAACCCAACGGCTATCTCCACATCGGCCATGCCAAGGCGATCTGCCTGGATTTCGGCATCGCCCGCGAGTTTGCCGGTTGGTGCAACCTGCGCCTGGACGACACCAACCCTGGCAAGGAAGACCCGGAGTTCGTCGAGGGCATTAAAGATGACGTACGCTGGCTCGGCTACGAATGGCACGACCTGCGCCATGCCTCCGACTACTTCGAGGTGCTCTACCGCGCCGCACTCAAGCTGATCCAGGACGGCCACGCCTACGTGGACGACCTCACCGCCGATGAGATGCGCGAGTACCGCGGCACCCTCACCGAGCCGGGCCGCAACTCGCCCTTCCGCGATCGCAGCGTCGAGGAAAACCTGGACCTGTTCCGCCGCGTCCGCGCCGGCGAATTTCCGGATGGCAGCAAGACGCTGCGCGCCAAGATCGACATGGCCTCCGGCAACATGAACATGCGCGACCCGGCCATCTATCGCATCCGCAAGGTCACCCACCAGAACACCGGCGATACCTGGCCGATCTACCCGATGTACGACTACGCGCATTGCCTGTCGGATGCGCTGGAAGGCATCACCCATTCGCTCTGCACGCTGGAGTTCGAAGATCACCGCCCGCTCTACGACTGGTTCGTGGACAAAGTGGACCTGCCCAACCACCCGGAGCTGTGGCAGCACATGCGCGACGCCGGTTTCAAGACCGAGCCGGCCAAGCCGCGCCAGATCGAGTTCTCCCGCCTCAATCTGAGCTACATGATCACCAGCAAGCGCAAGCTGGCGCAGCTGGTGAACGAAGGATTGGTCGATGGCTGGGACGACCCGCGCATGAACACCCTGCGCGGCCTGCGCCGCCGCGGCTTCACCGCGGGCGGCATCCGCCTGCTGATCGAGCGCCTGGGCGTCAGCAAGCAGAACAGCGTGATCGACTATGCGATTCTCGAGAATTGCGTGCGCGAAGACCTCGACGCGACCGCGCCGCGTCGTATGGCCGTGATCGATCCGCTCAAGCTGGTGATCACCAACCTGCCGGACGATCACGAAGAATCCCTCACCTTCTCCAACCACCCCAAGGACGAAAGCTTCGGCACGCGTCATGTACCGTTCTCGCGCGAGCTGTGGATCGAGCGTGAGGATTTCGCCGAAGTGCCGCCGAAGGGCTTCCATCGCCTCAAACCCGATGGCGAAGTACGCCTGCGCGGTGTTGGCATCGTGAAATGCGTCGAGGTGATCAAGGCTGCCGACGGTAACGTCAGCGAAGTGCATTGCACCCTCGACCTCGACTCCCGCTCCGGCATGCCGGGCGCCGAGCGCAAAGTCAAAGGCACCATCCACTGGGTCAGCGCCAAGCATGGCGTCGCTACGGAAATCCGCCTGTACGACCGCCTCTTCAACGTGCCCACCCCGGACGACGAGAGCGACGGCAAAACCTGGATCGAACACATCAATCCGGATGCCAAGCGCATCGTGCGCGGTTGGCTGGAACCGTCCGCGGCCAAGGCTGGCCCGGAGCAGCACTACCAGTTCGAGCGTCTCGGCTACTTTGTTGCCGACCGCCGGGATCACCGGCCTGAGGCCCCCGTGTTCAACCGTGCTGTTACCCTGCGCGACACCTGGGCCAAACAGGCGGGCTGAGAGCCTGCCTGCGGTCTCGGCGTGGCCCGCGCCGGGATCTGTTCGACTGTGGGGCAAGGAGGAACGAAGGCGTGTATGTCGATACACAACTGAGTGAGGACACCGTCCGACGGGCAAACCGGCCCGGCGCGGGCTGCGCCGAGGCCGTGGGCAGGCTCTCGGCATGATGCTGCCGCTGCAGATCCACCTCACCCTGCCACCGTGGATCGAGGACGTCGCCGACACCAGTCGACGCTATCTCACGGACGAAGAGCGTGTAGGACTGGCCATCGAGCTGTCGCAGCGCAATATCGAACACGGCCAGGGTGGCCCCTTCGGTGCGGCTGTGTTTGATGAACATGGACGGCTGATCGCGGCGGCGGCCAACCGTGTCATCCCGCAAACCTGTTCGGTAGCCCATGCGGAAATGCTGGCCTATATGGCCGCCCAGCAGCGTCTGGCCAGCTATCGATTGAATGAACAAGGCGGCCACTACACCCTCGCCACCAGCGCACAGCCCTGCTGCCAGTGCTATGGCGCCACCTTCTGGGCCGGCATTGACACCTTGCTGATTGGTGCCCGCGGCGAAGACGTGGAATCGCTGACGGAATTCGACGAAGGCCCCCTGCCCGCTGACTGGGTCGGCGAGCTGGAACGCCGCGGCATCACCGTACGCCGCGACATCCTGCGCGAAGAAGCGCGCAGCGTACTGGCCGCCTATGGCGCGCGCGGGGAAAGCTATTGAACCGCCTGCGTGCTGCGTTGCCGCTGCTGCTGCTGATTGCAGCGGGCATCGTGCTGCTGGTGTCGGGGGTTTTCGATCGCATGCACCCCGAGCAACTCGTCGCCCATCAACATCAAATGCACACGGATATCGCCGAGCATCCGTGGGTGAGCCGGCTCGTCTACATCGGCCTGTTGATCCTGGCGACCTGTACCGGCATTCCTGTCACCATCGTGCTGATCCTGGCCGGCGGATTCGCCTTTGGTGTCGTCGAGGGCACCACTTATTCGTCGATCGGGCTCACCCTGGGCTCGCTCATTTTGTTTCTTGCCAGCCGATACGCCTTCGGCGTCGGCAGCAAACACCCGCCTGCGATCGCAGCGAAACTGCATCACGGCTTCGAACGCCATCCCGTGGCCTACACGCTATTTCTACGCCTGGTGCCCGTGGCGCCGTTTGGCCTGGTCACCATGGCACTCGCCTGGTTGCGCTGCTCCTTGTGGTTGTTCCTCGGCGCCACCTGGTTCGGCGGTACGGTCATGCTGATATTCGAAACATCGATAGGTGCTGGCCTGGGGCATGCGCTCGCCCATGGACAGAAAGTGGGATTCGGACTGATTTTTGATCCAAGCGTGATCACACCGCTTGGCGTGCTGGCGCTACTGTCGCTCGTACCGCTAGCGATGGAGCGGTTGAAGTTGCGGTGGCATCCGTCTGCGTCACGAAGGGACGATGCCGGGGATCAGTCTTAAACCGGCTGCTGTCCCGCTAAAGCGGCCAGGATATTGAATCTCCCGATCACGCCAACCACTGCGTCGACGGTGCCCAACGTCAATATTTGACTTCGTTTTCACCATTGCATTGAAAGGATGCCGCGATCGTTGGCCCCAAGGGGAAAGGGGTTATGAGCGACTCACGGAAACGGTTGCTGCGCGATAAAAGCAAGGGCGTCTCTGATTCTCCGCCCTTGCTTCTTCCCGGATTTGCTGCGTGCCATGTGATGAAGTGGCAAGCATGCCGTATGACTGCGCCCATCGCGCATCTCTTGCACTCCACCACTCATGCGCTTGAAACGAAAAGCGTGCCGCCTCGTTCGGCACGCCAGCGCATGATGATGCCATGCCTGCTCACGCTGCTTATTTTGAACGCGCTGCAGACGGTGAGGGCTCAGCAAGTAGTGGCTGCAAATGGCGAGGTGAAGAATCTTCCATCGCCACAGCTTCCCTCATTAACCTACTCAAGCGCTGATGCCGGACCCTTAGGCACGATCCTGTATGCCACAGGCACGGGCGCTTCCGGTCCTAGCGCCATCACTGCAACGTTAAGCAGTATCTCCACCTCTGGCATCAATGCCTACGGCGCAGATGCGGAAAGCGGCGCCCATATGTCACTTACTGGAGACACCACTCAAAACGGGGCGCGACTCAACATCGACACTTATGCCAACGGCGCAGCCGGCATTGTCGCGATAGGTTCCGGTACGCAAGTCACTGCAACGGCCATCACCATCAACACGGCGTTTGGAACCACCGAGGCCAATGGTGTCGTTGCCGAAAATGGCGCCAATGTCACGCTTGGCAAAAGTAGTTTAGGTGTTGCGCCTTCCATTGCGGTCAGCAGCAATAACGCAGCAGGCTTATTCGCAAGCGGCCCGGGCACAACAGTAACAGCCAACGACATTGGCATCGCCACATCCGGCAACAATGCGCTCGGCGTCAATGCATTCGATAGCGCACTGGTCAACGCCGACAATTTCAGCATCGTCAGCAATGTTTCGTCCGGCGTTGCGTCGAATGACTCAGGCACGCTGGTGATGCTAAATACAGGCAATATCATTGCCAACGGTCAAAACAGCAGCGCGATGATCATGCGCGATGGTGGCGCGATCGACGCAACCGGCGTCGTTGCCACGGGTAAAGGAATAGGCGCTGCTGCGCTGTCGTCCTATTCACTAGGTACTGGCGTTACCAACAACGCCTCCATCATAAACAGCACACTGACCACGATTCCTGCGACGGGCGACATGCCAGGTACTGCCGCCACCGGCAACGCCATCAATGTCTATGGCGGCACCGCCAACATACAGTTGGATGAATCCAATGTTGAAGCAGCCACTGGAATCGCGATGGAAGTGCAGGATGTGCCCGATTCGGGGAACACCGCCGGCTCGCCCGGTAATGCCACGCTTACTGCCGACAAGTCGCTGCTGCTTGGCAATATCATTGTTCGCAATAACGCCTATGCGTATACACCTGGCGGCCCAAGTTTCGTCGATGTTGCATTGAATAATGGCAGCGAGCTTGTAGGCGCCATCAGCAATGTCAACAAACTCACTATTGATCCGAGCAGCCAATGGCGGATGACGGCTGACTCGCTTATCAACGGCGACGTTTCCAATGGCGGCAGCATCTTCTTCCAACCCGGTGGCGTATATAAAACACTGACCGTTACTGGCTCGCTGTCCAGCCTCGGCCCCGGCAGCATTACGCTCAACACCACGCTCGGCGATAGCGAAACCAGTTCGGACAAGATTCTTCTCGATGGCAAAAATGCCGAGGCGGCCATCGGCATACAAGCCCTGGTGATCAATGCAACGGGCAACGCCGACCTGACCCTGGGCAATGGCATTTTGGTGGTGCAAGCCATCCATGGTGCCAGCACATTTCCGCGTTCGTTCGCGCTCTCCGGTGGGCCGCTGGTGCGTGGACCTTACGAATTCGATCTGTTTCGCAGTGCGGTGGACGGTACTGCGCCGGACAATTGGTATCTGCGTGATGCAGTGCCCGTGCCCGCACCAGCGCCGACTCCAACACCGACGCCTGCACCCACACCTACTCCAACTCCAACTCCAACACCTACTCCCACGCCAACACCTGCTCCAACGCCTACGCCCACTCCCACGCCAACACCTGCTCCAACACCGACGCCTACTCCCACGCCAACACCTGCTCCAACACCGACGCCTACTCCCACACCAACACCTGCTCCAACGCCTACACCTACTCCCACACCAACACCTGCTCCAACGCCTACACCCACTCCCACACCTGCTCCAACGCCTACGCCTACACCAGTACCTGAGAAGCCCATTTACAACCGCGAAGTTTCGCTGAATACCGCACTGCCTTCCGACATGCTGCAGCTGGGCCGCGCGTTCCTTGGTTCGCTGCACGACCGCGTGGGCAGCCAGTATGGCGATGAGGCATCAGCGTCATCCGCCAGCCAGCCAGATCCTGCCGTGTGGGCGCGAGTATTTGGGATAAGCGGCAAACAATCGGGCACCGGCCTCACCGGTAACGGTCCGCTGTTCGATTACAGCCTGGCTGCGGTGCAAATAGGTGCACATCTCTATCGAAATGGCGATGAAGGCACACCGCATGATGACGCGGGCATCTACGGCTCCTTTGGCCATCTGTCGTCGAAAGTCACGCAT
The DNA here is from genome assembly GCF_014642835.1 of Dyella nitratireducens. Taxonomy (GTDB): domain Bacteria; phylum Pseudomonadota; class Gammaproteobacteria; order Xanthomonadales; family Rhodanobacteraceae; genus Dyella_B; species Dyella_B nitratireducens. The sequence goes on along the minus strand of NZ_BMJA01000002.1, from coordinate 43,034 downwards.
GATGGACTGATAACTGGCAACATCACCGCCGGCACCAATCGTGTCGACGCGGCATCTGCCGCCGTCTACTGGACGCATTACGGCCACGACGGCAGTTATGTCGACGGTGTACTGCAAGCGACCAGATACGACTCGGCACGCATTACCTCCAGCGAAGATGTGGAAAATCTTTCCACACGTGCCACCGGATTGGGCGCATCGTTCGAAGGTAGCTGGCGCCAGTTCGATCTGACACCCGCGTTGACGCTGCAACCGCAAGCGCAAGTGATCTACCAGCACCTGCGCCTTGACGGCACCAGCAATGATTTCGAAACGGTGCAATTCGGCAATGTAGGTTCACTGGCTGCACGTATCGGTGTGCAGTTGGCCAATACACCGCATGAAGGCACTTTAGGTGGCATGAATTGGTGGTTTGCCTTGAACGCCTGGCATGAGTTTCGCGCCAGCCCGCGCACGACTTACCCCACTGACGATGGCGATGTATCGTTCCACTCCAATCTGAAAGGCACGTGGGGTGAGATGAAATTCGGCGCCAAGGTACAGATGACACGACGCGTCAACGTGTATGGCTCGCTCAGCTATGACTTCAGCGGCAACGCAGGGCGAAGGGAAGTGGGCGCCAATGTCGGGGTGATGGTGCATTGGTAATGCCAACGCCCTGTCGCACACATCGCACGAAGAAATAGCGAGCGGCAGTAACTTACTGGGCTTCGCGCAGTACTTTGCCAATGGATTCTTCCCATGCAGCCGCCAAGATGTCGTGTGCCATGCACGCGCTAAACATTTCGGACAAAAAGAAACCCGCAAGGGCCTATGCACCTTGCGGGTTTGATGTTGGTGGGCCGTGACAGATTCGAACTGTCGACCAACGGATTAAAAGTCCGCTGCTCTACCGGCTGAGCTAACGGCCCGGAAAAAAGTAAGCTGGTAATTTTAGGGTCTGGACGGCTGCGGCACAAGCGATGCAGCCAGTTTCGGCGATTTCTCAGGCGTAGCGGGTGGGATCGGGTAGGCCAGCATCGTGGAAGCCTTGCTCGCGCAGGCGGCAGGCGTCGCAGCGGCCGCAGGCGCGGCCTTCGCCATCGGCCTGGTAGCAGCTGACGGTAGCGGAGAAATCCACACCCAGGCGATGGCCTTCGCGAGCGATGTCGGCCTTGCTCATGGCCATTAACGGTGCATGGATGTGGATGCCCGCACCTTCCACACCAGCCTTGGTAGCTACGTTGGCCAGTTGTTCGAAGGCTTCGACGAAAGCCGGACGGCAGTCGGGGTAACCGGAGTAATCCACGGCGTTGACGCCGCACCAGATGTCGGTGGAACCGAGCACTTCGGCCCAGCCCAGCGCTATCGACAGCATGATGGTGTTGCGCGCCGGCACATAAGTGACAGGTATGCCGTCGCCGCCCTGCTCCGGCACGTCGATGTCTGCCGTGAGCGCCGAGCCGCCGATGCTGCGCAGATCAACGTGCACCGTCTTGTGTTCGACGGCACCGAGCATGCGCGCAACGCGCGCGGCGGCATCCAGCTCGGAGCTGTGACGCTGACCATAGGCCACGCTCAATGCGTGTACTTGATAGCCCTGTTCGCGTGCGATGGCGATGGTGACGGCGGAGTCCATGCCTCCGGAAACGAGGATGACGGCTTTGCGGTTGCTCATGGGAATTCCTGATGTAAATACATACCTTCATGGCCGTCATTCCCGCGAAAGCGGGAATCCATCTTTGCTTTTGCATCAGAGCAAATGGATTCCCGCTTTCGCGGGAATGACGACCATGGAAACTTCTGCGTCAATGCCCTGGCGCATCATTCCACAGCAGCTTGTGCAACTGCAGTTGAAAACGCACCGGCAATTTGTCTTCGATGATCCACTCGGCCAGCGCACGCGGTTCGATCGCGCCGTGCACAGGTGAGAACAGCACCATGCAGCGCCGATCGATGTGATGTTCGGCCACCACGCTGCGTGCCCACTCGTAATCGGCACGGCTGGCGATCACGATCTTCACTTGATCGTGGGGCAGCAGATGATCGAGGTTGGACCAGAGGTTGCGCTTGGCTTCGCCGGAATCGGGCGCCTTCAGATCCATCACCTTGCGCACGCGCGGATCGACGGCGGAAACATCCAGCGCGCCAGATGTTTCCAGTGATACTTCATAGCCGGCGTCGCACAGCTTGCGCAGCAAGGTCAGGCAGCGTTTTTGCGCCAGCGGTTCGCCGCCGGTGACGCACACGTGCGAAGCGCCATGCGATGCCACCTCAGCAAGTATGTCGTCCATATCACGCCAGTTGCCGCCGTAGAACGAATACTCGGTATCGCACCACACACAACGCAACGGACAGCCGGTAAGGCGCACGAAGACCGTGCGCCAGCCAATGGCATCGGCTTCGCCCTGGATCGAATGGAAGATTTCGGTAATGCGCAAGCGCTCGGCCGCAGGTTCGGCCGGCGTGGCGGTTTCCACGTTTACCGGACTGCCGCTCACTACCTAAGCCTTCACCGAGTGGTCTGCTGCGAGAGACGCCGCAGGCGTTCCTGGGCCAATTTGGCCGCATTGGAATTGGGATACTTGCTCACCACCGACTTGAGCGTGGCGATGCCGGCATCCGTCTGCTTCATTTCCAACTGGCTATAGCCGAGCTTGAGCGTGGCATCCGGTGCTTTTTCGCTTTGCGGATATTGGCTCAGCAGACGCTTGAAGGCTTCCACGGCCACCTGGTAGTTGGTCGTGGCGTAGTAAGACTCACCCAGCCAATAGAACGCATTCGACGTCAGCCCGTCGTTGGGGTATTTCTGGATGAACTCACGAAACCCGCGCGATGACGAGACGTAATCGCCGGCGCGCAAGGATTTGAATGCGGTGTTGTATGCATTGAGCGCGGCTGCCTTCTCGGCTGCCGATTCGGCCGGGGCCGCAGGCGCGGAGGCTGCGGGTGGCGCGGCGGCGGAAGCCGCGGTGCCGGGTGTTGATGCACTCGCCGCAGGGGGCGCGCTTGACGACGGTGCCGGGTTGGCGCTGCCCTGTTTTTCAAGGCGGCCGACGCGGCTATCAAGATCGGAGTACTGGGCCTTGCTCTGATCCTGCAACTGCTGCACTTGATGTTGCAGTTCTTCGATCTGGCCTTGCATCTGCTGCATCGTCTGCTGCATTTGCTGCAGCTGATTGAGCTGGTTGACCTTGTTCTGATCCTGGTTCTGCTGTTGCTGCTCGAGGCGCGCAACGCGGTCGGCCAGGCTCATGGGAGAGTTCTGAGCGTGTGCAGGTGCCATAAACAGCATGGCGGACGCCAAGGCGCCCGCCATGCTGAGATTGGCCATGAAGCGATTAGCCAACCAACACACCATTATGTCGCGGTGTAGACGATTTCGACGCGACGGTTCTTGCTCCAGCAATCTTCGTTGTGCTCACGGCACACCGGCTTCTCTTTGCCGTAGCTGATCACGCTGATCTGGCTGGAGGACGCGCCATTGGCCTGCAGGCCGCTGGACACGGCGTTACCACGACGCTCGCCCAGGCCCAGGTTGTATTCACGCGTACCGCGCTCGTCGGCATTGCCTTCCAGGCGCATGCGAGCGGTCGGCACGTCCTGCAGGAACTTGGCGTGGCACTGCATGTACTGCTGGAACTCCGGCTTCACTTCGTCCTTGTCGAAATCGAAGTAAATGGTGCGGACCTTCAGGCAGGCATCGGTGTCGAGGTCAGCGGCGGTGTACTTGTGCTCACCGGTCTGGGCAGGGGCTTCCTGCTGGGTTTCCTGCTGCTGCGGCTGAGGCTTCACTTCCTGCTTCTTGGAGCAAGCGGCCGCACCGACACAGAGCAGGGCGACCAGGGCGATACGAACGGTCTTATTCATGGTGACGTTCCTTCAAACGGGTTTGATTTCCGACAGTCAATGACGATTGCGGTTACGGGTCAGTCGTCGCCGGTGGGCCGGCTGTTGTTTTGTTTTTTCTTGCTTCTACAAACTACGGCCACGCATTGTACTGCAGAGGCCACCAAAACAGACATGGCAAACGGTCACGCCCGACCGGAACATTCGCATGCTCCGGCCCCTCCTCGGGTCTTCCAGCCGCAAGCCTTGAAGGCTTGCGACGGGGTTACATTATTGCTTGCGATAGGGTCCCCAGGCCGGCTCACGGACGTCGCCGTCTGCAAGCGCCAGGCGCTGACGCACCAGGCCGTCGTTCGATACGGCGTAAAGCACGTCTCGGGTTCCATCGGTGGCGGCGTAGATCAACATGCTGGCGTTCGGCGCGAAGCTTGGCGATTCGTCAATCGGACCGGGTGAGATGAAGCGCACCTGCCCACCGAGGCTCTGGTCCATGATGGCGATACGATACACGTTCCCGTTGGCCTGCACCATGGCAATCTGCTTGCCGTCATAGCTGATCGCGGAGTCCAGATTCTGCTGTCCCTGGAAGCTGATGCGCTCAGGCGTGCCCCCGCTCGCAGAAACGCGATAGATCTGCGGCTTGCCGGACCGGTCGGAGGTGAAGTAGACGCTCTGGCCATCCGGCGCCCAGACCGGCTCGGTATTGATGGCAAGGCTGCGGGTCAGGCGGGTTTCCTGACGAGAACCCAGGTCCATCACGTAGATCTCTGGGTTACCGGTATAAGAAAGCGCAAGCGCCAGCTTGGTACCGTCGGGCGACCAGGCAGGCGCACCGTTGATGCCCTTGGCACGACCTGAAATCAGCTGTCGGGCACCGGTGGTGATGTTCTGGATGTAGATCGCCGAGTTGCCGCTTTCGAACGACACGTAGGCAATGCGCGTGCCATCCGGCGACCACTTGGGCGACAGCAATGCCTCATGCGAGCGCGCCACCACCTGCGGGTTGTAGCCATCCGAATCGGCCACGATCAGCGAATAGGTGGCGTTGTTGCCGCTACCCACCATGGTCACGTAGGCGATGCGCGTCCAGAAAGCGCCGGGGATGCCAGTGATCTGCTGGAAGATTTTGTCGGCGATCTGATGCGCGACGCTGCGCAGATCGCTGGTGGCAGCCGGCGACATGGCCTCACCCAGCAGGCGTTGCTGGCGGTTGACGTCCCACAGCTCGTATTCCACCGTCACCATGCCATTGCCGGCATCCTTGATGCGGCCGATCACGATGTAATCCTGCTTGAGCAAACGCCAGGTAGCGAACTTGATGTCCGAACCCTGGGTGGGCTGCTCAACGATTTCGCTGACCGCCAGCGAGCGGAATTTGCCGCAGCGGTTGAGGTCGTTGCGAATGACGTCGGCAACGTCGGTGGGCAGCGGCGCGCCCTGCTGGGCAAACGGCACCACGGCGATCGGCGTGGCCGACTTGGTGCCGCCGACAATCTGCACGTTCAGCGCCTGGCCAAAGGCGGGCCCCGTCACCAGCGCTGCGATCAGCAGCAGGGCGAGGGTCAATAACGATCGGGATGATCTGCGCATGGGAACTTGCTCACTGCGGAATGAAGGTGAAGTCGATTTCGCGCCGGAACACGCTTTCGAAACCCTGGTAAGGCAGCGGTTGCGCGCGTAACACGGCATCCTCTACGGATTTCTTGCCGGCTGCATCATACGGGCAGTTGGGTGATGCCTTGGCGCTCAGCACTTGGCCACCAGGAATTTGCACGATGTGAACCACGCATGGAGCGTTTGGCATGTTATCCGGCCTGATCCAATTCTGCGTGACGGCGTTCTGAACTGCGGCCATGTATTGCGACAAGAGCGTGCTGTTGGAGTTGTTGCCGGTCTGGCGCTGCGCGGCGTCAGGCAGGTTTTCCAGCCCGTTCAACTGCGCATTCTTTTGATCCTCAAGCTGCTGTTTGGCCTGCTTGGCCTTGTTGGCAGCCTTTTGCGTTTGCGCGGAGGCGGCGTCGAGCTGCTTGAACATCTCATCCACCTTTTCCTGCTCGGCTTTCTTCTTGGCCGCCTGGGCGTCCAACTCAGCCTGACGCTGACGCTCTTTTTCTTCCTGTTCTTTCTTGGCGTTCTCGGCCTTTTGCAAGGCATCCTGTACCACGCGCTCCTGATCCACCACGTCCGGATGCTCCGGTGGCGGTGGCAGCTGGCTCGGCTTGGGTTGCTGCATCGGCGGGGGTGGCGGCGGCGGTACGGAGGGCGGTGGCGGCACCGTGTTCGGTATCGGCTTCACCTTCTCTGATTTCGGCGGTGGCGCAGCGGTATTGCCGATCAGCGTGGCCTCGATCACCGGACCGCTGAGCTGCAGTGGCGGCGGCGTACAGGTGATTGGGTTGGGCAGATGCAGCACACTGAGAAACTTCTCGTACGAGGTACAAGACAGCATGGCCAGAAACAGGAAGGCCACGATACCAAGATGGAGTACCGCCGACAGCGCGACCGCGAGCGGCGTGCCCTTCGAATTACGGTCGTCCATTCGCATTCGGGCTGCCTGACTCCGGCGCACTCATCAAACCGACCTTGGCCACGCCAGCCTGCTGCAACAAGGCCAGCACCTGGTACACGCCGTCATACTTGCCGTTGCGATCGCCCGCGACCAGCACGCTCACATCCGGATTCTGCTTGACGAACGCGCCGACCTTCACCTTCAGCGCATCGGCGTCGATGGGTTCCTTTTTGCTGGTGCCCAGGGTGAGATACATCTGGCCTTGGGTATCGACCGAAACAATCACCGGTTCTTTCTTGTCCTGCAGCGACTTGGCGTTGGCTTGCGGCAAGTTGACGTCGACGTTGGCGTTGAGCATCGGCGCGGTGACCATGAAGATGATCAGCAGCACGAGCATCACGTCGATGTAAGGCACGACGTTGATTTCGGATTTGAGCTTTAAACGCTTATGGCGCGCGGAGCTGAGCATGGTCGCGGCCTCTTAGTGATTGTCGTCGATCTGGATCTGCCGCTGCAGTACCGAGGAGAACTCTTCCTGGAACACTTCGTAGCGCGAGGCGACACGCTCCACCTTGTTGGCGTAGCGGTTGTAAGCCCATACCGCCGGGATCGCGGCGAACAGGCCCATCGCGGTGGCAATCAACGCTTCGGAGATGTGCGGCGCCACCACGGCGATGGTGACGTCCTTCATTTCACCCAGGCCCTGGAAGGCGCCCATGATGCCCCACACGGTACCGAACAAGCCCACGTAGGGGCTGATGGAACCGACGTTGGCAAGGAATTCCAGGTTGCGCTCGAGCAGGCCGATCTCCTTGGTGCCGGCCACGCGCATGGCACGCTCGGAGCCTTCGATCACGGTGCGCACGTCGGCGCCGCGACGCTGGCGCTGGCGCACGAATTCACGAAAGCCCGACTCGAAGATGCTTTCCATGCCGCCGGTGTCGCCACCGTTGTTGCTGACTTCGCGGAACAGTTGCGCGAGGTCGGCGCCCGACCAGAAGCGCTCCTCGAAGGATTCGGCGTTGTTCATCGCCGCCTTCAACTGCGCGTACTTGCGGATGATGATCACCCAGGACAGGAAGGAGAACACCAGCAACGCCAGCATCACCAGTTTTACTGGCCAGCTTGCGTCCGAAACGATCTCGAAAACGTTCAATCCACCGTTCATGGCTTGGGGGCTCTCCACCGCATAGGGCTATCTCAAGTACTTAAGACCGGATGTGAGGATCAACCTCGAGCAATCCGGCCCATGATGTCTTCCGGGATCCGGGCGGGCTGCATTCTTGCCAAGTCCACGCAAGCCGCACGTACCTGCGCCTTGATGAGCACGGCGCCATCCACCCGGTGAATCGATTGCGCGAAAAGAATACTGGCTGAACGACGATCTTTGACTTCCACCGCCACCGTCAGTTCATCGTCCAGCAGGGCGGGCCTGAGGAAGTCGATCTCCATCCGGTGCACCATGAAGGCCAGCCCGGTCGCCTGTTTGAACGCCATCTGGTCCACGCCCAGGGCACGCAACCACTCCGTGCGGGCGCGTTCCAGGAAGCGCAGGTAGCTGGCGTGGTACACCACCCCGCCGGCGTCGGTGTCCTCCCAGTACACGCGCACCGGCCAGGTAAAAGCTGTTTCAGACATCGGAACCGCCATTGAAAAGATCACCCGGCTGCGGTTGTCGCGGCGGGGGCGTGAGCCCAAGGTGACGCCAGGCTTTCGCGCTGGCCATCCGTCCGCGCGCCGTGCGAATAAGGAAGCCTTGCTGGATCAGGTAGGGCTCGACCACATCTTCCAGCGTGCCGCGATCTTCACTTAACGCAGCAGCCAGCGATTCCACACCCACCGGGCCGCCATCGAAGTTCTCGATGATGATGGTGAGCAGGCGGCGGTCGAGTTCGTCGAAACCTTCGGCATCGACTTTGAGCATGTTCATCGCCGCCTGCGCCGCCTCCAGCGTGATATGACCATTCGCGCGCACTTCGGCGTAATCGCGCACGCGACGCAACAGGCGGTTGGCGATACGCGGCGTGCCACGCGAGCGGCGCGCGATTTCCTGCGCGCCATCAACTTCGCAGGGGATACCAAGAATGCGCGCCGAGCGGCGCACGATCGCGGTGAGTTCGTCGGGCGAATAGAACTCCAGGCGCTGCACGATGCCGAAGCGATCGCGCAACGGCGCGGTCAACAAACCTGCGCGCGTGGTGGCACCGATCAAGGTGAAAGGTGGCAAGTCCAATTTGATCGAACGCGCGGCAGGGCCTTCGCCGATCATGATGTCGATCTGGAAATCCTCCATCGCCGGATAGAGCACTTCCTCTACCACCGGCGAGAGGCGATGGATTTCGTCGACGAACAACACGTCGTTCTTTTCGAGATTGGTGAGCAGCGCCGCCAGATCACCGGCACGCTCCAGCACCGGGCCGGAGGTGGAACGGATGTTGACACCCAGCTCATTGGCAATCACATGACTCAACGTGGTCTTGCCCAGGCCAGGTGGCCCGAAGATCAACACATGGTCAAGCGCACCACCACGCTTTTTCGCCGCCTCGATGTAGATCGACAACTGCTCGCGCACTGCCTGCTGGCCCAGATACTCGTTGAGACGCTTGGGACGGATCGACGCCTCGAGCGCTTCGTCGTCGAGCTGGGAGGCTGCAGTGATGATGCGGTGATCGGACATACGGCGATTATGACGGAGCGCCGAGGTTTAAGGGCGAAGCCCCTGCCCTCAAATCTCCAGCTGCGTCCCCAATTCGATCAAGCGATTGCCGGGAATCTGGAAAAACGCCGTCGCCGGCAACGCGTTGCGCGACATGAAAGCAAACAGCCGATCGCGCCACAGCGCCATGCCCGGACGGCGCTTGTCGGCCACGATGTTCTCGCGTGACAGGAAGAAGGTGGTGTCCATCAGGTCGAACGGCAAGCCGCTCTTGGCGCACTTGGACAGCGCCAGCGGAATGTTCGGGTCCTCGGCAAAGCCGAAGCGAATTTCCAGGCTGTAGAAGTCGCTGCCCAGCGGTGAAAGATGGATGCGCTCGCCGGGGTCGGCTACGGGGGTTTCCAGTACTTCCACCGTCAGCATGACATTGCGCTCATGCAGCACTTTGTTGTGCTTGAGGTTATGCAGCAACGCATGCGGCACGGCATTCTGGTTGGCAGTGAGGAACACGGCAGTGCCCGGCACGCGCAGCGGCGGATGCTCGGCGATGTTGTCGATGAAAGGCGCCAAGGCTAATCCACCTTGCTTGATCTCGCGCACCACCAGCTCGCGGCCGCGACGCCAGGTGGTCATCACGATGAACACACCCAGACCCAGCACCAACGGGAACCAGCCACCTGCTTCGACCTTCAGCAGATTGGCACCGAAGAACGACAGGTCGATAACCAACAAAATCGCACCCACCAGAATCACCAGCGGCAGGGGCCAGCCCCACTGATGGCGCGCGACGAACAATGCCAGCATGGTGGTGATGCTCATCGTGCCGGTCACGGCGATACCGTAAGCCGCACTCAAGGCATCGGAGCTGCCGAAGCCCACCACTGCTGCCAGCACCATCACCAGCAGGAAGGCATTGATCCACGGCACGAAAATCTGTCCGGACATTTCGCGCGAGGTATGCACCACAGGCATACGCATCGAGTAACCCAGGGACATGGCTTCACGCGTCATCGAAAACGCGCCGGAAATCACCGCTTGCGACGCAATCACGGTCGCCACCGTAGCCAGGCCGACCATCGGATACAGAAACACCGACGGCACCGCCTTGAAGAACGGGTTGTCGATAGCACTGGGATCACGCAACAGCAACGCACCCTGGCCAAAATAATTGAGCACCAGCGCCGGCAAAATGAAATAAAACCAAGCGATGCGAATGGGGTGCTTACCAAAATGCCCCATGTCTGCATACAGCGCTTCGGCACCGGTCAGTGCCAGCACCACGCCACCCAAGGCCACGAAGGCACCCCAACCGTGATGTTGAAAAAACTCCAGGCCGTAATGCGGAGAAAGCGCGCGCAACACACCCGGGTATTGCTGGATGTTGTACAAACCGATCAGCGCGATGACGATGAACCACACCACCATCACCGGACCGAACAGTTTGCCCACCTTGTCCGTGCCATGTTTTTGCAGCGCGAACAGAAAGAACAGAATGACGGCAGTGACCGGCATCACCCAGTGCGCAAGTCCGGGCGCCGCCACCTTCACGCCTTCCACGGCAGACAACACGGAAATAGCTGGCGTGATCACGCCATCGCCATAGAACAGCGCCGCACCGAAAATGCCGATGATCGCGAGCAGCCAACGCAATTTCGGCTGTCCACCCACGCCGCGCAGCGCCAACGCCATCAGCGCCATGATGCCGCCTTCGCCCTTGTTGTCAGCGCGCATGATGAACACCACGTACTTCAGCGACACCACGATGATCTGCGCCCAAAAGATCAGCGACAGCACACCATAGATAGTGTCCGGGTGCGGGGTTTTGCCCTCGTAGCTCAGCGTGGTCTGCAAGGTATAGAGCGGACTCGTGCCGATGTCGCCGTAGACCACGCCGATGGCGCCCAGCGCCAGCACGGCCAGTCGTTTCTTGCTATCGGCTTCGACCGTTCCTTGATGACTACCCACGGTTCAACTCCCAAGTGCGGCGCGTAGCGCCTTGCGAATAATGGTTTCGGCGCTGTCGCCCTGCTCGGCCACTTTTTGCACCAGCCGGCTTACTTCGGCCGGCTTGTAGCCAAGCTGCTGCAACGCCACGGTGGCCTCGGCGGCTGGATCGGCCGGTGCACCCGGCGCAGCGGCAAGGCCCGGCATGCTCGCACCAAGACCGTCTACGCGATCGCGCAACTCCACCACGATGCGTTCGGCCGTCTTCTTGCCGATGCCGGGAATCTTGGTGAGCGCAACCACGTCGCCAGCCTGCACGAGCCGGGCAAAATCCTGTGTCGACACGCCGGACAAAACGGCCAGCGCGGTCTTCGCGCCGATGCCGCTGACCTTCAACAGATTGCGGAACGAAGCGCGTTCGGATTCATGCAAGAAACCGTACAGCGCCACGCTGTCTTCCTTCACCGCGTAGTGCGTAAGCAGCGTCACTTCCTTGCCGGTTTGCGGCAGGTCGTAAATGGTGGACATGGGTGCTTCCAGTTCATAGCCCACACCACCTACTTCCACCAGCAGCCAAGGCGGCTGCTTCGAAATGAGTGTGCCTCTAAGTCGGCCGATCATCGGCGACGTCTCCATGCCATGCGCGGAATGCCCACGCGTTCGAGACTGGAACGGGTATGCGCATGCGCGACGGCAATCGCCAGCGCATCGGCCGCATCCGCCTGGATCGGGCCCTTCAGGCCGAGCAGTACACCGATCATGTGTTGCACCTGGGTTTTGTCGCTGCGGCCACCACCGACCACGGCCTTCTTCACTTCGGTGGCGGCGTATTCGTGCACCGAAATGCCGCGATTCACCACCGCGCAGATCGCCGCTCCGCGTGCCTGCCCGAGCTTGAGCGCCGAATCGGGATTGCGCGCCATGAACACGCGCTCGATGCTGCACTCCACCGGACGATGCGTCGAGATGATGTCATCCACGCCTTCGAAGATGCGTTTCAGGCGCAGCGTGAAATCCTCTTCGCCAGCTACGACCAGTGCGGCATGAAAAACATGCGACAGCTTGCCGGCGGCATCGACATCCACGATGCCGATGCCCGTGCGCTGGCTGCCAGGATCAATGCCGATGATGCGGATCATGGAGAGGTGGCTCGAAAGCCTGTCACTCGGCCGGCAGCAATGCGTTGTGGTAGACCTCGCTCACGTCGTCGAGACCATCGAGTTTTTCAAGCAGATCAGTAAGTGTTTCCAGCGTTTCTCCGGACACCGCAGTGCGGTTGTTCGGACGCATCACCACACCCGCGTGCTGCGCATCGAGGCCGGCTTCGAGCAATTTCTGCTGTACGGCTTCGAAGTTTTCCGGCGCACAGATCACCGTGCTTTCGCCGTGCTCGTTGACCACGTCGTCGGCGCCCGCGTCGAGCGCGGCTTCCAGAATCTTTTCTTCCTTCGCTTCATCACCACTGGTGGGGAACACCAGCTCGCCGCAACGCGTGAACTGGAACGCCACCGAGCCGCTGGTGCCCAGGTTGCCGCCGTGCTTGGTCAGCGCGTGGCGCACATCGGCCACGGTGCGGACGGTGTTGTCGGTGAAACATTCGATGATCAGCGCGATGCCGCCCGGGCCGTAGCCTTCGTAGCGCAGCTCTTCCATCTTCGCGCCGCCGTCGGCACCGGAGCCGCGCTTGATCGCGCGCTCGATGGTGTCCTTGGACATGTTGGCGGTCAGCGCCTTGTCCACGGCCGTGCGCAGGCGCGGGTTGAGCGCCGGGTCGGGCACGCCGGCGCGCGTGGCAACAGTGATTTCGCGGATCAGCTTGGTGAACACCTTGGCGCGCTTGGCGTCTTCGGCGTTCTTGCGACCTTCGATGGACGGGCCTCTACCCATGGGGATACCTGGCTTGGGTTTGAAAGTGGAAAGCAGGGGATTTTACTGCATTGCGCCATCGCTCTTCCTTCTCCCCCAACCTGCGGGCGAAAAACTCGTACTCGTCGCCCCGGCAAAGGCTAGCGCGAGGGGTCTACGGTTTTTTGACCAGTTCCGCAGGAGAGAGGGGGCCAAAGCCCCCCTCGCGCAGGAAGTTCGCCGTCAACCGCGCCACTTCCGCCGAAAACAGCAGCCCCGTATGGCTGGTTTCCACCACGCAGTGCCCGGCCAGGCCCGGCACGAGGGTCTCTTCCACCGCTACCGTGCCGTCGTGCTCGCCGGAAATCGGGCTGAGCATCGCCCCCAGCCCAATCGGCATGCAGCCGGCAATCACGCCCACCTCGCGCGGGCCTTTCCAGGCCTCCAGCCCCAATTCCAGCAGTTCGCGGTTATGGCCGAGCAACACCTCGACACCGCGCCCAAGTCCGGCAAAGGCGCGTGCAGCGGCACTGCCCTTCAGGGGTGAACCAAGGCAGACGACGCGTCCGGACGGCAGATCCTTGGTCTCCAGGCAGGCACGCAGGGCAAGCAGACCACCCAGGCTGTGGCCCACCAGATGCACCGGACCGGGGGCGTAATCGAGCATGTCCGCGTGCAGCCGGCGCAGGATGTGCTCCTGGGTCGCCGCCACGCTCATGTAGTCGAAGCGATGAACGCGAAACCCCTCTTCCATCAGGCGGCGATGCAGCAGGCCCAGCGCGAAGCCGCGCATCCACAGGCCGTGCAGCAGGATGACGTGTTCGGTCATGCAGAGATAATCACGCGGCGATCGACAAGCTTGAAGGCCGTCATTCCCGCGAAAGCGGGAATCCATATGGCCTTTGAGCGCAGAGCGGAAATGGATTCCCGCTTTCGCGGGAATGACGGCCCTAATCTAACCTTATTCCGAGGCCCGCACTGCGACATGCAGCTCTTTCAGCTGCATCTCGCTCACCACCGACGGCGCATCGGTCATCAAATCCTGCGCGCTGGTCGTCTTCGGGAACGCAATCACGTCGCGAATCGATTCGGTCCCAGCCATCAGCGCCGCAACGCGATCGATGCCGAACGCAATACCACCGTGCGGCGGCGCGCCGAACTTCAGCGCCTTGAGCAGGAAGCCGAACTTCATCTCAGCCTCCTCCGCAGCGATGCCGAGCATCTCGAACACCGCACTCTGCATGTCCGGACGATGGATACGAATCGAACCGCCGCCGATTTCGTTGCCGTTGAGCACCATGTCGTAGCCGCGGCTCACTGCGACGGCTGCATTGGCGCGCAGATCGGCGATGTCGTCCACCTTCGGCGCGGTGAACGGGTGATGCAGGGCGACGAAGCGCTTTTCTTCGTCGTCGTATTCAAACATCGGGAAGTCGGTGACCCACAGCGGTTTCCAGCTGTTTTCCACCAGGCCGCGATCCTTGGCCGCTTTCAGACGCAACGCGCCCATGAAATCGGTGACGGCTTTCCACTTGCCCGCGCCAAGGAAAACCATGTCGCCCGACTGCGCGCCAGTAGCTTTGAGCACGGCATCCAGCGCTGCATCATCGAGGAACTTCGCTACCGGCGAATTCACGCCCTCACGACCCTTGGCCAGATCTTCCACCTTGATCCACGCCAGCCCCTTCGCGCCGTACTTGGCAACGTATTCGGTGAGCTGGTCGATCTCCTTGCGGCTGAGCGTGGCACCGCCCGGCAGGCGCAGCGCAGCGACGCGGCCGGCCGGATCGTTGGCCGGCTCGGCAAATACCTTGAATTCCACGTGCTTGAGCATGTCGGCCACGTCGACCAGTTCCAGCGCAATGCGCAGGTCGGGCTTGTCCGAGCCGTAGCGGCGCATCGCCTCTTCCCAGGTCATGCGCGGGAACGATGCGGCCAGCTCCACATCCACCACTTCCTTGAACACGTGGCGAATCATCGCCTCGACGAAATCCTGCACGTCGCGCTCCTGCACAAAGGCAAATTCCATGTCGAGCTGGGTGAATTCCGGCTGGCGGTCGGCGCGCAGGTCTTCGTCGCGGAAGCAGCGGGCGATCTGATAGTAGCGATCGAAGCCGGCCATCATCAGGATCTGCTTGAACAGCTGCGGCGACTGCGGCAGCGCGTAGAACTGCCCTGCATGCACGCGGCTGGGTACCAGGTAATCGCGCGCGCCTTCCGGCGTGGCCTTGGTGAGGATCGGCGTTTCGATGTCCTGGAAGCCACGCGCATCCAGATAGCGGCGCAATGTCTGCACCAGCTTGATGCGCGTGCGCATCATGTGCTGCATCTCGGGGCGGCGCAGATCGAGGTAGCGGTAAGTCATCCGCATGTCCTCGTTGGGATTCTCGTGCAGCGCGAACGGCAGATCCTTCGCGGCATTGAGAATCTCCACTTTCTCCGCCAGCAGCTCCACCGTGCCGGTCTTGAGCTTGTCGTTGGCCGACAGGCGCTTGCGGATGCTGCCGGTGACGCGCACGCAATATTCGTAACCCAGCTCGCCGGCGACGGCAAACGCATCGGCGTTCTCGCGCTCGATCACCACCTGGGCGATGCCCTCGTGGTCGCGCAGGTCAACGAAGGCGACGTGGCTCTGCAGGCGAAGGGTATTGACCCAGCCGCACAGGGTGACGGTCTGGCCGACCAGCGACTCGTTGATGAGGCCGCAGTAATGCGTGCGCATGCGCTTGATGCTCCGGGCCGCCGCGGCGGCGAATTTGACGTGGAAAAGGCTCGAAATCTTAGCATTCCCCGCAGCATCGCGCCGTGTAGCACCGTAGGTTGGGGTGCAAACCCCAACATCACGATGCGTGGGCGATGGCGATGTTGGGGTTTGCACCCCAACCTACGTCAGGTCGTCGATGTCGATGCGGGCGATGGAGCAGGTGCAGGTGCCGGCGATGGACTGGCGCTCGTTTCCGACGACGCGCCCGCGCTGGTGCCGGAATCTCCGGCAAGATTGCGCTTCTTATCACCGTCTTTCTTGAAGTCGGTCTCGTACCAGCCGCCGCCGGCGAGACGAAACTGCGGCGCACTGAGCTGGCGCTGCACTTGCTCGGCACCACAGCTCGGGCAGGTGGAAGGATCGGGGTCGGACAGTTTCTGCAGACGGTCGAAACGATGACCGCAAGCGTTGCATTGGAATTCGTAGATAGGCATAGAAAAGGCTGCGCAAACGCCATCGGGGTCGATGGCCGCGGGTGATTATCGGGATGGAAGCGCCAATTTCAACCGAATCTGGCGACGCTCAGCGTACGGCCAAACCCACCAATACCGCCACTTCCACCATCTCGGCCAGCGCGCCGGCCGTATCGCCCGTGCAGCCGCCCAGGCGGTTCACGCAAGCCTGCCGCCACAGGCCGAATACCGCCACCGCGAGCAAAAGAGCCAGCAAACCTCGCCCGCCAAACAGCACGCACCCCACCGCGGTGAGCAACAAGGCAAGCCCGCACGCCCGGCGAGGCGCATCCGTCAACGCCGTACCCAGCCCGCCGCTGCGCACATAAGGTGTGGTGAGAAACAACGCGGTAAGACTAACGCGTGCCAGCACCGGTGCCAGCAACAGCGCGGCCCAAGGTGCCGGCCCCAGGCTCGCCAGCGCGGCAAACTTCAGCAGCAGCGTCAGCATCAGGGCCACCACGCCAGCTGGGCCTGAGCGGGGGTCTTTCATGATGGCGAGTGTCTTCTCGCGATCACCCATGCCGCCGATCCATGCATCGGCACTATCGGCGAGGCCATCCAGATGCAAGGCACCGGTCAGCACCACCCAGGCAGCCACCAGCAACGCGGACGACAGCATCGCCGGCGTGTCGCGCAGCAACCACGCCTGCACGCCGAGCAACAGGCCGATCAACACGCCGACCAGCGGATACCAAGCCAGCGACGCACCTTTGGCCTGCGCATCGTCATACGCATGCGCCGGCACCGGCAGCCGCGTAAGAAAACCAATCGCCACCAACAAGGCGCGCATTACACCGATACCGGGACGGGCCAAGGCAAAGGATGCAGCGAAGCGTGCGGCACCTCGATGCCAGCCATGTCTCCATAACTGCGTTGCTCCACCCGACAGCGCAGCAACCGAATGGCACCGCCGTGCGTGATCACCAGGATGCGTCGTCCACCCGATTCCAGTGCAATGTCATCAAGCGCGGCGCCCAAGCGATCATGAAACGCCTCGAAGGTTTCGCCCCCCGGCGGCGGATGCTTGACTGGATCAGCCCAGAAGCACGCCAGTGCATCGCCCTGCTCTTCGGCAATGCGTTCGATCGGCACGCCTTGCCATGCGCCGAAGTGATATTCAGCAAGCCGTGCGTCGATACGCAACGGCAAGCCGCGTACCTGTGACAACTCACGCGCAAACGACGCACAGCGCTGCAACGATGACGAAACAATGCCATCCCAGGTATTCCCTTCTACCGCAGCGCGCAGCTGTGACCAGCCCAACTCGCTCAAGGCATCGTCAAGCTGGCCGCGATAACTGCGCTGCCCGGTATCGCCGTGACGAAGCAGTTCAATCGACATTGGACACACCGGCTTGCTCGAATGTCGCCATACCGTTGTGCAAGGCGCATGCAAGACGCAGCAGCGGCACCGCCGTCGCGGCACCGCTTGCTTCACCCAGACGCATTCCAAGGTCAATCAGCGGCTCGGCTTGCAGCGCCCTCAGTACCCGCGCGTGACCGTGTTCTTTCGAACGATGGGAGAACAGTAGCCATGCGCGCACCTCCGGCTGGATCGTTACAGCCGCCAGCGCTGCCGTCGTGCTGATAAAGCCATCCACCAGCAGGGGGATGCCCGCCTGCGACGCGGCCACATAGGCACCGACGAGTGCAGCGATTTCGAAACCGCCCAGGCAACGCAATTGTTCCAACGCGTTGTTGGCCGTGGCATGCAGTTCCAACGCGCGTTCAAGCACAGTCACCTTGTGCTGGATGCCCGCTGCATTGAGGCCGGTGCCAGCACCGGCAAGGCACGACGGCGGCTCCTCGAGCAAAGCACTCGCCAACGCGGCGGCGGAAGTGGTGTTGGCGATACCCATTTCTCCACCGATAAACAACTGCGCATCCGCCTTTTGCGCTGCACGCACGCGGTCTGCACCGGCAGCAAGGGCAGCCTCCAATTGCGCTTCATTCATGGCCGGTCCGCGACAGAAATTTGCCGTGGACGGCGCAATGATCGCGCGGCGCACACCAGGAATCTCACCCGGATCATTCACCGTGCCCAGGTTCACCACATCCAGCTTCGCATCCAGGCTGCGTGCCAGGACGCTGATCGCCGCGCCGCCAGTGGCGAAGTTGCGCACCATCTCGCCGGTCACCACCTGTGGAAAGGCCGAAACACCCTCCTCCGCCACGCCGTGGTCCGCCGCGAACACACTTATCCATACGCGATCCAATGCCGGCTGCGCCGTGCGCTGCAGCGAGGCAAGCTGGACCGCTACCGCCTCCAGCATGCCAAGCGAGCCCGGTGGCTTGGTCAATTGCAATTGATGCGCACGTGCCGCGTCAGCCAATTCGGTATCGGGTTGAACGCAGGGTGCAGAAAGCCAATCGAGACTCATGGCAACGTTCCTTTGAGGGCAAGAGGTAAACCAGCTGCAACGAATACGACGCGCTCGCTGACGGCGGCGATGGCTTGATGCAGGCGTCCGGCTTCGTCGACGAAACGGCGTGTCAATTCGCCCAGCGGCACGATGCCGAGGCCGACTTCGTTGCTGACCATCAGCACGTCGCCGGGTAGACCGGGCAGCACTTCCAGCAGTCGATCACGCTCGCGCTCGAAACCTTGCATGTCGTCATCGCCAAGCAGGTTGCTGAGCCATAGCGTAAGGCAATCGACCAGAATGCAGCGATCTTCTCGCGCGTATTTCCGCAATACGTCGGCAAGATGCAGCGGCTCTTCCACGCACAGCCATTGCCCTGGCCGCCGCTCACGATGATGCGCGATACGCACCGCCATTTCCGCATCGCCCGCTTGTGCAGTGGCGATGTAGGCAACCGCGCGCCCGCCGTCGACAGCAAGCCGCTCCGCCAACGCACTTTTCCCCGAGCGGGCACCGCCGAGGATCAAGGTACGCATGCGATCCGTCCATTTGTCGTAGGTTGGGGTGCGAACCCCAACATCGCGATGTATGCACGCATGGCAATGTTGGGGTTTGCACCCCAACCTACATCTGCATATCGATTGAACTGCATCGCAAAATTGCCCTCAACCTGAAACCAATAACCATTGCGCCAGCAAATGCGTATTCAAATGCGCTTCCACCGCATCCGCCAACCGTTCGATGCTGCTTTCCCGCAAGACTCGCACGTCGACGGTGACGTCATCCTGTAAACCCGCCCAGCGTAGCAAGGCGGATAGCGCCTGCGGATCATCAAACAAGCCATGCAGGTAACTACCCATCACCTGGCCATCCATCGACAGCGCGCCATCGGAACGCCCATCATCAAGCTGCGCAAACGGATTTGCCAGGGCCTCGCCGCGACTGACACCGCAATGGATTTCATACCCCTGCACACCGGCATCGGCAAAAGCGAGCTTGCCCTGCACGCGACGCAACTGCTTTTGCGGCTCCAGCGTGGTTTCCAACGCAAGCCAGCCCAACCCTTCGCTGGAGCCGGGCTCACCTTCGATACCCTGTGGATCGTGCACGGCATGTCCCAGCATCTGCAAACCGCCGCAGATACCAAGCACCTTGCCGCCATAACGCAAATGCCGTGCGATCGCTACATCCCAAGCTTGCGCACGCAACCATGCCAGATCGGCACGCGTGGATTTGGAGCCAGGCAGAATGATGAGGCCACACGCCGGGATAGCCTCACCCGGCCCGACGAAATGCAGATCAACATCAGGATGCGCACGCAGCGCATCGAAATCCGTGTGGTTGCTGATACGTGGTAACGCAGGCACCACCACGCGCAATGCTGCTGCGGATTTGTCCAGATGCCCGCGTGGCAAGGCGTCTTCGGCTTCCAGGTGCAGGCCATGCAGATACGGCAGCACGCCCAGCACCGGCTTGCCGGTCTCTTGTTCGAGCCAATCAAGCCCTGGCTGCAACAACGCCAGATCGCCGCGAAAACGGTTGATCACAAAGCCGACCACGCGCGCACGTTCGCTGGGAGATAGCAAAGCGAGCGTGCCGACAAGATGCGCGAACACGCCACCGCGATCGATATCGGCAATCAGCAGTACCGGACAATCCACCGCTTCCGCATAGCCCATGTTGGCGATGTCACGATCACGCAGATTGATTTCCGCCGGACTGCCCGCGCCTTCGACGATCACGGCATCGTACGCGTTCACCAGTCGCTGATGCGAAGCCATCACGGCTTCGAACGCGCGGCGCTTGTACTCGTGATAGTCGCGCGCATCCATATTGGCAACGGGATGGCCGTGCACGATCACCTGTGCCCCCACGTCGCTATTCGGTTTCAGCAAGACCGGATTGAAATCGATGCTCGGTTCCAGCCTGCACGCCTGTGCCTGCACCGCCTGCGCTCGCCCGATCTCTCCACCGTCCACAGTCACCGCTGAATTCAAGGCCATGTTCTGCGGCTTGAATGGCGCAACACGCACACCGCGCCGAAGCGCCCACCGGCACAGCGCTGTCACCAGCGTGCTCTTGCCGGCATCGGAGGTGCAGCCTTGCACCATCAGTACTCGCGCGGTCATGGCAGCACCTCCGCCAGTGCCTGGTCGAGGCGTGCGAAGGCTGCCTCATCGGGCGGCAGGCCGAAGCGCAAACTGGGTGGTGCGTCGAACAGACGGGTGAGAATGCCGCGCTCTGCCAGCGCACCATGTACGCGCGAGGCGTCATCACCACGGCACCACTGGAACAATCCACAACCCGCAGCAGGCATCCACCCGTGTCTCGCAAGTAATGCGCCGAGACGTTCGCTCGCCTCCACCAGGCGCACACGTGCCTGTAACTGCCATGCCTGGTCCGCCAGCGCATGTCGCAATACATGACGTGTGGGGCCGCTCAACGTCCACGGCCCGAGTTGCTCCTGCAACGCTTCAAGCAACGCAGGGGTTGCACACACAAAACCGGCGCGCGCACCGGCCAGGCCGAAGAACTTGCCGACCGAACGCAACACCAGCAGCCCATCGCGATCCGTATAACGGCACATGCTTCCCTGTGGCGTTACATCCATGAACGCTTCATCGATCACCAACCAGCCGCCACGTGCTGCAAGCTCCGTATGCACCGACAACAGCTCGTCCAGGTCGAATCGTTCGCCACCTGGATTGTTGGGATGGATCAGCACCAGCACATCCCACGCAGCGAGGTTCGCCAGCAAGATATCGACAGGCTGAGTCGCCACGTGATGGCCTGCTCGTCGCCATGCATGCGCATGCTCGGCATAACCCGGCGCGATGATGCCCACGCGCGATGCCGGCCGCAGTAACGGAAGCGCTTGAATGGCGGCTTGCGAACCCGCCACAGGCAGGATGTGCGGCGCTTCGTAATAGGCACGTGCCGCTTCGGCCAGACCATCATCGTCCTCGGGCAGACGCCGCCATGCCGACGAGGGAATGTCAGGCAGCGGCCAGCCAAAGGGGCTGATACCGGTCGATAGATCCAGCCAGCGCTCCAGTGGTATGCCGTATTCCTTTGCTGCTCGCCGCAAGCGGCCGCCATGCTCAAGCATGCATGCCTCCTTGCACCGCCAACCCTAACAACCCTGCGATGGCAAGCCAGAGCACGACGCCACGCTGCAGCAACTGCAACGCGCGATGGATGGCATCGGCATCGGGCGTCGCACCTTCACCGAGCTCGGGACGTGCTTCCCACACCCCGTCGTAAGGTGCCGCGCCACCCAGCCTTACTCTCAGCGCACCGGCACCAGCCGCCATCACCGGACCGGCGTTGGGGCTGTCCCATTGCGGCGCCTGCGTATGCCAGCAGCGCATCGCGCCTTCGAAATGTCCGCACAAGGCATAGGTAAAAGCGGTAAGCCGCGCAGGCATGAAATTCAGCACGTCATCGATGCGCGCAGCTGCCCAACCGAAACGCTCGTAGCGCGGCGTGCGATAGCCCCACATGGCATCCAGCGTGTTGGCCAAGCGGTAAAGCAAGGCACCCGGTGCGCCCAGGATGGCGAACCAAAATAGCGCACCGAATACGGCGTCATTGCCATTTTCCAGCACCGACTCCATGGCCGCCGCGGCGACTTGCCCCGCATCCAGCGGTGCCGTATTGCGGCTGACCATGCGCCCGACCGCCTTGCGTGCTTCATCCAGCTCACCCGCTGCAAGCGCGTGCGCCACCGGTTGCGCGTGCTCGCCGAGACTGCGCAAGCCTAGAGCGGCATACAACACGATTACTGCCATGCACCAGGCTAGCCATGCGGGCGCATGGCGCTGCATGACGGCGAGCAATACGACGCACGTCACCACGGCTAGTGACCACGCGAGCAAACCATGCATGCGCCGGTCCGCATACAGATGCTGTTCGATCCAGCCCGCCATACGCCCGAACGCCACCAAGGGATGCCCGCGACGCGGTTCGCCAAGCAGGCGATCCAACAACACCGCCGCGAGCATGGCCAGTGCCGTACTCATGACGAGAACAGCTGCAATGCGACCAGCGCATTCGAAGGAAAGTAGAAGTGCACGAAGCTCGCGGTAAACCGCCGGTCGCGATACACCGCCTCCTTGCAAGGCCCATGGTTTGGGTTGAACGCGTGAGCAAGCGGCTGTGCATCAATGGAGGCTTGGGCATAGTGGAAGGTATGTCCGCGCAACTCCCCTTCCGGTAAGGCAGCACCTTGCAAGCCCAGCGCGGCCAATCGGGATTGGATCGCCGCATGCCCAGGCAGCAAGCCCGCCATGTTTGCAGCACGGCCATTCCGATCCGCCAGCGAATCGAGCGCAAACAGCAAGCCACCGCATTCGGCAAGCATCGGTTTGCCGGCATCGCGATGCGCACGCAGCGCGGCGTTCAGATCATGCCGCTGCGACAAGGCTTGCAGATGCAATTCTGGATAGCCGCCGGGCAACCACACGGCATCGCACGCCGGCAACGCATCGCCCGCTACGGGCGAGAAGAAATGTAACGCCGCACCCGCTTCACGCAGTAAATCCAGGTTGGCTGGGTACAGGAAGCAGAACGCATCGTCGCGCGCCACGGCGATGCGCTTGCCTTTCAGCAGTGGCGGAACCGTCTCGACGACCGGCGCTTCGAATGCAACGGATGGCGGTAATTCGGTAGCGGCGTGCATTGCCCATGCATCCGCCAAAGCATCGAGGCGTGCATCGATATCGGCAAGCTCGCCTGCGGCGATCAAGCCAAGATGCCGTTCTGGCAACGACAGCTGATCTTCGCGCGGCAATGCACCCAGCCAATGCAGCGAAGGCGGCAGACTTTCCCGCAACAGTTGCGCGTGATACGCACTGCCGATGCGATTGGCTGCTACACCGTACATCGACAGACCTTCGCGATAAGTGGCCAGCCCGCAAGCAAGCGCGCCGAAGGTTTGTGCCATCGCCGAGCCATCGATCACCGCCAGCACGGGCAAGCCCAGTTGCTGCGCAAGATCGGCACTGGACGGCGCACCATCGAAGAGCCCCATCACGCCTTCCACCAGGATCAGGTCGGCATCCGCGGCGGCATCGAACAAACGTGCGCGCACGTCTGCTTCACCGCACATCCACAGATCAAGCTGATAGGCCGGTGTACCGGCTGCTCGCGCAAGCACCATGGGATCGAGAAAATCCGGCCCGGTCTTGAACACGCGCACACGCCGGCCTTGTCGCGTGTGCCAGCGCGCGAGCGCGGACGTCACCGATGTCTTGCCTTGTCCGGAAGCAGGCGCGGAAACCAGCAAGGCGGGGCAGCGGCGAATGCTCACAATTCGATGCCCTTTTGCGCTTTGATGCCGGCATCGAAGGCGTGCTTCACCACACGCATCTCGGTCACCGTATCGGCCACGGCGATGAGGCCGTCCGGTGCGCCACGCCCGGTGATCACGACGTGCTGTTGCAATGGTCGTGCGGCAACGGCATCCAGCACTTGCTCAAGCTGCACGTATTGCTTCACCAGCGCGATATTGAGTTCATCCAGCAGCACAAAGTCGTACGCGGGATCGGCCAGCATGCCGGCCGCGATGTTCCATGCCGCTTGTGCCGCCGCGATGTCGCGCGCTTTGTCCTGCGTTTCCCAGGTAAAGCCTTCGCCCATCACGTGGTAGTCGAGCTGATCGCCGGCGAAGTGACGAAAGAAGGCTTCTTCGCCGGTCGAAAAGGTGCCCTTGATGAATTGCACCACGCCGCACCTGAAACCATGCCCCAGCGAGCGCGCCAGCATGCCGAAGCCGGACGAGCTCTTGCCCTTGCCGTTGCCGGTGTTCACCACCAGCACGCCGCGGTCGATGGTGGCACGTGCGATCTTGCGATCGACCAGTTCCTTCTTGCGCTGCATGCGTTCGCGATGGCGCTCTTCCGGCGTCATATCGTCGCGTGATCGATGGTCGCTCATGTCGTTCTCCGTATGCCTGTGCAAGCGGAGGAAAGCGGCGGCGACACCTGAAAGAGGCAGTGGCCCCGACACGGCCCTCCGCCTGTGGGTTTCTGCTTGAGGCCGGTCTCCGGGCTTGCGAGCGAAGGAACAACCTTCCGATTCACGCCTTCCCGTGCAAGCACAGTGGCCGTGTGCGAATCGCGTTGCTCGCCTACCGTTGCGGGGGCAGCTCCGGCATGGCCACGCAAGTGACGCACCGGATTCCCGTTTCAACTGCCAGCAACGCCGACAGTCACCTCAGGCCGCAGCATCTTAGAGCGTGCTCCGCAACGCGCCTAGTCTGTCGGCTGGAGGGTTTTTAGACATGGTCTACACGGGCGGATAACGATGCTCGTTGCCGGGCACAGGCGGATGAATGTGTCTTCGCCCAGGCACCGCCGTAAATCGGAAAGGAGCTTGCAGCGGCGCCAAAGAGTGCAGTAACTGCATGTTCAGTATGGATATTCCCATTTTGACTTTTAGACGCCCAATGATCGGTTGCTGCCAAACGGCATTGTCATTAATCTGCAATTTGCTGCTGCGCAGCAATAACAAAGCTTAGGGGAACCATCCGCAATGACTAACGATAACAACCGGCCTCATCAGGCCAGGTCTCAGCAGAACGGCTCTGCCAGGAACGCCACCACGCTACTCACCGCTTCCCTTCTGCTTGCACTCGCTTCCTCGGCGGCTGCGCAGGAGAACACGCAAAGCACCAGCACACCCTCCACCAACAATGCGAAAAATCTGCAGGCCGTGATCGTGACCGGCACGCGCACGCAGAACCGCACCGACAGCAGTTCGCTCTCGCCTATTGACGTCGTGCCGGCTTCGGCGCTGCAGAGCACCGGCACCAACGAACTTTCCGCGGCGCTGGCGCGCCTGATTCCCTCGTTGAATTTCCCCCGCCCTGCTGCCACCGACGCGACCGATTCGCAGCGCCCCGCCACCTTGCGTGGCCTGGCACCGGATGAAGTGCTGGTACTGGTGGATGGCAAGCGCTGGCACACCAGCGCGTTGGTGAATGTGGATGGCACCATTGGCCGCGGTTCGGCGCCGGTGGATCTCAACACCATTCCGCTGTCCGCGATCGACCATATCGAAGTGCTGCGCGATGGTGCATCGGCGCAGTACGGCTCCGATGCCATCGCGGGTGTGATCAACATCATCCTGAAGCACGGTGCGCAAGGCGGCTCGGTCGAGCTGGATGGCGGCCGTTACCAGCGCGGTGGCGGCAAGCAGTGGACGGGTTCGGCCAACGTCGGCATCCCGTTGAACGGCGACAAGGGTTGGTTGCGCATCTCCGTAGATGATGGACATCAGGACCCGACCAATCATGGCGGTGTCGATATCCGCTATCCGCAGCTGGGCGAGAAACAGGTGTTCGGCGACCCCACGGTGAGCCAGCACAATCTGTTCCTTAACACGCAGTACGACATCACCAGCAACATCCAGTTCTATGCATTTGGCAGTTATCACTTCCGCGATGGTATTTCGGATGAGTTGTACCGCAATCCGTTTGGATACCCCTCTTCGGTCAAGTCATCGCTCAACGCGCTCTATCCGGACGGCTACCAGCCGCTGCTGGAATCGCGCAGCACCGACCAGCAGTTGGTGGCCGGCGTGCGTGGCACCACCAGTGGCGGCTGGCGCTGGGATGTGAGTGCCAACTACGGCGGCAATCGCGTATCGCTCGATACCATCCACACCGCCAACTACGCCTATCTGCACGACTTCGGCTACACGCCTACCACCTTCTTCGACGGTATCGTCTCCAACGCACAGCAATTGGTGGACGTGGACATCGCCAAGGATTTCAATCTCAGCTGGCTGCCCAATCCGGTGACGGTGGCGTTCGGCGGCGAATATCAGCGCAACACGTACCAGATCACCGCAGGCGAGCCGTCCTCGTATTACGTGGGTACATCGGGTGTGACCGGCGGAGCGCAAGGCTTCGGTGGCTACAGCCCGGTGAACGTCGGTTCGTGGAGCCGCAGCGACGTTGCCCAATATGTAAGCCTGGAAACCAACCTCACCGACAAACTCGGCACCTCGTTCGCAGTGCGGCATGAGGATTACAACGATTTCGGCAATACCGTTTCTGGTGCATTGGCCAGCCGTTACGACTTCACCGATCGCTTTGCATTGCGCGCCAGCGTATCGAGCGGCTTCCGCGCGCCCTCATTGGCCCAAGAAGACTATTCGCAGATCGGCTCGGCCTACCTCACGCCGAGCAGTGCAGGCCCCGGCATTGCACCAGGCATCTATCAGACCGGCCTGCTGCCGGTGAGCAACCCCGTGGCGCAATTGCTGGGCGCGCAGGCGTTGCGGCCGGAACGTTCGCACAACTACACCGTGGGCGCGGTGTTCAATCCGATCGATCCGCTGACGCTGACGTTCGACCTGTATCAGATCAACATCTACAACCGCATCGTGCTTTCCAGCACGCTGAGCGGCCTCAACCGGCCGGTGGTGGTGGATTACCTGGCTGCCAATGGCATCACCGACGTGGCCTACAGCTCGGCGCAGTACTTCACCAATGCGGTGAATACACGCACGCAGGGCGGCGACCTGGTCGGCAGCTTCCGCTCCAACCTGGGCGGCGGCGTGTTGAACAGCACGCTGAGCTACAACTACAACCGCACACAGGTGACGCACGTCGCAGCCAACCCTGAACAACTGGATGCGCTGGGCCTGCAATTGCAGCGCGTGACTTATCGCGACATCAAGGGGTTGCTGGCCAACTCCACGCCGCGCAGCAAACTGATACTCAACGAGAACTACACGCTCAGCCACTGGGTGTTCAACGGCAATCTCACCCGCTATGGCAGCTTCACCGCGTACAGCAACAGTTCGTACCTGCTCAACCAGACCTATAGCCCGCAATGGGTGCTGGACTTGGCCGGCAGTTACAACCTGGATGATTGGACGTTTACGCTGGGCTTGGACAACGCCACCAACAGCTATCCGGACAAGACGATTGCCGCCAACAACAACGACGGCACCATTCCTTACTCAAATTTTTCACCCGCGGGCTTCAATGGGCGTTACTATTACACCAAAGTGATCTATCACTGGTGACCCAACAAGCCCACTGCCAAGCATTACATGCGATACGTGCATGAAAAATCCCGGCCAATGAGCCGGGATTTTTTTATGCCTCCCGAAAGAGAAAGAAGCGTCACGCGTGCTTGTGGAAGACGAGATGCCCGCCTTCCGCCGCCACCGAGATCGTATCGCCGGATACGAAGCGCCCTTCCAGGATTTCCTTCGCCAATGGATTTTCCAGTTGCTGCTGGATCGCACGCTTGAGCGGGCGGGCGCCGTACACCGGATCGAAACCCACGTTGCCGAGCAGATCCAGCGCTTTGTCGTCGATCTCCAGCTTGAGCTGACGCTCGGCCAGACGCTTTTCCAGATAGGTGAGCTGGATCAGCGCAATCTTGCGGATCTGCTTTTTCTCCAGCGGGCGGAACACCACCAGCTCATCCAGGCGGTTGATGAATTCAGGCCGGAAGTGCGCCTGCACCACGCCGAGCACCGCGGCCTTCATCTGCAGATAGTCCGCTTCGCTATCGCCCGCGTTTTCCTGAATCAGCTGCGAGCCGAGGTTGGAGGTCATCACGATGACCGTGTTGCGGAAATCCACCGTGCGCCCCTGGCCGTCGGTAAGGCGACCATCGTCCAGCACCTGCAGCAGCACGTTGAACACATCCGGATGCGCTTTCTCCACCTCATCCAGCAGGATCACGCTGTAGGGACGGCGGCGCACGGCTTCGGTGAGGTAGCCGCCTTCCTCGTAACCCACGTAGCCCGGAGGGGCACCGATCAGGCGCGCTACGGAATGCTTCTCCATGAATTCGCTCATGTCGATACGCACCATCGCTTCCTGCGTGTCGAACATGAATTCGGCCAGCGCCTTGCAGAGTTCCGTCTTGCCTACGCCGGTGGGGCCCAGGAACAGGAACGAACCGTATGGACGATTCGGATCGGATAGGCCTGCACGTGCACGGCGGATCGCGTCGGAGACGGCGCGCACCGCTTCATCCTGGCCGACGACGCGCTTGTGCAGCGAGGCTTCCATATGCAGCAATTTTTCGCGCTCGCCTTCCAGCATCTTGCTGACGGGAATGCCAGTCCAACGCGAAACGACTTCGGCGATTTCCTCTTCCGTGACGCGATCCTGCACCAGCTTGAATTCCTGCTTTTCGGCGGCCTGCGCGGCGGCGAGCTGCTTTTCCAGTTCCGGCAGGCGGCCGTACTGGATCTCGCTCATCTTGGCGTAATCCTGCCGGCGCTGCGCGGCTTCGAGTTCCACACGCGCCTGTTCGATCTGTTCCTTCACCTTGGTCGCGCCCTGCAGCGCAGCCTTTTCCGACTTCCATACTTCATTGAGATCGGAGAACTCGCGCTCCAGTTTCGCGATGTCACTGCCCAGATCCGCCAGGCGTTTCTTGGACGCCTCGTCGGTTTCCTTCTTCAGCATTTCGCGCTGGATCTTCAACTGGATCAGGCGACGCTCCAAACGGTCGAGCTCTTCCGGTTTGGAGTCGATCTCCATGCGGATGCGCGAGGCCGCTTCATCGATCAGGTCGATGGCTTTGTCGGGCAGTTGCCGATCGGTGATGTAGCGGTTCGACAGGGTGGCCGCGGCAACGATCGCCGGGTCGGTGATCTCCACGCCATGGTGCATGGCGTAGCGTTCCTTCAAGCCGCGCAGGATCGCGATGGTGTCTTCCACGCTCGGCTCGCCCACGAAGACTTTCTGGAAACGGCGCTCCAGCGCAGCATCCTTCTCGATGTATTTGCGGTATTCGTCCAGCGTGGTGGCACCGATGCAGTGCAGTTCACCGCGCGCCAGTGCAGGCTTGAGCATGTTGCCGGCATCCATCGCGCCTTCGGCTTTGCCGGCGCCGACCATCGTGTGCAGCTCATCGATGAAGAGGATGATCTGGCCTTCGTTCTTGGCCAGGTCATTGAGCACGGCCTTCAGGCGCTCCTCGAATTCGCCGCGGAATTTCGCACCCGCAATCAGCGCCCCCATGTCGAGTGAAAGCACGCGCTTGTCGCGCAGGCCCTCAGGCACTTCGTTCTTGATGATGCGCTGGGCCAGTCCCTCGACGATGGCCGTCTTGCCGACGCCGGGTTCGCCGATCAGTACCGGGTTGTTCTTGGTACGACGTTGCAGCACCTGGATCACGCGGCGGATTTCCTCGTCGCGGCCGATCACCGGATCAAGCTTGCCGCTCTCCGCGCGGGCGGTGAGATCGACGCAGTATTTCTCCAGCGCCTGCCGCTGGTCTTCCGCGTTTTCGCTTTGCACTTTTTCGCCGCCGCGCAGTTTCTCAATCGCAGCTTCCAGGTTCGCCTTGGTGGCACCGGCTGCTTTCAGCGCAGCCCCCAGTTCACCCTTGTCTTCCAGCGCAGCCAGTACAAAAAGCTCGCTGGCGATGAACTGGTCACCGCGTTGCTGCGCGAGCTTGTCAGTGAGATTGAGCAGGCGCGTCAGCTCGTTGCTGGCGTGGATGCTGCCTTCCTGCCCGCTGACTTTCGGCAACCGGTCGACCAGCTCGAACACGCGCTGGCGGAAGGCCGGCACGTTGACGTGTGCTTGCGTCAGCAGCGGCGCGGTGGAACCGCCTTGCTGGTCGAGCAGGGCCGCCATGATGTGCGCCGGCTCGAGCATGTTGTGATCGCGTCCTACCGCCAGCGATTGCGCATCGGCCAGCGCTTGCTGGAAACGCGAGGTGAGTTTGTCCATTCGCATCAGAGGTATCCCCAAAAGGTTTTTGGCGGACGTGCCGCCACTGCCCGCAGAGATGCGGACGCGGCGCAATGATTCAAGCTTGGCTCAAAGGGGTGTTAAGCCCGCGTAGGTTGGGGTGCAAACCCCAACATCATGATCCCAGTGGCATGGCAACGTTGGGGTTTGCACCCCAACCTACGGCTCCAACCAAATCAGACTGGCAAACCGCCCGCTACGCGCACCTTCGCGCCGATAGGAATAAAAGCGTTCATCGCCGCGGGTGTCGAAACCGCCGCCGTAAATCCGCGTCACGCCCGCCGCCGCAAGACGCTGTCGGGCCAGCACCGCCAGATCGCACAAGTAATGACCCGTGCGCGTCGCCACGAAAGCGGATGCCGCCGCCGCATCGTGATGAAGAAAGGCCTTGCGCACCTCCTCGCCCACTTCATATGACGGCGCGCCGATGCACGGCCCCAGCCAGGCCAGCAGATTCGCTGCCGGCCGCTGCATTTGCGCGACAGTCTCTTCCAGCACGCCGGCAGCAAGTCCGCGCCATCCGGCATGCGCCGCACCGATGGT
Source organism: Dyella nitratireducens (assembly GCF_014642835.1). Lineage (GTDB taxonomy): Bacteria > Pseudomonadota > Gammaproteobacteria > Xanthomonadales > Rhodanobacteraceae > Dyella_B > Dyella_B nitratireducens. The sequence continues at coordinate 12,388 of NZ_BMJA01000002.1, read as the reverse complement.
GCCGCCGTCATCGGCGCAGAACAGCACCGGCAAACAGTCGGCCGTGAGAATCGCCAGTACCGTGCCGGGCAAATGCGACACCGCTGCATCCGCCTCGGGCTCGTGCGGACTAGGCAAGGGACCCAGTTCCGCAACCGTGGTGCCGTGCACCTGCCGCAACCAACGCGGCTCCGCCGGCAGCGCAAGCGACTGGCGCAATGCGCTTCGATTGCTGCGCACAGTCTGCTCGTCCTCACCGCTGCGCAAACCGAGGTTGAAGCGCCCGAACGGTGCCTGCGAAACACCCGGCCCATCGCACGTGCTCACCGCTGCGTGTACGCCACGCGGTGCGGGCCAATCGGGAAAAAGCCAGGCATCGGTCATGGAAGGCACGGTGATTACTCGTTGGGACCGTTGGCCGCGAGATCGCTACGCAGCGTCATGATCAGAGCGTTCACGTCCTCAGGACGCGCCGACTCGAACGACAAGGCTTCGCCAGTCACTGGATGTTCGAACGACAAACGCTCTGCGTGCAGCGCCTGCCGGCGGAAACCTCGCAAAGCAGTAACCAATTCCGGCGTGGCACGCTTGGGCAGTTTCAGGCTGCCACCGTACAACGGATCGCCGACCAGCGGATGACCGATATGCGCCATATGCACGCGAATCTGGTGCGTGCGTCCGGTTTCCAGATTGCATTGAATCAAGCTGTGCGTTCGAAAACGCTCGCGCAGGCGGTAGTGGGTGACGGCGTGCTTGCCGTCTTCTTCATCGCGCACGGCCTGGCGCAGGCGATCGCTGTGATGGCGACCGATGGGTGCGTCGACGGTGCCGCCGGCAATCAGCGCGCCCAGCACGATGGCTTCGTATTGGCGCTCGACGTCGTGGCGGGACAGCATGTCGACCAGGGCGGTGTGGGTGGCCAGGGTCTTGGCGACGACCATCAGGCCGGAGGTGTCCTTGTCCAGGCGGTGGACGATGCCGGCGCGCGGCAGTTCGGCCAGTTTCGGATCATGGTGAAGCAGCGCATTGAGCAGCGTGCCGGCCGGGTTGCCGGCGCCGGGATGTACCACCAGGCCGGCCGGCTTGTTCAGCACCAGCAGGTGGTCGTCCTCGTGGACGAGATCCAGGTCGATGGCTTCGGGTGCGCTGGAGACTTCGACCTCCAGTTCCGCCTCCAACCGCACCTGCTCGCCGCCCTTCAGCAGATGGCGCGGCGCGGCCGGGGCGCCGTCCAGCGTGACCGCGCCGGCCTTGATCCAGCCGGTCAGACGCGAACGGGAATAGTCCGGGAACATCTCGGCCAAAGCTTGGTCGAACCTCCGGCCTGCGGCAGACAGGGGCACGACCGCCTCATGACGAATGATGGAGCCGGTCATCCCTGACCCCCCGGCCGAGTGCCGGTTTCGGCTATGATCCCTTTTCGCTCAAACATCTGAACCCCTAACCTCATGCGCGTAACCAAGCTGCCGGTCGCCCCGACATCTGCCCTTAAAGTACTGATCGTGCTCGTCCTGGCACTGACGATGAGCGCCTGCTCGTGGTTCCGTCATACCGGCGATCCGCTCGATACCTTGCCGTTGCCGCAGCTTTACGCCAAGGCTCATACCGATCTGCAACACGCCGACTATTCGGCGGCCGAGAAAGCGTACCAGCGTCTGATTGCCCGTTTCCCGTCCGGCCCGTTCAATGAACAGGCCCAGCTTGAACTGGCTTATGCGCAATACAAGAACAACAAGCCGGACGACGCTTATTCCACGGTCAACCGCTTCATCAAGTCGAATCCGCTCAATCCACATGTGGATTATGCCTACTATCTGCGCGGCCTGATCAACTTCGACCGCACCGCGGGATTCATCGAGCGCACGTTCAGCAGCCAGGAAGTCGGCAAGCAGACGCGTCGCGACCAGGGCTACAACCTGAAATCGTTCGACGACTTCGCCGAACTCAGCCGCCGCTTCCCCGATAGCGCCTACGCTGCCGATGCACGCCAACGCATGATCTATCTGCGCAACGTGCTGGCCCAATACGAAATCAACGTGGCCAAGTTCTACCTGCGCAACAAAGCTTTTGTGGCGTCGGCCGATCGTGCGCAGTACGTGATCGAGCACTACCAGGAATCGCCGCAGGCTGGCGACGCACTGGCCATCATGTGCCGCAGCTACCTCTCGCTGGGTGAGAAGCAACAGGCCGACCAGGTACGCCAAGTATTGGCACTCAACTATCCGGATCATCCGTACCTCAAAGATCCGCATTGGCCGCATTCGCCATCGATGCTGCGCAAGATGATTCCGTTCTCGGGTCACTACTAAGCAAACAGGCTTCTATAAAAAAAGCCGGTGTGCGTTGAGCCACCGGCTTTTTCTTTTGTAGATTGAGGTGCAAACCCTCAGCCATCCTCACGTTTCCTGCTTGATGATCTAAACAAAATCAGCAAGCTGCCCAAGATCTATTAAATGACCGAGTCGTCATTCCGGCGAAGGCCGGAATCCATGCTTCGCATTCACCATAGATTCCGGCCTTCGCCGGAATGACACCGAGGTAAAAATGCTAAGTATTGGCCGCGAAAAAGCCCATCCTTGAACAGCTCGAAAAACGTGGAGATATATCAGGGTGCAAACCCCAACTCGCGCTATTTCCAGCCCGAGGTAATGGGATAACGCCGCTCGCGGCCGAATGCGCGTGTCGTCGCGCGCGGACCTGGCCCCGCCTGGCGCCGCTTGAATTCGTTGACCAGCACCAGCCGCACCACGCGATGGACGGTGGCCGCGTCATAACCCGCCGCGATGATTTCCGCCTGCGATTGCTCTTCTTCGATGAAACGCGCAAGGATCGCATCCAGCTCATCGTAGGGCGGCAACGAATCCTGGTCGGTCTGGTTGTCGCGCAATTCGGCCGACGGCGGACGTTCGATGACGGCGGGTGGAATGACCCACGCCTCTGCACCCTGTTTGCGCTGTTCGGCCAGGTTGCGCCAGCGCGAGAGCCGATACACCTCGGTTTTGTACACATCCTTGAGCGGCGCATAGGCCCCGCACATATCGCCGTACAAGGTGGCGTAACCCACCGCCATTTCGCTCTTGTTGCCCGTAGCCAGCAGCAGGCGGCTGTGTTTGTTGGACAGCGCCATCAACATCACGCCGCGTGTGCGTGATTGCAGGTTTTCCTCGGTGACATCCGGCTTTTTGCCGGCGAACACAGGCGTCAGTTGCCCCATGAAGGCTTCGTAGACCGGCTCGATGCTGATCACGTGGTATTCCACACCCATCCGCTCAGCCTGTCCGCGCGCACCTTCCAGCGACAGCTCGGAGGTATAGCGCATCGGCATCATGACGGCGGTGACGCGATCCGGTCCGAGCGCATCCACGGCCAATGCCAAGGTGAGCGCCGAATCGATACCACCGGAAAGCCCGAGCAACACGCCGCCGAAACCGTTCTTGTCGATGTAGTCGCGAATGCCCCGCACCAATGCCGCATAGAGCGTCGCTTCATGCGAAGTGTCCGGCACGCTGGGCCAGTCCAACGCCTGCAGCGTGCGGGTGGTGGTATCGAAATCGGCCCACAGCAACGCGTCGACGAACGACGGTGCACGTGCAGCGATGCTGCCATCGCCATTGACCAGCAGCGAACCGCCATCGTAAACGACCTCATCCTGACCACCGATGAGATTGAGATACACCAAGGCACAGCCGGTTTCCTTCGCGCGGGCCACCAATACTTCTTCGCGCTCTGCCTGCTTGGCGTCATCCCAGGGCGAAGCATTGATCACCACGATCAGCTCCGCACCCGCGGCGGCGGCGGCGGCAGCGGGCTCGGCCTGCCACACGTCTTCGCAAATCAGGTAACCGACGCGCACCCCATCGACCACCGCCACCGCGCTCGTGCGGCCGGGGCGGAAATAGCGCTTGTCGTCGAACACGCCGTAATTCGGCAACGCCTGCTTGTGCGTGATCTGCACGATCTCGCCGCCACGCAGGAACGCCGCAGCGTTGTATACCTCGCCCACGCTATGCGGAAAACCGACGATCGCAGCCAGCCCGTTGGTGTCGGTAGCAATCGCTTGAATGGCCTCCTGGCAGGCAGCGAGGAAGCTCGGTCGCAGCAACAGATCTTCAGGCGGGTAGCCGCTGATCGTCAGTTCGGGAAATACCGCCAGCGATGCACCGCCTTCGCGGGCGCGCGCCATCAGCTCACGGACCTTGGCGGTATTGGCGGCGACGGCGCCGACGGGGAAATCGTATTGAGCCAGCGCCAGGCGAAGAACGGCCATGTGTTGCTTATCCAGGTTCGACTGGCGCTACATGGTAGTGGAAGTCCGCAAGACAAGAGCATGTCTGCAGATCATTCAAGAGTCCCGCCCATCCGGGCAAAGCAGCCCTCAACGATCACATCCGTGGGAACGGTAAATCCATACTGCCAGCCAACGAACGCGAAGGAGCATGCTGGTCACGGCTTTTGGCCAAGATAATCGTCAACTATCTGGAATCCTGTTATGCCAAGTATCGACTCATCTCTCGTCAATCATGTGAATGACTTCCAGCCGGCCATGACATCCAATACCGCGCAGTCGGCAACCGACATCTCTGGGGCATCGTCGCCAACGCTTACCTCTACAGCCAATCCGTTCTCCTCTTCCCCCGGATCGGCCACCAGCACCAGTTCGATGGACGCCAAAGCGCGAGGTCCGAACCTGGATACACCCGGCTGGATAAATTCCAATAATCCTGCGCCGCCGAATGGACCACACCTGGGTTTGGCAATTCTTCAACAAGGTTATTCGCAATCGAGCCAACAAGGCACGGACCAATCATCAGGCAACCAAGCCTTGCCACCTCAGTCCAGACCCATGTCATCTGAGGCCGGAAACGGCTCCTGCCAGTCCACTGGCACCCAAAAGCCGGCGTATTCCAAACCATCGATGAGTGCTGCCGATATGGACCCAGGGTATTTCCCAGCGGCGCGGCCTGACCCTGTCGATTCCTCACTTCCCGATAGGTCCACTAGCGATAGTCGTTACCCACCGCGTTACCCAATGGAGCGGCCTAGCCCTATGACTATGGATTCCTCTTTTCCCACGACTAAGCCTTCCATAACGGATACCTATAAGCCTTCCCTAAGGGAACCCGTTCGTAATCCTGGTTAACTCATAAAAATACAAAAGGGCCGCGTTGTCACGGCCCTTTTTTTGTTCACTGCATCGCGAAGCCGATGACTTCTTAAGCAAAGCGGCCCTCAACGATGACATCCGTGGAACGGTAAATCCGTACTGCCAGCCAACGAACGCGAAGAGGCATGCTGGTCAAGGCTTTTCGCCAAGGCAATCGTCAACTATCTGGATTCCTGTTATGCCAAGTATCGATTCATCTCTCGTCAATCATGTGAATGATTTCCAGCCGACCATGACACCCAATACCGCGCAGTCGGCGACAAACACCCCCGAAGCATCGTCGCCAACGCTTACCCCTGCAGCCAATCCGTTCTTATCTTCCTCCTCCGGACCTGCAATCAGCACTGGGGACGGAGGCGGTCGCGCTTCTCGCCAAGTCGACCAGGCTCCCTCATCGGGCGCCCAACAGGGCCGCCCTGCCAGCCACGGCCCCATCACGGATGAGTTCCACAGAACGGTTGTTGCTATGAGTCATTATTTTACTGCTCACCCGGTAAAGCCTTCCCCAGAAGATAATCCACAGGATGGTGGACTCTTCCTACCCTCCCGCCCTCTCAATCCGCCGCCACCCGCAGGTCAATACCCGATATACCCGGTCCCTATCCCCCAGGGATAAGGACCGCCCATGCTGAAGATCACGCATGTCCGACAACCAGTGCAAATCTCTACCACCTGCCCATACCCATTCCGGAATTATGTTGGCCAAACCCTGATCGGCAAGGCTTTCCTCTTTTGTCGACTGACGGAGTGTCCGTCATTCAGGGGCAAGATCCATTTATGTGAGGTACTGAATCATGCAAATTCCGAATTCGCTGGCTACGCCGATCAACACAACAGATTCATTCGAGATGGCCAAAGCCGGAAGCTCGCCAGCTTCGTCGCCAAATCCCGAAATACGCATTGACCGTGGGAGCCATTCGTTCTCACGCGCGGATCAGCCTAATGGGTCGCCTTTCACTTTTGACCCTGCCGCGCCAGGAACTCCTGACGTTAGAACAAAGAACAGTCCAATTTATAGCGAATCTGTTCATAGCGGGCCTATTGATATAAGCGGATTACGCGGCAACACTCATCTCACGATGGGCAATACCAGTGTCTACAACATCAACGGCAGCTACGACGCCCATTTCGGGAAGGAGGCTAAATTCTGGCGCGATGGCAACCTTACTACTGTCAGCGGAAACGGTCCGTATAACGTGTCCATAGGGAACAAGCAATACGTCGGAAATGGCCCCTACTATTTCACCTATGGCCCTCCTGTCCCAGATGGTTCCAGTCGAACAGTAGTGACGAGCATCAAATAGCGTGGACGACCCGCACCAACGTTAGCCGTCACTGATCAAAAGCGCACGAAGTTGCCAGCGTGTGGCGATCCGCAAAACGCCAACGGGGAATCAGGAAAACAAAAGGGCCGCGCTTCCGCGGCCCTTTTGTTTTGATCGCTGCAATGCAAGTTCAGGCAATCGATGAAGTTCAGATCATTGATCGGGTCGCCGCCGATGCCGATGCAGGTGGACTGGCCCAGGCCTTCGTTGGTGGACTGGAACACGGCTTGGAAGATAGGCCGATACCGCCAGCTAGCCAGTCCGGAGGATATTTTGATCGAGCCTTGCCAACAAGGCTTATCCTCAACCATGGGAAGCCCATCTATATGTCAATTTCCACCATCTCCCCGAATTACCCGAATAACTTTCAGCAAACCACCCATGCTTTTGAGCAGCCCGCGCCAAAGCAACCCGAGACATCCTCACCGACGCTCACCTCCAACGCCACATTCCCCGCTCATTCTGAGGGTTCAACCATCGGCACGTCTTCTTCCAGTGCACGCGGTTCGGGCTTGGATTCACCTGCTTGGCAGCCGCCCCCTCCAAATCCCTCGCAACCAGGCACTCCGCAATCATCAAGCACTCACTCGGATGAACCGGCACACTCTTACCCTCGCCCTCCCGAGATCCACTACTCCGAAGATGCAGACGGCGCTCTTAACATTGACATGTCCGGATACGGGACGACCCAACTCAAAGAAGGTGAAGATGACCCCATCAAAGCAAACGGACCCATCAACGCCCATTTCGAGGACGTCGCCAGTGTCACTTCAAACGAGGACGGCAGCGTAACTATCCGAGGAAACGGCAAACACGATGTGTCACTGGAATCAATGGGATCAATAGGTCCCAAAATAAATGGTCCTTACACCTACGAATTTTCACCAGCTGATCCCAAAAATACAGCTGAAGGCGTAGAATTCATACAGAAGACTTAGGCCTATGCCGGGTAAAGCTTCGCAATCTCGACTGACGTAAGAAACAAAAGGGCCGCGCCACCGCGGCCCTTCTGCTATGTGTAGCAACACAACTGATTACTTCTTGAGCAAACCCGCCAGCGTCTTGCCGAGATCCGCCGGCGACTTCACCGTGGTGACACCCGCCTTCTCCAGCGCAGCGAACTTGGCAGCCGCCGTGCCCTTGCCACCGGAGATGATCGCGCCGGCATGGCCCATGCGCTTGCCGGCCGGAGCCGACGCACCCGCGATGAACGACACTACCGGCTTCTTGACGTATTCGCCGATGAACTCCGCCGCTTCTTCTTCGGCGCTGCCGCCGATTTCGCCGACCATGATGATGCCTTCGGTCTGCGGATCGTCCTGGAACAGCTTCAGGCAGTCGATGAAGTTCAGACCATTGATCGGGTCGCCGCCGATGCCGATGCAGGTGGACTGGCCGAGGCCTTCGTTGGTGGTCTGGAACACGGCTTCATAGGTCAGCGTGCCGGAGCGCGACACGATGCCGACCTTGCCTGCCATGTGAATGTGGCCCGGCATGATGCCGATCTTGCATTCGTCCGGGGTGATGATGCCGGGGCAGTTCGGTCCGATCAGCACGGTTTCCGGATGCTGGGCCAGCACGTTCTTCACGCGCAGCATGTCGAGCACCGGGATGCCTTCGGTGATCGTCACGATCACGCGCACGCCGGCGTCGATGGCTTCGAGGATGGAGTCTGCCGCGAACGGCGGCGGCACGAAGATGACGGATGCATCCGCACCGGTTTCGTCCACGGCTTCCGCCACGCTGTTGAAAACCGGCAGGCCGATATGCTCGGTGCCGCCCTTGCCCGGGGTCACGCCGCCGACCACCTTGGTGCCGTAGTCGATCGCCTGTTCGGCGTGGAAGGTGCCCTGCTGGCCGGTGAAGCCTTGCACGATCACCTTGGTGTTCTTATTGACCAATACGCTCATGGTTCAATCGCTCCTTACTTCGACTTCGCGGCGGCCACGGCTTTCTTCGCCGCGTCGTTGAGATCGTCGGCCGACGTAATGGCCAGACCAGAGTTGGCCAGCAGTTCGCGGCCCTTCTCCACATTGGTGCCCTGCAGGCGCACCACCACCGGAATCTTCAGGCCCACTTCCTTCACCGCGGCGATGATGCCGTCGGCGATCAGGTCGCAGCGCACGATGCCGCCGAAGATGTTGACCAGGATGGCCTTCACCTTGTCGGAGGAAAGAATCAGCTTGAACGCCTCGGTGACGCGCTCCTTGGTGGCGCCGCCGCCGACGTCGAGGAAGTTGGCCGGCTCGCCGCCCGCCAGCTTGATCACGTCCATGGTGGCCATGGCCAGGCCTGCGCCGTTGACCATGCAGCCGATGTTGCCGTCCATGGTCACGTAGTTGAGGTTGTGCTGCACGGCGGCCGCTTCGGCGGCGTCTTCCTGCGTGAGGTCGCGCATCTTGGCCAGGTCCGCATGGCGGAACTCGGCGTTGTCGTCGGAATTGACCTTGCCATCGAGGGCGGCGAGGTTGCCGTCTTCGAGAATGGCGAGCGGGTTGAGCTCGACCAGCGACAGGTCCTTCTCGTTGAACAGCTTGTACAGGCCCAGCATGATCTTGGTGAGCTGCGTGACCTGCTTGGGATTCAGGTCCATCGCGAAGCCGAGCTGGCGGCACTGGTAAGGCTGCAGGCCTTCGATGAAGTCCACCACGATGGTGTGGATGTCGTCCGGCGTTTCGCGGGCCACCTGTTCGATGTCCACGCCGCCGTGCTTGGAAGCGATGAAGGTGACGGCCTTGCTGTCGCGGTCGACCAGGATCGACAGGTACAGCTCCTTGGCGATGTTGGTGGCATCGGTCACCAGCACCAGGTTCACCGGCAACGCACGGCCGGCGGACTGGTAGGTTTCCATGCTCTTGCCCAGCATGCCCTTGGCGGCGGCATGCACGTCATCCAGGCTTTTGCAGAACTTGACGCCGCCGGCCTTGCCGCGGCCGCCTGCGTGGATCTGAGCCTTGACCATCCATTGCGTGCCGCCCAGGTGCTTGGCGGCATCGACGGCGGCGTCGGGGGAACTTGCGACTTTGCCCGGCGGCACGGCAATGCCGTACTGCGCGAACAGCTCTTTGGCCTGGTACTCGTGGAAATTCATTCGCTACCTCGAGTGAATGGGGAAGGATCGAGCCTGCGCGGTAGCCACAGCACAGGCTTGGGAGAACGGACGGCGGTGTTACGCACTACCGGCGCGTGCAGTGCGTCGGGGAAAACCGCGCAATACGGCCCGGTATTTTCGCGGAAGCGGGGTGCGATGGAAAGGGGCGGGCCTGTGGTGTTTGCTTCCTCTCCCCTTTGGGGCGAGGATTAAGGCGAGGGGGCAATCTTGCGAAAGTGCTGCATCGGAGTGCGCTTCGGTGTTGTTCTAGCGCAAGATTATTCCCACACCCAACCCTCTCCCCGGAAGGGAAAGGGGCATTTACCCACTTCTCCTCGTGAGTGTGCCAACCGTGTCCAGCCGCGCGATCGTCGACTCGCCCAATAGCACGACCACCCGTCACGAGCTGCTGTTTCTGAATTATTTCCGGCTGGCCCAGGCACTGGTCTACATGGGGCTGGCCTTTACACCCAGCGGCATGGGCTGGCCGCATCTGGACAGCGCCGACCTGGCCCGAGTGGTTGCCGCCGGCTACCTGCTGTTCGCCCTGGCGGTGATTTCCATCACTCACCTGACCAAGGCGCTGGGCTGGCTGGGCATCCTGGGCACGCTGCTGATGGATATCGTCGCGGCGGTGTTGGCGATCGCCGCAATGAACGACGCACGCATCGGCATCGCCATGATGCTGGCGGTCAATCTGGCCGCAGGTGCGCTGCTGCTGCCGCTGAGACTTGCGCTATTCCTCGCCGCGGCAGCCACGCTGGGTGTACTTGGGCGCACACTGTTTTCCCTGCCGCATCCGGCTTCTGTCGACGACCGCGATTTCCTCGAATCAGGCCTGTTCGGCATGGCCTATTTCGCGATCGTGGTGCTGTGTAACGTGCTTGGCCGCCAATTGCGCGCCAGCGAAGCGCTCGCCGAACAGCGCAGCATCGATCTGGTCAATCTGGCGCAGGTCAATGAGCTGATCATCCGCCGCATGAAAACCGGCGTGATGCTGGTGGACGACGCCAACCGCATCCACCAGATCAACGAATCGGCTTGGATGCTGCTGGGCAATCCCTCGTCCGACCAGCGCGACCTCGGCCGCGTAGCGCCGGAACTGTCGCGCCGCCTGTATCACTGGATCACCTCCGGCAAGCTGGACGAAACCGCCACCCAGCTCGCCGACGGCATGCCGGAAGTGGTGCCGCGTTTCAGCCGCCTCGCGCCGAACGATGATTCACTGGTGCTGATCTTCCTGGATGACACCTCGCTGGTATCACGCCGCGCAGAAGAACTGACGCTCGGTTCGCTAGGCCGTCTCTCCGCCTCTATCGCGCACGAGATCCGCAATCCGCTGGCAGCCATCCGCTACTCCGCGCAGCTGTTGGCCGAATCGAATGAAATGAGTTCCACCGACCTGCGCATGGTGGAGATCATCAACAACCACTGCAGCCGCCTCAACGACATCATCGAGAACATCCTGCAGTTGTCGCGGCGCGAGCGCTCACGCCCTGAAACGCTGAACCTCGGCGACTGGGCGCACGGTTTCGTCGACGAATACAAACAAGGCAACGACATCGGCAACGATTCGCTGCGCGTGATCGACAACAGCGCACAACCGGTCGTCGCCGTGGCCGACCCGCAACAGCTTCATCAGGTGATCTGGAACCTGGTGCAGAACGCGCTGCGCTACGGCCGCATGCCCGGCGAGCCAGCCCGCGTACTGGTCGTGGTTCGTCACGGTGAACATGGCGTACCGATCCTGGAAGTCATCGACCGCGGCCCCGGCATTGCACCGAAAGTGGCTGCGCAAATCTTTGAACCGTTCTACACCACACATGAGTACGGCACCGGGCTCGGGCTTTATCTCGCACGCCAGATGGCCGAGGCGAATCAGGCCGTGCTCGAATACGTGCGCGTGGCCGGAGGTGGCAGTTGCTTCAGATTGGTGCTGACACCCCCGGTACGGATCGAGCCTGCGGTGTAGCCCAAGGCTTGTTGGCGATTCGTGGAGAGATTTTGTCAGCGACGCTCTTGAACATCACGCAACTTTTTCTGCGCATCTGAAAGCTCGCTTTGGGCTTGCTCGTAATTTTTCTTTTTTTTATCAGCTTCGGTACGAGCGTCCTTGACCTTCGAATCCCAAGAGCTCTCTTTTTCTTGATCCTTACGAACTACTTCACCCAGATGATTTTTTTGGCCTTGGAAGTAAGCTTCTGTAGCTTTGTTTTGTGGCGTGGCTAACTCACCCAATTCCGAATTTTTATCGTGTGCCAATTTATATTCGCTTTCCATATAGTTGTAATTTTTTGAATGCTGTTCCAATTCAGCTTTAGCTCGGGCGTGTTCTTCTTGATCAGATTTATAATTCGCCTCTGCTTTCTCCCACTCAGCCTTAGCTGAGTCAGCCCTTTTCTCTTTCTGCTTTACGTCTTCCTCGGCTTTCATTCTTTCGCCTATGCGTGGATGTATTCCTCCTCGAAGCTCCGGCTTAGGCAAGACCTTCTCAACACCCCCCTTGCCATCCAGCTTGACCGGCACGCTCCTGCTGAAGTCGTGGGGCCGATTGGGATCGACAACCATCCAACCCTTCAATGACTGGTCGTAATTCACCCGATAATGATCGTCACCGACACGCACGTAACTATTGCCATCGCCGCCTGGATAAACCCCCTTGTCGTTGAGCGGCCCCAGCTGCTTGGGATCGATCTTGGCCGCTGGCGGTAGGGCGGGATGGCTAGCTGGCTTGGCGGCATCCGCGTCGCTCACCATCTTCCAGCCGCCCTTCCCATCGGGGATGGCGCGTTCCTGGGTGGGTTTGAGCGTACCGATGTCGTCGTTCTC
>NZ_BMJA01000001.1:2080942-2459630 GCF_014642835.1 Dyella nitratireducens | reverse complement strand
GTCAAAGATCAATCACTTGCAACCTTCTCTTGAAGATCGCCCCGAAGCATTTCGTCCCGGGTGAGCCGCCCATTCTACATCCCTTAACGCTTCCGTCAACACCCTTTGCGATGAATCTTTTTGCTTGGGAGTTGCCGTTCGCGAGAGGTGCGTCGGCGGGGTGGCGAATAATAGGGAGTGCCCATCCATCTGGCAAGCGATTTCTGAAAAATTTTTTCCCTGCGTTGTCGCGACGCGTGTTTGCACCACACGCGTCGTCGCAACTCACGCTTGCGTGAGCAGTACTCGTGCGAAGTTGCGCTTGCCGATCTGCAGGACGCCCTCAAAACCTGGCGCAAACACGCGCTGCGCATCTTCGACGACTTCCGCATCGATGCGCACCGCGCGCTCCTTAAGCTTGCGATTCGCCTCGGCGTTACTCGGCGTGAGACCGGCAGCCGTCAGCAGCGCCGGCAAACGCAAGCCTTCTGTCGGCACCGCAATTTCTGTGAGCGGCAGCAGGCTGGTGTCACCTTCACCACGCACCACCGCATGCCAGCCGGCAATCGCCTGCTCGGCGGCGGCAGCGTTGTGGAATCGCGTCGTCAGCTCGCGGGCAAGCTTGAGCTTGGCGTCACGGGGATTAAGTACGCCGCTCGCCACTTCGTGCTGCATGCGGGCCATGTCATCCAGCGACACCTCGAAGCTCAACAGCTCAAACCAGCGCCACATCAGCTCATCGCCGATCTTCATCGTCTTGGTGACGATATCGATGGCCGGTTCATTGATACCGATGTAGTTGCCCAATGACTTGGACATTTTGTTGACGCCATCCAGGCCTTCAAGCAAAGGCATGGTGAGCACGATCTGCGGTGGCTGACCGTGATGCTCCTGCAGTGCGCGCCCCATCAACAGATTGAACTTCTGGTCGGTGCCACCCAGCTCCACATCACACCTCAACGCCACAGAGTCATAGCCCTGCACCAGCGGATACAGAAATTCATGGATCGCGATCGGCTGCTGCCCAGCGTAACGCTTGGCGAAATCGTCGCGCTCAAGCATGCGCGCAACCGTGTGCTGCGCAGCCAGCTTGATCATGTCCGCCGCATTCATCTTGCCGAACCACTCGGAATTGAACCGAAGCTCGGTCTTCTCGCGATCCAGCACCTTATAGACCTGCTCGGCGTAGGTCTCCGCGTTGGCGAGCACGTCCTCGCGCGTAAGCGGTTTGCGCGTAACGTTCTTGCCGGTGGGATCGCCGATCATGCCGGTGAAGTCACCGATCAGGAAGATGACGGTGTGCCCGAGATCCTGGAATTGGCGCATCTTGTTAAGTAGCACAGTGTGACCCAGGTGCAGGTCCGGCGCAGTGGGGTCAAAGCCGGCCTTGATGCGCAGCGGGCGCCCGAGCTTGAGGCGTTCGGCCAGCTCTTCCTGCTTGATGATCTCGTCGGCGCCGCGCGCAATGATGGCCAGTGCCTGCTCAAGCTCGTTCATGGAGTCCTCTGTTGAAGTAGATGTCTAAGCAGCCAAAAAGGTGATGGCCGCCGTCAATGTCGTTAATTGTGCGTTAACCGCAAATGCCGTGCAAACCCTTGATGCAAAAGGCATTGACGCACTTTGCACAAGCTCGTTATGGTACGCGCTGATTGATACTTTGTAACCGCAGGGGGTGCGGTGGTGAAGATGAATAAGAAGAATAAGGCTTATTAGCGATGGCACAGAGCAAACAGGACCCGCGCATCGCACGCAAACTGGCCATCCGTCGCAAGGCTCAGCGCCGACACTCTCACTTCTACCAACGCTGTGCCCACTGGTCGTTCAATCGTCAGCCGGGTGGCGAGCAGCCACCTATTCATTGGTATCGCGAACGCTGGATGCTCGCGGCCACGGCGCTGCTGATCACGGTGCTTTCTGGTTTCCTGATTCCTGCATGGGCCACAGCGATGAAACCGGCGATTGCACAGCCGGTTGCTCACACACTGATGCCTCTTGCGCTGCCGAAGGTGGAAGCGCCCTCGCTAAAAGCCCCGGTGGTAGAGGACTGGCGCGAGGTGCAGGTACGGCCTGGCCAAACGTTGGCAGACATTTTTCAGAGCCAAGGTCTAAGCCTCTCTGATCTGCAGCGGGTGGTGGACAGTGCCGGCGACGCGAAGACGGCGCTGCACAACATTCGCCCAGGGCAGGAATTCGGTTTTCTGATCGGCACCCATAGCAATCTCGAAGGCATTCGCTTCGACAAAGACGAATCCACTCAGGCGATCATTCGCCTTGACAGCGCAACCCCGAGCATGCAGACCGTTGCGCGTGCCGTGGAAGCGCGCGAACAGATCGCGCATGGCGTGATCGACGATTCATTGTTCGCCGCCGCCAACAAGGCTGGCCTCTCGAACGCGATGGTAATCAAGCTCGCCGACCTCTTCAAATACGACATCGACTTCGTGCAAGACCTGCGCGTGGGCGACAGCTTCACCGTGATCTACGACACCGTCTATCGCGATGGTGCCTATCTGCATGAAGGCGACATTGTCGCGGCCGAATTCATCAATCAGGGCCAGCGTTATACGGCATACCGCTTTAAGCGCGCCGACGGCAGCATCGGCTGGTTCAGTGAAGATGGCCGTCCGCTGCAGAAATCCTTCCTGCGCATTCCGGTGGATTTCACACGCATTTCCTCGCCTTTCAGCGCAGCACGCATGCACCCGATCCTTGGTTTGATGCGCGCGCATAAAGGCGTGGATTACGCCGCACCGACCGGCACCCCGATCCATGCTGCCGGCGATGGCGTGATCAAGTTCCGCGGCTGGATGAACGGCTATGGCAACTTCGTCATCATCCAGCACAACGCACACATCAGTACCGCATATGGCCATATGTCGCGTTTCGCCACCGAGCGCATAGGTCAACACGTGCGCCAGGGCGACGTGATCGGTTACGTCGGCATGACTGGCCTGGCTACCGGCCCGCACCTGCACTACGAATTCCGCGTCGACGGTGTGCAGCGCAATCCGCAGACTGTCACCCTGCCCAAGCCCGAACCGCTGCCCGGCACCCAGTTGGCTCTCTTCAAGAGCTCGGTGGTGAAGCCGCAGCTGGCACGCCTTACCGAGATCGACAACAACTACAAGCTCGCGCGTGCCCAATCCAACAAGCGTAGCGATGACTGAGCCGTTAGATGACGCAACCGGGCTTTACATCGGGTTGATTTCCGGCACCAGCGCGGACGGCATCGATGCCGCACTGGTGCGCTTCGAACACGACAAACCTCAGTTGGTGCATGCCCTAACGCATGCCTGGCCGGATGCGTTGCGCACGCAGATCCTGCGTGTGGCACAGGACGAAACCACGCTCGATCTCGATGCCTTTGGCCATCTTGACGTTGCCATCGGCCAGACGTTTGCCGACGCCGTCAAAGCGCTGCTTGTGCGAAGTGGCACTCCCGCATCATCCGTGCGCGCGGTCGGATCACATGGACAAACGATCAGGCACCGACCTTTCGGCGAGCATCCCTTCACTTTGCAGATCGGCAACGCCAGTGTGATTGCCGAGCATTGCGACATCGACGTGGTCGCGGATTTCCGCAGTGCGGACGTCGCCGCCGGCGGCCAAGGTGCGCCGCTGCTTCCAGCGGTCCATGCCATGCTGCTCAACGCACCGGACCATACACGCGTGGTACTCAATCTTGGGGGCATCGCCAATATCACCGTGTTAGCAGCTGATGGGCAGGTGTTTGGCTTTGATACGGGGCCCGCTAACGGGCTGATGGACGCCTGGTGCCTGCGCCACCACGGCGAAGCATTTGATCGCGATGGTGCGTTTGCAGCCAGCGGTCAGGTCGACGATGAATTGCTGGCCACACTGTTGGACGATCCTTATTTCACACTTCCACCACCCAAGAGCACCGGGCGCGAGCATTTTCACCTCGGCTGGCTGGATGCGCGCCTGTATCCGACGTCCGCATCACCTGCCGACGTACAGGCCACCCTGCTCGAACTCACGGCGCGCAGTGTCGCCATGGCTATCGACACGCATGCACGCGATGCCAAGGATGTCCTGCTGTGCGGCGGCGGCGTGCATAACCGCGTCCTCGTGCAACGTTTGCGCGAACTATCGCAGCCACGTGAGCTGAACAGCACAGCCGATTACGGTGTTGACCCGGATTACCTGGAAGCCACCGCCTTCGCATGGCTTGCCCGACAGCGCCTGCTCGGTCTGCCAGGCAATCTGCCCGCCGTCACCGGCGCGCGCGGCCCGCGCGTACTCGGTGCCATCCATCTGGCACCGCGTGAAACGCGTTGATCACTCCAGCAATTCGCCAGCCTGAACACTCAGCTGTTCTGGACGCGCCATCGCGAGCGCTTGCATGGCCTCTTGAAACGCCGCGCGTTCGCTCGAATTCCAGTGCCCTGCGGCAAAGGAAAGATCATTCGATTCGAGCGCTGTTTCGGCGAGCAGATTGCTTTCCGATACGCCCAAACCTTGGCGCAGTGCCTGTAATACCACGTCGTTGATCGACCACTGGCGCGACTTGGCCAGCAGCTTGATGCGCTCAGCCATCAATCGGTCGATGTGACGAATCATCAAATCCGGCATAGGACAGTTGCTCCGTTGCCACATAGCCCTGTGTGCTGATCGTCGCCAACTGCGTCGTTGCTGACAATTGCCAGCGCTGCGAATCGTGGATCAGTTCGCAGTGTGGGTGTGAACGCTTTCAGCTCTTTATTCCGCGCGAGACGCGATGGGATCGAATCGCCGCCATAGACCCGCGAAAAGCAGCATCGCCGGCAACACGGAACACACGGTAATGACAAAGTAGCCGCCATAACCTGACGCGGCGACAATGCCGCCCGCAAAAAAGCCAAGCACCTTGCCCGGCAGATTCACCAGTGAACTCAATAGCGCATATTGCGTGGCCGTATGTTGGCGATTCACCAGCAAGGAAAGGAAAGCAACCGTGGGCGGCCCCAGCATGCCTTCAAAAAAGTTCTGCCCGGAGATCGCCAGCGTCAGCATGGTCAGATGGCCCTTGTGCGCAATCAGCAACAGGTAAAGCAAATTGCTGATGGCACCCAACACAATGCACACCCCAAGGCTGCGCCACGCGCCCCAGCGCGCCACCGCCACGCCACCGGCAAACGCACCGGCAATGCCGATCCAGATGCCGTAGATCTTGGTGACTGCACCGATTTCTGTGTTGCTGAAACCCATGTCGCGATAGAACGGCCCCATCACCCCGCCAATGATCGCCTGCTCCGGAATCTTGAACAGCAGGATGAACATCAGGGTCAGCAACGCGATGGCCCAGTGGTAGCGCCGGAAGAAATCCGTGAACGGATCGATGACGCCTTCACGCATCGCCTCGCGCCACGACGAAGGCGACAGGCGCAGCACTTCCGGCTCCCGCATGTTCAGCGTAGTGATGACCGGAATCGCCATCGTCACAGCCATCAGCACATAGATGGGCGCCCAGCCGATGTGGTCAGACAGGATCAGCGCCAGCGCGCCGGAAACCAGCAGCCCAAGCCGGTAACCCAGCGAATAGGTGGCAACCAGTGCGCCTTGCGCCGAAGGCGGCGCGATTTCGATGCGATACGCATCGATCGCAATATCCTGCGTAGCACCCATGAAGGCTACGAACAGCGTGGCTGCGACAAACAACACCAACTGACGCGGTGTCAGCATCGCCATGACCAGCAAGCCGACCAGCACACCGAGCTGCGCCAGCAACAGCCATCCGCGCCGCTGCCCTAAACGCGTGAATAACGGCAATCGCCAGTGGTCCAGCAAGGGCGCCCATCCGAACTTGAACGCATAGGTCATACCGGCGCTGGCGATCATCGTGATGTCCTTCAACACGATGCCGTTCTGCTTCAGCCAGAACGACAACGTGTAAGACACCAACAGAAACGGCAGGCCCGAGGAAAAGCCCAGCAGGCACATCGTCCACGCAGACGGCTGCGAAAACGCTTGCCAGATAGATGGCTTGCGCGCAGCCGCCACGCCGCCTTCAGTCGGCATAGTCGACCGTGTAGGGTGCGTGGTCGGAGAAGCGTTCGTCACGATAGATCGAGCAGTGCTTTAGACGGTCGCGCAGCGATGGCGTTACCACTTGATAGTCGATTCGCCACCCCACGTTGTTCTCGCGAGCGCGGCCACGATTGGACCACCACGTATATTCCACCGCATCGGGCTTCAAGGCGCGGAAGCTGTCGACCCAACCGCGCTGCTTGAACAACAGATCCAGCCAAGCGCGCTCTTCCGGCAAGCAACCGGAATTCTTCTGATTTGAACTCCAGTTCTTGATGTCGTCTTTGGTATGCACGATGTTCCAGTCGCCGCAGATGACGTAGTCACGCTTGCTCTTGAGCCACTTGTCGAAGATGGGAGTGATCCACTCCATCACCTTGAACTTGAATTGCTGCCGCTCATCACCTGACGAGCCAGAAGGCACGTACAGCGACACCACGCTCAGATTGCCGAAGCGTGCCTCGATGTATCGGCCTTCGTTGTCGAATTCATCCCAGCCGAGTTCCGTCAGCACCTTGTCCGGCTCGCGCTTGGCGTAAATTGCCACGCCGCTGTAGCCCTTTTTGCTGCTGGCGTCACGATAGAAACAATGATGCCCGTCAGGGCGGAACATCGGATCGGTGAGCTGATCTTCCTGCGCCTTGGTTTCCTGCAGACAGACGACGTCCGCACGCTGCTTGCGCAGCCAATCGAAGACACCTTTGGTCGCGGCGGAGCGGATGCCGTTGGCATTCAAGCTGATGATGCGCATGCGCGTTCCTCGTGGGGGCAGGCCATGATAGCAATCGAGCACGGAGCGAGGGACGCGGTACCATGGCACACCTTGTCCCCTGCCCGACACGCTCATGCACGATTATCAGCGCGACTTCATCGAACTCACTCTGCAACGCGACGTACTGCGCTTCGGCGAATTCACGCTCAAGTCCGGACGCATCAGTCCGTACTTCTTCAACATGGGGCGCATCGATTCCGGCGCGGCGCTGGCCCGTCTCGGCCGTGCCTACGCCGCTGCCGTAGTGAACTCAGGCCTGGATGTCGACATGCTGTTTGGACCCGCCTACAAAGGCATCGCCCTGGCCGCCGCCACCGCCATCGCACTGGCCGACCCGCATGGCCGCGACCTGCCCTGGGCCTATAACCGCAAAGAGGCAAAAGACCACGGCGAGGGCGGCGTCTTGGTGGGTGCGCCGCTCAAAGGCCGCGTACTGATCGTGGATGACGTGATGACCGCCGGCACCGCCGTACGCGAATCCCTCGCCCTGATCCGCGCCCAGGGCGCCGAGCCGGCCGGCGTACTGATTGCGCTGGACCGCCAGGAACGCGGCCAGGGCGAGTTGTCCGCTGCGCAGGAAGTGCAGCGCGACTACGGCATTCCAGTGGTCGCCATCACCAGCTTTAGCGACGTACTGGCCTATGCCGGCGAGCGGC
This sequence comes from Dyella nitratireducens, assembly GCF_014642835.1. GTDB lineage: Bacteria > Pseudomonadota > Gammaproteobacteria > Xanthomonadales > Rhodanobacteraceae > Dyella_B > Dyella_B nitratireducens. The sequence goes on along the minus strand of NZ_BMJA01000001.1, from coordinate 2,452,196 downwards.
CCGATATGGCAGCGGAGCACCAGCGTATGCTGGCTTATCGCGAGCGCTACGGCGTCAGCGCCTGAGGTGTCCCTAGCGGTGCAGTGACCCTAGTCACGTTGGCGCACTTTTGACATCGAGGCTGTCAAACGCCATGACTATACTGGGATGATGAGGAGGGGAATCATGCGTCGACTCGCGCTCAGCGCAACCATCATCTTATCGCTCGGCCTGACCGGGCTGGCGACAGCCCAGGAGACAGGCTCCGGCGGCGTCCACTACCGCTGGGTGGATAGCAGCGGCCTGCCGCATTACAGCGACAGCCTGACGGTAGATGCCCTCAAGTACGGCTACGAGGTCATCAACAGCAACGGCATGGTGGTGGAGCACGTCCAGAAGCAGCTATCGCCCGCCGAACGCGCCGCCGCGGAAAAACAGGCCGCCGAAGCGGCTGCCAAGCAACATGCCGTTGACGCGCAAAAGGCCAACGACATCCAGCTCCTCAACACATATCCCGACGAAGACGCGCTGAAGACCCAGCAACAGCAGATTCTGGATCATCTCGACGAGCAGATGAGTACCACACGGCTGAACCTACACAGCCAGGACGCCGCGCTGACCGATCTGCTCAACCGTGCCGCTGACGAAGAGCGCCAGAAAAAGCCTGTCCCGAAATTTCTTACCGACCAGATCGCCACGCAGCGCAATGTGGTGGCGAATGAGCGTGCCTTGCTCGAACGCGAGAAAGCCAATCGCGAAGCAACCGTGCAGCAGCAGGCGCAGGAGCTGCAACACTTTCGTGAGTTGAAGGCGGCAGAAAAGGCCGACCGCGGATATTGATCCCGCACTGATCTCGCAGGTTGGGGTGCAAACCCCAACATGCGATGTCACCGACCAGCAAGATGTTGGGGTTTGCACCCCAACCTACAAAATCCTAGAACGGCAACTTCAGCGAAGCATCTACCGCCAGCAACTGCGCACGGAACGTGTCCTGTATGCGTTGGAGCGCCTGCTCGTTATCCGCATCGAAACGCAGCACCAGGATCGGCGTCGTATTGGAAGGACGCACTAGACCCCAGCCATCCGACCAATCAGCACGCACGCCGTCGATGGTGATCAGGGTGGCATCGCCAAAATGGGCCTGCTCGCGGAATTTTTCGATGAAGCGGTAATGCGCGCCTTCGGCCATTTCCACTTTGAGTTCCGGGGTGGAAACGCCCTTTGGGCACGTCGCAAAAATCTCTTCCGGGGTGCGGCCATCGAGATCGCCGGCAAGAATTTCCAGCAGGCGCGCAGCGGCGTAGATACCGTCGTCAAAACCGTACCAGCGTTCCTTGAAGAAGAAATGCCCGCTCATCTCGCCGGCCAGCTCCGCGCCGGTTTCGCGCATCTTCGCCTTGATCAGCGAATGGCCCGTGCGCCACATCAGCGGACTGCCGCCGGCATCGAGAATCTGACCCTTGAGATGACCGGTGCACTTCACGTCATAGATGATCGTCGCGCCCGGCTGGCGTGACAGCACGTCACGCGCAAACAGCATCAGCGTGCGATCGGGGAATACGATCTCACCGCTGCGCGTGACCACGCCCAGGCGATCGCCATCGCCGTCGAAGGCCAGGCCCAGGTCCGCACCGGTCTGCTTCACTGAAAGAATAAGGTCTTCCAGATTATGTGGATCGGATGGATCGGGATGGTGATTGGGGAAGCTGCCATCGACCTCGCAATACAGCGGGATGACTTCGCAACCGATGCCTTCCAGGACATGCGGCGCCACCGCACCCGGAATGCCATTGCCGCAATCGACCACGATCTTCAGCGGACGCTCGGTCTGCACATCGGACGTGATGCGTTCGATGTAGTCGGGCACCACGTCGACCAGGCGCAGGCTGCCGCCGCCGTCCGACTCAAGTGCCCCCGTGGTGATGCGCTGATAGAGATCCTGGATCGCGCCTTCCGACAAGGTTTCGCCACCAACCACGATCTTGAAGCCGTTGTAGTCCGGCGGATTGTGGCTGCCCGTGACGGCAACGCCGCAACCGGTGTTGTAGCGATACGTGGCGTAGTACACCACCGGCGTTGGCACCGCACCAACGTCGATCACGTCGACGCCGGCCAGGCGCAGACCATCCGCCAGCGCACCTGCCAACTCCGGGCCCGAAAGGCGACCATCACGACCCACTACAATTTCGCGCAGACCTTTCTCGCGCATGACCGTACCGATCGACTGACCGAGCAGCTTGGCGACCGCCGGCGTAAGGCTCTTGCCAACGACTCCGCGCACGTCGTACGCACGGAAGATCGCCGGATCCACATTGATGTTCGTCGGAACAGGGACCGATGCAGGCTTGGCAGCAACAGCGGCAGGTTTGACCGCTTCAGGTTTAGACGGCAGGGCTTCTACGACATCCGACAACGTGGGTTCCTCGACAGGCGCTCGCGCAGGCTTGCCAACGCGCGCAAACAACCAGAATAAGCCGATGCCGCCAGCCACGCCCACCAGCGTGAGGAAGGCCGCAAATCCCCAAGATGGGGGTAGCACGATGTAGGCGCCCGGCAATACCGCCACGACATTGAAGCTGCTGCCTGCGACGGGTTTGCCGGCGGGTTCGATATCGGCGGAGCTGGCATTGCCGTGCGCCATCAGCTCGAGGTTGTCGCCACGGTCCGTGCTCTGGTGCAACTGGAGCCGGCCGTCGCCGGTCGGTATCGCCTCAAAACGGTCGGCGATAGGTGTAAACGGCAGCTCGATCCACGCCCAGGCGAGCGGTTTTTGCGATGGCCCCAGAGGTTCCACTATGGTCAGACGGCGGTCGCCCAGGCCCTTGAGTATCGCCTCGATAGGCGGTGCGCCTTCGGCATCGGGTGCGGACATCAGTTGCGCCGCTTTCGCATAACCGAACTCGCGATAGTTGGCGTGCAGCACTTCGTCCAGGCCGGCGCTGTACAGCTCGATGTTCAACGCTTGCGGCAAGCGCTGCTTCAATGCAGCCGCGATTTGCGCTGCACTGTCCGGCATGCCGCTGGCATCAACACCCGCAACCGCCTCGTTCACCATATCGTGCTGCTTGGCGATTTCATCGCTCAACGCCTGCACAGCCCGATCTTGCGCGGCATGCACGCTCGCCACGGCGCTGCCCTGATCGGCAATCAGCCAGGTCTGCCATGCGCAAAACGCAGCCAGCGCCAGCAGCAAGGTGCCGCCCGCCAGCATCAGCAATCGTCCCCACTGCACACCCGGCAAACGCGCTCGTGCGCCGTTCATCGCCATGCCCCGTAACCCCATTAATGTTTTCCGGTTGAACCGAATCCGCCCTCGCCCCGTTCCGTAGGTACGAACTCCTCGACAATATGCAGCCGTGCCTGCCCCACCGGCACCAGCAGCAATTGCGCGACGCGCTCGCCCACCGCGATGGTGTAGGGCTGCGTGCCGCGATTCCAACACGAGATCATCAGCGGCCCTTGGTAATCCGCATCGATCACACCCACCAGATTGCCCATCACCAACCCATGCTTATGGCCAAGCCCTGAGCGCGGCACGATCAGCGCGCACCAGCCCGGATCGCCGATGTGAATAGCCATGCCGCTGGACACCAAGGCGCTTTCACCGGGGGCCAAGGTAAGCGGCTCCTGCAGCGCTGCACGCAGGTCCATGCCTGCGCTACCGGTGGTGGCTGCCTGCGGTAGCGGAATACTGCCGCCCAGACGCGGGTCGAGAATCTTCACTTCGACGTCGATCATCCACGCACCGCCTTGTAGCGGCTGGCGATGCATTCGATGAGCTGGCGTGCGAGTGCGGCCTTGTCGGTGCGCGGCAATTCCAGCGAACCATCGGCCCAATACAGCGTGATGGCATTGTCGGCCGTTTCAAAACCAAGCCCCTCGCCGACCTGGTTGGCAGCGATCATGTCCAGGCCTTTGCGTTGCAGTTTGTCACGCGCATATTTCTCCACGTTCTGCGTTTCGGCGGCGAAACCCACCAGGAACGGATGCGGCTCAATCGCCGAGAGGCTGGCGAGGATGTCGGGATTCTCCGCCAGCTGCAGCGTGAGGTCGGCGCCGTCGTGTTTCTTCAGCTTGTGCTCGGCCGTGCTGTTCGGGCGGTAATCGCCAACAGCGGCCGAGCCGATGTAGATGTCCGCGCCTTGCGCTGCTTCCGTCACGGCTGCATGCATCTGCGCCGCGCTGCGCACATCGACCCGCCTGGCGATGCCAAACGGTGTCGCCAGGCTCACCGGCCCGGCGACCAACGTAACCTGCGCGCCCGCACGCGCCGCCGCACCAGCCACGGCAAACCCCATGCGTCCCGAGCTGCGATTGCCGATGAAGCGCACGGGATCAATGTCTTCGTAAGTGGGCCCTGCGCTGACCACGACACGCTTTCCACCCAGCACCTGCTCGGCAAATGACGCGACCATCGCCGCGCGCAATTCGTGCGGCTCCAGCATGCGGCCTGAACCGATCTCACCGCAGGCCTGGTCGCCGGAAGCCGGCCCAAGCATGTGCACGCCGCGCGCACGCAAGGTTGCAACATTGGCCTGCACGGCGGCATGCGCCCACATCTGCTGATTCATCGCCGGCGCCACGTACACCGGCGCCGCCGTGGCCAGGCACAGCGTGGTCAACAGATCGTCGGCATGGCCATGAGCCAGGCGTGCGATCAGGTCCGCACTGGCCGGCGCGATCAGCACGCGCTCCGCCCAGCGCGCCAACTCGATATGCCCCATCGCCGCTTCAGCCGATTCGTCCCATAGGCTCACGCGCACCGGCTCGCCGGAGAGTGCCTGGAAGGTGGTGGGCGTGACGAAGCGTGTGGCGTTCTCGGTCATCACCACGCGCACGTGCGCGCCGAGGTCGCGCATGCGGCGAACCAGCTCGCAGGATTTGTAGGCAGCGATGCCGCCTGACACTCCCAGCACGATGCGGCGCTCAGCAAGACTCATGGTGTAAGAGGGGCCCGACGTTCAGATAGACGGCTAGCTTACCGGATTCACATAGGCCAACTGCTGTCCGGAGAGGGCCCCGAACGGGATGCTGGTCACATGAGCATCCGACATTGGCCCGAAACCGAACGACCTCGCGAGAAATTATTGACGCAAGGCAGCGCCTCCCTTTCCGACGCAGAACTGCTCGCCGTGCTGCTTGGCAGCGGCGTGCGCGGCAAGGACGCCATCGCCCTGGGGCGCGAATTGCTGCAGCAAACCGGCAGCCTGAGTGCCCTGCTCGGCTGCCAAGATGGACAGTTGCGCGTTTCCGGGCTCGGCCCTGCCAAGCGCGCACGCCTGGCTGCCGCGCTGGAACTGGCTCGCCGCAGTCTGGCCGAGCAGCTCACTGATCGGCCGTCGCTGCGCGATCCGCGCGATAGCGGTGATTACTTGAACGCCCGGTTGCGGCATCTGCCTTACGAGGTGTTCGCCTGCCTCTATCTCGACAACCGTCACCGCGTGCTTGCCTTTGAAGAATTGTTTCGGGGCACGGTGGACGGTGCCAGCGTGCATCCTCGCGAAGTGGTCCGCGCCTGCCTGAAGCACAACGCTGCCGCGGTGATCTTCGCCCACAACCACCCTAGCGGTGTAGCCGAACCAAGTGCCGCCGACCAAGCCGTCACCCGCGAGCTGGGTCAGGCGTTGCGGCTGATCGGCGTGCGGGTGCTGGATCACCTGGTGATCGGTCATGCCGAGCCGGTATCCATGGCCGCACGGGGCATGCTCTGAACGACACGCAAAAAAAAACGGCGCGACCGGGAGGGTGCGCGCCGGGAGCCGCATGAGGGGAGGGTATGAGGGAATGCGGCGGTCCCGTATCGAGCCGACGGGGGAGACGCCGGAGATACCTGCGCATTGTCGCGTCGCATCATGACTAGCGTATGACATCGTCGGCCATGCCACCCCGAATCCTCCTACCAAACCCTTGCCCGACCGACCCTGGCAAGACTTATGCACACAACGCCACGAAGCCCACTTAGCTTCACATCACTGCGAAGCACATCAAGTTCACATTTTAATTTATTGTTTTAAAAAGATAATCTGCATGACAGCATGGTTTCCGTCGGGATTTTTCGCTATCTCGACGACAAGGCCTTCACTTTCCCCACAGACTTATCCACAGCTTGATCCACTGCGCTGCAGCAGCTTTTCGGCGGTATGGATGACGCCCTCCTACGGCAAGGCGAGTCCGAGCGCAGCGGTCTGTTACGATGCGCGGTTCCATTCCCGAACGATCCCCTCCTGTGAAAGAAGCGCTGCGCGAACTGGTCCACTCGGCGATCCGGACCCTGCAAGGCAATGGCGTCCTGCCCGCCGACCTTGATCTGCCCAACTTCGTGATCGAGCGAGCCCGCAGCCGCGAGCATGGCGACTTCGCCACCAATGTGGCCATGCTGCTGGCCAAGCCCGCACGCGCCAAACCGCGCGAGCTGGCCGAAAAACTGGTCGCCGCCCTGCCCGCCAATGCCTTGGTGGCCAAAGTGGAAATCGCGGGTCCGGGCTTCATCAACTTCTTTCTGGCGGCGACGGCGTACCACGCCGAGGCGGGCCGCATTCTTTCCGAAGGCCCCACTTACGGCCGCAATCAGAGCGGCGCCGGGCATACAGTTGGTGTGGAGTTCGTATCGGCCAATCCCACCGGACCGCTGCATGTGGGCCATGGTCGTGCCGCCGCCATCGGCGACTGCCTGAGTCGCCTGCTCGAAGCCACCGGCTGGAACGTCAAGCGCGAGTTCTACTACAACGATGCCGGCGTGCAGATTCAGAATCTGGCGATCTCCGTGCAGGCGCGCGCGCGCGGTATCGGCCCTGGGGACGCCGGCTGGCCGGAAGATGGCTATCGCGGCGACTACATTGCCGACGTGGCGCGCGCTTACCTGGGTGGTGAAACGGTAATCGCCGACGGCCATGCCTTGACCGGCGCCAAGAATCCGGACGATCTCGAAGCGATCCGCCACTTCGCGGTTGCCTCGCTGCGCCGCGAGCAGGATCTGGATCTGCAAGCCTTCGGCGTCGGCTTCGACGTGTACTTCCTGGAATCCTCGCTGTACACCGACGGTAAGGTGGAAGAAACCGTGCGCGAGCTGGTCGCCCACGGCCATACCTATGAAGAAGGCGGCGCGCTGTGGCTGCGCACCACAGATTTCGGTGACGACAAGGACCGCGTCATGCGCAAATCCGACGGCACCTACACGTACTTCTTGCCGGACGTGGCGTATCACCGCAGCAAATGGCTGCGTGGCTACGAACGCGCGATCACCGAGTTGGGTTCGGATCATCACGGCAGCCTCGCCCGTGTGCGCGCCGGTCTGCAGGCCCTGGATTGCGGCATTCCCAAAGGCTGGCCGGAATACGTGCTGCACCAGATGGTGACGGTGATGCGCGGTGGCGAGGAAGTGAAGATCTCCAAGCGTGCCGGCAGCTATGTCACTTTGCGCGACCTGATCGACGAAACCGGCCGCGATGCCACGCGCTACTTCCTCATCGCGCGCAAGGGTGATTCGCAACTTGTCTTCGACATCGACCTTGCCCGCTCGCAGAGCAACGACAACCCGGTCTACTACATCCAGTACGCCCACGCCCGCGTCTGCCGCGTGCTGGAAGAGCTGGCCGAACGCAGCCTGCCACCGGTGGACACCCAGGCAGGCATCGCAGGCATGGCCCGGCTGGATACGGAACACGAGCAGATCCTGCTGACCGAGCTGTCGCGCTACCCGGAAGTGGTGGAGGCTGCCGCCAACAATCTGGAACCGCACCTGATCGCACAATACCTGCGGGAACTCGCTGGCGCACTTCACAGCTACTATCACGAGCACAAATGGATCGTGGACGACGCCGCGTTGCGCAACGCGCGCATCACGCTCGCCGTCGCCACCCGCCAAGTGATACGCAATGGTTTGGATTTACTGGGTCTCAGCGCGCCGGAGAAGATGTAAATGGCAACACGCAAGGGTAAAGGCCGCCAGGCCGTTCGCAATAGCGGCGGCGGGTTCCCGGCATGGGCCGGCATTCTGGTTGGCATCCTGATCGGCGGCCTGGTCGTGGTGGTGCTGATGCGCCACTCGCTGGTGCCGATGACGCCCAAGGGCCCGCAACCCAACCCGGAAGCCACCGCGCAACCCGGCAGCGATGAAGGCCTGGCGCCGGCGGCCAGCAACACCGCGCCGAAGAAACCGCAGTACGACTTCTACTCCGTGCTGTCGGAGAAGGAAGTGCGCATTCCGGATTCGGAGATCAGCGCGCAGGCCAAGGCCGAACAGCAGCAAGCACAACAGAAACAGCAGCAACAGGCGCAACCCATCGCTCCGGCTGCACCCAAGCTGCCGCCCAACGCACCGCCTGCCGTCACGCAGAACATCACCGCTGCGCCCGCAGCGGCCGTCGCACCACCGCCCTCGAACGGCCCCAGTGGTTATCTGCTGCAGGTAGGTGCCTTCCCAAGTGCGGCCGATGCGGAAACGCTGAAGGCAAAGCTCGCGTTGCAAGGTTTTGTTGCCAACGTGCAATCAGTGAACGTCGGTGGACAGACCTATCACCGTGTACGCCTGGGGCCGTTCCACTCTGCAACCGATCTGGAAGCGACGAAGCAGCGCTTGTCGGCGGCGGGGATTTCGGCGATTGCATTGAAGGCTGGCGGCTGACGCGCCAACCCATGCTTTGCAAACACAAGGGCGCCGATCGGCGCCCTTGTTGTTTTCGTCACTGCTCGCTTGCACTGCGTAGGTTGGGGTGCAAACCCCAACATCACCATGCTTGTGATCACCTTATGTTGGGGTTTACACCCCAACCTACGAATGCGCGCGCTTAAGTCGGATCAGCCCCGAAATATCGTCATCACCATGCCCTTGCTGCATCAGCTCGGCATAGTCGGCCAACGATTGCTCGATCACCACGCGCGATGTACCCGCCTTCTCTGCAATACCACGCACGATGCTCAGATCCTTGTGCAGCAGCGCAAGCTTGAAGCCCACACTGAACTGATCGTTCAACATCGTCGCGCCGCGCTTCTCCAGGAACCAGTTGCCGGCAGCGCCAGCGCCGAGCGTAGGAATCAAGCGCTCCGGCTCAAGCCCCAGCGCCTCACCCAGCGCCAGCCCTTCGCAAACCGCCTGCGCAATGCCTGCCACCAACACCTGATTCACCGCCTTGGTGGCCTGCCCGGCGCCCACGTCGCCCAGATGCGTAATGCGCAAGGCATATGCTTCCAGCACGGGTCGTGCACGTTCGAGTACGGCAGCATCACCACCTACCATGATCGACAACTTGCCGTTCTTCGCACCTTCCACGCCACCGGAAACCGGCGCATCGAGGAAATGCGCGTTCACTGCGGCAAGGCGTGCCGCTGCCTGCTTGGCGGTATCCGGCGCGACGGTGGAATGATCGATCACGATCGTGCCCGGCTTTAGGTGCGATGCAAGCGCGTCGACCGTGTTCAGGACATCGGCATCGGCGGTGACGCACAACGCAATCACATCGCACTGCATCGCCAGCTCTTCCAACGTGGGCGCGGTAACACCCAGCGTGCGCGCCAGTGCTTCCGCCTTGGCATGCGTCCGGTTGGCAACTGCGTGCAACAAACCATGCTGCTTCAAATGCCCAGCCATCGGTTCGCCCATGGCGCCGAGGCCGATAAATGCTGCCTTGAGGGTCATACGTAATCCTTGCTAGAGGTCGATGAGTTGTCGGCGACGAAGAGGTGTCAGGCCTTCAAGTATGAAGAACGCGCCGCGTGCGCGCATCAAAGATGCGCCAGCAACAGCACCGCCAACGCCGCAATCACCCACATCGCCGGCTTCACGTCGTGCACCTTGCCGGTGGCGAGCTTGATCAGCACATAGGAGAGAAAACCATAAGCCACACCATCGGTGATGGAATACGTAAGCGGAATCAGCAGGATCGCTACGAAGGCCGGCACAGCCTCATCAAACCGTTGCCATTCGATGCGCGTGATCGCTTCGATCATGAACACGCCGACCAGGATCAACGCCGGCGCCGTAGCAATAGCAGGTACCAGCGAAAGCAAGGGCGACAGGAACAGGAACGGCAGAAAGCACAGCCCCGCCACCACCGCCACCAGCCCAGTGCGCCCGCCCTGCGAAATGCCTGCGGCCGATTCGATAAAGGCATTGGCCGGACTCGTGCCCAGCGGCGCCGACACCAAGGCGGAAAATGCATCTACGCGCATGGATTGGCGGATATTGCGTGGGTTGCCGTCCTCATCCAACAGATTGCCCGCATCCGACACCGCCATGAACGTGGACAAGGCGTCGAAGAACGAGGTGAACAGCATGACAAAGATAAAAGGCCAGTACGCCAGCTTCAGCGAACCCAGCAGATCAAGCTGACCGATGGCCGAAAAGTCCGGCACTGCAAAAAAGCCCTGCCAGTTCACCAGCGTTGCCGCTCCGCCATAGGCACTGCCATCACCCCACCAGCGACCGATCGGAATAGCCAACACCGTCGTCAGCACGATGCCCAACATCAACGCACCTTTGATGCGCCGTGCTACCAGAAAGATGGTCAGCGCCAGTCCGGCCAAAAAGGTAAGTAACACCGGATTGAGCTTGGCCGAATGCACCAGCGTCACCGGATCGCCCACGATGAACTTGGCGTTGACCAGGCCAATCAAGCTGATGAACAAGCCGATACCGCATGACACGGCATGGCGCAGGTTTTCCGGAATCGCATCCACCACCAGCTTGCGCACATTGAACAGCGCCAGCAGCGCAAAGATCACACCTGACCAGAACACACAGCCCAACGCCGTCTGCCAGGACATGCCTCCGCCGTGCACCATCACAAAGGCGAACAGCGCGTTCATACCCATACCTGGCGCGACGAGCACCGGGTTGCGCGCATACAAGCCCATCGCGCAACTGCCGAAGAAACTCACCAGCACGGTCGCCGTCAGGCCCGCAGAAAACGGCACCCCGCCGTGCGCCAGCACAGCGGGATTCACCACGATGATGTACATCGACGTGAGAAACGTGGTGATGCCGGCCAGCACCTCTATCCGGGCGCTGGAACCGGCGGCACGTATGCCGAAGAACCGCTCCATGGCGGAAGCCTGTCCGCCGTCGTCATGCATCATGTTGAACGGTTTCCCCTAAGGAAAACCATATTCAGCCACGATGGACGTCGTGTGTCACGAAGGGATTTTCCGCCGAAGGCGGCTCCAGCCAGTGCGGATGGCTCAGCGTGTGGCGCATATCGGCCAACCCGCTTTGCCAGTGCTCGTGCATGGTCGCCGCGCTGAACTCGTAATCCTTGTAATGCCCTTCGTAGGGCTTGTTGCGATAGATCAGATGGATGAGGTTGGTCAACGCACCATTGGCGTAACGCTCGGCGCGCTTGTACGCCGGCGTGTCGCGCTTGTCCTCAGGAATCAGCTCCATCAGCTCATGCAGGAAGCGCTGCTGTTCACGCGTCTGGTGCATGTATTCGGTGACCAGGCGCGTGCGGCTGGAGTATTGGATATCCTTCGCGCGTTCCGTCACGCCACCCATGTCGCGCGGCAAGGCACCGACCGCACTCCATAGATCGACCTGGAAGATCAGCGAATCGCGATGCGGACGCTCGCTCAGCACCTTATAGAGCGGCGTGTTGGAAACCATGCCGCCATCCCAGTAGTACTCGCCATCGATTTCCACGGCAGGGAAGCCCGGCGGCAACGCGCCCGAGGCCATGAAATGCTCGGGTCTCAGCTTGCCGACGCGGTTGTCGAAATAGGCGAAATTGCCGGTGCGTACGTTTACTGCGCCCACCGATACACGCACACAACTCGGATGGTTGATGCGATCGAAATCGGCCAGGCGTTCCAGCGTCGCGCGCAACGGCGCCGTGTCATACCAACTGGTGGTCGTGGGCGAGGTGTGCCACTGCATCACCGGCGGTGGCACGCGCGGCTGGAAGAAGCCGGATTGCCCTTCCATGATCGCGCGCCATGCGGCAAACATGTTGACGCCTTCGCGCACGATCGGCGGCATGTTCATGCCTTCGATCCACGGATTGCCCGGCGAACTCGGCCATAGTGCCGATTTGCAGATGCCTTCCCAGAATTCGGTCAGCCGTTCAACGCGGTGCTCCGGTGCATTGCCCGCAATGATCGCTGCATTCAACGCCCCGATGGAAATACCGGCGATCCAGTTCGGATGCAAACCGGCTTCCGCCATCGCCTGATACACGCCCGCCTGGTACGCACCAAGCGCACCACCGCCCTGCAGCACCAGCGCGGTGACCTTGTAGGCATCCTGCGCCGGATGGTGTGGACCAGCCTCAGCCTTGGACGAGGTCTTCTTCGCGTCCATGAGTTTTTCCTGTGTGTTCTTTTTCGTCAAGATAGTCATAAACCACGGTACCCAGATCGAGCGTGAGATCGGTGATGTAATGCACCGCCGACTCAATCTTGAGCACAGGCAGATCAGCTACCGGCGCCAGCGCATGCGGATGCAGTTCCAACGAAGCGGGGCCAGTCCACGCACCTTTCAGCGTGACGTTGGTCGTGAAATAGCGCACCAATTCGCAGATACGCGGCGTGCCGTCGACATGCGGGATGATCTTCAATAGAAAACTGGGCGCCGCCAGACCTGCCAGGATCGCATCCGCATCCGCCGGGCGATGCTTGAAGCCCATGGTGGCCTTGGCCACGCGCACCTTGCCGTAATCGAGCGTGCCAACCAACGTATCGATTTCCGTTTCCAAGATGGGCGTGGCCAGCTTTTTCGGAAAGCCCCACAACTCGCGGCCGCCGGCGATCGGCGGATGATCGTTGAGGTACATCGCATGCACGTAACCGCCACGCTCACCGCGGAAACTCACCGGTATCACCTGACCCGATTCGGTGTAATCGCCAAAACCGGTGGAATCGGGCATGCGGATGAATTCGTACTTCACCACCGGCTCGGTGACTTCCAGCGGCTCCGGCACCACGGCGCGCAGCGCATCCATATCGGTGCGATAGGTGATGACCAGGAATTCGCGGTTGACGAAGCGGTACGGTCCCTTGGGGAAAGCAGGGCTGGTCAGCGGCATGGCGAAGGCGTTTGCTTTGACGTCGGCGATTTTCATTTTCACTTCCTTACGAAAGGATGCTGCACGAGATCCGTACACTTACCTGTGCCGTCATTTCCGCGAAGGCGGGAAGACGGCCAGGTGAGGTAGGGCCATTGGCCTAGCGCGGCTTTACTGCATGTACCAACCGTGGCTGACCACAAAGCTCTGACCGGTCAGCGCCGCACTCGGGAATGCCGCCAGGAACAGCGCCGTCTGTGCGATATCGTCGACAGTGGTGAACACACCATCCACCGTGTCCTTGAGCATGACGTTCTTGATCACGTCGGCTTCGGTAATGCCAAGCTCCTTGGCCTGCTCGGGAATCTGCTTCTCTACCAGTGGCGTGCGTACGAAGCCTGGGCAGATCACGTGCGAACGCACGTTATGTGCCGCACCTTCTTTCGCCAGTGTGCGTGCAAGGCCAAGCAGGCCATGCTTTGCGGTCACGTAAGCGGACTTCAGTTTCGAGGCTTCGTGCGAATGCACCGAACCCATGTAGATAACCGTACCGCCACGATTATCCTTGTACATATGTTTGAGTGCGGCCTTGGTGGTCAGGAAGCCGCCATCCAGGTGAATCGCCAGCATCTTCTTCCAGTCCGCGAACGAGAACTGGTCGATCGGATTGATGATCTGCACGCCCGCGTTGGAAATCAGCACATCCAGGCTGCCGAAAGCTTCCACGGTCTTGTCCGTGCCCGCGTTTACCGCTTCTTCGCTGGTGACGTCCATGGCGATGCCGATGGCTTTACCGCCGGCCGCCTTGATCTCCGCCGCGGCAGCATCTGCTGCCTGCTGATTGATGTCGGCGATCGCTACCGCCGCACCGTTCTTCGCATAAAGTTCGGCGATAGCTTTACCCAGGCCGCTAGCGGCGCCCGTGATCAATGCAACCTTGCCGTCGAGACTTGCCATGTGCCACTCCTTCGGATGAATAAAAAATGGGGCAGCACATCGCATCGCCGCAGGATGTTTCGACCGTTTGCCGAAACATCCTTGAGGCGATATCGCTAACGCACGCCCTCGGAGAGATAGGTATAGCCGGTCAGCCCTTCATTCAATGTTACAAACAGCGTTTCCGCCTGCTCGCCATCTATACCGGCCGCCGAAATGCGTTCACGATAACTGCGACGTAACGCTTCCAGGTCGTAACCGACATAGTCCAGCATTAGGTCGGTCGTATCGCCACGACGCTTGTGCGCGAACACATAGTTCCCACCCTCCACGCGCACGTTCACCGCGTCGGTATCGCCGAATAGATTGTGGATATCGCCCAGCGTTTCCTGATAGGCACCGACCATGAAGATGCCGAGCCGATACGGCTCGCTGTCCTTCAACGCATGGAGTGGAAGACTGACGTCCACGCCTTCGGCATCCACATAGTTGTCGATACGGCCATCCGAATCGCAGGTGAGATCGACCAGCACACCGCGACGCGTCGGCCGTTCGTTCAAACGCGCAATCGGGGCGATTGGAAAGATCTGATCGATGGCCCACACATCCGGCACCGATTCGAACACGGAGAAGTTGACGAAGTACTTGTCGACCAGCTTTTCATCCAGCTCGTCCAACGCCTGTCGATGCGCACGCTCCGCCGGCAGCAGACGCACACGCACCGCATTGACGATCGCGTAGTAAAGCTCGTCCAGCTGTGCACGCGCCGCCAGCGAAAGCTGGCCCAGTGCGTACAGCGTCTGGCCTTCCTGCACGTGATGCTGCGCTTCGTGGAACAGCTCCAGCGGCGGGCGTGTGTCCAGTTCTTCATACACTTCGCGCAAGTGGCGCAGCACCGCCGGCTCATCACTTTCTGCAGGCGGCAAGCTGCCGGCTGGCACCGATTCCACTTCACTCACGTTCACCACCATCACGGCGTGATGCGCAGTCATGGCGCGGCCTGCCTCGGTGATGATATGCGGCGCTTTCAGCCCTTCGCTTTCCACCGCCTCCGCCAAAGATTGCACGATGGTCGCCGCGTATTGCTCGATCGAATAATTGATGGAGTTGTGACTGCGCGAACGCGAACCTTCGTAATCCACGCCCAGGCCACCGCCGACGTCGACGATCTCCAACGGCACGCCCATCTGCGTGAGTTCCACGAAATAACGTGTTGCCTCGCGCATGCCGTTGGCGATGTCGCGTACGTTGGAAATCTGCGAACCCATGTGGAAGTGCTGCAGTTTCAGCGTGTGCTTGAGACCGGCCTGATCCAGGCGCGCTACCAGTTGCAGTACCTGTGCGGGCGAAAGGCCGAACTTGCCCTTGTCGCCGCCGGTGTTCTGCCATTTGCCCGCGCCGATCGACGCCAGGCGTACGCGCACGCCAAGCAGCGGCTCCACGTTCAAGGCTTTCGATTCGCTGATCACATGATCAAGCTCGGACAGTTTCTCGATCACGATGTGGATGCGCAGGCCAAGCTTGCGCCCTATCAGTGCCAAACGAATGTATTCGCGATCCTTGTAGCCATTGCAGACCACGACAGAGCCCGGCCGCGCCATCGCCAACACGGCCATCAATTCCGGCTTCGAACCGGCTTCCAGGCCAAAGCCATGCGCGCCGGCCGCCACCAACTCGGCCACCACGCCGCGCTGCTGGTTCACCTTGATCGGATAGACGGCGGTGTAGTCGCCGCCGTAATTCCACTCGCCGATCGCCTTGGCGAACGCGCCCTGCAGGCGTGCGAGACGGTCGGCCAGGATGTCCGGAAAGCGCACCAGCAAGGGCAGGCGCAAACCTTCCGCGCGGGCACGTTCGACGATATCAGGAAGGGAAAAGCCAGGGCCGCTCGGGCCATGCGGACGGATCACGATGTGACCGGCGTCGTTGATGTCGACGTAGCCATCGCCCCAGTAAGGCACGGCATAGGTGTGACGGGCGACATCGGTGTTCCAGGCATTCGCCATGTGACGGTATCTCCTCATGAAGGGGGATGTCGTCGTCGCAGCGGCGGAGCCTTGACGAACACTTGGGATGCTTCCCTGGCTCACCGGCCGGAAGCCTCGCACGCCGCGGGGCCGGAAGAGCCTGACGGCCGCACGCGGCGACCGGACTCGTATTGTAACGGCGGGCTGCGACAATTTGAGGTCAGCGTGGGCCTTTGCTCAATCCCTTTTCCGGGAGGCCTGAAGCGGCACGGCGTCAATCGTTACCGCTACAATTACTTTCCTTTAACCCGAGTTCCAAGGATCTGTCCGTCATGTCGCAGCCCAGCTGGTTCACCGAAGCACACCAGGCTTCCGGTTCCTCCATCGGTTATCGCGTTGAAAAGCTGCTGCATGCCGAGAAAACCCCGTTCCAGACCATCGAGATCTACCAGACCACCGACTGGGGCAACCTGATGGTGATCGATGGCTGCGTGATGCTCACCACCCGCGACAACTTCCTCTACCACGAGATGATGACCCACCCGGCGCTGTTCACCCATGCGCGCGCCAAGCGCGTGGTGATCATCGGGGGCGGCGACTGCGGCACGCTGCGCGAAGTGTTGAAGCACGAAGAAGTTGAGCACGCCGCGCAGGTCGAGATCGACGAGCGCGTCACGCGCCTGGCCGAGCAGTATTTCCCGGAACTGTGCGAATCCAACAACGATCCGCGCGCGGAGCTGTTGTTCATCGACGGCATCAAGTACATGGCCGATGCGGAACCGGAATCGCTGGACTTGATCATCGTCGATTCCACCGACCCGGTCGGTCCGGCCGAAGGCCTGTTCAACGCCGCTTTCTATGCCAGCTGCCACAAGGCGCTGCGCCACGGCGGCATCCTGGTGCAGCAGAGCGAGTCGCCGCTGGCACATATTGAGCTGATCAAGTCGATGCGCGCCGCGATGCGCACGGCCGGCTTCAGTGCCGTGAAGACGCTGCCCTTCCCGCAACCGTGCTACCCCACCGGCTGGTGGAGCTGCACCATGGCACGCAAGGGCGGCGACCTGGCCGGCTTCCGCGAACGCGGTGCGCTGAGCAAGAACTTCTCCACGCGCTACTACAACGCCGACGTGCACAAGGGTGCGCTGGCGTTGCCGGAATTCATGCGCGAGGCGCTGGGCGAATAAGCCGCGCCGTGCCAAACGTCGTCATTCCCGCGCAGGCGGGAATGACCGCGATGCAGCTAGAAGATCCGGCTGCGCACCTTCGGCAACAGCACGATCGCCAAAGTAACAAACGGACCAAACAGCAGCGACAGCACGAACCACAGCAAGCCGCTGCGATTCTTGCCCTGCGCCAGGCCGGCATTGATCAAGGCCAGCGTGCCCCATCCCACGAACCACGGGGCAGCATTCGCCTGGGTCAGAAACGAAAACGACTCCACAGCTTTCTCCTGGGTTCCTCGTGGGCAGCGACCCTGCATGCTACAGGAGCCGGCGCGGCATGCCCAAGGCATCGCGTTCAGCGAAAAATCGAAGAACTTCCTGTTCAGAAGTCCCTCAATCCCTTCCCGTTATGCTTTTCGTTTTTATGACCCGTGGAGTTCCCATGCGTGGATGGCGCCTTATTGCCCTCACTCTGGCCTGCGCCATCAGCGCTACAGCGGTAGCCGCCAAGCAGCCGGCGCCTAACGCAGCTAACGCCACACCAGCACCACCTCGTGAAAAGGCGCTGCTCGGGTTTCAGAACGACCTGATCAACGTGCTTGCTCCCAGCGGGGATCCAGAGCGCCTGCTGGCCGCCGCCCTGTTGGCCCGCCCGCTGCCCAACCCCAGCAAGCTGAACAGCTTCCACTCCCTGATCGAACGCGCCGCCCGCGTCGACGGTGCCGGCCCCGCCGTGAGCTGGGCGCGCCTGGCCGACTGCGACCCGAACGCGCACGCCTGCCCCAACAGCGATGCCGTGGCGCAGCTGGTGCAACAGGCGCCGGACAATGCCGCCGTGTGGCTGGTAAAGCTGAGCCTGGACACCAACAACCTCAAAAACGACGACGCCCGCCAGGATCTGGCCAAGGCCGCATCGGCCAAGCTGTATGACGACTACAGCGGCGTCGCGCTGAAAGACCTGGCCAACGCCGCCACCCTCCTGCCGCCGCCGAGTGCGACACTCGACCCCAACTCCAATGCCGGCGCAAACGGTGTGCAGGTGCTGATCGCCTTCGGCAGTGCTGCCGGCATGCCGCAGCCGGCGCTGCGCGATACGGCCAGCTTTTGTGAGGGAAAAGCGCCCAAGGACGACTCGATCAAGAGCGACTGTCTCAAACTGGGCCAGTTGCTGGAGTGGGGTTCCAGCCCCTTGGCTCGCTCACTGGGCCTGCACCTGCGCCAAGTACTCAACGCTGATCCGGCCCAGCAGCAGGACGCCCAGAATGCCCGCCGCAACCTGATCTGGCAGGTGCAAAACTTCGCCGCCGTTTCTTTCCGCGCACAGAACGACAAAGCCCAGGCGCAGCATCTGCTGGCGCTGGCGCGCAGCGGCGGAACCCAGATGAGCCTGGTGCTCGCCGCCCTGCATGATGCGGGGGTTGCTACGGATGCGCCGACGGATTGGCAGCCGTCGAAGTAACGGGAACACCTTATTCGTCGTCCCGGCAAACGCCGGGACCCGGCGACCTTGTTCGCGGCTCAAGGCGTAAACCCTGTCGTTCGCCCGGGCGACATGGAGTTCATATCCGCAACAAGCTCATCTTCCCCCTTCCGCTTTCCCCCGCTACGCTTGAGCCCACCTCACGCCACTAGGGGTAACCGATGCTCACCGTATTGGTAGCAAGCAGCAAAGGCGGTTGCGGCAAGAGCACGCTGGTAACCCAGCTTGCTTCGCATTGGGCGCAAGACGGCAAACGCACCGCTATTGTCGATAGCGATCCACAAGGCTCCAGCTATCGCTGGGCAGGCCTGCGCCCGGAGAACGTGCCGGGCGTGCTGGCCCTGGAAGGCGGCAAACGGGCACTGGACAAACTGCCCGAAGACACCGACCGCGTGCTGGTCGACACCGCAGCCGGCTCGCACGAAAAGGAACTGGAGCCCTATCTGGAGCAGGCCAACGTGGTATTGGTGCCGGTGCTGCCCTCCTCCTTCGATCTGCATGCCACCCTGAAATTCCTTGAGCATCTGCGCGGCGTCGGCCGCATAAAGCGCGGCAAGCTGCCGGTGGCCCTGGTCGGCAACCGCCTCAAACCCTGGACGCATGCCAGCCAGGACGCAATCAACCAATTGGCCGAACAGGCACCCTTCCCGGTGGTGGCGCAATTGCGCGATACCCAGGCCTACGTACTGCTCACCTCGCTCGGCAAGGGCATCTTCGACTACGGCTCCGAGCAGGTCCGCGGCCATCAGCAGGACTGGACCCCACTGCTGCGCTGGATCAAGCGACAGCATTAAAAAGACCCCTTTCACAACGAACCAGAACCTCCTCGGGGAGAATTCACAGCCATGCACGAACTGATCCTGTTACGCCACGCCGAAGCCCAGCCCGCCCCGCTCGGCGGGGAAGATGAGGTGCGCCGCCTCAGCGGCCGCGGTGAACAGGAAGCGCGTGCCGCCGGTGCGTGGTTGAGCAAACACGGCAAGCGTCCGGATCGCGTGCTGTGCTCCCCGTCCGAGCGCACCTGCGCCACCGCCAACCTTGCGTTGGCAGAGATAGAACGCGCACCGGCCATGCTGACCGCGCAGGAAATCTACAACGCCACGCCCGGCGAACTGCTGGCCCTGCTCGACCAGCATGGTGATGCGAACACCGTGATGCTGGTCGGCCACAACCCGGGCATCGAGCGGCTGGTTGCGCTGTTGGTGGAGGGCCGCTCCGACGACTTCCGTGGCATGCCACCGGCCGGCTTGGCCGTGCTTCATCTGGATGGCCCGCTGGAACCGGGCAACGCACGACTGGATGCGTTCTGGTCGCCATGAAAAACAGGGATGCTCTTACCCATTTTGCGTAGGCGGCATGATGTCCAGAAGGCTCGCAGGGTGTGTCGCACGGCGCCGGGAAGACTGGCCGTCTTTTCAAGCCGTGTGGCGCAGCCTGCGGGCCTTCTGGACATCACCCTTCGGACCGTACCTGTCTGTCCGCATCTCTTCGGTCCATCGTCTCGACAGACGGCCAGTCTGCCTTCGCCGATGGCCCTGTGATCTGCGAACAGACAGGCACGGTGACGCCCACGCAAAATGGGTAAGAGCATCCCTTGGTCCCGCGTTGCAGCGTCACGCATCGCGGCACATGGCTCTTCTGCTGCTACTGTCACTGCCGCCATCGCTGTTCGCAGCACCTACCGGCAGTGACTACCGCATCGACTCGACCACTTCCGAGGCCATGTTTCGCGTCCGCCTGTTTTGGCTGGACAAGGTCAACGGCGAGTTCACTCATGTCGATGGCGACGTGGAACAAGGACCGCAACCAAACAGCTGGGTAGTCAACGCCACCATCCCTGTCGACAGCGTCGCCGTACCCTCGACGCGCATGCGCCAACTCTTATTGGCGCCGTCGTTCTTCGACGTCCAGCACCACCCGACCATCCACTTCGTTTCCAACCCGATCGCGCAAGGCGAGCTGGCGCATGGCGGCACCCTTACCGGCTACCTCACCATGCGCGGCATCACCGCGCCCATCCAGTTTGCCGTGGAGCCGGTGCAATGCAGGCACCAGGTAACGACACCGTGCAGGATCGTATTGCGCGGCATGGTCCAACGCAGCACATTCGGCATGACCAGCGACCGCTTCGCACTGTCCGACAGCGTCGACCTCAACCTCAACATCACGCTGCAACCGGATACCCGTTGAACGGCCGTTATTGATCGGCCGTTATGATGTGCTCGCCCGGCGACACCCGGCGCGCCGCCCCATGTTTGTTGTACGCAGATCAGGAAGGTGAACGGTATGTGGAGATGTGAGCGGACAACCGTGCGGGTACGCAACCAAGCCCTTGATGCAGCATTCGGTACAACCTTGCGCATGCATTGAACGAGCTTGTTCCGATGCGCATGCGCTGCAGCCTCCCGCTGATCTTGCTGCTGGCATCCCTGTTGCAGGGCTGCGTGCTGAGCCGTGCACAAATCAAGCAAGCCGATGCCGCCGTCGCCGCCAGTGTTGATCGCCAGAGCAGCTGCAGCCGAGACGATCACTGCGCCACCCCATCACCACTGCTGGACGCGGCCACCCAAGCCATGGCCGATTCCACACCCGGCCACCCACAACATGTCGTCGTTCTGCTCGACGACAGCGAGGCTTCGCTGGCCGCACGGATCAACCTGATTCGCGCCGCGAAAACATCGATCGACGTTCAAACCTACATCTGGGACGAAGATGACCTCGGCCAGCTCGCATTGAGCGAGCTCGTCGACGCCGCACGGCGTGGCGTGAATGTACGCATTCTTGCCGACCAACTGTTTTCGTTCGAAGACCCGGCGCTGCTCGCCCAGCTCGTGCGCACCAGCCCCAACCTGCACATACGCCTGTATAACCCCACCTTTCACAACTCACGCACGTCGCCACTGGAATTTGCCGCGGGTATTGCCTGCTGCTTCCTGACATTCAACCAGCGCATGCACAACAAAGTATTGGTGGTGGACAACACCATCGGCATCACCGGCGGACGCAACTACCAGGACCGCTACTTCAACTGGGACAACGACTTCGACTACGTCGATCGCGACATCATGGTCGGCGGCCCCGCCGCGCAGGACATGGCGAAAAGCTTCGACCTGTTCTGGAAACACAGACGCGCCGTGCCGCTCACACATCTGCGCGACGTGAACCGGCTGATCCTGCGCAATCCTTCGCCGCCAGCATGGCCTGGACCACATTATGTCTACCCTGCCCGAGTCGCCGCCGCCCAGGCCGAGGCGGAAGATCCGAACTGGCTCAACGAACACATCCTGGACAACGCCCTCCACACCAGCAAGGTGGAGTATTTCAGCGATCTCCCTGCCAAGACCGAGCAACCCTCACGGCGCCAGGCACGTGAATTCACTGCGCACCTGATGCAATTGGTCAACCACGCCAAGCAGCAAGTGATATTGCAAACGCCGTACCTGGTGATGAGCCGGCGCGCGGAAAAAATCTTCAAGAAACTCCATCACGAAAACCCGCCGCCGCAAATCATCGTGTCCACCAATTCGCTGGCGTCTACGGATGCTTTTGCGGTGTATGCGTACTCCTACAAGCACCGCAAAAACTATCTCACGAAATACGGCTTCGACATTTACGAAATGAAGCCGCGCGCCGACCTCGCCACCGATGCATACATGCAAGCCAACGTTGAGGACGAAGACGACGGCACTGCCGTGGTCGCTGGCGCAGCAGGCAAAAAGCACAAACGCTTCCCTGGCACCGACCGGCGCCCCGGTCTTTTCGGCAGCGCCGGCAAACGCAATCGCCCTGCGCCACTCACCAGCCCCGGCCGTCGCTTTGGCCTGCACGCCAAGTCGCTGGTGATCGACGATGACTTGGGCATGGTCGGCTCGCACAATTTCGATCCACGCTCCGACCACTACAACACCGAAGCCGGCGTGATCGTGTACGACCCGCGCTTTGCCGCTGCACTGCGCGACTCCATTCTCGAAGCCACGCAACCGCAGAATGCATGGGTGATCGCACCACGCAAGCCGACCATTCCCGTGCTCGGCCAAATCAGCCAGCTGATCGGCGATCTTTCGGCCAAACTGCCGCTGTTCGACATCTGGCCATTCCGCTACGCCACCAGCTACAACCTGAATCCAAGCGCCGATTGCCCGCCGATGCAACCAAGCAATCCAGACTTCACCCGTTGCTATACCGCAGTGGGCGATTTCCCGGACGTGGCGGTTTCGCCAAAGCTGCTTTATACGCGGCTGATTACCGCGTTTGGGGGCGGTATCAAAGGCGTGCTATGAGCGCTAAAACATCTGCTCATACATAAAGTAATGACACTGCTCCATCCCCAGCCCTTGGTAAGTCTGCTGCGCCCGTAAATTCTCCGTCTCCACATACAAGCGCAACCCCACCGCGCCCGCCTGCTTCGCCCGTTGCGCCACATCGGCATACATCGCACGAAACACACCGCCCCTGCGCGCATCCGGCGTCACGTAAACGCTCTGGATCCACCAGATATCGCCATTGCGCCAATCGCTCCACTCATAGGTCACCAGCAAGCAACCTGCGGCCGCTCCGTCGCGCTCGGCCACCAGATAAAACCCGCGCCGCGGCTCATCCAGCACCGCCGCCACGCCGCGCGAAAGCACCTGCAAATCCAGTTGCTTTTGTTCCGTTTCCCAGGCCATCGCCATGTTCCATTCGGCAATGGCTGCCATGTCACCACGTTCGGCTGGGCGAATGATCAATGTCGACACGTCTGGACTCCCTTTCTTCTTATGACTTGCGGCGCGCACGCGAAGCGCCCAGCTTGCGCGTAAGCGTATTGCGGCCCACCCCCAACGCCGCCGCTGCGTGCTGGCGATGTCCATCGTTGGCGGCTAATGCCGCTTCCATCAACACGCGATCGAGTGCTTCGCGCGCGCGCGTATGAATATCCGCCTCGCCACGCTCCAGCGCACGATCGGCCCAGTCGCGCAAGGCATCCGTCCAATCACCGCGTTGTGCATCCGTTGATTTGCCCAGATCGGCAGGCAAAATTTCTGCGCCCGTAGCAATCACCGCCAGGCGTCGGCAAAGATTTTCCAGCTCGCGCACATTGCCTGGGAAATCCCGTTGCGCGATCGCTTTCAACGTTGCCTTGGAAAAACGCTTGGGCGGCAGCTTCAACTCCTGTGCTGCCGCGGCCAGAAAGTGTTGCGCCAACAGCGGAATATCGCTGCGTCGCTGGCGCAGCGGCGGCAGTTCAATGCGCACCACATCCAGGCGATGCTTCAGGTCGGCACGAAACTGCCCTGCCGCCACACGCGCATCCAGATCTTGATGCGTGGCGGCCACGATACGCACATTGCAACGAATCAGCTCGCGTCCGCCGACACGGTAAAACTCGCCGCCAGCCAGCACACGCAACAGACGCGTCTGCAGAATCAGCGGCATATCGCCGATCTCGTCGAGAAACAGCGTGCCACCCTCCGCCTGCTCGAAGCGTCCGGCCACGCGGCGCGTGGCACCGGTGAACGCGCCGGCTTCGTGGCCGAACAATTCGCTTTCCAGCAGCTCGCTGGGAATCGCCGCCGTGTTCAAGGCCACGAAGGGCTTGCCGCGCCGCGCGCTTTCCTCATGCAACGCACGCGCAACCAACTCCTTGCCGGTGCCGGTTTCACCAGTGATCAGCACGTTGAGATCGCTCGCCGCTATGCGGCCGATCAGGCGAAACACTTCGCGCATCGGCACGCTTTCGCCCAGCAACGCATGGGCGGGAATGGCCGTTCCGGTGGGCGCAAGTTCCGCATGCGGCACGTCCGCCAGCGCGCGCTGCACGGAAGCCAGCGCCTGATCCAGATCGAACGGCTTGGCAAGATAATCCGCGGCACCGGCGCGATAGGCCGCCGCCGTGGTGGCCACATCGGTGTAAGCGCTCATCACGATCACCGGGCCGATACCTTGCTCCCGCAACTCATCCAGCAAGGCCAGGCCGCTTTCGCCCGGCATGCGCACGTCCGTGATCAGCAGCGCCGGCATCGCATCGCGCAAGGCTTTGCGTACGCTCACCACATCCTGGAATTCGCGCACTTCGAAGCCGGCATCACGCAGCGCTTCGGCGAGTACAAAGCGCACCCCGCGATCGTCATCGACGATCCAGACGCCGGACCGATCGTTCGAATTAGCCATGCGTGCGCCCCGTCGTTGCAACGCCTATTCGCGGCGGCAATGGTAGATAAAGTGAGAAGACGGTTTCGCCGCGGCGGCTGACAAAGCGCAATTCGCCGCCATGCTCGTGTGCGATTTCGCGCGACAACGCCAGACCCAGGCCGGTGCCGTCCACATGTCCTGACACCAACGGCTCGAACAAGGTATCGCGCAAGGCAGGCGGCACACCCGGGCCATCATCCATCACATCCAGCCGCAACGCGCTGCGAAACATGCGCTCGCCCAGACGCACGCCATGCTCGACACGGCTGCGCAACGTCAGCGTCTTCGCTCCGGCCTCGATCGCATTGCGCGCCAGATTGAGCAACACCTGTTGCAAGCGATCGGCATCACCCTCCACATCCGGCAAGCTGGGGTCGTAGTCGGGACGCAAGCGCGGCGGTTTCGGTTCTGCGCGAATCAATTCCGCGACACGCTCCATCAATTGATGCAGATTCACGGGAGCCAGGTGCGGCGCACCGTCATGACGCAGCAGCCGATTCGCCAACTCAGCGAGCCGATCCGCCTCCTTGATCACCATGCCCGCCAGCGACTGCATGTCCGGATCATCCAACCGCCGCTGCAGTAATTGCGCCGCGCCGCGCAAACCTGCCAGGGGGTTCTTCACTTCATGCGCAAAACCACGCAACGTAGCCGACAGCGGCGACACCGTGGACGGCAGCTCCGCCAGCACATGCACCTCCACCAGCAGCTCGCCCTTTTCCACGGGCTGCAGGGTCACATCCACCCGCTGACTACCCGTCACGCTCGGCAACAAGACCCCGCGGCATTGCACCGACCGCTGTTCCGCCAAACTCCGCGCCGCCTGCTCCGCCACCCCCGCGTCCGGCAGCAACCCCTGCAACGGCTGCCCCTGCGCGTGCCGCAAACCCAGCCCCAGCAATTCCGCCAGCGCCGGATTGATCCACAACACACGCAAACCCCCATCGACCACCGCCAACCCGGTCGACATCTGCTCCACCCAGCTTTGGGCCTGACGCTCGCTCATTGCACCATCATGGACAATGCGCCCGGTTGGTGCAAATGCTTATTGGGACAAAGGAACAGGCTTGGCCTGATTATTCGACAGCAAAGCCATAGTTTGTGCACGTTGTACAAAACTACGGCATTCACACCCGCCTTACGGGGCCAGGATAGGTCGCTACATTCACGTCCGCCGTCAGCAGTGTGATGCCCTCCACCGTGGCTTGCGCTACCAATAGACGATCGAACGGGTCTTTATGGATCGGGGGCAAAGCGTCGATTGCCACCGCGTGCTCACTGAGGATCGACAACTCGCTATAGCCGTTGTCCAGCAAGCTACGACGCAACACCCGAGCATCAACCTTGAAATCCGAGCGCCCCAAGCCGCGCTTGATAACAATTTCCCACAGGCTGGCGACGCTGAAGAACAGCTCATTGTCGGGGTCGCTCATCAATGCCTGGGCCTCCGGCGGGAGCCGCTCAATGCCTTCTGCCGCCCACAGCAGCAGATGTGTGTCCAGCAGCAGCTTCATGCGTCACCTTCAAACATCTTCTCGATGTCTGCCGCGCCCATCTTGTCAAAATCGTCCGGCACGCTGATCTGCCCGGCCATGAAACCAAACCGCTTGACCTGCGATGGCTCTGGGGCATTCAGGGCGATGACCTTAACCATCGGCTTGCCAGCCTTGGCAATCACGAACGACTCACCCTTCGCAGCCTGGTCCACCAGCCGCGATAGCTGGGTTTTTGCATCGTGGATATTGTAGGTCTGCATGGCGTCCTCGCTTGACTTAGTTTAATGAACTAAGTCTATCACAAATCCGCTGTAAATCGTCCAAATAGGCATTCCTATGGTGAGCCGTCCGGCCGGGCTTTTCCGGCCTACGCAGGCTGGCCTTCGTGTGCAGTTGACGTGGCGCCGCCGTGCAATTGGCCGCCTGATGGACCAGGTCCGGTTCTAAGCAGAGACGCGGGAAATCTCAGGGCCAGTAGACTTCTTGTGCTGAGATGAGGGATGTCAGAAAAGTACTTTGTATGGCGAACAATATCTCTCTGACCACTCTTCAAGCGGAAAACGCACGGCTTGTTGCGCTGTTGGAAGCACACGGCATCGAATGGCGTCTGTCGCCGATGCCGGGGCCTTCACCAACCATCCTTGGAGAAACGGAGTCAACGAAACTCAACACGGCTGAAAAGGTGGCGCTCTTTCGCCGCCTGTTCCAGGGGGGTACAGACTATGGAGTTCTGTCCAGTCTGTTATCGGGAATGCTTAACGCTGTCGCGAACAGACAATCCTGTCGCCAGACAGCAGTTCCATTCTCCGAATGCCTGGGACGAATGAACGGCATGCCAGGCGCTCCTTAGCGAAGTGCCGCCGCCACGGCCTCATCAATCTGCAGCGCAAAGCGCGCTTCAACATCAGGCACCGCATAGCCAATGGACAGTTCCAGATACGCATCGCCCAGCACCAGATTGATGAATGTCGCTGCCCGCAAGGCAGCCGTCGATTCGTCAAAGCGCTTTCGCAGAATGTTGGCGGCGATGGCACGCACGACCTTTGCGCCATTTTCATAAAACACCTGGCCGAGTTCCGGCAGACGCTCGGCCTCAGCAACGATGGCTCGGTAAAGCCGCAGGACATCCGGCGCAATAAGGATTTGCGCCAGCAACGATCCCAATGCGTGCAACTCGGCCTCCGGTGAGTCATCGGATGGCTCGCGCTGAGGGTTAGCAAGAAGCGCGCCCACCTCAGCGCACATCGACATCACCAGACCCACGAAGAGCGCCTCCTTCGATTTGAAGTGGCGGTAGACCGTTTGTTTGCCGACGCCAGCGGCGGCAGCGACATCGTCCATCCTCGCCAGAGCAAAACTCTGGCGTAAGAAAACCGTTTTCGCGCCGTCGAGGATGGCAGACCGCTTGCGGCGTTGCAGCGGGCTCAGACCGAGGGGAAAGGAAGCGTCCATAGGGGGTAATTAACAGATCGCTGCATGGTTGACAAGACTTACCAGTCTCGTTTAGATTGGCCGAAACGAGACTTATTGGTCTCGTTTCGGCCAATCTATTTCGCGAGCCATCGCTGGGAGAACGCTTTGAAACTATTCATGACAGGTGGTACCGGCTACATCGGGCACGCGGTTGCGCGCAAGGCCATCAGTCTCGGCCATCAGGTAACGGCGCTGGTGCGCCAGGACGGGTCGGCGGCCGCCAGCGAGCTGGCACGTCTCGGCGTGAAACTGCATGCCGGCGACCTGCGGGAGCCACAGTCTTTCGCTGCGACGGCCGGTGCCGCGGATGGCGTGGTGCACACCGCGTCGACCGCCGACGCTTCCGCCGCTGCGGCTGATGAGGCGGCGGCGGTAGCGATGCTTTCGCATTTGCGTCCGGGCGCGGCGTTTGTCTACACGTCCGGCACCTGGGTCTATGGCAATACGCAGGGAAGGCCCGCCACGGAAACATCGCCGCTGAATCCGACGCCGCTCATCGCCTGGCGGCCCGCGGTGGAGCAGCAGGTGCTGGCGTTAGCAACAAGCCGTTCGATAGCCACCGTGATCCTCAGGCCGGCGATGGTGCACGGCTACGGCGGCGGCGTCTTCGGCATGCTTGCCGGCATGGCGCGTCAAACCGGCAGCGTGCGAGTCGTCGGCGATGGTCGCAATCACTGGCCTGCCGTGCACGTCGATGATCTCGCGACGGCTTACCTGAGCGCGATGGAGCGGGCAGTAAGCGGGGACGGTCAAGTGACAGGACAGATCTTCAATGTGGTCGCGGAAGATGCCGTTGCCGTCGCCGATATGGGTGAAGCAATTCGGGCCTCGATTGGCGCCGACCGCGTCGAACCCTGGCCACTCGACGATGCTCGCCAATCGCTGGGACCGTTCGCTGATGCGCTGGCGCTCGACCAGACAGTAAGCGGCCAGCATGCCCGGCGAGTGCTTGCGTGGGAACCCCATGGCCCCGGCCTGATTGCGGACCTCTCTGCGCAAAACCACTTTCAGCACATCAAGGGAACATGATGATGGCGTGGAACAGTGCGTCGTTCGAATCAATTCTTGCGGTGATCGTAGCAGCTCTGTTCGCGGTTGCCGGGGTAGTCAATCTCGCCAGACGCGGCGCGCCGAAGCGAGACTTCGCACGCTGGGGTTATCCGGCGTGGTTTCAGTTGCTCTGTGGTGCTCTCGAACTGCTCAGTGCAGCACTTCTTCTTGAGCAGCAAACCAGAGTCTTGGGCCTAACGCTGGCCGGCGCGATCATGATCGGCGCGCTCGTCACGTTGCTAAGAAACCGGGAACCGTTCGCGCATCTCGCCCCGGCGCTGATCTTCTCGGCTCTCATTGTAGTTACTGTAGTGGTCCGCTTTTCGTAGCGAGGACTGGCCTTGGGCGGTGAACTGCCCACTGTCAGATGAATGGCAAAGCTGGTCAGTTCATTGGCCTGAGTGGTATGCGCGCCAGAGATAGCCATTTGCAGCGACGGCAATCCATTTATCCATTACCACTTGTCGGACAACAATGTGGCGCCTATCCAGGCTGACATCGCACTCACCATGCGCCGAAAGAAAACATCGAGCATCCAATCGCCGATTGGATTCAACACGCTGCCTTCTTGTCATCCTTGCTCGACGGGCTTGTCAGGATGGCGCTCGCGATAACCTGAAAGAGATGATCGGCCCGCGGCGCGAATGCGGGTTGGCCGGCGAGCCAGCCGAGTGCCGACATCAGGGCGAACAGGTCGTCCCCATTCATATCGGCACGCGCCGTTCCTTCGGTCTGCGCACGAAGCAGTAGTCGCGCGCCCACGGAGTGCATCGCTGCGCATGAAGCATAAAGCGCAGAGTCCGGGTCCACGTGGGCGCTCGCCATCAAGTCGACAACGCCGCGATAGCTGTGGACGAATGCCACCCCTCCGTGAAACCAGGACACGAGCGCTTCGTCAGGTGGCGTCGACGTTTCGAGCTCGCCCGCCTTCTTCGTCAGTGCGTCCAGCCCCGTACGCAACAACGCCTCGAACAAGGCTTCTCGCGTCGGGAAATGACGAAGCAGTGTGGCCAGCCCGACATCGGCGCGGCGGGCGATATCGCGCATGGACGCATCGACACCATCCTCGGTGACGACATCACGCGCGACGGCAAGTAGATGGCTGTAATTTTTTCTGGCGTCGGCTCGCATGGGGTGCCTTGACAAGCGGATCACTGATCCATATATTTGGATCAGTGATCCGCTTGTCCTGAATCAGGATGTGGATCGGTGATCCACAAGATACAGCGCCCTTGTACCAATAGGAACTCAAGACGCTGTCCGACGCGACGAAAGGTGAAAAGTCATGGGAAAGCTTGAGGGTAAGGTTGCCGTCATCACAGGCGGATCGAGCGGCATGGCGCTGGCGAGCGCCAAGCGGTTCGTTGAAGAAGGTGCCTACGTTTTCATCACGGGCCGAAGGCAGGAGGCGCTCGATGAGGCCGTCAAGCTGATCGGCCGCAACGTGACCGGTGTGCGCGGCGACGCGGCCAATCTCGACGATCTCGACCGTCTGTTCGATACGGTCAAGCAGGAAAAGGGCAAGATCGACGTCCTGTACGCGAGCGCCGGCATAGGCGAAGCCGTCCCACTGGGCGAGATCACCGAGCAGCATTTCGATGCGACCTTCGATCTGAATGCGCGAGGCACGCTGTTTACGGTTCAAAAGGCATTACCGCTGTTCAACGATGGCGGATCGATCTTCATGACCGGATCGGTAGCTTCGGTGAAAGGCTTTCCCGGTTACGGCGTGTATGCGGCGAGCAAGGCGGCGTTGCGCTCATTCGCACGCACCTGGCTCAACGAACTGAAGGGCCGGAATATCCGGGTAAACGTGCTGAGCCCTGGACCGATCGCCACACCGATGCAGGACCAAGTTCTCACCGAGGAGGCGAAGCAGATGTTCGAATCCCTGATCCCGCGGGGAAAGATGGGGCGTCCTGAGGAAATTGCGACGGCCGCGCTGTTTCTTGCTTCAGACGATTCGAGTTTCGTGAACGGGGTGGAGTTGTCTGTCGATGGCGGCTTCTCGGCTATCTGACATCACGCTGAAAAGCGTGTGGATGCCTGGCATTCCGGGAAGACGCTTGTCACACCTGGAGCATGCTGGGCAACCCACTTCAACACCGATCGGAAAAGCAACATGAGCTACGCAATTGTAGGTTTCGGCGCGGTCGGCCAGGCGCTGGCCCGCATGTTCGCCCGCAAGGGTATCGACGTGACGGTAGCGAGCAGGCATCCGCCTGAAGCGCTCGCGCCGCAGGCAAACGCGATAGGCCCGATGGTCGTTCCCAAGACCTTGAAGGAGGCGCTCGACGCCGACATCGTCATGCTGGCTGTCCCTTACTGGCAGCACCGAGAGGTTGCGAAGGCGCGAGCAAGTTGGAAGGACAAGATCGTGATTGACGTGACGAACAGTCTCGAAGATCTGGGCGGCGTTCCTTCCTCTTCGGTCATAGCCCAGACCCTGCCCGGCGCTCAACTGGTCAAGGCGTTTAACCATCTGCCTGCCCGCGTTCTCGCGGAGGACCCCGCCATCAACGGCGGGCGACGGGTTGTATTCCTGTCGAGCGATGATGAAAGCGCAGCCGCAACGGTCGCCGCCCTGGTCGAGCAGCTTGGCTATGCGCCGGTCAATCTCGGCAAGATCGCGGAAGGTGGTCTGCTCGTGCAGGCGCGGGACGGGATCTGGGGGCCCCTGATCTTCCAGGATCTGTTCAAGAAAGGGCAGTGACCGATGTACGGCCTTGCGAAGTCGAACGCGGGATCAAATCAACTTCCATGATCTGAACCAGTACGGCATCGCGACATAGCACGGGCAAAATCAGCCAACAGCATGCTCAGCGCCGAAGTGCCTAACGCTTAGCGCACCCGGCGCCCTTGGTTGTCGATGACGACTTCACCGTCTTCTTTCGTGAAGGGCGCGGTTACTGGCGGCAAGATATCCAGCACGACCTCTGAAGGGCGACATAGCCGCGTTCCATGGGGTGTCACCACGAACGGTCGATTGATGAGAATGGGATGCGCGAGCATGGCATCCATCAACATCTCATCGGTAATCCCCGGTTCGCCCAAGCCTAGTTCCGCAAATGGCGTTCCCTTCTCACGTACCGCCTCGCGCGGATGCAACATGGCTTCGGCGATCAGACGAACCAGCACCTCCCGCGTCGGCGGCGTTTTCAGGTACTCGATGATGGTCGGCTCAATACCTGCGTGACGAATCAGCGCCAACGTATTGCGTGACGTGCCGCAATCGGGGTTGTGATAGATCGTGACGGGAAACGTGTCGTGTGTCGTCATGAACAGGCTCTTGTGTTGGTGCCGCAGCATGCCGTTTGGGGCTGCGGAATACTTGGCATGGCGGTGGCGACCGCAGAGTTCTCGGTTACGCCAGCCGACGACGACAGTGCCACGGCTTCCGCCGCGCCTTTGCGCTCGCTATAGCGGCTGACCAGGTAGTCCGAGCGGTCACGCACCATCAAGGTGAACTTGACGAGTTCTTCCATGACGTCAACAACGCGATCGTAGTACGCAGACGGTTTCATGCGGCCCTGGTCATCGAATTCCTGCCAAGCTTTGGGCACCGACGATTGATTGGGGATCGTCACCATGCGCATCCAACGACCGAGTACACGTAGCGTGTTGACCACGTTGAACGACTGCGACCCACCGCAAACTTGCATGACGGCCAGCGTCCGGCCTTGAGTCGGGCGCACACTGCCCTCCTCCAGCGGCAACCAGTCGATCTGGTTTTTGAAGACACCAGTCACGGCACCATGCCGCTCCGGACTGACCCACACCTGGCCCTCGGACCATAGCGAGAGAGAGCGCAGCTCCTGCACTTTGGAGTGGGTGGCCGGAACACTATCGAGCATCGGCAAGTCGTGGGGATCGAACACACGTGTTTCGGCGCCGAACTGACGCAGTATGCGCCCGGCCTCCAGCGCCAGTTTGCGGCTGAAGGACTGCGGCCGCAGCGAGCCGTACAAAATCAATATCCGCGGTGGATGCGCCGAAGCCGCCGGCAGCATCAGCTTTTCGTGATTGGGCATGTCCAAGACATCGCTGACAATGTTGGGAAGGTCTTCAGGGGCCACGAGTGCGCCACATCCTGTTGCTTGTATTCCATAATTCTATCAATATGGAAATGTGGAAACCAAGGCCGCCGTTCGCTCGCTTGCCGGTTTGGCCCAGGACAGCCGATTCAGCATCTTCCGCTACCTCGTCATCCATTGCCTGGAGACCACCATGCACCCTTGCCGCGTCTTATTCATCTGCACAGGTAACTCCGCGCGAAGCATTCTGTCGGAAGCCACACTCAATCGTCTGGGAAAAGGTCGCTTTGAGGCGTATAGCGCGGGCAGCCAGCCCACCGGCAAGGTCAATCCCCACGCCATCGATCAATTGAAGGCTGCCGGCATACCGATCGATAACCTATCCAGCAAGTCGTGGGACCGCTTTGTCGGAGACGGTGCGCCAGCGCTCGATATCGTCATCACGGTGTGCGACAGCGCAGCCAGCGAACCGTGCCCGGTGCTTTTTGGTGACTTCGTACGTTCGCATTGGGGCCTGCCCGATCCTGCGGCCGTCAAAGGCGATCCGGCGACGATCGCTGCCGCGTTCGAGCATGCCCATGCGCTCATTACGACCCGGCTCCTGGCGCTGTTAAACCTGCCGGTGGAAACCCTTTCCAAGGAAGCGCTGCAGCAGGCGCTCGATCGCATCGGGACGATCATGGATGATGAGGAGGAGCACGTATGACGCAGGTGCACGCGGACGCATTGGCAGACACGCCGCCTGCACCAGCACGCATCGGCTTCTTTGAGCGCTACCTGACGGTCTGGGTACTCCTGTGCATCGTCGCTGGCACGTTGCTGGGTCATCGACTACCCGCAACATTTGAAGCGATCAGTCACATGCACGCCGCGCAGGTCAACCTCCCGGTGGCTGTACTGATCTGGCTGATGATCATCCCCATGTTGCTGAAGATCGACTTCAGCGCGCTGGCCGACGTGCGGAAACAATGGAAAGGCATTGGCGTCACGTTGTTCATCAATTGGGCGGTGAAGCCCTTCTCGATGGCACTGCTCGGATGGTTCTTCGTGCGCCATGTGTTTGCAGCGTACCTGCCGGCCGAGCAGCTGGATTCCTATGTGGCCGGTCTGATTTTGCTCGCGGCCGCGCCGTGCACGGCAATGGTGTTCGTGTGGAGCAACCTCTGCCGCGGTGAGCCGCACTTCACGTTGAGCCAGGTCGCCTTGAACGACGCCATCATGGTGGTGGCGTTCACACCGATCGTCGCGCTCTTGCTTGGCATCTCGTCCATTACGGTGCCCTGGAACACACTGATCTTGTCGGTGATTCTTTATATCGTCGTACCGGTACTCATCAGTGTTGTCTTGCGCCACATGATTCTGGCGCGCGGTGGCCAGCCGATACTGCAGTCACTGCTGCACCGCCTTGGCCCCGTCTCGCTAGTGGCACTCCTGGCAACGCTCGTGTTGTTGTTTGGCTTCCAGGGCCAGCAGATTCTCGAACAACCGCTGGTTATTGCCATGCTCGCGGTACCGATCCTGATCCAGGTTTACTTCAACTCGGGCCTCGCGTATCTGCTCAACCGTCAGCTCAAGGTGCCTCACTGCGTGGCCGGCCCTTCGTCGCTGATTGGTGCGAGCAATTTCTTCGAGCTTGCCGTGGCCACGGCGGTGGGCCTTTTTGGCGTGCACTCCGGTGCGGCGCTCGCCACCGTGGTTGGCGTGCTGATCGAGGTGCCAGTCATGCTTTCCGTGGTCAGTGTCGTGAATCGCTCGCGTCACTGGTACGAGGCACGCGCGTAACGCAGATGCATATTTGGCGAATGAGGAAAATCTCACGATGCGATGTTTTCAATTACGTTCATCAATCCCATCCTGATGCTATGGGCAGCACTTTTTTATGCGTTTAAACGAAAGAACGCGCTGAGCCACCCAGGGACGGCCGGTCCGCTACACTAACCCCTTGAAGCTTCACACCATCATTCCCAACCATGCAGATCGCACAGACTGTCAAAATGCTCTCCGCACTCGCGCAGGAATCGCGTCTGGCGATTTTTCGTTTGCTGGTCGAGCAAGGCCCTGAAGGTTTGCCGGTGGGAACGATTGGGGAAACGCTGGGCATCCCCAATGCCACGCTGTCGTTTCATCTCAAAGAGCTGCTGTACGCTGGCCTCGTGACGAGCCGACAAAGCGGGCGCTTCGTCTACTACGCCCCTGTCATCGAGGCGATGAACGATCTCGTTGGCTACCTGACGGAAAACTGCTGCCAAGGGCAGAGCTGCGCACGCCCGGCGACGCGGACATCCAAGCCTCGCACTGCCACCACATCGCGAACGCGCCGACGCGCGACCTAAGACTAAGACACCCCTGCGTTGCTGGGTCCGTTTCAAGATACTGTTTGAGTTTCTCGACTGTGCTTCGGGCATAGCGCGTCACGCCGGATGCGTGGAATAGATCAGGTCATCCTGGGCGCATGTAACCATTCGCGCTCGTCGGCGAACTTAGGGAAGAGCAACGCTTCCGTTGGGCGAGAGTACAATCCATCTCCCATGATGCACCTGTCGATCCCCAAGCTGGGTCCTACCCGTTGGCGTTTACGCGATATTCGTCGCGCGCGGCTGACGCGTTGGCTGCTGCTCGGGGGACTGCTGTTCATGGTGGGACTGCAGTCGGCACTCGCCGCTTATGTCTGCAACATGCCGGATGGCGCAATGAGTCCGACGATGGCGATGGGCACCTCGCGAGCCGACGCGGCCATGGCGTCAACCTGCCCGCAGATGAAACACACCGCAGCGGACCGGGCGCTATGTGCCAGGCACTGTGCATCCGATGCGTCTGCTCCCACTGCGATTCATTCACTGTCTGTACCACCCAGCGTTCTGGTGGCCCTGCCTCCCTCGTTGCCGATGGCTGTCGCGCTGTCGTCGCCGATGACGCCCCACCGGCGACAACGTGACCGTCTTCGAACGCCACCACCGACAAACCTCCTGTTCTGCTCCCTGTTGATTTAGCCAGTTGCGCTTCGCGTTGAAGCGTCGTCGTGCCCGTCTGGGTGCGATGGTCATCAGCTGCTGGGAGTACCCATCATGTTGTTCTCTCGATTCACCCGATGCGCGATGGCATCGGGATTGGCTGTCGTCCTGGGCGGGGCGTTGGCCTCCACGGCACATGCGGCAGATCCGCCGTTGACGCTGGAAGCCGCCGTTCAAAAAGGTATGGCCCAGGCACCCGTGCTCATGGCGCATCACGCACACGTTGCATCGATGCACGAAGAAGCCGTTCGCGCCGGTCGCTTGCCTGATCCCACATTGAATGTTGGTGTCCAGAATTTTCCTATCACCGCACCAGGCGCTTTCAGCATTCGCTCTGATCCCATGACGATGCGCGTCATTGGCGTCACACAGGCGCTTCCCTCCCGGGCCGCACGATCGGCTGATCGCGAAGTGGCGGATGCAGACGTCAAGGCGGCCGATGCGGAGGGCGCCGACACCATGGCGTCGGTGCAGGAACGCATCGCGGATGCCTGGATTGACCTGTGGGCAGCCCGGCAAAAGCGTGCGCTACTTTCCGAGCTTCACGCTGAAAATGCGCTGGCCGTGCACATTGCGCAGGCGCGATTGAAAGGTGGCGGCGGCAGCGCCACGGATGCGTTGACCGTTCGCGCCGAGGCGGCTGCACTCGACAATCGCCTGGAAGCGGCCGATGCGGACATTGCGGGGGCTCAAGCGGGTTTGCAGCGCTGGCTGGGACAGACCATGACGGATCTTGGCGATGCGCCCGACTTCGGAAAGTTGCCGGTCGCACCAGAACATCTGGAGCAAGCCGTCGATCAGCAAGCGCCGATGCAAGTCTGGGCGTCCCGCGAGCAGGTTGCGCAGGCCGCGCTGGATCGTGCACGTGCGACGAAACATCCCGACTGGAGCGTGAGTTTTCTTTACGGCCAACGCGCGGGGCCGCTGTCGGACATGGTGATGGTGGAATTCGGCGTGAGTCTGCCGTTGTTCACACGCAATCGGCAGGACCGAGCCATCAGTGCGAAAGAAGAGCAATGGGAAGCCGCACAGGATGCGCATGAGGACGCACGCCGCGAGCAACGCGCCGTCATCGCACGCACGGTGGCGAGCTGGCAGGGCTTGGCGCGTCAGATCCAGCGATACCAAGACACGATGCTTCCGCTTGATCGTGATCGCACGCAAACGGCATTGGCTGCCTACCGTGGGGGTGGTCCATTGCAACCCTGGCTGGATGCTCGTCGCGACGAAATCGAACTGCGCCTGGCCTACGTCGACGCACTGACGTCGCGCGCACGGTTGTGGGCATCGCTGTCTTATCTGTTACCGACGTCGGAGGCCATGCCATGAAGCGTGCGCTGATCGCTTTTGCTGCTGTCTTCATCGCAGCGCTATTGCTTGCTGTTGGCTACCTCGGTGGTCGACATCTCTCGTCGTCATCCATGCCACCGGTCACCGCGACACCCGGAACGCAGACCAAGAACATTCTGTATTGGTACGACACCATGGTGCCGAATCAGCATTTCGATCACCCGGGTTTGTCGCCCATGGGCATGCAAATGGTGCCCAAGTACGCCGATGAAGGCGCTGACCCGAACATCGTCCGGATTGATCCGGCTACCGTGCAAAATCTGGGCATACGAACCGCCCCAGTGGAGCATCGGGTGCTAGCTTCGGTAAGCCAGGTTCCCGGCACCGTGACCTGGGATCTGCGGCAAGCCACGACGATCAGCGCTCGCGTCGACGGTGTCATCAGCCAACTCTACGTACGCGCTCCGTACACCGCCATTGTGGCGGGCGAGCCGTTGGCAACCCTGTTGGCGCCCGAATGGGATTCGGCGCTGGCCGAGTACAGCGCGCTTCAGCAAGCACAATCGGTCGACGCCAAGGCATTGCGAGCGGCTGCACGGCAGCGCCTGGATGTTCTGGGCCTGACCGACGCTGATATCCAAAGCGCACGTCGTGGTCCGAACGGCGGCATAACACTGCATGCACCTGCGAGCGGTGTCGTGACTGCGCTGGATGTACGCGAAGGGCAACGCGTTACTGCCGGCCAGACCCTGATGACCGTCAATGGCCTGTCCACGGTGTGGGTCGAAGCCGCACTTCCTCAAGCCATTGCTGGAACAGTACGTCGTGGCACACCCGTGACGGTTACGGCGGATGCGCTGCCCGGACGCGAGTTCCACGGCAGCGTGGAAACCTTGCTGCCCGATATCGACGCCATGACACGCACGCAGCGTGCGCGCATCGTGCTCGATAACGCGGATGGCGCGCTGAGTCCGGGCATGTTTGCCTCGGTGCGCGTCGCACCGGCAAATGGCGAAGCGGTAGTGGCTGTACCAAGCGATGCACTCATCACGTCAGGTCCTGAAGCACGCTTGATCGTCGTCGAGGGAAACGGACACTTCCGCCCCGTCGCCGTACGCACGGGCCGCTCCTCACAGGGATACACGGAAATTCTCGCCGGTCTGCAGGGCAACGAAAAAGTCGTGGTGTCCGGTCAATTCCTGATTGATTCGGAAGCAAGCTTGTCCGGTGCGCTCGATCGGCTCGATACCCATGCCGCTCAACCCGCCTCGGCAACGAGCACGTCGACGTCAGCGATGCCCATGGGAGATCAGCCATGATTGCCGCGCTGATTCGTGCCGCCATCGCGCATCGCGTGTTCGTGTTACTGGCTGCGATGGTTCTGGCCGTCATCGGGGTGTATGCCACCACGCATACGCCGATTGATGCGTTACCCGATCTTTCCGACACGCAGGTGATCATCCGTACGACCTGGCCGGGTCAGTCGCCGCAAGTGGTAGAGGATCAAGTTACCTATCCCCTCGCCACGACCATGCTGTCCGTACCCGGAGCCAAGGTCGTGCGCGGCTATTCGTTTTTCGGTGACTCCTATGTCTACGTGCTGTTTGACGACAACACGGATCTCTATTGGGCGCGATCACGCGTACTGGAGTATCTGAGTCAGGTTCGCAGCAGTCTTCCAGCCGGCGTAAATCCCGCCTTGGGACCCGATGCAACGGGACTTGGATGGATCTACGAGTACGCACTGGTCGATCGCACCGGGCAACACGACCTGGGTCAGCTGCGGGCGATGCAGGACTGGTTTCTTCGCTACCAGCTGAAGACGGTGCCCGATGTTGCGGAAGTAGCCAGCATCGGAGGCATGGAGCGCGCCTGGCAGATCGTTCCTGATCCTCAGGCACTTGCTGCTCGCGGCATGACCGTCACCCAACTGATTGACGCCGTTCGCGCTGCCAATGGCGCGAATGGCGGTTCGGTCATTGAGCAAGGCGAGGCCGAACTGATGGTGCGCAGCGAAGGTTATTTGAAAACGCGCAGCGACTTCGAAAACGTTCCTGTCGTCACCAACAACGTCGGTATACCGGTGCTGTTGCGCGATGTCGCAACCGTACGGCGCGGCCCCACCTTTCGACGCGGTATCGCAGAACTGGATGGCCAGGGCGAGGTGGCCGGCGGTGTGATCGTGCTGCGATCGGGGAAGAATGCACGGACCGCGATTGCCGCCGTCAAGGCCAAACTGGCCGAACTCCGGCGCAGCCTGCCGGCAGGCGTGGAGATTGTGCCGACCTACGACCGGTCGCAGCTGATCGACGCGGCCGTCGAGAACGTCTGGGGCAAGTTGCTGGAGGAGTTCCTGGTTGTCGCATTGGTGTGTGCCTTGTTCCTTGGTCATCTGCGATCGGCTTTCGTTGCGGTCATCACACTGCCGTTGGGCGTGCTGGCCGCTTTCATCGTGATGAACGTGCAAGGCGTGTCGGCCAACTTGATGTCACTGGGCGGCATTGCGATCGCCATCGGCGCGATGGTGGACGCTGCCATCGTGATGATCGAGAACACGCACAAGCATCTGGAACATTGGCGCGATGCCCATGATGGAAAAGAGCCGCAAGCGGCGGCTCGCTGGGAGCTGGTGGCGCAATCGGCGGCCGAAGTGGGGCCGGCGCTGTTCATCAGTCTTCTCATCATCGCGCTGTCATTCGTACCGGTGTTTGCGCTTCAAGGACAGGAAGGCAAGCTCTTCAAGCCGCTTGCTTTCACCAAGACGTACGCGATGGCCGCGGCGGCGGGATTGGCCATTACCTTGGTAC
Organism: Dyella nitratireducens; assembly: GCF_014642835.1. GTDB lineage: Bacteria > Pseudomonadota > Gammaproteobacteria > Xanthomonadales > Rhodanobacteraceae > Dyella_B > Dyella_B nitratireducens. Next base: position 2,412,347 of record NZ_BMJA01000001.1, on the reverse strand, counting down.
CGGTGTTGATGGGTTATCTCGTGCGGGGCCGTATTCATCATGAGAACGACAACCCACTCAATCGCGGCCTGATGGCTCTGTATCGGCCGATTCTGGACGCAGTGCTGCGCTATCCAAAAACAACGCTCGCGCTGGCCGGCGCGCTGTTGCTGAGTGCAGCGATACCCATGAGCCAGTTAGGCGGCGAGTTCATGCCGCCCATGGATGAAGGCACCTTGTTGTACATGCCGACGGCGCTGACCGGACTTTCCGCCGACAAGGCCGCGCAGTTGCTGCAGCTCACCGACCGCATGATCAAGACCGTTCCGGAAGTCGATCATGTTTTCGGCAAGGCTGGACGCGCCCAAAGCGCAACCGATCCGGCACCGCTGGAGATGTTCGAGACCACGATCACCTTCAAGCCCAAGGATCAATGGCGCCCCGGGATGACCATGGCCAGGATCGAGGCGGAGCTGGACAAGGCCGTGCGCGTACCCGGCTTGACCAATCTCTTTGTGCCGCCGATTCGCAACCGGATCGACATGCTGTCCACCGGCATTAAGAGTCCGATCGGCATCAAGGTACTGGGTACCGATTTGATGACCCTGCAAACCGCGGCGGATCGCATCGAGATCGTGGCCCGGACCGTGCCGGGCGTGAGCTCCGCCATTGCGGAACGTCCCACCAGTGGCCGTTACATCGACGTGCACGTGCGGCGGGATGCCGCCGCGCGCTATGGGCTGACGCAGGATCAGGTGCAGCAGCTCATCGCCACGGTAGTGGGTGGCGATCCCATTGGGCAGACCGTTGAAGGGCGGGAGCGCTATCCCATCGTCGTGCGCTACCCGCGACTCGTGCGTGATTCGGTCGAAGCGTTGCGGGCGTTGCCTTTGCTTGCCAACGGGACACAGCTCACGCTCGCTCAAATCGCCGACGTTAGCCTGGATGCGGGGCCATCCGATCTGAAAAGCGAGAATGGCCAGTTGGCGACGTACGTTTACGTCGATACGTCCGGCAGCGACCTGGGGACGGTCGTGAGCCGCTTGCAGCGCGCCGTGGCGGAACACGTTTCGCTGCCATCCGGCGTGACCATCGCCTGGTCGGGACAATTCGAGTATTTGGAGAGCGCCATGCAACGCCTGAAGCTCGTCGTACCTGTCGCGCTTGCGATCATTTTCGGGCTGATCTTTGTTGTCTTTCGCCGCTCCAGTGAAGCCGCTTTGATCATGGCAAGTGTGCCGCTCGCATTGGTAGGTGGCCTGTGGCTTATCTGGCTGCTTGGCCATGCGGTATCCGTGGCGACCATGATCGGTTTCATTGCACTCAGTGGCGTGGCGGCTGAATTCGGTGTCGTGATGCTGTTATATCTTCGCCATACGTGGGACCGGCAGCTTGAGCAAAACCCGCATGCCGGTGTTACCGAACTAGACATGGCGATTCGCGAAGGTGCGGTGCAACGTGTGCGCCCCAAGGCCATGACGGTCGCCGTCATCCTGGCGGGCTTGTTCCCGATCCTACTTGGACACGGCGCGGGTTCAGAGGTTATGCAGCGCATCGCAGCGCCGATGATCGGCGGCATGCTGACGGCGCCTCTTCTGTCGATGGTTGTTTTGCCGGCGGCGTTCCGATTGCTCGCGTTACACCGGATACGCAAGGCTGCCATGGTTCATGCAGCCCCGTCCTCTGCCGGATAGATGCCACGTTAGCTATCGCCGTTTGAGCCGACCCATGCTCCCTATGAAAGAAGCCATTTTTTCCGGGCACCTTGTAGAGTTCTGGTTTCGCCATTCGTCGTCGTAGTGAATAGACCGGTTCCAAGGCACTCGCACCACATACTGTCCTGAAGACTCTCGAGCGGAGGTTTCCCATGGCAAAGTTCGTGTTCGGATTGATGCAGTCCCTCGATGGCTATGTCGACCACCAGGAACTAGGCCCCCCTGCTCCGTTGGTCGCTCGTTATTTCGTAGAACACGTGCGCAACCTGGCGGGCATGCTGTACGGCCGCCGCATGTACGAGATCATGCGTTATTGGGACGAAGACCTGCCGGATTGGGACGCGGACGACCGCAACTTTGCGGCGGTATGGCGGAGCAAACCAAAGTGGGTCGTGTCGCGCTCGCTGGCGTCAGTCGGCCCGAATGCCACCCTTGTCGCCGATGACATCGAGGCGGCAATACGGGGACTGAAGGCCAGGCTCGCCGGGGAGATCGACGTTGCCGGACCAGACCTGGCGCGAAGCCTGAGCGACCTTGGTCTCATCGATGAGTATCAACTCTACTTCCGCCCTGTCGTGCTTGGTCGTGGCAAGCCATTCTTCATGGGCCCTCGACCGCCGCTCCGCTTCGTGGCCAGCGATTTAATCGGCGAGGACGTGATCAGGTTGACGTACGTTCCGGCTTGATGGCGTGATGCACTCGACGGACGGCGCCGATGCATCAGGTCCGGACTGGGCGCACACTTGCTGATGACGCTGGAGAACGCAGATGAAAAATCTTTCCCTCTTGGCTGCAAGCATGTTGCTGGGAGCCTCGGCGCATGCAACCTCTCTCACTTCGACCTCCGCCACGACCACCTACCATCGCGCAACAGTCGACGGCGTTGGCATCTTCTATCGTGAGGCGGGTCCCAAGGACGCGCCAACCATCGTGCTATTGCACGGTTTTCCGTCATCGTCGCGGCAATTCGATGCCCTCATTCCGCTGCTTGCTGCGCGCTTCCATCTGATCGCACCGGATTATCCGAGCTTCGGTCAAAGCGACACCCCGGCTCCATCTGCGTACACCTATACATTCGATCATCTGGCGAAAACGACCAACGATTTGCTCGAGCAACTCGGCGTGAATCGATACACGCTTTACATGCACGATTACGGCGGCCCGGTCGGTTTTCGGATCATGCTTGCGCATCCGCAACGGGTGCAGGCCTTGATCATCTCCAATGCCAACGCGTATCAGGAAGGCCTCGGCAAGAAGTGGAGCGTGATCGCGCACTATTGGGCCGACCCGAAAGCGCATCCGGAAGTCCTCGATGCCTTCATCTCGTTCGAAGCTACCGAAAAACGCCACACGCTTGGAACTGCCCATCCGGAGCGCTATAACCCGGACACCTGGACGGACGAATACGCGCACCTGTCACGCCCCGGACAGCGCGAGATCCAAGGCGATCTGCTTTACGACTATCGCACCAACGTCGCCGCTTATCCGGCCTGGCAAGCATGGCTTCGAGAACACAAGCCTCCAACCCTGGTGCTCTGGGGCAAAAATGATCCGTCGTTTATCGCCGCAGGCGGGGAAGCTTATAAACATGACCTGCCGGATGCCGAGATCCATCTGCTGGACGCCGGCCATTTTCCATGGGACGAAAAAGTTGACGAAATCGCGGCGCTTATCCTGAATTTCATGAGCAAACAGCGACTGTAGGTTTCTGCATAATTGATTTGGATCCAGCGTGACGGTGATTCAGACACGGCGCTCACGCTGAAGTCCATGCGTCACGTGCAAAACAGGCGGCTGCGTACGGCTCAGCAACCACGGCAACACTACCGCCAGAAGGTAGAACTTGGACGCAAAATACTTGTTGCCCAGGTGCATGCGATGGGCGTCCAACCACGCGGCGGCACCCGGGAGGAACCCCTGGGTCTTGGCGTCGAGGGCAAACTGGCGAACACAATCGAAACGCAGGCGTGCAAGTCCGCACACGTCAAATCGGAAACAACCCTTTTTCTTGACGTAGGGAAGATTCTCGAATGATCGCGCAATGTGCTTTCGAACCAGAACCTTGCTGGTGCCATCGGGCGCCACGAGCTGATCGTCAGGCACGTCGTGCATGAGCCATTCCGCAAGCCGCGCATCGCAATAGGGGTAGGCCAGTGGCAGCTGCAATGCGTTGGCGGTATAGAGCCCTTTACCGAAGCTGGCCGCTTCCACGATGGCGGCAGCCAGGCGCCGACGCTCCGCGATCGAGCCGGCGGCGTGGATGGCGGGCAAGAATACATTCAAGCGCTGTCGTGACTGCGCAGCGATGGGCTCGCCAACGAGCGCATCCACCTCTTGATCGCTGAAGCGCGAGCCTGGATAGAAGCGCTCGAATGCACTCATCTGCAAGATGCTGAGGGCGTAGCAAAGGTGGAAGCTGTGCCGGATCCCCCACAGCTTGAACAAAACCGTGGGCAACGGAAACCGCTGCGCCAGAACGCGAATGACCAGGTGACGCCAGCGGGCCGGCATGCCGAAATACACATCCGATCCGAGCGCATCGATCACCCCATCGCCATCATTCGCGCGGATTTCCGTGACCAGATCCACGTACGACAACATGGCGAAATCCGCGGTCAACAAGGGCATTTGCGGCACGCACGCCAAATACCGGTCGTAGGCCCGTCCAGGGTTGCAAACCAGCGTTTCATGGCACAAGCCGAGTTGGTGTGCCACCCATTTCGCCGATGCCAGCTCGTTTTCCTCACGCCCACCCAGATAGGTGATGCAGGTGACGTCTGGACGCACCTCGGACGTGGCAATGGCCATGGACGTGGAATCTTTGCCACCGCTTTGAAGAAACCAGGGACGCTGCATTGATGCCGTGGTGCGCTCCACCGCCGCACACAGCAACTGATGATAGTGCTCGACCAACGCCTGGCTGCCGGGAAGGCTCGGCGTCTGCCGAAAGCTTGCCGCCCATGAGGCGAGTGTTGCATGCAATACGGGATCTTCGTCTTGGCGCTTTGATCCGGAAGGGTCGCCCGGCAAGACCAGCTTGGCGTGGCGGTAAACAGAGTGCGGTGGATAAACAAAGGCATTGCGCAATAGATCGGCAATCGACACCGGATCAAGTTCCATGCTGCCTTTGGGTAGCGCATCCAGTGCGGAAAAATCGATATCGCGTGTATCGTTGCGAGCGCGCAGCGCCAGTGGCGGCGAGGGTTCCATGCTGACAGGTGGGGCGACGGTTTCCACGGCCATCGCCTTAACGTGAATCGGCCTGCGCCGCTGCGATGCCGTAGCGGACCGACGTGAGCACGCAGCGGCGTAGATAACGCGCAAACCCTATCGTGTGCGCGGCGTACAGCTGTCCCGTGCTCAACAAACCTTGCTGGTGCAATACACCACGCACCTCCACCGCAGCCTGGTACATCGCTTTGAGATCACCGCTCAAGCCACCAGCGCCGTACGGCGGCTTGTGCCAGGAAGCCAATACCTGATTGAGACGGGCGCATCGATAACCTGACAACAGAATTTGTGCCCAGAGCAGAAAGTCCTCGGCTCGCCTTCTGCTTTCGTCAAAGCGAAAGGGCAAGTCCCGGCGCAATACCACCGAGGCGGTGGGAAAGGACGAGCGGAACAACGAAAGACGTCTGGGGGAAATACGGCATCGAACGGGATAACGCAGTGCCAGCGCAGGCGTGCCGCGCGGCTGCACATTCATGTCATGCGCGATCAGATCGATGTGTGGATCATCCTGCAAGGTCTGCATTTGCAGCCAAAGCTTGTGGGGGTGCCAGCTGTCATCGGCGTCCAGGAAGGCAATCCAAGGTTGAGAAGCGTGCGCCCACCCGCAGTTGCGCGCCGCCGACGGCCCCCGGTTTTCAGGCATGGCCAGCACTTTGACCCAGCCTGGCGGATAAGCCCGCGCCACATGCATCAAATTCGCCAGTGTGTCGTCGCCGCTACGGTCATCAACCAGCAGCACCTCCGCCGGGCGCAGACTCTGATTGGCCACAGAGATCACCGCCTGCTCGATCGTATGCGCGCAACGAAAGCATGGAACCACCACGGTTACCGGCGCGACATGACGTGGCTTGTTACCGGCACGGCGAATAGCTCCGACTACCGAAGCCGCCCGGCGACCAGTCGCCTCTGAGCTATGCATTCCGCCCTCCCGAACCATCCGAATCAGAAGCTGCTGATAACTGCCTCTTTGGATAACGCCGTCAAATCAGTGCCGCCGTCGCAGCGCAGTGGGTGGGCGCCAGCGTCCAGCGTGGACGTCAACAACGCAGGCGGAAAGGACGCGAATAGGCGCGTGATATTCGAAAGCAGACCGTAATCCATCATCCCTGATGGCATGACTCAGCAGCTCAGCCCTGAGCGCACTGGCTCGATGGACTTGCTGCGCCAATGAAACATGAAAGCAACCGAACGGTGCCGTCTCCGTCGAACACAACGCCAGGATCAATACGTGATATGACATTGAGCGCATCCATGGAGCCGCCTCGCATGCATGCACGGCGGCACGACGTTTTCTCATAGATCTTCACGCGGCAAATAACGCCGCACACATACCTGTCTTTCCAATTTCACAACCAAGCAACAGTAGCAATCATAATGAGTTGATTGTCATGAATGCGTGTATTTGCGCATCACATCACAAACGTTTACGCCAAATCGTGAAAGCAGAAAGCCCCTGAGGTATTCCCACGTTTTGCTGCCAAAGATCATCGGCAAATCAGAAAGGCAGTTGCAGCAACTGCCAGGCGCTTTTGCTCGTCATTCCGGCCTTCGCCCGCTGCTGTCCGGGGAAAGTTTTGCTTGTTCTAGCGACATGGCTAAAAGGCTCGTCGTCCCGGCGAAAGCCGGGACCCAGCGACTTGCAGATCGTCAAAGACACTGGGCCCCGGCGTTCGCCGGGGCGACGAATCGCTAGCGTTGAATTGACTGGCAAAAATACAGGCTTCGGTTGAGTTGCAGATGCCTGTCTAGAGCGCGGCGAATTTTCCCCGGACAGCAGTGGGCCTTCGCCGGAATGACGACTCGCTCTGAAACAGTATTGACGTGAACTTCGGTTCTTGCCGAGGTACCGGAAAAAATGGGGATACCTCAGGCACCTCATCTCAGTCAGTGCACCGGTACCAGCACCGGCTTGTTCTGATCCTTGAGCAGAAACACCACGAACTTGGCTGGCTTGGTGCGGCTCGCATTGCGGCCCACCGTGTGCACGTCGTCCGGACCTTCGTAGAAAGTCTGTCCCGGACCTAGCGTTACGTTCTTGCCGCCATTCAGTCCCATCACGATGGAACCTTCGAGCACATAGACAAAAGCATCCGCGTAGTGGCGATGGACCGGATCGACCGCACCAGGCGGGTAGGTAACGAGGATCATCGTGCCTTCTTTACCGGGATAGTCCTTGAGGGCCTTGGTCATCAATTCGGAGACCTGAGCCCGCGGCGGTGTCGATGCCGTGGCGGATTCTCCGGTTGATTGGGCTTCGGCTACGCCGACGGCGAGCAGGAACAACAACCCGAATGACAGGAACGTGCGCATGGATATGTCCTCGTAAATGATCCGCGGCCGCGGCACCTAGCGAGGCTGCGTTGGCAAGGTATCGGTCCAGCGGCACACAGCGTAAAACCGGTCTGATACACCCGGTAGATCCGGCGACGGGCTCTTGGTGTTGTCCCTCAGGAAACAATCCGGCCAGTGCTGTCACACCTGTCGCCGCCAAAACGTCTATCAGATAGAGAGCCGGCCGCTGCCGGTGTTGGATGTGATGCGCGGCGACAAGCGCGAAGCCTGGCGGGAACACGAAGATGACGACCGATTCACCAGATCGACCTCACTGCGCAAACAGTGACGCACTCGCGTCGAGTTTTTCCGCGAGTTACGCCGGTGTCGTTGCGTTTATCGCTGTCGCAACCGAAGGCAGTTTTGCTCGCGCCGGTGATCGACTCGGCATTGGCCGCTCGGCCGTCAGCCGTAGCGTGCAGAAGCTCGAAACACAGCTGGGCACGCGACTGTTCTTGCGTACCACGCGCAGCACCACGCTGACACGCGAAGGCGAGCTGTTCTATCGCAACTGCCATCCAGGTGTGGAGCGCATCGTTCAAGCGCTGGAAGATATGCGCGATCTGCGCGAAGGTCCGCCGCGCGGGCAACTGCGGATCAGCGCCACCGTGGGATTCGGGCGTCGCATCGTGGCGCCATTGCTCAACGGCTTTCGCGCGCGCTACCCGGATATCGCGGTCGATCTGTTGCTGGACGATCGCACGACGGACTTCAGCGCGGACCGGGTGGACGTCGCTTTTCGCAACGGGCGCATGGAAGACAGCCAAGTCATCGCCAGACAATTGATTCCGATGCCGCTGCTGGTCTGCTCGTCGCCGGCTTATCGGCGCGCGCATGGCTTGCCACGTCAGGTGGAAGACCTGGCCGCACATCGCTGCATCAATCTCCGCACGGCGTCCGGCCGGATCTTCGAATGGGAGTTCAAGATTGGCGCGCGGATCCAGAAGTTCCTGCCATCGTCCACCTCCACCTTCAACGACGAGGAACTGGTGCTGCAAGCCGTGCTTGACGGCCAGGGCATCGCGCAGATGGCCGGCTATCAGATCAGCGGGCACTTGCGTGCCGGTCGACTGATGGCATGCCTGGCGCAATACGCGCCGGACGATCGCGGGCATTACCTCTGTTACCTGAGCCGGCAGCAGCTGCCGGCGCGGATACGCGTGTTCATCGACTTCATGACCGCTGGCATACGCGCCTTGGACCTGGGGCTCGTTTCCACTTTATCCCTGCCTGCAGACAAGGCGAGCCCGATAGCGGCGGTGAGCATGGCGTGACATCGCCAAGGCCATGATTGGTGCGCGGCAGGCAACACCATGAGCCCATCGGTGGTGCTACCGGCTGCTCATGGCCGCGCCTAGCATGCATTCACCACGCGTCTGCAGCATCAACATCCATGCGAGGTCTCCCATGAAAATCGTCATCATCGGTGGTACCGGACTCATCGGCAGAAAAGTCGTTGAACGCCTGCGTAAGCACGGACACGCGGCCGTTCCGGCCGCGCCTTCATCAGGCGTCAATACCGTCACCGGGGAAGGTCTGGACCAGGCCATGGCCGACGCAGACGTCGTCATCGACGTCGCCAATTCGCCCTCGTTCGAAGATCAGGCGGCGCTGGATTTCTTCGAAAAGTCGGGACGCAACCTGGCCGCCGCGGAAAAGAAGGCCGGCGTGAAGCATCACCTGGCGCTGTCGGTAGTGGGCACCGGACGCCCTGCTTTTGCAGCGAGCGGATACATCCGCGCCAAGATGGCGCAGGAACAGCTGGTGCGCAGCGCCGGCATTCCGTACACCATCGTTCATGCCACCCAATTCTTTGAATTCCTCAACGGCATAGCCGGCAATGGTGGCGCCGACCAGGAAATCCACCTTTCAAGCGGACTGATGCAACCGATCGCCTCGGACGATGTCGCCGATGCCGTCGCCGATGCCGCGCTCGGCCCGGCCATCAACGGCATCGTGGAAATTGCCGGCCCCGAGAAGGCACCGCTCGCGGCATTCGTGCAGCGCTTCCTCACCGCCATCGGCGACCCGCGCAAAGTTATCGCGGATGCCAAGGCACCTTACTTTGGTGCCGTGCTGGAGCCGGATACGCTGCTGCCGGGCGATGGTGCGTGGCTGGGCGCACAGGATTTCCAGACCTGGTTCGCTCACTCGGCCTTCGCCAGCCACGGAGCGGGGGCGTGAGGCTCTGCTATCTGCAGCGCATCGATTCGTTGGCCGTACACCTCATGCTCGTCGAATCGGCGTGCCGTACAACATGGTGATGAAAGCCATCATGAGCCAGCTGCGACCACCGGCCACCTCTCTGCTCGACAAGTACATAGGAACGGATTTCCTTCCGCTTTACACCGCAACCGTGTGCGTCAACGGCGGTGAAGCCGGGCATGGCCGCGCTTCGGGCATCGCACGGTCCGACGATGGCGTCCTTAAGCTGCCATTGCGGATGCCTCAACCATTGGGCGGACCGGGCGGCGGCACCAATCCGGAGCAGCTGTTCGCCGCCAGCTACGCCGCTTGCTTCCACGGTGCCCTGAGCTTGCTGGCGACACGGGCGAATGTCGCGATCCCGGACGCCGAGGTGATCGCCTCGGTGACCTTTGGCCGCGACCCGGTCGACGGCTTGTTCACGCTTGCCGCGGAGGTTCGCATCCGCTTGCCAGGTGTCGAGCGAGCGGTTGCCGAGCAGTTGGTGCGCGATACCGAGCGCATCTGTCCCTACTCGAAAATGGCCAGGGCCGGCATCGACTGCGTCGTTCTGCTCGACACCTGATGTTTGCAGTTGGTGCAGACTGCATCTGCCCCCGCCGCTCGCTTCGCTCGCACCCCATCCGGCTCTCCGGGACGGAATGGTCTTTCGCGCGGTTCCAGATGCGTGCTTAAGTAAGCGCCACGCTTCTTAAACGCACCCACCCTCGATGCCATGTATCCATCACTAGGCAACACTGCTACGGAGGTCCAAACGTGATCCATCGCATGATTGCCGTCATGGCGCTTTCTTTCATAAGCATGGGCGTTATTGCTCAGGCAAACGCAAGCGACGCTCATGACAACCAGACCACCGAGCTTCTGGCCATCGTCCATGCCAGCAAGCTGGTTGACCTGACGCATTCGTTCAGTGCAAGCACGCCAGTCTGGAGCGGCTTTGGCCAAGCCAGCATCACGCCTGCGAAAGATCCAAAAACCGGCCAGCCGTACACCATCGAAAAGAACGGCTTCAGAGCGAACTACTTCTCGATGGTTGGCCAGTACGGAACGCACGTCGATCCGCCGGCACACTTCGATGCCCACGGCGCAACTGTCGACTCTATTCCGTTGAACCAGATGATCTTGCCCTTGGTGGTTTTCGACAGCACCGGCTTACTGCACAAGGACCCCAATCATGCGTTGAGCGTCAACGACATCCTGGCTTGGGAAAAAGTGCACGGCCGCGTTCCATCCGGATCGTTCGCCGCACTGCGAACCGACATGTCCAGGGATTGGGATACCAACCCGGCGCGATTCAAACGCTCACCCTTCCCCGCCTGGTCGCTGGCAGCCGTGCAATTCTTGATCGAACAGCGCGGCGTCGTGGCGATCGGCCACGAATCGCTCGATACCGATACGACGCCACGGATGGATTCGGAAACCTGGCTGCTGCAGCACGGCCATTACCAGATCGAGGCCATGGCCCATCTCGATCAAGTGCCTGCAACGGGCGCCGTACTCATCGCGATGTGGCCCAAGGTCAAGAACGGCGATGGTTTTCCGGCACGCGTCATGGCGGTGGTGCCAGCCGATGTTTCGCAAGAGCATTGAAGGTTTTGCGATCTAACTAACAACTCAACCCAACAGAAAAGCAGCCGCATCGACGATGAAATGCGCCAGCATGCTTGCCCATAGGTTGCGCCGCCACAGATAAAACACGGTGAGGATGACCCCGGCAGTTCCAGCTATCAGCACGTGATGCCAGCCCCAGTAGCTGACGTGGTCCAGCGTAAACACCGTGCAGCTGAGCGCACCGGCGAGCAAGCGGCTGCCGGTCAGCTCCTGCAATCGCTCGACAGCGTAGCCGCGGAACAGCAATTCCTCAGATACCGCCGCACGTATCACGATCAAGCAATTCAGCCAGTAGGGAATCGTAGACACCTTGGCCAGCTGCTGGTTTTCGCTCCAGTGCAAGGCCGGGAATACCACGTAGTAGATCAGTCCAAGACAGGCGAGTATCAGCACGCCTGTACCAAACGCCAGCAGCCACTCCATCCAGCCCGGCCGCCGGAATCCAACCGATGCCAGCGGCCGTCGTTCCACCTTCACCACGTAAAAGAGCAGCGCGGCAACCAATCCCCAGTAGATCAGCTCATTGCCGATTAGATGACCGAGCCCGGCAAACGAGTCAAGCCAGCTGCCAAATGGCAGGCTGATACCTCCCAGCGCCAGCAACAACCCGCCCAGCGTTCGTACGGTAGATCTGCTGCGTGCAGGCACATCAGCTATGGAAGCAACCATGTCATGCCCCTCGTTTGCGTGTGGCTGCCTTGCGCGGCTTGCGAACAGCCTGCGCACGATGGAGACGCGCCTGTTCTACCAGTTCGATAAAGCGATCGAGCGCTCGCGTGGTGCGGCGGCGGTCGCCGGTGCTCATCAGTTCCAAAAACAGGCCGTCGAACACGGCGATCGGCAAACTGGTCATCGCTGCATCGCGCTCGTCATCCGGCATGATGCGTTTGACCAGTGCAAGCCAGCCCGCTGCGCTGTTCTGCAAGAAAGGCCCGTAGGTTTCGGGATTGCGCACCGCCAGCATCTGCAGTTCGTAAAGCAGCTTCATGTACGGCAAATTCTCCGCGGCGATGGCCCAATCCCAGAACCGGCGCAACGGCTTGATGCCCTTCGGCGCCTCGGCTTCCGCCAGTGCCTGCAGCGAATGGCGCAGATGCGTGTGCATGGCGTCCATCGCTGCGGCCAGCAAGCCTTCCTTGGAATCGAAGTGGTAGATCAGCAGGCGGGCGCTGGTACCCAACTCGGCCGCCAGTGGCCGCAATGACAACTCCGACAGGCCATGCGTCAGCAGGTAATCGATAAGCGCTGCGGTGAGTTCTTCTTTGCGGATTTGCATGTAACAGACGTTACATGTAACGATCGTTACACGTCAAGCGCATGCCGTATCCTTCTTGCTTGCCCCTCGCCCCGGCGAAAGCCGGGGCCCAGCGACTTAAGGGCCAAAGACACCGAATCGCGGCTTCGCAGGGAGCAAGACTCAAACTCACTGCTAAGCAGGTGGCTTACAAAGGCTGTTGATTTCCGCGGAAAACTGAGCCGAATTTTTCATCGAAAAGTGAGCCACCCGTATAGTGCTGCAGGTTAGCTCAGATCAGGGTTGAGGTTGGGTCCGGTTTCTCCTTTTTGATGTCAGCGGCATGATTTCTGAAGCGGTAGGCACCGGAGGATAGTAAGCGTCACCCCACCTCATCTCGCGACGATCGCATGCATCTTGTTTGATATCGCCATCGACTTTCAACGGGAGTGAATCGATGGCAAGCAAACAGACGTATTGGACGGCGCATATGGATGCGTGGCGCCAAAGCGGCTTGAGTCAGGCGGCTTACTGCAAACAACAGGATCTGTCGCTGTCGAGTTTCGGCAATTGGCTGCATCGACGAACCGAGTCCACCTCATCAACGAGGGCCGTGCCCCTGGTCGTGGCGAAGCCCTCCATGGAGGCGAGCGTGGAAATCAGGCTGCCGAATGGCTGGTCGGTGAGGTTTTCGGTGGATGTGGAAAGCCGTCATGTGCTGCCATGGCTTCCTGCTCAGCTCGGTGCAGAGCCTGCTCCTTGAACTCGTCGCTGTAGCGCTGCCGGCTCTGTTTCACGTTTGCTTTCTGCTTCATCACTCACCTCGGATAGCGAATTGAATCGCTTAACCGGGTGTCTGTGGAAGAGGGGCAAGATCACTATTCCGATTTCAAGAAGCCCTCAAATAAATGAATTTCGGCACGACACGGTAGATTCGCTTCCTTTCCGTCATTTCCTGTAATGCGCACTTGCTCACCTCGTTCGCAGAGATGATTCATATCCGCAACAAGGTGGACAGCATTGTCGTTCATGCCGTAACCCGCGATCTTCGATATAGAAGTCAAATGTGATAGCGCCTTACACGTCTTGACCTGTGGGTCTATCGTTAAGCTATTAGGTCCATCCCAGAACCCCACGTTACCATTGCAATCCATGTTCATTAAGAATTTTGCAACGTCGAGAAATAAGCTGTGGTTTTCGTCAGATGAGGCATCTTTCGTCACGCTAAAGTGGAGGTTGTTTAACTCAAAACGCTGTGCGATAGCACCGGCCACGTTGTACGTCGAAAGCAATTCATCGGTATCGGCACCTAAGCCAAATTCGTTCACAGAAACCAATGATTTGGATGTATTCGCCAGCCGGAGTACGGCTCTCCAGGCATCGAAATATTCAGTACTGATTAGCGCTCCATTAGATGGCATTCGAGCCAGCGTATAAACTGCACCACAGTCGTAAGGAACTCGATTCAAATTACCGCTTCCCAATATCCCTCTGATCGTCATATTGATGCCGACCTCAAGAATGCATTGATTGGACCTACCCAGTATGAATTCTGCTAGAGCCGGAGTTCCCGGGAGGCCATGAGAAGCGCTGTAAAAATAAGCTGCATCCTCCGCGCCGCCCTCGTTCAAGAGAACTCCACTGTTTTCCCTGTAGGAAACTTCTGCATTCCATTGATGAAAGATTTCGTGGGCGATAAATTGAGTAAGGCCAAATTCACTATAAGTATTCCATGTGTCGAGGCTTAGGCTCTTTGAGAATCCAACAACTAATCCATCACCCAAATCATCACCATGAAAATATTCGCCACTGTCATTCGTTACGTATGCAAGGACGTTAATACGTTTTTGCGTTCTCAGCATTGTGTTGTAGTAGCTGACTATCTGGTCTGCCGAGGAATGTATTTTCTTAATTAATTCATGCGAAGCCGTTGGATCATAGACGATTACTCCGGCGCGAATTTTCAAACACTTTAAATTGCCAAGAACTGCGTAACCTGACCCATCAGCTGAAACTGCCCAATTCGGTCGAATATCCAATGAGCTGCAACTCGTGGATGCCAACTTTTCATACGCGACGTTGGTTTTCGACAAGGTTGTGAAAAGGCTATTTAAAACAATCGCACCATCATTTGAGGCGTTAAAGAACGGCGCATAATGTCTGTCCTGAACTTGGGGCCGTCGAGCAACGTCCATCACAAGGACCGCAGACGAACCACCCTGGAGATTCAATGTGTCTCCATCTAACATGCCGCCACTAGTCACTTTCCAAATAGCATCACGTGTCACGCCATTTACAGGCGAGAACTTTATTACTTCAGTGCCAGCTGGCGCTTTTACATCAATATAGACGAGATTTGGGGACCTGTAGTGAACGTAAACACTTGTCGTATCCGCCGCATGCACAACGGCGAGTCGAAAAAAAACAAAAATAGTGAAAATAACCTGCCACCAAAATCTGGATGTCATACCATCGCTCACGGCTCGTTTTTGTCGACCACTTCGCTCAAAAGAATACCGTTAATTTGCTGACTCAAGAATTCCGGCCTCACTCAACTTAGGGAGAGATAAAATAGATTTTTGTATGGCTTCATCCAATTGCTCCTTTGGATACCGGACGCAGCGCAGGCTGAAAAGGCTGTGATGGATTTTTTTTCAGGCTATCCCTAAGAGCATCAAAAAAATGACGTTGCAGGCGTGGCACCGCTAGCGCAATCAAATCGTCGCACTCTTGTCCTGAGAGCAACCCATCCAACAAGCGAATAATTGGAGACGCCAATCTCGGCGAGACGTTGGCGGTGCAGTCTTCGGTAAGAAGCCGCAGGGGCTCGGGGTGGCGCACTCGCGGCAAGATATTTCGCTGCATTCCCCTTCCTTGGTTTGTGGTCGTTATTACCATCAGTGCTATCCGCTGTTACGCAGTGCCTTCACACTGTTTACACCGTTAGCCCAAAGGTAACTGCGACGTCAGCTTGATCTTCTGCATGGGGATTTCCGTCTTGACGCTCTGAATCCCTTTGATGCGATTCAAATGTTCGATCTGGAATCGACGGTAAGCATCAAGATCGGCGACGGCGATGCGCAGAAGAAAATCGCAATCGCCCGCCATCAATTGGCATTCCATGACTTGCGGCAGCTCTTTGATTGCATCGATGAAATGATTGACGGTGTCTTCGTCCTGTCCCGTCAGCCATACACGTGCAAAGACCGTAAAACCGGCACCTATCTTGGCCGGGTTGAGCAGCGCTACGTATTGCTCGATCACGCCTTCTTCTTCCAGCAATCGAACACGCCTCAGGCAAGGCGATGGCGAAAGCCCGACGCGGCTGGCCAGCTCCACGTTCTGAATGCGTCCGTCCTGCTGCAGCACCGCCAGGATGCGGCGATCGATCTTGTCCAGTTTGATTGGCATGGGATTGCTCGATTTACATAAATTGGAGATTTATGTACCAAATATCCTCCCATCTCGAGCATAAACGCAACCCGATCCCACGACGGGAAACCTATGCTTTCACCTCCCAACTGAGATTCGATATGCGCGCCTTTCAGTCCCCAACGCTTGCCGCTCCCGCGCACGACCACCACGAAGCTCGGCGCGGCTTCGTCGCTGCACTGCCGGTCATGCTCGGCTTTGTCCCTTTTGCACTCGTGCTTGGCGCGCAAGCTGCCCAGAAAGGGCTCAGCCCCATCGAGGTGCCGCTGATGACGGGACTCAATTTCGGCGGTGGTTCGGAGTTTGCGGCCATCAGGTTGTGGACCTCACCGCCGCATATCGGGCTGATCGTCGCGATCGCATTTCTCGTCAACAGCCGCCACCTTCTGATGGGTGCAACGCTGGCGCGTTTCATTCGACACCTGCCGCTGCGCAAAGCATTGCCTGCACTGTTTTTCATGTGCGACGAAAGTTGGGCCATGGGCCTGGCCGATGCTCGGCAGCGCGCGAGCACATCGCCATCTTTCAGCTTGCGCTACTACCTGGGACTGTCGGCCGGGCTTTACCTGACCTGGATAACGTTCACCACCATCGGCGCGATCGTCGGCCCGATGATCGGAAATATCGATGCCTACGGTTTCGATATGGCTTTTCCCGCGGTGTTTCTCGTCTTGCTGCGCGGCATGTGGAAAAGTGCACGCGCTGCACGCCCATGGCTGGTGAGCTTGATCATGGCCGCAGCAACGCATGTATGGATACCTGGAGCATGGTACGTGGCGGCCGGCGCAGCATCGGGGCTGCTTGCCGCGTACGTTTGGGCAGACCAGCCATGATCCATCCTGCAACCGTTCTGGCCATCGTGCTGATGGCATCCATGACGTATCTGACACGGATCGCCGGCTATCTCGTGCTGCGTCACCGCACACTGGGCACACGCGCCATCACCGTGCTGGAAGCAGCACCGGGGTGCGTGCTCATCGCCGTGATTGCACCACGTTTCGTTTCCAACTCACTGGCCGATATCCTCGCGCTGCTCATCACGCTAGTCGCCGCGATACGCCTGCCCATGCTTGCCACGGTCATCATCGGTGTCGTTGCGGCAGGCGTGCTTCGCCATCTTCTTCCCTGATGTATCCGCATGCTTTCCACTTTGACTCAAGATAGTTGGATCAACACCGAACTCGGTCGGCTCTACGCCAGGCGCTGGTCACCGGCGACAAGTCGATCACACGACCATGCATCCATTGTGCTCTTTCATGACTCGCTCGGATGCGTAGCGCTATGGCGCGATGTCCCAGAGCGTCTCGCACTTGCGACCGGAAGGGATGTGGTGGCCTATGACCGTCTTGGCTTTGGCCGATCCGATCCGCACCCGGGGAGTTTGACCAACCGCTTCGTGCACGATGAGGCACGTGCCAGCTTTCGCGCCGTACGCGAGCAACTGCAGATAAAACATTTCATCGCCTTCGGTCACAGCGTCGGTGGCGGCATGGCCATCGTCTGCGCGGCAAGTGACGCAGACTTTTGCGATGGCTTGATCGTGGAATCGGCCCAGGTGTTCGTCGAGCCTCATACGCTCGATGGTATTCGCCAGGCGAAACGACTCTTCCAGCAACCGGGCCAGCTGGAACGCTTGAAGAAATACCATGGCGACAAGGCAGCCTGGGTGCTCAGCGCCTGGATGGACACCTGGCTCGCCTCCGACTTCACAGACTGGAACCTTGATACCGAACTGCGCCACATTCGCTGTCCCATCCTGGCGATCTACGGCGACCAAGACGAGTACAGCTCGCTTCGCCAGCCAGAGCGCATCGATCGTTTCACGGCAGGGCGCATGACATTGAAGGTGATGGAAGCCTGCGGCCACGTTCCTCATCGAGAAAATACCCAGGCCGTCGTGGACCTTGTCACCCAAAGGCTCGCGTAATACACGTGGCCCGACGGCGAAAATTTTTTCCGTACATTCAACGTCGCCGAAAATCGTCGCCCCGGCGAAAGCCGGGGCCCAGTGTCTTGGGCGACATGCAAGTCGCTAGGTCCCGGCTTTCGCCGGGACG
This sequence comes from Dyella nitratireducens, assembly GCF_014642835.1. Lineage (GTDB taxonomy): Bacteria > Pseudomonadota > Gammaproteobacteria > Xanthomonadales > Rhodanobacteraceae > Dyella_B > Dyella_B nitratireducens. The sequence continues at coordinate 2,394,552 of NZ_BMJA01000001.1, read as the reverse complement.
ACGATCTATCAAGCGTTACGGTGAATGGAACGATTTTCCCACGGACAGCAGTGGTAGACCTTCAGTACTTTCCTCACTGTCCAGGAGTACCGCCCGGGCGAGGCGATGGCGACGCACCGAGCCCGCTTATTCGGACGCACCGCAGCAATGAACGCTGTCACGCACCGGTTGGATGCCGTTAGGCAGCAAATTTTTACGCTTCGCAAAAATATCTTGAGCCGCGATCCCGTTACACAACGGACAGCCATTCACATAATCAACACTTGATCACGGCGTATGCTCGCGTGATCCGGGTTGGGGGACTTGGAATGGCTAGGGAAGGCAAACACCATCGTGGCAATTCCTCTGCCACATGTAAGGCGGCCAGGCGCAGCACTGCCCGCCAAGCCATTCGATCACCGGGTAGATCCACTGGAGATGAAGCAGCAAGTGAAGTTTTTCACTTGTTCGCTGCGGGTGCTTTTTTACTACAGGGACGCGCCCTCAAAAGCTTCTGGGGCCCAGGTATCAACGTTTGGCTTCTTATGCATCCAAGCTTCCGGCTATCCGGAGGCCTGAAGGTGCATGCAAAGATTCCGACTCGATCATGACCTCCACCAACGAGGGTTCGTCGCGCTGTTTTCCGTTCCTTCCTATCCATAGCCAGCAAGGAGAGAAAGCCCATGAATGACACGGCAACGGCAACGCGATTGGAAAGTGAGCTCGGCATTTGCGTCGAGCGAAGCCTCAAGTATTTCGAAACGGACAAGGCCGCGGTATGGGGCATCGCACAAGCCGCCATCGACGTCGAGCTGTTCACGATACCGCTTTACATGACAGCGATGTATTCCATCTACGGCACGCACGAAATCAACGCCAAGAACATCGACTACTACAAGGGACGCTGTTGGCCGGGCATGGCGCCCACCGCCAATCCGGACACCGAGGAGCGCAAGACCTTCAATCTGATCTTCAGCGTCTTCATCCAGGAAATGCTGCATCTGGAGATGGCCGCCAATATCAGCACCGCCATCGGCCTGGCACCGACGTTCACCAGCCCCGCCTTGCAGACGAAGGATCATGGCTGGCATTGCTACGGTCCGGAGAAAACAACCATCCCTTACATCGTGGACCTCACGGACACCAAGCGCTATCACGACACCAAGGTCGCGCTCGGTTCGCTCGACAAAAACACCCTCGATCTCTTCTGCGCCATCGAGCAATCCACGAAAGATGCTCGCGAAGGCATGGTGCTCAATCCGAAGCACAACTATTTTCCGCAGGTGCCGTTCCCGGACTGGGACCCGGGCAAGCCGCTGCCGATGTTCGGTTCCATCGGTGATATGTACGAGTGCTACGCCAAATACCTGCGTCTGCGTTACGAGGACGGCCAAACGCTGTGGGAGAAATTGTTCACGGCCGATTGCGTGCAGCAGGATCTCTTCAACGTCACGGAAAAAGGACACCCCAGGCGCGAATTCCCCGGCTTCGAAACCAAGCTCAATGCGCAGGACCTGGCCAACCCCAGGGCCGCCTTCGACAAGGCCATCACCATGATGTCGGCGATTACCGACCAGGGCGAAGGCAGCCTGATCTCCATCGGTGAATCGCTGCTGCGTTACCGGTTCTCCCCCGCACCGCTGACCGACGTGAAGGAGAAATATCGCGAAGACAGGTCCGCGCTGGAGGTGGATTACCTATCCTACAACGCCAACGGTGGGCCAGCCCCTTCGGCCGATGCCGAAGCTCGCGCACGCTACGCGCCCGAGACTCACTTCGAGCGATTCGAGTCGCTGCACGGCAAGCTGGACAAGATCATGACCTGGGAGAAGTGGCACGCCGACCGAAAGAATCATTGGACCGCGGCGATGCTGACTACCAACGAATACAGTGCACCCGCAACGTCTCCCATTCCACCACCGCAGGACATTGCCGACGCGCTGAACCGGCTGAAAGCACAAGGCCCGGCCGAACATGCCGTATTGAGCAAGGTGGCCGTGGGTGCCATCAAAGGTGTCACGACGGTGCTCAACGACTATTGGCAAAATGCCAGCACCACGTTCCCTTATCCGTCGATGGCTGGTTCCGGCGACCGCGTGTCGCTTTGCTGGGCGGTGTTCGGGAGAGCACCCAACCTCGCGCTGGGCATCGGTGACGTCAATCCCAACAAGCTCTATCACGCATGCCAGGGCATGGCGTGGGAAGGCAGCGACGGCAGTTGCGCCGCCATCGAGGTCTATCACACCTGCCGCGGTTCCAACACTTGCAAAGCACAAGGCGGTTGCGGCTTCGCGCAACTCGACAGCGGCGGCGGATCATGCGGTCACAGCGGCGGTTGTGGCATGACGGCCAGCGTGCCGGAAGGCCATGCACCCTACATGCTGCGCGGACGCAAGAGCCACAACGACGTCGCGGAAGGCAATCTGTGCGGCGGACCGCCACCATCCACGGGCAATTACAGTTCACCCAGTGACAACAAGTGCGCCACGTTTGGTGGCTGTGCGGTTCCCATCTCCGCCTCGCAGCTGTATCCCGAAGGCGGCACGATGGTGCTGTACGACTTCGTCGGTCCGCGTCATCAGTCCAAGCAAATCGGCACGATGACGTTTGCCTTGGGTGACTCCGTGTACCAGAAGGCCTGGGAGGCTTATCAGAAAGTGATGAGCCAGCGCGGCAAACCGGTCGGCACGCCGCCCAAGGCGACCGACCTGCGCATCGCCTTGCCTCCTTCTACTTGAGAACAAGGAACGTGGATCTCGCTCTCGTCATCGAGGGCGAGATCCAACCATCCTTCCCGCATCGAAGGTACATCATGACCGCTCCCCGGCTCGGCCTGCCCAATCTCGGATTCGGCGTTGGCCTGAGAAATGCGCATCTCGATCACATCCTGCGCCACGGTCCCGGCGTCGACTGGTTCGAAATCATCAGCGAGAACTTCATCGGTCATCACGGTTACGCGCGCCATGCATTGGACCGCATTCGTGCACAGGTTCCTGTCGTGATGCATGGTGTTTCCATGTCGATCGGCAGTGCTGATCCGTTGGACCGCACGTACCTGGCCAAGCTCAAGCAACTTGCTGAGGACATCGAGCCCGTCTGGATCTCCGACCACTTGTGCTGGACGGGCGTGGCAGGCATCAACGCGCACGATCTGTTGCCGCTGCCCCTGGACGAACCCACTTACCAGCACGTACGGCAGCGGGTGGAAGCCGTGCAGGAACTGCTGCAGCGGCCCTTGGTATTGGAAAACCCGAGCAGCTATCTGCAATTCGCCTGCTCACCCATGGCCGAATGCGATTTCCTCGCGCGCCTCGCACGGGAAACCGGTTGCGGCCTGTTGCTCGACGTCAACAACGTCTACGTGTCCAGCCACAACCATGGCTTCGACCCCGAACACTATATTCGGCAGTTGCCGCCCGAGCACATCGTGCAGATCCATCTTGCCGGACCCAGCGATACCGGCGATCTGCTGATCGATACGCATGACCAACCGGTACCCGCGCGTGTCTGGCAACTCTATGTGTTGGCACAACAGCGCTGCGGTGCCGATGCGTCCAGCAACGGCGCGGTGTCCACTTTGCTCGAATGGGATGCCAACATTCCCAGCTATCCGGAACTGCTGGCCGAACTGGACAAGGCTCGCCAAGCGCTGCACGGCGACATCGTCGCGCCAGCGATCGATGCAAATGCCACAGCCATGTCTTCCGGCTACTCCACGCCGATCGCGTTTCAACTGAAGGAAGAACATGCCGTCGCTCCATGACGTTCAACATTGGCTGCTCACCGTCATGACCACCCCTGGTGGCGCCGAGCGCGGTGCCATGCTGGCGCGCCAAACCAACGGGCTCACGGTGGCTGGCATGATTCACGCCAGCCGCATTGCCGATCCGATGCGGCGATTGGGCGTCTATGCCGATGGCTATTTGCTGCGGCTCTACGATTGCCTGGCCACCGACTATCCCATGCTTCGACGCGTGATGGGCGAGGAAGTATTCGGCTTCTTTGCGCGCGCCTACCTGTGGGAGTGCCCTTCGCACTCTCCCACGCTCTACGATCTCGGCGAAGGGTTTCCCGCCTTCCTCTCCCAACATCGTCCACCGCAAACCGACGCGACCGACGGCACATGGCTGCTTCCTGCCGAATTGGCGCGTTTCGAGCGAGCCTGGCTGGAAGCCATGCGCGATCACGGACCGGAACGTGTGCAGCATCAAGCGCTGACGGCATCACCATGGACATCGGTGAGTGCGACGCATTGGGAAATTCCTCCCTGCGTACGGCTGCTGGATTTGAAGCTTCCCCTGATTCCGTTCTGGCAGGTGATGGTGACCAGTGACGACATAGCAGCTTGCCCGCAGCCAGAGAACAGCCTCGTTGCCATCAGCCGCATGCATTACCGCGTATCGGCTCATCCGCTGGCCGATTGGCAATACAGCATGCTGGATGCACTACGCCAGGGATGCGATGTGCACCAGGCATCACAACGCGTGGCAACCCGCGACATGCCGAAGGAGCGCGTGCTGGCCGATTGGATGCTGTGGGCACCCGCAGCCCAAGAGCTTGGATTGGTGACGACGCGTTCTTAGCGCTGCATCACGCTTAATCCGGACCGTCACCATGATGCACGACCATGCGAAAAGCACACCGCCTGTTTCGTTTTCTGGCCGACCGCTCGTTCACAGGTTCGTCACTCATCCTTAACTTGTGCAAGACGATGGTATGGCCCGCCGAGGTTTTATTCGGCGGTAACTTGATAAGGATCAAGATCGCAGCTCCGGCGCTCCGTTACCTTTGACGAAGCGGTTTGCGAGTTCGATGTGCGGGGAGCGGTAAACACACGCCAGTCGAAGTACGGATTCCTGCCTGGACAAGGAAACGGGAGCATGGGCGTCGCATACAGGGTGTTGTTCGTCAGTACGTTTGCGTTTGTCGTCTGCTTCGCCGTGTGGATGGCGTTCGGGGTGATCGGCATCCCGATACGCCAGGAACTCAACCTCAATGCCACGGAATTCGGTCTGTTGACGGCAACGCCCATCCTCAGCGGCGCATTGTTGCGGCTTCCCTTGGGTATCTGGACTGACCGCTTCGGCGGACGCAGCGTCATGACCCTACTTCTGCTCGTGGCGGCGATACCGGTGTGGCTGGTCACCTATGCCACGGTGTTGTGGCAATTCCTCGCCATCGGCCTGTGCCTTGGCGCCGTGGGTGCGTCGTTCGCGGTAGGCACGCCTTACGTTGCGCGTTTCTTTCCGGCCAACCGCCGTGGCTTTGCCATGGGCTTTTTCGGTGCCGGCACCAGCGGCGCGGCGCTCAACATGTTCGTGGCGCCGGCCATCGTGGATTCGCTGGGCTGGCGTGCGGTGCCGCGCATCTACGCGGTGGCGCTGCTCGCCACGGCAGCGATCTTCTGGTTGCTATCGGCACCCGATCCGGGCGTCGGCGGAAAACAACCACCAAGCTTGAAGCAGCAACTGCAGGTGCTGCGCGATCCGCGCGTATGGAAGTACTGCCAGTACTACTCGCTCACGTTCGGTGGCTTCACCGGCTTGTCGGTGTGGATGCCGCAGTATTTCGGCGGCGAATACGGCTTGGGTATCGCCACGGCTGCGGCCCTGGCCGCCTGCTTCTCGTTGCCGGCAGGTGTGCTGCGTGCCGTGGGTGGTGCGCTATCCGATCGGTTCGGTGCACATGCCTTGACGTGGTGGGTGCTGTGGCTGGCGTGGATCGCGCTGTTCCTGTTGTCGTATCCGCAAACGCAGTTGGTCGTACAGACCATCCACGGGCCGTCGAGCTTGCATATCGGGCTGAATCTATGGGCGTTTACGCCCTTGCTGTTCGTGCTGGGTGTCGCACTCGCGTTCGGCATGGCCTCCACCTTCAAGTACCTGGGCGACGATTTTTCGGAAACGCTGGGCATCGTGACCGGCATCGTCGGCCTTGCCGGCGGTCTCGGCGGTTTTCTGCTGCCGATCCTGTGGGGTGGCCTGCTGGATCTGCTCGGTATTCGTTCCAGCGCCTTCATGCTCTTGTACGGCGTCGTGTGGGTGTCGCTGATCCTTATTTATTTCACGGAAGTGCGGCGCATCGATATCCGCGGGCAGAACACCACGTCGCCATCCTGAGCAGCGTCACCAGGAGAAAGTCATGAGTCATTTCCTCGACCGCCTGCGCTATTTCTCGCAGCGTCGCGAGCCGTTTGCGAATGGTCTCGGCGAGGTACGCGCAGAGAATCGCCAGTGGGAGGACGGTTATCGCAACCGCTGGCAGCACGACAAGATCGTCCGCTCCACGCACGGCGTGAATTGCACGGGCTCGTGCAGTTGGAAGATCTACGTGAAAGGCGGCGTGGTGACCTGGGAAACGCAGCAGACGGATTATCCGCGCACGCGTGCCGGCATGCCGAACCATGAGCCGCGCGGCTGTTCGCGCGGCGCGTCGTATTCCTGGTACCTGTATAGCGCCAATCGCCTGAAGTACCCGATGGTGCGCGGACGCCTGTTGCGGCGCTGGCGCGAAGCGCGCAAGACGATGGCGCCGGTGGACGCGTGGGCCGCGTTGATGGCCGATCCGCACGGCACGGATTACAAACCGGTGCGCGGCCTTGGCGGCTTCGTGCGCACGACGTGGGATGAGGTGCTGGACATCATCGCGGCCGCCAATGTGCACACCATCAAACAGCACGGGCCGGATCGCGTGGTGGGCTTCTCGCCGATCCCCGCCATGTCGATGGTCTCGTACGCTGCGGGCGCGCGTTATCTGAGCCTGATCGGCGGCACCCTGCTGTCGTTCTACGACTGGTACTGCGACCTGCCGCCGTCGAGCCCGCAGACCTGGGGCGAACAAACCGACGTGCCGGAATCGGCGGATTGGTACAACGCGGGCTACATCATCGCCTGGGGCTCGAATGTGCCGCAGACGCGCACGCCCGATGCGCACTTCTTTGTCGAAGCACGCTACAACGGCACGCGCGTGGTAGCGATCACGCCGGACTACGCGGAAGTGTCGAAGCTTTCCGACCTGTGGCTGCATCCCAAACAGGGCACGGATGCCGCCCTGGCGATGGCGATGGGGCACGTGGTGTTGCGCGAGTTCTTTCTCGACCGCCAGTGCGAGTACTTTCAGAACTATTGCCGGCGCTATACGGATCTGCCGCTGCTGGTCGCGCTACGTCGCGATGGCGAGCGCTGGGTTCCCGACCGCTATCTGCGCGCCAGTGATTTCGACGATGCACTCGGCAGTCCCGAGCATGCCGAGTGGAAAACCGTGGGGTTCGATGCGAGCGGCAAGTTGGTGATTCCGCAAGGCGCCATCGGGTTCCGTTGGCCGGGGCAGGATAGTCCTGACCACGGCAAGTGGAATCTCGAGCAGAAAGCATCCGATGGCACGTCGATCGAACTGGTCTTGAGCCAGATCGATCAGTGTGACGACACGCTGGAAGTGGCTTTTCCGTATTTCGGCGGCACTGAGCACGCGCACTTTCCGAATAACGCGCAAGCGAGCGATGTGTTGTTGCGCCGCGTTCCCATACGGCGCGTCGCGACGCGCGATGGCGAATGCATCGTCGCTTCCGTGTTCGACTTGTTGTGCGCCCACTATGGACTCGATCGTGGCTTGGGTGGCGCGTGCGCGAAGCGCTACGACGACAACGTTCCCTATACGCCTGCATGGCAACAGACGATTACCGGCGTATCGGCAGAACACGCGATCGCCGTGGCACGCGCCTTCGCCGAGAACGCCGCGAAAACGCGCGGACGTTCGATGGTCATCATCGGCGCAGGGATGAACCACTGGTTCCACCAGGACATGAATTACCGCAGCATCATCAACATGCTGATGCTGTGCGGCACGATCGGCGTATCGGGCGGCGGTTGGGCGCATTACGTCGGGCAGGAGAAATTGCGTCCGCAGACCGGCTGGACGGCACTGGCATTCGGGCTGGACTGGGCACGGCCGCCGCGGCAGATGAACGGCACATCGTTCTTCTATGCGCATTCGGATCAATGGCGTTACGAAAAGCTCGATGTCGACGAGCTGCTCTCGCCGCTGACACCACGCGGCAAATACGGACATAGCCTGATCGATTGCAACGTGCGCGCGGAACGCATGGGCTGGCTGCCGTCCGCGCCGCAGTTGGCGTGCAACCCTCTGAATATCGCCCGCGAGGCGGATCAATCCGGCATGAATCCACGCGATTACGTGGCGGATGCATTGCAAACCGGCAAGTTGCGCATGGCCTGTGAAGATCCGGACGATCCCGTCAATTTTCCGCGCAATCTGTTTATCTGGCGCTCCAACCTGTTCGGTTCGTCCGGCAAGGGGCACGAGTATTTCCTGCGTCATTTCCTGGGTACGCGCCATGGCCTGCAAGGCAAGGACCTCGGCGAAGATGGTGGCCACAAGCCCGAAGAAGTGGCGTGGCACACGCAGGCGCCGGAGGGCAAGCTGGATCTGGTGGTGACGCTGGACTTTCGTATGTCCACGTCATGCCTGTATTCCGACATCGTGCTGCCGACCGCGTCGTGGTATGAGAAGAACGATCTCAATACCTCCGACATGCACCCCTTTATCCATCCGCTGTCGGCTGCGGTCGATCCGGTATGGGAGTCGAGGAGCGACTGGGAAATCTTCAAGGCCGTGGCGAAGCGTTTCTCCGAGCTTGCACAAGGCCATCTGGGCGTGGAACGCGATGTGGTGCTGACGCCGATCATGCACGACACGGCCGGCGAGTTGGCGCAGCCGTTCGAGGTGCGTGATTGGAAGAAGGGTGAGTGTGCGTTCGTCCCTGGTGTGACGGCGCCGAATATCAGCGTTGTCGAGCGTGACTACCCGGCCACCTACGCGCGCTTTACCTCACTGGGTCCGTTGATGGACAAGCTCGGCAATGGCGGCAAGGGCATCGGCTGGAACACGCAAGAGGAAGTGCGCGGCCTCGGTGAACTGAACTATCTCGTTGAAGATGGCCCGACCAAAGGCCGGCCGCGCATCGTCAGCGATATCGATGCGGCAGAAACGATTCTTTACCTCGCGCCGGAAACGAACGGCCAGGTGGCGGTCAAGGCGTGGGAGGCGCTATCGCGCATCACCGGCCGCGACCATCACCACCTCGCCGAAGCACGCGAGGACGAGAAAATCCGCTTCCGCGACATCCAGGCGCAGCCGCGCAAAATCATCAGTTCGCCGACGTGGTCGGGTATCGAGAGCGAACGCGTCAGCTATACCGCCGGCTGGACCAACGTCAACGAACTGATCCCATGGCGCACGCTTAGCGGTCGCCAGCAGTTCTATCAGGATCATGCATGGCTGCGCGATTTCGGCGAGGGCTTTGCGTTGTATCGCCCACCGATCGACACGCGTTCAGTCGCCGCGCTGCATGGCAAGCGCGACAACGGGCACACCGAGCTGACGCTCAACTTCATCACGCCGCACCAGAAGTGGGGTATCCATTCCACCTATACCGACAACCTGATCATGCTCACGTTGTCGCGCGGCGGCCCGATCGTGTGGCTGTCCGAGGCGGACGCGAAGCGTGGCGGCATCGTGGACAACGATTGGATCGAACTGTTCAACATCAATGGCGCGATCACGGCGCGCGCCGTGGTGAGCCAGCGCGTGCAGGAAGGCATGGTGATGATGTACCACGCGCAGGAGAAGATCGTGAACGTGCCAGGTTCGGAGATCACCGGCATGCGTGGCGGCATCCATAACTCGGTGACGCGCACGGTGCTCAAGCCCACGCACATGATCGGCGGCTATGCGCAGCTCAGCTGGGGCTTCAACTATTACGGCACCGTCGGCTCGAACCGCGACGAGTTCGTGATCGTGCGCAAGATGGCGAACGTGGATTGGATGGATCGCGTGCAGCGCGAAGCGCCGCAGCAGAGTGCGTCGGCCTGAGGGAAACGATATGAAGATTCGCGCGCAAATCGCCATGGTGTTGAATCTGGACAAGTGCATCGGCTGCCACACTTGCTCGGTCACCTGCAAGAACGTCTGGACCTCGCGCAAAGGCATGGAATACGCCTGGTTCAACAACGTCGAGACGAAACCAGGCGTCGGCTATCCGAAGGATTGGGAAAACCAGGAACGTTGGCACGGCGGTTGGGTGCGCAAGCCCAATGGCCGCCTGCAGCCCAAGCAAGGCGGCCGGCTGGCGGTGCTGGCCAAAATCTTCGCCAATCCGCATTTGCCGGATATCGATGATTACTACGAGCCCTTTACGTTCGACTACGAGAACCTGCAAACCGCGCCGGAGCTGCCCACCGCGCCCGTCGCCCGGCCGATCTCACTGGTCAGCGGGCGCACCATGGACAAGGTCGAATGGGGTCCGAACTGGGAGGAAATCCTAGGCGGCGAATTCGACAAGCGCAGCGCCGACTACAACTTCGAAGCGGTGCAGAAAGACATCTACGGCCAGTTCGAAAACACCTTCATGATGTATCTGCCGCGCCTGTGCGAGCACTGCCTCAATCCGGCCTGCGTGGCGTCGTGCCCGTCCGGCTCGATCTACAAGCGCGAGGAAGACGGCATCGTACTGATCGACCAGGACAAGTGCCGCGGTTGGCGCATGTGCGTCTCCGGCTGTCCGTACAAGAAAATCTATTACAACTGGACCAGCGGCAAGGCGGAGAAATGCACCTTCTGCTATCCGCGCATCGAAGCCGGCATGCCCACCGTGTGCTCGGAAACCTGTGTGGGCCGCATCCGTTACCTCGGTGTGCTGCTTTACGATGCGGACGGCATCGAGCAGGCGGCAGCCGTCGAAAATCCGCATGACCTTTATCAGTCGCAGCTTGATCTGTTCCTTGATCCCAATGATCCACAGGTGCAACGCCAGGCGTTGGCCGATGGCGTGCCGGAGGCATGGCTGGAAGCGGCGAAGCAGTCGCCGGTCTACAAGATGGCCGTGGAGTGGAAGATCGCGTTTCCGCTGCATCCGGAATATCGCACGCTGCCGATGGTGTGGTACGTGCCACCGCTCTCACCGATTCAATCGCACGCCAACGCGGGCGCCATCGAAAGCAAAGGCGGCCTGCCCGATGTGGAGTCGCTGCGCATCCCGGTGCGCTACCTCGCCAATCTGCTCACCGCCGGCAACGAAGTGCCGGTGACCCGTGCGCTCAAGCGCATGCTCGCGATGCGGGCTTGGTTCCGCGCCCTGCAACTGGGTGACGAGCCCGATCCATCGCTGCTTAAAGACAACGAGCTGGACGTGACGACGATCGAGGCCATGCACCGTTATCTGGCGATCGCCAACTACGAGGATCGCTTCGTGATTCCCACCGCCCATCGCGAGGAGGCGGAAAACGCGTATGCGCTGCGCGGCGGTTGCGGGTTCAGCTTCGGCAACGGCTGCGATGGCGTCGACACCCAATCCAGCCTGTTCGGCGGACGCATGGGCCGCCGCAAGATCATTCCCATCCGCCTGCTCGACGATCACTGATATGCGAACCGATCACGTCATCTTGCTTCGCGCGCTTGCTGCGCTGCTCTCTTATCCGGATGCGGCGTTGCGCGCTGCGCTGCCGGAAATCGGCACGGTTATCCGCGAAGCACGCGATATGGAAACGGCAACGCGTGGAGAACTTCTCGCCTTGATCGATCAACTCGCACGCGGCGATGCACTCGACATCGAGGCGCGCTTCGTGGACCTGTTCGATCGCGGACGCAGTACGTCACTGAATCTGTTCGAGCACGTGCACGGCGATGGGCGCGATCGCGGCCCGGCGATGCTCGATCTTCGCCAGCGTTATCTCGAAGCCGGGCTCGAGCCCAGCGGCAACGAGTTGCCCGACCACCTTCCCATGCTGCTGGAATACCTGAGTTGCCGCGATGCAGCCGAGGTGCGTGAGACCCTCCGCGATTGCGCGCATATTCTGAGAGCGATCGGCAACCGCCTGCTCCACCGCCGCAGCCGCTATGCCGCCGTGTTCCGGGCATTGCTGGAACTCGCCCGTGCGGAAGGACTTGATCCGCATGCTCCCGTTCCTGCGCCGGAAGATCTGGACCTCACGTGGGAGGAGCGCCCCGCCTTCGCCAACGACAGGGCACCGCCCTGCCGTCCAGCTGATTTCGTGAAACGAGGCTGACATGAACGCCGCCACCCACCTGCAACTGTTCCTGTTCGGTATCTACCCGTATATCTGCCTGTCGGTCTTGCTGCTGGGCAGCCTGATACGTTTCGACCGCGAGCCGTACACCTGGAAGAGCGACTCCTCGCAAATGCTGCGCGCAGGGCAGTTGAAGTTCGGCTCGAATCTCTTTCACTACGGCATCCTGGTGGTCGTGATCGGACACTTTCTGGGCTTCCTGACGCCGCACTGGGCTATCGACTGGGCCTTGGACCCCGCGCAGCATCAGTTGCTGGCGATGGTGGGCGGCGGCACCGCCGGCGTGGTGGCCATCATCGGATTGAGCATCCTGATCTATCGCCGCCTCGCCGATCCACGTATCCGCCGCAATAGCCGCAAATGGGATATCGCCGTCGTCATCATGCTGTGGCTGCAACTGCTGCTCGGCCTTATCACCGTGCCGCTTTCGGCCCAGCATATGGACGGCGCGAAGTTCGAGCTGCTTACGGCGTACGTCAAGGGCATCGTCACTTTCCAGAGCGGTGTGGCTGCCTTGCTGCTGCAGGTTTCATGGGTCTATCGCCTGCACATCCTGCTCGGCTTCACCATCTTCCTGATCTCGCCGTTTACGCGCATGGTGCACATCTGGAGTGGCGCAGGCGCGCTGGCTTATCTGTTCCGGCCCTATCAATTGGTACGTACGCGCAAGCGCACGGTACGCACATGACCATCCTCGTCAATGGCGTAGCCGTGACCGATCAGGACTGGCCCACACCGCAAATGGCCGCCGTGCACGAATTGTTGCGCCAGCGCGCGGTGGCATTGGGCTGGCTGGATCACGAAGCGGAACCTGCTGCCGTCAACGAAGCGATCGAGCGCGTACTGGCCGAAGAAGTGCGCATACCCGATGTCGACGAAGCCGCATGCAGGCGCTATTACGCACAGCATGCCCAGCGCTACCAAAGCGATGAACTGGTCTTTGCCAGGCATATTCTTTTTCAGATCACCCAAGGCGCGCCGGTTGCTGCCGTGCGCGCCATGGCAGAAGCCATGTTGACGGAACTGCGCGCGCAGCCGGCGTTATTTGCCGAACGCGCACGCCGCCATTCGAATTGCCCTTCCGGCGAGCTCGGCGGCGAGCTGGGGCAATTGCAACGCGGCGCCACCGTACCGGAATTCGAACAGGCGCTGTTCGAAGGCACGGCGCTTGGGGTATTGCCGCAACTCGTCAAGACACGCTTCGGTTTCCACATCGTCGCCGTCGACCAGCGCGTTCCTGGCAAGTCGTTGCCTTTCGAGCACGTGCACGATCGCGTTGCCGACGATTTGCACGGCGATGCCGAAGCGCGTGCGCTCAGCCAATACGTGCGTGTGCTGGCCGGTCAGGCCGAGGTGCAAGGCGTGGAGCTCGATGCTGCGACATCGCCGCTCATACAGTAGGTTGGGGTGCAAACCCCAACGTCGGGATACAAGTACGCACCAGATGTTGGGGTTTGCACCCCAACCTACACCGTTCGCACCCTTCAGTCATCGCCAATCGAACGAATAACACGCGCCGAATTTCCTCCGACAAGGGTATTCGGCGGAACATCCTTGGTGACGACCGAACCCGCGGCCACCACCGAATTTTCGCCGACCGTCACACCACCGATAATCGTTGCGCCAGCCGCGATCCAGACGTTTCTCTCAATCACGATGGGTTTTCCGATGGTAAGAGCGTGGCGCCGTGACGGTTCAAGCGGATGGCCGGCCGTGATGATGCTCACGTTCGGCCCGATCATCACATCGTCCCCGATGTCGAGGCCGCCAAGGTCATAGAACGTGCAGTTCTGATTGACGAAGACATTGCGTCCGACGCGGATTTCATCACCGCCAGCCGTATAGAACGGTGGTATCAGCGAAAAGCTCTCGTCTACCTTTTTACCGATGAGTTCGCTGAACAGGGCGCGGATTTCGTCTGCATCGTTGAATGTCAAACGATTAAGTGCGGCGGTGATCGCCATCGCCCGTTTGACGTTTGCCACCATGGCCGCGGATTCCAGCGTTCTCCTGTGAATGATCCTGGCGCCATCCTCATTCGACATGTGTCATTGCCTTTATCCACGTTGAGCCTGCATTCCGGCAGGCAGGCAGCGTAACCCAAAAATATGGCACCCCTGGAATCCGTTGGGTTACGCTGCGCCAACCCAGCCTGCGATGGGCGTCTTGCGAGTAGTGATCGTGACAGCATCGCCTCAAACGCCTCTCTTCATCGTCAGCACGGGCCGCTCCGGCTCAACGATGTTGTCTGATCTGCTGTCGCTGCATCCGGATATTCTGAGTCTCTCCGAGCTGTTCAACGCGCTGCATCCGCTTGGCTTCCAGAAAGATCCCGTTGACGGTCCGACTTTCTGGTCGGTGCTGAGCGAGCCGCGTCCACGCCATACGGCCTGGCTTCGCCTGATGGAGCGCGGCCTGGTTATCGATGAGTTTCGCTATCCCGTCGCCTCCGCGCTGCGTTTTCGGGATACAGGCATTCCACCGCTGCTGGCGATGACCTTGCCACCGCTCACCGACCATCCCGATGCGTTGCACGACGAGCTGGGCATGTTCGTGCAGTCATTGCCGCAAGACCGGGTCCATCGCCAATATCTGCGCGTCTTTCAATGGCTATGCACCCGGCTTGGCAGACGATTCTGGTGCGAGCGCTCGGGCGCTTCGCTCGGCCTGGTCCATCCCTTGTCACACTTCTTTCCGGATGCGAAGTTCATCCATGTTTTTCGCGACGGTCGTGAGTTCGCCGTTTCGGCAAGCCGTTTTCCGCTGATGCGGATGGGCATGATCAGCGCCATGTTCAAGCGGAAGTTCGGTTCCGCTCCCTATCTCGCGCCGGCGTACGAAGTGCCTGAAGACCTGCCGCCAGAGTGGCGTGGGCTGGTACCCGAGAGCTTCGATGTCGAGGTATTTCAAAACTTCGCACTGCCGATCGAGCCGATCGGCAGTGCGTGGTCCGAGATGATCGCCGTGGGCTTGAGCCTGCTGGAAAAGCTGCCCGCCGAACGCGTCCTGCATGTGCGCTACGAGTCGATGCTTGAAGCGCCGCATGCCGAACTTCAGCGCATCGTTCGCTTTATGGATCCTGGCCTCGACAATCCTGCGTGGCTTATACAGGCGGCGGGGCGTGTACGGAAGAATCCACCGAAGTGGGTGAGCTTGCCCGACGAGGAGCGGGCGCGCCTTGAATCGGCTTGTGCGCCGGGCATGGCGCTGCTTCGGCGCTTTTCGTGAATCATTAGCCGTGTCTCGACGTCATTCTGGCGAAGACCCACTGCTGCCCGGGGAAAGTTTTGCTTGTTCTAGCGACTTGGCTAAAAGGCTCGTCGTCCCGGCGAAAGCCGGGACCCAGCGACTTGCAGATCGTCAAAGACACTGGGCCCCGGCGTTCGCCGGGGCGACGACTCGCTAGCGTCGAATGGGCTGGCAAACATGGAGGCTTCGGTTGAGTTGCAGATACCTGTCTGGAGCGCGACGAATTTTCCCCGGACAGCAATAGGCCTTCGCCGGAATGACGACTCGCTCCGAAATGGAGTCGACGCATTTTCGCGCAAACGGTGATCTCCAACGTTGCATGCAGCCTTTTTCGTCGTGCACCGCAATGCAAAACGTTTACACGCATCACCCACCCATCGTTTCACTTGAAAACGACAATTACCGCCCTACGCTCGCCCAGCCATTCGGCACGTTGGGGAGAGGAACACGATCGCTGTTCCTCGATTCGTCACTGTCACTGACTGCTACGGGAGTAGATTCCGATGACCAGCACAGATTCGACGGGAACACGTTTTTCAAATGGCCTGGCGCGCAAAACATGCGGCCTTTCAGTGGCCATCGCGCTCGCATTCGGCGCAAGTGCGGTTGCCCATGCCGGCGACGTTGAAACGCATCACGTGCGTGAGACGGTGCATAGCAATCTTGCACAGCAAGTTGGCAGCTTGCCTGCCGCCAAGCTGATGAGCCTGGATGTGGTGTTGCCTTTGCGCGACAAGGCGGGACTTGATGCATTCGTCGCTGACGTCACCAATCCGAACAGCCTGAACTATCAAAATTATTTGACGCCGCAGCAATTCACCGCGCAATTCGGTCCCACGCAAAACGACTACGACACGGTGGTGCAGTATCTTCAGCGCTACGGCTTTACCGTCACCGGCGGCAGCCGCGACGGCATGGATATCCAGGTGATCGGCCCGGTTTCCGCCGTGGAAGCGGCGTTCAACGTGACGATGCGTACCTATAGGCATCCCACGGAAAACCGCACGTTCTACAGTCCGGATCGCGAGCCGACCACGTCATTGGCGATCCCGCTGTGGCATATCTCCGGCCTGGACAACTATTCCATTCCCAAGCCGCTGTACGTGAAGAAAAGCGATTACGCCGCAGCGCACGGCATCAGCCCGGATCAGGTGGTATCGCACGCCACGACGGGCTCAGGTCCTTCGGCGTCGTTCCTCGGCAGCGATATGCGCGCGGCGTATTACGGCGGTACGGCGCTCAACGGCAAAGGCCAGAACCTTGGCTTGCTGGAGTACTACGGCACCGACCTCGCCGATTTGAATACGTACTACAAGAACGTGAAGCAAACGAACAAAGTGCCGGTCACCTTGCTGTCGACGGACGGCACCAGCACTGCCTGTGTGGCCTCGTCCGGTTGCGACGACACCGAGCAGACGCTCGATATGACGCAGGCACTCGGCATGGCGCCAGGCCTGGCCAGTCTGGTGATGTACGTCGGCTCCACCGATACCGCCATCATCAGCAAGATGACCACGCACAGCCCACTGCCGACCACCATCGGCTGTTCGTGGGGCTGGACGCCGGCCGATCCCACCACGCTCGATCCGTACTTCGAGAAGATGGCTGCACAAGGTCAAACGTTCTTCGCCGCATCGGGCGACAGTTCAACCTGGTCCGCAAGCAATGAAGCATGGCCGGCCGATGATGCCTATGTGATCTCGGTCGGCGGCACTGATCTCACGACCACCAAGGCGGCCGGCCCGTGGAAATCGGAAACAGCCTGGGTGGATGGCGGTGGCGGCATTTCGCCGGACAGCATCGCCATTCCTTCGTGGCAGAAGATTGCGGGCGTGATCAATACCAGCAACAAGGGATCGACGAAGTATCGCAACGGCCCCGACGTATCAGCCAATGCCAACTTCACCTTCTACGTCTGCGCTGATCAAACCACCTGCACGGCCAACAACTACGGTGGCACCAGTTTCGCCGCGCCGATGTGGGCCGGTTTTGTCGCGCTGATCAATCAGCAACGCGTGGCGGATGGCAAGAAGCGCGTCGGCAGTTTCAATGCGACGGTTTATCCGGAGAATGAGTCCGGCGGCAAGCTGACCACCACGTACACCACCGACTTCCACGACATTACCAGCGGCACCTCGGGCAGCTATTCGGCGGTGAAAGGCTATGACCTGGTGACAGGCTGGGGTAGTCCGAAAGCTGGACTCATTACGACGTTGGCAAATTCGCCGTAAGGCAAATCGATAGACGAGAGGTGAGGGTTACCTGCCCTCACCTCTCCGAAATTTGGCATCTTCTCTTGGTGAACTCGACGGTTGTGACGTAACGGTCACCGGCCAGCAGGCACTAACCGAAGCTGGTAGCCCAACGCATTGGCAACCTTCATTGTCGTTGCGAGGCTTGGATTGCCATCAGCTGACAGCGCCTTGTAGAGCCCCTCGCGAGTGAGACCCGTGTCGCGAGCCAGTTGGCTCATGTTGCGCGCACGCGCCACCGCACCGAGCGCTACCGCCATCAGGGCCGGATCGTTTTCATCGGAACATGCTTCCAGATAAGCGGCAATATCTTCTTCGCTTTTCAGGTAATCAGCCGAATCATAGCGGCTGAACGTTTCCCTCTTGGTTGCCATATCAGTTCTCCCAAGCGCTTGCGATGCGGATAGCGTTGGCAATGTCCGCCTGCTGGCTGTTCTTGTCACCGCCGCAAAGCAGGACGACCAGCAAGGCGCCACGCATCGTGTAATACACCCGATAGCCGGGGCCGTAATCGATCTTCATCTCACTGATGCCGTGTGTCAGGTTACGATATTGACCAGGATTGCCGAGCCCCAGGCGATCGATGCGTGATTGAATCCGTACGCGTGCTTGGCGATCCTTCAGACTCTGCAGCCAAGTGTCGAATGTCTCGCTCTTGACGATTTCTATCATGGCGGCATTGTTAACTATAGTTATCAATATGTCAACTATAGATCACAACCAGGCATAGTGCTCGTCTGCATCCATTTCAAAAAATGCCGCGATGTTTCTCGAAACTCAGTGGGCGGTGATGCGGACTTTGAATATCGCTTTTGGCGATCTCTGAAAACTCATTTCCGATAGCTTGCCGATTTGCTCGGAGCGGCATCGGGCGTATCGAGCATCAGGCTTCTGCGCCTGGCGAAATCACCTCAAGCAGCTCAAGCAGATCGATAAAGAAGTCATTTTGGCTTCTAATTTTTTGTCTTTTTAGGCCACCCTGCAGAATCTTGCGCAGCCGTTATCAATGGTTCGCAAGACTCTGCACAGGTGCCCGACCGTGGCGCGGGCCGCGCACTATGTGATCTGGGGCACAAATTCATGTCAGATCGCCGCTCTCTGCGTATAGATATGTAAAGAACGCCGCTTCATTCACCCGAAAACGACAAATTCCCCCCTACCCTCCGCCGGCCATTCGGCACCCCTGGGGAGGGGAGTACAGGGAACAGTACGTCTTCTAGTTTTCCTCGATTCTTTCTTTCGATGTCACTGACTACTTAACTTTGAGGAGTAGGTTCATGACCAGACAAGATTCGATTGGAACACGCAAGACAAGCAGAATGTTTTCGACACGCAAAACCTGCGCACTTTCACTGGCCATTGCGATGGCATTCGGTGCAAGTGCGGCGGCGAATGCCGGGCAGGTGTACACGCATCATGTGCGTGATGTGGTGACCAGCAATACGGCACAGCAAGTGGGAAGTCTTCCCGCCGGCAAGCTCATGAGCATCGACGTAGTGCTTCCGGTCCGCGATCAGGCGGGCCTGGATGCATTCGTGGCGCAAGTCACCGATCCGATGAGCTTGAGTTATCACAACTACGTCACGCCGGCGGAATTCACCGCACGCTTCGGTCCGACCCAAAACGACTATGACACCGTCGTGTCGTATCTCAAGCAGCATGGATTGGTGGTGGCGGGCGGCAGCCGCGATCGCATGGACATCCAGGTGGTCGGTCCGGTTTCAGCCGTCGAATCGGCGTTCAACGTGAAGATGCGCACGTATCGGCATCCCACCGAGAATCGCACTTTCTACAGCCCGGATCGCGAGCCCACCACGTCGCTGGCGATTCCGCTGTGGCATGTTTCGGGCCTGGACAATTACTCACTGCCGCATCCGCTTTACGTCAAGAAGAGCGAATATGCAGCGGCGCATGGCATCAGTCCGGACGCGGTGGTGAGCCATGCAACCACCGGCTCGGGTCCCAGTGCGTCGTTCTTGGGCAGCGATATGCGCGCGGCCTATTATCACGGCGCCACGCTGACCGGCACGGGGGAGAGCGTCGGCCTATGGGAGTTCTACGGCATCAATACCTCCGACGTGTCGCTTTACTACTCGACGGCAGGGCAGACCAATCCCAACAACTTGCGTGTGCTCTCGACGGACGGCTCCTCGACCGGCTGCAGCGGTAGCTGCTCCGATATCGAGCAGACGCTCGACGTGACGCAAGCCCAAGGCATGGCGCCTGGTCTGAGCAATGTGCTGATGTATGTCGGTGCCACCGATACGGCCATCATCAGCGCCATGACCGTCACGACAGATGGCTATGCACCGCCGGCAACCATCGGTTGCTCGTGGGGCTGGACACCGGCCGATCCGTCGACGCTCAATCCCTATTGGCAAAAGATGGCGGCTCAAGGCCAGAGCTTCTTCGCTGCATCGGGTGATAGCTCGACCTGGTCGTCGCGCAATGAAGCATGGCCGGCGGATGCGGCCTATGTGATTGGTGTCGGCGGCACCGACCTGACCACCAGCGGCGCGGCCGGTCCCTGGGCATCCGAAACAGCGTGGGTGGATAGCGGAGGCGGCATCTCGCCGGACAAGATCGCCATTCCTTCCTGGCAGACGGGCGCGATCAACACCAGCAACAAGGGCTCGAAGACATACCGCAACGGACCGGATGTGTCGGCCAATGCCAACTTCACCTTCATGGCGTGCGGCAACGGCAGCTGTACTTATAACGAGTACGGCGGCACCAGCTTTGCGGCGCCGATGTGGGCGGGCTATATCGCCCTGGTGGACGAGTCACTGGCCAGCCATAGCGCCTCGAACCTGGGCTTCTTCCTGCCCACCATCTACAGCAACAACATAAACAGTCCCACCATCTATGCGGCGACGTTCCATGACATCACCAGCGGCAAGTCCGGCAGCTATTCGGCTGTGAAGGGCTATGACCTGGTGACGGGCTGGGGCAGCATGATCGGTTCGGGCTTCATGTCGCAATACGGACAATAAGCGCGTCGTAGAAAGGCAGTGGAACGGAGGTCATGCGTGGCCTCCGTTCTTTTTGTAGGTTGGGGTGCAAACCCCAACATTGAGCTGCTCACGCATCGCGACGTTGGGGTTTACACCCCAACCTACACCGTCGAGGCTGTGCTTGACTTGGCTCGGCGAGTATAAGTGCGGGGTCTTTCCTTGACCCGGCAAGAGACTCTCGCATGAAAGTGTTCCGCAGCATGCTCCTTATGGCGCTGGTTGGATTCGTATCGACCCCGCTCGTTTCTTATGCAAGGACGCAGAACACAACCACGATCGTTGCCGGCAATGCGCGTTTCGAATTCCTCACCGCTTCGCTGGTGCGCATGGAATACGCGCCAAATGGCCGCTTTGCGGACGAACCGACCGCCGTGGTGCAGAAACGCGATTGGCCGGCAGTGAGTGCTCAATCTTCCAAAGAAAACGGTTGGCTGGTGGTGCACACCAGCAGTATGAGCTTGCGCTATCGATTGAACTCCGGCCCTTTCAAGGCCGACAACCTTGAGGTGCGCTGGGCCAATTCCAGCGGCGCATCGCATACCTGGCATCCCGGTCAGGTGGACACGCAGAATCTTGGTGGCCTCACCTATTCGCTCGATCACGTCAGCGGCAGCAACTTGACCCAAGACGACACCCAGAGCCCGGTCAACGACATCATTCCCGGCATCGACATTCCCTTGCTGCCGGCCAAGCCGGGCCTGCTCAGCCGCAGTGGCTACGCCTTTATCGACGACAGCCAGACGCCGTTGTGGGACGAGAAAACGGCGTGGATCACGCCGCGCCCCCAAGCTTACGGCCAGGATTGGTATCTGTTTACCTACGAACGCGACTACCAGGGCGTGCTGCAGGCATACGCGCAGCTTTGCGGCGGCATTCCGATGATCCCGCGCTACGTGCTGGGCAACTGGGTCACCGATTTCAACTTTGAATATTTTCCGGATACGGCAGAAGCGCACACGCCGGCATTCGAGCACTACAACCAGCAGTATCTCGAAGACGAACTATCGCGCCTGCGCGACAACCATATTCCCTTCGACACGCTGGTGCTGGATTTCGCGTGGCACAACTACGGTTGGCAGGGTGGCTACGACTGGAGTCCGCTGATTTCGCAACCCACGCAGTTCCTGTCATGGCTGCATGACCGCGGCATCAAGCTCAGCCTCAACGATCATCCGGGCTATGCGGGCACGGAGGAAAGCATTCTTTCCCATGACGATAGCCGTGCGTCGGAAGTGCTGACGGATCTGAAGCAGCCGCTGCCACCGAAGCCCTCGTTCGATCTGGATGTTTCCGCCGGCTGGAAGTTCATGCCCGATCCGCAGGATCAAGGATTGAGCCAGCACTGGTTTGCCGTCGATCATAACGACCATGCGTGGAAGTCGATCCACACGGATCAATCGTGGAATAAACAAGGCTATCCGGATTACCAAGGCATCGGTTGGTATCGCACCTCGGTGCCGCTGCCGGCCAAATTGCCGGATGCTTTGTACCTGTATCTGGGCGAGGTGGCGCAAACGTACCGTATCTTCGTCAACGGCAAGGAAGTGGAGCATACCCACGTACAGTGGCCGCGACGCCTTACGTATGCCGACATCAGGCCTTATGTTCGTCCTGGCCAAGCCAACGAGATCGCCTTGCGCGTGGTATCGGGCGAACAAGGTGGCGGCATTTTCCGCGGACCGGTTGCAATCAAGGATGTGACACCGCCGCCACGCATCTATTTCGATCTTTCCAACCAACAGCAAGCCAACGTATTCATGCGCGACTTGCATGGACCGCTGATGCAGGCGGGCGTGAGTTCGTGGTGGGTGGACGGTGGCGGTGGCGCCACCCCTATGCCGGGGCTCAATCCGCAACTCTGGACCAACAAAGTATTCTACGATTTCACGCAGCAGTTCACCGGCCAGCGTGCTTTCATCCTTGGCCGCTATGGCGATTGGGGCAGCGAGCGTTATCCCGGCTTTTTCACCGGCGACACCTATTCGGAGTGGCCGGTGCTGGCGTATGAGGTTGCCCTCACGGCACGCGGCGGCAATGTACTGGTGCCGTACATCAGCCACGATATCGGCGGCTTCCACGGCGCGAAGATTGATTTTGATCTTTATGCGCGCTGGATCGAATTCGGCGCCTTCAGTCCCATCCTGCGCATGCATAGTGCGCATGCGAATCCGCGCGAGGGCAATGCACGCATGCCTTGGCTGTATGGCGACAAAGGCATTGCCTTGATGCGCAAATACTTCACCTTGCGCACGCAGCTGATTCCCTACATCTACACCTACACATGGCAGGCACACACGTTGTCGCTGCCGCTGCTGCGTCCGTTGTATCTCCAATATCCGCAGTTGCCGGAGGCTTATCAGCATTCCCATGAATACTTCTTCGGCTATGAGATGCTGGTAGCGCCGGTGCTCGATGCCAGCGGCAGTTGCACCGTTTATCTACCACCCGGCGAGTGGGTCGATTTCTTCAGCGGCAAGCATTACGGCGGCGGCAAGTCTTTCACGGCGCATTACGATGCCGACCAGATGCCGGTGTTCGTGCGTGAGGGGTCGATCATTCCGGAGCAGGAGCCGAGTGATTATTCGGATGCGAAGCCGCTGGATACGTTGATCGTCAACGTGTACGGATCAGGCAAGGGTCATTTCGATCTGTACGAGGATGATGGTGTGTCGCTTGATTATGCGGAGGGCCGTTATGCGGTGACGCCGATGAGTTATGCGACCAAGGCGGATGGTTCGTATGAGCTGACGGTGGCGGCAGCTAAGGGTACTTACAAAGGCCAATCAGCTATGCGTTCTTATGACGTGCGCATCCACGGGGGAAGCAGGCCGCAATCGGTGAGCGTGAATGGAAAGGCGACGACGCAATGGCGTTGGGATGACACGGATGCAACGACCATCGTTACAGTACCGCAGCAGGATATCCATGATGCGGTGAGTGTGACTTGGCGGTAAGGGCTACCACTTTTCCGTCACAAGAACCGAAGCTCGCGTTGATACCGTTTCAAAGCGAGTTGTCATTCCGGCGAAGGCCGGACGGAGCACGAAGCGCAGAGAACGTCCGAAGGACGGCCCCGAAGGGGTGAGCGAAGCGAATCATCCATCGCCAGTACGAAGCATGGATTCCGGCCTTCGCCGGAATGACGTTGAGGCAAGACTGACTTTTTTTCACGGCGAAACGAAGCTTCAGAAGCTACCCCTCTCCCCTCGCGGAAGAAGGAACCGATGGCTGCATGCTGAAGCGCAAACGCCCCGCATCGATCCACACCCGCAGCGCATGATGCTTCACGAGATAACGCATCCCCACCAGCACCGCAGCAAATCCCGCCGCAGCACCCACGCCTAACGACCATCGCGGGCCAAACGTGTCCGCCACCCAGCCGACCACCGGCGCGCCCAGCGGGGTGCCGCCCAACGCAATGGCAAGCAGAATCGCCACGACACGGCCACGCATCGCAGGCTCGGTAGCAAGTTGCACCAAGCTGTTGGTGGAGGTGGTGAAGGTTTGTGCGGAAACGCCGATCACCAGCAGCATCACGGCGAACACGCCATCGTTGGGTGATAACGCTGCCAGCACCAATCCGGTGCCGAATAGCGCCGCAGCCGCTATCAGCAGCAACACGCTCGGCCTTGCCCGTCGCGCCGCCAGCAAAGCGCCCATCACGGTGCCAACCGCCATGCTGGACGTGAGCAGGCCGTAACGTCCTGCGCCGGCATGGAACACCTTCACCGACATGGTGGAAATGAAGATCGCAAAGTTGAGCCCGAAGGTGCCGAACAGAAACAGCATCAGCAATATCGCGCGCAAATCCGGCCGATGCCACACATAACGAAAGCCTTCGGTAAGGCCGCCACGCGTGCGTTGCGCCCAGGCTTTCACGTGCAACGCTTCGGGTCGCAGCAAACCCAGCGAGCACAGCACCGCAACAAACGAAGCCGCATTCACCACAAACACCCAGCCGGTGCCCACGGCGGCAATCACTAAACCCGCAACGGCCGGGCCAATCATGCGCCCTGCGTTGAACGAGGTGGAGTTGAGTGCCACGGCGTTGGAGAGATCATCCTCCGTCACCAGCTCCGACACGAAGGTCTGCCGCACCGGTGCGTCAAAAGCGGTGATCGAACCCAAGGCGAACGCGAAGGCATACACCTGCCACAGCTTGATCAAGCCGGTAACGGTAAGCAGGCCCAACCCCAGTGCCAGCAATCCGAGCAAAGCCTGGGTGATGAATAACAGCTTGCGCCGATTGAAGTGATCCGCCGCATAACCGGTCAGCGGCAGAAACAGAATCTGCGGCCCGAACTGCAGCGCCATCACCACGCCGACTGCCGAGGCGTTGTTGTGCGTGAGTTGCGTGAGTACCAGCCAGTCCTGGCCGATGCGCTGCATCCACGTGCCTACGTTGGATACCAGGGCACCTGCCGCCCATACGCGGTAGTTGTAGCCGCGCAAGGAGCGGAACATGCTCACACATTGCCGCCGTTGAAGCGCCCGAAACTGCGGGCAAGGAATAGCGACAGCAACAATGCCCCGAGTCCGGCCGCGATGATGTCCGGCGCGCTGCGCGTGTCGAAGTCTCCCACCTGGCAGAGCAGGAGATAACCCAATACCGCGTTCAAGAAACCCCACAACACGTTGACGGTGGAGGATGAAAGCCCCTGCCCCGGCGGCTTGGCAAACGGCGATTGAAAAGCTCGCCCCATGCTGCCGCTGACGATATGCGGCAGCGCATTGGCGAGGAACGCGCCGCCGAAGAAGTAAGCCACATAGTGAGGCGATGGCATGACGAGCACTCCGTGATGCTTGGGTGAGGTAGCCGCCGTACGCATCAACCTGTCGTCAGTGCGCACGGGAAAAATCATCAAGGCTCGACGAGCCGTTTCAACAGCTCGACCGCTCCTGCGAGCTTTTTCTGCTCGGTCGGCGAAAGCCGTATCTGGATGGTGTGGAACAACCAGTCTTCGCGCGCGGCGCGGCTGGCCTTGATCCAGGCGCGCGCCTTGGGCGTGAGCGAAAGCATGGTGCGGCGGCCATCCGTCGGATGCGGTACTCCCTTCAACAGCCCGGCCGTTTCCAGCGAAGCCACGGTGGCGCCCATGGATTGCTGGCGCACGCCTTCGAGTTCGGCAAGTTCGGTCACGGTTTTGGAACCTTCGCGCTCCAGGTGGCCGAGCACGGCGACTTGCGACCAGCTGAGGCCGCGCGATCCGGTTTCCTCGCGCAGGCGGCGTTTCAGCTTACCCAACTGCACGCGCAGCTCGCCGGCAATGGTCATGGCAAGGGCGGTGTCGGGGGTGGATGGGTCCATGGGGGCGCAGTCTAGCCAATAGGAAGGTAAACTGCAAAGTCTGCCTTCCTATTGGCTTATGCGCCGTAAAGCCCGGCTATTCGACGTAGGTTGGGGTGCAAACCCCAACATGACGGCGCACATGGGAGATGACGCCGTTGGGGTTTGCACCCCAACCTACGATTTAATCCGCAAAATCGGGCGACGTGTCCAACTCCCCCGTCGACATGCCATGCACCGTATTGCGTCCGGACAACTTCGCGGCATACAGCGCGCGATCGGCCGCTTGCAGCAAGGTATCGCAGATTTCTTCCACGCCATGGCCATGCGGTACATGGCCCAGGTTGGCCGCACCGATGCTCAGCGTGAGCTTGCCGTAGCGGCTTTGCGCGTGCGGCATTTCGAGTGCGCCGATGGCGTGCAGAATCGCACCGGAAACTTTCAGCGCGCCGATCGCATCGGTGCCAGGCAGGACGGCGATGAATTCCTCGCCGCCGTAACGGCCGACCACGTCACCATAACGATGCAGCGATTTATGCAATTCCGCCGCGACGATGCGCAGGCAATCGTCGCCGCGCAGATGACCGTAGTGATCGTTGTACTTCTTGAAGTAATCCACGTCGATCATCAGCACCGACAGCGGATGCTGGTTGCGCATCGCACGCCGCACTTCATCGGCCAGCACTTCATCCACGCGGCGCCGATTGGGCAAGCCGGTGAGATGATCGTTGTTGGCGTAATACTCGAGCTGGCGGTTGATGTCGGCGAGCTTCTGCTCGGCCTGTTTGCGATCGGTGATGTCGGTGAGCGCAGCGGTGATGCCGATCACCTGCCCCATCAAGTTGTGCACAGGGTTGGCGAGCATCTGGTAGTACTTGCCGTGATGCTCGATTTCCTGCGCGGGCACATCCTGGCCAGCCTCCAGCAACTTGAGGCCGCGGCGGATGCTTTGGCCGGCGCCGGGCATCAGCTCCGCCACCTTGCGGCCCACCAGCGCATGCGACGGCACGCCGTGGATCGCGGCATACGCTGCATTGGCCGCCAGATAGCGGCCGTCGCGGCCGATCAGGCACAACGCGCTCGGTGCGGTGTCGTAGACGGCCATCATGCGGTACACGTTTTCGGCGTGCGTCAGATCCATCACGCCATGCGCCACGCCGCGGTAGCCGGAAAATTCGCCGTTTTCGTCTTCGATCGCCACCGCATCGGATTCGAGCGCGACCAAGCTGCCGTCCGCATGCAGATGGCGGCTGATGGCGCAGGAAAATGCCTTGGGTCGGGAGGCGAAAAAACGTCTGGCGCGCACCGCCTCGGTGGGTGTCATGAACGTGTTCACCGGCGCACCCAGCACGGCCTCGCGTTCGCGGCCCATCAAGTCGAGCAGGCCTTCGGCCACCTTGGTGAAGCGATGGCGCTCATCGATTTCCCACTGCCACTGCGGATGCGAGTGAATCGTCGCGTGCAGCCGGTTGAGCGCCTCTCCTTGCATGTCCTTGAACATTGCCGACACCTCACGCCCTTTGCGTGGAACACGTTGCTTGGAACAGGAGATCCCGGCAGACAGTACTCACAGGGGGTAATGCATGCCTGCCGCCGGCGTTAACTCGCCGACACACACCCATCCGTGAGCGTGCGGGAAATCACGAACGCCATGGCGATGGCGTTGCTTACGGGCGGAAAGCTTGCGCGTCGGGGGTGGGGTGGCTGTATCGGACGATTCCTAAAATGGAATCGCCGTGCTTCGTAGGTTGGGGTGCAAACCCCAACATCCGGGTGCGATGTGCATGGCAGCGTTGGGGTT
Organism: Dyella nitratireducens; assembly: GCF_014642835.1. GTDB lineage: Bacteria > Pseudomonadota > Gammaproteobacteria > Xanthomonadales > Rhodanobacteraceae > Dyella_B > Dyella_B nitratireducens. Next base: position 2,366,866 of record NZ_BMJA01000001.1, on the reverse strand, counting down.
TGCACCCCAACCTACACGGTCTCGAGGTGCGCTCCCGCTCGGGAGGGAAACGTTTCTCGCAGTGATCAGGTGTTAAAGCAGCCCATACGTGCGCGCGTACTCGAACAACTGCGTATTGCTGGTAATCCCCAGCTTGCGCATCGCATCGTTCTTCTGCTGGCTGACGGTCTTCACGCTGCGGTGCAGTTGCTCGGCGATCTGGGTCACCGACAGCCCCTGCGCATAAAGGCGCACCACCTCAGCCTCGCGCTGGGAGAGCGAGGCGGGATCAGCCGCACGCTCGAGCCCTTCCGATGGCGACCAATCGATCACATGCTCGCGCATGGACTCACAGATATAGGTGCGCCCATTCATCACTGCACCGATCGCCAGCTGCAGCTCTTTCGTCATGGCCACCTTGGCGACCAGGCCGTTCACCTCCGCCGCCAGCATGCCGCGGGTAAGCGCGGCGTTGTGCACCATGGTCAACACGATGATGGGCAGCCGGGGATGCTCGCGGCGCAGGCGCTTGAGCAGGGGAAGGCCGTCGCCGGAACCGTCTTCGTAGGGCATCGAGAAGTCGGTGATCAGCAGGTCGCACGGTTCGCTTGCCAGCACGGCCAGCAGTTCGCGGCCGTTGCCTGCCTCGCCAACCACGTGCATGCCGCCGTGTTCTTTCAGCAGCGCGCGGATGCCAAGCATCACGACGGGGTGATCGTCGGCAACGACGATCCGGGTTATCTCGCCATTAGGGGGCATAGCCGGGGATGCTCTGATTCCCATATCGACGGCATGTCCAGCCGTCATAAGTAGGATTCTACCGAAAGAACGCGCCATCTCTCCCCCGGCCGACATGGCATCATGCGCCCACAGCCGCCAGCGATGCCGGCTACTCAGGGACAAAACCTTCCTTTATCACGTGACCCTAGCCCTACTCCTCAGCGATGCGGCCACCGGCTGGTTCGATGCCAGCCCGATTGCCATGGCGGTCGTGGTGCTTGCCGCCTTGCTCAGCCTTACCGCCCTGCTCGCGCTGGCGGTACTGCGCATGTTGTTCGTGCAACGGGAGAAGCTGGCGCAAGCGGAACGCGCGCTTCAACGACAGACCGCGGTGATGCAGGCGCAGCTGGATGCGGTGCCGTTTCCGGTCTTGATCAAGGATGCAGCAGGCGCCTACCTGGCACTCAACCGCGCGTGCGAACTGCGGCTTGGCATCGAACCGGCACACATGGTGGGGCACAGCAGTCTCGAACTGCCAACCCAGCGCTGGGTGCCGCTGGCTGACGGCACGCCGGCCATCCAGCGCCTGCAGCAATCGAGCCTCGATGCGCTGCGCGAGAACAAGGTGCAGCGCTGCGAACTGGATTACCTCAGCAGCGACGGCCGCCAGCGCACCGGCCTGTTGCTCGAAGCACCCACGCACGCGCCGGACGGCAGCGTGAACGGCTCCATCGCCATGCTGCTGGACATCACCGAGTACCGCCAGGTCGAATTGGCCGCACGCGCCACCGAGCAAAGCCTGCGCGACATCACCCAGCGTATTCCCGTGGTGGTGTTCGCCGTGCGCCGCGGTAACGACCACCAGCCGCGGCTGGCCTTTCTCGCCGGCCATCTGCACGCGCTATTCGGCTTGGAGCAAGCCGATCTGCTGGAACAGGACGACGTGCTGCGCGACTGGCCGTTCCACGACCGCATTCACCCGGAGGATGCCCCTACCCTGCGCCGCCTGATGCAGCGCGCGACCCGCCACCGCGGCACCGTCACGCTGGATTTTCGCGCGTATGGGGCGGAAGGCCTGCGCTGGATCCACCTGGTGATGGGCACGCGCCAACTCTCCGACCACCAACTGGAGTGGATCGGCTACGTCATCGACACCACCAGCATCAATGCGCATAACCAGACCCTGCTCGCTGCGCGTGATGCCGCCGAGCGCGCGTCCAAGGCCAAGGCCGACTTCCTTGCCACCATGAGCCACGAAATCCGCACGCCGATGAACGGCGTGATCGGCATGCTCGAGTTGCTCGGCCGTACGCCGTTGAATGAAGAACAGCATGAACTGGTCCATGCAGTGGAAGACTCCGCCGGCGTACTGCTGCAGGTACTCAACGATGTGCTGGATTTCTCCAAGCTGGAAGCCGGCAACGTGCGCCTGGACGACGCACCGCTCGACCTGCGCACACTGATCGACAACGTGGCCGGCATGATGACCGGCTCCGCACACAAGAAAGGCCTGGCCATCGATGTCGGCGCGGATGCCACGCTGGCCGGCAAGCTGCTGGGCGACAGCGTGCGCATCCGGCAGGTGCTGATGAACCTGCTGAACAACGCGGTGAAGTTCACGGAGCGCGGCCATGTTGCCGTGAGCCTGCGCGTGATGGGCGACGACGGCCACGCGCAACGTGTGCGCATCAGCGTTACAGACACGGGTATCGGCATCGCCGCCGACAAGCAGGCCAACCTGTTCACGCCGTTCTCGCAGGCCGAATCGTGGACCACGCGTCGCTACGGCGGCACCGGGCTGGGCCTGGCGATCTGCCGGCACCTGGTGCAATTGATGGGCGGCAGCATTGAGCTCAGCAGCCGGCTGGGCGAAGGCACCAAGGTGACGCTGGAACTGCGTCTGCCAGTAGCGCAACGCGAGGTCGAACGTCTTGCAGAGTTGGCCGGCCGGCATGCGATCGTGCGGCTCGCTTCGGTCGGGACGGCCAATGCCCTCGCCGCCCACCTCACCGCACTGGGCTTGACGGTGGAGCAGATTCCGCCGACGCAACCCATGCGCCGTGGCGTGGCGGCCAATCTGCTCTTTATCCATCACGATGATCACGACAGCGCGGCGATGATTGCTGCACAGCCGGTCCTGGTCGACGCCAGTGCGAACGGCATCAGCGGCCCCCGCGACGAGCGCCTGTGGCTCAACACCAATCCGCTGAAATGGCAGTCCGTGGCGCGGGTTTGCGCGCAAACGCTGAAGCCGCCGGCATCCGCTCCGCGCGAGATGGCTCCGCGCGTGATGGCGACGCCGGTGGACACGTCACATGCCACGGGCCGTGTTCTGGTGGCGGAAGATCATCCGATCAGCCAAGCGTTGATCCGCCGCCAGCTTGCGCTCCTGGGTTGGTCCTGCGATGTCGTCGGCGACGGCCGCGCTGCGCTGGATGCCTTGCGCCAGCGCGATTACGCCATGCTGCTCACCGACTGCCAGATGCCGTTGATGAATGGCTACGAATTGGCCGCGGCCTGGCGCCAGCACGAATCGTCCATCCAGCGCGCCACCCGCCTGCCCGTGATCGCCATGACCGCCAACGCGCTCGACGGCGAAATCGAACGCTGCCACGAAGCAGGCATGGACGATTACCTGAGCAAGCCCGTGCAACTGCGCCAGCTGGAGGAAAAGCTGGGCATGTGGGCGCCGCGCGTGGTCGATGCAGCCAAGACAGAAGCATCGTTGTTCGACGACGTATTCGCCGCGCCGGGCATGGAAGACCTGCGTGCGGAAATGCTGCAGGCGATGCTTAGGACCAGCGGCCCGGATATCGAGAAACTGGAGCGTGCCATGGCACAAGGTGACGGCGCGCAGGCGCAGCGCACCTTGCACCGGATGCTGGGTGCGTTGCAGCTTTTTACGAACGGGGGAGTGGTTGCGGAAGGGCGCGAATTGATGGCGGCGCTTGGCGGCGACTCGGCCGACGACGCGCTGCGACGATTGCCTGGTTATCTGCAAAGCTTGCAGCAGATGCTGTCGGAACTGGCAGCTCAAACCCATCCCGCCAACAGCGCCCTTTCCCCTCAGGGGTGAAGGGGCGCTCTCCAGGGAAAAGCCCCCATCACACTCTGCCGTCATTCCGGCGAAAGCCGGAATCCAGTGCAAATACGCTGTGCGCAGCACTCAACATAAAAACTTTCGGTGTGCTTCGCACGGTTTATTGAACTGGATTCCGGCTTTCGCCGGAATGACGATACGAGTCATCACGCAAGCACACTGTCCTTGCCCAAGATGCAAGTAATTGCAAGTCTGTTTCTGCAATACCTCCCTGAACTTACAAAGCGGTAGCACCCCGCCCCCACATCCCGCACAATTCCCCCACCATTCGGCACCGCTAGCAAACCTTAGGACCAAGGTTGCACGCTGTTGCCGGCCCATGACGAACAGGGGGCGTCTTGATGGTTCTCAGGGGGAATGATGTATCCCACCCGTAACAGGTTGCTGCCACGGCTGGCCGCGCTGCTCTTGCTTGTCTCGATCGCACCCATGCTTTTTGCTGCTGACTGGACTTACCGCGTCCGGCCGCAGGACAACATCTGGGATCTTTCCAGCCGCTATCTCAAACCTGACGTGCCCTGGCAGAAACTGCAGGCGTACAACAAGGTGGCCGATCCGTATCACTTGCCGCCGGGCATGACACTGCGCGTGCCGATCGCCTGGCTGCGCGTGCAGCCGGCGAGCGCCACGGTGGTGGCGGTGATGGGTAGCGCCCACGTGCAACAGCCCGGTGAAACGCAGGCGGAAAACGTCACACCCGGCATGACGCTCGGCTACGGCGCCCATCTGAGCACCGATGCCAACACCAGCCTCACTCTGCAGTTTGCCGACGGCTCGCGGGTGCTGATGGAAGAAAACAGCGCGCTGGATCTGGACCAGATGAGCGCTTACGGCCGCACCGGCATGGTCGACACGCGCCTGCGCCTGCAGCACGGCCGCGTCACCAATGCGGTGACGCCGATGACCGGCGTGGGTGCGCATTTCAGCGTGGAAACGCCGGGAACGATTTCCAGCGTGCGCGGTACGCACTTCCGCGTCACCGCCGACCAAGGCCAGTCGCGCACCGAAGTGTTGACCGGCCGTGTGGACGTAGGCGGCGATCAAGCGCATGTGCTGGTGCCCAAGGAGCACGGCGTTGCCGTGAGCGATGGCGCCAAGCCCACCCAAGCGCAACGTCTGCTGTCCGCACCAACGCTCCACTGTCCCGTGCAAGCCGTAAACAAACTGCCGTTCGTGCTCGCTTGGGCGCCGCTTGATGGCGCCGCGCACTATCGCGTGCAGTTGGCGCCGAACGACCAATTCGCCGTGCTGCTGCTCGATCACGTCACCAGCGCCGCGCAACTGAGTCTGCCCGACGTGCCGGATGGCGATTACGCCGTGCGCGTGCGCGGCATCGATGCACAACAACTGGAAGGCGACGATGGTGTGTGCCTGCTGCACATCAACGCCCATCCCCAGCCGCCGCTGGTGATCGAGCCGCTGCCCGGCAGCAAGGTGCGCGATACGCGTCCGCGCTTTCATTGGACGGAAAGCCTGGAAGCTGCCTCGTACGTATGGCAGCTCGCCGGCGATGACTCATTCGCCCAACCGCTGGCCAGCGAAACACAGCTCACCGGCGACAACGTACGTGCACCCAATACGTTGCCGTACGGCCACTACTACTGGCGCATCGCCACGCGCAGCAAGACGGGCAAGCTTGGCCCCTTCACCGACCCGATGCCGTTCGACCTGGTGCCGCAACCCCTTGCACCGGAAGTCGGCAAGCCGAAGTCGTCGAAGAACGCCGTGAGCCTCGGCTGGCCAGCCGGCACAGCGGGACAGCGCTATCACATCCAGCTCGACCGCCATCCCGACTTTGCGCATCCGCAGATCGACCAGACGCTGGATCAGCCGCTGCTGCAAACCAAGAAGCCTGGGTCCGGCACGTGGTATGTGCGGGTGCAGACGATCGATACCGATGGTTACGCCGGGCCTTGGGGCGCGGTGCAGAAGATTCGATTGGGAGGTTGTTTGACGTGCCGGATTGGTGTCGCTGCTGCGGGTGGCGGCGTGGTGTTGTGGTTGTTGTTATGAGGACAACATAAGTCCTCAAGCTCAAATCGAAGCGCTCGTCATTCCGGCGAAAGCCGGAATCCAGTTTAAATACGCGTCCGAAGGACACGGCACACATAAGATGTTGAGTGCTTCGCACAGCGTGTTTGTACTGGATTCCGGCCTTCGCCGGAATGACGGCGAGGCAAGGTTACGTATTCCGCCAGGCTCAGACTGACGCATGCCACTTTTAACCGCCGCAGCAAGATCAGCCGTTAACCCCGAAGGGGAGAGGGAGCACCGCTGATGCCCACCACCTTCGCCTGGCTCGTCCGCGGCATGCTCTGGATGGCCGGCGTCGGCCTGCTCGTACTGTTGATCGTCAGCGGTGTCACCGTACCGCTGGACAACGCGCTCTACGACTTGAATGCACGCTACTGGCGCTACACGCCGGACGACCACGTCGTCATCGTCGCGATCGACCCCAAGAGCCTGGACGAAGTCGGGCGCTTCCCTTGGCCGCGTTCGGTACACGCGCAACTGATCGACCGCCTTGCCGCCGATGGCGTGCGCGGCATCGGCATGGACATCACCATGTCCACGCCTTCCAATGATCCCAACGACGACGCACAAGTCGCCGCTGCCATTCACCGCAGCGGCAAGGTGGTGCTGCCGGTGTTTGCGGAAGCCGTGACACTTGGCGGCCCGCTGCAGGAAGCGTTGCCGGTCAGCGGCATCGCGCAGAGCGTGGCAGCGTTGGGACAAGTGGATGTCGCCAAGGACAACGACGAGCGGGTGCGTGGTGCGTACCTCAAAGCCGGCCTGGGCAGTCCTTACTGGCCCTCGCTGGCCTTGGCGCTGCTGCAGCTTGGTCATACCACGTCCAATAGTGCACTGCCCGGTTTGCATGATCCCGAGCGCAACGACGCATCGCCCTATTTGTGGATGCGCGACGACTACGTGTTGCTGCGCTACGCCGGCCCTGCCGGCACGTTCGGGCGGCTGTCGTACGCGGACGTACTCAACAACCGCGTGCCGGCGAGCTTGCTCAAGGATCGCTGGGTGCTGATCGGCGCCACCGCCGAAGGCCTTGGCGACATTCTGCAGACACCCGACTCACCCATGCCGGGTGTGGAATATCAGGCGAACGTATTGGAATCGCTGGAACGCGGCATGCTCGTCACGCCGCTCGGCTTTCTGCGCGAGTTCGCGCTGGCCGCCGCCATGCTGACGCTTCCTTTGCTGCTCTACGGATTGCCCGGCATCGGGCGGAACTGGCTGCTGTTATGGATCAGCATGACGCTGGTGCTGGTACTGAGCATCGTCCTGCTGCGCGGCGGCTATCTATGGTGGCCGCCGGTGAGTTGCATGATGGTGATTGCTGCGGAGTTCGCCGCCTGGCAGTTGTTAATGCGCCATCGCCGCCCAGTGCACGCCTAGACACTTAAGAGAGCATTGGCTGAAGCAAAAAGTGCTTGTTCGCGCAGTCCCATAATAGTCTGACGAATTCTAAACACCTTTTGAACTTCTCTAAGTTCAGATTGAGAACCGTAAGGGGTCCAGCTCAGCCATAAAGGCGATACGTCATGCGCGTTGTACGTTTCTACCGGTTCGTTCCCATCTCGCTGGTGCTGGTATGGATGACGCTGGCAGCGGGACTTGCACAAGCCGCTGATGCCACCCAGCCGTTGAACGCCGATGAGCAGGCCTTCCTCACCCGCGCCATGAACGACAACGACAGCCAGGTCGCGATGGCCAAGCTGGCCCTGGCCAAGTCCACCAACCCGCGGGTGCTGCAACTGGCCAACACGATCATTCAGGAACGCACCGCGCTCAGCGCACGCATGACGCAATTACTGGCAGGCAGCAACGAGCATGCCAGCCAGACAGCGGAGAACAGCCCGACGATGGATCGCATGCAGGCGCTCAGCGGCGACGCGTTCGACAAGACCTTCGCCAGCACCGCAGTACGCAGCCATTGCCGCATGATCTCCGCCTATGAGGCCGTGAAGATCAGTTCAACCAATGCCGCACTGATAGGTTTTGCCCACGACGCTATTCCCACACTGCGCGGCGACCTGATGGTCGCCATGGCGGTACTGCGTTCGGCCGGTTGGACGGTGCCGCACCATCAGGAAGCAGTGGCTTCCGCTGATACGCACGGTGGCTCGAAAGCGCCGGTGTTCTGGGAACCCATTTCACTGGTGGCAGCGCCTTGGTAAGGCGCATCCCGCGTAGGTTGGGTTAGCGCAGCGTAACCCAACATTCCCGAACCAAATGGCATCGTTGGGTTACGCTACGCTAACCCAACCTACGTAAAAGCTGAGGACCGCTGCGATGGAAGCATCGCGGCGGTTTTGTTTTGGCCGATCACGATCTCAACAAGTGGATGGTGAACAGTGTGCCCGGCTGGGTGCGCTCGGCGGCCAGCTTCCATCCATGCGCGAGCACGATTTCTTTGCAGATGGCCAAACCCAGCCCGGACCCTTCGGTCTTGTTGTTCGGTGAACGCCAGAACCGGCTGAAGATGAAAGGCAGATGCGCTTCATCGATGCCGGGCCCTTCGTCGCTTACCGAGATCGAGGATGTATCGGCCATGATCACGACGGTAGAACCCCTGGGCGCAAAAGCCAGCGCGTTCTCCAGTAGGTTTTTCAGAAGGATGAACAACCCGCCCTCGTCCGCTCTGATCTGCATGCCGGGGGCGCGCAGGCTGGTTTCCATCGTCACGCCGCGCGCCGCTGCACTGCGCGCCAGATGGGACGTGACATCGCACACCACATGCTCCAGATCGACCTGCGAAAACTCGTAGTTTTGCAGCACACTGGCTTCCATCAGATGCAACAGCTGGCGAACCTGCCTGGACATCGTATCGACGTCATGCAGGATCTGATGGGTGTCAGGTGAAACCGGCTGCATTTCTATCTGGCCGCGAATCAGAGTCAATGGCGTCTGCAATTCATGGGCAGCCGCAGCGAGAAAGGTTTGTTGCGCGAGATAGCCTTCTTCCAACCTGCCCAGTGCATCGTTGAACGAATCAACCAGCGGACGCATCTCGCTGGGAATGCTTTGCAGCGACAACCGCGCCGTCAGATTCTGTGGCGTGATGCCGGCAGCGGCTTGCGAAGCTTCCCGGATCGGTTTCACCAGGCGTCGCAGCGTCACCAGCATGGTGACGCCGAAGATCAGCGCAGCCACCAGAAAACTGATCCCGATCACTTTGGGAACCGTCCCCAGCCTGAGCCGGATAAGCGCCGTATCAAACACCTCGCTGGTGACAACCTGCAGGAAATAGGGTCTGCGTGCACCAGGGATAGGCACGGTTTCCACATAAAACACCTTGCCGGCGCTTTCAAAGCGCGAGCGCTGCGTCGTCATCCAGTCGCCCTCATGCGGCACGGAAACGATCATGGGCATCGACGCCAGCGCCACATCGCCGAACTCGTCCACGACTTGATACCCCGTCTGCTCCGCAAACGCCGCACGAAACTGTTCGATTTTCGGCGATATCGGGACCGAGACAGGCCGCCCTTGCGCATCGAACTGCACGGACTTGGCCAAGCGATGGGCCGCCTCCCCGATCAGTTCGCTCGCAAACACTTCGGCAGAATAGTGTGCAAACACGTACTCGATGCCCGTCAGAACGACAGCGAGACTCAGCGCCAAGGCCAGCAGGCACGTCGCTAGCAGCCGCGAGGAAAGGCTATCGAACAGCGAGCGTTGACGCATCACCGATAGCGGCGGTTCGTTAACGTGTGCCTGGGGTGCATCGAGTGAGATGGTCATGATGTTGCCGGCTTGATATCGGAGATTTTTAGACGTCTTTCTGCAATTGGTAGCCAATGCCGCGCACATTCACGATCTTGATGCCGGCATCGATGGCGGACAATTTCTTGCGCAAGCGATGAAGCGCCACATCAAGGGCATTCGGCGTAACGTCGTCATGCAAACCCCAGGCGGCGTGCTCCAGCTGCGCGTGACGGACGACGTTTCCGCCCGCCGACACCATGCGCAGAATGATCTGCAGCTCGGACGGCGATAGCGATACCCACTCGCCCTCGCAACCCATGCAGGCGCGTTCCGGATCGACGGTCAGCCCAGCAAAATCCGGCGTAAGTGGCGCCATGGCCGAAGGGCGACGCATCAGGGAACGGACGCGCGCCACCAGTTCTTCCATGGAAAAGGGCTTGGTCAAATAATCGTCGGCTCCGCTTTCGAGTCCTTCAATGCGATCATGGATCGCGTCCCTGGCAGTCAGCATCAGGCATGGAAGGGTCGCGCCGCTGGCGCGCAATCGGCGCAGCAGTTTGATGCCATCGCCGTCCGGCAAACCACGATCCAGCACCAGCAGCGCGAATTCGAATCGCGCCAGCGCATACAGCGCAGCGGCGGCGTCGGGGAAGATGTCCGTTTCAATACCGCTGCGCGCGAGCGCCGCCTTGATCATCTCGGCAAGGCGCTCGTGATCCTCGACTAGTGCTACACGATGCATGCCATCACATCACTTGAATCGATAAATGTAGCCGACCATGACGCTGGGCGCCGTCTTTTTCCCAACCAGCGGACTATCGGTAATACCTGAACCGAATTGCGTGATGCCCACGTCGCCACGGATGGACTGGCGTGCATCCAGGCGCCACGTCGCGCTGACGCCGGCAGTCGCGTTGACCGTCGATTTGCCATCGTAAACGGGACGCGTGGACGTGGCTTCGCTGGGCCGCACACCGTAATAGTAATCGACGTATTTGCGATTCATATATTGGAAACCGACATGCGGTGCGATGCGCCAGCGGCCAAAGTCGAAACCTCTTTCGAACGACAGGGAGCCCTGCTGGCCACGGCTGCTGAACAAGTAATCGGTCGAAATGCTGAATTGGCCATAGCGCCAGCCCACGTGCGGACCATACCAAAGCGCACCATTGCGGTCGGCCATGCCGTGAAAGATCGCGGCGTCGGAATGGGTATAGCCGTCGAATAGCGAAAACTTGGTCCGCAAGGAAACGGTAAACCCGTCACCTTGCCATGCCTTGAAGTCCAACGCCGTGCCGACAAAGCTGATCCAGCGGCTGTCGTAGAACGCAAAAGGCACCGGAGAAACCCGTGTGCCAAAACCTTTGTACGGCAAGCCACGCGCGGCGATGCCTGCACCCAGCCCCCAGTAGGAAGCGCCTTCCTGTCCATCAAAACCGGTGGCACCTGGAACGGCCTGCGCATTGTTGGGCGGCGTCCCTTCCGCCGTGCTTTGTGCATGGACGATTGGCAGCCACGGAAGTGCACCGAGCAAGGCAAGGTACTGCAAGCGGTTGCGTTGGAATCGCATATCGCGGAAGTCCTGAGGGTCGAGGGTGGGGACCTGACTCTCGGGCTGGGCGACTTACCAGATACTTACCGCTTTGCATGTCGTTCGTAAGTTGGGTTGGTCCGGACTTGATCCCTGTCTCTTGATCCACGCGCAACCCAATGCATTCGGCGCGACATCGCAGGATTACACTGCGCTAACCCAACCTACTGTGATCGCTCGCGTATGCGTTGTGTGAAAACACAACAACTATTCTCAATGAATACGTATGCATACTCTGGTTGTTGCACCGCGATGCTTCCTAACATCCAGCGCACCAGCTTTCCGCATAGCCAACCAACGCGTTAGCGACCTACGCAATCGATGGGGAGATCGATTCGGCGTACGGCGAGCTGCGGCCACGCGGGTCGACACCTGCGTGCACTTCAGGGAAATACGCAAAGAAACCTGTTCAACCAGGAGGCACCCGTATGAAGTGTCCGAAGATGCTTGCCGTCTTGCTGGCATGCGCCAGTCTCGCGGCAATTCCCGCCATGCCTGCCCATGCAGCGATCAACAGCATGAGCCTTGGCGCGAGTTACAACGCGCAGCAAACGCAGATCACCTTTCGTGTTTATTCCTCGCAAGCCACACGCATGGTGCTTTATTTGTACAGCGCCGGCTATGGTGTACAGGAATCGGCCACCTATGCCTTGACCAATGAAAGCGGTGGCGTGTGGCAAGTGGTGGTGCCGGTATCGGCCATCCAGAACGCCGGCATTACCGGTTCCGTGTATTACGGTTACCGCGCCTGGGGGCCAAACTGGCCCTATAACTCGAGCTGGACGAAAGGCTCATCGGCCGGCTTCGTTTCCGACGTCGACAGCAGCGGCAATCGCTTCGATCCCAACAAGCTGTTGCTCGATCCGTATGCGAAGGAAATCAGCCAGGATCCGCTCAATACAAACAACCAGGACGCCGACATCTTTGCGACGGGCGGTACGGTCGATTCCGCTTTTGGCGTGGCGTACCGCCTGATCGATAGCGGCACGTATGCACCCAAGGGCATTGTGCTTGCGCCCGGCACGCAGAGTACCGGCACCAAGCCGACACGCGCACAGAAAGACGATGTGATCTATGAAGTGAACGTGCGCGGCTTTACCAAGCAGGATTCCAGCATCGCTTCGCAATACCAGGGTACCTACTACGGCGCAGGATTGAAGGCCAGTTACCTCGCCACCCTGGGTGTCACCGCGGTGGAATTCCTGCCGCTGCAGGAAACACAGAACGACGCGAACGATGTAGTGCCCAATTCGGATGCCAACCAGAACTACTGGGGCTACATGACCGAAGACTTCTTCGCGCCGGATCGCCGCTACGCATACAACAAATCGGCGGGTGGTCCCACGGCGGAATTCCAGCAGATGGTGCAGGCATTTCATAACGCCGGCATCAAGGTTTACATGGACGTGGTCTACAACCACACCGCCGAAGGTGGCACCTGGAGCAGCACCGATCCCACGACGGCGACCGAATATTCCTGGCGTGGATTGGACAACACCACCTATTACGAACTCACCTCCGGCAACCAGTATTTCTACGACAACACCGGTGTCGGCGGTAACTACAACACCTACAACACCGTCGCCCAGAACCTGATCATCGATTCGCTCGCCTATTGGAGCAATACGATGGGCGTCGACGGTTTCCGCTTCGACGAAGGCCCCATCCTGGGTAACGCTTGCCTCAACGGCGCCGCGGAGTCCGGCGCGCCGAACTGTCCCAACGGCGGCTTCAACTTCGACGCGTCGGATCCGAACGTTGCCATCAACCGTATTCTCAGCGAGTTCACGGTACGTCCCGCAGCAGGTGGCAGCGGACTGGACTTGTATGCCGAACCGTGGGCAGCAAGCGGCAGCAACGAGTATCAGCTGGGCGGATTTCCGAAAGGCTGGTCCGAATGGAATGGCCTCTTCCGCGATAGCGTGCGGCAGGCGCAGAACGAACTGGGCAACATGACGATCTACATCACGCAGGACGCCAACGACTTCTCCGGCTCCTCCAATCTGTTCCAGGCCAGCGGCCGCTCGCCATGGAACTCCACCAACTTCATCGACATCCACGACGGACTCACGCTGGACGACGTGTATTCCTGCAATGGTCCCAACAACAGCCAGGCTTGGCCGTATGGCCCATCCGACGGCGGCATCTCCAACAACTACAGTTGGGACCAAGGCATGTCGGCCGGCACAGGCACCGCCGTCGACCAACGCCGCGCCGCACGCACCGGACTGGCCTTCGTGATGCTCTCGGCCGGCACACCCATGATGCAAGGTGGCGACGAATACTTGCGCTCACTGAAGTGCAACAACAACGCCTACAACCTCGACTCCACCGCCAACTGGCTCAACTACAGCTGGACGACGGACCAGTCGAACTTCTACAACTTCGCCCAGCGCCTCATCGCCTTCCGCAAAGCCCATCCCGCCTTGCGCCCGGCCACCTGGTACACCTCCAGCCAGGTGGTGTGGTACGAACCGAGCGGCGCCGTTGCCGATAGCAGCTACTGGAACAACACCAGCAACTACGCGATTGCGTATACGGTCAACGGCTCTTCGTTCGGCGACAGCAATTCCATGTACATCGCCTACAACGGCTGGTCCGGCAGCGTTACGTTCACACTACCGGCACCGCCCACCGGCACCAACTGGTATCGCGTGACGGATACCTGTGACTGGAACGACGGTCCCAATACCTTCGTGACGCCGGGTAACGAGACCTTGATCGGTGGTGCAGGTGCCACCTATGGCCAATGCGGGCAGTCGCTACTGTTGCTGATTGCCAAGTAACGTCCGATACGTAGGTTGGGGTGCAAACCCCAACATCGCGATGCATGGGCATGCCTACGTTGGGGTTTGCACCCCAACCTACGGCTGATTTCCAAATAGCCGTCCATCTCAGCAAAAAAACAGGGAGGAGCTGCATCTCCTCCCTTTCTGCTTCCTGCAGAACAAACCCATTATTCAATTAATTGAGCAAGCGTAGATCTACAGTGGCATGAGGGGCGACCGAACCTCATGAGTCCACCGCACACGACGACAACGCTTGACGCATGCCTACGAAGCAGGACTTGCCTGTTGTAGGCATTTGCAATGACGTGCTTATGAAAGCTTCGCGTCGATCAACATGTCGATCGCGTGACCATGCCTATATTCCGTATAAGCACACATCATTCATCCAAGCCAATCGCAATGACAAAAATGTGACAAATCGCGGCAACCGCGGTTTTTTTAGGTCATACGCGCTTCATAGCCCAGGCGCATGCTTTCGAAGGACCGGGCGGCGACAGGACGCAGTTCGCAAGTACCGGTGCTGAAATGGGATCACAGATTATAAGTGGGACAAGTTGAGCGCCGGTAAGCGCACAAAAAGGGGATGCTCCGCGTTTCAATCATCACCTACGGAACGCACGGCAGGGTGGCAGGGGATATCAACCCCTTCGACCCGGGACACTGCAAAAGCATCCTCCCACGTTCGCGTGCCAACGCAACGAGATGTTTCATGCCGGGCGCATCACGGCGCCCATGATCTTATGCTGGAGGTATGCCATGACAACTGTTCAACCGAGCTTCACCCGTCCGGCGGCACGCAAGTGGTTCACTCGCGCTGCCCGCTGTGTTTTCCCCTTGCTGATGGTATCGGTGGCGCTCCCCGCCGCTGCCAACAACAACAATGCTTACGTTGTCAATTTCGTCAACAACACGGTCTCCGTGATCAACACGAAGACCAACGCCGTGACGGCCACGGTAACCGTGGGGACCAATCCCTCCGGCGTCGCGGTCAGCCCCGACGGCACTAAAGTGTATGTGACCAATCTCAGCGACAACGATGTTTCTGTGATGGATGCAGCCACCAATGCCGTGACCGCCAAGGTAGCGGTGGGAAGCAGCCCTGATGCCGCAGTGGTCAGCCCCGACGACACAAAGGTGTATGTCGCCAACTCCAATGCCAACACCGTTTCCGTCATCGATGCGGCCAGCAACGCTGTGATCGCCACAATACCAGTGGGCAGCAATCCCAATAGCGTAGCGATCAATCCCCAGGGCACCTATGTGTACGTGGCCAACACGGCTGACAACACCGTCTCCGTGATCAACACGTCCACCAATGCCGTCATCGCAACGGTGCCGGTGGGCAACAGTCCTTTCGGCGTTTCCTCCGATCCTTTTGGCGCGGTTGTGTATGTAGCCAACTTCGGTTCCAACAATATCTCGGTGATCGACCAGTCCAAAAACACCGTGGTCGCCACTCTTACGGCCGGAAACGGTGCCACCGCCGTAACGACCAGCCCGGTTGGCTATCCGGTGTATTCGGCCAATTTCAACGACAACACCGTTTCCGTGATCAATCCGCTCAACAACAAAGTGATCGCCACCGTGCCAGTAGGCATCTCACCTAACGGCATCGCAGAAAGCCTTTGCGGTCGCGTGTACGTGGCCAACTCCAATTCCAGCAGCGTTTCCGTGATCAACCCATTCACCAACCAAGTGATGGCCACGGTAGCCGTAGGCACTGGCCCGATGGCCGTGGCGACCCAGCCGGAATGGTGAGAAAGCGATTTAATCTATCGCGCTCCAATCACTACAGCAGCAAAGCAGACGGCCATCTCTCAGGAGATGGCCGTTTTTACATGTGTCGAATGCAACCATATGGGCCTATCAAGCTTCAACGACGGATAGCTGCGTCATTCGTCAGCGGTCTGCACGGTCGGCTTGCGCAGTTGCATCTCTTTCCTACTGGTTCCTACGGAATGAGAGGTGAGACTCAGTTGACTAGGCAGCCCCTGATCTGATTGGTGGTGAAAGCATTGCTGCCAAGAGTCAGGAACGCCAGGCCCGTACCAGGTCCGACGGTGGTGACTTGACTGGTGATGCTGGAGGTGTACGGAGCCGTCAGTAAGCCCCGTATTGCCATCAGGTCCGTTGATGTATTGCCTTCGGAGTTAGCCAGCAGATATGAAATCGCTACGATCGGATAGCTGGTCGACGGTACGATACCGCCCGGGACGGCCGGTTTGGCATAGAGTGACGGCTTCACTAGCGCGATGCACTGCGTGGTGGGGGGATTCGTGACGCCTGGGATCGCACCTATCGTCTCAACGGCTGCGGTGCCGTTCGCGTTATTAACGTTGCTGATCACCTCGTTGTAGAGCAAGGAAACGGCGGTGATGGTAAGCGGGTTCCCGAAGTTGATGAGCGGGCTCTTGCCGTTCACATCGGCAAGCTGCGGACTGGGGATCGTTGCCAAGGCGTTAGCTGTTTCCACATAGCCAATGCTGCCGGACGTACTTCCAATGCCTTGGATTAATGTCGCGTCGCTACTGGAACCAACCCAGTTGGGTGGAAGACCCAAGGGAAAGAAATTAGCGACCACGCTGGTGAACCCCCGGCTGGTCTCAAAGACCTCGTTGTTAATGGTGCCGCAGACAGTCGCCAGATGGCTGCTGAAGCTGAAAGAGGTACCGTTGCCATCAGAGCGGTACTGTACGTTGATCGGGTTTGCCGGAATCGAGGCGCCATCGGTCAGAGTAAACGCGCTAGTCAGGCGGGGATCGCTCCAGTTGGTGACTTGACCGGAGAAGATCGAGCAGATTTGTCCGTCAGTGAAATTCACTTCCGAAGAAGTCACCTGGTTGCCAAGACTGTCCGTCAGGTTGAACGCGATCGCAATCGCACCCGCGATAGCCGGGAACTCCACGGGGTAGTCACCCGCAGGATGGCTGTTCTGGTAATCAAGATAATCGCTGGCGTTCAACGGCGAGCCCAGGACAACATAGTTCGGTTGGGTCAGGTCAGCGCGGCCTACGGTTCCCGCACCGAAACCGTTCGCCGGGCAAGCATCCTGCACGTTGAAACCTGGTGATCCTGTAAGAACGTTCAGCGCGATGGCATCGCTCGTCTTGCAGTACGACACGCTGGGATTTCCCGCTTGGGCGCTAAAGACGCCGAACACTGAGCCCACACCCGCCGGGTACACGGGGTTGTTTATGCTGTCGCCGGCATAAGCGATCACCGGCAAGGTAGAACCACCGCCCACGAGCGTATTACTGCTCGCATACGACACCGAAGCTGTCGCTAACGCCAACGCACCCATTGTCCATTTGGCGCTTGCGCCGATCCTGATGGAGTTACCGTTCATGACGCACCTCGTTGTACTTCGCCTTCCCATTGAAGGCTTGGCATCCGTTACGCCGGTGGCGTGACGTGCTTATGAAGTGGCGGCGTCATTAAAGGTGTCGGTTTGATGACTCAGTGTGCTAGCGGCGTTACGCGTTCTTTAGTCACAAAAACGAAGGGGAAAGCCAACCGGCATCCGTTACGGGTTTACATTCACACTTGAAAAGAGGGGATGCCATAGGCATCCCCTCCATTTTGCTTCCTGCAATGTGCAACGCGAATCTTAGTTGCCGCTGTTAACGCAGGCGCCGGCCGCGGTCACGCTGAAAGCACCACCGCCGGTGCTCGGGGCCGGGTTCAGGAACGCAAGACCCGTGCCTGATCCGATGGTCGTTACGCTGCCCGTGATGGTGGTGTTATACGGAGCGTTGACCAGATTCTGCGTGTTGGTCAGATCCGACGCTTCTACACCCTGGGCGTGCGAGAGCAGATACGAAATAGCCACGATCGGATAAGTGCCCAGCGGGAGGAAGCCACCCTTGGCTGTCTTGGCATAGACCGACGGATTGACCAGCGCGATGCACGTCGAACCGGTGGGCGGCGGCGTCACACCCGAGATGCTGCTGATCGCCTCGAGGGCGGGGGTGCCGTTCGAGTTGTTGGTGCCGCTGATCACTTCGTTATAAACCACCTCGCTGGAAAGAAGATTGAGCGTGGTGCCGAAGTTGGTGATCGGGCTGGCGCTGTTTACATTGGCGAACTTCAGGTTGGGAGCAATTGCCAAGGCATTGGCCGTTTCCACGTAGCCGAGGCTGCTGGCCGTGTTTTTGACGGCGTTGGCTACAGACGCATTGCCGCTGGAGCCGGTCCAGTTGCTGGGGATGGAAACCAGGACACCCGGGACCACAGGGCTTGCGGACGGAAAACCGGTAACGACGTTGGTGAAGCTCTGGCTGGCCTGGAAGAATGCGGTCTGACCGCTGCTGTTGACAAACGAGGGGCAAACAGCCGACAGATGGTTGCTGAAGCCGAAGGAGGTGCCGCTTCCGTCAGAGCGATACTGCACGTTGATCGCTGCGTTCGGCATCGCGGCGCCACTGGATACCGTGAAAGCACTGGCGATGGTGGGATCATTCCAATTGGTAACTACACCGGCGAAGATCTTGCAGATCATCGAGTCGGAAAGGCCCGTGGCCGAACTCGTCACTTGAACACCGTTGGTGTCCAGCACGTTGAAGGCAATCGCCACCGCACCCGCTACGGCTGGGAACTGAGTGGGGAAGGCGGCACTGCCGTGGCCGGTCTGGTAGTTGGCGTAATCGGAAGCAGCCAGCGGCGCATCCGCACCCGCGAAGTTCGGCTGAGTCAGATCCGAGCGGCCCACCGACACGCCACTGATCGTTGCATCAGCGCCGAAGCCGGAGACAGTACCCACGCTGTTCTTCGTGCAAGCATTCTGCACGCTGAAGCTGGTCGAAACACCGTTAACAGTCAAGGTAATCGGCGCAGCGAGGATGTCCTTGCCCGCGCCGCTGCCGGTGAGGCAGTAGGAGACGCCGGGGTTGCCCGTCTGCTGCGCATACACGCCGAACAGCGAATTCGGATCGACACCGGTGCCGGTAACGCTGCCGAACACTTGCAGGTTCGAAGCCGCATTTGCGCCAACATAGCCAATCGACGGCAGCGTTGCACCGCCGCCCACTTGCGTGCCGGATGCGTGCGAAACTCCGGCCAAGACCAATGCGAGAGCACCAGCGATCAACTTGGTGCGGGTGCTAAACCGATTCATTCCGTAACTCATGGTTTTTCCCCATAGCGGTTTTACCTCCGGAATTGGAGGCCATGGCTTTTTACGCCTATGCAATGACGGGGAAATTAAGTATTGGTGTCGTTGAATATGCCAGGAAAATTACAATATTGACGTATTGAAATAATATTTAATGTCATATTTGACAATTCACCGCCTCGTGTGAGGTAGCGCACATTATATGTGTGCACAGAATACTTTTGCATGAATTTTCACGATTTATAGTCATCTTGATTTTTATAGTGAGGCGGGGATTATATATTCATCTTCTAAGCATGCGATCTACCAACAGGCGTCATGGACAAGCGCGCAATTTTCTTTAGAACGCCAGATCGAATGAAATCACCAATGCCTCACCAGAACCGTCATCGGCACAGCGACGATTCGTACGGCAATCCGTATTCGTGCAACATGGAATACACCTCCCTGTCCAGCTCCGACATGCGCGCAAGCGCAGTGATCTCATCCAACGCCAGTTCCATCATGACGGATCGAATCGCACTGCGATGCCCCTCCATGCACCATGTGTTCAAGATCTTCATCAGCTCGGCGAGCAGGACACCTTTCACTTTATCCGTTGCATTGCCTATACGTTTGAGCTGTTTCTCCAGCGAATAAGTAAGCCGCTTGCTGAAAGCACGCTCCGCCACCTCAAGCAATGCCTGCAGCTGTTCGCGCGTGCAAGCCCGCAATAGCGATTCGGCCATGGTGTATTGACGGAAATTGGAAAGCTGGATCAGTGTTTCGACAAGCGCACCCTGATTCACTGTGATTCGCCTCAATCCTTTGTCTTGGGCTTCGTGGAAAAAAAACCCGTCCCGTCCCTGGGACGGATTCCGCAAGGAGGATGTTCGATTCATGCTGGGGGCCTTAAGGCCGGTGCCTGCCCCGCCGGCCTTTATTGTTCTTACGGTTCTATGCTGGTTACCGGTATGTCGTTATTCGCTGAGTTGCCTGCGCTCGGCTTCGGTCAATGATTTTTTGCGTGCATCGCTAAGAGGGCCGGCACCGAGCACTTGCACGGGGCTGTTCGGGTCGTAATAACTGCCGCTACCTTGAATGCTGGTGCTGTTGTCGCCGAAGCCCAGCACCTGCACCGAGATGATCGACGGCTGCTTGCCGAGCGCATCGTTCTGTTGCTGCTTGGCCATATCCTGCGCCACCTTGCTTACCGCACCGGCTGCAGCGGCCGCATTGGTAAGTGCGCCGACGTTCACCGTTTGCGCCACCGGCACACCAATCTTCTGTCCCTGCACCTGGATGTTGTCGGCATTCAATACTTGCGCCGCGGCCACCACCAGGTTGCCGGAGACACGGATGCCGGCATCGCCCGCATCTACCGTACCGCGCGGCGCGACCAAATAGACGTTGCCTGTCGGCGCGCCGGGTATCGTTTGCAAAGTGGCGATGCCGGCGCCGCTCACTTCACCCTTGGCGTCGAGGATGCAGAAGGCATCCTGATCACACAGATAGCTGGGCGGCGGAATCACGGCCACAGTTTTTGCACCCTGGCCTGCGTTGATATCGCCGTTGGAACTCCAGATCACCATATTGCCGCCCTGCTCAGTGAACACGCGACTTTGCGCCAGCAACAAGCTGCGGTCGGTAAAGATGTCCACATTGCCCTGCTCCAGGGTGATCACGCCCATGCTGTTGGGGCCGGCAACCACGTTGCCTCGGGAATTGGTAATAACAGGTGGCGCTTCGGCACTGCCGATCAGTGCCTGACCACCAGGTCCAAGAATGCTGATATTGCCGCCCTGCTGCGTCTGGATGGTGGAACTGCGAATATCCAGGTCGCCCGTGTCGACGGTCTTGGCTTCGCCATTGATGCCACCTGCGCCGCTGCCGTTATCGGTGTAGCCCAGCGAGGCGGGGAACAGGCTTTCGATCGCCGCATAGCCGCGGGCGTACTGGTTGTAATAAGGACTGGATGGATTGTTGTAATCCGCACCGACCTGCGCCAGCAGCTTGAAGAACTCCTGCTGCACGAACAATTCCTGTTTGTAGGAAGGCAGTTGCTGGAAGGCGGTTTCAGCTTGCTGCGGCGTCAACACCACGTTGAGTTGATCCTTGGCGAAACCCGTGAAGACCGCCTGGCCGTCTTCTTGTTGCTCCATGAAGGTGACCAGATCCGGCACGAGACTCCCAAAGCCATCTACACCATTCGGGTTGCTCAGGTATTGGGTGAGGAAGTTGCTGGTGTCGATACCCGGCGCTACGCCAAACAGCACGTCGACACTGGCGCCATCATGGGGCAAGTAGGGGTTGAGCGAGTTGCCGATGCTTTCGATGCCGGTGGGAACGTTGATGCCATTATTGTTCGCGTTGAGAAGATCGGCGTGGCTGGTGAGCGGACCAACATTGTGGCCCGCCTCGACATCCAGCGTGCCTACGCCACCCAACTCAATGACAGGTACCAATTGATAATTCAGCCCCAGTGGTTGAATCAAATCCAATGAAGTGGGGTTGTACTGCGTATCGTAGATATCATGACCTGCCACGATCCGCGTGACATCCGAGCCGTGGGTTTGCTGGCCGACGAACGACAGGTCGACGATATCCTGACCTGCCTGGATCAACGCCGGCTTGTCCGGCTCGATCAGCAAAGCATTCGCGTAAGTACCGTTGGGTGCCGGCGTGCCGTTGATGATGCTGCCGTTGAGCGCGTAGATGCGCACCGGCGTGGTGTCATCGCTGTGGAGCCCAGCCTGATGCAATACCTGAGCGTAAAGAGGATTTACGCCTCCATCATCCAGATAAACCTGTCCGGACAGATTTGAGTGGTCGACCGGATCGGAACCGTTGGGCGAAAGGGGCGAAGGCAACACCGAGGCATTCGCATCGATGAGGCCAAAGCCATACCAGGCGCCATTGGTAGTGAAAAGATCGTAGTTCTGCTGGCCAAATTGAATCGATCCGCCAGCGAGCAGACTCAAATTCCCCGTTGCCGATGGATACAGCCCACCTCCGGTAAGGATATTGACATTCCCATTCAGCGCCGTGAAATCAAGCGTCGAAGGCAATACGCCGAGTTCGCCAGCCGGAGCATCTCCAAGCACCTGTGTTTCCCAGGTGAGACTGCCCAGCGTCACATCGCCAGCAGCGGTTTTCACGTTGACTGCCGAGTTGCTGCTGTAGCTTTGCGCATCCGCCTGGCTAACTCCTAGCACGGAGTCGTAGGATGGATCGAGAATGTCTGCGATATTCACGCCATCACGGGCTTGCACGTTCCATTGCGCATCTTGCAAGGCAAGCAGCGTGGAAACAGGAGTAATGGAACCGTCAATCGCCTCGTTGTTTGGACCCGTGCTACCCGCCGGCAATACATACGTGAAATCGGAACCGATCAACCCGCCCGCCGAGAGGCTGCCCGTACCCTTTGCGACGAAATAACTACCGCTAAGAATATTGCCGCCCGCGCTGACCGTGAGATTGCCGCCGCCCACAGTGGTGATGGCGGTGCCTGCAGCATTGGCATACCAAGTGGTGGGAAGCGAGATCGAAAGATCGCTGATATTGTCACCCGCTGTAACGGCGACATTACCGCCGGCGCTCATCACGCCCTGATCGAAGTTGGCAAAGTTGATCGAGCTGCGGGTGACGACGGAGCCGCTTGCGTTGAAAACGTTGCCGGTTTCCATCCACGGCCACCAGAACTGGCTGATCAGCGTACCTGCCGTGCCGGTGATGCTCCCAGTGGTGTCATAGACCTGTTCGATGCTGTTGATATTGCCGCCTGCGCTGAGCAGAACATTGCCTGCGTTGACGGGATTGACCGGGTCGGTGACCAGCAGATCGGGCACGGGTCCGCTACCACTAGCAGCCATGACCACATTCACTCCGGTGCCCGCCGTCGTCCCCAACGCAGGCTCACCCGCGGCATAGACTGTGGCGGGTGCAGTCGAATCCTGCCAGTCAATATCGCCCGCCGCCGCAATATCGATGGAACCTGTGCCGGTACGCACGACAGTGGGAAATTCCAGCGTTTTGTCGTCGCCGCCGTTCGCGGTGTACTGCGCAGCGAAATGACCGTCGAGATTGATATTGCCGGCGCTGGTATTCGCTACAACGGAGAGCGGGTTGGCGCTGGCGAAATTGGCTCCTGCCACCAGCTGATACGTGCTGCTTGATCCGCCCAGCAAGGTGGCGGAGGCTAATGACGCCGGATTGGCCAGGCTCGGCATGTTCGAGGGCGAGTTGTTTGCTGCCCGGGGTATCTGCAGCGACTGAGTGAACGGGTAAGACGGGGCGTAGAACAATACCCATGAGGTGCCGGAGGGCGTAATGCCATTCAAATTGTTGACGACATAGTTGTAGTACGTGTTGAAACCCGTGATGTACTGGGCGTAGTCCTGCGAATACAACGTGTAGTTGCTGAGCGCCTCCGATTGCAGCGGCGCCAGAATGGGTGGCGGCGACTGCATCTGTGTCTCCGGGACATTGCCCTGGAAATTGGTGGTCAAATAGTTTTCATACGCTTGTACATACGCGGCATAGCTGGCGCCGATCTGCGGCGGAGCCACGCCCGGGGGAATGTAGTAAAGAAAGACATTGAAGTCCGCTTGGTTGAAAGCGTATGACCAGCTTCCGGGCTGGCCATATCCCACGGTATCGATGTATGCCTGATAGTTCAGATAGTAAGCATGGGACTGAAATTGCTGTGGCTCCTTCACCGCAAAATAGAAATTGCTGTTGGTGTCGTTGACGATGTTGGTGGCGACGGAGGGGCCTGTTGCATCATCGGACGCATAGAAATAAGTGTAGCCACCGTTCCACAGGTCATACTGCCCACCTGATGGGGATGTGCAACATTGACTTGTATATTCCGAATTGCCGTTTAGTAGATAACCGACGGCATTTAGATACGCCTGGTAATCCGGGGAGTAGAGAGGATCCTCCGACGACAAGGTCTGAAATACGGGCGCCGTAAGCGAAGCGCCATCATTCTGCTGGTAGAAGCCATCGGTAATGCTGGCATCGACATTCACGTTGTGCAGGGCCAGCACGGTCAGTGTGGGTGCAATGCCCGAGGCAGAGACGGAAGGATTGGCGCCATAACGATATGCCAACTGGATGGTGCCATCGGCGGCGGTAACGCCAGCACCGAGGTTCCAGTTGGTAAGTATCGAAATATCGCCGCCATTGGTGCTTGCGTCCGGATTGATCAGCTCGATGCCGGGGCTGATCTGCAAATTGGCAATGCCCGCATAGCGATTGCCGAAGGTGTAGCCCGGTTGCTCCACATAGCTCATCAAGGTGCCCGGATCGCCGGTGTTGCCGCCGACATAACCGTAGAAATCCTGATGCGCCGCATTGGCCGACGTCGGCACGAAGTAATCGTTGCTGAGATAGGTTTGCAGCATCGCGGCCGTGGTAGGCGCGGCCAGCGGATCACCTGCCTCGTCGTACCAGGTACCGCCTACCAGCTGCGGCGTGCCGCCAGCGCCGGCGGTGTACCAGCCTGCAGGATCGATCAGGCCATCAAAGGACTTGGCTGTACCCTTGTATTGGGCGTCAGCCGTACTCCACACCGCATACGGCACGAGAGTGATACGGCTGGCGCCGGTGATCGGTGCCGTAGTGGCGAAGCTGATCGGTACGTCGCCATTGGCCAGCAACGGCGCGCGCAGGTTGACTACGCCGCCCACGCCAGCGGAGCCGCCCGAAACATTCACCATGGCATTCGGCCCGAACACGATGCTGCCGGCACTGCCGGGCTGCATGTTCTCGTAACCATAAGTTGCGTTGAGACTACCGTCCGGCGTGCCCTTGGTGCCGATTTCCACGATGCCGCCGTATTGTCCCGGCATGCTGCTAGTGGCCAGCAGGCTGCCGTTGACGGTGACGCCGTTGCGGCCGAAGAGCTGGATTTCTCCGGCGGCGTCACCGGAAACATTCAGTGTGCCTTCGATATCCACCACGCCGGCACTGCCGTTGACCGTACCGCTGCCACCGTTGGCGGTGAGGTACACATCCTGCGCCGACAAGCTTTGTCCAGCGGAGAGCAAAAGGTTGCCCGCGTCGCTGGTGATGGCGACGCCACCGGTGATGCCTGCGTTGCGGATCAGTTGCGCCAGTTGATCCAGATTCAGCGCACCACCGCTGCTCAGCGTGAAGTCACCACCCTGATAGCCGCTGGCAGCGCCGCCTTCAAACGTGCCATTCAACGTAGCGAGATTGTTTGCAGCAATGGTGAGGCTGCCTGCCGTGCCACCCAACGGCGCACCGGCGAAGTTCACCACCGCGCCAGAGTTCACGATCACCGAACCTTGGTTCGATGTGAGTGCAAGATTGCCACCCGCCGCATAGGTGGTGACGTCATAGAAGGTTTTGTTGACGCCCGCGGTGTCGACGTTGGCATTGCCGGTAAGGGTGAGATCGCCACTGGTGGCGGTCAGATTGAGCTTGCCGGCCAGCGCATCCACTTGCGAGCCCACGATCAGCGTACCGCCGCTGAGCGCCAAGGCGCCGCCCAGATTGTCATCGGCCAACGGCGTACCGCCGGCATGGTTGACGGCGAAGCTGCCGGTCGTAGTCAGCGCGGTATCGCCACTGCTTTCAGCCAGCAGGATCGGCGTATTGAAGCTGACGTTGGCCTCACCGAAATCCATGCCGCCGGTGCCTTCGCCTCTCATGCCCTGGCTGGCGTTGCCAGTAATGCTGGCAAAGCCCTGGGTGACACTGTTGCCGGCGGTGAAATCCAGCTCGTTCGCGTTGAGTATCAACTGGCCCGTGCCCGCTGCCGCGGTGGCGGCACTAGTGCCGGCCGCATTGCCCAGACCAAGTGTGCCTGCCTTGATACTGACCGTACCGCCATTGCTGACATAGGCGTTGGCGTTGAGATTGAGGGCCTGCGGCAGATCGATGCTGACATTGCCAAGGAAGTCGATCGCACCTCGACTGTTCAGCGTGATCTGCTGCGCATTGTTGAACAGGTTCAAGGTGCTTGGGCCGATGACCAGGCCGCCAGTGCCAGCACCGGTCGCCATGCCGGCGCCGATAAAGTTGATCTGGTTGGCGGTGGCTTGGATGTTCTGTGCGGTAAATACTGCGTTTGGATCCACGCTGGTGGCGCCGGTGGTATCCATAGTGAGCGAGCCGCCGCCCTGCACGGTGGCGCCGGCATCAATGGTGAGATTGCCCAGCGTGGTGCCGGAAACGTCGTAGCGGGTGACCGGGGCAACGCCATCTTGTGAAACGCGCAGCAAGGCTCCGTTACCACTGACCGCAGCACTGCCGTTGCTGCTTGCATTGCTACCGAACAGCAGTGGCGTGGTATTGGGTGTGCTGCTACCGGTGGCGGCAAGATAACTGCCTGGCTGCAACACGACGCCTTGCGCACCGGGATCGCCATTGCCATTGGCAACGAGCAGAATCTCCTGCCCTTGCAGCGGGTCGGCGCTATCGTTGGACAGCACCACGCTATCGGCGATGCTGGTGACTTGATAGCCGTTGTTGGTGAGCTGGCGGGTCCCGCCGAGCAGCAGGCTGCCCGCGTCAAAGGCAGTCAATTGATCGGCAGAGATCTGCAGATAGCCGGCCAGCGGCGTGGAATTGGCGTCCACCACCTGGATCGCCTGCGCCGCGATATCCACCAAGCCCGGACGACCACCGCTGGCAGGCGCGTTGTCCAGCGTGGCATCCACCAGCAATTGCTGGGTGGCGCTCAACGTCAGATGACCGCCATCTTCGGGCAGCAGCGGCGCAACCGTGCCGCTGCTGGCAGCCTGAGCGGTGAAATAACTGTTCGCGTCGGTGAACCTGTACTGCGAATACTGCTGCCATACCGGCGCCGATTGCACGAGGAAGGTGGTGTTGGTGGATTGATGCGCGCCGTCCAGTGCATTGGCGAAATATCCCGTAACGCTGAGCGTGCCATCTGGCAGGACCACGTTCTGACCCAGCGCGACGTTCTGTGTGCTGGTGTCCTGCACCACGCGGTACGCACCTGGCAGCGTCGCATAGCCGGCGGGCAGCAGGGTGTAGTAGCCGGCGGGCAGTCCGGCGATGCCGGACAGGTAGATCGATTGGCCCACGGCTGGGCCGGCACCGGCGCCAGCGGCATTGCTCATGGCCGCATCCTGCGCGCTGACCGGCGCGGTATAGCCCGGCAGGATGGCGTAAATGGCGCGGCCATCGGTGTATTGCGGTACCTGCTCGCCGGTAGTGCTGTTGGCGTAGCTGGTTTCGTATTGGGTGAGCACATTGACGGTGCCGCCCGTACCCGGCACCCATTCCGAGGCCTGCAAGCTGCCACCACCGCGAATATCGATGGTAGCGCCGCTATCCAGCGAAACATTGGAGCCGGCAATGGTGATGGATTTGGCGGGCGGTGCCGTCAGCGGGGAAACGGTATAACTACCGCCCGCGCCAGCATAATTCCACTCCTGACCATCGGTGGTGCTGCCATAGGGCACGGTTTCGCCACCGAGTGAAACCGACGTAAGACTTCCGGCACCGAGCGTGACAGTTTGCGTGGCGACCAGATTCGGATAAAGGACATTGGTCCCAGCAAGGCCGAAGGCGGTCATCGCAGTACTGGGATTCTGTACGCCGATGACGAGATTGCCGGACGGCACCCATACCGTACCGTCCTGCACGATCGTGTCGGCATCCAGAAGCAGGCCGCCACCTGCCGACAGCGGCACGCTGGCGGCGCCATTGCCCTGGATGGTAAGCGTGGTAGTGAGCGCCTGGCCTTGTGCGCTTGTCAGACCGGAAGGATTGGCATCAATCGCGAAGTAGTAGTTGCTGACCGGGTAAAGCTCGGCCGCCTTCAAGGTGATGTTGCCGGTGCTGAACAGCATTCCAGGAATCATGCTGCCGTTGGCGTTGGCGTATTCGAGGTCGACGGGTTCGTAGAAGCGGATAGCGTCGCCAGCGGCGAAATGGGTGTTGCCCCAGCCCTGCAAATTGATTAAGCCGCCCAGGTCCATGAAGTCGGCTTGGATATCCAAGGTGCCGCTGCCCGCCACCGGACTCCGCTGTGCCGTCGTATTGCCCGAGGCACCGGTAATTTCCACATAGGGGGCACTGATCTGCACGATGCCATCGCCCGTGTTGTAGGCGCTGGCGCTGACCCCGGACAAATCCTTGCTGCCTGCCGGCAAGGCGGTCAATGTGCTCGCATACGCCGCGAAGCTTTTGCCGAGCGAAAGATTGATGTTGCCGGCGAAACCGATCGGCAAGATGCCGTAGTTGTCTGCGCTGTTGATGGTGCTGCTGACCGATGCGTCTGGACCGAGGACAAGGCTGGTGATACCGGAGTCGTCCAGGTGATCCAGCGCGAAGTACAGCACCCCCGTGGCACGGCTATATGTGACTGCGCCCGTAGCAGGATTGACAATCGTAACGTGTGTCGGGTCGCCACCATCCAGTTGCAGGCTGGAACCAGGCACCAGCAGACCGGATGACTGCAATACGATAGCGGTGGACTTTGGTTCCCAGGGATTGTTGAAGGGCTTCATGCCGACAATCTGCAAGCTGCCGCCTTCACCCTGAGCGTTGCCTGCCTGTCCCAACAGCTTGCCGTCCGCATACAGGCCCGCGGCGGCGCCCAGCACGATCGAACCGGCATTGCTCCATACCGGGGTGGGTGTGTAGCTCGTCCCGGCTCCGCCGGACGCGCCATTTGCGCTGGGCAGATCGTAGACATCGGAGCTGCCCGACACGTCGATCACGCTGCCTTGCGCGGTAAGCACATAGCCGTAGTCGGACGTCAGACTTACGCTGCCGCCATCCAGCACCACACCTGTGCGAGGGATATATCGCGGGGCAACGCCCAGGCCCGTCAAGCTGCCGGACACTGCCTCCGCCAAGGGATTGACCAGCGATACGCCGGCGACATCCAGGACTGCCGACGGCCCCAGCACGAGTTCCGGCACGCTAGTGAGGAAGTTGCCACTGGCCAGGGAATTGCTGGGCGTAGTGATGGTGCCGCCCGGTGCGTCGATGGTGCCGTCCAAAATCGTGGACTGTGTGCCCGTCAGCGCGATATTGGCCCCTGCATCCGCGGAAATCAGCGCCCCCACTCCCAGCGTCAACGAACCTGTGACGCCGGGGTACGCCGGTGGTGCAGGAATCGAGAATCCATTGACAAGGATCGACGTTGCCGAGTAATTCAAATATTGACCCGCGTTTAGCGAAAAACCTGGGCCATTCGCACCACGGGTGATATAGCGCAGGTAGGGCGCCAACTGCCCAACGCTGACATAGGCGCTATCGGTCAACGAACTCTGGCCATAGATGTCCGTACCGGTGGGAGCCGCCTGCAAGGCGGTGACATTGGGCAGCAAGTTATCGCGGCTGATCCGCACGATGGCGCCCGGCGCGATGTTCGCGTCTGCAAGCGAAGTAAGCGCGTAGTTGTCGAAACCCTGGCCCGCAAAGAAGGAAGGGGACAGATACAGGCCGTTGCTCAGCGCCAGATCGCTGGCACTCCCACCGATCTGGATATCGTCCACCTGCAAACTGAGCGTGCCGCCACCGCTGAAGCCGTAGGCGCGCAAGGTGCCATCCAGTACGAGCTTGCCCTGGCCGAGGGAGGAAGGCGGCGCCCAATTGGCGTTGTCGAATTTATTTTGGCCCTGGTCGGCGTAATCGATCAGGCTGATGCTTCCACCACTCCCAATGGGCACGCCATTGTTCAACTGCAACTGGCCGCTGCTGTTGACGTAGCCGCCGCTGGACACATCCAGCAAGCTGCCCGATTGAAGCACGATTGAGCCGGTTTCATCGGTAGAGGTGGGGGTGCCGGCATTGTTGACAACAATATCCGCTTGATTGTTGATCAGCTTGATCGTGCCGCCATTGATGTAGCGATCGCCGATGTAATTGTCTGTGGAAGCGCCGGTGTCGTTTACCCATAGCCCGCGAGTGCTGAGCACCGTGTCGTTGCCGATGATGATGTCGCCGGGCAGGAGCGCACCCGCAAGGCTGGTGGGATCGGGCAAATAGCCGCCACCTGATCCCGCCAAGGTGATTGCACCAGACGGGGCGCTGAGTTCACCGAGAATATGAATGGCGTCCGCCGTAAGCTGGATCGAACCGCCAGGCTGCACGCCGAGTACGGTGCCTGCCTGCTCAAGGATCTCGCCACCGATGGGTGCGGTGGAAGTCAGGTTGACGGTACTGAAGCCGCCCTGCTGCGCCAGGTTGGCTGAAACCGGCACCCAGCGCGACAGGTCATACGTATTGCTACCCGTGGGATCGTCCGCGCTGAGCACGGTCGACCACGGCGTATCGGCCTTGAAATTGGGATCAAGCTGCTCGAGCGGCGCTACGGATTGCTGCAACAGGATGCTGGGCGAGACATTTACACCAACCGTATTGGCCGCGCCGGCAACAGTGATCTCCAGCGTGCCCCCGCTGGGTTGGGTACTCTGCGTCACTTGATTGCGGCCGGCAAACGCCTGAGCACTGATCTGGCCATCCAGCACCAGAGCATCGCCTGTAGCGATATTGAGCGTGCCTGCATTACCGCCTACTGCAAAACCGCTATCCCAGCGCGTAGTGCCAGCCAGCAGCGGATTGCTGTAGTTGGTGGTGACACCCCAACGGTTGTCGACAACGTCGTATTCGCCGGCAAAACCGACATAGGTGAGGTTGGGGTCTGCATCGGCAATGTTGTAGATGCGGCCGTTGGAAGCCAGCAGGTTGGGCGTGGTGACCCAACCGGCCTGGTAGGCGATATAGCCGCCACCCAGGTTAAGTTGCGCGCCGCTGCGCACGATCACCTGAGTACCGGTGAGATTGATGCTGCCGCCGTTGGTCATCAGCTGATCGACGGTGCGCGGCACATCATCCACGTAGCCGGAAACGTTGAGGAT
Source organism: Dyella nitratireducens (assembly GCF_014642835.1). GTDB lineage: Bacteria > Pseudomonadota > Gammaproteobacteria > Xanthomonadales > Rhodanobacteraceae > Dyella_B > Dyella_B nitratireducens. Next base: position 2,336,004 of record NZ_BMJA01000001.1, on the reverse strand, counting down.
GGGGCTGCCAACCCAGGCAAGGCCATCGGTCGTCACGCCACTTTGGGTGCTGTCGACGACGACGTTCTTCTGCGTGTACAGGAAGCTGTTGCGCAATAGCGGCGAATTCGCCAGTTCGTTCTGGCCGATGCGCGGAATTGTCACCAGCAAGGCCGACATGGGGAGCTCCACGTCAGCCAAGCCCGACACGTCGATCACTGCGCTGTTATCGACATAGATACGACCGGCCAATGGATCGGTATGGTCTGTCGCGTTATCCAGTACGGCATTGATGCTGAGCTTGGCATTGGGCGCCTCCAGCAACGATCCAGGCTGGAAGGTGACCGTTTTGCCAGTGAGGGTAAGGCTGCTACTGACGAAGGCAGCAGTAGCCGCAGCCGTGGAGGTCGTGGTCGCACCGTCCTCTTCCGGCAGCACAGCGGTAACGGAATTGGGACCGAGCGTCAGGGCTCCACCACGCTGATAGGAACCACTCGCGACCCCCTCATCCTGAGCGTTCAGCACGATGCTGCCCGGGTAATTGATACTGGTGGAGGCCAACGCCACGCCATCCTGGGTAACGCTGTAGCCATCCATTTCCACGTGGCCTCGCCGTGATTGCAGCAGACCGGTATTGATAGCGTTGCCGCCAGTTCCCGTATCCAGCACGGTCAACGGCTGCGTACTCGACGACGCATTGATGAATTGCGTACCCGCCGCCAGGATGACCTGACCCTGGTCATCCACGACACTGCCGGCATTGGAGACGCTGGGTGCGGCCAACAGCACGAAGCCTTGTGTTCCGCCGGTGATGGAGGCACCGTTTTGCACCACCACGTCGTGGTTCTTGCCATCGCTAAACGCGCCGTTGACCAGGAACGGTAGAGCGGAGTTAGTGGAAGCGATGCCCCCGTTGAGAAACTCGCTGTTGCTGGTAGCGACATCGCTGCTCAACAGATCCAGCGAACTGGCAATCAACGACTGCGTATTCACCTGGCTGCCGGCACCAAACAGAATGCCGTTGTGATTGAGGATGTAGACCGTGCCTTCGGCTTTGATCTGCCCAAAGATCTGACTCGGCACGCCACTCGGATCGATCACACGATTGAGCGCAATCCAGTTGTTGTTGCTGCCGTTGGTCTGGTTGCCGCCGCTTTGATTGAAATACAGCGTGGTGTTGCTGCCGACGTTGAAGCTGTTCCAGGTGAGGATGGCTTTTTGCGCCGTCTGTTTTACCTGGACGGTGGTTTGTCCGTTCGACGTCGTTTGCGTGGGCAGGTTGGCGTTCTGCCATAGCGACGGATTGCTGGATATGCCGGATGCGACGACCAGGCCGCCGGGCGTCAAACCATTTGGTACCGGTGATGTTTGTTTCTGCGCCGCTTGTTGTGCTGATTGTTGCGCGGCGATCTGTGCGGCGACGGCTTGCACAGTGCGACTGAGATTGGCGAGTGATTGCTGGACCTGTTGCTGTTGCAGCAGTTGTTGCGGCGACTGCGGGACAATGCCGGCCGTGGCCGGCGAGGTGCTGCCGGCAGGCTGTGTGGTATTGCGATTCAACGCCTGCTGCTGCAGCCATGCCTGACTCAGCGGCGGCGGATTGCTGCCGGCATGCACCGGCAAGGCGGCCATCGCCAGCACGGTAGCAATGGCATAGGCCAGGGGGTGTCTGAGCGTTACTGCACGCGTGGAACGGAAACGTTTGCCTGAACCGACCGGTGTGATCACGAAACTCTTCCCCTGGACGTCTTTAATCGGCACTTCACCGTTAAGTAGACCGCCGCGTGGATGACGGACTGAACCGTGTCATCAAAATTTCATGGGGCATGTCGTGGGGATTTCACACGATGAAAACAAATGCCGTCGTTCGTTGGCGCGTCTCTGTTTGCGCCCTATCCAGAGCGTCTTTCCTTGCCTCGACGTCATTCCGGCGAAAGCCGGAATCCAGTGTAATTACGCGTCCGAAGGACACATTAATCTTTTTAGGTTGAGTGCTTCGCACGACGTATTTGAACTGGATTCCGGCTTTCGCCGGAATGACGTCGAGGGACGATCAGATATCACGCAAGACTGAAACACTCACCGCGCACGTCAATGCGCCCCAACCGGAACACCAAACAACGGCAGCGGCTGCAACGGCGGTGGCCGCCATGGCGTCACGGATTTACCGAGATTGCTGCCCATCTGATGACTGAAAGCCGAAAAATTGAACTGCCCCACCTGCTGGTTGCTGGGCAGCTGCGTGACGGCATCAAGCTGTATTTGCGGTTGAGGCGCGGGACGCGTGGACGCGGCCAAGCGTTGGTTGAGGCACGCGTATGACAACGCGGCATGGTCGTTGACGCTGACGTCCACACACGACGAGGACGCTTGAGCTTGCGCGGGTGCATCCGTCTGCGCCATCGCAGACGCGGATACGAGGCACAACGTGCCTAGCCATAAAACGGAATGCACCACGCGCATGGTTTCATCACCGATTACTGTTGCGCACCGCTCGGCGCGCCGCTGTTGGCGGGAAGTTGCTCCAGGTTGAATGAAATGGTCGTGACCTTGCTGTCCAGACCTTGCACGACCGCCGGCGTCAAATCGTTGGCCATGTTGCCGCCGAGCACGGCGTTGCGATCCAGCAGCAAGCCACAGCTCTTGCTGCGGTACACGTCGGTGATCACCGGCTGCGCATATTGCGCGATCTGGCCCATGGCCTTGACGCGCGTGGCTTCCAGCTCACGGCTGCGCAGGGCCTGGTCTTCCTGAACTTTCTGCATGCGCTGGCCCAGTGCCTGCTCACGCGACTGGCGCTGATCGGCGGACAGCGATGCCGCCTGCGAGCGATAGGTCTGCACGTCGGCATCGATCGGCTTGCGCTCCGCATCGATCTCGCTCTGTGCCTGTTCGGTCAGCTGCTTCAAGCGCACGGAAGCGGCCTTGCCGACCTTGGCGTTGGCGAAGATCGCCTCGCGCGACAGATAGCAGACCCCGGATATCGCCGGGCCGCCGAGTGGCGGGTTGCTGTCGCCGCTGGATTGGGCTTGTACGGCAGCGGCCGGCACCACGGCGAGAAGCATGGCGGCAAGAGCGGGAAGCGTTCGAACAATGCGCATGGTTGGTCCTTCAGTGGGAATTGGCGGTTGAAAAGGTATCAACGTACGCCAATTGCGTTGCGATTGCAGCTACGAGTCCCCTTCTCTCCTTCGGGGGAGGGCCAGGGGTAGAGGGAGTCAATGCGCCGTGCTGCCAGTCTTACCGGAAGGCGTCGTCATGCGCGGATCGTAACGCTGCTCGTACAACCGGTCCCCGTAAGCCTGCGCCGCATTGTCCAACTTCACCCGCTCCGACGCCGCAAACGGCTCACGGCCGGCAATCATCTTGCCCAGGCTCATATGGCTGTACGCATCCAGGATCTCGTTGCCGATCTTGTACAGCTGCTGGTTCTTCGCCGTGCAGGTGGTGACTTGCTGCTGCGCTTCGCTCAATTGCCCGCCGAGGTCGCTGCCATGCTGTTCCTGCGCATGCTCCTTGGCATTGGCGTCAGCCACCTCTTTTTGCAGTTGCTGCACCTGCGCCTCGGCCTGTTCGCGTGCGGTGCGCTCGGTAGCCAATGCCGCAGCATCCTGCGATGACATGCCTTGATGCTTGCCCGCTTCCGCCTTCGCCGCATCGGCCTCCTTGCGCGCCGCGTCGCGCTCCTGTTCAAGCTTGGCTTTCTCCGTCTGCCATTGCGCTTGCTGGCCTTGCAAGTCCTGCAATTGGTTGCGTGCGTCGGCAAGCTGCGAACGCAATTGCTCCTCCAGCGTTTGTGCGTGGACGCTGCCGGCCAACGCGGCGCAGAGGAAGATGACGAAAGTCGCTGCACGTTTCATCAGTTATTCCTTAGAACTTCGTGCTGATTTCAAACTGCACCACATCGATGGTGAATGGCGGACCGTACACCTGCTTGGCGCCGTAGTAGCGAGCGGACAACCAGGTACGCGGCGCGATGCCGTAATCCGCGGTGAGGATGAAGCCCTTGGCATTGGTGCCGCCGAGGTGGAAGTTCTGGTCGGTGAGGCCGTCGAGCATCGCGTCGGGCTGCAGGTACTTGTAACCCAGCGCGATATTCCATTCGTTCAAGGCCATCGGCTGCGGCGTACCGATGATGCCGCGCACCAGCCAGCCTACCGGACCGCTCTTGTACGGGCCGTTTTCACCCGAGGTGGCGCTGCCCTGGTAGTTGTTTACCGGCACGCCCAGCCCATCCGGATAGCGGTCGAAGGCATCGCGTGCGTGATAGGCCAGGTTGCGCTCGTATTCGGCCTGGATCTCGATCGGCGTTTCGCCGACTTTGAAGTCGATCTTATTGGTCAAATCGGCGATGTGATAGTTGTACGACAGGCCCACGAACTGCGGTTGCGCGTAGTTGGTCGGCGACGACGTGCTAGGTACGATGTCGCGCAGCAAGAACACGGTATTGCCCCACTGCATATAGTCCGGAGCGGTATCGTCGGTGCTGCAGTAATTGATACCGGTGTAGAGATAGCAGGGTGCGGACAGTTGCCCTCGCATGCGATCGAAGTAGTAATACGCCAGCGCCATCTTCCAGCTTGCTTCATCGGCAAACTTCCATTTGAAGCCGAACTGTGCCGCGCTCATCCATCGGTTGTCCGAATATTTGCTGTTGCTGCTTGCCTCGGCAGGCGCTTCGTTACCGGTAGTACCGCCGGTGTACTGGATCGGGAACGCACCCAAGGTCGCAAAGGCCGTCAGGTCATCGGAGAACGGCAGTTCGCCATGCCCGGCGACACCGTCGAAATTGAGTTCGGTGGAATAGATCAGGTCGGTGACCATGAACGGATCAGGCATGCGGCCGGCCGTCACCGACAGATCCTTGTTCGGCTGCCAGCGGATCCAGGCCTGATCCAGCCAGATGTCTTTCTTGATCAAGCCGCCGCCCAGCGTCTGGGTGGTCGACACAGGATTGTTGTCGCCGCCGGAACCGATGCGCACGCCCGCGGTGATGGTGTCGCCGAGCTTTACGTTCATGCCGATATGCGCCTGCAGGCGCAGCATGTTGGTGCGGTTCTGGGTGGAATTGAGAAGCGGCGGGTACACATTTGCCGTGCTGGTGTTGATATCGAACGGTCCGTTGCGATTGAGCGCAGCGTAATCGATGAAGTCATTCGCATTGTTGCGACTGTAGAGCCAGGATTCATCGCGCACGTGCACGTCGCCATACCAGCTGATGCGATCCAGCCAATCCGGTATCGCATTCGGCTCGGCCCAGTGTTCGCTCTTGGCCTGCGCGATCACTTCCTGCTTCACCTGCTCGCGGATTTCGTTGCGCACGTTCTGCGGCACGTAGACGGCGCGCACGTCGCCCGGCTGCGCGCCGTCCGCCGGTACAGCAGTCGGCGCGGCAACAGCGGCTTTTTGCGCCTGCATGGCTTCGTCGTTGGCTTGCTTGAGCAAACCGTCGGCTTCGCCTTGGGTGAGCAAGCCCTTCTTCACCATCAAGTGGATCAGGTTGATCGTGGCGTTGGTTGATGGTGCCGCGTCCTGCGCGAAAGCCGTGACGGCCGGCCCTGCCAGCAACACGCCGACAACAAGGCATAGCGCCTTTTTGTGCATGGGAGTCGGTTTTCCCTTGCCGTCATTCCCGCGAAGGCGGGAATCCATGTTTGCCTCCCGCCAGGAGCGAGATGGATTCCCACTTCCGTGGGAATGACGGCAGAGTAAATTTTGCTTCTGCGCGAGAGACTTCATCATGTTCTCCATAAAAAACCTCAACCAGGCCGATAGCCGCGCATGGCAACGCGCACCGGCATGCTCAAATTCGGGGGTGGTGGCGTATCGATGCGCACGCCGCGCAATACTTCGAGCAGCGCGCTATCGGTCTTCGCAACACCGCTGGGCTTGATCAGTTCCACGCGCGTCACGCCGCCATCGGGCGAGAGCCACAGATTCACGCGCACGTCGAACACCAGGCGGCGCGTGCGGTCGTCGCGCTGGACAGCTTCCTGCAACGCGTAGCTCAGGTATTGCTCGTAGGACGAACCGCCCACGCCGGTGCCGCCACCGCTGCCGACCATGCCGCCACCCTCGCCCGCACCGATGTTGAAGGCATCGTTGCCAGCCTGGGCGGGACCGTTGATGGTGATTTGCTTGGCGAGATCGGGCGCTTTAGGCGCCTGCACCGGTTTGGCCGGTTCGGGCTTGGGCACTTCCTGCTTGATCTCTTCCACCTTCTTCGGCTCCGGTGGCTTTTCCTTCGGCGGCGGAGGTGGTGGTGGCAAGGGCGTGATGGTGGCGATGCGCGGTGCAGAACGGCGCACACCCACTTCGTGGCCCGCCAGCATCCACACCAGCCATGCCGCAGCAAGCAACAGCACGATGGCGATGATGCGTCCGCGCCATCGCTGCCATCGTGTCCGCTTTGGGTAACCGGGCTCGAACATGGCGCGCGCTCGTCAGCTGGATTGCTTGCCGGTCACCAGACCGACTTGCGTGAGTTCAAGACGGCGCAGCAGGTCGAGCACGTCGACCACTTTCTGGTACTGCACGTTGGAGTCGCCCTTTACGATCACCGGGAAATCCGGCGTGAGCGCTTTCTGTTCGCGCAGGCGCTGTTCGAGCTCGCCCATCGTCACCGGAAAGGCGTCGAGAAAAACCTGCCCGGTGTCGGACACGGTGATCGCCTTGGTCTGCGGCTTGGCCAGGCTCACCGATGAACTGGCCTTGGGCAGGTTCACCTTGATGCCCTGCACCGCCGCGGTGGTCATGATGATGAAGATCACCAGCAGCACGTACGCCAAGTCCAACATCGGCGTGATGTTGATGTCGTCGTAGGGTTTGTCTTCGTCCTGGACTTGCATGGCGCGCTCCTCAGCTTTCCACCGTAGAGAGATCGGCGGCGCGATGCAGTTCGGCCAGGCGCGTCACGAATTCGTCGACGAACACCTGCATGTTCGCGGTGACCGCCTTGTTGCGCGTCAGCAAGTAGTTGTAGCCAAACAGCGCAGGAATCGCGACGAACAGGCCGGCTACCGTCGCCAGCAGCGCAGCGGAAATGCCCGGCGCGATCGCGTTGATGTTCACGTCGCCCGCGGCGGCGATGGCGGCGAAGGTGATCATCACGCCGACCACCGTGCCGAGCAGACCGAGGAACGGGCCGCCCGAAATCGCAATGGTGAGCATCACCATCGAGCGTGACAGCGCCTGGTTCTCGCGTACCAGGGTGGAATCCATCACGGCGCGAATGGCTTCGATGGATTCGGAGGCGATCACCAGCCGGCCTTCGTCGTCGCGGCGGCGCCATACTTCCTTGGTGCCGGTTTCGTAGAGGCGATACAGCGACGAACCGGTAAGTTCACCCTTGATCGCCGGCGATACGTGGTTGCCGGCAAGGCCAAGCAAATTGCTGCCGAGTTCGCGATAGCGATGCAGAAAACGTTCATTCGCGTTCGTGACTCGTGATACGTAGCTGCCGCGCTGCCACATCACCAGCCAGGAGATCACCGCCATGATTCCCAGCAATGCGATGACCACCCATGCATCCACCGTCACCGACTTGACGATGATGCCGAAGTAGCCGAAGCCGAATCCGGATTTCTTTTCATCCTCGCCGTACGACACCAGCTTCGACTCCGCGCCTTGTGTCAGCACATCGGCGGCCATCACCGTTGCCGGGCGCGCCACACGCGAAAGACGCAGTTCATCCATCTGGCCGACGAATGCGGCGAATGGCACCGGCGTATTGCCGGCGCTGGCGATATCACCGCCGAGCGTGGCCGAACCGCTCAAGGCAGGCAGCGCAGCGGCGAGATTGGCAGCGGGCTGCCCATTCACATACAACGTCACCTGCCCGTTGCCGGCCGTCACCGCCAGATGCGTCCACTGGCCCGCCTTCAACGGCGCCGTGGCATTGGCACGCTGCGGCGCACTGCCACCATCCACTTCCACGAATGGTGCACCGTTGTCGATGCCGATCAGCAGGGCTTTGTTGTCCTGGCGATGACCGTAGATCAACGTGGCCGTGGCCGGCATCGCATCCAGCTTGATCCATGCGCTGAAGGTAAAGCTGCCACCATCCTTGATATCGAGCGACGAGCTTGCCGGTAAGGCGACGACACTGGAGCCATCGAAGCGTCCGGCATTGCCGGCGATGCCGTCATCCATCGTGCGCAGTGCACCGCTTTGCGCATTGTTGCCGTAAGCGGTCGCATCTTTCGGCGGCTGGCCACTCTGTTCGTCGAAGTGATAGACCAGGGTGTAATCCGCATCGAACGTAGCGGCGCCATCACTGAACATGGGTGCCTTGGTGTTGCCGTAGTACATCCAGATGGTTTGCTGGCCGTTGGCCGGCAGGTCCGTCACGTCGAGCCAGATCTGCGCCACGCCCATCACCGGATCGAAGTTTTCGATCTGGTAATTCAGCGGCGTCTTGCCGTCAGGACCGACAAAGCGCAGATCGGCGCCGGTCTTGGCAACGCCGTCGAACTGGAAATTGCCGGGATGCAGGCGGATCAACAACGGCATGCGACCGGCCGGCTGCGCAAGATTGCCGCCCTTCGGCGTCGTATCCAGCGTGATGGGTTTGCGGTACGACCAGTCGTCGTTCCACCAGGAAGCCTCGCTGGCCATGCTCAATCGTGGCGCCAGCAGCAGGCACAGCGTGCAGAGAAGGATGAAGTACCGCATGGTCGTTGAGCCTCTATCCGGATGATGCAAAGTGGTTACAGCAAACTGGTTACAAGCCCGCTTTCACGCTGAAAAGCAGATGTCCGTCGTGCGCCCTGGTCTGCACGCCGGCCCGCAACGGGTAGGCGTATTCGACGTCACCGCTCAGGTCGTGGAAAACGGTGAACGACGTACCGACGCCAGTGCTGAGCAAGGTGAAGCGTCCGCGCTGCTCGGCCAGCGGATCGATCAACATCAGGCGCGCACTGTCGACGAACAGGTGGAAACGCCAGTCGTCAGCGAACGATCCGACCCACGCGTGGATCGATGGCGTACGCAACTCGACGGACGCGATGGCACCGTTGTCGGCGGTTTCTTCCGCCGACAGATAACCGCGCACGCTGCTCATGCCGCCGGCCGCGAATTGCTCGCTGGAAATCAGCGGCTGGTCGCTGGCTTGCGCGCTGGCTCGCGTCGCGACGGCAAAATCGCCGGCAAAACTGTGCACGTAGTTGAAATCAAACCGCAGGTCCGCAAAGTTGTCGCGCGCGTTGTAACGCTGGTTATCGAACGCCTGATTGCTGCTGCCTACGCCACGCCAGCCGAAGGTGCCGGTGAAGGTGAGGCTGGTGGTGGATTTGTCCGTCGTGCGCTGACCGGTATAAGCGGCCGACAGCGGGTAGTACGTCAGTGGCGCTTGCAAGGTGTTTCCACCGAGCGTGATGTTCTGTTCAAAATGCTTGCGGCTGACGCCGAAGGACACCATCTGCGTGTAATCCCCGCCCAGCACCGGCAGTTGATCGGTCGCTTGCAGGCTTACCGCATTGCCCTTGCCGAGCACCGTGGTGCCACCTAGCGTGTTGGCGTTGCTGTTGGATTTGTAAGCGGAGCCGAGCAGGCTCCAGTTCTTGCTCAAAGGCGCGAGGTATGACAGCGCATAAACCTCGGTGGCGTGCCGGTCCTGCGGCGCCACGATATAGGTGGCTGAAATGCTCTGCCCCAGCTGCCACAGGTTGTCGTAGCGGACCGTGGCGATGGTGCGTAAATCTGGCGTGTAGGCACTATGGTCGTTGTTGACTTCGACACTGGCGTGCAGCGGATAGGTGTCGTTGACCTTCAGCGTCACATCCATCGTTTGCGGCATGCTGCCGGGACTGAGCAACGGCACCACCTGCTGGCCGGGCTGACGGTTCAGATCCGTGAGCTCTTTCTGCACCTGGTTGAAGTTAGGCACGGTGCCCTGCGCGAGCGATGGCACCGCATCGCGGATTTCCTGCGGCGAGTGATACTTCGCGCCTTCTACACGCAGGCGGCCGATGCTGTTTTCCGCCACCTGCAGCAGGATCACGCCGTTCTTGACTTGCTGCGGCGGAATCTCAATCACCACCGACTGGTAGCCCTTGGACTGATACAGCTTCTGCAGCGCGTCGCGCGCGCCATGCACGTCATCCATGCTGCGCCCGGGGCCAAGATAGGGATCAACCGTGTTTTCTATGTCGTCCGGTTGCAGCAGCGTATTGCCGCGTACGAGGTATTCGTTGACCTGGAATTTGGCCGGCGCGGACGCAGGGGCCGGCGCGGTTTGATTATGCGTTTGCGCGGCCAGCGGACATGCCAGCGCAAGGCCGATCAGTGCCGTCAGCGGACGCGCCAGGCGCGCCGGAATCCTTCCCCCTTGCCGCATGCTCATTCGCTGCCCCGTGCTTGCGTCGACCTAAGGCGCCGCCGATATGTTCCCGATCGGCGCCACGAAGCTTCCGCGCCGCAGATAACCGAATCACGACAGCAGCGTGTCGGCTCTACAACACGTGGCAGATGCGTGTTTGATGTCCCCCTGCCACGTCCTTGTGGCATTCGCGGTCCTTGCAGCCGATGTCTCGTTTGCCTGATCACGCCATGCACATCCTGATCGCGACGGCATTTGGCCGTCCATTTGCAAGAGTCAAAATGTCCCCTCGCGCGAACGCCGGGCGCTGCGCGTGAAACAAAAAATTTGAGGCGGCGTCCCTGCCCGTCCACGACATCCATGCCCGAATAGACCCGCTTCTCACTTCGGGACTGAACCTTGTCACGAAAAATTCATGGAGCGGGCGTAGACAGGGTTTTTCGACATGTGGATGTCATGTGTCCGGACACACGACAGACCATCGGGTACCCTCCCCCTTGGGAGAGGGATAAAAACGTTTTCGCGCGATTCACTGTCATATTGCGCGCATAGTCTCTATGACTTGTCCAAGGAGGCCACACAACGTGCAGCGCTTTCGTAGCAAAGGGTTTTGATTACGTATTCCCACGGTTTGCGTGCGTGCGGTTTACATGTGTGCGGCTTCTATGTGGGGTGTGGTGTTTGACGCTGCCCTTGGCATCTCCCGCGGAAACAGCTTCCCCTGCGTCTCAGGCAACTTTGCCCTCGACTGGCTGGGCCGGCCCGCTCCGCATCGATGACAGCATCGCGTTCGACATACCGCCGCAGCCGCTGCTGACGGCATTGCGAACCTATAGCGAGATCACCGGACAGGCGGTGCTCGTCGACAACACGCTGGCGGAGGACAGGCAATCTCCCGGCGTGCACGGGAGTTTCAACAAGACCGACGCATTACAAAAGCTGCTCGCAGGGACCGGGCTGGTCGCGATGTATTCCAGCGACCAGGCGTTCACGTTGAAGCGCGCGGAGCCGGACGCAACCGTCGGCAGAACGGTGCGTGACATACCGGAGAGCCTTGGGGTGGAGGAAAGCGAAGTCGTGATCGAACACTACGCAGGAAAAATCCAGAAACCCATCGAAGCGGCGCTGTGCCAATCCGACGATACGCGCCCAGGCACGTATCGGCTTGCCATGCAGATATGGATCGCTTCGTCGGGTCACATCGAAAAAGCCAAGTTGCTCAGCCCCATCGACAGCCAGCGTGACTATGCCTTGCATCATGCGTTGAACCGGCTCGTGCTCGAGCCGCCGCCGCCAGGCATGCCGCAACCGATGACCTTGCTGCTGCTGCCCGAACACGCGAACGATGCTTCGGTATGCGCCACGGCGCTACCGGCTGCGCATTGAGGCTTTAGCCATGGAAACCTCGTCATTACCGCTGCTTCGCCTGTTCATGGAGCGCCGTCAGGAACTGCGGCGGCGCCTGAAAAACCGGCTGGGCTCCGACGAACTGGCCAACGATGCCTTGCAGGAAACGTATCTGCGCATCGAACGCATGGGTGACAGTTCCTGCGTATCGAGCAATCCGGCCGGCTATCTGTTCCGCATGGCCATCAACGTCGCGTCGGACCAGCGTCACGCCGAAGCACGCTACCTCACCGGCACCGAGGTGGAAGATCTGTTGAACGTCGGCGCGGATATGCTGGATCCGGCCAGGGTGGTGCATGCCCAGCAGGAAGTGCACGTACTGGAACGGGCACTGGACGAGTTGACCGAACGCCAGCGCGCCATCCTGATTGCCGCCCGCGTCGAGGATGTATCGCAGGAGGACATCGCCCGCCGGTTCGGTATCTCTGTGCGCATGGTGGGCAAGGAGCTGAAAAAAGCATTGGAACATTGCGGCAAGCGTCTCGATCGCAAAGTGATTCAGCGGTTCGGTCCTGGCGCGGGAAAAGAGTCATAGAGGTATGCCGATACTCGATCACATGGCCCATCGTCGTGCCGCGCTGCACAAGGAAGCGCAGCATTGGTTGCTGCGCCTGACGTCGGGTGCGGCCACGGCGCAGGATGCGCGCGCCTTTGAGCACTGGTGCGGACAAAGCGCCGCGCATGTGGAAGCGTTCGCGGAAACCCGTCGTCTGTGGGAAAACCTGGGACCGGCCACGCAGGCCTGGCTGGCCAGCGAACGGACACGCAGCGCGGTCGAAGCCCAACGCGCGGCAGGCCGGCCGCGGATGAGTCGCCGCGCCTTTCTCGGTGCGGCCGTTGCCGCATCGGCTGCGCTGGTGGTGGTGCATCCACCGCTGCAGCTGTGGCCCTCGCTGTCCGACATGGCGGCCGACTATCGCACCGCGACGGGTGAACAGCGCGAAGTGGATCTGGGCCAGGGCATCGTGGTGCAGATGAATACGCAAACCACCATGAACTTGCGCAAGTCGAACGGCCAGGTCACCGGCATCGATCTGTTGAGCGGCGAAATCCAGATAAAGGCCACTGCACCGGACACGCGCCCGATGAGCGTGTTTGCCGGCGGCGGCCGCATCGATGTCAGCACCATGGGCAAGTGCAACGTGCGTTGTGATGACGCCGGTGTGCAAGTCACCGGATTGGACGGCACCACCACGTTGCGCTATCAAGGACAAACCGCCGTGCTCAAGACGGCGCAACGCGCCGAGTTCGGGAACGGAAGCGTCGGCCAAGTGATGCCGGCGGATCTTGAAGTCACGATGGCCTGGCGGCGGCGCGTATTGATTTTCGACGGTCAGTCGTTGGCTGACGTGGTGCGTGAAATCAATCGCTACCGTCCGGGCAAGATCATCCTTGCCAACGATGATCTTGCCGCGCGCAAAGTACAGGCGCGGTTTTCGCTCAATCAACTCGCCGACGTGGCTGCGCTGATCCAGGATGCGTACGGTGCGAAAGTCACGTCGTTGCCTGGCGGAATCGTGATTCTGAGTTGAGCGGATGTCACTGGTCGCTGGAACGAATGAAGGACAAACCTTTGGATGTGAGTTGAAGTCTCACGCCACGTCCTGCTTCACCCAGTTCCTGTACCAAACCCATGGCAAGCAAACGCGAGGCGATCGATTCGGATACGGCCGACGTGCGCCCTTCCGCCACGCTTTCCAGGCCTGACACTTCATGTTTTTCAAGCTGTATTGCCACGTTCACGGAGGCATCGTCTCGCAACCTTGGATGGATCAAGCTTGCATCGGCATGTGTGACAAAATCCTCCCCGGCTTGTGAAACCGAAGTGGTGCCAACGGGAGTACTTCAGGTGCTTCCCAGGCAGGGAATCAAGCGTTTGAAGCAGCGGCCACGGCAACCACCCGATTTGCATACCACCCCGTTTTGCGCCACATTCGTCCCACGCTGAGTGGGGCAGGTAAGAAGACGGGGATGAAAGACAAGCGGGAGAGTGCGCCGATCGGGGGGCCGGGTATGCCGGCTATCGGAGCACATGACAACACGCATAGTTTCGAAACGTTCCTGCGCGGCCAGTTCCGTGGCCTGCTGCAGTTCCTGCGTGCGCGCACGGCCAGCGAGCAGGATGCGGAAGATGCGGCGCAGGAAAGCATGGCCAAACTGCTGCGGTATCGCGAGTCGGAGCCGCCGTCAGCCTGGAAACAGCTTTTGTACAGGATCGCGGTGAACGTGGCCCACGACCAGTACCGCGTTGCCCTGAGCCATCACAACAAAGACCACGTCGCGCTGGATGGCCTGGATATCGCCGCGGGCGAGCACACCCCCGAGCAGCGCGCGCTTTACGACCAGCAGGTAGCGCGCCTTTCCAAGGCGATTCTGGAGCTGCCACCCAAATGCCAGCGCGTGTACCTGCTCAAGCGCGTGCACGACATGAGCCATGCGGAGATCGCCAGCCGGTGCGGCATCTCGGTGAAGATGGTCGAGAAACACCTGGCCACTGCCCTTGCGCATTTGCGGCGCAAGGTAGGTGATTCTTCGACGGAAACGTTTTAATGAGCATGGACAGGGAAAATGCCAACGGGCGGATACCAACCGGCTCGCAAGACGAGGCGGAACAGTGGTTCGCGCGCCTGCTCGACAGGAACTGCCCGGCGGAAGAACGCGCCGCATTCGAGCGTTGGCGCAACGCCGATCCCGCGCATGCGGCGGCGTACCGCGAGCTGGAACAGCTATGGAAGCGCAGCGAGGCGGCGGTCAAGGATCCCGCCGTCATGGCGGCAGCATGGCGCGCCCTGCGTACCGAGCCAGATACGCGCGCGCCGCGTCGTTGGCTGCTCCCTGCCATGGCCGCCGGCCTGGCCATACTCATTGCAGTGATTGCCCTGCCCCGCTGGCTTGCGGCACCCGCTGCCGTGGCCAGCACCGCCTATGCGACCACAGCAGGCCAGCAGCGCACGGTGCAGTTGGAGGACGGCTCGTCGATCCTGCTCGACACCGATACCCAGATCACGGTGAGCTATAGCTCAAGCACGCGGCGCGTGGATCTGCTGCACGGGCAGGCGCAATTCAGCGTGCATGGGAATCATGCCTGGCCATTCGTGGTGCATGCGGGTAGCGGCACCGTCACCGCCGTCGGCACGCAATTCCAGGTGCGCCTCAACGATGGCTCCACCGATGTGGCGCTACTGCAAGGCAAGCTGGCCATTGCCACGCGGGCACCGGACGGCGCGATGCAAAGCGCGTCGCTGATCGGTGGACAAGGCCTGGCATTCGATGAAGACGGACGCATCACGCCGGTGTATCCGCTCGATCTGCAGCAGGCGCAAGGCTGGACGCAAGGCAAGCTGTTCGTGCACGACTGGCGGCTGTCGCGCTTGGTGCTCGAGATGAATCGCTATAGCCATACGAAGCTTTCGATTGGCGATCCATCGCTGCAGAACATCCATGTCAGCGGTATTTTCCGCACCAACGATCAGCAGACGTTCTTGCAGCTGCTGCAGCAGGGTTGGGCGATTCGCGCGAAGCGGGTGAGTGAAACGCAAGTTGTGTTGTTGCGTTGAAGGTTCACCTAGCGCGAATGCCGCGCACCTAAGAGTCCGCCGCAAAGCATTTCATCACCGTACGTCATTCCGGCGAAGGCCGGAATCCATGCTTCGTACTGGCGATGGATTCCGGCCTTCGCCGGAATGACGATTCGCGCTGAAACAGCATCGATGTGAGTGTCGCCTTTTTCGCAAATATGACAGCGAATCATGTTAATGCCTGCGCACGACATCGCTCGCGCTTCATGCGTATCAGTCCATGACATATCACGCAAACTCCTAGCAAGCTTGCACCTGTCAGGTAGGGTTGTCTTCTCCACCCACGTCTTAAAAACCGGCGACGCTACAACACGGCTTGCGTGGAGGGATCGAGGGGACGCAGCCGTCGTGCAGTGCATTCAACGTCGCCGGGCATCGCTGTGAATCGACCTGCCGCACGTGCGGCAACAACTATCGCATGGGGCTTGCGAGCCGCATCGGCTTCGTTCGCCCTTAAAAAATCGAGGGAGTTCATACATGTCGAAACATTTCGGGCTTTTGGGGATTCGTCCACTGCTGTTGCCGGCAGCCTTGTCGCTGGCCTTGCTGTCGACGGCGCACGCCACCGACATGCGGGTGGCCACGCGCACGCATGCCGGCATTCAAAACGTTGGCAACAACCTTTCCACGCTGGTGATGACCGGACATCCTTCCATCGACGCCACGCAAATCGCGCCGCTGGAAGCCAGCAAGGCGATGCACGTGGAAGTCAGCCTCAATCTGCGCAATGTTGATCAGCTGCAGAATTTTCTCGCGTCGGTGAACCAGCCCGGCAGCAGCAACTACCATCACTTTCTGACGCCGGCGCAGTTCAAGGCGCAATACGCACCGACGGATGCACAGGTGCAGGCCGTAGTCACGCACCTGAAGAGTTCCGGCTTCAAGAACATCAAGGTTGCGGCGAACAACTTGCTGGTCTCTGCAGACGGCACCGCTGCAAACGCGAATGCCGCGTTCAACGCCAACATGAAGACCTTCAGCTTCAAGGGCAAGCAGCATTTCGCCAACAGCACCGACGTGACGGTTCCGCAGTCGCTCGGCGGTATCGTGGATGGCGTGCTGGGCTTACAGGATTACGCCAAGCCGCACGTGATGTCGCATCGCATCAGCAGCGATGTCGCCAAGGCACAAGCTGCCGCTGGCGTCGTGGGCCACAACCCCACGGATTTTCCCAAGATCTATGACGCCGGCAGCACGCCGACCGCTTCCGACACCGTGGTCGGCATCATCACCTGGGGCGACATGACCCAGACGATCAGCGACTTGAACAGCTTCACCCAGAGCGCAGGCTTGGCGACGGTGAACACGGCCACCGTTGCAGGCGGCAGCGGCACGTTGGCCAACGACGGCGATCCCTCGGAATGGGATCTGGACAGCCAGGACATCGTGGCCATGTCCGGCGGCGTGAAGCAGCTGATTTTTTATGCGGCGATCAACGGCGACAGCCAGGACAGCCAGCTGACCGATGCCGCCATCACTGCCGCCTACAACAAGGCCGTGACCGACAATGTGGCGAAGGTGATCAACGTATCGCTGGGCGAAGACGAAACCGCCGCCAACAACTCCGGCACGCAGGCCGCGGACGACAAGGTGTTCGCGCAAGCGGTTGCACAGGGTCAGGTGTTCTCGATCGCCGCGGGCGACGCAGGCGTGTATCAGTGGTCGAGCGATCCGACCGAAGGCGCACCGGGCTACATCGCCAATTCGAGCGGCACGGTAGAGATCGATCTCAGCCACTATGGCGTCAGCGAACCGGCGACGTCGCCGAACGTGGTCGCTGTCGGCGGCACCACCCTGAGTACCAGCGGCACCACCACGTGGTCCGGTGAAACGGTGTGGAACGAAGGCCTGGCCGCCGTCGATCCCAACAACAACGACAACAACCAACGCCTGTGGGCCACCGGTGGCGGCGTGAGCTTGTTCGAAAGCGCACCCGCATGGCAGAGCACGGCGCTCGGCGCATCGGTCACCAAGCGCGAGCTTCCTGACGTGGCGTTCGACGCCGCATCCAGTTCGGGCGCGTTGATCGTGATCAACGGCCAGGCCAACCAGCAGGTTGGTGGCACCAGCCTTGCCTCGCCGCTGTTCGTGGGTTTGTGGGCACGTGTCGAATCGGCCAACAACAACACGCTCGGCCTGCCGACGCAGAACATGTACACCTACTTCCCGAAGGACGCCACGCCGCTGCATGACGTGACCTCGGGCAACAACGGTTACAACGGCTATGGCTACAACGCCGCCGCGGGTTACGACAACACCACCGGCTGGGGCAGCCTCGACATCGCCAAGTTCAACGCTTACGTCACCAAATATTGGGGCGGCACGAGCAGCGGCGGTGGCGGCAGCACCGGCACGCCGGTGGCGAACTTCACCGATACGGTGAACGGGCTGACGGTGAGCTTCACCAACAGCTCCACCGACACTGGTGCCACGATCAGCTCGTATGCCTGGAACTTCGGCGATAACAGCACGTCCACATCGGCCAGCCCCAGCCACACCTATACGGCTGCCGGCACCTACACCGTCACACTGACCGTCACGGACAGCACCGGCGCGACCAATACCAAGTCCACGTCGGTGACGGTGAGCAGCAGCAGTGGTGGCACCAGCGGCGTGTTCAGCAACACCAAGCAAGTGGTGATCAACGACAACGCCACCATTACCAGCAGCATCGCGGTGAGCGGTCTGTCCGGCAGTGCACCGTCCGCGCTGAAGGTGCACGCCAACATCACGCACAACTGGTCGGGCGACCTGACCATCGAGCTGGTGGCACCGAACGGCGCCTACGCCGTGCTGCAGAACCCCGACTACGGCGATGACGGCAACATCAATACTACCTGGACGGTAAATGCCTCGTCGGTACCGGCCAATGGCACGTGGAAGCTGAAGGTGATCGACAACGATCCGCAGTACTACGGCGACTACGGCACGCTCAACAGCTGGACCCTGACGTTCTGATCTTGAGTTTGGGCACGCAGGGACGCGTGCCAAGCTTGGCCATGTGGCTGGGACGGCAAGCTCAGCTTTTTTCTATCGATCCATCGCTGAGGTTGTCATCTGCGGCTGCCCTGAGCCGGTCCGTGCGCGTCGCGCGGACCGGCTCTTAGCTTATGGCGATGAGACCGCACGAACGTCCCGCCTTGCCCTATTATCGAACTGCCCGGACATGCGGGCGGGGACATGTCCCTTTGCGGGGATGGGACGGGGAGGCTGAAGAGCGGAATGCGCGGGAGCAGTGGGGGATGGATGCCGCGGATTCGTTTGCCGCGCATCAGGGATCACGTTGGAGCGCCCGCCTCCCTGCTTCGTCGCGGCGTCGCATGCTTGCGTCCGCTGCTGTTTGGCGGCATTGCCGTGATGTCCATGCCGCCTCCGGCGCTTGCCGGCGAATCCACGGCCAAGGCACAAACCTATACCGTCACCGCCGGACCTTTGCGCAATGCACTGGACGCGCTCGCCGCCCAAGGCGATATCCAGCTCGTCTACGATCCGGCCTTGGTCGCTGGCAAGATCACGCACGGCGTATCCGGGCGCCTGCTGCCGGCCGATGCGTTGAAGCAATTGCTGGCCGGCACGGGCCTGAGCTGGAAATCCATCAATGCCGCCACCTTCGTGCTGGAGCCCGTCGCGGCGCTTCATCAACCGTCCGAAGCGGCGGCGGCCAAGCACGCCGTTGTCGAACAACCCAAGACGCTCAACACCGTCACCGTTAGCGGCTCATTGATCAGCAACGCCGACATCCAGACGGCAACACCCACGATCACCATTACCGCTGCCGACATCCGTGCGCGCGGTTTCAACAACTTGTCCGACGTGCTGCAGAACCTGGTGCTGGCGACCGGTTCGGTGCAAGGGCCACAAGCGGCACGAACATTCACGCAGGGCGCCCAGCCGGTGAGCCTGTTCGGACTGGGGCCGCAGTTCACGCTGATTCTGCTGGACGGCAAACCGGTGGCGAACTTTGGACGCCTCTACAACGGCAGCATCAACTTCGCCAGCGTGGCGAATTTTCCCGTGGGCCTCATCGACCATATCGATGTGATGCCGGGCGGTGCTTCATCGATCTATGGCTCGCAAGCGATCGGCGGCGTGATCAACATCGTCACCAAATCGCACCTGGATGGTGGGGAAATATCGGTGCGCGCCGGCGGTTACTCCAACAGCGGCGGCGCCAATCAACGCATCAGCGGCGTGTATGGCCATGATTTCGGAAAGTGGCGCGTGCTCGGCGCGCTCGAATTCGACAGCGCATCGCCGATTTGGGGTTATCAGCGTTCCTTGACGGCCAACGATAGCGTGCCGGGGCTGCAGGCTGCCGTTCTCGACTACGGCACGGCTCATACGTTTACGGGTAACGCGCTTGGCAATCTAACGCCACCGAACGGTTGTGCCAGTCAGCTTTTTGGTGGCAGCACGATGCCTTTCCCCGCGCAGCCGCCTAGCCCTCCAGGTACGTATTGCGGCTCTCGCAAGGTCGATGGCTACACGACATACAGCAATCAGCTGCGCAATGTGGATGGCATGCTGAAGCTTGCCTACAAGGTCTCCGACCACGTCCGGCTTTATGGCGACGCGATGGTGAATTGGCAGGAGCAGCGTTGGTTCCCGGGTGTTTCCGATTGGGCGACTGACGATTTTCCGCACCAATTGGTCGAAGACGCCACCACTGGCCATTACTTGTATTTCGAAAAATCCTTTGCGCCGGAAGAAATGCCTGGTGGCGTGGTGGGACAGATGGATCGGCAGAATGATCTGCTCTACCAGGCCGATATCGGCGCCAACGGACGCTGGGGCGATTCGGGCTGGGATTGGGATATCTATTACCTGCGCACTGGCGACCGCACCGAAGTGGTCGAACCCTTGTGGATCAAATCGAAGATCGATGCGGTCTTCGGAAACATGCTCGGGCCGCTGGTAGGTGTCGATCCGCAAAGCGGTGTGAACATGTATAACCCTGATTATGCGGCCTTCTTTCGGCCCATCACGCCCGCGCAATATGCAAGCTTCGCACGCGGCGTCGATGAATTCAGCAATACCTGGATCAACGATACGCGCGCCACGC
This sequence comes from Dyella nitratireducens, assembly GCF_014642835.1. Lineage (GTDB taxonomy): Bacteria > Pseudomonadota > Gammaproteobacteria > Xanthomonadales > Rhodanobacteraceae > Dyella_B > Dyella_B nitratireducens. The sequence continues at coordinate 2,315,660 of NZ_BMJA01000001.1, read as the reverse complement.
TCAGCAATGCATCGCTGTTTGCGCTGCCGGGCGGCGACGCGGGGTTTGCCGTGCTGGCCGAGGGCGGTAGCGAAGCGTGGTACGAGCCGCTCAATCCGCTATTCACACAAGGCGACATCTTCGAGCATGCGGCCACCGGTGGTGGCGGACAGCGGTTCCACGCGGCGACCGCCTTTGAATTGAACTTGCCGCTGTTGAAGTCACTGACCTTGGATCTGTCCGGCCGTTACGACTATTACTCGGTCGACCGAAGCGGCGACAGCCGGAAGTTCACGTACAAGATGGGGGTGGAATACCGACCCGTGGATAGCTTGCTGTTGCGAGCCAACTACACCACCTCGTTCAAGGCGCCGGATCTTTCTTCCATCTTCCTGGGGCCGACGGATTTCTACACGACCGCCACCGACTACTACTTCTGCGCCCAAGCGCACAGCGCGACCTGCGGTACGGCTTATCAATACAACATCCAAGGCACGACGCTGGCCAATCCGAAGCTGCAGCCCACATCGGCACAAAGCTGGACCACCGGCGTGGTGTGGTCACCGATGGATGGCGTCGATCTCAGCCTCGATTACCTGCACATCGCCATTCAGAATGAAGTGGTGCAGCAGGATGTGGATCTGCTGCTGCGCACGGATGCGCAATGCCTGCTCGGCCAGCTTGACGCCACCTCGGCCGCATGCCGTGCTGCGCTCAACCAGGTGCAGCGCCAAGGCAGCCATGGCTCGATTGACAGTGTCACTACGTATTACGCGAATCTCGCCAATGAAGTGACGAAATCCATCCTGGGCAATGCACGCTACCGCTTTGCCCTCTTTCATCTCGGCATGGTCACGCTGCAGTTCGATTACAACGACATGCTGCACCACACCTATCAGCTTGCACCGGGCCAGGCACCGATCAACCAGCTTGCCAACGCGCTGTACAGCACGGAATTCAAGAGCATCACCAGCGGGAGCATCACATGGACCAGCCCGGGTGGGCGATGGAGCAGCACGGTGTATGGACACCGCTACGGGCCATCGCCCAATTATGTCGCCACCAACGTGGGCATCGGCTCGCTTGGCGCAGCCCGCGTATCCCCGTGGATCACCCTCAATGCCAGCGCCACTTATCACCCCACTCGCAACCTTGCGCTATCCCTGCTGATCAATAACCTCGCCAACAAGATGCCGCCCAACGATATGGGCTACGTGCAATATCCCTATTTCAACGACCTGAACTACAACATTTATGGGCGGGAATTCATGCTGCAGGCGGATCTGCGGCTGGGGCGTGTTGGGCACTAACAGACACGGCGTGTCACATCTTCACGTCTTCTACACAAGTCACAGCAGGCCACCGCAGTCAGCTATGTGAAGGACGGTGCCGAGCGCCGATTGCCTTCGAAGATCTTCTTGTCAAATTCGTCACGTCTTCGCGATGTGAAGGCCGCTCCTGACATCCTGGAGGCAGGGTTAACATGCCTTGGCATGGCACGTGCATCAACGCCGTTGCCAACGACGTAAGACGATGAATCAGGGGCACGGACACTACGACCTTTGGCAGGACTCCCGGCGCCGGCTTTTCGCGCAGGCGCGGTGAGTGACGACTCTACCTGATGAGTAAGCTGCCATGATGTTGGCGTTGTATATCTACCGCCGTTATGTCGCACTTTGCGGAATATTGATGACGTTCGTGCTTTACGCGATGTTGCTGACCGCGTATCACATGGCGACGCCGCGTTTCGTGCTCGATCCGGAAATGAACGGCATCAAGCACGCGAGCAGCTTCAGCTTGCGCAAGGTCAGCGACATGCTGGCCGGCCGCAAATATGCGGTGCTGACCTTCGATGACGGCCCTTACGGCCACGGCCTGGATGAGCAGATCCTGGCAACGCTGCAGAAGCATCATGCCCATGCCGTGTTTTTCCTGGTATGCAGCCACATCAATAACGATACGCGCGGCGAGCTTGCCAAGTTCGAGAGCGCCGGCGATGTGATCGGCAACCACACGTACGATCACCCGAATCTTGCGCAGCTTTCGCAGCCCGACATCAGGAATCAGATCGAAAGCTGCAACCAGCGCATCGCCGACGTAACCGGCAAACGCCCCAACTATTTCCGGCCGCCGTTCGGCTCGACCACGCCAGCGATTACCACCGTGGTGAAGTCGCTCGGCATGCAACAGGTGCTATGGAACGCCAACAGTGAAGACAGCTGGGTCAAACAGCCCGAACAAATGATGTATTTCAGCCTTACGCAGACGGAAGACCAGTCCATTCTGCTGATGCACGAAACGCCTCTCACTGCCGCCGTGCTCGATGACATGCTCACCCAGCTCGAGCAGCGTGGCTTTCAATTCGTGCTGCCGGATCAGCTGTCCGACAACACGGCGATCAACTAACGCGGCACTCGCAAGGAAGAGTTGCGCAGCGCGTCTTCGTGCTGCGCTTCGTCGTGAGCGGCGATTTCTTCCATATCCAAGGCACTGTGATGCGGACCATGCATGCCACCCGGCGGGTTGACTGCATCCGTGCCGCCTTCCTTGTTGATGCTGGTGTCGGCGTTGGGCTTGGTGGTCATGCGGGACTCCTGCGAGGATCCGCGTATTGTTGCATGGGTTTGGCACGCGTAGATCAGCGTGCCGGCGGCCACGCGATGAAAATACGCTTCCCCTACGACTCTCATTTCGGCCAATGCGGAATGTGCCGCGGTGGACGGAAAAAACCGTGGAGATATCAGGGTTCGCACCCAACCTGCGCGGCGTGCGCATCAGAGGTGGATGCGCACACCGGCCGTAAAGGTTTGATCGTAGAACTCGCGCTGAATCGGGCGGTTGTCGTTGGAAGTTTCCGTAAACCGCAGCTTGGTGTTGGTGAGGTTCTTTGCGCCAAAGTACACCGACAGAGTGTCGTTGAAGGCATAACTGGCGCCGAAATCCAGCGACGTGCGCGCTGACGAATACTGATCGGCATAAACACTCGACGGCGTGCCATCCGCGTTGGTGTACAGCGGCCCGCCCAGCGCAAAGATGTTCTTGCTTTCGTGATAAGCGCCAAGATCCAAACGCAGGCCCTGATACTCGTAGGTCAACGAGAAGTTGGCCGTATCGCGCGACGTGGACGGCAGCATCGAATACAAGCCGGGATGGATCTGAATACGGGAATCGACGTAGGTGAAGTTGGTATTCACGCCAAGGCCGCTGAGCGCACCGGGCAACCCGCGGAAGCGGTCGACATAGACCAGCTGGAGACCGCGTGCGAATGCCGAAGAGATATTTTCATAGCTGCTGAACGTGACCAATGTGCCCGGCGTGAATACGTCCAGGATGCCTACCGGGTTGTTGATGGTCTGGACCGACGCCAGCGGCACGATGTAATTGGTCAGCTCCTTGTCGAAGAAACCCGCATAAGCCAGGCCACCTTCGGGCAAGTAGTATTCGAAGGAGGCATCGATGTTGTCGCTGTAGGTGGGCTTGAGCGCCGGGTTGCCCTGCGACACCACATTGTTGACGTCGTCCACCTGCGTGGAGGGCGTCACCTGCTGGAAACCCGGGCGAGCGATGGTCTTCGAATACACCACGCGGCCGATCAGGTCCGGCTGGAAGCTGTATTTCAGCTGCAGCGAAGGAAACACATTGCCGTAATTGCGCTGGGTGATGTTCGGCGAGTAGCTGACCAGATTGCCATTGTTGGTGATGACGTTCATGCCTTCATAACGCGCTCGCGTCGCCTCGTAGCGCACGCCGCCGAGAATGCTCAACTTGTCGACCGGCTGGAACTGGTATTCGGCGTAGCCGGCAAAGATGTTCTCGCGGTCGCGACCCCGCGATTGCAGGTCGGCAAGAAAATCATTCGCCGTATTTTCCGTGAAAATGCCGGGGTTGCTGGTGAGCAGATTGATGATGGTTTGCGGATTGATCAGCGGACCGATGTCGTAGTGGCCGTCGTAGTAGGTGATCGGACCGCCCTGTATGGCATCGGACAATGGCAAGGCCGGCGGGTTGTAGTCGAAGTTGTCTTGCGCGTTGTGGCGGCTGCGCACACGTGCATTCACGCCGAACTTGATGAATTCGTCCGTGCTGGTCGAAAACCAATGCGTAGGCACGGTGACGTTGTCACCAAGGTTGTATTCCTGGTCGTGATCGTGTTCGCTGCCGTTGCTGAAGTCGCTCAGGGTGTAGCCGCTCGGGTTGGCCGGGTTCTGTCCCTGCAGGATGCTGTAGCTCGGGTAATTAGGCCGCGTGATGTTGTCGTACGCGATGATCGCCTGGCCGGAGCCATCGGGATTGCCGGGGTTCGGGCTGCCGCTGACGAAGGTTGAGTTGTAGTCGTACGGCTTGTTGTACGAGCCGATCGACATCGCCACGTGATAATCCGTGCGCCAGCTGTGGAAATCGTTCTGGCCGCCGATCATGGCGACGCGCGAATCAATGGTTTCCTTTTCGTGCTCATTGCCGCGTTGATAGGCGGCATCGTCGATCAGGCCATTCGGATTGTTGGGATCGACCACCGGTGCGCCGGCAAAATTGAAAATCAGATTGTCGCGGCTCTTGCGCTCGGTATAGCCGGCATCGAAGTAACGCGCGAACCACTTGTTGTCTTCATCCGGTTGGAAGTCGAATTCCACGCCATAGCCCAGGCGCGAGCGCTGATAGTTGTAGTAACGCTGGTCCAGCGCTGAAAACGCCTTGTCCGGCACCCCTGCGCCCTGCTGATCGACATAGCCTGCTTCGACATCGTCGATGGCACGATGATCCTGGTAATAGTTCACCGTACCGATGACCGTGAACGGCTTGTAGTTGGCGCTGGGGCCGAAGCGCAGGCCGCCGGTCATTTCGTAATTGTGGATCGGTGTATCGCGCAGATTCTCAAGGCCGGTGCCCAGTTGCAGGTCGATGAACTGGTCCTTGTCCTTGGGCATCTGCTTGGAGGTGATTTCGATGGTGCCGCCAAGCGCCTCGGCGTCCTGGTCAGGCATATTGGTATTGGTCACAGTCAGCGAACCAACCAGACCCGCGGGAATGGAATCGAACGCCACGGCACGGCCACCACCTGATGGCGTGGCGACGTTCGTAGGCATCATGCGCACGCCGTCGAAGGTGGTGCTGTTGAGGTCGGCGTCCAGGCCGCGGATGTTGACGAAGCGGCCTTCACCGGTGTCGGTTTCCAGCGAAACACCGGGCAAGCGGCGTACGGCTTCACCCGCGTTCACGTCCGGCAAACGCTCGATGGCGGCCTGCGGCTGCACGAAGATCATGTTTGGCGCTTGCTGCTGTTGCGCGCGCGCCTGTTCGTCGGGCGTAGCCGCAGCAAACACACTCACCTGACCGAGCGATGTCACGGCGTTGCCGACCACAAAATTCTCGACCGCCGGCTTGCGCTCCTGCACGGTGACTTGCCGTTCCAGCTCACCCTGCCCCGGCACGCTGATCACCAAGGTGTAAACACCCGGCGCCACATTGGCTAGGCTGAAATTGCCGTTGCGGTCGGTGGTGGCGGTGCGCTGAGCTTCGCGCAGTTCAATGTGGGCACCCGCGACAGGTGCATGGGTATTGGCCGCCTCGACGTGACCATTGACGCCGCTGGGCGCCGCCAGCACCACGGTGGGCAGCGCCAACACCATCAAGCCCAGAGCCTTACGGCAAGCACGTGCAAGAGACATCACTTTTTCCTCGCTGCTGACGGCACGTGGGCAGTCCTCACCCGGACTAACCACGGAAGTCATCAACGTAGGCGGGCGCGATGACAGCGAGAATGCAGTCACTATACGGATTCGTAAGCTTCCGGCTGAGCTTCACGTAGGTTGGGGTGCAAGCCCCAACATGGCGCTAGCGCGAGCATGGCAACGTTGGGGTTTGCACCCCAACCTATGTGAAGCGTATTTCGACTGCCAATCCCGGCTGACGATCCAACAGGGTCAGCGGTATGCGGTGCAATTCGGCAATAGCTGCCACCAATGCCAAGCCAAGGCCGCTCCCGGGTGACGTGCGACTGCTGTCCAGGCGCACGAAGCGGTTGAACACGCGCTTACGGTCTCCCGATGGAATGCCGGGACCGGTGTCTTCGATGCAGCCGACAACGCCCTGCATGGTCTGCATCAGCGAAACCGTGATGCGTGTTCCCGTCGGCGTGTGATGAATTGCGTTTTCGATCAGGTTGGCGAGCATTTGCGTAAGCAGTGCGCGATCACCCTTGAAGGCAAGCCCCGGTTGTATCTTGGCATCGACACTGCGTCCGGCATCTTCGGCCACCGGCCGGTAGACCTCGGCCATCGATACGAATAGCTCTGACAGATCCATGGCGGAGAAACCTGCCTTGCGTTCCCGTGCCTGGATCCGTGAAATGCGCAACAGCGCGCCGAAGGTGGCCAGCACATGGTCGACTTCCGCGATGCAACCTTCGATGGCCTGGCGTTGCTGCGCCGGTTCGCGCTGCTCATCGCATGCCGATTCCAGGCGCTGGCGCAAACGGGTAAGCGGTGTGCGCAGATCGTGCGCGATGTCGTTAGACACTTGCCGCATGTTTTCCATCAGCGTGTGCATGCGCTCGAGGATGCGGTTGAGCCGTCCAGCCAGCTGAACAAATTCCTCACTGCCCCGCTTCAGGCGCAAGGGACCGGCTTCCTCGCCGGCGACGATGCGTTCGGCACGCGCGCTCAGGTTGTCGACGGATTTCACGAACACGTGTCCGGCAATACCGCCTGAAAACAGGGCGAACAACATCGCCGCACCGACGCTCACGAAGAAGTAGCGCCCGAGATTTTCGTCGAGCTCGCCGATGTCGCGGTTGTCCCGCCCTACCGTCAGCCAGCGTCCGCCGTCCAATGGCGTTACCAACAAGTCCACCTGTGAGGCGTGATGCGCGTGAATGCCGATCGTGTCGTGAATCGGTACGCGTTGCCAGCCGGCGGTGGTGGGATGAAACAGCAGATTGCCAGCCACGCGCTGTCCGTGTTCGTCACTCAGCAAGTAATAATCAGCACCTTCCTGCTTGACCGACAAACGCTGCCGGATCTGCGGCTCGAGCATGCCGTCGCGCGCCGCTTCGCGCAGGCTCGCGGTTTCCATTTGCACGGCGATGCGTAATTGATCGGCTACATACGTATGGATTTCACGCCATACCAGGCCAAACAGGCCGGCGACGACACACGCGAACAGCATGGCTTGCAGCACAGCCATGCGAAAAGTCGCCGTACGGATGAAGCTAGTCGGGCGCACGCAGGCAATATCCAGTGCCGCGAATGGTATGCAGCAGCGGCACGGCATAGCCGCGATCGATCTTCGCGCGCAGGCGGCTGATATGGGTTTCGACCACGCTGGTTTGCGGATCGAAATGAAATTCCCACACATGCTCAAGCAGCATGGAACGCGTCACCACTTTGCCGGCTTGCGTCATCAGGTATTCCAGCAGGCGAAATTCGCGCGGCTGCAATTCGATCGGCTGCTGCGCGCGGTACACCTCGCGCGTACGCAAATCCAGCTGCAGGTCAGCCACGCACAGTCGCGTGTGCGTATCGAGTGGCGGAACCCGGCGCGCCAGCGCGCCGATGCGCGCCTTCAGCTCACTGAGCGCAAAAGGTTTGCCCAGGTAATCATCCGCGCCCGCCTCCAGCCCTTCCACGCGCGAATCGCACTCGCCCAAGGCCGAAAGCATCAGCACCGGCATGTGCTTGCCTTCCGCACGCAAATGACGCACCAGCGAGACGCCGTCGATGTGCGGCAGCATGCGGTCGACCACCAGGAGATCGTAATCGCCGGTATGCGCCAGCCGCCAACCGGCAGAGCCATCGTGCGCGCAATCGACGGCTTCAACCGTGCCGGAGAGGCTGGTTTTCAGATAGGCGGCCGTTTCGAGATCGTCCTCCACCACCAGGATCCGCATGGTTCCTCCGCCGTTGCAATGCGGTCGGCACCGGCAAGATGAACCGGTGCCGGCGACCCTGTTTGGGTAGCGCATCGTCGAGTTTGGCGTGCCTACGGCGGCAATTTGATGACAATTTGTATGGATGACAATTCGTAGGTTGGGGTGCAAACCCCAACATTGGGTGCGGCCACAAGCATGGCCATGTTGGGGTTTGCACCCCAACCTACGTTACTTCTGCGCCAATTGTTCAGCCGACCAGCCGCCACCCAGCGCACGGATCAATTCCACGCTGGCGCGCAAACGCTGTGTGTCCAGATCGAGCAAACCGCGTTTTTCTTGCAACGCCACCGTCTGCGCCTGCACTACATCGAGGTAACTAACCGCACCATGCTTGTACTGGCTCATCGACAGGTCCAGCGCATGCTGGGCGGCGTCGGCAGCATCTTTCTGATTGGCGCTGGCGGTGCCGAGGTGATCGAGTAGCGCGAGGTTGTCCTGCACTTGCTGGAAGGCCGTCAGCACGACGCCGCGGTAGGTGGCGCCGGCTTCATCGGTCTTCGCCTTGGCAGCCTGGATGGTGGCTTTGCGGTAACCGCCGTCGAACAGATCCAGGGCAAGCGTTGGTCCCAGTGCCCAGATGCGATTACCTGCCGTGAGCAGGTTGGCCCAGCCAGTACTCTGATAGCCGCCTTGCGCATTGAGCGTGAGTGACGGGAACCACGCGGCGCGTGCAACGCCGATACCGGCATTGGCGGCGGCTACGCGGCGTTCTGCAGCAGCCACGTCGGGACGGCGTTGCAACAACGTGGAAGGCACATCGAGCGGCACCACGGGCACCGGAACCGGTTCGGTGATGGCCGGCAGGCTGAAGTTGGCGGCGTTCTCGCCGACCAGCACGGCGATCGTGTCCTGCATCAGGGCACGTTGTGCGAGCGTCTGCGACCACTGCGAACGCGTATCGGAAAGCTGTGTCTGTGCACGCGATACGTCGAGGCCGGACACGATGCCGCCACCGTGCAGGGTCTGTGTGAGCTTCAGCGCTTTCTCGTACGCCTGGATGGTCTGCTGCAACAGCTCGATCTGTTGGTCCAGGCCGCGCAACTGCATGTAACTGTCGGCAAGCTCGGCCTGCAAACTCAGTTGCGCGGAAGCGAGATCGGCTTGCGCGGCCAGCGCATTGTCGCGCCCTGCTTCGACCGTGTTGCGCACGCGGCCCCACAGGTCGACTTCGTAACTGGCCTGCGCGCCGACGGTGTAGCTGTTGTAATCGGCTGGTGCGGAAGCGTTGCGCAGTGGCGGTGCATGATCGGACTCGCGCTGGCGTACGCCGGTGGCACCGGCGCCGATCTGCGGAAACAACTCAGAGCGCGCCTGCATCGCATAGGCTTGCGCTTGCTGGTAGTGCGCCAAGGCGGCAGCCAGATCGGCATTGCTCGCCAGCAGTTTGGTTTGCAACGTATCCAGTTCGGCATCGCTGTACAGCCGCCACCAGCTCTGGCGCGACAGCTGGTCGGCAGGCTGTGCATTCACCCACGGGCCAACATCACGATAAGCCTGTGCTTGCGGCGTGGCCGGTGGCTGATAGGCCGGCGCCAGCGAGCAACCGCCAAGCGCGACAGCGACCATCACGGAAAGAAAAGACTCAAGCTTTTTCATGCGGCTTGGCCGTTGTGTCTTCGGTGGCAAGCTTCATGTCATCCGTGGCCAGCTTCACGACATCGCCGTCCTTGATGCCATCGGGTGGGCTGTCGATGACGCGGTCATCGGTACTGAGACCACTGCCGATTTCCACCGTCTTGCCGTAGTCGAACAGGATGCTCACCTGCTTGAAGGCAACCTTGTCACCGGTGCCGACCGTCGCCACGCGCAAACCGCCGTTGTCGAAAATCAGCGAGCTGGCGGGTACGCGCAACGCAGTGGTATCGACCGGCAGGTGGAAGCGCACATGGGCGAAAGCTCCGGGCATGAGTTGATTGTCGGCATTGTCGACCTGCAACTGCACCAGCGTCGTGCCGGAGGTGGTATTGACCGCATTGGATGTAGCGACCACCTGCGCATGGAACTCGCGACCCGGATATTCGGGCACCATGAGCACGGCGTTGCTGCCAGGACGAACGGACGGCCCGTAGCGCTGCGGCACCTGCACGTATACACGCAGCTTGTGGATATCCGACACCACGAACAGTTCAGGGCCGGTGCCGCCGCCCGCATTGATCAGCGCGCCGACGTCGGTATCGCGCGCCGTCACCACGCCATCGAACGGCGCAACGATGCGTGCAAACGCCTTGGCCGCCTCCAGCCGATCCACGTTGGCCTGCGCCGCCTTCATCAGCGCCAGCTTGGCGGTGTAGTCGGCGGTGCGTTGATCGACATCTTGCTGCGCCACTGAATCGCTGCTCAGCATGGCTTGCCAGCGCTTCGCCGTTACCGCAGCCAAATCGGCATTCGCCTTGGTGCTGGCGAGATCCGCGCGTGCCTGCTGCAGCTGTTGATCGAGTTCTGGCGTGGAAATTTCACCGAGCAATTCGCCGGCTTTCACTGGTGCACCGATGTCGGTCTTCCACCCTTTCAGATAACCGCTTACCTGCGCGTAGATCGGTGCACGCGTATAAGCCTGCAGCTGGCCGGGCAGATCCAGCACCGGACCGGTTTTACCGAGTTCCGGCATCACCACGCTGACGGTCGGCACGGCTTGTTCCTGCGTCCAGCTCTTCAAGCTGTTCGCCTGCGTCGCGCGTGTAATCAGGCCGATCACCACGATGGCAACCAGGATGGTGGCGATCACGACGCCGGCGAGGTGCAAGCCACGCTTGGATAGCTTCTGCGAAGGATGAAGGGTTGCTTCAGACGACATAACCAGGTTCTCCAGAAGCACGAATGGCCTTGGACGCTTGGCGTCCATGAATGATGCTGAACACCACGGGCACGAACAGTAGGGTGGCGCCGGTGGCGAAAATCAGGCCGCCGATCACCGCGCGACCAAGCGGTGCGTTCTGTTCACCGCCCTCGCCCAGGCCCAACGCCATCGGCGCCATGCCGATGATCATGGCCAAGGCGGTCATGCAGACGGGACGGAAGCGCGTGAAGCCGGCTTCGAGCGCCGCCAGCGTGGCATCCCCGTGCTCGGCTAGACGTTCGCGGCAGAAGCTCACCACCAGGATCGAGTTGGCGGTAGCCACGCCCATGCACATGATCGCGCCGGTCAGCGCCGGTACCGACAGCGGTGTATGCGTGGCGAACAGTATCCACACGATGCCGGCCAATGCGGCAGGCAGCGCGGTGATGATCACGAACGGATCACTCCACGATTGGAAGTTCACCACGATCAACAGATAGATCAGCACGACCGCGCCGAGCAAGCCGAACAGCAAACCTGAGAAGGCGCTGTTCATGGTTTGAACCTGGCCAAGCAGCACGACGTGCGAACCTTTCGGCTGTTGGCTGGCTGTGTTGTCAATCAGCTTCTGCACGTCGGCCGCAACGGCGCCAAGATCGCGGTCCTGCGTGGCGGCATAGATCTGCACCACCGACTGGATGTCGTACTGGTCGACCACTGCGTTGGTATCGTTGCGTTTGAGCGTCACCAGGCCACCCAGGACCTGCTCCTGCCCGTTACTGCCATTGACCGGCAGATTGCGCAGCTGCGCCAGACTGTCGAGCGCGTACTGCGGCGTTTGCATCACGATCGGATACGACACGCCGTTGACCGGATTGAGCCAGAACGTGGGCGCCACCTGGCTGGAACCGGCCAGGTTCACCACCAGGCTGTTGGTGACGTCGCGCTCAGTGATGCCGAGCAACTGCGCCTGCGTGCGATCGACGTTGACGTCGAAGGCGGGATTGGCCTGCGATTCCTGGATGCGCGCATCGACCACGCCCGGAACACGCTTGATCTGGCCAAGCAGGTTGTTCGCGTACGTAAAGTTGGCTGCCAGGTTCGGGCCACGAATCTGCAGATCGATCGGCGCAGGCGAACCGAAGTTCAGGATCTGGCTGACGATATCCGCCGGCGGGAACGAGAACGTCGCGCTCGGATATTGGCGCGGCAGCAGCTCGCGCAACTTGCGCACGTATTCGGCCGTGGGGCGATGGCCTTCGTTGAGGGCAATCTGGATGTCGCCGTCCTGCTCGCCGATCAAGCCGGTGTTGTTGTACGTGGTGTTGATGCCGCTGCTGGACAGGCCCATGTTGTCCACCACCGTGCCCAGGTCCTTGGGCGGAATGACTGCACGCACAGTGCCCTCGATCTTGTTGAACAGGTTGGCGGTTTCTTCCACGCGCGTGCCGACCTGCGCGCGCACGTGCATCAGGATCTGGCCGCCGTCCACATCAGGGAAGAAGTTGCGGCCCAGGAACGGCACCAGCAGAAAAGACACCAGCACGAAAGCAAGGAAGCCGAGCACGAACGGCCGGCGATGCGCGAGCGCCAGATCCAGCATGCCGTGATACGTCGCGCGGATACGTTCGAAACGTGCCTCGAAGGCACGCTGGAAGCGCACCAACGGATTGCGCGATGGCGCTGCATGTTTGCCCTGCTCGTCGACATGCGGTGTATGCGGCTTCAACAGGAACTTCGCCATCGTCGGCACCAGCGTGCGCGAGAGGATGAACGAGCACACCATCGCGAAGATCACCGCCTCCGCCATCGGCACGAACAGGAAACGTGCCACACCATCCAGGAAGAACATCGGCACGAACACGATGCAGATGCACAACAGCGACACGAAGGCCGGCGTCACAATCTGCTTGGCGCCGTCGATGATCGACGTTTCCACATCCTTGCCGTGCTCAAGGTGCCAGTTGATGTTCTCGATGGTGACGGTGGCATCGTCCACCAGAATACCGACCGCCAGCGCCAGACCACCCAATGTCATGATGTTGAGCGTTTCGCCGAAGGCCGACAGCAGCGCGATGGCGCCAAGAATCGCCAGCGGAATCGACACGGCGATAATCACGGTGGAACGCCAGCTGCCCAGGAACAACAGGATCATCAGGCTGGTGAGCGCCGCGGCGATCACGCCTTCGCGCGCCACGCCGGTGATGGCAGCGCGCACGAACAGCGACTGATCGCCGATGGGCGTGACTTTGAGGTTATCCGGCAGAATGCCCTTGCTGTCGGCCAAGCGCTGCTTGATGCCGGACACGATCGCCAGCGTCGACGCCGAGCCGTTCTTCAGGATGGTCAGCAGCACCGAACGGTTGCCGTCCACGTGCACGATGTTGGTCTGCGGCGGCGCGCCGTCGCGCACGTGGGCCACGTCACGGATGTAGATGGTGGTGCCGTTCACTTGCTTGATCGGCAGATTGCCCAGTTCGTTGATGTCGGACGGCGAGTTGTTGAGATTCAGCGTGTACTCGAACGTGCCGATTTTCTGCGTGCCAACCGGGATGATCAGATTCTGTGCGGCCAGCGCATTGGCCACGTCTTGCGCCGACAAACCGCGCGCCTGCAGTGCCGCAGAATCGACGTCGATCTGCACCTGGCGCGTCTTGCCGCCATAGGGATAAGGGATTGCCGCGCCGGCGACCGAAACGAGCTGCGGGCGCAGGATGTTTAGCCCCAAGTCGCCCAGGTTCTGTTCGCTAAGACCCTTGCCCGATAGCGCAAGCTGCAGGATCGGCACCGTCGAGGCGTTGTAGTTGAGGATCAGCGGCGGGGTAATGCCCGGCGGCAACTGCTTGAGCATCGTCTGCGCGACTGCCGTCACCTGTGCGTTGGCAGTGGCAATGTTGACGCTGGGCTGGAAGAAGATCTTGATGATGCCGTAGCCGGCGATCGACTTGGCCTCGATATGCTCCACGTCGTTCACCGTGGTGGTGAGCACGCGCTCAAACGGCGAGGCAATACGGCCGGCCATCTGGTCCGGCGGCAGGCCGGTGTACGTCCATACCACCGCAATCACCGGGATCTTGATATCCGGAAAAATGTCGGTTGGCGTGCGCAAGGCAGCCAATGGCCCGACAATCAGGATCAGCAGCGCGAGAACGACGAAGGTATAAGGCCGCTCCAGCGCAAGCCGTACGATCCTTAGCATGGGGATGGGCTCCAGGGATGGCTCGTCGGGACGACGAAAGGAACTTGTGTAGCGCCTTGGACTTAGGTAACTGCACGCCCTTTGCGGATGCTCAGTTCTCCCTTGCCGTCATTCCCGCGAAAGCGGGAATCCATGTTGCTCTTGCGCGAAAAGCGAAGATGGATTCCCGCTTTCGCGGGAATGACGTCCCGGCAAGTGAGGGCATCGCAGAGATGTGTGGCAGCCTATGGTCTTGGGGGATCGCCACCGGAAGTGAAGATTAGTTGTACGGCTTGCTAAGATCGATACAGCAAAGCGAATGGCTTGATACGCATGACGAATGATTACCTCGAGCTGCGGCATCTGAAGTACTTCGTCACCGTGGCCGACGAATTGCATTTCGGTCGTGCGGCCGAACGATTAGGCATTTCGCAGCCACCGCTCAGCCAGCAGATTCATGCGCTTGAAACGCGCCTGGGCGCGAAGTTGTTCGAGCGCAGGGGACGCGGCATTGCTTTGAGCGCGGCCGGCAGCGCCCTGCTCCCTCGCGCACGCACTATTCTTACGCAGGCCGAACGCGCGGCCGAATCCGTGGCTCGTTCACAGCGCGGAGAATTAGGCGAATTGCATCTGGGGCTGGTGTCTTCCGGCCCGTTCACCGTGGTGGTGCCGCGCGTGCTGGCACGTTTTCGCGAACGTCTGCCCGACGTGCGCCTGCTGATCCATGAAATGGCCACCTCGCAGCAGATCGATGCGTTGGAACAGGGATTGATCGACGTGGGCGTGATCCGGCCCGATGCCTTGCCGGACAACATCAAGGCGATCGAGCTGTTCAAGGATTCGCTCACCGTCGTCATGCATGCGAGCAATCCATTGGCCGCAGCGGAAGGTCCCGTCAACATCTGCGAGCTGGCTGGCGAAGATTTCATCTTCTACCAGCGCCATCTTGGCATGCGGCTGTATGACGAAGTGATCGCGCTCTGCGCACGGGCGGGTTTCAGTCCGCATATCCTGTATGAAGTGCGTGAGCTGCCCACCATCATCGGGCTGATTTCAGGTGGTTTCGGCGTGGCCGTGCTACCTGGTTCGATCCAGCGCATGAAAGTGGAGAACGTGGTGTACCGCCCGTTGGCGAACACGGAGGCGGCCACTGCCGTATGGGCCATCTACCGTGACGACGCGAACGATCCGATGGTGCATGCGTTCCTGGATATTGCGCAGTGCCTGGCATCCAAAGGCATAAAGGCCTGAGCATCATCGCCATCCCTGTTATCACCTGCCCCAGTCATACGCATGATTGAAGCCTGCACCGCCGGCACAACCATTCCCGGCCCGGACAGGATCGTCCAAGATTTGGATGCCATGGACGTGGTATCGAAGCGACTTGCGTCAGTGTTGGCTTACGCATCACTGACGTTTTCACGCAATACTTTCTTGGTCAACGCTCCGTTGCGGGAAATGACACAAATATGGCTGGCAACCGAACTTAATCATTTGTAAACTTTTAAGTACACAAAACGCCTTCCTATCCCACATAGGTAACTTTCATGCGTATGCATCCCCTCACTCGCAGCGCCGTCGCTGTATTGATGTTTGCGTTACCGGCCCTGCCCGCGATGGCGGCCCGCTTCGAACTGCAAGGCGGCGTCAGCTACATGGACAGCTACAGCACGCCTGTCGCGTTCGGCGAAGTGATCTTCGACGAACACCAGTTTGGCAGCAGCAACTTCACCTGGGCACCTGACATCACCGCCGGCTGGATCAGCGGCCGCGACCTCAAGCGCTTCGACAACAGCCGCTACACCACCCGCGATGACGTCGGATTGGTCGCTGCCGGTGTGCGCTTCCACTACGGCCCCGCCAATGCGTGGTACCGGAATATCTTCATCAGCGAACAGCCCACCGTGCATACCGGACGCACCGAAGCGCTGAGCAGCGCCTTCGAATTCACGACCACGTTGGGTTACCAAGGCAACCACTGGAGCCTTGGTCTTCGCCATATTTCCAACGCCGGCATCCATGAGCCGAACCGTGGCGAGACGATGGTAGTGGCTGGTATCGCGTTTTAAGCCCAACATTCATGCATGGAACAACGGCCCCGATCGGGGCCGTTTTTTTGCGCAAGCGGACTATGAGCTGATGTGCGCAACAGCGAGATGACCTACTTGGCTTTGGCTTCGCGCAAGGCTATTAGACGTCGGCACAGTTCACACAAAGGCAGCGCCTGGATGCCTTTGGCAACGGGAAATGGCTCCGTTCCGGCGTACACGACCAAGCGCTCAGCCGGATCGATGTCCTGGCACGCATGATAGAAACCGCGCTCCAGTTTGGGGGCCAGGCTGCGCTTTACTTCGATCGCCCAAGGGCGGCGCTGTCCGGGCAGCTTCAGCACCAGATCGATTTCCGCTCCTGCAGAGGTGCGATAGAAAGAAGACTCCGTACCGTCCGGTGCACAGGCCAACAGCGATTCAATCGCCAGCCCTTCCCAACTTCCGCCCGCCACAGGATGTGCGAGTAGTGATTCGCTATCGCCGACGCCGAGCAAGGCATGCACCAGTCCGGAATCGCGTACATAGACCTTGGGTGATTTGACCAGCCGCTTGCCAGCATTTTGATGCCAGGGCGGCAGGCGACGCACCAACAGCAGATCCACCAGCAGATCCAGGTAGGAAGCAATGGTTTTGCCATCCACCGCCAGTGCGCGTGCCAACGCTGCAGCGTTGAGCAGACCACCTTGCTGGTGTGCCAGCATGGTCCACAGCCGACGCAAGGTTTCCGCCGGAATGCGCGGCCCCAGTTGCGGGATGTCCCGCTCCAGATAGCTACGGATAAAATCCAATCGCCAGCGCAGGCTGGCGGCATCGGTCACCGCCAGCAGGCTTTCCGGAAATCCACCACGCAACCATAAAGCGTTCAAGCGTTCGACGCCGATCTCACCGGCATGGATCGGCGGCAATTCCAGATAGCGAATGCGCCCGGCGAGCGACTCGCTGGATTGCTTGAGCAAATCGATAGATGCAGAGCCGAGCAACAAAAAGCGGCCGTGACGCCGGCCATGCCGCCGTCCGGCATCAATCAATCCGCGCAAGCTCTGGAACAACTGCGGCGCTCGCTGGATTTCATCGAGGATCACCAGCTTGTCCTCGTGCTGCGGCAGATAGAGCTCCGGCTCGATCAGCTTGGTCCGGTCAGCTTCGGATTCCAGATCGAGGTAAAGCGATGGCCGTTCCTGACCCAAGGTCAAAGCCAGCGTCGTCTTGCCGACCTGCCGCGGCCCGAGAAGGGCCACGGCCGAGGATTCGGCCAGGGCGAGGCGTAGATCGGCGAGCAGAAGACGGTCAATCATCCTTGTAATTATGGATTCTTATTCCATAATTGCAAGGATGATTGACCCCTGCTTGGCACCAGCCGCCGGTTCCACGCCATGCCAGCCAGGTATGCCGCAACGTGGCGCCCTCAGCTGAGAGCCAGACGCTAGCGAGTGAGCCGGAATCGCAAAACCAGCAAGTGGCTCCGACAAGTGGCTCCGAATAGTGCAACTTGGTGCCCTGGACTTCTTTGAAATGACTTTGGAACCCGCCGGACATCACAAACAAAAGCATCACGCCCAGCAGGACATGTTTTTTATTCCAGCCCGACATCAACAATGTCATGAAAGACCCGGTGATGGCGACGACTACCGCGTAAGTGCTGACAAGCAGCCCCACCTGCGTGGCGCTGATGCTGCGCTGACTGACGAGCTGCAGCAGCAAACCGATAATGCCAAGTTCGGTGGTGATGATCGCAAAAACAGCTAGTGCGAGCGCCCACAGCAATAGGGGAGTGTTTTTCATTAGGACAATTCCAATTATTGACACACTGACATCAGCAAATCCTGCCGACCCTTGGGAAAAACGCCGAACGCGCCGCTTCACCTGCTAACCGAAGAGGAATCATCCGTTGTCAATGTTGGACGCGGGATAGGACCTGCATGGCACCATCAGCCAAAGATCGACGAGATATATATTGAATATAGTTGCGTCTATCAGCGCGATTAAGTAGACGAAATTCCAATGACTAAGTCCCCCCAAGAATCAATGGAGCGTTAGTCGGAAAATGGAAAAAAACGCTTTCATTGACGTCCAGCATTTCGTTGCTGTCGCTCAAACAGGCAGTTTTACGGCTGCCACCTTGGCGCTGGGAATGACTGGCTCGGCATTGAGCAAAAGCGTGATGCGGCTGGAGGCACGGCTGGGCAGCAAGTTATTGCACAGGACTACTCGGCGGATCAGCCTGACACCCGAGGGTGCGCCTATTTCGCGAGCTGCCAGCGCGCCATGGCGATACTGGCAGACGCTGAAGGCTGTTTGAAGGCCGAACAACAGCACCCGGCATGCCGTGTACGCATCGATATGCCTGTCGCATTCGGGCGTCGATATATCCTGCCAGCGTTGATCGAACTATCCATGCAGCATGCGCACCTGGATTTTTCGATCACCTTCCATCGTTTAGACGTGTGGCCGTCAGACTGACTGCGGCGCGGATTGACCGTTGAGCAAATGTCTTACTACCTCGTCAATCTTCAGCAACAAAAGCGTCATCTGCGCGACCTAATTTGAACGAGCTCCCAAGAACTTCCGTCCCGGCGCATGCCATGCACGCGCCGCGAGAGGCTTTTTTTCACGAGGCTCGTTTTCATGCAATCGTCAACATTACGTAAGGTCCTGCTCAGTTATGTGATTTCGACAAGTCTAGGCGTGCTATGCACACCGGCTTGTGTATGGGCCGGCGCATCCACAGCAACCAGCGATCATGGAACGACAACCGACAGTAATGCTGCGCAGCCTGCAACCGATGCGGAGGACGAGAAGAGCGGCAAGAAGAAGGTGAAGGATTTGCAAGGCGTGCATGTTGTGGCGCCACGCACCACCGAGGAAATGGCCCGCTTCACGCAGGAAAACGCACCGAATCTGATCAACATCCGCACCGGCGATGAGATTCGCGCATTGCCGGATGTGAATACGGCCGAAGCCGTCCGGCGCATTCCCGGCATCTCGATGGAAACGGACGAAGGCGAAGGCCGTTACGTGAACATCCGTGGCTTCGATGCGGATTTGAACAGCACCACGTATGCCGGCGTGCGCTTGCTGCCCACGAATAACGCGTCGCCCTTCGGCGGTTATCGTGCGGTAGCGCTCGACTCCATTCCGACCGGTTTCATCGGCGCGGTGGAGGTCACCAAATCCAACTTGCCGAGCCAGGATGCCGAAGCGCTGGGCGGCACCATCGAGGTACTGCCCAAGACAGCGCCGGAGGAGCAAGGCGGCTTTCTCGAAGGCGACGTGGGCGGTGGCTATGAGCCCCTCCGAGGTACCGGCGTGACCAACTTCTCGCTCACCGGCGGTGGTCGCTTCAACAACTTCTGGATTAGCATGACCGCTTCCAAGCATAACGATGGGCGCGGCATCGACGACGTGGAGCCGGCGTATTTCGGCGATAACGCTCACCCCTATCAGGCGGTGAACGATATCGAGCAGCGCGATTACGAACTGCATCGCCAGCGCCATGGCTATGCAGTGGATATGGGCTATCAGCTCGACGACGAAAATCAGTGGTATTTCCGCGCGTTCGAAGCGGGCTACACGGAATACTACAAGCGCCAATTCTTCGACGTGTTCCCGGACGGGAATACGGCCGTACTGCCGAACGGCCAGTTGCAGGATACGCTGACATCTTCCGGCGCCATCACCAAGTCGCTGCGCGATGAACAGGAAACCTCGCGGGAGCGTTTCTACATGCTGGGCGGCCAGAATGAAGTGGGTGATACCAGCATCGACTATCACGTGGCGTATGTGGAAGGTACCTACAAGAAGCCGTACGACTACAACTCCACCTTTACCTACAACATGCCTGCAAGCGCACAGGGCCTGATCACCTACAACAATACCGGGCCGGGCCACGTGCCGCTGTACAGCATTACCGGCCTGCCCGGTTACCTTGACCCGGCCAATTACACGTTGACGGCGATCAACAACAGCACGGCCTACAACTTTGATCGCGAATCCAGCTACGCCGTCAATTCCAAGACACCGGTCAACTGGGGCAGCCTGACCGACCAGTCGCTCAATTTCGGCATCAGCATTCGCCAGCGCCACAAGCAGACCAACGCACAGCCGTACAACGTTGCCTTCACACCGATACCGATGTCGCAAGTAGCGAGCGGCACCAACGAAACGTACTACGGCGGCATCTATCAGAACGGTGTAGATATCGCTCCCAGCGTGCTGCAGCAGATCTTCGGTTATGGAACGATCGGGCCGAACGAAGTGCTGAGTGCACAGCAGCAGTTCCTGGATGCGCACGAGGACATTTACGCCGGTTACGGCGAATACCTAGGCACCTACGGCAATCTCGGCATCCTCGGCGGCGTGCGCTATGAAGAAACGCGTGACAGGAGCCATGCGTTCTCGGCCGGCGTGGACGCGTCGGGCAATATCTTCGCCAATCCGATCAGCACCCGGCACAACTATCACAATCTTTTTCCCAGCCTGCAGTTCCGCTACGACCTGGGCGACAACATGCTGGTGCGCGTGGCCTATTCCTCGACCATTGCACGTCCTGGCTTCAACCAATCCAATCCGTCGCTGTCGGTCGACCTGGGCTCGGGCATCGTGCAAACGGGCAACCCCAACCTCAAGCCGGCGACCGCCAACAGCGTAGATGCCAGCTTCGAGAAATACCTGCCTGGTGCCGGCATCGTTTCGGTGGGCATTTTCGACAAGGAAATCAGCGATTACATTGTTCCGATCCAGACCACCCAGGCGTTCGACAACAGCCTGTTTCCCGGCAATTCGCAGCCCTTGCGCGTGTTCACGTACAAGAATGCGGGTCCATCCTATGCGCGTGGTTTGGAACTGAACTGGAGCCAGCAGTTCCAGGGCCTGCCCCATTGGTTGCAGGGACTGGGAGCCGGCGCCAACTACACCTGGGTGGATTCGCGCTTTGAAATCCGGCCGGGCCAGTACTCGCTGCTACCGTCCACCTCGAAGAACACCTGGAACGCCACGCTGTTTTACAAGCGTGCGGGCTTTTCGGTGAACCTCGCCGCCTACTCGGTCTCGTCGGACCTGTTCGCGATCGGTGCCGATCGCAGCAGCGATATCTTCAATGCGTCGCGCACCTCGATGGATCTTGGCGCCAGCTACGACTTTCCGGAAAACTGGTCGATCTACTTTGACGTGAAAAACTTGTTGAACACACCGCATGCGTTCTACCAGGGCACACCCGATCGGCCCATCCAGCGCGAGTTCTATGACGTGACGTATCTGGCAGGCATCCGCTTCCAATTCTAAGCAAGCACAAATAAAGCAATCGTATCCTGCCTCGATTACTGGTGGTCGCGAACGAGCTGTCATGAAAATACTCTTGGTCGAAGATGATGCAGATACCCGGTCGTACGTATCGGCCGGCCTGCAAGCGAGAGGACATTCAGTCGACGAAAGCGGTGACGGCAACGATGGACTGCTGCGCGCCACGCAGCACGATTACGATGTGATCGTGCTGGACCGTATGCTTCCGGCGCGGGACGGCATGAGCGTGCTGAGAAATCTTCGCAGCTGTGGCACGCATGCCAAAGTGCTCATGCTGACCGCGCTTGGCGATGTCGATGCGCGCATCGAAGGCATGGAGGCCGGCGCGGACGACTATCTTGGCAAACCATTTGCTTTGAACGAGCTGATTGCACGGCTGAACGCCATCTCGCGCCGTGGCGCCCATACCCATACCCTTACGTGCCTGCGCATCGGCGATATGGAGCTTGACCTCATTCTCCAGCGCGTACATCGCGGCGAACGGCAAATCCACCTGCATCCGCGTGAGTGGGATCTGCTGAAATTCCTCGCGCTGCATGCGGATGAAGTGGTCACACGGGCCATGCTGCTCGAACATGTTTGGGGTTATCAATCGTCACCGCATACGAACCTGGTCGATACCCATGTGTGCCGGCTGCGCGGCAAGATCGAGAGGGATTTCCTGGGACCGCGGATGCTTCGCACGATACGCGGCGAGGGTTACATGCTGTCGGCGAAGCGCGACTGATGCGGTTGCGTCCTGGCATGACAGCAAGAGGGGGTTTGCTGCGAAGTGCGGCGTTTCGCCTGGCCATGCTGCAGGCGCTGTTGTTCGCATTGATCGCGCTGATGCTTTTTCTGGTGTCGTGGCTCGCAGCGCGGCACTACATTGAAAATCAATTACGCCAGGCGATTGCCGACGAAGCCGGCGAGATGGCGTCCGTGCCGGCGGATCATCGTGCAGCCGCCGTACAACGCGCATTGTCACAGGTACCTCGAAATCCCTTCGACTACAGCGTGTTCGATCGCCACGGCGCCCTGATGGTCGGCGATCTGCTCAAGCAACCGCGTGCTGGATGGAGCGTGATCGAACAACACAAGGCCGGCACGGGCGACACACAGCGCATTCTGGTCTTTGCAAACGCGCTGGATGACGGAAGCATGATGGTGGTCGGGCGTGATCTTGAAAGTGTCGAAGCGCTGGACAGTCTGTTGAAGCAGGTTTTCAGCTGGGCCGGCCTGGCTGCCGTCGTGCTGGCGCTTGCCGGTGGGATGGTGACGGCTGGTGGCTACCTGCGGCGCGTCGAGGCCATTGCCGGTGCAGCGTCGCGCATCGTTGCGGGTGATCTCGATGCGCGGGTTGCGGTGACGGGGCGAAACGATGAATTCGACCGTCTTGCATTCGCTTTGAACGGCATGCTGGAACGCATCCAGATGCTGGTGGAAGGATTGCGCCAGGTTTCAAATGACATTGCGCACGATCTGCGCACACCGCTGACGCATATGCGCCAGCGACTGGAGGCTGCGATGGATGAAGCCACCAGCGTGGAGAGCTATGGCAAGGCGTGCGAGCGTGCCCTGGCGGATGTCGATAGCGTGCTGGAGACCTTTGCGGCGTTGCTGCGCATCGCGCGGATTGAGGCCCGCCAGCGCCGTGCCGGTTTCTCTCAAGTCCATCTCTCGCGCCTGCTGGAGGCACTGGTCGATGACTACCAACCGCTGCTGGAAGGCGAAGGGCGCCGCTTCATCGTCGAGATCGCTTCCGGCGTGCGTGTTCATGGCGATGCCCTGTTGCTTACGCAAATGTTCGCGAACCTGCTCGAAAACGCCTTGCATCACACGCCGCCCGGCGCGTCGGTGGCGTTGAAGCTGCATGCGAAGCCCCAAGGCTGCCAGGTCGTCATCGAAGATACCGGTCCGGGCATTCCAGCGGCGGAACGAGCCCGGGTGCTGAAGCGATTCGTTCGGTTGGACGCGGCCCGGAGCACGCCTGGCACTGGGCTTGGCTTGGCTTTGGTTGCCGCGGTCGCCGATCTTCACAACATCGTGCTGAAGCTTGGTGACGCCGAGCCGGGCTTGCGAGTGCAACTGGATTTTGTGGAACAGCCGGATATGTAGGCGCATGTCGCAGCAACGGATAAATCCTCCGGCCAAGAGCGATTCGGATGCTTTGACGTAAACCCACGAATGAACCTTTGCAAACCCTTCTTGGAGGTAGGTATGAAGCAAATCATCAGCATGATCGTCGCGGTCTGTGTGTCCGGTCTGCCGGCTTTTAGCACCGCAACGCCGACGGACCTCGGCGCACAGGCTCGTATTCAGATGCCCGAGGCGCGCGCCATTGCACTCAAGGCGTTTCCGGGCCGCATCGTCAAGGAAGAACTGGAGCAAGAGAAAGGCGGCAGCGGCCTTCGCTATTCCTTCGACATTACGCAAGGCAAAGTCACCCATGAAGTGGGTGTGGACGCGAAAACGGGCAAGGTTCTGGAAAATTCCTCGGAAGCTGCTGATAACGATTAATACGCAGACGGCAGTACGGTCTGTCGCGTTCTTGCCGACGAAGCAAGCGCATGGCTTTGTCATTGCGATGCTTCGAAAAATGGAGAACAGAAGCTGAGGCATTCCTTTTTTCGACCTCCGCAACACTGTTCGCTTGACTCGACGTCGTTTAATTGTCTTCGCCGCTGTCCCTTTAAAGAAAGCACAAAAACAACGGCCCCGAATTGGGGCCATTGTTGGTTTCACAATCAGCTGGGATGAGACATCAATGCCCGCCCGCCCCTGCCCCGGCCTTCGCCGTGAACGGCGGCTTGGCCATCCAGATCACCACGATCAGCGAGAGAAAGATCCAGCCCAGCACGTAGAAGATTTCGTTGAAGGAAATCTGCAGCCCTTGCAAGCTGATCGTGTCATTCAACATGGCCAACGTGGTCTGCGTATCACTGCTCTGGTTGATCGCCTGCTGCGCCGTCGGGTTGTATGGCGTGATCTGCTCGGCGAGTTGCGAGTGGTGCAGCACCGCGCGACGTTCCCACATGAAGCTGGTCAGCGAAGCGGCAAAGCTGGCACCTACCGTGCGCAGAAAGGTGGCCACGCCGCCGCCCGAGGCGATTTCGTGCGGCTGGAGATCCGATAGCAGGATAGTGGTGACGGGCATGAAGAACAGCGCCACGCCCAGACCCTGCAGTAACTGCACGCTGGCGATGTGATAGAAATCCACGCCGATATAGAAGCCCGAACGTATGAGACATGTCGCACCCATCACGACGAACGAGGCTGCGGTAAGCATGCGCAAGTCAAAACGCGCGGCGTAGCGACCCACGAAGGGCGTAAGGATCACCGGCAGGATGCCCAACGGCGCAGCAGCAAAGCCAGCCCACGTGGCGGTGTAACCGAGGTTGATCTGCAGCCACTGCGGCACCAGCAGGTTGATGGCGAAGAACGCCGCATACGCCAGCACCAGCGAAATGGTGCCCATGCGGAAGTTGCGGTGGCGGAACAACTTGAGATCGACGATCGGTTCCTTGTCGGTCAGCTCCCAGATCAGGAACACCGCGAGCGCTATCGCCGAAATAATCGAGGTAATGATGATGAAGTTGGAATTGAACCAATCTTCGTCGTTGCCTTTGTCCAGCACGACCTGCAGCGCACCGATGCCAATCACCAACGTGATCAGGCCCACGTAGTCGATCTTCGGCCGCGAGGTCACCACTTCGCGCAGGCGCATCTGGTTGGCCACCACGAAGCTGGCAAAGATGCCGATCGGCACGTTGATGAAGAAAATCCACGGCCAGGAGTAGTTGTCGGTAATCCAGCCGCCGAGAATCGGGCCGGCGATCGGCGCCACCACCGTCACCATCGCCAACAATGCGAGTGCCATCGGTCGCTTGTTGGGTGGATAGATGCCGATCAACAAAGCCTGCGTTACCGGATACATCGGCCCGGCCACCGCACCTTGCAGGGTACGGAACACGATCAGCATGCCCATGCTCTGCGCGATGCCGCATAGAAGTGATGCGACGGAGAACGCCAGCGTGGCCCATACGAACAGCTTCACTTCGCCGAAGCGGCGAGTGAGAAAACCCGTGAGCGGCAGGGCAATCGCGTTGCTCACCGCGAATGACGTGATCACCCAGGTGCTCTCATCCGAACTCACGCCGAGATTGCCGGCAATGGTCGGCAGCGACACGTTGGCGATGGTGGTGTCCAGCACCTGCATGAACGTGGCCAGCGACAAACCGATTGTCGCAAGGACCAGATTGGGTGGACGGAAATGGGTGCTCATGGATATCTGCTCATGACGCGGGGAACGGGGGACAGGGAATAAACAGGCGGTCGCGAGACGAATTCAGCTGCTCGCGCATCCGGGGAGTGGAAGGAACAGGCGACATGGTGTTTCACGTCTCCCGTTCCCGGTTCCCTTCCTGCCTATCAGTGCGCCTTCGCCATAGGATCTTCACCCTTGGCATTCACCGCTTGTCCCATGTTCTCGTGAATGATCCGCTCGATCTGCGCATTCGCATCCGCGAGCTGGTCCTTGTAGACGTCCGTGCTGAAGCGCGGTTCGGTACGTGCCGCCTGTGCCAGCGTCGGACCGTTCTGGTCATGCAGGTTCACGTCGGTGGTCATCGACATGCCGATGCGCAACGGATTCTTGTCGAGCTGCGAGGGATCGGTGAACACCACGCGCACCGGAATGCGCTGCACGATCTTGATCCAGTTGCCGGTGGCGTTCTGCGCGGGCAGCAGCGAGAACGCACTGCCTGTACCCACGCCGAGGCTTTCCACCTTGGCCTGGTATTTCACCGAACTGCCGTAGACGTCGGAAGTCAGCTCCACCGATTGACCGATGCGCATGTGGGTGAGCTGCGTTTCCTTGAAGTTGGCATCCACCCACACCTGGTGCAGCGGCACCACCGCCATCAGCGCAGCACCCGGTTGCACGCGTTGACCGACCTGCACGGTGCGCTTGGCCACGTAGCCGGTGACCGGCGCCACCATCACGGTGCGCACATCATCCAGATAGGCAGCGCGATACTGCGCAGCGGCAGCCTTCACATCGGGATGCGAAGCGACGACGGTGTCGTCCACCAGCACCTGGTTGGTCTGCAATTGCTGCTGGGACGTGGCCAAAGCGCTTTGTGCGGAGGTGAGCGCATCGCGTGCGTGCGCCAGTTCCTCGGCGGAAATCGCGCCGGTCTTGGCGAGATCACGGCGACGATTGAAGTCGGCCTGCGCCTTCTGCAACGCAACCTTCTCCACGGCAACCTGGGCCTGTGCGCCGGTGACCGTGCTGTACAAACCACGCACGCGGCGCACGGTGTTGGCAAGGTTCGCCGAGGCGCGTTGCAGTTCGACATCGGCGTCGGAGCGGTCGAGTTTCACCAGTACTTCGCCCTGCTGCACCATGTCGCCGTCATCAGCGGTGATGCTGATGACCGTACCGGCGATGCGCGGCGTGATCTGCACGATGTTGCCGTTGATGTAGGCGTCGTCGGTACTTTCGTACCAGCGACCTACGATGAAATACCACGCCGTCCATGCGATGGCGGCGAGCACGATCACCGCCAGCAGCAGCCGCAGCAGGAGACCACGCCGGTTGTTGGCCGGCGGTGTCTGCACGGCGGGCGTGTCAGCGGTATGGGGGTTCGGACTGGACATGGGGGTGCCTCAGAAACGTTGAATTACTTGGAGGAAAGTTCGGCATCGGCTTGCGGACGGAAGCCGCCGCCGAGTGCCTGGATCAGTTGCACGTTGAGATCGGATTGCTGCGCGTGCAGCGCAGCCATGCGCTGCTCGGCGGCAAGCAGTTCCTGGCGCACGCTGAGCGCTTCCAGGTAGCTGCCGATGCCGGCTTTGTAGCGTTGTTCGGACAGCGTCCATGCATCGTTCGCTGCATCCAGTGCGCGTTGCTGCGCGGCGACCTGTGCCTGCAACGAAGCGACGGCGTCGTAGTCATCGGCTACTTCGTTGACGGCGGATACCAACGTCTTGTTGTACTGCGCGACGGCCAGGTCGTACTGCGCATCCTTGCTATTCAAGTTGGCGCGGCGGCGACCGCCGTCGAAGATCGGCAAGCTGATCGCGGGTGCCACTTCGTAGAAACGGTTTTTCAGCGTGAACAGGTTGGCGCCGCCAAAATTGATCAGGCCTGCCATCGCGCCGATGTTGACGTTTGGCAGAAACTCGGTCTTGGCAGACGTGATGTCCTTGCTGGACGCTTCTACGCGCCAACGTGCTGCGACGAGGTCGGCACGATGACCGACCAGGTCCACCGACAAGTTACCCGGCACGGTCAATGCGGCCGCCGGCAGCAATTGCGGACGGGCGATTTCAAGGCCGCGATCGGGACCCTTGCCGAGCAGCACCGACAATGACGTGCGTGCTGCGTCGACCGCGCGATCAGTCTGCGCCTTCTGCCCTTCCGCGCTGGCAACTTCCGAATCGCTTTGCTTCAGCTGTATCTGGTTGTCGATGCCGGCGGCCACGCGCTGGCGCGTCAGGTCACGTGCTTCGCTGGCGCGCTTGAGTTCCGCTTGGGCGACATCCTGCTGCGTGTAGGCGTAGCCGAGTTGCACATAGGCACGTGCAACATTGGTGGACAACTCGATGCGTGCGGCCTGTGCATCGACTTC
This sequence comes from Dyella nitratireducens, assembly GCF_014642835.1. GTDB lineage: Bacteria > Pseudomonadota > Gammaproteobacteria > Xanthomonadales > Rhodanobacteraceae > Dyella_B > Dyella_B nitratireducens. The sequence continues at coordinate 2,287,837 of NZ_BMJA01000001.1, read as the reverse complement.
CGTGGCACGCTGCTGACCCAGCGCCGCCTCCCACGCGGCGCGCTGGCCGCCCCACAAGTCCAGGTTCCACTTGAAGCTCGCGTCCGCATATTTCAGTGCACTGACGTGGCCGGTGCCGAACACAGGAACGGACTTGGGAATGAACGCCTCGCCGACGCTGCCGCCGACGTTGACCGTTGGCTTGCGCGCGGCATCCGCGGCGCCGGCCGCCGCTTGCGCCTGGCGCGCACGCGCATCGGCTTCAGCCAGGCTGGGGTTGTCGTGCAGGGCTTCGGTGATCAGGGCGCTGAGTTGGGGATCACCCAGGCCGGTCCACCAGTCTTCCTTCGGCCAGGCCGCGTCGGACACTTGCACGTGCGCCAGGCTGCGATCGGCCTTGAGCGATGAAGGATCGGTCGGCGTGCCGTTCGGGTGCAGGCCACCGCTGGTCGCGCAACCGGCCAGGGCCAACGTAAGTACGACAGCAGCCGCAACAGTTTGCAGACGCATGGCTTTCAATCTCGACGTTTGAAGTAAATGAAGCAGTTCATCGGTCAGCTTTCCTGTGCTTTTCCCGACTCGCCAAACCGGCGGGTGCCGGATGGCGGTAAGCGCATCGAGCGTCTTGCATGCTCGGTGCACGGCAGGCCTTCCGTGGCCTGCTAGTTTTTGTTCTTGTCGCGTAGGGCGTGCAGTACGCGGCTCAGGTAGTCGTGCAAGCGTTCCCGCTCCACCTCGCTCAATGACTGTTGCGCCGCTTCCAGTACCCGGTCATTGCAGCCGGTCAGCTGCTGCCACAGCGCATTGCCGGCTTCGGTCAGCTCAATGCGCAGGGCGCGCCGGTCCTGTTCGTGCGGGCGGCGACGCAGATAGCCCCTGCCCTCCAACTGGTCGAGCTGGCGCGTCATGGCACCGCCGTCCAACTCGACCGAGCGGGCCAGTTCGGTGGCCGTCATCGGTCCCAACATGGAAAGCCGCTTGAGCATGACGAACTGGATGTAACGAAGGTCCAGGCCCTTGGCAGCGATTTCCGCCTCGATGCTGCGCACCAGTTCGACCCGAACCAGATTGATCAGCAGGCCAAGGCTTTCCTGGGCAGTGGGGGTAACGAGCGGTCCGGTGTTCATGGACGCGTATTCTATTGCCTCAAGAATATTTGTCAAGGCAAATATATGTTGGGCACCTTTTGTTTCGGCAAATTGACAGAAATAGATTACTGCCGACCCGGCCCCACCAGCTCTGCCAGTTCGTCATCCAGCCAGGCCTTCAAGGCAGGATCCCGCAACTCGAACAACTCGAACACGCCCAATGCCCGCAAGGCCGGCAATTGCGCCAGCAGGCGCGGCTCCATCGCCCGGCGTACGGCTTCGGGCGTGGCCGGATCAAGCATCTGGTGCGCGCAGGCGACAAAGGTCTCCAGCGGGGACCGGGAGACTTCGGATTTCAGGGAAACCAATTGAAGCGGGGACATGACCTTTCCTTCTTCGTGCAGCGGATCGCTCTATAGACGGACGAACGAGGCATGTCGTGACCGACATCCGGGCGCGCCCAGCCATGGGCCTGCGCGCCTGGCGCAGTCATCGTCAGCCCCCTGGGAGTTCATCGGAAAAGCCGCGAGCGGCGGCAGCGGCGCGTTGGCCGGCGCTACGGGCCGGTCAGTGAAAGAAGCTTAGGCAAAGCGAATGACAAACTGATAACGTCATTTGGTCAAAAAATGTCGAGATTCAGCCATGCAGCGGACCAAACAGGAGCTCTACGAGTGGATCGAACGCCTGGACGGGCCTGCCTTGATCACCTACTGGGACGAAGGCGAAGCCGCCAGCGAGTACACCCAGGAGACCAAGCAATACGACTGGCACAGCCATGCACGCGGGCAGTTCTTCTGCGTAGAAAGCGGCTTGGTCCATATGCATACCGCGCACGGCTCCTGGTTATTGCCGCCGCATCGCGCCGGCTGGATGCCGCCGGGCGAGCTGCACAAGGTAAGCATCAGCGGTCCATTGACGGGTTGGGGCGTCTTCCTGCATCCCGACCTCGCCCACTGCCTGCCCAAACAGCCGTGTGTGATCGGCGTCAACCCGCTGATGCGCGAGCTGGTTCATCGCGCCAGCTCCTGGACCTGGAATGACGAACTCAATGAACGCCAGCAGCGGGTGATGACGGTGCTGCTCGAGGAGATCGGCGATGCGCCGCTCGAGCCACTGCATTTGCCCATGCCGGTGGATCGCCGCCTCCTGCGCATCGCTAACGCGGTACTGGAACAGCCCCACGACAACCGCAGCCTGGAAGAATGGGCGGCCTGGGCAGGGCTTTCCGCTCGCACACTCAGCCGCTTGTTTCGCTCCGAAACCGCCTTGAGCTTCGCGCAATGGCGCCAGCAGGCGCGGCTCACCAAGGGCCTGGAACAACTGGCTGACGGCCTGCCCGTCGCCACGGTGGCCGATGGCCTGGGCTATGCGAGCACCAGCGCTTTCATCGCCATGTTCCGCCGCTGTTTCGGCCATCCACCGGCACGGTATTTTGGGCAGCGAGCGATGGCTTAGCGCGTCTCATTCCCTGCGACAGCGGGCAAGCATGCTCGAACGCCCAGGGAGCAGGGGAATGAGAGCTTTTACGCTGCCGAATCACCCCTATGTCATGATCGACGGGCCTTGCCTTGAGCCCGTGCGGTCACGGGTTACCCGCGATGCCTTTGCAGAATTTCCATCCCGCGGTTGCCGCCTGGTTCGGCAACACGTTTCCCGCTCCGACGTCGGCGCAGGCCGCTGCGTGGCCCGAAATCAGGGCAGGGCGGCACACGCTGGTCGCAGCACCGACCGGTTCGGGTAAAACACTTACCGCCTTTCTCGCCGCCATCGATCATCTGGTGCAGGAGAGCGTCGCGCGTGGCGGCACGCTGCCGGATGAAACGCGTGTGGTGTACGTGTCGCCGCTGAAGGCGCTGTCGAACGACATCCACATCAATCTGGAAGCGCCGCTGGAAGGCATCGGCATCGAGTTGGAAAAACTCGGCCTGCCCGGCGCGCCGATCCGCACCGCCGTACGCACTGGCGACACGCCACAGGCCGAACGCAGCCTGATGCGCAAGGTGCCGCCGCACATTCTGGTGACCACGCCGGAATCCTTGTATGTGCTGATGGGCTCGCTATCCGGACGCGAGATGCTGAAGAGCGTGCGCAGCGTGATCGTGGATGAAATCCATGCAGTGGCGATCAGCAAGCGTGGCGCGCATCTGGCGGTGACGTTGGAGCGATTGGAAGCGTTGTGCCAACGGCCGTTGCAGCGGATCGGTTTGTCGGCGACGCAGAAGCCTATCGAGGACGTTGCGAAGTTTCTGGTCGGCGAGGGCACGGGTTTGGCGCCTTCGCCTCTTCAGGGCGACGGGCGAATCTCGCCGGAAAGCCAAGCAGCGCTACAGCCTGTCATGGCAGATCTCTTCGCCAGAACAGCCTCTCACCCCAAGGTAGAGAATGAGCCGAAGCCTGGGGCAGGGGAGCGAGAAACTAACTGCACCATCATCGACGTCGGCCACAGCCGCGCCCGCGATCTCGCCATCGAAGTGCCGCCCATACCGCTGGAAGCGGTGATGTCCAACGACACCTGGGAGCTGGTCTACAACCAGCTTGCACAGCTGGTCGAACAACACCGCACCACGCTGGTATTTGTCAACACGCGGCGCATGGCCGAGCGCCTGGCGCGGCACCTTTCCGAACGGCTTGGCCACGAAGCCGTCGCGGCGCATCACGGCAGCCTCGCGAAGGAGCAACGCCTGGACGCCGAGCAGCGGCTGAAACGCGGCGCGTTGAAAGTACTGATCGCCACGGCGTCACTGGAACTGGGTATCGACATCGGCGATGTCGACCTGGTGTGCCAACTTTCTTCGCCGCGCTCCATCGCTGCGTTCCTGCAACGCGCCGGCCGTTCCGGCCACGCGGTGAACGGCACGCCGAAGGCACGCCTGTTCCCGACCAGCCGCGACGACCTGGTCGAATGCGCCGCCATGCTCGATTGCGTGCGCCGCGGCGAGCTCGACACGCTGGTGCAGCCGCCACAGCCGCTGGACGTGCTCGCGCAACAGATCGTGGCGGAAGTGGCATGCGCCGAATGGGATGAAGACGCGTTGTTCGATCTGGTGCGTCGCGCCTATCCCTATCGCACGCTATCGCGCGATACCTTCAACGCCGTGGTGCGCATGCTCGCCGATGGCTTCAGCACGCGCCGCGGCGCGCGTGCCGCCTACATTCATCGCGACGCCGTGCATCGCGAGTTGCGCGCACGGCGCGGTGCACGCCTTACCGCCGTCACCTCCGGCGGCACCATTCCGGATACAGCCGATTACCTGGTGGTGCTCGAACCGCAGGCCACCATCGTCGGTACGGTGAACGAAGACTTCGCCGTCGAAAGCATGGCCGGCGATATCTTCCAACTCGGCAATACCAGCTATCGCATCATCCGCGTGGAGCGCGACCGCTTGCGCGTGGAAGATGCGCAAGGTGCGTCGCCAAGTATTCCGTTCTGGTTGGGCGAAGCACCTGGACGCAGCAACGAATTGTCGGTAGGCGTATCGCGGTTGCGCGAAGAAATCGCCGCACGCATCGATGCCGACGGTGTGCAGGCAGCTTTCGACTGGCTGCGCGAAGCGCTCGGCCTGAACGAATCCGCCGCCCAGCAGATCGTGGAATACTTGGCCAAGGCCAAGGCTGCGCTGGGCGTGATGCCCACGCAATCCACACTGGTCTTCGAGCGCTTCTTCGACGAATCCGGCGGCACGCAGTTGGTGATCCACACGCCATGGGGCAGCCGCATCAACAAAGCGTGGGGACTGGCGCTACGCAAACGCTTCTGTCGTCAGTTCAACTTCGAATTGCAGGCCGCTGCCACCGAAAACGCGATCGTGCTTTCGCTTTCCACCAGCCACAGTTTTCCGTTGATCGAAGTAGCGCGTTACCTGCACAGCAACACCGCCGAACACGTGCTGGTGCAAGCGCTGCTCGATGCACCGCTGTTCCCGGTGCGCTGGCGCTGGAATGCGGTGACCTCACTCGCCCTGCCGCGCTATGCCGGCGGCAAGAAAGTACCCGCGCCTTTGCAGCGCATGAAGAGCGAAGATCTGCTTGCCGCCGTGTTCCCTGACCAGGTCGCCTGCCTGGAAAACATCGTGGGCGAGCGGCAGATTCCCGATCATCCGCTGGTGAATCAGACTTTGCACGATTGTCTGCGCGAGGCGATGGATGTCGATGGCCTGCTGGATGTTCTGAAAAATATGGAATCGGGTGCGATTACCGTCGTCGCCCGCGATCTCACCGCACCCAGCCCACTCGCCAGCGAAGTACTCAACGCAGCGCCCTATGCATTCCTCGACGATGCGCCGCTGGAAGAGCGCCGTACGCGTGCCGTGCAGACGCGCCATTGGAATGGCATCGAGGATACGGATGACTTGGCCAAGCTCGATCCGGAAGCGATCGCCGCGGTGCGCGGTGAAGCATGGCCGGAGGTGCGCAGTGCGGATGAAATGCATGAGGCGCTGAATGTCTTGGGCTTCGTCACGGATGACGAAGCTCGCACAAACGAAGGATGGCTCGACTGGCTGCACAAGCTCGCGAACGTTCATCGGGCTACGCAGTTCACGCCACGGCGGGATGAAGCAGCGACGGCACGGAGCATATGGGTCTGCGCCGAAAAGCTCCCCCTGTGGCAGGCCGTGCACGAGCACGCCGCACTGGCCCCGCCGATCACCGCCCCCGCCGAATACGCCGCCCAACCTTGGGCTCGCGACGATGCCCTGCTGGAACTCGTGCGTGGGCGTCTCACCGGCCTGGGTCCCAGCACCGTCTCTGCACTTGCCGCCTCGATGCAAGTGGAAAGCACCGACGTCGATCTTGCCTTGATCCGCCTGCAATCTGAAGGTTACGTGATGCAGGGCCATTTCTCGCCCGATGCGAGCGAGACCGAATGGTGCGAGCGTCATCTGCTCGCACGCATCCACCGCTACACCATCGGCCGCCTGCGTCGCGAAATCGAGCCGGTCAGCCGTCGTGACCTGATGCGCTTCCTGCTCGAATGGCAGCACACTACACCCGGCACAAAGCTCAACGGCCCCGATGCACTTAGCGTCGTTCTTCATCAGCTTGAAGGTTTCGAATCTGCAGCCGGTGCCTGGGAAAGCGAACTACTTGCCTCGCGCATCGAGGATTACTCCAGCCGCTGGCTGGATGAACTTTGCCGCGCCGGTCGCATCGGCTGGAACCGTCTGCGCAGCGGTGGCGGCAGCGGCGGACCCGTGCGCGCGACGCCGATCGTGCTGCTGCCGCGCAGGCAATTGCCGATCTGGACCAGCATGGCCGATCGCAACCAGGAGCAGGAACCGCTGCTTTCATCGCGCGCGCAAGCCGTCGCCGATGCGCTGACCGCGCACGGCGCCCTGTTCTTCGACGAATTGCTCGACGCTGCACATCTGCTGCGCACCGAGCTGGAAGATGCACTCGGCGAACTGGTTTCCGCCGGGCGCGTGACTTCCGACAGCTTTGCGGGTCTACGCGCCTTACTCACACCTGCCGCCAAGCGCGAATCACCGCGGCACCGTCGTGTACGCCGGCATGCCTTGAGTGATATCGAGGATGCAGGCAGATGGTCGTTGCTGCGCAAACTTCCGCCAAGCTCGCCATCCCGGAGCGAGGGATCCTCCGACGATCCGCTCGAGCATGTCGCTCGCGTACTGCTGCGCCGCTACGGCGTCATCTTCTGGAAACTCCTCGAACGCGAAGCCCCTTGGCTGCCTTCGTGGCGCGAACTGCTGCGTGTCTATCATCAGCTGGAAGCACGCGGGGAAATTCGCGGCGGACGCTTCGTGGAGGGCCTGGTCGGCGAGCAGTTCGCCTTACCCGAAGCCATCGCCCATCTGCGCAGTATCCGGCTACGTCCACCCGAACAAAGTCGCGTCACCTTGAGCGGCAGCGATCCTTTGAACCTGGTCGGCACTGTTCTTGCCGGCGACCGCCTGCCTGCCCTGGCCGGCACGCGCGTGCTCTACGAAGACGGCGTACCTGTGGCTGCATGGGTCGCCAACAAGCCGCAATGGCTGATCGAAGGTGATCTTGTGCAGCAGCGGCGGTGGTTCAACGCCTTGCTGAGGCGGCCGGAGCCAGATGGCACCAGCGATGTAACATATGTCCACCGTTAATTCCTGCTTTGCTGGGTCAGACCATGGATCTCAAATCTCTCGAAAATGAAGCGCTTGGCCTCTCCTCTCAAGAGAGGGCACAGCTGGCTTTTGACTTGATCGAAAGCCTTGAGTCACTTTCGCCAACGGAGATCGAACAGTTGTGGACACAGGAAGCACTTCGCCGAGGTGAGCAGATCGATGCTCGAGCAGTCGCTCTAACGAGTTCAGAGGATGTTTCAGCCAAAGCTCACGCGCTGCTGCGGTGAGTATCTGGTTTCATCCCGCGGCGGAGATCGAGCACCTTGATCACGTCGCCTACTACGAATCATGCCGACGCGGTCTTGGTTCGGAGTATCTGGCCGAACTCGAAGAACTCCTGGCTACCATGGTAGAAACACCGCAGCGGTTTCCACTTGTGGGCTCGAGGCAAATCCGCCGAGCGCATCCTCGGCGTTTTCCCATTGCCGTGCTCTTTCGCCAATCCGAGCACGACATTCAGATTCTAGCCGTTGCTCACAAGCGCCGACGGCCAACATACTGGGTTACAAGACTCTGACTCGAACGCATGAACTTATGCGCTATCGGTAAGACCATGCTCGATAGCAATATGTAACAAACAATGCCCTTGGCACAGCTGAGGAGATGCCCATGCATCATTCAAGACTTTGCGCTCTGCTGATCGACTGCAACGTACCCGACATCGATCAAGCCGCCAGTTTTTGGGCCGAGGCACTCGGCCGACCGGTAGACCACGATCACCCAGGCACCCGCGGCAACTACCGCATGCTGGAGACGCCGCCCGACGAACCTATCGTGGAAATCCAGCGCGTCGGCCACGAAAGCCGGGTGCATATCGACATTGAGACGGACGATATCGAGGCCGAAGTGCTTCGCCTGGAAAAACTGGGTGCCAGCGTGGTCAGCCGCCTGGAGCGCTGGGTCGTCATGCAGGCCCCCACCGGGCAGCGATTCTGTGTAGTGCGTGTGCAACGCCCCGGATTTCCCAAAAACGCCACTCGCTGGGATTGAGGCAATCGCCTCGTGGCGTAACAACCTTTTATCCTGACTTGGTTATAGTCGACGCGCCGGCTACGCCCAGGGGGCACCGGGCATTTTGGGGACATTGAATCCAGATCTTTTTCGACAGGGCAGTACCCATGTCGCCGCGCGGCGACGTGCGTCTACAGGTAACCACGGAGGATTTCATGAGCACTGAGTACAACCCTTATTCGGCACCCGCCAGCGTTGTCAGTGACCGCGCCGACGACCAGCAAAATCTGGCGAGCAAGGGACGCCGCTTCGGCACGCTTGTTATTGATTACGTGTTTTTCTATCTGATCATTTTCGCCATCGGCTTCATCATTGGCATCACGCATGGCAGCGAGGGCGTCGCAAAATTTCCCTGGCAGCTGATCGGTCTGGTGGTGCTGCTCAGCTATTACCTCTTCTTCGAAGGCCTCTGGCAGCGCACACCGGGCAAGTTCATCCTGGGCACGATGGTGGTCAACGGCAACGGCGAAAAGCCAAGCTTCGGCCAGATTCTGGGTCGCACGCTGTGCCGGTTCATTCCGTTCGAGCCATTCTCGTTCTTCGGACGCGAAGGCTGGCATGACTCCATTTCGAAGACCAAGGTCGTGATGACGCGAGGCGGTTGATCGAACGTGCGGACGCCTCATGGCGTCCGCATCAGTCGCTGTAATCGGCGATATAGATCAGCAGGCCATCGCGCTCGCGATATTCGCTGCGCCCGTCCAAAGCCATGCTTTGCCCTGCACGTATGCCATTGGGCAAGTCAACAGCGAAAGTGCCCTGGAAATGGATCTGCGCGTAGGCGACGCCGGCCGTCTCGGCATAGGTGGTAATGGTCTGATGGCGCGTGGAAAACAGCTGGCGCGAGCTTTCCGCAAGATGACGCAGCTCGTGGATGCCCACGGTACGCACGCTGAGCACGCCGGCCGTGTAATTCTCGAAGATTACTTCGCTGTGCATGGTGGCGAGCATGGCGTCGATGTCGATGCGGTTGTAGGCGTCGATATAGCGGTCGATAAGGGCGCGCATAACATGTCTCTCGGGCATTGAGTCGAGCATAGCGGAGTTCCGGAAACCAGTGCAGCAACGGGCGTAGGATGGATGCCTTCGCCCGCTAGGCGTCTTCGGAGGCGTCACGATGAAAGCGTCGGTCTTTGTCGGCGTCAGCGTGGACGGGTTTATGGCCCGGATCGATGGCGGCCTCGACTTTTTGCCGGAAGGCGGAGGCGAACCGCATGGCTATGAGGAATTCATGCGCACGGTGGATGCCTTGGTCATTGGGCGCAACACCTATGAAACCGTGCTGGGTTTCGGTGAGTGGGCATATGGCGAGAAACCCGTTGTCGTATTGAGTTCGCGCGAGCTTGCGCCACCACCGGCCGAAGCCATTGTGCAGCACATGGCGGGAGCGCCTGGGGATATCGTCGCCAAGCTAAGTGCCGAGGGTATCGGCCACATTTATGTGGATGGCGGTGTGACGATCCAACGATTTCTTCGCGCCGGGCTGATTCAACGGCTCATCGTCACCCGGGTACCGGTGCTTATTGGCACAGGCATACCGTTGTTTGGCGCGATTGAACGGGATATCCAGCTCAAGCACATCGCCACGCGCTCGTATGCGAGCGGCTTGGTGCAAAGCGAATATGAAGTGGTGACGTAACTGTAGGTTGGGGTGCAAACCCCAACATCGCCATGTCGATGAGGATGGCAATGTTGGGGTTTGCACCCCAACCTACGGTAATTTCAATGCTTGTTGACGTTATCGGTCTGCTCGATAAACCGCGCCACGTTGTCGTGCAACAACTTCAACGATGCCTCATGCGCATACACCATGTGCCCAGACGGATACCAGGCGTAACTGATGTTGTTCATCAGCGCCGGCTGGATCGGCATGTGATGCATTTCGTAATCAGCCGCATAGAACGGTGTGGCCAGATCGTAATAGCCACCGTTGAGGAACACTTTCAGGTCCGGATTGGTTTTCATCGCCTTCGCCAGATCCGGCATCACGTTGACGGCGCCGTCGTGTCCGTTGTGCTTGAAATCCCAGTCGTTGACGTCGGCAAATTCGCGGTAAACCTGACCATCACCGTACTTGAGATCCTTGCGCACGTAGTCGTTGAAGGCGGCGATATAGGCAGAGCTGATGGCGGAGGATTGCGGATCGTATTCGGATTCCTTGCTTAGCGGGTCCAGCGACGGGCCGGCAAAACGCGTATCGAGGCGGCCGGTGGTGTCGGCGTCATCGCTCAATAGCTCGTGTTCGAACATGCCGCCAGTCACGCGCAAATCGGCTTTCAGCAGATAGGCCACGGAAAGACCGGTGTATTGATGCAGCTTCTCGGCAATGGCTTGTTTGCGGGAATCATCCAGACGCGAGCCCTGCATGAGCGCCTGTGTGTAATCACCCAGTGCGAACTGCTCCACTTCCTGCAGGAATGGCTCCAATGCAGCAGGCTGCTGCGGCAGCTTGTGGTGGTAGTACGCGGTGGCGGCATAGGTCGGCAGCGCCAGTTCGTAGGGCAAGTCGACGCCGGGATTCTGATCGGAGCCGTCGATGCTGGTATCGAAGTTGAGAATCTGTGACAGCAGGACCACACCGTTGAGATCGACGCTGTTCTCGTTTTCCAGATCGTTGGCAAGCACAGCCGAGCGAGTGGTGCCATAGCTTTCACCAAACAGGTATTTCGGTGAATTCCAGCGTCCGTAGCGCGACAGAAACTGCGTGATGAACTGCGCAAAGGCGTGGCCGTCGCCATCGACGCTATAGATATCCTTGCGGCGATCCTTCATCTGTTCTTCGCGCTTGGAAGCATCCGGGTCATTGGCGATCAGGCGGCTGAAACCGGCACCCGGCGCGTCGATGAAAACCAGGTCGGAAGCATCGAGCAGGCTGTAATCGTTATTTACGAGTTGATAGGGCGCAGCGGGCGTGTGGCTATCGTCCTTGGTGACAACGCGGCGCGGACCGAACGCGCCCATGTGCAACCACACGGTGGCCGAACCCGGGCCGCCGTTATAGATAAAGGTGACCGGACGCTTGGACGCATCCGCGCCTTTCTTGAAGTAGGCGACGTAGAACATGCTGACGGTGGGCTCGTTTTCCTTGTCGCCCTTGCCGTGCAGCACGATGGTGCCGGCTACGGCCTTATAGGCAATGTGCTTGCCTTCGACCGAAACCGAACCTTCGCTGCTGGAGGCCTGCGGATGCAGCAACGCGGCTTCCGGCTTCGGCTCATCCGGCGTTTTATCCTTTTTGTCGGCGGCGGCAGCAGCGTTGCCGAGCAACAACGCGGCCAGGGCGAGAGCGAGCGGAAGCTTGCGCATGGGAATCCTTTAAGTCACACGGCGCATTCGCGCAGGAATTCCCAGCTTAGGCAGCAAGCATGACGAGTTTCATACGCCAGAAGTCACATGCGCGAAACGCTCCCGATAGCGGGCCGGGCTCACTTTCAGCACGCGGCGAAAGTGGTGCCGCAGCGTATCGGCACTGCCGTAGCCGCAAGCATCGGCGATCCGCTCTACCGGCCACCGGCTACCTTCCAGCAATTCGCGCGCGCGGGCCAGGCGCTCCTGGGTAAGCCACTGCTTGGGCGAGCAGCCGGTGGCCTCCTCGAAGCGCCGCAAAAACGTGCGTTCGCTCATGCGCGCGCGTTCGGCCAGTTCGGCCAGAGGTAGCGGCTGGTCCAAATGTCGGCGCATCCATTCCAGCAGTTTGCCGAGGGCAACACCTTGCTCGGGCAGTGGCGTCGGAATGAACTGCGCCGGGCCGCATTGCAATGGCGCGAACAAGGCGGCCATAAAGCTGGCGCAACTGGAGCGCCCGGTGAAGGAAATGATCGGCGGACTGACGGGCTGGTTTGACGAAGGCTTTGGCTTGGAACGTGGAAGCTGAGCTGCCCGCTTGCGACCAACGCCGCGGCGATATGTATTGCCGCTGACGTAGGTTGGGGTGCAAACCCCAACATTTGGTGACATGTGCATGACGATGTTGGGGTTTGCACCCCAACCTACATCAGCCGTGCAGCGCCGCCGCTTCGCGTGCCAACTGTTCAATACCGGCCCAATCGCCTGCTTTCAGCTTGTCGCTCGGCGTCAGCCACGAACCGCCCACGCACAATACGTTGGACAGCGAGAGAAAATCCTTTGCGGTGGCAACAGAGATACCACCCGTGGGGCAGAAGCGAATCTGCGGCAGCGGGCTGGCCCAGGCACCGAGCAGTTTTGCACCACCAGCGGGAACGGCAGGGAAGAACTTCAAGTGGCGATAACCGCGTTCGAGCAACGTCATCGCTTCGCCAGCCGTGGCGATGCCAGGCAGCAAGGGCAGGGCGCTGTCGTCCGCCGCGGCGAGCAGTCTGGGCGACATGCCGGGCGAAACCGCGAAACGCGCACCGGCTCTTTCCGCCGCAGCCAGGTCATTGGCATTGAGCACCGTGCCGACACCGACCACCGCGCCTTCCACTTCTGCGGCAATCGCGCGAATGGCATCGAGTGCGGCAGGCGTGCGCAGCGTCACTTCGATGGCGGGAATGCCGCCGGCGACCAGCGCGCGTGCCATCGGCACGGCGTGCTTGGCGTCTTCGATGATGACCACCGGAATGACCGGAGCGAGGCGCATGGTGGCTTCGACGTGTTGTTGCTTGGTTTCAATATTCATAGTCTTTGGATGTGTAGGTTGGGGTGCAAACCCCAACATTCGATGACATGTGCATGACGACGTTGGAGTGCAAACCCCAACCCACGTGTTAGAGCACGCCAGCGCCCAGATCGGCGGCAACCGCATTGCGGCGGAAGATGCCGAACAACTCGCGCCCCATGCCGTGCTGATGCCTGGAAAGGTCTTCTACCGCCGGCGTGCGCGCTGCGAATGCTGCAGCATCGACCAGCACGTCGAGCGTTCCCTTCGCCGCATCCAACCGGATGATGTCGCCATCCTGCACTCTCGCAATCGGACCGCCATCGTCCGCTTCCGGCGTTACGTGAATCGCTGCCGGCACGCGGCCACTTGCACCTGACATGCGGCCGTCGGTAACCAAAGCAATGCGATGTCCGCGATCCTGCAGCACGGCGAGCGTCGGCGTGAGCTTGTGCAATTCCGGCATGCCGATCGCGCGCGGTCCCTGGAAGCGCACCACCGCCACGAAATCACGATTGAGCTCGCCACGATCGAAGGCACGCTTGATGTCGTCCTGGTCATGGAACACCACGGCCGGCGCTTCGATGACCAGGCGATCATCAGGTACCGACGACACCTTGATCACCGAGCGGCCAAGATTGCCGTTGAGCATGCGCAAGCCACCATCGGTGCGGAACGGTTCGCTGGCGGCGCGCAACACACCACGGTTACCGCTTTCCTTCGACACCGGTTTCCAGACCAGCTGGCCAGCTTCATCCAGCTCCGGCACCTTGGCGTAGCCGGAAAGATCGGTACCGGCGATCGTGCGCGCATCGCCATGCAGCAGGCCCGCGCTCAGTAGTTGATCGATCAGGAAACCCATGCCGCCGGCTTCATGGAAGTGGTTCACGTCGGCATAGCCGTTCGGATACACGCGCGCCAGCAGCGGGATCACCGACGACAGCGCATCGAAATCTTCCCAGCGCAGCGCAATACCCGCCGCCTGCGCGATCGCCACCAAGTGCAGCAGATGATTGGTGGAGCCGCCGGTCGCGTGCAGACCGATGACGCCGTTGACGATGGCGCGCTCGTCGACGATATGGCCAATCGGCAGATGCTCGCCCGCCTTGCCCAAGGCCGCACAGCGGCGCACCGCTTCGGCGGTGAGCGCATCGCGCAACAACGTCTCCGGCGCGACGAAGCTGGAACCCGGCAGATGCAGGCCCATGATCTCCATCAGCATCTGGTTGGAGTTGGCGGTGCCGTAGAAGGTGCAGGTGCCGGCCGAGTGATACGACGCCGCTTCGGCCTCCAGCAGTTCGTCGCGGCTGGCCTTGCCTTCCGTGTACGCCTGGCGCACTTTCGATTTCTGTTCGTTGCTGATGCCGCTGGGCATCGGGCCGCTGGGCACGAACACGCCCGGCAGATGGCCGAAGCTCAATGCGCCGATCAACAGGCCCGGCACGATCTTGTCGCAGATCCCCAAGTACAGCGCACCATCGAACATGTCATGCGACAGCGCCACCGCCGTGGTCATCGCAATGAGGTCGCGCGAGAACAGCGACAGCTCCATGCCGGCACGGCCTTGCGTGACACCGTCGCACATCGCCGGCACGCCGCCGGCTACCTGTGCGGTGACGCCGGACTGGCGCGCCACTTCGCGCATGAATTCCGGATAGCGCTCATACGGCTGATGCGCCGAGAGCATGTCGTTGTACGCGGTGACGATGGCGAGGTTCGGCGTGTGGCCTTCGCGCAGCGCCGCCTTGTCATGCGTGTTGCACGCGGCAAAACCGTGCGCGAGGTTGCCACAGGAGAGCCGCGCGCGATGCGGACCATCGATGATGGCGTTGTTGATGCGTTCCAGATACGCGGCGCGCGTGGCGCGGCTGCGTTCGCGCAGACGTTCGGTGACTTGGGCAACGACGGGGTGCAGACTCATTTCATGCTCCGGCCGAGCGAGCTCGGCGTTGATGCTTTCTAGATGCTTGGTCTTGCCTCGCTGTCATTCCGGCGAAAGCCGGAATCCAGTCAAGTACATCGTGCGAAGCACGCATTATTTGGCTTTGAGTGCTTCGCACGACGTATTCAAACTGGATTCCGGCCTTCGCCGGAATGACGAGCAGTAAAAAACGCGTGCTTGATGCTTTACGGGCACCAATAGATCTCCAACGATCGATCGGCACGCAGCACACTGGCGATCGGCAGGTCGCTATCCGGCTTTTCCGCTTCCGCCAGCACATCACGCTTGTCGTTGCCTTGAACATGCAGATACAGCGAACGCGCTTTCAGCAGTACCGGCAGGGTAAAGGTGATGCGCGGCTCGCCCGCCCCTGGTGCGCGCATCGGCAACACCAGCGCGGTGTTCGATGTGTCGAGTGCTTCGCTCAGGCGATCGCCGCCGGGAAAGAACGACGCCGTGTGTCCATCCGGCCCCATGCCGAGCACGATCACGTCGAACGGCTGCTTCAGCGCCGCCACGGATGCGCGCACTTCGCCAATGCCTGCTTCCGGCGTCGCGGCTTCCACATACAAGGGCACGAATTCGGCATCGGCTGCTTTCCGTTGCAGCAACAGCGACTCCACCAGGCGCGCGTTGGAGCGTTCATCGGTGTCAGGCACCCAGCGCTCATCCACCAAGGTGACCGTGACACGCGACCAATCCAGCGTTTCGTTCGACAACGCCTCGAACAGGCGCTTGGGCGTGCTGCCACCGGAAACGGCGATCAATGCTTCGCCGCGTGCATCAATCGCTTCGCGCAGCTTGCCTGCGATGCTGGCCGACAAGGCCTTGGCCAGCGCCTGCCCATCGTCGAAGGCATGCAAGGCGTGTTGCTCGCTCACTGTTCGAAATCCTCGTCCCAGGTGCGTCCGTCGCGTTCGATCAAAGCCACTGCCGCGCTCGGACCCCAGGTGCCCGAGGTGTAGGGACGCGGCGATTCACCGCCCGACGCCCACGCAGCCAGGATCGGGTCGGCCCAGTTCCATGCGGCTTCCACTTCATCGCGGCGCATGAACAGCGTCGGATTGCCCCGCACCACGTCGAGCAACAGGCGCTCGTATGCATCGGGCTGCTGCACGCCGAAGGCTTCGGCAAAGCTCATGTCCAACGGCACGTGACGCAGACGCAAACCGCCCGGGCCAGGATGCTTGATGGTGAGCCACAGCTTCACGCCTTCATCCGGCTGCAGGCGCAGCACCAGGCGGTTCTGCGCAAGCGGACCTGCGGAAGCCGTAAAGATGGAATGCGGTACGGGCTTGAACGCCACCACGATTTCCGACACGCGCTCAGCCAGGCGCTTGCCCGTGCGCAAATAGAACGGCACGCCGGACCAGCGCCAGTTGGCGATTTCCGCCTTGAGCGCCACGAAGGTTTCGGTATTGGAGTGGTCGACCTTCGATTTGCTGGTGCTGTTCAAGTCTTCGATATAGCCCGGCACGCTCTTCCCCTCCCCCACGCCGGCACGGTACTGGCCGCGCACGGTGAGCTGGGAGGCATTGGTTTCGTTGATTGGCTTGAGCGCGTGCAGCACTTTCAATTTTTCGTCGCGTACCGCATCCGGCGACAGCGAGGATGGTGGCTCCATCGCCACCATGCACAGCAGCTGCAACATATGGTTCTGCACCATGTCGCGCAGCGCGCCGGCGTGATCGTAGTAGGGACCGCGGCGCTCCACGCCCAGCGTTTCGGCCACGGTGATCTGCACGTGATCGATATGGCCGGCGTTCCACAGCGGCTCGAACAGCGCATTGCCGAAGCGCAGCGCCAGCAGGTTCTGCACCGTTTCCTTGCCGAGGTAGTGGTCGATGCGATAGGTCTGCGATTCGGCGAACACGCGGCCGACGTCGTCGTTGATGCGGTTGGCACTGGCCAGGTCGTGGCCGATCGGCTTTTCCAGCACCACGCGCGCCTTGCCCTGGTTGAGGCCGTAGCCGCCCAGGCGCTGGCAGATGTCCACGAACAGCTCGGGCGAGGTGGAGAGATAGAACACACGCACGTGATCGGGGCACTCGCCCATCAGCTTGGCGAAGTCGTCCCAGCCGGCATCCTTGCGGGCGTCGAGCGGGCGGTAATGCACCAGCTTGAGGAAGGTATCGAGCTGGTCGCCCTGCTTGGACGCCGCGCCGTTGAGCGCGCTGCGGACCTGCGCGCGGTAGCCGTCGTCGTCCAGGCCTTCGCGGGCCACGCCGATGATGCGGCTGCCGGGCTGGATCTGGCCGTCGACAAAACGGTGGAATAGGGCAGGGAGCAATTTGCGTACGGCCAGGTCGCCAGTGCCGCCGAAAATCACCAGATCGAACAGATCGACCGGTAGCGCGGGTGCAGTCACAACTCACCTCTTTGGAATGCTGGCAGCCGCCAGGATGCGACCGCCGGGGAAGTTCGATGGTACCAATGTCGTACCAGGCAATACCAGTCTTTTGTGCAGTGCAATCGTATGCATTCTTTTCATAACGGCTGGAATCGTAAGCCGGACACCGAAAATCGTAAAAAATGCGGCAGCGGGCGGGCTCGAGCGGCCTCGCTCGCCCCGTATCCCCGGGGATGCTTTCCGGTTCACGTACCAGTTGTCGCAGTGGTCACGCATTGGTATGGTTTGCAACTATGCAGAATGCCCTGGC
Organism: Dyella nitratireducens; assembly: GCF_014642835.1. Lineage (GTDB taxonomy): Bacteria > Pseudomonadota > Gammaproteobacteria > Xanthomonadales > Rhodanobacteraceae > Dyella_B > Dyella_B nitratireducens. Next base: position 2,270,426 of record NZ_BMJA01000001.1, on the reverse strand, counting down.
CGAGGAATACCGGCGCCTGAGCCGAGATACCACCACCCACCAGCCGCTGGCTTACCTGCGGCTGCGACGGGCTATTCGCAACGTGATCCAGCATCGCGATATCGAGCCCGGCCAAACCTTGCCTAGCGAACGCGATTTATCGCAGGCCCTGGGTTTGTCGCGTGTGACGGTGCGCAAGGCGATTTCAGGCCTGGTTGAAGAAGGCCTGCTGACCCAGCGCCATGGCGCCGGCACCTTCGTGGCCGAACGCATCATCAAGCCGATGTCGCGCCTCACCAGCTTTACCGAAGACCTGCGCGCGCGCGGCCTGCATCCGCGCTCCGAATTCTTCGAGCGCAGCGTGGGCGAGGTGACGCCGGAAGAATCGATGGCGCTCAACCTTTCCCCCGGCGTGCTGGTGGCGCGCCTGCATCGCGTGCGTTATGCGGAGGACGAACCACTGGCGATCGAGCGCAGCGTGGTGCCGGCCAGCGTGCTGCCGGATCCGCATGAGGTGCACGATTCGCTGTACGAGGCGCTTGAGAAGTACAACTGCCGGCCGGTGCGTGCCCTGCAGCGTTTGCGTGCCGTGTTGCTGGCTGCGCGGCAGGCGCGGTTGCTGCATGTGAGTGCCGGTAGTGCGGGCTTGCATATCGAGCGGCGCGGGTTTCTCGATGATGGGCGGGTAGTGGAGTTCACCACCTCGTGGTATCGCGGGGATATCTACGATTTCGTGGCGGAATTGCAGACGGATTAAAGCCGCAACCGTAGGTTGGGGTGCGAACCCCAACATCGTGATGTCTCTGTACATGGCAATGTTGGGGTTCGCACCCCAACCTACGTGTAGCCGCGGGGAACATGTAGATTCCTTCGTCGAATTGCCCCAACCGCCCCTACCCGCTAAAGTTCCGCCCGTTCCAGGTGTCCCCGCGGTTGAAAACCCAAGGGGATGAAACGGGAAGCCGGTGCGCTGTTTGCACAGCAAGGCCGGCACTGCCCCCGCAACGGTAAGCGAGTATTTCGAGCGATCACGCGCCACTGTGCGTAAGCATGGGAAGGCATCGTTCCAGGCATGAACAAGCATGCCACTCGCAAGTCCGGAGACCGGCCCGGAACAGGTTCTGGCACTCGCGGCGGGCGAGGTACGGAGTTCGCGCTGCGGCGTTCTCGCCTGCCCGCTTCCCGTTCCCTTCGATATCCATCCGATGCCGGCTTGCTCATGTTTGCGCCGCGCGGGGACGTGCGGCAGGGGAACATCCATCGTGTTGAACAAAACCGCACTTGCAGCCGCCTTGCTGCTTTCACTGGCCGCGCAGGCTGCTTACGCCCAGTCAAATGATGAACAGAACGATTCACTGACGCCGGTGATCGTGACCGCCACGCGTACCGCCATCACCGCCAACGAGGCGCTCTCGTCGGTCACCGTGATCACGCGCGAGGACATCGAACGGCTGCAGCCGCTGTCGGTAGCCGACCTGCTGACCGGCCTGCCGGGCGTGTCGATCGGCCAGACCGGCGGTATCGGCGGGCAAACCTCGCTATACCTGCGCGGCACTAATGCGGACCACGTGCTGGTGCTGATCGATGGCGTGCGCATCGGCTCGGTGAGCATCGGCCTACCGGCGCTGGAGCAAATTCCCGTGCAAGCGATCGACCGCATCGAAATCGTGCGCGGTCCGCGTGCCAGTCTGTACGGCTCGGATGCGATCGGCGGCGTGATCCAGATTTTCACGAAACACGGGCAACCGAACGGCGGCATCTCCCCGTCAGTGAGCGTTACCGGCGGCAGCCACGGCTACGTGAGCGGCCAGGCCGGTGTCTCCGGCGGCGACGCGCATCTTTGGTACAACGCCAGCCTCGGCGGTACGTACAGCGGCGGCATTCCCAATTGCCGCATGGGCGCGGCGGAAGTGGGTGTGGCGTGCTTCGTGGATGATCCGCGCAACGATGCCTATCGCAACTGGAACGGCTTCGCCAACTTCGGCTATCGCTGGGACAATGGCACCGAGCTGGCTTTCGACTGGCTGCGCAGCAAGAGCAACGCGGAATACGCCGGCAGTCCCTACGGCGGCAACGATGCCCTCGAAGAACAATACGTGGCCGGTGCACGCCTGAGCTTCATGCCGCTGTCGATCTGGAAAGTCACGCTCAACGCAGGCCAAAGCCGCGACTATGACGACACCTTCTACCAGGGGACCTATTTCGGCCAGTACTACCCGCGCATGGCGACGGGTTATTTCAATTCGCGCCGCAATCAGGCGTCGTGGCAGAACGACATCACGCTAAGCACGAATCAATTGCTGACCGTGGGCGTGGATTACCAGCAGGAACACATCGCCAGCGACACTGCGTTCCAAGAAACCACCCGTGGAGACACCGGTACTTTCGCCCAGTACCAGGGCACGTTTGGCCAGAACGAGGTGCAGGTTTCAGGGCGCCATGACCACAACGACCAGTTCGGCAATCACAACACCGGCTCGGCCGCGTGGGGCTATCACTTCCAAAACGGTCCGGTGCTGTCGGTGAGCTATGGCACCGCGTTCCACGCACCGACGTTCGATGATCTGTACTTTCCCGCTTTCGGCGGCATCCCTACCGCTAACCCGGATCTGAAGCCGGAAACCTCGCACAGTGCGGAAATCGGCCTGACTCAACAATTGCAGCACTGGAACTGGGGCGTCAACGCCTACCAGACCACCATCAACGACCTGATCGTGCTGGATCAGAATTTCGTGCCGCAAAACCTGAGCCGCGCGCGCATCCGTGGCCTGGAAGGACAATTTGGGTTCAATCTCGATGATTGGCGCGTGCAGAGCTATCTCACGCTGATGCAGCCAAAAAACGATGATGGCGGTGCCGACAACGGCAAGCTGCTGCAGCGGCGTGCGCAGCGTACGGCGCGTATCGATGTCGATCGCAAACTGGGCCGGTTCAACGTGGGCGCCACGTTCTTCGCATCCAGCAAGCGCTACGACGACATCGCCAATACCGAGCGCATGGGGGGCTATGCCACCACTGACCTGCGTGCGAGCTACACCTTCGCGCAGGACTGGCAGGTAGAGGCCAAGCTGGCGAATGTGTTCGATCACAACTATGAGACGGTGTACTACTACAACCAGCTGGGTCGCACTTGGTATCTGACGGTGCGCTACGGTTTGTAAAGCTGAGATGCCCGTAGGTTGGGGTGCAAACCCCAACATCGCCGTCCAAAGAGGCATGGCAATGCTGGGGTTTGCACCCCAGCCTACGAGGCTGTTTCCCACAGCGATGAGATTTGATCTCCGCATTCACTAACTGAACGCCATGCCTTTCGGCACGGCCCGACTTCAGGCACATTTGCGCTTCTGGCCCCCAAGGCATAAAGGTGCCCATGAATGTGCCCTTCTTTTTGCTTGCGCCACGGCCAGCGCGGGATGCGCGCGACCGTGGCTTACGCTTATCTGACGTCTTGGCGCAGGTAACGCCATGAACAATATCTTTGCGCCCATTATCCGCCGCCCTATCGGCACCTCGCTGCTGGCGATCGGGCTGACCATTGCCGGCTTCTGCGCCTATCTGATGCTGGGTGTGGCAGCGCTGCCCACGCTGGATTTCCCGGGCGTCTTCGTGACGGTCGCACAACCGGGTGCCAGTGCGCAGACCATGGCCAACACGGTGCTTGCGCCGCTGGAGCGCCACCTGGGCCGTATTCCCGGCGTGCAGGATATGTACGGCAACGCGAACCAGGGCAGCGCCACCGTGATGGTGCGCTTCGACTTCGGGCGCAACATCGACAAGATCGCCGAAGACGTGCAGACCGCGATCAACGCCGCCCAGCCCGACCTCCCCAGTTCACTGCCGAACCCGCCGCAGTATTTCAAGTTCGACACCTCGCAGATTCCCATCCTGCACGTGGCGCTGACCTCGACCAGCATGCCACCGGACAAGCTCTACGATCTCACCGACACCCTGCTCAGCCCTGCGCTTGCGCAGATTCCAGGCGTGGCGCGGGTGGAGTTGTTCGGCGGCACACCACACGCGGTACGCGTGGACGTGAATACCGCCGCGCTGTCCGCCAAAGGCCTTACGGCCAACGACATTCGCAATGCACTGATCGCCGCCAACGTCACCTCGCCGCAGGGCATCCTGAGCGACGGCCAGACGCAGATGACGGTGACGGCCAACGACTCGCTCCACACGCCGGCGGATTTCGCCAAGTTGGTGATCTCCAACCACAAGGGTGTGCCGGTGTATCTGTCCGACGTGGCCAAGGTCAGCAGCGGCGAGCAGGATAAATACCAGGCCGCCTGGTTCAACGGCATGCGCACCGTGGGCCTGCAGATCAACAAGCGGCCGGAAGCCAATGCGGTGGCAACGGCCGAAGCAGTACGTGCCAAGTTGCCCGAACTGCGCCAGCTGCTACCGGCCGACGTGCAGATGACGCCGATCTTCGATTTCACCGAAAGCACCAAGGGCGCACTGCACGAAGTGGAAGTGGCGCTGCTGATCAGTATCGTGCTGGTGTCGCTGGTGATGCTGGTGTTCCTGCGCCGGCTGCGCCCCACCTTGATTGCATCGCTCAGCGTGCCGTTGTCGTTGGCCGGCGCGTTTGTGGTGATGTGGTCGCTGGGCTATACGCTCAACACGCTGTCGCTGGTGGCGCTGGTGCTGTGCATCGGCTTCGTGGTGGACGACGCCATCGTGGTGATCGAGAACATCTTCCGCCACATGGAACATGGCGAGGCGCCGCTGGATGCGGCGATGCGCGGTGTGAGCGAAATCGGCTTCACCGTCATTTCGATCACGCTGTCGCTGATCGCCGTGTTCGCACCGCTGCTGTTCGGCAACAACATGCTGATCATGCTGTTGCGCGAATTTTCCGTGACGCTCACGTCTGCGGTGGTGATTTCCGCGATCGTGTCGCTGACGCTTACGCCTGCGCTGTGCGGGCACTATTTGAAACCCGAGGCGACCCTGGCGGCAGCGCCGTCACGTATCGAACTGACCCTGCAGCGTTTCGACCGCTGGCTGCATACCCATTACGAGCGCGCGCTGGACTGGGCGATGCGCCACCGCCGCCTGATGCGCTGGCAGCCACTCATCCTGTTGGTCCTCACCGTCGTACTTGGCATGGCGATTGTCAAAACGGCGGGCGGCACGTTCATGCCCGACCAGGACACCGGCCAGCTTGCCGCGTCGCTCAAGGCAGACGCCAATATCTCACCCACGCTATTGGCCACGCGCGTGCAGCAGGCCAACAAGATCCTGCAGGACGATCCGGCAACGCTGGATGTGCTGACCGTGCTGGGCTCCGAGAACAACGGCGGCGGCGCCGTGGGCAATGCGGCGTCGATGTACGCGGACCTCAAGCCACGCGGCAACGGCCCGGGTCAGCGCAAGGACGACATCAAAAAGGTGATCGAGCGGCTGCAGAAGAAGTTCGAGCCGCTCGCGGGCATCAAGGCGTACTTCAACCCGATCCAGTTCTTCAACGGCGGCGGTGCCGGCGACAACGCGGGGCAATACGAATTCCAGATCCTCGACACCAGCGGTGGCCAGGATCTGCAACCGATCACGCTGCAGCTGGTACGCAAGCTGCGCACCGTTCCACAACTCACCGATGTGAGCAGCAACTTCGACCTGGTGGGCAAGCAGCAGCAGATCCAGATCGACCGTGCGAAAGCGGGCCGCCTGTTCGTGAATATCGGCGATATCGATTCGGTGCTGCTCAACTCGTTTGGACAGAACCAGGTATCGGTGATCTATTCGGATATCAACCAGTACCGTGTGGTGCTGACCTCGTCCAGCGCCGAATCGATGAGCGCCGACGGGTTGCTCAATCTGTACGTGCGCAACACCAAGGGCCAGATGATTCAGCTGGCTGCAGTGGCCTCTATCGTGCCGGACATGAGCCCGCTCGGCATCCGCCACCACAACCAGCAGCAGGTGGCGACCATCAACTACAACCTCAAGCCGGACGTGCAGCAAAGCACCGGTATCGACCTGGTGCAGCAGGCGGCACTTGCGGTGCACATGCCTGCGGGTGTGCGGCTGGACTTCACCGGTGCCAACCAGCAGTTCCAGCAAGCGAAATCGAATGGCGGCATCCTGCTGCTTGCTTCGATCATTGCCATGTACATCGTGCTAGGCATTCTGTACGAAAGCCTTGGCCATCCGCTGACCATTCTTTCCACGCTGCCGGCAGCAGGCATGGGCGCATTCCTCGCGATGCTGGTCACGCACACGCCGCTGTCGCTGATGGCGATCATCGCAGTGCTGATGCTGATCGGCATCGTGAAAAAGAATGCGATCTTGATGGTGGACTTTGCCTTGGTCGCACAGCGTGAACATGGCCGCTCGCCGCCGGAAGCGATTCGCGAGGCAGCACTGGTGCGCTTCCGGCCGATCACCATGACCACGTTGGTGGCGATGGGCGCCGCATTGCCGCTGGCGATCGGCTTCGGTATTGGCTCGGAAATGCGCCAGCCGCTGGGTATCGCGATCGTCGGCGGCTTGCTGGTATCGCAGCTGCTGACGTTGCTGAGCACGCCGGCGATTTATTTGTGGTCGCATGACCGTGGGCTGCGCAAGGCAGCGCGCAAGGCGCGGCGTGCGGAGAAGCGGCGGTTGCGGGAATTGGGAAGGCAAATCCCGGTGGCCGAAACCGAATGATGTCGACGTGGGTTGGGGTGTAAACCCCAACATCATCTTGCGCGTCGCAGAGCGATGTTGGGGTTTACACCCCAACCTACGTGACTGCGACACCAGCAATGACGAAAGCTACCCAGGAGCCGTCATTAGCATTTCAAGCGACACCGTTACAGGTTCATGAAAGCCTTGCCATGCCTTCCGGCACGGCCCGACTTCAAGCACATTTGCACGCACACACGTCAGCGTATGAAGTACATATGGATACTTCCGATACGCGCAACAACCGTTCACGCGACTTGTACATGGCCGTCCTCCGTGCGCATAAGCAGGCGCCGGCATGAATATTTTTGAGCCGATCATTCGACGCCCCACCGGCATCTCGCTGCTTGCCATCGGCTTGGTGCTGGCAGGCTTCTGTGCCTATCTGCTGATCGGCATCGCAGCGTTTCCTTCGATTCAATTTCCTGTCATAGCAGTGGTTGCCACGTTACCTGGCTCCAACGCACAAACCGTGGCATCAACCGTCACGGCACCGCTCGAGCGCCAGCTGGCGCGCATTCCCGGCATCCAGCAGATGACCTCCGATTCGAACGCCGGCGGCATGCTGATCCTGATCCAGTTCGACATGTCGCGCAGCGCGGATCAAGCCGCGCGCGACGTACAGGCTGCCCTCAACGCCGCTTCACCGGATCTGCCGGCCGTGATGGCGTTGTCGCCGCCACAGTATTTCAAGAACGATACGTCGCAGATTCCCGTACTGCTGATCTCCATGACGTCGACCAGCATGCCGCCGGACAAGCTCTACGACCTAGCCAACACGCTGATGCTTCCGGCTGTGGCGCAGGTCACGGGCGTGTCGCAGGCGCAGTTGATCGGTGGTTCGCCGCACGCCATTCGCATCTCGCTGAACAACAGCGCGCTGACCGCCAAAGGCTTGACCGCCAACGATGTTGCCAACGTGCTGCGCGCTGCCAATGTCGCCTCGCCGCAAGGCATCCTGAGCGACGGCATGACGCAGATGACGGTGTCAGCCAACGACGGTCTGCAGACGCCGGCCGATTTCGCCTCGCTGGTCATTGCCAATCAGAAAGGTAGACCGGTCCATCTTTCCGATGTCGCCACCGTCAGCAACGGCCAGCAGGATTCCACCCAGGCAGCCTGGTTCAACAACCGGCACGGCGTGATCATGCAGGTGCAGAAGCGTTCCGATGCGAACGCCGTGCAAGTGGTGCAAGCCATCCGCGACTCGCTGCCCAAACTGCAGAGGCTCGTGCCGGCCGACGTGCAGATCACGCCGATTTTCGATCTGACGCTATCCACCAAATCCGCCTTGCATGAAGTGGAAATCGCCCTGTTGATCAGCATCGTGATGGTGGCATTGGTGATGCTGCTGTTCCTCCGGCGCATGCGCCCCACCCTTATCGCCATGCTCAGTGTGCCGCTGTCGCTGGCCGGCGCGTTCGTGCTGATGTACTCGCTCGGCTTCACGCTCAACATGCTGTCGCTGATCGCGCTGGTGCTGTGCATCGGCTTCGTGGTGGACGACGCCATCGTGGTGATCGAAAACATCTTTCGCCACATGGAGCAGGGCGCCAAGCCGCTGGATGCCGCGTTGATCGGCGTGCGCGAAATCGGCTTTACGGTGATCTCGATCACGCTATCGCTGGTGGCCGTGTTTGCGCCGATGGTGTTCGGCAACAGCCCGATGGTGATGCTGCTGCGTGAGTTTTCAGTCACGCTGATCGCCACCATCGTGATTTCGGCGCTGGTGTCGCTCACGCTCACGCCAGCCTTGTGCGGCCGTTTCCTGGTGGAGGAAACGCGCGCGCGGCCTGCACCCAGCAAGCTGGAAATGGCAGTCGAACGGATGGATCGCTGGCTGCTCCGCATCTACGAGCGCGCGCTGGATTGGGCCATGCGGCATCGGCGCGTGATGCGCTGGCAGCCGCTGATCCTGCTGGGATTGACGGTCGGCGTCGCCATGGCCGTAGTGAAGACCGCCGGTGGCGCGCTGATGCCCGAGGGCGATACCGGCATGTTGCAGGCGGACATGGTGGCCGATCCGAATATCTCGCCCGACTTGCTCGCCAAGCGCACGCAAGCCGTACAAGCCATCATGCTGGCCGATCCGGCCGTCATCGATGTTGCGTCGTTCCTGGGCGGCAACAACACCAATGGCGCGGTTGGCAACGAGGCTTCGTTCTTTATCGACCTCAAGCCACGTGGCGATGGTCCCGGGCAGCGTCACGACGCGGCGGACAAAGTGATCAAGCGGCTCAATGAGCAATACAAGAAGCTGACCGACGTCAATGTCGCTGTCACCAGCCTGGGCTTTTTCAACGGCGGCGGCGGCAGCAAGGCGAAGGGCCAGTACGCCTTCTCGCTCACCAGCACTACCAGCCAGCCCCTCCAGCAACCCACACTGCAGCTGGCGCAAGTGATGCGCAAGATGAAGCAGTTCAAGGACGTAAGCACCAGCTTCGACAATATCGGCAAACAGCAGCTGGTGGAGATCGATCGCGACGCGGCATCACGCATGCAGGTCAATATCGGGCAGATCGATCAGGCGCTCACCGATGCGTTCGGACAGACACCCGCATCGGTAATCTACTCCGACATCAACCAATATCAGGTGATCTTGATCGCCGACAATGCCAATTCGCTCAGCCCCGCCACGCTGTTGAACCTGTACGTGCGGAGCAATACCAACAAGATGGTGCCACTGTCGGCTATGGTGCATATCCGTCCGCGCATCGAACCCATCGACATCCAGCATTACAACCAGCTGGAATCGGCGAGCATCAACTACAACCTCGCCGACGGCATCAGTCAGGCCGATGGCCTGAAGTACGTTGACCAGGCCATGTTTGCCGCGCATCTGCCGCCTGGCGTGATGAAGCAATACACCGGCGACAACCAGAAGCTGATGGAAGCCGCCACCAATGCGCTGATCCTGTTCATCGCCGTGATCCTGGCGATGTACATCGTGCTGGGCATTCTCTATGAGAGCCTAATCCATCCGCTGACCATTCTTTCAACACTGCCCGCCGCAGGCATGGGCGCCTTCCTCGCCATGCTGATCACCCAGACGCAACTGAGCACGATGTCGGTGATCGCTGTGCTGATGCTGATCGGCATCGTTAAGAAGAATGCGATCCTGATGGTGGACTTTGCGCTTGTTGCCGAACGCGAAGGCGGCCTTACGCCACCGGAAGCAATTCGTGAAGCGGCACTGGTGCGCTTTCGCCCCATCACCATGACGACCTTGGTGGCCATGGGTGCGGCACTGCCGTTGGCGATCGGTTTCGGCATCGGCTCTGAAATGCGCCAGCCGCTGGGCATCGCGATACTTGGCGGATTGTTCGTATCGCAACTGCTGACCTTGCTCAGCACTCCGGCGATTTATTTGTGGCAGCACGACCGGCATATGCGCAAAGCTGCACGCAGGGCGCGGCGCGAAGAGAAGCGCCGCTCGCGGCAATTGGGCAAACCTATCGCGGTACCTGAAGTGGAGCGTGTTGGATAGGGCGACGTAGGTTGGGGTGCAAACCCCAACATCCTTGTATATCGGGCATGGCGATATTGGGGTTTACACCCCAACCTACCAGCTGGGGCATAGCGACCGCGTAAGGATTTACCACCTTGATGCTCTAGATTGCCGGCAATGTGCAGGCGTGGCGATCCGATAGATCAACGAAGCTGGCCTGCTCGATCGTTCATTCAAGTCTCGGCATTAATAAGTTTTTATAGGAATTTTTTTGGATAATCTTGTTATGGATATACAATTTAATTACTCATTATACAGTGATGCGTTTAATAAATCATTATATCCTTCAGAAACATCCTCAGTTTGTCCCTGTGCGGATAAAGTCAAAAACCCGGAGTACGGCGTCAAGGACGAGCAGTCAGGCATGAATGTAGGCAGGTATCGAATCACAGATCCTTCCGGCAACGTCTGGGTAGGGGAAGACCCTTTTGAGCTGGGAAGGGATGGCAAGGTCGTTTCGGTGCAATTCAAAAGTTCCCATGTCAATAACAATACAGTGTATTGCGACTACCAACTCAAAGTGGGTGACGCATTAAGCGGCGTCCGTTTGACCTTGGAGAAGTGACTTTCATTCGGCGATCGGATATGCCGAGGTGGAAAGGGGCTTGAAGCAGGAAGCCAACCGCAGCAAGACCTGCCTTGACCGTGCACGGCTCGGAAAACAAACAACCTCTTGCCATCACCACGCGCATGATCGGCCCGAACGTCCCGCGCATGACAAGTGCGACCTTACTTTGCGCGGGTTTTGCCCGTACGCAGATGCTCAGGACATCTTCTCGCCGTAATAAAGCCGGTAGAACCACGCCCATACCGTCTCGATCTGTTTCTGGATCCATGGCGGCACAGCATGCGGCGTAGGCGTCGCGATGCGAGCGGATTGCCGGTGCGGGTACTTCATCCGGTAGTGGCTGTCGCTTTCCTGTTTCCCCAGCGTGAGCTGCTCCGGATCAATTTCGAACGGCGACAGCCCCAACCACGCGTACAGATGCGACATGCACTTCACGGGCTGCGCGATCAGATCCTCGAAGCGCACGAAGTACAACCGCTGCTTCACCGCATCCGGCAAATCCAGCACCGCCTGCAATGCGATAAGCGGTGCGCCAATCACCCGATCTTTCGCGAACAGCGCATCCGCGCGATCGAAGAGTAGGTCCGTGCAGAGCATGCCAATCCGAACCGGGTGCCTGCACCATCGCAAAGTCATAGGCCACGTGGCCATAGTGCATGTGTTCGTCGGAAGCCAAAAGCCCCACACTGAATTGATCGCCGAGGCCTGCCAGATTGTTCACGGCCACGTTGCCGCCTAAGCGGATGCCGCCGGTATAGCGATCTCCCGCATCATCCAGCGTGAGGTTGCCGGTCACGAGCGGCAACGCCTGAGCATCGGCACTGAGGTCGCTGGTTCCGGGCGTGCTGCCGGGGCCTAGCACCGCATGCCCTTGCACGACCTGCAGGTCGTTCAACAACAACAGCTGGCGATCCAAGCCGTCCTGCGTGACCAGTTGGCCGTTGTGCAGCGGGCTGAGCGTCGCGTTGAGCAGGTTGGTCTGCACACGGCTGTGGTTGGCGACCTGCACCTGGTCGTAGCGCGCTTCGATGACTTTGAATTGCACGACGCCGTCGCTATGACCTCATCCACCTGCTTCCCGCTCCACCACCGCCACCAGTCGCATCAGCATGCGCCATGCATAACTTTCACGAGCATGTCCTAGCTTCGCTGTTCCAACCATCTGCCGGCTGAGCGATGTCCGCTCCCGGCAGTTGCCGATACGGACACGATAAGTTGCAACCACCGGTACCAGCTGATGCGTAGCCGGCTGCTTCTCGGCCGGTATCGGGCCACCGTAAGGTGTGCCGGTCGCAGGTTCATCGAGTGTGGCAAGGTTGACGCGATCTACGGCCGTCACTTGGCAATGCAGGGTGCCTATTTCCGGGACGGACGCCAAAAAGCGGGCAGAATCGCCCGCAGCAACATGACCGATACCTTCTTCATCGACAAAGGCCTCGCCTTTAATGCCTGTGGGGCCAATCACGTCGAACAGATGTTCGCCACGCGGCAACCAGGTACCGCTGGCGAGTCCTTCGCCATCTGTCTGCACGGTGCCGGCGAAGGGAGCGCGCAAGGTGAGTTGCTGCGTTTGACGTTCCAATCCTGCCACTGTTTCGCGCGCCGCCTCCCAACGCTTACGAAGAGCGACTCCTTCTTCCAGCAATTGCTGGTCAAATGATTGCTGTTCAACTTGCCAATGCAAAAGTGCTTCGTCCGCGCGCGCCACTTTCAAGCGATATTCGAGGTCGGGTGAGACGAGCACAGCAAGTACGTCGCCCGCATGAACATGCGCACCGTCGCGCGGTAAGGCGGTGTCGGCCGACACGTAACCTGCTTCCGGCGCGTAGAGACCTTGCGCTCGCAACGGACCAAGCACAGCGGGCGCCCCCACGCCGTTGTGCCAGGGCAGGACCAGCCAGCCCAGCAGAAACGTACCGAGCATCACACTGCGCACCGTCTGCTTGCGCCAGCGGAGTTCGTCGCGCCTACGCCAGCACGCGGCGACTTCTCCCACCATGGGCCGTACGATGAACCAGCCAAATTCGACGGCAAACAACAGCATGCCCAAGGCTTTGAAGAAGGTGTGATAAACAATCAGTGCGATCGATAAGAACACCACAAGCCGGTACAACCAAGTCACATAGGTGAAGCCGATCAAAAAGCGGCGACGACCAGGTGTGCAGGGTTCGGGTTGCGGATCGCCGAAGCCGAACAACCATTCGCGCATCCACCAGCGGCCGAACGCGAAGGCTCGATCATGCAGGTTCGGCATGCCCAGCCAGTCGGACAACAAAAAGTAGCCGTCGAAACGCATAAAGGGGCTGGCGTTGATCGTCACCGTGCTGATCCACGTCGTGGTGGCGAGCAGGAATGCTGCAGCACTAAGCGGACCGTCAGGCAGCAGGCTCCAGGCGAGCGTGGCGAAAGCGGCTAGCGCGAGTTCGGCCAGTATGCCGGCCGCGCCGATGTGCAGGCGTGCGCTGCGGCTGGGTACCTTCCATGCCTCGGTGGTGTCGGTATAAAGCATCGGCACCATGACCAGCACCGCAATGCCCATGGTCGGCACGCGGCAGCCATAACGGTAGGCGGTAAAGGCATGGCCAAATTCGTGCAGCACCTTGGCGAACGCAAGGGTCAGGCCGATCGCGAGCAATCCATGCCAATCGGCGTATGCGCGGAAGGTATGCACGAACGAATCCCAGCGCCGCGAAACCAGCGCCAAACCAATCAGGGCGCAGATACCCACGACGGTCCAGAACGCCGGCTTGTAGACGAATTCCACATGACGTGCACAGCGGCGCAGAAACGGCATCGGATGCCACAAAGGAATGCGAATCAGCAAATAGTGCTTGAGCAGCCACATCGCGTGCGTCATTCGGCTTGCTTCGGCCACGGCGCGCAAGTGCTCGGTGCTGTCGGCACTTGCCGACACAAACAGGTTTGCGCGCTGAAGCAAGCGCAGCAGCGCTTCGAAATCGTCCAGGCTCACCGTCAATGTCGTTTCGTCGTTGACCGCATCGACAATTTTGTGCGCGTCATCCAACGTCCAGCGGGAGAGCATTTCGAAGGCCGGCCAGCCCAGCTGGTAGAACTGATTGGCCGCCGGATCGTGCAACATCCAGGTCGGTGAGCCGTCAGGCGCCGCTGCACCACGCGTCAAACTCAGTTCCTGGCGTAATGAAGGCAGTTGTGCCATTGCCTTACCAACCCAGCCACTGCCGCACGGTGGCCAAGGGTCTGCGCAGCAGGTAGTACGCCAGCGGCACCCAACGGCCATGGACGCGTGCGGTGCCCATCACGCCCAGTACGGGGCGTGCATTGCTGGTGAAGCTGGCCTTGATGCGATAGGCAAGCACACCATCGGGCGTAGGTTCGGCGCGATACGCGATCGTGTCGATGCGCGCGTCGTAGCTGACCAGGGGCGAGCTTTTTGGATAGAGCGTCATCGTGGCACCCGGCTTCACATCCACGTTTTCCGCAACGGGCAAGTAAGCGGTCAATTCCACGTGGGAAGGGTCGGCCAGCAACATGACTTTCTCGCCCACCGACACGGCGCGGCCGATCCAGTCGTTGGGATCGGCGAATACCGCCACGCCATCACGCGATGCGGTAACGTGCAGGCGCGCAAGCTGTGCTGCCGCGTAGTCGAGTTCCACGGCACTTTCATCGAGCTTGCCCTTCTTCAAGGCCATGTCGAGGCGGTTCTTGTCGTCCGTGACGGCCAATTGCGCGGTCTGCCGGTATTCCTCCTGCGCCGCCGCGTAATTCTTGCGCGCCAGCGCATCGCGCGAAGCCAGTGTCGTCGCATCGAGTGAAAACAGCGGAGCGCCCACCGCGACGTGCTGATTTGGCTGCACGTTGAGTTGGTCAATCACGCCATCCAGCGGTGAGCGCACCACGAATGGGTCTTTTGCCGTGACTTCGGCCGGGGCAAGCACGCTCATCGGCACGGGCGCCAGGCAGGCCATTGCCAGCGCAATGAGTACGCGGCGCCGTAGCTTGCCCTGCCGTAACGCCCCTGTCACGCGTGCAAGCGCTGAAGCCTGCGGCTCGAATGCATGCAACGCATGCGCCCATACTTGCGCCAGCTCGGCAAGCAGGATCTTTTCGGTCGGATTGAATGGCTCTTCGCGAGCGAACACGATAGCGCTCTGCATGCGCTTGCGCGTATCGATCAGCGGCAACCACAACGCATGCGCCGGCCACCATGACGCCCAATCCGCTGCAAGTTCCACAGGCAGATCCGATACGGTAAAAGCATGCGGCTGTGCTTGCGTGTTATCTGCCGCATCCTGCGGCACCTGCTGGCGTGCAAGCGCGCGGCTGACCGAAGTCAGCCACTGCACGTAGGGTGCGCCCGGATCGCATTGCGGCAATCCTGATACGGCGGCGATGGCGCCTGGCAGTGCACCTCCGGCACGCCACCATGCTGCCTGCCGATACGGTATCAACGACTGCGTTTCATTGACGATGGTGAAGCCCAGCGCTGCCTGGTTGCCCGCCTCGCGGGCGCGCGCCGAAAGCTGCCACATCAGGGCAAGCCGGGGCGCGTCAATGTGAACGTTTTGAGTCACGACACTGTTACGGTTTAGCGAATGTGGCCCAGCCACTCATGCCAGGCAGAAGTTCGGGAACCTCGCCGGTCAGCGCGGCCGTAACGTCTACCGTTTGCGTGACGGGATCCACGCGCGCGCCGATCCGTGCAACGCGTGCGTCATAAGTCTTGCCAACTTCATCGACTTGTACGGTCAACGGGCGCCCTGGCTTCATCCAGGCCAGCCATTTCGAAGGCACGATCATCTTCAATTCCAGGTGGCTGGTATCGACGATGGTCAGCAGCGGTTTGCCTGCCTCCACGAATTGATCGGGTGCGGCCGTGCGCTTGACCACACGGCCGGAGAACGGCGCACTGATCACGCAGTTGTGTACGGTGGCCTGCATGTAGGCCACTTCGGCAGCGCTGCCTTTGGCCTTGCCGCGTGCCTGTGCCACTTCCAGCTCGCCGACCGAGTGGAACTGGGCCAGCTTGGCATCGGCCTGCAGCAGCTCCTGTGCGGCTTCTGATTCGGCCTGCGCCTTGTGCAATTGTGCGTCGTAGAGTGCGCAGTCGATCGAAACCAGCGTTTGCCCGACGTGGAACGCATCGCCGTCGCGAAATGGCAGCGTGGCGATCTTCCCGGCTATCTCGCTGGATAGCTCTACCTCATCGCGTGAAACCAATTGGACGCGGATGCGTCCGTCATCGGCTGCCGGGTGTGGTTGATCTGCCGCGTTACTCTGATGCGTCGGCCACATCGCCAAGACGATGTAGCCAAAAGCGATACTGCGCAACTTCATGATTTGTTGCCGCCTCCCTGGGCGAGGGTGTCCCAATGCTTTTGCTCCTGATCGATCGCCTGCTCCAATGCAGCCAAGTCGTGCGACTTCACGGCATCGGGTACCGGATCCAGGCCAAGCGTGGCAAGCAATTGTCCATAGGCGCTTTCAAGTTCACCGTAGCTCTGATACAGGCGCAACTCCGCCATCATCGCGCCGGCTGCCGCCCGGATCTCGTTGAGCTTGCCGACCGCATTCGCATTGGCCGCGTTGCGCGTATGTTCGAGGATCTGTTGATCCACGTCATTCATCTGCTTGAGCAGCTCGAACTGACGGCGCTTGGCAGCCAGGTCGGTGCGCGCTACATGCACCTGCGTCAGCACTGCCATCGCCAATGCCTCGCGCTGGACGCGCGCAACGTCAAGCTGGGCCTTGGCCTCGCCTCGGATGTTCTTCACGTTCAGCACATTTAAGAGATTCCAGCTCACGCTCAGCCCGGCATCACGCCAGGTATGGAAGGCGAGAAAACTGTTGCTGTCGTAATGCTCACCCAACTCCACCTGGATGCCCGGCAACAGTTTGGCCATCGCCTCGTGCGTTTCATTGACGCCGATGCGCTCGTTGTAGCCTGCTTCGAGCAGCTCCGGACGACGCTCCAAAGCGGTGGTTTCCATCTGCGCGACGGGCATGTCGAATTGCGGTTCGTCGAAACCGGCCGGCGGCGCAAGCGTGAATTCCTTACCAGGATCGAGGTTCATCAGCGAAGCAAGCCTAGGCTTGGCCTCTTCGAGCTGGTCGCGTACCAGTTCCAACTGTCGCATGAGGTCGAGCAGTTCATGCTGGTAATTGAGTGTATCCAGCGGCGAGGCCAGTTGTGCCTGTTGCTCGCGCTTGGAATCGTCAAGCGCTGACTGCGCCGCGCCGAGCAGCGGGCCAATGCGGTCATGAATGCGCTCGGCGCCCGCTGCTTCCCAGTACGCCTCGCGTACTTGCTGCATCAGCAATTGCACCACCTTGCGGCGGCGCTGCTGTACCACCAGCACACGATCGGCCTGCTCTTTCGCCTCATAGTAACTCACGCCGAAATCGAGCAAGTTCCAGGAGAACGAGAGGTCCGCAGTATGCATGTCCTTGTCGGTGGAATACGACGGCGGTACCGTGGTTTCGCTTGGATTGTTGAGCAGCACCGAGCGCGAAGCCAGCTCGTGATTGCGCGCGGTGTAGCCGGCTGCCGCCGTCAATTTCGGCAGCAGATCGAAGTTGGAAAGATCCAGTTGCCGTTGCGCGAGCGCCTCCTCCATCATCTTCTGCCGCTGGTCGAGGTTGAAGCGGATCGCCCGCGCCAGTGCCTCGTCGAGCGTGATTGGACCATTCACCGGATCCTGCTGGCTGAACATCTCGGTGCGCTCGGTTGCCGCCATGTGCGCGCGTTCAGCGTCCGTGAACGGTTTTGGATGAATGGCGCAACCGGATAGCAACACCACCGTCGACAATGCAAGCATCAGCGGAGTGCGGCGAAGCCAGGTACCGGTACGCGCAGCGGGAAAAGGCGAATTCACGTTGATATCCCCTATTCTATGATCGTGTCAAGTGTGCGTGGCAGACATCGAAGAGCGCACTGCGGGCGTCGAATCTTCATGCTGCATGGGTACAGAACGAACGACATGGAAGCTGCGCCGCTCGCGTTCGAACTGCTCACTCAGCGAGGGCTTTGTGGCAATAGTTGGTACATGCTGCGTACCGCGATGAAGCTTGGCGTGAGACGTGTGGCCATTGCCGAAATCGAGCACGATTTCGCGATACGACTGATGTCCTTCTTGGTCACGCATGGCCACGAGCAGGCGCAATTCGCGTGGCCCGTGTCCGCGTGCTGGCGCATGGCCTTGCAACTGGCCGGTGGCCGCGTCGTAGTGCGCCCAACTTGGCAGCGCGCGACCATTGGCCTGTGTCACGGCAACGATTCTCGCGTTTTCGCTCACCCATGGGGTAAGCGCCAGCGCGAACCTGGCTCCCGGCGCAGCAGCTTGATGTTCGGTAACAACCGGCACGTTGAATGGCGCGACGATTGACTTGGGCAACGCCATTGGCTGCGCCTTGACCTGCGTCTCGCCCAGCACGTCAGGACGGCTGTTTTGTTGCGCGCTTGGGGCAGTGAAAGTTGCCGTATGGAAAAGCAGCGTGGGTTGACCTGGTACGAGTTCTGGTGCGAGTGCATCCAGCACGACAGGTTCGCTCGCCAAAACATCCACCGTCTCTGCTGTCGTCGGTGCAACGGGTAGCACAGGCGGCTCAGCCGGCACAGAGGTCACGCCCTTGAAGCCCGCGTTGACAGTGATTGCGCGCGTCGCGGCAGCACTATCTACCGTGCCGTCGTTTACCACAAAGGCGATGGTCCGGTTGCCAGCAGCAGCCGTGAGCGACGTATCCGTATACGCTACCGAGGCCAGCGCAGCTTGCCATTGCGCCAGCGTGGCCGTATCGCCAGCAGACGTGAGCGTCAATATACCCGTCGACACATCGTATGAGCCGATGATGTTGCCCGTGGACGTGCTGTTGTTGACGAACAACAAGCGGTCCTCACCGCGGTGGAAACCGGAGACGATGGATACGGTGGCGCTTGCAAGCGTGGCGTTGTCACGGTCGGAGACGGTAATGCCAGGATCAATCAACACCGGCGCGGTATGCCCGATGCCGCCGAAGACCGCAGTGCCGCTGGAAGTCGTGACGACAGGTGTCTGGTCGACGTCGGTGACCGTCACCGAGCGCATCGCTGCAAGGCTGGTCTTGACGCCATCGTTGATGGTGAAGCTGATCGTGCGCGTGGCGTTGTTCGGCGTGATGGCGGTATCGGTATAGGTGATCGACTTCAGCGCTGCCTGCCATTGCGCCAATGTCGCCGTAGCACCCGAGGATGTAAGCGTGAGCACGCCGCTCGCCGCATCGTACGACGCGGTGATGTTGCCCATCGTGGCGCCGTCGTTAGCGAATGCGAGTACGTCTTCACCGGCGTGGAAGTTGCCGGTAATAGCCACCGTAGCTGAAGCCAGCGTGGTGTTGTCCCGGTCCGACAGCGTGATGCCGGTATCGATCTGCACTGGTGTCGATACGGTGTTGTCGCCAGCGGTGAATGAGGCGCTTCCGCCCGACGTCGTAATGATGGGTGTTTGATCGGTATCGGTAACCGTGACCGACCGTATCGCCGCGGCACTGCTCTTCACACCATCATTGACAGCAAAGCTGATCGTCCGCGTGGCGTTGTTCGGCGTGATGGCGGTATCGGTATAGGTGATCGAATCCAGCGCCGACTGCCACTGCGACAGTGTCGCCGTAGCACCGGAGGAAGTAAGCGTGAGTACCCCGGTCGCCGCGTCGTACGACGCGCTGATGTTGCCCATCGTCGCGCCGTCGTTGGTAAATGCGAGTACGTCCTCGCCGCTGTGGAAATTGCCGGTAATGGCCACGGTGGCCGACGCCAGCGTGGTGTTGTCGCGGTCCGACAGCGTGATGCCGGTATCGATCAACACTGGTGTCGAGACCGTGTTATCGCCGGCTACAAACGAAACGCTTCCAACCGAAGTCGTGATGATGGGCGTCTGGTCCGTATCGGTGACAGTGACCGCGCGCGTCGACGCGGCACTGTTCTCCACACCATCGTTGACAGTAAAACTGATCGTGCGCGCAGCATTGTTCGGCGTGATGGCCGTATCGGTATAGGTAATCGAAGCCAGCGCTGCTTGCCACTGCGCGACCGTTGCCGTCGCGCCGGACGAGGTAAGCGTGAGCACGCCAGTCGCCGGATCGTACGACGCGGTGATGTTGCCCATCGTCGCGCTGTCATTGGTGAACGCCAGCACGTCTTCGCCGCTGTGGAAATTGCCGGTGATGGCCACGGTGGCCGACGCCAGCGTGGTGTTGTCGCGATCGGACACGGTGATGCCGCCATCGATCACCACGGGTGTCGACACGGTATTGTCACCCGCCACAAATGCCGCCGAGCCACCCGAAGTCGCTACGATCGGCGTCTGGTCCGTATCGGCCACTGTAACCGTGCGCGTGGCTGTATTGCTCGTTACAGCGCCTGCATCTACCACGGTGAAGCTGATCGTGCGCGTCGCCGTATTCGGCGTGATGGCAGTATCCGTGTAGGTGACCGAGTCGAGTGCGCTTTGCCATTGCGTGAGCGTGGCTGTGGCACCCGCCGAGGTCAGTGTCAGCACGCCCGTGGCTGCATTGTACGAAGCACTGATGTTGCCCATCGTCGTGCCGTCATTGATGAACGCCAGCACGTCCTCACTGGCGTGGAAGTTGCCCGTAACCGCGACGGTGGCGGTGGCCAGCGTCGATGCCCCACCGTCCGTAATGATCAGGCCCGAATCGATTGCTACCGGCGTCGAGGTCGTGTTGTCGCCGGCCACGAATGAGGCGGAACCGGCATCTGTCGTAACCACCGGTGGCGCGAGCACATCCACTGTATCGGTGGCCGCGGCGCTCGTCTTGATGCCGTCATTGGTCGTGAAAGCGATCGTCCTGTCGCCAGGCGTCGCCGTCGTGCTCGCTGAGAACGTTACGGCGGAAAGTGCATTAGCCCACTGCACATCAGAGGCCACGGCACCCGACGAGGTCAGCGTCAACACGCCAGTCGCCGAGTTGTACGAACCGATGATATTGCCGAAGGTGGCCGAGCTGGTATTCGTGAAGCTAAGCGTATCGCCATTGTGGAAGCCCGAGGTAATCGAGACGTTGCCCACTGATTGCGTGCTGTTATCGCTGTCACTGACCGAGATACCGCTGTCGATCGTCGTGGCCGACGTACCGCCTACGTAGTTTGTGGTTCCACCCGTGGTCGTCACGATTGGCGTCTGGTCGGTATCAGTGACCGTGACCGTGCGCGTAGCCGTGTTGCTCAGAAAGGCGCCGGTGTCGATAGCTTGGAAGCTGATGGTGCGCGTAGCGTTGTTGGGCGTGATGGCCGTGTCGGTGTACGTCACCGCATCGAGCGCCGCCTGCCACTGCGCAAGCGTCGCCGATGTGCCGGAAGACGTCAGCAACAGCACGCCTGTTGCCGCGTTGTAGGACGCCGCAATGTTGCCGAACGTCGCCGAACTCGTGTTCGTGAACGCGAGCACGTCCTCGCCACTCCGGAAGTTGCCGGTGATCGCAACGGTAGCCGAAGCCAATGTCGGCGACGTGCCGTCCGTCAGGCTCAATCCCGAATCGATGACGACGGGCATGGACGTCACATTGTCGCCCGCCACGAACGCAGCCGAACCCGAATCGGTCACGATGGTAGGCGGACCAAGCAATGCCACCGTATCCGTCCCCACCGCGCTGTTTTTGATGCCATCGTTGACAGTGAACGAAATCGTGCGATTGCCCGGCGTCGCGCTCGAGCTGGCCGAGAATGTCACCGCACTCAAGGCCTGGGACCATTGCGCGTCGGTAGCCGTGGCACCGGAGGAGGTCAGCGTCAATACCCCCGTTCCCGCATCGTATGAAGCAACGATGTTACCGAACGTCATTGAGCTCGTGTTGACGAACGTCAGCGTGTCGCCGCTGTGGAAACCGGACGAGATCGAGACCGTCCCGGTCGATTGCGTCGTATTGTCGAGATCGCTGACCAAAATGTTGCCATCGATCGTCGCAGCGGAAGTGCCCCCTACGTAATTCGTCGTATCACCTGTCGTCGTTACGATCGGCGTTTGATCGGTGTCGGTGACCGTCACCGTGCGCGTGGCCGTGGCGCTCGTGTTGCCTGCCCCATCGACCGAGGTGAAGCTGATCGTGCGCGTCGCATTGTTCGGCGTGACGGCCGTGTCGGTGTACGTCACCGATTGCAGCGCGCTCTGCCATTGCGCCAGCGTCGCCGTCGCGCCGGAAGAAGTCAGTGTCAACACGCCCGTCGCGGCGTTATACGACTGGACGGCGATGTTGCCCATCGTCGAACCGTCGTTCGTGAAGGCGAGCACGTCCTCGCCACTATGGAAGTTGCCCGTGATCGCGACCGTTGTCGTGCCCAGTGTCGCCGCACTGCCGTCGGTCACCGTCACACCCCCGTCGATTACCACGGGCGTCGACGCCGTGTTGTCGCCCGCCACGAACGCGGCCGAACCCGAATCGGTCGTGATCGTCGGCGGCGCCGTGATATTGACCGCGTCGGTCACAGCGGTGCTCGTCTTCGTGCCGTCGCTTGTCGCGAAGGAAATCGTGCGGTTGCCGTAGGTGGTGCTCGTGCTGGAGAACGTCACCGATGACAACGCGCTGGCCCACTGCGCGTCGGTCGCCGTCGCTCCTGATGATGTCAGCGTCAGCACGCCCGTGGCCGCGTTGTACGAGGCCGCGATGTTACCCATCGTCGAGCCATTGTTGGTGAAACTGAGCGTATCGCCGCTATGAAACCCTCCGCTGATCGATACCGTGCCCGACGATTGCGTCGTATTGTCCAGATCGCTGACCGAGATGCCGCCGTCGATCGTCACCGGAGATGACGCACCCACGTAGCTCGTCGTGCCGCCTGTCGTCGTTACGATCGGCGTTTGATCGGTGTCGGTGACCGTCACCGTGCGCGTGGCCGTGGCGCTCGTGTTGCCTGCCCCATCGACCGAGGTGAAGCTGATCGTGCGCGTCGCATTGTTCGGCGTGACGGCCGTGTCGGTGTACGTCACCGATTGCAGCGCGCTCTGCCATTGCGCCAGCGTCGCCGTCGCGCCGGAAGAAGTCAGTGTCAACACGCCCGTCGCGGCGTTATACGACTGGACGGCGATGTTGCCCATCGTCGAACCGTCGTTCGTGAAGGCGAGCACATCCTCGCCGCTATGGAAGTTACCCGTGATCGCAACGGTCGTCGTGCCCAGCGTCGTTGCGCTGCCATCGGTCACCGTCATGCCCGAATCGATCACTACCGGCGTCGACGCCGTGTTATCGCCCGCCACGAATGCAGCCGAACCCGAATCGGTCGTGATCACCGGCGGCGCGGTGATCGTGACCGTGTCAGTCGCCGCCACGCTCGTCTTCGTGCCGTCGCTCGTCGCGAACGAAATCGTGCGATTGCCGTACGTCGTGCTCGTGCTTGAGAACATCACCGAGCGAAGCGCGCTATCCCACTGCGCAAGGGTTGCCGTCGCACCGGATGACGCCAGTGTCAGCACCCCTGTGGCCGCGTTGTACGAGCCCGAGATGTTGCCCATCGTCGCGCCGTCGTTCGTGAAGTTCAGCGTATCGCCGCTATGGAACCCTCCGGTGATCGATACCGTCCCCGATGCCTGCGTCGTATTGTCCAGATCGCTGACCACGATACCGCTATCGATCGTCACGGCCGATGTTGCGCCCACATAACTCGTCGTGCCGCCCGTTGTCGTCACGATCGGCGTTTGATCCGTGTCTGTCACGGTCACCGTGCGCGTAGTCGTGGCACTCGTATTGCCCAGACTGTCCGTCGCCGCGAAGCTGACCGTACGCGTCGCGTTGTTCGGGGTAACCGCCGTGTCGGTGTAAGTCACCGCTTGCAGCGCGCTTTGCCATTGCGCGACCGTCGCGGTCGAACCGGCCGACGTCAGTGTCAGCACGCCTGTCGCGGAGCTGTACGACGCGGCGATATTGCCGAACGTCGCAGCGTTCGTGTTCGTGAACGCGAGCCGGTCTTGTCCGCTCGCAAAGCCGCCCGTGATCGCGACTGTCGCCGACGAGAGCGTACCGGTTGCAGCATCGATCAATGTCAGGCCCGAGTCGACCGCAACAGGGGTGGAGGTCGCGTTGTCTCCCGCCACGAACGCGGCCGAGCCCGAATCCATCGTGATCTGAATGGGATTCGCGACATTGACCATGTCGGTCGCCGCCGCGCTCGTTTTCGTGCCGTCGTTCGTCGTGAACGAAATCGTGCGATTGCCGAGCGTCGTGCTCGTGCTCGAAAACGCGACGGCATCCAGGGCGTGTTGCCACTGCGCATCGGTGGCCGTGGCGCCGGAAGAGGTCAGCGTCAGCACCCCCGTCGCCGCGTTGTACGAGCCCGAGATGTTGCCCATCGTCGAGCCGTCGTTCGTGAAGTTCAGCGTGTCGCCGCTATGGAACCCCCCGGTGACCGATACCGTCCCCGACGATTGCGTTGTATTGTCGAGATCGCTGACGGTGACGCCGCTATCGATCGTCACGCTCGATCCGCCCGTGTAGTACGTCGCCGTATGCCCCGTCGTCGTGACGATCGGCGTTTGATCCGTCGCCGTAACAGTCACGTTTTTCGTCACCGTATTACTGGACGAGAAATAGGCATCGCTCGTCAACTCAAAGCTGATCGTGCGCGTTGCCGTATTCGGCGACACTGTCGTATCCGTGTAGGTCACTGCACGGAACGCGTTCTGCCATTGAGCGATAGTGGCGGTGCCGCTCGTCGACGTCAGGGTCAACACACCGGTCCCGCTGCTGTAAGAGGCGCTGATATCGCCGTAGATCGCGGAATTGGTATTTACGAACGCCAGCGAGTCCTGGCCGCTCGCGAAATTGCTGGTGATACTGACCGTGCCCTGCTTCGCAGTGGTCGCATCGCCATCGCTCAAGGTGATTCCGCTGTCGATCACAACGGGCGTGGAGGCGACGTTGTCAGCTTCGACAAAGGACGTGCTGCCGCCGCTGGCCGTCATGGTCGGCGGCGACGACAGATCGACATAGGCGAAGTTGTTGAATGTCGGCGACAGGAAAAATCCGTCCGTCTCGACAAATTTCAGACTGGTAATGCCGGAAAACCCTGCGTTGCTCGAAAGGTCCACATGACTCGTGGAACCGTTGATGGCAACTGATGCGACGACGCTACCGGACGCATTGAGTCCCTCGATCGTCACCGCTCCACCGAATGTGTCGACATCGAAACTCTGGACAGCCATCTTGTCGCCGTTTGTCAACGTCATCGTCATCGACGTCAATTGCGTACCCTGCACATTGCCGAACAGCACCCCATCGGTCGGACCCGTGCTCAACGGCGGCGTGCCGCCTTGATTGACAGTTGTACTGTCAACGGCAAACTCGACAGGCTGATCCATCGTGTACGTGAAGCCATCGAGCGAAAACGACGTAACTCCCGTTGCGCCGCCTGGCGTAACGTAGCCCAGTTGGCTGTCATACGTTTCATCCGTCACCGCCAACAATGCGCCATATTGCTGCTCGGCCGCAGTTGAAAAGATCACCTGCGTATGTACGGCGCCCGCATCGTATTCGAGCACCCAATCGCCGCCCAGCGCCGCCGCACCTGTCGCATCGGTCGACGCCGCCACGTTCAATCCGGAAATCGAGGCGATCTGCTGCACGAACGCCTTGCCGTCCGCGTTTTCGGCGACGTCACAACCGTAAATCAGAAAATCACCGC
This sequence comes from Dyella nitratireducens, assembly GCF_014642835.1. Taxonomy (GTDB): domain Bacteria; phylum Pseudomonadota; class Gammaproteobacteria; order Xanthomonadales; family Rhodanobacteraceae; genus Dyella_B; species Dyella_B nitratireducens. The sequence continues at coordinate 2,245,055 of NZ_BMJA01000001.1, read as the reverse complement.
CGGGCTTCATGGCCGCGCCGATCTGCGCAAGCTCGGCGCTATGCGCCGACAGGTCACCTTCGGTGAGCCACGTGTCGCCGACCTGAAATTCGCCGTCCGCCCCGTGCGAGATGAGGTGGATTGCGCTCACGTCGTGGTGCTGTTGCAGGTACTGGGCGATCTGCTGAAGACCATCGGTATCGGCGTTCAGTACCACATAGCGTGTGCCTGCCGGCAGTCCCGTGATCAACTGTTGATAGTTGGCCACGTTGGAGTTGATGAAAACCACTTGGCCGGCCTGGGGGCTACTGGTCATATCGCGGTTCGCCTGGGCCAGGCTACGTGCAGGCGTGCTGGCGTGCGCTTGGGTTGCGCCGTCGCTCCCCACTGCCGCGGCCAGTTCGGTCGCGTGCACGATCTGGGGCCGAATGCCAGCGATGTGCGCGTTGACTTCGACATGGTGCTGCGCCATGCCGGCCGCGGCGACCGATGCGTCATAAACAATGCGAGGCTCAAGCACCATCAGCAAGGGCGCCGGCGCAACCGCCGTTGAAGTGCTGCGCTGGTCGCGCATACCGAGCCGCTTGAGAAATTCCAGAGCCTTCTTCATAACGACAACTCTCCAATAGCGGCGCACCGCACGGGGCGCACATGCGACGCAGCAGCTTTTGTGAGCGGCTGTTCGCTAGCGAATACAGGGTGGCGTAGAACACGGCGGGACAACGCAGTAGGGGTCCGGCACGCGGCATGGACCGACTCACCGCACCGGCCATTCGATGTTTTCGAAAAAATCATTTGGCCTGTGCCGACGGCCAGTACTGCATAAGTAAGAACGCGCGCCACATCTCCCCCTGATGTCGCTGTGGTCTGTGTTGCAGCCTTATGCGCCGACTCCGGTTCACGGCCGGACGCCTAACGCAATGCCATACCCTGCTGCTCCCCTTGCCGGCCTCTACCCATCCGGCACATCCATTTGTGAACACCCACCTGAACCTACGCGCTCCACACCCCGGTGCGCAACGGTGCTCTGACACAGCTTACCGCTCCCCGGACGAGCTTGCGTGAAGCTTGCAGGCCGGAAATTTACCCAACCACCGCAGACAGCGCAATCAAGATTTATGCCACGCTAAATTTCCCTTCGCCCGTAAAGGCACACGCCAAGGCGGACTTCAAAGCTTGCGCGGCGTAGAACCTGCATCTCTTCGCGGAAATGACATCCAGCGCACCCGGAAACTGACCAGGCGTGTCACATGCGCGAAGAAGCCTACGGGAATTTTGCACGATCCAATTCGAGTCCCGACGCCTGCCGCCACGTGAAAGGCGGACGGCGAGGCGCGAAGACTGGACATCCATCGGCTCAACCCCGCGTTGGGAAAATGCCCTGCATCGAAATGATGGCCGTGAGACCGAGGTAGGGAGACTGCACCGAAACCGGCTGGCTGCCGCCCGTAGTACCCACGGTGATCGCAGGGAGCGTACCGGTCGACTGCAGGGTAAAAGGCTTCAGGTTGGTATTGGCCGCGGTCGTGGTGTACAGCTCACCTGGCCGGCCGCCGGCGCTGATCGATCCCAACACTGTGGTCGCTCCGGGGTTTGCCGCAACGGTGCCGGAGGTCGGCGACGAGCAAGCCGGGACCGAAACACTGCCGCTTACCGACAGGCTGCCGCTGCTTTGCGCCGTATGCGTATGCGCAGGCAGGTTGCTGAGGGTGAGCTGGATCGATTCACTGCCGCCCATCTCGCCGGGATCTACCGTGGCAAGCCCCATACCCGTGCCCGTGCCAACCGGCGAGCGTCCGCGTAGATCAGGCAGGCCGAACGTGCTTTGGCCATTGCCGCCATAGACCGTCCCCAACAAGGCGAACAGCGCCTGGTTTTGGACGATCGATATCAAATTGCCAACGCATTGGGCCCAGCCGACGGGCGCGAACGTAAAGCCAACAAAACGAATTTCGCCGATATACGGATCGCTCATGATGTTCCCCCTGCTTGAAAGTGAAGGATCGAGTGGTTACGTCACCACCCGGTGCGGCGGCGCTGCGCCGCACGGGTCGATATCTTTGGAACGCAGGCCATGCATGGCCGCGATCAAGCCTCAGGAACGGGTCGGGTAAATGCCCTGCAACGCGATGATGGCCGTGAGACCGAGGTAGGGCGATTGCACCGAAACCGGCGTACTGCCGCCCGTGGTACCGACGGTGATCGCAGGGAGCGTACCGGTCGACTGCAGCGTAAACGGCAGGAGATTGGTGTTGGGCGCCGTCGTGGTGTACAGCTCACCTGGCCGGCCACCGGCGCTGATCGATCCCAACACCGCGGTCGGTCCGGGGGTTGCCGTAACGGTGCCGGAAGTCGGCGACGAGCAAGCCGGGACCGAAACACTGCCGCTTACCGACAGACTGCCGCTGCTTTGCGCTGTATGCGTGTGCGCAGGCATGTTGTTGATGGTGAGCGTGACGGATTCGATGCCGGCTTTCTGGCCAGGCACTACCGGACTAAGCCCCAGGCCGGTGCCCGTACCGACCGGCGTGCGTCCTTGCAGATCAGGCAGGCCGAACGTGCTTTGGCCGTTGCCGCCATAGGTTGTACCCAACAAGGCGAACAGCGCATTGTTCTGGCTGATCGACATCAGGGCTCCGTTGCACAGAGCCCAACCGATCGGCGCGAAAGTGAAACCAACAAAACGAATTTCTCCAAGAAACGGATCGCTCATGATGTTCCCCTGCTAGAAAGTGAAGGATCGAATGATGACGTCGCTACCCGGCACGACAGTTCTGTGCCGTGCTATGCGGTGTCGTTGGAACGCAGGTAATGCATGACTGCAGTCAAGTTGGCCTGACCGTTGGCGCTGGGCCGCGTCGGCGTGGCAAGCAAATCCCAGCACGCGCCATCGGGCGCCGTAATGCGATAGGTATCCTGGGGAAGCCAGATGCCGACAGGCAGCTCGAAAATCGCCGAATAACTGACATACGTTTCATCCATCGCGACGCCGACTGGCGCAGCGGCCAGGCGCGCCTCGATGCGACTGCCATCGGCTGTTTCCAGCACGAACAATCGGTGTAGCGATGCCATGAGTGCTTCATGAGTTGGAACAGCCTGCATTTGCCCCCCTTGTTGCGTTCGCGGCCGTGCCGCCAACGTCATGCAAACGTCGACTACTGAAAGTGATGACTCAAACCTCTTACTGACGTCCGCGCCCCTTCATCGTCCAAGGGCATGGCACGCCGATGCATCAGTTCGTAGATACCGTTTTCGCCGGTCGGCACGAATCCAAGCCGGCGATACAGCGTGCGAACCGGATTGTTGAATTCCACAAACAGCTGCATGGGCATCTGTTTTTGCGCCGCTTCGGCCACGATCGCGCGCATCAAGCGCGTACCAATGCCTGCACCGCGATACGCCGGCAACAGCGCGATATCGATCAACTGGACAACGTCACCATGCCAATCGTGGTAAAGCCGGCCGACGTTGCTCTCACCTTGCATGATGATGTCGAAACGACCCTGTGGATAATGCCGGCGGTAATAGTCGTGCTGGATGGAAAACTGGCTTGCGAGCAGCGTCTCGGCTTGTTCGAGCGGCATGCCCGCACTCATGAATTCCTGCATTCGCGTGGACGAAAACACATCGCGAAGAAAATCCATGTCTGCATCGGTGGCGGCGCGTAACGCGAGCTCGTCATGCGAAACGCAAACACCAAGGCTTGCCGTCATACTTTCGGCGGCAGCCGGATCCTGCAAGATTTTGCGGCCGTCCATCCCCCACCAAGCCCCTGCGCCCTGTCCTTTGGGGCCAGCAATCTACGCGGCCGACTGTTAAGGTTAGATCAAGAGGATCTGCCTTGCGGACAACTGATCGCTGTTACGTGGCGGGAAGAAGGTAAAGAGTGCGCGATCGAGCAAGGGAAGGAAATTTTTCAGCGAAAAAAATCGCTGGGTCTGGCGCGGGTTGCATAGCACTGAGATCAGTGAACTGCTCGGATCGGAAGGCCAAGAAAGTCCAGGTTACCCGATAGAAGTGCAATCTGACCTTAGTTTCTGAAATCGTGCTCGAACCAGGATTCGCCGATGGGCTGATAGACCGCTGACATGGCCGCGACCTCACCCCGTTCTCAGCGGCGAAACGAATAACCATCTGCGCTTATCGACGTCATCCAATCTTTGTATCAAGTAGGCATTCGCTAACACAGCGAATCATTCGAGCCCGACAGATGGCGAGATGCATTTCATGCGAAGGTTCGGCTGTCGGGCGTGCCCATCCCAAATGATGATGACTTACGACACGCCCGACATGAGAGAAGTAGCGCGGATCGCCTGGGAGGCAACCCAAACGATCCGCTGGCCACCACCAACTAACTAGCGAGTTGACTATGGTTATCGATCATCATAAGGCACCTGCACATCTTCGTGCTCCCACCCTGGTGCATTTCCCCTACTTCTCCGCCGCGCGGACCGCGCGACGTCGAGCCGAAGTGGGCACTCGTCGAAACGGAAGCAGCTGATTCCGACAAAACGAGCAGGATTTTTCCTGAAGCCCTTCACGCCGCGCGCAATACGCGGCGTGACCTAAGCGAGTGGAGAACACCATGGAAGACATGCACAGCGGCCGCTGCGGGCCGCAACTTTATCTATTGTCACGAGAGGGCTACGAAACCATAAAACGTATTCAAGCCATGCTGGATTTGATGGCGCACATTACCTACAACGACGAACACACGGCGAATGGCGACGCCATGATAACGATGGGACGCGCGGAGCTTTTCTTTATCTTTCAGGCTGTCAACATACAGCTGGATGATGTGCTTGACGGTGTAGGTAATGAGAATTGGCTTGGCGATTCAAGCCCTACGTGGCAGTAGAAGCAGAAAAGCACGTTCTAGACTCGACGTCATTCCGGCGAAGGCCGAGGCGCTTTTCAACAGCGAAGCTGGTCAATCTATGGCCAGTGCGAAGCATGGATTCCGGCCTTCGCCGGAATGACGACTCGCGCTGAAGCAGCATCGCGTGAACTTCGACTTTACCGCTTTGCTTCCTCATCAATGCGCAGGCTGGGATGAAATCCCAGCTCTCTTGCGGTTCCGGGTGCTGGGATTTCATCCCAGCCTACACGGACTCAGGTATCCCCTTTTTTTTCTCTGAAGCGTTGTTCGAAGCAGAAAAGCCTGTTCTAGCCTCGACGTCATTCCGGCGAAGGCCGGAATCCATCGCCAGTACGAAGCATGGATTCCGGCCTTCGCCGGAATGACGATAAGGCAAGATTGAAGACTATGGTGACAACAAATTCCTCGCTGCATTGCTTTGCAAAAAGTGCCTATACAGCGGCAATTTTCTGAGCTTCGACAAAATCTTCGCCGGGCAGCAATGTGCCTTCACCGGAATGACGACTCGCGCTGAAACAGCATCGCGTGGACTTCAGCTTTACCGCTTTGCTTCCCTATCCCAACCGATATCAATCGCTCGGACTGGTGCAGGCGGCATAGCGCTTGCCTTCGATCTGCAGCACATCATGGCCTTCCAGCTTTACGCTGCCGGTGTAGTGATCGGGCGCATCCAAGGTGATATGCCCATTGCCGGCGTGCTCGCTGCAGTTCACTTTCCAGGCCAGTGCCGTGCTGGTTCGATGTTCGTTGCTACGCTGGCAATTGGTGGCAGGTGCCATCGAGTCCACAAATGTTGTCCAGGGATCACCACCGTCGTAAAGGCATTTCCACTTCACCTGGTCCTTGCCGTCCTTGAGCGTGTGCAAGGTGATCTTCCACAGGCCTGGCATGGCCTGGAAATCAGCGGGATCGGCATGTGCACCGTTGCTGATGGCAGCGGATGCGCTCATCAACACCAACGCGGCCACCGGATTGGACCAGCGGCTGAGATAACCGGTAGAACGGGCTAGCAGGCTCATCGTTCACATCACGAAAAGGTGGAAAAAAACATACCCTGCCTGCTTGGCAGGCAGGGTATGTGCTGGAGCTTACTCAGTTTTGCGCGGTGCTGTCGCCGTCCCAATGACGGTGGAAGTCGAACATATCCATCAAGTCACCGATGGCCGGCGAGTTGAGCGGCACATACGGATTGTTGGGCAACGAGATCGGGTTCGGCAGGTTGTCGCGGCTGCGGCTGGAGATGGTTTCATCCAGATCCCAGTTCGCTTCCACGAATTTGTCGAAGGACACGTGATCGTAGTAGGAATGCACCACGCGGCCGCCCTTCGAATACTTCGACACCACCAGCAGCGGAATACGCGTGCCGTCGCCGAAGAAGTCGATCGGCTGCACATAGCCGGAGTCATAGTAGCCGCCGCCTTCATCGAAGGTGATCATGACGGCCGTGTTGTCCCACAGCTTCGGATTGGCCTTCACCGCATCCACGATCTTCTGCACGTAGCCTTCAAACAGCTCCAGCTTGCTTGAGGCCGGATGGCCGTCCAGCAGTCCATCCGGCTTGGCGATGGCCACCGCCGGCAGGGTGCCGTTCTGGATGTCGCTGTAGAGGTTGTTGATGTCCTGGTTGTTCGCGCGCAGGGTCGGGTTGGTCATGATCTGCGTGGAGTACAGGAACGGATCGCAGATGTTGCAGAAGGTGCCGGCTTCGCCGTCTTCCTTGCCACCATCCCAGCCTTCACCGTAGTACTTCCAGCTGACGTGACGACGCGACAGCAACAAGCCAAGGTTCTGTTGCTTGGTCGGCGGAATGGTGAACTGGTCCGCGCCCAGCGGTGCGGGCGTACCGGTGCCCAGGTAGCCGGGGTTGTAGTTGTTCACCAGGTAGTACGCACCCTTCTTGCAATCGCCGTGGCGGAAGGTGTCGTACGGCAGGCTCTTGAGGTACTTGCGCACGGCGCCGACACCCGGCTGGGTGTCATCGGAGCAGTTCACATAGGAACCGCCGCTGTAGCCGTCCTGCACCCACCAGTTGTTGGTGCCCGACTGCGTGTTCGGGTTTTCGATCTGGTTGGTCGGCGGCACGGCGGGATTGCCGTTGGCGTCGGCGTAATAGATCGCATCGCCGAAGCCCAGCATGATGTGGTTGGCACCCGTGCCGCCCATCACCGACTGGTGGAAGTTGTCGCTGAGCGCATACTGCTCGGCCAGCTGCTTGAAGTACGGTGCGTCGCCCTGCGCCATGTTGAGGAACTGCATGGAGGTGGAACCTTCACCGGTGCTTTCATCCGTGAAATTGGCCGGCTGGGTGTTGCCGTTGTTGCCGGCACCCATGGTCACTTCCACCCACGGGAACAGGTCCGCGCGGCAACCGCTGGGATTTTTCCAGGTGGCATGGCTGGTGCTGCAATCCAGCTGCTGCCACATCTGGAAGAAGCGGTGCACCGGGCTGTTGGCGTAGTCGTTGTAGCTGATCGAAGCGTGCATATCGACCGGTGCATTCGCCAGCGTGGCCGGGAAGCGCGTGTCGACGACATCGTTCGGCAACCCCGTGCCGCCTTCGGCGAGGTAGGGGTAGTAGGCGGTCGGCAAGGCCGGTTCGATCGCTTCTGCTTGCGCCACCGAAGAGAGATACGCCTGGGTGGGCGCGCCACCGGTGTTCATCGACGGCAGGTTGGTATAGGCGCTGGTGTGTGTGGGCGAATTCGTATAGTCGCCGGTCTGGCTCGCCTGCCACTGCTCCGCCTTGGCCACGTTCGGGCCAGGCGTGCCATTGGCATTGACGATGCCTTCGGACAGCAGGTTCTCGACCGTTTGTCCCTTCGGCGGCGTGTAGGTGGCGAACACGTGATCGAAGGTGCGGTTTTCACCGATCAGCAGGATCACGTGCTTGATCGGCGTGCGCGTGCGATTGCTCGCATCGGTAGAATCAGGGCTGTAGAGCGTGACGGCACCACCGGGTTGGCCGCTTACGGGCTTGATCGCGGTAGCAGGTACGTTGGCGCGAAATCTTGCGTCATTGGATTGATCGGCATTCTGCGCGTTCGCCACGCCGACAAGGCTGGTGATGAGTGCACAGAGTGCAAAGGGTTTCAACCGGGTACGGCCAAACTTCGTGGGCATAACTGGTGTCTCCTGCTGGCATGCTGCGAAAGCCTGCAATCGAGTAATCCCCCTGATTACGGTCTGCGATTTGGCTTATCCCCACAGACCGCCGGGAAGTCTGCGCCGCTCATGTGACGCAACGTTGGCAAGAGCGCGACATCGCGTCATAGAGCGATGACAATGGTGCGACAAACGTTACAAAGTGCACGCTGTATTGACGCTGCCTTTACGAATGCGCCGGCAATACCTGAAAGGGTCGCATCATTTCGTTGTCCTCATGTTCGAGGAAGTGGCAATGCCACACGTAACGGCCGGGCTCCCCGTCGAAACGCATGGCGATGCGCGTCACCATGCCGGAATCTGCACGCACCGTATCTTTCCAGCCAAGTTCTTGCGGCTCCGGCGGCACGGCGGGTCCCGTGAACTCCAGCTTGCGGTGGGCATTCCACGCAAACAGATCGAACGGCCGGCGATCGATCACCTGGAAGCGCACCAGATGCACATGGATGGGGTGTGCATCACCGGTAAGGTTGACGAAGCTCCAGGTTTCGATGCTGTTCTGGCGCGGATTTTCGGTGATGGGATCGGACCAGCGCTTGCCATCGAGCAGCATCTGCATGGCATTGCCGTTGGCATCGTCGATTTCGTTGAGCGTGAGAATGCGCTCGCGCGCGGCCGCGGCCGGATCGATGCGTGTGACCGGGCGCAGCGTTGCAGGCAACGCGGACATATCGCGGCTACTTTGCGCACGAACGCGAAACTCCACGATGCCTTGCGATTCATGGCGCAATTGCACGGATTTGCCGGCAAAGCCGGCAAAGTCGATGACCACGTCCGCACGCTCGGCGGGATAGAGCTCGATGCGTGCGCGTTCCAATGGCGCAGGCAGCAAACCTTGATCGCTGGCGATCTGCTGCATGGCTTGATCGTGCGATAGCGACAGATCGAAGAAGCGCGTGTTGGCGACGTTGATCAGGCGGAAACGATAGCGCCGTGGCTCGACGTCCAGATAAGGGAAAACCTTGCCGTTGCACAGCACGAGATTGCCGAGGCATTGCATCACCCACGGCGCATGGGGGTCATCCGACACGGGATAGTAGAGCTGTCCATCCTGGGCAACGAGCCGATCGCACAGTATCAGCGGCATGTCGTAGTCGCCGGAAGGCAGATGGAGCGCTTGTTCTTCCGCATCACGCACGATGTAGGCACCGAACAAGCCAGCGTAGATGTTGAGCCGCGTGATGCCCATCGCGTGATCGTGATACCACAGCGTGGCTGCATCCTGCCCATTGGGATAGCGATACAACACGGAATGCCCGGGCGTATACCAATCATCCGGAAAGCCATCCGCCTTGGCCGGCACGCGCGCACCGTGCACGTGGGTGATGGCGCGCACGTCGGGTTTGTCTCTTTCCGCGCCGTGCAGCGTGTGGTCGATCGGCAGGAAATGCTGCGAGGGCAGTGCGTTCACCCATTCGACTAAAAGCGGTTCGCCGCGCCGTGCTTCGATGCTCGGACCGGGAAATTGACCGTTGTAGCCCCACACCGGTGTCGTCGGAATATCGCGATGCAGGCGCACTTTGCATGCGCGCATCTCGATCCGATAACAGGGCAGTGTGTGGCCTGGATTGGCCGGATCTGCGCGCTGTTCCGCAGCACGCGCCACGGATGGAATGGGCAATGGGTCGACAAATCTCGCCAGCGACGTGGGATTGATCAGCGGCACCTTGGGCGCGGCCAACATCGCTGCGCTGGTACGCGCTGGCATCGCCATCGGCATGGTGGAAGCCCTTGCCATGCGCCATGTATCACCTAACGCATACGCGCCAACGAACGCGCCAGCACCACGCAGAAAGTCACGCCGCGTGATCGTCATGCGCGTTCCGCCTGACGGCGGCATGGAACCCGCCGCGAGCATCGGTTACCTGAGGTCATCCAACAACCCTACGGGGCGGGAATGACAGAAATGTTGCAACATCTCTTCATACCAAGAGTGGTCGATCGTGCGCGTAACGTGTTCAAGCGCGTCGTGGATCGGGTTCGCGCATACTAGCCTGCGCCGAAAAAAGGGGGATTTTTCATGTCCGAAACAAGCGGCCCGATGACCGGCGCACGTCCGCAGCTCAACGTCCGCTGGGTGTTCGGAAATATCGATGAACCCTTGCGTCGCGAACTGGTGGCCTTCTGGCTGAAGGAAGGCGCCCTGCCGAACCCTGATGAAGCCTGGCGCCGCTCGTTCGAAGTCGCGTGCGTGCTTCAGCATGAGCAGACGCGAAGCATTGCGGGCGTTTGCACGGTCGCGATCCGGCTGGACGATCATCAGCGTTCTTACGGATTCGTGCGCATCTTTATCCGGCCGGACAGTCGGATGGTTGGGATGAATGTGCGGCTGATGGAAAAGATGATCGAAGGCTTCACCGCGCTCGCGCGTGAGCCGGGCGGCCCGCAGCGCCTGGTGGCGACGATGGAGAACCGCAAGCTCGAGCGACGGGCGGGGCAGCGCATTCTTGCCCGGCTGGGCTTCGTGCATGTCGGCGTGGCGCCGAATGGTGAGTTGGTCATGCAGCGCCATCTCGTCACATAGTTGCTGTCCGGGAAAATTCGCCGCGCTCTAGACAAGCATCTGCCACTCAACCGAAGCCTCTATGTTTGCCAGCCCATTCAACGCTAGCGATTCGTCGCCCCGGCGAACGCCGGGGCCCAGTGTCTTTGACGATCTGCAAGTCGCTGGGTCCCGGCTTTCGCCGGGACGACGGATCTGGGAGTGTTGAATGTCCAGGGGAGTTTTGACGTCACGGCCAAGCAACCGCATGGCGTCCTGTCGATCGCATTTTCCCAGGACTCCCGTGCAAGGTCGCGGGCACCCCGACACGTCGTGTCGAGGTACCCACCCGGCTTCCTTAGAACTTCTTGGTAAAGCCCACGCTCAAGGCGTTGTCATTCACATGGCTGGAGAACTGTCCCTGGTAATCCAGGTACAGGCTCCACGACGCACCGGCCTGCGCAGTGATGCGCGCCCCCACCGTCGCCATGCCGCGGCCCGTCGTCTCGCCCGGCATGGCGAACACCGTGCCGTCGAAGCTGGTGGCTTGCACCACCGGGTTGCTGCCGCGCGTGTCGTAGCGATAACCCACATCGAATTGCGGCACGTAGCTGATGCCCTGGGCCACGAACGGGCGCGAGAACAGCACGCGTGCATACGGCTGCATGGTGTTGTACGAGCCATGGCCGTCCTGCAACAGGTAGGCCGGTGCCAACGGGTTGCTGCTGGCCATGGTTTCGCCGAAGCCACTCAGCGTCTGGTGCTGGTACAACGCGCCGACCGCCGGCGTCACCTGCCACTGCGCCGCCGCCATCGGCCATGCGGCTTGCAGCGCGATAGCGGTGATGTCGCCATCGGGTGTCGCCACGCTGTGGCCGATGCCGGTCTGGCGATTCACGCGATAGTTGGTCTGCGTGGCGTCGAGCACGCCCGACAGCACTACCGGTCCCGCGTTGGCATAGGCGTACACGCCACCGTGCACGCTGTCGATGCTGCCGTTGCCGTCCTGGTGGTCGCTGCCGTTGATGCGGTTGAAGCCGGCTTCCACGCCCAGGTGCACGGTCTCGGCCACTGCATGATCGAAGCCACCCTGCAGGCCGAACAGCGAGCTGTTCAAGCCGTTGGCGCCGGACAACGAATCACTGCCACCGCTGTATTGCACCCACAGATCGCTGTGGCACGCGGACGCCACCGTGTTGGCGTGCGCGGCGTTGTCGCCGTTGCACGCGGTATCGCCGGAACGCAGCGTGGCGCCGAGCACGGTGGTCAGCGATTGCTGGCCGGTCAGGTTGGCGCTGCGCATCAGGTTGGCGTACAGGGCGCCGTCGTGGGGCGCGACCATTACCGGGGCCATCACCAGGTCCACCTGCGTGCTGCTGTAGGTGACCTGCGGATCATTCGTCGTCGGCACTGACCCGCTGGCGGTGACCGTGCTGAACTGGCCGCTCAACGCGTTCGCCTGCACCAGCGTATAGCTGCCGCCCGGGTAGCTGCCTGGCGCGTAGATCAGGTTCAGCTTGCCGGCCAGGCTGGCATTGCCGTTCACCAGCAATTCCGAGGCCTGCGCCGGGGTGATGTCGATCTGCAGGCTGGCATCGGCGTTCTGCGTGTAGTTGCCGTTGATGGTCAGCACGCCGACCGAACCACCTGGCCACACCGTACCGTCGCTGGTCACGTTGCCGTCGATGGTGCCGTGGCCGCGCAGGGTGGCGCCGGCATCCACCGTGACGTCGTTCTGGATCGACGCGCTGGTGTGCGTGCTGTCACCCACTTCCAGCGTGCCCGCTTGCACGGTGGTACCACCGGTGTAGGTGTTCACGCCGTTGAGGATCAAGGTGCCGCTGCCGATCTGCGCCACGTTGCCGGTGCCGCTGATCACCGCGCTGTAGATCACCGTGTCGGAACGATCGAACGCCACCGTGCCGGTGCTGGTGACATTGCCGTTGATCATGCCGCTGGTGGTGTTGTTGGCCACCTGCAACAGGCCGCCATTGACGGTGGTGGTGCCGGTATAGGTGTTGTCGCCGGTCAGCACCAAGGTCCCGCTGCCCGTCTTGGTCAACGAGCCGTCGCCGCTGATCGAACCGCTGAAGCTGCCGTTGGTCGACTGGTTGAACGTCAGGTCGGCACTGCCGCCGCTGACCGGTGCGAACGTCACATTGCCGGCAATGCTGCTGCTGGTGCCGACCAGCGTGCCGTTGCTGATCATGGTGCCGCCGGTGTACGTGTTGGCGCCGGTCAAGGTCAGCGTGCCGCTGCCGGTCTTGGTCAGCGTGCCGGTGCCGCTGATCGTGCCGCTGAAGGTGCCGGTGGTCGACTGGTTGAAGGTGAGGTTGGCACTGCCACCGCTCACCGGCGCGAACGTCACGTTGCCGGTGAGGCTGGCGGTGTTGCCGACCAGGCTGCCGTTGGCGATCGTGGTGCCGCCGGTGTACGTGTTGGCGCCGGTCAGCACCAGCGTGCCGCTGCCCGTCTTGGTCACCGCTCCGTTGCCGCTGATCGCGCCGGCAAAAGTGCCGTTGCTCGACTGGTTGAAAGTCAGATTGGCGCTGCCGCCGCTCACCGGTGCGAACGTCATAGTGCCGGTGAGGCTGGTGGTGTTACCCACCAGCGTGCCGTTGGCGATCGTGGTGCCGCCGGTATACGTATTGGCGCCAGTCAGGGTCAGCGTGCCGGTGCCGGTCTTGATCAACGAACCGTCGCCACTGATCGTGCCACTGAAGCTGCCGTTGGCGGGTTGGTTGAAGGTCAGGTTCGCGCTGCCACCACTCACCGGTGCAAACGTCACGTTGCCGACGAGGCTGGTGGTGTTGCCGACCAGGCTGCCGTTGGTGATCGTCCATGCCTGGCTGGCATTGCCGGTACCGGTGAGCGTCCAGGTACTGGTGCCGCTCTTGGTGAACTGGGCGAAGCCCTGGATCGCCGCGTTGCTGCCCACCGCACCCAGTTGTCCCAGGTTGAAGCTGGCGTTGCTGTTGCCGCCGAGTTCGAGGGTGTCGCCACCGTTGCTGCTGCCGCTGGTGCTCACCACGTTGCCGTTGAACACATAGCCGGCTTCCAGCACCAGCGTGTTGCCGCCGCCGCTCAGATCGACGGCATCGGCTTGCACACCGCTGGCGCTCAGGCCTCCGCTGATAGTGCCGGCATTGACGATGGTCGAGTTGCCGCTCGACACCACGCCGACGCCACCCTGGGCACCCGTGCCGCCAGCGATGGTGCCGGTGTTGGTGAGAGTGAAATCGGAGCCGCTCACACCCGCGCCGCCGTTGCCATTCATGCCGGACTGTGCGCCGGCACCCGTGCCAGCACCGCCCTGGCCGCCGGCACCGCCAACCACCGAGCCGCTGTTGGTCAAGGTGAACTGCGTGCCCTGCACGCCACTGCCACCGGCCCCGCCCGCACCGCCGTTGCCACCATTGCCACCAACGCCTGCGGTACCGCTATGCGAGCCGCCGCCCGAGCCGGCGTTTCCACCAGAGCCGCCGGTGCCGCCCATGCCGCCGACCACCGAACCAGCATTGGTCAGGGTGAACTGCGTTCCCTGCACGCCATTGCCGCCGGTGCCACCCACGCCACCAGCACCGCCATCGCCGCCGAGGCCCCCATTGCCGCCCGTGACGCCGTTGCTGTTCCCATAGCCGCCTTGACCGCCGTTGCCGCCCGCGCCGCCGTTGCCACCCTGGCCACCGACGATCGATGCGTTGCTGTTATTGGTGAGGCTGAAGTTGCTGCCTCTCACGCCCGCGCCACCGGCACCGCCGTAGCCGCCCGTGCCACCAGCGCCACCCGCGCCGCCATCAGCGGTGGTGCCGCTGACAAGGAAATCGGTCGAGCCGCCGGTGGCGCCCAAACCGCCCTGACCGCCCGCGCCGCCGACGCCACCCGTGATCGAGTCGCTGTTGGTCAGACCGCTCTGACCAGCCGCATAGACGCCGGCGCCGCCCTGACCACCCACGCCGCCCGCACCGCCGAGGCCACCGTCACCGGCTATAGCGCTGCTGCTACCGGCACTGCCAGAAGGAAGTGGTGTGGCACCCCAATACTTGCCGCCATAACCGCCACGCCCACCCACGCCACCTGCACCACCCTGGCCACCGACGATGCTGCCGGTATTGGTGAAGGTAAGCCCCGAGCCGCTCACGCCCGCGCCGCCGATGCCACCGCTGCCGCCCATGCCGCCATTAGCACCGGCTGTCGGCGCTCCCGAGTACTTGGGACCGTGCATGGCGCCAAAACCGCCCTGACCACCGCTGCTACCTGCGCCGCCCGCGCCGCCGACCAGCTGACCCTGGTTATTCAGCACAAAACCGGTACCGCTGACCGCGGCACCGCCGGCGTAACCTGCACCACCCGCGCCACCGGCCGTGGCCGACGCGCCGGAAGAACCATTGCTGCCGCTGCTGCTGTTGGCAACGCCGTTGGCGCCGGTCACGGTCACGCTCGCGCCGGTCACGCCCACCGCCAGGGTGGTACCCGATGCCATGCTGACGCCGCCGCTGACGCTGCTGCCGGACCCGGCCAAGTCCAGCTCGCCGCCCTGCACCGACACACCTCCGCTAATGGTGGTGTCGCCGGCCAGCACCAGGGTGCCGGCATTGGTCTTGGCCAAGCCTGCGCTGGAAACCAGCGCGTTGTTGATCGTGGCGACCCAGCTCGCACTACCGCTGCTGCCATCGCCAACCGCGATCACCGGAGCGTTGCCG
Source organism: Dyella nitratireducens (assembly GCF_014642835.1). Taxonomy (GTDB): domain Bacteria; phylum Pseudomonadota; class Gammaproteobacteria; order Xanthomonadales; family Rhodanobacteraceae; genus Dyella_B; species Dyella_B nitratireducens. Next base: position 2,229,850 of record NZ_BMJA01000001.1, on the reverse strand, counting down.
TTGCCGCTCACCAGGGTCAGCGAGCCGCCATTCAAGACGTAACCGTTGCTGGCGAACTGCAGGCCCGTGGCCTGCACGGCGCCCGCGCTGTTGTCCACCGTCACCGTGCCGGCCGCGCCGCCAAAAATGGCGAAGCCAGGGTGCGGCTGCATCGGCGCCGTGGCATCGCCACTCGCATCGGTCCAATTGGGCGAGGTCACCGACCAGGTGCCGCTGCCGCCGCCGAGCTGGCTGGCGCTGGCCTGGCCGTTCGCGTTCCAGAAGCTCAGCGTGAGGCCAGCCGTATTGAGCAAGTTGATCTGCTTGTCGGCAGACAGGTACTGGATCGAGAAGCTGCTGCCGGCTGGCGTGCTGCCCAGGTTGAGGCCGCCGTTGTTCTGCACCAGGCTGCCGCCGTAGCTGAACAGGTTGTACAAACCCGGTCCCATGCTGCCGTTGTTGCCGATGTTCACCGTGGCGCCATCCAGCTCCAGGTTGCCGGTGACGGTAACGTTGGTGCCGCTGCCGAGCGTGGTGAAGTTCGGACCGGGCGCACCCAACGAAACGTTGAGCTGGCTGCCCTGTTCGGCGACCAGGCTGCCCAGGGTCAAGGTGCCGGTGGAGCTGAGGCTTGCACCGGAGGCCAAGTCAACCTGGCCACCCACCGAACCGGAGCCACTCAGCGTGGCCCCGTTCTGCACATTGACGGCGCCCGCGATTGACCCGCCAGAAGCCAGCTGCAAGGTACCCGCCTGTACTGTGGTGCTACCGGTATAGGTGTTCGTGCCAGTCAAATCGAGCGTGCCGCTGCCCTGCTTGACCAGCGAACCACCGGTGCCGGCGATCACCCCGTCGAACTCTGTGTTGTTCGCAGTACCGAGCGTGAGCGTATTACCGCCCAAGGCGACTGTGCCCACGCCGGAAAGATCGCCGATGGCGGTGCCAGCATTAGTCAAACCGGAAATGTCGAAGCTGCTGCCACTGCTGACGTTGACGCCCCTCGATGCAGCAATGCTGCCGGCTCCCGACAACTGCAGCGTGCCGCCGTTGATGGTGGTGCTGCCGGTATAGGCATTGTCGCCGGTGAGATCGAGCGTGCCGCTCCCCTGCTTGACGACGGCACCACCGATACCAAGCGCGCCATCGGCGATCACGCCGTCGAACTCGCTGTTGTTCGCGGCACCGAGCGTGAGCGTGTTGCCGCCAAGCGTGACGGTGCCGGTGCCGGAAAGGTCGCCGATCGTGGCATCGAGCGTGGTCACGCCGGAAATGTCGAAGCTGCTGCCGCCGCTGACGTTGACGCCACTCGATGCGGCAATGCTGCCGGAGCCTGACAACTGCAGCGTGCCGCCATTGATCGTGGTGCTACCGGTGTAGGTGTTCGTGCCGGTCAGATCGAGCGTGCCGTTGCCTTGCTTGACCAGTGAACCGCCGCTACCGCCCGCAATACCGCCGTCAGCAATCACGCCATCGAACTCGCTGCTGTTCGCGGTACCGAGCATGAGCGTGTTACCGCCCAGGGCGACGGTGCCTGCACCGGAAAGATCACCAACGGTGGTGCCACCATTAGTCAAACCGGACATGTCGAGGCTGCTACCGCTTCTGACGTTGATGCCGCTCGATGCGGCAATGGTGCCGGAGCCCGACAATTGCAGCGTACCGCTGTTGACCGTGGTGCTACCGGTGTAAGTCTCCGTGCCGGTCAGATCGAGCGTGCCGCTGCCCTGCTTGACCAACGAACCGCCGCTGCCACCCGCAATGCCGCCGTCAGCGATCACGCCATCGAACTCGGTGCTGTTGGCGGTACCGAGTGTGAGCGTATTGCCACCCAGCGCAACCGTGCCCGCACCGGAAAGGTCGCCGATGGTGGTGCCACCATTGGTCAGCGCGGAAATGTCGAAGGTGCCGTTGTTGACGGTTACACCGCTGGACGAGGCAATGCTGCCGCTGCCCGACAACTCCAACGTGCCACCGCTGATGTTGGTCGCACCGCTGTAGCTATTGTCCGCGGTAAAGATGGTGGTGCCCGCCAGCTGGTCGACCGTGCCGGCTCCTGTGATCACTGGTGAAAACACGTAGCCGGTGTCGGTGTGGTTGAACACCAGCGTGCCCGAACCATTGCCGAAGGCGACGGTGCTGGTGTTCAACGTACCCGCCGCTGCGGGAGCATCGCCCGCCGCGGCGCCGATGTTCACGATGCCGACAGAGCCGCTATCCGCGGCGATCACGAAGCTGCTGGTAGCGGTGACGGTGCCGCCGTTAGCGACGGTGAGGCTACCCGTGCCGTCGTGATTGCCCACCGCGATGTTCGGCGAGCTGAGGCTTGAACCGCTGTCGGTAACCAGGACGGTACCGTTGGATCCACCGCCGTCGGCGATGGAGAAGAAGCTGCTGGCGCTGACCTGGCCGCCATCGGACACGGTGAGCGTACCGGTGCCAAGTTGGCCGACATTGATGAAGGTGCTGCTGGACAGTTGCGCACCGCTGGTGACGGTCACCGTGCCGGTGTCGGCTGCGTTCTGGCCGATGTTCAATTGGCCGTTACTGTTGACGGTCGCACCGTTGCTGACGGTCAGCGTACCGGTGCCGTTATCGCCCACCATGATGGGCGTACCACCGGGAGGAAGGGTGGCGGTAATGTTCGAGCCCGATCCATCGACCACCACGGTACCGTTGTCAATCAACGTCTTCGTGTTGGAAAGGGTGCCGCCGGACGTCACCGACAACGTGCCGCCGTTGACCGTCGTCGTACCCGAATAGTTGTTGGCGCCGGTAAGCGTTTCGTTCCCGGCATTCAGTGTCAATCCACCGCTGCCGCTGATGGAACCACTGAAGGTATCGCTGGCATTGGTTAGCGTCAGCGTGCGCGCACCAAGGTTGACGTTGCCATTTCCTCCCAGCGATTGGATGGAAGCTCCGCTCGTATTGCTGATGTCGAACGTGCTGTTGTCGATCACGCCAGCCGACTGGGCGATGCTGCCACTGCCGCTGAGCGCCAGCGCGCCGGCGCTGATGGTGGTAGTGCCGGTGTAAGTCTCCGCGCCGGTCAACAACAACGTGCCTGCACCGGTCTTGGTCAGCGCGCCGACGCCTGAAATCACGCCGTTGGCGGTCAGCGTCATGCCGGTGTCGACGTCAATACCGCCAGCGCCGGTCAGTGCCATGGCGCGGTTGGTGGTGATCGTTGCCGTGGCCTTGAGGGTGCCGCCATTGAAGGTGAGCGAGCCGGCCGTTGCACCCAAGTTGCTGTCGCTGGAAATCGCCAGCGTGCCACCGTTGAGAGTCCAGGCAGTGGTCTGCGTCGTGGTGCCGGTCAGGGTCCAGGTGCTGGCGTCTTGCTTTTCGTACTGCGTAAAACCCGTGTATTGCGCGCCGATCTGCGCCACGTTGAAGCTGCCGGCGTTGGCGCCGCCCAGGCCAAGCGTATCGCCACCGTTGCTGCTGCCGCTGCTGCTGACCACGTTCCCGCTGATGCTGGAGCCGGACTCGATCACCAGCTTGTTGCCACCGCCGCTGAAGGTAATGGCATTGGCCTGTACGCCGGAGCCGTTCACGCCGCCGGCGATGGAGCCGGCATTGAAGACCGTGGTTCCCCCGGTGGATACGATGCCCACACCGCCATTCCCGACGCTGCCGCCGGCTTCGGTGATGCTGCCACCGGTACCACCCTGGATTTGCCCGGTGTTGGTGATGACCGCGCCCGACGCTTCCACGCCATCGCCGCCATTCCCGCCACTGCCACCCGTGCCGCCGTCGCTGACTGCACCGCCGCCCGCGCCACCCGCGCCGCCAGTGATGGAGCCGGAATTGTTCAGCGAGAAACTGGTGCCGCTCAGGCCCGCACCACCGCCACCGCCGTTGGCTGCATGATAGCCACCGCCGCCGTTGCCGCCGCTGCCACCATTGATGGTGCCGGTATTACCGATGGTGCCGGCGCTGGTAAAAATGCCGCCGCCACCGCCGCCGCCGCCACCACCATAAGCCGAGCTGCTGCCGCTCCCGCCATGACCGGCATCGCCGCCGTGGCCGCCGCTGCCGCCGGTCACCGAACCCGAATTGGTAAAGGACGTGCTGCCGACCGTTTGCCCCACGCCACCACCGCCACCACCGCCGCCACCGGTCTCGCTCGGGAAGCCGCCACCACCACCGCCGCCGCCGCCATAGCCGTGGGTGTTCAATCCGCCACCCGCACCTGCGCCGCCGCTGACGCCCATCCTGCCGCCAGCGCCTCCGCTGCCGGCGAAGCCTTGGCCTGCCGAACCGGTGCCGGCAGCAGGTCCACCATTACCGCCCCCATTGGCATAGGCACCAGAGCTCACCGCACCAGCACCACCTTGGCCGATCGTGCTGCCTTGCACGCCGCTGCCGCCGTTGCCGCCAGAGGTACCGCAGATCGTGCTCGCGCTCGGCACGCAGGTTTGTGCCCATGCTGGCGAGGTCGCCAGGGCCAGCGCCATGCTCACTGCCAGCGCCAGCCTGCGCGATTTCGGCGCTTGCGCGGTCGCCGCGTCCGTCCCGCCCACGATGGCGCCGCCGGGCGCGTTCGTCAGTTCCGATGCGACCTGCATGACACCGAGCGTGCGATTGAAAACAATGCGGTAGATGCGATTCACGGCAATGGCCCCCTGTTGGCCTGTGTGTTGTTGTCGGGCATCGCCGCGTACCTGCGCGCGTGGCGTGCCTTGTCCGATCGAAGAAGAAGATCTGCGCAGCGCGGATGCGCCACGCTCAAACCACCCGTACGCCGCGCGGATTCAGCGCGGGATCGAGCCAGAACATGTCGTTCTCGAAGCGGCGGAATACGTCCGGCGGCAGCACGCTGCTGCGTTCGCGCGCCTCGACTTTCTTGCGCACCGTGTGCAGCCCCGGCGTGCCCGCGCGCAGGTCGAATTCATCGGCCTGGTAGCTGATGTTTTCGAAGTCGTGGGCGCAAGGCGTTTCGCCGATGAAGTCGTAGACCGCGGCGATGGCGTGCGCCGGGTTGCTGACCAGCGTTTCGTAACGCAGCAGCATCAAGTTGGCGGTGTCATGGCCGTAGAACGCTTCTTTCAAAGCGTTATACGCAAAGCCGACCATGCCCTCGCCGTTGGCCAAGCCTTCGGCACGCGAATACACCGTGCCGCCGGTCTGGTAGTTGAAAATGGAGGAGGGTTGGAACGTGTTCTTGCGCACGAGCTGTTCGATGCTGTCGATGATCCACGACACGTGCCGCACGCAGGCGATGACTTTGCCTTGCGGAAACAACTCTTTCAGCTGGTGCATGCGCGTGCACCAGACGCGATTGGTATCGAACACCACCTCGGCGCCATATTCGGGTCCGTAGTAGTGATCGAACATCCCCTTGAGCATGCGGCGGCGCTGCTCATCGGTGACGAACACCGAGTACTCGTTGCGGCCGCTCAGCTCGCCCAGCATGGTGCCGAAGGCGCCACCCATCGGGCCGCTCATGCCCGCATGGAAGCGCGGGTTCTGGCTCAAAATGGCCGCAAGCAAGGTCGACCCGGACCTTGGCAGGCCCGAGATGAAGTGAAATCGGCGTTCCATCAGTTGTCCCCTGTTTCACGCACGGCCGTTCCATGCCGCAGTGACTGTCAAAAACGTGATTTGAATCTCAGTTTTTTATCGCAATCAATGCTAGCGATCTGACAGATGAAGGAACATGCCTGTACGTCTCAGGGTTGAAACAGGCGTGCAAGAAGGGGCGCGTACCGGGATCAGCGCAGCTCGCTCAGGCTGCTATTCCAGCGGCGGGCCATCAGCTCGACCGTGGGATGCGGGGTGCCGCGGATGCTGGCGGCACGGTAAGCGCCAGGCGCTATGCCAAAGGCCTGCTTGAACAGACGGCTTGCATGGCTTTCGCTGGAGAAACCCAGCATCGGGGCCAACTCGGCAAGCGATCGATGATCGAACGCCCGGTCGTCCAGGCGATCACGCAGTTGCTGCAGCCGGCGCAGCTGAAGAAAGCGCACAACGCCGCCGCAGGATTCGAACAGACGATAAAGCGCCGCGCGGGAAATACCGGTGGCGTTGATGATGTCCTGGATGGAAAAATCCGGCGTGCCGAGATTCGCTTCGATCAATCGACCAACCGTTTCGCGGCGCACGTGTTCGAGCCGATAAAACTCCGAGCGGGCGCTCGAGCCGAAGGGATTGATCGCCACGGACAAAAGATCGACCAGCGTGCGTGTGATGGCCGCATGCGCCCCATGCGAAAGCCGCGGCGCCTGCTCGACCAGTGCCCGCAGCATGGCGGCCAGCAAGGCGCCCTCATGCGCGCCAATGCAGTAGCCATGGAGGTTGCTCAAATCGCCAGCCGCCGCTCTAGTGGCATCGCGCGCCAGGCTCACGGTGATCAGGCAGACGCGCTCTGCGGCGGTTTCCATCGGCTGACACGTGTCGGTCAACAAGGTTTCGCCTGGCGCAACCGGCACGGCGCGACCCATCGGGCCACCCACCAGTTCGCCGCTGACGACATGGTTTAGCACGAAGTGATCGAAGCCATCGTCTGCCACACGCGCGCCACGACGATGGCGAATGCCGCCGTATTCGCGTGCAAACAATAGCGTGCGCTCCAATCGCCAGCTGCGCACCCGGGCGAAGAACGGCGTGCCGGTGCGCTCCACGTCCGCACCGCGCGCATAGAGCTCGCAATAGCGCGCAAAAGCGTCATCCGTATCGTAGGCTGCGCTGTCGAAGGCGAAGATGCCGCTCACCGGGCTGCCTCGATCGCGACCCGCTGTCCAATGCTGCGTGACAGCAACGCCGCCACGATGCCCACGATCGCCGCGCCCAGGCATACCTCGCTCAGGCCCCAGGACAGACCATGCGTGCCCAAGTGCATGCCATCGCTCACGACGCCCGCGATGAGCGGGCCAAGCGCGACGCCCACCACGGTGACGAAGGTCAGGAACACGCGCAGGCCCATGTCATGCAGCGGGGCACTCAGCATGGATGGCAATCCCACCAGCAGGGTGACGGCGGCGATCGCGCCAATCAGCCAGGCTGCCGTCAACAGAACGCACGCCGCCACCGCCGACGTCGACCAGGGAATAAACCAGAACACGGGAACGGCCATCAGCAGCAGCACCGCCATGATCGTCATGGGCGGCAACTTCTCGCCGCGCTTGTCGACCAGCGTGCCGGCGATGAAATTCGCCAACGGCGCCGCCACGAGCAGCGATGCGCCGAAGACCAGGGCGGCGGTCGCGGGCGTCAGCCCTTGCTCTCGATGCAGCACTGACGGCGCCCATGCACCAATGCTCTGGATGACCAGCATGCTGGCGCCAGCACCGCACAGATACATGCTCATCACCCATGGAGATTCGCGAAACGCAGCCCGCATCTGGCTGAAAACGCGACCAGGCGGCAGCGATGGTGCATACGGGCGCTCCGCCCGGCGCAGCAGCAAGAGGATCAACACGGCGTTGGGCGCCGCCATGACCAGGAACAGCCAGCGCCAGTGAGCGGCGGCCGGCACGGACGTCCACTTCGCGAGCAGTGCCAGCGTCGCACCGCCCAGAAGCATCGAAAGACTGTGCCCGGCAGACGATGCCGCGGTGAACAGGGCCATGGAACGGGCTCGCCATCGCGGGGCCGAGCAGTCCACGATCAATCCCAGAGCAAGCGGCACGAAGGCCGCTTGTCCAAGGCCAACCAGGGCACGCGCCACGATCAGCACGCCGAAGGAGTTGCCCAGCGCGAACACGGCCATGCCAAGCATCCATGTGGCGATGCATCCGGCCAGCAAGCGAAGACGATAGGGCGAGCGCGCCAGCGGCCAGCTGGCCAGCATGCCCACGCCATAAAGCAGTACAAACGCGGGCCCGTCGAGCAGCCCCATCTGCGTATCCGACAGGCCCAGGTTCGCCCTTAGCAACGGGGCTGCGACAGCAGGTAGATAGCGATCGATAAAGGCCATGCCATGGCCGCAGGCGAGCAAGCCAAGCAGCGAAGCCGGCATGCTTCCATGATTGACGCGAGAATCGGACAGCCGCATATCTCCCCTGTACAACTGGTCGTGAGCCCAGAAGCGGTGATGCAGTCGTCCATTTTGTGAACTGCGTCACCAAACGGCAGGGACAGCAATGTTTATGCCACGCGCTTGGCCGCGCCTGTCCGCATGCCAGGCACTGCGCTACGGCAGATGCCTGGACGCGACGGGTCAACTTATGACCTTGGCGAGACGGTCTATGGGATCGGCGACAGCTCCACCGATTGCACGGTCACCGGAAGCGCCGTGCCCTGTTCGAAGGGTGCGGAAGGGGTCAGCTCGACGTGCATGGCGTAAGGATGCGCGACAGGGTTGCGGCGAATGCGCAGTGATGGGCTGGCGCCATCCGTTCCAGACAGCCTGAGCGGATAACGCTGGCCGTCAATCCACACATCCACCTTCGCCTCGGCGGCTGCTGGCGTGTAGTGCAGGGTGAGCATGTAGTCGGCCGCCTTTGCATCGAGCTGCCAGCTCAGCTTGTACAGCGTGGCGGGTGCTTCATAGCCCTCGCCGTTGTAGTTGAGGTAGTGCTCGGCCTGGGATGGTTGCAGATGGAAGTTGCCGTCGGCGGAGGCAGCGATCATCTGCGGACGAACGCGCAGCGGGCCTTTGAGCGGCAGCACAACCACTGGCATGAAGTTGTCGATGTTGCCGCCGGCATCTGCCGTTGGCCAATGGGCGAGATGATCCAACGCGATGCTTACGTCATGCCCATCGCGCTGCACGTCTACCGTCGATTCAGGCGCACCCAATCGATAAGCGGGGCCGAACGCGGTATCCGCCAATCCTGGTACATGCAGCTGGTGATCCGGCGGCAGTTTTGCCACAAACAGGTAGAGCGCGTGCGGGCCGACCGTGGCATAGCCAAAATCCAACGCAGCGAACGGTTGCTTACGCGTACCGTAAATCGCCTCGCTGCTCTGTTTCAGCCATGTGCCGATGCCCTGCAGCACCTGTGCCTCGTACGGCACGACGGAGCCGTCGCCTTTCGGCCCGATGTTGAGAATGTAATTGCCGCCCCCGCTGACGACGCGCACCAGTCGCGTGATGTTCTCGCGGATCTTGCCCGGCAAATCCTTTCTCTCTTGCCACGAGCGATAACCCCATGTCTCCGGAAACATGGAGGCCGGCGCTTGCCACGGCAGCTCCATCGCCACATCGGGCTCGGCGTTGTCGCCCATCACTGCGAAATCACCGTAGTAGTTCCACACGCGGCCGGAGATCATCGTCTGCGGCTGCAGCGCATGCACGGTGTGCGCAAAGTCTGCGCTTTGCGCAGGCGTAGGCTTGCCCATGTCGAACCAGATTTCGGAGATGGGGCCGTAATGGCCCAACAGCTCCTTCAGCTGCGCGACGTTGAAAGCTTCCTGCTCTGAGGTGATCGGATTGCTGTTGCCTTCGATGTACGTGTTGCCGCCCGGGTGATGCCAATCGATCGTCGAGTAATACACGCCGAACTTGAGACCACCGCGCGCGCACGCATCGGCGAGTTCTTTCACGATATCCCGGTGATACGGCGTGCCATCCACGGCGTTGTACGAGGTCTGTGCCGTCTGGAACAGGTTGAAGCCATCGTGATGCTTGGCGGTGATCACGATGAACTTCATGCCGGCGGCCTTGGCCAGCGCGACGATCGCATCAGGATCGAATTTCTCCGGATCGAATTGTTTGGCGAGTGCTTCGTAGTCCTTCGCAAGAATCGGCCCATTCGCAAAAATCTGTTCGCTATAGCCGTTGTCCACCCGCTTGCCGTTCCACATGCCGCCGGCAATGGAATACAGGCCGAAGTGGATGAACATGCCGAACTTGCGGTCTTGCCAGGCTTTGATGGTTTGTGCGCTGGGGCCAGGGCCGGATAACGGCTGCGGTTGATCGAAGGGACGGCTTATGGCGGTTGTCGCGGAGGACGTCGGTGCGGCATACAGGCTATGTGCACAGCACGCTATGGATGCGATGAGCCCTAGTGCGATTCGCTTGCCCGTTACCCGTGTCGCCATGCTGCCTTCGCTCCGCCATTGAAAATGGATGCATGGATCGAGCCTGCCATGAAACGCGGTTTGTTAGGGATAAAGCCGCAAGCTGGAGCTTTTGTAGGCTGGGATGAAATCCCAGCTTTTACCCCCCAGGTGCTGGGATTTCATCCCAGCCTACGTCGCTCTGTTCGGCACACAAACAACAACGGGTGCCGAAGCACCCGTTGTCTTTACAACCTTGCAACCGCAATCAGATCGCGTAGTACATCTGGAATTCCAGCGGATGCGTGCTAGCGCGGTAGCGCGTCACTTCCTGCATCTTCAGTTCGATGTAGGCATCGATGAAGTCGTCGGTGAACACGCCGCCGGCCTTGAGGAAGTCGCGGTCCTTGTCCAGCGCTTCCAGTGCGGCGTCGAGGCTGGAGCAGACCTGCGGGATGTTCTTCTCTTCTTCCGGCGGCAGGTCGTAGAGATCCTTGTCGGCCGGCGCACCCGGATCGATCTTGTTCAAGATGCCGTCGAGACCCGCCATCATCAGCGCGGTGAAGGTGAGGTAGCCGGACTGGATCGGGTCGGGGAAGCGCACTTCGATGCGGCGGCCCTTCGGGTTCGACACGAACGGAATGCGGCAGCTCGCCGAACGGTTGCGCGCGGAGTAGGCCAGCATCACCGGTGCTTCGAAGCCCGGCACCAGGCGCTTGTAGCTGTTGGTGGTGGAGTTGGCGAACGCGTTGATGGCCTTGGCGTGCTTGAAGATGCCGCCGATGTACCACAGCGCGAGCTGCGACAGGCCGCCGTACAGATCACCGGAGAACAGGTTCTTGCCGTCCTTGCTGAGCGACTGGTGTACGTGCATGCCGCTGCCGTTGTCGCCGACGATCGGCTTGGGCATGAAGGTGACGGTCTTGCCGTTCTGGTGAGCCACGTTCTTGATCACGTACTTGAGCGTGATCAGCTCGTCGGCCTTGGTCACCAGCGTGTTGAACTTGACGCCGATCTCGCACTGGCCCGCGTTGGCCACTTCGTGGTGATGCACTTCCACCACCTGGCCGAGGGATTCCAGCACCTTGCACATGTCGGCGCGCAGGTCACCCAGCGAGTCGACCGGGCTGACCGGGAAGTAGCCGCCCTTCACGCCCGGACGATGGCCGCTGTTGCCTTCGTCGTACTTGAAGCGCGAGCTCCACGCGGCTTCCTGCGATTCGATTTCATAGAACACGCGGCCCATGTCGTTCTGCCAGCGCACGGCATCGAAGATGAAGAATTCCGGCTCCGGACCGAAGAAAGCGGTGTCGGCGATGCCGGTGGATTTCAGGTAAGCCTCGGCGCGCTTGGCGATGGAGCGCGGATCGCGGCCGTAGGCCTGCATGGTGCTCGGTTCCAGCACGTCGCAATGCAGGACGAGCTGGGTGTGCGCGCTGAACGGATCGAGGTAGGCCGTGTCCGCGTCGGGCAGCAGCACCATGTCCGATTCGTTGATGCCCTTCCAGCCGGAGATCGAGGAACCATCGAACATCTTGCCGTCTTCGAACGTGGACTCGTCGATAGCGTGAGCCGGGAAGGTGACGTGGTGGTGCTTGCCGAGCATGTCGGCGAAACGCAGGTCGACGAACTCGACCTCTTTCTCCTGGATCAGGTCGAGCACTTTCTTGGCGGACATGTAAAACCTCGATGATTCGTGAATTGGGGATCGCGCGTGCTTCTAGAGCAAGCACTGTACCAACGTAAAAACACTGTAAAAATATCCAGAACTTCAAATGATTGCACAAAAATGGGTCATAGGCGCACGTCTTTTTAGCACCATATAAGTGCATGATTTGCACATATATGGTGCTATCACGAATTTCATCGAAAAACCCCAGCCGCTTGTGGCTGCCGGGGCTGGAGTTGCCGAACGGTTTAGCGCACCTCGTTGATGCGGACGTGGTTACCGGCAGGATCACGGAAGGCGCAATCGCGTACGCCATAAGGCTGGGCGGTCGGTTCCTGGATCACTTCGGCGCCGGTGGCCTGGATCCGCTCGAAGGTACTGTCGAGGTCCTTGGTGGCCAGGATGATCATGGCGTAGGTGCCCTTGGCCATCATTTCGGTAATGGTGCGGCGCTCGTCATCAGTGAGACCGGGCGTGATGGCCGGCGGGGTCAGGACGATCGAGGTGCCGGGCTGGCCAACGGGGCCGACGGTGATCCATCGCATTCCGCCATAGGCAACGTCGTTGCGGACCTCGAAGCCCAGGATGTCGCGATAGAACGCCAGCGATGCTTCGGGGTCGGTCTGCGGAAGGAAGGTGGAGTGAATGCTGATGTCCATGGTGATCGTTCCCAAGTAGAAGGTGCGATCACTCTAATGACGGCTCGGGGACCGGCGCTTCTCGATTCCTGATCGGACGGGTGATTTGTTTGGACACGCACGAGGGCATGCCTTCGGTTGCCTGCGCCTGCTGACGCCGATAGGCGCTGGGCGACATGCCGACCAGCTCGGTGAAGCGCGTGCTGAAGGTGCCCAGCGAGGAACAACCCACCTCGAAACAGACATCGGTGACGCTGAGATCACCACGGCGCAGCAGCGCCATCGCGCGTTCAATGCGCCGCGTCATCAGATAGGAATAGGGCGATTCACCATAGGCGAGCCGGAACTGGCGGCTGAGGTGCCCGGCCGACATGTTCACGCCGCGGGCGAGCGCCTCCACGTCCAGCGGTTGCGCGTATTCCCGGTCGATCCGGTCGCGCACCCGGCGCAGCTTCGCAAGCTCGCGCAAATGCGTTTGGGCATCGGTGGTTTTGCTGGTCATCTGCATGATCTTTTCACGTCGTATCGGAAAACACTTACGGCGGTTAACCATCCGGCGAAGCAGGACTTAAGCCTAAGCTATATCGTTTTGGGCGTCGGCCAACCACGTCACTGCCCATCCCCCAAGGAGTCTTTCACGTGCACGATCTCGTCAATGTGATTCTGCTCGGCATCATCGAGGGTATTACCGAATTCTTGCCGATCTCCAGTACTGGGCATCTGCTGATTGCCGAGAGCTTCGGGCTTGGTGCTCGTTCCGATCTGTTCAATGTCGGTATTCAGGCCGGTGCGATCCTGGCCATCACGCTGATCTACTGGAAACGCATCTGGGAATTGCTCACCCAGTGGCAGGAACCGGCCAACCGCGCCTATCTGCTCAAGCTGCTGGTGGCATTCCTGATTACCTGCGTGCTCGGCCTGGTGGTGACGCACTATGGCTTCAAGCTGCCCGAAACAGTGACGCCGATTGCCTGGGCCTTGTTGATCGGCGGCTTCTGGATCCTGGGCGCAGAAGCGATTGCTGCGCGGCAGGTCGACCGCCGCGACGTGACGTGGCGAGTAGCGATCCTGGTTGGCATGGCGCAGATGGTGGCGGGTATTTTTCCGGGCACCTCGCGCTCGGGCGCAACGATTTTCACGGCCATGCTTGCGGGCACCAGCAATCGGCCCGCCGCAACGGAATTTTCGTTTCTGGTCGGCATTCCGACCATGTATGCAGCGACCGGCTATGAGTTGCTGAAAGTGCTCAAAGGCGGCGGTGCGGCGCACGAAGACTGGGGCGCATTGATCGTCGGCTTCGTGGTGTCGCTGATCGTGGCGTTCGTGGCGGTGAAGTGGCTGCTGGGCTACATCCGCACGCATCGTTTTACGTGGTTTGCGGTGTATCGCATTGCGCTGGGGGCGGCGTTGTTGCTGTTGATGCCTGCCGGCGCCTGACTCGTAGGTTGGGGTGCAAACCCCAACATCGCCATGCCGATTGCGATCACAACGTTGGGGTTTGCACCCCAACCTACTGTGCGCGCACAGGCTTTTCCTTCTGCACTGCCGGCAACGGCGGCCGGAACGCCTCCACTACCGGCGCAATCGGACACACCGATTCGAAGGGCCGCTCGAACAACTCGCGCGCCCATTCGATGAAGGCCTGCACGCGCGCAGAGAGATGTTTTTTTTGCGGATACACGATCCACACGTTCTTGCCGGTGGACACAGTGTCGGTGAGGATCGGTTCGAGCTTGCCCACTTCCAGCGCGCATGTCGCCATCACGTGTGGCGCCTGGATGATGCCCAAGCCCGCCATGGCCGCCTGAATCACGGATTCGCCATCGTTGATCAGCAAATGCGCGTTGACGTCCACTTCGATGCGGCCATCGCGCGTATCAAACGACCACTGCCGTGGCTTGCCGTTCTGGTAGACGTAGTTGATGCAGCGGTGGTTTCTCAGCTCTTCAATGCTTGCCGGGGTGCCGTAGCGTTCCAGGTATTCCGGCGAGGCCAGCAGTACGTTGCGCAAGTGGCCGATCTTGCGCGCGATCAGGCTGGAATCTTCCAGCTCGCCCATGCGGATGGCGCAGTCCACGCCTTCCTCGTTCAGATCGTACGGGTAGTCGCACATCATCAATTCCAGCCGGATCTCCGGGTAGCGATGCTGGAATTCACTCAGCTTGGGCACGATCGTGGTGCGGCCAATCGAGGCAGACATGCCGACCCGCAACTTGCCTTGGGGCTTGCGGTGGGCGTAACCCAGCGACTCGGTCGCCTCGGCGAGATCGGTGAGGATCTCCTTGCAACGTGTATAGAACGAGGCGCCATCGTCGGTCAGGCGCAAGGTTCGGGTGGAGCGGAACAGCAGCCGGACGCCCAGGTGTTCCTCCAGCCTGGAAACGGCGCGGCTGACACCGGAGGGGGTCATGCCGAGCTGGGCGGCGGCTGACGCAAAACTCTTCGCTTCCACGACCCGAACAAAAGCGGAGATAGAGGAAAAGTCTTCCATAGCGTGTTCCAGAATAAAGACTGGTGGCGATTATGCGCCCATTCTTGACTGAGAGTCACGAGTAGCTTGCGCAAGAAACGGATTTTCTAAACTGTACGGTGTACCCATTATTCGTTCCGTCGCTATCTTGCTGCACTGCCGCAAGAGAAGCCTGACACGGCAATTGCTATCGCCCTGTCAGCGCAGGTTTGGGATGACCTGTCGCGAATCAAGCATGGCAACCGCTTGATTTCAGCGTAACCGAGCCCGGGCATCCGCGCGGCTCGATGCAGCGGAAAGCGCAGGAGCGCCCTTTCCCTGCCTATGACAAAAAATGGGAGCGAGTGATGTTGAAGAAAACAATCCTGGCCGGTCTGGTCGTGGCAGCCATTGCCGGCAGTTGGGCACTGCTGGGCGGTCATGGTGGCGGCGCTCATGCCCAAGGCGCCAATGCACAGGGTGGCCCGCCTGAAGTGACCGTGGCCCCGGTCATGGTGCGGCCGGTCAGCGATAGCGCCAACTTCACCGGGCAGTTGCAGGCGGTCGACTCCGTCGACGTGCGTCCGCGCGTCAGCGGTTATGTGAATACCGTGCTGTTCAAGGAAGGTACCGAAGTGCACAAGGGCGACGTGCTGTTCGTGATCGATCCGCGTCCGTTCCAGGCCGAAGTCGATCGACTGAATGCCAACCTCGCGCAAGCGAAGGCACAGCTCGCGCTGGCGCAGTCGAATGCGGACCGCGCACGCCGCCTGCTTGCCCAGCATGCGATTTCGCAGGAAGACGCCGATAGCCAGAACACCAGCGAGCAAAGTGCGAAGGCGACGCTTGAAGCATCCACCGCCGCGCTGGCCACGGCCAAACTCAATCTTGATTGGACGCAAGTACGCGCACCGATCGACGGCCGTGTCAGCAACGCACACATCCAGGCGGGCAACTTGGTATCCAGCTCGGACGTGCTCACCAGCGTGGTGTCGGTGAACCCGATCTACGTCTATTTCGATGTGGATGAGCACACCTGGCTGAAGCTTGATCGTCTGCGTCGCGATGCGATCAAGAACGGCCGTGCACCACGCATCGAAGCCACCATGGGTTTGTCCGACGAACAAGGCTACCCGCATGAAGGCCGCATCGACTTCGTCGACAACCAGGTGCGTCCGGGCTCCGGCACGATGCGTTTGCGCGCGGTGTTCGATGAGGAAAACGGCCTGCTCACGCCTGGTTTGTATGCACGCGTGCATCTGCAAGCCGGTCAGCCGCATCCGCGCGTGCTGATCGACGATCGCGCCGTCGGCACGGATCTGAGCAATCAATTCGTGTACGTGGTGGATGGGCAGCACAAGGTGCAGTACCGCAAGGTCGACATCGGTCCATTGTTCCATGGCCTGCGTGTGATCGATGAAGGCCTCAACGCCGGCGACGTGGTGGTGGTGAACGGTCTGCAGCACGTGCGTCCGGGTGTGGAAGTAAATCCGCAGCAGGTGGCGATGGATTACCGGCTGGACGCGCAGGAGAAAACGCTGGTCGATGCCGCCGAGACGAATCCGGACAACAAGGATTCGCAGACGGCGCAGGCGGATAGCAGGAACACGCAGAAGCGTTCGCAGGGCTGAAGTTGCTCCCTCCCCTGCGACGGCAGGGGAGGGCTGGGGTGGGGTTGCATGCGCTTGCCGCACAGCTTGAGTTCAACGCGAGATTGGCTTCACCCCACCCCAACCCTCCCCTACTGCACGTAGGGGAGGGAGCAAAGAGATTACGCATCGGCCAACTATTCGGCACATGCGTCATTCCAATGAATTTCGAGAATTGACATGAAAAACATTGCACAGTTTTTCGTCGACCGGCCGATCATGGCCGCCGTGCTCTCGCTGATCTTCGTGATCGCGGGCAGCATTGCGGTATTCAAGCTGCCGATCAGCGAATACCCCGAAGTGGTGCCGCCCACCGTGGTGGTGCGCGCCAACTATCCAGGCGCCAGCCCGGAAGTGATCGGCGAAACCGTCGCCACGCCGTTGGAAGAGCAGATCAACGGCGTGGAAGGCATGCTGTATTCCTCCTCGCAGGCGACCAGCGACGGCCAGATGACGCTGACTGTCACCTTCGCGCTGGGTACTGATCTCAACAATGCACAGGTGGAAGTGCAGAACCGCGTGTCGCAAGCCTTGCCGCGTCTGCCGGAAGAAGTACAGCGCCTGGGCGTGACCACGCAGAAGAGTTCGCCCGACCTCACCATGGTGGTACATCTGACGTCGCCGGATAAGCGCTACGACATGCTGTATCTGTCGAACTATGCGCGTCTGCACATCAAGGACATACTCGCCCGTCTCGACGGCGTGGGTGACGTGCAGCTGTTTGGTGCCGGCGAATACAGCATGCGCGTGTGGCTTGATCCCAACAAGCTGGCCCAGCGCAACATGACCACCGGCGACGTCGTGCGTGCCATTCAGGAGCAGAACGTTGCCGTGGCGGCCGGTGCGTTGAATGCACCGCCGGTGCCGGGCAATACGGATTTCCAGCTCAACATCCACACGCAGGGCCGTCTTAGCACCACCGGGGAATTCGGCGACATCATCGTGCGCACCGATCCGGACGGCAGCGTGGTGCATCTGCGTGATGTGGCGCGCATCGAGCTGGGCTCCAATCAATACGCGCTGCGCAGCATGCTGGACAACCAGCCGGCGGTGGCGATTCCGATCTTCGCGCGGCCTGGCTCCAATGCGATCCAGATCTCCGATGAAGTGCGCGCAACGATGAAGGAGCTGAGCAAGGACTTTCCGCAAGGTATCGAGTACCACATCGTCTACGACCCGACGGTCTTCGTGCGTGGTTCGATCGAAGCGGTGGCGCATACGCTGGTCGAAGCGATCTTCCTGGTCGTGCTGGTGGTGATCCTGTTCCTGCAGACCTGGCGGGCATCGGTCATTCCGCTGGTCGCCGTGCCGGTGTCGCTGATCGGTACCTTCGCGGTGATGTATCTCGCGGGTTTCTCGCTCAACGCACTATCGCTGTTCGGCCTGGTGCTGGCGATCGGCATCGTGGTGGACGACGCGATCGTGGTGGTGGAGAACGTCGAGCGCAATATCGAGCTGGGCCATACACCGCGTGAAGCGACGCGACGCGCGATGAACGAAGTAACAGGGCCGATCATCGCCACGGCACTGGTGTTGTGCGCCGTGTTTATCCCGACCGCCTTCATCAGCGGACTTACCGGCCAGTTCTATCGCCAGTTCGCGCTGACCATTGCGATTTCAACGGTGATCTCGGCGTTCAATTCGCTCAGCCTCAGCCCTGCGCTCGCTGCCGTGCTGCTGCGGGGTCACGATGCGCCAAAGGATCGCGTGGCCATCCTGATGGACAAGGCGCTCGGCTGGTTCTTCCGTCCGTTCAATCGCTTCTTCCATCGCAGCGCCGATCGCTACGTGGGCGGCGTGCGCCGCATCGTCGGCCTGGGACCGGTGGCGCTGGTGGTGTATGCGGGCCTGATCGCGTTGGCGGGCTTCGGTTTCCATCACGTGCCGGCCGGCTTCGTGCCGCAACAGGACAAGCAGTACCTGGTGTCGTTCGCGCAGCTGCCGGATGCTTCATCGCTGGATCGTACGGAAGACGTGATCCGCCGCATGTCGGAGATCGCGTTGAAGCAGCCTGGCGTGCAGAGTGCCGTGGCATTCCCGGGTTTGTCGATCAACGGATTCACCAATGCCACGAACGCGGGCATCGTGTTCGAGACGCTGAAGCCGTTTGAGGAGCGCCGTGATCCTTCGCTGTCTGCGGGTGCCATTGCAGCCGCTTTGAACCAGAAGTTCGCAACGATCCAGGATGCCTACATCGCCACCTTCCCGCCGCCTCCTGTGCAAGGCCTCGGCACCATCGGCGGTTTCCGTATCCAGATCGAAGATCGCGGCCAGCTCGGTTTCGATGAGTTGTACAAGCAGACGCAGAATCTGATCGCGCAAAGCCAAAAGGTACCGGCGCTGGCGGGATTGTTCTCCAGCTATCAGGTGAGCGTGCCGCAGATCGACGCGGACGTGGATCGCGAGAAAGCCAAGGCCGAAGGTATCGATCTCAACGATGCCAACGAAGCGTTGCAGGCCTATATGGGTTCGCTGTACGTGAACGACTTCAATCGCTTCGGTCGCGTGTACCAGGTGAACGTGTCCGCCGAGCCTGCGTTCCGGCACGAGCCGGATAACATCCTGCAGCTGAAGACGCGCAACGACAAGGGTGAGATGGTGCCGCTGGGTTCGTTCCTCACGGTGCGCCGTACTGCAGGACTGGAACGCGTGCAGCATTACAACGGCTACATCACCGCGGAGATCAACGGTGGTCCGGCGCCGGGCTTCAGTTCCGGTCAAGCGCAGGCCGCGATGGAAAAGCTGGCGCAAGACAATTTGCCGAACGGCATGAGCTACGAGTGGACCGAGCTCACCTATCAGCAGATTCTGGCCGGCAACACCGCCATCCTGGTGTTCCCGTTGTGCGTGCTGTTGGTGTTCCTGGTGCTGTCCTCGTTGTACGAGAGCTGGTCGCTGCCGCTGGCGGTGATCCTGATCGTGCCGATGGTGCTGCTGTCCGCGATTGCCGGTGTATGGCTGTCGGGTGGTGACAACAACATCTTCACCCAGATCGGTTTGATCGTGCTGGTGGGCCTGGCGTGCAAGAACGCGATCCTGATCGTGGAATTCGCACGCGAACGTCAGCATGAAGGCATGACGCGCTACGACGCGGTGCTGGAAGCGGCTCGCCTGCGTCTGCGCCCGATCCTGATGACGTCAATCGCCTTCATCATGGGCGTGGTGCCGCTGGTGACCTCGCACGGTGCCGGTGCGGAAATGCGTCACGCGATGGGCGTGGCGGTGTTCTCCGGCATGCTCGGCGTGACCATCTTCGGCCTGATCTATACGCCACTGTTCTATGTGCTGATCCGCGCCGTGGTGGAACGCCGCGAAGCGCGCAAGAAGCAGCACGCATCCAACTTGCCCGCCTTGGAGGGGCATTGAGATGACACCTTCTTTTATCGCTAATGTTCTTCGCAACACCACCTTGTTTGCGGCACTCGCGCTGGCCGGATGCGCCAGCGTGGGGCCGGATTACAAGACCCCCAACACGCCACCGGCCAAGGTGCAGAACGTCGATGCGGCGCGTGAAAACAACGCGCAATTCCAGGCCACGTGGTGGAAGCAGTTCAACGATCCGGTGCTAGATACGCTGATCCAGCGCGCGGCCAAGGGCAGCCTCGATCTGCGCATCGCGCGGGCGCGGCTGGCCGAGTCGCGCGCGTTGCTTGGCACGGCGAAGTCGGATCAGATTCCGACCATCGACACCACGGTCGATTTCCAGCGTTCGCGTGAGCAACAGCCTGGCTTTACCACGCAGCGCATATCGGCTGATACGTATCAGGCCGGGTTCGACGCTTCATGGGAACTCGATCTGTTCGGCGGCATTCGACGTTCGGTGGAAGCGGCGCGTGACGATCTCGGTGCCAGCGAAGCCTCGATGCATGATGCACAGGTGACCTTGTTCGCCGAAGTGGCGCGCAATTATTTTGAATTGCGCGGCACCCAGCAGCGCCTCGCCATTGCCCAACGCAATATCGCCAATCAAGCGGATTCGTTGAAGCTGATCAATGCACGCGCGCAGATCGGTACTGCTTCGGATCAGGACGTCGCGAGTGCCAGCGCACAGCTCAGCGCGGCGAAGGCGCAATTGCCGGTGCTCGATGCGCAGATTCGTTCCTACGAGTACCGGCTGGCAGTGTTGCTCGGCGAACGGCCAGGTGAACTGGACGTTGATGTATCGCCCACCACCTTCAAGCCCATCGCCACCGTACTGCCGATTGGCGAAAACGGCGATGTGCTTGCACGCCGTCCTGACGTGCGCATCGCAGAACGGCAGTACGCCGCTGCGACCGCGCGCATTGGCGTGGCGAAGGCGGATTTCTTTCCGCATATAACGCTAGGCGGCTTTGTGGGTTTCCTGGCTGGACAAAGCAATGATTTCGGCGGGCCTGCCTCGCGCGCATGGTCGTACATGCCCAGCATCACCTGGAACGGGTTGAACGTGGAACGCGTGCGCTCGAATCTGCATGCCAGTGAAGCACGTGCCGATGCCGCCGAGGCGAATTACCAGCGCACGGTGCTGGAAGCCGTGGAGGATGTCGACAACGCGGTGACCAACTACAACGCCGAGCATGGGCGCGTCGAGCAGCTGATGGCACAGGCAGATCAGAGCCGGCGTGCGGCCGAGCTGGCACGCGTGCGTTATCAGGAAGGCGCGACCGGTTATCTGGAATTGCTGGATGCCGAACGCGTGCAGCTGTCAGCGGAAGATGCGTTGGCGCAGTCGGAAAGTGCGATCGATACGCGTGCGGTGGCGTTGTACAAGGCGCTGGGCGGTGGTTGGCAGGCGTGTGATGACGCGAGCTGCTCGAACGTCGCACAAGCGCCGTGATGTAGGTTGGGGTGCAAACCCCAACACCAGGATATTCACCTGCATAGCGATGTTGGGGTTTGCACCCCAACCTACGCCCCTCTTCGAAAAGGAGAGGGGAGTGTGGTCAGCGCTGCACCATCCGCGCAAACCATTCCCACCCGCGCACCCGCTCCGCAATCAGCTTCGCACTGGTCAGCATCGGCACCGCCAGCAGCGCACCCGGCACACCCCACAACCAACCCCAGATCAGCAACCAGATCAGGATGGCGATCGGGCTCACGCGCATGCGCCGTCCGAGGATCCATGGCGTAATCAAGTTGCCTTCCACCGCCGTGATGCACGCGAAGCACACCGCCGGCAGCAAGGCGTTGGTCAGCACTTCGAAATGGATCAACCCCACGAACAGCAAGGTCGTGGTGGTGACGATCGCGCCGACATAAGGAATGAAGTTGGCGAACATCGCCACCGTTCCCCACAGCAGTGGGTCAGGCATGTGCAGCACATAGAGCATGCCGGCCGTGGTGACGCCGAGAGACACATTGATCACGATCGTCGTGAGGATGTAGCGCGACACTTCGGTCTGGATGCCGCGCACGATGCTGACGGCGTGGCGTTTGTAACCGAAGTTGGGGGCAATCTCGACCAGCCGGCGCAGGATGAGGTCGCCGTAGACCAGGAAGAAATACACCAGCAGCAGTACGGTGAGCACGGCCGCCAGCACCTTCGGCGTGTTCGCCAGCACATCCCACACGCTGATGGCCACGTCACTGGGATTCTGTGCAGACAAGGTGGGATGGCCATTGACCAATGCCTGCGTGGCGCGGCCTGCCGCTTCCAGCGGACGCGTGAAATGCTGCAGCTTGGGAATGAAACTGCGGATCTGCGACGGCGCAGTATGCAGCCAGGTCAACGCTGGCTCGGTCAGCATGCCGATGCCACTGGCGATGGCGGTGATCAGCGTGACCATCAGCACGCTCGCGCCCAGCCAGCGCGGAATGTGATGGCGCGTGCCGCGCGCGACGATGGGGTTCAGGGCCAAGCCGATGAAAGCGGCCAGCACCAGCGGAATGATCAGCGCTTTGACCAGGGTGACGGTGTAGAGCAGGGCGAGGATCAGCAGTGCGTTGAGCGTCATGCGGATGGCACGCATATGGCCGTGCATCCGATAGACGCCGCGCGTTGCCTGCCTTACTTCTTTCGCCACACCGGCCGGTGCACGCGCGGCCGGCGTTCCGTGCGGCGTTTCCTCCACGGGCGCCGTACCTGGCCGCGCCGTGGGTTCGATGGCGGTCATGGTTCGTCGCTGTCGCTGGCGTGGTCGCCTTCGTCCATGCCCATTTCGGCGATCAGGCGCGTGCCGTACGCCACGATTTCCGCCAGCCCGGCGCTGACCGTAGTGATCAGCCCCGGTACGCGCAGCGGACCTACACCCAGGCTGCCGAGCACGAAGCCCGCGCCAGCCGCCGCACCCACCGTGGTCAGCGGATGGTGGTAGCCGCGTTCCAGCAATGCCGCCGCCGGCCTGGCCATTTCTTCGCGGTGCAGGGCCACGCGTTGGCGCGCCTGGTCCACTTTTTCCAGTTGCTTGAACAAGCTCATGTCAGACCTCCCCCTTGCCTGCATCGATGTCACGCTCGGCCCGCTGCAGCGTGTCGCGCATGATTGCACGCCACTCCTGTCGCGTACCCGGCAGGCTCATCCAGTGCATGCAGCGGCGGAACAGCAGGATGGCGCCAAACAGCACCAAGGCTTCCAGCACGGCAAGTACCACGAAGGCCCATATCCAGGAATCGAACCATTTGGCCAGCACCAGCCCGATCAGGCCAAGCAGAGTGAGCCCTAGACCCACGCCTGCAACGGTGGCACCCAGACCTGCCGCCAGAAGCCAGGACACGGCACTGCGCGCCAACCCGAGTTCCGCAGCGAGCAGGCTCAGTTGCGCGCCGAACAGGCTGCGCACTCCGCGTGCGAGCCGGCCAAGATCGTCAAGCAAGCCGTCCGGCGCCGCTTCGCCGCCCGGTTCTGGTGCTGCCGCTGTTTCGTTGTCGCGCACGGAATCGTGCATCGCCCGCCTCCGTGCCTAATTGCCAGTCAAGTTCAGCGACGCAGGATGCGGCCGAGCAGCCAGCCGGCGCCGAGAGCAATCGCCACGGCCTGTACAGGCTTTTCGCGCACGTATTCGCGCACTTCTTCCAGCCATTCGTCGGCACGTTCCCTGGCATGGTCGTAAGCCTCGCGCCCACGCTCGGTAGCCTCGGAGACCTTGTCGGAGGCGCGATTGGCAGCGTGCGCGGCCTTGTCGGTAGCGTGATGCACGCGTTCTTCGACGCGATCGGCAGCCCGATCAAATTTTTCCTTGCTGCTCGCCACGGCATCGGAAGTCGCTTGCTTGATGCGCTCGGCGCCTTGGTCGATGCGTCCCTGGACATTGTTTTCGTTCGTCTGGACTTCGTTGTTCATGACGTTTCTCCGTGAGATCAAGGATGTTCACTCTAACGGTTTGCCGCGCTGTTGGCTGAACCCATCTTCGCACTGTTCAGCTGGCTCGGCGGAAAAAGGCGATGACGGCGAGAATCAGAAATAGCACGAACAGCACCTTGGCGATCCACGCGGCGGTACCGGCTATCCCGGTAAAACCAAGCAGGGCAGCAATGACCGCGATGACCAGGAAGACCAGGGCGTAATGCAGCATGACAGCATTCCTCCTCCATCCGAGGGCACCTGTCGCGACCCCGTTTTCCATGTGCCACAGGGCGTGCTGTGCTGGCGTGAAGGCATGGGGCCTCCGTGTGCCCACATGGCGGTGCAACCGGCGGAAAGATGGATTTTAGGCTTCCCGCGTGATACCGCTACGCGGAGCTCCGGCAGACCTTATTTGGCCGAGCAGCCAAATGGCGGCCAGCGATGCCGCAAAGATGAAAAAGCGATACGTGTCGGCAGGAAAGAGCAGCAGGTGAAGCAGGACGAAGCCCAAGGGTATGAGCAAAAAAGCGCAGATCCGATGGAATTCCGGATCTGTCCGTTCCACTCGCCGCCTCGTCAATAACCAAAAGACAGCCAATCCATAGATGACGAAATGCGGATGCATCGTGAAGCCGTAGGCTGTGGAGATGTAAGGCCGCAGGTAATCGCCGATGACATGCGACGGTACCAATGAAGCCGGATAAGGCGTCTTGCTGATCAACGACATGTTGAACAACGTTAACCATCCATAGGCCCCACACATCCTGGTGACGAGCAGATAGAGCACTACGGCCACCACCAGCGCTGCCACCGAGTGCATGCGCTTGCCAGTAACAAAGGTGTAACCCAGCACCAGCAGCGAAAGCAGCAGGAAGTCGGTCCTGATCAGGGGGAGCAAGGAGGCAACGACAAAAACCAGCGCTGTTTTCCTCGCCAGGCCATACATGGTGAGCAGCGAAAAGAAGCAGGCCATGGCGTCCGGTGTAGATAGTCTTGCGACGTCAAGCAAACCCACAAACAACACCACCAACGGCACCGCTATCAACGGCGCACCGGCCTGGCGGCTGATGACGGCAAGCAGCAACACGGATAACGCCGCAAACGTGGCGCTGACGATATAGGCCGATCGCAGGTAGTCGGCCCCCATGGCATGGACCAGCCGAATCAACCCGACGTACAGCACCCGGATGCGATAGAACGGCAATTGCTGCGCGAGGGACGATGGATCCTTGAAAACCGTTTCCCTGTATGGACCCGTCGTCAGGTTTTGAAACGTGTCGGCATCCACCCCTTTTTGCAGGGTGGCGTAGGTTTCTTCGTTGAGGCGGGCGCCCCGGTAACCATCCGCGCTGAGGGCGACGGCGACATAACCGATGAGGTCCCAGTTGTTGTCGGGCTTCTTCAATCCAAAACCCAGCACCACCAACACCGCGACTATCGTCAGGACCCAACCCGAGAGGTCTATGCGAGCCCTTCCAATGCTTGATGCCATGCCTGCCCTCACCGCGACGGTCGTGATGAGGGTGTGTACCTGCAAAAGGTCTTTCGGTTGAATCGAGCAGCATGGTTCCCTCTCCCGGAGGAAAAGGAACGCATGTAATCAGGCGGTCACGGCGGGATTGAGGCTGTAAGTGCCGGTGAGCAATGCCTCGGCCAGCACGTGACCGGCCATCGCCGCGCGCAGTTCTTCCAACAAAAAACCCTGGCTCAACGGCAGGCTCGGTGTATCCAGGGCATAGACGCGGAAGTGATAGTGATGCACCAGCGAATCGTTCCAGGGCGGGCATGGACCGTCGTAGCCCAGATAGCTGCCTTCCATCTGCACGTCGCCCGCGAACCAGTCGGTATAGCTATTGACGCCTTGGACGCTGCCCGGTGGGCCATACGGCTGCTGCTTGCCGTGCGGCGTGATGTCGTCGCTGCAGGCTCCTTCGGCCAGCTCACCACATTCGGCGGGGATGTTCGCCATCAGCCAATGCACGAATTCCACGCGCGGCAGATCGGCGGGAACGGTGCGGCCTTCCTTGTTCACGTCATCGGGTTTGCTCGGCACATCGTTGTCGATGCAGGTGAGCACGAACGAACGCGTACCTGCCGGTGCATCTTTCCAGGCCAGGTGCGGACTGAGGTTGTCCGACAAAGCCACCGGCTTGCCGAGCCTGGCGAAGGCCAGTTGGGGTGGAATCGCTTGGCCGTGCTGGAAGTTATCGCTGCGTAGCTGCATGGGGAATCTCCGATGCCATGGAAACCCGTCAGTTTGGGGCAGGGTTGTGCCGGTGCAAGTCAGCGCTTGTCTCGAGCGAGCGTAACGCGCGGGCCATGATCCGGTCGTGACAGCCTGTTACCTTAGGCAGCCTTGCCGGAGGATGCATGAGCGAATTGGACGACCTGAGCACGCTGGTGCGTGCCGCGACACCCTTGCTGGTGATTGAAACAATCGACGAACAGCGGGTGATCGAGTGTTTTCGCCATGTCATCGCCCAGGCGCTGCACCCGCTGTGGCGCTGGACGCTTACCAACGGCCTGGAACGGCTGGACTTCAACGCGCCGAGCAACCCGGAGGTCGCGTCCGACGCCACGTCCACACTCAACGCGATTCGCGCGGAACAAGAGCGCAGCATCTATCTGCTGTTCGATTTTCAGCCCTTGCTGCAATACGCCGTAACCTTGCGCCAGATGCGCGACATCGTGCAACGGCAGCGCTCTGCTGCGCATACGCTGGTGCTGGTGGGTGCGAAGGTCGAGCTGCCGCAGGAACTTGAATCGCTGGCCACGCGCGTGCCGCTGGCGCTGCCCGACATCAAGGAACTGGCCGGCATCATGCGCGGCGAAGCTGCTGCCTGGCAGCGGGAGAACAACCGCAAGCTGGAAGTGGATAACGAAGCGGCGCGCATCATCGTGCGCAATCTGGTGGGGCTAAGCGCACCGGACGCGCGGCGCATCGTGCGCAAGCTTATTTACAACGACGGCGCGCTCAATGCGAACGATTTGCCCGAGTTGATGAAGGCCAAGTTCGAGCTGCTCAACCGCTCCGGCTTGCTGCATTACGAATACGCCACCGCCAGCTTCGCCGACGTGGCCGGCGTGAGCCAGGTACGCGAGTGGGTGCAGCGGCGACGTGCCGTATTTCTCGATCCCAGCCCCAACCCCGCACTCGATCCACCCAAGGGTGTGTTGTTGCTGGGTGTGCAAGGCTGCGGCAAAAGCCTGGTTTCCAAGGCGATTGCCGGCGGCTTTGGCGTACCGCTGATACGCATGGATTTCGGCTCGCTCTACGACAAGTACCAGGGCGAAACCGAAAAGAATCTGCGCGAAGCGCTGGCAAGCTGCGAAACACTGGCGCCTTGCGTGCTGTGGATCGATGAAATCGAGAAAGGTCTTGCCAGCGGCGGTGAAGATGGCGGCGTTTCGCGGCGTGTACTCGGTTATTTGCTTACCTGGATGGCGGAGCGCAAGGCCAAGGTGTTCGTGGTGGCGACAGCCAACGCCGTACACGAATTGCCGGCGGAATTGCTGCGCAAGGGTCGCTTCGATGAAATTTTCTTCGTCGACCTGCCCAAGCCCGAAGTGCGCGCAGCGATCTTCGCCATGCATCTGAAGCGGCGCAAGCTGGATACGAATGAGTTCGACTTGAACGCATTGGTGCAGGCCAGCGAAGGCTTTTCAGGCGCGGAAATCGAGCAGTCCATCGTCAGCGCGCTTTACGACGCCAGCGGCAACGGCGGTGCGCTCGATCAGGCGACGCTGCTGCATGCCTTGCAGACGACAAAGCCGCTATCGGTGCTGATGCGCGAACAGGTGGATGCGTTGCGCGCATGGGCACAGAGCCGCTGCGTGCCGGCGGATTAACCCGTCGGCTTGGCCGTCGACATGGCTTGGGCGAGTTGCTGCTGTATCTGCGTCCATGGCGTAGGCCCCTCATGCATGGCATACACCGTATCGACCTGAAGATGTTCGCGCGCAACGGCTTGTGCCACTTCGTACATCAGATCCGGATCGTAGAGCGTGTTGTCGGGGTTCAGCGCCAACGTGTCGCTCGCGTACAGCAGTTTGTGCTGCGGGAAATACACCATGTACTGGCGTTCAGTCGATGCGCCGCGCAACGGATACAGCACGACCTGATTGGCACCCTCGCCCAACACGAGACGATCACCCACCGTGATCCAATGTGCCGACCTGGGATGCATCTGCAAATCATCAGGCTGCAAGCGATGCGGGGCGCTGACTAACCGATCCAGCAGCGGCCGGTTGAGGTCGAGCGCGTAGACCGGCAGATCCTCGGCGACGGCCTCTCTGACACCGGCAATGTGCGGCCATGAATCGGAAGTACTGAGCACACCCTTGATCGGTACGCCTGGATATTCGCTACGCAGCTTGGCAAAGACACCTTTGACGTAGGCGGGAGAGATCGGCGCTTCCAGTACCAGCACGCCATCATCCTGCTTGATGAAGGTGGTGTTCCACGCACCCTGGTAAAGCTCGATACCCGGCGCAAGTTCCACGCGCTGTTTGTCGCTGAACACGCGATTCCAGCCTTTGGCTTGCACGCTCTTGGCGGCAACGGCGGAATCCATCGCGAATACCTTATCGTCGACGTCGACGTTGAACACCGGATTGAGCAGTTGCATGGAGGCGAACCACACGCCGTTGCGTTGATCGATGCGGTTGGTCGGAAAGAGCACGCCCTGCACGAGATGCCAGTTGTCGAAATAGATGCGCTGCTGGACATCGCCCCAGGCGAACCAGAAGTCGTTGAAATGGCTTGTGCGCTCCCATGCGTCCGGCAAATGGTTGTGCGCATTGAGGAGCACGCGTATCGGCGTGCCTTGCCAGCTGAATTCCACCACACTATGTGGCGTGGCGCGCAGCCATTCTGAGGCGGCGTAATGCAGATCGCCGGCGGCCGCCGCATTGAGCAACAGGCGTTCTGGACCCAGTGCCAGGGTATCGCGGGCCGTATCCTGATCCGCCAACGAAGCGGGTGAATCGCCATGCTTGCCATGAAGCACGGCGCCCTGCGCTGTTGCAATCAGCGTGGCTTCGACAGTCTCGGTATGTGGATCGGCTTCCGGCCAGGTGAGCTGCTCATCACTCACGGATCGCTGCTTGTCGAAATCGACGGTGACCTTGTCACGTTCGTAGGACGTGATAAACGGCTGCTGCCTGTACGATTGTTCCGCCAACACGGTATGTCCGATAGCGTCGTAACGGATGCTGTGGATGCCTTCGAGCCGCTGCCGGCCGCCCATGGCGGCGATGGCTTGTTCGACGCAGGCTTTTACATCCATACCTTCACAACCGGGATGCCTGCCAGCTTTCACCAGCTCACCATCCTGCGGCGGATTTGCGGCGAAGCAAGCTGCGGACAAGGTCAGTGACAACAAGGCAGGCAGAACGGCGGTGTGACGTTTCATGACGACTCCCGGCGACGTTTAGGCGAAGGTGCGGGCGGGAGCTTACGCGCACCTGCCAGCAACCTCCGCCTGCAGGAAGTCATCCGTGCGGAAAGTCACACCGAACTTAAGGATGCGGGGATTGCCCTTCGGCGATCGCGTTGAAACGTGCGGCGATGTAATCGTCGCAGAAGCTGGTCATATTCCAGCCGCGAATGAAACCGCAGTGGCCGCCATAGGTCGCGATATCGAGTTCGACGTTGCCGGGCAGCTCAAGCTTCTCGAACGCGGCGACGGGAATCACCGGATCATCGTGCGCGGTAAGAATGGTGGCCGGAATCTGCATCTGCTGCAGCGTGCGGCCTGCTACCGAATAGCCGTCCAAATAGGCTTCCAGCGAACCGAAATCGGTGTGACGCAATACCAGCGATTCGGTGAGGCCGCGCAGGTTTTGCTTCAATTCCTGCAGTTCGAAATATTGAACTTCCGGAAATGCCTTCTGCTTTGCGCGCAGCGAACGCCGCCATTTGTTCATGAAGTACGCCTGGTAGAACCACGGCGCGGATTCTTCCAGCGAGAACAAACCTTCGCTGGGATCGATGATCGGGCACACCGCCAGCGCATAGTCGAGTGGAATGCCATGCCGCGGCGCCTGCATGGCCACGCGCAGCGCGAAATTGCCGCCGAGCGAAAATCCTGCCAGCGCCATCACGCGCGCAGGCCAGCGGCGCGCGATGTCGCCCAACGCATGCACCACTTCATCGATCCGGCAGGAATGAAACAGCGCTTCGTTGAGCCCGTGGCTTTCACCATGGTCGCGGAAGTTGAGGCGGAAGATGTCCCAGCCGTCGTCGAGCAAGCGGCTACCCGTTTGCAGCACGTAGGTGGAATCGACGCTGCCTTCCCAACCGTGGAACAGCACGGCCAGGCCGCGCGACTGGGCTTGCGCGTTTTGCGCCGTGAACGAACCGGTGAGGCGAATGCCGTCGCCGCCATCCACCATGACCTCCTGCGCACCATCCAGCACGCGATAAGCGCGGCGTGGCAGCAGCGTGCGGCGCACGCCGCTGGAAGAGAGCATGGTTTGAATATGCCCGCTGGTCAGCGGCCAAGACGGCTGGAAGTCGCGTCCTTGCGGTAGGATCACTGACGGTCCTCGAGCGCGGCAGCGATGCGTTCGCGCGACAAGTCCGCCATGCGGCGGCGGCCTTCGGGACTGGCCGGCACCGGCTCGAGG
This sequence comes from Dyella nitratireducens, assembly GCF_014642835.1. GTDB lineage: Bacteria > Pseudomonadota > Gammaproteobacteria > Xanthomonadales > Rhodanobacteraceae > Dyella_B > Dyella_B nitratireducens. The sequence continues at coordinate 2,199,630 of NZ_BMJA01000001.1, read as the reverse complement.
AAATGCACTTCCGCATCCATCGGCGCGCCGCCGAGCATGCGCAGGAAGTTCTGCAGGAAGTTTTCGTGGTCGCGAAAACCGGCGTCGATCTGCCGCTTGCCGTCACGCACAAAGCGCAGCGCCACGGGCTGTACCGGCACCTCGGCATCGAGTGCGGCCTGGAAGATGCGTGCATGGAACACTTTCAGCACGCCGTTGTGGCCGGTGCCGCCTTCGGGGAACACCGCCACGGAGCGGCCGGCGCGCAGCCGTTCCACCATCACCTGCATCACCGCCGCCAGCGAATGGTTGCTGCCGCGCCGATGGAAGATGGTGCCGCCACTCGCCGCCAGCCAGCCGACCAGCGGCCAGCTGGCGATTTCCGCCTTGGCCACGAAGCAGGCTGCGCGCTGGCTGTGCAACAGCTCGATATCGATCCACGAGGTGTGGTTGGCGACGAACAGCACCGGATCGCGCAGCGGTTGTCCGACGCGCACCGAGCGCAGGCCGAAGATGCGCATCAGCCCGGTGGACCAGGCACGGATCATGCGATGGGTGAACGGCTCGCGCCCGTTCTTCATCACACCGTTGCGATGCCAGGTGAGGATGAACCCGCACAACATGATGCCAAGCACTATGTGCACCAGCAGCAGCGGCACGCGCCACAAGTAACGCCAGGGGCGCAGCAGGTCACGGTCGGGGGTGGAAACGGCTTCGATGCTCATCAGTGCGGTTAGTTTAGCGTTAACGACGTCCTATCGGCAGTGCAGCATCCTGCCTTGTCCGCAAAGAAAGTTGACGTAACGCGCCTACATCGAGGCGTCGATCAATCGCCGCGCCATCACACCAAGCATGCGTGCCGGTCCACCGTCGCCGAAGGTCTGGCCGGAAACGTAACTGCCCTCGATCAGCAACAGCAGACCGTCAGCCAACTCGTCCGGATCGCGCGCACCCATGGCACGGCACATCTCGCGCAACCGTTCGCGCAGGTTTTGCTTGCTCTCCACCGCCACCTGGTGCGCAGGGTGGTCGTGATCAGGGTATTCGATCACCGCATTGGTGAGGCCGCAGCCGCGATAGCCATCGCGACTGGCACGCCTTGATAGCCGATCGACGTATGCCAGCAAGTGCGCCTTGGGATCATCGGGATGATCCGCCCCGGGCGCCTCGAAGCGCTCGCAGAAACGCTGGTCGTAATCGCGCAGGTAGGCGGCGATCAGTTCGTCCTTCGACTCGAACGCGCGATACAGGCTGGGCTTGGTCACGCCGGCCTGGCTGACGATTTCCTCCACGCCGACGGCGCGGATACCCTCGCGGTAGAACAGGTCGAAGGCGGTGTCGCGGATGCGGTCTGCCGCACGACGCGGGGCTTCGGGGATGGAGTCGGGGGAAGATTTAGAACGCATGGCCATAAACGAGCGGGTTGACAATGTTACCGATCGGTACGTACTCTGCGCTTCCACCCCGTACCGATCGGTAACATGACTATACAGCGCCGTCGGCCATTCGGCCAAAAGTATGCTTTCGTGGTGGTTGCCGTGGTGTTCCTGGCCCTGCTGGCGTCGGCCGGCATGCGCGCCACGCCCGGTGTGCTGATGCTGCCGCTGGGCCGTGCGCTCGGCTGGAGCCGGGACGATATTTCGTCCGCAGCCGCCGTCGGCATTTTGCTTTACGGTCTGATGGGCCCGTTCGCCGCGGCGCTGATGCAGCGCTTCGGCATCAAGCGCGTGCTGCTTATTGCGCTGACCGTGATGGCCGTGGCGGCAGCTTCCAGTGCGCTGATGACGAGACCCTGGCATCTGCTGCTGACCTGGGGTGTGCTGTCCGGCGCCGGTACCGGCTGCGTGGCAGTGGTGCTGGGGGCGACCGTGGTGGGTCGCTGGTTCAGTACGCATCGCGGCCTGATGATGGGTTTGCTGACTGCCAGCACCGCTACCGGCACGCTGATCTTTCTGCCAGGCCTTGCCGCCATTGCCGAGTACGCGGGCTGGAAACCGGTGGTGCTGACCATCGCCGCGGTTTGCGCGCTATTGCTGCCGTTGGTGCTGTGGCTGATGCCGGAGCGCCCTGCCGATATCGGTCTTACCCGGTACGGCGCGGCGCCGAATGAAACGGTCGATGCGGGTGCGTCGTCAGGCAACCTGTTCGCACTGACGTTGGGTACCCTGCATCGCGCCAGCAAGCACGGCGTGTTCTGGCCGTTGTTTGCGACCTTCTTCGTATGCGGCTTCACCACCAACGGCCTGATCGGCACGCACTTCATCGCGATGTGCGGCGATCACGGTATTCCTGAAGTCCGTGCAGCCGGCGTGCTGGCGATGATGGGTGTGTGCGATCTGATCGGCACCACCTTATCCGGCTGGCTGACCGATCGTTTCGATCCGCGCAAGCTGCTGTTCGTCTACTACGGGCTGCGCGGCTTGTCGCTGATGTATCTGCCCTATTCCGATTTCTCGCTGTATAGCCTGTCTTTGTTCGGCGTGTTTTACGGCCTGGATTGGATCGCCACCGTGCCGCCCACCTTGCGCCTTACCACCGATGCGTTCGGCGAACGCGATGCGCCGGTGGTGTTTGGCTGGGTAGTGGCAGGGCATCAGGTCGGCGCAGCAACGGCCGCATTCATGGCGGGCGTGTTGCGTGTGCAATTGGGCAGCTATCTCACGCCGTTCGTGATCGCAGGTGCCACGGGTGTGGTGGCCGCATTCCTGGCATTGCGTATTCGGCGTCGTGACGACTCCATGCCGCTGCAACTGGCGAGCGAAAACAGCTGAATCAGCGTTCCAGCTGCGTCAGCGGCAAGGCCCCTGCTCGCTTCACCGTCCGCAGCACGAAGCTTGAGTTCACATCCGCCACGCCGGAGGCATTGAGCAGGCGGTCGAGCAGGAAACGGGAGAAGTGCTGCAGGTCGGCGACGTAGATGTGCATCAGGTAATCCATGTCACCGGTGAGTGCGTAGCAGGCCACTACCTCGTCCCAACCGTTCACCCGCTCCACGAAACGCTCGATCACGTCGCTTTCGTGGCGGGTGAGCTGCACGCGCACAAACGCCTGCAAGCCCAAGCCCACCGCCTCCGGATCCACCTGCGCGCTGTAGCCGGTCAGCACGCCCTCCCCCTCCAGCCGCTGCAGGCGACGCAGGCAGGCGGAGGGCGACAGGTTCACTCGCTCGGCCAGCTCGGCATTGGTGATGCGCCCTTCGGCCTGCAGCACGGCCAGCACACGCAAGTCGGTGCGATCCAGGGTAACCATGCACGATATCTCCGGTCAATGAGCCCATGGCGGATGATTATTGCGCTCATGCCGCTTTTTTGCACAACAAAACAAACAACATGCGTGATATGGGACGTATCCTATTGCTTGACCCGCAAGTTCTTTCCGGAGCCGTCGATGGATACCTCCAGCCCCCCGCGCCGCGTCGAACACCAGCAGACTGACCGCGGTTATGTCCCCGTCTACGCCACCGGCGTGGTGGAACAGCCCTGGTCGAACTACAGCCGTACCGACCATGAGGTATGGGACACGCTGTACAAGCGCCAGCGCGAGTTGCTGCCGGGCCGGGCTTGCCGCGAATTCATGGAGGGCGTGGAGCGCTTCGGTCTGGGTGACGGTGGCATTCCCAAGTTCGCCGATCTCAACCAGGTGCTGAGCAAGGCGACCGGCTGGGAACTGGTCGCCGTGGAAGGGCTGCTACCGGATGAGGTGTTTTTCGACCATCTCGCCAATCGCCGTTTTCCGGTGTCCTGGTGGATCCGCAAGCCCGAACAGCTCGACTACCTGAGCGAGCCGGACCTGTTCCACGACCTGTTCGGCCACGTGCCACTGCTGCTCAACCCGGTCTTCGCCGACTACATGCAGGCCTATGGCCGCGGCGGCATGAAGGCGTTCGGCATCGGCCCCGAGGCGCTGATGAACCTGACGCGCCTGTACTGGTACACGGTGGAATTCGGTCTGATCAACACCGACGAAGGTATGCGCATTTATGGCGCGGGCATCGTCAGCTCCAAGGGCGAATCGATCTACTGCCTGGATTCACCCGCGCCGAATCGCATCGGCTTCGGCCTGGAGCGCGTGATGAATACGCGGTACCGCATCGATACCTACCAGCAGACCTATTTCGTGATCGACAGCTTCGAGCAGCTGTTCGAGGCGACGCGGCCGGACTTCACGCCGATCTACGCCAAGCTGAAGCAGCAGACTGCGCATGCGGCGGCTGACGTGCTGCATAGCGATCGCGTGTTCAATCGCGGAACTCGCGAAGGGTTTGCGACGGACGCGGATACCTGATGCGGTGAAGATGCCACGTAGGTTGGGGTGCAAACCCCAACATTGCCATGCGTGTATAGACCACGATGTTGGGGTTTGCACCCCAACCTACGCATAAGCCGTCATGCAAACATCACCGCCCGTGCGCATCCACCCACGGCCTGAGCAGACTGATCCACAGCTCATACCCCGTGCGGTTCATATGCAGCCCATCTTCGATAAACCACTTCGGCTGCGGCTGCCCATCCGCTGCCAGCATCGGTGTGAACACATCGATATATGTGACGTTCTTCTGCGTCGCCGCGTAGTCATGCACTAACCCATTCGCTTGTTTGATCTTCGGCAAGAGCGCCTTGCGCGCCATACTTGGCTTGATCGCCACGAAAGCAATCGCTACACCAGGATCGAACGAACGCACCTTGTTCACGAACGCGGCGAAATCATCACGCACCTGCTGCGGCGTGTGGCCGTCATACAAATCGTTGTCGCCGGCATACAACACGATCGCGCGCGGCTGGTAAGGCTTGATGATGCGATCGGCGAAATAGGTGGAATCGCCCAGCTCCGAACCGCCGAAGCCGCGGTTGATGACGTTGACTTCCGGAAAATCCGCCACGACAGATTTCCAATGCTCAATGGACGAACTGCCAATGAACAACACGGCATGCGGCGGCGGCGGATTGGCGCGATCGGATGATTCAAAGGCTTCGATTGCTGCATTCCATTGCGCATGATGGGTCTGGGCGACACAAGCGAAGCACGGCACCAAGGCAAACAATAACGGTAGCAGGATTTTCATGACGTTCCGAGGATGGTCCGTAACGACAAGACGAAACTTACCTTAGCAGCTTATCAATACGATCGCGTGCGGCAATGCTGTATTCAAGTAGTGAAATTACACGATCCATTTCCTGGTTCAATCCATAACTCAGTAAATTGATAAAGTGAAACACAGGTACCAACAGAGCAAAATCTTGAATTCGACGATCGAGATGTGCCCAAGCCGGTATCATGAGCATGGCGAAAGCAACCAACGTTGGAAAGAAACCAATTTTATCGAGCGATCCCGCCAACATCATTCCGCGTTTTTCGAACGCAAGTCTTTGATGGCGGTAGTGTGTAAGCACGTATTCAACTGCCTCACGCTTGCACCTCATTAGCTCAAGCACCATTGGCAAGTCCAGAGAACTTGCATCGTCTAAATTTTCAAGCAACGACACGAATGGATTCTTGTACATGGTCCGAAAAAAAGGCACTGAGACTACGATCGGCGATATGAGCATCGCGAGAAAAAGCAATATGACTAGGAGACTCATGACAAGCATGGTTTCAGCTAATGGATAGCTGTCAAATGTCCGGCTCAATAGGCCAAGAATCACACATACTGCCAGACCAGTCATGGCTAGGGTACGAACTAGTTTTTCAGCATTTTCAACGTGAGCAATCCAGGTGGCTTGAGGACGCTTAGACCGCTTACGAATGGTAAGACGTTTCACGATCTCCTTCACTACATCAATATCCTGATGATCAGCAAATAAGTCGACGCGTTGATCCACGTTAAACTCCCTCCCTAGAAATAGGTTGTCGTTTACTTTTTTATCCGCGCTTCATCTCGCTTACTTCAAGCACCTGGGCAATGTGCCGGCCGTCCCAGCGATAAATCAGGTGCTGCGCCTGCACGCACGGTGCCACCACGTCGGGATAGAACGCTGCCAGGCATTCGCCGCCGCGATGACGCACGCTGTCGTAGACGATGCCGTCGGAACCTTCTTCAAGCAGCCTGCGCGCAAGCTTGACGCTGTCGGCGTAGCTGTCTGGATCATGCGCATGCATCCATGCGCTGCGAATATCATGCAGCTTGCAGTCGACGCTGGTGCTATAGCAGCGCATTTCAATATCGCACGCAGGTTCCGACGTGGCCGCAAGAAAGCGCTCGCGGTGGTACACCGTTTCTTCCACGGCGGTGATCACATTGCGCGCCGCATAGAACACGCCCCAGGTACCATCGGAAAAACGGCTGCCTTCCGGATTGAGATGCGTGAATGCAGCCATCACCGGCGTCGAACCGGGGCCACTGATGCGTCGATCCTTTGGCACCAGACGCAAGGCGTCTGCCTCTTCGCGCAGGCGCGGATTGGTCATGGCTTCAATGGCGAAGATCGCATCCAGATCGGCTGGGTTGGCAATGCGATCGAACAGGCCAGCCGGCGGAAAACGGCTCGGCACGATCCGATAGGCATGAGTCCAGCGAATGCGGCGAAGGGGAGGCGTGTCGATAGGCATGGCGTAGTCCGCGGCGGCGCATTACCGCATCGTTTGTTCTTCCCTGTTCGACGTGGAATGGTGCCGGAGCGGCTTCTCGCCGACTGCGACGAATGTCGTAGAGCCACCGCGCAGTCGTTTTGGCGGTGGCTCTTACCAGCCGCGTTGTGCGTCCAGATACTGTCGCACTACATAGAGGTCGCTCACATTGCCCGACAACATGCGGTCCAGCGCCGACTGCCCACTAAACAACGGCGAACGGTTGGGCTTGTGTAGCCACGCATCGGCTTGCCCGGTTTCGGGAAACAGGATCTGCAGCGCCTTGTAGATGCCGAGCAGATAGCTGATGCGCTCCAACGTGTCGCGCCCCAGCGCGCCATCCTGGTGGCGCTTCCACTTGTAGAAGGTGGATTCGGGCGGATCGCCGAGCAGCCTGCGTTGCTCGGAAATGCGCAGGTTCCAGCGCTCGGCCATGTTGAAGAAAGCGCGCAAGGCGGGGCCGCTCAGTTCTTCGGCAGGGGCTGGCCTGGTCAAGGCATGGGCTGTCATGGCCGACTCTCCCAATAAAGTTTAAGTGCATACTACTTTATCGGTGAAGTTTTTGCCAATGCTCTGTAGGTTGGGGTGCAAACCCCAACACCGGGATATATGCGCACATAGGATGTTGGGGTTTGCACCCCAACCTACGGCGAATGCTTGACGCAGTCGCAACCGTAGTCCGGCTCCGGGCCACCCTCGGCAATAAACCGGTCGACCCGCTGCTCCAGTACCGGCAACGGTACCGAACCGATGGAGAGCACCGTGTCGTGGAAGGCACGCAGGTCGAACTTCGGCCCCAGCGCCTTCTCGGCTTTTGCCCGCAAATCGAGAATCTTCAGATAACCCAGCTCGTACGACAGCGCCTGCCCGGGCCAGCTGATGTAGCGGTCGACCTCATTGGCGATTTCGCGATCGGAAAGCGCCGTGTTCTCGGTCATGTAGTCAATCGCTTGCTGGCGCGTCCAGCCGAGGTGATGGATGCCGGTGTCGACCACCAGGCGGCATGCACGCCACATCTGGTAGGTCAGGTAGCCGAAGCGCTGGTAGGGCGTCTTGTAGATGCCCATTTCGTTGCCTAGAAATTCCGAATACAGCGCCCAGCCCTCGCCATAGGCGGAGATGTAGCTGTTGCGGCGGAACGCGGGTTGATCGTGCTGCTCTTCAGCCAGTTCCAGTTGCAGCGCATGGCCGGGATATGACTCGTGCAAGGTGAGCGCCGGCATGTTGTAGAGCGGGCGCGAGGGTAGGTCGTAGGTGTTGACCAGATAGACATCCGGACCGCCGCGGCCGGAGGTGTAATACGGCGCGATCGCATCCGGCACCGGTTCGATGGCAAAGCGTGCACGCGGCAAGTGACCGAAGAATTTGCCGAGTTGGCCGTCGACTTCCTTCGTCACCCATGCGGTCTTGTCGAGCAGATCCTCCGGAGTCTTGGCGTAGAACTGCGGATCGGTGCGCAAGAAATGCAGAAAGTCGGCGAAGCTGCCTTTGAAGCCGGTTTCATGCATGACGTCGAGCATCTGGGCATGGATTTTATCCACCTGCTCCAGGCCAATCTTGTGGATGGTGTCGGGGTCCAGATCGAGCGTGGTGTATTCGCGGATCTGTTGGCGGTAATAGTCCTTGCCATCGGGCAAGGCTTCCGCAGCCAACGTGGTGCGCGCTTGCAGCACGTATTCGGTGCGGAAGAAGGCGAGCAGCTTTTGGTAAGCGGGAATGACATCGCGGTTGATCTTCTCGCGCGCGTCGGCCTGGATGGCCGCCGCCGTTACCATCGGAATGCTCGACGGCATGTGTTGCAGCGGCTCGTAAAACGAGGTCTGCGTAGGGTCTTTCACATCAGCGACGGCGGCGATGGAAATATCACGCCCTGCCAGCACCGCCTTGGGCACGCTGAAACCGCGCTTCAGGCCCGCCCGCATATTGGCGATTTCCTGGTCAAAATACGCGGGCACCTGGCCCAAGCGATCCACATAACGGCGATAGTCCGTTTCGTTATGCAGCGAATCGGCACCGAGGTCGCCGTCAAGTTCGCTCCAGAACGCGGAGTCGCTATTGAACGGCATCTGCCATTGCTTGAATTGCTGGTCGGCGATGAAGTTGCGGATCTGCTCGCGATAAATCGCGTAGTTCACCTGTTGCGCCGGCGAAAGCTCCTTGGGATTGATCGCATCCAACCGGCTCATGATCTTTTGCCAATTATCGAGCCGTTCCTGCTGACGCTTCGCATCGACCTGGTCGAGACGGCCGTTGTTCGGCTGGGCTTCGCCGGAAGCGCTCACGCCCGCCTGCCCGGTACGCCACGCCCATTCCTGTTCGTAAAGCTGCTTGAAGCGTGCGTCCGCACTTTGTTGCTGCGCGAAGGCCGGCATGGTCAGCAGCAAGCCTGCGACCAGGCACCCGATGCGTGTAGCGTGTTTCACTGCGCGTGATTCCCTGTTGAAGACATGGCGGCCATGGCGGCCGACACGGCATCTTCCACGCTCCAGCTATCCAGTGCCTGTGACGAAAGCTGGGGCAGGGCGGCGCGCAGCAGCAAAGCGCGTGTCTCATCTTTCACACGTGCCACGCGCAGGCCAACGCCGCGTGCCTGTAGCCAGCCTGAAAAATCGCCGAGCGATTCGAGCGCGGTGCTGTCCAGATCGGGCGACGCTTCCAGGCTCAGCACCACCTGTTTTGCGGCGCTATGCGCTTCTACTTGCTTGCGCGCCAATACCATCACAGCCTCGGCGTTAGCGAAGAACAATGGCTCTTCCGGACGCAAAATAAGCATGCTTGGCGGTTGCACTGCATTAGGGTGCTGCGCGATATCCACGAAGTCGTGACTGCCGGCGAGACGGCCGAGCACGCTGACACGCGCCGAAGCGAGCTGGCGCAGCAGCAGAATCAGGCTGAAGGCGATGGCGAACAGCAGGCCATTGAGGATGCCCACCGACAACACCGCGATCACCGCGGCGAGCGCCAGCAGACGATCCCGCTTCCACTGCAGATACGGGCGAAATACCGACAAACGCCATGATTTGCTCACGGCGTGAATTACGATCGCAGCCAGCACGGCAAGCGGAATACGTTCGATCCAGCGCAACAGCAGCAACACCATCAGCAGCACGGTGGCCGCGGCAATCAGGCCGGCAAGCCGCGATTGCGCACCTGCCGCCTCATTGGCAGAGGTGCCGGAATAGCCGGCACCCACCGGCATGCCTTGGAACAAGCCGCTCAACACGTTCGCCACGCCCAGCACCAGCAGGTCGCGATTCGGCGTTACCGGGTCGTCATGTTTCAACGCAAAGCCGCGGATCGAGCTATATGACTCGGCATACAGGATCAACAGCAACGCCGCGGCCAGTTCCACGCTCGGCAGCCATTGGCCGCTGGATGGCCACACGGGCATGCCGATGCTCATCTGCAGCCGGATGGCGCCGGTGAGCGGCACACCGCGCGCCGCCAGCCAACTGGATGCGGCCACGCCGAGCGCGATCACCAGCAGGCTGCCCGGCAAGCGGCGCAAGCGCTCGCATACGTACAACAGCAACAAGGCCAGCACACCGGTAAGCAAGGTCAGCGCATGGACTTGTCCGGAGGTGCGAACCAGATCCGCGACCAGCAAAGGCACGAAATCGCCGTGCAGATCCGGCCAGCCGCCCAGGTGTGGCAACTGCTTGAGTGCAATGACGATCGCCAATCCAAAGGTATAGCCGCGCAACACCGGACGCGCGATGAGGTGCGAAAGCCCACCCAGGCGCGCCGCGCCTGCAATCAGAAAACAACCGCCGCCCAACAGCACGAGCGTGGCGGCAACGGCCGCGCGATTGGCCCCGCCGCCGGCCAGCAAAAGAGTGCCTGCTGCCAGTACCGCCGCGGAGGACGATGTGGACGACACAATCGCGAAACGGCTGGTGCCCAGCAGCCCATAGCAAACCAAGCCAACGAACAACGCCACCACACCAGCCTGCGGCGGCATGCCGGCGATGCCTGAGTAGGCAACAGCTTCGGGCAGCAGCAAACCTGCTATCCCCAAGCCGGCCAGCACGTCAGCGATACGTGCCGACGAGGCGGCTGCGCCGCTCATTGGATCTGTCCGCTCCAGCCGGGCAGGTAGGCCGTTTCATGCGAGTGGGCGAGCAGCATGGCGTCCTGCAGCAGTTTGGGCGTGACGCGATCGCCCTTGAGCTTGAGGTTGCGCCGGTAGAACTCCGCCCACAGGAATTCCGAATAAGGTGTGGCGTCCTTGGCGTAGCCACCCGCGGTGCGCACGCGTGCAGCCAGGGTGCGATAGGGATCATCAGCCAGATCGGTGAGGTTGCGCGGAATCGCGTCGTATTCCTGCCGCTGGCCATGTTCGTTGTACGGATGCGCCCAGCGGTTGAACTCCATGGTGCGCCAGAACACGTCCTGGTCCAGCCAGGAAAAGTCGCGCTGGATCATCACCGGCACTTCCTTGACGCCTTCCTCGCACAGCGCGAGGCCAAGGTGATGATGGTCGACGATATAAACCTGGTGCTTCGGCCCCAGCACGCCGGGAAACCAGTGCGCGGCAAGCAGCTCTTTGCGCTTCTTTTTGCCGAGCTTTTCCCACTGCGCGCGTTTCTCGGCCACTTCAGCCTTGCCCACCGTCATTTGGGTAGGGCGCAGCTTGGCCGGCGCAATCGACAACAGAGGATGACGCACGCCTGACGACATGGGGTGACTCCTGCAATAGCCCTGGTTGGCGCAGGGTAGCGTAAGAGCGGCAGCGTGGGTGGGTTTGTAGGTTGGAGTGCAAACTCCAACATCGCCATGTCGATCGGTATCGTCATGTTGGGGTTCACACCCCAACCTACTCCAATCCGGAGAAATAGCCGCGCATGGCCTGCAGGTAGGAACCCAGGTCGCGATCCGGCGCACTCTGGAACACCTCACCGGTGTTCTCCATCCGTTCGATGCGGTCCGGGCGGAAGTTGCGGAAATCCTTGCGCAGCCGGCACCAGGTACCGAGTGTCCACTTGCCGCCCCAGAACGCCAGGCACAGCGGTTCCACATCACGTTCGCTGTCGCGACCCACCTCGTCTTTATAGAACAGCCGCAAGACGTGCTGCGCTTCGATCGCCGCATGCAGCTTGTCGATACGTTCGGCGAAGGCAGTGGAATGCTCGTCGCGCCAGATCGGCGCGTAGATGCGCGTGCGTGAGGAACGCTCGCGCAGTTCCGGTGGCAATACCGCCTCGATCTTCATCAGCGCAGCTTGTGCACCGGCAGCCAGTTTCTCGCCCGCGAACGCGCGGACGAAGCGTGTGCCGACCACCAGCGATTCGAGCTCTTCGGCAGTGAACATCAGCGGCGGGATGTCCGAGCCCTTGCGCAGCATGTAGCCGACGCCGGCTTCGCCTTCGATCGGTACGCCCGAGAGCTGGAGGTCCGCCACATCGCGATAAACCGTGCGCAGCGATACCCCCAGCATTTCCGCGAGCTGGCGCGCCTGCAACGCGGTACGTCGACCGCGCAGGGCGTTGATGATGAGGAAGAGGCGATCGGCACGACGCATCCGTGCATGATCGCCCAGGTTGAGGTTACGGACCAGCGTCCGAAGTCATGCAGGGTCGTCGCACTGTGTGAGACCCTGTTATGCGAGACGAATGGAAACATACCCGTCGCCATCGACCATCTCACGCAGCCTGCTGCGCGAGATAATCAGCATCCCTGGCCGCTACACGCTGCATGGCGGGACGTGTGATCACGCGATCGATGTACGCGCTGATCTGCGGCGTTTCCGGCACCAGCTTGAACAAGGTGGCCCAGTGCAAGGCGCCGCCCCACAGCACGTCTGCCGCGGTGAAGCGCTCGCCAAGCATGTAGGGTCCCTTGGCAAGTTGCAGCTGCAGCGTGTTGATAACGTCTTCCCAGCTGCCATACGGCGACTTGGATGGCGGTGCCGGCTCGCGGTTGAGCGAGCGATCAACCAGCGCCGGCTCAAAACACGAACCGTAGAAAACCAGCCAACGCAGGTAAGCGCCACGCAGCGGATCGCCGATGGCCGGAGCCAGCCCCGCTTCCGCATACAGATCTGCCAGATACATGAATATCGCTGGCTGTTCGGTGATCAACACTTCGCCATGCCGGATCGCCGGCACCTTGCCCATCGGATTGATCGCCCGGTAGTCCGGCCGGCGCGATTCGCCGGCCTTGAGATTTACCAGGTGTAGTTCGTAGTCCGCACTCAGTTCCTCGAGCAACGCAAACGTGCCGCCCGAGCGGCTATTGGGTGCGTGATAGAAAGTGATCTTGCGGTTCATGTCGTCACCTTATAGATGCCGCGTTTCCGCCGGCACGTTTTGCCAGTTGTTGTTGCGCCCATCGGAAAAATGCAGCGGGCCTTCGATCAACGCCGCAGGCTCGGCATCGTCCAGACAGAACACATTGACGAAGTAGAAGTCACCACCGAGCACATCCAGATGGCCTTTGCCGAATGGCCTGATGCCGCAGTGCTTGCAGAACAGGTGATGCATGCTGTGGGTGCCGAACTGGTAGTCGGAAAGTTCACTCTCCCCGCGGATGAGCCGGAACGCATCCGGCTTCACCATCACACCCCATTGCCGCGCCTTGGTGCAGATGGAGCAATTACAGCGCCCCGTGCCCTGCGTGAGATCGATGTCGGCTTCGAACGTTACTGCGCCGCAATGACAACTGCCGTGATAGGTCTTTTGCATGATGAATTCCTGGGTGATGGGGTTATGCGCCGCTCAAGCCGCCCGACGGTTCGTCTTTCGATCGCATGCGCAGACTGACACCCGCGGCAGCAGGCATGACCAGTACTCGCTTGCGCCCTGGATCGAACGCTGGTGTCAACTGCACGACTCGATTGCCTTTTTCCGGTTTCGCTTTTTCCTGCCTGGCAGGGAGTCGATATTGGCCATCCATCAGCAAACCCCGCAGATACAACGGCCGATAGGCTGCTAAAACGCGATCGATAAAGTTACTCATGATGTAGGTACCTTATGCAGCACGGACTACTTCAATCGTTTCGCCGCTAAACCACGGCGGCGGCACGGCATGTTTGAACAAGCGATACCAGTGGTCGCGATCGCTGGCGTTGTACAAGTCCAGCGTGTGGATGATTTCCCGCGCGAATTCGATGTTGCCCAGATGGCTGGCTGTGATCACGCCACCATCGCTGACGGCGAGTACGTTGGCGTCGTATTGATCATGTCCCGCATACGCCGCCACTTCGCGGCCGATCTGTCCCGGCCAGTTGCCGGTGTGACGGCAATGGTCGAGCAAACCGGCGCGCGCCACCGCCAGCACGCCTTGATCGATGGCAGCAACCGGTGCACCTGCTGCGTGCACGCGGCGTGCTACGGACGCCATCCGCTCCAGCTGCGTGGATAACCATAGATGACCGCCTGGCAGCATCAGCAGCGCAACGGCATCCAGATCAAGCTCATCCACGCTTACATCGGGCATCACCGTGAACCCGCTCATCGATGTCACCGGCTCGCGCGTGAAGCCGGCACTGCGCACTTCCCAGTCGCCTGGGCGGCGGATTTCAGCCAGGGCCAGCGCTATCTGCCAATCCGCAAACCCTTCGAATACCAGCACATAAATCGTGTCGCGCATGATCGTCCCTCCTTTTCGATGATGAGAGCTTGCGCCCCTGCTACTGCCAGCGTGTTGTCAGCAGCCCTCCACTTTCGTCATTCCCACGAAAGCGGGAATCCATCTGGGCGGGCGTCACTATTGAAAAAGTCGGTTCTGCAGGAATGACCGCCTAACGCTGGCGAGGGATTCAGGCTCTCGACTGGCTTATGTAAGGCTGAGCCGGGACAATGGCAGGCCCTTTTCCAGCAGGTTCGCCATGAAGCCCATCTCGCTGATCCAGTTTCTGATCGAAGAACGCCGCGCCGGCCATATCAACGCCGAGCTCACCTTGCTGATCGAAGTGGTCGCACGCGCCTGCAAGCGCATCGCGGTCGCCACCAACAAGGGCGCCATCGGGGGTGTGCTGGGCGAGGCGGGCACCGGCAACATCCAGGGCGAGGCGCAGAAGAAGCTGGATGTGATCTCCAACGAGATCCTGCTTGAAGCCAACGCCTGGGGTGGCCAGCTCGCCGCCTGCGCGTCGGAGGAAATGGAAGATCCGCAGCCGATTCCCGACATGTATCCGAAGGGCAATCACCTACTGCTGTTCGATCCGCTGGATGGCAGCTCGAACATCGACGTGAACATTTCCGTCGGCACCATCTTCTCCGTGCTGCGCTGCCCAGATGGTGTGAGCGAACCGAAGGCGGAGCACTTCCTGCAACCCGGCACGACGCAGCTCGCGGCCGGCTATGTGGTGTATGGCCCCGCCACCGTGCTGGTGTTGACGTTCGGCCACGGCACGCACGAGTTCACGCTGGATCGCGAAGTAGGCAGCTTCACCCTCAGCCGCCGTGATATCCGCATCCCGGAGGAAACCGGCGAATTCGCCATCAACATGTCGAACCAGCGTCACTGGGAACCGCCGATGCAGCGTTATATCGGCGAACTGCTGGCCGGCAAGGACGGTCCGCGCGGCAGGGATTTCAACATGCGCTGGGTGGCCTCGATGGTGGCCGACGTGCACCGCATCATCACCCGTGGCGGCGTGTTCTTCTATCCGCTGGATGCGAAGATCAAGAGCAAAGGCGGCAAGCTGCGCCTGATGTACGAGGCCAACCCGATGGCCTTGATCATCGAGCAAGCGGGTGGTGCAGCCACCACCGGCCGTGAACGCATTCTCGAGCTACAACCGACGGGTTTGCATCAGCGCGTGCCGGTGTTCCTAGGTTCAAAGAAAGAGGTCGAGGTTGCCACGCACTACCATCTCGAAGCCGATGGAGCGCGGAACTAACTCGCTTTGAATCATGAAGCCCTTCGCATCCTCGAAGGGCTTCATGCTATGCAAGACCTACAATTGATCGTTGGTAGTGGCGTTGAATTGCGTGCCTACGTTGGTCTCCAGATTGCTGATCGCATGCTCCAGCAAGTTGAAGATTTGCGCACGATCCGATGCGCTGCTCAGATCCAGCGTACCGGTGCTCGAAACGCCTGTTTGAGTGAGCGCCGTATTGAAGGCCGTCGAGGCCTGCGTTGCCGTGATGTAGGTGCCGGTACCTGAGCTGTTGACGTAATCCAGCGTCTGGAACACGTTGGAGAACACGTTTTCCAACGCTGCGATATTGAACGCGACGTGATTGCTGGGGGTAACGACGGTCGACAAACTGGTGGTCGGAATCGGATTGTCGTAGAGCTGATCCAGGTAGTAGCGAACCTGATAGGGATATTGCTTGTAGGTATCGTTCACGCCCCACACCGAACCATAGGCGTTCACCTGCGTTACGGTGGCCGAGGTCGCTGTTGCACCCAGGCTGCTATAGCTTTGCACCAGTCCACCGTAGTAGCCCTGGTTGTAAGCCACGTTCAGCAACACATCCAGGAAATTGTCCGGCAAGGTTTTGAAGTTCGCCAGCGCGTTGTCGTACGCCGGCTCCCACGGTGTTTGCCAACCCCCAGGTCCTTTGCCGGTCACGTTCAGTGCGACGAAGTCGTTGTAATGGAAATACGCCGTCAACATCGGCCCGTAGTACTTGTTGTTGAACGACGCCGGTGTTGGTTTGCTGTATTGCGTGGGCGCCGTAGCCATGGTGTAGCCGATGTTCTTCTGGATCGTGACGTAGTTGATCAGCGCATGACCTGACGGGGTATACGACCCGGACACCATATCGGCGGCATAGTTGTTGATCTGGTACGGACCACCTTGGCCTACGCCCATCACTGCTTGCTGATCGGGTGACGGATCGATCAGGCTACCGGTATCCACGTAATACTCGGTGGCAATGTTTTCCTGCAGCAGCTGACCCATGATCGAGCCGTATAAATAGTCCTTGTCGAACTGGATACCTGGGTAGTACTCCTGCACCAGATGCCCATACATCACGCCAGCGATGATGTTGGACATGATCAGGTCGGTGTAGTTATCGCCCGCCAACGCGATCTGGTCTTGCGAACTGCCTATACCAAGCAACAAATGGAAATCGACGTTACCTGACGTAGTGACCGATGACGGAGATGGTGTTGGTGTTGGTGTTGGTGTTGGTGTTGGTGTTGGTGTTGGTGTTGGTGTGGGGGTAGGAGTTGGCGTGGGTGTAGGGGTGGGAGTTGGCGTGGGCGAGGCACTGCATGCACCTTGCGACGTCCATGGTTGACCGCTACCTGCGCCACCATTGTTGGTCGCCGGATCGTTGCCCTGCGTCCACCAATTTGCCTGGTAATTGATGCCGCTCTCGCTGGCGACGTTGCCAGCCGTGTAAATCGCCGTTGCACTCCATGCAGGTGCGCAAGCGGACTGGGCATGCGCAACTTGCGTGGGTGCCATCGTGAGCAAGCTTGCCGATAAAGCTGCACCCACGGCGGTGCTCAACGTGCCTGATGTCAAAGTAGATCGCGTCACTGACTTTTTCACGTGCATGAGCCGTCTCCAAAAACATGGAAGGGATTTGCAACAAGTGAATCGCGTTGGCGGCATGACGACTGCGTTCCACGCAGCCGCATGGATCATCCGCCGGGCAAAAAACGCAGCCCTGCCCCTCACAGCATGTCGGGTGTGGTGCCCGAGAAAGGTGCGGCGGCAGTATCGGCCTGGAATGACAACGTTGTCTACGGGCACGGCAATCCACCTGTACCAGAACGTGACGAAGGTCGCCCTATGCCATGCTTTGGGCAGCAGGCAAAAGACGGCGTCTCCATAAAGACGCCGAAGCAAATAGCTAGTCAAACCCTGAAATCAGATGGCGCGTTTTTGCGATTACGCTGCGGCCTCGCCATAACGCCGTTGCCGCATCCACTTCGTCACGATCCATTTTTCGCCGCGCGTCACCGGCGAGCCACCGTGTAGTGTCAGGCGATCGAGCTGGTTCTGGCTGTTGGTGTATTCGAAATAGACGGCCGAACCCTTTTTCGGCACCACTTCCAGGCCGATATCGGGAAAGATGGTGGTACCGCCTTCTTCCACTTCGTTCAAATACATCACCATGGTGGAGACGCGCTGGCCGCCGATGGTCATCTGCACCTGGCTGCCGGGGTCTTCCGGTGGAAAGTAATCGAAGTGCGGTTTGTACTCGCCGCCGACGCCGTAGTGCAGGATCTGCAGGCCCTCGCCGTTTTCGACCGGCCAGTTCATCACTTCGGAAATGCGGCGGTCGAGTCGTGCGATGAATGGATCGGCGTTGAGAGTGAAGAAAGTGCCTTCGCTGCTGCGATCGGCGATGACTTCATGCTTGCCGGTCAATGGGTCGACCGTGGTGGAGCGGCGCATCTTGTCGGCCGAGCGGCGGATAAGTTCGTCGCACTCCTCTTCGCTCAACACGCCGTCGAGCACAGCGATCATCGGACGATTCACACGCGTGACCACACGTACATCGCGATCAGAAGTGCGGATCAAATTACCGGCGTAAAGTCGCGGCCTTTCATAGACGTAGCCGTTCGAAGACTGGGTTTGCGGTGGCGGCTTGGCGGTGGCGACAAAGGGGCCACTCATGATGCCGTTGACCGCGGCGCGCGCGAACACCGGATCGAAATGGTTACGCACCATGTCGTCGATCAGCGATTGCGGGGCACAGCCGCGCGAGAGATTTTCCTGAATCCAGTTGTGCCATTCGGGCGCCAAGTGTGTGATCGCGTTCATCGCAGAGTCCTCAAGTCCAGAGCGCTATCGATTCGATACCAGTTTGCGCCGCCGATGGTGGTATAGGGCGGGGTCGAGGCATTGTGAACCTGTTGGCCCGATCAGTGCGAGAGGAACCATGGAACTTGCGGATCATGCCCCTCTCCCGATGAGAGAGGGGCATAAGCGGCTCAGGCAAGGCCGTGACTGCGCAGCAACGCCTCCGGTTCCGGCTTGCGGCCCCGGAACGCGATAAAGCTCTCGATCGCAGGCCGGCTTGCACCCACGGCCAGGATTTCACGGCGGAAGCGTTCCCCGGTGGCCGGGTCGATCACGCTTTGCCCGTCGCGCGCGTGTTCCTCAAAGGCCCCGAACGCGTCCGCGCTCAGCAGTTCCGCCCACAGGTAGCTGTAGTAACCCGCCGCGTAGCCTCCTGCAAAGATGTGGGTAAAGGCGTGCGGGAAGCGTTGCCAGGCCGGAGGGTGCAACACGGCAACCTCGTGGCGTGCCTGCTCCAGCACTTCGAGCGTGCGTGCACCCTTGGCCGCGTCGTATTGCAGATGCAGCAGGAAATCGAACAGGGCGAATTCAAGCTGCCGCACCAGGAACAAGCCGGCATGAAAGTGCCGTGCTGCCAGCATGCGCTCGAACAGTTCATCCGGCAGGCGCTCACCGGTTTCCCAGTGTTTGGCGAACATATCCAGCGCTTCGCGGTTCCAGCCGAAGTTCTCCATGAACTGGCTGGGCAGTTCCACCGCATCCCACTCCACGCCGTCGATGCCGCCGACGGAAGGCAGCGGCACTTCCGTCAATAGATGATGGAAACCGTGGCCGAATTCATGGAACAGCGTCAGCACATCATCATGAGTGAGCAGCGCAGGGCGGCCCTCCGTTGGCGGTGCGAAGTTGCAGGTAAGGAACGCCACCGGCAATTCCAGATGCGTGCCGTCGTCGAAGCGTGCACGGCATACATCCATCCACGCACCGCCACGTTTGCCGCTGCGTGCGTAAAGATCAATGTAGGCGCCTGCAAAGATATGTCCGTCGGCATCCACGACGTCGTAATACCGCACATCGGGATGCCACACGTCGATGCCGTCACGCGGTTTCAGCGTGATGCCATAAAGCTTTTGCACCAGGCCGAACAAGCCGTCGATCACCGCCGGCAAGGGGAAGTACGGCTTGAGCTGTTCCTCATCCAGGGCGTACTGCTTCTGCCGCAGTTTTTCTGCCGCGTAGGCGACGTCCCAGGATTCGAGGTTGTCGATCTTGAGGTCCTCGGCGGCGAAGTCGCGCAGCGTGGCGAGTTCTTTCTGCGCTACCGGCTTGGCGCGCGAAGCCAGGTCGCGCAGGAAAGCCAGTACTTCATCCGGTGCGCCAGCCATCTTGGTGGCAAGCGATTCCTCCGCCGCATTGGCAAAGCCGAGCAATTGAGCCGCTTCATGGCGCAGGGCCATGATCTTGTCGATGCGTGCGCTGTTGTCGTACTTGCCTGCGTGCGGTCCTTGATCGGAAGCGCGCGTCTGATAAGCCCAGTACACACGTTCGCGCAGGCCGCGATTGTCGGCGTAGGTCATCACCGCTTGCACGCTCGGTTGCTTGAGCGTGACCAGATAGCCTTCCAGGCCTTTTTCCTTGGCGTACTGGCGCAGCACGGCGCGACCCGATTCGGGAATACCAGCCAGATCTCGCTCGTCGGTGATGTGTTCCTGCCATGCATCGGTGGCGTCGAGCACGGCGTTGGAGAATTCGGTGGAGAGCTTGGACAGTTCCACGCCGATATCGCGGAAGCGCGAGCGTGCCGGTTCTTCGAGCGCCACGCCGGAGAGTTTGAAATCACGCAGCGCATGGTCGACCAAGGCGCGTTGTGCACGGGAGAGTTTCGCAAAGTCCGGAGCATCGGCCACCGCTTGCACGGCAGCATAGAGATCACGGTTCTGCCCGACTTCGATCGAGTAGTCGGTGAGCATTTCTTCGGCCGGGCCGTAGACCTTGCGCAGGGCTTCGCTGTCGGCTACCGAGTGCAGATGGGAAACGGGTGACCAAGCATGTGCAATGCGCTGGTCGAAACGCTCCTGCGGCAGCATCACGGATTTGAAGTCGTGCAGTGCACCAGGCGCCGTCAGCGCAGCAATGCCGGCGCGGCTGTCGGCCAGCAAGGTTTCGACCGCGGGCAGCACGTGCTCGGGCTGGATCTGGGAGAACGCGGGGAGTGTGCTGTCGGCCAGCAGGGGATTGTCTTGACTCATGGTTTCGCTCCTTACAGGCCTCGAAGGGTGCTGGCGGGACGGGCTGAAATCAAGCCGGATGAACCGCATACGATGTCATCGCGGCCGTCGTACCATCGCGCGCATGCTACCCGCCGACATCCCTGCCCTCATTGGTCGAATCCCGCTGTTTTCGCATCTGACGGATGCACAACGGGCGGCATTGGCCGGCTACCTGCACTGGATTTGCTTGCCTGGCGGCCAGTACCTGTACCGGGCCGGCGAAGTGGCCGATGCACTGTATTTGTTGCGCAGCGGCAGCCTGGGCGTGTTCGATGGGTCCACCGATCTGATTCGGCAAGTGGCGGCGGACGACTGTGTCGGTGAAATCAGCCTGCTGGGCGGCGAGGCGCTGCGCTACAACGTGCGTGCGTTGCGGGATTGCGAGCTGCTGCGCCTGGATCACCAGCATTTCGAACAACTGATCGAACACCATCCACGCGCCATGATGGGCATGGCGCGGCAGGCGGTGGATCGGCTGATCCGCCGTGAACGCCATGTGGAACCGCCGGACAAACCGCGCACCTTCGCGATTTTGCCGGTCGACGAAACGGTGCCGGTGCGCGGCTTGGCCATGCAGCTTGCGCAGGCCTTGGAAAAATTCGGCAACTGCGTGGTGATCGATGCCGAACACGGCGCCAACCGCGGCAGCGACTGGTTCGCCGAGCGCGAAGCGCAAGTGCGCTTCGTGATCTATCTGGACAGCACGGGCGATCCTTCCTGGCGCCTGCGCTGCCTGCGCCAGGCAGACGTGCTGTTACTGCCCGCGCTGGCGGCCCAGCCGGCCAAGCCTTGGCCGGAAGCTGCGCCGGGGCATCCGGCACGCGTGCGGCATCGGCCGCGTCATCTGTTACTGATCCATCCCGCGCATCGCGTGCTGCAGGGTTCGGCACGGCGCTGGCGCGGGCAATTCAGTGGTGACATTCATCATCACCACATCTGCGGCGAAGGCGATATTCCGCGCATCGCCCGCCTCATCAGCGGTCATGCGCGCGGATTGGTGCTGGCCGGTGGCGGTGCACGCGGTCTCGCGCATCTGGGTGCCCTGCGCGCCTTGCGCGAAACCGGCCATGATTTCGATGCCGTCGGCGGCACCAGCATCGGCGCCATCATCGGCGCGGGCCTCGCCAACATGTGGAGCATCGAGGAGATGACGCGCGTGTATTACGAGGCTTTCGTGCGCGGCAAGCCGCTGTCGGATTGGACCGTTCCGCTGGTGGCGCTCACGCGCGGACGCCGTGCGGCGATCATGCTGCGGCGCGCGTTCGGCGCGATCGACATCGAGGATCTGGAACGTCCGTTTTTCTGCGTCTCCACCAATCTCTCCGGCCAGGGCAAGGTGGTGCATCGCCATGGGCCGCTGTGGCTGTGGCTGCGCGCGAGCAGTTCGATTCCTGGCATTCTGCCGCCAGTGCTGCATCACGGGCAGGTATACGTGGATGGCGCGCTGGTCGACAACCTGCCCACCGATGTGATGGCAGAGGACGGTATCGCGCACATCACGGCGGTAAGCATTCGCGCGGACATCGAACTACGCGCCAAGACCGAAGAGTTCGCCACGCCACCGTGGTGGCGGCTGTGGCTGCGCCAGCGACGCGGTGTCGGTTGGCCACGGCTGGTATCCACGCTGACACGCGCGGCGATGGTGAACAGCGAGGAGACCAGCGAGCGCTGCCGCGACCAGGCGGACTTGTTGATCACACCGCCGCTGGAGCACGTGGGCATGCTCGACTGGCGCGATTGGCAGCTGGCGATCGATTCCGGCTATCAGGAAACGCTGCGCGTGCTGGAAGAGCAGGAGCGCAATCCGTCACCCGCAAGCGATACGGCACAGCTTTCGCTCGAAGGCTAAAATGCGCGAATGAATTCCTTACGTCCCTTCAAAGGCATCCTGCCTACTCTCGGCGCCCGCACCTACGTCGACCCGGCCGCCACGGTCATCGGCGATGTTGTGCTGGGTGATGATGTTTCCATCTGGCCCGGCGCGGTATTGCGCGGTGATGTGAATCACATCCGCGTTGGAGCGCGCAGCAATATCCAGGACGGCACCATCGTGCACGTCACGCACGACGGTCCGTATTCGCCGGGCGGCTTTCCCACCGTCATCGGTGAAGGCGTCACCATTGGCCATGCCGCGGTGATCCATGCCTGTACCATCGAGGATTACTGCCTGATCGGCATGCACGCCATCGTGCTGGATGGCGCGGTGATCAAGAAGCACGGCTTCGTCGGCGCCGGTAGCGTGGTGCCACCGGGCAAGGTGGTGGGCGAGGGCGAGCTGTGGCTGGGGAATCCCGCGAAGTGCGTGCGCATGCTGACCGACAAGCAGATCGAGCAGCTGCATTATTCAGCGGATCACTACGTGCGTTTGAAGGACGCGTATCTCGCCGGCGGTTGACGTAGGTTGGGGTGCAAACCCCAACATCGCGATGCATGTGTGTATGAGAATGTTGGGGTTTGCACCCCAACCTACTGTCCTTGCTGCGCCTGGATACGCGCGGCTTCCGCTTCGTGCTTGCGCCGCTCGATTACACGCTGCGCATCGAGCACGCTGCCGAGCAGGGCAAGCTTGTAGTTGTGCTGATCGTACTGGCGCAGCAGGGAAAGCTCGCGCTGCGCCTCATCCAGGTCGCCGCTGTTGATGGTGTTTTCCACCACGTCACAGGCAGGCTTGAACGCATCGCGCATCCGCCGCTGCGCCGTCGCGTTGTTCGGATCGAGCTGCAGCACACTGTAGTAGAACTCGTAGACATTGCTGCCGACCGGCGCGACTAGGCGTTTTTCCTGGTACGCCTTGTCGGCCAGATCCAGCATCACGCCCACTTCGCTGCCGTCGTTGGCCGTATGGCCTTCGTCTGCCTTGCCGTTCATCCGTGTGTGCGCATACCAGAGCCCGCTGCCGACCAATAGCAGCACCACCGCGCCAAGCACGGCCCATAGCAAACCGCGCCGGTTCGCAGCGATGGAAATGGATGAAGACATGCCGACCTGCGCTTTAATCCTGGAGAAACCGCCGCCTAACAAAAAGGACGGCACCCTGTTGGGATCAAGTTAACGCGACAACGTGTCAGCAACATGACTCAAGCTGTCGAATATGACAGCTCGAGTACAGTATGCGAGCGATTCTCAGTGGAAGTCGCCGCCGATGATGTGCCCGTCCTTGTCCAGGCTGGGGAAGAAACGCGAGTTGTCGTAGCGGATTTCCATCGTGCTGATGGTGCCCGGCAGCATCAATTGCACGCCCGGGTACATCTTCTTGAACTCTTCCTGCGTCGGATGCGTGTTGATGAAGTTCTGGAACGAAGCCAGATCAGCAACGCCATGCTTGTCCACCGGTGTGCCGTCCGGACGCGTGCCTCGATGGCAGCCAGCGAGGGCAACGGCCACGCCGAGAACGGAAAGGGCAAGCAGACGGATACGCATCGGTAAGGGCTCCAGTGAGCGACAGGCTCAAGTCAGATGCCGGCAAACCTAGCATGCCGGCGCCCCCTCAGACCATCGGAGGGGGCGCTGCGTTCACTCTTGCCCTTACCAGGGCAGCACGCTGTCGCCCAGATAAGGTGAGCCATCCGGATGCGCGAACCACAACACCCGACTCTGTCCGCCCGGACAACCCTTGCCCGTGCTGTAAGCCGTCACCAGGTTATTCGCCGAGCTGACGCTGCCGGTGTAGCAGCCGCCCAGTGAATCGCTGAACGCAAAGTTTTGCGTGGCCTGTTGGCCGCTGTGACCGGTGATCTGGAAGCTGCTGTTGACCAACAGCGTGTCGGAACCCGCCACTTGGTTATGCACGTCGGACGAGTACAGCGGGAAGCCACCGAGGCTCAGACCGGCGTGCTGGTCGTAACCCTGCTTGATCGAAGTGAGGATCGAGAAGCTGCCATCCGATTCGATGGTCTCGTTGGAGTCCACATGCAGCGGATAGCGGAAGCGCGACTCATACTCGCCGCTCAAGAAATTGCCGATCCTGCTGCGGCTGACGCCGTCCACCTTGGTGAGCTGGTCACTGATCTGGTGGAAGTCGGTCGCGGTGATGTCGAAGGTTTGCGTATCGGCAAAGCTCACCGTCTGATCCACCGTGGTGGTGACGCGGCCGTGCGATGTATTGACGTAGCCTTCGATCACGAAGTGGCGGCTGAGATCGGTGGTGACGGCGCCGGTGACGTTGCCGGACGAATCCTGCTGCAACGTACTACCGATGGTCGGCGTGGGCGGCTGATTCGCCAGCGTATTGCGCACCACTGCGCCGCTGACCTGTTTTGCGCCCTGATCCTGGTACACCAGCAGGCTCGCGGTGGCGGAGAAGTAGCTGTTCGCCCCTTGCACGCTTACTGCCACCGTATGCGACGAGCCGTTGCTGAGGATGCCGGCGAACGGCGTGAGGTCCACGCGATACGGCATGAAGTTCAGCGTCTGCACGCCAGGTGTCGGCTTCCAGATGAACAGATCGATGCCGCCGGTATAGATCCACGGATATACCGGGGCTACGCCAGCCGCCTGGCCATCGATGCTCACTTCGGCTTCGCGGAAATTGCCGCCGCCGCACTCTTGCGTTTCCGCCGCGTACTGATTCGGCACGCAGGTGTACCAGAATTCATCGTTGCTCTGGCTCTGGGTGAACACGTCCAGATACGCACGTTCGACGTTGGCCGGCAAAGTCAGCGTGGCCGCCATCTGACTGCTGGAGTCGTTCAAGGTCACGGTGCTGCCGATCGGATCACTGCCTAGCGGATACACCGCATCCGGCACGCGCGGCGCGGGCGCCACCACGGACGCCGGATAGAACAACAAGCGCGCGCTGCCATGCAGCGAGCTGGTGTATTGGCTGTTGACGATGTTGCCGATGAACACCTGGCCTTCGCCGGCATTGCGGAACAGTGCGGTGTAATCGGTGAGATCACGCTCGACGTGCCAACTGCGCCCCTCGGCGGACGTGGGCTCCTGCGTGGTGCCGAAATAGAGATTCACACCGCTCAGGAAGATGGTGGCGGTGCGGTCGAACTGCACGCCGGCATCGATCGAGAAATCACCCTCCAGCACCACCTTCGACCAGTGCGTGCCGCAACCGGCAGGCGGCGTGTAATTGAAAGGCCGCGGGCTGTAGTCATTGAACGTGTCATTGCTGAAAAGCTGCACCACGCATGGCTGTCCCGGCGGACGCGGCACGGTGGGATCGGCAACGGTGACGTTGCCCGAGCCGACAGGACTGCTTCCACCCGGCGCCGCCTGTGCGACGCCACCCAACACCAACGAAAGCCCGGCTATGGCCAGGCAACGACTGAAACACCCCTTCGGCAACATGGTGCAGCTCTCCCCACAAGATGATGCCCCCCGTCTGCCGAAATTAGCATGCCATTTGTTTTGGAAGTGCCAAATTTGACGGCTGTCAGAGGCGTCACACAGGGCCTTTGGAGACAGCGCCCGATGCCTGCCGGGGACGGATGCGAATCACGTTTCGCAGGTGGACTTATGGGTGGCGAAGTCATGCAATTGTCGCCCGCCCTGACGCTCAGTTGCCGCCAGAACGCGCATAAGGTTCGCGTGCGACGATCACCTTCGTCGTCCGGGTGGTGAAGGCGTCCGGCGCATCATCCCAATCGGCGACCAGTGTCGCGACCTTAAGTGGATCGAACAGGCCTTGCCGTACCAGTTCGATGACGTCTGGCAGGTCGCGCCGTGGGTGCGATATGCCCACGTGCAACGTCACGCTGTTGGCATACATTTGCATCAAGGGCAGCCCGGTCTGCTTGCCGAAATAAAAGCCCGTCGCCGTACAGTTTCCGCCCGGCGCCAACGAACGCAGCGCATAGCGCAGCCCGGCTGTGGTGGAACTGGCATCCACGGAAACGAGATAACGGCCATGCACGCGTGGCGCGTGACGATCGAACCACGCGGCGCCACGCTTGCTCTCCATAACGCTGGCACCAAGCGCTTCAGCGATGCGCAGTCGCTCAGGATCGTAATCGACGTAGTCCACACGCGACGCGCCAAGCGCAACCGCCATGCCCGCGGCATAAAGCCCGATGCTGCGCGCTCCACCACCCACCACCAGCACCGGTGCACCCGGTCGTTGGGCAAGTGCAGGACCGACGCTGCGCCAAGCATCAGGCATGTTGTCGCTGGCGCTGGCGAGTTTGAGCGGCTCGATATCGGCAGGTACCGGTACCAGCATGGCATCGGCGAACGGCACGCGCAGCAGATCGCAGACGGTTCCGCCCCATGGGCCCATCGATGCGCCAAAACCATAGCCGGAAAGCAACGTACTGCCCGCCTGCGTGCAATGGGAGGTGTGCCCGCGATGACAGGTCGGACAGCTGCCGCACGATATCGACCAGGGCACGATGACCAGCTGGCCTTTATGAATGTGCTTGACGTCCTCGCCGCACTCGATCACTTCGGCCATGCATTCGTGTCCGATCGCAAATGGCTTGCCATAGGGATACGGCCCTAGCAGCTCCGGTATCAGCGGATCGAAATAATGCAACGCGACACCCGCTCGCAGCGCAGTGGTCACATGATTGAAGATCGGCAAATTGTCGCCATCGCAGCGAGCAGCAATCACCGGTCGTACCAAGGCCTCTCCAGGGCCGCCCAAAATCGGTGACGCTACCGAACGCCACGCCACTCGCCGGGTCTTGATAAACGCTAATTCCCTCATATACCCGTATCTGTTGTGGCACTGGGAGCAGTCTAAAGTCGGGACTCAAGCCCCAGGTCAAGAGCATTGAAGCGGCAATGGCCAAGATGAGGAGCGGGCATGAGAACGGGAGTGCTGATTAAACGTGCGGGTGTCACGCGCGACACGCTGCGCTATTACGAACGCGAGGGACTGATAACGCCACCGGTACGCTTGATCAATGGCTATCGTGACTATCCGGAACAGGTGCTGGAGGAAATCCGCTTCATCCGATTGGGCCAATCCGTGGGCCTGCCGTTGCAAATCATCCGCCGTGCCATTCCGTACCTCATCGCACCACAACCTGGCTGCCAGGAACTGCGCGCGGTCCTGGAAGCACAAATGCGCGCGCTCGACGAGCAGATGGACAAATTGCGCTCGGCGAAGGCCCGCCTCAGCAAATGGCTGCTCGCAAATCGCGCCGCAGCCATGGCCGGCTAGTCCGCCTGACGCGTGGCCGCTTCTAACGCATGGAGATAGGCCAGCGCACGCTGGCGATCTGCCCCGCACATCGCCAGCTCCGGCTTCAGGCCGCTGCAAACGGCAGGACGATGGGGATCGCCGAAGATCGCGCAACGGTTGTCATTGGTGAGCTGGATGCATCTGACCCCGGCGGGCTTGCCATGCGGCATGCCGGGAATAGGCGAGCTGATGGACGGCGCAATGCAACACGCGCCGCAGCCGGCTCGGCACGACATGCCCATGTTCACGAACCTTGCGTGCGCAGCGCCTGGTACACCGGTTCCGTATCGGGACGCTTGCCGTGCCACAGCTCGAAGGCATCGGCTGCTTGTTCTACCAACATGCCAAGACCGTCATACGCGTAGCGGGCGCCGGCAGCGCGCGCCCAGGCCAGGAAGCCAAAGGCGGATTTGCCGTAGCCCAAGTCGTAGCACGTGGCGCGTGAGCCGACCAGTGAGAACGGCAGGCTGAGTGACTGACCCAGGGTGCCTGCCGAGGTGGCATTGACGATCAAATCGAAGCTGCCGATGCCCGCGAGATCTTCCCAATAGCGCGTATGCACGCGCGCCGGCTCGCCGATCATATCGGCGAGGGCATCGGCAGCCTCAGGCGAGCGGTTGACGATGGTCAGCGTCTGCACGCCTGCTTCGAACAGCGCCCAGGCTACTGCACGCGCTGCACCGCCTGCGCCGAGCAGCAATGTGTCATGGCCACGCAGATCAAGATCATGCCGATAGGTAAGGTCGCGTACCAGCGCACCGCCGTCGGTGTTATGGGCGGATAGACGTCCATTTGCCAAACGCGTAAGCACGTTGGCGGTGCCAGCACGTGTGGCAGCTTGCGTGTGCTCGTCGGCCAGCGCGAAGGCGGCGGATTTATGCGGCAGGGTGACATTGGCGCCGCAGCTGTCACCATCGCTGAAGAAGCCTTTTACCGCGTCAGCGAAATCATCCGGTGCGGCATCGATGGCGCGATAGTCCAGTGCAATGCCAAATTGCCGGGCGAACGCCTGGTGGATTTGCGGCGACAGGCTGTGCGCGATTGGATGGCCAAAGACGGCGAAGTGCAAGGATTGGGACATGCGGGTGCTCCTGCGTGGGCGGCCATTGTATGCGCTTTGGCGCTGCCTGTTTTCCCGCTCACCCCCAACCCAACCCTCCCCTGCGAGCAGGGGAGGGCGTCACGCTTGCTTCCTTATGTAGATGACAACGAGAACGTTCTGGCGTTGGTCACCAGCGATAGGTCACCTTGCCGTACCAATAGCGCCCATCGAAGCCAAATGGCGAAAGTGCCGAGTACTGCAAGCCATTGGCGCGATCCTCGTAGCCGCCATTGTTCGTCAAGGCCACCTTGGTGGGATATTGATTGGTGACGTTGTCGACGCCCGCGGCGAAGATCCAGTGCTCCAGGCTGTAATTGACCGACAGATTCAACAACCAGCGCGGCGCGAACTTTTGGCCGACCAGGCCGATGGCCGGATCGGAAACATCGGTGACCGAGCCGTAACGAGTAAAGTCCGCATGCACGTCCCAACCGCTCTTCTGCCAATCGCTGTACAACACGTACTTGGTGCGCGGCGTGCCCTTGGTCAACAGGCCCTGGTTATACGGACCCAACAGAGCGGGGTTGGTGATCGATTCGATGTGCACCTGGTTGTAGTTCGCGCTGATGCCATTATTGAGGCGCCCCCAATCACCCAGTTCCTGGTTGTAGTTCACCACCAGATCCGCGCCGCGCGTGCGCGTGTCGCCACCGTTGACGAAGAACTGTAGTTGCGCGATTTGCGGGAAGTTCGGGTTCGTGTTGGTCAGCGGGTCGCTGTAGAGGATCTGATGCCAGATGCGGATCTGGTAGATATCCAGTGTGGCATTGAGTGGGTCCATCGGCGTGAACACGGCACCGATCGAATAGTTCGACGATTTCTCCGGTGTGAGTGGCTTGGCGCCGTAGGCAATGGCCAGCGGGTTGTTAGGGCGCAACGTGCCTACTTGTACGAGCTGCCCGTTCGACACCAGGGTGACCGTGGAACTGTAGTTGACTTGTGCCATCGACGGTGCGCGAAAGCCGTTGGATGCCGTGGCACGCAAGGCAAACGTGTCGGTGACTTGATAGCGCCCGGATAGCTTGCCCGACACCACCGAGCCGACACCGCCGGAGTAATTTTCGTAGCGCGCGGCGGCGCCGGCCGAGAACTTGTCGGTGATGTCGCTTTCCAGATCGACATAAGCCGCGTAGTTGTGGCGACTGAAATTGCCGGCAAGATCCGGCGTGATGCCAGGCCATACCTGTGAACCACCGGGATACACATTGCCGCTGGGGTCAAGCGTGTTGGGATTGAAGTAATACGATGCTGGGTCGCCCGCTCCCACGTCGTATTCGTCTTTCTTGTATTCCACGCCCCAAGCCACCGTCATGCCATTTTTGAGGAAGCTCGGACTGAATTCGCGCGAAGCATCGAAGTTCAGCACGCCGAGTTTGGTAGCGTATCGGCCCGAAAAGAAGGATGTCGGCGAGGAACCGGTGGAGTAGTAGAGATTGGTGTTGATGGAGTTGGTGATGTCGAACGTCAGGTCGTTCTCGCCATAGGTGCCTGACAAATCCCAGTTCCAACCCCATGCCTGGCCTTTCAATCCCAGCGTACCCTGGTAATCCCGCGTGGGATTGACGATGTGCGGCAAGAAGCCATCGGGATAGACCGCGATCACGTTGCGATCGGGATTGTTCCACATGCGCCAGTAGCCGTTGGACGTCACGTCGCGCTTGCCCATGATCAAGTTGCCGTAAAGCTGGACGCCGTCACCAAGGTTGTATTCCATGTTGAGAACGCCCTGGTAAACCTTCTCCGCCGGTTCGCCATAGCGTTGATACGGTGTCGGCGGCGGGTAGGGCGTGTTGACGAAATCACGCGGTGGATAATTGAAGGTGGGATCGGTGTTTTCGGCGCGATTGGTATTCATCACGCTTTGGTAATTCCAGGAAAACCTCATCCAACCTGGCGCCTTGCCCTGCTCGCCACCAAGAGGAATTGCCACCGAACCTTCCACGCCGTTGTTGGCGCCGTCGCCAACATCCATCACGCCACCGTAGACATCGATACTGTTCTTGCCTGCGCCAGGCGCACCTTTGAGGATGATGTTGATCACGCCGGCGATGGCGTCGGAACCGTATTGCGCCGAAGCGCCGTCGCGCAGCACTTCGATATGGTCGATGGCTGCCATCGGAATCGAATTGAGATCGACCGGTGCCGAACCGCGGCCTACGCTTTCGTTGTAGTTGACCAGCGAGGATGTGTGGTAGCGCTTGCCGTTCACCAGCACCAGCACGTCATCTGGCGAGAGCCCGCGCAACGTAGCCGGGCGCAATGCATCGTTGCCATCGTTGATGGCCGGATGCGGAAAGTCGAGCGAGGGAAGAAGACGGTTGAGTGCGGTAGCCAAATCTCCGGCGCCGGTCGATGCCAGGTCTTTGGGTGTCAATACATCGATCGGTGCCAGCGAGTCATCCACCGTACGGGTTGTACTGCGCGTGCCTGTGACGACGACTTGTTGCAGTTGCTTGGTGGTGGTGTTGTCTTGCGTGCTGCTGCTGCTGGTGTCTTGAGCATGGGCTAAAGGTGCACAAAGCAACGCGGATGTCACCGATAGCCACAGCGCATGCCGTCGAAACGACGACGAATACAAACCAATAGGCATGAGTTACCCCTCCCCGCCATTAGAGATGGAAGTGAAAAGAATTGAATGGCGTGCCTCCCGGACACGCTGACGTGCACTCCCCAAGTGCAGTCGATTTCAAGCTAGGTCGAAAGTCATGTGTCGGTCAAGACAACGGCGCGTGTATGTCGCGCTTTGCGATCGAGCGCACAGTTGATGACGCAAGTTGCATGGGTTTTGTCAGCTATGTGCAAAGTTCGCGCGTGCACGCACGTTATGCATACACATTGCGTTGACAAAGTACGCGTGCATGGTTGTTGAACATGTTCATCTGTGCATCGCAACTTATGAGACAGACACCGAGCAAGCTCTCTCCATCGTGCAGCCTTGGAGTCCGTCATGCGCAGCAAGCCGATCGATCCGAACCGTCATCCGCGTCTTCTTGCCGCAGCCTTGCTGTGGTTGTTCGGCGGCAGCTTGCTGCTCGCAACGACACTCGTTCCCGCCTATACCGTTTTGCTCGGGTGGACACCGTTTTTCTGGCTGTTTATGGCGCCGCTCGCGGTAGCGCTGACGTTGGAACCCCGTCTGCCGCAGCACTTGTTGAGCGTGCGCAAACCGCGTCGTCGCCCTGCGTCGCCATTGATCTGGAACTGAATCCGCTTGGCAGTGGAGCCGTTGCGGCGCGGAGCGCTGCATCCTAAGGATGATCGCCGGCTGGAAGGGAGTGGTCGCGGCTTGGCGGTCGGCGCGAAGGAATGCGCGAGCGATTCCGGTTCACCCAGGGAAGGGTGACCGGAATAGCCCTACCTAGGTAAGGATGCCCATGCGCTTGCGCTCCATGCGGCGCAGGAACTCCTGCATGATGCGTCGATAGAGATCTTCGCCCAGGTATTTATCTTCTACGCCGGCATCAATGGACGGGTTGTCGTTCACTTCGATCACCACGACCTTGTCGCCCACCTGCTTCAAGTCCACGCCGTAGAGGCCATCGCCGACGGCGCTGGTCGCCTTGAGTGCCAGCTTTACAACGTCGGCGGGCGCATCGCGGACGGGAATGGTCTCGAAGCCACCCGATTTGTCGGTGCCTTTCGCACCGTGGTTATAGATTTGCCAGTGGCCGCGCGACATGTAGTACTTGCATGCATACAGCGGCTCGCGATTGAGCACGCCAACGCGCCAGTCGAAATCGGTGTAGACGAATTCCTGCGCCAGCAGGAGCGCGCTGTGCTGGAACAGTTCGCCGGCCGCTTTTTCCAGATGCTCCTCGCTTTCCACCTTGACCACACCGCGCGAGAACGAGCCATCCGGAATTTTCAGCACCAATGGAAAGCCGAGTTTTGCAGCAACGTCATGCAAACCCTTGGTGTCGTCACGATAGAGAATCTCGGTGCGCGGCACGGCGAGCTTGCGCGACACCATCAGGTCGTTGAGGAAGATCTTGTTCGTGCAGCGCAGGATCGAGCTGGGATCATCCATCACCACCATGCCTTCACGTTCGGCACGGTGAGCGAAGCTGTACGTGTGGTTGTCGCTGGCGGTGGTTTCGCGAATGAACAGGCCATCGTATTCAGCCAGGCGCTGATAGTCGTTCTTGCCGATCGGGTCGACTTCGATGCCCAGTTCCTTGCCGGCTGCGATGAACGATTTCAGCGCCTTCTTGTTCGACGGCGGCATCGCTTCGTTCGGATCGACCAGCATGGCCAGGTCGTAGCGGTACAGGCGCCTTGCGCGAGGCTTGCGCCAAAGCTTCTTGGAGAAGCGGTCGAGTTCGGTGGCGAAGGCATCTTCCTGGGCATCATCCAGCGTATGCAGCCCCACCGGTTTCACGGATGAGATCTGCCACACGCGCTCGCGCTCGAACTCGATGCGCAGCAATGGACAGGGATACGTTTCAAAGACCTGCCGCGCCAAGTCCTGCAAGGCGGGATAGGCGGTCTCGCCGAAGTACACGAGGATGCCGAAGTCGGTGGTGTCACGCCCGCCCGCCGGCAGGAAGTGCGTGAGCTTGGCGTTGAGATCGTCGATGGCCAAGCCATACAGCGAGCGGCGCCGCAGATCGTTCACCGTGCGCACGGACGGCATCACGCGGTGTCCACGTGCTTCGGCCAGCAATGAAACGTAGTAGCCCGTGCCCAGGTACTTGTAGCTGCGGCACAGGTTGATCACATGCGTGCGCTCTTCGTCACCGCCTACCGGCTCGCGCAGGTAGTCCATGGCGGTGACGACGTCGACGGATGGATAGTAGGAGCCCCAGTCGGAAGCTTTCTCGACGACGATGACGAGTCGGGTCATGACACCTCAAGGAGACAGCAGGTGGAACGTCGTCGCGTGGGGAAACGAGGCGGCGCAGCGCAAGGCGGCAGTGTCTTGCAGCTTGGCTTGGCGCACAAGGGTGGGCGGTGAAGCGGGATTAAACGCCATGCAGGCCCGCGTCGCGAAACCGCCGGTGTACGGCTTCGCGCAAGACGTGCGAACGGCGCCTATGTAGGTCGTCCGTCACCCATCCGGGCAGATGATTTCCGGGCCATAGTGCACTAGAGTGCCGCGCTTCCCTGACCCACCCTGCCACCGAGTTTCGCGAGTACCACCGATGACACCATCGCCTGCGACCGCCGCCGTGCGGGTGCGCCGTGCCGAACTTTCCGATCTCGATGACCTGGTCTCGTTGGAGCAGGCCACGTTCGATAGCGACCGGATCAGCCGTGCGCAGTTTCGCCGTCACCTCGACAGCGATTCGGCACGGGTGCTGATCGCCAGCGCCAACCACCGCCGCTTCCTGGGCACTGCGATGGTGTTTTTCCGCAAAGGCAGCCGCGTGGCGCGGCTGTATTCGATCGCCAGCCTGCCGGAGGCCCGCGGCAAGGGCGTGGGCACGGCGCTGATCGAGGCGGCCGAAGCGGCAGCACGGCAACGGCGCTGCCAATCGCTGCGGCTGGAAGTGCGCACTGATAACGACAGCGCGATCCGGCTCTACGAGCGCCTGGGTTACGACCGCGTGGGTCCGGTGAAGAGAGGCTTCTACCAGGACGGCTCGGACGCTTTTGTCTACGAGAAAGCGCTGGCATGAAAAAGGCCTCCCGCCGGGAGGCCTTTTCCTCACTGCAATGCTTAGCGGTGATCTTCGTTGGATTTTTCAGCAGCCTGCTTGAGTTCGTTATTGGCCTGGTCGAGCAATTCCTTGGCCCGGGCAGCGTGACCGCCCAGATCGAATTCATTGGCCTGCTGAGCATCGACGACACGCTTGTAGGCCTGATCAACGAGGCGCTGCGCGGCGGCCAGGTTCGGATGGCGCCGGGCACTGACGTCACGCACCGGCTGTTGGGCGGCGGCGGTGGCGAACACGGCAAGACCGGCAATCATGCTGATGAGTGCAATGCGTTTCATGCTTTCTCCCCTTTTTATGTCTGCAGAGCAGGTTGATGGTGGGCAGAATCTAGCAGCGCTTCATGACAGCGGCCATGTGTGAATTCTTGCGACGTGTGCTTGCGATCACAAGCCACAGGCTCAGCACAGAGCCGCTAACAAAACGTAGCGAGCGGCCATGGGGTGGGTGCGGGCGGCGCGCAGGAACCGGAGTGTACTTGGACGTACATGAGGATTCCGAGCACCGACTGCGCCCGCCCCATGGTCGCGCAGTAGTTTTGTTAGTGGCTCTCAACCGCCGAGGGGTTGGCCGATGCGCTGCGCCGTGGCGTCGTCGGGGCGCGCCACCAGTGCACCCGTGCGCATCAAGCTCACGCTGTAGTGTCCGCCGTCGACCAACGGCAGGAAGGCACCACTGCCGAATAGCGTGTCCACTTCCGGGAACCAGCTCGGCATCTGCTTCTTCAGGTCGAGTAGATCGCCTGCTCCGGCCCGGCTGAAATCAATCACCGTGCGTGGCGCGGTGGTTTCCTGGCTGGCGTCGTCATAGCGCCCGGAAATACGATCGAGCCGATACAGCGGCGGCAGGCCGGCAAGCATGGCCGGAAGTTTCCACTTCAGCACGATGGCGTCGACCTGGAAGTCATCACCGGCCAACATCATGTTGCGTGTATCGCCATCGGGCCAGGTCAGGGTGAGCGCCCAGCGTTGCGGTGAAAGGATGCGGGAGTCGATCTGCACGACCGGCTCTTCTTCGCTCAAGAAGCGGTAACCGCGCAGCGACATGGCCATGCCGCCCAGCAATGCCGCCGCCAGCAGGCATACCACCAACAGCAGCGAGTGCCCGGTGGCGGCCAAGTGGCGACGGTTGCGCACGTGCTGGCGCGCTGCCAGCAGCTGCGCCAGGGCGAGCAACAGGACCACGCCCGTCAGGATGACAAGCAGGGTCGTGGGCAAGCGCAGCAGTTCGTTCCAATTCATCGGGACACTCCAAAAAATCATCTGCATGTCCGTTGCAGCGCGCACATCATAACGGTGGCGGCGTCAAGGCTTGGCTATACTGCAGGCGTTTTCCGAGGGATGCCCATTCATGCGCCGATCGATTCTGCTGCTGCCGACCTGCCTCGCCTTCGTTGCGATCGCCGGCTGCGGCAACAAGGGCCCGCTGTACTACGCCAAGCCCACGCCGCCGCCCCTTCATCCGGCAGCGGCAGCGGCAGCTGCACCCGCTCCGGCACCCGCGCATGCGGGCACGGCACCTGCACCGGCCAGCGCCAGCAGCGTCGAAACCAAGCCGCTGAGCGGAAGCTGACAGCGCGATCGATAGCATGAGCTTGCGTTTTTCCAAGATGCACGGCGCCGGCAATGACTTTGCCGTAATCGATAGCCGCGACGGCGTGCTCGCGCTCAATCCTGCCATCATCCGCGCGATGGCCGATCGACACACCGGTATCGGCTTCGACCAGTTGCTGAGCGTGGAGCCGGCTCGCGATGGTGTGAGTGCTTTCTATTACGGCATCTGGAATGCCGATGGTTCACCGTCAGGCCAGTGCGGCAACGGCGTACGTTGCGTGGCGGCGTGGCTGCAGCGCGCCGGGTTGCTGGCGATGCGCGAAACCGTGCAGATCGAAAGTCCTTCCGGTCCGGTCGCGGTACGCGTGGTCGATGCGCAGCGTGTCACCGTGGATATGGGCGAGCCGATCTTTGAGCCGGCGCGGATTCCGTTCCATGCCGCGAGTGCCGGCGAACGCTATCCGTTGGATGTCGACGGCCAGTTGCTGGAGATCGGTTCGGTATCCATGGGCAACCCGCACGCCGTGGTGGTGGTGGATGATCTGCAAGCGCCGATGCTGGAACGCCTCGGCCCCGCGGTGACCCGCCACGTGCGTTTTCCGGAAGGCGTCAACACCGGTTTTGTGCAGAAGCTGAGTCCCCGACACCTACGCCTGCGCGTGCATGAGCGCGGTTCGGGATGGACGCTGGCCTGTGGCACGGGCGCCTGCGCAGCGATGGCGGTGCTGCGGCACCGCGGCGACGTGGATGCACAGGTCCAGGTGGATCTTCCCGGTGGCACGCTGCAGATTGATTGGGCCGGCCCCGGCGAACGGCTGTGGATGACCGGGCCCGCAACTTTCGTCTATGAAGGTGAGTGGCTGGGTGATTGATGTTGATGCGAGAGCCTGTCCATCGCACACTGCAACCCAGGGTTTAGAGAGGCTCCATGCATGACCACCAACGCCCTGCTCGATGACACCATCAAAGCCAGCGACGTCGCCGCATACCTTCGGCGACATCCCGGCTTCCTCAGCGATTACCCCGAACTGGCCACGCTGCTGACCCTGCCGCGCGAGCAAGGCGCCGTGGCGTCGCTTGCGAGCTACCAGTTGCAGGCTTTGCGCGACAAGAACAGCGAGCTGGAACGCAAGTTCGCCGAACTCACAGTCATCGCCGCCGAGAATGAGCGCCTGATGCAGCGCGTGCATGACCTCAACGTGGCCGTGTTGCGCGCCAATACGCCAGAAGTGGCGGCACGCAGCGTGGTCGCCAGGCTCTCGGAAGATTTCGGTACCGACCATACGCGCCTGGTGTTGTTCGGCGAGTTCCAGCTCCCCCCTGCGGACTGGCTGATGCTCGAACCGGGCGGCCGTGCCGCCATGCCGGAATTCGCGGATTTCCTGGGCCATCACGAGCCGATATCCGGACGCCTGTCCGCCGATCGCCTGCACCGGCTGTTCGGCACCTATGCGCCGCACATCAAGTCGGCCGCGCTGATGCCACTGGGTGAGCTGGGATTGCTGGCACTGGGCAGCAAGGATCCCGATCACTTCCAGCCAGGCATGGGCACCGTGTTCCTCAAGATGATTGCCGCGACCGTGACCGCCGCGCTGGCGCGGATCCAGGACGGCGCTTGAGACCATCGATGGACGCCCAGCCACAGGTCGAGGCATGGCTCGCACGGTTGGGCAGCGAACGCAAAGCATCACCCCATACGATCGAAGGTTATCGCCGTGATCTGGACAAGCTGCTGCGCTACATGCAGAAGCTGCAGATCACTGCATTCGAGCAGTTGAAGCCGCATCACATGCGCGGCTTCGTGGCCGCGGAACATCGCGCGGGCTTGTCGCCCAAAAGTTTGCAGCGCCTGCTCTCGTCGTGCCGTAGTCTGTTTCGCCAACTCACGCGTGAAGGCATGTTGGCGCACGATCCGGTAGCCGGTGTACGCGGGCCAAAGGTGCACCGCAAATTGCCGCAGGTGTTGGACGTCGATGAAGCCACCGCACTGGTGGAAGGTGATGGCAACGGCGATGCACTGAGTGTGCGCGATCGCGCCATGCTGGAATTGTTCTATTCCTCCGGCCTGCGTCTTTCCGAACTCACAGGTTTGCGCTGGCTGGATCTGGATCTCGACGCCGGTGAAGTGCGCGTGCTCGGCAAGGGCAGCAAGACGCGCATCGTGCCTGTGGGCCGGCATGCGATCGCCGCGTTGCGTGCACTGGGTGAAGCGGAAGGCCGCGCACCGGAATCACCGGTATTTCGCGGCCGCAACGGCGCGCCGATCAGTCCACGCACCGTGCAGGCACGCATGAAAACACTCGCCTTGCGACAAGGCTTTGCCAAGCACGTGCATCCGCATCTGCTGCGGCATACCTTCGCCAGCCACATGCTGGAATCCTCGGGTGATTTGCGCGCCGTGCAGGAATTGCTTGGCCATGCGGACATTGCGACGACGCAGATCTACACGCATCTGGATTTCCAGCACTTGGCAAAGGTGTACGACGCGGCGCATCCGCGGGCACGCAGGAAATGACGGCATCGATGAACTTGCTTGCAAAGGCGCTCATCGGTGCGTTGATGGTGCTGCTGATCGGACTCCTGTCACGCACGCGCAATTACTACATCGCCGGCTTGCTGCCGTTGTTCCCGACCTTCGCGCTGATGGCGCACTACATCGTCGGCAGCGAACGCGGTATAGGTGATCTGAAAGCCACCATCCTGTTCGGCATGTGGGCAGTCGTGCCCTACCTGGCCTATCTCGCAAGCCTGTATTGGCTGGTCGACCGCTTTCGACTGGTGCCGGCCCTGTTGATGGCGCTGCTCGTATGGACCGTCACGGCTGCCGGGGCGGTGTTGCTGTGGCAACGGCAATGAGCTTGGCGAAGTTCTGGTAGAGCGCGGCCTCTCCAGGCGCGGGCCGAGCGGCTTGGATTCCCGCAACGCGGCCCCACTTCTGGCAAATTCCCTGTTTACGGAGTCCTCCATGGAATCCTTCCACGCCACCACCATCATTTCGGTGCGCAGGAACGGCCGCGTCGTGATCGGCGGTGACGGCCAAGTCACGCTGGGCAATACCGTGATGAAGGCTAACGCACGCAAGATCCGCCGCCTGGGCAAGGGCGACGTGCTGGCCGGTTTCGCCGGCGCCACCGCGGATGCTTTTACGCTGTTCGAACTGTTCGAGCAGAAGCTCGACAAGCACAGCGGCAACCTCACCCGCGCGGCCGTCGAGATGGCCAAAGAGTGGCGTACCGATCGCCGCCTCGGTCGGCTCGAAGCCATGCTGGCCGTGGCCGACAAAGACGCCTCGCTGCTGATCTCCGGCAATGGCGACGTGCTGGAACCGGAACACGGCCTGATCGCCATCGGGTCAGGTGGACCCTATGCACAGTCCGCTGCACTTGCCTTGATGGAGAACACCGATCTCGACGCACGCGCCATCGTGGAACGCGCATTGAAGATCGCTGGCGACATCTGCATCTATACGAATCACAACACCACGATCGAAGAACTTTGATGGAGTCGCGGGAACGCCGTCGTTTTTATACATCCGCGTTCCCTATTCCCTGATCCCGCTTTCTCTGGGTTTAAACCAATGTCCGAACTTACCCCTCGCGAAATCGTCAACGAACTCGACCGCTACATCATCGGCCAGCACGACGCCAAGCGCGCCGTCGCCATCGCGTTGCGCAACCGCTGGCGCCGCATGCAGCTGGAACCGGCATTGCGCGAAGAAGTAACGCCGAAGAACATCCTGATGATCGGTCCCACCGGCGTGGGCAAGACCGAAATCGCGCGCCGCCTGGCAACGCTCGCCAATGCACCGTTCGTGAAAGTGGAGGCGACCAAGTTCACCGAAGTGGGCTACGTGGGCAAAGACGTGGAATCGATCGTGCGCGATCTTGCCGACGTCGCCTACAAGCTCACCCGCGAGCAGGCAATGAAGCGCGTGCGTTCGCAGGCAGAAGACCGTGCCGAGGATCGCCTGCTGGATGCGCTGCTGCCGCGCCGCATGTCGCCGACCGACTGGACGCATGATCCCGAGCCCGCATCGTCGCTGGAAAGCGACACGCGCCAGAAGCTGCGCAAGCAGCTGCGCGAAGGCGCGCTGGACGATCGTGAGATCGAGTTGGATGTTGCGACGAATGTCGGCGTGGAGATCATGTCGCCGCCGGGCATGGAAGAGATGGGCCAGCAGTTGCGCCAGATGTTCCAGAACCTGGGCGGTGCGCGCACACAGAAGCGCAAGTTGGCGATCAAGGCCGCGCGCCCGCTGCTGGTCGAGGAAGAGGCCGCCAAGCTGCTCAACGACGAGGAAATCCGTGGCCAGGCAGTGGAAGCTGCCGAACAGAACGGCATCGTCTTCATCGACGAGATCGACAAGATTGCGCAGCGCTCGGAGTGGGGTGGTGCAGGCGTGAGTCGCGAAGGTGTGCAGCGCGACCTGCTGCCACTGGTCGAGGGTTCCACCGTGTCCACCAAGTACGGCCCGATCAAGACCGACCACATGCTGTTCATCGCCTCCGGTGCGTTCTCGCTGGCCAAGCCGTCGGATCTGATTCCGGAGCTGCAAGGCCGCCTGCCGATTCGCGTCGAACTGTCAGCACTCTCGGTGGAGGACTTCAAGCGCATCCTACGTGAGCCACACAACGCGCTGACCAAGCAGTATGTGGCATTGCTCGGCACGGAAGGCGTCACCCTCAACTTCCAGGAATCCGGCATCGACCGCCTGGCCGAGGTGGCTTACCAGGTAAACGAGACCACCGAGAACATCGGTGCCCGCCGCCTGCACACGGTCATGGAGCGATTGTTGGAGGGAATCTCCTATGAAGCTGCGGACAAATCCGGCGAAAACTATGTGATTGACGCTGAATATGTCGATAAAAACCTCGGCAGCCTGGTCAAGGATGAGGATCTGAGCCGGTATATCCTCTGAGCTTGTGTTTTTGACCTAACATATTGTTTTTATTGCCTTCATAGAGCTGTTAGCGCGCTGTAAACAAGCGGGCAAACCCCCTCTGATAAAATTCTCGTCATGGGTACGATCATTGAACTAAAGGCCACCGGCTCGCGTGCGCAGCTCCGCGAAGCGCAGCAGAAACAGCAGCTGGTGCGTCTATGGCGCGGCGAATTGGAACACGGCAGCTTCTGCGGTTATGTGGGCAGCGTGGGCCGTGAATTTTTCCTGCTTTGGGTCGTGGGTGACGGCGTCACCTACGACGGCATGTACGTGATGCGTCATCGCGACATCACCGAGCTGGAGGCGCCGGACAAGCACAATGACTTCATGCAGAAAGCATTGGTGCTGAAGAATCTGGTACCTCGCCTGCCCCGCAGCTTCCCGCTGGACAACATCCGCGAGGTAATACAAGCGGCCAGTGCGATGGCGCCGGTGATTGGCGTGCATGTGGATAGCGAGGACGAATCGGAGGTCTGTTACATCGGCCGCCTGATCAGCGTCGAGGAAGATGGGTTCAACATGCAGGAGATCACTCCCGATGCGGAGTGGCTGCGCGAGCCCTCATTCTTTTCGTGGGACGAGGTCTCCACGGTGACGATGGAAGATGGCTATGCACAATCCCTGCTCGCGGTAGCCGGTGCACCGCCGCCGCTGTTGCAAGGTGATTCCGGCGTGGGCCGGGCGCATTAAGTGCTGCATGAAAAAAGCCCGCCACATGGCGGGCTTCTCGTTTTTGTAGGTTGGGGTGCAAACCCCAACATCACCATGCCTGACCACGCATCTCGGGGTTTGTACCCCAATCTACGTTAGCGCCCAAACAGATGCCGCCGCGCTTCCTCATCCGTGCGCAAATCCGTTCTGCCTTCGATGGTATCGGCCATGGCATAGGCCCGACGCGTCGCTTCACGATCCCGGATGTGCTCGAACCAGCGCTTGAGATGGGGAAAATCCTCCAGCTTCATGCCCTGGTTTTCGTAAGGCACGATCCACGGATACGCCGCCATATCGGCGATGGTGTAATCGCTGCCGGCGATGAAATCGCGACCATCCAGATGCTTGTCCAGCACGCCGTATAAGCGCCGCGTTTCACGCACATAGCGATCGATCGCGTAAGGAATTTTCTCCGGCGCGTAGCGATTGAAATGGTGGTTCTGCCCGAGCATGGGCCCAAGTCCGCCGACTTGCCAGAACAGCCACTCCATGACGGTCGCGCGACCACGCAGATTCTTGGGCAGGAAACGTCCCGTCTTTTCGGCCAGATACTGCAGGATCGCGCCTGATTCGAACACACTGACCGGTTCGCTGCCGTCGGCAGGCTGTGTGTCGACGATGGCCGGCATGCGGTTGTTGGGAGAGATCTTCAGGAACGCCGGTTCGAACTGTTCGCCTTTGCCGATATTCACCGGCTTGATGGTGTAGGGCAGGCCGGCTTCTTCCAGCAACAAAGTGATCTTGTGACCATTGGGTGTAGGCCAGTAATACAGCTCGATCATGGTCAGCTCCAGCGCGGAAAGGTCTTACCGTCGGGGTCGAGGCGAAGGCTTTCAAGGTTGCGAAAGGTAGACCCACAAGGCGTTGGTAAACGGTGCGCCAGCTTCCTCGTTTCTTGAAGACCGGCCATTCACTGCCGGCTTTATCCCAAGGAACCCGGAGAGACTCATGAACAGAATTGCCTCACGTTTTGCCCTGCTCGGCCTGGCGCTCAGCATCGTGAGCTTCGTACCCGCTGCAGTCGCACAGGATAGCGGCAGCGCCGCCAGCTCCGACAATGCATCCGCGCCACAGCACCGCGCTCCGGATCCGCAAAAGCAGGCCGCGCGGCTCGCCAAGCACCTGGGTCTGAACGACGATCAGACCGCCAAGATCACCGCAATACTGCAAAACCGCCAGCAACAGCTTGCTACCGCACGTGGTGATAGCTCGCTGTCGCAGCAGGATCGCCGGGCCAAGATGCGGTCCATCCAGCAGGACACCGACTCGCAGATCAATGCATTGCTCACGCCCGACCAGCAGAAGCAGTACGCGCAGATGAAGCAGAACATGAAGAATCGCTGGCAGAACGGACACGGCGCTCCGAATGCCGCCAGCGGCTCCGATGGCAGTTCGGATAGCGACAGCCACTGATTCAACAACTGGACGATACGCACCTGCATGAGGCCGGTGCGTATCACTGTGCGAGCTACCGCTGAGCACGGTTCTGCCTTTACGCTCTTGCAGTCGAATCATGTCTCTGCGAGAGCCTCCATGACACGCATCGTCGTCGTCGGCAGCATCAATATGGACTTGGTCACCGTAGCGCCACGTTTTCCCGCACCTGGAGAAACGCTGCTCGGCGATCGCTTTCTTTCCGTACATGGCGGCAAGGGCGGCAATCAGGCCGTCGCCGCCGCACGCCTTGGCGCCGACGTGCATATGGTCGGCGCCGTGGGTGACGATGCCTTTGCACAGTCGTTGCGCGATGGATTGAAGCAGGAAAATGTGGATGTTTCGCACGTCACAATCATCGAACACTGCAGCAGCGGTACGGCGTCCATTACCGTTGCCGGTGGCGAGAACGAAATCGTCGTCATGCCGGGTGCCAACGCGCAACTGCTACCTTCGCATGTCATCAAGGCGCAACATCTGATCGCAAGCGCGGATGCCGTGCTGGTGCAGATGGAAATTCCGCTGCAGACGGTGGAAGCCACGCTGCGCACTGCCCATGCTCATCACGTTCCGGTCATTCTCAATCCTGCACCTGCGCAGCAGCTGCCGGTGGAGTGGCTAAAGCTCGCGCGCTACATCACACCCAACCAGCATGAGCTCGCCACTTTACTCGGTGCAGATCCTACCGAGGATTTCCACCGTCTCATGCGTGACGCGCCATGTCCCGTGGTGCTGACACGGGGTGCCGAAGGTGCATGGTTCCGCGAAGAGGGTGAACCACAGCATCAGTCAGGTTTTGCTGTGGAAGCTGTAGACAGCACCGGTGCCGGCGACACCTTCAATGCAGCCTTCGCGGTGTTCCTGCATGAGGGATTGCCGGTCGCTGTACGCAAGGCCTGTGCGGCGGCGGCATTATCCGTGACACGCCTTGGCGCTCGCGGTGGCATGCCGCATCCGGCGGAAGTCAACGCACTGCTGGCGCGACAACATTAGGCTGGTGGTCATTTGCCAATGCAGAACGAACTGAAGATCA
The DNA here is from genome assembly GCF_014642835.1 of Dyella nitratireducens. Classification (GTDB taxonomy): domain Bacteria; phylum Pseudomonadota; class Gammaproteobacteria; order Xanthomonadales; family Rhodanobacteraceae; genus Dyella_B; species Dyella_B nitratireducens. The sequence continues at coordinate 2,155,597 of NZ_BMJA01000001.1, read as the reverse complement.
CGCCCAGCAAATCATCGCTCGTATAAGTGCCAGTGATTTCGCCGAGTGCATGTTGCGCCTGACGCAGTTCTTCGGCAGCCAATTCACCTGCATGTGTATCAGCCAATACGTACGCTGTGCGATCCAGATGTTCGGAAACCTGTTCAAGCGCGAATACATGCCGGCGCCGCGCGCTGAACGCACCTTCGCCACTGCCCGCACCGGCTAGTTGCTTGAGCTGATGCGTGAGTGATTCGAGGCCTTCGCCGGTTTTGACAGATAACCATAGCCACCTCGCGCCATCGTGCTCTTCAGTGTGCGCCTTGGCATCATCGAGATCGATCTTGTTGATGGCGATGATGCGTTCGACGCCGGACGGAAGATCATTTAGCCATGCAAGGTCGGCATTCGCGTGATACGCGTCGGTGACGAGCAGTACGACATCCGCGCGTTCGCGTTCGTTGTGTGCGCGGCGTACACCTTCGCGTTCTACCGGATCATGGGTGTCGCGCAAGCCGGCTGTATCCGCCAGTTCCAGGGCAATGCCGTCTAGCGTGATGCTCTCTCGCAGTACGTCGCGAGTGGTGCCGGCGATGTCGGTGACAATCGCGCGTTCACTGCCGGCAAGTGCGTTGAGCAAGCTCGACTTTCCAGCATTGGGGCGGCCGACGATGGCGACGCGCAAGCCGTCGTTGAGGCGCACACCGCGCTGAGCCTCACGCAGCAAATCGGCGAGTTGCGAGCGTAAGGTATCCAGTTTGTGCGCGATGGCAGGATCGGCAAGGAAGTCGATTTCTTCTTCAGGAAAATCGATGGCCGCTTCGATATGCACGCGCAGAGCAATCATGGCTTGCAACAGCGCATCGACCTTGCGCGAAAACACTCCTTCCATCGATTTCAGCGCAGCGCGCGCACCGGCTTGCGATCTTGCGGCGATCAGATCGGCGACGGCTTCTGCTTGGGCAAGGTCAAGCTTGCCGTTGAGGAATGCGCGCTCGGTAAATTCACCGGGACGCGCAAGTCGCGCGCCGAGTTCGCATACACGATGCAGTAGCGCGTCGAGCAGCACCGGGTTTCCATGGCCTTGCAATTCGAGCACATGCTCGCCGGTATAGGAGGCTGGGGCAGGGAAGTACAGCAGCAGGCCGCGATCGATCAGTTCACCCTTGGCATCGCGAAATGCAGCGAAGTGCGCTTGGCGTGGCGAAGGTTCGCTGCCGAGCAGCACACGTGCCATAGCAGGCGCGCGCGGACCGGAGACGCGCACGACACCGACGCCTGCGGCGCCCGGTGCGCTCGCTATGGCTGCAATGGTGTCGTGATGGGAAGCGTCGGTGGTCATCGCGTATCAGCATAAACGCAGCGGGCGGCCTGTTGGCCGCCCGCACGAGGTTACTTCTTCAAGCCGCGGCCTTGGCCGGTACCGCATCGGCACGCCGCATCATCCACCACTGCTGTAGCAGACGGCATAGGCCGTTGACCACGTAATAGAGCACCAGGCCCGACGGGAAGAACAGGAAGATCACCGCGAACATCAGCGGCATGAACTTCATCATCTTCTGCTGGGCAGGATCCATGCCGGGCTGCACCGGCATCACCCACTGCTGCACCAGCATCACGACGGTGTAGAGAATCGGCAGCACGAAATACGGATCAGCCGCCGACAGATCGTGGATCCAACCGAAGAACGGCGCCTGGCGAAGTTCCACGCTGTCGCGCAGTACGTAGTAGAGGCCGTAGAAGATCGGAATGGTGATCAACAACGGGAAGCAGCCAGCGGCAGGATTTACCTTCTCCTTCTTGTACAGCTCCATCATCGCCTGCTGCATCTTCTGGCGATCGTCGCCGTAGCGTTCTTTCAGTGCGTCGACGCGCGGTTTGAGTTTGCGCATCTTGTTGGCCGATTCGAACTGCGCATTCGTCAGCTTGAAGGTGGCCAAGTTGATCAGCAGCACCAGCAGGATGATGGAAACACCCCAGTTGCCGGTGAGTTTGTCGAGCTGGGCAAGAATCCAGTGCAGCGGCTCGGCGAAGATTTTCAGCATGCCGTAGTCGATGGTCAGATCCAGGCCGGGTGCGATCGCACCCAGTTCGGAGGGCAGTTTGGGGCCGAGGTATAGCTGCGCCGTGTTATCGGCATGCTGGCCAGGCGCCACGCTGATTTGTGGGCTGACGCTGCGGATGACGTAGCGCGGCTTGCCGTCGGCTTCATTCACTACCGCACTGGAGAAAGTGCTGGCTTCCTTCGCTGGCGGAATCCACGCGCCGAGGAAGTACTGCTGCATCATCGCCACCCAGCCGCCAGTGATCTGGCTTTTATCCAGCGGCTCCTTTTCGAACTTGTCGAAGGCGAGCTTGTTGAATTTCTGATCCGGGCTGTACCACGCAGCACCGAAGAAGCCATAGCGCGACTGATCAGAAATACGCTGCAGGAAATTGCTGTACACCGGCGCAGGACGGTCGACGCGTTGTAGCTGGTGGTAAGCGTTGCCATCCCAGGATTTGCTGCTGCCGTTGTCAATCTGCTGATCAAGATCAACCACGTAGCTTCCGCGATGCACGGTGTAACGCTTGATCACCTTGACGCCGGAAGGATCGGTCCAGCTGAGGTCGACGTTCAGCACATCCTGGCCTGATGCGAGCTCGTAGCTGGTCTGCGCCGCCTGGAAGATCGCGCGATGATCGGGTGCGGCGCCGTCCGCGCTGACCAGGCCGCTCTGTGCGGCGAAGTAGTCGCTGGCGCTGTCATCGAGCAGGCGGATCGGAGCCGGATGGGGCTCCTTCTTCGTCTGCGGCGTGACCGGGTACTGCAGGAGTTCCGATCGCACGATGCTGCCGCCGCGCGTATCGACGGTCAGACGCAAGACGTCGGTGGTGACGGTGACGAGCTGGCTTGCTCCTGTTTCACCAGCATTGCCACTCGCAATAGTAGGGGTCGCGCCTGGTACGTTGTTGCTGCCGTTTGCACCATTGTTCGATGCGACGGCTGGCGTGGGCGGATGCGGGCCGTAATCTTGTTCCCATTGTTGGAACAATAGATAGGCAACGGCCAGCAAGGCGAAGAGAAGGAAGGTGCGCGTTTGATTCATCGCGTAGCGATCCAGGAAGAGGCCCCGCCATGGCGGGCCAGGGGGACGGAAAGAAGGGAGATCAGCACGCCATTGTGGAGGTGTCGCCTTCGCGCTTCAACGGCGGCAATTTGCGCCATAGGGCATCCAGCTCGGCCAACAGCACGGTACCGGGCAAAGTACAGGCCTGTTCGCGTGCCATTACCATCAGGTCGACCGGGGGCAGCGCATGGCGGGCGCGGCGAAATGATTCGCGTATCAGCCGCTTGATGCGGTTGCGATCAACAGCGCGTTTGGAAACCCGCTTGGAAATGGCAAGGCCCAAGCGGGCATGTCCTACTTCGTTCTGGCGATAGCGCACAGAAAAACAGCGACCGCCGAAGCGACCGCTGGCTTGACGCAGGAGCGCGAAATCACCGGCTCGGCGAATCCGCGCCTCGCGCGGTAGGCCGGCGGTGACCATCGGCGCGATCGCTTACGGAATCAGGCGCTTGCGGCCCTTGGCGCGACGGGCATTGAGCACCTTGCGACCATCGGCCGTGGCCATACGAGCACGAAAGCCGTGCGTGCGGGCGCGCTTGAGCTTGCTGGGCTGGAAGGTCCGCTTCATGGCTTCCTCCTAATGAATGGGTGAAAAAGGTTGGAAATTATGCGGAAGGAGACTGCCCCGTGTCAATTGCAGTCGTGGCAACAACTTGTGGATATCCATGTGGATAGTTACTGGGTTGGTGCTGGTAGACTTCCCGGTCCACCCTGCGCGAAAGCGCCCCTGCTGTGGTTGAACGTATCCATGAGTGATCTGTGGCGGCGCTGTCTCGAGCGTCTTGAAGGTGAATTGAGCGCCGAGGACCTGCATACCTGGCTGATGCCATTGCAGGCACGCGAAGATGCCGACGGATTGCAACTTTACGCGCCCAATCCCTACACGTTGGATGTCGTTCGCGACCGTTACCTGCCGCGGATCGAGGCCGTGCTGACCTTGCTGAGCGGCCAGAGTCTATTCGTGCGTCTCGAGGTGGGCTCAAGTGCCATCGCTCCGGTGAACGGCCGCCACACTCCTCCCCCCAAGCCGTCTCCTTCGGCCGGCGTGGCCGAAGCTGCGGCACTGAATTTCCACCACAACCTGGACCCCCACTACACCTTCGAAACCTTTGTTGAAGGTAAGTCCAACCAATTGGGCAAAGCTGCTGCGATGCAGGTGGCCCAGAATCCAGGGCGTGCATACAACCCACTGCTTTTGTACGGCGGTACCGGCTTGGGCAAGACGCACTTGATGCATGCCGCGGGCAACCTGATGCGTGAGCACAATCCGGGCTTCAAGGTGCTGTACCTGCGCTCGGAGCAATTCGTGGGTTCGATGATCGAGGCTTTACGTACCAAGAGCATGGATGAATTCAAGCGGCGCTTCCGTTCCGTGGACGCGTTGCTGATCGACGATATTCAGTTCTTCGCCGGCAAAGATACGACGCAGGAAGAGTTTTTCCACACGTTCAACGCCCTGTTCGAATCCAAGCAGCAAATCATTCTGACGTGCGACCGTTATCCCAAAGAAGTGGACAAACTCGAGCCGCGCTTGAAGTCGCGCTTGGGCTGGGGATTGTCGGTGGCGATCGAACCGCCGGATTTCGAAACGCGTGCGGCGATTCTGCTGGCAAAGGCCCACGACAAGAGCGTGAAGGTAAGCGAGGACGTGGCCATGCTATTGGCCAAGCGCATCCGCTCCAACGTTCGTGACCTGGAAGGTGCACTCAACACACTCGCAGCCCGCGCCAATTTCTATGGCCGGCCAATCACCACCGATTTTGCGGAGGAAACGCTGCGCGATCTGCTCGCGACGCATGCGCAAGCGGTAACGGTGCCAAACATCCAGAAAATTGTTGCTGAGTACTTCGGCGTTCGCCTGCAGGATCTGCTTTCCAAACGGCGTGTACGTTCACTGGCACGGCCGCGCCAGATCGCGATGGCGTTGTCCAAGGAACTCACCGAGCACAGCCTTCCTGAGATCGGCGAAGCCTTCGGCGGCCGCGATCATACGACCGTGCTGCACGCCTGCCGCACCATTCGCAAGTTGTGCGAGACCGACACGCGCATGCGCCAGGATTGGGAACAGCTCATTCGCACACTCACCGGTTGATAAGTTGAAGAAGCGCTTGAAAACCGGGCGGGTATCCTGTGGATAATATGAAGACGTCTTGACGCGCCAAAGTTATCCACTGGCGATGCACAAGTCGCGAGGTATTTAGGGCACAAGGGAGATTTCTGTAACCCTTTGTCAAAGAAGGATAATTTAGGGTTTTCAAGTTATCCACGGGCTCAACTGCTACTACCACTCTTCTTTTAAAAACAGAACTGCAGATAGGGAAAGCACAAACATGCAATTCAGCATCCAACGAGAAGCGCTGCTTAAACCCTTGCAGCAGGTTGTCGGAGTGGTGGAGCGTCGTCAGACGTTGCCGGTACTCGCCAATCTTCTGGTCAAAGTCGGTAACGACAAGCTTTCTTTTACCGGGACTGACCTAGAGGTCGAAATGGTTGCCGCCACCGAGGCCGAAAAGCTGGTGGACGGTGAAACCACTATTCCCGCGCGTAAGCTGTTCGACATCGTACGTGCGTTGCCGGATGGTGCGAAGATCGAGTTGAAGCAGAACGGCGATCGTGTCGCGTTGAATGCAGGCCGCAGTCGCTTCACCTTGGCCACGTTGCCGGCAACCGAATTCCCGACGATCGATGAAATCGAGTTGGTCGAACGCGTGAGCCTTCCGGAAGAGGTGTTACGCGATCTGATGGAACGTACCGCGTTCGCGATGGCTAACCAGGATGTTCGTTATTACCTCAATGGGATGTTGCTGGATCTGCAGGAACATGCACTGCGCTGTGTGGCGACAGATGGCCATCGGCTTGCGTTGAAGGAAACGCATTTGGAGAGCAAGGTTTCAGCGCGACGCCAGATCATCATTCCCCGTAAAGGTGTGAACGAACTGATTGGTTTGCTTGAATCTGGCGACGGTTCTGTTGAGCTGGAATTTGGACGCAATCATCTGCGAGTGCGCCGTGGCGAGGTGGTATTCACTTCCAAATTAATCGACGGGCGCTTCCCGGATTACGAAGCGGTGATACCGCTGGGTGCAGATAAGCGCGCTACGCTCGATCGCGAAGTGCTGCGTGGTGCTTTGCAACGTGCGGCGATTCTTTCAAACGAAAAATACCGTGGTGTGAAGCTTGAGTTCTCGCCAAGCAAGCTTCGAATTGTTGCGCACAATCCAGAGCAGGAAGAAGCTGTGGAAGAGGTCGAGGCAGATACTGGAGTTTCGGATCTGACGGTGGGCTTCAATGTTGGTTATTTGCTTGACGCCTTAGCTGCATTACGTGGCGAGAAGGCGCGGCTGAGTCTCCGGGACGCCCAATCAAGCTGTCTAGTACAAGAGGACGAAAACGAGCAGTCACGCCACGTGATCATGCCGTTGCGGCTCTGACCTGGCAGTTCATGGTGACCTACAGGCATTTGCTGCCTTCACGACGCCGGAGCCTTAAGCTCCGGCGTCTTCGTTTGAGAGCTTAGGGGTTCATGAGACTTGAGCGTCTGCATTTGCAGAAATTGCGGTGCGTTAGCGATCTGAATCTGGAGCTGGCGCCTGGGTTTAACGTCCTGGTTGGCGCAAACGGAGCGGGTAAGACATCGGTCCTCGAGGCCGCCTTCCTGTTGTCGCACGGGCGCTCATTCCGCAGTGGGGCGAGGGAAGCGCTGGTGCAAAGGGGAGAGGTCGGTTTAAATATTTTTTCAGTCGTGCGGCACGATGACGGTATAGCTCATCGTCTGGGATTGGGGCGGGAAGGTGCTCGCTGGGATGGCCGACTCGACGGGGCGGATGTTCCCCTGGGTGAGCTGATTCGAGAGTGTGTGGTTGTCTGCTTTGAACCCGGATCTCATGCGTTGATAGCAGGTGCTGCAGAGGAGCGGCGGCGTTTCCTAGATTGGGGCGTGTTCCACGTGGAACACGAATTCTTGGTTATCTGGCGGCGCTATCAACGGGCGCTTAAGCAGCGCAACAGCTTGTTACGCGCTGGGCCGGCGTTTGACGAGAGTTTGATCGTACCCTGGGAGGTGGAGCTGGGCCGGACAGGCGCATTGATAGATCAATGGCGCCGGGCCTATCTCGACGCGCTATTGCCCTTTCTAAAGGAGCAAGCCGCGCTGCTTCTGCCGGAGCTGGGGTATGTTGAGCTTCGTTATCGCTGCGGCTGGGCTGAGAATGAGGATCTGGCAGGGGTACTGGCTTCTCAACGATTTAGAGACCAGAGTAGGGGACACACGACGTCAGGTGTGCATCGAGCGGACTGGTCCATATCCTTCCAACTCGCCCCGCAACGGGAGCATCTTTCCCGAGGCCAGGAGAAGCTAACGGCCCTAGTTTGCGTACTTGCGCAGGCTTGGTTGGATGCAAGGCATCGTGGTGAGTGGCCCATCGTCTGCTTGGATGATCTGGCGTCAGAGCTTGATCAGGTTCATCAGGCTGCCGTGGTCAACAGCTTACGTGCGACTCCCGCCCAGGTGCTCATTTCCGGTACGGAATTACCAAGGGTATTGGAGCATCAGCCCATCAGGATGTTCCACGTGGAACAGGGCCAATTGACGCCCCTGTTATAATTGATCGGTTGCATCCAGCCCGGCCTTCATGGCGCCGCACCGGGCGGATTACTGGCGTCGGAACATGGTTATTGCATGAACGCATCCTACGATTCGAACAGCATCAAGGTACTCAAAGGCCTCGAAGCGGTGCGCAAGCGCCCAGGCATGTATATCGGCGATACCGATGACGGCACCGGCCTCCACCACATGGTGTTCGAAGTCGTCGATAACTCCATCGACGAAGCCTTGGCTGGCTACTGTGATCACGTCATTGTGACCATTCACGACGATGGTTCCGTCAGCGTGCAGGACAATGGCCGCGGCATCCCGGTTGACATGCATCCGGAAGAGGGACGTTCCACCGCTGAAGTCGTGATGACGGTATTGCACGCTGGCGGCAAGTTCGATGCGAATTCGTACAAAGTATCGGGCGGTCTGCACGGCGTGGGTGTGTCCGTGGTGAATGCGCTCAGCGATCATCTTTGGCTGACCATCTATCGCGACGGCCACGAATATCATCAGGAATACAAGCTGGGCGAACCTCAGTATCCGGTTAAGCAGATTGGCCCTTCGGAACGCCGTGGCACCACCGTGCGCTTTCAACCCAGTCCGCTAACCTTCTCCAACATCGAGTTTCACTACGAAATACTCGCCAAGCGTCTGCGCGAGCTAGCCTTCCTCAACTCCGGGGTCACCATCGATCTGCGTGATGAGCGCGGGGAAGGGCGCAGCGATACCTTCGCCTACGAGGGCGGCATCAAATCTTTCGTACAGCACCTGGCGCAGTTGAAGACCGCACTGCACCCGAACGTGATCAGCCTCACCGCCCAGCAGGATGCGATCACGGTCGATCTGGCGATGCAGTGGACCGACTCCTACCAGGAGACGATGTTCTGCTTCACCAACAATATTCCGCAGCGCGACGGCGGCACCCATCTAACCGGTTTTCGTGCTGCACTCACACGAGCCATCCAGGCCTACATCGAGAAGGAAGGACTGGCTAAAAACGCCAAAGTCACCTTGTCAGGGGACGATATGCGTGAAGGCCTGATCGCAGTGCTGTCGGTGAAAGTGCCTGACCCGAAGTTCTCCTCGCAAACCAAGGACAAGCTGGTTTCGTCCGAAGTGAAGACGGTGGTAGAGCAGGTGGTCTATGAAAAGCTCGGTGACTTCCTGCTTGAGCACCCCAACGAAGCCAGAGCCATCGCTGTCAAGGTGGTAGATGCAGCGCGTGCACGTGAAGCCGCACGCAAGGCCCGCGAGATGACCCGCCGCAAGGGCGCACTCGATATCGCCGGCTTGCCGGGCAAGCTGGCCGATTGCCAGGAAAAGGATCCTTCGCTGTGCGAGCTGTTCCTGGTCGAGGGTGACTCCGCAGGAGGCTCGGCGAAGCAAGGCCGCAACCGAAAGACGCAGGCCGTACTGCCTCTGAAAGGCAAGATCCTCAACGTGGAAAAAGCGCGCTTCGACAAGATGCTTTCCTCCGCCGAGGTCGGGACGCTGATCACTGCCCTGGGTACCGGCATTGGCAAAGAGGACTACAACCCCGACAAGCTGCGCTACCACCGCATCATCATCATGACCGACGCGGACGTAGACGGGTCGCACATCCGCACGCTGTTGCTGACTTTCTTCTATCGTCAGATGCCAGACCTGATCGAGCGCGGCCATGTGTATATCGGCTTGCCGCCGCTGTACAAACTCAAGCAAGGCAAGCAGGAGCTGTATCTGAAAGACGATGCAGCACTTAACGCATATCTGATTTCCAATGCGGTCGATAACGCTGGATTGCAATGCAGCCCTGACGCCCCGTCCATCAGCGGCGAAGCGTTGGAAAAACTATTGCGCGATTACCAGACAGCGCTCGATCAGATCGAACGCCTGGGACATCGTTTTGACGCTAACGTCCTGACGGCCATGGTTGAGCACCAACCCATCCAGCCGCAGTACTGGGATAATGCGACCGCCATGCAAACGTGGCTGGATGGCATCACCCAAAATCTTGCTTCCAGCGGCCTAGGCAAGCCCCGTTATCGCTTGTCGTTCCGCCCTGCTCATGGTGAACAACCGGCCGCAATCGAAGTCGTGCGCGAGCAACATGGCCTCAACCACACCTGGCTGCTGCCGCAACCGTTCTTCGCTGGCTCCGAATTCCGACCGATTCTCTCCATCAGCCAGCAACTGGCTGGGCTGATCCAGGCAGACGCTGTAGTCCGTCGTGGCAATGCATCACGTGGCGTCATCCGCTTTGCCGATGTGCGCGTCTGGTTGCTGGAAGAAGCAAAGAAAGGGCGCACCATCCAGCGCTTCAAAGGTCTGGGCGAGATGAACCCGGAACAGCTGTGGGAAACCACAGTAAATCCGGAAACACGCCGCATGCTGCAGGTCGGTATCGAAGATGCCATTGCAGCGGACCAGATGTTCTCGATGCTGATGGGTGAGGCAGTCGAGCCGCGGCGCGACTTTATCGAAGCCAACGCGTTGAAGGTAGCCAACCTCGACGTCTGATTCACCTGTAGACAACGTGTCGCGAACATCGCGGCACGTTGCAGCGACAACTATTGCACTAACGCATTAGTACGCTGAAACAACCATACACACGCTCGTCACAGCGCTCGTCTAATCTTTACTCACGCATTTGGGGCGGATTTCTGTCCGCAATGCGGCGCCGTATGGTGAGAATGGCATAACCAATTGATTTTAAAGAAACTTTAATGCGGCGATGCAGCTTGTTATCGATAGCAAGGTCAGGTTAATCTCAGTGATCCCCCGCACAGCTTGTGCGTGAAATTCGACTCCATTTGAGGAACGCTATGAAACACGCTTCCCTGAAGATGCTGGCTGGCGCTGCGCTTGCGCTGATGTTGGCGAGCACTCCGGCGCTAGCGAGCGACAACTCGTCAGGCGATCAGCAAAAAGCGGCTCCACAATATCCCAACGCGACTCGCAAAGAGCCCAAGCTGGATCTGACGGACAAGAAAGAACAGGAAGCGCTCAACAAAGGACTCGATGCCGCGCAAGCGAACAACAAAGATCAAGCAACGCAGTTACTGCAACCGCTGATCGACAACAGCAAGAGCAAGTACGTTCAAGCCATGGCATTGCAAGGCTTGGCTCGCGTGCACGCGATGAACAACGATTTGCCGGGTGGCATCGATTTGCTCAAGCGTTCGCTCGATAACGGTGTTCTGCCCAACGATGCATACTTCCAGCTCGAATACGAATTGGGCACGTTTTATCTACTCAATCAGCAATATCAGCCGGCGATTGATCAGGTAGAAAAGTGGCGCTCGGAAGGCAAGAAAGAAACGCCCGAATCTTATGCGATGGAAGGCGAAGCCTATTACCGCTTGCAGAAGTATCCAGAAGCGATTACCGCCATCAAGAAAGCACAGTCGATGACGGATAAGCCGGATCCGCGCTGGAACCAGCTTCTGATGCTCGCCTATAACGATTCCGGTCAAAAAGACAAAGCAGCTGAAATTGCCAAGCAAGCAGCTGCTGCATCACCGACTGATTCCACCAGCTTTCACAACGCGCTAAGTCTGGATATCCAGATGCAGAAATATGATGACGCGTTGAAGTTGATGGAAGACGGCAGATCGAAGGGTTTGCTCACCACAGAGAGCGACTACGTGACCCTGGCCAAGTTGTACATGAACAAGGCGCAGGACCAAAGCACGCAAGACCCAGGTCCGCTCACAGACAAAGCCGTGGAAGTGCTGCAGGAAGGCATGACCAAGGGCGTCGTAAAGTCGAGTGCAGATAACTACACCTTGATGGGTGACGCCCACATGATCGGCGGTGACGCGAACGCAGCAGCCGATGCATATCAAAAGGCCATTCCGCTAGCGAGCGACGGTGAGCCAGCGTACAAGGCAGGCGTCGCACTCGTTACGCAGAACGAATTCAGCAAGGCCAAGCCGCTGCTGCAGCAGGCCATCAGCAAAGGCGTGAAGCATAAGGGCAAGGCCTACATGGCACTCGCTCAAGCGAACATTGGCCTAAAGGATAAGGCTGCTGCTGCCGAAGCAGTGCTGGAAGCCGAAAAGGACCCGGAAACCAAAGCTCAAGCCCAGAAATGGCTGAAGCAAGCCAACATTGGCGGCTGATAAAAAGCTACATGGCAAAAGCGTATAGCTGGTTAGATGGACGTCCAAAAAGATTGCCATCTTTCGCCTACACAAAAGCTATACAAACGCCATGTGCTGTTGTACCGTTGGACTTTTCCCGCGTTGTCCAGTGGCAAATGTCACCCTTATGGGAGCGGACTTTTGCCGCTGAATGCTGCGACCATGTCATTCCGATTACTAGCTCCTCATTGAAAGCGACAGATGGCCTCAAGTAACGAAGAAACCGGCGCTAAGCCGTTCAGTTGGGGGCGCACATGGGCGCTGGCGGTAGCCATCGCGCTCCATGCGTTTGCTTTCCTGATACTGATCGCGCCGATGGCGCCCCCGAAAACGGCGGAAGTTCAGAAAGAAAAGATCGTGCAGGTGAACTTCATCGAACCGCCGCCTCCACCGCCACCGCCACCGCCGCCGCCGCCGGAACCGCCGAAGCAGCCGCCGCCGAAGGTCATCAAGCAGGTGATCCCGCCGCCGACACCGCCGCCGCCGGCACCGCCGCCGGCTGTGGAAGAGCCGTCCAGCAATCCGGCTCCGTCGCCGCCACCTGCGCCGCCTGCGCCGCCGGCACCGCCTTCGGATATCAAGGCAGGCGTTGATCCCTCCTACAGGGACAAGCTGCAGCCGAAATATCCTCCGCAGGCTATTCGCCAGCGGCATGAGGGTACGGTCATCCTCGAGGTTATCGTTGGCATCGACGGCAGCCCGAAGAGTGTTACGGTCAAGCAAAGCAGTGGTTTCCGCGAGCTCGATCGTGCAGCGATGGAATCGGTTCAGAAGGTCCGGTTCAATGCTGAGATTAAGAACGGTAAGCCGGTCGAATCGACGGTAGATATCCCGATCACCTTCAACCTTAACCAGCTGTAATCCCAATTACAGTTACAGTTCACGCCTGACTTCTTAAGGGTAGCGTTTATGTTCCAACAAACTCCTCCGTCCGACGCCGCTCCGGCTCTGGGTGGCAACGCCAATGCGATGGCCATGCAGCAAATGGGTTTCAGCGATCTGATCCACAACTTCGATTTCTTGGGGTGGATCGTGTTCGTGGTACTTGTGGCGATGTCGTTTTCCTCGTGGTACTTCATTATCGCCAATGCCGTTCGCAATTCTCTCGTCCGCGGTCGCGCAGATGGCGTGATCAACGGTTTCTGGTCCAACAACTCGACGCAGGACGCCATTCGCGAACTGGAAGCCCAGCCGAAGGGCGAACCATTCTCGAAGATTGCTTTGGATGCCGCTTCGGCCGTGGCGCATCACCAGCAGGCCTCCAGTAGTGGTGGTCGTCTGGCCGAATCGCTGAGCCGTTCGGAATTCATCGACCGCGCTCTGCGCCAGGCCGTCGCACGCGAAAGCCTGCGTCTGGAAGGTGGCATGACCTTGCTTGCCACGGTAGGTTCGTCGGCACCGTTCATCGGTCTGCTCGGTACCGTGTGGGGCATCTATCATGCCCTGATCCGTATCGCTGCTTCCGGTAATGCTTCGATGGAAGCAGTAGCCGGCCCGGTGGGTGAAGCGCTGATCATGACCGCGTTCGGTCTGTTCACCGCTATTCCGGCGGTGCTTGCCTACAACTTCTTTACCCGCTCCAATCGCCTGACCTATGCCCGCTTCGACGAATTCGCGCATGACCTGCACGACTTCTTCGCTACCGGTGCGCGCGTCGAAGGCGTTGCTCAAACTCAGAAGTGAGGTGTTGACCCATGGCGATGAGCTCCGGAAACGAGTCCGGCTCGCCGATGTCGGAAATCAACGTCACGCCGCTGGTCGACGTGATGCTGGTGCTGCTGATCATCTTCATGATCACAGCACCGCTGATGTCGCACCGGATCACGGTGAAGTTGCCGACGGCCAATCCGAAAACCACGGATACGCCGCCGCTGACGCCGCCGAGAGACCTGGCCATCAAGGACGATGGCTCGATGTATCTTGATGACGATCAGAACCCGATCACCGAGACCGAGTTGAAAGCGAAGTTCGCGGTGTTCGCGTCGATGTCGCCGCAGCCCGAACTTCAAATCCGTGCTGCGAAGGATACGGAATTCAAGATGGTCCGTAAGGTGCTTGGCGATGCTAAGGACTCGGGAATGGTCCACGTCGGCTTCATGACGACCGGTAAGGAGTGATGTGCCATGGCATTTAGTACGGGTGGTGGCAAAGGCCCCATGGCTGACATCAACGTCACGCCGCTGGTCGACGTGATGTTGGTGCTGCTGATCATCTTCATGATCACGGCACCAATCATGACTCACAAGATCAAAATCGACTTGCCGCAGCCGAATCCGAATGTGGTTCCGCCAACGAACCCACCGGAACCGGTGCATCTGAAGATCGACCAGTCGGGCGCGTTCTACTGGAACGATACCCCGGTGGACGAGCAGCAGTTGAAGACGCAGATCGCGGTTATTGCAACCAAGAGCGAAGCGGATCAGCCAGAAGTGCAGATCGACGCGGCTGACCAAGTGTCTTATCAGGTGGTCGCACGTGTACTGGCTGATGCGAAGAGCTATGGCCTGAACAAGATCGGCTTTACCGATAGCAGTGGACAGTAACAAGCGGCGGTTGAATCGGAACAGTTCAACCGTATAGCTCAGGCGTTACCCACGGAACCCCCGCGAAAGCGGGGGTTCTTTTTTGATGACGAGATAGAGAAAACGAATTCTGAGGCTACAAGCCCACGAACTATCATCTTTATACAGGCTTAAAACAAATAGCCGTCTAAACCGCCAAACCTCAGCGAAGAATCTGCAGATAATTACGCACCGTATTGGCAAGCCCTTCATACAAAGCTTCGCCAATCAATGCATGCCCGATGGATACTTCAGCCAGCCCAGGAATAGCGACGCGTAGCGTACCGAGGTTCGCTTGACTGAGATCATGCCCTGCATTCACAGCCAAACCAGCTTGCTGCGCACGTCGTGCCGTCTCCACGCATAGTTCCAGCTGTTCTTTCGCATCACCTTCCGCAAAAGCATGAGCATACGGGCCCGTGTAGATCTCCGCACGCTGCACGCCAAGTGCCACAGCATGTTCGAAACCCGTGGCACCCGGATCGACGAACAGACTTACCCTGCAACCTAGCTGGCGCAACTGGTCTACGACGGGACGCAAACGCTCCGCATCTTGCGCAAGCTCGAAACCGTGATCCGAGGTGATTTGTCCGTCGCTATCCGGCACCAGGGTTACCTGGGTCGGCCGTACTTCGCGAGCAAGCGCAATCAGCCCGGGATATTCCCCGCGTGGAGGTGCAAACGGGTTCCCTTCGATGTTGTACTCAACGCGTCCGCGCAGGATGCTTGCAAGCAACCGCACGTCGTTGGGGCGCACATGCCTTAAGTCCGGACGCGGATGTACCGTGATGCCGCCGCAGCCGGCCTCGATGCAGGTCGCCGCAGCGCGAGCGATATCAGGTTCGTTGCCACCGCGCGAATTGCGCAGAACGGCGATCTTGTTGAGATTGACGCTGAGCAGGGTCATGGAGGCCAAAGAAAAATCGTGGGTCGGACACAGTGCTCCGATCAGCCGTCGTCGGCAAGTGTCCAGTATTCCATGTCCCTGGTCGTCCCCCGCCAGGCTACGCTGGCGACATAGCCCTTGCCTGCGGATAACGAATGAAGTTGCCATCGTGAGGCTTCGTCGCCATCAAGCCAGAGCAGGCATGGCGAAGCAGGTGCTACCGCCAACCGTAACCGGTTCAGACCAAATGCGATGCCGTGGCCTAGAGCCTTGAGCACCGCCTCTTTGGCCGTCCAAAGTTGCAGGAAAGCGTATTCCTGCTGTGACTTGTCCAATGCCGCCAAGGCAGCGGTTTCTTCCGGATGAAAAAAGCGCTCGGCAAGCTGCATGGCGCGCGGTCGCGGTCGGAGCTGTTCGATATCGATCCCAGGCACACATCCGCGTGCCACCGCGATAACCGCCGTGTCCCCACTATGCGACCAATTGAATTGCAACCAGCGATCCAGCGGCTCGGCCAATTCCGGCCGTCCATGCTCACCTTCCACGAAGGTCACGGCGTCCGCTGGCAAACCCAGGTAATTGGCCAACAACGCGTGCAACGGCGCTCGCCGCCATGACCGGTTATAGCGAAGCTGCCAAATATGAATCTGGCCTTCGCCCAATCCGGCTGCGATGCCGGCAACATCCTGGCCCTGATTCGTTCGCATGCGCGCATGCTGCCGGAATGATGTGGCTCGGTACAAGCGCGCTATCTCTCCCTTCTCGGAGAGAGAAAGCATGGCGATCGCTTAGCGAATCAACCGTTCATCCACCAGATTCTTCACCACTGCCGGATCGGCAAGCGTGGAGATATCACCCAACTGGTCGGGTTGGTTCTCACCAATCTTGCGCAGAATGCGGCGCATGATTTTGCCCGAACGCGTCTTCGGCAAACCGGGCGCCCATTGGATGTAGTCGGGCGTAGCAATCGGCCCGATTTCCTTGCGCACCCAGGCCACCAACTCCTTGCGCAGCTCTTCGCTGCCCTGTTCACCGGCGACGAGCGTGACATAGGCGTAGATGCCTTGGCCCTTGATCTCATGCGGACAACCCACGACCGCTGCCTCGGCCACCTTGGGATGCGCGACCAGCGCGCTTTCCACCTCAGCTGTACCGATGCGGTGGCCGGAAACGTTGATCACATCATCGACGCGGCCAGTAATCCAGTAATAACCATCCTCATCGCGACGCACACCGTCGCCCGTGAAATAGCTGCCGGGATAGGCCTTGAAGTAGGTATCGATGAAGCGCTGATGGTCGCCATACACCGTACGCATCTGGCCAGGCCAGGAATCGGTGATCAGTAGATTGCCTTCCGCCGGACCTTCCAGCACCGCGCCGCCGGCATCCACCACCGCGGGCTTGATGCCAAAGAACGGCAGCGTCGCCGAGCCAGGTTTGGTATCGATCGCGCCGGCCAGCGGCGTAATCAAGATGCCACCGGTTTCGGTCTGCCACCAGGTATCTACGATCGGGCAGCGCTCGTCGCCCACCACGCGGTGATACCACTCCCAGGCCTCCGGATTGATCGGTTCGCCCACCGAGCCAAGCAACCGCAAACTGGCACGCGAACACTTCTTCACCGGACCTTCGCCCTCACGCATCAGCGCGCGAATCGCCGTCGGCGCTGTGTAGAACAGCGTCACCCTGTGTTTGTCGACCACCTGCCAGAAGCGGCTGAAATCAGGATAGTTCGGCACCCCGTCAAACATCACTGTCGTCGCGCCGTTGGCAAGCGGACCGTAGACCACGTAGCTATGCCCGGTGACCCAGCCCACGTCGGCGGTGCACCAATAAACATCGTCCTCACGCACGTCGAACACCCATTCGTGGGTAAGGCTTGCATAGACCAGGTAGCCGCCCGACGTATGCAACACGCCTTTGGGCTTGCCGGTGGAACCGGAGGTGTACAGGATGAAAAGCGGATGTTCCGCCTCCACCGGCTCCGCGGGGCATTCAGCCGACTGCCCTTCCATCAGCACGTGGTAATAGCGATCGCGCGGTGACTGCATCGGCACGGCCGAGCCCGTGCGGCGCACCACGACCACGGTTTCCACACTGTTCGTGCCGGGGCGTTCAAGCGCTGCGTCGACGTTGGCCTTGAGCGGAATCCTTTTGCCGCCGCGCACACCTTCGTCTGCCGTTATCACCATCTTTGCCGTGGAATCGGCGATACGACCGGCCAGCGAATCAGGCGAGAAACCGCCGAATACCACCGAGTGAACCGCACCGATGCGCGCGCACGCCAACATCGCCACCGCCGCCTCCGGAATCATCGGCATATAAATCGCCACGCGATCACCTTTCTTGACGCCCAAATGCTTCAGCGTGTTGGCGAACTTGCACACTTCCGCATGCAGCTCGCGATAACTGATGCGGCGTGACTCGGAAGGATCGTCACCTTCAAAGATGATGGCCGTTTTGTCGCCGCGCGTAGCGAGGTGACGATCCAGGCAGTTGGCCGATACATTGAGCTGGCCATCGTCATACCAGCGGATGTGCAAGTTCTGCGGATCGTAGGAAACGTCGCGAATGCGAGTGGGCTTCTTCGCCCATTCCAGCCTTTCGGCGATGCGGCCCCAAAAACCTTCGGGATCCTTCACAGACTCGGCATACAGCTTCTCGTAATCAGCTTTGCGAATGCGCGCCTTGGCGGCAAAAGCGGGATCGACCGGATAAACCTTTGACATATCAGCCTCCTGCTCACCGGTTTGCCGGGAGCGCACTCAGTGGGTGACCGCTTGGCACGATCAAGCGGTGTCAACCACCCGAGTGTAGCGTTTGGACGGCTGAACCGCCAAAGTTGCGATGCAGCAATCACGCCTGCGGAGGTTTGTCGCGATGCTTATGAAGATGAGTCAGATCGAGCACGCTCTCGGGCCGCGCATTTGCTTCGATGCGTGCCTGGGCAAAGCCGAGCGTGGTCGCGATCGCGCCGACAAACAGCCAGAACGCCATCGCACCAGGCCCATGCCGCGTGAAGCAAAGCACCCACGACAACAGCGTCGCGAACAGCCATAACCAGCGCATCACCAGCCCCTGAAGCCATTCCCCCGAAACGGTTTCCATCATACGTCCGCCGCCGCACCGGAATTGCGATGCCATCCACCGGCCGGACACACCTTCGGCCCGTAAGATAGGCGCTTATCGGATAGGGTTAAGGCAAGGGAGACAATGGCTGAGCCGAATCCATCCTCACCCACGCCGCAACGGCAGCGGCTGGCCTGGACGGACATCGTCGACTGGCTGGGCATCGGCCTGGATCACTGCAAGCCGATCCGCGTTTCCCTACTGGTGCTGGCCTTTGCCACTATTGTCATCACCAACGTGGATCAGGCCACCGAATTGTTCCTGATCGCCCTGTGGGTGGATCCCAGCAGCACGCGCTACATCTTTCTGCTGGCGACGAGTGCGCTCGCTGGCCTCGCCGTCTGGTACGCCACGCACAACGCCTATCGCCTGACTTATCCGCGTTGGCCTGCACTGCAGAACCCGCGTGCAGCTGGACTGAGGCGATGGATACCGCGGCTACTCGGTATCGTCGTGCCGTTGTTGGTGCTGTACGGCTACCTGATGGCGCTACGCACCCCGCACCCCGCATGTGCCATCCACACACCATGCATGCGGCGCGATCTGCGCAGCGCGGGCTTGTTGATGGTTGCAGCGGCGATGATCGTGTTCTTCATTGGGCGCCAGCGCGTGTTGGATGCTGCCGCCGAGCGCACGGCCAAGGCCATCGAACTGCGCGTCACCGCGATCACCGCCTTGGGCACTGTGCCACTTGGCATCTTTCTGGCAGTGCTGATCTTGAATGTGCTCATTACCGTACTGGTGGCAATTCAGCCACGTCAGTTCGACGGCATGGGGTCGCTGGCCGTAGCGCTGATCACGGTGAGCTTTTTCTGCATGAGCGGAGGATTTCTCTGCATGCTCGTGGATCGGCATGGTGTACCGCTGTTGAGCCTGATGGTACTGATGTCGCTGACATTGCATGCAGCGCACCTCAACGACAACCATCGCGTGCGCCAGTACCCGGACATGAGCACGCATCAGCGACCCGAACCGCCACCCGCCGATCATCGGCCAAGCTTCGATGCGTACGCCAAGGCATGGTTGCAAAGCCGCTGTACGCCACACCACGCTTGTCCGGTGATCCTGGTTTCCGCCGAAGGTGGCGGACTGCGCAGTGCCGCATGGACTGCAATGGTGCTGAGCGAATTTACCGCTCAGGTCGACCTGGCGTTGCCGCCGAATGGTGGTGAACCGATGCTCGAGCGTTACATGTTCGCCGGCAGCGGTGTATCAGGCGGCAGTTTTGGTCTGGCTACCTATGTCGCTGCGTTAAGCGTGGCGCCCGGAACCGGTGCAACGGCGCAAGCACGCAGCGAGCGAATACTTGATCACGACTTCCTCGCACCGGTGATGGCCAATGCATGGTTCATCGACTTCACGCAACGCTGGTTGCCCGGTGCCTGGTTCGACGATCGCGGTCGTGCACTCACGCGAGCGTGGGAGCAAGCTGCGCAGGAACAAGGCATCAACGCGCTAGCACAACCCTTTTCCAAGCTATATGAAAGCGAAAGTGGCGAGATCAACACGAACACGCCCGCATTATTCTTCAACAGCGCCACGGTCGGGCAAGGCTGGCGCTTCATCCAAGATCCTTTCAGCCCGTTTGCGCATAGCCCCTGGACCACGGCTTACGACGGTTCGATGTGGCTGGATCCACGCATACCGCTTAGCGAAGCAGTGTTCAACAGCGCACGCTTCACCTATTTAAGTCCTGCCGGCACGCTACAGACCGCAGGTACTAACCCATCACTATCGCCAGCAGGATTTCAGCTGGTGGACGGCGGCTATTTCGAGAACTCAGGTGCGACAACGCTGCTTGAAGTGATGCAGCGCCTGCATGCCATCGCTGCCTCCATCGCGCAGCCGATCCACGTCATCGTGCTGCATATCAGCAATGATCCCAGCCTGCGCGATTTCATCGATGCGCACGATCCCGAGCATCCACTGCCGCTCTATTCGGCAGCGTGTCCACGCACACCAAGTCCGACCGAATTGAACAGTTACGGCGAGGCCACCGCGCCGCTCGTGGCGTTGCTGGACACGCGCGCTGCTCGCGGCGAGTATGCGAGGTTGGCATTGCTGGGAGCACTGCAAACCGATACGGCCGATACCGATAAAGGCGACGTGCTCTGGCATCTGCGGCTTTGCCCCGGCAACTACCCGTTGCCACTGGGATGGACCATTTCATCACCCGTATTCGACGAAATGCGCCGCCAGCTCGAACAAAACTATCCTCTGGCAACCATGGGTGCGTGGCTGACGCAGCAAATCAAAGCCGCCAGGCAACCCTGAATGTCGCACTGGCTGAGATAGCCAGGGAGCATGATGCTGCGATGGCAGATCTTCCCCACGCATTCAAAGGCCGCGGCGCCGCTTCCAATCCGGAAGGACGCTTCGAAAGCATCCGGCACCACGCCGAAGATGACGGTTGGCAGCACGCCTTGCTGGATGAAGAGCAGCCGCGCCCGCGTACCGAAGTCATCGAGGAACGTGCGCGCAGCGTGATCACGCGCAACGATTCTCCGGACCTTGCCTTCAATGTGGCCATGAATCCTTACCGCGGTTGCGAGCATGGGTGCATATACTGTTTTGCACGACCCAGCCACAGTTATCTCAACTTGTCACCGGGTCTCGATTTCGAAACCAAGCTGCGTGCCAAGAGCAATCTTGCAGACGTGCTGCGCTCGGAACTATCCAAGCCAGGTTATGTGCCAGGTCCGATCAATATCGGCAGCAACACCGATCCTTACCAACCGATCGAAAAGAAGTGGCGCATCACGCGCGCCGCGCTGGAAGTGCTGGCCGAATGCCATCACCCATGCACCATCGTCACCAAGAACGCCATGGTCGAGCGTGACCTCGACATCCTGGTACCCATGGCGCGTGAACGGCTGGTGCAAGTTTTCATTTCAGTGAATTCACTGGACAACCATCTGGCTGCCAAGCTGGAGCCGCGAGCAAGCGCACCGCATCGTCGTTTGAAAGCAGTTCGCACACTCGCCGACGCGGGTGTACCGGTTGGCGTGCTGGTGGCGCCGATCATTCCGGCCTTGAACGACCGCGACATGGAAGCTGTGCTCGAGCACGCTGCCACGGCTGGCGCAAGCTGTGCCGGCTACACCGTGTTGCGACTGCCTTACGAACTGAAAACCCTGTTTCGCGAGTGGCTCGGTGTGCATGCACCGCAGCGCGCGGAGCATGTCATGAGCTTGGTGCAACAGCTCAATGGCGGCAAGGATTACGACAGTAATTTCGCCACGCGCATGCGTGGCCAGGGTGTATTTGCGGAGCTACTACGGCGCCGTTTTGACGTGGCGTGTAGACGTCACCATTTTGGTCGTGCGCGTGAGTTGCAGTTGGATACATCGCGGTTTGTGGCGCCACGCAAACCGTCTCCACAAGGCGAACTGTTTTAACGCCTACAGCCCGCTCTAACCGGGGGCCGTCATTCCCGCGAAAGCGGGAATCCATCTTGCTCCGATGCATCCTTGAAAGTGGATTCTCGCTTTCGCGGGAATGACAGCCATGTAGGCATGGTCACTGTGGCGGCAGGTATTTCTCAAACCAATTCAACGCGCGCTGTAGTACATCTCGTTGGTTCGCCGGGTTGTTGAAATGATGTCCTTCGCCCGGATACACCACTAGCGAGGTCGGTACGCCAAGCGTGCGCAAGGCATGCCAGTATTCGAACGACTGCGGCGCCGGGCATTCCGCATCACGCTCACCCACCACGATCAGCGTTGGCGTCTTCACCTTCTTGATGAAGTTGATCGCCGAGCTTTTCGCATATACCGCCGGATCGTCATACACCGATGCACCGAAGAACGGAATCATCCACTTGTCGATCGAGTTCTGCCCGTAATAGCTCTGCCAATTGGCAATGCCCGCTCCCGCCACGACGGCACGGAAACGCTGCGTCTGCGTGGGCACGAACATGCTCATGAAACCGCCATAGCTCCAACCGGTCAGCCCCAGGCGATGGTCGTCGACCGGAACTTTTTTCTCCACCGCATCGATGCCGGCCAGCGTGTCGCGCAAGTCGCCATAGCCGAAGTCCTTGCGATTGGCCTGCACGAACGCTTCGCCCTGGCCGTAACTGCCGCGCGGGTTCGGCATGAATACGAAATAGCCCAGGGTGGAGAACGGTATGGCGCCATAACCCACGGAAGGCCAAAGCTGCATCTCCGCGCCGGATGGACCGCCATGAATGTTGACGATCATCGGGTAGCGCTTGCTGGGGTCATAATGCGCCGGATACAGCAACCAGCCCTGCACATGGAAACCTTCGTTGTCCCACTCCACGGACTCGACCTTGCCCCAGCTCGGCTTGAAACTCGCGTTGATCGCCGTTACGGCGGCAGGCATCCCGTTGCCGACCGTGCCTGCGTACACTTCCGGCGCTGCCTCGAAGGAGGTTTGCATGAAGGCAACTTGGCGATGATCGGCGGAGAAAGACAGTCCCAATATGGCCGTGCCATCGCCCACATAGCCCGCCGCCGTGAATAGCACGCGCTGCTGTTTCGCCTGTTTGGGACCGATCGAATATTCAGCCAATTGCGCTTGACCGTTGCTGATCTGGTCAACCAGCAACGACTGCGGCGAGCTCCATGTGAACCACGAAGGGGTGACATGGATGCCAGGCGTGAGATCGACCGGTGCGCCGCCCGATGCTGAAACGCCGTAAAGATCGCCCCCCGTAAAACCTTGGTCGCTCATCAAGCCGCCAATAAACGCGATACGCGAACCATCTGGCGACCAGCGTGGCAATGCGATCTGCAAACCATGCAGCGACCCGCTCATCGTGTTCGGATCGACCAATGCGGTGCGCGAGGCGTTCGGCTGCGCGGCCTGCACGTAAAGCTGTGCAATCCACCAGTTGTTGTCACCCGGTGGTGGCGCGGCTACGTATGCCACGCGTGCACTATCCGGCGCCCAGGCAAACTCGTAGACATGGCTGGTTGCCGGGGTAATTTGCTGCAGTGATCCGCCCTGCGCCGGTACCGTGGCAATACGCTGCACTTCGATGCCTTCCACACCGATTTCGCCGATCGCTGGCTTCGCTGCCGCGAGCGCGCTGGCGCGCCGCGTGGCGCCTTCCACGTAAAGGAAAGCCAGCGTCTTGCCATCCGGCGACCAGCTCAGCGCGTTCGCATAGCCATCCAGTGCAGCCAGGCGCTCCGGCTTTGCCTGCGATGACACATCGAGCACGTAGAGATCCGGCTGCTTGTTGCCGCCCATGCCCGTACGAGTGCTGGCGCAGTTGGACAGAAAGGCCAGGTGGCGCGAATCCGGTGCCCAGGCCAGGCTGCTCTCGCTGCATACGCCGGGCTTGCTGGCCAGGCCGATGCTGTGCGCATGCTTGCCGTCCGTATCGGCCAGCATGATGCTGGGCTTGTCCTGGGTATCCACCACCCAGGCCAGATGTTGCCCGTCCGGTGACAGCGCCACCTCGTTGATATGACGCACCTTGCCCAGCTCGGTGAGCAGGGCTTCGATACGCGGATCGGTGGCGCCGCGCGTGTCGGCCAGCGCGACCGGCGCAAGAAATGCCGCCAGCAACGGCAGCAGCAGACGGGACGGTTTCAGCATCACGGTACGTTCCCCAGGCACACGAAAACCCCAACGCTAGCAGCTGGGCCCCGTCTTCCCCATGTGCATGAAGGCACTGCCTGGCCGAGGCAGGCCGTTTACGTCATCGTCATCCCGTACAATCCGGCCCCATGAAAATCGCCTCATGGAACGTGAATTCGCTGAAGGTGCGCATTCCGCACCTCACCCAGTGGTTGTCCGATGCGCATCCGGACGTGGTGGCGCTGCAGGAAACCAAGCTGGAAGACGCCAAGTTTCCCGTCGACGAGCTGGCCGCTGCCGGCTATCAGGCGATCTACTCCGGGCAGAAAACCTACAACGGCGTAGCGATCCTGGCCCGCAACGACAAGGGTTTCCACTTCGAGAACGTGCTCACCGATATTCCGGGTCTGGACGATCCGCAGCGGCGCATTCTCGCCGCCACCATCGGCGGCGTGCGCGTGGTCGATCTCTACGTCGTCAACGGCAAAGCGGTGGGCGATGAAAAATACACCTACAAACTGCACTGGCTGGAGCGCGTGCGCGATTTCCTGGCAAACGAAATCAAGCGCTACCCCAAGCTGGTCGTGCTTGGTGATTTCAACATCGCGCCCGACGATCGTGACGTGTACGACCCCATCGCATGGGGCGAGGAAGTGCTCTGCTCTCCGCCCGAGCGCGCTGCCCTAAAAGCCATCACAGACATGGGCTTGCATGACAGCTTCCGGCTGTTTGAACAAGCGGGCAGCCATTTCAGCTGGTGGGACTACCGGCAGGGCGCGTTCCGGCGCAACATGGGCGTGCGCATCGACTTGATCCTGCTTGGCGATGCCCTGAAATCCTCGGCCAGGGCTGCCACTATCGACCGCGAGCCGCGGCGTTGGGAGCGGCCTTCCGACCACACTCCAGTCACGGTAGAACTGGATATTGAATGACGATGAGCGATACCAAGACCAACTGGCCCAGTTCGCTGGACGATAGCGAACTGGACGAACTCGACGCCTACCTGCGTTCGCACGCTCAGGAAGGCGAAGGCCATCTGCTGCTCGACGGCGTGCATGGCTTGCTGAGCGCCCTTGTCGTCGGGCCCACGCAGGTGCTGCCCGAAGAATGGCTGCCTGAAGTGCTGCACGAACCGTTTGCTGACGAAGACGAAGGCAATCGCGTGCTGGCGCTGCTGGCCAAACTCAATGACTCGATCAGCGCCGAACTGGACGTGGATGCCTACGAGCCGATTCTCGGCGAAGTGGATACCGAAGCCGGCCCTGCACTGTCGGCCGCCGGTTGGTGCGAAGGCTTCAGCCGCGGCATCGATCTGCGCGCATCGCTGTGGGAAAAGCGTCTGGCGGATGATCCGCCGTTGATGGAAATACTCGGCCCGGTGATGGCCCTGGCCGTGGACGAAGGCATCCTGAGCGCCGAAGCCGAGTTCGAAAAACTCACCGATGAGGAGTACGACGACTGCCTCGCGCAGCTCCCTGCGGTGCTGGCCGCCGTCAATCATTATTGGGACGAGCATCCCGCCACCGAAGCCGAGTTGGATGCGCTGCATCGTGCGAACGAGGTCAAGACCGAACACCAAGTACCGCCGCGGCAACGCAGTGGGCATTGGGTGCATTGAGTCTTTTTCCTTCCCTCTCCCCTCTGGAGAGGGTTGGAGTGAAGGAGCAGGGCTTTCGGGAAAGCGCATAAGAGCGCGTGCACTTCCTGAAACAGTCCGTTCTCCCTAGCGCTCTTGGGCTCACGCCCCGGCACAACCATCATGTGCGCCAGATCCTTTTGATAGGAGCACACCATGACCGAACGCAGCATTCTCCGCCGCATCCGCGGTACCGACACCTCCGACGGTGCGGGCGTGAAACTCAAACGCATCATCGGCCAGCCGGGTCTCGACATGCTCGACCCGTTTTTGCTGCTGGACGAATTCCGCTCCGATCAGGCGAATGACTACATCGCCGGCTTTCCGGAACACCCGCATCGCGGTTTCGAGACAGTGACTTACATGCTGGCCGGCCACATGCAGCACGGCGACAACCACGGCAACCGGGGGGATCTGAAGCCCGGCAGCGTGCAATGGATGACTGCCGGGCGCGGCATCCTGCATTCGGAAATGCCGCAACAGGAAAACGGCCTGATGTGGGGCTTCCAGCTGTGGGTGAATCTTCCAGCCAAGGAAAAAATGACCGAGCCGCGCTACCAGGATATTGATCCAGAACACATTCCTGTTGTGCACCCGGTCGATGGAGTGACGCTCAAGGTCATTGCTGGCCATTTTGGTGACGCTACCGGTCCAGTGTCCGGAATTGTCACCGCGCCTGTGTACCTGGATATCGCCGTCGAAGCCGGTGCCGGCATCGAGATCCCGCTGCCGGAAGGCCACCATGCTTTCGCCTATGTCTTCGACGGCAACGATGCCCAGGTAGCCGGCGAGAAGCTCGCGCGCAGCGAACTGGCAGTGCTCTCCAAGGGCGATAGCGTGCGCATTGCCGGCCGCGACACCCCGGCCCGCGTGCTGTTGGTGGCCGGCCAGCCGCTGCAGGAGCCGGTCGCGCGCTACGGTCCGTTCGTGATGAACACACCGGAGCAGATCCACCAGGCCATCGCCGATTTCCGCGCCGGCAAGTTCTAAGCACTACAAGCACTTCAGCCACCCCATCGCCCCGCCGATAGACATATCGGCGGGGCGATGTGCGTTGGGTCACAGCCCTAATCGGTGAGTCGATGCAGGTCGGCTTACGGCATGGACGATGCATCAAGTTCACCATGAGCAAGCGTTAAAGATTTGCTCATAAAAAGGGTTGCGGAGACAAAATTTCAGGCGTTAAATTAGAATTAATCCAACGTTCGACATGCGCCTGTAGAATGTTGCTCCGTAAAGTTTTTAGAAATCGCAGTTAACTGATTGTTTTAACAGGTCATGACCGTCCTCACCTTCACCATCATCGTGGTTTTCGCACTAGCCGCCGTAGCGGTGAAGCGTGTGCCGGCGGGACAGGTCTACAGCCTCTACCGCAACGGCAAGCCGGTGCGTCTGCTGCAGCCGGGCACTCACGTGGTGCTGCCGCTGGTCGACCGGGTCGGCCATCGCATTGATCTCAGTGGCCGCGTGATGCGTTTCGATGCGTCGTTTGCCGAAGCCACGCCTGTGCAAGGCACCGTCTACTGGCAGGTGCTGGAACCGGAACGTGCCGACGCGGTGATCGAAAGCGCCGACCAGCTCATCCGCAGCGGCGTACAGCAGGCACTGCAGACCGAGAACGAAACCGACCAGCAGCAACGCCGTGACGTTGCCTGCCGCCTCAAGACCAGCCTCAACCAGCAGCTGCGCGAGCGCGGCGTGATGGTGACCCGCGTGGAACTGGACGCCGCCGCCTAAGCAAAACCGAATCTGGCCAGGCTGCCCAAGAAGCACCGGCTCAGGGGAATCTGAAAGCTCGACCCGCTGCGGCGGGTCTTCTTTTTTGTCCGCGCTGGCGAGCCCGTTTTAAGGCTGCAGGCATGGCAATGTTGGGGTTTTCACCCCAACCTACGACCACTCCACGCGTCCCGAGGAACAGCGATGACTGACCGCTCCGCCCTGCAAGTCCAGCTCGAACGGGGCATCACCGCGCTTGGTCTCACGCTGCCGGCCGAGGCCGTACCGCGCTTGCTCGATTACCTCGCCCTGCTGGAACGCTGGAACGCCACGTACAACCTCACGGCGATCCGCGATCCAGTGGAGATGGTGACCCGGCACCTGCTGGATTCGCTGGCGATCTTGCCTTATGTCCAGGGCGAAACACTGGCCGACCTCGGCACCGGCCCCGGCCTGCCAGGCATCCCGCTGGCGATCGCCACGCCGGGCCGGCAGGTGTTGCTGGTGGATTCCAATGGCAAGAAGGTGCGCTTCCTGCGAGAAGCGATCCGCGCCCTGAAACTGGAAGGCGTACGTGCGCTGCAATCACGCGTCGAAGATGTGGAAGGCCATTTCGACTGCATCACGGCACGCGCCTTCGCCAGCCTGGCGGACATGCTTGCCTGGGGCGGCCATCTGCTGGCGCCCGGCGGCCTCTGGCTGGCGATGAAGGGCAAAGCACCGGACGATGAGCTTGTTGACGTATCGCCCGCCTTTACCGTGCGTACCATCCATGCGCTGGCGGTGCCCGGACTAGGCACGGCGGAGCGCCACCTCGTTGTGCTGGAGCGCGCAAACACCTGAATACATCAGGCTTTGCCGCCCCCTTCCTGCTAATCTAGCCGTCCTTTCGAATACGCCCTCGGTACCGGACAAGACATGGCCCGTATCATCGCTGTCGCCAACCAGAAAGGTGGCGTCGGCAAAACCACAACCGCTGTCAATCTCGCTGCAGCGCTCGCTGCGGCGAAGCGCAAAGTGCTGCTGATCGATCTCGATCCGCAGGGCAACGCGACCATGGCATCCGGCGTGGACAAGCACGAAGCCTCGCCCAGCGGCTGCGAAGTGCTGCTGGCCGAAGCGCCGATCGACACAGCCATCGTCACCACCGAAGCGCATTACGACCTGCTGCCTGGCAACGGCGATCTCACCGCTGCCGAACTGAAATTGATGGATGCGCTGGCACGCGAGAACCGGCTGAAGGAACAGCTCGCAAAAGTCGCCGGCAAATACGACATCATCCTGATCGACTGCCCGCCGACGTTGCACCTGCTCACCGTCAATGCGCTCACCGCAGCGAACAGCTTGCTGATTCCGGTGCAGTGCGAATACTTCGCGCTGGAAGGTCTTTCCAGCCTGCTCGACACGGTGAAAGCGGTACGTCAGCACCTGAATCCGCAGTTGGAAATCGAAGGCCTGCTGCGCACCATGTACGACGTGCGCAACAACCTCGGCAACGAAGTCTCCGCGCAGCTCACCCAGCATTTCGGCGACAAGGTGCTGCGCTCGATCATTCCGCGCAACGTACGCCTCGCCGAAGCGCCCAGCCACGGCCAGCCCATCCATCTCTACGATCGCAGCTCGCGCGGCGCCATCGCATACATCGGCCTGGCCGGCGAAATCATCCGTCGCGAACGCGGTTCGCAGGCGGCGGTGGCGGCATTGCATGCCATGCATGGCGACACCCCTGAGGAATCCTCAGTCGAAGCCTCGGCACACCTGGACCAGGAGTAAGCACTACGCATGTCTGCCGCGAAGAAACGTGGACTGGGACGCGGGCTCGATGCCCTGCTTGGCGGCGGCGATACCGGCGCGCCCTCGGTGATCGAGCAGGAAGGCGAGCTGCGCACGCTGCCCATCCAATACATCCAACCCGGCAAATACCAGCCGCGCCGCCATTGGAACGACGAAGCGCTGGATGAACTGGCCGCGTCGATCCGCGCACAAGGCTTGATTCAACCGGTGGTGGTGCGTGCCATCGGCAAGAACAGCTACGAGCTGATTGCCGGCGAACGCCGCTGGCGTGCGGCGCAACGCGCCCAGCTCAGCGACATTCCCGCACTGGTCAAGGACGTACCCGAAGTCGCCGTGCCGGCGATGGCGTTGATCGAAAACATCCAGCGCCAGGATCTCACCCCGCTGGAAGAAGCCGACGCCATCAAGCGCCTGATCGACGATTTTGATCTCACCCATCAACAGGCTGCCGATGCGGTAGGCCGTTCGCGCGCCGCCGTCTCCAACATGCTGCGCCTGATCGACTTGCCCGCGTCGATCAAGCGCCTGCTGGACGATGGCAAGCTGGAAATGGGTCACGCCCGTTGCCTGCTCACCCTGCCCGAATACCAGGCCGAAGCACTGGCGTTGGAAGCGGCGCGCAACAACTGGAGCGTGCGCGAGCTCGAAGACGCCGCCCGCAAAGCGCAGACCGCGCCCAAGGGCAAGGCCAAGAGCGCACCGGCGCGCGATCCGAACATCGACGCTCTGGAACGGGAACTGGCCGAGCGTTTCGCCACCAAAGTCGAAGTGGCGCATGGCCGCGGCGGGCGCGGCAAGCTGGTGATCCATTACCACAGCAATGACGAGCTGGACGGGATTCTGGGTAAGTTGCGCTGATCGCAGATCACACGCCCCTCTCCACTTTGGGAGAGGGGCGGGGTGAGGGTACGTTCGAAGCGCCGTAACAAAACTCACGCATAGTTTTAAAACGCGCGCTGCCCGAACCCTTACCCCAGACTCTTCTCCCGGTGGGAGAGGGGCTTAAAACCAATTCGTTTTACAAGGCTAACTTTCCATGCCGCAACTTTCCGTCGTCGTGCCCGTCTTCAACGAACGCGACAACATTCCCCCGCTGCTCGCCGAAATCGCTGCTGCCTTGCGCGGCAAGGTGGACTTCGAGATCGTCTATGTCGACGACGATTCCAGCGACGATAGCCGTGCGGTTCTGCAAGCGCAGAAGGCCAGTTACCCGGAACTGCGCGTGCTGCATCACGTCACGCGCAGCGGGCAGAGCACGGCGGTATGGAACGGCGTGCACGCCGCGCGTTCGCCATGGGTTGCGACGCTCGATGGCGACGGCCAGAACGATCCGGCCGATATCCCCAAGCTGCTTGCCGCGCGCGATACGGCCGGGCAGGACATAAAACTTTTTGCCGGCTGGCGGACCACGCGCCGCGATAGCTTCAACAAGCGCATCTCTTCCAAGATCGCCAATGCGGTCCGTTCGCGCATGCTGCGCGACGCCACGCCGGACACAGGCTGCGGTCTCAAGCTGTTCGAGCGCGACGTGTTTCTGCGCTTGCCGTACTTCGACCACATGCATCGCTATTTGCCGGCGCTGGTCAAGCGCGCCGGCTTCCAAAGCCAGAGCGTGCCAGTGGGGCATCGCCCGCGCACGGCCGGCAAATCCAAGTACGGCATGCTCGATCGCTTGTGGGTAGGCATTGCCGATTTGCGCGGTGTTGCGTGGTTGATGCGGCGGGCCAAGGTCACCCGTATCCAAGAGCTCTAGAGCTCGATCACATTGTTTGAATGGCCGGGGCGTATGCTTGGCGGACGTAGTAACCGCCAGGAGGCCATCCGTGAGCATCGCCGTCAAACGCATCTACGAACCCGCCACTAATTCAGATGGCTATCGCGTATTGGTGGACCGCATCTGGCCGCGCGGCCTGAAAAAGGAAGATGCGGCGCTGGATATATGGGCGAAGGAATTGGCCCCCAGCACGGCGCTGCGAAAGTGGTTCGGCCACGATCCTGCGTGCTGGGAAGCCTTCCGTCATCGCTACGCCACCGAACTCGACAAGCACAAGTCGTTCTGGCAACCGCTGATTACGCGTGCGGAGCGCCATCGCGTCACGCTGCTGTTTGGTGCAAAGGATGAAGAGCACAACCAGGCAGTGGCGTTGAAGATGTATCTGGACAACTGGATGAAGGCGAACGGTTTGCGTTGATGCCCACGCGTAGGTTGGGTTAGCGCAGCGTAACCCAACATTTTTCGCAGCTATCCGTTGGGTTACGCTGCGCTAACCCAACCTACACGCCTCATCGCGAACGGGGTTGCCAGGATTCCAGCGAAGCCCGCATCTTCTCGCGACCCGATTCGATCAAGTTCCGCGCGCGATGGAAGGCATACACGCTCGACACGTTGCGCGGCAATTGCACCAGCAGATCCGGCTGATACGCCGCCAGACGCAGCCGAGAAAGATTGGCTTGCATCAGGTCCATGGATTGGCCCAGCAGCTCCAGCGCACCAAGCTCATGCACCTTGCCCGGTTCAATCGCCTTCACCTCGCTGCTCGGCAGGAGTTTCTCCAGCAGGCGGGCGAAGGCGCCCTTGTTCTTCGTTTCGTTCGCCGACATCTCGATCTGCAGATTCGCCTCAGCCGGCCCATCGAGGCTGACTGCCACCACGTAGTCCGCCGGTTCGCGAATCAGTGGCGTAACAGGCACCGGATTGAGCAGACCACCGTCTACCAGCACACGTCCCTCGATCAGGTGCGGCCGGAACAGCGTGGGAATGGCAATCGAGGCGCGAACCGCGTCGAACAGCGAGCCGCGCGTAAGCCAAACCTCGCGCTCTCGCTCAAGGTCCGTGGCAACCGCGGTAAAGGTGATCGGCAAGTTTTCGATCCGTACATCGCCGATCAACTCCAGCATGGTGCCGATGATCTTCTCGCCCTTGATCAGCCCACCGCCGGCAAAGGAAAACGACCAGTCCACCAGCTTCAAGATGTCGAACTTATCGAGCGAGCACACCCAGTCGCGATAGATAGGCAGTTTGCCTGCCGCGTGAATGCCGCCGATCAGCGCACCCATCGAACTGCCCGCGATGGCGACGATCTCGAAGCCCTGCGCCTCGAGTTCCTCAATGGCGCCGATATGCGCCAGCCCTTTTGCGCCTCCAGCACCCAGCGCCAGGGCGACGGTGGGTTTGCGCGGTGTTTCATCCTTGCCAGCCTGCAGTTGAATCTCGGTGGATGGCATGAGTCGTGGCGTTGGTGTAGCGGTTTATTGATAGCCGGTCAGCGCGAGCTGCAGCATGATCTTCATTTCCTCGCGCAACGGCAGTGGTGCGACGATCTCCGCATCCGGCCCATATTTCAATACGTCCATCAGCAATTCGCGCGAATTGGAGTAGGGCAGTTGCAGCTCGTAGCGCCCATCCGGCAGCCAGTTGCCCTTTTGCTGCGAATGCCAATGCTCGTCCGCCACCCAGCGCGCGGCATGCGCGGAGAACCGAATGGTGGCCCAGGCCTTCGGCTTGCCGGCGAAGATGCCATAGCTGGAAGCGAGCAGATCGTTGAGTTCGTTTTCGGCGACATCGTTCGCGGCGGCATCCAGCGCGTGCGGTTCGGCGATGCGATCCACCGCGAAGCTGCGCAGCGCTTCGCGATCGTGATCCCAGGCATCCAGATACCAGTTGTCGCGATAGTGCGTCAGCCGCTGCGGGGACACCGTACGCTTGCTTTC
This sequence comes from Dyella nitratireducens, assembly GCF_014642835.1. GTDB lineage: Bacteria > Pseudomonadota > Gammaproteobacteria > Xanthomonadales > Rhodanobacteraceae > Dyella_B > Dyella_B nitratireducens. The sequence continues at coordinate 2,122,804 of NZ_BMJA01000001.1, read as the reverse complement.
GTTATTGGTGGTACGCGCGCGATAAACGAAACGCAGTTGCTTGCGATCCAGCACTGCGCCTGCAGTAATGCGGAACACCTGCTGATCCAGTTTGCGCTCGCCCCATGGAATCACGCGGATGCGTTCTACCGGCAAGGCCTTGCCGCTGGCGCGGTCGGAAAGCAGATGTTCGATGCGTGCCTTGAACGGCGCCAGCGCGCCGGCCAGCACACCCGGGCCGCTGCGGCCGATCAGCTCGTTCAGTGCTAGCAGGGCCGCCAGTTCGTCCGAGGTGAGCCACAAGCCTGGCAGCTCGAAACGCTGTCCTTCGGTGGCCTCATAACGGAAGGCGGCATGCTCGCCGCCTGCGCTCTCGATCGGGGCGCCTAGCGCGTCACGCAGGAAGGCGATGTCCCGGTAAAGCGTGGCGCGCGAGCAATCTAGCTCGTCCATCAGCCGGGGTAGCGGCACCGGATAGTGGGCCGATTTCAACAGACGGTGCAGGGTGAGAATGCGCTCGTAGCGATCCATGTCGGCGTTCTGGCGGGGGAGGTTTTGTGTAGCATGGAGATGCTACGTGACGCCCGCAAGCGTCCGGCGGACTTTCCCCGGTCCACATGGTTACGCCCCCCAATTCAATGCACTCGGTCAACGGCGACCCAGCAACCCCACCCGGGGGACTGGCGCCCATGCTTCTGGAGGTCCTGGCCCTTTGCGGCTATGGGCTGTGGATGCTGCTTGGCCTGGCGCTGGCGCTCGGTATCTACAGCCCGGGGCGGGGTGATGCCCTGGTGCCGCTGGCGCTGGGCTGCGTCTTCGTCAGCGCTGGCCTGATTGCGGCGTGCCTGCGCCTGCGCACGCTTTCCGAATGGCACGGCTGGCAGATCGGACGCGTGCAACGGCCGACTCGCGAGGCTTTGCTGGCCCTGGCCACCTACCTGCCTATGCTTGCCCTGGCCGGCCTGGTGCGAGGCACCGAGGATTTCTGGACCACCCGCGTGCTTAGCTTGGTGCTGGCGCTGTGCAGCCTGATTTGCCTGATTACCAGCGCCTATGGCTATCGCACGCGCCGCCTGGCCGATCAGGCTGGCGTCGCTGCGCAGCTACCGATCAGCCGCGTGCTTTCAGCCTGTTATGGCGGCGGTTTGTGGTTGTGGGTCTGCCTCATCTTCCAGGCAGACCTGCCGGCTAGCTCGGAAGAATCTTTACCCTGGGCGATAAGCTTGTTGTTGCTGGCAATGCTGCTTGGGTTGGTCGACGGTGTGGGCTGGCATTCCCTCCGTGGCTCGAGTCTCGGCGAGCGGTGGCAACGTCCCCCGCAAGGGCTGCAGTCGTGGCGCTTCCTGGCCGCTGCGCTTATCTGCGCCATCCCTTGCCTGAGCCTGCTGCTGGTCCCGGTCCTGCCGCCGGCCGGACGTTGGCTGACGCCCTTTGCGGCGGCAGCCTACATCGTAGGCAAGAGCCTGGAGCTATGGCTTTATGACTTCGCCCTGACGCGTTTTGCCCTGGCGCACCCACTGGAAGCTTCGTCTGGATTGTCACGGACTAGCCGCTAAGATCGCTCTAAATATTCACAAAGCGTTCAAGCCACACGGCTAAAGTGGCCTGTCCCCAACAGCTTTTTAACATTGGATCCAGCGATGAAAAACCTGCTGATGACCAGTCTGGCCCTTGCCGCTCTGGCCACCTTCACCGCTCAAGCCCAGGACACATCCTCCGGCACCCAGACCAGCACCGGCACCTGGACCGGTTCGGGTGAACTGGGCTTCGCCTCCACCACCGGCAACTCCCGTTCGCAGAACGTGAACGCAAAGCTCAACCTCAACCAAGAAACCGATCAGTGGAAGAACAGTTTCTTTGCCGATTGGCTGCGCTCCAAGGGTCAGGTCACCGTGACCAATGCGCAGGGCAACGCTGTCAAGCAATTCGACACCACCGCCGACCGCTATGACCTCGGCGCCTCGGCCGGCTATAAGCTCGACCCGCGCAGCTACATCGTCGCCGCCGGCCGCTATGAGCACGACGACTTCGCCGCCTATCGCTGGCAAGCCACGGTCTCGCTCGGTTACGGCTACATGGCCCTGAAGACCGACCGCACCCAGCTCTCCTTCGAAATCGGTCCCGGTTACACGGAATACCAGCCAGCCACCGGCACGCAGACCATCAACGGCGTGGAAGTGCCGCTCAAGGAACCGCGCCAGAGCCAGGTGGTGGCACGCGGCCTGGCGAACTACAAGTACCGCCTCACCGAAAACACTGCGTTCGATGACACCTTGCTGATGGAATCCGGCAGCAAGAACACCTACCTGCAGAACGATGCAGGCCTTGCCGTCAGCATGACCAAGAAGCTCTCGATCAAAGTGGGCTTCCAGGTCCGCCACAATAGCAACGTGCTTCCCGGCATTCGCCACACCGACACGCTGACGACGACCAACATCGTCTACAACCTCTGATCATCGGATCGCGAGGCGATCGCGTCGCACATTCCGCCCCTCCGCGTGCAAGCACGGAGGGGTTTTTGTTTTGTGCACGTGCTTGACGATGATGACGTCGATCCCGCGCATCACTGTCAGCGTCGAAATACCTACATTCAGGCCGACACCTGCTACTGCACCAGCGCCATAGCCCGAACACTCCGCGCTCATCCAATTTTTATAAAGCCTTCCGGTCGCGATGCGATCCGGCGCGGGCGCAGTGGGAGTGGTTACATGAAACACAAGACACGAATCGCAGCAGCGATTACGGCAGCGTTGCTCATTGGCGCGGTCCAGGCACAGGACGCTTCATAGGCACAGGACAGCGAAAGCAAATCGAAGCAGCTGCAAGGCATCACTGTCACCGGGTCGCATATTCGCAGCGTGGATGTGGAAACCTCACAAACAATTCATTGCGGGATGGACGGTGCGCTATTACGCCGGCCTGAAGGACAGTTGCTGGGATGCCGACATTGAATGCGGCAATCCGAACTCCACCAATCCGGTATACCCCGGCCAGGGCATGGCGCGGAAAGGTTCAGTAGCCTTCAACGATGCACAGTTCCGCTATAAAACATCGTGGAATGGCAGCATTTCGGTCGGCGTCAACAACATCTTCAACAAGAAGAGTCCGTTCTACTACAACGTACCGTCGCATGGTTCCGGCAGCCCGCCGATCAATCCGCAGTTCGACATCGATCGCTATTTCTACGTGCAGTACAGCCAGACATTCTGAGCGCTTTACGGTTCGATGTTTGAAGAAAGCGGGCCTGATGGCCCGCTTTTTCAATGTCCGAGCAACCCGGCAGCACCCTGTGCAAACAATGCTTGCGCTACATCCTTGCCAAGCTCCACCGCCTCGCGGTTGCTGCTCGTTGCCTCCGCAAGCAACAACCGGCCGCTGGAAACATCACCCACCATGCCGCGCAGATGCAAACCACGTTCGGTCACCGTGCACCACGCACCCACCGGTACCGTGCAGCTTCCACCCAGTGCCTGGTTCATCGCACGCTCGGCCGTAACAGCCAGTCGTGTCTCGGCATCGTCCAGCACGGCGAGCGCGTCGAGCACGTCGGTCTGGTCTGCACGGGCCTCGATCGCAATGGCTGCTTGTCCGGGCGCTGGCAGCCAATTGGGTGCGCTCATGCGGCTGCGGATGCGATCGTGCAGGCCCAGGCGCTCCAGGCCGGCGCAGGCGAGAATGATCGCGTCGTAATGCCCCGCATCCAGTTTTTGCAGGCGCGTGCCGACGTTGCCGCGTAGATCGAGCAATTCCAGATCAGGTCGTACGCCGCGCAGTTGTGCCTGGCGCCGAAGCGATGAGGTACCAACGCGCGCACCAAGTGGCAGCGCGGTGACATCGGCGTAGTGATTGCTGACGAAAGCGTCCGCTGCATCCGCACGCGGAAGGATGGCGGGAAGGGTGAAACCGGGTTCCAGTTCCGCTGGCACGTCCTTGAGGGAATGCACGGCCAGCTCCGCGCGGCCTTCAAGCATCGCGACTTCCAGTTCCTTGAGGAACAGACCCTTGCCGCCAATCGTCGCCAGTGGCTTGTCCAGGATCTCATCGCCGCGCGTGGTCAAAGGCACCAGCTCCACCCGCAAACCCGGGTGCGCTGCGCGTAGCAAGCTAGCCACGTGCTCGGCTTGCCATAAGGCAAGTGCGCTTTTGCGGGTGGCGATGCGTAGTAGGGAAGACGACATGAGGACTCCGGAAACGACGTCAGCCGTCATTGTCGCGCACTCGTCAACCCACGCGCAGCAGCTTGCGCAAGGTTGGCAGGTTGCGGCGACTGACTTCCGGGCTGAAATCGGTACCGGCCAGCCGTGCCAGCACGCGGCCGTCGGCCAGTGTCTTCAGGCCAACCAGGCGATTGGCCGGCACCAGGCAATTGCGATGCAGGCGAATCAAATGCTCCGGATAGGTTTCTTCGAGCTGGCGCAGCGAATCGTCGAGCAGCAGTTGATCGCCCGCGCGATGTGCCACCACGTACTTTTCTTCCGCCACCAGGCAGATCACGTCATCCAGCGCAATGCGGATAGGTTCGCCGCGCACGCGTGCATGCAGCCAGCCCACCGGCTCGCGCGGTTGCGATTCCAGCCGCTGGCGCACGCGCCGGAGCGCATCGCGAAGCCGCTCCACGCGCACGGGTTTCAGCAGATAGTCGGCGGCACCCAACTCGAACGCGTGCACGGCATGGGCTTCATAAGCCGTGCAGAACACCACCTGCGGACGCGTGCGATGGGCCAGCCGCGCGGCCAATGCCTTGCCGTCCAGGCCCGGCATGTTGATGTCCAGCAGCAGCAGATCCGGCTGTTTTTCGGAAATCGCAGCCAGTGCCGCTTCGCCGTCGCCCACGCTGCCGACGACATCAACATCCGCGCACTCTTTTAGCAGGGCGTCCATGCGCGCCCGTGCCAGCGGTTCATCGTCAACGATCAGTACGCGCATGACGCATCTCGATGGGAAGTTGCAACGTCACCACGAAACGATTCCCCAGCGGCCCCGCATCCATGCTTGCCCGTGGCCCGAAATGATAAGCCACGCGCTGGCGCACATTGTTCAGGCCATGTCCGCTGCCGCCGATGGCCGGTGTCTCGGCCAAGGGATTGTCGATCTCGATCCGCATCATGCCGCCGTCACGCGTACCACGCAGCACAACCTCGCCGCCTTCACGCAATGGCTGCACACCGTGACGCACGGCGTTCTCCACCAGCGGCTGCAACAGCAGCACGGGCATCGAGGCATCCAGCGGCAGATCATGGATTTCGCGCCGCACGCGCAGGCGCTCTCCCAGCCGCAATTGCTCGATGTCGAGATAGCGATCGACCAGCTTCAGCTCTTCATCCAGCGTGCCGTTGTGCGTATCGTCCTGCCCCAATGCCGCGCGGAACAGCTCGGAAAGATCCTCCACCGTGCGCTCGGCCGCATCCGGGTCCACGCGTACCAGGGCGGCCACGGTATTCATGCTGTTGAACAGGAAGTGCGGACGAATGCGCGCCTGCAAGGCTTCGACCTTGGCATGCGCCACCGCCGCCAGCCGCGCCTGCCATTCGGCCAGCACATAGAAATAGCGCAGCATGGCCGCGCCGAGCAGGGCGGCAATCAATGCATTGTCGCGTACGAAGGTGTTTGATCCGGCCGGAATCAGCTGCATCTCCAGCATGGTGTCCATCCACTGCGCCATGACACTGCCCAGTATCACGATCAACACCATCACCAGCCATACGCCCGCATACGGCAGCAGGCCAGGCAGGCGCAACAGCCAGGGGCGCAGCTTGCACAGCGCCACACCGATCACCATCGCCACCCATTCCACGAACAACATGCCCACGCTATAGCCGCGCCAACCACGCGTGCTTTGCGGCGCAAGCCAGGCGAGTGTCACGCATAGCGCACCCACCACCAGCAGTGCCGAGATCACCGGCAGGCTGCAGAAGTCCGGCAGCGGGCTGCGCGGCTGCGAAGAAGGTTGGTTGGCGGTCCCCGGCATGCGCGCAGTATGCCCGCAGCGGCCGGCGTTTTTCAGCGCAGACGTTCGCCGATCCAGCGGCGCAGGTCGGCAATCTCTTGCGGATGCACCGCGTGCGGCATCGGATAGGTATGCCAGTCCACTGTGTAGCCCAGCGTTTCCAGTGCGGCGCGCGAATCCACACCCCGCTGCAGCACCACCACCGGATCAAACGTGCCATGCCCCCAGAAGATCGGCACCGCGGTATTGGCGGCACTACGTTCGGCCGCCAGCGTATGGGCGATCGGCAGATAGGCGGAAAGCACCACGATGCCGGCCAGTTTCTGCGGGTGGCGCAAGCCGGCTGCCAAAGCAATGGCACCGCCTTGCGAGAAACCTGCCAGCAGAATGCGCTCGCTCGGCACGCCACGCTCATGCTCGCGAGCCATCAGCGCCTCCACCTGCGTGATGGATTCGCGTGTGCCTGCCTCATCCTGTGGCGCGCCGGGCTCGAAGCTGTAGATGTCATACCAAGCGCGCGTCGCCATGCCACGGTTGATCGTCACTGGCCGCACCGGCGCATGTGGAAACACAAAACGCAGCGCAGGCCACTCCGGTGACACCAGGTCCGGCACGATCGACGCGAAGTCATGGCCGTCGGCACCCAGACCATGCAGCCAGATGATGCTGTAGACAGGGTTGGCGGCGGTTTCGTTTTCGACGGCAGGCAGCAGGGACATGGGAGACCAGAACAAAGGGAAGCGAAGCGGAATCGTAGCAGCCGCTGTCATCGACCGCTGTTCTCTCGTTCGGATGAACCCTCTTCCGGCGGTATCAAGGAAGAGGGTTCATTCCTGCACTACGCCGCCGCGCCCTGCGCCAACAACGCCAGCGCCCGCTGATGCGACGCATGGATCGTATCCCGCTCCGGTGCGCGCCCGGTAGCCACGCACTCCAGCCACTCATCGGTGCTCAATACCGCGGCAAAACGTGATTGCTGCACCACGCTGTAAACACGATGGATCTCTTCAGCGCTGGCAAAACCGGCGCGATTGGCATAAGGCACCGTACCGGAGGCATCGTGCAGGAATTCCACTTGCATGCCGCGATCGAACGCGTGCTTGACGGTGGTGTCATCGCAGTTGTGCGTCATGTAGCCCACCACCGTCAGCGTGTCGATCTGCTGCTGGACCAACCACTCAGCCACATCGGTACCCGCAAATGCACTGGGCAGCAACTTGCGCTGGTAGTGATCGTGCAGGCGTGTGGCCACCGTTTCATGCAGCTCCCAACCCCTCGTCCCGATGGCGAACAACGGCGCGTCCTCGGGCGAGGTCTGCTGGATCACGATCACCGGAATACCCGCAGCCTGCGCACCATCCATGGCGCGGCCGATGTTGTGCAGCGAGCTGCTCACGGGCGGATACTGAATCTGCAGGCCACCGGTGACGTATTCGTTCTGAACGTCAATGACGATGAGTGCACGGCGAGGCGTCTGATTCATGGCTACATATCCTTGTGAAGAAGGGAGCGGCGCTCCCGGTGAACACATCTTCCGCTTCGACCCCCGTAACCGGCAGTGGCCTGATTGCCATATAACGTTAGAATCGGGCCAAGCCGCCGGAGGGCCTGCCATGCATCCCGTCAAAGTCGCCATCGTCGCCTTCGACCAGATTCGTCCGTTCCATCTCTCCGTGCCTTGTGCCGTGTTTGGGGAAACGGCGGCAGAGTTGTTCCAGGTGCGTGTCTGTGCTGCCGAGCCAGGCGAGCTGCGCACCGCCAGCGGCTTCAGCATTGCCACACGCTACGGTTTGCGCGAATTGGCGAACGCGGATGTGATCGTCGTGCCGTCCTGGCGCAATCCGCGCGAAGCCGCGCCGGAGCCGTTGCTTGCTGCGTTGCGTCGCGCACACAAGCGCAGCGCCACGATCGTCGGGCTCTGCCTTGGCGCGTTCGTGCTGGCCGACGCCGGGGTGCTCGATGGCAAACTCGCCACCACCCACTGGCGCTGGACGGAGCTGTTCAAGCAGCGTTTTCCCAACGTGCGGCTCGATCCGAATGTGCTGTATGTCGACCAGGGCAACATCATCACTTCGGCCGGCACTGCTGCGGGCATCGACTGCTGCTTGCATGTCGTGCGCCGGCAATACGGTGCGGAGGTCACCAACCGCATCGCCCGCACGTTGGTGGTGCCGCCGCATCGGCAGGGCAGCCAGGCGCAATACATCGAGCAGCCGGTGCTCGCCCAGGCCACCGACACGTCGCTCACGAAAGCCCTCAACTGGGCTGCGCGGCATCTTGATCAATCACATACGCTCGATTCGCTGGCCGCACGTGCGTTGATGAGCCGGCGCAGTTTCACCCGCCATTTTCGCCAGCACACCGGCACCACGGTGGGCCAATGGTTGCTATCGCAGCGCCTCAGTCTGGCGCAGCGCATGCTGGAAACCACCGATCAACCGATCGAGCGCATTGCCGAACGCACAGGGTTTGGCACAGCATTGTCGATGCGCCAACATTTCGGGGTGGCGTTCAATACGACGCCCTCCATGTATCGACGCGAGTTTCGCGGACTTTGATGCAGTAATCACGCGCACACTGCGTAGGTTGGGGTGCAAACCCCAACATCGCCATCTCGATCAACGCGACAATGTTGGGGTTTGCACCCCAACCTACGGCATCAACGTGCAGGCAACCCCAACTCCTGCGCAAAGAACGTCAACATGATCGCCGTATTTCCAACACGCTGACTAAACGGGGCGCCAATGCCATGCCCCGCATTCATGCGCGTCAGCAGCAAGATCGGCTGATCCGACGTGGTGGTGTTCTGCAGTGCTGCCGTGAACTTGCGTGACTGCCATGGCGCCACACGCGGATCGTTTGCGCCGGTGGTCATCAACACCGCCGGATACGCGGTATGCGGCTTCACGTTCTGCAACGGCGAATACGCCAGCGTGGCCTTGAACTGCGCCGGATCGCTGACCGTGCCGAATTCGCTGACGTTGTATGCGCCATTGGTGAAGTTGGTCTCATGGCGGATCACGTCGTAGATGCCAACCATTGCCACCACGGCACGGTAATCGCTGGGATGCTGCACAAGCGACGCACCCATCAGCAGGCCGCCATTGCTCTCGCCGAGAATCCCCAGATGCGCGCGGTCGGTCCAGTGCGTATCGCATAGCGCCAGCGCGGCCGCATGGAAATCATCGAACACATTTTGCTTGTTGAGCATCTGGCCTTGCGCATGCCAATCCTGGCCAAACTCGTTGCCGCCGCGGATATTGGCGAAAGCCAGTACGCCGCCACGTTCCAGCCAGGCCAGTTCCGGGCCGATGAAATGCGGGGTGATCGGAATGTCGTAGCCGCCGTAGCTATAAAGAATGGTCGGCCGTTGGTTGTTCGGCGTGATGCCGGGCATGATCAGCACGGTGACCGGAATCGTGGTGCCATCTTTGGACGTGCCATCGATGCGATGTATTTCCACCTTGCTGTAGTCGGCAGCGGGCTTTACTTCGAACACCGTATGCAGGCTGCCGCTTTTCGCATCGTAATCCCCCCAGCGCGTCGGCAGCGTCCAGCCAGCGTAGGTGATCAGGGCGTGATCCTGGCCTTGTTCCGCGGCGATACCTTCAACGGTGATGTCGTGCTGCGGAAGCGGCACGCGGCGAACGAGATTGTCATGGGCGTCGTAGTGTTCCGCCCACCAATCCGGACCCCAGCTGCGCGTCACCAGAAAACCATCCGCAAGCGGTGCGATGTCCTGCAGCGCACCTTCGCGCTGTGGTACCACGGTGGTGACGTTGCCTTGCGCATCGATGGCAAGCAGCTTGCCGCGCGGCGCATCAGCAAAGCTCGTCACCAGCAAGCGTTGACCTACCCACGCCGCATTGCGCACGTTGGCTGCGTGACCCAGCAGCTTTTTCCATGCGTTGCCGACGCGCAGATACACCTCGGCGGGGCCGCCATCGCCGATGTTGGCGAGTACGGCAAGTTGCTTGGCGCCTGGCGACGTTTTCAAGCGATATTCGGCTACTTTCGAGTAGCTCTTGCCGAACACTACCTCGTCGGCCTGGGCGGCCTGGCCGAGCACGTGATGCATCAGTGCCGCATCGAACTGCCGTACCTCGGCACCTGCTGGCGGCAACGGAAAGCGCACGTAGACGAAGCCATGCTCATCGGCATCCCACGCAACATCTTGCGGCGTGGTGCCGCCGCCTGCGTAGGGCAAGGCGTCGCTCAAGGTCTTGCCGGTGGTGACATCAAGCACGTGCAGCGTGGTCAATTCGCTGCCGCCCTCCGCCGTGCCGTACGCCAGATAACGGCCGCTGGGCGAAGGCCAATAACCGGTGATGGCGGTATTGCCATCACCCGCATTCAGATCGACCAGCACGCGTGCCTTGCCATCCGGCCAAGCCTGCGCCATCAACTGCGGTTGCGGCTGGGGCGGCGTTTCCTGCATGTAGAACAGCGTGCCGCCGGCAAGCAGCGGCGAAGAGCGCGTCGTTGAGGTGATGGCGAGTTGCTGCACGCGTTCGGTCATCGCCTTGCCATCCGGCATCGCCGCAAGCACCGCTTCGGTGTGTGCGTTCTGCGCCTTGATCCACGTTTGCACGGCAGGGTCCTGTGCGTTTTCCAGCCAGCGATAGGGATCGCTCACCGTAACGCCATGCAAACTGCTGGCAGCGGGTTTTGTAGGTGAAGCAGGGGGTTGGGAGCTGTCCCCGGCATAGGCCGCCATGGTTGCGGCAAGGGCAAAGGCGGAGAGGCAACGCAGGAAAAGGGACATGCCGCAAGGTCCTGTGATGGAGTGACCAACCAGCCTATATCGCGCGCAGGTCCAAGCGAAACGGGACGCTTGGCGCTTGTCAGCGCGGCACGCTTGGCTATGCTGGCCGATTTTCCGCACCCGGAGTTTCCGCCCATGCGCCGACTGCTGCTTGCCGGTCTGATCGCCCTCACCGTCCTGCCTGTGGCAGCAGAAACCCCGTCGACGTCGCCCAAGCTCGATCTGGAAACCATCATGGCCAATCCGGACTGGATGGGGCAGGCAGTCGAAAATCCCTACTGGAGCGTGGACGGACGCAGTCTTTACTACAGCGTCAAGCGCGATGGCAGTTCGGTACACGATCTCTACCGCGTCGATCCTGCCACCGGCAACAACATCAAGCTCGATGCTGCCGCTACTGCAAAGGCCGAAGGTGCTGCCGTGTACGACCGTGCGCACCGCCGCGCGGCTTACATCTTTCACGGTGACGTGTTCCTGGTGGACCTGGGCAGCGGCCGCCGCACGCAAGTTACGCGCAGTGCACTGCCGGAATCCTCGCCGCGCTTTTCTGCCGATGGCCGCTCGCTGCAGTTTCGCGAAACCAACAACTGGTACGTCTACGACATCGCCAGCGGCGTTACCTCGCCGGCCGCGGTGCTGAAGTTCACCGACGATCCGAACGACAAGAAGCCCGATGCGCTCGGCCAGCAGCAGCTCGACCTGTTCAAGGATCTGCGCGAAAACAAACAGGACAAGGATGCGCTGCATGCGAACGAGCAAACGCTGGCCGCCGCCGATCCCACGCGCGCGCCGCAGCCGTTCTATCTCGGTGACAAGTCACAGCTGATGGACACCGAGTTGTCGCCCGACGGCCGCTGGATGCTGGTGTTGACGCAGCCGGCGCATCACGACGACGGCAAGGCTCCGGACGTGATCCACTACGTGACCGACTCCGGCTACACCGAAACCGAAGCGGCACGCCAATACGTCGGCCGCAACGATCCCGCACCGCAATCGGTGCTGCTGCTCGACCTCATCACGCACAAATCCTACCCGCTGGCCACCGACAATCTGCCCGGCGTCAAGGACGATCCGCTGAAAGCCATTCGTGCGAAAACCATCGCCGAACTGCAGAAGGCCGGCAAGGACGATGACGCCAAAGCACTGAAGGCACCGGATGTACGGCCGGTCATCATGTACACCATGGATAACGGCAGCCCCGGCATCGTGTGGAGCGACGATGGGCGCAACGTCGCGCTGGAATTTCTTGCCGTCGACAACAAGGATCGCTGGATTGCCAGTGTCGACTTCGCACATCACGCACTGGAGCCGCAGCATCGCTTGCACAACGATGCCTGGATCAGCTGGGGCTTCAACGACTTCGGCTGGCTCAAGGACAACCGCACGCTGTGGTATCTCAGCGAGGAAAGCGGCTATTCGCAGCTTTATGTGAAGCCGGTGGATGGCGCGGCCAAGGCGTTGACCTCCGGCAAGTTCGAGGTGAGCCAGCCGCAGCTCTCCAACGACGGTCGGTGGTTTTATCTACGTACCAACAAGGTGGCGCCGTATAGCTACGACGTTTATCGCGTACCGTCGAATGGCGGCGACCTCAGCCGCATCACGCAATACGGCGGCATGGACCAGTTCACGCTGTCGCCGGACGACACGCGGCTCGCCGTGCTGCATTCGTCCGCCTACGTATTACCGCAACTCGCCGTGCAAAGCGTGGAAGGCGGCACATCGCGCGACCTCACTCACACGATGAAACCTGCGTTCACCGCGTACCACTGGATCGAACCGAAGATCGTGGAAGTACCTTCCTCGCATGGCGCCGGCGTGATTTACGCGAAGTACTATGGCCCTGAGAATGAAACCGATGCGCAGGCTTCGCGCCCCGCCGTGCTGTTCGTGCACGGTGCCGGCTACCTGCAGGACGTGAAAGAAGCCGCCACGTACTACCAGCATGAGCAGTTGTTCAACAACCTGCTCGTGCAGGAGGGCTACGTTGTGCTGGATATGGATTACCGCGCTTCCGAAGGTTACGGCAGCGCATGGCGCACGGCGATCTACCGGCAAATGGGCCATCCCGAACTGGAAGACCTGCTCGACGGCAAAGCCTGGCTGGTGAAGAACCACGGCGTCGACTCCAAGCGCGTCGGCATTTACGGCGGCAGCTATGGCGGCTTCATGACCGAGATGGCGCTACTGCGTGCACCGGGTGAATTCGCGGCTGGCGCGGCGCAGCGTCCGCCGGCAGACTGGGTGACGTACAACGACCCATACACTGCCGACATCCTCAACCGGCCAGAGCTTGATCCGGAGGCGTACAAGGTCAGTTCGCCGATCACGTATGCGGCGAATCTGCGCGATCCGCTACTGATCAATCACGGCCTGATCGACAACAACGTCATGGCCAGCGATTCGATCCGCCTGTATCAGCGCTTCGTCGAGCTGCACAAGAAGAATTTCTGGATCTCGTTGTATCCGTTGGAGCGGCACGAATTCGAGCATGCAGATGCGTGGTATGACGAGTATCGGCGGATCAATGAGTTGTTCGAGACGTGGGTGAAGCCGGCGGCTTCAAACTAGCTGTAATCCCCATGCTCGTCATTCCGGCGAACGCCGGAATCCAGTGAAGTACGTCGTGCGAAGCACACATTATGTTTTTATGTTGAGTGCTGCGCACCACGTTATTTGACTGGATTCCGGCGTTCGCCGGAATGACGATTCGCTTCGGATGAGCACGACGGAAGGCATCAATCCTCCTCATCGTCATTCCCATCCGCCTTCCAATACCCCGTCGCACGAATCCATTCCTTCGGCACGCCACGTTCCTCCGCCAGATAACGCCGCATCATCCGCACCCGGCGCGATTCGGCCGCAATCCAATAGAACGTATCACCCGGCAACGCCGGCAATTCGCGCAACGCGGTTTCCAGCAAATCGCTGCTGGCCGCATCGACACCATCGCGTTCCAGCCAGGTCACTTCGAAATCAGCCTGCGAACCCAACGGCTGCCGGTCGGCCCGTTCGGGAATCTCGATCAGCGCCACCACGTGTGCACCTGCCGGCATCTCATCCAGGCGGCGGCCGATGGCGGGCAGGGCGGTTTCATCGCCAATCAGTACGTAATGGTCGAAATCCTCGGCAACGACAAACGAGCCACGTGGTCCGGCCACGCCGATCTGTTGTCCAGGCTTGGTGTTTTCCGCCCAGATCGACGCAGGCCCATCGCCGTGCAGCACGAAATCGATGATCAATTCATGGCGAATGGCATCGTGTTCGCGCGGTGTGTAGTCGCGCATCGGCGATGGTTTCACGCCGGGAGGAAATTCAGGGCCATTCGGACCGGGCGTGGGAAACACCAGCTCCCCATCTTCATTGGGGAGCAGGAGCTTGACGTGATCGTCGGGCGAAGCGCTGACGAAGCCGTGCAATGCATCGCCCTGTAAGGTAATCCGCTGCATGTGCGGCGTCATGCGCTTTGCGCTCAGCACTTCCAGCCGGCGGATCGCGATCGGGTGCCGCATCATGCGGTGTTCGTGTTTTGTCATGGGCGCTCACTTGTCATCGTTCTTGCGGCCGGACGCAATCTCCGCCGCCGCCCGTTCGAGGATGTCCGCCACGCGCTGCGCTTCCGCCTTCCAGTCACTGCCGCGCATCAGCACCGCATGCTTGAGTGCATGCATGGCTTTGCGTACGGACATCGGCACCGAAAGCTTGGCGAACAGGCGTGCACTCTCGCGCGTACGTTCGATGATGGCCTCCACGGTCGTGCGGTTGCCGTCGAGATAAACGCGGCCTTCGTCGGTGATCGCGTACAGCTTGCGCCCGCCCTGCTCGTTCTCCACCGAGGCGTAGCCCAACTCCTCCAGCATGGTCAGCGTCGGGTAGATGGCGCCGGGGCTGGGTGAGTACTGGCCGAGGAACATCTCTTCGATGGTGCGGATCAGCTCGTAGCCGTGCCGCGGCTGTTGTTCGATCAGCGCCAGCAGCAGCAGCTTCAGGTCGCCGTGGCCCAGCATGCGCCCGCCACCGCGGCGTCCGCCGCCTTGCAGGTCGCCCCAGTCGCCAAACGATTCGCCGTGGTGCCCGAACCCGCCATGCCGGCCGCGCCGGCCGTGGAAGTCGTACCCCTCGTCCCCGAACCAGCCGCCTTCACGCCAACCTTCGCAGTCACCGCCATGATGACGGTGCATGAAGCGATAGAAATGCCTGTGCATGATATAACTCCGATATATCGAAATGGTGCGAGAAACGATATATCGAATTTATATCGAAGTGCAAGCCTCACCCTGCTGGCCCCGTCTGGAAGGCGCAAATTGCTGCCGGATTTCCTTTTGTCGATTCCTCCAACCCCCGTTCGTCGCTCACACGTACGGCCCTCATCCGGAGAAGCGACCATGACCCAGAACCCCAGCCTCATGAACCCCACCCTCGTCCCCGCTGCCGAGCTGGTAAAGCGCAACAACGCCAAGCAGCCGAACGAAAGCGCCGAATACCGCCGCGCCCGCAATGAGCTGCTGCGCGAGGAGATCGAGCTGCGCCGTCACATCGAACGTGTGGCCGAACTGCGGCGCGCGCTGCCGCCAGGCGGTGAAGTGATCGGCGACTACCGCTTTCAGGGTGAAAATGGTCCGACGGACTTTGCTGGCCTGTTCGGCGACAAGCAGACCCTGGTCGTCTACAGCTACATGTTCGGCCCGCAACGCGAACGGCCGTGCCCGATGTGCACGTCATTGTTGAGCGCATGGGAAGGCGAGGCGCGCGATATGGAGCAGCGCATCGCGCTGGCAGTTGTGGCGCGTTCGCCGATCGAGCGCCTGCTGGCGTTCAAGCGCGAACGCGGCTGGCGTCATCTGAAGCTGTACACCGACCTCAACGGCAACTTCACCCGCGACTATGACGGTATTGCCGAGGACGGCGGCGACACACCGGCATTCAACGTGTTCACCCGGCGCGATGGTAAAACCCGTTTGTTCTGGGCCGCTGAAATGGGTGACGAAACATCCGACCCCGGCCAGGACCCGCGCGGCGCGCCCGATCCCATGCCGATCTGGACCGTGCTCGACATGACTCCCGAAGGACGCGGTACGAATTGGTATCCGAAGCTCGACTATTAGAGTGGCTGTCGTAGGTTGGCTTACCCCGGACTTGATCCGGGGGTAACCGAACGTGTCGCCCGGAAATGTTGGGTTACGCTTGCGCTAACCCAACCTACGTAGTGTTCTCGCGTGTGAGGCAATGCCACGGAAGGCCAGCACGGCAGCCAGCAACAGCATGATCAACGCGATCCACGCTGAGCGATGTAAACCATGCACGATCATGTCGTTGCTGTTGCCGGCCAGCGAGCCGAACAGCGCCACGCCGATGGCGCCTGCCGCCTGCCGCGCCGCATTCAATACCCCGGACGCAGTGCCTGACGCGTGTTTTTCCACGGCGGAGAGCACGGTCGTGGTCATCGCCGGCACACCCAGGCCCATCCCGCTCGGCAGCAAGGCGAAAGCCGGCAGCATCAGCAGATACGGACTGTCCGCGCCCAGGAGTAAAAGCAAACCGAAGCCGGCCGCATCGATCAACGCGCCCAGCACCATGGGTACGCGCGCGCCAGCACGGCCGACCAGCCAACCGCTGAAAATATTCACACCGAAGAACGTCGCGGTCAGCGGCAAATAGGCGAGTCCGGTGCGCAACGCGCTGTAGCCGTGCACGCGTTGCAGATACAAACTAAGCAGGAACACGATGCCGTAATAGGTGAGATTCACGATCACGCCGTACGCCACCGCCACGCTGAAACCCGGTGCCTTGAAGAAGCGCAGCGGCAACATCGGCGCCGCGCAGCGCGATTCCGCCCACACGAACAACGGCGCGGTTACCAACGCTACGCCGACGCAAGCAAGCACCAGCGGATGCGTCCAACCGAGTGGTTTCGCT
Source organism: Dyella nitratireducens (assembly GCF_014642835.1). Lineage (GTDB taxonomy): Bacteria > Pseudomonadota > Gammaproteobacteria > Xanthomonadales > Rhodanobacteraceae > Dyella_B > Dyella_B nitratireducens. Next base: position 2,106,200 of record NZ_BMJA01000001.1, on the reverse strand, counting down.
TCGATCACCGCCATGGTCAGACCGGTCAACGCGAGTATGGCCAGGATCTGTCCACGCAGATCGAAGCGTCCATCGTGCGCCTTGCGCTCGGTTTCCGGCACGCGCCACGTCAGCCAGGCGCCGACCACGCAGATCGGCACGTTGACGAAAAAGATGCTGCGCCAGCTGGTCACACTCATCAGCAGGCCGCCGATGATCGGCCCGGCTGCAATGGCGATCGCGCCCGAGGCGGTCCACCAGCCAACGGCACGCGCGCGCAGCGCATGCTCATGTGCCGTGGCATGGCTAAGCAAAGCCAACGAACACGGCAGCATCGCCGCCGCACCTACACCCTGCAGCGTGCGCCCGGCAATCAGCATGGCCGCATCGCTCGACCAGCCACAAAACACCGAGGCAAGCGCAAACAGCAGCATGCCGCCGAGATAGACCCGCCGCCCGCCCAGGCGGTCGCCGAGATAACCCATGCCCAGCAGCAATACGGCGAACGCGAGCGCGTAGGCGTCCACCACCCATTGCAAGCCCGCGACGCCTGAATGCAAGTCGCTGGCAATACGCGGCAACGCCACGTTGACGATGGTGACGTCCAGCTGCACCAAGGCAAAGCCGAAGCTGGCTGCCGTGGTGACGCGCGCGATGCCGTGCTGGGAGAAGCGATGCTGATCCATGCCGGTGATGAGGTAGAAGCGATGAAGCACTGACCTTATGGCATGGAAAGTATGGATGTTTCGTGGAAGAACGAACTATCCGTTTATAACCAAGGCGTGTATCTCGATGCTGGCGAGGATACATCCCCTCCCCTGCTGAGGCAGGGGAGGGAGCGCATCATGGCAAATCAAGCTTGCTGACCTGAGCTAGTGCCATGGGACTTGATCACAACACTCACTACGGCGCATTCACGAACGCCTTCCAGGCGCTAAGCAGATTGGCCGCATTCACCGAACCCAAGCCGTTGGCAAAACTCCAGCCCGACTGTGCAGAGTAGGCTGCCGTATTGCTGTTGTAGCTCGACGTACTGGTGGCGGTCAGACCCACTTTGGTCGGTCCATAGAACTGCAGGAAGTTCTGGATGGTGCCGTAGAAGTAGCAGTCAGGCGTGATTTGCGAGAGCGCCGCAATCTGCACGCATTGCGTGGAGTTGCCACCGGTCGTGATGTTGTAGAACACACACTTGCCGGTACCGCTGGTGCCATTGCTGGCGTTGCACTTTGCCAACGTGCCTGGCGCTGACCCGGTCGGGCCACCGTATTCGTTCCTGGCCAGCTCGTACAAGGTTGGTGCGGCATTGCCCTGGTTCTTCGGCAAGCCGGCGTTGGACAAGCCCTGATCGATCAATGCCTGGATACCCGCGAACATCGGCGAGGACAATGACGTTCCGCCCACCAGTTCCACCGGCGAGGCGAAGTTCGGCGTGCAGGGATAAAAGCCGGTGCACAAAATCACCCACGAATACCCGCCATAAGCGCCGGCGAACAGCGACACGTCCGGCAGATCGCGAGACTGGTCTTTGGCTGCACCACGCACGATGCGTTGCCATGACGGCTTGAAGTCGACCGACGACGGACCACCGCTACCGCTCTCGGACGTCACGTAATAGCCGTACGGATCGTAGATCAGCGCGTTCTTGCAGAACTGCAGCGCTGATATGTGCGCCAGCTTGCTCGCCGCCAGCACATTGCCGCACGACTGATTCCAGGTCAGCTCCGGCACATACGATTTCGCCGAGCCGTACACGGGGTTGAGCGTGCTGTTGAAGTACTTGCTGGTGGTGCCGTCAAGCACGTCGGCCGTATCCGTGCCGCCGACGGCCGTGTCGTTGGGCGAGGTCGCGAACGAGTTGGCATCAACGCCGACATCGTTGATCCAGCCACCGTTGAAGCTCGGATTGGAGCCGGAATCGCCGCTGGACACGAACACCGAAATACCTTCGGCATCGCCCTGCGCCCACATCAAGTCGATGGCGGTCTTGCTGGCAGCATCGGTAAAGCCTTCGCCGTAGCCGTAGCTCGCGCTGATCACGTTGGGACGGCCAGCCGGATTGGTGTTGTTGATCAGGTTATCCGCCGCGGTGAAGACGCCGCCGAAGAAATTGGTGGAATCCGAATCGGCACAGGTGGCCACCCAGATCGCTGCACCGGGTGCCATCGCTGTTGAGTACTCCGAATCCAGCACCGTCTCGATGCTTTCACCATCGGGCGAATTGCCGCCCGGGTCGGTGCAATTGCCAGTGGAAGGCGTCAGCTGCGGCTGGAACTGATTGAACGTACCGCCGTAAGCACCCAGGCCGAATTGGCTGACGAAGTTCGGCCAGTCCGACACATCCATGTCCTGATCTTCCACGACGGCGATCGTGATGCCCGCACCGGTCAAACCGCTGACGTATAAACTGCTGGTGTTGTAGATCGTCTGCATGTCGAATGGCACGAAGCCGCGCACGCCACCGGTGAAATTCACCGCCGAATGACCTGGTGTTCCCGCAGCGGCACTGGACACTTGCTTGATCTGGAAATTGCTCTTGCCGTGATCGAACTGCGCCACTTGCGGCGCCACGTGCAGGGGTTGCGGCCGGAAGTCGTTCAGGCCGGCCACACCCACCACGACGTCACGCAGCGCCGACGGCACGCTGATGTCGTTCGCGTTGGCAATATGGCTGACATGATTGACGAGGTAGCGGTTTTCCTGCGTGCGAAATGCCTGGCGCACCTGGCCCGCCGTGCCGCTGAAGTCGATCTGCGCCTTGTTCGGATACACACCATTGACGGTGAAGCCTTGCGAAATCAGCCACGATTTCACGGCAGCGATATCCGCATCGACGACGCCGAAATGGGCGCCGAATTCCTCGGGTGTCAGCCACTGGCGGAATTTCGCGGAAGCCGGATCATGTTGATCGGCGATCAGCGCTGCCAACGCCGAGGCGCGCGATGCACTGGGACGCAGGATCAATTGCATATGGTTCATCGGCATAGCATCGTCCACGCTCCCGCTGATGGCGGTCTTGTCGATGAATGCCAAATGCGTGTTGTTCAGCGCGGCAACGACGTGGTTGTCCACGGCTTGCGTTACGCGCGGTGCTTCGGCCGTATTCACACCGGCCAATGCCGGGTTGGAAGTGGTTGCCTGAGCGATCAAAGGTAGCGTTGCGAGTGTGGCGGCAATGGGCAGCGCCATCATCACGTGCTTGGTTTTCACGTCGTTTCTCCCTAGGGCCTGAATGAAAAAAGCGGGTTCCCCTGTAGATGAAACGGGCACATCATGCGTTCGTCGTGATTACCTCTCTTGAGAACGGTTGCGAAAAGTCATCGGGCCGCCGTGTGGGCTCGACGCAGCCACGTTCGCTGCGGTCGCGGTGACTCGCCTGAGGTTGGTTTTCATGCTTCCCAACTGACTCCCCGACTGGGCCATCGGGCCTTCGATCGTGCGCTCGACACAAAAGTACGTCCAGTACTTCGCGAAAAAATAGTTGTTACATGCGGTTTACACTTCTACCCGTGCGTCGAAAGCTATTTCACGCCACAGCGCTGAAATTTTTATAGGCGTGCCGACGTGTCGTTGTGTCCGCGGCGCCTATCGTCCGGTGGCTGTGATGCCCCCACCAGCTGATTCCTGCCTTGTGCTTTGGCCTGATACAACGCTGTATCGGCAGCGTTGAGAAGATCCAGCCAGGTAAGCACGGCGCCATTGCCTTTCGCTACACCGAAACTGGCCGTGACGGTCAAGGCCGCGACATCGGGCGCAGCAATGCTGTCGCTCGATATGGCGCGACGGATGTCTTCGGCCAGCTCGCACAACGCCGTCATCGACAAGCCATTCGTCAGCACCGCGAATTCTTCGCCGCCATAGCGGAACGCCATGTGCGGTTCCTTCACCCGATGCCGGATGCGTCCGGCCACTTCGCGCAGCACCAGGTCGCCGACAATGTGGCCATGCTCGTCGTTGATCGGTTTAAAGCAATCCACATCGGGATGTGCCCATGATGGCGGGAAGACGGCTGAGGGACTACTGAACTTAAGCTCCCTGGGCAAAGAGCCGGAAGAGCTGAGCGCTTTATCGGCACGGTGGGCGAAAACCGAAGCGGTTGTCACGTAGGTTGGGGTGCAAACCCCAACATCCGGCGTGCCCATATTTCTCGACGTTGGGGTTTGCACCCCAACCTACAGAGTGCGCTCGAGCCTTCAGTCGATACCGCGCCAACGCGCCACCATCCCAACGGAGGCAATCAGTGCACTCGACAGCAGCCGCAGGTCCATCGGCATATGCCTGCGCCGCACGTCCAGCAGCAATGCAGCACGCATCTCATCGCTGTGGTTCCACACTTCGTGGGGATAGGTGTCGTCCCACAGCAAATGCTCGCCGTTGCCGATGCGATGCTCGTGATCGTTGAGCAACAGCACCGCCGCCGGCCTGCCTTCCATGTCGACCGGCACCGACAGCCCGAGCTGGTAGCGCAACACACCGCGAAACGGACCGCGATGCCGAGGAATATGCTTGCGCGGCGCCAGGAACGACAACGTGGCCGACAGCACATCCGGCGTGCTGGCAAGAAGCTGTGCCAGCATCGGGCAGGCCGCCAGGTGCTTGTCGATGTTGGTGCCGTATACCTTCAAGATATACACACGCCAGTCCTTGCCGTCGTTGCCAGAAATCGGCATCTGTGCGGGCATCACTTCATGAAAGCGCGGAATGGACTGCATGCGCGCAGCCACCGCCAGCGCCTCATCGCGAATCGCTTGCCACGCACCGGCAAAGCGGGCTGCATCGGGAAAATAAAAACCGGCGTCGAGCACCGGCGGTGTATCGATGCGCGTGTCATAGAGACGGCGCACCGCGTTGGCTGACAGGTCGTACAACAGGCTCATGTGTTGTTATGCCTTGTCGCGTAGTGCCATGACTGCCACGTATGCTCCGGTTTCCCGGAGCGGTGCAGCGTGAAGGCTGATAGACCGGAATAACGGGTGAGGCTCGCGGCTGTTGACGCGCCACCGCGCACGCAAAAGTTTGCGCCGACTGGGCGGTGCAAGTCACCATGCGGTGCTATCTTCGGCCGTCACCGTGAGCTACGGCCTTTGTCATGGACGCCACGAACCGGATTTCCCCTTTATTTCGCCTGCAAGCCAGCCGTTCGCAGCTAGCACGCGCGCTGGTGGAAGCGATGGCGACCTTGCTGGCGGCCATCGCGACTTTGCTATGCGTGCTGGCGATCAGCCCGGAACCCGGCTCCGGCGTGCTTGCCGTGGTGTTGTGCCTGTCGCTCTCGCGCAGCCAGCTTGACCGGGATCGTCGTGGCCGCATTGAGGCTTTTTTTGTACTGCCTGCAGTGGGTCTCGCTGCGGCCGGCATCGGCATGCTGTTGCTCCGTTTTCCCATCGTGGGGGCCGTGGTGTTTACCGCAGGCATGTTCATGTCGATCTGGTTGCGGCGGTTTGGTCCCCTGGCACGCCGTATCGGTTCGCTGATGGCTTTGCCGTTTGTCACATTGTTGACCGTGCCCTATATCCCACCGCGGCATCCCGGCCTGGTGCCACCCTTCCTGTTGCCGATCGTCATCGCGTTGCTGGCGTTGTTCTGGGTGAATGTCGTACACATGCTTGCGCAAGGGTTTGGGCTGTTGAAGCCGGTCAAGCTACCGGTCGCCGCGCCCGCGCCACCAGCAGAAAGCACGCTTCGCCCCATTGCCTCCACGCGCATGGCGATCCAGATGGCATTGGCGCTCGGGTTGTCGTTTGCGATCGGCTACGTCGTGTTTCCGCAACACTGGGCGTGGGTGGTGCTTACCGCTTTCATCGTCAACAGCGGCAATCGCGGCAGGCTGGATGTTGCGCATAAAAGCGTGCTGCGCGTGCTGGGTGCCGCGGCTGGAACGGTCATGGCAGGATTGATCAGCATCCATCTGGGCATCGGTCGCAGCGCGATGGTCATCCTGATGCTCACGATGATCTTTCTCGGCGTGTGGCTGCGGCTGATCAGTTATGGCTGGTGGGCACTGTTCGTTACCGTGGTGCTTGCGCTACTGCAGGATTTCGTGGGCGTATCCGCATCGCACATGATGTGGTCGCGCCTGGAAGAAATCGCCGTTGGCGCCGTCATCGGCGTGACCGTGGCCTGGTTCGTATTGCCGGTACGTTCCACCGGTACACTGCGCCGACGCATCGCCGATGCACTGGCCGCACTCGCCACGGCCTTGGACCGGCAACAGCCCACGCGTACGCCGGATGCTTTCTTCAATGCCATGCATGCCGTTGAACAAATCGCGCCTGCTTTCCGTGCAAGCCGCCACATCGCGCGCTACGTTCGTCCGCATCGGCCCTACGATTGGATCGAGGTGCTGCTCGACTGCCGTGAGGCGGCTGGCAAGCTGATCGAACAGGGCAGAGCGCCAGCGGCCGTGCATCAAGCGCTGGGACAGGCACGCCGATCCTTGCGCGAACCGGAAACCATTCTCCCGGCATTGCAACAATTGCGGGCGAGTTTGCACGAGGCGTGCGCAGAACCGAAAACCGCAGCATTGGCCTAAAGTTGCCAGTGCCTATACGTTAGCCATGCGATGTGCGCGGGATGACGCGCCGCATGATGTCGTCAAGGGTGGGCAGCGTCTTGAGATCATAGGTGGCCTGCATGGCCAGCCAGCTTGCAGCGTCTCCACCAAAATAACGCGCAAGGCCGAAGACAGACGAATGAATCGGATTGATGCGACTACCGACGTCCTTAATCCGCGTAAGTCGCCTCGACACATGCCTTTCGCAACCTGAACGCCCCGAAGCTGATCGCTGCCAATATCCACGCTCCCAAGCCGCCATATAGCGTGACGTAGCCAAACCCGTTCACCAGCGCTGCGCGCACGATGACATCGGGATGCACCAAGGATCGCGATTGCAAGCTTTGCGTGACGGCAGAAAGATTTCCTGACGCAATTTTCTCGGCAAATGCATGCACTGACGCAATATCGAACGACGCGGGCAGCGTTCGTTTCAAATAGTTCGAAATACCCTGCAGCAAAATAAAACCCATCATCGCGATGTTGATCGCGAGCGTGATCAGGCGTGCGCTGATGTCGATAGCGGAAGCCATGCCCACGCGCGAGGCAGGCACGGAACCGGTCGTGGTATTGGTCGTTGGCGTATTGGTCAAACCCAATCCGATACCTGCGAGCAGGCAACCCGGCAGCATGCTTAGCCAGCTCGCATGAGGCAGGCGGCAGCCATATTCCATCAACAGAAAGCCCAGGCCGATGGTGAACATACCGGCAGGAATCACCACGCGCGCGTGGTAGCGCAACGACAGGCGCTCCGCCAGCGGCGGTATCACCAGTGTAGGCAGCGTATAGGTCAGCAAGGCTAGCCCTGCGGTGACTACGTCATAGCCCAGGCCACCCTGAAAATAGATCGGCAGATAGATCACGAACGGCCAGAAGCTGAAATTCATGCCGATGGAGCCGCAGATGGCGCCCGAAAATTTGCGGATACGGAACACAGAGAAATCGAACATCGGATGGCTGTGCAGCTTCTCCACCAGCACGAACAACACGAAGCACACGAGCGAAGCGATCAGTATGCCGATTGCCATGCCACTGCCAAAACCCAGCACCGGCCCTTGAATGATGAAATAGGTCAGGCAGAACACCGCCGCCGATAGCGTGACGATGCCCCACAGGTCCAGCCGCTCTGCCTGCGGGTCGCGCGATTCCTGCACGCTGATCCCGGTAAGCGCGAGCGTCACCGCCGTCAGCGGCGCGTGTATCAGGAACACCCAGCGCCAACTCGCCAGCGACGTTATCGCGCCGCCGATGATCGGTCCGAAACCCAGCCCGATACCGAACACGACGCCCCACGTGCCGAAGGCGATGCTGCGCGCTCTTCCTTCTCGAAATTGATGCGAGAGGATTGCAATCAGGCAGATCAGCATCGCGCCACCGCCAAGGCCCTGCAGAAAGCGGCTGACGACCAGCAGCGTGGCGTCGGGCGCCAGTCCGCACGCCAGTGACGTGATGCCGAATACGAGCAGGCTGATCACGAACAGGCGCCTTCGCCCATAGCGATCCGCCAGCGTGCCGGCCGCCATCAGCACGGTGGTGCAGGCGAGGGTGTACGCGTTTTCGATCCATTCCAGATCGCGGAAATTCGCCTGCAAAATCTGCTGCAGCGTAGGCAGGATCACCGGCACGCTGGAAATTTCCAGGCCGGACATCAGCGCGGCCAGGCACACAGCGGCCAGGGCCATCACGTTCCGGCCGGAAAAGGTCGCGTCGGCACGCGCAATTTGGGCGTCCATCACAGCAATCCGGTGGGAAGGGGATTGCCATTCTGGACATGCCTGTTTCATGATGGAAATGAATTGATTTTGTGTCATTCATTAATTCTCATCATGGACGCAAGGCCATGAATCTCGATCCGACGCTTTTGCGTGCCTTCGTCACCGTCAAGGAAGCGGGCGGCTTCACACGCGCTGCCGAACGGCTGCATCTCACCCAATCTGCCGTCAGCCATCAGATCCGGCGCCTGGAAGAACAGGTGGGACGACCGCTGCTTCACCGCAGCACGCGTCGCCTGACGCTCACCGAAGACGGCGAGGATCTGCTGCGTTACGCACAACAGATCCTGCAAGGATTCGAAGCATTGTCGCGGCGCTTCACGCCATCGCCGGTATCGGGGGTGGTGCGCTTCGGTGTGCCGGAAACTTTCATGGGCGAACGGTTACCGTCATTGCTGTGCCAGTTCGCGCGCAGCTACCCAGCGGTGCGGCTCGACGTGAATGTCACCAGCATTCTTGATCTGCGCGCCATGATCGATGCCGGCGATCTCGATCTCGCTGTGGTGATCTCCGAGCAGAAGCATGAGGACGAAGCGCTGCTGCGTCGCACGCGTCTCGCATGGGCAGCGGCGGAAACCTTCCATATGCCGAGCAGTTCGCTGCCGCTGGCGTTCATGCCACCCACCTGTATTTATCGCGACATGGCGGTGCGAGCGCTGAGCGACACCTCGATCGACTGGCACATCATCTTCAGCTCACCCGGCTGGCTGGGCATTCGCGCCGCGGTGCTGGCAGGACTCGCGGCAACCGTGTTGACTCGCGATGAGCTGGAAGCCGGCATGAAGATCATCGATGAGGAATACGGTCTGCCACCGCTGCCTGCCGTGGGATTTTCATTGCTCTGCGGTGCAGGTGGTCACACGCCGGCCGCGCGAGAATTCGGTCGCCTGGTGCTCAATATGGTGGAGCTGCCATCGCACGCACCCGTCATCGAAGCGAACGGTGTGTGGCATACATCATCCGCCTGAAATCATCACGCAATTGCGCCCCGCACGCTTGGCTTCATATAGCGCCGCATCCGCACGACGCCGTGCGCCCATCATGTCAGGCTCGCTTGGATCGGCAATCGCCGCGCCGATGGATACGGTCAGCGTGTACGCCTGTCCTGCGATATGGAACGACGTGCGCTCGACCGCACTGCGAATACGTTCGGCCAGCGCCAGCAGATCCGCTTCCTTCACGGATGGCGACAGCACCAGGAATTCTTCGCCGCCGACGCGCCCGACCAGATCGCCGGCACGCAGCATGCGCCGGATGTTGTACACCAGCTCCAGCAACACGCGATCGCCGTCGTCGTGGCCGAAGCGGTCGTTGATGCTCTTGAAGTGATCGGCATCGATCAGCAACACGCCAATCGGCTCCTTTCGGGCGCGTGCCCGCACGAGCAGGACTTCCGAGGCTTCCAACAGACCCAAGCGATTGGTGACGCCGGTGAGCGGATCGATGCGTGCCAGATCGTGCAGCTCGCGCTGGAGGATTTCGTTGTACAGCAGCAAAAAGCCTACGCTGGCCATCAGCGGCTGCATGCCTAACAAAAACACATACACCACATTCACGGCCGTCGGCGTGCCGATGCCTTGCGGCGGCGTCGGCAGCAGCCATAGCGATGCGTTGCGCCATACCAGCAGGGCAACAGCCAGCACGTAAGCCCATAGCAACAGGTACTGCGCACGCGCATCGTGCTTGGGGCGATCATTCCACAGCGCGGCGATATTGAGCATTGCCATGCCGATCAAAAACACCGAACCCCATAGCACACGCAACCGATAGTCCGGATGGACGGCGGCGAGATAAGTCGCACCCAGCCAGGCACCGACACCCAGCGCGATCGCCTCACGCCAGCGCAGCTTGCGTTGGAGCACCATGCGCAACGCTACGATAGTGAGTGCCTGCGCACTCAGGTTGAACGTGTTGCCCACCAGCAGCACGGTCTGCGGTGCAAGCTTGAAGTCAAACGCCAGTATGAAATCGCCACAGGCTTCGAGCAGCAAGGACGTCGCGCGCAGACGCAAACCCTGCACGGCATGGTTGCTACCGCTGCGCGTGCCGAACCACAGCATCAGCGCCAGCAGCAAGGCATCGCCGCCGTTGATCAGCGATAGCGTCTCGACATTCAAATGCATGGCGGACTCCCGATACCGGAGGGTTTCGACTCTGCGTGCTTCGCGCACGCTGCAGCGTCGCCGAAGCGACCAGCGCTATCGCGCATCGCAAGTCGTTGTCGTCGACATGGCTTGTGCTCCTCCTTTGCGCAGGCGGCAGCATGCTGATGCCCTGTTTTTTCTTTGCGCTGCCGATTTCAAGCAATCTGGCAAGGAACATGCCATGGAAAGCGGCAGCAAGCTGCCAGCCATGCCTGTGTACGTGCAGGCGCGGCGTTTAGCTTTGTGAAGAAAAACGACTTAGATCGAAATTTGCCGGCCGATATCGACGACCTGATAGGCGGGAATGCGCAGGTAATCGGTCACGCGGGCGCCGTTACGCAGCAGCATGGCGAACAAGACGCGTATCAAGCGCGGTATGCCACGACCGTCTTCACGCGCGACGATTTTTTCCATGCCGACGAAATAGGTCAGTTCATTGGGATGAATAGGGCAACCATTCATGGCAATTTGCGCCATCAAGGCCGGCATGTCCGGCCGCTCCATAAAGCCGAACGTGGCGGTGATCGACCAGAAATTCGGACCGATCTCGGCCATGCTCAGGCGATCCCTCGGCGTCACCCACGGCGAGGAGGCGATCTCCAGCGTCACCGCCAGCACGCGCTTGTGCAACGACCTGCTGTGCTTCACGTACCACTGCATCACCGGTGGCGTGGTGGCCTTCGCACGCGTCAGAAACACCGCGGTGCCTGGTACGCGAACCACGCCGGTGTGCGCCAGCTCGTCCAGAAAAACGTCTACCGGTACGGGGTATTCGTTGATGCGCGCGGCCATCGCCATCAGGCCGCGATGCCAGATGTACATCACCAGATACACCAGCGCGGCAAGCAGCAGCGGCACGTAGCCGCCATCGAGCAGCTTCATCATGTTCGAGGCAAAGAACGAGGCGTCGACGATGAAGAACGCACCCGCCACCGCCACGCAGGCGGCCAGCGGCCATTTCCAGATTTCGCGCATGGCGATGAGCAGCAGCGCGGTGGTCATCAGCATGGTGGCCGACACGGCGATGCCGTAAGCGCCGGCCAGGTTGTCAGACTTGCGAAAGCCAAGCGCCAGGCCGATCGTCACCAGCATCAGCAGCCAGTTCACCGCACCCACGTAGATCTGGCCGTAGCCTTCTTCGGAGGTCTGCGACACTTTCAGGCGCGGCATCCAGCCCAGTTGGATCGCCTGCCGCGTCATCGAAAACGCGCCCGTGATGATCGACTGGCTGGCAATGATGGTGGCTACCGTCGATAGCACGATCAGCGGCAAGGTCAGCGAAGCCGGGCACAGGTGATAAAAGATATTGCCTGCCGTTGGCGCTCCCGCCAGCACGATCGCGCCCTGGCCGGCGTAATTCAGTACAAGGCTGGGAAACACCAGCGTCGACCACGCCAGCTTGATCGGGCCTGCACCGAAGTGGCCCATGTCGGCATACAGCGCTTCCGCGCCCGTCACGCAAAGAAACACGCCGCCCAGCACCAGGAAGCTGCCGCTGCCGCCATGCAGCAGGTAATGCAACGCGTAATAGGGGTTGAGCGCCCACAAGATGGCCGGATGCTTGGCAATGCCCCACACACCGAGCACTGCCATGGTGAGAAACCACAACGCCATGATCGGCCCGAAGGTGCGTCCAATGCGCGCAGTGCCCATCGGCTGCAGTGCGAACAGCGCCAGCAGGATCACCACTGTCAGCGGTAATACGTAATGTTGCAGCGAGGGCGTGGCGATATTCAGACCTTCCAGCGCCGACAGCACGGAAATGGCCGGCGTGATCGCGCCGTCACCGTAAATAAGCGCGGCCCCGAACAGCCCGGCCGCAACGATCACTGGTCGCTTGTGCCGCTTCACCCCCAGCAAAGCCATCAACGCCAGGATGCCGCCTTCGCCGTCGTTGTCGATGCGCATGGCGAAGCCGGCATATTTCACCGACGTGATGATGATCAAAGTCCAGACCAGCAACGAAATCACGCCGAGAATGGTCTGTGGCGTATTCCCGCCGGTCATATCCAGCACGGTCTTGAAGGTATACAGCGGGCTGGTGCCGATATCCCCGAACACCACACCGAGGGCGCCCACGCCCAGCAGAGCGGACTTTTTCAATGGGTACGTCGCCGTTTCCGTCATGACTTGCGTGACCCTTCCCCAAGGTGGCCCCGCAGTCTAACCAAGAAAGATGACACCGGCCTCCTCCGTTCATGCCTGTTGCTTGCGTCGCGTGGCTGGCCTATGGTCACAGGTCTATTGCTTTCGACGATCTCTCGTTCCATCACCCCCTGTCTAGGAGAGAACCGCCATGCCCAAGGCCAACAAGGCTGATAAAGCCGCCAAAGCCAAGCAGCTGCGCAAGGCACCCCTGAGAACCCCCAGTGCACTCGGCGACGATGCACGCCGTGACATTTCCGCCGAACTCAACACCCTGCTTGCCGACGTATTCGCGCTTTATCTCAAGACCAAGAACTTCCATTGGCACATGAGCGGTCCGCATTTCCGCGACTATCACTTGCTGCTGGACGAACAATCCGACGAGATCTACGCCACCACCGATCCCATTGCCGAACGCGTGCGCAAGCTCGGTGGCACAACCCTGCGCTCCATCGGCGACATCGCCCGCCACCAGCGTCTTGCCGACAACGATGCAGATTTCGTCACGCCTGAAGACATGCTGGCGGAGCTGCGTGAAGACAACGCACGTCTGGCCGACTACATGCGCAAGACGCATGATCTGTGCGACGAATACAACGACGTGGCCACCGCCAGCGTGCTGGAAAACTGGATCGACGAGGCGGAGAGGCGCGTGTGGTTCCTGTTCGAAACAGGGCGTGCTGTCTGATGATCGCGTCATTCCACGGCCGTCGCGGTAATGACGGCCGTGGGACTACACGACCAATTCGATTTTTCTATTCCGTAAACGGCTGAGAGAAAACCACGGCACCTCCCCGTACGAGGCCGCCACGATCCACCCCGCTGCGGTAATCACCGTCGAAATCATCAGCCCCGTCCACGCGAACCGTTGCGATGGCGTAGCCATCACTGATGGGATCCACACCAGCACGGTGAAGCCACCCATCATCCACGCTTCCAATGTCGCGGCCAGACGCGGCAGCACATTCAGCGCGATCGCCAAGCCAGCGGCAATGTGCGCGATACCTGTGACGTAAGCCCAGCCTATGCGATAGGGAAGCCAACCAGGCACCATGTCGGCTGTTTCTTTCGCATAAACCAAGTGCTCCAGCCCGATCAGCGGCAGCGCCACCGCAAACGCAATGCGTGCTGCGTGCATCGCATTCGCGCCAGTCAGCGACGCGAAGTAAGGCTTGTCGCTGGACGTTGCCATGGACGCATACAGCACCCAGCATGCGGCGACCAAGGTGACTATTTCTGCGCAACCACCCCACGTCACTTCATGCATCGGCGCCAGGATCACCCGCGGCACATGCAGCGCCAGCAGCCATAGCAGCGTGTACATCATCATCACGAATGCAGCCGGCACGAGCGTACGCTTCAGCAGCAAACCCACACCGCCCACCGTCATGATGGCGCCGGAAACTACGGCTATCCACGCACGTCCCGGCAGATCCTGGGGAACCGGTTGCCACACCGATGCAAAATCCTGCGAGAACACGCTCAGAAGACCCAGCGTCACGAACGCCAGGGCGAACACTACGCGACCGGTATCGGCAGTGCGCATGCAGGCTTCTCCGTCATAGGAAGTGCGACCATTCAAGCGGCCGGCGTGCATCATTCAAGAGCCAATTGCGCCGCGTGCCAACAAGCCAATGCGCTAGCGGTCGCCTTGGTTTCGCCCGAACTTGCGCCGCGCAGCGGCCCGCTACGTGATTAGCATGGCCGGTCACACAATCGTTCAAGGAAACTCAAGCATGGATCGTCGAGATTTGCTCAAAGGCATGATGGCGGGTGCAACGGTGCTGGCGCTGCGTCCTTCGCGGTTGCTGGCAGGTACGCAAGACGTCAACGCACAACTCGCTGCACTGGAACGCCAATATGGCGGACATCTTGGCGTGGCGATACTCGATACCGGCAACACGCGGCGTGCCGGCTATCGCGCTGACGAGCGCTTTCTCCTGTGCAGCACGTTCAAGATGCTGCTTGCCGCGGCAGTACTCATGCGCGTGGATCGCGGCACGGAACGATTGGACACGCATCTCGTATTCGGCAAGGACGCCTTGCTCGAATACGCACCCGTCACCAGCCAGCATGCCGGCCCGCCGGGCATGAGCATCGCGGAGCTCTGCAATGCCGCCATCACGCTGAGCGACAACACCGCGGCCAATGTGCTGATGAAGCACCTGGGCGGTCCGCACGTCGTTACCGATCTCGCGCGGCAGCTTGGCGATACGCTCACCCGCCTGGATCACATCGAACCCGAACTCAACCGTCCGAGTCCCGATGGCGTGAGCGACACCACCACACCCAACGCCATGCTCGCCAATCTGCAAACGTTGCTGCTAGGCCACGCGCTATCCGACACATCGCGCAAGCAGCTGACCGACTGGATGCTCGGCACCGTCACCGGCAAGAAACTCGTACGCGCCGGCGTGCCATCCGATTGGCGAATAGGCGAAAAGACCGGCGCCAACGGCACTCAGAACAATGACGTCGCCATCTTGTGGCCACCGCAACGCAAGCCGCTGCTGGTCGCCGCGTATTACGAAAATGCAGCAACGGATACCACTGGCCGCAGTGCGGTCCTGGCAGCCGTCGGCCGCATCGTCGCGACGATGTGACCAGAATGGAAGCAACGTATGCAGGCCGAAATACCGTAGGTTGGGTTAGCGCAGCGTAACCCAACAAGGCTCTCCACCGAGCAATCAGTATCGTTGGGTTACGCTGCGCTAACCCAACCTACGACTGGCATCCCACCCTTCGCACACATGTCGATCGATGGTACCGGGTTAATTGGATTGAACCGGCTTACCCAAGCGGTAAAACATCCGTGCCATGTAAAACAGCGCAATGCATCGCCAGATAACGTGCACCAGCAACACCTTGTTCGCCGTGGTGCCGAAATCCGCCTGCGAAAACTGCAACAGGTTGTAGGGCAGCGCCAGCAGCTGGTAGACCATCAGCACATACAGCGCCGACTTGCCCGGACGTAGCCACAGCCACGCCAGGCCGATCGACAGCCACACGATGTCGATCAGATGGGGATTCATCAGCTCGCGGCTGGCTGCCGCAACCACCACGAACCACACCAGATGTCCGGCCTGCACGCAGAACGCAGGAAGCATGATCTGCTTGGGCTCACTGAAAAGATGCCTGCCCGCCAGCCACACAACCGCGGTGGCCACCAGCGGCACCAGCACATTGAAGCCGGCGTACATGCCCACCGCCCAGCCGCCGATCGCAACCGCGATACTCGCTACCTTGGTATAGGTATCGATGGCGTCGTCGCGTGTCGATGCGGACCGCTTGGTGCGCATGGATTCTTCAGGATTCATGGAGAGCCCCTGTGTGCGCAACGTTATCGGATCGGGCGGAAAGGATCGCGTGCGCTGGCCTGAGCTTAATGCCATGCCTCGTAAAATAATTGTCTACGGCTTCCGGTCTGCCCTGTGGATCGGCCATGGCCACATAGGTATCCGGCCGAATCAGGTAGAGCGCATCGCGCGCAAAACCCGCAGCTTGATGTTCCGGCTGCCAATCGAAGACGTGCAGCGGCATGTCCTGCTGGACGCACCATTCGCGCAAAGCCGCATTCGCGCTGCCATACACGTGCACCTGCCAAGTCATGGCCGCCAGCGTGGAGAAGTTGTCGCGATCGCCGGCTGCGGCCCACGGTAGACGATCTCCGCCATGTACCTCGCCGGCCGAACCTTCGCTCCACGGACACCCG
Source organism: Dyella nitratireducens (assembly GCF_014642835.1). Taxonomy (GTDB): domain Bacteria; phylum Pseudomonadota; class Gammaproteobacteria; order Xanthomonadales; family Rhodanobacteraceae; genus Dyella_B; species Dyella_B nitratireducens. The sequence goes on along the minus strand of NZ_BMJA01000001.1, from coordinate 2,089,898 downwards.
CGATAATTCAAGGTGATTTGTGACACCGTGCGAAACAGGAATTCGCGCATGGCATCGAAACGCAGCACGGTCGGAATTACCACCGGCGCCAGCCGGGTACGCACGATGTCGGCGATCCTGCCTTCGGCGGTGGCAAACGTAAATACACGATCCGTGGTGGCAACCAGGCGATGCGCAAAGCCAATGCGTTCTGCCTCGTAACTATCCAGCAGATCATCCGATGCCTGACCCGTGACGGCGGCAGCAAGTTTCCACGCGAGGTTTATCGCATCGCCAATGCCGGTATTCATGCCTTGTCCGCCGGCCGGGCTGTGGATGTGCGCCGCATCGCCGAGCAGAAACGCCCGGCCGTGCCGAAAATGCTCGGTCACGCGATGATGCACGCGGTAGGTGGAAAACCAATGCACCTGCTTCACGGTGACTTTCAAATGTTCGATGGCGCGCTGGCTTACGTTTTCGAAGCGCAGCGTTTCAGGGTGCTCCGCGCGTTCGTCGCGCACGGTGCCGATCAGGCGCGCATGGCCTTCGCCGGCCAAGGGAAACACCGCCAGGAAATCCGCCTCGTCCAGATCGATGTGAAACTGACCATCCAGCGAAGGCCCCGATGCATCCACGTCGGCCACGTAGAACACCTGCTTGTACGTGCCGCCAGGAAAGCCCGTGCCCAGCGTTTCGCGCACCTGCGAACGCGCGCCGTCGCAGCCGGCGAGATACTGTGTTTCCCATGTCTGCTCAGCACCGTCCGGGCCACGCAGCGTCGCGAGCACGCGGTCGCCTTCGTCGGCAAAGCGCAGCAGCTCGGTCTCTCGCTGTACTGATACGCCCAGTTGCTCCAGCCGTTCGATCAATAGACGTTCGTGCTGATCCTGCGGAAAGATGTGCAGGAACGGAAACGGCGTGAGATCCGAACCGATCGTCTCGAACATCACCCGAGCTTTCCGTTCACCCTTCACCCATAGATTGACAGCGGGCACCTTATGGCCGTTTGCAATAACGGCATCGGCCAAATCGAGCTGTCGATAGAGTTCCAGCGTGCGCGCTTGCACGGCCAGGGCGCGCGATGTCGTGCCTGGCGTGGAAGTCTTGTCGATAATGTGCAGCTTTACGCCAAGCTTGGTCAGCCATAGCGCCAGCACCAGGCCTGTCGGGCCTGCGCCGATGATCAGCACATCGCAGCGTGTCATATGCACCTCGCGAAGGGATCCAACCGCGCGAAACCGCGCCTGCCGTCACTCGATTTCCAGCTTGTAGCCTACTCCATAGATCGAGCGAATCGGATCTTGGCCGGGTGCTGCCTGTTCCAATTTGCGACGTAGATTCTTGATATGGCTGTCGACGGTGCGGTCTGTTACCACGCGGTGATCAAGATAGAGATTGTCGAGCAGCCGATCGCGTGAGAACACGCGGCCGGGGTTGGCGGCCAAGGTTTTCAACAGGCGAAATTCCACTGGCGTAAGCTCCAGCGGCAGGTTGTGGAACACGGCGCTGTGCGTGGCTTCATCGATGCGCAACGCCGTGTTGCTGCTTGGTTCATTGCCGCTACGCGCGCGCCGCAGAATGGCTTTTACCCGCGCCACCACTTCGCGTGGACTGAACGGCTTGCAGATGTAATCGTCCGCGCCCAGTTCCAATCCCAGCAGGCGGTCGATCTCTTCCACGCGTGCGGTCAGCATGATGATGGGTATGTCGCTGAAGCTGCGCAGCTCACGACAGATGTCCAGCCCATCGCGCCCGGGCAGCATCAGGTCGAGCAGCACCAGATCGGGTTGTTGCGCCTTGATCGCGGGAATCGCTTCGCGGCCGTCAGCCACCCAGCTGGATTCGTAACCGCCCGCGCGCAGGTAGTCGCCGACGACGGCGGCCAGCTTGGGCTCGTCTTCCACCATCAGGATGCGCGCGAGTGCCGGCGGTCTGCTCTCAGTCGACGAGGTCTCCATGTCATGCATTCTCCAATGGCAGGCGCACGGTCAGCCACAGGCCGCCCAGTGGCGAAGGATGCGCGTCAATCGTGCCGTGGTGCGCTTCCACGATGGCGCGTGAAATCGCCAGTCCCAGTCCGGCACCGCCACTGGCGCGATTGCGCGAGCTCTCCTCGCGGTAAAAGCGCTCGAACAGGCGCGGAAGATTGGCCTCGTCCACACCTGGCGCCGAATCCATCAGGTCGACCACGACGCTGTCGGCCATGACCCGGCAACTCACACGCAGCGCACCGCCGGCATCGGTGTAGCGCGCGCTGTTCTCGAACAGGTTCACGAACAGCTGTTGCAGGCGGCCTTCATCGGCGTTCACCAGCGCAGGCGATGTGGGCAGGTTCAATTGCAGATCGACGTCGGTACGACGGAAGCGGTCGCGAAACGTGTCGGCGACGCCTTCGAGCAGCTTCGGCAGATCCACATCCACCTTGCGATAGATCATGGTGCCCACGTCGGCCAGGGTCAGCTGATACAGATCGTCGATCAGCTTGCTCAGCATGCCCACTTCGCTTTGCAGGGACGTGATGGCGTCCTTGTCGAAGCGGCGTACGCCATCTTCCAGTGCTTCCAGTTCGCCACGCATGATCGCCAGTGGCGTGCGTAGCTCGTGCGAAATGTCGGCGACGAACTGGCGCCGTGCGCGCTGGGTTTTCTCCAGCGCGATGGCAAGCTGGTTGAAATCGCGCGCAAGCTGGCCCAGTTCGTCATGCGAGGTGGTTTCCACGCGCGTGGCGTAGTTGCCTTCTGCGAGTGCGTGCGTGGCCTTGGCGATGCGGTGTACGGGCGTCAGCAGCGTGCGCGCAAGCCAGATCGCCAGCAAAGCGGCGAGCAGCAGCGCGGTAATGCCGATGATCCAACTGGCGTGATATTGCCCACGCTCAAAACGTACGTCGCCGGTTTCGGTGACGTCGCGCAAAGGCAGCATCATCAGCCAGCCGACGGTACGACCGTTCACCACGATCGCCTGCTTCACCGCATGCGCGGCCGTGACCGCGGCGGGGTTGCCAAACAGCAACTGGTTCTGCGCATCCAGCAAGGCGAAACGAAAATCGGTGCCGGTAAGCACGGAGACCGAACCGGGCGCATCCATGTGCATCAGCCCGGGCGGCCCCTGGAAATCGGGTGGCCCATGATCATCCTGATGATTCGGTGGCTGAGCCGGCGGCGATTGGCCCGGTGGTGAGCCATGGCCATCGGGCGGCCCCTGTCCACCCGACGCATCGGGCGGCGGGTGATCCGGCGGTTCCTGGTCGCTGAAGGCATGCGGCGGCGGCATGCCGGAAAAATGACCAGGCCGCATGGCGTCCAACCATGCATGCGGGTTGTTGCGCAGGAAATCCCAGCTGCCGTGTTCACGGTATGCCGTGGCCAGCGACGCGGCCACGCTTTGCATGCGCTCGGTTTCCTGCTCGGCGAGGTAGCCCAGAAAACCGCGATTGAAACTCATGCGCGCAGCCACGCCCATCGCCAGCACGGCGAATACGGCGACGGCGAGCATCGCAAAAAACAGCTTGGCAGTGAGCCCAGTACGCATGGTGTTGAACAAAATGTCGTGGATGTTGTCCCCGCCGTCATTAGCGCCGTTTGTCCGGACAGATTCAAGCGCAAGCGGATGATTCCACGGAATCTCCAAATTTCCTGCACAGTCCTGCTCAAAGCTTGGCCCATGCGGCGCCACCTGCGGTGCCGAAGGACAAGCGCCGATGGTCTTCGCCCAACGCAAAGTCGCCAACGAATTTCTCCAGTTCCTGGCAGACATCTACGACCCGGCCACCGGCATCGTGTCCTGCGTACGCCTTGCCGCGTCACTGGGCATGACCGAAGACGCACTGCTCAAGCGCTGGATCCGCCGCGGCACGCGCGTGTCATGGCGGCAGTTTTCCGACGAACTGCTCAGCGTGCTGGATGTGGCGCAAGCGCAGCGGCGCGATCTGGAACAAGCGATCGACTGGTACTTCAACTGCCCGATTGAGCCATGCGGCCGCAAGACGGCCGACGAGCTGGTGACGGCCGGCGAGACCGATCGGCTATTGCGTGAGCTGGATACCTACGGCGTGCGGATGCATGCCGTGCAAGACCGTGCGCGACCGCGCCTGGTGCATGGAAGCCATCGATAAGACCAATACCGAAGTAACTTTTTTGTGGGGTAGCAGCATGCACAAGTTGTACAAAGACGACGTTCACGTCGAATACGCCGTAGCCTTGTTGCAACTGCTCGAGCAGCAAGGCATTTCCCGCGACCAGGCGCTGTCCGGCACCGGCATCCGTGCGGAGCAGCTGGAAGACAGCGGCCGCCTGACCACGCAGCAAGATGCGTTGCTGCTCACCAATGCCGTACGCCTGACCAACGATCCCGGCATTGGCTATCAGATCGGCCTGCACAGCACCGTCACCTGGCACGGCATGCTTGGCTATGGCTTGATGAGCTGCGCCACCTTGCGTGACGCGCTGGAACTCTGGGCCGGTTTTCTGGATCTGCGCACCACCACGTTCAATCTGCGCCTCACCGAGCGCGATGGCTTTGCCGAATTGATCGTGCACGACTTGGCGGCACGTGCGCCGATGCGTTTCTGCGCAGTGGATCGCATGATGACCATGACCACTCGCTTGTGCGAACAACTCGCGCAACGCCTGCTCCCCCATATGGAAATCTGGCATCGCGGCCCCGAACCCCTGCATTACGCACGCTATCGCAAGCGCCTGGTCACGACGCGTTTTGAAACCAACCTGAGCCTGATCCGCCTTCCGCTGGCGGATTTGGATATGCCCTTGGCAAACGCCAATGCCTCCACCCTGCGCTACATCAAGGCCCAGTGCGAACGCGAGCGCGCCCGCTTGCGACGTTCCGATGATCTGGTCGTGCGGTTGATGGATCTGCTGCAAGGCCATGAGCGCACCGGCTATCCCGGCATCGAGGAGGCCGCCAAGATGCTGTGCATGTCCAGCCGCACTCTGAAGCGCAAATTGCAGCGCCTGGGTCTCAATTTCCGCAGCCTGGTCGATGATGCGCGCAAGGATGCCGTGCTGCGCGACGTGCTGAATCCAGTGCTGCGCATGGATGAAATCGCGGTGCGCATGGGCTATGCGGATCCGGCCAATCTCACGCGGGCGTTTCGCCGTTGGACGGGGGAATCGCCGAGCAGGTATCGGGCGCGGCTGTTGTCGACGGGAACCTGATCCATTTCCCAAAAAGTGCGTAGGTTGGGGTGCAAACCCCAACGTTGTGATGCCAGTGACGATGGCGATGTTGGGGTTTGCACCCTGAGATATCCCCACGTTTTTTGCCCGTTATGCCGGAGAAGTCCTGGGTTTACATGAAGTTTGTTTCGAAGCCAGTCGTCATTCCGGCGAAGGCCGGAATCCATCGCCAGTGCGAAGCATGGATTCCGGCCTTCGCCGGAATGACGGTTCGCTCTGAAACAACAGTGACCTGAACTCCAACTTTTCCGCTTGGACAACGCAAAAAACGTGGGGATATCTCAGGGTTTGCACCCCAACCTACGCAAACTTCCTCGGCACCGAATCGGTAAAAAAGAAGGCCGCATTCCGCGGCCTTTGTTGTAATGAAAGACAAGACTGTCGAACTAACCAACAACGCCTACTTGCGCGATATCCCTCCCCCGCAAACAACGGAGGAGGGCACAAGCACCATCAAAAGTCATACTCGGCATTCAACTGCAGATACCGCGGCGTCTGATAACCCGTCGCCGTCAGATACGTCGTATTGATATACAACGACGCCCCGCTGTTGGCATTCTGGTTCTCGTTCACCGACAGCACCGTGTGCTTGTTGAACACGTTGAACACCGTGGCGCGCAGGGTCAGGCCCTTCAGCCAATGCGGATGGTACGAACCGCTCAGATCCAGCTGCCAAAGCGTCGGCGTGGTGCCGGCCGAACCGCGTGCAACGTACTGGCCGACGCCGTCGATATAGCAATACAGATACGGCGAACCACCCGTGGAGCCGTAGCCGGCGATTTCCGAGTCGATCGGTGCGTCGCCATAGCAGTTCTCCGGGCGTCCGGTCTGGCCGATCAGGTTGGCGCCCACCTGCCACTGATCCGTGATGCGCCACGCGCCATACGCTTTCAGCGTGTGGCGATGATCGTTGGTCTGGTTGCCGTTGTTGCCGATCATCAGCTCCGGATAATCGAACAGCTCGGAGGTGCCGGTATCCGCCTGGCCGATGTTGGAGTCCACCAAGCCTTCGGTGTTGCCGTACGAGCGCGCCAGCGTGTACGACACATTGAGGTAGTACTTGTTGTTGAAGTTGCGCTCGGCAGTGAATTCCAACGCGTAGTAGTTGCGCTTGTAGGTTGGCTCGCCGATGTCCTTGCCGCTCAGCACGACCTTGTACAGCTTGCTCGGGTTGTTCGGATCCAGCGGCAGATACAGCGTGGCGCCGCTGCCCGGATTGTTGATGAAGCAGCCGTTGAGGGTGGACGCCACGGCATCGCCATTGTTCAACGCGGGGCTCAACGAGGTGGTGGAGTAGTCGAAGCCATAGACCGAGTCGGCGTACTTGGCGATCGGACGGAAATCGCATTCGTCGTCCAGGCCGGTGAGCACGTGGCGCACGATGCCCTTGATGCCCAGCGTCCAGTCATTCCACTGCTGCTGCGCACCGAGGATGAACTCGCGCTGCTTGAACGGTTTCAGGCCTTGCGGCGCATACGAGGAAGCCGCCGGCGCCACGCCGCTTTCGGCATTGGCGTATTCCACCGGGCTGAGCGCGGTCAGCCCGGTCGGCACGCCCGTCGTCGAATTGACGCCGGTGTAGCTGAAAGTCTGGTAGCTGTAGATCGAGGCCGCGGCACCGCGAACAGCCACACCCGCATCGATCGGCAGCGAATAATCGCCTGCGCTGCCGTAGACCTTCAGTGTGGAATCACCGTGCACGTCCCACGCGAAGCCGAGGCGCGGCTGCAGATTGTGGTCCTGCCGCACGAAGGTCTGGCCGAGCGCGTTCTTGTTGTTGAACTGGTCATTGCGCACGCCAATGCGAGCCAGGAAGTTGTCCGTGACGTGCCAGTTGTCCTGCAGGTACTCGGCGCGCTGGGTCACGCTGACCTTGGCGCCGGTGTTGAAGACGACTTTTTCAACGTAGTTCTCGTCAGCCGCTGCACCGGAGGTTGAGCTGTCCGGCAAGTATTCCCACAAGGCGCCGCCTTCATAGGCTTGGCCATACATCGAGGTGGTGACGTCACGCGTCCAGCCGCCGGTGATGTCGTGATCACCGAGCTTCCACTCCAGATCGAGGCGGAAGGACTTGCGCGTGTCCTCACTGTTGTAGGCGGTCAGGAAACCGCCTGGCACGAAGTTGCAATGGCTATACGGGGAAACCGTGCCGGCCAACACCGGATTGCGGTCATCGACGATCGCCGGGCACCCGGAGGCTTCATTGGTGATCAGGCCATCGTAGCTTTCCACCGTGCCATCCGCGGCAACCGCCGTGTTGTAGCGCTTGTTCCGGTTCTCACCGTACTGCGCGGTCAGCGTGAAGTCGTCGGTGATGTAGCTGGTGTACTTCAGGATGTTGTTCTGGCCGCCGTACTTGGTAGTGACCTTGCCCTGGTAGTCATAGTGGTAAGGCGTGTTGTCGGCGGTGAAGCCCGAGTAATAGACATCCGTGGTGTAGTGGCGAGTGTCGTTGAAGCCGGTGTACTCGAGGATGTTGCTGTCGTTGATGTTCCAGTCCAGTTTCAACAGCCAGTACGGGTCTTTCTCGGCCTGTTGCTGGTAACCGCCGCTGCCTGCCTGAGTGATCGGGTTGTAGTAATCGGAGTCGGTCTTGGTCTGGCTGACCAGCGCGAACATGAACAGCTTGTCCTTGATCAGCGGACCGCCGACCCACGCGTTCCAGCGCGAGGTGAAGTCGATCGGGTTCCAGCTGCTGTTATTGCCGACTGACGCGTTCTTGTTGCCGCGCGCCGAATACGACATGTTGCCGTTGTTCAAATACGTGTTCGGCTCGCTGGCCATGGTTTCGGCGGGGTTCCACGTGATGTCCACGCCGCCTTTCCACTCGTTGGTGCCGCGCTTGGTGTTGACCGAAATCACGCCGCCAGTCGCGTTGCCGTATTCCGCACCGTAACCGCCATCCTGCACCGATTCCTGGTCGATCGCTTCGAACGGCACCTGCGAGAAGCTCAGCGAATCGAACTGGTTGGTGACGTTGAAGCCGTTCACGTAGTACGCGTTTTCCGCGACTGACGAGCCGCCGAATGAAGCGAGGTTGCCGAAATAGGAGTCACCTTTCACCGCACCTGGTGTGAGCAGTGCAACCGCCGTCACGTTCTTCTCGATCGGCAGCGTCTTCATCTGCTCGGCGGTGATCACCGTGTTGGTCTGTACCGACGATACGTCGACCGATGCCATCGAGTTGGCCGTGACGCTGATCGTGCTGAGGTTCTTCGCCGCTGCCGTGGCAAGGTTCACGTTGGCGCCCTGGCCGGCCAGCACGGTCACTTCCTGGCTGCTGGTCTTGCCGTTTTCCACTAGGTTTACCTGGTATTTGCCGGGCAACAGCGAGGTGAACTGGTAACGGCCATCCGTGCCCACGGTCATCGTGCGCGCGGCGCCGCTGCCTTCGTTGACCACCGATACCTGCGCGCTCAGATCGGCGGTGCCGTAAATGGAACCCGACGTACTCTGCGCCAGTACGGCGCCGCTCCCCATGCCGAGGGCGAACGTAACGGCCCAGGCCATCTTCTTGTATCGAAGATTCTTGTTTTCACGACAATGCATTGGTTTCTCCCCAACAAAGAGCAATAACGATCCGCGCCGGGCAAAGCCCAGCGGGAGGTGCAGAAAAACGGTTCGGCAATGCGAATGTTTTTTTCACATTACCGCGCGCCATAACGCGCATCGCCTCCGCTTTACACGTTTGGCCCGCGATCACAAATTCTTGGCCTGCTACGACAATTGGAATGCCGTTGCGTGTTGTCGTTGCGTTGCGAGCGAGGAAAAGAATGAAGCCCCGG
>NZ_BMJA01000001.1:1989323-2080932 GCF_014642835.1 Dyella nitratireducens | reverse complement strand
CGGGGCTTCGTGGGTCATATTCCCTTCTTGGAGGGAGTGCAGGAACAGACCCGATGGTGACATGCTGGGATCATGTCACCTTGCATCGCCCCACACGCGATGCATGAACTTGGTGCGTTTGACGGCCGCGAAGTTCGCGCCTGAAAGCGCATTCGCCTATCGATGGCTTCAAATATCAAGCAACTGGCCTGTACAGACAATTGGACGTCCAAATGTCTCAGGTTCACGTCGACAAAGATTCACTGAGGCGACGGATCAAGGGATACATGAAGCTTTCTTCAGATGCGGAGCATCAAGAAAAAAAGCCCGATGCGACCGCGAATCGCAACGGGCTCGTCATATCAGACCTGCCTAGTTGCTATCAGGCAGCGTCGATGGCCGCCACCATGTGCTCCTCCCGCGCGCGGGTATTCACAGGATTGACAACATCAAACATGGCGAACGCAGAAAAAAGTATTTTGGGATGCTCTGAATGAGCCGCTCTCTTAAAACCGACTTTACTTTCAAGTCAATTGAGCTTCGCCATAGACGCCAATCGGCGCTATCCACGGATCTGGACAAATGTGTGGGAACGGAATCGATGGAATATCTTTGCCAAGAAATTGGCAGAGTGCGCTCCAGCCATCACCTCTGCAGATATTTATGCATAGAAGTTGATGGGTCTTGGAAAAATGCTGTCGCACTGCAGAATAGTGGCTACTGTACGTGTCGTCGAACAGCCGTTCTTGGTACAACATCGTTCCGTATACATTGAAATCCACAAGGTCTTCATTCCACAATCTCTGGCGGCGTACCGAACGCTGAGACCAATGTTTGGCACACGATGCGTGCCAAGCTTGGCGTTCTCTCTCCGTCAGTATAAATAAACTGCCTGGATACAAACGATCAAGTTCCCTGAAATACCGGCTGAAAATGATGTCGCATACTGCATCGTTATCCTCAATGGCAGGACAGCGAAGATTGCCAGTCAACAGTGCCATGATTGATCGTCCATCCGTTGGGTTGTGAACGGACCTGTACCCAAGAATCTCTAGCGCCTCACATAGCGAGGACGTGCCTGTCTTGGACAGGCCAATCCCGAAGATCTTGCGTCGCGAACTTCCTCTATCCATAGCGACCTCTGCGAAGAAAAAAGGTCGGGCACTCGTAATGTGTCCCCATATTGGGTAAAACCAACCCCCTCGTCGTCAGGTTGGCGATGTAAACACCGTCAGCATCCATGTTCAACGGACATGTCGCCGACCAGCGGGTACCGCTACAACAAATTGACACGTGATCGAAATCAGAACGACTAAGTTGGCGGTCAAATAAGCACAGTGAGTCATCCGGTCCGATAATGCCCTCAAGCCAAATGAATCGTTCTTTTGAGCCAGACCCATCAGAACACACCAGCGCGCTGCATCCGTCGAGGGTCGTGTGCGCGTGAACCGCATAACCTACTGGCAAGCGGCGCCAGTATCTTCTGGCCGCAGAGATCGATTCTTGAAGGAACTGATCGACCGTGCGAGCGTCCGGTGTACGGCGATCAATCAACTTAGGTATGAGCCGTTCCAAAGCTCGATGCAAATACTTTCGATCAAGACTTTCACGTGGTTTCAGCAGGCGCGCAGCCGTCCACCAAGCTACATAACGTACCGACTTGTCGTATCCCTTTAGAATGCCGTCTATCGAGCATAGCGTCTGGTATTCATCGGTGTCTTGCTTCGCCGAATCGCTGACAAGCGTCAGATACAACCAGTTCGAGTTTTGTGCGCCACTTCCAGCGATGACTTCACCAAATCGGTATTTCACACGCGACTTCTGCTGGCGTTGAAAATAGCCGCGCAAAATACGGTGCATCGCGTCCTTCTCGGAAGCGCCAACATGGTTAGCTTGCAGCAACTCAAGGCCATAGTGTCGCCAAGCGCCTTCGTAGAAAGCGTCGGCAGAAGCCTGCAATTCCTGGGTTAATGGCAATGCATTGTCGCATTTCCGATACTTAGTAAAGTAAAATATCAACGATGCGATCACTCGCTTAAGAAGGTTGATCTCGTCGCCGAGGCCAGGGAGCACACTATGGACTTGCGCGCTTGCCCAGTTTGGCAAGGCATGCGCGTTGCCAAAGTCGAGCAACTCCCCGGAGATCGAGACATTCGAAGAAAAATAGCCGCCGGAAAACAATCGATGTATCTGGCCAAACGCAATCTGCTCGACAACCATTTGAACAAATGTGCGTAACGTGTTTCGTTCCATCTGCGTTCCGACATCTGAAATATGATTCACCCATTGAGTGATCATGTCTCGAGTTCGTTGCACATCATCGACTTGCCGGTTGACAAAACCTGTCACCGAACGCTTGAACATGGGCGCTCTCTCTGCATGCGCCGGCCGAACTGTTGCGGGCCTGACCAGAATCGCTCGGCGCGCATTTTGATCGTACCGGTCATCTGGATTTGCGCTGGAAAAAAACAATCCCGTGTCGATGACCGCCATCGCCGGTATCGCGCCGTGAGGGAATTCGGCTGATGCAATCTCAGCAAAGATCGCCTCCCTCAATGCTTCAGCTACCGACAAGCAGCCATGCGAATGACCTTCGGCAATGCCGTGGGAGACTAATGGCGTCTGACCAATCCCCTTGGCTTGAAAGCAACCGAGTGTCGCGACGCGCCCACTGCCACCATGTTGTGCCACGCCATCCGTCGCGCCGTAGCGGTCCGCGTGTAAGTAACGAGTCTCCTTGCTGACTCCCTCACACTCAACTACCCAGCCAAATTCGTCAGTAAGCCATTCGTATACCCGATGCGCTTGACTTGCTACAGATAAATCCATGCCATGCTCTAGAAACCATCGACGGTTGCACCAGATCACCTTTGGATTTTGTAGCCGGTGAGCTACGAAGGGTACAAGAAGTTTCTCGCTCCATCGCTCTAGCTTTGGCAATCCTTGTTCAAGTCTTTCGATTTCGAGCGCTGAAAAATGTTGTACTAAGGTCTTTGCCACGTTGTTATTTTCCGAACCGTACCATCCTCGCGCCGACGTAAGGATTTGGCGATCTCGCTACCATTGAGCAACGCCATGGTTTCGCGAATGCGCGCCTTTACGCTTCCATCCAACACAAGGAAGTCGATGAGCCAGAGTCGATCGCCCTCGTTCCATTCGCTGATATGCAACAGAACCTCCGGGTCGTGAATGAAACGATGCTCTGCATCTTCTGCCAACCATGCCCACGTTACATAGCCGCGGACGTTACCCAGTGCATCCAGGAAAAAGTGAATTTGCTCATGCCGAATAGCTGGCTCTATCCATAAAGGAATGCAGACAATCGGATACTCGCAGTAAAGCGGCGACTGCGCGATGACAGTCGCCGCCATGCCAATTTGAGCGATGGGGCCAATATCGCCGCTCAATGCGTCGCCTCTTCCATCCTGCTGACCACACCGTGCGATCTCAGCTCCTTAGCAATAGCCTCATCTTTTACATGAGTAGAGTTACCTACCAAATCCAGTACTGTTCCACCACCCGCGAGCTTGCGATTGGGATTATGGTCATATTTGAGAATGAGCTTTACCGACGCAAGTTGGCGCCCTCGCACTGCGGCTTCCAAGGCCGTTTGGCCCATGGCGTCCACCTTATCGATCTTCGCTCCATGATCCAGAAGAAAAGTCGTGATTGCCTCGTTACCGCTTACCGCTGCCCTAACGAGCGGCGTGACTGTATAGGTACCATTGGGATCTGCACCCGCTTCAACCAAAATCCGGACAACATCAAGCTGGCAGGCCGAAACCGCAATGCCTAACAATGGCAGTTCTTCGGCGGCCGATAATTGAAAAGAGGTGTTCGGACTCACGCCATCACTCATCGCCTTTTTCACCACTGCAGTTTGACCCGTGACAATCGCGTTGATGAGTAAGAGATTCTGCTCGGCGTGGTCAGGATCGGTCGCATGCAGCGCGCGAGCGTAAAAGCTCATAACTGATTGAACGGATGCCTCGCTGAGTGAACAGCCAGAGGCAAATGCACTGGAGCAATTTGCCATACCGATAAAGGCCATAGTCGCTGCACAAAACAACTTTGTACCTGTATTCATGGAAATCTCCTAGTTATTGCAACCTGCTGGTTTAAAACCTTCCTGCCATGCGAATGCTGCGATGACATCCAGCATCTCACCCGTTGAAAGATCCGTTAGCTTCGTCGACTGAGCCATCGCTTGTGACATACCAAGGGTTGATAGAAAATTGGCCATGGCATTCGGATTCACGCTTACCGGAGCCCATGTATTGACCAGATCATAAACTGTGTAGATGCTATCGGGACTGTTAGGTGAGGGGGCGGCCGCGTAAGTACTCACCGATGCAATCGCGGCATTCACACCATGTACCAAGCTAGGAAAAACCGCAAAGCCTGCCGTTGAACCAATTGATCCATAGCGCTCAGCCAAAGGTGACGAAGCAGGAATATCGACCGGATTATTTGCGCGCAGGGGTATGGGGATCGACGTATTATTTGGATCAGGCGGTCCCCAACTGGTACCAGGAACCATCGTTGAGGCCAAAAGTCGCGCAGTACAAGAAGAATGACTGGATGGTGCTGCAGAACTTGAACCTCCAGGCCCCGTCCCTGGCGCTGGCTGCATAGGCCCCCACCAGAAAAAGGTCGAGGGAACACTGTATACATTAGGGATAAACGCCGTAACGTTTATCATTTGAAGCTCAGTTGAGTTTTGTGCCAGAGCAATCCCTGTTGCAATAACGGACCCAACAACTAGTGCAATTTGCGCTGCACTCGGCTTACGCATTACTTCTCCCTTGTCAACAACGTGACGCTAATGAAGCAAAAACGTACTAATACGCGTCGTTAACGTATGCTTCGTATGTGTACCGATGCAGTCAGGGAAATTCTCTACTACCTGTGGGTTTCTTCTTAAAAGAATGAAGCCCCGACAACCGGGGACAGGTTGCCGGGGCTTCGTGGGTCATATTCCCTTCTTGGAGGGAGTGCAGGAACAGACCCGATGGTGACATGCTGGGATCATGTCACCTTGCATCGCCCCACACGCGATGCAAGACCTTAGTGCGATCAGTTTGCTATGAAGTTCACGCGCAAAAAGCTTTTCGTACGCCTATGGCCCTAAATACCAAGCAACTGGCCTGCGTCGACAATTGGACGTCCAAATATATGCAGCTTTGCTCTCCCCCTTCTGGAGAGAGGGACCGTCCTAGCGAAAAGTTCACCTTAACCTCTAGGCCGTCATTCCCGCGAAAGCGCACCGCTGCCCGAGGAAGTTTCGTAGTACCTCACCGTCATTCCGGCGAAGGCCGGAATCCATGTCGAGTCTAGCCATGGATCGGCGATTACCTTTACTCCGCATTGATATAGATGGATTCCGGCCTTCGCCGGAATGACCATAAGGCAAGATTGAAGGCTATGGTGAGAACAAGTTCCTCGCTGCATTCTTTTGCAAAAAGTGCCTGTAGAACGGCAGTTTTATGAGCTTCAGCAAAATCGTCTCCGGACAGCACTGCGCGAAAGCGGGAATGACGACCATGGAGACATGAGAATCATGGAGAAAATGTGCATAAAAAAGCCCGATGCGACCGCGAATCGCATCGGGCTCGTCACATCAAACTTGTCTAATCGCGATCAGCTTGCATCGATCGCCACCACATCGCTCGCCGCCGCGCCAAATGCCGGCGGCCGGTCTTCGAGCTTCGTCCCAAACGCCATGTTCGGCGTGTCGGACATGTGGAATTCCAATACGCCACCCGCAGCCAGCTCCGCATGGCTGATCCAGCTCTTCGTCCACGGCTTGCCGTTCCACGTCACCGACTGGATATAAGGACGATTCGATCCGTTGTTGAACGTGCGGATCACCAGCTTGCGATCGCCACCGAGCTTGATCTCGGCGTGATCGAGCACCGGACTGCCGAACACATAGTTCGTGCTGACCGGATCGACCGCGTACAAACCCAACGCGCTCATGATGTACCACGCACTCATCTGGCCGCAGTCTTCATTGCCGGCAAGGCCGTCCGGGTCCGGCGGATACATCGTTTCCGTCAGCATGCGCACGCGCGACTGCGTCTTGTAGTGCGAGCCGGTGTACGCATACAGATAAGCCATGTGATGGCTGGGCTCGTTGCCATGCGCGTACTGGCCCACCATGCCGGCGATATCCGGCGGTGCATCCGGCGGCAGCTTGGAGCTGGTGGTGAACAGCTCATCTAGCTTGCGCTCGAACACGTCGGGGCCGCCGAACAAGCCCATGTACGCGTACAGATCATGCTGGTTGAGGAAGGTGGCCTGCCAGGAATTCGATTCCGTGAAATCGCGCCACTCCTTCGAGTGGCCCATGCCGCGCGGATCGAACGGCTCCAGCCATTCGCCGTTTTCGCCACGTGGACGCATGAAGTTCAGCTTGGTATCGAACACGTGGCGGTAGTTGCGCGAACGCTGGCGCAGCTTATCGGCCAGATCTTTTTCACCCGCGGCATCGGCCATATGCGACACGGCCCAGTCGTCGTAGGAGTATTCCAGCGTCTTGCTGACTGCTTCCGGCTCTTTGTCGCTGGGGATGTAGCCGAGCTTGCGGTAGTAGGGCAGGCCGCGATAATCGTCTTCCATCGCGCGCTTGCGATAGATCGGCCATGCTTTGGCGTAATCGATGCCAGTGAAGCCTTTCGCCTGCGCTTCGGCCAGCACGACCGCCGAGTGGTAACCGATCATGCAACCTGTTTCCACACCTTGCAGCGGCCACACGGCAGGACCTTCCGGGCTTTCTTCCGCCATGCGGACCAGGCAATTGAGGAAATCCGGCACGCGCTCGGGCTGGTACAGCGTGTACAGCGGATGCAGCGCGCGATACGTATCCCACAGCGAATAGGTGCTGTAGTTGTTCTGCCCCTGCGGCAATTGATGGATGGCCAGGTCCATGCCGCGATAGCGCCCGTCCACGTCGCTGAACAGCGTCGGCGCCAGCATGGTGTGATACAGCGAGCTGTAGAACACGCGCAGCGTGCGTTCCGACGACGATTCCACGCGAATGCGGCTCAGTTCATGTTCCCACGCATCCGCTGCCGCCTGTTGCAGCTGATCGAATTCCCAGCCGGGTATTTCCGTATCGAGATTGCGCAGCGCGCCTTCGATATCCACGCCGGAAATGCCCACCTTCACCAGCACGGGCTCCTTGGCGACATCATCGATATGCAACACAGCCTTCAGGTGCGTGCCCTTGAGTTCGCCGGTGCCGGTGGGTGCCACCACGTCTTCCGAATAAAGCGTGGCTTGCGAAAACGGCCGCGATACTTTCATCGCGAAATGGATGTAGCGCCCATCCGCCCACTGGTGCACGCGCCGGCTGCCGACCAGCGTGTCGTTGCCGACCAGCTTGAGCTGCGCATCGGTCACTTTGCAGGGCACTTTGAAATCGTCGTGGAAACCGTGAGCCCAATCCACCATCAAATGCCCACTGCCGGCACCGTGGAAGGTGTAGCGGTGCAAGCCCGCGCGCATGCTGGCGGTAAGCTCCGCGCGAATGTCGTGATCGGTCAGATGCACGCTGTAATAGCCGGGACGCGCATGCTCCGCGTTGAAGCGCGAGCGGTAGCCACGGCCAGGGTGCGCCTTGTTGTGCTCGGTCAGCTGGGGGCCCGAGCCGGCGGCGCCATCGAAGCGCGAGTGGTAATTCGCGTCAGGCAAACCACGGTCACCAGGCTGCAGCAACACCTCGCCCTGCGCCGGCATCACCAGCACGTCGAGCATGTCCGCCGCGCCGGTACCGCTCAAATGCGTATGCGAAAAGCCCATGATCGAACCGTCGGCCTGGTGATAACCGGACGATGCATCCCAGCCGGCGTCATTCGTATCGGGGCTCAACTGCACCATGCCGAACGGCATCGACGCGCCCGGATAGGTATGCCCATGCCCGCCGGTACCGACGAACACATCCACATAGCGGGACACACCATTGGCTTTCGTCGCCGCTGCGCCGCCGGCCATCCCCGACGCCGCGCCCGAGCTTTTCGCCAATCGCGCCAGCGCAGGTAACGGACCGCCCAATGCAGCCGCCGCCCCCAAGCCTTGCAGGAACCTTCGACGTGACACCATGTTGCTACTCCCCAGATTTCTCGTTGTCGTGAAAGCGAAAGCGTCAGCGAAAAGCTTGCGGAGTAACTACCCCGATCGCGTGCAAAACGCACTCACTCGGTAAGCCAAGGGCTTGGCCGATTGGGCCAAGGCTACCTTCCGACTGTAAACGAAAAATTTGTCTCGATCCAAATTTTTCTTTGTCGAGAATAAATGGCTAATTTTAAAGGATTTTATTGAAATTTTGCGGCAACGCAAAACAAAAGCGGCCGGCGTCGCTTAACGGTGTTGTTGTCGGTGTTGTTTAACCGTGCCGCGTTTTCCGTAACCGTGTCGCCACCACTTCGGTATTCGTGAAACTCAGCGGTCAATCTCAGCTTGTCGTTTTGTTGGCCTCGTTTCCACTGAGCCAAAATATTCGAATCAGGGTTGAGCAGCGCATCAGGCGCCGGCGTTACTTGCGCCGCTGATCTTCCTGAGCGCGCCATTCCTTAACAAGCTGCCGGCGGTTGCGCAGATAGCGGTCATCCGAGAATTCAACCTTAACAATGCGGTCTGCACGGAATAGACGAAAATCACTGCTCGACTCGCACCACCCCGCAATGAACCGGCGCGATTCGACGAAACCGAGCATGATGGGCCAAATCGTCCGCTCTGATACGGCCCCTTTTTGGTCCTTGTATACGATGCGCATCTTGTGCTGCTCTCGCATAGCCTGTCGGACTCGTGCCAAGTCGAGTCCTGATGTGTCCTCTTTTTTGCGGCCGACGTAAAGTGCATTGTCGTCCAGGGCGAGTCTCATTTCAGGTGGAAGAACGCCGCTTATTTTGCCGAGCGCATTTTGTGCAGCAAGGGCCAGAGCGTCATCTGTTTGGCGGCTGACCCACTGTGCGCCAGCAACAAGCGCTTGCAGTTCTTCCTCTGTAAAAGACAGAGGTGGCAGAAGGAATCCCGGTCGAAGTATGTAGCCGATGCCAGGGGCGCCATCGATATCAGCCCCCATGGCCTGTAGCGTGGCGATGTCGCGACGGATAGTGCGCAGCGACACGCCAGACTCGCGCGCAAGTACTTCGCCGGACACCGTTCCACGGTGTCGACGCAGTACCTGCATGAGGTCAAATAGCCGGTGGCTTCGTGACACGCTCAATCCATCATTACGAGTCCTTTCCCTCCAAGCTTACGGCCCGCCTCGAGCGCAGTCATCAGTCGAATCGCTTCGCTCAGGGGGACAATCTCCGCGACAGGGAGTCGAAGTTTTCCTCCCGCGGCAGCTCGAGCAAGGGCATCGAGAATGTCGGTGCTCGGTGTGCAGACGATCGGCTTCAATTGCCGGTTGAACATTGAACGAAGGAACTTGGCCGGAGTTGGATTGATATCCAGGAACACGCCGGCCTGCCGCAGCAAGCCGAGGCCAACGTCGGTCGTCATGGTCGCAGCCGTGTCGTAGACCACATCGAAACGTTCGCTGAGCTCCAATAGAGCGGTTGTCCGATAGTCGTAGATAGTTTGAACGCCGATGGACCGCGCCCTTTCCATGGATCCGGCACTGCAACTACCCGAGATGGTGGCACCCAACATCCGCGTGATCTGTACCGCCGCCTCGCCCACAGCACCGGCACATCCATTGATGAAAACGCGCTTGCCTGCCGTCAATTTCGCTTTGTCCACCAAGCCGTTCCACGCCGTAACACCAGGCGTTCCTAGACAAGCTGCATCTTCGAAGGGAACGTTGTTAGGTTTTTTGGCAAGAAAGGTTTCGCAAGTGATCACGGCATGACCGAGGGCACCGCTTTCCTCGAGGCGGGCAAGACCAAACACGGCGTCACCGGGCTTGAAGCGCGTTACTCCGGGACCCACCGAGATCACTGTTCCAGAGAAGTCGCTTCCCATCGCGCGTGGAAAAGCTTTTCCCGTCACCATCTTCAGATGCCCGTTGCGCACCTTCCAGTCGATGGGATTGATGGCAGCAAACCTGATCTTCACCGCTACCTCGCCGTGGCCTGGCTCAGCCAGCGCGAAGTCTTGGAGTCGCATCAGCTCTGGGCCGCCGTATTTGTTGTATTGAATGCGCTTCATGGCAAGCTGTTCTAGCCGGAGTCAGTGCGGCTGAACGGTTGCAGCGTAAGCAACAAACGGCGTGGCGTCGTAGATCACATGGGTGGAGCCGAGCTTGCCGTCTTTGACTTTGATGAGTTCAGCGACGACGGCGTGTGGAACCGGGTGGGTTTCCACGTCGTAGACCACTATTGCCTGCTCGTCGTCGCCATAGACGGCGAGGGTGGCAAGGTTAGTGATCATCTTGGCGAAGCCGTCTTGGAAGGCACGGAATCGTTCAATACCAGTCGTTTGTCCAAGGGGTGACGTGCAAACTACGTCGTCAGCCGAGATCGAAACGATCGTATCCACATCTTTGTTAGCTATTGCTTCGACGTAGGTGCGAGCAATCTCTAGTGCGGTGCCGTTGGTGTTGGTCATGACGGTTTCCTTCTATTGAGTGAGGAAACTCAGCCTAGGTCACCATAGTGACAGTTTATGGCACCATTGTTTTACGCGCTCAGTTGCGCGGGAGTTATTTGCTGGGAGCTAGAGCGCACTAGCCGCTACCCCTGGCATGGCGGAGAGCGCTCCGCAGATGAGTAGCGCCAGGACGACCAGCTTGGCGGGTATCTGTCCTAGTCGCAGAGCGCAGAAAACCACGTAACCCTGTCGCAGACAGACAAGCGAGAGCATTCTCTGAAAATTTTTCCTTTTCAAAACAATAGATTGATAGACGCGACAAGGTAAGGTGACACCAACAGTTGTGGTTACCGCTACTTGTCGCGACCACCTAACCCTGTCACAAGGTTTCGGTCTGGCAGTTAACTATCTCGGCAAGTGCAAACCGGTCGATGGTGAACGCGGGACCCTTTGTTAAAGGACGAGATGATGATGCAGCTGCTAAAGCGAGTTTCCGCGTTGTTACTCGCAGTGAGCTTCTTTCTGCCATTGACGCAATGTTCTCAGAAGCTGGGCGACACCTCGCCGCCTGTGACGGTATCGGCCAGCAATGCCTACGAATGGCCGAGCCTACTCTCGGCAGTTGTTTTGTTGCTTTTCTTTTGGCCGCTAGTGCTTCAACTTTGGAGCGCCATTAAGAGGATACGTATAACGAGTCGAAAAGCATCCTGGATTGAATTCGGTCTCAGCATTTTGAGCTTGGCCGGAATCGCGGGAATTGCCTTGCCTTGGATGCTGACCTTTGGTGCTTCGATTCGATATGGTGCATTTGTAGCTTCGGGTAGCGTGCTTGCATATGGCACGGCGTCGCTGGTTGAAGCAGTGCAGACAGGCACCAGACCTCTGAGACGAGGTGGACAAGTCTCGCGACCAGATAGTCCTATTTGATGCCCCGGTCCCTGAGGACTTCGTCGAGCAACGTTTGATCGACGTCACTCTTGCGTGAGCTATGGTCCGCGAAAACGATCTACATCAGCTGGGTGCTGAAGGCATCTTCTGCAATCTGTGTTGCGGTGATACGCCGCGTTGATGCTGCTTCGTGGAGAGCTTGTTTATCCACGGCGGAAAAAAGAGAGAGGCATGTCCCACTTCAGAATATAGCTCACCCAGGGGCTTGCAGTAAGTCCCGGGTAGTACTGCAGCATCGCCCACCGTTGCCGTAACCGGCCAAAGTGGGAGTCGCAACATGCGTGTGCTGTTATCGACGTACGGATTGCGTACAGACGTCCAAATCACAAAGGCATTTGCGATGCAACGGCCAGCCTTTCGCATGCAACAGCTGACGGGAGTGTGGCGATGAACAAGCATCAAGTAGTCATCGCCGGAGGTGGTCCAACGGGGCTCATGCTGGCAGGTGAGTTGGCCCTGGCGCAGATCGATGTCGCCATTGTCGAACGGCGCGCCAACCAGGACGTTGCCGGTTCGCGTGCAGGCGGTCTGCATTCGCGCACCATCGAAGTTCTCGATCAGCGTGGCATTGCCGAGCGGTTCCTCTCGCAGGGGCAAACGTATCCGATCGTGCACTTCCACACGCGGTTGGATATCAGTGACTTTCCCACCCGGCACAACTATGTGCTCGGGCTATGGCAAAAACATATCGAACGGATTCTTGCCGACTGGGTGGATGAGTTGGCGGTGCCCATCTATCGCGAACGTGGAGTGACGGGTTTTACGCAGGACGACACTGGCGTTGACGTCGAGCTGTCTGATGGCGGCTCGTTGCGTACGCAATATCTCGTCGGCTGCGATGGCGGACGCAGCCTGATCCGCAAAATAGCCGGCATCGAGTTCGCCGGGTGGGAGCCGACGATGAGTTGGCTGATCGCCGAGGCCGAGATGACCGGGGAGCCGGAATGGGGCATCCGCCATAACGATGCCGGTATGCAGGCGATTGGCAAGCTGGAAGATGGCCAGCGTGCGCGCATGGTGCTGACCGAGCCGCAGCTGGGACCAGCCTGCGAACCGACACTGCAAGATATCCGTGAAGCATTGATCGCCGTATACGGCAGCGATTTCGGAATCCACAGCCCTACCTGGATCTCCCGGTTCACCGATATGACTCGCCAAGCGGTGAACTACCGCAAGGGGCGGGTCTTGTTGGCTGGCGATGCCGCACACGTACATCCCCCGATGGGCGGGCAAGGTCTTAACCTCGGTGTGCAAGATGCCGTGAACCTGGGCTGGAAGCTGGCTCAGGTGATCAAGCGGATGTCGCCGGAGAGCTTGCTGGATACCTACCATGCCGAACGCCACCCAGCCGCCGCTCGCGTGCTGCACAACACGATGGCGCAAACCGCGCTTCACCGCACCGACGATCGCACCAAGGCGCTCGGCGACATCTTTGCCGAGATCTTTGCCATGGACGAACCGCGCAAACGATTGGTTGGGATGATGTCCGGTCTGGACGTGCATTACGACATTGGTGAGGGACACCCGCTGCTGGGACGCCGCATGCCTGACCTCGATCTGGTTGCCGTAGACGGCACAGTGCGCGTCTTCACTTTGCTGCACGATGCGCGGCCGATCTTGCTTAACTTCGGCAAGCCGGGCAGCGTCGGTATCGATCCATGGGCCGATCGCATTCGCTTGGTCGACGCCACATACACAGATTCGTGGGAGCTCCCGGTGATCGGTGTAGTCCCTGCTCCCGCCGCTGTGTTGATTCGGCCCGATGGTTATGTGGCTTGGGCAGGAGACCCGGGCCAGTCGAGTCTCGCTGATGCGCTGACCGCCTGGTTCGGATCGCCGTAGGGTAACGAGCCTTCAGGCGTGACTTGCTCTGACAACGCATCAACCATAGAGCCGCAGGCAAGCATGCGCCGCGCCACGTTTATATTAGTAATGTGCGAGCCATCACAGTATTTGCCTGAGTTGCGCCGCGAAATTTATCCAGACTCAAGGCACAACGTTTCCACAGCTTGGCTCGAATTGTGCATGTCTTTATGACGTTGATTTGATCCGACTAATAACTCCAACTGGGCACCGGAAGCTACATGGGTCACACCTATGATGAACGGCTCTCCCAAGGTCTCCTCTGAGTCGACCATTCTTGTATTCGGCAGCTTGACTGCCGTATTGCTCCTCGCCGTGCTGATGAACGGCTTGAGGTCGGATCTCCGTTCAGAACTGAACGAGGGCGGCCACCGGGTCAACGAAGTGGCTCTCAACGTGGCGCAAATGCTGCGTAGCCCCTTGCGTTCCAGCGTCAACGCCATGACGTTCATCGCCGAAGAATCGGGCCGTCTCCAACGCACCGTGCCGCAGCAGAGCGATGCGTTGCTGAAAGATATCGTTGCCCAGACGCTTCGGCGGCAACCTCAGTTTCTGAGTATTGCCTTCACAAAGACCGGTACCCCCGGTGGATCGCCAACCATTCCCGGCCCGGAAAGCGATGTTTTGGCATCGTGTGACATGTACCTACCCACGGTCGCGAAAAAAGTATGTTTTGCGACCGTAGTGAAAACGCCGCGTGGGTGGACGCTACCTCTCTCGGTGCCGCTGGAAGGCGGGCAATGGGTGGTCGGAGATATCCAGGTCGCCGCGCTGAAGCGTACCGTCGCGAACGCGCCCCATGCAGACGACATATTCTTCGAGGTCGTTGATGCACATGGGCAGAAAATCGTGGAGGGCGGTAATCCCGCCGCTGCATCCGTCGCGGTGGAAGAACCCCGGGAGCCTTGGTGGATCCGAAAGCTGTTCGGCATTCACAGGTCCATGCCATTGCGGGCTACCGTGGCAGTCGAGCTATATCCCTTCACGGTGAACGCAGGCATGACGTACCAGAAGGCCCTCGTCCCGTGGCGCGGGCAAGTGTTGGAAGCTGTCAGCTTCTACTTTCTTTACTTGTCCGCTTTCATGTATCTGTTGTGGACTGTCACTCAAAACGCAAAAATGCAGCGCTACTACATCCAGAGCCTGCAAGCGAAGACGTCGGATCTACATACCGCTCAACGCATCGGACGAACGGCCATCTGGGCACTTTGCGAAAATGCGCAATGCTTTTGCTGTGATGACGCAGATGAAATATTGGGCATGCCCCCTGGCAAGACCACGGCGAGCGTCAAGGAATTCCTGGCACTGGTGGCCCCGCCGGATCGATTGCCGCTGGTCAGGCACGTGAGGAGTGCGTGGGTAAACAACGGACGGCTACATACCGAATTTCATATCAAGCGACTGGATGGCTCAATACGTCGTCTTTCGGCGGGTGGGCAAGTCGTCGTCGACGAAGCGGGCACCAAGCGCATGACCGGCACGGTCGTGGACGTCACCGAACAATGGCAAGCCCGTCAGCAGCAAGCGGAAAGCGAGCACCGTTTCCGTTCTCTCTTTGAACATAACCCGCTTCCTTTTTGGGTATTCGACGCGTCCACGCTGCGGTTCCTGGAAGTCAACGCGACGGCCGTGCGGGTCTACGGGTATAGCCGCGACGAATTCCTGGGCATGACCATTCTGGACATCCGGGAGCCTGAGGATCGCGTCAACGTCGTAGCCGATGTCACGTCACCGCGCGACGCAAGACAAGCCCCCAAAATCTGGCTGCATAAAACCAAGGAAGGAAAAACCATCGATGTGCGTATCCACAGTGCCGACATTGTCTTCAATGGCCGCCCGGCACGCCTGATCCTGGCGGAGGACATTACGGCGCATTTGGCCGATGAGCGCGAGCTTGCGTACCGCGCTTCGCATGATCTCATAACCAGGCTGCCGAACCAGCGCACCTTGATGGCCTGGATGGATGCGCTGATCGCGGAAAAATCCGCTTTCGACATCGCCTACATCCAGTTGCTGGGCATGGATGCCATCTCCGACACCTTCGGCATCAACGTTGCCTCCGGCGTCTTGCAGGCGGTGGCGGTGCGCCTCGCCGAACTTGTCGGCGACAATGAATTTCTGGCTACCGTGAATCATGAAGCTTTCGCGTTGGCGACCGCATCGGGCCGATTGACGAACGCGAAACTCGAAACGGTCAGTAATGCGATTACCGAACCCCTGTACTACGAGGACACTCAGCATCAGATCGACATCGTGATCGGCGTGGCGAGCCATCCACAGGATGGCGCCCAAAGCAATGCACTTTTTGCACGCGCTGCGCTCGCTGCGCACGCCTATCTTGGAAGCGAGCAGCCTATCCATTATTTCGAGTCATCGCTGGCGCAAAAATCCAAGGAAAAATTGCATTTTGCGGCATGCCTGCGGCGCGCCGTGAAACGGCACGAGTTTGAAATGTACTACCAGCCCATCACGAATTACCCGGATATGCGCCTGATCGGCCTGGAGGCATTGATCCGATGGCCGCAAGAAGATGGAACGGTCATTCTGCCTTCGTCATTCATCCCGATCTGCGAGGAGTCCGGCCTGATCGTGCCCCTGGGGCGATGGGTCTTCCATCAGGTGGCGAAGGCGAGCCGCGAGATCCGGGAGGCGGGTTTTGACAGCTTGCCAATCGGCGTGAACGTTTCACCCACGGAGTTACACCACAGCGATCTGGTCGAGAACCTTCGTGCGGTTCGTGACGCGTACTCGCTTGCGGACAGCGCCATCCACATCGAATTGACGGAAAGCAGCTTGATAGAGCACAAGGACAAAGCCGTCGCCGTCATGAAGCAACTAAGGGCCGACGGGTTCGCCGTCGCGCTCGACGATTTTGGCACCGGGTTTTCCAGTCTTGCCTACTTGCGCGATTTGCCGATCGATATATTGAAAATCGACCAGGCATTCATCCGCAACGTCGACTGGGATGCGCGCTCGGCAACGATTTGCGAAGCCATCATTGCGCTTGGTAAAAGCCTCAACGTTCGTGTGATTGCCGAGGGTATCGAGCGTGCTTCGCAATACCATTGGCTGCATCAACATGGCTGCGACGGGGCGCAGGGTTTTTACCTGAGCAAGCCGCAACGGCTTGCCGAGTTCCTGGAGCAATGGACGCCGGCAAAGGAAAAAGCACAATGATGACCCTCCTGCGTCTTTAGCCAGGAGGGGCGCCGTCAATGCAAATGCTGCAAAAAATCCAGCTCGGGCTGTGGCTTTCCAAGCAGGTAGCCCTGTACGAATGAGCAGCCGAGTTTGCGCAGCACAGCCAGCTCGCCATCATGCTCAACGCCCTCCACGATCACCGTCAGCCCGAGTGAGCGAGCCATGCCGATCATGGATTCGAGCAGGCGGCGTGTCTGCACATCGGCGTCGATCCCGCTGACGAAACTGCGGTCGATCTTCATGGTGTCGCACGGCAGCAAGCTGACGTGGCTCAGCGAGGAAAAACCGGTGCCGAAATCGTCCAGTGCCACATGGATGCCAAGCGTGCGCAAGGACTGCAGGGTGGCACTGCAGGAAAGCATGTCCGAGACGACTAAACGTTCCGTCAGCTCGACCGCCAAATGTTTGCGCACCGGCTCGGGCAGGTTGATGGTGAGAATCTGCATCAATCGACCCGACGCGAGGCTGCGCGCGGTGACGTTCACATGCAGACGGAACGTGGGCGGCAGGTCTTGGCTCCACGCCACCAGACTATCAATGGCACGTTCCATCACCCAGGCATCGATGCGGCTCATCAGCGGCGTGTGCTCGATCGCCTCCAGGAATTCGCCAGGGGCAAGCACACCGCGTTCCGGATGATTCCAGCGCAGCAAGGCTTCGGCGCCGACTGGATGCTGGTCGTTTTGGACCGAAAAAATCGGCTGGAAGTAAAGCTCCAGCTCATCGCGTTCAAGCCCTTCTTCCAGTTGCTGGTGAATAGCCAGCGCGGTACGAGTGCTGGTGCGAAGCGCCGGGTCCGCCAAGATCACGCGCTCGTCGCCCAATGGATCGGTGCGGGCCGCTTCGTTCATGGCCAGCCGCAGCAATTCCGCCGCGTCGACAGGCGCCCCTTCGGCCGGCCATACCGCGATGCTGGCGGTAAGTGCATGCACCGAGCTGAGTGCCGGTGACGCTGCCGATGCATGCGGCGTGATGCCGAGAACCGCCTGCACCTCCAGAATCAGTTGCTGGTCGGGTTGCACATCCGGAATCAACCAGCCGAGCATGTCTTCGGCGATGCGCGCGACGGTGTCGACTTGCTCCCACTTCGCCTGCACATGGGCAGCCAGCCGGCGCAGAAAGGTTGCTGCCTGGGCCTCGTCCGTGCCGAGCGCGATGTTGGCATGGTTGTTACAAGCCACCGCCACCAGCGCCAAGGGCCGGTTGGACGCCATCATGCGTTCCGTACGTTCCAGTAGCGCGGCGCGGTTCGGCAGATCGGTTTGCGGATCGAAATGCGAGAGGAAGGCGTGTTCGACGGCGCGCAAGCGGCGGCGTTCCAGTACGGCCGCGATACGCGCGCGCAGCAGCGGCATCAGCACGGGCTTGGCCAGGTAATCCTCGGCACCAAGTTCGATGCACTGCGCGGCCATCTCCAAGGTGTCGTGCGCCGATATCATGAGCACGGAGATATCGCGCAGTTGCTCGTCCGCTCGCATGGCGCGCAGCACCGACACACCATCGGAGCCGGGCATCATCACGTCCAACAGCATGATGTCGGGCGGCTGGCGCAGCGCCTCGGCCAGCCCTATCTCGCCGTCGCGCGCCTCGGCCACGTGCTGGAAGCCCAATTGCTTGAGCCGCTTGCGCAGCATGAATCGACTGTTTTCGTCATCATCCACAATGAGTATTCGAGCATCCTGGCTCACGATGCGCTGCCCTCCAGATTAGGGTTGTCGTGCTTGATCACGCGCTGCAGGGCGTCAAGCAGTTTCGGAAAATCGATCGGCTTGGGAAGGAAGGCATTGGCGCCCGCCTGCATGGCACGCAGAATGTCGTCTTCCATCACGTGGGCGGAGAGCACGATCACCGGCACGTCGTTGGTGAGTGCATTGGCGCGCAGCTTTTGCAAGACTTCCACGCCGTTGATGCCGGGCAGATTGATGTCCAGCAGCACCGCATCAGGACGCTTCCAGACTGCTGCGATGAGCGCCTTCTCACCATCCTCGACATGACGTATCTGGATGCCGTGGCGTAGCAGGCGACGGCCCAGCATGAAGGCGTTGTCTTCATCATCCTCGACGTAGAGCAGGGTGGTCATGGCGCTTCTCTCACCTCGTTCTGGTTCGTCGGTATTTGCAACCGATCCAGCAGGCGATGCACGTGATAGACCACATCGGCATGATTGGCCTCGCCCTTGCGCACCAACAGCACGGCGCGTTCATACAAATTCCGGGATACCTCCGGCGAAATGTCTGCCGCCGTCACCAGCATGATGGGCACGGGCGCCAGCATCGGATCGGTGCGCATCGCCTCGATCACCGCCAGGCCGTCCATGCCGGGCATGATCATGTCCAGCAGCAGCAGGTCGGGCGGGCGGTTGCGCATGAGGTCCAGTGCATGCTGGCCATTGGGCGCCGTTTCCACCTGGTGGCCTTCCTGGCGCAGCGCGTTGGCGATCGAGTCGCGATAGAAATCGTCGTCATCCACGACCAGCAGGGAGCCGCTTTTCGCAGCACCCACGAAACGCTGCACCAGATGGCTCAACCGCTCGCGATCGAACGGCTTGGTGAGATGCTCCACTACGCCAAGCACGCCGGTACGCTGATCCGGGTCGGTGACAGTACAAAGAATCACCGGCAACTCGGCATGCTCGGGATCGGCACGTATGGCAGCGAGCACGTCCCATCCGGTCATGTCGCCGAGCAGAATGTCCAGCACCATGACGGCCGGCCGCAGCGAGCGGGTGAGGGCCAGCGCCTGCTCACCGGATGAAGCACTGACCACGTTGATGCCATCGCGCTCCAAGGCGTTGCGGACCAATTCGCAGGCATCTTCGTCGTCATCCACGACCAGCACGATCGGGTTGCGTCCGCGCGCCGCAGCGGTGTCATGGGCAGCGGCGTGGGGGCGCGGTTCGGGGCTCTCGATATCGCCGACGGGCAAAGTCACGGTAAACACACTGCCGGATTGAATATCGCTGGTGA
The DNA here is from genome assembly GCF_014642835.1 of Dyella nitratireducens. Lineage (GTDB taxonomy): Bacteria > Pseudomonadota > Gammaproteobacteria > Xanthomonadales > Rhodanobacteraceae > Dyella_B > Dyella_B nitratireducens. The sequence goes on along the minus strand of NZ_BMJA01000001.1, from coordinate 2,061,436 downwards.
CGTCGATGCGGCCATCCATCAAACCCAGCAACTGCCGCGAGATGGTAAGACCCAAGCCAGAGCCACCGAAGCGGCGTGCAATGGAACGGTCGGCCTGCTCGAATGGCTCGAAAATGCGCTGAATTTGATCGGGGGTCATGCCGATGCCGGTATCCGACACCGTGATGTGCAATTGCTCGGCGTGACGCGAAGCCATAACCTTCACTTCGCCGTTGCGAGTGAACTTGATCGCGTTGCCGATGAGGTTGAGGATCACCTGACGCAGCCGTGTCACGTCAGCACCCATCATCCCCACACCGGGCGCCACTTCCAACAGCAGTCGGTTGCCGTTGGCCTTGGCCAGTGGCTGCATGGAATTGATCACGCTTTCGAGCAGCGTCCGCACATGGACGACTTCGGTGTGCAGTTCGATGCGTCCGGATTCGATGCGCGAGATATCCAGAATATCGTTGATCAACGAGAGCAGATGCCGTCCGGCATTGACGACGCGCTGCATCATCTCCGCGGTTTCGCGATCCTCGCGTTCCTCGGCCTGTTCAAAGGTCAGTTCGCTCAAGCCGATGATGCTGTTGAGCGGCGTGCGCAACTCATGGCTCATATTGGCGAGGAACAACGACTTGGCGCGGTTGGCCGCCTCCGCTTCCAGCTTGGCGATCCGCAACGCCTGCTCGATGAGGATGCGATCGGTGATGTCCATCGAGACCACGCCCACGCCGGCCACCGCGTTGTGTTCGTCGGTGACCGGAAAGCGCCTGGTGAGCAGGGTGTGGGAGCCGCCGAGGTAATTGACCTGTTCCTCGTAGGCAGTGACGCCATGTTCCCGCAGCACTTCGTGATCGTGCTTGCGTATCAGCTCGGCGGTTTCCGGCGTTGCGACGAGGTCGACCGTCTTGCCCAGCAGCTCCTTGGCAGACAACCCCATGAGCTTGACCGCCTCCGCGTTGATGCGCAGGATACGGCCGTCCATATCCTTGATCTTCATCGCCACATTGGAGTGCTGGAAGATGTCCTCCAGCAGGCGCTCGCTGACGCGCATCTTTTTTCGCACGTCCACGAAACGCAGGTAAAGAAAGACGAACCCCGCCGTGGCGATCAGCAGCAACAGCACCAGCAGACCGATCAGGTAGCCATCGCCCAGCAGTGCATCCGCTTCAAGCCATGCACTGGTTGCCGGGGAGGATGCGAATAATGGCAGTGTAACCAGCAGGAGCAGCGCTCCCGCGAACGTGGCCACCTTACCGGCCGAAGTAGGTCGCTTCATAAGGCTTGCCCCCTCTCAACCCGCATCGTTGTTTTCCCTGTGCGCGGGATGGCGCATCCACGCCAGCCGTGGAACATGTTATCCCTTATCGAGAACCATGTAGGAGCTTCGTGAATAGCCACAGGATTTACCGGCTTTTTGCATCGATCTGATCGCTGCAACGTGAAGATCGTGTGAAGAAAAATGCTCCCAATATCTGGGCTTTCCGGCTGCATGCAGCGAAAAGAGCCGGCCCGGCTGCGGGAGCTTCCACGCTTTCAGGCCGGTTTGCTGGGATGAAAATCCCAGCATCGGAAAGTCATTGGCAAGGTGGGCTTGTCATGCCGGCTTGCGAGCTGACGATGGCTATGGGCGTCACCGTGGCTTACGGCCTTGAGGTACTTAATCAGTGACGGAGGAGTCAAAGCCCATCGCGCAGCAACGCCGGATATTTCTGCTGCACATCGATAATCAACTCACCAAACAATGTGTTCGCCCACGCAAACCAGCTACGGGTAAATGTCGCAGGATCATCCTGATCGAACGACTCATGCATGAAGCCGGCCCCTGCATCGGTATCGCGCAACCATGCCAGGCATTGGCGAACCTCTGAAACATCTCCGCTGGTCTGCGCATACATCATGATCGACATCGGCCAGATCATGCGCAGGCCTTCGTGCGGACCACCGACGCCTTCGGCCGCCTTGCCACGGAAGAAATAGGGATTGCGCGGGCTCCATACCCGCTCACGCGTGCGGCGGTACAGCGGATCGTTGCGATCGCAGCAACCCAGGTAGGGCAGACCGAGCAAGCTTGGGACGTTGGCGTCGTCCATGAATAGCTGGTTGCCGAAACCATCGATTTCATAGGCCCAGAAGGTCTGGCCATGGTCGTCGTGCATGTGGCCGTCTTTCTGCACCGCTTGTTCCACTTCGTTCGCCAACGCTTCGCATTGCGATGCGAAGCTGTTGTCGTGGTGCAGGGAGCGGCTCATCTGTGCGAGCTGGCGTAACGACAGCACCGCAAACAGGTTGGACGGTACAGAAAGCGGATACAGGCAGGCGTCGTCAGACGGACGGAACATGGAATGGATCATGCCGTTCGGCCGCGTGGGATTGCCGTAGCCACCAAGCATCAGCGATTCGGTCGGTACCGGCGAGGTGCGCTGAAAGTGATACGGTCCGTGATCATGCTTGCGCTGCTGCTCGCGGAAGGTCTTGAGCACCAGGTGCATGGCTTCGCGCCAGTCGTCATCGAACGGCTCGGTATCGCCGCTCGCCTGCCAATAACCGTGTGCAAGGCGAATCGGGTAGCACAGCGAATCGATTTCCCATTTGCGTTCGCCGACACCGGGTTTCATATCGGTGTTGTCATGCACCGACCAGTCCAGCGGCTTGGCGTGCGGATCAGGCATGAAGGCGTTGGCGTAGGGATCGATGCGAATGCAGCGCGCTTGCCGGCGAATCAAGCCACGAAACAGCCGTTGCAGCGCCGGATCGTTCTTGGCCAACGGGATATACGGCACGACCTGCGCCGACGAATCGCGCAACCACATCGCATCGATGTCGCCGGTGATGACGAAGGTATCTGGCTTGCCGTCGAGCGTGCCTAGCTCCACCGTGGTGTCGAGCGTGTTGGGATAGCAGTTCTCGAACATCCACGCGAGTTTGGGGTCGGCGATGGATGCCTTGACGCTGGCGAGTTGCTGTTCGACGGCTTGGCTGACGAATTTGCGCTTGCCGACGGGAGGGCGTTTGCTGGTGTAGTTCGATGCAGCGCCAGCCATGACGGGCAGCGCGATGCCGGTCATGCCGGCGGCGGTGGCGGTGCTGAGCAGCTTAAGGAAGTCGCGGCGTGTGGGCATGGGTTTGAAGCATCTCCTTTAGCAGCCGTCATTCCGGCGAAAGCCGGAATCCAGTGCAAACACGTCGTGCGTAGCACGCAACATAAAAAATGTCGTGTCCTTCGGACGTCTATTTAGACTGGATTCCGGCTTTCGCCGGAATGACGAGCAAAACATAGTGGAATGATCAACTGTTTAGTGAGTTGCTTTCATCACACCCGCCAAATCCTGCACCCGCAAAGCATGCTGCAACTTATCCAGCCCCGCCTTGCCATCATGCACCGTCACCGTCACACTCTGCCCCGGCAACAGATCAAACGAGTTATCCGACACCTCGGCATCCAGATCGCCGAAGGAAATCCACACATCCCGCGCGAGCGTGTCGCTGGACAAGGTCAAGGCATAGCCATCCGTACCGCTCGCCAACGATGTGTGGATCTTCGGCACCGGCAGCGCCAGCGTCTTCGCTTCATCAAAGAACACCAGATTCTGCGATACCACGTTGTCGCCATCCAGCAACTCGAACACCGCGAACGTGGCATGCGGATCGGCACCGTTGAGCAGTTGCGCATCCGTATAACCCGCCACCTTGGTGCTGCTCAGGGCGGCGAGGCTGGCTGCTTCCTCATGCGTGCTGAGCACCTTGCCGGAGAAATCCATCGTGCGCATGCGCCAATGCAGCGTCGCGGGCGTGGTGCTGTCGGAGACGAGTGACACGGTCGTGGTGCCGTTATTGCGCAAAGCCGCGATCATCAATGGCGCATAGAACCGCCGTGCATGGAACTGCAAGGCCTTCCAGCGGCCGAAATAATCGATGCTGGACCACGATGCACCGGGCCATACGTCGTTGAGCTGCCAATACAAGGAACCCATCGCCTGCGGACGCGAAGCGCGCAGATGCTCGGCATCCAATTGGATGCCTTCGGCTTGCATCACTTGGCTCAAATACACGAACGATTCAAAATCCTTCGGATCGCCGTAGCTGCGCGTGATGTAAAGCAACAGCCGCTTGTTGCCATTGCCGCTATCGAATTTCTGGTGTGCGCGCATCACCGGCGATTCCGGCTGCAGATCGCCCGGCTGGGTGAAGGCGCGGATGGTGCGCATCTCCGGAAACGACTGCAGGCCGTATTCGGATTGGAAGCGCGGGGTCACGTTGAGGTACTCCGTCACCGGCTTGGCGTCACCCGACCATACGTTCCAATAGTGATAGTCGCCGTCGTAAAGCACGTTTGCCGGGCCTTCGTAATCGGTGCTCGGCGTACTGGCCCAGTACGGCACGGTGGGATCGTATTGCATGACCACATTGCGCAGCGTATTGCTGAACAGGTTGACCATGCCGGTCACCAGCTTCTCGCGCTCGTCGCCCGAGATGGCCTTTTTCAGCGCCACCCGGTCGCCCCAGGAATCCCAGCCGGTTTCTACCTCGTTGTTGCCGCACCAGAGCACGATGCTGGGATGGTCACGCAGGCGCTTCACCTGCTCGACCGCCTCCTGCCGCGTATTCTCGACGAAGGCGGTATCGCTCGGCGGAATCGCGCCGCCGAACATGAAGTCCTGCCATACCATCAGGCCAAGCCGGTCAGTCATTTCATAGAACGCATCGGGCATGTAGTAGCCGCCGCCCCAGATGCGCACCATGTTCATGTTCGCGTCGCGCGCCGACTGCAGCACACGCTGCATCTGGGCGTTGGTGGCGCGAGGCGGGAAGCTGTCGAACGGAATCATGTCCGCGCCTTTGGCGAACACCGGAATACCGTTGATCACGAACGCAAAGCCTTTGCCCCAGGCATCCTTGTCGCGCCGCAGTTCGATGCTGCGCAAGCCGGTCGCACGCTGCACGTTGTACAGCTCGCTGCTGCCGTCGCGAACACTGGCCTTGAACGTGTACATGTCCTGCGCGCCGTAACCGGCGGGATACCAGCGCCTGGGGTTGGCGATGCGCAACGGCAGGCTCACCGTATTGCTGCCGGGATCGACCGTGACATCCTGCTCGGCATGCGCGGCCACTTGCCCGTCCGGGCCAACGGCATCCACGCTTACGTGGACCGTTTTGCTGGCATCGGCCAGCACCTCGAACTGCGCCGCCACCTGAGCGGCTTCAGCACTCACATAGTTCTGTTGCAGATGGAAGCCATCCACACGCAGCGAATTCCAGCTATCCAGGTGCACCGGCTGCCAGATGCCTTCGGTGACGATGCGCGGACCCCAGTCCCAACCATATTGATAGGCAGCTTTGCGCACGTAATTGGCGGTCTGCTTGCCCTTGGGCTCGTCGCCGAAGGCGGAATCGAACTCGCCCGGCAGTGCATAAGGCTGCTTGAGCAACCACGGCAGCAAACGCTTGATCGGCGAATACAACCGCACTTGCAGCGTGTTGCTGCCCTCGTGCAGCGCCGATTTCACCGGCACGCGCCAGCGGCGGAACATGTTGTCCGCCGAGGCCAGTTTCTGGCCGTTGAGATAGACGTCGGCGAAGGTATCCAGCCCATCGAACACCAGCTCCACGTGATCGCGCGCGAGCGTGGCCTTGTCGACCGTGAAGGTGGTTTCGTATTGCCAGTCGGACAGGCCCACCCATTGCACGCGCGCCTCGTTGTCGCGGTAGAACGGATCGGGCAGCAGCTTGGCCGCCATCAGGTCGGTTTGCACGGTGCCCGGCACACTGGCGCCGTGCCAGTGCGTGGCGTCGTGATGCTCCTTCGCATGGGCATCGCCCTCCAGCAGGCGGAAGTGCCAGCCGCTGTCCAGATCCTGCGATGTGGTTTGCGCGCTGACGTTGCACGTTGCCAGCGGCAACAACAGAAGTGACAGCAGGGCGATTTTCGAGAAAGGCCGTAAGGCGCCTGCGGACAAGCGAATGGATTCAAGCATGCTGCTCAGCCGTGAATGGTGTGGATACCCGTTGCGCGACGACACCGGCGCCGTCTTGCGCACCCCGTTTTAAATCGATCTATATCAGGCAACCCTAGCAGTTGCCTAGTGGACCACGCATGCCGCGGTGCAATAGCGGGAAGGCGCCCTGGCGCGGGCCAGCGATCCTGCTCGTTGCCCACGAGAAGTCCGGAGCTTCTGGCGCAAGACTTCATGGAAGATCACGAACGGGTGAATTTCCCGCCATAAGGATCGCGCTGTGCAGCGGAATACGTCCACGTGCCGTCATAAAAAGGTATGGCGGTTCTTCACATGGCCGCCATGTAGCCGGTAGTAAAAAAACCCGGACAAGGAGGCGCCTATGAACCCGCGTGCAGGTCTTCACAGCAGCGTGTCAGGAATGCCATTTCCCCCAAGCAAATCCGTCGATACCGCCACGTTGGCCAAGGGTATCGAAGCCAGCAGCGTGGGCATCGTGGTGACCGATGCCACGCCTGCGCAGGCCATTCTCTATGCCAACGATGCCTTTTTGCACATGACCGGTTATGCGCGCGAGGAAGTGCTCGGGCGCAACTGCCGGTTCCTGCAAGGAAACGACACCAACAAAGAGGCCCTGCGGGAGATTGCCGACGCCTTGCAGGAACATCGCGAGGTTTCAACGGAGTTGCTCAACTACCGCAAGGACGGCAGCGCGTTCTGGAACCTGCTGTATATCTGCCCCATCTGCGACGACACCGGGCGGGCGGCGTACTACTTCGGCTACCAGCGCGACATCTCGCAACGCAAGGAAACCGAAGAAGCCTTGCAACAGGCGATGAGGCTGGAAGCACTCGGCAAGCTCACCGGCGGCGTGGCGCACGATTACAACAATCTGCTGCAGGTGATCCAGACGTCGCTGGAAATGATCGAGCTGAGCGTCGCCACCAACGAAGACATCGCCAGCCGCACCGCCCGCACCATCGACACCTGCCGCCGCGCCATCGATCGCGCCGGCATACTCACCAAACAGTTGATGGTGTTTGCCAAGCGGCAGACCTTCGCATCCAGGCCGATCGACATCAACGCATTGCTGGAGCGGCTGAGTAGCGTGCTGACGCAGGCGCTAGGCGAGCAGATCCAGGTAGGTCTGCACCTGCAACCGCATCTGTGGCATTGCACCGCCGATCCCGCGCAGGCGGAGCCGATCATCGTCAACATCGCCATCAATGCACGCGATGCGATGAAAGGTGCGGCGGATCAGCGCCTGGACATCAGCACGTTCAACCACGACCTCACAACCAAGGAAGCCGCGCGGCGCAGCGTCGAACCGGGGCGTTACGTGGAGATCGTCATTGCCGACAATGGCCCAGGCATTCCACACGATATCGTCAACCGCGTGCTCGACCCGTTTTTCACCACCAAGACCGAAGGCAAGGGCGCAGGCTTGGGTTTGTCGGTGGCGTACGGCTTCGCACGCCAATCCGGCGGCACGCTCTACGTGGAAAGCAAGGAAAACGTGGGTACTTCCGTCCACCTGCTGCTGCCTTATGTCGACGCACCGCTGCAGAATGGGCGGGATGAAAGCGACGTGCCTTCCGCGCAGCCGCGCATTCTGCTGGTGGAAGACCGCAGCGACGTCGCTGCCACCACCAAGCAAATGCTGGAGCTGCTCGGCTACCAGGCAAGCATCGCCAACGACGCCGATGCCGCCATGCAAATGCTGCAGCAGAACGACGGCTACGAACTGTTGCTGTCCGACGTCATCATGCCCGGCTCGATGGACGGTATTGCACTGGCGCGCACGGCGACCCAGCAACAGCCCCATCTGAAAGTGCTGCTCGTTACCGGCTATGCGCAGCTCAACGACAACGAAGACCTGGAATTTCCCGTGCTCGCCAAGCCGTATCGCCATGGGGATCTGGCGCGCAGGTTGCGGGAGTTGCTTTATCAGCGGGCGTCGGATGCGGGTTGATGTGAATGTCGCTGGGTAGGTTGGGGTTTGCGCCCTGACACTTGCGGCGTTTTTTCGTCAATCCAGTGAGAAACGAAGTTCGCGTTAATCCCGTTTCAGAGCGAGTCGTCATGCCGGCCTTCGCCCATTGCTGTCCGGGGGAGATTTTGTCGGAGCTCAGGAAATTGCCGCTTTATAGATGCTTTTTGCAAAGGATCGCAGCGAGGAACTTGTTTTCGCCATAGCCTTCAATCTTGCCTCACCGTCATTCCGGCGAAGGCCGGAATCCATGCTTCGTGCTGGCGATGGATTCCGGCCTTCGCCGGAATGACGATTCGCTTCGACATGGCGTCGAAGCAACCCAGGATTTCGCTGTAATGGCGGCTAAAAACGCTGGGAAACCGCAGACTCCAACCCTCGCTTTGGTTCCTATCTACCCGCGCGTGTCGACTGCAGCGTAAATCCGCTTTCGCCGCTCAGCCAGGTGTCCTTGTCGCGGATGATGGCCTGGGCAGGGAGCGAAGGCGTGTCGACCTTGACGCCCGATAGCTTTTGCACGGCCGTTCCTACTGCCACGATTTCGATCAAACCCGGGCTGAGTTCGATGATGTAGGTCTTGATGCCGACGATCTCCTCGGCCCGAACCGCTGCCGCATCTTTTCTCAAACGGTCGAACGCGTTTTCTCTCGCGTCATAGATCAAGGTGGTCAGGTCACTGATTTCGCCTTTGACGAATCCCTTGAACATGGCCTTCAAGCTGCCGATCGTGCCCAGGGAATAAACCGAGGTCGAAATCAGCAGCTTGATCGGAGCGTAGCCAAGGCTCGTCATGGACCACAGCTCTTCACCCGTCAAATCACTGGTAACGGGGTAAGTCTTGCATTCGGCGGGCAGAGCCGGATGGAAGGACGCCGTACCCGTCATATACATCTCATGAAACCCGACGAACTTCATCACGTTGGTTCTGACGCCGACCACGGCATTGGCGCCAGCTTTTCTCGCTTGACTCACCATGCGATCCAGCGCGCGATGACGGGTGGCGTTGAAGATGTCGCTGAATTCGCGGATTTCACCGCGCACCATGGTTTTCAGGTTGCCGACAAAGCCACCTACCGCGCCAACGGAATAGGCAATGTTGCCGAATACGAATTGCAGCGGCTGATAGCCTGCATCCATGTGGCAATAGAGTTCCTGAGCGTCTCCTGCGCTGGTAAACGCCTTGGTGCCCGTGCCGCCGATAACGCCTGAACCAACGAACAGAAACTCGGAATTTCCTGCGAGGTTGCGCAGGTCGGATGACACGCCGACGACACCGTGCACGCCTTCGCGCCGTGCTTCGTCGGCCATGCGCTCGAAAGCCGCTTCGCGTCCATCATGGATCATCGACGTGACCGCAGAGACCTCGCCTCCGACGGCGCCGCGAAACGCGGAGGAAACGCCACCCAGAAATCCCATCGATTGAACGCTATTGCCAACCACGATGCCGCTGGGCTTCAAGCCCTTCAACTGCATGCAATAGATCTCATTTCCGGACAAGCCGGTTACGATCGGTTGCGTCATATGCGTTTGTTCCCCTGGTTAGACGAGCCATGCGAAGTATCCGAATGGTGCGTCACCACAGTATGACGAGCAAGAGCCTGGAAGACGGATGTGGGTGACTGTGATGGATGCCAGGATCGACGTCTTTAAAGATGAGCCACAACCTGATCGGCGCTTATGACTCCTGGGTTTTTTCAACCAAGGATTCCATTAATCTGCACGCATCAGCCATTGCTCTTCAATTTGCCGGATCATCACGCAGGTCTCCTTGAATCCGGCGGGTTTGCAGACGTAGCCATTGGCGCCATGTTGCATGGCTTCCGCTTTCGCCTCGTCGGCATCGGATCCACTGTAGATAAGCACCGGCACCTGCATGGTCCGTTCGGCTGCGCGCAACTGCGTCAATACTTCCAGCCCATCCAGCCGGGGCAGATGCATATCGAGCAAGATGAGTTGCGGTAGCCCAATGGAAGAGGGTTGCCCGTTGCCGAGCAACATATCCAGCGCGGCCTGGCCGTCGTAGACGGCCTGGATGGTGACCTGGGATTTGTTGACCTTAAGCGCGTACTTGAACAAATCAGCCGTGGTGGGGCTGTCGTCAATCAGCAGAATATCCGGCGCACCCGTGCTCATGCAGCACCCCTTGGGGGAGTCGACCCTGACCGCTAGATACCAACGCCACGAAGACTAATCCAAGTGGCGTGGAGGGTGTCAATCTCAGGAATGCCCTGTATCCGCCAATGCGAAATCGATCGCCGCACAAACGGCAGCCACTTGTGCCACAACGCATTGCTCGGGGTTTGCCCGCGGGCTATCCGGATAAACCTCGGTGGTCGTTGTATAGCGCGCCAGCGTGATGCCCACACAAAGGCCGAGCTTGCGCATTGGGTACTCGATAATCCCTGGCGCAACGATAGGCGAACCGATGATCTGGCCGTTGCGGTCGGCCGGTGCGATATGGGTGACCTTCGCCACCGCCGCGATCACGGCCTGTTGAAACGCAGGCTGCGGGTTCTCGCTGTCGTCGACCAGGTAGAAGCCGTCTGGAACCTCACCCGGCTCATAGGCGACGCCATCGCGAGCCGCCAAGGCGGGACGGAATTCGGATTCGTCGCTGTCCGTGGTTTCGTGCAGGTCGATGTGCATCAGCACGCTGTCGCGGAAATCCGCAACCAGGCGCATCAAGGCCGCCGATTCCTCGGCTGGGCTGTTTTCGCGAAACGAGCGGTTCGGGTCCAGCGCATGCGGATTCCAGCGATGAATCCGCTCATACGCCCAGGGACTGACGCAGGGCGCGATGATGAGATTGATTCGGCCTTCGTAAGCCGATGCATGTTGCTCTGCAAACCGCAGCGCGCCGTGTACGCCACTGGTCTCGTAGCCATGCACGCCGCCTGTCACCAGCATATAAGGCAATTCGTCCCGCCACTCGCGGCTTTTGATGGCCATCAGCGGGTAGGTTTCCGAGGCGTAATTCAGACGTCCGTATTCCACGATGTCGTAACGCGAGCGCAATGCATCGATCACGCTCAGCACATCTTGTTGATAACTGCGATGGCGAGTTTGCTTTGCAAGCCATGTTGCAATCTCGTCGGCACTCCATGGAACGCCGGGTGTGCCAATCGGGTACGGGGCGGGGATCGTCATGGGGTGGCTTGCTCCGAATGCAATGAGAGTGACGCGAAGCCCAACACCATATAAGAGGGCGCGCGTTGCTGCATCGACTCTCTTGCCGTTGATGGATGGTTTTTCCGCGTCATCCCATGGCGAGTGGTGGGTATGGTGTTGATAGCTTCGCCTTGGTGGTTATAATACCCACCATGAAGAGCTCGGACGTGATCAAGCGGCTGGAAGCCGAGGGTTGGCTGTTGAGCCGGGTCAAGGGCTCACACCATCAGTTCAAACACCCGACAAAACCCGGCCTTGTGACCGTTCCGCACCCTAAAGCCGACATTCCAAAAGGCACGTTCCACAGCATTGCCAAACAGGCGGGATGGAAATAGGAGGCCCTATGCGATTCCCCGTTGTTTTACACACGGATGATGGCCAGCACTACGGCGTCATCGTTCCGGATCTGCCCGGTTGCTACTCGGCAGGCGATTCCATTGATGACGCTCTCGTACAAGTGCTGGAGGCGATCGATCTGCAGCTTGAAGGCATGATGGAAGACGACACTGCCGAGCTGCCGGAGCCCAAGCCGATCAACGTGCACCAGCAGAATCCGGACTATGCCAATGGCATCTGGGCAGTGGTGGACTTCGATACATCCAAATACGAAGGCAAGGCCGAGAAGATCAACATCACGGTGCCGCGTAAGTTGTTATCGAAGATCGATGCTTATGTATCCAATCATCCAGGCGAGACGCGATCCGGATTTATGACTCGCGCAGCGCTACAAGTCATACGCGGCAAGGCTGCATAAAATGAAATCCGCCTCCCTAGTTCGTAGGTTGGGTTAGCGCAGCGTAACCCAACGAGTCACGCCTGAAATGTTGGGTTACGCTGCGCCAACCCAACCTACGCGGCTCGCATACGCGAACGGTCACATTCGACCGTTATGGTGCCGCCGATGTTTGGATGCACCAGGCCCAACACGATGAACCAGACCTACGGCATAACCATGGGCGAGAACATGATTCCACCGTCGAAGCTCCTGCCTGCACAGGCTTTCGACCTGTTTCCCACCCGTATCTGGCAAGTGCCGCTCAAACCATTGGCACACCATTTTGCCGAATGGGTGGAAGCCATTCTCGCCATGCGGGCTGCTGCGCCGGTGCCGGCGGGGCGGACCAATCGGGGCGGCTGGAACAGTGTTGACAACAAGGTGTTGCACCAACCGATCTTTGCCGAGTTGCATCAAGCTGCACGGCACTACTGCACGCAGGCGTTCAAGGAGATGGGCGTCGAGGCGCCGGCGTTCGAGCTGCAGTCGTGGGTGAATATCCACGATCGTGGCGGGTTCAATTTTCAGCATATGCATGAAGGGGCATTGCTGAGTGGCACGTTTTATCTGCAGGTGCCGGAGGGATCAGGGGCGCTGGTGTTGAAGGACCCGCGGGCCGGGGTGCTGAATTCCTACGCCAGGGGGAACGGTGCGAACGCGTACAAAGATATCCAGCTACGGCCTTCGGCAGGCTTGCTGGTGTTGTTTCCGCATTGGTTGGAGCACTTTGTGGAGCCGCACGAGCATGAGGTGGCGCGGATCTGCATTCCGTTCAATGCGTTGCGGGCTTGAGGCCATACAGCGCAAATAGATCGCATCAAGCGTTTTCACAAAACCGTCACAAGCTCCCCCTAGCCTCTGCAATCTTCCGGTTTTTGCCGTAGCCTGTTTCGGCTAGCGCGGTCGAAGGAGGCTCGATGCGTGAAAAGCATGCGACGTGGTCGGCGTTGTTCGCTGAGAAGCGCACGACGCTGAGCAACTATTTTCTTCGGCGCGTCGCGCATCGATGGGATGCGCAGGATCTGGTGCAAGAGGTGTATCTGCGCCTGTTGCGCATCGAGCCGGCGGATGCGGCGAATATCCGCAGCCCCGAAGCGTATCTGTTCACCGTTGCGGCCAACCTGGTGAAGGAACACGCCGTGCTGCGTGCGCAGCAGCCGTTGGGCAGCGACGAATTGGAACAGGTGGTGGAGCAACTCGTCGCGCCCACCAACCTCGAAGCGGACATGGACAGCGAATCGCGCCAGCAGCGGCTGGGCGCGCTGATCGACCGCCTGTCGCCCAAGTGCAAGGCGGTGCTGATCATGCACTACCGCGACGAGTTGTCGTATCGCGAAATCGCCGAACGCATGTCGATTTCGACGAATATGGTGAAGAAATACATCGTGAAGGGCTTGGCAGCGTGCCGCCAAAGGATGGCCGAATATGAATAACGAGTCGACGCATTTCGATGCGGTACGCCAGGCGCGCCGCATCACCGAGCAAGCGGTGACCTGGTACATCGAGCAGCAGGAGCCGCTGAGCGAGCGCCAGCGGGTGGCATTCCTGGATTGGCTGCGTGCTTCGCCCAAGCACGTCGCCGAATATTTCGCCATTGTGCAGATGCACGGCGACATGAAGGCCGCTGCGTCGCTGCAAAAGCTCACGTCAGGCGAGCTGGTCGAGAAGGCGCGGCGCGAAAATCCGGTGGTGATGTTCCCCCACATGGAAAAGGTGATGCCGGAGGAGCGCCATACGCAACCGGCACGCGGTACGCTCGCCAAGTATGCGTTTGCCGCGGCGGCCAGCGCGGCCACCATCGCCACGACATGGTTGGGCATCGCACATTGGCGCAGCATGCCGATGCATTCCGAGCCGATCGTTGCGGAGCACTACGCTGCTGCCAATGCCGTGCAGTCGCTGACACTCGCCGACGGCACGCTGATCCAGCTCGATCGCAACAGTAGCATCGACGTGCACTTCGACAGCCACTATCGCCGCATCGAGGTGCAGCACGGCCACGCGCTGTTCGACGTGGGCAAGGATCCGGCACGGCCGATGTTCGTCGACGTTGGTGGACATATCCTGCAAGACATCGGCACGATCTTCGACGTAAAGCGTGATGCCAGCGGCGATACGCTGACCGTGATCAGCGGCCGCGTGCGTGTCCTGAACGCGCATGAGCCATCGGCGAAAGGCGATGATCTGCCGCTCCCCGGCACGGCCATTGCCGACCTTACGGCCGGCCAGCAGATCGAACTGGATGCGGCCCATGCGAGTCCCGTGCACCCGGTGCAGATTGCCAAGGCGACCGATTGGCTGCCCGCTGACATCAGCTTCCAGCACGAAACCATCGCCAACGTGGCGCGCCGCTTCAACGCCTACACCAGCACGCCGTTGGAAATCGATGACGAAGCGATTGCAGGCAAGCACATAAGCGGTGTCTTCCACGCGAACAATCCGCAGGCGTTCGTTGCTTATCTATCGACCTTGCCGGACGTGCGCGTGATCCACGGCAGCGATCGCATCCGCGTCGTGGCTGTACATCGAACTGACACGAAAGCCGGCAAGCTGTAAGAAAAATTTCACCGAATCGACGGTACCCGGTTTCGCGCCGGGAGACTCTTGAGAAGTATGGGCAGTCGAAAAGTGCATGATGCGCCGCCGCCTGCCGTACGTTCATCCTCCCAGGGTTCTTCTGCACATGCGAAACCGTTTGGCACTTCATATTGCCCTCGTTCTGGGCACAGGCATTCCGCTGGCTGCGTTCGCGCAAGCCGCCACACCACACACCATCGCCATTGCACCGATGCCGCTGTCCAAGGCACTGCAGAACTTCTCGCATGAAGCGGGGCTGCAGATCGTGTATGGCTCGGAGATCGCCGACAGCATCCGCAGCCCGGGCGCTGACGCAGGCATCACGCCGGAGCAGCAACTACGCCAGCTGCTGACGGGCACCGGCCTTACCTATCGCTTCGTAACGCCGAACACGGTGACGATCGTCCCGGGAAACGTGGCAACCAATGCGGGCAGTCCGGCCTCCGCTGCGGTGACGACGGCCGGTAGTGCAGGCGCAGGCAAGAACAGCAACAACGCGGCTTCTTCCCAGAGCGACAAGACGGCGAAGGATCTTGATCGTGTCGTGGTGACGGCGCGCTCCGGCGTCGATGTGCGCACGCGGGCACAAACCAGCTACTCCATCACCACCATCGACGAAGATCGCCTGCGCATGCAGGGCCCGACCAGCGTGACCGAAGCGCTGAAATCCGTGCCTGGTTTCTGGGTGGAAGCGTCCGGTGGCGAGGCGAGCGGCAATATCCGCGCGCGCGGCATTCCGGTGGATGGCTACGGCTCGGTGAACCTGCTGGAAGACGGCATTCCCGTGCAGCACGATCCGGCGCTGGGCTATCTCAATGCCGACCAGGTGTTTCGCCTGGATGAAACGATCGAGCGCATCGAAGTCGTGCGCGGCGGTCCTTCCTCGATTTTCTATTCGAATGCGCCGGCTGGCGCGATCAACTTCATTCCGCGCCAGGTCGATGACATGGCCGAGGGCCTGATCAAGTACACCGCCGGCAACTATGGCCTGGGCCGCCTGGACTTCTGGTACGGCACGCCGATCGGCGACGGCTGGAAATTCAGCACCGGCGGCTTTTTCCGCATCGACCACAACATCCGCAACCCCGGGTACAACGGCGACAATGGCGGACAGTTGCGCGCCACCTTGTCCAAGCAATTCGAGAATGGCGACATCAGCTTCGACGTGAAGCGCCTGGATGACCGGGTCTATTTTGATCTTGGTATTCCGATGTACCGCAATACGAGCGGTGATCTGGTTTCGGTGCCGGGCTTCAACGGCAACTACGGCACCGTGGCTGGTCCGGAAACCGAGCATATGGAGCTGCAGCAAGGCAACGGCAGCTACTACAACTTCGACAACAGCCTCGGCACCGACGTGAAGCGCACCCAGCTTACGCTGAAGTTCGACTACAACCTGTGGGACGACTGGAAGCTGGCCGAAGACGTACGCTACAGCGCCACCAACACGATACGTAACGGTGTCTATCCGAACTCGATCGAGACGGCCGCTGCCTTCTATGCCTCGGCAGAGTCGCACCTGAAGCAGTACTACCCCAACGCTGCGGGCATGCAGCTGCAATATGTCGATTCAGGCGCCGCGTTTGGCCCCAATCAAAACGGCAACGGCCTGGTGATGCTCGGCGGCCTGCGCGGCATCACCATGCCGGTGAACGAAATCACCAGCGATACACGCCTGCTGCGCAAATTCGAATTCGGCGACCAGACGCATGACGTGACGCTGGGTTACTACCACGCATACTTCAACCAGAGTTTCGATCGCTATTCGTCGACCGTGCTGCTGGATACCTCCGACAACGCCAAGCTGCTGAACCTGGTGGCGGTGAATGCGGCCGGCCAGACGATTGGTTCACTGACCGATGGCGGCATCTACAACAACGGTTACGAATGGGCGCATGCGCATGGCACGTCCGACACCGATGCGTTCTATGCCTCCGATGAGTGGCAGATCAACGACAAGCTGCGTATCGATGGCGGCGCGCGTTGGGAGCGTGTCAACACCACCGGCTGGACGGAATTGCCGACTACGGTGAACCTGGGTACGCCGTGGAGTGCGGCCATCATTACCGGCAGCGGCCAGTACGCAAGCTACGACCATAGCTTCAACAAGCTTGGCTGGACCCTCGGCGCGAACTACCAGTTCAGCGATCACCAAGGTGTCTTCGCGCGCTACACCTCCACCTTCCGCCTGCCCAACCTCAGCACGTACATCACCACGCCGACTGCCGTACCGGTGACGCAGACGATGGTGTTGCCGGAAATCGGCTACAAGTTCGCCAATCGCTACATCGAAACCTACGAGACGCTGTTCTACACCAAGTACAACAACGTCGGCTTCAGCAACTACGTGTTCAATCCCACCTCCGGTGCGTCGACGGCGGAAACGGGCTACGCGGATACGGAAACCTTCGGCCTGGAGCTGGAAGGTACGATCTATCCTTGCAAGTGGTTCGACCTGCAATACAGCGCTACCTTGCAGGATCCGCGCTACAAGGGCCTGCGCTACACCACGATCCAGGCTGGCGAGCCGGTGCTGCTCGATTACGACGACAACCAGCTGATTCGCGTGCCGAGAAAGAGCCTGCGCCTGGTGCCTGGCGTGAACTTGCTCAACAACAAGTTGCGCCTGCAGATGACCTACGAGTACGAAGGCAAGCGCTACTCCGACACCGCCAACTCCGTGGAGCTGCCGCAGTACTACACGCTCGGTTTCAGTGCGCGCTACCAGGCCTCGCCGAATCTGACGTTCTTCGTGTATGCGGACAATCTCAACAATTCGCTGGGTCTGACCGAGGGCAATCCGCGTTCGGGTGAGTTGAAGAGCAGCGATGCGGGGGCGACGGTGTTTATCGCGCGGCCGTTGCTGGGGCGGTCGTTCAGGGCGTCGGTGATGTATCAGTTCTGATTGATCTGCATGTTGTCTCGCAATGCTTGACATCGCCTCACCGTCATTCCGGCGAAAGCCGGAATCCAGTCAAACATGGCGTGCGCAGCACACAACATAAAAAGGTTTTGTGTGCTTCGCACGGTGTATTAAAACTGGATTCCGGCTTTCGCCGGAATGACGGTGAGGCGAGAACTGGCATTACGGCGAGCTTACGCTGGTGCCTTGAAGCGGATCAAAGCCATGAAAACGCTACAACCTAACTACCTTTTTCTTTTGGTCCTGATGATCCTGTTCATGTGCCTCGCCTGCACCGCCCATGCAGACGGCAACGCACCCGACCTGGTGCTGCAAGGCCAAATCCATCCCAACGAAAACCACACCTATCACCCCGTTCCCTTCACCGTCCCCGCGAACGTCAATCGCATCACGGTCGAATTCGACTACACGGAACGCGACAAACGCACCACCATCGACCTCGGCCTGCTCGGACCGGATGGTTTTCGCGGGCAGGATGGCTTCCGCGGCTGGAGCGGCGGCAGCAAGAAGCTCTTTACCATCAGCGCCACCGATGCCACGCCATCGTTTCTGCCCGGCGCGATTCGCCCTGGCCGCTGGACGCTGCTGCTCGGCATTCCCAACATCCGCCCCAACGTGACCGCCGGATACACCGCCAAGGTCTGGTTTGGCCATCCGGGCGATCCCGCGTGGCTGCCGGAAGTGCTCAATCCGCCGTTGCGTACAGAAGCAGGTTGGTATCGCGGAGATCTCCACATGCATGGCGCGCACAGTGACGGCAGCTGCACCAGCCAGAGCGGTCGCCAGCGTGTGCCGTGCCCGCTATTTCTCACCATCGATGCGGCACTCCAGCGCGGGCTCGACTTTATTGCGCTGAGCGATCACAACACGGTCTCGCAAACCAACGACATTCGCGAGCTGCAGCCTTACTACGATCAACTGCTGATGATTCCGGCGCGCGAGATCACCACGTTTACCGGTCACGCGAATCTGTTCGGTACGGATGAACCGCTGGATTTCCGCGTCGGCAGCGCCACGGTGCCGGATTGGAACAGCTTGTTGCACGCCGCTGCGAAGCTGCATGGACTGGTTTCCATCAATCACCCGATCCGGCCTGACGATGAAACCTGCATGGGTTGCGGTTGGGCTCCTGCGAAACCGGTCGACATGCATCGGGTGCAGGCGATTGAAGCGGTGAACGGCGTCGACGCCATGCTGCCCGATTCAGGTATTCCGTTCTGGCAGCATCTGCTCGACCAGGGCTATCGCCTGACTGGTGTGGGCGGCAGCGACAACCACGATGCCAAGCTGGTGGTAGGCACGCTGGTCGGCACGCCCACGACGGTGGTACATGCCAGCGAGCTTTCCATGCCGGCGATTCTTGCCGGTATCCGGGCGGGGCACGTCTTTATCGATGTGCAGGGTACGCGTGACCGCATGCTCGATCTCACCGCCAGCGTGGGGTCGCAGACGGCCGAGATGGGTGATGCCATCGCCGCGGCAGCCGGTCAGAAGCTGCGCTTTACCGTCACCGCCACTGCATCGGAAGGTGCCCACGCGGAGATCCTCGTAGACGGCAAGCCATGGCAGACCGGTGCCGATCTGGTTGTGCATGGCAAATTGAGTCAGTCGTTTGACTGGCCGAGCGATGGCAAGCGGCATTGGATACGGGCCAATGTACGCGGCAGTGCCGGGGAATTGTTGCTGGTGGGGAACCCGATTTACATCAATAACTAGTGTAGGTTGGGGTGCAAACCCCAACATGGCGTGGTGACAGGCATGGCGGTGTTGGGGTTTGCACCCCAACCTACGATGGATCCGGCGAGGTGGCGGCTTCTGCCTGGCAGGACTCTTGCTTCACCTAGAACCAAGAGGGGCAGCCCGCAACCTAAGGATCCAAAACCCATGCTCGCCAGGCGCGATCCGCATGGCCTATGGCCGCTGTTCGCTGCGTTCGCCCTTTCCGGTGGCCTCTCGTTCTATGCGTTGGCGCTGGCAAGGGCGAATCACAGCCCGGTTGCGCTGTGGCTGGCCAATGGCGTCCTGATCGGCTGGCTGGTGCAGAAGCCGCTTGCACAAACATGGCCAGTGCTGGTTGCAGCCTTCCTGGGTTTCCTTGTGGCCAAGCTGAGCCTGGGCGACTCGATCGCACAGACCATGCTGATTGGCCCGTTCCACACGCTGGAAACGGTGATTGTCAGTGAATCCATCCGCCGCCGTTTTCCGCAAATCACGCAGGACACACGCTTTATCGATCTTGCGCGCACGGGCATGATCGGCGCGCTGATCGGCAGCGTGCTGTGTGCGCTGGGCTTGATGTGCATCCTGCACCTGTGGACGCAGGTAGGCGTGCTGATGGCGCTGAATACCCAGTTCCGAGCGCATTTCGTCGGCATGGTGATCGCCGGCAGTGCTTCGCTGGTGCTCACCCACCATTTGCGCCGCGTGCTATCCGGCAAGGCCTGGGCGCTGGTGCGCGATTTAGGCGTGCTCGTCGCCGTGACGGCAGGCGTGTGCATGGAGCCGCGCGTGCCGCTCGTCTTTCTGGTCTATCTGCCCCTTTTGTGGGTGGTATACCGTCATCGCTTCACCGGCATGGTGTTCGGCATGGTGATCATCGCCTTGGGCGTCAGCCTTGCCACCACGCTGGATGTCGGTCCGTTCAACCTGGTCGTGGGGGCCACGCCGGCGTTTCGCATCGTCATGGGGCAGGTCTTCATCGGCGTCACGTGTTTCGTGGCGTTGCCGGTAGCGCTGGTGCTGTCCGAGCAGGATCGCATGCGCAAGCAGATGCAGGAAAGCGAGCTGCGCTATCGCATGCTGGCCGATCACAGCGGCGACCTGGTGATGCGCATTCGCCCCAATGGCGACCGCATGTATGTGTCGCCATCCGTGAAAGAACTGCTCGGCTGGGAAGTGGAAGATTTCCAGAAGCCGCGGCCCGACCTGATCCATCCTGACGACCGCGAGCGCATCGCGGCCGAGGTCGTGAAGCTGCGCATGGAAGGCGGCACCACCAACGCCACCTACCGGTTGCGGCACAAGGATGGTCATTACCTGTGGATCGAAGCGTTCGCGCGCCTGGTGCCGAGCCCCGACGACGACGGCACGATGGACATCATTTACACCGGCCGCGACGTCACCGAGCGGGTGCTCATCGAGCATGCATTGATGGAGAGCCAGGGACAACTGCGCACCGTCACGGACAATATTCCCGCGGTGATCGCGCGTATCGACATGAACGAGCGCTACACCTACGTCAACCGCTACGTCGAACAGGTCTCCGGCGAAATTCCGGTGGAGATCATCGGCAAGACGGTGCGCGAAATACGTGGCAATGCCCTGTACGAACGCCTAAAGCCCTACCTCTATCGCGCCTACGATGGCGAATCCGTGATGTTCGAATACGCCGCCGAATACCGCGGCAGGCCGCTGCACTTCCAGTGCCACTACGTGCCCGATCGTGATACGCGCGGCAAGGTGCGTGGCGTCTATGCACTCACCACAGAGATCACCCACATCAAAAACGCGGAGCGTGAACTGCTGCGCCTGGCGCATCAGGACATGCTTACCGGCCTGGCGAATCGGCGCTATTTCAGTGAACGCGTGCCGAACTTCCTCATGCAGGCGCAGCAAGGCAACGCGATCATTTTGCTGGCGCTGGTGGACATCGACAACTTCAAAGCCATCAACGATACCTACGGGCATGCGGTTGGCGACGTGGTATTGACCGAGGTAGGTCAATGCCTGCAGAAGCTGGTGCGGGAGGGCGAAATCGTCGCGCGCCTCGGTGGCGACGAATTCGTCGTGCTGTGCAACGACATCACCAGCCTCAAGCAGGCCAAGGCGTTCGTGCAATCGTTGTGGGAGCGCCTGCACATCACGATCGACGCAGGCGTCGCGCAAGTCACGGTCAACATGAGCGTCGGCGCGGCGATCTGCCGGAACGAACTGTCGGACGACGCGCTGATGAAGCTGGCCGACGATGCGCTGTACAAGGCCAAGGAAGCGGGCAGGGATACCTATCGTTTCCTTACGCATGGTCTCGGCAACGGTGGCGGTGACGATGGCGGCAACCACGGCAGCCCGGAAATCAAGCTGCGCCAGGCACGCTAGGGCGCCTGCACCCCGCGCCGCATGCGGAGCGGGCAAGCTCTGCAAAAGCAGCATTTATCGGCCTGAAACGCCCATGTGAGCGGCCCATCCAGAACGCGTGCAAGCAGCGTGAGCACGCTCAAGGCACGCAGCAGACAGGCGCGTCTTTTACGGCCTGCTCAGCAAGATCGCGATGCTCTTCACTTCAATTGCACTGTCTTGTGCGGTGACGGCAAGCATGATGCGCCTCACGACAAGCGGTTGGAGGAAACCATGGACAAGCATCGCATTGAAGGCACCAAGCACGAAATCAAAGGCAACCTGAAAGAAGCAGCCGGAAAAATCACCGGCAATCATGCGCGCGAGATGTCCGGCAATCTCGAAAAGAACGCCGGCAAAGTCCAAAAAGAAATCGGTAAGGCCAACGATCAGGCGCGCAAGCACGAAGATCGGTAATTGCTGTGATACTGGGCTGCAGGTTTCAAAGGAGCGACGCACGAAGCTGAGGCGGCTTCGCAAAGGATTGAGCCAAAAGAGGGCGCATGTGGCGCCCTCTTTATTTGGGCCTTGCCCCTAAGTCCAATTTCCTGCATCACGCATTGGTGCTCTCTTAAAGCAGCAACAAACGGCATGCGCTTGCCGCTCACACTCCGGCCACCAAGGCACCGGATGCGTACGGCTGCGCGCATTCAACATGCGTACCTGATCTTGGGAGGACATTCATCATGTTGTCGAGATTCACCAGGTCTTCGTTTCGATGTGTATTGCTTGGCGTTGCGCTGCTGCTTTCACCATGGGCGTGGGGTGCGTCAACGCTTGGCTCCTACACCATTGCGCCGCATTCGGTCACCGTCGCCGGCATTTCTTCCGGCGGCTATATGGCGGTGCAATTGCAGGTGGCGTATTCCAGGGCCATCTTCGGCACCGCCGTGATGGCCGGCGGCGCGTACGACTGTGCGCAGGACAATGAAGCGTACTGGGGCGCCGTCTGCGCCACCGGCGACGGCGTACCGGTGTCATCGCTGGTGAGCTACACCAACCAGCAAGCGGTGGCGGGAACGATCGATCCGACCAGCAATATCGCCGGCAAACCGATCTACATGTTCAGCGGCACGCTGGATACGGTGAACTACCAGCCGACGATGGACGATTTGTACAGCTATTACCAAAGCTTCACTGCCACCGCCAACATCACCTACAACAACGACACCCCGGCCGAGCATGCCTGGATCACGCCCGATTCGGTGGTGCCTTGCTCGTATCTCGAAGCACCGTTCATGAACAACTGCGGCTTCGACGCCGAACAGACTTTTCTCAGCCTGTTCTATGGGCCGCTCAATGCGCGCAACAACGGCACGCTTGGCGGCAGCTTTATTCAGTTCAACCAGAATGCGTTCTGCCCGAACGGCAATTGTGCCGCGATTTCCATGGACAGCACCGGCTGGGTCTATGTGCCCAAGGCTTGCGCGCAAGGCCAATCGTGCCGGCTGCTGGTTGCACTGCATGGCTGCTCGCAGAACCAGGAAACCATCGGCACCAGCTTCGTGCAGTACGCCGGCATCAACGAATGGGCAGATACCAACAACATCATCGTGCTGTATCCGCAGACCATCGATGCGTCGGTGCCCTATAACCCGTACGGTTGCTGGGATTGGTGGGGTTACACCAACAGCCATTACGCGCTGAAGTCCGGGCCGCAGATGACGGCGATCATGGCGGAGGTGAATCACTTGGCGGGCGGCTCGCTGCAACTGTAAGTCGGTGATGGCGAGGGCATGTAGGTTGGGGTGCAAACCCCAACATCGTGATGCATGGGAGATGACGATGTTGGGGTTTGCACCCCAACCTACGAAAGCGCCACGCGCAACACCGACGCCACCACACACCACAGCACAATCACCAACGCCGATTGCCGCGCAGCCGCCAACAACGCAAACCCGATCAAGGCAATCGCAAAATCCTTCCCATCGCGCACCGCACTCACCCACACCGGGTTGTACAGCGCGGCCGCCAGAATCCCTACCACCGCAGCGTTCACGCCGGCCAGCATGCGTGCGGCGTTGTCCCGTGCGGCCAAGGCACGCCAGAACGGCAAACATCCTGATACGGCCAGCAAGCCGGGCAGAAAAATGGCGAGCAGGCTGACGATGGCACCTACCACGCCGCCTTGATGGCCGGGCAGGCACTCACCCAGGAACGCTGACAGCGTGAACATGGGTCCAGGTACCGCTTGCGCGGCACCGTAACCGGTGAGGAACGTATCGTTATTGATCCAGCCCGGATCGACGACCGCCTGCTTGAGCAACGGCAGCACGACATGGCCGCCACCGAATACCAGCGCACCGGTGCGATAAAACGCGGCGGCCATTTGCGCCCGCTGCGGCAACGCTGTGGCGATCGTCAACGCAAGCACGAGCAAGACGGCATAAACACCCAACAACATCACGCCGGTGCGCCGGCTATATCGCAGCGGAAACGTTTCGCCTTGCCGTGCTGTGACACTCCTGCAAATCCATGGCCCCAGCAAAGCGCCACCCGTGACCACGCCAAGCTGCATCACCGAGCTGGCACTGAACGCAATCAACCCTGCTGCAGCCACCGCCATCAGCGCACGCGGCGCATCCGGTGTCAGGTTGCGTGCCATGCCCAATACGCCGTGCGCCACGACTGCGACGGCGACGAGCTTCAACCCATGCACGACACCTTGTCCCCACGCGCCGGCAAGATCATGGCTCCAGGTGCCGAACGCAAACATCAGCACGGCCGAAGGCAACGTAAAACCAATAAATGCGGCCAGCGCTCCCAGCCATCCCGCGCGCAGCAGGCCAAGGGAGAAACCCAGCTGGCTGCTGGCGGGTCCGGGCAGGAATTGGCACAAGGCCAGCAACTGGCCGAAATGCGCTTCGTCCAGCCAGCGTCGGCGTTCGACGAATTCGCGACGGAAATAGCCCAGATGTGCAATGGGCCCGCCGAACGACATCAGCCCGAGTTTCAGGAACGCGGCACCGACTTCACGGACATTGCCTTGCGGCTGCGATGTTTGCTTCATGCGCAATCGAACAGCGCCATGAAGCCGAAATCCATATGCAGTTGCGAATGGCAGTGGAACAGCGAAAGCCCGCGCTGATCGGCGGTGAAGTCGATCTCCATGGTCTGGTAGCCGTTGAGCATCACCACATCCTTGATTACGCCCGCCGTCGGTTGGCCGGCGATGCGCGTGATCTCGAAATTATGCCGATGCAGGTGGATGGGATGGATATCGTCGCTGGTGTTGTGCATGCGCAGGCGATAGCGCTTGCCGTAGTGCAACGGGAATATCGGTTTTCTCGCCGCCATGTCGAAGGCCACGTCGTTGATGGTCCAGCGGTTGAAACCGTTGTCTGCGGCGTTCTGCTTGGCGAACGTCATCTCGATGATCTCGTCCGCCGTGCCAGGTTCGGCATGGGCCAAGGCGAAACGCCGGTAATCCCAGCTGGATGATGTGGGTTTGATCCACTGCGGCTTGCCGCGATGCCCCGCGTACTCCACCACGATGCCCATGCCGTGCCCGCGGTCGTCGTCATCCAGATCGCCGAGTATCCACGTGCCGGGATACTTCATCTCGACGACGGCACTGACGCGCTCCGCCGTTCCCAGCCACAGCACCGGCACCTCGGCCGGATTCGGTACCGGGTTGCCGTCCAGCGCAATGACTTTGAACGTGTGGCCGGGCAGCGCCAGGCTGCGTATTTCCGTGGCGCTGCCGTTGAGCACGTGCAGCAGCACGCGTTCGCCAGGTTTGACGCGAATCGGTTCGCCAGCCCCAAGCATGCGACCATTGATGGCGAAGGCCTGATAACCCACTTCGTAACCGTGCGGCTGTCCTTTTGCCAAGGACGCATTCATGGCTGTTTCGCCGCGTTCTTTCAATGCACGCTCAGGTTCACGCGGCACGAGAAAGTCCTGCGCCATGTCGCCACCCTGGCTGAAGAACGGATCGAACTCCTTCAGCACCAGGAACACCTCCTGGTCGTAGTCGCCCGGCGCATGGCGGGCTTCGATGTACACAGGCCCCACCTGGCCGCTGTACTGTCCCTGGGTGAGATCGCTGCCCGCCACCAAATGCGTGTGATAGAAGCGGAATCCTGACGGCCCCGGCACGAACGACAAACGGCGCATACCGCGCGGCGGGATGTACGGCGTGCCTTCCTCGGCGGAACCGTCGACGTCCACCGGCACGAACTGTCCATGCCAATGCAATTGCTCCGGCACGTCAGTGTCGTTGTAGACATCCACCACCACGCGCCGCCCTTCCTTCAGCCGGATCAATGGACCGGGAAACTGGCCGTTGTACGTGGTGGTGGAAACGATATGGTCCGGTGCCAACTCAACCAGGCTACGAGCGATATGCAGGGTGTAATCCGCATTGCCGGCGGGTGCGATGGCGGGAGCGGCGGCGTGTAGCCACCCTGGTGTGCCTCCTGCCAGTGCGGCCAATCCGCTCCATTTCAGGAATTCGCGCCGGTCAATCGACATACATCGTCCCCCGTTTCATGAACGCCTGCGCAAGTGCAGATAAGTAAAAGCCTGGTCGGATCCCCACGGCGTGACATGCATGTCGCGCCCGTCCGCCAGGCGTTCGAAATCATCGCCGAACAAGGCATACAAGCTGTCAGCGTCATAGCGCGCCACGTCCAATCCGCTGCAGCGAGTCGGGCCGTCGGCGGCAAACGTAGCCATGATCACGCTGCCGCCCAGTGCAAGGCTGCGGCGCAGTGCAGCCAGATACGCCGCCTTCAATGCATCATCGGTCAGAAAATGGAACACGGCCCGATCGTGCCACAGCGCGTAGTGGCGGGAAGGTGCGAAGCGCGTGACGTCATCCACCAGCCAATGCACCCGCTGCGCCTTCGCGGCGCCAAGGCGTGCCTGTGACTGGGACAGTGCGTGCGAGGCGATGTCGAGCACGCTGACGTCGGTATAGCCAAGTTCCAGCAAATGATCGACGAGGGTGGAAGCGCCGCCACCTACGTCCAGCAGCGGCGCGTCGAGCGGTAGCTGGCTGGCTGCGATGAACGTCAGCGAGGTATCCGGATGGGTCTGGTACCAGCTCACCGCATCGGCGGATTTGGTTTCGTAGACCTGCTCCCAATGGTGTCGGGTGTCAGCCATGGCTGTCGTCCATCCTGCTTGCCTTTAGGAGCGAAACATTACACCGCGCGCGCACGTCGATGGCTAGCGCATCAAATCGGGATCTCCAGAATCGCCTTCACCGTCCATTTGTCTGTGGCGCCATTCAAACCTCTTCCAATGCCGAAGTTGAAGGGAATGAGTCCCCGCGTGACGTCCACGGCCGCGAACAGCTGCTGGAACTGCTTGCGCGCCGGATCGAAATTCCCGATGCGGCCGAAATCGTTGTAGTACTCGAAGCCCAGCGCAGTACCAGGCCATATCGTCCGCGCCACTTTCAGCGCCGGAGCGAAATCGCCATAGCTGCTGCCGTAGCGCGGATGAAACGTGCCATCGACCACAGGGTTGAAGGAGATCAACCACAACGGACTGTGATAACCGATGATCGGCCGCAGCTCGACGGCAGGGCGGCCTTGTTCCAGCCGTTCGTTCACCGCCGACACTTCCACATTCAAGCCCAGGAACGGACCGGAGCCGCCTTCTGCCGGCTTGACCGGAATCCATTTCAGGCGAATGCGCGGACCGGCGAAGTAATTGGTACCCGTTGCATCGTGCAGAAATGGCAGATAAAGCCCCGCTTCCAGGCTATTGGTGATGCCGTAGGACCATTCCATGGTGGTGCGAAAGCCGCGATCGGGTGGAATCTCACCGGGATAATCCGGCATCGATCGGCCTTCCAGCGTGGTGTTCAAATGCAGTTCGAGGCCGAACTGGCCTTGACGGTTGATGCTGTCGTCATACACCTGGATCTCGTCGGTGAGATCTGCGTGTGCGTAGGGAGACATCAGGGATGCGGCGAAAAGCGCGGCATACGGCAGGGCACGTCGAAGCTGCATACAAAGGCTCGTGGGGGAGGAATGTTGCACGCGAAAAACGCTGCCATCTTTTGCGGTGGCACGTGTTCTTCATGACGAAGGATTCATGTCTTGAATGACGAGTGTGTGACGTGAGCGAGCCGTTTTGACAGTACACATCGTCGTGGTCGAAACATAGCGCAAACTTCACCGCGCACTAAGCCAATGCAAAGATGAAAGGCATAGGGTCAAATGGGTTTGCGTGAGGATTTGTCCGGACAACGAGCGTCGTGTCATGGCTGCATTACGTTCTCGTTCTCATTTCTTTTTGCAGGCGATGCTATGCGTGGCGTGCTTGCTGCCCAGCAGCGCATGGGCGGGTGGCGGTTTTCTTGGCATCGATCATCGGGTGGCTTACGACAATCGCGGCATCTGGAATCGCAACATCCAGAGCGGCGTGCTGGATGGAACCGTCGCTTTCGTCGGCCTCGGTGCCCTGGCATTCGGTGACCAGGACAAGTTTGGCGACACCTTGTGGCGATCGGTGGATGCCATGGTGTTCACGGGCGTCACCACGGAAGTGATGAAATACTCGTTCCAGCGCGAACGCCCTTCGCAGACGTCCAATCCCAATCTGTTTTTCCGCGGCACGCATGCGCAGAGCTTTCCCAGCGGCGAGGTGTCGGCGATTTCCGCGGCGGTGACGCCCTTCATGGCCGCCTACGGCGAAGATCATCCAGCGGTATACGCACTGGCCTTGCTGCCGGCTTATGACGCGGTAGCGCGCGTGAAAACGCGCGGCCACTGGCAAAGCGATGTGCTAGTGGGCGCGGGGGTAGGCGTAGGATTCGGAATTTATGCGTCGCGGCGGCATTCGCCATTGATCATCAGCTGGCTGCCGGGCGGGTTCAAGATTGGATTCATCCATCGTTTCAACCCGTAGCCCGGTTTATTCAAGGCATCACACTCGCCTGCAAATTCCCCTCGCGCAACACCAGCTCCAGCCGTAATGACTGCGCGTGCGCCGCCGACGCAGCCAGCGCCAGACCAAGCCCGGTATGCACGCCGGCGTCCTTGCCTTTGCGCCAGAATCGCTGCTTCATGCGGGCGATATCCTCGTCGGTAAGATCCGGGGCGGCGTTCGTGACGGACCAATTGGATTGCGCACTGCATAGCACGATGGTGCTGCCGGACGGTGCGTAGGCGATCGCGTTGCTCAGCAGGTTGCCAAGTAGCACGTCCAGCAGCGTGCTGTCTGCCATCCAGGCAACGGAGGGCTCGATGTCCAGCCTCAGGTTCAAGGCACGTTCGCGCAAGCGATGCT
Organism: Dyella nitratireducens; assembly: GCF_014642835.1. GTDB lineage: Bacteria > Pseudomonadota > Gammaproteobacteria > Xanthomonadales > Rhodanobacteraceae > Dyella_B > Dyella_B nitratireducens. The sequence goes on along the minus strand of NZ_BMJA01000001.1, from coordinate 2,032,706 downwards.
GATGCCGAATGACCAGTGCATCCGTCAGCGCGGTGACATCCACGCGTTGCAAGGAAAGTTGCTCGATACCCGCCTCGATACGGGTGAGCAGCAACAGGGCTGTCACGATACGTTCCATCTTGGCGCCGATCTCGCCGATGTCCGCCAGCAACACGTGTGGATCGCGGCCACTGGGATAGCGCAATTCCACTTCGATGGCGGTGCGCAATTCCGCCAAGGGCGTGCGCAGTTCATGCGCCACGCTGCTGGCGAACTGGCGCTCGCGCAACAGGCCTTCCTCCATGCGCGAGAGCACCGCATTGAAGCGTGCGATCAGCGGTGCAAGTTCGCGGATATTGGTACCTTGCAACCGCATGCTCGGCGTTTCCGGACCGATCTTGTCCATCGCTTCGGCCAGGCCTGCGAGAGGACGCAGGCTGCGCATGACCAGCAACGGCGTAAGAATGGCTACGATCAGGAAGCCCAGCACCACGCCGCCAAATTCGATCCGATCCATGGAGTGTTGGAAGTCCAGCACTTCGCTGTGATCTACCGCCAATCCCAGCATGCACTCCGTCGCATCTGCCGCTTCATTCGCAGCATCGGGGCCGGATGGCGCGTCATGCATGGCGTTGAGGTCGGGGAAAAAGCGCAAGACGATGGCGCGCAGCCGGGTGCCGCGATGATCGGTCATATCGCTGAAGTCCATCGACTGGTTCGGCGCAGGCGTTGGCCACGCTAGCGACCTGACGTCATCGGACGATACGACGTGCTGGCCACGGCAGTCGATGCGGAAATAGTTGGTCCCGTCATCCGCCAGGAACGAGGGCGTCCAATACGAGGGAAAGGGCTGCGTGGATGCCTTGGTGCGCGCCGTGAAAATATCCGCCAGCGCCTGCGCGTGTTCCAGCAGGTCGGCATCGGCGCGTTGCGCGACTTCGTTATCCACGCGAATGTCGATCACGATCATGGCTGTTCCAAGCACCACCACGATCGCCGCAATCACCAGCAGGGTGGTGCGAAGGCGCAGCGAGGTTGCGCGTGGGCTTGCCGCCATGGACCGCGCCATCAGCTCTTGGGAATCAGATAGCCGAAACCGCGGCGCGTGTGCACCAGCTCGCTGATGCCGGCTTGCTCCAGCTTGCGCCGCAGGCCGAACACCAGCACTTCCACGCTGCGGTCGGAGGCGGTGGATTCGCAGCCGGCCAGGCGTTCGAGAATGTCGCTGCGTGAGAACGCACGGCCGCGATGCCTCATCAGCAGTTCAAGCAAGGAAAATTCGCGCGGTGTCAGCGTCAACCATTGGTCTTGCACACGCACCGTGCGTCCTGCGGGATCGAGCGTCAGCGTGCCGATGATCAGTTGCGGTGTCTGCGCATCTTGCGAGCGGCGGGCGAGCGCATGCAATCGCGCCACCAGCTCGTCGAAGGCAAAAGGCTTGACCAGATAGTCATCCGCGCCGCGATTAAGCGCATCGACGCGGTCGGCGATCTGATCGCGTGCCGACAGCACCAGCACGCGCGGACGCGTTGTATGCCCCTGTATATGACGCAGCACGCCGAATCCATCCATGCCGGGCAGCCCCAAGTCCAGCACGACCAGTTCATATTCATACGTGTCCAGATGCTGGCAGGCCGCCACGCCGTTGACCGCGTTATCCACGGTGAACCCGGATGCCGTCAGGCCACGCCCCAGCGAATCGCGCAAACGTGCGGAGTCTTCGACAATAAGAACGTTCAGAGCAGTTCCCCTTTCGCAGGCGATGCCACGGTTACCCGCGTCGTTCCAGACAAGCGTCGTATGCATCCGGTTCCTTTCGGTAATCTGTCGGGCCTGACAGCGTATTTTTCCCGTTCGCTGCAACGTCGCGGCGACTATAACAACGAGCGATGCAAAGTCAGTGAAAACATGCGTTTTTGAACAGATTACAAACTCGTAACACGCATGTAAGTCTCGCCTAAGTTTGCCCTTCCACACTTGCCATCCAGGCCCAAGGACGTGCTGGCGCGTGGTTGAACCAAGCCGTTTCATGCGGGGTCCGATCATGCCGAAACGCCATTCAAACAATCAGTGCGTCGGGTGAGCTTTGAGCGCAATCGCTAGCAATCCACTTCTCAACGGCATCCCCCGGCAGGGGATTCATCGCATCCTGGTGTGCCGGCCGAATCATCGGCTGGGCAACATGCTGCTGATGACGCCGCTGATCGCCGAACTGGAACGTCTGTACAAGGGCGCGGAAATCGACATCGTGGCGGAGGGCACGCTGGCGGCCGACGTGTTCGCCACGTTCTTCAGCGTCAAGAACATCTATTGCCTGCCGCGCCGTGGCTTCAAGCACCCGGTGAGTTTTCTTGGCTTGATCTCACGCATTCGCCGGACTCATTACGACCTGATCATCGATCCCTGTTTCGGCTCCGGTTTCAGCCGTACGCTCGCGCGCATTTTCAAAGGGCGTTACAAGCTTGGTTTTGGGGAGCCTGAAGCCTCGGCGAGTTTCACCCACCTGGTGCCGCAGACGATGGCACCCAGTCACATGGCGCAGCGGCCGGTGGCGTTGGTGCGCTGGCATGCATCGCCGGCGCAGCAGGAAGGCCAGGGCTTTCCCATGATGGATATCCGGCTTACTGATGGCGAACGGGCTTGCGGCAAGGCTGTGCTGCGCGAACTGCTGGCCGAACAGCTGCAACATCAAGCACGCTGCACCATCGGCATCTTCGCCGACGCGACCGGCAACAAACGCTATCCGCAGGCATGGTGGGACGAATTTCTTGCCACGCTGGAGGAGCAGTCACCGGAATGCGCCCTGGTGGAAATCGTGCCCATGCAGGGCCGTTCCATGCTCGGCTCACGCTGGCCCAGCTACTACTCCACCAGCATCCGGCGCATGGGCGCGGTCATGTCGGCGGTCGACCTGATGATCAGCGCCGACTGCGGGGTGATGCATCTGGCCGTGGCATCGCAGGTGCCGACCATGGGCCTGTTCAGCGTGACCGACGCAAAGACCTACGGGCCGTACGGGTCGCGCAACAGTTCGCTGCGCACCCGCAATATGTCGGGGCAGGAAGTCGCCCGGCATGTCATGAGGACGTTTCCGGATTTGTTCGCCGCGCCCGGACTGCCGTTGAAAGAGGCAAGTCCCGCGACAACGCTTGCGGATGTCGTTGAGCTGGCTGGGCGCATCCAGTCAGCGTTGGGGTCCTGATACCCGCACTCCTCGTCGCTTACAATCGTCTTCCTGGGTCTTGCGCCATCCGGGCGCAAGGTCGCGACGAATCTGAGCTTCCCACCGACTTTGTGCCGCCACCGTCGACGGCAAGCGGTGCTTTATCCGGAATTCCCCATGCCCAACGACCGCACCATGGAACACCGCCTGCGGCCCAGCACCACGCACGCCTCGCGATGGCCGCTTGTCGCCCTGATCTGCCTCGGCCTGCTGCTCGGGTTTGCGTTCCAGGGCACGCGCGGCCTGTGGAGCCCCGACGAAGGGCGCTACACCGTCGCGGCGCTGCAGATGCTGGATACCGGCAATTACCTGGCGCCGGCCTACAGCCCCGACGAGGTCAACTTCTCCAAGCCGCCGACCACCTACTGGGTGATCGCCGGGTCCATCCAGATGTTCGGCCGCAACAGCTGGGCGGCGCGCGCGCCTTATGCGCTGGCCTTCGTGCTGACGCTGTGGATTCTGTACGCGATGGGCCGCTGCGTGGTGCCGGAAAAGCCCTGGCTGCCCGGATTGGTGTACGCCTGTGCGGCGGCGCCGTTAATGGCCAGCAACATCGTCAGTACCGATGCCTTTCTGACCTTGTGCGAAGCGCTGGCCATGCTGGGCTTTGTGCGCGCCGCGTTTGACGACAACGAACGCGGGCGCCAGCGCTATGTGTTGTTGATGTGGGCGGGTTGGGGATTGGCGTTTCTGACCAAGGGACCGCCCGGGTTGATGCCGCTGCTGGCGGCGATTCCCTTTATCGTGCGCCGCGACGGCTGGCATGGGCTGCGGCGGTTTTTCCCGTGGCGCGGCATCGTGCTGTTCCTGGCCATCGGCCTGTCCTGGTACGCGGTGGTGGTGATCCGCTATGCGGGCCTGCTGCACTACTTCCTGCACCAGGAGGTGTACAACCGCATCTTTACGGCCGCGCACAAGCGCAATGCGGGATGGTTTGGCTGGATCAAGATCTACCTGCCGGTGCTGGGCATCGGGTTGTTGCCGTGGTGGCCGGCGGTCGGCCGGGTGATCAGGCGTTGGGTGTCCGCCGAACGCTGGGGTGCAAAAAGCAGCCCGGGCATCGAGTTGTTCCTGGTGCTGTGGTTCCTGGTGCCGTTTGTGATCTTCTGCCTGGTGCAATCGCGCCTGCCGCTGTACATGCTGCCGCTGTTCGTGCCCTTGGCCCTGCTGATCGGGCTGGAGCTGCGTGATCGCGTCGATCTTCGCCAGGCCAGGCAGCAGGTCCTGCTGGCGGTGTGGGTGGTGATCCTGCTGGGAGTGAAGGCTGGCGCTGCGTACGGCTGGCATTCCAAGGACGACAACCGCCAGATGGCCGGCGAGCTGCGTGCAGCGACGCCGGTCGAGCAGTACAAGGCGCTGATTTTTATCGAGAACACGGCAGAGAGTTACACCATTGAAGAGGCCACTCCCTGGGGCCTGCGCATGTACCTGAGCAAGGCGGTCTACGGTATCCCGTGGTTGGCGCCGGAGGGTTCTGACGCGCTGTGCCATGCCTTGCACAACGAGGGCAGGGCGTTGGTGGTGATCGATCCGGACCTGGGGCCGGAGGCGATCAAGCCGGCGCTGGCGCGCTGCCCGGGGCATGTCAGCGAGCTGGGCACGTGGCGGGGGAATGTGCTGAAGCTGGTGCAGCTTTGAGCCCCCTTTCGGTATAGGGGCTTCACACCGCGTCGAGCCCGGCTTCCACCCCCTTCCTTTACAATTGCTCAACTGGGCGGCACACGCCCGCGGAATCGACCAGAGCACCCTTACATGTGTGGAATTTGCGGAATCTTGAGCCGGGATGCAGGGCACCCGCCGCCACACCTTGAGCACAAAGCGAGCACCATGCTGCAGGCCCTGGCCCATCGCGGGCCGCATGGGGATGCCTTCATTTCGCGGCCCAATCTCGCCATGGCCACCAACCGCCTGGCGATCCGCGGGGTGGATCAGCATCAGCCGCCGCTGCTGGAGTACGAGGCCGGTGTGATCGTTGCCTGCAACGGCGAGATCGACAATCACCAGGAATTGCGCCGCTCGCTCGCCGACGCCGGGCATGACATTCCGCAGACCACCGACGTCGCCGTGCTGGCGCCGTTGTATCTGGAAAAGGGGCTCTCGTTCCTGGAACACGTGCAGGGTGTGTTCGCGCTGGCGCTGTGGGACGGCCGTCATCAGCGGCTGGTCCTGGCGCGTGATCGCGCCGGTGAGCGGCATCTGTATTACGCCGTCATCGGTCAAACGGTGTACTTCGCCTCCGAACTGGCTGCGCTGGTGAAAGCATGCAAGCCGGACATCGAGATCGATACCGAGGGTCTGGCGCACTATCTGCGCTCCGGTTATTGCCCCGCGCCGAACAGCCCGCTCAAGCACATTCACAAAGTGAGCCCCGGCGAGATGATCGTGATCGATCCCGCCGGCATCCGGCGTGTGCGCTACTGGGATTTTCCAACGGAAAAGGCCACCACGGTGCCGCCTTTGCGCAGTTTCGATCCGATCTTCCGCGAAGCCGTACGGCGGCAGAGCGATATCGACGTGGATTACGGCGTGCTGCTCAGCGGCGGTATCGATTCGGCACTGATGACGGCAGTAGCGCGCAGCGTGCGGCCGGAGAAGCCACTCTCGGCGTATTGCATCCGCTTCGCGGAAGAATCTTTCGACGAAGGGCAGCATGCGGCTCAGCTTGCCGGCCAGCTCGGCTGCAACTTCATCGAGGTGAACGTCTCCGCCCAGGACGTACCGCGCACGCTGCGCGAACTGATTCGCGCCAATGGCGAACCGCTTGCCGATCCCGCGTGGATTCCGCTGTCGCTGGTTACCAAGCGTGCCTCGCAAGATGTACGGCTGTTGCTTGCAGGCGAAGGTGCGGACGAACTGTTCGGCGGCTATCCCACTTATCTTGGCGCGCGCTGGGCGAGTCATTACGCGAACCTGGCGCCGCCGGTGAAAGCGCTGGCGCAGCGTGCGATCGAAGCACTGCCCACCAGCGACAAGAAGGTCACGCTGTCGTTTCTGCTCAAGCGGTTCATTCGCGGGCAGGAACTGGACGGCCTGGCGCGGCATATGCTGTGGACCGCGAGCATTCCGCCGTTGTGGCAGCACAAGCTCGGCATCAAGCCGCCCATCGACGATACCAGGCATGATGCAACACGCCTGATCGACACCATCCAGCGCTACGACTTCGACCATTCGCTGCCTGATGCGCTGATGGCGAAAGCCGATCGCGGCGCGATGCTGCATGGCGTGGAAATCCGCGCACCGTTCCTCGATCAAAGCGTGATCGAATTTGCTGCCACGCTACCGGTGGAAGCACGCGTGCGCGGTCTTACCACCAAGGTGTTCCTCAAGCGCTACGCGCTGGATTACCTGCCCAAGGACGTGGTGACGCGCCGCAAGCGCGGTTTGTCAGTGCCGTTGGCGGCATGGTTGCGCGGGCCGTTGCGCGAATGGGCGCAGGCGCATCTTGCAAGCGGCGAGCTTGCTGCGGTGGGTATCGACACGCGTGTCGCGCAAGCTTTGTTTGCCGAACACCAGGCACGCATCAGCGATCATGCCAGGGCGATCTGGACGCTGGTTGTATTGAGCGAGTGGTTGCAGTGGCTCAACAGCGAGCGGGTGGCCGTTGCGGTGAAAGAAGAGCAGGTGCTGGTGCGGCAGTCTTGATGTGATGCTGAACTTCCCTTGGTTTGATTGACCTCGAATCTCAGTTCACCAGAATGCGCTCCCTCCCCTACGTGTAGTAGGGGAGGGCTGGGGTGGGGTGAAGCAATCTTGCGATGATATTAGATCCTGCCGGTGTAGCCGGACGCGAGCTTCGCTCGCGTCACCCCACCCTAACCCTCCCCTGCACGCAGGGGAGGGAACCGCATTTCGCGACGGGAAAGTAAGTAATTCAATTCCCGATCAACTCATTGACGATCAAGCCGGTTGCCACCGCAACGAGCACAAACTGCCCTTCATCGCCGTGAATCCACACGTAGCCGCGCGGCGGGGCATACAAGTGGTACCGCGCATAGTCATCGACGTAATACTCCCGTCCGCGATAGCGGTCCGGCAGATACTCGCCGCGGCGGTAATGCCTGTCCCAGCCTTCGTGGCGGCCGTGATCATCGTGCCAGCCATGATCGTCGTGATGGTCACGGTCGTCATGGTGATCGCGGTCATGATCATGTTGATCCCAGCCGTGGTCATGGTCCCCATGGTCATGATCCTGATAGTCCTGTGCGGCCGCAGCCGTCGTAGTCATGACAAGCGGCAACGAGGACAGCAAGGCCAGTGCTAAAAGATGTCGTTTCATACGGATAATCCGTGTGGGTGATTCGGCTGTAGTGCCGCAAGGCAAAGACTACCTTGGTTACCTGAACGCACTCCTTCCTCATCGTGGCGAAGATTGCGAACGGTTTCGCAATCTTCAGCTATGAAAAAAACAGCCCTCCCCTGCGAAACAGGGGAGGGCGTGCGGCTTGTCGAGTTGATGCGTCAGAACAGATCAAACGGCGGCGTCAAACCGGTAAAGTCGCCGATCTGCTTGGCGTCGTATGGGCCGTTGAGCTGGTTGAAGCCATCGCCCGGCATATTGAGATCGCCCTGGTTGAACACGATCTTGCCGGCTGGAGTGATTTCGAATACGCGATCATTGAACTGATCACTGATCAGCGTATCGCCATTGTGCAGCCGCACAGCGCGTGTCGGCAGCGGCGTCGGATTACTGCCTGGCTGCAAATTGGTGATGTACTGCCACACCACCTGATCGTTGCCGTTTACTTCCACAATGCGATTGTTGTTGGAATCGGTGATCAAGGTATCGCCGTTCGGCAGCCGGCTCGCGAACGCGGCGCCGCTGACCGTGCCGCCTGCAGTGAATTGCTTGACGATCTGTCCATTGGGTCTGATCTCGATCACGCGATTATTATTTTCATCGGCAATCAGAATGTGCCCGTTCTCCAACACCTCCGCACTGTTCGGGTTGTTGAGTTGGTTTGCGCCATTGCCGCTCACGCCAGTGGTGCCGTACTGCCATTCGATCTGGTGATCCAGATTGACCAGGATGACCCGCTCATTGACTTGGTCGGTGATCAGCACGTGCGGACCGAGGTGCCCGGGGAAACTGATCAGAAACAATGACTGCACCGGCGTATTCAACTGATCGGGCCCCGAACCGCCGATGCCGGCCTGGCCGTACTGCCAGATGATGTTGCCGTTCGGATCCACGATGAACACGCGATTGTCCGGACAACCGTTCACCGTATCGGAGCATCCTGGCAAACCAGGCGGCGTACCGGTGCCGGAAATCAGCGTGAATGGTCCGAAGCGCTCCGCATCATTGGTACCGACGACGCTATGCGGACCGGGCAGATCCGAACCATTGCCGAAGTGCCACACCACCTGGTGCGTCCTGCGGTCGACTTCGATCACGCGGTTGTTGAACTGGTCGGCGATCAGCACGTGGCCGTTGTCGTTCTGTGCGTGGGCGGGTCCGGCATACAGCGTGCCGCTTGCGACACCGGCCACGACCAGGCTCGCAAGCACGGCATGGACGAGTTTCTTGTTGCGCAGAATGGGGGTCATTGCGTGTCCTCCTTTGGGGTGAAGGTGTTGGTCGAAGGCGTAAAAGCCCCCGCTTCTCATGGGCTCCATGAGAAGTACCGTGCAAACGCTGGCGATGAATTCAGATCAGTGAGATAGGTACGCCCATAGCATCACCACGCATATGCGACGCTGAAGACCCAGGCGTTGCGGCTGGTACCCGCAGCGGAGGGATAACCAAGCGCGACATCAGGTGCGCCGTGCGCCGTGGTCCAGCTCAACTGGATATCCCACGGCTGCAAAGTGAGCCCGATACCGGCTCTGACATCGGAACGAAAACGGCTGACGTGATACTCCGCCACGTCGCCTGCGCGACGCAGGTAGCCCGCGTGCGCAAACGCATACCATTTGCCGGACAGCGCAATACTGTCGTTGAGTTCGGCATACCAGGTTGCATAACCGGCGTTGAAGTAATTCGGCGCGTAGTAGATGCGGCCGACCAGTTGCCGAAAGGTAAGTCCCGTATACGCTTCCGCATACGCATACGATTCACCGCCGGTGAAGCGCGTATAACGCACGCCGCCTTCCCAGCTCAGATCCGCATTCAAACGGCGCACGTAGCCGGCATAGCCGAGCAGTTGTGCCGCATGACTTGAATCAAGCCGTACGTTGGACATCATGCCTCCCGCGTACCAGCCGGTAGACGGCCAGTCGGCATCGAACGCCAGTTGCGCAGCGGGCCGGTCGTCGCTGAGTGACGTGCCGCGAAAGCGGTAATCGGAAACGAAGGTGGCGCTGCCCGTCACCTGCGCGCGGGCCTGTACTGCCAACAGAGCGACAAGGACTGCCACGACGATCCGGAACACGAGGCATGCTCATCGGCGCGGCTCTCCCAGGGAAGCATGCGTCGCGGCGCAGTCGCAGATGCAGCGCTGACTCACCTGCGCCACGGCCGCGCATGCATCGATCGTCTTCGGCCGCATTGAGACCAAGCCTAGCGCAGTTCGCGCGTGCAAAGCGTCATGCAGCTGCGTCAGCGTGATGTCAGGTGAGAGTTCGTGCAGCAAGGCGACCAGGCCGCTGACTTCCGCTGCCGCGAAGGACGATCCGTTCACCAGGTTCCAGCGTGCGCCGGGCTGGGTGGTGGGGATATCTTCCGCCGGTGCCAGCAATACATCGCGTGCCTGCGCGGGAGAACGTTCTCCCGCCACGGCCAGCACGCCTTTGTAGGAGGCCGGAAAACCGCCGTCTGCAGCGCTGTCGTCCACCGCAACCACCACGGCAACGCGCTGCGCCAGGGCAGCATCCAGCAAACGTTGCAACAAGCGGTCATCAGGCCCGGTCAGGCTGAGATTGATGATTTGCACGTGCTTTTCCAGCGCGTACTGCAACGCCTTGGCCAGGGTGAAGCTGTCGCATGCCGATGCAGCGCTGCCTTGCGCCAACTGCCAGCAGGCGCGCAAGGCGAGCAGCTGCGCTTGCGGCGCCACGCCCGCGATACCGACGCCATTGCCTTCGCGTGCGACGATGATGCCGGCCACTTCGGTGCCGTGCAGTTCGGCGCGATAGTCGCCGTCGTCCACGAAATTCCGTTGCTCGAGCACCTGGCCGGTCAGATCCGGATTGCTGGTATCGACGCCGCTGTCCACCTCCGCGATGGTCACATGACGCCCCGACGCCACGGCATGCAGTTCGGCGAGATGCCAAGGCTTGGCGACAGGTTGCAGCGCATAGAGCGGATCATCCTTGGCAAGGGTATGAAACGCCTGCCGCGGCTCGGCCGATTCCACCCGTGCATCCTGCGCAAGCTGTTGCGTGACATCGCTCGCGGACATGCCGGGTGCAAGACGCATCACAAAGCAATCGAGCCCCAACGCCGGCATCGGCCAGCTGTCGACGATGTGCAAGCCGTAATGCTGCGCAATCTCGCGCGCCGTGTGCATGCGCGCGTTTTCATCGGGAGACGCGGTATAACCGACGGCATAGCCATCGGCTGCGCGAAGATGGGGTGCAGCAGCGCGCAACATCACCAGCACCTGTGTTGGCGGCTGCGTTTCCGCGCGCACCGCGGCCCAAGGACCAAGTACGCAGAGTGCGGCAGCGAGCAGCCAGATGCGCATCATGGATTGCCACCCGAGCTGAGATCTTCCACCAGCGTGACTTGCGGCGAAGCTGCCAGCATCTGGCGCGCCGTCGTCTCGTGCGCATCCGGCACACGCAGTACGTAGGCACCCTGCGCGGTGGGGCCGCCCACGATGCGGGCGCCGCTTTCACGCACCAGCTCGCGCATCTGCGCCTCACGCGTTTGCGCGTTGAACACGACCACCAGCAAGGCACCTTTGTCCAATACACCCTTGTCGCCCGGCGCGCTCAAGGTGTGATAAGGCGCGTGCTGTTGGTGGAGCAAAGTGATGCCCAAGCCCAGAATGACGGCCGCTTGCACCGCCACCAGCCAGGCCAGCCGCCGTTCGCGACGTCGCCATACGAGCGATGCGGGCGGGACACGGCGCCGCTTTTCCATGCGGCGATGCAGGTGCTGCATCTTCGGCGACACATCATCCTGCTCCGCCTGAACCGCGAATTCTTCATGCACGTCGCGCAGCCACGCTACTTCCCGTTGGCAATGCACGCATTCCACCAGATGCTGCTCCACGTGCAGACGTTCGGCATCATCCAGCGTTCCGTTCACATACCACGGCAACAGCCGATCGGTTTCCGCGTGCACCGAACCTTCGAACTTGATGACTCGACCATTCATATGGCCTCCCGCTGGGATGCCAGCGATGCCTTCAATTTGCGCCGCGCGTAGAACATGCGCGTCTTCACCGTATCCACCGGGCAGCCCATGATCTGCGCAATTTCGCGGCAGGCGTAACCGAAGTAGTAGGTGAGTTCCATCACCGCGCGCTGTTCGGGTGAAAGCGCAGCAAGCGCATCGTCCAGATGCTTGCGCACTTCCTGCTGCTGCAAGGCATCGTCGGGGCCGGGCGTGGAAGCATCGGCGCCCTCGTAGGGTTCGGTATCCTGCCGTTGGCCCAGGCGCTTGAGCGCTTTCAGCGATTGGCGATAGGCAATGGCGAGAATCCAGGTGGATACCTTCGCGCTATGGTTGAAGGTATAGGCCTTGCGCCACACGACCATCATGGTGTCGTCGAGAATCTCCTCGACCAGCGCGGGCTGCTTGGTGACACCACGTACGAAGCGTTGCAGACGCGGGCTATAAAGGCGGTACAACGCCTCGAAGGCATCCTTTTCCTCAGCCGCCACGCGGCTGAGCAAGGCGGCCTCCTCGTCCACTGACGTGCCTTCCCACCCCCCTGCCGGATCCGCCTGCTTCTTGCGCATGGCCGTGCCCCAAGCATCGGTGTTTGAGGTGTTCATACCTCGCGAGGGTGGTTCGGTTCAATCGGCATCCGCTCACTTTCTCCCTGTGGGGGTGGGCCGGAGCGGCTCAAAAGCCCAACCCTCTCCGCAGGGGAGAGGGAGTTGGTCTTGCGCAGGTATTTACTGCGCTACATACCCGCCATCCACCGCGATCGCCTGACCCGTGAGATACCGCGCCTTGCCGCTCGCCAGAAACACGATGGTCTGCGCAATCTCATCCACATCCGCCGCGCGCTTGGCCGGGATCGAGCCGAGAAAACCGGCTTTCATCTCATCACTGCCGCCGGTGAAGCGATCGAGCATATTGGTTGCCACCGGGCCGGGCGCCACCGCGTTGACACGCACGCCCACCGCAGCACCTTCGAGCGCGGCGCTCTTGGTGATGCCTTCCACGGCATGTTTGCTGGCGACATACACCGAAGCGCCCGCAAAACCGACCTTCCCAGCGACGGAGGAAACATTCACGATCGAGCCGGAACCCTGCGGCAACATCACACGCATTTGGTGCTTTACCGACAGCAGCGTACCGAGCACGTTGGTGGCGAAGGTGCTTTCGTAGTTCTCGACGGTCTGGTCGACGATGGGTCCAAGGCCACCTTCGGTGCCGGCATTGTTGACAGCGACGTCGAGACGGCCGTAGTGCGCCATGGTCTGTTCCACCAGCTTGCGCACGTCCTCCTCGAAACGCACGTCGGCGCGAATAAATGCGGCTTGCACACCCATGCCACGTAATTGGGCAGCAAGGGCTTGGCCTTCCTCTTCGCGGCGGCCGCTGACGGCGAGGCGTGCGCCTTCCTTGGCGAAGGCGATGGCGGTGGCGCGGCCGATGCCAGTCAGTGCGCCGGTGATCAGAACGACGGGGGTATTCATGAGTGTGCTCCTGAAACAAGTGAGTGGGTTTGTTGCTGGAGCGAACTTTGCGCGCGCCGCGTGGACGCCAGTAGCAGGCACGTGGAGATATCACCCAGTCCTGGCAGGAATACCCCCAGCGCAAGGTTGAGACGAACGAGCATGTTTCTGAGCCGGTGAAGCATTAAGCGTCTGATGCATCTTCCCTAAAGTGATCACCGTCCCAACCACAACGGAGTCACGATCATGTCTCGCATCAACGTTCCCGCACTCGACACTGCCACCGGCGCCACCGCCGAGGTCTACGCACAAATCAAGAAGGCCGGCGGCAAAGTACCCAACCTGTATGCCGCGATGGGTGCACTAAACCCAACCGCCTTGAAAGCCATGCTGCAAGCCGACGCCGTGTTGGCGGCCGGCACGCTGGCCAAGCAAGACATTGAAACCATCAAGCTGGCCGTCAGCGCTGCTACCGGCTGTGATTACTGTGAGGCGGCCCATAGCCTGCTAGGCAAGATGGCTGGCTTGAAGCCCGATGAACTCAAGCAGATCCGCAAGGGCGAAACCACCGGCGATGCCAGGCGCGATACGCTGGTGGAGTTCGTGCTCAAGCTGGTGAAGAGCAGCGGCACGGTCAGCGATGCGGATTTCGCCGCGATCAAGCAAGCGGGTTATACGGATGCACAGCTGGTGGATATCAGCCTGGCGATTGCCGCGATTACGTTTACCAACACGTTCAATCGCATCAATGACACGACGGTGGATTTTCCGGCGGTTGAGCGGGTGTGAGGCGAGCTGCTCTTCGACTCCCTCTCCCTAAGGGGAGAGGGGCAGGGTTCTCGGCGATGTTCATCCCCCTCACTGTCATTCCGGCCTTTGCCCCCTGCTGTCCGGGGAAATTTTGCGAAAAAAGTAACGAGCACTTGAGGGACAACACGTTTGCATGATTCGCACAGCAAGCGACTTAAAAAGTTTGCTCAACGCGATATCCACGAGTGAACCGGAAACGGCCCCCTCCCCTGCGTGCAGGGGAGGGTTGGGGTGGGGTAAGGCGAGCGAAGCTCGCTTCCGGCTACGCGGGCATGAGCGTGAGACATCAACGGAACCTCTCGCGAGGTTGCTTCACCCCACCCCAACCCTCCCCTACTACACGTAGGGGAGGGGGCGATCCGGCAAGCTAAAAGTTTCCCGGACAGCAGTGGGCTTTCGCCGGAATGACGACAAGGTGAGTCCAAGCATTGCCGCAGATTGCCCAACCCCACCCCAACCCTCCCCTGCTAGCAGGGGAGGGAGCGTCAATCCGCGGCACGCCGCCAACTGGCTGGCGTCACTCCCATATGCAGCTTAAAAGCCCGCTGAAACGCCGCCTCCGACTGATACCCCACCATCTCCGCAATCGCTCCCGTCGACGCCGACGACGTACGCAACTCATTCGCCGCCATCGTCATGCGAACATCCGTCAACAGATCACTCGCCGAACGCCCCAACTTCTCCTGAAACAAACGCACGAACGTGGCGCGCGACATGTTGCACAACTCCGCCAGCGCAGGCAGCGTCCACGGATGCCCTGGATGGTGGAACAACGCATCCAAGGCCGGCGCCAGACGCGGATAACCCGCCAGCGCCAGCAATCCCGAAGGTGCTTCCTGTGATTCGCTCGCAAACCGCAAGGTCAACGCGAACAGCGCCGTCGACAGCGCATTGAGCATGGCGCGCCCACCGAGACTGTCGCCTCCCGTTTCCACGCGCATCAGGCCGAGCAGGTTCGACAGGTGCAAGCCGGTATCCGTGGCATCTTCCGGCCGCACCGCCGAATGTGCAATCAAACGCGTGGGTAGATAACCACGCAGCAAGTGCGCATGCGCGGGACTGAGTACGAAGCGTCCGCACAACATGTCCAGCCGCGCACCGGCGCCGGTGTTTTCACTCCACACCAGATTCGCAACGGCCCGCTCGCGTGCCGGCTTGGCGCGCTTACCGCCACCATCGTGCAAGGTGTGCGCATCGCCATCGGCAAGTATCACGATGTCGCCTGCCACCAGCTGTCGTGGTTCCCCACCCGCAGGATCTTCCAGCATGGCGGTTCCACCCAGCACCACGTGATACGGAATTTCGCCCGGCGCCGATTCGCTCTGGTCGATACGCCAGGGCGCGCCGTACATGCAGCGCAGGTCAAGTTGCCCACGCACGGGCGTGATCTCGAGCAGGCGGCTCAGCCAATCCAGCGGTGGTGACATGTGGGAACCTATTTGAGACGAATGGGCATATATCTGAGCTTTTGTAACATTAATCGGCTCGACATGGCTGCGTAAAGTGGCTCCGTCGCAAGCATGGCTTGCTCACCACCGAGGACCACCGTCATGAACTCGCTCACCCGCATCCTGGCCAGCTCTGGCCTGCTCAAGAAAGATCTCGATTACCACCTGCTGCGTACTTCCATGGTGATCATCTTTTTCTTCTTCGGTTACCAGAAGTGGTTCAACTACGAGGCACAGGTACTGATTCCCTTCATCAGCAACGGGCCGCTTATTTCCTGGATGTATCCGGTATTCGGTATTCGCGGCGCCAGCACATTCCTGGGTGTTTCGGAATGGACCTTCGGCGCGCTGATCCTGGCCGGTTTCTGGAACAAGCGCCTGGGCATTCTCGGCGCAGCCGGTTCGGTCGCCACCTTCGTCATGACGGTCACGATCATTCCGTTCATGCCGAACGGCTGGGCCGCTTCCGCTGGCGGTTTCCCGGCGATGGTCGGCAATGTTCCCTTCCTGATGAAAGATGTCGTGTTGCTTGCCGTATCGATCTATCTGCTCAAGGAGGATGTGGTGCGGGTACGTGCACTTCCCAAGGCGTGAACATCGATAGCCGGAGCATCAAACGCGCTCCGGCAACGTCACGTGGGGATTCCCCGCAGGAATGGCAGATATGCGTGCCTCCTGCGTTCTGCTTTCGGCCAACCATCGCAAACATGGACACACCCAAACGCATAGGAGTCCATGTCATGTCTCTGCAAGCCACTCTCGACGCCTTCAAAGCTGATTTTCGCGCAGGCAAACCGCCGTACAACGCACCGGCCGACATTCATCCCATCATGGATCGCGCCACGCAGGAACTGATCTCCTCCGGCCAGGCGACTCGCGCGCTCAAGGCAGGCGACCAGATGCCGCATTTCATCTTGAACCATGCACATGGCCAACCCGTTTCCTCCCGGGAACTGCTCGCGCAGGGTCCATTGGTGATCAGCTTCTATCGCGGCGTGTGGTGCCCATACTGCAATTTTGAATTGCAGGCACTGGAAGCCGCGCTACCGGCGATTCGCGAAGCGGGTGCCAATCTGGTCGCGATATCGCCGCAGATCGCGGTGAACAGCCTCAAGTCCGAGCGCAATAACAAGCTCACTTTTCCCATCCTGAGCGATACGAATAACGATGTCGCTGCCGCTTTCGGTATTCGTCATGCGCTGCCGAATTACTTGGTTGAGCTCTACAAGAAGCTGAAGAACCATCTGCCGGCGTTCAATGGCGATGACAGCTGGACCTTGCCGATTCCGGCTCGCTACGTGGTCGCACCGAATGGCATCATCGTGTATGCCGAGGTGAATCCGGATTACACCCATCGTCCGGAGCCGGAAGATGTGTTGCCGGTGCTGCATCAGTACAGCGTAGCGTGAGTATGTACTCCCTCCCCTGCAGGCAGGGGAGGGAACGGCATCTCACGCCGTTACAGCAAGCGCAGATCACGTGGTGGATTCCTTCAACATCCCCTCGACAAAATCCGCAAACGCACGCGCCTTGGCACTCACCATCCGCCCGGTAGGAAACACTGCCCATAGATCAATGGTCGGCAACTCCCAGCCTTTGAGCAGCGTTTTCACCTTACCTTTCCTGATTTCGTCCACGAACATCCATTCCGACGCAATAGCGATACCCATGTCCGCCAACACCACCGCACGCACACCTTCCGCGGCACTGACCTGGATGCGCCCAGAAACGGCGACTGAAACTTCGCTTTCGCCACGCCGGAAATTCCACGCCGTTTGGCTCCCGCCAGGGTTGTAGACCACTGCCTGGTGTTGCGCGAGATCCGCGGGCGTTTTCGGTTCGCCATGCGCTTTCAAATAAGCCGGTGTGGCGACGGCGAAACGACGCGACTGCGCAAGGCGGCGAGCCGTCATGCTGGAATCGTTCAACGCGCCCATGCGCAAGGCGACGTCGATGCCATGCTCCAGCAGATCGATCTGCCGATCGTCCAGCACGATGTCGATGTTCAGATCGGGATGTGCGTCCAGAAAGGTTTTCAGTCGCGGCAGCACATGCAGGCGTGCAAACGTCACCGCGCCGCAGACACGTAGCCGGCCCGAAAGCCCTTTGCCGGCGCCACGAGCCACCAACTCGGCTTCGTTCGCTTCTTCGATCGAGCGCTTGGCACGCTCGTAATAATGCTGCCCCGCTTCGGTGGGGGTGAGTCCGCGTGTAGAGCGCAGCAGCAAGCGCACGCCTAGATGATCTTCCAGTTGCGCGATCGACTTGGACACGGCCGGCTGACCCACGTTGAGCCGCCGCGCCGCTGCCGAAAAGGAACCGGCTTCCACCACGCACACAAAGGTTTCCATCGATGCGAATCGATCCATAGTGTCTCGTTCCCAGGCGCAAGGGATGATAGTGCCGGAGCATACTGAAAACCGGCCGCTGTGCTATGAGTAGAGCAACGACATTCCCGGTGAGCAAAATGATTGCCAAGCACGTGGCCGTCTTGGTCAGCATGATGATGGGACTGGTGCCAGTTGCGTCGATCGCTGCCGATCAGGCTTTCAAGGTCGTCGCGCAGCGGCCGGCGAATATCGTGGATGTCGGCAAGGCAATCCCGCAGATGCAGTTCGATATCCGCTATGTCTCCAGCCACAATTTCGTTGGCCGCAAGGTCCATGGCTACGAAGAACCTGCATGTCTACTTACCGGGCCTGCCGTTGATGCACTCAAGAAAGTAGAAGCCAAGCTGCTGCCAAGAGGTCTTACTCTCAAGGCGTACGACTGTTATCGCCCCCAGCGCGCTGTCGACGATTTCGTCAGTTGGGCAGCTGATATGGAGGAAACGCGGATGCAGGCGGAGTTCTATCCTTCCGTGCCTAAAAATCGTCTGTTTGATGAGGGCTATATCGCCGCGCATTCCGGCCATAGTCGTGGCAGCACGATCGATCTCACCATTGTTCCGGTGAATAGCAATGTTCCGCGTTTTACGACGGATATGCCGCTGGTGGATTGCGCGGCCCCGAAGGCGCAGCGAGCGCCTGACAACAGCCTGGATTTCGGCACGGGCTTCGATTGTTTCAGTCCAGTGTCGCATCCTTCGTACCAGGCAATTTCGCCACAGGCGAAGGCCAATCGCTTGTTATTGCAAACCTTGATGGTGGAGGCGGGCTTTGTGCCGCTGGAAACGGAGTGGTGGCATTTCACGTTGAAGGATGAGCCTTATCCGGAGACGTATTTTGATTTTCCGGTGAAGCCTATTTCGCCGTAGTAACCAGTTCTGAGGTGATGCATTTATTCGAGCTGCTTGTTGTGCCTCACCGTCATTCCGGCGAAGGCCGGACGGAGCGCGAAGCGCGGAGAACGTCCGAAGGACGGCCCCAAAGGGGTGAGCGAAGCGAATCATCCAGTACAAACATGTCGTGCGAAGCACTCAACATAAATAATTAATATTGTGTCCTTCGGACGCATATTTAGACTGGATTCCGGTCTTCGCCGGAATGACACCTTGGCGGGTTGTCATTGCCGCACGCGGTAGAGATACCGACTGTTATAACGTCACCCCCACTCCCAAAATTTCGGCGTAGAATGCGCGCCATTCAAGGTCAACCGACTGGCCGACATGAACCGCATCTTTCAGTGTCCTCCCCACTTGGACGCATCGCGAAAGACAAACAGGACTTAGCGTCCTGTTCAACAGGGGCAAACTTTCATTCCTCCCACTTGAAGCATGTACGACTGAGAGCGTTCGCTCGCTCATGGTCATCGCCATGTTCATTCCCTTTCTTGCGTTTCTCATAACGACTCGGCAAATGCCGAACGGATGGTGTTTGCCTCGCCGGCCTATCGGCCGACGACGGCACCTATAGCCGCTTGACGAGCACTCCCGGCGCTTAGCGTCGCCGCTCAACCCTAATCACCAACAACCCGCGGGTAACGCCGCGGTTGCAGCTCTTTGCAGCCAAAAAACGGTCCTGACTACGTGTCAGGTTTCTTTTCATCAAGGACAAGCAGCAATGACTCTGTTAATCGCAATTGCCGTAGCTGTCGTAGCACTGGTAGTGCTGATCTTTATTTCCAACGTCGTCGTCTACATTCCCAATGACCGTGTCGGTATCGTGGAGCGGTTATGGGGTGCCTCGTCGCTCACCCGCGGCCTGATTGCCTTGAACGGCGAAGTGGGCTTTCAACCGCACGTGTTGCGCGGTGGCCTGCACTACTTCGCTCCATTCCAATACCGCGTACACAAGGTCGAATTGGTGACGATTCCCCAAGGCGAGCTTGGTTATATCTTTGCGCGTGACGGCCATGAGCTGGTGGACGGCCAAACCTTGGGTGCGATCGTCGACACCGGTATTGAAGACGCCTCGGCCTTCCTGAAAGCGGGTGGCCAGAAAGGTCCCCAGCGCATGATCCTGCGTGAGGGCACCCATGCCATCAACGTGGCGCAGTTCGCCATCATTACAGCCGCCCGCGTCCACGGTCTGCTGCTCTCGGATGAGGAAAAGGACACCGTCGAGCACATGGGACAAGTGCTGCGTGAGCGCGGTGGTTTCACACCCGTGGTCATCGGCGGCCTAGCCTCGACGACCGGTGCGGATCGATCCGACCGTCCGGATGATGATCCGCGCGATTTGCTCGGTGTCGTGACCATCCACGATGGCCCGGTGCTGCCGCCCGATGAAATCGTAGCACCGCGCGTGGGCGAAGATCCTGCCAACAAGGCGACCTTCCATAACAACTTCCAGAACATCAATGCATTCCTGCGTGCAGGTGGCCGCCGTGGCCGCCAACACCAGGTGCTGGTGGAAGGCACGTACTACCTCAACCGCTTGTTTGCCACGGTGGAGTTCATCAGGAAAACGATTGTGCCGGTAGGCAGCGTGGGCGTGGTGGTTTCGTATTTTGGCCAGGCGGGTACCGACCGTTCCGGTGATGGTTACTCACATGGTGAGCTGGTCGATACCGGTTGCCGCGGTGTGTGGAAAGAACCGCTATTGCCGGGCAAGTATGCGTTCAATACGTATGCAGGCAAGATTCAATTGGTGCCGACCACCAACTTCATCCTGAAATGGTCGCCGGAAGTGACCAACGCGCACAAATACGATGAGAACCTCACGGAAGTCTCGCTGATTACCAAGGATGCGTTTGAACCGCTGATGCCATTGTCGGTCGTGGTGCATATCGACTATCGCAAGGCGCCGCTGGTGGTGCAGCGTTTCGGTGACATCAAGCGCTTGGTCGACCAGACGCTCGATCCCATGGTTTCCGCGTATTTCAAGAACATCGGCCAAACCAAGACACTGATTGAATTGCTGCAGGAACGTTCGGCGATCCAGGAAAGAGCCAGCACCGATATGAAAGAACGCTTTGCTGCTTACAACCTCGACTTGCAGGAAGTGCTGATCGGCACGCCGCACGGCAGCCCTGGCGCTACCTCCGGCCAGCGCATCGACACCATCCTCAACCAGCTGCGTGATCGTCAGGTGGCCAAGGAGCAAATGGATACCTTCGACCAACAACAACAAGCGGCGATCAAGGAGCGCACCTTGCGCGAAGCGCAAGCCAGAAACCAGATCCAGGCCGAGCTGACCAAGTCCGAAATCAACGTGAAGATCAAGACCAACGAAGGCGATGCCGCCATTGCGGCCGCCACCAAGGAAGCGCAGGTAATCAACATCAACGCCGATGCTGAACGCAAACGCCAGATTGCAGTGGGTGAAGGCAAGGCTGCTGCCACGGAAGCGGTGGGCAAGGCCGAAGCCAATGCCATTCGCGCCAAGGCCGAGGCGCTGACCGGCGAAGGCGCTCGCATGCAATTGGTCAACGATCTCGGCAAGCAGTTTGCCGATGCCCTGCGTGAAGGTCAGATTGCGATCGTGCCGAAGATTGCGCTGGGTACGGACGGTGGGAATGCGCTCTCTACGCTTGCTCAGCTGGCAAATGCTTTCATGGCTGAGAAGCTTGACGGAGGTGCTCCGGAAAATTGGCAAAGCTGGATCAACGATCAGCAACCGCACGAGTGATACCGATCGCGTGCAACGCTCATACGTGCAGTGAACAATTCCCTCCCCTGTGTGCAGCAGGGGAGGGTTGAGGTGGGAGGTGAAGCAAGCTTGGACGCGCTCTCGGATAGTCCGTCGCCCCGGCGAAAGCCGGGGCCCAGCGACTTGAAAAGCGTCAACATCATTGGATCCCGGCTTTCGCCGGGGCGACGAATCGGGAGCGTTGAATTTGCCGGCAAAAAATATCTTGCGGTAAGAGACGGCAAGCCTCGCGCACAAAACTAGCTATGTTCCCTAGCCGGCAGCAGGCGCGTATCGAACGAGCGCCACATACCATCCTGCCCCTCGATACTGATGACGGCCTGGTTCGCATTCACTGCCGTTCTTTCGTCGCGATAGTGCTCCATGACGAACGCAAGCGCAGCTTTTCGCGACGGAAAGCGCATGGCCCTGTCGCCATGCATAAGAACGCTGTCTGCGGAATCAATGCCGGAGTAGGGAAGATAAAACTTAGGCAACGGCTGCAACACCCGGTGCTGAACCCAGCCCATACTCTTGCAATGACGCTATCCAGCTTTCGTGAATTTGACGTTTCGTTCAAGCGAACGAACCGAACCATCCCGCGTTATGGCGGGATGGCGCAGGAATTCTCGGCTAAGCCAGGTTCTTGCGGGATGGTGCAGACGACACGATAAGTGTTCGAAGCGACTTGCCTGTAGAGGCAGCTGCCATTACGCGCAGCCAGCTGATCCACGATCCTGGTCCAGGTGCCCTTCTTCACCGATGTGCTAGACACCTTGCAGGCGATCTTGATGCCTTGGTGTACGCCTTGGACGTTCTGCAATTCAGGCACTTCGTCCGCCGTGATTTCGAAAAGATGCCGGCCGCCTTTGCTAAGAAATTCATCGAAACGCAGCACGTTTGTTAAATGCATGACTGTCATTCGTGCACCTCGCGTCTTCTTGTTCTCGGTCTGTCGAGAATACCGTGACGATGTTTACACGCAGATTAATCAGCGTGAGGCGAGTAGCGGAACGTTCACATAAATGAAGAGAGCTCGATCGAGCAAAGCAAATTTGTTCGACAAACGTGAATGATCACGTCGTTACGACGCAGCACACGTAAAGGTACTCATCACTGAACTATCGCGCCATTTTCAGGAGCTCTGCACTGATATCGGATGTTGTCAGGCATCTGCAAGGTTGACCTTCCTTTGCTGCGAGTCGTCTGTATGGACATCGATTTGGAGGCAGGCTTACATCCCACCGTCCACAAAGCGATCTCCGCTTTGCAGGTGGGCGACAAACTCACGTGGCTGACTTGCTTCACCGCTTCGGCCAAGCTGTTCGACAACGGCAAGCGACGAGGCTTCCATCAATTTTCGCGTGACCACGTCGGCATGATGTACTTCACCACCATCGAGCACGTCGATCGCGACGGCCGGGGCATGCGTGGATGGCTTCACCTTGGCGATGACGAAGAGATCGTTGCCTATTTCAAATTCCGCATCGACACCGCGGAGATGTGCAGCCGGCTGGACGTTTCACGGCTGGAAGGGGATCGGCATTTTCCTTTATTAGGGGATAGATAGCTGTTTGCCGTACGCGCGGTCAAGTATCTGGCGAAAGCCTCCAAGCCCTAGAATAGAGATATGGACCACGTCACGATAAGCAAATTTCTAAGCTTGGTACTCCGGCATGATCCGGAGGCGATCGGCCTTCAACTGGATAAGAACGGTTGGGCCAATGTTGACGATCTCATCCGGTTGGCCAACGCTCGTGGACGCAAGCTGGATCGCCGGATCATTACCGACATCGTCGCCAGCAGTGATAAGCAGCGCTTTACCCTCGACGATGCGGGAGTGCGGATACGTGCAAATCAGGGGCATTCGATCAGTGTGGACCTGGAACTGCAGCCGCTTACGCCGCCAAGCGTGCTCTTTCACGGCACAGCCACACGGTTTGTCGAATCGATTCGTACCCAAGGCTTGCAAAAGAGGCAGCGGCAGCATGTCCATCTTTCAGAGCAGGAAGCCACAGCTGTTCTTGTTGGCCAGCGCCATGGCCATCCCCTCGTGCTTACGGTTCAAGCGGGAAAGATGTGCAGCGAAGGGCACCGGTTCTATAAATCCAAGAATGGTGTATG
The DNA here is from genome assembly GCF_014642835.1 of Dyella nitratireducens. Classification (GTDB taxonomy): domain Bacteria; phylum Pseudomonadota; class Gammaproteobacteria; order Xanthomonadales; family Rhodanobacteraceae; genus Dyella_B; species Dyella_B nitratireducens. The sequence continues at coordinate 2,009,373 of NZ_BMJA01000001.1, read as the reverse complement.
GCTCACTGACAGTGTGCCGGCGAGCTTCATAAGTTTTCCCGATTGAATCACCGGATCATCGAACTTTCCGACGATTCTTGGCACAACCACTAGGAACTCCCATGCCCGACTTACCCCCAGATGGCCTTCCACGATATCGATTGCTGACCGGGAAAGACGATGCAACGTTTTGTCACCGTGTTTCGGAAGCGCTGAATCTTGGCTATGCGCTGCATGGTTCCCCGGCCGCAACGTTCAATGGCGAGCATGTCGTTGTCGCTCAGGCGATAGTTTGGCCGGATCGCAACACGTAGCTCACTCACTCCCAGTCAAAGCCGCCAGACGCTGGCATTCGCCAGGGCGGCGCGCGCGTGCCAAGCCAGACAATCTAAGCGCTTTCAAACCCCGCAACCCGTGCCCGCTGCACCCCTGGCAACAGCTGCCCCTGCCAATCACCAGCAACGCCTACCTGCCCATTGGCACGTGCGGCTTGCACGCCCGCAACATCCATCTCGGTCACCAGCCAGCCCGATTCGGCTGCGAGCTCCGCCAGCACGCCACCATCCGGCAGACCGCGATCCGGCTGCACATAAATCGCCGCGTGCCCGGTATTCGTATCCAGTGCCGCACTCCATTCGCTTTCGCCGGCCGTTACCGCACACAACACGGGAATCTGATTTTCCAGTGCACGTGCCTGGCAGCCGATGCGCACGCGCGCTGCTCCGGCCAGGGTATCGGTGCAACTAGGCACCAGCAGCAGGACAGCGCCGGCTTCGGCCTGGGCGCGTGCGTAGAGGGGGAATTCCACGTCGTAGCAGATGTTGATGCCTACGCGTCCGAGCTCGGTGTCGAACACCTTGAGCGCATTGCCGGGTGTGATCACCTTGGCCTCTTTCTCAAAGCCGGTAAGGCGCAGCTTTTCCTGCCAGACATGGCGCCCTTGTGGATCGAACAGCAGGCTGCGGTTGCGATAGCTGCCATCGTCCTGGCGGCGCAGAAAGCTGCCAGCCAACACGTAGATGCCGTGCCGTTGTGCGATCTCGCCGAATAGCGCCAGCCACGACGCATACAGCGTATCCACCGCCGCCAGCGAGCGGTGCAGGTCGCCGTGCACCTCTGGCCCGAACGTATAGGCCAGTTCCAGCGCCAGGTATTCCGGCAGCAGCGCCAACTGCGCGCCTTGCGCGGCCACCGCCGCGAGCTCGCGTTCGACGCGGGCAGCGAAATCATCGACATGCCGAGGGGCGCCGATCAGCCATTGACCGACGGCAAACGTCACTTTCATCGCGTTCAAAACTCCAGCGAGCGCAACCAGAAACGCAGCAGATGGGGGCTGGCTTCCTGTTGGCCAAGTTCGCGCCATGACAGTTCGCAAAACAAATCATGCTGGCGCTGATAACCGCGCTTGGCCCAGAACGCGTCATTGGAGCGGTATTCCGGTGGGCGGCGTGGATCGTGCTCGTCACGCTCCACCGCACAGAACGCCGCCAGCTTGAAGCCGCTGCGCCGTGCGTGTGTTTCGCGCTCGTCAAAAAAACGATGACCGATGCCTTTGCCGCGATAGGTGTGCAGCAACACCGATTCGCCGAAATAGAAAATCGGTTCCAGCGCGTAACCCTTCTTGCGGAAGGGCAACTGAAAAGCTGTCTGGTCGTCGATCAACGGAATGCCGGTTGCCGCGCCCACGACCTCCTGATCATCCAGCGCCAGTACGAACACGCTGCGCGGTGAGCGTGCGTACGCCATGAGATAGTCGCTCTCATAGTCCGTGCTGCCCTCATACAGATAAGGGTAATCGCGGAACACCGTGGTGCGCAGCCGGGCCAGATCCTCCAGATAAGGCGCCACCGCTTCGCCGTTGCAGCTGAGAATATGCAGCGTCATCGTCGCGTTCCTGTGCTCAGGCGGACACCTGGGCGATCCAGTCGTTGAGGTTGTAGTAATTGGTTACGCGCGTGATCTTGCCATCGCGCACGTCGAAGAACGCACCGCCCGGCAGCACGTAGCGCTGCCCACGTGCCGGCGGCAGGCCTTCATCATCGGCCAGATATTCGCCGTGCACCACGTATTCCGTTGCGGCGCGGCTACCGTCGGCCGTGGCCATCACCACGATATCCGTCAGCTGCTCGCGATAACTGCGCTCCATGCGCGCAAGAAAGGCACGGAACGCCTCCCGCCCCAACTCGCGCGAGCCTTGGTTGGTGTCATGCGCCACGTCATCGGCCAGGCAATCGAGCATGGCTTGCCAATGACCACGATTGAAGGCGGCGTAGTAGCGTTCGATCAAGGCGACGGCGTCGGACATCGGCGAGCTTCCGCGGAAAGATGCTGACTAGCTTAGAGCACCGTGCACTGCATATAGCGCGTGAATGTATGCCAATTTACACGCCGAGGGGGAAGGCATGCAGAAGCCGGATGCCAGTTGCAGGTTGGGTTGATGCACCCTGCTCGTCGGCGAGCATACCTTAAGTTTATGAGGCGATCGGGTCCCCTGACGTTTGGAACCATTGCTACGGCAACGCTGCCTACGCGGTAGCGTCTTGCAGATCGTCGCTCCCGGTATCTGCGATGACGCGATTGCGTCCATGCCGTTTCGCTCGATAAAGCGCTGCATCCGCATCCTTGCACAAGCGCTGCAGTTCATAACCGGATCGATCGGTACACGCCACACCGAGGCTGGCGGAAAACGACATGACGCCCCCTTCGACATCAACCAGTGTCGCCTCGATGGTTGCGCGGATGCGGTCGGCAATCGCCATGCCTTGCTCGCGGTGGCAATCAAGCAGCAGCACGCAGAATTCCTCGCCGCCGAGCCGGCCGAACAAATCCTCCGAACGCAGATGCTGCTGGCAGACAGCAACGGTGCACTTCAGCACCGCATCGCCCAGGGCATGGCCATGGGTATCGTTGATCTGCTTGAAGTGATCGAGATCGATGGCAATCAGGCAAGCGATGCCGTGTTTTTTCTCGAGCAGTTGCAGGGCGCGGCCGGCCTCGCTGGTGAAGTGCTGGTAATGGGAGATGCCCGTCAACCCGTCCAGGCAGGAAAGCTGTTTGAAGCGAAGCTGCGAACGCTTGAGCCGGAACAGCCACAGGATCACCGATACCAGCACCAATACCAACAGAACGATATAAAGCCGGCCGGTCTCGATCGCTTTGGCGGTCAACGTCTGCTGCAAGGTCAAGATGCTGTTCTGCTTGCTAAGGCGCTCCGTCTCCATCTTTTGCATCAGCAAATGCTGCTCGGCCATGTCGTAGGCCAGTGCGCGGGAGCGGATATCGTCGAGATGGCTTTTTTCCTGGTTGGAATAGTGTTCGTAATAGTTGAGCGCGGCGGCGTTGTGGCCCTGCTGCTTCTCGATCTGATAGAGCACCTGGTAGTCGTCCATCAGCCATTCGCTGGTGTCGTCGGGCTGGCTTATGGCTAGCGCATCCAGAGCGGCTTTTTTCGCCTCCCCGTCATTGCCCAACTTGAGATAGGCCTGTGCGCGCTCCACGCGGGAGGACAGCCTATGCGGGTAATAATGCGCGGTACGAACCGAGGCGGCGACCTGATCGAGCAGGGCCAGCGCCTTGGCTGGCTGGTTTTCGTCGATATGCAGGCTGGCCAGGACGAGCCACATGCCATTGGCGAAGACCGGTTCCTTTGCAGCGGTACAAACATCGATGGCGCGACGCAATTCAGAGCTGGCCGATGTCAGCCGCTTGCCGTTATAAAGCGCCGCGGCTTCCAGATAGAACGGCCGGCACAAACTCTCGCCAGGAGGAACGGCATCTTCCGCCATGCGTGCATACTGGACGGCCAGATCGGTCTGCTCGCCGAAATCCAGCATCTGCGAGAGATTCGTCAGCAGCGTATAGCGGCTCTCCGGATTCTTGACCTCGGGCAGGCTCGATGCCAGGTGATTGGCCAGTGCAAAGGCTTCCTCGTAGCGACGATTGAACGCCAGATTGCTCAGCAACAAGCCCGATGCCTTGGCGATCAGGACCGGATCGCCGGAGCGATCGATGATCTGGTGAAACTCCGTCTCGGACTTGATGTAGTTCCCGTTGAACATGTCCTCCCATGCGTCGAGGTAACGCAGATGCCATTGCTCGGCTTCGGACAGGCGCGGTGCTTCAGGGTGGATCTGCGCCAGCATCTGCGCGAATTGCGCGTGGTCTTTAAGGCGCAGGCTTTCAGCCTGGTCGAGGAACTGGCCGGGATTCGTGATCGAGGTGGCGGCGTAACCGGGCTGCACGAGCAGGCACCACGCCATGGCCGCCATGGCGGGCCACAAGCGAAGACAGCTTGGCCACTCAAAACTAGCTCGCCCACTTCTCGGCGTGCTGGGCTTGGACTTGATCGATATGTTCGCCACTGGCAACAACCTGATTGCGACCAGTCCGCTTGGCCTTGTAAAGCGCTGCATCCGCATCTTTGCATAAGCGCTGCAGCTCATAACCCGACGTATCGGTGCACGCCAAGCCGAAGCTGGCGGAAAACGACACGACTCCCCCCTCTACATCAACCAGCGTGGCTGCCAAAGCCTTGCGAATGCAGTCGGCAATCGCCATGCCCTGGTTGCGGTGGCAACCTGACAGCAGCACGCAGAATTCCTCGCCGCCCAGGCGGCCGAACAAATCGTCGGGGCGCAACTGATGCCGGCAGATGGCAACGGTGCGTTTGAGCACGGTATCGCCGAGTGCATGACCGTAGGTGTCATTGATCTGCTTGAAATGATCGAGGTCGATGGCGATCACGCAGGCCGTGCTGCGTCTTTTTTCCAGTATCTGCAGGGTGCGGCTCGCTTCGCTGATGAAGTGCTGATAGTTGAAGATGCCGGTGAGCCCATCCAGGCTGGATAGTTCTTTGAAACGAAGCTGCGAGCGCTTGAGCCGAAACAGCCAAAAGACGACCGATACGAGCATCAATAACAGCAACGCGATATACAGCCGGCTGGTCTCGACGGCTTTGCCGGTCAATGCCTGCTGCAATTTCAGAATACTGTTCTGCTTGCTGAGTCCTTCCGTCTGCATCTTTTGAACCAGCAAGTGCTGCTCGGCCATGTCATAGGCCAGTGCCCGGGCATGGACGTCGTCGAGATGGTTCTTCTCCAGAGTAGAGAAGCGTTCGTGATAGGCCAGTGCGGCAGCGTCATGGCGCTGCTTCTTCTCGATCTGGTAGAGCACTTGGTAATCGGTCATCACCCAGTCGCCGGTGTCATCGGGATGGCTGATGGCCAGGGCTGCCAAGGCAGCCTTTTTTGCTTCGTCGTCATTGCCTGATTTGAGATAGGCCTGCGCGCGCTCTACCTGCGAGGACAGCAGGTGAGGGTAATAACCAGCAGTACGGATAGAGGGGCCGATTTGATCGAGAAGGTCCAGGGCTTTGAGTGGTTGATTGCCGTCGATGTACATACTACCCAGCACCAACCATATCGCGTTGGCGGAGACAAGGTCTCCGGCGGTTGTGCAGGCATCGATGGCTTGACGTGGCTCAGGGCTGGCTGATGTCAACCGTTTGCCGTTGTAGAGTGCCGCAGCTTGTAGCATGAGCGGGAAACACGAAGTCTCGCCAGGAGGAATGGCATCTTCTGCCATACGTGCGTACTGGAGCGCCAGATCGGTTTGGTCGGCAAAATCCAGCATCTCCGACAGTTCCGTCAGCAGGTCAAAACGCACTTGAGCATCCTTGACCTGAGGCAGGGTGGACGCTAGGTGATTGGCCAGAACAAAGGCTTCGTCGTAGTGCCGATTGAGCGACAGGATTTTCAAGAGACGTGCCGACGCTTTGCCAATCAGTTCCGGGTCGCCCGAATGATCGATGACTTGGCGAAACTGCAGTTCAGACTGGGCGTAGTTTCCGTCGGATTGAGCTTCCCACGCATCGAGGTAACGCAGATGCCATTGCTCGCTCTCGGAAAGGGAAGAAGACTCCTGGTGGATTTGCTCCAACATCTGCACGAATCGCGAATGATCTTTCAGGCGCAAGCTTTCAGCTTGGTCGAGGAACCTGGCAGGACTTGCTATGGGCGTGGCAGCGTATCCGGGCTGCGCAAACAAGCACCACGCCATGGCTGCTAAGGCAGACCAAAAGCGGATGTGGCTTGGTAGCCCGGACATGTGAGGATGCCTAATTCTCGGATGGTGGTGGCGTTTTTTCGGGAACCGGGACTTCGAGCGGCTGCTCTTCATCCGGCTCTTCTTCGTGAAAGGGGTGGTTGCCGGATTGAGGCGGTTCGTTCTGCATGTGTCCGAATTCCTCAAATAACCGTGAGCTATCACCGGACGCTACCGCGGCAGTGAGCGCCTCGGACGCCTGCGCTTGTACAAGCGCGCTGGTGAGCTCCTCCGTCGAAGCGTGGCGCAACGATGCATCGCGGCCGATGGCTTCCAATAAGTCGAGTGTGTCAATCATGTTTTCCTCCCCTGCTTTTTATGTGGTACTGGTTCTGCGCTGAAAAGCGGCACTCAGGTGCCTTTTCTCATGATTTAAAACCCCACAATCCAAGCATTATTACGCTTGATTATGGCACTGCGTACACCTGCGGGCTGATTTCATCGGCATAGGTGCCCTAAGCAAAGATTGTTCCCCGGCTGGATGTTTCTAGGTTTGCGTCTCCATGCCAGCCTTTTCCAGCTTGTCCAAGGCATTCAGCCGCTCCCGCATCGCCTGGTTCAACTTCAGTGGCGCTGCTGGCGGCAGTACTACCGTTTCCTCGGCAGTCAACGCGATATGGGGCAGATCGCGCAGGGCAACCCGCCGTACGCGCGGCTTCTCGATCGGCAGCGTCGCGCCCCGGTAGACGATCACCTCGTGGTCGAGCGGATAGTCTTCGCCCAATCGTTCCACCAATACCTGCCGGTACGCCGGCCCCGTCTGGAAGCGCCCCAGCGACCAATCGCCGACCAGGCCCACCTGCCACAGCACCAGATAACCGGTAGGGTCGATGCGCCGCTCATAAAAAAGCAGCTGGCTGGCCTCGGAGTGCTGGCACCCAAATCGGCCCGGATCGATGCCCAAGTCCGCATAAAGGCAGTCTTCGGCCGAAATGCCCGGTTCCATATGCGCTTCGAAACCTTCGGCGCGAGCCATCTCGATCGCCTTATGCGGCGACCAGGCAAAAATGCCCGGGTGGCCGTAAAACACCCCGCACACACGCTTGCTGGCACGCACTTCGGCCATCATCAGCGCGACCCACTCTTTATAAGTTTTCAGTCGCGACTTGCCCTCCTTGTAGTAGGGCTGGAGGCTGCGCACATCCGGGTGCATGCGCTGCAGCCACTTTTCCACCACCCCATCGGAAAGTGCCGCAAACACCACGTCGGCACGCTCGATATGGCTGCGGGCAAGCGGTGTGAGGTGGGAGCCGAGGGTCATGCCCATGCCGACACAGGCGAGGCTGCCGCGGCGACTACTGGATGCACGAAGAGTCAATGTGTTCATAGCGATGTCTTGCAGTGACCTGAAACTTTGCATGCCCTAGCTTTGCATGCCGACGCAACCCAAGAGCAAAGCAACTTATGTGCCTATGGCCTACAAGCCGATTTATCGATACCGGTCATAGGTGCAATCACCCATTCCCATCTAATCAGCAACCGGTGCTTGAGACAAACTGGCGAGGTTCTCTCATGTTTGGAGCAAGCTCATGCATCTCATCCGCGGCGGCACGCAGGCCTCGGCAAAAGGTCCGGCCGACTACTTCACCGGCAGCGTGCGGATCGACCCGCTCTTCAATGCCCCCGAACCTGCGCGGGTAGGCTGCGCCAGCGTGACCTTTGAACCCGGCGCGCGCTCGGCATGGCACACCCATCCACTCGGCCAGATCCTGATCGTTATAGCTGGTTGTGGTTGGACGCAGTGCGAAGGTGGACCCGTTGAGGTCATCCGCGCCGGCGACGTGATCTGGTGCCCGCCGGGGCATCGCCATTGGCACGGTGCAACGCCCACCACCTCGATGACGCACATCGCCGTGCAGGAATACCTGGATGGCAAAGCCGTCGAATGGATGGAACACGTCACTGATGAACAGTATTCGTCAGGTCAAGGAGCCCTGTGATGAGCAACGACACCAACCCCAGCGCCGGTCCTTATGCGGACATGGCGCCTGCGCTCAACGACTACACCCGGCAGGTGTTGTTCGGGCAAGTGTGGGAGCGCGCCGAACTGCCGAAGAGGGATCGGAGCCTGATCACGGTGGCCACCTTGGTGGCGCTCTACCGCTTCAACGAGCTGCCGTTTCATTTGAAGTTCGCGCAACAGAACGGGGTGACGCAAGAAGAGCTGATCGAGCTCATCACGCATCTGGCTTTCTATGCCGGGTGGCCCTGCGCCAATACCGCTATCGAAGTGGCTCGGAAAGTCTTCGCGGAAACGACCTAGAGGTTGCGTGCGCATCCCGGCCTCGTGTGGATTAAAGTCCGTCGATACAAGGAGAAACGGACATGGCAAAAAGCGCACCGCAGTCGCCTTCTCAACAGATCGACGCGAGAATCGAAGAGCTGGGCGATTGGCGCGGCGAGACGCTCGGTCGACTCCGTGCCTTGATCAAGGAAGCCGAGCCCAACGTCGTCGAGGAATGGAAGTGGCGAGGGGTTCCGGTGTGGTACCACGAAGGCATGATCTGCACCGGCGAAACCTACAAGAGCGCCGTGAAGATGACCTTCGCCAAAGGGGCTTTCTTGCCGGACCCTTCGCGCCTCTTCAACGCCAGTCTCGATGGCAATACGCGACGCGCCATCGATTTTCATGAAGGCGAGAAAATCAACGAGAAGGCGTTGAAGGCGCTTGTTCGCGCGGCGGTGGCATTGAACAAGTCCAAAGCCAAGAAATAAACCATGCCAGCATTCATTGGCTAAATCAGCGTATGAGATGAGCCTCTCTCTCGTTGTTTGCCGTCATTCCGGCAGGAAAATCGAAGTTCACGACAATGCTGTTTCAGCGCGAGTCGTCATTCCGGCGAACGCCGGAATCCATGCTTCGCACTGGCTATGGATTCCGGCCTTCGCCGGAATGACGATTCGCTTCGAAACGGGGTCGAAGTAATCCTGGATTTCGTCAGAATAGCGGGCCAAAAATGCGGGAAAATCTCAGTCCCTAGACCTGCTCCGCCAGCGGATACAACTCCCGGTTCTCGCGCTGCACGCGCATATGCAGCGCCTTGAACACGTTGTTCGCGTCGCTGCGAAAACCATCCATCCGAATCACATGGCGGCACTACAAATTGAAATACCAAACAGGGACACATGCCGCCACACCCGCCAAAGCCTGCGAGGCCAGAACCAGCAAGGCAGGCTTGGGCCTACGCCTCAGCCATCGGATGGCAAAGAACGCGATGATGGGAATTTGTCCAGCCATGAAAAGCTGGAACAGATGTGCAGCGGCGCCTTCATCTGCCTCACGAGCGGTGCCAAAGAAGCCAAGGTGGCCAACGACGATGCACAGCGCCGTGAACGACATCGCGAGAGGAACCCAGGCACTCGGGCGTGAAAATAGGCTGCGGCTCATAAGCACTCTCCCTTCAAGTACGCCTGTTTAATAGGTTATTCACGCTTTTGTGGACGAATCTTGACGACTTCGGTGATGGGTTCGACGTAGCATCGCCGAAGCTTGGGCAGGGGCATCCAGGCGATCTCGAACGATTCACCGATTCGGAAGTGTCTCGCTTCTGGAGGGCTTCGTCATGAACAGTCGACGGGTGTGCCTGAGCGCCATGCTGACTTGTGTTTGCATGTCATGGATGGTTTTCGCACAGACACAGGCGCCGCCAAGCGCTCGTACGGTCAACGTGGTCGATCATGCCTTTGGGCTGACCTTGCCCGATCCATACCGCTGGATGGAGGGCAAGAACAATGCCGAGTTTCAAGCTTGGTTGCAGGCACAAGGTGGATACACGCGTTCGCGGCTGGATGCCATGCCAACCATGGGACTGTGGCGGGACCGCATGCGGGCCGCCGCCAACGACTATCAATTCAACAACCATCCCGTACTTGCGGCTGGGCGTCTTTTCTATTTGCGGCGGGAAGGCAACAGTCGAGGAAAATTGATGGTGCGTGAGCCGGATGGTTCACAACGGTTGCTGGTCGATGCGGCAGATATCAAGGATGGCAAGGGGGCAGCTGGCATCACCACGTTCATGCCTTCGCCGGACGGAAAGCGGATCGCCGTCAATATCGATCACGAAGGCAACGAAATAAGCCGTATCCAGCTCCTCGATGTAGACCATGTCACCTGGTTGCCCGATGTGGTCGAACCCGTGTGGGGTGAATTTTCGGCGCTCTGGTTACCGGATGGGACCGGATTTACCTACACGCAACTGGCACCGCCTGCGGAGCAAGTAAAGGGCGACCCCATGCAGAATATGCATGCCCGGCTACATCGCCTTGGAGCGCCGTCGGTACAAGACATGGTTTTGGCAGAGCGTGGCCGCAACGATGGTCTCCGCTTGGCAAGCAACGAATTTCCCGTGATTGATGTGCAGGAAGATTCATCCTGGGCACTTGCGGAGATAGGAGGAGCCCGCCAGGAACAACGCCTGTGTTACGCCCCACGTGCCGGGGTTGTAAGAGGTGCTACTCATTGGCATTGCGTCGTCGATTACGCGGACAACGTGCAAGGTGCAGCGCTGCACAAAAACACGTTGTATGTGATGTCCATGCAGAATCACCCGAACGGCCGGCTATTGGCGATGGATCTCTCCGCGCCGGAGATATCGCTGGCGCAGGCCCGTGAAGTGATCCCCGAAGCGTCCGGCTCGGTATTGACCAATATCCAGGCGGCATGCGATGCCCTGTATGCAAAGCACATGACGGATGGCATCGACAGTTTTGACCGCGTTGACTACAAGACGGGCGTGCTTACCGCGAGCACCACGCCTTTTGCGGGTAGTGCCTGGGAATTCAGCACAGACCCTCGGGGTGATGGCTTTGTAACGACGCTGGAAGGATGGGTCCGTTCGCCGGCTATTTTCCTGTACAAGCCTGGCCAATCCCGTTTTCAAGATACGGGACTTACAGCAATCAGTCCTCTGGATTTCAGCGATGTGGTTGCCGTGGAGACAGAGGCCGTGAGCAAGGATGGTACGCGTGTACCGTTGACCATTCTTCATCGTCGAGATGTGGTGCTGGACCGGGAAAACCGCTCCATTCTCGAAGGCTACGGCGGATATGGCGTCAGCCTGCAACCGTTCTTCAGTCCACGGCGGCTGGAATGGGCGAAAGAGGGCGGAGTCTACGCCATAGCCCATGTTCGCGGTGGTGGAGAAAAAGGCGATGCCTGGCATCGGGCCGGGCAAGGTGCAAACAAGGGAAAAAGTATCGACGACGTGATCGCCTGTGGCGAGACACTCGTCAAGCTCGGTTATACGACCTCTGATCGCACGGCCCTGTATGGCCAGAGTTTTGGTGGAATACTGGCTGGAAATGCACTGACGCAATCGCCGCAGTCATTTGGTGCCGCCGTGATCGACGTAGGGATGCTCAACCCGGTCAGGCTGCTTGAACAGCAGAACGGAGCGAATCAGATCGGTGAAACGGGCGATCCGCGTACCGCCGAGGGCTTGCACATTCTTGCGGCGATGGACGCCTATCAGCACATCCGTGATGGCGTGAACTATCCATCCGTGCTGCTCATGGTTGGGCTCAACGACAGTCGGGTAGAGCCATGGGAAACCGGCAAGTTCGCTGCGCGACTGCGGGCGGCCTCACGCAGCGGCAAGCCGGTCTGGATTCGCCTGGATGACAATGCAGGGCATGGTGCGGGGTCCGAAGCCGCTGCTGCCTCTCTCAGCACCGACATGTACGCATTTCTCGATACACAACTACCGGGCCGAATCGCGATAGCAAAGAGCCATTAGCCTAGCAATCCACTTTGCATATGCATGACATCAATCGAATATCGAGCGGCGATGGATCTGGAATTCAATGGCCTGGCATCGCCGCCAAAGTGTCAATCTCCAGTCATATAAAAGTAATCAGTTCTTCATATTTCAGGCAAAAAAACAGCTGCAAGCGTTGATATTCGATCAAGCACCGTCCCTGGAGATATCCCCACGTTTTTCGAGCTGTTCAAGGATGGGCTTTTCGCGGCCAATACTTAGCATTTTTACCTCGGCGTCATTCCGGCGAAGGCCGGAATCCATGGTGAATGCGTAGCATGGATTCCGGCCTTCGCCGGAATGACGCCGAGGTCATTTAATAGATTCTGGCTAGCTTGCTGATTTTTTTCAGATCATCAAGCAGAAAACGTGGGGATACCTCAGGCACCGTCCCTAATCACGCCGTAAGGTTCCCTCTATACGCTGCCGTGGGTTCTTGCGGGCGGCATGCACAGTGGGCAAGTGGCTTCTATTACTAACGGTTGTCGTTGTCTCGCCGATGCAGTGGCTTGACGATGGCACTCCTGTGAGCGTGGTCGATGACTCGCGCCAAGGGCGCTGACAGGCCAAGCCCATGAGATCCTTCCACATCTCGGCGATTTTCATTGAGCGCCCCGTTGCCACATCGCTGCTGATGCTGGGCATTGTGTTCCTGGGCATGGCCAGCTACATGGCATTGCCTATCGCAGGCGTACCGCAGGTCGACATCCCGACGATAAGTATCAGCACTTATCTTCCGGGAGCCAGTGCGGAGACGATGGCGACGGCAGTGACCGCGCCGCTGGAGCGGGCCCTGGTAAACATGCCGGGCGTCACCGAAATGACGTCGACGAGCTCGCTGGGTTCGAGTTCCATCGACGTTCAATTCGATCTCTCGCGCAGCATCGACGGGGCGGCGCTGGACGTGCAGTCGGCGATCAACGCGGCGGCCGGCGACCTGCCCAAGACACTCCCGCATCCGCCGACCTTTGAAAAGGCCAATCCGGCGGATGCGCTGCTGATGAGTGTGGCGGTGTACTCCGATCAGATGCCCATCGACAAAGTCGACGACTATGTCGAGAACTATCTCGCCCCCGAAATGGCCCGTATCCAGGGCGTGGGCGTGGTCGATTTCCACGGGCAGCAGAAACCTGCCGTGCGCGTACGCGTCAACCCGGGGGTGATCGCTTCGCTTGGCATAAGCCTGGAAGACATTCGCGCTGCGATTGCCAATGCCACATCGAACTCGCCCAAGGGAACCCTCAACGGCGTGCGCCAGGCCGTGACGCTGGATGCCACCGATCAAGTCGTTGATGCGGCAACTTACTCGCATTTGATTGTTGCTTATCGCAACGGTGCGCCCGTTCATTTGCGCGATATCGCGAATGTCGTGGCAAGCGTCGAGGATGTGCGGCAGGGCGCCTGGTACGACGGTCGCCAGGTCATCATCGTTGATGTGCATAAGCAGATAGGCTTCAACATCGACGAGACCGTCGACCGGATCAAGGCTGAACTGCCTCGCCTGTCGCACGATCTTCCTGCCACGATTCACGTCACCGTACTGGGTGACCGGACGCAGACGATCAGGGCATCGGTGATCGACCTGCAATTCACACTGCTGCTAAGCATCGCGCTGGTCGTGGCAGTGGTGTACGCCTTTCTGCGCGACGCGCGTGCCACGCTCATTCCTGCGATCACGATACCGATTTCGATTCTCGGCACCTTCGCCGTGATGGCATTGCTCGACTATAGCCTGGACAACGTGTCGCTGATGGCGCTGACCGTGGTCATCGGCTTTGTCGTGGACGATGCGATCGTGATGCTGGAGAACATTCTTCGGCACATCGAAGAGGGCCAGGATCCCAGGACGGCAGCGCTCTCAGGATCAGGCGAAATCGCGTTTACGATCCTGTCGATGACGTTTTCACTCGTGGCGGTGTTCATCCCTCTGCTGTTCATGGGCGGCGTCGTGGGGCGTCTCTTCAGGGAATTTTCGGTCACCGCCGGCGTGGCCATCCTCATCTCCGGCGCGGTATCGCTGAGCTTGACGCCGACGCTGTGTGCGCTCCTGCTCAACCGCCAGACTGCTCACGGGCGCGGGCGCTTCCACCAGGCAGCCGAGGCTTTTTTCAATGCGGTTCAAAACGTCTATGCCAAAGGGCTTCGCCGTGCCTTGCGTCACCCGAATGTGATGTTGGCCGTCGCTGCAGCGACCTTGGCCGGCACCATCATCATGTATGTAGTCATTCCCAAGGGATTTTTTCCTCAGCAAGACAATGGCCTCATTGCAGGCGTGACCGAGGCATCCCAGGACATTTCCTACCCGGCGATGGTCGAGCGCATGCATGCGCTGGCTGAGGTCGTTGAGCAAGATCCGGCGATCGAGCATGTGTATTACTGGGTGGAGGGCGATCCGTCGATCAATATCGGTCGCATGTCCATCGACTTGAAGCCGTTCGGCGAGCGCAAGGCATCGGTATACGACGTCATAAACCGGCTGCGCCCCAGGGTGGCTCAGGTGCCGGGCATCTCATTGTCGCTGCAGGCGCGGCAGGACTTGCAGATCGGCGCTCGCGTCAGCAAGTCGCAGTTCCAATATACGCTGCGCGATACGAACGTCGATGAATTGCACCAATGGGCACCTGTCATGCTCAAGGCGCTGCGCGAGATTCCTGTCATCCAGGACGTGGAGGCTGATCTCGAACCGGTAGCACCACGCCTGACGCTGGTGTTCGATCGCGACACCATGAGCCGCCTCGGCATCACGTCTCAGCTGGTGGACGATACGCTCAATGACGCCTTCGGACAGCGCCAGGTTGCGAGCTATTACACGCAACTCAATGAGTATCGTGTCGTACTCGAGGTTGACCCGACGTACCAGTTGGATGAAAACGCGCTCAGCCAGATCTACCTGACCGGCAACGATGGAAAGCAGGTGCCGTTATCGACGTTCATTACGCTCAAGCACGGCGTAGCACCGCTTACCGTCAATCATGATGGGCAATTCCCGGCGGTCACGCTTTCATTCAACCTTGCATCCGGGCACTCCCTCAGCGAAGCCGTCGAAGCGATTGAGGCCAAGGGCACGGAAGTGGGCCAGCCGCCTGGTTTGACAGCGACATTTCAGGGCTCTGCCAAGGCCTTCAAGACGTCGCTGGCGACGCAGCCCATGCTTATTGCCGCCGCCATCCTGGCGATCTACATCATTCTTGGCATGCTCTACGAGAGCTACATCCACCCCTTGACCATCTTGTCCACGCTGCCGTCTGCTGGCATCGGCGCGCTCGGCGCTTTGATGTTGCTTCATGACGAGTTTTCGTTGATCGCACTGATTGGCGTGATCTTGCTCATCGGTATCGTCAAGAAGAACGGCATCATGATGGTCGATTTCGCGATAAGCGCAGAGAAGGAGCGTGGTCTGGCTCCGGTGGATGCCATTTATGAAGCTTCGCTGTTGCGCTTCCGCCCCATCATGATGACGACACTTGCCGCCTTGCTGGGTGCGTTGCCGTTGGCGTTCGGTTCGGGAGCAGGCGCGGAATTGCGCCGTCCATTGGGTATCACGATCGTGGGCGGCTTGCTGATTTCGCAGCTGCTGACGCTTTACACGACACCCATTATCTATCTGTTCCTTGATCGCGCCAGGAACTATTTGGCGCAGCGTCGCGCGAAGGTGCTGGTAAGTGCGGACACCGCCGACTCGTGATCGATGCGTGACGCCCCTTTCCTATCGGAAGAGGGGCTTCCCATGCAGATGAACGCCCAGGGTTCTACAGGCGGTTAATCGTCCTTGCCAAATAGCCCGCCAAGCACCGAACCGATCACGCCACCAGCGATGGCACCGCCGATCGAATTGCCCGAGTCACCACTCAAGACAGGCGAACTCGATCCACCTTCGCGGGCAAGATAGGGCTCCAGCGCGTGCGCAAGATTCGGCATGGTGAGCGTTTGCAGCCATACCTGGCCCGGCCCGGTGAGCTGGGCAATGAACAAACCATCCCCACCGAAGAGCTTGTTCTTCAATCCGGGAATCATGGTGATGTCGAAATTGACCGTGCCTTCGAACATGCCGATGTGCCCGGGATGCACCTGCAGCGTTTCGCCGGGAGCAAGGGTGTAGGTGACAATTTCGCCGCCCAGTTCCACCCAGGCCCGCGCATTGCCGGTCAGCTTTTCGAGCACGAAGCCATCGCCGCCAAAGATGCCGGCACCGAGCGAACGCTGGAAACCGATCGACAGCTCCACACCCTCCGTGCCGCAGAGAAAACCGTGGCGATGGATGAAGTAGGTCTGTCCGTGATTGACCTGGACCTCCACGATCGAGCCGGGCACTTTCGCCGCGAACGCGACCATGCCTGGCGACCCCGACGTCGCATATTCATTCATGAACAAGCCACCGCCCGAAAGGGCGCGTCCAATGACACCGAGAAAGCTGCTGGCACCAGCCGTCCGCGCGGACGTCTGCAGCACGATGTTGCGTGTCATCCAGGAAAATCGGCCTGGCTCCGAAATAATTCTGTCACCTTGTTCCAGACCAATTTCCAGAACCGGCAAGGTCGTTCCCACCGTACGAGTCTTCATGGCTGCCCATCCCCTCTATGTGTGCCGGGCACGCTCGCGTGGCCCAGATCCGCGGACATTTTTATGCATTGTTTGTCCGCTTAGCGAGTGACCTTTGTAACCTGCTGTTCTGAAAGGTCTCGTCAATTGACGGGAATGGAGAAGCTATGTGGCAATGGGCGGCGAAGGAATGACAACGGCGCACACATGGACTCTCCGCAATACTACTTACTATTGCCAAAAAACCGCTCCCGCACCCGCTCTTCCTCATGATGGTGCGTATATGGCTTCAGCAAGTCGTATCGAGTCACCATCCCGAGCAGCAATTGTCGCTCTGCGCTCACCACCGGTATGCGATCAAGTTTCTCCACCGCCGCGCGGATCGCCACCGTCTTGCAGCTTTCATCGGGATAGGAAACAACCGGGTCCTTGCCAAGAACGTCGGCGAGTTGGCTGGTGCCGTCAGGATCAGCATGTGACAAACGAGCCATCTCTTCCCGATTGATGACATTGAGCAGCCGGCCTTCGCTATCGACGACGGGATAGGCACGATATTTTTGGTCGATCCCGAAATACTTTTGCGCCGCTTCGCGCACACTGATGTTGCCGGAGACCGTCATGATTTCGGTGCTCATCACATCCTTCACAGCCATGTGCTCGAGCCGGTCCACCGTGTATTCGCGGAAAATATCGAAACCTCGACGAGCGACCTTTTCCGTGAGGATGGAGCGCTTCATCAGGAATACGCTGACGCCATAAGCCGTCGTGCAGGCGACCAGCAATGCAGGCAATGCACTGGCGTTGCGGGTGAGTTCCAAGGCAAACATGATCGAGGTAAATGGCAAGCGCATCACGCCAGCCAGCATCGCACCCATGCTGAGCAGCGGCCACAGCAATGGGTTGCTCCCGGGAAACACCATCGACTCCAATCCGCCAAGGCCCGCGCCGAGTGCCAGCAGCGGCGCCAGCACGCCGCCGGAAGTGCCCGAGCCCAGATAGATCACCCACATCAGCGACTTGGCGACCATGAACACCAGAATGGCGCCGCCTACCAGCTTGCCGGTCAGCAACTGGCCGATCACGTCGTAACCCACACCCAGCGCCTGCGGCTCGAACAATCCCCCAATGCCTACCGCGATGGCACCGATCGCTGGCCACCACATCCAATGGATCGGCAGTTTGGTGAAGCCGTCCTCGGCCTTGTACACCGCAGCGGTGAGCGCCGTCGCCAGCAGGCCGGCGAGAAATCCGCAGACCGCGGCCATGCACATATCCACCAGGCTCAGGTGGAATGCCATCGCCAGCGGGAACAACGGACCGTAACCGAGCAGGAATGGCCGCAGGGTGTCCGCCACGAAGCAGGCGATCGCCACCGGAATGATGCTGCGCGGGCGCCATTCGAACAGCAACAATTCCACCGCCAGCAACGTCGCTGCAATCGGCGTGCTGAACGTTGCGGCCATACCCGCCGATGCACCGGCCACCAGCAAAGTGCGACGTTCGATCGACGTCAGGTAGAACATCTGGCCGAACAAGGAACCGACCGCACCACCGGTCATGATGATCGGTCCTTCGGCGCCGAACGGTCCGCCCGTGCCGATGGCGATGGCCGCGGACAACGGTTTCAGGATCGCCACCTTCAGCATCATCTTGCTCTTGCGGAACAGGATCGCTTCCAGCGCCTCGGGAATGCCGTGGCCACGGATGCGATCGGAGCCGAAGCGCGCCATCAGCCCGATGATCAAGCCGCCCACGATCGGCGCAATCACGATCGCCAGCCTTGAATGGCCGAGTGAAGGCGAAACGAAGTCGAACGACAAGCGCTGCAGAAACGCCAGGTTGGTAACGAAACCGATCATGCGGTAAAGCGCGACCGCCACCAGCGCGGCGGCGATGCCAATGAACACCGCCATCAACGAAAGCCGGAGAATGCTGACACTCGGGCGGAAGTCGCTTTGACTGAGCGTGTCGCGCTTCCACTGCTCATAAATGCGCCGGGTGAAGTGCGTGATGCTGGTCATGGGAATCCCGAATGACTGTCAACCACGGTCCGACCGGTATTGCACGACCCGCTCGGAGTCAACGCATGCTTGCGCGGGCCATCAGTGGCGGGCACGGATGCGGCGTGAACAGAATAGCGTATTCCTACTTAGTGATCGACCTGGCCGTCGCTTGTGCGGGAATCGTGTCGAAGGCAACGTTTGATGCCATGGCGTCGAGCGTCGCTGCCGGTATGGGCTGATCATGCTCGTCGAGCAAGGTCTTGCCCGGCATCTTGGAAACCTTTCTGATCCAGGTTTCCACCTGCGCGTGGCTCAAGGTGGGGCCGATGCAGCGCAAGTCATACATGCTCGGATCGGCTTCAAACATGCGCTGGTTATGCGCATCGATTTGCGCGCGACTCATCAGCACGGTGTCCGGCGCACGCAGCTTGGCAATCCACTAGTCGGGCGAAAGCATCGCCTCCTGCACGCCGATAACTCCCGATGGCGGTATCGGCAATGTGGCGTTTTGCGCGAAGGCGTGCGTGCATGCCGGGGCCAAAGCCAGACTGCCGATAACGCGTGCAACGATTTGCATGAAGAGTCCTTGTTCTAGCCGAACGCGTTCAGACGAGCATGGCGCCCAATGTCGAGACACAGACCAGCAAGCAGGCGACGAACAGGCTGTGCAGCATCAGCGTTTCGAATTTCATGGCGGTTCTCCGTGAGTGAATGAGCTTTGCGAGATAGATATGGCAAAGCCCGTGCCAAGCACTCACAGCCACGGAAAACCGCATGGTAAAGCCATTTCTCGAAAATCGGCAGAACACATCAGCGTGTCCGCGGACGTTTGTCCGCGTTGTCCGGACAGCCACCTGTCGATCGGCGGCTTGAACGAGCCGGTCGATGATTAGCGAGTGACGACTGGCACTATGCCTGCTCAAGTGCAGCCGTGATGATTTGTCCGAGAGAGCATTTCCCTTGCGTGACTGTGCGGCTGCCGAAAGAGGCGCCGTCAATGCATCAACAGGAGGAAGTGATGGACGATCGACCATTTCTACGTCTACGTATCGCATCGACCACACTTGTTGCTGTGGCCGACTTGATGTTGCTCGCCTGGCAATATTTTCACGGCGGTGTGCCCAGCCACCATTTCTTTGACCGCGCCGACATGCCGGCGATTTCCAACGGGTGGGGAGGCCTGCTGCTTCCTCTGATGACGTGGTTTCTGCTTGGCCGTGTGCAGAAGCGCATTGCCACGCAAGGCGATGCCGCCAAGCGATACGCCTTGATCGGCTTTGTCTGTGCATTGCTGTTCGGCGTATTGCTATCCGTCTTTTTCACGCTTGGTGATGATACGGTTAGCAACAGCATGTTCGAATCACTGTTTGTGATCGCACTGGTAGCGCCCATTTATCGTGCCGAATACCTGCTAGGTTTGGTGCTGGGCATGGCCTATACGTTCGGCGGCGTGCTGCCGAGCATCGTCGGCTCCGTCGTGGCGATCATCACCATGGTGATCTATTGCTTTGTTCGAGCGGGGTTGTTGCGTGTCGTCGCTATGCTTGTTGGCGTGGCAAAGAGGGCCTGAGCGAGCAGTAGAAAGCTGCTGAAATAATCCCCTACTCCTTCCGGAGAGAGAGGCAAATTTAGCGATGATGCTCATCTTCCCTCACCGTCATTCCGGCGAAG
>NZ_BMJA01000001.1:1535266-1989313 GCF_014642835.1 Dyella nitratireducens | reverse complement strand
AAGAGATGGTGGACACTTTATCGCACGGATCGCATGTCGATGGTCTGCAAGCGATGGTGATTGAAGAACAGATCGTAGACACCGTCTTCGGTGGGCCGTGGTCGTGCGGCAATGGTGTGTCCATAGAGCGCCACCGAGACGGTCAGCGGGTGGCCCAGAAGGCGTATGCGCCCGCGCTGATGGACGCGAATGAGGAGGTCGTCGGGACTGTATTGGATGGTCGGTAGCTGCTCGGGGAACGGCCGGGGACTGACGGTATAGCGGTCAGCCGGTGTCTCCATGCCGAGTGCTTCGTGAGGTCTGACGTGGTTGTAGATCTCCCGCCAATGGTCGAATGCCTGGCGTAATTGCTCCATCGAATAGAAGGTGCGACGGCGTAAGACCTCGACATCCAGGGTGCGATGGAAGCGTTCGTCTTTGCCGTTGGTCTGCGGATGGAACGGACGACTGAAGCTCACATGGATGCCCAGTTGAACCAACCATATCGTGAACGATGATAGATGCCGGGAGTCGCCATTGCCCACGCCCCACGGCGATCCATTGTCCATGTTCATGCGTCGTGGCAGACCGTAGCGTCGGAACGCCTCCGTAAGCCATTGCCGAACGGTGTTGCCGCACATGTCCGTGTTGGTGCCAAGGACGAGGTTGAAGCGCGAATGGTCATCCAGGACGGTCAGCGGATCACAGCGAACGCGTCCCACGTGCACCGGCCCCTTGAAGTCCATTTGCCATAACTCGTTGGGCGCGTCGTGCTCAAATCGCATGTAGGGCTTGGAGGGTGCACGCATCGGCGACCCAAGTCGGCCATGACGACGCAGGATGTGGGTGACCGTGCTGGGCGCCACGTCCACGTGGTCGTCACGCCTCAGTACCTTGGACAGCTTGCGACCGCCCCAATCGGGGAAGGTGTCACGCAAGCAAACCACCCTCTCTTCCATCGCCGGGGACGTCTTCTGAGGACTGACGTGGGGTCGTTTCGATCGATTGCTTAAGGGCTCATTGGCCTGGGCCCGAGCCAGCCATTTATAGGCCGTCGTACGGCTGATGCCGAAACGACGGCACAGTTCGGCGATGGTGTTTTCGGGGCGATGCGCGAGGGCAACGAACTCGGTGCGAAGAGTCATCACAGATGCTTCCTTCCAGGGCATGGATAGAGACCTCGAGCCGCCTGTAGCGAGGCTCGAGGTGTAAACCATGTCCTGGCACACCTGTTAACTATGTCCTGGTACGAAACACGAAGGCCGGAATCCATGCTTCGTACTCGCCATGGATTCCGGCCTTCGCCGGAATGACGACAAGGCGAATCCAAGCCTTGTCGCATGATTGCCCGATCGACATTTCAAAGATGCGCATCCGGCTCCGCGCGCTGCATAAACTGATAACGCGCCGCATTGTGATCGACCGTCGTGCGCGTATCCGCACCAATCACCTGCCGCAGCAAACCACCATCCTTGCCTGCAACCGCCGGCCAATCCGGCAAACCCGCGCCATTGGGATTGCCGGTCTTGATGAAGTTTGCCCAGTAGCCTTGCGTGATCGCCGACACATGATGGTCGGCAGCGGTCCACGCAAAGACGTGATTGCTGTCCAGATTGCCCAGCGCAAATTCGATCTCGCCGCTGTGCACCGCCCCCGCATCCGGGCCGGCACTGCCATCGCGCTTCGCCGGCCGTGCTTGCGTGAAATAGTAGTAATACACCGGCGCTTGCCCGGTCTTGTGCTGCATGGCCATCCAGCGCCAGGTGGCAAAGGCAATGAAATCATCGCCCGCGAAGGCCGTGCCGGACGTTTTGACCTCCGCTTCGGTATGCCCGGGATAAAGCTTCAATGCTTCGTCCGCATGCTTGCCATAGCGCTTTTCCATGGCGGCGCGATAGTTCGCGGGCGTGGGCGTTTTGTTGTCGAGAAAATTGGGGTAGTCGCCCTCTTGCGAATTCGAGCCCACCAGCAGCGGAATATGCGCCTGCTCGCCAGCTTGATAGATCGCCTCCGGCGAGCGGGGAAAGAAATAGCCGTCGATGGTCGGCATGAACTCCTGCACGTCCTTATCACCGGTGGCATCGAGCAGCGTGTTGGCATCCATCGCGCGCAACTGCGCCAGCGAATGCGCGCGAACCCGCTTCTCAAAGTCCTGGCCCTGCTGCTCGGCAAGCGCCAATGGCCGCGGCTTGAGATTGCCAAGCACGGCGCCACTCTCGCCAATCGCACGCTGCATCAAACCTTTCGACAAGGGCGATGCCATCTGCGCCGACACCGACATGGAACCGGCCGACTCGCCACCGATGGTGACCTGGTTCGGATCGCCGCCAAATGCAGCGATATTGGCCTGCACCCAGCGCAAGGCTGCATGCTGGTCGAGCAGGCCGTAGTTGCCGGTGGCGTGCTCGGGCGACTCGGCAGCCAGCTCCGGCAACACCAGGAAACCGAATACGTTCAGGCGATAACTAATGGTGACGGTCACGATGCCACGTTGCGCAAGGCTGGCGCCGTCGTAACGAAACTCCGAACCATCGCCGGCCTGGAAGCCGCCGCCATAGAAATACACCAGCACCGGCAACTTTTCGTTCGAGCCATGTGCGGGTGTCCATACGTTGAGATACAAGCAGTCTTCACTGACCCCGTTGGAGCGAAACATCATGTCGCTGTAGATCGGTCGCTGCATGCAGCGTGGCCCGAAATGATCGGCTTGCCGCACGCCCGTCCATGCGGCCACGGGTTGGGGTGGCTTCCAACGCAACGGCCCGATGGGCGGCGCGGCATACGGAATGCCCATGAACTCGTTCAAACCCGTCTTGCTGTCGTGAATGCCCGACAGCTTGCCCGCGGCGGTGGTTGCGGTAGGCGGCGAGTCGGAAGCCGATACGGCGGTGGCAGCGAGTGCGATAGCGATCGCGGAAACGACACAGCGTGTACGCATGAAAGCAGTGAGCATGGGCAAGGTCTTTGAATGAGCGGCACGGAGTCTTATCGCAGCGACTATATTCGCTTTGCCTTGCATAGCTCCAGCGGCCGGCTGAGCGGTGCGTCAATCGGTCAGAACGATTCCGACTATGCAGTTATCCGCTGCGGGAAAAACAACTCTTGCCTCACGTCATTCCGGCGAAGGCCGGAATCAATGGCAAGTGCGGAGCATGGATTCCGGCCTTCGCCGGAATGACGATCCGCTTCGAAAGAACACCGACGTGAGGCCCTCGATTGCGTGGGTGTGGACAACTCAACCCCTCACTATTTCCCGCGCCGCACGCACTACATCCCTCTGCAGCAAATAAAGCGACACAGCAAGGAACAGCACATCCTTCATCAAAAAAGCCACCGGCAGGTACATCAACGGAAACCCACCGGCCTCAACCGCCCAGGCATTTGGCAAGAAGGGAATGATCGTCACCGTACCGGCAAACGTGATGGTCGAACCGATCGCGCCCAATAGGCCCAACTTGCGATGCCAGAATCCAAGCAAAATCAGCGAACCGAACAACCACTCCGTCGTACCGAGAAAGTAACCCGCGCCATTGATACCAAAAGCCGGAATCAGCCAGAACACCAGCGGACTATGCTGGATAAGCGGCGTGATCTGATGCGCTTCAAAGCTGTACCACTTTTGATAACCAAAGATCGCGAACGTAAACACCATCGCTGCGCGAACCAGGTGATGGCCAACATCTCCCTTGAACAGAGATGTCTTCGAAAGCGTGACAATAACCTTGTCGATAAAACGGCCAACCGGCATATCGATCAGCTCAGAACTTTCCGTTTCCGCGGCTGGAGTAGTCGTGCGTGACATGGGAGCACCCTGGGTTGTGTGGAGGTGAAGTCACTTTAGGACCCAAGCGCGATCTTTTTAATGCTTCCATAGTGCAATTTCATGCTCAAAAGTATCAAGCAAGGCACTTCATAACGGCGAAGCTGGTCAGTCCCGTTTGAAGGCATCGTGCGAAGCACACGAATTCGGAGAAAAAAGTCGTGGCAAATGATGCGGAAGGTACAAGCAACCTGTTCGAAATTGCCTTTGACCCTCCGCCAAGCGGAAGCCGCCGGTCTGCGGATTCCGTCTACACGCAGTTGCGCGCCGCCATCCTCGATGGCAGGTTGGTTCCGGGCTCCAAACTCCCGGTGGAGCGTCAGTCGGCCGTGTTTTTCGGTGTATCAAGAAACACCGTGGCGCGGGCGTATACGAAGCTGGCGATCGAGGGTCTCGTACGGTCCCGGCAAGGGTCGGGAACGTATGTGGCGCCGAAGCAAAGTCGTCCACAGCGCGAACGTTTTTCGACCCAGCAAGCGCCCGATCCACGCCTGAATTCGCTGTGGCGGCGGCCCGAATTGGTCGAGTCACTCAACTTCTGGCACGACCGCCAGCGCACAAGCGTGCCAAGCGCGACGGCATGCCTGGACTTTCGCCCCGCACTCGTCGATCCACGGTTATTCCCCTTCGAAATATTCCGTCGGCTCAGCGCCAAGCAACTCCGGCGAATGGAATTGAAGCCGCCGGCCTTCAAGAGTCCACAGGGCAATCAAGGCCATTTCCCGTTGCGCGCGGCGATCGCAACGCATGTCGGCATCTCGCGCGCGGTCGTATGCGAGCCTGATGATGTCCTGGTTACCGCCGGCGCACAGCAAGCGTTCGACATGCTCGCTCGCGTGTTGGTAACGCCTGGCGTGACGACGGTTGCCATGGAAGACCCGGGCTACCCGCCGATGCGCGCTGCGTTTCTCGCTGCAGGCGCCAAGATCGTGCCGATACCCGTGGACGCGGAAGGTTTGGTGGTCGACGCCCTGCCGGTTCCTGTGCAGATCGTCTGCGTATGCCCTTCGCATCAATTTCCGTTGGGAGTATCCATGTCCGCGCCACGGCGGACGGCGCTGCTCAACTTCGCTCGCAAGCAGGGTGCCGTCATCGTTGAAGACGACTACGACGGAGAATTCCGCTACGACGGCACGCCCCTGCAAGCGCTGCGTTCAACCGCCACCGCCGATGACGTGTTCTACGTCGGCACCTTCTCCAAATGCATGCTTCCCGCGCTGCGCCTGGGATTCGTCGTGGCACCCCAATGGGCCATGCCGGCATTGACGACGGCGAAGAACTGTCTCGATTGGCATTGCCCCACGCTGACGCAAATGGCGGTCGCCCGTTTCATCGCCGATGGGCATCTGGCGCGTCACGTGCGCAAGCTCCGTGATGTTTATAAGAGACGACGAGATCTCATCGAGGACATACTTCAAACCGACTTCGCCCAAGAGCTGTCGCCGATGCCCTCGCACTACGGCATGCACATGGCAGCGTTCGCGACACAACCCAAGCGCCTGAAACGCGTTACCTCGCGATTGTTGGAATCGAACGTGCACGTGCATACCTTCGAGCGCTATTTTTTCGGCACGCCGACATCGGAAGGCCTGGTTTTCGGCTACGGCGCTGTCGACCTCAACGATATCGAGCAGGGACTCAAGACCTTGCGCCGCGTGCTTTAGCACACCGTCAAACAACTTCCAGCGGCGGGCAAGACGTAAATGGCCCACCCCAAATTCCTCCAATTGGCCCAACTAGATCCACGGCTTTTCCCTAAAGTCCCAACCCAGATTGGTGATACGGAGACTGCAATGACGTGGAAACAGCTGTTACGTGGAATCATGCTTGCCGGCGTTCTTGCCTGCGCGTCGTTAACCGCAAACGCCCAGGCGCCTCGGGATGGCTCCCATGATTTCGACTTCTCTCGCGGCGTTTGGCACACCCATGCCACGCAAGTGCTCGACCCCTTCGACGGTGGTACCCACACGGTGGTCATGGACGGCACCAAGACGGCGCGGCCGGTTTGGAATGGCCACGCGTGGCTCGAAGAAATCGAAGCCGATGGCCCCAATGGACATTGGGAGGGTGCAACGCTTTTCGTCTACAACAAAAAAGCCGGGCAATGGAATCAAACCTATGTCGACGGCGACTCCGGAGAAATGGAAGCGCCGACCATCGGCAGCTTCAAGGATGGTCGCGGCGAGTTTTACGGCACCAGCGTCTATAAGGGCCGCACGGTTCTAGTACGCGGTGTTTGGTCAGACATCACACCCAACTCGCACCGCTACGAGATTGCCTACTCGCAGGATGGCGGCCGCACATGGGCCACCGCATTCAAGGCGGATTTGACACGCCTCAAGTGATGGTGTTGAAGAAGGGCGCCTTTTCAGGCGCCCTATGTGCTACGTAGCCGGAAGCCCAACCAACGAACCCCTGACTGATCGCTTCGGAAGCAGAGTCAGAGCTTTCCCAGGTTTCTTGCGCAACGACACCAGAAGATCAAAGAGATAGATGCCTGACGCCTCTGCTCGTCATTCTGGCGAAAGTCCACTGCTGTCCGGGGAAGTTTTTAGCTTGCCGGATCGGCCCCCTCCCCTACGTGTAGTAGGGGAGGGTTGGGGTGGGGTGAAGCAACCTTGCCAGAGATTCCATCATGTTTCTTATCCATTCCCGCGTAGCGGGAAGCGAGCTTCGCTCGCCTCACCCCACCCCAGCCCTCCCCTGCAAACAGGGGAGGGGGCATTTCTGGTTCACTCGTGGATATCGCGTTGAACAAACTTGTTTAAGTCGCTTGCTGCGCGAATCATGCAAATGTGTTGCCCCTTAAGTGCTCGCTACTTTTTCCACAAAATTCCCCGGACAGCAGTGGGCGAAAGCCGGAATCCAGTTCAAATACACTGTGCGAAGCACTCAATTAAAAAAGCCCACGTCGCTCGCACCCCACATAGACATTTTTCCACCCAATTTGCGCCAGCAACGCCTCGCCCCCGCCTTTATGCAACACTAGCCGCGCCGCCGGCCGGCGGACGGGGGGATCCATATGCAAAACCGGTTTTTGATCGGCGTGGGGATATTCCTCGCGATATTCCTGTGCATGGCTGGGCTGCGGCATTACCGCGCCAAAGCCGCAGCAGACCTTATTGCGCAGGATTCAGCGCCTGCCGAATCCGCTTCGAGCGCAAGCACCGACGACACACTCATTCAAAAGCCACGTCGACCCATCGTGCACGGCCTGCCTACCAGCACCGATGCGGGCAACCTCGCCATGCAGTGGATTGAGTGGACCTCGGCAGAAGGGAATCAGGGTTTCCGGCTGCCCGAGCAGGAAATCGAAAAACGGCTGCCCTATTTGCGACAAGTGCGCGAGAAACTTGCCGACATGTCACTGCAAGACGATTGCGCCAAGGCCGCACAGCGGGCGGAAGTGGCGTCTATGGATGCCGACCTCACCTATTTCCAAATGCAGATGGACAACGCCCATACACCCGTTGGCCCTGACCCCGAGTTGGTAAAGCAAAGCGAAGATCGCGCTGCCAGCGATGCGTATGCGCAATCGCAGAATGCCTATCAGATGGCCATGAAGTGCACCACGCCTTGAGCGAAAGAGAGCTGGTACACACGTACATCACGTAGGCATTTGCCAACACCTCAAAGCACTCGCGACCGACAGATTGCAACACGCGCTTTATGCGAAGGTGCGGCAGTCGGGCGTGCCCATCCGTTGTGATGACAGCGACACGCCCGACATGATGTGAAGTAGCGCGGATCGCCCGAGTTGGCCCTCAGGTGAACCGCTGGCCACAGCCAAGTAACTAGAGATCATGGTTAGCGACGAGAATTGGATTGGCACTCAAACTATGAAATGGCAATAAAAAGTGAATGACTCAGCCAATACAGGGGACGCTGAGCATGCGTTGTGAAAAACGAATAAGTGGACTTGTAGCCGCTTTAGGGCCATTTTTAAACTTTTGCAAGCATTTCCTGAAGAATGACCTGCCTCTTTAGTCGATCGTTGGTTACTTCACCAAGGTTCTGGCAGATATCAACAGCGCGGATAAATACTTCTGTGGCAGCCGTGCCATGCTGTGCTACCACCTCGATGATCTTTTGAGCATCCTGTTCTGCTTTACGCGAATTTAGCTGCAACAAGGTTTGTCCGGCTACGATGGCACGAATTAATGGCAACATGTGCCACTTAAAACGCTTCATGTTTGGTGGAATCGTGCTATTTGAGACCAAAAGACTGAATCGGTACATGGTCAAGCACGAAGCATAAAAGATGGATTCTTTAGTTGTGTCCGCGAAGATAGTATCGGTCAACTCTTCGTACATTTGCTTTGGATACCTGGCCGCTAGCTCAGGCTTATTGCACCACATGGCGGCTACGCATTTAGCAGCATTGTTGAGCGAAAAGATTCTGGTGGCAGGAATCTCAAGACCAACGTACTGACGATCTCTACGCTCAAGATAAAGACGACTATCAGCCCCTTCATAGGTATTAAAATATTGCTCTACGCGCTTAATGATGGGGCGAAGAGAAAGGAATTGAGTTCCCTCAACCTTTGTCTGGCTGTTGGTCGCACGCACGAGGTCAGCGAATACATCTTCTAGCTGCGTTTTAACGACCTTTATGTTCACCATAATGTCACCCAGGGCATCACGGTGCTGGAACAAAACATTTGACGTCTGGCAGCCATTAACTATTTGATAGTTAGAAAGGTGCAACGTCGTTCCTTGAAGTTTTACATCGGGGCAAACCAGCGTGATGCCATTATTCAGTACCGGAAATCGAGTGGCGCCATCCGAAGCAAGGGTGGCAGCAATAGATGCATTTACTGCATTGTCCTCACCAAGAAACGATCGAACATTTTCTTCGAAAACTTGACCTCGTAAGTTACCGTCAGTGGTTAGAAGAAGGTTGTTAACAAAATCACTTGCGCGGACAACCGCTAAGTACGCTTCATCGATGCCGGCGATATTGGGGAGTGCCGCATGGCTGAAAACGGGAAGGCTAGCAAAAACGCCCGAGTACGTGCTTACCCAAAGGCGAGTCAGATCTTCTCTGTCGATGAACTTCACATCGATTTCGTGGAACAATCCAAGTTCGTTCAGCTGGACAAGGAAGTCACGAAGAGCAGTCTCGAGGGCTTCAGGTCGCTGATACAATCCAGTCGACACAAACCGTGCTGTCAGAGATGGCCGGCCATTACGGAGCTTCGGGACCTCATTGACGATAACGTCGAACATCGCGCGCGATTCTTTGAGGACATCATCTCCTGCAGCGTAGGGGGTCTGGTTGACGAAGCGAAAAATACCTTCTTTGAATTTTAAAAAGTCCCCAAGATCGAAGCCGTCTGTTCGCTTCGCTTGGATAAAAATGACATCGACATCATGATTGCGCCGAGGTGCCGCAAATATTGCCTGCACGTCCTCCACAGATGTTACGACGGCTTCGTCGACGACGAGGACTAGCCCATCAATGCCATCGTCTCCCTTCTCGGTTACGACATCATCTAAATCGAAGGTGCTGCTGTAGCGATTTGAGACGACGCAATGCGTGGAAAATTTTTCGAACTTGGTTGCCTCGTCATCGGCATCAAGACCAAAGCTTCGTACAAAACTCTCTAAATGCGCTTTTATAATGCGGTGCATTGTCATGTCCTATTCCCTGTTCTCTGTATGCGCTGCCTTTTATATGGCGATATTGCCATTTCTAATCCCTAAAAAGAGAGTCTAAAAAGATGGTCAGAATGCTTTTCTTATTTAAGAAAGCTCATTCTGTCCCTTTCTTCCGCTTGCTGCGTTTCGGAGTATCGTCCATTTCCAAAGATGCGGCAGCACTCCGCAAATCCTCCACATACTTTGCCTCCGCCGCCTGCTCGGCTTCTAGCCGTCGCCGTTCGGCAAAAGTGTCGTACTGCTGCTCAGCCCAGTCCAGCGCTTGCTCACGACTGACGCTGCCAGCGTTATCCAGTACGGGTAGTTCGGTGTCACGCAGGAACTTGTCGAGGAAACCATTCCAGTCGGCCAGACGGATATCCTGGCGGCGCATCGCGCGGAACTCGGCCTGGTCCAGAAACATTACGGTGATGCGGTTGAGCGTGTCGATCTCCTGCGCATCCAGGTAGTTCTTGGCGGTGCCTACGTCTTGTTTGAGCACACGGCTACCCTTCCAGGTGTTCAAACCCATGTTGGGAGTGGCAGCATCAGCACGTCGACGAATGATTTCCGCCGCGGTCAGGCCGGTGGCGGCGTGATGCATCTTGTTCTGCATGATGGCGAAGAAGCGCTTAGTAGCCTGTTCGCCTTCTTGGTAATCCACGGCCATGGCGAAAATTTCGCGAATGCGCTGATAGACCCGGGCTTCGCTGGCGCGGATCTCGCGGATGCGCGCCAGCAATTCGTCGAAATAGTCCACCTGGCTGCGATTGCCCTTGAGCCGCTCGTCATCCAGCACGAAGCCCTTGACCAGGTATTCACTGAGGCGTGCTGTAGCCCATTGGCGAAACTCGGTGCCACGGGCGGAACGGACGCGGTAGCCGACGGCAAGGGTGGCTTCCAGGTTGTAATGATCTAGCTGCCGACGAACCTCGCGGGCTCCCTCGGTTCGAACGATTCGGAATTTCCGAATCGTTCGTTCAGGTTCAATATCGCTCTCTGCGTAAGCGTTGGCCAGATGCTCATTTACAGTAGGTACCGAGACTTGATAGAGCTCGGCGATTTGGCGCTGGGTGAGCCAGACCGTTTCGCCGGTCATAAGCACACGGATGCCATCTCCGGCTGGATAGATCAGCAGTTCCCCTTCCGAGCCGGGGGTAAAGTCCTTGCTCATGCCAATAATCCTTTCAGCAAATCGGCAGTCTCGTCTTCAGGCCGACGGATACAAGTCTCGATATCCGGTAGCGGACTCGGTGGATTGTAGACGTAGACGCGGCGGTTGATCGGTATTTCATACAGCCATGAGGATGGCAAGTAATTCGCGTAGGAGTTCTCGATGCGGTGAAGGGCGATTTCAGCCATTGAGCCCCCAGACTTAATACTCACGGCGGCTTGATCATCAAGAATGGTATACCTCGGGCATCGAAAGCAACGTCAGCAGCAACAGTTCGGATTCCAGCGAGATCGCAGGACGTAATTATCGATGTGTACTCAATTCGAGCCAATCAAGCTCCTGCTCCACTCGCCGATAAGCGTCATCACCAATCTGCCCGCTATCACGCAGCACATCGATCGCCCCTCGAGCGTGCTTCACGATCTGCCGCCGAAGCACGTTGTCCGTTATCGCAGAGGAGTCACTAGCAGCCTTTGCTCCCGCCAACGCCGCCTCATATTCTTGCCGCAATCGCTGCGCAGCTTGCCCTTCCTGATTCGCCAACCCGCCTAAGGCAGCCTTGAGCGCCTTGGTCCGCGCTAGCAGAATCTCCTTTTCCACCACGTTATCGTGCGGCATCTTGAGCCACTTCAACAATGGGCGAAGCGTGAGCCCCTGAATAAGCAGCGTCCCCAGCACGACCACAAAGGCCGTTACCAGGATGAAATCGCGATAGGGAAACGCATCGGGCAGTGCGAGCGCCGCCGCCAGCGTGACGATGCCGCGCATGCCCGACCAGCCTATGACGAGCCCGCCCTTGAAGCTTTCTTGCTTGGTCACAGCGTCCGGGCGGCCCGGGTCATCCGGGAAGAAAAAGCGATACGAGAAAACCCAGACGAACCGAATGACGATCACCACGGCAAGGCAGGCCGCTGCCATACTCAGCCAGTTCATGTGTTGACCGCCGGCGATGGTCGGCAGGATGGGGCGGAGCTGCAAGCCGATCAACACGAAGGCGAGCACGTTCAACACAAAAGTGACGGTCTCCCACGTTGCGAACGCGTTGACCCTGACGGGTGTCGGCATGGCGGACGTCGGTGCGCGGGCGGCGGTCAATCCGAAAGCCACCACGGTGATGACGGCGGAAAGATGCAGCTGTTCGGCCAACAGCCACACGCCGAAGGTCATCACGAACTGCAGCACGATGGAGATGGCTGCATCGTCAACACGGCGTATCAGGTGACCAATCAAGATCGCCAGAACCCATCCCGCCGCGACACTGCCGACGGCGACCAGGATCAATGCTGGCACGGCGTCCCTGGCATGGAAGCTTCCGGTCGCCACCGAGGCGACGGCAAACCGGTAGATCAATAGCGACGAGGCGTCGTTGAGAAGGCTCTCTCCCTCCAGCACCATCCGGATGCGATGCGGCGGCTCCACCTGCCGCATGATCGCAATGGCCGCGACCGCGTCAGGCGGTGCCAGCAGTGCACCCAGCGCAATCGCCGCCGCCCAAGGCATATCCGGCAGAAACCACCGCACCGTGAATGCGACGGCCACCGTCGTGAGACCGACGGCGACCACCACCAGCGAGAAGATGGGGCGCCAGTTGCGCCTAAGATCACGCAACGACATATCGTGCGCGGCATCCAGCAGTACGGGCGCTACGAGCAAGGCGAGGATCAGGTCGGGCGGTAGATCCAGCTTGGGCAAGCCAGGGATGAGCGATATGGCCATACCCATCAATGCCAGCAGCACGGGGTAGGGAACGCCTATGCGCTTTGCCAACATGGCAAGCACGGCGGCGCCCAGAAGAATGGCGAGCAACATCTCGAACGCCAACATAGATAACGACCCCTGGTGAAGGAAAGGAATGATGCGTCAGTGGTGGGTGGGGAGATTATGGAGGCTATCTGGCCGCGTGCTTCTTTAGGTTATGCCCTTTAGGAGAGACACTTTTCAAAATTTCGTCCGTCGTGTTCAATGGGCCGGTCGCAATGACGCGACATCCAATTGGAGCAAGTAGATGAAGAAGGACATCATCCGTACCAGCACCTTTGCCCTCACCCTGATGCTCGGCGCCGCCGTAGCAACGCCCAGCATCGCCCAGCCCGCCACCATGCCAGCCAGCGCGCATACCGCCAGCTTCCTGGTCACACCCACGGGCTATCAGCCGACGCCGGGCTACCTGATCGTCACGGAAGTCGGCGAGTGCGAGCACGTGACCCACAAGAATTTCTGCTATTGCACGGGTGCTTGCCACCCCTAAGTCGCTCGATGCTGCACGTAGCACTCAAAGGCCCGCCCATCGGTGGGCCTTTTTGTTTGCGTGCTCATGTTGCAACCATCTGACGATGCTTGCGCGCGGTTTGGTCCCAGGGTCTTGCCAAGCAGGCGCGATGCGGATGTATAACTGTGCCTGCACGTTCGTCCATCAGGTAGTTAGGTCCTATGAACACACCATCCAAAATGGCCCACCCTGTAGTGCGCGTTATGGCGGTTATTTTCGGGATTGTTGCTCTTGGTTTCGCTGCCATCGGCGCATATACGTTGTTTAGTCATGGTTGGAGCTGGCAGGTCTTTTCCGTCACATTTGCAATGGCTACTTTGGCAATTATCTTCATCACTGGCGGCATAAAAGGTCCCGGCAAACTTCCGACCAAGGGCTACTCTTTACTGGGCGGCCCCTGATAGCTTGGTCTGGCTGGATGTTCAACGCGACCATTGATGATCAGCGCAATAGCGGTGTGGCCTGGCAATTCATTCAAGGCGGACGCCTTCGGCGCCACTTACTTAGGCGTTGAATGTCCGTTTTCGACCCAGAGCGGCCACTTCATAGAGGTAATATGACTTCATATAGGGGGCAGTGGAAGGCTTTGAGGCGCCTAGAGCGGTGCCTTTTTAGTTGGCTCATTGGTTGGCCGGTATTATTACTAGCTGTAATGCTGCTTGCCACGCCACAGCTGATTGGCGTTCGTAGCGCAGCGACCCGCGACATCGATGGATATATCTTTATTGGCCTTTGGGGAGGCGTTGCCTTATTACTCAGGGTGTGGCTGGGCACCATTAAGTGTCCAAGATGTGGCTTTAGCTTCTACGGAGGTGAACGCGTGCCACGCAAAACATGTGCGCACTGCAGTCTTGATCGCAAGTCGGCGCAATGAGTGCGAGTTTTGTTCGCTTCCGACCCGGCGTGGACAGCTTGCGGCAGTGTAGGACAAACTATGAAACGCCTCTGGTTCCGTATATTTTCGCTAGTCACTCAGTGAGGTCAGGATGCGCCCCCTAGTTGCGACAATGTTCTTTCTCCTTGCAAGCACGGCTTGGGCGCAAGCTTCAGGTCTCGCTGCCACCAAACTCTACGCAGTTGTCTTTCAGGCAACCGTCAATTCGGCTGGCAAGATAGACACGCTCGAAGTATCCAAGGTCATTGATCCAAGTTCCGGCACTACCAACGCAGTCGACGTGACAGTTCCCCAAAGTTATGTCGTTGCAGCGCGCGCATTTCTTTCGAAGCGCACCTACCCCTCTGATCCGAAACAGTTCTTCACTTACACCTTCTACGATCCGTCGCAGCCGACACGTGCCGACATTGATCCCAAGGCGGATCGTCAGTAATAGCTAACTATGCGTTCAATGTAGGCGCCATTGGTTCCGTTTGGCGCAGGAGTTGAATGTGCGCTTTCAACCCATAGCGGACATGGCAGGGCAATTTGGCCGTGCTATTGGGCTAGAAATAGGGTGCCTTCAGCCCATTGCAGCTGCCGTAGACATAAAAAAAGATGTTAGACGTTAAAGGAAAATCGGCAGCTACTTCGACCGCATGGCAACGACGTCGATTTCCACCAGAGCGCCACGGCGACCTGCGGGCAGAACCACCTCCACGGTGGTGCACGCTGGCTTGTTGGGTTGGTCTTTGGTCCCGAAGAATGGGTGGTACCCGGCCCTGAATCCGCTGAGGTCCATCTGGCCGCCTTTTGCCGGGTCGGCTGCGAGATACACACGCACCATCGCTACGTCGCCCATCGTCAGGTGCTGCGTCTTGAGGAACGTTTGGATGTCCTTGAGAATGCCCGCGGTCTGGGACGCGGTGTCGGTGTGGGTCTTCAGATCCGGGTCGAGCCATCCACTGACATACAGAGTGTCTCCAGCCCACACCGCCTGCGAAAATGGGAGATCGGTACCTGAGGGGTTTTGACTGGCCGTGAGCGGAATGTCTTTTATACCTTGCGCTAGAGCCGTCGTCGCGCCGCTGCCGACAAAAGTAGCCATGGCCACGGCGGTGAAGACACCCCATGCATATCGCTTTCGATTGAATTCGAATCTCACGATTTCCTCCGATGTGCGGGTCATTGATTTTCGTCTGCGGGGTGAGCTCGCGCTCAGTTGGTGTGAGTCTCCGCATCGCAGCCGCCCACACCTTCACACTTGGCCCAACATAGATTGTGCATGCGCGCGACAGTTGAACGCCGACCGCTCGCTGCAGCGAGGCCGCCGTTCGCTGCATCACTCTCCGCAGCTATGACGTAACAGCGCTTAAGAAGTGTTCCCAATAGCCATGAGAAACGAAACATTCGGGTGCATCTCGATCTATATGGCCAGTTGATCGGCCGCAAGCGTAATGTCCGCTTTCCCCAAAGCGGATACTGCGAAACGGAGGTCGTATGGGCGTCAGCAAGGGAGAGCAATTTGCTCAGCGGGATATTTATGTCGACTATCCATTTGAGCAGGTCATGTTCAGTTGCGACCATATAGCGGGAAAATTTTTCGCCGCTTCTACGGGAAGGTCGAGCCTATTCGTCGCGAATGGCCGCGATTGGATCCAGTGCCGCTGCCTGGCGCGAGGGATAGATGCTGAATCCCAGGCCGATTAACGTGCATGCTACGACAGAGATGATTATGCCAACGGGTGCCCACGCGACATGCCAGCCAGCGAAGGCAGCAATCGCGTACGCTAAAGCCGCACCGAACAACAAACCAATCAACGCACCGGATGCACAGATCACCACCGCCTCACGCAGAAAGCGTTGTACGATGTCCTGTCGACGCGCGCCGATCGCGCGTAGCAGGCCGATCTCGCGACGCCGCTCCAGAACATTGGCGAGCATGATATTCATAATGCCAATGCCACCGACCAAAAGGCTGACGCCGGCGATTGTCCCCATCACTACGCTGAAGATGCGCTGGGTTTTCTGGTTTTGCTGGTATAACTGCTGCGGGACGATGAGCCGATAGTCGCTAACGCCGGCATGGCGCTGATCGAGCAACTGTGTGAGTACGTTCGCGTCGCTGGCGAGACTGCTGGGATCGTTGATGCGCAAAAGGAAGCGACTGATTTCATCCTCCATCGGTTGAAAACGGAAACGCGCACGCGCACTCGACAAGGGCACGAAGACCGTGTTGCTATCCCCTCCCAGCGCCACACCCTCGAACTTGTTCTGATCCAGATCACGATCAGCGAGTACGCCAACGACACGCAGCCACGTTTGGTTGGCCTTGAACAAACGTCCTAGCGGCTTGCCATCGGGAAACAACTCGTATGCGGCTTGGTGGCCCAGCACCGCTACTGCGGCCAGGCTGGCGTCGTCATTTGCATTCAACGCGCGCCCAAGCTCGAGGTGCTGTGAAGCGAGTTGGAAATAGTCCGGGCTCACGCCTTCGATCTGTGCATCGGCATGACCGCCGTCACTGAACACACTGAGCACTTTGATTTGCTTTTCAGCGGCAAAGCGTTCGGCCGATGGTACGACATCCAGTGCGGCTTGCGCGTCAGCCACGGTAAGACCGATGCTGCGCGCACGCGCTTCCTTCAACGCATCGCCGCTCTGGCTCTTTGCCTCCACGATCAAATTGTGCAGTCCCAGGCTGTCGACCAGTTTCAGCGCCTCACGCCGGCTACCCTCACCAACTCCTTGCATGGCGACCATGGCGCCTACGCCGAAGATCATACCTAGCAGAGTCAGCAGGGTACGGAGTTTTCGGCGCGACAATTCCTCAATCGCTTCGCCCCAGCCCGCGGAGATCATTTCATCTCCGCAGTTTTGCGATTTGCCAGTAGCACGTCATCACCGTCGCGCAACCCGTCGAGCACCTGAGTGCGAGTCGCACCGCGTACGCCCAGCTTCAATATTCGCGTCTGTATTTTGTCATTGACCAACACCTGCACTGTACTAGCCCCGTCAGCACCGCCACCAAGAGCTAGATTGGGCACGCTATAGCCTTGGCTCACCTGCAGCAGAATGATTTTGCCAACGAATCGCTGCCCGGGGATCCAGTCATAACGTCGTGCCACGTTGGCGGGTACGTCCACTTTTAGCGTGAGATATTTGACTGGATTGTCTTGACTGCGCGGTTGCGCAGCTCCAGCCACCCACTTAACCCTACCGGTGAATGCTTGCGCCGGAAGTCCCCAGCGATGCAATTCGACTTTGTCGCCCACTCGAATACCCTGAGCCTCTATCTGTGGCACGCTCAACTCCACTTCTAGCGCGCCCAGATCGGGCAGTGTGGCAAACGGGTTGCCCGCAAACAGGTTGCTGCCAACGTGTGGCATTTGTCCGGCCCAATCTTCTTGCACCATGACGACACCTGCATGGGGCGCATATAGTTCCAGCGCCGCCAAGTCGGCTTGCTTCTGCGTGATCACGGTGTCCAGACTGTCGCGCTTGGCATCGAGCACCGCCAGTTCGGCATGATCGTTGGCGGGCAGTTGTGCTTGGCGAGCCTGCAGGATGCGTTGACGTTCATCCAGGTAACGCACGTCCTGCACCGCATCGAGAATGTCATTGCGCGCCATCGATTCCGGCGGTGCATTCGCATAGCGTTCGGCAATTGGGTACTGGGCGGCGACTTGCACAAGGTCAACCCCCAACTGCCCGCGCTTGTCGGAGAGCTCCGCCAGCTTGGAAGCGAGCGCCAGCGTGTTGCGTTCCAGATCGATCTGGGCCTGAGCCAGATCCTGCCTGCTCTGTTCCGCCGAAAAACGGGCGACAAGCTCGCCTTTCTCGACCACGCTGCCATCAGGCACCATCCAACTGAGCTGCCGCGAGGTGAATTGTGCGCCAGGCACCAACAACGGCGTCGGTTTGTTTGAGTGCAAATCGCCCTCGCTCCACACACTGAACTGCAGTGGCTTGGCTTGCACGCGTTCGAGCACACTATAGTCGGCCGTTCCACGCCCGCAGCCTGCAAGCAAGGGCAGCAACAACCACGGCCAACACCGACTCATCGGGAAGCCTCTTGCAAGACTGGGATGGTTACCTGCACGGACTGGCCAGGCTTCAGCTCGAACTCGCCAGAATCCAGGCGCACCACCAGATCGATCACCGGCTCGATCTCGACACGTGACTTGCTGTGCACAACGCCACCAACTTCGGTGATATGGGCGCCTATGCGACGACCGCCACCACCGGCGATCACCACAGACACACGCTGGCCGACATATACTCTACCAAGGTCACGCTCTGGCAGCACAGCACGCACAGCCAACGTGGACAGATCGGGCATCTCCGCCACAATCTGACCAAGCCAGATCTGCGACCCGATATCGATCTTGCCTCCACTCCAGCTGTCTTGATGCAGCATGACGCCATCGCGCGGCGCCGTTAGCGTAAGTGACTCCAACGCGGCCTTCAGAGCGTTTACTTCGTTCTGGAGTTCATGGACATCGGCGTCTGCCATGCGCTGCTCGGCTGCGCGTTCGTCTGCAGCCACGCGCTGACGCTGCTCCGTCAGCGCCAGGACATGCTCCGCATTGGCCCGCGCGATCACCAGCTTCTGGTAGTCAATACGCGCCGTGTATTCCTTCGGTACGGCAGCTTTGCGCTGCGCTTTGTCCGCATCTTCGCGTGCCTTCGCTGTAGCAAGCTCGGCCTCACGCGAACGGTCTGCCAAATCTAATCGCAGTTGCTCCTGCGTACGCAGCTTTTCGGTGAGCTGACCTTGGTTGGTGGCGAGGTTCTTGGTCACCGTACCAGCGTCGAATACCACGATCGTGTCACCTGTCTTTACCTGCGCACCATCGCTTGCCATCTGAGTCACGGTCATCTGCCACAGGCCGTCCACGGCAGGCGGCGAGATCGCCAGGCTGCTTCGCGCGTATACCTCGCCGTCGATTTGCAAGGGCTGATCAAGCGCAACTGACGGCGTGATGGAGCGGTCTCCGGGATCTCCCAGATCCGTATCTGCACGAACACTCATGCCTGGTAGCAGAGGCATGTTCAAAGGTGTCGGCAAAGTGATGTCGACCGTGTAGTAACGGCCATCGCCCCAGGCGCTGTGAGCGGAGGGTATATTGGAGATTGCCGCGATCGCCCCCACCACCGATTGCGTCGGGAGTGCGTCAAAATGCAAGCGCACTGGCTCGCCAACGCGCATGTCGCCACGATCAGGCGCAAGCACCCAACCACGCACCATAAAACCGCTGCCTGCGCTCTCCACCTGGCCGACGCTGACACCAGGCCAACTGCTTGAGCCTTCTTCGTAGCGTTTGCCGGTACCGAGCACATTGTCGAAACCGTGGACCACGGTACCGGAATGCTCCGCACGCACGGTGGCGCCGGCCACCTCATCCTGATCAAAGTCCAGCGAAAGCTGTTGCTTGCGCAAGTCCAGCGCACCATCCTGTCGCCGGCGTGCGACAGCCGCAATAGCTTGCGCAACTTCCTGTCGCTTCAACGCCAGCGTTTTCTCGGTGCTCGCCAATGTGCCCTGATAGCGGTCGTAGTTGAGGCCGCTGACAAGTGTTTTCGGAATGGCCGCATCGAGCGCAGCCGTATCGCGCGCGGCCTGCGCGTCGGCCAGCGACAGCTCGGCATCGATTTGCTTGAGTAAGAGATCGCCGATTTCTTTTTCATTCTTTGCGGCGGTCTGGTCTATTTTGGCCTGCAAGTCGCGCAATTGGCTTTCGGCAGAACTGGCGTCGATACGCAACAGCACATCGCCCTTTTTCACATGCGTTCCATCGGCCGCGTAATAACGCAGCACGACGGGCGAGCTCAGCGAAGGTGGTGTCAAGATCTCTTGCGCAGCGGCCACCTTCACCTCGCCGCTAAAGACAGTGGCGTGTGCGGGCAATATTGCGAGTGTCAGCAAAAGCAGCAACGACTCAGGCCGCCGAATCACGCTCAATCCTTCCATCGCACAGACTGATCTGCCTCTGCGCCCGTGCGGCGACGTCAGCATCGTGGGTTACCAGCAGAACAGTCTGACCTTCTGCATGCACTTCTGTAATCAAGGCCATCACTTCCGCGGCGCTTCGTGAGTCAAGATTGCCGGTAGGCTCATCGGCTAGCAGCAACGCCGGTTTCATCAGCAGCGCACGAGCGATAGCAACGCGCTGCATCTGCCCGCCAGAAAGCTGGCTTGGGCGATGCGCCAGATGCCGCTGCAAACCCATCCGCTCGAGCAGTTCGTGCGCACGCTGTTCCAAACCCTCATCGCTGCCACGCAGGAAACGCCGCGGAAGCAAGGTGTTTTCCAGCACACTCAGCCTCGGCAACAAATGAAACGACTGGAATACGAATCCAATGCGTCGATTCCGAAAATCACTCGCACGTTCATCGTCAAAATTCGAGACGTCCACGCCATCGAGCAGATAGCTCCCACTATCGGGGCGATCTAGACAGCCAAGCATGTTGAGCAAGGTGGACTTCCCCGAACCTGACGGTCCGACGATGGCTACGAACTGGCCCCGGGGAACCGTAATACTGATCTTGTCCAGCGCTGCAACTGGCTGCTCTCCCACTTCGTAGCGGCGGGTTATCGCTTCCATGTGTATCAACATCGAACGCTCACTCATTCGAAGCGGCATCGTCGAGCGGGACCACGCCACTCGCCAGCTTTACTGGATCGTATCTTTTCAATTCCTGATTAAGCCCGTTATTAAAATCCCCCCGAATACTCGGGGGGATTTTGCAAGCAAATCAGCTGCATACCGGATAGGGGTTGTAAATACACGAGCCGCCGCCGCCGCCACCACCGCTGCCACCACCACCACCACCGCCACCGCCACCAGCGCAAGGAATGCTAGTTTCAGTGAAGTATGTAGTTTGCGTACCCGACTGAGAGACGGTGTTGTTGCAATAACGCGTGTAACTGCCTACAGCTGTAGTTTTAGCAGCAGTTGAATAATACGTTATAGTCGTCTGGTCCGCTGGGGCAGCTAATGCTATTGCGCTCGCGCTGAGAGTGGCGATACCGACTAATCCTGCGATAAGAGCATAACTAAGCTTCACGCTTGCTTCTCCTTATACAGTCCCCTTGACTGCTCGATTTAGATATCACAATGCGTAAGGCGCATGCAAGGGTAACCCCGGTTTTTTTACTCACGGCCAAAACGCGCATTCCGGACGCGGTATTGCTAACTGTCGATGGCATTAAAAAATTGGATCTATTGCATGAAGGGCACGGGCACTCAACTCAATAAAAAGAAATGCATGAATGCGACTTTTTCGACAAGAGAAAAAGTTGCATTGTGCCGATCAAAAGTTGACTAAGGGTGCTCATCATTTCTAGAAGCGGCTGCGGCGGGTGTTGATCACCCCAGCTGGCCCGAGTCAGCTGCCGAAAGTCCGAGCTGGAAAGACCTAACGTTGTTCCTTTGGATGGGAAAATATACGAGTAACGAGGCCTGCTTCCGGCACTTAGCCGTCCTTGCCTCGCTTAGCCCTAATAATTGAATCTCGGATATTCGTGTGACGGAGAAGGTTGTGGTCTTCACTGGCGCGGGTGTTAGCGCAAAGAGTGGGTTAAAGACCTTTCGTGACATGGGCGGTCTCTGGAACGAGTGCGCCATCGAGGACGTTGCGTCGCCCGAGGGATGGAGGCGAAACCCATCCGCTGTCTTGAGCTTCTACAATGAACGCCGCCAAGGTGCTGAAAAAGCAGGCCCCATCGCCATAGATGCGGAGGCCATCAACAGCGCACTCGCCGAAATTGGCGTTCAGCGACTTAATCACAGGGATGAATTCGCCGCCCTGGGATTGGATAAGCACAGAGATACGGATGATTGGCTACTAAAGTGATGCGCAAAACCGGCAATGTCCGCAACCCAGAGCAGACATGATCGGCAGCCTAGGAGGGAGAACAATGGAATTGGATGAATCAGTTCACGCTCAAATAGAAGCTCTGTGCAAAGAGGGTGACGACCTGGCCGCAGCGGGAAGCTTTGGCTTGGCACAGGATAGATACAAGTCCGCATTGCGGCTCTTGCCCGGTGACCATAGGCAATGGGAAGCGGCAACTTGGATTTATGTCGCCATTGGGGATGCGCACTTTCGCACTGCCGACTATGAAAAGTGCTTCAAATGCTTTTCCAATGCGGTGCAATGTGCCAATGGTCTGGGCAATCCATTCATCCATCTCCGCCTAGGCCAGAGTTATTACGAGGTTGGGAATCTAGATAAATCAGCAGATGAGCTGACCAGGGCATACATGGGTGCTGGGCTAGACATCTTCATGGAAGATGATCCCAAGTACTTGGCTTTCCTTAGGACACGTATAAATATCTGATTGGGGTATCCGCTTCCGACCCGTAGCGGAGGCAGCGTAACCAGGGGAGCAGAATGACTGACGTTGCGGAAATGCTTTTCCAAAGCAGGAGCCCGACAGCGACGCCAGATTCTTTGGCCGACCAGTTGGGCCGACTCGTGTGGCAAGGTACCGATAATGGCGCCTCCATTCGAAGAGAACTGGCAGAGTGGATCGAGCATGGCGACGCGGAACGTGCCGCTATCGCACTTGCTTTCGACGAGGGTTTATTGTTTTGGTCGCCGGAGCAAATGAGCGCAGCGCTCGACCGCTTGGCAGCTCGCTTACCTCAACTTAGCCAGAATATCGAGGCTAGGCGGAGTTGGCTCCGAGAGAATTTTGGTGATTGCTGAGGTCCGCTTTCGACCCGAAGCGGGCATAAAAGCACGAGGCGACAAGTTGGATTTGGTGTCTGATGATCAATAAGAAGCTTCAGTCAGTCGAGTGGGCCGCGTTTATGTATGAACTCGAGGATGCTCGAGAGCATCTCGAAAACTTGATCAAGGACCTCAAAGAGAATCCAGACTACGGAGACCCCGAGCTTCGTATAGACCTAGGACACGTGTTCGCTCATCTGAACAGAGCGTGGCGACGAAGCGGCCGGGATTTGAACGATACCGAGTGGGAATGGGCATCCAAGTTTCCTGATGATCTGACACCCGTGGGCTAAGGTCTGCTTCCGAGCGGTAGCGGAGCTTAGAGTAAGGGGCAGTCTAGAAGCGGTATGGGGTTACGTTTTCTTCATAAGTCAACCCGATGCCTTTTCGAGATTATTCACTCAAAAGTATCAACCCATACAGGGAGTGGGCATGGTTACCATATGTCAGGCTTGCGGATATCCGCTTCCGACCCGTAGCGGACGTTATACATGCCCATATCGGCTCGTCGGCTCAAATGATAAGGAGGTAAAAGCGTGGCGAGGTTTGAAAGTTCGCAAGCAGCGCTCCGCATCTTCGGCGATTCTCTCCTTCCTGAGGAGGTGACAAGGCTGTTGGGATGTGCGCCGACGGCTTCCGAGCGCAAGGGTGAACGCATCGCTGGCCCAAAGACGGGAACCGTGCGTGTTGCCCGTACAGGTCTCTGGCGCCTTCGGGCTACAGAGCAAGCACCGGAAGACTTGCCCGGTCAGATCGATGAACTTCTTGGAAGGCTGACCAGCGATATGTCCGCATGGGCCAAGATCAGAGAAACGTGTCGAATTGACCTGTTCGTGGGTTTGTTCATGAGTTCCGGCAACAATGGGTTATCCATCTCACCTGCGCAGTTACTTGCGTTAGGCGAACGTGGCATCGAGCTAGACCTGGATGTTTACGATCACTCCGAAGACTAGCGGATCGATAAAATGCGAAATGTTTGTCT
The DNA here is from genome assembly GCF_014642835.1 of Dyella nitratireducens. Classification (GTDB taxonomy): domain Bacteria; phylum Pseudomonadota; class Gammaproteobacteria; order Xanthomonadales; family Rhodanobacteraceae; genus Dyella_B; species Dyella_B nitratireducens. Next base: position 1,965,833 of record NZ_BMJA01000001.1, on the reverse strand, counting down.
CCGACCCGAGCCCGCTTCTTGTATCGATAACGTCGCCTGACAGGGCGCCTAATAATCGCTATCCTCATCCCGCTTAAGCGCTGAGTGTCCGCAATCCAAAGCGGCCATCGAACGACTCGGCGAAAGGGGGAGTGAATTGGCTTACTGTCTTCAAGCGATTATCGGGCGCCACGACGTTCTGCAAGATGTCGGCAATGAGGTATGGCATCTAGTCGAGTTGCCTCAAGGATATGGAATGCTGCCGCTCACGTCCGACGCCCGGAAAAGGTTCCGACTCCCGTTCTGCCCATTGACCGACGGCGCCGAGAGCTTACCTGTCGAGCTGATTGACCTGTGTGCTGCGATAAGCGGTAAGGGCCAAGTGGCGTATGTCGAAGCTGAATTTTTTGGCGGCGACGGCGCGCAAGCTTCCGTGATTTTCAATGGTGCTGAAAAAGAAGGCCCAATTACCATAGATGCGGAGGCCATCAACAGCGCACTCGCCGAAATTGGCGTTCAGCGACTTAATCATAGGGATGAATTCGCCGCCCTGGGATTGGATAAGCACAGAGATACGGATGATTGGCTACTAAAGTGATGCGCAAAACCGGCAATATCCGCTTCCGACTTAAAACGGACATGCGATTTATGCTAAATAACGAGACGGACTCGCCTTAGCAACCTGAGCACTCCGCAAGAAATGGTTGGAGCGGTATATGAACAAATCGATGGCGCTTCTTTGCATGTTGTCCGTTATGCCTTTCACGGCAGTGATGGCAAAAGGTCCCGCCACAGCTGACGAAAAAGTTTCCGCTGTTGGCGCGTCAGCCGCTACACCACCGTGGGAGATGGCGGCGCTGTATCCGAGAATCGGCAAATGGAATGTCATTACTCGGACATTGCCTGGGAAAAGTTCGCCAAAAGGAGGCCTCGATCATGGCGTTATGATCATGAAAAAAGGCCCGGGCGGATTCTCAATTGTCCAAGACTATTGGTCGCACGGTTCGAGCGGAGACATCATCGGCCAGAGTTTTGCCTGGTGGGATTCGAGCGCAAAGGCGTACAGGAGCGTGTGGTGCGATAACACGCAAGGATGCATTGAATTTACAACCACGATCGCTGGCAATAGCTGGGAGACGGAGCTGGACAGCGAGGCCAATGGCGAGAAGGTGCGCACGGTTATTCATGCATCGATGAGTGCCGATCACAACGCCATCCATGAAGAAGCCAAGAGCTCCTACGATGGCGGCCCATATCAGACTGAAACGGTCAGTGACTACAAGAGGGTTGCTGCACAAGATTCGGCAAGCGCACCTAACCACTGACGATGCAGGATGTCTGCTTTCGACTGCAGACATATCAAGAAAATAATGGCCTTTGCCTGCACGCCCCATTTCGTGGCAATACAACCAATGCATTCAGGGGAGCCCATGGAAAGTCACTACGTGGCAGGTAGTTGCGCCGAGTACCTGGCCAAGTTCTATATCTTGCCGCATACCTACAAGCACTCCACCGTTATACGGTTCATCGCTGTTCTAGCTGTCGCCGCTATGAATGTGGCGATAACGTTGCCCGTGCTTGATTCCATTTATTCCTACAGACACCATCCAAGTCCCGCCGCACATGTTGACCTAAGCGTAGTCATGCTGTGCGTTATCGATATCTGTGTATCTCTTTATTTTTTGAGCTTCCTGTGGAGAAAAACAGTCATCACTCGCCATTCCATCGAGATCACTCTGTCGTTATCGAAAACAAGCATGCCAGCGAACGATGTTCTGGGGTACGCGGCCGATACAATCCAACAGGCCAAGGGGCCTTCAGGCGTGCGAGTTTCCATTGTCCACAAGGCGAACGGACGGCAGGAGACAAAGACGCCCATTACCTTCGGCCCCAACAACTGGAACGATGCAAAGCTGCGAAGTCTCTTCATGTCGATGAAAAACTATGGGGATGTCCCGCTGAGTGAAGTCCTGGATGACGCGAGCAATGGCAAATACCCAAGGTTGGAAAAAGTTGTCCTTGTAGGACTCGTTCTGGTGACTTCACTCATCCTCTGGCAATTCATACCGCTTATTCAACTTTCGCTTGAGCAACTTCGCGCGATATCTAACGCGACGGGCTAATCTCGTGGAAATTGGGGAAAAGCCAGCTTCACTAATCGGGCGACGAAATCCAATGCCCGCCGTCAACCCGAAGCGGACATTGGAAAGTTTTCTAAGGGAGCTGAATTCATGAAACGCTTGAGGTCCGTCCTAGGGGCAATCCTTGTGATATGGGTTCATGTTGCATGCGCGTCTCAACCCCCCAAAACTGAGGATTGCCCCAACCCGTACGCTGCTTTTGGTCTGCAGGCTTTTAACGAGCCGACCCTCACAGCAGCCGGCAAAAGTTCAAGTTATTTCGCCGTAAGGTTCACTTATCTGCCGACGTTTCGACATCCGATTACGCTACGCTACGAAGAAAATGGTCCAATGACAGTTCGCCGTGTGGTGGTATTGACTGGCCGCTTTGGGTATTCCGCTGGGGATATTGGATTTCAGAACACTGACAAACCATCCAGATCAGAGATTGACGGCATAAAGGCGGCGTTGAACGGAGCGGGTTTTTGGACGCTTCCAGCAACGGACAATGTCATGGGCGCAGATGGGGATATTCTGACCATTGAGGTTGTGGATAAGGGGGAATGCAAAGCCCTATCACGCTGGCAACCGGATTCGAATGCGGCGTCACGGGGTCTAACGAAGCTTGTCAATCTCTATACCGCATTATTTGAACGCGCAGGAGTTTGGCGCGATGTCCATCCATAGGGCTTGATCCACAAACAAGGCGTCCACTTCCGACGCGGAGCGGACGCTTGAATAGACATTAGCGATCCTTTGGGGGATTAGGCTGGGCCAATGCCATCGACTCGACAGCAACAAAGATTGGCTTACCGCTTGGCGAGAAAGAAGAGCCTATCCGACGCTCGTGCACAATCGCCTGGTTCGGAAAAGCCAGGCATGGAGGGCCTGGCTGTGACATGCCCATGTTGCAGTCAAACGATTTATCCAAGGACAAAAGATTATCTGCCCCGGCCAGGGACATTTAAGCAGTATCGGTGTGCGCACTGTGGTGCTTGGCTTACCATAGACCTGCGATCGCGAATCAAGCTTATTGCCGTGTCATCGATGGGCTGCTTGGTAAGTTGTGTCGGCTATGTCGAACTGTTACTCGCCTTGGGCATCCCGGTGCGCGAATATAAGAACGCTGTTCTTTGGCCATTCGCGATAGTGGCTTTCTTTTTCGGCCAGTACGCCATGGCTCGCTACATGCAAAAAATTGCCCAGTGGAAAGTTATTGAATACTGATGTCGTTCAACCACTTGGCATGGCTATGACGGTTTTCGATTCGAAGCAGACCTTGAAGGCCCTAAGTTTTGTGGGCTTTTCAGGCCTCCCTCTCGACCGGGCCATAGGAGGTAGCGATGCCTCAACCCAAGATTCGCTCACCGCTTATTGCCGGACTCGGATTGCGCGCGTTCAAAGGTGGCGCCGTCGCCGTCGGTGTCACCGTTGCGAAGGGGGAGCCTTGCGTCGTCCTCTCTACGGTTCTAGAGACGTCTACCCAGAGCGACCGATTATCCTTTGAGCCCTATCGGCTGGCCGCTGAAACGCAACGCGAGCCTACAGGAGGCGCTGCGCCTGAAGCCATTGCCATCGTGGCGGAGGGGCGCAGGCGTCAGAATCAGCTGGCGACGAATAGCCTGCAAGCCATCATCCATCGACTTGATGCAGCGGGATGCAGGCCGGCTGTAGTCGCGTTGCTCGTCAACCGCGCCGGTTGGATTACCGACCTCCTCGAATACAGCCTCGCCTGGGCGGAACACGTGCCGATTGCCGAAACCATGGCCGTACGCGAAGCGCTGCGATTCGCGGTTGGCCAATGTGGCGTCGACATGGTCGATCAGGAAGAGAAATCACTACCCGAACTCGCCACCAAGGTGCTAGGCGTTTCTTCGGCGGAACTGGATAACAGACTGAAACTGTTGGGTGCGCCCGTAGGGAGGCCTTGGCGGAAAGAACAGAAGCTTGCTTGCTTGTCCGCCTGGGTTACGCTTGCAAATCGGTCCGTGGCTGAAATCGACCAACCTGGTTAGGTGCTCTAGCGAGCGTGAAGTCGGGTAATGTTCGCTTTCGACCCAGAGTGGACACTGTAGTTAGTCAATCAAAAACTGAAAGGAATCACGGATGAAATACGACGATGCGTCTTGGCACTCAGGCGGAAACTTCCCAAAGGATTTGCCAGCAAGTGCTGGAGCTATTCATACCGGAATGTTTGTAGCTTGGGCGCTGCAGTCTGGACTTGCCGGTGAGTTGCACACTGACGAAATGCCCGAGAATCTAGAAAAACTCGCTGGTCGGTCCCTTACGCCAGGTGAATTTTTCCTTTGGGCTTGCGATGGAAAGTTCACAGATGAAGATTTAAACGAAGAGGGAAATGCCTTTACGGCAAGCTACTTCGACTTTTCAAATGGATCGTACCTTGCAGATTACGAGGCTCTTCTCGGGCATGGATTGCCTCGGGGTTCTGATCGGCTGTATTACGTCGCCGATACTTGGGAAAATTTTGAAAAGCTGAAGCCGAGGCTAGATCAACGTCTCGCTGATTGGCGAACGCATCGTTAAGGCGTGTCCGCTTCCGACCCAAAGCGGGCATTAGGGCAGTGCGATTTGCGACTATTATCGAGGATAGGGCAAGTAGGGCATGTGATCTTCGAAGGTCATCCACGGTACCTCACCAAGCTATCAATGGATGACTGCCAGTAGCGCCAAACTCATCAACCACGCCAACGGAAGGAACCACATGAAGACCATGCTACGTTTCACTCTTCCACTGCTACTGCTCAGTACAAGCGCTAACGCTATCGTGATACGCCACGATCAGCCCGATGCACGCTACCGCGTCAGCCCGCAAACCATTCCCGCGCTGGTCGATCTGCCCGACGAAGGTCACGGCACGCTGATCGCCCCACGCTGGGTGATCACTGCGGCCCATGCAGTGAATATGATGCAGATGATGCCTGAAGAGCATTTCGTGACCATCAACGGAAAGCGACGCGCGGTGAGTCGCATTGTTGTTTACCCTGATTACCCCGCTGCGCGAGACGCCTGGCAGCAGATGTTCAAGCAGGTCAAAACAACCAAACCCGACGCCTTTATGCATCAGTACATGGCTGCGATGGCTGTTATGCACGACATTGCCCTGCTGGAACTCACTGAGCCCGTAACCGATGTGGTGCCGATGCCGATCGATCGCGGCAACGCCAAACCCGGCATGCTGAGCACGGTTTACGGTGCAGGCGCCACCGGCACCGAACTCACTGGCGCTCCTGACAGTGAAAGTCATCGCACTCAATTACGGCGCGCGGAGAATCGCCTGACCCAATCCGATGGCCCTTGGCTGCGTTACGTGTTCGACTGCAGTGTCGGCGCCCCGGCCCTCAGCGGCGCCACAGCAGGTGGCGATAGCGGCGGCCCAGTCACCGTCGATGTGGCTGGTCGCACCTACCTGGCCGGCGTCACTCATGGCCTGGATGGGACAGCCAGTGAAGTGGAGCATATCGTGCGGCAGATGCAAGATGGTTCATTTCGCATGGGAGTATGCGGGCAGCGCTTTGCGGCGGCGCGGGTGAGTTTTTATGCGGTGTGGATTGATCAGACCATCGCAGGACACTGAGTCCAGGGCGACTCACCTGTGTTATCGGAGGTAGGGCGCATGTCCGCTTTCGACCCGAAGCGGACATGTTCGTTGCTCAACAAATTGCATAAGTCCAAGCCATAGGGATTTTTCGAATTGATGAATGTCCGTGGGATGTGTCCAGCATGCGGCCGTGCTTTCGAGACGAGAGTGATGAACTTCGTGCCATCGCGATTCGGGAGGGACTTCAAATGTCCTCAATGCAAGGCCTGGCTGGTGACGGATGCAAAGGCTAAGACTCTTTTTTTCGTGGTGACTTTCGGGGTCAGCTTACCGTTTAGTGTGTCAACGCTAGCGCTGCTAGATCGAAGTAGGTTATTTGAATTCGCCTTTTTCCAAAGGGAAGGCTGGCATTGGTTCGCCCCAACTTTACTTTTCACCCTTATGGGCTCGATCGGATTGATGGGGGCATGGTGTGGGGCATGGGCAAGCAGCAAAGTAGCTATGCTTAAGCGCGTACGGGCGATATCGGAGAGAGCTCGTCACCGCTGATCTGGATAAATCGAAGCGGAGAGGCAGCTTTCGCAACCTATAGCGGACATTGAGCAGCCTGTAACATTCACTCAACGACTCCTCCCAGCATCAGGCGTTTTAGATGAAACGACCGATTCCCCCTCGAATTCATGTATTGCTGGCTCGCGATGCTGCTGCCGCGGTAGTGGTTCGTCGCGGCCCGACGCGCCACACCGCACTCATCGGATGGGATAGAAAGACGGACACATTCAAGATTGGGCAATGGTTGTACGGTCGCATCTACGAGCGTCGCTGCGATTTATCTCCCGACGGCAAGCACTTGATCTACTTTGCGATGAACGGACGTTGGAAATCCAGCGCCAAGGGTTCATGGACCGCTATTTCCAAGGCCCCGTACCTGAAGGCCGTGTCACTCTTTGCAAAGGGCGATTGTTGGCACGGTGGTGGACTCTTTCAGACATCAACCGACTACTGGTTGAATGATGGGTATGGGCACGAATTACAAGAGGAAGATCGACGTTTACGAAGAGTCGTTGAATACCCCTGGCACGAGCAATACGGTGGGGAATGCCCTGGTGTGTACTACATCCGTCTGCAACGCGATGGTTGGCTACTGAAGCACTCGGCACCGAATGGGGACGGCGACCAAGTGAGCGTCTTTGAAAAGCGTGTGAACAACCACTGGATTCTTCGTAAGCGAGCTCACACTAGCCTCGGTCATTCTGTCGGTCGCGGCGTCTATTTCGATACGCACGAACTATTCAACTCTCGCACTGAAGAGGTGGTCTCAAAAATCGATTGGGAATGGGCAGAACTTGATGGCACTCGATTGATATGGGCCGCCAACGGTTGCCTGCACTCCGGGTGGCTTGACGTCAAGGGTCTGCTCAGTGAGAAGTTGCTGCATGACTTTTCACCCATGCAATTCGAAAAGCTTGAGGCGCCGTACTAATAGTGACGGCGCTCCTTCAAATGAAGCTGAGGCCCGCAACACAAAGCGGACTGTTTACTAACAACTGATTTCGATAACGGCATTCGATCGACCTAGATAGGGGTGGGCATGGAAACCATATGTCAAGCTTGTGGTTATCAAAGAAGGCCATCTGATCAAGCACCCGATTGGCAGTGTCCATCATGCGGAAGGGCGTATGCGAAGACTTCGCATGATTCGTCGGCCTCGTACGAAAGGGTTGCTTCTTATGCCTCGCCTGATTCATGTCATTTATCCGCGTCGCAGCAAGCGACGCAGCGAGGTGACCTTCCCTCAGGTAATGTCCAAGGTGAGATGAAGGCCAGGGAAAGCCTCTACACAGCAGATAGCTGTGCTGATTATCTCGAAAAGTTTTATCCTCTTCCGCACACGTATAAAAACTCTGTTATTGCGCGGATAATCATCCCTATCTTGATAATCATCACTATCAACGTAGTGCAACTGGGTTATGTACTTAGCCTTGTCTATTCGGCACGTCATCATCCAAATCCGGGACAACACACAGGCATCCACATCGCCATTTTTTGCGCTTTCTGCGTGTTTTGCAGTTTCTGGTTTTTGAGCATGTTCTGGCAAAAAACAGTGATCGATGATCGATCGATCACCGTCACGCTCGCGGTGTCAAAAACAACTATCGCGGCAAACGACGTTCTCGGCTATGCCATCGATGTCATTGCGCAAAGCAGAGGTGTTCCGAGCTTTAGGTTCTCGATCATCCGGCAGGTAAAAGGACGTCAAAATGAAAAGATACGGATTTCCATCAACAAAAATGACTTGAATGATCCAAAACTGCGAGGCCTCTTCGAGTCGATGAAAAACTATGGGGACGTCAAACTGGGAGACATCTTGGATGATGTGGAAGATGAACAATATCCCAGGGCCGAAGCGCTTTTCCTAGCGCTCGTTGTTGTCGTTACATTAGTGGCTTTATGGCTATTCATTCCACTTATTCAACTTAATCTTGAACAGCTCCATGCTCTATCACGCGGGATGAATTAATGGATCGGCGTTGGGTGCCATCGTTAGCTAATCGGCCTGCGCTCAATGTCATGGAACATGTCAGGTCCGCTTTCGACCCGCAGCAGACACTCCGATTTGTCGATGACCTCAGGGACCTATAGGGGTAGTTAATGCCTAGCCTGATGTTGGCGAGACTTGCGCCGCAAACCGAAGTCGGACTAGGCTTTTTTGAGAAAATCAGGCCATGGGACCGGGGGGAGTATGGCGGCTGCGTTCTTACGGATGGGGTTTATCTTGCTTGCGTTGGGATGGGGCGCGGCTTGTTGTGCGCAGGCGGCACCTGCTGCGCCACCGCCTGAAACATCGGCCAGTTCGCCGGTTGACGATGCCGTCCAGGAGCAGCTTCTGCAGCAAGCCATGGCCCAGATCAAGGCGGGCATGAATGCCGATGCCATCAACGGTCCGCTTGCGCAGGTCATCCACGCCTACGAAACGGCCTACGCCCATAGCAAGAAGCAAGTCTATTGCGCCGAAACCCTGACGGAGGCCTTCCTCTATTCGGGCATCGCTTCCAGTAACCATCAAGATTCGGTGGTGTTGAGCAAGCCCAATTGGGCGATGGCTTATTACCTTCGTGGCTACGCGTATGTCTCCATGGGCGACCTGGTTCATGCCGAGGCAAGCCTTAAGCAAGCGCTGGCGCTCTCGCCCTTCAATTCCCAGTTTCTCTCCGAGCTTGGGAATGTCTACGAAGACGAAAAGAACTGGTCAAGCGCGCTGGATAAGTTTCAGAGTGCAGATGGCGCCGCTGAATTTGCACCGCCCGAGCAAAAGATCACACTCCGCTGCCATGCTCTGCGTGGCCAAGGCTATGTGCTGGTCGAGCTTCATAAGCTCGACGAGGCGGTACAGAAGTACAACGCCTGCCTCAGCATCAGTCCGGGAGATCAGAGGTCGATCGACGAGCTTGGTTATGTCAGGGAGTTGCAGGCCAAGGCGGAGAGGTGACTGCTATGCAGCGCCGGTTCGAAAGCGGGGCTGGAGGTGATAAATCGCTTGCAAGCCAGAGGTGCGTTTTTCAACCCGTAAAAGGCTCTATTTCGAAATCGTTAACTACGTTCTACCAATGATGAAGATCAACTGCGAACGTCATGAAGATTTGGAGCTGAAAGCGCTCTATGACAAAGGAATGGACGTTAGTTGGGTCGGTGAAACGATTACCTTTGTCGACGGTACGCGAACGTTTGTTTTCCGGCTCGATGACTCGATGCCTGCCGAAGCAATGCTCTGGCGCATCATTGTAGAAGGCAGGCCACGGGCAGTGAAGCTTGGCAAGGCGTTTGCCGACAACGAAATAGAGCTGCTTCGGAGCGATCCTCTCCTCATTGAGGCTGTAGAGTATCTTAGGGATAAGCGGCAAGTGCGGCAAATTGCAGTTTATGACGGGCCTATGGGCTTCTACGCGAGGGTACCCGTAATCGACATCATCTCGGCACCACGATAACTCTCGCTGGTGCTGTTAAGTTTGTAGGGGCGTATGGCAAGCCCGCTTCCGACTCGAAGCGGATGCAGCTCGAAGCTCACGAATCAAAGGGATTTTCATGGACAGGCCACCACTGAACGAGGAGGAGAGAGAAGCTCGGCAACAGTTGGCTTATCTGTTGCGATTAGTGCTGAGTGGCTATTGCTCGTACCTAGAGGCGGCGCCGCAGGTCGTCTACCTACGCAGCCGGGTTGGAGGCGTTGCCGATTTCGACGATGACTTCAGGGCATTTGTCGGGATCAATTCTGAAACTGACCACTTACCCACCTGGGCTACGAGGCATCTTTGGGCGGAACATGCAATCAAAGCCCTTGAACCCGAGATTGCGAGGCTGGAAGCTAGAGCGGCTGACCTTGCAAGAGGCTCGTGCGAAGCTCTACTGATTCGTTTTGCCGAAACAAATGCCTAGACGGAGGTCCGCTTCCGACCCGAAGCGAACATGGCCAGGATGATGTAACGGGGTTTTCAAGGGGGATAGGCCTATGAAGAATGCTCCACCCGGGTACGAGTGTCCGTTCTGCGGTATTGCGGAGACGCTTCCATCGCCTGCTCCAGAATCAGCCATTGTCTTGGTAGATGCCAACGTGTTCGCCTTGGTTCCGACTCACCACTACGCTGAAATAAAGGGCAATTGCCTGGTGATACCTCGGCGCCACTATGAGAACGTGCTGGATATCCCGGACAACCTTGGCAGCGACTTCTTTCGCGCCACACGTCGCCTAGCGCACGCTATGCGGAATGCCTTTGGGTGTGAGGGAATCTCCACTCGCCAACACAACGGTCCAGCCGGTAATCAAGATGTGTGGCACTACCATCTTCATGTATTTCCTCGCTACTCAAATGACGGATTGCACGCGGGGCAGAAAGTGCCCTACACCACCGGAGAGCGAATTGAGTTGGCAGCGAGTCTCCGGGCTGCTTTGCGGTAGCATGCTTTTTTTGTGGACGATCTGCGCACGCTCTCTGCCTGTCGACATGTCTGCTCTGGGTCGAACTGTCTGAAAGCGGACGCACATCGACCCCAATGTCCGCCCCCGATCCGAAACAGACATCCGAACTCAAAGTATCCACGAATGCGAGCGACGTTATGCACGTAGCTGAGGCAGATCGACAGCAGGAGTTTGAGTGATTGCATTTAAGTAATCGCATCCTATGCTTTGTGAAAACACTCAACGCTCCCGAAACATTGCGCTATCTCTTTAAAGAGCCGACATCATTCTATACACAGGGATCTCCGCTAAATCCGGGTCATTGGGAAGAGTTGCAGCCCAGGGTGATACTGCCTATGTGAGAACACTCCGGAGCAATCTATGGAGCGGACATCGCATCCGATAGCCCCGAATTTGTTAGTTTCTATCGAGATTTACCACGGGATGTTGAAGTTCACGGGCCAAGCGTCTACCACGCGCTGATGCACATGTTTTACCTGCATGTTTGGGAGTATGGCGGTGGTGCGAGTGAAGCGGAACAGGCCTTTGGTTTCGCGCAAGAACTGGGGTTTCCAGCGCTTGATAGATTGAGAGCGTTGTTCGGAAGGGGAATTTGATAGTCGAACGTGAAGATGGCAGAAAATTGGCCTCCGATCCAAATACAGGAAGGCTCTTTTAGGTGGTATGGGAATGTTTGTCATGTCCGCTTCCGATCTAAGGCGGACGGTTCGTTAAAGCCAGCCCTGAGGTGTTCGATGAGTGTCCATGATGTCATTAAAGATGCCTCGATCATTGTGGCAATCCTGAATCTCGTCGTGTCTGTAGCTGTTGCGAGCAGCTCGGCTTTAAGCGGCCGCCAAAAGATCCTGCAAATTCTGGTCATTTGGGCCATCCCGATTGTGGGTGGCGTGCTTTTGGGTTTATTTATGCTGACTCAGCGCGGAAATGTGCCACGCACGGGCTATCCATCAGAGAGAAGTGAAGACGTTAGCCAGATCTGGTCTGGTCTCCATCCGCCGGACCAGAAGCATTAGTTTTCAAGATGGATCATAGGTCCGAAACCCGAAGCGGCCCTCACATGAGGAAGAAATGGACGTCCCGAAGACTAAGCAAGAGATTGATGCATGGTTGTTTCGCGACGGGCTGACTGTTGACGACTACTTCATGGATGGTCAGGTCATTGGCTATAAGCTGGTTAATGGGCGCGAATATGACCTTCTAATCGATCATGAAGGTCTTGCAGCCGCCTGTCGCGCGAGGCTGATTGAGCTGGGGGTTAGACAGCAGCCGTAGCCTAGTGGGATGTGCGGTACCGACCGCTTCCGATCCAGAGCAGGCACTTCTAAGTACGCGGTGCGATGATTGGCTAAAACACATTTCGAGATAAGCACATGGCTTGGTATGGCATCCGCACCATCTACCAATGGGGCGAAAAAAGTGATGGAACTTCGATCTTCGAAGAGAGAATCGTTGTCTTCGAGGCTACTTCTTCGGATGAAGCCCATGCGAAAGCGAGTACCGAAGCAAAAGCCTATTCAGGAGGCACTGCTTGGATCGCATATCCTGAGCAAGTCGGTTATGAGCAGGACGGGAAACCTCTTGTAGACGCATACGAGGTGTGGTCAGAGCTTTTCGAGGGTAGTTGTTCGCTTGATGAGTTCTACGCACAACGGTACTCCCGTTTCCTGTATCACCCTGAGTAGCGTCCGCTTCCGATCCGAGGCGGACAATTTGGCCAAGGACTTAGAGGTCATATGACAATAGAAGTGGTTGCAGCAAACGAGGTGATGGTTGGTACTCCCGTTATCGTTGAAGGAAGTTCGCCAAAAGGTCGTTTTGCAGCTGTTTTCGAAGATGACGGCCAAACCGGCTACTTCTATGCACTGGACATGTCTGCCGCTGGCAACCCTATTCAGGACGTCTTGCACGTCTACAACGTTTCCCAAATCAAGGACGGTGCGCTCGCTTCTACCGTAAAGATCGGTTGGTCAGAAGACGGCCGCAAGGTCGTTCTTCTAATAAATGACTTTCCGCATGCCTTATTCGATTTCGAGAAGCGACAGGGATATTGCCGGAGTGCGTTCCTGCCAGTCAGTCCATCCAAGAATTGGTCAAAGCATGAGCATGGTTGGAGCGACTTGGCGATGGATGCGTTCTTCGGTGACTAGTTAATAAGTATCCACCTTCGACCCATGATGAACCTTTGTCAATATCGGGCTTGAGGGCGGCGGCCGGGTTTACGGGAGACTTTATGGACAGCAGCAACAACGAAAGAGGCGCGCGAGCTGTCGCTTGCAGCGTTTTGAAGCTACCAAATGGGAAGCTAAGGGTTGTGCTTGATGACGTTGCGAATCAAGCACCTGATAATCCTGGGCTATGGCAGCATGACGTCTTTGTGACCTTCAAGGATTATGAACCATCCGAGCTCTCCGCCCTCGAGCTGTCCGAGGATGAATTCGCTGCCTTCGGTCACTACGTTCTGGCCCGCTTGCTTGCGATCAGCGGACTATTGTCGTTGAACCCTTAGTAATGTCGGCTTCCGAGCAGAGTGAGCTTTCCAGTACCGCACTCTGAACCATGAGTCGATTGTCGTGATGTCTAAATGGGGGGCATCTATGGATAGGTGTAATGGTGTTGTCAAAGACGAGGTTTCGTCGATAAGGTGTCACGCCGGCGGTTTGCGCGGAGCATGGTCATGAACGGTGGCAAGCCCGAAAAGCCAATTGAAGTGCGCCAGGGCATCACTGCGCTTTGGATCGCCGTTGGCATCAACGAAGTCGATGCCTTGGTAAATACGTTGATCTTTCGCATACAGACAGGGCTGACATGGGTTGTGATCGAGGTAACGATATCGATCCTTCTATCGTGGTTTTTCTTGCATCGCATTGCGCGCGGTAGAAGCTGGGCGCGCGCTACTTATCTCACTATCAAAACGCTCAGCATAGGCGTTATGTTCAATATTTCAGAAACGTGGTGGCAGACGTCGCCGCTATTTGTCGTGATCGATTGGGTCGCACTTTTCATTACTTTCTACGGTGCTTATTTGCTTTTCACTTACCCAAGTGACCGTTGGTTTGAAGCGATGAGTGCGAGGGTGCCTTTGGCCGAAAATTAGATGACGGAGTGGGCTTGCCTTGTTATTGATGAATTGAATATGTCCGCTTACGACCTAAAGCGGAGATGCCAAAAGCACCGGCAAGCAATCCAATTTAAGCGAGATTCTTGGAGGGAAGGAATGCTTAAACGCAACGTCGCGGTCTTTACCTTCACAATATTGCCATGCCTGTCATCACTGGCTGGCGCACCTGTTCATACGGCTCATCAAGAAGACACAGCGGTGTTACAGGTCGCCCTAATTTCGCTGTGCCAAGCGAAGAATGGTTACGTCGTACTGTCGTCTACAACTGCTGCTCCCCGACCGGCTGACGACATGGGGGATGCTGATGAATCCGGTGCTTTTTCCGATCTCGAACGCAGAAACGGCTCCGCTGCGTTGCTTCCAGAAGTTCTTGAGTGCCAGAGGGCTAGACTGATTCGTGAGCAGGAAATCCAACGGTTCTTCGATCAGCAGTCAAATTTAGCAAACAAAGTATCGCTGGACGATGCTTGGAAGAAATTCTACAAATCATTTCCTGGGGCTACCGGTTGGACATCGGTGAGCCTTCCGGGATATTCACCGGATGGCGAAATCGCAATTGTCTACATGGCCCATTACTGCGGTTCCCTATGCGGAGGAGGTTCTTACGTGTACCTGCGCCGCGTCAAGGGTAAATGGAAGGTGCTGGTTGACTTTCCAGATTGGGTTTCGTAAATCGGTCCGCTTTCGACCCAAGGTGGACCTTGCCAGACAATTCTTTGCCTGCAATGAGAGCGTGCAGCAATGAGATCGCTATCCGTTCAAGTTCTGACAGAACGATCGCCCGGCATGGACTTAGCTGGCCTGAGCGCGGCGTTTCGTCAGTTGGCGATGCGCGCTGATCTCGTGGACGGACACTCATTTGATAGTGGGTACGACAATGGGGCCTATTACAACTTCACGTTTGGAACAAACAACGCCCGTGAACTGTGGCTAGTCATGTGGGAATCGATATTTGAAGACCCGAAATTCCGTTCGCACTTAGCTCTTTCGGCTATGGCGGTGTGTTCTAGCAATCATGGGTGGGACGATTACGTCCAACTTTGCCATTGGGATGCTTCGGTATCTGTCGCTTCTTTAGAGGATTTATGAAAGCCGGCGATCCTGAGCTGTCCAGGTGGTTTGGCGATAAAGTCCGCTTTCAACTCAGGGCGGAGCCGTAGTCGCCGCGCCGTATAACCAGTGTTAGGTGCAATCAACATGAAATTCGGTGATCTTGAAAAGTCAGCACTACAGCTAAACGAGCTCTACGAACAGCTTGAGATCAAGAGGTGGGGGCGCATCTGGACCACAGCAGAACTTGCGCTTGGTTTCGTAGGGGACGTAGGCGATCTGGCAAAACTGGTCCAGGCAAACGCAGGTATCCGAGATATCGATGACTGCAAAGCTAAGCTTGGTCACGAATTGTCGGACTGTTTGTGGTCGATCATTGTTATTGCAAATAAGTGCAGCATTGATTTGGAAGCGGAGTTTGTAAGAAACACCAGAGAACTGGCCGAATATGTATCTGGCGAGCTGGGCAAATAACAGAGGGTTCCACAGCAACAAATTCGGCGCTGCTTTGCCTCACCAAACTCGTGCGTGAGCGCAAGCGTTAGGTACCATGCAAAGAACGACTGCGGGCTTTGGTGCGTCTGCTTTCGACCCGAAGAAGACATAAATTGAGCGCAAATAGAAGGCGTGGCACAAATTCGCCAGATCCTTGGCCGTCTCACTCACGTTATCTCCCTGAATCCCACATGAGTTTGCACGGAGGAATATGCCAAAGGGCGGACCATAACCCCAGCGCTTGTAAAAAAGACCGTCCGATTGCGACTCACCTGATAGCAAGCCCACGGATTCTGGACCATGCCCACGAGCGACGTACGCTTCCAGCGCCTGCTGGACGACAATCAAGGACGTCTTGAACGGCTGGCCCGCCAATATGCCGATCCGGCCGACTGGCAGGACTTGCTGCAAGACATCCACGTACAGCTGTGGCTGAGCCTGGACAGTTTCGATGGCCGTGCCCAGTTATCCACCTGGGTATACCGGGTGGCTTTGAACACCGCCATCAGCCATCGCCGCAAGCGACGCATGCCGCCGGGCGGCGAGGTGCCCGACAACCTCGGGGATAGCGGTGCAACGCATGATTCGTTGGATGTGCTGCGCGAATTTCTCGCATCGCTGGGCAGCATCGATCGCGCACTGTTGCTGATGGACCTGGAAGACATGACGCGCGAACAGATCGCCGACGTGCTGGGTCTCAGCAGCGGCGCGGTCGCCGTGCGCATGACCCGCCTGAAACAGCAATTCAGCCAGCGCTACCTGGAGCCCTGACCCATGAGCTGGAAAGATCTTCAAGATCAGTGGCAGCGTACGGCGGTGACGCCGCTACCCGCCTCCGCAGTCCAGGACACGCTTCGACGCGCACAACGATTGCGGCGACGAATCTTGTGGCGCGATGGTACGGAAACCGTCGTTGCGCTTGCGCTGGTGCCGACGGTGTTCGGCTGGCTACACGACGCCATGCATGCGCACATATGGTTGACCGAAGCGTCCGCCGCGCTCCTGCTTGTGTGGCTGTTCTATGTGCCATGGCGATTGTGGCGTGCGCGGCGCTTGCTGCCTCGCAACGATCCTGGCTTGCCTCCGCAGCGATATCTGGAACGCGAGAAGCAAGCCATGTTGGCGCAGGCGCGCATGCTCGAGCAGGTGGTGTGGTGGTACATCGCACCCTGCATGCTGGGCATCGCTGGTGTGACCGTAGGCAACCACGGTTTGACGCGTGGCGTGGTCATCTATCTCGCTGTCGTGCTGGTGCTTTGCGTCCTTATCGAACGCCTGAACAAGCGCGCGGCCAAGCATAACTTCCGCCGCCGCGTGGCTGAAATCGACGCAACGTGCTCTGAACTCGCCACCTTGGAAGCCGCCCAAGAGGCCGCTCATTCTTCAAAGGGAAACCATCATGAACCGTAAGTTGATCGCGATTGCTTTGCTTGCTGTAGCCGGTTCCACCAGCGCAGCATCTCCAGCGCTTCCTCCACGCGTTGACGCAGCCGCGCAGCAGCGCGTCAATGACGGTGAATATCCAGCCCTGGTGATTGGCGTGGTCGATGGCGACCACAGCCAAATCTACACGTACGGCAAGCTTACCGACGGCAAGGCACCGACGGCCGATACGGTCTTTGAGATCGGCTCGATCACGAAGACATTTACCGCAACCCTGCTCGCCGAAGCCGTGACAAAAAACGAGCTGCGTCTGGATCAACCGGTGGCAAGTTTGTTGCCGGATTTCAAGATACCTTCGCGCAACGGAAAGCCGATCACGCTAGGCGAATTGGGAATGCAGGATTCCGGGCTTCCACGCCTGCCCACGAATTTCCATCCGGCCCACATGGACGATCCCTATGCCGACTACAGCCTCGATCTGCTTAAAGCCTTTCTCGCGACGTATTCGCTACCGCGCGACCCAGGAGAGAACTACGAATACTCCAATCTTGGCGCGGCGCTGCTTGGCTACGCATTGGGTCGCCACGCAGGGAGCAGTTACGACAAGCTCGTGCAAGCATGGATATTCATGCCTCTTGGCATGGACAGTACCGCCACCACGATCGATGCCGCCATGCGAAGCCGCCTTGCGCAAGGACACGACGCAACGGGTAAACCCGTCGGCAACTGGAATGTGAATCTGTTCGTGGGTGCAGGCGGCATTCGCAGTACGGGCAACGACATGTTGCGCTATTTGAAGGCGAATATGGGATTGACGCCATCGCCCTTGTACACCGCGATGCAATTGGCACAAACCCCGCGAACCTCCGGTCCCGGCCCGGAAAACAGGATCGGTTTGATCTGGATGACCCAGCATGGACCGGATGGCGACGTCATCTGGCACAACGGCATGACGGGAGGCTACGCAAGCTTCATCGGATTCACGGCCGACCGCCGGCACGGCGTCGTCATACTTACCAATACGGCAACGGATGTTGATGACTTGGGTTTCGCAACCCTGCGCGCCGCTTGGCCACTTGCACCCGCGCACAAGAATGTCTCGTTATCGACACAGGTACTTGATGAGTATCAAGGCACGTATCGACTTTCCCCCGCCATGCTGCTTAACGTATTTCGCGCAGACAATCAGCTGGTGGCGCAAGCGACAGGACAAGGTGCCTTCCCGTTGTATGCAAGCGGCAAGGACGAATTCTTTGCCAGCGTCAGCGACATCCGCATCAGCTTCAAACACGACGCGCAAGGCAAGGTGGACACCCTGGTACTGCATCAGCATGGCGATCACGTCGCGCCGAAACTCAGTACCGCCGAGGCCGATGCCCTTCGCGGCAACAAGGAAGTGGCCATCGATCCGGCAACGCTTGGCAACTACGCAGGACGATACCAATTGGCGCCCAACGCCATTTTTGTTGTCACCGTGCAGAACGGCCAGCTGATGGTGAAGCTCGGCGGGCAGCCCAGCTTTCCGGTCTACGCCAGCGCACGCGATAGATTTTTCTATCGGGTAGTCGATGCAAAAATCGATTTCGAGCGCGATGAGCACGGCCGTGTTGATGCGCTGGTCCTGCATCAAAATGGCGCGGACAAGCGCGCTCCGAAGCTGGGTGACTAGAGGTGGTCACATAACGCTGGAATCGATCGAGAATGATCTTTGGCTTAGTGTCCGAGGTTCCCCAGGCCGGCGATGGGTATGTCGTCTTCCTGCCAATTCATGGCGTTTTCCTGCATGGCGACCTAAGCAGTCCAGCTGGTTGTTTATATATTGTTATCGTGGCGACAGCGAAGGAGCGTGGGCTGGGGTTGCTCATCCATGTAAATGGTGGGGTAACGCGACGGAGCCTAGACTTGCAGCACACGGCAGCAGATGCACGTGTCTGCCAAGCCGCCAGCATGCCGGCCGCTGAGCACCCCGCTTCAGCGTTTCCTGCCTCTAAGTTCTCGGGTGCACCGGGGGAGGTTGCCAATGATCGCCACAAACTTGCCTGGAATATCGTGTGCAATCGATTGGCCTGGGACGATGTCTGTCGTAAGAGACCTGGTTATTGCGGCGGGAATAGTGCTTGCCATTTACGCAGGTGCACGCGTGTTTTCGAAGTGGCGCGCGATTGAGTGGGCCAGGACTGATCTGGACGTGGGACGCCGCCTCCTGATTGCGACTTTCAACACCAGGGATGGGTTCAACGATGCGCGTCGATGGGAAGTTTTGGAAAGCGAGTTCCCTGCCGGTTATGCATCGGGTACGGCGACCGTTGCAGAAAGTCGAAATGCTCATCTGCACATGTTTGAGAAACGGTTTGAGCCGGTGCGTAAATCCGCAGTGCAATTGCGGTCGATACGAAGTGAGGCGGAAGCGCTATGGGGTCAAGAAATTGCCGATCTGACCGAGGCCTTGTTAGGTTGCGTGCATGAACTGGAAACAGCCATGGGCATGTACGTGCGCCTGCTCGGGACACCCGCCCCGTATGGCCACGCGCAGCCAGAGGCACAGTATGAGCGTGTGGTTTTTGATCTTCCCGCCAACGGGCAATCCGGCAACGGCGGAGAGCCCAATCCATTGAGGGAAAAGGTCGCTGCAGCCGTTGTCCGGATTGAAAACTATGTTCGTGAAAAGCAAAAAAGGTTTGTCCCGCGGAAGTTTCGTTGACTGGTCGCGCTCCGTCCGGCTTTCGCCGGAATGACGAAGGTGGCCGAGCGCATTTTCATTTCGAGGCCATTCAAGCCAAACACACCGCTACGCTTGCCTTCGCCGCGCACTGAGCCACCCATCCAGCGACAGTGGACCGGCTCCGCCAAAGCACAACGCCAGCAACGCTGCCAAATACAGCATGTCGGTTTCGTAACCGGGTTGCCCGAAGTGGGCACCCGACGCATCGAAAGACATCAATTTGATGGAACTGAATCCATAGGGTAGATGGACGGTGAAGGTTGCGACCAATAGAACGGCGATCATCGGCAGCGAGGCAATGGGCACCAACGCTCCCAGCAGGATCATCAAGCCGCCAAGCACTTCGATGATGATGGTTGCCCATCCAAATAGATCAGCAAGCGGCATCCCCATGGCATGCAGGATGCCGATGAAAGCCTCTGGCCCGCGTGCAAGCTTCGCGTAGCCATGCTCCATGAATCCATAGCCTACGATGAGACGCAAAGGTAATGCGTACCATGCGTGCGGAACGGGAAGCGGTGAAATGCCGAACTTGCTTACGAAATCGGTTATGCGCATGGTGCTTACGTCGCTGCAGTGAAAGCCTCGTTCACTAAGTACATTCGCGCGACAGTTGTTTCGGTTACCAAAGACATGCGGACCGTCAGCGCAAATCGGCGCGAAGTTCGCGCACGCCCCGGCCCAGGCGCTGGCGCAGCAGTGTTCGCAATGTTGCACCGTCGGCGTAACCGACTTCGGTGGCAATGGCTTCGAGATCGAGGCCGCTACCTTGGACCAGCGATCGCGCGCGTTCCACGCGCAAGTCTTGAAAGTAATCGAGCGGCGACTTGCCGAGCACGGCCTGGCAGCGACGCTGCAAGGTGCGTGCGCTGGTTGCCAGTGCGTTGGCGGCTTCCTGCAGCGAAAAACCTTGCTTGAGGTGCTCACGCGCCCATCGTTCGAAACGCAAAATAAGCGGGTCCGCCTGCGCCAGATGATTGGGGATGATGTAAGGCGCCTGCGAAGAACGGATATCGGCAAGCAGGTAGCGCGAGACCATCGATGCGAGCTCAGGGCTGCCTTTGCGTATCAACCAAAGCGCAAGATCGAGATGGCCCATGGCGGCGCCTGCGGTCACCATTCGGCCGGATGGCACGAGCATGCGCGATTCGTCCAGCGAGACGTTTGGATAGCGCTGCCGGAACAGTGGCGCAAGCCACCAGGTGGTTGTCGCTTCCTGATGATCGAGAAGTCCGGTTTCCGCCAGCAGAAACGATCCGATGCAGGATGCCGCAATGTGCGCGCCTTGCGCATGCCATGCCAGCAAGTGCGCTCTGGCGTCGGCGACGTCCTTTCGCGCCAGGGCCGGAATCAGCAGATCGGGTGTCGAGGCATTCAACGCCGGAACGAGCACCCAATCCGGCCTCAAGTTCGGCGTTATGGCTTGCACGGGTATGGGTAGCCCATGGCCGGACCGCACCTTCTTGCGCACGCCGACGATCGACACGTTGAAAGGCGGCGTCTGGCCCATGAGCTGGGCCGCAAACCGGTTTGCGATCCCGAACGCATCGAGCACCACGGTTAACCCCGTGTCGAACAATCCATCCAGAGCGAGCAGTGCAATGCGCATGGCGTAAATGACCCTAAAGTTGTCATTTACGACGATACCGCGTTGGCGGGCCGGCGACTAGATTGTTCCTCGTTGCACAGCGCAACACCCATCCAGCGAGGAATCAATCATGAAAGTCATGGCTATCGCCGTTCCGCAAGTTGCCCTTACTCCCGACGTACTCAAGCCGTACATGTCGGACGAAGTGCCACACACGCTCCAGCTTTATCTCGATGGCAAGGTCGAGCAGTTCTGGTTTGTCGAGAAGTCGGGTCCGATCTTTCTCATGAACGTCGAGTCGATCGACCAGGCCAAGGCGACGATAAATACATTGCCGCTGGTGACTGCCGGCCTGATGGCGTACGACCTGAAGCCGGTCGGTCCGCTGATCCCACTGGGCCGATTGATTCCGCAAGCGTAATCGTCGCCAGCGACAAGAGGCCCCGACGCATGAAACTCACTCCGGAACTCTATTTCCTGGCACTCGTCGCCACTGCGACGGTCTTGATGTGGATCCCTTATATAACGGCGAGAATGTTCACGCGCGGGGCCTGGCAGACCTTGGCCAATCCTGCCGATCCAATGTATCCACCCGACCCGGCCTGGGCCGAACGGGCACAGCGGGCCCACGCCAATGCGGTGGAAAACCTTGCTGTGTTCGCACCACTGGTGATCATCCTGGCCATGCTCGACGCGAGCACTCCGGCGACCATCCTGGCGTCCAAGATCTATTTGGGTACGCGGCTTGTCCACTACCTCGTCTACGCCGCCGGCATCCCTGTTGTTCGAACGCTGTCCTTCTTGGTTGGCGTCGGGTCGACCCTGGTGATTGCTGCTGCTGTGCTCAGTCACGCATAACAGGCTGGGTTGAGGCTGTTCAAGGAATGTAGGCAGCAATGCCCGTGACCCTTATTCGCCATTCTGCGTTTCGCCCACTACTGTCCGGGGAAGATTTTGCCGAACTCAGAAAACTGTCCTTCTATAGGCAGTTTTTGCAAAGGAATGCGGCGAGAACCTTGTTCTCACCATAGTCTTCAATCTTGCCTTATCGTCATTCCGGCGAAGGCCGAGGCGCTTTACAACAGCGAAGCTGGTCAATCCATGTAGAGTCTGGCCGTGGACCGGCGATTACCTTGCACCTACATACTCGCCAGTCGCCGAAGAGGCACGCTGTACGTTGGCGTTACCGGCAACCTGATCCGACGCATATGGCAGCACAAAAACGACGTCACAGACGGCTTTACAAACCGATATAGCGTGCATCGGCTGGTCTGGTTTGAACTTCATGAAACAATGGAGTCCGGCATTCTTCGAGAAAAAATGATCAAGGGCTGGAAACAAGACTGGAAAGTCCGGCTGATCGAAGAGGAGAATCCTCATTGGATCGACTGGTACCCCGCACTGATATAGATGGATTGACCAGCTTCGCTGTTGTAAAGCGCCTCGGCCTTCGCCGGAATGACGGTGAGGTACTACGAAACTTCCCCGGACAGCAGTGGGCTTTCGCCGGAATGACGAATCGCTTCGAAAACGCATTGATGTGACTGTGGATCGACGTATCGACCTCCACTCAAATGCTTGCAGAAGCCAGTTCGATGTTTTTGACGCAACATTGTTTATGCACCCGGCCAGGAGGTTCATTCCGCGGGTACCGCTGCACTCGATGGAACGCCATCTGCCGTCAAGAACAGTCCCGAAGCGGATACCGCGTCGTTCAAGCTGCCTGCTCCCAACGTCCTGATCATGGCGCTGCAGAAAAATGGCGTACTCGTTTCGACGCGAATCTATGCCGTCATGCCGGATGGCCGTAGCATCATCGAGACGGCGGTCTATTCCGGAAAAGATGGCTTGCTGGTCATGCGGACGAACTATTTCATGCGTGCTCGCCAGGTCGACCGGGCACTGTCCGCGCGGTAGCTAAAGCAAACCATCGATGGGAAGCTGGCGCAGCAGCGTCACTTCCGTGCGTCGCTTGGTGGTTGCGCCGGGTTCGCTCTGAAAAGTGACCGGCTTGCCATGGTCCTCGGCCCGCCAGACGAGCTGGTGGGTGGTCGGGTCGATCATGACTTGGTACGCATTGGAAGGTTGCGTCGCGGTGTGGAAGAAGTCGCTGATGGCCTGGGCCAATCTAGGCGAATCCACGATGACGCCCATTTCGGTATTGAGCAGCTTGGAGCGCTGATCCATGTTGAGAGAGCCTATGAAGACCTCACGGTCGTCCACGACAATGGTCTTGGCGTGAAGGCTGATCCCCGACGATTTGCCAGCGGATGTGGTTGGCTGGCTCTGGCCCGACGTTGGTTTGAGTTCGTAGAGTTGCACGCCGCCTTCGACCAGCGCCTTGCGATAGTGCACGTAGCCGGCATGGGCCGCTGTTTCGTCTGTCGACGCAAGTGAGTTCGTCAGTATCTTGATGGATACGCCACCCTGAGCTCGCGATACCAGGTGCTTGGTGCCGGCATCGCCAGGGATGAAGTAAGGCGTCGTCGCAAGTATCTCGTGCTGGGCGCCGTCCAGCATGGTCTTGAGCCGTGGGCCGATGCGCAATGCCGGCACGTCGCCGTCGGTCTCGATTTTCTCCGGCTGATCGGCCACGAATTCGGCATTGCCCCAAAACCATGCCCCGCGCTTGTCGGCGGTCGGTCCGTCGGGCAGCTCGTCCAGCGCAGCCTGCGCATAGTCGGATTGCGCGAATTTCCGCACGTCTTTCTGGAGGATCAACCGTGCGGCAGCGAGGCGTTGGCCGGATTCATCCGTTTTTTTGAGCTGGTCGAGTGGATAAGCGGCATCGCAGTTCCAGTAGGCATCGAACGCATCGGAAGCCTGTTGTACGACGGGACCGATGGCCACCACGTCGAGGTCGCGGAAGTGCGTGTCGCTGCCCGCATCGAAGTAAGGATCGCCAATGTTGCGTCCGCCGATGATGGCCACGTTGTTGTCGACGATGAACGCTTTGTTATGCATGCGCCGATTGAGGCGTCGCCACTCCATCATGAACTGGACGGCACGGGACAGCAGGGTGGGGTTGCGCGTGCGGAAGGGATTGAACAGTCGAATTTCGATGTTCGGATGCGAGTTCAGTGCCTCGAACAGATGATCCTTGTCATCGAAATTGTCATCGTCGATAAGCATCCGGACACGCACGCCGCGGTCGGCAGCGGCAAGGAGATGCTGCATCATCAGATGCCCGGTCATGTCGTTGGCGAAGATGTAGTACTGCACATCGATCGAGTGCGCGGCATGATCGGCCAGTGCCACGCGACTGAGTAGTGCGTTCGTGCTCAGTGTCAGCAATCGAAAGCCGGATTGGTGCGGGTGCTTGTTCACCTCCGCATGGGTGTACCGCGCCGATGCCGTATCGGCAGCGGCCGGTAGGTGGTGCGTCTGTGCTTTCTGCGTACTGGGCGGGAGCGTGGAGCACGCCTGAAGGAAAACACAAAGGATTGTGATGGCAAACGCGACGACCCAGCGATCTGTTCGCATGCTTACACCCTCAGGTGGACCCGTCAGTCCGCGACCCGCAGACCTTTCCCGCTTCGGTTGCACCGCTGATTTAGCATAGCCAGGCTCTATCCCTGCTGACTGTCGATGCGCGTCGGGCCCCGTTGCATCCAGCGACGCCACGCCCGTCGTACACCGTTCAGATGGGGCGGCGTGCTAGCGGCAACGGACATGCCGGTATCGCTCACCCGAAACATTCGAGAGAATGAGTGCGGAGATTAGTGAAACCGTCCGCGGAAACAGGGCTGGCCCATAGCGTGTTTCCCATGTAGAAAAAGCACGTCGCCCCTTTTTCCGAGGAAGCCAGGAAGCTGCATGATCCAAGTGAACCGCCACGTGAGCCACGGGTGACTTGCGTCCCATGAATGAGCGCAGGTCGGATTCCCCTCGCACAGCCATCGTCTTCATCGCTTTACTCATCCTGCTCGCGCTGGCCGCTCTTTATGCGCCGCGCTTCACGTATCCCGCGGCCAAACCTAAAGCGGCCCCTTCGACACGGTCGACCTTGCCCACCGTCCAGCTGTGGCTGAGCACGGCAAATCGTCGATTGACGTTGCAGCAGCAGCCCGACATTGCCATGAGTGCTCGCGGTTCGTCGCCGGCCGACGTGGTCATCGACCTGCAGAAGCGATTTCAAACCATGGTCGGTTTTGGCGCGGCCATGACGGATTCTTCGGCGTGGCTGCTGAAGAACAAGCTTAACTTTTTGCAGCGCAGGGCCTTGCTGCATGAGCTGTACGGGCCGCCGCCCAATCTCGGTTTGAACATGATGCGCCTGACCATTGGCGCTTCGGACTTCTCGTTGAAGCCGTATACCCTGGATGATGTTCCCTTCGGCCAGGTCGATCCGCAGCTACAGCATTTCAACGTCACGCCCACGGTGCACGATGTGATACCGATGGTGCGCGAGGTTCTGTCCATCGATCCGGGGCTGCACATCGTCGCATCGCCATGGAGCGCACCAGCGTGGATGAAAACCAGCGAAAACCTTATTGGCGGGGAGTTGCTGCCGCAGTATGAAAGTGCGTATGCGGACTATCTCGTCAAGTATCTCGACGCGTATCTCGGTTATGGCATCCCGATCTTCGCCGTGACCTTGCAGAACGAGCCAGGCTTCGTACCCGTTACCTATCCCGGCATGGAAGTACCGGAGGACACGCGGGCGCGCATCATCGCGCAGTATCTCGGCCCGAAGCTGGCAAGCCGCACGCAAAAAACACAGATTCTCGAATGGGATCACAACTGGAACCAGCCCGAGCAACCCCTGGCCTTGTTGGCAAACCCGGATGCCGCGCGCTATGTCGATGGCGTTGCCTGGCATTGCTATGAAGGCAGCCAGTATGCGCAAGGTCGCGTCCATCGCGCGTACCCGCAAAAAGACACCTACATCACCGAGTGTTCCGGGGGCGATTGGGCATCCGCCGCAAACGGTGAGCTGCTCTGGTTTACGCGCGAGCTGTTGGTGACCGGAACCAGGCAGTGGGCGCGTGGTGTCATCTATTGGAACCTGGTGCTCGACGAGCAACACGGTCCGCATTTCGGCGGTTGTGCGGCGTGCAAGGGTGTGGTCACGATCGACTCGCACACGGGCGCGGTGACTCGCAACGACGAATACTACGCGTTTGCACACTTCAGTCGATTCGTCTTGCCCGGCGCCGTCCGGGTCGAATCCACGAAGACCGACGACAAGGGCCTCGCCAATGTGGCATTCCAGAATGCATCCGATGGATCGATCGTGCTGGTGATGGTGAACAGCAACGTGGAAGCGCGCTCCGTCTCCATCGCGCAGGATCAGACGCGTTTTGACTACACGATGCCACCGGAAAGCGTAGCGACTTTCGTGTGGAACCCGGGCGAGGCAAACGCGTGGGTGCAACGCGTTCTCGGGTGGTTTAGGCGCGCCCGGTGAGGTGAGGGGAAAAACGTTCATCATGGCCAAGTCTTTAAAAGCATCCACTTTCGACCCGAAGCGGGCGCTTGATGACCAGCTGGCCAGTCGATGCTCCTAAGGTTTCTTGCCGCTCATTCCTGAACCGCCGCACATGTACTATAGATATAGTTGACAATCCCGTTGGGCTGGTTAGTATCTACTACGTCTTTAGTAGATTGCCATGCGGGAATCATGTCATGAATATCTCTCTCACCGACCGTGAGGCGGACGTCATGCAGGTGCTGTGGGAACATGGCCCCTCCTTGGTGACGGATGTTCGCGAGCGCTTGAGCGACAAGCTTGCCTATACCACGGTGCTTACCGTGCTGCGTACGCTGGAAGCCAAGGGGTACGTCAGTCACGATGAGGAAGGGCGTGGGCACCGCTACTTCGCCAGCGTCAAACAGCAGGCCGCGCGCAAGAATGCACTACAGCACCTGACGAACAAGCTGTTCAAAGGTTCGACGGAATTGCTGTTCTCGCATTTGGTTTCTGATCAGAAGCTGAGTTCGGAGCAGATCAGCCGCATGCGTAAGTTGCTGTCCGAACGATCCGACAAGGAGAAGCCGTGATGCTTGCCTGGATGATCTATGCCGTTCTCGTCGCGATTCCGCTTAGCATGGCAGCCCTGATAGCCGAACAGGCGGCCAAGTATCGTCGGACACCTACCCGCTGGGCTTGGATGACTGCCATCGTGGCGTCGTTACTTCTGCCAATCGTTATTGCAACGGTCTCCATACAACTGCCTGGGTTCCTCCGGCCAGCGGCATCTACTGCACCATTTGCCCTACGCGACACGACATCAATCCCGTTGGCGTCGACGGTTATCGATTGGGGTGGCGCAAAGTCGTACACGTCGTCTACACAAATCAATGCGATATTGCGCGATCTCTGGCTAGCCAGTTCGATCACCCTCGTGCTCTTTCTGGGTTTGAGCACCGCTTTGTTTTATAGGCGTAAACGCAACTGGAACCGAGGGTATTTGTGCGGTGTGCCGGTGCTTGTTTCCGACAGCGTGGGGCCTGCCGTCGTTGGATTGATTCGTTCGCGCATCGTCGTGCCTGCCTGGTTGCTGCAGGAGTCGCAGGGACAGCAGCAATACGTCATCGCCCATGAGCAGTCGCACTTGAAGGCGCGTGATCCGTTGCTTGTTGCCATCGCGCTGATGCTCCTGGTGGCCATGCCATGGAGCCCTTTGCTCTGGTGGCAGTTCCATCGTCTTCGATGCGCCATCGAAGTGGATTGCGACGCCCGCGTTCTGCGCGGCGGTGGAGATGTCGGGGAGTATTGCGAAACATTGATTCAGGTAGGGCAAAACCAGTCCGGTTACGTCGGTGCGGTAACGGCGATGTCGGAATCCAGGTCGTTTCTTGAGCGGAGGATCAAGATCATGTTGTCGAAGCCTCAAAAATGGGCACGTGCGTCGGCGTTGGCCCTGATCAGCGTTTCTGTTGGCATGGCGGCATTTGCGGCTCAAGTAACACCACCTGCCGTCCATGCGCCAAGCACGAAAAGCGCCGTTACGATAAGCCCGAGCCTTCTTGAAGAATACGAAGGCTTCTATCAAGTCAGTGATCTTTCCTTGATCACGGTGACGCGCAAAGGGAACGGGCTGACCGTTTTGCCCATGGGCCAGGCTGCGGTACAGGGACCCATTGATGTTTCCCCCATCAGTAATACGGAGTTCCTGGTGCCGGGTCTCGGCGCCACGATCGAGTTCGTCAGCGGCGCGGAAAATCACGCCATGACCTTGATCGTGCATCTCAATGGGAGGGCGGTTATCACAGCTTCTCGTGTAAATCAGGTCACCGCGGATCAAATTCGTGAAGCACTGGCAGCCAGGATCAAGGATCAGAAGCCCTTTCCCGGTAGTGACAAGGCCATCCGCTTGATGTTGAGTGATTCAGACAGCGGCGTGGGAATGAGCCCGGAGCTTGCGCAGATTCGTGCCGACCAACAGGCCTCGATGAAGAAATATCTCGCCACCCTCGGACCGGTTCAATCCTATAAGTTTGCCGGCGTCACGGACTTCGGCTGGGATAGCTATAACGTTCAACACAAGAATGGTTCGGAGCAAATCCTTCTCTTGCTCAACAAGAATGGTGTGATCGTAAACGCGCTGCGTCACCAATAAGGCGATTCGACCAGCACCCATACGGAAAGCGTCGCATGCAACGTATGGCGGCGCTTTCCTCTTCAAGTTCAGGGAATTCAATCCCCATTATGGATGCCACGGAATTTGTATCGCTGTGGAAGGCGGAGAAGCAGATCATTCTCGAACTTCTCGATCGCGAAGATTCCCACGTCACACGGTGTATCGCAGACATGGCGCTGACGGAACGTCAGCGGCGGAAGTTGCGTCACGTTATCGAACTCGTGCTGAGCGACACTCTTTATACGCTTCTGCTGGGACTGGATGGTGCCGCGCCCATTGGAAATGTACAGGCGTGTTACACGATCTATGATTCTGACCATCGACTCATCTCCCGTGATGGGTGCCTGGCATACCAAGCGCACGCCCATTTTCGCGCCGAGTCCCAATAAGCTGGATGCAAAAGAGCGAGAGAGAAAGCCGCTTCCTGGCGCATGTTGGCTATCGCCACGTGAGTCAATCCACTCTCCATGCGAACAGAGCCCAAATTTTTTTGGGCAACGTGTCGAAATTCGGCCTCGTCGTTCGTTGCTACTGTGAAGGTCGGCAACCAGCCCGGCTGAAGACCCTTCCAGGAGACGACCATGCCGCAATATCTGATCTCTACCTACCTCCCTGAGAACTTTGACCCGTCCCTCGTCACCGAGGCGACTGTCGAAGCCATCCACGCGCTCAACCGGGAAATGGTCGCTGCCGGTGTCAGGAAGTTTGCTTGCGGCTTGAGTCCGAAGGCCGTGACAGTGCGCTCGCAGCCCGATGGCGAGGTAGTCGTTACCGATGGGCCGTACCTGGAGGCGAAAGAGTACGTGGGTGGTCTTTCGATACTGGAAACCGGGAATCTGGACGAGGTGATGGCCTGGGTGCGCAAGGGCGCGAAGGCGCTGCCTGGCGTGGTCGAGGTGCGAGAGATTTTCTTTGTGCCCGCCCCCGCGGAAGACTGAGCGGTGCAGCAGCAGCTGTGCAGAGGATCAGGTGCACGGCACGTTTCTGCGTGACATAACCGATGGTGAGGAAGAGATCATGCGCAAGAACACGATGGGCGCGATCGTCATCACAAGCTTCGTACTACTGGTTGGACTCGGCACGGTGCACCAGGTGATGGCACAGGATGCCACGCCGAACTATCCGAAGATGGCGCCGATCGACCAATACCTCATGGCAGATCGGGGAGCGGAGATCGCCCTGGCGCGCAGTGCAGCGCCGGCATCCATATCCCGTGATGCGACAGTCCTGGTGCTGGAGCGCCAGGGCTACGAGACAGCGGTCGAAGGCAAGAACGGATTTGTCTGCGTGGTGGCTAGAAGCTGGATGGGACCGTTCGACTGGCCCGAATTCTGGAACCCGAAAATAAGGGCTGCCGACTGTCTGAACCCCCAGGCTGCGCGTTCGATCGTGCCGATCTTTTATCTACGCGCGAAGATGGCGATGGCTGGTCGCTCCAAGGCGGAGATGCTGTCGGCACTCAAAGCCGCGTACGCAAGCAAGCAATTGCCGGATCTCGAAAGCGGCGCCATGGATTACATGATGTCGAAGTCGTCGTATCTGACCGACGAAGGGGGCCACAACATGCCTCATCTCATGTTCGACACTCTGGTCAAAGACGCCAACGATTGGGGTTCTGGCGCGGAGGGCTCGCCGGTTATGTCCAGCCCCTATTGGTTCTTCTCTCCGAAGGAACCCACCCAAGTGAAAGGGTTGCCGCCGATTCTTGTGTTCCTGGTCCCGGCGCCTAATTGGTCTGACGGAACGCCTGCGGACATGATGCATGGTCACTGATACAGGCGCGGTTTGGCGGTGGGAGCCGCCAAGCCACGTTAGCGGCCGGCAGCACCGGAATTAGTGAGCTTTCAATTTGGGCGGCAGCGACAGGCAATAGCCGAGCGTCACCACGATCCCTAACAAGACCGCGCTGACTCCGCCCCATGTCGCTACCGGAATCGGGGCGAACGCCCACAGTCCGGCGTAGACGAGGCCGCTCAGCACCATGGACCAAGCGGAGACCCGCTGGGCCTGGCGCCCTTGGGCGCTACGGACGAAAGTTTTGGGCAGCCGGTTGCCATACCAGGCCAGCCAGAGCCCGATAACGCCGACGGCCACTCGCAAGACCGTGTCGCGTTCGATGTAGCCCAGCTTGTTCGCCACGCTCATGCCGAGCGCCAGGACGAGCATGACGAAGGCCCAGGCGAGTGCCCCGATCAGTTCCTTTTTCATCGTTCAGTCTCCTCGTTGGGCTTCGGTGTCTCCGTGCCCAGGTCGAATGAATGGATGAAGCCCAGCAGCGCCTCTTCGAGCACTGAGAGTTTCAGGTGGTAGATGACGGACTTGCCGTCTTTCTCGGCGTGCACCAGGTCGGCCTCCTTCAGCACCGCGAAGTGCGCCGACATCGTCGGCTTGGAGACGTCGAACGGGTCGCTGAGCTCGCCAGCGCTTAGCGGCCCTTTACGCAGGAGCTGCAGCACCTGCCGCCGGGTGGGATCGGAAAGGGCTCTGAATACTTTGTTCATGATGTGATAATTAGCTAATCATCTAAATATGTCAAGAGGTGATCGTTGCGCTGCAAGTCCGTAGCAAAGAAAACAGCCACGTTGGTGTGGCCGTTTGGAAGTGTTCGCCTTTACATTTCGAAGCGAGTCGTCATTCCGGCCTTCGCCCACTGCTGTCCGGGGAAAGTTTTGCTTGTTCTAGCGACATGGCTAAAAGGGTCGTCGTCCCGGCGAAAGCCGGGACCCAGCGACTTGCAGATCGTCAAAGACACTGGGCCCCGGCGTTCGCCGGGGCGACGAATCGCTAGCGTTAAATTGGCTGGCAAACATAGAGGCTTCGGTTGAGTGGCAGATGCATGTCTGGAGCGCTGTGAATTTTCCCCGGACAGCAATGGGCCTTCGCCGGAATGACGAGCCGCCCCGAGTGACCCCCTGGAACGCTTCCCCATGATCGTGTCCACCCTAAGACAACACACCGAACACGTGCCTCAATTGGCGAAAATCTATTTCGATACGTGGGGCTATATAAATCCAGAAGAGACGCTTGCCGAGATCACGGCGCATCTGGCGGAGATCTACGCATCACCAACGAACGCCATGCCCGAAACATTTATTGCAATGGAGTCGGGCTTGCTGCTTGGTGCCGCAACCTTGCAGGAAAAAACGCGTCTTTTCCCGGATATCGAGCGGACACCCTGGCTGGCCGGTGTCTACGTCGAGCCCGAGCACCGCTCCCGCGGCATCGCTTCACTGCTTATTCGGGAGGTTGAAAACGCTGCGTCCGTCGCAGGCTACGAAACACTGCACCTTTGCACGCATGAGCATGAGGCGTATTACCAAAAGCTTGGCTACGAGACCATTGAAGCCAGGAATTTCCACAAGCAAAAGACGTTCATCATGGCCAAGTCACTGAAGTAGACAAAGTCTGCCTGCCGACAAAACGTAGGCTCTGCGTATAGCCAAGTCATGACCGGTGATGCGCAAGCAACCGTCTATGAGCGCAGCTTGTAGCCAGTACGGAAGATCCACGCGATAACCACGGCGCATAGCAGAAGAAACGCCATCGTCATGCTCGCACTCAATGTGACGTTGACGTCGGATTGGCCATAGAAGCTCCATCGAAATCCGCTAATGAGATACACCACGGGATTGAACAGCGCGAGCTTCTGCCAGAACGGTGGCAGCATGTCGATCGAATAAAAGGCTCCGCCGAGAAACGTCAGCGGCGTGACGATCATCAACGGTATCACCTGGAGTTTCTGGAAGTCGTCGGCCCACAGCCCGATGATGAAACCGAACGAGCAAAAGGTGACGGCAGTCAGCAGCAAAAAGGCTAGCATCCATACCGGGTGCAAAATGCTGTAAGGCACGAAGAAGCGTGCGGTAAGAAGAATAAGCAAACCCAGCATGACCGATTTGGTAGACGCAGCCCCGACATAGCCCAGTACCGCCTCAAGCGGTGAAACCGGCGCGGAAAGCAGCTCGTAGATGGTGCCGGACCATTTGGGCAGGTAAATGCCGAACGAGGCGTTGGAGATGCTCTCGTTGAGAAGCGACAGCATGATCAGCCCGGGAATGATAAAGGCGCCATAACTCGTGCCACCGATATGACCCATGCGCGAACCAATCGCCGTGCCGAACACGATGAAGTACAGCGACGTCGACAGCACCGGCGAAACAATGCTCTGTGTCAGCGTGCGGAACGTACGGGCCATCTCGAAGCGATAAATGGCGTGGATCGCAGGAATGTTCATGGCGTACCCCGTACCAGACTGACGAAGATGTCTTCGAGTGAACTTTCCAAGGTATGTAGATCTTTGAAGCCAAGCCCTAGATCGTCCAGCTTGCGCAACAACACCGTAA
Organism: Dyella nitratireducens; assembly: GCF_014642835.1. GTDB lineage: Bacteria > Pseudomonadota > Gammaproteobacteria > Xanthomonadales > Rhodanobacteraceae > Dyella_B > Dyella_B nitratireducens. Next base: position 1,932,915 of record NZ_BMJA01000001.1, on the reverse strand, counting down.
TGCCCGTATCGTCGCTTTGGGCATCAAACGTGTAAGTCAGTGTCGTGCCATCGTCGGCAAGCTCCAGCGCATACCCGTTAAGCGCTTCAGGGAGCGCCTGCATGGGCGTTTGGAGATTGATGACCAGCTGCTTCTTCCCAAGCTTGCGCATCAGCGCCCGCTTCTCTTCCACCAGGATCAATTCGCCACGCGTGATGACGCCGACGCGATCGGCCATTTCTTCCGCCTCGTCGATATAGTGCGTGGTCAGAATCACGGTAACGCCGGTTTCACGCAGTCCACGCACCATGCGCCACATATCGTGTCGAAGCTCAACGTCCACGCCTGCCGTGGGCTCATCCAGAAACAGAATGCTTGGCTCGTGGGCCAGTGCCTTGGCAATCAATACGCGGCGTTTCATGCCGCCCGAAAGGGTCATGATCTTCGCGTCTTTCTTGTCCCAGAGCGACAGATCGCGCAGCACCTTTTCGATATGCTTGTCATTTCGAGGCCGCCCATACAAGCCTCGACTGAACCTGACCGCTGCCCATACCGTTTCGAACGCATCGGTCGACAGCTCTTGCGGCACAAGGCCGATCTTCGCGCGCGTGATCCGGTAATCGCGCAACACGTCGTAGCCATCTGCCGTTATGGTGCCGCCGCTAGGTTTGACGATGCCGCAAATGATGCTGATCAGCGTGGTCTTGCCCGCGCCGTTCGGGCCAAGCAGCGCAAAGATCTCGCCGTGCCGGATATCGAGGTCGATCGACTTCAGTGCCTGGAAGCCTCCCTTGTAGGTCTTGCTCACAGCACGAACGGAAACGGCGTGCGATATCGAAGTGGCCTGATCGTTCATGGCATACCGAGGTCTGGATTCGATGTATTTCAGTTTACGCTAGCGACGACATGGGGAAATACGGGTTTTCCCAAGGTTTTTTCGCCTGCCATGCCAGCGAGATCCGCCGTTCACATCAATGCAAATTCGAAGCGAATCGTCATTCCGGCCTTCGCCGGAATGACGACTCGGTGATTTAGGGAGCCTCTGATTTATTCAATCAGGGTCAATCCAAACGCGTGCTGGGATGAAATCCCAGCTTTCTTGTGGTTTCAGGTGCTGGGATTTCATCCCAGCCTACACGGACATCCGGCCGCGCGGAATAAATCAGAGCCTCCTTAAGACGATCATTGCTGATCGACGTTTCATCCCTCCAACGCATCTACTCACGCAATCAATGCAATGCCCGAACTCGAAGATTGCGCCCTTTGATCTTCCCGGCTCGCAAGCGTTCCAAGGCCTTGTTCGCCAGCGAGCGGGTAATCGCCACGTAGGCACGCGTAGCAAAAACGTCGATCTTGCCGACGTCGTCCGCCTTGAGTCCGGCGTCGCCGGTAAGTGCACCGAGGATGTCGCCAGGACGCAGCTTGTCCTGGCGCCCGGCGTCGATGACCAGCGTTTTCATCGGTGCCAGGTTCAGCGTTTTGCCGCGTGGCGATGAGACCTTCAAGGGATGCCACGGCAGCGGTCTGCCGAGTATCTGTTCGATGTTTTCGGCCTTGGGCTTTTCCCGTGGCGTGCACAACGTTATCGCCAGGCCCGTTTGTCCGGCGCGGCCCGTGCGGCCGATGCGATGGGTGTGCGTATCGGGATCGTGGGCGACGTCGTAGCTGATCACCAACGGCAATGCAGTGATGTCGAGTCCGCGCGCCGCGACGTCGGTCGCTATCAGTACCGCGCAACTGCGGTTGGCGAACTGCACCAGCACTTCATCGCGATCGCGTTGTTCCATGTCGCCGTGCAGTGCCAGCGCGGAAAAGCCGCGGCGGTCCAACTCTTCCGCCACGGCGTCCACATCGCGTCGCATATTGCAGAAAACCAGCGCGTGCTGCCCACGTTCGCCGGTAAGCAGTTGGGCGAGCGCGTCGAGCTTGCGGGCAGGCTCCACGTCGATGAATTGCTGTTCGATCGCAGGTTTTGTATCAACCGGCGCCTCGATGATGATTTCGACGGGGTTGCGCTGCATGCGGCGACTCGCCTCGCGGATATCGTCCGGATAGGTGGCCGAGAAGAGCAGTGTCTGGTGATGCTTGGCGATACGTCCGACGATGTCGTCGATGGCTTCGCTGAAGCCCATATCCAGCATGCGGTCCGCCTCGTCCAGCACCAGCACCTTGATGCCGCCGCCGTGCAGGCTGCCGCGCTTGAGGTGTTCCTGGACGCGTCCGGGCGTGCCCACCACGATATGCGGATCATGCGTCAGCGAGGCCAGTTGCGGCCCTAACGGCATGCCGCCGCACAAGGTCAGCAGCTTGACGTTGGGGATGTTCGCGGCGAGCTTGCGAATAGCCTTGCTCACCTGGTCGGCCAGCTCGCGTGTGGGGCACAGCACCAAGGCCTGCAGGCGGATGGTCTCCACGCTCAGCGATTGCAGCAAGCTCAAGCCGAAGGCGGCGGTCTTGCCGCTGCCGGTTTGTGCTTGGGCGATGACGTCACGCCCTTCCAGCATGGCCGGAAGGCTTTGTGCCTGGATCGGTGTCATCGCGCCATAGCCAAGCGTTTCGACGCTGGCGAGCAAGGCGGGTTTGAGAGCAAGTGTGTTGAAGTCGGTCATGCGACATGATCGCATGATCGCCACATTGGGGTCGCCGCGTCACAGGCTATTCGCCCATGAATTCGCTCATCGAGTTGGCGCTGCGTTGGCGTGTTGTGCCAACCAGCGATCGAGCTGATTGGCAAAGGCTTGCCGGTCACGCGGATGAAACGCGGACGGTCCGCCTGTCTGCACGCCGGCACCGCGTAGTTCTTCCATGAAATTGCGCATCGACAATCGCTCAGCCATGTTCTCCGGCGTGTAGCGCTCGCCGCGCGGATGAATGGCCACGCCCCCTTTGTCGATCACGCGCGCGGCCAGCGGTATGTCCTGGGTAACGACAAGGTCCCCGGCCTGCAGACGCAGCACGATTTCGTTATCGGCTTCGTCCAGCCCGCCGTTTACGGTGAGCGCGCGGATATAGCGCGATGGAGGACGCGACAGCGGACGATTCGCTATGAGCGTGACATGGATTTTTGCGCGGTCAGCTGCACGGAACAGAATCTCCTTGATCACCGCCGGGCAGGCATCGGCGTCGACCCATATCTGCGGCCCTTTGATCTCGGGCGCGTTCATGCCTGGTTTTCGGATGGATCCGGTCGCGTATCGCCAGGCTTTGTGCTCTCGCGTGTCGCTTTCTTCTTTGCCTGCTTGGCGTCCTGTTGTTTCTTCTTGGCCAGCTCGCGCTGACGTTTTTCAAATGAATAGTTTGTCTTTGCCAAGTGGAATATCTCGTTCAATGGATGCAACAGGGGGGAGCGATCAATACCGTTTTCGTCACCGCATATCGAGGCTTATTTTCCGGCAGGGGATTGCACCGGCGCGTTCGTGGCGTTGTTCGCGTTCGTGGATGTTTCCGCTTCTGGAGATTTGCGGTGAAGCGGCGTGTTGCCCAAGACCTCAATGCGTCCGCCAGCCTTGTTGAATGCAGCGATATCCGCGGCAATGCGTTCGCTGGATAGAGTCTTGGGGGAGGCCGAGCCGGTGTATGGCGACCCATGGGGGCCAGGTAGGCGAGAGCTAGTCATGATGGAGTCCTCTTATTTCAGGGTGATCTCAATGCTGCGAGGCCCTTGTTTGGCGTATTCGGCGCGAATGGCCTTGCAATAAGGGCCGCCCATGAAGAATCGTCGGCAGACAGCAGGGCGATTTTCATAAATACCGCAGTTCATGTGGGTGCGGTCCAGCGCGACGCACCACCCATCATCACCATGGGCCATCACGCGATGCCCCTGGGGAAGATGCGTGGTGAGGTGATCGGGGATGTTGTCCCCGGGCTCCAAAACAACCACCAGTCGGCAGCACACGGCATCACAACGTGTGCAATGTGGCTTGCCTTTCGCGTGGCGACTGGGCTGGATCATGTCTGCGGGGGTGGATGGGCGTTGCATCAGTGCTTCCGAAGGCGTCACCGGGCTGGTGACGTGGTTCGCGCGTGAGATGAAGAGCGAGGCGGGCAACCGCTGAATGGCCGCGCGGAACGCGAAAAACAAGCCGATGCTTGCAACCCATGGTACACCACCCCGCGCACGCCGGAATGGTGTACTGCCGGCGTAACCTGGATGTCAAAAAGGGCGGCACTGCACCGCTGACCATTTAGGAGTATGGTGATTGATCCAGTCACCGCCCAGCCAGGTATCCGAATGAACGACACGCCCAAACCCTTGTCGGCAGCCACTATTCATTCGGTCTACTCCGGCAAGAAGATTACTTCTGCGGTCGAGCAGGCTAAAGATTTCAAGTCAACCAACAGCTTTGCACGTGATGCGTCGCATACGGGGCAGGCACCTGAAAAAGCCAAGGTGGAAAAGAAGCGGTTCAGCCGCTCGTGACGTGAGCGGCGTCAGGTGTTCTCGATGGTTGGGTCAGAGCTGTTCATCGCCATGCCGCAACGGAACGTAAGAGCCACGCCATAGACGTTGTCGCCGAAGCGCGTGCATGACAGCCGTTTCAGTGGCTTTATGGATGGCGGGCTGGATGTGGATTTTTGAGGCGCGCTAGCAATATCAGAAGTCGGCTTTTCCGAAGCGCGCAACACCCTGGTTTTTGCCCGGCGGATCAAGCGTCGTCAGATCGAGTTCCAATGGCGTGCCTATCCAGTGGGCCAAGCGCGTGTGATCGGCCAGGTCGTCATCGGTCAGCGGATGAACGAGCGCTCTGAATCCTGATGCCCTGATGAAGTCGCAAATTGCAGGCAGCGCCTCTTTCGTGAAATGAATTTCAAACTGCGGGATGGGATGCGGCCCCGCCTTGCCGTCCTTCAGCTGACCGACAAACAACAGCTGAGGAATTTTTCGCGACGCCATGAAATCGCTTAGAAGCGTGCGTGCCGTATTGGCCAATGCCCGCTGCGACGGCTCGTAATAGATATGTGCGTGGTAGGGCGCGTGGTCGTCGTTCACGATTTTCGCTCCTGTATGGCACCGCCGCTTGTAAAGCTTCGTTAGATCAGCGGAGGGCAGATCGAGGTGAAAGTTTGGCACGGTACCCCTCTGGGATAAGCACGCCGGAGCCGGCAACGCGCCATGGTGCGCGCCCTGGTTTGGTTGATAAATATGGGATGATTTGACCCATTCCGAACCTATGGGTTTTTAATCATGAACAAGCTGGCCAATATGGAGATGTTCGTTCGGGTGGTGGAGAGCGGGAGTTTCGCCGCCGCGGCCGAGGCAAGCCGGGTTTCGGCAACCATGGTCGCCAAGCACATCAACGACATCGAGCAACGCCTGGGCGCGCGCCTGCTTCACCGCACCACGCGGCGCCAGCAACTTTCAGACGTGGGGCGGCTGTACTACGAGCGCTGCAAACACGTGCTCGCGGAAGTGGCACTCGCCGAAGCCAGTGCATCGGAGCTGCACGCAACGCCGCGCGGCCAACTGCGTGTGGTGGCGCCGGTCAGCTTCGGAAGTCACATCCTTGCGCCAGCACTGAGCGACTACATGGCGAACTATCCGGACATTAGCGTCGAACTCACCCTGGACAATCGCCGGCCCAATCTTGTCGACGGAGGTTTTGACCTGGGCATCTACATTGGCGACATCAATGAGCCTGGCATCGTCGCACGCCCATTGCGCCCCTATCGTCGAATGCTTGCCGCATCGGCAAGCTATCTGGATCGCCGTGGCCGGCCCGAGCATCCAGAGCAATTGAGTGCGCACGACTGTCTCGGCCTATCGTATTGGCGGCGATTTGACCAATGGCTGCTGGTTGGGCCCGGCGGGGCCACATGCCAGGTCACGGTGCGAGGCCGCTTCACCGCAAATCAAGGCAATGCGTTGCGTATCGCCGCGTTGAATGGCGCCGGCATCGTACTGCAACCCGAAGCGGTGCTTGCCGATGATCTCGACGCGGGCCGGCTGCTTCCCGTGCTTCCCGAATGGTCGCTTTTGCCTTCGCCGATGTATCTGATCTATGCGCAAGATGCGCGCCCCACCGCCAAGCTCCGCAGTGCGATCGATTTTTTGCTGGCTCGAATCAATACCTGATTTAAGCAAGCAGCAATCTATTTATGAGAGGCTGTCGCGGCATGAAATCAGGAGCAACCCCATGAACGACAACACCGTACAAGCCGACCTGCTGCGTCTGTTCGAGCGCCACGATGTGGAGCTGGAACTGGATGAGGATTGGCTGGTAACGGACGGCGACTTTCCTGCTGTGCGCGGCAGTTGGCATGACGGCGCCGAGGGCGAGCCTGGTCGGCTGGACATCGATGTCGTGATCAGTGAAGAGCGCCATATCGAAGAAAGCTTTGCCGGCCATGGACGTGGTGATGCCGGCATACGCGATGCGCTGAAGGCGTTCGAGCGCAATGCCCTGTATGTGTTGTTGGCGGCATGCTGGTACGTCACCGATGATCGGCGCATGCAACTGCAAAGCTGGGAGCTGGGCGTGCGGAACTGGGATGTATTCGTCGGCCCGCTTGCGTTCAGTCGTGACGACGTTGCTGCGCCCGAAGGTTTGTTGTCAGGCTTGCAGGAGGCCCTGCGCAACGAATCATTGAGCGGTGAATTGCACTGGGTGCGACTGTTCTATCGCCGCGCCGATGATGGCTCGGTCGTTGCCGAGGCCTTGCTGGATAACCAGCCGTGGCCAGGCGGCGATCATCTGCTAAGCCAATTGCATTGGCCGGCAACGGAGCAAGGGTATAGCGCGCGTTGCTTTATCGCGTTGGATATTCGCGATTACTGACGTTTTACCTTGATGCCGATTCAGCGTGTTCCGTCATTCCGGCGAAAGCCGGGACCTGGCGACTTGCAGATCGTCAAAGACACTGGGCCCCGGCGTTCGCCGGGGCGACGAATCGCTAACACGGACGAGACGCCACTTTGTCAAATTTATTTCATCGTTCATCCAATAAGTTCGAGACGCGGCACTTCAAATCTGTAATCACTCCGGGCTGCCCACCCACGTCACCCGAAAATCGAGGAGAGCGACATGCCTTTTGTCATGACGAAAGATGGAACCGAGATCTTCTACAAGGATTGGGGCCACGGTCAGCCCATCGTGTTCCACCACGGGTGGCCGCTCAGTGCGGACGATTGGGACGCACAGATGTTGTTCTTTCTTCAGCACGGCTATCGCGTCATTGCGCATGATCGTCGCGGTCATGGGCGATCGGCCCAGGTCAGTGAAGGCCACGACATCGATCATTACGCCGCCGATGCAGCAGCAGTGGTCGAGCATCTCAACCTGAAGGACGCCATACATATCGGCCATTCCACCGGTGGCGGCGAGGCGGCACGTTACGTTGCCAAGCACGGCCAGCCGCAAGGGCGTGTGGCCAAGCTGGTTCTTGTTGCTGCCGTACCGCCGATCATGGTCAAGACGCCGGCCAATCCCGACGGCCTGCCGATCGAAGTGTTCGATGGTTTGCGCAAAGCGCTTGCCGACAATCGAGCGCAGTTCTTCCTCGACCTTCCGAGCGGCCCGTTCTACAACTTCAATCGTCCTGGCGTAAAGCCGATTGAGGGTGTCATTCAGAACTGGTGGAGACAGGGAATGATGGGTGGCACGAAGGCGCACTACGAAGGTATCAAGGCCTTTTCGGAAACCGACTTCACGGAAGATTTGAAAATCATTGATGTGCCGACGCTCGTCATGCACGGTACCGACGACCAGATCGTGCCTTATCACGATGCGGGGCCGCTTTCGGCCAAGCTGTTGAAGAACGGCACGCTGAAAACCTACGAGGGCTATCCACACGGCATGCTGACGGTCCATGCCGATGTGCTCAATCAAGACCTCCTGGCCTTTATCAAGAGCTGATCTCACGCGGGAGCCGCGCGGTTTTCTCCACCGCGCGGCTCTGTCGCCGCATCGCCAGGCCATGCATCACGGTTGTTTTTCAGTTGCAGCTGACCGCTGCACCGCTGGCATTAGTGCAGTTAGCGTTGTGTGTGATGCCTTGCCCTGGCGTATAGCTGGTGTTGCCGTTATAGGAGGCGCCACTGGCATGGCTCACTTGGGTGTTGCGCGTCGTGGTGCCATTGGTTTGGTTCACCGCTGTGTTATAGCTGCCGTTCGGCCCGCTACCGCTGCGACTGTAGCCTTGGCCTTGCGTATAGGTACCGCTGTGCTCATACGTCTGGCCGTTCGCGTTGGTGGCGGTTGCGGTGTGGGTGGTTACCCCGTTGGCCGTGCTGGTCGAGGTCTGATAGCTGCCATGCGGACCGCTGCCGCTGGACTGGCTATTGCCCGACCAGTTGCCGTTGGCGTTGCGCGAGTACGCGCCATCACTTGAGAAGTTGCCGCCGGCGGCGGTATGGCCGGCATTGGAAAAATTGGCCTGGGCCGAACCATCCGGGTTGCCACTGTAGCTGTTGTGGCCACTGAAACTGCCGCCATTCACACCATTGGCCCAGTGGCGGCCTTGATGCGTCGTGCTGCCGCCCGACCAGTTGGTGTAGCCGCCACCGCCCGCGTTACCGCGCGCGCCGGCGGCACCCATCCCATGGAAGCGGGTTTGTGCCGAAGCGCTGGTGGCCATACACAAGGCTGCCATCAACACAGCGACAGCCGATAGCGATTTCAAAATGGGTAATACACGCATGCTTGAATCCTCAGTCAAAAAATGGGACATCGATGTGATCAGTCCCGACGAGGAGCCATTCTGGATGGCGGATCTAACTGAGCTATGTAGGAAACGGCGACAAATGTAAGAACCTGTTACAGACGACTTTGTCTCGGTTTCAGCGCATAAAAAAACACCACTTGCGTGGTGTTCGAATGGACATGAAAGGAGACAAGACGACGCCAGGCGGGGGCAGGGGCTGAGGTATCCCCACGTTTTTCCGGCACTCCAGCGAGAACCCAAGTTCACGTTAATACTGTTTCAGAGCGAGTCGTCGTTCCGGCGAAGGCCCACTGCTGTCCTGGGAAGTTTCGTAGTACCTCACCGTCATTCCGGCGAAGGCCGGAATCCATGCTTCGTGCTGGCGATGGATTCCGGCCTTCGCCGGAATGACGGTGAGGCAAGATTGAAGACTATGGTGAGAACAAGCTCCACAAGGGCAGGGGCACTGGCGTTGTCTTGCCAAAAAAGGGCTAAAAAACGCGCACGCTGCGCTCAGCCACCAGCGCGGCTGGCCACGAAGGCCTTGATCTGGTCAAGCGTGATGTAGCCCTGGTGATGAGTGTCGATGTCATCGAAATGCTGCGCGATGCGCGGCATGCCGGCCTGGGCCTCGGCCAGGGTGAGTTTGCCGTCATGATTGGTATTGGCGGCATCGAACTTCTGCTCCAGCATCTGCATCATGCGCTGCGCGCGCGGCGAATTGATGTTGGCTTGCGGCGAGGCTACCGCGATGGCAGGCAGCAGTAATGCCGCCAGAAAAAGGGAATACGTTTTGCGCATGAAAATGGTCCTGTAGAGAAGAAGCGGCCGCGGAGGGGCCGCGCCGGCCATGAAGGTCGGCCGACGAAGATCATGCTAAGTGCGAGATGTTGGGCGACTATTGCTTGCGCGAGCGAAAATGTTTCAGGTTATGACAGCGCCGGGCGCGCCATGCCTGCAGCGGATGTGGCGAGCGGCAACACCACGCGTGCCTCGACGCCGTTCGGTTGCCGGCGAATCAATTGCAGCCGGCCGCCATGCAGGCGTGCGACACGATCGACGATGGCCAACCCAAGCCCCGAACCGCTGACGTTGGAGCGCCCGATATCACCCCGCGTGAATGGCTGCAGCAAGCGCGTCTCATCGCCTGCCGGCAGGCCGGGTCCACCGTCGAGCACCGCCAGCACCATCGTGTCGTGCTCCTTATAGGTGTGTACCTCCAGGCCGACGCCAGCGTACTTCACGGCGTTCTCCATCAGATTCTGCACCATGCGCATCATGGCAATCGGCCGGAATGGCCACGCGGGCAGCGGATTGAGCCGTAATTCAAACACGTGGCCGCGCTCGGTAAATTCGAGCGCGAGCTGTTCCACCAGGATATTCAAGTCGCCGTCGACGATGGGTTCGTCGCTGCTCACCCGGCCGAAGTCGATGAATTGGCCGATGATGGCATCGATCTGGTCGATGTACTGGCCTACAGGCAGTTCCCGGGTGTGCTTGTCGATCGCCAACATAAGCCGCAACTTGGCCAGTGGCGAGCGGATGTCGTGCGAAATGCCGGCGAGCATGATGGAGCGGCTTGCTTCCATCTCATCCAGGTTATCCATCATGGCGTTGAACTGTTTCGCCACGATCGCCAGTTCGGATGCGTGGTAAGTCGGCAAGCGCGCTGTCCGTCCACCGGACCCGACATTTTGCGCCGCCTCGGCGAGGTCGCGCAGCGGACGATTGATGCGCCGCTGGATCAACAGCGCACCGAGCGCGGCAGAAAGCGCCAGGCAAAACCACAGGAGCAGCGCCGACGTAAGCCATCGATAAGGAAGCAAGGCGTCGACCGGCAGCTTGATCCAGTAACGCTCGCCGCTGATATTGACGTGCAGCCAGATACCCAGCTGCGGCGAGCTTGCCAGGTGCATGGTGATGCCCTTGGCCAGATTGCGCCGCACTTCACCAATAAACAGCCTTGCCAAAGGCGTGCCGTAACCCATTTCGTCGGGTGGTGGTTCGGCGAGCTGAACGCTGAGCGGGCCGACCCGGTTCAATCGCGCCACGTAAGCGTCGCGGTCAGCTGCTGGGACTTGTGATAGCGCTGCATCGAGGATGTTCACCTGCGTGGCAACCAAGTGCGCCACTTCCAGCACACGGGGGCGCTGAAGCAATAGATAGAGCACGACCGTCGACATCTGTGCGATCGCGATAAGCGCAAGCAGCAACAGCAGGTTGCGGCCGAACAGCGAACGCGGCCACACGCGCAGCTTAAGCATGGCCACCGTCCGGCGTGAACATGTAGCCGACACCCCACACGGTTCGTATATAACGCGGCGCGGCCGGATCGTCTTCGATCTTGCGCCGCAGACGCGAGATCTGCACATCCAGGCTGCGATCCATGGCTTCGTGATCGCGGCCTTTTACCTTGTCCTGCAGATGATCACGGCTCATCGGGCGGCGCGGATTGGCAGCAAACACACGCAGCAATTGAAATTCCATGCTGGTGAGCGGGATGGATGCACCATCGCGCTGCAGCTCCATGCGCGAGATGTTGAGTGTGAAGGGGCCGAATTCAGTGACCTCGTCGTTACCCCACACCTGCGTGCTGTGCAGCATGTGCTGGCGGCGGCGCATCGCATTCAGCCGGGCGACCAGCTCGCGCGGTTCGGATGTTTTCGGCAGGTAATCGTCCGCACCCATTTCCAAGCCGATGATGCGATCGACGGAATCGCCACGAGCAGTCAGCATAAGAATGGGAATGGTCTGTCCGCTCGCGCGCAAGCGGCGGCAGATCGACAGGCCATCTTCGCCCGGCATCATCAAATCCAACACCAGGGCGTCGAACGGTTCGCGCTGCAAGAGACGGTCCAACTGCTCGGCGCTATCGATGGCCTGAACCTGGAAGCCGTTATCCGTCAGATAGCGGCGCAGCATGTTACGCAATTCAGCATCATCGTCCAGCACGATGACGCGCGGAGGGCGCTCGTTCACGGACATAGTCTCCTCGTCAGTGTTACGGCGCGGCCATTATGCCACCCGTTCGAGGCGCCGCGATCACATGCGCCGCCACGGGAAGCGCCATTTTTCCCAGCCATAACAGTTGCCTGGCCGATGTAACAGCTTGTTACAAAGTTGGCGGCCGCGGACATTTCCAGGTTACGAGTCGGGACCAAGCTGTTTACCAGGCGCAAGACCTCCGGCGCTCAACTGTCCTCACTCTGGGTCCTGTCATGCAAAACATCCTTCATCACTTTCACTCGGTCCACATTCCGGGATTTCTACCGCTTGCCATGATCACCGTGCTGGTCGAAATGGTGTGGCGTCTGCTGGTGGCCAACAAGGGTTACAACTTTCTCAGCGCAGGGAGCACCTTGGTCATTGCCCTGGGCCACTCCGTTGTCGATGCTTTGTCTGCGCTGATTCTCGCGCCAGTGTTTGCGTTGGTATGGCATTTTGCGCCGTGGCATTTCTCGATGCACGACTGGCGCGTCTGGGTCATCGGCTTTTTCGTCGTGGAGTTTGCCTACTACTGGTACCACCGCTTCAGCCACGAAGTGCGCTGGTTGTGGGCCAGCCATGCGGTGCATCACTCACCGGAAGAAATGAACCTGCTTTCGGCCATCCGTTTGGGCTGGACGAACCTGATCTCCGCCGGTTGGCTGGTGTATCTGCCCGTGATGTTTCTGGGTTTCGATCCGCGCATGGTCATCGTCTTGCTGGCGCTGGATCTGCGTTTTCAGTTCTTCCTGCATACCGAAGCGCGGGTCAACCTCGGTCCGTTGGAATGGATTCTCAACACGCCGGCGCATCACCGTGTGCATCACGCATCGAACGCGCCGTATATCGACAAAAACTACGGCGGCGCCCTGATCATTTTCGACCGCATGTTCGGCACGTTCGCCGCCGAACGCGAAGACGAGCCCTTGCGCTATGGCCTCGATCACCCGCTTGGCACGCATAACCCGCTTGGGCTGGTGTTTGGCGAATGGCGCCGCCTGCTGAGTGATCTTCGGCGTGCGCCCAACTGGTATGCCGCCGCACGCATCGCGCTGGGTCGTCCGTAAATCCTTCTTATCCACCGCGGTGATGCCGCGCCGTGTTTCCCCTTTCCCCAAAAAGAGATCGTCACCATGAACACAAAACGTTGCTTGCTTGCCGCCGTATTTGCCGTTGGAATCAGCGTGCAATTGGCTCCCATCTACGCCGCCACGGTCGTTACGCATTCGGCCACGCCGGGTTACGCCGTCACCACCGTGCGTACAACCGGCCCTTACTGGGGTATCTACCCAGCACCTTGTTGCTACACCAAGGTCGTGACGAAAGGTGTTACGTCGAGCGCAAGCGTTGTTGTGACTACCTCGGTGCCGCCGCCGCGAGTGGTGTATGTCATGCCACCGGTAACCGTCTATCCGCCGCGCGCGGTCTACGTATCCACCGCGCCGTAAGCCAAGGATGGAGTCGTCAATGAACAAGCGAAGTGTATTGCGGTGTTTGTTGCCTGTGCTTTTGATGATGGGTGTGGCTGGCTGTGCAGCCACCACGCCGGCTCACTATAGAAGCCTGGATTCCAGCACCCAGTTGACTCCCAACCCACAGAACCAGAACGGACACATCCCGCTCTATTACTCGTCACCGGATGCGCAGCTGGCCAGCTACACCGAGGTCATGCTCGATACCGTAACGGTTTACGGCGGTGAAGATCAGCAGTTCGGAAAGTTGAGCGCCGTCGAACGGCAGCAGCTCGCCGATTACATGCAGACACAATTCAGTCAGGCTCTCGGGCAGAAGTATGTGTTGACATCGGTGCCCGGCCCGGACACCTTGCGCATCCATCTCACCTTGACCGGTGCTTCAGCCAGCACGCCGGTGTTGAGCACGGTCAAGCAAATCATGCCGGTTGGTGCAGTGCTTGGCACGTTGAAAAGTGCTGCCGACAAGCCCTCCAGAACGTTGGGATCGGTCACGTACGCGGTGGAAATTTACGACGGCCTAAGCAATCGATTGCTGCGGGCGTTTGTCGCGAAGCAGTACCCGGCGGCTGAAAATATTCCCGCCAGCCTGGGTGCTTTGAGTGCTGCGGAAACCGGTATCAAGAAAGGTGCCAAGGCGTTGCTGACGCAGCTTCAGTGATGTTGTGAGCGCCTAAATGAGAAACGCATGCATATCCTGAGGTATCCCTGCGTTTTCCGCTTGTTGATCTGAACAAAATCAGCAAGCTAGCCAAGGTCTATTAAATGACCGAGCCGTCGTTCCGGCGAAGACCCACTGCTGTCCTGGGAAGTTTCGCAATACCTCACCGTCATTCCGGCCTTCGCCGGAATGACGGTGAGGTAAAAATGCTAAGTATTGGCCGTGAAAAAGTCCTTCCTTGAATAGCTCGAAAAACGTGGGGATACCTCTTGCAAACGGCTCTGCTTGCGTCTATACCGGCGCCAGCGTCGTCGCCAAGCACCGCCCATGGCGCGGCACGACCAGGGGCGTGCCACTTCATATTGCAACCAAGTGGAGATTGTCCATGTGCGATCACCTTAACCACGATCATGTCTTGCCATCGCGCCGTCAATTTCTGGGAGCCGGCCTGGGACTGCTCGCTTTGAGTGCGCTTCCGAACTTACGCGCGTATGCAGATGCTTCCCCACCGCAAAACGCCATCACACCCGATGCCGCATTACGCCGGCTGATGCAAGGTAACGCGCGCTACGCTGCCAATCAGCTCGACGCCAAGGATTTTTCTTCCGGGCGCGCCGCACGCGCGAAGGCGCAATACCCTATCGCCGCCATCCTGGGCTGTGCCGATTCGCGCGTGGCGCCGGAGTTGGTGTTCGATCAGGGGCCCGGTGACATTTTCGTCATACGCATCGCCGGCAATTATTTGAGCGGCGACGGCTTGGCCAGCCTCGAATACGCGGTGGGCGTACTCAAGACACCGCTGATCATGGTGTTGGGGCATGCCGAATGCGGCGCGGTCAAGGCGACGATCCACGAGATGGAACAACCCGCGCCACTACCCGGACACATCTGGGATATCGTCGATGCGGTACGGCCGGGAGTCACCAAGGCGGTGGAAGCCGGTGGCGATCATGTGCTTGCCAATGCGATTGGCGCCAATGTGGACTACAACGTATCGCGCATCGCGTCCGCGCAACCGGTGATATCCGAAGCGGTGCGCAGTGGCAGCGTCAAGGTGGTTGGTGCGGTGTATGAGCTGGCTACCGGCAAGGTGCTGCTGCGCGCATCGGCATGAGTCGCGCATCGTTTTCGCCTGCGCTGCGTAGGCATTTGCCAACACCTCAAAGCACTCGTCCCCGACAGATGATGGGACTTGTTTTATGCGAAGGTGCGGCAGTCGGGCGTGCCCATCCAGCGAGATGATTACGACACGCCCGACATGAGAGAAGTAGCGCGGATCGCCTGGGCATAGGACCCCAAACGATCCGCTGGCCACAACCAACTACATAGGACAGTTGACCATGGTTATCCTCGATCATACGGCACCGACACGTTTTCGTGCTCCCACCCTGGTGCATTCCCCCTACTTCTCCGCCGCGCACACTGCGCGACGTCGAGCCGAAGTGGGCACTCGTCGAAACGGAAGCAGCTGATTCCGACATAACGAGCAGGATTTTTCCTGAAGCCCTTCACGCCGCGCGCAATACGCGGCGTGACCTAAGCGTGTGGAGAACAACATGGAAGACATGCAAGGCGAGCCCAGCGGCCCGCACCTCTATCTATTGTCCCGAGACGGCTACGAAATGCTTAAACAACTGCAGGACATGCTGACCCTTATGGCGCACATCACCTATAACGACGACAACGCAGAGAACGGCGACACCACGATAACCATCGGTCGCGCCGAGCTTTACTTCATCTTTGAGGCGATCAACATGAAGATTGATGAGGTATTGGAGCGGTTAGGCGATGAGAACTGGCTTGGGGAACAAAGCCAGCTGTGGCAGTGATGGAGCAATCATTTTTCTTATCAGTGCGAACGCAGGAGCCTGATACCTCGGCTCGCCATTCCGACGAAGGCCGAGGCGTTTTACAACAGCAAAGCTGCTCAACCGGTGCCGACATGGCGGTCAATCCGCACCTGTTGCCATGACCCGAATGTCACCGAATGGCATCCGATAAGGGTTCCGGTGAAAGGGAGCCTGTTATGGCTCCCTGTTTGATAGCACCCGGCCAGCTATTTACTCAGCCAGTGGCATTATCTGTCGACACCGAAGTCGAACAGCTCTCCCATGTACAGGCCATACTCGCCAGGCTTCAGATCTTTGGTTGGCGTCAGTTTCCACTGGTTGCTGTTGCCGACCGCGACCGCGTCATAGGCGATCTGGTTATCTTTGTCGGGAGCGCCTACGTTCTTCATGCCGCCCCAAAAGCGTGAATTACCCAGCTTCAGCGAGCGATCCTGGTCGTGGCTGTCCACCTCGACCGACACGATGTAGATGCGCCCCTTCGGCTGGTCAGGCGAGTTGACGATGAACGACGGTCGCGCGTCGTGCGTGCGTGTGGCGGCCGCAACACCCGGGAAGTTGTAATGCTCCAGCACGGTGACAAAGGCATTCGTCGTGCTGATGGTGCCGGATATGCCACGCAGGTGAAGATTGCCCCCGTCCGTCGTGACCATCGTGACATCGTTGGGATTTCCCATCATGGCGCCCATAGGCGGCGTGCCCGAGCCTGCCGCCGCGCCACCGTTGGCGCGTTTCAGCATTTCAGAAATCACGTCTTGTGAAACGCCAGCACTCTTCAGATTCACGAGGTCATCGACCTCCAGCTTGAAATTGACGGCGGATGCTCCGTCAATTTTTGCCTTGATGACGTCTGAGCCGAAACCCAGCTTGGACAGCTTGACGACATCGGCATTGGTCATCGCAGCAGTGCCAGAGGCCTGTGCGAAAGCCGTAGAGGAGGTAAGCAACTGGAGCGGCACTGCACTCATCGTGAGCATCAGCCCGGTAACGGCAATCCTAGCGAAACGTGACTTCATGAAATATTTCTCCCTGGTTGTAAGGGGATAACCGATTCAACCACCCCCTTAAGACTTGCCAGTATATGGCAACTTCGTACTTGTCCTAGCCGTTCGGGAGTGGGCTTGATCGCTGGTTGGATGGTGAATCAGGTGCTTGGCACAAACCGGATGCCCTTTTCTTTGGCTCGCATATGGCAAAGGATTTTTGACCCACCGATCCGCGGCCATCGACGCTCTGGCTGATGGCGTTGGCGACATCGAACCCACCATCATTTCGTCACTCATGACCCAGCCTATCGGACTGCGCTGAAACAGCACCAACAAGGCGGTTAATCCGCTGCGCTTAGTAATGGCGTTACGACGTTGTCGAGCCGCGCTTGCGTCCAGCTTGGATCCTTGTCTTTCCATCCATCGTCAACGAGCAGTCCGTTGCGATCGATGATGAAGCTCACCGGCAGATGCCAGATGCGTCCATAACCCGGTACATGCGGGTCGCCCAGTAAGCCGATGGGGAAACTCAAACGGTCAGCCACAGCGCGAACCTGCTTCATGTTGTCCGCGTCATCGAGGCTGAAGCCGAGTACGACCAAGCCATCCTTCGTATGCTCGCGTGCGTACTCGGATAACAGCGGCAGCTCCTGTTGGCATGGGGCGCACCATGTTGCCCAGAAGGTCAGGATCACCACCTTTCCTCGCAGATCGCTGAGCGCAATGTGCTTTCCGTCGAGCGTGCTCAGCGTTATCGGCGGGGCAGATTTCCCCACGACCAGGTCGTTAGCGCGCAAGGGCAACGCAACAGTCATCAACATCATCGCCGCCGCGATGCATCGCATGTAAGGGTTGATACGTCCAAACATCGTTCCAGTTCCAAAATGTTTTCCGAAGCGTTGCCGCATGGGCGCGGCAACGCCTTGTCGAAGGCCATCCTCGCCATTCAAAGCTTCATGCTGATGCCCACGGTTCCCGTCCACCCGGGGAAAAGCTGATATCCCTGCAGATGGCTATAAATCGGCACCTGCACAAAGGCGTACACCTGAAGATTCTTGCTCAGGCTGCCACTGATGCCGGGACTGAGATACGCGACCGTGCCTTCCGTATCCGGGTGATCGGATAGAAATCCTTGATCGGCCATCTTGTGCAGCCAGTTGATTTGCAATTGCGGTACCCAGTTGGCATGCGCTTCGTAACGCAGGCCAACGCTGATCGTAGTGGTGTTACCGGGACGAAAATCCGCGCCGGGGTGATCCAGGTTTTCTTTGACAGCGGCTTGAAACTGGCCATTCACGAACGCATCGAAATTTTGGCTCACCGGCTGGAAGTAGTAGCCGCCGATGATCAGATCCGTACTGCCGGTGCCGGCTTGCAGACTGGTGTCGAGCGATTGCCCCAGATTGGGGCCGGATTTGAACGTCACCGGATGACTGACCAGATTGCCGTCGATGTCCTGGCCACCGTAGTTGCCGGTAGGCAGCTTGACGCCGAATTGCACACCCAGATTGTGCGTAGGCAAAAACCCCTGATAACTGGCGATGATCTTGCCGTCACCAAGGCCCGATACGTGCGCATCGCTGATCTGATTGGGCGCGGTTTCGCTGGATGTATACGGAGCCAACTGCGTGCCGTAGGTAGAGTGATCGCGAATCACGTAGGGCAGCAGAAACGTAAGGCCCCAGTCGGCATTGAAGCGGTAGGTGGCCGAGACATTGATGTAACGGTTGATCGTGCCTCGCTCGATTTCTCCACCGCCGAGCGACGGATCGGATGGCTGATTGACGACTTGTTCGGGGCTGGCCTTGCCGCTGTTGTGCCGTAGTTGATTCTGGTCGATGAAGGTGTAGTCGACATTCACGCGCCATCCTGACGCGGTCGAATAACCCGTGGCGGCATCTGTGCTGAGGGTGCAGCCGCACGTAGCGCAAGCATGTGCAGCCCCGGGAAGTACACCCAACGCCAAAAGACTGGCGACGGCTGCGAGTGGTTTGGCGAGCGAATATCGAGAGAACGTGTGAAGGTTTGTAGAGGACATGAGAAAGCATTCCATGCGTGACAGCGCCCGCGATGGCGTGCACACGAAGTGATCGATGACGGATCTTCACCAAGCAACAACACCAAGGCACTGTTGCGCCTTGGTCGCGTCATGCTCAATGCGGATCATTCCATGGCGGCAGACACGCATGGCAACGTGCCAAACGTTCCGCCTGATCGTCGGTCAAACCGTGCGCGGCGGCCCGCGTGGACGCGCGCTCAGCCACAGCGTGGTGGGTTCGCTTCGGAGCGTCGTCGTCTGTGGCGATAAAGCCGGAAGAAGTGCGGCTATCGGAACAACAGGTACATCGAATGCGGCGACCGGCGTATGCGAGAGCAGCGTGCAATAACCGCAATGCGCGGTGGGATCGTCCGGATCTTCAGGGCTGCACGGAGCATGGTGATGATGCGCGCCATGCATCATGCCCATATGGCAACCCATGTCCATGCCGGCATGGTTGGGCATCGAACGCGACACCAGCGGCATCACAACGACAAGTAGCATGGCGGCAATGCCGAGCCATGCTACAAATCGACGATGTGCGGTGCGCCTGAACACGCAAAGATCCCTGATTCACCTAAGCCTGGAGCAGGCTCAGCGTATTGTGTCACAGCGGCTGATGGACCTCACGTGGCAAAGGGCCACATTTTTTTCAAGAAGAGGAGTTAAGAAAAAAGCCGGTATCGAATGCCTGCTTCATATCGCCAAATCCAGTCTTTATGGTCGCTGGTGGCGTCTGATTTCGGATGGATGAGCGCCTCCAGCGAGATCATGGATCTGGCCTAACTATCCTTCTATCGAGGTTGGTCTTCTAGGACCTGCGTAGCAAGGGGCATCAGGTGGTGGCGGCGAAGTAGAAGCGAGTTTATCGAAGTTGGCGACGATCCCTAGCGCCATGTTTGTCCATTACGCTGGACAAAGCTGACCTCTTCTGTCCATTTAAAAGCACAAGCCATCCAGACAGGACGGTATATCGTATTTAAAGTATGTCCCACACATCAGGGGGACATCATGAAGGCTTCCAATCGCCTGCAGGAACCGTTAGTCGCTAAGGAAGCGACCGACCTGCCATTTACCCAAGTACGTGACAGCTTCGGCGAATCCCTTCGCCGCGCTATGCATGTAGCTGGCACCAGCGAGGATGGGCAGGCTCAGCCTATTTCTCAGCATGATCTCGCTGCACGTTCAGGCGTGGGTCGCTCCAGCATTGCCAAATATCTGGCGGGCAGTCGAGGGCAGGGCGATCTCGCGAACCCGGATCTTCGTTCGCTTTGCCGATTGGGAGAGGCGCTCAATGTGCCGCCGGCCTTTCTGGTGATGCGCCCCGAGGATTGGCAACGCCTGGTCATGGCCGCGCTCTATATGGCGGGTGCGATTAATGACCCAGAGATCAAGGCTGCAACACGCTCCATCATCTCTGGTAAGCACGGCCCCGATGAGCGTGCCGACGTAGCCATGAAAGTTGCCAAGCGGTTGGGCGTCGACCCGTCTGTGGCCGATTGCGATGCGTCCGATCCATTGGCTCGCGAGGTCCAGTCTATCCATGAACGCTGGCGCTTGGGATTGATGACCACCTGCGCACTCCCACCGTTGGCACGTCTGGATCCCAATTATCACGCCGCATTGTTGTGCCTTTGCGCCACTTTCGGTGCCACTTCCCACTAAGGAACCAATCATGAGCTTCGATTACGTCCTCAAGCACGCAGATGTGGAAGACCTCGATGTCCTCACCGACTACATCACCGATAAAGGCGAAGGTCGTATCTCGCTGGATAGCGACGTTTGCAAGCGCCTTGTTGCTTGCAAGGTCGCTGGCCGCTACGAATTGGCTGACCGTGAACTTATTGGTGCTGAGGTCCGCGCGTTTGGTGGCAATAGCCTGGTGAATCTGTTCCGTGGCCGCGGAGTCGACTACAAAACGCTAGTTCATGACGTTGCCACTCATCTGAAAGTCAACTTCTCTAAGAGCGCGTCCGCCGAAGACGTAGAAATGTTGGTCCTTCAAAAGATCTTCGCGGAATCAGTAGCCAAAATGTCTCCGGCCGAACGGGAACAAGTGTTCAAGGAACTGGGAATCGGCGAAGCTTCTGGCGCAAGCCCCGCCGCGGTAGCCGCAGCCATTACGGCGGCTCGCATGGGCGGATTCGCGACCTATAAGATGGCCGTGATTGTCGCCAATGGCATCGCCAAGGCACTATTGGGACGCGCCATTCCGTTCGTCTACTACAGCACCCTTACGAAAGTCATCAACATCGCCATCGGTCCGGTTGGTTGGGTAATCACCGGCTTGTGGACGGTGGCCGACCTCGCAAGTCCCGCATACCGTGTGACTGTTCCCTGCGTTATCCAGATGGCTTACATGCGCAGGAAAGCTGAAGCAAAAGCCCATACCGTGTTCTGCCCAAGCTGCAGCGCGGCCAACGACAAGGGCACCAAATTCTGCTCGTCCTGTGGTTCGGCCATCGCTACCGACGCCATCTCATCCGAGGCGCTGGCTACACGTGCCAAAAACCTTCTCACACTCGCCCAGAGCGTGGAGGATGGCTCGATTTCGCCGAGAGCTGAAGAAGGCAAGGCCGTTCCCAAAAGGGGCAAGTCTGAGAGCAAGAATTTCGTACGCAAATCGTCAGTGAAAAAGACGCCTTCCAAAAAAACGCCAGCACGGAAAACCAAGGCAAAGAAAGTTGCCGTCAGGAAGGATTCCGTCAAGAAAGCTGTGGCCAAGCGGGCAACGGTCAAGAAATCTACGACGAAGAAAGCTATCGGTAAGACAACCGCAATCAAGAAGCCGACTACGAAAGTCTCGAAGAAACCGGCTGCTGCTGGCCGTAAGCCGGCCAGCAAGAAAGCTGTCAAGCGTTAGATTCATTGCATTGTGAAGGTGGTGTAGCCAGGACTGCGTGGCTACACCACCACATCAACATGAAGAGGTTGATATGGAAGGTACTGTTTGCAAAATCATTGGCGCTGTGATCATTGGTAGCTTCGCTTTATACGGGCTCGTAAGCTACGTGGGTAAGTACCATTGCCGCGCTTGCAGATGTAAGTAACAGATTGTAAAGGTATGGTTTTCTTGTTAGAGATGCGCCTGCCCTCGGCTCTAAGATAACCGCGCCTTCGGAGAAGGGACACCAGCGCCCTTTAAGATCCATATAACCTCCGTGAATACGCTCGAACATTCGATGCCCTTCGGAGGCTTGTTCACCTAAACTAGCAGGCATGCTTTTCAATGGCTCGGGACGATTTTAGTTTAAGCACAAAAAAAGTTCTCGCCCAACGCGCTGGACATCGGTGCTCTTTTCCGGAGTGCGGAGCTATCACTGCAGGTCCGAGCAAAGAAAGTAAAACGGCGACAGCAAACACCGGAGAGGCCGCACACATCTCTGCTGCCTCCAGTGGGAAGGGATCTCGACGCTATGATCCTAGCTTGACTCCAGCTCAGAGAGCTTCAATCGACAACGGCATTTGGTGCTGCAGCACCCATGCCAAATTGATCGACAAAGACGAAGTTACATACACTGTTAAAATGCTCAAACAATGGCGAGTACTGGCGGAAAAGCGGGCACAACTTCGCCAAGCGTATGGTGACAATGCGATCAAGAATCATGGCGAATTGCTGTCTACCGGATTAGCCGAAGACTCAGTTGCCTTGGAACACACACCAGATATCAACGAAAAAATTGGAATTGCCGTTAAGAATTCTTGGATATCCGATATCTGCGGAGAAGAAGTCGCTCGCACGCTTCGAGATTTCGTAATTGAGTACGCTAGAAATGCCTTTATGCACGGCGCCGCCACAACCTTGCGCGTTGATTTCAATCAGGACTCCATTACCGTCGAAGATGACGGTGGCGAATTTCAAGTAGTATCACTTCTAAGCGAAGACTCTTGTGGCGGTGGGATGGCATTTCGTGCATTACTAGCTACAAAGCAGCTTGGGTACGCTAGCTCTCGTCGTACTGGCGACAAAAAAAATCATTTGCACATCCCATTTGTAACGAACCCTTTGGATCTACCGAAAGCTAATCCATGCGCGATATCTTTGAGTCGTCAAGATGCAATTTTTGGGCATGTGAACTTCAGCAATTTGCTTCATTGCGATCGTATTTTTATCGTCGCACAAGGGCCCGTTTCCTACAGCGATATCCCACATTTTGCGGGTATTGCCAGAAACCTCCAGAAGGGGAACCCGAAGGCAATACTGATTCTCCCTGATGTCTCACGCGGTGTGATCGCACGGTTTAGAGAAATTTATCCGTCCATAACCATCGACACTTGGTGATGCATGTGCACCTTGCGGCCATGTCGGCCAAACTATGTCGGATCGCGTGCGCTTTGAACCATAGATTGACCGGCCTTGAATCATCGTTTGGCCAAAACTGCAAAGCATGACGAGCTGGTGCGGCTACTTCGCTAAGAGCCGCTTGAACGCCAAGTCCACGATATCGGCGAACGTAGTCGGTGTTGCATAGGCGCGAGCGACTAACATCGCGCCATAGACCATCGCCATGAAGGCCTCGGCTTCTTGCCGGACCGAATGGCGCAATTGAAAGACGCCGAGTTGCGAGCCCGTGCTCAAGACGGCCTCAAGCCAGTTTGTCAGCGAGCGAAAATGCGCGCGCACGGCATCGGCCAAGTCGCTGGGTAGTGTCGGCATCTCAGCCGCAAGCATACCCGCGACACAAAAAGGCGCCGACGCGTCAGCGATGCATTTTTCCCAATAACGGGTGTAGGTGAGAAGTTGTTGCTGGGGATTGACGCCAGCCTCAGCGAGTGCTCGTGCATGTTGCTCGATTTGCGCTCGTGACTCGTCCACGACGGCCCGAGCCAGGTCGGCCTTGGCGGGAAAGTGGTGGTGAATGCTCGCCTTGCGCACCTGGACCTGGTCGGCGACGTCGGCGTAGCTGAATCCGTTGTAGCCCCGCGTCTGGATGAGGTAACGAGCCGAATCGATGAGCTTCTGTTGTGTCGTCATAGGGCCATCCTATCACTAGGTAGGTATACCGAAGACGGCCAGCGAATCCAGTTAGGGCCTCAAATTCCGAGTTGACGTCGTGTCTACCTACTAGTAGGCTGGCAACCGTTATTGACTAGGAGCGCTCTTCATGACTTGGTTACAGCAGTTCTATTTTCTTCGGGCCGGCGTAGCCGTCGCATGGATTTCGCTGGTCGTGATCACGGCGCCCGCGTCATTGCCGCTCGCAGGCGCCTTGCTTGTGCTCTATCCGGCGTGGGACGCCTACGCGAACTGGCTGGACGCACAGAAAAGCGGCGGCCTTGCGTTCAACAAAGGCCAAACATTCAACATGATCGTCAGTGCAGTGACCGCGATTTGCATGGGCATTGCAGTGGGTCTGCACGGCAATGCGGGTGGCGTTCTGGTGTTTGGTAGCTGGGCGCTACTTGCGGGTATCTTTCAGCTGGCCGTGGGCATCTCGCGCCGGAAACTCGGTGGTCAGGCTTTCATGATGATCAGCGGCGCGCAGTCGGCGCTCGCGGGTATCGCCTTTATTTACCGCTCCTTCCATGTCGCGCCCGGCCTCGTTCAGCTGACTGGCTATGCCGGGTTTGGCGCCTTTTACTTCTTGGCGGCAGCTTTGTGGCTGACCTTCAAAAAAAACGCGCGGCACACGCCATGTCGTGACGTTCCTCTTTTGAATATGCAGATGCGGGCGCGGAAGATTTTCTGGTTTGTCATTTGGGCTGCCGTACTCAGCGCCCCCGCCATCTGGTTTTTGATTCGGCCACCTGCGCAATTCGGTGCACAGCAAACCAGGAACGACTACCAGCAAACGCGATCATCTCAAGCGGGATCGTCATCAAGCGGGACGATTGTTCCGAATCGTTAGCGAAAAAGTCGTAATCAGCGACATCGAACAGCGCCGATGGTGTCGCAGTCGTTGTAGGCGTACGTTCAAGCGCAGAAGGCGTATGGACCTGTTCTGCATCGAACGTTTCTGCGCGAATCTCGCACCATTACCCCCCAGGCAGCGATGACAATAGAGTTGAATTACGCCGAACGAGAAGACGCCACGGAAGGCTCTATTACCTGCTTCATATAGTGAGTAGGCGTGATACCCAGCACGCGGTGAAACATGCTGCTGAAAGCACTACAACTCGCGTAGCCCGCATCACGAGCCACTGTTTTGATGGCATGTCCCTGGCTTATCTGACTCAGCGCCCTGGCCAGCCGGACATGCTGCCGCCAGTGCACGAATGACATCTGCAATTCGTTTTCGAACAACCGCGCCAAGGTCCGACTGCTTGCACCGGCATGCGCCGCCAGCTGTTCCAGTGTTTCAACGCGTGATGCTCCAACAAGCAAACGCTGACATACGTTTTTGAGTCGAGGATCTGATGGTACAGGTATGTGCAAGGCCTCTTCCTTTGCTCCCTGCAGTTCATGCAACAACAGAGGCGCCAGGATAGTCATGCGCTCCCTGCGCATCGCTGCATGCGCCTGCACCGCCGCCAGGATCAGTTCCCGCAATAGCGTGGACACGGACAATACCTTGCAATGCAAACCGAACAATACGCTGCTAGCGCGATCCAAATACAGCATTCGCACAGCCACATGGCCGTTCATTTGAATCTCGTGTTCCATACCTGGCGGTATCCATAAGGCACGTTGTGGTGGAACGATCCAGATACCTTCGCGCGTGGTCACGTGCATCACGCCCGATTTGGCGTAGATCAACTGACCACGACGATGCCGATGCGTCGGCACGTGCCATCCGCGCGGATAGTCCTTGGCCAGGGCCGTAATTGGCCACGCTTTCCCACGCGTAGGCTGCTGTCTGAAACGCGACACAAGATGGCCACCTTTCGAAAGACGGACGGACTTAGGCTACGTCTGAATCCGCGGCAAAGGCAACAAGCCAGCAGCTTACGGAATGCGGCCGGTGACTTAGCCGGCCGCCACGTCGAATGAGGTAGGTCAACATGTATGCACCCGGCATGACACGACGCGGCTTCCTCAAGGCAGGTGCGGTTTTGACTAGCACGCTAGCCCTCGGCGATTGGCATCTGTTGGCCAAATCAGGTCACCGTTCTGAACGTCCTACCTTGGTTGTGTGGTGGCTAAACGGTGGACCTGCTG
The DNA here is from genome assembly GCF_014642835.1 of Dyella nitratireducens. Lineage (GTDB taxonomy): Bacteria > Pseudomonadota > Gammaproteobacteria > Xanthomonadales > Rhodanobacteraceae > Dyella_B > Dyella_B nitratireducens. Next base: position 1,907,208 of record NZ_BMJA01000001.1, on the reverse strand, counting down.
GTCTGTTCAACAGTACAGACGCTTTCCTTGCCAACGGCGCATTCGGCGTGACGCGCAACAACGTACGCGGTCTGGGCAATGGACTTTATGTCGATGCCGGCTCGCTGGGCGCACTTCCCGCCGTAGCCCTGAGCCACATGGCATCGGTGCACTTCCGCCATGGTCTTTATTCGCACAACGATTCGCGCGTTGCGGTACTGCAGTCAGGTCCGCGCAGCCAGCTGTTACGCATGGCGGCAGCGATGCCACGCAGTGCGGTTTCTTGCGCCATCGTCAACAACTTGGGCTTGCCGGTGGGTGTCGCGGCAAATCCACCGACTGAACAAGGCATCGGTTTCGAGCGCTTGGAAAGGCTCGACGATGCACGTCGCACACTCTCCATCGCTCAATTTAACGACATCCGTGAAGCCTATGGTGCATTCGGTACCAACCCTGCCATTGATAGTCAGCGAGCAACCTTCGCCGCCGTAGAAGCCCTGGTGCATGAAGGCGCCAGTGTGATTTATGCGCAACCGGCATACACCGGCCGACAAGATCGCCAGTTTGATACCCATCGCGACGACACGGGAAAGGTAGCGCGCGAGATCATGGCGCCCATTACACCGATGCTTGCAACGTTTCTCAGTCGTGTCATGGCCATGCCGGGCCGCAATGTCGTAACGCTGTTGACGGGCGAATTCAGCCGCACGCTACCAGGTGCAGATCACGCCAAAGGCGGTACCGCTACGGTTATCGGCAAATATGTAAAGACTGGTGCTGCCGGACGCCAGCAATCGGATGGATCGCCACCCGCGGATGCTCCTCCACCCGAAGCCCTGTGGGCCTTCGTAGCATCGGCTTTACGCTTGGGCGAAACCACACCGTTTGGGATTAACCCACATCCTGGCATGCTGGCACAGAGTGCCTTTGAAACGGCCGTCGTCGCATGAATGCGGGAGCGAAAGTCGAGCCAAATCAGGTCTAAAAAAGGCCCTTCCGCTACAGAAAGCGGGGAACGTCGCGCACAGTTTGGCCGCTCAAGGCAAACGCAGCTGCAAGGTCGTGATCAAGAATCGGCGGGTAACCGCTTGATAGGGCGCGCAGCTGTGAAGCGAGCCTTCACTTCAAAGAAGAATCCGTTAGCCTCTTTCTTGCGGCGACTGGTCGAAGAGCGGTCCTGTGTCGATCCCGCGCACGCCCGTTCGTCGCATGCATGAAGGCGACCATGTCGGTCGCTCCTTCCCGCTAAGGAAACTGCCATGTCCTACATCGATGGTTTCGTGATCGCCGTACCCAATGCCAACCGCGAGAAATTCATCGGATACGCCCGTACGTTCGACGTCATTTTCATAGAGTTTGGCGCCATCCGAGTGGTGGAGTGCTGGGGTGTCGACGTGCCCGATGGCAAGCTCACCGATTTTCGCCGCGCCGTGCAGGCGAAGGAAGATGAATCCGTGGTGTTCTCCTGGGTGGAATGGCCCGACAAGGCCACCCGCGATGCTGGCATGGAGAAAATTATGAAAGATCCGCGCATGGACGCCGCCACCGACATGCCCTTCGATGGCAAGCGCATGATCTTCGGCGGCTTCGCACCGGTGGTCAGCTTGCCGGACTAAGGAAGGCCTGATTTTGCCCGTAAAGGCAAAACGTCTGCTGGTCAAATTTTGCTTGTGGAATCTCATAGTTTGGTCGTGCCGGTCAAACTATGATTCATCGCGCAAAAAATGCGCTTTAAACCATAGTTTGGCCACGCCTTAAGCCATAGTTTGGCCAGTCCACAGCGTGGCCAGCAGGCTACCTTTCCGGCGGGCTGTTAACGGGGTGTCGAGTCGATAGAGTTACACGAAGTCAATCGGTTGGCCGACGACAGGCCGTTTCACCAAATACAGCCTCATTCCTTCCCGAGTCGCTGGCCGTGTAGAGGTAACGTTTACCTATAAACCTACAGAGCTTTGGGAGCGTGTAATCTAACTATTCGTCCAAGCGGGTGCCTTCAGTGCCGCTCAATTCAGGCGTTAGGGCTCACATGCAAGAATCCCGCTGCGTTAAATGTGGTGCCGAGTTACACGAGCCAAGTGGCGAGCCATCCACTCCGTGTCCGGCATGTGGCAACTTGGGCCGTGTCGTTACGATGCGACTTCACGATAGTTTTGTCGTTCACGACGGAATCCGTGCCAAAGCGTACAAACCTGGCAGTTCAAAGTTCTACATCGATACCCGCAGTGGGGCAAGCTACTATCGCAAAGGCGATCAATGGCATCATCTTATTCGCGTCATTGATCGTGAGAACGACCGCTACGTCGAGACTATTCGTGTGCTTAGCACCGGTGAGCTCATTCGACACGTTGAAGAGCCGCTGTCAGAGCACTTCGGTCATGGTGGCGGCAAAAATCAGGGCCGGGCTAATAAACCCTAGTCGATGTCCTCCAGTAAGATCTTAGATCACTGTTAGGCGTTCTTCCTTGGGAAACTTGCCTTTGAATAGAACAATGTTGTCGCCGTCGACAATGACGCCGTGGGCGTGCATACCCGGACCAAAGTAGGCAACATTCGCCTTTTTACCATCTGGGGTGTCTTCGGCTAGGAAATTGCTGGGTCGCCAGCCAGAGGTGCTGTTATGCCCGCAATCGATCATGGCAATGGCGTTGCTTGGCCCTGCGAGAATCGCACAGGCGCCATGCTCAACATTGAATATGCGTAAGATCATAGGTGCGATCGGAAGCTCCCTATCTTTACTGTTGGCTTTCTGCTTCTTTCTTTGACGTCGTCTTGCGTGGGCTCTCTAAGTCATAGCAGCTCTCCAAGAGACGTTCCGCATATGCGAAACCAGCACGTTTTGCTGCAGCTTCGGTAAACCAAAATAACCAAGCAATCAGCATCATTCCCGACACTCCGAGCGCTAACGCTGCCATCGGGTCGAGCTGAGAGAAGGAGGTCAATGAAGCATAAGGAGGCGATAGCGAGATGATCTTGATTTTAAGCGCAATAATGAGAAGGCAGAGAAATGCCACGGATGCACCGAGCCATCTGACGCCGAAGGCATTGCGGTGAAAGCCAAAAGCAATGTTCTCCTTGAATACCAGCCCGAAACGCTTGGTGTCACCTCGAGTCTGATTAATTAACCACTTTGTTGCGGCCCGATAGAGCTCGTCCGCCGCAGTAGGATCGGCCGCTTCGGCTTGTGGGGTAGGCATTACTTTACCAATCCCACGCTCAGCTACGGCATGAAACCGTTCTTTTGTGTGAGCATCAAAGTGGGTATTCCGATGACGAAGGAGCTGTGTGGTTGGGGCGCCCCCCCATTTATTAAACAAACGATCTTGCTGACGCTTACCCGCATCGCGCGCTACTCTGACCATTGCATAGCCTGCGCCACAATACGTAACTATCGATAGGATGCTGGTTGCAACAATCTTTGCGGTGCCAAAAAGACATACAACCAGCACCGGTATCGGGGCCAGAACAAGCAGCATTGGCACAAGCCTTGCCGGTCGATCGTAGGCATCAAGGAACAGTTTTTCAGAGAGTCAGACATTGCTGGCCTCAATACTCTTCGACGCTAGCCGAGAATTCTAGAGGTGTGGCGGAGGTATATCCTGGCCGCGATGGAAAGCCACCTTTGTGAACTTTGTTTATCCCTTGAGTTGCTATAACTTCTCCGCCGCGGCGCATAAACGCATTGAGGACAATCTTGCGTGGATGCTTTTCGTCATTAACTGGGGCGGACACGTAGGCGCTGAATGAAGAGGAGCTCCCCTTTTTACGAATTGGCCCCAATAGCCGATTCAGTATCGTCGGCCCGACGTTACGACGGCTACCGTGATGTGGAATTTGGACGAAACTGAAAGATTGCAAGGGGAGCTGTTTAGCGTCTGCATAATTAGCAGCCCAGGTAAGAGCACTGATTCCAGCGTCCCCGGTCAACAGTACCCTGCGCTCTTCGCTAAGGTTGGCGTAGAGCACAACGCTGCTCTCATTACTGGCAGAGGTTTGGCCGCCATCTTTGAGGCGCTCTTCGTCCCAAGTCTCGGTGGTCCAGCTACGCACTTTGGCCAACGCTTCTTGGAGAAACGAGGCAATCGCACTCTGCTTTCCAAGCCACAAGTCAGCGTTTTCGAGTAAATCTTGATCGGGGTCTGGCGTTTTGTCGAATTGAGGAAGCAGATGTAGATAAGTGGAACGTCTGGGCGAAAGTACAACAAACGGTCCGATCTGGACGCCCTGAAAGGGTTCTTGGATTGTGCATCCATTTTCTTCCGCCAAATCTACTATTTCAGCGACTATGTCATATTCTTTCTTAATCGCATTCGCTAGTCCTTGTTCGGTCCAGCGCTTATCCTTGAACAAGTGTATGGCGTCCTTCGACAAGATCCATGGAACGTGGAGCCATAAATTGGCGACCGGGATCTCTCGAAGTACCTCGCGCAAGCCTGACGCGTGATCACTATCAGAATGGGTCAACACGACATGTTCCAATTGGACATTGTCGCCGAATTGTTTTTTTAGGTGGGTCACCAACTCTTTGCCCGTATCAGCAGTGCCTCCATCGACCACCATCAGCTTAAAGTCATCGACTTTGCCGTAGCGAATGACAATGGCGTCGCCAGCTCTGCTTGCTTCCCCTACCGCTAGGAATTCGATCTCGCACAACATGGTTATCCCCCGGGCTTTTGGCGCGCGCTCCGGCACTGATTAATCAGTCAGTACCGAAGCCATCTCGATAGCCAAGGGTTTCCGTTTCTTACTGCCCCTACCGACCCAGAAACGCGATTGGCCATATGTTGTGCGTTCTGGGGATCGAATACAGATTATTCAAGGACTGAATATGAGCAAATAATTTCGGCCCCCAAGCAGGGTATATCCCCTGCTCCAGAGGTAATCCTGATAAAAGCGGCTACCAATACCAGCCCAAAGGCACTACTGGCCTACTCGCCTCACAGCTTGGTTCTGTAGCTATGGCGCTGACGTAGCTGGACCCGAGTTGTGAGGCGCGTGGCCAAATTATGTCGGGTCGCGCAGCCGTTACCAGTGAAAACTGTCACTGCGGCTACCAGCGAAAAGTGTCAAAACTGACAGTTATCGCTGGTACCACCAAAAATGCGCGATCTCCCATAGTTTGGCCACGACCATCTCGCATAGTTTGGCCACCGCATTAGCTCGACCTTCTCACTTCCCTGGCCATCGCGAATTATCAAATACGATCCATAAAATGAGCTTCCTTGGCAGCTAGCTAGAATAGCTTTCAGTAAGATAGGCTCCGCAGCCCTGGGGCGAATGCCGTCCTGGGTGCTTTTGAAACGGAAGCACTTAAACAAGGCGTCAGGATAGTTATGTCGAAGCAGTACCCTAAAAGGTCCATCAATGGCGATGCAGGCGAACATTTCGCCTCCTTCAAGTTCACTCGGGTGCTCGGTTGGCCATGCCGACTACAAGATGTCGATATCGGAATTGATGCGGAAATCGAGATTGTCGAAGAAGGCGGCGCCACCGGTAACGTAGTCAAGTTGCAGATAAAGTCGTTCGATCACATTACGGCGACAGGCAAGCACGATGTCTACGTCGATGAGGCCGACATAGCGTACTGGCGGAAGTTTTCCGTTCCGACCATCGTGGTGTGCGTTGATTTGACAAAACAAAAGGTTTACTGGAAGCCAATCCACGCGACCGAATCCTACGCAACCGGCGGCAAGTCCTACAAAATCTCTTTTGATCTAGTGAAAGATGAACTGGTGCTCGCATCAAAGGATGCATTAGCACAGCTTTCCTCGCCCGATCAGTTCAAGGACGTCGTGGAATTTATTGCACAAGCCAAAGCGATACACGATAGAGTGACCGCTTCGGCTGCCTACGCCATTGACGATGAAGATCTGGATAAGATCTACGAGGAAAAGAGGGACTTCGATTCAATTGTTGTGCGAATCGATGAGGTCCGCCGCCATTACCCATGGCGGATAAGTGAATTCTCCGGTCGCGAGCTTGATCGAATGAAAAGCTCGATGTGGAGACACTTGAACGATGCGGAAGTGAGCTATAACAACGGCGTCAATGGTATGTAGGTCCTATGCAATTGTAGAGCGCTAAGCCACCACGAAGTGCGTCGGGCCAGCTATGCAGCATGTTTTGGCAATTGCTCTCTTGTAAGGCTGTCGGCGAAAGTCTGAAAATCATCCGCAGCCGATGCTCCTGACCGGATCGGCGGTAGTGTCTTTAGGTGTTCTGGCTAGCTACCCAATCTTTTAGCCACGGCGTATTGGTTTTGATGGCTGAAAGCTTGTTATCGATGTACCACAGACACCCAAAGCCTCGAGACTTTAGAAGGGACTTCACCTGCTCTCCGGGCTCATCAGGGAGCAGGACTGCAGACGTGAACTCGCCTTTTGGTCGCAATCGGTGACCGTATGCGTACAACTGGCCAATAGCCATGCGGACATGTGCCTCTTCGCTGCAGCTTTTCACTTCGATGAGCAAGTCATCGGGATAGCCATCCTCGTCCTCGCCATATGCAACGACCATGGCATCATAGAGAGCATCCTGGGTGCAACCTTCCTTGCACAGGTAGTTCGTGCCGAACAGCTCCAAAAGACGATTCGTCATCTTGTTGTGCAGGCGCCTTTTGGTATCCGTCCGCTCCGCCGAGATGGCTGTTTGGTCGGCTTCATCTTTCACCTTGAGGTCTTTTCCATCCGTGGGCTTCGGAGTCAGAGGCTGACTCACCTTGACCAAGGTGGCCGCCTGCCCGGAAGTGGCAAGCACGGCGATATCAGCATCTTCATTGAGCGACGAATCCAGTTCCGCCGCGTCTTTCCAGCCATTCGTGCCGATCAGCTCCACCATCGTGTCGAAGCGAATCGCCAGAGAGGCCTTGCTCACTCCGCGCATCCGCAGGAGGTCCTTGATAGGCTTTCGGCCATTGATGACGGGGAAGCGCAAGCGTGGATCCAGCGCGAAGAGAAGCGGCGTCAGCAGTTGCTCAGCATGGATGCTCGGATCTTCTGGGTTGGGCTTGGGAACCCCAGGCATGCGTTCGATGATCTCAACCAGGGCTCGGGCTTGAACGTCGATATTGAGAGTCCGTGCGTCACGCACCAGGCGTTCGATCTTCGCTCGGTGCTGCTTCACCCAGGGTAGCGAACTATTTCTGTACGCGTTGTAGAAGTTTGAAAAGCCGGTGTCTGCGCTGATCCAGGTGCTCTTCACGCCCAAAACCTTGCTTACCGTCTTCGCCGCCTGCTCTGGTGAAGAGGCGTCCACCGCATTGCCGAAGATAGTTTCAAGGGCTGGCAACTTGGTGCTCCAGGCGTGAAATTAATCGAGGACGTCAATCGATCCCAGCATCAAGGTAGCGACCAGCCACGCGAATCACGATCGGCGCTGCCGAAGGTACAAAGCTGCTCCAGGTAGGCCACTTCTCCGCGGGTCTTAGTTCGGAACACCTCTGTACCGTGTCCTCCAGCGAACGGTCCTTATCCATTTGGACGAAGCCGCCGGGAACCGTCCGAACGCTTGCCGCAACAGCCGCGTCAGCCGCCCGCTGGGCGAGCAGCAATCGCAGCACCCTGTGCTCGTAGACCCTCGCGGCGCAGCGGGTGCCGCGGGCCAGCTATTAATTGATCGCCAAACGCTCCCTTGTAACCACAAGCCGCGTCGCTCTCCAGAGATGCTGAAGCAGGTCCGCTCACGCCTTATAGAAGCGATCTCCGAATATCCCGAGAAGCCTTTGATCGCGTTCACCGAATTCGCGAATTCGCTCGGTGTGTCGAAGGGCTTCCTTGGCTACCGGGAGCCTGTTCTCTGCAAGGTGTACAAACAGGAATGACGCGCGTGCACCAAGAGCGATGGCGTCCGAGAATGGTTCGAGCGTTCCCCAGCGTTGTTCAACCACCGATCGTGCCCACGTTGTCTTTGCCTTCAATTGCCCATCAGATATCGGTCGGAGGTCGCCGCCGCTCCAGATCGTACTGCCGCAACCTATGGTGACGAAGAAGGCCGAACCGTTAGCAGAAAAGTGGATGACGATGTAGAACCCCTCACGCGGAGTCGGAGACATCGCCTTTGAATAAAGGCGAACCCACGGCGCTTCGGTCTTTCTGCCGATGCCGTCTGAGCCTTCTACGGCCAGATCATCGAACAGCGGGTCAAACGCTCGGCCAAGATCGCGTAGCCGATCCCGAAGCTCTTGCGCCAGATCGGTACGAATGAGATTGCCGCGTTCCTGCATTTCCGGCGTATTCGAGGATGAATACAGTGGCTGGAGCTCGCAGATTCGGTTGATTGTCGTTTTCAATTGGCGCCCCATGACTTCTTCATCGGGTCGAATGCTAAGCCGTAGGCCGTTTTTTGTTGCGAAAGACGTCGGCAGTGGACGCGACTGGGGCTGTCAGCCTTAGCTCTAGTTGGCCAAACTTTGCTTCAGAGATCTCATAGTTTGGCCAAAGCGGCCAAACTATGGTTTCGCGCGCAAAAAATGCTTGAGAGAGAGTAGGTGGTGGGCCCACCAGGATTCGAACCTGGAACCAAGGGATTCGCGTGGTCCAAAGGTTTCCCTCTGGCGCGGACTATCTCTTCACCCTCCGACGCGGTGTGTTGCGTTGGGTGGGGTGCGGGACGCTCGAGCCTGTTATGAAGGACGCTGAAGTCCTCAGGTAGTCTCTGCACCTTCCGGCGGTGTACCGCCGGCTTGGCTCAGGGTTGCCGCCGATCCGCACTGGCGTCGCTGCGGGTTCCCTGAATTCATCCCGTTCCCGTTCGCGCATTACTGCGCGACGGCACCTTTCGATGAGTCCCCTGCTCTAACCGTTGAGCTATAGGCCCTATCTCGCGCGACATGATATCAGCATGACCGTGGTTGTTGGTGTCGTTGCGCGCCGCAAAAAATGGTCGGGCCATTGTCACCTGTTCGTTTCTTTAACGTTGCCGGGCTTAAATTATTGGCCCCTTTGTTCGCGGAGGTGGAACCATGAGCACTGAAACGGTAGCGAAGCGGTTGGTGTCGCTGTGTCGCGAGGGCAGGTATGAGCAGGCGCAGCAAGAGCTTTATGCCAAGGATGCGATCAGCATCGAGCCGCAGGAGATGGCGAATGGCCCGATGGGAAATGCGAAGGGATTGAAGGCGATTCTGGAGAAGGGGCATCAGTTCCAGGACGCGGTGGAGGCGATTCACAAGAACGAAGTCAGCGATCCGGTGGTGGCGGATGGCTGGTTTAGCGTGGCGATGCATCTGGATGCCACGATGAAAGGACGTGGCAGGACGGATATGCGCGAGATCTGCGTGTATCACGTGAAGGGCGACAAGATTGTGCAGGAGCAGTTTTTTTACGACGTGCATTGAGCCGCTTGGGGGAGGGGCTTGATGCGCCTTCCTGATTGGCGGTTTGCTGGATGGTTGTTTTGGGGCCGGAATTTGGTCGGCGTGGGTTGGTGAAGCGACGTGCTTTTTGTGTTGTGTGCTTCGCACGACGTGTTTGGACTGGATTTCGGCCTTCGCCCACTGCTGTCCGGGAAACTTTTAGCTTGCCGGATCACCCCCTCCCCTACGTGTAGTAGGGGAGGGTTGGGGTGGGGTGAAGCAACCTCGCGAGAGGTTCCGTTGATGTCTCACGCTCATTCCCGCGTAGCCGGAAGCGAGCTTTGCTCGCCTTACCCCACCCCAACCCTCCCCTGCACGCAGGGGAGGTGGCCGTTTCCGGTTCACTCGTCGATATCGCGTTGAGCAAGCTTTTTTTAAGTCGCTTGCTGTGCGAATCATGCAAACGTGTTGTCCCTCAAGTGCTCGTTACTTTTTTCGCAAAATTTCCCGGGACAGCAGTGGGCCTGCGCAGGAATGACGGTGCGGGTCGGCTGAGGATGGCGGCCAGCACAAAGCAAAGAAAAAGCCCCGCGATTGCGGGGCTTTTGGTGTGTTGCTAACGGCGTGCTGCTTAGTCGATGTCGAGGAAAGAACGCAGCTGCTCCGAGCGGCTCGGGTGACGCAGCTTGCGCAGTGCCTTGGCTTCGATCTGGCGGATGCGTTCGCGGGTGACGTCGAACTGCTTGCCGACTTCTTCCAGGGTGTGGTCGGTGTTCATGTCGATGCCGAAGCGCATGCGCAGCACCTTCGCTTCCCGCGGAGTGAGGCCGGCGAGGACGTCGCGCACGGTTTCCACCAGGCCGGTTTCCGTGGCCGAGTCGATCGGCGAGGCTGCGTTGGAGTCCTCGATGAAGTCGCCCAGATGCGAATCTTCGTCATCGCCGATGGGGGTTTCCATCGAGATCGGTTCCTTCGCGATCTTCAGCACCTTGCGGATCTTGTCCTCCGGCATCTCCATTTCCTTGGACAGCTCTTCCGGCGTGGGCTCACGGCCGAACTGCTGCAGCATCTGGCGCGAGATGCGGTTGAGCTTGTTGATCGTTTCGATCATGTGCACCGGAATGCGGATGGTGCGCGCCTGGTCGGCGATCGAACGGGTGATGGCCTGGCGAATCCACCACGTGGCGTAGGTGGAGAACTTGTAGCCGCGGCGGTATTCGAACTTGTCCACCGCCTTCATCAGGCCGATGTTGCCTTCCTGGATGAGGTCGAGGAACTGGAGGCCGCGGTTGGTGTACTTCTTGGCGATGGAGATCACCAGACGCAGGTTGGCCTCCACCATTTCCTTCTTGGCGCGGCGAGCCTTGGCTTCGCCCACCGACATGCTGCGATTGATTTCCTTGATGTCGGTCAGCGGCAGGAACAGCTTCTTTTCGATGTCCAGCAGCTTCTGTTGCTCGGCATCGATCTGTTCGCGATGGCTCTTGATGTTCGGCGACCACTTCTGGCGCTTGCGGCCGAGCTCTTCCGCCCACGCGAGGTTGCCCTCGTTGCTGGGGAAGGCTTTCAGGAATTCGCCCTTGGGCATCTTCACGTGCTTGACGAAGATGTCCATCAGCACGCGCTCGTGATGGCGGATGTGGCCGACCACTTCACGCAGGCGGCGCACGAAGCTGTCGATCAGCGCGGACGGGAGCTTGAGCTTCAAGAACTCCTCGGCCATCTGGTCGCGCAGCTTGGTCACCTTCTTGTCGTTGATGTCGGTGGCTTTGGAGGCAGCTTTCTGGAACTTGCCGTAGTGGTCGCGCAGCAGTTCCATGCGGCGCTTCACTTCTTCCGGGTCGGGACCGCTCGGGCCGGTTTCTTCGTCTTCACCGTCGCCGGCGGCTGCTTCATCCTCATCCTCGTCCACCTCGGCATCGCTGTCGGCGGCGGCGAGTTCGGCTTCGGCCAGGGCGGCGTCGGCAGCCTGCTCCAGGTCGGCGAAGCCGGCCAGGATTTCGCTGAGGCGGCGCTTGCCGTCCAGGTGCTGGTCGTATTCCTCCAGCAGCAGCTCGATGGTCAGCGGGAAGCTGGCCAGGGCGGTCTGCACCTGGGTGAGGCCTTCTTCGATGCGCTTGGCGATGGCGATTTCGCCTTCGCGGGTGAGCAGTTCGACCGTACCCATTTCGCGCATGTACATGCGCACGGGGTCGGTGGTGCGGCCGACTTCGGAGTCAACGGCGGAGAGCAGCGCTACGGCTTCTTCGGCGGCGGTTTCGTCGTCGGTGGCGACGCCCGGCGCGTTGTCGGCGAGCGGGTCGGCGTCGGGGGCGGCATCGTGCACGTCAATGCCGACGCCTTTGAGCACCGCCATGATGTCTTCGATCTGCTCCGGATCGACAATGTCGTCAGGAAGGTGATCGTTGATTTCGGCGTAAGTCAGATAGCCCTGCTCCAGACCTTTGGAGATGAGGGCTTTGATTTCCGACTGTTGCTCGTGGGCTTTGTTGTTCATACCGTCCGCCGCGGGATAGGAACCAATCAGTATAGCGATGTGATGCTTTTTTGACCAGTTTTCAAGAGAAAAATTCGCTGCCATCGGCACGCAAAAATCGCGCCAAATCGCGGTTTTCGGCATAAATGGAAGCGTTCGTACGGGTTACCCGTTTACCTGGCACCTAACGCACCTCGAGCCAAAAGGTGACGGGGCCATCGTTGATCAGATGCACTTGCATATGGGCGCCGAAACGGCCGATTTCCACCCTTGAGTGCGCTGCGCGTGCCAATTCGACCAACCGTTCAAACCACGTTCGGCCATGCTCGGGCGAGGCAGCGCTGGTGAAGCTGGGACGCATGCCGGAACGTGTGTCGGCGGCCAGGGTGAATTGGCTTACCAGCAGCAGCTCGCCACCGGTGTCGGCCAGTGAACGGTTCATCTTGCCGGCGTCGTCGGAAAACACGCGGTAGCCGAGTAGCCGCTCCACCATCCGTTTTGCCTGGGCTTCGCCATCGTCGGGTTGCACGGCTACCAAGGCCAGCAGGCCGGCGCCGATGGCGCCTACGGTTTCATTGTCGACATCGACGCGGGCGGAGAGCACGCGTTGGATAAGGGCGATCATGGATAAGAACAGCGGCACGAAAGAAGGCGGTAACTCTGCAGGGCGGTCAGCGTCGGGTAAAGAGGCGGGCGGCGAGTGGCTGGGAGGTGAGTTCCGGCGCGCTTGAAAGTGGTTGCCGTTGAGTGGTCAACGGCAGGGGCGTGGATGCTTGAGGAATTTCTGTCGCTGAATCGCGGCTTGCCCTTTACCCTTACGCGTTCGCCCGCCATGCACACCACTTCCATGCGTCCCGACATTTACCTCGTCTATCTGCTACTGCGCCTGTTCGGCCTGCTGCCGTTGCGCTGGCTGCAGAGGTTGGGTGCGCTGCTCGGGCGGCTGGCGTTGCGTCGCGGCGGGAAGATGGCGCGCTACACGGCAGTGAATCTGGGCATCGTGAAGCCGGAGCTCGACGAGCAGGCGCGGACTGCGTTGGTGCGTGAGGCGTTGGTGGAGGGTGGCAAGTCGATCACTGAGATCGTGAAGATCTGGGGCGCGGGTGCGGAACGTGCGCTTGGCCTGGTGAAGGAGGTGCGCGGGGAGGCGCTGTTCGATGCGGCGCTGGCATCCGGTAAAGGCGTGATCATCGCCGCGCCGCACCTGGGTTGCTGGGAACTGCTCAATTACTGGCTGTGTCGCAAGACCTCGATGGCCATCCTGTATCGCCCGCCGCGCATTGCCGCGGTGGAGGCGCTGTTGCGCAAAGTGCGTGGTGCCTTGGCGCCGGAGCAGGTGCGGGCGGAGGGGGCCGGTGTGCGTGCGCTGTACAAGCGGCTGGCGGCCGGCGGCACGGTAGGCATCTTGCCGGATCAGAAGCCGCGCGCAGGGGAAGGCGAATTTGCTCCGTTCTTCGGACGCGAGGCGATGACGATGGTGCTGTTGCCGCGCCTGGCGGCGCGTACCGGCGCCACGGTGTTGTTTGCGTTTGCGGAACGCCTGCCGCGTGGCGAGGGGTATCGCATCCACTTTCTGCCGGCGCCGGCAGGTTTGGATGATGCGGATTTGCCGTGCGCGTGCGCAGCGCTCAATCGTGGCGTGGAGAACTGTGTGAATCTCGCGTTCGCGCAGTATCAGTGGCATTACAAGCGGTATTCGGCGGATAACCGGCCGAGTCCGTATTGAGGGTGGTTGTTCGGGGCGCTGCCATTTTTCCGCCCCACCGTCATTCCGGCGAAAGCCGGAATCCAGTTTGAATACACAGTGCGAAGCACACAAAACCTTTGTGTTGTGTGCTGCGCACGTCATGTTTCGACTGGATTCCGGCTTTCGCCGGAATGACGGTGAGGCGATAACAGGCTTCCGGCTAGCCTTTGCCTTTTTGCTCAACACGGCGCAGAAACACGGTCATTTCTTTCTCAGCCTGCTTGTCGCCCCGCTGCTGCGCAACGCCAATGCCTTGCCGCCATGCTTCAACAGCACCTGCTTCATCGTGCAAGGCCAGGCAAGCCTTGCCCAGTAATTTCCACGCAGCGGAATAGTTGGGATCGAACGACACCGCGCGCCGAAATTCCTCAATCGCCGCAGCGTGATCCCCCGCACCGAGCAATGCATTACCTAAGGAAAACCGCAACAACGCCCCATCACGAGGGCCACCACACTGCGCACGCAAGCTATCGATCAGCGAGGCATTCACGACTGCGGGACGTATTGCAATGGCGTGGGCGCCGGGAAAACACGTGGTGGCTGTGCCGGTTCTGGTGGTGTGCGGCCCGCCTGCAGCATGGCCACCGTCGGTGCCGACCACACGACGACCCAGGCCGAACGGAACGGTTGCGCCAGCAGTGCATAGCGCAGTGCTGCGGCGTCCAGTTTGTCGGGGTGAGTGATGATCAGGCCATCCGGGTGTTGCTTGGCAAACGCCTGCAACGCCATGCCATCGTGCAGTTCCTTGATCGGCTGGGCCAGTCGCCCGGCGAAGTGGAACTGGCCTTCGTAGTTGCCTTCGTAAGCGACGATATGGCCTTGAGCTTGTGCGGATGAAATCAACGCAGTGGTAGGACTCAGGTCGTACTTGTGCCACAGCGTCAGCGTGAACAAGGTGTTGAGCGCGAGTGCGCCGAGCAGGCCGGCAACCGCTACGCGACGCATTTCGCCACGTCCGCGCACCAGCAGCAGGCAACCAAGCAGCAGGAAGGCCACGCTGAAGGTACGGCTGTATGGCGCGGCACCGTCTACCCATTCGTTATGGAACGAGTGGCTAGATGTGATGTATGGCAGCGCAAACAGCGCGCCGGCAAACAGGATGCTGCCCACCCCGAGCGGCCAGCTGCCCAGCCAGTTATTTTCAGCCAGTTTCACGCGCTGGTCGCGCAGGATGGCGATGGCGCCGGCGAGCAACAGCATCCAGCCGCCAAACTCCGGCAGCAGGTAGTACCACTGCTTGCCGCTGATCACCGAAAACAACACGAACGACGGCAGCAACCAGCACAGTGCAAAGCGGATGCCGCTGTCGAACGGCTTGCGCAAGGTACCGATTGCTACCCATGCGCGCGGCCAGCCGGTGAACGGGAACAACAGCATCGGCAGCCATACCACGTACCAGCCGAACCAGTGCGGGTGGCTTTGCAACGATTGCGACTGCTGCGTGCCATTTACGACGCGCCCGGCAGTCTGAGTGAAGAACAGGCGATGCTGGTAGGCCTCGCCGCCCGCAAAGCCCGCAGGAATCGCCCACGCCACCAACATGGCGAAACCAAGCAGCACGGCCAGCACGCCGCGCCCGTACCAGCGCGCGCGATGCTCACGCGCCCAATCGTTCCACAGCGGTCCGAGCAGCCACGGAAATACGATATGCAGCAGCATCACCGGGCCCTTGGTGAGCAGGCCTGCACCGGTCAGCAGGCCAAACAGCAGCCAGCGCGGTTCGGCGCGGCGTAGCGTGGGTGTCAGGCATAGCAAGGCGCCCAGCACGCAGTTGGCCAGCAGCACCTCGTACATGATCTGCAGGCCGAACAGGAAGGCATAAGACAACGCCAGCAGCATCCACGGCGCGGCTTTTTCCACCCACGGACGAGTGGGAAACAGGCGGCGTGCGAGGATCGACAACTGCACCAATTGCACGCCGCCGAAAATCACTTCCAGTACGCGCGGCCAAACGTCGTTTACGCCGAACACAAACCAGCCGGCATGGATCAGCCAGAACAGCAGCGGCACTTTTTCGCTGTAGGGCTCGCCGTTGATGTGCGGTACCAGCCATTGATGTCCCTGCCACATCTCCCATGCCACGGCGAGGGTGCGGGTGGAGAACAGCGGCATCGGTCCGTGCGAGAAGATCGCCACCAGCGCCACCACGGTCCAGAGCGGCAGCCAGGGCCACAGGCTGCGCAGGGCTTCGGAGCGGCGGTAGGTGTTGGGTGTTGGCACGGTAGGTGACTTTGCTTGATGGTGGGCTGGATTCTAGCCGGATCGGGTTTCGCAGCCCTTATCCGAAGGCTGTGTAGGTTGGGGTGAGGCGCAGCCGAACCCCAACTTCCAGCGCGATCAAGCATGGTGCTGTTGGGGTTCGGCTGCGCCTCACCCCAACCTACATCGGAGAGTCAGGCCGGTCCCCAATAACCAATCCGCTTGCGCAGCTTGAACTTCCGCCACCAGTTGCGCGGCTTCCGTTTGCGATTGCGCCCACCCTTGGCAACGAACGCATCAATCGCATCCAGTACACGTTCACTGGAGCGCCCATCGTGATACGGATGGATCGCTTCACCGAAGGCCTGGATCGCCTGCATCAATGCCGGCGGACGCGACAAGGCGCGTTCGACAGCCGGCTCGAATTCGGCGGCATCGTGGATGTCGATCAACTGCGGGCCTGGCGCGCGGTTGTTGAACGTCACCACCGGCTTGCCGGTCAGCAGAAATTCGCTCAATGCAGAGGAGGTATCCGAGCACATCATGTCGACCTGCGGGAACAGCTCGAGGATGTTGTCGTTTTCGGCGAACGTCAGGTACTCGTTCTGCAGCGCCTTGTACTTTGCCACCGTGTTCGGATCCATCTTGGGATGGAAGGACACGATCCAGTGCCAGCGACCGTCGCGCGACAGACGCTTCACTTCTTCGTACAAGGTTTCCGCCGCGCTCCAGGAAGGCGAGAAGGTCGAGTGATAGAGAATCACCGGCGGCGTGCGCACCGGTGGTACCGGGCCGCTCATTTCTTTCATGAAAGGATCGAGCTTGGGCCAGCCGGTTTCGATCACGGCGAAGTGGCCGAGCTTTTGCGCCAGTGCGCCGAATGCCTGGGTGTCGCGCGGACCGGTGGTGCAATACAGGTCGAAGAAGCCGCGGATATAGATGTGCCTGGGCTTGCCGGCGTTGAAGCCGTGGAACACTTCCACCTTCGCGCCTGGAAAGAAGTGCGGCAGATGATTGCCTGGAGTGATCACCGCGATCGGTTTCCATTGACGCACTTCCTGCACGCTCAGCAGACGCTCGCCCGCGACCAGATCTTCCGCGCCAGGGCCGTCGAAAAACCAGGCGGCTTCGTCACCGCGCGCGCGGATCGCATCTTGCACCGGGCGCAGGATGGCCAGCGCGTAGCGTTCCGAGCCGTAGAGCAAGTAATGCTTGGGCATCTCAGTGATCCAGTCCGCTGCGGGTAAGAGCAGCCGCAGCGGTGTCGCGGGATTCAGGGTTCATGCGCATTTCGTAGTAGCGCATACGTTTATATGCGGCGTAGCTGGCGGCGGTTTGCGCAATCGCATAGCCGCGCCAGCCGTCGAGGAACCCCAGGCGCAGCACGTAATCCTTGAAGAACGCCAGCGCGAACACGAACGGTGTCTGCCACATGCGGGTGGATTTGTTCTTGTCCATCCAGTCGCGGCATTTCAGTTCGGAGTACAGCAGCACCTTGAGCTGCTTCTCCACCAGGCTGGGGTTGTTGTCGTGCAGGAATGGTGCCTGGAAGGTGACCGATGCACCTGTGAACTGCAGCGATTCGTGCACGCGCACGTCACTCCAGCGGGCGCGGTCGCGATGATAGACGCGCGCCATCTTTTCGCCGACGGCCGGGCGGTACCAGCGCATCGGCTTGCCCATGTAGATCAGGTGCCGGCGCAGGATTACCGCGGCTGCGTCGCTTTCCATCAAGGCAGGGAGGCGGCGTTGCAGTTCGTCGGCCAGTTCCGGCGTGAGGTACTCGTCGGCATCCAGCGCAAGAATCCAAGGGTGGCTGCACTGCGTGGCGGCGAGGTTGCGCTGCGGGCCGAAGCCCAGCCAGTCCTGGTGCACCACGCGCGCGCCGTGGGCGCGGGCGATCGCCACCGTGTCGTCGGTGCTGCCGCTGTCGACCACCAGCTTTTCCGCGGCGAAGGGCACGCTGTCGAGGCAGCGCGCGATTTTTTGCGCCTCGTTGCGGGTGATCACAACGAGCGTGAACGGGAGTAGGGACGCCATCGGCGCATTCTAGCGGGCATCTGCACCGTCCAGGGCCGGGGACGTGAAGAGCATCACGGCCAGGGCCGCCACGTTCCGCACACGTTTCGTTCCGGTGCGGCGGGGTACGTTAAGATGCGCGCCACGCGAACGGCGGATCAACATGGCCTCCTGTGCGCTCGAAATGTGCCGGGCCGCATGGCGAAATGATGCATCGGCGTTCGTGATTCTTCTTTGGATAGTAGATCGTCATGCCCAAATCAGCCGTGGCCAGCGTGACCGTCATGGTCTCCACCTATAACTGGAAGGAGGCCCTGGCCCTCTCGCTGCGGAGCCTGGCCGGGCAAAGCCGCCTGCCGGATGAAGTGATCGTCGCTGACGACGGCTCGCGCGAAGACACCGCCGAGGTGATGCATGCGATTGCCAAGACATTTCCCGTGCCGCTGCGCCATGTGTGGCAACCGGACGAAGGATTCCGCAAGTCACGCATCCTCAATCGCGCCATTGCCGCCGCGCGCAGCGACTACATCATCCAGCTCGATGGCGACATGCTGGCGCATCCACGCTTTGTGGAAGATCACCTGAGCCTGGCGCAGCCAGGACGTTTTCTGCAGGGCACGCGCATTCGTACCACGGTGGCGGAGACGGCACGCCTGATTGGCGGTGGTCAACCGCGTTTCGGCTGGTTCGTTGATGCGTATTTCCGGGATGAGAAAGATCGCAGCACGTGGCACTTCGGCCGCCGTCACCATACCTTGCGCCTGCCGTGGCTGGCGAAGATCAAGTCGCGCTCCACCGGTCATCCGATGGGCTGCAACGTGAGCTTCTGGCGCGAAGACCTGGTCCGCGTCAACGGCTACGACGAACGCATGCACGGCTACGGCAGCGAAGATCTGGAGATCGACATCCGGCTGCGCAACGCGGGCTTGCGTCGATCGCAGATCAAGTTCGCGGCCCTGGCGCTGCACCTGGAACACAAGTCGGTGTCGACCATGGACCCGGCCGATCCAGAATTACCCAATAACAAGCTTTTGTTTGCCAGCAAGGAACAGCACCTCGTGCGCAGTGAATTCGGTCTCGACGCTCATTTGGCAGATTTCGTCCGCTCGCCGGCGATGGATCTACGCGCGCCGCGGAGCGAACACGCATGACGGCTCCCTCGCGCGACGCCGTGTGGCTGGAGGCATGGAGCGAAGCGGGTGACAGCAAGGCTGTGGGCTGGATCCGGCACCTGCTGGTCGTGGGAATGGCCTGGCTGATCATCGGCATGGCGGTGATGCCGGCTGGTGTTTCCTACAACCCCAGCAAGACCTATCAGGCGGTACTGGCGCTGACGCTGTGGCTGCCCACGCTGGTGTTGGTCGCCATGCGCCCGCGGCGCCTGATCGAGTTTTGCCGCTTGCCACTGATGCCCTGGGTGATCGCACTGCTGGCCTGGGGTTGGATTTCCTTGTCATGGAGCCACGCGCCGCATCGCGGCGACGAGGCGGCACGCAACCTCAGTCTGCTGTTGTTCCTGATCGCGTGCCAATGGGTATTCGGCGGCAACGAACAGCGCACGCGCTGGTTGCTGACCGGCTGCGGTTTCGTGCTGGCGGCCATGGCGATCGTGAATATGGTGGATTTTGCGTTGCATCCACCCACTGACGGACGCCTGATCGGTATGGGCGTGATGGCCAATGCGAACCTTGCCGCAGCCGGCATGGGGGCTGCGCTGATCTGGTTGTGGGCCTGGCGTATCGAACATTGGGGCTGGCTGGTCGCGAAGTGGATGGCGGTGGGCGTGCTGGCCTTGTTCGTGCTGCTTACCTTTACGCGCAGTGCGTGGGCGGCGCTGTTCGTGGCGCTGATGGTGATGGTGGTATGCCAGGGTGGGCGCCGTGCATGGATCTATGCCGGCGTGATCTGCCTGATGGGCGCGCTCGGCGTGGCGCTGGGCTTTGAAGTGTTGATGGAACGCGGCTGGTCGCTGCGGCCACAGATTTTCGCCAAGTCGCTGGAGCTGTTCCTGCAACATCCTTTGCGCGGGCTGGGACAGGGCACGGCTTTCTCCATCCAGGCGGGCGATGAAACGCTGGATCACGCGCACAACATGTTTGCGCAGATTGCGATCGAACTGGGCGCACCGGCGTTGCTGCTGTGGGCAGGCATCTGGCTGGCGGTGGGCTGGCGCGCCTGGCGCCATCGACATGAAACGTTTGGCCTGCTCGTGCTCGGCTTATGGGTGTTCGGCTCGGTGGCGGTGCAATTCGATCTGCCGCATCTGCTCGACAGCCCGCGCCCGGGCTGGCTGATCACCTGGCTGCCGCTGGCCTTGAGTACCATGCTGGGCCGACGTGCGGCACGCGATGCATGAAAGTCTCGCTGATCATCATCACTTACAACTGGCCGACAGCGCTCGCGCGCACGCTGGAAAGCGTCGCTGCGCAAACGCGGCTGCCGGATGAGGTGTTGATTGCCGATGATGGTTCCGGCCCCGAGACGGCGGCAGTAATCGCGCGGGCGCGCGAGACTTTTCCCGTGCCGTTGAAGCACATCTGGCAAGAAGACTTGGGATTTCGTGCCGCGCGTGCGCGCAATCGTGGCATCGCCGCGAGCAAGGGCGAGTACATCGTGCTGCTTGATGGCGACATGATGATCCATCCGGATTTCATCGCGGACCATCTGATGCTGGCTGAGCGCGGCTTCTTCCTGCAGGGCGGACGCTTGAAGGCCAATCACGCTGAAAGCCAGCGCCTGCTCGCGGGCGGCAAGCCGGTATACGCCCCATGGGTGAAGGCGAATTTCCACGAGTTCGATGGGACCAAGCGATTGTATGCGTTTCGTTCCCTGTTGCTTGCGCGTTGGAAGTCGCGTTCGCGCAGCGGCGGCCGCGTGATGAGCTGCAATATGAGTTTCTGGCGCGAGGACCTGCTGCGCGTCAACGGTTTCGATGAGCGCATGGAAGGCTATGGTGCGGAAGATCGTGATCTGGCGGTGCGATTGGAGAATGCCGGTTTGCGTCGTCGCGCATTGAAATGGTGCGCGTTAGCGATGCATTTCGAGCACAACTCGCGGGCGCAGGAAGATGTGAACGATCCGAGCTTGCCGAACAATCGCCTGCTGCATGAGAGCATCGAGCGGAAGCTGGTGCGGTGTGAGTTGGGGATTGATCGGCATTTGGCGGAGTTTGCTGAGCACTGATGTAGGTTGGGGTGAAAACCCCAACATGGGGATAGACGTGTGCATGGGAGATGTTGGGGTTTGCACCCCAACCTACGAGTGCAATGCTTCCCGCAAACGATCCGCAAACCCCGCATGATTGCGCTCATACCAGGCCCGCGCCGCATGACCCACATGCTCGGCCGTCGCCACATCCATGCTCAGGCAACGCTCAATCGCCGCTTCCATCGCTACTTCCGTAAAACCATAAGTCGTCGCCAGATCCTGCGTGCCGATCACATGTGCAGCGACCAGTACGCCGCGCGCGCCGGTCACCAATTCGTTCATCGGCTCGGCATCCAGCGTCACCACCACCGCGTGGCAGCTCATGGCTTCTACCACGTAATGGCCAAACCCTTCGGTTTGCGATGGGCACAGATGAAACCGATGCTCGTTCTGCAGGCGACGGTATTCGGCATCACTCAGATGTTCGCGAATCAGCGTCACGTTCGCGGGCAATGGCTCGATTTCCACCCGCTTGCGGCGCCATGCCACGGTCAGCATCGGCCACTCCGGATGCTTGCGCCATAGCGCCAGCAACGCCTGCGTGCCTTTGTTGCCGCTGCGTCCGGGGCCATGAAAAAAAGCATGCTGGCGCAAGACGTTCGCATCGTAGCGATCCGCGCTGGTGAAGCCGATATAGCGGGTGTTCGCACCGAGGGCCTGGAATAGACGTTCCGCATGCCGCGTTTTCACCCACACGGCATCCATCAGCGGCAGTGCAGCTTTGTCTTGCGGCCGGAAATATTCCGGGTTCGGAATCAGCACGCTGCGTTTGGCGGCGCGAAGAAATTCCGGACGAATGCGTTCCAGCATCACGTTCACATCAAACGCATGCGGCTTGCGCGCGAGTTGCATGCGTGTCAGCCACTCGGCGAAACGTCCGCGGTGCGGCAGGCCGGTGATATGCGTCGAGCATCCTGCGCGTTGCAACGCATGGGCCAATAGCGGCAGGTCACGGCTGAGGCCGGCGCCGTTGTCGCGTGCGATCAGCTGGCAGCGATCAGGATGCGGCATCTTCCGGCTCCGGCGCTTCGTCGGAATTCTTCGGGATGCAGTTCGGAATCACGGCGTCGGCCTTGAACAGCCACCAGTCGCGCCGATTTGCATGGCCGACGTCGATGGCCTTGCTGCGATCCACGCACTGGCCCATGGCCGGTTCCTGCACGAACAGCCAGCGCGTGGCTGGCGCTGCGGCTTGCCATTGCACGCCGAGCATGAATTGCTGCGAAGTCGGTGTGCTGAAGCCGAAGTCGGTGGCATGGCGATCGAGCATCAGCATGTTCTGCTCTTTCCAATCGACCAGGCCGATGTCATCGTGCGGACCCACGTGCGCGGCGACGCGATCCATCAATCCGACCGACGAACTGCTGTCGTTGAGCAAGGGATAGCCCCACAAACCCCACACCATCCACAACGCGAACATGCCGCCGGCCACGGCACAGTGCACGCGGCGCAGACGGAAGATCGCGAGCGCCAACCATTGCGCAGCACCAATCACGATACACATCCACCACAGGCTATCCGCCGGGCCTTCGAAGCCGCGGTCGTAGGCAAGCTTGGTGGCGAACGCGGGATGTGTGGCCAGCGCATAGATGCCAAGGCCTAGCATGCAGCTGCCGATCAGCAACAAGAAGATCGCGCCGAGCCAGCGCAGCCAGCGTTTCGCGAGCATCTCGTCCAGATACGGTGCCGTGATCAGCGCCAGCATCGGCACGATCGGCAAGATATACACATCGCGCTTGCCGCCCGAAGCGCTGAAGAACAGGAACACCAGCACGATCCAGCCCAGCGGTAGCAGGATGCGCGCGTCTTTCGCCTTCAACGCTTGCCACCAACGCGGCAGCGTGCCGGGGTAAGTGAGCGACAGCGGGAGCCAGTTGTAGACCATCAATGGCAAATAGAAGAACGGTCCATGGATGTGATGCCAGGCGTTGGCGTAGCGGTGCGCGGTTTGCTTGAACAGAATGTTGTGGACGTATGCTGCGTAAACCGGATCGCTGGCGTGGGCACGTGCTGCCAGCAGCATGGGGATCAACCAGAGATCGATGGCCAACAGCAAGAACACCAGACCGAGCAGCCAGCGCCACCACTTGCCGTTATCGATCGCGGCGATGCCGTCCCAGCGACGCAACACCGCCCACACGTAAGGCAACAGCATCAGCACAGCGAGAAAGCCGACGCCTTTGGTGATCACGCCAAGGCCCGCGCAGAAGCAACCGAACCAATACAGCCGCCAGTCCGGGCCGCACAAAAGATGGCGCAGCAGTCCCCAGTTCGCCGCGGTGATGAAGAACACCACGAGCGGATCGATCTGCGCGCGCTTGGCCTGGAACACGAACTGGATGCACATCAATGCACCCAACGCCGCATATCGGCCGACCCTGGGGTTCCACAAGCGTTGGCCTAGGTCGTAGATGCACCACAGCGTACCTAGCGCAGCGAGAATCGACGGCAGGATGAAGGCGACGCGCCAGCTGCGTACCACTTCGAAGCTGGCGGCCTCCAGCCACATCAGCATCGGTGGCTTGTCGGCGTAGAGTTCGACGCCGCGGTGGGGAAACAGCCAGTCGCCGCTTTCCACCATTTGTTTGGCGGCGAGGGTGTAGCGGGGTTCGTCGGATGGCCAGGGATCGCGCAGGCCGATGCCGACGCTGAGGATGAGAATGGCGAAGAAGGCAAGGAGCCAGAAGTTTCGGCGGTCCGAACTCTGCTCCCTCTCCCCTCTGGAGGGAGGGGCGGGGTGAGGGGCTGCACTGGCCATAGATCCCATATACCTGCGTGACTTTTTTAAAAGGCTCGTTGGAGCGTGAGCTTGCCGCGAGAAAGGCGAAGGTCAGCGACGTTCAAGCACGGCATAGTACATGCCGTCGAGATCGCCATCGCCGGGCAGGATCTGCCAGCCGACTGCAGCAGTTTGACCGACGGGCAATGACACCGGCACGACATGCGCGTCATCGCGACCCGCCAGGAATGACGCGATCACCGCTTCATTCTCCGCGCGCAACAACGAACAGGTGACGTAAACGAGCCGCCCTCCCGGCGCAAGCAACGGCCACAGTGCAGCAAGCATGCGTTGTTGTTGCGCGACCAAGGCCTCGATATCGCTGGCGCGTCGATGCAGGCGCACGTCCGGGCGGCGGCGCAGTACGCCGGTGGCAGAACACGGGGCGTCGATCAGGATGCGGTCGAACGGCTTACCGTCCCACCATGCGGCAGGATCGGCTGCGTCGCCAATGCACAGCTCCGCCTGCAGGCCGAGTCTTTCGAAATTCTGGCGAATGCGCGCGGCACGCGTGCCGTCGAATTCCACTGCGGTCAATGCAATGTCGGCACGTTCCAGCAGATGACAGGCTTTGCCACCCGGTGCCGCGCACGCATCCAGCACGCGTTGGCCATCGTGCACGTCGACCAGATCCGCCGACACCTGCGCGGCGCCATCCTGCACCGCAAACAGACCTTGCGCAAAACCAGGCATGCGCGTGACGTCGCTGCTATGCGGCAGCACGATGCCATCGGCCAGCCAGGAATGCGCATCAGCGGTGTAGCCGGCGGCGCGAAGTTGTTCGATCAGTGCATCGCGTGATGTGCGGCGGCGATTCGCGCGCAGCATCAACGGCGGCTCGCGATCGCTATCGGCAAACACGGCATCGGCTTGCGTGGGCCAATCGGTGGTGATGGCTTGCACCAGCCACGGGGGTATGGCGTAGCGGGTGTGCGGTTGCGCATCCAGGTCGGCGAGCAGTGTGGTTCGCTCACGTTGCCAGCGGCGCAGTACCGCGTTGACGAGTCCAGCCAGACGCGGGCGATTGAGCGCGCGTGCTGCTTCCACGGTGGCGGCGACGGCGGCGTAATCCTGTAATTGGAGGACTTCCAGCTGCACCAGACCGACCACCAGCAGCGCATGGACTTCGGGTTCCTTGCGGCGCAACGACTTATCGAGCAGGCGATCGAGCGCGGCGTCGAAGCGCAGCCACCAGCGCGCGCCGTCGCTCAATAGTGCCGTCAACAAGGCTCGATCACGTGGATCGTGAAGCTTCGGTGCGCGTCGATCCAACGCCTCTCGCAGCGATACGCCACGCAATGCAATA
Source organism: Dyella nitratireducens (assembly GCF_014642835.1). Lineage (GTDB taxonomy): Bacteria > Pseudomonadota > Gammaproteobacteria > Xanthomonadales > Rhodanobacteraceae > Dyella_B > Dyella_B nitratireducens. The sequence continues at coordinate 1,882,210 of NZ_BMJA01000001.1, read as the reverse complement.
TCCGCCAGCGCCTGCGCGGCGAGGGCACGCGTGTCGTTCATCGGTTGCTGCGCAGTTCGGGGCGGGCGTTGAGGTAATCGGCGGCGGTGATGCGTTTGCCGCCGGCGCGTTGCAGGGCGGTGATGCGCAATACGCCTTCGCCGCAGGCAACGTCGATGCCGTCGCGTTGCGCGGCGATCACGCTGCCGGATGCGGTGTGATGTGGTTGGTCGAGAGCGTGTGCTACCCAGATACGCACGTTCTCGCCAGCGATGTCGCCTTCCGCCACGGGCCAGGGATCGAACGCATGCACTTGTCGTTCGAGTGCCAATGCCGAACGCGAGAAATCGAGCCGCGCTTCGGCCTTTTCCAACTTGTGCGCATACATCACGCCGTCGTCCGACTGTGGCGTGACTTGCAAGGTTTCACCGGCGAGCGTGCGACGCAGACCTTCGGCAAGCACGTCGGCACCTAATAAAGACAACCGATCGTGCAGCGAACCACCGGTGTCCTCGCGCGTGATCGGGGTGCGGCGTTCGAGCAGCACCGGACCGGTATCGAGGCCGGCTTCCATCTGCATCAGGTCGACGCCGGATTCGCTGTCGCCGGCAAGAATCGCGCGTTGAATCGGCGCGGCACCACGCCAGCGCGGCAAGAGGCTCGCGTGTACGTTCCAGCAGCCAAGGCGTGGTATGGCCAGCACCTTGCGCGAAAGAATCAAGCCGTAGGCCACGACCACCATCAGGTCCGGCCGATAGGCTTCCAGCGTGGCGCGCGCTTCCACGGTCTTCAGTGATTCAGGCTGTTCAACCGGAATGTTCGCGGCCAGCGCCGCCTGTTTCACGGGGCTGGGTGTGAGCTTGCGCCCACGGCCGGCAGGACGATCAGGTTGCGTATAGACAGCGACCACCTCGACGCCGCTGGCGCGGCAGGCTTCGAGGCAAAGGACGGAAAATTCGGGGGTACCCGCAAAAACGACTCTCACGCAGTCGCAGCCTGCTTGCGCTGTTTCTCCAGGCGCTTGAGCAGGATCGAGCGCTTCAGCGGCGACAGATAGTCGACGAACACCTTGCCGGCCAGATGATCCATCTCATGCTGGATGCACACGGCCAACGGACCCTCCACTTCCAGCTCGAAGGTTTTGCCTTCCACGTCATGCGCACGCACTTTCACCTTCAACGCGCGAGTGACGTCGGCAAAAATACCGGGGAAGGACAGGCAGCCTTCCTGGTAGACCTGGGTGCCATCCTTTTCCAGGATCTCCGGATTGATCAGTGCGAGCGGCTGGTTGCGCTCATCGCTCATGTCGGCTACCAGTACGCGCTTGTGCACGTTCACCTGGGTGGCGGCCAGGCCTACGCCGTTGGCGTCGTACATCGTCTCGAACATGTCATCGATGAACTGCTTCAATGAAGCGTCGAACTCGGTGACCGGCGCGGCCTTGGTGCGCAGTCGCGGGTCGGGAAATTCAAGAATGGTCAGGACGGACATGGATACTTACCTCAGACGCCGGAAATGCGGGCGAATTGGTAAAAAGCCAGCCCGGCCGCGGTCTAGAATATGGATATTGTACGCGTTCCAAGTTGTTGCCGGTGCGCGAATTTGCCAACTAACACGTGTTGCTTGGGTTAATGCTTCGGTTACACTCGCCCGAGCGTAGGGGGAGGGGGATTCCCGTTTATGATCAGAAAGTCCATCGGGCTGCTGGCCGGCATGCTGGTCACTGTGGCCGTATATGCGGCCGGCGCACAGCTTCGTGCCGATCACCCCGACAGCTACACCGTACGTCGTGGTGACACCCTCTGGAGCATTTCCGCTCGCTTCCTGTCCAAGCCGTGGCTGTGGCCGGAAATCTGGCAGGCCAATCCGCAGGTTCACAACCCGCACCTGATCTATCCGGGTGACGTGCTCGATCTCTCCTTCGTCAACGGCGGACCGTCGCTGCGTCTGGAGCCGTCGGTGCATCACGAAGGCGAGGCGATTCCCGCTCTGCCGCTCGATGCGATCAAGCAGTTCCTGAAAGACTCGCGCGTGGTCGATCCGAGCCAAGTGAAGGATGCGCCGTACGTGATGGGCTTCGAGCAAGCCGATCTCACCGGCACGGCGGGTCAGAATATCTACGTGCGCAAGCTCAATGCGCAGCCCGGCCAGCGCTGGGCGATCGTGCGCCCCACCCATGTGTTCCGCACCTATGGTGGTGACGAGGCCAAGCAAAGCGACGAGATGGCGGCCAACATCGCCGATGCCGACGTGGCCACCACGGATACGCCGTGGATGGAGGAATGGGCCACCGACCTTGGCAACGTCACGCCCAATCACACGTTCCGTGGCAAGACGCTGGGGATGGAAGTGACCGTCATCGGCGAGGCTGAGGTCTTGCGCAGCGGCGATCCGGCCACGCTGCTGCTGCTGAACTCAACCATGGAAGTTCGCGCCGGCGATCGCCTGATGCCGGTCGACGACAATCCGTACGATCCGTATTACTACCCGCATCCGCCCAAAACGCTGCCGGAAAACGGTCGTGTGATCGCCTTTGCGCAGGAGCGTCTGAGCCAGGTCGGCCCGTACGACGTGGTGGTGCTGTCGGTTGGCTCGAAGGATGGCGTGGACAACGGCATGACCTTCTCGTTGTGGCAGCCGGGCGAAAAAGTACCGGACGATGTGAACCACAGCAGCTGGATGCGCGACAGCCACACGTGGGTGAAATTGCCCGACGAGTACGTCGGCCACGTGATGGTGTTCCGTACCTTCGATCGCGTGAGCTACGGTCTGGTGATGGATGGGCTCAAGCCCGTGCAGAAGGGCGCGCGGATCCAGTTGCCCGAGTAAGGCAGACGTTCCCGACTAAGCTCACACGACGGCGCGGATATCCCGCGCCGTCGTTGTTTTCGGCCTCGCGTAGACTCGCCGCATGAACGAGCAAGCGGAACTGCGCGACTGGTTGGTGGCCCTGCGTACGCCGGGATTGGGGCCGGGTGGATTGCGTGAGCGTCTAGTCGCCGCGAACGGGCGTATCGACGACGTGGTGGCGCAACTGAGGCGTCACTCCTCGGTGCTGGATCCCAAAGCGCAGGCGTGGTTGGAGCGGCCCGATGAAGTGCGCATCGCGGCGGACCTGGCTTGGCTGAGAGAATCGAATCATCGGCTGCTGCGTTGCACGGAGGCGGACTTCCCGCCCCAGCTGGAAACCATCCCGCAGCCGCCAGCTGCGCTGTTCGTCGCCGGTGATACCAGCCTGCTGCTGCACCCGCAGGTCGCGATCGTAGGCGCACGTAGCGCGAGCACGGCGGGTAAAACCAACGCCCAGGCCTTCGCTCGTTATTTGGCGCAAGCCGGGTTCGTGGTGACCAGCGGCCTGGCCGATGGCATCGACGGCGCGGCGCATGAGGCAGCGCTGGCGGCCGCTCAGCCTACCGTTGCCGTGATTGGCACGGGACCGGATCTGGTCTATCCGCGCAAGCATCGCGAATTGTCTGCCCGCATAGAGGCGCAAGGCGTGTTGGTCAGCGAGTTTCCACCTGGCACGGCGGCGCGGGCGGACCATTTTCCGCGCCGCAACCGCATCATCGCCGGTTTGTCGCTGGGCACGCTGGTGATCGAGGCGGGGATGCAGTCGGGCTCCCTGATCACTGCCCGGTTGGCTGGCGAGCAGGGGCGGGAGGTGTTCGCCGTGCCCGGTTCCATCCATAATCCGCTCGCCCGAGGCTGCCACCGCCTGATCCGGGATGGTGCGCGGCTGGTCGAGAGCGCCGTTGAAGTTGCTGAAACCCTGGTTCCCGCCGCCCGGGCGCTTGGTGCCGAACTGGCTCAACGCCTGGAACGGTCGCCGCCGGCCGCCACCGGAACCGCCAGGGCGGCGGCAGGCGGCTGGCGCGACGATCCGGAGTACCGGCAGCTGCTGCAGGTGCTCGGCCACGATCCCCTGGCGCTGGATGAGCTGGCGGAACGTACTGGGCAAAGTGCCGCCGAGTTGTCATCCATGCTGCTCATGCTGGAGCTGGAGGGCTGCGTGGAGGGGCTGCCGGGGGGCCGTTATCAACGGCTGCCGGGCATCTGAAAGGCGGGCTACGCCGCGTTTTCACGCACGCCAGCTTGACAGCCATCAAGCCGGCGTGCTTCCAACTATAAAAAGGCGGCCGTTCAGGAACGGCTGCAGAAGGAACTTGGGAACCCCACGCCACATGGCAAAGAATCTGCTCATCGTCGAGTCGCCGGCCAAGGCCAAGACGATCAACAAATACCTCGGCAAGGACTTCCAGGTCCTGGCCTCCTACGGCCATGTGCGCGACCTGCTGCCCAAAGAGGGCGCGGTCGACACCGAGCACAACTTCGCCATGAAGTACGAGGTGATCGAGCGCAACGAAAAACACGTCGACGCGATCGCCAAGGCCGCCAAGGCCGCGGACGACATCTATCTCGCGACCGACTTGGACCGCGAGGGTGAGGCGATCAGCTGGCACATCAGCGAGATCCTCAAGGAGCGCGGCCTGGTCGACGGCAAGAAGCTGCATCGCGTGGTGTTCTCCGAGATCACGCCGCGTGCGATCAAGGCCGCTGTGGCCGCACCACGCAACCTCTCGCACGACATGGTGGACGCGCAGCAGGCGCGGCGCGCGCTGGACTACCTGGTCGGCTTCAATCTTTCGCCGGTGTTGTGGCGCAAGGTGCAGCGCGGTCTGTCCGCCGGCCGCGTGCAGAGCCCTGCGCTGCGCATGATCGTGGAGCGCGAGGAAGAGATCGAAGCCTTCGTGGCGCGTGAATACTGGACGGTGGAAGCGCAGCTCAAGCACGTCGAGGGCGACTTCAGCGCACGCCTCACCAAGCTCCACGGCAAGAAATTCGAGCAGTTCGACCTCACCAACGAGGCCGACGCGATGGCCGCTCGCGCAGCGCTGAAGGAGGCCGCACACGGTCACCTCACCGTCAGCGAAGTCGGTAGCAAGGAACGCAAGCGCCGTCCCGCGCCGCCGTTCACCACCTCCACGTTGCAGCAGGAGGCCGCGCGCAAGCTCGGCTTTGGCACCACCCGCACGATGAAGATCGCGCAGGGGCTGTACGAAGGCGTGAGCCTGGGCAGTGAGGGCAACGTCGGTCTGATCACCTACATGCGTACCGATTCCACCGCGCTGTCGAGTGAGGCGGTGGGTGAACTGCGCCAGCTCATCGCGCGCGACTTCGGTAGCAAGGCAGTGCCCGATCACCCGCAGGTGTATCGCACCAAGTCCAAGAATGCGCAGGAAGCGCACGAAGCGATCCGCCCGACCTCGGCCATGCGCACGCCGCGCGAAGTGGCCGCATTCCTCAACGACGATCAGCGCAAGCTGTACGAGCTGATCTGGAAGCGCACCGTCGCCTGTCAGATGATCCACGCCACCTTGAACACGGTGTCGGCGGACTTCGACCTCAAGCACGTGAAGGGTGGTGATGCCGCCTTCCGTGCCACGGGCACTACGGTGGTGGATCCGGGCTTCCTCGCCGTGTACGAAGAAGGCCGTGACCAGAAGACTGCCGAGGACGATGACGAAGGTCGCCGCCTGCCCAAGCTCACCAAGGGCGAGCAGGTACCGCTGCGCGACATCCTGGCCGACCAGCACTTCACCGAGCCGCCGCCGCGTTATTCCGAGGCCAGCCTGGTGAAGGCACTGGAGGAATACGGCATCGGCCGTCCGTCCACCTATGCCAGCATCATCCAGGTGCTGCAGAACCGCGAATACGTGTTGTTGGACAACCGCCGCTTCCGTCCCACCGACGTAGGCCGCGCAGTGAGCAAGTTCCTTACCCAGCACTTCACCCAGTACGTCGACTACGACTTCACCGCCAAGCTGGAAGACGAACTCGATGCCGTCAGCCGCGGCGAAGAAGCTTGGGTGCCGCTGATGCGCCGCTTCTGGGAACCGTTTAAGCAGCAGGTGGAAGAAAAGACCGAATCGGTCGACCGCAGCGAAGCCACCGGCGCGCGCGAACTCGGCACCGATCCGAAGAGTGGCAAGCCGATCTCCGTGCGTCTGGGCCGTTATGGACCATATGCGCAGATCGGCGACAAGGACACCGACGAAAAGCTGCAGTTTGCAAGTTTGCGTCCCGGCCAGAGCATGCACACCATCACGCTGGATGAGGCACTGGAGCTGTTCAAGCTGCCGCGCAAGCTGGGGCACGCCGAAAACGGCGACGAGGTGAGCGTCGGCATCGGCCGCTTCGGCCCATTCGTGAAGCAGGGCAGCACGTATGCCTCGCTGAAGGCCGAAGACGATCCCTACACCGTCGAATTGCCGCGCGCGCTGCAGATCGTGCAGGAAAAACTCGAACTGATTGCCAACCGCGTGATCAAGGATTTCGGCAACGGCGTGCAGGTGCTCAACGGCCGCTATGGTCCGTACATCACCGACGGCGACAAGAACGCGCGCATTCCGAAAGATCAGGAGCCGAAGGAGCTGACCGAAACGCAATGCCTGGAATTGCTGGCGGCGGCGCCGGCAAAGAAGGGGCGTTTCGGCAAGAAGTCGGCCACGACGAAGGCGGCGCCTGCGAAGAAGGCGGCGGCGAAGAAGACGGCTACCAAGAAAGCAGCCGCGAAGAAAACCGCTACGAAGAAGACGGCGACCAAAAAGGCAGCTGCCAAGAAAGCGGCGACCAAGAAGGCTGGGGCTTGATACCCCAGCACCACACTCTCGCCGAACTGGAAGGTGCCGCTGACGCACTCCGCCAAGGCGGCGTCATCGCCTACCCCACCGAAGCCGTCTTCGGCCTCGGTTGCGATCCGCACAATCGCATCGCCTTCGAACGCATCTTCGCGCTCAAGCAACGCCCCGCCACGCAAGGCGTGCTGCTGATTGCCGCGGACTTCGCACAAATCACACGCTACGTCGACATGACGAAAGTGCCGCAGGACGTGCTGGCGCAAGTGCGCGCCAGCTGGCCCGGCCCGTTCACCTGGGTGTTTCCGCGCAGTGCCGACGTGCCGGACTGGGTGGCAGGCGAGCATGAGGGCATCGCCCTGCGCGTCACGGCGCATGGCCCCGCCGCCGCGCTATGCCGTGCTTTCGGCGGCGCCTTGGTCTCCACCAGCGCCAACCCGCATGGCCGGCCGCCGGCACGAGACCTGGCCACCGTCACGGCCTACTTCGGCGAAGGCTTGGATGGCATCGTGGATGCTCCACTGGGTGGTGCGTCCCAGCCCACCACCATCCGGGATGCGCTCACTGGCGCTATCATCCGAAGCTGAATCCCGTAGAACACGGCCATGGCACGGTGGGCGCCGATTCAGCCGTTAGCGCGAGGATGAGGGGCAAATCCCGAACAACCGGTACTACCGACCGATCTGGCCGGTCAGGGGTTTGCATGGGCAGCAACCAGGAGTCTGCGTGTGGCGATCGTCTACGACACCTATCAGCGCGATGAAGCGGCGCGACTGCTGCCCCTTTTGAAGGTGGACGACCCATGCCGCGTGGTGGCTCTGCATGACGGCCAGGTGATCACGGCGGCGCAGTTCGTTGCGCACGTGGCGCGTGTCGCCGCGCAACTGCCCGAAGCGCCTGCTGCGGTGAATCTGTGCGAAGACCGCTATGCCTTCCTCGTCGCCTTTTGTGCGATTGCCCTGCGCGGCCAGGCCAACCTGCTGCCGCCCTCGCGTGCACCGCAGGCGGTGGAGGAAGTGATGGCTGCGCATCCAGGCTGTCACGTCGTTGGCGACCGGCCGCTCCATCCGGCACCCCGGCACTACCACGTTTTGCCTCCGTTGCCGGTGGATGAAGCTGTCTCCGGGGAAGCAGTCTGGCCGGCGATTCCCGCCCTGCAAACTGTGGCGATCGGATACACCTCCGGTTCCACCGGATCGCCGCGTTCGAACGCGAAGACCTGGCGCAGTTTCCATGCGAGCACGACCGGCAATTTGCGCATGTTGCAGCAGGTCGTAGGCGAGCGGTTCTCGGTGGTGGCAACGGTGCCGCCGCAACACATCTACGGCGTGGAGATGTCGATCCTGCTGCCGTTGCTGGGCGAGGTGCAGGTGCATTCCGGCCGTCCGTTCTTTCCAGCCGATATCGCTATTGCGCTGGAAGACATGCCGGCGCCGCGTGTGCTGGTTACCACACCCGTGCATTTGCGTGCACTGGTTGCCTCGGGTGTGAACTTGCCGCCGCTGGCCGCGATGCTTTCCGCCACGGCACCCATGCCGCCCGAGTTGGCGGTGCAGGCCGAGCAACGCTTTCATGCGCCGCTGCTGGAAGTGTTCGGCTCCACCGAAACCTGCGCTTTTGCTTCGCGGCGTGCGACCGTTGACGACCGTTGGTCGCTGTACCACGGCGTGCATCTCCATCCGCAGCCGGATGGCACCCAGATCGAAGCGCCGCAGCTCGACGGGCCAGCCGTGTTGGCGGACATCGTGAGCTTGCACGATGAAGGCCGTCGCTTCGAACTGCGTGGGCGCCATGCCGATCTGCTGGAGATTGCCGGCAAGCGCGCCTCGCTGGGCGACCTCACCCGTCGTCTGTTGAACATTCCGGGCGTGGAAGACGGGGTGGTGTTCCAGTTGGATGAGGCCGACGCCATCGGTGTGCGGCGCATTGCGGCCCTGGCAGTGGCGCCTGGGCTCGATGAGCACGCCATCCTCGACGCCCTGCGTGCGTCAATCGATCCGGTATTCCTGCCGCGTCCGCTGCGGCTGGTGGAAGGCCTGCCGCGCAACGAAACCGGCAAACTGCCACGGGCGGCATTACTCGAAATGCTGCACGCTTAACGTCCCTCTCCCAGTGGGAGAGCGGCTATCCAGGCAAACCAGGCAACACCCACTACAATGCGCGCTCTCAAGTTGTGCAGCAGTGGGAGCAGGCATGAAGGTTCTGGTGATCGGCAACGGCGGCCGCGAGCACGCGCTGGCGTGGAAGCTCAAGCAATCGCGGCGCGTCAGCGAAGTGATCGTCGCCCCCGGCAACGCCGGTACGGCGCGCGAGCACGGCGTGCGCAATGCCGATGTGGCCGTCACCGATATCGAAGGCCTGCTCAAGCTTGCCAAAGCCGAGAAAGTCGAGCTGACCGTGGTTGGCCCGGAGGTGCCGCTGGTGGCCGGCGTGGTCGACAAGTTCCGCGCCACGGGCCTGCGCATCTTCGGTCCCCGCGCGATTGCTGCGCAGTTGGAAGGCTCCAAGGCTTTCGCCAAGGATTTCCTGCTCCGCCACAACATCCCTACCGCGCACTACGCGGTATTTACGGAGCTCAACAAGGCGGTGGCATACGTGCGTGAGCATGGCGCCCCCATCGTGATCAAGGCCGATGGCCTGGCGGCCGGCAAGGGCGTCGTGGTGGCACTCACCCTGAGTGATGCAGAGCTGGCCCTGCATGACATGCTCGGCGCACACGCTTTCGGTGACGCTTCCGCACGCGTGGTGATCGAGGAATTCCTGGAAGGCGAGGAAGCCAGCTATATCGTGATGAGCGATGGCTCACACGCGCTGCCGATGGCCAGCAGCCAGGACCACAAGCGCCGCGACGACAACGATCTCGGCCCCAACACCGGCGGCATGGGCGCGTATTCGCCGGCGCCCGTCGTGACGCCGGAGGTGGAAAAACGCATCCTCAAGGAAGTAATCGAACCGACGCTGCGCGGCATGGCTGCCGAGGGCGCGCCGTTTATCGGCTTCCTCTACGCCGGCCTGATGATCGACAAGCACGGTGTTCCCAAGGTGATCGAATTCAACGTGCGCTTTGGGGATCCAGAGACGCAGCCGATCATGCTGCGTTTGAAATCCGACTTCGTTGATCTGATCGAAGCTGCGCTGGATGGCGAGCTGCACCGCAAGCATGTGCAATGGGATGCCCGCCCTTCAATTGGTGTGGTGATGGCGGCAAGCGGCTATCCGGCCAAGGTGAAAACCGGCGATGTGATCGATGGCCTGGATGCCGACTTCGGTGCAGATGCGAAGGTATTCCATGCAGGCACCAAGCTCGATGCACAAGGCCGTGTGATCACGGCGGGTGGTCGTGTGCTGACCGTCTGTGCGCTGGGCAAGGACATCGCATTGGCGCGCGAGCGTGCCTATGACAGCATCAAGAAGATTCACTTCAATGGTGCGTTCTGCCGCAAGGACATTGCACATCGCGCGCTGCACCGAAGCTGACGTGTTCGTAGGTTGGGGTGCAAACCCCAACATTGCCATCTTCCATGCATCGTGACGTTGGGGTTTGCACCCCAACCTACGCGAACGTCACATCTGCGATCCAATTCCGCTTGCGTCTTGCCAATCGATCATCCGTGCTTTCGCCATCAAGGGTCGAAGATGATCGGCGCAGCATCGAAGCATCCACATTCTCAAACGTATTCACATTCACGACGGCATACAGCTTTTCATCGATCAGGCTTGTGACCAAGGGCGTGACGCCACATTGCTTACAAACGTGAAAATCAGCCGTTTCCGTGCCGAATGCATAGCACGACACCAGCTGCGCGTCTTTCACTTTGACCTTCAATGAGCCTGGTGGATAAGACGTCCATACACCACCGTGTTTCGTGCAAAACGTGCATGTGCAGGCGCGTGCAGGAATTTCTGTAGGCTCGGGCGACCAGTCGAGCGTGAAGGTGATGTTTCCGCAATGGCAGCTTCCGGCGATCAGCATGGTGTGCTTGTTCGTGATGTATCCCGAACACAAGCATACGCCATGACTCAGGGGCGACGCTTGAGCTGGTTGCGTAGCAGCCAGAGATAGATGGAGCCGTTGACGATCAGCACGATCGCGCCAAGCGCGTATTGGATGTTCCTGGTCAGCCCGTCAGGGTAGATCGTGGCGGTAAGGTAGTGACCGATACAGTCGCCTTGATAGGCCGATTCCCCTGCACGTTCGCGGAAATAGTTTTCAATGGACGTCAACGGACAGATCCATCCACTCGCTTCCACAAACACGCCCCACGCCGCGGCCGGCAGTTGCAGCCAGAGAACCCAGCGCCATTTCAGCGCCAACCATGCGCCGAGGCAGACGAACAGGATAAAGGCCAGGTGGAAGGCAAGTACGGCGTCGGCTAAAGCCAGGAACATGGTGATAGGGCGCGGGTGGCACGCTCGTGATCGTAACGGTTTTCACGCTACGCTAATGGCGTCCCGTTTGCCAAGGATCCGCATGAGCCAGTTCGCCCTGCTAGGCAGTCGACGTTTTGCGCCGTTTTTCTGGACCCAGGCGCTGGCCGCCTTCAACGACAGCGCGTTCCGCAATGCCATGGTGATGCTGGCTGCGTTCCAGATGGGCCTGTCGGATAAGGACGTGGGTTTGTACACCAATCTGGCACCGGCGCTTTTCATTTTGCCGTTCTTTCTTTTTTCGGCGAGCGCGGGTCAATTGGCCGAGAAGTTCGAGAAGACGCGCATCATTCGCTACGTCAAGCTGTTCGAGATCGCGGCCATGGTGCTGGCGGCCTATGGCTTCATCACCCACCATCTGGTGCTGCTGCTGATCGTGCTGTTCATGATGGGTGTGCACTCGACCGTGTTTGGTCCCATCAAGTACGCGATTTTGCCGCAGGCGCTGAAACAGAGCGAACTGGTTGGCGGCAACGGCCTGGTGGAAATGGGCACGCAGATGGCGATCCTGATCGGCATGACGGCCGGCAATCTGTTGATGCTGATGGCGGGCATGGGGCCGCATTTATCCGCCGCGTTGACCATCGGTGTTGCGGTGATCGGATACTTTGCCAGCCGGGTCATTCCACCAGCACCGGCTACCGCGCCGGATCTTAAATTCAACTGGAATCCCTTTACCGAGACGGTGCGGGTGTTGCGCATCACGCGCGAAGATCGCGCAGTGTTCAACGCCGTGCTGGGTATTTCCTGGTTTTGGTTCTTCGGTACGGTGCTGGTGGCGCAGCTGCCGCTTTACACGCGCATCAACCTGGGCGGCGACGGCACGGTGAATACGCTGGTGCTTACCTTGTTCTCCATCGGTACCGGTGTGGGTTCGCTGATGTGCGAAAAGATGTCCGGCAAGCGCGTGGAAATCGGCCTGGTGCCGCTGGGCGCGTTCGGGCTGACTGCCTTCGGTGTGGACCTGTTCCTGGCGCGTCCCGGTGCGGCGGCGGTACGCGGTATGGATTGGCTGGCCTTCCTGCACGCAGCAGGCAGCTGGCGCATCGTGTTCGATCTCACGTTGATCGGCGTGTTTGCCGGCTTTTATGTGGTGCCGCTGTTTGCGTTCGTGCAATCGCGTGCGCCGAGCAGCCGGTTGTCGCGTGTGATTGCGGGCAACAATATTCTCAATGCGCTGTTGATCGTGATGGCTTCGCTGTTCGGTCTGACGCTGGAACGGTTGGGGGTGAGTGCAGCGCATATTTTTCTGTCGGCGGCGCTGCTCAACGTGCTGGTGGCGGCATACATCTTCACGCTGGTGCCCGAGTTCCTGATGCGTTTCATCACCTGGGTGCTGGTGAATACGCTGTATCGCATCCGCGTGGACGGCATGAAGCATCTACCGGAAGAGGGGCCGGCGCTGCTGGTTTGCAATCATGTGAGCTTCATGGATCCGCTGATCTTGATGGCGAACCTGCGTCGCCCCGCGCGCTTCGTGATGTATTACAAGATCTTCCAGATTCCGCTGCTGCACTTCGTGTTCAAGACGGCGAGGGCGATTCCCATTGCGGGTCAAAAGGAAGATCCGGCGGTATTGCAGCAAGCGTTCGATGCCGTCGATGCGGCGCTGGCAGATGGCGAGGTGGTGTGCATCTTTCCAGAGGGTGGTTTGACCAAGGACGGTGAGATCGCGACGTTCCGGTCAGGCGTGGAGAAGATACTGGCGCGACGTCCGGTGCCAGTTGTGCCGATGGCGTTGCGCGGTCTATGGGGCAGCGTGTGGAGTCGGCGCGATTCGATGCTGCGGCGTGCGCGTTTGCCACGGCGATTCCGCGCACGGGTGGAATTGGTGGTGGATGCGCCGCGGCCTCCGGAAGAGGTCAATGCAGGGGTGCTGGAAGAGCGTGTCCGCGTCTTGCGCGGCGAGATGGCATGACGTCCATGTAGGTTGGGGTGCAAGCCCCAACATTGGAATGCATGTAGATGGCCATGTTGGGATTTGCACCCCAACCTACGTCAATGCAACCAGCTTCCCATCACGACCAGCGCCACCACGCTCAGCCACGCCAATAGCGCACGCAACAGCGCATCGCGCAATCGACGCAGCTCATGCAGCGGATCGGTGCGCTCTTCGACGTACCCCTCGCCGCCTTCGATATCCGTCAACACATCTGCACGCGCCGCTGCACCGAGAAAATCCGGATTGGACAGATACCAGCTGTTTGGCGCCGCCTGCTGATGCCAACGGCGCCACGCGCCGATGACGGCATCCCAATGACCCACGAGGGCGAGCGTGAACACCATTAGTTGCGCCGGCAGCCAGTCCAATGCATTGGCGAGGTAGCGGGCCTTGATGCGCGCATCGGCGTCCAGTGCCAGCGAGGTGTCATGGCCCAATTGCCGAGCAAGGCGATAGAGCAAGGCGCCTATCGGGCCGAGTACGAAGAACCAGAACAGCACACCGAAGCGGCGGCGCAACGCGGCATAGGCGGTTGCTTCGCCAAGATCCGCCGTGCGCCAGGCTACGGTTTCACCATCATCCGACAGCACCTGGGCAGCCGCTTCGCGACTGCTTTGATCGGGGGCTTTGAGAATGGCAACCAGATCGGCTTCGAACGGGTGCGGACCAAGTGAAAACAGCAGCACGGCCAGCGAGAAGATCAGTAGCAACAGATCCGGCAGTGGCAGTCGGTGCAGTATCCAGATCATCAGGGCGCAGACCACGACGGGTACCAGCACCGCCAACACTACGCGCCCGACGCCGCTGGTATCGGCCAGCTGATGTACCCAGCGCCGGAAGCCTGCATCGCCGCGCCAGCAGGCAAGCTGCGGCTGCAAGTGCAGCAATCCCAGAGCGATCAGCGCGGCAAGCAGGCGAATGGCCATGAACATGGACTCCCTTGGATGGCTGCGATTGTATGCGAGTGATGTGACTCGTTCACGAGTCGATGAGACGCTTAGCGCGTCACCAGCACATCCAGATCCAGCCCTGCACGCTGCTGCAGCCAATGCGAGAGCAGCTGGTAAGAGACGGAAAGCCGAGTCGGCGTTTTCAAGCTACCGTCGGCCAGCGAGTCGATGATCTGTTGCGGCGTGAACCAGCGTGCATCTTCCAGCTCGCCGTCACGCAATCGAATGGTGGGGGAAAGCGCTGTGGCGGTGAAGCCGACCATCAGCGAGGCTGGCATCGGCCAGGGTTGCGAGGAGTGGTAATGCGCATCACCCACGATCACGCCGGCCTCTTCGGCGACTTCGCGTCGCACGGCATCTTCCAGCGATTCGCCGGGTTCCACGAATCCCGCGAGGGTGGAATAGCGCCCCGGTGGCCAACCCGCCTGGCGCCCGAGCAAGCAAGCGCCTTGGTGTTCGACGATCACGATGATCGCGGCGTCGGTGCGCGGAAAGTGCAGGCGGCCGCAGGCGTCATGGGTACATTTTGCGCGGTGGCCGGAAGAAACGAGTTGCAGCGGCGAGCCGCAGCGCGCGCAGAAACGGGTTTCGCGCTGCCAATGCGCAAGTCCCTTGGCGTAGGCGAACAGGCCTGCTTCATCTGAGGGCAGCAACAGACCGGCTTCGCGCAAGCCCATGCGTCGTGCACCCAGCGTGGTCTCCAGGGCGGCGACGTCATCGTTCTCGTCGAGCAGCAGCATGAAGTGCGGCTGCCCGTCGACGATGCCCATCATGCTCCAGGAAGCATGCGACAGCAGGCGTTCCCGTTCGCCGGCATCGAGCCAGCGCAGGGTTTCTTGTTCCGTGTGCAGAAAGGCGTCGCCAGCCGCATCCAGCAACAGGTAGCGTGCATCGTGCGCGGCGGCTTTGGCCCAGACCCAGTCGGTGACGTCGCGCTGTTCGGCGACGCGATCGAGAATCAGGCTGAGTCCGGCGAAAGTGTTGAGTTTCGTCGCAATCATCCGGACCGGCCGAAGGGCATCAGGTGGAAAAGGAGGAGCCGCAGCCGCAGGTGGTCTTGGCGTTCGGGTTGCGGATGACGAACTGCGAACCGCTGAAGTTTTCGGAGTAGTCGATCTCGGCGCCGGTGAGGTACTGCAGCGAGAGCGGATCCACCAGCAGGGTGACGCCTTCGCGGGCGAGTGCGAAGTCGTCTTCCGCCTGCGTTTCGTCAAACGTGAACCCGTATTGGAAGCCCGAGCAACCGCCGCCGGTGATGTACACGCGCAGCTTCAGTTCGGGATTGCCTTCTTCCTGAATGAGTTCATGCACCTTGCGGGCGGCGGCCTCGGTGAAGATGAGGGGCGCGCCGGCTTGGCGATAATCGGGGATGGCTACGATGGTTTCCATAGCGCGGATATATGGGGCCGTGATTCTGCGGGCTCAAGCATATCAGCAAGAGCCCGGATGCCGCGCTGGCCATGTTCAGGCGGTTGCCGTCTCGTTGCGTACTTCCGGTGCGGGCAGTTCGCGCTGCACATGGTCATCGCCCTGGTGGGCAATGCGGCCGTTCACCTGCGCACCTGCGGCCATCTCCAGCGAGCTGTAGCGAACGTCGCCCACCACGCGGGCTTGTGTGGCGAGTTCCAGGCGCTCGCTGGCGTAGATGTCGCCGTTCACCTGGCCATTGATCATGGCGTGCGGCACGCGTACCTCCCCTTGCACCTGGCCGTGCTCGCTCAGCGTGAACACCGCATTCGCACCCTCGCCCAGCACCGAGCCCTCGATGCGGCCTTCCACGTGCAGCGTGCCGGTAAAACGCACGTCGCCGCGGATGATGGTGCCGTGCGAGATCAGGCTGGTCTCGGCGTGCCGGGAGGAGGATGAGGTGGGTTCATTGCGTTTACGGCTGAGCATCGGATTCCCCTTGGGTGATCGTGACAGGGCTGGAGAGGGCGTCGTTCCAGGTGACGGCGCGGCTGACTGGATCGCCATTCTCGGGCCGGACCGTGACATGCAGGCTGGTCGGACGGAAATCGGCGGGCAGCGCGATGGTGGTATGGAGTTGCTGAAAGTAGCGAAAGCGAAAGGGAATGCCGTTCTTCTCGGCGGCGTCGCCGAGCGTGGACCAATCGAGCTGCACCACTTTGTTGTTGCGCAGGCCTTCCACCGTGACGATGGCGGCACCACTGGTGTCGTCGTCGCGTTTGACGTTTTGTGTAAGGCTGATGGTGAGGTTCCATGCCGACGAATGCGTCACCGGCTGCAAGGACACCTCCTGCACCTTCAACCCTTCGCGCTGCGCGTCGCCGCCGACCAAGCGCGAGTAAAAGCCGAGATCGGCGCGCAGGCTGCTGATTTCTTCGTCGCGCTGGGAAATGGTTTTGCGAAGTGCCTGATTGGCAACGTCGCCGACCTGTTGCGAGCGTTGCACGTTGGCAACTTGCTGCTTGAGTTGTTCATTCTCGGCGGTGAGCGCGCGCACGGCGCGCCGATCCGTCAAGCTAGGGCCAACGCTCTTCCATGCGCCGCCGAGTAATGCGGTAAGGATCGCGACCAAAATCACGCTGCCCAACCACGCCAGCCCGATCCACAGCATCCGGCGACGCTGACTGACAGCGTCGTGCGGACGAACCACGTAGCGGGGCGGTGGGCGGGAAGCCATGCGTGGCTCTTCCGGGAAAACGGTGGATATAGCCCGACCGTGATAAGACCGTCAAGGAAACAAAGACTGCTTTGTGCGGCAGATCGCCCAGCACCATCGCGAAGCAATAGCTTCTTAACTTTTTTACGGAGAAATCTGTCAGTGCAGACCGATATTGGCCTCACATGCAGCATGCGCACAGGCGCTCGATGCATGTGAGGCGCGATGCAAGGGAGCTTGCTGACGTTTCCTTGCCTTAACTTTCCATCTTTGATTGCAGGTAACGTTCTGCTCCGATGTCCTTCACCAGGCTGAGCTGCGTTTCCAGCCAATCGATGTGTTCTTCCTCTGCAGAGAGGATGTAGCGGAATAGATCGCGGCTTATGTAATCAGCAACGCTTTCGCTGTGTGCAATGGCTGCGCGCAGATCTTGCACCGCAGCCAGCTCCAGATCGAGATCGCACTGAATGCACTCAAGCGCGTTCTCGCCGATGCGCAACTTGCCCAGATGCTGCAGATTGGGCAGGCCTTCCAGAAACAGGATGCGCTCGATCAGGCGATCGGCGTGCTTCATCTCATCAATCGACTCTTTGTACTCGTGCTCGGCAAGTTCCTGATAACCCCAGTTCTTGTACATGCGGTAATGCAGAAAGTACTGGTTGATCGCGGTCAATTCGTTGTAGAGCACCTTGTTGAGGAACTCGATGACCTTGGCGTCACCCTTCATGGTTGTTCTCCGTAACGGGGTTGATGCGGAACTATACGTGCACCGCGCGGCGCATTGTCGCAATGAGAATGATTCGCCAAGAAAAACGCCATCGCTTGATGGCGATGGCGTTCGAAGAAAGCGGTTCGATGTGTGCTCAGGCGGTAACGAAGATGGGGAGATCCAGCGTGACCTGTTCGATCGCCTTGTCCAGCGTGGCACGCGCCTCGGCTTCGCAGCAGCCGCAGCAATCCGAGCAGCCGGTACGGGCCTGCAATTCGGCGAAACTGCGCACACCATCCGCGGCGGCGCGGCGGATGTCGTGATCGGTGACGGCGTTACAGAGACAAATGTACATGCCGCGCATTTCAACGCGAATGCGAATGATTGTCAACTAGAGTTCGATGGGTGCCGACGATGCCTGTTCAGGCGGCTGCACACCGGCCCCGGCCAGGGCGGTTTTGTGACTGCGGCTGTGGTCCGAGCTGGATGCACAAGGCCGTTTCCACCAGCGGTGCGAAATGGCGCAGCGCGCGGTGGTAGACGTCGCGCTTGAAGTTCACCACATGGGCGGCCGGGTACCAGAAATCTACCCAGCGCCACAGGTCGAATTCGGGTTTATCACAGGCATTCAGGCATAGCGCGTCTTCGCCACCCACCAGCTTCAGCAGGAACCATACCTGCTTCTGGCCGATGCACATGGGATGCTGATGGTGGCGGATATAGCGGCTGGGCAGCTTGTAGCGCAGCCAGCCGCGGGTGCTGGCGAGCACTTCCACGTGCTGGGGCAAGAGCCCGGTTTCTTCCTGCAGCTCCCGGTACATGGCCTCCACCGGGGTTTCATCGCTGCGCATGCCGCCCTGGGGGAACTGCCAGCCGTCGCGATGGACGCGGCGCGCCCAGAACAGCCGGCCGTCTGCATTGAGCAGCACGATGCCAACATTCGGACGGTAGCCATCTGCGTCGATCATCCAGCCTCCTCGGAGCCCGTTACTGCCGTCTCTGCCAGACGTCAGCACGTACGACCCTGGATCGATTCAACCACAGCCTACAAAGCGGGAGCAAGCCGACTACTTGAACCGCAAGGGCAGCCCGATTAAACTGCCGCGCCCCGCCTGAATAGAAGCCCGGTTCCGGATCCCGGACGGCGCACTCCTTGGCTATGTAGCTCAGCCGGTTAGAGCACAGCACTCATAATGCTGGGGTCGGTGGTTCGAGTCCACCCATAGCCACCATGTACCCATCCATCCCCGTCCAGCCAAGTCCGAGAAATCGCGCTACGTCAACGGTTTCGGGCGATTTGCTGTCTCATGTCGTCCAGCCTCGTCCATTGAAATCCAGGGCTAACTGGGGGTAGGTTTAGGGGTAACTGACTTACCCCCGTAGGGTGTTACCCCCAATGGCGCTTACCGACGCCGGCATTCGCAAAGCACCTGCGCCCGACAAGCCGAAGAAAATGGCGGACGGTGGAGGCTTGTATCTCCTGGCGCATCCCAATGGCTCGAAGTGGTGGCGGCTCAAGTACCGCTTTGGGGGTAAGGAGAAGCTGCTCTCACTGGGGACCTACCCTGACACTGGCCTGGCCGATGCGCGTACGAAGCGCGAGGCAGCACGCAAGCTGCTGGCGCAGGGGGTCGACCCTGGCGCACAGCGTAGGGCTGAAAAGGTGGCTGGTGCCGAACGCGCAGCCAACAGCTTCGAGGTGATTGCCCGCGAATGGCTGGAGGTAAAGCAGCCGGAATGGACGCCAGGCCAATTCGGCAAAGAGCGCGACCGGCTGGAAAATCACGCCTTCCCGCGGATCGGTGCCTTGCCCATTACGGACATCGGGGTGACGGAGATTCGCCCGTTGCTGATGCACCTAGTGAAGCAAGGGTACATCGAGCAGTCACATCGGCTCCGCCATCAGCTCAGCCGGGTGTTCCGGTTTGCCGTGGCCACCGAGCGTGCCAGCCGCGACCCTGCAGCTGACCTGCGCGACACGCTGCCGGCGCGCAACCCGAAGAATCATCCGACGATCACCGATCCCGCACAGGTGGGCGAGCTCATGCGTGCGATCGATGGATTCACCGGCACGTTCCCAGTGAAGTGCGCACTGAGGTTGGCGCCGTTGTGGTTCTGCCGACCTGGCGAGATCCGCATGGCAGAGTGGTCGCACTTCGACCTGGACGGCGAGCATCCGACCTATACGGTGCCGCCGGCCAATCGCAAGCTGAAGAAGGCGGCCAAGGAGAGCGCACAGACGCCGCCACATATCGTGCCCTTGTCCAATCAGGCACTGGAGATTCTGCGCGAACTGTACCCGCTAACGGGCCATGGGAAATATCTCTTCCCCGGCGGGCGCGATCCTAGGCGTCATATGTCAGATGGGGCCATCAATGCCGCGCTGGCCAGGATTGGCTACAAAGGCATCATCACCGGGCACGGTTTCCGCCATATGGCGCGTACCTTGCTCGGGGAAATGGGGTGGAGTGCAGAGGCCCTGGAGCGTCAGTTATCGCACAAGGAGCCCGGCGTGGCCGGTGTTTACAACAAGGCGCAGCACCTTCTGGAGCGTCGGAAGATCATGCAGGCGTGGGCCAACTACCTTGATGGATTGCGGGATGGCGGCGACGTGATAGCAATTAACGGCAGGATTGCCAGTACCGGTGGCTAGATGCCTTACGACGGGTGACAAGTCTCAATCCTTGAGAGATCGTTTTGGAATCATGTTGATCATGTTCCACGCACTTGTTTCACAGGTTAGTATCTCCACATTGGGGGTGATTGCCTGCTGAAATGTCCTAGTTCTTTTCAAGACTCGGCCCCCTAAGGTAGCTTTGGATGGCAACACGGAGGGGGCCGTGGGTAGTAAGTCGAGTGGTGGAAACCGCAAAACGACGATTGATCGTCGTGTAACTTGGGCACAAGCGTTTCGAGACATCTTTGTCGCTGCGCTGAATAAAGGCCAGTTGCTGCCAGTAACAATGTCCTTTGGATTGTTAATTTGGCTTTGGCGTATGGATGCATCCGCTTTGCCAGGCGTGTGGTATGACTTCCGAGCACTGCTGCTCCGTCATGAAATCGTCGGGTACGTGTTGTGGATAGTCACCTTGCTTGGGTGGATCGCTCATGCGCGATTTGTCAAAGGAACGACAGATGCGGAAAGTGGTCGAATCGGGAAGGAGAAGACGAGTCTTCAAGAGAAGCTGGCGGCACGAAGCTTTTCTTCTAGCCGGAACTTAGGAGATTGACATGGAATACCTAATTGCCTCACTCGTGATCCTGTCAGTTTGGCATTACATGTACGAAAACATCGTGTTGCCGGCTATTCATACGAGCTCGCGGAATAAATTCTTTTCCTTGCGTGATGAGTTGCGCCAGCTCTACATCGACGATCCTGCAATAGACGGGCAAGCGTTCAATGTTGCACATGAGGGAATTAACACGGCTATCTTTTCCGTTGATAGGATAGATTTGTCGATGCAATTCAGGTTGCAGCGACGCTTTGTCACCGATAGTGCCTTCAAAAATAGAGTGATGGCGCGCGAGAAGATCATCAAGGAAACTTCGAGTGCCGAGATCAGAGACATTGTTCGCCGCGCAAACGAATACCTACGCGACGCCTTCGTCTATAACTCCAGTGCATGGTTTATATACATCATTCCAATTGCCTTGGTTGTTGTGTTTTCGCAGCAAATAATGAAAGGCGCGCGCGAGCTCTTTTCGCTCTCAGAAACGGACGCGGGAAGGATGTTCGGAATTCAACAAGCGATGGCCTAAAAAGAACCCTGCTCCGGCGGGGTTTTTCATGCTCGAATGGCGGCAACTAATGAAACTGGTGGAGTCATGGATGGCACATACAACCAACGGCTAAAAGGCATTTGGTCGAAGGAGTTGCAAGAAAGCTACAAGACCGCAGCCAGTGTTGCTCTGATCGTCGGATGCTCAACGATATTTGCCGTAAAAGTTGATTGGGACACTCTGGTTAAGCTTGTGATGTCTGTCGTAGACGTCAAACCGATGCTTTTCTTCCTGCTATGTTGGTGCGTTGCTAGAATTTTTGAACTCGTAAGGGCCACCTTTTTCGCGGCAGAGATAGAAGAGAGTTCTTTTTCGCGTCGCTTGAGAAAGGCAACATCCGACGCCGCATCCATCATGGTTGGCGCCTTCATCGGTGCAGTGGGCGCAATCTACATAAGCACCTCCGAGTCTTGTGCACATGTGGGCGGTGGGGCAGCTCTGTTCCTTTTGTTGCTGGCGGTTTGCGCTCCAGTGGTGTTCGCCACCGGTGCATTTGATTTGACCGCTTCTGGAATAACAAAGCGATCGGCATCATGGATTACGGTGTCAGTCTTGCTATTTGTCACAATCTGGACTGCGCATAATGTTGTGAAGAAAGAGTCGCAGCCGCACAAACCTGTCTGTCCGGCGCAAAGCGCTTCTTCTGTCACGACACCAGTTCACTAAGATCCGCTAGGCAAGAAGTGGTCCGATCACATGGCAAGGCACCCTGAAGACTGCTTTTGCTCTCTTCGTTGTCATGTGCGTGTTGATTAGAAATCAGTTCGTTCGCCGCAAAGCGCACAAGAAGAGTATGAAGGAAATTTGGTCAGCCTGGCGGGAAGAGAGGCGCAGTAACAGGTGTCATCGAATAGACTAGATCATCGTTCCGGCCACGAAGGGGGGCATGGCATGAAGCTGGTAAAGATAGCTTGGCTCGTTGCTGCTTGCCTTTTACTATCGTCGTGTCTTCCACCCATATATAAGTCACTGCCTGCCAGCAGTGACACGGCCGCCATATTTCTGTCCGGCAATTCCAATTACTCGAGTGTTGGTCAGATATACGACCATTCCGAAACATGCTCAGGACGAAAGTGGGTATATGGCGGCATCGCGGGTGCGCCCAAATGGATCAACGTAAGGGGCGGCGAGCCGGTCACCATTTCTATCAGCGTGGGTACTGGAGCGACAGTCTCCGGATCGAACATCGTCAATCACATATGCACAGGAATGGCCACATTCACGCCCAGTAGCGGGCGGCGATATGTTGCACAGGCGGTCACCAGTGGCGGTATTCAGCACTGCGGCTTGATCGTCGACGAGGTCGGTCAGGATGGTCAAAATGCAGGCAGGGTTGGAGTAACCCAGCGCATCTTTAAGCTGGCAGAGACCGATCACTCCTCGTGGTGTAAGGCACTCTAGTCTGCTCTCAGTGCACCAATCGTTCTGCTGAAGCTCGCCGAATGCTTGAGCTGCGCTACCTTGTCTCTGCGCCAGTTCATTAACTTGCTTCGAAACGAGCACAATGAACCTTTGGGCAGGCAGCGGTACGATCACTAGCGAAGCCCCCTTTTTATGACATCTGCTCACTGGACGATATGATCGGTGTTTGCTCGCGACTCAATCGCTGGCCCCGTGAGGCGGAGATGAGTCGGCTTGAGTTGAGCCTCCACCTTCGACCCAAAACAGACCTAAAGTAGGCGTCATCTATTGCTGTTGGGGTGATAAGAATGCCCATCTATCGAGTTTTGCACTCTTACGTCCATCTCGGCCGAATTGGGGTTCTTGCTGAATTTGGTTGCGATTCGGATTTCGTGGCGAAATCTGCGAAATTTCGAACATTCATTAATGATGTGACGATGCATATCGCTGCCAATGCGGCAACGGATCTTGAATCGTTACATGCAGAGCCATTTTTCAAAGATGATTCTCGAACAGTACGCGACATGCTGGACGAGGCGTCGCGTCAGTTTAGGGAGGGCATCTGTGTGTTACGGTTTGTTCGCTGGTCAGTCGATGATTACGAACGCCCCTTTGAATCTACGTCGCCACGAAGTCCTGCAGTAATTTATCGAATTGGCCATCGCTAGTTTGACTTCGCGCATACATTCGATACGATGTATCGCAGAGTTTTGTGATAGTTGAGTGTCCGGACGTGCGCGCGAGGTTGGCGCAACGGCATCGATGAAAATTGAAAAATGCGGCGACGACGAAGCGGATACTTTCCGTTTCATCGTCGCCGTTTCGCTTATGGCGTGTTGGGCACGTTCTTCTTGAAGACAGTCATGCCTGCGGCGGGTGCCGCGAGCGTGGTGGGCGTGAAGGTGCACTGCGATGCGCATGTGCCCGCGTTAGTCGACAGAGTCAGGTTGCTGCCGTTGCTCCACACCAGATCGGCAAGGCCGTCGTGGTTGTAGTCATCGACGGCGACAATGGTGGTGGATTCCGCGATCGCCCCGTCTGACATGTGGCGCCTGGCCTCGCCTGACTTTCCTTAAGTCACACGGGGAGCGTGGATCGCAGTAAGTTGCGATCCATCGGTGATACGGCCAAGATTCCCCTGCCAAATCCTGTCACGCAAGAAGCTGACGTCGCAAGTATCACCAATGGAATGTTGCGCGCGGAATCGGCAAGACCTGCTTCGCTAATGTCCACTTCGACTCGAAGCGGACCTTCCCAGCCGCAGACGGTTATCCGTGTACTTGCGAGCGAGTGCTTACTGTAGGAGTTCGCCTACAACAGAAAGCGAAGGCCCCTGATAGCCGAGTCTCATGCAGTCGCACAGAATAACCCTGTGCCCCGTGAGTCCCGCCGACATTCGGCTGGTGACACGGATGTCAGTCGCAACAGGATGTCGCGATCCGACGAGTGGGGCATCATGCACAGGACGTGTCCAAAGCCCCGGCAATGCTGGGGCTTTGCTTTTTGGTGTTGATGCACGGGACCTCAACCAATGATCACCACCCGCGCAACACGGCAGTGACCTAGGGGCTAGTTATGCGGCGTCTCATGCATTTCCTCATCATTGCCTCAACAGCCCTTCTTGGAGGGTGCACGTTGACCGACACTGATCGGCACAGATTAGCCTTTCTCGAATTTCTCGCGGGGCCACTGGATATTCCGCTCGCAATCTACTTCGTATGGGACAGCGCGCGAATAGTGAAAAGGGGATTTACTCGCGCGCGCGGAGGTGGAATATTCACCCGGCGCAACTCGCCTGAAGCATTCTGGAGTGACGTGATCTTCGAGCGTGTATTAGCAGGCGTGTTCGCTGTGACTGGCACGACCTATTGGGTGTTAACCCTGGCAGGAACGATCCAATGGGTATGGCGATGGTTGTAGTGCTGCAGGGGCTGGCGGCCGGCAAAGCGGACACCTTTCTAGGATAGGATTTGCCATGCGCCGCATGAAAGTTCTTATCGTTGCTGGAGCCATATTGATGACTGGCTGCGCCACTGTTGACCTAGCTCGAGTCAAGCTTGTTGTCGAACCAGTGTCCCAGATTTGCGGTATCTCGGATCGAGAGATTCCTGTGCACATAGCTGTACGCAACGACAGTCGGGGAAAGTTAAAGATTGAGGTTGATTCCGAGTCACCTCCGTACGTCCTCAACGGGTTCAGTTACAAAATACTCGATGATGGCGGCACGACTGATTGGAGACATGGTCCGGGCTCACATCCACCAGTGCAATTGCTCACATTATCTATCGGACCTGGTGACTCGACTGAACTAGTGGCTTCGCTATATGACCTGACGAGCGAAGACTATGGCAAGAGTTTCAAGATCCAGTTTACGGATGTGGCTGACCACATATTTTTCTCAAGTTCATTCAAGGCATGTAAGGAGTCGCACATTGTCGTGCAAGGCAACTTGGCGAAACTCGCGCTTTAGTTTCGACAAACGCCTGGAATTTGAACGTGGCGCTCATTGAATTGGCCGGGAACCTGCTGGAGCTTCACAGCCAATGGGAAAGTCCCTCCTCGGCTCTTGTAAACCGTCATGTCGATCGTGCCGTCTGGCGCCAAACGCGGTGGAACTATCCATTGGTGATTGGTTGCTGGACCATCACTCCCCGGTATCTTGAAGTAATCAATAAAGCTTCCGTCATTTCCAAGTACAGCGACACCCAAAGCGTTTGATATGACCACGTTCCCGTTTAGCATAATAAGAGGGCCAAATGTCAACCCGCCCTCACTCGGCATCACATACTTGGTCTTCAACAACCCATCTTGGCTCAGCAGTTGGACAGAATCGTCATCTGTGAGCACTACAGTCCCATCAGCCTCAACGGCTGGCTGAGAGAAACTCCCGGGCCGGTCCGAGATAATGTTTTGGACGCTACCATCTGAATTGACTACATAGATACTTCCGTTGGTGCTTCCAAAAACGCTAGTGTCGTCACCCATAACGGCTGCAGAAAATACAGTTACGTTGTTTTTCGGCACGAATGTGAACGTATTGCCATTCGGACGCACAAACAGGTAGCCGCCATTCAATGGAAGCAACGTGGTTCCATCACTCAAGAATTGAGGCTGTGCACCGTTTGTCGCGCCATTCCCCCCGGAGTATGGTCCGTTGATGTGACCATCGGTATAGGCAACGAACATCAATACAGGACCGTTCCATACTTTCCTCCCCACAAGCACGGCGACACCCGTCTTGGAAAAAGTCGCCACTGCTCCGAATCCAGGTTGCAGGGCCGCACTGGACTTGGTGACGCCACGCGCGTCTTTACATAAAACTCTTTCGTAGTTATGCGCGCGATCTGAATTCAAGAGAGCACATGTGCCTCCATCTGCAAGCTGCACCGATGCAAGCTGCATTGAATCCGAATGCTGATCTGGCAGAGCTACGAATGGAACTTCTGCGAGTTGATATTTCGGCACCTGAATGGTCTTAAAGCATCGTTCGTCGGCTGCCTGAGTCGGTCTTAAAAAAAGAGCAACTGAGGTCAGAACTGCAATCGCGATTGACTTCCCAAGCATGGCATCCCCCTTCGGTTGTCCTAAGGCCCCTTACATATCGCGACAAAAGAACGGCAGCTCGCCACTGAAACGTCGGCACTGTTACCTCAGCCGGTCGCCAACGAATCTGGCGGTCTATCGTATAGCGCTAATCGATCGCTTTATTCGGATGCCACGGTTTTGGCGCAATTTTGGTCTCAACTTCTGAACCTATACCGATAGCTGCGCGAGTGACTACAGGCCAGCCATGGGCATCGACGTAATGTCGGATTCCATTCCGCACCAAGAACTCGACCTGTTTGCGCTTCAGGCGGGTGCGAGTCACCTCGGCGAGCTCGTCGCAGTACAGGCAAAGGCTCATCAATGTTCCCTGTGATCGCTCGTCGTTGTCGCTTCTGATTCATCGCCCATTCGCCGACTTCCGATTTCTTCCATGATCGCGTGATCGGATTCGGCTTTGGAAAGTCACGTCGGCATGCGACACGCTCCAGAAAGCCTCGGCGATTCGGCGAACCTTTCGCTGCGATCATACCGAGAAACATCGCGCACGCATCGGCGCATAACCAACGATCACCATTGACCGTGGCAGCGATCATTGCATAGATGTCCGTCTTGCCCTCGATCATTGCTCCACCTAAGTTGATCGGTGCAGGTGCATCAAATGTGTGCTGGCAAAAGCGGCAGATTCGAGCTTCTTCCTTTACGAACTCGGCGCACTGTGGGCATTTTTTGAGGCCGCTCTCGATCTTAGCTTGATCAAGCCCCTTGTGATCAGGCTTCAGCAGCAATGCATGTGGTGTTGCGATGATGAAAATCGCAGCACCATATAGCCACCACAATCCGAAAGAACGGCCTTTACTCTGAGCGATGAATGCTGGAAGTAATCCGATGACAGCTGCAATGATGAGAACGCCCATAATTCACCTCGAATACGTCTTGCCATCGGTGGAAATGAGATAAAGAGTTTCGCTGTACGGAAGTCGTGCGATGACGGTCATATTGCGCGCTACAGCCGCTATGGCAATCCCGCGACATATCAAGCTCACGCCGCTCATCATTCGATCGCACATTGCGTCGGGGCTGTCGATAAACTTGGTTTTGTTTAAGCGCAGCATGACGATGGTGCGCCCTTCAGGGACAGCTCCAATCGGAGGCACAACGAAGATTGTCAGTTGCGTGTATGCGGCAATCGTAAGTGCACAGAAAACGATTAGCGCGATGAGCCAGCGCCGGCGGTGCCGCGGTCTTGCGTTGGTATCGTCCATATACCCCCTTTCGACCATCAAAGCGCAATTGAGGGAAGTTGACAAGCGGCCTGCCAGGGAGCAATGTCAGCGAGTCCCTGCCAATTCGGGGACCAGGCGTGGAAACCTGAGAATTAGTAGGCGCAACGGCGCCTATGGCGCTTTTTTTGTGCCCGTTGCGTCATGCCCGCTTTATGGTGGGCGTGCAGGGCAGCCTTGCGCTGACCGGTTACCTACTAGCCGGCTTTCCACCCCTGCACGTCCGCCACCCTTGTCATGTCGACATAGGTGCTTCTATCACCAGCGATTTGGAGGCGAAGTCATGGATTCATCCGCGGCAGATACCATTGTTGAAACCCTTTCAATTTCGAGCCCTGAGCCTATTTGGTATGAGAATGAGTGGGCGCTAAGCGGATGGAGTGATGCAATCTCCCGCCGCATGGCCTCACTCCAAGAAAAGATCTGCGGGCTTGAGGGAATATTAAATCTCTTCGATGCCGATGCTAGGAACAAGCTTCTTGCAGATGACAAAGAAGGAATCGCCTACACCCCTCTAAGCGCGTATGTAGTCGAAGGATTGCAATGCGCCCAAAGAGCTCTGCTCAAAGATTTGGTATCTGAAATAGAGGTGCTAAAGGGGTGGGGCCGCAAGCATGGCACTTGCATCATTGAGGTTTCTCAACGGGCCGATGATTAGAACTGCATTTGTTTCCAAATGCATCAGCATGCTTGTTGCCGCGCCTAGAACCGCCATCCGAAAGCCGGGCGCCTTCCCTGGCTGGCGCGACGCTATTGAAGGATCAAAAGGGATCTATGATGAGCGCAAATTTCACGATCAAAGATATCGTTAGCGACGATAGCGGGGTAGCTTCCTTTGACGCCGCAGCCGGCAGTTACTACGTTCCACCACCAGCGCGAAATGTAGTGAGGGATTTTATGTGGCGCTTGTATGGTGCGCTGGAAAGTGCCTCCCTTGGCGCTGCCGTATGCTCGGGGCAATGCAACGAAAAGGCCTTTGACACACTTAGGAAAAATCTCGACACCGTGCTAAGGATTCTCGACTTGGAAAGAATTCAGTCTGAGATCCATGCCATTCTGAAAGAGTGCCGGGACGTAAGTTACGAGCGCGAAGAGAGTTTGCGCCGTCAGCTTTACGATGCCGGAGATGCTGTTAGAGAGTTGAGGCACGAACTCGACGAATTGAAGCGGCAAACATACCTTTTTGGCCGCATCCAAGAGGATTCGTGGCCGGATTCTGCACAAGATCCAATCTAAATCACCGCATCTGGGTCTGCCGACCAAAACCGAGCACTGCACACGCTGGAGCGGTGCTCTTATCAGGGCATGAGAGACAATGGCTAGTTCGAAAGAGAGAAATCCGGCCTGGGTTGCAAAGGCAAAGTCCGATGCGGCGTCTTCCTTTTTTGCTGCAGGTGACGAGCATCATGATCGTCTAATTCAAATCGTCAATGATCTTGCGTCAGCCAAGGGAATTGCCAGCGCCTGGAAGTCTCTTGAAAAGCGGTTCGAAGATTTCGAACAAAGGCGAAAACTCTCTTTTCAGAACAAGGCTGAGGCACTAAGGTCGTTTGACGAAGTCCATGCGGCTCTTTCGTCGCATGGGCTTCAGCCAATTCCTTCCGAAATGCATGTTCATCTTTTAGCTGATGCATGCTTTCGAGCGCATGACGGGTTCAAAGGGTTCGTCGCGCTTTCAGGACAAGAGCAAAGCGACGCTGCAAAGAAGGTGGCCAAGCAGGCAAAAGAGCTTGCCAAAACACTATCGATCCTGGTCCATCCTATCTTTGGGCTGCCCGAAGAGTTTGATTTGGACGACGCAGCATTGGATATCCATCAAGATCACTACCGGCGCTGGCGAAGCATGTATGCAAACGAGAATCTATGGAATAAGGATTGGCACGCTGGATATTGCGCCGGCGGCTTTGACTTTGCTCAGGTAACTGCAAATGAGCTTCCCAGGCTGTTGGCCAAATTGGCAGAAGGGGCCGAGATCTGGGGGAAAAAACCTCCATCGATCGCGAAACCAAAGAGCGAGGATGCGCACCGCACATACTTCATCAAATGCCTAGCTTCGTACTTTGCGGAACAATACGGTGATCCAATGGAAAAATCCGCACTTGCTTTCACCAAGGTCTTCTTCAAGAGCGCCTCCACACTCACTGTGTCGAGTATTAAGGAAATGACAACCGTGAAAAGAAAGCGCAGCCGGGCAAGTCGCCAATAAATCGGTAGTTGCCCGAGCTTTCGGCGAGGAATTCAGCATGAAGATAGCCCCACTGAATACGGAGCTATCCAATGCAATCCAATGCCGTTTTGGCCACAATCGAAGACGCAAAGCCCATACGGTTCCTGCGTATTCGCGCCACATGCGACCGTACGGGCCTTTCCCGGTCCATGATTTACCGCCTCGAGGCGCTCGGTCAGTTCCCCAAGCACGTCAAGCTCACGGAGTCCTGCTCGGCCTGGATTGAATCCGAGGTCGACCGTTGGGCAGCTGCGCGCGTCGCTGCCTCGCGCGGGGCTGCGTAATGCCCGCCACCAATCGCCCGTTGGACGAAGTCGACGCGCAATTGCTGTCGGCATGTCACAGCCTGGGTGCGCTGGCTGATCACATCGCTACCCACGGCCTGCAGGAACAGCTGCTGATTAATCTGGAGCGCGTGGCAATCGGCTTTCGCCGCTTGCTGGTGGAACGCTGCGCGACCATGGCGGCCATGAAAGTCACCTGCGCTCCCGAGGTGCTGTGATGCGCGAATACGGCCAGGTTCAATCCGCCTTCTGGCAATCGTCCGATGCAGCGGCGTGGAGCGATACCGGCAAGCTGCTGGCGCTCTACCTGCTGACCGGTCCCCATGCAAACGGCATCGGCTGTTATCGCCTTCCCAACGGCTATGTGATGGCCGATTTGGGATGGGATACCGAAACCGTTTCGAAAGGGTTGCAGGAACTGTCTGCAAGCGGTTTTGCATACCGTTTCAACGACGTTGTTTTTTTGCCCAACTTCCTGCGCTGGAATCGGATCGCCAACGGGAACATCGCCAAGGCACGTTTTGCCGAATTCAGCGCGCTCCCGAAGGGTGAGGCGAAAACCCGCGTAGCCCGCGCCATGCTGGAGTTTTCGGACTTCTGGACGGCAGAAGATCAAACCGTTCTGGAAACCATTTCGGAAACCCTTCCCGAAGGGTATGCCAACCAGAACCAAACCCAACCCAACCAAACCAAACCCAATACTCGTCATCGTGCCGATGACGGACGGACGGATCGGTTCGATCAATTCTGGTCCACCTATCCCCGTCACCAGGGCAAGAAAGCGGCCGCAAAGGCCTTCGCCAAGGTCGCACCGGATGACGAGTTGCTGGAAGTCATGTTGGCCGCAGTGGCGCGTCAGCGGACGTGCGATCAATGGCAGCGCGATGGTGGGCAGTTCGTCCCCCATGCCGCGACCTGGCTCAACGGTCGCCGCTGGGAGGACGAAGCGCCTCCGACTGCCCAGGGCGGCCAACACGCAAGCGCGAGTTCCCCTGCCAGCGCGAACAGTGACCACGTGCTGCGGAGGGCGATCTGATGCGCGCGACGGAAATTGCGCAGCGCCTCGTTGACCACAAAGAAAAAGGCCGAGACCGAGGGTGAGGCTGAATCGAACGATGCCGACAACCAAGCCAACGATTCACAGTCCTAAGCCATCATCCGGTCGAACGTACCAAGGGCCAACCTTGAAAGGGGTTGGCCTTTTCATTTGCTTCGGTTTGCATGCGGATAGCAGACCCTTGTCCCGCATGTGTTATGAGCGCTGAGCTATTTAAGCCACCGCGACACCCCGCCATGATGCGAACAGGTGCCACTGTGATGCAGGCTGAAGCTGTAACTGCCATCGCGGCACTGCGCGGAAGCGTCAGGTGGGACAGCCCCCGAAACTGTATGGCCAGGCCTGTGTACGACCACGCCATCCCGATTGACGTAGGTGCCCTGCTCTATCAGTTGGGTTGAGCCATTTGTGACACTGCGCGTCCCTTGCTGCAGAGTGTCAGGCTGTACATTTTGAGCTAAAGCGGTGGCGTTAAGTCCAAGCGCCAGCACGAAAAACAAGCGATTCCGGATATGCATATGCCCCCTTATGCGTTCCTTATCAAGGACATTGATGCAAGGGATTTGCCACTCGCGCGAGGCGCATGGACACTTGTAGGTTGCGAGGGCGGAACACTACTCAGCGACCGAGAGGGGCGCTAAGGTAAAGGGCACTGCAAGAATCGGGGATTGTTCATGGATATGGAATTCGGTGATTACATAATCCGCGTCGAGGATATTTCATCAAACGCTGTGCCAGAGGGTAAATACGTAGCCCGCTGGAATGTCTTTGGTATCCCTGATAAACAATCAGGCAAGCCCGTTGCATTTGGAGTTTGCGATCTACAGACTTCCAAAGAAATTGCTGACCATGCGGCGGCCGCCGCGGCGATAAATTGGATCAAGCAGTCGAATGCTTCTAAAGAGGATGCCAAAATTGCTCTTTTGCAAGAGATTGGCCTCAACGAAAGGCATTTTAATTCGCTTCAATCCGAGTATCGAAAACTCGCCTCAGGATGGATGCTTGCGGCCCTCGGCGCACTCGGCTGGATTCATGCGCACCCCACTCCTAGTGAAAATGCAAAAATCGCGTTTACGTTAGCTATCGGGAGTGCTATTGGCGTTTTCGTCCTATGGGTGCTTGATCAAAAGATTTATCATCGACTACTTGAGGGAAGCTTCAAGTCAGCGATGGCAATAGAAGAACAATTCCATCTAGGCTGTGAGCTCCCTCATAAGAACATGGAAGAATTGGTAGGAAAGGGAGAAGTTGCGCGAAAGGCAAAGCTTTTTTATGGATTAATTGCAAGCGCCAGCCCAGCTTGCGCTCTCTTTCTCGAATGGCGGGATCTTCGGGCGCAACATTTAGCTTTACTCTTGGTATTATCGATTTCTGCCATTTATTGTGTGTTATGGGCTGTCAAAGAAGATGTTTGCATTGGGCTGGAAAGGCGAGGCTGGCGAACAAAGGCCGAAGAGCCTCGGCAATATTCCGCACCGAGTTCGACATCTCAGTCACGATGATTACCAATCCGCACAAACCGCTTCCGTCTGCGTGTTACGAAAATTAGCGGCACGACATACTCATGCATTTACTCGAAGCATGTTCACAGAACTGGATACGCGCTCACTTGCGCAATTGCTGTGAACCAGTGACTGGCGCCCTTTGATGCGGAATCGCCGGCCGACCGTGACATGAGGGGTGAAACCCGGACTCCCCCAATGCGCCGGGTAGGCAGCAGAGATCCTGGCTTCCATGCCGGTGATCGATCCGGCGACTCCGGTCGCAGAAATACGAGGGCGTGGAGGAAGCGGATGTGAAGGCGGCCAATTGGAGATTGCGGACCGGTACGCGCGACTTGAGCTCGGAATCTGGTTACACCCCATTAACAAACTGATCGGTATAGTTATCCCATGTCGAGAGACATCAGTCCCACCGCCTAGCTAGGTCTCCCCTCCCGGCGAAGCAAAGTAAAGACGGATGACCCAAAGCCCGCGAGCCCCCTCGCGGGTTTTTTATTGCGGGTAACGCGATGCGCCTGGGGGTAACTTTGGGGGTATATGAAAACATAGGCATGGCTATAGAATTTTAGAATCAGTGTCTTATGACACGTATTCCGGTGCACCCATATCTTTTGATTAGATCAGCGCGCAGCTCCGCTTGGCCACAGTGTTGGCGCAAGCGTACCTTTTCCGCTCGAACGGCAGGTTTTCCCCAAGCTGCTGTTGGCGCTGTGGCGTTTTCGCTAGTCAGAACATCATCAACGCAGGCGCAGGCCTGCTCGTCACGCTGGCTCTTTCAGGGTAACGCGGCTCTTGAACGCGACTTCGGTTTCGAGATAGAGGCCGGACCACGGGTCGAGTACATACCCCTCTGCAGGTTCGGTTGAGACACGACGGGTTTCGGTGTCTTGATCCACGGTGGTGGGCGGCAGGTCAAACATCGTCGGATCCATAAACATTCCTCGATGGTGCGTCGCGGAAGTTCAGGCTAGCGGTCTGCTCGTTCGTATCCGGTTAAAGGGTTCGGCGGTTTTTGCATACGCGAAATTTATGACCCGGTCGTTCCTGCGAGCTGCTAGGTGATGGGCATGCGGCGCGCCATCGGCATCTGAGCGGTTTTCTTTGGTGGATAGCATTCCGCTAGCGAAAAACGCCGGAATGCAACGCATGGCAATGACAAGATTTCAAATATTTTCAATGGCTTGCTTGGTATGAGTGGGCTTCCTTGATCTAGTAACTTGCATAATGATAGTTACTTGGCGCATGATCTGCGTCCATGCAATGCCTGCCTGGGTAGTAAAGCGCCATGCAAAGAACCAGCTTTGACGATATGCGATGCCCGATCGCGCGCAGCCTTGAGCGCGTTGGCGAGTGGTGGAGCATCCTGATCCTGCGCGACGCCATGCTCGGCATGACGCGTTTTGATGATTTTCAGGCCAGCCTCGGCATCGCGCCGAACATGCTCACGCGCCGGCTGCGTGCGTTGACCGATGCCGGCCTGCTGGAGCGCGTCCGCTACAGCGAAAAGCCGCCGCGCTACGAATACGTGCTCACCCCACGCGGACGCGATTTCCGTCCCGTGCTGGTGGCCCTGATGGCATGGGGTAATCGTCATTTCGCCGTCGAAGGGCAGGCCATGCAGCTGATCGATGAACTCACCGGCGACATCGTCGAGCCAGTGATGGTCGACGCCAAAACGGGCGAACCCATCGATCGCGCACGCCACGCCATGCATGCGGGGCCTGCCGCTGACGAGCGCACTCACGCCCGCGTCGAAGCCTATTTGCAGCGGCGCGCGCAACAGCACGCTGCGTCGAAAACCTCATCGCAGTAAGCGCGGAGCAGCGACATGAACACCGTTATCGCCGACAAGCGGCTCGATCTTCCTGACGTGGCCGATGTGGCACCACCCAAATCCCGGCGCAAGCGGGTGCTCCGTATTGCCGTCGGTGTAACGCTGCTGTTGGGCGTGATCTACGGCATTCATTGGTGGACGGTTGGGCGATTCATCCAGGACACCGATGATGCCTACGTCGGCGGCGACATCACGGTGATCGGGCCCAAGGTATCGGGCTACATCACCGCTTTGAACGTCACCGACAACGAGCGAGTGCATGCCGGTGATCTGCTGGTGAAGATCGATGACCGCGACTACCGTGCCGCGTTGGCCAAGGCCGAGGGGGCAGTCGCTGCGCAAGAGGCGTTGTTATCCAATCTCGACGCGACCGAACAGTTGCAGCAGGCCGTCATCAACGAAGCCAAGGCGAGCATTGCCGCAGCCAGCGCTGAAGGCATACGCGCACATGACGATCAGGTGCGCTACCACGAGCTGGCCGGCCGCGCGGCCGTTTCGGTAGAAAGCGCACAGCGTGCGGATGCGGAAGACAAGACCGCCCGCGCGAATACGGAAAAGGCCGAGGCCGCTTTGGTGGCTGCACAGCGTCAGCTCAATGTGATCGACTCGCAGAAACAGCAAGCTCGTGCAGCCCTGGCGCAAGCGAAGGCGGAACGCGACATCGCTGCATTGAATGTGAGCTACACCGAATTGCGTGCACCGGTGGACGGTGTGATCGGCAACCGGCGTGCACGCGTTGGCGCCTATGCCGCGGCAGGCACTCAACTTCTGTCCGTAGTCCCAGCGCATGGTTTGTGGGTCGACGCGAACTTCAAAGAAGACCAATTGGCACGCATGCAGCCAGGCCAGCCGGTCGAAATCCGCGCGGATGTGCTGCCGGGGCGCATTTTCCACGGCCATGTGACCAGCCTTGCGCCGGCCACCGGCGCAGAGTTCAGCGTGTTGCCACCGGAAAATGCCACCGGCAACTTCACCAAGATCGTGCAGCGCGTGCCGGTGCGTGTTGCGTTGGACAAGAAAGATGACGTGCTAGGTCTGTTGCGCCCTGGCCTTTCCGTGATTGCTGATGTCGATACACGCACGTCAGCCGGCAGCAGTGCGCCATGAACTTGCGTGCTGCCTTTGCTGCTCCGCCGATGGATCCGGCGAAGCTGGGCGCCGGGCAAAAGGTATTCGCCTTCGCCAGCATGTGCGTGGGCATGTTTATTGCGCTACTTGATATCCAGATTGTGTCTGCATCGCTACGTGATATCGGCGGTGGCCTTTCTGCAGGCGTGGACGAAACGGCATGGGTGCAGACGAGTTACCTGATCGCTGAAATCGTCGTCATTCCGCTTTCTGGCTGGCTGTCGCGCGTGTTTTCGACGCGCTGGCTCTTCGCCCTTTCGGCCGCCGGCTTTACGCTTACCAGCCTGCTGTGCGGTGCCGCGTGGGACATCCAGAGCATGATCGTGTTCCGTGCGCTGCAGGGCTTTCTCGGCGGCTCGATGATACCGATAGTCTTCACCACCGCCTTCGTGTTCTTCGACGGCAAACAGCGTGTAATCGCGGCAGCTACCATCGGCGCGATTGCGTCGCTTGCACCCACACTCGGTCCGACGCTAGGCGGCTGGATCACCGATCACTGGTCATGGCATTGGTTGTTCTTCATCAACCTTCTGCCCGGCTTGTTCGTCACCATCGCCGTACCGATGCTGGTAAACATCGATGCGCCGGACTTTTCGCTGCTGCGCCGCGCCGACTATCTCGGCATGCTGCTGCTGGCGATCTTCCTGGGCTGCCTGGAGTACACGCTGGAAGAAGGTCCGCGTTGGAATTGGTTGACCGATAGCACGATCACCACGACAGCCTGGCTTTCCGGTCTTTGTGGCGTCGGCTTCGTGATACGCAGCCTTACGTATGATCACCCGGTGGTGGATCTGCGCGCTTTGCGTGATTTGAATTTCGCGCTGGGCTGCGTGTTTTCGTTCGTCACCGGTATCGGTATCTTCGCCACCATTTATCTCACGCCGCTCTTTCTCGGACGTGTGGAAGGCTATAGCGCCTTGCAGATCGGCGAAGCAGTGTTTTCCACCGGTATCTTTCAGATTCTCTCCATACCACTGTATGCGTTCCTCGCGCAGCGCTTCGATCTGCGCTGGATCCTGATGGCGGGGCTCGCGTTGTTCGCGTTGTCGATGTGGGATTTCACACCGATCACCCATGATTGGGGCGCGCATCAGCTGTTGTTGCCGCAAGCGCTGCGCGGCGCCGCACAGCAACTGGCAGTGCCGCCGGTCGTGACTCTAACGCTGGGTGGCCTACCGCCAGCACGCCTGAAACTTGCCTCCGGGTTGTTCAATCTGATGCGCAATCTCGGTGGCGCCATCGGCATCGCCATCTGCGCCACCATTCTCAACGACCGCACCAATCTGCATTTCTACCGGCTGGCCGAACACCTCAATACGAGCAATGAGGCGATGAACCAGTGGCTCGCGCAGAGCGCCGGACATTTCGACAGCGTGGGCGATCCGAATGGCGAGCTGCAGCAACTGTGGCGGTTGGCATTTCGCGAAGCGCAAACGCTTTCCTATGCGGACGCGTTCCTGGCTATCGCCGTCTGCTTCGTCATCGCTACCGTGCTGGTGCCGGCCATGCGCAAAGTGGCGCCACCTTCCACACCATCGGCCGATGCGCATTAGGGCGTGTCAATCATGTTCATATCCATCAAAACCAAGCTTTTTTTGCGCGCGGTCATATTTGCCGCGCTCGCCGCGACACTTTCAGGTTGCATGGTGGGTCCCGACTACACCAAACCCATCGTGCAGACGAATGTGCAATACACCGGGCAGCAATGGCTGACTCAACGCAATGTGCAGCAACCCGCGCCCGCATTGGATGCCTGGTGGCTCGGCTTCGATGATCCGGAGCTCGCACGCATCATCGGACGCGTGACGGCACAGAATCTCGATCTTGCTGCAGCGATGGCGCGGGTAGATCAAGCGCATGCAGCGGCTCGCGAAGCCGGGGCTGCATGGCTGCCGCAGGGCAGCCTCGATGCACAGGCAGCACGCATCCACCAATCGCTCGACGGCCCCCTGGGCGAGATCGGCAGCGCCTTGCCGGGTTATCGCCGGGATCAGACCTACGAAAACATCGGCGCAGGTGCGAGTTGGGAGCTTGATCTTGCTGGCGGCCTGCATCGCGGTGCCGAGGCAGCGCAAGCCGAGGCGCAAGCAGCTGAAGCCTCCAGCATGGGTGTTCGCGTTTCGCTTGCCGCGGAAGCGGCGGATGCGTATTTCCGTGTGCGTGGTGCGCAGGCGCGGCTCGCCTTGGCGCAGCAGCAAGTGGAAACGGAAGAACGCCTGCTCGATCTCGTTCGTGTGCGCCTTGCCGGCGGCTTGGCTACGTCGCGCGAGCAGGCTCAGGCCGAAGCGCTGGTACTGCAAGCGCGCGCCACCCTGCCACCATTGCAGATCGAGCTGGAACAACAACTCAACCGCCTAGATGTACTGATGGGCGCAGCACCTGGTACCTATCGCCATGAAGTGCTCGCCAGCACGCAAAGCTTCACCGTCCCTTCCATTGACACCGACGGTGGTCCGGCGATGCTGCTACGCAGGCGTCCGGACGTGATAGCGGCAGAGCGGCGTCTGGCCGCCTCGAATGCGCACATAGGTGAAGCGACGGCCGAGTATTACCCGAAGGTGTCGCTGGGTGCACTGCTTGGTTTCGAAAGCCTGCGTAGTGGTGAGTTGTTCACGGCGAATGCGTTTCAGCCGCAAGCCACGCTCGGGTTGCATTGGCGCCTGTTCGACTTCGGCCGTGTCGACGCTGAGGTGGCGCAAGCGAAGGGAGCGAATGCCGAAGCGTTGGCGGCTTACCGCCAGTCCATGCTGCGTGCGACCGAAGACGTCGAAAACGCAATCGTCTCGCTTAGCGAGCTGGAGCGTCAGCATGACGAGCTCACCAAGGAAGTTGCCGCGCATGAGCGCGCTCGTGCCGCGGCCGAGGATGCCTACAAAGGTGGCGCCGTGAGCTTGCTCGAAGTGCTGGACGAAGATCGCCAATTGCTCACTTCGCGCGATGAGCTGGCGCGTGTGCATGCTGACGATGCACGTGCTGCTGTTGCGGCCTTCCGTGCGCTGGGCGGCGGTTGGAAACCTGCGCTGGATACGCGTGCTGTTGCTATTGCGCCGCCCATGTAATCCATCGTCAGCGCTCCCCATCCCCACTAGGAGTCTTCCATGCAATCCGAGATCGTGCTTTGCCATGCCGTTCGCACGGCAATCGGTGGTTTCAATGGTGCCTTGCGAGACGTGTCCGCGACGGCGTTGGGTGCGACGGTCATCCGCGCGGTGACGGAACGCGCCGGCCTGGCGGCGGATGCCGTCGACGGTGTGGTGATGGGGCAGGTCGTGCAGGCTGGCAGCGGTATGAATCCCGCGCGGCAAGCCGCCATTCACGGCGGCTTGGATGTCTCGATACCTGCCATGACGGTGAATCGCGTATGCGGTTCGGGCGCGCAAGCCATCGTTTCTGCTGCACAGGACATCTTGTCCGGACAGGGCAGCGTGATGCTGGCTGGCGGCATGGAGAACATGGACCGCGCGCCGTATCTGGTGAGCAACGGCCGCTGGGGCTATCGAATGGGTCACGCGCAAATCTATGACAGCATGTTACTGGATGGCCTGCACGACGCGTTTTCGCAGAAGCATTCGGGCTGGCATACCGAAGACCTCGTCGCGCAGCAGCACGTGGATCGCGACGCGCAGGACCGCTGGGCGCTGCGTTCGCAGCAGCGTTTTGTCGCGGCGCGTGATGCGGGGTTGTTCGATGGCGAGATCGTTCCCGTCGACGTTCCCTCGAAGAAGGGCGCGGAACTGTTCTTGCGTGACGAAGCGCCGCGCTCGGACACCACATTCGAGGGGCTGGCGCGACTGAAGCCGGCATTCCGCGAGAACGGCACCATCACTGCAGGCAACGCACCAGGGCTGAACAGTGGTGCGGCGGCGATGGTTGTGGCCGCGCGTGGCGTTGCTGAAGCGCGCGGGCTGGTACCCATGGCGCGTCTGGCCGGCTTTGCAGTGACCGCCGTGGAGCCTGGCATGTTCGGCATCGCACCCGTTTCGGCGGTGAAGCTCGCCGTGCAGCGCGCCGGATGGCGTCTGCATGAAGTCGATCGTTTCGAGATCAACGAAGCCTATGCGGCGATTGCCGTCATCGTGGCCCGTGAGCTTGGCCTGGACGAGGAGCGCGTCAACGTGGAAGGCGGGGCTGTGGCGCACGGTCACCCGATTGGCGCGACGGGTGCCGTTCTCACGACGCGTTTGTTGCATGCCATGAGGCGAGAGCGGCTACGCCGTGGTGTGGTGACCTTGTGCATCGGCGGCGGCCAGGGCATAGCGCTGGCCTTGGAAGCGCTTTGATACACACACGTGCAGGCATGCAACCTTCAGCATGCCCATCACGGTGTAGCGGGTATCGACAACAGGCAGCAAGTACCCGGCTGCTTCATTGCAGACGGGTACCGGGAGTGCACCGTTCGGGCGTATAGTCTCGATGGTCATCAGACCGTGACATCCGTCTTGCTACCCTGCTGGCTGATGCCGCTGCAGACTCCTCGTAAAGCTCTGCCATGGCGGCCGGTCGAACACTCGCCTCATTTCACGAAGGAGTACTGCAATGGAACAACCGACCCGCACGCTCCATGGGCTCGGACAGAGTCTGTGGTTGGACAACATCACCCGCGGCATGCTGGGTGACGGCACCTTGCTCGGCTACCGCGAGCAGAAGCATGTGACCGGCCTCACCTCCAACCCGACCATCTTTGCGCAGGCCATCAAGACCGGCAAAGATTACGACGCCTCCATTCGTGGGATTGGCAACGCGGATCCGGAGACGGTGTTCTTCGGCCTGGCCATTGACGATCTGCGCCGTGCAGCGGCCATTTTCGAGCCGGTTTACCAGCAGACGCATGGCGTGGATGGCTGGGTGTCGCTGGAAGTGTCGCCGCTGTTGGCGGATGACACGCAGCGTACGATTGAGCAGGCGGTGACGCTGCACAAGCAGGCAGCGGTGCATAACCTCTTCATCAAGGTGCCGGGCACGCCGGCCGGCGTGCCTGCAATCGAGGAGCTGATCTTCCGCGGCGTGCCGATCAACGTCACGCTGCTTTTCTCGCCCGAGCAATACCAGGCCGCAGCCGAGGCATGGCTGCGTGGTCTGGAGCGTCGTCATGAGGCGGGCCTGGACCTGGATATCGCCTCGGTCGCCTCGGTGTTCATCAGTCGCTGGGACGTCAAGGTGGCTGACAAGGTGCCGGCCGACTTGCGCAACAAACTCGGCTTTGCGGTATGCGCGCAGATCTATGCCAAGTACCGCGAGTTGATCAATTCGCCGCGCGTGCAGCGACTGCAAAACGCCGGCGCACGTGTGCAGCGCCTGTTGTGGGCCAGCACCGGCACCAAGGATCCGAATGCCAGCGATGTGATGTACATCGAGAACCTGATCGCGCCGCTCACCGTCAACACCATGCCGGAGAAAACGCTGCTCGCGTTTGCCGATCACGGCAAGGCGGAGCGGTTGATGACGCTGGAAGATCCCAGTGTTGCGGGCACGCTGGCGCAGTTCCAAGCGCATGGGATCGAGGTGGAGCCGCTGGCCAAGGTGTTGCAGCAGGAAGGCGCCGATTCCTTCGTGAAGTCCTGGCACGAACTGATCGATACGGTAAGCGAGCGCATGGGGGCGGTTGCATGAGCGCCTTGCGCGAGAAGGCGGCGTGGCAAGCTCTACAAGCACACAGCCAGGAACTGGCAACACAGCACCTACGTGACATGTTCGCGGCCGATCCGGGCCGCGCCGAGCGTTATCGCGCGGATGCCGCGGGTTGGCGTCTCGACTACGCTAGGCATCGCATCAACGATCAGACGCTCGAGCATCTTTTCGCACTGGCGCGCGAGTGCGGGCTGGAAGCGCGCCGCGATGCCATGTTTGCCGGCGAGAAGGTCAATACCACTGAGCAGCGCGCTGCCTTGCACATTGCTTTGCGTGCACCGGCACGCAAGGTGATCAAGGTTGACGGCGCCAACGTGGTGCCCGAAGTGCATGCGGTGCTCAAACGCATGCGCGAATTCGCCAATGCTGTTCGCGAAGGAAGCTGGCTTGGTTTTACCGGCCGGCCGATTCGCAACATCGTCAATATCGGCATCGGTGGTTCTGATCTGGGGCCGGTGATGGCATACGAAGCCTTGCGGCACTACACCGATCGCAAGCTGACCGTGCGCTTCGTATCCAACGTCGACTACACCGACTTCGCCGAAGCGGTGCACGATCTACGTCCGGACGAAACGCTGTTTATTGTCGCTTCCAAGACTTTTACTACGCTGGAAACCATGACCAACGCGCACAGCGCGCGTGATTGGCTGATGAAGGCAGCCAGCGGTGACAAGGGCGCGGTGGCGAAGCATTTCGTAGCGCTGTCCACCAATGCAAAGGCGGTGGAAGAGTTCGGCATTTCCACCCAACAGATGTATGGCTTCTGGGATTGGGTGGGTGGTCGTTACTCAATGGATTCGTCGATCGGCCTGTCGACCATGATCGCGATCGGTCCGGATGCATTCGCCGAGCTGCTCGCCGGCTTTCATGCGATGGACGAGCACTTCCGCACCGCGCCGCTGGAACGCAACTTGCCGGTGATCATGGGTCTGCTCGGTGTGTGGTATACCGATTTCTTCGGCGCGGAAACGCAGGCAGTGCTGCCGTACGAGCAATATCTGAAGCGCTTTCCGGCGTATCTGCAGCAGCTCACGATGGAATCAAACGGTAAGCACGTCACCATTGGTGGCGCACATGTCGACTACGCCACCGGTCCGGTGTACTGGGGCGAGCCAGGTACGAACGGGCAGCATTCGTTCTACCAGCTGATTCATCAGGGTACGCGGCTGATTCCCTGCGATTTCGTCGGCTTTGGCCAATCGCTCAACCCGTACGGGCGCCATCATGATCTGCTGTTGGCAAACATGATTGCGCAGGCCGAAGCGCTGGCCATGGGCAAGACATTGGAGCAAGTGCAGGCGGAAGGCATCGATGAGAGCCTGGCGCCGCATCGCGTGTTCGAAGGCAATCGTCCTTCCAGCCTGCTGTTGGCGGATCGCTTGGCGCCGCATACCTTGGGCGCACTTATTGCGCTGTATGAGCACATTGTGTTTACGCAGGCGGCGATCTGGGACATCAATCCGTTCGACCAGTGGGGCGTGGAACTTGGCAAGCAGCTCGCCCTGCGCGTGGTGGACGAAATCGAATCGCCGCGCAAGGCACTCAACCACGATAGCGCCACCAATGCCGCGATCACGTGGTATCGCAAGGCTCGTCGCAAGGCGGAAGAGGGTGCTGGTGCCTCAGCTGTAGAGACGAAGCACAAGGTGCTGGTGATCGACATCGGCGGCAGCCATGTCAAGGCGATGGTGAGCGGCAATAAGCGCGAGGTGGAGATCAAGTCCAGTCGCAAGCTCACGCCGGCCGACATGGTCAAGCAGTTGCGTGCAGCCATTCGTGGCTGGAAATACGACGCGGTAAGCATTGGCTATCCCGGTCCGGTGCTGCATGAGCGCATTGCACGCGAACCTTACAATCTCGGCAAAGGCTGGGTCGGTTTCGACTTCGCCGCGGCTTTCGGCTGCCCGGTGAAGATCATCAACGATGCGGCAATGCAGGCGCTTGGTAGCTACGAAGGCGGCCGCATGCTGTTCCTAGGGCTGGGCACCGGCTTGGGTTCGGCATTTATCGTCGATGGCGTCATCGAACCGATGGAGTTGGCGCATCTGCCGTATCGGAAAGGCACATTCGAAGATTACGTCGGCGCACGCGGTCTCAAGAAGTTCGGCAAGAAGAAATGGCATGCGCACGTGTTCGACGTGATCGGTCAGTTGCAAGCGGCGCTGGAGCCGGATTACGTCGTGCTGGGTGGCGGGAATGTGCAGCACCTTGCTGAGCTGCCAACCGACGTACGCCGCGGCGATAACCACAACGCCTTCGCAGGCGGTTTCCGTTTATGGGAGAACAGAACATGAGTGCTGGGAAAGCACAGAAGCTGCAACTGGGTTTTGTCGGCTTGGGTCGCATGGGTTTGAACATGGTGCGACGCATGCTTGAGGCAGGCATCGATTGCGTGGTGTTTGATACCCATGTCGAGGCGCGTCGTGAAGCAGCCAGGTATGGTGCGACGGCGGCGGAATCCATCCAGGATCTGGTTGCCAAGCTCGACGGCGCGCGCGCGGTGTGGTTGATGCTGCCTACCGCCGTGGTCGACGTGGTGCTCGATCAACTCGTGCCGTTGCTCAATGCTGGCGACACCGTGATCGACGGTGGCAATTCGCATTACGTGGAAGACCTGCGTCGCGCTGAGGCTTTGAGCAAGCACCAGGTGATGTACGTGGACGTGGGTGTGAGTGGAGGCGTGTGGGGTCGCGAGCGTGGCTACTGCCAGATGATTGGTGGCCCTGAACTCGCGTTCAAACGACTGGAGCCTGCGTTTGCCGCGTTGGCACCGGGTGTCGATGCGGCACCACGCAGCGAGAGCCGCAGCGGTGATCCGTCAGCGGCCGAGAAGGGCTATCTCTATTGCGGGCCGAACGGTGCGGGGCACTTCGTCAAGATGGTGCACAACGGCATTGAATACGGCTTGATGGCTGCGTATGCGGAAGGCCTGAACGTGTTGAAGGGTGCCAACGCCGGCAAGCAGAAGCGCACCGCCGACGCCGAAACCGCACCATTGGAGCGTCCGGAGCTCTATCAATACGATTTTCCGATTGCCGACATCACGGAGTTGTGGCGCCGTGGCAGCGTGGTCGGTTCGTGGCTACTTGATCTCACTGCGGCAGAAATGGCGCGTGATCCCAACTTGCAGAGCTACGCAGGCCGCGTTTCCGATTCCGGCGAAGGCCGTTGGACGGCGCAGGCTGCGATCGATGAAGGCGTGCCGGTACCGGTACTCACGGCGGCGCTGTTCGGCCGTTTCACGTCGCAGGGCAATGATCTTTATGCCAACAAAGTGATGTCGGCGATGCGTCATGCCTTTGGCGGGCATCAAGAGAAAACCGGCAACAAGGATTGAGTCATGGCTACGACGCTGGTGATTCTGGGCGCAAGCGG
This sequence comes from Dyella nitratireducens, assembly GCF_014642835.1. Classification (GTDB taxonomy): domain Bacteria; phylum Pseudomonadota; class Gammaproteobacteria; order Xanthomonadales; family Rhodanobacteraceae; genus Dyella_B; species Dyella_B nitratireducens. Next base: position 1,837,902 of record NZ_BMJA01000001.1, on the reverse strand, counting down.
GGATCTCACCAAGCGGCTATTGATGCCGGCGCTGTATCGCCTGCATACGCTGGGTTTGACGCGTGATCTGCGCATCGTGGGTTACGCGAAGGAATCCTGGAGCCGCGAGTATTTCGAGCGGCATATCCAGAAAGCGCTGCAATCCTTTGCGCCGGACTACAAACCGGCGCAGTGGAATCGCTTCCGCCGTCAACTCGATTATGTGGGTGGCGAACTGCAGGCCGATCAGCTGCGTGCACTCAAAGATAAATTGAGCCCGGCTACCTTGTTTTATCTTGCCTTGCCGCCGTCGCTGTTTGGTACGGCAGCTTCCGCGCTCGGTGAAGCCGGTTTTGCCAAGGCGCCGCGCAATGGTTGGCGTAGGCTGATCGTGGAAAAGCCGTTCGGCACGGATCTGGCCTCCGCGCAGGCCTTGCGCCAGACCATGCATGCGCACTGGCAAGAAGAACAGATTCTGCGCATCGATCACTTCCTGGGTAAGGAAACCACGCAGAACCTGATGGTGTTCCGCTTCGCCAATCGCTTCATCGAGCCGATCTGGAATGCGCAGCACATTGCCCAGGTGCAGATCACGTATGCCGAAACGCTTGGAGTCGAGAAGCGTGCGGCTTACTACGACAAGGCCGGCGCGCTGCGTGACATGCTGCAGAACCATCTCATGCAGTTGTTCAGCCTTACCGCCATGGCGCCCTTGGCGGAGTGGGATCCGGAGGTGCTGCGCAATCACAAAGTCGAGGTGCTGCGTTCGACGTTGCCGATCACGCCGGCCACCGTCGATGGGCACGCCGTACGCGGGCAATATCGTGCGGGCCAGATGGGCCGCAAAAAAGTTCCGGGCTACCGCAGCGAGCCGGATATCGCGCGAGGTTCTTCTACCGAAACCTTTGCGGCGTTGCGTTTGGAAATCGACAACTGGCGTTGGCGCGGTGTGCCGTTCTACCTGCGTAGCGGTAAGCGGCTGGCGACCAATTATTCGGAAATCGCCGTACAGTTCCGCGAAGTGCCCGGCGCATTGCCAAAGGCTGTGCATGCAGGCAACAACTGGATGATTTTCCGCATCCGGCCCACGGAGCAGATGGATCTGCTTGTCACGGCGAAGCGTCCGGGCCTCGAACTGGCCGGCCGGCCCGTCGTGCTCACGGCGCCTTACGCCAGTCCGGAAGATCGCGAATTTTCTGCCTACGAGCAACTGCTGACAGACGCGATTGGCGGCGATCGCACGCACTTCCTGCGTTTCGACGAGGTGGAATGGGCGTGGAAACTGCTGACGCCCGTGCTCGAAGCGTGGCAAAGCGGCACGCCGGATTTCTACGCCGCCGGTTCCGAAGGGCCGGCAAGCCAGCAGCGCTTGCTCGATCCAGGGCACGCGTGGCGATCGATAGCACGCAACGGCGAGGTTTGAACGCGCACGCTCCTTCGGAAGGAGGAGTTAAATGCATGCACGCCAATAGTGACTTCGCGTAGCGGGTAAAATAGCCGCATGCATATCTTCAAAGTTTTCCAGATCGAAGCCGCCCATCGCTTGCCCAACGTGCCTGAGGGGCACAAGTGCGCGCGACTGCATGGCCATTCCTTCCGCATCGAAATCCACGTCCGCGGTGAACCTGATCCCAAGCTGGGGTGGGTGATGGATTTCGCCGACGTCAAAGCCGCCTTCGCGCCGCTCTACGACCGACTCGATCATCGCTATCTCAACGACATCGAAGGTCTTGAGAATCCCACCAGCGAAATGCTGGCGCGATGGATCTGGCAGCACCTCGAATCCAGCCTGCCGGGACTGGACAAAGTGGTGGTGCATGAGACGTGTACATCGGGTGCCAGTTGCTGTCGCGACAGTTTTTGATGCGCTGCAGAATTCACAAATCCGTAACTAAATGCCTGCGGGAGTTGAAATTTTCGTGACAGGCGAGTTTCTTCACAAAAAACATATTGCAGCGCACAAAATTCCCTGCTAGGCTTTGTCTCACATTCCTTAATCCCCCCGCGAGGGACAAAGTCATGACTCAGCAATTGAACACCCAGGTTTTCGCTTACGCCAAACAGCTGTCCGACAATGCGTTCAAAGCCCACTCCCTGGCCATCAAGGGTCTGGAGCAGGTTGCCGAGCTGCAGCTCGCTGCGCTGGAAAAGCAGGCCCAGGTAACGGCTGACTTCATCGCCCAAGCGGTCGAAGTGCGCGACATCGATGCGCTGCGTGGCTTGTGGGAAAAGGGTGCTTCGCTGACCCGCGAGCAGGCCGAGAGTGCAGTTTCCGTCACCAAGGAAGTGATCGCCGTGGCCCAGAAGACGGCCGAGTCGCTCAATGCCCTGGTCCAGGAGCAGCAGAAGGCCGCCAACGAGGCTGTCGCCGCTCCGGTTGCCGCCATCAAGAAGGCGGCGGCTGCCGCCAAGTAATTCCCCTTCTGCATATCGCGACTCCCCTTGCGATATGCCCTCGGGCCGGGCGTTAACGTCCGGCCCTTTTTCTTGTCCGAAATTCCCCCCGGGACTGCGTGTCGCATAGGCTTGGCTTGCTGGCCTAAAAGCTGCACTGATATACTTTTTTAGATTGGATCGTGACCCGTGGCGGGTTTGATTGCCTTGCGACACCGCGGGAACCTCACGTGCTCAACAGTCTTGCTTCCGGTCGACGTCTCGCCCTGCGATTGCTGCTATGGCAGCTATTCGCGGCGGTCATCGTGGGCCTCGTTTTCGCGACGCTGGGGCGTCGTGAAGCGATAGCGGCAGCGGCTGGGGCAATGATCGTAGCGGCAGGTACTGCGCTGCTGTCGATGAGGGTTTTCAGTCAGGTGAGCGGCGCCGGTATGGCGCTGGGGCGTCTGCTGACGGGCATGATTCTGAAATGGATGGTGATCATCGGGGGGATGATCGCGATCATGTTTCAATGGAAATTGCCGCCGCTGGCTGCCATCACGGGGCTGGCGGCTGCGTACGCGGTTAATCTGCTGGCATTCAGATTTAAGGGTTAAGAGATGGCAAGCGAGCCGCAGGGCGGTCTTACCGAATACATCCAACACCATTTGACGCACCTGAACTTCCAGGTCAGTCCGAATGGCTTTTGGTCATTCCATCTTGATTCCGTGTCGGTGTCGCTGGCTCTTGGCGTCATCTTCTGTCTTTGGTTTTGGCTCTACGCGCGCAAAGCGACATCAGGCGTGCCGGGCAAAGGCCAGGCGTTCCTTGAAATAGTGCTCGAATTCGTGGACGGCCAGGTCAAGGACGTGTTCCACGGTGATCGCCGTTTCCTCGGTCCGTTGGCACTGACAGTCTTCATCTGGGTGTTCCTGATGAATGCCATGGACTTGCTGCCGGTGGACCTGCTTCCCTGGATAACCGAAAAGTTCGGCGTTGGTCATTTCCGAGCCGTGCCGACCGCTGACGTCAATATGACGTTTGCGATGTCCATCACCGTGCTGCTGCTGGTGATCTTCTACAGCTTCAAGGCCAAGGGCTTTGGCGGCTACATGCACGAACTCTTTACGGCGCCCTTCGGCAAGTGGTTCGCGCCGTTCAACTTCGCTTTGAATCTGGTCGAGCTGGTGTCCAAGCCAGTCAGCCTGGCCATGCGACTGTTCGGCAACATGTATGCGGGCGAGTTGGTGTTCATGCTGATCGCCGGCCTGTTCAGCGCGGGCAGCTGGTTGCTCTTCGGCATGGGCGTTATCGGCTACACGGTGTGGGGCATCTTCCACATTTTGATCATTTCGATTCAGGCCTTCATTTTCATGGTGCTCACCATCGTGTATATCTCGATGGCTCACGATCATCATTGATTTTATTCACTTTCGTTAGAACTACCGCTTTCTTTTTCTTGAGGAGATCATCGTGGAACTAGTCGCTCATATTGCTCAGGTCCAGGGCTTCACCGCTATCGCTCTTGGCTTGATCATCGGTTTCGGCGCGCTGGGCGCTTGTATCGGCATCGGCATCATGGGTTCGAAGTTCCTCGAAGCCGCTGCTCGCCAGCCTGAGCTGGTCCCGCTGCTGCAGGGTCGTATGTTCCTGCTAGCTGGTCTGATCGATGCAGCGTTCCTGATCGGCGTGGCATTGGCGATGTACTTCGCCGTGGCGAACCCGCTTCTTTCGAAGCTGGTCGTTGCAGCAGGCCACTAAGCCTCATGGAATGTGGCGCTGCAAGTGCGGCGCCACGGTTCCTTAGGGTGTTGAGCCCATAACACTACGTAGGTACAGGTAACGCAGCGATGGAATTCAATGCCACTCTGATCGGCGAAATGATCGCCTTCGCCATTCTGATCTGGTTCTGTGTGCACTTCATTTGGCCGCACATCACCAAGGCCATCGAAGAGCGCCAGCTGAAGATCGCCGAAGGGCTCAATGCCGCTGAACGCGCGCATGCCGAATTGCGGGAAGCCGACAACAAGGCTGCCGGCGAGATCAAGCAGGCTCGCCAGCAGGCCACCGAGATCATCGATCGTGCGCAGCAACAGGCCAACCAGATTCTGGACAAGGCGCGTGCCGATGCTGTGGCGGAGATCAACCGCTTGAAGGCGGCAGCGCAGGACGAGATCGCCTCGATGGCGCAGCGTGCGCGCGAAGATCTGCGTGAGCGCGTCGGTGCTCTGGCCGTGCAGGGTGCCTCGAAGATCGTGCAGCGTGAGATCGACGCAGCGGCGCACAAGGCGCTGCTCGACCAGCTCGCGACCGAGATCTGATCGATGGCAGCTCAGTCGATTACCCTCGCTCGCCCCTATGCCCGCGCCGCTTTCGAGCTGGCACGGGCCGAGAGCATTCTCGCCGTTTGGTCGCATGCGCTGGGGTTTGCCGCGCAGGTGGCTCAAGACGCGCGCGTGGCTGCACTCAACAACGACCCACGCGTCCAACCCGCTCAGCTCGTAGCGCTGCATTTGCCGGAGGGCATGCAGCCGGACAACGCCTTCGGCAAGTTCCTCACCGAACTGGCCGAACGGCATCGTCTGTCATTGCTGCCAGAGGTGGCCGCGCTGTACGAAACCTACAAGCGTGAGTCGGAGTCGCAGTTGCTGGTGAAGGTCACCAGCGCGATGGCTCTGGACGCCGCACAGACCGAGCAGCTCAAGGCATCGCTCAAGCGCCGCTTCAAGCGCGAGATCGAACTGGAAACCCAGGTCGACTCTTCGCTGCTGGCGGGCGTGGTGATCGATACCGGCAGCGAGGTGATCGACGGCTCCGCTCGCGGTCGCTTGCAGCGCCTGGCTACTGCGCTTACGCAATAACAGATTTCAAAAATCACCGGGTGCCGCAAGCGCGGCGCAAACCCAAGGATAACGACCATGTCCAGCACCACTCTCAATCCGTCCGAGATCAGCGAACTGATCAAGAACCGCATCGAGCAGTTCAAGCTCGGCGCGGAAGCCCGCAACGAGGGCACGATCATCAGCGTGTCCGACGGCATCGTGCGCATCCACGGCCTGGCCGATGTGATGCAGGGCGAAATGATCGAACTGCCGGGCAACGCGTTTGCACTGGCCCTAAACCTCGAGCGCGACTCCGTCGGCGCCGTGGTGCTGGGTGAATACCAGCATCTGCGCGAGGGCGATACCGCCAAGACCACCGGCCGCATTCTTGAAGTGCCGGTTGGCCCGGAAATGCTGGGCCGCGTGGTCGATTCGCTGGGTAATCCGATCGACGGCAAGGGCCCGATCAACGCCAAGCTCAGCTCGCCGATCGAGAAGGTCGCGCCGGGCGTAGTGTGGCGTAAGTCGGTCGACCAGCCGGTGCAGACCGGCTACAAGTCGGTCGACTCGATGATCCCGATCGGCCGTGGTCAGCGCGAGCTGATCATCGGCGACCGCCAGACCGGCAAGACCGCGCTGGCCATCGACGCGATCATCAACCAGAAAGATTCTGGCATTAAGTGCATTTACGTGGCGATCGGCCAGAAGCGTTCGTCGATTGCCAACGTGGTGCGCAAGCTTGAAGAAAACGGCGCGCTCGCCAACACCATCGTCGTCGTCGCTTCGGCCTCTGAATCGGCCGCGTTGCAGTACATCGCGCCGTACTCCGGTTGCGCGATGGGCGAATACTTCCGCGACCGCGGCGAAGACGCCCTGATTATTTACGACGATCTGTCCAAGCAGGCCGTGGCCTACCGTCAGATCTCGCTGCTGCTGAAGCGCCCGCCGGGCCGCGAAGCGTATCCGGGTGACGTGTTCTATCTCCACTCGCGCCTGCTTGAGCGCGCTGCGCGCGTGTCTGAGGAATATGTCGAGAAGTTCACCAACGGCGAAGTGAAGGGCAAGACCGGGTCGCTGACCGCACTGCCGATCATCGAAACGCAGGCCGGCGACGTATCCGCGTTCGTGCCGACCAACGTGATTTCGATCACCGACGGCCAGATCTTCCTGGAAACCGACCTGTTCAACGCGGGTATCCGTCCGGCCGTGAACGCCGGTATCTCGGTGTCGCGCGTGGGTGGTTCGGCACAGACCAAGATCGTGAAGAAGCTGTCCGGTGGTGTGAAGCTGGCACTGGCGCAGTACCGCGAGTTGGCCGCATTCGCGCAGTTCGCCTCGGACCTCGACCCGGCCACCCGTGCCCAGCTCGACCGTGGTCAGCGCGTCACCGAACTGATGAAGCAGAAGCAATATCTGCCGTTGTCGATCGCTGAGCTGGCCTTGTCCGTGTATGCCGCCGAAAAGGGCTATCTGGACGATCTGCCGGTAAACAAGGTGCTGGCGTTCGAAAAGGGCCTGCATGCCTTCTTCCACCAGAACCAGGGCGAGCTGATGAAGAAGATCGTCGCTACCGGTGACTGGAACAACGACATCGAAGCCACGTTCAAGTCCGGCCTCGACGAGTTCAAGAAGACCGGTAGCTGGTAAGCAATGAAAGGGTGTGCATTCGTCCGTTGTGGATGACTGCACCGCACGCCGGCCATCAGGCCGAATCGGCATAGACCCCACAGGTTGAGGCAAACGTGGCAAGCGGACGCGAAATTAAAACCAAGATCAAGAGCACGCAGAACATGCGCAAGGTGACGCGCGCGCTCGAGATGGTCTCGGCCTCCAAGATTCGCAAAGCGCAGGATCTGATGAAGGCCTCGCGTCCCTATGCGCGTGCCATGCGCAAAGTGATCGCGCACGTCGCACAGGCCAGCACGGAATTGAAGCATCCGTTCTTGGTCGAACGTAAAGACATTGCCCGTGTGGCGTATGTGGTGGTGACCACCGATCGCGGCCTTTGCGGTGGCCTCAATTCCAACCTGTTCCGTCGCTTGCTGCCTGCCATTCGCGAATGGCAGGACAAGGGCGTGCAGGTCGACGTGGTTGCGATTGGCCAGAAGGCCGTGCAGTTCTTCCGCCGCATCAAGGGTGTGAACCTGATCGGTACCGCCACCCACCTGGGCGAGCGTCCGAAGGTCGAGCAGCTGATCGGCGTGATCAAGGTCGTGCTCGACGCGTACACGGAAGGCAAGCTGGACCGCGTCTTCCTCGCCTACAACGATTTCGTCAATACCATGACGCAGAGCCCGACGGTCGATGCGCTGCTGCCGCTTCCGGCAGTTGCCGCCGAACTCGAGGCGCAGCACGTCGCAGGCGCGGCGCTGGAACAGTCGCACGACTGGGACTACATCTACGAACCCGACGCCGCTGCGGTGCTTGAGCACGTATTGGGCCGTTACGTCGAATCGGTGGCATACCAGGCGGTGCTGGAAAACCTTGCCAGCGAACATGCCGCACGCATGGTGGCGATGAAGGCTGCGTCCGACAACGCCAGCAAGGTGATTGCCGAATTGACGCTGAGCTACAACAAGGCGCGTCAGGCTGCGATTACGCAGGAAATCTCGGAAATCGTCGGCGGCGCGGCGGCGGTTTAATCCAAAACTATTCATGGCGACGCGTAAGCGGCGCCGAAACAGAACCTTAAAGATCCATCCGGAGCACATCCATGAGCCAGGGTAAAGTTGTACAGATCATCGGCGCGGTCATCGACGTCGAGTTCGCGCGCGATCAGGTGCCGCAGGTGTATGACGCACTGAAGATCGACGGCACCGAGATCACGCTGGAAGTCCAGCAGGTATTGGGTGACGGCGTGGTGCGTACGATCGCCCTGGGCTCCACCGACGGTCTGAAGCGTGGTCTTGTGGCGCGCAACACCGGCGAAGGCATCAAGGTGCCGGTCGGCAAGGCTACCCTTGGCCGCATCATGGACGTGCTCGGCAACCCGATCGACGAAGTCGGTCCGATCAAAGCCGAGGACCAGTGGGTCATCCACCGCGAAGCCCCGTCTTACGATGAGCAGGCGCTGGCCAACGAACTGCTGGAAACCGGCATCAAGGTGATCGACCTGGTGTGCCCGTTCGCCAAGGGCGGCAAGGTCGGCCTGTTCGGAGGCGCCGGCGTGGGCAAGACGGTGAACATGCTCGAGCTGATCAACAACATCGCGACCCAGCACTCGGGTCTGTCGGTGTTCGCTGGTGTGGGTGAGCGTACCCGCGAAGGTAATGACTTCTATCACGAGATGCAGGACGCCGGCGTGGTAAAGCTGGACAACCTGCCAGAATCGAAAGTGGCGATGGTGTACGGCCAGATGAATGAGCCGCCGGGCAACCGTCTGCGTGTGGCACTGACTGGTCTGACCATGGCCGAATACTTTCGCGACCAGAAGGACGAACACGGCAAAGGCCGCGACGTGCTGTTCTTCGTCGACAATATCTACCGCTATACGCTGGCCGGTACCGAAGTGTCCGCGCTGCTCGGCCGTATGCCGTCCGCCGTGGGTTACCAGCCGACGCTGGCCGAAGAAATGGGTGTGCTGCAAGAGCGCATCACCTCCACCAAGACCGGTTCGATCACCTCGATCCAGGCCGTGTACGTACCCGCGGACGACTTGACCGACCCATCGCCGGCCACCACCTTCGCCCACTTGGACTCCACCGTGACCTTGAGTCGCCAGATCGCCTCGCTCGGCATCTATCCGGCCGTGGACCCGTTGGACTCCACCAGCCGCCAGCTCGACCCGAACGTGGTCGGCGCCGAGCACTACGACGTGGCCCGCAAGGTGCAAGGCACCCTGCAACGTTACAAGGAACTGAAGGACATCATCGCCATTCTCGGCATGGACGAACTGTCGGAAGAAGACAAGCAGGTGGTGTACCGCGCGCGTAAGTGCGAGCGCTTCTTCTCTCAGCCCTTCCACGTGGCGGAAGTGTTCACCGGCGCCCCCGGCAAATACGTGACGCTGAAGGAAACCATCCGCGGCTTCAAGATGATCGTGGAAGGCGAGGTGGATCACATCCCCGAGCAGGCGTTCTACATGGTCGGCGGCATCGACGAGGCCATCAAGAAAGCCGAGGACATGGGCGCTAAGAAGGCCGCCTGATCCAGGCCTCTGTTGGAGCTTGCCTCGGCGGGCTCCAGCGAAGCCAATAAATCCTTTCCGTCTGATCCATTGGACGAAGCGAGAGAGTTATGAGCACCATTCGTTGCGACATCGTCAGTGCCGAAGCCGAGATCTTTCACGGCGACGCGGTGATGGTGGTCGCCACCGGCGAGCTGGGCGAGCTGGGTATCACGCCCCGCCATGCCCCGCTGATCACACGCTTGAAGCCTGGCCACATCGATGTGGTGCTGGAAGGCGGCGAACGCCAGCAGTTCTACGTCTCCGGCGGCATTCTGGAAGTCCAGCCGCAGGTGGTGACCGTGCTGGCCGATACAGCCGCCCGCGCCGCCGACCTGGACGAAGCCGCCGCCAAGCGCGCCAAGCAGGAGGCTGAGGATGCGCTGGCCAACCGCTCGGGTACCGTCGACGTGGCCGAGGCGCAGGCCAAGCTCACCCAGGCGTTGGCGCAGTTGCAGGCACTTGAGCGCCTGCGCAAGAACCTCAAACACTAAGCGCGCTGATACCTGGAAAAACGCCGGCCTTGTGCCGGCGTTTTTGTTTGCACACTTCTTTGACGGTTAAACGCCTCAAAGTGTGCCTGTATGAGCAGTTATCCTTAGCGCCCACCGTGATCCACACAGCGGACCTTTATGAGCCAACCCTCCTTGCACGTCATCGTCCTCGCCGCCGGCGAAGGCAAGCGTATGAAGTCGAAGAAAGCCAAAGTGTTGATGCCGTTGGCGGGTCGACCGTTGCTGGCACATGTGCTGGCGACTGCACGCGCCTTGCGTCCCGATGCCATTCATGTCGTTTACGGCTTCAACGGCGATCAGGTATTGGCCGCGTTCGACAATCAGCCGGACTTGCATTGGGCTTTGCAGACCGAACAGCTTGGCACCGGTCATGCCGTCGGGCAGGCCCTGGGCAAGGTGCCGGACGAGGCGCGCGTACTCGTGCTCTACGGCGACGTACCGCTTACGCGCGCTGAAACACTGCAGCATCTCGTACAAGCCGAAGGCAGCCTATCCATGCTGGCGACACGCGTCGCCAATCCACACGGTTATGGCCGTGTGCTGCGTGACGGTAACGGCTTCGTGCGAGCGGTAATCGAGGAAAAAGATGCCGACGGCGCGCAGCGCGCCATTGACTTGATCAATACCGGTATTGTCGCCGCCGATGCCAAGTCACTGAGGCAGTGGATCGCCAAACTCGGCCGCAACAATGCACAAGGCGAGTATTACCTCACCGACATCTTCCAAATGGCCGCCGAGGAAAATCGCGCGGCGCAGTGCATCGAGTGCGACGACGCGGTGGAAGCCGCGGGCGCCAATACGCCATGGCAACTTACCGAATTGGAAGACGCCTATCGGCGGCGCGCTGTGCAGGCGTTGATGGCAGAAGGCGTACGCGTTGCTGATCCTCGACGTGTGGACGTGCGCGGTAACGTGAAAGCGGCGCGTGATGTGGAAATCGACATCGATGTGATTCTGGAAGGCGATGTGCAGCTTGGCGAAGACGTACGCATCGGGCCGTATTCGCGCGTGAAGGACGTGCAGCTCGCAGCCGGCACGATTGTGCATGCACATTGCGATGTGGAAGGTGTCGTGACGCATGGACCTTGCCTGATCGGTCCCTTTGCACGTTTACGCCCAGGCACCGAGCTTGCGACGGGCGTGCACATTGGCAATTTCGTGGAAGCCAAGAAGGCACGTATCGGCGAAGGCAGCAAAGCCAATCACCTTACTTATCTTGGTGACACGGTCATTGGCCGCGGTGTCAACGTCGGCGCCGGTACCATCACCTGCAATTACGACGGCGTGAACAAGTTCGTTACCACGATCGAAGATGACGCGTTCATCGGCTCCAACAGTGCGCTGGTCGCACCTGTGACGGTCGGTGCGCAAGCCACCATTGGTGCGGGGTCGGTGATTACGAAAGACGCGCCCGCCGGTGAACTCACCGTGGCGCGTGGCCGGCAGGCGACATTGCCGGGCTGGAAGCGCCCCGAAAAACAGAAATAAAGTGCTCCGAGTTAGGGCGCACCCTTTACTTGAAACGCCAGCCGTCGATTTCCACCAGTAATTCACGGCGACACACGTCGCCGTGCATCAGCAGTACCGGCACACCAGGTAACCGTCGTCGCACCATCTCACCGACACGTCCAGCGTCGACGGCATGGCGCACGTAAGCTTTCAACGATGAATGTGTATCGAAACCGGCCGGCATGTCAGCCGTAGCAAGCAAGGCTTCCAGGTTAAGCAAGGTTTCTTCGAGCTGTGCTTCCAGATTGCCTTCGTGCGCCGATGCATGGCCAACCACGGCCGCGGTGCCGGAAATAGCCAGCGCATCGCGCGCAGGCATCAGCATGCCGCGTGCAAAGCCGGGTGACGTGCGACCATATTGGCGTGGGTAACGCCAAGCACTCGTTTGGCGCGGATTTTCCACTGACGCACCATCATCCAAGCAGGCGAGCAGATAAATCTGCAGAACCGGATCACGATGATGATGGCCGATCGCCGTCGCCGCTGGAAAACCATCCGCGAAGAAGTCACTCAAACCCGCCGCGCGTCCATCACAGAATCGCTTGTAACGCTCGGCATCGCCATCACCGAGATTGATGTCGGCCACGTAGTTCCAGATACGCAGTACGGAACGCTCGTCGCGCATGCGCATGAACTGCCGCAGCTCAGCGTAGGCCTGCTGGGCAGCACCTTCGATGCCTCCCGTCTCACGTTCATCCAGCTCGATCGATGCGAATAACCAGCCGCCGCCGGCAGACCAGCGCACGTTGTGCTGGCGGCCACAAACGACCTTGCCATCGACTTGCCATACTTCCACCGGCGCAGGTGCATCAAAGCATTCAAGAGGAACGCGCAGCCAGCGAGGATCGTCAACCTCGGGCGTGCCGGCACCGAAGCCGAACACGGCCAGGGTGCCGGCCTCGGTCAACGCTGCCGCGGGTGCGGTCATGCGATAGGTAACGCGAGGGGTGCGCGGCAGGTCGGGCTTGGCCTGCGGGTTTTCGCTTGCCTGAACCATGCTTGGACACAGCAACCGGGGACGAAAGACCCCTATGTTACACTGCGCGGCCGCCCCGCTTCCTGGGGCTGGCCGTGCCTCCGGAGCATCGAAACCAAGCATGTCCACGCAGACCGCTGCCGAACACGAACTGGCCAACCTGATCGTGGAAGCACTCAATCTAGAGACAGTCGATCCGGCGGCTATCGATCCCGAAGCGCCGCTGTTTGGTGGCGACCTGGGCCTGGATTCCATCGATGCCCTGGAAATCGCCCTGGCCGTTTCCAAGCGTTACGGCATGCAACTGCGTTCGGACCATCCGGACAACCAGCGTATCTTCAGCAGCCTGCGTACCCTTTCCGAACATATTGAACGCGAGCGTACAGCTTGAGCCTGCATTAATCCGCCTGACAGCCGGAGAAGGCATTATCAGCAAGGTCTTCCCGACAGCGTTGCACACGTGGATCTGCGTAACTCCAGTCAAGCCAGTTATCGAGCGGTGATTTGCGTTCCGCCGGAGCATCCGTGTTTGCCGGGCCATTTCCCGGATCATCCGCTGGTGCCCGGCGTGGTCGTGTTGGAACACGTTGCTGAAGCTTTGCGCAGCTGGCGAGATCAGCGCCTTGCACGTATCCGTGAAGTGAAGTTTCTTGCTCCGCTGTATCCCGGCATATCGGCCGAACTGGAACTGGTGGATCGCTGCGGACAAGTGCAGTTTGAACTGCGCAGTGATGACCAAGTGTTGGCGCGTGGCGTGATAGAAGGTGCAGCGTGAGCGATCATTGGCAAAACCAGCGCGAAGGCGGCAACCGTTTCTGGCTCGGGGTACTCGTCGCGGCCGCTCTGCGCTTCGGCCATGGCGTCATGCGCAGGCTTCTCTATCTCATCAGCCTGTATTACTTCCTGCGCCGCGGTCCAGAGCGACGCGCGTCACGTGAGTATCTGACGCGCCTGTTCGGTCGCCGTGCGAGCTTCTGGCAGGTGTTCAAGCACGTTCACTATTTCGCGGTGACCATGCTCGATCGCATCTATCTGCTTGCGCATGGCGAACGTGATTTCGACATCGAAGTGACGGGACTCGAGCAGCTTCAACACTACGTCGCGCAAGGGTGTGGCGTGCTGCTGGTCGGTTCGCACCAGGGCAGTTTCGAAGTACTGCGTGCGTTGGCGGCGCGCTGTCCGGAAGTGCCATTGCGTGTCTTACTGGACAAGCAGAAGACGCCAGCCATCACGGAGCTGCTGGAGGCTTTGGCGCCCGACGTCGGTGAAGCAGTTATCGACGTCTCGCAAGGCGGTGCGGCCATCACACTGGCAATGGCTGAGACTTGCCGCGCTGGCGGCATGGTGGCACTACTGGCCGATCGTGGCCGAGCGCATGAAACACTCCGACGTGTGGATTTTCTTGGCGAGCCGGCGCCATTTCCGATCGGCCCCTGGCTGCTGGCCAGCACGCTGCAGGTGCCGGTGATATTGTGTTTTGGCCTCTATCGCGGTGGCCGTCGTTATGCGTTGAGTTTTGAGCTTTTCACGGAGCGAGTGGATATTCCACGCGAATCGCGTCACCAGGCACTCGATCAGGTCCTACGTCGTTATGCGCAGCGCTTGGAATATTACGCTCGAAAAGAGCCATACAACTGGTTCAACTTTTATGACTTCTGGCAGCAAGATACGGTGCAGCCGCAAGCGGTGACGGCGCGCACCGTACACGAAGCATGAAGGTGCTAACGCAGGAAGCCTGGGCAGCGCTGGTTCCACATGCCGGCGCTATGGCGCTGATCGATACAGTCGTGGATTGGAATGCAGTATCCATCCATGCAGTAGCTGAGCGTCACACGCCAAGTGAACATCCTCTGCGTAGTTCTGCGGGATTGCATGTGGTGCATCTGGCCGAATATGGGGCACAGGCCGCAGCTGTGCATGCGGCATTACTTGATGAGGGTGAGGCACGCAGCGGCAGGCTGGTAAGCCTGCGCGACGTTCAATTGACGGTCGAATACGTCGATCTTGCGGGTGGGCGTCTGGATGTCTGGGCAGAACGGCTTTTGGCCGACCAGCGTGCTGCCCAATACGCGTTCCGGGTCGAACAGCGCGAGCGATTGCTTGCTTCAGGGCGCATCATGGTGATGTACAACGTGTGATCCGTAAGGTTCGCGTGTGCGGCGATGACGGCAAACCTAAGCGATGCGATGCGAGTAGGTATCGTCGACGATCAACGGCGCCGCCCTCGAACGGCTATAGCTCGCCCAGACCTGCCCGTGACGAAATACCTGTCTGGTGGTGTACAAGGCAATCCGCATGACATCGCGGACTGGATTGAAGTGGCTTAGCCGGAATGATCCTTCGTAGCGTGAAGCAATCGGCACTGACACGATGCCCAAGCCCTTGTCACGTGACGCGGCGATCAGTACGGCTGCTTCGAACACGAAATTTTGTGCATCCAGTTCGACGAGCTCCAAGGCGCTGCGTGGATACCAGCGCTGCCCGCTTTGGGTGTCTGCCACTGGTTGCGCGCAAGCCCATGAAATGCCCCAATCCGCGAGTGCGTTTGCACGGCGGCGTCCCTTGGGTTGCTGGTCACGCTGCAGCAGGCGCGCGCCGATGACGATGTGGTCGGGGAAGCGCTTGCCCACATCGACCAGGCGCGGAATATCTTCGGCCAGGTGCTGACCGTCACCATCCATGGTTACGACCGCGTCAAACCCTTGCCGCAGTGCCTCCCGAAAACCTGTGCGCAGAGCTTCGCCCTTGCCCTGGCGATGACTATGCCGCAGCAACGTGACGGGCAATGCGTTGACGATCTCCGGTGTGCGATCGTCGGAGCCGTCGTCGATGACGATTACCGGTACACCTAACCGCAACGTCGATTTCACCACTGCGCCGATCGCCATTTCCTCATTGAGGCAAGGGATCAACACACACCAGCGCAATGTGCTGTTCACGCTTGCATCTCCAGCTGTACATGCAATCCAAGTTGTTCCGAGGCAGCCAGTACACAGTCGCCATGACCCTTTGCCAACATAGCCAATAGCGGCAGGCTTGCCGCAGAAGGGTTGTTCTGCATCCATGCTAAGCATTCAGCAGGCAATGGTGGATGACGGGGTGAAGACATCGTTGTGGCAAGACGTAACCGCATGCCTGCATTCGTGGCGGGCGATAATAACAACGCACAGCCGAAGACTTGCGTGCACCCGATTAGCTCGCCAAGTGGGCCAACACCGGTAGTGTCGCTGCAGACCAGCAAGACGGGACGATTGTCGGCGCAAGCAAGCACGGCGGCTTCCAGCAGGCCGGCGCCGAAACTTGCGCTTCCTGCGCAGATGGCGCTGGAGGGTGCTCGACAGTTCGTGGCGATCGTCCAGTAGCCGGCTGACGCGTTATGCACGGAATTGTGGAAGCGTGTGGGTGAAAGTTCGACGGGCGCACGCGCCAGCACACGGCACATGTAGTCGGTCGTGGCCTGGTCGCCGTAGGCAGAGGCAAATACGCAAGCCAGATTGCCAGTGCCGCATCGGCTCATAGCAGCTGCCTGAGAAGCGACTTCGACGGCGATGAGTACGCTTTCCGTTGCGCGTCGTCGCTCATTCGGCGACAAAGTCAGTGCGTGGGGGCGTACGGCGGACGCAGCGGGTGTTTCACCGGCAAGCAAGCGACGTAAGGCATCGAAGTCGATAAGTTGTGGCGACCACAGGCCGATTCCTTCCACTTGGACATGTAGTGCATTCATGCGTCACGATCCGCACGCGCAAAGGCAAGGCATGCATTGCTGCCACCAAAGCCGAATGAATGGCTCAGTGCCATTTGTAAGGGGCGTGTTTCGTTATGCCATGCAAAGTGCGAGGAACAAGCCGGATCGGGTTCGCCAACACCTGCGTTGCCAGGTACGAAGCCATCGCGCAATGCCAGCAGCGTAATGATCGCTTCCACGATGCCGGCGGCGCCCAAGGTATGACCGGTCAGGCCCTTGGTGGAGCTGACGCGGGTGGTATTGGGAAACATTCGCGCGACGAGCCTGGCTTCCATCGCATCATTCTTCTGGCTGGCCGTGCCGTGCAGGTTGATATAGTCCATTTGTGCTGCATCGAGTCCCGCACGATCGAAGATGTCGCGCAAGGCGAGTTCCGCACCAGCGCCAGACGGATCTGGTGTGGACATGTGGTGGGCGTCGCTCGATTCACCACAGCCCAATAAATGCAGAGGCGCATCTGGCTGAGACGCGATGCGTTCCAGCAAGGCGAAGCCGGCAGCTTCGCCGATCGAGATGCCGCATCTTGTGGCATCGAAAGGGCGGCACGGTTCGGGCGATACGAGCTCCAGTGCATTGAAACCGAACAGTGTGCTCTCGCATAACGAATCGACGCCGCCTACGATTGCTGCATCGACCAGCCCCAGGCGAATCAGCCGCTCTGCGCTGGCAAACACTTTCGCACTGGAAGAACACGCGGTGGAAATGGTGAGGCACGGGCCTTTGATATTCAATGCAGCGGCAACGAAGGCGGTCAGCGAATGTGGCGTGTGAATGCTTGTGTGATGCAGGTCGGCGGGTAGCCGCTCGTCTTCGAGACGCCGATAGCCTTCTTCGGTAGCGCCGATGCTCGCGGTTGATGTCCCGAGTAGTAATGCTAGGCGCGTTGCGCCATAACGCTCTCGGGCAGTGTGTACCTGCGGCAGGAAATTGTCTTGGTTTAAACCCAGCCAAGCGAGGCGGTTGTTGCGGCAATCCTGCTGAGCATAAATGACTGGTAGCACGGTATCTTCAACACCTTTGACACGCCCAATCCAGCAAGACAGTGGTGTGCTGCTGAAGTCGTTCATGCTTAGGCCGCTGCGTTGCTCGTAGAGCGCACTGAGGTGCGCATCCAGGCCGTGGCCCAGCGCGGAGGTGGCGGTATAAGCCGAAACTGCGAGCGGAAGGGTTGTCACGCGCATGTCATGAGCCTAGCCACGGGATTGGGGCTTGCCTAGATGCCTGCCCGTGGCGCGGCAGCTGGGGTTCATTGACATAGCTCAGTTTCACGCCGACAAGCTCTTGCTAAGCTTGTGATCCTGACCAGCAAAGCCGGATGGATGGATGAAAAGCGAGCAAGTCGAGCGCGTTGAGCATTTCCTGCGCGAACTGCAGGATCGCATCTGCAAGGCCGTTGAGCAGGTTGATGGTCAGGCCCGCTTTATTGAGGATGCATGGAGCCGTCCAGCCGGTGGTGGTGGCCGTACACGTGTGCTGCGCGACGGGGCCGTGTTTGAGCAGGCCGGAGTGAACTTCTCCCTGGTCCATGGGGACAAGCTGCCACCCAGCGCGACGGCTCATCGTCCGGAGTTGTCAGGTGGCGGTTTTATCGCTACGGGCGTGTCGCTGGTATTGCACCCACGCAATCCCTACATACCGACCACGCATGCCAACGTGCGTTATTTCGAGGCGCAAAAGGAAGGCGTGGAGCCGGTGTGGTGGTTCGGCGGTGGTTTTGATCTCACCCCGTTCTATCCGTTTGATGAAGATGTGCAGCATTGGCATACCGTGGCACGTGATCTATGCGCGCCGTTCGGTGTGGACGTGTATTCGCGCTACAAGAAATGGTGCGATGAGTATTTCTATCTCAAGCACCGCGCTGAAACGCGTGGTGTCGGTGGTTTGTTTTACGACGATCTCAACGAGGGCGGTTTCGAGCGCTGCTTTGCGTTTATGCAGGCAATAGGGCAGGGATTCCTGGATGCCTATCAGCCGATCGTCGAACGCCGCAAGGACACGCCGTATGGTGAACGCGAGCGCGAGTTCCAGCTCTATCGGCGTGGCCGCTACGTTGAATTCAATCTTGTCTACGATCGCGGCACGCTGTTCGGACTGCAATCCGGAGGACGCACGGAATCGATCCTGATGAGTCTGCCGCCACGCGTGCGCTTCGAGTATGCCTATCAGCCAGAGGAAGGCTCTGCCGAAGCGCGGCTTGTGGAATACCTCAAGCCGCGCGAGTGGATTTGAGGCCTAATTCAATGGCTGGGCGCCGCTGAAGCGCATGGCCGTGGCACCCTTCACCGGGCCGATTTGCGCGCTGTCGCTGACCTGCAGGACCACCTCTCGGCGGAAATCCAGCGTGCCGCGTACGATGGCATGCGGACCAATGACAATGCGTGGCGGACGACTGGAAAAGTTGAAGCCGTGCTGCTCATTGACGGTGATGCCGCCATCCACGTGCGATGCTTCGCCAATGGTGATGTCGCCGGTGGTAGTCGCGATGTTGCCGCCAACGTGCGCATGATCAAGCCGGATCGCACCGTTGACGTTGGACACATCGCCGGTCACGTCGGCCCCTGAGTCCAGCGAAATACCCCCGTTTGTGCTGCTCAC
Organism: Dyella nitratireducens; assembly: GCF_014642835.1. Taxonomy (GTDB): domain Bacteria; phylum Pseudomonadota; class Gammaproteobacteria; order Xanthomonadales; family Rhodanobacteraceae; genus Dyella_B; species Dyella_B nitratireducens. Next base: position 1,819,223 of record NZ_BMJA01000001.1, on the reverse strand, counting down.
CTCGCCACGCACTTGGGCGTCCTGCGCAAGAGCCTCGCCACCGTTGACGGTATGCAGGCTGCTGGCTTGTGCTTTGGCGCCCAAATGCACCGAACCATTCACGGTGCTGGCGTCTTGCACGGTTGCAGCCTCACCAACATTGACCGAGCCATTTACGCTATGCACGTTACCGGCGTGCTGTCCGGCATCGACCGAAACCGAGCCATTGACCTTGCTGATGTCTTGGGCCGCCACAGCCAGGGGCGGGAGCAGGGCCATAGCTAGAGCCAGCGTAGTAAAGCGCATGATCGAAACTCCTTGGTATGAGACAGGCATAGGATGCGCGTGTTTGCCCGAAGGTTTAGCGTGACTTCTGACACGGTCGGGAATTGACGCGGCTACGCATGGCCTTCACCATTCCTTACTTGTCCCGCTCCGATCGAATCCAAACTATGTACAAGCTCGTTCTGATCCGCCACGGCCAATCCCAATGGAACCTCGAAAACCGCTTCAGCGGCTGGGCCGATGTGGACATTACCGAGCAAGGCGCCGCTGAGGCGCGTGAGTCGGGCGAACTGCTGGTACAGGCCGGTTACCACTTCGACGTGGCTCACACCTCTGTGCTCAAGCGTGCTGTGCGCACCCTGTGGCATGTGCAGGATGCCATGGACCTGATGTGGATTCCGGTGCTTACCGACTGGCGCCTCAACGAACGCCACTACGGTGGCCTTACCGGTCTCAACAAGGCGGAAACCGCGGCCAAGTACGGCGAGGACCAAGTGAAAGTCTGGCGCCGCAGCTACGACATCCCGCCTCCGCCACTGCCCCGTGCGGAAAATCCCTCGTTGAAAGATCCGCGCTACGCCGGACTCGATCCCAAGCTGATTCCGGACACTGAGTGTCTCAAGGACACTGTTGCCCGCGTATTGCCGTATTGGAACGAAGTGCTTGCGCCGGCCATCCGCAGCGGCCAGCGCGTGCTGCTGGTCGCCCATGGCAATTCGATCCGCGCGCTGGTGAAGTATCTGGACAACATTTCCGACGAGGACATCGTCGAGTTGAATATCCCCAATGGCGTGCCGCTGGTTTATGAGTTCGACGAACAGCTTAAGCCGATGCGCCACTACTACCTGGGCGATGCGGACGCCATCGCTGCCAAGCTGGCCGCCGTGGCCAACCAGGGCAAGGCCAAGTAAGTACCGCTCCCGGAAAAACGCATGACGGGTGTCAATCGCCTGTCATGAGGCGCGCTGCTAATGTGCTGGTGACTTCCTAGGGCGGGCGGACACCATGGCACCTCATTTCAGCATGCCGTTGGTTTTAATACCGGTGATCGTGTTCGCCGTGTGGCGGCGAGTGCGTCGGCAGTTTGGTCCACAGCCGATCCGGCGCAAGCGGATGATCGCGCGTATTGTGATCTTTGCGATTATCGCGGGGCTTATTAGCGTTGCGGCAATGCACGACGTGCGATTGCTTGGCGGATTGGTTGGCGGGCTGATTGCTGGGGGTGTACTCGGCTTGATTGGGCTTCACCTGAGCCGTTTCGAAGTGCATCCGGTGAAGGGCGACTGCTATGTGCCCAATCCCTATATCGGTGCGATTGTCACTGCCTTGTTGCTAGGGCGGCTGGTATGGCGTTTCGCCATGCTCTCCCCACAGATGCAGGACCCGACCGGCGCTACGCCACCCATTCATGGCCCCGACATTGGGCAGAGCCCGCTAACCATGCTCACGTTTGGCCTGGTCGTGGGCTATTACGTCTGCTACTACGCAGGGCTGCTGATCCATCACCAGCGCATCTTGCGTAGCCGGCCGGAGCTGCGCGAGCCAGCCTGATTACAGGGCGTCGTGGTCCAACTCGCCGGTGCGGATGCGGATCACCTGCTCAAGGTTGCTGACGAAGATTTTGCCATCGCCGATCTTGCCGGTGCGGGCGGACTGCGAGATGGCCTCCACGACGCGGTCGAGCTGATCATCGTCCACCGCCACTTCCACCTTGATCTTGGGTAGGAAATCGACCACGTACTCGGCTCCGCGGTAAAGTTCGGTGTGGCCTTTCTGACGGCCGAAGCCTTTGACCTCGGTCACGGTGATCCCTTGTACGCCGGCCTCGGCGAGCGCCTCACGGACATCGTCCAGCTTGAACGGCTTGATGACAGCCACAACCAATTTCATGAATTTTTTCCTCAGCAGGCCCGACGAGCCCAGTTATGCGGTGCGGAGCATAGCCATTCTGCCCGCCCGAAGGCAGCCCGTCCCCGTCTTGTAGGAAAATGCCTACAAGTTTTGATGGAGCACACCGATGGCGCCGCTTTTCACCTTCTTCATAGACTGTCTCCCGACGAGTTCGAGGTGCCTACCATGATGGGGAGGCAGGATATCGACCAAATTGCCCTACGGCTTGTCTCGTTGGTTCCGCCAGGGATGGTAGACGCGCACAAGGATTTGCGCGCCAATTTTCACGATATCCTGGCGCAGGGACTGCGCCATCTCGAGCTGGTTACCCGTGAGGAATTCGATGTTCAGACCCAGGTGCTGGCGCGCACGCGCTCCCGGGTCGAGGAACTCGAACAGCGCGTGGCGGAGCTGGAGGCCGCTATGTCATCTCGCGGAGCCTGATCAGTTCCGGTAGCCGTCCCCGATTCGTCACCATCACCCCAAGGAATCGGGGGCGGCCGTTTTTCATCCCGCCGAGATTCCACGGAGTCGCTCGATGGACCGATCAACCAGCGACTCCGCTCGTATGGGTGGTGGCCGTATCCCATGAGTCTGGCCGTCACCTTGAGCCGTGCACAGGACGGGGTCGCCGCACCACAGGTGATGGTGGAAGTTCACCTTTCCGGCGGCCTACCTAGTACCCATATCGTTGGTTTGCCCGAGGCGGCTGTACGTGAGGCGCGTGACCGTGTGCGCGTGGCGATCCAAAGCGCTGCTTTCGAATACCCAAACCGCAAAGTTACGGTGAATCTAGCTCCCGCGGAGTTGCCCAAGGACGGCGGGCGCTTCGACTTGGCTATCGCGCTGGGTATCTTGGCGGCAGGTAACCAGGTCCCTCGTGAAAAGCTCGATGACTGCGAATTCCTGGGCGAGTTGGCGCTTTCAGGCCAGTTGCGCCCAGTTTCCGGTGTGCTCCCGGCTCTGCTACGGGCACGGGCACGCGGTCGTCGGGTCGTGGTGCCAAGTGCCAACGCGGAAGAGGCGGCACTGATTCCCGAGGCTGACGTATTGGTAGCCGATACTTTGGCCGACGTCTGCAGCTGGCTGCGTGGTTGCCACGAGCTGATGCCGCCTGTCTCCGCGCTGGTCCTGACCTCGGACAGCGATGCCGGCCCGGACCTTATTGACGTCCGCGGCCAGTTACAGGCGCGCCGTGCCCTGGAGATTGCAGCGGTCGGTGGTCACCACCTGCTACTGATGGGACCGCCTGGCACAGGCAAGACCATGCTGGCCGAACGCCTACCGGGCATCTTGCCGCCGATGAGCGAATCCGAGGCACTGGAAACCTGCGCCGTGTTATCGGTGGCTGGTCAGCAGGTGGACCCGGCACATTGGCGCCACCGCCCGTTCCGGTCGCCACATCACACCGCATCGGCTGTGGCACTGGTTGGTGGCGGTTCGCAGCCTCGGCCGGGGGAAATTTCGCTCGCGCACAATGGCGTGCTGTTTCTCGATGAATTGCCCGAATTCAGCCGGCACGTGCTGGAAGTGCTGCGCGAACCACTGGAGTCAGGCCAGATCCTGATCTCGCGCGCGGCGCGGCAGCTGACCTTTCCCGCACTGTTCCAACTGGTGGCGGCGATGAACCCTTGCCCGTGCGGCTATGCCGGCGATATGCGCAAGCGCTGCCGCTGCTCGCCGGACCAGGTGCAGCGCTATCGCTCGCGTATTTCCGGCCCACTGCTCGATCGCATCGATCTTTGCGTGGAGGTTCCTTCAGTGCCGTTGAGTGACTTGAGCACGCAGCGCAGCACACACGACGAGGATTCGGCCACCGTGCGCAAGCGTGTCATTCGTGCACGCAATCATGCCTTGGCGCGTGCCGGCCGGCCGAACTCGGAGATCAGTAATCGAGAACTCGAGCGTGATTGCGCATTAGGGCCAGTGGAGCGCAAATGGTTCGATGCTGCGCTGGAAAGACTTGGACTTTCTGCGCGTGCTTACCATCGGACACTGCGCGTGGCGCGAACGATTGCCGATCTGGACAACGGCGCGGCAGCGCTGGATCGGCATCACTTGGCCGAGGCACTGCAGTATCGGCGAATTTCCTTGTTGTCCGATTAATGAGCGCGAGAAACGGCCCCTTCTCCCAAAGAAAAGAAGGGGCCGAGTTCTAATCAAGCTCAGGCCGCTGAAGCTCGATGGAACTGTGCCTCCTCGGTGGATCCTTTCAACGCGACCGTCGACGACCTGCCCTGCTGAATCGCCTGCGTCACCGCGTCGAAGTAACCTGTACCTACTTCGCGCTGATGCTTCACCGCTGTGAAGCCCTGTTCGGCTGCGGCGAACTCCTTCTCTTGCAAATCCACGAACGCACTCATCTGCCGACGCGCATAGCCGTGCGCCAGTTCGAACATGCTGTAGTTCAAGCTGTGGAAGCCGGCGAGCGTGATGAACTGGAACTTGTAACCCATCGCACCGAGTTCTTTCTGGAACTTGGCGATAGTCGCGTCGTCCAGGTTGCGCCTCCAGTTGAAGCTGGGCGAGCAGTTGTAGGCGAGCAATTTGCCGGGGAATTTCGCGTGGATCGCCTCGGCGAACTGACGCGCTTGCTCCAGGTTCGGCTTGCTGGTTTCGCACCAGACCAGGTCGGCATGGGGTGCATACGCAAGACCACGGCTGATGGCCTGATCCAGCCCGGGGCGCACGCGAAAGAAACCTTCAACAGTGCGCTCGCCGGTGGTAAAGGGTGTGTCGTTCTCGTCAATGTCGGAAGTGAGCAGGTCAGCCGCATCCGCATCGGTACGCGCCACCAGGATCGTCGGCACACCGAGCACATCTGCGGCGAGGCGTGCAGCATTCAATTTCTCCACGGCTTCGCGCGTGGGCACCAGTACCTTGCCGCCCATGTGACCGCACTTCTTTACCGACGCGAGTTGATCCTCGAAATGCACGCCGGCAGCGCCGGCCTCGATCATCGCCTTCATCAACTCGAACGCATTAAGCACCCCGCCAAAGCCGGCTTCAGCGTCCGCAACGATCGGTACCATCCAGTCGACGTCGTCCTTGCCTTCGGCGTGATGCAGCTGATCAGCGCGCAACAGCGTGTTGTTGATGCGCTTGACCACCAGTGGTACCGAGTTGGCCGGGTACAGCGATTGATCGGGATACATCTCGCCAGCCACGTTGGCATCGGCAGCGACCTGCCAGCCACTCAGATAGATGGCCTGCAATCCAGCCTTCACTTGCTGCATGGCTTGGTTGCCGGTGAGCGCGCCCAGCGCATTGACGAACGGTTCCTTGTGTAGCGATTTCCACAAACGCTCCGCACCATGGCGCGCCAGTGAATGTTCAACTGGTACCGTGCCGCGTAGACGCACGACATCTTCGGCACTGTAAGTGCGCTGGATGCCGGCCCAACGCGAGTTGTTTTTCCAGTCCAGCGCAATCTGTTCGGCGGTCGGCAAGTTGGTTTTCATGTCACGTACTCCGTAGTCGTTTTTACGCGCGATCAGGCGAGCTGTTCGTAAGCAGGAAGCGTGAGGAAATTGCCGAGCTCGTCGGCATGCGTGAGTTCGGAAAGCAGTTTCGCGGCGTCGACGGCACGTCGTGCGCCAGGCAAGGTGCTTTCCTGTAGGCGATGCGTGTGTGCGGCCAGCACTCGATCGAACAAGGCGGCATCGATCGGTGCGTGATCGGTGAATTCCAGGCTGCCGTGATGCAGCCATTGCCACAGCTGCGCGCGAGCGATTTCGGCGGTGGCCGCGTCCTCCATCAGGTTGTGGATGGGTACGCAACCCATGCCTTCCAGCCACGCAGCCGTATAGCGCAGCGCCACCTCCACGTTATTGTCGAAACCGGCGCGGGTGATCGTGCCGGCGCAGGGGACGATCAGTGTGTCGCGATCCGCCTTCACGTCGTCGCGTTTGACATGCAGTTGATTCGGCGTCGGCATATGGCGATCGAAAATCTCCATGGCGATCGGCACCAGTGCGGGATGCGCTACCCAGGTGCCGTCGTGTCCGGCTTGCACTTCGCGCAGCTTGTCGGCACGCACTTTCGCCATCGCCTGTTCGTTGGCTTCCTCGTCGTTCTTGATTGGAATTTGTGCGGCCATGCCACCCATCGCAAACGCACCACGACGATGGCAGGTTTGGATCAGCAGCTCCGAATACGCTTTGAGGAACGGCACCGTCATCAGTACTTGGCTGCGATCCGGCAGCAAGCGATCGCGATGGCGGCGGAAGGTTTTGAGGTAGGAAAAGATGTAGTCCCAACGGCCGCAGTTGAGGCCGACCACACGCTCACGCAGTGCGTGCAGGATCTCGTCCATCTGGAACACGGCAGGCAGCGTCTCAATCAGCACGGTGGCTTTCATGGTGCCGTGCGGCAGGTCGAGTTCGTCCTCTGCCAATGCCATCACTTCGTTCCACAGGGCGGCTTCTTCCATCGCCTCAAGCTTGGGCAGGTAGAAGTACGGGCCGCGATCGCGCGCATGTAGCGCGCGGGCGTTGTGGTAGGCGAACAGGCCGAAGTCAACCAGTGCGCCGGCAATCGGCTCGCCGTATACGGTGATGTGCCGTTCCGGCAGATGCCAGCCGCGTGGGCGTATCACCAACACCGCTGGGTTGGCATCGACGCGATAGTGCTTGCCCTCGGGAGAGTGGTGCTCCAGCGTGCCATTCACCGCATCACGCAGGTTAGCCTGGCCGTCCAGTTGGTTGGCGAAGCTGGGCGCGGAAGAGTCCTCGAAGTCGGCCATGAACACCTTTGCGCCGGAGTTCAGGGCGTTAATGATCATCTTGCGCTCGACCGGGCCGGTGATCTCCACGCGCCGGTCCTGCAGGGCGGCGGGAATGGGGGCGACGGTCCAGTCGCTTTCGCGGATATCCCGGGTGTCGGCCCGGAAATCCAGCAACACGCCTGCGTCATAACGTGCCTGGTGCTGGCGCCGCTCCTCCAGCAACTGCCTGCGCCGCGGTTCGGCGAAACGATGCAGGCGGGCCAAGAAGGCCAGGGCATCAGGGGTAAGGATGTGCTCGTAGCCGGCGGTATCTGCATGGATCTCAACGGGACGGCTGACGAGCTTTTCGCTAGGTACTGCCATGGGCTGCTTCTCCACCTTGAGTGACGGGGCGTGGAGGGAAGTTAGCCAGCGAATCTAGATTTGACAAAGCAAATGTTTCAATTTTTGATATTTAAAATGTCAATACATACTGTAAAGTATTGAGCTGATTGCCATCCAAAAGCTCGTCTGGAGGCTAAATATGGCAAAAAGGTTACCTGCGAACGGTGTGAAGCGCGCGCCAAAGCGTAAGGCTGCCGCCACCCAGGCGGAGGCCGGCCGGTATTACTACAAGGGCAACCGCCTCAAGCAGATGCGTGCCTTCGTCACCATCGTGAAGCTTGGCACGCTCAGTCGCGCCGCCGAGGCGCTATACCTCTCCCAGCCCTCGATCAGCTTGCAACTGCAGGCGTTGGAGCGGGAGCTGGGCGTTGAGTTGCTGCGTCGCAGCCGTCGGCGCATCAATCTTACGGACGCCGGTGAGGCCCTATACGAACTGGCGCGTCCGCTGGTGGAGGGCTGGGAAAACCTGGACCGCCAGTTCCAGGCGAAGGTCAAGGGCGGGCAGGCGGGAAAGCTGACCATCGCCGCGGGCAGTTCCACCATCCAGTACTTGCTGCCGAGCCTGGTGCGGCAATACCGGGAGCGCTTTCCCGACGTGCAGTTGCAGCTCGCCAACGTCACCGGCAAAGACGGCATGGCCTTGCTGCGTGCGGATGAGGCGGATTTAGCTGTGGGTTCCATGCTCGACGTGCCCAATGACATCGCCTGGGCGCCGATCTATCACTACGACCCGATGCTGATCGCGCCGCTGGATCACCCGCTGGCAAGTCAGCAAGACGTGCGGCTGGAGGATCTCTCGCCCTATGGCCTGATCCTGCCCCCGCAGCGCCTTTCCACATATCGGCTGGTGGATCTGGTGTTTCAGCAGCGGCAAGTGCCCTATCACGTCGCTATCGAGGTTGGCGGTTGGGAAGTGATCAAGGAATACGTGGCGATGGGCATGGGCATTTCCATCGTCACCGGCATCTGCATCACGGATGCGGATCGCCAGCGGCTGGCCGTGCGTAACATGCGCCAGTACTTTCCGCAGCGCAGCTACGGTGTGGTGATGCGCAAGGGAAAATTTCTCAGCAAGGAAGCGCAGGCGTTCATCGACTTGATCCGGCCGGGTCTGCTGACGCACCGGGACTACGATGAGTCCGGCCATTCCGAGCGCTGATGTCCACTGACTACGTGCACTTGGCGAGGGAGTTGACCAGAGGCAACGATTGCCAGCACATCGATAAAGAGGCGTCCGTCATGAACCTTTGCAAATCCGCCTTCGCAACCGCCGCTATGCTTTGCTTGTTGGCGCCCTGCTATGCCGCCGATCAAAATGCCCATGTGATGGAGCCCGTCCATCAGTTTTTTGATGCTCTTGGCCGGCAAGATAAGGCTGGAATGCTGGCCGTGGTAACGCAGGGTCTGGAAATCACGAGCGTGCATCAAGGTGAGTTGCGTCGCCTAGACATCAACAAGCTGACGGATGCCATCGCGGCGCACCGTGGCGGACCCATTGCCGAGCACATCTATCATCCCATCGTGCAAGTCGATCACGATCTCGCTGTGGTATGGGCGCCTTACACGTTCACGATCAGCGGCCATGTGGATCATTGCGGCACGGATGTCATCACGCTTGGCAAGCTCAATGATCGCTGGATCATCATCGGCTTATCCGACAGCGAGAGAAAGGAAAATTGTCAGTGACTGCAGCTCAACGCAAGCAGGCGTCCCGCGATGCCCGACCTGTCTCAGCTGCGTTGCTGCAGCGCGAGCTTTATGCCAAAAGCCAGCAACACTGTTCCGCAGACACGATCCATCCATTGCCCCAGTTGCGGCCGAGTGGTTAGCAGCCGATGAATACGGCCGCCCATCAAGGCCAGTACGGTCGACCATGTCAGCCCGGTACCGATAAAGCTCAACCCCAAGAGCAACAGGCCGAGCTGTGGGTGTAATGCGTGCATGGAAACGAACTGTGGCAGAAACGCGAGAAAGAACAATGCCACTTTGGGGTTGAGCACATTCGTGAACATGCCTTGCCGGAACGCTGCTCGAAACCCCATTCCGCGCGTTTCAGTCGATTGCCGTGCCGTAGCGCGCGACAGCAGCATGCGCGCGCCAATCCAAATCAGATAAGCCGCGCCAAGATACTTTAATACGCTGAAGGCGAGTGCCGATGTCATCAGAATGGCCGAAATGCCCAGCACTGCGGCCAGCGTATGCACGATGCAGCCTGCGTTGATACCCAGCGCCGCCGCCATGCCTATGGCGTGGCCTTCGCGACCACTGCGCGTGAGGATATAAAAGGTATCCAGCCCAGGTGTGAGATTGAGAGCCATACTGGCAAGCAAGAACGCTTGGTAGTGCTGGATGCCAAATGTTTCCATCCCTTCCTCCCTTTTACGATGTTTCAGTGTTGCGATGCTTGCCGCGATAGGGCCGGAACAGCGCTCGTATCGCCAACATATCCGCGTCAGGATCATCACTGGCACGCACTAATGGGCCAAGCGTAAAAGTCTTGCTGGGATAATCGATAAACACCGGCTGGATCGGCACATTGGCCTCGTGCGCGATGCGCAGGAAGCCGGACTTCCACTGTTTGACGTGCTTGCGCGTGCCTTCGGGCGTAATACCCAGCCACATCCGCTCCTGCTCGTTGAAGCGCTTGACCATCTGGCCAACCACGTTCAACGCCGCCTTACGATTGATCGGGATCATGCCGATCGGGCGCAGAATCACCCCCAGCGGCCCCTCCAGCACTTCGCGCTTGATCATGATGTTGATGTTGATGCCTAGCGCGATCTTCATCATCAGGCCCCACACGCCATCCCAGTAGGACGAATGCGGCGCACCGATCAGTATCACTTTCGGTTCGTCCGGCAACTGGCCGAGCAAGCGCCAGCCGGAGAGGCGCAACAGGCTGTGCATCAGCCAGGGCCAAAAGCGGCTGTTGAGCCGGGGAGCTTGCGGCGGCACCGCCGGCAGGGTGGGGTCGCTCACTCGTGGCTCCAGGAACGTGACCGGCCTTGTTTGATCTTCGCCCGTTGCTGCTTGCCTTCCAGGCGACGCTCTTGCGATGCGCGGGAGGGTTTGGTTGCAATGCGTTTCTTGGGGGCCACCAGCGCAGCGCGCAGAATTTCCACCAGGCGTTCGCGTGCATCCTCTCGGTTTCGGCCTTGGTCGCGGAAGCGGCGCGCCTGGATCACCAGCACACCCTCATCGGTCATGCGCCGATCACGGCGCGCCAGCAAGCGTGCCCGCACGTCTTCCGGCAGGGAAGGCGAGTGCAGCACATCAAAGCGCAGTTCCACTGCGCTTTCGGTGCGATTGACGTGCTGGCCACCGGGGCCGTCGGCGCGCATGAAACGCACGACCAGCTCGGATTCCGGCAGGTTGATGGATCGGCTTACGGGCAACATGCCGTAAGTCTAGCTGGTCGGCATGACGCTTATGATTGCGGCGGCCGGTAGCGACCAATCGAAGCGGCGAAGGATGGTGTTGAAGGCGGAGTCGAGCGGTGCTTCCAACACCATTGGTTTGCCGTCGACTGGATGCCGGAAGCTGAGCCGCCAAGCATGCAGCAACATGCGATGGCAGCTGAAATATTGCTTGTAGAGCCGGTTGTGATCGCTACGCCCGTGCTGGCAATCGCCGATCACAGGGTGGTGGATATGCGCCATATGCTTGCGGATTTGGCGGAAGCGGCCGGTTTGCGGTTCTGTCAGCACCAGTGCGTAGCGCTGCTGTGGATAGCGGCCGAGCGCTATCGGCACCTCCACGGTGGCTAGGCGGCGATAGCTGGTGCGTGCTTCGCGTCGTGGGCCGGTTTCGCGTGAGCCTGGGAGCGGGTAGTCGACCAGGCCTTCGGTCGGCTCCGGCCAGCCGCGTACCACGGTGAGGTATTGCTTGTGTACGTCGCGGCTCATGAATTGCTCGCCCAACGCCGCGGCCATATCAGAGGAGCGCGCAATTAACAGCATCCCGCTGGTGGCGCGGTCGAGGCGATGCGCCAGATAAAGCGTGCCGCCGATCTGTTCCCGTAGCACATCGATCAGGAAGGTATCGGTGTTGCTGACCATCTTTGAGCGGTGCACGGCGAGACCTGCAGGCTTGTTGACCGCAATCAGGGCGTCGTCTTGATAGAGGATGTCGAGCATAGAAATGCAGCGGATTGCCGCGAATGACGCGTACTAACGCCGCATCCAACCGAACAAAAATGAAAGCAGCCCCGCGCCACCCATCGCCAGTGGCAACAGCGGCGTATGCGGCTGATGGAACGTCCACATCACGGTGGCGCAAACCAGCAACGTAGTGCCTAGCAACGCGCTGCCAATGGCTTCCAGCATGCGCCTCACCATCTTGCGCTGATGCATGAGATGGTTCGCGTCGTGCATAAGCTTCTGCTCGCCCGCGGCGATCTGGCGCAACGCGTCGCGCGCCAGATCCGGCCATTGCGGCGCGTTGTGGAACCACTCGGGAACACGCTTGCGGATTTCGCGCAGGGTGCGCCTCAAGCTGTAGCGTTCGCGCATGATGCGCTTGAGTACCGGATGCGCCACCGCCCAGATGTCGATATCCGGATCGAGCATGCGGCCAACACCTTCGATATTCAGCAGGGTCTTTTGCAACAAGATCAGTTGTGGCTGCAAGGTGAGCTCGAAGCGCCGCGCGGTCTGGAACAGCTTCACCACCAGTTCCGCCAGTGAAATCTGGGACAGCGGACGCGTGAAGTAAGGTTCGCATACGGTGCGTACCGCTGCTTCCAGCTCATCCAACCGCACGTTGGCCGGCATCCATCCCGCGTCTACGTGCAGTCTGGCGATGCGCGCGTAGTCACGCTCGAACAATGCGATGAAATTCTGCGCCAGCCAGTACTGATCTTCCTCCGGCAGCGATCCCATAATGCCGAAATCCAGCGCAATGAAGCGTGGTTCCTGCGACCGCGTAGGATCCACCCAGATGTTGCCGGGATGTGCGTCGGCGTGAAAGAAATTGTCGCGGAACACCTGCTCATAGAACAGACGCACGCCTTTTGCGGCGAGCTGCTTGCGATCGATGCCTGCCGCATCGATCGCGACGATGTCATCGCAGGAGACGCCGCTGACGCGTTCCAGCGTCAGTACGCTTGCGGTGGTGAGCTCCCAGTGCACCTCGGGCACATAGAGATCCACGCCGCTAATGAAATTACGACGCAACAGGCTGGCATTCGCGCCTTCACGCTGTAGATCCAGCTCGTTTTCCAGCATCTTCTCGACTTCGGTCACCACGTCGAGCGGGCGGATCTTGTCCGAATTGGGATGCCAGCGCTGGGCGAGCTGGCCCAGTGAATGCAACAGGCTGACGTCGCGCGCGATGCGTTCATTGATGTGCGGGCGGAGCACTTTCACCACCACAGCACGACCGTCGTGCAACGTGGCGGCGTGCACCTGGGAGATCGAAGCGGAGGCCAGCGGCACGGGATCGAAGCTGGCGTAGAGCTTCTCCACCGGCTGCTTCAGTTCGCGCTCGATGATGGCGCGTGCCTGGTCGCCAGGGAATGGTGGCACTTGATCCTGCAGCAGCGCCAATTCATCGGCGATGTCGCCGGGGACGAGGTCGCGCCGTGTCGACAGGATCTGGCCAGCCTTGACGAAGATCGGGCCCAGCTCATTCAACGCCAGGCGAATGCGCGCGCCGCGCGAGAGCGGGCGCACGCCGACAACCGGCCGGCCCAGTAGCGGGCGCACGAACTTGAGCGGACGGAACAGGTGCGTGGCATCCACCAGCTCGTCGAGCCGATAGCGCAGCAGCACGATGGCAACACGCAGCAGCCCGGGCACTACCTTCAGCGGCGTCACGAGTGGCTTCCCCGCTGCAGGCGTTCGAGGCGGGCGAGACGTGCTTCCAGTCGTTCGGTGCGTTCGCGCAGGGTATCCACGTCATCGAGGAAGCTCTCGACCTCGCCTGGCGCCACCGCCAGCTGCGTTTCGTCACGCAACCAGGCTGCACCGTCCTGCGCGAGATGCGAGGCGGTTTCGCGTGCATGAGTGAATCCTTCGCGCATGGCTTTTGCCAGCGGCACGCCGATCACGTCACCGAATGTGCGAGTGAAGGCTTCCTCGAAATCGGGCGAGAAATGGCTGGCGAGTTTTTCCAGCCGGCGCGCCAGCTCTGCATCGCCAGCGATTTCGACTTTGCCGGGTGCCAGGGTTTCGTTGTTACGGCGAAACAGCATCGACAGCAGGCTGCCGGGCGTGGCCGCCACGCGCAGATCGCTACGTTCCGGCGCAGGACCGACCTTCAGGCGGCTACCTTCCACCGTTACAGCCAAAGCCAGGTCGACACCCTGCAAATGCATCTGCACGCTGCGCCCGTCGAGCGCGGAGAGCTTGGCTTGCGTATCCGAGTCCAGTGAAAGCGTGTGATTGAGCGCGGTTTCCAACGCGCGGCCGGCGAGCTGGCGCAACGGTCGGGGGAGCAGGTTCGGGGAAGGGGCGGCAGTCATGCCGGGATTGTAGCCGCCCGCGCCCAGATCGCAGTGACCCTCAAGGATTTCCTGCACCCGGAAAGCCGAGCTGGCGCCATGCCTCGTACACGGCCACCGCCACACTGTTGGAAAGATTGAGGCTGCGGCTGTCGACCCGCATCGGTAGCCGTAAACGCTGCTCGGCCGGCAATGCGGACAGCACGGCCTCGGGCAGTCCGGCAGTTTCGCAGCCGAACAGCAGCGCATCGCCTTCGTTATAGCGTGCGTCGACGTGCCAGGTGCGGCCGCGTGTAGAAAACGCGAAGACGCGTGGGTGATCGAGTGCTGCCAGGCACGTATCAAGATCGTCGTGCACGGTGACGCGCGCGTATTCGTGATAATCGAGGCCCGCACGCCGCAGGCGTGCATCGTCGAGTTCGAAGCCCAGCGGACGAATCAGGTGCAGCGTGGCGCCGGTGTTGGCGCACAGCCGGATCACGTTGCCGGTGTTGGGCGGGATTTCGGGACGGAAGAGAATGACATGTAGCATGCCGCCATTATCGGATGGCTGGCGGTTGCGTGCTGCAATCAGCCCGCCATCCGGGTGTTGGCTGCCGGCGCGGCCATCGTAGTGGCGATCGTGTGGCCGGTGTGGGTGATCGCGGTCGAGGCAGGCTTGGTTGTCACCATCGCTGCCAGCATCCATCCACAGATAAGTACGCTGGCGCCGAACAAACCGCGAAGAAGCAAGTTTTCAACGTTCATGGCTGTATCTCCAAAGATCCCTAGGTGGTTTCAGATCGATGCGCGTACGCAAATCATGTCGTCGATGACAGGTAGCGCGCAGCTGGAGGGGGGCGAGGTCAGCAAGGAGGTGATCGAGGTGGTATCAGCCAGCTGCGCTAGCGTGGGTTTGCTGGTGACCATGGCTGCCAGGATCAGGCCGCAGACCAGCATGCATGCTACGAACAAGCCACGCAGAATCAGTGTTTCGAATTTCATGTCCGTATCTCCGACTCATCAGGGTGAAGTTCCTCGCCCTTGAATCAGCAATCCCTGTGCCAGCCCTATTTGCTTTGGCAACACATTGATAAAAAAGAAATTATTTGAATTCGAATGAGCGCGATGCGTTGTCCGCGGACACCGGACACGCCGGACCGGACAGTGTCCGCCGAATGCCCAACGTCGCCGCGCTAAGCCGGCGTTAGGTGATACGCAAGGGTGACGCGCTACGATGCTTGGCGGAAGCCAAGTTTTCACTCGCCTTGATGGAGCTATCTATGCGCAAGACTCTGCTGCTGCTCGCACCGCTGGTGCTGCTTGGCGGCTGTACCTGGGGCATCAACCCTGATCCAGGTTCGAGCAACATTCGCACTGTATGGAGCGGCGACGTCACCGGCTGCCGCGATCTCGGCAAGATCACCGTATCGGTGATGAGCCGCGTCGGACCGATCGATCGCAACGACATCAAGGTGCGCGACGAATTGCAGGTGCAAGCGCGCAATAGCGCATTGGGCATGCATGCGGACACCATCAAACCGCTGGGCGATCCGGTCGATGGTTCACAGCCGTGGGAAGCCTACGTGTGCGGCAATCATCAGGTTGGCCCGTCCAATTCACCGACACCGGCCCAGAGCCCCGGCAATCAGCCATTGCCGCAACCGCCGCCGCAGCAGGGCGGCGGATTTCAGACCTATCCCGCCAAGGGCGGTTGATTGGGCTTCCAGAAGGCTGCCTGTTAACCAGGCGGCCTTCGATCAGCTAGTTATCTCGGCGCTACTGTCGTCGTGCGAGGTAGGGTCGGGCAGTTCGACGTCGCACCAGACCTGGATTTCCGAGCGCAGCAAGGACAGCTCAAGCGGCTTCTTCAAGAGGCCATCCATGCCGCACTGGATGCACGCCATCTTGTGCTCGGCGTCGGTAGATGCGGACAGTGCCAGGATGGGCGTGTGGCGACCGTCCTTTTCGCGCTTGCGCATGGTACGTGTCGCTTCGTACCCGCTTATGTCCGGCAGATCGCAATCCATCAGCACCAGGTCGAAGGGCTTGCTCTCGAACATGCGCAGCGCCGAAGCACCGTCCGGGCAGGCGGTGACCAGGCAGCCGATGCTGCGTAGTTGCTGCTCGAACACGAAGCGGATGGCGGGATGGTCCTCGACCAGCAAGACGGAAACGTCCTGGGTCCTGCTGGGCTCTTCGGATGCGGTGATCGATGCTTCCGTCACCGAGGTATCCCCGGCAGGCGCAAGCCGCACGGGTATGCTGAATGAGATGATGGTGCCTACGTTCAGTTCGCTGCGCAGGGTGATGGTGCCGCCCATCAACTCGATCAGCTGACGGCTGATGCTCAGGCCCAGCCCAGTGCCGCCATAGCGCCGCGCGATCGTGCTATCTGCCTGGACGTAAGCATGGAAGAGGCGGGTGTGCTGCTCCGGCGGAATGCCAATGCCGGTGTCGCAAACGCTGACCGACAATTTTCTCGACGCCGCATCGCCGCTGGATCGATTCAGCGCGACGTCGAGCGTCACACTGCCCTGGTTGGTGAACTTGATCGCATTCGTGAGCAGGTTGATCATCACTTGCTGGATGCGCGTGACGTCCAGCAGCACACAGACATCTTCGGGAACGTTGATATTGAGATTGAGCTGGAGCCCTTTCTCGTCGACCCTGTGCCGGATGATCTGAACCATGTCCTGCACCAGCTTGCCAACGTCGGTGGGAGTGCTGTCCAGCATCAGGCCATCGGCTTCGAGCTTGGAAAGGTCGAGCACGTCATCGACCAGCCTCAGCAATGCATCCGCTGAAGAGCTTGCCGTAACCAACAGCTCTCTCTGGTTCTTGTTGACACGGGTGAGCTTGAGCAATTCGACGGAGGACAGCACGGCGCTTAGAGGCACGCGGATCTCATGGCTCATCACCGCGAGAAACATGGCTTTCTCCTCTTCGCTCTGCTCGGCGCGCCGGCGGTCCTTGCGTGCGCGCAGATAGAGATAAGCCAACGCCATCAACATGGTCACCGCTGCGGTTATTTCCGGTGCGTGAAAGCGAAAGTGCACGCGCCAGGAGGTGACGCCGTAGTCGGAATCGTCCATCCACCTCGCCATCATGTCGTCCGTCTGCTTGGCGGTTAGCGATGCGAGGGATTTGTCGATGATCGAGGCGAGTATGGGATCGTCGCTGCGAACCCCCATGCGAAAGTTCAACAGCACGTCGCTGATCGCGCCGGAGACATGCAGATTGCTGAAGTACATCTTCCGCCAGAGGGGGAGCAATGCCGTGTCCACGTCCATGGCAGCGTCGGCCATGCCGTTCGATACCACGGTCAGCTCATCCTGCGCACTTGCTACAGGCACCAGTGCGACGCCGGGAAACTGGTTTTGCAGCAATTGGTGGAGAAAACCGTCGCGCCGGACCGCGACGTGCAGGCCCTCCAGCTCATTCAACTGGAAAATGCTGCCGGTAGAGGCACGTGTAATGACGACTGCGGTTCCTACGAAGTAGGGCCGGGTCGCCAACATCGACCCGGCCGAAAGGGTGCCATCCTGACGTGAAGACAGCACCGGCAGCAGATCCAGCTCGTTGCGTTGCAATGCCAACGTGGCTTCCGCGCCATTGGCGACGTTGACGGGCTCGAACACCAGGCCGGTCGACTTGGCCATGGCATGCAGATACTCCATGGCCACGCCGGAGGGCTGGTCCCCATCCAGGTGTATGAAAGGCTGGCCGCCTGGGTAAACGGCAAAGCGGACAACCGGGTTGGCCTGGACCCAGGCCTTCTCCTGCTCGGTGTAGTGGTGGTTCTCGGCTCCTTGCGCAAAAACCACGGCAGACAGCAGCCAGCACGCGGACAACCAGCATGCCAGGCAAAGCGAGCGAATTTGGCTGCGAATGATAGGCATGGCCGCGGAAAGGAGGGTGCAAAAGGCTGCTGGCGAGCCTGAAAAGTATCGGTGCGCACCGTCCGCGTGTGCCTAGTAGATGTACGAAATGTCTTCGGCGAATACACCGCCGTCCGCATGAGTTTTTGCTATCTTGTCCGCCGCATACGCCAGAGTGAATCCGCGCCGTATGGCTAGTCAGCCGGGGGAGCAAAACGATAAGGACGTTGTTGTTCGCGCCCGGAAGGCGGAACGGCATGCGCAGCGTTGCGCTTTTGCTTGCGGCATGCCGCTATTGCCGGTGTACTTTCAGACCGTTGAATAGCTGCTCGTATCGCAAGGAGTAGGGAATGTCGGACTCAATGGGAGCGCGCTTGCGCGTGATGCTGCTCGACGACCACGAAGTGATACGCCGTGGCCTGGAACTGCTGCTCAAGCAGGAATATTCGGTTGATGTAGTAGGCAGCTTCCGTACGAGCCGGGAATTGTTTGCCGCACTGAAGGACACCCGGGCCGATGTGGTCATTGCCGACTACGCGCTGGGGCCATCGGACGTCGATGGCTTGAACCTGATCCGCGCCTTGAAGATCCGCTTTCCCAGTGAGCGGATCTTGGTGATGTCCTCCCATCACAACCCCGCCACGGTAGCGCTGGCCATCAGGGCCGGGGCACATGGTTTTGTCGGCAAGGGCCAGGACCAGGCCGACTTGATGTTGGCCATACGTGCGGTAGCTTCCGGCCGCACCTATCTCAGCCGCGACCTGGCCGCAGCCATCGGCTCGACGGCAGAGTCCGGCGAGGCGGCTGGCGACGAGCTGGTGGGCTATTCCAAGCTCTCGCCGCGAGAGCGCGAAGTGCTTCGCTGCGTGCTCGACGGCATGTCCGTCACCGAAATCGCGGCCAAGTTTTCCAGGGGCATTACCACCATCAGCGCGCAGAAGAATTCCGCCTTCCGCAAGCTGGGCATACGCACCAACAACGAGTTGTTCAAGATCAGGCATCTGCTGGACAAGCCATGAACTGGCGAAGGGCCATGGTAGGCCGATGGATTGGCCTGCTTGCGTTCATGTTCTCGTGCACGCTGGCGGCGGCTAGTGCACCTATTTTTAGCCCTGAAGAACAGCGATGGATCAAAGAGCATCCGGTTGTCTATTTCGCCGGCGATGATGGGCGAGCGCCGCTTTCCTATATGGAGGGCGGTGTCTACAGGGGGCTTGTGGCCCAATACATTGTGGCGATCGCCAGAAAATCCGGCCTGCGCTTCGAGCGCTATCCGGCCCATACATGGGCCGAGAATGAAACGGCTTTCCTGGCTGGCAAGATCGACGTGCTGCCGATCGCCGATCAGAAATGGATGCCGCAGGAGCTTTCCGAGAAACTCTCCTATACCGAGCCTTATTTCACTTCGCCGCTCCTGGTCGTCACGCGCGCCGACGAGCCGGTGATCCTCGATGCCAGTGAACTCAACGGCAAAGTGGTGAGTGTGTTCGATTCGATCGGGACGAGAAAGCTGATGCTCGTTCGGTTTCCTAAAGTCACGCCGCTCTTTACACCCACCGTCGTGGACGCGCTGGATGCAGTGGATGACCAGCGGGCCTATGCGGTTATCGGTGCGGAGGTGATCCTGGGACCGCTGTTGCGCCGGAAATACCATGGCCTGCTCAGCATTTCCGGGTCGATCCATGACGCGCCGTTGAGCCTGCAGATGGCGGTGCGCCAAGACGAGCCACTCCTCTTCTCGATCGTCAAAAAATCTTTGGAAAGCCTGTCTGCGCAAGAAACGGACATCATGCAAGAACAGTCGATGGAGCAGGCGGACTACGGCGCGCCGACAATCCGGTCGCTTCTACGGTACTACGCACTGGAAATCGCCTCGTTTGCATTCGGCGTGGCCTTGCTGGCCTTCTTTGCCTATCGCGCCTGGGCGGCCAGAAAGGCATCCATGCAGAGTGAAAGGGTGAAGTCACGCTTCCTGGCGGTGATGAGCCATGAAATCCGCACCCCCATCAATGCCATTCTCGGTTCCATCGACATGTTGTTGCGAACCCCGCTCAGCGAGCATCAACAGCGTTTTGCACACACCGCATCCACCGCG
This sequence comes from Dyella nitratireducens, assembly GCF_014642835.1. Lineage (GTDB taxonomy): Bacteria > Pseudomonadota > Gammaproteobacteria > Xanthomonadales > Rhodanobacteraceae > Dyella_B > Dyella_B nitratireducens. The sequence continues at coordinate 1,799,562 of NZ_BMJA01000001.1, read as the reverse complement.
GCAGAAGCCTTGCTCCAACTGCTGGATGATGTGCTGGATATTTCCAAGCTCGACGCGCGCCGCCTGCAACTGGAGCTGATCCCCACCGACGTTGCCGCGTTGGTCGAAAAGGCCGTGAGGGTCGCGGAGGTGAAGGCGCGTGACAAAGGTATCCCCATCAACGTCACGCTGGATCATCTGCAAGGCAAGCAGCTCATGCTTGATCCGACGCGGTTTCGGCAGATCCTGATGAACCTGCTGGGCAATGCCGTCAAGTTCACCGAGCAAGGCCAAATCGGTGTCGATGTTGCACTCAGTGAGGGGGCGGGCACGCAAAAAGGCATCCTGTCTTGCAGCGTCACCGACTCCGGCATCGGCATCCCGGAAAGCCAGCAGCAGCATCTGTTCAGTGCCTACTCCCAGGCCGACAGCGCCACCACGCGCAAATATGGCGGCACCGGCCTGGGCCTCACGATCTGCAAGGAGCTGGTGGAGCTGATGGATGGAACGATCGTGCTGAAGAGCGTGGAAGGTGTCGGCACCAAGGTCAGCTTCTCAATGCCGGTGAGCCTGGCTACGCAAGTCGAGGCGGCGAAAGAGCCCATTGCATTGAATGCCGCCAGCGAAACTGCAGCCGCCCCGCACGCACGCATCCTGGTGGTGGAAGATCATCCCCAGAACCGCTTCGTTCTGGTCGAACAGCTCAAGACACTCGGCGTCGAGCCGGTGGGCGTCCATGATGGCTTCGAGGCCTTGACGGAAATCGAGCGCCAATCGCCAGCCCTGATCCTGATGGATTGCCACATGCCAGGCATGGACGGCTATGAAACCACCCGGCGCATTCGGCAACGCGAAGCCGAACGGAGCGCGCCGCATGTGCCGATCATTGCCATATCCGCAGCGTCGGACGCGCAACATTTGAAGAGATGCATGGATAGCGGCATGGATGGTGTGCTGAAGAAGCCGCTACGTATCGAAGAGCTGCAATCCATGTTGCAAGTGTGGCTGGAGCAGCCATCGCACATGGCAGACGAGCCTGCTGATACGAACGTCGAGCCCACGGACATTCGTGCCCTATACCAGACATCCATGGCCGAAGACATCCAAGCGATCGAACAAGCCATGAAGGATCAGAATGCCGAAGAGGTGGCCCATTTCGCGCATCGGATCAAAGGTGCGGCGCTCATGCTGGCCGCACAAGAGTCGGCCGATGCGGCCGATCGACTTGAGCAGGGGGCAAGAAGCGCCGCGCCGCCCGAACCCGCGCAAATGGAGGCCATGTTGCAGACGCTGAAGAAAGCCATTGCCAGCTACTTTGGGCCTGTCGATAGCGCGCGCTGATACTTGCCGTGAGCGCTCGCCCCGCAGATTTTTTCAAACTATTTCTATCCCTTGTCAGTCTAGGGGCGGCAACACTGCCAGAAATTACGCAAAGTTGAGTCGTTGTTACCCAAAGCATGTGCCCTGCCAAAGCCAATCCAGGTTCTTTTGCATGCTCCGCAGAAGTCCGCAAGATCTTTATCAGCAGCTGCGAAGCCGACCTGCAGGCGATCCTGCTTGCTTGGCGTGAGCAAGCGAAAGACGACCTGCTAAAGCGGCTTCACGCCTTGAAGGGCGCGCTCATCGTATTTGGGGAAGGGGATACGGCAGCCCTATGCGAGCACTTCGAAGAAGATCTGCGCAAGCAGACCTTCTCCGCGTGTGAAGACGCCTTGCTCCGCCTCGACCAGGCCATGCGCCGCCTGATCGACAGCTACAAATAAGTAAGCAGCCCGAACTATTTCCCGAACACGCCATGCAGATAAACCTGCATGGCGCGTTGCATTTGCGCCTGCGCTGCCTGGCGCCCGGGCATGCCGGGCTCCGCCTGGATCGCCGCCGCACCTTTCATCATCTGCTGCACCACGACGGCGGCGGCATGGATCTCTTCATCGGAGCGATGGGGCGCGCGACGCGCCAGCAAGGCTTGTAGTTCCGCGCGAAGACGGCGGCGAATGCTCAAGCCATCGGCGGCGGGTTTTGGCATGGACTCCACCAGCGGCACGAAGGCAGGGTGGTGCCTGCGGAAGGCGATCAGGAAGGCGCACAGGTGCTCAGCCCAGGCTTCAGAAGTCCAGTTCAAGGACGGCTCGGCGAACTTCCCCAGTTCCGCATAGGCAGCCTGCGCGTATTGCTCAAGCAGCGCATTGGCCAGCGCTTCCTTGGTAGGGAAGAACTGATACAGCGAGCCGATCGCCGCGCCAGCGCGCGCGGCTACTTCCGTCATCGTGGTGCCTTCGTAACCTTTTTCGACGAAGCACGCGCCTGCCGCTTCCAACAGGGCGGCGACGCGTTCATGACCGCGCTGGCGCTGAGGACTGCGGCGAAGCTCGGTTGATTTATGTGAGGGCATCCTCATAAACTCCAAAGTGAGGATATCCTCACTTTTATCATGCCGGAGATTCCCGTGGAAAAGCTCGACCCGCGCCATACGGCGCTCGTTCTTATCGATCTGCAGAAGGGTATCGTACCGTTCGCAGGCGGCCCTCACACTGGGGCAGAGGTGCTGGAGAAAGCCGGCACGCTGATTCGTCGTTTTCATGACCTGGGGTCGCCCGTGGTGCTGGTGCGCGTTGGCTGGTCCGCTGATGGTGGTGACGCCTTGCGCCTGCCGGTCGATCAACCATCGCCGGCCAGGGACCTGCCGGCCGACTGGTGGGAGTTCCCCGATGAACTCGGCGCGATCGACAGCGATATCCGCGTGACCAAGCGCCAGTGGGGTGCGTTCTATGGCACCGAATTGGAATTGCAGCTGCGCCGTCGCGGCATCGAGCACATCGTGCTCGGCGGCATTTCCACCAACATCGGCGTTGAATCCACCGCACGCAATGCGTGGGAATTAGGCTTTGGCATCGTGTTCGCCGAGGACACGATGAGCGCGGCGAGTGGTGAACATCATGCTTTCGCCGTCAAGAACATCTTTCCGCGTCTCGGCCGTGTGCGTTCGACGGCGCAGGTTCTGGACATGCTTGGCTGATCGTCAGCCTTCCGGGGCTGCCTGCTCTTCCGCTTTAAACAAAGCGCAGGCCATTCCGGCTTTTGCCGGAATGGCCAGAAGGCAGCGGGCCTTCCATCGCGCGCCGCGATGAAGCCCACACCGCCTGTCCACCTGCAGGCCACAGCCTCTTCACGCCCGGCTGTTCACCAACGGCCAGCACCTCAGGTGTCTGATGTTGCGTCGCCGCGCTCCTCTCCGCGCTCTGGCGCCTGCCGTCTGGCGCCAAACATGGCTATTTCCGCCCCCTGACTGACGCGGCTGGTTTTTGCAGTGCAGCGCAACGCCCTGCAAACACGCCTTTACAAGCCGCCATGAAAACCTTTACAAGCTTCCATGAAAACGTTTACGTTTGCGCCGCCGTTAGGATGTACGGACATCCACTATGCAAGGGGACGCTTCGATGACGACCAAAAACGCAACCATCAAGGACGTGGCGCGCGAGGCGAAAGTCTCGGTCGCTTCGGTATCGCGTGTGCTCAACGGCCTGGGCGGCGTCACGCCGGCAACGCAGAAGATCGTGCGCGAAGTCGCCGCACGCCTGAATTACATCCCGGACAACGCAGCGCGCAGCTTGATCACCGGACGCACGCACACCATCGGTGCCGTGCTGCCGGATCTGTATGGTGAATTCTTCTCCGAATTGATTCGCGGCATCGACCTGGCCGCGCGTGCTCGCGGCTTGCATCTGCTGGTATCCAGTTCGCACGACGGCGTGGAGGATGCGGCCGTAGCCGTTCGCGCCATGCGCGGTCGCGTGGATGGCATGCTGATTCTTTCCGAATACGTCGATGCCGCTTTCCTCGAGGAAAACCTGCCCGAGAAACTGCCGGCAGTATTGTTGGATAGCCCGGTAAAAAGTGCGCGCTACCCGGTACTCAATATCGACAACCGCGATGGCGCGATCGCCATGGTGCGGCACCTGGTCGAAGCAGGGCATCAGCACATCGCCTTCATCAGCGGCCCCAAGACCAACTTCGATGCACAGCAGCGCGAGAAGGGTTATCGCGCCGCCATGGCCAAGCATGCGCCCGCTGCGACCTTGATCGTCGTCGATGGCGATTTCACCGAGGATTCGGGCTACCGCGCCGGGTGCGAACTGCTAAGCAAGAAGCCGCGTCCGCAAGCAGTCTTTGCTGCCAACGACATGATGGCGATCGGCTGCCTCTACGCTTTCAAGGAAGCCGGCATCGATGTTCCGGGAGACATCGCACTGGCCGGCTTCGACGACATCCTGATTGCGCGCTATGTCACGCCGCCGCTGAGCACGGTGCAGGTGCGTATCGCCGATCTGGGCCGCATCGCGCTGGAGCGTCTGGCGGCCATGTTGAATCCGGCCGACAAGACGCCGGCATCGGTTGAAACGCTCGGATGCGACATCGTCATCCGCAAATCCTGCGGAGCAAAAGCCGACGCCCCTGCCGCGCCGCGCAAGCCCCGCAAATCGCCACGACCATTACCAACATAACGAAACCCGCAACACATTCGGGGAGGGGAGAGCCATGCAAGCCGTATCAAAATCCAGAAAGCTGATGTTGGCGCGATTGATCACCGCGTCGATGGCCGCCGCGGCAGCGTTGCCGATGGTGTCCTTCGCACAAAGCTCGGATGCGAATCTGCGCGGAATGGCTGCACCCAATGCGACCGTCACGGTCAGGAACGTCGCCACCGGCTACACACGAACGACAAACTCGGGCAAGGATGGCAGCTACGCGCTGGTAAGCCTCCCGCCCGGCACCTATCAGGTGGATGCTGGCCCCGGTACCGAGCACACGGTCACGCTCACCGTGGCGTCGACCGCCACGCTTAATCTGACGGCCGCCGCACCTGCTGCAAATGCCAAGAACCTTGGCGGCGTCACTGTTACCGCCACCACGCTGCCGGAGATGACTACTTCGGAAGTAGGCACCACCATTACGCAGCGTGAAATCGCCACCGTGCCGCAGATCACGCGCAACTTCCTTGAATTTGCCGACACGGTGCCTGGCATGGTGTTCACCGTGCAGCAGAACGGCAACACCAGCCTGCAATCCGGCGGCCAGGCGCCGGCCGGCATCAATGTCTACATCGACGGCGTGGGCCAGAAAAACTACGTTGAAGGCGGTGGTATCACCGGCCAAAACAACAGCCAGGGTAATCCATTCCCGCAGCTGGCGATTGGCGAATACAAGGTTGTCACCTCCAACTACAAGGCCGAATACGATCAGATTTCCAGCGCCGCGGTGATTGCGGAAACCAAGTCTGGCACCAACGAATTCCACGGCGAAGTGTTCGGCGATTGGACCGACACGCGCATGCGTTCGATGACGCCCTCGGAAACGGCACAGAACAAGAAGCAGCCGTCGCATGACAAGGAATACGGCTTCTCGCTCGGCGGACCGATCATCAAGGACAAGGCGCATTTCTTCTTCGCGTACGAAGGCAAGGAATACGACACACCGATCGCGGTGGTGCCCGGGGCGGCTTCGCAGCAACTCATATCGCAGTTGCCGGCCAGCGCATTGGCGCAACTTGGACCGTCAAGCTTGCCATTCAAGGAGAACCTGTACTTCCTCAAGATCGACTATGAGCCCACCACGCGCGACCGCATTGAGGTCAGCGGCAAAGATCGTGACGAGACGGCGATTACCGGTACAGGTACCGGTGTAGCGGCATCATCGGCGCTCAATCAGATCAACTATGACCGGCGTTTCGACATACGGTGGGATCACAGCGCAGACGCCTGGTTCAACCGCCTGCAATTTACTTACGAAAATGCCTTCTTTAACCCTTCAGCCGTCAATATCGGCAATGGTTCGACCTACACCGTTTACAACAATCAGAACCAGAGCATCTTGACCGAAGGTGCGGCGGACCCACGCGGCACGCAGGACAAAGGCCAGAAGGGGCCGTCGATCTCGGACGATTTCACGTTGAACGATCTGGAATGGCATGGCGACCATGTCATCAAGATGGGCGTCAAGTACAAATTGATACAGCTCACCGCGCAGGACGCCGGTGAATTCAATCCGCAATTCTCCTATGACGTGACGCCCACTGGCACCTTGTCGGTGCCGTATCAGGTGTTGTTCCCGATCGCGTTGCCTGGCACCAGTCCGGTCGTCAGAACCAATGATAGACAGTTCGGTACGTATATCCAGGACGACTGGACCGTGGACGAACACCTTACGTTGAACCTTGGTGTGCGTTGGGATTACGAGCAAACGCCGTCGTACCTGAATTTCGTGACGCCAGCATCGGTGGTCAGCGCGTTGTATTCGCAAAATCCGAACGCGGCGCCAGGTGTGACTTACGCACAATCGCTGGCCTTGGGTGGTGTGAATGTCAACGACTACATCAGCAATGGTCACAATCGCCACGCGCAAACCAATGAAATCCAGCCACGCTTCGGCTTCTCCTACGACATCAACGGTGACCAGGAACACGTGATCCACGGTGGTGCCGGTCGCTCCTACGACCGCACCATTTACGAGATCCTGCAGCTGGAGCAAACCAAGCTGGCGCTAGCCGAAGCCACCATCACGTTCCCTAACCCATATCACTCCTGTACCGCCAGCCCCAACTGTATTCCGTGGAATCCGGCGTATCTGAACGGTATCGGCATCCTGCAGGGCCTTCTAACCGGCACGACGGCTGGTCGTGAAGTGGACCTGATGAACAACAATCTGAGGACGCCGTATTCCGACCAGATCAGCATCGGTATGCGCAACCAGCTCGGCGACTGGATCACCGATGTCACCTTGGCGCAGGTCAACCGCTTCAATGGCGTCGTGTTTACCTTGGGCAACCGTTGGCCGAACGGCGCGTTCTGGCAGGGAGGCAATCAACCTTTTGGTCAGAGCATTCCAGGTTTTGGCAGCCTGATCATCGCCAATAACGGCCTGACCCAGAAGACGCAACAGGTGCTGGTTTCGTTGCAGAAGCCTTACACGCCTGAATCGCACTGGGGCATCAACATCGCCTACACGTATACGAAGGCGAAGCAAAATAACGATAACCAGGACGTCACCGACCAGTACGCCTTCGATGAAGCGACCATCCAGGATTATCCATTCGTAACGTCCGCGGTAGCGAAACACCGCTTGGTCGTTTCCGGGTCAAATGATGCGCCGTGGGGTTTGCTGTTCGGCTACAAACTGACCTTGGCCACACCTATTCCTGGCATCAACCTGGCTTGCTACGGCGCGCCAGCTCCGGGTAACGGCAGTCTTGGCAACGGTTGCATTCCATACTCGTTTACGCCGCCAGGTTCGCGTTTCCTAAGTGGTCCGATATTTGGCTATCGCTCGATTGATTTCCAGGTCACCAAAAACTTCAAGATTTACGACAGCCTGAGCGCCTACGTGCGTTTTGACCTACTTAATGCGTTCAATTGGAACAACTACAGCGATTACATCTACAACTACGGCTCGAACGGCGTGTTGAACAAGATTCCAGTCACCTACGACCCCACCGGCAACATCTACGGCACGCCACGCGAAGTAAAACTGACGCTTGGCATCAAGTTCTAGCGCTTGCGCCCCTGGGACGGGTGCGCTGCGAATCCCGGTACGGACCCCCTCTGCGTGCCGGGATTCGCTCACTTTTTTTGCGCTCATCCGTTGATTAGAGTGCTTTCCCCATGATATCTCGATTTTTCCGCTGCGCTGCGTTGAACGTGCTACTCGCCGCTCTGGTGTTCGGCAGCGGTACTTTGCCGGCGCGGACGGCCACCGACGATTTCGACGCCCTGTCCAAGCCGCAACAGGCGATGGTAGCCGAGCTGGAGCAGCGCACCTTCCAATGGTTCTGGGACAGCGCCAATCCTGCCAACGGGCTGATACCGGATCATTATCCCGGTCCTTCCTTCTCCAGCATTGCATCCGTGGGTTTTGGCCTGACCGCTTACGGTATCGGTGCAGAGCGCGGCTACATCACGCGCGAGCAAGCGGTGGATCGCACGCTGACCACCTTGCACTTCTTCGCGAACGCGCCACAGAACGATAGCGAGGACGATGCATCCGGCTATCACGGCTTCTTCTATCACTTCCTTGACATGAACACCGGCAAGCGTTTCACGCGTGCCATCGAACTATCGAGCGTGGATACCACCTTGTTGCTGGGTGGTGTGTTGTTTGCGCAGTCCTACTACGATCGCGATACACCCAAGGAAAAAGAAATCCGTGCGCTGGCGGATGACATCTACCGTCGCGTCGACTGGACCTGGATGCAACCGCGTGCACCACTGATCAGTATGGGCTGGACGCCCGGCGGCAAGTTCATCGATTCGGACTGGAAGGGCTACGACGAAGGCAAGCTGGTTTATATCCTCGCGCTTGGCTCGCCGACCCATCCAGTTTCCGATCAGGCCTGGGTGGCATGGGCCAGTACATATCCCAAGCAATGGGGTACGTTCTATGGACAAACCTTTCTCAATTTCGCGCCGCTGTTCGGTCATCAATTCAGTGAATCGTGGGTCGATTTTCGCGGCATCCGTGATGCGTGGAGCCGTACGCACGGCCTGGATTATTTTGAAAACGGGCGTCGCGCCACCTATGCGCAACGTGCCTATGCCATCGCCAATCCCGGGCACTGGAAGGATTACAGCGCAAACATTTGGGGCTTGACCGCTTGCGATGGTCCCGGTGATTTCAAAATGAAAACGAGCGATGGCACCACACGCCAATTCTTTAGCTATTCGGCGCGCGGTGCCGGACTCGACTACATCTCGGACGACGGCACCATCGCGCCTGCGGCGGCTGCCGGCTCCATCGCGTTTGCACCGGAAATCGTGGTTCCTGCCCTGCAGGCAATGAAGGCGCGGTATGGCGACGATGTCTACGATAAGTACGGCTTTGTCGATGCGTTCAATCCAAGTTTCGACGGTGCGGTGACGACCGAATCTGGCCGCTATCTCGTCAATGGCTGGTTCGAAACCAAGCAAATCGGTATCGACCAGGGGCCGATCGTGCTGATGATCGAGAATTGGCGCAGTGGCTTCGTGTGGAAGGTGATGCGCAAGAATCCGTATATCCGTAAGGGACTGCAGCGTGCCGGCTTTATCGGTGGGTGGCTGTAGCAGGCGACCAAATAGCATCGCCACCTGGCGCCCTTTACCAGGGAGATTATGAAAAAACTTGCCTTACCCTCGTCGCCCCGGCGAAGGCCGAGGTCCAGTGTCTTGATCGGCGAACAGAGTCGCTGGGCCCCGGTGTTCGCCGGGATGACGGTCTTGAGGTTTTTTCACACGCCAAGGGGAGATTGGAAGCTGTGGATTGCGGCATGGCGTGCCATGTTGGTGATGCTGATCTGTGCGTCTTTAACAGCGTGCTCTCAACACACTGACCCTCACACCCTCACCTTCTGGACCATCGGCCGCGAAGGCGAAGCCATCACCCAGCTCCTACCCGAATTCGAGCGCGAAAACCCCGGCATCCACGTCGTTTTACAACAACTGCCGCTAAGTGCCGCGCACCAGAAACTGCTCACCGCCTTCGCCGGCGATTCCACACCGGACATGACCCAGTTGGGCAACACCTGGTTGCCGGAGCTGGCGGCGTTGGGCGCATTGGAGCCACTGCAAACGCGAGTGGCGCATTCGTCGATCGTTCGTCCCGATGACTATTTTCCCAGCATCTGGTCCACCAATGTCTATGATGGCGTGCTCTATGGTGTGCCTTGGTATGTCGATACCCGCCTGCTGTTCTATCGCAGCGATCTGTTGAAAGCTGCCGGTTTCGACGCTCCCCCACACGACTGGAATGAATGGCGACGCATGCTGGCCGCACTGAGCCATCCCGAGCGTGGTGTATACGGCATCCTGCTGCCAACCAACGAATACGAACAACTGATGTCGCTGGCCTTGCAGCAACCGGATTCCCTGCTGCGCGCCGGTGGCCGCTACGGCAATTTCGAAAGCCAAGGCTTCAAACGTGCCCTGACGTTCTACGTCGATACGTTCCGTCTTCATCAAGCGCCTCCCATCACCAACATCGAGGCCGGCAATCCGTGGGAGGAGTTCGGGCGCGGCGTGTATAGCTTTTACTTTTCAGGTCCCTGGAACATTGGGGAATTCCGCAAGCGTCTTCCTGCCACGGAAGAAGCGGATTGGAACGCAGCGCCACTGCCGGGGCCGGTTGGTCCCGGTGCATCGGTGGCAGGCGGTTCCAGCTTGGTGATCTTCCGCAAAGCCAGGAACAAGCAAGCTGCCTGGAAGCTGATCGAATATTTGTCGCGTCCGGAGGTGCAGGGCCGCTTCTACGATTTGCTGGGTGATATGCCGCCGCGTAGAAGTTCGTGGAATCAAAGCAGCCTGCGCGATGATCCGAAAGTCCAGGCGTTTCGCGAGCAACTGGAACGGTTGAAACCCACGCCGCCCGTGCCCGAATGGGAACAGATCGTCAATGAAATGCAGCTCGTTGCGGCGCAAGCCGTGGCGGGCGATCTGACGGTCGACCAGGCTGCCGCCGAAATCGATCGCCGTGCCGATCGCATCCTGGAAAAGCGGCGGTGGATGCTCGACCATGCACATCATGCAGCGAGCGAGGCCTTATGAACCGTCAGCACGCCGCATGGTTGTTTCTTGCTCCGGCCGTCATCGTGCTTGGCGTGTTCTTCTTGTTGCCAGTCATCGGCGCTTTCGCTTTGAGCCTGACGGATTACGATCTGTATGCACTCGCCGATCTGCATAATCTGCGCTTCGTCGCCTTGAGCAACTACTGGGCGCTGCTGCATCGCCCGCTGTTCTGGGCAGCACTGGGACATACGGTGTATTTCGTAGTGGCGGGTGTTCCGCTCTCGATGCTGGTTTCCTTGTGCGCGGCCTTGCTGCTGCATTCGCCCCTGGCGCGCTGCAAAGCATTTTTCCGCACGGCACTGTTTGCGCCAGTGGTGACGACGGTGGTCGCGGTCGCGGTGGTTTGGCGCTATGTGTTCAACACCAAATACGGCTTGTTGAACTACGTGCTGGGTGGGATCGGCATCCATCCCGTCGATTGGCTGGGCGATCCGCATTGGGCGATGCCGGCGATCATTCTGTTCGCGGTGTGGAAAAACTTCGGCTACAACATGATCATCCTGCTTGCCGGGCTGCAGGCCATTCCGTCCGAGCTGTACGAAGCGGCACGTATCGACGGTGCTTCGACTTGGCGGCAATGTCGCCACATCACGTTGCCGATGCTCGCACCGACCTTGTTGATGGTCGGCATTCTGACTGTTTCCGGCTATTTCCAGTTGTTTGCCGAACCCTACGTGATCACCGAAGGCGGCCCGCTGCAAAGCACGGTCAGCGTGCTGTACCTGATGTACAACGAAGGCTTCAAGTGGTGGAACCTGGGTTCCGCCTCGGCGATTGCCTTCCTGCTGTTCGTGATCATGTTTGCCGTGACGGAACTCATGCTGCGTGCGGGACGCAAGGAAGTCCAAGCATGACGCCGCGCATTGCCAAAGCCTTGATCAACGGTCTGCTGATCGGCGGCACCGTCGTCGCGCTGTTTCCCATCGTGTGGATGCTGTCCGTTTCCCTGATGCAGCCGGGTGAAGCCAGTGCCTTGCCACCGCCACTGCTCCCCGCACATGCCACGCTGCACAACTACCAGGAACTGTTCCTGCGGGCAGGTATGGGGCATTACCTGCTCAATAGCTTGCTGGTATCCACCGCTATTACCATGCTGTCGCTCGCCTTGAACGTGATGGCCGGCTATGCGTTTGCCAAGCTGCGTTTTGCCGGACGCGACGCGTTATTCAAAAGCGTGGTCGGCATGCTGGCGATTCCGGCGCAGGTGGCGATGTTGCCGCTATTCCTGATGCTGAAACCGCTAGGCCTGGTGAACAACTATGGCGGCGTGATCGTGCCGGCCATGGCGAGTGCATTCGGTATCTTCCTGGTGCGCCAGTATGCCCGTGGCATTCCCGACGAATTGCTCGAAGCGGCGCGCATGGATGGGGCAGGGGAGCTGCATATCTTCGTGCGCATCGTGCTGCCGCTGCTCAAGCCGATCATGGTAACGCTGGCGATTTATACCTTTCTGACCGCATGGAACGACTTCATGTGGCCATTGATCGTGCTTACCGGGCAGAACCACTACACCTTGCCGCTGGGCTTGGCGTCACTGGCTCGCGAGCATGCGACGGATACGGAGCTGATGATGGCCGGTTCGGTGATTACCGTGCTGCCGGTATTGCTGCTGTTCCTGGCGATGCAACGGTATTACCTGGAGGGGCTGCTGTTGGGCAGCGTGAAAGGCTAATGCGTACCACCATGTACCATACCCACGTAGGTTGGGGTGCAAACCCCAACATCGCCATGCCTGTCATCGCGCCATGTTGGGGTTTGCACCCCAACCTACGTGATTCGCAGTCCACTGTCCGCATCAAAGAAATGCAACCGCGCTGCGTTGAAACCCAAATGCAGCGAACTACACGGCGCCGGCAATTGCTGCGGCGGTACGCGCGAGACGATCGCCTTGTCGCCGAAGCGCAGGTTGAGAAACACCTCGTTGCCCACCGGCTCGATCACTTCAAGCGTCGCTGCAAGCGCGCCCGCCTGCGCCACGACAGGCTGCAAATCTTCCGGACGTACACCAAGCACGATCTCGCGGTCGCACCATGCCTCCAGCGCTGTAGCCTGCGCAGGCAATTCCCCCAGCGGCAAAACAGCATGCGGCATGACCAACTGCCAGCCATGCTCGCGATGCAGCTTGCCGCGCAGCAGATTCATCGCCGGCGAACCAAGAAAACCTGCCACGAACAGATTGACGGGTTTGTCATACAAGCGCATCGGCGTATCAATCTGCTGAATCCTGCCGCCATCCAGCACCACAATGCGCTCACCCAGCGTCATCGCTTCCACCTGATCATGCGTGACATAGATGGTGGTGGTGCCCAGGCGGCGATGCAGCCGCGCAATTTCCACGCGCATCGTCAGGCGCAACCTGGCATCGAGATTGGACAGCGGTTCGTCGAGCAGAAACACCTTCGGCTCGCGCACCAGCGCACGCCCCAATGCCACACGCTGGCGCTGGCCGCCGGAAAGCGCGGCTGGCTTCGCATCCAGGCGATGCTCCAATTCAAGCAGATGCGCTGCCTCGCGCACGCGGCGCTCGATGTCGTCCTTGGGCTTGCCGCGCAGCTGCAGGCCAAAGCCGAGATTCTGCGCCACCGTCATATGCGGATAGAGCGCGTAGTTCTGGAACACCATGGCGATGTCGCGATCTTTCGGCGCAACGTCGTTGACGATGCGTCCATCGATACGCAGCGTGCCGGAAGAGATCGACTCCAGCCCGGCGATCATTCTCAGCAACGTGGTCTTGCCGCAGCCGGAAGGGCCGACCAGCACCAGCAGTTCGCCATTGGCGATCTCGAAGCTGGCATCGTCGACGCCGACGTGGCCGTTGGGATAGACCTTGCGGATCTGCTCAAGACTGACCGTCGCCATCGAGATGTATTGCCCCATGCGCATGCAGCGTTGGGCTATTCTCCCTGCGTAATCGATTACATCAAGCCGCACTGCGGCATGGAGAGTTTCGCATCATGACCCGTAGCTATCGCTTCCCGGACGGCTTCATTTGGGGCGCTGCCACGTCGGCCTACCAGATCGAAGGTTCGCCCTTGGCCGATGGCGCAGGCCCCAGCATCTGGCAGCGCTTCGCGCACACGCCAGGCATGATGGCTAACGGCGATCACGGCGACGTGGCTTGCGATCACTACCGCAGGTACAAGGATGACGTGCGGCTGATGCGTGCATTGGGTTTGCATGGCTACCGCTTCAGCGTGGCGTGGGCGCGCGTGTTGCCCGAAGGTACCGGGCGCGTGAATCAGCAAGGGCTGGATTTCTACTCCCGCTTGGTCGACGAGCTACTGGAAAACGACATCGATCCGAACGTCACACTGTTTCATTGGGATTTGCCAGCCGCGCTCGACGATCGCGGCGGCTGGTTGAACCGCGACAGCGCACACTGGTTCACCGAGTACGCCAGCGTGATGTTCAAAGTGCTGGATGATCGCGTCAAGCGCTGGTCCACCATCAACGAGCCGTGGGTTGTGACCGATGGCGGCTATCTGCATGGTGCGCTTGCACCGGGACATCGCAGCAAATATGAAGCCCCCATCGCTGCGCATAACCTGATGCGCGCCAGCGGTGCAGGCATTCAGGCGTATCGTGCCGTGGGGCGGCATGAAATCGGTGTGGTGTTCAATATTGAGCCGAAATACCCGGCTTCGCAGCGGCCGGAGGACATCGCGGCAACGCGGCGCGCGCACGCCTATATGAATGAGCAGTTCGCCGATCCCGCTTTGCTGGGTTCGTATCCACCCGAGTTGAAAGAGGTCTTTGGCGACGCATGGCCTGATTTCCCCGCCGAGGATTTCCAGCTCACCAGGCAGCCGGTCGACTTCGTCGGTATCAACTACTACACGCGCTCGGTTGTGAAGCACGACGATGATGGTTATCCGTGCCGGGCCTCCCGCGTGCGCCAGCCTCACATCACGCATACCGAAACCGACTGGGAGGTCTACGAGCAGGGGCTGACGGATACGCTGATGTGGTTCAAGGATCGCTACGGCGGCCTGCCGCTGTATGTCACCGAAAACGGCGCAGCCTTCTACGATCCGCCGGCAGCAGAGGGCGATGTGGTGGAGGACCCGCTACGCGTCGCGTATCTGCGCAAACATCTGCGCGCCTTGCATCAGTGCATCGAAAACGGCGTGAACCTCAAAGGCTATTACGCCTGGTCGTTGCTGGATAACCTGGAGTGGTCGCTGGGCTTTGCCAAGCGTTTCGGCTTGTATCACGTGGATTACGCGAGCCTGAAGCGCACGCCGAAAGCATCGGCGAAATTTTATGCGAAGGTGATCGAGACCAACGGCGAGGCGCTCGCGTAGGTTGGGGTGCAAACCCCAACACTGCCATGCGTGCATAGACCACGACGTTGGGGTTTGCACCCCAACCTACGCTAGACCAGGCTCGCTCCGCAGGTTAGCGGCCGCCACGCGACTGTAACCTCTGCCCATCATCCTGCCCGGCATGGTTGTGGCCACCAGTCGGGTAGATTTCGTGTCGTTTCCATCGCGCATCCGCCATCCCATGGCGATCAATCTGCTGGCTGGCGGCGCTGCGTTCATCGCTTATGCGTCGATGTATGCCTTTCGCAAACCCTTCACCGCGGCCTCGTTCGACGGCATGCACCTGGCTGGTATCGACTACAAAGTGTGGCTGGTGATCGCGCAGGTGATGGGCTACATGCTGAGCAAAGTGCGCGGCATCACCTGGATTGCGGAAATCCAGCGCCATCGCCGCGCCCACACGCTGGCAGGATTGATTGGATTTTCGTGGATTGCTCTGCTCGGTTTCGCGCTGATTCCCGCACCATGGAATATCCCGTTTCTTTTCCTCAACGGCCTGCCGTTGGGCATGGTGTGGGGTGTCGTCTTCGGGTATCTGGAAGGGCGCCGTGGCACCGAGCTGATGGGCGCGTGCATGTGCGCCAGCTTTATCGTCGGATCGGGCGTGGTGAAGACGGTGGGCGTGTGGCTGATGGTACGTTGGCACGTCACCGAATTCTGGATGCCGTTTGTCACGGGGCTTTTATTCGTACCGCCGTTGTATCTGGGTACGTGGATACTCGAACACCTTCCTGCTCCCGATGCGGCGGACATTGCCGCTCGCAGCGTGCGCATGCCGATGGATGCCTCCACACGCCGTGCGTTTCTTTCCCGCTTCCTGGCCGGCATTGCGATGATCGTGATGGCCTATGTCGCACTGACGGTAACGCGCGATTTCCGCGACAACTTTGCCGTGGAAATCTGGAGCGATCTTGGTCGTGGCGGCGATGCTTCCGTGTTCACCGAGACCGAAGTACCGATTGCCATTGCCGTGCTGATCATTACCGCGCTTACGATGGTCGTGCGCGACAACCTCAAGGCGTTGATGCTCAATCATGTACTGATTTTCAGCGGTTTTGCCATCGCCGTGTTCAGCACCTGGCTGCATCGCCACGGCATGATCGATCCGCTGGCCTGGGTTGGCTTCAGCGGCTTCGGCCTCTATCTCGCTTACGTGCCGTACAACGCCACGTTCTTCGAGCGCATGCTGGCGACGTTCCGGGTGACCGCCAACGTGGGCTTCGTGATGTATATCGCCGACAGCAGCGGCTACATGGGCAGCGTGCTGGTGATTCTGGTGAAGGAATTCGGCGGCATGCATCTTTCATGGGCATCGTTCTATGCCGATACGCTGATGACGCTGTCGAGTATCGGCATGGTGATCACGCTGGTGTCCGCGCTGTATTTTCACGAAAAGGCACGGCGTTCGAAGGTGACGGTTGCAGTACCAGCAGCAGCGTAGGTTGGGGTGCAAACCCCAACATTCCGTCGACACATGCATTCCGATGTTGGGGTTTGCACCCCAACCTACGAGCGAATTGCCTGTAACAAGCTCGCACCGGCATCGGCAAGATTGCCGTCGTTGCGGATCACCACGCTGCCCGGTGGTACCGGGTAGGCATTCACGCGGGCGATCCGTGCAGCGATGTCCTCGTCCGATTCTCGTCCGCGCGCGGCAAGACGTTGCGCTATCGCCTCGGGACTCGCCGTAATCAACACGGGCCGCAGTGCTGGAAACCGCTCGCACGCCAAGGCAAACGCGCCACGCGATCCATTCACCAACACATCTGCGCCACGTGCCAGCCAATGCGCTACTTCATTGCCGATGCCATAGCGAAGCCCGTGCGCCTGCCAAGTGAGCGCGAACAAGCCGCGCTGCTCGCGCGATTGAAACTCTGCGTCACTCAGCGCCACATGGTTTTCGCCACCAGCATGCGCCGGCCGCGTGATGTAACGATGCGCACACACCACGCCGTAGGCGGCACCGTGCTCGCGTACCCAGGCCAAGACGCTGTCTTTGCCTGCGCCAGAGGGACCCATCACGTAATACAGATGCCCTGTATTCATGCGGCAAGTCCCACGCCGAATGGAAAACGTTCGATCTGTTCGAACGGTTGCCCAGGTTCTGCTTCACGGCAAATCGTCATCGCATCGATACGTGCCGGCGGAAGACTTGCCACCCAGGGCGACAACCAAGCCTGCAAGGCGCTTTCCTCCTCCTCGCTGGCCGGTGCGCACAAGGTCATGTGGAAGCGATAGCGGTCCAGCACATAGGGATAGCCAAATTGGCGAAACAGCGAACGTTCGACCGCATCGAGTTTCACGGCCTTGCGCTGCCATGCCTCGTCTGTCACCGGCGCACGCAGCGCATTCAGACGTCGCACGCAGCGCTCAGCCAACATCCAGGCAGGGGTTTCGCCGGCGGACGGGCGCAACGCCAGAAAGCCGGCTAGTCGATCCAGATGCAATGCAAATTCGAAAGCCTGTGTGCGCTGGGCGATATCGGCCACGTTCTCGCGCACATCGTCGTAACGGGCCTGTTCGGCCAAGGCAAAAGGTGCGCAAAGTGTGGCGTGCCAGCCATAGCGGCGCACATTGCTCGTCAGGACACGCAAACGCTCCGATGTAACGCCTGGAACCGCGTCAGTAGACAGCCACTCACGCCCGAAGGCCTCCAGCTCGCTGCCTGCGGCCGGACAGAAATACACGGCGTAGCGCATCAATGGTCTGCCATCAGCACCAGTTGCACCCAATCACCCGAGAAGCGCGTGATGCCATATTGCACCGGCACGCCACGCGTGTCGGCATTGATCGATTGCACGTAAAGCACCGGACGGCTCGCCGGTTGCTTCATCAAACGCGCGGTGTTCGCATCGGGCATGCGTGCGGAAACGCGCGTGTGCTTGCGCTCGTAATCGGCCACACCAAACTCCGCGAGCGTACGTGTGACCGAATGCAGCCGGCGATACACCGCGGGCAGTCCGGCAAAGCGCGTGGCGGGAAAATAGGCCGTGCTGTGGCAGACGATGTGGCCGTCAGCGCGGTCCAGAGTTTCGATGCGGTAGACGTATTCGTTGCGATCCAGGCCCAACGCCTGCGCCACCTGCGGCGGCGGCAACTCGCGTGCGTCTTCCAGGTACTCCATGTCGGCCTCGACATTGAGGTTGCGCATGTTCTGGGTAAAGCGCGTGCGGCGGCTGATCACGTAATCCAGCGTCTGCTCCTGCACGAAGGTGCCTCGGCCCTGCTCGGTGCGCACCAGGTTGCGCTGCTCCAGTGCGGCGATGGCGCGGCGCACGGTGTGGCGGTTGACGTTGAAGCGCGCCGCCAGCTCCTGCGCCGAGGGCAGCTGTTCTCCCTGGCGAAGCTGGCCCTTGAGAATGTCGGACGCGAGGATGCCACTGATCTGGCTCCACAGCGCCACGCCCCGTCCCCGTTCGATTTCGCTCATACCACGTCCTCAACCTGTCTAATCACCGTCATGGCAACGGCACGCTGGCCTGCTGGAATGTCTCGTGAGAGGCGTCTGGTCGCGCCTCAACCTGTCTAGATAACTAGATATTTGTGACAAGCCTAGGAATACGCATGGACACCTCCCCCCACTTGGCGCGCGCGCAATGGATGTCGCTGCTGGCCCAGGCCGATCCGGCCGAGCTCGCCGCGGCGATGGATGCCTTTGCGCCGCCTGCCGATACCGCCTGGTTGCGTCCGGCCCAGACCGGTCTGTACATGCTGCGTGGCCGGATGGGCGGCACCGGTCCGCAATTCAATTTCGGCGAGGTCACGGTGACTCGCTGCAGCGTGCAGGTGGGTGAGCGCATCGGCCATGCCTGGGTGCGCGGCAGCCAGACGCGCCATGCCGAACTGGCTGCGTTTGCGGATGCGCTGATGCAAGACCCCGAACAAGCGCCGCGACTGCGCCAGCAGGTGATCGAGCCGTTGCGCCGTTCGCTTGATGAACGGCGCGAGGAGGCGAGCCGCAAGGCTGCGGCAAGCAAGGTGGAATTCTTTACCGTGGTGCGAGGCGAGTGATGCTGACCGCCTTTGCCGATCCCGTCTTCGACAGCCAGCGCACGTTCCGCGAGCTGCTGCAAGCGATGGCCCGCCCGGCGGTGCCGCGCCGCTTGCCCGTCGTGCCGCCGTCGCCCGCGGCCGTTGCGCCGGAAGCGATGGCCATCCTGTTGACCCTTTGCGATGCCGCAACCTCGATCTGGTTGCAGCGCCCCGACGCCGAAGCGGTCGACCACCTGCGCTTCCATACCGGTTTGCGCTTGGCCGACCAGCCGCAGCAGGCGGACTTTGCGCTGATCGACGATCCCGCCTCGATGCCCGCGCTGGCGTGCTTTGCACACGGGGACCCGCGCTATCCGGATCGTTCTGCCAGCCTGATCGTGCAGGTCAACGGCTTTCGCACGGACGGCGGCGCGCACTTTGCCGGTCCCGGCATTCGTGACGCCGAAAGACTGAGCGTCGAGGGCTTGCCGAGCGATTTCTGGCAGCAACGGGCCGCGCTTTCCACGCAGTTTCCGTTGGGTTTGGACCTCTATTTCGTCGCCGCGCAACAGGTCGTTGCCATGCCGCGCACGACTCGCCTGCTGGAGGCTTGAATGTATGTAGCCGTAAAGGGGGGCGAGCAAGCCATCGCCCGTTCGCTGGAATTGCTGGCCGAGGCCCGCCGTGGCGATACAGCGGTGCCGGAACTGGAACTTGCGCAGATTCGCGAACAGCTTCGCCTCGGCGTGGCGCGCGTGATGCAGGAAGGCTCGCTGTACGATGAAGAACTGGCTGCGCTGGCCATTCGCCAGGCGGCGGGCGACATGCTCGAAGCCATTTTTCTGTTGCGTGCGTATCGCACCACGTTGCCGCGCTTCGGCTACACGCGGCCGCTGGATACCTCCGCCATGCGCGTACGGCGCCGCGTCTCCGGCACGTTCAAGGATATTCCCGGCGGGCAAGTATTAGGCCCCACCTACGACTACACCCAGCGCCTGCTCGAATTCGACGCCGTATCCGTGACACCGGTGACGCCTGCCGATGCACCGTTGCCTGCCTGCATGCCGCGCGTGCTTGATCTGCTCGATGCGGAAGCGCTGATCGAACGCATCGAGCCCGGCAGCGATCCGGAGCCAATCGATCTCACGCGCGAACCGCTGACCTTTCCCGCCGATCGCGCCACGCGTTTGCAGAATCTTGCGCGCGGCGACGAAGGTTTCCTGCTCGGCATGGCCTACTCCACGCAGCGCGGCTACGCGGAAAACCATCCGTTCGCGGGTGAAATCCGCATGGGCGAGGTGGATGTCGTGATATGTCCCGACGAGCTTGGTTTCCCCATCGAAATCGGCTCGATCACGCTGACCGAGTGCCAGATGATCAATCAATTCCATGGCGGCAACGGCACGCCACCGCAATTTACGCGTGGCTATGGCTTGAGCATGGGCGAGGGCGAGCGCAAGGCGATGTCCATGGCCCTGGTCGATCGCGCCTTGCGCTGTGATGAATTGGCTGAATCGAGCCATGCCCCCGCGCAGAACCAGGAATTCGTGCTGTCGCATTCGGACAGCGTGGAAGCCTCCGGTTTCGTGCAGCATCTGAAATTGCCGCACTACGTGGATTTCCAGGCGGAGCTGTCGCTGTTGCGTACGCTGGCCGCACAGCAAACGGCCGATACCGACGAGACGCCGCGCAGCATCGCGGGAGGCGCACAGGCATGACACCGCGCTACAACTTCGCCTTCCTCGATGAAGACACCAAGCGCATGTTGCGCCGTGCGCTGCTCAAAGCCGTGGCGATTCCTGGTTACCAGGTCCCGTTCGGCAGCCGTGAAATGCCGCTGCCCTATGGCTGGGGCACCGGCGGCATTCAGGTCACGGCTGCCTTGCTCGGACCTGACGACGTTCTGAAAGTGATCGACCAAGGTGCGGACGACACCACCAATGCCGTCAATATCCGCCGCTTTTTCTCGCGCGTGGCCGGCGTCGCCACCACCGAACACACCGCCGACGCCACACTGATCCAGACGCGTCACCGCATTCCTGAAACATCGCTACGCGAAGATCAGATCCTGATTTTTCAGGTACCCGAACCCGAACCGCTGCGCACCCTGGAACCCCGCGAAGCCGAGACGCGCACGTTGCACGCCCTGGCCGATTACGGATTGATGCATGTGACGTTGTACGAAGACATCGCCCAGTACGGGCACATTGCCACCAGCTATGACTACCCGGTACTGGTCGATGGGCGCTTTCTCACGTCGCCGTCGCCGATCCCCAAGTTCGACAACCCCAAGCTCGATCGCTCGCCCGCACTGATGCTGTTCGGTGCGGGACGCGAGAAACGCCTTTATGCCATTCCGCCGTACACGCGTGTGGAAAGCCTGGCTTTCGACGACCATCCGTTCGAGATTCAGCGCTGGGAACACCAGTGTGAATTATGTGGATCGGGCGACAGCTATCTCGACGAGGTGGTCGTGGACGATCGCGGTACGCGCATGTTCGTTTGCTCCGATACCGACTACTGCAGCGGTCGTCGCGTGGAGGCACAAGCATGAGTGCGCTGTTGCAAGTCCGCGACTTGAGTCTTCACTACGGTCCACGCATCGGTTGCGAGGCGGTGAGCTTCGACCTGCATCCGGGCGAGCTGCTGTGCATCGTCGGCGAATCGGGCTCGGGTAAATCGACCCTGCTCAACGCCGTGGCCGCACAGCTCACCCCCACTGCCGGCAGCGTGCGTTACCGCCAGCGTGACGGCGAATGGCTCGAGCTTGGTGCGTTGAGCGAAGCAGATCGCCGCCGCCTGGCGCGCGAGGAATGGGGCTTCGTCACCCAGAATCCGCGTGACGGCCTGCGCTTGAATGTCAGCGCAGGTGCCAACGTCGCCGAGCGACTGATGGCGCTTGGCATGCGCCACTACAGTCAGCTGCGCAACATGGCAAGCAGTTGGCTCGAACGCGTGGAGATCGATCCGTCACGCATCGACGATGCGCCCACCAGTTTCTCCGGCGGCATGCAGCAGCGTCTGCAAATTGCGCGCACGCTCGTCACGCAACCGCGCCTTGTGTTCATGGACGAGCCCACGGCCGGCCTGGACGTGTCGGTGCAGGCGCGCATTCTCGATCTGTTGCGGCGACTGGTGAACGAGCTGGGGCTGGCGGCCGTGATGGTGACGCATGACTTGGCCGTGGCACGCTTGCTCGCTGCGCGCACGATGGTGATGCAGGGCGGCCGTGTCGTCGAAACGGGCCTTACCGACCAAATACTCGACGATCCACAACATCCGTACACGCAATTGCTCGTTTCTTCGGTACTGACGACATGACTGCCGCCTTGATGCTAGAACTGCGCGACCTTAGCAAGTCGTTTGAATTGCACCAGCAGCAGGGCGCGCGCCTGAATGTGCTGCGTGGGCTCGACCTGCAGTTGCATGCCGGCGAATGCGTGGTGTTGTCCGGTCCGTCGGGCGCGGGCAAGAGCACCTTGCTGCGCGTGATCTATGCCAACTATCGCCCCAGTCTCGGCGCCGTGCATGTACGGCACCAGGATCGCTGGCTCGATCTGGCCAAGGCCACGCCGCATCAGGTGCTGGAGGTTCGCCGCCATACGCTGGGTTACGTAAGCCAGTTTCTGCGCGTGATTCCGCGCGTGCCTGCATTGGATATCGTTGCCGAGCCACTGGTGGCGCTTGGCGTCGATATCCAGCAAGCGCGGCGCCGGGCTGCGTATCTGCTGGACCGCCTGAATGTGCCCGAACGCTTGTGGCAGCTTCCGCCCAGCACGTTTTCCGGCGGCGAACAGCAGCGCGTGAACATTGCACGTGGCTTGATCGTGCCGCGCCCGATTCTGCTGCTGGACGAGCCGACCGCATCGCTCGATGCCGATAACCGCGCCGTCGTCGCGGAACTGTTGGCCGAAGCGCGCAGTGCCGGTTCCGCCGTGCTCGGCATCTTCCACGACGAGGACATGCGCGATCGCGTCGCTACCCGCCTGTTCCCGATGCAAGCGCTCGAAGCCGCCTGATGCACAACGCCCATCAATCCGTTATTGCTGCCTATCTGCGTTGAGATGACCATGAACGATCTCGTTTTGACCAATGCCCGCATCGTGCTCGACGACAGCGTGATTCACGGCACCCTTATCGCCCGCAATGGCATCATCCGCCTGGTGGAAGACGGTTCGACCCAGGCACCAGGTGCGATCGATTGCGAAGGCGATTACATCATCCCCGGCCTGGTCGAGCTGCACACCGACAATCTTGAAAAGCACCTCATGCCGCGTGCTGGCGTGATCTGGCCGTCGATTCCCGCTGTGTTGACGCATGATGCACAGGTGGCGGCGGCAGGCATTACGACGGTGTTCGATGCGTTGTCAGTGGGCGATCTGGAAGAAGAAAGCGTGCGCATCGAAACCTTGCGCAGCACCTACGATGCGATTCTGGAAGGCCAGGCAACCGGCGCCCTACGCGCGGACCACTGGATTCACTTGCGCTGCGAGCTGGCCTACCCGCGCCTGATCGAAGCGCTGGAGCCGTTGATGAATCACGGCAGCGTGCGCCTGGTGTCGCTGATGGATCACACGCCGGGCCAACGCCAATACCGCGATCTGGGGCAATACCGCAAGTACTACAGCAAGAATCACATGAGCTGGACGGAAGACGAATTCGCCGACGTCGTAAAGCGGCGTACCGAGCAGCAGGCGCACTACAGCGCAAAACACGAAAACATCGTGTTGAACATGATCCAGGGCCGCAACATGGTGCTGGCCAGCCACGACGATACGGACACGCAACAGGTGGAGCACGCGCATCGTATCGGTGTGACGATTTCGGAATTCCCCACCACGCAAGAAGCTGCCGATGCGGCGCATACGCGTGGGCTCACCACGGTCATGGGCGCGCCGAATGTCGTTCGCGGCGGTTCGCACTCGGGCAATGTCGCGGCACTGGACCTGGCGCGCACCAATCGCCTGGACATGCTGTCATCCGATTATGTGCCGGCCAGCTTGCTGCACGGCGCGTTCATGCTGCACACCAAGGCTGGTTGGTCGATGCACAAGGCGATGGCGACGGTAAGTCGTAATCCTGCGAAAGCGCTTGGCTTTGGTGATCGCGGCTCGTTGAAAGCCGGCATGCGCGCAGACGTGGTGCGCATGCGCGCCGTGGATGATCTGCCCATCGTGCGCCATGTGTGGGTGCGCGGGGAGCGCGCGTTCTAATCGTTTTATTCGATGTAGTGCGTAGGTTGGGGTGCAAACCCCAACATCTTCCTGCGCACGTGCATCCCAATGTTGGGGTTTGCACCCCAACCTACGTGTCATCGACCGCAATTTCATGCGCACACTGCAATGCATGATGCCTGCGTACATGGCCACGTGCCGGTCCGTTTTACTCGTTAGGGTAAGCAAAAGACATAGACAGCCAGCGAACTTGGCTAGACCACGTCATAAGCGTTTCATCGCCGTTCTTTAGCCTTTGCTTAGCTGCAGTATCAGGCCTTTGTGCCGGCGCCTTCCGGCTATAACACCCTTGGGGGATACCACCTTGAAGATCAATCCAATCACCTGCGCGGTGCTGGCCGCGCTCGCGGTGAGTCGTGTGTCCTATGCCGACGGCACGACTCCGCCTGCTCCGACCGAGCAACCGGCTACAGCCACCCAGCCGGCCACCACCAGCCAGCCGAACAAGACAACGTCGGCCCAGGCAGCCATGCTCGGCGTCGTAACCGTCACTGCGCAGCATATGGCTCAAGACATGCAGGACGTGCCGATCACGATTCAGGCATTCAGCGGCAATACGTTGCAGCAGCTGAACGCCACGTCGTTCGACGACCTGATCAAATATCTGCCCAATGTAACCTTTGCCGCGAACGGCCCTGGCCAGGGCAACATCTACATGCGCGGCCTGAGTACCGGCTTCCTCGGTAACCAGTCCAGCGCGACCATCGCACCGTTCCCGAACGTGGCCGTCTATCTGGACGACCAATCCATGCAATTCCCGGCGCGCAATCTCGACATCTACATGGTCGACATGGACCGCGTCGAAGTGCTCGAAGGCCCGCAGGGCACCCTGTTCGGCGGTGGCGCCGAAGCCGGTGCCGTGCGTTACATCACCAATCAACCGAATCTCACCCGGTTCGGCGGTAGCGCCGAAGCCAGCACCGGCGTAACCGACGGCGGCGCTCCGAACAATTCGGCCAACGCGGTGCTGAACCTGCCGATCATTCCTGGTACGTTCGCGGTACGCGGCGTGATCTACAACGATCATCAGGGCGGTTACATTGACAACGTGCCAAGCACGTTCACGCGCCAGCCGACCGACGGTGGCGGTGCCATGGCTCCCTATATCGCCGCCGGTGGCACCTCGGTGGCCAACAACTATTCCGTGGCACAGAACAACTGGAATCCGGTCGACACCCAGGGTGCACGCCTGTCCGCACTGTATAAGTTCAACGACGACTGGAACTTCCTGATCGCCGAGAGTTACCAGAACCAGGATGCCAAAGGTCAGGCCTCGACCTATCCGATCGGCGCGGACGGCCAGAGACTTGGCACCGATCAGATCACCACCTTCGTGCCCGCCTGGAATAATGACCATTTCACCAACACGGCCTGGACCTTGAACGGCCAGATCGGCGACCTCTCGCTGGTGTACACCGGCGGTTATACCAATCGCCGCATCAGCGAGCAGCAGGACTACACCAACTACTCGCGCAGCGCGGGCGGCATGTATTACCAATGCACCGGCACCTCGGCAGGTCTGTCCAGCGCCGGCAAGCCGATCTGCTATTCGCCAAACGGTTATTGGAACGACACGGTTAGCAGCTCGCACCAGAGCCACGAGTTGCGGCTGAGCACGCCCGAAGACGGTCGCTTCCGGGTCATCGGTGGTCTGTACTATGAAGACTTCAACATCGACGACCACATGCGGTTCAACTACCTCACCATTCCTTCCTGTACGCCGCAAAACCTCGCCACCGCCCTCGCCGGCGGCAACCCCTGCGTGGCCGTCGCGGAGTCTTCGCCGGGTGTCACGCTTCCCGCTGGCACGGCCTTCGGCGAAAACGCGCAGCGCGGCTACAAGCAGGAGGCGGCGTTCGGCTCGATGTCGTATGACATCATCCCGGATGTGCTGACCGTCACCGGTGGCACGCGTTATTACCATTATTCCGAATGGCAGACCGGTACGGAGTTCTACACCACGGCCGCCCAGGTCGACGTTCCCAACGGCACCTACGTGGGCAACGACACGGTGATGAACTACCACAAGACGTATCACGGCTTTAAGAGCCGCGCGAACGTGCAGTGGAACATCACGCCGAATATGATGGTGTACTACACCTTCTCGCAGGGCTTCCGTCCGGGCGGCTTCAACCGCACGACGTCGGGAGTGGCAAAGCTCGATGGTGAGGCACAGTACCAGAAGCCGATCAGCTACGCGCCCGACACGCTGACCAACAACGAAATCGGCTTCAAATCCACATTCTTCGATGACCGCTTGCTGTTCAACGCCTCCGCGTACGACATGCGCTGGGACAATGTGCAGATGCAGTTCTTCAACCCGCTGGTGCTGGGTAACACCACCTTCGCGGTCAATGGTCCGAACTACAAGGTGGATGGCCTGGAAGTGCAATTCACGGGTCGCATTACCGACGGCCTGACCATCATGGGCTCCGGTTCGCTCAACCATGCCAAGCAGACCAACTCGCCGTGCCTGGTCAACAATATTCCAGGATCACCCGGGTACAACTCGTGCATCATCGAAACCGGAGCCGTTGGCGACAACACGCCATTCGCCAATCCATTCGGCAACGTCGGTAGTGTGCCGGCCTTCTCGCCCCGTTCGCAGTACAACATGCGCTTGCGTTATGACTGGACGTTCGGCGGCGGTTTCAAGGCATTCGCGCAAGCCGGCTTCAACCGCACCGGTTCGATGTACAACCAGCCGGCGACCTATCCGAACGGCGCGGGCGTGACCGACATCACCACCGTGGAACTGCGTTACCTGCAGGGCGGCTACACCACCGTCGACGCATCGATCGGTGTGGCCAAGGACAACTGGAACGTGTCGCTCTACGGCACCAACCTGACCAACAACCATGCCAGCGTGTTCACCTCCTCGGCGCAGTTCATCGAGTCGGAAGTGCCGATTCGCCCGCGCGTACTGGGCGTGAAGGTTGGTTTCAAGTTCTGATCTGTTTACTCCGCAACTGCAAGTAGAATTGGGTGGGCGCAAGCCCACCCTCTTTTTTTAAGGTTTACGCATGAACGCCACGGCGATCGAAACATCGGTGGAGCAGGGCATCCAACGCATACGCGAACTGCAGCAGCAGGGTCAGCATGCGCAGGCGCTGCAGGCTGCCCAGGCGTTGGCCGCCGATGCGCCGGATCATCGTGATGTGCTCCACCTGATCGCCAAGAACCAGCGCTACCTTGCCCAGATCGATGCTGCCCTGGCGACATTGGCGCAACTGGAACAGGGCTATCCCCATTTCAGCCGCCTGCATGAAGAGCGGGGCCTCTGCTATGTAGCGATGCGCGATGCGCCGCGCGCGATCGATGCCTTGTTGCGTGCCGTCAACATCAATCCCGCCTTGCCGGCGAGCTGGCACATGCTCGAAGGCCTGTATCGCATGGTCGGCGACACGGCCCATGCCGCGACGGCAGCGGCGCATGTCGCCACACTCAAGCGGCTGGCGCCCGACGTTGTCCACGCCACCGGCCTGTTCTCGGATGGTGATCTGGAACCGGCGGAAAACGTCATTCGTCCCTATCTGCTGCGTGTGGGCAACGATGTCGAAGCCATGCGCCTGCTTGCACGCATCGGCCTGGCGCGCGATGTGCTCGATGACGCTGAGATTCTGCTCGAAGCGGTATTGAAGATCGCTCCGGATTACCGAACGGCACGCTATGACTATGCATGCGTACTGTTCGAACGACATTTGTATCAGCGCGCCTGCGAAGAGATCGAAAAGCTGCTGGCTATCGAGCCCAACCATCTCGACTATCGCACGCTTTACGCCAGTGCGAGCGTCGGCCTGGGTGAACACGAGCGCGCGATCACGCTCTATCGGGAACTTTTGCGCGACATGCCTGGTGCAGCTGACCTGCACCTGTCGTTGGCTCATTCGCTGAAGACGCAAGGCAAGCAGGCCGAGGCGATCGACGCGTATCGTGCGGCCACCACGGCGCGTTCCAACTTTGGTGACGCGTACTGGAGTTTGGCGAACCTCAAGACCTACCGTTTCTCCGACGATGAAATCGCGCGCATGCGTGACGAAGAAGCCTCGCGCGATACGCCGCTGGCTGACCGCTACCATCTGTGCTTCGCGCTAGGCAAGGCGCTGGAAGATCGTGGTGATTACGCCGAATCGTGGCGCCATTACGAACAAGGCAACGCGCTCAAGCGTTCCGAAAGCCGCTATCGCCCGGAGATCATCGAAACCAATACGCGCAGGCAGATCGAGGTGTGCACCGGGGAGTTTCTGGCAAGCCGCGCAAGTGCGGGTGATCCGAGTTCCGATCCGATATTCATCGTCGGCCTGCCGCGTGCGGGTTCGACCCTGATCGAGCAGATTCTCGCCTCGCACTCGCATGTCGAGGGTACGCAGGAACTGGCCGATATCCCCCGCATCGTGCTCGATCTGCAGGGGCGTGATCCGAATCTGGATGATCCGCGCTATCCAGGGGTGCTTGCCGAGATGCAGCCCGAGGATTTCCGCAAACTCGGTGAGAAGTACCTGCATGACACCCGCATCTATCGCAGCGGCAAGCCTTACTTCATCGACAAGATGCCGAACAACTTCCGGCATCTTGGCCTGATCCACTTGATGCTGCCGAACGCGAAAATCATCGATGCGCGCCGCGAACCCATGGCTTGCTGCTTCAGCAATCTCAAGCAGCTTTTTGCTGCCGGTCAGGAGTTCACCTACAGCGTCGAGGATATCGCGCGTTACTACCGTACTTATCTCGACCTGATGCAACACTGGGATGACGCTTTGCCGGGCCGTGTATTGCGTATCCATCACGAAGACGTGGTCGATGACTTGGAAGGCAGCGTACGCCGCATTCTCGATTTCTGCGGTCTGCCATTCGAGATGGGTTGTCTGGCGTTCCATAAGACCGAGCGCAGTGTGCGCACGGCCAGTTCCGAGCAGGTACGCCAGCCGATCTTCCGCGATGGCCTCGATCAGTGGACGAAGTACGCGCCTCACCTTGCGCCGCTGAAAGAAATGCTTGGCGATGCTTTGGAACGCTATCGCACGTAGGTTGGGGTGCAAACCCCAACATGGCTACGCCTTCCTGGATCGCAATGTTGGGGTTTGCACCCCAACCTACAAACTGAGGCTTGCCTTCAGGATGGCAACGCCACGTACTGAGCCACCCTGTTCAACAACCACTCCCGCAACACGCCATCTCCCGCGACCATAGGCTCCGCCGCCGCCGGTCGCTGCAGCATCGCCGCCAACGCAGGCGGCACTTCCACCGGCTTGCCGACCAAGGGCTCAACCACGCTTTCGAACTTCGCAGGGTGTGCGGTCGCCACGACTGCCCACGGTGCGTTGTCACCGGCAGCGCGCCGTTGATCCAGCACGTGCATCGCCGTAGCGGTGTGTGGGCAGAACACTTCGCCATGCTCGTGTGCGTGCAAGGAAATGGTTGCGGTGATGGTGCGATCGTCCACGCTTTGCGCTTCAAATGCATGGCGCAGTTCATTCGCGTCCGGATAGGTCCAGAGCAGACGCTCGAAATTGCTGGGTGCACCCACGTCCATCGCATTGGCCAGCGTCGCGACGGCCTGGCGTGGCGTGTAGTCATGGCCGGCAAAGAAATCCGGCAGCGTTTCGTTGGCGTTGCAAGCGAGGCGAATCTGCCCCAGCGGCAAACCCATCGCACGCACCCACACGGCCGCCAGTGCATTGCCCAGGTTGCCGGTGGGCACGACGAGATTCAGCGGTTCGCGATGCTTCTGCCACCACGCCAATGCGGCATGTGCGTAGTAGCTCATCTGCGGCAGCAGACGGCCAAGGCTGATGCTGTTGGCGGAAGACAGCGGCGATTGTGCCTGCAGCGCGGCATCGTTCAACGCGGCTTTCACCATGCGCTGGCAATCGTCGAAACGCCCTTGCACGCGCAGTGCTTGTACGTTGTCGCCAAAACAGCCGAGCTGATGCGCCTGGCGCGGCGAGACGCGGCCATCGGGGTAAAGAATCACTACTTCGATCCCCGGCTGTCGATGAAATGCGGCACCGACCGCAGCACCGGTGTCGCCGGACGTCGCCACCAGTATCGTCAATGGTGTCGTGCTATCGCCACGCACGCGACGCAGGCAGGCGGCGAGAAAACGGGCGCCGACATCCTTGAACGCGGCGGTCGGTCCATGGAACAGCTCGAGCACGGATGTGTTTGGATGCTGGGGCAGCGGCCGCAATGGTGTTGGGAATGTCAGTGCTTCGTTGCAAATGGCTGGCAATTCGGCCGCCAGTGCATCACCGGCGAAAAAGGGCGCGAGCAAGGTCGCGGCTGTTTCGGCAAGACTCCCGTCGGCTTTGAAGTCTTCGACACGCAGCGTCGGCAAGTGATCCGGTACATACAAGCCGCCATCCGGCGCCAGTCCCGCCGCAATCGCCTGGCTCAACGTTGCGGCCGGGCTCGCACCGCGCGTACTGAGATAACGCAACGCTGCACTCATGCATGCTCACCTGTGTCAACCGAAGGAACAAGGGTAGCGGCGGGGCCATCTACCGGCGAGATGAAGCTGTCACTATCCAACCCTACCTCCGCAAAGGCGCTGCGCATGGCTTCGGCCGCGGCTTCGGCTTGCGCGCGATGTTCGAACCAGCCGAACACGCTGGGACCGGCGCCGGAGATACTGGCGCCCAGGGCTTTGTGGTCCAGTGCCGCCTGCTTTACGCGCGCGAAATTCGGGATCAGCGATGCGCGGCGTGGTTCCACCAATACATCTTTCAGACCTTCACGCACCAGTTCCGCATCGCTGCGGAAGCAACCGGCAAGCACCAAGGCAAGATTGGCCGACTGCGCCACGAATTCACCCAGCGCGTAGTCGCCGGCCAGCGCGGCACGAGCCTTGCGTGTTTCCAGCACCGCATGCGGATGCACCAGCGCGCAGTGCCAGCTCGGCGGCACGGGCACGCGTACCAGGCGTTCGCGCGTGGCCAGCACCAGGCCGCCCAGCAGCATTGGGCCGACGTTGTCGCCATGGCGTCCGCCACTGGCTACGGCCTCGCCCTCCACCGCAAACTCGTACAGCGATTCGCGCGAGAGCGGCCGTTCCAGCAGTGCATTCGCCGCCACCAGCGCCGCTACGCACGAAGCGGCCGAGCCGCCCATGCCGGAACCTAGCGCGATGCCTTTGTGCAACGAGATCTCGAAGCCGTGCTGCAAGCCCAGTGCTTTGCGCAAAGCCATCAGGGCGGCACCGGCTGTGTTCTGCGCGGCATCCATCGGCAGCACGTCCACGCAGCCATCAATAACGGCCACGCGCACAGCGGGTGCATCCATCCGTCGCACATCAACACGATCGCTTGCGCCCGTGATGCAGTGACCAAGAATGTCGAAACCCACGCCCACGTTGCCGACGCTGGCAAAGGCGGTAGCGGAGGCGGCTTGCAGGCGTTGCGCGGACATCGGGGGCTTCATGGCAAGAGGAGCGTTCATGCGCGCACCTCCAGCGATTCGGCGATGCGCAGCAGATCGGCGAAGATCCCGGCCGCCGTCACTTCGGGACCGGCACCGGGACCTTGCACCAGCAGCGGATTATCGCGGTAACGCTGTGTGCGGAATTGCACGATGTTATCCGTAAGCCGCGTGTGCGCGAACGGATGCGAGGAGGGCAGTGCCTGCAGGCCGACCTGGGCGCGGCCGTTGCGGTCGAGGCTGGCGACATGGCGCAGCACACCCTGGCAAGCGTGGGCTCCGGCCAGGCGTACGGCCATCGGTGCGTTGAGTTCGTCCAGGCGTGCCATGAATTCTTCCAGCGGCAGCTCGGCCAGCTCCTCTGGTACCAGGCTTTCCACCGCCACGTCATGCAGGGACATCGGCCAGCCGGCTTCGCGCGCCAGGATCACCAGCTTGCGCGCCACGTCCATGCCGGACAGATCGTCACGCGGATCGGGCTCCGTATAACCCAGCGCATGCGCTTCGCGCACCAGCGCGGAGAACGGACGTTTACCGTCGTAGTGGCAGCAGAGCCATGCCAGCGTGCCGGAGAACATGCCTTCCACGGAGAGCAACTGATCGCCGGTGTCGAGCAGATCGCGCAGCGTTTGCACCACCGGCAAGCCGGCGCATACGGTTGCCTCATAGCGGAAGCGTCCACCATGCTGGCTCGCAGCGCGGATTGCCTGCCAACGCGAGAGCGGGCCGCTGCTGGCCAGTTTGTTCGGCGTTACCACGTGCATGCCCGAAGCGAGCCAGTAGGGATATTGCGAAGCCACCGTGTCGCTTGCGCTGCAGTCGATCAGCATCGCGTGGCGGCCATCTTCGCCGCGAACGTGCGCGGCGAATTGGTCGAGATCGGTGGGGCGCCAGGTCTGTGCATCGTGCTGTGCATTGAGTTCCGGATCGTCGCAATCCAGCCACATGCGGCGGCTGGCGGCGACGCCGCACAGTTTCAGTTCCAGTCCTGCTTCGCGCAGCAGGCGCTCTTGCGCCGCGCGCAACTGGGCAAGCAATACGCCGCCGACGCGCCCGGGGCCGACCAGGCCGACGGCCAGCGTTCGTCGTCGCGACACGGCAGCCTGCAGCGGAGGCAGACGGTGGGGATGTTCAGCGATGAGTGATGCACAGCTTTCCATGACGGCCTCCGGTAGAGGCCCCTAGCTCGCTGGCGGTCGGGAGTGCCGGCCCGCCTCGTCGAGGGCGGGACCGTTTGCGTGTGAAGACTATTCGCGCACAGACACCACCCCAGACCCGGTCGTTCCGGTTCCGGTAGTAGTGGTAATAATCGTGGCGATGATCGTTGTCGCTGCAACACCCATCCGACCGGTGTTGACCGGTGCGATATCGATGCGTGCTGGTGTGTAGGCGGGCGACATGGAACCGACGATAGTTGTGCGCTGCAGCGGCTGTCAACAGTTGCCTAATGAAACTATTGCATGAGGTCAAGGGATAAAAGTTTCAGGGGAAACTTTATGTCGTATCTGCACGTTCGCCGTGCTTACGTAGGTTGGGGTGCAAACTCCAACGTTGCCACGCTTGATGGTGCACGATGCTGGGGTTTGCACCCCACCCTACGAGCTACAAACGAGGCGCTTAGTAACTGGCGATATCAGGGTTTACATTCGAACCTACAGAAGCTTGCTGTCTGCTCAATGTATCTGCGTTGTGCCGTCGCTGACGGAAAAATCATTGAATAGATTTTGTTTCTGGAGCGGCGCGGATGCTTTCC
The DNA here is from genome assembly GCF_014642835.1 of Dyella nitratireducens. GTDB lineage: Bacteria > Pseudomonadota > Gammaproteobacteria > Xanthomonadales > Rhodanobacteraceae > Dyella_B > Dyella_B nitratireducens. The sequence continues at coordinate 1,766,294 of NZ_BMJA01000001.1, read as the reverse complement.
GATGACATTGGCTTGGCAGGATTCAAGCAAGTCCATCGAATTCATACGGCGCGAGAACGTTGTGCATTGGCATCGAAACGAAAGCGGGTTGCTTGCGAACGGCAAGCAACCCGTTTGAAATGCAGCGATATCATGAAGGGATGTCAGGTCTCTCCGTATTCCTCATTGCCTCATGCCATGCCTGCACATCCGGACAGGAATGCCACCATTATGGCCCACCCGAAGGGATTGACCCACCCGGGTAGGTCATGAAATCTATTTGATCAAGCGATACATCATTGTCTCTGTTATAGACGGTGTTATGTATCGTGACGGTTCCCCCATCGGTGTCTACCTGCGACACGGTTCCCTGGTAGGTGGTGGCATTTATCGCGCCGGGGAAATTTCCACCGACCGTTACCGCTGTATTGGTTCCGGCGTACTGCTGGAGTTTTGCCACAATATCGTCGTTCATAACTTGGTCTCCTTGTTGAAGGACACGCGGAATGGCGACCGCACCTGAAGCGTTGCATTCAGGCAATAAAATGGATGTGTAAAGCGGGGAGTTGCTACAAAAACGGGATCAGGTTCACTTCCAAAAACGGGGACAGGTTCACCTCCGCGATCGACCCAAGAGTGGGTCGAATGTTCTCGAATGCTTTAATCGGGGAGAAGAATCGTCCCAGCTAATCTTTACGTGGTGAAGGCGACGGTGGAAGCGATTGGTGCGGACGCAACACCCGCATTGCTGACAGCCTATGCAGGTTGAGGTTTTCGCCCGGAGTTATCCCTACGTTTTCTGCTCGATGATCTGAAAAAAGTCACCAAGCTAACCTTGAGCTACAAAATTACCGAGCCGTCATTCCGGCGAAGGCCGGAATCCATGGTGAATGCGAAGCATGGATTCCGGCCTTCGCCGGAATGACGTTGAGGCAAAAATGGTGGATATTGGCGGCGAAAAGCCCATTTTTGAGTAGCTCAAAAACGTAGGAATACCTCAGGGTTTGCATCTCAATTTACGAAGAACGGGCTCTGCCGCCTCAGTGCGAAAGGTCGATAACATATACCGCCGTACCATCACCGTTGTCGCGCAGCTGGCGGATGTTGTGCAAACCATCGGCCTCCGCCAACGATTGTTTGTCGCTGGCGGACGTGAACACCACCGTGCCTTTCGTTTTCAGCCGTGCGAAATGCCACGACGCGTGCGGTAGATCGTCTACGCTAAGTGTCGGATGTGACTTCAACCATTGCGCAAGAATCTCGCGCGTGCCATCCGGCGAAGCGAACACGATGTTGCTGCCATCCAGGCCTGGGAAGCGTCCGCCGCCACTTGCGCGATAGTTGTTGGTGACGACAACGAAGGTTTGCGATGGCGTCACGGGTTTGCCTTGATAGCTCAGCTTTTCGATGCGCTGCCCCACCGGTTTGGATACGTCGATGACGTAGCGGATGCCGCCCTGGATCTGGTCGAAATTGAAGCCAGGGTATTTCGCGTTGACGAGTTGTTGTTCGCCTTCCGCCTTGGGATCGATGCGGTTGAAACGCTCGGCGGATTTTTCCAGCCAGGCCTTGAGTGCGGCGCCATCGATTTTCACGGCCGACAGCGTGTTCGGATAGAAGTACAGATCCGCCGCGCTACGTAGCGTGAGTGGGCCGGGTTGCACGTCGGTGTAGTCGTCAGGTCCGCCAAAGCCATTGCGGAATGCTGCCGCTGCGGCTAGCACTGGCGCGTTTGCCAGTTCCGGATGCGTGGCAGGCAGTTCATGCCGCACATCATCGATCTGCGCTGCATTCACGGGAGCCAGCGCGCTCATGTCGCCTTCGTCGGCGAAATAGCTGCTCATGCGCACCGCGCCCTGGCCGATCGGTGTGTTGACGTAATCGATCGCGGCTTGCTGGGTCTTGCCCACCACCAGCGAAATCTGCGGATCGGCCGGCACGCAGTTCGATGCGGAAATCGTGGGCTTGCCCGCGATCAGCATGGGCGGACAGATCGGCCACACCTGGCTGAAGGTCTTGCTCTTGTCGATCACCCAATGGCCTTGCTGGCGCATCATGGCCAGCCGGATCACGCCCAGGTCCTTGCCGAAGAACCCGCCCATCACGGCCGGCACGCCGCGCACGAAGCCGTGCTCGTCGTCGACCTCCGGCATGTTGGCGAAACGTGGGCCGGGGAAGTCGGTGTGCTCATGTCCCATCAGCAGCACATCGATGCCAGGCACGCCTGCCAGATACCAGCCGCCGTTTTCCATATCGGCGGTATATGCCGAGGTATTCATCCCGCCGTGCAGGATGGCGATCACCAGGTCGGGATGCTGCGCCTGGATCTCAGGCATGTATTTCTGCGCCGCTTCCACCACGCCGGTGACGGTCACCTTGCCCTGCAGGTTCTGCTTGTCCCACTGCATGATCGGCGGCGGCGTAAAGCCGATGATGGCGATCTTCAACGGCACGCTGAGCTTGCTGCCATCCGGTGTGAAGGCGGCGATCTTGCGCTTCACGATGGTCCACGGCTGGAAGATCGGCTTGCCGTCGCGGACGCTGTTCACGTTCGCCAGCACCAGCGGATAGTGCGGGCCGGCGCAGTGTTGGGCGGCGCCGCCATCCACATTCATCGGTGTGCCGGTGACCTGCGAGAGGAAGGGCAGGCCATAGTTGAATTCGTGGTTGCCGATGGTGCCGCCGTCGTAGCCCACCGCGTCCATGGCCTTGTAGATCGCGAGTTCCTCTCCGCATCCGACCTTTTGCACCTGGGCCTGGTAATCGGCCAGCACGCTGCCCTGGATGGTGTCGCCGGCGTCGAACAGCATGCTGTTGGTGTACTGCTCGCGTGCCTTGCGGATCAGGGTGACGGTGCGCTCGAAGCCCAGCGTCGGGTCGGCTTTCTGCTTGTAGTAGTCATAGCTGAGGATGTTGGAGTGAAGGTCGGTGGTTTCCAGCACGGCGATATCGGCACGCAGACCATCCGGCAGCGGCTGGGCCTGGGGTTGTGCGGAGTGTGGCTGGCTGGCGCATCCGGCCAGGAGGAGGGCAGCGGCAAGGGCGGTGAGGCGGGAACGTTGGCGCATGGGGCAGGTTCGGGAGCGTCAAATGCATGAACCTAGCAGATATGGGTGACAGTTCGCGTCTGCCGTGTCCTCTATGTGGCGGTCAAAAGACACTAAAATGACGCGACTTTGACAACCAGAAGAAAGCGCCTTTCCCGGCGCTGCCGATCCAGGGGACACCCATGCCGTTGATTCCGTTTCGCGCCTCGCGAAACCGCATAGCTGCTGTTTGCGCTTGGGGCTTTTTTGCCGTCTGCGTGTGGTTTACCGCGTGGCAGGAGCCGTTGCTGGAGCAGCGTGCGTTCGTATTCACGCTGATGCTGTGCGTGTTCGGCGTGTCGCTGTTTGTGTTTGCACGCATGGCTTTCGCGCTGGTGTTCAGCGGCGGACTGTTCCTGCTGCTGCGTGCCATCACCGTGTTGAAAGAGGAGTACCTGGAATCGCCGCTGATGCCGGCGGATTTCGTGTACTACGTGCGTTCCAGCTTGTTCGAAACCTTGCGGCGCTATCCGGACATCTACAGCGTTGGCCTGTGCGTCGTCATCGCCGTACCGATCGTGTTGTGGCTGGCGTGGTATTGCGATCGGGCATTGTTGCAACATTGGCGCAAGGCGCCGCGTGCTTTGCTGCGTGTGGCCGGGATAGTGTTGAGTGTGCTGGCGTTCTGGATCTGCCTGCTGCCCACCGGTCCCTTCGAACGAGTGCATGCGCGCGGCACGTGGGAAAAGATGTCCGATGATGCGGATCTCACCAATTTCTTCGTGAATCTGCGTGATTCCAGCGTACACGTGCCGGCCACATCCGATACTGCAACGGCGGCACGTGATTGGCAGTCGACCGCCACCGACGTACCGTCGACCGTCGATCCCAGCCACTATCCCGATATCGTGCAGGTGCTGGAAGAAAGCACCTTCGATCCCGCGCCCTTTACGCATTGCACCGTGCCTGAGTGCCACCTGGACATGTTCAAACCCGATGCACGCACGCGCGGCACCGGCGTGATGCGTGTGCATACCTTCGGCGGCGGCACCTGGGTCAGCGAGTTTGCGGCACTGACCGGCATGCCGCAGGACATCTTCGGGCCCGGCGGCATGTATGCGCCTTATGTGCTCGCCCCGCACGTGCAGGATTCGCTGCCGCGGCTGCTGAAAAAGCTCGGTTATCTCACGGTGGCCATCTACCCGACGCACGGCGAATTCCTCAACGGGCGCGATGCCTACAAGGCGTACGGCGTAGACCATTTCTACGGTGCCGGCGAGCTTGGCCTGGACGATTGGGATGAAACGGATGCCCAGATGTTCGATGCCGCCAAGCGCGTCTACGACAAGCTGAAGAAGCCGGGCCAGCCGATCTTCATGATGATCCTCACCATCAACCAGCACGGCCCGCATGATGATCCGATGTCGACCTTGCCCAAGCAGTTCCAGAATTTGCTGCAAGGCTTGCCGCCGGCTACCGCGTTGAACTTCGATACCTACCTGCAGCGCGTGCACGACTCCGACGTGGCGATGAAAGGGTTGGAGCACGATTTCCTGGATCGCGAGCAGCCGACGGTGCTGGTGCATTTTGGCGATCACCAGCCTTCCTTCGACGATTTGATGCGCACATTACCGCGCAACCTGCCGCCGTCGCTGGTGCCATATCAGGATTACTTGACCTACTACATGATCAAGAGCAACGTGCCCGGCGCAGCGTTGCCGACGTATCCGATGCTGGATATTGCGCATCTGCCGGGCATGGTGTTGAAGGCTGCCGACCTGCCGATGGATGCGTACTTTTCTGCGCTGACGTCATTGCGAGAGCGTTGCAACGGCTTGTATGCCGATTGTGCGGACAAGGCGCTGGTGAAGTCGTATTACGGGTGGGTTTTTAATCGGCTGCGTGTTTATCAGTGAGGTCAGGGAAGATTTTTCAACTGGCCTCAATTGCCATCAACGCTGCCGGTGTAAGCTTGCTCACAAACGAATACCTTCCTTAGCGATATTCCAAAGCAATTCTGGATTTGAGAAATTTTCGGGATGTTCCCACTCGTCCAGCCAGATGGGTAATGGCGAGATATTGATACCGGTCTCCAGCAGGACATCGAACGCCGTATCAGCCATCGCCAGCTTGGTGGTGAGGAAACGCTGGTGTTCACCTTGAAGGAGAATGGCCAGGTCCGCATTGCTATCGCGATGGTGAGTGCCGCGAGCCCGACTGCCATAAAGAATGGCTCCGGCCACCGAATAGTGTGACGCGATCAGCGCTAGAAAGCGCTGGATGGCTTGCTGGGTGTCCTGGTCGAGGTGGTGCATGGTACATCCTATGCACAGACAGCGAAGAAGATGCCGTTGTAGGTTGGGTTAGCGCAGCGTAACCCAACAACGCCGCCCACTTGAAGCGATGTTGGGGTTTGCACCCCAACCTACGCGGTAGCCGGATAAGCGACGCCGTTTACCCACGTCTCGCGCACTACCAGCGCGTCATCCATCACCGCAAAATCCGCTTGATACCCGGCTGCTATCCGGCCATGCGTGCGTTCCAGCCCAATCCACGCTGCCGGATAGCCGCTAGCCATCCGTGATGCTTCCGCAAGCGGCAAGCCAAGCATCTGCACGGTATGGCGCACGGCGCTCGCCATGTCCAAGCCGGAACCCGCCAGCACGCCGGCTTCGTTTTGGCAAATGCCGTCGCGCATGATGATGGTCTGGCCGTTGAGCACGTAGTCGGGGCGGGCGCTGCCGACGGGCGGCATGGCGTCGGTGACCAGTACGCATTTGCCGCGCTGCTTGGCTGCGATGGCGACGCGCAGCGTCGCGGGATGCACATGGTGGCCGTCTACGATCAAACCGCACCAGCTATATGGATCGTCCAGCGCGGCACCCACGACACCCGGATCGCGGCTGGCGAGTGGCGTCATGGCGTTGTAGAGATGGGTGAAGCCGCACACCCCGGCATCCAGCGCGGCGCGTGTGGTGGCGTAATCGGCGGCGGTATGGCCGGCGACGACGACCACGCCGGCGCCAGCCAGGCGTGCGATGACCGGCAGCGGTACCTGGTCCGGTGCCAACGTCAGCATCACCGGACCTTTGTGCGGAGCGATCAGCGCTTCGACATCGTCATCATCTGGCAGCCGGAACAGGTCGGCGTTGTGAATGCCCTTGCGCGCATTGGCGAGGAAGGGCCCTTCCACGTGGATGCCGAGAATGCCCGGCACGCGCTGCTCGATCGCATCGTCTACGGCCTGCAACGCGGCGCGCATGATGTCTGCCGTATCGGTGATCAGCGTAGGCAGCATGCCGGTGGTGCCGAACTGGCGATGCGCTTCGACGATGCCGCGCAAGGTATCCACGCTGGGATCATCGTTGAACAGCAAGCCACCGCCGCCGTTCACCTGCACGTCGATAAAGCCAGGCAGCAAAAGATGGCCATGCAGATCGTGTTTCTGCGCATCGGCAAGGCGTGGATCGTCATGCGCAACGATCGCGACGATGCGCTTGCCGCGTACCAGCACAGCCAGGCCTTCGCGGGGGCCGTGGTCGCCGAGCACGCGGCCGTTGACGAGGGCGATAAGCGGATTCGGAGGCATCACACCGTCTCCGTGACCTTGCGCAGATGCGGTGGTACGTCCGGATCGTAGCCGCGTGCCAGCGACAAGGCGCTGGCGGCGCGATAGAAACTTTGCACGGCCAGCAGCGGCGTGACGATCGGATCGATGCCGCCAGGCAGCGGCAGTGCATCAGGGCCTTGTGCACCAGGCGCCGCCACCCACACGCGTGCACCGCGCGAACGGAATTCGTTGGCGACGGCGAGCGTGTTTTCCAGCGTGCCATCGTCCTGTGCGAGGAACAGCACCGGAAAGCCTTCGCCCACCAGCGCCATCGGGCCATGCTTCACTTCAGCGGCGCTGAATGCCTCGGCATGCAGACCACAGGTTTCCTTGAGCTTGAGTGCCGCTTCCAACGCGGCGCCGAAACCGTAGCCACGGCCGACGACGAACAGGTTGTGCACGCCGACCAGCCCTTGCTCCAGCGCGCTCCAGTCGCCATCCCAGCCGCGGCGCAGATCGTCGGGCAGACGCGCGATCGCGGCATGCAGTTTGTCGTCATTGGACCAATGCGCCGTCAGCTGCAGCACGGCAGCGAGCGTGGCGAGATAGCTCTTGGTCGCCGCCACGCTGCGTTCGGGGCCGGCGCGCAGCGGAACCACCGTGTCGGCCAGGGCTGCGAGCGGTGAATCTTCAACGTTCACCAGCGCAATCACGTAAGCACCGGCCTGCTTTGCTGCTTCTGCGCTGCGCAGCAGATCGGGGCTCTTGCCCGATTGCGAAATCGCCACGAACAGCGCGCCATCGAGCTTGAGGTTCGCATCGTAGATGGACGCGATGGATGGCGACGCGGAGGCGGTGACCAGGTTGAGCCGTGTTTCGAAGACGTATTTCGCATACGCCGCAGCGTGATCGGAGCTGCCGCGCGCGCAGGTGACGATGAAGCGCGGCGGATTCGCGCGCAGTCGTTCGCCGAGCGCTTTGAGGATCGCTGCGTTTTGCGTGAGCTGCCGTTCGACGGTAGCGGCGCTTTCCTGCGCCTCGTTGTACATCAGGGTGTCACGAGCGGATTTCATGGAAACTCCGGAAAAGATAAGACGCAGTAAGCCTTTCCTCTCCCTGTCGGGGGAAAGGATTCAGGTGAGAGATAAGACTGGACGATCAGGTCTGCCGCGGCGGCGCCGTCGATCCGCGCACCACCAGTTCCGGCATGAAACCTTCGTTGGCCAACTCGTTGCTGTTTTCGTGCTGCAAACCGCTGATCAAGCGCAGCGCCGCATGCCGCCCGATCTCGCTGGTCGATTGCCGCGCCGTGGTCAGCGCCGGCCACGCCTGCTTGGAGAACGGGCTGTCCTCGAACCCGGCAATGGAAAGATCCCACGGCACATCCAGGCCCGCCGAACGCGCCGCGGCCAGCACGCCTGCGGCAATCTCGTCGTTGCAGCCGAAGATCGCGGTGGGCGGCTCTTTCAGCGCCAGCAATTTGCGTGCGCCGCGAAAGCCGTCGTCGAAGGCGTAGCGTCCCGGCAGAATCAGCTTGCGATTGAGCGGAATACCGTAATCCTTCAGCGCATCCGCGTAGCCCTGGTAGCGCTCCGGACTGGAGCGGTGATGCGGTTCGCCCCACAAAAAACCGATGCGCGTATGCCCGAGTTGGATCAAATGCTCGGTAATCGCATAGGCCGCGTCGTGGTCGTCCACGTATACGCAGGGCATGCTGTCCTTGGGGTCTTCGCGTGCGGCGATGATGCGCACGAAATCCACATCGTTCGCCTTCAGCGTGGCGAGCAGGGCGGATTGCTCCGACATCGGCGGCGCCAGGATCAGTCCGGCCAGGCGTGCGCGCTGCACCAGCGAGACCAGTTCCTCCGCCAGGCCCGGCGCGGTCGAATCGCAGGGATAGATCTGCAAGCCGAAACCGCGCTCGCGGCAGGCCGACAGCACGCCGTTCTGCATGTCGATCACGTAGTGCGCGTTCGGGTTGTCGTACACCAGGCCGATCGCATACGCATGCGAACTGCTGCGCAAGCTGCGTGCGGAAGGATCCGGATGGTAACCAAGCTGCTCGATCGCCCGTTCCACCTTCTCGCGGGTCTCGGGTCGTACGGCCGCCTCGTGGTTGATGACGCGGGAAACCGTCTTCAACGAAACGCCGGCGTGTTTGGCGACGTCCTTGATGGTGGGGCTGTGCAACGAGAGATCCTCCCGGGTATCGGGTGGGCATCGTAGCCCAGTGACCCGGCTTATTGGTGGTGAAAGGGTGTGCGCCTGACTTCACGAAGCCGCCTTAACCAGCGTGAGTGCCCACGTTGTGGCCGCGCATTCCGTAGTAAAGGATGTAGAGATAGCACGGCACGATGACAATCACGAACGCGAGCTGGAAGTCGATGTATTGCTTCAGGTGCACGAACGCCTGCGGCAGCAGCGCCCCGCCGACGATGCCCATGATCAGCACCGCCGAACCCAGCTCGGTATGGCTGCCCAACCCCTTGATCGCCAGAGGGAAAATGGCCGGCCACATCATGGCGTTGGCAAAGCCGAGTGCGGCAACAAAGGCCACCGATACATAGCCGTGCGTGACGTAGGCGCCGATGGCGAACAGCACGCCGAGCACCGCCGACACAGCCAGATAGCTCTGTTGCGAGATGACGCGCGGAATCAATGCGGAGCCGAGCAGATAACCCGCCAGCATCGCCGCCATGGTGTAGGTGGTGAAGTGCGAGGTCACTGCCAGCGGCAGGCCGAAGCCTTGGCCGTAGGTGTTGATGGCATCGCCTGCCATCACTTCCACACCGACGTAGAGGAATAGGCAAAGCACACCCAGCCACAGGTGCGGGAAGCTGAAAATGCCGCCTTTGCCATGCCCGATCGAGCGTTCGCTGTTGGCGCCGGAAGGTTTGATCTCCGGCAGCGAGGAAAGCAGGATCCAGATGGCCAACACCACCAGCATGCCGGCCAGGCTCATATAGGGCCAGAACACGCGTGCGGCAAAGTCATTGAGCAGGCCTTCGCGCGCCGGACCTTCGGCCATGCCGGTCACCTGGCCCAGAAAGGTATCAATACCCTTCATGACCAGCGCGCCGAATGCCAGCGGCGCCAGTGCGCCGGCCACTTTGTTGCAGATGCCCATCAGGGCAATGCGCTGCGCAGCACTGTCGATGGGACCAAGAATGCTGATGTAGGGGTTGGAGGCGGTCTGCAGCAGCGACAAGCCTGCGCCGATCACGAACAAACCGGCGAGTGCACCCGGGTAGATGCGAATGCGCACGAACTCGCCGAACAGCGCCGCACCGATCGCCATGATGAAAAGACCCAGCACCATGCCTTTTTTCATGCCTGTGCGTTTAAGCACTGCGCCAGCGGGTAACGCGAGTACGAAATAGGAAACGTAGAACGCAAAGGGGACTAGAAACGCGTTGATGTCGTCCAGCGTGAAAGCCACTTTGACGAACGAAATCAGCGGCCCGTTGAGCCAGGTGAAAAAGCCCATGATGAAGAACAACACGCCGATGATCATCATCGGCAACAAGGTCGACGTGCGTGGCGCGTCGGCGGTGTAAGTGGTGGACGACATGTAGCGCTTTCCCCGTGACAGAACCCGATGCCGACAACCGACATCACCGTAACGACCTTTATTGTCCTCAAGGCACAACGTTGTCAATCAAAGGCTTTTTGCAGCACCGACAACGTGCGTCATTTGGCTCCAACGAGCGCCTCGACGTGGTGCGTCGCAGCAGTTGCAAGGATAGGCCATTTGGCCTACATGATTGATCTAAAAATGACCATCTGTCAAAGGGTTAAAAACTTGCAGATGTAACCATGCGGCATGGCATTTCGCACTGCGGCACAGGTCGCTAGCGTGCTTGTGTTTCCACCTGTTGACAGCGTTGTCATTCCTGACCAGACTCCGTCACCGAAACGTACCTAGAGGGTTGCCCTGCAAGTTCTGTAGGGGAGGTGCGAAAAAAAGCGTGAGGAGGGGGCGTGGCTCAGGCTGTGGTACATGGCAAGGCGCAATCGGCGTTATCACCGGAACCGGCGTTTCTGGCCGCCGATGTCGGCGGTACGCACGCCCGCATCGGGCTGGTCAGCCCGCATCCGGATGGCCGTCGCCCCGTGACGGTGCTGGAATACCGCCGCTATGCCTGCGCCGAATGGCCAAGCCTCACCGCGGTGTTGAAGGATTTCGTCGCACAGCTCAGCGCAGATACGCATGTCGAGCATTGCGCCGTCGCCAGTGCCGGTTATGTGCTCGGCGATGCCATCGTCAACGACAACCTGCCGTGGCCTGTATCGATACGCGATATCCGCGAAAGCCTGGGCATTTCCCGTCTTGCCGTCATCAACGATTTTGAGGCGGTTGCCTACGCCACGCAGTTCATGACCCAGGCCGATACCGTGCCGGTGATCGAAACCAGTGCGCCGCAGGTGCCCGGTCCGGTGCTGGTGATGGGGCCGGGCACGGGTATGGGTTCGGCTGTGCTGTTGCCAGGCAAGCCGCACGCCACCGTGCTGGCCACCGAAGCAGGGCAGGTTTCATTGGCGCCCGGCAACGAATTGGAAATCGAAATACTGCGCTGGCTGGCGCGCAATCGCTCTTACGTTTCTTTCGAGCACGTGTTGTCCGGCCCCGGCCTGCTGAATCTGTACAACGCCATCTGCGCCTTGCGTGGCGTAACGTCAAACCTGCAACTGCCGTCCGACGTCACGCGCAACGCCGTGGAGCGCACGGATGCTGCCGCGGTTGAAGCCTTGAACGTGTTCTGCGGATTGCTCGGCAGCTTTGTCGGCGATCTCGTGATGCTCTACGGCGCGCGCGGCGGGGTATACCTCGCGGGCGGCATCCTGCCGCAGATACGCGACTTGTTGCTGTCGAGCACGTTCGCCGAGCGCTATTTCAACAAGGGCGTCATGCGCCCTTTTCTGCAGCAAGTACCTGTTCGACTGATGGAGCATGGCCAGCTCGGCGTGATCGGCGCTGCTGGTTTGTATCTGGATGGTCAGCACGCGCACTGATGTGTGCGTGAGAGATGTAAAGGGTTGAGGAAGTGTTCTGAAACGAACCGGGCGAAAGCCCATACGCCACGCAGTACGGACATGCCGCGAACATATTCCGTGCTGAAAAAACGCCTCTGAGGGGAGGAAGCCATGTCACATCGCAAGTCCCTGCTCGCCGCGAGCATTATCGCCGGCCTATGTTGTCTGTCCGGTGCGTTGCATGCACAGGATACGAGTCAAACCGCAACGACCGGCACCAGCAGCACCAACAACGGTCAGACGGAGCAGCAAGCCGAACGTGCCAAAAAAGCCCAGGTCACCCAGCTCTCGACGGTGACGGTCACGGGTATCCGCGCCAGCTTGCAGGCATCGATGGATACGAAGCGCAATGCCGATGCCATCGTCGATGCGATTACCGCCACGGACATTGGCAAGTTCCCCGCCACCAACGTGGCTGAAGCGCTGGAAGAAGTGCCTGGCGTCACGCTCGACCATTCACTCGCCGCGACCCAGCGCGTGAGCATCGATGGCATCGACCCGAGCTTGAACCTCACTTACCTCGACGGCCACCCGGTGGCGCAAGCGCTTTGGTTGTATGGCGACAGCCCGAATCGCGGCTTCAACTATTCGCTGCTGCCGGCGGAAATCCTGGGCAAGCTGGAAGTCTACAAGAGCCCTGAAGCACGTCTGCCGGAAGGCAGCCTTGGTGGCTCGGTGTTCATGCACACGGTGCAGCCGCTCGACGTGCCGGCCAACACACTCAGCGGTTCGTTTGGTACGAACTACAACGACATGACCGACAAGAACCGTCCGAACGGTTCGGTGTTCTACAGCTGGCACAACGATTCCAAGACCTTCGGCGTCGATGTTTCCGCGCAGCACTATGAGCAGGACACCTCGCGCCAGGGCCAGGAAATTTTCAGCTACACGCCCGTGTCGTCGATCGCGGCGGTGAATCCCGCCATTGCGGCTGAAGTTGCGTCCGGTCAGCTCAAGGGCTCAGATCAGATGCCGACGGAAATCAACTCCGCCAACTTCCAGCAGATCGAAAAGCGCAACAGCATCCTGGTCAATCTGCAGTACAAGCCGAACGAGCATTTCGATAGCACGCTCAGCTTGATGTACATGAACGACAATCTGAACAACCTCAACACGTCGTTGTATCCGATTGCCGGTTTCAACTTCGCCGGCATCTCGCACCTGACTGCCGGTCCCAACGGCATTGTCACTTCCGGTACCCAGGTCGGTACGCCGTGCTACCAGGCAACCTCTTGCACGAGCACTGCCGAGAGCTTCCAGGACAACGATGCGCGTCATTCATTCATCCGCACCAAGGGTATCGACCTGCGTGCGAACTACTATGGTGACGGCTGGCGCCTTGGTGGGCAGGCTGGCGTAAGCACATCCGAAAATCACATCAGCCAGGCCTTCAAGGAGCTGTTCTACGGCGGCGGCTTCAACTGGAGCATTCCGAACGGCTTTACGTATACGGATCCGTCCACGGCCAACAATCCGAACTACTGGGCCGACAATGATTTCGGCGGCAACATCGGCTACAAGCTGTACAAGGCGCGCGACGAATACGGTCAACTTGATTTCAGCAAGGATTTCGACGGCTTCTTCAACGAGTTGCTGGTGGGTGCCCGCTACGCTTCGCACTGGGAAAGCCAGAGTCTGCTGATCTACCGTGGCGTGCCCAATATGACGCTGAATCAGATCGGCTACGGCGGTCTTACCAATCTGCAGGGTGCATCAGCGATCGGCTTGACGGGCAGCTCGGTACAGCACGTTCAGACCTGCGGCTATACCTGCATCTACAACGCCGTGCTCGACAACGGCCCGCTCGTCGCAAACGACCCGGTGGACTACTGGGACAACACCTTCAACGTGCAGCAGCAGAACACCGCCGTCTATGGCCAGTTGAACTTTGGCAATGACGATCTGCACGGCAACTTCGGTGTGCGTTGGGTGCGGACCAAGATCACCTCGTACGGCTATTACATTCCCAGCAGTTGCCTGGTGCCAGGTGCGGACGGCAATGTTTCGTGGAATTGCAATTTCGGACCGGGTACCGGTTACGTCGGTCAGACCTCCACGCATAACAACTGGCTGCCTGCGTTCAATATCGCGTACAACCTGACGCCGGATGTCATCCTGCGCGGCGCGGCGTCGGAAACCATCGCCTACGCACCTTACAACCAGTTGGCGCCCTACTTCGAAGCCAACGACACCACGCTCACCGCCACCGGCGGCAACCCGAACCTCAAGCCTTACCGTTCGCTCAACGCTGATCTCTCCGCCGAGTGGTATTTCAATCCGCACTCGCTCGTCGCGGTATCCGCCTTCTACAAGAACGTGCTGAACTACGTCGTCAACGCGTCGTCGTTCGAGCAGCGTGAGAACGGCTCGTGGGGTACGTTCTATCCAGGCCCGATTGGCCAGATGCTGGTCAACAATGGATCATGTAATACGGCGGGCATGTGTACCTACAGCGTATCGGCTCCTATCAACGGCGGCCGGGCCAAGGTCAGGGGTGGCGCGATCACCTATCAGCAAGCCTTTGGCGATAGCGGCTTTGGCGTTCGTGCCAACTACACCTACTCCCTTGCGCGTACCGCCTCGGGTGGCGACCTGCCGTACAACTCCAGGAACTCCTACACGCTGGCGCCGTACTTCGAAATGGGGCCGTATAGCGCGAGCATCTCCTACAACTACCGCAGCAAGTACTTGGCCGGCGGTTACGTAGCCGGTGCGCCGGACTCCTATACCGGTAGCTACAAGGAACTGGATGCCTCGGCGGCGTATGCCTTCAACAAGCACTTCTCCGTGTCCTTCGACATGCTGAATCTGCTCAACTCCGTCTACAAGCAATACCTCGGGCCGACCACCGCGATGCCGCTTAACGAGTACGTCAGCGGTCGCGAGTTCATGCTCGAAGCGCACTTCAAGATGTAACCAGGCCGTTTTCTTCTTCCCCGCCAAGGACCTGGTGATGGTTTGCCAGGTCCGATTTTTTTTACGGGAAGCGCTTGATGCCAAGAAATACTTTCAGCGCCGTGTGCGTTGCGAAGCTGTCTTTCAGGAGTGGCGGAATGAAGTCGGTCATGCGATTTGCCTTGGCATGCTTCGGTTTGTGGTCTGTGCACGGATGGGCAGCCGGGCCGACGATTCTGGTTGACCAGGTCGGCTACGAACGGACCGCAGACAAACAGGCGATTGTTTCGGCGGATGCCGGCCAACCCCTGCACGACTTCGAGATCATCGATACCAGCACCGGCAAGCCGGTGTATTCGGGCACGCTGCAAGACACCGGCTCCATCGATAACTGGGGCAAACAGCACTATTGGCGTGCCGACTTCTCCTCCATGAAAGCACCAGGCCGCTATGTCCTTCAGTTGAAGGACCATGATGCCTGTGTACGTTCCGACGAATTCCTTGTGCAGGATGATGTGCTGGAGCGCAATACGCTCTCCAACATCATTTATTACTTCAAGGGCCAGCGCGCCAGCGGCGAGATGGACAAGGCAGATCGCCACCTGCCGCATCCGGACGGACAGTCCGGTACCTTGGATATTCACGGTGGTTGGTACGACGCGACGGGTGATTACGGCATTCATTTGTCGCACCAGAACCTCACGTCGTATTTCAATACGCAGCAACTGCCTTTGGTGGTGTGGGGCCTGCTGCGCAGCTATCAGCAGCTTGATGCGCGACACGATCCGAATTTCAAGCAGTATCTGCGCCGTCTGCTTGATGAAGGTCTGTTTGGCGCGGATTTTCTGGTGCGCGACAAGCGGCCCGACGGTTCTTTCTATGAATCGATCGATGCACCAGGCAAGGACAAACTGGCACAGGACCGCCGCATTGGCGATCCCAACTGGCGCACGCAGATCAAACGCAATGCTGGCGATGTCGGCGCTCAGATAGAGCAGCCGCCGCGAGGGCCTCATGCTTATGAAGCGAGCTTTCGCGCTGGCGGCGGCATGGCGATTGCGGCGTTGGCGCTGGCCAGCACCATGAATATCGATGGCGATTTCACCCGCCAGGACTATTTGCGCACCGCTGAAGACGCCTATCGGTTCCTAGATGCGCACAACAAAGAGTTGCTCAACGACGGTGTGGAGAACATCGTCGACGACTACTGCGCGTTGCTCGCGGCAACCGAACTCTACCGTGCCACGCATGACGAGACCTGGCGCCAGGCCGCCGATCGTCGTTCGCAAAGCCTGATGGCGCGTCTGGTCACCCATGACGCGCAAAAAGATTACTGGCGCGCCGATGCCGGCACGCGCCCTTTCTTCCACCCAACCGACGCCGGTTTGCCAGTGGTCGCTCTGATGGAGTACGACCTGATCGCGACGCCTGTGCAGCAATCGGCAGTGCGCGACACGGTGCGTCGCTCGCTGAGCTACGAGTTGCATGTGACCGGTGCAGTAAACAACCCGTTCGGTTACGCGCGACAGTTCGTGCGCATGGGCAACGGCAGGCTGCGCACAGCCTTCTTCTTTCCGCACGATTCGGAAGCTGCGCCCTGGTGGCAGGGTGAGAACGCGCGCATCGCCTCCCTGGCCGCCGCAGCGCGCATGGCAGAGCCCCTGTTCTCTGGCGATCCCGCGTTCCAGGCCAAGCTGGAAGATTACGCCTGGAACCAGCTGCACTGGATTCTAGGCCGCAACCCCTACGACACCAGCATGTTGATGGGCAGCGGCCAGCGCAATGCGCCATACATGTTCTTCCGTTCCTACGAATACACCAGCGCGCCGGGCGCGATCATCAATGGCATCACGGCCGGATTGGACGACGAAGACGGGATTGCCTTTGACCTGGGCTACGCCCAGACCGGCCGTGACGACGACTGGCGTTGGACCGAACAATGGTTGCCGCACGATGCGTGGTATTTGTATGCGGTGAGCTTGCCGCATGATTGAGTGGGAACGGCATGCTGGGTATATGCAAATTTCATCGAAACGCGTAGGTTGGGGTGCGAACCCCAACATTTCTGTGCACCTATGCAACCCAATGTTGGGGTTTGCACCCCAACCTACGTTCAACCTTCGCCGGAATGACGACTGAGCAACGTGCACATCCCGACTAAAAGGAAAATGCATGCGATTCGCCGCTTTACTCCTTTGCCTGACTTTATGTGGTCTCGTCCAAGCCACTCCTGTCTCGCTGATCCCGCTGCCCGCGCAGTTACAGCAGACAAAGGGCTCCTTCGAGGTCGATAACGGCACGTCCATTGTCGTGCCGGCGAACGACCAAGCTGCGCATGCATCGGCTCAGTATCTTGCTGATCTCGTGGCGCACATTCGAGGTATACATCTCGAAGTGAAGGAGGGGGAGGCCAGTCATACGATTGTCTTCCAGCGCAGCCCCCCAGCATCGCACGCTGAAGGCTACACGCTCGACGTCACGCCACAAGGCATTCGCATCGAAGCCCATGACGACGCCGGCCTGTTCTATGGCGCCGTCACCCTCTATCAACTGCTGACGCCAAACGCGCAACAAGGCGGCGTGCAAGTTCCGGCACTGCATATCAGCGACTGGCCCCGCTTCGCCTGGCGTGGCGTGATGCTGGATTCCGCCCGCCATTTCCAATCTGTTGACGACGTCAAAGCACTGCTCGAGCAGATGGCCCAGCACAAGCTCAACGTGCTGCATTGGCATCTCACCGACGACCAGGGTTGGCGCATCGAGATCAAACGTTATCCGGAACTCACGCGCACCGGCGCCTGGCGCACGCCGCCGGATGCCGGACATGATGGCGAGCCGCAGCGCTACGGCGGTTTCTACACGCAAGACCAGATTCGTGACGTCGTGGCGTATGCGGCTGCTCGACACATCACTGTCGTTCCGGAAATCGATATGCCCGGCCACGCCCAGGCTGCGGTGGCGTCGTATCCGAAATTCGGTGTCACCGGCAAACGTCCGCAAGTGTCGGTCGATTGGGGTGTGAATCCCTATCTCTACAACGTGGACGACGCGACCTTCCAGTTCATCGACAACGTGCTCGATGAGGTGATGGCGCTGTTTCCCTCGCATTACATCCATGTCGGCGGTGACGAAGCGATCAAGGATCAGTGGAAGGCTTCCGCCGCCATCCAAGCCAAGATCCACGCGTTGCATCTCAAGGACGAGGACGCCTTGCAGGGCTGGTTCATCGGCCGCATCGGCAACTATCTGTCTGCGCACGGCCGGCGACTGATCGGTTGGGATGAAATCCTCGATGGTGGCGTGCCGCCCGATGCCACGGTGATGTCCTGGCGCGGCACGGATGGAGCAATCAAAGCTGCCAAGCTGGGCCATGACGTGGTGATGTCGCCCGCACCGGACCTCTACCTGGACAGCCTGCAAAGCAATCTCCCCGATGAAATCGCTGGCCGCGATCCAGTGCGCAGCCTGGAAGACGTCTATCGCTTCAATCCCGTTCCCGCCGTATTGAATGCAGCTCAGGCCGCGCACGTGCTGGGTGCGCAGGCAAACGCATGGACCGAGCACATGCCGAGCATGCAGCATGTGGAACACGCCGCGTTCCCACGCCTGGATGCATTGAGCGAAATCGTATGGTCGCCAGCATCCACGCGTCATTGGAAGGATTTTCTTGCGCGTCTGCCGGCGCAATTCCAGCGCTATGCCGCGCAGCAGATCGACTACGCCGACAGTGCTTTTACGCCGGTCATCCAAGTCGATGCCAACGCCACGCTGAAGAGCGGAAAAGCACGGGTGACGCTTTCCGATCAAGCCGCTTATGGCGACATTCGTTACACGACAGACGGCAGCGTTCCCAACATTCATTCAACGCTCTATGTCCAGCCCTTTACCGCGGCATGGCCCGTCACGATCAAGGCGGCAACGTACGCGGATGACGGTAGCGTACTGGCTGCCGCTCGTACACGCGTGATCGATCGCGATCACTTGCTGTCGCGCGCCGGGATTGAACTTGCCAATTGCGCCGGCAGCGATTTCCGCCTCCACGTGCAACCGATGCCAGATGCCACCAGCATGTCGCCGGTATATGCCATCAATGTCTTCGATACGTGTCAGCAATATCCAACTGCGCCCCTCGACGGCATCGCGTCGATTCACGTCGAGGCGGCGCGGCTGGAGCGCAACTACGCTCTCGCGCATGACATCAAGCTGGTAGTGTCGCGACCGCACAGCACGCCGTACGGCGAATTTGTCGTGCATCTAGATCGTTGCGATGGATCGGTCATAGCGACGGCGCCATTGCCGAATCCGTCGACCAGTCCCCGCCGGTTCGCGCTCGACGCAACCGTGCCCGTGCAACACGGTGAGCACACCTTGTGCCTGATATTCACCGCGCCGACCGACGGGCCTTTGTACGCCTTCGACCGCGTGTCGCTGGTGCCGTCCGATGGGGACAAGTCCAAACCGTGAGCGTGCCGTCGTAGCGCCTGCTTGCTCTGCAGGCGCTGCATAGCAGCACAAGGGCCGTAACACCCTCGATATACTGCCACCCAAGCGCTTCACGCCTTGGGGAGGCACGCGGCCGAGATGATCACGCCGGAACGCATCATGGCCTGGGCCATACCGGGTTTCTTCGTGCTGATCGGCATCGAGTTGCTGATCGCGAAGTGGCGCAAGCGCGATGTCTATTACGCCAATGATGCGATCAACAGCCTGGGGCTGGGCATGATGTCGCAGATCGTCGGCGTCTTCACCAAGCTGTTCAACATCGGCATCTACGGCTGGTGCGCGGTGCATCTGGCCATGTGGACTTTGCCGGCCAACCGTACCTGGGTATGGATCAGCGGCCTGCTGCTCTACGACCTGCTTTATTATTGGTTGCATCGCTTGGGCCACGAGGTGAATGTGCTGTGGGCCGCGCACGTGGTGCATCACCAGAGCGAGAGCTACAACCTCACCACCGCCTTGCGCCAGACCGGCAGCGGCTTCCTGCTGGGGTGGATCGCTTATTTGCCGATGGCGCTGCTCGGCTATCCCACCGAAGTGTTTGCGGTCATCGCGCTGATCGACTTGCTTTACCAGTTCTGGGTGCACACCGAAGTGATCGGTCGATTGGGCTGGTTCGATCGCGTGTTCTGCTCGCCGTCCAATCATCGCGCGCATCATGCCGTGAACGATCGCTATCTCGATCGCAACTACGGCGGCATCTTGATTATCTGGGATCGCCTGTTCGGCAGCTTCGTTGAAGAAAACGAAGACGACCCGCCGGTGTATGGCACGCGTGCGCCGCTGCAAAGCTGGAATCCGCTGTGGGCGAACGTGGAAGTGTATGGGGCCATGCTCAAGGACAGCTGGCATGCGCGCCATTGGCCGGACAAGCTGCGCGTGTGGATCAAGCCTCCGGGTTGGCGGCCTGCAGACGTGGCGGCGCGTTTCCCGAAGGCCGAATTCGATATGTGCCACGAGCGGTATGACCCACCGCTATCGAAGGCGCTGCGAACGTATTGCATCGTGCAGTTCACGTTGCTGCTCTTCATCGGTGTGAACTTTCTGGATGTTGCGCCGAAGATGGCATGGGCACCGGCAGCTGGCTATGGCATGTATCTGCTGTATAGCCTTTGGGCGATCGGCCTTCTGCTGGAAGGACGCCGCATGGGGATGTGGCTGGAGCTGCTGCGTACGGCGGGGACAGCAGCGTTGGTAGCGATCAGCGGCCGCTGGTTCGGCATGGCGCATCTGGATGCGCGCATCGTAGTGGCACTGGTGGCGTTATTTGGGATAAGTACTGTCGCGTTATGGTTGCTGGCCAGCTACGAGCGCCGCCATGGGACCCCGGTTCGGCCGGTGCTGGAGTAAATGCGTTTTATTCAACGCAGCACGGCAAAACGAGATGTCTGCGTCGAGGTCCGCATACGCTCACCCCAACCTACGATTTGTCTCCTGGCCTGCGGCTGTGCATGCACGCATGCGAAATGGGTCATGAAATCTGCTTACCAATGAGTTGGAACCCGCAACGGTTTGTTCCATAGTGTGCACCAGAGGGTCCGCCTGGCTTGGCGTTGCCCAGGCCGGGCGCGTGTTGTTCTCCACGGGAGAATGATCATGCGATACACGCAGTTGTTCGAACGCTACAGGGACGTCCTGCTGCTGATTTCCCGCGTACTGCTGATGGCCTTGTTCGTGATCTTCGGTTGGGACAAGTTCCTGAATTTTTCGGGCACGGTCGACTATATGGAATCGGTGGGGCTGCCATTTGCCACACTTGCCACGTTGATTGCACTCGTCATGGAGCTGGTGGTTGGCGTGGCCATATTGCTCGGCTTCTATACACGGCCGCTGGCCTTGGCGCTTTGCTTGTACACCTTGATCACAGCGTTGCTCGGTCACCGGTTCTGGGCACTGACCGGTGGGTTGCGCTTGGACACTATGATCCACTTTTACAAAAACATGAGCATTGCGGGTGGATTGTTGCTGCTATGCCTGACCGGGCCGGGCAAGTATTCGATGGATCGTCGCTGACGCTGCGGTAGGTTGGGGTGCAAACCCCAACATCGAGATGCATGTGCGCAGGGAATGTTGGGGTTTGCGCCCCAACCTGCCGTTGCGCTGCAGCAAGAAAAGGTGTGTCGGATATTTCGTCCGGTAGCCGTTCCGGCCGCCTGCTTTCGCTATGATCGGCGCTTTCGTTTTGGAGAGCCGCCGATGAGTGTCCTGAGCAGGATGCTGCGCCACAAATCCGTCGAGCAATTGCAGTCGGAAGCCGGCCGGCGTGGGGATTTTCGCCGCGTGCTGGGGTTGTGGCAGCTCACCGCCATCGGCATCGGCGGCATCATCGGCGTCGGCATCTTCGTGCTGGCGGGGCAGCAGGCGGCAGCAAATGCAGGCCCCGCGGTGGCGTTGAGCTTCATCATCGCGGGCCTCGGTAGCGCATGCGCCGCGCTGTGCTATGCCGAATTTGCCGGGCTGATTCCCGTGACCGGCAGCGCCTATACCTATGGCTACGCCGTGCTGGGAGAGTTCGTCGCCTGGATCATCGGCTGGGATCTGTTGCTGGAGTACGCACTGGTGGTGGCCGTGGTGGCGATCGGCTGGTCCGGCTACGTGCAGGTGTTGCTTGGTTCGGTGGGTATCCATCTGCCGGAATGGGCGCAGCAGAGCATGAGCGCACAGACCATGGAGTACTACCTGCAGCAGCTGTTCGGCGTGCACGGCGGGCAGGTTATCGCGGGGCCCAGCGATGGGCACCGCTTCAACGTGATCGCCGCCGCCGTGTCGCTGCTGGTGGCGGCGTTGCTCACCATTCGCACGGAATGGGGCGCACGCTTCAATACGCTGGTGGTGACGATCAAGGTGATCGGTGTGTTGCTGGTGGTGTTGGTCGGCGCCTTCTATGTGCATGCGGCGAACTGGCAGCCGTTCGTTCCCGCCCGCATCGTCGATGCGCAGGGCGTGGCGCATTTTGGTTGGGCCGGCGTGCTCACTGGCGCCAGCGTGGTGTTCTTTGCGGTGTTCGGTTACGACACGCTGACCACCGCAGCGGAAGAAGCGAAGTTTCCGCAACGCGATCTTCCGCGCGCCGTGCTGCTGTCACTGGCGGTGGCGATGGTGCTGTATATCGCGGTGTCGCTGGTGCTGACCGGCATTACGCACTACAGCAACCTGGGTGGCGATGCTTCGGTGTCGCAGGCGTTTGAATCCATCGGCCTGCATTGGCTGAGCGTGACCATCGCGGTGGCTGCGGTGATCGGTGTGACCAGCGTGCTGTTCGCTTTCATGCTCGGGGCCGCGCGCATCTGGTTTGCGCTGGCGCGCGATGGTCTGCTGCCAGCCTGGTTTGCACATATCCATCCACGCTTCGGCACGCCGGCACGGCCCACGATTATTCTTGGCGTGTTCACCGCGGTGGTCGCCGGGTTGCTGCCGATCGGCGAAGTGGCGGAGCTGGTGAATATCGGCACGCTCAGCGCCTTCATCATCATTTGCACGGCGGTGCTGGTCTTGCGCATCCGCAAGCCGAATGTAGAGCGCAGTTTCCGTGCGCCGGCCTTGGCGGTGGTGTCGCCCTTGGGCGTGTTGTTTTCGCTGCTGCTGATCTTCGGCGTGCCGTGGTCGGATGCCGATGGCTGGCAGCGCATTGGTGGTCTGCCATGGATCACGTTCGAGCGCTTCATCATCTGGATGGCGCTGGGGTGTGTGATCTATTTCGGGTATGGCATGCGGCACAGCCGGGTTGAGCAGACATAGCGATGTTGATCGCAAGCTTTTGCATGGTGCAGCGCGATAGCCAATAACTGCACTGCATCGTGACGCTCCGTTCGTCATTCCGTCCCAGGGCGGAATGGCGGTTTGAAAGTTACCGACATGCCTTGGATGTTGCGCGCATAAAAAGCGCAACAGCATGACCTCTGGCAGGGGAAGTCCTGTAGGGTCTTCGCTCTACCATCGCCGGCAATCCGCCTGAATGGCGGCCATCATCATTCTGCTGTCCTTGCGGGCCATCCGCTTGGCAGTGCCTGCCGGAGTTGTCGAGTGAAGTCCCAAGCCCTGCGTTTCAGCCTGATCGCCGCTGCCGTGATGGTGGCCTGTGCCTTGTCTGCCACTGCCGCTGCGCAAGGGGAGGGGGACTTTTCCGGCAACGTGCCGGCGCCGGTCGATCAGCCTTATGCGGGCATGCTGACCGTCAACGTCGACCTCACCGATGCCGGCAAGCGTATCTTCCGCTCGCACGAAACCATTCCGGTCAAGCCGGGTGCGGTCACGCTGTTCTATCCGAAGTGGATTCCCGGTGAGCATGCACCGTCCGGTCCGGTATCGAACGTTTCAGGTCTGATCATTCGCGCGAACGGCAAGCAACTGCCGTGGCGCCGCGATCTGCGCGACATGTATGCGATCCATGTCGACGTGCCGCAGGATGCGAACCAGCTGGATCTAGAATTCGAGTTCCTGTCGCCGGGCGAAGGCGAGGGCAGCAACTTCGGCGCGAGCGTATCCACCTCGCCCGATCTGGTCGACATGGAATTCAATCAGGTGGCGTTCTATCCGGCGGGCTACTACACGCGTCAGATCCAGATCCAGCCGACCGTGCAATTGCCGCAAGGCTGGCAGTTCGGCAGCGCGATGGAAGTGGATAGCCAATCGGGCAGCACCATTCATTTCAAGCCGCTGAGCTTCAACAATTTCGTCGACTCGCCGCTGATCGCCGGCTCGCACTTCAATCGCGTCGATCTCACCCCCAAGGGCGGCGCGGCGGTGCATTTGAACGTGGTGGGCGACTCGGCCAAGGCCGTAAAGCTCACCGACAAACAGCTCGAGCAGCAGCGCAACGTGGTGGCGCAGACCAACTACCTGTTCGGTGCGCATCATTACAGTCACTATGATTTCCTGCTGACGCTGTCGGATCACACCGGTCACTTCGGCCTGGAACATCACCAGTCCAGTGACGATCGTCTGCCGGAAGATTTCTTCACCGACGATGACATGCACCTGGTGGCTGCCAGCCTGATGCCGCATGAAATGGTGCATTCGTGGAACGGCAAGTTCCGCCGCCCCGCGGATCTGTGGACGCCCAACTTCAACGTGCCGATGCAAGATGACCTGCTGTGGGTGTACGAAGGCCTGACCGATTACTGGTGCGGCATTCTCACCGCGCGTGCCGGCCTGTGGACGCCGGATCAGTATCGCGACTCCATGGCGAACATCGCTGGCGCCATGACCTATCGCACCGGCCGCGCCTGGCGCTCGCTGCAGGACACCGCCGATGCCGCGCCGCTCACCTATTACGGCTCGGAAAGCTGGATCAACTGGATCCGCGATACCGATTTCTATCCGGAAGGCCAGCTGCTGTGGCTCGATGTCGACACCAAGATCCGCGAACTCAGCAACGGCAAGCATTCGCTGGATGATTTCGCGCACGCCTTCTACGGCATGGACAACGGCAGCTACGTCACCAAGACCTACAACTTCGACGACGTGATCAACACGCTCAACCAGGTGCAGCCGTTCGATTGGGCGAAGTTCCTGCGCGATCGCCTCGACTACACCGGCAACGAACTGCCCGAGCATGGCATCGAGCGCGGCGGCTGGAAGCTGGTGTTCAACGACACGCCCAATGCAGAAGAAAAAGCCTACGAAGGTATCCGCCACGGCTTGAACATGGCCTACTCGCTTGGCCTGATCGTTGACCAGAAAGGCCGCATCGGCGACGTGCAATGGAATGGCCCGGCATTCAAGGCGGGTCTGGTGCCGAACCTGACGATCGTCGCGGTCAACGGACGCGACTTCTCCAGCGATGCGCTGAAGGATGCGGTCACGGCTGCCAAGACGTCATCGGCGCCGATCGAGTTGCTGGTGAAGAATGTGGATGTGTACAGCACGGTGAAGGTGGACTACCACGACGGCCTGCGCTACCCGCACCTGGTGCGCGCGGATGGCAAGGACCTGCTCGGCGATATCCTGAAGCCGCGTAGCAAGTAATGCAGAACGTCGTGGGTTGGGATGCCACCCAGCCTACGGACTTGTATAAAGAACCTTGAATGGCCGTCCCGGCGTACGCCGGGGCCAGTGACTTTCAGCGCACCGATCGAGACGCCGGGCCTGGCCTTCGCCAGGGCGACGGACATGGGGCATCAAGCCCCGCTAGACCCTGCCGATATCTCTCCCGAGGGGACAAACCTAGGCAGGCTATGAGCGGATTCTGGAAACGACTGTTTGCGGGGGACGAGCCGGTAAAAGAACGGCCGCGTCTCAGCGTGGTCTTGCCGTGGCCGGAGGAAAAAGAGCCGCAGGAACCGATCCCGACACTGAGCAGTGCGGACATCCAGGACTGGTTCTATCGCCTGGTGCTGGGTATGCCCGGATCCGAGGTGGCGGACATGCGCCCGCAGGAGCAGGTGATGCTGCGGCGGCTGGACGAGCTATGCGGTGGCGATCGCTTCGATATTACCACCCTGCCGCGTTTGCCTGAGGTGCTGCCGCAGTTGCTGCGCCTGCTCAAGAGCGACAACTCCGACGGCACCAAGGTCGCCAAGCTGATCGGGCGCGATCCGGTGCTGGTCGGCGAAGTGATGCGGGTCAGCCAGAGTGCGCACTACCGCACGGCGCGGGCGATCACCAGTTTGCAGCATGCCGTCGTGCTGCTCGGTCACGATGGCCTGCGCCAGATGGTGACGCAACATGTGATGAAGCCGATCCTGCAGGCTAGTGCAGGCATGCTCGGCCACGCCGCCGGCCAACGGCTATGGGATCACGCGGAACGCTGTGCACATGTCAGCACCTATCTGGCTCGCGGACAGGGCGATCCGTTTGAAGCGTATCTTGCCGGCATCGTCTGCAACGCGGGCGTAGGTGCGATGATTCGTGTGCTCGATCAGGAAGCGCCGCCCACACTTGGCGTTTTCAGCCGGGCCTTCCTGCTCAGTTTCACCCACTTGGCCAACCATCTCACGCTACGTGCCGCCAAGCATTGGGAGCTGCCGCCGAACGTGATCGTGGCGTTGCGCGAACGGCTGGACGTGCGCGGCAAAGCGCCGGTGACCGAGCTGGGCAATGCGCTGCTGGCTGCTGATCACCTTGCGATGGTCCAGATGCTGGCCGACAACCATGTGATCGATCGTGGTACGCCGCCCGCATCTATGCGTGCGGATCGCTTGCCGGAGGTGTTGGTAGAGCGTGCGCAGCAGGAGTTGCGCAGAGTGTTCCGAACGTAGGTTGGGGTGCAAACCCCAACGTCGCCATCTAAACGACTTGTGCCATCCAGATCATCGGCATTGCCATGCATGGCGGCGTTGGGGTTTGCACCCCAACCTACAAATTGCCATTGATCGTCAGGCGTTCCTCGAACTTCTCCGGCGGCATCGGCGCACCGAACAAGAAGCCTTGCATGTGCGAGCAACCCGCGTCGCGCAGGAACGCGCTTTGCACTTCCGTCTCCACACCTTCGGCGATCACATCCTTGTTGAGGCTGCGTGCCATGCCGATGATGGCGCGGGTGATCGCTGCGGTTTCCGCATCCTGCGCGATGTCGCGCACGAACGCGCGTTCGATCTTCAAGGCATCGACCGGGAAATGCTTGAGATACGAAAGACTGTTGTAGCCCGTGCCGAAATCATCCAGCGACAGCCGCACGCCGCGCTGGCGGATACGCCGCAACAGGCGAATCGTGCCGTCGCCGCCGCTCATCATGGTGCGTTCGGTCAGTTCCAGTTCCAGCAGGCTTGGATCAAGGCCGGTTTCGTTGAGAATGCCGTCGAGCCGTTCGTAGAAGCCGGCGTACTGGAACTGCAGCGGCGAGACATTCACCGAGATCGAAATGGGATGTCCCTCGCGCTGCCAGGTGCGCGCCTGCATGCAGGCCTCGCGTAACGCCCAGGTGCCGATGGAAACGATCAGGCCGGTATCTTCCGCCACCGGAATGAACTGGTCCGGCGTGAACATTTCTTCGCCCTGCACATACAGGCGCAGCAGGGCCTCCGCACCGACGATGTGGCCAAGCTTCGCGTCCACTTTGGGCTGGTATTGCAGCCTGAGTTCGTCGTGCATCAGCGCGTGGCGCAGCACGTTCTCGATGCGTTGGCTGGCGGCCGAGCGCTGGCTCATTTCCGGCGCATAGAAGCAGTAGCCGTCGCGGCCTTGGTTTTTCACTTCGTACATGGCGGCATCGGCGGTGCGCACCAGCGCATCCGGCTCGATGCCGTCGCGTGGGAACAGGCTGATCCCGACGCTGGCACGCAACTCGAGCGGCGGTATGTGGGGCACCTGCGTCTGGGCGCAGGCATCGAGCAGTTTGCGCGCAAAGCTGGCGGCTTCGTCCGCATCGTCCACGCGTGGCAGCAGCACCACGAATTCGTCGCCGTTGTAGCGGAAGGCCATGTCCTCGCTGTCGCGCAGCACGCCGCGGATCTGCTGCGCCAACGCTTGCAGCACCTGGTCGCCCACGCCATGGCCAAGCGTATCGTTGACGCGGCGGAAGTGATCCATATCCAGATAAAGCAACGCACACTGGCGATGGCGCTGCATCGCCATGGTCGTGGCCTGTTCGATGCGCGCATACAGCAGACTGCGATTGGGCAGGCCGGTGAGCGTGTCGTGCTGGGCCAGCTGGATCATCTTCAGCGCGAGCGTGCGGTTTTCGCTGATGTCGTGGCACACCAGCACGCCGCCGGTGACGGTGCCGGTGTGGTCGTGGATCAAGGCCGACGAGGTTTCGATCGGTGTTTCGAAACCGTTGCGATGAAGCAGGATGGCCCGCCCGCTGAAATCCACGATGGCGTTGCGTCGCATGGCCTGGCGCAAAGGATTGTCGAGCGGCTGGCGGTTGCCGATGTCGCGCAAGCGGAAGATGTCGTCGAGCGGGCTGCCTTTTGCATCGGCACTCGACCATCCCGTCATCGCTTCGGCGATGGGATTGAGCGAGGTGATGTTGAGTGCCACGTCGGTGGTGATGACTGCGTCGCCGATCGAATTCAGCGTCACCTCGGCCAGCTGGCGCTCGCGGAACAGCGCTTCTTCGTATTGCTTGCGCTTGGTGATGTCCTGAACCTGGCTGACCACGTAATTGAGCTGTCCGCTTTCGCTACGCACTTGCGCAACGCTCAGCAGCACATACACCACGTGCCCATCGCGATGGATGTAGCGTTTTTCAGTCTGGAACGCTTCGCGCCGGCCGCTTGTGACTTGTCCGGCGAGCGCTTCGCTCAGCGGCAGATCGTCCGGATGGGTCACCTCGCGCCAGGTCATCGTGCGCAACTGCGCTTCGGTATAGCCGAGCATGGCGCACAGGGCGGCGTTCACGCGCTGATAGCGGCCATCAGGAAGGATCATGGCCATGCCGACAGCAGCATGCTCGAACGCCTGCGAGAAACGCTGTTCGCTTTCGCGCAGCTGTTCTTCCAGCGCGTGGCGCTCGGTGATGTCGGTGAAGACGGTGAACACGCCGCGCAACTGGCCCTGCGGATCGCGATCGGGCGTGAAACTGCCGTGCACGTAGCGGCTCTGGCTGCGGTTGAACAGCGGCCCTTCATAGCTGGAATCGTGGCCGCCCAATGCTTGCAGCAGCGCGGCGCGCACGCGCAGATAGCTTTCCGGATCCAGCACGTCGCTGACTGGCTTGCCTATGATCTGGGCCGGGTCGAGATCGAACCAGCGGCGATGCGCTTCGTTGGCGAACACGAAGTGCTCGTGCAGATCGATATACGTGATGAGCGCAGGCACGCCCTGGACGACGTGTGCGAGCAGATCCTGGCCCAGTTCCGGGGCGGACGGATCGTCTTCAACGGGGTGCGTCACCTTGGGCATGCGGTTCCGGTGCGGCCGTGAGTCGCCACATCATGCGCCGGACGGGGCGCCGTTTGCACCTGCCTTCAATGCAACGCAACGGCAGGCGCTGCGAGCGCGCCGTGTTCGTCGAGCTGAATCTTCCCCAGCGCATGCAAGTCGCTGGTTGCGCCGAAACGGTCGGCCAGGGTGGTCACCAGCGGGCCGAGCGCTGCCGATTGCAGCGGATAGCCATGCGCAAGCACGTGGGCGTGCCCCCCGGAACCGCGTTGCGCGACGGTGACGGCTACCACGCCGAGGCCGGCCGCTTCATGCGCGAACAGGGCAGGGGCTTCATAGGCGGGATCGACCTGCGCGAGGGTTTCGGCGAGCCAGCCATGACTATCGACGGTGGATTCGCCCTCAAGCAGCAGCGTTACACCATGTGCCTGCAGCAGCGCGGCGTATTGGCGCAATTCGAACACCGCGCCCGCAAAAGCGTGGCTGCGCTCGGTGATATCGCCGCCTTGCACGGCGAGCCATTGCGCCGGCGATTGCATCCACACCTTGCCATCGGCATAGCGCAGCGTGAGGCCGCGTGCGCTCACGGCCATTTCGGGCCGGTAGGGCGTCAGCATGGCTGCTTCCAGCATTTGCCACAAAGGGGCGAGATTGACGTGCTCGTATTGCACGCAAGTAAGTGCAAGCAAGTCGTTGCGGCTGAGATAGCGTGCGTGTTCCAAACGGATGCCGAAGCTGCGCATCAGCCAATCCGCGGTGCGCGCACTGGCTTCGCCGCGGCCGACCAGTTCCACTTCCAGGCGCTCGGACAGCGCTTCGGCGAGTTCCTCGGGGGCGAGCAGGCTCAGCGGCAACAAGCGCATGGGGCCATCGGCATAAGCGAGTTCCGGCTCCAGCGGCTGCGCCGGCATGCGGCCCTCGTGGTGGCCGAAGGCGACCACGTTTTCCAACTGGCCACGAGGTACCCGGCGCGCCAGCTCGTCCAGGGTGACCCACGCCGGAAAGCCGGGGCGCAGCAGTTCCACCGCATCGAACATGGCGCCACCCAGGGTCAGCCGCGCCTGCGCGACGTCGGGTACGAGGGTGTGCAGATCGTCCGCCACCAGGGCAGCCAGCTCGGCAGCTTCATCGCGGCTCAGGGTCAGGCGTCGAGGATGTTCGCCAGGAGACAGTTCCAGGGCCAGGACGGTAGGCAGGGCGACGAGAGAGCTGGTGGATTCCACGTTCTTGATACCTCGGGAGAAAGGTTGGGCAGCGAGGTGCATGGGCTGCCGTTCCTTCGCCCCTTGTCATTTAAAACAGCCCGCAAGTCTAACATTCGCTGATCAAGCGTCCGTTCGGGGTTCCGCCAGGGCGCCGCGCGGGTTAGCCTTGCTGAATCGGTGCATTGGGACCCAAGTCAAGGCTATGGAAAACACGCAGCAGCGCGTTGGCGTCATCGGCGGTGTGCGCATCCCGTTCTGTCGCAACAACACTGCCTATGCGGACGTCGGCAACTTCGGCATGTCGGTAAAGGTGCTGGGCGCGCTGGTCGAGCGTTTTGGGCTGCATGGCCTGGAACTGGGCGAAGTGGCGATGGGAGCGGTGATCAAGCACTCCTCCGAGTGGAACCTGGCCCGCGAAGCCCTGCTCAGCTCCGGCCTGGCCCCGACCACCCCGGGCATCACCACCGCCCGCGCCTGCGGTACGTCGCTGGACAACGCCATCATCATCGCCAACAAGATCGCCACCGGGCAGATCGAGGCCGGCATTGCGGGCGGCTCGGACACCACCAGCGACGTGCCGATCGTCTACAGCCAGCGCCTGCGCAAGCGCCTTCTGGCCGTGAATCGCGCCAGGACGCCGCTGGACAAGTTGAAAACCGCAGTACGTGGTTTTTCTTTCAGTGAGCTGAAACCGGCTTTTCCCGGCGTGGCCGAACCGCGTACCGGCATGTCGATGGGCGATCACTGTGAAAAAATGGCGCGCGAATGGCACATCGGCCGTGAGGCGCAGGATCGCCTTGCGCTGGACAGCCATCGCAAACTGGCGGTGGCCTATGACGCGGGTTTCTTCGATGACTTGGTCATTCCGTTCCGTGGCCTGAAGCGCGATGGCTTCCTGCGCCCCGACACCAGCATGGACAAGCTGGCCGGATTGAAACCGGCCTTCGATAAAACCTCGAACCACGGCACCCTCACTGCCGGCAATTCCACCGGCCTTTCCGACGGTGCCGCCGCCGTGTTGCTGGCCAACGAAGCATGGGCGGCCAGGCGTGGCTTGAAGATCCAGGCTTACTTGCGCGATGCCGAAGTGGCCGCGGTGGATTTCGTGCATGGTGAAGGGCTGCTGATGGCGCCCACCATTGCCGTGCCGCGCCTGCTCAAGCGCAACGGCCTCACCTTGCAGGATTTCGATTTCTACGAAATCCATGAAGCTTTCGCCGCCCAGGTGCTATGCACGCTGCGTGCATGGGAGTCGGCGGATTACTGCAAGAACCGGCTGGGCCTGGATGCGCCGTTTGGCAGTATCGATGCGGCCAAGCTCAATGTGAATGGCTCCAGCCTTGCAGTGGGACATCCCTTCGCCGCTACGGGTGCGCGCATCGTCGCCACGCTGGCGAAATTGCTCGAACAGAAGGGCTCCGGCCGCGGCCTGATTTCCATTTGCACCGCTGGCGGCATGGGTGTCGTCGCGATTCTCGAACGACCGTGATTTTTCATGCCCCGGCTACGCGTCACTGCTACCTTGAGTTTGCTTGCGCTGGTGATCGGCGCAGCAGGTACGCAGTGGCTGAGTGACCAGACGGCAGGGCGCGCAACGCCGCCGGAAACAGGGCCCTTGCATGCAGCTCATGCCGCTCACCATCGCAACGTGCATCCCAAGCCTGCGTTGATCGCTGCACGGCCGCGCTACATACCTGCGCAAGATGAAGTCGCCGCTACGCCGGTTGCGCCCGTCAGCGCTGATGTGTCGCTGGTGCCGATCGCAACACCTGCCTCGTCACTGCCGACGTCACGCACGGAAAACCATGATGTCGGCAACGTGGTGCTGCATGTGACGGTGGATGGGCAAGGGCAGGTGACTGGCGCATCGGTCGCACAATCCAGCGGCGATGACATCCTG
Organism: Dyella nitratireducens; assembly: GCF_014642835.1. Taxonomy (GTDB): domain Bacteria; phylum Pseudomonadota; class Gammaproteobacteria; order Xanthomonadales; family Rhodanobacteraceae; genus Dyella_B; species Dyella_B nitratireducens. The sequence goes on along the minus strand of NZ_BMJA01000001.1, from coordinate 1,734,440 downwards.
GATACAAATGCCATAGAGATCGCACGGCATTGGCGCTTTGCGGTACCGGCAGATCATCCGCAAGGGATGAGCGGGGATTTGCCGATGCGATTTAAGGGTGAATCGGCGTCCCCGGTAAACATGTAGGTTGGGATGCAAACCCCAACATCGCCCTGCACACATACATCCTGACGTTGGGGTTTGCACCCCAACCTACGTTCTGCAGTCAGCGACCGAACGTCAATGCGGCCGCTGCTCCGCAAACGAATACACCTGATCCGCCCACTGCGTCGCCGCGTAATACGCGCCGGCCATCTTGCGAATGTTCTGCGGCTGCATGTGCGCGCCTTTCAAATCACCGGCTTCCCATGCATAGACCTGTTCGAGCAACGGGGCGAACGGGCCGCGGTCTTCCACCAGCGCATCGCGGATTTCAGGCGCCAGCGGCAGATGGCTCAACACGAATTCCATCGGTGCGCACAGCAGCGTATCGAGCAGTGACAGCAAGCCGGCCATGAACGCCATTTCCTGCTGTCCGGCCGGCATGCCCTGCGCCAGTTTTTCGCACATGTGGGCACGGATCAGCGCCGTGCGCAGCAGTTCCGGCGGGCGGTCGTCGGTGCTGGCCAGCGCCATGGTGTAGATCCAATTGCGCAGGCGCGCGACGCCGAAAAAAATCGCCGCCTGCTGAATCGACTTCAGCTGCCGCGGCAGCGCGAAGTAGGCGGAGTTCACGCAGCCCAGCAGCTTGTAGCTGAGCACCGCGTCGTCGCGAATGATCTCGCCCAGTTCCACCGGGCCGGCGTTGTTGTCCTGCAGTGCGCCCATCAGGCGCAGCATGCTCAAGCGGCTGGGTGTGAGCACCGGCACTTCGATCTGCTGCGGCACCAGCAAGTAGCGGCCCTGGATCGCTTGGAACGGCAGTTCCTTGCAGCGCGCGTACGTATGGTGGTCATCGACATTGCCGGCGATCACGCCGATGCCGCGCTCGAACAATTGCTTGCAGCGGCTTGCCAAGGTATCGGCGTCGAGCGTCTTGGCGTCCAGGCGGACATAACTCGTCAGACGCAGCAGCGATTCCAGCGGGCCATGCGGCTCGCTGGAACTGGGATCAAGATCGCCCAGGTCCAGCAGCAGCGGGCACTTGCGCAGAGCCAGCTGTTGCAGGCGCTGCAGTACCGCCGTGTCGCGCACATGGATCGGATGCACGATCACGCCCAGGCGCGGCGTATGCGCCAGGATGTCGGTCTGTTCCAGCAGCAGGGCGCGCGGCAGGCGCATGAAGGCGCGGTTGCCGCGCACCAATCGCGTGATCGCACCATCGGTGATGCCGGAAAGCACGCCACCTACCAAGGTGGTATCGGCATCGGTGCCGGCACCCTGGCGGTAGAACACCAGTTCGTAGGCGAACAGTTCTTCCTCGTGATCCAGCATCGGGCTGCGCACGACCGGCAGCAGCATGTCGCTGAGGGTGGTGGCGTCATTGCTCGAGAGCTTGGCGGGGGAAGCAACTGTACTCGTCGTCATGGCATGGATTACCGAACGTAAGGGTGGAGCGAGTGCTGCGAGACGGACGCCTGAACCACGACGCCCGAAAAATGCTTCATGCCTGGGCGAGTTGTACGGATCGATGCGTGTCCTGCAGCGTGCCGTTCTGGCCGTAGGTGCCGGTTTGTGTATCGCTGCCGGTAAGTACCGCCAGCGCACGCCGTACCTGCGCCAGGCGCTGGCCTACCAGTGCGCCGTTGCGTTGATTCTTGTCGCGACAGACCGTCAGCGACTTCAACAATTCCTGCCATTGCGTCTCGACTTGCTGCGCGGCTTCGGCCGACGTGCTGCACAGGTGCAGGCGTTCCACGTCGAGCTGTTCGAGCCGGCGCATCAGCATCTGCTTGGCTTCGCCCGAGCGGTTGAGCGCTTTGGCATCGGCGGCGTTCAGCGCTTCGCGTTCTTCGTCCAGCACGGTGATGAGTTGTGCCGTGGTCGCACTCATCTCGTCCAGGACGGCGCGCAGCGCGACACCGAGTTCAGCCTGCAGGTTAGGGCTCATGGCATGGGTTTCTTATTCTTACTTGCTGCCGCCGATCTGGCCTTCCAGCGAAACCAGGCTGTTGGCGATGGCGTTCGCATTGACCTTGTAGGTGCCGGCGGCCAGCTGTTGCTTGATCTGCTCCACCTTCTGGGTGTCGACCGGCGCGTTGGCACTGCTGGCTTCCTGCAGGGCACGGGCCGAATCGGTCAGGTTCACGCGGTCGTCGGTCTGCGCGGCCGAAGAACTGGCCGAAGGCGTCGCCGCAGCGGTCTGGGCGGCGCTGTTATCCGCGGTGGTGGTCGCGAGCGGAAGCTGCGGTAAGCCGTTGGACGAGATCGTAGTATTCATGGTTCTTGGCGTTCTCTCGATATGCCTTGTTTGGAGTATCGGCGTCCTCCTGAAAAACTTGAGGGCGATTCCTCAAGTGCCGATCGCCTGCAGTATGTCGGTTCGTCCTCGAGGATGTTCTGACGGATTTTGCATATGCAAAACCCGTCAGAGCATCCTTTCAAGGGAGGGCCTGGACCTGGCCTTCCCCGATCACTACACCGTTGATAATTCGGCCAGAATTGTCATTTCGGACCCTCAGGCGGGCGCCGGTGTCCCCAGCGTCCAGCGCCATGCCATGGGTGCGCACTTCAATGCCGCCGAGCTGGGCCACCAGTTCCACCTCTTCACCCGAGTGCACGGTCTCCCGGCCGTTGAAGTCGCCTGGTTCCAGCACCACACCGGCAATCAGCGGCCGGCCCAGTGAATGGCCGAGGATCTGATCGAGGCTTTCGATATAGCCATAGCCCAGCCGCGCCACGTCGCGTTCTTCGGTGTGCACGTCGCCGGGGGCGGGGATGTCTCCGCGCGCCATCGGGTGACTGGTGACCAGTACGTTGCGGAATACTTGCATTTGTACCGGCACCTGGATGGTCCAGCCCGGCGTGCCGGCGCAGCTCACCGCCACGGCGACGCGCGAGGGGATACCTTGGCGTACCGGAATGCGGGTCTGCAGGGCATGCGCACAGGCTGCGAGATGCAAACGCGGGTTGAGTCGCGTGGGCACGATGACCACGCGGCTGCCGGTGGTGCCAAATTGCGTGCGGACAGCTTGTTCGGCGGCAGCGCGCAGGTCGGTGGCGGTGGTGTCGGCGTGGGCGAGGTTGGCGAGTGCCAGCAGCAACACTGCCGCGAAAGCCCAAGTAGGTTGGGGTGCAAACCCCAACGTGGCGCCCCGCACACGCATGGCGACGTTGGGGTTTGCACCCCAACCTACATGACGCATCGGTGCGCGTGGAAACCTCATGCCCCCTCGCCAGCCAGGATCGTCGCCAGCTGGCTGTTGATCGCCTCGCGCTCACTCTCCAGCTTCTCGGACATTTGAGCCGCCTGCTCGAACTGCCCATTGCCGAGCAATTCCAGAAACGCTTCGCCATGCTCACGCAAGCGCACCGCCGATGCGTGCAGGCTGGTGCGTGAGGAATCACTGCCATGCCGCGCGGTAAGCCGGTCGAGACTGCGCTTCAACACGTCGGTATCGAACCAGCGCCGATCGAGCGAGGTGGGTTCCTGCAGCGCCAGTTCCATGCTCTGGCGCAAACCGATCACCGACTCGCGCACGGTGAGGCTGAGGCTGGCGGTGTCGTTGCCGCTTTCGCCTTCCAGCCAGCTCAGGCACAGGCGATGGGCAAGTGCTGCCGCACGGCCGAGCGCTTCGCCGTGACGGCGCGACTCATACGCACGGCGCTGCAAGGCGCCCAGCGTGGCTTTCAACGTGGTGGCGCGCACCTGCAAACCATCCTGGCTGTCGCGCAGCGAACGCAGGCGATCGCCCGCGCCCTGCAGCGTTTCGCTGCCTTGCTGCAGCGTGCGTTCCGTCGCGGTGACGCCGGTCTGCGCGCGTTCCAACCGCTGCAGGCTCTGTTGCACGTTGCCGTTCATCTGTAGCGAGAACTCGCCGATCGAACTGGTGACGGTTTCGATCTCCGCCGTCGCGGCGGTGGTTTTCTCGGCCAGTTGCTTGACTTCATCGGCCACCACGGCAAAGCCGCGGCCGGCATCGCCGGCGCGCGCCGCTTCGATCGCGGCGTTCAAGGCAACCAGGTTGGTTTGATGGGCGATGTCCTGCACGCTGGTGGTGAGCGCGCGAATTTGCGCCACTTGTTCGGTCAGCAGGCTCTGGCTCTGGTTCATGGCCGACAGCGCGCTGCGCAACAGCCGCAACTGGCCGTTGAGTTCGCTCACGTTGGCCGAGCTTTGTTCGCCGGCCTTGGCGGCCTGTTCGACACCGCCTTGCGCTTGCTGCAGGGTCGCCGCCATGCCGGCGCTACCCTCCGTCAACTGTCCGACGCTGTCGCGGGTTTCGCCGATCGATTGTTCCAGGCCTGCTTGCTCGCGATGCAAGGTCTGCGAATGCGTCAGCACCAGGCTTTGTTGTTCCAGCGACTGCAAGGCCACCGCCGCCGGTGCACGTGGCGCCAGCCGCGCAAACACCGGCGCGAGCAACGCAGCCACGCCGGGATGCTTGCGGCTCAACCGCGCAACGTCGGCCTCGTTACCGGCCAGTGCGGCTTGGATCAGGGCGGCCAGATGCTGGCTGCGGATCAGACTCATAGACAAAAGAGTTCCGTTGATGGGTTTCCAGACATCGGCGGGAAACGTCGAAAGTTGAGGAAGCAAACGGTATGCCACGTTGCGCGGCTGCGTAGGTTGAGGTTTGTACCTCAACCTACGCGGTCTCAAGAACGACCCACGCTGGCCGATACGCGATCATCGCCATTAACCAGCCAATCCCATGAGCACAACAGCGCTGCTCGATAGCGTTGAAAGCCACACCCGCCTCGCCGGCCACAATCGCGTGGCGATGCTGCTGTTTCGCCTGGGCGACAAGCAGTTGTTCGGCATCAACGTGTTCAAGGTGCGCGAAGTACTGCGCAAGCCGGTGATGGAAAAGCTGCCGGGCATGCACGAATGGCTGGCGGGGAGTTTCGATTACCGCGGCAAAACCATTCCGGTGATCGACTTGGGCCTAGCCATGGGCTATCCGCCGCTGACCGACGTGGCGTCCGCACATGTGGTGGTAACCGAGTTCAGCCGCTCCATGCAGGGTTTCCTGGTGGCGGATTTCCAACGCATCGTGCATTGCACCGGTGAGTCGCTGGAGGCGCCATCCGTCACGCTGGGTTTCGGCAACCGTGTCAACGCAGTGACCCGCATCGACGGCCAGCTGATGGCGGTGATCGACGTGGAGCACGTGCTGGCCAGCATTGAAGAAGTGGTGACGGACGTCTCGCCGCATCTGCAGCAGCAAGCCGAACACCGGCATCTGCCCACGCGCCGCATCATGGTGGTGGACGATTCCGTGGTGGCGCGCGGCCGGCTGATCCATCTGTTCAAGCAGATGAACCTCGATTGCGTGATTGCACAAGACGGCCAGGAAGCGCTGGAACTGCTCACCCACATGATGGAAGGCCATGACGAACGCATCACGCTGGTGATTTCGGATATCGAAATGCCCCGGCTGGATGGTTATGCCTTGACGCGCGCGATCCGCGAAACGCCCGCGCTGCGTCAGCTCAAAGTGGTGTTGCATAGCTCTTTAAGTGGCGTCTTCAATGAAGCGTTGGTGCGCGATGTCGGCGCCGACCGCTTTATTGCCAAGTTCCAGCCCGATTTGCTGGCGAAAACCGTTTTGGAGCTGATGGACCCGTCAACAAATTGACGTTGGATTTGCCATAGCGATGCCGTCGGGATTCTGTCCCGCCGCGCCGGTATAACGTCGCCGCGCTGCATGCGCGGTCGATGCACATCGCCACAAATGGCTTGGCCATGCGGTTTGCGCGGCGTTGTCAAGCCGTGGCATGCAACTTGCTCAAACCTCTCCGCAGGCGTTATCGCCGCGGGGACTTCGTCATGAGCAATCTTCTCGACAATGTGTTCGGTTTGAGTGGCCAGGCACTGGATGTCTGGCAGCACCGTTCCGAAGTGATTGCGTCGAACATCGCCAACGCCGACACACCCAATTACCAGGCGCGCGATGTCGATTTCCGCCAGGTGTTGCAACAGGCGAGCGGTGAGCCATCGGGAACGCTGGCATTGAACACACCTTCGCCGGGCCAGATGGCGACTACCAGCGAATCCACCGACGCCTTGAAATACCGCGTGCCGCTGCAGCCGAGCATGGACGGCAACACCGTCGATGCACAGGTAGAGCAGTCCGCGTTCGCCAGCAACATGGTGCATTACCAGGCAAGCCTCAGCTTCATCAACAGCACGATTCAGCAGCTGCGCCTGGCCATCAATGGTGGAGGACAAAGCTAATGTCCCTGATGAAGATTTTCGACACCGCCGGTTCCGGCATGTCCGCCGAGTCGCTGCGGCTCAATACCGTCGCCAGCAATCTCGCCAACGCCGACAGCGTCAGCAACAGTCCCAACACCGCTTATAAGGCGAAGGAACTGATGTTCGCGCCGGTGCTGCAGCAACAAAGCGGCGCAACCGCGCAAGACGCAAACGCCAATGTCGGCGTGCGCATGGCGGGCGTTACCGAAAGCCAGCAGCCGGTGGAATCGCATTACGAGCCAGGCAACCCGATGGCGGATGCGAATGGTTTCGTCTACGGCAGCAACGTCAATCCGATCGACGAGCTGGTGAACATGATTTCCGCGTCGCGTTCGTATCAGAACAACGTGGAAGTAATGAACACCACCAAGCAACTGATGATCAAAACCATCAATTTAGGTAGCTGAGCATGAGCGCCGTTGGAAGCACCAGCAGTTACTCCACTTCGGGCTTGAGCCTCACCGGCAGCACGGTCACCAGCACGCCGACCGGCTCGACCATGACGCAGTCCGATTTCCTGCAGCTGTTGACCACGCAGTTGACGGCACAAGATCCCACACAGCCGATGGACAGCTCGCAGATGGCCTCCGAGATGGCGCAGTTCGGCCAGCTGGGTGCCTTGCAGAACATCGAGACCAGCCTGACCGGTATGAGCAGCAGCATCAGCGCGAATGCGCAGAGTGCGCAGGTGCTCAGTTCCGCCAGCCTGGTTGGACGACAGGTGTTGGTGCCGTCGAACGCGCTTACGTACAGCGGCAGCTCGGTCAACGGCGGCGTGAACGTCAGTGCCGCGGGCGATGTAGTCGTCACCATCAAGGATGCCAACGGCAACACCGTCAACAGCATCGACCTCGGCACGCAGCAAGCCGGCCTCGCCCCGTTCACCTGGGATGGCAAGGACAGCAGCGGCAACACCGTCGCCAACGGCACCTACACCGTGTCGGCCAACAACGGCGGCAACAGCGCCGCACTGACGACCTACGTCGCCGGTTCGGTGACCGGTGTCGGCTACGGCGGCAGCAGCACAGGCACCTATTTGCAAGTGGCGGGTATCGGCGGCGTGCCGCTGAGCCAGGTCGCACAGATCAACTGACGACGCACCGATCGCGCGCATCGTCATCATCCAGGGGGTAGAAAAAGCATGGCTCTCAATCAGGCGCTCAGTGGCATCAACGCGGCCCAGGACCAGTTGAACGTCATTTCCAACAACATCGCCAACGCAGGTACGGTGGGCTTCAAGGGTTCTACCGCGCAATTCGCCGAGGTGTATGCGGTAACCGGCCTCAATCTGAGCTCGGTGGCCGTAGGCAGCGGCGCGGAACTCACCGGCGTGGCGCAGGGGTTCTCCCAGGGCGACCTGGAAACCACCAACGGCAGCCTGGACATGGCGCTCAGCGGCAATGGTTTCTTCATCGTCAACAACGGCACCGGCAATCAATACACGCGCGACGGCGCTTTCCATGAAGACGCCAATGGCGACGTCGTCACCGCGGACGGCTCGAAACTGCAGGTCTATCCGCCGAATGCGGCCGGTGGCTTCAACACCAGCACACTCACCAACCTGCAGCTCAATACCGCGCAAAGCGCGGCGACGGCGACAAGCACGATCACCGCCAGCTCGAATCTGCCTGCCGGTGCGTCGTTGCCCGTGGACACGCCGTTCAGTCCGACCGACGTGAACAGCTACAACAATGCATCCACCTTGACCGTGTATGACTCGCAGGGCGGTTCGCACTCGGCGACGATCTATTACGTCAAGACCGCCAACAACACCTGGAACGCGAATCTTTATATCGACGGCAACAGCGCCGGCACGGCGTCGATGACGTTCAACAGCGCCGGCGCGCTGGTCACGCCGGCCAATGGCACGCTGAGCTTTACGCCGACGCAGCCGACCAACGGCGCCTCGTTCCCCGCCACCATGACGTTGAACGTGTCCAACACGACGCAGTTCGGCACGGCGTACGCACCGGGCACGATCAACCAGAACGGCTACGAGGCCGGCGTACTGGAAAACGTGGAAATCGGCACCGACGGCACCGTGACGGCGGTCTACTCCAACAACCAGACGAGCCAGCTCGGCCAGATCGCCGTGGCCAACTTCGCCAACCTGCAGGGCTTGCAGCAAGTGGGCAACAACCGCTGGCTGGCGACGCAGTCGTCCGGCACCGCGGTGCTGGGTACGGCAAGCGTCGGCCAGTTCGGCAACATCGAGCAGGGCCAGCTGGAAACCTCCAACACGTCCGACACCACCGCGCAGCTGGTCAACATGATCCAGGCGCAGCAGGACTACGAAGCGAACTCACAGATGCTGGGCACGGTGAACTCGCTGTCGCAAACGCTGTTCCAGGCTGTTTCACGCGGCGGGTAATAGCGCATGGACCGTTCCGTCTACATCGCCATGACCGGTGCCACGCAGACGATGCGTGCGCAGGATGCGGTAAGCCACAACCTGGCCAACGCATCCACCGTCGGCTTCAAGAGCGAGCTCAGCGCGTTTCAAAGCGTGCCGGTGCTCGGTCCTGGCGCCAACACGCGCATCAATGCGGTGGCGCAAGGCGTGGGACAGGACGATACGCAAGGCACGATCCAGCGCACTGGCCGTTCGCTCGATGTCGCCGTGAACGGCCCGGGCTGGATTGCGGTGCAGGCGCCGGATGGCACCGAGGCCTATACGCGTGCAGGCGATCTGCAGCTCGGCCCGGACGGCAGCCTCACCGATTCACGCGGCAATCCGGTGATGGGGTCGGGCGGTCCGATCACCATTCCCGACGCTGCAAAAATCAGCATCGGCGCCGACGGCACGATTTCCACCGTACCGATGGGGCAGGGGCCTGACACCGTCGCTGCGGTGGGACAGATCAAGCTGGTCAATCCGGACCCTACGCAGATGTCCGAGGGTGCCGATGGCTTGATGCACATGAACGACGGCAGCACCGCCGATACCGACAGCACGGTGACGGTGACCTCGGGCGCGCTCGAAGCGAGCAACGTCAATCCGTCTTCCGAGTTGGTGAAGATGATCTCGCTGTCGCGCCAGTACGAAATGCAGGTGCGTTCGATCAAGACCGCGGAAGACGACGCGGATGACAGCACCAAGTTGCTGCAGTCGAGCTGATGCCATGACTGGACACTTGCCGCATAACGAACACTCGGCACGTAGGTTGGGGTGTAAACCCCAACTTCCCTGCCTCCCAAACATCGCGATGTTGGGGTTTGCACCCCAACCTACACGGCGAACGCATACCACGGAGTAAGCCATGTTCTCTTCCCTCTGGATCGCCAAGACCGGCCTGGATGCGCAGCAGACGCAGATGGACGTGATCTCCAACAATCTGGCGAACGCGAGCACCACTGGTTTCAAGACGTCGCGCGCTTCGTTCCAGGATCTGATGTACCAGAACGAAGGCCAGCCCGGCAGCCAGACCACGGAACAAACGCAATCGCCCACTGGCTTGCTGCTCGGCACCGGTGTGAAAGTGGTCGGCAGCGAAAAACTGTTTACACAGGGCGCCGTCACGCAAACCGGCAATTCGCTGGACGTGGCGATCCAAGGCAACGGCTTCATCCAGGTAAGCCTGCCGGATGGCACCGTCGCCTACACGCGCGATGGTTCGCTGCATGAAGATTCCACCGGCCAGCTGGTTACCGCCGATGGCTATCCGCTGGTCCCGGCGATCACGCTGCCGTCAAACGTCAACAGCGTCACCATTGGTACCGACGGCACGATCAGCGCCACCAGCAACGGCTCCACCGCGTCGACGACGCTCGGTGTGGTCCAGCTCGCCAATTTCGTCAATCCCGCCGGCCTGCAGCCGATGGGCCAGAACCTTTATCTGGAAACCCAATCCAGCGGCACGGCACAGACCGGGCAGCCCGGCGTCAACGGCATGGGCACGCTCGCGCAAGGCTCGCTGGAATCGTCCAACACCAACGTGGTGGAGGAGATGGTGAACATGATCGAGGCGCAACGTACCTATGAAATGAACTCCAAGTCGATCAGCGCCGTGGACGACATGTTGCAGTTCGTGATCAACAAGACTTGATGGGTGATTTATGTCTTATGCGTCCATGTGGTTACGCATTGCTTCCGTCTCGCTGCTCGCTGCAGCGCTTGCCGGCTGCGGTGCCATCCAGGAACACCAGAAGCAGGATGATGCGAAATGGGCCGCCACGGCGCCCGTCGAGGAGACCTCGCCGCCGCCACCCGATGGCTCGATCTATCACGACATGCAGAACATGGAGCTGTTCAACGATGCACGCGCGCATCGCGTGGGCGACATCCTGACCATCAATCTGGTCGAAGCGATGCAGGCCAGCAAGAAATCCGAAACGACCACCAGCAAGACCGACAAGGTGAATGTCGGTGCACCGCAGATCCTGGGCCAGTCGCTGAAGATCGCGGGACAGTCGGCCAATTCCGCACTCAACTCTGCCAACAGTTTCGATGGCGCCGGCAGCAGCACGCAAAGCAACCAGCTTACCGGCCAAATTACGGTGACGGTGGCCAAGCGCCTGTCCAACGGCGGTCTGCTGGTAAAGGGCGAGAAATGGCTGACGATCAATCAGGGCCAGGAGCTGATCCGCATCTCCGGCATCGTGCGTCCCGAAGACATCGCGCAGGACAACTCGGTCGATTCCACGCGTGTGGCGGACGCCAACATCACCTATACCGGCCGCGGCACCTTGAATGAGGCGAACACGCAGGGTTGGCTGGCGAAGTTCTTCAACTCCAAATGGATGCCGTTCTGATGAGCGCACCGTGGCGTAAACCTAGTCTGCTCGTCGGCGTTGTCGCGCTGCTTGTCTCGACGCTGGGCTTCATTCCCACCGCCCACGCCGACAAGATCCGCGACCTCGTGCAAGTTGCCGGTGTACGCAGCAACCAGCTCGTCGGTTACGGCCTGGTGGTAGGCCTGGACGGCACCGGCGACCAGACCACGCAGGCACCGTTCACCACGCAAAGCCTGGAGAACATGCTGAAGCAATTCGGCGTGTCGATTCCTTCCACCGGCATTCAGCCGCAGCTGAAAGACGTTGCTGCGGTGACGATCACGGCGGAATTGCCGCCGTTCGCCAAGCCAGGGCAGACGATCGACATAACGGTCGCTTCCATCGGCAATGCCAAGAGCCTGCGTGGCGGCGAGCTATTGATGTCACCGCTGCGTGGTGCCGATGGCAACGTCTATGCCGTCGCCCAAGGCAGCGTCGTGGTCGGTGGTGTCAGTGCATCGGGCCGCAGCGGTTCCAGCGTGCAGATCAACGTTTCCGCCAGTGGCCGCATTCCCAATGGTGCTTCGGTCGAACGCATCGTGCCCAATTCCTTCAATCGTGGCGGCGATATCGTGCTGAACCTCGATACCGCCGACTACGCCACCGCCAATCACATCGTCGATGCCATCAACCATCTGTACGGTTCCGGCACGGCGCATGCACTCGACGGCGGTTCCGTTGCCGTGCGCGGGCCTGTTGATCCCAGCCAGAAAGTAGCGTGGCTGGGCGCGATCGAAGCGTTGGATGTCGATCCCGGCGAAGCGCCTGCGCGCGTGATCGTCAATTCGCGTACCGGCACGGTGGTGATCGGTGCGGACGTGCGCGTGACGGCTGCCGCGGTGGCGCATGGTTCGATCCAGGTGACGATCAGCGAGCAGCCACAGGTCAGCCAGCCTGGTCCCTTCAGTAACGGCACCACCCAGGTGGTACCGAACAGTGCCGTGTCGATCACCCAGCAAGGCGCACACATGTTCAAGTTCGGTCCTGGCGTGAGCCTGGATTCGATTGTGCGTGCGGTGAATCAGGTTGGCGCGACGCCGACGGATCTGATCTCCATTCTTGAAGCGCTCAAGCAAGCCGGCGCTTTGCATGCAGACCTGGTAGTCATCTAATGGCTGACATCGGCAACGTCGCAGCGCAAACGCTGAGCACCTGGACAGATCTGTCCGGGTTCGGCGCGCTGCGTCACCAGGCCGATAAGGACAGCAATGCCGCATTGCCGGCGGTTGCCAAGCAGTTCGAGTCGATGTTTACCGAGATGCTGCTGAAGTCGATGCGCGAAGCCAACTTCGGCGACCCCTTGTTCGAAAGCCAGGCCACCGACTCCTGGCAGGACATGTATGACCAGCAGCTGGCATTGAATCTTTCCCAGCACGGCAAAGGACTGGGCATCGCCGACTTGCTGGTCCACCAGCTTGGTGGTCATGGCCAGGGCGATGCGAATAATGCAGGTGCGGTGGATCCGCATGCCGCGGGTCTCGTCGACGACTGGAAACAACGCCTGTTCGCCGTTGCCGACGCCACGCAATCCACGGCGCGCAAGGCGATGGCCTGGCTACCGCAGGATGCCGAAGCCTTTGTGCGCGAACTCGCGCCGCAGGCCAGCATCGTGGCGAAAGAACTGGGCCTGTCGCTGCGCACGGTGCTGGCGCAGGCCGCACTGGAAACACAATGGGGCAAGCACATGCCCACGCATGCCGACGGCAGCAGCAGCTTCAACCTGTTCGGCATCAAGGCCGGCGGTGGCTGGGACGGTTCACGTGTGAACGTGCCGACGGTGGAATACGAAGGCGGTATCGCCGTGCGCAAACAGGCGCAATTCCGTTCCTATAAATCCACCGCCGAATCGCTGGCCGATTACGCCGACCTGATCGGCAAGGACCCGCGCTATGTTGGTGCGCTTGGCCGTGGCGATGACACGCTGGGTTATGCCCGCGCGCTGGTCGAAGGCGGCTACGCCACCGACCCCGAATACGCAGGCAAGGTGGCGGCCATCGCCAACAGCGGCATGATGCGGCAGGCCCTGGATGCGCTCAAGAAATCGGTGGGAGTGCCGAATTTATGACTAGCCGACGGGTACCACCCTCTCTCGCCGTCGTCATTCCGGCGCAGGCCGGAATCCAGGCAAAACATGCGGTGCGAAGCACACGATATAAAAGGTTTTGTGTGCTTCGCACGGCATATTCAAACTGGATTCCGGCTTGCGCCGGCATGACGGCATGGCAAATCCGTTACTGACCAAGGAAATGCCCATTTCATGTCCAGCATCCTCAACATCGGCATTTCCGGCCTCAACGCTGCCCAGGTCGCGCTAAGCACCGTCAGCAACAACATCGCCAATGCCAGCAGCAGCGGCTACAGCGAGGAAAGCGTGCTGCAGGCGGAAACGATCGGGCAGAGCAACGGCCAATACACGATCGGCTCCGGCGTGAACGTGACGGCGGTGCAGCGCGCCTACAGCCAATACCTGACACAGGCGGTGTGGAGCGGCAACAGCAGCCTGCAAAACGCGACCACCAACAACAATCTCACCAGTGCGCTCAATGGCTTCCTGAGCAACAGCGGCAATTTGCAGACATCACTGGACAACCTCTACAGCAGCTTCAGCAGCGTGGCGAATTCGCCGACTTCTTCCTCGGTGCGTCAGGCGGCCTTGGGCAGCGCTTCCTCGCTGACCAGTGTGTTCAACACGCTCGGCCAGCAGCTCAGCACCCAGTCGACACAGGTCAACCAGCAGATCGGCGGTACCGTCACCAGCATCAACAACCTGGCTTCGCAGATCGCCAAGCTCAACAACCAGATCCTGCAGGCCGGCAGCACCGGCAATCCGAACGCATTGCTTGACCAACGCGATAGCCTGGTGCAGCAGTTGGCCGGACTGACCGGCATTTCCGCGTCGACCAGCAATGATGGTTCGGTCAGCGTGTACACCTCGGCCGGTGGCACGCTGGTAAGCGGCGCGCAGTCGTATGCGCTGTCCAGCGGCGCCAATCAATACGATCCCGGCAGTACCGACGTGTACGACAGCGCGGGCAACGACATTACCTCGCAACTGAGCGGTGGAACGCTTGGTGCGTTGTTGAGCTATCGCGACACGGTTCTGGCGCCCGCGCAAAACGCGTTGGGCCAGTCGGCGATTGCGTTGGCTTCCAGCGTCAACGGCCAGCAGGCCGCGGGACTGAATCTCAATGGCCAGCAAGGCCAGGCGATTTTCAGTGTCGGTTCGCCGTCCGTGTTGCCGTCGAACAAGAATTCCACCGGTGGCGCGACCATCACGGCATCCGTCAGCGACGTGTCGCAGCTCACCACATCCGATTACCTGCTGCGCTACACCGGTACGGGCACCGGCACCAACGGCTGGACCTTGTCGACGACGAGCGGCCAGAACGTGGCGCTTACCGCCAATGCCAATGGCACATTGTCCGCGAATGGTCTCACTTTCAGCGTGTCCGGCACGGCGCAGACCGGCGACAGCTATGAAATCGAGCCCACGCGCAACGCTTCGACCTCGCTATCGGTCGTCATGACTGATCCGAATGGCATTGCCGCCGCTGCCGCGCTGACGGCTTCGGCAGGAACGAGCAACACCGGCACGGGCAAGGCAGGCTCGGTGAGCGTGACCAACTCGGCGAACAGCAATCTGCTTTCCGGCGCCACCGTCACCTTCGGCGCGGGCGGCAACTACACGATTGTCGACGGTGCAGGTAACACGACCACCGGCACGTACACCGCCGGCCAGCCGATCACTGCCGACGGTTGGAGCATGAGTTTGACCGGCACGCCGGCGAGCGGCGACACGTTCGCGGTATCGGCCAATACCAATGGCCTCAACGACAACAGCAATGCGCTGTCGCTGGCGGCACTGTCGGATACCGGCGTGACCAACGGCGGCAAGACGTCGGTGATAGCCAGCTACGCCAATCTCACGGCGCAGATCGGCAGCGCCGGCAGCCTGGCCAGTGCCGACCTCACCACGCAAACCAACATCTACAACCAGGCGATGAGCACGCAACAGAGCTACGCGGGCGTGAACATGAACCAGGAAGCGGCCAACCTCGTGCAGTTCCAGCAGGCCTACCAGGCCTCGGCGCAAGTCATCACGACCGCCGAGCAGATCTTCAGCAGTCTGATCACCGCCATTCAATACGGTTAAGAGCAGGGTTCTACGATGCGCATCTCCACCGCCTGGATGTACCAGCAGCAAGTCAACACCATGCTCGACCAGCAGAGTGCGCTGGCGCAGACGCAAAACGAAATCAGCACCGGCTATTCCATCAACGTGGCGTCGGACAATCCCACGGGTGCGGCGCAGGTCGTGCAGCTGAATCACATTCTTGCCGAGAACACGCAGTACACCAGCAACATCAATGCTGCCAATACGCGCCTGTCCACCGAGTCGAGCACGCTCACGACCGTCAACAACCTGCTGAGCAGCGTGAACGATATCGCCTTGGGTGCGATCAACGGCGCCATGTCGTCTTCCGACCTGAGCAACATGGCCACGCAGCTCACGCAATACCGCGACCAGCTCGTGCAGCTCGCCAACACCACCGACGGCAACGGGCAGGCACTATTTACCGGAACCAGCACGACCAACACGCCGTTCGTGACGAACAGCAGCACGGGCGCGGTGACGTATGCCGGCAACGACCAACAATCCTTCACCGCCGTCGGCGGTGGTCTGCAGGTGGCCAGCAGCGATTCCGGCAGCGACATTTTCATGAACCTCGCCGCCGGCAACGGTTCATTCGTTTCCAGCGCGGGCAGCAGCAATACCGGCACGCTGATCGTGGGTTCGAACAGTGTCACCAATGCCGCCGCGTGGAGCGCTGCCACAGCATCAGGACCGGTCAACGACACCATCACTTTTGGCGCGAATGGCACCTACAGCGTGACGGATGCGGCGGGCAATCCCGTCACCGACAGCAGCGGCAATCCGGTTACCGGCACGTATACCGATGGCGGCAGCATCAGCTTCAACGGCATCACCATCAATATGAGTGGTACGCCGAACTCGGGCGATACGGTCAAGGTGCAATCGGACAGCGCATCCAACACGCAGGACGTCTTCACCACGCTCAACAACATGATCACCGCCCTGCAGAGCGGCGGCAGCTCGACCTCCGTTGCCAACACGCTCAACCGCCAGCTCGAGTCGCTCAACCAGGCGATGAATTCGGTGTCCAATGCGCAGGTTTCCGTTGGCAGCCGCATCGATACGCTGCAACAGCAGAGCACCAGTTACTCCGACCTCAGCGTGACCTACAAGAGCGCGCTATCCGACGTGCAGGACGTCGACATGGCGACGGCCATCAGCAATCTCTCGCTGCAATCCACGGCGCTGCAGGCGTCGCAGCAGGTGTTCGCCAAGATCCAGGGCACCAGCCTGTTCGACTACATCCGCTGATACACCCGCACGGGCTTTGCGCATCCGGAGTTTTCACATCATGCAACAAACACCTGTCAATCAGATCCACAACCAAGACGTGCTCAACCTGATGCCGCTCGACCGGCGCCGTGTCGTCGAGATTGGCTGCAGCTCCGGTGTGCTCGCACGCGAGTACAAGAAACTCAATCCGCATGCGCACTACGTGGGCGTGGATATCGTGCCGGAATACACCCAGATGGCGGCCGCCCACTGCGACGAAGTGCTTTCGTTCGACATTGAAACCAAAGACAAAGATTTTCTGCGCGACCGTTTCCATGCCGACTGCTGGGTTTTTGCCGACGTGCTGGAGCATCTGCGCGATCCCTGGCAATTGCTGGCCAACCTGCGCGAGATCATGCCCGCCGACGGCTGTTTGCTGGCTTGCGTGCCCAACGTGCAGCACTGGAGCATCCAGGCACGCTTGAGCTGCGGCGATTTCCGCTACGAGCCGGCCGGCCTGCTGGATCGTACCCATCTGCGCTGGTTTACGCGCGTTACGTTGCTGGAGATGTTCCAGCGCGCAGGCTTCGGCATCGTCACGGGCATCACGCGCATGCTCAACCATCCCGGCGGCGAGCAGTTCGCCCCGTACATCCGCGCCATGGCCCAGGTGGCCGGTGGAAATCCGGAGCAGGCGGTGCAGGACGCAAACGTGTTCCAGTTCGTCGTGAAGGCCATCCCGGTCTGATCAACGACAGACGCTACTGACCCCTATCTATCGAAGGCCACGTATGTTGCGGCAGGTTCTCAAAGACTATCAACAGATCGATTCCATCGATACGCAGCTGCTACCTGCCGGCGATTCGGCATCGCCCAAGGAATTGATCTTCCACATCATGCAGGACAATGCCGCGAACGTCGAAGTGCTCGACATCGGTTTCGGCATGGGTGGGCTCGGCCAATTGATCAAAAGTCATCCTGCCACCCAGCATTGGTCGGTCGACGGCGTGGACGGATTCGAGGGCGCCTTCGCCAACCAGGCCTTGTTCGAACAAAAGATCTACCGCAACGCTTGGCACGGCCTGGCGCAAAGCATTCCCTCCGACCGCTTCGCCCAGTACAACATCATCTGCCTGCTTGATGTGATCGAGCATCTCAATGCCGAGACGGCAAAGTGGCTTTTACGTACCTTGCTTACCAGCATGGGCAACGATTCCTTTCTCTTCATCAGCACGCCGCTGTGGTTTTATCCGCAACACAGCCAGCAAAGCGGCGACCTGGAAGAACACCTGATCGGCGTGCCGGCCAGCTCGATGATGGCGCTGGTGCCGATGATGTATGCGGTGAATCCGCCCTTGATCGGCGGCTTCGTGCTCGGCAAGCGCAGCCTGGAATTCATCGAATTCTTCCAGCCGACCACGGACAAGAGTTTTTCGTATCAGCGCGGGACGCTGCTGGCGAGTGCGGTGAATTTCCAGAATGTGCCGGGAAAATTGTTCAAGTTGATTTGAATGAATGTGTCCGCGTGGTGGAGCTATAGGTGGATTGGAACTGCGCCAGGCCGCGTCGAATGGCGGATTCGAGTTCAGGGAAATCCTCAAGTAACACGGCATGTGCAGCCAGCGTTGCCGTGCAAGCTTCCATGATGCCGCCGATGCGTTCGCGTGCGTCAGTCACTTCGCAATCGTGTGCGAATGCCATGAGTTCCACACGCGCCACGAACAGATTGCGCGTGCCTTTTAAAGACAAGGCAAGTCCGTCTTCTGGTATGTAACAGGTGGTGTTGACGATGTCGTAGGCGGGTGCCATGCGCACGTCACCAACCACAGGGTCCGTGTAGAGCACACCGAAATTCTTCAGGTGCGCGTCTCCATTGCCGACGATGCAGGACAAAGCCACTTGATCGAACAGCTGGGTCAATGCTTGTGACCTGTATTCTGCTGCGCAGAACATTTGTAGAGCGTTGGCTATCTGGGTATAGCTGCCTTTGTATTTGTCGGCCGTGGATCTTCCCGTGAGCACGGCCATGTCTTCGAAACCCAGAGCCTTGCCTTCAGGCGTGCGATCGAAGCGCCGCATGACGAACAGCTGTCTGTTTTCGGACAGATGGAACTCGGGGACTGGAATGCCTGCCGCCTTGGCGATGCTCATGCAAATAAACTCGTTGACCGCCAGGCCCGGATATCTGTCGCCGGCACTTTTGACGATCAGTTCGCGTGTTGTGAGTGCGCCTTTTCCGTATACCTCGTCACGGTTGTCTTCCGGTACGAGCAGTTTCGGTTGAATGCCCGATACGCCGCTTCGCTTCAGGTATCGGCGAGAGAGTTCGGCGAAAAGATTTTCCGCGCCATCCCAGGCGAGAATTTGCGCGAGTGATACGCCTTTGTCTGAGTCATCGGGCGACACCTCGGGTGTGTCGACCATGACGCGGCCGATAGCAGCCTCATGGCCGGTAAGGGCGAGCAACAGCATGGGATCGAATCGGCCCGCCTTGGCAAAGCGATTGCGCAACTCCTCCAGGACATACCCTTCCGGCATGTTCATCTCGAACAAAGGAAAGAGCTGTTCGTCGCGGTACTGCTCGATCCTATGCGGCATGGTCAGACTGACTTCGGCCGCTGGATGGATGGAAGGGTGATATTGGAAGAAATACGCGGTCGCTTCGCGCGAGAGGATGCCTGAGTCGCCTTGCGGGGTACTGACCCGCAAATGCTCGACCGCTTTAGTCTTCATCGGTGAATATCTCCCTCAGCTCTTCGAGCGTGGGACGTCGCGCGGGAGCGACGGATAGCTCCCCGCCCAGGGCATGAGCGACCTTGGCATAGGTTTCGATGGCCACTCGAGGAGAGCCTTGCTCCACTTCGATGACTTTTCGCCGAGGGACGCCGGCCCGGGACGCAAGGTCCTGCTGCGTCAGCCCGCGGTGCTGGCGCATGTTGCGGATGGCGTGACCAAGGCGGGTGAGAGGCGCGGACGACATGTGCCATATATTGCACATTTTACCGTCAATGTCACGTATACGTTACATGCGACAGCCTTCCCGCACGGTGTTCCGGCAAATCAAAGCTTGCTGGAGCTAACTCCAAACTCGCGCATCCAAACCTGCCCCACCATGTCATGACCAAAGCTATGGTGCGGTTCCTCCGATACCAGCGAGAAGCCGGCCGCCTGGTAGATACGGCGGGCAGAAACCAGGATGTCGTTGGTCCATAGCATCATCCTGGCGTAGCCGGCTTCGGTGGCAAAAGCAATGCACGCGTCGACCAGCTGCTTGCCGATGGCCAGGCCGCGCGCCTTCGGGTCGACGAGCAGGCAGCGGAGCTGCGCGACGGTTGGGTCTTCCGCATTGCGCACCACGAACACGCAACCCATGCGCTCGCCATCCACTTCGGCGACCCACATGCGTTCCTTGGCGGGATCGTGCTTGCTGGCGAATTGGGCGAACAGCGTAGCGACCAGGGCTTCGAATGCTTCATTCAAATGGAATTCGTCGGCATAAAGCTGTCCATGACGTTCAATCGCCCAGCCGATATCGCCGATGCGATGAGTGCGTATGACGACTTTGCCGGCGTCGTTAGCGGGCGAGAGCAATCGCTGTACTTCCTTCATCGACGCCAAAAGACGATGTCGTCCTGGTTCCGAAAGGCGGGACAAATGCGACGCCGTAAGCTGATGCGAGGTGCGGTCCAGTTCGCGGAACGCCTTGCGTCCCTCGTTCGTCAGCGACAGCAACCATTGCCGTCCGTCCTCTTTGGATGGCTGCCGCGTCAACAGGCCCTGCGTCATGAAACCCTGCACCATGCGGCTGAGATAACCCGCGTCCAGGCCCAGCAACTCGCCGATCTCGCCCGCGGTGACGGTTTTGCGCGTGCCCAGTTCGAACAGCACGCGAGCTTGCGTCAAGGTAAAGGGGCTGGCCAGCAGCCCTTCGTCGAGTACGCCGATCTGACGGGTGTAGAAGCGGTTGAAGCTGCGGACGGCTTCGGCTTGATGGGAAAGCGACTCGGAGATGGGCATGGGCGTACCTTGGGGACCGGTGGCCAGAAGGTACGCCTAGATAGTTGACTCAGTCAACTATGGGTGGATCGCTAACGCTCAGGCCAATGCCATGCCGGTTCATCCAGTTCCCGTTGCCCGATGATGCGTGTCTGGCTTAGCTCCTTTTCGAGTGAGATGGTGTTGCAGACAGGCAGGTCTTCGAGCGCAGCAATAAGCCTGGATGCGTGCGATATCACCCATAGCTGGCTTTTCGATGCAGCTTGTCCGATCAAGCGCGCCAAGGCGGGGAGCAGGTCGGGATGAAGACTGGTCTCCGGCTCGTTCAACACCATCAGGGATGGCGGCCGTGGCGTATGCAGCGCGGCGATCCACAGCAGGTAGCGCAGCGTGCCGTCCGACAATTCGCTGGCGGAAAGCGGGCGCAACAAGCCGTGTTGTTTGAAGATTAGGCCGAAGCGGTCATTGCTGATGTCTACCCCGACCGACGCGCCAGGAAAAGCGTCCTCGACGGCTTCATCCAGAGCTTGTCCATCGCCAATCTCGCGAATGGTCTGCCAGGCTGCTGCGAGATCGCTGCCGTCGTGGCTCAGTACTGGGGTACGCGTGCCCAGTTGTGCCAATCGCGCCGGTGCATCTCGGTCCGAGCGGAAATGGTCGTAGAAACGCCAGCCGCGAATTGCCTCGCGCATCGTTAGCACTTCTGGCGCACGCTCGGGATCTGCAAGTTGGGTGAACATGCTTTCGAACGGGTTGAGGTGTTTGGCCACGACACGCCAGCTGCGCCCGTCCTTGACCTTTGCCAGTGAGCCTTGCCGATCAACCAGGACATTCGAGGGACGCAGGAAAGGCCCGGCCCAAATAGCCTCGCGCTTGATCTCCGGATCGAGGCTGAAAGCGGTTGGTGCATTCGCCGGTGCGGGAAGACCGAGGTCGATCGCGTAGCCGAAATCGTCGCCGGCAAAACCAAGCCTGAGCGCAATCGGTTCCAGGCGTGGCCCACCCTGGACCGGCACCTCGCCCTGCAACATCCTGCGCGATATACGTTCGGGCCCGGCCCACAGTGTCGAGGACAAGCCACCCTCACGCGCCAGCGCATTCACTACACCGCCATGCGCGGTTTCAGCGAGCAAGCGCAAGGCGCGATAAAGATTCGATTTGCCGCTGCCGTTGGGGCCGGTGATCAGGTTCAATCGACCCAGTGGAAGGGTCAGTGAACGCAAGGAACGGTAATTGGCTATCGCCAGCGTTGTAAGCATGCGTGGTCGTCCGAGACAGGCATCCAGAGGCCGCATGACTACACGAAGTACTTGGACCGAGCAAGATCGTGGTCCGTAGGTTGGGGTGCAAACCCCAACATCGCCATCCACATACATTCCGATGTTGGGGTTTGCACCCCAACCTACGAGTACTTGCAAAGACGTTTTCGGCAAGCACGGCGCTCACCCCAACCTTATCCTCGCAGGGAGGAGCGGCAAGGCATGCTAGTTCGGCATCCACGCATCCCGCCAAGCCACCAGCTTGTCGCCTTCCAGCATCCAATCCTTCAGCACCGCATCGCGCAACGCATCGCCAGTCTTCGCCGTCGCATCCAGGTCATCCAGGTGCATACGAATCGCGCTCATCCAATCCTTGTAGCGATTCTTTACGCGCGTAGCCGGCAGATCATTCTGATAGCACACGATGTCGGTGCAGATCACCGGAAAGCCGCAGGCACCGTATTCGAGCAGGCGCAAATTGCTCTTGCATTCATTGAACGCATTCTCTTCCAGCGGTGCCAGCGCAAGATCCAGATTCAGTGAAGCGAGTTTGCGCGGATATTCCTCGATCGGTACGCCGGTATGGAATTCATGCACATAGGGACGCAGCTTGTCGGGGCACATGCCGAAGAACACCCATTCCACTTCGTCGGCCAGATCGCGCACCACGTCGGCAATCAATTCCAGGTCGCCACGGTGACTGGATCCGCCGCCCCAGCCCACGCGTGGCTTGCGACTGACACGGCGCTGCGATGACAAATGGCTCCACCAATCCACGGGTAGGCGGTTCAGTACCACGCGGATATCGCCGTGGAAGCCTTTGAATTCTTCCGCCAAGGTATCCGTGGAAACCACGAAACGGTCCACCGTGGACAGGGCGCGGCGCAGCGACTTCACCACGTCCTTGGGCATAAGGCCGTGGAACATGCTCTTCACCGGGATCTGCTGGATCAGGTCGTCCAGTTCGAACACTTTGAAGGCCTTGGAATAATCGCGATAGCTTTCCAGCAGCTTGATCTGGTGTTCGTTGATCTGCCGCTGCATCACCAATGAGGTGGGCTGGAAGCGTTCCATCGCCACCGGCGTCAAATGCACACCGGCGATGACGCCCTCCACCATGCCCTCGCGTTGCATCGAAGCAAACGGTTGGCGGATGCGGTAATGACCACAGCCGTGTTCGTCCGCCGCGACGCAGAACATGCGCGGCAACAGCGGACTCGCAAACGGTTGCCAGGCTTTGCTGCGCAGAGGATCCAGTTCAAACCCCGACCCATCGATGCTGAGGTTGGTGCTGTAAGCGGGATCGCGCGCGAGCAGCGTCAGCCACTTGCGGTACATCGCGTGCTGCTCGCCTTCGAAGCGTTTCTGCTTGGCTTCCTGCGCGGTTTTGTCCACCTTGTTCTGGCTGACGTTGCCCACGTGCATCAGGCGCGCATACGGCGTCCATACGGCGAGGTAGCCGGCTTTGTGCACTTTCAGGCACAAGTCGATGTCGTTGTAGGAAACCTTGAAATCCTGCTCGTCCAGGCCGCCCACTTCGTCGTAGACGGACTTGCGGATCATCAGGCACGCCGCCGTGACCGCGGTGTAGTTCTGATCCACGCGCAGGCGATGCATGTAGCCGTCCGCTTCCATCGGCTGGCCGATGAACGGGTGATCGGCCGGGCCGCGCAAGCCCAGCACCACACCACCGTGCTGGATGCGGCCATCAGGGAAATGCAGCTTGGCGCCGACAATGCCGACTTCCGGGCGCTGTGCATGGTTGAGCAGCGCTTCGATCCAGTCCGCGTGCAATACGGCTGTATCGTTGTTGAGCAAGATCAGGTATTCGCCACGTGCCTGCGCCGCCGCAAAGTTGTTGATGGCCGAATAATTGAACGGATGCGGGTAGCGCAACACACGCAACTGCTGGCTATTCAATCGCGCGATGCCGTCGAGGTAGGCGCATGCCGCCGGTTCTTCGGTGTTGTTGTCGATGATCAGCAACTCGTAGTTGAAGTAGCTGGTCTTGGACAGCAGGCTGTCGATCAGGCCGTTGAGCAGCGGCAGCTGATCCTTGGTCGGCACAATGATCGACACCAGCGGCTGCCGTGCATGCTGGTACACCACGCGGTTGAAGCCGGGCAGGACGCCCGGCTCCATGCGATGCGGCACGCGGATGCGGGTGAGATGGTTGGCGACGATCGCTGCGCTGTGTGCTTTGACCGTCTCTGAGGTCAGCCATTGGCCATACGGCAGTGCAGCGCGGTGCATCACTTCGGCGATATGGCCGATGGCTTGCAGCCCGTCGGTTTCGATCAGCCGGAACAGCAGGTCGTACGGCGCCATGTCGCCGTAATGCGCCTGCAGGCCACCCAGCTCGATGCAGCGCTGGCGTTGCAAGGCCAGTGCCCGGCCCACGTAGGGATAGCTGCGCAGCATGTCGAGGTTGAAGTCCGGCTTGAAGATCGGCTGCTCGAACATGCCGCCGATGTGTGCGTCTTCATCGAAATAGACGGCGCGCAGATAAGGATGCGACACCGCGCGCTCGGCCAACAGCAGCAAGGCGGCCGGATGCAACAGGTCGCCGGCATGGAGCAGTTGCACCCAGTCCGCGTCGCTGGCGGCGATCTCGCTGTTGAGGCGCTGCATGACGTCGTCGCTGCCGATCACGCTCAACTGGTAGTGCGGATAATGCTGTGCTTCCAGGCTGTTCTGCGTGGCCTGCACGGCTTCCACGTTGTTGTCGCGATCGATCACGATCACCTGCACGCGCGGGGCGCCGTAGGCTTCGATACGGCGCATGGCCTGCGCTACGGCGGTTGCGCTGAGTTGCAGTTGCGTCTGCCAATGCTTGTAGAGATTCGAGGGCGGCGGCGGAATCAGCCACTCGGGAATGATCTTCAGATGGCGGTCGGTGCGGTTCCAGCAATCACCTTCATGGATTTCACGTGCAAAGGCTTCGTTGATGTTGCGGCCGTGCCCGGTCCATTCCGCCGAGGCGTCGATCAACAGGCGCTTGCATAGCCAGGTGACGCGCTCGGCCGGCGAGGCCAGGCCGAGCAGCGTTTCCAGGCCGGCTTCATAAGCGATCTGCCACAGGCCCACATACACCGGAATCTGTTTTTCTACCGGCTGCCGTGCGCGCCATTCGCCGCCGTGGAAGGAGAGGCTTTCGCCATCCGGTTCCAGGTAAATGTGCGCAGGCAGGGCATCCAGCCATTCGCCGGGAATCTTGTCCTCGTCGTTGGCCTGCGCGTAGATGAGTGCTCCCCATTTGCGCAGCAGTGCGACCAGCAGGTCCGTGCGCTGGTCGTGGATGGCTTTGCGGATCAACACCAGCAGCGAACGTCCGGTGGCGAGCGGGTGCGGCTCGCGTACGGGGTCGAAAGCAGAGCCTACCCAGGTCGCCTCAGGCGACAGCGCGCGCGGCGCGACTCGCAAGGCGCCGTTCTCCAAGACGTATTCGGTAACGGTATTGCCTGCGGGAACGCGATTATCGGCAAAGCTTTGTGCAAGAACGTTCGTGCGCAAGGGAGAGGACGTACCGCTGCGGCGCGCCACCAGCAGCAGGCCTGGTGCGTGCTCGGCCAGTGTCCCCGCCTCATAGTGCATTTCCCATTGCACCGCCTCCTTGCCGGCATCGCGCAGCAAGGGGCGCTGTGCGATCAGATCGTCCAGGCGCAACTCAGGTGCGGCTTGTTGTGCTTGCGCGGAAATCAGTACTTCCGGCAGCAGGGCATCCGGGAAGGCGAGCTGGGTGTCGATCTCGGCGAAGCCCGTTGCGCGCAAGGCAGCTTCGATCTTCACGCGCGAGGGAATGTCGCGCAGTGCGCGCGATGCCTGGCGGTTGGGCAGCGCCAGCATGAGAACGCCGTTGGGCTTCAACGCTTTGGCAGCGGTAACGATCGCTTCACCCAGGGCATCCGCGCGCGGCCAGGCTTCGGCGTAATCGTCCGCGACCGCGAGCGATACCACGTCGTATTCGGCCTGCAAAGCCAGTTCACGCAGGCTCGCCTGGAACACGCGTACGTGCGGGCAATCACGCACGCGCGCCGCCGCAACACGCGCCCAGTGCGGTGCGAATTCGATGGCATCCACCACGCAGCCGCGTTCGGCCCAGGCGCGTGTCAGTGCGCCGCCGCCACAGCCGATCTCCAACACCCGGGTGCCGGGAGGAAAGGCGTCGAATGCCTGCAACAGGTTGGCGCGCCGGGGAGACAGATGCAGGGCGCTGGTGCGGGTGTGAATGTCTCTTGCCAATACCGGTGAATAAACCCTGGTATCGGCGGCGTCTTTCACCACGTCATACAACTGCGAGGCAAGGGCATGGATGGTCTTGTGTGCGGGACGGTCGCGCAGCGGCGAATGCCACACACCTTCCTCGTTACGCACGAAACTATCCAGCGGCCACGTCGGTGGCAGTACGCCCAGTTGTGCGACGACGCGCAGTACGACGTCGTCATGCGTTTCGTTGAGGACTTTTTCATGCACCAGAAACCAGCTCCAATCCCTGGTGCCTGTGCTGTCGGCCAGCGGTTTGGCGAATTTCAGCCGGCATTCCTCTTCCGACTTGCTCCAGTAGTGGTTGATGCGCAGCTTTTCCACCGACACTTTTTCAGTAAATGCGCCATCCATGGGGCGGCCGTTTTCATCCACGGCACGCATGTTGTCGGCGTACAGCATGAAGTGTGGATTGGTGCATGCAACGACCTTGGACGGCTGCACGATGCTCTTGATGTGCGTGTTCTCCGGACGATAGCTGCCATCCGGTTGCCGATAGGGGATGCCGCCGTCGAGCACGCCGCGGCGCAGATAATTCCCCAGTACGCCGCCCGGCGGCTTGGTTATATGGCCGCCGGAGCCAAACATCACCCAGTTCACGCCCACAGCGGGGTGGTCCGCATAATCGGCCAGCACGTCCGGCAAAAGTTTGGCGTTGGGGGCGAACAGGAATTCGTCGATGTCGATGAAGGCAATCCAGTCCGCTTCGCTGCCGTGCGTCTTCAGGCAGTGCTCGTATGCCTGCAACTGTGCTGGATGCTGCGGCCATTCGTGCAGTACCACTGCGCCGGAAGCCATATGCGGCTGCAACGCGTCAAGGTAACGATCCGAGCTGTTGTTGTTGTACAGGTAGAAGCGTTCCACGCCCATGAGCTGGTGGAACTCGACCCATTCGCGCAGGTAGGCGGCCTCGTCCTTGAACACCGCGCAAATCGCAAGCACACAACGCATGTGGTTTCCTCGTCTGATCGATAGGGCGTGGGCGCGCTGGCGTCGGAAATCTGACGCTTCCGGCGCGTTCCAAGCCGGTATGCGAGGGTGGGAGCAATGTTGGTGCCAAGGAACCTTAATTGGGGCGGGCAGCGGTAGGTTGGGGTGCAAACCCCAACATCACCATTTATGCATGCATGGCAATGTTGGGGTTTGCACCCCAACCTACAGTGATCGGCGCAGCTCGACAGGATCACCCAAACCTTTAGCGCTCTCCATCACACTTTTCATACTTATCTCGTTGGGCCAACAGCAAAAAGTTTTTGGAGGCGCCTCAAGTAATCCCACCCAGCGCCGAAAAAGTCCCTGAGGCGGTCGGCACAGCAAACGTGACTGGATCCCGCCGGTATGAGTACCAACTATCCGGTTTCAGGAGACATTCCATGTCACTCGTTCTAAACACCAACATCGCTTCGCTGCAGGCCCAGAACAACTTGACCAAGTCGGGCAGTGCACTGTCCACTGCCACGCAGGATCTGTCCTCGGGTCTGAAGATCAACAGCGCCGCCGACAACGCCGCCGGCTACGCCATCGCCACTCGTTTCCAGACGCAGATCGGTGGTCTGGGACAGGCCAGCGAAAACGCGAGCGATGCGATCAACCTGGCACAGACCGCGGGTTCCGCGCTGAGCCAGATCACCTCCAACCTGCAGTCGATTCGTGACTTGGCCGTGCAGTCGGCCAACGGTACGTACCAGTCGTCGGACCGCGCCGCGATCAACACCTCGGTGCAGCAGTACCTGTCGGAAATCACCCGTATCGCCAACCAGACCACCTTCAACGGCACCAATGTGTTGAATGGATCGGTCGGGCAGTTGTCGTTCCAGATCGGTGCGAACGTTGGCCAGCAGATCAACGTGCAGCTCGGCCAGGGCGCCACCACTTCCCAGGTCGGTCAGATCTCGGAAATCTCCACCGCCGACGTCAGCGGTGCGTTCGTCAATGCCAGCGGTTTGTCGGGCCAGTCGATCAGTCTGAGCGGCCTGACCATCGAGGGTGCAGACGGCAATAGCTACAGCCTCAGCGGTGCCAGCGCCAGCAATGCACAGGGCTTGGCCGATGCGATCAACGCAGCGGGTATTGCGGGCGTCAGCGCAGCCGTGAACGCCAGCGGCGGCATCAACATCTACTCGACGGGCGAACTGGCTGTAACGGGTTCCGCGTTGACGGGTGCTGCCGGCACGGCGTTCAACTTCACCAACAATGCGGTCGCCTTCGGCGCCAGCGGTGTGGGCACGACGGCCACGGGCTTCGCGGCCACGGGTGCAGCCTACACGAATGGCTCCGTGATCACGGCCTCCGGCTCGCTGACCGGTGGCGATGTTTTGACGGTGGACGATTCCAACAACCTGATCTCCCGCGTCGATGCGGCGCTGACCCAGGTGAGCACGTTCCAGAGCACGTTGGGCGCGGTGCAGAACCGCTTCCAGTCCACCATCGCCACGGTGAGTGCGCAGCAGACCAACCTGACGGCCTCGCAAAGTTCGATTCAGGACACCGACTTTGCGGCAACCACCGCACAGTTGAGCAAGGCGCAGGTGTTGCAACAGGCAGGTATCTCGGTGCTCGCCACCGCGAATGCCCAGCCGCAGCAGATCCTCAAGTTGTTGGGTTAATCGGTACGGCCGGCCATGGCGGGTAACCGTCATGGCCGGGATTTTGCTTCTAGGGGTTCTGACGGCCGGTGGGCCGTCAGAAAACCCGCGCGAGCGGCAGGTAAAGCTTTCATTCGAGCAGCGATTCGCAAGTGAGCTTTGCCGGCAGTTCGACGGCGCCAGCAATTTTCGACGAGGCCCTTCATGAGCAGCATCTCCAGTGTAGGCAGCACCAGCAGCGCGCTTTCCAGCGCGATCAGCGGTAGCTCCTCCTCCGCTTCCTCGACGGGCAGCAGCGGCAGCTCCAGTATCAGCGGCACCGGCCTGCTCAGCTCGCTCGGCCTGGGTACGGGGCTGGACGTCAATTCGATCATCCAGGCGCTGGTCAACGCGCAGGAAGCCGGTCCCCAGGCGCAGATCACCAACCAGACCAATCTGGACAACAACAAGATTGCCGGCCTCACCGCACTGCAAACCTCGCTGTCCGGCCTGCAGTCCGCATTGAACGAGCTGACGTCCAGCACCACCTACAGCACTTACACCACCACGCTTTCCAACACGTCGCTCGGCACGGCCAGTACGCTGCCTGACGCGTCGCCCGGCACCTACAGCATCAATGTGAGCCAGCTCGCCACGGCGCAGAAGAGTGTCAGCGCGGCGCAGGCCAGCACGGCCACGGTAGGTACCGGTACGCTCAACATCACGGTGGGCAGCAAGAGTGTGAGCGTGTCGGTGGGTGCCACCGATACGCTTTCGGCGATCGCCGCCAACATCAACAACGCCAGCGGCAACCCCGGCGTGACCGCCACGATCGTCTCGGGCGTCAACGGCAACCAGCTGGTGCTCACTTCCACCAGCACCGGTACCGCCAACGCTTTCAGTGTCAGCGCAGGCAGTGGCAGCAGCAGTGGCGTGTCCTCGCTGGCCAGCACGCTCAACACACCGAGCACCGCAGCCAGCGATGCGCAGCTGACGATCGACGGCATTGCCGTCAGCAGTGCCAACAATAGCGTGAGCGGCGCGTTGACAGGTGTAACGCTGAACCTCACGTCGACGGGCAGCTCGCAGCTCAGCGTTGCACAGAGCACCACGCCGATCAGCACCGCGGTGAACGACTTCGTGTCCGCGTACAACACCTATGCCACCACGGTAAGTCAGCTCGACAGCTACGACAGCACCACCAAGGTTGCCGGCGTGCTGCTGGGCGACGCGACGCTGTCGGCGGTGCAGAGCCAGATATCCAACGTGCTGGGCAGCAATGTGTCCGGCAGCAGCATCGGCAATCTGGCGAGCCTTGGCATCACGCGCAATGCCGACGGTACGTTGACGTCGAACCCGACCACGCTGGCCAATACGCTGGCCAGCAATCCGTCGTCCGTGCAGCAGCTATTTTCGGGTGCCAACGGCGTTGCCACGCAATTGAGTTCACTGGTCACCAATTTCAACAGCAGCAGCGGCGTGTTGCAGTCGCGCATCAACAATCTCAATAACGACCTGACGAATCAGTCAACCCAGCAAACCGCGCTGAATGCACGCATGGCGGTGTATCAGCAGCAGCTTGTTCAGCAGTACACGAGCTTGAGTACTTTGATGTCCTCGCTCAACAACACCAGTTCCTACCTTACCCAGGCAATGAACGCGCTGACTGGTACCAGCAGTAGCAGCAAGGGGTGACCATGAGTTACATGTCACGCAACGGAAGTGCCCTGTACGCGCAAACACGCGCACAAGGCAGTGTCGAAGGGGCGGATCGCCATCAACTGCTGGCGATGCTGCTCGATGGCTTGGTCGACCGCATCAACCAGGCGCGCGGCCACATCCTGCACAAGGATATTCCCGCCAAAGGCCAGGCTTTTGCCAAGGCCATCGCCATGCTCAACACCTTGCGGGGAAGTCTCGACCATAGCGTGGAGCCGACGCTTACCGGCCGCCTCGACGCGCTGTACGACTACATCACCAGGCGCCTGTTGCATGCCCAGATCAATGACGACTTGCGCGCGCTGGACGAGTGCGAGCGATTGATCGCACCGATCCGTGAAGCTTGGCATACGATCCGAGAACCCTATCTGGCGGAACTCGCACAAGCGAAGACGCCCGTTGCCGTGCCATGACCAGCTCCGTGCAAGACGCATTGCAACAAGCCTTGGCACTCACCATTCAGATGAGCGATGCCGCTTCCGACGGCAACTGGACCTTGGTGGCCGAACTCGATGCGCAGCGGCAGATTCCTCTGCAGCACGTGCAAAATGCATCCCTCGACATCCAGCACCGCGACACGTTGGCGGCTCTGCAGGCATATAACCGCGCCGTACTGGAGCGCACGCAACAGGTGCATGATTCGATCGAGCAGCAGCTCAGCCAGCACCAGTACAACCATCGGGCGTTGCGTAGTTACGTTTCGTCGTCGCGCTGATCTCGTAGCAGGATCGACGCAGGAGGGATGAAATCCCGGTATGGGAAGCCAAACTAGGATTTGCATTATCTTGATCGGTAATTTTCTATAACCTTGGTTACTAAAATTTTGTTGATAGATCCGAGCTTGGATCTCTAGTATGAATATGGTGGTATCTCCTGGATTCGTTTAGACGTTAATTGACTATTGTCTACATGCACCTCATCATATTTGTAAGCATTCTCTGCAAATGTGTCCAATGAACTTCCTTGAGCTTGCATTGTTTCAATATAGTCAGAGGGGTAATGTTCTCTCTCTGAGGTAAATTTTGAATTTATATCAACATTTTCTCTCAGAGATGCCGCTTTTAGCCCGCGCGCATCGATTTGATAAAGACTGTAATTGCCGTGACCAAATTCGCCCTCACCGAAATTTATTGCCGCCTGTTTTGATCTGGAAGTAATGAGTGTGGGACCGTCTATCATTTTATCCGGCCCAGCAAACCACACGGAATTCCTAAATCCTACTTGGGCTGGACTGCCACGCCGGTTTACCCTGGTCTTCTTTTCGACACGATAAAGTTTTGGGATGTCCGTCCTTTCGATGAGGCCCAGGCGATTGAAATATCCTCCTGGCGGAAGGGCTACCTCATCCTTGTATTCATTGGCAGGCGGATTGGGATCATCAGCAGGCGGGGACTTGCGTTCTATACCTTGAGCGTCCCAGGAGCGTGATGAGTCACTACTACCCGTTGACGATGAGTCACTACTAATACTTTGAGCTGGTGAATCGGGAGCATCTGTATCCATATTTCTTTGCTCCTCCGGAAGTGGCGCAATATTTTCTTCCCACAGTTGTTCCTGCTCGTACTGATTCATTGCTTGTACGATCATGTCTATGGGATCGGTTTCATGAGTCTCCATTCCGGGGAGTGACGCGGGCGGATCATCCGCGCCTCCTTTAAGCCCCGGCGAACCTTCCAGGAATTGCTCAACCCCCCCTTTGCCATCCAGCTTGATCGGCACGCCACCAGTGACCGTATGGGGGTTGCGGGGATTCACGATGACGTAGCCATTGCCTTCTTTTTTCACCCGGTAGTAATCGTTCTCGCCGATGCGCACATAGTCATCGTGGTCCACCCGATGTCGATACAGGCCGCGCCCCTTGTCCAGCTCAAGTTGGCGGGGATCCACGTCGGCCTTTAGCTCCAAGACTCGCTTAGGTATGTTGAGCTCATTCACCGCCCCCGGCTTGCCAGCAACATGACCCTCAGCAACCTCTACCGGGGCCTTGCTGTTTCCCACTTCCATTGGCCGTGGCGTGAGACGGAACTCATTCGTTTCCGGGTCCACCTTCCATTCCCATTTGGGGGCGGAAGACACCTTTAAGGTAAAGGGTGACGGACCTGTGCCCACTACCTCTCGCACGGCAATTTCATTGGCCAGCTGCAGGGATGAAATCGAGGCTGTGGCAAAGCCCCCTCGCCGCTCTTCTGCGGTCATGCCGGTGTTGGCGTCATGGATACCAAAGACAATGTTGCCTGCGTTGCCTATAAGGGGGACATAGCCAAAGGTGCCGTTCCAAATATTCTCCGCCTTTTTCCAACCTTGCTGATCCGGACCGAATACCTGTGTTTGATCGAGCGCTGACGTATTGTTGGCGTTGAGCGTTGCGTACTCGGCGGCAATCTTATCCAGGGGTGCCGATTTCAATGCATACCCACTCGTCGCCGAACCCGTGTAATTAAAGGCCTCCCTCACCGGAAAGCTGCCATGAAAGACCGGGCCTTCCAAACGTACCGACGGATTATGGATAAAGTTGTCGAGCACGATGGACGGCTTTAACCAGTGCGCGTCGGTTCCACCTTGTGCATCTTTGGCATTAAATCGCCCGAGCACGATACCCTGGTTTTTTTGAAGCCAGTCCGCCGCCGCGTCGTCACCCTTGATTTCGTTGGCCGTGACGTTACGGATATCGAGCATCAAGCCATGGTTGGGTCTGCCGTTGTCATTCGTTTCCTCGGGAATAAAGGCATACTTTTCCATCGGATAGCCATAGAGATTGGGGATGATCACGGGCCCATTCGCGTCCAGTGTCCGGTTCACGGTCTGCTGAGCCTCGGGGCTGAGTTTTCCAAAAGCCACTTTGTCTTGCCGCAAGCTTTCCAGCATGGTCTTCACCATAAAGGCATCCGCCTTGCCCGCGCGTTGGGCCAGTGCTCCCCCAGGGTCGCTCATGGGTGCCCGGATGTCGTTCTCCCATGACGTTTGCAGGGTTTCACCGATGGACTCCAGATCGTGGATCTTTTGTTTGGCTTCTTCCGATTTAATGTCTTCGTATTTGAAGTTCACGATATGGCCAAAATTGTCTGGCTGGTCGTGCTTATGCATACCCGCCGCGATTTCCCACGCCTCGTAGGTGCGATCATAACTACCCGAAACATGTTCCACTTGCCCAGGGAATTGGGTGGTGTCGGTGTATGTCACTTTGATTTTCTCGTGAGGGTCGAACCCTCCTGCCAATAGACCCGCGCTGATATACCCTTTGGGCGTCATGAATGACTGATTGCATATGAAATTCGCGTTGGCTTGCGCTTCGCCCACGTACGTACCTTTCGTTTGCTCCACGATGGATTTGAAGCGCTCAACAAAAGCATCGATACGCTGTTTCCGTTGCTCGAGGGTCAGGCTCGCATCGGGTGGCTGCGGGCGGGGTGATCCATAGATGACGTTGCTGTAGTACGTCGGCAGATCGGGGGCAGGTCCGCTGGGCGATGCGGTTTTATCCGACGAAGGCGGCGTGGACGCCCCAGCCTCCGGGGGGAGTGAAGAAGACGTGCTTGTACCCTTGGTGCCCGTGGCATCTTTGGCATCGGTCGTGCCGATCACGTTGGCGCGAGGGCTGGCGCTGCTAGTGGCTCGTTTTGAACGGAGCGCGCCGGAGAATAGGTTTGACTGCGATGCATTGCGTCCGGCGGATTCCCACGGATTGGACGTCGACGATGTTGGAAGAGACGGTGTGGGACTGACGGGTGTCTGGCTGGGTGATGGCGCGGATTCAGACGTCTCCAGGGACGGCGGGGCATAGGGCGTTGCTGAGGGAATAGTGGTGCTCATGATCCGGTCCAGCAGGCAGGGTGGGATGGGCCTGTCGAACATAACGGCCCGCTCGGTGCGCCGGTGGTAACGCGATATCGGTACAAACAGTCGATGACAAACAGTTGATGACGAAGCCTTGCAGGAAACATCGGTCGGCTACCCGCGGCTGCAACGATGACACGCCTCATGAATAACCATTGCTCATAGCCGGAACTCCGTCATAAAGCCGGCACACGGGAGGGAATTGATGCAATCCACACAAACCGAAGAAACAAAGCATGCTTGCAAGCCAGAGAGCAGGTGACGGTAGTTGGCTCAATCTGTTTCAAAAATGCCCGATAAAATGACCGAAAATGGCTTAATCAAGGTCATCGTCTATATCAAGGTTGTTTACTGGCATTCCCTGAAGATTCCCGGTGAGCGATATAAGCGTCCACATCCATGCTGCCGATGTCGTCCTGCAGGATGAAGGGATTGTCTTCTCCGTCACCATAAAGGTTACGCCCCTCTATTTCGGCATCCCGGTAATATTGATAACCCGCTATGTCCACGGTGCTGCCGCGGTCGAACCGATGCTCGCCGTTAATATCCGTATACAAACGAGCCTCGGTCTCAAGAGCCATGCGCTCTTCATAACCCTGCGTGTCAGGCACGCCACCTCGATCAAAGGGATAGGAAATGCCATCTTCGGTATAGTTGAGGGCAGCTTGTTCCTTTAGAAATTGTTGGTCATGCTGCCCCATGAATCGGAGGTAGCGATTCACGTCTCCGCTGTTATCCGCGCGGCGAAAGGGTCGCTCGCCGAGCCCGTCCGTAAAGTTGCGCGCCCGGGTTTCATTCGCCTTATATTCTCGGTAGCCATCCACGTCCGGCTCGCGACCGCGCATGAATTTCTGATTACCTCTTACGTAGTTATCATTGAAGATATAGCGCTCATCCCAGCGGTATTGTCCGTAAGCACGCATGTCCACGCTGTTATCGTGTCGAACGAATCGAGGGTTACCTTTGTCATCCAGAACCTTGCGTGCGTCTTGCATGTAAGCAGGCTCGGATGAGGCGGCTGCCTGGGGTTGTTCCACCCGGATATTGCCAGTATTGCGTTGTATGGATTCAAGTTCCTTGGCTGAGGTTTTTCTGTAGCGCGCATCGTCCGTATCGCCGTTCGATTTGATGAACGGTTGCTCGCCTTGTTCGTTCGTAAACTTACGAGCTTGTTGGAATTTGTTCATTCTGGCTTTGTAATCGTCCACATTTACCATGCCGCCATTGAATTCCGCGCTGTATACGCGCCGGCCCCAGTAATCCCAATAGTTGCTGGCTTGCAATTTCATTTCATTGTCCCGGTAGGCGTCCATGTCTACGCTGCCGTTGTCCTTTACGAACCGAGGACGGCTATGTTCGTCCATGATCGTGCGAGCCCTGGCTTCGTTATTCATGTATCGCTGGTAGGCAGCCCCGTCCCCTCTGCCACTTGCCAGTCGGAACGGGTGGCTGCCATCTTCCCCTGCGAAGTACCAGGCATAGGTCTCGTCTTTCCAGTATTGCCGGAAGCGCTCTAGATCCCAGTGGCTCACGGTTCCATTTGGTCCGGTGGCGTATGGACGACTACCATCTTCAGCTCTGTAGTTGCGAGCGGACTCCATGTCGCGTTGGGTAAGAGTTTGTGCTCCTTGATTTGAAGAAGTGGATGGTCGAGCTTGCGAAGAGGTGGAGGGTTGAGGCGGATCATCCGCGCCTCCTTTAAGCCCCGGCGAACCCTGCAGGAATTGCTCGACACCCCCCTTGCCATCCAGCTTGACCGGCACACCACCGGTAACATGGTTAGGCCAGCGAGGGTCCACTATAATCCGGTTTTCTCCTTGTCCTGGTGCGAGCTGATAGGCGGCTTTTTCGTGGATCACAAACTCCCGATCGTCACCGCCCAGCGTTGTAGCGCCAGGCAATTGATAAACTCCCCGCTCCTTGTTCAGCGCCAGCTTCCCGGGATCGACCTCGGCCTTTAGCGACGACAGGTTGGATGGCGCGACGCCACTTGGAGGATGGTTGATGTGCTCAAGCTCGTCGATCACGCCGAGGTTGCCATCACCCGTTGCCATGGCGGCGCCTTTCGACGCTTCACTCGCCGCGCCTTCTGCCACACCTTCTGCACCGCCGCGTCCTGCCGCGGTTGCCGCTGTTTCCGCAGCGCCCGCCACTTCTTCGCTCCCTTCACCAGCAAGTCTTCCCAAGGTATTGCGGACACCTTGACCCACTGCACCCACACCTTCGAGACCTATCGGCAGGGTTGACAAAATAAGCAGCCCGGCACCACCCCATTTCTCAAACGTCGCACGGCTGATATCCGTGTTCGACTTGATGCCATCCCAGGCATCCTGACTGTCATTGTCGTGCGAGGCCTTGGTCAATTCGCCAAACGGATCGTGCGTGATATCGCGCTCTTTCCCATGCATCAACTGAAGGTAGTTACCGTGCGACCGCCTAAACACTGCATCGGGCGTGGCGTTTTGCATATCCTTGATCGCCAGCGGGTTCTCCATCGACGGATCACCCAGTAGCGAACGGTATTTGGAGACGAACTCCCTCGCCTCCTGGCGGGAGCGGCCGTGCTTGCGAACCGACTCTATCGCATCCAGGGCGTTGTCAAAGGCTTGGTACGGTTGTTTTTCCTTCGGTAAATAGGTGAAGTTCTCGCCGGAATCGAGCTCTATGCGCATGCCACCGGCGAGCGTGAAGTCGAAGGCGAAACGCCCACTTCCCCCCGTCGTGTTGTCGCCCATGCTAAGCGTATAGATCTTGCCCCCCTTGCCCGTTTCCAACACCGTTTTGAGGCCTTTGTAGCGGTCCTCGGACAACTGGCCGGTACGATGTTGAACTTCCAGTTGGGTCAATGCCCGCTGCTTGGCCCACTCGGGGGCGTCGACTTTATGGACGTCGTAAAACTGGTCGATGTCCTTTGCGAGATCGACCTTGAAGTTCACGTTGCCCTTCGTTTGATAGAGCTTTTCGGGATCCAGGACGCTCTTTGCGTCGTCGTACTTTTTGCCCCGGTCACTGGCGTCGATAATTTTGTACTCTCGCCGGTTGGCGCTGTAATCGTTGCCGATCAAGCTGCTATTGGGCATGTTGTTCTGGAGCACCTCCCATAGCGGTATCGTTACGGCCGGCGCGCCTTCCTGATCCAAGGCCGGATTATTGCCGGACGGATGGCCGTGCGGATCTTTGCCATAGCGGACCAGATACAGTTGGGTGACGTCATGATCGGAGCCATAGGTTTCGTCCACCCATTTCTGCATCCGTGCGCGGGCCTGCGTGGGGAGAAAGGGATAGGCTTTGAGCAAGGACGTATGCTGATGCTTGATCTCCGTGTTCTGTTGCACCAACTGCTGTTGCTGTGCAGGGGGCAGCTGCTGGAGTTTTTGGGCTGCTGGGGAGAGGGACTGTGGCGCTGCAAGGGTGTTGGTGCTGTTGGTCGAAGTGCCACTGGCGCTAGTGTCTTGGGTGTTAGTGCTGGTTTTAGCGGCGCGGGTACTTGTGTCTGCCGAGCGTGGTGCGCGGGGAGAGGTATTCGGCGGCGACAGAGTACGAGTATCGGGTTGAAATGGATTCTCTGAGTGAGGCTGGGCAGAGAATAGGTTTGACTGCGATGCACTGCGTCTGGCGAATTCCCACGGATTGGACGTCGACGATACCGGAAGAGACGGTGTGGGACTGATGGATGCCTGGCTGGGTGATGGCGCGGATTCGGATGTATCGAGGGACGGCTTGGCATAGGGCGTCGCGGTGGGGATGGTCGTGGTCATGATCCGGTCCAGCAGGCAAGGTGGGATGGGCCCGTTGAACATAACGGCCCGCTCGGTGCGCCGGTGGTAACGCGATATCGGCACAAACAGCTGATGACGAACGGCTGATGACGAAGCTCTGCAAGAAACATCGGCTACCCGCGGCTGCAACGATGGCATGCCTTATGAATAACCATTGCTCGTAGCCGGAACTCCGTCATAAAGCCGGCATCAGGAGGGAATTCATGCAATCCACACTAGACGAAGAAAAATGGCAGGCGTTTTCCGAACGGGTGACCTGGCAGGGACATCCCCATCTCGCCATCGAACCATTCGAACCAACACCCGACGACGTCGCACGTCTTAACGAACGCAACCTGCACGTGCTCCGGACGCTCGCCTCGCTGGACGAGCGCAGGGTCGAGAATGCGGGTGACGACGACAACCCGGTGATGCAGGAATTGCAGCGGATGGACAGCAAGCTGAATGTCCTGCTGGATATCGTCGACCGCCTGCTGCTGCCCGCCACCTTGTTGCCGCCCCGTCAGCCGGTGAGCTTTAACGCGGTGGGCTTGGTGGTGCCGGCGAGCCTGCTTTCGTCTGACGGACACTTGCTTGTACGCATGCATTTCGAGGCCTGCCGCGCCTTGCCGCTGGAGCTGCCGGTGCAGCGTGGGAAAGCGATCGGCAATGACAACGTTTTCCTTTGCTTTCGCGAATTGAGCGAAACGGTCGAGGATGGGTTGGAACGTTTCGTTTTTTGTCACCACAGACGCAAAGTGGCTGAAGCGCGCCTGTCAGGCGTGCCGGAAAATGTGCCAGGGCACAAGCACAGAGTGTGATGGTTATCACGCGGCAGAACATCCGCCCATGCCGGATTCCCGCCGTGACAGCGCAAGTAGTGACGCGCGCCGGCACATGAACCATCGGTATTACCTGTCTGACAAATTGCTCTAAACCGTTGAAGTAAACGGTTTCTTTAGCAAATCACGAATGTGAATGCGTCGAGGTACGGTGCGCGAATTCCGTCACGTCGTAAACCGGAAGTACCTCACAGGCCAGTTTGCTGCGAAATTTTTGGCGTTCTTCTTGCTGGATTGGCACACGTGTCACGACGGATAGCTGACACGCAGGGGACAACACGAATGGAACCCATAGCGTTGTTGTTCAACTCATCAGCAGTCGCAGTAACGCAGCAGGACTCGTGCTCATGCCAAATAGCAACGTACTTATCATCGAATCCAATGGAACACGCGCCGACATCATCACGTCGGCCATGCAGTTCATGGGGTTTTTTCCGCAGCGCTGGGACGCATCGCTGCCGATTGATTCGATCACGCACGAATGGCGAGCGGTATACATAGGCGGGATTGAAGACGAAGCACTGTGCGAACAATTGCTGGCCTCGCTCGAGGTGCCGGCGGACCAGCTGCTGGTGCTGGTCGGATCTGATTCGCCGCAACTGGAACGGCTGACCAAGATCGGCTCGCCCTATGCGGCACAAATTGAAGTGTTGGATTTTCCGCTGCGCTACGAGCGCCTGGCCGAAGCCGTGCGCCGTGCGCCGACCGTGCGTGTCAGCAGCAATCCGGCACCATTGCGCCTGGTCGGCAGCTCCCTCGCCATGGGTCGCGTCAACGCGCTGATCCGCCAGGTGTCGCCGTTCGATTCCAGCGTGCTGGTGCTGGGCGAATCCGGCACCGGTAAAGAAATGGTGGCGCGTGCCATCCACGATTGCTCCCCGCGCCGCGACAAACCGTTCGTGGCGATCAACTGCGGCGCCATTCCGGCCGAACTTCTGGAAAGCGAACTGTTCGGCCACGAAAAGGGCGCGTTCACCGGCGCCATCAGCACGCGCAAAGGCCGTTTTGAAATGGCCGAAGGCGGCACCTTGTTCCTGGACGAAATCGGCGACATGAGTTTGCCGATGCAGGTAAAGCTGCTGCGCGTGCTGCAAGAGCGCATGTACGAGCGCGTCGGCAGCAACCGCACCCAACGCTGCGACGTGCGCATCATCGCCGCTACCCACCGCAACCTTGAAGTATCCACGTCGGAAGGCCGCTTCCGCGAAGACCTCTATTACCGCCTCAGCGTGTTCCCGCTGGAAATGCCGCCGCTGCGCGAGCGTCTGGAGGACATGCCGGAGCTGATCGCCGAATTCAACCAGCGTCTGCAACGCCGTGGCCTGCAGAGCGTGCGCTTCAGTGGCAGTGCGCTGCAGGCGCTGCGCCAGCACACCTGGCCGGGCAACGTGCGTGAGCTGTCCAACCTGGTCGAACGCCTCGCCATTCTCTATCCGAACGGCGAAGTACGTGCCAGCGATCTGCCGGAAAAATACCGCGGCGTGCAGCCGATCGATGAAACCGGTGGCAGCGTGGTGCGTGCGATGCTCGACGGCCAGGCCAAACCCGCGACGACACAACATCGCAGCTTGATGGATACCGACGTGCTGCTGCCCGAAGGCGGCGTGGATCTGAAAGATCACCTGGCCGACATCGAAGTGGGGCTGATCCGTCAAGCACTCGACATCACCGACGGCGTCGTGGCACATGCGGCAAAGTTGTTGCGCATGCAGCGCACGACGTTGGTGGAAAAACTGCGCAAATACGGCCTGCAAGCCGCTTGTCGCGGCAACGATGCCTCGCCGGAAAACAGTGGCACGGCCGTTGCTTGATAGCACTCTAGTACCCGCTCAAGCGCTGGAAAACCGACATGAGTCAGATTGACGTCAATAGTGTGCTTTCGCAGATGCGTGCACTTGGCTCGATGGCAGCAGGTGCGATGCCGGCCACTTCGTTGCCTGCTGCATCGAATGGAGCTGGCGTGGATTTCGGCACGCTGTTCAAGCAGTCCATCGGTTCGGTGGCCGCGCAACAGAATGAAGCGCAGCAACAGGTCAGTGCATTCGAGCGCGGGGATCCTGGTGCCGACATCGTGAAGACGTCGATCGCGGGACAGAAAGCGGATCTCGCGTTCCGCGGCCTGGTGGAAGTACGCAACAAGCTGGTGGACGCCTATACCACCATCATGAACATGCCGGTTTGACATCCTGCTCCCTCTCCCCTTCGGGGAGAGGGCTGGGGTGAGGGGAAATCTTGCGAGATAGCTGCGAATACAAGACACACATGCAACAGTTCATCGCAGTTTTCATCGTTGTGGCAAGAGCAGCCCCTCACCCCAACCCTCTCCCCGGAGGGGAGAGGGAGTAACCGCGTAACTCGCATTCTTTTCACTGATTACCCATGGCCGACAACATTCCTGCCACCGCCAACGCGCGCCAAGACCAGCTGAAAACACTGCTGCGCAATCCAACGACACGCCTGCTGATGTTGCTGGTCGGTGTCGCCATGGCCGTGGCCCTGGGTGTGGGTATCGTGTTGTGGTCGCGCGGTCCCAATTACGCCTTGCTGTATGCAGGGCTTGATCCGAAAGATGCTGCTGCGGTGACGCAGGCTTTGCAGACCAGCAACACGCCATTCCGCCTCGGCGCAGATGGTGCGTCCATCTCGGTACCGGCCGACGTGCTGGCGGATACGCGTCTGAAACTTGCTGCGCAGGGTCTGCCGCAAGGCAGTACCGCCGGTGCGACGATGCCGCAGAGCGATTCGCCGTTCGGCATGAGCGATCTGGCCGAAAGCACGCGCTATCGCGAAATGCTGGAGACGGATCTGGGCAACACCATCGCCGGCTTGCAGTTCGTGCGTGCGGCGCGTGTGCATCTGGCCTTGCCGAAGCCTTCCGCCTTTATCCGCGACAATCATCCGGCCAGCGCATCGGTGCTGCTCACGCTGTATCCCGGCCGCCAGCTCGATAGCAGCCAGGTGCAGGCAATCGTGCACCTGGTGTCCTCGAGCGTGCCGGATCTGGATCCTTCGCAAGTCTCCGTGGTGGATCAGCAGGGCACGCTGCTCACCGGTTCTGATCCCAACAGCCCTGGCGCCGTGGGCGATGCACACATGCGTCTCGTCACGCGCATGGAAAACAGCTACGCCCAGCGCATCGAAACATTGCTGACGCCGCTGGTCGGCCCAGGCCGCGTGCGCGCGCAAGTCGACGTGGCGCTCGATTTCAGCGAGACCGAGAAAGCCAGCGAAAGCTACGACGGCGACAAGCCCGCGCTGCGCAGCGAGCAAACCAGCAGCGATACGAAGCACGACGACAACAGCGGCCAGATAGCGGGCGCACTCAGCAATCAGCCACCGAACACCGTCGCGCAGCCCACGGCTGCCAAGCCCAATGCCGGCACACCGCCGGCTGCGAATGCCGCAGCGAGCAATACCACCAACGCGACGCCGACCGATACGTCGTCAAGTGCGACACGCAACTATGAACTCGGCCGCACCATCAGCCATGTCACCGACCCGGCCGGCCGGATGACGCGATTGACGGTCGCCGTGGTGGTCGACAACAAACCGGCACTGGACGGCAAGGGCAAGAGTATTCCGCTCACCGCGCAGGAACTGCAGCATCTCACCGATCTCACCAAGAACGCCGTGGGCTACGACCAGCAGCGCGGCGACAGCGTCACCGTGATCAATCAGGCGTTCTCCGATGATGCAGCGGCCAGCGATACGGCACCGGCGGCACAACCGTTCTGGATGCGTCCCGGCATGCTGGACCTGATCAAGCAAGGCGCCGGCATTCTTATCGCCGTGCTGATTGCCTTCGGCTTGCTGCGTCCGCTGCTCAAAGGATTGTTGCGCGGACCGGAACCGGTGCCTGCTTTGGCTGGACCGATCCCCACGGTTTCCGTGCGCATTGCCGATGACGACCGCGACGAGCGCAACGATCCCGTGCGCATTACCTCGCCGCAGATCCAGAACATGGCGTACGAGCAGAAGATCGGGCTGGCACGCAAGCTGGTGCAGGAGAACTCCAAGCAGGTCGCGCAAGTCGTGATGAATTGGGTGGGTGAGGATGGCAGCTGAGCACAACAACGCGGTCAACGGCGCACAGCGCGCTGCGATCCTGCTGCTGACCCTGGGCGAACAAGATGCCGCCGAGGTGCTCAAGCATTTGAGCGCGCGCGACGTGCAGGCGGTCGGCACCGCCATGGCCACGCTCAGCAACATCTCGCGCGATCAGGTCGAGCACGTGCTCAATCGCCTCAACGACGACATCGGCCGCCAGACGGCGCTCGGCGTCGGCACCGAGGAATACATACGCAAGGTGCTGGTCAGTGCGCTGGGCGAAACCAAGGCCGGCAGCCTGATCGACCGCATTTTGCTGGGCCGCTCCACCAAGGGCCTGGAATCGTTGAAGTGGATGGAAAGCCGCGCCATTGCCGAGA
Source organism: Dyella nitratireducens (assembly GCF_014642835.1). Taxonomy (GTDB): domain Bacteria; phylum Pseudomonadota; class Gammaproteobacteria; order Xanthomonadales; family Rhodanobacteraceae; genus Dyella_B; species Dyella_B nitratireducens. The sequence goes on along the minus strand of NZ_BMJA01000001.1, from coordinate 1,691,297 downwards.
TGATCGGCATGGAGCATCCGCAGATCATCGCGCTGGTGCTGGCGCATCTGGAGCCGGACCAGGCCGCCGAAGTGATCGGCTATTTGCCGCAGCGCGTGCGCAGTGACGCCGTGATGCGCATCGCCAACCTCGACGGCGTGCAACCGCAAGCGTTGAACGAACTGGACGAGATCATGGAGCGCCAGTTCTCCGGCACGTCCACCAAGTTGAAGTCGGCTACCGTGGGTGGTTTGAAGGCCGCCGCCGACATTCTCAACGCGATGGAAACTTCGCGCGAAGCCGAACTGATGAGCGCGATCCGCGGCCACGACGCCGGCCTCAGTACCAAGATCGAAGAACTGATGTTCGTGTTCGACGACCTGGCCGATATCGACGACCGCAGCATGCAGACCTTGCTGCGCGAAGTACCGTCCGCGCGCTTGATCGTCGCGCTGAAGGGCTCGGAACCGTCAGTGCGCGAAAAGATTTTCGCCAATATGTCCAAGCGTGCCGCTGACATGCTGCGCGATGATCTGGAAGTGAAGGGCCCTGTGAAGCTCAGCGAAGTCGATGCCGCGCAGAAAGAAGTGCTGCAGATGGCGCGCAAGTTGGCGGATGCGGGGCAGATCAGTCTGTCGGCTGGCGGCGATGAGTTTGTGTGATGGGCAATTTGTTCTTGTCAGGAAGCGATGCATCGACTCCCTCCCCTACGTGCAGTAGGGGAGGGGCGGGGTGGGGTGAAGTCTCCATCCTTGCGGCAGGTCCAAGCTGTGCGGCAAGCGCGTGCAACCCCACCCCAACCCTCCCCTGCACGCAGGGGAGGGAGCTGTTGCGCGAGGTGTCTTAATGGGCGGCATCCTTTCCCGCGAAACCGTCGCCGGCTTCGACCGCTGGGAACCGCCTTCGGTCGGCGCTGACCACGCCGCCGCCGAACCTGCCGCACCGCCCGGTCCCACCGTCTACGAACTGGAAGAAATCGAACGCCAGGCACGCGAAGAAGGCTATGCCGCGGGCCTGGCCGAAGGGCGCGCGGCGGCAAAGAAAGAACTCGACGACCGTCTCGTTCGCCTCGACGCCATCTGCACCGCCGCCGCGCGTCCGCTCGCCGAACTGGATGATGCCGTCGAGCGTGAATTGGCGTTGCTCGCGACCGTCATCGCCCGCCGCGTCGTCACGCGCGAATTGCAGCTCGATCCCGCGTTGATCGAACGCGCCGTGCGCGAAGCTGCGGCGGCGTTGCCGTCCGCCACGCGCGAACTGCGCGTATGGGTCAACCCCGGCGACATGGATCTGCTGCGCGAACTTGGCGCGGCCGAGCCGCATTGGCGCTTCGGCGCGAATCCGGCGCTACAGCGTGGCGATTGCGTATTGGAAAGCGAACGCTCGCGGCTCGATGCACGCGTCGCCACACGCCTGGCGGCTGTAGTCGATGCCGTCATCGGCGATGACCTGGACGACGGTGCGGACGAGGTCTCTGCATGAGCGGCGCTGCGCCAGGTCGTGATCAGCGCTGGCGCAAGCAACTCGCGGTGCGCGGACGCTATGCGCAGTCCGCGCAGATGTTGACGGTGGAAGGCCGCCTGCGTCGCGTGGTCGGATTGACCTTGGAAGCCGAAGGCTGCGAAGCCGCGCTCGGCGCGCGCTGCCTGGTGGATGCCGCCGACGGCAGTGAACTGGATACCGAAGTAGTCGGCTTTGCCGACGAACGCCTGCTGCTGATGCCGGTGACCGAAATGCATGGCGTGCTGCCGAATGCGCGCGTGCGTCCTTGTGCGCGCATGGGCGGTTTGCCGGTCGGCGAGGCTTTGCTGGGCCGCGTGGTGGGCGCGGATGGTTTGCCGCTGGATGGCGAAGGTCCGCTGTACGCGGAGCATCACGCGGAGCTCAAGCGCGAGCCGATCAATCCCATGGCGCGCAAGCCGATCGACATGCCGCTCGACACCGGGGTGTGCGCCATCAACGCCTTGTTGACCGTCGGGCGTGGCCAGCGTATCGGCTTGTTTGCGGGCTCCGGCGTGGGCAAATCCACCTTGCTCGGCATGATGACGCGTTACACCGACGCAGACGTCGTCGTGGTCGGGCTGATCGGCGAACGCGGTCGTGAAGTGAAAGAATTCGTCGAGCAGACGCTGGGGCATGAAGGCCGCGAGCGCGCCGTGATCGTGGCTGCGCCCGCTGACGCGCCGCCCTTGAAGCGCTTGCGCGGTGCGCAGTACGCCACCGCCATTGCGGAATGGTTCCGCGATCGCGGCCAGCGTGTACTGTTGCTGATGGATTCATTGACGCGCTATGCGCAGGCACAGCGTGAGATTGCGCTGGCGATCGGCGAGCCGCCGGCCACCAAGGGTTATCCGCCGTCGGTATTTGCCATGCTGCCCGCACTGGTCGAGCGTGCCGGCAACGATGCCGAAGGACGCGGGTCGATTACCGCGTTCTACACCGTGCTTACCGAAGGCGACGATCATCGCCACGATCCGATTGCCGATGCGGCGCGCGCCATTCTTGACGGCCATATCGTGCTGTCGCGTGATCTCGCCGAAGCGGGCCATTACCCGGCCATCGATATCGAAGCATCGATCAGCCGCGTGATGCCGGCCGTGGTGGCGAAAGAGCAGATGCGAGCCGCGCAACGCTTTCGCCAGATCTACTCCGCCTATCGCCAGCGCCAGGATCTGATTGCGGTGGGTGCGTATCAAAAAGGTTCCGATCCGCAGGTCGACCATGCTATCGCCATGTACCCGCGCCTGACCCGGTTCCTGCAGCAGGAAGTCGATGAGCCGGTCGAGCTGCGCGCGGCGCAGGAACGGCTCGCCTCTATCACAGCAGAGACCTGACTAAGCCATGCCATCGCGTTCGGATCGACTGCAACCCGCCGTGGACCAGGCCCAGCGCCGCCAGAAAGATGCGCTGCAGCGTCTGGCCGATCAGCAGCAGAAACTTGCTCAGGCCGAGCAACAGCTGGAAGAGCTGCAACGCTACCGGCGCGATTACAGCCTCGGCGACGGTGGGCTGACGGTGAGTGCACTGCTCAACCGTCAACAATTCGTCGACCGCATCGACCAGGCCATCGTGCAGCAGGGCAAGTTGATCGAACGCCTGCAACGCCAACTCGACGGCGCGCGCGAACGCTGGCTGCAGGCGCATGCGCGCGAGAACGCCCTCGATAACGTGGTGGAACGTCTGCGCAAGCAGGAAAACCAGCGTGAGCAGCGGCTGGAGCAGGCGGAAGTGGATGAGCGGATGCAGCACCGCGGCCGCCGGGCGGGTCCGCCGTGACGCCGTGTAGGTTGGGGTGCAAACCCCAACATCGCCATGTCTGCGAAACGCCCGACGTTGGGGTTTGCACACCCACCTACGCTGGCCTGTTTCTTGCCTGTTTCATGCTTATTTCTACGACGAGCATCCGAGTATGAGTGCCAGTCCGTTACCCGCCCTTCCGGTTACCCCGACACCCGCGCAGCCGGCGCCGTCGACGGCCAACCGTAACCAGCACAGCGATACGAGCTTCAACTCGCATCTGCGGTCCGCGCAGCAGGCGTCGCAGGACGCCAGCCAGGCTGACTCGCAAAACAATGATCAAGGGCAGAACGGCAACGACGCGCAGAACACCAGCACGCAAGCCAGCAGCGCATCGGACAACACCAGCAAGCCGGGCGCCGATGCCAATGACACGCAGAAGAATGCGGCGAACGACAACGGCCCCGGCATCGATCTCACTGGTGGCGTCGGTACGCTGGCCAGTGCCGTGCTCAGCCTGATCGATCATGCGACCAGTGACACACACGGCGATGCCAAGCCGGCTGCCGACGGTACCGCCAAACCATCCACCGGCACGAAGCGACAAGCGACCGATGCGCAATCATCCGTCACCGCAGGCATCGTGCCGATGCCGCTGCCTGCCATCGCGCCGGTGGCGACAACGACCGGATCGAACACGAATGCATCGCAAGCCGGCAATGCGCTAGTCGGCGGCATCGCCAGCGGCTCATCGTCCAAATCGTCGCTGGATCTCAGGGGCGACGATGGTCTTTCAGCCAGTGACTCAAGCGCGTCGGGAACGAATGGGTCTGCAGATACCAGCAGCGTGACGCAAGGCATCACCGACAACACGCAAGCCCTCGCCGGCAGTTTGGCCTCGGCCGGTCATGCTGCGCTTCCAGCAGCCACGGCCTTCACCGCGGACAATACGTCGCCTGGCAGCACCGCCGATATCACCGCGCTCGGCAATCTCACGGCCACTGCACCGGCATTACCCTCAGGCACGACCGGTACGCACAGCTTGACGGCAAATGCTCCCGTCGGTTCTTCCGGTTTCGCCAAGGAGCTCGGCCAGCAGATCACCTGGCTTAGCGGCCAGGATGTGAAGCAGGCGCAGATTCGCCTCAACCCGCAGAACCTCGGTCCGCTCGATGTGAAAGTCAGCGTGGAACACGGCCGCGTGGACGTGAGCTTCGTGACGCAACATCCGGATACCACCGCAGCCGTGCAACAGAGCCTTGGCCAGCTCCACCAGATGCTGGGCGGGCAGGGTTTGTCGCTCGGGCACGCTACCGTGGGGCAGCATGGGCAGCAGCAGTTTGCGGGACAGCAGGGGCAGCAGGCGCAAGCAACGGGTAACGCCGGCGACGATGTTGCGGATACGCCGATTGCGACGGCTGCGCGTGTTGCCATCGGTTTGGTTGACGCGTTCGCCTGAGCTGTAGGCGAAGTGTCGTTCGCCGCGAAAAATCAGTCTTGCCTCGACGTCATTCCGGCGAAGGCCGGAATCCATGCGCTGTACTTGCCATGGATTCCGGCCTTCGCCGGAATGACGATTCGCTCTGAAACAGCATTAGCGCGAATTTTGATTCTTGCCGGAATGGCGGCCGTAAAGGATTACCGCGAGCGCATCAAATTCGACCTTCGCGCGCACTGACGAAATCACCACTCCGCGCCACCGACTACATCCCGACACGCGTCAATAAAACGCCGTCCCGCGTCTTCACAAATCCCACAAACCGCGCCACTACGCGCTTTTAAACCGTGGCACGCCGCTTGCTAAAACCCCTGTAGCCAAGCCCGCTTCGCTTTCGAAGCGCGGCATCACGTCTTGTATGGAATGGGGTTGTTCATGGCTAACGCCGAAGATATGGAAGATGAAGTCTCTGTCGCGCCGCCGAAGAAGAAAGGCGGTCGCGGGATGATGTTTGCCGGCATCGCGGCGCTGCTGCTGCTCGGCGGTGGCGGATACCTGTACACGCGTGGTCACGGCGCGCAAGCCGCGGTCACGCCGCCCAAGGCGCCAGAATTGTTCCTGCCGCTGGATCCCGCCTTCGTGGTGAATTTCCAGGATCAGGACGCCACGCGTTATCTGCAGGTCGGTGTGACCGTGATGACGCATGATCCGGCTGCCGTGCAGGCCATGAAGGACAGCGATCCGGTCATCCGCAATGCGCTGGTGATGTTGTTCAGCAGCCAGACCTACGTGGGGCTGAGCGACATCAACGGCAAGAAAAAGCTGCAGGCCGAGGCGCTGGATGCCGTGCGCAAGATCGTGGCCGACAAGATCGGCAAGCCGGATGTGGACGCCATTTATTTCACCAGTTTCGTGATGCAGTAAGGGGACTGCGCCGATGAGCGACCTGCTTACCCAAGAAGAAATCGACGCCCTGCTCAACGGCGTCGACGGTGGCCAGATCGAAACCGAAAGCGACATGCCGCCGCCGGCGGGCACGGTGCTGGATTTCGACTTCACCCAGCAGGACCGCATCGTGCGTGGCCGCCTGCCCACGCTGGAAATGATCAACGACCGTTTCGCGCGCTTCTTCCGCACCCAGCTGTTCGGCGTGCTGCGCAAGACCTGCGAGGTGTCGGTGCTCGGCGTGAAGATGCAGAAGTTCAGCGAATACGTGCACGGCTTGAACGTGCCGAGCAATCTCAACCTGATCAAGGTGAAGCCGCTGCGTGGCACCGCCCTGGCGGTGATGGAGCCGCGGCTGGTGTTCACCGTGATCGACAATTTCTTTGGCGGCGACGGGCGTTATCACGCGCGCATCGAAGGCCGCGATTTCACGCCGACCGAAAACCGCGTCATCCAGATTCTGCTCGCCGAGGTCTTCGTTGCGATGACCGAGGCGTGGGCACCGGCGATGCAGGTGCAGTTCGAATTCATCAATTCGGAAATCAATCCGCAGTTCGCCAATATCGTCAGCCCCACCGAAACGGTAGTGGTGTCGCGCTTTCATGTGGAACTCGATGGCGGTGGCGGCGAAGTGCATCTCACCTTGCCTTACGCGATGGTGGAGCCGATCCGCACCATGCTCGATGCCGGCGTGCAGAGCGACCGCATGGGTGAACGCGACGAACGCTGGATCCATTGCCTGCACGATGAAGTGATGGATGCCGAGGTCGAGCTCACTTCGCTGCTGCTGGAAACCGAGGTCAGCATCGGCGAATTCCTCAGCCTGCGCATCGGCGACGTGATTCCGATCAGCCTGCCTGACGTCACGACCGTGTTTGCGGAAGACGTACCGATTTTTCGTGGCGAATACGGCCAGACCAATGGCCGCTACGCCGTTCGCTACAAGACCGCGGCGGGGCGCCGCGCGCCGATTCCCAATTTCGACTTTGCTCCGGAAAAAATCGCATGAGCCAGAATTTCGATACCGCACAGGGCCAGAACGGCGAACAGCGCATGGAGTTCGATGCGCTGAATGGCGCGGGTGGCGACAAGTCCGACGTCAGCCTGGACATGATCCTGGATGTGCCGGTGACGTTGGCGATGGAAGTGGGCCGCACGCGCATCAGCATTCGCAACCTGCTGCAGCTCAACCAGGGCTCGGTGGTGGAACTGGATCGCGCGGCGGGTGAGCCGCTGGACGTATTCGTCAACGGCACCCTGGTGGCGCATGGCGAAGTGGTCGTGATCAACGAGAAGTTCGGCATCCGCCTGACCGACGTGATCAGCCCTGCCGAACGGGTGCGCAAACTGAGATGAACATGGCATCGCACCTATTGGCGCGCGCGCCGGTGGCGAGCGTGCCCGATATCAACGTGACCGGCGAATTGATCCGCGTGATGTTGAGCCTGGGCGCGATCGTGGCACTGATCTTCGCGGCAGGCTGGCTCACGCGCCGCCTGCAATCGCGGCAGATCGGCGGCGGACGCCGCCTACGTTGCATCGAGACGATGCCGATCAGCACGCGCGAACGCGTGATGCTGATCGAAGCCGATGGCAAACGCCTGCTGGTGGGCGTGGGTGCCGGAGGTATTCGCACACTGCATGTGTACGAAGGCACGGCGCCGATGGAAGCCGCGCCGGCGCCTGCACCGCTGCCGCCCTTTGCGGAGTTGTTGGGCCGGTTGGGGCGTAAGTCATGAATAGTGCCGCGTTCGATAAGTTCCATGCACCGTCGCCCCGGCGAACGCCGGGGCCCAGTGACTTTTCCGGAGCAAAGACGCTGGGCCCCGGCGTTCGCCGGGGCGACGGGATAGGGAAAATCCTGGTCGGTTTGATGCTGACGCTGCTGTTTGCACTGGTTTCATGCGGAGTGCATGCCGCAACGACCACGTCGACAACGGCGGTTGCGCCGATCGCACCCATTGCACCGATCTCGCAATCAGCCGGCATCCCCGTGCTGACGGTGCAGAATGCCGGCGGCGGCCAGAACTGGAGCCTGTCGTTGCAAGTGGTAGCACTGATGACGGTGCTCACCCTGCTGCCCGCCGTGCTGCTGATGATGACCTCGTTCACGCGCATCATCATCGTGCTGAGTTTTCTGCGCCAGGCACTGTCCACCCAATCCACGCCGCCAAACCAGGTGCTGCTCGGGCTGGCGTTGTTCTTGACCTTCTTCGTGATGTCGCCGGTGCTCAACCGCGCCTACGAGGATGGTGTAAAGCCTTATATGGATCACAAGATCAGCGCGGAGGATGCAATTCCCGCTGCCGCCGCGCCGTTCAAGCATTTCATGCTGGATCAGACGCGCGACGCGGACCTGCAGCTGTTCACGCGCCTGGCCAAGGAACAGCCTTATGCCAGCAAGGACGACGTACCGTTCCGCGTGGCCATGCCGGCCTTCGTCACCAGTGAATTGAAGACCGCGTTCCAGATGGGCTTTCTGCTGTTCATTCCCTTCCTGGTGATCGACGTGGTGGTGGCGAGCGTGTTGATGTCGATGGGCATGGCGATGGTGTCGCCGTCGATCATCTCGCTGCCGTTCAAGATCATGTTGTTCGTGATGGTGGATGGCTGGTCGTTGCTTGTAGGCACCCTGGCGGGGAGTTTCTACACATGAAATCCTGCAATGCGTTCACTTGCCTCATCGTCATTCCGGCGAACGCCGGAATCCAGTCCGGTACGCGTGCGCAGCACACATCACTGGTTTTGAGTGCTTCGCACGACGTATTTAACTGGATTCCGGCGTTCGCCGGAATGACGAGCGGAAATATCCCGGTGGAGTACGTAGCATGACGCCCGAGTGGGTCATTCACTTCGGCCAGCATGCGCTCTACATCGGCATGCTCGTTGCCGCGCCTTTACTGCTTACTGCGTTGCTGGTCGGCCTGCTCGTCGGCGTGATCCAGGCCGCCACGCAGATCCATGAAATGACGCTCAGCTTCATTCCGAAGCTGTTGGCGATGGCGGCGGTGGGGTTGATCGCCGGGCCGTGGATGCTGCGCACGCTGGTGCAGTTCACGCACGACATCATTGTGGGGCTGCCGGAGGCGATCAAGTGACGATCGAGCTGGCCGCGCTGATCCATTGGTTGTCCGGCATGTTCTGGGCACTGGGTCGCGTGGGCGGCTTCTGCATGGCGGCACCGGTCTTCAATGCCACGGTGATGCCGGCGCGCATTCGCGCCGCGCTCATCATCGTGCTCACGCTGGTGCTGGCGCCGTTGGCGCCGACGCAAATGGATCTGCTCAGTGCATCCGGTGTGGCGACGATGGCTATGCAGATGCTGATCGGCGCCGGCATCGGCTTCGTCCTGCAGCTGGTTTTTCAGGCGGTTTCGTATGGCGGTGTTCTGATCGGCCAGAGCATGGGCCTGGGCTTCGCCGAATTGATCAGCCCGATGAGCAACACCAGTGCGCCGGTGCTGGGGCAGTTCTACATGGTGATGGTGAGCATGCTGTTCCTGGCGATGGATGGACATCTGCAAGTGATCGAGCTGCTCGCCGATAGTTTCCGTAGCCTGCCACCTGGCGTGACTGGTATGGATACCCAATCGTTGTGGGTGCTGGTGATGGCCGGCGGCGATCTGTTTTCCGGCGCGTTGCGCGTGGCCTTGCCGGCGATGACGGCGCTGCTGCTGGTGAATATCGGTTTTGCTGCGACCAGCCGTGCATCGCCCGCGATGAATCTCTTCGCGGTAGGTTTTCCGATCAGCATCTGCATGGGCTTCATCGCTTTGTGGCTGGCCATGCGCGGCATGGCCGGCGCGTATTCGGCGCTGCAGTCCGCGGGTTGGGATGTGATGCGGCATCTGGCGGGGCTTTGATATGCCACACCCGTGCCGACATATCGTAGGTTGGGGTGCAAACCCCAACATGGCGCGCGCTACAAACATGGCGATGTTGGGGTTTGCACCCCAACCTACGTGTCGCAGTTGCGCCATGGCGCTGGAGGGCTAGGCCATGGCCGAGACCGAAAATGAAGACCGCACCGAACGAGCGTCAGACAAACGCCTTCAGGAAGCCCGTGAAAAAGGCGATATTCCCCGCTCGCGCGATCTCTCCGGCGCCATGGTGGTGTTGGCGGGTGCGAGCATCCTGCTTTCGTATGGCTCCAGCATGTATGCGCGGATGCAGCACATCTACGCGCTGGGTCTGGATTATTCGCGCGATGCCTTGTTCAGCGATGAATTGATGTCGCGCGCACTGCACGCGGCACTGGGCGACATGCTGGGTGTGCTGATGCCGGTGTTCGCTGCAACGCTGATCTCCGCGGTAGGTTCGTCCGTGTTGATCGGCGGCTTGAGTTTCAGCTCGCAAGCGCTGGTGCCGAACTTCCAGCGGCTTGATCCGATCTCCGGATTGGGACGGCTGGTCTCGCTCAACGGCCTGATCGAACTGGCCAAGTCGCTGTTGAAAGTCGCCTTTATCGGCGTTGCCTTGGTCGCGCTGCTGCGTCACGACGAAAGCGCTGTGATGGCAACCGGCCATGAAGCGATTGGCGCGGGCGTAGCGCATGCGCTGTCGCTGGTGGCGCATGCGGCGCTGTTGTTCGCCGTGCTGCTCGGCGTGATCGGCGGCCTCGACGCGATGTGGCAGCGTTTCGATTACGACCGCAAGCATCGCATGTCCAAGCAGGAGCTGAAGGACGAGCACAAGGAAAGCGAGGGTGATCCGCACCTGAAGGGCCGCATCCGTCAGATGCAGCAGCAGATCGCGCGCCGCCGCATGATCCAGGACGTGCCCAAGGCCGACGTGGTGGTGGTGAACCCCACGCACTTTGCCGTCGCCCTGCGTTACGACGATGCGCGCATGCGCGCGCCACGTGTGGTCGCCAAGGGCCTGGACGTGCTCGCCATGCAGATTCGCCTGGTGGCCGACGCGCATCGCATTCCACTGGTGGAGGCGCCGCCGCTGGCGCGTGCGCTGTACGCCACCACCGAAATCGGTCACGAGATTCCGTCCGCGCTGTACGTCGCGGTCGCGCAGATTCTCGCCTACGTCTACCAGCTCAAGCAGGCCACCGAACGCGGCGGCCCGATTCCCGATGTGCCGCACCCGGATATCGATCCGGAGTTGCAAGGCCGTTACCGGCAGTAACCCATACTCAAGGCGACACGCATGGCAACCGCAAGCGTTCTCGACACTTTCAAGCAGGTCAGCCGCCGTGGCGCCGCCGCGCCGATCGTGATGCTCGCCATGCTGGCGATGCTGATGCTGCCGCTGCCGCCGTTCGTGCTGGATATTCTTTTCAGCTTCAACATCGCGTTGTCGCTGGTGATCCTGCTGGCGGTGGTGTACGTGATGCGTCCGCTGGAATTCGCGGCGTTTCCCACCGTGGTGCTGCTGGGCACGTTGTTGCGTCTGGCGCTCAATATCGCGTCCAGCCGCGTGATCCTGTTGCACGGCCACGATGGTGCCGGTGCGGCGGGCAAGGTGATCGAGGCGTTCGGCGAGTTCGTGATCGGCGGCAATTTCGCGGTCGGCCTGGTGGTGTTCGCCATCCTCACCATCATCAACTTTGTGGTGGTCACCAAGGGCGCGACACGCGTGTCGGAAGTGACCGCGCGCTTCACCTTGGATTCGATGCCCGGCAAGCAGATGGCGATCGACGCCGACCTCAATGCCGGCTTGCTTACACAGGAACAGGCGCGCGAGCGTCGCCAGGAAGTGCGCGAGGAAGCGGATTTCTACGGCTCGATGGATGGTGCATCCAAATTCGTGCGCGGTGACGCGACCGCCGGCATCCTGATCCTCTTCATCAACATCGTCGGCGGTTTTTTCGTCGGCATGTTGCAGCATGGCCTTTCCGCAGGCGAAGCAGCGCGTACGTACACATTGCTGACCATCGGCGACGGCCTGGTCGCGCAGGTGCCGGCGCTGATGCTGTCGATCGCTACCGCGGTGATCGTCACGCGCGTATCCAAATCGCACGACATGGGCAAGCAGGTGGTCGGCCAGGTGTTCGCGCAGCCGCGCGCGCTGGCCGTGGCCGGTGTGGTGCTGGGCACGATGGGCCTGATCCCCGGCATGCCGAACCTCGCCTTCCTGATGCTGGGCGCCGTGTGCGGCGGCGCGGCGTGGCTGATGGTCAAGCGCGAGAAAGAAACCAAGGAACGCCTGGCCAAGGCGGCCACCGAAGCCTTGCCCGCGCCGGCTGCTACCGAGCGCCTGGAGTTGGGCTGGGAAGACGTCGCCAGCGTCGACCCGGTCGGCCTGGAAGTGGGCTATCGACTGATTCCGCTGGTGGACAAGAACCAGGGCGGCGAGCTGATGTCGCGCATCAAATCAGTGCGGCGCAAGCTTTCGCAGGAATTGGGTTTCCTCGTCGCGGCCGTGCATATCCGCGACAACCTGGACCTGGGCCCCAATACCTACCGCGTCTCGCTGATGGGTGTGCCGATGGGCGAGGCGGAGGTGTATACCGAGCGCCATCTGGCCATCAATCCCGGCCGCGTGCATGGCACGCTGCAAGGCGTTCCCACGCGCGATCCGGCATTCGGGCTGGAAGCGGTGTGGATCGACAACAACCAGCGCGACCATGCGCAGGCGCTGGGTTACACGGTGGTCGATCCGGCCACGGTGATCGCCACGCACCTCTCGCACATCCTGCAGAACCACGCGCATGAGCTGCTCAGCCACCAGGACGCGCAGCAGCTCTTGGACCGCCTGGCGCAGACCGCGCCCAAGCTGGTGGAAGACCTGGTACCCAAGCGCCTTTCGCTGGGCGTGGTGGTGAAAGTGCTGCAAAACCTGCTGGCCGAGCGGGTGCCGGTGCGCAATATGCGCACCATTGTCGAGTCTTTGGCGGAGCACGCCGGCCAAAGTCAGGATCCTGGCGCTTTGACGGCGTATGTGCGTGTCGCACTTGGCCGTCAAATTGTGCAGGAGATCGCAGGTTTGGGCACAGAAATCCCGGTATTGACGCTCGCCCCGGAGTTGGAACAGATCTTGCTCGGATCACTCTCGAGCAGCGGTGCAGCTGGCGCAGCCGTAGAGCCTGGGCTTGCCGATCGCCTGCAGCAAAGCGTCGCTGAAGCGGCGCGGCGGCAGGAGGCGAACGGCGAACCCGCGGTGATGTTGGTGCAACCGCAACTGCGTCCGTGGCTCTCGCGCTTCACGCGCCACGTGGCTCAGAACCTGCATGTGTTGGCCTACAACGAAGTTCCGGACAACCGCCGTGTGCGATTGGTGCAGGCGATTGGACGTTGAGAGATGGGAGAGGGGTGAGATGGTGAGGCAAGCGATGACATTGAAGCTGCGAGCTTTGCTTTCTTTCTTTGCTGGACGCCAGCAAGGAAACGAGCAAGTACGTTCTTGCCTCACCGTCATTCCGGCGAAAGCCGGAATCCAGTCGAACATGCGTCCGAAGGACACGACATTTTTTTTGTTGAGTGCTGCGCACATCGTGCTTGCACTGGATTCCGGCTTTCGCCGGAATGACGACGACGCAAGATTAGGTATTTGCGCGTACTCACATAGCGCGGAGATGCCAGCGTGAAGATCAAACGCTTCCTCGCCCCCGATATGCGCCAGGCGATGCGCGACGTACGCACGGAGCAAGGTGCCGATGCCGTGATCCTTTCCACGCGCCGTCTCGAAGAAGGCATCGAAATCATCGCTGCCGTCGACTACGACGAAGCGCTGATGCGCGAAGCGGTACGCGTCAACACGCCGCCGACAGCAGCTCCAGCACCCGCGCCTGCACCGAGCAAGCCGCCGGTAAAGGAAGCGGTGAAAGAAACGCCGAAAGAACGTCTCAAAGAAATCGCCAGGGAAGCATCGAAGGAGCCGGCCAAGGAAACGCGCGCCGCCATCCCGCCGCCGCCTCCTCCCCCGCCGATGCCTTTGCCCACCACCGAGCTGGCCGCACTGCAGCCGATGATCGAACAGCATGCGCTGGAAACCGCGCGCATGCGCACCGAACTCGGTGGCTTGCGCCAGTTGCTCGAACAGCAGCTTTCCAGCCTTGCGTGGAACGACATGGAGCGCCGCAGCCCGATGCGCGCCCGCGTGTTGCGCGACATGTCGCGCCTCGGTATCGATACCGACGTCGCACGCCAACTGATCGATGAATTGCCGGAAGAAATCAACGCCGACCAGGCGCGCTACCTGCCGCTGGGTTTGCTCAGCCGTAGCCTGAAAGTCAGCGGCCGTGGCCTTGCCGATGTGTGTGGTGTCACCGCGCTGGTCGGCCCGACCGGCGTGGGCAAGACCACCACCATTGCCAAGCTTGCCGCGTGTGCGGTGATGCATCACGGCCCCAATAAGGTCGCGCTGGTCAGCACCGATCACTACCGCATCGGCGCCGCTGCGCAGCTTGAACATTACGGCCGTCTGCTCGGTGTACGTGTGTACCCCGCTTACGATGCCGTCGGTCTGGCGCAGACGCTGCACTTGCTGCGCGATCACCACACCGTACTGGTCGACACCGCCGGCGTCGGCGGCAACGATCCACGCCTGCAGCAACAGATGGACGTGCTGCGCGAAGCCACCGCACATGGCGCCGCCAGTTTGCGCGCCGGCCTGGTGCTGGCCGCGAATGCGCAGGCGTCCGCGCTGGACGATTCGGTGCGCGCCTACCTGCCACTGAAACCCAGCGTCTGTATCGCCACCAAGCTCGACGAAGCACCGAGCCTGGGTGGTTTGCTTTCCGTATTGATCCGTCACCGCATTCCGTTGGACTGCACCACCGATGGTCAGCGCGTTCCCGAAGACATCAGCGCCGCCGACGCGCGCGTGCTGGTGTGCCGCGCCGCGCAGCAGCAGCGCAAGCTCGGTTTCGGGGGCGATGACCTCGACATGGCCGAGCGTTTCGGCATGGCGGTGGCAGGACTATGAGCCTGTCTCACCGCTCCGCGTGGCCCGCGCCAGGTCTGTATGCACGCCAGTCAAGGAGGAGAGAGGGCGCGTATGTCGATACGTAACCGAACGAGGACGCCGAATGGCGTGCATACAGACCTGGCCCTTCGGGTTGCGTCTGAGCGGCCGCCATGCGGCAGCGCGCGGCTTGACCAGACAACCAGTCTGGCGCTGCGCCACGCACTACCACCTGACGACCGCTCAGACGCAACGCGGGCTACGCGGAGCGGTGAGACAGGCTCAACTACGAACGAGGCTTTGGAAGTGAATCAAGCAGCCGGCTTGCACAATCTGTTCTCCGCCGCTCGCACCAGCCAGCAGGAAGAACTCGACGTGTTCCACCAGGCGGCAAGTCTGCGGCCGGTCGTGCCTCGCTCGCGCATCACCCGCACCATCGCGGTAGCGGGCGGCAAGGGCGGCGTGGGCAAGACCACGGTCGCCGTCAATCTGGCGATGGCCATGGCCATGGCAGGTCGCGACGTGATGCTGCTGGATGCCGACATGGGCGTGGCCAACGTCGACGTACAGCTCGGCCTCAGCCCGATCCGCCACATGGGGCACATGCTGGAAGGCCTGTGCACGCTGCAGGACCTGGTCATGCCAGCGCAGCATGGTTTGAAAGTGGTGCCGGGCGGTTCGGGCGTGCGCCGCCTGGCCAAGATGGGCAACGGTGAACACGCTGCCGTGATCCGCGCGTTCGATGAGTTGCGGCAGCCGCCGGAATTTCTGGTGGTGGATACCGCGGCGGGCGTGGCCGACAACGTCGCCATGTTCGCCGCTGCTTCCGATGATGTGTTGATCGTGGTGTGCGATGAACTTGCTTCGCTCACCGATGCGTATGCGTTGATCAAGATTCTCGCCCACGAGTTCGGCGTGCGGCGCTTCCACATCGTCGCCAACATGGTCCGCCAGGCCGGCGACGCCAAGAAACTGTTCGAAAAACTCGCGCGTGTCTGCGGGCGCTTTCTCGACGTAGCGCTCGACTACATGGGCATGGTGCCGCACGACGAATGGTTGCGGCAGGCGATCCGGCGCCAGGGCGCGGTGGTCGACCTGTGGCCTTCCAGCCGCGCAGCGGTGGGATTCAAGCAATTGGCAGGTGCGGTCGATACATGGGGAAAACCCGCGTACCCGGACCTTGGCCGAATTGCCTTTTTCAGCGGGCAGGGCCTGCCGGCTGCGGGGTGGTGACATGAATGTGGCTTCGGGATATCTGCAGCTGCAACGCGAGGACGCGGACCAACTGGTGCGCAAGCATGCGCCGCTCGTGCGGCGCATCGCCTACCACTTGATGGGCCGCCTGCCGCCGAGCGTTGACGTAGGAGATTTGATGCAGGCGGGGATGATCGGCTTGCTGGAGGCGGCGCGAAACTTTACGACCGATCGCGCGGCCAGCTTCGAAACGTATGCGGGCATCCGCATCCGTGGCGCGATGCTGGACGAACTCCGGCGCACCGATTGGACCCCGCGTTCGGTGCATCGCAAGGTGCGCGAAGTCGCGGAAGTGACGCGCCAGATCGAAAACGAAACCGGTGCCGATGCGGATACCGCCGAGGTGATGAAGCGGCTCGGCATGACTGCCGAGGAGTATCACCAGGTGCTGACCGACGCGACCAGCGCGCGGTTGCTGAGCCTGACGGCGCCGGATGACGGCGAAGGCGGCGAGGCCGGCGCGCTGGATGTGGTCGATCACGACAGCCTGGGGCCGCAGGACAGCTTCGAGCAGGAGAACCTGAGCGAAGCGCTGGCCGAGGCGATCGGCACGCTGCCGGAACGCGAACAACTGGTGATGTCCCTGTACTACGAGCAGGAGATGAACCTGAAAGAAATCGGCATGGTGCTCGGCGTGACGGAATCGCGCGTGTGCCAGATCCACGGCCAGGCACTGGTGCGGCTGCGTGCACGCATGGGCGACTGGCGCGGTTAGCAACAACGAACGAGAAGGAGCAGGCAACGAGTTTCAGATCCTCAACACACGCATTCCGCAACCGGCGGGTGCATGCCTCTTTCTTCGGAAGAGGGCTTCCGGGCAAACACGGTTTGGCAGCGCGTCCTGGCTTGGCTGACCGAAAACCCCGCGAGACCTTCTTCCGAAGGACAGAAGAAACACCGACGGTTCGCACCTCACTCGTTTCTCAATTCCCCCTCGTTTTCAAAGCCTCTGGAGAACGTGTTTGGACAAGAACATGAAAATTCTGGTGGTGGACGATTTTTCCACCATGCGGCGAATCGTTCGCAACCTGCTGGTCGAACTGGGTTTCAGCAACCCGCTCATCCAGGAAGCCGACGACGGCCATAACGCCATGGCGATGCTCAAGGCCAACAGCTTCGACATGGTCGTGACCGACTGGAACATGCCGAACATGACCGGCATCGAGCTGCTGCAGGCGATCCGCGCCGAGCCCAAGCTGAAAGGCTTGCCGGTATTGATGGTCACCGCCGAGAACAACCGCGAGCAGATCATCGCCGCCGCCCAGGCCGGCGTGAACGGCTACATCGTCAAACCTTTTACGGCGAACACGCTCAAGGAAAAGCTGGACAAGATCTTCGAGCGCCTGGCCGCCAGTGGAGCTTCCGCATGAATGCCGTGACCGTTCCCGTCAACGAGAGTCTTCCGCCCGAAGTCATCGATTTGCTCAACAGCAAGGACGGCGCTGCGTTCGAGCAGGCGCTCGACACGATGGTGCGCCAGCGCGAACAGCATCTGTTCCGCGCACTCGGCGTGCTGGCGCGCGACCTGCATGGCGCCGTGTCCCGTCTCGGCAGCGACCTGGCCAACGAAGGCGTGCCCGACAGCATGGTCGATGCGCGCAACTATCTGGCCGAAGTGCTGGAAATGAGCGCGCAGGCCGCGCACCGCAGCCTGGACTTCGTCGATCGCATCCGACCGGAAGCCGACGCGCTTTCCAGCAACGCCAAGGCCGTGCTCGATTTCAACAATGGCGAAAGCGATCCGGCCGCGGTGCTCGCACGCCAGGCGCAGGTATTCGCCAATGCATGCAGCGAAGGCCTCAACGACATGGTGCTGGTGCAGTCCTGGCAAGACCTGGCCGGCCAGCGCGTGAAGAAAGTCGTGGGCTTTATCGAAAGCGTGGAATCGTCGCTGCTGGAACTGGTGCGCCTGACGGGTGCGCTGGCCGGACGCGAAGC
Organism: Dyella nitratireducens; assembly: GCF_014642835.1. GTDB lineage: Bacteria > Pseudomonadota > Gammaproteobacteria > Xanthomonadales > Rhodanobacteraceae > Dyella_B > Dyella_B nitratireducens. The sequence goes on along the minus strand of NZ_BMJA01000001.1, from coordinate 1,673,651 downwards.
GCCGGTGGAAGTGGCGAAGGTGCATAGCCAGGACGAAGTGGATCGTCTGCTTAGCGAGTTTGGGTTCTGAGCATGCTGCAGATGACTTGCCGTGAACAACTCCCTCCCCTACGTGCAGTAGGGGAGGGTCGGGGTGGGGTGAAGCCCCCAGCCTCGCGGCGTGTTTATGCTCCACGGCAAGCTCGGACAACCCCACCCCAGCCCTCCCCTGCGCGCAGGGGAGGGGGCACAGCCCTGCATCGTGTTGTGGTTCGCGAGGATGCACATTGATGGACGCTAACCTCGACAGCGAGCTGCGTGACGATTTCCTGGTCGAGGCTGGGGAATTGGTGCAACGGCTAGGTGAACAGCTGATCGAGCTGGAAGCCTCGCCGCACGATCGCGAATTGCTCAATGCCGTGTTCCGCGTCTTCCACACGGTGAAGGGCGGCGCGGGCTTTCTCGGTATCGAGCCGATGGTGCAGCTGTGCCATTGCGCCGAGGAACTGCTCAACGACGCGCGCAACGGCAGGCTGGTGCTCAACTCGACGCATATGGATGCGTTGCTGGAAGCGCTGGACCTGCTCAACGGGATGATGGCCGCCTTGGCGAATGGCGACGCGATGTCGCCGCCGCCTGCGGCCTTGCTCGAAAAGCTGCAGCCCGCCGCAGAAAGCGCCGTAGCGGCTGCCGAACCGGCCAAGCCTGTGCGTTCCGCCGATCCCATCGAAGCGGAATTCGAAGCCCTGCTCGACACGTTGTACGGCCAGGGCGGCGCGCCGGGCGCGACCAAACACGTTTCCAACGACATCAACGACGACGAATTCGAAAGCCTGCTCGATACCTTGCATGGCAAGGGTGCTGCGCCGGGTGCGGCGAAAGCGGCTGAGCCGGAAAAGAAAGAAATCAGCGACGACGAATTCGAGGCCCTGCTGGACAATCTGCATGGCAAAGGCAGTGCCCCGGGCCAAGCTGCTGCGGTGGCGGTGCCATCATCTGCGCCTATACCCGTACCGGCTCCTGTTGCAGCGGAACCGGCACGTCCGGCCGGTGCTGCAAAAACATCGACAGCCGAAAACACGGTGCGTGTCGACACGACGCGCCTGGATACCCTGGTCAGCCGTGCCGGTGAATTGGTGCTGTTGCGCAACCGCTTGCTGAGCCTGGCATCGCGCAGCGACAACGAAACGCTGGCAGCCATGGCCGGCGATCTCGATCGCGTCTCCGACGATCTGCAGAACGCCGTGCTTGGCATGCGCATGCAGCCGGTCGGTCGGCTGTTCCAGCGCTTTCCACGCATCGTGCGCGATCTCGCGCGCCAGCTCGGCAAAGACATCGAACTGATTACCGAAGGCGAAGAGACCGACCTCGACCGCAGCCTGGTCGAAGCGCTGGCCGATCCGCTGATTCACTTGCTGCGCAATGCGGTCGACCATGGCCTGGAAGATCCCGCGGGACGCGAACGTGCCGGCAAACCGCGCAAGGGCAAGGTGAAGCTCTCGGCCAGCCAGCGCGGCGAACGCATCGTGATTTCCGTGAGCGACGATGGCCGTGGCATGGATCCGGAAGTGCTCCGCCGCAAGGCGGTGGAGAAAGGTGTCATCGACGCGACGCAGGCCGCGCGCCTGTCCGAAGTCGAATGCTATGAACTGATTTTCCGCCCTGGCTTCAGCACCGCCGCGCAGATTTCCGACATCTCCGGCCGCGGCGTCGGCATGGACGTGGTGAAGACCCGCGTGGCCGAACTCGGCGGCACGCTGCAGGTGTATTCGCGCCTGGGCCACGGCAGCACGCTGGAACTCACCGTGCCGCTGACGCTGGCGATTCTGCGTGTGCTGATGGTGCGCGTGGGCGATCGCCTGTTCGCGCTGCCGCTGGGCAACGTCAGCGAAGTATTTGAACTCAGCCCGCAGCACGATCACATGCTCGACGGCCGCCGCGTCGCCGCGCATCGCGGCCGTGCGCTGGTGCTGGGCGATCTCGGTGATTGGGCGGCTGTGCCGGGTCCGGGTGGACGTCACGTGGTGGTGTTGCATGTCGGCCACATGCACCTCGGTTGCTTGGTGCACGAGGTCATTGGTCGCGAAGACGTGATGGTGAAGCCGCTGGGACCGCTATTTGAAGGCGTGCCTGGCGTTGCTGGCGCGACGGTTACCGGCGACGGACGTCTTGCCTTGGTATTGGATCTCGCAGCGTTGTCGCAGGACGACGGGCGCTTGTTGCCCTCACTGAAGGTGTCGGCGTGATGAAAATTTTCAATGACACCTTGAACTCGTCGTCCCGGCGCACGCCGGGACCCAGCGACTTCGCTGCAACAAAGACACTAGGCCCCGGCGTTCGCCGGGGCGACGGGCTGAAGATTTACCGCGAGACACAAACATGGACGTCGTAAGCATCATCGGCACCATCCTCGCCTTCGTCGTGCTGATTGTCGGCGCGATCCTCAAGGGCACCGACGTCTCCGCGCTGTGGAATCCGGCGGCGTTCGTGATCGTGTTCATCGGCACCATCTCCGCCTTGCTGTTGCACACGCAGGGCAAGGTGCTCAAGCGCGCGGCGGGCATGTTGAAGATGGTGTACCAGCCGCCGGAACTGCATCCGTCCGACTTGATCAGCCGCGTGATCGGCTGGAGTGAAATCTCGCGTCGCCAGGGCTTGCTCGGCCTGGAGCCGCATATCGATGCGGAAGATGATCCGCTGGTGAAGAAGGGTTTGCAGTTGCTGGTCGACGGCAGCGAGCCTGAAGCCATTCGCACCACGCTGGAATTGGAAGTAGCTACGCGCGAACACGCGGATCTGCAGGCCGCCAAAGTGTATGAGCAGGGCGGTGTGTATTCGCCGACCATGGGCATCATCGGCGCGGTGCTGGGGCTGATGGCGGTGATGCGCGATCTTACCGATCCGGCCAAGCTTGGCCACGGCATCGCGGCGGCGTTCGTTGCCACCATCTATGGCATCAGCCTGGCCAACCTGCTGTTGCTGCCGATCGGCGCACGGCTGAAGGCGCTGATCAACAAGCAGACGCAGGTGCGTGAAATCCTGATCGAAGGTTTGATCTCGATCGCGGAAGGCGACAACCCGCGGCAGATCGAAAGCAAACTGCAGGGCTATCTCGTATGAGACGCCGGCACAAGCACGAAGAGCATGCCAACCACGAAGCCTGGGTGATTCCGTACGCGGATCTGCTCACGTTGCTGCTGGCGTTGTTCGTGGTGCTGTATGCGATGTCGAGCGTCAACACCACCAAATACCGCGCACTGGCGCAGGCGATCTCGGCAGCGTTCAACGGTTCGCGCGCGGTGATCCAGCCGGTGACGCCGAACTCGCCACAATCGAGCACGCCGGTGCCGACCAACAAACCGGCGCCGATTCCGCGCACGCCGCTCGCACAAATCCTTTTGCCGGTGCTTACGCAGCACATCGCTGCACCCAATGCATCGCCAGGCACGCCGACCGACCAGAACAAGACCAAGCTCAGCGAAGAGCAGCAGAACCTCGAGCGCATCCGCAATGAGGTGGAGCACGCACTGCAGCCGCTGATCGACAAGAACCTGGTAGTGGTGCGGCGTACGCCTAACTGGCTGGAAATCGAGATTCGCACGGACATTCTGTTTCCCAGTGGCGTAGCAACCTTGTCGCCTTCGGCCACGCAGATCCTGACCAGCCTCGGCGACATCCTGGCGCCGTTCGGCAATCCCTTGCGCGTGGAAGGCTATACCGACGATATGCCGATCAATACGGCCGTCTATCCTTCCAACTGGGAGCTTTCCGCAGCGCGTGCCGCGAGCGTGGCGCGTCTGTTTGCGGAGCACGGCGTCGATCCGGAGCGGCTGGGCATCGTCGGCTGGGGGCAATATCGCCCCGCGGCAGACAACACCAGCATCGATGGCCGCAACAAGAACCGCCGCGTGCTGGTGGTGGTGTTGAGCGACAAGGCGGCACCGCGCCGCTTCTATACCAATAGCGACCAGATCAATCAGACGGCCGATACGAACGGCGATGCGACGGACGATTCGAATGCACCCGCTTCACCGGCACCGTCCGTTGCCGCGCAACCGGCCGCTCCCGTGCAGACGGCACCGCTCGTCGTTACACCGCCGGCCACGCTGCCCGCGCCGCAAGTCATCACTCCCATTGCGTCGCTGATCACCACGCCCGAGGCGCCGCATGCAATCACGCCCGACAACAAGGGATAACGCATGAGCCTCGTTCCCAACCCCGAAGCCATCGCCCGCGAACCGTGGCTGACCTTCCAATTGGACGGCCAGCATTACGCGGTACTGCTGAGCCGCGTAAGCGAGGTGATCCGCGACAGCGCCCCCACGCCGGTACCCGGTGCAGCCAGCGATCTGCTCGGCATCTGCCATCTGCGCGGCAACATCGTGCCGGTGATGGATGGGCGCCGCCGGCTGGGTTTGAACACGACGACGGCGGTGGATTCGGCTTCCAGCCGAATCGTGGTCTGCACGCATGAAACGCATCGCGTCGGCGTGCGTGTGGATGCCGTAGGCGAGTTGCTGCAACCCAAACCCGAGGCGATCGAACTCCCACCGATGCGTTCCGGCCGCGTGGATGATCCGGTGCAGGCGGTGATGGGCTGGCAGGGCGGATTCGTGGCGTTGCTGGATGTGGCGAAGCTTTGCCGGCTGGAACGCGGCACCAAGGAAGCCGCTTAACCGCAACGGAATTCCAGTCTTCGCCGGCATGATGCCAAGGCAGACTCAGGGTTTGCGCGAAATCTCATAGATACTCGCCAACACCGCCGCCGCCGCCGCGTACAACAACGGCGGTACATCCGCGCTCATGCGCAGTGACACCAATAGCGCAGCGATCTGCGGATCGTGATGCACGGGCAAGCCAAGCGCATTCGCATGCTTGAGCAGGTTCTCCACGTCATGCGTCGTAACGCCGGACGACGCCTGGTTGCCTTCGGCCGCACCCGGAAGGCGTAGCACTACTTTGCGTTGCGGCGCGGGCAGTGCAGGCGTGCTCATACCGTTGCCTTCAGGAACACCGCGCTCATGCTGCTGCCGGCTTGCGGCAGGCCGAACTGGCAGCTCAATTGGTCCAGGAACAACCCAGTGGCGCCGAGACGCTGGCGCAAGTCTTCGAACTGGTTTTCCAGCAGATCCACCGTATCGCGATGTTGCGCCCACAGCCGCACCGACAAGCGCAGGCCGCGCAAATGCAGTTCGCCGACGATGGGACCGAGCGACGGAAGGTCCAGCGAAAAGCCCATGGTCCAGTCTTGTTCGGCTTCCGGCTCGTGCTTGAGCGAGAGCTGCAGCACGTCGGCGCCGTCCTCATCCTGCACTGGAATCTCGACGATCCAATGATTGGGATTGGCTTGCAACTGCGCCACTTCCAGACGTGCCAGGGCTGCTTGCACGTCGGTGTAAAGGCGTGGCAACAGTTCGGTGGCATCCGTGGTATTGGCCAATTCCAGTGGCAGCGGTATACGCCCTTGCGGTACCACGCCGCGATACAGCAACGGCGGGTCGACTTCGCTGTCGCTGCTTTCCCCGAGCATGGCCTGGCCTTTCAGGATGGCGACCAGGCGCAGCAGCGAGCCTTTCATGTCGTCGTGCGCGGTGGTGGCATCGCTGGCTGGCGCTTGCGCGAGCTGCGCTTCGAGAAACAATCCACTGCGATTCACCGCCTGGCGCAAGCCATCGGCGGTGGCCAGTTCGCGTGGCGTGCTCATGCTGTGTTCGAGCAATGCGAGGGCCGAACGCACGTAAGGCGGCAGTTGCTTGGCGATGGACCACTGCGACAGTGCACCCACCGTGGCAAGCAGCGGCGCATAACCGTTCTGTTGCGGCAGACGCTCGCGCAGCGCCTGGTGGACGGTGCTGTCGGGATGGGTATCGACCCCAAGAATTTCCAACTGCGGTTGCGCACCCACACTGAGCACACGGACCTGGAATTGCGGTGGCAGCTTGGTGCCCGGCGCTTCGGCCTCGACCGTAAGCGCGCCGATCTGCAGCACCAGCAGCCCCTGTTCGTTGACGCCGAGGGGACGCGCGGACAACACGTTGCCAATGCGCCAGCCTTCAGAGCTGGCGCCTGCGGCGGCACCGAGCCAGGTCAGTGCGGCAACGCTGGTTGGCTGGATGATCACGCTTGGCTCCTTGGCCAGCGACGCGCTGGTGGGCACGTTGTTCGCGAACCTTCGAGGTAGGTATCGGCCCCTCGTGGCGAAACTTTAGGGAGAGTTTAGAGAGAGCCGTCCCGGCGCCGGGACTTGGCTTCGTAGGTTGGGGTGCAAACCCCAACACTGCCGTGCGTGCATACATCGCAATGTTGGGGTTTGCACCCCAACCTACGAACTACCTAAAGCCGTTCCACTTCCCGCCGATAAATCTCGCAACAGACCAACCCAGCGAGGTGACCACCATGGGCGGCAAAAGCAAAAGCGAAGCGCGGGTCAGCATGCCTGCGGACTGCCGTATCGCCGAGGTCGGCGTGCTGTACACGCAGCTGCGTGGCGCCCTGGAATCCTCGCAGATCGTCCTGGACGGCACCACGGTGGACCGCGTCGATACGGCCGCGCTGCAGTTGCTGGTGGTGTTCCAGCGCGAAGCAAAGCAGCGCGAGCGCCAGCTGCAGTGGGCGGGCGTGAGCGCGCCGCTGTATGACGCGGCGAGCCAGTTGGGTTTGACGGAAGCATTGGCATTGCCGGCGAAGAAGCCGGCCTGAACTCGAGGTGGAAGATGGCGAAGATTCTTGCGGTGGACGATTCGGCGTCGATGCGCGGCATGGTGGCATTTACGCTGCGCAGCGCCGGCTATGACGTGAGCGAGGCGGAGAACGGACAGATGGCGCTGGATACGGCGGCATCCTCGAAGTTCGATCTGGTACTCGCCGACGTGAACATGCCGGTGATGGATGGCATCAGCATGGTGCGCGAGCTGCGTACGCGTGCCGAATACAAGGGCGTGCCGATCCTGATGCTGACCACCGAGTCCAATACGGACAAGAAGATGGAAGGCAAGGCGGCGGGCGCGACGGGTTGGCTGGTGAAGCCGTTCGATCCGGAGCAGTTGCTGGCGACCGTGAAGCGTGTGCTTGGCTGAACTTACCCAGCCGTCATTCCGGCGAACGCCGGAATCCAGTTCAAACACGTTGTGCGAAGCACTCAGCACTAGTTTTTGTGTCCTTCGGACGCGTATTTAGACTGGATTCCGGCGTTCGCCGGAATGACGGTGAGGCATCGACTGGTAGCAGGGTTAATCCAGGATTCTCTTTCTTATGAGCAACATCAGCATCGCGCAATTCCACAAAGTCTTCTTCGAGGAAAGCCTGGAAGGCCTCGATGCCATGGAAGCGGCGCTGCTGGCGCTCGACGAAGGCGGCGATGCGGAGCTGGTGCACAGCATTTTCCGCGCGGCGCACTCGATCAAAGGCGGCTCGGCCACGTTCGGTTTTCCGGACATGGCGGCGCTGACGCATGAAGCCGAATCGCTGCTCGACCAGGTACGCGATGGTCGCCGTGCGATCGACAAGTCCATCATCGAACTGATGCTGCGCACGGTGGACTGCCTGCGCGGCATGTTCGATCGCGCGCAGAACGGCCAGCCGCTGGCCGATGCGGACAGTGAAAACCTCAAGCAGCAGCTTGCTGTGGCAGCCGGTAACAACGTGCCTGCCGCCGCGAACAAGGCTGCTGCAAAACCGGCCGCATCCAGCGGCTGGATCATTCAGTTCCGTCCCCACGCTGGCATGTTGGCCGGCGGCAACGACCCGTTGCGTCTATTGCGTGAACTGGCTGCGCTCGGTCAGCTGGTCGTCGAGGCACAGTTGGATCGTGTGCCCACGCTGGACGCGCTCGACCCTTCCGAATGCCATCTTGGTTGGCGCATCGAATTGACTGGCGCGGTCAGCCAGGACGCGATCAAGACGGTGTTCGAGTGGGTCGAAGACGAATGCGATCTGACCATCGAGCCGCTCGTTGCCGTCGCGCCACCGCCCGCGCCAGCCGTCGAAGCCGTAGCAACACCGGCAGCTGGTGCGGGCGCCGCGGCAGGAACGACGCGCGCGGCGGCGAGCAGCAACGACGCCGGCTCCGTGCGCGTGGCGATCGACAAGATCGACGGCCTGATCGACCTGGTTGGCGAACTGGTCATCACCCAGGCGATGCTCGATCAGTTCCGTGAGGAATTCGATCCTTCGCGTCTGGCGATGCTGCAGCACGGCCTGGCGCAACTGGCCCGCCACACGCGTTCGCTGCAGGAAAGCGTGATGGGCATCCGCATGCTGCCGATCGGCTCGGTGTTCAACCGCTTCCCGCGCCTGGTGCGCGACCTCAGCCAGAAGCTGGGCAAGCAGGTGAAGCTGGATCTGGTCGGCGAACACACCGAGCTCGACAAGACCGTGCTGGAAAAAATCGGCGATCCGCTCGTGCACCTGGTGCGCAATGCGATCGACCATGGCCTGGAAATGCCGGAAAAGCGTCGTGCTGCCGGCAAGAACGAAGTAGGCACGCTGCGCCTGGAAGCGTTCCATCGTGGCGGCTCGATCGTGGTGGAAATTTCCGATGACGGTGCCGGCCTCAATCGCGATGCGATCATCGCCAAGGCGTTGCAGAAGGGCTTGATCAAGAGCGGCGACGACCTGAGTGATGAAGCGGTCGGCGAACTGATTTTCCAGCCGGGTTTCTCTACCGCTGCCGTTACCACGGATCTTTCCGGCCGTGGCGTGGGCATGGACGTGGTTCGCCGCAACGTGGTGGATCTGGGCGGCAACGTCGCCATCAAGAGCCGCGCGGGGCAGGGCACCACGTTCACCATCACCTTGCCGTTGACGCTGGCGATCATCGACGGCCTGCGCGCGGCCGTGGGTGGCGAGTGCTACATCGTGCCGCTGGTGTCGATCGTGGAATCGGTGCAATTGCGTGCCGATGCCGTGCGCAGCGTGACCGGTGGCGGCGAGCTGTTCCGCTTCCGCGGCGAATACCGGCCGATCGTGCGCCTGCATCAGCAGTTCGGTTGCGCCAACGCACGACAAAACATCGAAGACGGCCTGGTCATCGTGGTCGAAGCGGATGGCACGCAAATTGGCCTGTTCGTCGATGAACTGGTCGGTCAACAACAAGCGGTCGTCAAATCGCTGGAAGCCAATTATCGCCGCGTGGATGGTATTTCCGGCGCGACCATTCTGGCCGACGGTTCAGTGGCCTTGATCGTCGACGTGGCCGGTTTGATTCGCCTGCAATCGCGCCGCAAGGCGGCGTAATAACGGCGGAGCCGGGGGAAGGGCTCCGTTTTCCGAATGACTCGCGCGAACAGCGCGCGGCCGTGCATGGACGCGGTGGGGCCATGCGCCCCGTGTTTCCATGCTACTGAAGGTTTGCCGTCATGATGTCCCCACTCAAAATGCTCGAACACCTCAGCCTCTCGGCGCGGGTGTGGCTGGTCATCGCCATCGTCGTCGTGGGGTTGCTGGCGTTGACCGTGATGTCGGCCGTCGACAGCCGCAGCTTGCAGATGCAGGCGCGTGAGCGTGCACTGGGCGATGAAGTCGCCACGGCAACGTCGCTGATGCAGAGCTACCATGACCGCGCTGCGAAAGGCGAATTCAGCGAGCCGGAAGCACAACGCCGCGCGTTGAATGCGCTGTCCGCACTGCGTTGGAACGACGGCACCGGCTACGTCTACGTGTTCGATTCGAACCTGACCATGCGCATGCATCCGGTCATGCCCAAACGTGTAGGCAAAAGCATCCGCGACGACAGCGATGCCACCGGCAAGTACATGTATCGCGAGATGCTCGCGGCTGATCAGCGTGATGGTCACGGCTTGACCGAATACATGTGGCCGATGCCGGGCAGCAAGGGTAACAAGCTGAAAATGACCTACACGGCCTACTACAAGCCGTGGGACCTGCATGTAGCCGCGGGCGCGTATTTCGTCGACATCGACGCGCAGTTTCGCCAAATGCTGGTAGGCAGCCTGCTGCGCGCGGGACTGGCCGGGTTGCTGGTGATCCTGGTGGTGTGGGAATCGATGCGCAGCATCCGGCAAAGCATCGGCGGCGAACCGAGGACTGCGTTGGCCCTGGCGGCGCGCATTGCCGATGGCGATTTGCGCGATGAGGATGTATCCGCCGCGGCATCAGGCAGTTTGCTGGATGCCCTGGGTCGCATGCGCGGCAAACTGACCGACGTGGTGGGTGAAGTGCAGCAGGGCGCACACACGGTCACCGCGGCCGCGCAACAGATCGCGCATGGCAATGACGACCTGAGCTATCGCACGCAGGAACAGGCTTCCAGCTTGGAGGAAACCGCCGCGTCGATGGAGGAAATGACCGCCACGGTAAAGCAGAGCGCGGACAACGCCCAGCACGCCAGCCAGCTTGCCGTCGCCATGCGCACGCAGGCAGAGCGCGGCGGCGATGTCGCCGCACGCGCCAGCGCGGCGATGCAGGACATCCAGCAGGCCAGCGGGCAGATCGCCGAGATCGTCGGCCTGATCGATGAAATTGCCTTCCAGACCAACTTGCTGGCGCTGAACGCAGCGGTGGAAGCCGCGCATGCCGGTGAGCAGGGCCGCGGCTTTGCGGTCGTCGCCGACGAGGTACGCAACCTGGCCCAGCGCAGTGCCCGCGCCGCCAGGGAAATCAAGACGCTGATCGGCGACAGCACCGAGAAGGTGCAGGCTGGCGCGCAACTGGTGGATGAATCCGGCCTGGCCTTGGCCGGGATCATCACCAGCGTGAAGAAGGTGGTCGACATCGTGGACGAGATCGCCGCGGCCAGCCAGGAGCAATCCGGCGGCATCGAGCAGGTGAACCGGGCCATGATGCAGATGGACCAGGCCACCCAGCAGAACGCCGCACTCGTTGAAGAGGCGGCGGCCGCGGCGCGCGCCATGCAGGAACAGGCGGACCGGCTGAATGCGCAGATGGGGTATTTCCGGGTGCATGGGGTGGTGCATGCCGGAGTGAAGAACCCTGCGCGCAAGCCGGCGGTGGGTGCCCTGGCTGCGGCGACACATTGATCCGATTTTATTCGGTCTCGCCGACACGCTCCCTCCCCTGCATCGGCAGGGGAGGGCCGGGGTGGGGTTGCGTGGGCTTGCCGCACACCGGGAATTCAGCGCGAGGTTGCTTCACCCCACCCCAGCCCTCCCCTACTACACGTAGGGGAGGGAGCAGGTAGCGCGGAACTGGGTTTTTCAGCACGCCGATGCCTCATTAGGCGCCGGTTCCCACCTCAAGTTTTCCCCCCAACCGCCGATTCCTCTTACGAACGGGAGCGCCGCCTGGACACGCTCCTACCCACGAGGCGAAACATGTCTGACCAAGCGCAATACCTCACCGTCAACCTTGCCCACGAGGAATACGGTATCGACATCCTGGCCGTGCGCGAGATTCGCGGGTGGACGCCCGTGACGCGCATTCCGCAATCGCCGCACTACGTGCTCGGCGTGTTGAACCTGCGCGGCGCCATCGTGCCGGTGATCGATCTGCGCCTGCGCTTTGGCCTCACGCGCGAGGAATACAACGCCACCACCGTCACCGTGATCATCACCGTGGCCGGCCGCCAGTTCGGCGTGGTGGTGGATGCCGTATCCGACGTGCTTGACGTCGCCAGCGATGCGCTTCGCCCGGTGCCTGACATGGGCACCACCGTGGATACCGAATACCTGAAAGGACTGACCTCCGTCGGCGACCGCATGGTGCTGCTGCTCGACGCAGACAAGCTGTTGCAGCCGCAGGATGCCCAGATGCTCGACGCCGCCCTCAACGCGGCCAGCGATGTGAAAGCCGTTGCCTGAAGGACAACACCCATGAAATTGCGTTTCCCGACATTCAAGTTCAAATCACTCACGGTACGGGCGCGGCTGGTCATGCTGGTCGGCCTGCTTGGCGTCATGTTGCTGGCTGGTGCGGCCATCGGGCTGTATTCCATGTCGCAGCAGAACGCCGGCACGCAGCGTATCTACGAAAGCGGTCTGGTACCCAGCCAGTACCTGGACCAGGTACGCAGCGACTCGCTCAAGTCGTTCCTCACGCTCAGCGAAGCGGCGGCGCTGGTCGGCAAAGCCGATCAGGTGAAGCAGAAGATGGCGGAGTTCGAGCGCTATCAGGCCGAGATGAATGACTATCTTGGCCGCTTCAGCAAGCTCCAGCTGAGCCCCGCGGTGGCGGCTGCCGTCAAGGATTGGCACTCCAGCGACAAGGACTATGAGCAGGCCAAGCAGGACGTGCTCGACGCCATCAAGCAATCCGACAACGGCGCTTCCGACCTGGTGGAAATGGAGCTGCGTCCGCTGCTGATGCAGCGCCAGGATGCGTTGGCCAAGCTGGTGAAGGTGCAGAGCGACGAAGCCGGCCAGATTTTCGATGCGCAGATCAAGAGCTATCAGCGCATCCGCATGATCACGTTGGTCGCACTGCTTGCCGGCCTGTTGTTCGCGGCGCTGCGTTCGGTCTTGCTGATCCGTTCGATCTCGCATGCCCTGGGCTACGCCATGAAGGTGGCCAACGAAATCGCGGGCGGCAAACTCGGCCACGCCATCGACGTGAAAGGCACGGACGAGCTGGCACAACTGCTCACCGCGCTGCGCACGATGGACCAGCGCCTGGTGGACATCGTCGCCGAAGTGCGCAATGGCTCCGATGCGGTCAGCACGGCAGCGCAGCAGATCGCACGCGGCAATGACGACCTGAGCCAACGCACGCAGGAACAGGCCTCCAGCCTGGAAGAAACCGCCTCGTCAATGGAAGAAATGACTTCCACCGTGAAGCAGAACGCCGAAAACGCCAGCCACGCCAACCAGCTTGCACGCGGTGCGCGCGAACAGGCCGAGCGCGGTGGTGAAGTGGCGGCGCAGGCGGTGACCGCGATGCGCGAGATCAACACGTCGAGCCGCAAGATTTCCGACATCGTCAGCCTGATCGACGAGATTGCCTTCCAGACCAACCTGCTCGCGTTGAACGCCGCTGTGGAAGCGGCACGTGCCGGCGAACAAGGCCGCGGCTTCGCGGTGGTGGCGACGGAAGTGCGCAACCTCGCGCAGCGCAGCGCGGGTGCGGCGAAGGAAATCAAGCTGCTGATCAACGACAGCGCCGACAAGGTGCGCGCAGGTACGGAACTGGTGGACCAATCCGGCAAAGCGCTGGCCGACATCGTCGACAGCGTGAAGAAGGTGACCGACATCGTGGCCGAGATCGCCGCCGCCAGCCAGGAACAATCGGCCGGCATCGACCAGGTCAACAACGCCGTGTCGCAGATGGACGAGATGACGCAGCAGAACGCCGCGCTGGTGGAAGAAGCTTCCGCTGCCGCTCGCGCCATGCACGAACAGGCCGGCGAATTGTCGCGGCAGGTGGGCTTCTTCCGTATCGGTGAGGAGGCGGCAGCCGCCGCGCCGGCCAAGCCGAAGGCGGCGGAAATCATGGCTGAAACGGAAGCGGTTTTCGCCGCCGTGCGCCAGTCCGCGCCGCCGGCTGCCGCATCGCGCCGTCCAGTACCGGCGACGACCGACAGCGACGTGTGGAAGGAATTTTGATGAGGCTTCCGCCTGTGCGGCATGCAGAGGCGGGAGTCGTGACATCAGGTTGAATGTGCCGGCTTCCTGGGGACGAAGCCGGCAGCGAAAGGAGTGACATCGGCGCAACCGGAGAGCGTGCATCACTCACATTCGAGCGGTGTCATCCGCTTACACAATGAGACGAGGTAGTCATCGTGACTCTGGGGAACTGGACATCTTCTGCAAGCCCATACCCGCCTTCGCCACAGCAACCGAGTGGACGAGGTGCCGAGTCATGAGCACGGCAACCGTTTCCGATTTCCATGCGGCGATGACCAGCGCGGGTGGCCCGCTGCTCGGTGATGTCGAGTTCCAGTTCCTGCGTGATTTTGTCTACAAGCAATGCGGTATTGCGCTGAGTGAACAGAAGCGCCAGCTCGTGCAGGGTCGCCTGCTGCGCCGCCTGCGTGCATTGGGATTGAAAGATTTTGCCGGCTATTGCGAGGTGCTGCGCCGCGATCCCGAGGGCGAGCTGGGCGAACTCGCCAGCGCGATCAGCACGAACGTCACCTCGTTCTTCCGCGAGATGCATCATTACGACTTGTTGGTCGGCGAGCTGCTGCCGCGCTGGTTGGAAGCGAAGAAACATGGCGGACGCCTGCGCATATGGTCCGCCGGCTGCGCAACCGGCGAAGAGCCTTACGCTCTCGCGATGGTGCTGGCCGAAGCGCTTGAGCGTACCGGCAGCAAAGTCGATGCGCGCATCCTCGCGACCGATCTCTCGCCTCAGGCGCTGGAGCATGCGCGTGGCGGTGTGTACACGCTGGAACGCATGGGTGGCATCAGCGACGAACGCCGCCGACGTTGGTTCCTGCGCGGCGAGGGCCGCTATGAAGGCGCTGCCTGCGTGCATCCGCGCTTGCGCGAGCTCGTCACCATCCAGCCGCTCAATCTTTTGCATGACTGGCCCATGCATGGGCCGTTCGATGCCATTTTCTGCCGCAACGTGGTGATCTATTTCGACAAGCCGACCAAGCAGCGCCTGTTCGATCGCTACGCTGGCTTGCTCGAACCGGGCGGCTATTTGTTCCTGGGTCATTCCGAATCGATGTACGGCCTCAGCGATTCGTTCGAATTGGTCGGTCGTACGGTCTATAAGAAGAAAGTGTCATGACAGCACCGGTGCGAGGCGTCGCCGTTGCGCCTACTACCAGCGAGCCCGTATTGCCCGGCTTCGAGCACATGCGCCGATTCTGGGATCCCACGCATGGCTGCATGACCGTGAAAGTGCTGCCCGGCGAGTACTACGTAAGCACGCAGGAGGAAATGATCTCCACCGTGCTCGGTTCATGTGTTTCAGCCTGCGTTCGCGATGCTGAGCGCCGCATCGGCGGCATGAACCATTTCATGCTGCCGGAGCCGATGAGCGGCGAGCGCAACGACTGGTCGTCGGCGGTAGGCCGCGCGGCACGCTACGGCAGTGACGCGATGGAGCAGCTGATCAACGCCGTGCTGAAAGCCGGTGGCCGGCGCGAAGCGCTCAGCGTGAAAATCTTCGGCGGCGGCCGCGTGCTGGCGCAGATGACCGACGTGGGCCAGCGCAACATCGCATTCGTGAAGCGCTATCTGGAAACCGAGCATCTGCCGATCGTGGCCGAAGACGTGGGCGATATCTACCCGCGCCAGCTGCAGTTTTTCCCGAACAGCGGACGGGTTCGCGTGAGGCAGCTGCGCAGCCAGCGCGATGCCGAGCTGGCCGCCAACGAGCAGCGCTACCTCAAGCGTTTGGCGAACGATCCGATAAAGGGAGAGGTGGAGCTGTTCTGAAGCTCCTCCCTGGTTGAAGCATTGAGCGAGAAGGCGGTAATGGAAAAAGTCCGTGTCCTGGTGGTTGACGATTCCGCACTGGTGCGCAAGCTCCTGTCGGCCATGCTCGATTCCGATCCCGGTATCGAGGTCGTCGGCGTGGCCGCCGACCCGCTGATCGCGCGTGACAAGATCAAGCAGCTCAATCCCGATGTGCTCACGCTCGACGTGGAAATGCCGCGCATGGATGGGCTGACCTTTCTCGAAAACCTGATGCGCCTGCGGCCGATGCCGGTGGTGATGGTGTCGTCGCTGACCGAGCGCGGCGCGGAAGTGACGCTGCGTGCGCTGGAAATCGGCGCGGTGGATTTCTTCACCAAGCCGTCGAGCGATCTCGCCAACTGCTTTGCCGAAAGCGCGCAGGAAATCTGCGCCAAGGTAAAAATGGCGGCGCGCACGCGTCCACGCCCTTACACGCAAGTGCAGAAAATCGATGTGCCGCCGCGCCTTTCCGCCGACGCGGTATTGCCGCGCTCGCAATCGCCGGGCACGCGCGGCAGCACGCGCATCATCGCGGTGGGCGCATCCACCGGCGGTACCGAAGCGATTCGTGTGCTGCTGGAAGCGATGCCGCCGGATGCGCCGCCGATCGTCATCACCCAGCACATTCCCGCGGCTTTCAGCGGCCCGTTCGCCACACGCATGAACAACTGTTCGGCGATGCGCGTGTGTGAAGCGCGCGATGGCCAGCCGATCCAGCCCGGCCATGCCTACATAGCACCCGGTGGCGAGCATCTGCTGGTGATGTGGGATGGCGCCAAGCACGTTTGCCGTCTGCATGACGGTCCGCAAGTGAATCGCCACAAACCCAGCGTGGATGTGTTGTTCCGCTCCACCGCCGCCAGTATCGGCGCCGCTGCCATCGGTGTGCTGCTTACCGGCATGGGCGACGACGGTGCGCGTGGCCTGCTGGAGATGCGCGAAAACGGCGCCCCGACGCTGGTGCAGGACGAAGCAAGTTCCGTGGTGTGGGGCATGCCCGGTGCCGCGTGGAAGCTCGGTGCCGCCGATGAAAAACTCCCGCTCGAAGACATCGCCGCACGGCTCCTGGTGCTGGCGCAACAACCCATCGCCGGTGCACGACGCGCCGCATCCTGATGTATTGGAATCGCCTATGTCCGCTATTCTTTCCGCCACCGCTCCACGCCCTCTCGTCGGCATCGGCGCGAGCCTCGTCGCCCTGCTGCTGTGCCTGATCTGGAATCCGGTATGGATGGCGCCGGTGTTGGTCACCGCCGTTTGCGCGGTGTGGATCTTCGAATGCCGCCGCCTTTCTGCTCCCTCTGTTGTCGTGGACGTCGCGCCGGAGCCCGACCACGCACCGGTGCGCGAAGCACTGGAAGACGTGCGTGGCGCGCTGGTCGATGAACTCGGTCATGCATCGCGCGAACTGCACCAGGCGCTGGATCTGCTGCGTGATGCAGTATCCGAACTGGGCGGCGGTTTTGACGGACTGTCGCAGAAAACCGGTTTGCAGCAATCGCTGCTGAAACAGATCATCGACGTGCAGAATGGCGGCGTGTCCGTGCAGGACTTCGCGGCGCGCACGGGTGACCTGCTGGAGCATTTCGTTGGCCTGATCGTGCAGCTCTCGCGCGAAAGCCTGCGCATCGTCTATCGCATCGACGGCATGTCGAAGGAAATGGATGCGGTGTTCGCCCTGCTGAAGAACGTCAACACCATCGCGGAAGAAACCAACTTGCTGGCGCTGAATGCGGCGATCGAAGCTGCGCGTGCGGGCGAGGCGGGCCGCGGCTTCGCCGTGGTGGCGGGCGAAATCCGCAATCTCGCCAGCCATTCCAACCAGTTCAACGAGCAAATCGGCAGCCACGTGGAGCGTGCGCGCATTGCGATGGAGCAAGTACGCGGCCTGGTCGGTGAATTGGCGTCGCAGGATCTGAACGTGGCGTTGTCCGCCAAAGGCGGCATCGACGCCATGATGGCGCACGTGACCGAAAGCGATGCGCGTACTACTGCGGTCGCTGACAAGGTGGTCGAGATCAATCGCGGCCTGGGCTCCGACGTATCCACCACCATTCGCTCGCTGCAGTTCGAAGACATCCTGAGCCAGCTGCTGAATCAGACGCGTACGCGCCTGGTGGAATTGCAGGGCATTGCCTCCGAAACCACGCGCGACATCGAAACGCTGGCCTGCGAGACCTTCGATGCGCAGGTGCTGCGCCAACATTCCGACCGCGTACGCGAACGCCTTGCCATGCAGCGCGAAAAAGCACGCATCCGTTCGCGCGGCCCGGCCTTGCAGAGCAGCATGGACGCTGGCGAAATCGAATTGTTCTAAGGAGTCGACGTCATGAATCTCAATGTTCAACATGACACCGAGCAGGATTGCCTCACCCTGCAATTCAGCAACCGCTTCGACTTCAGCGTGCATCGAAGCTTTCATGAAGCGTGCCTGGGCGAACGCAAGTCGCGTAGCTACGTGATCGATCTGGGCGAAGTGGAGAGCATGGACAGTTCTGCGCTGGGCATGCTGCTGCTGCTGCGTGAGCACGCCGGTGGCGATCGTGCGGAGATCCGTATCGTCAATGCGAGCAGTGCGTTGCGTGGAACGCTGCGCGTAGCAGGGTTTGATAAGTTGTTTACCTTGCACTGACGTGCAGCCGTCGATCTGTAGGTTGGGGTGAAAACCCTGATTTATCCCCACGTTTTTCGAGCTGTTCAAGGATGGGCTTTTTCGCGGCCAATCCTTAGCATTTTTACCTCGGCGTCATTCCGGCGAAGGCCCACTGCTGTCCGGGGAAGTTCCGTAATACCTCACCGTCATTCCGGCGAAGGCCGGAATCCATGCTTCGTACTGGCGATGGATTCCGGCCTTCGCCGGAATGACGGTGAGGTAAGGTTGAAGGCTACGGTGAGAACAAGTTGCTCACTGCATTCCTTTGCAAAAAGTGCCTATGGAACGGCAGTTTTCTGAGCTTCGGAAAAATCTTCCCCGGACAACAATGGGCGAAGGCCGGAATCCATGGTGAATGCGAAGCGTGGATTGACCAGCTTCGCTGTTGTAAAGCTCCTCGGCCTTCGCCGGAATGACGGCTCGGTCATTTAATAGATATTGGCCAGCTTGCTGATTTTGTTCAGATCATCAAGCAGAAAACGTGGGGATAGCTCAGGGCGCAAACCTCAACGTCGGGACGCCTGTGATCGCGGCGATGTTGGGGTTGGCACACCAACCTACTGGCTGTTTACGTTGTGCGAGATCTTGCGCGGAGGGCAGGGTTATCGGATAAAGTTGTAGGCCTGCATAACGTGAAGGACCATGGCATGTGCTGGCAGCTTGTCAGATCAGGCGCGATGAAGGGATGCTTGGCGATATGGGGAGCGGCGTTGACGGCATGCGCCCTGGCATCGCCTCATCCGGCAACATCCTCGTTTCGCACCTTGTCCCCGGCGCAATGCGCGCCGCCGTCCAAAGCCGGCTATGACGGCCCATTGGCGGCAGATTGGGATGCCTATAAACCCTATGTAAGAGCCTGCCCCCTGGGAGCTTCGGCGAAAGCGCCGGCCCAGCTGTGGTTGCTGACGGTATTCGCGCAGCCTTATCTGGATGACCATCCCGGGGAAACGGCATGGCCGAATTTTCCCCGTCCTTTGCTCGTCACCGCCGACGGCCACTGCTTGGCGCGTCTGCCGGAACTGTTTCCGTTCGATGAACCGCGCACCCTGAGCTTGCGCTATGGATCGTCGCTGGGCGGCATGCCGGGCGAAATCCGCGTGCATGTCAGCAACCCAGCCGCAGGTGGGGATTACGACTTGCCCGTGTTGCGCTGGACACCCACGCAGCATGCATACATCGCGCAGAACGCGACCGATGAATACACCAAGGACGACATGACATGCCGGAATTGAAAGCCGTACTGGACGCCGCGTACAACATGCCCGACTCGCTGCATTCGTGCAGCAATTTCGTTTGGCACGCGATTCAAGGCTATGTGCCGGATCAGCCCTACATGGTCGCCAACGATCTGGTGAAATTTCTTGCGCGAAGCTCGGATTGGGAAGAGCTGGATCCCAACGACAGCCGCACGATGGCCGATCTCGCCAAGGCGGGAGCATTGGTGGTGGGTGGCAGCGAAGATCATCCCAACGGACACGTGCTCGTGGTGTATCCGGGGGATGTGAAAGACTCTGGCGGCTACGCCTACTCGTACAACGGCAAGACGCTGATCATGCGCTCGCATGGGCTGTATGCGCGTTCGATGTCGCGTTCGCTGATCAATTGGCCGGGCGCCAAGAGCGATGGCGACAAGACGGTGTGGGATGCCTGGGCCGGGCCGAAGTTCGACAAGGTGCGCTTCTGGGTGCTCAAGTCCACCAAGCCGCCGAAATAGCTGGCTGCATTTTTCCATACCGCACAAAAAAACCGACAGTGTGGGCTAGCACTGTCGGCAGGTTCACACGCAAGTTTTGAATTGTTGAAGCGTCTTACCAGGCTTTCACGTCGACCACGGTGAGCGAGTAGCTCTGCATGTCCGACTGGTAATGCAGCAGGCGGCCCAGGTCGAAATCCACCGACTGGCCGGGGCTGATGTTGGTGGTGCCGGCGGGCCAGCCGGTCTTGGTAGCGAGTACGTTGCCGGAACCGTCCTTCGCATCCACACGCACCTGCGCGGCCGCGGCCGCGGCGCAGTTGTTGACCAGCTTGCCCTTCACGCTGAGGCGGGTGGCAATGCCCGTACCCACCGCGGTGACTTTGACGTCCTGAATCGCGAAATCGGTAGCTGCACAGGCCGCATGGGCGGCGATGGGGGCGACCAGCAGCAAGGTCGCGGCGAGCACGGTCTTCATGTGTCAGTCCTCAGGGTCGAATCGCCAAGAGCACGGCTTGTAATCACTATCGGCCTGAGTGGGACGAAACTTTAGAGGCGTTCGGATTCCATTCGCGCACGCGTCAGCGCGCCGCATGCATGCAGCGTATTGCAACAACGAGGATGGTTTCGGTCGCAAAAAAAGCCGACGGCAAACGCCGTCGGCAGATTCGCAACGAACTGGTAATGCTGGCGTGTCTTACCAGGCTTTCACGTCGACCACGCTGAGCGAGTAGCTCTGCATGTCCGACTGGTAATGCAGCAGGCGGCCCAGGTCGAATTCCACCGACTGGCCGGGGCTGACGTTGGTGGTGCCGGCGGGCCAGCCCACCTTGGAGGCGAGCACGTTGCCGGAGCCGTCCTTCGCATCCAGG
The DNA here is from genome assembly GCF_014642835.1 of Dyella nitratireducens. GTDB lineage: Bacteria > Pseudomonadota > Gammaproteobacteria > Xanthomonadales > Rhodanobacteraceae > Dyella_B > Dyella_B nitratireducens. Next base: position 1,653,131 of record NZ_BMJA01000001.1, on the reverse strand, counting down.
CGAACCTGGGCAGCGGCGGCAGCGGAGCAATTGTTGACCAGCTTGCCCTTGACGCTCAGACGGGTGGCGACACCCGTGCCGACTGCGGAGACTTTGACGTCCTGGATGGCGAAATCGCCAGCGGCACAGGCGTGGGCAGCGATGGGAGCGACCAGCAGCAGGGTCGCGGCGAGTACGGTCTTCATGGATGAGTCCTTAGGGGGAAAAAGGGCGTATACGTCGAAACAGCAGTCGGAAAGGGTTATCGACCTGGGCGGGACAAACTTTAGGGACGCCTGCATTCCCCGAAGACTCAAAAGAAAACCCCCGGCAAGCCGGGGGTTTTCGGGCAGCTCACACTTGCGTGCGGCGATCTATCAGAAGCGGTATTCCACCGAAGCGGAATAGGCCGCCACGTTCGTGCGGTTACGACCGACGCCAACGTAGTTCTCGCTGGTGCTGTTGCCGGTGTTGATGCGGTAGTTGTCGTAGTTCAGACCGACGCTGAAATGCCTGGTCAGGTCATAACCCACGCCCAGACCCGCATACAGACCGTTGTTGTAGGTCGTGTAGTTGGTGCCGAAGCCGCCGGAGGCGAGGTCGAACTTGGTCTGCGAACGCAGGTAGCCGGCGTGCGCGGTAACGAACCAGTTCTCATACACGTTGTACTTGCCGTTCACGCCGATGGTGACGGCACGGGCCTTGGTGGAAAGCGAGGCAAAGCCGTCGCCGATATCAGCCTTGGGGCGACCCAGGTAGGCATAACCGATTTCCGGACCAACGATGCCGTTCCAGCGCCAGCCGAAGCGCACGTTCTGGAACACGCTGTTGTTGTGGTCGAGCAGGCTGGTGCGGGCCTGGGTCTGGCCAAGCTGGCCGTCAACGAAGAAGTTGTCTTGCCAGTTGGGGTTGACGTTGGCGCCGTAGGTAGGGGTGCTGGCGTCGTCCGCATGAGCGGCCTGGCTCAGCACGGGGGACAGGGCAAGCGCGGCCACGGCGGCCGAGAGGACTAGCTTATTCATGGAGGACTCCATCTCTTTCTTATGTGCCGTCGGCGCGATGGGGAAGTCGCGGCGAGGGGCCGTGCGGGGATACACGACGTAACAAGTTTGTAACAATAGTCCTGAACAAAGCTTTTCCGGGTGTTTCACGGCGCGCGCGCTGTTCAGTTTTGCCGCTGCGCGGCAGCAATTTCATGCGAGTCCGAAATCGAGGCGGCACAACGCCTGCGCGTGACCTCTGGCAGGGGAGCAGGGTATGCGCACATGGCTAGGATCGTGGCCTTACGCCGCCTTCACGTTCATGTTGGCGGCCTCGCGCACCAGGAGACGCCCTTGAAACGCACCCCGCTTGCCACCGCCATCCTTGCCACCGTGCTGGGATGCACCGCCCTCGTCGTTCATGCCGACGATGTGCCCGCCCCGCAGAACGTTCCCTACAGCGCCGGCACGATCAAGATCGACGTGGACGCCTCCGATATCGCCCACCGTGTGTTCCGCGTGCACGAAACGATCCCGGTTGCGGCGGCCGGCAAGCTGACGTTGCTGTACCCGGAGTGGATTCCGGGCAACCACTCGCCCACCGGCCCGATCGACAAATTCGCCGGCCTCACCGTGAAGGCCAATGGCAAGGTGCTGCCGTGGACGCGTGACGAGTACAACGTGTACGCGTTCAACGTCGATGTGCCCCAAGGCGCCGGCAGCGTGGAGGTGGACTTCCAGTTCCTCTCGCCGCAGGACACCCGCCAGGGCCGCGTGGTGATGACGCCGGAAATGCTCGATCTGCAATGGAACACCGTCACGCTCTATCCAGCCGGCTATTTCGCGCGCCAGATCCAGACCGAGCCAAGCGTCACGCTGCCGGCCGGCTGGCAGTTCGGTTCTGCTCTGGAAGTCGCCTCGCAAGACGGCGGCACCGTGCACTTCAAGCCGATCAACTACGACGACCTGGTCGACTCGCCGATCTATGCCGGCAAATACTTCAAGCGCGTCGATCTCGATCCGGGCGCAAGCACGCCCGTGCACATGGACCTCGTGGCGGATGATCCGAAGTATCTGGAGATCAAGCCTGAGCAGCTGAAAGCCCACCAGGCCCTGGTGCAGCAGATGTACAAGCTGTACGGCGCGCATCACTACAACCACTACGACTTCCTGTTCTCGCTCAGCGACAAGATGAGCGGCAACGGCCTGGAGCATCACCGCTCCAGCGAAGACGGCACGCCCAGCGGCTACTTCACCGACTGGGACAAGACCTGGGTGATGCGCGACCTGCTCTCGCACGAATTCAACCATTCCTGGGACGGCAAGTACCGCCGCGGCTTCGATCTGGCCACGCCGAATTTCAACGTGCCGATGGGCGATTCGCTGCTGTGGGTGTACGAAGGCCAGACGCAGTTCTGGGGACAGGTAATGGCTGCGCGTTCCGGCTTGTGGAGCGACAAGCAGTTCGAGGAAATGATCGCCGCCGTCGCCGCGAACTATGACAAGGGTCGCCCGGGCCTGGCCAGCTGGCGCAACGTGCAGGACACCACCAACGATCCCACCATCGCCCTGCGTCGCCCGCTGCCGTACCGCAACTATCAGGGTAGCGAGGATTACTACTCCGCCGGCCAGATGATCTGGCTGGACGTAGACGGCAAACTGCGCGAACTCACCGGCAACAAGAAGACCATCGACGATTTCGGCAAGGCCTTCTTCGGTGTGAATCCAGGCGCGTGGGATGTCGATACGTACACCTTCGACGATGTCGTGAAGACCCTCAACAACATCGCGCCGTATGACTGGAGCAGCTACCTGCGCACGCGCCTCGACGGCCATGGCCCGCTCATCGGCGGTCTCGAATCGCACGGCTGGAAGCTGGTCTACAACGACAAGCCCTCCGATGCGATCAAGGCGGTCGAAGCATTCCGCAAGTCGGCGGATTTCATGTATTCGCTCGGTATGTCAGTCGGCAAGGAAGGCGCCCTCATGGACGTACTGTGGGACAGCCCCGCTTTCAATGCCGGCATCTCGCCCGGCATGACCATCGTCGCCGTCAATGGCCACAGCTACGACCCGGATACGCTCAAGGATGCAGTGACTGCCGCCGCGAAAGACAGCAGCCAGCCGATCGAGTTGCTGATGAAGAACTTCGACCAGTACAAGACCGTGCGCATCGACTATCACGGCGGCCTGAAGTATCCGCATCTGGAGCGTGATACCAGCAAGCCGGATACCTTGAGTCAGCTCATCAAGGCGAAGTGATCATTGCGATTGCTTGCGACAAGCCGTGACCTGCTCCCTCCCCTGCATGCAGCAGGGGAGGGCTGGGGTGGGGTGAAGCCCTCCATCTAGCGGAAGGCTCACCGGAGCCGATGGGCATCCCCACCCACCTCCGCTATACTTCCCGTCCGCTCGGCGCCCATCCCCTTGGGATCCATCGCGCCAGCATTCACCATGCGCCCGTAGCTCAGCCGGATAGAGTAGTGGCTTCCGAAGCCATTGGTCGGGGGTTCGAATCCCTCCGGGCGCGCCATTTTCTCTGACTCAGCATGGTTCCTTGTGCGTCATGAGATGCGCTCGTCAAAACCACAGCGAGCTAGGCAAAAGGTGAGCAAATGAAACGCACGTGGACGATCATTGCGGTGAGCGATGTGGCCGCAAGCTTTCATTGGTACCAGTCGCTGTTTGGACAGCCGATAGCCTCTCCCGCGCATACCTATTTTGGGCAAGTCCTCGACGCGGACGGCACGGTGTTGCTCTGCCTCCATCAGTGGGGCGCTCACGACCATCCGTCGTTGACCAGTCCTGATAGCGGCATGCCGGGCAACGGTTTGCTTCTGTTCTTCCGGGTGGATGACTTCGACATGGCTCTGGCGAGGGCGCGTGAGCTCGCCGCCCGGTTTGAAGAGGAGCCGCACATGAATCCCAATACTGGAACGATGGAGTTCTCGCTGCGAGATCTGGACGGGTATTACGTCACAATTAGTTCGCTTAATCAGATCAACTAATGGATGGTATGAATGATCAGCAGATGGCGTTTCCTTACTTGCTTCGCGTTGTTGTTTTTGGTTTGTGTGTGGCAAACCGCTCCGGCCTTTCCTCTCGATAGCAGCGAAAAAACATCGCTTCAACAATCATTGACCGAGCTTGCAGTACGCGCTCGTCCCGGCTTGCTTGGCATCACCGTGCTTGATCTGAATACCGGTGCACAGGTACGGATACGTGCTGATCGTGCTTATCCCATGATGAGTGTATTCAAGGCCTCCGTTGCGGCTACCGTGCTTGCGCAGGTCGACGCTGGGCATCTCTCGCTGGAACAAAAAGTAACCCTGACTCGCGCTGATATCGTGGATGGATCCGCCGTTCCGTCCATCGGCGCCCACTTCCATGGCGATAGCATGGCGTTCACGGTCAATGAACTGTTGAGCGCCGCAGTAAGCGAAAGCGACAACACCGCTGCTGATGCCTTGGTGCGTTTGGTGGGTGGTCCCAAGGTAATCACTGCATTCTTGCGTTCGCATGGCATGGAAGGTATGCGCGTGGATCTGGATGAGGCCGGCGTTGACCGGATCTTCCAAGGGACGGATCATGGCGAGCAGATTCCTGCTAACGAAACAGCACAGGAAACGCTTGCGCGCCGCCGTCGTGGTTACCGTGATTATCTGAGCGATCCACGTAACCGGACGACACCCGATGCCGCTGCAGAGCTCCTGAAGCAGCTTTGGAAAGGTCAGCTGCTGTCGTCAGTCTCCACGCAACACTTGTTGCAACTCATGTATGACCAAACTGTGCCCCATCGCCTGCGAGCCGGTTTGCCCAACGGTGTGCGTCTGGCCGACAAATGCGGCACCTCTGTGTCGTTTGAAGGGGAAACAGCTGCTTACAACGATATTGGCATCATGACCTGGCCAAACGGCCACACGGTTATCGTCGCTGCCTTCCTCACGGCCTCTCGAGCGGACAAGGCAGAAAGAGATGCCTTATACGCGGAGATCACCAGAAGCGTTGTTAGAGCAGTCATGCATTGATCAAAGCGAGCGCGGTACAAATTTTTTTGAGCGTTCAACGCTGCATGAAATCCATGACGTTCGTTTTATGAAAATCAGCATGCTGCAAAAGGTTTTCTGAGTTACCACCGTCCTGCGAATGCCATCGCATTTTTGCGATAACAGCCTGCGCCATAGTTCGCGGGCTGTCCCATCCCCGTCGTCACTGACGACTCTTTCGTAAGGATATGGAAAGTATGCGCACGTTCCCCAAGATGCACACGGCCATGCTGGTCGTGATGATGGCTTCGTCATGCTTCGCGGCAACCTCTGCTGCTGCCGTCACGGTGGCCGTATCACCCACGCAGGTTTCACTTTCTGCCAATGGCACGCAGCCATTCACGGCGACGGTGTCCGGCAGCAGTGATCAAAACGTCACCTGGCTGGTCAATGGTGTGCCGGGCGGTGCACCGAGCCTTGGCACTATTTCCGCGAGCGGCGTTTACACCGCGCCAGCGGGTGCGCCGGCATCATTTACCGCCACCGTTACGGCGCAGACTGACGCAGCGCCGCTCGCTACCAGCAGAGCATCGGTAGCAGTGGCGGCGTCGACGTATGGCGGCTCTACGTACTACGTCGCAACCACCGGCAGTGACAGTGCTAGCGGCGGCGCCACCACGCCTTGGCGCACCATCCAACACGCCATGAATACCGTACCTGCCGGCGCGACGGTGCAAGTGGCAGGCGGTACCTACAACGAGCTGGTGACCATCACCCGTTCCGGCACCGCTACGGCCGGCTACATCACGTTGATGTCCGCGCCGGGACAACTCGCCACCATCGATGGCACGGGTCTTGGCGTGCCGCAAGGCCAGCAAGGTTTGATCACGCTGCAAAACGCCAGCTACGTGCGCGTGATCGGCCTGCAATTGCAGAACTACACCTCCAACTCGTCGAACCTGGTGCCGGCGGGCCTTTTCATCGAGGGGTCGGGCGACCATATCGAGATACGCAACAACCATATCCACAACATCGTTACCACGGTGAAGACATCGTCGGGCGATGCGTTCGGCCTGGCGGTCTACGGCACTGCGACCACGCCGATCAGCAACCTCATCATCGACGGCAATGAGCTGGATCATCTCACCACTGGCTACAGCGAATCATTGACGGTGAACGGCAACGTACAGAACTGGCAGGTGACCAATAACCGTGTGCACGATAACGACAACATCGGTATCGATGCGATTGGCTTCGAAGGCACCGCGCCCACGACCAGTCTGGACCAGGCCCGCCAAGGATGGATCGCGGGCAACACGGTTTACAACATCACCTCTACCACCAATCCGGCCTACAACGATCAGCCGGGCGCCGATGGCATTTATGTGGATGGCGGTACGCATATCACCATCGAGCAGAACAGCGTGCAGGCGGCGGACCTGGGGATCGAACTGGCCAGTGAACACTCCGGGCATGACACCAGCTACGTCACCGCGCGCAACAACCTGGTGTTCTACAGTAACGTCGTTGGCATCTCCATCGGCGGCTACTCGTCGTCGGTGGGCGGCACGGATCACTGCACCATCGTCAACAACACCTTGTTCGAGAACGACACCACGCAGTCGGGCACCGGCGAATTCCAGGTCCAATACCACGCCAGCCATAACGTATTCGCCAACAACATCCTGTATGCCAATGGCCAGGGTTTGCTGGTGAACAGTTTCGTGACATCGAGTACGGCGCCGGTGACGCTGGAAAATGATCTGTTCTATACAAGCGATGACGGAGCGTCTGCGAATTGGGTTTGGAACAACCAGTCCTACACCGATTTGGGCAGCTTCCAGCAGGCCAGCCAGAGTGAGTCCAGTGGTTTGCTCGCCGATCCGCTATTCATCAGCACGTCCACGCCCAGCTTGCAGCTTTCCGCCGGATCACCAGCCATTGGTAGCGGCGTGAATCTCGGCTTGGCGAGCGAGGGAGCCTACGATTACGCAGGTTCATCACGCGATACCAACAGTGGCTTGATTGATCGCGGCGCGTATCAGAACTGACGGGCGAGTACAGCGTTGTCCAGCGAGTGTTGGCGATGACATGCGTCACCGCCAACATCTGCGTGCTGGAAAGCCAAGGAGCCTCCGATTTATTCAATCAGGGTCGATTGAAACGCGTAGGCTGGGATGGAATCCCAGCTTTCTTGCAGTTCCAAGTGCTGGGATTTCATCCCAGCCTACACGGGCACCCGGTCGCGCGGAATGAATCGGAGATTCCCTAATGCACATAATTCAACGCAATCGCTGGTGTGACAGTCGTTGCGCTGTTGTGCCCGCCCGTAAAAACGCGAACGCCGACCAGTACACCGAGATTGTTTCGCCAGTTGTATTCGAGGGCAGGCGCAAATCCGACATAGGCGCTCGAAGGGGAGCGATAAGCCACGCGTGTCGAATCTGCAACGCCTGTTACGCGCGCACCTTCGGCGTAGTGATACGCCAGGTCGAGCGCCAATACCCAGCGCTGTGTGATGCTGTATTCCCAGGCGGCGTCGACGTTGAATGCGCGCCCAGGCTTGGCGTCGCCGTGGAAACCTTCGGGCGTGCCGTAGATGCTGAGGTTGTCCACTTGCGTTTGGCGGGAGAAGGAACCACCCAGGTTGAATCGCATACGCAGGATGCGTCCATTCGGCATCCAGAAATAGGTTTGGGTATTCAACTGCACGGTCGTGGTGTAAGCACCACTGCCTTGTGCATCCACCAGAGGGTTGCGTAACTGATCGTATCGACCCGTCGGCAGGGTTTCCTGCACCATCAGCGCCATGGCGGGTATGGCGCTTCCTTCCCGGAACGACGTCAAGCTGTACTGCGCCAGGATGCTCGCATCGCCCACGCCTGCGCTACTCGTTCCGTTCGTTGCGCGGTTGTAGGTGAACGTGGGGATGACTCCAAGCATCAGCCGGTTCGTGACACCGTACTCCATGTATGTCAAGGAACCGAAGCTATCCACGTGCGGTGAGCGTACGTCGTAGAGATACGGTTCAATCAGGAAGTGGCCTTTCGGCAAGGCGGCTGCCGAGTTGGCCATCATCGGTCCGGTCCACCAGGCTTCACCAAGCGACTGTTGATCTGCATCGGAGGCCGAAACTGGGTTGGGTATGACGTAAACCAGTGTTGCCAACATGACCACGGCAAGCGGCCACCGCGCATGCTTGCACGTCATCGGCTGCGTACCCCTGCGCTGCCTTTGTTCTCGCCAAGTACGGAAGCGAACAGCCGTCGCCATGCCGGCGGGTCTTCGTGCCCATGCGCGTGCTCGGTGGTGCCATTGCGTGTCGTCAATTCGACGTCATGCATGTGCTTGTTCGGCTGGGCAAGCAGCAGGGCGACGGGGCCATCGCCCATGCCAACATAAGGCACATCGCGTACGCGGTGGCTATCGACAGCTGCGAACAAACCGTTCGCCTGCGCCGTCGTCAGCATCGCGCTACCCATCGTGTCGTAGCGACCTTCGTCGATGGCTTCGGATGCCATGTTCGACAGATGGGCCAGTGTCGCCTGCATGGGGCCGCAGCCCAGGCTTATCCTGCGCACCCCAAGTTTGCCAAGTGCCTGCGAGGCAGGCGCGCCTGGATAGCCTGCATAGATGTTGAGCGGCACGGGCAGCGCTCGGGCTAGTGTGGCGATTTCCTGCAGATCGGCCAGACCGGGTACGAAAATGCCGTCAGCTCCTGCATCGATATACGCGAGTGCACGCACGCGTGTTTCTTCCAGCCTCGCGGCGGCTGACAGCTCTTTGGTGCAATACGTGTCAATGCGCGCATTGATGAAGAGCCGCAGGTCGTGGTGACGTGCAACCGTTCGCACGCAGGCGATGCGTTCGCAAAGCACAGCTGGGTGCGCCAGCGTTTGCGTGCCCGGCACCGTACCGTCCTCAATGTTGATGCCCACCACGCCAAGCTGGATCAGTGCGCCCACCAGGCCGCCGGTATCCTGTGCATCACGGCCGTAACCGCGCTCGATATCCACGCTGACCGGCACCCTCACGGCTCGGCAGGTTCGCTTGCACGCGGCCAGCAACTCCTGCACGGGCATCTTCTCGCCATCGGCGTAGCCCAGCGACCACGCCATGCCCGCGCTGGTGGTGGCAATGGCCTTGCTGCCAGCGTTCTCAATGACGCGTGCACTGGCGACATCCCATGCATTGGGCAGCACCAGCGGCGCCGGGCCGGTATGCAGCTGGTGAAAGTATTCCGCGCGTTCTTTCTGCTCGCGATTCATGCACTTGGCCTGTATCCACACCCGCCGACCGGGTGAGTGAAGCAGACCATTTGGAGGCCTGGCCGCGCTGTCAGAATCTTTAGTCGTTGCCTCGTGGCACAGGCCAAAGCCGGCGCGAGCTTGCTAAGCTCAAGCCTCCTGTGAAGAACACCACTGGCGTGCCGCCATGTCGGAGCTCCGCTCCCAAGTCCTGCTGTCGACGGAGTCGTTGACGTTGCGAAACGTCCACTGCACCGGCACATGCCGTCATCGCAGTGCGGAGGAGTGTGCGTCCACCACGCAGCTGGTTTTCCCGTATCGCGGCCTTTACTTGCGTCATGTGGGAAAAGACCAGGCAGTGGCGGATGCCAACCATGTGCTGTTCTTCAATGCGGAGGAGGGCTATCAGGTCAGCCATCCGCTGGATGGCGGAGACGCCTGCCTGTCCCTGAAACTGGACCAGGCATTGCTGGCGGAGCTGGCGCCGAAGGCGTTGTTGCAAGCCCACGCCGGCGTAGCCTTCCGTGCGCAATCGCAGCGCATCGATGCACGCGCGCAGGCGCTGGTGGCGCTGCTGCGTCATAGCCTGGAGAACGGCAGCATCGAGCCATTGGAAGCGGAAGCCTTGGTGCTCACCCTGGTTTGCCGCAGCCTGGGGCCACGCACATCGCGGCAGCCGGCGTCGACACATGCGCGCCGCCGGCTTGCCGACCGTGTAAAGGTGTTGCTCGCCAGCGACCTTTCGCGACGCTGGACGCTAGCCGAGATCGGCAAGGAAATCGGCAGTTCGCCGGTCTACCTCACGCAGGTGTTCCGGCAAGTCGAGGGCATGCCCTTGTACCGCTATCAATTGCAGTTGCGCCTGGCGCGTTCGCTCGATCTCATCAAGCACTACGATGATCTCTCTGCCTTGGCTTTGGAGCTGGGTTTTTCGAGCCATAGCCATTTCGCCAGCGCATTCCGGCAAGCCTACGGCCACTCGCCGGCCGACTTCCGTCGCTCGTCGCAATAGCTAAAGAATTCGACAGCGCCCAACTACATCGGATGATTTCCTGAGCGTGCCCGTTGACGGGCCACACCAGGAGAAAGTCATGAGCGAAAAAACCTGTGCAGCGTGCGATTGCGCGCTGGACGATACCGTCATCCAGGTCACCATCGGTGGCCGTGTGGTGGAAGTGTGCTGCGAGGAATGCGCGCAAAAACTCGGCGAAGCCAACGCCAAGAGAGGTGCCTGACATGCGCACCGGCAAGCGCCTCGTCATCGCGTTATGCATGCTTGGCGCCTTTGAGCCGGCGTTCGGCGCCGCCGCCATGGCGGCGCAGGATGCCATCGCCACGCGCGTACAAACCCTGTTGCATGCCAACTATGCGGAGTGCGGGAAACTCGCCGTGGTCGATCACGTATTGACGCTTGAAAAGCGCCTTGGCGCATACCGTGCTGCGCATACCAAGAAAGAGCTTATCTATCGCATCAACGCCGATTTGTGGGTGGCGACCAAAGATCGGCGGGTAAGCGTGCACGAACAGACCGAGCCTTTACCGGCGGATACCCGGCGATACGCGCTTGGCCAGGGTCTTGATCTCTATGTGCCGAAAAACCCGCCCTGATGGGGCACCTTATAACGCGCCTGGAAGTACTTCCGGCACGCGGAGCGTCGACCGCATGCGCGCATACTGAACCTCGGCAAGCTTTCCGGTTCGTTGTCGCACAAGCTTCGGGGGCTTCATGGCGAATATCGGTTCGGAACGTTTTTCTCCGCTCGTCCTGGCGAGAATCGTCGGCGTCGTATCGCTGATTGGCATCGTCACCGGGGCATTCGACATCGGCTACGTTCGCAGCGCCTTGATCGTGCCTGGCGATGCTGCGGCCACCGTGCACAACATTGCTACGCACGAAACGCTGTTCCGGCTAGGTTTCACTGCCCACATCGTGCTGTTGTTATGCAACGTACCGGATGAAGTCATCAGCTTCATCCTGTTCCGGCGGGTAAACGGTGTAGTGGCAGCCATTGCGATGGGTTGCGGCCTGATTGGTACGGCGATCGAAGGTCTCGACATGATCAACGCGTACGTGCCGTTGAAGCTGGCGGCCGAGAGTGGCGCCATGCTTGCATTCAATCCGGCGCAGTTGCAGGCGCTGTCTTACCTGTCGTTGCAGCTGCAGGACACGGGTCTGCTTATTTCCTTCGCGTTTTATGGGTTGGATGAAATGCTCGCCGGTTATTTGATTTTCCGGTCCGGCTTTTTGCCACGGATTATCGGCCTGCTGCTCGCCCTTTCCGGATTCTGTTATTTCACCGATGGATTTCTCAGCTTCATCGCACCCTCGCTGCAGGAGCGGTTGCTGCCCTATCTGCTTTTTCCATGCCTGCCTGGTGAGGGCTCGCTGGCCTTGTGGCTCACCTTTGTTGGCTTGAATGTCGAAAAGTGGCGGGTATGGGCCGCCCATCCTCGGACGGCGAACTGGATGCCCTGAGTGGAGTGGCTGCCAGGCAGCCGAATGCGACTTGTCCCCGTGCTCCATCCCCTTGAGCGCGGACATGTCCGGACAGGCTCCAGGAGTTCTCATACTGACTGCCAAGGGCTAATGTACGCAGGCGAACAAGGGGCTGTTATGGAACGACAGGCAGGGGCAGAGCGGATGGCGAGCAGTGAAAAGCGGGAAGATGGTGCGCTATGGCTGACCATGGCCGATGGGCAGCGGCTTTTCCTGCGCGATTGGCCAGGGCAGCGTGCGCACGATGCGGTGTTGATCGTGCATGGGCTGGGTGAGCACAGCGGGCGTTACGAAGCGTTGGCGCAGTGGTTTCTGGCGCACGGTTATGCGGTGCGCAGCTACGATCAGCGCGGGCATGGGCGCTCGCCGGGTCAACGTGGTGCTTTACGGCGTAGCGACGATCTGCTGAGTGACCTGGCCACGGTTTACGAGCACTACGCGACTAGCCTGGGAACGCCGCCATTGCTGCTTGGCCATAGCATGGGTGGCCTGGTTGCGGTGCGGGCGGTGCTCGACGGTCGTGTAGAACCGCCCAGACTGGTGCTTTCGTCACCGGCGTTGCGCTCCTATGAAGCACCGTGGCTGCATCGCCTAGCGGCCGTGCTCACGCGGACGTTGCCGAATCTGCCGCTGCGCAACGGCTTGCCGCTGGACGGCTTGTCGCACGATACGAACGTGCTCGACGCCTACCGCAACGATCCACTGTGCATGCGCTCGGTGACACCGCGCCTGGCTGATTTCATTTTCCGCGCCGGTGCGTCGAGCATCGCCGATGGATGGCGCCTGCGCGTGCCGACCTTGTTGCTGGCCGCCGGCAGCGATCGACTGGTGGACCCTTCCGGCAGCCGCGAATTTTCAAATAATGCGTGGGCAACAAAACACCTTACCAGCCGGTTCTTCGATACCTTGTTCCATGAGCTGTTCAACGAAACAGAAACAGGGCGGCGTCAGGTGTTGGCGCAATTGCTCGACTGGCTGCGGCGCACGCGCGTGTGAAAAGGATGGACGAGGATTCAGACGAATTTGCGGTAAACGATAAAGCCCGATTTCTCCGCCACCTTGTCGTACAGCTGCATGGCGGTGGCATTCGTTTCGTGGGTTTGCCAGTACACGCGTTGGCAGCCGGCCTCTGACGCAGCTTGGTAAACCGCCTCGATCAGCGCCCGGCCCACGCCCTTGCCACGAGCCGACTCGTTGGTAAAAAGATCCTGCAGGTAGCAGCTTGGCTCGAGCTGGATGGTGCTGCGATGAAACAGGTAGTGCGCCAAGCCAAGCAAGTTGCCGTCTTGTTCGGCAACCAGCGCGTGTACGGGTTCGTAGGCGTCGAAGAAGCGTTGCCATGTTGTTTGCGTGATGTGCATCGGCAGGGCGATGGAACCACTTCTGCCGTAGAAGGCGTTGTAGCCTTCCCATAACGGCAACCATGCGGAAAAATCCGCCTTCCTTGCCGGCCTGATCGCGAAGGGCTTGGTCATGCGGTATTCCCGGATGGATGGATGGTCATCAACTTGCAAAACCTGCTCGACGGCATGCTACAGGATCGATCGTGGCATCAACCGGATCAACTAGGTCGACGCATCGACATGCTGGAGCAATGCGAAACCTGGCTTGTCCATCATGGCGATGCCGGGGAGCCGGCGCTTAAAGAGCGTATTGAGGCCCTGATGCTCGAGTTGGAAACGATCAACCAGCATCTCTACCAATCCGTTCGCGAAGACATACGACAAGGTCGAGGAGCAGCCAGCCTGCTGCAATGGGCAACGACGATGCCTCACGATGGCGAGGAAGAAAGTTACGATCCGCTCGATGCCCTGGTCAGTGGCGTGCTCGATCTTGCTGAGCCTGGCGATGTACCCGCACTTGAAGCGGAGATGGTGTTCTACCAGCCGACGCCGGCACGCCATATCTTCGACTTCATCGCGCGTGCCTCGATCGATGAGCACGACACCGTCATCGATCTTGGCTCCGGTTTGGGGCATGTCACGTTGCTAACGGCTATCTGCACGCCGGCACGCTGCCTGGGCATCGAATGGCAGCGTGCTTATGTGGCGACTGCGAAGCAATGCGCGCAGGCGTTGAATCTGCGCAACGCGACGTTTATCGCGCAGGACGTACGGCAGGCGCAGTTGTCGGAGGGTACGGTGTTTTATCTGTATACGCCGTTCACCGGCACGATGTTGCGTACGGTGCTGAACATGCTGGAGCGTGAAGCAAAGAGCCGTGCGATTCGGTTGTGCACATTGGGGCCTTGCACCGAGGTGATAGGCAGAGAGCCATGGCTGGCGACAGATGACGCTTGTGACCCTCGATGTGCCACATTGTTTCGCAGCCGCTAAAGCTTTGCTTGCGCGGCGCCAGCCTATGCGCCTGTTTAAAAACGGCAGCGAAAAATGCCGCAGCACTCACGCTGCTGCGGCATGAATCGCTTTGCTTGATGGTGTTTTTTTCTGTTACGGACGCGGTCCTCGACGTATGCCGCCAAAGATCAGCGACAGCACGAACAGAATGACGAACACGATGAACAGAATCTTCGCAATACTCGCTGCCCCAGCGGCAATGCCGCCGAAACCGAACACGGCGGCGATGATGGCGATGATGAAAAATACGGCGGCCCAGTAAAGCATGGCAATCTCCATCCGGATCGATTGAGTAGCCGGGCGCGATGAGGCGTTCGGCGTTATCGATTCGATCAATGCGACCGTGAATGGTACGTACGTGTGGTGTACGTAGCGGTTGCGTGATTCATGCAGATGAAGGGAATGCCTAAGGCGTGTGCGCAGGGTGTGTAAGGTTCGCTGTTATTCAGTGAAGCATCGCAGGTTTTGGTGCAAATCTTATGCGCTCCCGCTATTCCGGCAACAACCGAAGTTCGCATTGATGCTGTTTCAGAGCGAGTTGTCATTCCGGCGAAGGCCGGAATCCATGCTTCGTACTTGCCATGGATTCCGGCCTTCGCCGGAATGACGGTGAGGTACTACGAAACTTCCCCGGACAGCAGTGGGCTTTCGCCGGAATGACGTCGAGGCAAGACTGACTTTTTCGCGGTAGAAGACGCTGCTGAGGTCGGCATCGTAGGTTGGGGTGCAAACCCCAACATAGTGGTATGCATGGACATGGCGATGTTGGGGCTTGCACCCCAACCTACGGCGAGGGCGAATCCTTCGGCAAATCGCCAATCATCTGCATCGCCAGCCCGTCGTAGTTGTAATCGAAGTGGTGGTCGCCCGGCTTCACGTACACCTTCACCCAGGTTGGCAGCTTGGGGTCGTTGCACACCGTGTCGTCGCCATCGTCGCGTCCGTAATAACAGGCCAGCGGCGGCTTGTTCTGCAGCGACACGATGGGTGGCAGGGCCGGATAGTGCGGCACCGGATTGATCCACTGCTTGGCTTCCTGCAGGTGCGTCTTCAACCAGTTCTCGCGCACCATGATGTAGCCTTCCATTTCGATCTCGAAGTTCACGTCCTGGCTGGGCGAGAGCAGCACCATTTGCGTGATGCGCGCACGGTTCGCCGGGCTGAGCTTGTTGACGATGGTTGGCAGCACATCGGCGCCGAACGAGAAGCCGATCAGCCACACCTTCTGCTTGTGCCATTGCGTGGTGTATTGGCTGATCAGTGCATCGAGATCGCGAGCCGATTCCTCCGGCGAACGCATGCGCCAGTAGTAATCCAGACAGCTGATGCCGAGCACGGGCACGCCGTGCGCCTGCAGGCGCTTGCCAAGTTCCTGGTCCAGATCGCGCCAGCCGCCATCGCCGGAATAGAAGATGGCCACCACATCGTCATGGCCGGCCGGTGCTGGCGCCGTGGGCATCAGTTTGACGGTGGCATCTTCCAGGCTGGGATGCGGAAAAGGTTTCCAGATGGCCAGGGCCGCAATGGTCGCCAGCACGACAACCACCACCGCAATACGCAACTTCATCGACGCACGACTCCACTAAGGCCACCCGAGATTAGGCTGGCGACATTGGTGAGCACCACCGGCAACGCAATGCCGCCCGGGGCTGCCAGGTACCGCGGTTCCCATTCCGGATCAAACTTGTCCTTGTAGCGGTGCAGGCCCTGGAAATTATAGAAGCGCTCGCCGCGACCGAAGATGAGCGCGCCGAAGCGATTCCACAGCGGTGCCTGGCGGCGGCTCTGCAGGCCCGACAGCGGTGCCATGCCGAGGTTGAACCAGCGGTAGCCTTGCGCCTTGGACCATTGCATCAATTCCACGAACAGGTAATCCATCAGGCCCGGTGGCGCATCGGGCAGGTAGCGCATCAGGTCGACCGAGGCTTCTTCCATGCTTTCGGTGAGGAGCATGTTGGCGAAGGCCACCATCTTGTCGTTCTGCCACACGACCGCCATCGGCGTGCGCGAGAGATAGCGCTCGTCGAACGCGCCGAGGGAGAAGCCCTTCTCGCGTACGCGTTTTTCGCGCAGCCATGCGTCGGAGATCGGCTTAAGCTGCGGCAGCAGCGCGGGTACTTGCTCCTGCGGCACGATCTCCAAGCGCACGCCATCACGTGCGAGTTTGTTCACGGTATTGCGCAGCACCTTCTTCGATTTGCCGTCGAGATTGAACTGCTCCAATCGCACGCGTGCTTCTTCGCCGATCTTCAACAGGCTCATGCCGACTTCGAGATAGAGATCCAGGTCGTCCGGGTTTACTTGGTAGAACACTGGCCAGCCGCCGCCACGCTCGCAGCGTTCGCGGAAGGTCCAGACCAGTTCCTGCCGTGCACGATCGTTGCGGCCGACCGGATCACCCATTGCCACCCAACTGCGTCCTTCGATGCCGTACATGATGAAGGCCTGGCCATCCGGATCGAACAGCAGGCTCTTGTCTGACATCAGTGCGAGGTGCGCCTGGGCGGAATGGTAGTGCTTGATCAGCGGCATGGCCCGCGCCAGTTCCGCGTCGTCGGGCAGCGTGGGGCGCGAGCGCGCCGAGCGGATCAACGTGGTGAGAGCGAACAGAAACGCCACGCCGGTCGCGCCGACTAGCGCACGCAGCGCGCGTGGCGCATTGCCGTGGTAGAAGCTGAATTGCCACCACAGATCGTTGCGGTATTCCACGTGCTGGTAGCTGAAAAACACCAGCCACACGGTGCAGCCCAGCACCGTCGCGCAGGCGAGTAGCCAGCCGAACGAGAACGTGATGTCGAACAGGGATGCGCGCCGATAGAACAAACGATGCGCAGGTGCGAGTGCAATTGCCAGCAAAACCAGCAATCCCGCTTCTTCGTAGTCGATGCCCTTGAGCAGCGAGGCCACGGCACCGGCCAGTAGGAGTACCAAGGTCAACCAATACGCCGCATCGAGCCGGCGCTGCAGGCCACGCGCCAGAATCAACAGCGACATGCCGATCACGCTGTTGAGGAAATGCGAGATCTCCATCACCGGCAGCGGCAACAGATCGCTCAACAGTTCCAATCGGCCCGGCAGCACGGCGGTGGCGCCCGAGAACAGCAGCACTGCGCCGGATACCAGCGTGAGTCCGGCGAAGAAGGGCGGCAGGATGCCGTTGAACCATGGCGTAAGCAGCGCGGCTTGACGCAGCCCGCGTGCTTCGCGGATCACCACTGCCACGGTGGCCGCGCACAGCGGCAGCAAGTAGTAGACGCCGCGATAGGCAGCGAGCGCACCCAGAATCGGTGCGGATAACGCCTGGTTGCCGGTGGCGCCGAAGCCCGCCAGCATCACCGCTTCAAATACGCCCAGGCCACCGGGCACATGGCTGATCAAGCCGGCGATCTGCCCTAATGCGAAGATCGCCAGGAATGAGCCGAAATGCAGGGCCAGCGAATCCGGCATCAGCGCATACAACACGGCTGCGGCCAAGCCCCAATCAAGCGCGCCGACGAACACTTGTCGCAGTCCCACCGACAGCGGCGGCAAGCGCACTTCCCAACGCCACAGCTTGATAGGCCGGCGAAACAGCACGCCACCCGCCAGCCACAGCAAGGGAATCAGGCATAGCACGATGCCCAGCAGCAGGTGCCAATGGGCCAGCGGCAAACCCAGGGGAATCGGCACCAGCAACAGCGTCACGCCGGTGATCGCGCACAGGCCCAGCCAGAAGCTGATCGTGCAAAACAGCACCACTTTTGCCACGTCGAGCGTCGACAGGCCGGCCTGGATGTAGAAGCGATAACGGATCGAGCCGGACACCAGCATCGCCATGCCCAGCGTGTTGCTGAAGGCATAGCTGATGAAGGAGATCAGCGCTACGCGCGGTTTCGGCAACGAGCGGCCGATCGAATTCAGCGCGAACAAGTCATACAACGGCATCACCGCATAGCCGAGTGCCGTCAGCACGATGGCCTGGCCGATGCGTCCGCGGCGCAGGCGATGCATGTACTCGCCCACCTGGTGATAGCTCACCTCGCCCGCCAGCCGATACAGCGCCCACAGCGCCAGGCACAGCATCAGTACCGACAATACCGGGCCGGCGAATCGACGCAGCCACACCGGACCGGTGCGGTTCAGGGCGTCTTCTTGGCTAAGGACTTCGGCCCCGCCTTGCTGCTCCACGCTACTGCCTCTCGATTCCCCAGACGCCGATGGTGCCATACATGGCATGACAGGCAGTAACTTGCGGCCTGCCGTCGCGGACGTGTTGGCGACACGTTCCCATCAAAACAAAGGGCGCTCCGATGGGAGCGCCCCGGATACATCACGTCGGCGAGCCTCAGCTCTTCTTGACTTCGAAAGTCTTGCTCGAGACCTGCTTGCCATCCACCGAGATATCCACCTTGTATTTGCCTTCCGGCCACAGATCCGGGTTCTTCATGCTGAAGGTGGTGGTGCTCGGACTGTCGGCGATGATCGACTGGCTGGTGCTGACGATCATCTGGTCCTTGTCCAGATAGGTCCACTTGGCGTTGATCGTGGCGCCCGGCGTATTGCCGGTGGTGTCGACGCTTACGTAGATGGTCTTCTGGGTCGGCGAGAAGGTGGTCATGTCCTTCTTCACTTTGTGATCGGCGTTGACGGCGTCGCCCAGGGTGATGGTGCTTACTTGAAAGCCCTCGGCGGCGGCCGGTGCGGCAGCTGCGGTGCTTGCCGGAGCCGGCGCGGCCGGTGCAGGCGCGGTAGCCGAATGGGCCGGCGCGGCAGCCGTGGTGCTCGGCGCCGGATGCGCGGCGGTGCTGGCGGGGGCGGGTGCAGTGCTGGAGGCAGCCGGCTGGTTGGCGGACTGCTGCTCGTTCTTGCCGCAGGCGCTGAGGGCCAGCAGGCCAGCCAGTGTCACGCAGTAAAAGGCGGCGGAACGTGCGGAAAGTTTCATGTGCGGGATTCCGAAAATGATAAAAAACGTTACCGGTAAACCGGCGGTATCGGGGCAACTGTCAAGGCTAGCGCCAGCGATCTGAAGTGCCGATGACCGGGGGCACCGGGGCGCAGAGTCTACGTTATTGACGCACTCCGCGGACGTTGCCCGGCAGGGTCTTGTCCGTGCTGCGGAACGGGTTGATGTCCAGTCCGCCGCGGCGCGTGTAGCGTGCGTACACGCTGAGCCGCTCGGGTACGCAGTGCTTCATCAGGTCGATGAAGATGCGCTCCACGCATTGTTCATGGAACTCGTTGTGGGTGCGGAACGAAACCAGGTAGCGCAGCAGGCCTTCGCGGTCGATCGGCGTGCCGCGGTAGGCGATCTGCACGCTGCCCCAGTCGGGCTGTCCGGTGACGGGACAGTTGGAACGCAGCAGATCGGAAACGAGTATTTCTTCGACGATGCCGGCCTGCGCATCGGTGTGCAGATAATCGGGTCGGGGCGGGCCGTAGTGATCGATGGTCACTGGCAGGTTGTCGATCGACTCGCCTTCCAGATCGGCAAACGTGTGTTGCGCGACATGCGGCGGGCGAATCGTCACCGTCACCACCGCACCGGCTGCACGCGTGAGGTCCTGCTGCAACAGCGCGCTCAGTGCCGCGACATTCGCCAGCGGCTCCTGCGCGAAACCGTTGAGGTACAGCTTGAACGACTTGGATTCGATGATGTTCGGCGAATGCGCCGGCACGTGGAATTCCGCCACGCCCACCATCGGCTTGCCGTGCATGTCCAGCCAGGACAGCTCATAGGCATTCCAGATATCCACGCCGTGGAATGGCAGCGGCTCGCTCACGCCGATTTCGTCGCGCTTGGCCTGGCGAGGCATCGGGAACAGCAGGGAAGGGTCGTAGCGGTCGGCGTAGACGGTGTGCTTGCCGAGGGGGGAGTGTTCGGGGGTGGTCATGCGCACATTGTAATGCGTGCGGGTACAAGGTCAGGGGAGCCGTAGGTTGGGGTGCAAACCCCAACATGTCGCTATGGCAGGCATGTTGGGGTTGCACCCCAACCTACGTTGTCATTCTCTGCTTACCGCCCGATATGCGTCATGCCGGTGGGGGCGTAGCGTGCGCCGGCCACGGCCTCCGGCGGGAAGATGCGATCGATCGATTCCAGCTCTTCCTTGCTCAGCGCCACATCGAGTGCACCGATGTTTTCATCCAGACGCGAACGCCGGCGCGTACCCGGAATCGGCACGATGTCCTGTCCTTGCGCAAGCACCCAGGCCAAGGCGAGTTGTGCCGGTGTGCAGCCTTTCTCCGCAGCGAGCGTTTCCACCTGCTTCACCAGTTGCAGGTTGCGTGCGAAGTTTTCGCCCTGGAAGCGAGGGTTATTGCGGCGGAAATCGCCTTCCTCGAAATCGTCGGGCGTCGTGATCGCGCCGGTAAGAAAACCGCGGCCCAGCGGCGAATACGCCACCAGCGTGATGCCCAGCTTGCGGCAGGTTGCCAGCGTGTCGTTTTCTTCCACATCGCGTGTCCACAACGAGAGTTCGTTTTGCAGCGCAGTGATGGTGTGCACCTTGGCCGCACGCTCGATCGTTTGCGGCGCAGCTTCCGACAAGCCCAGGTACCGTACCTTGCCGGCCTTGACCAGCTCGGCCATGGCACCCACGGTTTCCTCGATCGGCACATTCGGATCCACGCGGTGCTGGTAATACAGGTCGACGTGATCCACGCCCAGACGTTTCAGGCTCGCGTCGCAGCTGGCGTGCACGTATTCCGGGCGGCCGTTGACATCACGGAAGCCCGGGTTCGACGGATCGCGCACGATGCCGAACTTGGTCGCCAGAAACACCTGCTCGCGGCGTCCCTTGATGGCTTTGCCGACTAGTTCCTCATTGGTGTGCGGACCATAGACGTTGGCGGTGTCCAGCAAGTTCATGCCACGGTCCAGCGCGTGATGGATGGTGGCGATGGATTCGGCGTCATCCGCTGCGCCATAGAACTCGCTCATACCCATGCAACCGAGGCCGATGGCGGAAACCTTGGGACCGTTCTTGCCGAGTGTACGTGTCTGCATGATGGTTATCTCGCGGTTGGGGGAGGGGGAACTCAAGCATCATCGGCCGATGCGGCTCCGTGATAAATGCTCAATAATGAGCTTCACTATTTCATGGGAATCAACAATCCATGGACCGCCTCGATGCCATGCGCCTGTTCAAGCGGATCGTCGAACTGGCGAGTTTTACCGCCGCAGCCGACGACCTGAATCTGCCGCGTGCCACCGTTACCCACACCATCAAACGGCTGGAAGCCCGCCTCGGCACGCAACTGCTGCAACGAACCACTCGGCGTGTACGCACCAGCCGCGATGGCGAAGCGTATTACCGCCATTGCGTGCGGCTGCTCGCCGATGTGGATGCGGTGGAAGCGGATTTTCGCCAGGCCGCGGTGCAACCGCGGGGACGATTGCGCGTGGATCTGCCGACGCAATTGGCGAGACTGTGGGTGATTCCGGCGCTGCCTGCCTTCTTCGCGCGCTATCCCTTGTTGGAATTGGATATCGGCACCGGCGATCACTTTGTGGATCTATTGCGCGAAGGTGTTGATTGCGTCTTGCGCGTCGGCAACTTGTCCGATTCCGGCCTGGTCGGGCGGCGTGTTGGTGCATTGGAGCAAGCCACCGTCGCCAGCGCCGATTACGTGCGCCGGCATGGCATGCCGCGCAACCTGGCGGATTTGCAGGACGGCCACTACGCGGTGAATTGGGCATCGCCCACCACGCATCGCGTGGAACCGCTGGAATTCATGGTGGGCCGCAAGCTGCGGGAAGTAAGCCTGCCTGGGCGCATCACCGTCAGTGGCGTGGAAGCCTATCGGGGTTGTTGCGAGGCAGGGTTGGGCATTGCGCAATTTCCGCGTTATCACCTGACGGATGCGCTGGCGAGCGGACAACTCAGGGACATTCTGCCTTCGACGCCACCGCCATCCTTGCCGATCACCGTGTTGTATCCGCCGCATCGGCAGATGCCGGCACGCTTGCGCGTGTTTGTGGATTGGCTGGTAGAGGTGATGGGTAAGCAGCTTTGATCGTTGCGTCGTAGGTTGGGGTGCAAACCCCAACATCGCCATGTCGGTCGAGAGCGTGATGTTGGGGTTTGCACCCCAACCTACGAAATCGCAAGCACCGCATGCACGACCAATTACCCGCGTGGCAACCCATGCCTCGGCACATCACTCCCCATCGTCTCCCGCGTTATCGGCGCTCCCATCGCCATCAGCGCTTCACGCTGCTCGGTAACAGGAATGCGCAGCACGCCATCTTCCAGCCGCGCCAGTTTCTGGAACGCCGGCAACGCTTGCATGCGTTGTACGAATGCGGCCGTGCGCGGCCACCGCGCTGCATCCACCGCATAACGCACGAACGACGCCGTGCGGAAATACCCGGCGATGCTGATATCGGCGATCGACAGCTGGCCAAAGATGAAGCCCTCGGCCGGCAATTGCGTTTCCAGATAATCGAGCGCCGCAGGAATTTCCACCTCGCGTGCCTGCCGGACGACGGCCTCGTCCGTGGGCTCGTGGAACACATGCTTGCGCACCGCCAGTTGATAGAACAGGCGCCAGATCAACACGTCCGCCAAGTACGTGTCGGCATACTCTTCCAACCAGCGCGCCTTGGCGCGGCGAGCGATATCGGCCGGATACAGCGATGGTTGCGGATGCTTGTCTTCCAGGTATTGGCAGATCACCGACGAGTCGTTGAGCACCAGCTCACCGTCAATCAACACGGGAATGCGCCGCAAGGGGCTGAACCGGCTGAAATCATCGTTGCCGATAAAGGGTGTGATCGGATCGATCTCGTAATCCAGCCCTTTCAGCTCCAGGCAGGCAAGCACTTTGCGAACGTACGGAGAAATGTAGTTGCCGATGACGGTGTAGTGCTGCGACATGCGTTTACCCCTCGTGCAACGGTGGCACCTGCGTGGGCGAGCCGTTGGAATCCAGCGCGATCATAACGAACCGACCCGTGGTGCAGACGCGGCGGTCGCCGGTGAGCGGATCTTCTGCCGTCATTTCTACTTCCACCGTCATCGAGCTGCGGCCGACGCTCACCAGTCGCGCTACCAGTTCGACCAATTGACCTTCGCGCACCGGCACGCGGAAGTTCACTTCCTCCGAGCGAGCGGTGACCACGATGCGCCGCGCATGGCGCGACGCGACGATGAAGGCGGCCTTGTCCATCCAGGCCAACGCCTGGCCGCCGAACAGGGTGCGCAGGTGATTGGTGTGATCGGGAAACACCATTTCCAGCAAACGGGCTTCCGGTAGCGTGGTCGTTGTCGAGTCGGTTTCGAGGGCAGTCGACATAAGCGGACTGTGTCATCAAGTGAGGGAAATGCCCTACACGATAATCTTGCCTGTTGCGTCGCACAACACCGCACCCCAGACCTTTGGCAGGGGTGTGCGACAGCAGGTGCCTATACGATGAAAAGTCATGCCCGGAGCCACTGGTTCCGCTTTTTCATGGGGAGCAAACATGCGTTCAATCTTCGGCACATCGCGTCTGCATGGCGCACTGATGTGTGGGCTACTGGCCCTGGGTTCCGCGGGCGGCGCGATCGCTGCGGACCGTACGCTTACCGCGCAGGATTATGCGCAGGCCGAGCGCTACATGCCGTACAACACCATGCCGTTGGTCGATCACATGGTGAGCACCGTGCATTGGCTGGACGGCACGCATTTCTGGTACGTCGACCACGACGCCAGCGGCGATCATTACCTGCGCATGGATGCCGCCACCGGCAAGGCGGAGTCACTGCTGGACCAGGCCAAGCTTGCCGCCGCACTGGACAAGGCCGGGAAGCATGACATCAAGGCGGACAAGCTGAGCATCAGCGATTACCGCGTCGCTGCCGATGGACGTGACGAGATCACGATCGGCGGCACGCATTATCTGTGCAATCTGAAAGCAGCCGGCGAATGCGTGGACAAGGCCACCGTCGTGAAAACCGGCAAAGAGCCCGGCGTGCTCTCGCCCGACCGCAAGCAGGAAGCCTTTATCCGCAACTGGAACTTGTGGGTGCGTGACGTCGCCACCGGCAAGGAAACCCAACTCACCACCGACGGCGTGGAAAACTTCGGTTACGCCACCGACAACGCCGGCTGGAAACATACCGACAACGCCATCCTCGAATGGTCGCCGGATTCCAAGCATATCGCGACCTTCCAGCAGGACCAGCGCAAAACCGGTGACATGTACCTGGTCGTCACCAAGCTGGGCCATCCGGAACTGCAGGCGTGGAAGTATCCGCTGGCAGGCGACAAAGACGTCACGATGATCGAGCGGGTGATCATCGACGTGCCCGCACACAAAGTCGTGCGCCTGAAGATGCCGCCGGATCAGCACCGTTCCAGCTTGTGCGACGACGTGAGCTGCGGCGAGGACGGCGGCTGGGACGACGTGAAGTGGGCGCCGGACAGCAAGACGCTCGCCTTCGTTTCCACGTCGCGTGACCACAAGCACGAGACCTTCCGTATCGCCGACGCGGCAAACGGCAACGTGCGCACCGTGTTCCATGAAGACGTCGCCACCTATTACGAAAGCGGCAACGGCGCGGTGAACTGGCGCTACCTGCCGGAGACGAACGAGGCGATCTGGTTCAGTGAGCGCAATAACTGGGGCAATCTGTATCTTTACGATCTCAATAACGGCCAGCCCAAGCGCGCCATCACCACTGGCGAGGGCAACGTCACTGAAGTGCTGAAGGTTGATGCGAAGACCCGCACCGTCTGGTTCCGTGGCGTGGGGCGCACACCCGGCGTCAATCCGTATTACCAGCAATTCTGGAAGGTAAGCCTGGATGGCGGCGAGCCGGTGCTGCTCACGCCGGAGCCTGCCGATCACACCATCACCCTGTCCGACGACGGCAAGTATTTCGTCGACAGCTATTCCACCACGTCGAAACCGACCGTCACCGTGCTGCGCGATGCCAATGATGGCCGCAGTGTTGCGACGGTGGCCACGGCCGACATCAAGCGCCTGCTGGCCACCGGCTGGCAGCCGCCGGAACAGATCGTAGTGAAGGCGCGCGACGGCAAGACGGATCTGTACGGGTTGATGTTCAAGCCCACGCATTTCGACCCGGCGAAGAAATATCCGATCGTCGATTACGTCTACCCCGGCCCGCAGACTGGCTCGGTGAGGACCTTTGGCTTTGCGCCCTCCGAATACGACAACCAGTCGCTGGCAGAACTCGGCTTTATCGTCGTAGCGATTGACGGCATGGGCACGCCGTGGCGCTCCAAGGCATTCCACGATGCGTGGTTCGGCAGCATGGGCGACAACACGTTGCCGGACCAGGTCACGGCCATCAAGCAACTTGCGCAGCGTTATCCGTGGATTGATCTCGATCGCGTCGGCATCTGGGGCCACTCCGGTGGTGGCAATACCACGGCGGATGCCATGTTCCGCTATCCCGATTTCTTCAAGGTGGGTTGGGCCGAAAGCGGCAACCATGACAACCGCGAGTACGAAGACGATTGGGGCGAAAAGTGGCAGGGCCTGCTGGTCACCAACAAGGACGGCACGACCAATTACGACAACCAGGCCAATCAGCTGCTCGCCAAGAACCTCAAGGGCAAGCTGATGCTGGTACACGGTTCGATCGACGACAACGTGCCGCCGTACAGCACCTTCCTGGTGGTGGATGCGCTGATCAAGGCGAACAAAGATTTCGACATGCTGATCCTGCCCAACATGCATCATGGCTATGCGGTCGACACGCCGTACGTCACGCGCCGCCGTTGGGATTACTTCGTGCAGAACCTCGCCGGTGACACGCCGCCGAAGGAATACGCGCTCAAGCCCTGGCCGTGGCGCTGATGTGATGAAGGTGAGCAGCAGCAAAGCACTGTGCCTGGTGCTGCTGCTCGCAAGCATTGCGCCTACGTCGGGGGCAGAGGCGCCATCGATTACCACGTCGTTCAACGAATTCTGGACTGCAGCGAAAGGCCAGCCTTTCCTGCAGCAGGAGCACGCGTGGAACCGCACCATCGAAGCGACACGTCGCGATATCTACGATTCGGTGGTATGGGAAAAACAGCAGGATCCCTATTGGCAGGCGCGCCGGCAGATTTGGTTGAAGGCGCGCTTTGCGAAATACCCGGCTCTGGCAGCGGATATTCCTGCCGAAGTGCACGCCGTGCAGGATGCCGTTGCCAAGCAATCGGTACGCTTCAAGATGTTATTCCCTGATGCCGACACGCATCCGCCGATCACCATCCTGCTTGCGCCAAACTTCGATGCCAAGAGCGGTGTTCTCTCCAGTGGCAAACCCGTGCTGGCATTCGCAGCCGATTCCCTGCTGCTGGAGCACGCTCAACTCGACATCGTGGTGCCGCACGAACTCTTTCACCTTTATCACGCGCAGCACGCAGGTATTCGCAACGACGGCGTGATGCCGGATGCGCCGCTGACCTTGCCGTTGTTCGAGGAAGGCTTGGCCACCTATGTGAGTGGCGAGCTTGCGCCGGGGCATACGGATGGCGAACTGTTGCTGGAGGATGAGCTTGGCGCCATTCCCGCAAATAAGCTGCCGGACATCGCCCGGCGCTTCCTCGCCGATGCGCGCAGCAAGGCGATCGATGCCGAACATCCGGAAATCTTCAAGCGCTGGTTCAATGCGGCGCCCAAGCCGTATCAGCAAGGTTTGCCCAATCGCAGCGGTTATTGGTTGGGCCTGCAAGTGATTCGCTACCTGCGTCGCACGTATACGCTGGCACAGATGGCTGCGTGGTCGCCGGCGCAAGCCGAAGCGCAGGTGATGGCGGCGTTGCAGCAGATCAGCGCGTAGATCGCCTTATATATTCCCAAAGTTTTTGGCGATTGAAGCATCGTTCGCAGCGAAGAAAGTCGATCTTGCCTCGACGTCATTCCGGCGAAGGCCGGAATCCATGCTTCGTATTGGCGATGGATTCCGGCCTTCGCCGGAATGACGACTCGCTCTGAAACAGAATTATCGCAAGCTACGTTCATGCACCGCGTGTCGCCACCACCGGTGGCACCGAGGCAGCGCGCAACGCAGGACCGAGCACGGCAAGCTGCCCGAGCAGCCACAGCGCCAAAGCGCCGACAGCGAGATAAAGCAGCGGCAATCGTGGTTGCTCGTAGTGCTGCATCAATAGCATGTTCAGACCATAAGCCAGCAAGGTGCCGAGCGTGACGCCAGCACCCACGATCAGGAAGTTCTCCAACTGGAAATAACGCAGGATATCCCGCCGCGTCGCGCCCACCGCACGACGAATGCCGATGGAACGCCTGCGCTGTTGCACCCAGAAACTGGCCAGTCCTGCAATGCCCAGCGCGGTGACGACCAGCAGGCCCAGCGCCGCCGCCATCAATAGAGCGATCATCGTGCGGCTGCGGTGAAAGAAATCCGCGCGCAACTGCTCGAAGGTCTGTGCATGCCGAAGGATGCGATTGTCATGCAAATGATCGAGCACCTCGGCGGCTTGCTTCAGTACACGTTCGCGGTCTTGCGGGGCGGTGCGCAGCACGTACGTCACGTCGTTGCCGTCGGGCAACATGGGAAACACAGTGGCATCGTCGCTATCGGCGCTCTCGTGCGCTTGCGGGCGCAGCAGGTGATCGATCACGCCGACGATGCGCACCGGTTTCTCGTCCGGATAGATGGCCTTGCCGAGCGGGTCCTGGCCTGGAAAAAGTTTGTCGGCCAAGGCACGCGTGACGATGGTGACAGGTACCTGGTCGATGCCGTTCCAGTCATGCGCACTGCCCAGCGGCACGTATTCGTTCGGTAGAAAATCGCGCCCTTCGACCAGGTGCAGGCCGAGAGTGGTGAGTTCTCCGGGTGTGCCGTTGAATGCAGTGGCCGTGGCGCGGGCGGGTCCGTCTTGCATCAGGGCGATACCATTGCTCCAGTCGTAATGATTGAAAGGCATCGCGTCCACCACGGCCACCGATGTCACGCCCGGGATGGCGCGCAAAGCTGTGAGGTCGGTGGCATGGCGAACCAGCGGTTGGGCGTTTTGATCCAGGTCGGTGCTCTCGATCATCACCAGTTCGTTTTCAGCCACGCCGCTGGGGTGGTGCAGTTGCTGCACGCGATCGACGATCATGAAGGCGACGTTGCACACGATGGCGCAAGTCAGGCTGACCTGCAGCATCAGCAGCAGCGCGGTGAGCTTGTGGCGGGTAAGACTGGCGACGATGGGTGGTAGTGGCATGGTTCGCCTCATTGGGTTTTGAGCTGCAGGGCAGGCGTAACGTTGCAGGCGCGCCAGGCCGGTACCAGGCCAGCGCATACGCCGGCGACAATCGCCAGCAGGAAAGTACCCAGCAGCATGGTGATATCCATCTGCGCCAGATGTGCATAGCCATCTGGACGCTGGCGCACGCTCCACAAGCCAAGCTCGGCGATACCTAAGCCGAGCGCGCCACCGGCAATTCCGATCGCACCGGCTTCGATGCCCAATTGCAAAAACACGTCGCGCCGCCGTGCGCCCAATGCACGCCGCACACTGATCTCGCCGCCGCGGCGCAGGAATTTGGCCAGCAGCAAGCCAACGATGTTGAGCATGCAGACGCCCAGAAAACCTAGTGCCAACCACAGCTGCAGGCGCAGGTCGCCAGGCACCACGTGCTGGTTGCTCAGCCAGTCCATCAGGCCGTAGAGCTGTGCATTCACCGGACGCGGAAAGCGGCCGTGTGCCTGCTGGTCGCGCCAATAGTCGGCAAGAAAATTCTGGTAGGCATGCGCCTTCCCGGCACTGTCCAGTTCAACCCAGAACTGCAACCAGCTGCAATCACCACTCGCGCGTCCGTCGCCGCCGTTGCCCCAGCACCACATGCGGCCGCTGATCTCGAAGTTCAGTTCCTGCGCTGTTTGCAATGGTATGAAAAATTGATCGGTGCTGCCGAAGGCGGCGTTGTCGATCTGCGCGTAGAAGGTGGGTTGCGGTTGCCAGTCGTCCAGTACGCCGATCACGCGGAAATCGGTGTTCTTCAAACGTACGTTGCGGCCGATGCTGGGCGTGTTGCCGAACAGCTTGCGATTCAAATCGGCATTGAGTACGACTACGCGTACATGGTTTTCATCATCCTGCGCACTCCATCCGGCACCGGTGCGAAACGGCGTGCCAAACATGGGAAAGAAATCAGCGGTGACATAGTGTCCCGACTCGAAAAAAGGCCGCAGCGATGCCTGCGCCGGCCGAACGGGCAGGGCACCTGCGGCCATTGCCGCCTGTCGATCCGCGCGGGCAGCGTGCAGCAGATACATCGCATCCGTCCAGGTCATGTTGCCGTCGACGATCGTGTTCTTGGGTTTGGTGTTGCTGACCGGATGCGGATCGATCACCGGCACATACAGTTGTGCGCTGCGTCCGGGTAGCGGATCGCCGGACATCACGTGCAGCACGGTGATCATGGTCATGCTGGCACCGATACCTAGGCCGATGGCCAGTATCATCAATGCAGTAAGCAAGCGGCTGCGCTTGAAGCTGTAGGCGGCAAGCAAAAGGTAGTAGCGGAACATGATGAACTTTCCTTGCATGAATGAGACGCACAAGCCCCTGACACCCGCCATGCGGGTGTTCGTTGATCTACGTGAGGAAACCTTGTTACCCGGCTATGCCGTCACACTCAGCGATCCGCGGGCTTTGCCAGTCCTCTTGCCACGGCTTCGTCCAACAGCTTGTCCAACTGCTGATTCGCCTGTCTTGTGCCCGCTATTTGCTGTTGCGACATGATGGCTTCGCGTGCCGCCAGCTCTGCCTCCTGCTTAGCCAAGTTCTGGGTTGCTTGGCTTAGCACGTGATGCTCGCGGTCTATTTCCACCTGGGTTGCGCGTACGCCCTGTTGCTGGCCTTGCAGAGAGGCTTCCTGGATGTATTTTTCCTGCAGCGGCAGGCTCTGTAGCGCAAGGCGTTGCGAATCGAGGCTTACACTTCGGCTTGCCAGTTCCGCTTCACGGCCGGCTAGCGCGCTGTCGCGTGAAACCAGGGCACTTTCTTGCGCGGCCAGTTCGCTTTGTTTGGCGACAAGCTGTTGTTCGCCACGTGTCGGCACATCGAAAGATACATAGGCGTCTTGGGCCTCGCGTATCAGGTTGGCGTCGTGACTGACGTAAGCCCGGCCATTGCGGCGGAACCAGAGCAGCGGCGAGCCTGACTTATGCATGCGCTCGATAGCGGCGACGTCGCTGTCCTTGCCGTCCACGATCAAGGTGTCGCCGTCGTAAAGCAGGAGGCTTCGCGTTGCATTGTCATGCGTATGGATTTGCGTGCGGCTGGCGTTGAAGCCGAGTGCTGCTGGCGGTGCGGGAGGTGTCGGCGGTGCATCGGGAGCAGGCGGTATCGGTGGCACAGATGATGTGGCTGCTACGGCAGGGGCAGGCGGTGCTGGTGGTATGGCCGGAGTTGCCGGGATGCTTTCAATGGAGACGGGCGCGGCATGGGTTTGCGACGTCACGTCGCTGGCCGTAACGCGATAGGGCAGAACGCCGACCAACGCAATAGCCGCGACCAGCAGCCAGCTGCGCAAACCTGGTGTGGTGTCGTTGACGCTTTGCTGCAACATGATCAGTCGCCTCTTCAAGTGGAGGAAGGTCGAGGACGCGCCGGCAAGACTGGAATGCACGGGATTGACCACACCCAGACGAACCAGCAGATGGCCGTAATGCTGAGGCGTGGCGTCGTGGCGTTGCAGTACCTGCGCGTCGCAGGCGGCTTCGCGGTAGATGGCGTACTCGCGCATTGCCCAGTTCACTAGCGGATGGAAGAAGAACAGCCGCTGTGCCAGTGCGGGAATCCAACCCAGCCACAGGTCGCCGCGATGGATGTGCGCGAGTTCATGCGCGATCGCCATGGCCAGTTCGTCTTGCGACAAGGTTTGTTCGGCCGGCATCAGCACGACGGGACGCCAAAGGCCGGTTACTTGCGGTGACACGATCGCATCGGAGACGCGCAATACCGGAATGCGGCGCATGCCCAATGCCCTGGCTTGCTGCATGCACAGCGATTGCAAGGTGGTGCTGGTGGCCGGGCGTGCTTCGCGCAACAACGCTTGAGCTTCCAGCCAATGCCGTATCGCAAAGATCACTTGCAACAGGATGATCGACAGCCACAACAACAGTACGGCTTCGGACCATGACCCGTTCCAGTGGCTTGTCGGCGATGGGATGGCCGTGGCTTGCGCCGCCACGATGGCGGCGGTCGTGTCGGCGCTGATGTGCATGACGACGTCATGCGGCACCGTGAATGGCTTCTGCTCGACCGGCTTCAACCAATGCAACTGCACCGGCGTGCTGAGCGTCATGCCCAGCACCAGCTGTGCACTCACCAGCCACCACAGCATGCAGCGCACGGCCGGCGAAAGGCGCGGCACGTAGCGCATGATCAGCCACAGTGCTGCGATCAGCAGAACGGCCTGAACGCTGGTCCAGGCAAGCCGCGACAGCAGCGCATCAGCGAATGTACTCAGCGTATCCATGTCAGCTCTCCTTGCGCTGCGATTGCAATTTCGCCACCAGCGCTTCCAGCTCAGCCAGCTCGTTGTCGCTGACGTCTGCTTTTTGCGACATCCACGCCACGAACGGCGAGAGCGAGCCGGACAAGGTCTTTTCCACAAACTGGCCCACCGCGTTGTTCAATGCTTCGTTCGGGCCGGTGGCGGTGTGGTAGCGATACACGCCCTCGACGTGGCGGCGCTTCAAATATCCCTTGCTGCGCAGGCGCTCCATCATGGTGAGCACGGTGGAACGCGCCAGGTCGCGCGCTTCGCCGAAATCGGCGGCGACTTCGCCTACGGTGGTGTTTTCGTGTTCGGCCAGGTAGTGCAGGAGCGCCAGCTCCTGGTCCCCGATGGATGGCTTGGGCATGGCAGTAGAACCGATGACTACACGTGTAGTCACGCTACTCTCTGACTACAGCTGTAGTCAATAGGCCAATGTGCAAGGAATCGTGAACCGACGGCCAGAGGCAGTACGACCGGCACTCTTGAGGTCACACATCCTGCGCATACTTTCATCTTCGCCGGCACCAGGCCGGCATCAGCAACCCCGGAGAACCCATGACTCCCCAGGAACAACTCCTCCTCGACGATTTCCTCCAGCGCCTGGCCGCCGTAAGCGGCGTCAACAAGGACGCACAGGCCGATGCGCTGATCCACCAGCGCCTGGCCAACCAGCCCGACGCGGTTTATTTACTGGTGCAACGCTGCCTGCTGCAACAGCACGCGTTGGATGCGGCGAAGGCGCAGATTGCGCAGTTGCAAGCGCAACAGCAGGGCGGCGGCAGCTTCCTTGGCGGCCAACCGCAGCAGTCTGCGTGGGGCCAGAACCCACCGCCGTTCCCGCCGCAACAGCAGGCAGCCCCGGCTGCTGCACCGACCTGGCGCGAGCGTCTGTTCGGCAGCAGCGCACCGGCCGCACCACAGCAGAGCGGCGGTTCCAGCTTCTTCGCCAACGCAGCCACCACCGCGGCCGGTGTCGCTGGTGGCATGTTCCTGTTCGACGGCATCGAAAGCCTGCTCGGCGGCCATCATGGCGGCGGTTTCTTCGGTGGCGGTTTTGGTGGTCAGCCGGAAGTGATCGAGAACGTCACCGAGAACAACTTCTACGACGACGGCAACAACAACTTGCCGAGTGGTGGAGACCAGGATTTCGCATCCAACAACGATTTCGACGATGCGAATTTCGATAGCGGCAGCTTTGACGACGACAACAGCTGGACGTAATCCTGCTGCAGTGCCTCCCTTCCCTTGGGGGTAGGGAGGCAGGGTGGAGGGCAAGTGTGAGCCGCAGCTTGTTGACTTAGGTTGCAGGCAGGTCGTATGGTTTGAAACCATAATGGTTCCAAAATGGTGTCATTCCTATGCCTGCAACCCTGACCCTGAAAAACATTCCCGATGCTGTCTATGAGCAGCTGAAACGCTCGGCCGAGGCCCATCGCCGCAGCATGAACAGCGAAGCCATCGTGTGCCTGGAAGCGGCGCTGATGCCGGAAAAGGTAAGTCCCGCCGAGCGATTGAAGCGAGTCCGTGAGTTACGCGGCGCGTTACCGAAGGGTGCGTTTTCTGCGCGGGATATCGACGCCATGAAACGCGAAGGCCGTCGATGATTGTCGTGGACTCCAATGTACTGGCTTACCTGCACTTGCCTGGTGAATACACGGCAGCGGCGGAGACCCTGTTTCAGCAAGACCCTGATTGGGTAGCGCCATCACTGTGGCGGAGCGAGTTTCGCAACATACTTGCCGGCTATCTGCGACGCGGAACCATTCGTTTCGATCAGGCTTGCAAGCTGCAGCAAGAAGCAGAAAGCCTCCTGGCAGGAGGCGAATACGACGTGGCGTCGCAAGCTATTCTCGAGCTGGTCCGCGACAGCAACTGTACGGCTTACGACTGCGAATTCGTTGCGCTTGCCTTGAAGTTGAATACAAAGCTGGTAACGATGGACAAGAAACTATTGCAAGCGTTTCCGGATCGGTGCGCAGCACTTTCGCAGATCGTTTGAACCTTACCGTACCTTGCAAGCAAGCTATGTCAGTTCTTTAGTGAGAAAGATCCGACTGGTACCTGGCGGAATACTGGGAAACCTGCCGAACTCGCGCCAGCCATGTTTCTTGTAAAACCCGGGTGCCTGAAAATTGTTCGTGTACAAGATGCCGGTAAGGCAACCGCGGCGAAGACCTTCTTCTTCAGCCATGCGCAACAGCCTGCTGCCAAGGCCATTGCCGCGCATCGACTCGGGCAGGAAAAACACGTCGATGAACAATATGCCGCGCGACGTGCGTCCGTTGAGGCCACCCACCACTTCATGGGTCATGGGATTTCGCACCAGCAGCGCCAGCGGGCGCTGGTCAGCGATACCGCAGGCGTCGAGGTTGAACTGATCGAGCGGGCGACGAATCGCCCCCAGCTCATCGGCAGTGGGGGCGTCGGTAAGAACGATAGGCGGCGAGTTCATAGCCGCGGATTATGCAATGTCGAGCAGGTGCTTAGAACGCCATGTCGAAGGCGACTTCGCCTTCCACGCCGACCTGGTACGCCGACACGCGACGTTCGAAGAAGTTGGTGACTTCCTGTACGTCCTGCAGATCCATGAAGTCGAACGGGTTCTTCGCGCCGTACTTCTTTGGCAGATCGAGCTGGGCCAGGCGCTGGTCTGCGCAGTATTCGAGATACTGGCGCATGTCCTTCACCGACAGTCCGGCGACACCACCAGAAAGTACGTCTTCAGCGAATTGCGTTTCGCAGGCGATGGCTTCTTCCAGCATGGCTTCCACCTGAGCGCGCATAGCGTCGTCGAACAGTTCCGGCTCTTGCGCACGCACGGTACGCACGACGGCGAAGGCAAAGCCCATGTGGCCGGATTCATCGCGGAAAACCCAGTTGGTGCCGGAGGCCAAGCCATGCAGCAGGCCGCGCGAGCGCAGGAAGTACACGTAGGCAAAAGCCGCGAAGAAGAACAGGCCTTCGATGCAGGCAGCGAAGCAGATCAGGTTGAGCAGGAATTGCCGGCGCTGCTCCCGTGTTTCCAGCCTCTGCAGATTCTGGATGGAATCGATCCACTTGAAGCAGAAGGCGCCTTTCTGCTGGATCGAAGGGATGTTCTCGATCGCGGCAAAGGCTTTGTTGCGTTCGTTCGGGTCGGGAATATAGGTGTCGAGCAGGGTGAGATAGAACTGCACGTGCAGCGCTTCCTCGAACAACTGGCGCGACAGATACATGCGCGCTTCCGGCGCATTGATGTGCTGGTACAGATTCAACACCAGGTTGTTCGCCACGATGGTGTCGCCGGTGGCGAAGAAAGCGACCAGGCGATGAATCAGGTGTCGATCCGCGTCCGTCATCTTCGACTTGAGGTCGGTGACGTCGAGCGAGAAATCCACTTCCTCCACCGTCCATGTGTTCTTGATCGCGTTGCGATACATCTCGTAGAACTCGGGATAGCGCATCGGGCGCAGCGTGAGTTCGAAACCGGGATCGAGGATGTGCTCGGACATGGATGTTCCTCAGTACTTAGTCGAGTTTGCGCGCGTACTTGCCGCGCACGAAACGGCTGATATAGGTGGAAAGGCCGATACCCGCCTTGGCCAGCGCCTGCATGTTGCGTACGTGCAGGCGGCCGGGTTTGGCATCGGTGTAT
This sequence comes from Dyella nitratireducens, assembly GCF_014642835.1. GTDB lineage: Bacteria > Pseudomonadota > Gammaproteobacteria > Xanthomonadales > Rhodanobacteraceae > Dyella_B > Dyella_B nitratireducens. The sequence continues at coordinate 1,618,008 of NZ_BMJA01000001.1, read as the reverse complement.
TCGTAAGTACCATGGCGAATGAAATGCACCAGGATGAAGCCTTTGCCGATCGCATAGGCGCTCACGCCCGAGCGGCCGGTGCGATTGCGATAGGGCTTCATTCTCGACATGGTGTCAACAAAGCTGGATGTCAGGGTGAAGCGTGTAACGGATTGCCGGTGTATTCACTGTGGAGCCTTTGGAGCCTTTGGAGCATGGGGCTGGAAAGTCACTGGGTCCCGGCGTTCGCCGGGATGACGGGTTTGAGGGATGAGGGCTGATTTGCCGAGCGCCAAGCTTGAGTGAAGATCGACATCATGAGGTCTCGACAGCCCTGTGTTTACATGCTGGCCAACAAACGTAACGGCGTTTTGTATGTTGGTGTAACGGCGGATCTTATTCAGCGAGTCTGGCAGCATCGTTCCGGCTTTGTTTCCAGTTTCACGAGAGAGCATGCCGCGTATAACCTTGTCTGGTATGAACTGCATGACTTCATGGAGTCGGCGATAGAGCGAGAGAAATTACTGAAGAAGTGGCGCCGCCAATGGAAGTTGGAACTCGTTGAGACCACTAATCCTTACTGGAACGACCTCTACCCAACCTTGCTTTAAACCCCGTCGCCCCGGCGAAAGCCGGGGCCCAGCGACTTTGGGGTGTGAAGAGCGAAAGACACTGGGCCCCGGCTTTCGCCGGGGCGACGGACCTCTAGTTACTGGCAAGCCTCGCAGTACTCCGGATTCTCCAGCGAGCAAAAGACTGCAGCTGTGGCTTCCTCTTGCGCGTCAGGTGCAGGCGCTGCAACTGCTGTCGCCGTCACCGTCGTCTTCGCAATCTTGGTCGCCGGACGCGAGCGCAGGTAGTAGGTGGTTTTGACACCCGCCTTCCACGCATACATGTACATGGAGCTGAGCTGCCCGATGTTCGGGTTCTCCATGAACAGGTTCAGCGACTGGCTCTGGTCGATGTACGCGCCGCGTGCCGCGGCAAGATCGATCAGCACCTTCTGCGGCAGTTCCCACACCGTGCGATAGATCAAGCGCAGGCGTTCCGGAATGGCCGTGATGCCCTGGATCGAACCCTCCGCCAGCTTGATCGCATCACGGATTTCCGAGGTCCACAGACCCAGTGCCTTCAGCTCTTCCACCAAGTGGCGATTCACCACCAGGAAGTCGCCGGAAAGCGTTTCACGCTTGAACAGGTTGCTGACCTGCGGCTCGATGCACTCGTAGCAGCCGGCGATGGAGGCGATGGTCGCGGTGGGCGCGATCGCGATCAGCAGCGAGTTGCGAAGACCCTTCGCCTTGATCGCCTCGCGCAGTGCATCCCAGCGTGCGGTGTCGTGTTGTTTCGCGTTCGGCCAATAGTCGAATTGCAGCTCGCCATTCGACGCACGGCTTTCCGCAAAGCCAGGATGCGCGCCGTGCTGCTCGGCCAGTGCGTTCGACTGCACCAGCGCGTTGTAATAGATCTCTTCGGCAATACGCGTGGACAGCGCCAAGGCTTCCGCCGAATCAAACGGCAGGCGCAACTTGAAGAAAACGTCCTGCAGGCCCATCACGCCCAGGCCCACCGGGCGCCATTTGCGGTTGGCGGTGGCGGCGGTGTCGATCGGGTAGAAGTTCAGGTCGATCACGCGATCCAGCTGGCGTACCGCCGTGCGCACGGTGGTGGCGAGCTTTGCGAAATCGAACGCGCCGTCGACGACGTGGCGAGCGAGGTTGATCGAACCCAGGTTGCATACGGCCGTTTCGCCGGCGTTGGTGACTTCCAGAATCTCGGTGCACAGGTTCGAGAGGTGGATGACGTTTTCCGCTTTGGCCGTCTGGTTGCTGGTCGCGTTGCTGCGGTCCTTGAAGGTCATCCAGCCGTTGCCGGTCTGCGCCAGCGTACGCAGCATGCGCGCGTACAGCTCGCGTGCCTTCACGGTTTTCACTGCCAGGCCTTCGGCTTCGGCCTTGTGATAGGCGCGCTCGAAGGTTTCGCCCCAGGTGTCGACGAAGTGCGGCACGATCTTGGGATCGAACAGCGACCAGTTGCCGTCGTGCTCCACGCGGCGCATGAATTCGTCGGGAATCCAGTTGGCGAGGTTGAGGTTGTGCGTGCGGCGTGCTTCGTCGCCGGTGTTGTCGCGCAGTTCGAGGAACTCCTCGATATCCGCATGCCACGGTTCCAGATACACGCAGGCCGCGCCTTTGCGTTTGCCGCCCTGGTTCACCGCGGCGACGGAGGCATCCAGCGTTTTCAGCCACGGCACCAAGCCATTGGAATGACCGTTGGTGCCTTTGATCAGCGAACCGCGCGAACGCACGCGCGAATAAGCCAGGCCGATGCCTCCAGCGAATTTGCTGAGCTTGGCCACGTCGCCGTATTTCTCGTAGATGGACTCCAGCGAATCCTGTGGCGAGTCGAGCAGGAAGCAGGAGCTGAGCTGTTCGTGCGCCGTGCCGGCGTTGAATAGCGTCGGCGAACTGGCGATGTATTCCAGCGAGGAGAGCAGGCGATACAGCTCCAGCGTTTCACCGATCTCGTTGCCACCCAATGCGCAAGCAATGCGCATGAAGAAATACTGCGGCGTCTCAACCACCTTGCGCAGCTGCGGATGACGCAGCAGATAGCGGTCGTACACCGTGCGCAGACCGAAGTATTCGAAACGGCGTGAAGCCAGCGGATCGATCGCATCGTTAAGCTTGCGTGCGTTCTCGGTCACGAAATCGCGCAGGCGCGCATTGACGATGCCCAGTTCGGCACCGCGTGCAATGGATTGCGAGAAGCTCTGGATTTCCTGCCCGCTCACTTCCTTGTCGATGAAAGCGTTGAGCAGCCGCGCGGCAAGCTGGCCGTATTCCGGTTCTTCAGCCGTCAGCGCCGCCGCCGTGCGGATGGAGAGCTGGTCCAGCTCTTGCGTGGTGGCGCCGTCATACAGGCCGCCGATGGTCTTCAGCGCGACGCGCAGCGGGTCCACCGCATGCAGGCCTTCGGCGCTGCGCGTGACCGCGCGGACGATCTTGTTGACGTCGACCACTTCGTGCCGGCCGCTGCGCTTGGTGACGCGCATCTGGCCCGGGTTGTGCGGAGGGGTCAGGGTGAAAGGTGCTTCGGCGGTTGCGGACATCGTCACAGGGTTGGCTAGGGCCGGCGCGCTGGCGTCGGCAGAGAAGACGGCGGACTCCGCGCGGTCGGCAGAGCGCTCGCGCGATTCGGTATCGATAGGCTGCATGTCGGACGCTCCGGGCTGCGGAATCGGTCCGGCCGGCGAGAGCCGGTTCGTGCGGACAGATTCCTTGGACTCAACCACCTGCTCCCGCGCGCAGGGCTGAGGTGGCGGTACCGCGGTCGTGCGCCCGATACGTGTGACTTCCACGTCGTGCGTACGCCTCTCCCGAAGAGCCTGACTAATGCCTCTACATGGTTCGCGTTGCGTCTGAGCGGTCGTCAGGTGGTAGTGCACGGCGCAGGCCAGACTGGCCGTCTGATCAAGCCGTGCGCTGCCGCATGGCGGCCGCTCAGACGCAACCCGGAGGGCCGGGTCTGTTTGCCCGCAATCCTGCGTCCTCGCTCGGTTGCGTATCGGCATACGCGCCCTCGCTCCTCCTTGTTTTGCGGGCAAACAGACCCGGCGCGAATCATGTAGAGGCATTAGTCAGGCTCTCCGGCCGTCACCGGCGGCATGGCACTCCGGCCATGCCGTGTCGGCAGGTCTTCGGACTTGCGGATGTGGGTCTGGCGACCCGCCTACTCGCCCCGCTTCCCGGCCTTGAAGGCCAGTGCGATCTGGGTTTTCGTCTCCGCTTACCGCTGCGGGGCAGTTCCGGATTCGCACCGGATTCCCGAGCCACCTCGAAATAATCTGAGACGGCGACCGACGGAGCACAACATATCGGGGTCGCTCCTGCCGGTCAACCCAATAATTTGTGGATAAGCCAGTGGATAAGCGGCGCGAGTCCAGCCGCCATGCGGCTTGCCGGCTGGGCCAGTTTTTTTCGACTAGCGCGTGATCGCGACGATGATCCCCACCCACATCAACACCAGCCCGGCGGCGAAGCTGCGGCGAGCGGGCGCGATCCGTTCGACGGCGTCTTCCGCGACCGGCGTGGTGGCGATCCAGATCGTCGCGCCAAGGGCAAAGAAGCTGAGAAAGGCTAGGCACACCACCACGATGTCACGCGCGTTCCAGGGGGTGGGCTCGTGCACGCCCCAGTAACCGAGAAAGGCCATGCCCATCGCCGACATCGTGGCGGAGGCGGAGCAGAGCCCGACGACCGAGCCGGTGGGTGCGCGCATGCGAAAGGCTCCGCGAAGACAACGGGCGGATCGTAGCGCAACGTAGGGCGCCTACATGCTGATGTCGATCTCGATGGGATAGTTGACCGAATCGGACAACTTGGGCGGAACAGGAAACGTCCATGCCGAGAATTGCCCGGCAAGACATTTCGCGACCGGTGTGGGTGCGCGAACTTCAACGTTCAGTGGATGCCCGTCGGGCGAGATATCGGCAACCAGCGTGAAGGGCGACTTGTCCGCCGGTGCGTTGCTTGCCAGGCAGCTCTTCAGTGCATCGGTCATCGGATTGCCGGTCTTGGCCCAGAACTGCTTCTGATAAACCGGCCCCGTGGTGCCTGCTTCGATCATCTTGGCGCGATGTACGCGTGCGTCGAAGGTATCCGGCGCCACCGTGAGTTGGGCGCCGGCAAGCAGCGCGGCAGCGATGATGGTCAGCATGGCGGCAACTCCGAGATAAAGCGGAGCGCGCACCGTAGCAGCAGATGCGGCGGTTGGTGAAGCGGGTCCAACGCGTTGCGCGCTGCCTTTACCATACGATGTCTGCACTAACGTAAGGCGCCGCCATGACGGGATGGATAGGCATATTGGCAGTATTCCTTCTGGTTGCCGCCAACGGCTTTTTTGTTGCGGCTGAATTCGCGCTGGTCGCCGTGCGCCGCAGCCGCGTTGCGGAACTGGTTTCACAGGGGCGGCGTAACGCATACGTTTTGCTGCGCACCGTCGATCGCCTCGATGCCAGCCTGGCCGCCACACAGTTGGGCATCACGCTGTCTTCGCTGGCGTTGGGCTGGGTGGGAGAGCCGGCCCTGGCGCATCTGATCGAGCCGTTGCTGGAAACGTGGGCCGGCAAATATGCAGGAGTGGGTGCGGATGTCGTCGCCATAGCGATCGCCTTCTGCATCATCACGGCCTTGCATATCGTGCTTGGCGAACTGGCGCCAAAGAGCTTGGCCTTGCAGCGCAGTGAAGGCACGGCGTTGTGGGTGGTGCGTCCGCTGAATGTGTTCCTGTTCGTGTTCCGCCCGGCCATCGTGCTGCTCAATGGCCTGGGCAATCTTGTGCTGCGCGTGGTGGGATTGCGTCCCGGCGCCGGTGAAGACATGTTGCATTCGGCGGAGGAGCTCAAGCTGCTGGTGTCCGCCAGTCAGGAGGCCGGCCTGCTGCAGCGTGCGCAGCAGGAAGTGGTGGAGCGCGTTTTCAATATTGGTGATCGCCGCATCGGCGACATCATGACGCCGCGCACCGATCTCGTTTGGCTGGATATGGACAACCCGCGCGAAGACATCCTGCGCACGCTACGCGAATGCCGCCATCAGTATATGCTGGTAGGGCGGAGCGACATCGGCGAACCGCTTGGCATGGTGGCGAAACAAGATCTGCTTGACCAACTGCTCGATGGTCATGAATTGGATCCGCTGGCAGCACTAACGACGCCACCGGCAATTCACGAATCGACGCCGATCTTCAAGGTGCTGGAACGCTTTCGCTCCGCGCCCGTGCGGCTAGTCATCGTGCTCGACGAATACGGTGGCTTGGAAGGCATCGTCACGCAGACGGATTTGCTCGAAGCGATGGTTGGCCATTTGCCGGAAAGCGAAAGCGATGCACCGGATATCGTGGAGCGCGAGGATGGCAGTCTGCTGATTGACGGCGCGTGTCCGGTATTCCAGATGTTCGAGCGGTTGGGATGGCGGCAACCGTCGGAGAAGGGTTATCACACGGCAGCGGGATTCGTGCTGGCGCAGATGGCGCACATACCGCAGGTGGGTGAGTTTTTCGTGTATCAGGGATGGCGGTTGGAAGTGGTGGATACGGATGGAAGGCGTATCGATAAAGTGTTGGCGATGCGTGAGCGTGAAGTTGTGTAGGTTGGGGTGCAAACCCCAGCATTCCCGTTCACATAGACATGGCAACGTTGGGGTTTGCACCCCAACCTACGGATTACGGTCGATGCTCCAGCGCCAGATATTCCTGGCTCTGCATCTCGATCAGGCGCGACTCGGTACGTCCAAACTCGGCACGCAAACGTTCACCGTCGTACAACTCGGTGATCGGTGCGGCGGCGGAAAGAATCAGCTTCACGTGGCGGTCGTAGAACTCGTCGACCAGCTGCACGAAGCGCTTGGCCGGATCTTCGCTGTAGAGGGTGAATTGCGGCACATTGGAGACGATGATGGCCGGCGCCGTTTTCGCCAGCGCAATGTAATCGGCCACGGCGCGGGGGCCATCGCATAGCGCGGCAAAGTCGAACCAGAGAATATTGGGGGCACGTTTGCGTACCGGAATGGGGCGGTCGTTGATCACGATCTCGCCACCATCGATGACCTCGCCCTGCGCCTGGCTGGCAAAGATGCGCGAGAGTTCACGCTCCGCTTCCGCACCCGGCGGCGTGTGGTACACCGGTGCATGGGTGAGTGCGCGCAGGCGCCAGTCGTGCGGAGAGATCATTTCCACCACGTGGCAGTGCTGCGTGATCGACGCGATCGCCGGCAGAAAGCGTGCGCGTTGCAGGCCATCCTTGTAGAGATTGTCCGGCGCCGTGTTGGACGTCGTCACCAGCGTGACGCCGCGTGCGAACAGTGCTTCCAGCAGATTGGCCAGGATCATCGCATCGCCGATGTCGTTGACCAGGAACTCGTCCAGGCACAACACGCGGCAGCGCTGCGCGATACGTTCGGCTACATCGACGAGTGGATTCTGCCGTTCACCAAGGTCGCGCAGATGCTCGTGCACTTCGCCCATGAAGCGATGAAAGTGACGTCGCAGCGCAACGCCATGCGGCAGACTGGCCGCGAACAGATCCATCAGAAACGTCTTGCCGCGACCGACGCTGCCCCACAGGTAAAGGCCGGGTACGGCTTGGCGCTCTTCGCCGCCGAGCAAGGATTTCAAGCGATCGAACAGGCCGTTCCCGTTGCCGTTGCCGCGTGCGCATAACGCAGCTTGCATGCGATCGAATTCCGGCAGTACGGCAAGCTGCGCGGGATCGGTGTTCCAGCGGTGGGCGGCGACACCTTCGTGGTAACGGGCGCTGGGGGAGAGTTCGGTCATGGAAGAAACAATCTTGCTTAGCTGTTGATCGGTAACGTCAGTCACGTAGGTTGGGGTGCAAACCCCAACATGGCGTGATGACAAACCATGGCGACGCTGGGGTTTGCACCCCAACCTACGTGGCTACTCACGCACAGGCGGCAAATAATCCTGCACCCAATGTTTCACTGACCCGCGCAAATCCATCAAGCGACGGTGGAAGAAATGCCCGGTCTCGGGCATGCGCACCAGTTCGGGCGGCTCCTCGAGGCTGTCGATCCAATCGAATACCGCCTGCGGTTCCACGATTTCGTCTTCTTCGCCCATCACCACCAGCCACGGGCACGTGGGCAGAGCGAGCGTCTCGTGCGACCAGCGGCCGACCGGCGGAGCAATGCTGATCAGCGCATCAGCCTTCAGCTTCACCGCATTGCGCAACGTGACGTAGCTGCCGAACGAAAAGCCGGCCAGCCACAGTTGATCATCGGGACGCATCTTGCGCGCCCATGCCACGGCGGCAGCCAGGTCGTCGCTCTCGCCGCGGCCGTTGTCGTATTCGCCCGCCGATTCACCGGCGCTGCGGAAGTTGAAGCGCAGCGTGTCGATCCCGCATTCGCGCAGGCTGCGTTCCAGCATGGTCACCACTTTGTTGCGCATGGTGCCGCCGTCCTTGGAGTTGGGGTGGCAGATCACCGCCACCGCACGGCGCGCACCGGGGCGCTCGGCCACGTCACTCATGGCTTCCAGAGGGCCGACAGGACCTTGCAGGGTGAATTCAGTGAGGGCGTCCGGGAAAACGGACGGATCGGGAGAGGGGGCAGCCTGGGTCATGCGGCTAATGATAGCGGTCAGGCGTTTTCTGCATGCGCTGGATGACGCGCTCCCTCTCCCGAGGCGAGAGAAGCTGAAACGAAAACGCCGCCCGAAGGCGGCGTCATGGGCAGACTGAGTCGAAAATTATTTCGCCTGATCCACAATCCACGTCACTGCGGCCTTCACTTGCGCATCGGTCAGCGCCGGATTGCCGCCCTTCGCCGGCATGGTGTTGCCGTCGGGGCCGTGATAGCCATCGATGGCGTGTTTGACCAACGTATCCAGGCCTTCGGCAATGCGTGGCGCCCACATCGCCTTGTTGCCCAACACCGGCGCACCAGCCACGCCCGCGGTATGGCAGCTATGGCAAAGGTTGTCGTAGATGGTCTTGCCATCGGTGGTGCCGCCGTAAGCGACTTGCGCGGCAGCAGCCTTGGCGGCGGCTTCCTGCGCGGCCAGCATCGCGGCACGGCCGGTGTTGCCCGCGTAGACGGAGCCGTTGGGGGCAAGCCTGGCGGAAAGCTGCTGCGCGACGTTGGGATCGGTTTCCTTCGGCTCGTGCTCGTAGATCGTCCATGCGGTGAAGATCAGCACCAGGGTCAGTACGCCGAGGCCGGCGATAAGCAGCGAGAACTGACGCAGGAAACTCTGGTCGGATTTGCTCATGGAACCGCTCACGCAAGTACTCCAGTCATCGAATGATTAGTCTGGAAAGCCGCCACGTTTTCCCCCGTGACGTACCTTGGCGCCCCTGGCGACCATGCCGTGGCAGATCAGATGGATCGGGTCGCCGCGGACAATAAGCCCGGAGTATAGACGAAGCTCGCAGCAAGTTGAGATAGCAGCTCACGGGATCGTCAGTGCCATGCCGCGGCGATTTGTCCGAGGACTTTAGTAAAGTGCGTGGGTTGTTGCCTGCAGGCATATGGTCACAACCCGGCTGATACGCTGTGCCCCAAGGACCGTGCCATCGGTCATAAGGCACCTGTGTCAACTGGCATTGTCCAAGCTCGTTAGGCAGCTCCTATGCTTGTTCGCAAGTTGTCAGGTCAAGCGTGCATCGTTCGCATCGAGCGGAGTCGGGTGGTTCCGCCGTTCAATCCAGGAGTTTTACATGTCGCGTTTTTGGAAGATCGCGTTGATCGTGGTCGCCGTGCTCGTGGTGGGTGGAGTCGCCTTCCGCTTGCTGCATAAACCCGGAGCGGAGCCTGGGGCTGGTGGTCATCACAGGCAGTCCGCTCAGAATGGTGGGGCGCCGGGTGCGCAAGGCGCCAACGGCCAGGACAACTCGCCGGTGCCGGTGACGGTGGAGCCGACGGTCAAGCAGAACGTGCCGGTCTATCTCACGGCGCTCGGCACGGTGACGGCGCTCAACACCGTGACCGTCAATCCGCAGATCAGCGGCCAGCAGTTGATGACGATCAACTTCCAGGAAGGCCAGGCGGTGAAGAAGGGCGAGGTGATCGCCGAAATCGATCCGCGCACCTACCAGGCGGCCTATGATCAGGCCGTGGCCAAGCAGAAGCAGGACGAAGCCTCGCTGGCCACAGCCATCAGCACGCTGGACCGCAACCAGAAGCTGGTCGCCAATGGCTACGTAGCCGCGTTGAACATCGACACCTACCGCAACAATGTCGACCAGCTCAAGGCAACCGTGATTGCGGACGCGGCAGCCGTACGCTCGGCCAAGGTGCAGTTGGATTTCACCAAGATCATTTCGCCGATCGACGGCGTGGCGGGTATTCGCCAGGTCGACCCGGGCAATATCGTGAGCACCACCACCAACATCGTCACGCTCACGCAAATCCACCCGATCTACATCATCTTCAATCTGCCCGAGCAGAATCTCGAAGCGGTGCGCAATTCGTTCCAGAACGGCGCCGACAAGCTGGAAGTGATCGCGCTGGATCGCGCCGATGCGCATCCGCTCGATACCACCGGCGCGCTGCAGGTGGTGGACAACCAGATCGATACCACCACGGGCACCTTCAAGCTGCGTGCGATTTTCAACAATCCCACCAGCACGCTGTGGCCGGGCCAGTTCGTGAACGTGCGCCTGCGCGTGCGGACCGTGCAGGGCGGTCTGGTGATTCCGGCGCAGGCGGTGCAGCGTGGTCCCGACGGCGATTTCGTCTACAAGCTGCAACAGGATCAAACGGTGGCGATGCAACCGGTGCATGTGGCGGGCGAGGTCGGTGACAGTCACGTGATGGTGAGCAGCGGCCTGGACGATGGCGACCAGGTGGTGACCGAAGGCCAGTTCCGCCTCAAGCCCGGCAGCAAGGTAAAAGCGTTGAAGCCAGGCGAAGTACCGGCGGTGCAAGTCACCGCGGACGGCAACAAGGGCAAGCAGGGTGGTAAGCGCCGTGCCAGCGCCGGCTGATCAAGCCAAGCGCCATTTACTTCCCTCTCCCGGAAGGAGAGGGACTTTCACCACGCTAGATCACGGATAGTCCGACGACTATGGGATTCTCGACCCTCTTCATTCGCCGCCCCATCGCCACCTCGCTTCTGATGGTGGCGGTGATGCTGCTCGGCGTGCTCGGCTATCGCGAGCTGCCCGTCTCCGCGCTACCGGAAATCGAAGCCCCCAGCCTGGTGGTCACCACCACCTATCCGGGTGCCAGCGCTTCCACCATGGCCTTCCTGGTCACGACGCCGCTGGAACGTCAGCTTGGCCAGATCTCCGGCCTGGACATGATGACGTCCGACTCGTCCGCGGGTCTGTCCACCATCGTGTTGCAGTTCAACATGAACCGCGACATCGACATCGCGGCGCAAGACGTGCAGGCAGCACTCAACCAGGCGCGTGGCACGCTGCCCAGCACACTGCCGTATCCGCCGGTGTACAACCGCGTGAATCCCGCGGATGCGCCGATCATGACGCTGATGCTCACTTCCGACAGCCGTCAGCTGCGCGACGTGAACGATCTGGCCGATTCGATCCTCGCGCAGAAGCTGTCGCAGGTGCAGGGCGTGGGCCTGGTGTCGATCGCCGGCAACGTGCGGCCGGCGGTGCGCATCCAGGTGAACCCGGCGCAGCTGGCCAACCTCGGTCTCACCATGGAAGACGTGCGCAATGCGCTGACCGAGGCCAACGTCAACGCGCCCAAGGGCACGCTCAACGGCACCACGCAGTCGTACACCATTTCCACCAACGACCAGCTGGCGACCGCAGCCGAATACAAAGACACCATCATTTCCTACAACAGCACCAACAACGCGCCGGTGCGCTTGTCCGACGTTGCGAAGGTGGTCGACGGCGTCGAGAACGACCAGCTCGCCGCCTGGGCCAACGGCAAGCCGGCGGTGCTGCTGGATATCCGCCGCCAGCCCGGCGCGAACATCGTGGAGACGGTGCAGCATATCCGCGACATCTTGCCGCAGCTGCGCAGCGTGCTGCCGGCAGACGTACACCTGGATGTGTTCGCCGACCGCACCATCACCATCCGCGCCTCGGTGGAAGATGTGCAGTTCACGCTCGTGCTCACCATCTTCCTGGTGGTCGGGGTGATCTTCGTCTTCCTGCGCCGCCTATGGGCGACGGTGATCCCGTCGGTGGCGGTGCCGCTCTCCTTGCTGGGCACGTTCGGCGTGATGTCCTTCGCCGGCATGTCGCTGGACAACCTCTCGCTGATGGCGCTCACCGTGGCCACCGGTTTCGTGGTGGACGATGCGATCGTGATGATCGAAAACATCGTGCGCTACATCGAGCAGGGCAAGGACGGCAAGGAGGCGGCAGAACTCGGCGCGAAGGAAATCGGCTTCACCGTGCTGTCGTTGACGGTGTCGCTGATCGCGGTATTCCTGCCGCTGCTCTTGATGCCCGGCGTCACGGGCCGTCTGTTCCATGAATTCGCCTGGGTGCTTGCCACGGCCGTGGTGATCTCCATGCTGGTGTCGCTGACGCTGACGCCGATGATGTGCGCCTATCTGCTGAAACCCGACGCACTGCCGGAGGGTGAGGATGCACACGAGCGCCATCTCGCCGCCGGCAAGCGCACGGTGTGGGCGCGCACCGTGGGTGTGTACGAAAGCACGCTGGACTGGGTGCTTGATCACCAGCGCATGACCATGATGGTCGCCGTGGTTGCCGTGGCAGTGACGGTGTTCCTCTACATCGTGATTCCAAAGGGTCTGCTGCCCGAGCAGGACACTGGTTTGATTACCGGCGTGGTACAGGCCGATCAGAACGTCGCCTTCCCGCAGATGGAACAGCGCACCAAGGCCGTGGCCGATGCGCTGCAGAAAAATCCCAATGTGGCCGGTGTTGCCTCGTTCATTGGTGCTGGCTCGATCAACCCCACGCTCAACCAGGGCCAGCTCAGCATCGTGCTGAAGGACCGCAACAAGCGCGGCGGCCTGGATGAGGTGGTGCAGAGCCTGCAGAACGATGCTGCCAACATTCCGGGTGTGGCGCTGTACCTGAAGCCGGTGCAGGACGTGACGCTGGATACGCGCGTGGCGGCCACCGAGTATCAGTACTCGATGTCCGACGTGAATTCGCAGGAGCTCTCGCAGTACGCCACGCAGATGACGCAGGCCTTGCGTCAGCTGCCTGAACTGGCGGACGTGGACAACAACCTGGCCGACCAGGGCACGGCACTGAAGCTCACCATCGATCGCGACAAGGCGAGCACGCTGGGCGTGCCGGTGCAGACCATCGACGACACGCTGTACGACTCATTCGGCCAGCGCCAGATATCCACCATCTTCACGCAGTTGAACCAGTACCGCGTGGTGCTGGAAGTGGAGCCGCAGTTCCGCACCAGCACATCGCTGCTCAACCAGCTCACGGTGAAGAGCAACGGTAGCGGTGCGCTCACCGGCAGCAACGCCACTACATTCGGCCAGGCTTCGTCGAGCAATTCTTCCACCACTACCGGCATCAGCGTCGCCAACACCGGCATCATCATCGGCGCGGGTGGCACGATTCCGCTGGCTTCGTTGGTGAATGCGCAAGTGACCACCTCGCCGCTGGTGATCAGCCACCAGCAACAGCTGCCGGCGGTGACGATCTCGTTCAATCTGGCGCCGGGTTATTCCCTGTCCGAGGCGGTGGATGCCATCCACAACGTGGAGAAGCAGCTCAATGTCCCGCCGCAGGTTCGCGGGCAATTCATCGGCAAGGCGGCGGAGTTCTCCTCCTCGCTGGGCAATGAAGCACTGCTGCTGCTCGCTTCGATCATCGTGATCTACATCGTGCTGGGCGTACTGTACGAGAGCTACATCCATCCGATCACCATCATCTCCACCCTGCCGCCGGCCGGCGTGGGTGCGTTGCTGGCGCTGATCCTGTGCAACATGAGCCTCTCGGTGGACGGCATCGTGGGCATCGTGCTGCTGATCGGTATCGTGAAGAAGAACGCGATCATGATGATCGACTTCGCGATCGAGGCGCAGCGCACCGGCATGAAGCCGCGTGAAGCCATTCACCGCGCCTGTCTCTTGCGTTTCCGCCCGATCATGATGACCACCGCCGCCGCCATGCTGGGTGCGCTGCCGCTGGCGCTGGGTACCGGCATCGGCGCCGAGTTGCGTCGCCCGCTGGGTGTGTCGATCGTTGGCGGTTTGCTGCTGTCGCAACTGGTGACGCTATACACCACGCCGGTGATCTATCTGTACATGGAGCGATTCTCGGAGTGGCTGCAGGCGCGGAGAGAGCGGCGTGCTCTCAGAAACGCGCAGCGTGCCTGAGCGAGGAGTGAGTGAAGAGGGGAGTGAGGCATGAGAGCAGAGCATGTCACGGCTGGGCTTTGCTCTTCTTTACATCGCTCACTCCTCATTTCTGCTTTGATCGCGTCACATCCCTCTCGCTCTTCACTCTTCGCCACGTGCTTCTAGCTTCATGAACATCTCCGCTCCCTTCATCCGTCGCCCCATTGGTACCTCCCTGCTGGCGATGGGTGTGTTCGTGATCGGCGCGCTCTGCTATTCACTGCTCGGCGTGGCGGCCTTGCCGAACATGCAATTCCCGGTAATTTTCGTGAGCGCCAGCCAGGCCGGTGCGAGCGCCGAAAACATGGCGGCCACGGTCGCCGCACCGCTGGAGCGTCATCTGGGCCAAGTGCCTGGCATCGACACCATGCGCTCGGTGAGTTCGCTTGGGAGCACGCTGGTGTTCCTGATATTCGACGGCAGCCGCAACATCGATGATGCCGCGCGCGACGTGCAGGCGGCGATCAATGCGGCGCAAGCGGATCTGCCTTCCGGCCTTAGCGCTCCGCCGAGCTACGAGAAAGCGAATCCGAATGACGACCCGATCATCGCCTTTGCACTCACGTCTGAAACCCAGTCCGCACGCGATCTCTACGACGTGGCGGATTCGCTATTGGCGCAGCGCCTACGCCAACTGCCCGGCGTGTCGGAGGTGGATATTCTCGGTGCCGCGACGCCGGCCGTGCGCATCGACGTCAATCTGCGTGCGCTCAACGCGATGGGACTGTCGCCCGATCAGCTGCGCAATGCACTGACTGCCGCCAACGTGTTCCAGCCGAAGGGATTTCTCTCCGACGGTAACACCACCATGGCGGTGGAGGCCGATGATGCCCTGCATACAGCGGCTGATTTCGCGAATCTGGTGATTTCCAACAACGGCAAGGGCGCGCAGGTCCGGCTCAAGGATGTGGCTCGTGTGTACGACGGCCAGCAGGACGCGTACCAGGCCGCGTGGTTCCAGGGCAAGCCGGCGATCCTGATGTATGTATACCGGCAGTCGAATGCCAACATCATCGACGTCACCGATCGCGTCAAGGCGGAAGTGCCGCTGCTGAGCAGCTACCTGCAACCGGGTACGACGCTGGTGCCGTACTTCGACGGCACACCCACCATTCGTGCCTCGCTGCATGAAGTGCAGGTCACGCTGCTGATCAGCCTGGCCATGGTGGTGCTGGTGATGGCGCTGTTCCTGCGCCGGCTGGCGCCAACGCTGATCGCTGCCGTGGCCGTGCCGCTTTCGCTGGCCGGTGCGGCCGTGATCATGTACGCGATGGGATTCACGCTGAACAATCTCACCTTGCTCGCCGGGGTGATCGCGATTGGCTTTGTGGTGGACGATGCGATCGTGGTGATCGAAAACGTCATCCGCCATATCGACCAGGGCATGACGCGCATGGAAGCGGCCTTGACCGGTGCGCGCGAAATCGGCTTCACCATCGTTTCGATCACTGCATCGCTGGTGGCTGTATTCATTCCGCTGCTTTTCATGCCCGGCATTACCGGCATGTTCTTCAAGGAATTCACGCTGACGCTGGTGGGCGCGATCGTCATCTCGGCCTTGGTGTCGCTCACACTTACACCGTCGTTATGCGGACTGTTCCTGCAAGGCCATCGCGATGCGCAGGCGAGTTCAAAACTAGGTCGAGCCATCGATCGCATGCATGAGCGCATGGTGAAGCTGTACGAGGACGCGCTGGACTTCTCGCTGCGCCATGCCTTGCTGCTGTCACTCACGCCATTGTTCCTGATCGGCCTGACGGTGATGATCGTGATGTCCGGGCAGATCAAGAGCAGCCTGTTCCCCATGCAGGACACAGGCCTGATTCGTGGCCGCGCGACCTCCGGCGCCACCGTCTCCTTTCAGGACGCGGTGGCGCGCCAGCAACGCTTGATCGACATGCTGTTGCGGGATCACGACGTGGCTGTGGTGGGATCGCGTCTGGGCAGTACGCGCACAGGTACGGCCGGTACGTTCGACATCGAGCTCAAGACGCATGCGCAGGGACGCAAAGACGATACGTTCGCGGCGTTGACGCGGCTCAGCAAGAAAGCCGCGCGGTATCCCGATCTCAACGTACGCCTGCGCGCCATCCAGGATCTACCCAGCTTCGGTGGCGGTGGCACCAGTCAGGGTGCGCAATACCAAATCTCGCTGCAAAGCGACGATACGGCCAAACTGCAGCTATGGCTGCCGAAGCTGGTCGACGAGTTGCGAAAGAACCCCAAGCTGCGCGACGTGGGCAGCGACCTGGATGATGCCGGCCTGCAACAGAACATCGTCATCGATCGCGACAAGGCCTCACGCTTGCAAGTGAATGTCGGCAACATCGATTCGGCCATCTACGACTCGTTCGGTCAGCGCCAGGTAAGCAACATCTACTCGGATCTCAACCAATACAAGGTGGTGGTCAACGCAGTGCCCGGGCAGACGGCTACGCCGCAGTCCATCGACGATATCCTGGTACGTTCGAGCAATGGCAAAATGGTGCGCCTGTCCGCGTTCGCGCATCAGGAACCTGGTCTGGCGCCGACCCAGGTGTCGCACATGAACCAGTACACCACCATGAGCCTGAGCTTCAATCTCGCGCCTGATGTGAGCATGGGCCAGGCCTTGCAGATCGTGCAGGCCACGGCGAACAACATGCGCATGCCCGGCGATATCAAGCTGGACGTAGGCGGCGACTTCCGCCGCTTCCAGGAATCGCAGAGCGGCGGCCTTTGGCTGATCCTGGGTGCCATCCTCACGGTGTACATCGTGCTGGGCATTCTTTATGAAAGCCTGATCCATCCGGTGACCATTCTCTCCACCTTGCCGGCCGCGGGTGTCGGTGCCTTGATCGCCTTGTGGTTCACCAATACGGATATGTCGGTGATTGCGCAGATCGCGCTGGTGCTGTTGATCGGTATCGTGAAGAAGAATGCGATCATGATGATCGACTTTGCACTGGTCGCGCAGCGCGAGCACGGCAAGACGCCTCTGGAGGCTGCGCGCGAAGCGAGCCTGGTGCGCTTCCGTCCGATCATGATGACCACGATGGTGGCGATTCTCGCCGCGCTGCCGATCGCGATCGGCCTCGGCGAAGGTTCTGACTTGCGCCGTCCGTTAGGTATCGCGCTGATCGGCGGTCTGCTGATTTCGCAGAGCCTGACACTGCTTAGTACGCCGGCGCTGTATGTGATCTTCTCCTGCCTCAGCGAGCGCTGGGCAGCATGGCGTGCGCGTGGGCGGGAACGAAAGATGAGTAGGCGGCGTTTGCTTGCACGCGAATCTTGAAATTATCCATGAGGCCGTCATTCCCGCGAAAGCGGGAATCCATGTTCGCCTTTGCATCAAAGCAAAATGGATTCCCGCTTTCGCGGGAATGACGGCCGTGAGAGAACACGCACTTCACTCTCACTAGCAGCGAGGGAACATTCCCTCAAAACAGTTTCTGGTCGTACTTCAGATACACCACCCGGCCGAAGTCGTACTGCGGGTTGTACGCATATTGCGTAAAGCCGTCCGTACCGGTCGGACCCAGCGGGCCGATGACGTTCTGCACACCGTTGTAGCTAAGCGGCGCGTGGCGATTGAAGAGGTTGGTGGCACCCACGGAAATCTGCCCGTGCCACGGCGCCTTCCAACTGAACTGCAGATCGTTGAAAGCGAGCGCACCCTGGCGATACGCACCCAGCTGACCTTGCACGAAGGAGTTGGGCTCGTTGCAAGGAAAGTACTCTTGCAAGCTGGTGTTATTCAGACGGCAGGGTTCCTTCAACGACGAGAAGTAGCGAACGGTCCAGGTCGCACCAAAATTACCCCACGACCAATTGATGTTGCTGACGTCGCGGAAGCGCCACACCGGGCCGAGGATCGAGTCGTACGCGCCCACGTTCCAGCCGACCACAGGGCCGCCGGCAACGGTCTGCTCCTTCAATGAATTGATATAGGTACCGGTAGTGTCGATCTTGAACTTGCCGACCGGCGTTTCGGGGAACAGATAGCTCAGCGACACATCGGCGCCGCGTTCGTCCACGAAGCCTTCGTTGACCAGGGCTTGCAGCAAATTGATGACTTGGCCGTTGCTGGGCGAGCGCTGGAACTGTGCGCACTGTTGCGTTTCACCCAGCAGATAGCAGTTGTCCAGAATGCTGGTGGCAGACGGCAAGGTGATGATGTTGTCGACGCGGATACGGTAGTAGTCGAGCGTGAGGTTGAAGCCGGTCAACCAGCTTGGGCTGTAGACGATGCCGGCGGTGTAGTTCTTCGAGGTTTCGGGCCGTAGTGCCGCATTGGCACCGGTGTAGTAGGGCGTGGTGCTGCCGCTGTTGGGGCCGCTGACTGGCACCCCAGTCGTCGTAAGTTGCGTGAAGCCTGGGCCGACGGCGGGCAAGCCGGCAAAGCCGTTGAGGCAACGCTGGGCCACCACAGGGTTGCCGGTCAAGCCGAAGTTGACGTCACAGGGGTCGGTAAGGCTTGTAAAGCTCTGCATCGTGCCGCCGTACAGATCGGAGATGGACGGCGCGCGGAAACCAGTGCCATAACTGGCACGGATCAACAAGTCATTGATCGGCTGGTAGGCGATTTTGTAGGAATTGTTGTTGGTATCGCCAAAGTTGGTGTAGCGCGAGAAGCGGTGCGACACGTCGACATTCAGCAACTGCGCGCCCGGCAGATCCTTGAGCAGTGGAATGTTGATTTCGGCATAGGCTTCGTTGATGCCATACGAGCCACGGCCGGGATTCTGTTGCAGGTTCGTGTTGAGGCCTTCCTGTGTATAGAGATCCGGCGTGACGCCACCGGAGATATCGCGATGGTCGGCGCCCACGGCGAAGCTTGCATCGCCTTCGCCCATCGATTGCGGCAGCGTGAACATGTCGCCGCTCAAATTGGCTTCGATGTTGCGTGTCTGACTCCATGCGTGCGTGAAGTAGTTGTAGTTGAGGTAACTCAGCTCGGCCGGCGTCAGCCCACCCGAACCGGAGAACGGATTGAGCGGTACGCAACCGGCGATCACATTGGTGGGCGTACCGCATTCAACCTGACCATTGCTAGCCAAGAACGACGGCCCGATCGCGTTATACAAATGCACCAGATTCAAGTTGCCGGGGCCACCCGTGTCCTCGATATAGCGATAGAGGCTGTAGCCCACGTTCCAGTTGAACTCGTTCTGTCCCAGCGAGAAATCGCCTTCCAGGCCGGTGCGGAAGCCATACTGCTTGATGTTGTTATTCACAACACGATTGGGCTCATACAGCGGCAAGGAGAATTGCACGTTGTTGCCTGGAAGCGGGTTGTAATACGCGTTGGGCGAGAGCACCGGGAACCACGTGGCGGGTAGGCTGCCGGAGGGCAGGCCGAGCGCATTGGCCAGGTTCGCGCCATTGGCAGGCGTCAGCTGGCTCAGCGGATAACCGCCGATGTAATCGGTGGCGCTGTTGCTGTTATAGGTGCCAGTGAACACGGCCTTGATATGGTCGGTGAGCTTGAAATCACCTTTCAACGTGTACGACTTCAGACGGCTGTTTGGGATAAACGTTTCGTATGCCGCCTGGTTGGCGTAATCGTTCGCGAAATAAGGAGTGGGATACACCACGCCAAAGGTATTGGGATGGTAATTGGCGATATTCGTGCCGTCCTGGCCTGCATTCACGGTAAGCGGGAATGGAAGGTTCACGGCTGCGCCGGTCAGCGCATTGGTGGCACCGACGATCGTGCCGTAATTGGAGGGCTGAACGGATTGCGGATACTGTGGAAAACTGCCGTAACCGTATCTGCTGAGCCAGGTCTGCGGCGCCATGATCTGATTCTGGTTTTGGATCGACACGTTGAAGGTGAACGAACCACGCGAGAACTTGTGGCCGCCGGTCAGGCTGAACTGGCTTTGCTTGCCATAGTTACCGGGTGCGTAGGTGCTGTTGTACGTATCGAGATACAGACCATCCACATTCTTGGTGTGGATATTGATCACACCGGCAATGGCGTCCGAACCGTAGATCGACGACGCGCCATCCTGCAGGATATCCACGCTGTCGATCAGCGAGCTTGGGATCGTGCTGAGATCGGTCTGGCCAAAGATATCGGTGGTGTAGCGTTGTCCATCCACCAGGATCAGCGTGCGGGGTGCGCCCAGGCCGCGCAAGCTGGCGTAGCTGCCGACGATATCGCCTAGTGAGCTCTGATTGCTGGTGCCGGGAGAGCCTACCGAAGAAACGTTCTGCAGGATCTGTCCCACGCTGACGAAGCCCTGTTGCTGGATGGCTTCATGCGAAATGGCTGTAACCGGTTGCGCCGTCTCCACGTCCACGCTGCGAATCAGCGATCCGGTGACGGTGACGGTTTGCAAGGTCTTCGAATTGTTCTGCTGTGGTGCTGCTGTCGACTGCGGCGGCGCATTGTTTTGTTGTGGCATTGCTGTCGATGGTGGTTGTGTGTCGACAGGTGCTGCCTGACTGGAAGGCGCCGACTGACTTGATGCTGGTAGCGGTGTGGTGGTTTGCGCGGTGGCGACGGTTGCCAGTGCGCCCCCTCCCAGTGCCAATGCGATACGTATCGCCAGTGCGATGTTTTGATGCTGCACGTTCACGTTCATCCCCGCTCTCACTATGGACCCAGTGCCTGCAGGCTTCTCCGCCCACGCTAAACTTTTCCGCCCAGTGCAAACCTGATGGCCTGCGTATCTGGTTGGCTTGTTAGCCTTAGATGAAACATAGTGGTCATGTAGGCGGCGTGACGATGCGATAAGACGATGTGAATAAATTGCCGCGCATAAAAATGCGTTCGCAATTATTCGCAGGTTTCACGCGAGTTCTGCAGGCTATAGAAGAGCTTGTGCATGAGGGATTTTGCGCAGATTGGCGGCTTACAGATTTTGGTGATTATTTCGGTGGGCGCTGCGCAGCGTGACGTGCGCGTAAGGGCGCTTATTGGTTCATCAGTCATAAAAAAGCCCCTCTCCTGTAAGAGAGGGGCTTGCTCAGACACTGTCCAAAGCGTCTTGTCTTAGAACAACTTCTGTTCGTATTTCAGATACACCACGCGAGCGAAGTCATACTGCGGGTTGTACGGGAACTGCGAATAGCCGTCCGTACCGGTTGGGCCCAACGGACCGATCACGCTGAACGTGCCGTTGTAGCTGAGCGGCGCGCGACGATTGAAGACGTTGGTGGCACCCACGGAGATCTGGCCATGCCACGGCGCCTTCCAGCTGAACTGCAGATCGTTGAAGGCCAATGCGCCCTGGCGATACGCGCCGAGCTGACCCTGCACATAAGAGTTCGGATTGTTGCAGGGGAAGTACTCTTGCAGGTTTGTAGCGTCCGGACGGCAAGGTTCCTTCAATGCCGAGAAGTAGCGGACGGTCCACGTCGCACCGAAGTTGCCCCACGACCAGTTGATGTTGGTGGTGTCGCGGAAGCGCCATACCGGGCCAAGGATCGGATCGTATGTGCCGACGTTGTAGCCGACCACCGGACCACCGGTGACTGCCTGTTCTTTCAGCGAACTGATATACGTACCGCTGGTGTCGATCTTGAACTTGCCGACAGGTGTATCGGGGAACAGGTAGCTCAACGTCACGTCGGTGCCACGCTCATCCACGAAGCCTTCGTTGACCAGCGCCTGCAGCAAGTTGATGACCTGGCCGTTCGTCGCCGAGCGCTGGAATTGCGAGCACTGCTGTGTCTCGCCCAGCAGGTAACAGTTGCTCAGGATGCTGTCGGCAGACGGCAGGGTGATGATGTTGTCGACACGGATACGGTACGCATCCAATGTGACGTTGAAGCCCGTCAGCCAGCTTGGGCTGTACACGATGCCCGCGGTGTAGTTCTTGGAGGTCTCAGGCTTGAGCGCCGCGTTGGCGCCGGTGTAGTAAGGCGTGGTGCTGGTGGTGTTCGGTCCGGTTACCGGCACGCCGGTTGTGGTGAGCTGAGTGAAGCCTGGACCGACGGCGGGCAGGCCGGCAAAGCCGTTGAGGCAGCGTTGCGCCACCACCGGATTGGCGGTCAAGCCGAAGTTGATGTCGCAAGGATCCGTGTAATTCGTGAAGCTCTGCATGGTGCCGCCATACAAATTGGAAATCGACGGTGCACGGAAGCCGGTGCCGTAGCTGGCGCGGACCAGCAAGTCGGTGATCGGCTGCCAGGAGAGCTTGTAGGAGTTGTTGTTGGTATCGCCGAAGTTGCTGTAGTGCGAGAAGCGATGCGACACGTCGAAATTCAGAAGCTGCGCGCCCGGCAGATCCTTCAGCAGGGGAATGTTGATTTCGGCATACGCTTCGTTGATGCCATACGAACCACGGCCCGGATTCTGCTGCAGGTTCGTGTTGATGCCTTGCTGCGTATAGAAGTCCGGGGTGACGCCACCGGAGATATCGCGGTGATCGCCGCCTACGGCGAAGGTCACATCACCGGCGCCTATCGATTGCGGCAAGGTGAACATGTCGCCGCTCAAATTGGCCTCGATGTTGCGCGTCTGGCTCCAGGAGTGCGTGAAGTAGTTGTAGTTGAGGTAATTGAGCTCGGCCGGTGTCAGTCCGCCCGAACCGGAGAATGGATTGAGCGGTACGCAGCCAGCGATCACGTTGGTGGGCGTGCCGCATTCAACCTGGCCGTTGGAAGCCAGGAAGGATGGTCCAATGGCGTTGTACAAATGCACCAGGTTCAGGTTGCCTGGGCCACCCATATCCTGGATGTAGCGATAGAGACTGTAGCCCGCGTTCCAGTTGAACTCGTTCTCGCCCAGCGTGAACTCGCCCTCCAGGCCCGTACGGAACCCGTACTGCTTGATGTTGTTGACCGTGTAGCGATTGGGTTCATACAGCGGCAGACTGAACGCCAAGGTGTTGCCCGGGAGCGGGTTGTAGTAACTGTTTGGCGAGAGCATCGGGAACCATGCAGCACCAAGACTGCCTGCAGGCAAACCGAGCGCCTTGGCCAGGTTCGCGCCATTGGCTGGCGTCAACGAACTCAGCGGATAGCCGCCGATGTAATCGGTGGCGTCGTTGCTGTTATAGGTCCCGGTGAATACGGCCTTGATGTTGTCGGTGATCTTGTAGTCACCCTTCAGCGTGTACGACTTCAAGCGGTTGTTCGGGATCAGCGTTTCGTACGCCGCCTGATTCGCGTAGTCGTTGCTGTAATAGGGCGTGGGATAGATCACGCCAAACGTGTTGGGGTGGTAGTTGGCGATGTTCTGGCCGTTCTGGCCCGCGTTGACCGTCAGCGGGAAGGTATAGGCTGAGCCGGCCGGACCCGTGGCACCCAGAATCGTGCCGTAGTTGGATGCCTGTACGGACTGTGGATACTCTGGAAAGCTGAAGTAACCGTTTTTGCTAAACCAAGTCTGGTTCGCCATGATCTGATTCAGGTTCTGAATCGATATATTGAAGGTGAACGAACCACGCGAGAATTTATGACCACCGGTCAGGCTGAACTGGCTTTGCTTGCCGTAGTTACCGGGGGAGTAAGTGCTGTTGTACGTATCGAGATACAGGCCGTTTACATTTTTGGTGTGGATGTTGATCACACCGGCAATGGCGTCCGAGCCATAAATCGACGATGCACCGTCCTGCAAAATATCCACGCTGTCGATCAGCGAACTGGGGATTGTGCTGAGGTCGGTCTGGCCGAAAATGTCAGTGGTGTAGCGCTCGCCGTCAACCAGGATCAACGTGCGGGGCGCGCCCAGGCCGCGCAAGCTGGCGTATTGGCCGACGATGCCGCCCAATGAGCTTTGGGTGCTGGTGCCGGAAGAGCCTACCGAAGGAACGTTCTGCAGGATCTGGCCGACGCTGACGAAACCTTGTTGCTGCAGCGCTTCATGCGTGATCGCAGTGACTGGCTGTGCCGTCTCCACGTCCACGCTGCGAATCAGCGAGCCGGTGACCGTAACGGTTTGCAAGGTTTTCGAATTGTTCTGTTGCGGCGTTGCGGTCGATGACTGCGGCGTGTTGCCCTGCGTCGCCTGGCCTGTGGTTGCCGGCGGTGGCGTAGCGTTGTCTTGTGCGGCAGCCACGGTTGCCAGTGTGCCGCTTCCCAATACCAAAGCGATGCGTATCGCCAATGCGATGTTTTGATGTTGCAGTTTCACGTTTAAATCCCCTTGTCGTTATGAGTGAACCCAGTTCATGCAGGCGTCTCCTCGCCTGTATTCGACTTTCCCCGCTAAGCTGCAATGGAGTGGGGTTCCCGCACGCTTGGCTATTCGAGCTTAGATGAAAATTGTGTTGTCGGCATATAGCCTTCGTAATGCGCGTGTTATTGCGAATGGAAAAACGTTCGCAAATTTGTGCGTAAGTTTTGCATCAACGGTGCACTCGCAGATCAATGCATGATTAGCCACATACCCGCGTCCGCATAGGAAATCGAGCGCCAATTTCAGGCTTTTTTTCAAAAAAATGGCCTGCTTGTTAACAGATGGGCAGTGCATGCCGCAATGCTTCGTGCGGCTGCGCGAAATTGATGTGCGCAGTAATTTGTCAGTTATGCGTCAGTTTGCGGCGCGGCATCATAAATGGCACATATACGAGCTTTCAGAACGCAGGGATGAGTGCACATAAAAGCGCGCGCGCATAAAAACTGACGTCTTATATATAAACAACATTGAGTTCCGAAAAATTATGAATGCGTTGCGCATTCTGAATTACTTCTAGGGAACACGGCATGTTTTCCACATGCGGAAGGTTGCCGCGGATTTTCCGTAAGCGCGCCAGCAACGTCGCGCGATGCATGGAAACTTGCCACGGCAGTTTTTCGCCACCCTGAGCGTGCGCGGTGAGCTGGTTCATGCGGCAAAGAAAACCCTCCTCCGTCGTTGGTCACCGCCTGCAGCAGGTTGATGACCTGACCAGCGGCATTGCGCCGGAATGGGTTGCACTGGTCGGTTTAACCTAATACGTAGCAGTTGGTGAGGATGCTGTTCGCCGCTGGCAGAGTGATGACGTTGTCCACGCGGATGCGGTAGTAGTTCGCGTTGATGTTGAAGCCGGTCAGCCAATTCGGGCTGTACACGAAACCGAAGGTATAGCTCCTGGATGTTTCCGGCTTCAGATTTGGGCTTGGATTATTTATCAGAACGCATGATCGTTTCGACCTGTGGAAGGTCGCCGCAAATAGCATTCAAGCGCGCGAGCAAGATCTCCCGGTACGCCGCTACTTCGGAAAGCGGACGCCCCACACCCCGCAATTCCGCGCAACGCAATGCAGCTTGGTACGCAAGCAGCGGGCCTGGCAGCTCCGAACGTTTGCGTGCATCGCCTTGCCAAAGCACAGCCACCCAGCCTTCTTCCATTTCATGATCCGATTCGTCGACCGGCATATATAACGTATAACGTGCCGTCCGTCAGCGACAGCGCGCAGTCGTGACCATCGGCAAACTGAAAGGTGTACAGCGGCGTCAGTTCGGCGATGTAATCGACGATGCGTTGGCTCAGTCCTGCCATGCGGAATCCTCTGCGGGCATGAAGGTGGCGAATGGTAGTGGCAAGCGGATTGTGCGTGTGAGATCCCCGCGGCAATCCGGCTGGTCTTAGTGAGGCACAGATACCGGTCATTGAGGATGGCGCTCGCGCTTCCGCAAGCACCAGGAAAACGCGACAATGGGCGACTTTCATGGATCTGGCCATCACCACCATGGTTGATTTCGGCGGATCCGACGCCACTAGCGTGGGGCGCGCCGCATGTCCCGTCCTGGCTTTGCGGCGTTTCCCCTTACGCACTACGCCGTAGCCAGAGAGGTTGCCCGACCCATGTCCCAGACGCCGAAGATCATTTACACGCTGACGGATGAAGCCCCGTACCTTGCCACCCAGTCCCTACTGCCCATCATCAAGGCGTATACCGCCACGGCGGGCATCGAGGTGGAGACGCGCGATATTTCGCTGGCGGGCCGCATCCTGGCGCAGTTCTCGGACACGCTGAAAGACGGCCAGAAAGTCTCCGACGACCTCACCGAGCTGGGCCAGCTGGCCACCACGCCGGAGGCCAACATCATCAAGCTGCCGAACATCAGCGCCTCGATGCCGCAGCTTAAGGCGGCGATCAAGGAATTGCAGTCCCAGGGCTATGCCTTGCCCGATTATCCGGAAGAGCCCAAGGATGTGAGCGACTGGAATATCCGCGCCCGCTACGACAAGGTGAAAGGCAGTGCGGTGAATCCGGTGCTGCGCGAGGGCAACTCCGACCGCCGCGCCCCGCTCTCGGTGAAAAACTACGCGCGCAAGCATCCGCACAAGATGGGCGCGTGGAGCGCGGATTCGAACACGCACGTGGCGCACATGAGCGGCGGCGATTTCTACGGCAGCGAAAAATCCACCATGCTCGAGCAGGCCACGGTGGCCAAGATCGAGTGGGTGGGCAAGGACGGCAGCACGACGGTCCTGAAGGAAAAGACCAGCCTCACGGCCGGCGAGATCATCGACGCCGCCCTCATGAGCAAGAAGGCGCTCGCCAGTTTCATCGATGCGCAGATTGAAGACGCCAAGAAGCAGGGCGTGCTGTTCTCCCTGCATCTGAAGGCCACGATGATGAAGGTCTCCGACCCCATCATGTTCGGCCAGGTGGTCACCGAGTTCTACAAGGACGTGCTCGCCAAGCACGCCGACACGCTCAAGAGCATCGGCTTCAATCCGAACAACGGCATCGGCGATCTGTACGCACGCATGGGTTCGCTGCCGGCCGACAAGCAGGCCGAGATCAAGGCGGACGTGGACGCCGAATACACCAAGCGTCCGCACATGGCGATGGTGAACTCCGACAAGGGCATCACCAACCTGCACGTACCCAGCGACGTGATCATCGACGCCTCGATGCCGGCGATGATCCGCGACTCCGGCAAGATGTGGAATGCCGAAGGCAAGCTGCAGGATACCAAGGCGGTGATTCCGGATCGCAGCTACGCCGGCGTGTACCAGGCCGTGATCGAGGACTGCAAGGCGCATGGCGCCTACGATCCCACCACCATGGGCAGCGTGCCCAACGTGGGCCTGATGGCGCAGGCGGCGGAAGAATACGGTTCGCACGACAAGACCTTCCAGATCGCCGGTGACGGCGTGGTGCGCGTCACCGATGCGAATGGCAAGGTGTTGCTGGAGCACAACGTGGAAGCCGGCGACATCTGGCGCATGTGCCAGACCAAGGATGCGCCGGTCCAGGACTGGGTGAAGCTCGCCGTGACCCGCGCACGCCTCAGCAACACGCCGGCCGTGTTCTGGCTGGATGCGAATCGCGCGCACGATGCACAGCTGATCAAGAAGGTGGAGCGCTACCTCAAGGATCACGACCTCAGCGGCCTGGACATCCGCACGCTCGCGCCGGTGGATGCCACCAAGTTCTCGCTGGAACGCATCCGCAAGGGCCAGGACACCATCTCGGTGACCGGCAACGTGCTGCGCGATTACCTCACCGACCTGTTCCCGATCATGGAACTGGGCACCAGTGCGAAGATGCTCTCCATCGTGCCGTTGATGGCGGGTGGCGGACTGTTCGAAACCGGTGCCGGCGGTTCCGCACCCAAGCACGTGCAGCAGTTCCTGGAAGAGAATTGCCTGCGCTGGGATTCGCTGGGCGAATTCCTGGCCATGGCCGCGTCGCTGGAACACCTCAGCAACCGTTACCACAACAAGGCGGCCGGTGTGCTCGCCAAGACGCTGGACCAGGCCAACGGCAAGTTCCTCGACAACAACAAGTCACCGGCACGCAAAGTCGGCGAGCTCGACAATCGCGGCAGCCATTTCTACCTTGCGCTGTACTGGGCACAGGCCTTGGCCGAGCAGAACGATGATGCTGCGCTCAAGGCAAAGTTCGCACCGCTGGCGAAGGCGTTGACCGAGAACGAAGCCAAGATCGTTGGCGAACTCAACGGAGCGCAGGGTAACGCGGTGGATATCCATGGCTACTACCACCCGGATCTCGCGCTGGTGAGCAAGGCGATGCGGCCGAGTGAGACGTTCAATCAGGCGCTGGCGGCGCTCTAAGTCATGCTTGATATGGGAAGGGGCCTTCGGGCCCCTTTTTCATAGGGCACCTGAAACATAGTCCGACGCGATGAAGCATTAGAATCGCCGCGGATGATCAATGCGGGAACTCTCACCATGCGTGTTTCCTTGGCAGTCGGGTGCCTGGCTTTCGTTGTGGCGGCGCAAGCGTCGCCTCAATCAACGCCTGCTTCGTCCGGCAGTGCGGCTTCACATGCCAATACCACGGTACTGCCCGCGGTGACCGTCACCGGCGAGCAACCCGGCCCAGGCCTGTGGAAAGTAAGCAAGGGCGACCACGTGATGTGGGTGCTCGGTACCTTGACGCCTTTGCCCAGGGGCATGGAGTGGCATTCCACGGAGGTGGAGGACACTTTGGCGCACTCGCAGGAGGTGTTGGAGGCGCCCAAGGCCGAGGTCAAAGCGGATGTCGGCTTCTTCGGCAAGCTGTTGCTGATGCCGTCGGTTTACAGCGCGCGCAAGAATCCAGGTGGTGCCACGCTGCAGCAGATTCTGCCGCCGCAAATGTATGCGCGCTGGGAGACCGTGAAGCCCGAATATTTTGGCAATGATCGCAGCGTTGAATCCTGGCGGCCGATCCTGGTGGCGTTGAAGCTGTACAGGAAAGCGTTGGATAAGGCAGGCCTCACGCAGCGCAACGACATCAACCAGCTGGTGTTCAATCTGGCCGATAAGCACGGCGTGAAACGGGTGCCGGTGACATACAAGCTGGTGGTGGAGCATCCGCGCGCAGCACTGGATGCCATCAAGCAGACCAATCTGCACGACATCAGTTGTTTCAACCAGACGCTGGATACGGTGCAGAACGATATGGGCAGCCTGACCCAGCGCGCCAATGCCTGGTCGACCGGTGATATCCAAGCGTTGCGCGGCTTTACCGTGAACGACCGCTATCAATCCTGTCTGATCGCGGTGATCAATGCGGAGTTCGCCGAACAGTTGGGTTTGCACGACCTTCCCAAGCGCATGGAGCAGGCATGGCTGCAGGCGGCGGAAGCTGCGCTGGCGAACAACACGCAAACCTTTGCCGTGCTGCCGATGGAGCAGGTGCTGGCGTCGGATGGCTATCTGGCGCAGTTGCAGGCGCGCGGGTATACCGTCGAAGCGCCCGAGTAACACGGCGGATTCACAGATTGGTGTTTGCACCCTGAGATATCCCCGCGTTTTTTGCTCGTTATGCCGGAGAAGTCCCGGGTTTGCATGAAGTTTGTTTCGAAGCCAGTCGTCATTCCGGCGAAGGCGCACTGCTGTCCGGGAAACTTTTAGCTTGCCGGATCGCCCCCTCCCCTACGTGTAGTAGGGGAGGGTTGGGGTGGGGTGAAGCAACCTCGCGAGAGGTTCCGTTGATGTCTCACGCTCATTTCCGCGTAGCGGGAAGCGAGCTTCGCCCGCCTTACCCCACCCCAACCCTCCCCTGCACGCAGGGGAGGGGGCCGTTTCCGGTTCACTCGTGGATATCGCGTTGAGCAGGCTTTTTTAAGTCGCTTGCTGCGCGAATCATGCAAACGTGTTGTCCCTCAAGTGCTCGTTACTTTTTTCGCAAAATTTCCCCGGACAGCAGTGGGCCTTCGCCGGAATGACGGTTCGCTCTGAAACAACATTGACCTGAACTCCCACTTTTTCGCTTGGACAACGCAAAAAACGTGGGGATATCTCAGGGTTTGCACCCCAAGCTGTGAAGGCGGTGCTCAATAGTTCGCGCTGGCGTCATTCAAGCTGGCGATTTCCTGCGCCGTCAGCGAAAGCTGCACTGCGCCAGCAAGTTCTTCCCATTGCGCCACCGATGTGGCACTGACAATGGGTGCCGTAACGCCAGGACGCGCTATCTGCCACGCCAATGCAACTTGAGATGGGGTCGCCTTGTGTGCAGCAGCGACTTCATCCAGCGCAGCCAGCACTTTCAAACCTTGCGGCGTGAGGTACTTCTTCACGGCGCCGCCGCGCGCCTTGCTCTTCGCAAGATCAGCGTCGCTGCGATATTTGCCGCTAAGGAAGCCGCTGGCCAGCGCGTAGTAGTTGATCACGCCGATGTTCTCCTGGCGAATCAGCGGCTCCAGTTCCCGCTCGTAGCCGGCGCGGCTGACCAGGTTGTATTCGGGTTGCAAGCTTTCGTAGCGCGGAAGCCTGTGCTCACTGGAAATCTTCAAGGCTTCGGCAAAACGATCGGCGCCATAATTGGAAGCACCGATCACGCGCACCTTGCCCTCCTCGATCAGCTTGGCGAAGGCGCCCAGGGTCTCGCTAAGCGGCACAGTGGCATCGTCTTCGTGTGCCTGGTACAGGTCGATATGATCGGTCTGCAGGCGCTGCAACGAACCTTCGACCGCTTCGCGAATGTTCATAGGCGACAGGCCGCGATGCTCTACCCATTTGGCAACCTTGGTGGCGATCAGCACCTTGTCGCGCTTGCCGCTGCGCTTGAGCCACTTGCCGATGATGGTTTCCGACTCGCCGCCGCGGTTGCCCGGCACCCACGCTGAATACACATCGGCGGTATCGATCAGATTGAGGCCGGCATCGACGAACGCATCGAGCACATCGAACGAACGTTGCTCATCGGTACTCCATCCGAACACGTTGCCGCCCAGGGCAAGCGGAGCGACGGAAAGCGTGGAACGGCCCAGTTGGCGCAGTTGCATGAAAACGATCCTCGGCAGAGAGACAAACCGTCCGCCTTGCGGCGGCGTGCAATCTCTGCCGAGTTGGGTGCGGGCGCGCGTTAATCAAGCACAGCAGGGAGCGTTGTCGCGCGGCTGGGCAGGCAGTGGGAGCTGCGCCACGTCCACGTCGATGGCTGCGGGTCTGGTCTTGCAGTCGCCAGGCGGCGCATCGACGTGCCAGCTCAGATTGGATGGAGTGATATGGCCGTGAAGGAACAGCAAATCGACCCATGGCGAACGCATGGCAGCGGATTCCTGATCGAATGGATAGGCGCAAGGTAATGGGGTGAGTCCACAAGAAAAAGCGATATATTCACAAGCCAGGGTTGAGAGGCGTTCAACATGAGCCGGGTACCGCTCAGTCTTTTGCAGCAATTCGTGCAGGTGGCGCGATTGGGCAATCTCTCGCGCGCTGCCGAGCAGGCGAACCTCACGGTGAGCGCATTGAGCCATCAGATGCGCCAGTTGGAGGAGCGCCTGGAGCGCCGCCTGTTCGAACGTGGTCCGCGCGGCGTCACCTTGACGGTGGAAGGCTGCAGTCTGCTCGAAGCAGTCGGCGAGCATTTCGACGGTATCGAACATGCGCTGTCACGCTACCGCGTGCGTCGCCATGATGCGCTCACGCTGAGTGCCAGCCCGGGGATCATTTCCAGCTGGCTGATGCCACGTTTGCCGCGGCTGCTGGCCGCGCATCCGGAGCTGGAACTCAATCTGCAATCCACCAACTTGCTGGTGAACTTCGAGCGCGAAGCGGTCGATGCCGCCGTGCGTTATGGCAAGGGTGAGTGGGAAGGTTTGCGTAGCGAGTATCTGTTCGGCGAATGGATCGCACCGGTGGCGGCACCCTCGCTGGTCGAGCGCATGGCCGGCGCCGATCCGCTGGATCTCACGCAATGGCCGCTGATCGGCGATCCCAATCGCGCCAATCGCTGGATGGATTGGTTTGCGCACTACGGCGGCGAGCCGCCGCACCGCTACATCGCACACGTGGATACGATCGATGCGTTGCGCCAAGCTGCGCTGGAAGGTCTGGGCGTAGCGCTTGGACGCATGGTCACGACCAAGTCATGGATCGACGCGGGCCGGTTGGTGGTGCTGGGCGATCGCTACCTGCCGGTGCCCGAGGCGTATCACCTCGTATATCCGCCGCGCTCGGAAGATCATCGCGGCATGGCGACGTTCCGGGCGTGGTTGCATGAAGAGGCTGATGCGTACTGTCGTGAGATGCCGCAGCCGCAGCGGGATGAGGCTGCGGCTTAGCGATCGGTCAGGCGCCATCGAGCGCAGTCATCAGTTGCAGCGGTTGATCGACTTGCGAGACGCTCCCTTCGGGAATGGCATCGGACGACGAAGAGAGCTTGCTGCTCTTCGCCCATGGAATCGATTCGCGCGGACCAGGGATATAGGTTTTCCACTTGCCATAAGTGTCTTCGGCGGATTGGCCAAGGACGTTGAGGTCGAATGCGACGGGCATGCGCACATCCCAATAGGGATCCGTGACGTGCTTGCCTGTCGTGGGCAGATTGAACGTCCAGGTCTTGAGTGCATCGAGCGCCGCATCGCCTAGTACTTCACGGTAATGACGCATTTGCGCGTCGTTACCGTACATATTCAAATTTACTTGTTCTATGGCGATGTTTTCGACCTGGCCTGTTCTTCCAACGCGCATGGACAGGAATACCGTGCCGCTCACTCGGGCCTTGATGGCATCGAGCGGGTAATGAGGAAGGCGCGGGTTTTTCGCGGAAACCTGGTCTGTGTGCGCGGCGTCGGCATCGCCGAAGCTGGCGCTGGAGATGGTAATCGAGTCGTGCTGGTCATCGACACGCTTGGCAACGATGCGCAGATTCATCTTGGCCTTGAAGATCGCTTCCAGATGATCATCGCGCCGAAATTTCCAGTTCGGTACGTTGTTTTTAATCAGGTCGAGGACCAACGGCGGAATCTTTTCAGGGCGATCGATGCTGTAATCGTGAACGGTGCCATCCGGCATGACTTCGATCGATCCCGTCACCAGCATGGTCGCTTCGGCGGTCTTGCGTACATCGCCGGCATGGGCCGATGCGACATAGGCCATCAGCATGCACAGCACTACTGTCATCCATCGTTTCATCTGCCATCCCCTTGCAAGTTGCGATCGAGTATAGCCGGCCAAATGCCTGGTGGCCTTTCAAGACAAGCCAATAACCTGGCGAATGGTTACGTGATCCTTACACATGCCGTAAACTGGCGATCGCCGAACATTATCGATCGGCCATACATCCCGTTCTCGTGGCACTCATAAGGATTCCCTATGCCAAGCACCGCCATCCTCGTCGACGGCGCTTTCTTTCTTGCCCGCTACCGCAAAGTGTGGGGCGATCGCGATGCCAATGACGCACGCACCGTCGCCAAAACACTGTTCGGCATGGCACTGGAACATCTCAAGGCGCTGGACCGTCCACGCGAAGCGCTTTACCGCATCTTCTTCTACGACTGCCCGCCGCTGGAAAAAGTGCTGATCAAGCCGATCAGCGGCGAAAGCATCGATTATTCGCGCACCGGCGCCGCAGCCTTCCGCCGCGATCTGCACGACCAACTGCGCCGCCAGCGCAAGATGGCGCTGCGCTTGGGCCGGCTCACCGACCGCGGCGAGTGGAAGCTCAGGCATCAGGCCTATCAGCAACTGCGCGACGAATCGTTGTACTGGGACGAGCTCACCGACGAGCACTTCGAGCCGGACATGCGCCAGACCCAGGTCGACATGAAAATCGGCATCGACATCGCCGCGCTGTCCTACAAGAAACAGGTGGATCAGATTGTCCTGGTGGCGGGTGACGCCGATTTCATTCCGGCGGCGAAGTTGGCTCGTTACGAAGGCATCGATTTCATTCTCGATCCGATGTGGCAGGGCATTGCACCCGATCTGCATGAGCACATCGATGGCCTGCAGTCGGTGTGTCCGCGACCCTTTTAAGATGGTGTAACGCTGCGGCTGTAGGCTGAGGCCGTCACGCATCCCCCTTTGCGGGGATGACGCAGCCATGGGCATGGGCAACCATCCTGCAGGCGGCCCGCACACACCAGACAGTGCGCGATTCGTAAACTAATCGTAAAATGTCCACGCTCGCTGTACGGGGATTGCGGCAGGCTTGCCGCGCAACGCTAATTGAGGAGTCGTCATGAAGACCCGGTTCGCCTTCGGATTGTCTGTTGCCCTGTTGTTCGCCGGCGTGGCCCACGCACAGCAAGCGGCGCAGGATCAGCCCGCCGGCGACCTGGTGCCGCCGACCAGCGCCAGCGATTTCACCTCGGGCCAGCTCGATGCCGTGCTGGCGGGCTCCTGGCGTTCCGAGCACAACAAGGCGCGTGACGTCTACCGCCACCCCAAGGCCACCCTGCAGTTCTTTGGCCTGCAGCCGGACAAGACGGTGATCGAAATCACCCCTGGCGGCGGCTGGTATACCGAGATCCTGGCGCCGCTGCTGCGCGACAACGGCCACTACGTCGCTGCGGTATCCGGCGGCAAGAGTGGTGAGGACAAGCAGGACGCCGATGCGCTGCGCACCAAGTTCAAGGCCGACCCCGCCGAATACGGCAAGGCCGGCATCGTCATCTTCAATCCCAAGGCGCCGGTGTTCGGCCCGCCGGGTTCGGCGGACATGGTGCTGACCTTCCGCAACGTGCACAACTGGACGATGGCGGGCAATGCCGAGGCTACGTTCAAGGCGTTCTATGCCGTGCTGAAGACCGGTGGCACGCTGGGTGTGGTGGATCATCGCGCCGCCCCGGGCGCGACACTGGACTCGGTGAAGGAGAGCGGTTATCTGCCCACCGACTACGTGATCAAGCTCGCCACCGACGCCGGCTTCAAGCTGGATGGGCAGAGCGAGATCAACGCCAATCCCAAGGACACCAAGAACTATCCCAAAGGCGTGTGGACGCTGCCGCCGACGTTGACCCTGGGTGATAAAGACCGCGACAAGTATCTGGCTATTGGCGAATCCGACCGCATGACGCTGCGGTTCGTAAAAACCGGCGTCAACAAGGCGCCGGCAACGCCTGCCTCGAACAGCACAGCCAGTCATTGAAGCGAGTCGGCTGGGATGACCATCCCAGCATCGGAAACCTATGAGCAAAGCTGGGATGGTCATCCCAGCCGACGACACTCCGTACACCATGCTCATTGCACTGAATAAGCCGTACGGTGTGCTGTGCCAGTTCACCGCCAGCGATGGCCGTCCGACGTTGGCCGATTACGTGCGACAGAAAGATATCTATCCCGCCGGTCGCCTGGATCACGACAGCGAAGGTCTGTTGCTGCTGACGGACGATGGCGCGCTGGCGCATCGTCTTACCGACC
This sequence comes from Dyella nitratireducens, assembly GCF_014642835.1. Taxonomy (GTDB): domain Bacteria; phylum Pseudomonadota; class Gammaproteobacteria; order Xanthomonadales; family Rhodanobacteraceae; genus Dyella_B; species Dyella_B nitratireducens. The sequence goes on along the minus strand of NZ_BMJA01000001.1, from coordinate 1,583,212 downwards.
CCAAACATAAGCAGCCGAAAACGTATCTCGTGCAGGTGGACGGTGCGCTTAGCGATGAAGCAGTGCAGGCGTTGCGCCGTGGCGTCGTGTTGAACGACGGCCCGACCTTGCCGGCCGTGGCCGAGCATGCGCAAGAGCCGGCATGGTTGTGGCCGCGCGATCCGCCGGTGCGCTTCCGCAAAAGTATTCCCACCAGTTGGCTGTCGATCACGTTACGTGAGGGACGCAATCGTCAGGTGCGCAGGATGACGGCTGCGGTAGGCTTTCCGACGTTGCGGTTGATACGGGTGAAGATTGGCGATTACGCGTTGGATGGATTGGTGCCCGGCGAAATACGCGTGCTTTCGTAGGTTGGGGTGCAAACCCCAACGTTGCCATCCACATGTATACGACGATGTTGGGGTTTGCACCCCAACCTACCAACATCAAAGGCGGAAGAATGCCCGCGCCGCCGCTGTGCTATTCGCCGCGGTATCTTCCGCCGACTCACCGCGATCCCGGGCAATCTCCTCGCAGATATGCTTCAGATACATCGGCTCATTGCGCCGATGACTCGGCTGCGGGCGCACCGTGCGCGGCAATAGATAGGGCGCGTCCGTTTCAATCAGCAGGCGATTGGCTGGAATCTCGCGCACGAACTCGCGCAAGTGCGTGCCGCGCCGTTCGTCGCAGATCCAGCCCGTGATGCCGATGTGGCAATCCAGTGCGAGATAGTCGCGGAGCGCTTCGCGAGTATCCGTAAAGCAATGCACCACCGCGGCCGGCACCTTGTCGCGGTAGCGCTTGAGTAGGGCCAGGAAATCGTGATGCGCATCACGCTGGTGGAGAAACAGCGGCTTGCCGACATCGGCGGCAATCTGCAGCTGACGCTCGAATACGTCCAACTGCACGTCCCGCGGCGAGTAATTGCGGTTGTAGTCCAATCCGGTTTCGCCCACCGCACGCACTTCCGGCATGTGCGCCAGTTCGCGCAGGTGCGCATCAGTCAAATCACTGTAATCAACTGCATGATGCGGATGCACACCTGCGGTGGCATACAGCACACCCGGATGTCGTCGGGCCAGTTCCAGTGCGTGATCACTACCGCTGTGTGACGCACCGGTGACCACCATTTGAATCACCCCATGCGTCAGTGCGCGCTGCAGCACGGTATCGAAGTCATGCCGGAAAGATTCGTGGGTGAGGTTGGCACCGATATCGACGAGCTGCATGGCGAACCCTTCAAAACTTCGATTGTCTCATCCATGAACGGCCTGATCCACGCCGTCGCATGCGTCTTCACAGTCTCTTAGCACGTGAACGCTGTCGTGAAGTTAGGCTCGCCAGCCCCTTCGGGGATGTGTTACCAATGGGATTCGCCTTTCGACGTGTTGGGGACGTGGGCAGGCGATGACACTTAAGAGTAAAACCTAACGGGGTGGAACCATGTCGGCAGCCTTGAAGCCGGCGTCTCTCGGGACGATCCAAGCCACGGAAGAAGACCACGAAGCAGCCGTATGCGCGCTGCTGGTCGCGCGTGGGCGCTTGAAGGATAACGATTTGGCACGTGCCAAACGCCTGCACGAGGAGGCTCCCGAGGGTACGCTTACTGCTTTGCTCGCCCGGTTGGGCCTGGTATCCGAACGCGACCTGGCCGAAGCCTGGGCCGAGCGCCTGCATGCACCGCTCCTGGCGGCGCGCGACGCACCGGACATGCCGCCGGCCGACCTGGATGTATCCATCCGTTTTCTCAAGCAGCAGCACGTGGTGCCGGTGCGTGCAGGCGAGGACGGCATCGCGCTGATCGTTGCCGATCCTGCCGACTCCTATCCGCTGCACGCCGTGCAACTCGCGTCGGGCAAGCCGGTATCGCTGTGCATCGGCATCCGCTCGGAAATCGATGATCTGATCGAGCGCTATTACGGCCAGGGCCGTTCTGCGATGGGCACCATCGTGGAGAACCTCGACGGCAGTAGCTCGGAAGAGGAAGACGTGGAGCACTTGCGCGATCTGGCGTCCGAAGCGCCGGTGATCCGCCTGGTGAACCTGATCCTGCAGCGCGCGGTCGAGCAACGCGCATCGGACGTGCACATCGAGCCGTTCGAGAATCGTTTGAAAGTGCGTTACCGCATCGACGGTGTATTGCACGAAGTGGAAGCACCGCCTTCCAGCTCCACCGCGGCGGTGATCAGCCGCGTGAAGATCATGGCCAAGCTCAATATTGCCGAGCGCCGCCTGCCACAGGACGGACGCATCCAGTTGCGCGTGCAAGGTAAAGAATTGGACCTGCGCGTATCCACCGTGCCGACCAGCTTCGGCGAGTCGGTGGTGATGCGTATTCTCGATCGCGAAACGGTGGTGTTCGATTTCGCATCGCTGGGCTTTACCGACAGTTTTCAGCAGCGTTTCATCGACGTGTTGGAGCGTCCGCACGGCATCCTGCTCGTTACTGGTCCGACTGGTTCGGGTAAAACCACCACGCTCTACACCGCGCTGTCGAAGATCAACACGCCGGGCGTGAAGATCATCACCGTGGAAGACCCGGTGGAATACCAGCTCGAAGGCATCAACCAGATCCAGGTGAAGCCGCAGATCGGCCTGGACTTCGCCAACGCGTTGCGCTCGATCATGCGCCAGGATCCGGACGTGATCATGATCGGCGAAATGCGCGACCTGGAAACCTGCCGCATCGCCATCCAGTCCGCGCTGACCGGCCACTTGGTGCTGTCCACCTTGCACACCAACAGCGCATCGGGCGGCGTCACACGCCTGCTCGACATGGGGGTGGAGGATTACCTGCTCGGCTCCACCGTCAACGGCATTCTCGCGCAGCGCCTGGTGCGCCGGCTCGATCCGGAAACCGCCACCCCCTACGAGCCGCCACCGGAAGTCATCAAAGAATTCGAGTTGGAGAAATACACCAACGAGCGACCGATTCGCTTGTGGAAACCAGGCAGCAGCGCGTCCAATCCCACCGGTTACCGTGGCCGTCGCGCCATCATGGAGTTTCTGGTGATGAGCGATGCTCTGCGCCGCCTGGTGATGCAGCGTGCCGATGCCAGTGAAATCGAACGCCAGGCACGCGCCGAAGGTATGCGCACGATGTACGAGGACGGCATCGCCAAAGCTGTAGCGGGCATCACCACCATCGAGGAGGTGTTGCGTGTTACGCAGGAGGGTTAGGTGCTGCAAACTTCCACGATTTACTCCCTCGTCTACGTGCAGTAGGGGCGGGTCGGGGTGGGGTGAAGTCCCCACTTTTGCCGTGAATTCGTGTATCGCCGCAAGCTCGCGCAACCCCCTCCCAACCTCCCCCTGCATGCAGGGGGAGGAGACTGGTTTATGAGCCAGTTCCGTTACCGCGCCATCAGTGCCTCCGGCGAAATCGTGCAAGGACAGATGGAGGCCGCAAGCCTTGATGAAGTGATCGTGCGCCTGCAGGATCAGGGCCACACGCCGCTGGAGGCCAAGCCCGCCAATGCGGAGGGTGCCAGCAGCGGATTTGCCGGCCTGTTCAAGCGCGGTCCGTTCAGCGGCGACCAATTGGCGCAATTCACGCATCAGCTGGCCACCTTGCTTGGCGCAGGGCAGCCGCTGGATCGCGCGCTCGGCATTCTGATGGATCTGCCCGAAGGCGAGCACGCCAAAAAATTGATCGAACGCGTGCGCGATCGTGTGCGCGGCGGTACGCCGTTGTCGCAAGCGATGGATGAGGAGCACGGCGTCTTCCCCAAGCTCTATATCGCGCTGGTGCGCGCGGGTGAAGTCGGTGGTTCGCTGGAAGATACGCTGCGCCGTCTGGCCGATTACCTGGAACGCACGCAGGAGCTGCGCGGCAGCATCATCAATGCGCTGATCTACCCGGCGTTCCTGATGGTCGGCGTGTTTGGCTCGCTGCTGTTGCTGCTCACCTACGTCGTGCCGCAGTTCGTGCCGATTTTCCAGGACATGCAGGTGCCGATTCCCTGGATTACCCGCGCCGTACTTGCGCTGGGTACGACGATGCAGAACTGGTGGTGGCTGATTCTGGTGATCGTCATCGGGGGCTTCATGCTGTGGCGTTCGCGCATGCGCGATCCGGCGCTGCGCCTGGCATGGCACGAGCGTCTGTTGAAGATGCGCCTGGTCGGTCCGCTGGTGTTGAAGGTGGAAACCGCACGTCTCGCGCGCACGTTGGGCACTTTGGTGAAAAACGGTGTGCCACTGCTTTCTGCTTTGAGCATTGCGCGCATGGTGACGTCCAATCGCGCGCTGGATGAATCGCTGGTGCAGGCCACCGACATGGTGAAAGGCGGTAATGGCCTGAGCCTTGCGCTAGGTCAATCGCAGCGCTTCCCTCGCCTGGCGATCCAGATGGTGCAGGTGGGCGAGGAGGCCGGGCAGCTCGACACCATGCTGCTGAAAGTCGCCGACACGTTCGAGCTGGAAAGCCGGCGCTCCATCGATCGCCTGCTGGCCGCGCTGGTGCCCACGCTTACCATCGTGATGACCTTCTTTGTGGCCATCATCATGGCGGCCATCCTGCTGCCGCTGCTCAGTCTCACCAGCAACATCCAATGATCGCCGTTGTCCGACTTTCATAGCTTTTTATTTCACGCTTCGATACGGAGAAACCAACCTATGCAGTACAGATATCCACGGACCCGGCAGCTTCGCCACCCCCATCGCAGCGCGGGTTTTACGTTGCTGGAAATGCTGGCCGTGATCGTGCTGATCGGCATCGTCGGTGCGATCGTGGTACGCCAGGTTGGCAGCAGCGTGGACAAGGGCAAATACGGCGCCGGCAAAGCCCAGCTCACCACCCTGAGCCAGGCCATCGACGCCTACTCCCTGGACAACGGTTCGCCGCCTGCGCAGTTGCCGGATCTGGTCAGCAAGCCCTCCAACGCCACCAACTGGCAGGGGCCGTACGTCAAGCCGTCGCAGCTCAAGGATCCGTGGGGCCACGACTTTGGCTACAAGTATCCGGGTGAGCACGGCAACTACGACCTGATTTTCTACGGACGCGATGGCAAGCCTGGTGGGGAGGGCTATGACGCGGATGTGGGGAATTGGCAGTGATAGATGTACGCGCCCGATTCCTTTTCTCCAACCGGGGAAAGGTTAGGGTGAAGAGCCGCTCTTGCGATAAGAGCGGTTCGAAGCATGTTTTCATGAGTTTCAAGGCGAGCTTTGGTGCCGATCCCCGGCAAGCTTGCGGAAAAGCCCTAGCCTCGTCGCCCCGGCGAACGCCGGGACCTGGCGACTTTATGGGGCCATCAAGGCGCTGGGCCCCGGCGTTCGCCGGGGCGACGAGAGCAAACAGCACGCGCGGTTTCACGCTGCTTGAAATGCTCGCCGTCATCATTCTCATCGGTATCGCCGCCGTAGCGGTATCCATCTCGGTGTCGCACGGCTTGGCCAGCGCACGTATCAATGCGGCGGCGGGTGAGCTTGCCGCATCGCTGCGTGCTACGCGTACGCAGGCCATCGTGCACGCGCAACAGAGCGTGTTCGAAGTGGATACCAGCGGCGGCACCTATCGTGGTGCGGACAAGCGCGACATACGCTTGCCGAAAGGCTTGGAGCTTTCGGTCACCAGCGCGGCCAGCGACCAATCCAGCGGTCAAATCGCACGTATTCGTTTCTTTCCGGATGGCAGCTCCACCGGCGGGCGTATCACTTTGCGCAGCGGTCAGCGCGAATGGCACGTCAACGTATCGTGGCTCACGGGCGCCATCACTATTTTCGATACGGCGAAGCACACGTGAATCATTCGCTTCGCCATGCACACGGTTTCAGCCTGCTGGAAGTGATTGCCGCCATCATGCTGTTGGCGATCGCCTTCGGCGCGTTGATGGAGGTGGCGGGTGGTTCGATCCGGCTCACGCAGAAAGCATCCGACTATACGCAAGCAGCGCTATGGGCTCGCTCGGCGCTTGATACGCGCTTCGTGTTGGAGCCGTTGCAGCCCGGTGTGACGCAGGGGAATTTCGACAATCGCTATCGCTGGCGCTTGCAGGTGACACCGTGGACGGTACCGAACTCAGCGCCGCCGACTACGCCCTATGCCTTCCGGATGTACAAGCTCGATCTTGACGTGATGTGGGGTTCGGCGCCGTTCGAGCACACCGCGCATTTCAGTACGCTGCGAATTGGCAGCAACGCGCAATGACACACTTCATGCGCCAGCATCGCCGTGAAGCACGTAGGTTGGGGTGCAAACCCCAACCTTCCTATGCACGCATACATATCGATGTTGGGGTTTGCACCCCAACCTACGCACGTTTCGCAAGTTCCGCCAAGGGCTTCACCCTGCTCGAAGTCCTCGGCGCCATGGCCTTGCTCGCGCTTCTGCTGCTCGGCGTGTATTCCGGCGTGCGCTCAGCCACGCACACCGTGCAGGCCGGTTCGGTGAAGATCGAGCAACTCGATGAAATACGCTCCGCGCAACAGTTCCTGGGCCGCGAACTCGCGCAGGCGATGGCGCAGCCGATGGGTCATGACAACGACGGCAACGGCATCTTCTTCGTCGGCAGCGGCGACAGCATGCGTTTCGTCGCGCCGCTGCCGGGCTATCTCGGCCGTATGGGGCCGCAGCTCATTGAGCTGAAACTGGTCAACGGTGAGCACGGCAAGCAGTTGGTGGCGAGTCTTGCCGTACTTCCGCCGGACGGTAGCGCGCCAAAGCCGGTGGGCGAGCCGCAGGTATTGCTGGATGGCGTGATCGACGGCAGCTTCAGCTATCGCGGCCTGAATCAGCAAGGCCAGCCGATGGATTGGCAGGGCGATTGGAATGCTCCCGCCACCATGCCGAACCTGGTCACGATCAAACTGGCGCTCGACCAGGATCGTCCGTGGCCGATGTTGAGCGTGCCCTTGCGCGTCAATGCAGCAGCGATGCAGGGACCGGGCAACTTGCTGCGCGGTTTGCGAGGGCCGGGAGTCGGGCCATGACGCGCACGCTTGGTAAACACCAACGTGGCGTGGCCCTGCTGCTGGTGATGTGGGCATGCACCTTGCTCGCCATCCTGCTCGGCGGCTACGCGGTGCTCGCGCACACGGAAGGTTTGCAGTCGAGCTATCAATTCCAGCAGGCACAAGCGCATTACGCCGCGGAGGCTGGTGTGATGCGTGCGATCTATGCGTTGCAGGCACCCAACGTCAACGATCGTTGGATCGGCGATGGCCGTGTCTATCCGTTCGAATTCGAGCATGCCAAGGTCGGCGTGTCGGTCACCTCGGAAAGCGGCAAGGTGGATCTGAATGCCGCGTCGCCCGATGTGCTTACCCGCCTGTTCCAGAACGCAGGCGTCGATGCCCCGCATGCCAGCGAGATTACGCAGGCCATCGTGGATTGGCGCAGCTTTCCGATTTCGCCGCAACAGATCGCTCAGCGCAAGGCGGCTTACACGGCGGCCGGCCGCGACTACGGTCCGCGTAACGGTCCGTTTGCCAGCGTGGAAGAGCTGCAAATGGTGCTTGGCGTCACGCCCGATATCTACGCAAACATTGCGCCCTACGTCACGATTTGGTCCGGCCGCGCCAGTCCCGACCCGAATACGGCGCCGCTGCTCGCACTGGCTTCGGTTCCTGGCATGGATCTGCAACATGCCGCAGCGATCATCGCCGCGCGTCCAACTTCTTCGGCAGGTGCCAACGCCGCCGCGGGGCTGGTCGCCAACAATGGCATCACGCATAGTATTCGTTCAGAGGCCGAGCTCGCCGACGGCACGCGCGCGATTTTGCGTGTCACGGTACGCTTGCAAGGATATCGGCCCGGTTCGCAGGCTTTTGCGGTGCTGCGCTGGCAAGAGGGAGATGGGGAGTGAATTCCGCTACGCAGACACTGCGACCGCAGCTTGAACGTGCACGCCGTGCATGGCGCGGCTCGCCGTTGCCGGCCTTTTTCACCTGGTGGTGGGGCGAGTTGCGCACGCTGCTGCCCGCACGCTGGCAGACGTTTTTCAGCGGCGGCAACGTGTGGTGCCTGTTGCATCATCACGATGGCGAGTGGTCTGTGCGCCGCAGCGGCCAGCCGCAAACGTCGGCGCCGTGGAGCGATACGCTGGATGCGCCCGAGCAGCAAGCCCTGTTGAATACCGCCGTAGCTGATGTTGATCGTCAGGATCTACGCCTGGCGTTGTGCTTGCCGCAAGAAGCCGTGTTGCGCCGGCGCCTGATGCTGCCCGAGGCCGCGCGCGACAACCTGCGCCAGATCGGCGCGTTCGAAATGGATCGGCAAACCCCGTTCCGCGTCGACCAGGTGTATTACGACCTGCGCGAACTGCCAGGCCCCGCACCCGCCGGGCGCATCGCCGCTGAACTCGTGGTGGTCACGCGCGGCGCGATCGATGCCAAGCTTGAACATCTGCGCAATGCAGGCATTGCGATCGATGCCGTGGATTTGTGCAATGGCGACGCACGACTCGGCGTGAACCTGCTGCCGCCGGAGATGGCGCGTGCGCATCGCGATCCGCGCCGCCGGCTCAATCTTTCCCTTATCGTCACCGCGGTGCTGCTGCTGGTGTGGTGCCTTGGCCAATACCTGCACAACCGTCAGGAAGCGCTGGCTGCCATGCAAAGCCAGGTCGACGACATGCGCGCCGACGCGCAGAAGATTGCGCAGCTGCGCAAGCAATTAGAGGACAGCACCGGCGCCGCCGGCTTCCTGGCCAAGCGCAAGACCGATTCCGTGGCAGTCGTGGATGTGCTGCAAGACCTCACGGCGCGCATTCCGGACGACACCTGGCTGGAGCGCTTCACGGTCGATAGTTCCGGCCGCGTCGGCATCCAGGGTCAGAGCGCGAAAGCGGCATCGTTGATCGATGTCCTGCAGGGCAGCAAGCTGCTTACCGGTGCGAACTTCCAGGGCGTGATCCAGCGCGATCCGGCCACCAACAAAGAACGCTTCTTCATGGATGCGCAACTGCACAAACCCTCCGCCGGCAAGCCCGCCGCGAGCAGCAGCGCGGGAGGCAAGCCATGAAGATGCGCACCATGAAACCGGCGGAAAGCCGCATTGCCGCAATCGGCTTGCTCGTGCTCGTGCTGGTGCTTGCGTATTTCCTGCTGCTGCATTGGTGGTTCGTTGCGCCGCTACGCGACATCGACAGCCAGATGGATGACCTGCGCGACACGCAAGGCCGCTATGCCGCGGCCATTGCCGAAAAGCCGCAATTGCTCAAGCGCATCGAAGAGCTCGGCCACAACCAGACCGACAGCAGCACCTTCCTGCCGGAGAACGATCCCAACGCGGCCTCTGCGGGGCTGATGCAGCGTGTGGTGGACGATGCTGCCAAGTTTGCGCAAGAAGGCAGCTGCGAAGTCAGCCAGAAGATGCCGGTGAACAATCCGGGCACGACATCGAACGACCCTTATCAGAAGGTCGTCGTCAGCATCAGCCTTCATTGCGACATGCAACCGCTGGTCGGATTGCTGTACACGCTCGAGAAAAGCAAGCCGTATTTGTTCGTGCAGGATTTCAGCGTGTACCGCAATCCGCTGGTGAACCAGCAAAAGAATGTCGCGCCGCTGGAAGTGCAGTTCACGCTGGCCGGCTACGTGCGGTCGTCCAATACATCCGGTGCACCGTCCAATGCATCCGGGCCGACGGAACAACCCGCCGGAGGGGACGACGAATGAATGCCGCCGCCCAGCGTCGTCTCACCCCTGTTTTTGGCGTTGCCGTCGCGGTGCTTGGCATCGCACTGGCATCGCTGCTGATCGGCGCAGGCCGCGGCGTAAGCTGGGATTCTCCACGCCCGGTGCCGCCGCTGCCTGCCGCGCGCGCCGTCCCGCTACCTACCCCGCCACCGCTGCCGAGCTATGCGCAAACCTGGGACCACCCCTTGTTCAGCGCCGATCGCAAGCCGATCGTCACCCAGGGCGGCGGCAGCGAAGGGGTAAGCCTGGGCGATCTGCAGCTCACTGGCATCATTCTGACGCCCAAGCTGCGCATGGCCCTGCTCGGCCCCGTCAACGGCAAGGGCGACGACGACAAACAGGTCAGCGTACGCGAGGGCGCGACTTTGCCCGATAGCAACTGGAAGCTCCTCCAGGTATTACCTCGCTCGGCCATTTTCACCTCGCCCAGCGGACGCACGGAACTGAAGCTGCCTGCCGGCGCTCCTATAGATCAGCCGGCCGGTACGTCCAATGCACCGCAGGGCGCGGTGCCGATGAACCCGCCACCAGGACCAGGACCGGGAACACCGCAACCACAAAATGGCGAGATGATGCGCCAGACCCCACCGCCACCGCCGCCACCCAACAATGCGCAGGCGGAGCGCTTGCAGAAACTCAGGGCCGCCATCCTTAAGCAGCGTTCCCAACAGCAACAAGGGAATCAGGGAGAACACTGATACATGTCACACACGCGCATGCAACTTAACTCTCGCCATGCCTTGCGCATCGGCGCCATCGCGCTGGCGGTCTTCCTGAGCGGCTGTGCGGCCAACAAGCCGATGGTGCAGGACAACCATGAGCTGGAACGTGAAGCAGTGGCCGGCACTGAAAAGCCTGCGCCACAGCCGGAGCCGCTGAACAACAACCTCAACAACACGCCGGCGGCACCGGCCGTGGCCAGCATCAAGTCAGGTACTGGCCAGTTCGTTCGGCCGACTGAGCTTGCCACGCCGCGCCGTCCCGCCTCGGGCGCTGGCGCGGTGACGTTCAATTTCGAAAACCAGCCCGTGCAGGCGGTGGTCAAGGCGATCCTCGGCGATCTGCTGCACGAGAACTACACCATCGTGCCAGGCGTGCAAGGCAACATCTCTTTCTCCACCTCCGAACCGGTAGACAGCAGCCAGGCGATGCCGATTCTGGAAACGCTGTTGTCGTGGACACACAACGCACTGGTGAAAACCGACGGCCGCTATGTCGTGATGTCGGACAAGGACGCCGTGGCAGGCAATGTCGCACCAAGCCTCGGCGCGGCAGCACCCGCCGGCGGCCTGCAGGCGCGCCTGTTCCCGCTGCACTACGTTGCCGCGGATCAGATGCAAAAGCTGCTGAAGCCGTTCGCGCGTGCAGATTCCATCCTGCTGGTCGACAACGCACGCAACGTCATCGTTGTCTCCGGTACGCCTGACGAACTCGACAACTACAGCCGCACCATCCACACCTTCGATGTGGACTGGCTGCATGGCATGTCAGTCGGCGTGTTCAACCTGCAGCATGCCAACGTCGAAGAATTGATGCCGCAGCTCGATGGCATGTTCGGTCCCAAGGGCGATACACCGTTGGCCGGCATGTTCCGCTTCATTCCGATCAAGCGCACCAATGCGCTGGTGGTGATCAGTACGCAGCCGAGCTACCTCAGCGAAATCCGCGACTGGATTGCCAAGATCGATCTGGGCGGCGGTAACGAGCCGCAGCTGTATGTGTACGACGTGCGCAACATTGCCGCCGCCGATTTGGCGCACTATCTGGCACAGATCTATACCGACAACGCCAGCGGCAGCTCCGACCGTGGTGGTTCAGTCGCACCGGGTGCTGGTGGCGCTACCACTCTCGGTATAGGCAACAATGCCGGTGGCAATAGCAGTGGCATGGGCAGTACGGCGGGTGGCTTTGGTAGTTCCACCACCGGCACCGGTGGGCTTTCCAGCGGCCTGGGTAGCACTAGTACCGGCAGCAATTCGTACTCCAGTGGTAGTGGCTTTGGTTCCTCGTCGATCGGAGGCACTGGCGGTAGTACTGGCGTAAGTGGTGTCGGTATGAATGGTGGATTGGCCAACAACCAAAGCCAGGATCAAGGCTACAGCTCGAAAGACGGCAGCATCCGTATTGGTTCGGTTAGCGGCAACAATCAACTGCTGGTGCGCGTGCGCCCTGCGCAGTGGCTGGAAATGCTTAGTGTGATCAAACAACTCGACGTTGCGCCATTGCAGGTGCAAATCGAGACGAGGGTGTTTGAGGTCGCGTTGACGGGCGACTTCCAGTTTGGTGTGCAGTGGTATTTGCAGGGCCTTGCTGGCGGGCAGAGCACCACCAACAGCAGCGGCGTTTCATCGTATACGCCTGGCAATCCTTATGCGCACCGTATGATTGGCTTAGGTGGCGGCATTGGGAATGGCAGCACTGCGTCTAATACCTACGGGGGACAGCCTTTCTTTTATTCATTCCTGAGCTCGAACGGAAAGTTCCAAGTTGCACTCAATGCACTGGAAACCAGTACCAATACCAAGACGCTTTCTGCACCGTCACTGGTCGTGCTCAATAATCAAATTGCACACATCACGGTAGGTGACCAGATACCCGTAAACCAGACCTACTACACCGGCTTGGGGGGTACGACAACGGGAAGCACGGTTGGTGAGGTGCAATACATCAGTACCGGCGTCATCCTGGATGTGCAGCCGCGGGTGAACCCGGGTGGTCTGATTTATCTCAATATTGATCAGCAGGTCAGCACGCCCAGTGCTAGTGCCAATTCGCAGGGCAATTACACCATCGCGCAACGCCAGATAGCTACTCAGCTAAGCGTACAGAATGGTCAGACCGTGTTGCTCGGTGGCCTCATCCAGCAGCAGGATACTAATACCGATGTTGGTGTTCCGTTCTTGAGTCGTATTCCCATTCTTGGCAAGTTGTTCGGATCGACGGATAAGAACAAGACTCGTACGGAATTGGTCGTGTTGATCACGCCACGCGTGATCTCCAACAGCGACGATGCCAAGCAGATCACTGACGAATATGAGGAGAAATTCCAGTCGCTTGCACCGTTGCGCGGCGAGAAAGCTCCTCCGCTGGAATATCCGTTGCGGCGATGAAATGCAGACTGGGATGAGCAACGCAAATCCCAGTATCGCAAGCTAGATGCATGGTGATGCCGGGATTGCCATCTCAACCTACAAACTTCCACTCGCAAGGCCGTCATTCCCGCGAAAGCGGGAATCCATGTTCGGGGATGCGTCAGAGCAAAATATATTCCCGCTTTTGCGGGAATGATGGCCAGCAGGAACACCTGCTTTCAGGGCGCGAGTTATTTGCGACGCCCAACTCCGCGCCGCGCTATTTCAGCCATTCCAGCAGCAACCATGCCGAAAGAGACGAATGCGGTGGCAAGTGCGCCGCACGTGCAAGGTTGAACGCATCGGGCGGACCGCTTTGCGGCTCGATGCACGTAGCGTGCGTTGGTTCGTCATAGACCACCAGATGATTGCAATCCGACGTGAGTCGAACGCTTTGACCAAGCCTATGCATGAGCACGGGCCGATCATTGAGAAAGCAATCGTCCCAAGGCCCAGGCGGTGGCTCGGCCAAGGGCAGGGTGGCAATACCTTCCGCATCGCGCGGATAGACCTGGCCAGGATGGATATCGACGCGATCAGGCTTTTGAAACCATGGATGCCATCCGATCGTCGCTGGCATCGCGCGCTTGCCGGCCCGTACCGTTAGCGTCATCCGTACCTGATCCTCGTGCACTTCAATACGTTGATGGACAGAGCCACCAAACGGCCAGCGCTCATCCGTGGGTAGCGCAAGTGAAAGTTCGACATGCGAGAACGCCTGCACGTCGACCTGCCATGGCATGGCTAAGGCAACACCATGGATGGCGTGGTCGCCAAGATTGATCGGCAGCTGGTAATCCTGCCCCTCAAAGCGAAACCGACCACGCCGAATGCGGCCAGCCCAGGGCACCATGGGATAGGAGCCCCAGGCGATCATCGCTGCATGCTCCGCATCGTAATCGACCAGCCATGGCATGCCGTTGCGGGTGATCTGTGCGATGCGCCCGCCGGCTTCCGGCGCCATGTCGACGACCAATTCGCCGTGGCGAATCTGTAGGCGAGAGCCGGGCGCCAAGGGTGCCTGGGCGGGGTCATGTGGAGGAATGCGAGTAGGGTCAGCGTCCATAGGGATCAATGCGCAGGATTCGTCCCTGCGCATCATGACGCAACTCCGTCATCTTTATCGAGCGCAGATGCGTCGCGCCGCCCGACAAAATGGAGTCGTGGTAGAACAGATACCACTTGCCTGCAAACTTGCAAATCGAGTGATGTGTGGTCCAGCCAACGACCTCGCTCAAGATCTGTCCCTGGTAGGTAAATGGACCATAGGGATTGTCGCCGGTGGCGTAGCAGATGAAATGCGTATCGCCGGTGGAGTAGGAGAAGTAATACGTGCCCTGATGCTTGTGCAGCCACGGTGCTTCGAAGAAGCGGCGAGCATGATCGCCTGCCCGCAGCGGCTGTCCGTTCTGATCGACGATGACGACTTCGCGCGACGCTTCGGCAAACTGCCGCATGTCATCGCTTAGCCGCGCGATACGTGGCCCCAGCGCAGGCTCGTCCGCCATGGGCTCCTCGTTGATCGAGGCATACACGTTGTCGCGATACTTCTGCAGCTGCCCGCCCCAGATGCCGCCGAAATACATGTAATGGGCGCCATCGTCATCTTCGTAAACCGCAGGATCGATCGAATAGCTGCCGCGAATAGGTTCCGGCTCCGCGATGAATGGCCCTTCCGGACGTTCCGACATCGCGACGCCGATCTGGAAAATGCCGTCTGCGCGCTTGGCGGGAAAATAAAGGTAGTAACGCCCATCCTTGCTGGCGGCATCCGGCGCCCACATTTGCCGCGCCGCCCAGGGCACGTCGTTCACGTGCAGCGCTACGCCGCAATCGACGGCTTTGCTGTCGGGTGAATCCATGCGGAAGACGTGGTAGTCCTCCATGCAGAAATGATCGCCGTTATCGTTGAAGGGCGTGCCGCCCTCGATATCGTGCGAGGGATAGATGTAGAGCGTGCCGTTGAATACATGCGCGGAGGGATCGGCGGTATACAGGTGTGTGACCAGTGGCGATGAGATGGCGCTGGCGGCCAGCGTGGGCAAGTCGCGCTTTTCCGTTTCGTCGGACATCGAACAAATCCATCGAGAAAGTTGTTGTGGAATTCAGGTCGGCTGGGCAGCCTCAAGCCGGCGCGCGTCCAGCTCCCGCTCGATACGCAGCTCCAGGGGCTTGTCGATCTCGTACAGGAGCATCAGCGCCACAGCGGCCAGGAAAGGTATGCAGCACAGCACGCTCACCGCCAGGCGAATGCCGGTCACGGCATCGGCGGACTGCGCCGGCGCATCGGCGTGGTAACCATAGAAAGCGAGAATGCCCGCCACCAGGGCGCCGCCGACACTGAGTCCCACTTTCAATCCGCACAACATGGCGGAGAAGATGATGGCCGTGGCGCGGCGGCGGTTTTTCCACTCGGAGTAGTCCGCCACATCGGCGATCATCGCCCACAGCAGCGGTATGGTGATGCCATAGAAAAAGCCGTGAAAAATGTAAGAAACAACAACCGCGGCCACCGCGTTCGGCGGATAGAAGTAGAAAGCAAGCAGGAAAAGGGTGGACGCCAACAGTGCGCCACTGAACACGTTGCGCTTGCCGAACCGGTCTGCCAGCCGTTTGGAAAAGCCGATGCCGACGATCATGAATATGATGCCGAGCGCATTGAACAGGCTGAACGCCGACGTCGGCGCATCTTTCGGCCAGCGGAATTCGGTCAAGCCAAGCGCTGCAAGCAACCGGTTCAAGCCAGCGATGAAACCGTCGAAACCGATGCCGTCGAGAAATGAAGAAAGCTGCGCATCGCTGAGGTAATACTTGAAGTAGTAGATATACATCCCGCCTTTCAGTGCGAGATTGATGAACACCAGGATGGTCACGGCCAGCATGATTTGCCACGGCCGGTTGCGCAGCAGATCAACCAGGTCTTCACGAATGCTCGATGCTTGCTCGCGGTGCGGGACGATGCGCTCCCTGGTCGTGAAAAAGGTCATCAGGAAGAACACCGTGCCAACGATGGCGAACAACGTCATCGCGCCATGAAATCCGCGCGCTTTGTCGCCGCCGCCAAGTATCAGCACCAACGGCAGCAACAGCACCTGGATGATGAACTGCGCCACCATCACCGCCACAAAGCGATAGGAGGAAAGACTGTTGCGCTCGGCCATGCTGCCGGTCAGTACGCCGCTCAGTGCGGAATAGGGCAAGTTGTTGGCGACATAGACGGCGACCAGCAACGAATACGTCACCAGCGCGTAAGTGACCTTTGCGTGCCCGCCAAGCGAGGGCGTGGTGAAGGCGAGCAGAGAGAGCGCACCGAAGGGTATGGCCGTCCATAGCACCCACGGGCGGAACTTGCCCCAGCGTGTATGGGTGCGGTCGGCAATCAATCCCATCACCGGTGTAAACACGAACGCGCCGAGCATGCCGACAATGAAAATGATGGTCGCCGCCGTGCCGGCAGGAATCCGGAATACGTCGGTGTAGAAGAAAGCGAGGAACGTCACCAGCGTCTGGAAAATCAGGTTCGCAGCAAGGTCGCCCAGGCTGTAGCCGATTTTTTCAATCACCGAGAGCGTTGGATGTGTTTTTTTCATGCGTCCTGAAGGTTCCGGATGCGATGCAGCCCGTCTGGCAGCTCCGGGAGTCTTTCGGACTTGAGTTGGCCGGGCTGCAAATCCGCCTGTGCGGTCCATATTTCCGTCGATTCTTGACCCATAGAACCACTATGGGTCGGCGAATCGGCGAAAATCTGTCCTCGCACAGTCGAATTTTCGCCTCGACCACTCAAGTCCGAAAGACTCCTGACGGGCCGCGATACGTCATGAGCCTGCGTGACGATCAGAAGCTGCCGCGTACGCCGAGCAGAATCGTATAGCCCGGGGAGTAGTAGGTATACGTGGCATTGCTGTACGTAAACGTCTGGCGTAACGAAGCCTTGGTCATATTGATGAAATTCAACGTCACCATCGGCTTCGACGGCAAGTGTGCGAACTCGTAACTGGCCGACATATCCAATTGGCCGCGTGCATCCTGCTTGATCTGGCCGAATGGAAGGCCATTCTGATTCAGCGTCGAGGCGATGGCATCCGAGTTCCAGGTATACGACACGCGAACCGTCGTGCCGTATCCTTCCCAATAGCCGGTCAGATTATAGGTATGCGGTGAGATACCCACTGCCTGCGCCGGTACGCCGCTACCGATGTTCCGCTGCGACACCACCGTGTAGTTGGTCTGTATTCCCAGGCCTTTGTAGATGAAATCCAGCGGCTGCACCCAGGTGGCTTCGGCGCCTCTCAGGAACAGCGTGCCGTCGGCGTTGACCTGCTGCTGCACCTGCACGACCGCTGCATTGGGGCCGCCACGCTGTTGGATGGCGACTTGCTGCTGCGGCGTCAGGCTTGCATACGGCACGCCAAGCTGGGTGAAGGGAATCAGGTTGACACCGTTGACCGTGAAGCCGTTGATACGCTTGCCGAACAGATCCAGCGCGACGTAACCCTCGCTACCGGTGTACCACTCGCCGCCGAAATCCAGGTTGGTGGAAATATAGGGCGCCAGCTTCGGATTGCCCTGGGTCGCGGTTTCCGCCGAGGGATCACTGAAGTTGGTGTTCGGCACCATCGCGCTGGGGTCGGGGCGCGTCAGCGAACGCGAGCCCGCCAGACGCAGTATCACGTTGTCGGTAGCGTTGTATGCCAGGTTGAACGACGGCAAATACGCGCCGTAATCGTGCTTCAGGTTCACATACTGCAGCTGGCCGCCGATGGACGAGGGACCGGCGATGGTCTGGTCAGTGTAGGCATGGCGTATGCCCACGTTGGCGCGCAGGTCGTGACCCCATAGATCGAACTTGTGGTTGCCTTCCAGATACCACGCCCAGCTGCTCTCTTCCAGGAAGGACGTGTTGGCGCCCGACGCCGCGGCGGTGGTGAGCGGTGCGGTGGCGTAGTAATAGCCGTAATTCGTGGCATTCATCAGCGCCGGGTAGTTGGCCTGGATGAAGCCGTAGGGACCGGGCGACAGATACTGCGACCACGCACCGTTCGGAATCTTGGCCTGGACCTCATTGCCATAAGCGGTGCTGTTGTCGAACGCCGTGATGTTGCGCGCGATGTCATCGTACGCAATGCCGACTCTGATGTTGCTGTCGTCTTCGCCGATCTGCAGATCTTCGCGCGTGCCCTTATTGGTGGTGACACGCGCTTCGTTCTGCACGTTGACACGGTAGTACTGCCAGCCGAGGTTCGGGTTGTTGAGATTGACGCTCGGCGTAATGATCGGGTAATTGCCGCCATTGTCGCTGTAGCTGACCGTGGTGCCTTGGCCCAGCGGCGTCTGCACCAGAAACGACGGCTTCTGGGCCAGATACCAGCTGCGCTGCACGTAACCCTGAAAATCCAGCTTGATGTTCTCGTCGCTGCCGAATAGCAGCTCGCCACCCGGATTGAGGTTGTAGAACTTCAGGTGTTCCGAATAGGGTTCGGCTTCCAGGAAGTACTGCGCGTTCGCAAACGTGGCACTGGTCACCACGTTGTTCTTGTCCACCTGCATGTTCACGGGAATCATCGCGCCATTGCGGCCGACCAGATCCATGTCCAGGCGGTTGAAGTCGTTTTCCTTCTTGGAGAACAACGAATCGAAATAGAAATGCGCGCGTTCGTCCGGACGGAACTCGAACGACAGCAGTCCGGACTGGTGGTCGTCGATACCTTGGATGTACGACTGGCGTGCCAGGCGCGGAATCAGCGCATTGGCAATCTGTTCGGTATTGAGGCCCGGGTTGTGGGCCAGCAACCAGGCGTTGTCGATGGTCTGGCCCGCCGTCAGCCCGGCACCGGCACCGGCCGGTACCGTGCCCGGAACAAACCAACTACTGCCTGCCGGGCTGCAAGAACCTGATGCGATACCGCATTGCGCCGCGCTCAGATGCGGCGTGGTCCAGCCGACGGTTTCGAACCCGCGTACGTCGTAGTCGTTCTGCGAAGCTTGCAGACCGACCAGTACGCCGAACGTATTGGATGCATTGGTCCAGCTGCCGATGATCGCGCCACGCGGTTTGACGTCCTTGCCGACGGAGCCATAGCTGGCTTGCGCGGAATACGTCAGATGCGTGCCTGGATTGTCGAACGGGCGCGTCGTACGCATGTCGACCACGCCGGCAACGCCGCCCTCCGTCATGTCGGCTTGCGGCGTCTTGTTCACCGTCAGCTGCGTGAAGAACTCGGTGGGCAGCAGGTCAAGATCCACCTCGCGGTTCTGGTTCTGCGCATTGAGCGTGCCGGCAGATGCCACGGAGATCTGGTTGCCGTTGAGCAGGATCTTGGTGAAGTCGGTACCAAGGCCACGAATCTGGATGTTCTTGCCTTCGCCATCGACGTCACGCGTCAGCTGCACGCCTGGTACGCGATTCAGCGATTCGGCAATGTTCAAATCGGGAAACTTGCCGATGTCTTCCGCATACACGGTATCCACGACGTTCGTCGCATCACGCTTGGCGTTGGTCGAGAACTCGATACTGTTGCGATAGCCGCCGCTGACGTTGACGGTTGCGAGCTGTTTGGGCTGCGTCGAAGACGATGGCTGCGCCTGGTTCTTCGTGTTTGCGGGTGCCTGGTTTTGCGCAGGCGCCGGCGATGATGTCGATGTGTCCTGTGCATAGGCCGCACTTGCTGCGCCAAGCAGGGCAAGCGTCAACGCACGCGACAACATGGTTCTTGCAACTAGCTTTTGCACCGTACTCCCCTCCCTCCAAATTCTTATGGCTTTGGTTGTGCCGTCGAACGTCCGGTGAAGTCTTGTGGCGTGATGGCTGCCTGCCATGCCGGTCGCTCCGGGTAATGAAAGGTAGCGCTAACATTTTTGACTGGCACGCTGCAGGGCAGCATGAAGCGCTTTCGATCGCCGTGGCTGAGGAAAATGGCCGCGAAAACGGCGATTAAAGGCCTGATTCCATCCGGGAAAAGGCGTGTTGCGGCTATGCAAGGTGGCTTTTGCGTTTGCCTGTGATAATGATAGCGCTAACAATTGGTGTCGCCGTGGGCACAAGAAACGGCGCGCCGACAAGGGCGCCCCCGGGCCGGGCACGCCGATGTGCGATGAAGGGCTGGAAAATGGCCGAATGCGAGTGGGGCTATACCCGACATGGATAAACCAGGCGAAACAAGCATAACGTCATCGCCCGTTGCGAAAGTCGGCACGTACCGCTGGCGCGTGTGCGCCATGCTGTTGCTGGCAACCACCATCAACTACACCGACCGCCAGGTGCTGGGCGTGCTGGCGCCGTTCCTGCAACAACAAATCGGCTGGAACGAACTCCAGTACAGCTACATCGTCACCGCATTCCAGGCGGCCTATGCGATTGGCCTGCTCGGTGCCGGGGCGATCATCGACAAGTTCGGTACCCGTATCGGCTACGCGTTGTCGATTGGCATGTGGAGCCTTGCCGCAGCCGGCCATTCGCTGGCTACTGGCGTCGTCAGTTTCGCTGTGGCGCGCTTTGCGCTGGGCCTGGGGGAATCCGGCAATTTTCCGGCAGCGATCAAGGCGGTGGCCGAATGGTTTCCACAGCGGGAGCGTGCGCTGGCCGCCGGCATCTTCAATTCCGGTTCGAACGTTGGCGCGATCGTTGCGCCGATGCTGGTGCCGGTCGTTGCAGTACGCTGGGGTTGGCAGGCGGCTTTTCTTTGCACCAGCGCGCTAAGTGCCATATGGCTGGTGATGTGGCTGCGCACGTATCGAACGCCGGGCGAACAACCCAGGCTGTCCGCTGCCGAGCGGGCATACATCGGGCATGAGCCGTCCACTGGGATACGCGTGCCGTGGTCGCAACTGTTGCAGCATCGTCAAGCTTGGACGTTGGTCGCCGCCAAATTCATCACCGATCCGATCTGGTGGTTTTTCCTGTTCTGGTTGCCGAAATTTCTGCATGCGCGATATGGCTTGAGCTTGATGGAACTTGGCTTGCCGCTGATCGCCATCTTTCTGCTTGCCGATCTGGGCAGCATCGCCGGAGGCTGGCTGGCCGGCCGGCTCATCAGGCTCGGCTGGAGCGCGAACCGCGCACGCAAAGGCGCCATGTTTGTCTGTGTATGGCTGATCATGCCGGTCGTCTTTGCGGCAAAAGCCAGTCATCTTTGGCTAGCCGTCGCGCTCATCGGCATGGCGACGGCCGGGCATCAGGGCTGGTCGGCCAACGTCTATACGCTGGCGTCGGACATGTTTCCGCGCCGTGCCGTTGCCTCGGTAGTGGGTATGGGCGGGTTCGCGGGGGCCGTCGGCGGCATGCTGATATCTACCGTCATTGGGCTCTTGCTGCAGGCCACTGGCAGTTATGTGCCGGTGTTCATGCTGGCGGGTTCGGCTTACCTGATCGCGCTTGCCGTGGTGCATGCGCTGGCGCCGCGGTTGCGGCCCGTGGTGCTGGAATTACCACCTATTCCTGTGAGCCATACCGACAACTCTGGTGAGTAAGAGCATTGTTATGAGCCGGCTGATTCGACCTATCACTTCCTGGAATTTTCCTACGCTATGAAACTCGCGATGCTTCCTTTCAAGCTGCATCAGGATCGTCTTTTTCCGTCTGATGCCACGCAGCGTGCGATCGCCCGCCAGTTGTATGCGCAGGTCGCCGGCTTGCCGATCATCAGTCCGCATGGCCATACCGATCCGGCGTGGTTCGCGGACAACGCACCGTTCGCCAATGCCACCGAATTGCTGCTGGTGCCGGATCACTACGTGTTCCGCATGCTCTACAGCCAGGGCATTTCGCTCGACACCCTGGGCATTCCGCGCCGCGACGGCTCGCGCGCCAGCGTCGATCCCCGCGCCGCGTGGCGGGTGTTTGCACAAAACTTCCATCTGTTTCGCGGCACGCCGTCGTACATGTGGCTGAACCATGTCTTCCACGACGTGTTCGGCTTGCGTATACGGCTGGAAGGGCGAACGGCGGATATGTATTACGACCACATCACAGCCGCCCTGGGACGGCCGGAGTTCCGTCCACGCGCGTTGTTCGAACGCTTCCGCATCGAGGTGCTGGCAACGACCGAATCACCGATCGATTCGTTGCAACACCACGCCGCCATTCGCGCCAGCGGATGGAGCGGGCGGGTGATCACGGCATATCGACCCGATCTCGTGATTGACCCCGAACACGAACAGTTTCCGTCGGCGCTGCAGACGTTCGGTGAGATCACCGGCGAGGATGTGTACGACTGGCGCGGGTATCTGCGGGCGCACCGCAAGCGTCGCGCTTTTTTTGCCGAAAACGGCGCGACTTCTACGGATCATGGGCATCCCACCGCGGCGACCGCGAACCTTTCCGCGGCCGAGGCCGGCAAGCTGTTCGATCGGATCGTGCGCGGCAAGGGAAGCACGGACGATGCCGAGCTGTTCCGCGCGCAAATGCTCACCGAGATGGCCGCGATGAGTCTGGAAGACGGGCTTGTCATGCAGCTTCACCCTGGATGCTTCCGCAACCACAATCGCGGCCTGTTCGAACGCTATGGACGCGACAGAGGGGCGGACCTTCCACTGCGCACCGATTACGTCCATGCGCTGAAGCCTTTGCTCGATCGGTTCGGCAACGAGCCGAACTTCAAGCTGATTCTTTTCACCCTGGACGAGAGCACCTATAGCCGCGAACTGGCACCCATGGCTGGGCATTACCCGGCGTTGTACCTGGGGCCCGCATGGTGGTTCCACGATGCGCCGGAGGGCATGTGGCGGTTTCGCGAATGGACGTTGAGCAGTGCCGGGTTCTACAACACGGTTGGCTTCAACGACGACACGCGTGCGTTTCTATCGATTCCGGCCCGCCATGACGTGGCGCGTCGTGTGGATTGCGCGTTTCTTGCCAAACTGGTGGCCGAGCATCGCCTGGATGAGGATGAGGCGGCGGAGTTGGCGGTCGAGCTTGCGTACAACTTGCCGAAGCGGGCGTACAAGTTGTGATGTCTTGAGAGTGTCCCCTCCCCTGCGATAGTAGGGGAGGGCAGGGTGGGGTGCGAGCGAAGCGAGCGGCGGGGACTGTACGCCGCTATAAGACATATCCTGGCGACATTGGGCTAAACGCTAAAGCACAAGCAACCCCACCCCAACCCTCCCCTACTGCCGCAGGGGAGGGGGCTGATCACGGCAAGTGACGAAACTACCGCTCCGCTGCATACAAACGCACACGATAGATGTGCATCTGGCTGGCATCCATGCTGAGCTGTCTGCCCTGATTGCTCTGGTCCCCATTCAAGCGCCGCTCGACCTTCCAATCCGCACCACTCGACCGCGACACTTCTTCAATGCTTGCAATGCCGGCGACGCGGGCATCCGTATCCGGATCGCGCGTCATGGTGACGGTCAGCCCACTGCCCACGACATAAAACTCGTCAGGTCCGGATTCGAGCACGAGCATGGCGCCATCGTTGGTCAACAAGCGCTTCTCCGGCCAGGAGCGCGCCAGCGTCGCCGTAAAAAGATAACCACCTAGCGAAACCGTCTGCGTCGGCCGTGGACTCGTTGCATGCAGCACCAGGCCGCGCGTGCGGCCCGCCGCCTGCGCTTGAACGAGCTGGTCACCAAGTTGATCGAGTGCAGCATAGACCTGCATCACCAATGGCATCGGATCGGCTTTGTCTTTAGGCGGAACCAGGCTGTCGATACCGAACGGACAGAAACCGAAGCCCTTGGCTTCGCCGTAGAGAAATAAAGCGTTGTACGGCGCGCTATCGATTTTCGCTTCCGGCACGAACACCGGGTTGCCCAGGGCCTGGTAACGCTGCACCCAGTGCGCAAATTCGGGCCAATAGATGTCCGGCGCATAGAAGTCGATATGCGTGGCGATCGCCTGGTAGATCTGCTGGTAATAGGGATACGAGGCGCCGCTGGGATATTCGCCGGCGCGCTCGAGTGGCGCCGGCAACTGGGCGTTCATGTACATGGGCAGTGCGTACTGTTGCTTGCCGGCACGCGCAACCGTGTCGGCATACGTGGCGTAGCGCCAGACCATGAACGCTTCGTCCGCGGCGTCGCCGAAGACGTCCTTCCAGGTATGTCCTTGCGGATTGAAGTGCGCGGCGAGTTCCGGCGTCAACGTCGCGCGTTTCGCCAGCAGGGCCTGTATCAACGCTGGCGGTAAGTCGCCGGCGAACGCGCGGTCGGCTTCCGCGGAGCGATCCCTGCGATCTCCGACCAGGCCTACCTCGTTTTCCACTTGCACCATCAGCACGGTCTGCTCGGGATCTTTCGTTCGCAGATGTGCCATCAGCCCGGCAAACGCGCGGCTGTCCAGGCGCAGGGTTTCTTCACCGAAGGTCGAGAGGATATCCAGCGGCGCGCCGTCGATCGCGCGTGCGCGGGGAAAGCGCCGCGTATCGGCTTTCACCCAGGCCGGTGCGTAGTCGGAAAAGCCGTTCTTCCAGCTGCCAAACCACAGCAGGACCAGATGCATCCGGTTTTTCCTGGCCACGTCGATCCAATGATCGAGCAGATGGAAATCGAACTGGCCTTCCGCCGGTTCGATCTGCTCCCAGGCCACCGGCATCAGTACCGTGTTCACGTGCAGCCCAGCCAGGCGGGGCAGGATCGACTCCGCCTGTGCAGCGGTGCCTGCGGATGAATTGCCGAGTTCACCACCAAGAATGAGATACGGCTTGCCGTGCACGATCAGCTGGCTGGCGCCGTTTTCCATCACGATCTTCGGCAGCTCCGTGGCTATGGCCGGAGCGGTCAGCAGTGCGAGCAAAGCCAGGGCGGCCAGAACGCGTTTCATCATGTGTCCCCATTCATCACTGCGGTCAATGCTTGTGAGATCGATGCCGGCGAGCCGTCCGCGAGCGCGGCATACGCGGCTTGCAAGGCGTGAATGAATCGCGCATCCCGCGACAACGGTGGGGCGAAGACCGTATCCCGTTGCAGGAAGGCATTCACGTCGCAGGCAGCATCGCCGGTGCAAGCGCGGCCTATGGCCGTCAATACATCATTGAGTGGATCGGCCAACGCCACGCCGAGGCGGGCTTGCCGGCGGACGAACTGCATCCACGCCGCAATAGAAAGACACAGCGCGTCGATCGATTGATTCGCAACGAGCGCCTCGGCCATCGTGCTGAGCAGCCGCACCGGCAATTTCTGCGAACCATCCCATGCAATTTGCGCCAGGCGATGGCGGATGGCGGGGTTGCGGAAGCGTGCGAGAATCGCATCGATATACGCGGATGCGTCCAGGTTCTGCGGCAACGCGATCACCGGTGCAATGGCTCCACGCATCAGGCGTTCCACAAAGCCGGCGAGCAGCGGCTGGTTCATCGCCTCGGCGACCGTCTCCAGGTTCATCAGCGAGCCGAGATAGGCCAGTGTGGAATGTGCGCCGTTGAGCAGGCGCAGTTTCGCGCGATCGTAGCCGGCGATGTCGTGGCTCATGGTGACGCCGGCCAGCTCGAACGGTGGCCGTTCGTTGCAGAAGCGGTCCTCGATCACCCATTGCGCATACGTTTCGCGCTGAATCGGCCATGCATCCATGCAACCCAGTTCGCCACGAACGCGCTCGCGCAAGGCATCGTCCGTGGCCGGCGTGATGCTGTCGACCATGGAGCAGGGAAAGCTCACCTCGGCTTCGATCCATCGCGCCAGTGCTTCATCGACTCGCCGTGCGTATTGCAATACCGCGCGGCGCAGACGGTGGCCGTTGTCAGCGAGGTTGTCGCAACTGAGCACGGTGTAGGGGACAAGCCCGAGCTTCCAGCGCTGGCGCAGGCCGGCGACGATGTAACCGATGGCGCTGCGCGGTGCGTCCGGCGCATGGAGGTCGTGCACGATATCCGGATGGGCGGTGTCGAGATCCTGGCCGGCCAGGCAATAGCCCTTCTCGGTGATGGTCAACGTCACCAGCCGCACGGCAGGATCAGCCAGGCGTGCGAGGACGGCCGCGGATTGATCGCGCGCACTGAGAAGTTCGCGCATGGAACCAATCACACGCAGCTGGGTCTGCTCTCCCAGCATCAGCAAGGTGTACAGGCCTTGTTGCGGGCGCAGCGCGTCGCGTACCTCGGTGCTGTGCAGAGATACGCCGCAGATCGCCCAATCAGGATGCGTCGCCAGCAGATCGTCGATATAGACGGCTTGATGTGCGCGGTGGAATGCGCCGGCACCGATATGCACGACACCGATGCGCGCATCATCAAGCCGGTAGCCCGGCCTGGTCACGATCGCGGGCAGATCGTGCAGCGTCTGCGTGGATAGCCGTTGCGAATCGTGGGCCATGCCGCTCATCAGCGTCTCACCTCAAACCCGCCTTGCGTCAGGAACGCCAGCATGTCGGCTTCGCGCAATAGATTCACGTCACCGGGAATCGAGTGTTTCAGGCACGCGGCCGTGATGGCGAAATCAAGCATGGTTTGGTCCGGCATATTGCGGAATAAGCCATGCACCAGGCCGGCGGCAAAGGCGTCACCGCCACCGATGCGGTCGACGATATTGGCGAGTGTGTGCGTGGCCGTGGTCAGCATGCGATCGCGAGTGGCCATCAGGCCAAAGAGATCCTGGTCGTCTACGTTGCGGTGCAGGCGCTCCGTCGCGGCCATACGTTGCAGGCGCGGCCACGTCGCGAAGGCAGCCTCGGCTGCGGCGCGAAAGCGATCCATGGCACTGGCATGCGGAAAATCCATGTCGAGCATCAGCGCGATATCGCGATCATTGCCGAACAACAGGTCGGCTTCGCTGACGATGTCGCGCAGCAACGCCGGTGCTTGGGCGGCGCGCGAACCCCACAACTTGCTGCGGTAATTGCAATCGAAGGAGATCGACACATTGGCGGCGCGCGCCGCATGTACCGCAGCGAGTGCAGCGCGAGCCGTCGTTTCACCCAGCGCAAGATTGATGCCCGACAGATGCAACCACTGCGCGCCAGCCAACAAAGACGGCCAATCGTAGGCGTCGGCTGGCATACGGGCGAACACGGAATCCGCACGGTCGTACAACACCTCCGAAGGACGATGCATTGCACCCGGCGAGAGGTAGTACACGCCCATGCGTCCTTCCGCATGACGGATGCTGCCGGTATCCACGCCGTGCTTGCGCAACTCACTGGCACAGGCGCGGCCGAGCATGTTGTCCGGCAGTGCGCTGATCATCACGCTGCGATGGCCGAGAATGGCCAGTGACGCGGCCACGTTCGCCTCCGCACCGCCGAAGTGCACGTTGAAGCGTGGCGATTGCAGCGGTAGTTCGCAGCCGGGTGGTGACAGCCGCATCAGCAATTCGCCGAAGAAGACGATGCGACACCCGTCAGTTTGTGCTTGCGTAGGCCTGCTCATGCTTGTCATTGCCCGACCACGAAATCTTGCGCGAGTCGAATATCCGCGCTGGATGCGCCGATCTGTACCCGGTAGCTGCCTGGATCGACGGCGTATGCGTGATGCACGTCGTCGTAATACTTCAGATCCGTTGCAGGCGAGATGTCGAAGGAGACGGTTTGTTCTTCGCCCGGTTGCAACGGCATGCGCTGGAAGCCGCGCAACGCTTCGTTCACACGTGCGTGCACTGCATGCAGCGGTTTCAGGTAAAGCTGCACCACTTCGTCACCGGCGCGCTCGCCCGTGTTTTTCACCTTCAGCGTGATCTTGATGTGGTCGCCAGGGGCGACCTTGGTGCGGTCAAGCTGAAGATCCGAATAGGCGAAGCGCGTGTACGACAATCCGTAGCCGAAGGGATAGAGCGTTTCGCCCTTGAAGTAACGATAGGTGCGGCCTTCCATGCGGTAATCATTGAACGGCGGCAGCTTTTCGTCGGCCTTGTAGAAGGTGACGGGCAGACGGCCGGCCGGATCGGTGCGGCCGAACAAGGCATCCGCCACTGCCGTGCCGCCGCGCTGGCCGGGATACCAGGCCAGCAGGATGGCCGGCAGATGTTGCTTGGCCCAGTCGATGGCCAGCGCTGATCCCGTTGTGAGCACCAGCACCACGGGCTTGCCGGTGGCCTGTAGCGACTCCAGCAGTTTTTCTTGCGTGGCCGGCAAGCGCAGATCGGTGCGGTCGCCGCCGGCAAAGCCGGGGTAATGCACCTTCATTTCCTCGCCTTCCAGATCGGCGGTGAGGCCGCCGGCGAAGATCACGACGTCGGCCTTTTGCGCCGCATCCAGTGCTTGCCTGTACGACTCGGCCGGACTCGCGGCGCCGGAGCCGTGGATACCTTCGACCAGGTCCGCACCATGCACATAGATCACCTGCGCGTTGGGCGCGGCATCGCGGATGCCTTGCAGGATCGTTACCGGTGCTTTGGGTGTGCCGTGGTAGTTGCCCAGCAACGGCGCGACATCGTCGGCCGTCGGCCCGATCACGGCGATGCGATGCAGGTTGGGCGACAAGGGCAGCACGCCGTTGTTCTTGAGCAACACCATCGACTCGTCCGCCGCGCGACGTGCCAGTTCGTCATGCTGCGGTGATTGATTGACCGCATAGGGCAGGCGCGACCAGGGCACGAGCTGCGGTGGATCGAACATGCCCAGCCGGAAGCGCGCCATCATCAACGGCTTCAGCGCGTGGTCGATGTCGCTTTCGGAGACCAGGCCATCGTGCACCGCCTGGGTAAGTGCGGCGTAGGTCGTGCCGCAGTTGAGGTCCATGCCGCTCTTCAGCGCCAGCGCGGCGGCCTGTTCGGCAGACTGTACGATCTTGTGATTTTTGTAGATGTCTTCCACGGCATCGCAATCGGACACGGTGTAGCCGTCGAAACCCCATTGCTTGCGCAGGATGTCTTGCAGCAGACGCGGACTGGCGGATGCCGATTCGCCATCGACGCGGTTGTACGCGCCCATCACCGCATCGACCTTGCCCTCCTGCACCAGCGCCTGGAAGGCGGGCAGGTAGGTCTCGTAGAGGTCGCGTTCGCTCGGATGCACGTCGAAACGATGGCGTTCCGATTCCGGGCCGCTGTGCACGGCGTAGTGCTTGGCGGTGGCGTCGAGCTTGCGGTACTTCGGATCGTCGCCTTGCATGCCGCGCACGAAGGCCACGCCCATGCGCGAGGTCAGGAACGGATCTTCGCCATAGGTTTCCTGGCCGCGGCCCCAGCGTGGATCGCGGAAGATGTTGATGTTGGGCGACCAGAACGTCAGGCCTTCATAGCGTGCATGCATGCCGCGCCGCTCGAAGTCGTTGTATTTGGCGCGTGCTTCGTCGCTGATGGTGGTGGCGACCTGGTGCATCAGTGTCGTGTCGAACGTGGCGGCAAGGCCGATGGCTTGCGGAAACACGGTCGCCTGGCCGGCACGGGCGACGCCATGCAGGCCTTCGTTCCACCAGTCATACGCAGGGATGCCGAGGCGCGGGATCGCGGGCGCGGCGTTTTGCATTTGCGAGACTTTTTCTTCGAGTGTCATGCGCGAGACCAGATCGGCTGCGCGTTGCTCGAAGCTTAGTTTGGGATCCTTGTAGGCATCCGTCTGCGGCCATGCCGATGCGCTCAGGGTCAGCATGATGGCGGCGAAGATGGCGTTGAAGCGTGGCTTGTTCACGGGAAACCTTTTTGTCGGCATATGTCATATGTCGATAAAGCATTGTTCTGCCGGACGTCATTCCGGCGAAAGCCGGAATCCAGTTTGAGTGCGTCGTGCGAAGCACGCAAAACCCTTTTTATGTCGTGTGCTGCGCACGTCATCCTTGACTGGATTCCGGCTTTCGCCGGAATGACATGGCGCTTTGAAACGGCATGGACGTGGACATCGACATCGGTGCTTGCATTACCAGTCCCACATCGTTCCATCTTCAAGCCTGGCAACCGGCAACTGCTTCGGCGAATACGGAAACCGCGCAGCCAGCTTTTCATCGATGCTCACCCCATGCCCCGGCGCTTCGCCGCAATGCAGCCGGCCATCGTGGAACGCGTAGTCATGCGGAAATACCTCATTGGTCTCGTCGGCATGGAACATGTATTCCTGGATGCCGAAATTCGGCACCCATGTATCGAAGTGCAATGCAGCACCCATGCAGACCGGTGACAGATCGGTGGCGCCATGAAAGCCGGTACGCACCTGGTGCAAGGCTGCGAAATCAGCCATGCGGCGCAGATGCGTGATGCCGCCGCCATGCACGATGGTGGTGCGAATGTAGTCAATCAGCTGGTTCTCGATCAGGTGCTTGCAATCCCAGATCGAGTTGAACACCTCGCCCACGGCCAGTGGCGTGGTGGAATGCTGCCGAATCAGCTCGAATGATTTCTGGTTTTCTGCCGGTGTGGCATCTTCCAGCCAGAACAGGCGATAGGGCTCCACGCTGCGGGCGAGCCGCGCCGCCTCGATCGGCGTGAGGCGGTGATGGACGTCGTGCAGTAGATGCACGTCGTTGCCGTGGTCGGCGCGCAGGCGTTCGAACAGCTGCGGCACGATATCGAGGTATTGGGGCGTCGACCATACGGTTTCGAGCGGCAGCTCGCTTTCCGCAGGCTCATAGGCTTTGCCGCTGGAGATGCCATAGGCTTTCTTCACGCCTGGCACGCCGCATTGCGCGCGCACCGCAAGAAAACCCTGTTCGATGAAGCGGCCCACTGCATCGCTGGCCTCGGCGACGTCGCGCCCATTGGCATGGCCGTACACCAGCGCACCTTCGCGCGAACGTCCACCGAGCAGTTGATAGATCGGCATGCCGGCAAGCTTGCCGAGGATGTCCCACAGCGCCACATCCACCGCGGCGATGGCTGTCATGGTTACCGGCCCGCGACGCCAATACGCACCGCGATAGAGGAATTGCCAGATGTCCTCGATGCGGCCCGCGTCGCGGCCGATCAGGTTCGGCACGACGTGATCCTGCAAGTAGGAGGCGACCGCAAGCTCGCGTCCGTTGAGCGTGGCATCGCCCAGGCCGGTGATGCCGGAACGTGTTTCGATCTTCAGCGTGACGAAGTTGCGCCCAGGGCAGGTGACGATGACGCGGGCGTCGACGATCTCGCGATCGCGATGGGAACCGTGCGACGTTGTTTCAGACGAAGAGGAAGCATTCATGGCGGTATTCACGGATGAGAGAGTGTCGGCGTGATGGTGAGCTGGAACGGGCTGGCTGGCAGGCCGGCCTGGTCGTAAAGCGTGCAGATTGGACTGTCGGCCCAGCAATAACGTACGCGAGTCACGCTGTCTGCGGAGGGGTGCGCATGCAGGACGATCTGCGTGCCGTGAATATCAGCCAAGGCGTAATAGCACGAGCCCGCTTTGGCGCCACACAGTTCGAAACCGATCGGGTGGTCGGCGCTGTAGGCGACCAGATGCCCATCGACATGGTCGAAGCTGAGCGTGACCGTATCGCCGTTTTGTTGTGCTGACACCGGTGTAGGACCGGAGGGTGCCAATGTCTCGCCATAGACGACGTGGCGTGCCGCACGTGCAAGGCGGCGTCCGAGTTCCTGCTTGTTGGCCGGATGAATGTCGTAGCGTTCACCAATATCCACGGACACGGCAAGTGCGGAGCGAGGATCTTCCGCCGCGACCAAACGCTGTGCTTCGCGCACATCGGCCCAGCCACTTTCACCCGGATGCGTCGACGCGGGGCCAAAACTCGACAGTTGCGCGATCAGCAGCGGCAGATGGGCGCCGAAACGTGCGCGTTCGTCCGTGCGCCACGCTTCCAGCAGTTTGCGATAGCTGCCTGCATCGCCGGTATTCGATTCACCCTGGTACCAAAGCTCGCCGCGGAAAGCGTAGTGGCCAAGCGGTGCGATCATGCCGTTGTAGAGCATGGTGAGGCCGGATGTCGATTGCCAAGGCACGTTCGGCGGTGCGCCATAGGCCGAAGGAACCGTCTGATATTGCCATGGGTCCAGCGGCACGCTGGAACCGTCGGCAAGGTGCAGCGCACGCTGCGATGCCGGGCCATAGATGCCGCCGTCGCGATAGGTATTGAGCACATTCACCGCGATCAGGTTTTTGCCTTCGTGCAGCACGCCTGGCGGTATTGCGTAGGCGCGCAAATCGCCGCCGCCATAACCGGTGCCAACCCAACGGCCATTCACCCAGGTCTGGTCGATTTCGTTGGCGGTAAAATTCAGTGTGGCGTGCTGCGCCGCTTGCGCCTTGGTCAAGGTCACGGTGGTGCGATACCACAGCATGCCGGTGAAGTTGGCGAGTTCCGGCTTGCCCCAGTGTTGCCACGCGCCACGCTCGATGGGTGCGGTGAGCCAGCCGGTGTCGGTGACGTCCGCGGGATTCCATGGCTCATCGTTCTTCGCGATGCCAGGACGGGAACGCCACCAGGCCTGCCACAGGCGGCTCCATGGCTCGCCGGCATGTGCCGGGTTCTTACGGTACTCGGCAAGCAGATCCAGCGACGCATCGTAACCACCGACCTTGCGCAGCGCGGCGTCGCTCATCCAGGGTTCGATGCGCGAGCCGCCCCAGGCGGCAACGATCAGGCCCATCGGCACCGGTACGTCTTTCTGCAGCTCACGCGCAAAGAAATAGCAAGTAGCCGAGAACTCGGCCACGGTATCCGGCGTCGTCTTCAACCAATGATCGGAGGCCGGAATGCTTTCCTGCAGCGCGACGCTGCTGACGTTGTCCACCGTCAGCACGCGAATGCGGTCGTTCGATGCGTCCTGCACTTCGGCACGCGCATCCAATGCGCGCTTCACCTGGAGCACCATGTTGGATTGGCCGGAGCACAACCACACGTCGCCGACCAGTACGTCATGAATGGTTTGCGTGGCGCCATCGGCCGTCGTGGCGGTGAGCGTATAAGGTCCACCGGCGGCGCGCGCGGGAAGGGAGGCTTCCCAGCGTCCATGGGCGTCGGCCTGAGCGTGGATGTCCTGGCCGGCGAATGAGATGGTTACCGCCTCGTGAGGCTTGGCGTGCCCCCAGACCGGATCGGCCTGGTCGCGCTGTAGCACGGCGTGATCCTGGAAGAGCGGATTCAACAGTGGGGTGCTCGCGTCCGCGGCTTGCACGGCGTGCGCGCCCAGGAGCGCGAGCAGCGCTGCGAAAACAGTGTGTCGTTTGAACGGCGGCAACTGGCTCACCATGACGATTGT
The DNA here is from genome assembly GCF_014642835.1 of Dyella nitratireducens. Lineage (GTDB taxonomy): Bacteria > Pseudomonadota > Gammaproteobacteria > Xanthomonadales > Rhodanobacteraceae > Dyella_B > Dyella_B nitratireducens. Next base: position 1,550,462 of record NZ_BMJA01000001.1, on the reverse strand, counting down.
CCCGGCACGTTATGGAATGAAAGCGATTCGTAGTACGACAGCGGATGCTGCGGCGGCGCGAAGCCGGGCGGCAGTGGAAGGCCGGACATCTGTTGGAAATAGGCGATGCAGGCGTCACGCCACCATTGCGCTTCTCGTTCCTGGATGCTGAGGAAGGCGGCGGTTTTGCGGTAGCGGTCGGCGTCGATGTAGCCGTCAAGGTGCTGCCAGGTTTCGCGCATCCGTTTCACGTCGGTGACGCCCTGGGTGTAATGCGCCACCAGTTCGTACCACAGCGTGTGTCCGGAGCGCATGCGGTAATCCCACGGCACGTGGTGGAACCACAGCAGCAGCGTTTCCGGCGTTTGCTTGACGTCGTTGAATGACGCTGCGATGGGCGGTGCATATTGGTCGGCTGCATCGCTGCCAGTGCGGGTGCGATCGAAACCGATGCCCTGATGATCGGCGCGGTGGTAGTAGGGCGGGCGCCAGTCGGCACGCGGCAGGCTTGTATCCCAGGGCGCGGGGCCGTAGTGATGACCAGGCCCCATCAGATGAGCCAGACCAAGCGGTGTCATGTAATCGACGGCCGCTTCGCGCGAACCCATCATCATGTCGACCACGGGTTTGACGAAGGCTTCGTCGTTGCTGAAGGTCATGCGGATCCATTCTTCCGCGATCGCACGCGTGGAGAGCGCTGGATTCCAGGCGAGACGGCCAAACACGTACCAGTTGGCCTGGTTGAAATCGGAGCCGCACCAGTCGCGATCGGTGCCGATGTTGGCGATGCCGGCCATCCCGCTCAGCGCATGCCCATCCAGCGAACCATCGATTACCGTTGCCACGGTGGACCCTTTGCCTTGTGCCATCGTGTCGGACGACAGCACTTCTTCGTACAACGGGCCGAGGTAGACCAGGTGCGTGGCAAAGCCCAGGTATTCCTTGGTGATCTGGAATTCCATCATCAACGGCGTTTTCGGCATCGCGCCGAAGAGAGGGCTGAACGGTTCCCTCGGCTGGAAATCGATCGGGCCGTTCTTCACCTGCAACAGCACATTCGCATGGAAGCGGCCATCGAGCGGCTTGAATTCGCTGTATGCCTGCTTGGCCCGGTCGTCCGCACTGCTTTGCGAATAGACGAACGCACGCCACATCACCACGCCGCCATGCGGCGCAAGCACGTCGGCGAACAGATTGGCGCCGTCCGCGTGCGTGCGTTTGTAATCCTGCGGACCCGGCTGGCCTTCGGAATTGGCCTTGACCAGGAAGCCGCCGAAATCCGGCATCAGTTTGTAGATCTCGTCGGTCTTCTGCCGCCACCAGCGTTGCACCTCCGGATCGAGCGGATCGGCGGTTTTCAAGCCGCCTATTTCGATCGGTGCACTGAAGCGAACGCTGAGATAGACATGGATACCGTAAGGACGAAATACGGCCGCCAGGGCGGCTGCTTTCTGCAAATACGCAGGCGTAAGGATCAAGGCATCCGCATTGACGTTGTTGAGCACCACGCCGTTGATGCCGATCGAAGCGTTGGCGCGAGCGTAGTCGGTGTAGCGCGGCGACACCCAGTCCGGCAGCTTCCACCAGTCCCAGATCGAGGTGCCGGCATAACCACGCTCGACGCTGCCATTGAGGTTGTCCCAGTGATCGAGCACGCGCAGTTTGACGCGTGGTACCTCGGTGATGGCAAGGTGATCGAGAGGTTGCCCGGTTTGCAGCAGACGCAGGAAATGGAAGCTGCCGTACAGCACGCCGATATCGTCATTGCCGACGATGGCGATGGCGGCGTGGCCATGCAACGTGACGCTGCGGATGACATAGCCTTCCTTGCCCAGCTTGGAGGTATCCAGGTGAAGCTCGGCGATGAGCGGGGATGACGCCGTTGTGCCGGCTATGATCGCGCCGCTGCGCGTTACCGTATCCGAAAGCGGCGGTGCGGCACCCAACAAGCCGCGCAGGCCACGCAACAGTTCTGCACGGGCCGCGGCGCGCGTCGGCGTGGCGGCATCGGCGACCAGTTGCGAAGCACGGCTTCGGTCATATTGAGCCTGCTGGGCCGCGAGCGGGTGATACCGCAACCACAGCTCATAGCCGTCTTCGGCATGCGCCGGCGCCATGCCCAGCGACGCGGCGAGCATCAGCATGACACCGGCGATCGTTCGGAAAAACAGCGCCATGGCGGCTCCCTTATGCCTCGCAACCCTTTCGCTGGGCACTGCTGTTATCGCTAACATATGCAAAAATACGCTCATATCCGCTTTGAAATGACCGACGACGATGTCAGCTCCAATTGCGTTGCTTTTGAGAGTGGTGAGTTGACCGTGGTGGATTCGCCTGAAAGGAACCGACATTGAAGAGGACAGACAAGAAATCGGTGCGCCGCAAGGGCGGTGCCGTCACCATCGATGAAGTGGCCGCGCTCGCCAAGGTGTCGCCGATGACGGTGTCGCGCGTCATCAACGGCCACAGCAAGGTGCGTGACACCACGCGCGAGAAGGTGATGGCGGCCGTCAACAAACTGGGCTACGTCCCCAACGCGGCGGCAAGCTCGCTGGCGGCGGCGCAAGACGCGCGTATCGCGCTGATCTACACCGATCCCAGCGGCGCCTATCTGCGCGAACTGTTGATGGGCACGTTGCACGGTGCGGCGCGCTCGGCTGCGCAGCTGGTCATCGCCGACTGGGACGAGCTTGGCGTAGGTACCGAGCGCAAGGCGGCGCGTGCGCTGGCGCGCAAGGTGGCCGGCGTCATCCTGCCGCCGCCCTTGTGCGAATCGAAGACGGTGATCGACGAACTGGTGAAAGCGGGCGTACACGTGGTAGCGATCGCAGCGGGGCGTTTCGATCCCGATATTTCCAGTGTGCGCATCGACGATTTCCTGGCGGGCAAGGAAATCACCAGCTATCTCATCAAGATGGGGCACACCCGCATCGCCTGTATCAAGGGCAACCCCAGCCAAAGCGCCAGCACGCGCCGTTTCGAGGGCTATCAGGCCGCCTTGAAGGAAGCAGGTATTCCGTTGGATACGGCGTTGGTTCGGCAGGGTTACTTCACCTACCGCTCCGGGTTGCCGGTGGCGGAGGAGTTGCTGGCCTTGCGCAAGCCGCCCACGGCCATCTTCGCCGGCAACGACGACATGGCTGCCGCGGCGGTGTCGGTGGCGCATCGGCGCGGCATCGATGTGCCTCGCGATCTGTCGGTCGTCGGCTTCGACGACAGTTCGGCGGCCACCACGATATGGCCCGAGCTCACCACCATCCGCCAGCCGATTTTGGCGATGGCGGACGCGGCCATCGACATCCTGCTGCGCGCCATCCGCCGCAAGGAAAGCGAGCCGCGCGTGGTGGTGCATCAAGTGGCCGCGCATCAACTGGTGTTGCGCGACTCGGTCGCTCCGCCTCACACGGCCTCGGGCAAAAAATCCTAGGCTCGCCACCGTTCGCCGTTTGACGGCGAAGCGGTGCGATGAGGCGAATGGCTGATCGCGCATGTCAGCGCATCAGGTATTGGTTGATCAGGTTCTCGTAACGCTCCTGCTTGCCGCTGCGCTTGGCGGGCTCGCCTTGCTGGGCAGCGAGTTCGCGCAAGTCGGCAAGACTCAACTTGCCCTGTTCGAAATCTTTCCCCGCGCCTTTGTCAAAGCTGGCATAGCGCTCGGCGCGCCAGGTTTCCCAGGGCGAACGCGCCAGCAGCGCATGTGCAACCTCCAGGCCGCGCGCAAATGCGTCCATGCCGCCGATATGCGCCAGGAACAGATCATCCGCATCGGTGGATTCGCGGCGTACCTTGGCGTCGAAGTTCAAGCCGCCGGGCGCCAGGCCGCCCTGGCGCAGCACCACCATCATCGCGCCGACCGTGTCGTAGAGATCGGTCGGAAATTGATCGGTATCCCAGCCGTTCTGTGCATTGCCGCGGTTGGCGTCGATGCTGCCCAGCAGGCCGTGGTCGGATGCCACCTGCAGGTCGTGTTCGAACGTATGGCCTGACAAGGTGGCGTGGTTGGCTTCGATGTTGAGTTTGAAGTCCTTGTCCAAGCCATGCTTGTGCAAGAAACCGGCAACCGTGGCGGAGTCGAAGTCGTATTGATGCTTCATCGGTTCCATCGGCTTGGGCTCGATCAGGAGGTTGCCCTTGAAGCCGATGCTGCGGCCGTAGTCGCGCGCCATCGTGAGGAAACGCGCGAAGTGATCCAGCTCGCGCTTCATGTGGGTGTTGTGCAGCGACGCATAGCCTTCGCGTCCACCCCAGAACACGTAGTTCTCGCCGCCGAGCTCCACCGTGGCTTCCAGCGCAGCCTTGATCTGCACCGCCGCGCGCGCGACCACGGCGAAATCGGGGTTGGTCGCCGCGCCATTCATGTAGCGTGGATGGCTGAACAGATTGGCCGTGCCCCATAGCAGTTTGATGCCGCTGGCCTGCTGGCGCATCTTGGCCAACGCCACCATGTGCTGGAGATGTTTCTCGTACTCGATGACGTCGTCTGCATCCGGCGCAAGGTCGATGTCGTGGAAGCAGTAATAGGGCACACCCAGCTTGGTGAAGAACTCGAAGGCTGCGTCGAGCTTGGCTTCGGCGCGCGCGATCGGCGAACTCCCGGCATCCCATGGATAGTTGCGCGTGCCAGGGCCGAATGGATCGTGGCCGGCGTTACCGAAGCTGTGCCAGTAGCACACCGCGAAGCGCAGGTGCTCGGCCATGGTTTTCTCGCCGATCTTCCGGTCAGCCTCGTAGTGCTTGAACGCAAGCGGGTTATCCGACTCGCGGCCTTCGAATGGAATGCGGCCGATGCCTGGGAAGTATTCGCGTTTTCCAATGAAAGGAGCACTCATGAGGTTTTTCATTCCGTGTCGACAAGGCCAAATGGGCAGACAAAATGTTAGCGCTATCATTACGCTATCCGAGAAGCTTCCACCTGGCAAGTTCAACGCGCAGATATAGGCCGCAAGGCATGGGGCGCGATCGTTGCAAAACGCGCGTACGTGGCTGCACCATTTGATGGTGCGCTGCGCTAATTGCCTCCGCCTGCAAAAGAATATTTCTCGATGCAATAAGCACGAACGCGATTTTTGCAATGCGACGAAGATCTGCCGAGCGGGGCGATACTGCCACTATCATGGCGTGCATGAGCGCACCGCCTTTTCCCATCACCCCCTTACTGCCCGACATCCGCAACGCACTGGCCAGGCAGTCGCGTCTGGTGCTGGAAGCGCCGCCCGGCGCCGGCAAGACCACGCAGGTGCCGCTGGCGCTGCGTGACGAAGCCTGGCTCGACGGCAAGAAGATCGTGATGCTGGAACCGCGCCGCATTGCCGCGCGTGCTGCCGCCCAGTTCATGGCGCAGCAACTGGGCGAGCCGATCGGACAGACGGTCGGCTACCGCATCCGCTTCGAATCGAAAGTCAGCGCCGCCACGCGCATCGAGGTGGTCACCGAAGGCATCCTCACGCGCTTGATCCAGGACGATCCCGAACTCACCGGCATCGGCGCGATCCTGTTCGACGAATTCCACGAGCGTCATCTGGCCGGCGATCTTGGTGCCGCGCTGACGTTGGACATCCAGCACACCTTGCGGCCGGATCTGCGCATCGTGGTGATGTCGGCCACGCTGGATGGCGAACGCATCGCGCCATGGCTGGATGCGCCGCGGCTTAGCAGCCCGGGTCGCAGCTTTCCGGTGCGGATCGAATATCCGCCTGCGCGTACGCAGGAAAACATGGAGCAGCACCTGGTACGTATCGTGCGGCAGGCGCTGGACGAAAACCCTGGCGACCTGTTGACGTTCCTGCCGGGCCGCCGCGAAATCGCACGCGTGCAAGGCATGCTGCAAGCCCTGCAACGGGACGATCTGGAAGTGGTGGCGCTGCATGGCGAGCTCTCGCTCGCCGAGCAGCAGCTGGCCTTGGCGCCGGCGGAAGAGGGTATGCGACGCATCGTGCTCGCCACCAACGTGGCCGAATCCAGCGTCACCTTGCCCGGCATTCGCGCGGTGATCGATACGGGGCTTGCGCGCGAACCGCGTTTTGATCCCAACTCGGGTTTTACACGGCTGGAAGCGGTGAACATTTCGCAGGCCTCGGCCGATCAGCGCGCAGGCCGCGCGGGTCGTGTGGCAGCAGGCACGGCATACCGGTTATGGCCGCAAAGCCGCCGGCTGGATGTGTCGCGGACGGCGGAAATCATGCAGGCGGAATTGTCCGGCCTGGCGCTGGAACTGGCGGCTTGGGGCAGCGCGGAACTGCCATGGCTCGATCCGCCGCCAGCTGGTGCACTGGCCCAGGCGCGCGAACTGCTGACGCGCCTGGGTGCACTCGATACGCAGCAGCGCATCACCGCCTTGGGACGCCGCATGCTGGAACTCGGCGCCACGCCACGTCTTGGTGCGGCCGCGCTGCGTGCACCGGAAACGCTGCATGCACTGATTGCCGATCTGCTTGCCCTGATGGAAGCGCGTTCCCCGCTACGCGGCGAGCAGGCGCGCAGCGATGATTTTCGTGCGCGCGTTTCAGCGCTGCACGCATGGCGCGACCGACGCAGCGCCACCGGCTCCAGCTACGGCGCCGATGCGGGCGCGTTGGCGGCGATCGAACAAGCCAGCAAAGGTTGGCGCCAGCGTTTGGGCCTGCGCAGCGCGGCCAGCGGCGTACCGCACAGCCACGCAGTAGGCGATTTGCTGCTGCATGCCTTCCCTGATCGCATCGCGCGCCAGGATGAAGGCAATCCGTTGCGCTACACCTTGGCGAATGGGCGCGGTGCGCGCTTGCACGAGCAGACGGCGCTGATGGGCGAGCCTTGGCTGGTGGTGCTGGATCTGCGTCACGAATCGCGCGATAGCCTGATTCTCTCCGCGGCACCACTCGATCCACGCGTGCTGGAACAAGACTATCCGGCGCAGTTCCAGCGTGTGCGCAACGTGCGCTGGAACGAAGAGCGTGCGGCGGTGGAAGCGTTCGAGGAACGTCGCTTCGGCGCCATCGTGCTTGAGCGCCGCAGTGTGCCGGTGCAATCGGAAGATGCCGTTCCTGCCTTGCTCGCCGCCATTCGCCAGCGTGGGCTGGATGCGTTGCCATGGAGCGAGTCTGCGCGCCGCCTGCGTTTGCGCATGCAGTCGTTGCGCGAATGGATGCCGGAACAGGGGCTGCCGGATGTGTCTGACACGCAACTGTTGGCGACACTGGAAGACTGGCTTGCTCCTTACCTGCAAAACAAGCGCAAGCTCGATGCGCTATCCGAAGAAGATCTTTCGCACGCGCTCGCCGCCTTGTTCGACTATGAGCAGCGCAAGCAGTTGGATGCACAGGCGCCGGATAGTCTCACCGTACCCAGCGGCCAGACGCGCCGTCTCGAATACAGTCCCGGCGAGCCGCCGGTCCTGGCCGTGAAGCTGCAGGAGTTGTTTGGTTTGGTTGACACACCGCGCGTTGCGGGAGGGCGGATTCCCGTAACGCTGCATTTGCTGTCACCTGCAGGACGTCCGATCCAGGTGACGCAGGACCTGCACGGTTTTTGGGAGCGCACGTATCCAGAGGTGAAGAAGGAACTGAAAGGGCGTTATCCGAAGCACCCATGGCCGGATGATCCCTGGACGGCGACGCCGACGCATCGCGCGAAGCCGCGGGGGACATAATTCGCGTGATGGCGGTTTTGTAGGTTGGGTTAGCGCAGCGTAACCCAACCATGTCGCACCGAACGTGTTGGGTTACGCTGCGCTAACCCAACCTACGATTGGCAGCGGCGTCACTTCATGCAGCCAAGCGCCGTCAGCGTCTCGCGTAGCGCGTTATCAATCGGCGTATAAGGCTTCCCGCCAAGACGGGCTACCAGCTTTGTGTCATCAAGCTGGATGGTTTCCTTCCATAAATACCGCATCTTGCGCATCTCCCGCAGCGTTTCCATAAACGGTGCAGCAACGGCTACAAGCCACCAGGGAAAGCGGCGCAACGTCATCTGCGGGTTCCCGGCAGCGCGGCGTACGGCATCCGCCAACGCATAGCCATCCAGCCAATAACCGCCAAAATTGAACACTTCGAAATCGGCCAGCCGTTGCTCGCTTTCCAGCAGGCGTACCATCGTTTCGGCGACATCCGGCAGATAAGCCCAGGCATGCTGGTGCGTGTAATCGGCGGGATAGCGAAGCTGCGTGACCGGTTTGCCCGGGCTGAGCAGTCCTTGCGAAAACCAGTTGTTGCCGGCATGCGGGCCAACAAAGTCGCCACAGCGCAGGATCAATGTGCGCACGCCCTCGCGTGATGCGTCAGCCAGACGCTGCTCCATCTCCGCGCGGATCTCACCTTTTTGCGTGCGCGGATGCTGCGGTGAATCCTCATGCAGCACGGGGAAAGCATCGGGGCCGAAGTTGTACACCGTGCCGGGCAAAACGATGCGTGCGCCCGCTGCCTTGGCGGCAGCGATGGTGTTGTCCAGCATCGGCAATACCTGCGTGTCCCAGTTCTTGTAACCAGGCGGATTGACCGCGTGCACGATCACGTCTGCGCCTTGGGCAGCAGCGAGTACGTCGGCGTGCTGCATGGCGTCGCCCTGGAACCATTCGATGCCATCGCGTTCGGCAGGCACGCGACGAACCAGGGCGCGTACCTGCCATCCATGCCGTTTCAACGCCAGGCAGGCCTCCCGGCCAATGCCGCCGTTTCCGCCGATCACCAATGCTGTTTTTGATGTGCTCATGACGTGGGTCCTCCGTTGGGATGGACAAAGTCTGGTCCCGGCCAAGCTAAAAGAAAATTGCCTAATAACGTAGATCTGCTATACAAATATGCATGACTAGCAAAGAACCTGGTTGGGAGTTGTATCGATCCTTCCTCGCCGTCATGCGCGAAGGGAGCTTGTCCGGCGCAGCGCGCATGCTGGGCATGACCCAGCCGAGCCTCGGCCGGCATATCCGCGAGCTGGAGGAAACACTGGGCGTATCCCTGTTCGCTCGCTCCCCGCAGGGCCTGTCACCCACCGAGCTGGCGCACGCCCTGCTGCCGCATGCGCAAGCCATGGCATCGGCCTCGATGGCCTTGCGCCGTGCGGCCAGCACGCGTCACGACGCGATGTCCGGCGTGGTACGCATCGCCGCCAGCGAGGTGATCGGCGTGGAGGTTCTGCCGGCGATGCTGGCCGCGTTCCGGCAACGCCATCCGGGTGTGGTGATCGAACTGTCGTTGTCCAGCCAGGTGGAAAACCTGCTGCGCCGCGATGCCGATATCGCGATCCGCATGGGGCGCCCCACCCAGGAGGCGCTTGTCGCGCGGCACGTGGGGAGCATCGCGTTGGGTTTGTACGCGCACAAGCGCTATCTAAAAGCGCATGGCCATCCGAAGACGATGGCGGATCTGGCATCGCATGCCTTGATCGGCTTCGATCATGAAACGCCTTATATCCGCGCGATGCGTCCGGCTGGTGTGCCTTATACGCGTGAGCATTTCGCACTGCGTACGGATAATGACCTCGCGGCCATGGCCGCCTTGCGTGCAGGTTATGGCATCTGTTTCTGCCAGTGCGGCGTTGCGCAGCGCGATGCTGCGCTGGTGCGTGTTCTGGACGGCTTCCAGCTGGTCATGGAGACGTGGGTCGTGATGCACGAGGATCTGCGCCGCAGTGCACTGATGCGTGCGCTGTATGACCATCTTGCTGTGGCCTTGAGCGAGTACGCCGGCACCACCGCGTCACCGAAGGCAAAGCCCAACCGCTCGCCCATGCTTCGAGCACCGGCGAAACGTTGATTTTCCGCGCTGGCTAGACTGTATCCATGACAGACGCCAGCCTCATCAATCGTTACCAATTGGCCGAACTGGGCGCCCTGCTGGCCGAGCCGGCACGTGCCGCCATTCTGCTGGCACTGATGGATGGCACCATGCGTCCCGCGGGTGAATTGGCGGCCATCGCCGGCGTCAGCGCAGCCACCGCCAGCGCTCATCTCAAGCGGCTGCTTGACGGTGGCCTGCTTGCTCTGCACGAGCAGGGGCGGCACCGTTACTACCGGCTGGCCAACGATGACGTCGCGGCATGGCTGGAATCCATGGCCTTGCCAAGCGCAACGCGCGTGACACCCAAGCCGGGAGCGCGTGACGCCATGCTATGCCGTGCACGCACCTGTTACCGGCATCTGGCCGGACAGCTGGGGGTTGCACTCTGTGAAGCATGGCTGCAGCGTGGCTGGTTGCGTGCGGAAAGCGACGGCATGCTGTTGCTGCCGGCTGCGGCGGATGCGCTGGTGCATGCAGGTTGGCCATCGGCATCGATGCACTCGCTGCTGCTTCTGCGCGGACGTGGTTGCCTGGATTGGACCGAACGCCGCCTGCACCTGGGTGGCCCGCTCGGTGTTGCCATCACCAGCGCCATGCTTGACGCTGGTTGGTTGCGTCGTGCGCAACGCAATCGTGCCTTGTTGCCGACGCCGGATGGATGGCGCCGGCTCGCCGAACTGGGTGTGCGCATCGAGCACTGATACGAGCACACGTCAGCTGGCATTCATGCTTGTCAGTACGCGTTAACGCCTATCGCGTGAACGCACGAATGATTGGATCGTGCGAACGTGAAATTGCGGTGAGTGAATGATGGCCGCTTGCTTGCGACTGGCTTACGTTGCGCGTGCGGCGATCATTGCGATCTATCAAACAATGGCTCGCCGTGAGGAGAAACATGCGCGAGTCATCGCTGGCATGGCCACGCGAACGATGCAAAGTCGCGTGCCACCGCCAGTTTCGCGAGGCGCGGCAAAAAGCGATCGTGCTTGTTGAGCGAAACGATGCGTACCGCACGATTGAAAAAACCAATTAAGCATCGTGAATTTATCGTGTGCGCGATTTTCGTGAGGTTTCACGCCGTCGTTTGCTTGACGATAATTTTTGCGCCCGATACTTTCAAATGTATTCGCCGCAAGGAATGGCGCGGCGAATGATTCCTAACGACGCACGCTGCAAGGGGACGCGTCGTTCGAGCGCTGCAGTCGGCACTGCCTGCCATGGTGGCGCAGGGGGAGCAGCAGCACGCCGACGCTCGGGAATCGCAGGCGTCCATGGTTTCAAACGGCGTCGCGTGCAAGCGCGACTTCACTGTCATGGGGTACGCGCGACCTCAGTGGGTACGTGCGTCCTCAACATTCCTGGGGAGTGAGCTAATGTCTAGCCGTTTTCGTATGAAGGCCATGCTTGTTGCATTGGGCCTTGTTTCGATGAGTGCCGTCTACGTGGAAGCAAGCCCGTTGCCGACCGCTGGCAATGCGGTATCGGCAAGCAGTTCCGCCATGGTGGCGATCCATCCTGCAGTCAATTTGCGTAGTGATGACCAGGTCGTAGGCGCCCTTGCGTTTTCGCATCCGATGCACGTCGTTGTGACACTCAAACTGCGCAATGAGCAGCAGCTGGACCAATACCTTGCCAAGCCCGGCTTCAAGCCGTTGACCTCCGCGCAGTTCAACGCGCTGTACGCGCCCACCGCGGAACAAGCACAGGCGGTAGCCGATTACCTGACCCGTGCCGGATTCACCAACGTGCATATCGCAGCCAATCGCGCGCAGGTGGAGGCGGATGGTCATGCCGATACGGCCCAGGCGGCCTTCAATACCAGCTTCGTGCACGTGAAAACGCATGATGGCCGTGATGCGTTTGCCAACAACAGCCCCGTACACATTCCTGCCAACTTGCAAGGTACCGTCAACGCCGTACTCGGCATGCAGAACGTCAGCATCTCGCATGTTTTCGCCAAGCGGCTGAATCCCAACGTCGTACATGGCAATAACGTGCAGCCATTCGCGACGGGTTCGGCAGTCGGCCATGCGCCTTCCGATTTCCCTGCGATCTATGGCGCCAGCGGCATGGCGAACGTCACCTCCGTGCCGGTAGGCTCGGTCTCGTCGGGTAGCTTGAGCAACATCCAGAGCGACTTGCAAGCGACCTACCCGAACGTGACGGTCAACATCAAGGGTCCCAATGCCGGCAGCAGCACCAGCGGCGATGGCGAATGGGATTTGGACAGCCAGGACATCATCGCTTTTACCGGCGTATCGCAGTACTACTTCTACAACGCCAATTCGCTGAGCGATGCGGATCTGCAGACCGTTTACAACGACGTCGTATCCGACAACCTGCTCAAGGCGATCGATGTGTCGCTGGGTGAATGCGAAACCTCCGCGCAGTCGAGCGGTGCCGCGGCGTCGAACGACACCACGTTCAAGCAGGCGGTTGCACAAGGCCAGACGTTCTTCGTGTCGGCCGGCGACTCCGGCGCTGATGAATGCGGCAACGGTGGCGTCACGCCGAGCTGGCCGGCCAGCTCGCAGTACGTGACATCGGTGGGCGGCACTGAGCTGTACACCAGTCCCAACACCACCTGGCAAAGCGAAACAGTGTGGAACAACCTCAGCTCGAACGAAGGCGCCACGGGCGGCAGCCCCAGCACCTTCGAGCCCATACCGAGCTGGCAGCAGGGCGTCGCCGGTATCACCAACCAGACCTATCGTGGCGTGCCAGACATCGCCTTCGACGCCAGCCCGGTCAGCGGTGCGCTGGTGTATGTGGATGGCCAGGCCAACCAGCAGATCGGCGGCACCAGCCTGGCCGCACCGCTGGCCGTAGGCATGTGGGCACATGTGCTGCAAGCCGATGGCACGAGCCTTGGTTTTGCCGCGCCGGTGATCTACAAGGTTGCGTCGTCATCGAGCAACTACGCGGCTGCTTTCCACGACGTTACCTCCGGCAATAACAGTGGCGAGAACGCCGGTACCGGTTGGGACTACACCACGGGCTGGGGCAGCGTGATCGTCAACCAGCTGGCCAGCTTGGCCACGGGCGGCGGCGGTGGCACGGGCGGCAATCCTGTCGCCGGCTTCACCGACAGCGTGAGCGGCCTGGCCGTGAACTTCACCAATACCTCCACGGACAGCGGTGGCACCATCAACGCGTATTCCTGGACCTTCGGTGACGGCAGCACCTCGGCCAGTGCAAGCCCCAGCCACACCTATACCACCGCGGGTACCTATACCGTCACGCTGAAGGTGACCGACAACACCGGTGCTACCAACAGCATCAGCCACTCGGTAACGGTGAGCAGCGGCGGCGGTGGTGGATCGGTGCAGGTGATTGCCAACCCGGACTTCACCAACGGCACGTCATGGACGGCCAGCTCGGGTGTGCTCTGCAGCAGCGATTCCAGCAGTGCGGATTACTGCACGGGTGAGAATCCCTACACCGGCAGCTGGTTCATGTGGCTGGATGGCTATACGGTGGCGCACACGGATACGGTGTCGCAGTCCGTGACGGTTCCGTCCGGGCATACCACGGCGACCTTGACCTATCAGCTGCACATCGATACCACGCAGACGTCGTCATCGGCCATCGATACGTTGAAAGTGACGGCCACCAGCGGCGGTACCACCACCACGCTCGCGACGTATTCCAACCTCAATGCCAACTCGGCCTACACGGGCTATTCGGTGAACGTCAGTTCGCTGATCGGCAAGACCTTCACCTTGAAGTTCACCGGTACGCAGAAAGGCACGAATGGCAACGAAACCTCGTTTGTGCTCGGTGAGGTCAAGTTGAACGCCCAATAGCGCTTAACGGGGCGTGCAGGGAAGCATGTTGGAAGTGGGCAGGGCTGTCGTGATGACAGCCCTGCCTTTTCTTCATCAGAACGCCATGCTGGTCTTCAAGCCGAGCACAAAGGCATTGCGGTTTTGCGTGATGCCGCCAGGATTGACCACATACTGCAGATTCGGCCGCAGGCTGAGCGAAGGAATCGGGCGCCAGTCGTAGAACGCTTCGCTGGCGAGTTCGTACGTATCCGCCACTGGCATGCGTGCATCGGGTTGGAGCTGGTTATAAAGCCGTGCATAGCGGATCAGTTCGTTACTGCCATGCGTGCTGCCCACGGCAACGCCGATCCTGTCTTTGCTGCGGTTGAAGGGGCCGTTGAACATCGCGCCCAACGCAAACTGCCGATCCACCGCCGACGTGCTGCTGTCTGCCATGGTGGCGTTGAAGAACAGGCTGAGGCCTTTGCCATCTGCCTCACCGGTCACTTGTTGTTGAAGCGAAACGTAGCCACCATGGCGCGCGCTTTCCTGCAAGGGTGCTGCACCGGTGAGTGCGATCGGCTGGTTGTTCACGTCGTAATAAAGATGCTCGCCGCCGGCGTTGTTGTACCAGCCGCCCAGTTTGTAATGGCCCGGCAAACCGTTGAGGGTTGGCGTCCAGCCGAATTCAAGCGGCAGCAGCGCACCCGTGGTGCCGCCGGGGAAGCCGAGCTTCCAGCCGTTGCTGCGCGCCCAGGTGTTGTCGACATAACTCGGGTTGAGCTGATAGGCACCCAGCTTTACGTAGGTCTGGTCGGTGGTGTTCCACTTCACGGTGGTGGCCCATTGGCTGACCGGCCAGTTGATCCAGTAGTCGCCCACGATGTTGCCGGGCTGCGAGCCGCAGAAGGTGAGGTTCTGGAAGTCGCAAGGAAGACTGTCGAAGTCCGTGCCTACCGGCAGTCGGCCCACACGCCATTCGAGCTTGCCGTTGAAAAATGTCTGCGTCAGCGCGAAGAGCGTCAGATGCCAGGTTTGGCCGCGGCCATACACTTCCTGGACTTGTTGGTATACGCCGAGGCCGGCGTCGTCGCTGAGATTGCGACCGTTACGGTTGGTAATCACCAGCTGGAATTCGCCGCCGCGCCAACCCCACAGCTTGTCCAGATCGAGCGTGCTGCCGAATGACCATTGATCGGCGTAACGCGTGGCCTGTCGCGTGCCGCCGCTGGCGTTGTGCGCGGCTTCGCCGGTGTAGCCGAAGTCGAAGGTGATGCCTTTTTCGGTGAGACGTGTGCGTTCGCCGTTCCAGTCGCCGAACAGATACGGTGAGTCGTCTGTAGCAAAGGCCGGTGCGGCGGCGAGTCCCAGCAGAGCAGTTAGAAAACGAATAGCGGGCGACTTCCTCGAACGGTGCAGCATTTCCATTGCGAACTCCAACAAAAGTTAAAGATGTTTTGTGGAGTCGATTTTCTCGGTGTTTTCAGTGCAATGCTTTCAGACAGATACGAAAATAGGACCTATGCGTGATGTAGGTGCATACCTTGAGCACCTTGCTTACATGCACATGTCAAAACGTTACCAAACACCTCAGGCCCGTCATTCCCGCTTTCGCGCACTGCTATCCGGGGAAATTTTGCGAAAAAAGTAACGAGCACTTGAGGGACAACACGTTTGCATGATTCGCACAGCAGGCGACTT
>NZ_BMJA01000001.1:1041101-1535256 GCF_014642835.1 Dyella nitratireducens | reverse complement strand
CGATATCCACGAGTGAACCGGAAACGGCCCCCTCCCCTGCGTGCAGGGGAGGGTTGGGGTGGGGTAAGGCGAGCGAAGCTCGCTTCCCGCTACGCGGGAATGAGGGTGAGACATCAACGGAACCTCTCGCGAGGTTGCTTCACCCCACCCCAACCCTCCCCTACTACACGTAGGGGAGGGGGCGATCCGGCGAGCTAAAAGTTTCCCGGACAGCAGTGCGCGAAAGCGGGAATGACGGCCACGCGGCATAACGTGTCGTCGAGGTATGTATCTTCAATGCGTCGGCATCGCAAACTCCGGCCCACGACTGCCTTCGCTCGCCAACCAGCGCTGCGTCACTGCCTTCTGCCGCGTATAAAAGCGCACTCCTTCTGGGCCATGCGCGTGATGATCGCCGAACAGGCTCTTCTTCCAACCGCCAAAACTATGGAACGCCATCGGCACAGGAATAGGTACGTTGATGCCGATCATGCCCACTTGCACGCGATGTGCGAATTCGCGCGCCACATGGCCGTCGCGCGTAAAGATGGCTGTGCCGTTGCCGTATTCGTGGTCGTTGACCAGCTTGAGCGCCGCGGCAAAATCCGGCACCCGTACCACGCACAACACGGGGCCGAAGATTTCCTCACGATAGATGCGCATGTCCGGCCGCACGTGATCGAACAAGCTGCCGCCAAGGAAGAAGCCTTGCTCGCAGCCCGCCACGCGATGGCCGCGTCCGTCCACGACCAGGCTGGCGCCCGCAGCAACGCCATCCTCGATATAGCCAGTGATCTTGTCGCGATGCTGGGCGGTAATCACCGGCCCCATCTCGACGTGTGCATCCATGCCGTTGCCGATACGCAAGGTGTGCACCTTCGGTGTGAGCTTGGCCACCAATTGATCCGCCGTGGCATCGCCCACTGCCACCGCCACTGAGATCGCCATGCAGCGTTCACCAGCCGCACCGTAACCGGCACCGATCAAGGCATCGGCCGCTTTCTCGATATCGGCATCCGGCATCACGATCATGTGGTTCTTCGCACCACCCAGCGCCTGCACGCGCTTGCCGGCGGCGGTGCCGCGTGCGTAGATGTATTCGGCGATCGGCGTGGAGCCGACGAAGCTCACCGCGCGAATGCCGGGGTGATCCAGCAGCGCATCCACCGCCGTCTTGTCACCTTGCACCACGTTGAACACACCGTCCGGCAAGCCGGCTTCCTTCAGCAGCTCGGCTAGCATCAACGAGGCAGACGGATCGCGTTCGGAAGGCTTGAGCACGAAGCTGTTGCCGCAGGCGAGCGCCATGGGAAACATCCACATTGGCACCATGGCCGGAAAGTTGAAGGGTGTGATGCCCGCACACACACCCAGTGGTTGGCGCATCGTCCATGCATCGATGTCGCTGCCGATCTGCTCGGTGTATTCGCCTTTCAGCAGCTCCGGAATGCCACAGGCGTATTCGACTACTTCCAGGCCGCGCGTCACTTCGCCCTTGGCATCGGAAAACACCTTGCCGTGCTCGCGCGTGATGACGGCGGCGAGTTTGTCCATGTCGCGCTCGATCAGTTCCTTGAAGCGGAACATCACGCGTGCACGTTTCAGCGGCGATGTCTGCGACCAGCCATGAAACGCCTCGGCGGCCACTTTGACGGCGGCATTCACCTCGGCCGGCGTGGCCATGGCGATGGCGCCGATCACGTCGCCCGTGGCCGGGTTGTAGGAGGGAGTGCTGGCGCCGCGGCCAGCGTGACGGCGGCCGTCGATGTAATGGCCGATAGCCTGTGGCGCAGTCGGTTGGGAAGGTTGTGCGGACATCGGTTTTTCCTCTTGCTGTATTTCAGAGCTTGCTCTCAGCGCTGCATCAGCCAGTCGTGCGCCGGGTCGTTTTTGAAATGCCACGCGCGACGGGCGCCGGCCATCACGTTGAGGTAGTAGCCGCGGTAGCCGTGCGGCATCACCACCGGGTGGTAACCGCGCGGCACCATCACCACATCGTGGTCGCATACCGCCATCGACTCGTCCAAATCGCGCGCGTCCGTGTACACGCGCTGGAAGGCAAAACCTTGCGGCGGATCGATGCGGTGGTAATAGGTTTCTTCCAGCGCGCTCTCCTGCGGCAGTGCGTCGGTGTCGTGCTTGTGCGGCGGGTAGCTGGAGGAGTGTGCGGCGGGTGTTACGACTTCCACGACCAGCAGCGATTCGGCCGGTTCCGTTTCTGGCAGGATGTCGCAGATATAGCGCGTGTTGGTGTCTTTGCCGCGCACCGAGCGCTTCATGCTTGTACCGGGAATCAAGCGTACAGGGTGTTTCCCTGTCGCAGGTGCAGTGGCCAGGGCCAACTCCACCGAACCATGTGCGGTGACATCAAATACAGTGCCGGGCGGTGCATACACCGCATCCGGTGAGCGTTCGTCGAAGACGCTGCTGCGACCGCCGAGGTTGTCGAAGGCTTCGCTGTTCGCGTGGACGCTTGCATCGCCAGTCAGCACGACCAGGCAAGCCTCGCGATCTGCAGGCAAGGTAATCTGCAGACGTTCCTTCGGTGAAAGACGGAAGGCTTCGAAGCCGACGTGCTTCCAGCCGGCGGATGCGGGTGTCACCTTGACGATCTCACGTCCCTGCGGGTGACTCTTGACCAACAGGCTCATGCAACCTCCTGCAACGGCGTGCTGTCGACCAGCGCGCGCAACGTGCGATAGCCCTTCTGCGCATAGGCGTAGCTGGGTGCCAAGGCGGGATCCTGCTCGGCTTCCACCACCAGCCAGCCTTGATAACCGTGCGCGCGCAGCATGGCGATGATCGACGCGAAATCGATCGCACCGTCGCCCGGCACGGTGAATACGCCGTTCAAGACCGAGTCGAGAAAACTCCATTGGCGATTGCGTGCATGCCGCACGATGGCCGGCCGCGCGTCCTTGCAATGGACGTGGCAGACGCGATCGATGTGTTTACCAAGGATTGCGACGGGATCGCCGCCGCCGAAGTACGCGTGTCCGCTATCGAAAAGCAGGCCGACTTCATGGCCGGTATGCGCCATGACGCGGTCGATGTCATCCGGCGCTTCGACATAGGCGCCCATGTGATGGTGATAGGCAAGCCGCACACCCTGTTCAAGCAGGTGCTGGCCGAATGCAGTGAGCCGGTCGCCGTAGCGCTTGAACGCATCGTCGGTGCGGAAACGTGGCCGCTTGGTGAGCGGAACTGTGCGTTCACCCTGGATCGAGTGCGCCACCTCGCCATACACCATCACCTTGCAGCCGTTCTCGGCAAGCAGGCGAAGATGCGCTGCCACTGCGGCGATTTCTTCTTTCACGGAGCGCGCTGCGAGCTGGCCCGAATACCAGCCGGACACGACCTCCAAACCGTAGCCCGCCATCAGCTGGCGCAATGCTTCGGGCTCGCGCGGAAACTTGTTGCCGAGTTCAAAGCCCTGGTAGCCGATGTCGCGGCCTTCGCTCAACGCCGTGGACAACGGCGTTTCACCTCCCAGCGAAGGCAGATCGTCATTGCTCCAGCCGATCGGGTTGATGCCGATCTTTACGTCGAAACCGTCATGCGTCATGGGACTTGCCTGGATAGGGATGTTGCTGTTGCTTGGCTGTTTCATAGTCGCGCCGCGCAGCTTTTACGGCGTCGCGTTCGGAAACTTCGGGTACGGTGACTTCCCACCAGGAACCGCCGGCTTCGGTGGTGCGCCGATGATCGGTGTCGATGGCGATCAGGTAGGTGCGTGTCGAAGCGCGTGCGCGCACCAGCGCCTGCTCCAGTTCGGCAATGCTGCGCACGTGTTCGGCTTGCGCGCCCATCGCGCGGGCATGGGCGGCGAAATCGATGGCGGGCACGCCATCGGCGCCATGCAGGCAATCGTCGAGCATATTGTTGAACGGCGCGCCGCCGCAGGCTTGTTGCAGGCGGTTGATGCAGCCGAAACCGCGGTTGTCCAGCACGACGATGATCAGTTTCAGGCCCAGCATCACCGACGTGGCGATTTCCGAATTGAGCATCAGATAACTGCCGTCGCCCAGCATCACAATCACGTCGCGCTCGGGCTTGGCCATCTTCACGCCCAGGCCGCCGGCGATCTCGTAGCCCATGCAGGAGTAGCCGTACTCCATGTGGTAGCCGCCGGGTGTTTCAGTGCGCCACAGTTTTTCCAATTCTGCCGGCAACGTGCCGGCGGCGCAGACGACGATGTCATGGCGATGGGAATCGGTGTGCGAGCGTTGCACGGCGCCGATGATTTCGCCGTCGTAGGGCAGTGTGCCGGCAGGAAGCTCGCGGCGCGACGTGATCTCGTCCACCGTGTTGCGCCAGGCCTGCGCGAGTTGTTCGGCACGTGTCCGCCAGCTTGCATCGGCATGCCAGGCGCCCAGTGCGGAGGAAAGCGCTTGCAGTCCCAGGCGTGCATCGGCCAATACCTGGATGTCGCCGCCTTTCAGCGCGTCGTAACCGTTGACGTTGAGCGTGACGATGCGCGCGTGCGCGTAGAGCGCGTTCGAGCCGGTAGTGAAATCCTGCAAGCGTGTGCCCACGGCAAGCACGACATCGGCATCCGCCAACAACTCGTTCGCGGCGGTAGAACCGCATACACCCGCAGGGCCGAGCTGCAAGCGATGCTGCCAGGACAACGTGCCCTTGCCGGCCTGGGTTTCGGCCACCGGGATACCATGCGTTTCGGCGAGGTTGCGTACGGCTTCGCTGGCTTGCGCATACAGCGCGCCACCGCCCACCACCATCACGGGGCGCTTCGCGTTGCGCAGCGCTTGTGCTGCCGCGGCAATGTCATCCTGTGCAGGCAGAAGACGACGAAAGCTGTGTACGCGCGGCGAGAAGAAGGCTTCGGGCCAATCGAAAGCTTCGGTTTGCACGTCTTGCGGAAGTGCAAGGGTCACTGGGCCGCACAGGGCGGCATCCGTCAGTACATGCATCGCGCGGGGCAGGGCGGTGAGCAGTTGCTCAGGTTTCACAATGCGGTCGAAATAGCGCGAAACGGTACGGAAGCAATCGTTGACGCTGACGGTGCCGTCGCCGAAATCCTCCAACTGCTGCAGCACCGGATCGGGCGCACGCGAGACGAAGATGTCGCCCGGCAACAGCAGCACCGGCAGGCGGTTTACATGCGCCAAGGCGGCGGAAGTCAGCAGATTGGTGGCGCCCGGGCCGATCGATGTGGTCACCGCCATCATGCGCCGGCGCATATGTGCCTTGGCGTAGGCAATGGCCGCATTCGCCATGGCCTGCTCGTTGTGCGCGCGATAGGTGGGCAATTGGCCGCGATGCTGGTATAGCGCTTCACCCAGTCCCGCTACGTTACCGTGGCCGAAGATGGCGAATACGCCACCGAACATCTGCAGCCACTCACCGCTTTCCTCGTCACGCACTTGCTGGGCGGCAAGATAGCGCACCAGCGCCTGGGCCATGGTCAATCGCACGCTGCTCACGCGGCCACTCCTGCATGCTGGTGCACGCCGCTGCGCGCCTGCTGCCAGAGGTTGGCCAGCTTGGCAAACTGCAGCGAAGCGCGTTCGATCAACGCGGCATCGTCGATGTCGTTGTTTAGCCAGGCGCGGGCAGGTTCGTAGAACAGGCTGCGGCCGACGGCGAAGCCCCGGCAGCTTGCGCTGTGTGCGGCGGCGGCAAAACCTTCCGCAAGTTCCGCGAACGGTGCGTTGAGACCAAGCAGCACCACGCCGCGGCAATAGGGATCGCGTGCGGCGATCAATGCGTCGATGGCGATCCAATCCGCGGCGGGCATCGGCTTGAGCTTCCACCATTCCGGGCGGATGCCAAGATTGTAGAAACGCTGCATCGCACGCAGCACGCGTTCGCCTGGCGTGCCGGTGGCGGCGGGATTCGCGGGTGGAATCACTTCCAGCAGCAGCTCGTGGCCGCTCTGTTTTACCGCAGCGTAGAGTGTGAGCAGTTGTGTTTCCTGTTCCAGCCGTGACTCGGCGTCGCCGTCTGGGTCGAACTGCACCAGGCATTTGACGACGTGGTCGCGTGGCCATTGAAGCAACTGGCTGCCGATCGACCGGCCGTATTCAAATTCCAGCGGATTCGATCCCGGCAATTCGACCGGACGGCCGATCCACCAGCCGCGTCCGGTGGCCGCATGCAGCGCATCTTCACCATAGCGCTGGTCGATCAGTACGCCGACGCGATGCTGCAGGTTCAGTTCGCGCTCTGCTTTTGCCACGGCTTCCACCAGCAACTGTTTCAGATGCGGCAGGCGTGACTCGTCCGCGCTGCACTCGCAGGCCAGCTCGTAGAACTGGCTACGATGGTCAAAGGCGAAGATATGCAGATCGTTCCACGCGGGACGTGCCACGCTGACGCGGTGCAAGTGCGCCAGCTCCTCATCCTGATCCGGCCGCTCCAGGCGATCGGCGTGGGCAAGGAAATAATCCAGCTCAGCACGGCTCGGCATCGCCGGTGCGCATGCATGGCGCGAAACCACCATCGCGCCACAGGCGTTCGCATAAGCGCAGCTGCGCTCGATGCTCTCGTTGCGCAGCCAGCCGTACAGGAAGCCGGCCATGAATGCGTCACCCGCACCTAGCACATTGAGGACCTCCACCCGCGTGCCGCGATAAGTGGGTGCGTCGTCCATGTGGGCAGGGATCTCCGCTTCGATCACGCTGCAACCGAGTGCGCCGCGCTTTACCACCAGGGTGGCCGCGGTGATGGCACGCACGGCGCGCAGCGCGGCGATCAAATCGCGATGACCACCAGCGATATGGAATTCCTCCTCCGTGCCGACGATCAGGTCGAACTGGGGCAGGATGTCTTGCAGATGCGTCGTGACGCCGTCGTCGGCGATAAAGCGCGTCTCGCCGTCGCCGCGGCCGGTAAGGCCCCACAGCACGGGGCGATAGTCGATATCCAGCACCGTGCGTACACCGTGCCTGCGCGCATAGGCCAGCGCCTTACTGCTCGCTGCGTGTACGCGTGGCGTGGAGAAATGCGTGCCGGTGATGGCCAGTGCACGGCTGGAAGCAATGAAGTCTTCGTCGACGTCTTTCTCGTCAATCGCCATGTCCGCGCAGTTTTCGCGGTAGAAGATCAGCGGAAAGGTATCGCGATCCTTGATGCCGAGTAGCACCAACGCGGTGAGGCGCTCGCGATCGATACTGACATGACTGACGTCGCAGCCTTCGCGCGTCAGCGTTTCGAGCAGGAAGCGGCCCATATGGTCATCGCCGACGCGGCTCAGCATGGCTGTGCGAAGGCCAAGACGCGTGGCGCCGAATGCCGCGTTGGCTGACGAGCCACCCAGGTATTTGGCGAAGCTGGTGGCGTCTTGCAGGCGCGCGCCGGGCTGCTGTGCATACAGATCCACGGCCAGCCGGCCAAGGCAGATCAGATCGTATTGCCGTTCGTTCATGGTTCGATGCTCGTCATCTGACATGCGCTATGCCGCGGCACGTCCTTCCAGTTCAGCCACCAATCCCTGGATCTCCGCACCGCCGGCCATCATGTCGAGCAAGGCTTCCTTGGCGATGTCCTGTTTGGCGAACGTGCCCATCGATTGCCCGCGATTGAGCAGGGTGAAGCTGTCGCCGATCGGGTAGGCGTGATGCACGTTGTGCGTGATGAAGATCACCGAGATGCCGCGCGCACGCGCCGTATGGATCAGCTTGAGCACGTTGCAGCTCTGCTTCACGCCAAGTGCAGCCGTGGGTTCGTCGAGGATCAGCACCTTCGCGCCGAAATGGATCGCACGCGCGATGGCCAGGCATTGGCGTTCGCCGCCCGACATGGTACCCACCGCCTGATGCGGCGAACGGACATGGATGCCCATGTCGGCCAGCTTCTCTTCGGCGACGCGTGCCGCGTAATCGATATCCATCACGGGGATCAGGCCGAACAGCTTGCGCATCGGCTCGCGCCCGGCGAAGAAGTTACGCGCCACGCTCATCAGCGGCACCAGCGCGAGATCCTGGTATACCGTGGCGATGCCGTGGTCCAGCGCCTCGCGGGGCGATGCGAAGCGCACGTCGCTGCCTTCCACCCAATAGCTGCCGCGGCTGGGTTGGTGCACGCCAGCCAGCGTCTTGATCAGCGTGGATTTGCCAGCGCCATTGTCGCCGAGCAGGCAGTGCACTTCGCCGCGGCGCAGGCGCAGCGTGACGTCCTGCAGGGCAATCACCGTGCCGAAGAATTTGCTGACGTTTTCCAGTTGCAGGATGTAGTCGTCGGTCATGGCGATACCCTCATTTGCTGCGGGTCGCGTGCAAGCGCACGTAATGATTGAACAGCACCGCCAACAGCAGCATGGCGCCCAGGAACACGCGGTACCAGTCGGAGTCGAAACTGGTATACGAAATGCCGATCTGCACCACGCCGAAGATCAATGCGCCGAAGCAGGCCCCAAGTACCGAGCCGTAGCCGCCGGTAAGCAGTGCGCCGCCTATCACTGCCGCGATGATCGCTTCGAATTCTTTCTGCAGGCCGCGATCTGCGGCGGCGGAGCCCACGTCGGCCACCTGCAGTACACCGAACAAACAAGCACAAAATGCCGTGAAGACAAACAGGCTGATCTTTACCCGGCGCACCGGCACGCCGACGTTCTGCGCCGCGGCTGCATCACCGCCCACGGTGAAGATCCAATTGCCGAAGCGCGTGCGCGATAGAACGAAGCCCGCACCGGCCGCCGTCAGCAGCCACCACAGCAGCACCTTGGGAATACCGGCCACGATCGGATCGCCATTGGGCAGCTTGTCGATGATGCCGACCTGCGCAAGCCATACGAACAGGCCATGCAGCGTGCTGCCCTGGAAGAGCGTGCTGGTCACCGGATCGCTACCGACTTTGTCGCCCATGCCGCTGACGATGGTGCTGTTGGAAAAATACGTGGACAGCACCAGCGTCAGCCCACGCAGGATGAACATGAAAGCCAGCGTGACGATGAAGCTGGGCAGCCGCGTGCGCACCACCAGGTAGCCATTCAACCAGCCCAGCGCCATGCAGCCGACGAAGGCGAACAGCACCGACGCCCACATCGGCCAGCCCATGAACGTCGAAGGCACCGCCATCATCATGCCGGCGAAGCCGATCATCGAGCCGATGGAAAGATCGAATTCTCCCGCGATCATCAGCAGGCATGCACCCACGGAGATGATGCCGAGATATGCCGCGACCTGAGCCCAGTTCATCACGCCGTCGAGATTGAACATGCCCGAGTCACCGGCAAAGATGCCGAACAACACGAACACCAGCACGGTACCGGCGATGGAGCCAAATTCCGGGCGGCTGATGAAACCGCGCCAGGGTGAAATGCGTCGTACCCGTTCATCGTTCTGCACGGAAGTGTTGTCCTTGCGTGTCGTGAGGGGCAGGTGGGAAGTCGTGCTGCTCATGCGCATCTCCGTGAGTTGCCGGTCACCGGTACTGGCCGGCGTACTTGGCCACGGTGTCGACGTTGTCCCTGGTTACAAAGGCCGGGCCTGAGCTGACGCCCTGGTTGGTATACACCGGTTGCAGGCCGTATTCCTTCAAGCGTGCCTGGAAGGCCGGATTGGCCTTGAGCTTGGCGATGATCACGGCCGGATCGCGCGTGTCGTCTTCATGCGCAATGGCGAGCGCAGCGATGGCCATATAGCCCTGCAGATACGGCTGCTGATCGATGGCGAAGTTGATGGTGCCCTTGCGGATGCCGTCGATGATCGCGCCGGAAAGGTCGAAGGTGGCGAAATAGATCTTGCCGGCCAGCCCCATCCGTTGCAGCGCCAGCAGGCTGGGGTCGGCCGAATTTGGACCCAGCGCCAGGATGGCTTGCGTGCGGGGATGGTTGCGCAAGTATGCGCTCACCTTGTTTTCCACCACGGTGGGATCAACACCCGAATCGATCATCGATTGGCGCGCATCCACGCCGATCGCATCGGCAAAGCCTTTGCAGCGCTGGAACGCCGCCGCATTGGCGGCGTTGTGATTGACGCATACGAACGAGGTGATGCCGGCCGCTTTCGCCCGCTCGCCAGCAGCTTTGCCGGCTTCGTATTCCGGCTGGCCGATGTGCATGATCGCCCCGAGCTTTTCACTTTCCTGATGGGTGCCGGAATTGATGGTGATCAACGGAATGCGCTTGGCGGTCACGCGCATGGCTGGCTTGGCGAGCACGTCGAAATCGGCGATGTCGAACGCCACGCCGTCGTAGTTGCGTGCGGCGGCTTGCTCGACCAGACGGGCCATGTCGGCGAGGTCGCCGTTGGGCGGATTGCGGTAGTCGACCTGCACGCCGAAATCGTCGGCGGCCTGCTTGATCGCGTTCTTCACGGTGTTCCACCACACGTCCGAATCGGCCGCATGACTGATCAGCACGTACCGTTCATCAGCATGCGAGCCGGTGGCAGCCACCGCAGTCGTGGCCGCAACGGCGGTCAGAAGGCCCGCCAGCAAGGTCGAGATCCATCGCGTACGCATAGCGTCTCCAACGGTGAAGGCCAGGCCATGCCCGGCCGGAGGGCGCGTCCGGGAGAAAATCCGCGCCGTGGCCCCGAGGATAGGAACGCCGTTCCGGCAATTGCAATTTGCATTGCACAAAATAAATTTATGGAAAAAAAATTCCAATCGGCGCTAGGATGCATCCCGACCTTCCAGCGGACGGCGATGCATGGCCAGACAGGGCGCAGTCGATGAACTGCTGCAGCGTATCGCGCAAGATTTTGAAACCTTGCCCAGGCAGCTGCAGAACGTGGCCAGCTACCTGGAACGCGAGCGGGCGAACATCATGGTCCAGCGGATCAACGAGATCGCGGCCGGCTGTGACGTGCATCCGTCGGCCGTGGTGCGTTTCGCGCAGCGTTTCGGCTATTCCGGCTTCAGTGAGATGCAGGCGGTGTTTCGGCTTGATTACACCGAAGCGGCGACACCTACGCGCAGCTATCAGCAGCGCATCCGCCGCGTCATCGCCGAGGGCGAAGGAACCATGCCCGCGTCACAAATGGCATTGCGTTTTATCGACGCCAGCCGGACCGGACTCGACGACCTGGTGAAATCCTTCGACGCAAAACACTTCGAAGCCGCCGTCGATCTGCTGGTCAAGGCCGAAAACATCTACGTGGTGGCGGTGCGCCGCACCTTCAGCATCGCCAGCTACATCGTCTATGCATTGCAGCACACCGCCAAGCGCGTGCACCTGGTGAGCGGACTGGGCGGCATGTATCGCGAACAGATCCGCAGCATCGGCAAGAACGATGTGCTGATCGCCATCAGCTACCCGCCTTACGGCAAAGAAACGCTTTATTGCAGCCGCGTGGCGCATCAGCACAAGGCCAAGGTGCTGGCCATCACGGATAGCGCACTGGGTGCTTTGGGAAGAGAGGCGCACGCCACGCTATTGGTGCAGGAAAGCAGCGCGTTTGCCTTCCGTGCGCTCACCAGCACCATCTGCCTGTGCCAGGCGCTGTTCGTAGCGCTGGCCTACAAGCTCGAGTTGAAAGTCGAAGAAACCATCCATCCTGGAGAATACGATGACTGAACACATCGGCGTTGCCCTGTTCGGTGCTGGCCGGATCGGCAAGATTCACGCCGGCAATCTTGCGCGGCATCCGCATACGCAACTGCGCTACGTGGTGGACGTGCACCGGCCGGCCGCCGAAGCCCTGGCGGCCGAACACGGGGCGATCGTCGTCGGCATCGACGAAGCACTGGCCGATCCCGGCGTTGCCGCGGTGGTGATCGGCTCCAGCACGGATACACATGCGGACCTGATCCTGCGTGCCGCTGCGGCAGGCAAGGCGATCTTCTGCGAGAAACCGGTGGACCTGGATGTGACGCGCGCGCGCGCTTGCGCGGAGGCGGTCAGGCAGGCTGGCGTTACCTGCATGATTGGTTTTCAGAGGCGCTTCGATCCCACCTTTGCAGCGCTGAAACAGCGGTTGGACGCTGGCGAAATCGGCACGCCGGAAGTGTTGATCGTAACCAGTCGCGATCCTGGGCCGCCGGCTGCTGCTTACATCGCGCATTCGGGTGGTGTGTTCAAGGACATGCTGATCCACGATTTCGATATTTTCCGCTGGATTCTCGGTGGCGAAGCGGTGAGCGTGCATGCGACGGGCGGTTGTCCAAACATGCCGGAGGTGGCTGCAGCGGGCGATATTTCTCATGCGGCGGTCACGTTGCGCACGCGTGATGGTGCGCTATGCCAGATCAACACGTCGCGCCGTGCGGCGTACGGTTACGACCAGCGCTTCGAGGTGCTCGGCAGTAAAGGTCTACTGCAGGCCGGCAACGTACGCCCGACGGAAGTTGTTGCATGGAGCGGCGATGCCATCAGCAGCGATAAGCCGGAGGCGTTCTTTCTCGAGCGCTATTGCGCAGCATATTCGCTGGAAATCGAGCACTTCTTTGATGCTTTGGTAAACGGTACGCCGGTGCGCACCACGATCGAAGACGGCATCAAGGCTTTGGAGCTGGCAGAAGTGGCGACACGATCCTGGCGTGAGGGCAAAGCTATGGAATGCGCCATCTGAATAACCTTCCGTCGTCGCCCTCGCTTTCGTCGGGACGACGAGCACGAAATATTCGGCATCGTAGGTTGGGGTGAAAACCCCAACGTCGCCATGTCACAACATCCAGATTGTTGGGGTTTTCACCCCAACCTACGAACGCAAGCCCACACCGCGCTTCAGCAGATTCAAGGCCACCCACGAAAGCGCGATCACGAACAGCAGCATGACCCCGAATGCCACGCCGATGTGCACGTCGCTGATGCCCAGCACACCGAAGCGGAACGCATTCACCATATACAGGATGGGGTTGATCCGCGAAATCGCCTGCCATGGCTCGCTCAGCATGTTTACCGAATAGAACACGCCGCCGAGATAGGTGAGCGGTGTCAGCACGAAGGTGGGAACCAGCGCGATATCGTCGAATTTCTTCGCATAGATCGCGTTGACGAATCCGGCCAGCGAGAAGATCGTTGCGCCGAACAGCACCGACAGCAAGGTGACCACGATGTGCGCGATCTGCAGATGCGTGAAAAACAGCGCAATCAACAGCACCAGAAAACCAACCACCAGCCCGCGCGTCACGGCGCCGGTGACATAGCCAAGCAGGATCACCCAGTTCGACATCGGTGACACCAGCATCTCTTCCACCGAGCGCTGGAATTTGGCGCCGAAGAACGAGCTGGAGATGTTGCCGTAGCTGTTGGTGATGATGCTCATCATCACCAGGCCCGGCACGATGTACTGCATATAGCTGAATTCGCCCTGGATATTGCCGATGCGGCTGCCGATCAGCTTGCCGAAGATGACGAAGTAAAGCGTCATCGTGATCGCAGGCGGAATCAGCGTCTGCGTCCAGATGCGCATGATGCGCACAATCTCGCGTCGTACGATGGTCTGGAGTGCGACGAGGTTGCCGGACAGGTTGCTCATGCCACTTTCTCCTTGGAATCCTGGCGACCCGTCTCCTGCCGGCCGTTCTCGACGAGGCGAACGAACAGTTCCTCCAGGCGATTGGTTTTGTTGCGCATGGAAATCACCGTAATGCCGTGTGTCGTGAGTGCATCAAACAATGCATTCATCGCCTGCGTACGCGGCATTTCTGCTTCCAAGGTGTGATCATCGATCCGGCGGAACGTAATGCCGGGGAGGTTCGGCAGCCGTTCCGGCATGTTGTTCACGTCAAACACGAAGGTTTCCACGTCCAGCTTGGACAGCAGCAGCTTCATCGACGTATTTTCCACGATGGTGCCGTGGTCAATGATGGCGATGTTGCGGCAGAGCTGCTCGGCCTCTTCCAGGTAATGCGTGGTGAGGATCACCGTGGTACCGGCTGCATTGATGCCACTGATGAACTGCCACATGGAGCGGCGGATCTCGATATCTACGCCCGCCGTGGGCTCGTCCAGGATCAGCAAGCGCGGTTCGTTCATCATCGCGCGAGCAATCATCAGGCGGCGCTTCATGCCGCCGGAGAGCATGCGTGCTTGGTCCTGTGCCTTTTCCCACAGGCGCAATTCCTTCAGGTATTTCTCGGCACGCTCGGCGGCGATCTTGCGCGGGATGCCATAGAAACCGGCTTCGTTCACGCAAATATCGAACGGCTTCTCGAATTGATTGAAGTTGATCTCTTGCGGCACCAGGCCGATCAGCTTCATCGCCTCATTGCGCTGCTTGTTTACCGAGACGCCGAAAATGCGTGCGTCGCCTTCGGTGGAGTTCACCAGCGAGGAAAGAATGCCGATCAAGGTGGATTTGCCGGCGCCGTTGGGGCCCAGCAGGGCAAAGAAATCGCCGGGCTGTACCGTGAGATGGATGCCTTTGAGGGCCTGGACGCCGTTGCCGTAGGTCTTGCGCAGATTTTCGACAACGAGTGCGGGGGAGGGGGACATGGGCTGCACCGTGAGGTCTAAGCCCCTTATTATAGCGGGCCTTGTCCCGACGACCTGCTCGGCCGGGCTTACTGACTGTTTCCAGCTAGATACCAATGGCCGAACACTTCACTCTCCGCCTCGTCGACAGCCGCATGCTTGCGCCCTCCGTGCGTCACCTGGGCTTCGAACGGGCCGACGGGCAGCCGCTCGCCTTCATTCCCGGGCAATTCCTGCAGATCCATTTCCACTACGACGACGGCACGGCCACCAAGCGCAGCTACTCTGTCGCCACCGTGGGTGACGGGCATTCGCCGGTGCAGCGCATCGAGATTGCCGTGAGCTATGTGGACGGCGGCGCGGCCACCAAGCTGCTGAGCAGTCTGGAGATCGGCGGCACCATCGAGGCAAGCGGCCCGTATGGGCGCTTCTGCCTGCAGGACAGCGATACGCATCCGCGCTACCTGCTGCTCGCCACCGGCACGGGCGTCACGCCGTACCGCGCCATGCTGCCGATGTTCGAAAAGCTGCTGGCAAAAGGCGATCGCGAAGTGGTGCTGTTGTACGGCGCGCGCAACGAAACCGAATTGCTGTACGGCGAAGAGTTCGAAGCATTCGCGCAGATGCACCCAGGCTTTTCGTTCTACGGTTGCCTGAGCCGCCAGCCGCGCGCCGTGCCACGGCCCCATGACCGGCCGGGACATGTGCAGACCGTGCTGTCCGAACTGGAACCTGCTGGCAGCAGGGACATTGCCTATCTGTGCGGCAATCCCAACATGGTCGACGCCGCGTTCAACGCGCTGAAAGAATCCGGCCTGCCGATACCGCAGATTCGCCGCGAGAAATACATCTCGTCGCGCTGATCGTTCACGAAGAAATTTTTCACAGAAAAACTAAAGCGCGTCGGATTCTTGCCGATAAAGCTACTGCGAGGATGCAGCGCATTGCGCAAACGTCATGACGATGACGTTTCCGACCCTTCGGCGTTACCTGCCAACCGTCCCATGCCCTCCGGACGGCAAAGCAGTGCGCCCACCGGCCGGATTGCCCCGCGACGAAAAGCCAACACCTGCCAACAACCATTCAACCGCTTGTTTCACAAGGAATTCACGTAACCTACACAATTGCCGCCATGAACCACTCACGCAGGTTTCTTGACGGTCCTATTGCATGATTTTATGTGACGAGCTTGGCATTTTCGTAACAACACTAGGCGGACGCTCTCAAGCGCCGGTACACCGCAGCCGATGGTGCCTACAGGTACGCGCGACTTGCGCTGGTACCGGTGGAGGGCGGCATTATGCGTGGTGCGCGTTGGCTGGTTCTGGCGGGTTGTTCAGTCGCGATGGTGTTCGCGTCATCGGCTGTGAGGGCGGGTGGCGGCGGAACGATCGAGGGCGGGACAATCACGTTCGTTGGCTCCATCGTGGAGCCGACCTGTAGCGCTGTAACGACGACTGGCGACCTGAATCAGGTGATCAGCACTGCGCAGGTGCATCCGTCACTCCAACGAAGCTGTTCCGGCACCTCGGCCACGAATGCGTCCCGGCCTTACGAGGTCGACGTCGTGCATCTGTCCAGTGCGGAATCCGACCACGTGCTCAATTACTTCGCCAACTATGTCCGCGCTGCCCAGCCTGCTTCAGCGGACCCGGTGTTGGTGACGCAAACCTACGAGTAGCACTCCAGATTTATCGGCAGCCAGCGCGCAAAGCTTGAGCTTGGATTGGCGTGCCGGTCCATGCTGTCGTGTCAAACATTCACTGATACGACATCGTAAACGTAGCGGTACCGCAGACTTGACCCGCGCTGATGGGCGAGCCGGTTGCGTAGTATTGCGCGTAGTAGGTGAGGTTGAGCGCGCCGTTGGGCGAGTTGCCGAGCGATTGCGCAGTATTGAATTGCACCGGCTGCTGATTGCTTTGCAGCAGCTGGATACCGACATTCGTCGCCGGCGTGCCTGCCGAGCAGGATGCGGAAGGCATGATGACGCCGGTTGCCGATCCAGGATTGGTCGTGCTCATGGTCATATAGAGCGCCCAGCCTGATGGGCAGTTGTACTGGATCTTGAAAGACGTCTGGCCCGCCACGGAGCCGGTCGTTGGCAACGTGTTGTTTGTGATCGTTGGCAAGGTGACGCTGAGATTATTTGGACCAACGATACTGCAGCTGCTCATATTCACCGTCACGGCGCTGAGCGTGAGCGTGGCGTATGAGTTGGATGCGTTGGGATAGGTCGTTATGGTGCCGGGAGACCATGACGGATTCTGCGGCACTTGGTCAGAATCATAAAGCTGAAGCAACTGGATGCTGCTTATGGTGCCAGGAGATATCGGGCCGGTTTTGACCAATTGCGCGGTGAACGTGACCGACATGGGGTCATTGCTGCAACTAGGGTTGTAAGGATCGTTGCGAGAGTTGCCTGATTTACAGTCGCTGACCCCAATGACCCAGCCAGAAGAGCCGTTAGGGCCATTGCTGCCGCTGCTAGGTTGGGTTGGCGATGCGGTCAGCAAGACATCAATGCCCGGTACATTGGTTTGAAACATCAGACCCTTCCCCCCAGGAGGAGCATGGGTCGAGTCAAGGGCGCCGAGGCTGCCGGCCAATACGGAGAAGTTGTCGTAGTAGTTAGGTGTGATTGCAAATGCCTGATAGCAATCGACGGTCAGCGTCGTGCTTGCCGGGTTGCCAATCAATCCATTGCTGGTGCCGGCAGCAATGCTAATAGGGGAAGGCAGGGTGATGGTTGGACTGGACGTCGATGGTGTGCATGAGGGGGCTTGAGCGCCAGAGGCCTGCGCGGCCAAAACCTGAAAATGTACGGTTTTGCTGCCTGTTGCGGCCTTGGTGACAATCGCAAAACAGATCGCGGGAAACATCAGCCCGGTAGCTAGCAAGAGTGCGGCGACTCCTCTTGCGAGTGGTGAGGCAAATGGAACGTATGTCATGTGCCATCCCTCAAGGCGAGTGCGTCGGTGCCGGTCTTGGTGCATGTAACGCTCATCTGTTCGTAGCTCTTGGCAGCCTGCTTGTGCTTGCCCTTGGGTTCAAGTCGATAGTCGAACGAGCACGACTGCGCCGCCCCACTGTCATCCTGCCAGTGCGCCGTGAGCCGGCCGGCTTGATCGACACCGCGCAGGAGAATCTGTCCCGCCTGGCCGACTACACCCAACGAGATTCCCTTTTCGTTGTATACCTCCGCGCCGAACGGCAGAGCCTGGCCGTCCTTTAAGCGAGCCTGCACGATGAGCGTACGACCATTTTCAGTCTTGAACTTCACCATCACCACCGCGCCGGCATAGGGCACGACTTGCGCACTGGTGGCATCGAGCTGCACATCCAGCGGCAACCCCTTGGGATCGACCTGGATCGTGTTGAGTTGGTACGGCGTCAGGTACGGCACCACCGCATAGCCGAAGTGGTCGACGCGTGCACCAGGAGCATTGGCCAAGCGCGCACCAGCGGCGTTCGGCAAATACACAATGCCGACCGTGTCGCCGAGCGGCTGGCCGAACGTGACGCCACCCGGATGAGCAATCACGGAACCGCTCACGTTCAACGATGCCTGCGAATAGCCGCTGCCGTCGCCGTAACTGGCATTGAACACCGCATACGGGCTGCGATAACCCACGTTCACTGAACCTGCGTTACCGCCATTGTTGCTGCTGTGTGTTGCCGTTGCGCTGTAATTGAACTGGTTATCGCTACCCAGCGTGCCGGTAAGCATCGCCTGAGCCTGTGAGCCAGTCTGCTGGTCGTGATTGAAGTTCAGCGTAAGGCTGGGCGAGTGTGTGTTGCGGCCCAGGGGCAACGTGAAGCTCACAAAGTACGCGTTGTCATAGCGGCCCAGCGGATCCACCGAACGTGTCGCGGAGATGCTATAGGCGAGCTGGCGAAAGTGGTTGTTGTAGCCGACCTGAAACTGCGTGTCGTTGCCGTGCCGATTCCAGTAGTCACTGGCAGATACGTTGGCATAGATTGAGCCGCCGATGCGTCCCAGTGGCTGGTTGAGCGAGAGCGTGAAATTGCTCCGCTGTCGTTCCACACCGGTGGCGGAAATAATCGGGCTGGTGGTGAACGCGCTTCCCGTGAGTGCGGCTTGCTGAGCTGGTGTCAAAACGCTCTGTACCGGAACGCCGTCGATGGTCTGTACAACCGGCTGTGTTACGACATTGAAGGCGTTGATGCCTTGGCGTGCATAGCTGCGAGCTTCTTCCGCCTGAGTCAGGCTGAGAAAGCCGCCAGTGGAGTAGCGATAGGTGGCGACCGACAGAGTTGTCTGTGTCGACGGGATGATTTTGCTGTAAGTCAGACGCACGCTTTGGCCTGACTGCGTCGAATAACCCGGGATATGCGCATCGGCCTGGGTGACGTCCATCGCGAACGCACCATAGTGCGTATTGATCGCGGCACCCGCCAGCAGCGCACCGTAGCCTTGCGAACCTGCGAGGCCGGCGTATCCCGTCAGCAGGTTGTTGAAGCCATGCTGCACGGTGGCTTGAAGTACGGCCGGCTTGTCGTGAATGGTTGCATCGCGCAGCTCGCCGACAGCGACGTCGAAACGGGTGATGCCGGGGCGCAACAACTGCGCCACCGAGGCATACGGAACAGAGAACGTGCTCACATGGCCATCAGCTTCCGTGACAGTTACCTGCAAGTTGCCGCCATAACCTGTCGGGTAGAGATCGCTGAGCGAAAACGGACCTGGTGACACCGTGGTTTCATAGATCAGCACGCCGTTCTGCCGCACGGTGATCTTGGCATTGGTCTGTGCGACACCGCGTACCACGGGCGCATAACCCTGCAACGACTGTGGCAGCATGCGGTCGTCGGTACCCAGCTGTACGCCGCGGATGCCATAGCTGTCGAAGACAGCGCCATCCGTAAAGCTATCGCCGATCGTCAACTGTGCGCGCAGTGAAGACAGATCGCGCTGGACGTAGGTGTTGATGTTTTGCCACTGACGGCGGGATGGTGTGCTGGCAGTTGCCGATTGCCAGTTCACGGTGGCGTCTTCGCGAAAATGCCAAGGGCCGAGATTGAGGCCGCTGTTCAGACCCAGATACGAGGTGGTCTGCGTCTGGCCTTGGCTGCTGCTGCGGTAGGTGTTGAAGTTGTAGTTCAGCAGTGCGGCAGGGACGCCGGCATCCCAGTATTCCGGATTGACATAGCCGCGCGCCACCTGGCCCAGGTAGGCCTGCGGCACGGTGACGTCGATGCGTAGCTGCGACATGTCAAATGTCGCAGTCGCGCCGGTGATCAGGCTGTCCATGCTCACGCAGGCCTTCGAGTCGCTCAGGCTTGCAAGGGTCTCAGCAGGCAGCTTTGCCGGGTGCAGACCCAATTGATCCAGCAATCTCCGGTCGATACACGCTGTAGCGCTGACATTCGCGGAAGGAGCGGCGAAACGTACGTCGCTGCGACCAACCCAGACATTATTGAGGTAGACGTCCGCGTTGTAGACGCCTGGGAGTATGGGGTTGCCATGTTCGAAGCGGGACAAGTCTGTGGTGTTCTGTCCAGCACCGGCCAGGAGACTGCGGTCGAAGTCGGCATAACCGCCACTGGCGCTAGCATCAGCGCCGCTGGCAGCGGCGGCAGGAGCGGCAGAAACATTTGTCCAATTGCCAAGTGCGGCGGCAATTCCCGCGCAGAGCAAAATCTGGCGACACACACCATGTTTAGACACATGAAATGTGCGCCGAGAATGCATCACGGCGAGACGCTGCCCTTGAAGGAAGCGGTCGCGCCGTAATCGTTGACGATGTCATAGGCGACGGACGTACCCGACGCCGGCGACGTCGTCAGTCCCCTGATCTTGAGGCGCAGCGAGCCGAGTGGATCGACCATGCCGATATCGGCGCTATAAGGCTTGCCGTCGACATCCAGTGACAATTTGACGATGGTGACGTGGTATGGCGTGGGATTGTGCACTTCCAGTGCATAGCCCTGGCCATCGGCGACAGCCTTCCAGGTCACCTTTCCGGGCGCCGTTTGCGCATCACCAGGCAGATGCGCAGGGCGGTAGAAAAGCTTCAGCCGCGAGCGGATCGCGAACTGCAACAGGTTTTTGCCAGCCGACTCTTGCGCGCTGGGCTTGGGTGGTATTTCCAGCACGTTGAGCCAGAACAGCGACTCGCGGTCACTCGGCAGCGGCGCGGGCGTGGAAATGATGCGCAGGTCCTGATCCTTGTGCGCCTCCATGCGGAACAGCGGAGGCGTGATCAGAAACGGCACGTTGACCTTGTCCGGTGTGGATTTGGGATCCCCGTTGTCGATCCATGCCTCGACCAGCGCAGGATGGGCGTTGTCGTTGGTCAGCCTTACGGTGACCTCGCCGTCCTGGGCTGGAAATACCACGCGCGTCCCGGCGATCAGAACGCTGGCATTCGCAGTACCGGTGAAAAGGCACATGGTCAGCAGGCCCGCGAGAACAGTGCGGAGGAGGGTATTCATGGACAGACTCTCGGGATTCAACGAACGGCAGAGCATGCAGGAACTACGCTGCAGCAGCAGTGATCGCTGCCGCAGCGTGCCTGTTCTTCGACTTATTGATACTGCGTCGTGTAGGTCACAGTCGTGTTCACCAGGCCGGCCGTCGCTGCGGCAGTGGCGTAGTACTGAGCCTGATAGTTCAACGTAACGCCGCCGCTGGAGAGCGTTCCCACGGGCGAAGCGTTGTTGTTGTTGAGATTGATGACCGTGTTGGTGGTGCCGTTGAGCAACTGCACTTCGACATTGCCGGCTACAGTCTGGGGAGACGTGGCGGTGGCGATGTTCTTGAGATTGCCATCGGTAGCGTTGATGTTGGAGCCGCCGAACTGTTCCTGCACGCTGGTGAGGTTCGGATCGCAACCGCTCACCTTGATGGTAAACGGCGTGTTGCCGGCAACGGCGCCGGCGGCATTAAGGGCGGTCGTAAACACGACGGGCAACTGGACGGTGCTGCTGGCGCTGCCGCCATTCACACTGAACGAGCAAGTGTTGGCGACCACCTTGCCGGTGATGGTGATGGTGCCGTCAGAGGCAGCCACCGAGGTGGAGAACAATGCTGCCGCGCCGAACGTGGCGGCGAGTGCAGCGGACAGAACGATCTTTTTCATGCGGATTCCCTGATTAACGTGTAGATGGGCGTACAGCTTTCGGTAAAAGCGCTTGCGGTGGGCCGGGCGTTGCCCCGCCCTCTCTCGGGCAGGCCCACGCCTTAGGCAAGCCAGTCAGCAACATCCGGGCCAAAGCGTGATCCCTATCACATTGTCAGGGAAACCCGGCTTATTTCCTACACATCTCCTACACGCTTCCAAAACATTTCCCTTCATCTGTCGGGAAAAAGTGTGAACTACATCTCGGGACAGGGCTTTTTGCCGTCAAAAAGTGACGCGCTGTGTCAACGAAATCACGGGGGTTTGCCTGGTTGAGAAGGTGATTTTGTAAAGTACGCTTGACATGGCTGGGCGGCACGCCTAGGCTATGTCAAGCGTGCTTTACATATAGGGGGAAGTCGACATGGGGGCTGGGATGATTTGCCATCGTCATAAGGTCTTGTCCCATTGGGTCATTCCCACTCGTGCTCGGCCGTTCGGCCGAGCAGCATCCTGAGGGGCGCCAGCCATGCCACGGTTCTCGCTGAAGCAATACCAGCCGCGGGTCATGATCGCGATGGCGATCTATGCCGCTTTCATGCTGTTCGTCTGGCCGTTGGTGAACACCACCACGAGCCTGCCCATCAAGGCGTTGCTAGCGGTGGCGGCGACCGTGCCGGTGCTTTACGTCATCGGGCAAATGGCGCGGCTGATCCGCAACAGCGATGAGCTTGAGCGTCACATGCACCTGGTGGCATTGAGTACGGCGACAGCGGTGGTCAGCGCGCTGACTTTCATTGCCGGATTTTTGGCCGCCGCCGGAGCGGTGAAGCTGGATGGCTGGATGCTGCTGCTGGTGTACCCCGCCGTGGTGCTTTGCTACGGGGCTGTGCGTTGGCGGATGGTGCGCAATTACGGAGGAAGTTCGCTGTGCAGCGAGGAGCTTGGCGTCAAGCCGTACTTGTATCCATTGCTGTTCGGTATGGTTCTGCTGGTTGTCGCCTTGGCGTATCCGGGCAATCTCGACGATGCGCGGCTGGGATTCCTGTACGGCACGGCTGCAGGACTGATCGCTGTTGGCGGCCTGCCCATCGTGAGGCACTGGTACAGGCGCAAGTACCGTCATGAGTGATCGTATAAAGGTAACGGGGGCGCCGCCGCTGCAGCCACGAATCGCATGAACAATCTCATACGCGAATTGCGCGGCGAACGCGGCTGGTCGCAAGCCGAACTTGCGCAACAATTGGATGTATCGCGGCAAACCATCAATGCCATCGAGACGGGGAAATACGATCCGAGTCTGCCGTTGGCTTTCAAGATCGCACGCCTGTTCGGCATGCCGATCGAAATGATTTTTGTGCCTGGGGAGGAGTGAGGGAGACATGGCCTTGAAGGCAAGAACCGTTTCACGTTTGATCGTGGTGGCGGTCGCACTGGGCGTGCTGGCGTACCAGCATTGGCATCGTCCCGAAAAACCGGCCGCGGCAACCGCGGATGTGGCGCCTGCCGCCGCGCTCGTCGAAACCAAGGAGCCGTCGCAGCCTGCGCGTATATGGCGGCGCGGATCGCTCACGTTTACATCGTGCGAACTGGGGCGCCCCGGCAGCGGTGCGCGTGCACAGGCGTGGTGCACCATGTTTGACGTACCGGAAAACCGCGATGATCCGCATGGCCGCCACATCAGCCTGAAGCTCGCGATTGCGCGTAGCGATGCGCAAGTGCCCGAACCGGACTTGGTGACACTGCTTGCCGGCGGTCCCGGAGAAGCGGCAACCGAGGCCTGGGTGCTCGAAGCGCCTGCCTTTGCCGACGTGCGCAAACACCACGATGTGCTGTTGCTGGATCAACGCGGCACCGGTGGTTCCAATCCGCTGAGCTGCAAGAATGCAGAGAAAGCGTCCGATCAGAATGCATTGACGTTCGACCTCGACAAGGTCCGGAAAGACGTCACCGCATGCCTGGATGAGGTAAAGCAAAAGGCCGATCCTCGCTACTACACCACCACCATCGCAACGCAAGATCTGGAGGACGTGCGCAAGGCCCTGGGTTCGCCGTTACTCGATCTGGTTGGTGTTTCCTACGGCACGCGCATGGCACAGCAATACCTCAAGCACTATCCGGGCAGCGTGCGCAGTGTCGTACTGGATTCTGTGGTGCCGAACCAGGCCGTGCTGGGCGAGGATTTTGCCGCCAATCTCGATGATGCACTGAAGAAAGACTTCGCCCACTGCGCGGCGGTGCCGGCGTGCAAGCAGCGCTTCGGTGATTCGATGCAGACGCTGTATCAGCTGCGCGATGCGTTGCGTGCGAATCCGCACAAGGTCAGCTTCCGCGATCCGGAAACCTACGAAACCGTGGAACGGCCCTTGAGCGAATTTTCGCTCGCCAGCGTGGTGCGGATGTTCGCATACCAGCCGGAAACGGCGGCGCTGTTGCCGCTGTCGATCAACGCCGCGGCGCATGGTGATGTTGGTCCTTTGCTAGGGCAGGCGAAGATTCTTAGCGGCGATCTCAGCGGCGACATGAACAACGGCATGTCCATGAGCGTGATCTGCAGCGAAGACGCCGATCTGCTGCAGCCGCGACCGCAAGATCAGAACGCCATCCTGGGCAATCACCTTGTCGATGCCCTCAAAGCACAATGTGACGTGTGGCCACATGGCGCGCGCCCGGATGATTTCCACGCGCCGCTGAAGAGCGACAAGCCGATCCTGATGCTTTCCGGCGAACTGGACCCGGTCACGCCGCCGCGCTATGGCGAACAGATCCTGCCGGGTCTGACGAATGGGCGGCAGCTGATTTTCAAAGGGCAAGGGCACTCCCTGCTGGGACGCGGCTGCATGCCGCAACTGCTCGGCAAGTTCATCGACAAGCCCGATCCCAAGCAACTGGATGCCAACTGCTTGGACAAGCTGGACGAAACGCCTGCCTTCATCGACTTCAACGGAGCATCGCCATGATCGAGGTGAAGGATCTGCACAAACATTTCGGCACCGTGAAGGCGGTGGATGGGGTGAGCTTTTCAGCGCGTGACGGTGAAATCACCGGGCTGCTCGGTCCGAATGGCGCCGGCAAGACAACCACGCTGCGCATGCTGTACACCTTGATGCAACCCGATCGTGGACAGGCGCTGATCGATGGCATCGACCTGGCGAAAGATGCACTTGCAGTGCGCCGCCAGCTCGGCGTGCTGCCCGATGCGCGTGGCTTGTACAAGCGGCTCACGGCGCGCGAGAACATCGACTACTTC
Source organism: Dyella nitratireducens (assembly GCF_014642835.1). Lineage (GTDB taxonomy): Bacteria > Pseudomonadota > Gammaproteobacteria > Xanthomonadales > Rhodanobacteraceae > Dyella_B > Dyella_B nitratireducens. Next base: position 1,510,619 of record NZ_BMJA01000001.1, on the reverse strand, counting down.
GCGCGGCTGCAAGGCATGGATGAAGCATTGATCCGCACGCGGCGCGAACAGCTGATCAAGGCCCTCGATATGGCGGATATCGCGGACCGCCGAACGGAAGGCTTCTCGCAGGGTCAGCGCGTGAAGACAGCCATCGCGCGGGCGCTGGTGCACGATCCCAAGAACGTGATTCTGGACGAGCCCACCAACGGTCTCGATGTGATGGCCACGCGCAGCATGCGCCAGTTCATGCACCGGCTGAAGGAGGAAGGGCGTTGCGTGCTGTTTTCCAGCCACATCATGCAAGAGGTAGCAGCGTTGTGCGATCGCATCGTGGTGATCGCGCATGGTCGCGTGGTGGCGGATGAAACACCCGATGCGCTGCGTGCCCAGACCGGGGAGGCCAATCTGGAGGATGCCTTCGTGAAAATCATCGGCAGCGAAGAGGGGCTGGCGGCATGAAGACCACGCTGACTGTCTTCCTCAAGGAAGTGAAGGAAAACCTGCGCGACCGACGCACCATCATGAGCGCTTTGCTCCTGGGGCCACTGCTCGGTCCGGTCATTTTCATCATGATCATGAACGTGGTGCTCACGCGCGAATTGAACAAGGCCGATCAACCGATCCAGGTGCCGGTGATCGGCGCGCAATACGCCCCAAACCTGATCAATGCCTTGAAGCAACAGGGACTGGTACCGCAACCGGCGATTGCCGATCCAGAAACGGCGGTACGCAACCGAGGCGCCGACGTGGTGCTGCGCATTCCCAAAGGTTTCGGTGATGCCTGGCGCAAGGGCGAAACCTCGCAGGTGGAGCTGATCTACGACTCCTCGCAGCGTGACGCGGGCGGTTCGGTGGAACGCGTGAAGGGCATGTTGGAAAACTACGGCCGGCGCCAGGGTGCGATGCGGCTGGTCGCGCGCGGCCTTTCGCCCACCATGATGGCGCCGGTGGCGGTGGACGAGCGTGATCAGTCCACGCCGCAGTCACGCGCCGGATTGATGTTCGGCATGCTGCCGTACTTCTTTGTGCTTACCGGATTCATGGGTGGCATGTATCTGGCCATCGACCTCACCGCCGGCGAGCGCGAGCGGCAGTCGCTGGAGCCGCTGTTCGCCAATCCGGTACCGCGCTGGAAGATCTTGCTGGGCAAGCTGGCGGCGACTTGCGCGTTCTCCCTGATGAGCCTGTTGATCTGCGTGATTGCCTTCGGGTTCTGCGGCAAGCTGATTCCTATCGAACGGCTCGGCATGCGGATGGATCTGGGGCTGTCCTTCGCCTCGCAGGTGATTTTGATGATGCTGCCGCTGGTGATGCTGCTGGCGTGCTTGCAGACGCTGGTTTCGGCCTTCGCGAAGAGTTATCGCGAGGCGCAGTCTTATTTGTCGATCCTGATGCTGGTGCCGGTTTTTCCATCCATTCTGTTGAGCGTGACGCCGATGAAAATCGCGGATTGGATGTATTACGTGCCGTTGCTTGGACAGCAGGTTGGCATCATGCAGTTGCTGCGCGGTGAGCCGGTGACGGCGGCGGAGATAGCCAGTTGCGTGGTTACGGGTTTGGTTGTCGCGTTGCTGGCGGTGGTGGTGACGGCGCGGGTTTATCAGTCGGAGCGGTTGGCGATTTCTGCGTGATATTTTGCTGCCCTTAACCCCATGGCCGCGTAGGTTGGGGTGCAAACCCCAACGCTGGTGTTTGCATGCATGGCGATGTTGGGGTTTGCACCTCAACCTACGAGAGACATCCGAACAACCAATCAGCAACCGTGTCTGGATGCTCCAGTTGCAAATGATGCCCGCCCTCCATATGCGTCACAGCAATGCGCGGCACGAGCTGTGCACGCGCCTCCATCATCGCGCTGGGTAGATAGGGCGTAACTGGCGTGGATAGCAGCAGCGAACTAGGTGCTTCGATCCCCGCAAGCAGCGCGCGAATCTGCCCTTCGGCCAGACGCATGGCACTGGGCCGCGTAAGACGCGGATCGCTGCGCCAGCGGTAGCCGCCTTCAACGTGGGCAAGTCCACGCTCCACGATCGGCTGCGCCAAGTCCGCGCGCAGTCCGCTCGCCAGCGTACGTGCGCTGATGGCTTGGTCCACGTTCGCGAACAGCCGCAACGATTTGCCACTGGCGGCAGGTGCCGCATACGCATCGCGAAAACGTTGCAACGTGTTCGAGCCATCGTCGCCGAGCGGGCCGAGTCCCTCGATCAGGAACAGCCGATCGATGCGCTGCGGCGTGGCAGCGGCAGCGAGCGAGGCGATGCCTGCGCCGAGCGAATGGCCAAGCAGGGTGTAACGCTCCAGGCCCAAGGCGTCCGCAGCGCTGAGTACCGCGCTGACGTAGTCGATATAGTGATAACTGATGCCGGCTGGCAGATGGCTGGAATGCCCGTGGCCGGGCAATTCCAGTGCGATGACGCGAAAGCGCTCGGCCAGTTTCGGTGCAAGGAAGGCATAGCTGCCGGCGTTGTCCAGCCAGCCGTGCAATGCCAGCAGCGGCGGTGCCGAGGCATCACCCCAGATCAGCGCCGTCAGCGAGAGGTGATGCGACAGGGTGATGCGCTGTTCGATCGGCGCTTCCGAGTGAGTGCGCTCGTTCACAACGCTTTGCTCGCTGAGCATTCGGGCCACCCTTGGGTGTGCCGCAAAATCAGCGCCGCAAGGCTGGCTACCTGCTCATCGCCATCGTTGAGCGCGGGAATGTAGCGCAGTGCTTCGCCACCGGCTTCGGTGAAGAATTCGGCGTTCTGCATGGCGATTTCTTCCAGCGTTTCCAGGCAATCGACGGCGAAGCCAGGGCAGGCGACATCGAGCCGCTTCACGCCTTGCCGGGCGAGCTGCTTGACGGTTTCGTCGGTATACGGTTGCAGCCAGGGTTCGCGACCCACGCGTGACTGAAAGCTCATGACCAGCTGCGTCTCGTTCAATCCCAGCCGCTCGCGCAGCAGGCGCGTCGTGGTCTGGCACTGATGGAGATAAGGATCGCCGGCAGCCACGTACCGCTGCGGAATGCCATGGAACGACAGCAGCAGCTTGTCGCCGCGGCCATGCTCGGTCCACCAGCGTTCGATCGATTGCGCCAGCGCTTCGATATGGCCGGCATCGTCGTGGTAGTCGTTGATGATGCGCAGTTCCGGTGGCCAGCGCAGTTGCTTGAACGCATCGGCTACCGCATCGATGACTGATCCCGTGGAGGTGCCCGAGTACTGTGGATACAGTGGTAGCACCAGCAGCTGTCGCACACCTTCGCGTTGTAGCTGCTCGATCTGCTTGCGCACTGACGGCTCTCCGTAGCGCATGGCCAGTGCCACACGAATCGGTCCGGCGGCGACTTGCTTCAACCTGGCCTGCAGGGCGGCGGCAAGCTTTTCCGAGCCGACGCGCAGCGGCGAGCCTTCCGTCGTCCACACGCGTGCGTAGGCGTGGGCCGAACGTGCAGGCCGGATACGCAGGATGACGCCGTGCAGAATCAGCCACCAGCGCCAGCGCGGGTATTCGATCACGCGCGGATCGCCCAGAAATTCGGCCAGATATGGCCGCAGCGCGCGGGCCGTCGGGGCGTTCGGTGTGCCAAGGTTCACAAGTAGTACGCCAGCCTGAGCAGGTTGGTCGTAGGATTGGCCGGCAAGGCCGGTATAGTGATGAATTGGCATGGTGGCGTGGACAGCGGACGAGCCGGTCAAGTCTGCCATAAGCTGCCACGCGCTTTTCGCACAGGGCGGATATGCTCGCCGCTTCTTGCGACCGCGATCGAGTCATCTACATCGGGAGCTATCTATGTTCAAAGCATTGCGTCGCCTTTCGTTTGTCGCCCTTGCGCTGCTGTTGCCGATTGCCGCCGCGCATGCCGACGACGATACCCCGCAGCAGCGTGCGCAGAATGCCGTGCGCGTGCTCAATGAGATCGAGCAGGCGCCGGACAAATCCATCCCCACCGACCTGCTGCGCGATGCGCGGGCGATCGCGGTGATTCCCGACGTGCTGAAGGTTGGCTTCGTATTCGGTGGCCGCCGTGGCGAGGGCCTCATCTCGGTCAAGAATTCGGATGGCACCTGGTCCAACCCCAGCTTCATCTCTTTCGGGGGCGGCAGCGTGGGCTTCCAGATCGGTGTCTCCAAGACCGATGTGATCCTGGTGTTCCGCACGCAGCGCGGTGTGGATTCCATCGTCAACGGCAAGTTCACGCTGGGCGCCGATGCCTCTGCCGCGGCCGGTCCGGTGGGACGTACCGCCTCGGCGGCGACCGACCAGCAGCTGAAAGCGGAAATCTATTCCTATTCCCGCGCCCGCGGCCTGTTTGCGGGCGTGGCGCTGGATGGTTCGGTGATCAAGATGGATAACGATGCCAATGCGCAGGTATACGGGCCGGGCATCACGCCGCGGCGCATTTTCGAAGGCGGGGTAAGCAACGTCCCGGCGGCGGTCGTACGCTTCCGCGACACCCTGGAGGAGTACACTGCGCGGTAAGGCTGCGCGAGCGCGCTCTTCACATGACGGAAAGCCGGCGCCTGCACTCCCGCAGGCGCAGACGGCAACACTCCGCAACGAGGTTTCTCATGGGTTTGGACAGCATTTGGCATTGGGCGATCCTGCTCGTCATCATTTTGGTGGTGTTCGGTACCGGTAAGCTGACGAAAATCGGCCCCGATCTCGGCAACGCCGTGCGTGGCTTCAAGAAGGCCATGCAGGGTGACGAGGATGAGGAAAAGCGCAAGGCACAGGAAAAGCTGCAGGCCGACCCGGCGCCCGGCGCCGGCAGCACGGCCAGTCAGCAGCGCGATTCCAGCGAATCCAAGTAAGCGCATAGGTAAGCAACATGATCGAGATCAGCCTCGGCAAGCTGATGTTGCTGGCGCTGATCGCGCTGATCGTGCTCGGCCCGGAAAAGCTCCCGCATGCTGCGCGCACGGCAGGCGCCTTGGTGCGCCGCTTGCGGCAGGGATGGGATAGCGTGCGCGCCGAGGTGGAGCGTGAGCTGGAAATCGAAGAGCTCAAGCGCACCGCGCGCGAAGCCGCAGAGCGTGCCGAGGCCATGCAAACCGAGATGAACAAGGCGGCACGCGAGACGCGCGAACAGATGGCAAGCACGGCGACGGAGGTGCGCGAGAGCATTGCCGAGGTGCAGAAGGATTTCGTCCAGGCCGACGCGCCGAAGGAAACGCCACATGGCAGCGCCTGAGCCCGAGACAAACCTGCAAGAAGGCTTGTTTTCGCATCTGCTCGAACTGCGCGCGCGATTAATCAAAGCGATCCTCGCGTTGGCCGTGGTGCTAGCCGCGTTGGTGCCGTTCGCCAATCGCCTCTACGCCTGGCTCGCTGCGCCTCTGGTTTCGCGCCTGCCGGAAGGCGCGCATCTGATTGCCACCGAAGTGGCCAGCCCCTTCATCACACCGCTGAAGCTCGCGTTTTACGCGGCGCTGTTTATCAGCATGCCGGTGATTCTGTATCAGTTGTGGGCATTCGTAAGTCCTGGTCTCTATAAGCACGAGAAACGCCTGGCGCGGCCATTGCTGGCGGCAGCGCTGGTGTTGTTCTACATCGGTTGCGCGTTTGCCTATTTCCTGGTGCTTCCCGCCGCGTTTCGTTTTCTCACGGCCGTTACGCCGCAAGGCGTAGAGATGATGACCGACATCACGCATTACCTCGATTTCGTGATGCTCATGTTCTTCGCCTTCGGTCTGTGTTTCGAAGTGCCGGTGGCCGTGGTGGTGCTGGCGGCCGTCGGCATCGTCGATCTCGACAAGCTGCGCAAGGGCAGGCGCTACGCTGTCGTCGGCGCCTTCGCCATCGCGGCGGTGGTGACGCCGCCGGACATTACCTCGATGATCATGCTGGCCATTCCGATGTGCCTGCTCTACGAACTCGGCATGCTTGCAGTGCGCTGGCTGCTCAAGCCGAATGCGGCCGATGCACCTTCTCATCCATGACGACGCCCAGATCTTCTCGCCTTCCCGAGCCCGACGCTGACGAGCTTGCCCATTCCGAACGCTTGCTGCAGCACTTGCGCGAAACCATCGCTGCGCATGGACCCATGCCGTTTTCGCAGTACATGGAGCGTTGTCTCTATGCACCGGGGCTTGGCTACTACAGCGCGGGCAAGACCAAGTTTGGCGAGGCTGGCGATTTCGTCACTGCACCGGAACTTGGCGAATTGTTCGCCCGTTGTGTGGTGCACGCGGTGCAACCGGTGCTGGCTTTGCTTGGCAGCGAGGTGGATTTCCTCGAACTTGGTGGCGGCAGTGGCGCATTCGCTGAAGCGGCGCTCTTGGCGCTCGCGGAGAACAGCGTACTGCCCCGTCGCTACCTGATCCTGGAACCCAGCGCCGACTTGCGCGAACGCCAACGCGAACGCCTCACGGCTGCATTGCCGGCGGGTGTGATGACGCGCGTGGCGTGGCTCGATCGACCACCCGAGGAGAACTGGCGCGGTATCTTGTTCGCCAACGAGGTGATCGATGCGCTGCCGACCACGCGCTTCATGATTAGGAACAGTGAGGTCTATGAGGAGTACGTCGCGCTGGATGGCGAGGCGCGCCTGGTGCGCGTCGATCGTCCCGCTGACGCCCTGGTTGCCGGCGCGGTACGGCACGTCGAACGTGATCTTGGTCGAACTTTCGAAGACGGCTACCGATCCGAAATTCTTCCGCAACTACCCTACTGGATGCAGGCTATTGCCGGTTCGCTCGAAGCTGGTCTGATGCTCTTCATCGACTATGGCTACGTGCGTCGCGAGTTCTATTTGCCGGAGCGGCAAGACGGTACCTTGATGGCGCACTATCGGCATCGCGCACACAACGATCCACTTCATTTGCCCGGTCTCAACGACCTCACCGCCTCCGTCGACTTCACCGCCTTGGCCGAAGCCGGCAACAGCGCCGGCTTCGGCGTAGCAACCTATTTGCCGCAGGCCCATTTCCTGATCGCCGCCGGTTTGCAGGACATCTTCGAACATGCCTATGAGCAAGCTGCCGATGACGCCGCACGCCACCGTCTTGCCCAGCAGGTGAAAAAACTCACCTTGCCGGATCAGATGGGTGAACGGTTCCAGGCAATGTTGCTGGCGCGTGGGCTACCTGCGTTGCCGCTGCCTGCGGAGTTGTTAGCTGCGGATCAGGGTGGCCGGCTTTAATGAAGTGACGTGCGAGCCGCAACAGAGCCAATACGGTTTTGTTTTGGATCAACCTGCGATCTTCATATTCGCAATGGCTTGCACGCGCGCTTTTTCTATGGCTGCCCCGATCGCTTGACCTTGCAATCCTTGCGCTAAAAAAGGTGCGGAGGTGATTGATGCCGCAGCATCACGTGCGTGTTGCAACCAGGCAGCTTGTGGATACTCACTGCTCTCGTGGCCGAGACGGCCGCGCTTATCAGCCATGCAAGCGGTAAGAAAAATTTGCAGCCTTTCTGGACGGCGCAATGCATCCAATCCCGTCAGTAGCTTCAATGCTGTGGCGGGTTTGAGTTCGAAGGCTCGATGAGCATTGAGATGCTCGCGACATACCAGCTCGGCAAGTTCTGCGTGTTCGGTGGGCACTTTCAAGCGCGCGGCAAGTGCGCGCAAAGGTTGTACGCCGCGGTGTTCGTGGCCGACGTGACGCGGGAGTTCTTCTTTTGGGGTTAGTGCTTTGCCGAGATCATGAGTGAGTGCGCAGAAGCCGACCAGGTCGTTACCGGGCGCCAATCTGGCAGCGGCATCCAGCACCATTTCCACATGGATGCCGGTGTCGATTTCGGGATGGAATTCGGCGCGTTGCGGAATGCCGTACAGGGCATCGATTTCTGGAAATAGCACGGCGAGTGCACCGGCTTCGCGCAATACGCGCAGAAAGGCCGAAGGCTGTGTTTCGCTGAGCGCCTTGCGTGTTTCCGCCCATACGCGTTCGGGTACGAGGTGATCGACTTCGCCGTCGCGCACCATCTGCTGCAGCAAGGCCATGGTTTCGTCGGCCACGGTGAAGCCGAGTGGTGCGAAGCGTGCGGCGAAACGAGCGACGCGCAGTAGGCGGACTGGATCTTCGACGAAAGCGGGCGAGACGTGCCGCAACACGCGTTGTTCAATGTCGCGCGCGCCACCGTAAGGATCGACCAGTCGGCCATCCTCGTCTTCGGCCATGGCGTTGATGGTGAGGTCGCGTCGTGCGAGGTCTTGTTCCAGCGTTACATCTGGATCGGCGTGGAATGCAAAACCGTGATAGCCACGCCCGGTCTTGCGTTCGGTGCGGGCGAGGGCGTATTCCTCGTTCGTTTTCGGATGAAGGAATACCGGGAAATCCTTGCCGACGGGTTTGTAACCCAACGCAAGCATGTGTTCCGGCCGCGCACCGACGATCACGTGGTCGTGGTCGATCACCGGACGTCCCAGCAGTTTGTCACGGACCGCGCCGCCGACCAGGTAAGTACGCATGCCTTATTGTGCCATGGCTCCTCCTACACGCCGTGATGGCGGAAGGTTTGGCGGGACAAGTCCAATCGGCGTTGCCGTGGCATGCCCTGGAGAACGCGCGACAGCAGTCGCGTGAACGACTGCGGCACGATGCCGAGCGAGGCATAGCCGTCCACGCTGCCGACGGAATCGGTGCCAAGGGACAAGAAGTTGTCAGGTGAGAAGGGTTTGCCGGGAAGCATGCCGGCGACCTGCGCCTGCAGCCGGCCAAGGCTGTCAGGTAGCGGCATGATCCGCGTGTGCAAGCCGGCCGCGTCGCGAATGGCATGCACGATCTCGCCCAGCGTAAGCACTTCGGGGCCATATAGTTCGAAGATGCGGCGAGAGACGCGCTTGTCGTTTGCGACACAACGCGCGATGGCCTCGGCAACATCGCCGACGTAGGTGGGTGCCATGCGCGAACTGGCACGCGCCAGCGGCAGCACGGGCAGCTTGCGCAGCAAACTGGCAAAGCGTGTGATGAGTCCATCGCCAGGCCCGAAGATCACGCTGGGTTCGTAGATCGTCCAGTCAAGCGAGGACACTTTGACCAGCGTTTCCGCTTCGCCACGTGTTTTCAGGTATTGCGACTGACCCTGGCCGGCTTTCAGCGAACTCATCTGATGCAGACGCTTTACACCGGTGGTCTGGCAGATGGCAATCAAGCGTCGCGCCATCTCTACATGCGCGCGCTGGAAAGTATGAGCGCCGGTGTTGTTGAGGATGCCGATCAGGTTGATCACCGCATCGGTGCCTTCGCAGTGACGTCGTAACACGGCATCGTCGTAGACGTCTACACTGCGGATGGCGATGCTGGGCAGAACGGCCAGCGAGCGGTGCAGTTCGCGGTTGCGGGAAAGCAGAGTGATGCGGTGTCCATCGGCGGCAAGGCGTGGCACCAGGTAGCTGCCGACGAAACCGGTACCGCCAAGGATGACGATGCGCTGCGGAGTCATGGCGAACGTCCTCCTGCTGTTTGGGAGGGAATCCATCTCGCCGCAATTTTACGTAAGTTGGGGTGCAAACCCCAACATCGCGTCATGTCAGGGATGGTGATGTTGGGGTTTGCACCCCAACCTACTTAGTGCACCGCATCCGTCGTGGGCTTATTCGTTGCCGACGTTGCCGCAGGTGCGGGTGCGGATGCCGCTGAGGCCACGGCTGGCGCCGGGCAGGTCAGGTCCCGGCGATCGTTCGGTGGGTCCACGCGGCTATACGCTTGCCCGATCGGCACCATGCGGGTGGAGAGCGGTGCGGCATTGCCGTGCAGGCGCCAGTCGTAGATCACGCTGTAATACATCACGCGCGCCACGTATTCGCGGGTTTCCTTGAAGGGAATGGTGGCGATGAACAGGTCGGGCGGCAGTTGGCTGCGCGTGGTGAGCCACTGGTTCACACGCGCCGCACCGGCGTTATACGCGGCGCTTGCCAGCCACGGCGAACCATTGAAGCGCCCAGCCATCTGTGCCAGATAGCGCGTGCCCAGTTCGATGTTCACAGCCGGATCGTACAGGCTGTCACCACCGTTCCAGGGCAGTCCGTTGCGGCGTGCCACCTCGGCGCCGGCGCTAGGCAGCAGTTGCATCAGCCCGCGCGCGTCGGCAGCAGATTGCGCATCGCTCATCCACGCGCTTTCCACGCGCAGGATGCCATAGGCCCAGGACGGATCGATGCCAGCCTGCTCGGCCTGCGGTACCAGGCCATCCTGGCTGGCCAGCGGAAAGCGCAACGGGTAGTAGCTGAGTGCGTCGCCTTTGTTGAACGAGAATACCGCGCGGTCGTACCAGCCGCGTTCGTTGGCGAGGATCACGGCTTGCTGGATCGTCTGCGCATCGGCGTTGGCCAACGCCTGGCTCCATTCGCGGCGCGCCGGCTTGGGCATGCCCACCGCGAACAGTTCGAACGCGCGGCGGATGCCGGGGATAGCCAGCACGGCTTGCTGCGTCTGCGGATTGGCTGCCAGTTGCGTGCTGCATAGTGCGTACGGGGCGTGCTGGTGATCGGCGGCCAGATAACCGAAATAGCTGGATTGATCGGCCACGCTGGCATACACGCGTTGCGCTTCTTCGGTGCGGCCCAGTTCGTTCAAAGCACGCGCGTGGAAGTACTGCCACTCGTCATCCTGCTGCTGCGCAGGCGGCATGGCGGCAATGCCATCCAACACGGCTTGCCAATTCTTTTCCGCTAGTGCTACACGCACGCGCCATTCGCGACTGGCTGACGTTTGTGCGGAAGGCGGCAGGTTGACCAGGCGCGCCAGCGCGTTGTCGTCGAAGTCGGTGGCGTGAAAGACGGCCAGCGCATTGAGTACATGGTTGCGCTGTTCCGTCGTGAAGTGGAAACGGCGTTGCAGCTGCTGCCAGGCCGTGTCAGCCATGTCGGACTGGCGCCGCGCCAAACGCACCAGCGCCAGCGCGGCGGCTTGGCGTGAGCGCAGGTTGTCGGGCCATTGCTTGGCCGCCATCACGGCAGCGGCAGGATCGTTGAGCGCCAAGGCGAAGTTCTGCGCTGTCCTGGCTTCGTCTGGCGACAGCCACTGGGCCATGCCGGAGACCGTGCTGGCCTTGCCCGCTTCCACGGCCGCGTCGATGCGCGACCAGATGCGTTCGGGTGTCAGCAGCCCCTGGTCGTACGCGGCCTGCAATACGGGATCGCACGCGGAAGGCAGCGAGGGCTCGGCCCATAGCGAGGCCAGGTCGCGGTTGAAATCCAACTTGGCGCTGCCGGCAAGTTGCGCCTGCAGGGCATCGCAGCTCAGTGCATTGCCAAGCCCCGGTTGGTACATCGCGACGAAGTCGGTCCAATCCTGGCGACGCGCCAGCTCCTGCAGGAAATCGCGACGCAAATCGCTGCTGGGAATCAGGTCGGGATATTGCCGCAGATAGGCTTCCACGGTGGGACGATCCACCTGCTGCAGATCGTGTTCCAGCGAGGCTGCTTGCAGATACGGATATAGCGGATAGTCCTTGAGGCCCTCGGCCAGCGCGCGCCAGCTGTCGCCGCCCTGGCTGGCGGCGGCATAAGCCTGCTTGAACGCCGCACGCTGCGATGCCAGCGACGCATCATCCGTTTGCGCGGCTACCGCACCAGCCAGCATCCCGCCGGCAATAACGGTCAAAAAACAGCGGCCGAGACGCGATACGGCTAGCGAGGCCATGCGGACTCCAGTTCCTGCGGACAATCAGGGGCAGTGTAATGGATGAGTTTTTGCGGGTATGAACAGAGCTTCACGAGGCGCGTGTCAGGTACGTCATGGCTTGCGTTTCGAACTGCGTCATGACACGCCGGCTTCTGTCTTCCGTTGAATGTCGCCTTGCCCGTTCCCTGATCCCCGTTCCCCACTTATCCTTCAACGTTCCGCCCCAAGACGCGCCCAAGACCCGCATGTCATCCAAGCCCAAGAGTGTCGCCCATTACAGTCTTGCCTGGCTGGCGCTGATCCTGGCGACGTTAGCCGGGTTGGCGTGGTGGTGGCAGATCGGCAGGCCGGTGGATTTGCCGGATGCGCCGTCAGCACGCATTGCCTGTGTGTCTTACGCGCCATTTCGCAAGCCGGGCGAAACGCCGTTCGATCGACATTTCGTGATAACGCCTGAGCGCATTGATGAAGACTTGCGTGCGCTGTCGCAACGCTTTGACTGTGTGCGCACCTATTCGCAAAGCAATGGCCTGGCTGCGGTGCCGGCGATTGCTGCGCGTTATCACATGCAGGTGCTGATGGGCATCTGGTTGGGAAACGTGCCGAAGATCAATGATGTCGAGATTGAACAGGGAGTCGCTACCGCCAACGCCAATCCCAAGGTGATCCGCGGAATCGTCGTCGGCAATGAAGTGCTGTTGCGCGGTGATTTATCACCCAAGCGGCTGGCCGAATACATCCGTCGGGTACGCGCGGCCGTGCCAGCCTCGATTCCGGTCACCTATGCCGATGTGTGGGAAAACTGGCTGCGTTATCCCCAAATGGCGAGTGCGGTGGATTTCGTCACGATCCATATCCTGCCGTATTGGGAAAACAATCCGGTCGCGGCCATCGATGCCGTGCAACACGTCGAGGATGTGTACACACGCATACAGCATACGTTTCCCGGCAAGCAGGTGATGATCGGCGAAACCGGCTGGCCCAGTGAGGGACGCCTGCGTCGCTCCGCCGAGCCTAGCCTGGTGGATGAAGCGCTGTATCTGCGCAGCTTCCTGCGCTATGCCGTCCAGGTGCATATGCCTTACAACGTGATCGAGACGTTTGATCAACCATGGAAGCGCCAACTGGAAGGTACCGTGGGCGGCTACTGGGGCATTTTCGATTCGGATGCCAAGCCGAAATTCCCCATGCTCGGGCCGGTGACGGAAGATCCGCAGTGGTGGCTGGGATGGTTGGCAGGTGTCATGGGCGCAGCAGCTTTTGCTGTCGCGGGCGGCCGGCGCCGCAGCTGGCATGGCATCCGGGGTTGGCTGGCTTTGCTGCTGGCAGGTTTCGCCGCAGGTACCTCTGCCGCATGGCAGCTGCGGCAAATGATGTTTGCTTGCCAGTGGTGGTGGGAATGGCTGATTTCAGCGGTGTGCCTGGCTGGGGCATTGGCGATTGCTGCAGCGTTGGCACGGCGTATTGCGGCGCATCTGGCTGATCATCACGATCACACCGAGCCTTCGCAATGGTGGCGTTACTGTGCCATGTTCGCGCTGGTGCTCTACGACATCCTGCTGGCGTTCAACGGACGCTACATGGATTTTCCAATGGGTTTGTTCTGCCTGCCGTGCGTCGCCTACGGTGTGTTTGGCCTGTTGACGCGTGAGTTCATCATGCCGTCGACGGAGCAGCGCTTCATGGCATGTGTCGGCCCCTTGCTGGCGATCGCACCCGTCGTGCAAGAAGTGGGCATGAACAAAGTGACGTGGTTATGGCTGGGTTTGAATCTGGCGATTGCCGTGCCGGTCTGGGTGGCCTGGCGTCATCATCATGCTGTTCGTCTGCAGTCGTACCAGGCGCAGACTGCCGATTAGCAGTGCGACCGCACCGGGGTAGTAGCAATACAGGATCACGGCAAGCACACCAAGCGCAGCCGCCAGCCATGCCAGCCATGGCTTTTTCCAGATCAGCGACAGTGCAGTCACGACGATGGCAGCGATGCCAAAGCCGTAGGAATTGAAACCGAGCACGATCGCAGCGCGCGCACCGCACCACGCCGGACCATTCCCGTCGTCACAAAGATGCGCGAGCTCGGGCGGCTCGATGAAGCCGTAACGCAGCCAGGCCGTAAACAGGCCAAATATCAACAATAGAAACCAGGGAAGGGCGATCGGAAAGAAACGTCGTGCGCTCATTTGTGTGTTTTAGTTGAGGCCAAGGGAAGCTGGATGTCAGCAGCCAGCGCCAGATGATCGGAAAACGCCTGCGGCAGCGTCCACATCTTGTCGATGCGAATACCGGACGACACCAGAATGTGATCGAGCGCGCGCCGCGGCTTCCAGCTTGGAAACGTCGGTACCGCTTGTTCCGGCGGCTGCAGGCTCGAATGGGCAAACAGATGACGCATTTCCGCGCTGCGCGTATCGGTGTTGAGATCGCCCATCAATACGGCATGCGGATGATCCTGCAGTACCTCAGCGATGAAGGCGAGTTGCTTCGCACGCGCCTGCGCACTCAGTGAAAGATGCGCAATTACCACCGCCAATCCGCCGGCTTCGTCGCCGAAGCGTGCCAGCAAGGCGCCGCGACCGGGAATGCGGCTGGGCAGGGGATAGTCGACCACCACCTCCGGTTCCAGCCGGCAGATCAGCCCGTTGGCGGTATGCGAAAGCTGGGCGACCGGTCGGTTCGGCTGATGACTCCAGAACGGCATGCCGGAGGTTTCCGCAAGGTAGCGCGTCTGGTTGAGGAAGCCGGAACGCAAGCTGCCGGCATCGGCTTCCTGCAGGCCAACGACGTCGAATTGCGGCAGCAGTTCGGCGAGGCGATCAAGGTTGTCTAGCTTGCTGCGCGCAGGCAATACCGCGTTGATGCCACGCGTCACGTACTGGTGATAACGCTGCACGCTGGCCCCCGCCAGAATATTGCAGCTCAGGAGGCGCAGCCGTTGATGCTTGGCAGGGGCGCGTGTCATGGAAACGACATCGGGGATGCTCGGGGAGCGGATCGGGGCATCCTAAAGGGTCTCGATGCGGTTATTGTGAAAACCGCATCGGCAAGGCTGCTTCGGCGTGGCGTCGAAGCAGCCCGTCGGTTTACTGCTTGGTGTTCAATTCTTTCTGCACTAGCCACTTGGTGAGATCCACCAATTCACCGAAGCTCTTGATGTTGGCGCTGCGATACTTGCCATCGACCACGATGGTGGGTGTGCCATCCACACCCCAGGCCTGGATCAGTGCGAGATCTTTCTTGATCTGCGCATCCACTTCCGGCGAGTTGGCGATCACCATGAACTGGCCGCGATTGACACCTTGGCTTGCATAGAAGTCCGCGATTTCATCCATCGAGTTGATCGGGTACTGCTCTTTGAATTTCTTGTCGAACAATAGATCGTGTGTGCGGTCGAGCACGCCCAGCTTCTTGGCGGCGTAGTAGGCGCGTGCGAACGGCACCCAGCTGTCGTTGAACGGTGCCGGCACCAGTTTGAACTCCACGTCCTTGGGCAGCGACTTGCGCAGCTCATCGGCATAGGTGGAGAACTCGGCGCAGTGGATGCAAGCGTAGGAGAACACTTCCACCACTTCGACCTTGCCGCTGCTGCTGGCGCGCTGATAAGGCGCAGACAGCGTGACGTACTGGTTGCCGTCGGTAAACGGGGCTGCGGTGTCACCGGGAGCGGCCGCACTGCAAGCAGTGGTCAGCAGCAAGCCGCAGAGCATAGTGGCGAGACGGAATCGGGCGGTCTTGAACATGGGTCTTCCTGATGACGAAGCTCGTCAAATTTTCTGAGTCAAAACAAAAGCGCCCGGCGGACCGGGCGCTGTGCGTGCTTGGCTTACTTGCCCGCGGCTTCCTTGGCGACGAGCCATTTGGTCAGCTCGATCGACTGCGGGTAGCCGCCCGCATCGCCTACCGTGAAACGGTATTTGCCGTTGACGACGATGGTGGGCGTGGCATCCACGCCATACGCTTTCATCATGTCGTCGGCGCGCTTCATCTGCGTGTTGATGCTGAAGGAATTGGCTACGGCCACAAACTGCTTGGGATCGACGCCGTACTTGGCGTAGAACTTCGCTACATCATCGATCTTCGGCCATGCCGATTGCGGCTTCGGGCGATTGGTGGTGAGATCGTAGGTCGCCAGTTCGCCGGTCTTCCATATTGCGTCGAACATCGCGTCGTGGGTTTTCCCGACCACGCCCAGCGCCTTGGCGGCATAGTAGGCGCGTTGGAACAGCGGCCAGTTTTCATCCGGGCGGAACGAGGCCGGCAGATAAGTCATCACCGCATTCGACGGCAGGCTCATTTCCAGCTGATCGACGGTGGTGTGAAACGCATTGCAGGCCGGGCAGGCGTAGGAGAACACTTCCGTCACCACGATCTTGTCGGGATTGCCGGTCGGCTGTTGCGGCTCGATCGTGAAGTAGTTCTTGCCTTCCACCCACTTGCCGTTGTCGACGAAGGGTTCGGCGGGTGCGGAAGGCTGCTTGGTTGCAGTGGCCGTCGACGCCGATGTAGGCACGGCGGCGGTGCTGGCGGATGCGGCAGTGGACGTGGTTGCCGGGGCCTGAGCCGTGCTGGCGGGAGCCGGCTTCGCGGCCGAGGCCGAGGTGGCCGGGGCGGATGTCTGGGCCGGCGCGGGTTGCGGCGCCGTGGTATCGGAGCCGTTGTGACTGCAGGCGGCAAGCGCGATCAACGCCGCGCAAAGGAAAGACAAACGCTTCAGCATGGCTGGCCTCGGGGGATGGAAAACGGGGGATGCTCCGATGCATTTTACGAAAAATGGATCAGGGCATCCCTAGGACAACATGGCCGGCGCTAAGTTACGGCGATTTGGCGGTCGCACTACGGTCGGTCACGTGCAGACCCTCGATATAGCTGGCCAAGGCCGCGATATCCTGCGGGTCGAGGTTCTTGGCGACGGTCGGCATGATCTGCGCATGCGCCTCGTGGCCCCAGACGGCGCCATCGTGGAAATCCTTCAACTTGGCTTCGATGTACTGCGCATGCTGACTGGTGAGCTGTGGATACATCGCGCCCGGATTGCCGCGGCCGTCCATGCCGTGGCATGCCATGCAGGCCGGAATGCCGCGTTGCGGATCACCTTCGCGATAAAGCTGCTGTCCGTGCTCGACCAGTGCCTGGTCGGCGACACCTGGCAGTGGCTGTTTGCTGGCGAAGTAGGCGCCGATATCGCGCGTGTCCTGGTCGGACAGCGGCGTGGCCATGCCGAGCATGATGGCGTTCTGGCGCTCGCCATCTTTGAAGTTGTGCAACTGGTGCGCGATGTACATCTCGTGCTGCCCGGCGAGCTTCGGATACTGCGCGTCGGAAGAATTGCCGTCCATGCCGTGGCAGGCGCCGCAGGCGGCGGCCTTGGCCTGGCCGGCCGTGGCATCGCCTGGCTTGGTGGACATCATCCAATTGTCATCGTGCGGCGCAGCGGCGGGTACGGCGGCAGCCGGCGCGCTCGTGGCGGGAGCGGGTTTGGCGGAGGCAGCTTGGGCCGGCGCGGGAGCTTTGGTGTTCTGCGCAAGAACGGCGCTGGTGGAGAGAGCAAGAACCAGGGCTACTGCATTCACGACAGCGGGCCGGCAACCGGCGAGCCGAAAACTCATACACTTGCCTCCAGGAAACACTGTTGGATGTACGGTGCGCACCCTCAAGCCCTCAGCGCACCGTGACTGGCAGAACTTCAAAATTATCGCTACCCCATACCAGCCGGTCAAACCAAGGACTATGCCTACCAATCCCTTGCAGGGCGCACAGTTCGTGCTTGCCGCCCATCGTATCCAGCAACTGCCCACCGACGAAGGTGCCGAGGTGGCATTTGCCGGACGCTCCAACGCAGGCAAATCCAGTGCATTGAACGCATTGACCGGCCAGAAGGGCCTGGCGCGCACCTCGAAAACACCGGGGCGCACACAGCAGATGGTCGCCTTTTCACTACCCCCAGTGCTGCGCGGTGAAACGTCGCAGCCGGTAGACACCCGCCTGATCGATCTGCCTGGCTATGGTTACGCCAAGGTGCCTGACGCGCTGCGCGATCACTGGCGTCACGAGATCGACCGCTATCTGCACGTCCGTCGTAGTTTGCGCGGTGTCGTGCTGATCGTGGACATCCGCCATCCCATGAAGGAATTCGACCGGATGATGCTGGACTTCTGCCTCGCCACGGTGCTGCCGTGCCATGTGCTGCTGACCAAGGCCGACAAGCTGTCGCGCAATCAGGCGAGCCAGGCGTTGGCCGTGTTGCGCAAAGACATGGGCGCGAACACGCCGGTGACGATGCAGGTGTTTTCCGCGCAGAATGGCACGGGCGTCGAGGAGGCACGCGCTGCCGTCATGACTTTGCTGGCGGGCCATGAGCGCGCCACGATCGAATAGCGCGCACGAGCCGCGTAGGTTGGGGTGCAAACCCCAACACGGGTGTCTACATACATGACGATGTTGGGGTTTGCACCCCAACCTACGCGTTGACCGCTTCCATGAATACCGCGCACAACGCTTCCATCCCCGCTCGGTCTTCGTCATCGAAGCGGCCGATGGACGGACTGTCCACATCCCACACGCCCAGCAGCGTGCCATCGGCCTTCACCAATGGCACGACAATTTCCGATTGTGACGCTGCATCGCAGGCAATGTGGCCGTCGAAATCGTTCACGTCGCGCACCAACTGCGTCTGGCGCGTCTGCGCCGCGGTGCCGCATACGCCCTTGCCCAGTGCAATGCGGATGCAGGCGGGCTTGCCCTGGAAGGGGCCAACGACCAGCTCCCTGCCGTCATAGAGATAAAACCCGGCCCAGTTGAAGTCGGGCAGGCTGTGGAACACCAGTGCCGCGAAGTTGGCTGCGTTGGCGATGAGGCTGGGCTCACCGGCAAGCATGCCGCGAGCCTGGTCCGCCAGGTCGGCGTATTGCTCGGACTTGCTTGCTCCCAGGCCGTTTTTGATCTCGAACATGACGTGTGGACTCGATTGCTGCAGACTGATCCGCCAAAGATGAGGCGTCTATTGTCCAGGCACAAGGGGAATCGGCTATGAGCGAACAGCATGATGCTGCGCAGAGTGGGCGCGTCGAGGCACACCGGCTGGATGGTTTCATCGACGCAGCTTTCGCGTTTGCGGTAAGCGTGCTGGCCATTGCGGGGGCCGAGGTGCCGCACAGCATGCATGATCTGTTGCTGGCGCTGGATCGGATTCCGGCTTTTGCCTGCAGTTTCGCCACCCTGATGATCTTCTGGCACCGCCATGTACGCTGGCGTGACCGTTTCCGGCTGCATGACACGACCAGCATGATCCTGAGCTTGATGCTGGTATTTTTCGCGTTGATTTTTGTCTACCCCCTTAACATGTTGTTCCAGGCCATGTTCGGTGCACTTTATGGCGCCTTCGCCCATCAGGAACTGTCCGGTGCCCCGTCCATCACCAGCGTGCACGAAGTGAAAGCCCTCTACCTTTGCTACGCCTTGGCCTATGCATGCATGGCGGCGTGTCTTGCGTGTCTTTA
This sequence comes from Dyella nitratireducens, assembly GCF_014642835.1. Taxonomy (GTDB): domain Bacteria; phylum Pseudomonadota; class Gammaproteobacteria; order Xanthomonadales; family Rhodanobacteraceae; genus Dyella_B; species Dyella_B nitratireducens. The sequence goes on along the minus strand of NZ_BMJA01000001.1, from coordinate 1,491,586 downwards.
TCGGCATAGCCTGCGCAAGACACATATGTCGCATGCAGAGCGGATCGATGCGCGGGAAAACTTCTATACCCAATCGGGCTCGATTTGCGTGGCCTTGCTTTCGCTTCTCGTGACGCTCGTTATTCCCGAGACGCCGACATGGACAGCGTTGCCCGGCTGCCTCTACATCTTGCTGTCGCCGGTCTATTGGATAGCGGGTCGTTGGGCGAGAAGGGCCAAGGCGAGCGCAGCATGAGTTCAGCGCTATTCGTGGCCGGTACCGACACAGGTATCGGTAAAACCCATGCGGCATGCACATTGATTCACGCCCTGCGCGCGGCGGGCCACAGCGTCTGCGGCATGAAGCCGGTCGCCAGCGGATGCATTGAGACGATGCACGGTTTGCGTAACGAGGACGCGCTGGCGTTGCAAGCCGCAAGCGCGCCACCGCCCGCGTACGAAGAGATTAATCCTGTTGCCTTGCGTGAGCCGCTGTCGCCACATCTGGCCGCTGCTCACGCAGGCGTGACGATTGCGTTGCCGCCGCTACACACGGCGTTTCAGAAGCTATACGCGCGTTACGACGTGGTCGTGGTCGAAGGTGTGGGCGGCTGGCGGGTACCGTTATCGCCGGGTTTGCTCGCCTCGGATCTTCCCAAGGCGTGGAATTTGCCGGTGATGCTGGTGGTGGGGTTGCGGCTTGGATGCCTCAATCATGCGTTACTCAGCGCCGAGGCCATCCAGGCGGATGGCTGCCGTCTGGCTGGCTGGATTGGGAACTGCATCGACCCCGCGATGGCTGCGATCGAGGAGAATATCGACACGCTGCGTACGCTGCTGCCGGTGCCCTGCCTGGGGATCCTGCCGCATGGCCTGCCACCGGAACGGGCCTCGCATCTGCTGGACCAGGCAGCGCTGCGCTGTTGAGGCAAGCAAAGGCCACCAGGCCTTCTATGTCAGGAACGGTCACCAAAAAGGGAGAAACCATGACCAGTCGCACTCACTACTATCTGCAGATCAAGGATCTCAAACATGCACGTGGCCCGGAATCGACGCTGAGCTACGACGGCGCCGGCCCGAACGATTTTGCTGCAGCCTTGCAGGAAGCGCTGCGCAGTCCGCTGCTGTTTCAGCGCTGGCGCGCCATGCAACCAGATCCCGATAGCGTGGACGAGCATCTTGGTGTGACCGACCAGATCGCTACAGTAAGTGCGAAGGCCGTGGATTTGCACACCGAAGTGGATGTGATCAGCGGTCTTCCGATGAGCATCATTCGTCAGCGTTTGAACTGGCTCATCGGCACGAACTGGCAATTGCACGACGTGCGCCCGGCGTAAAACGGCACATCCGGTACAAGAGCAGGCATAGCATGCTGTCACCCGCGACATGCCGTACGGATCGATCCTGTGCTTCCTTCGATCGGTAGAGCTGTACTGTATGACGACGATTTCCGGCCCCTCGCCCTTATCAACCTCAACGGTTCCGACGACGGACACCGCCACACCATCTCCTTCGAACACGTCCTCCTCGCCGCCCGTCGCGTCTGTTGTCACGCGTGCGAACTCCTTCGACGATTCCGCGACCAAGACATATCGCTCCACGTCCACGGCCAAGAGCGCTACGGCGAGTGCGCCATCGCCATCGAGTGCATCGACCAGCGCGAGTACCTCCCTGGCCACACGCCGCACCGATCTGAACCGGCGCATAGGGCTGCTTTTCGAGCAGTCACCGTCGTATCACGATGCCGGGGATGGTTATATCCGCCAGGTGCTGACCAAGCATGCTTCAGAGCTTGGCCTGACGCCCGAGCAGATCGAGAACCTGGATCTGGATAACACCTACTGGACCGAATACGAGCCGAGCCATTCCCCCCAGCGGTCGGCGTCATGGTTTCCACCACCGCCCAATCCCAAAGCCGGCCAGTTCATCCGCTCCATTCCACTGTCCCAGATACCGGTGACGAATATCCCCGATGCCATAGGGGATGGCCGCTTCCGTATCACCACCAGCGACGATCCCCAGCAAACCTACGACACTGCGCCACGCGCGGACATCTCACCCGAAGCATTCGCCAAGGCCTTTGGCGAGGAGAACACCAAGGAGGGCGGCTTCAAGGCCAGCTACCAGCAACAGGTCAACCAGTTTTTTGACAGCCAGCACGGCACGCTCAAACAACTTCAGCACGACAAGGCGCAATTCCTGCTGGACCAGCAGCAGGCCAACGGCCAGGTGAAAGACCTGGGGCCGGCTGACTACACGTTCTTGCGTCAAGCCTTGAACTCGGATCCCGCGGTGAAAGAGATGTCTCGCATCTATCCGTTGGAAATCGCCGGCTACCAGTCACCTTCCGCCCTGGTCATCGAGGATACCCGGCCGAACGGCCCCACCTACCTGTATTTGCCGGACGAGCCGCAGCCGTGTTTGCGCTTCAAGGACAAGGAGGCGGCCAAGCAGTATGTCCACCATCGCACGGACGACCCGGCGGGTGCGCATGGGTTCGCGACGACCTATTTCTCATACAACGACGCGGCCGGCACCTGGGACAATGACGGCGTCGAGCGCTATCTGAACGATGAAAGCGACTATCGCCGCAGCCAGCTGCATCCCACCGTCGGCGACAATCCAGGGGGCGGAGGCGATCTATATTTGATGAACCGGCGGGACATCAGTGCCGATCCGTTCGGGCAACAGGTCGACATCGCCAAAGAGAAAGCACTTGACCAAGCCAATTTCGACATCACCTCCGACGCGGACAAGGCCGACAAGCGCCGGTATGACGAATGGGGCAGGTACTGGTATCTGCCTGGCCACCAATTGGTGCAGCTGGCGTACGCCAAGACCGGTGCACAGAAAGCGGAGGCCGCGGGCAGCCTGGCGGGAGATATCCTTGGGCAGGTGCTCCTGGATGGACTGGGTCGAGTGTTTGGTGGGTTGCTGAAGGAGGCTGGGGCCTTCGCGAAGGCGGAAGCGGAGATGCCCAAGCCGGAGCTATCCGAGCCCGTATCACCCAAACCAGAGGCAGCGTCGCCTAAACCGGAAGAGCCGCCCTTGGAAGGCGGAAAGCCCCAGTCGCCGTCGCCGCCCGACAAACCCGCACCGCCGCCAAGCCCGACCAACACGGATCTTGAGCCGTACGCGGCCAACGTGACGGAGGAACAGCTTCAACCTGGCGGTGGCAGCGGGATCCGGGTAGGCAAGGATGGCTATTCATATGCGCGGGTGGGCGATAAGTACTACCAGGTCGTCAGGGATCTCCGGAGTCAATCTGGAAAGCCAGTGTATCGGGTGGTCGATCCCCAGGATCCCTATGGCTTTGGATACCGCAACCCGATTTTTTTGCGCTCGGACGGCAAGGGGGGATGGGTTCCCGAGAAGCTGGGTTTGCGCGGCGGCTCCGATGACATGGACTTCAATGCGATGAAAGAACTCGACCTCGATGAGGAGAGCCGCCAGAGGCTTATTCAGGAGGAGCGTGACGAGCCTACACCGCCGAATGCGCTTGACGGTTATCTAGGTCCAAGCGATCAACCTCAGCCGGGTCCAAGTACGGCAATCAGCGGGCCTCATGGCTCTCAGCCGCCGCCTGATCTTCAAGATGTTGGGCGCCTCGATCCAATTCGTCCGGACAAGAACTATGTGTCTGTCAGCCCTGCCACTGCCTCGTTGTGGGCACGCGCGAGATTACCTCCAGAGGTCAAGGCGTTGTCACCCATGTCCAATATGACCTCAACCGATGCAATGCGCATTGTGCAAGCCTATTTCATTAAACATGGGTATCAGGTAAAGATGGAATTTCCGAGCAGACACGGAATCACTCCGGGACTCCGAATTACCGACCCAACAACAGGTAATGTTTTTGTACTTCATGCCAGAGTTGGTACCAATAGGGGTTATGATGGTCTCCAAATTCAAATTCCTCCCCGCATCCCCAATGAACCGGGGACCGTGCACGTACTTGCCGTTGTGGCCCGAAATCGCGATGGCGAGGCGACAGAGATCTTTCTCAGGCCTTTGCTTCCTCGTTGATTCGGGGGCGTGAAACGTCAGCGTTGACCCAAGGGGGGAGGCATGATGTCTACGCGCAAACAGTAAAGGCCGCTGTGCATGCACAGCGGCCTTTTGGGCGCGTGGCGTTATCAAGGCAATTCGTGGCTACAAGACGCCTCGTCGTATCGTTGGGCGGGTGTCCAGCATTGCCTTCAATCGACTGTAACGGCAGTTCACCGTCGATCAGCCCGACCTGGCGTGAGTCACCGGTATCACAGACCTACGCGCGTGGCAGCGTTGGCTCTATCTGGCGGTCGTCATCGATTTACATTCGCGCCAAGTCGTTGGCTGGTCGATGAAAGCGGTGTGGGGCGTACCCGTCGAGAAACGCTACGCAACGAGATCAAAAATGACAAATTATCAAAATGATACTTTGACTTTATATATATCTTTGCGCATTTCCTTTCCAGAGTAAGCTTTCCAGTAGCTGCGTATTTCTTCGATCTTGGCGCGGTTTTCCGGCGTATCCGTATGGTCAATAATCACTTGGATGGAACGCTGGGCAGTCATCCCGCGGCGACTGGCTTCGTTCCCATCAGGGACTATTGCACTGAGGCCATCTGGGAAACGTGGGGTGATGATGGTGTCGACAAAGCCGCGCCATTTTTCTTCCGAGAGACTTTCTTCCGGTAAATTGAGGTCGACGGTAAGTCGTGTCTCTACCCACTTTGAAGCACTTTCTCCTTCGTTTTCTTGAAGCGTTTTGTCACCAAACGTCACTTTCATGACGGATTCCTGCGCAGAGTATTCCTTCCAACTGTTGCGAATTTCTTCAATTTTAGAGCGATTTTCCGCTGTGTCCGAATGGTCAATGATCAATATTTTTGAATATTGGCGGGCGATTCCGCGTCCGTCTTGCCATTGGTATTGCCCGTAGGCGTCGATTGACTTTGCATCGGGGAAACGCGGCAAGACTTCGTGTTCGAGAAAGTTGTTCCATGTTTCTTCGGAGACACCCAACTCGGGTGTTTCCGATGGTCCGAGGCCGAAGATAAGTCGGGTTTCCAGTTGTTGAGGAGGTGCGTGTTCACCCGCTTGCTGAACATTTGACGCAGGTGTACCGGGTCTGGGTTCTGTCGCGCTGCCGCGGGGTTGGATGGGAGCAGGTCGACCGGTTTCTTCGGTGCTTCTGGCGCCTCGAGAATGAGTGCGGGCTGCTGCATAAGAGGGAAGGGTGGTAGCTGGAAAGCCATCCTGATCGATCGAAACGAATCGACTCGGAACATCTGGAGTATGTACCGGAGAAGATGGTTTGCTGTTGTTCGTGTTCAGAGATGACGTGTTAGTGCCGTGAGCTTGCATGCCGCTGATAGCCATCGTTGAGGCTCCTGTCTTCGCATGAGATGCGCAAAGCCAGTTTTACCAAAATCCGATCCTGTCCAAAGAACATCATGTTGCCACTGTTCCGCAGAATTTTTGATTCGATGGCATGGAGACGGTGCCGTACCTAAAGCGTGTTCAAGCTACGATGCAGGCCTCGCCTGATCCATGATCTACCGTCAGCCTATGAGATCAGGCGACATCGGGGGCCGCTTTGTGGCGTACCGGAAATACCAGTTGCAGCGGGTTGGATAGAACGTAGCGCCACAATGCGCGATTGATTTCCCGCCGTGCGCGGCGCTGCATGGGTCTGGCACGCAACGCCATCTGGAACGCCAGCGTGAAACTCACGGCCACGTTGAGCATGGCCATCACCGTTGTGCCTGCCAGCGACCACCAGATGTCGGATGTGGCGAATGCTTCGCGACCCAGTACGCCGATCGACGTACCGATCGAACCAGCCGCCACCGTGACGTGGCGCACCTCGTACGGCAGCGCAAACGCGGTGAGAATCACCGGCACCAAACCAAGCATCATGCCTAGCGTGAAATTGCCAACAACGCCTGCAACGTTGTGCCGCGCGAAGTTCGCGAAACGTGCCGCGCCGCGTTCGCCCAGCACAAAACGCAGGCGACGGTTGTAGGAGAGCACATCGTATAGGCGATGCAGCACGAACCAGTTGTCAGCCCATCCGGACAACAGGCTTGACACCCATAGCAACACGCCCGTCATCGCAGCCCACAACGGCGTGGCGCCAAGCAGCGAAAACGAATGGATGGTGGTATGGGCCTTGGCCGGGTTGAGTAGATTGGCACCGAACAGATAGTGGACCACTAGCTGGATGACCAGACACCCAGGCAGCACCGCCACCAGGTTGCCGAAAATTGCTGCCGCCTGGGTGCGAATAAGCGCTACCACCGCCTGCACGAAATCATTCATGCCATGCGGCGTGCCGATGCCGTCCAGTTTCTGCGCCAACATCGGTGCGGTCATCGCCGGCTGCTTGGTGGCCAGCGTGAAGTGCATGAAATGCATCAACAGAAACGCCATCGCGTAGTTGATGCCGGCAAAGAAACCTTCAACCATCGGATGCATGTGCAGGCTGAAGATAAAGAACTTGATATAGACCGCTGCGACCATCACCAAGCCGCCGCCGAAAGCCGCCCACAACATGTGCAAGTAATTCTTGCGGTCGTAAGCGACGTAATGCTGGCCGTCCTCCGCACTGCGGTCGACCACCTTGCGTGCCAGCAGCGAGAAATTGCTGCGCATCAGGCTGCCGACGCTGTGGCTGGCATGGTTGGCTTCGATGAGATCGGCAAACAGGCTCGCGATGGGCTGGGCTGAGCCGCCGTGCTGTCGGATGGCCAGCCATGCTTCGAGCAAGCGCTCGGCGCGCGTGATGCGCGCGCGCATCCGTTCGAGTTGGAACACGATGTCGACGTTGACGCCGTTTTCGTCAAGATGCGCGTGTACGTCGCGCAAGGCGCGGTGGCATTCGTCCAGCAAGGCGCGTAGGTAATTTACTTCCTGCAGCAATGTCCGGCTGACGCGTGCATGGCTTTCCGGTTCGTTCGAGGCGTCGTCGTCGGCCGCGGTTTCAATGGCGAGCATGGCGCGCGGAAGTTTGTAGAACGGCAACGCGTCGAGCCTTTTTTCGCTGAGTCGAGTGCGGATGGCCTTGGACAAGCCAGTGGAGCCGATCTGTCCGACCAGATTGTGCATCGCGGCCAGCAGTTCGACAGACAGCTGATCGTAGGATCGGGAAGCGCGGCGCTCCTCGCCACTCTCTGCGCGGGTAGACGCATCTTGTGCGGCCTGCCGATAAACGAACAGCTCGCTCAACTTATCAAGCAGTTCGCGTGGCAGTTCAGCCACCCACCGCGCATCGTCGGCGGACGGAAACATCAGTGTGAACAAGTTCGACAGATCGCGACTGTTGGGAGCGATCGGAATCAGCGAATCCTGCAGGCGTTCGATCAATGCACCGGTAAAACCCGAATGGGCCGGCATACCGGAATCGCACAGGAGCGCCATCGCATCCATGTCATGCACGATGCCTTGCACGGTCAAGGCGACGCGCGTCTTCCATTCGGGATTACGGTCGAGCAATTGCAGCAAATAGCGCAATCGCACATGGGGCGGGTATTTGGGCGCCTGGTCCGGCTGCTCCGCATCGCGGGCGATGGTGCCTTCGCGATGCAGCCAGTGCGAAACCTCAACCAGCCACTCGTTGCGCACCGCCAGCTCCGCGCGCGGATCGGCATGCGCCAGCAAGGCGTCGATCTGGCCACCGGTGCGCAAGGCATCGCGCCATTTGCGCCAGAAGTGGATGATGGATGTGAATACCGCCATGCCTATAACGTCCTTGCTGTCGTTGTCGGCTCGGCAAATCCGCCACCCTTCGGATTTGCCGATGGAGCCAAGTCTGGATCACTTGGCTTAAAGCTGCACGTTCCTGTGCGACATGTTTATTGCGTTACGGAACGTGCGTTCAATGATCGCGCTGCTGAATGAAGTCTGCCAGCCACAGCAGAGGTTCGGCGTGATGGGAAATGTTGCGGGCCGCGTCGCGCGCCTCCTCGAACAAGGCGTCGGCGCGCTGTTTGGCCTGTTCCAGGCCGAGCAGGGACGGGAACGTGGACTTGTGCTGCGCGAGGTCTTTGCCGGCGGTCTTGCCCAGCGTGGCGGTGTCGGCGATCTGGTCGAGCACATCGTCCTGAATCTGGAAGGCCAGGCCGATGCACTTGCCGTAGCGCTCCAGCGCATGTGCCGCGGCCTGGGAGGCATTCGCCGCGATGCCGGCGAGCTGGCAGGTGACCAGGATCAGTGCGCCGGTCTTGCGGGCATGCAGCGACTCCAGCTGTGCGAGCGTCAGGGTCTTGTTTTCCGATGCCATGTCGACCGCTTGACCACCCACCATACCCAGCGAACCGGAGGCATGGGCGAGTGCACGGATCATGCGCACTTTCTGATCGGCATCGAGCGCTTCGGTGATCGCCAGTACCTCGAAGGCGGAGGTCTGCAATGCATCACCCACGAGGATGCCGATGGCTTCGTCATAGGCTTTGTGCACGGTGGGACGGCCGCGGCGGAGATCGTCGTTGTCCATTGCCGGCAGATCGTCGTGCACCAGCGAATAAGCGTGGATCAGCTCCACCGCACAGGCGCTTGCATCGAGCTTTTCGGCAGGCACACCCAGCGCTTCGCCGGCCGCGTAAACCATCAGGGCGCGCAGATGCTTGCCACCGTCGCAGGCATAGCGCATGGCTTCATGCAGTCGCTCCGGATCGGTGGAAGCGGCGGGAAGCAAGGCGTCCGTGCTGCGTTCCAGCCGCTTGAGATAGGCCGGTACGCGGTCGGCAAAGGCGGAAACCTCAGGGGAAGTCAGGCTCATTCGAAATCCGGGCAAAGCGGGCAGGAGAGGGAGGCGGCCTGTTGGGTCAATGACAGGCAGGCCGCAATTTTATCAGACGGGCTCTCAGGCCTCTCGGTACCAGAGCAGGATCACGCCCACCAGCATGAAGCAGCACGGCCATACCCAGCCCGCGATGCGTCCGCCACGCCCAGGCAGGCGCAGTTCCAGCCAACGGGCCCAGCCCGATGCCACGCCGGCCAAGGCGAGCGGCGTGTGGGTCAGCTCGATCAGCAACTGGTCCTTCACATTCGAGATCTGATGGCTATGGGTAAGCAGCATCGCGCCACCTACCGACACCAACAGCGGAAAGACCAGCGCCGCCTTCGGGCTGTGCAAACGCCCCGTACGCACGGCCCATTCGAATACGCCGAACAGGATGATCAGCGCCACAAAGAAGCGATGCTGCGCGACCTCCACGTCGCGCCATGCCACCCAGAAACCCTCCTGGCCCATCGGCCACACTTCCGGGTCGGAGCGGACCAGGAGAAACCCGGCCATCAACAGGAATAGCAGCGGCCAGTGCTTGAGCCACCCCACGCCGGCGCGATTGAGCAGCGCAAGCAGGCCGATCACCAGGACGAAGATGCCGGCCCAATGGTGGTTGTACTCGGACCAAGCGATGTCATCGGCATTGCGCGGCGGCAACACACCCGAACCAGGAACAATGGCTTGCCCGGCGGCCTGATGGCGCAGTCCGGCGTCCTTGTCCAGTTGCGCCTGCATTTCCGAGATGGCGAGCTGATCGTGGTCGGGCGAAGTGAGGCGCGGCCATGCCGGCGCATTGCGCACGGCAATTTCATGCAAGGTGACGCGATCGGCGGTGAGGTCCACCGCGGGCGGTACCGAGGTCAGTGATGCTGCCGCAAAGAAGATGGTGAAGCCGATGCCGATTTCCACTTCGGCAAAACGGCGCAGGCGAATCACCGAGGTATCCTGGTTCTTGCGCAGCCGCTCGGTCACCATCAGATTGCCGAGGCCAAGCAGCAGCAAGGCCAGGAACATCGCGATTTTCGCGCCGACCATCACGCCATACGCCGTGCCATAAAAGCCCGGTATGTCGCCGATGTAGTACACGCACATCACCGAGCCGGAAATGATGATGCTGGCCACGCCGATCATCGACATGCGCGAGAAACGTGCACCGACGATGCGCCAGGCGTTCGCGTCATGCAGCTTGCTCAGCGCCAGCACGAAGCAGGGAATCGCGCCGATCCAGATGGCCGCGCCGAATTGATGCAAGCCTTCGACGAACAACAACAGCACATTGTTGTCGAGGCGGGCGAAGGCGTGCGTGGTGAACGTTGCTGCCGTCAATTCCGCCGCGCCGATCAGCAGCGGCAGCACGGCGCCGACCAGCCCCGTGGACATGCGCTGGCTCAGGCATGGAATCAGCAGCAGCGCGCAGAGAATCTTGATCGTGCCCGCAATCGCGAAGGGCGCTTGCATGACGTCGAGAAAGCTCAAATCCACCGTGGACTTCACCACGGCCACCTGCAAGCCGACACCAGCCACTTCGGCGAGGATCAAGCCGATAGCGCTCCAGATGGTCAGCTTCGCGATGCGCCGTTCCAGCTCTGCACCCTGCGGTAGCAGATGCATGAAAGGGCGAACCAGGAAAACCAGGAACAGAATGCCACCCAGGGTCATCGACTGCGCGACGATGGTGATGCCGTGCAGGATGATGCTGAGGTAGCCGAAGATATCGACGAGAAGTTCCACGGTAATGGCTCAGTCTGAAAATTTTGAGTTGCAGTCGCGTAGGTTGGGGTGCGAACCCCAACATGGATCGCGGCCAAGCATGGCGATGTTGGGGTTTGCACCCCAACCTACGCAGTGATATCGGTGGATGATTACTGCTTCGCCACCACGGTAAATGGCAGATCGCCACGCGTGATGTGCCCGTCCAGCGCCAGCGCCTGCCAGCGCAGCGTGTATGCACCCGGTGCGAGATCGGCACTGGTGTCGATTTCGTTGCTTTTGCTGCCGGTGGCGATGGTCAGCACTTTCTCGCTTTTGTCGGGGCCGATCAGCAGCAGGCGCGAACGATGCTGGTCGATCTTGCTGTTGTACTTGAACATCATTTCCACGTGGCCGGCAGTGAGCGTGCCGTTCGGCTTGGGTGAGCTGTCGACGAGGATGGCGTGGGCGGAAGCGGTCACGCTGACGAAGGCACAGGCCATGGCAACCAGGAACGATCCAAAACGATGACGCGGGGACATGGTGGGTTCTCCTAAAACACGGCCGCGGTCGCGGCGATTCGAAGACGTTATCGATGCCATCCCAGGCTTGGCCCCGTCGCCGTAGCGACGGCACGGAGCGCCTGCGTGGCGCGTTGCATGCGTGAGTATAGTCGGGGCAGCTCACCCCATAACGACGGATGCCGGCACAAGGCGGCCATCAGGTTCAGTGGGCGCGGGCGTCCCCACGCGTCCACGCTGCTGTTCAGTGCGTCGGGAATCGTGTCGTCGCATTCATCGACAATCGCGCGCAGTGCGAGGAACGGGAGGCCATGTTTCTCGGCCACGGCGGCGACGGCCGCGCTCTCCATGTCCACCGCCAGCGTTCCGTGGCGCCGATGCGCACTCACTTTGGCCGCGGGGGTCAGCAAGGGTGAGGCGACACTAAGCAAGGCATCTTCCGTAGGGAGCGACTTGGCGAGCCGCTGCTGCAGACGAATACGCCACTCAAGATCCGTGTAATACACGCGCCCCTCTTCATCCAGTACGCGTTCCGGGCAGAACAGCGCGCCATTGCGCAAATGCGTGCTGAGTGCGCCGGCCACCCCGAACACGGCCAGCGCCGAGACGCCTGCTTCAATCAGCATCTCCGCAGCGCGCTGGGCAGCCGCAGGCCCCATGCCGCTGAGGCACAACGCCGCGCCGTCGGTCAGCGTGGTGACGTGACCAGGCTTCGCGGTGTGCGAGGTAAGGGTGCTGGCTTCCGATGCGAGCGCGACGACGATGCCAGTCGTCTGAATGGCTTGAGTCGTGCTCAAGCCGCGGCCGATGACAACAACTGGCGGTAACGCGACAACGCCCACAACGGGAAGTACGCGGTGTAGCCGTGGTATTTCAGGTAGTACACGCGCGGGAAGCCGGGCGCATTGTGCATGGGGTTGGACCAGAAACCGTCGGATTGCTGATTGGCGAGCAAAAATTCGATGCCGCGACGTACCGATTCCGAATCCACTTCGCCTATGGCCATCTGCGCGAGCAGCGCCCACGCCGTGGATTGCGAAGTGCTCATCCCGCCATGGCTGCCGCGCAAGGCAGGATCGATATAGCTGTTGTTGGTTTCACCCCAACCGCCGTCCGTGTTCTGGCGCGAGCGCAGCCATTCGACCGCCTTGCGGATCATCGGCTGCTTGGGATCTTCGCCGGCCAGTGCCAGACCGGCCAGCACGCTCCACGTGCCGTAGATGTAGTTGCTGCCCCAGCGGCCCCAGAAGCTGCCGTCTTCGAGCTGCGTGGTGCGTAGATAGTCGACAGAGCGGCGCAGTGCTTCGCGATCCTGCGGACGGTCCAGCACACCCAGCGCGGCAATGACGCGGCCGGATACGTCCTCAGTGGGAGGATCGAGCAAGGCGCCGTGATCGGCGAACGGAATCGCGTTGAGGTAGTAGTAGGTGTTGTCCGCGTCGAAGGCCGCGAAACCACCGTTCTTCGATTGCAGGCCGATCATCCAGTCCGCGGCGCGATCGATATTCACGCGATGCCGCCCTGGTTCGCCGCGGCGGCGATCCTGGATGTGCAGCAGCGCGGCGGCGACGGCGGTGTCGTCGATATCCGGGTAATAAGCATTGTTGTACTGGAAAGCCCAGCCGCCTGGCTTGAGATCTGGCGCGCGCACGGCCCAGTCGCCTTTCAGTTCCAGTTCCTGCTTGGAGACGAGCCAGTCGATGGATTTGTCGATGGCGCCTTGTGTGTGCGCATCGTCGCTGGTATGCATCAGCGTGAGCGCACTCCACACCGTGTCCCAGATCGGAGACACGCAAGGCTGGCAATAGGCCGAGCCGTCGGCGCGATGCACGACCAGCTTCTGGATCGAACGCAGGCAGGTCTGCCGCGCAGGATGATCCTTCGGATAGCCGAGCAGCGCCATCGCTTCCAGGCTGTTGACCATCGGCGGGAAGATCGCACCGATACCATCTTCGCCATTGAGGCGTGGCATGAACCAGTCAACGGCTTTCTTTACCGCGCGCTGGCGTACTGACTTTGGAATAAACGGATCAATGATCGCACGAGCGATTTTGTCCACGGCCAGGAAGGTGCGGTTCAACAAGCCGCCGCAAAGGAAATAATGGCGCTCCTGCTCCGGCGGCGTGACGAACAGCTCGCGGATATGCACCTTGCGCGGATTGGCCGCCTTCGCCTTCAGCGAACAAAGAATGGTAAGCGGCACCAGCGTGGTGCGCGCCCAGTAGGAAATCTTGTCGATATGGAACGGAAACCAGCGCGGCAACAGCATGATTTCCACTGGCACGTATGGCGTGGCGCGCCACGGCACTTGTTCGAACAGCGCCAGCAGGATGCGCGTGAACACGTTGGCTTTGGCTGCGCCGCCGTGCGCAAGAATGGCCTTGCGCGCGATGCGCATATGCTCGGCCTCGGGATCGTCGCCCGCGGCTTTCAGTGCGTAGTACCCCTTGATCGTGCATGAGAGATCAAGGTCGCCGCCGTAATACTGCGACCAGCCGCCGTGCCCGTCCTTCACCTGCGTGGCACGCAGATAGCGCGCCATTTTTTCCTGCAGCACATCGTCGATGTCATCCATGTAGTGCATCATCAGGATGTATTCGGCGGTGATGGTGCAGTCCGATTCCAGCTCGAAGCACCAGTGGCCGTCTTCGTGTTGGCGCCCCAGCAAGGCCGCACGGCCGCGCTCGATTGCCTGATCCATCGTGCTGTTTTTGGCAGAGCCAAACAGATCGCGAGTGCTCAGGTCATCGGTGGCAACGGTGGCGGTCTTGGAGAACGGATTCATCGGTGATTCGCTTCCTGTACATCGGCGACATCGGCAGGCTCGCGCCAGCCGGTTGCATCGGCGATGTGCGGGATGGAGCGTTTCGGCCACGTGCGGGCCGGCGTAGAGGGTTCGCTCCATTCGGACGTCAGCGGTGTGAGTGGCAAACCGCGCGCAGTCGTGGCGAACAGCCAGCGCAAGCCGGTGTTCGACTTGCACAGTACGCGTGTCAACAGGATGGTCCGAGCGACGTCCTTGCGCGAGATCTTGACCTGGGTGCCGGCAGAAAAATCGAGATTGTTCTGCAGTTTGCGCAGCGTCAGCACGGCCATGCCAGTGGCCCACAAGCAGAAGCGGCGGATGCCAGCATGCTTGGTGGGAATGAGCAGGGTGTACTCCAACGCCAAGCGCAGATGCGCATGCGCAATGCCGACCAACTCGGACATGGTGGCTGCGTAACCGGCGTTCTGCTTGCCGGTTTGCAGCGTGGCAAGTTTCACGCCGTGGCGCGCGAACATGTCCTGCGGCAGCCAGCAGGCGCCGCGTGCACGGTCTTCCCACTGATCTTTGAGGATGTTGACCATCTGCAGGCCTTGGCCGAACGACACGGCCAGCCGGAGCATGGTGTTGCGATGAGGCGCCAGCACCGGTTCGAAATCGACGAACAGCTCGGTGAGCATTTCGCCGACCACGCCAGCCACGCAGTAGCAGTAGCGATCCAGGTCTTGCAGCGTGGGCAGGCCATGCAGGCCGGCCTTGCGCTGAAATTCGTGCATGCCGCGCGACATGATGCGCAGGCATTTCACGATGGATGTCTGCTGCGGGAGCGAGAGGCTGCGCGTGACTTCGAGCACCAGCGGCAGCTGCTGCATCAGGTCGCGTTCTGCATCCAGCGTGCTGTTGGAGAGCAGGGGCGCGACTTCGTCCGCGACCTCTTGCGCATCGACGTCGCCCGTGACCGCGTCGACGAAAGCGTTTTCGAAGGCGCGCTTCTGTTCGGCCGAGAATACCGGCTCGTCTTCGATGGTGTCCGCGATGCGGCACAACAGATAGGCGTTCGCAACGGCACGCCGCAGCTCCGGTGGAAGCTGTGGGATGGTCAGCGCAAAAGTCCGGGATACCTTCGGCAGGATGGCATCCTGGTAGGTATCGGCCTCCCCGCGTCCGGTACCGGCGGTGGCATTGTGTAATTCGATCATGGGTATGCCTCGAGCGCCGGAATTATGACATACCCGTACGGGCACGAATCCGGAACGGCAGTCGATGCAGCCGTGCGCGAAAGTGTCGGATGCGGTATGCGCACGCTGGCTTGGGGCTGGCGGGGTGGGGTAGGCATTGCAATATGCTGAAGCACATCAGGTGCTTGAACAAGCCTGCACGACGACAGGGTAAGTGCCGACCCATCGTTTTGAAATGCAAACGAAAGGAAAGCGGGATGAAAGGCAGCGCAATGGTTGAAGAATTTCATCCATAATCGCCGGATGACAAATCCGACTTTTTCGAGTGCGCACGTTACTGTTTGCATGTGTTCGAGCGTTGCCCAGGTGATGTGGTCGTGAGGGCGCTGGTTACTGGCGCCACAGGCTTCGTCGGCTCGGCCATGGCACGCCGGCTGTTGCGCGATGGTCACCGCGTACGTGTACTGGCACGCGCCGGTTCGGATCGTCGCAATCTGCAAGGCCTGGACGTGGAGGTGGTGGAAGGCGATCTCACCAAGCCGGCCAGCTTGCTTCCCGCTTGCGATGGTTGCGATGCGCTGTTTCACGTTGCGGCTGATTACCGCCTGTGGGCGCCTGATCCTGCGGAGCTCTATCGGGCCAACGTCGACGGTACCCGCGCCATCCTGGACGCAGCCAAGCAGGCCGGGGTGAAGCGCATCGTTTACACCAGCAGCGTAGCGACGCTGGGTATTCCCAAGGACGGTACACCCGGCAGCGAAACTACGCCGGTGACGGTGGATGACATGATCGGCCACTACAAGCGCTCCAAGTTCCTGGCTGAGGAAGTGGCCAAGCAGTTCGCGGACGATGGCGTGCCGGTGGTGATCGTCAATCCCTCCACGCCGATCGGTCCTTACGACATCAAGCCCACGCCCACCGGCCGCATCGTGCGCGACGCGATGGCCGGACGCCTGCCGGCCTATGTCGATACCGGGCTCAATATCGTGCACGTGGAGGATGTGGCCGAGGGCCATTGGCTGGCGTATGAGCGCGGTGTGGCCGGCGAGCGCTATATCCTTGGCGGTTTCAACATGAGTCTGCGTGAGGTGCTCACCGAGATTGCCGATATCGCAGGACGCTCGCCGCCCAAAGTCAGCCTGCCGCATGCGGCGGTGATGCCGGTGGCCTATGTGGCTGAAGCCTGGGCGCGTCTTACGGGGATGCATCCGATTGCTACGGTGGAGGAGGTGCGCATGTCGAAGAAGCGCATGTTCTTTACCAGCGAAAAGGCGCAGCGTGAGTTGGGCTATACGGCGCGTCCGGCGCGCTTGGCGCTGGAGGATGCAGTGCGGTGGTTTCAGCAACAGCGCTGATGGTTCGTACAGTTTCACTGGGCCGTCATTCCCGCTTTCGCGGAAATGACGGCCATGAGGGGCTCGGCGAGTTTTTACTTGCGCTTGCGCCGCTCGAAAAAATTCAACACCGGCAACGCACACTTCACCAGGAATGGCATCGTCGTCGGGCGCAGCAAGCGCGAGTCATAGCCGGAGAAGCGCCGATCGTTTTCGCTGAGGCACGTGGCCATCAGTTTCGCCACACTCAGATCCTGCTCCGTCACCGACTGCGCACCAGTCACGGTGAAGTTATTGTCCTGCGCGTGTTCGTTGCCGTCGGCGTCCAGGCTCTTGGCCAGATCCATGCGCTCCATCCCCAGGAAGCACCACACGCGAAACACTTTCCACTCGAAGGCAATGCGCTGGAACAGATTGAGGTTGCGGCGGTGCCAGGCGACCCAGTTGGCGAACAGCAGGATGTGCCGGCACTCCTCCTGCATCACCGGTTCGAAAGTGTCGATCAGCTCCGGTGGGAACAGGCCCGAATCGTGTGCCACCTTGAACAGGCCAAAGGCGAAGAAGCTGTCGATGCACTCGCTGTAGCCGGTGACGAGATACGCCCACTCCGGATCTTTTGGATATTCGTACGGCGGTTCCGGCACCAGCGGAATGCCGTAGTGCTGCACCATCTTCGACAGCACTTCCTTATGCCGGTTTTCTTCCCAGGCGTTCTGCGCGAGCACGTTGCGCATTTCCGGATCGGTGACCGTGCGCGCGTAGGCAGCCATGCGCAGGCGCGCCTTGCCTTCGGTCTGCACCGCGATGTCCCAGATCGGCAGCGAGGTGATGCGATGCAGGGCGGCTTCGTCCAGGGTCGGCCATTTCAGCACTGACGGGCGATAGGGGTTGAAGGTCTCCCCGAACATCCGGCACATCATCTGCTTGTGCTCATCCGACCCGTACTTGAGGCGCTTGCCTTGATGGCTGCTCGACCAATGCCGGGTGCGCGTTTCGGATGCGGCAATGGTGGCAGCATCCGGCTCGCCAGTGGGCAGCACGGGCTCGTGGTAACCGGGCACCAGCGTTTCGGGGTCAAAGGCCTCGCGTTCGAACGTCATGACTTAAAGCTTCTCTTCAAATGGGCGGTTGACCGGAACCGGCGCGCGCGGAAGAGCCCGTGTACAGCCTGCGTGCTTCGGCCCATTGCCAGGAAATCAGAGCGGGTACGCCGAACCCGACCTCGCGCATGCGCTTGACCAGCGACAACGCCACGCTGGCTTCCGGCGGTAAACCGATCATGTTGCCGAACAACACCAGGCCGCCTTCCTGTACGCCGAGGCCGGCGGGCACTACAAAGATGATATGGCGCAGCGCTTGCGTGACCGCTTCAATAGCGATTGCATCCCATACGCTGATCGGATAGCCGAGCAGATGAAGCGCCAGCCAGGTCTCGAAGCTGCCCACCAGGTAGCCGACGAACTGCCAGCCGGTCGCGACGATCAGGCGCAGTGGGCGCGAATACTGTTCGCGAATCTCCTGGTCCAGGTTTGCGCCATCGATTAGCTCGGTGAGCGTCGAGCGGCCACCCAGCAGTTTCTCGGCGAAGCCTTCCAGGCGTGAGAACACCTTGCCATGGCGCAGAAGGATGATCAGGAAGATGGGCAGTGGCACGCTGGCCACCAAGGCGGAAATCACCGTGCTGAATGCGCTGATGTTGCTGGTCAGCTCGATCAGCAGAATGATGCCCATCGCGGTGAACAGATATTGGTTCACCAGTGTAAGCAGCACTTCCATGATCACACTGGCTGCTGCAGCGGCACCGCCGATGCCGCGCCATTT
This sequence comes from Dyella nitratireducens, assembly GCF_014642835.1. Classification (GTDB taxonomy): domain Bacteria; phylum Pseudomonadota; class Gammaproteobacteria; order Xanthomonadales; family Rhodanobacteraceae; genus Dyella_B; species Dyella_B nitratireducens. Next base: position 1,473,527 of record NZ_BMJA01000001.1, on the reverse strand, counting down.
CACCAGGCGTATGCCGATGATCTCGCCACCGATATTGGCGACTGGCAACAGACGATTGCTGGCTTCGCGGATCGATGCCACCCAGAACAGGAAGGGTAGCGTGGCCTGCCGCTGCGGATCGCGCGGTGCGATCAGCACGCGCCAGCCGATCACGTCGAACAGTAATGGCAACACATGGAACGGCAACAGCCACAACAGCGGCCAGCCGGCACGATCGATCGCCGAGGCGATTTCGCCCCAGCCTTGATGTGCCACCAGCGCGATGGCGACACCCAGGCCGAGCAGGCCGGCGATATAACTGAGCAACTTCATGTTCATGCCAGAGCCTGCCCAACCGGGTCGGAAAAGCCGTCGCACAAGCGATAGCGCTCGGCGATGGTCTGGCGTACGCGTGGTGACAGCAGCGCAGCGAGTTCGTCGGCATGCCGGTAATTGGCCATGCTCTCGGTGATGTGGCCGTGCGAGGCAGGGTGCAGATAAACCTCCGACAAACCATCCGGCAGCTGTTCAAGAATCTCCAGCATGACCGCCTCATCCATGCCGCCGGTGTGGCGCAGACCGAACACGTGATCGTTGTAGGCCACGCCGGCGCGATCGAGCCGCCAGCGCATCAGCGCCAGCCATGGCTTCAACCAGGGACCCATGCCGGGCTCCGAGGGCAGGCGAATGGCGCGCAAACCGTACTCGCGGCCGATAGTGATCATTAGCGTCAGGATGGTCGGATGCAGATGGAAATGCTTGTGCGCATTGACATGATCCAGCTTCAGCCCGGTGGCCGCGAAGGCTTCGAACTGTGCGCGGATTTCCGCTGCCAACTGACGGCGTACCTGTGGCAGGAAGAAGAAGCGAAAGCCGTTGCGCACCATGTTCGAATCGAACATGCCCTGCGCATCGACCAGGTCGGGAATGTGCGCAGGCGGCAGCATGGCACGACCATCGGCGAGTACCAGATGTAAGCCGACTGCAAGACCGGGATTTTGCTTGGCACGCGTTACGGCATCTGCGACAGCCGGTGCCGCCACCATCAAGCTGGCGGCACGCAGCACGCCGTCACGATAGCCGCGTTCGACGGCGTCGTTGACGGCTTCATGCAGGCCGAAATCGTCGGCAGTGACGATCAAGCGCGGCCGGATCGTCTTGTCGGGTGAGGTCTGCACGGCCGCTAAACCTCAGAAATTGGCAGTCGACCGTGCAGCAGATGCATACGCGAACTCGCTCAGGCTTCGTGCGCGCGCAAGAACCGGAAGAACTCCACGCCTTCGCGCAGACGGCGCTTCATCATGTCCCAGCTCATGAGCATTTCCTTGACGATTTCCCAGATCTTCGACGGGCGGAAATAGAAAGCCCGGTAGAACTTCTCCACACCGTGGAAAATCTCCTGCTTCGACAGATGCGGGTACTCGATCAGCGCCAACTGCACACCCTTGTCGTTGACCAGGTTGACCGCTTCGTTTTCCTTCAGCCAGCCGTTCTCCACCGCCTGCTTGTACAGCGACGTGCCCGGATACGGTGCTGCCAGCGACACCTGGATCGTGTGCGGGTTGATTTCCTTGGCGAACTGGATCGTCTTGTCGATCGTTTCCTTGGTTTCGCCCGGCAAGCCGAGGATGAAGGTGCCATGGATGGTGATGCCAAGCTTGCGGCAATCTTCGGTGAAGCGCCGCGCGATGTCGGTGCGCAGACCCTTCTTGATGTTGTGCAGAATCTGGTCGTCACCCGACTCGTAACCCACGAGCAGCAGGCGCAGACCGTTTTCCTTCATGATCTTCAGCGACTCGTAGGGCACGTTCGCTTTCGCGTTGCACGACCAGGTCCAACCCATCGCGCCGAGGCCGCGCGCGATCTCATGCACGCGTTCCATGTTGGAGCTGTCGGTGAAGGTGTCGTCGTCGAACATCAGCTCCCTCACTTCGGGCATGTTCTCCTTGATCCACTTCGCCTCGGCCAGCACGTTGGCAGCCGATCGCGTGCGGTAGCGGTGACCACCGACAGTCTGTGGCCACAGACAGAACGTGCACTTGGAGCGGCAGCCGCGACCCGTGTAGATCGACACGTACGGATAGTTGAGATAACCGATGAAGTAGTTGCTGATCTTCAGGTCACGCTTGTAGATCGGCGCCACGAACGGCAGGTCGTCCATGTTCTCGATCATGGCGCGCGGCGGATTGTGCTGCACGGTGCCGTCGGCCAGCTTGTAGCTGATGCCGGTGACGCTTTCGAACGGACGGCCTTCGGCGATTTCCTTGCAGGTGTAGTCGAACTCTTCGCGCGCCACGAAATCAATCGCAGGCGATGCGGTGAGCGAGCTGGTGGGATCGACCGCCACCTTGGCGCCAACCAGGCCGATCAGCACATTCGGCTTGCGTGCCTTCAGCAGCTCGGCGAACTTCGCGTCGGTGGGGAACGAGGGTGTGCTGGTGTGGATGATCACCAGGTCGTAGCCCTCGGCGATCTTCAAGCTGTCTTCCACCGAGATCTCATCGGCGGGGGCGTCGAGCACGCGAGAATCAGGCACCATCGCGGCCGGCTGTGCGAGCCAGGTCGGATACCAAAAGCTCTTGATCTCGCGCTTGGCCTGGTAACGCGAACCCGCGCCGCCATCAAAGCCATCGAAGGAAGGAGCTTGCAGAAAAAGCGTTTTCATTACGGATGACTCCTGCGGGGCGGTCATGGTGCCCAGGGACAGCAGATAGTTCAGAAATTCAAGTTGATAGTCTTGGTCTACGGCGCTGAACCGTCGCCTCGTGCATGCAGTACCTGCCCGCGCCATCTTACTTGCCAACCGGCCAGGGCAGCTGCCCATTCCATCAACAATAAGGTGTCGCGGAGGGGAATCAACAGGACCTCATGCCAGGCGAAGGCTTGATGGCTGATGCGCCGCTGCAAAAAGTGTAGCAAAACCCGCGCAGCGCCACCGAGCAGGGTAAAGGTCACACTGATCGGCCCAGGCGCCAACAGCAGTCCAAGCAGCAGCAAAGGTGAGGTAAAACACACGAAAGTCAGGGCAAAACCCGCCGGAGCGATCGAGCGTATGGTGCGCAGCCAGCGCAGCTCATGCGACCACAAATCTTTCAGATGGCTTTCGCTGACATCCGTGCCGACCACCACGTCCGACAGCACCGTGCGCAAACCGGCGCGACGCGTCAGCTCGCCCAGCCAGAAATCATCCGCCAGCGTGTCACGCAAAGCCTGAAAGCCGCCGATGGTTTCGAGTGCATCGCGACGCAAGGCGATAGTTGAGCCAAAGGCGAAGCGGGTGGAGCCGAAAGCATTTGAAAGCCTCACGGAAGGTGCGAACCAGTCATCGATGAATAGACGGCCAAGCCGTGACCAGAGCGAAGGCCCTGGAATGCCGTAATACAGACACGTAACGATGCCCGTGCCGGGATCGGCCAGCGGTGCCGTGACGCGCGTCAGGTAATCGGGCTTCACGTAGATATCGGCATCAGCCAGCACCAGCAAGTCATGCTGCGCGTGCGGCAGCATGTTCATCAGGTTGCTCACCTTGAAATTCGTGCCATGCACACGCGGATCGACGGCCAGCGCGATAGCCCGTTGCGGAAATTCCTGGCGCAACCGTTCGACCACGGCGATAGCAAGGTCATCCGGGTCGCGAACGCCAAATACCAGTTGATAGTCCGGATGCGTCTGCAGGCAGAAGCTGCGCAGGTTTTCGTACAGCCTGGGCTCGGCACCATGTAGCGGCTTGAGTACACTCGCCGGTTGCGGCGGGCTGGCAGTGGGCGGAACTCGGCTCGTCTTTCGCGATCCTTTCATCACCGCCCATAGCGCGACCCAGGCATAACCTGTCGCCGCAAATGCGAGTGCGATGCCTAGCGCATGGAGCACGGTGTCGACCAACCCGTTCGAGGACATAAACGTTAATGCTACCGGCAATCCGTCGACATGAAGCGCGCACTTATGGGGGCTATGCCTTGGTCGCGCAAGAGGGCGTGCGATGAAGCTTCGATGCCATGCATGGTTGGGTGTGCTGGCTTGTTTGCTGCTATGGGGACTTGCTGGCCATGCTATGGCCGACAGCACAACCGCCTATGCCCCAGTCCCATCCGACATTGTCGGTGACTGGCTGGTCGAAAGCCGAGATGCCGTCATTCACATCCAGCAGGTGGGCGACGAATACCAGGGCTACATCCTTTGGCAGTTGCACGATACCTACGGCCCCGAGGACGGTCCGGAGCTCAACGGCAAGATCGTTACCGACCGCAACAACCCCAATCCGGCCCTGCGCGCAAGGCCGCTGACAGGGCTCAAGTTGCTGACCGGCCTCAAGTTTGACCCTGAGAAAGAAAAGTGGGAAAACGGCCATGTCTATAACTCGGACGATGGCCGCACTTATAATTGCTGGGTTCGGCTGCGCAGCCTGAACCGGCTGCAGCTGCATGGCTACATCGGCATCAGCCTGTTCGGCGGCAGTACCGTATGGAGCCGGGTCAGCATGAGAAAGCCGGCGCCAGGCGAACTGCCTTTCGTGTTGGATACACCGGACAAATAGTGCCGGTGCCCGTGCGATAGCCGAGTCCCCTTTCCCCTGCGAGACATCATGAACCGCGAATCACGCACCGATGCATCCGGTGAATTGCGTGCTGCATCCCAGGCGCAACCCAACATCGCCCTGATCAAGTACTGGGGCAAGCGCGATGTCGCGTTGAACCTGCCTGTCGTCGGTTCCATCTCCATCACGCTGGAAAGCCTGTGGACGCGTACGGACGTCCATTTCATGCCAGGACAAAAAGATGATCGCGTCAGCCTTAACGGCCGTAGCGATCAAGCGGAAACCAAGCGTATTACCAAGTGCCTGGATTTGCTGCGTACACGTGCAGGTGTCGATTACGGTGCCAACGTGGCAAGCCGCAACAACTTTCCTACTGCAGCTGGGCTGGCTTCTTCCGCTTCTGGTTTTGCTGCCTTGGTGCATGCCGGTGCGCGTGCATTGAATCTGGATCTCAGCCTCGAAGAACAATCGATGCTGGCGCGCCGCTGCTCGGGTTCGGCAGCACGTTCGATCTTTGGCGGTTATGTGGAATGGGTGCACGGCAAGCTGGCCGATGGCACCGATTCCGTTGCACGTCCACTGCTGGATGCCAATGCGTGGCCATTGCGTGTCGCCGTGGCGATTACCTCCACGGCAGCCAAGCAGGTGGGCTCCACGGAGGGTATGAACCGCACGGCGGAAACGTCGCCCTATCAGTCGGCGTGGATCGATACGCAGGAAGCTGATTTGAGTGTGGCACGCGATGCCATCCGTGCACGCGATTTTGATGCGCTTGCCAGCATTTCCGAATACAGCTGTCTGAAGATGCATGCACTGGCTTTGGCTGCGCAGCCTGGCTTGTTGTATTGGAACGGCGCCACGGTGGAATGCATGCATCGCGTGCGTGCCTTGCGTCAACAAGGCGTGCCGGTGTTCTTCACCGTCGACGCCGGCCCGCAGCTCAAGGCCGTGTGTGAGCCATCCGCGATCGAGCAGGTGAAAGCGGCCTTGCGTGACGCGCCAGGCGTGCTCGACGTGCTCGATACCGGCCTTGGCGAGGGCGCGCGCGCGATCGCTACGGATCTCGTGGGGGCGTGATGGAAGTCACCGCGGGGGCGCCCGCCAAACTGGTGTTGCTGGGCGATTACGCCGTATTGGAAGGTGCGCGTGCGCTGGTGCTGGCGATTGATCGTCGTGCCAAGGTGCGCATGGTTTCGCGTGCTGATCGCGTATGCAGTGTCAGCGCACCAGACCTTGGCATCAGTGAGGCACAGGCCCGTATTGGCGATGACGGCAACTTGCAATGGCAATGCGATGAAGCCACCAAGGCCAAGCTCACCCTGGTCGATCACGTGTGGCAGGGCATGGTGCGTGAAGGGCTTGCTCCCGTATCTGGCACGGGTTTCGATCTGGAACTGGATACGTCTGGTTTCTTCCATGTCGAAGGTGGCGTGCGTTCCAAGCTGGGGCTTGGTTCAAGCGCGGCGCTGACCGTGGCGCTCGCGTCTGCATTGGCGACCAGTGCGGGCCATGGCGATGTCATGGCCGATCGCACGCAATGGATGCGCCGCCTGCTGCATATGCACGGCGACTGGCAAGGTGGGCGTGGCAGTGGCGTGGATGTGGCAGCCAGCGTGGCAGGTGGCCTGATCGGTTATCAGTTAGTGGGTGCTGCACGCGAGCCCACGTATGAAGCGATGTCCGCGGATGGTTTGCATTGCCTGTTCGTATGGTCAGGGCAGTCGGTCTCCACCAGCGATTCGCTGCAGCACCTGGCGCAATGGCGTGAAAGCCACGCAAGCGATTACGCCGCGCACATGAACGAACTAGGTACCGTTTCTGCTGCCGCGATCGATGCATTAAAGCAACGACGCATGCAATCTTTCATTGGCCTTACGCGGGACTATGCCTTGGGCTTGCAGCGTTTCGGTGCTGCATGCGGGCTGGAAATCTATTCGCCCGCACAAAAACAGCTAGCCGATATGGCGTCTGGTACTGATGTCAGCTATAAGCCTTGCGGCGCGGGCGGCGACTTTGGCGTGGTGTTCGCGGAAGACGCGGAAAGGTTGGCGACATTTGAAGGCGCCATTGTGTCGGCCGGTATGCACGTCGTCCCCCTGGGGCTTGATTCCCATGGAGTGAGTTGCCATATGCGCCTGGATGCGACCTCTCCCGCAGCAAGGATTTTGACGTGATCACTGCTCTTGGCTCACGGGCCGCATGCAACGTCATGACAAAAGAGCATGTGACTTTCGACCTACCACGGAGTGCTTAAGGCTATGAGCGCCGAATCTTCGAGTGCTGAGCGGTCCCGATTTCCCGCCTTCTACAAACTCTCGGTATCCGACCGTGTACGCATCATCCATGAGCGTGGCTGGTTATCGGCCGAGGATTATCAGGCGCTCGTCTCCGGCGAGCACACGCTGAAGATCCACAAAGCCGACAAGATGATCGAGAACGTCGTCGGCGTGATGGGTCTGCCGGTGGGGCTGGGTCTTAACTTCCTGGTCAACGGTCGCGACTACATCGTGCCGCTGGTGGTGGAGGAGCCGTCGATCGTTGCGGCCCTGTCCTCGGCCGCGAAGCTGGTGCGTGGTACCGGCGGCTTTACCGTCGAAAGCACCGAGCCGGTGCTGATCGGCCAGGTGCAAGTGGTGGATGTGCCGCATCTGGCACATGCCAAGGCCACGCTCCTTCAGCGCAAGGACGAGTTGCTCAACCTCGCCAACAGCCTGCATCCGCAGATGGTGGCGCGCGGCGGTGGCGCGCAGGATCTGGAAGTGCACGTGCATCCTCGCCCCGAGGGCGGCGACATGCTGGTGGTGCATCTCTTGGTCGACACGCGCGACGCGATGGGTGCCAACCTCGTCAACACCATGTGCGAAGGCATCGCCTCGCTGGTGGAAACGATGACCGGCGGGCGTGTCTTCCTGCGTATTCTTTCCAATCTCACCGATCGGTCGATGATCCGCGCACGTTGCGTGATTCCCGCCGACCAGCTCACCGGCAAGGGTTTCGAAGGTGAGGAAGTGCGTGATGGCATCGTGCTCGCGAACGAGTTTGCCAGCATCGATCCGTATCGTGCGGCCACGCACAACAAGGGCATCATGAACGGCGTCGACGCCGTGGCGCTTGCCACCGGCAACGACTGGCGCGCGATCGAAGCCGCAGCGCATGCATATGCGGCACGTGGCGGCCGCTATACCTCGCTCACGCGCTGGTACAAGGGTGAGAACGGCGAGCTGATCGGCGAGCTGGATATTCCGATGAAGGTCGGCACGGTCGGCGGTCCGCTGCAGTCGAACGCTACTGTTGCGCTGAATCTGCGCCTGCTCGGTGTAAAGACGGCGCGTGAGCTGGCTGAAATCATGGGCGCGGTTGGTCTCGCGCAGAACTTCTCCGCCTTGCGCGCGCTGGTTACCGAAGGTATCCAGCAAGGTCACATGACCCTGCATGCACGCAGCGTTGCGGTAGCGGCAGGCGCCACGCCGGAAATTTTCGATACGGTCGTGGAGCGCTTGGTGGAAACGGGCGAGATCAAGATCTGGAAAGCGCAGGAGATCGTCGACCAGGTCCGTAAAGAGTCGCGCGGCGTACCGGTGACCAGCCATGAGCAACCGGCTGTGGATCATCGTGCTTGCGGCCACGGCAAGATCATCCTGCTCGGCGAGCACGCGGTGGTGTATGGCAGTCATGCTGTCGCCGCGCCGGTGCCGCTGGCCGTGCGTGCGGTGGCGCAGGACACCAAGTCCGGTGGCGTCGACATGTTCATTCCGCGCTGGGGCGTGGAATATCGCCTGCATCGTGATCCGGCACACCGTGATTCGTTCCAGCGCTCGCTCGGTATCATCTTCGACGAGCTGCAGTTGACCGACCGCTCGATGCGCATCGAAGTGTTCCCGAACGTGCCTCGCGCGATGGGACTCGGCGGCTCGGCGGCGATGGCAGTAGCCGTGATCCGTGCACTCGACCAGCACTACAAGCTGGCCTTGAGCGATGAAGAGATCAACGCGCTGGCCTTCCGTTGCGAAGAAATCGCGCATGGCTCGGCTTCGGGCATCGACAACACGGTGGCCACCTATGGCAAGCCGCTGTTGTACAAGCGTGCCGGCAAGAAGGGTGAGGCACCGATGGTGCGCGAGCTGCATTTGCCCAAGCGCATTCCGCTGGTAATCGGCATCAGTGGCAAGGAAAGCCTCACGGCGGTGACGGTCGGCAAGGTGCGCACGGCATGGCAGCGCAATCCGGCGCTGTACGACGGTATCTTCCAGCAGATCGATTCGCTCACGCTGCAAGGCGTGGAAGCCATGCAGCAGTATGATCTGGAACGTCTCGGCGATCTGATGAACATCTGCCACGGCCTGCTCAACGCGTTGCGCGTGTCGAGCTGGGAAGTGGAAGAACTGGTGCAGATCGCACGCGAACACGGCGCACTGGGCGCCAAGCTCACGGGTGGCGGCGGCGGCGGTTCGATCGTCGCGTTGTGCCCGCAAAACCGCGAAAAGGTGGCGGCCGCGATTCGCGATGCCGGCTACCAGGCGATGGAGGTCGACATTGGATAATGCAGAAGTTGAGCGCCAGGATTGGCGCGATTCGAACGAGGTGGTGTCGTTCGACGACGAACCACTTATTTTGGTCGATCATGATGACCGCGATGTCGGCTTTCTCGACAAGGCTGCCGCGCACGTCGGCAACGGTACGCTGCATCGCGCGTTCTCGCTGTTCGTGTTCAACGCCAAGGGCGAGTTGCTGTTACAGCAGCGCGCGCCGGGCAAGCGCCTGTGGCCGGGTTTCTGGTCGAATACCTGCTGCAGCCATCCCCGTCGTGGCGAAACGGTCGATACCGCCATTCATCGTCGCTTGAAAGAAGAGCTAGGGCTGGCTTGCGAGCTGACGTATCTGTTCAAGTTCGAGTATCAGGCGCAGTTCGATGCGGACGGCGCCGAGCACGAGCTGTGCTGGGTGTACGCCGGCCGTAGTGACGACGCGCCCACGGTGAACGTGAACGAGATTTCCGGCTTGCGCTATATCGCGCCCGATGCGCTCGATGCGGAGATGGTCGCCAAGCCCGAGGCGTTTACGCCGTGGTTCAAGATCGAGTGGGAACGGATTCGCCGGGAGCACCCGGAAGTGTTCGCGCCGCTCAAAAGTTAACAGCCGGCCGGGGCCGCAAAGGCGGCTGCCGTCCAAGTGACTTATACTGTACCGAGCAGTTAAGCTTTCAAAACGCCGCCGTTGCGCGGGCGTCCTGACATTCCGGAGAAATCCCTTGGGTATCCCTCTAATTCAACAGACCACGATCGCTCAATACATTCTGAAGAAGAAGCTGACCGGTCAGAAGCGCTACCCGCTGGCGATGATGTTGGAGCCGCTGTTCCAGTGCAACCTGGCCTGCGCCGGCTGCGGCAAGATCGACCAACCGAAGGAAATCCTGCAAAAGCGCATGAGCGTCGAACAGGCGCTGGCCGCGGTGGACGAATGCGATGCACCCGTGGTGTCCATTCCCGGTGGCGAACCGCTGATCCACAAGGATCTGCCGAAGATCGTCGAAGGCATCGTGGCGCGCAAGAAGTTCGTGTACCTGTGCACCAACGCGATCCTGCTGCCCAAGCACATCGACGAATACAAGCCGTCACCGTACTTCACCTGGTCCGTGCATCTTGACGGCCTGGAGAAGCAGCATGACAAATCCGTGTGCATGGACGGCGTGTTCGAAAAGGCCGTGACCGCGATCAAGCTCGCGCTGTCGAAGGGCTTCCGCGTCACGGTGAACTGCACGCTGTTCAACAGCGAGCCGCCGGAAGAAGTCGCCGACTTCTTCGACTATGCGATGGAACTGGGCGTGGAAGGCATCACCGTGTCGCCGGGCTACAGCTACCAACACGCGCCTCGCCAGGACGTGTTCCTGGGGCGCACGGAGAGCAAGCAGTTGTTCCGCGACATCTTCAAGATTGGCAAGGAACGCAAGCGCAAGTGGGCGTTCAACCAATCGGCGATGTTCATGGACTTCATTGCGGGTAACCAGGCTTACCAGTGCACGCCGTGGTCCAACCCCACGTACAACATCTTCGGCTGGCAGAAGCCCTGCTACCTGCTGGTGGATGAAGGCTACGCCAAGACCTACAAGGAGTTGATGGAAGACACCGAGTGGGAAAAGTATGGCGTGGGCATCAATCCGAAGTGCGACAACTGCATGGCGCACTGCGGCTTTGAAGGCACGGCGGTGGATGACATGTTTGCCCATCCGCTGAAGGCGCTGAAAGTGTCGATGTTTGGTCCGCGCACCGATGGCCCGATGGCGCCGGATCTGCCGGTGAAATACGGCAACCGTGCCGATGCCACGGCGATCCACATTCCGATCAGCTCGATCCAGCGCCGCAGCGCGGAGACGGGTACCGAAGCGAATCATTAAAGCGTCAAAGTGGCGACTACGATGGGCATAGTGGGATGGATTGCCGCGTCGCTGCCGGCACTGATGTGGATAGGCCTGCTGCTGACACCGTGGCGGGCCTGGAGTACCCGTGAACGTATCGAAGCCGACCCGCAAGCTGGGTCGGCTGATCTCGCGCAGATCACGGTACTGATTCCTGCACGCAACGAGGCCGATGTCATCGGCCTCACGCTGTCTGGCCTGCAGACGCAAGGCACTGGCTTGCAAGTGATCGTCGTCGACGATCAATCCACCGACGACACGGCGAAAATTGCCGCCTCCTTTCCCAACGTGCGCGTGATCACCGGACAGCCATTGCCGCAAGGCTGGGCAGGCAAGTTGTGGGCGCTGGAGCAGGGCAAGGCGCAGGTGCAGACGCCCATGACGCTGCTGCTGGACGCCGATATCCAGCTGCAGCCGGGCCTTTTGCCCGCGCTGCTGGCGCATAAGCAGCACGAGAACCGCCAGTTCGTCTCGTTGATGGCCGACCTGCGCCGAACCAGCTTCTGGGATCGCCTGTTGCTGCCGGCCTTTGTGTACTACTTCAAGCTGATCTATCCCTTCGCCATTTCCAATTCGGCGTCGCGCCTGGTGGCGGCGGCGGCAGGCGGCTGCATCCTGGTCGATACCGAGGCACTGCAGCGGGCCGGCGCGTTTGCCAGCCTGCGTGATGCGCTCATCGACGACTGCACGCTCGCGCGGCAGGTAAAGAATGCCGGCTACCGCATCTGGTTGGGCCTCAGTCGCGGCGTGGTCAGCCTGCGTCCTTATGGCAACCTGGGTTCCATTCACGACATGGTGGCCCGCTCCGCTTTTACGCAGCTCGGCTATTCCACCCTGCTGCTGGTGGTCGTGACGGTGTTGTTTGCCATTGCCTACGGTCTGCCTTTCGCCCTGCTGGCCTCGCCAGCAACCTGGCGCCTGGGCCTGATCGCCCTGGTGGCGATGATGCTCAGCTACCTGCCCATGCTGCGCTACTACCACATGCGCCTGGCCTGGGCGCTGCTGCTGCCGGTAACCGCCGCGCTTTACCTAGGCATGACCTGGAGCTCGGCCATCCGTTACTGGCGCGGCGTGCGTTCGCGCTGGAAGGATCGTACCTACAGCACTTGAGGCGCGGTCAGTAGCTACTGTGCCGTCCGGCAGGCTTGGAAGATGGGGGCGCTCTGGCTAGAGTCGGGGGTCTTTCACACGCTTGCCTCCGGGCAGCCCAGCTGGGGAGCCTCCATGCCTCGTTTCCGTGTTCTTGTGATCGCCATGTCTGTCGCGCTCGCTGCCTGTTCGCAATCCCATAACGAAACCAGCAATGCGCTGGCGGCTTCCAGCAGCGCTCCCGCCAAGGCGTCGACCACCGCAGCCACCGAAGCGCCGGCCAGCAACCCGTTCTTCACCGCCAGCACGCTGCCCTACCAGGCACCACCGTTCGACAAGATCAAGGACGGCGACTATCAGCCCGCGATTGAAGAGGGTATGAAGCAGCAGTTGGACGAAGTCGAGAAGATCGCCAACAACCCCGAGCCACCCACGTTTGAAAACACTTATGTGGCCCTGGAAAAAACGGGCGTGCTGCTTAACCGCGTGATGGCCGTATTCAATGCCATCACCGCCGCCAACACCGACGACGCATTGCAGAAAGTGCAGGAAGAAGAAGCACCCAAGCTTGCGGCGCATGCGGACGCGATCCACCTCAACAGCAAACTGTTTCAGCGTATTCAAACGGTTTATGACCAGCGCGATTCGCTCAAACTCGATGCGGAATCGCAGCGCCTGATCGACGTGGTCTATCGCCAGTTCGTCATGGCCGGCGCCAAGCTGTCGGATGCCGACAAAGCCAAACTCAAGGATTACAACAAGGAAGACGCGGCACTGCAGGCGCAATTCAACAACAAGCTGCTGGCTGCTGCGAAAAACGGTGCACTGGTCGTCGACGACAAGAGCAAGCTCGCCGGCCTTTCCGACGAAGACGTCGCCGCCGCCGAGCAGGCGGCGAAAGACCGTCATCTCGACGGCAAATGGGTACTCACCCTCCAGAACACCACGCAGCAACCGCTGCTGCAAGACCTGACCGATCGTGATACGCGCAAGGCGCTGTTCGAGGCCTCGTGGACGCGTGCCGAGAAGGGCGATGCCAATGACACGCGCGACGTCATCGAACGCATCGCCCAGTTGCGTGCGCAAGAAGCCAAGCTGCTCGGCTTCCCCAACTATGCCGCATGGACGCTGCAGGATCAGATGGCCAAGACACCGGAAACGGTGATGAGCTTCATGGAGAAGCTTGCACCTGCCGCCGTCGCGCGCGCCAAGATGGAAGCTGCTGATATCCAGAAGCAGATCGACAAAGATCAGGCCGCGCTCAAGCAACCGACCTTCAAGCTTGAACCCTGGGATTGGGAGCACTACGCCGAGGAAGTGCGCAAAGCCAAGTACGACCTCGACGAGTCGCAGATCAAGCCGTACTTCGAACTCGATAACGTGCTGCAGAACGGCGTGTTCTATGCCGCCAACCAGCTTTACGGTCTCACCTTCAAGGAACGCAAGGACATCCCCGTCTACAACCCGGACGTGCGCGTGTTCGAAGTGTTCGACAAGGACGGCAAGTCGCTGGCGCTGGCCTACTTCGACTACTTCAAGCGCGACAACAAGAACGGCGGCGCGTGGATGGACAACTTCGTGCAGCAGTCCAAGCTGCTCGGCACCAAGCCCGTGATCTACAACGTCGCCAATTTCACCAAGCCTGCACCGGGCCAGCCGGCGCTGCTGTCAACTGATGACGTAGTCACCATGTTCCACGAGTTTGGCCACGGCTTGCATGGTCTCTTCGCCGACGAGCAATACCCGACCCTGTCCGGCACGCAGACTGCGCGCGACTTCGTGGAGTTTCCCTCGCAGTTCAACGAACACTGGGCATTCGATCCCAAGGTATTCGCCAATTACGCGAAGAACTACAAGACCAACGAGCCCATGCCGCAGGAGTTGGTTGAGAAGATCAAGAAGGCCCAGTTGTTCAACAAGGGCTACGATATGACCGAGCTTGTCGCTGCAGCGATGCTCGACATGAACTGGCACACGCTCACCGCCGACCAACCGAAGCAGGACGCCGATGCGTTCGAAGCTGCGGCACTAAAGAAAGATGGCGTCGATCTCTCCTACGTGCCGCCGCGCTATCGCTCCAGCTACTTCCTGCACATCTGGAGCAATGGCTACTCGGCTGGCTACTACGCGTACCTGTGGACGCAGATGCTCGCCGACGATGCCTTCGAAGGGTTCAAGGAAAAGGGCGGCTTGACGCGTGAAAACGGCGATCGTTTCCGCGCCATGATTCTTTCGCGTGGCAACACCGAAGAACTCGCCAAGCTATACAAAGATTGGCGCGGTCAGGACCCAAGCATCGAGCCGATGCTGGTCCATCGCGGATTGAAGCAGGCGCCCAAGCAATAAGTGATGGTAATCGTGCTACGCGAAAGGGCCGGCACCATGCCGGCCTTTTTTGTTGGACGCTTTAGAGCAAAAGTGAGTATCTCATTCGCGGCCATGGCGGCTACAAGGCAAGTATGAGCGCTTTCATGGCCATGCTATAGCAACCTACAAGAGACATCGGGTACTCCCGATTCTCGACGCGAGCGGTTCACACCAGCATCCGACATTTAACGGAAGCTGGGGACAAAAACACATGAGCAAAGGCAAGCTGCTTTTTGCATGCATAGTGCTATGGGCGGCCATGGCTGCCGGCTGGGTTTTGTCCAATTACCTCGTACTGCTCTTTCTCGGCCTGCATGATGTACCGCAGGCCTGGAACATGTGGTGGCAGTATTTCCAAGCGCTGGACCTGCGGGAGTTCGCCCCCTTCGCCACCCGCATCAAGCTTAGCGGTGCCATCGGGTTCGGCGTTCCGTTTCTGGCATGGCTTGCATTGATGATCGCGCTGCTCAGGCCCAAGCCCGAATCCCTCCATGGCGACGCTAGTTTCGCCGACCTGTCCGACTTAAAAAGAGCCGGCTTGCTCAAGCAGAATCCGGAAAGCATCCTCATCGGCAAATACAAAGGCCATTACCTGTGGCTAAGCGGTACGCAGCACGTCATCGTCATCAGCCCCACCCGTGCGGGTAAGACCGCCACTGTCGCCATCCCGGTACTGCTCACCTACAAGCACTCCGTTGTAGTGATTGACTGGAAAGGGGAACTGGAACAAGCCACTAGCGGGTGGCGGGAATCGCAAGGCCAACTCATCTGGCGATGGGCGCCCTACGATGCGGCGGGCAACACCCTTCGCTTCAACCCCATGACGCTCCTGGCCGAGGTCGATGCGAAGGCACGCTACGCCGAGATCCAATCCATCGCCGCGATTTTATATCCCGATGGTCATAGCGTGGACCCATTCTGGAATTTCCAAAGCCGCGCGGCCTTCACCGCTTTCACCAACTACATGTTTGAGGCCTGGGATCAGGCCGGCCAGGAAGATCCCAATACCTCATCGATCTTTCCCAGTTTCGAGCGCATCCTGCGCTTCTCCAGCGGCGCGGATGGCAAATCCATCAAGGAAACTTTGCAAACCATTTTGACGAATCCCCAGTACGCCTTCGTCGGCAAGGAAACCCGCTCTGGCTTCAGCAGCCTTGTGAACCACGCCGAACAGACCTTTTCCTCGGTGATCGCCACCATGCAAGCGCCGCTGCAACAGTTCCTGAGCCCCATCCTGGCCGACGCTACCAACGCCACTGACTTCGACATCACCGCCATCCGCAAGTGGCCGACCACCCTGTACGTCAACATTCCCACCAACAAACTGGACGAAAGCAGCAAGCTGCTGAACATCTTCTTCAGCAGCGTGATCAACAACAACCTCACCAAACAACTGGGCGAGGAACCCGATCTCAAATACCAGATGCTGATGCTAATGGACGAGTTCACCGCCATGGGGCGCCTGGAGGTCTGGTCCAAGCGCATCTCCATTTCCGCCAGTTACGGCGTGCGCGACGTGTGTATCGTGCAAAGCCGAGCGCAACTGCGCTCCATCTACGGCGACAACGATGGGCAGAACTTCATCACCAACCACAGCGCGCAAATTGCCGCTGCAGCACGCGAACAGAGCGACGCCAACGAATACAGCGACATGCTCGGCTACAAAACCATTCGCAAACGGCATCGCAGCACCGGCCATGGCGGCGGCACCAGCCAAGCCTCAACCCACTACACCGAAGAGCGCCGCGCGCTGATGCTGCCGCAAGAGATCAAAGAGTTGCCCAAGGACGACCAGCTGATTTTCTACGAAGGCTGCAAACCGATACGCGCGAAGAAGAACTGGTACTTCGAGGACAAGATGCTCATGAAGCGGGCGAGCATGCCACGGGCGGTGATCAAGCCGGTGGGGCAACGTGCCGCGAAGGAAGAGCCCGCCAAGGACATCGTACGGCCGCAGAACGAGCGAGCGGCGGCGTGGCTGCAATGATCGCCGTAACGGTGCTGGCACCAGATGGGATGACCGTGCGCGCCGGCCTCAAGAAGCCTTCGCTCGATAGGCTTGGTCGAGGCATGAAGTTATCGGCCATGCCGCCCAAACCCTCGCACGGAAAGCCATGATGACGATCAAACTGGCTCTGGGTGTTGTGCTCGTCGCGCTATACCTGTTGGCTTGGGCGATGGCCGTCTTGCTTGGCCTGGAGTTAAGGCCACCGCGTTGGCGCGATCCCATGCCCTTACGCACGGATGGCGACGGCCATGCGAATAAGGGAACCAACACCCGTCAGACATTCAACGCCGAAGACGATGTGGATGGCGAAGGCGCGCGTCCGTCTTCCCTGCTTCCCTACCATCACCACAAGCCCGATCGAGCCTACCTGCTGCAGCTGAAATACGCCATGGAAATCGCCAATGAGGAGACGGTACGCAGATATGGGCCGTTGCCGCCCGGCGGGTTGCCGGTGCAGAAGAAGACCAAACCCAAGGTGCCTTATCGGGATTTTCAAGGAAACTTGGTGCGTGAACTACCGGCTATTGAGGAGAACGATGAGATGAAGATCAAGTGTATGGCGACAGTAGCAGCCATGGCCGTGGGAGCCGCGGCGTGTCATCCGCTGGCACCGGTGGAAGGAGCAAGCCATACGGGCAGCGCAAATTTGGAAGGCCAAGCGCAGAGTGCAAACAATCCAGCACCGCCTACGGGAAACGCAGCGAATCCGGCGTTCACCGATCTCAAACCAACGAACGGCTCCCTTGGACCTGAGTACAGAAAAATTGGTAATTTTGTCGACTTCAGAAAGAAGCTGCTTGCTGATGGCTGGCAACCCGTGGCGAACGCCGATTGCCACAATGCCTCGCTTGGTGCCGACGAGGACGGTAGCTTTTGCAAGATGGTCCCAGAGACCGCATGGGCTACAGGGACCGGGTATTACGTCCTGCGTTACGTCAAGAATGGTACGCCACTGGCTGTGACCATCTACGGTGACATACGAGATCTGAAAGAACCTGGCAAATGGGGGCTCGGCGTGTCCAGGTGGGAGTACACAACGACTGTTGACGATATCCCCATGGAATACGGTCACTAAATTTGAGTCAAGCCATGACCAACCCTTTGATGGAACTGATTAGTAGCGGTGAAGGTAATTACAACTCATATAATCGAGGAACCGATAAGAAAAATAATGTCCTTCCTGCCAATCAAGTATTTGAATTCACGAGTATGACTGTCGCTGAAATTCAGCGACACCAGAACCTGCCTCCTGGTCATCTGGACAGGGTTTTTGCTGTCGGGAAATATCAGCTTATTCCTATAGTATTGGCCGAAGGGGTAAAAAAGCTGGAAATTGATCCCTCCGAAAAATTCACTCCGGAATTGCAAGACAGACTTTTCAACGAATACATACTCCCCACGAAGCGTTCAAAAATTTACGCTTACATCACCAGTAAATCCGGCGCCAACCTACGTGGCGCACAAAAAGCTACTTGCTTGGAATGGGCCAGTGTGGAAGACCCTGATACGCCGGGGCATGTGTACGCGGAATACGAAAGATCTGGCAACAAAATGCATACCACTGCTGCCGAAGTAGCGGTTGCTCTGAACGAGATGCGCGCCGAATACCAAGCCAAGATGGACAAAGGGCTATCTGGCGAAGAAGCATGGCGAACCACGATGACGATGGGGCCTGGACAGTTCCAGCGCATTGCCAAGGCACAAGCAGAGCCTCATCGCATAGCAGGCAACGTTCTGCGCGAAGGCGATCGCGGCCCTGCTGTTGGTGAGCTGCAAGCGCGCCTGAATAACTTGGGTTACACCAATGCACAAGGCCGCCTTCTTACGGTAGATAACGACTTTGGTCGCGACACGCGTAGCGCCATCGAAGCCTTCCAACGCAATAACAATCTGACCGTAGACGGTATAGCCGGCCCAAACACAAGGGCTGTTTTGCAGGAAGCCACACGCGCGGCATCGATCGCCCCGGCCATGGCACCCACCATCGTCCCGGCAACGACTACCAAACCACCTGTGCTTACCTTCCCACAGATGGCGCCACCATCCGATCTTGATGTCGCCACCATTCGCACGCTTCAACAGCATTTGAATACGTTGCGCCTCGCCGATCATCGCGGTCAGATAGTGCCGGTCACGGGCATCTACGATGACGCCACCCGCAACGCCGTCACAGCGTTTCAGCAAACACAAGGTTTGCCAGGCACCGGCCTGGCCGATCCGGCCACCCGCGTCCTGATCGAAGCGCGTGCCACCATCGTGGAACTGCAGCAGAACGCGAACATGCATGCTATCCCTATGCGCGAAACATCGCTGCTTGAAGTACCCGTGCATGCGCCTGGTACGCCCTCGGTCATCGCGCAGAGCCAGCCATCGGTATCGACCACCATGGCACCGTCGCACGCTATTGCCTCGCCATCGCATGGCATGGGTCATCCGGCTTCGGTACCACCCGCACCGTCAGAACCGGTGGCTGCGCCAGCCATGAACCACGCTGTCGCGCCGAACCAGGATGCCTTTGCCGTCATCCAGGCACAACTGCGTGAGATGCAGCGGCAGGTGGAGGCCATGCACCATCAGCGTGAACAGGAGCGAACGAACGAAAGAGAGCAAGACCATGCGCGCACTGCGCCCGCTGAGCCGGTGCCGCACGCCGTCCATCCCCTGCACGTCGTACCTGCCGTAGATGGCATTACCCACAACATGGCAGCCATGACTCAAAGAGAGTCAGGATGGCCCGGAACCGATGCGGTCGATCCGCGCCACGCGAACCATCCTCTTAACGCGTTGTATAACGAACTGCAGACGCGCATCCCCGACGCCTCCGAAAAACGCCTGCTGCAGTTCACCACGGCGTGTCACACCCATCAGATCAGTGCCGAGAATCTTGGCCGCATCGATTTCAATCAGGAGGACGGAATCATCAGGTTCTGCCCATCGTGGCCGCCCGGGCCGGTCGCTACCTTGGACCTGAAAGAACCCGCGCCCGAGCCGCAGCAATGCATCGCGCACATCCAGCACTACGACCAGCAGCGGGTGCAGATGGTGGCTCAGATTCAGGCCCAGGTCGCACTCACCAACGCGCAAGGGCTGCAGGGGCCGGTGCTGGGCGGGCCTTCCCGCTGACGCCCGCACGTTACTACTGGGTTGAATCGCCGGTTTCTTTGCCCAAGAGGCGGCCGAATCGCGTCGATCCAGCGACCGATGACCAAGCGTGACGGACTGCAGGAAGCGGGGCGTGGGAGCGGCTGGCGTGACATGCACGTTGAGCCTGTCTGTCTTCGGGTCTTGTAGTCCAGATCAGTAGCCCGACAGGTATGTCTTGCAAGGTGAACAAAGCGCATCCGACAAGACAAGTCATCGTATCCATCTTACGGAGACGGAGTGGCCACGGCCATGCTTGCACTTTGTATTGGCAAACAGTGCGCCACGCCGGGGAACAAGTCATACATGGCGTGGCCTTGTTGGAGGGCAAGGAAAGCATGCGCAGCATCCAGATCGAAAAGACATTACAGGCCGATCGATGGTTGATCCACATGGTGGTGGTTATGGGGTACGCGCTGCTCTATTTGCCCTTGCGCGCTTTTTCCGAGAACCACTGGCCGGTCATCGCCGGATTTCGTATGGCGTGCCTGCTATTAGTGCCGTATCGCTACTGGGCGGCGTTGGCCGTGGGTGAAAGCGTGGTGATGATCCATCCCAATATGGCGTGCCTGGGGGAGTTTGGCATCACGTGGGTGGCGCTGATGTCTGTTCCGCGAATTGCGCTAGGCATGCCGATTGTTTGGTGGTTTCGGAGCCGCACGGCGCTGTTCCCCTCGCATCATCAGGTAAATATCAAGGTATTGCTATGTTGCGCCCTAAGCCTGTCGGTGCTTTGGGCCGCGATGAATAGTGTCACGTTATCAACGGTCCAATTGCCAACGGGGCCTTACCACGCCCCGTCTGGTACAGCCTTTATGTACGTCCTTGATAACTATCTAGCCATGCTTATCGTCGTACCGTGGGCTGTCATGGTCCGCACGCATCGTCGCGTGATGCCAGATAGGCTTTTATCCCTGCGCCAGATGGTTCGAAAGCCGGCATTCCGGCATGTATCGCTCACTGTTCTCGCCTTTACTGTGTTGACGTTCCTTCACGGCGTCGTTACCGATGTTGCCAAACCAGTCGTTTTGACAGCGCTGTTTCTACTAGTGGTTTGGTTGACGCTCAAGCACGGTTGGGTCTCCGTGCTGGGTGGGACATCTGCCCTTATTTGTATGCGCTTTTTATTGGATTGGCGGCCCGACCCAGCCATTCTTCAGATGCATGTGGTGATGGCCTTCGCTATCACTGGCCTTTACATGTTCGGCGCACACATTTCCTCGCAATGGCGGCAGCACGAACAGCTTCAGCGCGACGCCAAACAAACTCAGCATGTTGCGCAGAAGGCGCTGCTGTTTGGCGAGCAGCGCTTACAGCAGACCTCTCAATTTTTGGAGCAAGTAGCGGGCGTGGTGTGCATGGATTATGCGCGCGTGCTGCAGCGCTTCGTACCGGTGGAAGCGCGCGATGGCTATGACAAGGACTTTCTGGATGTTCCGAAACAGGTTCACTATGTCGCCGAAAGCATCCATCCCAGCGCATGGCGGGAACGTGGGCTAGCCGCCGCTCTGGAAGAGTCCATCGGCATGGCATTGCACGAAGCGGGTATCCGCTATTCCTGCGAAACGCCAGGGATAAGGCTTCGCTTCTTGAGCGAGGCATTGCAGGGCGTGATCTATCGCATGGCATGCGAAGCGGCAGTGCATATCAGTGCATCGCCCGCATGCATTGGTATCCACCTCACTTTGCGTATGGGACGTCGCCGTGGCGTTCCGTGGGTAGGCTTGCGCATGGATGGCATGCTGGAGGTCTCCCAAGTGGCTTATGGTCTTTTGCAAGCCAAGCAGCGTGAGCGCGTGGCACCCAAGTTGGGCGCCAGCGCGCGGCCTTTCGACGACTTGCGGCTGTTGGCTCGTTTGTTCGAGGGAGACATTCGCCGTCGCGCTACGGTATCGGGAATGCGGGTCACTGCACTGCTATGCGATACAGAATCGCGTGCGCAGCACGAAAGATCACGCATCAAGCCTCTCATTCGTCTATGGGTGGGTTGACGGTTTCGTTTATCAGAACGAGAGAGGCTGCTGGCTCACAATGCCTCCCCCTGAGCAATGTCTCGGATCGCCACACAGTGCCATCGCCATGATGCCAACGCTTCCGTCACTTTGTGGCACTGCCGTGACTGTCAGGCTGTCATCCCGATAGACCGCCTGCGTCAAGTCCGTCGGTGAAATGCCCGTAGTAACTGCAACGTTTTGCGCATCTGCGCCGATCGGCAGTGCAAACGTCACCCCCGCTGTCGTCGCGATAGCAGCGTGCACGTTGCCTTGAAGATCATTGATCTGAATGTACACAATGCCATCACGTTCAAATCGATAAACGTGGTAATGCGGGTTGGTGCTGACGTCGGATGCATTCGGCCATGCTTGCCCAAGTCCTGTTGCGGGTACGGCATTTTGCGCGGTGGCGACGGTGGTCATGCTCAGGGCGATGATGGTGGTCAGGATCGATTGACGAAGAAGCTTGCTGGAAAGATCAAACATGGCGCGTCCTTTGGATAGTGGAAGGATTCCCCGCGCTCAGAATGGATCAATATGCGAAAGCGGCAAAAGACGATTTTTCAGAAAGATTAGTCCTACTCTGTTGTAAGTCTTTGCCCTATTTGCACATCCTTTTCAGTAGGCGAGTATCACGAACGGGTTCGTGTTGCGCTTCGGTGCCGAGCGCAGACGCCGTAGTCACCCAAATCGCGCACGCAACTGAATCAACTTCGCCTGGTTGCTGCGGGCAATCTCACGAAAATCGCGGCTGATTTCTGGATGTGCAGCGACGCGTTCCCAGAACGCCGTCGCCCACACTGCTGCTTCCTGCCATGGGCTCAATACATCCGGCCGTGGCGGTGGTGGTTGATAGTCGCGCACCGGCAAACCTCCGCTGCTACCTGGGCGATAGAGCATGGGCAACATGTCATAGCTGGGGCAAGGTGTTAGTGGTACCGCATCGTCGAGAAAGAACGACAGATTGCCGAAGTGCATGTCGGTGTTGGCGATCATCTGTCCGAACCACCAAAGCCGCTGCACATACGTCACGGCGTCGTTCGTCAACCAGCCTTGGCGCTGCATGCGTTCCGCAGCGGCGGCCCAGTTGTCGCGCAGACCATCGTGCGCGTCGCTCCAGGCCGCTAGAGAAACCATGCCGCGACGTCCATGTGCGCCATGTCTGTCGAAACGCGTGGATTCCAGGCAGAGTCGTCCATCAGACCAGACCAGTGTGCTGCTTGCTGCGGGTAGCCCGTATTCCAGGAGCAGCTCGCTGGCGAGATGCTCGCTGATCAACAGATCGGCCCAACGCTGGCCTACCGGATTGGCATCCACCCGTTCTGAGAACTTCACAATGACGTGCCGTAGATCACCTTCCGCTGTTTCGACACAAGCGGTGAATTTCGGCTGCTCACCCGCCGCGGAAGAGCCGATTTGTTCACCGGCCAACGTGGCGTCGGCGAGCATGCCGTAGCGTTGTCTGCGCAAGGCCGAGGGTATCGGCGTGGGTGTGTTACTCAGCGCGTGCTTCAGGGCGGAGTCGCCCAATACAAAGTTACCCGGCGTATCTTCGCCACGCAGCAGTAGCGCCGTGAGGACGTCGTCGCCGTTCCAGCGCAAGATGTCATCGCCAAGGCCCAGATCTCGCGCGTAGCGTTGCGCAAACATGCGGCCGAGAAAGCCTTGCGGGCGTAGATCATTCAGGAACCACGGCAGGCCAGGAAACAGGCCATCACTGAATTCGTCACGTAACCAGTCCGGTGGTTCATGGGTATCCAGCCAGTACGCTTCATTGTTCAGCGCCACCAAATCGCCGAAATCCTGGGGTCGCCCCTTGCTGTCGACGCGGTACAGTGGCCAGCGGCTGCCGAAACCGCGTACCTCGCGCACGGCTGCATAACGAGAGCTGCGTGCTCGACCGATCTTGACCACTCTGTCTCCCGCCGCCGTGAGTAGTCGGGATACCGTGGGCTGACTGACGCCAAGCGCCGTCCCCAGCTCACGCGCCGTGGCTATTCGGCGCAGGCGCAGGGTGGTGAGTAAGCGGTCGGTATCGAGTTCGCGGGCGGCCATGTATGAATAGATACATGAATAGATACTTCATTTCAAGTTGTTTTAAATACATATAGTTATGATTATAGGTGATGCATAATTGAATAGATAATTTGCCATTACTTGCGACGGGTCGGTAGCGAGCCGTGCCAGCAGGATCGGCATAAGGCCAATCCTGCCGGCGCGATAGGGTTACCGGCTCAATCGAGCAGCCATTGCTGTGGCGCCAACCCGTTATCGGTCCAGATCTGCAGCTGCGTGCCGTGGGTGGTGGAGCCGCCGGTGTCGTCCAGCATCAGCGAGCCGGACGCCTGGTTCATCAGCTTGTAGGTGCCGTTGCCCAGGTCCATGAACAGCCATGCCTGGTTTGCGTTGCCCACGCAGCCCCACAAAGTAACCAGGTTGCCGGGTGTGGTACTGCCGCCGGTGTTGTCCACGCATAGGCCGGAGTATTGGTTCTGGATGCTGTACCAGCCACCCCCTTCGGCGTGCACGGTCCAGTTTTGGACGGCTAGCGCGTTGCAGTCCCACAGTTCCGCACTGGTGCCGTTGGTGGTGCCCCAACCGGTGTCGTCCAGGCACAACGAGGTGTTTTGCATGTTGTGGAACACATGCGTCGATCCATCGGCAGGCAGGTTGTTCCAGGACTCGCTGCCGTAGTACGTGATGCAGCCGCCGTTGTTGTAATCCGAGGCCAATTCGAGAATGTTCGAGCCGTCTGTTGCCGGCAGCAACGCCGACGAATAGTTCGGGCAATAGTTGTTGTACGCGGTGGGAACTTGCACGGGCGACGTGATGGTGTACCAGTTGCCTGCGCCATCGACATTGGTGTTCACGAACAGTACCTGGCCGTTGGAGTTCGACACGCTGCCGCTGGATTCGTACATCACCTGCCCAACCAGCAGGATCGCACCATTGCTGGAAATCACCGATGGGCTCCACACGTTCACCGGCGCATGCTCCAGATATTGGCCGCTGGCGGTGGCGATTTTGGTGCCTGTATTGGTCGGGTCACCAAAATTCCAGCCATCGGTCGATGTGCGGTAGAACACCGTGCACGCAGCGGGGCCGCACAGCTCATAGCTCATGAAGAAATGGCCGTCCGGCAGCTTGCTGACCGTGGCCATGCCGGGACGATCGGATTGAACAGTGCTGGCTACCGTGTTGGTTTCGTCTTGCCAAGTTTGCCCGTCGTACGTGCGGATCTGCGCGAGCTTCTGACTGCAGCACGAATCGGTCTCGTCAGACCAGAACATCACCAGCCCACCATCGTTGGCGACTTCAAACTCCGGTTCCCACAATCCATGCGAACTGTCGCCGCGTTGCACGGGCGTACTGTGATAGCTCCAGGAAACGCCCTGGTTGGTGCTGGTATATACCTCGATCGCCGGTGTGCCGTTCACCGTGTAGGTGGCGGCAAACATCAGCGTCCCAGCAGCAAGAGCACCGACCTGTTGAGGGAGTTCATACAGTGTCGCGCAGCAGTATTCGGAGCTGCCGCTGATCGCTGGCACCGGACCGATCAGGTTCCAGCTTGCGCCATTGTTAGTACTTTGAAAAATGATGCCGTTGGTACTTGCCACCAGCATGCCGTTGAAGCCCGCATTGTGTTGCAAGCGAACGACGCGTGGGTAAAGCGTACTGCCGGTCAACAAGGTGCCAGTGGCGGCGTATGCGGGCCGTGCGCTCATGACGAGCAACACGGCGAGCATCAGCAGGCACAAGGAACTCCAAGCCGACCAAAGCTTCGGGTGCTTCATAAACCATCTCCTGTGTCGCGTCAGCGACAACGTGATGTGTTGAAGAAAAAGCCGAATAGTCGTTCTTGTTGTGTTGTAACCGGCCGGCATCGCGCCGGCCGGGAGTTCCCCTCTACGAAGATGTAGAGCTACTGCTGGATCACTACTACTGAATCAACGGCCGATATCGCGCAGCCGTTTGCCGCTCATCAAGTTCCGCTCGATCTGCTCCAGCGTGATGCCTTTGGTTTCCGGCACCAGCCAGAGCGTGAGCACGATGAACACCGCGTTGAAGGCGGCGTACAGCCAGAACGTTGACGCATTGCCGATGCCATTGAGCAGGCTCAAGAAGGACACGCCCACCAACCAATTGGCTGCCCAATTGGTAAAGGTGGAGCAGCCGATCCCGAAGTCGCGGCCCTTGAGTGGCTGGATCTCCGAGCACAGCGTCCAGATCAGTGGGCCGGCGGACATCGCGAAGCCCACAATGAAGAGCAACAGCATGCCCACGGTGAAGGTCTGCTCGCTGTGCGTATGGATGCCCAGGTGCATCATCGTGCCGACCACGCCCAGGCCCAGCGTCATCACCACGAAGCCGACGTATAGGATCGGCTTGCGGCCCAGTTTGTCCACCAGGCCAATCGCGATGAAGGTGGCCAATACGTTGACGAGGTCGACGATCACCGTAAACCACATCTGCGCTTCGGTGGCATAGCCCATGCTCTCGAAGATGCGCGGGGCGTAGTACATCACTACGTTCATGCCGGTGAGCTGCTGCATGATCTGCAACAGCACCCCCAGGCCCACCGAGCGGCGGAAGTTTGCGTTCTGGAAGAACATGTGCACGCCGCGCTGTGGCGTTTTCAGCTGCTCGCGGATGTCGCCGATCTCGCGGGCAATGGCGTCGTTGCTGCCGAGCAGCCGGTGCAGCACCTGTTCGGCCTCGGGCTGGCGATTGCGCATCATCAGCCAGCGCGGGCTTTCCGGTAGGAAGGCCACGCCGAGCAGGAACAGCGCGCCAGGGATCGCGATGATACCCAGCATCCAGCGCCAATTGCCGGTGTAGCTCAGCGCGGCGTTAGACAGTGCCGCGACGAGGATGCCGGTGGTGATCATCAACTGGTACAGCGAGATCATGGCGCCGCGGATCGATTCGGGTGCGATTTCAGCCAAATAGAGCGGTGCGGTGAAACTGGCAATGCCGATCGCCAAGCCGAGCACAAAGCGGCCCGCGATCAGCACACCGGGTGTCCACGCCAAACCGCACAGCACTGATCCGGCCACAAACAACACCGCCCCAAGAATCAGCGAGCGCTTGCGGCCAAGCTGGCTGGACAACCAGCCGGCGCCGAGCGCGCCCAGCGCAGCGCCAGCCATCATGATCGAGACAATCCATTCGATGGTGCTGTCGTCGATCTTGAAATCCTTCTGAATGAACTGCTGCGCGCCGGCGATGACGCCGATGTCCAGTCCGAACATTAGTCCGGCCAGTGCTGCGAGCACGCAGGTGAAAATGGCGGTTGTTTTGCCGTGCGCATGTGTCGTTGCTGGTGTTGAGACGGCACTCATGAATGACTCCCCGGTCGGTCGCGTCGTGCGGACGTTTTCATCCTCTTCACGGCGCATAGAAAAAGCCGGCTCATATAGGCCGGCCGGTAAAACGTGGTTCGGGCATGCCGGTGAAGGGCACCTCGATGGCGAACAGGCCACCGGCATGCGGTTCTTTCGCCAGCGCCTCGGCGGAAAGTCCGTCGCGGGCACTGGTGATGTATAGCATGTTCAATCGTTCGCCGCCGAAGGCGGCGCGCGTCGGCTGGCTGGCTGGCACGCTGATGACGAGGTCTTGCTTGCCGTCGGGCGTGTAACGCACCACGCGGCCGGAGCCCCATTCCGCGTTCCACAGGCCGCCTTCGCTGTCTACCGCCGAGCCGTCCGGCTCGCCTTGCTGTTGCGTCAGGTCGATGTGCAGGCGCACATCCGCCACGCTGTCGCCATAGCTGCAGCGATGCACGAGGCGCTTCCACGAATCGCAGTAATACATGGTGGCGCCATCGGGACTGAAGGCGATGCTATTGCTGATCGCGACCGATCCAAGTGGCAGTTGCTCCAGCCTCAGATCTTTGTGCAGCCGATAGAAAGCGCCGGCGGCACGCCGTGCTTCACCATCCATGGGTTCATGCAGCGTGCCGAATACGAAGCGCCCTTGGCGATCGCAGGCGCCGTCGTTGAGGCGCGTCGGCAGGCCGGCTTCAACGTCGGCAATACGGATCAATTGGTCGCTTTCTTGGTGAAAGAACGCCAGTCCGCTTTCCAGTCCAAGCAGTAGCCAGCCATCGTCTTCGCACAGGGCGAACGAGGCCAGGCGCTCAGGCATCGGCCAGCGGCGTGTACTGCCGTCGGCAGGGCGATAGCACCACAGTACGGAAGCATGGATGTCCGTCCAGTACAGCGACTGGCTGCGCGTGCACCAGACCACGCCCTCGCCGAGCGTGTTTTGTGCATTCAACACCAGCGAAGCTTGCAAGCTCATGCCCATCCACCGTCGACAAAGAAGTCGTGGCCTGTACACATGCGGCTGTCGTCAGCAGCCAGAAACAAGGCTGCGCGGGCGAGATCATCCTTGCCGAGGTAGCCGGGCATGCATTGCTTGCGGTTGATTTCTTCCTTGCCGGCTTCATCCAGCCACAGCTCGCGCTGCTTGTCGGTAATCACCCAGCCAGGCACCAGGGCGTTGATGCGGATCTGATCCTTGCCCAGTTCGCGCGCCAAACCATTGATCAGGCCACGCACGGCGGACTTCGCCATCGCGTACATGGGGTAGCCCGCGTTCTTGATCATCCAGCCGGTGGAACCCAGGCAGATGACGGAGCCACCACCTAGCTCACGCATGCCCGGCACGACCGCCTGCGTCGCGAAGTACTGATGGCGCAGATTGACGGCGATGCTTTGCTCGAACTCTTCCGGCGTCGTGTCCTGCAGCTGGTGACGGCGATCATTGGCGGCATTGTTGATCAACACGCTGAAAGTCCCAACGCTTTGACTTGCGCTGGCAATCGCCTGGCGCAGTGCTGCGATGTCGGTGACGTCACAGCGCTGGAACTGCGGGGCATGACGTACATCCGGCAGCGAGGTGATCAGTGCGGTCGCACTGGTTTCGTCGATATCGAAAAACGCTACGCGAGCACCCTGTTGCGCGAAGTGCGCAACGAACGCGGCGCCAATGCCTGTCGCACCGCCGGTAATCAGTACCGAGCGGTCGACCAGGCTGGGGTAGGTGGCAAACATGGGAGGCATGGATCTTGAGGACCTTACCATTCAGCCACGCTGCCGTCGCTATGACGCCAGATCGGATTGCGCCAGCGATGGCCGACAGCGGCGCGCTCTGCAACGTAGGCCTCGTTCACCTCCACACCGAGGCCGGGACCGCTCGGCATCGAGACGAAGCCGTTCTCATACGCGAACACGCTGCGGTCGGTGATGTAGTCGAGCAGGTCGTTGGTGGCGTTGTAGTGGATGCCCAGGCTCTGCTCCTGGATGAAGGCGTTGTGGCACATCGCATCCAACTGCAGGTTGGCGGCCAGTGCGATCGGACCCAGCGGGCAATGCAGTGCCAATGCCACGTCGTGGGCCTCGGCCATCATCGCAATTTTGCGTGTTTCCGTGATGCCGCCCGAGTGCGAAGGGTCAGGCTGAATGATGTCCACGCCGCCGGTGGCAAACACGCGCTTGAAGTCATAACGCGAATACAGGCGTTCGCCCAGCGCGATCGGCGCAGGCGAGATGCTGGCCAGTTCCGGAATGCATTCCAGATGATCGGAAAGTACCGGCTCCTCGATAAACATCAGCTTGAACGGCGTCAGCTCGCGCATCAGTACCTTCGCCATCGGTTTGTGCACGCGGCCGTGGAAATCGATGCCCAGGCCGATATCCGGCCCTACTGCGTCGCGCACGGCCTGCACGTTTTCCAGTACACGCTGCACTTTTGCATGCGTGTCGACGAAATGCATTTCCTCGGTGGCATTCATCTTTACGGCGGTAAACCCACGCGCCACGGCCTCCTTCGCCGCCTTCGCGGTGTCTGACGGGCGATCGCCACCAATCCACGAATACACGCGGATGCGATCGCGCACCGGTCCACCGAACAATGCATGCACGGGCACGCCCAGATGCTTGCCCTTGATGTCCCACAGCGCCTGGTCGATACCGGCGATGGCACTCATCAG
The DNA here is from genome assembly GCF_014642835.1 of Dyella nitratireducens. Classification (GTDB taxonomy): domain Bacteria; phylum Pseudomonadota; class Gammaproteobacteria; order Xanthomonadales; family Rhodanobacteraceae; genus Dyella_B; species Dyella_B nitratireducens. The sequence goes on along the minus strand of NZ_BMJA01000001.1, from coordinate 1,444,007 downwards.
AATCGGGCCGCCGCGATAGAAGCCGCCGCGGTACATCACATTCCAATGATCTTCGATATGGCGCGGATCCTTGCCGATGAGGTAGTCGGAGAGTTCGTCGACCGCCGCGGCAACCGTATGTGCGCGGCCTTCCACGACCGGCTCGCCCCAGCCGCTGATGCCTTCATCCGTATCGATGCGTACGAACAGCCAGCGCGGCGGAACGAGGAAGGTGGTGAGACGAGTGATCTTCATGCGGGATTTCCTTGGGAATTTGTTTTCCAGGCTTGAGCGAAGGCGTGGGCGCGACGACCGACGTCGTTCGCATCACGGCCGGGTGCGTAGAGCGCGGAGCCGAGGCCGAAGCCGTTGGCGCCTGCAGCGATATAAGGAGCCATGTTTTCAGGCGTGATGCCGCCAACCGGCAGCATCGGCAGGTCGCGCGGCATCACTGCGCGCCATGCCTTGAGTATCGGCGGCGTCAGCAGTTCGGCGGGGAACAGCTTGATCGCATCGGCGCCAGCCTGGATGGCCGCAAATGCTTCGGTCGGGGTGGCTACGCCAGGCACGCAATACAGGCCGGCACGCTTGGCCGCCGTGATCACGCGCGTATCGGCATGCGGCATCACAATCAGTTTTCCGCCTGCGACGGCCACTTCCGTCACCTGCTCAGGCTGCAGCACGGTACCGGCGCCGATCAGGCAGCGCTCGCCCAGTGCTTCCGATAACAAGCGAATGCTGTCCATCGGCTGTGGCGAATTAAGCGGCACCTCGATCACGCGGAATCCCGCGTCGACAAGCGCATGACCAACGGCGAGCGCCTCCTCCGGTCGAATGCCGCGAAGAATCGCTACCAAGGGAAGGGAATCGAGCCACGCGCGAATCATGGTGTTACTCCAGAAAAAGAATGAAGCTTGGCCTTGGTCAGTAATCCCGCGGCGGAAGCCAGCTGCCACAGCCCTTGCGCGGCGGCGTTATCAATCACGGCTGGCGATGCGTAGTCGAAGTGTTGTGCTGCCAGCGCATAGCGCTCGCACAGCGACGTGTCGCCGATCAGGCACAGAGGCGTAACGCCGCCGTTGTCACGCAAGCGGGCGAGGCGGAATTCTTCGCCGATCAGCAAACCGGAGAGAAAGTCCGGCACGTGTACGGGCGACAATTCGCCGGCCAGCATCAATGCGCGCGTCGAAAACAGACGGCTGAAAATGCCTTCGGCACCGCTTTCCCGGGCAACAAGCACGCCGCGTACAAAGGCTTCGGCCCAAAAAGGCTGCGCGGGATCGGAAGGAAGGCCCGCGCCAAGAATGGAGTGCTTGATCAGCAACGCATAGATCTCGCCAGTCATGACTGTATCGAAGGCGGTGATGCGGCCGTCGACGACCGTGGCCCACTTGCTGTGCGTGCCGGGCAGCACGAAGCGCATGTTGACCTCATGCTGCGGCTGCTGCGCGAGCGCGCCGATGATCTGCGTTTCTTCGCCACGCATGACGTCGGCCGGCTGACGCCGTTGCAGACCTGGCGCAATCCATAGCTCATGGCTGCCGCAACCATCCACACGCAGCATGCCGTGCGCGATGCTCGCTGCGTCGGCCGGTAGTGCCACATAAGGCACTTCGCGCCAGCCCTGGCGGCTGCCGATCATGCCGGCGGCCATCGCCACGCAGGCTGGCCAGTCGGCCGTAATGGCCTGCAACGCGCCGGCGAACCCTCCCTCCGGCACGTTCCGGATACCCCAGCTCTGCTGGCGGGAGGCCACTACCTTGCCGTCGGCATCATATAAATAGGCACGCAGGCTGCTGGTGCCCCAATCCAGTCCGATCAGTTGCACATCGGTGCTCATGCGGACTTCCTTGTGCGGCGCTTGCCGGTCATGTTGGCGCGTGAATCGACAATCATCTGTTGCATTGCACGGCGCGCCGCTTCGGGCTGGCGCCGCCGGATCGCGTCGAATACCTGGCGGTGATAGGGCAGGGAGTATTTGAAGTCGCCACTCTTGCGCGCGGACTGCACAAAGAAGGAACCCAAGGCGGTTTCCACGACGGAGAACAGGGAGCTCATCAACTCGTTGTTGGTGGCGACCAGTACGGCCTCGTGAAATTGCAGGTCCGCTTCGGCCCATTCATCACTATTGCGCGCGGCCTCCATGGCGCGATAAGCCAGCTCGATCTGCTTCAGCTGGGTGGTGTCACAACGGCGTGCGGCAAAGGCTGCTGCGGCAGGTTCGAAGATTTCGCGCATCTGCACCAGCTTCTGTACGAAGTCGGCGGGCGGCATCGAGGCGCAGCGCCAGGCCAGCACGTCGGCATCGAGCTGGTGCCAGTAACGCTCTTCGCGCACGCGCGTACCCACTTTGGGGCGCGCCTCGACCAGGCCTTTGGCGGACAACACGCGCATTGCTTCACGCAGCGCCGTACGGCTCACTGCCATCTGCTCGGCCAGTGTCTCCTCGCGGGGCAGAACGTCGCCCGGCCTTAGCTGGCCGCTCACGATCCGTACCCCCAGTTCCTGGGTGACGTGGCCGTGTAGATTTCGGGCGTTTGCGACTCTCATCGGCGCTCTGATTGGGTGATGGAAAAGAGATGAACGTGCTGCATTGCGAAAGTGCTGGAGCGTACGGTTGGTCGATGGCGAGTGTTGGTGCGTCGTGCAACGGATGCTTTGTTTGTCACGTCGCTGGCTTATAACACTCGCTTTTTCAACACCGTCGACACCACCCTCCACCCCATGCGAACCACCACGATCATGCCCCAGTTCTGCTTGCTCGATGACCATGCTGCAGCGCGTAAAGCCCAGACGGCCATGCGTCTATATAATCATACAATATGCTCAGAAGCGACAGGGCATATGGCCGTCCGGTTTCATAGATTTCGTAAGGGGATTTGCTTGAAATCTGTAACGCTGCTCCGTTCCATCTTCACGGCAAGCCTGCTGATCCCGCTTGCCGCGACAGCCGGTCAGGCCACCCGGGAGTCTTTCGGGCATACGGCGGATGGGCAGAATGTGGACATCGTGACGCTTACCAATAGTCACGGCATGCGCGCACGCGTCATGAGCTACGGTGCGTCGTTGCAGTCTTTGTTGGTGCCGGATCGCAGCGGCAAGCTGGTCGACGTCGTGCTCGGCTATGACACGCTGCAGGGTTATCTCGATCGGCGCCAGTATCTCGGTGCGACCGTCGGCCGCTATGCGAACCGCATCGCGCACGGGAAATTCACGCTGGACGGCAAAACCTACAGTCTCACCTTGAATGACGGCACCAATTCGCTGCACGGCGGCACGAAAGGCTTCGACATGCAGGTGTGGAAAGTGCTCGACGTGAAGTCGGGTCCCACGCCAAGCGTGACGATGGAATACGTCAGTCCCGATGGCGACCAGGGTTATCCGGGCACGCTGACGGTGAAGGCTACTTACATGTTGAGCGATGACAATCAGCTCAAGATTGCCTACGTCGCGACTACCGACAAGCCGACCATCGTCAATCTTTCCAATCATACGTATTGGAATCTGGGTGGCGAAGGCTCCGGGTCCGTGATGGATCAAACATTGATGATTCCCGGCAACGACATCACGCCGGTGAGCGACGCTGCGTCGATTCCAACCGGGGAAATCGCTTCCGTTGCTGGTACGCCTTACGACTTCCGCGTCGCCAAGCCGATCGGTCGCGACATCCGTGATGGCCGTTCGCAGCAGTTGCTGTTCGGCAAGGGCTACGACATGAACTGGGTGCTCAGCCGCAAGGAAATCGAGCCACGTGTGGTGGCGCGTGTGGAAGATCCGCATTCCGGCCGCGTGATGACCGTCTGGTCGAGCAAGCCGGGTTTGCAGTTCTATTCGGGCAATTTCCTGGATGGCACCACGGTGGGCAAGGACCACCACATTTATCGCCAGGGTGACGCCTTCGTGCTGGAGCCACAGCTGTTTCCGGATACGCCGAATCATGCGGATTTCGGATCAGCGCGGCTGGCGCCGGGTGACATCTACAAGAACGTGATCGTCTACCGTTTCGGCATCGACCAGGCCGCGAAGTAATAACACTTGGTCGAGCCGTCACGATAAGGAAGCCGTACCGCGCAGGAGCGCTGCAATACCTATAAACAACCCACCTTGTACGCAGGGTAGGGATAAAAAAGATTCAAGGGTGGATGTGACAATGAAGAACACACGATGGGCAGGGTGCCTTGCACTGGCGCTGCTGCTTGGTGTTTCCGTGGCGCACGCCGCGGACACCGAACGCTGGACGGCGGCACAGGCCAACGCCTGGTATGCGAAGCAGCGTTGGCCGGTTGGCAGCAACTACATTCCTTCCAACGCGATCAACGAGTTGGAAATGTGGCAGACCGCCACGTTCGATCCGGCGCGTATCGACCAGGAGCTCGGGTGGGCGCAAGGCTTGGGCATGAACACCATGCGCGTGTTTCTGCACAACCTGCTGTGGGATCAGGACCGCGAAGGTTTCAAGAAGCGCATCGATACGTTCCTGACGATTGCCGCCAAGCATCACATCAAGCCGGTCTTCGTGTTGTTCGATTCGTGCTGGGATCCCGATCCCGTGCTGGGCCCGCAGCATCCGCCGATTCCCGGCGTGCACAACTCCGGGTGGATGCAGGCGCCAGGCACCAAGGTGCTGGATGATACGTCGCAGTACCCGCAGCTCGAAGCCTATGTGAAAGACGTCGTCGGCAGTTTCGCCAAAGACGATCGCGTCCTTGCGTGGGATGTGTGGAACGAACCGGACAATGACGGTGGCGGTAACTACGCGGCCGAAGAGCCCAAGGACAAATTCCAGCGCGTGGCGCAGCTGTTGCCGCAGGTATTTGCCTGGGCGCGCAGCGTGCATCCGGTGCAACCTCTGACCAGTGGCGTGTGGCATGACGATGATTGGTCGAAGTTGTCTGAGCTCAATGCGATCGAGAAGACGCAACTGACGCAATCGGACGTCATCACGTTTCACAATTACGGATTTCCGGAAGATTTCCTGCGCCGCGTGCAGCAACTGCGCACGTATGGACGTCCGATGATCTGCACGGAATACATGGCGCGCAGCGCGGGTTCTACCGTCGACAGCGTGCTACCGGTAGGCAAAAAGCTCGACGTCGGCATGATCAACTGGGGCTTTGTCTCCGGCAAGACGCAGACGATTTTCCCGTGGGATTCCTGGCAGAAACCGTACACGCTGCAACCGCCGGTGATCTGGTTCCACGATCTTCTGAATCCGGATGGCACGCCCTATCGCGAGCGTGAAGCTGCGATCTTCCGTGCCTTGAGCGCTGCGCCCAAAGGTGTGGTGCCTGCTGATGCGGCGATGCTTCCCATCACGGCAGACACTCGCGCCGTGAACGCGATGCACTGACTTTTTTACTGCGAAGGCCGCAGGGTGGCGGCCTTTTGTCTGGCTGGATGCTGCTGATCATATAGTAGTACTAATAATGAATTTAGCCTTGTAAACAACATTTCGACATCCATGAATGGCTGCGTGCAAGGCGGGCATTCAAGTCGAAAGGGGAGAGACCATGAAGCGCAATACCACCATCACCTTGACCATGACCTTGCTGGCAGTCGCCATCGCATCGTCGCTAGCTACCGCACACGCAGACACCACGGCGGCCCAGCCTGCGACCGTCAGCCAGCCGGCAAACGGCGCGCAGACCACTGACACGTCATCGCCGGACAATACGAAAAGCACCAAGAATCAAAAGAAGAAAGACCAGAACGTCGCCGCTACCCTCTCTACCGTGGTGGTGACACCGCTGCGTTCGAGTCTTGGTTCCGCGGCAGAAGTCAAACAGGATTCGGACAACATCGTCGACTCGATCGTGTCGGAAGATATCGGCAAGTTGCCCGACAACAGCGTGGCCGATGCCCTGCAGCGCATCACCGGCGTGCAGGTCGCGCAAGGTTTCCAGGGTGAAACCAGCAGCGTCGTGGTGCGTGGCTTGCCGAACGTGGTAACCACGTTGAATGGGCGCGAAATCGTCAGCGGCGTCGGTCGCCAATATGCATTCCAGAATTTGCCGGCTACGGCGGTGAAGTCGGTGCAGGTATACAAGACCAGCGACGCCAGCTTGCCTGCCGGCGGTATCGCGGGGCTGGTGGACATGCAGCTGTATCGTCCGTTCGATTTCAAGGGCCCGGAAGTTGCCGGCACGATCACCGGCATCAACAGTGCCGATGCTGGGCGCACCGATGGTACGGCCAGCGTGTTGCTCAGCGATCGTTGGAAAACCGCATGGGGCGATTTTGGCGCCTTGGTCAACGGCAGCATCATCACACAGCATTATGACTACAAGGCGGTGTGGGGCGATTTCCCGCGCCTGCTCACCGATGCGCAGGGCAATCCCCTGCGTAGTCCGTCGGGCACGCTGGTCGAAGTGCCGAACGGTTTCGGTGCCGACTACAACCTGGGTTACCGCCGTCGCCCGGAGATGAACTACGCGTTGCAATGGGCGCCCAACGATCACACGGAAGTCTATGCCGAGGGCCTGTATGACTGGGACCACGACAGCTACAGCCAGCCGTTCTTCTTCACCTTCCCCACGGGCGTGGTGACGCCGAGTTCCTACACCGTTGGCAATCATTGCTATCCGGATCAACTCGCCGGCCAGTACCACGGCCAGACGATCTGCGATGCCACCAGCGCCACCTGGAGCGGCAACAGCTATGCGGCGACCAGCACGCAGGCGCATGCGCAGCATGGCCACGATATTCAGAACGCGATCGGTGCGAAGTGGCACAACGACGTGCTGAGCCTGTCGACCGAACTCTCGTCGACGCTCAGCTCGTTCATGGATAACACGTTCATTGTCGACACGTTTCTTAAGGGGCCGATCACCACGGTATGGACCGGCACCGCCGGCAATCGCCAGAACTGGTCACTGCTTGGCAGCCCGCAGAACGATGCCTCCAATTACTACTTGAACGGCCTGTTCCAGAACTGGTCTGTGCAACGCGGCAAGGAGCTGGATTGGCGCGCCGATGGTGTCTACACCTTCGATTCGGGTTTCTTCCAGAACCTGCAGTTTGGCGTACGGGCCGATGATCACCGTGCGAGCTACGAAGGCAGCGTGCAGATATCGATTCCGCCGCCGGGAGGTACTGGCGCGATTGCGCTTGATCCCAATCCGGCCAACCAGGTGCTGGCGCGCTTTCCCGCCAATTACTTCTGCGCCATGCCCAGCTCGTCGGCACTGCCTGGCGGCTGGTTGAGCGGTTGCTATAACTATCTGGTCGGCAACGCGAACGCCATCCGTGCCTTGTACGGCACCAACGAGGGACTGCAGCCGATCGATCCGGGCCGTTTCTACAACATCGATGAGAAGGACTTCGCCGGCTATCTGCAAACGGCCTATGCCACCACGGTGTTCGGCATGCCGTTGGATGGCCTGATCGGCGTACGCATCGAAGACATCAACCGCAATCTGAGCGCGTATTCGTACAACAGCTCTACCAACGTCTACTCGCCATTGGCCTTGTCGACCAGTGCGCCGGTGTACTTGCCGAACGTAAGTGCGGTGCTGCACATCACCGACGCGTTGCAGGCACGCTTTGTGGCTGCCAAGACGGTGACCTATCCGAACTTCGGCGACCTCAATCCGTCGATGTCGCTCAATCCCGGCACCATCAATCGTGCCGGCAACGGCAGCAGCGGTAATGCCTACCTGACGCCGATCAAGTCCAACAACTACGACATGTCCCTGGAGTGGTACTTCGCACCTGGCAGCTACGCCAGTGCGGGTGCGTTCTACCGCAACATCAAGGGTTACGTGCAGAGCTACGTCACCGATGAGGTGGTCGGCGGACAGCCTTACCAGATCAGCAGTCCGGAGAGCGCCGGCAATGGCTTCCTGGACGGTGTGGAGCTGGCCTACCAGCAGTTCTTCGATTTCCTGCCCGGGGCGTGGAACGGATTGGGTGTGCAGGTCAACTACACCTATATCAATGGCTCCACCAAGTCGCCGCAGTATCTGGGTGGCCCGATGGTGACTACGCCGCTGCAGAACGTATCCAAGCACAACGGCAATGCGGTGCTGATGTATGAGAAGTACGGCTGGTCGTTCCGTCTGGCCTATGACTATCGAAGCCGCTTTATCGATGGCTTCAATGCAGCGAATGTGGCCAGCGTCAATGACGAAATCGCACCGGCCAACCAGGTGGACCTGTCCATTGCGTACAACCTCAACGACCACAGCACGGTGGTGCTTGGCATGACCAACCTGCTGGGCGCCAACTTGCATGAATACTGGGGCGACGGCACGTCGCGTCCGCGCGATATCCGCTATCAGGATCGCACGGTGAACCTTGGTCTTCGTTTCAAGCTTTGAGGATGAGCTGATTGATTATGCGCAGCTGGCATGATGTTCAGAAAGCCCGCAGAGTGCGTCGGACGGCGCAGGGCAGACTGGCCGTCTGTTCAAGCCGTACGGCGCACTCTGCGGGCTTTCTGGACATTACCCATCGGGCTAGTGACAGCTACGCAGAATCGATCAGCGCATCCTTCGCTTCCCCCTCGGGAGCATCCTTCGTGGTGCTCCTTCTTTTTATTCCTGGCGGTCGCATGCGTGCGGCCGCCGCTTGTCTTCGAGGAATCACCATGCGTCGAACGACATGCCATCTCGCCGTGCACGCGGCTTGTTTTCTGCTTGGCATGGCAGGTATTCGCGCCGTGCAGGCACAGGATCAGCCGCTGGATGTTGCGAGCGGCCAGTTCCTTGCGGAAGGTACCGGCTATGCATCCGTCGTGCGTTTGTCACAGCAAAGCAATGCACATGCCGACGGACGTCTCTTGCTGGTGTTCGAGCAGCATGGCATGGCCGGCATGCCACTGTACGTAAGCAACGATAGCGGCAAGACCTGGCATTTCATGCAGAACGTTGTCGATCAGGAACATGCCGGCAATTTGGCATGGCAATTGCGCTGGCAACCGAACATTTCGGAAATGCAGCAGGGCAGTGGGGATCTGAAGCGCGGCACCTTATTGCTGGCGGCGAACGCAACCCGCAATGATGCCAAAGGGCATGTCGTGGAAGAGGACCTGCAGCTTTACACCTCTATCGATCAAGGCGAGACCTGGCACTACCGCAGCTCCATCGTGCGTGGTGGTGGTCATCCGGACGACAAGGACAACCACGGTGTGTGGGAGCCGAACGTCCATATTCTCGATGACGGCCGGATGATCGTTTATTACTCCAGCGAGCAACACAAGGACAAAGGCTTCAACCAGATTCTTGCGCATAAGCTTTCCAACGACGGTGGCAAGACATGGGGCGAGGAAGTGATGGACGTAGGCATGCCCGGCGGCGTGGAACGTCCCGGCATGGCTGTCGTGGCACGCTTGCCTGATCAACGTTACGTGATGAACTTCGAGGACATCGATGGCCCCGAAAACGGCAAGGTCCATCTGAAATTCAGTGCGGACGGCCTGCACTTCGGCGATCCGGCTGATCGCGGCATGCCGGTTCAGACCGAAGGTGGCGCGTGGCCTGCTGCATGTCCGGTGGTGAGCTGGTTTCCGGTGGGTGGGCCGCAAGGTGTGATCGTCGTATCCAGCGAACGTGCCGGCGGTAACGGCGATGCGGCGGGTCGCAGCCTGTATTGGAACAACAACGGTGGCAAGGGACCGTGGTGGGAAGCGCCGGCACCCGTGCAAAAGATTACCGGCAATATCCACGCGGGCTGGACGCAGGCGTTGTTGCAGCAGAAGGATGGCAGTTTCCTACACATCACTTCGTCGTCATCGCCTGAGCTGCAGCAAGCATGGAAGGCGGCGTACAACGTGATGTTGTACGCGGATGAGCCGCTCAACTTCCATCGCTATGAGGCGGAAGATGCTGCACGTACGAATGCTGTGGTAATTGGTAATCCGCATGCATCGAACCGGCGCATGGCGCGCGTGGCGGCAGCGCCTTACGGCAAGCTGCAGTTCGATATCCACCGTGATCGCGGTGGCGCGCATGTGTTGCGCTTGCGCTATGAGGATCTGGGTTTTCCGGCGATCCCACGAATCAGTGTCAATGGAACAGCCGTTGCTGCCGGCAGCGGCAAAGCAGACGGTCAAAGCGGTTGGATGCTGATGGATGTGAGCGTCAACTTGAAAGATGGCGACAACACCATCGTCGTGAACGGCGCAGAGCACGCTTACGATGTGGATTACATCGAAATCGAGTAGGTTGGGGTGCAAACCCCAACATCCCTATAGGCCCATACATGGCAATGTTGGGGTTTGCACCCCAACCTACGAATCAAGCTTTCCGCCGCTTGCTGCTCAGGTTTTCCTTCGTATCCGAAATCACCTTGAGCATCGCTTTGTGCGCCGCGTCGGCATCCTTGTCGCGAATGGCTTGCAACACCATGCGATGCTGCGGCAGCGAATATTTGAAGTTCACTGCGGTGTGCGCGGACATCGTGAAGTAACTGCTGAGCGCCGTTTCGATCACCGAAAACAGCGAGATCAGCAACTCGTTGCCGGTCGCGGCGAGAATCGCCTCGTGGAAGTCGATGTCGGCGGTCGTCCAGGATTCCGGGTCGTGTGACGCTTCCATGGCGTCGAATGCCAATTGCATGCGCTTCAACTGCGTAACCGAACGATGGCGGGCGGCACTTGCCGCGGCAGCCGGTTCGATGATCTCGCGCATCTCGGAAAGCTTCTGCACGAAATCCGACGTGGGCATGGAGGCGCAGCGCCAGGCGAGCACGTCCGCATCCAGTTGATTCCAGAAACGTGAATCGCGCACGCGGGTGCCAACTTTGGGTCGTGCTTCCACCAGGCCCTTGGCGGACAGCACCTTCATCGCCTCGCGCAGGGAGGTGCGGCTCACGTCCATCTCTTCGGCCATGGTCGCTTCCGGTGGCAGTACCTCGCCCTGTTTGATCGCGCCGCTGACGATGCGCTGCCCAAGCACCTGCACCACATGCCCGTGCAGGTTGCGTGCGGCCATGGGACCTGCGCCGCTGCGAACACGCCGCGTCAGCATCGGATGCGCGGTTCTCGTGGCGCCATCCCTGCTGCTTCGAAACGATGCCATTCAGCCGATCTCCTTCAATGCCACACCGTGGAAAGACCCGCCAATAGACAAACCCGATCGTTCAATAATCGCAGCGGGAAACGCGAAGCTGGAGCGCCTGGTGACGCGCTTCGGGAGATGATGCCACGTTTCCGGAGGGTGACGAGAGGCGAAGCACGCCCGGCGCCATGGTGAGGGTCAATCCGGCTGGCAGTGAATGTCCTGGCTATGACGGCTGTCCGCCCGAATGCGGCCAGGGCTGGTCCCGCTCACGCGTTTGAAAAGGCGCCGGAAGGCGGCTTCACTGCTATAGCCCAGACGCTCGGCTATCGATGCGACAGACAGGTCTGGATCGTGCAGCAGACGCTCCGCCACGTTGACGCGCCATTGTGTGACGTACTGCATGGGCGGCACGTTCATCAATTGTGCGAAGCGCTCGGCGAAGGCGGAGCGCGACATGCAGGCATGGGCAGCCATGTTCTGCATGGTCCATGGGTGCCCGGGTTCTTCGTGCACGGCCTGCAGCACCTTGCAGATGCGATTGTCGGCCAGGGCGGCAAACAGGCCTTGCTGGTCGGCATGGCGGTGGGCGTAATCGCAGACGGCAAGGGTGAACAAGGTGTCGGCGAGTTTGTTCAACAGCACCTTGCGGCCCGGCACCTCGGTTTTCGCGATCTCGACCATCATGGCCGATAGCTGCCTAAACAGGATATCGGCCTGCGCATCGCGCACCACGAAGCAGGCCGGCAAGGCATGGCTAAGCGGGTGCCGGGTGTGGCTGGCGTAGCGAAGTTCGCCGCAGATCAGGCTGGTGGTGATGTCGGCGGCTGCGTCCCGCGCGCGCAGGCGGTGTGGGTCGCCATGCGGAAATACCACCAAATCCCCGGCCTGCAAATACCATGCTTCAGCGAGGGCGTCGCTTTCGATCAGGCATTCGCCCGTGTTCACCAGGTGAAACAGGCCGTTGCCGTTGCAGGTGGCATCAGCAAACCAGGAGCCGCAGAACTTGGGTTCGGCGATCACCTCGACGCGCAGCATCGATTGGTTGAGCAAGGCTTCCAGAGCCGGCGCCACCGAGGGTGGACGTGGCATCCGGGTCAGATTGGCGTAAGCATCGACGTGCATGGACCTAACTTCCGTGACATGGCGCTTTGTCAGGTATTCGCCGGAAGTCTGTGTGGGTTACGCCTCTGCGATCGTCCAGCCGCGGATCAGTCCTGCGGCCAGCCAGCCTTGCAGCAATGCCACCATGCGCGGCATGGCGGTTGCTTCGTCGTGGTAGCCCGCCAGGCATGCGCAGAGCGTGGTGAAGGATTCACCACGGATGGCCGCGCCCAGCACTTGCCATTCGTCTTCATCCAGACGGCGGTAGTGCACCGTGGTGTCTTTGCGCCACACCATGATCTGCCGTGCCAGCGCAAAGCGGCGCAGACGTGGACGCGGCTTGCCATGGTCTGCGGCGCGGCGAAACGCGTCGGCATTGCAGCGGCAGTCCAATACGTGCAAGTTCCTCTGCAAGGAAAACTGCAGCGCGGGCCATGCATCGGGCGGTACCGCCGAGAGATCGGCCACGCTTGCGCCGGTTTCATCCGCAGCGTCGAAGGCGACGGAGATCGCCCAGTCCAAGCGCGCCATGTCCGCCAGCTGGGGCTGGTCGCGCCAGGGATGGGCATAGTCGAGAAATGCAGCAAGACCCGCGCCGTACCAGCGGATGTTGTAGTGCTCGGAGGGATGTGCGCCGATGTATTTGTCCAGCATGGTCTTGAAGCGCCGGCCAGCCATGCTGCCAAGCCCCGTGAATTCGGTTTTCAACGCGTCGCGCAGACGAATGCGGTAGCCATGCCGGTAAATCTCCAGGCGACTGCGTGCATCGGCGATGCCGTTGTCGCGAATGATCGATGGTATATGTGCGTTTTCCGCCAGGACAGCCTGCAACATTTGTTGTTGTATGGCTTGCAGGGATGTCATGCAGCATCTCGCAGCAATGGTTTGGCCAGGGAGCGCGCATGCTCCAGTTCTGCGATGAGCTCGGACAGCGGCGGAAAATGATCGTCGCGTTCGATCATGGTGGATACGCGCCCAAAGCGGCGTACCGCTTTGATATAAAGATCCCACACGGCATTGGAAACCGGTGCGTCATGCGTATCGATGATCAGCCGTTCGCCCTGTTCGTAACCGGCGAGGTGAAACTGCTGCACGCGCGAAACCGGAATGCCGTGCAGGTAGTCCAGCGCCGAAAAGCCGTGATTCATCGCGCTGACGTGTACGTTGTTGATATCCAGCAAGATCAAGCAATCGGCGCGTTCCGCGACCGCGGCGAGAAATTCCCATTCGGTCAATTGGGAATCGGCAAAGCTGACATAGCTGGACACGTTCTCCAGCAGAATGCGGCGCTTGAGACGGTCTTGCACTTGTTTGACCCGCGCGACGACGTGGTCGAGCGCTTCTTCGGTGTACGGCAGCGGCATCAAGTCATGCAGATTCACGCCTTGCACGCCGGTCCAGCAAAGGTGATCGGAAACCCAGGCCGGTTCGATGCGCCTGGCCAATGCGGCAAGCCGTGCAAGGTAATCGTCGTCCAAGGGATCGGTGCTGCCGATCGACATCGACACGCCATGCATGACCAGCGGAAAGCGTTCGCGAAAACGTTCCAGCCAGACCAGCGGCAAGCCGCCGTGCACCATGTAGTTTTCCGAAACGATCTCCAGCCATTCGATGCCGGTTGGCTGGGCGAGCAAGGTTTCGTAATGCTCCACGCGCAAACCCAATCCGTAGCCCAGGTAGGGCATGGCATCGGAGCGTTCAGTCGCGTGCATGGCCATGATGCAGATGTCCTCTTAAAGACGGGATGCACGCGTCAGAGCGTGCATCCCGCGGTGCATCACTTCTTCGCGGCGGCTTGAGCGGCTGCGCAATCGGCCTGCGTCTTCTGCATGGTGAAGCCTTGGCCCTTGCAGCTGTTCTGGCCTTTGCAGGAGTTGGTGGCCTGCTTGCAGGCGCCCTGGCCTTTGCAGGAGCTGGAGTTGACGCACTTGACCTGCGCCTGGTCGCCAGCGGCCTGGCCGGCGAAAGGTGCGGCGGAAACCGTTGCGGCAGCAAACAGACCGGCCACCATTACGGCCATGGCGCTGGCATTGACTGTCTTGACGTTCATATCTATGGCTCCAAGAAGTTGTGGGTCGCCGCATGGCGGCACAGAAAGCTCGTCCGTTGCATGCAAGCAAATTCGGACGAGGGGATTGTGCTGCTCCGGTCCATCGGTCGCTGCACCCGTGCATCCCGCATTTATGCCCGATCGTCCGGCGGATGCCAGGCAAGAAAGTCTGGACGCCTAGCTATGGAGGACATGGGTGAGCCCGCGCATCATGCGCTTACTTCCAGAGCAGGAACATGTGCAATGCGTCATTACGTGGCGACGACCGCTTCGCGTTTGCTTGGCATCCTGCATGCAGGGCGCTGGCTGGGACCGTTGGTGATACGGCTGGTGTTCGGCTACTTCTGGCTGGAGACCGGTATCGGCAAGGTGCAGAACCTGGATGGTTTCACGCAACGCTTCATCGGCTGGGGCATTCCTCACCCAGCCTTCAACGCCGCCCTGTCGGCATGGACGGAATTGCTGGGTGGCCTGCTGCTGATGCTCGGGCTGTTTACGCGCCTGGTCAGTATTCCGATGATCATCAACATGATCGTGGCGCTGGCGCTGGTGGTGTCGACTCGGCTGATGGGTCTGGACGATTACGTCGAAGCGGATGAAGTGCTCTACATCACGATCTTCTTCTGGTTTCTGATCGCGGGGCCGGGAAAGATCAGCCTGGATACGTTGATTGCGCGTTGGTTGGGTATTCGTACGCGCGATTGACGTAGGTTGGGGTGTGCAAACCCCAACGTCGCCATATCTCGAAGAGAGCGATGTTGGGGTTTGCACCCAACCTACGTCAATGCAGGAGAAAGGAAAGCAGCAACTTGCCCGCGATGCTCCACATCACCAAGGCAATCAGCACATCCAGCACACGCCACGCCATCGGCTTGCGAAACAACGGCGCCAGCAAACGTGCGCCATAAGCAAGACCAAAGAACCAGATAAACGAAGCCGTCGCAGCGCCGATGCCGAAAAACGCACGCGGCCATGGCGCAGGCCACGGCGCGGCCAGGCTGCCGATCAGCAGCACGGTATCGAGATAGACGTGCGGATTGAGCCAGGTAAAACCGGCGCAGGCGGCGAGCACCTTCCACATGCTGCCGGTGTCGCTATGCGTGTCGGCGGCAAGCACTTCCGGATGGAAGGCGCGTCGGATCGCTTTGACGCCATACCACGCCAGCACCAACGCTCCGGCGCACGCCACCACCATGAGCAGGCGAGGATGCTGGCCCACGGCGGCACCCAACCCACCCACGCCGGCCACGATCAGCAGGGCATCGGACAGCGCGCAGAACAGTGCTACGGGAAAGCGATGTGATTGCAGCAGCCCCTGGCGTAAGACGAAGGCGTTTTGCGCACCGATGGCGATGATCAGCGAGGCGCCCAGCAGCAGTCCTGCGAGGAACGGTGCGTGTGCAGAATGTGCCGCGATCAATATGCGAACTCCTTGAAGACCGGATCGACGCTGCCGTTCCACTCACCATGGAACAGCTCCAGCTTGCGTTCGGCAGGGGTCTGGTTGCTTTCGACGATCTCGATCAGTGGTTCGAGAAAGATGCTTTCGTCCGCGCCATGGCGATTGAGCCGGTTGCGGCGCTTCAAGCCGTGCGCGGCGATCTGCAGGGCCTCTCGAGCCAGATCACGCACGGTGCCGCTGCGGAACGGTAACTTGAGCGCGTGCTTGGGCACGCCATCGCGCAGTGCGTGGCGTTCTTCGCGAGTGAAATGCTCAACCAGTTCCCATGCTGCATGCAGCGCGTCATCGTCGTAAAGCAGACCGACCCAGAACGCAGGCAACGCACATAGGCGGTTCCACGGGCCACCGTCCGCGCCGCGCATTTCCAGATACTGCTTCAGCCGCACTTCCGGAAAAGCAGTGGTGAGGTGATCGCCCCAGTCCTTCATCGTGGCGCGCGTGCCGGGTAGTTCATCCAAGGTGCCGGCCATGAAGCGCTTGAAGTCCTTGCCGGCGAGATCGACGTAGCGACCGTCCTGATAGCTGAAATACATCGGCACATCGAGCATGTAGTCGACGTAACGCTCGTAACCGAAGCCGTCTTCGAAGACGAAATCGAGCATGCCGGTGCGGTCTGCATCGGTGTCCGTCCACACGTGCGAACGATAGGAGAGATAACCGTTCGGCTTGCCGTCGGTGAACGGCGAATCGGCGAACAGCGCCGTAGCGATTGGCTGCAGGGCGAGGCTGGTGCGGAACTTGCGCACCATGTCGCCTTCACTGCCGAAATCCAGATTGACTTGCACGGTGCAGGTGCGCGTCATCATGTCCAGGCCGAGCGACCCGACCTTGGGCATGTATTCGCGCATGATCTTGTAGCGGCCCTTGGGCATCCACGGCATCTCGTCGCGGCGCCACTTGGGCTGGAAACCCATGCCGAGAAAGCCCAGGCCCATGCCGTCGGCCACGGAGCGCACTTCCTCCAGATGGCTGTTCACTTCGCGGCAGGTCTGATGGATGGTTTCCAGCGGTGCGCCGGAGAGTTCCAACTGGCCTGCCGGCTCCAGCGTGATATTGGCCTTGTCCTGCACCAGCGCCACCGGTGTGTCGCCTTCGCGGAGGATCTCCCAGCCATAGCGCGAGGCAATGCCCTCCAGCAGGGCACGGATGCCGCGATCCCCTTCGAACGCGGGCGGCTTGAGATCGTCCGTGCGAAAACCGAACTTCTCGTGCTCGGTACCGATGCGCCAGGCATCGCGTGGCTTCTCGCCGGCCGCCAGGAAATCGATCAGTTGCTGGCGGCCGTAGATCGGGGTGCTTTTGACGGCACTGGGTATGGACACGGGGCAAGCCTCACGGGGATAGCCCCCGACTATGGAGGCTTCGTGTCATCGCGAAAAGGGGGTTTGTGAAAAAAATTGTACGTGACAGTACAGCTACAGCCGGGGTAGTGAAAACGGAAGAGGCGATGCAGTAAAACCCCCACATTGCGGGGGTTCAATGCCTATTCCTGCGCCGCTTTGGGCGGAAACGTCACTTGCATCCGTGCTCCTGTCCCTTCGAGCGCATCGAGGATCTGGAACCGGGCGTGATGACCGCGTGCGATCTCTTCGACGATGGCCAGACCCAAGCCGCTGCTTTGCCCGCCGCCGCCCGTGGTGCTGTAGAAACGCTCGCGCACGCGTTCGCGTTCGGCCGGGGGAATGCCGGGGCCGCTATCTTCCACTTCGAGATAGGCTGCGCCGCCGTGCAGGCCGCAGCGCAGTGTGATTCGGCCACCTTCAGGCGTGTGGCGAATGGCGTTGTCGACCAGGTTGATCAGCAGCTCATGCAGCAGCCAATGCACGCCGCGCACATGCGCCGGCGCGCACTCCGCACCCAGGTCTATCTCGCGGGCAATGGCGCGGTCGAGCATCGCATCGGCGACGGTGCCGATCAGCGCTTCCAGCTGTACATCGGTGAAGTCACCAGGGCTATGCGCGGAAGGTTCGGCGCGCGCCAGTGCCAGCAACTGGTTGGCGGTATGTGCCAGGCGATCCACGCTGCCGTGCAGGCGAGCAATCCGCTCCTGCTGTGCCTCATCGTTGGTTTCGCTAGCCAGCACTTCCAGTTGCGCTTTCAGGCCCGTAAGCGGTGTGCGCAACTGATGCGCGGCATTGGTGAGAAAGTGCTGCTGAGCCTGTGCCGCATCGCGCACGGTGACCAGCAGCGTGTTGAGCGATTGCACCAGCGGACGCACTTCGCTCGGCACGGGCTCCAGCGGCAGCGGCTGCAGCGATTGCGGTTGCCGATGCGTGATGCGCTCGCGCAGGCGATTGATCGGACGCAAGGCCACCGTAATGCCGAACAGGCATAGTCCCAGCACCAGTAGCAGTTGGATGCCATCGCTGAGGCCGATGATGGTATCCAGCCGGCGTACCGCGTGAGTACGCCGATTTACGGTTTCACCTACGGTGACAATCACTGGTTGGCCGTCTACCTGCGTGCGATAGCTGGCAATGCGCAAAGCCTGCTGCTTGTAGGTGGCATCCCCGAAGCTGAAGTCGATGGCGCTGTTGTCTTGGGCGATGGGCAAACCTTCGTCGCCGACCACGGTGCGGCCGTCGGGTAGGCTGATGCGATAGAGAAAGCTGTCGCGTGCGCCAGGAAACAGCCGCCGCCAGACCGCGGGCCCATTGCGGGCAACGAAATGTTCCGGTGGTTTGTCGTGATCACCGAAAACATCGTCGGGCGGTGGTGGCGGTTCTGTGCCGGGAAGATGCAGCGGTGGACCGAATTCCTGTTTTTCCAGACGGAGCTGCCCGTCCTGTCCGCGTTCCAGATGCGCGGCAATCGCCACGGCCGTGTGGGAGAGCGCGCGGTCAAAGGCGTCATACAGTGGCGTCACAAAGGTCTTGTGGTCTGCCCAGACGCTCGCTACCAGCAGCAGCACCAGCGGCAGCAGCAGGTAGACGAGCAATCGCCCGCGAATGCTCGGCGCGCGCCGGAGTCTTGAGCCTATGGCCATGTGCCGGTTAGTCAGCGCTAAACATCATCAAGACGATAGCCAAGGCCGCGGATGCCACGCACCGTGGCAGCCTCGCCCAATTTTGCGCGCAAGCGCGACACATGCACTTCGATCGCGTTGCCGGAAATTTCTTCGTCCCAACTCACAATCGCCTGAATCAGTCGTTCCTTGCTCACCACGCGACCGCTGTGATGGGCCAGGCATTCCAGGATCGACCACTCGCGCCGTGTCAGTTCCAGCACGCGTCCGCCGTCATCGATGGCGCGACGGCCGGCCAGGTCGATACGCAGGCGTCCCACCACCATTTCGTTGGCGGTGGCGGCGGTGGCGCGGCGGATCAGGGCGCGGCAGCGCGCCGCCAATTCCGGCAAGGCAAAGGGTTTGACCAGGTAATCGTCCGCACCCAGATCGAGCGCGTTGACGCGATCGTCCAGGCCGTCACGGGCCGTCACGATCAGCAGCGGCAATGAGCTGCCATCACGGCGCAAGCGGCGCACCAGGGTGAAACCGTCTTCGCCAGGCAGGCCCAGATCGACGATGGCCAGATCGTAATGCGTGGTATCCAGGCGGGATTGGACGGATTCGGCATCGGTTACTGCATCCACCACGTAGCCGGCGGTGGCCAGGCCGCGGACGATGGCATCGGATACCAGGGGGTCGTCTTCAACAAGCAGTATGCGCATACGGCTGAAAGTGTGTGAGATCGCAAGATCGTATCAGTTAACGCCGCGCCGATCTGTCATGCAATACGACCGGTTCGCGATGATGACGACGGGCAATGTGCCAAGCAGGCGCGACATTCCCTATACCGGCCCGCTTTTTTGTGCCTTGGACCCATCACGGTATGGCAAAAAAGAAAGCCGCCTTGCGGCGGCTTTCTTTACGCACTTTTTATGGCGCTCAACGCTTCATCGAATTGAAGAACTCGTCGTTCGACTTGGTGTTCTTCATCTTGTCGAGCATGAATTCCATGGCGGCCAGTTCATCCATCGGATGCAGCAGCTTGCGCAGGATCCAGATCTTGGCGAGCAGGTCCGGCTCGATCAGCAGATCTTCGCGGCGTGTGCCGGAACGGTTGATGTCGATGGCCGGATAGACGCGCTTCTCGGAGATGCGGCGGGACAGGTGCACTTCCATGTTGCCGGTGCCCTTGAACTCTTCGTAGATCACCTCGTCCATCTTGCTGCCGGTGTCGATCAGCGCGGTGGCGATGATGGTGAGCGAGCCGCCTTCTTCCACGTTACGCGCGGCGCCGAAGAAACGCTTCGGACGCTGCAGTGCGTTCGCATCCACACCGCCGGTGAGCACCTTGCCAGAGCTGGGCACCACGGTGTTGTAGGCGCGGGCCAGGCGGGTGATCGAGTCGAGCAGGATGACTACATCCCGCTTGTGTTCGACCAGGCGCTTGGCCCGCTCGATCACCATTTCGGCGACCTGCACGTGACGCACGGCCGGTTCGTCGAAGGTGGAGCTGATCACTTCGGCGCGCACGGTACGGGCGATTTCAGTCACTTCCTCCGGACGCTCATCGACCAGCAGGATGATCAGGTGCACATCCGGATGGTTGTATTGGATGGCGTGCGCGATGTTCTGCAGCATCATCGTCTTACCGGACTTCGGCTGCGACACGATCAGGCCGCGCTGGCCACGGCCGATCGGTGCGACCAGGTCGAGAATGCGCGCGGTGATGTCTTCGGTCGAACCGTTGCCGCGTTCCAGGTGGAAGGCCTTGCGCGGGAACAGCGGCGTCAGGTTCTCGAACAGCATCTTGTTCTTCGATGCTTCCGGCGGATCGCCGTTGATGTCGTCGACCTTCAGCAGCGCGAAGTAGCGCTCGCCTTCCTTCGGATGGCGCACGCGTCCGGTGATGTAGTCGCCGGTGCGCAGGTTGAAGCGGCGGATTTGGCTGGGCGACACATAGATGTCGTCAGGGCCGGCCAGGTAGGACTCGTCGGCCGAGCGCAGGAAGCCGAAGCCATCCTGCAGGATTTCCAGCACGCCTTCGGCCCAGATGCCGCCGCCCGAGCGGGCGTGGGCCTTTAGGATGTTGAAGATGACGTCCTGGCGGCGCTGGCGCGCGACACCTTCCTGGATGCCGAGCGATTCGGCGAATTCCAGCAATTGAATGGGGTTCTTGCGTTTGAGCTCGGTGAGATTGATGACGCGGTCGTTGCTGCCGATGTCGGCATTTTCGTCATCCACCGGCAGGCCGTGCGGATTGCGCGGCGGGCCGCCCGGGCCTTGCGGACGCTGGCCACGCTCGTGACGGCGGCGGCGGTTGCGGTCATTGCGGTCGTTTCGATCATTGCGACGATCGTTGCCGCCGTGTTGCCCCTGGTTCTGCGGCTGGCCACCGCCGTTTCCGTTGCCGCCCTGCGTGTTTTCGCGGGCTTCAGTCGCCTCACCGCTGGGACCGTTGCCGTAGCGCAGCGGTTCCTGGGCGGGGACTGGTGCTTCGGAGCGTGTTTCGGCAGGAGGCGCTGAGCGCTCGACGAATTCGGTCCGCGCTTCGGCTGGCCGTTCGGCGGGAGGGCTGGCCTCGCTGGCGGCCGCGCTGGATCGGCGGGGCGAACGAGTACGAGTAGGGGTTTCACTCACAGGTTTGGCGTCGGCGCGGACAGCGTCGGAAGAATCTTTGCTTTCGATATCGGACACGGGCAAACCTCACGGGGCGCCGTTGATGACAGGAGGGAGGACGAGCGTTGCGCGGAATGCGCGAGAGGGCAGGACAGCCCCAACTGAAAAGAATCTAGCACCCGTCGCGCAGCCCCGTAAAGGGTGGCTGCAGCGACGGATTATACAACAGCTATCAGATGGCCTTGTCGATCATCTGCTTGAGTTGCCCCTTGCTGACGGCGCCGATCTGGGTGGCTTCCACCTTGCCGTT
This sequence comes from Dyella nitratireducens, assembly GCF_014642835.1. Taxonomy (GTDB): domain Bacteria; phylum Pseudomonadota; class Gammaproteobacteria; order Xanthomonadales; family Rhodanobacteraceae; genus Dyella_B; species Dyella_B nitratireducens. The sequence continues at coordinate 1,422,542 of NZ_BMJA01000001.1, read as the reverse complement.
CTTGAACACCATCAGGGTGGGAATGCCGCGCACGCCGAAATTGCGGGGGGTTTGCTGGTTATGGTCGATGTTCAGCTTCACCACGCGCAGCTTGCCCTGGTAATCCTTGGCCAGCTCGTCCAGCGCCGGGGCGATGGCCTTGCAGGGTCCGCACCACTCGGCCCAGAAATCGAGCAGTACAGGGGTTTCGGACTTCAGCACTTCGTGGTCGAAGGTGTCGTCACTCACATGGGTAATCAGTTCGCTCACCGTGGGTCTCCGAAGGTAAGGCGGGTGGGGTTAAGACCGCGTGCCGATCATCAGCTACACTAGTGAAGTGCCCATGGGGCGCGGGGTCGATCCGGTCAGTGGAGTCAGTGCCGTTGCGGCATGTATTCCATTCCAGCCTAAGTCGGGCCGCGATTCAAGCGATTCAAGGGCACCCGCACGGTCCGGCTGGCATAGGTGAAGCCGCTTTACAAGCCGTTTCACCTATGCTGGCGGGATGTTGCTGCGCTTTCGGCGCCTTGCATCCAGCGCGCCGCATCCATCCACCCGTCCCAAGGTTGCCAGACTGACTGCGGGACCGGGCCAAAGCGCTTGGTCGCCGGCCCGTATCAGATTCCCATTCATGTCCCAAACCGTACTCACTGAAACCTTCTTTACCCAATTCGACTTGCATCCGCTGCTGCAAAAAGGCCTCGACGAAGCCGGCTTTGCACGCTGCACGCCCATTCAGGCGCTGACCCTGCCGACAGCCCTTACCGGCCGCGACGTTGCCGGACAGGCCCAGACCGGCACCGGCAAGACCTGCGCCTTCCTGGTCGCGCTGATGAACCGCCTGCTCAGCCAGCCGGCGGTGGCCGAACGCAAGGATTCCGATCCACGCGCCCTGGTGATCGCCCCCACGCGCGAGCTGGCGATCCAGATCGAGAAAGACGCCAAGAACATCGGCCGCTACACCGGCTTGCGCACGGCGCTGATCTACGGCGGCGTCGATTACGACAAGCAGCGCCAGCTGTTGAAGGATGGCTGCGACATCATCATCGCCACGCCCGGCCGGCTGCTCGACTATTACAAGCAGAACGTATTCGGCTTCAACGGCGTGGAAGTGATGGTGATCGACGAAGCCGATCGCATGTTCGATCTCGGCTTCATCAAGGACGTACGCTTCATCTTCCGCCGCCTGCCGGCGCGCGAGCAGCGCCAGGTGCTGCTGTTCTCCGCCACGCTGTCGCATCGCGTGCTGGAGCTGGCTTATGAGCACATGCACAACGCCGAGAAGATGGTGGTGGAGACCGACAACGTCACCGCCGATCGCGTGCGCCAGCAGGTGTACTTCCCGGCCAAAGAAGAAAAGATGCCGCTGTTGCTCAACCTGCTTGAGCGCACCAAGGCGGAACGCAGCATCATCTTCGTCAACACCAAAGCCGCTGCCGAGCGCATCACCGAGCGCGTCAAACGCCAGGGTTATCGCGTCGGAGCGTTGTCCGGCGACGTGCCGCAGCTCAAGCGCCAGAAACTGCTGCAACGCTTCCAGGATGGCCAGCTCGACGTGCTCGTGTGTACTGACGTCGCCGCGCGTGGCCTGCACATTCCAGCCGTAAGCCACGTGTTCAACTACGACTTGCCGCAGGATGCCGAGGATTACGTGCACCGCATCGGCCGCACCGCGCGCCTGGGTGCAGAGGGCGATGCGATCAGCTTTGCTTGCGATCTGTATGCGATGTCGTTGCCGGATATCGAGGAGTACATCGGGCAGAAAATTCCGGTGGCCAATCTTGAGCCGGAACTGCTGGTGATGCCGACACCGAAGCAGATCGATCCCCAATTCGCTGCCGAGGCCGCTTCAGACAGCGCGGAATTCGGTGACAAGGTGACGCCGCGCAACGACAGCAAACCATCTGGTTCGCGTGGCCGTCGCGGTGGTGGGCGCGGAGGTGAGGGTTCGTCCGGGCAGCGTCGTGATGATCGTCCGCGCAAGCCACGTGAGGAGCGTGTCGCTCATACGGACAACGCCAAACCTTCCGTGCAACCAGCCACGGCGTCTGCGCTGGAAGGCGCAAGCGGCGAAAGCAAGCGTCGCCGTCGTCGTGGCGGTCGCGGTCGTCGTCATTCGGGCGCCGCTACACCGGCAACGGAAGTAGCCGTCAACCAGGTCGCTACGGCAAGCACCAACCGTCCCTCGCGCCAGGTGGTGGCGCAATCGCCATCCGGTCCGCAGGCGGCCCCGCAGAAACTTGGTTTCTTCCGCCGTATCGCGCGGCTGTTTACCGGCCGCTGAATTACGACGTGCGTTGCCATCGATTGGCTGGCAACGCACGCGGCAAACCTGCACACAACACCGATCCTTCCCGTATCCTTGCGGCCATCCAAGGCTCTAGGACGGGGAACGCGTGATCCGCTTCGATCAAGTCAGCAAGCGTTACGAAGGGGGGCATGAAGCCCTTTCGCAGCTTACGTTCGAAGTCGCCAAAGGCGAGATGGCTTTCGTCACCGGGCATTCCGGTGCAGGCAAGAGCACCTTGCTCAAGTTGCTGGCGCTGATCGAACGCCCATCGCATGGGCACATCTCACTGGATGGCCAGAACCTGGCCAAGATTGGTCGGAGCGGCATTCCCAAGTTGCGCCGCAGCCTTGGCATGGTGTTCCAGGATCACCGCCTGTTGATGGATCGCACGGTTTTCGCCAACGTCGAACTGCCGCTGGTGATCGGCGGCATTGCACCACTGGAGCGCGGGCGCCGCGTGCGCGCAGCGTTGGAAAAAGTCGGCCTGCTTGATTACGAACGCCAGCTGCCCGTGTCGCTGTCCACCGGCGAACAGCAGCGCGTGGGTATTGCCCGCGCGATCGTTGCCAAGCCGGGCGTGCTGATTGCCGACGAGCCTACCGGCAACCTCGATCCGCAATTGGCGGTTGAAATCATGAGTCTGTTCGCCGAGTTCCAGCAGGTTGGCACAACCGTGCTGATCGCCAGCCATGACCTGCCGTTGATTAAACGCATGAAGAAGCGAGTGGTCGTGCTGGATCACGGCCGGCTGGTTGCCGACGTCGCCGCGGAGGAGGTGCTGTGAGCACACCGACCGAAACACAGGCACCCGCAACGGCACGTAGTGAGCGCAGCCATCGCCATCCGTTCTCCAGCTGGCGCGAGCACCATGGTTGGAGCGCGGGTGACAGCCTGCGGCGTCTTGCTTCCAAACCGGTCGGCAGTTTGCTCACCATCGCCGTGATGGGTTTGGCGTTGGCGTTGCCGCTGGCGTTCTACTTGTTGCTCTCCAACGCGCAATCGCTTGGCGATGCGCTGGGGCGTAACCAGGTCATCAACGTGTTCCTGAAAACCGATCAGGTGACAGGCAACGCGCAATTGCTGGCCAAGCAGATCGGTCAGCATGACGGTGTCGCGAACGTCACCGTGAAGTCGCCGCAGCAGGCTATGGATGAGCTCAGCAAGATGCAGGGCTTCTCCGATGCCTTGCGTGCGCTGGACGACAACCCGCTGCCTTTCGTGCTCGAAGTGCAGCCGCAAGACGGGATTTCTGCCGATGCGGCCAGTCGGCTGGTGGCCGATTTGCGCGGCATGCAAGGCGTGGACATGGTGCAGGACAGCGGTACCTGGCGGCAGCGGCTGGATGCGCTGCTGGGCGTGGGCAATCGCGTCGTGCTGATCTTGGCGGCCTTGTTCGCGCTGGCGGTGTTGCTGGTGGTCGGCAATACAGTGCGCGTGGACATCACCAGCCGTGCCGAAGAGATCGGCGTGCTGAAGCTCATTGGTGCGAGCCGTGCGTTTGTGCGCCGTCCGTATTTGTATGCGGGCATCTGGTATGGCTTGTTCAGCGGTGTACTGGCGGTGGGTCTGGCCCTGGCGATCGAGTTTGCGCTGGTCGAGCCGGTGACCAAACTCAGTCAGGTTTACGAAGGGAAGCTGCGCGTAGCTGGCCTTCCACCGTGGTTGCTGGTGGCGGTGCCGGTGGCTGCTGCCTTGCTGGGCTGGCTGGGCGCGCGCCTGGTAAGTGCTTGGCAGCTGCGAAAGGCTGCCTAACTTTGCTCGCCTTCCGCGCGAGAAGAGGGTTGGCCTGAAAGGCCAGTCTCGCGTCAATCCCGGCCGGAACAGCGAGCGGTGAAGCCGTTCGCACCCCATTTCTACTGTTCTGGGTCAACATAGCGGTCATTTCTTTAGGGCTGGATAGAATAGGCCCTACAGGCGCAGGGGATGCCTGCCGAACTAGCTATGCATGGAAGCCATGCAAGACCGGGATGTGGGGAATTTGATGAGTGCAAGTATCAGCAGCCGTGATCTCAGCGCGGCACCGCGCGTGCTGGTGGTGGACGGCTCCAAGGTAGTCCGCCAGCTGATCTCGCGCGTGCTCCAAAAAGAATTGCCGCAAGCGGAAGTGGTGGACTGCGGCACCGGTGCCGACGCACACAAGCTGCTTCAAAGCGGTGTGTTCGACTTCATCACCATCTCCTTGCGCTTGCCCGATATGGACGGGCTGGAGTTAGCGCGCTACGTACGCGAGTCCGCGCCGCAGATCTACGTGCCGATCGTGGTTGTTTCCGGCGATGTGGACGACCGCCTGCATCGCCGTGCGCTAGGCGAACACGTCACCGATTATTTCGACAAATCACTTGGCTTTCAGGCGCTGGCGGAATTCATCCGCGGCTACGTGCGTCCGGAAAGCGCCGCCGAGGGCGTGGTGCTGTACGTGGAAGACAGCCGGGTGGTCGCACTGGCTACGCGTCGCATGCTGGAAAAAATCGGGCTTACCGTGCGCCACGTGGTGAGCGTGGAAGACGCGCTCGCCTTGCTGGAAACCGAACGTGCACAAGGCGTAGTCGGCGCGGATCTCGTGCTTACGGACGTGAGCCTCAAGGGCGAATTGACGGGCGGCGATCTGCTGCAGCGCATTCGTACCGAATTCGGCTACGGCAAAGGTAAGCTCCCGGTGCTGGTGATGACCGGCGATGAGAATCCCGACAACCAGGCCGCGCTGATTCGCGCCGGCGCCAACGACCTGGTGGAAAAGCCGGTCGAAGAAAGACTGCTGGTCACCAAATTGTTGTTCCAATTGCGCGTGGCACAGCATCTGCGTGCGCGGGAGAGCGCAGGGGTCCCCTGATCTCCTATGATGCGGGAATGGCGATCGAACAACCTGCAGCCCCGATGAGCGACGAAGAACGGATCAAGCTCGAGCCATCCTGGAAAAACCGCATCGGTGATTACCTGCAACGTCCGGACATGCGCGCGCTGTCCGAATTTCTGCGTGCCGAGAAGCGCGCAGGCAAGGTGATCTATCCGCCCGGCCCGGAGATCTTCAATGCCTTCAGGCACACACCGTTCGAAGCGGTACGTGTGGTGATCCTGGGGCAGGATCCCTACCACGGCCCGGGCCAGGCGCATGGTCTGTGTTTCTCGGTGCGGCCGGGCGTGCCAGCGCCGCCGTCGCTGATCAACATCTTCAAGGAAATCGAGCGCGACCTAGGCATCCCCTTTCCCGACCATGGCTGCCTGACGCCCTGGGCGGATCGCGGCGTACTGCTGCTCAACGCCGTGCTCACCGTCGAGCGCAGCCTGGCCGCCTCGCATCAGAGCAAGGGCTGGGAAGGGTTTACCGATGCGGCTATCGACGCCCTCAACCGTGAACGCGAGGGCATCGTCTTCATGCTGTGGGGCTCCTACGCCCAGCGAAAGGGCCAGCTCATCGATACCCGCCGCCATGCGGTGCTGAAGTCGGTGCACCCTTCGCCGCTGTCCGCCCATCGGGGCTTTTTGGGCTGCGGGCACTTTTCCGCCGCCAACCGGTATCTGCAGGCCAACGGGCAGGCGCCGATCGACTGGTCGCTGCCGCCGCGAGCCCAATTGGGAGAGGTCTAGCGCGGCCCCCGCGCCAGACCAACCTCTTGTTGACCTCTTTCAGACCCCTCATTCACGGGTCACAAGTCACGCTTGAAGTTTGTTTTCCCGGCATCCACCCACATGGACAGACCCGGGGTAGTTCGTGTACTATGCGGTACACAAAAGGCGCCGGAACTCATCAGTGCCTTTAGCACTCCAAGTACCCGAGTGCTAAGCTCACCCCATCTTTCAGGAGGTTCCAACATGTCCCAAGCCTTGGTGACGGCCAATCTGCCGGTTCCTAGCGTCGTTGGCAGCCTGGACGCCTACATCTCCGCCGTGCACCGCATCCCGGTGCTCAGCCAGGAGGAAGAACAGGAATTGTCGCGCCGGTACCAGCAGGAGAGTGACCTCGCCTCCGCCCGCAAGCTGGTGATGTCGCATCTACGCTTCGTGGTCCACGTGGCACGTGGCTACAACGGCTATGGCCTGCAGCTGTCCGATCTCATCCAGGAAGGCAACATCGGCCTGATGAAGGCGGTCAAGCGCTTCGACCCCGACCAGGGCGTCCGCCTGGTCAGCTTCGCGGTGCACTGGATCCGCGCCGAAATGCACGAATTCATCCTGCGCAACTGGCGCATCGTGAAGGTGGCGACCACCAAAGCGCAGCGCAAGCTGTTCTTCAACCTGCGCAAGAGCAAGAAGCGCCTGGGCTGGATGAATGCCGAGGAAGTGCGCATGGTCGCGAAGGACCTGGGCGTACCGGAAGCCACCGTGCGCGAGATGGAATCGCGCCTGTCCGGTCGTGATATCGGCTTCGAAGCCCCGGCAGATGCCGAGGAAGATGCCAAGCCCGCACCGGAAGCCTTCCTGATCGACGAAGGTGCTGACCCGTATGACAACGTGGCCGACGCCGACCAGACCGACAATCAGCTCGACACCTTGTCGAGCGCGCTGGAGAAGCTGGACGAGCGTTCGCGCGACATCATCCAGCGCCGCTGGCTCAACGAAGAAAAGGCCACGCTGCAAGATCTTGCCGATGAGTACGGCGTTTCCGCCGAGCGCATCCGCCAGGTCGAAGCCAATGCCATGAAGAAGATGCGCGCGCTGTTCGCTGCCTGAAGCGGCACTGACACGCACGACTTGAACGGCCTCCCTCGTGGAGGCCGTTTTGTGTTTAAGTCCGCGTGGATTTACCGCCTGGACGGCTCATGCCCAACATTCTGGTCATCGAAGACGACGAGATCACCGCACGCGAAATCGTGCTGGAGCTGGCCGCGCACGGTATCAGCGCCGACCGTGTGCATGACGGGCAGCAGGGTTTCCAGCGTGCGCTGGAGCCGCATTACGACGCGATCACGCTGGACCTCATGCTGCCTGGCATGGACGGCCTCACCCTGGTCAAGCAACTGCGTGAGCGCGGCATCACCATACCGGTGCTGATGATCAGCGCGCTCGGTGATGTGGACGAACGCGTGCGCGGTCTGCGTGCCGGCGGCGACGACTACCTCACCAAGCCGTTTGCGCCGGACGAAATGGCCGCGCGCATCGAGGTGCTGCTGCGCCGACACCGGCAGGAGCACCCCGCGCAAACCAAGCTGCGTGTGGCGGACCTGGAACTGGACATGATCACGCGCACCGCGCGCCGTGGACCGCGTGAATTGACCTTGCTGCCTACCGAATACCGCCTGCTGGAATTCCTTATGCGTTATCCGGGCCAGGTGCTCACGCGCGCGATGATATTCGAAAGCGTGTGGGGCCTGCGCTTCGATCCAGGCACGAACCTTATCGACGTACACATTGCACGGCTGCGGCGCAAAGTTGATGGCGATGGCGATTCGCCTTTGATCCGCACCGTACGCGGTTCCGGATATCGCGTTGGCTAGTCCAGGCAAAAATTGGTCGATCCACTGGCGCAACACCACCTCGCGCCTGCTGCTCGCCTACGGCGTGTTCTTCGTGATCTGGGGCACGGTGCTGCTGGGTTTCATCTACTGGGAAACTAGGCACTACCTGGAAAATCGTACCGATACACAACTCCGGCAGCAGGTGGGCTATCTGCGCGGCCTCGACGAAGAGCACATGCTGGTCGCGTTGAACGACTACGTCGTGCTCGAAGAAACCAACTACAACGCCTGGGGTTTATTCGATGCCCATGGCAAGTGGCTATACGGCGACATCCTGCAGATGCCACCCGGCGTCAAACCTGATTCCCTGACCTTGCGCCTGCCGACCGAACAGGTAGTAAGCGGTCCCTTCGCACCCAAAACCTCGAAGCTTTCGGTGATCGCTGCGCGCCTCGGGAATGGCGAGGTGCTGGTGCTCGCGCACACCACGCGTATCGCGGCGCAAGTAAGCAGCATCACCTGGCATGCGCTGGGGTGGGGACTTTCGTTCACGCTGGTACCGGGCCTGATCGGCGGCCTGATCCTCAATCGCGCACCGCGCCGCCGTATACGGCAGATCGAATCGGCCACCCGCGTGATCATGCAGGGTGATCTGCGCCGACGCCTGCCTGTCAGCAATCGTGGCGATGAATTGGACCGCCTTGCTGCCATCGTCAACGACATGCTCGATCAGATCGAACGTCTGATGGGTGAAGTCAAAGGCGTGTGCGACAACATCGCGCACGATCTGCGCACGCCGCTGACGCGTTTGCGTTCACAGCTGTATCGCGTCGAGCAGCAGATGAAGGAAGACGATCCGCATACGGCATTGGTCGAGCAATGCGTCAGCGATATCGACGAAGTGCTTGCGCGCTTCCGCGCGCTGCTGCGTATTTCCGAACTGGAAGACCGGCGCCGGCGCGAAGGTTTCATCGCCGTCGATCTGGGGCAGACGCTGCAGCACGTGCACGAGCTTTACGCACCACTAGCCGAAGACCAGTCTTTGCGGTTTGTACTGGAAGCCGATCCGGACCTGCTTGCACAGGCCGATCCGGATCTCCTGTTCGAAGCCATCGGCAACCTGGTCAGCAATGCCATCAAGTTCACGCCGCAAGGCGGTAGCGTGCTTCTGAGCGCAAAGCGCGCCGAACCCGGCATGGCGCATATCGAGGTGGCGGACAGCGGCCCCGGCATCCCTGAGGCACAGCGCCACGCAGTATGGCAACGCTTCTATCGGGGCGAAGGTGGGCTCGATACCGCCGCGGGCCATGGCCTGGGCCTGAGCATCGTTGCGGCAATCGCCAAGCTGCATGATTTCGATCTGCGCATCGAAGGCGGGCAGGGCGGTACGCGAATGGTGATGGCGTGCCGCCTGCTGTAGGTTGGGGTGCAAACCCCAGCATGCCGCGGTGACAAGCACGGCGGTGTTGGGGTTTGCACCCCAACCTACAGCATCGAGCAAGTTTGCCGTTGCATGACAGTTTTCATGAAACTTTAGCATCGAGCAAGTTTGCCGTTGCATGACAGTTTTCATGAAACTTTTTTCATGAATGAAACAATCTTCATGCCCCCGAAAGGTGCTGCGTCGCAGCGATCAAGATAATAGGCGCCATCGTCAACGCACGCTGGAAGCCATCGCATGCTGGGTCTGGTTCGCATCGCACTCGCGCGCCCCTATACGTTCGTCGTCCTTGCGTTGTTCATTCTGATTGCCGGCCCCCTCGCTGCGCTGCGCACGCCGACGGACATCTTCCCGAACATCGGCATTCCGGTGATCAGCGTGGTGTGGACCTACACCGGCCTCTCGCCCGATGCGATGTCCGGCCGCGTGATCTACTACTACGAGCGCTCACTCACTTCCACCGTCAGCGACATCGAGCACATCGAATCGCAATCGCTACCCGGCATCGGCGTGGTGAAGATCTTCTTCCAGCCGGGTGTGGATATCCGCACCGCCACCGCGCAGGTGACTTCGATCTCGCAGACGGTGCTCAAGCAGATGCCGCCGGGCATCACGCCACCGCAGATCATCAACTACAACGCCTCGACCGTGCCGATCCTGCAGATGGCACTGTCCAGCAGCAAGCTTTCCGAACAAAAAATCCTCGACGTTGCGCAGAACTTCCTGCGTCCGATGCTGGTGTCAGTGGCGGGCGTGGCCATTCCCACACCGTACGGCGGCAAGAACCGTGAGGTGATGCTCGATCTTGATCCGCAGGCGCTGGCGGCCAAGGGCCTGTCTGCCCAGGACGTCAGCAACGCGCTAGCCACGCAGAACCAGATCGTGCCGGTAGGCACCATCAAGATTGGCCAGTACGAATACACCGTCAACCTCAATGACAGTCCCTCCGCGATCGCGCAGTTGAACAATCTGCCGATCAAGACCGTGAACGGCGCCACCATCACCATCGGCCAGGTGGCGCACGTGCGCGACGGCTCGCCGCCGCAGCAGAACGTGGTGCGTGTGGATGGCCATCGCGCCGTGCTGATGTCGTTCCTGAAGGGCGGCAACGTGTCGACGCTGGATGTCGTGGCCGGTATTCGCAAACTGCTGCCGCTGGCGGAGGAAACACTACCGCCCTCACTGAAGCTTAAATTGATGGGCGACCAATCGGTGTTCGTGCGCGCCGCGATCGCCTCGGTAGCACGCGAGGGCATCATCGCAGCCTTGCTTACGTCCGTGATGATCCTGGTGTTCCTGGGCAGCTGGCGTTCCACGGTGATCATCGCCGTATCGATTCCATTGGCGGTGCTCTCGGCGATTGCGCTGTTGGCCGTGTTTGGCCAGACACTCAACGTGATGACCTTGGGCGGCTTGGCGCTTGCGGTGGGCATTCTGGTCGACGATGCCACGGTGACTATCGAAAACGTCAACTGGCATCTCGAGCAAGGCAAGGACGTGCTCACGGCGATCATGGACGGCGCCAAGCAGATCGTGACGCCCGCCTTCGTGTCGCTGCTGTGCATCTGCATCGTGTTCGTGCCGATGTTCCTGTTGCAAGGCATTGCCGGCTTCCTGTTCCGGCCGATGGCGTTGGCGGTGATCTTCGCGATGGTGTCTTCGTTTGTACTGTCGCGCACACTGGTGCCCACCATGGCGATGTACCTGCTGAAACCGCATTTCACGGAGCCGCCCCCAGGTGACCATCCGGAAGATCCCTACATCAACCATCACGAAGGCGACCAGCATCTTCAAAAACCGCGCAGCGGATTGCGCCGGGTACTGGTGTCCTTCCAGCAGGGCTTCGAACATCGCTTCTCCAAAGCGCGCGATCTCTACTACGGCACGCTATCGCTCGCGCTGGACCACCGCCGCAGGTTCGTACTCGGCTTTCTTGCCGTGGTGATCGTATCGTTTGCGCTGGTGCCGTTCCTTGGACAGGATTTCTTCCCGAGCACCGAGGCAGGTGCCATCGCCATCCACGTGCGTGCACCGGTGGGTACGCGCATCGAAGATACGGCAGCCGAGTTCGATCACATCGAAGCAGCCATCCGCAACGTCGTGCCGCGTACGGATCTGGACAACATCATCGACAACATCGGCCTGCCGTTGAGCGGCACCAATATGGTGTACAGCAACAGCGGCACCATCGGCTCGCAGGATGGCGACATCCAGGTGCTGCTCAAACCCGATCATGAATCCGCCGACGAGTACGTGAAAACGTTGCGCGAAGTGCTGCCGCGCCAATTCCCGGGCACCACTTTCTCGTTCCTGCCTGCGGACATGGCCAGCCAGATCCTCAACTTCGGTGCGCCGGCGCCACTGGACGTGAAGGTGTCGGGCCGCAACTTTGCGGCCAATGAGGCGTATGCCCTGGCATTGATGCGCAAGATGCGCGGCATTCCTGGCATTGCCGACGTACGGCTGCAGCAGTCCAACAGTGCGCCGCAATTGAACGTGGACGTCGATCGTATACGCGCCGACGAACTGGGCGTGACCGAGCACGACGTCACCAACAGCATGGTCAGCACGCTGGCTGGCAGCTCCCAGGTGGCGCCGACGTTCTGGCTCAATCCATCCAATGGCGTGTCGTACCCCATCGTGGCGCAGACACCGCAATACAACGTGGATTCGATGGCCGAACTGGACAGCATGCCGATCACCGCATCGGGCAACGGTGCCCAGCAGATTCTGGGCGCGCTTGCGAAAGTGCGGCGCACGTCGACCCCTGCGGTGGTCACGCACTACAACATTGCGCCATCGTTCGATATCTATGCATCGACGCAGGGCCGCGATTTAGGTTCAGTCGCCAGCGGTATCCAGCGTGTGCTGAAAGAAGCGGAAAAAGATCGTCCGAAAGGCACCACTGTGGGACTGTATGGCCAGGTTACCGCGATGCATACAGCGTTCTCGGGCCTACTGTTTGGCTTGCTCGGCGCGATCGTGCTGATCTACATGCTGATCGTGGTGAATTTCCAATCGTGGCTGGACCCGTTCGTGATCATCACCGCGTTGCCTGCAGCACTGGCCGGTATCGTGTGGATACTGTTTGTCACGCATACCACGCTCTCGGTGCCGGCGCTGACAGGCGCGATCATGTGCATGGGCGTGGCGACGGCGAACTCGATTCTGGTCGTGAGCTTTGCGCGTGAGCGTCTGGCCGAACACGGCGATGCGATGAAGGCAGCATTGGAAGCAGGCTTCACTCGTTTCCGTCCGGTGTGCATGACGGCGCTGGCGATGATCATCGGCATGCTGCCGATGGCGATCACGCACGAGCAGAACTCGCCGCTGGGCCGCGCGGTGATCGGCGGTTTGCTGTTCGCCACCTGCGCCACGCTGCTGTTCGTGCCGGTGGTCTTCAGCATCGTGCATGGGCGCGAACAGCGCGCTACTGATTTGGACTCCATTCCGGGACTTCCCCATGTCGCATAATCCAGCCCCCGTGCAAGTTGCGCAAAAACCGCCACATTTGAAGGCTGCCGGCATCGGCATTGCCACGCTTGCGGTGCTCGCGGTCGCGATTGGCCTTGGCCTTCGTTATCACCAGCACCAGCAACTGGTGCAGTGGACGGATGCGCAGCTCATTCCCAGCGTGCGGCTCTCTCCCGCCTTAGACCCTTCCAAAGAGCACCTGATCACTTTGCCCGGCCATCTCGAGGCCTGGTACAGCGCGCCTATCCATGCGCGCGTCAGTGGTTATCTAAAGGCCTGGTACAAAGACATCGGCGACAAGGTCAAGGCGGGCGATGTGCTTGCCATCATCGATACGCCCGAACTGGACCAGCAGCTTGAACAGGCCAAGGCCGTGCTAGCCAAGGCGCAAGCCGATGCCAATCTTGCCAACATCACGTCAAGGCGCTGGCAGCATCTGCTCGCCTCGGATTCGGTATCCAAGCAAGAGGCCGATGAAAAGAGCGGCGAGGCCGCTGCGGCGCAGGCGACCGTGCTCGCCGCGAAAGCGGACGTCGACCGGCTCAATGCGCTCGAGGCGTTCAAGAAGATCGTGGCGCCATTCGACGGTGTGGTGACCGCTCGTCGCACCGACGTGGGCGATTTGATCACGGCCAACAATGAAAGCGGCCCGGAACTGTTCACCGTGGCGGACACCACGCGCATGCGCTTGTACGTGCCGGTGCCGGAAGTGAATACCGACAGCATCAAGCCCGGCATGAAAGTCGCGCTCAACATTCCGGAAATGCCCGGGCGCAACTTCCAGGCCACATTGATCGGCAACTCCAATGCCATCAACCAGAACTCCGGCAGCATGCTGGCGCAATTCGTCGTCGACAACAGCGATGGTGCGCTCAAGCCCGGCGACTACGCCGACGTGCGGCTCGATTTGCCACTGGACCCGCACCTGGTCAGCGTGCCGGCCAGTGCGCTGATTTTCCGCGATCAAGGTCCGCAGGTGGCCGTGCTCGGGCCGGACGGGCGTGCGCATCTGCACGACGTGCACATCGCCGTAGACATGGGCACCACCTTGCAGATCGACCAAGGCCTGACTCCCGCCGACCGCGTGATCGAAAACCCGCCGGATTCGCTGCTGGACGGTGACAAGGTGCGTGTCGATGCAGACACGGATCAGAATCTTGCCGCACAGGATACGGAGAAGAGCGGTGCGTCGGCCCATTAATCGCTTGCTCGCCGCGCTTGTAGCCACTGCGATGCTAGGTGGGTGTTCGCTGGCGCCCACCTATCACGCGCCGAACCTGCCGCCGATGCCTTCCAGCTTCAAGGAAGGGGACACCGCATGGAAAGTCGCCACACCCACCGACCAGCAACCGCACGGAAGCTGGTGGACGGTATACGGCGATGACAGCTTGAACGGCCTGGAAACCAAGCTCGACGCGGACAACCCGAGTCTCGCCGCCGCACTGGCCAGGTACGATCAGGCACGCGCCTATGAAACACAGCTTAGTGCGGGTTTGTTTCCGCACATCGGTGCCATGGCCAATCCGGTACGTGCGCGCCAGTCGAACAATCGTCCCTTGCGCGGCAGCAATCAACCCAATGAATACGATAGCGATACCGTTGGTATCGAAGCCGATTTCGATCTCGACTTGTGGGGCCGCATCCGCAACGAGGTGAGCGCAGGACGCGCACTGGCGCAAGCCTCCCAGGCCGATCTCGCTGCGGCCAAGCTCAGCCTGGAGGCGCAACTGGCTGACAACTACGTGCGCCTGCGCGGCTACGACATTCAGGTGCACATTCTGCAGGATGCGTTGAGCGCATATCAGCGAGCGTTGCAGCTCACCGAGAATCGCCACAACGGCGGTGTCGCATCCGGCATGGATGTGTCGCGTGCGCAGGCGCAGCTCGATGATGCCCAGGCACAAGTGACTGACGTGCTGGCGCAACGCGCACTTACCGAGCACGCCATCGCGGCGTTGGTGGGTGAGCCGGCATCGAGTTTCTCCGTTGCCGTCGAACAGAACCAGCTAAAAGTGCCGCCGACGCCCGTTGGCGTACCTTCTACCTTGCTTGAGCGCCGGCCCGATATCGCCGCCGCGGAACGGCGCGTGTTCGCCGCCAATGCCGATATCGGCGTGGCGCGTGCGGCGTTCTTCCCGGATCTGAGCCTGTCGGGCAACTTCGGTTTCCAGGACACCGGCATGGGCAGTCTGCTCTCGGTCGGCAATCGGTTCTGGGCGGTGGGGCCGCTGGCTACCTTGAATATCTTTGACGCCGGCCTGCGCCGTGCCCAGCTGGGTGAAGCCCATGCGGTATTCGACGAAACCTCGGCCAACTATCGGCAGATCGTACTGGTCGCCTTTCGTCAGGTCGAAGACGATCTGGCCCTGCTGCAACAGCTCGGCATCGAGGCGAGGCAGGAAGATCAAGCTTACGCAGCAGCACAGCAGACATTGAACATTGCCACCAATCGCTATCGCGAAGGCATCGTGAACTACCTGGAGGTGGTGACCGCGCAGACCGCGGCACTGTCGGCCCAGCGCAATGCCGAAACCATTCGTACCCGTCGCCTGCAAGCCAGCGTGGACTTGATCCGTGCGCTAGGCGGAGGTTGGATGCGCGACAACGACGGCATGGACGGTGTTGTGGCGACCGAAAACAAAACGTCGGAGAAGACGCAGATACGTTGATTGAAGCAGAGGTGCGTAGGTTGGGTTAGCGCAGCGCAACCCAACTAATCTGACCATGACAGTTGGGTTACCCTCGGATCAAGTCTGGGGCAACCCAATCCATATCACATGTTGCTGGAGCCGTCATCATGCTGGGTCTAGTACGCATAGCATTGAAGCGTCCCTACACCTTCGTGGTGCTGGCGATGTTCATCCTGCTCGTGGGGCCGCTGGCGGCGCTGCGCACGCCCACCGATATCTTCCCGAACATCGGCATCCCGGTGATCAGCGTGGTGTGGACTTATAACGGTCTGTCGCCCGATGCGATGTCCGGCCGCGTGATTTATTACTACGAGCGCTCGCTTACCTCCACCGTGAGCGACATCGAGCACATCGAATCCGAGTCGTTGCCTGGTATCGGCGTGGTGAAGATTTTCTTCCAGCCAGGCGTGGACGTTCGCACGGCGACCGCACAAGTCACGTCGATCTCGCAGACGGTGCTCAAGCAGATGCCGCCGGGCATCACGCCGCCGCAGATCATCAACTACAACGCTTCCACCGTGCCCATCCTGCAGATGGCGTTGTCGAGCACGCAGTTGTCCGAGCAGAAGATTCGCGACGTCGCGCAGAACTTCCTGCGCCCGATGCTGGTGTCGGTGGCCGGCGTGGCCATCCCCACGCCTTACGGCGGCAAACAGCGGCAGGTAATGCTCGACCTCGATCCGCAGGCACTGGCAGCCAAGGGCCTGTCTGCGCAGGACGTGGGCAATGCGTTGGCGGCGCAGAACCAAATCGTGCCGGTCGGCACCATCAAGATCGGCCAGTACGAATACACGGTAAACCTCAACGATAGCCCGCTGGCGATCAAAGAGCTGAACGACCTGCCGATCAAAACGGTCGACGGCACCACCATCACGATGGGCGAAGTGGCGCACGTACGCGATGGCTCGCCACCGCAGAACAACGTGGTGCGCGTGGATGGTCATCGTGCCGTGCTCATGCCGTTTTTGAAGGGCGGCGACGTTTCCACACTGGATGTGGTGGCCGGCATCAAGACGCTGCTGCCACTGGCCAAGGAAACCCTGCCGCGCAGCCTGAAGGTAAAACTGATGGGCGATCAGTCGGTGTTCGTGCGAGCCGCGATCGCCTCGGTAGCGCGCGAGGGCATCATCGCAGCCTTGCTTACGTCCGTGATGATCCTGGTGTTCCTGGGCAGTTGGCGTTCCACCGTCATCATCGCCATCTCCATTCCGCTGGCGGTGCTTTCGGCGATTGCCTTGCTGTCGGCGTTTGGACAGACACTCAACGTGATGACGCTCGGTGGATTGGCGCTGGCCGTCGGCATTTTGGTCGACGATGCCACCGTCACCATCGAAAACATCAACTGGCATCTGGAGCATGGCAAGGATGTGGAAACGGCGATCATGGACGGTGCCAGGCAGATCGTGACACCGGCCTTCGTATCGCTGCTGTGTATCTGCATCGTGTTCGTGCCGATGTTCATGCTCAAGGGCATCCCGGGCTTTCTGTTCCGGCCGATGGCCATGGCGGTGATCTTCGCGATGATGTCCTCGTTTCTGCTATCGCGAACGCTGGTGCCGACCATGGCGATGTATCTGCTCAAGCCCCACTTCACGGAACGCGGGCCGGGCGATCATCCGGAAGATCAGTACATCAATTACCACGAGGGCGATCAGCATCCCCCGCTTCGGCGTGGACGGCTACGCCAGGGGCTGGTCACATTCCAGCAGGGTTTTGAGCATCGCTTCGCCAAGGTGCGCGACACCTATTACGGCACGTTGACGCTCGCCTTGGGCGCCAAGCGCAAATTCGTGCTGGGATTCCTGGGCGTGGTGATCGTTTCGTTTGTGCTGGTGCCTTTCCTGGGGCGCGATTTCTTTCCTTCCACGGACGGCGGTGCCATTGCCATTCACGTGCGCGCGCCCGTGGGCACACGCATCGAGGATTCGGCAGCCGAGTTCGATCACATCGAAAATGCCATTCGGCAGGTGATTCCGCCCGACCAGCTCGACGGCATCATCGACAACATCGGGTTGCCGCTCAGCGGTACCAACATGGTCTATAACAACAGCGGCACGATCGGGCCGCAGGATGGCGATATCCAGATCCTGCTCACGCCGGATCACGATCCGAGCGCGGACTTCGTCAAAACCCTGCGCGCGGTGCTGCCGCGTGAATTTCCGGGCACCAGCTTCGCCTTTTTGCCGGCGGACATGGTCAGCCAGATTCTCAATTTCGGTGCACCGGCACCGCTGGACGTAAAAATATCGGGTGAAAACAAAGTGGCGAACCAGGCCTACGCCATTCGCCTGCTGCGGGCGATGCGCGAAATCCCCGGTATCGCCGACGTGCGGCTGCAACAATCCACCGGCACACCGCAGTTGAACGTGGATGTGGACCGCGTGCGTGCAGACGAGCTTGGCATCACCGAGCACGACGTCACCAACAGCATGGTCGCCTCGTTGGCCGGCAGCCTGCAGGTGGCCCCCACCTTCTGGCTCAACCATGCCAATGGCGTGTCCTACGCCGTGGTGGCACAGACGCCGCAATATCGTATGGATACGTGGGACGCCTTGCAGAGCCTGCCGATCACTTCTTCGGCCACTGGCGCCAAGCAGGTGCTTGGCGCCATAGCGACCATCCGGCGCACCTCCAGTCCCGCCGTGGTATCGCACTACAACATCGCGCCATCCTTCGATGTCTATGCCGCGGTGCAAGGGCGCGATCTTGGTGCGGTTTCCAGCGACATCCAGCGTGTGCTCAATGAGGCTGCAAAGGAACGGCCGCGTGGCTCGATCGTGCGCCTGCTGGGTCAGGTGACGGCAATGAATGCCGCGTTCTCCGGTCTGTTGTTTGGCTTGCTTGGCGCGATCGTGCTGATCTACATGCTGATCGTGGTGAACTTCCAATCGTGGCTGGACCCGTTCGTGATCATCACGGCGTTGCCTGCTGCGCTGGCCGGCATTGTGTGGATGTTGTTCATCACGCACACCACACTGTCGGTGCCGGCGCTGACGGGAGCGATCATGTGCATGGGCGTGGCGACGGCTAACTCGATTCTGGTGGTGAGCTTTGCGCGCGAACGCCTGGCCGAGCACGGTGATGCAGTAAAGGCCGCGTTGGAAGCAGGTTTCACCCGCTTCCGTCCGGTGTGCATGACAGCGCTGGCGATGATCATCGGCATGCTGCCGATGGCGATCACGCACGAGCAGAACTCGCCGTTGGGCCGCGCGGTGATCGGTGGCTTGCTGTTCGCCACCTGCGCAACGCTGCTGTTTGTGCCGGTGGTTTTCAGCATGGTGCATGGGCGTGAGCAGGAAGTGCGGGCGAGAAACCCCAGGCAGGCGCCAGGCGTCGCGTAGGTTGGGGTGCAAACCCCAACATGCCATCTACACGCCGCCCGATGTTAGGGTTTGCACCCCAACCTACGCTCAATACAAATCGATCGGATCCACATCCAGCGACCAACGCACTTTGCGCGCATTAGGCAAATGCGCCAATTGCACCGACCATGGCCGTGCCGCGGCATGCAAATCACGCCGGCTGGCGGATTCAATCAACAGTTGCCCGCGCTGACGTCCTGCACGCAACGGCATCGGTGCAGGCATGGGGCCGGCGATTTGCAACGCATCGGTCATCGGCAACGCCGCACACGCTTCGGAAAGAAACGCATCCACTGCCGCACGCTGATGCGCTTCACACCGCAACAGCACTTGATGGCCATACGGTGGCAAGCCGGTTTGCTTGCGTTCGACAAGCAGGTCCTTCGCCGCAGCGGCATAGCCTTGCGTCAGCAGCGTACGCAACAGCGGATGATCAGGATGATGTGTCTGCAACAGCACACGCCCCGGCTTGCGTGCACGTCCCGCGCGCCCGGCCACTTGCACCACCAGCTGTGCAAGACGTTCACTGGCACGGAAATCGACACTGAGCAAACCTTCGTCCACGCCAACAATGGCAACCAAAGTCAGATTCGGCAGATCGTGGCCCTTCGCCAGCATCTGCGTGCCGACCAGGATGGCCGGTGCGTCATCGGCCAGGTTGCCCAGCAACTGCTCGAACGCATCGCGCCGCCGAGTGGTTTCGCGATCGATGCGCAGCACGGGCACGTGCTGGAAATGCGCGGTGAGTGCTTCTTCCAATCGCTCGGTGCCTTGGCCTTGCGGCTTCAATTCCTGGCTGCCACACACAGGGCAGCTCGATGGCATCGGCGCTTGCAAATCGCAGTGATGGCAAACGAGCTTGCGCCAGGCAGCATGCAAGGTGAGTGGATGCTCGCACCGCGGGCATTCAGCGTGCCAACCGCAGCTATGACACAACAGCACCGGCGCATAACCGCGGCGATTGCGAAATACCAGCACCTGCTCGCCGCGCGCCACGGTTTCACCCACGGCGTGCAGCAGCGCAGGCGACAGACCATGTTCGAGCCGCTGTGCGCGCATATCGATGATCTGCACCTGCGGCGGTTGTGTCGCGGCCGGACGTGAGCGCAAGTGCACCGCGCGATAGCGGCCGGCCTCGGCATTGGCCAGGCTTTCCAGCGAGGGCGTGGCGGAGCCGAGCAGCACCGGTACTTGCAAGGCACGTCCACGCACCAGGGCCAGATCGCGTGCGTGATAGCGGAAACCTTCCTGCTGCTTGTAAGCACCATCGTGTTCTTCATCGACGATGATCAAGCCGGCTTGCGGCAGCGGCGTAAACACGGCCGAACGGGTACCCAGCACCACCTTTGCTTCGCCCGAACGCATGCGCAGCCACGCGCGGGCACGTTCGCCTTCAGCCAGATTCGAATGCAGCACTTCCACTGGCACGCCGAGCCGCTCACGCAGGCGGCGTACGGTTTGTGGCGCCAGGCCTATCTCGGGTACAAGCAGCAGCGCCTGTCGGCCTTGCGCCAGCGTACGCTCGATCAGCGAAAGGTAGACCTCGGTCTTACCGCTGCCAGTCACGCCATCGAGCAGGAATGGTTGAAAGCGGCCGAATGCTTCCGTCACGGCCGCCACGGCCGCTTCTTGTTCTGCATGCAGCGCAAGCTTGGGCGTATTGGGAAAGAAGTTCGGTGACGGCGACGCTTCGCCGCGCTCGATCAAGCCGGCTTCGGCCAAGCGTCGTCCGGCGGCGCGCCAGTCGGGCAGAACGGTGTCCAGCTCCGCGGTGGACATCGGCCCCGCGAGCAAGGTTTGCAGCAACACACGACTGCCGCCACGTCGACTGCCGGCGTCCAAGGCGCTGTGTCCGGCAATCGTCAACTGCCAGATCGGCTCCTGGGTTTCCGGCAGCGGCTTGTCTTCGCGCAGCAGCAGCGGCAAGGCATTGGTGTACGCTTCGCCTGGCGCGCCGAGCCAGTAATCGGCCGCCCATGCCAGGGTTTGCATCAGTTCCGCGTCGAGCAGTGCAGTGTCATCCAGCGCACGCAGTACGCGCTTGAGTTTTGCACTGCCCACTTGTGCGGGCACATCCGCTTGCACCACCACACCCACCGACTTGCTGCGCCCGAATGGAACGAGCACGCGGCTGCCGACACCTACCGTCCCGGTGGCCGGCGGCAGGTAGTCGAACAAGGTAGGAAGTGGAACCGGCAGGGCGACGCGAAGAACGGACGGCATGGCCTTGAGTGTATCGCGTGCGACCGTCAGAACTGTCGGAACCGGCATGTAGGTAGCGAGCTGGGCGAGCTTGCCCGCGATTGCTGCTCTGTCATCTAGGAAAAACGCCTAAGTGACTCATCAGCACATGTTTTTTCGTTTATCCACAAGAGTTGTGGATAAGTCTGTGGATGTGCCGTTGAGAGGGGGCCGTTTCGCGCATCAAACCGGCCCTTGTGACAGGCTGTTCAACTTTTGACCACATAAAAATTTCCATGTGTATCAATGTGTTGAAAGATCGGTTTGGTCGCGTTTGGGCTGGGCTCACGGGCTTGACACAGAAGTATGTCAATACCTTGACGCTGTGCAAAACCGCTGTTCCACGCTTCCGAAAATGACAGTCAGTGGGCCAGTCCAAGTACGACGGCAACCATCAGAATGAGCAGCAAGAGCCAGAAATAGCACCACCCTACGCACCAGTATTTCACCAGTGTCATCGCCCAGCCCTGACGGTAGACCCGCTTCTGCATGATCAGCAGGTAGGCCGGCACCCACAGCATGAGGGCGCCTTGCATCAGGCCTGCCGCGTAGCCGGTCCAGGCGGCGATCGGTCTCAGCCAGGTACTAAGCATGCCGGCGATCACGATCAGCAGCAGGCTCACGAACAGAAAGGCATGGCTGTGCAAGGAGACGATCAGGTGCTCCATGTAGAGCCGCCGCTTGAAGATGTAGAACAGCTTTAGCAGCAGGGCGAACATCGGCACCAGCACCAGCATCGTGCCGGGCAGCGCACCGTAGATGCCGGCCTCCAGGTGCTCCCAGGCTTCCCGGCGCTCGGTGATGGTGCCTCGATGGAGGGCCTTGGCGTTTTTACGGATGTGCTCGTCGAACTCGGCCAGGCGCTGACTGGCAAAGGCGGGCAGCCAGCTGATGTGGATGGGCTGCTCCAGCTTGCTGGTGCCGTCGCTGCCTTCGTCGGAGGGTTCGTCGCCAGAGCGTTTGCTGGCGCTCGATGCACGGGCCGGGGCGCCCAGCTCAGCCAGCCGCGCATTCGCCTGCTGGTGCAGTTTCTGTTCGGTCTGGTCGATCTGCGCCACGATAGCGGCGTTGCCGATGGCGCGCGTGGCTTCCAGTGTCTCCAGCTTTGCATCCAGCTGATGCCGAACCTCCTGCGCGGTTTGCGCCTGCGAGAAGTCGGCGCCCTGGTCGATGACCACGCTGTTGCGCTGATCGCGGTGCTCGATGCGTTGTGCAATCACATCCGTGGCGAGGTGCAACACGAAAAACGACAGCAGGCACAGCACGAACATCAACCGGAACGGCGCGATATAGCGCACCCGCCGTCCGCTGAAATACTCCAGCGTCAAAAAGCCCGGTTTCAGGAACAACGCCGGCAAGGTATGCAGGATGCGCCCGTCGATATGTAGGAAGGTTTCGAAGAATTCCTCGAACAAACCATGCACCGGCCGCAGCACGCTGTGTACGGACTGGCCGCAGTGATGGCAAAACTCACCCTGCAACGGCGCCTGGCAGTTGGCGCAAAGCGCGCCTTCGTAGGAGGTCAATTCCTTCATACGAGCATTCCCCTTGGTGCAGCGTTGAATCTTGGCGGCTGGGCAGCAAATAGGGAATAGGGCATTGGAGGGCGACGCGGCGTACTACCGGCCTGCGACACCAAGCTACAATGCCCGGCCCGGAGATTCCCAATCCATGAAGCCCATCCATCTCGACCGAGCCCGGGTCTGGCGGGAGATCGGTGCCACCGTGCACCTCGCCCTGCCGCTGATGCTCGCCCAGCTCGCTGCGATCGGCAGCAACGTGATCGACGCGGTGCTCGCCGGCCACGTCGGTGCGCACGTGTTGGGTTCCGTAGCCGTTGGCGCGAGCATCTGGTCGCTGGCGATCGTCAGCGGTATCGGCATGATGATGGCGGTGCCGCCATCGATCTCGCAGCTCGATGGCGCCGGCCGCCGGCACGAAGCGGGTGACGTATTCCACCAGGCATTGTGGCTGGCGCTGGCGATGGGCGTGTTGCTGTGGTTTTTGGTGCGCCATGCGGAGCCGCTGATCAAGTTGATTGGCGTGTCGCCCAGCTTGTACCTCGACGTGGGTGAATTCCTGCGTGCGATCAGCTGGGGCGCGCCAGCGCTGACTTGCTACTTCGCTCTGCGTGGTCTGTCCGAAGGTTTGTCGCTAACCCGGCCTTCCATGTATTTCAGCTTCGGTGGCCTGGTGCTGCTGCTGCCGCTCGGCTACATCTTCATGTTCGGCAAGCTGGGTTTGCCGCCGCAGGGCGCGCGCGGTTGCGGCATCGCCACCGCCGCGGTGCTGTGGATCGAGATGCTTTCGTTCGGCATCTACATCGCCCTGCATCGCAACTACAAAGGGCTGGGCCTGTTCATGCATTTCGAATGGCCGGACTTCGAGCGTATTGGCAAGCTGGTGCACATCGGTTTGCCGATGGCGATCACCTTGCTTGCCGAGGGTGGTTTGTTCGTTGCGGCGGCACTGCTGATCGGCACCATGGGTGAAGACATGGTGGCCAGCCATCAAGTGGCGTTGAACGTGGCCGCGCTGTTCTTCATGGTGCCGCTGGGCCTGGCGATGGCGATTACCGTGCGCGTCGGCAATGCGGTTGGGCGCGGCGATCCCTCGGGCATCCGCTATGCGGGCTTTTGCGGCATCGGTCTCACGCTGGTGACGCAAACCGTTTCGGCGGCCTTGATGCTGGGCTTTCCGCACGCGATTGCCTCGCTCTATACGCATGACAGGACCGTGATCGCGCTGGCCGCGCAATTGCTGCTGCTGGCGGGCTTGTTCCAGTTTTCCGACGGCATCCAGGTGGCGTCCAACGGCGCCTTGCGCGGGCTGAAAGACACGCGCGTGCCGATGGCGATCACGCTGTTTGCCTATTGGGGCGTGGGCATGCCGGTGGGCTGGTGGCTGGCGTTTCATCATGGCCTGGGGGCGCGCGGCATTTGGATGGGCCTGATTGCTGGTTTGAGCATGGCGGCGCTGCTGCTGTTCGTGCGCTTCTGGCGCAGCTCCTACCGGCATCAACCCGGGACGTTTGGCCCTGTTGCTCCGGTCGCCACAGATGCGACGATTCCCTCATGAGCAACGTAGCCGCGTAGGTTGGGTTAGCGCAGCGTAACCCAACGCATTCGGCCGGCATCGTTGGGTTACGCTGCGCTAACCCAACCTACAACTTACGATCAAGGATCACCGAGGGTTTATGAGTACACCACCGCCCCTGGGCCGCTCGCGGCAGCCGAATGGATTCCTTGCCTTCCTGCGCGTGTTCGGGCGCGGCCTCAATATCGTGCGGTTGATCATTCTCAACGCGGTGTTCTTTGCGTTTCTCGGGATTTTCCTGTTGATGCTGGTGGCGATTGGCGCCGCCAAGCACGTCAACGACATCCAGGACAGCAGTGTGCTGGTATTGCGGCCGCAAGGCCGGCTGGTGGAGCAGTACAGCATCAGTCCGATGCAGCGCGCGATATCCAAACTTTCCGGCGATGAAGCGAAAGAAGTGCAGGTGCGCGACCTGGTCAACGCCATCGACGCTGCCACCAAGGATTCGCGCATCACGCGCATCCTGCTCGATCCGAGTCAATTGCAAAGCGGCGGTTTCGCGGCGCTGACCGAAGTCGGCGCGGCGCTCGATCGTTTCCGCGCCGCCGGCAAGCCGGTCATCGCCTGGGGACCGGAACTGGATCAATACCAGTATTACCTCGCCGCGCATGCCGATCGCGTGCTGCTGGATCCGCAAGGCGGTCTGTTCATCACCGGTCTTTCCAACTACCGCCTGTTCTACAAAGACCTTCTCGACAAGCTGGGCGTGAACGTCTACCTGTTCCGCGTCGGCCAGTTCAAGAGCGCGGCTGAGCCGTACGTCCTCGATCACGCCTCACCTGAAGCCAAGGAAGCAGACAGCTACTGGATGGGTGGTTTGTGGGATGGCTACATCAACGAGATCGCCCAGCTGCGCAAGCTCGATCCTGCGGTGGTACGCGCAGACATCAACGATCTGCCCGATCGCCTCGTCGCCGCGCAGGGAGATCTGGCGAAGTTGGCGCAAGATGAACATCTGGTCGATGGTCTCGCCACGCGCGAAGAACTGATCGACATGCTGCGCAAGCAAGGGGTGCCAGCCGGCAAGGATGGCCATGGCATTCGTGGCGTTGCTCTGGATAGCTATGCCGCCAACATCCCCAATCGCGACAAACCGGGCGCGGACGCGGTGACCGTGGTGGTGGCGGAAGGTGAGATTACCGGAGGCAAACAGCAGCCCGGCTCGATCGGTGGTGAATCCACTGCAGCGCTGATTCGCAGCGCGCGTGAAAACAAGCGCACCAAGGCGTTGGTGCTGCGCGTGAACTCGCCTGGCGGCGAAGTGTACGCAGCGGAAGAAATCCGCCGCGAAGTGGCGTTGACGCGCAAGGCCGGCATTCCAGTCGTCGTGTCGATGGGCGACGTCGCTGCCAGCGGCGGCTATTGGATCTCGATGAATGCCAATCAGATTTACGCCGAACCCAACACCATCACCGGTTCCATCGGCATCTTCGGCATGTACTTCACCGTGCCCGACGCCTTGAGCAAGTTCGGCGTCACCAGCGATGGCGTGGGCACGGCGCCGTTGGCGGGTGCCTTCAACATCACTCGTCCGCTCGATCCCAAGGTTGGCATCGTGATCCAGTCCATCATCAACAAGGGCTATCACGATTTTGTCGGTGGTGTGGCCCAGGCGCGTGGCAAGGATTACAGCGCCATCGACACCATCGCACAGGGCCGTGTGTGGACCGGCAGTCAGGCGCAGCAGCGTGGCTTGGTCGATCAGCTTGGCGGGCTCGATGCTGCCATTCAAAAAGCTGCCGACTTGGCAAAGCTGGGCAAGAACTACGCCGTGCGCTATCAGGAGCAGCCCCTGGGCGCATTCGAGCGCTTTATGCTGAGCTTCAATCAGTCGGCGATGGTTGCGGGTTTGCAGGCTTATGGTGTGCGCTTGCCGAGCTGGTTCGCGCAATTGCCGATGCTGGCGCCGGAACTGCAAATGTTGCGTACGGCGCAGGCGGGGCACTTGAACGTTTATTCGTATTGCTTCTGTTCGGCGCGTTGAGACCTAATCTTCATAGCCGCCGTCGTAGGTTGGGGTGCAAATCCCAACATCGCGATCCTGATTGACTCTGCAATGTTGGGGTTTGCACCCCAACCTACGAAAACCATCAAGCCATGCACACAGCCTCGACATCGTTCCCATCCGGATCCATCAAAAACACCGCGTAATAATTCGGTGCATAGCCCGCACGCCCCCCGGGCTTGCCCAGATCAACGTTTGCGTGTTGCCCGCATGGTCAGTTGCAGGCGCCAACGGTTCTGCTCGTCGGCCACTTCGCCGATCCAGCGAAAGCTGTCGGGCGTGATCTCGCAAAAACGCCAGCGCATCGGCGTGCCGTTCGCCGTGTGTCCTTCCTGCACGATGCCGTCATCACATGCACGGCCAATCTGCGTCACATAGAAGCCGATCGCAGGGTCGAGCCAGGTGATGCGCCATTGCTGTTGCTCAGGTTCGTAAAGACGCAGCGTGGTGCCATAGCGATGCAAGTAGTTGGCGGGCAGCGAATCGGGTGGTGTATGACGCGCAGGTGTGATCCAGGCATCCTGAATCGCCAACCCCTGCAGCACCCAGGCGAAATGCCATTCGCCCTGCGCGACGTGTGTGCTGCCATCAGGATAGTGATCCGTCACCTCGACATCCCAGCTCCCTGCAAAACGGCCATATAGCTGCAAGGCTTCGGCGTGACGAGGATCCGGGCCGCCGGCCAGCAAGGCGTCGGCAAACGCATGGGTTTCAGAAAGTGAAAGCAACATGGCATCGGCGAACTATGCAACTCGAAGGAGTCGCTTCGTCGAATACGCTATCGCGCGCTGCTTTGGCCGGCTGTCAAAATCTTGCGCAATTCGCGCGCCTGCGAAGGCCGTGCTTGCCTGCGCAAAGCGGAAGGGGTGATGCCGTAAGCGCGGCCGAACGCCGCCGCGAAATGGCTGGGCGTCGCAAAGCCCAGCTCCATCGCCACGCTGGTAAGCGGCGCCGAGGCATCCAGCACCTGCTCCAGTGCAAGCGCCAAGCGAACGCGCAGTTGATAGCGATGAACCGGTTCACCCAACACCCTGCGGAAACTGCGTGCGAGGTGGAAAGGCGATGCGTGGACGCGCTTCGCCAGTTCATCCAGGCTCCAGTCGCGGCTCGGTTGATCGGCAAGCAGTACGGCCACCGCGTGGGATTGCTCGCGGCGGCGCGAGCGGTGCGTTGTTTTTTCATCGCGGCGCTGCACGTCGGAAGACGTGTGGTTGAGCACCGCATCGAGTAACGACAGTCCGCGCGTTTCCACTTCCAGTATGGAAGCTTCCTCGCTGCGCAGACCATGCCAAAGCAGGCTGCGTTGCAGTTCGACGGCTGCTGGCAATGACGCATGCGTGGCGCGGAAGGGGTTGTGCTCGCGTTCCGCACGACGGGCATCATGGCTGGTGAGCATCTCGCGTAACACCGCATTGTTGGCACGTAATACCAGGCAGTCATCGCCGCCTTTCGCCGGATGACTGACGCGATACGCTTCGCCGGCATTGAAGAACACTACCTGCCCCACGTGCGCCACTACTTCTGCGCCATGGTCGTAGTGCTTCACGAAGACACCGCGCAATGGAAACGCCACGGTGTCTGCCCAGGCATGCTCCAGTTCGCCGCAGGCGGTACTTTCAGGCTGGCAGCACGCGCAGCCGACGTGTAGCAGCCGGCCTTCGTGCAGCGTGTGGTGGTGCAGGCTCATACCGACACGATAATCCTGGGCGGGGTCTGGCGTCGACACGCGTGCCCTATTGCACTTGCCCAAGCATCGGGAGCTGCTTGGGATGGGCTTGCCGCGCAGCTTGAGTTCCGTGTGAATCCGTAGGTTGGGGTGCGAACCCCAACATGGCGCCATGGCAGAGATGGTGATGTTGGGGTTTGCACCCCAACCTACGCGTTGTGTTTTATTCCAGCCCGCCCCACCAAGCAACCACTTCCTCAGCAATCACATCCACCGGCTTGATCGCCTCAACAGCAAGCACCAGCGGCTCGCCATCAGGCACTTCCAAATCACGAAACTGGCTAGCCACCAGCGAAGCCGGCATGAAATGGTCCGTGCGATGCGCCACACGTTCCGTCGCCTGCTCCGGTGTCAATGCCAGAAACACAAACCCAAGATTCGGCACCGTATTACGCAGCGTGTCGCGATAACGGCGTTTGAGCGCAGAGCAAGTGAGCACCACGTGCTCGGATGCAGTGAGTCGATCGGCAGCTTCTTGCGTCAGCCGCTCCAGCCAGCCTTGCCTGTCTTCGTCCGTCAAAGGTATGCCGGCGCTCATCTTGCGAACGTTTTCCGGCGGATGAAATTCATCACCCTCGATCAGATACGCACCCGTGCGTTGGCAGACGGCTGTGGCAATGGTCGACTTTCCGCAGCCGGTAACACCCATGATGACGATGGCACACATCAAACCCATCTCCCCGTTAGGAAGATGGGCAGGGTCACGGAATAGCGTATGCAGGGGAAGCTCATAGTGGCGCGTGCATGTGTAAGTTTGATTCTTGCACGCTGTCAAACATCAAGCGAGGTTGGCGTTGTGTAGATTGGGGTGTAAATCTCAACACCGCCATGTCGATCAGGAGCGTGATGTTGGGGTCTGCACCCCAACCTGCGTCGACCCGTTGGAACCATCAGGCCGCCATCTCTTCTTCTTCGGTCACTTCCACCGGCAAGCGGATCAAGTAATCGAACGCACTCAATGCGGCCTTCGCACCATCGCCCATCGCAATCACGATCTGCTTGTACGGCGTGGTGGTGACATCGCCGGCAGCAAATACGCCAGGCACCGACGTCTTGCCATGCGCGTCCACTTCGATTTCGCCGCGCGGCGACAGCTTCACCGTGCCCTTCAGCCACTCGGTATTGGGCAGCAGGCCAATTTGCACGAACACGCCTTCCAGCGCCACGTGCTGGCTCTGGCTGTTGGTGCGATCGGTATAGGCCAGGCCTGTTACCTTGTTGCCGTCGCCGAGCACTTCGGTGGTCTGCGCACTCACTATCACCTTCACGTTCGGGAGACTGCGCAGCTTGCGTTGCAGCACTTCATCCGCACGCAGCTTGCTGTCGAACTCGAACAGCGTCACGTGATCCACGATACCCGCCAGATCGATTGCCGCTTCCACACCGGAATTGCCGCCGCCGACCACCGCTACGCGCTTGCCTTTGAACAGCGGGCCGTCGCAGTGCGGGCAGTAGGTCACGCCCTTGTTGCGGTATTCCTGTTCGCCCGGCACGTTCATATTGCGCCAGCGTGCGCCGGTGGAAAGGATCACTGTCTTGGCCTTCAGCGATGCACCGCCAGCCAGGCGCACTTCGATCAGTCCGCCTTCTTCCTGCGCCGGAATCAGCTGCTCGGCGCGCTGCAGATTCATCACATCCACGTCGTATTCGTGCACATGCTGTTCTAGCGAGGCAGCCAGCTTCGGGCCTTCGGTGTACGACACCGAGATGAAATTCTCGATCGCCATCGTATCCAGTACCTGCCCGCCGAAACGCTCGGCGGCCACGCCGGTACGGATGCCTTTGCGCGCCGAATAGATGGCCGACGCGGCACCAGCGGGGCCACCGCCCACCACCAGCACTTCGAACGGCGCCTTGGCGTTGAGCTTCTCGGCATCGCGCTGTGCTGCGCCGCTGTCCAGCCGGCTGACGATCTGCTCGATCGACATGCGCCCCTGGTCAAACGGCTGACCATTAAGGAACACGGTCGGTACTGCCATCACCTGACGCTCGTTCACTTCGTCCTGGAACAGCGAGCCGTCGATGGTGACGTGCTTGATGTTCGGATTCAACACGCTCATCAGGTTCAGTGCCTGCACGGTATCCGGGCAGCTGTGGCAGCTGAGCGACATGAAGGTTTCGAACACGTATTCGCCTTCCAGGTTGCGCACTTGCTCGATCAGCTCCGGCTCCGCCTTGGGCGGATGGCCGCCAACTTGCAGCAGGGCCAGCACCAGCGAGGTAAATTCGTGGCCGAGCGGAATGCCGGCAAAGCGCACGCTCACGTCCGTGCCGCTGCGAGTGATTGCAAACGAAGGCTTGCGCGCGTCGTGGCCGTTCGTGCGCAGCGACACCTTCGGCGAAAGCGATTCGATGTCGCGCAGCAGCCCCAACAGCTCCTGCGAAGCAGCGCTTTCATCAACGGAAGCAACCAGCTCGATCGGATGGGTCACCCTTTCGAGATAAGCCCGGAGTTGTTCTTTCAGATCGTTGTCCAGCATGGTGTCTCTCCGTCAAATCCTGATGTTGGAGTAGACGCCGCCGGCACCCGGTAAAACATGGATGGACGACGTCTGCTCGAGGTATAGGGTGCGGGCCCGGTGGGAGGGGGGGTACCGGGCCCGCGGCGCTTGCCCATTGCGGGCGGCGCCAAAACTTGCAACTTAGATCTTGCCGACCAAGTCCAGCGACGGCTTCAGCGTGGCGGCACCTTCCTTCCACTTGGCCGGGCACACTTCACCCGGATGGGAAGCCACGTACTGTGCAGCCTTCACCTTGCGCAGCAGTTCGCTGGCGTCACGGCCGATGCCGTTGTCGTGGATTTCGCACACCTTGATCACGCCTTCCGGATTGATCACGAAGGTGCCGCGCAGGGCCAAGCCTTCTTCTTCGATCATCACGTCGAAGTTGCGGGTCAGCGCGCCGGTCGGGTCGCCCACCAGCGGGTACTGCACCTTCTTGATCGCGTCGGAGGTGTCGTGCCATGCCTTGTGCGCGAAGTGCGTGTCGGTGGAAACACCGTAGATCTCAACGCCCAGCTTCTGGAACTCGGCGTAATGGTCGGCCAGGTCTTCCAGTTCGGTCGGGCACACGAAGGTGAAGTCGGCCGGGTAGAACACCACCACGGACCACTTGCCCTTCAGCGAGGCCTCGGTCACATCGATGAACTTGCCATCCTTGTATGCGGTGGCCTTGAACGGTTTGATTTCGGTGTTGATCAGCGACATCTGCTCTTTTCCGTTGGAGTTGAGGGTTGGTAGGGGATTGGTTTGCAAGGATAAGAGGCGTCTATCGAAAGAGCCAATTGATTGTTGGGATCATAATCATTCATGGTGTCTATCAGTCCTTGATGCATCCCATCGATCGTTGCGCTGCCTGCGTGTTACCTGAGTGGCGTGCGCTTCTTCGCCTGAAGAAAACGGTACGTGGTCCCGTTTTTTTTCAAGAGAAATTTGTCGACAAGCCGGGGCGACGCTTCAAGGCAACGCACCATAGCATGCTGCCAATCCAATGCTTGTCAAAGGGTTCGCTTGCATCGTGTCGGCTTTGCGCGATGCACTCGCAGGAAACGCGCGCTCGTGCGTTGATGCAAGGAAAATACTTTTGCCGCCTGTGGTTTCTGGTTGGCGGATGCCTTACATCACTCGCGTGTCGCCAGTGCCCTGTTCACCCGCAACGCAATCAAGGTACACGCCACGCCCGAGAGCAGATACACACTCACCGCCACCAGGCCGAAGCGCACCGACAATCCCAGCGCCACCAGCGGTGCAAAGGCTGCACCGATCAGCCACGCGAAATCCGAGGTCAATGCGGCGCCGGTATAACGCATGCGGATTTCGAAATTGGAGGTGACGCTGCCGGCGGCCTGTCCGTAAGACAGGCCCAGCAATCCAAAGCCGATGATGATGAAGGCATCCTGCGCGATCTGGTTGCCGCCCAGCAGCCAGGGGGCGAACAGCGCGAAGATGCCGATGAGTACGGCTGCCGTGCCGAGTGTGCTGCGTCGTCCAATACGGTCGGCGATGACGCCGGAGGCAATGGTGCCGATGATGCCGACCACCGCGCCGATCAGTTGGACCGTCAGCACCGTGCTCACCGATTGCGTGGTGCCCAACAAGATCCACGACAATGGGAAGATCGACACCAGGTGAAACAACGCATAGCTCGCCAGCGCGGCAAACGCGCCGATGAAGATGTTGTAGCCCTGTCGGCGCAGCATGTCGATGATGCCGATGGGTTCCAGCTCGCGCTCTTCCATGGCGAGGGTATATTCCTCCGTCACCACCAGGCGCAGACGTGCGAACAGCGCCACGACATTGATGGTGAAGGCGACGTAAAAGGGATAGCGCCAGCCCCATTCGATAAAGTCATCGGTGGCCAGTTCCGTGCGCAGGAACAGGAACAAACCGCTGGCGATCAGGAAGCCGATCGGCGCGCTGAGCTGCCCCAGCATGGCATACCAACCGCGCCGTTCCGGCGGCGTGTTGAGCGCGAGCAGGGAAGGCAGGCCGTCCCACGAGCCGCCTTGGGCAATGCCCTGCAGAATTCGGAAGAACATGAGCAGGCCGATGGCCCAGCCGCCGATAGTGTTGTAGCTGGGCAGAAATGCCATGCCGGCCGTGGCGCTGCCGAGCAGGAACATGGCGATGGTGAGCTTGGTGCCGCGGCTCCAGCGCCGCTGCGCCGTCATGAATAACGTGGTGCCAAGCGGGCGAACGATAAAGGCCAGCGAGAGGATGGCGAACGACAGCAGCATGCCGTCCAGCCGGCTCTCGAATGGAAAGAACACCGACGGAAACACCAGCACACAGGCGATGCCGAAGACGAAAAAGTCGAAGTATTCCGCGGTTCGCCCGATGATGACACCGATGGCGATTTCGCCGGGCGCCAAGCGGGCGTGGGCGTGAATGCGCCCGAGATCTTCCGGGGTCAAGCCGGCGGGTTCGCGCTGATCCTCAAACGTACTGGACATCGTCGTTACTCGGATAGGGATGCGGCGGGCACAGCATGGCACCGTTGAGGCGTCAAGGCTAGGGAGGGTGGGTGTATTTTGTGTTTGATGGCATTTGTGGTGCTTGTCAAAAGCGGCTCCCTCGCTTTATTAGGGGCGAGAAATGTTGTTCTTCGCATTCCGCAAACGTGACATTCATGCGGTGATTTGGCGTGATTTCCGCGTTTGTGTTCCCCCAAATGGGGGATTCGATCCTCTGTCACACACCGCTCAGTTTTCGGCGCACGGGCATGACAAACGCGTGGCAGTCTGGCGAAATGTCGCAGCGCATGCCCTATCGCCATCGAACCATTTGCGTGCGGCCTATCGATCGGCGTACCTTGTCGACACAGCAGTACCCCCTTTTCTTTCGGTTGCGTCGGTCATGTCCATGAAGACTCTCCGCGGACTGCTACTGCTAGCTCTGCCCCTGGCATTGTCGGGCTGCCACACGGTGCTGATGTCGCCGTCCGGTGACGTCGCCCTGCAACAACGCGATCTGATCATCACCTCGTTCGTGCTGATGCTGCTGATCGTGGTGCCGGTGATCATCGCTACGCTCGTGTTCGCGTGGCGATATCGGGCGTCCAACGAAAAGGCGCACTACGATCCGAATTGGGATCACTCCACCATCGTGGAGTTGATGATCTGGTCGGCACCGTTGTTGATCATCATTGCGCTGGGCGCGATCACCTGGGTGAGCACGCACAAGCTCGATCCGTACCGTCCCCTCGATCGCATTGCGGCCGGAAAGGTCGTGCCGGTGGATACCAAGCCGCTGGAAGTGGACGTGGTGGCGCTCGACTGGAAGTGGCTGTTCATCTACCCCGAGCAGAACCTGGCAGTGGTGAACGAGTTGGCGGCGCCGGTGGATCGGCCGATCCACTTCAACCTCACGGCGTCCACCGTGATGAACTCGTTCTTCATTCCTGCGCTGGCTGGACAGATCTATGCCATGCCGGGCATGGAAACCACGCTGCAGGCAGTGATCAACAAGCCCGGCGATTACTGGGGCATGTCCGCCAACTACAGCGGCGCCGGTTTCTCGTACATGAACTTCACCTTCCACGGCATGAGCGAAGACGACTTTGCCAAGTGGGTGGCGCAAGCGAAAAGTCATGGCGATACGCTGGATCAAGCGACGTATACCGCATTGGAAGCGCCTAGCGAAAAAAATCCGGTGCAGTACTACGGCAGCGTGACGCCGGGGCTATATCAATCCATCCTCAACCGCTGTTTTCAGCCCGGCCCTTCCTGCATGAATATGCTGCGTGTGCCGGAGCCTAGCGGGGGCGGTGAAGCATCCGCTTCATCCGACAGCCAGGGGGCCATGTCGATGGCTCATCCACAGTGAACTGAAGCACGGGTGCCGCGATGACTCTTCATTCTCCCGACCTCGGCAAGCTGATTTTCGGACGGCTCACCCTGGATGACATTCCATATCACGAGCCGATCCTGATCTTTACATTCATTGGTGTGGCGATAGGCGCCATCGCCGTGCTGGGGTTGATCACCTACTACCGCAAGTGGGGCTATCTGTGGAGCGAGTGGTTCACCAGCGTGGACCACAAGAAGATCGGCATCATGTACATCGTGCTGGCATTGATCATGCTGCTGCGTGGCTTCGCCGACGCGCTGATGATGCGTGGACAGCAAGCCATTGCCTTCGGTACGCACGAGGGCTATCTGCCCGCTCATCACTACGACCAGATCTTCACCGCGCACGGCACGATCATGATCTTCTTCGTCGCCATGCCGTTCATCACCGGTCTGATCAATTTCGTCATGCCGTTGCAGATCGGTTCGCGTGACGTCGCTTTTCCTTTCCTCAACAATTTCAGTTTCTGGATGACCGTGTCCGGCGCCGTACTCGTCATGGCGTCATTGTTTATCGGTGTCTTTGCACGCACCGGCTGGTTGGCCTATCCGCCGCTGTCGGAGCTGCCTAGCAGTCCGGACAGCGGTGTGGACTACTGGATCTGGGGATTACAGATCGCAGGTGTCGGCACCACCTTATCGGGCATCAACATGATCGCCACGATCGTGAAGATGCGTGCGCCCGGCATGACCATGATGAGGATGCCGATCTTCACCTGGACAGCGCTGCTGGCGAATGTGCTGATCGTGGCGGCGTTCCCCGTGTTGACCGCCACGCTGGCGTTGCTGGCGCTGGATCGTTATGCAGGCACGCATTTCTTCACCAACGATCTTGGCGGCAACTACATGATGTACGTCAACCTGATCTGGGTGTGGGGGCACCCGGAGGTGTACATCCTGGTGCTGCCGGCGTTCGGCGTGTACTCCGAGGTGACGTCCACCTTCTCGCGCAAGCGCCTGTTCGGCTATGCGTCGATGGTGTACGCGACGGTGGTGATTGCGGTGCTGTCCTACCTGGTGTGGCTGCACCACTTCTTCACCATGGGCTCGGGCGCCAGCGTCAACTCGTTCTTCGGTATCACCACCATGATCATCTCGATTCCGACGGGGGCAAAGATCTTCAACTGGATGTTCACCATGTATCGCGGCCGCATCGTGTACGACGTACCGATGCTGTGGGTGGTGGCGTTTATCGTGACCTTCGTGATCGGCGGCATGACCGGTGTATTGCTGGCGGTGCCACCCGCGGATTTCGAGCTGCACAACAGCCTGTTCCTGATTGCGCACTTCCACAACGTGATCATCGGCGGCGTGCTGTTTGGCATGTTTGCCGGTGTCAATTACTGGTTCCCCAAGGCGTTCGGTTTTCGTCTTGATCCGTTCTGGGGCAAGGTCTCGTTCTGGTTCTGGGTGGTCGGTTTCTATTTCGCCTTCATGCCGCTGTATTGGCTGGGCCTGATGGGCGTGACGCGGCGACTGCGCCATTTCGATGATCCGTCGTTGCAGATCTGGTTCGAGATCGCAGCATTCGGCGCGGTCCTGATCTTGATTGGTATTGCCGCGATGATCGTGCAGTTCGCAGTGAGCATTCTTCATCGCGACAAGCTGCGCGATACCACCGGCGATCCCTGGCACGGACGCACGCTGGAATGGTCCACCTCCTCGCCACCGCCGCCGTACAACTTCGCCTTCACGCCACAGGTGCATGACATCGACACCTGGTGGCAGATGAAGCAATACAAGTGGCGTCGGCCGGTAGAAGGTTTTCTACCCAT
Source organism: Dyella nitratireducens (assembly GCF_014642835.1). GTDB lineage: Bacteria > Pseudomonadota > Gammaproteobacteria > Xanthomonadales > Rhodanobacteraceae > Dyella_B > Dyella_B nitratireducens. The sequence goes on along the minus strand of NZ_BMJA01000001.1, from coordinate 1,386,724 downwards.
CCATATGCCGAAGAACACCGGTACCGGCGTGTATCTGGCCGTGTTGAGCCTTATCTTCGGCTTCGCCATGGTCTGGTACATGTGGCTGATCGCGGCAATATCGTTTGTAGCGCTGCTGGCAGTGGCCATCCACCACACTTTCAATTACGACCGCGATTACTACATCCCCGCTGATGAAGTGGGGCGTGTCGAAACCGCCCGCGCCGGAGCTTGAGCCATGTCCGACATGACCATGACTGTTAGCGGAAGCGGTGGTGCGGAGGAGGCGCTGCGCTTCCACGTGGCTGAAGACCATCACCCGGAAAACGCCACACTGCTGGGTTTCTGGTTGTACCTGATGAGTGACTGCCTGATCTTTGCCTGCCTGTTCGCCACCTATGGCGTGCTTGGCCGCGAATATGCGGGTGGGCCATCGGCCAAAGAGGTGCTGGAGCTGCCGATCGTGGCAGTGAACACCACGCTGCTGCTGCTGTCCTCGATTACCTACGGCTTTGCGGTGTTGGAGATGCAGCTCAATCGCCGCGGACCGATGATGGCGTGGCTGATCGTGACGTGGCTGCTGGGTGCAGGCTTTATCGGGCTGGAGTTGACTGAATTCACCCACCTGGTGTCGATCGGTGCAGGGCCGGGGCGCAGTGCCTTTCTTTCTTCGTTCTTCACCCTGGTCGGCACGCACGGCTTGCACGTGACGAGCGGCCTGATCTGGATGATCGTGCTGCTGGTGCAAGTGGGCAAAAAGGGCCTGATTCCCGCCAACAAGCGCCGGCTGATGTGCCTGTCGATGTTCTGGCACTTCCTCGACGTGGTGTGGGTGGGCGTCTTCAGTTTCGTTTACCTGATGGGAGTGCTGTCATGAGCGACCACACCCAGCATGCACATGACGATGGCCATCACGGTCACGCCCATGATGGCGTGGACCAGATCCATGTCAGCCTCAAGGGTTATATGACGGGGTTTGCCGCGGCGGCCTTCCTCACCATTCTTCCGTTCTGGCTGGTGATGTCCGGTGCGTTCTCCAAGACCGGTCCGGCCGATGCCTTCATTCTGTTGCTGGCCGCAGTGCAGATCGTGGTGCACATGGTGTATTTCCTGCACTTGAATGCGAAATCCGAGGGCGGTTGGAACATGCTGGCCCTGGTATTCACCATAGTGCTGGTGGTGATCACGCTGAGCGGATCGATCTGGATCATGTATCACCTCAACCAGAACATGATGCCGTCGATGATGAAGGATGTACGGAATTTGCCGTGATTGCCTTTACTTCTTATCCCCTTCGAGGAGAGGGTTGGGGTGGGGCAATCTTGCGAAAAAGTTGAATCGAGCGGCGTAGGTTGGGGTGCAAACCCCAACGCCTGTCTTTCACACGTCGCGATGTTGGGGTTTGCACCCCAACCTACAAATCGACGCACTTCGTCTTGGCGTCTGCGGCTCATGCGATCATTGCCCGCATGGCTTCCCCAGACACCTCCTCCTACGATGCGCCGCGCACCCCACGCGGCCCGGTCGCATTAATCCTGCTCGGCCTCTTCGCGGCAGCCCTCTTCATCGGCTTCGTCTCCCTCGGCAACTGGCAAGTCCACCGCCTTGCCTGGAAGCGCGCCCTGATCGCCCGTGTCGACTCACGCGTGCATGCACCGCCGATCGCGCCACCCATGCGCGACCAATGGCCTGGCATGACTGGCGACAAAGACGAATACCTGCATGTCCGTCTCAGCGGCGTGTTTCTACATGACCGCCAGACGCTAGTGTGGACGGCCACCGACGAGGGCAGTGGCTTTTGGGTGATGACGCCGTTGCGCCTGGCCGATGGTTCTGTCGTGCTGATCAATCGTGGGTTTGCACCGGTGGACTGGTGCGGGCGTGATGGTCATTGCGCACCCGGGCCGACGGGTGAGGTGACGGTGACAGGTTTGCTGCGGATGTCCGAGCCGCCCACGTTCTTCCGTCACAACGATCCTGCGCACAACAACTGGTATACGCGTGACGTGGCAGCGATCACCGCCGCGCGCGGCCTGCATGACGTGGCGCCTTATTTCGTTGATGCGGATGCAGCGCTGGCAAGCAGCAATCAGTGGCCGGAAGGCGGCAAGACGGTGATTAACTTTCCCAATAATCACCTGAGCTATCTGATTACTTGGTACTTGCTTGCGCTGATGGTGTTAGGCGCGAGCATTTATGTGGGGTACGACGAATATCGTTTGCGTCGTAAAGCTGTCGGAATGAAGCCTGCGTAGGTTGGGGTGCAAACCCCAACATGCCCGGGTCAATCAACACGGCGATGTTGGGGTTTGCACCCCAACCTACGTCAGCTTCGATTGCGCACCAAAAAACGTCGCGGTAAAGACCGTACTCAGCACAGACGCCGTGGCCGCATCGGATATTTCGTTGGGCATGCTCATGTTGAAATACAGCATGCCATCGATCAGCGCCATCATCGCCAATGCAAGGTCGGCCGGCGGGGTGGATGATGGCTGCAGCCCCATACGCTGATCGAACTGCGTAATGAAGCTGGCAATCATGTCGCGCTTTTCCAGGCACAGCGTGTTCATGCGCTGGCGGAATTTGGCGTCACGCACGGCGTGCAGGCGCGCCTCGGCCCACAATATGTAGCTGTTGTGATCGCGATAGCACTGGCCATAAAACTGGGCCAGCTGCTTTTGCAGGTCTTCGTTCGACAGTTCCGCATCCAGCAACTGCTGCAGATCTTCCTGGATATGGCCGTGGTCGCGCTTGAGCAGTTCGATGAACAGGTCCGTCTTGCTCTTGAAGTTCGAATAGAACGCACCGCGCGTGTAGCCGGCATGCCCGGCGATGTCCTCGACACTGGTGCCGGCCAGACCTTTTTTCACAATGACTGCCGCGGCCGCTTCCAGCAGGCGCTCGCGGGTCTGTTCGCGGCTTTCTTCTCGGGTAAGGCGTTTGCGTGGCATGCCAAATGGTACCACGACGAATGGCACGTGTATCGAAATACATAGTTGTATTTGAATACGATCATGGATTAGAGTCCGGAACCGTATCCAAGCACCTCCATCCCCCAGGAGCCTTTCGTGAGCTATCCACCTTTCCCCACGCTGCGCGGGCTGGCGCGGCACGCCTGGCTGCCCATGGCGGTGTCCATCTCCCTGGTTTTGCAGGCCGGATGCAGCCGGAAGGCGCCCGAGGCGGACGCGGCCGTGCCGGTGATCGCCATGCCGGTACAGGCGACCGATGGCGCCGTTGCCGGCCGCTTCCCGGGCGACGTGCATGCGCGCTACGAGATGCCGCTGTCCTTCCGCGTGAGCGGGCAGTTGCTTGAGCGCTACGTCGATCCCGGCGAGCAGGTGAAGCAGGGGCAGGCGCTGGCCAAGCTCGATCCGGCCGATGAGAACAAGCAGCTCGCCAACGCCAGGGCGGCGCTGGAGGCCGCGGAGCATCGCCTGGTCTTCGCCACCCAACAGCATGATCGCGACGATGCGCAGTTCAAGCAGAACCTGATCAGCCAGCTGCAGTGGCAACAGACACAGGACAACTACGCCTCTGCCCTGGCCGGCCGCGATCAGGCGAAGCAGCAGTACGAACTCGCCCAGAACCAGCTGCGCTACACCACGCTGATGGCCGATCATGATGGTGTGATCACCAGCCGGCAGGCCGACGTAGGCCAGGTGCTGGCGGCCGGGCAGCAAGTGTTCGGCTTCGCCTGGTCCGGCGAGCGCGAGGTATATGTCGACGTGCCGGAGAGCCGTGTCGATCGAATTGCCATCGGGCAGGCCGCCACGGTGAGCTTGCCCGCGTTGCCGAGCCACGCCTACACCGCACGGGTGCGCGAAATCTCACCGGCGGCGGATGCGCAGTCGCACACCTATCTGGTCAAGCTCACGGTCGATCACGCGGATGCCTCGCTGCAGCTTGGCATGACGGCGGATGTGTCCCTACAAGCAGCCCACGCTGCCGAAGGCATGGTGAAGATTCCGGCGACCGCCTTGTTCCACCAGGACGAACACCCTGCCGTGTGGGTGGTGAACCCGAGCGATTCCAAACTGGCGTTGCGCCCGGTAACGGTGGCGCGCTATGGCGAACGTGACGTACTGCTGTCGGATGGCCTGAAAGCCGGCGAGCGCATCGTGATGCAAGGCGTGCATACCGTTTCGGTGGGCGAAAAGGTCACGCCGATCGCGCCACCGCATGCCGAGGATGCGCCGCAATGAGCCACGAGGAGCGCTTCAATCTTTCCGCGTGGACGTTGCGCCATCAGTCGCTGGTGTTTTTCCTGATGGGACTGATCGCGCTGTTTGGCGTGCTGTCATATAAGAACCTGTCGCAATCGGAAGACCCACCGTTCACCTTCAAGGTCATGGTGATCCAGACTTACTGGCCCGGCGCGACCGCCAAGCAGGTGCAGGAGGAAATCACCGACCGCATTGGACGCAAGCTGCAGGAAACGGCGGATATCGATTTCCTGCGCAGCTATTCGCGCCCCGGTGAATCGCTGATCTTCTTCAATATCAAGGATTCGGCACCCGCGTCGGAAGTGCCGGAAACCTGGTATCAGGTGCGCAAGAAAGTCGGCGACATTGCCGCACAGCTGCCGCAAGGCGTGCAGGGGCCGTTCTTCAACGATGAATTCGGCGACGTCTACACCAACATCTATGCGCTGGAAGGCGATGGCTACACACCCGCGCAACTGCATGACTACGCCGATCAGTTGCGCGTGGAACTGCTGCGTGTGCCGGGCATCGGCAAGGTCGATTATTTCGGCGACCAGAACCAGCACATCTACATCGACGTGACAAACGCGACGCTGGCCAAGCTCGGTATCAGCCCACAACAAATCGGGCAAGCGATCAACGACCAGAATGCGGTGGCTTCCACCGGCGTGCTGACCACGGCAGATGATCGCGTGTTCGTGCGCCCCAGCGGTCAGCTCGACGACATGGGTGCGCTGGCGAATACCTTGCTGCACATCAATGGCAAAAGCTTCCGTCTGGGCGACATCGCCACCATCCAGCGCGGCTACGACGATCCTCCCAGTCAGACCATGCGCTTCATGGGTCAGCAGGTGCTGGGTATCGGTGTGACCATGCAGCCGGGCGGCGACGTGATCCATCTCGGCAAGGCGCTGGACGGGAAGATCGGCGAGCTGCAGAAACGCCTGCCGGCCGGCTTGAAGCTATCGGAAGTCACCAGCATGCCGCACGCGGTCTCGCATTCGGTGGATGACTTCCTGGAGTCGGTGGCCGAAGCAGTGGGAATCGTGCTGTTGGTAAGCCTGCTGAGCCTGGGCTTCCGCACCGGCATGGTGGTGGTGATCTCCATTCCCTTCGTGCTGGCAGCTACCGCGTTGTGCATGGACATGTTCGGCATCGGCCTGCACAAGGTCTCGCTAGGTACGTTGGTACTGGCGCTGGGCCTGCTGGTGGACGATGCGATCATCGCGGTCGAAATGATGTCGGTGAAGCTGGAGCAGGGCTGGGGACGCGTGAAGGCCGCTGCGTTCGCCTATACCAGCACGGCGTTTCCCATGCTGACCGGCACGTTGGTGACGGTATCGGGTTTTCTGCCGATCGCCTTGGCCAAATCGAGTACCGGCGAGTACACGCGCTCGATTTTCGAAGTCTCCGCCATTGCACTGCTGGTGTCCTGGCTGGCAGCGGTGATCGTGATTCCGCTGCTGGGTTATCACATGCTGCCGGAACATCACGAACGTGCCAAACCGGGGCAGGAGTGGTGGGCGCGTTTTCTCCCGCAACGTTGGAACGAGACACGGGCGGCGAAAGCCGTGCAGCCTGTTCACAATGGCGAAGAGATCGAAATTTACGATACCACCTTCTATCGCCGCTTCCGTGGCTGGCTGGACCTGTGCTTGCGCCAGCGTTGGCTGGTGCTGCTCTCGACGGTAGTGCTGTTCGTGATCGCCCTGGGTGGGTTCGCATTGGTGCCCAAGCAGTTTTTCCCCAGTTCTGATCGACCGGAATTGCTGGTGGATTTGCGCTTGCCCGAGGGAGCTTCCTACGCGGCGACACTGCGCGAAACCCAGCGTTTTGAAGCGGTGCTCAAAGGTCGCAAGGACATCGCCAACTACGTGAGCTTCGTCGGTAGTGGTGCACCGCGCTTCTATCTGCCGTTGGATCAACAGCTGGCTCAGCCCAATTTCGCGCAGTTCGTGATTACCGCGAAAGATGTGAAGCAACGCGAGGAGCTTGCGAATTATTTGGAAGGCGAATTGAAACGCGACTTCAGCGCCGTGCGCACGCGTGTCAGCCGTTTGGAAAACGGCCCGCCGGTCGGTTTTCCGGTGCAGTTCCGTGTGGAAGGCGACGACATCGCGACCGTGCGTGGCATTGCTGAGCAAGTGGCTGGTGTGATGCGAGCGAATCCGGATACCACCAACGTGCAATTCGACTGGGATGAGCCGGCCGAGCGTTCCGTGCGCTTTGAGGTGGATCAGTTCAAGGCACGCCAGCTTGGCCTTACCTCGAAGGACATTGCCGACTTTCTGGCCATGAACCTGTCTGGCACCACGGTGACGCAGTTCCGTGAACGCGACAAGCTGATTGCCGTGGATCTGCGCAGTGAGCGAGGCGATCGCATTCATCCTGATCAGATCGAACGCCTGGCGATACCCACTGCCAGTGGTACGGCGATTCCTTTAGCCCAGCTTGGGCATGTGGCTTACGGCCTGGAATACGGCGTGATCTGGGAACGCGATCGCCAGCCGACCATCACCGTGCAGTCCGATACACGCAACAGCGCACAAGGTCTCGATGTCACCAATACCGTCGACAAGCAATTAGCTGATATCCGTGCACATCTTCCGGTGGGCTATCGCGTCGAAGTCGGTGGTTCGGTGGAGCAGAACCAGAAGGCGCAAGATTCGGTCAACGTACAGATGCCGGTGTTGCTGGTTGCGGTGCTGGTGCTGTTGATGATCCAGCTGCAAAGCTTCGGCCGCACCTTCATGGTGGTGCTGACGGCGCCGTTGGGGTTGATCGGTGTGATCGTCGCTCTGCTGGTTGCTCATCAACCGTATGGCTTCGTCGCGATGCTGGGAACGATTGCGATGTTCGGCATCATCATGCGCAACTCGGTGATTCTGGTGGATCAGATCGAGCAGGATATCCGCGCCGGCCATCCACGGTGGGAGGCCATCGTTGGTGCCACGGTGCGGCGCTTCCGCCCGATCACTTTGACCGCCGCGGCAGCGGTGCTTGCATTGATTCCGCTTCTGCGCAGCAACTTCTTTGGTCCGATGGCCACCGCGCTGATGGGCGGCATCACGGTTGCCACCGTGCTCACGCTTTTCTATCTCCCGGCGTTGTACGCGGCCTGGTTCCGCGTACGTGCCGATGAACCCGCCAGGGAACCGGAGGCTGTTACATGAAGCCCGCAAACATCATGATTTCTGGATGGCGTCTATCAGCGCTTGCTGCCGCGGTGGTCCTGGCTGGATGCGCGTTTGCACCACCTGCCAAGCCGCCTGCTTCGCCTGCACCGGCGCATTACACCGCCGAGCCACTGCCGGCCGATACCGCCAAGGTGGACGGCGTATCGCAGCACTACAGCCTGGGCGAACGTGCCGTGCCGCAGTGGTGGCGCGAGTACGGCAACGACACGCTCGATGCCTGGGTGGAGGAAGGGTTGCACAACAATCCCTCGCTCACGGCGACCAAGCACACGCTGGAGGCGGCCCACCAGCTGCTGCGCGCGCAGATCGGCGCGAACATGCTGCCGTCGCTGGACGCGCAAGCGCAAAGCAGCCGGCAGCGTGCGCTGGGTTTTCCGGCATTCGGCCCACCTACCAATCTGTACGACGTTTACGCTGGGCAGCTTGCGCTCAGCTATAACTTCGATCTGTTCGGTGCGACGCGGCATGGCATTGCCCAGACTGCGGCACAAGTGGACCAGGAGTCCTACGAATTCGATGCCGCCAAGCGTACGTTGGCGGCCAATATCGTGATGGCTGCCATCAATGCCGCCTCGCTTGAAGAACAAGTGCAAACCAGCGAGCGGCTTTCCAAGCTTGCGCACGATCAGGCCGATCTAACGGCGCGCCAGCACAATCTCGGCGCGGCGTCGCAAGACGATGTGCTGAGTCTGCGGGAGCAGGCCGCCAGCATCGATACATCGCTGCCACCGTTGCGCGCGCAAGCGGAAAAGGCACGTCACGCCTTGGCGGTGTTGCTGGGACGCACACCCGACCAGGCGCCGGCGAATCTCAAACTGTCGGACCTGCATTTGCCGGAAAGCCTGCCCGTCAGCGTGCCATCCGATCTGTTGCGGCAACGGCCGGATGTGCTGGCCGCCGAAGCGGCCGTGCATGCTGCTTCGGCACAGGTGGGTGTGGCAACGGCGAATCTGTTTCCACAGATCTCGCTGTCGGCGACGCTAGGCACGGAAGGGTTCAAGCCATCGAGCCTGTTCACCAGCGCGGGCTCGGTATGGAGCGCTGGGCTTTCGCTGACGCAGCCGATCTTTCACGGTGGTGAGCTGATCGCCAAGCGCAAGGCGGCTATCGAGGACTACAACGCGGCTATCTCCAACTATCAGCAAACCGTGCTGAATGCATTTCAGAACGTGGCGGATACGCTCACAGCGTTGAACCAGGATGCCGCCACGCTGCAGGCGGCGCAGATAGCGTCCAGGGCGGCGGAGCAAACGTTCGCCAATACCGATGCGCGCTATCGCCTGGGCAGTACGTCGTATCCCGCGATGGTGCTGAGCGAGCAGCATTGGCAGAACGCGAAGCTGACCGAGATCCAGGCGCGGGCGTCGCGGCTGGCGGATACAGCGGCGTTGTTCCAGGCGATGGGGACACCGCAGCCGGAGACATTGGCGGAAAATACGCGGCATTGATCGGCGGGCCCCCTCTCCTTCCGGGAGAGGGGAGTGCCCAGCGCCATTTCAAAATCCCCAGGCCCAAACGTCTTTCAGGAAAACCGCCCATGTTTTTCCGATGGAACGAACGCCTTGAACAAGCCAAACCGCCACCCTGCCGGGGTCCTGGATATCGGCCTGGAAGCTTTTCTGCCTCGCGGCGCCTATGCGCCTGATGCTCGTCGTGCCCGTACTTCGCCGTTCTTTGACAGATCCCGTGCTGCCGTCAACGAGGCAGCGCAGCCGGGTGCGCTGTCGAACTTGTTGGAATCGCTACGCCACCGCCAGGACTGGACCGGCCCTTGGTACAAGCGCGGCGTCACGGCGCTGAAGTACCTCCTGCGCAGTCTGGGCATGGCGGCGCAGCATCAGCGTTTTCTCGCTCTGATTGCCGCTGACCCGGTGTTGCACGCTTATCGGAGGCGCGATCCGCGCCTGCTGGAGCGGCATATGCATCGCTACGTCAATGCGCATTGGCATCGGCGCGATCGGCTGACTTATCTGCAGCAGCACTACCGTTTTGCCAAAGCACACCTGCCCTCCGGTTTGTACGAGCTGGTCTATGCCATGGGCCATGCCAGTCTAGGAAGCCTGACGGCCAAGGATGGCTCCCTTCTCACCTTGTGCCTGCGGCCCCCCATCTACAAGGGTTGCGAAGGTGAGCTATGCCTGCAGCTGTGCGATGTGAATGAAGAGCCGCTATATAGCATCGTCTTCTCCATCGCGGACGAGCTGCCGGCGCTCATGATCGGCTGTCTGCAGGGGCCGCGCGGCGACCATGCCAAGGATGTGGTGCGCGAACTCACGCGCATCCTGCATGGCATGCGGCCCAAGCAATTGATGCTGTCGCTGGTCTACACCTTTGCCCGCCACTATGGCATCGAGCGGATGGTGGCGATCAGCAACGATGCGCACCCTCTGCGTCGCAGCGGCCGCCCGCTGTTCTCCGACTACGATGCCTTCTGGGAAGAACAGCGCGGCCAGCGCATCGGCGGTGGCTGGTACGCGTTGCCGGCGTCGTTGCCGCATAAGTCAGAGGCGGAGGTACCGAGCAATCATCGTGCCGCCTTCCGCCGCCGCGAAGCCTTGCGGCTGGAGGCCGAGCAATTGCTGCTCAATGCCTTGGCGCCGCCGGTGCCTGCGTTCAGGCGTGCTGCGCATGAAGCGTCGCGCATCCCCTTTCCGGTTGTGGCAGGCTCTGGCAACGGTCCGTAAGGTATGAGCGCCGTGACGCTATCCGTGCATGTCAGCGACATCGAAAGGCTATTTCGCGAGCAGAACCGCGCGCTGATCGCTTTTCTGCAATGCCGCCTCAATTCGTTGTCGGATGCGCAGGAAGTCGCACAGGAAGCGTATTTGCGCATGTTGACCATGGACAACCGCGAAGAAGTCGATTCGCTGCGCAGCTATTTGTTCAAGGTGGCCGGCAATCTCGCCATCGATCGACTGCGCAAGCGCAAAGTGCGCAGTGAGTTTGCGGTGGTGCAATCGCAGGACGAGCAGGTGGACGAGCACAGCCCGGATCATCACGCCGTGGCGGTGGAGCAGGTGGCTGGCGTTCGCCGCGCCTTGAAGGAGCTTCCGGCCAAGGCCGCCCAGGCGTTTGTGATGCATGTGATCGAAGGGCGCGATTTCAGCCACGTCGCGCAAACCATGAAACTCAGCGAGCGCATGGTGCGCTACCACGTCGCGCACGCGCTGGCTCATTGCCGCGCGCGTGTGGATGAGAAGGAGGTGCCGTGATGGCAAGTCAACCACAGGATCAAACCATGCAGGTCGCCGCGGAATGGTGGGCAAGGTTGCGTGAGCCAGGTGCGGGCGATGATGTCGCCGAGCAGTGGCTGGCGTGGACGAGCGAAGACGAGCGGCACCTGCAGGCGTTTGAGCAGGTAAGCGCACTGGCCGAGCAACTGGGTACGCTCGATCAGGTGTCGCGTCAGTCGCTGGCCAAGGAATTCGTGCGGCCGGTTTCTGCGCAGCGGCGCTGGCTGCCGCTGGCAGCCGCCGCGTCGATCGCAGCCGTCATGCTGGGCGGTGCGGTCTATATCGGTTGGACACAGCATGCTGCCGGGATTACCGCGCAGGTCTACCAAAGTGGCATTGCGCAAAACCGCGACTTCACCTTGCCTGATGGCACCAAGGTGGCGCTGGGCGCGGATTCCACCCTGAGCGTGAAGTACGGCAGCGGCGAGCGCGATGTCGAGGTGCGCAACGGTGAAGCCTATTTCGAGGTGGTGCACGACAGCCGCCGGCCTTTCGTGGTGATGGTGGGCGACGTGACGGTGCGCGATATCGGCACCGCGTTCGACGTGCGCCGCACTGGCGAACGCGTGATGGTTGCGGTGACCCAGGGGCGCGTAGCGATTGCCGACCGGCACGCCAATGCAGGTCAGCACAACTCATTGGAAGCGACGGCAGGACAGCGCGTGTCCTACGATCCCGATGCATCGAGCATGACGGTCGACATCGTTACGCCGGCGCAGGCGACGGCATGGCGCAGCAACCGCCTGGAGTTCATCGATGAACCGCTGGGCGTAGTGGTCGCCAACCTCAACCGCTATGCCGGCAAACCGCTGCATGTCGCGGACCCGAACCTGAATGCGTTGATTTACACCGGCACCATCCGTACCGATGCCATCGATAGCTGGATAGAAGCCTTGCCGCAGGTGTTTCCGTTGCAGGTGAGCAGGGAAGCCGGTGGGGTGGTGCTGTCCGACGCAAGGCACGTTCAACGCTGATCGGCATGCAGGTTGGGGCGCAAGCACCGGCATCGTTATCTTGACCGGTATGGCAATGCTGGGTTTGCACCCCAGCCTATATCTCCGTTTGCTGCAAGTTTGCTGCAAGCCAACAGATATGCAGCGCGTCGCATCGTCTTTATGGCTCGTAGGGTGATGCCAACCGATAAGCTGCGTGTCACACTCGTGCTTTGGCGCAGAGTTGACGTATGTCATGAGGTGGTTTGCCTGGCTGCCAGCTTACGGCGGCCTGACAATGGGGGTCGTTGCATGGATGGCTGGTGCCTTACCAGTTCATGCAGCGGAGCAATCGGTTGGCATGCGTTTCGAGATACCGGCGCAGTCGCTGGCCACGGCGTTGATCGCCTTCGGCAAGCAGGCCAACGTGCAGGTGCTTACCGCCGGCAAGACGGTGGATGCCTTGCGTTCGCATGAGGTCATCGGCAGCTTGACGCCGGAGGCGGCGCTGGCGCGTCTGCTGGACGGCACGAACATGCGGTTTGACTTTGTGGACGCACGCACGGTCGTGGTCAAGCCACGCGCGGATGCTTCCGTTCAGCCGTCCAAACGTCCATCCGCCGACGAATCGACCACGGTCTTGTTGCCGCCGATCCAGGCGATCGGACTAGTGGGGCGGGATGCAGGATTCATGGCCGACGTCACCAGCGGGCCCGGGCGCATGCTGGCCGATCCGCTGGACGTGCCGGAATCGGTCAGCGTGGTCACGCAAAGCCTGCTGCAGTCGGAGCAAGTGCTGACCATCGCCGATGCCATCCGCAACGTGGCGGGCGCCCAGTACGTGGATGGCACCAGCGGGCTGCCGGTGTTCGACGTGCGAGGCTTCATCGCCGGCAACGGCATGACCGACGGCATGCCGAACAACGTTCTCGGCATTGGCGACTATCCGCCGATGATTGCCCTGGAGCGCGTTGAAGTGCTGAAAGGGCCGCAAGCCGTGCTGGGCGATACGTCGGCGTACAACAATTTCGGCGGCCTGATTGACGTGGTCCTGAAAAAACCGCAGAGCGATCCGGTGCGCCACCTCAGCTGGTCGATCGGAGAGCACGGCGAAAAACAGCTTGGCCTGGATCTGGCCGGTCCATTGAATGCCAGCAAGTCCCTGACGTATCGCCTGGTACTGAATGGCGACGTGGCTGACCGAACGCCGCAAGGCATGCGCGGGCAGCGCAATCGCTACGTCGCGCCATCGGTGGGCTGGTCAACGCCGGACACGACGTTCATTGCCGGCATGTCGTGGATGATGAATCACGTGCCCATACCCGACCATGTGGTGCTGCTCGGCGATACGGTGCAATCGGCTTCGCCCCCTGGCATCTTGCTGGACAATCCGAACGACCACAGCTCGGTGGAAACGCGGCGGCTGTTCTACCTGCTGGAGCATCGCTTCAACGACACCTGGACGTTTCGCAGCCGGGCGCAATACGTGCGCGAGACGATGGACCTGCAGAATTGGCAGGTAAGCGGCATGGACTTTTCGGGCGACGTAGGTGCGGTGGGGCAGCAATATCGTGCGTCCGACGCGTATTACACCTTGCAGAACGACCTGGTGGCGGCGTTTGGGCACGGCTGGATGCAGCATACGGCGATGTTGGGCGTCGACTATTCGCGGATACAGATCGGCAGTGGCCTTGATGCCTTCAGCAATGGCGGTGCTGGCATCGCCTACAACATCTTCACCAGTGGACCGCTGCAGACGCCAGCCTCTCAGTTATCGTCGAGTGACTACCTCAACGGTTATATACCCGGCACGCCGTGGACCACGGAAAGCGGTGTGTTCCTGCAGGACCAGATCAACTTCGGCAGCCAATTTGAAGTCTTGCTGGCGGTGCGCCGTACCAGCTATCAGTTGGACACCACGCATGCAGACGGTACGCCATGGAATCTGCACAAGGTTCATTGGGTGCCCAATTTCGGGCTGGTCTACAAGCTGACGCCGGATATGTCGCTGTATGCGAATACGTCGAACGGCTTTCAGCCGGATGTGGATCTGGGCAAGAACAACGCCCCACTGCCGCCGTCGCTGTCGCGGCAACTTGAAGCGGGTGCGAAGTTCGATCTGTTTCAGCATCGTGCACGCCTGACGGTGGCCGCGTATCGCATCATGCTTGATCACAGTAATGATTTGATTTCGCTGCAGCCGCCGTACTACATCGTTAGCGGGCCGGGGCAGTCGAACCAGGGTATCGAGATCGAGTTCAATGGACAGCTGGCGCCGGGCTTGAATCTGAGCACGGCTTACACGCGTGCCTCGGTGCACAACAATGACGGCTCTGCAGCTACCGGGCAATCGCAGCAGCGTTTCAACCTGTGGACCAGTTATGCGTTCCAGCACGGTTGGTTGCGTGGATTCGGCATGGCAGGCGGTGTCTTGGCGCGCAGCCGCAGCATTGGCGAGATGTCCGACGACAGCGCGTATATACAGATATCGGGGCAGGCGAGAGTAGATATGAATGTGTTCTACCGGGCGCAGCGCTGGAGTGTGACGCTGGGTGTGCGGAATGTGCTGGCGCGGAATTTATACAGCCCGACATTCAATGAAACGTTTGTGCCGCTGGATGATCATCGGACGTTTTTGTTCAGTGGTGCTGTTGATTTTTGACTTGCGTGAACTGCTCCCTCCCCTACGGGAGTAGGGGAGGGAGCAATCTCTCGCGATGGTCAGAAGTGATACGTCCCCGTAAGACTCACCACATCCCCCGAATCATCGAAATACCCATTCATGGTACCCGCACCCAGCAACGGCTGGTTGGCCAGATGCACAGGCGTACGTCCCACGAACAGATGCTGGTAACCCAGGTCGATCCCGATGTGGTCCGTGGCTTTGTAGCCGATTCCGAAACCCAGCAACTTGCGATTGCCATCCGGCACGCGCGGATCGCGGCTGAGGGTAACGGTGGGCGTTTGGTCGTAACCGATACCGCTGCGCAACGTCCATTGATCGGTGAGCTTGTAGTCGCCGCCGACGCCGAAGAAATAACTGTCTCGGTAGTGTTCAGGCAGCGCCACCAGCGTCTGGCCTTCCGACGTCAAGATCAGATCCTTGAAGGTGGACCATTGCGTCCACTTCACCGTGCCGGCAATTGACAGGCGATCGGAGAACTTGTGCAAGTAATCGACCGTACCGTACGCAGGTGTGTCCAACGCCGCGCTTGCGCTTGCACCGTTCGGGTTGAGTGTGGGCAAGGCCGGATCGAGCACGGGCGCCAATGCAAGCAGTTGTTTGCCGGCTGTGCTGCCGTAGAGGTTGTAGGTGCCGCTCAGCGTGTTCTTGACACGCGAGTGATAGGTCGCGCCGAACGTATCCAGATCGGTCGGCTTGAACACGAAGCCACCGAAATAGCCGAACGAGGCTTTCCGTTTCACATCGACGTTGAGTTGCACGTCATCCTGTTGCGGCGGCAATGGCAAACCGAAGAGTGCCTGCGCGGCACCGTTCGGATCGAGTGTGGTGTCGAGCTGCGCTTTGGTGCGTTGGCCGAGCACACCGACGCCGGCGGAGAATTGATCGTTGAGCTTGAAGGATGCCGAGAAGCTGATCGCGATGGATTGCAGATCCGTGCGGGTCCCGAAGTAGCGGCCTTGCCAACTGGAGTTGTAAACGCTGGAAAGTCCGTAGGGCACGGTGAGCGAACCACCCAGCGCCAGCCAGTCGTTCACTGGTACGACGGCAGCCAGATCCGGAAACGGTTTGAACCGGCCGAAGCCATTGGGATTACCGCCGCTGGTCGGGTTGCCGTCCACATCCAGCGTGGTGCCGTTGAATTGCGCATCGGGGCGGATCTCGGTGGCGGTGGCTTGCAGTACCGGTGCCGAGAAGAAGGCCATGGCGGCAGGGTTGTTGAATGCTGCCGTGGGATCGTCAGGGAACAGCGAGGTACCGGCATTCGCGCGAGCCCAGCCCGCAGCGTTGTCGGTGGGAAGCTGGAATGCGCTAGCCATCGCGGCGCCAGGTAGCGCAAAGGCGGACAGCACGGCTGCCACAAGTTGGGCGCGACGGCCACAGCGAAGCATCTGGAGCTTGGAATAGTGATTCACGTTGGTCTCCTTGCGTAAGCGTTGAGCGGACGCGACGCTAAGTTTCTGTAAAAAGCGTGATGAACACGTGCATATCGTGTCTTTCAATGCTTCACATGGGCATCACGGCAACGCAGCCATTCATGCAGTGCTTGTGCGCCTTATTTATTTGCGATGCGAGTAAGGCCTGTGCAGACAACGATTCGATCGGGTGGCGCGGATGTACGGAGAAAACGCACTGGCAAAAGCATTGCTTCGATGCAGGCGCGAGCGAAAGCGAGGCTTACAGAAATTGGATCGATGCAGGCTCGGCGAATGCAGATGCCATGCATCCATCGCCTAAGTGCGTCGTGCTTAAGTGCTCTCGCGGAATATTTTGCGCCTACAAAATTTTGTGACGCACTTCATGTCAGTGTCAGCTATTCGACATCGAATCGTCATGCTAGAAATGCCGCCCAAAGGAGAAATCGGCGACGGATGACATAAATTACGTCGCGCGCATGTGCATCACTGATATCGAGGGGAGTCGAAAGGAAAACATAAAGAGCGACATCGCGTGATTGTGGTTTTCGTTGGGTGCATCGTGGCTTTGCCATGCCGCCGCCTGTACGGGACGCATCGCAACATCACCTCGCACCAAATCTTATTTCTTGTTGGGGAGATTCCGCGTGAGATTTGGTTCCGTACGTCCAGGCGGCCATCGTGCTGCCAAGTTTGTGCTGTCCCTGTTGGCCATGAGTCTTGCTTCGGCCTATTCCGCAAACAGCCACGCCACCATCGGCCTGTTGTCCAAACCGCAGATTACGCAGGCGCCGAGCAACAACGATCGCGTCGCCGTCGAAGGCAACGTCAATCCGTTTGCCACGGCGGCTAATGATCGCGGCCGTGTCGATGATTCCACTAAGCTGGATCACATGCTCCTGCAACTGCAGCGTCCCGCCGATCGGGAGGCGGCGCTGGAAGCTTTCATGCAGGAACAGACCACCAAGGGTTCGCCCAACTATCACCATTGGCTGACGGCGGCCGAGTTCGGCCAGGACTATGGTCCATCGCAGATGGATATCGATGCGGTCACGAGCTGGTTGAAGTCACAGGGTTTCACGGTCAACCGCGTGTACGAAAGCGGCATGACCATCGACTTCTCGGGCACGGCCGCGCAAGTGCGCAATGCGTTCGCCACCGAAGTTCACCATCTCAACGTAAATGGCGAAAACCATATCGCCAACATGAGCAACCCGCAGATTCCGCGCGCGTTTGCCGGCGTGGTGAAGGGTGTGGTGTCGCTGAACGACTTCCGTCCGCACCGCAACTACAAGCAACACGTGGACTACACGTTCACCAGCGGCAGCAGCACGTATCAAGCGGCGACGCCGGCGGATCTGGCGACTATTTACAACCTCAATCCGTTGTTCAACGCAGGGGTGAACGGCACGGGTCAGACCATCGTGCTGGTTGAAGACACCAATGTGTATTCGGCCAGCGACATCACTACGTTCCGCTCTACGTTTGGTCTACCCACAGCCAATTTTACTCAGGTGCATCCGAGCAGTTGCACCAATCCGGGTGATGTGACCGGCAATGACGGTGAGGCTGAGCTGGACGTTGAATATGCGGGTGCTGCAGCGCCTTACGCCGCGCTGGAACTGGCGTCGTGTGCAGATACCTCCACCACCTTCGGCGGACTGATCGCCGTGCAGAACCTGATCAATGGCACGTCGGTGCCGAAGATCATGAGCATCAGCTACGGTGAATGCGAGGCTGAAAACGGTGCAACGGCGAATGCGGCGTACATCTCCACGTATCAGCAGGCGGCGTCGGAAGGTGTGTCGGTGTTCGTCTCTTCCGGTGACGAAGGTGCGGCGAGCTGCGACGCGGATCTCAGCAACGCCACGCATGGCATCGGCGTGAGTGGTTTCGCTTCCACGCCCTATAACGTCGCGGTGGGTGGTACCGATTTCGGTGATACCTATGCGGGTACCAACAGCACATATTGGAACTCCACCAATACGTCGACCTACGGTTCGGCCAAGTCATACATTCCGGAAATTCCGTGGAATGACTCCTGTGCCGGTGCACTACTCAGCAAGGCGGCCGGTTATAGCACGCCGTATGGCAAGACCGGCTTCTGCAACAGCACGACGGGCAAGGAGTATTACCTCACCACAGCCTCCGGCAGCGGTGGCCCCAGTGGATGCGCCAGCGGCAGCCCCAGCACTTCGGGCGTGGTTAGCGGCACCTGCAAGGGTACGGCGAAGCCTTCGTGGCAGTCGATCGTGGGCAACCCGGCCGATGGCGTGCGGGATATCCCGGACGTGTCGCTGTTCGCAGCCAACGGTGTGTGGGGCCACTACTACGTGTATTGCTACAGCAACACCGCGGGTCAGGGTGTCGCTTGCACGGGTGCGCCGAGTGGTTGGGCTGGTGCCGGTGGTACGTCGTTTGCGGCACCGATCATGGCGGGTATCCAGGCGTTGGTGAACGAGCACAACAACCTCAGCAGCGGTGCCGGCAATCCGAACCCGGTGTACTACTCGCTGGCCAGCACGGAGTACGGCACCTCGGGCAGCGCCACCTGCAATTCCAGCAACGGCAATACCGTGGGTAGTTCGTGTGTCTTCTACGACATCACGCAAGGCGACATGAGCGTGAACTGCACGGGTACGCACAATTGCTACAAGCCGTCTGGCACGTATGGCGTGCTGTCTACCTCTACCTCGTCGTATGCCCCGGCTTATGGCACGGGTACAGGTTGGGATTTCGCCACCGGTATTGGCTCGGTGAATGCTTACAACCTGGTGTATGCGTCGGGCTGGTAAAGCCGTCTTATACGATTGATGGAAGACGCCCCCTTGAGGTTCCAAGGGGGCGTTCTTTTTTTACTTAGTTACCTGATGCCGGATGTGCAGTGAATACATCACTGCCGAATGTGTGCAGCCCGTTGTCCTGCGCATAACCAAGATGCGACAGGCGGAAGATATCTTCCAGCGTACGCAGCAAACTGTAGTGGTTGTATTCCGTCTCGGATTGCGTGCCAGGTGCGATGTAGGGCGATAGCAGCACGGCGCCGATCTGGCCACCACCAGGACCGATCTTGCCACCCGGCTGCGGGCCGCCGGGCAGCGGCTTTTCGTTGCAGCAAGCTTTGCCATCGTTGCCTTCGTCGAAGGTGATGATCAGCAGGCCATCCTTCTTGAATGCCGGCGAGTCGACGATGCGTGGCACCCAGGTGCGCAGGAACGCGTCGGCGGAAATCAGTCCGCCGGGTTCACCGTTCTTGCAAGGTGCATCGTGGCCGTCATGGCAGAGGTTGGGCGTGATGTAGATGAAGTTGGGTGTGCTGTCGAGCTTGGCAAGATCGCCGGCGAGATGATCGAGATTCACCACGCGAGTGTCGCAGTACTTCTTGTCATCGATGATCGTGTGGAAGTACATGAAAGGGTTGTGCTTGGTGGCGTACTGGTCTTGCGGTGTCGCATGTTCGGTGACGTCCGTGGTACCGATGGACGGGTGCGCACAGGTCGCAGATTCGCGCCCGGGATCCTTGCCCATGTCTTCCATGTAGGCCTTCCAGGTAAAGCCTGCTTGGGTGAGCTGGTTGGCGAGGGTGGTTACGCGCTTGGGATACACACAACCGGTACCGGGCAGTTGCCCGTTTTCATCCGGCTTTTTGGCCGTGGGCACGAATTCGCTATAGATGTTGCAATCGGCTTGCGTATCTGGATTGGGCGCCTGGCCGCTGATCATCGCGATGTAGTTGTCCAGGCTGTAATGGCCGATGCCGTAGTAGTTAGGCAGCAGCGCGCCTTGCTTGGGCAGCTCGCGCGCAAGGTAGGGCGCGATCGACTGCGGACCGAACGTGACCGGGTAGGACTCGTTCTCCAACATGATGATGAAGACGTGCCGGATGGGCGGAAGGGTGGCGGATGGGGCGGCAAGGCAGCTTGCCGAAGCACACAGTGTGGCGAGTAGCGCGATAAGGAAAAGGTGAGTGCGCGTCAGCGTGCGACGCAGGCGGAAATGGCTTGGCAGACGAGACATCTGGGGGATCCTTGGGCGATAGCGGCCTGCATGATGGCGGGCACAACGGCTATTGCAGCCGCCTTGGGCGGCAGGATCAAGTCGCGGGGATGTCGATACTGTGCTGAATCGTGGTCCCGGCGGAAGCCGGGACCCAGCGCCTTTGCATGCCTACGTCGCCAAGCCCCGGCTTTTTGCCGGGGCGAAACATCTATGGAGCAACAAAACTAAATCAGGCGCGCCCGTACACGTCGTCAAAGCGCACGATGTCGTCCTCGCCGAGGTAGCTGCCGGACTGCACTTCAATCAGTTCCAGCGGCACCTTGCCCGGATTGCGCAGGCGATGCACGCTACCGAGCGGGATGTAGGTGCTCTGGTTTTCCGCCAGCAAGAATACCTTCTCATCGCAGGTAACTTCGGCCGTGCCGGACACCACGATCCAGTGTTCGGCGCGATGGTGATGCTTCTGCAAGCTCAAGCTGGCGCCGGGTTTCACCACGATGCGCTTCACCTGGAAGCGCCCGCCCGCTTCGAGCGAGTCGTAGCTGCCCCAAGGGCGATGGACCACGCGATGGAACGAATGCTCGGTGCGGCCCGAGGCCTTGAGTTGGTCGACCACCTTCTTCACATCCTGTGCCGCATTGCGATGCGCAACCAGCGTTGCATCCGGCGTGCTCACCACGATCAGATCGTCCACGCCGACCGTGGCAATCATGTGGCGATCATGCGAACGCAGCAGCGAATTGCGCGTGTCGACCGTCAGCGTGTCACCTTCACGCTGATTGCCCTGCTCGTCATGCTGGCCGGACAGCCACAGCGCCGACCACGAACCGATATCGCTCCACGCACAACTCACCGGTACCACCGCGGCGCGCGAAGTCTTTTCCATGACCGCGTAATCGATGGAGTTGTCCGGTACCTTGGCAAAGGCATCAGCATCCACCCGCACGAAATCCAGGTCGCCGTGCCCAGTGGCGTACGCCTTGCGCACCGCCTCCAGCATTTCGGGTGCGTGCTGACCCAGCTCTTCCAGGTAGCGGGCTGCCTTGAATAGGAACATGCCGGAGTTCCAGTCGTAGCCACCGTCTTTCACATAACCTTCCGCCGTGGCCAGGTCAGGCTTCTCGACGAAGCGCTCTACGCGGAACGCACTGCTGCCGATCGGCTCCGCCCGGCGGATGTAACCAAAGCCGGTTTCAGGACGATCCGGACGAATGCCGAAGGTCACCAGCCAACCATCGCCAGCTGCGGGCAGGGCTTGTTGTACTGCGGCAACGAAGCTTTCCGTATCGCCGATCAGGTGGTCGGCGGGCAGCACCAGCAGGAGCGCCTGCGGATCGCGTTCCACGGCTTTCAGGGCGCCCAGGGCGATGGCCGGGGCGGTGTTGCGAGCAGCCGGTTCCAGCAGAATGGTGGCGTCTTTGATACCGACTTCCAGCAGTTGGTCAGCCGCAAGAAAGCGATGGTCTTCGCTGGCGACGATGACGGGAGCGGTAACGTCGGGCAGTTTCCTCGTGCGGGCGACCGTCTGCTGAAACAGAGTGCCGTTGCCGCTCAGGGAAAGAAATTGTTTGGGAAGATTCCGGCGCGACACCGGCCACAGGCGCGTGCCACTGCCGCCACTGAGGATCAAGGGGATCAGCATGTTTTATCGAGCCTGCTTTGCGAGAGTGTCGATGACTTGGTCCAGGCCTTCCTGCCAATCGGCCAGAGCATAGCCGAAGCGTTGCTGGAAGCTCTTGTTATCTAGCACGGACCAGGCGGGGCGCTTGGCCGGTGTGGGATATTCGGCCGTGGCGATCGGCAGCACACGGGGGAGCTGCGGGATCAGCCCGCGGGCATGAGCTTTTTCGAAGATGGCGCTGGCGAAGCCATGCCAGCTGGTGTGGCCACTTGCAACAAGGTGATAGATGCCCTGCATGGCGCCACGCTGTGTGGCATCGGCATTTTGCCAAGTGGTCAAGGCGGCGAGCGTCGCGTTGACGATGGTGTCCGTACTTGTGGGTGCGCCATACTGGTCCGCCACCACGCGCAGCTCCGCGCGGTCAGCACCCAATCGCAACATCGTGCGCAGAAAATTGTGGCCGTGCGGCGCATATACCCAAGCAGTGCGCAGCAGGAGGTATGCGGCACCGCTGGCTTGTAGGGCTTGCTCGCCGGCCAACTTGCTGCGGCCGTAGGCACCGAGTGGTGCGGTGGCTGCGTCGACCGGATAGGGCATGGAAGCTTGCCCATCGAAAACGTAGTCGGTTGAGTAATGCACGACCATGGCATGGTGAGCGGCAGCCCAGCGGGCGATAACGGCCACGGCCTCACCGTTTACCGTGGTGGCCAGGGACTCTTCCTGCTCGGCGCGATCGACCGCTGTGTAGGCTGCCGCATTGATGATGATGGCGGGCTGCACTTTATCCAGCAGAGTCGACAGCGTGGCGGGTGAGGAAAGATCAGCCACTTCGGCCGAGCCGCCGTCGAAGCGCGCGCCATCACGGCTGGCTGCAACGATGTGGCCAAATGTCGAAAGTTCTTGGTGTTCGAGAAAGCTACGGCCGAGCTGGCCGTTGGCACCAAGCAGCAGGATGTTGTTCATTCGGCGAATACGGGCAAGCGTTCCGTGGGAATGTCGGCCAGCAGCGAAGCCTTGAGGTCCTTCTCGGAAAGCTGAGGCGCTCTGATGGGCCAATCGATGCCAAGGGCTGCATCGTCCCAGCGAACACTGGCATCGGCCTTCGCGTCATACAGTGCCGTGCACTGATACGTAAACGTGGCGTGCTCGGACAACACACAGAAGCCGTGCGCAAAGCCTTCAGGAATCCAGAAATGGCGATGGTTTTCGGCGCTGAGGATCACCCCAGCCCAGTGCCCGAACGTGGGTGAGCCGCGGCGGATGTCTACCGCCACGTCGTATACCTCGCCTTCCAGCACACTGACGAGCTTGCCTTGTGGATTGGGCCACTGGTAGTGCAAGCCGCGCAGCACGCCTTTGCTGGAGCGCGAAACATTGCTTTGCACGAAAGCGGAAGTGATGCCGACAGCGTGATATTTGACCTGGTTGTAGCTTTCGTAGAAGAAGCCACGTGCGTCGCCAAAAACTTGGGGTTCAACAACGATGGCACCAGGCAGGGAGGTCTGGACGACCTTCATTTGACGAGCCCCTGTTCAACGAGATGGATGAGGTATTGGCCGTAGCCTGTCTTGATGAGCGGCCCCGCAAGCCGCCTGACCTGCTCGGCATCGATCCAGCCGTTGTTGTACGCCACCTCTTCAGGACAACACACTTTCAAGCCCTGACGATTTTCGATCGTCTCGATGTAGTTGCCGGCTTCCATCAACGACTCGTGAGTACCAGTGTCCAGCCAGGCGTAGCCGCGGCCAAGTTGTTCCAGATGCAGCGAGTTGTCTTCCAGGTAGCGGCGATTGAGATCGGTGATTTCCAGCTCGCCACGCGGGGAGGGCTTTAGCTCCGCCGCATAATCGCATACACGTGCATCGTAGAAGTAAAGGCCCGTTACGGCATATTGTGACTTTGGCTTCGCGGGCTTCTCTTCCAATCCAATGACGTGGCCGCTGGCGTCGAACTCGGCCACACCATAGCGTTCCGGATCGCGGACCCAATAGCCGAATACCGTCGCGCCGTCGCGTCGTGAATCCGCACGCTTGAGGCGCTCCGTCAAACCTACGCCGTAGAAGATGTTGTCACCCAGAATAAGGCAGCTCGGATCGCCACCAATGAATTTCTTGCCGATGAGGAATGCTTGCGCCAAGCCATCCGGTGAGGGCTGCACCGCATAGTGGATGTCGATGCCCCATTGCGAGCCATCACCTAGCAAGCGCTGAAACAGTGCCTGCTCGTGTGGTGTGTTGATCACCAGGATCTCGCGAATGCCCGCCAGCATCAGGGTGGCCAGCGGATAGAAGATCATCGGTTTATCGTACACCGGCAACAACTGCTTACTGACCGCCTGCGTGATTGGATAAAGGCGCGTCCCTGAGCCGCCGGCTAAAATAATGCCCTTGCGTGTACTCATACGCCCAGCCGCTCCATGCGATAGCTGCCATCGAGCACGCGCTGTACCCAAGGCTGATTGGCAAGGTACCAGTCAACAGTTGCCTCGATGCCGCTTTCAAAGCTGTGCAAAGGCTGCCAGCCGAGCTCGTGCTGCAGCTTGCTCGAGTCGATCGCATAACGGCGATCATGGCCCGGACGATCCTTTACATAAGTGATGAGCGATTCATGCTTGCGGCCATCGTGCAGCGGTCGCTTGGCATCGAGCAGGGAGCAGATGGCTTTTACGACTGTTATGTTGGTGCGCTCGGCATTTCCGCCGACGTTGTACGTTTCGCCTAGTCGACCTCCATCCAGCACATGGCGAATGGCCGAGCAATGATCGCCAACGAACAACCAGTCGCGGATGTTCATGCCATCGCCGTATACCGGCAACTGTTCCCCGGACATGGCCTTTTGGATAACTAAGGGGATCAGTTTTTCAGGGAACTGGAATGGCCCGTAATTGTTTGAGCAGTTGGTTGTGAGCGTAGGAAGTCCATACGTATGATGGAACGCGCGCACCAGATGATCTGATGAGGCTTTGGATGCGGAATATGGTGAGTTTGGTGCGTACGGCGTCGTTTCGGAAAATTTTCCGTCGGTACCGAGCGAGCCGTAGACTTCGTCGGTAGATACGTGAAGAAAACGAAATTGCCCCCGCTCCATGCCGTCTAGGGAGCGCCAATAATCACGCGACGACTCAAGCAGACCTAGCGTACCCACGACATTGGTGTGGATAAAAGCTGCTGGTCCGTCGATGGAGCGGTCGACATGGGATTCGGCGGCGAAATTCACGATTGCCTTGGGCCTGTATTCGGTGAGCAGCTGATCGATCAGGCTTCGATCACCGATGTCTCCTTGCACAAAGATGTGCCGGTCGCTATCTCTCAGCGAAGCGAGAGTGTCTAGATTACCAGCGTAAGTGAGTTTATCCAGGTTGAGGACGCGCATACCGTCAGCGACGGCTTGCAATACAAAGTTGGCGCCGATGAAGCCGGCGCCGCCGGTGACAAGCAAAGTTTTCATGCGTAGCTCCCAGGATGGCCTAATATTCTGTCATAGGACGCATAAGGTGCAGCATCGCTAGGGCAAATGCAGGAATGTTGCATATCTTGCCACCCATACAGGTGGCAAGATCCTCAGCTTCCGACCTGGAAACAAATGACGTTGCCTCCCGCTTCAGGCATCAGCCCCGTGCGCTGCGCGGCATCGGCAAGTACGGACTGGGCATGGACGTGCAGGGCAAGGTCAAATTTGTTGGCCTCCATGAAGTCTGCATAGAGGGTCTCCCCGAGGGTATGCCTGAGCTGGACCAGCTGTTCTTCTGGAGAGAATGGAGCTCTGATCGTTGCATTTTCCCAGCGCGGCTGGAAAACCAGATCGGGTAGCTGTGGTCCATAAATGCTCTGGAATACTTGTGCAGAAAGATCAAACTGTTCCACGACACCCACTACCCCCCAGTCGGTCAGTAACTGGCATGCCTGCTCCAAATCCGAACGTTCCGCTCTAGCATCGAGAATGTGATTGCCGCGCCAGGAGGCGTCAGACAGATGCACCACCTGGTAGTCACGAATAACGATGCTTCCGGTTTTTTTCCTCAAGGCCCAGGCAATGTAGTCAGGAAAGCTGAGATCTTGCGCGACATCGGAATAAGGCTGGGAGGAATCCGCACGCGTGAAGTTATAGACCGAATAGGCGCGTAGCAAAGGATGTCTGACGAAGACAATAGGCAAACATCCAGCGGGAGCTGGAGGGCGTGCCAGATGACTTGAAATCGCTGACAGATGAGGATTGCTAGCGATGAATTGGTCTAGTTGTGAGCTGGATTGTATGGCATGTGCGTGAGATCCTTCGAAACTGCCCCAGCGATCGCCAAAAGAGTGCCGCAGGCTTGAATCCACACTGCTGCCGGCATTCTTGAAGATGTGATAGTGGATCAGAACAGGGTGATCGGCCATACGAATAGGGAAAGAACTTGAAGGACGTGAGCATGACAGAAATGTTGCGCGAGGCTTACAGTTTTCGTAAAAGATTGCGACAGGGTCTCGCAGGTCTGCGATGACTTTCACGGTTCTGGACGTGAACGTGCCCTATCGGGAGGGGTTTACCTTTCAAGGACGTGCTGTTCAGGTTCGTGCAGAAGATTGCAGGCGGCACGCCAAAGCGAGAGTGCGAGCAGGCTGAGATGGCTCACGGGTTTATGAACGCTTCCTCAAGTCAGGACTCTGCTGGGAAGGCCGCTCAAGGGTAAGATTGGCGTTTTGACGTCAAGCCAGATGGGGTACAGAGGGTATGAGCAAACCGACTAGGGTCGTCGCAGGGAAGGCGAAGCTGGGGCTAGGAACCTTGGCGATCCACGCCGGGCAGCATCCCGATCCCAGTACGGGGGCGATCATGACGCCCATTTATGCGACCTCCACCTATGTGCAGAAGAGCCCGGGCGTACACCAAGGTTACGAGTATTCGCGTACGCAAAACCCGACTCGGCTGGCGTACGAGCGCTGCGTAGCGGAATTGGAAGGAGGCACAGCTGGCTTTGCTTTCGCCTCTGGCCTGGCTGCAGCAGCCACGGTACTAGATCTACTCGATTCCGGTAGCCACGTCATTGCCATGGACGATTTATATGGCGGCAGTTATCGCTTGTTCGAGCGCGTACGGCGCCGCTCTGCCGGGCTGGATTTCAGCTTCGTCGATCTCAATGACGCTCAGGCGCTAAACGCAGCAATAAAGCCCAATACGCGGATGATCTGGGCGGAAACTCCGACCAATCCGATGCTGAAGTTGGTCGACCTGAGTAAGCTTGCAGCATTTGCTCGCAAGCATGGACTGCTCTTGGTGGTCGACAACACCTTTTGTTCGCCGATTCTGCAACGACCACTAGAACTAGGTGCGGATTTGGTATTGCATTCGGCAACCAAGTATCTCAATGGCCATTCCGACATGGTGGGCGGCATCGTTGTGGCCAAAACGGCCGAATTGGCTGAGCGAGTAGGGTTTCTGCAGAATTCGGTAGGAGCGATCGCAGGTCCTTTCGATGCATTTCTGGCTATGCGAGGCTTGAAGACATTGCATCTGCGAATGAAAGCACATTGCGAAAGTGCGCAGCATTTGGCTGTCTGGTTGCAGAAGCACCCGGCGATCGAGAGAGTCATTTACCCGGGGCTAAAAAGCCATCCTCAGCATAGGCTTGCACGCCGGCAAATGAACGGATTCGGCGGCATCATCAGCATTGAAGTGAAGGGCGGGCTGAGAATGGCGCGTCGGATGCTGGAGCGTTGCAGGCTGTTTGCACTGGCCGAATCGCTTGGCGGCGTCGAAAGTCTAATCGAGCATCCTGCCATCATGACTCATGCATCGATTCCACCTGCAAACCGCAAGCGGCTGGGTATTAGCGATAGCCTGATCCGCCTCTCAGTAGGCGTGGAGGACGTTCGGGATCTCAAGGACGAGCTAGCCTCAGCGCTCACCTGAGCAGAAACATTGATGCGACCAGGGTTGAGATTCCCTCGGTTATAAAATTTTGACGCGACCTTGATCGAGAACTCGTGCAAGTCGCGATATCTACGGTGACCTGATTTATGCTTTCCGCCTATCGCCTACGCGATCCGTTATCCCCCTATATATCACTTGCGCGCCATTTCGTTCTGACGGTGCAGGTTGCGCGACGTGACGTGATCGGTCGTTACCGAGGGTCTTTTATCGGTTTGTTATGGTCGTTTTTCAATCCCTTGCTGATGTTGGCTATATATACGTTTGTATTCGGCCTGATCTTCAAGTCACGCTGGACCGGCCAAGTTTCCGGGCATTTTGAGTTCGCGGTGATCCTGTTTGCAGGACTGAATATCAACACTCTGTTCACAGAGTGTGCGAATCGTGCCCCAACATTGGTCGTCGAGAACACCAACTTTGTAAAAAAAGTGGTATTCCCACTCGAAGTCTTGTCTTGGAGTACGCTCGGTTCAGCACTATTCCATCTACTGGTTTCTACCATCGTGCTGTTGATCTTTTCCCTGATAGTGCGTGGCTTCATTCCTTGGACGGTTGTTTATTTTCCGATCGTGGTGCTGCCATTCATTCCCTTTGTTGCTGGCTTGATCTGGTTGCTGAGTTCGCTTGGTGTGTTTTTGCGGGACTTGAAGCAGGCGATGGGCATCATTACGGCAATGATGATGTTCCTCGCACCGATTTTCTATCCTAAAGAAATCATTCCGCCCCCGTATCGACAGCTGCTTTATTTGAACCCGTTAACAGTCATCGTTGAAGCTTCCCGGGACGTTTTGGTCTGGGGACATGCGCCACGCTGGGATCAACTGGGGCTATACACGGTTGTTGCGTGCCTTTTCGCCTGGGTTTCGTTCGCCTGGTTTGAGCGCTCGCGCCGAGGATTTGCTGATGTTCTCTGAAGAACTGACCATCTCTGTTGATGGGCTGGGTAAAAAGTACGATATCTATGCCAAGCCAGCGGATCGCTTGAAGCAGATGATTCTGCCAAGGGTCGGGCGCACCATGGGGCTGCATGGACTGAAATATCACGAGGAGTTCTGGGCGTTACGCGACGTCACCTTCAATGTGCAGCGTGGCGAAACTGTTGGCATCATTGGCCGTAATGGTTCCGGTAAGTCGACCTTGCTACAGATGATTTGCGGCACATTGCACCCTACCGAGGGCAATATCCGCACAAGCGGGCGCATCGCGGCGTTGCTGGAACTGGGGGCAGGGTTTAACCCAGAGTTTACCGGGGAGGAGAACGTCTACTTGAGTGGCCTTCTATACGGTATTCCTGAAAAGGAGCTGCGAAAGCGTTTCGATTCGATCCTGACCTTTGCCGACATCGGCGACTTTATCGAACAGCCGGTAAAAACTTATTCGAGTGGCATGTACGTAAGGCTTGCGTTCTCAATTGCCGCACATGTCGATGCTGACGCGCTAGTGATCGACGAGGCTTTAAGTGTAGGCGATATCCGTTTTACACAAAAATGTATGCGTTTCCTGCGTGATTTCCAAAAGAAAGGTACCCTTTTGTTTGTCAGTCATGACACCACTGCTGTGACCAATTTATGTAACCGCGCAATCTGGTTGGACCGTGGAAGAAAGATCCTTGATGGACCTACCAAGGAAGTTGTCGAACAGTATTTGGCTGAGCAGCATGCGGCAGACCGAGCATCAATCGGACAGTCGGTTGCTTTAAAACCGTCTGTGCGAACTTCTGACGAAATTAAAGAACTGCCTATGCCAATACACGGGGAGCAACTTGCATATGGTTCGACGGACACCGTTGTTGTTCAAGCCAAAACGATAAATGCGGTAGATGTAAACAACAAAACCAAGGTATTCGAATTCGACCCTGATCGTGCAGGTAATCAATTTGGCACGGGTGCAGCGGCTATCACAAATGTTTCTCTCGCCAGCAATGAAGGTGAAGCCAGTCAGCTTTTCTTGGGGGGGGAATTGGTGAGCCTGTCCATAGAGGCTGAGGTATTCAAGCCGCTGGAGGCTCCAATTTTTGGCTTCTACATCAAAGATCGCCTGGGGCAACGTTTATTTGGCGACAATACTTATTTAGCCTATAGCGAACAGCCTGTCGTGGCAGATACTGGGAGGCGGTTGCGAGCAACATTTACATTTAGGATGCCTGTTCTTCCCTCGGCTGATTACTCGATTGATGTTGCGCTAGCCAATGGGTCACAAGCCGATCATACCCAGCAGCATTGGATTCATGACGCACTGACCTTCAGAGCGAATGATTGTGTCACCCCATGCCATGGTCTGATTGGTATTCCCATGCATTCGATCAAAATTCAGCAGTTGGGGTCGTGAGTAAATGGAATTCACCGGCGAGCGTTTTCTGCCCACTCTGTCTGGCGAAATAAGACATGAACATCTGCATCGTTACGCATGGTGTCGGAGACTTGTCGCAAACAAAGTAGTCCTCGATATCGCTTGTGGTGAGGGGTACGGCAGCGCAATGCTTGCGCGCGATGCCTCTTTGGTGATTGGTGTCGATATTTCCGCAGAGGCCATTGAGCACGCCAAGCAAGCGTATTCTGAAATCGAAGGGCTTCAATTTAGAGAGGGCAATGCGGCTGCGATTCCGCTGCCTGACCATAGTGTCGACATTGTGGTGTCATTCGAAACCATTGAGCATCATGACAAACATCAAGAGATGATCGCTGAGATACGGCGTGTGCTCAGGCCGGACGGCGTGTTGGTTATCTCTTCGCCAAATCGTCTTGTTTATAGCGACAAGGCGGGACATCACAACGAATTTCATGTAAAGGAACTGGATTTCGCGGAATTTGACGCGTTGCTGCACACCCGGTTTTCCAGCGTGAGGTACTACGGCCAACGTATATCAACCGGCTCAGTCATTGCTGCATCAGCGGGCGATGAAGTGTGGCAAGGCATGGATGCGTTCACGGACACTGCTGAGACGGTCGAAGAACGGACCATGAGGCTGAAGGAGCCTGTTTATTTTGTGGCCATTGCTGCGGCCGAAACGGTTGCATTACCCAAGCTCAGCTCTTCCATTTTTCTGTCGGAAATTGAGGATCTCTACGAACGGCATCGACAGGTTGCTACATGGGCACAGCAGATTGACGCTGAGTTGAGCGAGCTGCGTGTGAGGTATGGCAGCTTGGTTCGGGAGCATGAGACTGTTGCACAATGGGCTAAAGGCATGGAAAGCGACCTGATCGAGCACAATGATGAGATTGAGCTCCTTCGCAGGCAAATTAAGGAGTTTGGAAGCCATTTGAATGCCACGAATTGGGAAGGTGGCACCGATGTGCTCGCGCCAGGCGAACCGCAGTCGGATAGTAGGCCATTGAATGAGCGATTGATTCGAATGATGGATAGGCTGCGGGAATTGGACCAGCTAAAAAAGATCTATGTCGACGCGAACACGCAGCTTGGCGAACGTATTCATACCCAAGAGCAAGAGCTTATAGTGCTTCGGGCACAGATGCGGACAATCCTGAGCTCTTATTCCTGGCGAATTACCAAGCCTTTTAGAATTCTTTCCAGATTGCTGAGGGCGGATATTGCCCCGCTGAAGCATGCACTGCGTAATCGGGTTAGGCGCCACTGGCCAAGGCGGCGTGTGCCTCAATTGGCAGTCTCAGGCCCTACAAATGTCGAGATGAAGTTAAAGGCACTGGTTTTTCCGGAATTTGAGGAGCCAGTGATCAGTATTGTCATCCCCACCTACGGCCAATTGGCCTATACCGTCTCGTGTCTGCATTCGATCATGAAGAATCGGCCAGCGGTGACATTCGAGGTGCTAGTGGTAGAGGATGCGTCAGGTGACGTATCGATGCGAGCACTCGGGTCCGTGCCTGGCCTGCGATATGAGGAGAATCCGCAGAATCTAGGATTCGTGCGTTCATGCAATAGAGCGTCCACGCTCATCAAGGGCAAGTATCTCTATTTGCTAAACAACGATACTGAAGTAACCGCGGGGTGGCTTGATGCCATGTTGGATGTATTCGAACGCCATCATGACTGCGGCATGGTGGGATCAAAATTGGTCTACCCAGATGGAAGGCTACAAGAGGCAGGGGGCATAGTCTGGAGGGACGGCAGTGCTTGGAACTACGGGCGTCTTGATAATCCGGAGCGCAGTATTTACAACTATGTGCGCGAAGCTGACTACTGCTCTGGTGCTTCGCTGTTGATCGAGGCGTCTCTGTTTGAGCGATTGGGCCGCTTCGATGAGCGTTACGTTCCTGCATATTGCGAGGACTCCGACCTTGCCTTCAAAGTGCGAGAAGCTGCACTGAAACTGTATTACCAGCCAAAATCGGTGGTGGTTCATTTCGAGGGCATTTCGCACGGCACAGATGTGAATTCAGGTGTCAAGTCTCATCAAGTGGAGAATCAGCGACGCTTCCGCGAACGCTGGCATGAAGTACTGGAACGAGATCATTTCGAAAATGCCCAGCACGTAACACTCGCGCGGGGGCGTACCGGCTCGGCTCGCACTATTCTCGTTGTTGACCATTACGTGCCGCAGCCTGATAGGGATGCAGGGTCACGTACCATGTGGCAGTTCATGGCCATGTTTAAGAGTATGGGTTTTGACGTGAAATTTTGGCCGCAGAACTTGTGGGCAGATGAAGTCTATCTACCCGCTCTTCAGCAGCTGGGCGTCGAAGTCATGTACGGTGAGGAGTTTTATTCAGGGTTCGACAGTTGGCTGCGAGACAATGCGGCTTATCTGGATTGTGTGTTGCTAAGCCGCCCGCATATCGCTGCCGAATTCATTGATGCAGTTCGCCAGTACGTCCGAGCGCCGGTGCTCTATTACGGCCATGACATACATCACTTGCGACTCGATGATCAGCTTCGTGTGCAGTTTACCCCTGAAGCCAAGTTGGAGCGCGATCGGTTCGAGGTGCTCGAACACGATATATGGTCGCGGGTAGACGCCGTATATTATCCGTCTGAAACAGAGACGAGCCATGTGAGCGAATGGCTTCGCGCACGTGAATCAGCCGTGCGAAGCTACACCGTTGCACCCTATTCCTATGAGTCGTTGCCGAATGAACCCTGGGGAAACCTAGGTCAGCGCGACGGACTTCTATTTGTGGCAGGTTTTGGCCATCCGCCCAATATTGATGGTGCGATCTGGCTTGTCCGCGAGGTGATGCCGTTAATTCACTTGCAAAGACCTGGCCTCAAACTGGCGCTTGTGGGTTCAAATCCCACGGAAACGGTGCTTGCGTTAGCCAACGAATGGATTGAGGTAACCGGTTTTGTCTCGGATGACGAGCTGGCGGCGCGTTACGCATCCGCCCGCGTCGTTGTCGCACCCCTGCGCTTTGGCGGTGGCATGAAGGGCAAGGTTATAGAATCGCTGCGCTTTGGCGTTCCTTGTGTGACAACTTCAGCAGGCGTGCAAGGGCTAAGCGCCGCGACTGATTTGCTAGAAGTTGCTGATGCTGCTGATGAATTCGCCCGAAAGGTTCTCCAACTGCTAGAAGACGATACAAGGTGGTCTGAAATGTCCCGTCAGGGACAGTCCTATGTCAGCCGCCATTTCACTATGGATGCCCAGTGGCGTGTATTTGCCCAGGAGTTGAACGACATGAATATCGCACGACGTGCGAGGGTGGTTAGATGATTGTTAGATCTCGTGCGCCGTTGCGCTTGGGGTTGGCAGGCGGTGGAACCGATGTGGCCCCGTACTGCGACCTCTATGGCGGACATGTAATGAATGCCACCATCGATCGTTATGCGTATGCGACCCTCTGCCCTTCCAAGGATGGTTTGTGTCGTTTTTCAGCGCTCGACGGTGGTGCCTATGAGGAGTGGCATTCTGAGGAGGCTATTCCAACGGAAGGACCCTTGCAGCTATTGAAAGGAGTCTACAACCGCGTAGTGCGTGAATACATGGGTGGCAAAGTGGTGCCCCTGGATGTGAAGACCTTCTCTGATGCACCACCGGGTTCGGGATTAGGTTCGTCTTCGACCCTGGTGGTCGCTTTGCTGCAGGCTTTTGTCGAGTATTTCAATCTGCCACTGGGCGAATACGAGGTCGCGCGGTTGGCCTATGAAATCGAGCGAAAGGACCTGGGGCTTGCTGGCGGCCAGCAAGACCAGTATGCGGCTACGTTTGGCGGCTTCAACTTCATGGAGTTTTACGCCAATGAGCGAGTGGTCGTGAATCCGCTGAGGATCAAGGACTGGGTGTGGGCCGAGTTGGAAGCTTCGTTGGTACTGTATTTCACTGGTGTATCGCGAGCATCCGCGGACATCATCGATCAGCAGTCCCGCAACGTGGGTGAAAGCAAACAATCGTCTATCGATGCCATGCACAGTCTCAAGCGTGAAGCCGTGCAAATGAAAGAGTGCGTGTTGAGAGGTGATCTTCGTGGCTTGGAAACCACGTTGCAGGCTGGATGGGAGGCGAAGAAGCGGACAGCCACCAGCATCAGCAATCCGCTCATCGAACATGTGGAGAGCATTGCTTTCGCCAATGGCGCACGTGCTGCCAAGGTGTCTGGTGCCGGCGGTGGTGGCTTCATGATGTTTCTTTGCGATCCCGAGAACAGATTGAGGTTGTCGCGTGCCCTTATTGATCAGGGCGGTAGCATTTTGGACTTCCATTTCACTGCACAAGGAGCAACGGCATGGCGTATCAGTTGACCTCTCGTATTGATGAGGCATTCGGCAAATCTTTGGCATTACTCAATGCCATGGCGAGCGACGAACAGCTTCGCGGCCAAATTGCAGCTGCTTTGGATCTATGTGTGGCAGCACTTCGTGGCGGTAATAAGTTGATGTTTGCCGGCAACGGAGGCAGTGCAGCTGATGCCCAGCACTGGGCAGGTGAGCTGGTTAGTCGCTTCAATTTCGATCGGCCCGGGCTTTCTGCCATTGCCTTGACGACGGACACCAGCATTCTTACCGCCATCGGCAATGATTACGGCTACGATTATGTATTCGCGCGTCAGGTAGAAGCTCTCGGGCGAAAGGGAGATTTGTTACTCGCGATTTCCACCTCGGGTAACTCGAAAAACGTTCTCCGGGCCATCAAGGCGGCTCACGCCGCAGGTATCGCCGTCGTCGGCTTTACTGGCAAGAGCGGCGGGGCCATGGCCGAATTTTGCGACATATGCTTTCAGATCCCATCCAATGAAACACCGAAAATACAGGAAGGTCACGAGTTTCTCGGGCATTTGCTGTGCGACCTGATTGAGCAAGAGATGTTCGGCGATGCAAAGGTGTGAGGAAGTCATAGTCCTGGTGGGCGGCTTAGGGACCAGGCTTCGGGATGTGGTGCCAGACCTTCCAAAGCCGCTGGCGCCTGTGGCCGGGCGTCCTTTCCTCGCATATCTGTTAGACCAGTTGGCTCAAGGCGATATGCGCCACGTGATACTTGCTACTGGTTACATGGCTGAGAAGATTGAGCAAACTATCGGTGACCGCTGGCGTGGTATGGACATTACCTATTCCCGCGAGGCCGAGCCACTTGGTACCGGAGGTGCCATCCGTCAGGCCACGCAATTACTGAAAGGCGATGCGACCCATCTTGTAAATGGGGATACTTTCGTACGGGTCGACCTTGGTGGACTCGAGGACTTCACAAGAGCCCTTCAGCTCCCCATAGGAATGGCCTTGGCCTGGGTTCCCAATAGCGCGCGCTATGGCGCAGTGAATATTGAGGAAGGACGAGTTGTTGGTTTTCAGGAGAAAGGGAGTAGAGCGGCGGGCTATATCAATGCCGGTACCTACTTCCTGACGAGCAGAGCCATTGCTGCATTGCCAACTGTGAAAAATTATTCCTTCGAGACAGATGTGCTCCGGCCGAAGGCGCTGGCAGGTGGGGTCGCCGCATTCAGCGAATCGCTCGACTTCATCGATATTGGGGTGCCGGACGATTACCTGCGTGCTCAAGGCATGTTTGCGGAATGACCATGAGCGCAGGCGGGTGTCCGCGACTGTTTGAATCCGCAGACTACTTTCTAGCGTTGAGGTGCGGCACTAGTGGAAAGGCGCTGTTTCTCGACCGCGATGGGGTAATCAATGTCAACCACGGCTATGTCTATACCCCGGAGCAAACCGATTGGGTGGACGGAATTTTTGACCTATGCCATATAGCACAGGATGCAGGTTATAGCTTGGTCGTAGTGACGAATCAGGCAGGTATCGCTCGAGGCTATTACAGCGAAGCTGCCTATCTTACATACACGCAGTGGATGCATCGCCAATTCGCGGAGCGGGGTATTCACCTGCTTGCGACTTACTATTGCCCTCATCATCCAGAAGCTGGACATAACGGCTGGCTGCTGAACTGCGATTGCAGGAAGCCACATCCAGGTATGATCCTTGCGGCTGCCAAGCGCTTCAGCCTCAATCTGGCCACCTCAGTGATGGTGGGGGATAGCGTCAGCGACCAAGAGGCGGCAGAGGCGGCGGGCGTTGGTACTTACGCCATGGTCGATGACGCTATGGCCGACAAGCATCGTACGCTATCCGTATCAGGCGAGTAAGTTAGCCAAAAGCGCAGTTGCAACCCGAACGAAATGCTATTGACGCATTAACCCAGTCGTGAGGCTGTGTCGACGATGTCTTCACGCAGCATTCGCAATCTGCAGTTTTGCCTCGAAGTGGATTGAATCTCCTAAGCAGGATATGCTTGTCAGGAGGGGCCAGGTGTGGCCGTTAAAGATCGCGGAGCACTCTCTGTGATCTTGGTGCAGGGCGAGGTTGACCCTGCGGGCTGCATGAATGGCATTATTGTCCATACGAGGGGTGTAATAGTGTCTTGCCCGGTTTGCTCAAGTAAGTCGTTGACGTCGTACCGAACTATTTCAGACGTTCACTATTTCGAGTGCAGTGGCTGTGGCAGCTTATCCGCTGATGCTCAATTTCTTGCTGATGTCGAAGCCGGAAAGCTAAGCAACTATACCGATGCCTATTGGCAAGAGGAACTCAAGGCTGCTCGTGAGCGCTCATTTGGTTCGTCGTTGAATCGTGTTGCCGAAACATTTTTATACAGCCGTATTCCGATTGATCGTTATATCGACGTCGGTTCTGGTCCTGGGTATTTACTTGATGCTTTATCGTTAGTGATGCCTTCTTCCAAGTCGACTTTCCATGCAGTGGAACTCTTTCCTCCTGCGGAAGAGCACCGAACAACGCATCCCAACTACGTCGTGGGTACACTTGATAGTTTGTCCATAGAGTTTGAGGCCGGTTCGTGCATAGAGGTCATTGAGCACCTCACGCCTTCCATCTTGCGGGAGCTTGTGCGGCAGTTGGCGTCACGCTCAACTCCTGGTGCTCTTTATTATTTCAATAGCGCGCAACCCGAGCACGTCAAACAGTATGATCAAGGTTATCTTGATCCTTATGGCCGCGGGCACATCGTTTCATATTCGCTCAAAGGATTGAGGCCCATTTTTGCCGAATTTGGTTTCACCATCCATCCGCTTCACGGACGCACTTGGGCTTTTCTTGCAGAATTCGATCGAGTCAAAGAGTGCACAGCGGATGAGCTGCTTACCCGCGTCTGGACAGCTTTGCCGCAAAATATCGATCGCCTAAAGGATCATGAGTTCGGGCCCTTGATGTATACGGTGGGTATCGAAAGTGCACGGTGCTATCTTGAGCATGCTATCGCTATGCAGCGCACGAACTGGGCATTAAGTTTGGTAAATAGGCTTACGGCTTAGACGAGGCCTGGAGCTGATTCGGCTTTCATGGCGAAGTGGCCGTTGAGGGCTGCATGTGCTCGTTTTGATCTTAGGGCAATTCGAATAAATACAAACCACAGTCTGGGCTATGCGCATGCGGATGAGCTCGCTGCAGAAAATTTATTGCACCTTATTTAGCTGCCCTCTAAAAGGGTCCTTTGATGTTCTCTTCATGGACATCAGGTTCCTTTAAGGTATAGGGAATAGGCGGGCTAATCTATTGAAATTGCCCGCTACTCTGGAAGAATGCCCGTACGGATACCGATCAGGGTGTCGGATATGTTTGTCGGGCGATGATTTGCTGAAAGTCGCTTCTTAGCATCTGTCTCTGCTCGCTGGCAGATCGTAATAGTGGCAATTCCTTTTCTTGCTCGCGCCAGCTAACGGAAGCCCGCTGTCATCTTAACCACCCCATACGTGACGCCTGGACATGTAGGTAGCTCGCTTCTTTTGCGTAAGCACAAGCCATTTCGGCCATCATGGCACGCAGACATGCCCTATGCTTTGATATAGGCTTGCATAAGACTGACGACGAGGGTGTTCAGCCGCATTGCCGTTTTCAAGGGGAAGTGGCTCGTCGGCTCAGCTATCGAACAGATGTTTAAGGTTCCAGCGGGCGGGGATTAAAAATGAGCGCGAAACAGAATAAGGGGCCGATCTTTGTGGTCGGATGCCCGCGATCAGGAACCAGCATACTAACTTGGTGCCTGGGCCAACATGCCAACATTTTGCCTCAAGAAGAATCGGGTTGGCTTGGGGAATTTGCGGTAAGTCTTGGTGTGCAGTTCAAGGCTGGGACCTTACATGGACAACGCTCGCAGCTCATCGCATTAGGTGTAGATGATGCAGCCTTTTTCCAGGCTTTCGGTGACTGCACAAATGCAATGATACTTGGTCATCGCTTTCGGCAAGAATGCATATCCAAAGATTGTAGTAAACGTGATCCATCTCAAATCCATCAAGCATTCAATATATCTCGCTCTATCGAAGAGCCAAAGTCCCGCTGGGTAGACGGTACGCCTGAATATTCTTATTACATCACTGGCCTGAGAAAACTTTTTCCCGACGCAAAATTCGTACACATAGTCCGTAATGTGCGTTGTGTAGTGGATTCCATGCTCAACTTCAGAATGGGTAATGGTCGTCCATTGGTGAAAACAGAGCAGCAGGCCTATGAGTATTGGCTCGGCACAGTGCAGGCGTGTATACGAGCCGAACATGCGTATGGGCCACAGGTCGTGCACAGATTGCGCTATGAGGATCTAGTGAAGCGTTCGGAGTGGGCGATTCGAGGAGTACTTGATTTCTTGAATGAGCCATATATGGATACTTGCCTTCAGCCACTGGCTAGCAGAATCAATAGTTCAAACGTACCTGCTGGATTCAAAAGGTGCGATCCACAGACCGATGTAGCTGTTATCAACCATGCTTTACAGTTGAATGAGCAACTGCAGCAGGAGAATAGAAGCTTGCCTATCTCGGGAAGTGCTCTGACTCAAATGAATAAGGATTTCAGCAAGCGAGTCGCCTTCATGGCAGAGCTTGATATCGAGTATGCGGCCGGACAGCATAAAGTTGCTGCATTGACAAAGCGGCTAAATTGGTGCGGTGTCGTACTAACAGCCAACTTTTTGATGGCATCGATTTGCTTCTGCACTTTGTGGTTAACGACCTGGTTTACCTCGTTGAGTCAAATTGCGTTGTGGCTCTTAACGGCAAGCGCTTCAATCGGAGGCTATATAGTAATCCGACGGGCTGGCTTGCGGAATTATGGCCTTCGACTCCTTCGCCAATGTCATTGGCGCAATGGGTATAGCCATGGCCCATCACAAGCGCAAGTCAATTCTGTGCTGACACAAGATCTTGGGGTAAAGAAGATGTAGACGCCGGAGGCTAAGAGGGTGCCGCCTGAGACTTCATGTCCCTTTATGCCGTTAGCTTTCCGGTATGTGTGAGGTGCCAATGGCTGTGGCAATATGGCGTAATCTTAAGCTCCCATCTATGCCTTTGATGAGTACGAAGTTCGCCCATCTTAATGCTCTCGAAGCCGAGAGTATTCATATATTCCGTGAAGTGGCGGCCTGCTTTGATCGGCCTGTGATGCTGTACTCTATCGGCAAAGATTCGTCGGTACTGCTCCACCTATTGCGTAAAGCTTTCTATCCGGCGCGGCCACCAATCCCTCTGTTACATGTTGATACAACATGGAAATTTCGAGAGATGATCGCATTTCGTGACCACGTTGCAGCTTCAAATGATGTACGGCTTCTCGTACATATCAATGAAGATGGAGTGAGACAAGGTATTTCTCCACTGATTCATGGTGCTGCAGTGCACACGGACATTATGAAGACGGCGGCTCTCAAGCAGGCCTTGGACAAGTATGGCTTCGATGCCGCCATTGGCGGTGCGCGTCGCGACGAGGAAAAGTCTCGTGCCAAAGAACGCGTGTTCTCGTTTCGCAATGCTCAGCACCACTGGGACCCGAAGCGCCAGCGTCCCGAATTCTGGAGCTTGTACAACACACACATCCACAAGGGCGAAAGTGTTCGAGTATTTCCCTTGTCCAATTGGACTGAAATGGACGTATGGCATTACATCCGGCGTGAACATATCCCGGTGGTACCTCTCTATTTTGCC
The DNA here is from genome assembly GCF_014642835.1 of Dyella nitratireducens. Classification (GTDB taxonomy): domain Bacteria; phylum Pseudomonadota; class Gammaproteobacteria; order Xanthomonadales; family Rhodanobacteraceae; genus Dyella_B; species Dyella_B nitratireducens. Next base: position 1,347,200 of record NZ_BMJA01000001.1, on the reverse strand, counting down.
CGTGAACGCCCCGTCGTGGAGCGCGATGGAGCATTGATCATGGTTGATGATGAGCGCTTCGTGCTGCGAGAGGGTGAACATATTGAAAAGCGCATGGTACGGTTTCGCACGCTTGGCTGTTACCCGCTAACTGGTGCGGTCATATCAACTGCGGAAACGCTAGATGCCATTATCAAAGAGATGACACAATCGCGAACCTCAGAGCGGCAGGGGCGAATTATCGATCATGATCCCTCTGCCTCGATGGAGCGCAAGAAGCAGGAAGGGTATTTCTGATGGCTGGAGGCGATACCTCGACGCACAACTTGCTGCGCTTCATTACTTGCGGGAGCGTGGATGATGGCAAGAGCACGCTACTTGGCCGTTTGCTCTACGACTCCGGGATGCTGTCAGACGATCAGGTGGAGATATTGCGCCAAGACAGCCGTCGCCGATATCCGGACAGTGACACCCTGGATTTTTCGCTGCTGACCGATGGATTGGATGCTGAACGGCAGCAGGGTATTACCATTGATGTGGCTTACCGCTACTTCCACAATGCGCGGCGCCATTTCATGGTGGCTGATTGCCCTGGGCATGAGCAGTACACGCGCAACATGGCAACAGGGGCGTCTCATGCGGATCTGGCAGTAGTGCTGGTGGATGCACGTAAAGGTTTGCTGCAGCAGACGCGGCGACATACTTATATCTGCTTATTGCTAGGAATTCGCAAGATCATTCTCGCAGTAAACAAGATGGACCTGGTCGACTATCGCAGCGACGTGTATGAGGAGATTAAAAACGAGTATCTGGCGCTTGCGGAACAGCTAGGTGGCGATACCGCATATGTGTTGCCAATCGCTGCGCTGACAGGAGACAACATTAGTTCGCGTTCCCAGCGTATGCCTTGGTACAAAGGTCCTGCTCTGCTCGAAGTGCTGGAATCAATCTCCATTGAACCACAGCAGCCTGGCAACTTCCGCATGCCCGTTCAATGGGTCAATCGACCCGATCAGCATTTTCGTGGCTATGCAGGAACGGTCTGCGGTGGGCATGTAAAGGTTGGCGAGGCGGTCGTGATCCAGCCCGGTATGCATAAAGCAAAGGTTGAGCGAATCGTAACTGCCGATGGTGATATATCCGAAGCTCGCACAGGGCAGGCGGTGACCTTGACGCTGGATCGCGAAGTCGATATCAGCCGTGGCGATCTCATCGTCGATGCGGCTCATCCAGCACTCGAAGCCGACCAGTTTGCAGGGCACGTATTGTGGCTTGGAGACGAACCTTTACTCCCCAGCCGTGGCTATTGGTTGAAGATTGGTGCTCGTACTGTCAGTGCACGTATTACTTCAATCAAGCACAAGATTGACGTGAATACTCAGGCGAAGCTCGCTGCGCATCGGCTGGAACTCAATGAAGTCGGATCCTGCAACATCGATCTTGATCATCCTATAGCGTTTGAACCTTACGCCGTAAACCACGTCCTTGGCGGCTTCATACTCATTGACCGGCAAAGCCATGCCACTGTTGCCTGCGGCATGCTGGACTTTGCTCTGCGTCGGGCGGCGAACGTACATTGGCAGCACTTGGATGTTGACAAGCAGGCACGTGCGAGGGGCAAAGGACAGCCACCGCGCTGCGTCTGGTTGACTGGATTGTCTGGTGCCGGCAAGTCGACCATAGCAAACCAGCTTGAACGTCGTTTGTGTGCCTTGGGCTATCACACATATCTATTGGACGGGGACAATCTTCGCCATGGGTTGAATCGTGATTTAGGGTTTACACCTGAGGCGCGCGTGGAAAACGTGCGGCGAGTAGCCGAGGTTGCTCACCTTATGGTGGATGCGGGACTGATCGTGCTGGTCTGTGTGATCTCACCTTTTCGCAATGAGCGTGAATTCGCTCGCGGCTTGTTTGCGCATGACGAATTCGTCGAGGTATTTGTCGATACCTCGCTAGAGGAGTGCGAGCGTCGTGATCCGAAGGGTCTCTATCGAAAGGCAAGAGAAGGACAAATCAGCAACTTTACAGGAATCGATTCGCCCTATGAGACGCCTGCTGCGCCGGAACTGCACCTGCATACTGAAGGTGCCAAGCTTGAGGCACTGGTGGAGCAGTTAGTCACCTATCTGATACCTGCCAGCCGCTAAGGATATTGAGGCAAACCTATGAGGTAATAGGGCGTGTAAGCTTATGCCCTCATATTTACGTGGAGTTAGCATGGAGCCGTCGTCACAGTTCCTGGTATTCGGGGCACCCCAGATCGAGGAGGCGGAGATCGACGAAGTCATCGCTTGCCTACGTTCTGGATGGCTTGGTACTGGCCCACGGGTAGCGCGCTTCGAAGCTGATTTCGCGGAACACTGCGGAGTGGGGCCTGCGCAGGTAGCGGCGGTCAATTCTTGTACGGCGGCGCTGCACGTCAGCATGCTTGCTGCAGACATCGAGCCAGGTGCCGAGGTTATCACTACGCCACTGACGTTTTGCGCCACAGTCAACGCAATCCTACATGCAGGATTGCAGCCAGTGCTCGCGGATGTCGATCCGCAAACACAGAACATCGATCCGGCTGCCATTGAGGCGGCCATTACGCCACGTACGCGCGCCATTCTTCCCGTACATTTTGCTGGACGCCCGTGTGACATGGATGCAATCATGGCGATTGCACGCAAGCACGATTTGGTCGTGATCGAAGACTGCGCTCATGCCGTAGAGGCCACATACCACGGTCAGCCGGTGGGTACATTCGGCGAATTTGGTTGTTTCAGCTTTTACGTTACGAAGAACGTAGTAGCGGGCGAAGGGGGCATGATCGTCGGGCGTAATGAAGAGCAGATTGCTCGCACGCGCATTTTAGCCTTGCATGGCATGAGCAAGGACGCCTGGCATCGCTTCAGTGACAGTGGTTACAGGCACTATCAAGTGATGGAGTGTGGCTTCAAGTACAACATGATGGACATTCAAGCAGCACTCGGTCTTCATCAGCTCGCGAGGGTGGATCGCAATTGGCAGCGCCGCGCTGCGATTTGGCATTGCTATGATGAGGCCTTTGCTGGCTTGCCGATCACCCTTCCCGCGATGCCGGAAGCAAATACCCGTCATGGCCGGCACTTGTATACAGTGATGGTCGACTCTAGCCGCTGTGGCATCTCCCGCGACTTTGTCCTAGAAGCCATGACAACAGTTGGTGTCGGCACGGGCGTGCACTATATGTCCATTCCCGAACACTCATATTATCAGCAGCGTTTTGGCTGGACACCGGAGCGGTGGCCAAGGGCCATGAAGCTGGGGCGAGAAACGGTGAGCTTGCCTCTTTCAGCCGGTATGTCAGATAAGGATGTAGAGCGGGTTATTGATGCAGTTAGAGAAGTCATCCCTAGTGAGTAAGCCCGGATCGATCGACTTAATGACCTGCTTGCAATCTGCCGCAATTCTCTGCTCAGTGTCGTATAGTTTGTGTCAAAAGTAGGCAATGTGCTGAGCCAGCGGGCCAGTCTTGTTTTACTCTTACAATGATTAGCGAGTACTTTCACTCCTAGTAATGAAAGGGCTTAATGATAACACGGCGGATTCGGTTAGCGTCCGTATTTATCTCAAAGGATTGCTGCTTGGGATGATACAGTTTGATCGAGTGTACTCTTGCTACTGGTCGCTTGGCAGTCGTGAAGGCAATTTGATTGAGCATAAGGAAGAGGCAATGGGTTTTATCAATGGTATACGGCGACGGGCACCGTGGACAGAAAGATCGGTGACGATTTCTGGTTTTATAATATTGATATATGGGCTATTTACCACTAACGTCTTCGTGCAACTTGATTCGCAAACCGTTCGACATAATTTGATTATCGCCGGCTTAATTTTGGTAAGCGGCGGAATTATTAGCAGGATATGTAGAATACGTTTGGCGTCCGGCATCGCTGTCACGGCTATGCTACTTCTAGCACGAGTTCTTGGAGTAACCGCTATTGTAGCAGCGTTGCTAATGCTTGCTGCGTCGTTAGTTATAGGTGAGAGGATTCAGCGCCGAAATGGATCGCTAGGATATGTAATATCTGTAATGTGTGGCATTGCAATGTTAACGGGCGTCGTTGGTTGGTTGTTGCCATTCCACGTTCATGGTTTCCTGATATACGCTTCTACATTAGGTGCAATCTCGTTTTCAGGCCGACAACAAATTTTTAGAGCGTTGGATCACGCTCGAACGCACTGGACCTTAGGTGTATCCGCTGCACCCAGGCAAGCTGCATTCTCCATGTTGATAATCACTGTTGCCTCGCTCGCATTGCTCCTACCGACTATTCAATTCGATGATGTTGCCTATCATATGCTTCTCCCAACCCAGCTGCTTTCGCTGGGTCGATACAAGATGGACGTAGCTTCGCAAGGATGGGCGCTTGCACCTTGGGCGAGCGATATCCTTCAGGGGTATATAGCCGTATTGAGTGGGTGTCTTAAGAGTAGTGCTGCGAATGCATGTTGGTTTGCACTGGCTTTGGGAGGACTATGGCAACTCGGGCGGGTTATCGGATTGCATGCAGGATTGAGGTGGTTTTCGCTGGCCGCGTATGCATCCGTTCCTCTGCTGACGGCACTAAATGCATCAATGCAGGCAGACAACGCTATCACTACAGCAACCATAGCGCTTGTCGTGATTGCAGCTAAGGGTATGCGCTATAGGAAGAATAACGCAATTTATCCTTTTATTATTATAAGCGGTCTGCTAATTGCGTTAAAAGCGACGCAAATCTTGCTTATATTGCCCTTCGCGCTCGTATTGCTAGTCACATACAAGCCGGGTCGCTTCATAAGGCTGATGCTTTCCTCACTTCCCATAGGTTTGTTGGTGTGCGGATCGAGCTACTTCTACGCATGGTATGTGACTGGGAATCCTGTATTCCCAATATTTAACGGCATTTTTAAATCACCGTTCGGCCCTGCAACGAACTTTGACGATCAACGTTGGCATCAAGGGCTTCACTGGGACACGATTTGGCAAATCACCTTTCATACTGACAAATTTCAAGAGGCCTACCCTGGTGCCTTTGGATTCATATTGCTCGCTTTTTTGGGGGCAGTGCTCATGTCGCTTACCAGAGCGAGGCTTCGCTGGATCAGTTTACCTCTGCTGCTTTGTATGTCTGGTATATTCGTGGGAATTCAGTATGCGCGATATATTCTGCCATCCATGATGCCGCTTTTTCCAATTGCGCTTGTTATTTGGCAAGGGATGAATTTCCAGAGAATTGGAAATCTTATTCTCGCTAGCCTTGTTTCACTTAACGTCGTATTTATTCCTTCGTGTAGCTACATATTCAATGGTGATATTATTTGGCAAATAATGCGAGGGATGAATGGCTTGCAGGATAGTGTTCAGCTGAAGGCTTATAAGCAATTTGTGCCTGAGGTATTGATACAAAATTATCTTTTTTCGCATTATGGTGACAGTTACTTCCTATACTTGGCTGATATTAAGCGCCCATTCTTGGGGCCTTTCGAGGGGCGAGCGGTTACGTCGGTTTGGTATGACTCAACCTTCGCAAGTGCGGCCGCGAAGGCAAATGAAGATTCTTCTGGAGAGAATTGGATTAGGCTGTTCGCGAGAACTGGGATTGATCATGTTTTAACATTCGATGACCCCGGTGTACCACTTGGAAATGCTTTGATACGGTTGCATGCTTTCAAGGAATACAGCGTCGGACAGGCTCAGTTATGGCGAGTTTGTAATGTTGATTGTGAGGCAGACGTCTTTCCACTTTTGGAGTCACGAGATATTGGTGGAAAGATGAACGAACAACCGTTACTTGTTGTTAGAAAGTACATTGATCTTCGAGGCAAATGAATGAGGCTTCTAAAGCAAGGTGCTTCGTTTGTGATGGTCGGCCTGATTCAGCTTGCGATCGACTGGCTGGTATTTGTCGCGCTTACTAAGGTTGGTTGCGGCAGCAGTGTCGCTAATGTATCCGGGCGTATCGTTGGGGCGAGCTTTGGTTTCTGGCTCAATGGTGCATGGACGTTTTCCGAAGAGCGCGAATGGCGTTTGCATGGTTGGCATCTTTTGAAATTCGCTGTGCTTTGGTCCATGACCACGCTGGTGAGCACAGTTATTATCACGCTGATTTCGCATTACAAGGGGCTCCACGTCGCTTGGATGGTGAAACCGGTTGTGGATATCTTTTTGGCTTTGTTGAGCTTTTTGGTATCAAAATATTGGGTCTATAATTGAATAGATATTTCACCCTCGACGTAGTTGGTTAATCGGAAAAGTGCATGGATATTTCAAGTGGTGGTGACATGGAATCCAGAATTGCGGTGGTTATTCCCTGCTATCGAGTTGGAAAGCTGGTACTTGATCTTATACCGCGTATTGGTCGCGAGGTCGGCTGGATTTTTGTGGTGGACGATGCTTGTCCGGTTAATACTGGGGATTTGGTCTTGGCCGAATGTACTGACTCGCGCGTTCATGTCATCAAGCACGCGCTGAATCAAGGGGTGGGAGGAGCTACCGTTACTGGTTACAAGGCCGCGGCTAGCACGGCGGCGGTTGCTGTAGTGAAACTCGATGGCGATGGTCAAATGGACCCTGCGCTGATCGAGAGATTAGCACGTCCTATCCTCATGGGACGTGCCGATTACGTGAAAGGCAATCGCTTTCATAGGATACGCGACGTATCGGCAATGCCATGGGTACGATTGTTTGGTAATGCCGGCTTATCTTTTCTAACCAAGCTTTCCAGTGGCTATTGGCAGCTGTTTGATCCCACCAATGGTTTTACCGCCATTCATCGAGATGTTTTGCAGGAGCTAGAGCTTGACAATATCGCGAAGCGATATTTTTTTGAATCCGATATGCTCTACAACCTAAATCAAGTACGGGCAGTCGTAGCAGAGATGCCAATGTGGGCAGTTTATGGTGATGAGCCATCTAGCTTGAATCCCGCTAAAGTGATGCTGCCATTTTTGAGAGGTAATTTACGGAACTTCGGGCGACGTCTTCTCTATAGCTACTTCATCAGAAATTTTTCGTTGGCATCGATAGAACTGCTTTTATCCGTGCCGCTGATTTTTTTTGCGATTTGCTATGGGGCTTGGCATTGGCTCGAGGGGCATATCAATGGCTTACCCAACGCTGCGGGTGTCGTGATGGCCGCAGCGTTGCCCCTGATTATCGGAGTACAGCTGTTGCTCTCATGGCTAAACTATGATGTGGCCAACCAGCCAACACAGCCAATTCATCCCCTTATTAAGGAAAGGGAGAAAGAATGAGGGCGTTAAGCGCAGTATCGTTTGCACTCGCGATATCGATTCTCTGCACGAGCTGCTCACGATTTTCGGAGAGTACAAGTGAGTTGTATGTCCCCGGCAGTGGTCTGTTAAATGGTCGCGGAGATGGTTATCAATTGAAGGGAGTGAGTTTGACGATTACGCCAGCGAGTATCGATCTATGCGAGCATCCAAGTGGTCGAGAAAGCACGGAGGTTGCATGGAATACATTTAGAAGTGAGGTTCAGCATGTTGATATCTGGGTGCAGGATGGGCAAAGTCGCGCCAAAAGGTGGACGACGGGATCGACTAGAGGATCAGCGGTAACCGGTGAATGGGTTGGTAACGACACAACGTTTCGTATGACGGATACCGAAACCGGCAAGACCCTCGCTTTACGGCAGGTTTATCTATCCAAATGTCTGGGTCGGACCTAATAAATGCCTTGAATAATCTCAATATCAATAAAATTGAGATTAGCCAAATACGGTTGCTTTTATAGCACTACCGCTAATGTGGGCTTTCATCTGGTGGAGCCAGTTTTAAAGGATGCATGGTTATTATCCGGGTTTGAGGCACAGAAATCCTTTGCTAAGAAGGTATTTAGCTTGTTGCTAAGCAAGTCAGTGTGACCAAGAGAGTCTTCCCAAGAGATAGGGCTTGCTTCGAAGTATTAAACGGCTATTAAGGTTTTCATCACGGCAAGTGAGCGGTAATGTGTCTTAGCCTAACAAGACGTAGTAGCCTGCCAGAGTTCCAAGGTCTTTATTCGGTTGCGCAAGCCGACAGCAATCCAGTCAAGATGGTTTGCACCAAGCGACTTCGGTGCGCATCGAAGAAGTAAGTATGGAACAGATGACACGCGCTATGTCTACTTATTACAGCGCAAGAGGTCCATCTCGGATGAACGCCTCAATACAGAAATTCTCGCCTGACTTGACCTTAACATCCGTCGGAGGGTATTTCAGGAGGATGACGAGCCAGACTGAGTCGCAGCTGCTGTACCCACTTGAACCTTATATAGATTCGTCTGCGGTGATTGCTTCTGGTGTTCTTGAGGGCATCTGTCCCGTATGCGGGAATCGCACAACATTCGTGGATTTCACTGAAAATCTTCGCGAGTCAGGAGGTTGTTTGTTGTGCGGCTCATCAAATCGCCAGAGGCAAATGGCGTTGATGGTGCGACGCCGCTTCAATCTATCTCCTATTGGCCCGATATGGTTTCCACAAAGCTTTTCGTTTTATAACGTGGAAGCCAATGGGCCTTTGCATAATCGCTTAATGATCAATCCAGGGTATATCTGTTCCGAATACTTCGGCGAAGGACACCCTGGCGGTGAGATCATCAACAAAATTCGGCATGAAGATCTGCAAAAGCTTTCTTTCGAAAGCAAATCACTGGATCTGGTTCTATCTAGTGACGTACTTGAGCATGTGCCGGCGCCGTACGATGCCCATATGGAGGTTTTCAGAGTACTCAAGCCGGGTGGGCGGCACATATTCACCGCTCCGTTCAATCCATTGACCATCGAAGATGATGTTAGGGCAGTTATCGAAAACGGTGAGGTGAAGTACTTGGCCGAAAAGCTATATCACAGCGATCCTGTACGTCCGAGCGAAGGTGTCCTTGTGTGGACAATCTTTGGGGTCGAAATGATACGCAAGCTTGAGACGCTTGGTTTCAAAGTACGCGCCTGGAATCTCTATGAGCCTGAGAGCGGCATCGTGGGAAACTGCAATACGATTTTTGAGGCTGAGAAGCCTGCGTAGAGCCCTCCTATATTCGTAGACGTGTTGTTAGCAGCAATATCTTTTCCTGACTATTCCTTGGCGCCAGTGCCAATCTCAATGTTTAATCAAGTTCCCCAACCGAGAGCATGCTTGCAACGCGGTTATCTTCATCCCATTCACGCTTGCATTTATATAAAGCGACCTAGATAGTTAATGCATGGGTGGTTGGCAGAAGTAACTATGGGGTGTAAACAACTTTTATACCATCTTTTAGTTTGGTATTAATTGACGACACTACCCAATAAGTAGCCGCTCCCATCACGGCGACGGAAATCAGGAAGAATGCATAAAGAACAATTTTTGGCCCGACCACAAACCCAAAAAAATGTCGATACCAGCCAACGAACGGCATATGGATAAGGTATACCTCGAAACTAATTGCCGTAAGTTTTGGCAAGTGCCAGGGCAGCCTACCCAACGCACCCGCCACGCTGAGTGTTCCAAAACCCATCAAAGGGTTGGCCAGCCAAGCGTAGGCGTCATTGGGTACGATAACCACTCCAATCAACAGGCATAGAATACCCAGCGGAATGGTTCGAACCAGCCAATGATCAGCCTGCTCGGGATGCTTGGCGAGCATGACGCCTATGTAGGCGCCAATTACAAAAGACGGGCTCCATGCAAAAGCTGTATAGGCCGCTCGAAACCAGCCCAAATCAAATGGAAGATACCTAGCTCCCATAGATAGGATTAGACACGCGGCGAAGCCCCATGTACTGAACTTATCAACAGTCCAAAAGATCAAAGGGAAGGATAAATACAGTACTAACAGGGAAGGCAAAAACCAAAAATGCGTCGATAACATCGCTTCAGGGGCTTGCGGAAGAAGCAGAATGTCCTTTAGCCAGCCGATCCAGGTCGTTGGTATCACAAATAGGCGATCCCATGTCCCCACTGAATAAGCGATACCCTGATAAGCAAACATCAAAACAATTGCTGACCAGTAGGGAATATATATTCTGGAAGCACGGTCAACATAGAATCGTGCCCACGTCTTACGTTTACGCGTTGCAGATAAGCCTAAGCCTAAGCCGCTGATTGCGAAGAACAGAAAATCGGCGGTCCAACCTAACTGAAATGGCATTGAAAGGATGCCATGCGGTGATTGCAGCATTTGCAGGACGGTCTGCCGCGGTGCGCCAAACTGTAGCCAAAAATGAAAAGAGAGTACGCCTATTACTGCAAGTAATCGGACATTGTCTACCCATTTTAGCTTGTACTTTTCCATTGAGCCTTTCCATTTAAGGCGAAGATACAGTTCAATAAATCGAGATTATTATAGAGCTTAATTTTGATTGTCAGTCGTTGTACGCACATCAGCACCCTGTGGTCTTTTGGAATCTCGTTAAAGCTTGCTGCAGCACCACGACTTATGATCAGCAAGTTGTGTCCATAATGAGCACAGCTTGCTGTCGAGATGTACGTACTAACACTAGGGCAATGTCGCGGGCTGTAGGTTGGATCGACAACCTTTGTGGTGTGTCACAGGTTGACTCTAGTTTTTGACTCGATTTGAATTTCTATGAGCACCGTAGGGATGATATCAGCCTATGGCTTGCTCCAATTCTGGGATCAGCTTGAATAGATCGCCAACTAGGCCGATATCAGCTACTTCAAAGATTGGTGCCTCGGCGTCCTTGTTGATGGCAACGATGGTGCCGGCATCTTTGATGCCGGTCAGGTGCTGAATGGCACCAGAAATACCAATGGCGATGTACAACTCGGGTGCAATGATCTTGCCGGTCTGGCCTACTTGCAACTCGTTAGGCACGTAACCTGCATCCACGGCTGCGCGGGATGCGCCTACTGCGGCGCCAATCTTATCGGCAAATTTATAGATGATTTCGAAGTTCTCCTTCGAGCCCACGCCGCGACCACCGGACACCACCCTGCTAGCGCTTTGCAGATCTGGGCGATCGCTCTTGCCTTGCTTGAGTTCGACAAATCGTGTGTGTGTTGGTAGTGCCACATCCAGATCCAGCGCCTCAATTGGAGCGCTGTTGGCGTTGTCCGCAGCAGTGGGCCAGGAGGCTGTGCGGATGGTGGCCACAACGGTCTGCGAGGGATCGGCCTCCACCGTAATGATGGCGTTGCCGGCATAGATTGGCCGCTTGAAGGTGTGACTCCCCTCGGCACTCATGACGTCGCTGATTTGTGCGACACCCAGTAGAGCGGCCGCGCGCGGTGCAACGTCTTTACCGAAGGTGGTGGAGGGGACGAACACATGACTGTAGTTTGCGGCGGCTTTGGCTATCTGCGGGGCCAGCATGGAAGCCAACGGATGGGCATTTTCCGCACGTTCGACGGTGAATACGCGACTTATGCCCTGAATCTTGGCCGCTTCTTTGGCAATGGCATCCACTTTGTCGCTTAACACCAGTACGTCGATGGTCTCGGCTTTGATGGCGGTCGCTGCGCTTACAGCGCGTGCAGTGGAAGGATTCAGCTTGCCGTTCAGGTGCTCGGCGATAACCAGGATCTTGCTCATGGATGTTTCCTTAGGTCTGGCCCGCTGCTTACAGCAGCCCTTTTTGCTTGAGGACGGACACCAACTCGCTGGCGTCTTTCACCATGACGCCCTTGCTGCGTTTTCCAGGTGCGGTGTAATGGGTGGTCTTCAACTGGTCGTGTGCATCGACGCTCAATGACGCGAGTTCGATGGTGTCGATGGGCTTGGACTTGGCCTTCATGATGTCTGGCAGCTTGATAAAGCGTGGTTCATTCAAGCGTAGGTCGGTAGTGATGACGGCGGGCAGGTCGGCTTGGAGGACTTCCAGGCCAGCATCAACTTCCCGCGTTACTGTCACCTTTCCGTCGGCAATTTCAATCTTGCTGGCGAAAGTGGCCTGTGGGCGGTCCCATAGGGCAGCCAACATCTGGCCGGTCTGGTTGGCGTCATCGTCGATGGCCTGCTTGCCCATGATCACAAGGCCTGGCAATTCCTTTTCGATCAGCTTGAGGAGCACGCGTGCTGCCGTCAGAGGCTGCACGATATCTGACGTGACCACGTGAATGGCACGGTTGGCCCCCATCGCCAAGCCATTACGCAAGTGCGCGGTCAAATCGGCAGGACCAATGCCAACCACCACTACTTCTTCTGCCACACCTTTTTCACGCAATCGCAGTGCTTCTTCTAAGGCGATGTCATCAAAAGGGTTGGCGGAGAGTTTTACGCCATCGGTCACCACTCCGGTGCCATCTGGCTTGACCTGGATACGGACGTTGTAATCCACCACTCGCTTGTACCCAACGAGAATCTTCATTTCGATGCCTTTAGCCATGCACCCACGAGGGCGGGATAGGATATGAAAGAACCCATTCTAGCCTATGCTCCATCCGCATACGAATGGTTAATCTGTTAATGGCGGGTCTCGGTCTGGACTGATCTATGATCTCAGTCAGCGTGTTGTCCAACCATTCCTTGCCAGCATGGCAGTGGCTGCTGGGTAACTAACTGTGTGAATGGTGACATCCGTGAATCCAGCGCGCATTGCATAAGTCCATGCGTCCGCGCCGAATTCAGTGCGTACCACCAAGTCATCGGTAGCTGTACCTGGGTTGCCGTGATAACTCATCGGTAAACCCGTGCGGTCTCTGGACATCCGCCCAACAATAGTGGGGACAGTAAAGCAGAGCGCTCCTTCTGGCTTGAGTACTCGTCGGCATTCAGATAGAGCGTGGATGGGATTAAATACGTGTTCGAGCGTGTCAGAATGGATAACCATGTCGAAAGTACCATCTGCGTAGGGAATGGCATGCATATCGACTGCTGGGTATGCACCAAAGACATAGTGCTCAAACTGCTTCAGGAACGGCGTCAAATTTCCGGCTTCGTTAATTTCAAGAATAGAAATTTCGCGACTTGCAATGCTGCGCACCGCGTCTTGAAGAACTTCGGTAGTGCCAAGATAAGCACGTATGGCATTTGCAAGCGCAATGGATCTCAAATTTGAACCACAGCTGTCGCAGATTTCGCCCTGCTGTCGCTCGACGTATTCTGCCTCTTCGCGTGATATTTGCCATTCATCGATAAGCGAAGTCCAAAGGACTTTAAGGCTGGTAAATGTAGTACCGCCGCAAACACCGCACTCCATTGTTTTCTCCTGCACTATCAATTGCTGTGTAAGTGTTAGCTATTTGCTGAAGTAGCCAAAGAACTTAGATGAGCAATGCCCGGCGAAGGGTTTCTCGAGCAACCTCGAAGGAAAAGTGCTCGCGAATATTGCGTAGCCCGCCCTCGGATAGCCGATACCAAAGCTCACGGTTTTCATATAGATGAAGCACGGCTTCGGCAAAACCTTCCGCGTCATCTGCGAGTAGGGCATTGTCGCCATTTCGCAGCCACATTCCCTCGGCTGCCATCGATGTGGCAACCACAGGCAAGCCGTGGCTCATTGCGGTGTTGACTTTGCCTTTAACTCCTGCGCCATAGCGTAACGGCGCGAGTGAAATACGGCTTTGGTCCAGCCATGGTGCGAGATCTTCCACGCGTCCGTGGATAACGACACCATCGCCTTGCAATGAAGTGCGGGCGGACTTCGGTATATCACCAATTAGATGCAAATCGATATCTGGCCGTCGTGCTCGGATGATCGGGTAAATGTCGTTGGTCAGCCATTGCACCGCATCGACGTTTGGTGGATGTCCGAAGCCACCTACAAAAACTAGGCCAGCGCGTTGCTCGAATTCAAGCTTGCGGCCATGCACCGGATGCATGTTTGGTAACAGCATGACGTTGGCATCGGGCAGCTCTTGCTTAAGCAAGTCAAGTTCCGCGGCACTTACCACGAAAGTGGCATGGCTTGCGCGCATCAGCGCAAATTCCTGCTGCTGAGAGGCCATTGCTTGACGGCTCAAGCTTGCATTTCCGGTGTGTTCCGCCGCGCGCCGTTCGCGCAAGAAATGCAGATCTTCGGTGTCAAAAATAATCCGAGCCTTAGGGGCCAATTCCTTTATTAGAGACATATTTGGGGCGGCAACGTAATGCCGGCATAGCATCACCGCCTTTAAATTATCATTCTCGCGCTTTAGCCAACTTACCAAGGAGGGTGACCATGGCTTGCATAGTACTTCCACCCCGATCGCGCCCAGGATGTGGACATCCCGTGGGGTAGCAGTGCGATTGTCGGCCATGAAGGTCACGCGCCACCCCATCTGCCTGAGAAGACGCATGATGTTGAACACTTGAAGTGACCCGGCGTCCCGAGTGGGATCGGGCATGAGTGCATCGACAATGAGGATATGTTGTTTTTGATGGTGATGTATTGCTTTGTCGACGGGAACATCTGGAGCTGGCTGCTTTTGCAGCATGGTGCTCCATTTGGCGACGAACTTTTCGCGATTGATCCGTTGATATTGCTTGATACCGGTGAAAACGTCGGTTCCTGAGCTGATGCCTTCGCAATGTACAATTACACTGGCGGGTTCGTAGATCACACGTCGACTGCGTGCTCTTACTGCAAAAGCGAGATCCATGTCTTCGCAATACGCCGGCGCATAGCGTAAATCGAAGCCACCGACCTCCATGAATAGAGTTTTTTCAATGAGAAGTGCTGCGCCGGAGACATAGTCAACGTCACGACGATAGAGGTAATGCGGATCGTTGCGTTTTTCGAAGCGCCCGACGTTCCAAGCTGCAGCATTGGAATAGACGAGTGCGCCAGCTTCTTGCAAGCGACCGTCCGGGTAAATCAATTGGCTTCCTACGATCCCGCAATCTGGTTCTTCAACATACGTCTCTAGTAGCGCGTCCAACCATCCGGGGGTAACCTGCGTATCGTTATTGAGGAACAATAGGAAGGGTGCACGTGCGATTTCGGCTCCCGCATTGCAACTTCCAATGAAGCCGAGGTTGGCTTGGTTTTGTAGAAGCCGAATGCCACGGATCTGCGATAGCTTTACGGCGGTATCATCGGGTGAAGTGTCGTCCACCACGATGATTTCGAACGAGGTGCGTGCGCCGTGGCGTCGGATTGATCGCAGGCAAGCTACGGTCCAAGCACATTTGCCATGCACCGGAATGATGACGGAAACCTGTGGCGACTCGCTGGTCGGAATCTCGAAGGGGCTGAATGGGATGTCTAGCCGCTCTAGCTTAAGAGAGCTTTCTTCGGTCGGGCGCGTTTGGAGTTCTTGTGTGATGCGCACCCAGGTTTTGCGCAAGCCCCGTTGGGTCAAGCTGCCTTGAACGCGCTGAAGCAAATAGCGTAAGCGCTTCGCGCGCCATTGCAGAGTATTAAGTGACATCGAGAAATTACTTTACAGATTCTGATAATTCGGTCCGGACCCGCCTTCCGGCGGCACCCAGTTGATGATTTGATACGGATCCTTGATATCGCACGTCTTGCAATGCACACAGTTGGCGGCATTGATCTGCAAGCGCTTGCCCGCTTCGTCATTGACGATCTCATAGACGTTCGCAGGACAGAAGCGGGTACAGGGGTTGCCGTATTCCTGCGCGCATTTCGTCACGCAAACCGACGTATCGGCGACGTGCAAATGCACGGGCTGATCTTCGTCATGCTCGGTGGCGGCGAAGTAAACGCCGGCCAGGCGATCGCGGGGTGGTAGTTCGCGTTGTACGTAGTCGCGCTTGGGTTCTTCGTACTGGCCGAGTTTGTGCAGGGAGTTCCAGTCGGGTTTGTTTTGCAGCGTCCAGGGTGACTTGCCGCCCGTTACGGTTTCCCAACCGGCGTTGAGCATGCCGAACCACAAGCCTTTCTTGAAGCCAGGCTTGATGTTGCGCACTTTTTTCAGCTCTGCCATCACTTCTGAGCCGCGCAGCTTCGCATCGAAACCGGTTGGTTTGAGATCACTAGCGGCGAGGTGTTCGGCGGCGAGCATGCCGCTCTTGATCGCCTGGTGTGTACCTTTGATCTTGGGCACGTTCAGCAGGCCGGCGGTGTCGCCGATCAGCAGGGCGCCGGGCATCTCTACCTTGGGCAGCGACTGGTAACCGCCGGTGACGATGGCGCGCGCACCCGCCGACAGGATGCTGCCGCCCTCCAGCAGTGGCTTGATCATGGGGTGGTTCTTCCATTGCTGGAAGGCTTCCCACGGCTGGTAGTTGGGGTCCTTGTAATCGAGTCCGCTGACGTAGCCGAGCGCGATGCGGTCTTTGTCGAGGTGATAGAGGAAGGCGCCACCGTAAGTGCGAGTGTCGGCCGGCCAGCCGAAGCTGTGGAAGATTTTGCCGGGCGTGACGCGTCCGGACGGCACCTGCCACAGCTCCTTGATGCCGATCGAATAGCCTTGCGGATCGCTGTTCTGGTCCAGCTTGAAACGCTTGATGAGCTGCTTGGTGAGGCTGCCGCGTGCGCCTTCAGCGAGCACGGTGACCTTGGCTTTGATGTCGATGCCTTGCGTGTAGCCGGGTTTGTGCGAGCCATCCTTCGCCACGCCCATGTCGCCGATGCGCACGCCAGCTACGGAACCATCCGCGTCATAGATAGTGTCGGCGGCGGCGAAGCCGGGGAACACGTCCACGCCCAGCGATTCGGCTTGCGGGGCGAGCCACGCGCACAGGGCGCCGAGCGAGACGATGAAGTTGCCGTGATTGTTCAAGGTCTGCGGTACCGGCAGTTTGCGGCCGCCGGTCTTGTTGAGCAGCCAGAACTCATCTTCGGTGGCAGGCACGCAGATCGGCGGCGGATTGTCACGCCAACCGGGCAGCAGGGCATCCAGCGGCTGCGGTTCGATCACGGCGCCAGAAAGGATCTGCGCGCCGATGGTCGATGCCTTCTCAATCACGCATACCGTCACGTCCGGCTTGAGCTGCTTGAGGCGAATGGCGAACGAGAGCCCCGCCGGCCCTGCGCCGACGACGATCACGTCGTATTCCATCGTCTCGCGTTCGGTCATGAGGTTGGGCTCCGTCGGTGGCCAGGGGTTGATGAGGGGTGAGCTGCTGCGGGTGTCCGCATGTAGTTACCGCGGCGGCTGGGACGGTATTCTCCGGGTTCGCCTGCTGCGCGGCAAACCGGTGGCTAGGAGCCTGTCGGACTTGAGTGGTCGAGGCGAAAATTCGACTGCGCGAGGACAGATTTTCGGCGGTTCGCAGGCCCATAGTGGTTCTATGGGTCAAGAACCGACGAAAATATGGACCGCGCAGGCGAGTTTGCAGCCCGGCCAGCTCAGGTCCGGCAGGCTCCTCGATGAGCCTGACTGGATGTCCCCGCCACCGGAGTGTGCATGAGTTCTCTTCCACCGATCGCCGATATCGACCTTCGCCGCGCCACGCTATGCCAGATCCTGCACTGGCTGGCATCCGGCCGGGTACAGCCGAGCCGGCTGGCAGCGGTTTATCTCGATGCAATCGACCGCATCAATCCGCGACTCAACGCCTATGTCGGCCTGAGCCCGGCATTGATGTTGGAGCAAGCACAGGGCGCCGAACGTCGCCGGCGCGGCGGCGTGATCGGGCGGCTGGATGGTGTCCCCATCGCACTGAAGGACAACTTTGATATTGCGGGCTGGGCCACGCGCTCCGGCCTTCCAGGTCCCGGGCGGTCGGCCGAGCACGATGCGCATGTCGTGGGGCGGTTACGCGCATCGGGCGCGGTGCTGATCGGCAAGACCAATATGGATGAGGGCGCGCTGGGCGCGGTCACCAACAATCCGCATTTTGGTCCGACGCACAACCCGCACCGTCATGGTTATACAGCGGGCGGTTCGTCGGGTGGTGCCGCAGCGGCCGTCGCAGCGGGCTTGGCGGTGGCAGCCATCGGTTCGGATAGCCTGGGTTCGATTCGCATTCCTGCCAGCTATTGCGGCGTGTTTGCGTTGAAGCCGACGCAGGGCGAGATTTCCGCGCGCGGCATGACACCGGCAGCGCGCCGGCTCGATACGGTGGGCTTGCTTGCACGCGGTGTCGACGATCTCACCGTGCTGCTGCAAGTGCTGGCCGGCTACGATGCGGAAGATCCACGTTCGCGCCATCGGCGCGTGGCCTTGTCGCCGCCCGACTGGGAGCCAGGCAAGTTGCGCTGTGGCGTGCTGCCCAACTTGCCGGTGCTAGGCGTGCAGCAAGATGTGCTGGACGTCTTCGAAGCAGCACTTGCCAAACTTAATGGCGAATTGGGCGAACGCCGCATCGTGGATTTTGAAGACTGGCACTTCCCACGCTCGCGTCGTGCCGGCTTTTTGTTGATGGAGGCAGAAATGCTCGGCACTTTCGCCGCGCAACTTGCCGATACCGAACATCCCGTCTCACCGCAGTTCCACCGCCTGCTCGATTACGCGACGCGCAAGACCGCGGCTGATTATGCCGAGGCCGACCGCGTGCTCGATGCCGCGGCGCTCAAGATGCGCCGACTCTTCGCGCAAATTGACGTGCTGGTCACGCCTACTACGCCGCAGGGAGCCTTCCCGCTGGATGGCCCGGTGCCGGACACGCAAGGCGATCTCACCAGCTTCGCCAATCTCGCCGGTTGCCCGGCGGTGAGCATTCCCATGGGCACGCTGCCGAACGGTTTGCCGATCGGCATGCAACTAGTCGGTGCGCGCGGTTCGGATCTGCGCCTGCTCGAGTTGGCGGCGGTGTGGTCCGCCACGCTGGATGCGGCACCCGAATATCCGGTTGGGTGTGATGATCTCTGAGCTTATTGGCGGTGGCTGGCAACATCTGCCATTGCAGGATGCCGATGTGCTTTACGCGCCATCCTGGCTTTCCCGCGAAGAGGCGGATGAGCTGCTCGCTCGTCTGCTCCAAGAAATCCCTTGGGAGCGCCATCGCCTGAACATGTTCGGGCGCGAGGTAGATTCGCCACGGTTGAGTTGCTGGATCGGCGATTCGGGTGCTACCTACGTGTATTCGCGCAGCCGTTTCGAACCAAAGTCATGGACGGCATCGCTGCTTGCGCTGCGCGAGCGTGTCGAATGTTCTTGCCAGGCACGCTTCAATAGCGTGCTCGCCAATCTGTACCGTGACGGTCAGGATTCCATGGGTTGGCATAGCGATGACGAACCGGAGCTCGGCGCCCAGCCTGTCATCGCTTCAGTGAGCCTGGGTGCGGATCGCCGTTTTCGTTTCCGCCGCCGCGTGCCGCGTGGAACACCTGCAGCACATCCCGTCAACATCACACTCGCGCATGGCAGCCTGTTGTGCATGGCTGGCGATACTCAGCGTCGATATCAGCACGATTTGCCAAAGAGCGCCGGCCTATTGGCACCACGCATCAACCTGACATTCCGCCTGATCGATACCGCGCACCACCTGCCATGACGCCCTGCAACTTGGATTAGCGCGGAGCGGTGGGGATAATGTGCGGTCTCCCCACCCTGGCAGGCCCGCAATGACCCAGAAGACCGTCCTCAATGCACTCCATCGCGAGCTCGGCGCGCGCATGGTCGATTTCGGCGGCTGGGATATGCCGATCAGTTACGGGTCGCAGATCGAAGAACACCACGCCGTGCGTCGCGACGCCGGCATGTTCGATGTGTCGCACATGACCGTGGTCGATCTGCATGGCGCCCGCACGCGCGAATTCCTGCGTCACCTGCTGGCCAACAGCGTCGACAAGCTGAAGGTGCAGGGCAAGGCGCTGTACAGCTGCATGCTCAACGAGCAGGGCGGGGTGATCGACGACCTGATCGTGTATCTGTTGGGTGACGAACACTTCCGCCTGGTGGTCAACGCCGCCACGCGCGACAAGGATCTGGCCTGGATCGAACGGCAGGCAAAAGAGTTCGACGTTGCCGTGAAAGAACGCCCCGATTTCGCGATGATCGCCGTGCAAGGCCCCAATGCACGTGCCAAGGTGCTCGGCCTGCTGCACGAGGTGGATCGCCCGCGCATCGAAAAGCTTGGCCGTTTCGCCGCTGCCGCGGCGCAAGGTCCGCACGGGATGCCGCTATTCATTGCGCGCACCGGTTATACCGGCGAGGACGGTTTCGAGATCTTGTTGCCGGAAGAACACGCCGTGGTTTTGTGGAAGGCATTAGCTGAAGTGGGTGTCGCTGCCTGCGGCTTGGGTGCGCGCGATACCCTGCGCTTGGAAGCCGGCATGAACCTCTACGGCCAGGACATGGACGAAAACGTCACGCCATGGGAAGCCGGTCTGGCCTGGACCCTTTCGCTGGATGAAGGTCGCGACTTCATCGGCCGCAAGGCACTGGAAGCACAGAAGGGCGCCGGTGTGCCGCGTGCGATGGTCGGCCTGGTGATGGATGAAAAAGGCGTGCTGCGCCACGGCCAGAAAGTGCTGACGCCGCAAGGTGAAGGGGAAATCCTTTCCGGCAGCTTCGCACCCACCTTGAACAAGTCAGTGGCGTTTGCGCGCATTCCTGCGGGCGTCACCGGCAACGTGCGGGTCGATATCCGTGGCCGTGAAGTACCGGTGCGCGTGGTGAAATTCCCGTTCGTGCGCGACGGTAAAGCCTGCGAAGGCATCTGAGCGTCGCGGTGGGAGATGTCCCATTCCTGCAACGTCAGCAGTTAGAATCCGCACTTCCAACAACCCCCTCATCGAAATCAATCACTGGACCTGACCATGAGCGCGAGCGAAATTCCCGGCGATCTGAAATTTCTCAAGTCCCACGAGTGGGCCCGTGTCGAAGAGAACGGGTTGATCCGCGTGGGCATCTCCAACCACGCGCAGGAGCAACTCGGCGACCTGGTTTACGTCGAATTGCCGGAGGTCGGCGCACAGGTGCAGGCCGGCAGTGGCGCGGCGACGGTGGAGTCGGTGAAAGCCGCCTCCGACATCTATTCACCGGTGTCCGGTGAAGTCGTCGAAGTGAACGATGCCCTTGCCGACAAGCCCGAAACCATCAACGAAGACGCTTACGGCGAGGGCTGGTTGTTCGTGGTGAAGGCCAGCGACCGTGGCGAGTTGGATGAGCTGCTCGACGCCGACGCCTACGCCGAACTGATCGAGAACGAAGATCACTGACACGCGATCGGCTCGATATGAGGAACGGCCGCCTAGGCGGCCGTTCTCATGTCAGCGGTATGTGTAGCCACCGCCGCAAGAGCGCGGCGTGCGATGTGAAGAAGATGCATGGTGGACGTTGCGACGGACTGAGTGAGCACTCATCGCATGTATGCGATGGCAGGTCGCGATGGAGTGCTTCGAGGGTGTTGGGGATGTTCCGGATCGTTTCCGGCACCGACTCGGGCGCCTCCCAGTCTAAATTCGTTCATGCTCCCGGATCGCCCTTTCGGGCAGTCGGAACGGCGCGTTGCATCGCATGGCTGCACAGCTTGCATGGGCACCATGCGTGTATCAGCGCCAATGAGAAAAATCACATTTTTAGCTTGTTTTTGGCCCTTTTCTAAAAACGCGCGAAGCGAATTCCTTGAATGTTTGGACGGCTGATTACATTGCATTAGGTCATCGAAATACCATCCTCCCGACCGCGTGGTCGACAGGTCGCGGAGGCGAAGGGATTGATTTCATGGCAAAAATCAATTGACAGTTGAAATGTTCAGGAATAGCTTTCGCACCATAAACGGGGAACGTTTCCAATGGTGGCATCGAAATTCATTAAGCCCTACGTAGATCACGGTGAAAAAGCCGGCGCGGTGAGAAAGATCACTGTTTCGATTCCAATGCACGTATTGCGACTGTTGTCGGATCTCCGTACTTACCGACAGGTCAACAATTTGAGGCACGCCACGAACAGCGATTTGCTGGTCGAGGCGTTCCTCCACGCTTTTACTGGGCAACCACTGCCAACTGATGAGGAGCTAAGACGTACTATGGCCACTGCCAAGAAAACTGCACGTAAGTCGGCGAAGAAAGCCGCCAAGAAAACCACTCGTAAAGCTGCAGCCAAGCGGCCGGTCGCCAAGAAGGCCACCGCCAAGAAGCGCACCGCGCGCAAGACCGCCAAGAAGGCGGGTGCCAAGCGCGTAGGCGCGAAGAAGGCAACTGCCAAGCGCGTTGCCAAGAAAGCTGCCAAGAAGGCAACCCGTAAGCGCACTGCCAAGAAGGCAGCCGCTGCCAAAGTCATGAAGGCCACGAAGGCCGCCAAGGCCCCCAAGGCCAGCAAGAAGTAAGCACAACAACTAGACGTTGCACTCGATTTGTCTCCCTGCGGTGCCCAGCGCAGGGAGGTAGTTCGAAAGCGTTTCGTCCCGGCCTCGTGCCGGGACGCTTCATTTTGGGGTCCCGCATTTTCGACAATGAGATGAGCGTGTTCTCGACCCAGCACGTTCTCGACCCTTCGAAAATGACATGGACAGGGCTTGCGGGTTGTCCCGGCAATCCCCCGCTGTCCATACAGCCCGCCTCGCGGGTGTTCGTGACATGCCCCACATTTGCTGTGTCGACCCAATCGCGATACCTTTGGTCCATCCGCGCCGCGGCGACTTGGGGAGCCGCTCCTGGATAACAGGGGGGAAGCGCGGGTATCTAATGCCACTGCAGTAGTGAAAGATCATGGATACCCGAAACAGTCGTCATGCGCGCTCGCTTGCGCGCGGGGCTATCAAGCCCGTCATCATCGCGATACTTGCCGTCGTTGCAGGTCTCGCTGTCGTGTCCTGGTTCCTCATCATCAAGCCTCATGAAGACTTGTTGACCGCGGACTCAGGCGGGCACCCATCCACACCGGTCAACCTTGGCCAGCAACAGGCCGCGGCGCCGCCGGTGAACGTGGATGCATTGAGCATCAACGATCTCTTGTCGGAAGCGCGCAAGGCGATGAACCAGCAGCGCGTCATCGCGCCGGCTGGCAACAACGCTTTCGAGTTCTACCTCAAGGTGTTGCAGAAGCAGCCCGGCAACCAGGTGGCGGCGGATGCCCTGCGCGAAACGTTCCCGTTTGCCGCCAGCAACGTCGAGCAGGTCATCAACCAGCGCGAGTTCGACGAAGCCGAGCGCGAGATCAACCTGCTGGCCAAGGTCGACCCCACCAACTACACGCTGACCATTCTGCGTTCCAAGCTGGATGCCCAGCGCAAGACGCTCGACCAGGAACAGCAGAAACAGCTCGACCAGCAGCACCAGGCCGAGTTGGCGGCACAGAAGGCGGCAGTCGACAAAGCTACGGCGGACAAGGCGCTCGCTGATAAGGCGGCGGCCGACAAGGCGGCGCAACAGCAGGCGGCGCTGGCGGCCCAGCAGCAGAAGGTCAAGCAAGAACAGGCCACGCAGACGCAGACGAGCGCGGCCACACCAAACAGCCAGGTGGCCAGCGCGAATGCGTCGGCTGGCGGCGGCGAGACGCGCGACGCTATCCCGATCTCCTCCATCCGTCCGCGCTATCCTGCCACGGCGCTGCGCAACAACCAGGAAGGTTGGGTGGATGTGCAATACACGGTCAACACAGACGGCAGCGTCAGCAACATCACGGTAGTCAGCGCTGAGCCGCGGCACGTGTTCGACAACGCCGCCATCGATGCATTGCGTCGTGCCAAGTTCTCGCCGGCGATGCGCGACGGAGCGGCGATCGCCTCGCAGCAGCAGAAGCGCATCGAGTTCAAGCTCAGCGCTTCGCAGTGATGTTTCAGGTTTTCTAGCCAGGAACCTTTACCTGGTTAGAAACTTCCTGGCCGTCATTCCCGCGACAGCGGGATGACGGCTCGGTGAGTGATTGCAGACTCCAAGGTACGAGTCTGTCGCGTCGCTTCTCAATGGGGAAAGGGGGGAACCCTTTACCCGCGACGGCGAGATTTATGCCGCGTTTTTGCCGGTGCCGACCGATTCGCCGGGGGATCGCTTTCCACCCCGGCCCAATCCACGTGTGGCAAGCCGAGCATCGCGTCGAACACCATCGGCATCAGGTCGGTGCCCACCGAGCCTGGCGAGTTCCACATCGACACCATGCCGACGTGGTATTTCGGGAAGAACGCGATCATCGTGCGATAGCCTTCGACCGCGCCCGCGTGAAAGATCATCGTTTCACCCGCGTAGGTAAACACGCGCCAGCCCAGGCCATAGCTTGCCGAAGTCACGCGAGCGCGGCGCCATGGCGTGTCGCGCATTTCGGTAGGTGTCGGCACGCCGGGTGCGTGCAACGCATCCAGCAGCGGCTGCGGCAATACGTCAGGACGTCCGCCCATCTGCGCGATCAGCCATAGCTCCATGTCGCGCAGGCTGGCATTGACACCGGCGGCCGGGGCCACGCGGTAATAGGCTTCCTTCGGCTCGAACGACTCCCATGCATGCGCGCCATGCGGGCGGTGCGGATGCGCCCAGCTCTTGCTGCTTTCCAGCTCGTCGCGACCGTAGCTTGCCGTGGTCATGCCCAGCGGAAAGAAGAGGCGCTTGTCGACCTGGTGATAGAAGAAGTCGCCCGTTTCGGCATAGATCAGATCGCCGATCAGGCTAAAGGCAACGTTCTGGTAGCCGTAGCATTCACCCACGTTGCAGGTCAGCGTCACCTCGTCGAGCTTGCGCACCAGTTCCTCATAGGGAACGTTGTCTTCCAGCATCTGATCGTAGGTGTTGTGCGGCAGCCCCAGGCGTTGCCCGAGAATATCCCGCACCGTGGCGGCACCGGAGGCCTGCGCATCCTTCAACTGAAAGAACGGTAGTGCTTCAGCGAGCTTGGTATCCCAGCCGAAACGGCCATCGTCGATGAGTAGGCCGGTGATTGCCGTCGCGAATGCCTTGGACAGCGATGCAAGGCGGAATACGGTGGTGGGTGTGACCGGTTCCTGCGTGGCGACGTCTGCGTAACCGATCGTACGTTCAAAGGCCACCTTGTTGTCCACCACCACCGCGGTAGCAAGGCCGGCTACTTCATTGCGTTGCGCCACCACGTCCAACCAATGCGAATACGCATCCAGGGCTGCCTTGATACGTTCAGGCGGAAGCGTGACGCTCAGACCGGTAGCATCTTGGCGCGGCGGACGAATATCAGGCGTGGACGTCGTGTTCGTCGACGCTCGCGTAGCGGAAGCGGGGAGCCAGGTGGCGGCGATGCCGAGCAAACCGGCGATCAGCAGGGGAAGCTTACGAAACTGCATGCTACTCGCTTCTTGCGGGCGTGCTGCCACGCCTCGGGTCATGGGCTGGTGGAATCGTCCATGGATGAGTGCCGAATTGTCCTGTACTTCGGACAGGGTCACAACGGCATGCTGCGGCAACCCTCCTTATCTGTTGCACTGCATCGGGATCGCATGGACCTGCGAAGCCAGATGAATGGTCCGCCCATCGGTCGTCACGACAGCATGCTAGTCTTGCCCCGCCTCCCGCTGGAAGCCGACCGGTGCGTTTGCCGTTCCCTGATTCCTCACGCCGAGATGCCACGCCGATGGTGTCGGCACTCGCGTTCTTCTTCCTGTTGACCTCGTACTACATCATCCGCCCGGTACGTGATCAGCTTGGCGGCGCCGTGGGTTCTACGCAGTTGCCGCTGTTCTATCTGGCCACGTTCGTGGCCATGCTGCTGCTAACGCCGGTGTTCGGCATATGGGTGGTGCGCTTTCCTCGGCGGCGCCTATTGGGCTGGAGCTATAGCTTCTTCATCATCTGCCTGCTGGGTTTCATTCCGGCGTTCCTCGCGCAGGACCGCATCGGCGCGCGTGCCTTGGGTGTGGTGTTCTTCATTTGGGTCAGCGTCTTCAACCTGTTCGTGGTCTCGTTGTTCTGGAGTTTCATGGCGGACGTTTTCGACAGCCGGCGCGCGCGTGAAGTGTTCTCGCTGATCGCACTGGGTGGCATGGCTGGCGCGATATTCGGTCCATCGATAACCAGCGTGTTGGTTGGCCTGATCGGTGTCGCCCCCTTGTTGCTGGTGTCCGCAGCGATGCTTGGGATGTCGCTGGTATTGCTGTTGCGCATTTCCGTGCAGCGGGCGGAAGGCGGCAGCGCCGAGCAACCGGTTGGGGGTTCGCTCTGGGCAGGCATACGGGAGCTTTGGTCGCGTCCGTTCCTGCGCTGGATGGCTATTCTGATGTTGCTCGGCGACGGCGTCGGCACGCTGGCTTATGCACTGGTGGCTGATTACACCAAGGTGCATCTGACGTCCGCTGCGGAGCGCACGGCGTTTTACGCGCACATCGATCTGGCGGTGAATTTGCTCGGGGCGTTGCTACAGCTCACGCTGTCGCCCTGGTTGCTGATGCGCCGTGGCGCCATTTGGGCGCTGGTACTGCCGCAGCTGGTGAATCTCGGTCTGCTGATCATGGTGATGGTTGGCGGCCACGCGCAGCTGAGCGTGCTGGGTTACAGCGTGCCGCTGTTGGCGCTGATGATGGTCGGCACGCGCGGCTTCATGTACGGCATGACCAAACCTGCCAGCGATGCGCTCTACACGCGCGTGCCGCGCGAGACGCGCTACAAGGGTAAGAATTTCGTGGAAACGGCAGTATGGCGATTCGGTGACGTGGTGATCACCAGCAGTATCAGCGGCTTGGTGAAGCTTGGCATCGGCGTGGGCAGCATTGCGCTGATCGGCGTAGGGGCTTCGTCGTTGGCGGCATGGATCGCGCGCAAAGCCGCGACTTCACCGGATCTGGCGCCGGAGACCAAGGCAGGGAAGGGGCAACAGCGAACGGGGAACGAAAGCCTTGCGTGACGCTTCACGTCCCCCGTCACCGCTTCAGCTTGTAATGTACCGCTGCAACTGCTCGATCTGTTCCGCTTGCGCACTGATTACTTCCTTGACCAGGTCGCCGATCGAGATCACGCCCATCACGCGATGGCCTTGTACCACCGGCAGATGACGTATGCGGTTGTCGGTGCACATGCGCATGCAATCGAACACATCGGTGTCCGGTGTCACGGTGAGTACCGAGTTGCTCATGATTTCCGACACCGGTGTTTGTGCCGATGACCTGCCCTGCAAAATGACTTTGCGCGCGTAATCGCGTTCGGAAATGATGCCTACCAGTTGCTCGCCGCGCATGACCAGCAATGCGCCAACGCCCCGTTCCGCCATGTGCTTGATCGCTTCCAGCACCGGCGCTTCCGGTGCGATCGCATAGATGTCGTTGCCTTTCCTGTCCAGCAAATGCTTGACCTGACGCATCAGACCTCCCCGGCGGCCGCAGCATGGCCGCGTGGGGACAGTTTAGCGCCGTGGCGTTGCTTCGGTGTGAATCGGCGTGCGTGCAGTGGGGAGATGTTCTTCCTCGATGAAGTACAACGGCCGTTGCTTGGTTTCGTTGTAATTGCGGCCCAGGTATTCGCCGATTACACCCAGTGCCAGTAGCTGGATGCCACCGAGAAACAGGATCACCACCATCAGGCTCGGATAACCGGGCACCGGATCACCCCGCCACAACGCCTTCAGCAGAACCTTCAGTCCGAACAGGAACGCCAGCACGGATGCAGCTGAGCCCGTCCAGGTGGCGAGCTTCAGCGGCGCGCTGGAGAACGAGGTGATGCCCTCGATGGCGAACTGGGTAAGGCGCCAGTAATTCCACTTGGTTTTACCGGCCAGGCGCGGGTCGCGCATGTACTTCACCGCGGTTTGGCGATAGCCAATCCAGGCGAACAGCCCTTTCATGAAGCGCTGCCGTTCGCGCAGTTGCGACAAGGCATTCAGCGCGCGGCGCGAAAGCAGTCGGAAATCGCCGGTATCGCGCGGCACGGCGACTTCCGAGAGCGCCTCCATCGTGCGATAGAACGCGGCGGCGGTGAATCGTTTCAAACCGGTTTCACCGGCACGCCCGGAGCGGGTGGCGTACACCACGTCGTAGCCGGCCTGCCATTGCTCGACCAGTTGCGGGATGACCTCGGGCGGATCCTGCAAATCCGCGTCGATCACCACCGCGGCATCCGCGTCGACATGATCCAGCCCGGCGGTCAGCGCCGCCTCCTTGCCGAAGTTGCGTGACAGCTTCAGCGTGCCCACACGCGGATCGGCGACAGCAAGCGATTGCATGATCGCCCAGGTATCGTCGCGGCTGCCGTCGTCGACGTACAGCACGTCACACGTCAGCGGAAGCTGGTCCAGCACGCTGGAAAGGCGCTCATGAAAGGTGGTGAGCACGGCCGATTCGTTATAGGCGGGAACGACAACCGTGAGTCGCGGCATGCCAGATATCCATAGCTTCAGGCGGGTAGAGAGGTGAAGTGTAAACGGTGCCCAGGCTCTAACGTCGTCGCGCCGGGCGCACATCGCGTGGTGGCTGCCGGCTTTCCAGATAGGCAGGGCCGCCCAGCTGATTGATCTGCTGCTCGATCCAGCGCGCGCGTTCCAAGACGTAGCCGCTTGGACGGTCGACGTGGAAGCGATCCGGATTGGGCAGCACTGCCGCCAGCCGCGCTGCCTGTGCGGGGCCAAGCTGTGCGGGCGAGGTGTGGAAAAACGCTTCGCTGGCCGCGCCCACGCCATAGATGCCATCGCCGAACTGCGCGATGTTCATATACACCTCCAGGATGCGCTGCTTCGGCCAGGTCAGTTCCAGCAGCACGGTGAAGTATGCTTCCAGCCCCTTGCGTACAAAGCTGCGTCCGTTCCACAGGAACAGATTCTTGGCCGTCTGCTGGCTGATCGTGCTGGCGCCGCGCAAGCGCTTGCCGTCATCCGCCGAATCGATCGCGTTCTCGATGGAATCAAAGTCGAAACCATGATGGAACGGGAATTTCTGGTCTTCACCGGCCACCATCGCGACCGGTGCCCATGGCGAAATGCGCGACCATGGCACCCAGTGCTGCCGCAACTGGAAGTCCTTTTCGCCATGGACCAGGGCGTCCAGCCGGCGCTCCATCATCACCGCCGAGGTCCATGGCGGCACAAAGCGCAAAACCAGCACGACAAACCAGCTCAGGGCCACCCATGACAGGACCACGATACCGGCGTAACGCAACAGGCGGCGAAAAAGCGGAAGATGCGGCATGGTTTCAATCGGCTGGAAAAAGCCGGTGAAGTATAAAAGGTGTTACGGGCAGGCCATTGTTCATTCTGGCGCCAGTCCCTATATCCGCTCTTTGTGTTTTTATGAGGTAGTCCTACGTGGAAACCGTGCTTGCCGAGGATGTGCTCCATCGCTTCTTGTTGGAAGATGCCGGCGTCCGGGGTGTGATCGTGAGACTGGGCCCGGCCTGGCGCGAGGTTGCCGGCCGTGCCGAGTATCCCGCGCCGCTATTGGATCTCTTGGGCCAGACCCTGGCCGCCAGTGCGCTGCTCACCGGCAATATCAAGTTCGAAGGCGCGCTGTCGGTCGAACTGAAGAGCCAAGGTGCGCTGCGTTTGCTGTTTACCGAATGCACCGACGCCGGCCGCCTGCGCGGTTTGGCGCGCTGGAATGCGGAAATTCCGGATACGTTCGCCCTGAGTGATCTGCCGCAAGCGATCATGGCCATCACCATTGGTCAGGCCGAGCGCGGGCAGCGTTACCAGGGCCTGGTTGATCTAAGCCATCCGGACTTGGCCGGGGCGCTTGAGAATTACTTCCAACAGTCCGAGCAGTTACCCGCACGCTTTGTGTTAGCGGCAAACGGGCAGCATGCCGTCGGATTGATGCTGCAGAAGCTGCCGGGTGAGGGTGGTCACGATGCAAAGCAAGATGAGGATGGCTGGCCGCGTGTCGAACATCTCACCGCCACCCTGGGGCGTGACGAACTGCTAAGCGCTCCGCCGGAAGAATTGCTCTATCGCCTGTATCACGAAGAAACTGTGCGCCTATTCAAACCGCGTCCATTGGCGTTTGGTTGCAGCTGTTCGCGCGAGCGCGTGGAAGCCATGTTGCGCTCGCTGGGTCGGGAGGAGATCGAGGCAACGTTGGAGTCTCAGCAGGGCAAGATCGAAGTCACCTGTGAGTTCTGTGCGCGTACGTATAACTTCGATCGTGTGGATGCGGAGCACTTGCTGAGTGGTGGTACGGCGGCGAGTTCCACGGTGCAGTAGGTCGGGGTTTGCTCGCTGAGATATCCCACTTTTTTGAGCCTTCGATAGTGTCGTTCGCCGCGAAAAAGTCGGTCTTGCCTCGACGTCATTCCGGCGAAGGTGTTCGCCGGAATGACTGCTCGCTCTGAAACAGCAATAACGGGAACTTGGGTTCTCGCCGGAATAACGGAAAAAGCGCCGAGCTATATCAGCGTTTGCACCTTAACTTACTTCATCCACACTTCCGCAGGCTGCGGTTGCGCAAACAAAAAGCCTTGCCCAAAGCGGCAGCCGATATGCCGCAGTACCTGCCGTTGCTCGTCGTCCTCGATGCCTTCGGCGATGACCTGCATCTGCAACGAATCAGCCAGCACCTGGATCGCGCGTACAACCGGCACGCTGTGGCTATTGGCCTTGGCCAGTTCGGTGATGAAACTGCGATCGATCTTCAACGTTTCGATCGGATACTGATGCAGATAGCTCAGCGACGAATAGCCGGTGCCGAAATCGTCGAGCGCGATGCTCACGCCGTGCTGGCGCAGGTTGTCGAGCATGCGCTTCACTTGTGCAGGGTTTTCCAGCAGCGTGCGCTCGGTGACTTCGATACGTAGCGAGCGCGGGTTGACGCGATAGGCGCGCATCAGATTGAGCAGCCGGTCATCCAGGTCGGATTGACGAAAATGCCGGCCCGAAACGTTGAGGCTGACGAAGCCTTCGTTGCCGGCCAAGGTTGCAGCTTGCGATGCGATCTGTTCAAAGATCTGCCAGTCGATGCTCTCTGCGCTGCCGTTTTCTTCGGCCACAGCCAGGAAGTCGCCAGGGCACAGCAATCCGCGCACGGGATGACGCCAACGCAGCAATGCTTCGTAGCCAACCGTGCGTCCGTCTTCCAGTGACACGATCGGCTGATAAAAAGGTACGAATTCGTTGCGGCTCAAGGCGCGGCGCAGATCGCCCTCCATTTCCAGCAGCGATAGCACTTCACGGCGCAGGCGATCGTCGAACACTGCGGCGCGATGACGGCCTTCATCCTTGGCGCGGTACATCGCCGCATCGGCGTCGCGCAATAGTTCTTCCGGTTGCTGGTAGTGCGGGCCGGGCAGAGCGATGCCGATCGAGGCAGAGGTAAAAATTTCTTTGACACCCAGACGGAACGGCACGTGCAGCTCGGCGATGATGCGTTCGGCCACGAGTATGGCCTTGCCGGCGTCGCTGATGCCTTCCAGTAGTACCGCGAATTCGTCACCACCCAGGCGCGCAACCAGGTCGCGTGTCTTCAGGCAGGCGCGGATGCGGCTGCCGGCCTGGAACAGCAGATCATCACCAATCAGGTGACCCACCGAATCGTTGATGACCTTGAATCGATCCAGGTCGATGAACAATACGGCGAACAGCTTGTTTGGATCGGCGTGATACGCCTGCAGCGCCTGACCAAGGCGCTGCAGCAGCAGCGTGCGATTGGGCAGGCCGGTAAGCGAATCATGCAGTGTTTCGTACATCAGCCGGCGTTCGACGCGTTCACGCTCGGCAATCTGTTCGCGCAGGTCGCGGTTGGCCAGCGCCAGTGCGCGTGTGCGTTCGGTAACGCGGCGCTCCAGGTTGATGTAGGCCTGCTTCAGTGATTCGCTGGTCTGCTTGCGCTGCAATGCGTTGGCGATGTGGTAGCTGACGAAAGTGAGCAGTTCCTGGTCGCGTGCGTCATAAATGTGCTTGGGTGAGTAGCTCTGCACCGCGAGCACGCCTTTGACGCGGTCGTCCCAGATCAGTGGCACGCCCAGCCAGCACACGGATTTTGCGCCCATCTCCACGCATTCGCCGGCCGCGGCCAGCCGTTCGAAAGTCTGGCCATCGGCCAGCAGCGGCTTGCCATGCTTGAGCACGTATTCGGTAGCGCCGTTGGCGACGGGACGCGAGATACGCGTATCGATCTCATCCACCGAATACGGAAAGATGATGTTCTGGCTGTTCTCATCCAGCAGTGCGATGTAGAAGTTGCGTGCGTAGATCAGGCCGCCGACCACACGATGCACGGCGGCATAGAAGTTCTGCTGGCTTTCCGGCGCGCTAGCCAGTTCGGCGATGCGAAACAGTGCCGACTGCAGGCGTTCGCCGCGCTGGCGTTGCAATACCTGCTGGCGCAACACGCGATTGGTGGCTCGCAGCGCTGCGGTACGGTCGGCTACGCGCCGTTCCAACTCGGCGTGAGCCTCGCGCCGCTCCAGTGCGGTCTGCATGTGCTGCGCGACGTAATTGAGCAAGTCACGGTCGTGATGGGTGTAATGCGTACCTGGCCGGTAGCTTTGCACGACGATGCCGCCGACCGCCTGGCTGCCACGCAGTAGCGGCACGCCCAGCCAGTGCTCGCAGGCCGGCCCGACCAGTGTGAAGCGGCCTTCGAACTGGCGCGCCAGCTCTTCCACCGAACCCATGATCGGCTGGCCGCTTTGCAGCAGGTTCCAGGTCAGGCTGTAACGCATGTCTTGTAGTGGGTAGTTTTCGTCCGGCGCCGGCGGTTTCTGATCGACCGTGTCCATGTAGTACGGAAAGCGCACGCTGTCGCTGGCCGGGTCGTACAGGAAGATGTAGAAATTCTCCGCATACATCAGCATGCCGACGATGGAATGCAGCGATTGCATCATCTCGGCCATGTTATGTGCGGCGCCGGCCAGCTCGGCGATGGCATAGAGCGCGCGCTGCAGGCGCTCAGCCATGGCCAGACGGGAGATGGATTCATAGAGCCGGCCGGTTTCGCTGAGCTGCCGTAGTCGAATGCCGGCAAGGCGGCCTAGCCAGGCCAGTTCAGCGCCTGCTTCCTGACCCAGGACGGATTCACCTTCCCAGGTCAGCATTTGCAGGCTTTGCGGGTCTACCGCCAAGTTGAGTCGTCCCGGTCCCTGGGTGCTGTCGGCCTCAGGAGGCAGCCAGCGAAGGTCGCCACGCAGGCCCAGGTGGCTCAGCGCCGTCTCACATATTTCCAAGACGCTGGCTGCATCGGCAGCCCGGAACAACCGTTCCAGCGTTTCGCGCAGAGGCGCCGGCAGAATCCCACCGGGAGGCGCGAAATTGCGGCTGTCTGGCACTGAACTCATGACCTATGAGCGGGTCCATCGCGATACGTCGGGTGACTATATAGTGAAGATACCGTCATGTGGCGGTGCTCATGGATTTCACAAACCTGTACGAAAGGAATGCTTTTCCCATGCATCTGCCATGCCAGCAAGTACTTGTCCGAGGAGCCGTTTCTGCCGGCCTTGCCGCAGAAAAACCTTCCTCCTCCAGGTGTTAGTAAAAAGTAAAGTAAGGTATACTTAACCCAGGGTGTCCGCGACTAATCGTAGAAACGGACGGGGTTGTTGAACGGTTTCGAATTTTCATGCGTCGACTGCTGCTCACATTGCCACTGCTTGGCTTGCCGCTCATGGCGGCAGGGCAGACGCTGTCCGGTGATCAGCTGAGCAATTCGGCGTGGACACAGCAACCGCAGACTTTGCTGAAAACCGGTCAGCAGCAGCCTATGCAGGGTTCGCTGCTGGTGGAAGCGCAAAGCGGCACCACGGCCGGCGCACAGAACGACGGCAGCAGTTCGCTTTCGCTCAATCCGCTTTTCGGCGGCACGGTCAACAGCAGCACGGTGCAATATGGTGTGACGCCGAACATCTCTGCACAGGCGGGTGTGACGCAGCGTTCGTGGGCCACCCAGCCGCGCATCATCAGCAGCGAAGTGGGCGCTACGTACAACGCTGGCCGCTACAGCCTTGGCGTCAGCGTTGCACAGGACCAGGTTCCCAATGCCACACCGCTGCCGCGTGTGCTGCCGGGTGCGGTGCCCGGCGTCAACGGGCTGCCGGATTTTGATAGTTCCACCCAAGTGAATGCCCGTGGTCGCTTTGCGTTGAACGGCAACAGTGGTGTGTTGCTTGGCGCGAGCATGGGGCGCATCCGCCTGCTGCCCGGCAATCAATTGGGCCTGACTACCCTCGATCAGAGGGCACTGAGCTTCGGCATCGAGCACGGCCCAGTCAGCACCAGCATCGTTGGCCGTACCATGCAACCCGAACCGGGCACAGCAGTGCCGGGCATGCTCAATGCCGATCGCCGCTGGAACAGCATCGACCTGGGCGTAACGTGGCATTTGCCGTGGCAGGGTTCGTTGAGCTTCGGCGCACAGAATCTGTGGTCATCCGGCAATGCAGCAAATACGCCGGCTGGCCCACCGGAACCGGATCAGTCACGTACGCCGTACGTGCAGTATCACCAGGATCTCTGATCCGTTCTTGAGCTTGAAAACGAAAACGCCCCCATCATTGGGGGCGTTTTCGTTTTTGCGGTAGGAATGCGAGCAGCGTAGTTCCGTCAATCACTTTTCCTGATTCTCACATCACCGCTGAACGTCTCGATGTGAATCTTGCCGTTGCCATTGCCGGCCACGGCATCGAGCGTGCTGCCTGGGCCATGCTCGGGATGGGTAGGTGTACCGAAATCGCTCCGTAGGTCGCCGCTGAAGGTGTTGGCGTGCACGTTGCTGTTGAGCGTGCCGGGAAACTGCAATTGCACATCGCCGCTCATGCTGTCGACGCTCATGCTGCCGTTCGCGGCCAGGCTGCCGTTGAGCTGTACATCGCCGGACACCGTGCTGAGACTGAGCTGCTGCCAGGGACCGCCGCCGGCCTGGATGCGTCCGGAGACGGTCTGCAGATCGACCGAGGTACCCAACGAAGGCGCGAGGATGTCACCGCTCACGGTTTGCAATTTCGCTTGCTTCGCATTGCCGGAGAAAGCGATGTTGCCGCTGACGGAAACGGCATTGAGCGTCGGCGTTTGCGCATTGACGCGTATGCGTCCACTGACCGAATTCACCTCGACATCGCCGCCATCGATACCGTCCACACTCGCTTGTGCGCTCACCACGCTTACCTTCAGTGATGCACCGCGCGGCACGGTCACATCCAGATTCGTCGGCCCCATCGCGTTCTCGCCATTCCAGTTGAACCAGCCGCTATGTCCCTTGGCCTGCACGTTGATGGTGAGGTTGTTCTCGCTGCCTTCGATGGTCAGTGGGTCTGCGCCATCGCCGAGCTGTCCGCCTACATGCACTTCGTTGCGGTTCCAGGTGGTGACGATGACCTCGCCTTTCACATTGCTGATGGTGATGTGCGCCGTGGATGCGGCGGGATGGCTGACATCCAATGTGGTGTCGGCAAAGGCCTGCCCTCCTGGCAGCAGGCAGAGCAGCAGCGGCAGATAGCGGATGGTTTTCATAGTTGTTATGTCCTGATGGTCTCAGCCGGCTTGTTTCTCGAGTTCGCGCAGATAGTTCTGCTGTGCGTGGGTTTGCTGCAGCAGGCGCTGCAGCGCAGGTGAATCGGGAGCTTGCTGCATGGCCTGTTGCAATTCCATGCGCGCGGCATCCAATTCGAGCGCGGCGCCGGCCAAGCGGGGGTCGCTCGGTTTCCAGTGAGCATCTTCGGTGTGCGTGGCGGTGTTGGCGACCTGCGGTGTGGTTTGCGGAATCGCATGCATGCGCCATACAACACCGCCGGCGAACACCAGGATCGCGGCGAGGCTCGCTGCCATCGCCCACACGCGCACGTGCCGTGCGCGAGGCGGTTGTGCCTGCGTGATAGCGGCAGGGTGTGATGCGGTATCGTCCAGCGCGGCATCGATGCGCGACCACAGATCGCTCCGTGGCGTGACCGGCTGGTTCAATTCGCGCATCTGGCGCAACCATTCGAATTCGTTCATCGCGTTTCTCCGAGTACCTTGCGCAACAGACCCCGTGCACGATGCAATTGCGCCTTGGACGAGCCTACCGCCATCTCCAACTCGCTGGCGATTTCTTCGTGGCGCCAGCCTTCCACGTCGTGCAACACCAGCACCGCGCGCGCCCGTGGCGGCAGCTTGCCGATCGCGCGTTCCAGCTCCTCGCGCTCGGCAGCGCAAAACGGGGTTTCGCCGTGTTCGGGCATGCTGTCCTCATCGACATAGCCGACCGGGTCGGCGCCTCGTGCGCGGATGTCCATGAGTGCCACATTCACCGCCAGCCGGTAAAGCCAGGTGCCAAACGAGCTCTGCTCGCGAAAGCTGTCCAGCTTCTGCCAGGCTCGCACGAACGCATCCTGCGTAAGATCTTCGGCACGTGCGTGATCGTAGCCGGACAACCGCAGCATGGCGCCATGGATGCGGCCCACATGCTGTCGATACAGGCGCTGGAACGCATGGCGGTCACCTGCGGCGGCCGCGCGAACGTCGTCCTGATCGTTGTTTCCCGCAGCGAGCGCAGGTGGCATGGCGCTTCCGGTGGCAATGCAAGCGGCAGTCATCTTGCCAGCTTGGATGCCGGTGAGGGCGGGAGGGTTTAGAGCATGGCCCCCGAATCCCCTCTCCCCGAAAGGGAGAGGGAACAGAACATCAAGCGTTTGCCGCCTTGCGCGGCATCTGCAGGGCTTGATGGACGCGTTGCTGTTCCTGCCGCAGACGTGCAGGCAGGCGATCGCCGAAGCTGTCCAGGTACTCGCCGATGGCTTGCAGCTCCGTTTGCCAGCCGGCGGGGTCGATGTTGATCAACTCAGCCAAGGTGTCGCGCGGCAGATCCAAACCTTCCAACTTGAGTTCGCCGGTGGCAGGCACAGTGCCAATGGGGGTTTCCACTCCGCGTGCCTTGCCTTCCACGCGGGCGATCATCCACTCCAGCACGCGCAGGTTTTCGCCAAAACCGGGCCACAGGAACTTGCCGTCCCGGCCTTTGCGGAACCAGTTGACGTGGAAGATCTTCGGCAGCTTGGCGCCGGGCTTGTCGAACGACAGCCAGTGCTTGAAGTAATCACCGTAGTGGTAGCCGCAGAACGGCTTCATCGCCATCGAATCACGACGCAGCACTCCGACGGCGCCCGTGGCAGCAGCGGTGGTTTCGGAGCCCATCGCGGCTCCCATCAGCACCCCGTGCGTCCAATCCTGCGCTTCCATCACCAACGGCAGCAGCGACGGACGGCGTCCACCGAACACGATGGCGCTGATCGGCACGCCCTGCGCATCTTCGGCCTTCGATGACCAAGTGGGGCACTGCTTGGCGCTGACGGTGAAGCGCGAGTTTGGATGCGCAGCGGGGCCGTTGGCTGGATCGTACGGACGGCCTTGCCAATCCGTCACCGGCGTACCCGGCAGTCCTTCCCACCACGGCTGGTTGTCGGCGGTGACGGCGACGTTGGTAAAGATGGTGTCGTGCGAGATCGAGGTCAGTGCGTTGGGATTGCTGCTGGCACTGGTGCCCGGCGCCACACCGAAGAAACCGGCTTCGGGATTGATCGCGTATAGACGGCCATCTTCACCGGGGCGCATCCAGCAGATGTCATCGCCGATGGTCCACACACGCCAGCCGTTCTTGCGATAGCCCTCCGGCGGAATCAGCATCGCCAGGTTGGTTTTGCCGCAGGCGGAAGGGAAGGCGGCGGCGACGTAATGCGTCTGGCCTTGCGGGTTCTCGATGCCGACGATCAGCATGTGCTCAGCGAGCCAGCCTTCGCGTCGTGCCTGGAAACTCCCGAGGCGCAATGCATGGCATTTCTTGCCGAGTAGCGCGTTGCCACCGTAGCCGGAGCCGTACGATTTGATCGTCAGCTCTTCCGGGAAATGCATGATGAAGCGGCGCTCCGGATCGAGTTCACCCGTGGAGTGCAGGCCTTTCACGAAATGACCTTCGCGCTCGATGCGCGCGAGCGCCGCAGCGCCCATGCGTGTCATGGTGCGCATGTTGACCACCACGTAGGGGCTATCGGTGATTTCCACTCCGCAGCGCGAAAGCGGCGAATCGATCGGCCCCATGCAATATGGAATCACATACATGGTGCGACCTTCCATGCAGCCTTCGAACAGCGCATCGATTTTTGCATGCGCATCGGCCGGCGCCATCCAGTGATTGTTCGGGCCCGCATCTTCTTCGTGTTCGGTGCACACGAAGGTGAGGTGCTCCACGCGCGCCACGTCGGATGGATGGGAACGATGCAGGTAGCAGCCCGGATGGGTCTGTTGATTGAGTTCGATGAGATCACCTGTGTGCAGCATCTGCTGCACCAGCGCGTGATATTCGGCATCGGAACCATCGCACCAGTGGATCTTCGCGGGACGGGTCGTGGCCGCTATTTGATCAACCCATCGCGCGAGTACCTCGAGCTTGCTCGTCATGCTTTCCTCACTTTTGGTATGCCCATAAAAGATAGGCGTGACGGTAAGTTACGAGTACTGGCATGGCAAGGTGTGGTGCAGCATAAGTACGACTAAATCGAAAAACAGGGCACTCAAAATCGCAGGGGCGGTTACTACCGCTCCTACGACTCACCAACTCGATTTTCGATTCGCGCTTGCTTACGAAGGAATCAGCGTGGCGATCATGTGTTCGACATAGGCGTCGAACTCTTCGTGGCTCAACCTTGGCAGGCCGAGCGTGAAATTAAGTTGCAGAAAGCCGACATAGGCTGCGTAGGTGAGACGTGCGCGGTTGAGCGCTTCTCCGGTTTCCATACCCGCTTCGGTGTAGGCCGTGTGAAGAAATTCCGTGCGGCGCTTGGAGACGCGCGCCATCACCGGCACCACCAGCGGGTGATCCAGCGCCTTCAGCAAGGCTGCGTAGACGCGATGAGGATGCAATTCGTGCGCGACGCGACGGAACAGTTCCGGCAAGCGTTCGCGCGGATCGGGTATCGCTTCGATCTGTCCGATGATTTCGCGTTCGCCGTACTGCTCCCAGCGTTCCAGTGCTGCCTGCAGCAAGGCTTCGCGCGTACGGAAATGCCAGTAGAAGCTGCCCTTGGTCACGCCCAGCTGACGGGCTAGCGCTTCGACGGCAAGCGCGCCCACGCCTTGTTCGGCGATCAGATTGAGAGCGGCGTCTTCCCAGTCTTCCGCGGAAAGGCGTGTACGTTCGGGTTTTTGGCGGACATTCATTCCCGTATGGTAGCCCATGCCGGTACGAAACTGTGGTCACCCTGACGCGCAAAGCGGCGGGCATGGGCCGATTCCCCGGCAGGTTGACGACGCCTGACATGCAATCCATACTCGTGCGTATGGAATCTTGCCAAGCCAATCCAGCTGCGTTCAGTACGGCCGATGGACTGCCCTTGGCCGTGGACGTGCGCCATGCCGCGGGCAAACCAACGCTGTTGTTTGCGCATGGTTTCGGCCAGACCCGCGGTGCTTGGAATGCGGCCGCGGCGACGATAGCGGCGCGCGGCTGTCGTTGCGTCACCTTCGACAGCCGCGGCCATGGTGAAAGCGGCCGTATGTCAGGCGGCGACTACCACATGCAGCAATTCGTCGATGATCTGCTCGCGCTCACCCATGCGCAGCCCGAACCGCCGATCCTGGTCGGCGCTTCCATGGGCGGCTTGCTGGGCCTGGTCGCAGCAGGCGAAGTGCGGCCGCCGCCGTTCCGCGCGCTAGTGCTGGTGGATATCACGCCGCGCTGGGAAACCGCTGGGGTCGAACGTATCCTCGCTTTCATGCAAGCGCATCCGGATGGTTTCGTCAGCTATGCCGAAGCGGCGGAGCAGATTGCCTCCTATCTACCGCAGCGTCGTGAACGCAAGAGCGAGCAGCAATTGCGCCCTTTACTGCGCGAAGGCGCGGATGGTCGCCTGCGCTGGCACTGGGATCCGGCTCTGCTGTCGGGTGACCTGATCAGCGAAAGCGAACGTTATCAACCACGCCTGTTCGCTGCCGCCGCGAAAGTCGAAGTGCCGGTACTGCTGTTGTCGGGCGAGCGCAGCGACGTTGTTTCGCAGCATACCGTTGAAGAATTCCTCGCGCTGGTGCCGCATGCGCAGCATATGCAAGTGCCAGGCGCGACCCATATGTTGGCCGGGGATGCCAATGATGCATTTACTGCCGCCATCGCTGGTTTCATCGAAGACCTGGAATCCGCCGTGGATACGGCGTAGCCATCTGCCATGAGGTGTTGCATATGTCCGTTCTATTGACCGTGTTGGCCGCGCTGATTGCGACCGGCGCCTGCGCCTACCATCGCAGCAGTCTGCGCACCTGGGCGATCGTCACGATCGTTACCACGCTTGTCGTGGGCCTGCTGACGCACGCACCGATCACGATGATCGTGTTGTTGATCGTCGAGCTGGTCATCGCCGTGCCGCTGCTGAATCTCGGTTTTCGCCGTAAGCAGATCAGCGCGCCGCTGCTGAAAGTTTTCTCAAAGGTGACGCCGAAGCTTTCGGACACCGAGCAGACCGCACTGGAAGCGGGCACGGTTGGTTTCGAGGGCGAACTGTTTTCCGGCAAACCGGACTGGCACGAACTGCTCAAGCAACCCAAGCCTGAGCTGAGCGTGGAAGAAAAAGCCTTCCTCGACGGCCCGGTCGAGCAGTTGTGCAGCATGCTCGATGACTGGCAGATCACACACGAACTGGCCGATCTGCCGCCGGAAGTGTGGGACTTCGTCAAGAAGCACAAATTCTTCGGCATGATCATCCCGAAGCAGTACGGCGGCCTGGGCTTCTCCGCGCTGGCGCACTCGGCAGTGCTTCAGAAGCTCGCCACGATGTCGGCAACCGTTGCTTCAACCGTCGCGGTGCCGAACTCGCTGGGGCCGGCCGAATTGCTCCTGCACTACGGCAGCGACGAACAGAAGAACTACTACCTGCCGCGACTGGCTGTCGGTGAGGAAATTCCATGCTTCGCGCTGACCGGTCCATACGCAGGCTCGGATGCCACCTCGATTCCTGATTACGGCGTGGTCTGCAAGCAAGTCGTCGACGGTGTCGAAACGATTGGCATGCGGCTCAACTTCGACAAGCGTTACATCACGCTGGCGCCGATCGCCACGGTGGTGGGCCTGGCCTTCCGTTTGTATGACCCCGAGCATCTGCTCGGCGACAAGGAGGACCTCGGCATCACGCTCGCGCTGTTGCCGCGCAGCACACCGGGGCTGGAAATCGGACGCCGTCACTTTCCGCTCAATATTCCCTTCCAGAATGGACCGGTGCGCGGCAAGGACGTGTTTGCGCCGATGTCTACGTTGATTGGTGGCCCGCACATGGCCGGCCATGGCTGGCGCATGTTGGTGGAATGCTTGTCAGTAGGCCGCGCGATTTCCTTGCCTTCCAATGCGACGGGCGGCGTGCGCATGGCGGTCGCGGGCACCGGCGCGTATGCGCGCATGCGCAAGCAATTTGGCCTGGCTGTGGCGCGCTTCGAGGGTGTTGAAGAAGCGCTGGCGCGTATCGGCGGTCTCACCTATGCCACCGCGGCGTTGTCACGCGCAACGGCAGCCGCGGTGGATCGTGGTGAGAAACCGGCCGTGCCTTCGGCGATTGCCAAGTACCACGCGACCGAGTGGGGTCGCGCCATCGCTGGCGATGCGATGGATGTGCACGGTGGCAAGGCCGTGCAGCTCGGTCCGAAGAATTACGCCGGACGCGCGTGGCAGGGTGTGCCGATCGCGATCACCGTCGAAGGCGCGAACATCATGACGCGCAGTTTGATGATCTTCGGTCAAGGCGCAATTCGCTGCCATCCTTACGTACTGAAAGAAATGCAGGCGCTGTCGATCGAGGATTACAGCGAGCGGCTGAAGGCGTTCGACCGTGCACTGTTCGGACATCTCGGCTTCGGTGTTTCCAATGCCGTGCGCAGCTTCGCGCTTGGTCTCACCGGCGCGCGCATCGGTGATTCGGCGGGCGATGCCTACGTACGCCGCTACTACCGCAAGCTCAACCGCTACTCCGCGGCCCTGGCGCTATGCGCCGACACCTTCATGGGTGTGCTGGGCGGCAAGCTGAAATTCAAGGAAAAGCTTTCCGCGCGCTTGGGTGATGTGTTGAGTTATCTCTACATCGCTAGCGCCATGCTGAAGCGCTATGAAGACACCGGCCGTCCGGAAGCGGATCGCCCGTTGCTGGCCTGGGCCTTCCACGAATGCATGTGGCGCACGCAAATGGCACTGGATGGTGCGATCCGCAACTTCCCGGTGCGCCCAGTATCCTGGCTGCTGCGTGTGTTGGTGTTCCCGTTCGGTCGTCGCGAAGTGCCACCGTCGGATCGCCTGGGCCGCCGCGTCGCGGCGATCATCACAGCGCCGGGCGAAGCACGCGATCGCTTGCTGGAATGGGCCTATCTCACGCCGACGCCCAACAACACCGTCGGTCGCATGAATCAACTGCTGCCGGATGTGATCGCCGCCGAGCCGGTCGAGCGCAAATTGCTCAAGGCGCAGAAGGCAGGCCAGTTCACTTCACACGACTATCTTGGCCAGCTGGACGAGGCGGTGAAGGCCGGCGTGATCGATGCCGCGGAGGCCACGTTGCTCAAGCGCGTGCGGGAAGGCGTGTTTGAATTCATCTCGGTGGATGATTTCGATCCCGCGGAGTTGCAGTCAGCGATGATGCGCAAGGATGCAAAGAAGCTGGCTGATGCGGCTTGAACCTGTAGGTTGGGGTACAAACCCCAACATCAAAATGTATGTATGCATGGTGACGTTGGGGTTTGCACCTCAACCTACGTGCTACGCGTTCACTATCAAAGCAGGGGAATGTCTTGAGCGCATCACTGCTGTCTCTCTACCAGCGCATAACGCGTTGGCCTTGCGGTCACTGGCTATTCTCCCGTGCCGTCTGCTTGCGCGCCCCTTATTTCGCTACCATCGCACCCTTGTTCATCACTTTGGAACCGGGGCGTTGCGAAGTGCGCATTCGCGATCGCCGGCGCGTGCATAATCATATCGGTACCGTGCACGCCATCGCGCTGTGCAATCTCGCGGAACTGAGTGCAGGCGTGATGACGGAGGTCACTATTCCTTCCGATGCCCGCTGGATTCCCAAGGGCATGAGCGTGGAATACCTGAGCAGGGCGAAAGGCAGCATGCATGCCGTCGCCACGCCGGAAACGCCGCTCGGCATGGTAGGCGGCGGCAGGGAATGGCCGGTGTGCGTGGAGGTGACGGATCCGTCCGGAACGCCGGTATTCCGCGCACGTATTACGATGTGGGTGTCGCCTCGTAAGCCGCGTTGACGCGACGTGACCAGGACGGCCGCACGATGCTCCTGCGCCGCAGAGCAATGAGCAGCAGCACCACTGACACGGATGTGCACACGGCCAACGCAACGACCGAGGCTTCTGCACCAAATGCACCACCGCTCAGCCAGTCCGGCCCGGTACGCGATGACAGCAGCAAACCTTTGGCATCACCGCCAGAAACCGGAATGCCATAGATCGTTCCTTGCGTGATGTTCCATGCAGCATGCAATCCGATGCACGCCCATAGCGTTCGCGTTACGTGGAAAACCAGAGCCAGCAGAATGCCGGCCTCGATCGCGATCGCTGCTGAACTCCACAGGGTGGCACCGGGATTGAAGATATGCGCGCCGCCGAAGAATACAGCAGAGATGGCCAACGCCCACCAGGTGCCGAGTCCTTCCTCGACGATGCGGAACAGCACGCCGCGCGTGATGATCTCTTCGCCGACACCAGCACCGATGCCTACTATCAACACGGCAGGAAGCCAATCCACCTGCGTGTTGGTACCCAGCACGTGATAGCTGCCGAACAGCCAAAGCAAGCCAACGACGGTGCTGAAGATCAGGAAGCCGCCGAGTAGCCCGGCCAAGCCATACGTGGGTAATGTCCGCAAGGCGAATTCGCGCATGTGCCGTCGTTCGATCAGCCACACGAGGATCGCGTAGCCGATGGTGGTGGCCAGAAACTCTATCGACAATCCCGCTAGCGCATGGTGCAACGGGGTGGCTGTCTTGCTCAACCAACCCAACGCAGACATACCTGCATGCACGACGTAACCGATGCCGAACGCACAGGCGGTAAAGATCACAATGCGCGCAAGCGGC
Source organism: Dyella nitratireducens (assembly GCF_014642835.1). Taxonomy (GTDB): domain Bacteria; phylum Pseudomonadota; class Gammaproteobacteria; order Xanthomonadales; family Rhodanobacteraceae; genus Dyella_B; species Dyella_B nitratireducens. The sequence goes on along the minus strand of NZ_BMJA01000001.1, from coordinate 1,303,605 downwards.
GAATAGACCAGCCAACGCTGCCATGCCGGTGCAAGCGGTGGCGTGCGAAAGGCGATGTGGTTGGACACGGTGATTCCCCCTTGCGAATGACGCATTCAGGCTAAGCTGCCGTCTTTAATCGAACGCAGTGCCACAGGTCATGTCGACGCCAGTGCACATCCGTTCTTGCCGTTTTCCTTCACCTGGTAAAGCGCGTGGTCGGCGGCCTGGATCAAGGCTTCGTCCGAGTCGACCTTCGCGTTCCACAAGGCGATGCCGATGCTGGCGCTTACGTGTGCCAGGAAAGCGCCTTGTTCGCCTTGCAACGGATACGGCTGCGCCAGCACCTTGCAAATCTCGCGGCAACGTTCCAGCAGAGGCTCGACACGGTCGGCACCTTGGAAAATCAGCGCGAACTCATCACCGCCCAGGCGCGCGGCAGTATCGTCAGCCCGCACTTGGCCGATCAGCCGCGAAGAAATAGCCTGCAAGAGTGCATCACCCGCGGGATGGCCATACGTGTCGTTTACCGCCTTGAAGCCATCGATGTCGACAAGCGCCAGTGCGAACGGAATGCCGTGCAGCATGCTGTATTGCACTGCCGAACGCAGTCGCTCATGGAACAACATGCGATTGGGCAACCCTGTCAGCATGTCGTGCGTAGCTTGGTGCCGCACCTTGGCCTCAGCACGCTGACGCTCGGCGATCTCCGCCTGCAATTGCTGGTTGCGTGACGACAATTGCTCCAGTGTGTCCTGCAATTGCATGCGTGCGTTATGCAGCTCCAGAAACACGCGCACCTTCGATGTGAGGATGACGTCGTTGATTGGCTTGGCAATGTAGTCGACCGCACCGGAACGATAGCCTTTGAGACGGTTAATGTCGTCGGAGTAGGCGGCGGTGACGAAAATCACCGGCGTATCACGCAGCTGTTCGGTTTCACCGAGCAGGCTCGCCACTTCGAAACCGTCCATGTCGGGCATGTTCACGTCCAGCAGAATCAGCGCGAAGTGTTGATCCAGGCAGCGCGACAGCGCTTCGTTACCGCTGCTCGCTTCCACCAGTTCGGCGCCGCAGTCGGCCAGCAAGTGTCGCATCGCAACCAGATTGGCATGCGTGTCATCGACAACCAGAATCTTTGGGATATGCGTATTCATATCAGGCAGAGTTGGTTGAGCAGCGGGGCGATTTCGGTAAGCGGCAGGCAGTAATCTGCGCCGGCCGTGTCCAGCGCAGCCTGCGGCATGGCGGTCGCTTCGGCGTCCGCGGGAGATTGCACTACCGCGATGCCGCCTAGTTGGCGAATGCGTCGCAATCCTGCGGCGCCATCGGCATTGGCGCCGGTGAGGATCACGCCGACCAGTGCCTGACGCCATGCCTCGGCGGCGGAGTAGAACAGCACATCGATGGACGGCCGCGCGTAGTTCACGCGCGCATCGGCGGACAAAGCGAACTGCAGATCGCGTTCCACCAGCAGGTGATAGCCCGCCGGTGCCAGGTACACAACACTCCGCTGCACTGGCTCGCGCTCGATCGCATCACGCACGGGCAGTGCTGAGGCACGCCCCAGTACATCGCTCAGGATGTCCATTGTGTCGGAGCGATGGCAACACACCAGCACAGGTTGCGGCAGTCGGACATGGAGGCCGCCGAGCAGCGTCATGAGCGCATCTACGCCGCCCGCCGAACAGCCGATCGCGATGGCAGCGGGTACGTTCATTCGACGAGATCGTCCAAATGGCTGGCGAGCCGGTAGATGCGCTCAGGATCGATGAAGGGCACGAAGGCTTGCGCAACCGGCGACAAGTCCATATTTTCGCGCACGCCCAGGCAGAGGAAGCCGGCGCGTACCAGACTGTCGCGAAACAGTGACAGTGCGCGGTTCTGCAACGAGTTGGAAAAATAGATCAGCACGTTGCGGCAGAGGATGAGGTGCGCCTCGCAGAATACGCCGTCGGTTGCCAGGTTGTGCACGGCGAACGTAACGTTTCTGCGCAAGCGCTGATTGAGTTTGAGCAGCTTGTAGCCAGCGCTGCAGTAGTCGGCCAGCGAGCGCTTTCCACCGGCGGCTTGGTAGTTGCGCGACCACTGTTGCGCTTCCTGAGCGGGATAGATGCCGTCGCTGGCGCGTTGCAACGCACGGTCGCTCAGATCGGTGGCGAAAATCTGTGTGCGTTCGTACAGCCCGGCTTCCTCCAGCAAAATCGCCAGCGAATACACTTCCTGCCCATGTGCGCAGCCGGCCTGCCAGATGTTGATGTGCGGATAGGACGCCAGCAAGGGAAATACCTGGTCGCGCAGCGCGCGGAACATGGCCGGATCGCGGAACATGTCCGACATGGGGACGGTAAGGCCTTCCAGCAGGCGCGAAAGCAGCTCCGGTTCGTGCAGCATGCGTTCGGTCAGACCGGTGAGGCTCTTGCACTCGAGCTGATTGGCCAGCAGGTGGGCGCGGCGCTTGAGCGAGGCTGGCGCGTACTGGCTGAAATCATAGCCATGGCGTTTTTGCATCGCCTGCACGAGCAGATCCATTTCGATGCTTTCCAGTTCCGAGACGTCCATGGTTGCGCGGCTCCCGGTCAGTCACGCAGCCACATGCGCATCAACGAGGCGAGCTTGTCCACGTCGATGGGCTTGGACAGGTAATCGTTGGCGCCCGCCTCCAGGCAGCGCTCGCGATCACCGCGCATGGCCTTCGCCGTCAACGCGATGATCGGCAAATGGGCGAGACCGGGCTGTGCGCGGATCGCGCGCGTGGCCTCATAGCCGTCCATGCCGGGCATCATGATGTCCATCAGTACCAATTCGATCTGCGGATTCTCGGCCAGTGTCTGCAGTGCTTTCTGGCCATCTTGCGCCATGTTTACGCGCATGCCCCAGTCACGCAGCACCTTGGACAAGGCGAACAGGTTGCGCATGTCGTCATCGACCAGCAGTACCTGGTGGTCGCGCAAGCCGTCGTGGCTGGGTGCGGGGCCAGGGCGGTCGTGCGTGTGTTTGGTGTCATGGATGCTGTGCAGGAACAGGCTCACTTCATCCAGCAGACGCTCCGGCGAACGGGCACCCTTGATGACGATGCTGTCGGTGTACTGGCGGATGCGCAGGTTTTCCTCGCGGCTCAACTCACGGCCGGAATACACCACGACTGGCGGAATGCTGCCGCCCGCGGCGAGCTTTTCGAGCAGGTCGAGGCCGGACATGCCAGGCAGGCTGAGGTCGAGCACGATGCAGTCATAGCCGGTGCCGGCAATCTTTTCCAAGGCTTCCTCGCCGCTACCGGCTTCATCGACCTGTACGTCGTCGTCCAGTCCTAGCAGATCGCGTACCGCGCGGCGTGCGGCCGCATCGTCGTCGATCACCAACAAATGACGCGTACGACCCTTCGCGAAATGCAGCAGCCGCTCGAACGCCTGGTTGATGGCTTCCCGCGTCACGGGTTTGGTAAGGAAGCCGACGGCACCGAGTTCGCGTCCGCGGCTGGCGTCGTCGGTGGCGGTGAGAAAGTGCACGGGAATGTGGCGGGTGGCCGGATCGGCCTTCAACCGTTCGATCACCGTCCAGCCGTCCATGCCGGGCAGCATCACATCGAGCAAGATGCCGATCGGGCGATAGCGGCGTGCCAGTTCCAGCCCGGCTTCGCCGTGCGGGGCGTGCAGCATGCGATGGCCTTTCTGCCGCACCATGTCGGCAAGGATGCGTGCGAAGGCCGGATCGTCCTCCACGATCAAGATCACGCTGTCACCCGCAGCGATGCGTTCGCGATCGTCCTGCATACCTTCGGCCGGGAGCATCGCGAGCGTGACTGGGCGCGGTGCGGGCGGATGGTTGACTGCCGCGCTAGGCGACTGGGCTGTGGCCGGTGTGCTGATGCTCTGCTCGGGCAACAGCAGCACGAATTCGCTGCCCTGACCGACTTCGCTGCGCAGCACGATATCGCCGCCCAGTAGTGCCGCCATGCGACGCGAAATGCTCAGGCCCAGGCCGGTGCCGCCGAACTGCCGGCTCGTACTGTTGTCGGCCTGCTCGAACGCGTTGAAGATCCGCTCGAGCTTGTCGGCGGGAATGCCGATGCCGGTGTCTTTCACGCTGATAGCCAGCAGTGGCTGCCCTTGCAGGGATTCCGGCACCGGCAGGTCGCCGGCCGGCCGGCCGATGTGCACGCGGATACCGCCTTGTTGGGTGAACTTGAAGGCATTGCCGAGCAAGTTGTTGGCAATCTGTTCCAGTCGGGTAGGGTCGGTGTGAATCACCTCCGGCAAGCCGTCGTCGAGCGTTACCTGGTAGTCGAGCTTCTTTTCCCGCGCCACGTGGTCGAAATTGCGGCGCAGACCGCGGACCAGGCCCTGTAGCGGGTAATCGACCAGCGACAACTCCATCTTGCCGGCTTCGATCTTGGACAGGTCGAGAATGTCGTTGATCAGACGCAACAGGCCCGAGCCCGCGTCGTGAATGATGCGGGCCGATTCCACTTCTTCGGCATCCAGGTGGCCTTCGCGGTTGTCGGACAGACTGCGCGACAGGATCAGCAGGCTGTTGAGCGGCGTGCGCAGCTCGTGCGACATGTTGGCCAGGAATTCGCTCTTGTACTGGCTGGCGCGTGCCAGTTCCTCGGCCTTCTGCTCGGTGTCCCGCTGCAATTCCTCCACCTGGTGTTTCTGCTGGCGCAGCGAATCGGTCATCAGGCGCAGCTCTTCGTTGGAAGCCTGCAGTTCGTCAGCCTGCACGCGCAGTTCTTCCTCGGATGCCAAAAGGCGCTGGGACTGCTCTTCCAGTTCGATCGTCTTGGCCTGCAGTGTGTCGTTGGCAGCGCGCAGCGCTTCCTGCTGCTGGCGCATGGTGACGGAGGAAATGCGCAGCTCGTCGGCTTGCTCGCGTGTCTGCTCCAGCAACTGCTCGGTATTGACGGTACGATTGAGGTTTTCCAGCGTCAGTGCCGCGAGCGGAAGCAGCTCCTCAAGCAGTTGCTCGTGTTGGGTCGTAGGGGCACTAAAACCGGCGAATTCCAGCACACCTACCAGCTGGTTGCGCACCAGCAAAGGCAGGATGGTGAGATGACGTGGCAGCGCCGAACCGCCGCCGGAGTCGATGCGAAAGTAGTTGGCGGGAACCTCATCCTGCACGATAGGTTGGCGGGACGCCGCACATTGCCCGACCAGTCCTTCGCCCGGTATGTAGGCATCCGGGCTGTTTTGCATACGCAAACCGTAGCTGCCCAGCAGGTCAAGGCGCTGGCGTGATTCGTCGAAGCCGTAGAACAAGGCAACACCGGCGTTGATCAAGGGCGCCAGTTGGGTGACCAGGCGTTCGGCGAACTCGCGGTGATTCGTGGCTGACTGCAGGCTGGTGGAAATCGCCGCTGCGTAACTCTTCAACTGAGCTTGCAGATGGGATTCGATCATCATCTGCTTGAACACTTGCAGTGCGCGCGAGATTTCACCGACCTCGTCGCGCCGTTCGACACCACGAATCTGGATGTTGTGATCGTGATTGGCAAGGCGGGTCATCGACTCGCCCAGTCGGCGGATCGGGCGTGCGACCATGCGCGTGGTCAGCGAGATCACGATCAGGCCGAGGGTCAGCTCAATCAGTGCGCTGGCGATGTTGATGTAGATCGAGTTGTTGATCTGGTTGTCCGCGCTCTGTGTGCGCATAGCGAGCAATTGCCGCTCGGTGGCGACCATGTCGTCCAGTGTCGCCATGTAGTCCTCGACGTGCACGGTGCGACGTGCCAGGTAGTTCTCGCGAATAGGCGCTACCTGCGCAGCCGTTTGCGGATCACCGAGCTTGATAGCAGACAGGGGGCCGAAGACCATGTCTTGCAGCTCACTATCCCATTGCGTGGCCAATCGTTTGATTCGATCGATGCGCGACTGTTGCAGCGCGTTGTCCTGGGTCAGCTTTTGTACTGTCTCGAGCTGGGTAAGGAACTTGGCATCGCTGTCCTTGACGCGCTCCAGTTCCTTGGGATCCTGGATAAGCAGCAACCCGCGCAAAGCGATCTGCCCTGACAAGGCCGTACGCTGCAGTTGGCCGATCTGCTGGATGACCTGATAGGTATGTTCCACCCATTGCCGCGTTTCCGATTGCCGGTTCTCCGCGGCGATGTCGGTCAGGTTGTCGATAAGGAACAAGCCGAGCAGCAGCCCTATCGCCAGGATGATCTTGTAGCGGATGGACAAATGCGCCAGCCAGCCATACTTCCTAGGAGTCGGCGTCACATTGGAGCTGACCATGCGAAATCCCGCTGAGATGACTGTTGGATATGCCGCGCCCAGCTGTAGGGCGACGGTCCCCTTGGCAGTCAGATTAGCGAGATGCTCAGCCGGGCGGTACTGCCCGGCAAACGTGACGGTTGTGTGAAGAAGATCCGGCTGGCCGCGCTCAGAGCTCGACGGAAGCGGCGTGTTCGCGGGTGGCAGAGAAGCGCACGGCGGGCGAGCGTTCCTGGGTCAGCTGCAGGTTCACGCGGGAAGGCGCGAGGTAAACCAGCTCGCCGGCCCCATCGATGGCCAGGTTCATGATGTTCTTCTCGCGGAATTCTTCCAGCTTCTTGGCGTCATCGCAGTGCACCCAACGAGCCGTCACCACGCCGACTTGTTCGAAGCTGGCGTCCACGCCGTATTCGTCCTTCAAGCGATATGCCACCACATCGAACTGCAGCACGCCGACGGCGCCCAGAATCAGGTCATTGCTCATCAGCGGACGGAAGAACTGCGTGGCACCTTCTTCGGAAAGCTGTGCCAGGCCTTTTTGCAGCGCCTTCATCTTCAGCGGATCGCGCAGGCGCGCGCGGCGGAACAGTTCCGGCGCGAAGTTGGGAATGCCGGTGAAGCTGATCGCTTCGCCTTCCGTGAACGTGTCGCCGATGCTGATGGTGCCGTGGTTGTGCAGGCCGATCACATCACCCGGATAAGCGCTTTCCACGATTTCGCGATCGCTGGCCATGAAGGTGAGTGCGTTGGCGATACGCACTTCCTTGTTGGTGCGCGACTGCATCATCTTCATACCGGCGGTATAGGTACCCGAGCAGATGCGCATGAAGGCGACGCGGTCACGGTGCGCCGGGTCCATGTTTGCCTGGATCTTGAACACGAAGCCGGTGAGCTTTTCTTCTTCCGGTTTTATTTCGCGCGACAGCGTGGTGCGTGAGCGCGGCGAAGGCGCATGTTCCACGAAGAAATCCAGCAGCAATTGCACGCCGAAGTTGTTCACCGCAGAACCGAAAAACACCGGTGTGAGCTTGCCGGCGAGGTATTGGTCCAGATCGAAGGGATGCGATGCGCCCTGGATCAGTTCCAATTCCTCACGCAGCTCGTTCAATGCTTCAGTGCCGATCGCCGCTTCCAGACCCGGCGCGTTGAGGCCTTTGAAAATAGTGGAATCCTGGCGCGTGAAATTCTTGCCCTGCTCGAACACGTGCACTTCATCCAGCAGCAGGTGATACACGCCTTTCAAGCGCTTGCCCATGCCGATCGGCCAGGTCAGCGGTGCGCAGGCAATGCCGAGCACGGATTCCACTTCGTCCAGCAACTCGATCGGCGAACGGCCTTCGCGGTCCAGCTTGTTGATGAAGGTCATGATCGGCGTATCGCGCAGGCGGCAGACCTCCATCAGCTTGATTGTGCGTTCTTCCACGCCCTTGGCGCAGTCGATCACCATCAGTGCCGAGTCCACGGCAGTCAGCACGCGGTAGGTGTCTTCGGAGAAGTCCGCGTGGCCGGGCGTATCCAGCAGATTGACGATCTTGCCCTCGTACGGGAACTGCATCACCGACGAGGTGACCGAAATGCCGCGTTCCTTTTCCAGCGCCATCCAGTCCGAGGTGGCATGCCGCGCCGCCTTGCGGCCCTTCACCGAGCCAGCCATCTGGATGGCACCGCCGAACAGCAGCAGCTTTTCCGTCAGCGTGGTCTTGCCCGCGTCGGGGTGGCTGATGATGGCAAAGGTACGGCGGCGGTGGGTTTCTTGCAGGTGTGGGGACATAGGCGGCCCGGCTGAGGTGCTAACCCACTATTGTAGCTTGATGGTTCGAGTTGACGGGAAAGCCGCGGTTTCCGTCGAGTTGCCCAGCCATTTACGCAGGCGATCCTTGGCCTGTTCGATCGTAAATGTGCGTCCTTCGTTGAGGGCGCGCTCCCCGCGAGCGATGCCATCCAGTAGCTTCTGTGTTTCCATGGGCGACGTGGATGAGTTGGTGCGTATCATGCGGAGTGCAATTCCTGCCTGAGAATTTGTCTCAGCGTCTCGGCTGTAAGGGGAGGTTCCGCACTGATAGCAGCCCGCAAGGCTTCGTTGATGGCAGTCTGATAGCCCGTACCATGGGCTTCTGCGCGTGCCCGGAAAGCTTCGATCACGTCGTTGTCGAGCATGATCGTAATGCGTGTTTTGCCCGGGGAAGGAATGACCGGACCTCGTTTGCCCTTTCTGAAATCGTACGGTTTGCTCATGGCGTTTCTCCTAGCCTCTGAGTTGGCGAGGCGCCCGTTGTTCATTGGTGAATCTCCTTGCTTACGCGAAATATTGAGCTGCCTCTCCTGGGCTTGCCTTGCGAGCGGAGATCAGTCGCACTCGCTTGCTTCGTTGGCTGTGCACGATGACCAGAATGCGTCCAAGTGCATCCATGCCTAACGAAACAAACCGCTGTTCGCCTAGTGCATCAGGATCTTCGATGGTGATAGCGGAAGGATCGCGTAATGCTTGTTCGGCGTGAGCGAAGCTGATGCCGTGTTTTCTAAAGTTTGCCGCCGCCTTGGCAGGATCGAACTCAAGCTCCATGGCATTAATATGCATATATTATGCATATATGTCAATCCTGACAGCTGAAAGAAAAAAAGCCCGGGAAATTCCCGGGCTTCTTGTGAAAACGGTTAGCGAAAAATTACTTCGCTTCCTTCTCCATCAACTTCGCCACCATGCTCGCCGGCACTTCTTCGTAATGATCGAAGATCATCGAGAAGGTGCCGCGGCCGCTAGTGGCAGAGCGCAGGAAGTTGATGTAGCCGAACATTTCCGCCAGCGGCACGAAGCCCTGCACGAAGGCGTTGGTGCCCTTCTGGCCCTGCTCGCTGACCGAGCCGCGGCGACGGTTGATGTCGCCGATCACGTCGCCGAGGTAATCGGCTTCGGTGACCACTTCGAGCTTCATCACCGGCTCGAGCAGCTTGGGCTTGGACATCTTCTGCGCTTCGCGGAAGCAGGCGCGGCCAGCGATTTCGAAGGCGAGTGCCGAGGAGTCCACGTCGTGGTACTTGCCATCGACGAGGCGTGCCTTGAAGTCCAGTACTTCGTAGCCCGCCACCTGGCCCTGGCGCGATTCCACCGTAATGGCGTGTTCCACCGCCGGGATGTATTCGCGCGGTACGCGGCCGCCAACCACTTCGTCGGAGAACACCACGCCGCTGCCCGGTTCGCCCGGCTCGAAGATCATCTTCACTTCGGCGAACTGGCCCGAACCGCCAGACTGCTTCTTGTGCGTGTAGGTGTGTTCCACCGTCTGGCCGAAGGCTTCGCGGAAGCTGACCTTGGGCTTGCCCATGTTCGCTTCCACGCCCAGTTCGGTGCGCATGCGGTCGATGGTGATTTCCAGGTGCAGCTCGCCCATGCCCTTGAGCACGGTCTGGCCGGTTTCCTGGTCCACTTCCATGCGCAGCGACGGATCGGCCTTCACCATCTTGTAGAGCGCGGTGGAGAGCTTGTCGATGTCGTTGCGGCTCTTCGGCTCCACGGCCACGCTGATCACCGGGTCGGGGAAGCGCATGCGCTCCAGCAGCACCGGATGCTGCTGATCGGTGAGCGAGTCGCCGGTCTCGGTTTCCTTCAGCGAAACGAACGCGCAGATATCACCGGCGCGCACTTCGTCGATTTCCTTGGTGGCGTTGGCCTGCACTTCCACGATGCGGCCGATGCGCTCTTTCTTGCCACGGGTGACGTTCTGCAGCGTGTCGCCCTTCTTGATGACGCCGGAGTAGATGCGGGTGAAGGTGAGCGTGCCGAACTGGTCGTTGATCACCTTGAAGGCCAGCGCGCGCACCGGGGCGTCGTCGGTCACCGGCTGCTCGCCGATGATGTTGCCGTCCTCGTCCACCATCGAGATGCCGCCGTTCTCGCCCGGGTATGGCATGTAGTCGATCACGCCGTCGAGCATCTGCTGCACGCCCTTGTTGCGGTACGAAGAGCCGCAGAACACGGGCACCAGCTTGCCGGCCACGCAGCCCTTGCGGATGCACTTCTTCAGCGTTTCCAGCGTCGGCTCTTGGCCTTCGAGGTAGGCGTGCATGGCGTCGTCGTCCATTTCCACCGCGCTTTCGATGCTATGCGCACGCAACTCGGCGAGTTGGGACACCCATTCCGTGTCGGCGGTGGTGGTGAATGCCTTGACCTTGGGATGGTCGGCGACCTGGTCCAGCGGGATCGTCTCCCACTTGCTGTCCTTGTCGCTGCTGTCCCAGATGTAGCCCGCGCCGGCGATCAGGTCGACCATGCCGATGAAGTCGTCGCTGCTGCCCAGCGGAACCTGGCAGAGCACGATGTTGGCGCCCAGGCGGTTCTTGATGCCGTTCACGGCGTGCTTAAAGTTCGCGCCGATGCGGTCCATCTTGTTGATGTAGCACATGCGCGGCACGTTGTACTGGTCGGCGAGGCGCCAGTTGGTTTCGGTCTGCGGCTCCACGCCGGCCACGCCGTCGAACACCACCACGGCGCCGTCGAGCACGCGCAGGGAGCGGTTCACTTCAATGGTGAAGTCCACGTGCCCTGGTGTGTCGATCACGTTGATCTGGTGACCCTTCCACTCGGTCGACACGGCGGCGGATTGAATGGTGATACCGCGCTTCTTTTCCTGTTCCAGGTAGTCGGTGGTCGTGGAGCCCTTGCCATCCTTCGTGTCGTGCACGTCGATGATCTGGTGCTTCTTACCGGTGTAGTACAGGATGCGCTCGGTCGTCGTGGTCTTGCCGGCGTCGATGTGCGCGATGATGCCGATGTTGCGATAGAGGTGGAGAGGTTTCTGGCGGGCCACAGTCTTGGTTCCGTAGTAGAAGTCGTTTGTCGATCAGAAATGGGTGCTTTCCCCGAGGGGAGAATGAAAAGCTCGGCGGGTCGTCCATGATCCGCAGCGTACGTCTCAAATGTGTATGCCTCGTTGCCGGTCAGGCGCGTTCATGGCGCAGGATCGGCGAGCAGATCTTCGTAAAAGGCGCCGAACGGTTCGGTCGGGTGGACGATCTGGATTTCAAGTATCCACAAGCCTTTGCCGGGGGTGTGGTAAAGATCTCCCAGGTCGCCGCCCTTGTGCACCGAGTGCGGGAAGTCGCTCACCCGATGCCCCTTGATGGCATGGTTGAAGCGCCAGCCCATCATCTCGGCACGCTCGGACGCATAATTATAAAGCTTTTGGCCGTTCCAGCCTTCATCGCGCCATGCCGCGGCGACTTCCTGGAACAAATCGCGTGCAGCTTGCGCGCAAGCCTCCCGCTCAGGCGCATGGCCAACCACGAAAGTATCGCCGACATCGCCCTCGTGCCCACTGAATACCAGGCCGAGGTCGATGAAATAGCTATCGTTTTCGGCCAGGCGTACGCCCGGATGGGAGGGTTCGCGATAGGTCTTCGTGGTGTTCGGGCCGATGCGGATGATCACCGGATGCCAAAGCCGCTCCATGCCAAGCTGTTCGAACACCTGCTTGGCTTCGGCGCGCGCCTCATCTTCGCTGATACCCGGACGCATGCGCTCACGAATGCCGTGCAGGGCTTGCCAGGTCAATGTGCGTGCGTGCTGCATCAGCGCGGGGTCGAACCGCTGGCCGACAGCTTCGCGATCCTGCGCGTCCATATTCAAGCTGCCAGCACCAGGGCGATACCGATCGCCGCAGGAAGTCCCTGGATCCACAACACTTTGCGCGTGGCCGTCAGGCCGCCAAACAGGCCCGCCAGCAGCACGCAGGCGAGGAAAAACAGCTTCACGTGCGTGCCCTCTGTGCCGCCGAGGATCAGTCCCCATGCCAGGCCCGCCGCGAGAAAACCGTTGTACAGGCCTTGGTTGGCGGCCAGTACCTTGGTTTGCGCGGCGTACTCAGGCGTGAGGCCGAACGCACGCCGGCCCGTGGGCTTGTCCCACAGCACCATCTCCAGGACCAGGAACCAGAGATGCATCAGTGCGATGATCGCGGTCACGATGTTGGCGAGCGTCGACATGGCGGTTTTTCCGGTGTTCAGCCCAGCGCGTAGCCGAACTGGTCCTTGAACTGGGTCGCGAATTCGTCGTAGGTGAAGGACTGGTTCTGCGTGCCGGGATGTTCCACTTTCAACGCGCCCATCAGCGACGCCATGCGGCCGATGGTGGGCCAATTCCAGCCCTTCATGATGCCGAAGATCATGCCGGCACGATAAGCGTCGCCGCAGCCGGTGGGATCGACCACCTGACGCTCGCGTGCAGGCGGGATCTCATGTGTGGTGCCTTCGGCGTGGATCTGTGAGCCATTCGGGCCAAGCGTTATGACATAGGCCTTCACGCGTGAGGCGATGTCCTGCGCGCTCCAGCCGGTGCGCTGCTGCAGAAGCTGGGATTCGTAGTCGTTGACGATCACGTAGGTGGATTTTTCGATCATCGCCTGGAATTCCTCGCCGCTGAACAGCGGCATGGCCTGGCCTGGATCGAACACGAATGGCACGCCGCGTGCGGCAAATTCGTCCACGTGTTGCAGCATCGCCTCACGCCCATCCGGAGCGACGATGCCGAAGCTCGCGTCCGGGATGTTGCGCACGTGATTGGCATGCGCACTGGACATGGCGCCGGGGTGGAACGCGGTGATCTGGTTGTTGTCCAGGTCGGTGGTGATGAAACACTGCGGCGTGAACTGATCCTCGAACACGCGGATGCCGTCCATGCGGATACCGCAGCGCTGCATATGCTCGCGATAGGGGGCAAAATCCTGGCCCACCGCCGCCACCGGCAGCGGATCGCCGCCCAGGAGCTTCAGGTTGTAGGCGATATTGCCGGCGCAGCCGCCGAATTCGCGGCGCATCTGCGGCACCAGGAACGACACGTTCAAGATGTGCACCTTGTCGGGCAGGATGTGGTTCTTGAACTGGTCCTGGAACACCATGATGGTGTCGTAGGCAAGCGATCCGCAGATGACGGCAGACATGGCGCGATGGGCTTCCGATGGAGGCAAACGCCATATCGTAGAGGGAATAAGGGTGATGGGCGAGTAGTGGGGCGATTGACGCAGGGATGGCGCCGATTCCGAACCAGCTCTTTTGCCATGCGTCCCTCGCCCCTTGTCCAGTGGCATGGCTCATTGGCGTCATGCACGGCGATTTCCTCATTCTTGCCCTTAAAAAGACCGTTTTCTTAACACCTATGTCCTTGCGGACAAGGGGTTTGCTGACTAGACTGGCGCGCTTACTTTTTAGCCAGAGTCGATGCGCGGCGGACCCATGTTCAAGAAGTTTCGCGGGATGTTTTCCAACGATGTTTCCATCGACCTTGGCACAGCCAACACGCTTATTTACGTGCGCGGCCAGGGAATCGTCCTGAACGAACCTTCTGTCGTGGCGATCCGCCAGGACCGTGGTCCGGGCGGCCCCCGTACCGTCGCCGCCGTCGGTGGCGAGGCCAAGCGCATGCTGGGCCGTACGCCCGGCAATATCGCCACCGTGCGCCCGATGAAGGACGGTGTCATCGCCGACTTCACCATGACCGAGGCGATGCTGCAGCACTTCATCCGCCAGGTGCATCGCTCGCGCCTGCTGCGACCCAGCCCGCGCGTGCTGGTGTGCGTGCCCTGCGGCTCCACCCAGGTTGAACGCCGCGCCATCAAGGAGTCGGCCGAAGGTGCCGGCGCCCGCGACGTGTTCCTGATCGAAGAGCCGATGGCGGCCGCCATCGGCGCCGGCATCCCGGTGCACGAGGCACGCGGTTCGATGGTGCTGGACATCGGCGGCGGTACGTCCGAAGTGGCGGTGATCTCGCTCAACGGCATCGTCTACTCGCAGTCCGTGCGCGTGGGCGGCGATCGCTTCGATGAGTCCATCATCAACTACGTGCGCCGCAACCACGGCACGCTGATCGGTGAATCCACCGCCGAGCGCATCAAGCTGGAAATCGGCTGCGCTTTCCCGCAAAGCCAGGTCAAGGAGATCGAGATCTCCGGCCGCAACCTGGCCGAGGGCGTGCCGCGCATGTTCACGGTCAACTCCAACGAGATTCTCGAAGCCCTGCACGAGCCGCTCGCCGGCATTGTGGCGGCGGTGAAGTCGGCGCTGGAACAGACCCCGCCGGAGCTGTGCTCCGACGTGGCCGAGCGCGGCATCGTGCTCACCGGCGGCGGCGCACTGCTGCGCGACCTGGACCGTCTGCTCTCCGAAGAAACCGGTTTGCACGTGCAGGTGGCGGACGATCCGCTGACCTGCGTGGCCCGAGGCGGTGGCAAGGCGCTGGAGCTGATCGATCAGCACGGCAGCGACTTCTTCGCTCCCGAATAAACCATTCCGGGGGCCTGGCCATGCCGCTAGCGCGCGAGGAGTCCTCGCCCCTGTTCGCCGGTACCGCCGCCGGAACCCTGCGGCTGATCTTCTATCTCGCCCTGGCGATGGTGTTGATGGTGCTCGACCATCGCAACGGCTGGCTGTGGCGCCTGCGCTATGCCACGTCGATCGTGGTCGAGCCCGTATACCGGCTGGCGAGCCTGCCGGCCGACGGCTTCCATGCGCTGGGCGTGGCTTTCGCCGACCGCCGCCTGCTTACCGAACAGAATCAGCGTCTGCGCGAAGACCTGCTGCTGGCCAACGCCAAGCTCAACCGTATGGCGGCGGTGGCCGAGCAGAACCAGCGCCTGAAGGAACTGCTCGATACCCAGCACAGTCTGGAACTGCATGTGCAAATGGCGCGCGTCATCGGCGTGGACATGGGAGCTTACCGGCATCGCATGATGATCAACCTGGGCGCACGCGACGGCATCAAGGCCGGCCAGCCGGTGATCGATGCGCGTGGCGTGGTCGGGCAGATCGTGGACGTGCTGCCGAACTCCGCCGAGGTGATGCTGGTGACCGATCCGGATCACGCCGTACCGGTGATGATCCAGCGTACTGGTTTGCGCACCATTGCCTACGGTTCGCGCAATGGTCAGCAGCTCAGCCTGCCGAACATACCGATGGCGGCCGATGTGCAGGCCGGCGACAAGCTGCTCACCTCCGGCCTCGGCGGGCGTTTTCCGCAGGGCTTCCCGGTGGGCGAGGTCATCAGCGTAGGGCCATCGGCCACCGGCATGTTCCTGGAAGCGCACGCGGAGCCGACTGCCGACCTGGATCGTGCTGATGAAGTGCTGGTGCTGCACGATTTGCCCGAGCCGGCTGGCCCGCCGCCACCTGTCACGCCGGCCGGCCCTCCCGCCAGCGAGGCACCCGCACCGGCGTCTACCGCGGCACTGCCGCGCGCAACGCCCACCACGCCAGCGTCACCCGCCAAGCCGGCCACCGTCGCACAACCTGCAGGGACGCCGTCCACATGAGCCGCCAGCGACTGTCCTTCTGGTGGTTCGTCGGCACTCTGATAGCAGCGCTCATGCTCATGCTCGTGCCGCTGCCGCATGTGCTGGAAGCATTCAAGCCCTATTGGCCTGCGCTAGTGCTGCTGTACTGGGCGCTGGAATCAGGCGAACAGCGCGTCACGCTGGGTCTCGCTTTCATCTTCGGCCTCTGCTCGGATTTGCTGACGGGTGTGCTGCTCGGCGAACAGGCCTTGCGCTTGTGCGTACTGGCGTTCATCGCCTTGCGCTTTCGTTCGCGCCTGCGCTTCTTCCCGATGTGGCAGCAGACGCTGGCGGTCTTGGCGTTGCTAGTCAACGACCGCTTCCTGTTGCTCGTGGTGCGTGCGTTTGCCGGCGAATCCACGCCACCGGCGCTATGGTGGGCATCGCCGTTTGTCAGTGCGGCACTGTGGCCGTTCCTGTTCCTGTTGCTCGATGACCTGCGGATGCGGTTGAGGCTGCAATGAAGCGCGGTGCAAAACGCCTGCGTATCTACAAGGACACGCGCGGTGAGGGTGAACTCTTCCGCCGCCGCGCCTTTGCCGGTTTTGCGCTGATCCTGCTCGGTCTGTGCGCGCTGGTGGGGCGCTATGTGTTCCTGCAGGTGCTGCATCACGACGAGTTCGCGCTGCGTTCGGTCAACAACAGCGTGAAGCCGCGTGCCATTCCGCCCGCACGCGGACTGATCTACGACCGCAACGGCGTGCTGCTGGCCGATAACGTGCCGGCCTTCCGCCTCGAAGTGGTGCCTGACAAGGTGCCCAACATGAACCAGATGCTCGCGGAACTCGGCAAAGTGATTCCGCTGGATCCGGATGATCTCGACGCCTTCCGCAAGCAGCTCAAACAATCGCGCCGCTTCGACAGCGTGCCGCTGAAGATGCGCCTGACCGAGGACGACATCGCGCGCTTCGCCGTGAACCGCTGGCGCTTCCCCGGTGTGGACGTGGCGCCTTACCTCACGCGTTACTACCCACTGGGCCCGCTGTTTGCGCATGTAGTGGGTTATGTCAGCCGCATCGACGCGGACGATCTGCAAAACCTCGATCAGGATCGCTACAAAGGCACCACGCACATCGGACGCATCGGCGTGGAGCGCTCCTACGAGGACATGCTGCACGGCACGCCCGGCTACGAGCTGGATGAAGTGAACGCCGACGGGCGCATCCAGCGCGTGCTGAAAACCGATCCGCCGGTACCGGGCAAGAATCTTTATCTGAGCATCGATGCGCGCATTCAGAAGGCGGCGCAAGATGCGTTCGAAGGTCGGCCGGGTGCAGCGGTGGCGATCGATCCGCGCAACGGTCAAGTGCTGGCCATGGTCAGCGTGCCGGAATTCGATCCCAATTTGTTCGTCAACGGCATCAGCTCGGCCGATTACAAGACGTTGATGACAGCAACCGACAAGCCGTTGCTCAATCGTGCGCTCAGGGGCGCGTACCCCCCCGGTTCCACGGTGAAGCCGTTCATGGGCTTGGCCGGCCTGGAATACGGCATTCGCACACCGCAAGACTCGGTGCTTTCCACCGGTGTGTTCTACATCCCGGGTCAATCGCGAGGCTATCGCGACGACGTGCGCGGCGGCGTGGGTACGACAAATCTCTACAAAGCGATCTACGCATCGGTCAATACGTACTTCTACAAACTCGCCTTGGATCTCGGCATCGACCGCATCAGCGAGTTCATGGGCAGCTACGGCTTTGGGCATCCCAGTGGCGTGGATCTTCCGGGCGAGGTGTCCGGCATCCTGCCGTCGCGCGAATGGAAGGCCAAACATTCACCCAAGGAGCGCAACTGGTATCCGGGTGAGACGGTGATCACGGGCATCGGCCAGGGCTATTGGTCGGTTACCGCCATGCAACTGGCACACGCCTTGGCAACGTTTGCGGGCCGTGGCATGCCCTATGCGCCACGCGTGGTGATGTCGACGGCGGATGTCGGCAAGCCGTCGTCGCCGTTGCTCAATCCACCCACCGGACCCTCCCTAATCAAAAACATGAAGGATTGGGAAGCGGTAAATGAGGGTATGCAGCTGGTGATCTACAGCACCGATCCGACGTCGACCGGCTTCGGTACGAAACTCGGTGAAGGCTTCCCGTATCGCATTGCCGGCAAGAGCGGTACCGCTGAGCGTTTCTCGCGTAAGACCGACGCGTATAACGAGGACAAGAACACGGCGTATCTCGCCGCGCGCCATCGCGCCTGGTTCGAAGCCTTCACACCCGCTGAGAATCCGCGCATTGCGGTCGCGGTAGTGTTGGAGGCGGGTGCATGGGGTGCCAAGGATGCTGGCCCGATTGCGCGCAAGATTCTCGATGCGTGGCTGACCGCACAAGGTGGCGCGGTGCCGCCGCATCAGCCGCTGCAGGAGTCTGCCCTGGCGCCGGCATCATCGACGCAAACGCCGCCGACACCCGAAGACACGCCGCAGGGCGACGTGCCTGCCCCCGACAGTTCCAGCGCGGGAGACGACACGCAATGACGATAGATACCCTACGTATCCGCCTCCATCGCTTCCTGCGCCGCGTATGGACGCGCCCGCGCATCGATCTACCGCTCGCATTCGCCTTGCTTCTGCTGTGCAGCGTTGGATTGGTCACGCTATACAGCGCAGGCGACGCCAATCTCGGCCTGGTCGGCGGGCAGGCGGCGCGCTTTGTGCTCGGTGGTGTGTTCATCCTGCTGATGTCACGCATTCCGCCTTCAATGCTGCGTAACTGGACGCCCTGGCTCTACGCCGGCAGCGTGATGTTGCTGGTCGTGGTAGCGGTGCTGGGCGAAGGTCGCGGCGCGGATCGCTGGCTCAATCTGGGCATCATGCGCTTTCAGCCATCGGAGCTGATGAAGCTGACCATGCCGATGATGGTGGCCTGGTATCTGCATCCGCGCCAATTGCCGCCGCGCTGGACGGACATCATTGTCGTGGGTGGGATGATCGCCATTCCCGCCGGCCTGATCGCCAAGCAGCCGGATCTGGGCACGGCGTTGCTGGTATCGGCAGCCGGAGCGTTTGCGTTGTTCCTCTCCGGCATGGCCTGGTGGCGCATCGGTGTGCTGCTGGCCGGTGCTGCCGGCATGGTGCCGATCGCCTGGCATTTCATGCACCAGTACCAGCGCGACCGTATCCTCACCATGCTCAATCCGGAATCCGATCCGCTCGGCAACGGCTGGCACATCATCCAGTCGCAGATCGCGGTGGGTTCGGGCGGCATCTTCGGCAAAGGCTTTGAGCAAGGCACACAGTCACGCCTGGACTTCCTGCCCGAACACACCACTGACTTCATCTTCGCTGTGTTTTGCGAGGAATTCGGCCTGATCGGCGTCTGCGCCATCCTGGTGCTTTACGCCTTCATCATCGGTCGTTGCCTGTGGATCGCGATGGAAGCGAAGGACACGTACTCGCGCCTGCTTGCCGGTGCGATCGGCATGAGTTTCTTTGTTTACGTGTTCGTCAATGGCGGCATGGTGTCGGGCTTGCTGCCGGTGGTGGGCGTGCCGATGCCGATGGTCAGCTATGGCGGCACCTCCGCGGTGTCGTTGCTGGTGGGTTTTGGGGTGCTGATGTCGATTCATGCCAATCGCAAGGTGCATGACTGATGACCCGTCAAAAACGCACATGCGTGTTACGCTCCTCCACATGAAGGGAAAAATCGTTTTTGCACTCGCAGCGCTGTTTTTCGCGACGCCATTCAGCGCATGGGCCGAACATCCGGGCCAAGCGCAACTGGTTGCCGAAGTCGCGAAAGATACCGGCAAGGATCCGGCCGCCTTGAATGCTTTGCTCGATGGCGCGAAGCGCCAGCAAAGCATCCTCGATGCGATCAGCCGCCCGGCCGAGGCAAAGCCCTGGAGCGAATACCGCCAGATTTTCCTTACGCCCGCGCGCATTGATGCAGGCGTCCGGTTCTATCTCGACCACCAGGCGCTGCTGGAACAGATCGGCAAAAAGTACGGTGTCGAACCGCAGTACATCGTCGCGATCATCGGTGTGGAGACGTTCTACGGTCGTCTCACCGGCAAATACAAGGTGCTGGATGCGCTGGTCACACTGGGTCTGTATTACCCACCGCGGGCAGCGTTTTTTCGCAATGAGCTGAAGACCCTGCTGGAGCTGCCGGATACGCAACTTGCCGGTCCCGTCGATACGCTCACCGGCTCCTATGCAGGCGCACAAGGCTGGGGCCAGTTCATGCCCAGCAGCATTCGCGACTTCGCCGTGGATGAAGATGGTGACGGCCGCATCGATCTGCAAAATTCATTGCCCGATATCTTCGGCAGTGTCGCCAACTACTTCGTCAAGCACGGCTGGGTCAGCGGTGGTCCGGTGGCAGCGCGCGCCCAGCCCGATGCGGCAGCGAGAGTGCTGACGCCGAAGGACGCTTCGCCGCAATGGACGATTGAACAACTCGAAGCCTGGGGCTACGCGCCGCTGCAGCATCTCGATCCGGGCGCGTCGAGCAGCTTGCAGACGCTGCAGGGCGCGAATGGTCCCGAATACTGGTTCACCTTCAAGAATTTCCAGGTGATCACCACCTACAACCGCAGTGTGATGTATGCGATGTCGGTGAACCAACTGGCGCAGGCAATCATCGAAGTGGTGCACGCACTGGAGAACGCGCCTAGATGAAGACGCTCCGGCGCCTGTCGCTGCTGCTCGCGATCACTCTGGTGCTAGCTGGCTGCGGCGGGCATCGCAGCACGCGTCCCTCTTACGCGTCATCGCGCGGCGGTTCGAGTTCGAGTGGCAGCTCCGGCGGCGTTTACGACGACACCAGCAAATCGCAGGGCAGCCGCTATCGGGACAGCAGTGACAGCATTCCGGATGGCCCGCCACCGGACGTGAGCAACTTGCCGGAGCCCGTGCCCAAGGTCGAACCGCGCTCGCTATACGGCAACAAGACGCCTTACAGCGTGCTGGGTCGCACCTACACGGTGCTGTCGACGGCGCGCGGCTACGACGAACGCGGTATCGCCTCGTTCTACGGCAGCAAGTTCCATGGCTACAAGACCTCGAGCCTCGAGGATTACGACATGTACAAGTTCACCGCCGCGAGCAAAGTGCTGCCGCTGCCGAGCTACGCGCGGGTGACCAATCTGCAGAATGGCAAAAGCGTGATCGTGCGTGTCAACGATCGTGGCCCGTTCCACGAAGACCGCGTGATCGACCTGTCCTACGCGGCAGCCGTGAAGATCGGCATCTGGCCCAAGGGCACCGGATTGGTGGAAGTGCAGGGCATCGACCCCTCCGCACCGCCGCAAGAGGAAGCGCCGCCGCCACCACTTGTCAGCGCAACGCCAGCACATGCGCCCAGTATTTACCTGCAAGTTGGCGCATTCTCCGACCCCGCCAACGCCGAACGCGTCGCCGCGCAGCTGCGTGTGGCGAATTTTGCGCCGGTGCAGGTATCTGATGCGACGATCGGCGGCCGGATCGTGCATCGCGTACGCGTAGGCCCCTTGAGTGACGTGGATAGCGCCGACCAGGTGAGCGCCAAGATCGAGCAAATGGGTCTGCCGCAGCCGCAGGTCGCGGTAGACTGACGTTTTTCCTGCGAAGAAGTCATGGCGCCACGCGCGCCGAGCACATAGAAATCGGAAGCAAGCCCAAAATGAATCCGTTCCGCCGTTCCCTGCACATACTTGCCGCTGCCGCACTGGTGTTCGGTGTCAGTGCCGTTGCACAACAGACTCCGCCCAAGCCCGTACCGAATCCGCCGCCCGCGCCAGCTGCCGTGGCGGTGCCAGTACCGCCGCCACCGGATGTCGACGCGAAGGCCTGGGTGCTGATGGACTACACCACCGGCCAGGTCCTTGCCTCCAAGAATCCCGATGAACGCGTGGAACCGGCCTCGATCACCAAGATCATGACCGACTACGTGGTCTCGGCACAGCTTGCCTCCGGCAAGATCCACCTTACCGATCAGGTGTCGATCAGCGAACACGCGTGGCGCGCGGGTGGTGCGGGCACGGACGGCTCGACCAGCTTCCTCAAGCTCAACAGCCAGGTGCCGCTGAAGGATCTGCTGTACGGCATGATCATCCAGTCCGGCAACGACTCGGCCATCGCGCTGGCCGAACACACCGCCGGTTCCGAAGAAACGTTCGCGAACCTGATGAACGCCTATGCCAAGCAACTCGGCATGGTGAACTCGCACTTCGCGAACGCCTCCGGCTATCCGATTCCTGATCACTACTCCACGGCGCACGACATCGCGATTCTTTCGCGTGCGCTGATCCACGACTATCCGGACGACTACGCCATCTCCGCGATCAAGGAATTCACCTGGAACGGCATCAAGCAGGGCAACCGCAATACCCTGCTATGGCGCGATCCGAGCGTGGACGGCATCAAGACCGGCCACACCGCCGAGGCCGGTTTCTGCCTGGCCGCGTCGGCCAAGCGCGGTGATGCACGCATGATCGCGATCGTGATGGGCTCCAGCAGCGAGAAGTCACGTGCGGATGCCGCGATTGCGCTGCTCAACTACGGCTTCCGTTTCTACGAAACACACAAGCTCTACGAAGCCAACAAGCCGCTGTCCACGCCGCGCCTGTGGAAGGGCGAGGAAGATCAACTGCCGCTGGGCGTGATGCAGGATGTGTTGGTCACCGTAAAAACGGGCGACTACGAGAAACTCAAAGCAACGATGGACATTCCGTCCACGCTGATTGCGCCTTACAAGAAGGGCCAGCAGGTCGGCACGCTGCACATCACGCAAGACGGCCAGAACATCATGGATGTGCCGCTGGTTGCGCTCAACGATGCGCCGCAGGGCGGTTTCTTCAAGCGGTTGTGGGACAGCATCCTGCTTTGGTTTCACGGTAGCGGCAAGAAGTAGGCATTGACGCGCTCGGCCCTTGCCGGGAGGGCGCTAACACATGGACGTCATTCCCGCGAAAGCGGGAATCCATTTTGCTCCAGTGCAAAAGGCGAAAATGGATTCCCGCTTTCGCGGGAATGACGGCCGGGTGAGATGAGGAGTCATTCGGAGAACGCCCATGAAAGAACTGAGCGACATCAAAGCGCAACAAGAAGGCCAGGGATTCCAATTCCCCGGCGAGTTCGAGATCACCGCCATGGGCAACGCCAGCGCGGACCTGAAGGCCCGCGTGCCGCAGATCCTGGAAGGCATCGGTTTGCACGTGCTGCACGAGACGGTGAAACATCGCCATTCACGCGAAGGCAACTTCCTGTCCGTCACCGTCAGCTTCCGCTGCGAAACCCGTGAGCAGTACGACCTGGCGCACACCGCGCTGCGCGCCGATCCGGATATCCGCTATACGCTGTGAGTCCGGATTTTTCCCTCGTCCCTCCGGGGGAGGGAAGGGTGGGGGCCACTCTTGCAAGGAATGTTGCAGCAACACAGCAAGATCAGACGCCACTTCCGTCACTTGCAAGCCATTGCCGATGGCCACAGATTGGCCCCATCCCCGCGCAGGCCCCACGATCCATGTCCCTACCGTTAAAAATCCGCCGTCTCGGCCGCCAACCCTACGCGCCGGTCTGGCAGGCGATGAGCGCTTTCACCGACAACCGCACCGCCGATACCACTGACGAGCTGTGGGTGTTGGAGCACGATCCCGTCTTCACGCTCGGACAAGCCGGCAAGATGGAGCACGTCCTGGCACCGGGTGAGATTCCGGTCGTGTCGGTGGACCGTGGCGGACAGGTCACCTATCACGGCCCCGGCCAGATCGTGGCTTATCCGCTGATCGACCTGCGCCGTGCCGGGGTAGGGGTGCGTGAGCTGGTCAGTCGGATCGAGCAGGCCATCATCGATACCCTGGAGCACTGGAATATCGAGGCCGTACGCCGTGAAGGCGCACCCGGGGTCTATGTGGCGGACGCCAAGGTGGCAGCCCTGGGCCTGCGCGTGCGCCGCGGCTGCAGCTTCCATGGGCTGGCCTTCAACGTAAACATGAACCTGGAACCGTTCCACCGCATTAATCCTTGCGGTTACAAGGGCCTGGCGGTCACACAGGTGCTAGACTTGGGCGGTCCGTCGCGGCTGTCGGACGTCGAGGATGTGCTGATCGGTCAGTTCTGCCGGCAGTTCGGCTTCGAGGCTGAATCGGCCGCTCCCGTGATTCCCGAACTCCCCGCTCGCATGGCGGTCTGAGCTATTTCATGAGCGATACCAGCGCATCCTCCAGCAAAGCCATTCCGATCAGCGTCGTCAGCGGCGCGCCAGCCGAGAAGCAACTCGGGGGCGACAAGATCGCCCTCAACCGCGCCGGCTTCGATACCAACGTTCCCACACTGCGCAAACCCAGCTGGATCCGCGTGCGTCTGCCACAGGGCAACGCCGTACAGCAGTTGAAGGCACGCTTGCGCGAGAACGCGCTGGTCACGGTATGCGAAGAAGCCTCCTGCCCGAACATCCACGAGTGTTTCAGCAAGGGCACCGCCACCTTCATGATCCTGGGTGACGTGTGCACGCGCCGTTGTTCGTTCTGCGATGTGGCACACGGCCGTCCGGCTGCGCCCGATCCGCTGGAACCGGCGCGCCTGGCCGACACCATCCGCGACATGCGCCTGAAGTACGTGGTGATCACCTCGGTGGATCGCGACGACCTGCGCGATGGCGGTGCGGAACATTTCGCTGCCTGCATCCGCGCCGTGCGCCATGCCAACCCCACCACCCGCATCGAAATCCTTACGCCCGATTTCCGTGGCAAGGGCCGCATGGAGCGCGCGCTGGAAGTGTTGAAGGATTTCCCACCGGACGTGTTCAACCACAACCTTGAAACCGTGCCGCACCTGTATCGCGAAGTGCGTCCGGGTGCCGACTACCAGTGGTCGCTGGATCTGCTCAAGCGCTTCAAGGCGCAGCATCCGGATGTGCCCACCAAGTCCGGCATCATGCTGGGCCTGGGCGAAACCTACGAACAAGTGATCGAAACGCTGCGTGACCTGCGCGCGCATGATGTGGAGATGGTCACCATCGGCCAATACCTGCAGCCCACACCGCATCATCATCCAGTGGTGCGCTACTGGACGCCGGATGAATTCGAATCACTGCGCGTTGCCGGCGAGGCGATGGGTTTCCATCACGTCGCCTCCGGCCCGCTTGTCCGTTCTTCCTATCACGCCGACCAGCAGGCTCACGCGGCTGGCGTCACCGAGCACGCCTGAAGAGAAACCCATGACCCTTCGCTTTCGTCCCCTGCTAGCCCTGTTGGTCGCTTTGAGCGTCACCACGACGGCAGCCTTCGCGCAATCGGCCGCCGACATGGGCGCCAGCAAGCCGCGCAAGGTATCCACGCTGCCGCTGCAACCGACCGCCGACGAAGCCAACGCGGCACTGATCTCCGCGCACCTGCTCACCCGCTTCCACTACGACGCGCAGCCGCTCGACGAAGCGATGTCGCAGAAGATCTACAACTTGTATTTCAAGTTGCTGGACGGGGAAAAGGTCTTCTTCACGCAGGAAGACATGGCGAAGTTCGCCAAGTACAAAGACCAATTGGGCAACGCGATCTGGAACAAGGATCTGTCCGGCCCGTTCGACATCTTCAACCAGTACATCCTGCGCGCCATCGACCGCATGAACTATGCGCGCAGCCTGTTGAAGCAGGGCTTCGACTTCAACACCCAGGACACCTACACCATCGACCGCAAGAAGGCCGACTGGCCCAAGGACCAGAACGAGCTCAACGACTTGTGGCGCAAGCGCACCATGAACGACTGGCTGCGCCTGAAGCTGGCCGGCAAGAGCGACGACGACATCCGCAAGACGCTCGACAAGCGCTACAGCAATTACATCGACCGCATGAAGCAGCTCGATGACCAGGACGCGCTCCAGACCTTCATGACCGCGTATGCGAACTCCACCGATCCGCATACCGATTACATGGGTCCGCGCGCCGCCGAGAACTTCGACATCTCCATGAAGCTGTCGCTGGAAGGCATCGGCGCCGTGCTGCAGCAGCGCGATGATTACACCGTGATCCGCGAACTCGTGCCCGGTGGTCCCGCGATCAAGTCCGGCAAGCTGCACGTGGGCGACTACGTAATGGGCGTGGGTCAGGGCGACACCGGCGCAATCCAGGACGTGGTCGGCTGGCGCATCGACGATGTGGTCAACCTGATCCGCGGCAAGAAGGACACCACCGTGCGCCTGGAAATCGTGCCGGCTGACCAGGGCACCGAGGGCAAGCACGACACCATTTCGCTGGTGCGCAAGAAAGTCACCATCGAAGAGCAGGCTGCCAAGAAGAAGGTCATCGAGATCACCGACAACGGCGTCACCCGCAAGATCGGGGTGATCGAACTGCCGATGTTCTATTCCGACTTCGGCGCACGCAGCGAAGGCGACAAGAACTTCAAGAGTGCCACCCGCGACGTCGCCAAGTTGCTGGGCGAACTCAAGGCCGAAGGTGTGCAGGGCGTGGTGATGGATCTGCGCAACAACGGCGGCGGCTCGCTGTACGAGGCGAACGAACTCACCGGTTTGTTCATCGACAAGGGCCCCGTGGTTCAGGTGCGCGATGCGCGCGGCCAGGTGCAAGTGCAGGGCGATGACGATCCGGGCATGAGCTGGAGTGGCCCGCTGGCCGTGCTGGTCAACCGTGGCACCGCGTCGGCGTCGGAAATTTTCTCCGCAGCCATCCAGGACTACGGCCGCGGCCTGATCATCGGCACGCAGACCTTCGGCAAGGGTACGGTGCAGACCTTGATCGACCTCAACCGCTTCGCCGCCGACACCGACAACAAACCGGACTTCGGCGCGCTGAAGATGACCGTGCAGGAATTCTTCCGCATCAACGGCGGCTCCACCCAACTGCGTGGCGTCACGCCGGATCTTCAGTACCCGAGCAATGGCGATGACAAGGATTTCGGCGAGTCCACCTACGACAACGCGCTGCCGTGGACCCAGATCGCACCCGCCGACTACAAGCCGGTCGCCGATATGAAGGCCTACCTGTCGCAGCTGGCGCAGATGCATGACGCACGCGTGGCCAAGTCGCCGGCATGGCAGCTGATGCTGGACGAACTCAACCAGTACAAGAAGTTGGCCGACCGCACCAGCATCTCGCTGAATTACGACCAGCGCCAGGCCGAGCGCAAGCAGTTGGATGCGATGCAGGCCGACTTCCGCGCACGCCACAAGACGATCGACGGCGGCGCCGCTGACGTGAGCGATGACGACCAGCTCGACGACGGCCTCAACCCGAGCGAGCGCAGTCTGAAGTCGGAATTGAAACAGCAGGAAGAAGCCAAGAAGGCACCTGATCCGCAGCTGCAGGAAACCGCGCACATCCTGTTTGATGCAGTTGGCCTGATCGGTTCCGACCCGAAGCTGGCGGCAGAAGTACTGCCGTACGGCGGCAAGCAGGGCGATAGCCCGTCGATGGCCGCGGCCAATGGCCCGGTCTCGCTGCCGACACCGATGACGGAGCCGGGTGCGTCGCCGGCGCCGGCCGCGGCCGGGTCGAGCGGCAAGTAGGCCAAGGGTCTATGAAACAAAAAAAGCAGCGCTTCGGCGCTGCTTTTTTTATGGCGGGAAACATTCGTAGGTTGGGGTGCAAACCCCAACATCGCCATGTCTGTGCGCTCCCTGATGTTGGGGTTTGCACCCCAACCTACGCCCATGGATTTCGTAACGGGTTGGAGCGAGGATGCCGCAGGTCTCGCCGCAATCAGGACTTTGCCGCTTATGAACCTGCTCTCCAACCTCGCCCTCGCCGGCGGCCTCGCCTGGGCCAGCGGCATCCGTCTCTACGCCACCTTGTTCATCGCCGGCATGCTCGGGCGCTTGGGCTACGTCACCTTGCCGCCAGGCTTGGAAGTGCTCAGCCACAACTGGGTGCTCGTCACGGCCGGTGTGCTGACGGTCGGCGAATTCCTGGCCGACAAAATCCCCGTGTTCGATAGCGTGTGGGATTCCATCCAGACCTTCATCCGCATCCCGGTCGGCACCTTGCTCGCCTGGGGTGTGTTCAAGAACTCAGGTGCGGATGAGCAGATCGCAGCGGCGTTGCTCGGTGGTGCAGTCGTCACCGGCACGCATCTGGCGAAATCCGGTACGCGAGCGTTGATCAACACGTCGCCCGAGCCTTTCAGCAATTGGGGCGCGAGTGCTGGCGAGGATATTTCGTTGCTGGGGATTCTTTATCTGGCCTGGCAGCATCCGTTGGTGCTGCTGATCTTGCTGGCGCTGTTCATTGCGCTGATCTGTTGGCTGCTGCCGAAGATCGTGCGCGGCTTGCGCATGATGGTCACGCGATTACGCAAATTCCGAGCGGTCACGTAGGTTGGGGTGCAAACCCCAACATCGTGATCTCGATCTACATGGCAATGTTGGGGTTTGCACCCCAACCTACGCATTAGCCAGATTTCGCTTTGCTCTGCGCCGCCTTCTGTGCCTTCTCCCACTGCTGATACTCCGTCACCTGCGGCAAATCCCGCAGCAGTTTCGAATGCGGATCGATGATCACCAGCGCATCCGCCGGTACTTCCAGCGAGCCTTCGCCGTGTGTCATCGGCAGCGTGCGCAAGGTCTCGCCGACTTGCACCTCCACCGGCATCGGGAAGGGCAAGTCATGCGGCACCCGCCAACGCAAGGTCAGCGTATTGCCCGCGCGTTGTTGATCCAATGCTGGCAGCTCGGCCTGATACAGATACACATCGAAGAACCAACTTAGATCACGCCCCGTCACCTTGTTCACGATAGCGATGAAATCATGCGAGCTAGCGTAATGCGGCGCGAAATTGCCCGGCTTCGGATCAGGGCGCCCATACACCAGCACGCGCAAGCTCGCGAAGAAATCCCGATCGCCGATCAATCCGCGCAATGAGTGCAGCATCAGCGCACCCTTGTCGTAGATGTCCAGACCGGGGCCATGGTCGTCGTCGTAGACCTGCTCCTCGGTCTGGCTTTTGCCTGAAACAATCGGGAAGTGATCACGCAGGGCCAGGCGCATCTTCTGCAACCACGCGTAATAACCCATGTCGCCGTTGATCGACTGGCTATACAACGGCTGCATGTAGGTTGCGAAAGCCTCGTGCAGCCACATGTCGTCCCAGTCGGCATTGGTCATCTGGTTGCCGAACCATTCGTGTGCAAACTCGTGCTGCAACAGCCAATCGAAGCCGCCGCCGTCCTTTTTATAGTCGTTGCCGTAGGCGTTGATGGTCTGGTGTTCCATGCCGAGATAGGGCGTTTCCACCACGCCCATCTTCTCGTCGCCGAACGGGTAAGGACCGATCATGGCTTCATTGAAAGCGAGCATGCGCGAGAATTCGGCAAACAATTTGCGGGCCTGCTCCTCTTCGCCTGGCAGATACCAGTACTGCAGCGGAATCACATTGCCGTAGCGGCTGTGGTACTCGCCGGTGAGTTCCTTGAATGGGCCGACGTTGATGGAAATGGCATAAGTGGTCGGATGTTTCGCGCGCCAGTGATAGGTCTGCTTGTCACCCTCGTCGCTGATGCCGACCAGCACACCGTTGCCTGGTGCCACCAGCGGCTTGGGCACGGTCACATACAGATCCACCAGATCCGGCTTGCCCTGCGGATGGTCGATGCAGGGCCAGAACAGATCGCAGCCTTCGCCCTCCACGGCGCTACCCACCCACGGTTGACCGTCTTTCGTGTGACTCCACACAAAACCGCCATCCCACGGCGCCTTCTTCGCCACGTGCGGTTGGCCACCGTAATGCACGGTGGCGGAGACATGCTCGCCGGCACTCAGTGCATTCGGCAGCTGGATGCGCAGGCGTCCTTCCGGGTTGCTCCAGGCGCTGGGTGCCAGCGGCTTGCCATCCACCTCGATCGCGCTGATCGGCAAGTTGCGATCCAGGTCCAGCACCAGCACGTCGGTGGGTTCGCGCGCGGTGAAGCTCAACGCGGTGGTGGCATCGATGCGTTGCTGCGCCGGATCAACCGCGATATGCAATTCGGCATGATCGAAGTGCACGCGTTTTTGTTCGGGCGGCATCACGCCACCGGAATTTTCCGTCAGCGTGGTGAGCGGCGGTTGGTGGTTCTGGGCACTGGCGTAGCCGATGAGGCCAAGGGTGAGGCTGAGTGCGAGCAGGGCGGGACGCAATGGGCGCATGGGTCATGAGTGCCGAGTGGATATCCCGGCATCATGCGGCGTTATGCGGCTGGGCGACTAAGCCAGAAGTCATGCATGGGAGCATGGCTGCACGAGGATTCGTAGGTTGGGTTAGCGCAGCGTAACCCAACAATGCCGCATGAATACGTTGGGTTACGCTGCGCTAACCCAACCTACGAGGGCCACCTCGGCGCTACTCAACCGTAGCGCTTGCTCAACAACGCAAACATCGCGCGCAGCCCCATTGCCTCGCCACCACGCGGACGACCCGGGCGATCGCCGTCATTCCACGCATACGTATCCAGATGCAGCCAGGGCATGCCTTCGGGAATGAAGCGCTCCATGAACAGCGCTGCGGTAATCGCACCGGCATGGCGCGACGGACCCGCATTGGCAAAGTCAGCAAGATAGGATTCCAGCAACTTGCGATACGGCCGCCACAACGGCAGCCGCCAAAGCGGATCGGCAACGGTGTTGCCGCAAGCGAGTGCGGCTTCGGCAAGCTGATCGTCATTGGCGAACAGCGCCGGCAAATCGGGGCCGAGCGCCACGCGCGCCGCGCCGGTAAGGGTGGCGAAGTCGATGATCAGCTCCGGCTTCTGCTCGGATGCATAGGCCAGTGCGTCGCACAGGATCAGGCGGCCTTCGGCATCGGTGTTGTCGACCTCCACGCTGTGACCGCCACGCGTGACGATCACTTCGCCTGGACGCATCGCATTCCCCGCCACCGCGTTCTCCACCGCAGGCACCAGCAAGGTCAGCCGCACCGGCAGCTTCGCTTCCATCACCAAACCGGCCAGTGCGATCGCATGCGCTGCACCGCCCATGTCCTTCTTCATCCAGCGCATGCCGTCGGAAGGCTTCAGATCCAGGCCACCGGTGTCGAAGCACACACCTTTGCCGACTAGCACCACTTTCGGATCGTTGGCCTTGCCCCAGGACAACTCGACCAGGCGCGGCGGACGATGGCTCGCGCGGCCCACCGCGTGGATGGTGGGGAAGTTGTCTTCCAGCAGTTCCTCACCCACCCACTCGCGTACCTTGGCTTTGTAGGTCTTGCCCAACTGCTTGATCTGATCGGCGAGCTGCTTCGGACCCATGTCCTCGGTGGGTGTGTTGACCAGGTCCCGCACAAAGTACGTAGCTTCGATCAGCGGCGTCAGCGTGGCCAAGGTCGCGGTGTTGACCACCAGCGGCGAACCCGGACGCTTGGCGTTGCGGTAGCGGGTGAATTGATAACAGCCCAACGCCCAGCCAAGTGCGGAGAGTTGCGGATCCAGCGGCACGCTTTCCGGAGCCAACGTATATTCCGCCGTGGGCAGCATCAGCGGCAGCGCCGCCAGCGCGCTCAGTGATTCTTGCCGATCCACACCCGCCACCACGCGCGCCAGCTTGCCGTTCGCCTCCGGCACCAGACACACGCTGCCGGGCTTTCCATCGAAGCCGTTTTCATCCAGCCAACTGCGCTGCGCGGCATTCAAGCGCTTGCGCAAGCTGGAAAGGTGCGTGGCGTCAGTGGCTTCGATCGGCGTAGGTGCGCGGCGACCGGAGGATTGGGCGATCAGGGCGGACATGCAGTTCCTTGCGCGCGTTGAGTGTGCGCGAGTCGTGGAGTTAGCCGCAGATGATGCGCGCTTTTGCGCGGGGGTTCAAAGCGCTCGCGTGTTTTCAGCACATCGTAGGTTGGGGTGCAAACCCCAACATCGACATGTACGGGTACGCGAGGATGTTGGGGTTTGCACCCCAACCTACGGCTTAGACGCGGCTTCCAACCACGCCACCAACCCAGCCAAATCCCGCAAATCCAAATCCGGCGCGACACCCAGCGTCCCCGGCCACGGATGCCCCGCACGATTGATCCATGCCGTACGCATCCCTGCCTCACGCGCACCCACCACATCCAGCTCCGGATCATCCCCTACGTGCAGGATGTTCTCCGGCGCTACGCCCAACTTCTCGGCCGCGGCAAGAAAGATGCGCGCATCCGGCTTCGCCACACCCACATCGCGCGCCGAAATGCGGTGCGCGAAATGCAGGTGCAGGCCGATGCGTTCCAGATCGGCATTGCCGTTGGTCAGGCTTGCCATCGGTAACGCCATGCGCATGCGTTCCAGCGCGGGCAGGGCATCGGGGTAGAGTGTCACCGCATTGCGTGCGGCGGCGAAGACTTCAAACATTGCATCCAGCGGTGCATCGCTCACGCCGCAGGCATCGAAAGCGCGCTGCATGGTGATGTAGCGCTGCGCGGTGAAGTCATGCGCCAGGTCGATGCGCTCGGCCGCCACAAGTGCGCGCAGTTCGCGCAATGCGGGGATAGGCCAAGTCTTCGCTACCTGCGGGTAATGCAGGCGCAGGTAGTCGTCCAAGTCACGATCCGCCTGTTGCA
This sequence comes from Dyella nitratireducens, assembly GCF_014642835.1. Taxonomy (GTDB): domain Bacteria; phylum Pseudomonadota; class Gammaproteobacteria; order Xanthomonadales; family Rhodanobacteraceae; genus Dyella_B; species Dyella_B nitratireducens. The sequence continues at coordinate 1,271,650 of NZ_BMJA01000001.1, read as the reverse complement.
AGGCCGGCATGACCGGCCACAGGGTGTCGTCCAGATCGATCGTGATGGCAAGAATCTGCAAGCGATTAGCGACTCTCGATGCGCAGCACCTGACCGGTGCGCACCGTATTGTCCTTCAAATGGTTCCAGTTGCGGATCTGCGCCACGTCCACGCCGTGCTTGCGTGCGATGGAGTACAGCGTCTCGCCGGCGGCAACGCGATAGCTGCGCGCCGGCTTGTTATCGACAGCAGCCAGCTTCTTCTTGCTTTCGGCCTTGTTCGCCATGCTTGAGGGCTTGCTGGTGTTTTTCGCCGTGACCTTGGCCATCGCCACTTTGCCATGGCTCACGTACGCATCACTGGTGACCTTGGCGAAGCTGCCGCGATCGGCGGCGGCCATTTGCGTAAACGCGTCGCCGCGCACGCCTTTCAGGCTGCTTGGTGGTGGGGTCAACACCGAGCCGCTGACCTTGGCCAGCGTCGGCGTAGCCGGAGCAGCAGCCGGGCGTGCAGCCGCAACAGCGGCTGGTGCAGCGGTGCGCGTGGGGGCAGCGGCGATCTGGGTCGGCTCGGCGCTGGCGCGCGCACCGACTTCGGCAAGGATGCGGCTGCGGCGCGAGGCATCCATCGCAATCAACGTGGAACCCGCGTCATATGGCACGAGCGCGCGCGCGCGCAGTGCCGAGGCACCTTTGTCGCTCAGCGCGAAATCCACGAACTCCTTGGCTGCCGCAGCGTTCGGGCTCGACGAATTGGTCACCAGATACAGCGGCGAAAACAGCGGATACGCGCCGCTGGCCACGGACGAAACGCTCGGCGCCGTGCCATCGATGTGCAGCATCTTGATCTTCGCGTTGCCAGCTACGCTCGACAGCGTGGTCACGCCGAAGGCGCGCGGGTCCAGTGCGACCGACTGCTCCAACTGCGTGGTATTCACGTACAGACGCGGTGCCGCCACTGGCTGGCTGCCACGACCGAACAGCAGCTTGCGCAAGCTGAATTCCACGCCGTCGCCGGGGCTGGCCACGGCGAATACGTCGATCGGCGCATCGTTGCCGCCAATTTCTTTCCAGTTGGTGATCTTGCCGTAGTAGATGTCGTGCACCTGCTGCAGTGTGAGGTTGCTGACCGGGTTCGCCGGGCTGGTGATCAGCACCAGGCCATCCCATGCCACTGGCGTAAAGGTAAGTCCGCTATCGGTGGCGCTGCCCGAGCTGGGGCGCGCACTGCCGGCGATATCGGCGGAGCCGCCAGCAACGGCATCCAAGCCAGAAGCCGTGTTGAACGGTTGAATCTGCACCGAGCCATGCCCGGACGACTGCCAGGCTTTCACGACGCCCTTGACCACCCCGTTGGCGGTAACCACGTCGCCGCGCCAGGTGAGCGATTGCGTGGCCGCAGCGAGCACAGCAGTGGAAAGACCGGCGCCGATCAGGGCAGCGGTGAGCAGACGGGTGATGCGTACTGGCATAGAAAGGCGCGACCTGCGAATGGGAGAAATAAAGGCGAGTGTGCCGTCGACAGCGGGTACACGCAGTGACGGATTGCGGTATTTCAACGGCCCGGAGGCAAAACATCAAGCAATTGCGCCGATGAACCGCAAGTACGTTCATGGAGTTGCGTGGAAAACTTGATGCTAGAGGGAGCTGCGTAGCGCGATTTTCGTTTCGGTTCTGGTCAGCATTGGGCTGGTGATGCGCACGATGTTGTTGCTTTTCTTCGTGCGGTATCTCGTCGTAATCGCGTGGAAAGCCAGGCTTGCCGACGTCTACCCCCTCCCCTACGTGTAGTAGGGCTGGGGTGGGGTGACGCAATCTCGCGGTGAATTCAAACATTGTTGCAAGCCCATGCAACCCCACCCCAACCCTCCCCTGCCAACGCAGGGGAGGGAGCAGTCATTACTGCACCACCACGTAATTCAACCCCTCATCCGTCGCCACCAGCAGCACCAGCTGACGCGGACGCGCCGCCGCAAGCCCCTGCAAATCCCGCAAGCTGGTAATGCGTCGATTGCCGACGCCAACAATCACATCACCCGACGAAAGCCCTGCCTGCGCAGCACGGCTGTTGGGATTCACCGCCGCTGCCACCACGCCTGTCATCCCCTGACTCGCCTGCTCGTCACTGAGGTCGCTGAACGTCACACCGGTCAGCCGCGGATCAAGCTTGGCGCCATCCAGCGTGGCGATCTTCTGCGGCGTGAGCTGCGCCGTCACCTTGCGTGTAGCACCGCTACGCAGCGTGCTCAGATTCACCGTGCTGTTCGCCGGCAACAGGCCGATCGCATTGGTCAGGTCACCGGAATCATGCAGCGCCTGGCCGTTCACCGCGGTGATGACATCACCTTCCTGCAGGCCGGCACGCTCGGCCGCCGAGCCCGGCAGCACACGCGTCACCACCGCACCCTCGTTGCTCTTCAGGTTCAGCACGCGCGCGATGTTCGGCGTGATGTCCTGCGTCTGCGCGCCGAGGCTGCCGCGGCTGACCTTGCCGTGCTCGATCAGCTGCTGCATCACCTCGGTGGCGACATTGCTCGGAATCGCAAAACCGATACCGACATTGCCGCCCGACGGCGAGAGAATCATCGTATTGATGCCCACCAGCTCGCCGCGCAGGTTCACCAGTGGCCCGCCCGAATTGCCGGGATTGATCGAAGCATCGGTCTGGATGAAGTTCTGGAAACTCGAACCGCCCAAGCCAGAGCGCCCCAGCGCAGACACGATGCCCGATGTCACCGTCTGACCTAGACCGAACGGTTCGCCCACCGCCACCACGAAATCGCCCACGCGCAGCGAGGAAGAATCGGAAATCGGCAACGCCTGCAACTTGTCGGCATTGATCTTCACCACCGCCACATCCGTGGCCGGATCGGTGCCCACCAACGTGCCCTTGAAGTTGCGCCCATCCTGCAACGTCACCGTGATGTCGTCAGCGCCACCCACCACGTGGTTGTTGGTGAGGATGTAACCCTTCGCCGCATCCACGATCACGCCCGACCCCAGGCTCTGCTCGACCTGTTCGCGCGGCGTGCCTTGCAAGCCGAAGAACTGGCGGAACACCGGATCGTCGAAGAACGGATTGCGCACTCGCACCCGCGTCTTGCTGGAAATGTTCACCACGGCCGGTGTCACCTTTTCCAGCATCGGTGCGAGCGACGGCAGCGGTTGGCCGTTGACCGCCGACGGCAAGATCGCGTGCGCGTGCAGCGGAAATACCGCAAGCGATGCGGCGGCGAAGAGGGCAGTCAAACTGCGGAGAAAACGCGGGTGCATGAAGTCTCCTGAAGCGAATGAAAACTGCTGCTTCGACTCGCTGCCGCGCGGACGGTTCCCAAGCACGCAGCGTGCCGCCGATGCGAATGTGATTGCCCGATTCGCAGCGAGGCATTCTAAATCCGTCTTGTCAGGCGGTTGCGCAGCCGCCAATCGGCATGTCGGAGGAACATGTTCAGCCTAATCCTCGTAACGATGCAGTCAGCCCTTTACTTCCGGCGATGGCGGGGGTAACGTTCGCCCAGTCGCAACCACAACATCTTGTGTACGGAGATCCATCTGCTACCCAAGTGGTGGGGCGGCGAATAACGTCAGGAGGGGCTGTCGCTGTTCGCGAAAAAGCCGAGCTCGACCCTCATGCGCAGGGCATGAATCGGGCACGATCGGGTCTTTCCCGGTCACTGATGACACCTACACCTATAAGACAAGAAACCAACGGGGCCGTGAGGCCATGCAGGAGGTCAGGAAGCCCATGAGCACCTTGCGTGCAACAAACACAAGTCGCGATGCCGCCGCCATTCCGCTGCAGCCTGCATCGCAGGACATCTGGGACAAGAAGTACCGCCTGCGCACCAAGAACGGTGACCCGGTCGATGCCACCATCGACGACAGCTGGAAGCGTGTCGCACGTGCGTTGTCCGAGGTAGAAGCCACGCCCGAATTGCGCGAGCACTGGTACGAGCGTTTCCTGTGGGCGCTGCGCCGCGGTGCCATTCCCGCTGGCCGCATCACCTCCAATGCCGGCGCGCTGGAACACAAGCCCGCCACGTCCACCATCAACTGCACCGTGTCCGGCACCATCCGCGATTCGATGGACGACATCCTGCAGAAAGTGCACGAAGCCGGCCTCACGCTGAAAGCCGGTTGCGGCATCGGCTATGAATTTTCCACGCTGCGTCCGCGCGGCGCATACGTGTCGGGCGCGGGCGCTTACACCAGCGGCCCGCTGTCCTTCATGGATATCTACGACAAGATGTGCTTCACCGTGTCCTCCGCCGGCGGCCGCCGCGGTGCACAGATGGGCACGTTCGACGTCAGCCATCCCGACGTCAAGGAATTCATCCGCGCCAAGCGCGAGAACGGCCGCCTGCGCCAGTTCAACCTGTCGCTGTTGATCACCGACGGCTTCATGCAGGCCGTCGAGCACGACCAGGATTGGCCGATGGTCTTCCCCGTGCACGTCAAAGAGCAGGGCGACGTCGACCTCGGCGACGCCAGCAAGATCGTGTGGCGCGAATGGCCCACCACCGAAAACTACGTCGTGCGCGACGACGGCCTGGTCGCCTGCAAGATCTACGGGCACATCCGTGCACGTCATCTGTGGGACATGATCATGGTCTCCACGTACGACTACGCCGAGCCCGGGTTCATCCTCATCGATAAGGTGAACGAGATGAACAACAACTGGTGGTGCGAGCACATTCGCGCTACCAACCCCTGTGGCGAGCAACCATTGCCTCCCTACGGCTCCTGCCTGCTCGGCTCCGTCAACCTCACCACCTTCGTGCGCGATCCCTTCGGCCCCAAGGCCCGCTTCGACTGGGATGAATATCGCGAAGTCGTGAAGATCTTCACTCGCATGCTCGACAACGTGGTGGAGGTCAACGGCCTGCCGCTGGAACAGCAGCGCAACGAGATCCTCTCCAAGCGTCGTCACGGCATGGGCTTCCTCGGCCTCGGCAGCACGCTCACCATGCTCAAGATGCGCTACGGCGCCGCGGATGCGGTGGCGTTCACCGAAGACGTCTCGCGCGAAATGGCCGTGGCCGGTTGGGAAGTTGCGCTGGAGCTGGCCAAGGAAAAAGGCCCAGCACCCGTGCTTGCCAAAAACTACACCGTCACCGGCGACATGCTGCGCAAGCGTCCGGAAATGGTCACCGACGGCTACAAAGTGGGCGACCTCATTCCCGGCCGCGTGCTGCACGCCAAGTACAGCCGCTACATGCAACGCGTTGCCAGCGTAGCGCCCAATCTTGTTAAGGAATTGGCCGAAACGGGCGCGCGTTTTACGCACCACAGCTCCATCGCGCCCACCGGCACTATCTCCCTCTCGCTGGCCAACAACGCCAGTAACGGCATCGAGCCCAGCTTTGCCCACCACTACTCGCGCAACGTCATTCGCGAAGGCCGCAAGACCAAAGAGAAGGTCGAGGTGTACAGCTTCGAGCTGCTCGCCTACCGCGCGCTCATCAATGCAGATGCCATGCCGTTCAGCGACGACCCCAAGGCCAAGCTGCCCGAGTACTTCGTTGCCGCCGACGACATCAGCCCCAAAGAGCACGTGGACATTCAGGCTGCCTCGCAGCTTTGGGTGGATTCCTCCATCTCCAAGACGGCCAACGTACCAACCGATTACCCCTACGAAGACTTCAAAGACATCTACTTCTACGCCTATAAACAGGGCCTCAAGGGATGCACCACGTTCCGCTTCAACCCCGCTGCATTCCAGGGCGTGCTGGTGAAAGAAGCCGATCTGGAAAACACCCTCTACCGCTTCGAATTGGAGGACGGTAGTGTTGTGGAACTGAAAGGCAACGAAGAAGTGGAGTACGACGGAGAGACACACACCGCCGCCAATTTGTTCGATGCTTTGAAGGAAGGCTATTACGGAAAGTTTTAGTAGTGGCACGCAACGCGAAATCGCGCTACGTTTCCGCACACCGTGATCAAGCCTGATGAAGGTTCCATAACAACGTACCGGAGGGGAATACCCGCATGTCTATCGATACCGAGTTCGAAGTACACAATGACGATCTGCTCACGCCGGCCGCCCCGGTAGCCGAAGAGCCCGCTCCGGCTGCAGCAGCGCCGAAGAAGGCTCGTCGCAAGAAAGCAGCTAAAAAAGCCACTGCCAAGAAAGCCGCTCCCGCCAAGAAAGCAGCGAAGAAAGCTGCCAAGAAGGGTGCAGCGAAGAAAGCCGCCAAGAAGGGCGCAGCCAAGAAGGCTGTAAAGAAAGCCAGCAAGAAGGCAGCCAAGAAGGGCGCTGCCAAGAAAGCTGCAAAGAAGGTCAGCAGCAAAAAGACGGCCCGCAAGGCCGCAGGTAAGAAGACGGCCAAAAAGGCCGCTAGCAAGAAAACCGCCAAAAAGGCGGTAAAGAGGTCCACTGCCAGCAAGAAGGCCGGTCGTAAGGCGACCAAGAAAACCGCCAAGAAGGCCGCCCGCAAGAAGTAAGTACTGAGCAATCCGGCCCGACGTGAGTCGGGCCGGATTTCTTTTTCAGCATCACACTTCCCAGATTTTCTCCCTCTCCCCTCCGGGGAGAGGGTTGGGGTGAGGGGCCAACCTCGCCACAGCGCTTGAAAGAGCCGCCAGCGAATCCACCTCATTCCATACAGAGCCACACACAACAACAGGAAACACCACATGACGATCAAGATCGAGAAGAAGATCAAAGGCTACGAGGTCGTCAAACCCGAAGACAAAGCCGCACTCGCCGCGCAACCCGCCGTAGAGCAGCCCAAAGAGGCGCCGATGGCGGAAGTCATCCAGATGCACGAAAGCCTGGAGCGCCCCGAGGCCCTGATCGGCTCCACCTTCAAGATCAAGTCCCCGTTGTTCGAGCACGCCCTCTACGTCACCATCAACGACATCGTGCTCAACGCCGGCACGCAATATGAACAGCGCCGCCCCTTCGAGATCTTCATCAACTCGAAGAATATGGACCACTTCCAGTGGATCGTCGCGCTCACCCGCATCCTCTCCGCCGTCTTCCGCAAAGGCGGCGACGTTACCTTCATCGTGGAAGAGCTCAAGGCCGTGTTCGACCCCCGCGGCGGCTACTTCAAGGCCGGCGGCGTCTACATGCCCAGCATCGTCGCCGAGATCGGCGCGGTGATCGAGCAGCATATGAAGAACATCGGCCTCATCCACGATCCCGAGATGACTGACGCCCAGCGTGCGCTCATTGCCGAAAAGCGCGCCGCCTACGAGCAAGCTACTCAAAAAAAAACTGAGCTGACTGTCGCCAGCCCCACTGACGCTGACACCAACGACTCAGCCGGCTTCCCGCCGGGGGCTACGTTGTGTGCGAAGTGCAATACGAAGGCGTTGGTGTTGATGGATGGGTGTCAGACTTGTTTGAATTGTGGTTACTCGAAGTGTGGCTAGTTCAATTGGATTGTGCACCATCTAAGAAAACGGGGTAGCGAAAGCGCCCCGTTTTTCTTTGAAAATCAAGATTTTCAAATTCACTCACAACTGCGAACGGACTATGAGCAGAGAAGGAATTTACTACGCTGGTCGTGTACTGAAATTGGGTTCACTAAATCAACAGATGTTAATGGGCGCGATACGTAGCCCTGCTTCTATTAAATATCGAGAAAACGCTTGGACGTTTACTGATGTCGTAGAAAGCAGTCCGCCTGGAGCATACATATATGGACGTTTAAGCAAGTATGCGCCGGAGGGGGAGGTTGGGATTGTCGATGAGGCGTCGAAGTCAGAGAAAAAGATGCCGGAGCCCAATCTTTTGGTGGCGTCAAGTCCGTTCATTTATATCCCTGAGCATTCTGGCGTAGCGTTTTTAGGTGTATCTGGTTCCATAGAGCCATGGATATTTTCTCGTCGTTTTTCACAAATTATTGAGAAAACTTACGACAATTTCTTTGTTGATTGTGAAATAACGTTTGTTACTGACCTGAAGACTTTTTCAAATAAAATTTCCGCTTTGGATGGGATTTTTAAAATTGAAGCGAGAATTTCGCCACCAAATCCACTGTTCGGTCCACTTTGGAAGCGGCTTGAAGAATACTTACGTGGTAGAAATGTCGATAAGATGACCATAGTTGAAGATGCACCTTTAAAACACGTGCTTAAAACGGAACTTCCAGAGCTTGTGAAAGAGGCATCAGAGCAAACTTCAGAAAGACCGTTTGAGCCTGGACACCCAGTTTCCATTGGAGATGCAGCCATATTAATGGCAGCAGACGGTTATGGCGTAGGAAGGATAAGAGGCAAGAGTGGGGATGAGACGGTAGTTATAAAAACATCAGAGACGACGGTGAATTTTACATTTTCAAAGACTCCCGAGCCTTATGAGCTATATGTTAGGGTCCTCGAAATTTTTAATAAGATTAAAGATGATCGTCACATGGAGCATGGCGAATGAAGCGCCTTTTATGGCTTCTTTTGGCTATGTTCGTGTCGCCAGAATTCCTTGTTGCAGTGATTTTGTACAGCCTGTATTTTTTTCTGCCGTCGGTATTAAATGTATTGGGGCATCATTTGAAGGGTGATAAGGAAGTTTGGAAATATCTTCCTATCTTGCCAGGTGCATTGGCGGCATATACGTTTAATATGTCCGCTAAGATACGCGCTCCATCTAAGGAGGAACTAAATCAGGTTCTCTACGGATGGCCTCTTTATCAATTAGTAGTTGACAGGGTGTATGTGGGTATTTTTTACTCTGTTGTATGTTTTATTTTGAGTCTTCTTTTATGGATGCTGGGTGAGAGTTTAGGTGATTCGATCATTGCCTTGTTTTTTTTAGAGGCAACGGTTGTGTCGGGAGTCTCGGCGCTAACGATGCATGAGGCTGCTCAGAAGTTAATAGAGATTCTGGTCAAGCATTCGACATTAAAATAGATAGTGGTTGGCGCAAGCTGAGTCAAGAACGGTGCCCGGTTGAGTCAATACGTAGCACCTGGGGGGCACACAAGAACGAGCAATAAGGGTTCAGAGTGAACTTTCTTTGACAGTGCGTACAAGCTTCTCCCCACTCGCACGAACAAGCATGCCGAGTATCGAGCTTATGCCCGAACGCCACTCGTCGATTTATCAATATGCTCGGACAATTGGTCCTGGTTGCCGAGACATCCGCCTACGATATTTACCGCCAGATCTACGACGCACCCGAGCAAGGCGACTGAAACGGGCTACAACGAAGCGAGAGGCAAGAGGTGACACATCTGGTGCAGTAGATTTCGATTGACTCCCAGGAAGCATCTGGTCAACTGTCGACTGCCACGGTGTCGAAGGCAAACTGCACTCGGTACCGTATAAGCTCCAGGTTTTTTACCGCTTCTGCTGCATATCGAACAGGCTCGGGGAAGTCAAGTCGCCCGCAATGAGCATCGCGCGCGGCGGCTTCCCGTCCTTACGGGCGTACCAGCCAATATATCGGGCGATCTGACCAACTGCCGCGTCCTTGGCGTCTCCCAACTTCAGTTCAATAATGACCCGCCGTTGTTTGATGTCTTCAGCGATGATGTCAACCCTGCCTACGTCAATGACCACTTGGCGATCAACAAAGCGCAATCCTTTCTCGATGGAATCGAGGTTTCGAATCAGATGTGCCTCCACGTCCTTTTCGAAGCTGATCGATGCCTCAATGAGTTGCTCGATCTGCTCGTTACTGGATGGATCTTCCGAGACTGTTTCATCGTCCTCCGATGGTACCCATACATTAGGGCCATATTTCTCTGATTCGTAAATGTGAAACTTGCCCTCAACGTCTTTGAAAAGAAACTTCTCAGTGGACCTGTGATGCTTGTAGGCACCTGGCTGATTTACTGCACAAGCGTATAAGTTCGTTGTGAGGGTGCCAGCGGACCATCGACCCGGGTATGTATCTTCGATATGCCGTCGGATTTCCTGAGTAGTCGCGCCGTCCGGTCGCTGCTCAATGAACTGCCGGATGCCGCTTAACATGGTGGTCATCGAGGATCTCCTGGTTGTAAGCGGCCAATTTGTCGAGTTGCTGGTCGATAGGAATACATCAAGTGCGTCCATCAGCAATACCCGGTGCAGCCATGAATCGAAGTTTGATGCTCCGCGGGGGGCTGAAAATACTTCGTGTTGAAGATCACCGTTAAATAGTATTGGGCCGCATTGAATTCCAGGCCTTTTCCGCACACGTCACTACGGTGTCGAAGTCAGGATATCCTTTGTCTTTAGCTGATGCTGCAACATATAAGCCTGCTAACTCTCCCAGGGCTTTGTCGATATCCATCACTTCTTCCGACAAATGCTCCTCATCAATCGTCTCGATGTCGCTAGCTTGAATCAAGTCAATGAGTCGGCAGCGCTCCATGACCGTTGAACGGATCGCAATCATGACTGCCTGAGCTGAAATCTCCATTGTTTTTTCTCCCAAATGATTACTTGTCGAGCTTTGCCTTTGATCCGAGTGTCTTCAGGTACTGCAAAAAAAGCGGGAGCGGCATGTCGTCCTTTGGGGCAACCGTGTAATGAATGGGCTTTACTGATTCAAGGAGTGCACTGTCTCGCGTAACGGCCAGGGGCTCCGGGATGTCCGTGCCCTTTTCAATTTTATACCATTCGAAATTTCGCAAGGCCCGGTTTGTCTTGTCGAAGACTGAAAGGCCTCGATGTTTTCCCACCATGGTGCGGCAACCTTTCACGGTGTATTTGTCAGCGTTCTTGAGTATTTCCTCAGTCGCTGCCTTATCCTTGCCTTCTGTCATCAGAGCGGAAAAGTCGCCACCGGAGTATTGAGGCGAAACGCCAACACTGTCGTTCACAAGAACATCCGGATGCCGCGGTTCAAGCTTGGTGTACCAGCCAATCAGTGTCGGCTGCATCAGTTCCGCATGGTCGCCGATTTTTTGCCCTCGAAAGAGGTCAACCGGCGTTTTTTCATCAAAGAAGCGATCAAGTGATCCTACGTTCTTGTACACGTTCTTCAGTTCATCGGTCACGTCCGTATCTCCATCCTTGAATAGCCGAGTTATCTATTACCAACAACTCAGGTATGTTTTTTTTAAATTTGTCGTCTGTCAATAGCCATCTTTGACCTTCGTCGCATAAAGAGCGATCCGTTCTAGTCTCGAACCCATCGAGAAGATCCCCGGGTTCAATTCCGGATGAGCGAGGTTGGCGTACCCTTCCTGAAATAGCCTTGTCCGTGCATCGTCCGGACAGCGCAGACAACCGTCCGCGGACATTGCGGCTTATCTCCAATCTCCATCGCAAACGGCGCCGTTATGCGGTTTTTGGAGCCCCGATGCAGTTGGCATCGGCCTTGCAGAACCTACTTCGAAAGCCTCACTCACTCGTCGAACGGAGAACCACCATGAAATTCGAAACTCTGATGCTCAACAGCTTCTTCGCAGTCTGCGTAGTGATTTGCGTATCGACCTTGGCCGCGATGCTGGCATAAGTACTTGCTGAAGTTTTCAAAACGGTTTCAGCAAAGCGTAGGGAGCCGGATAAGGGGCACAGTGACATTCTTGGTTTTGTTGCCAGCTCTTAACGAAATAAAGCTGGCAACGCAGCGTTCGCTCAATATCGAATGTACGTGTGTGACGGTTTGTTTGTGTTCCACCCCCAAGGGGGATTTATCGCCACCATGGAAACTTCATAGATTTCGCCATCGGAATGCATGAGCTTGAGCGTGAGTGTTTCGCCGGCTCGCTTTCTATAAAGGGACGCCATTTCGGTGCCCTTCGCCCCCTCGACCGGCTTGCCTTCGACTTCGATGATTTGATCACCTTCCCTGATACCCGCTTTCTCGGCGGGCAGCCCCCGCCAGATTCTGACAATCCTCTCGCTTCGCTCTATAGAAAAGCTTTCCCAATCGGTGTTTATGGCAAAGCCGAAACAACCCCGGCTCCAACCCCAATCCCAGGCGCCAGCGATCGGGCAGGCCAGTACGAGAAAGAGAATGGCAAAGGTGCGGACTAAGAAAACGCGTTTCATTCCTTCTATCCTTTTGCGAAGCGTGGATTGATCCATCTACGTCCGTTGAGCCGCCAAATCCTCCGAATAATTATAAGGTGTACCTGATTGAAAAGCGGAGGTGGGGCACAGTTGTTGCGCGATGCGAAAACCCGGATCAGGGTTTGAGGAATTCCTGCGTTTTTTGCCGTCTTTCCCGTGAGAAAATCGAAGTTCACCACGATGCTGTTTCAGAGCGGCTCGTCATTCCGGCGAAGGCCGGAATCCATCGCCAGTACGAAGCATGGATTCCGGCCTTCGCCGGAATGACGATTCGCTCTGAAATGGAGTCGAAGTAACCCCGGATTTCACTGGAATGGCGGGCGAAAAGACGTTGGGACGCCTCAGGATCGGAGCGCACTTTCAGTGATAGATTAAGGCAACGCCATTGGATGCGGTAAGGGGATATATGCGCTTAGTCATGACGCTGTCGGTTCTATTGTTCGTTGCACTCGCAGGTACGTCGGTCAACGCGAAGCTCGCTGAAACGGAGCATGACCGTGTTGTTGCATACACCGCATTTCTCGAATCCAATCCGTTTGATGCACAAGCTCCGGCAATGCGGGCGTGGCTGTTGGACTGGGAGGACAAGAGCAAGGACGTGGTCGATGTCGTCTGTCCCGACCTGTTCAAGCCATTGCCGAGCAAAGATATTCCCTACAGTTCGGAACTGGTTGCACAGTTCATTTTTGGCAGCGCGGCCAATCAAATCGCAAATCCTGAGCAAAAGGGGAAGCTCGTTCCCAATCAGTTGGCCGGATTCCGCAGCATGCTTAAATCGTACGCCTCGATACTGCGGAGCAAGCCTGACGCGCACATTCCTCGCCTTGATGAGCTAAGCAAGCAAGAGGCGAATGGAACGCTTGAGCAGTACTTGACGCCTCTGATCGGCACTTATTGCAAGAATTAGAAAGTAAAAGGGATGAGAGGGTTGCCCTTGAAGATTTGGTCTCGACCGATATGCGTGGAGGAATAAGATGGAGACGGTCGCTCGTTTTGCGCTAATCGCCGCCTTGATGTGGATAGGCAGTTCTGCCATCGCTGCCGAAAATCAGTCGAAAAATCTCAGTTGTGCAAACGGAGACTTTGCAAGTGACCAGGCCACGCTCGGATTGGCCAAGGTCATCGGCCAGGGGCATTTGAATTTTATGTTGGATGCGGATGGCTGTCCTTCAAAGCCAGCATCCTGCGCTGGCTGGGGTTACGTACTGCCGGGCGACGTACTGATCACCAGTAACACTCACGGCACCCATGTATGTGCGTTTTACCCAAACAGCAAAGGTGGCACGGCCGGATGGGTGGAGCAAGCGCGATTGTCGCCGCTTCCCGTCGACAAGAACCCGCCTCTTAGGGCTTGGGCTGGGCTTTGGAAGGATGGGGACGACACCATCCGCCTCAGCTTGCAGACTGATCATCTTGTCGCAGAGGGGCATGCCTTTTGGCCCTCGGCGAATCCGTCCGCTGACGTAGCGCCTGGCGGCCCCAACGTTGGCGACTTCAACGGCCAGAGCAAACCGAACGGCAACGTGGTGGCATTTTCAGAAGGGGACGCTGATTACAGTTGCCATGTAACGCTTCGATTGATCGGAGATGTGCTAGTAGTAAGCGATAACACCAACTGCGGCGGTATGAATGTTCGCTTTGACGGCGTCTATCGACGTCGTTAAATAGGTGGAAACTGGGGTTGATGCGTAGCCCCGAGGGAGAGTTATGGAAAACGATCTTGCGCAGCGCTTCGCTGAGATGTCCGACGACGAGCTGCAGAAATATGCCGCTTCGGCACAGCTCGATGAGCATGCGCTCTCGCTTTTGGTGGCGGAATTGAACCGAAGAGGTTTGCTTCCCCAAGGGACCGGCCACGCGCCCAACACCGGGAACGAAATCGGTGCATCTCGCCCGAACTACCTTCAGCTAGTACGCGGCCTTTCGCCTCTCAACGCGCAAATTCTGCTTGGCCGCCTGCGGGTTGAAGGCGTAGACGCGCATTTGTCCGGCGCGAATATCGTTCAAGTCGATCCACTATGGTTCTACGCCTTGGGTGGCGTTCGCGTCTTTGTGCATCGGGGACATCTGGCGACTGCATTCGATGTGCTTAACGCCACCTGGAAGGGAGATTATGCGGTGGTAGATGCGGAAGAAGCGTCTGCGCCAGTCGTGGATCGACTCAACGACAAGCGCCTGCTCGGATGGAAGATCGTGTTATGGGTCGCCTTGGTGATAGGCGGGACATCGCTTGCAGCGCTGTGGTGGCCGTTGTACCAGCAATTCGCCTATCCCACGGCACCTGCGCTTCCCGCTGGCGCCTTTGGAAGAGGGATGGCGAGCGTTCTTCTGATGGCTTATGTCGCCTTCTGGCTGTTCTTTGTGAATGGCGTCGTCAGGCGCCAGCGAAGACCGTAAGGCCAACAGGAAGCGGTATTAGGGTAACCATTAAACAGGGGATTCTCATGAAGAAGATGGTGTCTGCGTTTGCTCTTGCTGCTTTCTCCACAAGCTGCATGGCCGGAAACGTGTTGAATGTTCAAACGCCTGCAGTTTTGCCTCAGGAAACGAACATCCCCGACGTGATCAAGGCGCAATGCAAGGTGCCCGAGTTGGTCGGGGATCAGGTCTTCGAATCGGTCAGCAAGGTCTATGAGCGAACGAAACAGGTGGACGGTAGCGCAAACCTCACTAACGGATTGCTGTTGAAAACCACCATCACCTCGGTATGGGGCGCTTCTCATGGTGGCGGATGGACCGGCCCCAAGCACATATCGGTCACACTTGATCTGATCAAGGATGGCAAGGTGCTGCAAACAACCACGTCCAAGCGTACGTCGAACGGCGGTGTATGGGGTGCATTTAAAAGCACTTGCGGCATAATGGATCGCCTCGCTAAGGAGGTGGGGGAGGATGCCGCCGATTGGATAAAAGATAATCTGTCCGAAGTCCGCGACAATTAATGGTTCAAAAGAAACTTCAAGCTGTCGAGGCTTCATGTGTGGCGACACGTAGAAACAGTGCGCCGTCTTCAACGCCGCAACTAAGTGGCGTGGACTAGGATCAATTCTCCGAACTTAATGGGGTCAAGTTCAGAGCGAGTCGTCATTCCGGCGAAGCCCCACTGCTGTCCGGGAAACTTTTAGCTTGCCGGATCGCCCCCTCCCCTACGTGTAGTAGGGGAGGGTTGGGGTGGGGTGAAGCAACCTCGCGAGAGGTTCCGTTGATGTTTCACGCTCATTCCCGCGTAGCGGGAAGCGAGCTTCGCTCGCCTTACCCCACCCCAACCCTCCCCTGCACGCAGGGGAGGGGGCCGTTTCTGGTTCACTCGTGGGTATCGTGTTGAGCAAGCTTTTTTTAAGTCGCTTGCTGCGCGAATCATGCGAACGTGTTGTCTCTCAAGTGCTCGTTACTTTTTTCGCAAAATTTCCCCGGACGGCAGTGGGCGAAGGCCGGAATGACGTCTGGAAGAGCAATGCTTTTCGATAAATCCCAAGTTCGGAATAGGAAAGGGGGAGGCTTATGAGCTGGGGCGATGGCCTGCTGGACTATTACGCAAGAACACGCCGCATCATGTTTTGGTTGTGGGTAGTGTTTAGCGTGCTTTTGTTTCCCATCCTGATGGGGCACGTGTTGCCGTTCAGTCATGGCAGCGTGACATCGACGGGCGTGGTTGTGGCGCGTAGCGGTTGTGGCAGCAAAGGGGCCTTCAGTTACACGTATCGCTACGAAGTGGGTGACCAGGTTTATACGGGCGAGACGCAGTGGGGTGGCTTCGACGGCAACGGTACATGCCAGGAGTTGGTGCCGGGCGCCGTTGTTCCGATTACTTATCGCACGGATATGCCATCGCGCAGCATGAGCGGCACCGTGCATACGTATGTAAAAATGCTGGTTCACGCCGTGCTGGGCGTTGGCATCCTGCTTTTTTTGGTTGTACCTTTCTTTTCGTACCTCAGGGAACAACGTTCCAGCCGTTGAGCCGATCATGGGCTGGGACGTGTGTGCAAGACCGTAGGCGATCGGCATGTCGGCATGGTCGACCTCATGTTTCACCGAAAAGCATGATGGTCGATCGATGCCTTAACGACACAAAAGGAGATGTGCCATGTCAACCAACAATTTCAGCTTTCGAGCGCAGTAGTAAACGCCGTAAAGGCTATCCCTCCGAGCAGCGCGTCAAGAAAGGCGATCGCGTCGTTCACGGCAACAAGGCGTTGTTTCGAGAAACTCGGCCGTAACGATCCATGCCCTGGCGGTTCTGCGAGGTTGTTTCAAGAACTGTTGCATGCGAACCGGCAACTTCGACGGTGCAGGGCGGCATTACTACGTGAGATAGAGAGGGGCGGCTTCGGCCGCCCTTCTGCGTTTCAAATCACGCCGTCATATCTCGCGTTGCTTCGTACAATCACAAAAACGGCAAACGCCTACATACACATTTTCGCGGACTTGTTACGTTCGGCTCGCCATCGATGCGGTCTTGTGTGGCGACATCGATGGCCATGGCAGCAATGCTGTGAGAAGCGCGGATCGTGAGAGTCATCACCTCCCACGACCCGCTAACCAACCAACTAAGAGGACTAGTTGATATGGCTGAGCCAGATCATAAGGCACCCGCACGCCCATCGGGGCTCCCCGATAACCCGTTTACCCGTCCTACCGGCAATCCGCCGGATGCGGTAGACGACGAAGAGATAGTGCAACTGGAAATTGGCTCCGCGATCGCGTGCATCGAGCAGGTAAAGCTTGTCATCAGATGCCTACTCGCTGACAGCGATGCCTTTGACGAAGCCGTAACCAGTGGCTTGTCGGTGCAGCCGCTTTCGTGGCCGTTGCCGGCATCGACCTACGCCAGCTTGCTGGTGGCGATCCATTTTCTCGACGAATGTGCAGCCATGCTTCGGTACGAACTGCACAGGTAAGGCGCCAGGGTCCGCATGATCGTTACCGCGGCACACCCATGGAGGAGGTGTGCCGCACCTGGGCGGCAGCGTTTGCCAGGTCGTTGATGACGAGACCATGTTTGATGTTGATGGTCGCCTCGCTCACCCACGTGGTCAGCGAAAGGAACGGCGTGCCATCTGCAAACCGAAAGTTTTCCGATCCCATGATCGAACTGCTGGCGTGATCCACGAATATCTTTAGCTCGGGAGTTCGCCTTCCCTCGCGCACGACCGCCGCTTTGCCTTCTTCAAGTAATTCACTGATCACAAACAAGGTGTCACGATCTTCCATCGATATGTCGAGCGAGATGACGGCGCACCCGAGATCGTCCTGGGTAGGCGTTACCTTGCTTAGCAACCGGCTGGCGCGCCCCACGGCAAGGAAGGCCATGCGCTGTTTATCGCTTTGACTGGAGTCTTGCGCGCCGCTGGTGCTGAGTGCCACCAGATCGTCTTTCGCTAGCAGAATGCGTGCGCCCGTTGCTGCAACGGATACGCACGGGTAGGGCACCACAGTCAGCGGGACAATCGTCTGGTAAGCGCTGTGCGCTTGGAGAGTAGGCTTGTCTGCACGGGCCGCCATGCTCAATAGAATGGCGAGTACCATAAAAACCACGCTTGCCATGTTATGCCGTGTCATGCGCTGCTCCCTGGCGCAGTGCACATGCTTCTATCGATTGCCGGATGGACCATGGGTTTCCCATCATCGGTCAATGAACGTGCACGTGCCCCGTCAAACTCATGATCAAAAAGAAAAGCCCAGCCGCACCGAATATCGAACCGAGCAGGTATAGAAACTGAATTCCGCTTGCGTCGCCGGGTTCCAGTACTGATTCCGCAGGGTCGGTGGGGTTGTAGTAGACCTGCACTACGGAGTTGTCGGGATAACGGCTCACGATGCTTGCCGCGCGTCCGGTTGTTGCGGCGAGATCCAAAAACGAGATTTTGGAAGATGTGTAACTCTTGCCGTGTACTTTATAGCGATAGACGACGTCGGCCTTATACGTTGTGGCATTGTCTGTCGTAGCGGAAGTATCCGTTTGATAAAGAATCGCCGAATGCGCAACTTCCCCCTCGGTCGTTGGCCAGGACATGCTTTGCTTTGCCTTGGCCGCCGTATTTCGGCCAAAGCTGATGATGCCTATTCCAATAAAAATAAAGATGAGGCTGAAAAGAGCCGGAAAACTAGCGTGCATGGAGCCCCCTATTGGCGTGTTTCTGCTTTGGCGCCTGTCGATGCAAGGCTGGCACAGCGCGAGCTGCATTCCGCCGCAAAGGCCAACGATCTTGCATGCCGTCGCATCATCGTTATGGCCCCGATTTATGTCAACATTGTGACTCTCTCAGGTTAAGCCGCAAACCGCCTTTGATGCGGAGTCAATAAAAAAACATGCCTGGACGCTCTCGCCAGGAGTCCAATATCCGTCATTCCGGCGAAAGCCGGAATCCAGTTTAAATACGCCGTGCGCAGCACACGAAACCTTTATGTTGTGTGCTGCGCACACCATTCTTGACTGGATTCCGGCGTTCGCCGGAATGACGACTCGCTCTGAATTGCATCGACGCGGACGTTGAGTCAGGGGCATCGCAATCAAGCTGTTCGCCAGAGCCACGTTTGGCGTACATCCGAATAAGCTGTATTGCTGCAAGCACCACCCTAATATGAGTCAGGCCTCGGTAAACGGCACAGCACGTTTACGGCGGTAAGCCTGATGGAAACCCGCCGTGTGATGCAGTTGGTCACCCTTCGCGACATTTTCATCGGAACTGACACGCCCCAGAAAAAACGTGTGTATGCCAATCTCTTGGCTATGCACGATGGTCAATTCCCGGACGCGTGGTGCCTGAGCAACAACAGGGATACCAAATTCCCGCGATGGTCGAACGGTAAATGGAAGCGCGCTCCAATCTTGCAGCGGCTGCTTATGGTGCTCGGCAAGCTTGTAGACGATCGTCTTCATCGATGCAGGGATGGTGGACAGGGCAACCTTGCGTACCTCGCGCATGACCGATTGCGAAACGTTGGTACTGCGCAGTGCGAGCGAGAAAAGTCCGCTCCGATCGAGCGGGCCAATCAAATCCATCGGAAAAATATTCTGGTGGCCCGGTGCATCCACGGAAACCAGGATGACCGGTCGGGGGTACAGATACGCGATCATGAGTTGCTGGGCGGCTGCGGGCTCCATATTCAAGTGGTTGGATGCGCGATTTTTCAACATGCTCCGGTTCTGAAGCCATGCATTCCACGAGCGCCGAGGCCATGCAAGACAGCGGTGTTCACCGGCCGTCACGTGGTACAGCATGATGGATGCTGTTCCCGCAGCGGTTGATCCGGTTTTTGTCAGCTGCAAAACGCCGAGCGTCTTTCCCGTTGCGTTATCGCTGTACTCGAGCAGGGCGTGGTCACCGGCATCGAGACTGGTGGCGATCACAAGCGGATTGAGCGAGGCCACCGTGTGGTCGGTCGTAACGTCCGTCGATTTGCCGTTCCATCGCAACGTAGCGGTGATCACTCGCGACGGCGGGGTAATGGCGACCGGAGACCATTGCGGTAGGGGGCGGACGAGCGGTCTTATCCAGTCTTTCAGCATCTCAGAATCGCCGAAATAGTAGGAACATGTACAAGTTGGTCGCCAACCCGAAGCCGCGCGGAGTAAGGCGTTCCAGCCTGAAATACGGTGCGGCTGCCCGCGCTACCGCACGAGGCACGAATCGATGGATACGGCTTTCACTGGGGATGGCGTAGTGGCCGTGACGTACGAGATTTATAAGGTTCTTGCGCCACCAGCCGTAACGCGCATCGCCAAGGTAATAAGGGTTGAGCATGCTGGCCAGGACAAAGCCGCCTTGATGTACCACGTGCGATAGCTCTTCAAACAGCAGCGTGTGATCGGCAAAATGATTGAGCACGGCAAAGTCGGCCGTCACCGCTTGCACCTCGCAGGCGAGCGGGGACGACACCGGTACGACGCTTTCGTGGACGATTTCGTCGTGGCAATGACGCGCCAGATAGTCGCGCATCGCTTCCGACGGCTCGTACACGAACGTACGGTGCCCGTTGGCGGCAAACGCTTTGGCATCAATCCCGGTGCCAGCCCCGAAGTCGAGTATGTCGGCGCCTGCAGGGAGAAGATGTAGCGCCATCTTCTGAAACCTGTCTCGCACCGCCCGATCCCGGGGCAGATTCAACATAAACGGTGGTATTGCTCTCCTGTGTGCATACGGGCTACCTCATGGGGTTGATGGCCGATAAGACAGGTCGTTTTATCCCTGGTGACACGTTTCGTATGGGCGCTGCGTGTTGAGCGTCTTCAAGCAGGCGTTTGAACGGCTGGCTTGCAGGAGTGGGTGCTGATGAAGGGATGAAAGGTTGAGGCTATGAGCAAGCCTGGGTGTCAGCCTAAGGATGCGCGGAATAATCGTCGCCCCGGCGAACGCCGGGGCCCAGCGACTTTCCAAGTGCGCAAAGACACTGGGTCCCGGCGTTCGCCGGGACGACGAATCCGGTACTGCTCAGGGCGCCCTTAAGGCTTTCAGCTCGACTTCCGCGGCCTACCTTTGGCTTTACCCACCTGGCCGCTACCCCCAGCAGAAGGCTCACGCGTCCCCGTACCCATATACCCCACCAACTTCTGCCGCAGCGCATTGATGTCCCCAATCCGCTCCATCACGTCCTCGCTGGCCTCCTGCACGAACGACGTGGCCAGCAGGCTGAACAAGGTCATGTAGGCGCTGTAGCTATGCCATACCCAACTAGCTTGGATCATCAGCACATGCGGGGTGAGCTCGCGCGCCCAGTAGCAATCCGTATCGGTAATCATCACCAGCGGAATGCCGCGTGCGACCACTTCTTCGGCGATCACGCGGAATTGCTTGAAGTAGCGGCGCATGTCGATCAGCACCACGCAGCTGTTGCGGGTGGAGTCGAGCAGCATGTCGATGTAGGCGCCGTCGCTGCCGGAATGAAACGACACGTTTGCGCGTAACTGTTCCAGCGTTTTGGCGAAGCCCTGACCGAGAAAGGCCGCGTGCTGGAAGCTGGCGATCGAAACGCGGTCGGCCGTCATCAGCAGCTTCATCACCGATTTCCATTCCTTGCTGCCGACCAGTGCATGCACGTCGGTGAGGGCGCGGATTTCCGATTGCAGATGGGCAGCAATCGCGTCGGTGTCTTTGGGTTGTTCCGGTTCTTTATAGAGTTGACGCCAGGTACCGTCGCCGCGCAGTTCTTCCTTCAGCTCGTTGACGCCGTCGTAGCCGAGGGCGCGCAGGAAGCGGCCGACGGTCATGGGGCTGACACCGACGCGCTTGCTCAGCGACGCGGCGGTTTCGAACGGCAGGTCGCGGATGTTGTGCAACAAGTAGTGGGCGATCTTCTGCTCGGACGCGGTGAAGCTGTCCCAGCGATCCTTGAGCATGTGTTGCAGGTCCGTAGAGGCTTTTTTCATGTGCGAAGTGCTCCACGTTGTGCCTGAGTGGCTGTCAGGCGGCAGCGCGTGGCGCAGCGCCAGACTGGCTGTCTGGTCAAGCCGCGTGCTGTCGCCTGACAGCCACTCAGACGCAACGAGGCGTGCTTGGCATATGAAAACAGACTCTGAATTGTCGTCATCGGTTTACCGGGAGAGCATGGCGGCCAAGCCTGCATTCTCGCGCTTTTCCACCTGCCCCAGGCGCAGGCCGACTACGTACAGGAGCAGGGCGGCCAAACCGGCCACGCCGCCAATCAGCATGAAGAACCAGCCGTGCGACAGCGGGCTCCATAACGTACCCAGCGCGCCGGCCAGCAAGTTGCCGAAGAAACCGGCGAAGAACCAGATGGCGATGCAGGTGGCGCGAAAACCGTCCGGCGCCATGCGGCCGAACAATCCCAAGCCCACTGGCAGGATGTACAGCTCGCCCAGCGTCATCAGCACGAACCAGCCGGTAAGCCAGGCCCAGTGCGCGCGCGTGCCGTGCGCTACGGCCCAGGCGGATACGCCCGCCAGCAGCACGTAGGAGAGGCCCACGACCGCTGCGCCGAACGCCATCTTGTGCAGCCACGGCGTCTCGATGCCGCGTTTGGCCAGGCGCGCCCAACGCGCCAGCAGCAGGGGCGTGGCAGTGAACACCACCAGCGAATCGAGCGACTGGAACCAGGTCATGGGAATGCTCCAGCCGGCGGTGACGTGCCGATCCACGCCTTCGTCCGCCCACAACGCGATGGTGTTGCCGACCTGCTCATAGGCGCCGCGGAATACCACGATGATCGCCGCCACGCCGATCAGGAATGCCAGCCGGCGCCATGCCGAATGATCGAGCGGTGCGCGCACTGGCTGATGGGTGCCGGCGCGTTGGGCCTCCGGCGGCAAATGGTGTTGGCCACCCAGGTAAATCACCAACGAGGTCAGCATGCCGATGCCGGCCGCCGCAAAGCCCCAATGCCAGCCATAGGCTTCGCCCAGGCTGCCGCAGATCAGCGGCGCGATAAAGGCGCCGATATTCACGCCCACGTAGTAGACGTTGTACGCACTCTTGCTGCGCGGATCGCCTTCGCGATACAGGCCTTCGATCTGGCTGGCCAGGCTTGGCAGAAACAAGCCGTTGCCCAACGCGATGGTGGCGAGCGCGGGATAGAACAATGGCTCGGAGGCCATCATGAAATGCCCCAAAGCCATCGTCGCGCCGCCGATGATCACCGCCTTGCGCTTGCCCAGCCAGCGGTCTGCGACGATGCCGCCGAACACGGGCGTGAAGTAGACGAAGGCTGCATAGACGCCGTAGATCAGCGATGCGTATTCCTGCTGGATGTCCAGGTGCTTGGTCATGTAGTAGACCAGCAGCGCACGCATGCCGAAGAAGGAGAACATCTCCCACATTTCGGTGAGGAACAGGATGGTGAGGCCGGGTGGGTGGCCGAACCAGTTGCGCTCGCGCGGGTTGTTGGGAGTGGCCATGCGCGGCTTTCCTGTTCAAGGCGAGGGCAATAACTCCCTCCCCTGCGTGCAGGGGAGGGCTGGGGTGGGGTGCCGCGAGCGAAGCTCGCTTCCGGCTGAGCCGGAATGAATGTGGGGCAGGATTAAATATCCTCGCGAGGTTGCTTCACCCCACCCCAACCCTCCCCTACTACACGTAGGGGAGGGAGCAGGTCCGGCGAGTTGATGTTTCCCGCACAACATCGAGTGTTTGCTAAGCGCGTAGGTTGGGGTGCAAACCCCAACATCCGGATGTAGGCGTGCATGGCGATGTTGGGGTTTGCACCCCAACCTACGTCGCATGCAGAAGCAGCCTCTCTTCAACATGACTTGATCCACCTATGCCGCCGCCATCACCGGCCCACCCCACACCCCATCCGGACACCAGATCCGCCCATCCTGATAACTCACCCCCGGCGTGCGATCGGTAAGCACATAAACCGGCCCATCCAGATCCACCACCGCACACAGTGAGCCCAGCACGAATGCCGGCGCCATCGACCACGACGATCCCCCCATGTTGCCCACCATCACCTTGAAGCCAAGATCGCGTGCCATGCGGGCCATCGTCAATGCTTCGGTGAGTCCGCCGCACTTGTCCAGCTTGATGTTGATCACCTGCACGCGGCCCACGAGATTCTGCAGGTCGCGGTGATCCTGCACGCTTTCATCTGCGGCGAGGGGAATCGGGGAGTTCAAGCCATCGAGCCAGTTTTCGCAGCCGACAGGAAAGGGTTGTTCTACGACAGCGACACCCGCTTCCACGAAAGCCGGCAAGGCTTCTTGCAGCGAATCGCGGGTAAAGCCCTGGTTGGCATCCACCATCATCCACGCGCCAGGACGCGCCGCACGCACGGCACGTACGCGTTCCGCATTGCGATGGTCATTGGTCAGTTTGAGCTTGAGCGCGCGTGCATCGCTGAGCTGGCGTGCGCTTTCCGCCATCGCCTCCGGCTCGTCGGCGCTCAAGGTGAAGGTGGTCAGCAGCGGTTGCGGCGCAGGCATGCCGGCGAGCTGCCACACCGGGGAGCCTTGGCGTTTGGCGTCCAGATCCCAGAGCGCGCAATCGAGCGCATTGCGCGCGCCACCGGGCGGAAGCAGCTCCTGCAGTTGCTCGTGCGTGACGCCAAGCTCGATCCTTTCGCGCAGTGCTTCGATCTGCTTGAGCATCGATGTCGGCGTGTCATGCCGATAATAGACGCCAAGCCCTTCGCCACGTCCCACCAGCTCGCCATCCTGCAGGCAAACCACCAGCACTTCGCTTTCGGTAAACGTATAGCCGGTGATGTGGAACGCTTGCGTCAGTGGGCGTTTTTCGATGTATGCGCTCAGCTTCAATGGCGCCTGCCATAGCTTGGTCATGAGATCCCCTTATCAGTAGCGCGTGCTGAAGCTGACCAGGCCGAAGGCCAGGATGAACCAGAACAGATAGAGCGCTGCCAGCGCGAGCAGGGTTTCGCCCACCCGTACCAGCCGGCTGCGTTCTGCGGGACGCCAGTTGCGCCACGTGTGCACGACGATGGCGATGGCACCCAGCAAGGCGATCACGCCCAGCACGTAGAGCAGAACCATCCATGGTGTCGCCGCGCCATGCAGCAGCACGTTTTCGTCGAGGCCGGCGACAACCAGCAGCGTGATCCAACCCAGCACGCTTGCCAGCATGGCCAAGGTGCCGAGGCGCGATAGCAAGCGGGTGCGAAGCAGTGCGGGCGATACATTGAGCGAACGGCGGTAATGACGGCGGACCAGCCAGCCGGCGAACCAGATCACCATCGTCACCAGCATCACCACGATGGCGACGGCCACCAGCACACCGGCACTGCCGAGACTCTTGAAACCCGGCACACGCTGGAACACTTCCACGCCGGGCAGGTAACCGGTGGCCCAGTAGCGGATACTGCCATCCGGGTTGGTGACGAACGCGAGCTTGTCCTGGCCATTCACTTCGCGGTATTGCAGCGGACCCACTTCGCGCCAACGCAACGGTTGCCCCGCGTAATCGGTCAGGAAGGACACCACCAGCGTGCCATCCGGTTGTGCGCCCACGTTCACCTGCCCGGTGAGGTAAAGCATGCGCAAGGCGCTTTCGTTGCGGCGGCTGGCCTGATACCAGCCGACGACTTTCGCGGCATCGTCTTTGGCAGTGGATAGCGTGGGCTCTGTCGGCGGCGTGTACGGAAAATAACGATCGAGGAAGGCGTCGAAGATCGCCGTGCGAACCATCAGTGTGCCGTGCGCATCCGGGCTGCCTGCACTGTTGAACGACATGAACACGCCGATGTTCTTGTCCAGCAACAAGTGCAGATCGCTATGGAAATACACGGTATCGCCACCGTGGCCAATGATGCGCAGGCCGTTGCGGTTTTCCTGGTAGAAGCCGAGATCGAAGCCGCTGATGCCGGGTGCCGGCACATACTGTTGGCTGTGCATCAGCTCGGCAGTCTGCGGTTGCAGGATGCGCGTGTTGTCGTACTGGCCGTTCTGCAACTGCGCGATCATGAAATGCGCCATGTCCATGGCGGTGGAGCTAAGGGAACCTGCCGGTGCGGGATCGACCAGTTCGAACGGCTGCGGCGTGCCATCCGACGCGGTCTTGTAGCCTTTCGCCAGCATGGATGCCAACGCTGCAGGCAGCGGTTGCGCAAAACTGGAGTGCGTCATGTGCAGCGGCTGGAAGATGTGGTTTGCGACGTAGTCTTCGAAACGTTCGCCGGACACGCGCTGCACGATATAGCCGGCCAAACCGCAGCCATAGTTGGAATAGGCGACGATTTCGCCCGGAGGAAAGATGCGGGCGGGAATATGCGTCTTGAGATACCGCTCCAGATTCACATCATCCACGGATGCCGGTAGCAGACCCTTGGCGGAATCTTCGAAACCCGGCGTATGCGTCATCAGGTTGCGCAGCGTAATGGGTTTGCCTTGGTAAGGCGGGATCTTGAAATCGAGGTAATCGTTGATGTCGTGATTCAATTGCAGCTTGCCTTGCTCCACCAACTGCATCACCGACGTCCAGGTGAACAGCTTGGAGATCGAGCCGGGACGGAATAGCGTGCTTTCCGGCGACGGGGTCGTGTGCTGCGTGAGATCCGCATAACCGTAGCCCTTGGCGAACAGCACGTTGCCGTCCTTCACCACGATGATCACGCCGCCTGCGATATCGCTGCGTTGAAGTGCGAAGGGCACTAATCCATCGAAGAAGGCGGTGACATCCTGTTGGGTCATCGCCGGTGGTGCAGTCTCCGTGTTGCTGACCGGCTGCGGTGTTGTTGTGCTGGGTCCTAACGGTGGCGGAGGTGCCGTTTGCGCCATCGCAAGGGTGGCGGTAAAGCCGGCAACCAGAGCCACCAAACGTTTTATGTGGCGGTTCATGCGGAAACTCCGTGCAGGGGAAGCATCGATAAGGGCTTAGAAATCCAGGCTGGCGGACATGCCGATGGTGCGTGGCGTCTGGTACGTGGCCTGGAACGGGCTGGCGATCGGGTTGATCGTTTCCGGCCATACGGCGGTGATGCCGCGCTTGTTGGCCAGGTTCTTGGCGTACACCTCGACGGTCCAGTTCGAGACATTCACGCCTGCGTGCAGATCGAGATTGTTGTAGGCAGGCAAACGGACGCGTGGTCCGGGTACCGGATTGAATTCGGCATCGCGCGCGCCGGTGTAGCTGAAGTTGCCGCCGACGAAACCGGACCAATCACCGCTGATCGGAAAGTCGTAATCCGCGCCCAGGTTCGCACTCCACTTCGGTACGTAGGGCAGCGGATCGCCTTTCAAGCCATAGATGCTGCCGGATGGTGTATTCGCAGCCAGCTCTGCTTTCGTATACGTGGTATTCGCCGATAGCGTGAGCCCGCGCAGTGGGCGGTACGTCCAGCTCAACTCCGCGCCCTTGCTGGTCGCCTTGCCGCCATTGCCGAGAAAGCTGATGCCACCCACGGTGGTGGTGAGCTGCACCTTGCTCCAGTCGATGTAGAACACATCGCCTTCGAAGCTCATGCGCTTGTCGAGCATCAGCGATTTCAGGCCCACTTCGTAATTCACCAGCTTGTCGGGGTCGAACGTGAGCGGTGCACCTAGGCCAGGCGGCACGCCTACGTTTGGACCACCCGGGCGGAAACCCGAGGCGACGCGGATATAAGCCATCACGTCATCGCTGAATTTGTAGCTGGGGTTGAACAGATACGTGACCGGATGATCACGGCCGAGGATAGTGAAGTCGGTGTTGCCGATCAGCAGGCCGTTGCTGGTCTGCGTATACGACGTGTAGTCGTTGCTGTAGCGCGCGCCGACCAGGATGCTCAATTGCGAGGTGGCGTGCCAGGTGAGATCGCCATAGCCGGCCCACTCCCGGAAGATCGCCGGCCCTTCGCCGATGACGCCCAGCGTCGGCAAGGCGATGGGTACGCCGGTGCTGGCATCGAAGCTCAAGATGCTCTGGTTGTCGGTGGTGTGCTCGTGCGTAAAGAACAAGCCGGCACGCCATTCCCAGGTTTGATCCGCCGGCGATTGCAGGCGCAATTCCTGCGTGACCTTGTTCAAGGCGATTGGCTGCAGTTCCGAATAACCGCCATTGGTAAGCCCGAACAAGGGATTCAACACCGGGCCGTAGAGGCTGGTGATGTCGGTGTTCTCGTTGAAGCGCAGCGTGCCGTAGCTGGTGGTGGAAATAAGCTTGGCCCAGCCGAAATCCGCGTTCACCGTCAGGTCGTAGAGACGGTATTTGATCTTGAACAGGCCGGTGCTGGCAGCACGTGCCTGATTGGGCCAGCCGTAGATCGGCTGCAAGGTGGCCGGATTGATGTCGATGCCCTGGTTGGCAAGGCCATTGCTGTTGAGATTCTGTGCCAGCGCCGAAAAGCGCACCGACACTTTATCGTTAGGTGTCCACAGCAATTGGGTGCGTGCACCGCTGACCTTGGCCTCGTCGATCTGGGATTTCCCGGTGGTGATGTTGTTGATGTAGCCAGGATCATCGCGGTCGTACACGTTCACACGCAGCGCCAGCTTGTCGGTTATCAAGGGCAGGTTGACGGTGGCATGCGCGCCATATCCGCTGCCGCCGCCATCGACGCTACTGGTGCTGAAGCCGATACGCGCACTGGCTTGCGTGGCGTCTGGTGGCGTGGTGACGAATTTGATCAAGCCGCCCAGCGTGTTCGATCCGTACAAGGTGCCTTGCGGACCGCGCAGTACTTCGATGCGTTGCAGATCGCTGGGATCGATATCCGGCGTCAGCACGCTGCCTGCCGAGTAGACCGTGCTTGAACCGAACGGCGTATCGTCGACATACGTGCCCACGGTTGCGTTCGGCTGCCTGCCACCGGAAGTGATGCCGCGCAGCACCAGTTGCGTCCAGCCTTCGCCGGAAGAGATCACATTGAGCCCCGGAATCTGCGAGGCGTAATCGGTGAAGCTGAGAGCGTTCTGGCGCTCCAGCTTCGTATCGTCCAGCACGGATACCGCCATCGGTACGTCCTGCAAACGCTCTTCGCGTTTGTTGGCGGTGACGATGATGGTGCCCAGTTGCGCCGCTTGCTGCGGTGCTTTGCGCGATGGCTGCGTGCCGGTTTTTTGTTGCGCCGCGTGAGCGTTGGTTGAGGCGGCCTGGTTGCTGCCGTCTTGTGTTTGCGCCATGGCGCAGAGCGGACCCAGCAGGCCCAGAGCAACGGCCGTGCAAAGACGGCGGCGGATGTACGGCGAACCACTCATGTCCAAAACCCCTCCCCGAGATACGGACAACCCGTGGTGCGCATTGGTATCAAGATAACATTTGTGTGTCAATGGTAGTTAAGTAACATTTTCGAATATAGGTCGAGGCGGGGCTACGCAGGTTCTGCTTGCGTGGCTGCTTCGGGCACATGTACAAGGTGGTTGGCGGTAGGGGCTCGATGGCCGCCTGGGGGTCTGATTTTTCAATGTGTCTGCTGCTTCCGGGCGGCAGGCTTTCTTTCAGCTAGGGGGAAGCATGAGCAACGAGAATCCGTATCAAGCACCGCGTGCCGAGGTGGATGATCATTCGCCGTCGGATAGTGCGGATCTGCAGCAGATTGCCAGCGGGCAGAAGCTGGTTATCTATTCGATCATCTTGAACTTTGTGACCATGGCGGCGAGGAATTCCACAGGCCTGGCGCTGGTCTTGAGTCTTGCCGCGCTGGTCATGGCGATCATCGGCATCCTTCGCCTTTGCGGCGGTTTTGGACACTCCACCGGTACCAAGGTGTTGCTGGTGATCGGGTGTTTCGTACCGCTCGTCAACTTGGTGATTCTGGTGGTGTTGAGCATGAAGGCCACCGGCCGCTTGCGTGAGGCGGGTTACAAGGTGGGGTTGTTGGGGGCGTCGCGGCCGTAAGGTGTGTGCAGTGCAAATAGCTTGGTTGGAAAGCCATAACCGTCGTTGCGGTGTTGCAACTGCCTGATCAGCTCCCTCCCCTACGTGTAGTAGGGGAGGGTTGGGGTGGGGTGAAGCAATCTTGCGATGATGTTCCATCCTGGTGCGGGTTTGTTCCGGCATAGCCGGAAGCGAGCTTCGCTCGCGTCACCCCACCCCGGCCCTCCCCTGCAAGCAGGGGAGGGAGCAGTTTCCAGTGCTTATAGAGCTTTCGCGTCGGACGACAGCACTTTATGTGCGCACACTAAGACGTACGCCCACGCTCCATCGGCCACTGACTGAATGCAAACACGTACATCATGATGAGGTTCACCAGCGGCACGAAGATCAACAGCGACCAGGCACCGTTGTAGCCGGCTTTCGAAACGATCTTCCAGGCGGGAATGATTGCCAGGATGCCCGCCAGCAATCCACCAAATAACGGATGCGAATGCATAAAGCCCTCACTTTCCCTTTTGGAGTGGGGCTAGCTTAACCGGGCTGCGCTCAGGCTGCGTCTTCGGTAGGCCAGGCTGGCGTTTCGGCCGGGGCGAGAGCCTGGCGGTGCAGCCATTCGTCCAGGATGCGCTCGGTCACCACGCACGGTTCGCCCATGCGGCAGGGGGAGCAGGATTCGTTGTGCAGCATCAGTGCTGCGACGATGGATGAGTTGGTCATGATGGAGCCCCCAAGACCCCGCAACGTTGGGACCTTGGGGGTTTATCGGTCACAGGACGGTAACCTTGAATCCGTTCAGCTGGCGCAGGCGGCTGCCGCGAGAATCCAGCGGGAAGGTGGGGTAATGCCGTAATCGGCCAGCACCTCGTAGATGCGCTCGGTCACCCAGTCAAAGTGATCGAGGGATACGCGGTCGCGGATCGCATCGGCCCGCTCCATGAACTCGATCCAAAACTCCACGCCCCGGCTGTCTTTCAACAGCTGCGGCATGGCGCCGGCCAATTCGGCCAACTGCTGTTCAACTTCCTGTGGGGGCATGGGCACGACGTCACCGTGTTGGGTAGCCAAAGTCATCGGCCAGCGCATGGCTGGCTTGACTTGAGACGTTTGACTCCCCGAATTTTGAAATGCCGCGGTGCCCGGGTTACGAGTCCGGGTTAGTGCCCCGCCTCGTGCGCGCTCACGGCGTCCATCACCCTGGCCGAATACACCAGCGCGGCGCCCGCATTGAGAGCAATGGCCACCCCCAGTGCCTCGGCGATTTCCTCGTGGCTGGCGCCATGCTTCAGGGCTTCGCCGGTGTGCACGGTGATGCAGCCATCGCAGCGGGTGGTCACCGCCACGGCCAGGGCGATCAGCTCGCGGGTCTTGGCATCCAGCTTGCCGGTTTTCTGGGCGGCCTTGGACAAGGTCTGGTAGCCGGCGACGGTGTCGGGGCTGAGCTTGCCGATCTCGCCGATGCGGCCCATAAGTTGCTTGCGGTAATCCAGCCAGTCGAGCATGGGAAGGTCCTCGCCGTGGAGAGTGGCAGCAGGGCACGATGCCGGCTGCTCACCACCCATCATGCGCTCTTAAGCGATACGGGACATGTGCAGTATCAGCGGCTCAACGTACTTCCGGTTTTATGGGCAAATGCGCCGGCAACGCAGGCACGACGGCGACCGCGCTTACTTCAAGCATCACATCCTTGCGAAACAGCCCTTTCACTTCCACCAGGCTGGCGGTGGGCATGGGTCCGCTCATGTATTCGTCGCGGATCTTTCGATAGGTATCCACTTGCGACATGTCGGTGACATAGGTGGTCATTTCGACGATGTCGGAAAAACTCGCACCGCCCGCCGCCAGCGCCGTTTTCAGGTTCTCGAAGGTCTGCCGGACTTGCGCGGCGAAATCGCCGGCACCGACAAGTTGGCCGTGCTGATCGAGCGGCACCTGGCCGGCGATGTACACCGTGCGGCCACCATCCACCGTGATGACATGGGTGTAGCCGTGCGGCGCACCCAGCGTGGATGGATTGATGTGCTGCACGCCGGCGGTCTGGCCGGCGGCAAACGATGAACTGGTCAACAGCGCAAGAACCAGCGCAAACCCGATGCGTTTCATTTCATGAATTCCTTGCTTCACGTTGCGCATGACGCCATTCAAGCAATCGTCGCACCTGCTCGTTCAGCGCGTCCACGTTGAAGGGTTTGGACAGCAGCGCCATGCCTGCCGGAAGACTGGGCGATGAGTGGACCACGCTGGGGTCGTAGCCGGTGACCAGCAGCACGGGTACATACGGTTGCTGGCTGCGTACGGTGTCCGCCAGGCTGCGCCCGTTGACGCCGGGCAGGCCGATGTCGGTGATGATCAGATCGAACGTTTGGCCGGCCATCGCGATCGACAAACCTTCCAAGCCATCTGACGCTTGCGTCACCTCGTAACCCAGCTTGCCCAGCACTTCGGTGACCGCATCGCGGATCACGTCCTGGTCTTCCACCAGCAAGATATGTTCGCCGCTCGCGGCCGGCCGATCCGCGGTAGCTACCAGTTCCACATGCGACTGCACCGGGCCGACGTAGCGCGGCAGCAGCAGGATGATGCGCGTGCCTTCGCCCAGTTCGCTCTCGATCACGCAATGGCCACCGGATTGGCGGGCAAAGCCGTACACCATCGACAGGCCCAGCCCCGTACCCTGGCCAACCGGCTTGGTGGTGTAGAAGGGATCGAACGCGCGCTCCTTCACGTCAGGCGGCATGCCGGTGCCGCTGTCGGCGACCACGATCTTGATGTAGCTGCTGTCGGGATCCATCACGTTGAACGCGTTCGGATCACTGCCGCTGATGTTGGCGGCTTCGATGCGCAGGCGGCCACCTTTCGGCATCGCATCGCGCGCATTGATGGCGAGGTTGAGAATGGCGTTCTCGAGCTGGTTCGTATCGCAGTGCGCCGTCCATAGGGCGTCCGGCAGCGCGAGTTCCAGCGCAATGTGCTCACCAATGGAATGCCGCAGCAATTCGCTCATGCCGGCGATCAGCCCGCCCACGTCCACGGCTTGCGGATCCAGTGCCTGGCGGCGTGCAAAGGCGAGCAGGCGATGGGTGAGCCCCGCGGCGCGGCGCACGCTGCTGAGTGCGTTCTGGATATGTTTGTCGCCCGCGATGAATCCTTCGCGCTGGCCGATGATTTCCACCACCTCCAGCGAACTGGAAATCGCCTGCAGGATGTTGTTGAAATCGTGCGCGATACCGCCGGTCAGCTGGCCCAGCGCTTCCATCTTCTGCGATTGCCGCAGTTGCGTTTCCATCTGGATCTTTTGGGTGAGGTCGCGCATGAAGATGTTCATCAGCGGACCGGAGGCCAGCGTCAGCACGCTTGCACTCAATTCGGCGGTGAAGCGCCGCCCCGAACGATTCATGGCGGTGAGCTGATGCGTTTGCCGCGTCAGTTTCTTTTGCCATGCCGACACCAGCCATTCCGACGCAAACGTGTCGTTGGATGGGAAACACAGGGCCGTTAGCGGTTTGCCCAGGGCCTGCTCGCGTGACCAACCGAACAGTTCATGCGCCTGCGGATTCCATTCGGTGACGCGGCCGGCTTCGTCGATCTGCGCAAAGGCATCCAGCGCGTTGTTGACGATGCCGCGGAAACGGCGCTCGCTTTCGAACAACGCCAGCTCGGCGTTGCGGCGGGTGGTGGCGTCGCGCGTGACTTCGGCAAAGCCGATCAGCTGGCCGTTGTCCCACACGGGATCGATCACCACGATGGCCCAGAAGCGCGTGCCGTCTTTGCGCACGCGCCAGCCTTCCGTTTCGAAGCGCCCGCCGTGCAATGCGGTGGTAAGTGCAAGGCGTGGAATGTCTGCCGCCAGGTCTTCCGGCGTGTAGAAGACGGAGAAATGGCGGCCGATGATGTCTTCGGCGCGATAGCCCTTGATCCGCTCCGCACCGCTGTTCCAGCTGGTGATGTAGCCCGTGGTATCGAGCATGAAGATCGCGTAGTCGGTAACGCTGCCAACCAGCAGCTCGAAATCGCGCTTGAAGCGGCCCAGGTTGTCGGCCATCTCGGCGTCTTGCGCGGCGGATTCCGACTGCTGTGCTGCCAGTGCCTGCGCTTGTTCCAACTGCGCCTGCACATGTTTGGGATCGGTCAGATCGACCAGCGTATTGATGACGCCGATCAGCTCGCCGTTCTCGTCGAACAACGGCGTGGGATGGGGCATGAAAGGCACGCGCTTGCCATCGGGGCGTTCCGCGATCACTTCCATGTCATGCACGGGCCGCCGTTCGCGCAAGGCGATCGCGGTGGGGCACTGATCGTGCGGAAGCGGCGTGCCGTCCGGCCGGAACAGCCGCCACATCACGCACCACATTTCGCCGATGGCAGGCTGACGTCCTGCAAAGGCGACGGCGGCATCGTTGAAGAAAGTGATTCGTCCCTGCGCATCGGTCGTGTAAATCGCGACCGGCAGGGTTTTCAATACATTCTCGCTAGACGGCACGGTGGCAGCAGCCCCCGTGGGTAATAGCTCTTTCAACACGCTTGACGCCTTTTTACACGCTTGCCCCCGCTAGAACGGAGACGATGCCTCTTGGGCCGGTAAAAAAGTCGTGAATGATTTGTAAGCAGGCTCGGGAGCGGTTGATGATCGCTATGTCGGAGCGTGCTGGTTCGTCAGCCTTTCCAACGCGTTATGTAGCGTAGCCACGATGCGCTGCCCCAGTTCGCCATACGTCGACGCACGTGGATGGCGTTCACGTTTGGAACAGTCCGCCAGCAGATCGGTGCCGGCATAGCCGTCGGTGTTGAGGGTATGCGCGTACAGGCATGCCCGGGGTGCATCGAGAAAGGCCTGAATCTCCATGCCGACGCGGCGGACCCTATCCGCAGCGGCAGTCGGGACGACGAAGATCGCCAGCGCGCGATGACCACGGCGGCGCAGGTGGCGCATGGATTCCTCCACCTCCACGATCAGCATGTGATCGTCGGGTAGCGACAGGTCGCGCAACAGTACGGCTTCGATTTCGGCGGCGGCCTTGCGCGCTTCCATCTCGATACGGCCCAGAAAGCCCATGCGCAGTTCCTGCCGGGTATAGCGCAGCGGCATCGTGGAAACTTGCGTCTCGTCTTTGCGCACGATCCAGGAGTGATTGACGCGTTCGAACGAGATGCCTGCTTCGTCGTAGCTTTGGCGGCAGTTCTCTGCGCTGATGCTGGCGTGCGCCGCCCAGGCGGCTTTGAGATAAGCGAGATTCGGCTGGCTGCTGATCATGCGGGTCTCCGGGTCACTGCCGCGCGGCGCCGGGGCCGTGCTCATCGAGGCTATCGGCCAGGCTGCTGGAAACTTCAGTGGCCTGCAGGCATGGCTCGAATCCACGTCGTCCATGGCCCGGCGCATCGGGCATGCTAGGGATGCTCTGATCTATTCCACGCACCCGGCATGCCATCCAGAAGGCCCGCAGGGTGTGCCGTGTGGCGCAGGGCAGACTGGCGGTCTGTTCAAGCCACGCGGTGCAGCCTGCGGGCCTTCTGGATGTCACCCCGTCCTTTAAATTCGACATGTTGGGGCCGCACTGTATGCGTATCTCACGGTGTTCCGGCGTCTCGACAGACAGCCAGTCTGCCTTCAACGCCGGAACACCGTGAGATACGCATACAGTGCGGTGACGGGTACGTGGAATAGATCAGAGCATCCCTAGAGGCTGTTTGCAACGAGGACACATGATGAAAACGCTTGGCCTGATCGGTGGCATGAGCTGGGAATCCACCGTTCCCTATTACCGGCAGATCAACGAGGCGATCAAGGCCAGCTTGGGCGGGTTGCATTCGGCGAAGCTGGTGCTTTACAGCGTCGATTTCGACGAGATTGCCAAGTTGCAGCATGCCGGTGACTGGGATGCGGCTGGCCGCGTGCTGGCCGATGCGGCGGTGCGCTTGGAAGGAGCGGGCGCGGAGGCGCTGGTGATCTGCGCGAATACCATGCACAAAGTGGCGCCTGCGATCGAAGCAGCGGTTCGCATCCCCGTGCTGCACGTGGTGGATGCCGTAGCGGAAGACATTCGCGCGGCCGGTTTTCATAAAGTGGGTCTGCTCGGCACGCGTTTCACGATGGAGCAGCCGTTCTACGCCGAGCGCCTGGCAAGCCATGGTCTTGAGACCTTGATACCGCAACAGGCCGATCGCGAGCTGGTGCACCGTGTGGTGTATGAGGAGCTGTGCCTGGGCAAGATCGTCGACACGTCGCGCGATGCATACCGCCGCATCATGGCGGACCTGGTTGCGCAGGGCGCGCAAGCGATCATCCTTGGCTGCACGGAAATCGCCATGCTTGTGAGTGCGCAGGATGCGGCGGTACCGTTGTTCGATACCACGGCGATTCATGCGCGCAAGGCGGCGGAGTGGATGCTGGCGTAAGCGAGCAATGTTCCCTTGTGGCCGTCATTCCCGCGAAAGCGGGAATCCATCTTGCTCTGATGCATCCTTGAAAATGGATTCCCGCTTTCGCGGGAATGACGGCCATGAGGAAATACATACTCTCGTCGCAACTCGCAACCTACGTATGGACGGCCGTATGCTGCGAATACAACGCATGCCAATGGCCGTCGACGTAAATGAAAACATCCGACGACTTCACGCCATTCTGCGGCCCCAGTGCCAGGTCATAAAACGTCACGATGGCGGTATTGCCACGCACGACCACCGCGCTGCCGTAAGGATGCTGCTTTTGATCCTCGGCCCATGTGAGCTTGGCCTGGTCCAGGCTGCTGCCCTTGCGCTTGGCAGCGCCAGCGATGATTTCGGCCTTGCTATGCGCCTTGCCCGTATTACCGACTGAGCGGTACTCGGGCATCAGCATCTGGTCGAGCCACGCCGTATCGCCGGTCAGTTCGGCGAGGGTCCAGTGATTGTCGACGGCCATCACGCCGGCTTCCGTCTGCAGTGTTTCATCGGCCGGTTGCGCTGCCTCTTCGGCAGCGGTGGTTTGCAATGGAAAGACGACGCAAGCGAGCAAGGTTGCCGCCGCCACGGCGATCCGGCGCGGTTGGTTGAAGATCGTCATACGCATCCTCTGAAAGTCCATGTGAGTGTGGCAAGCATCGATGCGGCTTGCTGGATCGACACGCGCTTTGTGACCAATGCCTTCGTCACGGGGCAAGCGGTCGATGGTCGAGGGCGAGCGGTCGATGCTTATGCGGTGCTTCCAAAGCCGTTGCATAGTGCGCACACTACCGCCGCATGAAAGCCGGCTGGCGGTGAAGGGCGGAAGGGCATGAACGAATCGACCCGCACGCACAAGCTGAAAACCTTCGGCCTGGCCTTCGGGTTCTGGACGATGCTGGCTTTGTCGTACGCGGCCAGTTCGGTACTTGGCGGCATCAGCGAAGGCCATCCGGTGCCATGGTTTCGCGCGCTGTCGTGGAACCTGATCGATTTCTATCTGTGGATGGCGCTGACGCCAGTGGTGAGCTGGCTGGGCCGTGTTGGCGCGCACGGATGGCGAAGATTCTGGATGTTGCATATTCCCAGCAGCATTCTGCTTGCCGTGCTGCAGAGCGCGGTGATGCTGCTGTTGTTCTTCTGGTGGTGTGGGCCCAATCCAAAAGGGAATGTTCTCAAGCTGACCGATCTGCTTCGCAACGAAGGCGTCTACAAATTTCATCTGGCGCTGCTTACCTATTGGATGATGCTGGTGGTGCTGAGGGGCTTTGCGTCCTGGCGCTTGTTGCGGGACGAGCGTTACCGCAGCGCGCAGCTGGAAACACAGCTGGCGCAGTCCCAATTGCAAGCGCTGCGCATGCAACTGCAGCCGCACTTTCTGTTCAATACGCTCAACGCGATCTCCGCCCTGACCGTGGCCGATCCGCAGCAGGCGAAGCTGATGATTGCGCGGCTCAGCGATTTTCTGCGGCTGACGCTGGAGGAACGCCACGCACAACAGGTGCCGCTGTCGCGTGAGATGCAGTTTCTCGAGTCCTACCTGGGCATCCAGAAAGTACGTTTCCAGGACCGGCTGGTGACGCACGTGGACGTTGGTGATACGGGCAGGGCGATGGTGCCGAGCCTGATCCTGCAGCCACTGGTGGAAAATGCCTTGCGTCATGGCTTGCTGGCCAAGAGCGATGGCGGTGCCTTGCATATCATGGCTCGGCGTATCGAAGGCGAGCTGCATCTTTGTGTGGAAGATGACGGCCTTGGACTGCCCTCGGCAGGCGCCGTGGAAGGCGTTGGCTTGAGCAATACCCGTGCGAGATTGCAGGCGATGTTCGGTGACAAGGCGAGCATGGATCTCTCCTCCGGCGTGAACGGCGGCACGCGCGTGGCATTGCGCTTCCCCTTCGTGGAGGCCGGCGCATGAGCGCCGCGCGTCTTCGTGCCTTGTTGGTGGATGACGAAATACTTGCGCGCGTCGCGCTGCGCCAGGCGCTTGCCACGCATGCGGATGTCGAGGTGGTGGGCGAATGCGGCAACGTGCAGGAAGCTGTGCAAGCTATCGCCACCTTGCTGCCGGACCTGATGTTTCTCGACATTCAGATGCCGGGTGGTGATGGCTTCAGCCTGTTGCGCGCCCCCTCTTCTGAACCGCTTCCGCTGATCGTGTTCACGACGGCGTTCGCCGAGCATGCGCTGCAGGCGTTTGATGCGAACGCCATCGACTATGTGCTCAAGCCGATCGACCAGGCCCGCTTTGATCAGGCGATGGACCGGGTGCGCAAGCATTGGCATGGGCTGCACCAGCATCGTGGTGCTTCGGCGGCGCACGATGGTCATTACGTGAAGCGCATCAGCGTGCAGGTGGGCGAGCGGACCCTGGTGATTCCGGTGGGTGACATCGACTGGATTCGCGCCGACGACAACTACGTGCGCATTCATGCGAACGGCAGCACTTATCTGCATCGCGAAACCCTGCGCCATCTTTGCGCATCACTGGATCCAGGCCATTTTCTGCGCATCCATCGCAGCATCGTCGTCAACATGAACCGCATCCGCGAAGTGCACACGCTGTTCCAGGGGCATGCGGAAATCGTGCTCCACGATGGCACGCGGCTTGATTTGAGCCGGCGGTTTCGGAATGCGGCGCGGAGTGCTTTGCGCTTGCGTTGACCGCTTGCCGTGGCAGCTCGACCGCTGCCCCCTCGTTGTTGGCCGGTTATCCCAAAGTTGGTGCACGGTTTGGGTTCAAACATCACGCTAGGCACGGCGGCTTGATAGCGCCTTGCCGTCATTCCGGCGTTCGCCGGAATGACGGCAAGGTGTCATTAACCCTCACCTCAAGATATGTAGAGCGGCACACCGATGTTCAGCTACTACCTGCAACTCGCGCTACACAGCTTCCGCCGCAGCCCGGGGCTGACGGCCTTGATGGTGATCATCATGGGCATCGGTGTGGCGGCATCGATGACGACCTACGCTGTATTTCGCGCGGTGTCGGGTGATCCTCTTCCGGACAAATCCGCGCAGCTGTTCGTGCCGCAGATCGACAATGCCGGCCCGCAGAACGGCAGCACTCGCAATCATCTGCCGGATGCGTTGACTTACACCGATGCGATGGCCTTGATGCAAGCGAAAGCGGGCACACGTCAAACAGCCGTCTATCCGATCACCGGTCATATCGAGCCGAGCGACGGCTTGCAACAGCGCCCGTTCAGCGCCAATGGATACGCCGCGTACGCGGATTTCTTCGCCATGTTCGACGTACCGTTCCAGTACGGACACGGCTGGAGTAGCGGCGATGACGATCGGCATACCAATGTCATCGCCATCAGCAGTCGTCTCAACCAGCGCCTGTTTGCTGGCATCAACAGCGTTGGCCGGATACTCCATCTCGATGGCCACGACTATCGCGTGGTAGGCGTCATCCACGACTGGAATCCGCAGCCTCGTTTCTTCGACGTCAACAACGGTTTCAGCTTTGGCGGCGCGCCGGATTATTACTTGCCGTTTACGCGTGCGATCGACCTGCACATCAGCAGCAACGGCAACAACAACTGCTCGGGCTCGGCGAAACCCGTTACGCCAGGTTGGGATGGATGGCTGCGATCGGAATGTGTGTGGGTTTCGCTGTGGGTGGAACTGCCGCACGTCACAGCGGTGCAGCGCTACCAGCGCTTGCTGAGTGACTACGCGGCTGAACAGCAACGCCATGGCCGGTTTCAATGGGCGAGCAACGTGCGCTTGTTCGATCTGAACGGCTGGCTGGACCACGAAGGCGTGGTGCCGCCCGAAACCAAGGTTTCCGTGCTGGTGGCGGGGGGATTCCTGCTGGTGTGCCTGGTCAATACGGTGGGCCTGCTGCTGGCCAAGATCATGCGGCGTGCGGGTGAAGTCGGTGTGCGCCGGGCGCTGGGCGCGTCGCGTGGACATATCTACGCACAGTTTCTGGTGGAGGCGGCAGCGATAGGCGTGGCCGGCGGTCTGCTCGGTTTGTTATTGACCGCCGTGGGCATGCACGGAACGGCGCTGCTGTTCGAGCCAGGCGTTGCCAGACTCGCGCGGCTCACCGCCGGCTTGGTGGGATTGACGGTGTGGGTGGCCGTGTCGGCCACCGTGCTTGCAGGGCTTTATCCGGCTTGGCGCGCAGCGCGCGTACAACCCTCCTGGCAATTGAAATCCCAATAAGGCGATCCGCATGCACATCAGGCCCATCGCATCCGCACTCTGGCATCACAAAGGCGGCACGGCGTTGATCGTGTTGCAGATCGCGTTGACGTTGGCGATCGTGTGCAATGCGCTATGCATCATCCACACACGTGTGGCTCGCTTGTCGCGACCCAGCGGCGTGGATGAAGCCAGCGTGCTGGCGATCCAGAACCAGTGGCTCGGCGATCCGGCACCACAACCAGCAAAGGCGCTGATGGCGTCCGACTTGGAAACGCTGCGCCAGGTGCCGGGCGTCGTCGATGCCTATGCCAGCAATGCCTTCCCGCTGGGTGACGGCGGCTGGTCGAAGGGCGTGCGCTACACCGTGGACCAACCCAGCCCTGCATCGTTTACGGCTATTTATTTCGCCGACGAGCACACGCTTGCCACGCTTGGCCTGAAGCTGGTGGCCGGGCGCAACTTCCGCGCTGACGAGATCGGCGACATGGGCGCGCGCGATACCTTGCTTCCGCGCGTCATCATCATTACCAAGGCGCTGGCCAATCGCCTTTTTCCGGATGGCCATGCGCTGGGCAAGCAGATCTGCATTGGCAGCGCACCGTCAAGCACCATCATTGGCGTGGTTGAGCGAATGCAGACATGGATCGGCAGCTATTCCGAGGCCTGGGTGGAGCAGTCGACATTGGTGCCTTTCAGGTTGCTCGCCAGCGGAACGGTCTATCTGGTACGGGCGCAACCCGGCCTGTTGGAACGTGTCGTGCGGATGGGGCCGCAAGCGCTGGTTGCTGCGAACCCTTTGCGCGTGATTGGCTCGGAGGACGTCAGGACGTATGAGCAGATTCGCGCGACGACGTATCGCAAAGACCGTGGTATGGCGATCCTGATGGGGGGGATCTGCGCCGTACTGTTGGCAACGACGGCAGCTGGCATTGTGGGTTTGACTAGCTTCTGGGTCAGTCAACGCCGCCGGCAGATCGGCGTGCGCAGGGCGCTGGGTGCCACGCAAGGCGACATTCTTGGGTACTTCTGCACGGAGAATTTGCTGATCAGCGTGGGTGGTGTGTGTGTCGGCGCGATGCTGACGATGGCGCTCAATGCGTTGCTGGTCGATCGGTTTGAAATGCAGCGGTTGTCGCTTGCTTACGTGGTTGTCGGCATGGTTGCGTTGTTGTTGCTCGGGCAATCAGCCGTGCTGGTACCGGCATGGCGTGCATCCCGCCTTTCGCCCGTGGAGGCAACGCGAGCTACGTAGGTTGGGGTGCAAACCCCAACATTGCCATCCTCATCGACATGGCGATGTTGGGGTTTACACCCCAACCTACAAAGCTTTGGCGACACGTGTCGCTACGTCGTACGCATCCCCCACAGGCTTATCGCCATACACGTGCGCACTCCGATTCCACTTATCTCCCATCGCGAAC
This sequence comes from Dyella nitratireducens, assembly GCF_014642835.1. GTDB lineage: Bacteria > Pseudomonadota > Gammaproteobacteria > Xanthomonadales > Rhodanobacteraceae > Dyella_B > Dyella_B nitratireducens. Next base: position 1,230,522 of record NZ_BMJA01000001.1, on the reverse strand, counting down.
CAATTGATCGCTTTTGGGGGCTTGCCCGTGCGCAACGCCTCATCCAACGACTGAAAATACGTCTGCCATCTCAGCCGGTAATAATCGCGCGTCAGCCCAGCCCAATCCTTGTTGCCGTAATCATGCAGGCTTGCACCTTCACTGGCTTTGCGATCACCCCAGGTCGTCATCAGAGAACGCATGTCGTAGTCGAGCCGCGCACGCTCCTCCGGTGAGGACGCCCAGGGTTGCACCTGCGCCAGCCAGTTGCCGACCAGGAAGAATGGGTTGGTGGCCAGCAACTGATCCTGCAGATCCATGCACTGCAACCAGCGTTGCGTGAGTGTTTCGAAGCGAGGCCGATCCTTGCTGTCGTAAGCGGCCTTGATCTGCGGCAGCAGCAGGCGGCTTTCATTGGCCAGTGTCTGGCGTGCGATGTCTACCAGATCGTATTGATAGGTTTCGCTGCTGCGCAAGGCAGGGACGACTTGCAGCATCTCAGGCAATGCTTGCTTGAATGTCTGCGCGCTGTAGCGCATCGCTTCAGGCGACCAGTTCGAAGCACGATTGGCGGTGAGGCTGGGTTGTGCGTTGAACAGCGATTCTTGCGCCGCGTCGCGCTCGCTGTTGAAGTCGACCGGGTCGATGCGGATGTCATAAGCCGTATGCAACAATACGTTCCACGCTGCCAGCGCGTGCGGATCGGCCACGCCGTAGCGGCGTTGCACATAATCGGTAGTCCATGCAGCGAGATCGACTGGCTCGCTGCGCCAGGCCATTTCGGTAAACAGGTCGAAGGCAAACGGATTGGTGTCCATGCCTTCGGTGAACACCGCCGTGCCAGCCATGTTGTTGTTGATGCGACCCAGCCGTTGCAGCCGCTCGGTGATGTTGCGGGTATTCGCGCCGAGCGTGGTACGCCCGCCGAATTCCCAGATGCCGCCGAACAGGAACGGCGCGTCCTGGAAATCCTTCTGGCGGTTGTCGCGCGGCACGCGGTCGTGATCGATGTCGATGATCAGCAGATTTTTCCGGTCGACACCCGTGAGCAGATCCTGGCGCGGATTGCCTTGCCAGGCGAGCATCATCCACCGTGCACCAGGATGTGCGGCGAGCAAGGCGTTCTGCACGTCGCGTGCAGCATCGGGTACGGGTACGTCGCCGGCTTCGCCGCCTTCCTGGAACACTTCCATGTCGTAGACGCTGCTATCGCCGAACAGCTCGCGCTGATGGCGATAGAACGAGGCAGCCAGCTTGGCGAACATCGGATCGCGTGGGTCGAGCCAGCCCGGTCGCGTGAACCCGGCCCACTCACCCTGCGGTATTACGTGTGCCTTGGGAAACTTGCGCTGGAAATCGGCCGGCACGATGCCGTAGAAACCGGGTAGCACCGGTGTGATGCCGAGTTCGCGCAGGCGCGCGATGATCGTCTGCGCGGATGCCGCACGCTTCTGCATCAGCGCCGTGCTGATCGGCCCGTTGTAGCAGCACAGGTTGCCCATCAGCTGCCAGTTCTGGTGCGCAGGCTGGGTGATCCAAGCGCGGACTTCCTTATCCGAATAGCCGGCGTCGCGGAAGGTTTGATAAAGCACGCTGTCCGTACCGCGTTCGATCAACACGGCGTTGATGCCGGAAAGCGCGAGTACGTCGATTTCCCGCTGCCAGCGCGGCCAGTCCCAGTATGGCGAGGTGTAGCCGTCGACGTTCTCATTGAGCGCGTAGCGGTAAGGATAGGGCGTTGCTTTCTCGATCACCGTCGTCGGCAATGGAAAAGGCGCGGCACCGACGCGATCGCCGTTGGGGGATATCTGCACGTGCGCGATGTATTTGAGATACCAGTTCACGCCGAACAGCAGCGCGCTCGGCGTGCTGCCTTGCACCTGGATATGACCGTTGTCGCTGGCAATGCGAAAACGTTCATGGCGGTTCGCGGACGGCAAGTTGCCGAGTTCGAATTGCTGCGCCTGCTGCGGCAGCAGGCGCGCGAGTACGGCTTGTTCGGGGCGCGTATCGAAGGAGTGGGCTGCGCTTGCTCTTGCGGTCAACAGTGCCAGGATGGCGATGCAGGGCAGGAGCAGGCGCATGGGCGGCGTCAGCGGCTAGTCGGACTCGGGTTGCTTGCGCAACATGATCAGGTTGCGCAGGAAGATGGCCAGGGTGACTGCCTCGCCGATGATGAATACCAACTCGCGCTGGTGGATCGCATAGCTCAACACGATCACGCCACCGGCCACGCTCAGGTACCAGAAGGCGGGTGGGATCAGGCTTTGCCCACGCGCTTCGCTGTACAGCCACTGCACCAGGAAGCGCACGCCGAACAGCAGCTGCCCGACCATGCCTAGGCCGATCCACAGGGCCTGGTTGCTGAGCGTCATGATGCAAGCTCCGACGACTGGGCTGCGGGTTCTTTCTTGTCGCGCCGGCGCATCTGCAGGTTGCGCAAATAGATCAGCAGGCCGCTGGTCTGGGCCACGATGAAGACCGGGTCTTTCTTGTAGCAGGCGTAGCACAGCAGCAGCAGGGCGCCAATGATGCTGGCGTACCAGAACGCCACCGGGATCACGCTCCGGCGCTTGTATTCGCTGTAGATCCACTGCAGCAGAAAGCGGCCTGAAAACACTGTCTGGCCGATCAATCCCAGCACGAGCCAGGCGTTGTTAAGCATTCCCATTCAGGTTACTCGGAGGGGCACGGGGCGGCAGATGGGCGCCGCTATGTCTAGAGATAAGCGTGTGAACTATAAGGCAGGCACCCCTGTGGCGTCTCGAACGGTGAGCGAATGACCCGCTGAAATAGCCCTGGACCGCGCTTCCGGCTTGGCCTACCCTGCGCCGGCTGTCGGCCGCCTTTCATTCCCCTGTCCTTGTGAGAAACCCATGAAATTTCTGGTCATGATTTACAACGACGACACCCTGCTGGACACGCTGCCCCCGGGCCAGTACGACACGATGATGAACGGCTGCTTCAAGCACGCCGATGAGTTGCGCGCCGAAGGGCATCTGCTCGATTCCATGCAATTGGAGCCGCCGGCGAAGACCAAGACAGTGCGCGTGCGCAACAACCGCACCATGGTGGTTGATGGGCCTTTTGCGGAGGCACGTGAATACCTGGGCGGCTTCAACCTGATCGAGGCGAAGGATATCGATGAGGCCGTGCGTATTGCGCAGTCGTTTCCGTGGGCGGCTACCGGATGTATCGAGGTGAGGCCTGTGAAGGATATTGATGCGGAGAGGAAGCGTGTAGGCGCGTGAGCCTTCGTAGGTTGGGGTGCAAACCCCAACATTGCCATCTCGACCACGGGCAACCATGTTGGGGTTTGCACCCCAACCTACGCTTCCTCATCCAACGGCAACACATCATGGAACACGTTGTAGTCAACGATGCTGACGCCATCGCTGTCCCTGTGTATCAAGTCGACATAGCGGTGATTCCAGCGCACATCTTTGATGCCCCATTGGTGGCGCGCCATCATCGATTGTGACGTGGTTTCGTCGATGCCTTCGATGGTGAGCAGCAAGGCGGCTTCGCTGGATTCGAGGTTTTCGAGCGGAACGCCGTACAGCGGGCTCGCCTCGTCGATCACATGCATGACGTTCCAGCTCAGCATGAAGATCGGATGGTGGTCGCGCACCAGCTTCAAATCTTCAATGCGGCGTATTTGAAAGCCTTCCGGTGAAGCATGCAGGCGCAGCAGGTGCAGTTCGGCCGATGCTTGCGCAATCAGGTTCTGCCGCATGTTGGCGGCGCGCAGCATCAGCGTTTGCTTGCCGTCGATCATGCGCACGATGGGGTGCTTGCCGAACAGGATTTTCGCGCGCGGACGCGAGAAGCGGGCGAAGATCAGGCCGGTGAACACGGCGATGTTGCCCATCCCCAGGATGATCTCCGCCGTGGCGACGACATGCGTGTAGACCGACTGCGGATGCATGTCGCCATAGCCCACCGTGGCCAGGGTTTCCACGCTGAAAAAGAAGGCGCCGGGCAGGCCTTTCGGGAATTGGTTGGCGATGCCGTTCGGGTCGATCTGGTAGACCATCGCGAACAGGGCATTGAAAATCAGGAACACGCTGATCGCCACGCCGAAGAAGCCCGGCCAGCTCATGGTCAGCGCGCGATGGTAGAAGTCGTCCCAGAAGTGTTCATTCAACCCTTCGGAGACGAAGGGGCGTCCGCCGATCTGCACGACGCGCGGCCGTTGCCAGAAGGAGTTTGCCCGCTTGCCGTTCATGCTTGCCAACCCCTGTGCCAATGCTGTGAAGGAATTGTAGCGCCCGCGCATGCGCCGGAGCGGTCGGCGCGTTAAGCTTGCCAGTCCCATCCGAAGGACGGACCATGCTCAAGCTTATCGGCTTCGACGGCGACGACACGCTCTGGCATAGCGAGGGTTATTACCGCAAAGCCAGCGCACGTTTCACCGACCTTGTCGGGCGCTACGTGGACGTGGGCGATGCCCAGGTGCAGGCCAGCATGCTGGCCACCGAACGGCGCAATCTGAAGCTGTTCGGCTATGGGGCAAAAGGCATGACGCTGTCGATGGTGGAAACCGCCATCGCGGTCACCGGCGGCCGTATTTCCGCAGCCGACATTCATGCGCTGGTTGAGATCGGCAAGACGGTTTTGCAACACCCGGTGGAACTGCTGCCCGGCGTACGCGAGGCCGTCGCCGCCGTGGCCGAGCATCACGCGGTGGTGTTGATCACCAAGGGCGACCTGTTCCATCAGGAAAAGAAAGTGACGCAGTCCGGCATGGCGGACCTGTTCCACCGCATCGAGATCGTCTCGGAAAAGGACACGACCACCTATCGGCGCGTGCTCAACGAGTTCTCGCTGGAGCCGGCGCAGTTCGCGATGGTGGGCAATTCGCTGCGCTCGGATATCGAGCCGGTGATCCGCCTGGGCGGCTGGGGTGTGCACATGCCTTATCACGTGACCTGGGAGCACGAGCTGGAGAACGGCCTGGGCGAAGCGGATGCGCCGCGCATGCTGACCGTCGACATGCCTTCCGCCATTCCTGCGGCGATTGCACAGTTGGCCGAGCGCGCCGGGGTTTGACGTGGACATGCTCTCGCCACACAGCATCCAATGTCCCTATTGCGGTGAGCACATCGAGATACTGGTCGATGCCTCAGCCGGTGATCAGCAGTACATCGAAGATTGCCAGGTGTGCTGCCGGCCGATCAGCGTGGCAGTGTGGATCGGGGCGGATGAGGATGTGCACGTAAGCGTGACCGGCGAGGACGACGCCTGATGCTTCGTAGGTTGGGGTGCAAACCCCAACATAAGACTCCGACAAGCATGGCGATGTTGGGGTTTGCACCCCAACCTACGTAAGGCTGGCCGAATCCACGATTCCAACCCCCCATTCCTCCAACGTGGCCCGCGTCGCCGCATCACTCTCCGGCGTCACCGGTCGTGTCAGATCCCAGATCACATGCGCGCGAAATCCCGCCGCCAGCGCATCCTGCACCGTCCACAACACGCACACGTCTCGTGCCAGGCCCACGGCGTACACCTCGCTCACGTCGCGTTCCCGGAGCCATCCAGCCAGCCCGGTGCGGGGGCGCTGACCATCCGGGCCGTGGTTCTCCTGGAACGCGCTATAGGAATCCACCCCAGGGTTGCTGCCCTTACGCAGGATCAGGTCGACCGGTGACCAGTCGATGCCTGGATGCAACGCCGCGCCCGGCGTGTCCTGCACGCAGTGATCGGGCCACAGGGTCTGCAGATGGCCGTAAAGCGACATCTGCTGGAACGGATGCTTTCCCGCATGCGTGCTGGCGAAAGAGATATGCCCGCGTGGGTGCCAGTCCTGGGTGGCCACCACTTGCCGGAAAGGACGGCTGCGCAGCAACCGGTCGATGCCGGGGACGATGGCATCCCCTTCGTGGCAGGCCAGCGCGCCGCCGGGCATGAAATCCGGCTGCACGTCGACAACAATCAGGGCGGCATGGGGATGCATGACTCGAGTCCGCGGCAATGGTCGCAAGATTCCACCGCGGAGCAGCGGCATAATGCAAGCGATCACTTCAGGAACACGGGAACGGCAGATGCATTACGACCAATCGTGGATGGGCTATGGGCTGGTGGGCGGCCTGGAAGCAGGCGGCATCAGTGCGGTCGTGGCCTTGCTGGTGTATCTGGTCGTCTACGCCATCGGCCGCAAGCAGGGTTGGAGTCCGCTGCGGATGATCGCCATTGCTTTCCTGGTATCCCTGCTGCTGACCGCCAGTGGCGACATGTGGGATCTGATCTATTTCAACTACGCCACCATGAATTCGCTCCAGTACCTGAAAGCCCGGCTGGCGCAGGTGCACGATCCGGACAGCATCGGGTTGCGCGTGTTCTGGGAAATGGTCGGCGCGCTGGTGGGAGCGGGGTTGGGTTGGATATTGCGCGGCGGTGATTGGCGCAATGCGTTGCGCGGCGATTGAGGGTTTTCTGCTGCAGTGATGTATGTTCCTCGTCATTCCGGCTTTCGCCGGAATGACGACCCGAACCACTAACGGTGCGCAAGCACTTCCTACAGTATCGGATCAAACAGCCGCGCCACGTGCATGGCGAGCTTCCGCAAATAGGCGGCCTTGCGATATTCATCGCGCGTGATTTCCACCGACTTGCCGAAGTCCTCCAGAAACATCCGCTCCACATCTTCGGCAAAAGCGCGATCGACATTCAGCGCGCCGATTTCGAAATTGAGCCGGAACGAGCGGTTGTCCAGGTTCATGCTGCTGACGCACGCCGTGTCGTCGTCGATCAGAATCACCTTCTGATGCATGAAACCAGGTTGATAGCGATACATGCGGATGCCGGCGTCGATCGCGTCATGCGCATGCAAGGTGGAGGCGAGAAACACGGTGTGATGATCCGGACGCGAAGGCAGCAGCACGCGCACATCCACGCCGCGCATCACCGCCAGGCGCAGCGCCGACAGCACGGCCTGGTCCGGCACGAAATAGGGCGTGCTGAGCCATAGCCGCTTGCAGGCGGCATTGATGGCGACGGTAAAGAACAGCGAGCAGGTTTCCTGCGGATCGGCCGGACCGGAGACGGCGATCAGCGTGTGGGCGCTGCCATCCGCGATTCGGGGCGGCAACATGGGTGGCAGCTCACCGGTCACCCAGTGCCAGTCCACCGCAAAGCTGCGCTGCAGATCGGCCACCGCCGGGCCGGCCAGTTGCAGATGGGTATCGCGCCACGGGGCAAGCGGCGGCTTGAGGCCGAGATACTCGTCACCCACGTTGAGTCCGCCGAGAAAACCGATCCAGCCATCCACCACGACGATCTTGCGATGATTGCGGAAATTGAGCTGGAAACGATTGGGGCGCCGCCGCGTGGTGAAGGAATGGATGGCCACGCCGCCGTTGCGCAGCGTTTCCACGTACTGCCGTGGCAGGGCATGGCTGCCGATGCCGTCGAACAGCACGAACACGCGCACGCCGTCAGCAGCCCGTTCGAGCAGCGCTTGCTGCATGCGCCGGCCGAGGCCGTCGTCATGGAAGATGAAGAACTGCACCAGGATGCAGCTCTGGGCATGCGCGATGGCTTGAAAGATCGCCTCGAACGCCGCGTCGCCGTCGACCAGCAATGTCAATTGCTGACCCGGATGAAACGTGCCGTGCATCATTTGCACCAGCGCGCTGTAGCGGGTGCACGACGGCGGTATGCCGTTACGTTCGCCGCGCTGCGCAGCCTGCGAAAGACGCTGGCGATGCACGCGGTGCAGCGTGACATAACCCTGGAAATGGCTGCGGCCGAGATAGAGATACGGCAGCAAGGTGAAGTAAGGCAGCAGCGATAGACCCAAACCCCATGCGAATGCACCTTGCGGCGTACGCGTATTCATCACGGCATGCATGGCGGCGAGGATGCCGATGGCATGCAGCAGGATGGCGAGCAGGGTGAGAAGGTGCGGAAGGGTCATGGCATGAAGTAAATCATGACATGATGAACGTTCTCCAGAAGGTCGTCATTCCCGCGAAAGCGGGAGTCCATTTTCAGGGATGCATCGAAGCGTAGGTTGGGTTTTGCACTCCAACCTACGTTGTCACTCCGCCAGCCACCGCTCCGCCAACTGCCGCGCCTGCTGCCGTATCTCCGGCATCGCCGTGGATTCCCACAGCGTGCCGCGCAACATGCTGCCGATCGCGTAGAACCGCGGCCATGCATTGCCGTCGTGCAGCAGGCGGCCATCCGGTGCGGCTTGAATCCCCAGGCCAAATGGATCGGGACGGATGTGGCCGTTGGTGATCAGCTGCTGCAGCAAGGTGTGCTGCGTGCCGCGAATGTCGTTGTCCAGACCGATGCTTTGCACGACCAGATCCGCATCGAGCACGCGCTCCTGGCTTTCGAGCCTGGGCAGGTACTGTATGCGCGGACCATGTTCGCCAAGCATCACGCTGTGCAGGTGACCGCTCAGTCGTTGCAGGCGGCCTTCCTGTTCGAGCGCGGTGATGGATTGCGCTATCTGCAGCGGCAAGCGATGGCGCGACCGTTCCCAGATCGAGCGCGCATGGCGCAGGAAACGCCCGCGGTCGCCGTGCGGCAGCAGCTGCCACAGGGCTTGTGTATGCGGACGCAGGCAATCGATCACGCGGCGCCAGTCGTCGGTATGTTCGATGGCGTCACGCAGCAGATGCATCCAGGTGCGGATGTCGGGCGCATCGCGCATCGTTTCGATCAATTCGTCGCCGTCCTCGAACGGCAGCGACGCGCTGGCCTGGTGGACTTCCGGCAGCCGGCCATGGCGGGAGATGGCCGTGAAGCGCGCGTTCGGCCACAGCGCAGCCAATTCGATGATCACGTCCACGGCGGTGAGTCCGAGGCCGATGACCACGACATGATGTGCCTGCGTATCCGGCTTGGCTTCGGCCAGCAAGGACCACGGCTGGGTCACGTAGCGGCCGCTGGCGAGCACGGCGTCATGCACTTGCGGAAGCGGACGCGGCGGCAGCGTGCCGAGCGCAAGCACGGCCGCTTCGACACGCGTCGTGGTTTCACCCTGGAAGATGGTGACGCCGTCGTTTTCGGGCACCATCGCATCGACGGCATACGGTATGACGCGCACGTCATGGCCGTTGCTTTTCGCACGCGCCAGTGCGGCGACAGTTTCCGTTTCGAGGTATTCGCCGTACCAGCATCGCGGCAGGAAATCGGTGCCCGAGATGTTGGGGTCGCGCTTCTGCATGTATTCCAGGAAACCGCTGGGACGGTTCGCGAACATGCCCATGGAAGCGGCACGCACGTTCAGCAGGTGTCGTTCCGAACGCGTGCCATAGGCAATGCCGCGACCTGGCGTGCCGCCGCCGGTGTACCAATCCAGATGCAGGGGCTGCGGCGTGGGACGCTCCAGCAGTTCACTGAGCAGCGTGGCTCCCCCGGCGCCGCCGCCAATGATGGCGACGCGTCGAAACATGTCACTCCTTTGGTGTAGGTGATCAGCCTTGTGGTTGATGTCAGAGGCGGAGCGGACCGGCAATGCGAGCGCGCTGCGGCAAGCTCAGCCAATACGGCTCTGCTTCGACTTGCTCGTACGTGGCGTAGTCTTCCAGATCGCCGCCGTACACGTGCAAGGTCAGCGCCGTTTCCTGTCGCGAAAGATTGCGGCAGCGATGCATGTAAGGCGGGTCCGCATCGAACCATGTTGCGTCGCCAGGACCTAGCCAATCGCGTCCGCGCAATTGCCAGGGATGCGATGTGGACGGGCGCGTCCACGACTCCACTTCGAGCGCGCCATACAGGCTCATCTCGATACCCCACAAACCCGCATGATCGTGCGACGGTGAGCTATAGCCGGGCGGCCATGCCATCACCAGCACGCTGACGCCAGGACGGCCACGGCGGGCCAGCATCCAACGTTCGAAACCGCGATTGTGCGTTCGCAAATCGGATAGACCATCGGCAAGCGCTTGCGCATCGCGATGCACAATAGCGCCCAGCTCGCGCGACAGCGAAGCGAGGTCCGGGTTCTTTTCCTGCGAATACGCAAGTGCAATATCACGCAAGTTTTTAAGACTGTTTCGGTATGTACGCATGGGACTCGTAAGCAGACCGTAGATGGCGGCAGTGGAGCATGCGCACCGTTAAATGGTCGTAAGGCCAAGGCGGGCAACCGGCATGACTTCCGAGGCATGAAGGAAAGCATGCATCGGCTTATCCTTAGCCACAGTTACCCAGTCACGATCGCGGCTGTGCAAGCTTTGCGGACAATTCCTTAAACCTTTGTCGGATCAAACGCATCGAACGCGTACCGACGTCGGAGGAACGGACATGATCGAGCTGATGGCAATCTTCTTGGTGATAGGCGGGCTGTGGCTGGTCGGCTCGCTGGTCGGCTTTTTCTTCAAGCTCACCTTTGGTTTGATCGGCGGTTTGTTCAGCCTGCTTGCCGGCGCGATGGGCGTCGTGATCAGTGGCGTGGTGATGCTGTTGATCTTGCCGGTGATCGCCCTGTCGTTGTTGCCGGTATTGCTGCCGGCGTTGCTGTTGTTCGGGTTGATATGGACGATCGTGCATCTTGCACGCAAGCCGGCGGTGACGCCGATATCGCACTAGCGCATGAGTACTGCACAGCGGGATCCGGCATCGTTCGCATACCGGACCCCGCTGTCCGTTTACATATCCTGCAGAACGAAAGTGACAGGTACCTGCGCCCACGCTTTGACGTTGCGGCCGTCTATCACGGCGGGCTGGAATTGCCAGCTCGCCATCACTTGTTCGCGCGCGCTTTTATCCAGTAACGGATAGCCGCTGCTGTGATCGATGATCACTTCGACGGGTTTGCCGCTTTCATCCACCAAGACGCGTAACAGCACGGTGCCTTGCATGTGCTGGCGCAAAGCTTGCGTGGGGAAGTGCAAGGGCGACGAACGGTAGGCCAGCGATACCACACCCGGCGCGATGGTTGGCGGTGGTGCGACGACAGGCGGTGTTGCCGGTACGGGGTTGTGCGTAGGTTCTGTCGTGGGCGGTGTGTTGATGACAGGTGGAGACTCATGTTGCACCACCGGTATGTGCACGGGTGCCGTAACCGGTATGGCCTTCGGCAACGGCTTGAGCACGATGGGTGGCGGTGGGGGCGGCGGCGGTGGCTGGGCGATGACGTCCATGATCGTGGGCGGCGGAGACTTCAACACTTCGGCAATCTGCGGTGCCAGCGGACGCAGTGCGAAGACCAGTGCGGCAAGGTTAAGGGTAATGGCTGCGCTGAGCGCAGCCACGCGCACCATATCTGGATGATGCGCACGACGAACGACTGCCAGGCTTGCGGACGGCATAAGACGACCTCCTGACGACGATGTGGGTTGTAGGCATCCGTCACGCCGTGTGGGGACACGGGGGGATCGTGTGGATGCGGCTTCAGCGTAAGCCTGTGTTTGCGGTTTGTGCAATAGCCGTCCAAAAGATGTGAGCTAGCCATGGGCGGGGTACTCCCACTCCCGGAGGACGAGGGCTCAAGCCTCCCGTCTATAGGCGGCTTCTATGAAGTTCAAATCATTTTTCAATTTCAACAATCCGTGAGCCTTCCGTAGGATCGCTGCAGTATTCGCCCGCCGGCGACAGGAGCAGCTCCAGGGGATGCCATGATCGACTACCTTGCCCATTTCCAATCCACACTGGACCAGCTGAAGCAGGAGCGCCGCTATCGCGTCTTCGCCACCCTGGAACGCCAGGCCGGCCGCTTTCCCCATGCAACCTGGGACGGCCCGGACGGCCCGCGGGATATCGTGATCTGGTGCTCCAACGACTACCTCGGCATGGGCCAACACCCTGCCGTGGTGCATGCCTTGACCGAGGCGGCGCAAAGCATGGGCGCGGGTGCGGGCGGCACGCGCAATATTTCCGGCACGCATCGCGCCGTGGTGGGGTTGGAGCATGAATTGGCCGATCTGCATGGCAAAGAGGCGGCGCTGGTCTTTACCTCCGGCTACGTATCCAACCTGGCCGGCATTTCCACGATGGCGAAGCTGCTACCCGACTGCCTGATCTTGTCGGATGCGCTCAACCACAACTCGATGATCGAAGGCGTGCGCGCAGCGGGCAGCGACAAGCTGGTCTGGCGTCACAATGATTTGGCGCACCTGGACGAGCTGCTCGCACGCGCGGGCAATCGTCCCAAACTGATCGTGTTTGAAAGCGTGTATTCCATGGATGGTGATGTTGCGCCGATTGCCGGTATCTGCGATCTGGCCGAGCGTTACAACGCGATGACCTATATCGACGAGGTGCATGCCGTGGGCATGTACGGACCGCGCGGCGCCGGCATGGCCGAACGCGAGGGGCTGATGGATCGCATCGACGTGATTGAAGGCACGCTTGCCAAGGCCTACGGCACGCTGGGTGGCTATATCGCCGGCAAGCGTGCCGTAATCGACGCGGTGCGCTCGCATGCACCGGGTTTCATTTTCACGACCGCATTGCCGCCGGCCATTGCGGCTGCCGCCACGGCATCGATTGCGCACTTGAAAACGTCGCAAGCCGAGCGCGCAGGCCAGCAGGCTGCGGTGGCTGCTACGCGCAAGGCGCTGCTGGATGCCGGATTGCCGGTGATGATGACTGACACGCATATCGTGCCGGTGATGGTGGGTGATCCGGATCTCTGCAAGCAGGCGAGCGATCTGCTGTTGGAGCGCCATGGGATTTATATCCAGCCGATCAACTATCCGACCGTGCCGCGTGGAACCGAGCGGCTGCGCATTACGCCGGGGCCGTTTCACGATCACGCGCTGGTGGATGCATTGGCTGGTGCGATGGTGTCGGTGTGGCAGACGCTTGGGCTTCCGTTGACGAATACACGTACCGTAAGCCGAGAGCCGGTGGGATGGGTGATGGCCGGTGGCTGAGCTTGCCGCGATCGACTTCCTCCCCTGCGATAGTAGGGGAGGGCTGGGGTGGGGTTGCTTGTGCTTTAGCGTGTGGCTAATTCCGTGGGATACGCGTTGCGGCGACGTCTAGCACCCGCCGCTCGCTTCGCTCGCACCCCACCTTAACCCTCCCCTGCGAGCAGGGGAGGGGATGGTCTTTCGCGATGATCGAGATGCCGGCTGCTGCCCCAAATTTTTTGCTGCTTGGTGCGGCAGAGTTGATCGTGGGTGACATCTTTTCCGGTCTTTGCTACGTACATTGGTTGCTTGCACCAAATAGACGTCCATATAGAAACAACCTATCAACCCGATCCGAACAAACAATTAGACGCGTGAAGACTCCATCGGTGGAAATACGCCGGCTGTTGCGTACCTCAAACCCTCGAGGAGTCATCCATGAAAACGATAAAAAGCTTTACGCGTTATTCCGTGCTTGCCATGTCGCTGTGCATGGCCCTGGGCCTTCAAGCACAAGACGTCCATCTCACCACCGATGCCGGCGCGCCGGTTGGCGACAACCAGAACTCGCAGACGGCAGGCCCCGGCGGCCCGACCTTGCTGCAAGATTCCCATTTGATCGAAAAGCTGCAGCGCTTCGATCGCGAGCGTATTCCCGAGCGTGTGGTGCATGCGCGTGGCACCGGTGCGGCGGGTGTCTTCCAGGCTACGGCGGATATTTCCGATCTAAGCAAGGCAGTGGTGTTCAAACCTGGCACGACCACGCCGGTATTCGTGCGTTTCTCCACCGTGATGGGTTATCGCGGCTCGCCCGAACAAGCGCGCGATCCGCGTGGGTTTGCCACCAAGTTCTACACACAGCAGGGCAACTGGGATCTGGTGGGCATCAACCTGCCGATCTTCTTCATTCGCGATGCGATCAAGTTTCCGGATTTCGTGCACGCCAACAAACCGAGTGCAGTGACGGGTGTGCAGGATGCCAACCTGGCGTTCGACTTCTTCGCCCATACGCCGGAAGCGACGTCGATGTTGACGCGCTTGTATTCGGACGAAGGCATGCCCGATAGCTACCGGCGCATGGATGGCTACGGCGTCCACGCGTTCAAGATGGTCAACGCCAACGGCGACGTGCACTACGTGAAGTTCCATTGGAAGAGCGAGCAGGGCATGCACGGCATACGCCCGCAGGACATTGCTCCTTCCATCGGCGCCGACTGGAACCACATGACCAATGATCTGTATGGCGCGATCAAGAACGGCGAGGATCCCAAGTGGGATCTCTATATCCAGGTGCTGGAGCCCAAGGATCTGGCCAAGTTCGACTACAACGCACTGGACGACACCAAGGTCTGGTCGGGTGTCCCGGAGCGCAAGATCGGCACCATGACGCTGAACCGCGTGCCGGACAACTACTTTGAAAGCACCGAGCAGTCGGCCTTTGCACCTTCGCGCATGGTGCCGGGTATCGAAGCTTCGGAAGACCGCATGCTGCAGGGCCGCCTGTTTGCCTATGCCGATACGCAGATGTATCGCCTGGGCGCCAACTACCAGAGTCTTCCCATCAACCGTCCGCTGGTGCAGGTGAGCTCCGAGGACCAGGACGGCGCGATGAATAGCAGTGGCCGCAAGGGCGAGATCAACTTCGAGCCGTCCACCGCCAGGGAAGTTTCCGAAGATCCGAATGGTCGGCTGGTACAGACGGCATTGAGCGGCACTACCCAGCAGCAGGCGATCGACAAGAAGCGAAACTTCCTGCAGGCGGGCGAGTACTACCGTGCCCTGTCGGCACAGGACAAGGCGGACCTGATCACGGCTCTGAGTGCTGACCTCAATCACGTCACCAACGAGGGCAACAAGTACACGATGCTTTCGTATTTCTACAAGGCGGATGCCGACTACGGCACACGCTTGGCCAAGGCTACGCACGCTGACGTGGCGCGCGTGAAGAGCCTGGCTGATCAGCTTTCCGACGGCTGAGCCGTTGCGCCCCGCGCAAGGATGGCGGGGCGCGTTTCTTCTCCTTCATTCGTCGCGAGCATCTAGCCATGCAAGGTCGTCGTATCGTCATAGTCTTGGTCATCGCCGTGGTGCTGCTCGCTGGCGCCTATGCTTGTTTTCCACCGTTGCGCCTTTGGACGCGTGCAAGTGCGTTGAAACAAGCCTCGAACGCCCAATGGGTGGATGCGCACCGTTATGACCCTGAGTGGTTCGATGCCGCCAGGGCGGGCAGGGTGGACATCCTGCGTCTGCTGCACGACGCGCATTACCCCATCGATGCACGCAGCGGCTCCGGTTATACCGCTTTGGTGCTGGCTGCCTATGATGAGCAACCCGAAGCGCTGGACTATCTGCTCCGCGCGGGTGCCAACGCCTGCATCGCCGACCACAACGGCAACACGGCGTTGATGGGTGCCATCTACAAAGGCCATACCGATATCGCACGCCGGCTGCTGCATGCCGGATGCCCCATCGATCAGGCCAATAACGCCGGGGAAACGGCGCTTGCCTTCGCTGCGTTGTTCGGCCGCAACGACCTGCTTGCCGACCTGGCGCATGCAGGTGCACGTCTCGACAGCCGGGATGCGCAAGGCCAGACGCCCATGGCTATGGCTGTAAAACAAGGCAACCAGGACATGGCGGCGGCGCTGCGGCAACTGGGTGCCAGGGATTGATGGGTATCCCCCACACATGAGATTGCATCAACCCTCGGTTTTTGTGCGGTGACTCGTGCAAATGGCGTGAAAAGGCGGCGATGTCTTCACCGCTGTTGCACGCCCTCGCCGCGAGAGTGCCCCGGCCCTGCCTGCCAGGGCGACAGGGACGGTCTGGGTACCCTTTCGGGGATCTTGTGTTTCGTGCTTCACCCGAGCGGTGAAAAGCCCTTCGTATGCGAAGGAGCGCGTCCACTCACTTGAAGAGGGATACGCGTATCATGAAACCATCTATGCAACGGCGGATATCGTGGAAGAGTGCAGCCGCACTCGTCGCCATGGCTGTATTCGGCGCGTGCGGCATGTCATTCGCAGCAGATAGCGCAACCCAATCGTTTACGCCCAAGGCGGTCGGCGAGTTTGCAACCAGCCAGCGGCCCCAAGGCGTGCCAACCGACTATGTGGTGACGCCGAATGGCTTCTTCTCGCCATCGTGCGTACAACGTGTGGAAGAAAGCGAAACCTTGCACGCCGATGGCAGCATCGAATCGCCCGATGGCACGGTGCGCAAGCCGGCGGCCTGCACGCAACCGCACTATCGTTTCGACGGCACGCGCGTGGAGCCGAACGGCAGTTCCTACATGCCGGCGATTCAGGCCTTGCACCAGCCCACCATCAACGGCTGGGTGGAAGATGCCAACTACGATAGTTCCGTCAACATCGGCAAGATCGTAGCGACATGGAAGGTGCCCAGCACACCGACCAACCAGTCCGGACAGACCGATTATTTCTTCCCGGGATTGGAGCAGTTGCCAACCGTAGAGAGCATTCTGCAACCCGTGCTCGGCTATGACGCTTTCAGCGGCACGGTGTGGACGCTGTCGAGCTGGAACTGTTGCGTCAGCGGCACGACCTACTACAGCGGCCCGATCAACACCAAGGCGGGCGATACCATCCTCGGCACCACCCAGTGCAAGGCTGCTAACGCCTGCAGCACTTGGGCGATCACCTCCAAGGACGTGACCACCGGCAAGAGCACGACGCTCAGCACCGATCCGTACGGCAACTTGAAATGGGTATTCGGTGGCGTGATGGAGGTATACGGTGTCAGCAGTTGCAACGAGCTGCCAGCCAGTTCGCCACTCACGTATTCGAGTATCGCGGTCTACAACACCGCCTTTACCAAGATTTCGAATACGCCATGGGGTGCGGACTATCCGGTGGGCTCAACCTCGCCACAGTGCAACTACAACGTTTCCACCACCGCCAGCAGCGTCACGCTGAAATACTGAGTGGTGCACACCGGCTCCCCCGCTCAGGCGGGGGAGTTTTTTTGCCCAAAAAAAACCCCGCGGGGGTGCGGGGTTGCAGGATTAACGGATATCGGGGAGGCGATATCCGTGACAGTTATTTTCCTGACAGGTAGCTTGATGAACTGTGGAGTCCATGTGATGACGGTCTTCACAAATCCCGAGTGTGAGCTTTGCCGCAGTTTCACGCCGCCATGTCGGGGTTTGCATCCTGGCTTGGGAATGCGAAAGGGTCTTGAATCGTCGTCCCGGCGAAAGCCGGACGTAGCGCGAAGCGCGGAGAACGTCCGAATGGACGGCCCCGAAGGGGTGAGCGAAGCGAATCACCCAGCGACTTTGCTTGCGGGTCAAGGCACTAGGCCCCGGCTTTCGCCGGGGCGACGATCGCAGGCTCGAAGATGTGAGAGGCCGTGCACCATCACTTCTTCTGCGACGGAATGAACTGCGTTCGCACCGCTTCCGCCAATTGATCCGGCGGCAGCAAGCCTTGGCCGATGATGAAGTCGTTGAAGGCTTGATGATTGAACTGCTTGCCCAGCGCCAGCTCGGTCTGCAGGCGCAATTGCTCCAAGCGCATGTAGCCGTAGAAATAGGCGGTTGCCTGACCAGGACTGTTGAAGGTGAAGCGATCCAGTTCCTCGCGCGTCATCGCTTCGGATAGACCCACGTCGTCACGCAGCACGTCATGTGCACGTTCCTTGCTGATCAGTCCAAGATTCAGCATGGGATCGAGGAACGCGCGTGCCGCGCGCATCAAGCGCAATTGCAGCGTGATGAACTGACCGGCCGGCGGTTCATACGGCAGCATTTCCGCTTCGGAATACAGCGCCCAGCCTTCCACATTCACGCTGTTGAATGCGAACAGGCTGCGCGCCAGCGATACGCCGCGCTCCACCATGGCCGAGTACTGCAGTTCGTGCCCCGGGCGGCCTTCGTGCGCGGTGAGTGTCCAGGCGGCGGCCTTGAAGGTGAAGTCGTCGTAGGCATCCGAGCTGTCGCCGGTGGTAGACGGATTGCCCATGGTCAGCACGAAAGTGCCGCGCTCGCCGCGGTTGTTGATAAGCGGCGGTGGATCCATGTGCGGTGCAGGCGTGGCCGCCGCCTCGGCGTCGGAAGCCACGCGCATCTGCATTTCACGCTGCGGCAATGTGACGATGTGTTCGCGGCGGATGGTGTCTTCGATCTTGGCGATGATCTGGTGGTACCAGGGCTCCACATCGTTCTTGCCGAGCTGCTGCTTCTTCAGGGCCTTCAGCACGTCGCGGTAATCGGTCGCTTGAATGCCTTCATCCTTGGCCACGACCGGCGCCATGACCGCCATGGCCTGCTGTACTTCCATGAATTCGAGTTGCGCCTGCTTGATCAGGTCATCGGCCGGTATGTCGATGCCGGTGGCCTTGAGGTTATAGGCGTACAGCGGCTCGGGCACGCGGAAATCGGTGCGTTCATGGGGCACGATGGTTTTGCGTACCCACGCGTCATAGTCCTTGAGCTGTGCGTCCATCGCATCGAGTGCGGCCTTGCCATCGGCATCGTCCAGCTTGTACTTCACGAACAACTGGCGAATGCCTTGCGCATAACGTTGCGTGTTGGCGAGCTGCTGGTCCACGTTGCCTTTATAAGGGCCAAGCAGATGCGAATCGGACAAGCGCTCGGTGGTTCTTGCTTCGGCCAGCTGCGTCATCGGTGTGCAGCCCGGTGCCTTGCCCACGTAGCATTCCAGACGCTTCACCGCCAAGGCTCTGCGCTTGGCATCCACGTCGTCCTTGAGCAGGTAGAACTCACCGCCGAAGAACAGCTGGCCCACGTCCACGTAGGGCAGCAGGTATTTGTCGTTGAGCTGGGTGCCTTCGATGTTCAGCGCGGCAGCCTTGATCATGATTTGCAGATCCTGGCGCACATTGGGATCGTGTTCGGCAGCCAACATCGTTTCGAGCTTGCTCTTCGCTTCCTTCAGGGCTGCGATCTGGCGTTCGTCCGTCCCCGGCTTCAGGTCGGTGACTTTGTCGTCGTAGCCCGGCAGGCCGATCTGCGTGGCGTTCTCGGGGTTGAACTGGGCCTGGACCTTGAGCAAGGTCTGGGCGTCTTGATTGCTGCGCTCGACCCAGGATGGCGTTTGGGAGCCTTGTGCGAACGCCGTTCCGGTGGCAGCCGCAGCGACCGCCGCGGCCAAGGCGAGACGTTTCATCATGACGAATATCCCTGTGAAGTTGGAGCGGCGAGCTTATTCGACATCGCGCGTGCGGCGCATGCCCCAACTGTCACAGGTTCAACAGCCAAACCCCCGCCGCCAGCGCCACCATCACCACCGACAGCACCAGTTTCACCAGCGTGCCGAACAGCAGTCCCAGCCAGGTGCCGATGCTTACGTGGGCCGAACGCAGCACGCTTTTGCTGGAAACGAGTTCGCCGATCAGGGCGCCGACGAAGGGGCCGAGGACCAGGCCGGGTATGCCGAAGAACATGCCGACGAAGGTGCCGATCGATGCTCCCCAAATGGCCAGCGAGCTGGCGCCGACGCGTCTGGCGCCGAGCGTTGCCGAGATGAAATCCACCGCTACGCCGATGGCGGCCAGCACGCCCAGGACGATCACCCAGGTGACGCCGAGGAGCTGGTAGTCATCCAGTGCCGCGGCCAGCCAGATGCCGCCGAAGATCATCGGGATGCCTGGGATCGTGGGCAATATCGTGCCGATCAGGCCGCCTACGATCAGGGCGATGGCGAGTGCGTAGAGCGCGATGTCCATGAAGAGCATGCGAAGGTCCTTGGGCGGCAGTGCTTCGAGCTTGATGCTCACGCCAATGCTGTTTCGAAGCGAATCGTCATGCCGGCGAACGCCGGAATCCAGTCTAGAATGACGTGCACCGCACACTTCATAAAGGGCTTTGTGTGCTGCGCACAGCATATCTGACTGGATTCCGGCGTTCGCCGGCGTGACAGCCAGAGTTTGCGGCGGTCATTTGCAAAGGTTTCTACATCGGTAAGCGCGTGACAGATCATCCCATCCTGCTAAAAGCCGACGAGCTAGGGCGCATCGAAATCGTCCAGCGCGATGGCGTGCTGTGCGTGCGTCGCGACATTCGTGCGGCCCGTTGGTGGGCGCGTGCTTTCGCTTATCGCGCCGCCGCGCGCGAAGCGCGTGCACTGGCGAAGCTGGAGGGTGTCGATGGCGTGCCCGCGCTGCTGGGATGGAACGGGCGTGAGCTGCTGCGCAGCTATATGGCCGGCCGACCGATGCAGCAAGCGCAGCCACGCGATCCTGCTTACTACCGCGATGCCTTGCGCCTGTTGGCGCAACTGCATCGGCACGGCATCGTGCACAACGATCTGGCGAAGGAACCGAACTGGCTGGTGCGCGCGGATGGGCGCCCGGGACTGGTCGATTTCCAGATTGCCTGGACACGTGGCAAGCGTGGTCGTCTGTTTCGGTTATTGGCGCGCGAGGATTTGCGCCATCTGCTCAAACACAAGCGCACGTATTGCGCGCATGCGCTCACGGCGCGCCAGTGGACGATGTTGAATACGCCTGCGCCACATTCGCGGTTGTGGCGCGCGACGGGAAAGCGGCTTTATAAGTTGATTGCGCGGCGGCTATTCGGTTATTGGGATAACGAGGGAAAGGGCCGCGTGCGCGATTCGTAGGTTGGGGTGCAAACCCCAACATTGCCATGTCGGTCAGGATCGTGATGTTGGGGTTTGCACCCCAACCTACTTCTCGACGAATGCTCGCTCGATCACGTAATCACCCGCCTCACGCGTACGCGGCGAGGCCTGGAACCCACGCGCATCCAGCAACGCACACAGGTCATCCAGCATCGCCGGACTGCCACACAGCATCACGCGATCCGTCTCCGGATTGAGCGTCGGCAGGCCAATGGCCGCGGCCATCGCGCCATCCACGATGTTGTCGGTAATACGCCCGCGGTTACGGAACGGTTCGCGCGTTACCGTGGGGTAGTAGATCAGCTTCTCGCGGGCCAGCTCGCCGAGGTATTCGTGCTGCGGCAATTCGTTCTGCAGATAGTCCGAATAGGCCAGGTCGTTGATGTTGCGTACGCCGTGAGCCAGCACGATCTTGTCGAAACGCTCATAGGTTTCCGGATCGCGGATGATGCTCATGAATGGCGCCAGGCCCGTGCCGGTGCCGAGCAGATATAAATGCTTGCCGGGCTTCAGGTCGGTCAGCACCAGGGTGCCGGTCGGCTTGCGGCTTACCGTAATGTTGTCGCCAGGCTTTAAGTGCTGCAGGCGCGAGGTGAGTGGGCCGTTCTCCACCTTGATCGAAAAGAACTCAAGGTGTTCTTCCCAGCTGGCGCTGGCGATCGAATACGCGCGCATCAGCGGACGGCCGTCCACTTCCAGGCCGATCATCACGAACTGCCCGCTATCGAAACGGAAACTTGGATCGCGTGTGGTGCGGAAGCTGAAAAGGCTGCCATTCCAATGATGGACGTCAATTACTTGCTCGGTCGCCAAAGCCACCATGGTGTTTGTCTTCTCGGGTTGTGGGACGGGGAAAGCGCGCTGTACGGGACAGCGGGTGACTCGCGGGGAGAGGCAGGGCCGTTGCCTTGCGAGTGCCGTGTTTGCCACGGAACAAGCTGCATAGATTACGTCATTTGCCCTGTGCTCGCGTTAATCGCTTTCCCATGGTGGGGATGGGGTAGGGGGAGGCAAGGGAGGTGCGGCGCGAGGTTCAGGCCCTGCGCCTGCCGGTGTTATGCCGTTTTTTCATGCCTGGCCTTGGTGTCGATTTGCCGCCCCTGTCTTCGTCGTTACATAGCACACCCCATTGCCGGCCGGACGCACGTCGGGCGGGTAGCTTGGGTGTGCTTCGAACGTCCTGCCCAGCAACGAAACAAGGGGAGTAAAAGCAAGATGAAAAACGCCCACTCTTTCAGCTGTTTGCTTGGATCATGCCTGCTTGCCGTGATGGTTGCCGGCCCTGCCACGGCCCAGCAAGCGCAGCACAGCTATCCCAGCATGGCGCCGCTTTCCCAATACTTGATGGCCGACCAAGCCGCCGAAATAAAGCTGGCACGGAGCGCCGCCCCAGCGGCCATTTCCGACCATGCCACCGTGATGATGCTGCAGGCACATGGCTACGTCACGGTAGTCAAAGGCACGAATGGCTATGTGTGCATCGTCGATCGGTCATGGATGTCGGCGTTCGATGCGCCGCAGTTCTGGAATCCGAAGCTGCGTGGACCCACGTGCTTCAATCCGCAGGCTGCAAGATCCATCCTGCCGATCACGCTCAAAAGGGCGACTCTTGTGCTGAGTGGGCAATCCAAGGACGGCATCAAGCAGGGCATGCAGACTGCATTCGCTGCAAAACAGCTGCCGCCGCTGGAGCCGGGTGCGATGTCTTACATGATGTCCAAGCAAGGTTATCTGGATGACCAGGCCGGCCATTGGATGCCGCATGTGATGTTCTATACGCCCGCCAATATGGATTGGGGTGCCGATCTGGCCGGGTCGCCCGTGATCTCGAATCCGCAGTTTCTTGCCCCGCCGGCATCGATCAATGTGCAGATGATCACGGTGAGCAAATGGTCGGACGGCACGGCGGCGCCAAGCATGTAGGTACGTGATGTTCGATGGATCGGATATCGGCAGGGCGGCAAAGTACCGCCCTAGTCGGTAGTTATCCTTTTTTGCGAACGACGATACGGTGCACATGTTTGCCGGAGGAAAGGTTGGTGCCTCCCTCATCAGCCCGGCGGGCCGCATCGTGTACGAGAAGGTGATCATTCACGATGACACCTTGGCAACCGTGCGCTTCGACTACGATCCACGCGAAGAGGCTAAATGGTCGCCGGTGATCAAGCAGATGGCCGATTCGCTACATCTTGGGACAGATCCGGCCACCGAAGATGCGCGTTGATGCAGCGGACCGCCTGAGGCAAACCCAAAAGGAAACAGCGATGCGATTCAAATGGACGGCCATTTTTGCACTGCAAGCGGCACTCTTTTCTATCTCTGGACTGGCAATCAGTTGAAGCTGTTGCGATTCGTGCCGCGGTTGCAGGCGTGTGTGGCAACATCGATCGGAAACTGAGTGAGACAAAAACCGTAGGTTGGGGTGCAAACCCCAACATCGGCATCCGCATGCATCCTGATGTTGGGGTTTGCACCCCAACCTACATGGGTCCTCGATTTCGAGGCAAAGCTCGGGCATTTCGTGCCATGCCACACCTTGGGCAGGCCATTGCCATCACTCAGCCATGTGACTCTGGATAATCGTGCGTTGCTGCCCCAACGCGGCTTCATTTATGTCCCTTCAAGAGAACTTCGCTTGTCTTCTGCCGATGCCTTCGAACGCCTTACCAAACCTGCCGCCCGCTACAAGGGCATCATCTTTGATCTCGACGGAACTTTGGTCGACACGGTGCCTGACCTTGCGGTGGCAGTAGACCGGACGCTTGCTGATTTGGGACATGCTCCGGCGGGAGAGGTGCGTGTTAGAGACTGGTTGGGTAATGGAGCGAGCAAGCTGGTCGAGCGTGCACTGCGGTTCGCGGGTGAGGATGTAACGCACGTGCACGAGCGTGCATTGGCGCTGTTCATGCGGCACTTCGGTGACGAGTTCACCCGTCAATCCAGGCTTTTTCACGGTGTGGTGGAAGCATTGCCGGCGCTTGTCGTACAAGGCTGTCGCTTGGCCATCTGCTCCAATAGACCCTCGCACTTGATAAAGCCTTTGCTCGATCATCTTCAGATCGGCAGATTCTTTAGCGTCTGGGTTGGTGGTGACGATCTTTCCGTGAAAAAGCCAGACCCTGCGCCGCTATGGCACACGGCCAAAAAGCTTGCCCTTATGCCAAACGATTGCTTGGTGGTAGGCGACTCGATTAACGATGTTGAAGCAGCACGATCAGCAGGCATGGCGGTCGCGGCTGTGCACTACGGATATAACTACGGCAGGGATATCAGGACAAGCCATCCCGATCTTGTGATTGGCTCTATCTTCGAACTCGTATAGCTAAGCCATACGGTGCGTTGCATGTGGCAAAGGGAGGGGAAAAGTCCTCGACTTCGCCAGCCAGGTAGAATGATGGGTATGCACAGCATCAACCCCAACGACTGGCACCTGTCCGTAGCGCCCATGATGGACTGGACGGATAGGCATTGCCGTTACTTCCATCGCCTGCTTTCCCCCAACGCACGCCTGTATACCGAAATGGTTACCAGCGCGGCGCTGGTGCGTGGCCGGCAGTTGCGGTTGCTGGAACACAGCCAACAGGAACACCCCGTGGCGTTGCAGCTTGGCGGTAGCGATCCGCAGGAGCTGGCGGAAGCGGCGCGCCACGGCGCGCAGGCGGGTTATGACGAAATCAACCTCAACGTGGGCTGCCCTTCCGACCGAGTGCAGTCCGGGCGGTTTGGGGCGTGCTTGATGCGCGAGCCGGTACTGGTGGGTGACTGCGTCAAGGCGATGCGCGATGCAGTGTCGGTGCCGGTTACCGTGAAATGCCGTATTGGTGTCGACGATCAGGACGACTACGCGGATTTGCAGCACTTCACCGAGACCATGCTGGATGCCGGTGTGGAAGTGCTGGTGGTGCATGCACGCAAGGCGTGGTTGCAAGGGTTGTCGCCGAAAGAAAACCGCGAGATTCCGCCGCTGGATTACCAGCGCGTCTATCGCCTGAAGCGTGAGTTTCCGCAGCTGGTGGTAGTGATCAATGGCGGCATCACCACGGTGGAGGCGGTGCGCGAACATCTCACGCATGTGGATGGTGTGATGCTGGGGCGTGCGGCGTATCACGATCCTTATGTACTCGCCCGGGTCGAGGAGGTGCTATATGGCGTGCCGCTGCCAACCCGCGAAAGTGTGCTGCAACACATGCGGCCTTATGTGGAGGCAGAGCTGGCGCGGGGTACGGCGCTGAAGCACATCTGCCGTCATCTGTTGGGGCTCTACCAGGGCGAGCCGGGGGCGCGTGGTTTCCGGCGTGTCTTGAGTGAAGGGGCACACCGGGAAGGCGCGGGCTGGGCGCTCGTCGAGCAGGCCATGGCGCCGATGCTGGCCGCCGCGTGAAGGTCATCATGAAGGTCCGTTCAGCCGTCCGGTCATTATTCAGCCCGGGTTGAGCAGTATGTCCCGTCGGCCGGATCCCTCCGGCACCCAATCACGGGATTATGGCTTTGAAGCAACTCGCATGGATGGCCGCGGCCGGGCTGTTGGTGGCCGGCTCGGCTCTCGCCCAGTCATCGCCGCCACCTGGAGGCATGAGCCTGGATCAGGCCGTTACGCAAGTACAGCAACGAGTCGGCGGCAAGGTGTTGTCGGCCGAACCGCGTCATATCGGTCGCAGGGTAGAGTACCGCATCAAGGTGCTTACACCTGAAGGGCATGTGCGCGTCATCGCCGTGCCTGCTGATGCCACCCGCGTGTCGCCTGCGGCACAATCCACCAAGAAGTCCCCCAACGGCGGAAGCAAGAAGGAGAAACACTGATGCGCATCCTCCTGGTCGAAGACGAAGCGCCGCTGCGCGAGACGCTGGCGGCTCGACTCAAACGCGACGGATTTGCCGTGGACACCGCTCAGGACGGCGAAGAAGGCATGTACCTGGGCCGCGAAGTACCGTTCGATCTGGCTATCATCGACCTGGGCCTGCCCAAGATGTCGGGCATGGATCTGGTCAAGTCGCTGCGCGAAGCCGGCCAGCGTTATCCCATCCTGATCCTCACCGCGCGCGGCAGCTGGCAGGACAAAGTGGAAGGCCTGAAGCACGGCGCCGACGATTACCTGGTCAAACCGTTCCATGTCGAAGAGTTGCTGGCGCGCATCAACGCGCTGGTGCGCCGCGCGAGCGGCTGGTCCAAGCCGGTGCTGGCGTGCGGGCCGATCAAGCTGGACACCACGGCGCAAACCGTAACGGTGGAAGGCAAGGCGGTGGACCTCACCAGCTATGAGTACAAAGTGCTGGAATACCTGATGCTGCATGCAGGCGAGCTGGTGTCGAAAGCCGACCTCACCGAGCACATCTATCAACAGGATTTCGATCGCGATTCGAATGTGCTCGAGGTCTTCATCGGCCGCCTGCGCAGGAAGCTGGATGCGGAAGGGACGTTGAAGCCGATCGAGACGGTGCGTGGACGCGGGTACCGCTTTGCCATCCCTCGCAGCGAAGACGAATGATGCAGCCGAGCGCCGCCCGTTCTCACTGGCGGCGCGAGCGGCGCTTACCACCGGCCTCGTGCTGGCCGCCTTCCTGGGCGCGGTTGGCTGGACCTTGTCGCGCACCTATGCTGACAGTGAACTCAACAAGCTGCAGGGCCGCCTGCACGATTATGTAATCACTTATATCGCCGGCACCGACCCGCGACGTGACGGCACACCGTTGCTGCCGGATACGCCACCGGACCCCATGTTCTCCCGTCCTGGTTCCGGCCTGTATGCCGTGGTGATGGGCGACCACGGCTTCCATTGGGAGTCGTCGTCCGCGCTGCAGCGCGACTTCAGTTTTCTGCACCAGATGCAACCGGGGCAGTCGCAATTCATCGGCCCGGTGGATACGGAACTGGGACGGCTTTACTACTACAGTTTCGGCATAGCGCTGGATGTGCCGGCAACGGCGGGAGCGCCGGAACGCCCGCCGGTGCATCTCACTTTTACGGTGGCGCAGACCGAGGACGAACTGGAAAGCAACACCACCGTATACCGGCGCAGCCTGGTCGGCTGGCTTGCCACTCTGGGTGTGATGCTGATCGTGCTGCAACTGCTGCTGCTGCGCTGGAGTCTTACGCCCTTGCGCAAAGTGGCCAGCGACATGAGCCGCGTCGAGCGTGGCCAGAGCGATCATCTGGATAGCCAATATCCGATGGAACTCACCGGACTTACGCAGCGCATCAACGCTTTTGTCGATAGTGAGCGCGAGCAACGCACGCGTTATCGCAACACTCTCGCCGACCTGGCGCACAGCTTGAAGACGCCGCTGGCGGTGATTCGTTCGCAGGTGGAATCCAGTGAGCTGCCTCCCGCAGTTCGCGCACCGGTGCTGGACCAGGTGCGCCGTATGGACGAACTGGTTGCCTACCAGCTCGCACGCGCGGCGACTACCGGACGCCAGACATTTGCCGCCGCCGTGCCGATCGCCGGTCGTGCCGAAGACCTGGTGCAAAGCCTGGAAAAGGTCTACGCCGCGAAGAATGTCCTTTGCGAATTCGATATCGAGGACGGCGCGGCGTTCTATGGCGAGCAGGGCGACCTGCTGGAGCTGATGGGCAATCTGCTGGAGAACGCCTTCAAGTGGGCGGGCCACCATGTGCTGTTGGTGGTGAAGACGCAACGCCTGCCAGGTCGTCCACGACCGGGCCTGCTGCTTAGTGTGGAGGATGACGGTCCCGGCATCGAAGGCGACATGGTCGAGAAAATCCTGCAGCGCGGCGTACGTGGTGACGAGCGCGTGAAAGGCCACGGTATCGGCCTGTCCATCGTGCAGGACATCGTGCGTGCCTATAACGGTGAGTTGACAGTGGATCGCTCGCCGGAATTCGGCGGCGCACGATTCAGCGTGGCACTGCCGCCAACCTGACTTGCTACGGGTTGGGAAGAAAAGCGGTTACTGGATCGACCCGGGCAGCAGCGACTGCCAGCTGAGTCCGGAGGAACCGTGCGAGGAGCCATCGGGCGACGACTCGTTGCTGTTGAAGCGGGGGGGATTCTCATCCATGCCACTGCCGGAGTTACCGGAGCGGTTGCTGGAAGATGATGACGAGGAGGACGAACCTCCGTGATGCGACACGCTCATCGCATCCCCATTGGATGACGATGTGTCATGGCTGCTGCCATGGTCGCTGCTACTGTGCTCCGTGCAGCCAGCGCTTCCGCCCATGCTACCGGCAGTCGAAGCAGCACCGCTTGTAGCTGCCGCGTTGGCGGCAGCCCCAAGACCGAGCAAGCAGACGAGCAGCAATGAAGTGGCGCGCATGGCGATCAAAGCCCCCAAGGCATCAAGCCTAGCCGCCCGATGGTCCCAGAAACCTCGGCTGGATGCCAGTGCCACGCATGGCGTCAAAAGCAACGTTTGTTGACAACAAAAGAAACAAACGTTGTTGAAGCGATAAACTAATAGTTTATTGAGCAAAGGCATGATGGTTGTGTTGATAGACAACCTTTTGATTTTCCGAAAGAAGCCTTGGCCGTGCAGTTGACAACATTTGTTGCCGTCCTAAACCTCAAGTTTATTTCTTCAATGTCAGTTGCCCTTCCTCCTATCTTGCTGCAATCCGTACGATCCGTTTATCCCCGGGATCGTTGAGACCATGCAGCCGCAACAGCTCCTGGCCATCCTGGCTTCCGGGGAGACACTTTCCGGCTCGCGTCTAGCCGCCGAGGCAGGTATCACCCGTGCTGCGATCTGGAAGCAGATCGAGGCGTTGCGTCAGCGTGGTTTGCCGGTCGAATCCGCAGGGGCGGCCGGTTACCGGCTGCCGTGGCCGATCCAGATGCTGGAAGAGCAGGCGATTCGTTCGGCACTGCCGGTGGCGGTGGCTCGGCGGCTTGGCGCGTTGGAGGTCCATTGGGAGATCGACTCCACCTCCAGCGAATTGCAGCGGCGTGGCAACGAGGCCTCCGACCTGAGCATCGTGATGGCAGAAACCCAGACAGCAGGCCGCGGCCGGCGCGGGCGCAGCTGGCTTTCGCCACCCGGCTTGAACATCTACCTGTCTTGCCTGAAACGGTTCGAGGCGGGTTTCGCGGCGCTGTCGGGCTTGTCACTGGCTACCGGGGTGATCGTGCTGCGTGCCTTGCACGCGTTCGGCATCGATGGCGCCAGCCTGAAATGGCCTAACGATGTGCTGGCAGATGGCGGCAAGCTGGCTGGCATCCTGGTCGAGTTGAGTGGTGAATATCAGGGGCCGTGCGCAGCGGTGATTGGCATTGGCCTCAACCTACGGCTTACCGACGCGCTGCGCGAGCAGGCCGGGCAATCCGTCTGCGATCTGGCCACGCTTGCCCAGGGCGTGCCACCCGACCGCAATCGTGCGGCGGCGGCGTTGATCACCAGCCTGGTGGAAGGCCTGCAGCAATTTGAGCAGGAAGGCTTCAGCGCTTTCGTCGATGAATATGCCGAGCACGACGCCCTGCGTGGCGTGCCGCTGCGCGTGAGCGGTGCCATGGGTGAACTCGATGGCATCGGCGCCGGCATCGATGCGCGCGGTGCGCTGCAGTTGCAGACCGCAGCGGGCTTGCGCGGTATCGATAGCGCCGACGTAACGGTGCGACGCGCATGAGGCTGCTGCTCGATCTCGGCAATACCCGTTTGAAATGGGCGTTGGTCAGTGCCGACAACTGGGTGGCGCGGGGTGCGGCAGCGTGGGAGGAGGACGTTTCGGCGGCGCTGACACAGGCATGGCGTGAACAGGGACAGCCTCAGCAAGTGCTTGGCGCGTCGGTGGTCGATGCCTCGCGCGAAGCGCAGATCGAAAGCATCGTCGCTGAGGTTTTTGCGCGGCCAGTGGACTGGGTGCGTACACCGGCCGAAGCTTGCGGTGTGCGTATCGCCTACGCCGAGCCGCAACGGCTGGGCGTAGATCGCTTCCTCGCCATGGTAGCGGCGCATGCGGCGGGAGCGTCGCCATGTGTGCTGGCCGGCATTGGTACCGCGCTGACGCTGGATGCACTGACGGCAGATGGGCAGCACTTGGGCGGCTTGATCGCCCCGGGGCCGTTGCTGATGCAGCAATCGCTGTTCGGCGCCACCGCACGCGTGAAGCCGTACCAGCCCGGCGCGATTCGCGATATCGCCGACAACACGGCCGATGCGGTTGTCTCCGGCTGCTGGCAGGCGGTTGCCGCCTTGATCGAACGCTTTGCAACGAAGGTAGCCAAGCAATCGGGCGGCACACCGTGCTTGCTGCTGGATGGCGGCGATGCGGCGACCTTGCTGCCGCTGCTTGGCCTGCCCGCTGAGCTTGCCGCCGACAGTGTGCTCCGCGGCCTCAATGTGTGGGCCGCGACATCAAACAGGCTCTCACATCCATCGCATCCATCCTCCTAGAATCGCTCATCCTCGGGGGAATGGTTCGATGCTGCTGCGCTTGCTGTTTGTTCTACTGATCGCCTTGAATATCGCCGTTGGCGCATGGTTGCTGCTTGGTCAGAACGACACGCACGCCAGTTTCGCCACCGATCCAGGCGTGCCCAAGTTGCACCTGCTTTCCGAACTGCCGCCGCCAGCGACGACGGTGGCTCACGCTGCTTCGATGGCACCACCGGCCACGGCTGCCGCGCCGACTTCGGCTCCTGCAACTGCCAGCACCAATGCATTGCCTGCCACAGCACCCAGTGCCAACACCCTCAGCTACGCATGCATGGCACTGGGGCCGTTTGCGACGCAGGAAGACCTGCGCATCGCCCGCAACGCGCTCGGCGCCCAAGTGCTGCGCATGCGCGCGCGCCAGGAGCAGACGACCCAGACCCGCGGCTGGTGGGTACACCTGCCGCCCAGTCCGAACCACTCGGCCGCCTTGGCACAGGCCCGCCAACTCGGCGCACGCAATATCCAGGATTACTTCGTGGTAAGCGCGGGCGACAACCAGAACACCGTGTCGCTAGGTCTGTTCAAGGACCCCGCCAATGCGCGCAAACGCCGCGATGAGATCGTCGCGGCCGGCTTTCCGGTCCAGATGACCGAGCGCACTGAAAACGTGCCCGAATACTGGCTGGACCTGATTCCCACGGATAGTCAGCACTTCGACTGGCGCAGCCGAGTCCATGACCCTGCCATCGGCTCGCACAGCACGGGCTGCTTTTGAGGCCAGCCCTGCTAGAATGTCCGATCCAGTGCCGGCATAGCTCAGTTGGTAGAGCAACCGCCTTGTAAGCGGTAGGTCGTCTGTTCGAGTCAGACTGTCGGCACCAGTTTCCGAATCGTCATGCGTGAGCGATTGGGTGGGCTGAGAATTGCACGCCGATGGCGTGGCAAACCTTCAGGACGGTATCAAATCGCGGGTTTGCCCCAGGGCGAAGTGCCTTGTAGAGACTTTCGCGACCGAGTCCTGTTTCTTCCGCAATATGTGCCATGCCGCGTGCTTTCGCGACATGGCCGATGGCGCGTAGCAGCTCATCCGTGTCGCCGTCGGCCAGTACCTGGGTCAGGTACGCAGCAATCGCCTCGTCGCTATCGAGCAGTTCCGAAGGGTCGAAAGCGAGCAGTTTCTTTTTCATGTCTGATACTCCTGCATAAGCCGCAGTGCGCGCTTGATGTCCGTTTGCTGAGTTGTTTTGTCGTCACCATTTGCTTATGTCGATGCGCATCTCTGATACGCCCTCGCGAACGGTTTTGACGTCGCCCAGATTGCCGTTTGCGGCGCGTTCCAAGCGGCGGGTCACTGCAGCGCGCACCTGTACATCCCGTAATCTCTTGTGCCAAAGGGCAAACTCTTCCGTTTGCTTGATGATGTACTTCATGGTCATTGTATCCAAAAAGATACAATGGGAAAGCATCAGGCAAGGTCGCACGGCAATGCCAGGTCGGCTACTTGAGCGGTAAGCCCATGCCGCTTTGACCGGCTACACTTGCATCCCACTAAAAAAGCACGAGCAAAGTGGTATGAAAAAACAAGTGGTTGCACTGGTCGGCGTGCCGACCGATATCGGCGCAGGGCACCGTGGGGCCTCGATGGGTCCTGAGGCCCTGCGCGTGGCACAGCTTGGGGAGAAGCTGCGCCGGCGCGGCATCGAAGTGATCGATCGCGGCAATCTGCATGGACCGATGAATCCCTGGCAGCCGCCGGAGAACGGTTATCGGCATTTGCCGGAAGTGATTGCCTGGAACCTTGCCGTGCATACCGCCATTCATCAGGAACTGCAGACCGGTCGTTTGCCGATCATGCTGGGTGGCGATCATTGTCTGGCGATCGGTTCGATCAGTGCGGTCGCGCGCCATTGCCGGGAGCAGGGCCGCAAGTTGCGTGTGCTGTGGCTGGATGCGCACGCCGATTTCAATACCTCGCAGGTGACGCCCTCGGGCAACATCCACGGCATGCCGGTGGCTTGCCTGTGCGGCACCGGTCCGCGCGAGCTGGTGGAAATCGGCGATAAGGTGCCAGCTGTCACGCCTGATGTGTTTCGCCAGATCGGTATCCGCTCGGTGGACGAAGGCGAGAAGCGGCTGGTGCGCCAGGCGAAAATGGATATCTACGACATGCGCCACATCGACGAAGTGGGCATGAAACGCACGATGGAAGAAGCGCTGGACGGCCTGGATGAAAACACCCATCTGCATGTGAGCTTCGATGTGGATTTTCTGGATCCGTCGATCGCGCCGGGCGTAGGCACCACCGTGCGTGGCGGCCCGACTTATCGCGAAGCGCAGCTGTGCATGGAAATGATTGCCGATGCCGGTCGCCTGGGCTCGCTGGACATCGTCGAGTTGAATCCTGCCTACGACAAGCGCAACCGCACGGCAAGATTGGCGGTGGAGTTGGTGGAATCGTTGTTCGGCAAGTCCACCTTGATGCGCGAACCCGATTAAAGCCCGTACACTGCAAAATCCGGCCCGCGCAGGGTGCGCGGGTGTTTGACCTTCTTTGGATTGCCGCATGCAAACACGCGTCCTTACAGGCATCACCACCACCGGTACGCCGCACTTGGGCAATTACGTCGGCGCAATTCGGCCGGCGATTGCTGCCAGCCGTCGTACCGACGTCGATGCGTTCTTTTTCATGGCCGACTATCACGCGCTGATCAAGAGCGATGACCCGGCCCGCATCGAACGTTCGCGCCTGGAAATTGCAGCCACCTGGCTGGCGGCGGGATTGGATCCGGATAAGGTGACGTTCTATCAGCAGTCCGATATTCCGGAAATTCCAGAACTCACGTGGCTTTTGACCTGCGTTACCGCGAAAGGCTTGCTCAATCGTGCGCATGCCTACAAAGCGGCGGTCGACAAGAACACCGAAACCGGTGAAGACCAGGATGCAGGTATTACCGCAGGCCTATACATGTACCCGGTGCTGATGGCGGCGGACATCCTCGCGTTCGATGCGCAACAAGTGCCGGTGGGGCGTGATCAAATCCAGCACATCGAAATGGCGCGCGACATCGGGCAGCGTTTCAATCATATCTACGGCCGCGAGTTTTTTGTCTTGCCCGAAGTGGTGATCGAGGAACAGGTTGCCACGTTGCCGGGATTGGACGGCCGCAAGATGTCCAAGAGCTACGACAACACTATTCCGTTGTTTGCCGGCGGCGCAAAGCACTTGCGTGAAATCATCATGCGCATCGTGACCGATTCGCGCATGCCGGGCGAAGCGAAGGATCCGGAAAGCTCCTCGCTGTTTACCATCTTCCGCGCTTTCGCCAGCGAAACCGAAAGCCATGCATTCCGCCGCGCACTGGAAGAGGGCATAGGCTGGGGTGAGGCCAAGCAGGTGCTGTATGAGCGTTTGGAAGCCGATATCGCGCCGATGCGTGAGCGCTATGAACAGCTGATCGCGCGCCCTGCCGACATCGAAGGCATCCTGCGCGAAGGTGCACGCAAGGCACGTGCGATTGCCGGTCCGAAAATCGCGGCATTGCGCGATGCGATAGGTCTGCGCGCGATGTCGTCGGCCAACGTGGCTGCCGGTAAATCCACGCAGGTGCAGAAGGCTGCCAAGCCGCCGCGCTTTGCCAGTTTCCGTGATAGTGATGGCAGCTTCCGCTTCCGCCTGTTTTCGTCGGAAGGCGAGGAGCTGCTGCTATCCAAATCCTTCAAAGACCCCAAAGAAGCCGGTGCGGTACAAAAGCGCCTGAAGACACTCGGTGGTGCGGCCGCTACCGTGCGCAGCTTGCCGCGCTCATTGGTATTGGCGCTGGATGACGAACCCGTTGCCACCGCGCCGGAATACGCGGACGAACTCGAGCGCGATGAAGCGTTGAGCTACCTGCGTGCAGCCCTCGACTCGCTTGCCGAGCAAGAAAAAAGTGAGTGAGCAGAAGCGCTCCCTCCCTTACGTGTCGTAGGGAGGGTTGCATCGTTCCGCTAGCTCACACGGATTGGATCCGCCTGCACATGGCAGCAGGCGGTGCATGAAGGCGACGTGGCAAAATGCAACGAAACTTTGCGTCGGTTCAGCGATGTGCTCGCATCGCCAAAGCACTGTTTTCAGCTTGTTGCGTGTGCAGGTTGCGCGAAACTCAGAACAGATGCTTGAGCGCCACGAAGAGCACGCCTGCCAGCAGGATCGACGCGGGCAAGGTGAGTACCCACGCCATCAGCAGATTGCGCACGGTGGCCCATTGCAGGCCTGAACCGTTTGCCGCCATCGTGCCGGCCACGCCCGATGTCAGCACGTGTGTGGTGCTGACTGGCAGGTGGTACATGTCGGCTGCTTGAATCAAGCCCATGGCGATCAACTCGGCCGATGCACCTTGTGCATAGGTGAGATGCTCTTTGCCAATGCGCTCGCCGACTGTCACCACGATGCGCTTCCAACCCACCATGGTGCCGAGGCCCAGTGCCAGTGCAACGGCCACCTTTACCCAAGCCGGAATGAATTGCGTGGCCTTGGCAGCAAGACCGCGCCAGGTCGTAAGCGTCTTGCTCTGGTCACCGCTCACGTCCGGTTGCGCCAACACCAGTGGAATGGCGGCATTCGCCAGGTAGATGTCGTTGCGTACGTTGCCCATCTGCTCCTGCGGCACTGAGCGCAGTGACGGGCGGTTGCCTATTTGCTGGTCGATGTTGGCCAGCAGTGCCGACAGCGCGGGAATCGTGCCGGGCAGAAGTTTGTGCTGTTGCAGTGACGCCGTGACGAGGTCTCGCGGATTGCCGTTCGCATGCACGCCGTGGTCGAGGGTGTCCAGCACTTGCTGGGTTTGCACCGTCACTTGATGGAAGGTCTGCACCTGGCCACCGGATACGGCGCCATTCAATGCATAGGCTGTAGGCACGGTGCCGATCAGGATCAGCATGATCAGACCCATGCCTTTCTGGCCGTCGTTGGAACCATGGCTGAAACTCACGCCGGTGCAAGTAAGTACCAGCAGCGCGCGAATCGGCCACGGCGGCGGCTTGTTTCCTTCCGGCGCACGATACAGGGCGGGAATCTTGATCAACGCCTTCAACAACAACATCAGCAGGCCAGCAAGGATAAAGCCGGCGATAGGCGAAAAGACCAGGCCGCGCAGCACGCCGAAGGCGGCATTCCAATCCACGCCGCTGGTACCGCTTTTTACCGCCGTCAACTGATTGGCAAGGCCCACGCCGATGATCGACCCGATCAGGGTGTGCGAGGACGAATTCGGCAAGCCGAAATACCAGGTGCCGAGATTCCAGAGAATGGCTGCGAACAGCAGCGCGAACACCATCGCAAAACCGGCTCCGCTGCCTACCTGCAGGATCAGTTCCACCGGCAGCAGGGATACCACCGTGAACGCTACGGCGCCCGAGGACGTCAGCACGCCCAGGAAGTTGAAGATCCCCGACCAGATCACCGCCAGATTGGCTGGCATCGAATGCGTGTAGATCACCGTCGCCACCGCATTGGCCGTATCGTGAAAACCGTTCACGAATTCAAAACCCAGGGCGATCAGCAAAGCCACGCCCAGCAGGACGAATGGGGTGAACGAATGCGAGCGCACGATGGAAAGATCATCGACGAGGTGCAAGCCCGCATATCCCGCGCCTGCCAGCAAGATCAGGCCAAACAGAATGCCGAATATCCGTCCGGAGCCCTGGGTGGAGGTGGCCGTACTGACTGCGGTTGCTTCCGTCTGCATGAGCTTGCCCTCGGTGGTCAGCACCAGGAAAGCTACGGGCTGCGCAAGACAAATGCGTGACAGTGCTCTCTGTCCAGGAAGCAGGGTTTGGATGGGCAATAAAAAAGCGATCGCCGGTGCAGCGGCGATCGCTCAGGTTATCGGCTAGAACGTCCGCTAAGAATCGCTAACCGATGTTCTTCTTATGCTTTGTCGCGCCTTACTGGGCCGAGCTGGCGCTCGACGGCAGCGGGTGTTCGGCCTTGAACTGCTGCCACTGTGCCTTGCGGGCCTGTGCCGCAGCCTTGTTGCTGGTGTACTGGCTTTGCTGTGCGCTGGTCAGCACGGTGTTGTAGATCTGCGCCGTGACAGCAGCCCGGGCAGTGATGCGGGCGCTGGTGAAGTTGGCTTCCGCCTGGGCCAGGCTGGCCGCAGCGGACTGGTAGTTGGACGCGTTCGGCGACAGTGCTTCGAATGCCTCGCGCTGCTGGTGAACGGCCTGTCCCTGTGATTTCAGCGAGGCAAAGCTCTGCTGCACGATCTGCTTGATCTGGGCCTTCTGGGCATCGGTGAGGTTCAAACCGCGGAGGGCCATTTCGGCACCGCCGTGATGGCCGTGCATGCCAGGACCGAAACCAGGACCGCCCTGGGCGAAGGCCAGCGCGGACACGCCGATCGCTGCCGAGAGAATGAGAGATAGGGTGATCGACTTACGCATGGTGCAACTCCTGCTTGGGTGGAGGATTTTGTTGTGACTATTGGAAAGCAGGGGCAGGTTTAAGATCTTTGCTGCGTTGTAAAGAAGGGTAAAGTCAGCCCAGCGCAAGCGACAGGCGGCGGCTCGCAGTTGTCATGCGATAGTAAGTAGGTTCTGTCGACGGTTTGGATAATGTCCCGAATATTGATTGGCGATGACGATCGCGAGCTGTGTTCGCTGCTCGCCGAATACCTGCGGCGCGAAGGCCTGCAGGTGGAAGTGGTGCACGATGGCGAAGGAGTGCTGGCGCGTCTGCGCGATCCGGCTTTGCGCCCGGATCTCTTGATTCTCGATGTCATGATGCCTGGCCGCAGCGGCCTGGATACCTTGCGCGACTTGCGTGCGCAGTATCGCCTGCCGGTAATCATGTTGTCCGGACGTGGCGAGCCGGTGGATCGCGTGGTCGGTCTGGAACTGGGCGCGGACGATTATCTTTCCAAGCCATGCCTGCCGCGCGAACTGTTGGCACGCGTGCGCGCCCAATTGCGCCGTCACACGGTGGAAAGCGTAGGCGAGCTCACTGCCGGTGTATTGCGCTTGCACCCTGGTGAACGGCGTGCATTTGCCG
Organism: Dyella nitratireducens; assembly: GCF_014642835.1. Taxonomy (GTDB): domain Bacteria; phylum Pseudomonadota; class Gammaproteobacteria; order Xanthomonadales; family Rhodanobacteraceae; genus Dyella_B; species Dyella_B nitratireducens. Next base: position 1,193,737 of record NZ_BMJA01000001.1, on the reverse strand, counting down.
GCGAACAGGAACTCAACCTCACGGGTGCTGAATTCGCGCTGCTGTTGTTGCTGGTGCAACGTGCCGGTGAAGTGATCGATAAGACCTCGCTGACACGCGTGGCATTGGGGCGTGAGCTGGAGCGCTTCGACCGCAGCATTGACGTGCACGTCAGCCGGCTTCGCCACAAGCTGGCGGAAGCGTCGGGGCAGGCGCCACGCATTGATTCCGTGCGCGGCGCCGGTTACGTGTTGGTACCCAATAGCGCGGCGCCGGCATGAGTTCCTTCAAAAGCCCTTTTAGCAGCCCACTGTTCTGGCGCCTGCTCATTTCCGTCTGCATCGCCAATGTATTGGTGCTGATGCTCGGCGGCTTGCTGACGCGCAGCTTCATTACCTTTTCGATGCAACAGGACTTCGATTGGCCAGCCTTGGCGCAGGCCGCCGAACAGGCCTATGAAAAGGGAGGGCCTGGTGGACTGAACGACTGGGTAAGGCAGCAACGCGAACAAGGTGTGGATGCCACGCTCTATGAAAAAGGAGTCCCCCTGCGCGACATACGTCTGCCGCCATCGATACGCGATGTGCTGCCGGATTGGCTGGCATCTGGCAACGACATCGCGTTGCATCCGTGGCCCGGCTTCTACGTCGCCGTACAGAACGTGACAGGTACGGACGGGCGTGTGCGGCAACTTGTGGCGGTAAGCAGTTCGCGTTCGCGCATTCCTCCACGGACACGTGGAAAGATTTTGCTTGGCGTGCAGTTGGGGCTTTCGCTATTGATGATCGCCGCCATCGGCTGGTGGGTGGCGCGCAGCGTATCCCGGCCGGTGGAAGCGATGCGCGAAGCCACCCACAAAATGGCCACGGGCGAATTTACGACGCGCGTGGATCGGCGTTGGAGCAACAAACATGACGAGCTCGGTCAGCTCGCGCGTGATTTCAACGGCATGGCCGAGCGCATCGAACATCTGGTGGCGCACGATCGTGGTGTACTGCAGGATCTCTCGCACGAATTACGCTCACCGCTCGCGCGATTGCATCTGATTCTTGATCTGGCTCAGCACAGTGTGAGTCCGGAAGAGGCTGCTGCGCATTTCGAGCGCGCTGAGCATGAAATCTCCCGCATGGACCGCATGACCGCGGAGATGCTGGCGCTATCGCGTCTGGAAGGCGGCTTGCCCGGAATGGTGCGCGAATCGGTCGATCTGGTTGCGCTGACCAGAGATCGCGTTGCTGCTACGCGCATCGATGCCGAAGCACGCGGTATTGCTTTGCAGATGACGGATGATGGGCCGGCCACCGTGCAGGGCAGCAGCATTCTGCTTGAGCGCGCACTGGACAACGTGATCGCCAATGCCATCAAGTTCAGTCCGTCCGGTGGTGTCGTGCAGATCGTGCTAGGACATCGTGAGTCATTCGCCGAACTGCGTGTTAGCGATAACGGGCCTGGTGTGCCGGAGGAAGAGTTGCACCTCATGTTCCGGCCCTTTTTCCGCGGCACCAATGCTGCGCAAGCCAGCGGCCACGGGCTGGGGCTGGCGATCGTGCAGCGAGTGATGCAGGCCCATGGCGGGGAAGTGACGGCGGGAAACCTGGGTGATGGCGGCCTGGAAGTCATCATGCGCCTGCCGTTGCAGATGACGGCGGAAATCGCTTGATGGGAAGCTTCAGGTGGAAGCGTATGCCGTTTTCACGCAGCACGCCTGCCAGCATGTTTTTCAATCCAGCCGCTGCCAAACTACACGGCGATAAAGATACGAGTTTCTTGTAGGGATAGCAGTACGACACATACGGCAATCACCGAGCTTTATATCGGAACAAGTTGGCTCACTTATCCGCTACGCCCACCGCACAATCGAACCTTCGAAGGTTTTTGGGGTGACGGAAGACATGAGCGCAACGGATAGCAAGCTGCTTTACATTGGTGAAGGATTCGAAGGACCCGGCGTCAACCTCGCGCACATCAACGTGCTGGTCGGTCCTCGCCATGGCCCTGCAGGGCAGGCATTCGCCACCGCACTGGCCACACCTTCTGCAGGGCATGCGCCGTTCGTGATCATTGCCCGCCCGGGCGTGCCCACCAAACCGCTGACGCTGTACGTCAACAAGGCGCAGATCGCCAATGAATTCCACGGCAACGCTACGTGGGGTGCCTCGCAGGCTGGCATCGCCAAGGCCGTTGCGGAGTCGCTGGAAGAGGGTGTGCTGCCGCCGGAGGCGAACAACGATTGGGTCATCGTGTCGGCCAATTGGGTGAATCCTGCTTGCGACGATCTCGACGCTGTCTACGAGAACAACTACCGCGCCTGCAAGAACGCCATCCGCGCCGCGATGCTCGGCCTGCCGGATCGCAGGGATGTGTTCGCTGCGGCTGCCAACGTCAGCAATCCGTTCTACACCCCCAAGGCTTGAGGGACAGCAGGAGCCGCACATGGAATACGTACGTCTCGGCCGATCCGGCCTTGAGGTGTCACGGCTTTGCCTCGGCACCATGAACATGGGTACACCGCAGTGGAAACCGTGGATTTTTGACGAAGCGCAGAGCGAGCCGATCGTGCGGCACGCGCTCGAGGCCGGTGTCAATTTCATTGATCTGGCGGATTTCTATTCCACCGGCGTGGGTGAGGAAGTGGTCGGCCGCATTCTCAAGCGCCTGGTGCGGCGCGAGGAAGTCGTGATCACCACCAAGGTGGGCTACGACATGGGCAGCTATCCCAACGCGGGTGGCCATTCGCGCAAGCACGTCATGGATGGCATCGACGGTTCGCTCACCCGTTTGCGCATGGATTACGTCGACATCTACATGCTGCATTACTTCGACGTGAATACGCCTGTGGAAGAAACCATGGGTACGTTGAACGACATCGTCCGCAGTGGCAAGGCACGCTACGTCGGTGTGTCCACCATGTACACCTGGCAGCTCGCCAAGATCATCCAGGCGTGTGAACGGCATGGCTGGGACAAGCCCATCAACATGCAATTGCAGCTCAATCTTGCCTATCGCGAGGAAGAGCGCGAGATGATTCCTTACTGCGCCGACCAGGGCATCGGCGTGTCGGTGTTCAGCCCGCTGGCACGCGGCCTGCTTACAGGCGATGTGAAATCCACTCGAAACAAGACGGATTTCTTCACCGCGCAAATGTACGGTGATGACGCCTCTCAGGCGGTTGCTGCATCGGCTGCACGTGTAGCCGAGCGTCACGGCGTGTCGGCTGCGCAGATTGCTCAGGCTTGGGTGCTGGCGCGGCCGCATGTCACCAGCATGCTGGTGGGTGCGGATTCTCCCACTCAGTTCGACAGTGCAATGGCTGCGCTCAACATGAAGCTGGACGAAGACGATCTGTTCGAACTGGAACGCAACTACACGCCGTGTGATCTGATTAACGATTACACCGCAGGTCGCCGCATCGCGCGTGAGCCGCGTCCGGCACAGGGATGGTTTGCAAATGACAAGGAGAAAACAGCATGAACGACGGCGATCGGAGCATTGAGACCAGCCTTCTGCGCAATGGCCATTACATCGATGGCCATTGGCGCGGCAGTTCGGAAACCTATCCCGTCTATAACCCGGCGACTGGTTCCGTCGTTGCCGAGGTAGCCAAAGGTGGTCGCGCCGAGGCACAAGAAGCCGTGGATGCCGCCGCCAAAGCGTTTCCCGCCTGGCGTGCGCTGACTGCGAAAGAACGAAGCAGCAGGATGCGCCGTTGGGGCGAGTTGATGTTGGTGCATCGCGAAGCCTTGGCTGAGTTGTTGTCGCGCGAACAAGGCAAGCCTCTGGCCGAGGCTCGCGGCGAAGTTGCGTATGCGGCGAGCTTCCTCGAGTGGTTCGCTGAAGAGGCCAAACGCGCTTATGGCGACGTCATTCCCAGTCCGTCACCACACGCGAAGATTCTGGTCGTACGTGAGCCGATTGGCGTCGTCGCCGCCATCACGCCATGGAACTTTCCGCTCGCCATGATCACCCGCAAAGCGGCGCCTGCGTTGGCTGCCGGTTGCACCATGGTGCTCAAGCCTTCGGAGGAAACGCCGCTGTCCGCCTTCGCACTGGCCGTGCTGGCTGAACTCGCCGAGATTCCTGCGGGTGTGTTCAACATTGTTTCCGGTGATGCCATAGCCATCGGTACTGTGCTTACGGGTTCCAGCATCGTGCGCAAGCTTTCGTTTACGGGTTCCACCCGTACCGGGAAGCTGCTGGCGCGTCAGTGCTCGGATACGCTCAAGAAGCTTTCGCTCGAATTGGGTGGCAACGCACCCTTCATCGTGTTTGATGATGCCGATATCGATGCAGCGGTGCGCGGTGCGATCGCGTCCAAATTCCGCAATACAGGACAGACCTGTGTCTGCGTGAACCGCTTCTATGTGCAAAACGGCATTTATAAAGCTTTTACCCAGGCACTGGTGGATGCTGTAAGTAGGCTGCGCGTCGGCGATGCACTCGCCGGCGACTTCGAGCAAGGCCCGTTGATCAACCGGGCTGCGTTGATCAAAGTGCAGGAGCATGTGGCGGATGCCGTGGTCAAAGGAGCGCGTGTTCTTATGGGCGGTAAGCCGCATGCGTTGGGTGGCACGTTCTTCGAACCGACCGTGCTAGTGGATGCCACGCACGGCATGCTGATCGCTCAGGAAGAAACCTTCGGCCCGGTCGCCGCCTGTTTCCGTTTCGACTCCGAGGAAGAAGTCGTGACCGCAGCCAACGGTACGCCTTATGGCCTGGCTGCTTATTTTTACACGCGTGATATCGCCCGCAGCTGGCGCGTGGCCGGCGCGCTGGAAAGCGGCATGGTGGGCATCAACGAGGGGATCATTTCCACCGAAGTGGCCCCGTTCGGGGGCGTAAAGGAATCCGGCCTTGGCCGTGAGGGCTCCAAATACGGTATCGACGAGTACATGGAGCTGAAGTACCTCATGTTAGGTGGTCTAGACGGTTAAAGAGAAAACGAGGCACACCAACGGCGTATGCAACGGGGGCGCAGCCCGCGCCCCGCAATGGAAGGAGGAGCCATGGGTAGCGGAGATGGACAGACACTGGTTGCGAAGGCACCAGCCGGCTACGGGGAAGGCGCCAGACAGAGAGCTGGAAAGATTCTGCTGGATGACGTGCCGCTCAACTTCTTCCATTGCAAGATCGCCGCGCTTACTTTCGGTGCGCACCTTACGGAAGGCTACGCGATCGGCACCATTGCCTATGCTTTGACGCCTTTCGTGGATCAGATACCAGGCGTGCAGGCGGAACACCGCGCGTTATGGGAAGGCCTGATCGGCAGCTCCACACTCCTAGGCATCTTTCTCGGCAGCCTTCTGTTCGGCTGGCTATCCGATCGGGTAGGCAGGCAAAAGATCTTCCTGCTCAGCTTCGTGATCATCACCGCCGCGGCCTTCGCGCAATTCTATGTCGACACGCCGCTGATGCTGTGCCTGCTACGCGCCTTGCTGGGCTTGGGTATGGGTGGGGATTTTGCGGTGGGGCACGCCATGCTTGCCGAGTTCTCGCCGCGCAAACATCGCGGCATGTTACTTGGCTCATTCAGTGTCATATGGACCGTTGGTTACGTGGTGGCCAACCTGATTGGCATGCATTTCGTGCAGCACTCGACCGATCCCGATGCGTGGCGCTGGCTGCTAGCCTCGAGCGGTGTACCTGCGTTGATCGTGCTGATCTTGCGCATGGGTACGCCGGAATCACCGCGTTGGCTGTTCAACAAGGGGCGCCAAGCCGAAGCGGATGCCGTGGTAAAGAAGCATTTCGGCCCAGAGGTGGTGCTGGATATCAGTGCACGCGACGATGACCACGTTTCGGGCGGTTTCGCACGTCTGTTCCAACGCGACATGATTCGCCGAACAGCATTCAATTGCATCTTCTTCGTGTGTTTGGTGATTCCGTATTTTGCGATTTACACCTTTTTACCGAGCATCCTGCAGATCATTCACCTACCGGACGACAGTGGCGCGGACCTTCTACTGAACGGCCTGTTGGTAGCGGGGGCAGTGGCGGGCATCTGGTTGACGGTCAAGCTGCAGCGACGCACGTTTTTGATCAGTTCTTTCGCTATCACTGCGGCGTCATTGGCGTTGCTGAGCCTACTGCCCGCATCGGCATCCCTGGCCATGGTGGCGTCGTTCGCACTATTCACCGCCACGCTGTCGGCCGTGTCCAACCTGGTCGGTGTATACCCACCCGAATGCTTTCCTACGGAAGTGCGAGCCAGTGGTGTGGGGTTTGCCATCGCATGCAGCCGTCTTGGCTCAGCGGTGGGCGTCTTCCTGCTGCCGATCAGCATGAAAGTCTTCGGGCTGCAAGTATCAATGATGGCGCTGGCAGTCGTGCTGGTCGTCGGCATGGCAGTGTCGATCTTCTGGGCACCGGAAACGCGGCACTTGCGTTTGAACGATTGCGCCAAAGCCTAGTTTTACCTTGTCGCTCTATGCGCTGCCCTGTTGCGACTGCCAAAACGGTCAACAGGCTTAATTTCTGCAACAAACCTGACGACTATGGAAGTCACAAAAAAGCGCCCATTGCGGGCGCTTTTTTTGTGGTCTGATAGATCGATCAATTCGGCGATGACAGATCGTCCAACAGCGCCTTCAGGAAGCGCGCTGCTTCGCCGCCGGTTGCCGCACGATGATCGAACGTGAGGCTGATCGGCATGCGGCGGTGCACTTCGATGCCACCCATCACCGCAACCACGTCATGGCTGAGCTTGCCGGCGCCGATGATCGCTACGCACGGCGGTACCACCACTGGCGTGGCGTAGCGGCCAGCAAACATGCCGAAGTTGGACAGGCTGATGGTGTAGCCGCTGAGTTCCGAGGAAGGGATCGTGCGATCTTCCACCTGCGCGCGCAGGCGCTGGATACCGGCGCGGATGCCGGTGCCGTCCAGCACGTCGGCATTACGCAGAGCCGGCACGAACAGGCCATCTTCCGTATCCACGGCGATGCCGATGTCCACGTGCGGATGCAAAGTGCGGGTGAGGTTCTTGCCGTCGAACCAGGCGTTGAGCGCAGGTACGGTCTTGCAAGCTGCGACGATCGCGCGGATCAGGCGTGCGGTGATGTCCTGCTTGCCGATCCAGGCATGCAGGTCGGCATCGTCCACCAGCGTGGTAGGCACCACGTTGGCGTGTGCTTCGGCCATCACGCGCGCCATGTTGCGGCGGACGCCCTTGAGCTGTTCCGGCTGGCCACTGGCCTTAACACTCGGCGGCGCGGTGCGCACCGGCTTGCCGGCGAGCGACACGGCGGTGCGTGCCGGTTCCGGCTGTGGCAGCTCGGGCGCGAGATGGCGGCCGGCGGAGGCCGGCACGGCGCGAGCCGGTGCCGCGCCAAGCGCAGCGGTACCGTTGGCGGCGGCGTTCTTCACGTCCTGCATGGTCACCACGCCATCGGCGCCAGTACCGCGCACACGCGTGATATCTACCTTGAATTTCTTCGCCAAGGCCCGCACGGCCGGCACCGCCTTCACGCCGCCGACGCTGGAAGCCTGTTCGACGTGCACGTGGCTGCCGCTGACCATGGCGCCGACCACGGTGCCTTCGTCTTCGCGCTCGGCGTTGCCGTTGCTGGCTTCGATTTCGCCGCCTTCATCGGAGGCGGTGACCTTCTTTGCTTCCGCTGCGGCAGGCTTCTTGGGGCCGTGATGATGGCCGGTGGATTCGGCTTCCGCGCGTTGCTTGGCGTTCGGGTCCGGCTCGAATTCGGCCAGCGCAGCGCCGGTTTCGATCACGTCGCCGGCAGCGCCGTGCAGCTTGGTGACCTTGCCGGTGTAAGGGGAGGGCACGTCGACGACGGCCTTGGCGGTTTCCATCGATACCAGCGGTGCATCGAGCTTGATGGTGTCGCCTTCCTTCACGTGCCACTCGACGATGGTTGCGTCGGGCAGGCCTTCGCCGAGGTCCGGCAGGTAGAACGTCTTGATGTCGGCCATGTTCGGAGTTCCGAAATGTGAGTTTGTGTTCGGTTTTTTGCTCCCTCCCCCGCGCGTAGCAGGGGAAGGGCTGAGGACGTCAGGATGCCGCGAGCGTGCGCTTGGCGGCCTCCACCACGCGCTCGGCGCTCGGCAGGTATTTCATCTCCAGACGGAACAGCGGGATGTGCGTATCCCAACCGGTCACGCGCTCTACGGGCGCGAGCAGGTCGTAGATGCATTCCTCGGCGATGCGTGCAGCGATTTCCGCACCGAAACCGGCCGTCTTGGGTGCTTCGTGCAGGATCACGCAGCGGCCGGTTTTCTGTACCGATTCGGCGATGGTGTCGAAGTCAAGCGGCGTGAGCGTGGCGACATCGATGACTTCAGCGCTGATGCCTTCCTCGGCCAGCGCGTCGGCAGCTTCAAGCGCCTCTTTCACCTGCGCGCCCCAGGTGACGATAGTGACGTCGGTGCCGTCGCGCAGCACGAAGCACACGTCGAGCGGCAGCGCCTCGCCGTCGTCCGGCACTTCCTCTTTGTACTGACGATAGATGCGCTTCGGTTCGAAGAACATCACCGGATCTGGATCGCGAATCGCAGCGAGCAGCAAGCCATACGCGCGTGCGGGCGACGAAGGCATCACTACACGCAGGCCGGGGATGTTGGTGAACAGGTGCTCGTTCGCTTCGGAGTGATGCTCCGGCGCGCGAATGCCGCCGCCCCACGGCGCGCGCCATACGGCCGGCACGGTAAGGCGTCCGCGCGTGCGGTTGCGCATGCGCGCAGCGTGGCAGGCGATCTGCTCCATCATCGGGTAGATGAAGCCTTCGAACTGCGCTTCGGCTACCGGCTTCATGCCTGCCGCGGCAAGACCCACGGTAACGCCGCCGATGGTGGTTTCGTCCAGCGGCGTGTCGAGCACGCGCAGCGGACCGAATTTTTCCTGCAAACCCTGCGTGGCGCGGAACACACCACCATTGACGCCAACGTCCTCGCCCAGCACGACGACGCTGTCGTCATGGGCCATTTCATAAGCAAGCGCCTGGGTGACGGCTTCGATAAGAGTGATCTGTGCCATGGCTTAGTGCGCCTTCTTGTCGAGCGAGAGCGCGAGGTCGCGCTGTTTGGCGAGGTCTGCGGGGACTTCGGCGAAGGTGTAGTCGAACATCGCCGTGACGGGCTGGGTCTTGGTCTGGAGGTAGGCGTTCACCTCGTTGTCCATCCACTCGTCGCACTCGGCCTTCCAGGCTTCTTCCTTTGCGTCGTCCCACACCTTCTTGGCGACCAGCCAGTTGCGCAGGCGCTTCATCGGCTCCTTCGCCCAGGCATCCTTCACTTCCTGCTCGCCGCGGTAGCGGCGTGCATCGTCGGCGGTGGTGTGATCGCTGAGGCGATAGGTGACTAGTTCCAGCACGCTGCCACCTTCACCGTTGCGAGCGCGTTCCAGCGCATCCTCCATCGCCTTGCGCACGGCGATGATGTCATTACCGTCCACCTGGATGCAGTAGAGGCCGGCGGCAATACCTTTTTGTGCCAGCGTCGGTGCGCCGGACTGGATCTTGCGCGGTACCGAGATGGCCCATTGGTTGTTAACGATCACCGCCACCATCGGCAGGTTCTGTGCGCCGGCAATATTGATGGCGCCGTAGAAGTCCCCTTTCGACGAACCACCGTCACCAATCGTGCACACGGCTACGCGTTTTTCATTGCGGATCTTGAATGCCAGCGCGGTGCCTGCGGCGTGCAGGCATTGCGTGGCGATCGGCACCGACCAGGCGAAGTCGTGACGTGCGGGTTCGTTCTGGTAATCGTTGCCGCGCTCGTCGCCGCCCCAGTACATGTAAACCTCGCGCGGCTGCACGCCACGGTAAAGCTGCGCGCCGTATTCGCGATAGCTCACGGCAAGCACGTCTTCCGGCTTCATGGCGCTGCCGATGCCGACGTGAGAGGCTTCGTGACCGAGGCAGCTTGCATAGGTGCCCAGCTTGCCGGTACGTTGCAGTGCCACCGATTTGGCGTCGAACACGCGGGTGGACATCATCAGCTTGTACAACTCGACCATATGGTCGAGGTCTTTGGTGAATGCAGGCAGGTCATCACGAACCTGCTTGCCTTCGGCATCGAGATATTGCAGATATTCGATTTCAAACTTGGCGGCGATGGACACGACTCGCTCCCGGAAAGGGTAGGGGAAAACGGTGCGGGGGGAGGCGCGGCCCATCCAGTGGGGCCAGGCGCGCTGCGGATGCTTTGACTTATTTTACGTGGGCGTCACCACGTTGTGTGTGTAGTCAGAGCGACCTTTTGGACCCAGACAAACGGCATTTTTTAGCAGGCCGCCTTGCTGCATCGCAAGGTACACTGCAGCATGCGACTCCGTACGTAGGGGTTCGTCATAACGGTTAACATTCCATTTTTTTGCGGGTTTGCGGGCGCCATGACGGAAAACCAGCGGGACCTCGAGGCAGGCATCGAACTCGACCTGAGCGGCCGGACGACTTATGGAGGCTATCTGCGGTTGGATCAACTGCTTGCCGCACAGCAGCCGCTCACCCAGCCTCCGCATCACGACGAAATGCTGTTCATTGTGATGCACCAAGTGGCCGAACTGTGGATGAAGCTGATCATCCATGAACTGACCTCGGCCATCGCGCATCTGCGTGTGGATGATGTGAACGAGTGCCTGAAAATTCTTGCGCGCGTGAAGCACGTGCAGCGGCAGATGTTCGAACAGTGGGCGGTGCTGGAGACGCTGACCCCGTCGGAATACCTGGAATTTCGCGACGCGCTGGGTTCGTCGTCCGGCTTTCAATCGCTGCAATACCGCATCATCGAGTTCATGCTGGGCAACAAGAATGCACAGATGCTCAAGGTGTTCGAATATGATCCGGCGGCGCAGGCGCGTTTGCGTGACGCGCTGGAAGCGCCCGGTTTGTACGACGAATTCCTGCGCTATCTTGCGCGCCGCGGCCATGCCGTGCCGGCCGCGCGGATCGAGCGTGATTGGAGCGAACCGTATCAGCGCCATGAAGATTTATTGCCGGTGTTCAAGCGCATCTATGAACAGCGTGCGGCGTTCTGGCCGGAGTACCACATGTGCGAGCAACTGGTGGACATGGAAGAGAGTTTCCAGCTTTGGCGTTTCCGCCATATGAAAACAGTGGAGCGGATCATCGGACACCGGCGCGGCACGGGAGGTTCCTCTGGCGTTGCCTTCTTGAAGAAGGCGCTGGACCTGGAGTTCTTTCCTGAGCTGCTGGATGTGCGCACCGTATTGGGAAGCTAGAGATGCGCTGATTTGTGGGTTGGGTGCAAACCCCAACGCTCTCATGCGCATGCATCTCCATGTTGGGGTTTGCACCCCAACCTACGCGACAGGGCATCGCAGACATGCCGAGCGAGATGCGCAAGAACATGCCAGTTTGAGCGTTTTGTGCAAGGTATTCGGAATAGATATTGGCCTTCGCCGAGGCGATAGCTGGCCCATGTTGCTGCGTTGCATTTGACGGAATGCGTTTGGCTCGTTACATCTTCTTAAATTTGATTGAAGCCAAAGGGGTAACCTCGTGAACCAGCATTCCGAAGCCGGCGTCCAGGCCACGCCCGACTTTCCACAACTGTTTGGCCACCCGCGCCCGTTGTGGATGCTGTTCATGACGGAGTTCTGGGAGCGCTTCGCGTACTACAGCCTCAGCTGGGTGCTGGCGCTGTATGCCGTAGCGCAGTTCTACAACGGTGATCCCACCGGGCAGGGCTGGGCCAGCAGTATCTTCGGTGCTTACGTAGCGCTGGCGTTTGCCTTCGGTGTGTTTGGGGGCTACGTGGCCGATAAGATCATCGGCTATCAGCGCTCGATCTTGCTCGGTGCTGTGGTCATGTCGGCGGGCCTGTTTGTGCTGATGATCCCTAGCCGCGATGCCTTGCTGTTCGGATTGGCGATGGTGATCGTGGGTGATGCTCTGTTTAAGCCGAATATCTCCTCGATGGTGGGGCAGCTCTACCCGCCTGGCGACGAACGCCGAGATCGCGGCTTTACGCTGTTCTACATGGGCATCAACTGCGGTGCCTTCCTGGCGCCAATCATCACCGGCTGGATGGCCAGCTATTTCACCAAGACACCGCTGCAGCAGAACTTCCGCATCGTGTTCGCAGCGGCCGGTGTGGGCATGCTTTTGAGCCTACTGTGGTTCTGGTTCGGGCGGCGTGGCTTGCGTGGCGTGGGGCGTCCGGCGCCGGGCAGCGAGAGCCGTATGCGTGTGCTGCAAGTGGTGGTTGGCGTGGCGATCGCCGTGCCGGTGACGTATCTGCTGCTCGCCAAGCTGGGTGCCGTGGGTCTGCAATGGGTAATGGGTGTGCTGTTCGTCGGCATGGTGGTGGTGCTGATTGCCGAAGCCTTGCGTCACGATCGCGTGCAGCTCCATCGCGTTATCGCCATGCTGATCATCTTCGCTTTCAACGTGCTGTTCTGGGTGTTCTATTACCTGTTCGGCACCACCTTCAATTTCCTGGCCGAAAACCTGGTGGATCGGCAGATGTTCGGCGGCTGGATGTTCCCCGTGGGCTGGTTCCAGGCGATGACGCCGCTGTGGGTGGTGGCGCTGGCGCCGGTGACCGCGCTGGCCTGGGGCTGGCTGGCCAAGCGCCACAAGGAGCCTTCCATTCCGCGCAAGTTCGGCCTGGGGTTGATCTTCGAGGGTGTCGGCTTCATCAGCCTGATCTATGCCTTGTCGCACCTGATCGATCCTCACGGACTGATTCCGTTCTGGCCGCTGGCGATGTGCTACCTGTTCCAGTCGGTAGGCGAGCTGTGCCTCTCGCCGATCGGCCTGTCGATGGTGACCAAGCTGGCACCGCCGCGATTGGTGGGGCTTGGGCTGGGCGGCTGGTTCCTATCCACCGCCTTGGGCGGCAATCTCTCCGGCATGCTGGCCTCGCATATCAGTGGTGCCACCGGCATGACGGCGGCCTCGGCCCTGAGCGGGTTCACCTTCTGCTTCTATGTGCTGGCGGGATCCGGCGTGCTGCTGCTGTTGATTTCACCGCTGGTGAACCGCTTGATGCACGGTGTGAAATAGCGAGGGCAAGCAGCGAGCGCTGAAGCGTTTCAGCGCTCGCCTGGTTTCATTCCTGGTGCGTCTTCCAGCAGTTTGTCCAGGATGCGTGTCAGCCACTGACGTTCGTTCTCATCCAGCCTGGCTAGCAACTCGCGCTCGTGCGCACGCGCCATGGGCGCCACGTCATCGTGGATCTGCCAGCCTGCCTCCGTCAGGCTTAGCACCGAGCGGCGCTTGTCGTTGCCATGAGTTTCCCGATGCACACGGCCGGCTTCGACCAGACCGGCCAGCGCGCGGCTCACTGCCACCTTGTCCATCGCCGTGCGTTCGGCTACTTCCCGCGCGGATAGCCCGTGAAAACGGGCCAATACTGCCATCACGCGCCACTCGGTCATGCTGAGGTCGTAGCGGCGCTGGTAGTCGTTCGCGATCGCCTGGCTCACCGTGTTCGAAAGAATCGACAGTTGATAGGGCAGGAAACGCTCGAGTTCGAGGGGGGCGTGTTCGGCTCCAGCGGGGGCTGGCTTGCGCGGATGGGACATTTGTGGCGGTGTTCCTTGCAATTAGTTTCAAATGTAACTATAAGGGGCGTATGAATCCGATGATGGCATGTGGTGGAACGCTGACATCGCCGTCGTCGCGCATCGACTTCATCAGGAGAGCGCCATGAACGCCCAACCCAATCTCGGCATGCACGTCACCACCTTCGAGAACCCCATGGGCATCAACGGATTCGAATTCGTTGAATTCGCCGCCCCGGCGGGCCGAGCCGGCGATTTGCATAGGTTATTCCAGAACATGGGCTTTACGGCGGTGCTCAAGCACAAGCGCCGCGCCATCACGGTGTACCGCCAGGGTGACGTGAACTTCCTGGTCAATGAAGATCCGGATTCCTTCGCTGCCGACTTCGCCGCCAAGCACGGTCCCTGCGCCTGCGGCTTCGCGATCCGCTTCAACAAGCCCGCCGATGACGTGCTGAAGGCGGTACTGGCCAATGGCGGCGAGGCCGTGAGTGACAGGGTCGATACCAAGGCGGTGAACGCTCCCGTGGTAAAAGGGATCGGTGACTGCATGCTGTATCTGGTGGATCGTTACGGCCATGCCGGGGACGTGTATGACGGCGACTACGAGCCGGTGCCGGGTGCCAACCAGCATCCGGTCGGCTTCGGCCTCACCTTCATCGACCACCTCACGCACAACCTGTACTTCGGCAACATGCAGAAGTGGTCCGATTACTATGAGCGGCTGTTCAATTTCCGCGAGATCCGCTACTTCGACATCAAGGGTGCGAAGACCGGCCTGGTGTCGAAAGCGATGACCGCGCCGGACGGCATCGTACGCATTCCGCTCAACGAATCGAGCGATCCGAAGAGCCAGATCAACGAATACCTCGACGCCTATCATGGTGAAGGTATTCAGCACATCGCCTGCTTCACCGACAACATCTACGAAACGGTGGAGGCGATGCGTGCGAAGAATGTCGCGTTTCTGGATACGCCCGATACCTATTTCGACGTGGTCGACATGCGCATTCCGAACCACGGCGAGGATGTGCCGCGGCTGGCGAAGAACAAGATCCTGATCGACGCCGATCCGGAGACGAAGCAGCGCAAACTGCTGCAGATCTTCACGCAAAACAATATCGGCCCGATCTTCTTCGAGATCATCCAGCGCAAAGGCAACGAAGGCTTCGGCGAAGGCAACTTCCAGGCGCTGTTCGAGTCGATCGAGCGCGACCAGATGCGCCGCGGCGTGCTGTAATTTTCAGGCCCCTCTCTCCTCTGGAGAGAGGGGTTGGGGTGAGGGGACAAGGCTTGCCTCAAGCCTGAAAAGAACCTTGCCTTGATGTGCATTCCCGCATGATCAGCCCCTCATCCCCGTCTCTTTCGTCGAGGGAAGAGGGATAAAAAGCCAGGCAAGAGTGATACCCACGATGCAATCGAACGGCTACCAATCCGGCTTCGGCAACGAATTCGCCAGCGAGGCCATTCCAGGCATACTTCCGGCTGGCCAGAATTCGCCGCAGCGCGTCGCGCATGGTTTGTATGCGGAACAACTGTCCGGCAGTGCCTTTACCGCGCCGCGCCACACCAATCGCCGCAGCTGGTTGTACCGCATTCGGCCGGCCGCGATGCACAGGCCATTCGAGCCGCTTGCGCATGCCAGTTTCCACAACCGTTTCGATGAAGTGCCGGCCACGCCGAATCAGCTGCGCTGGGATCCGTTGCCGCTACCGTCGCAGCCGACGGATTTCGTCGACGGCCTGGTAACCATCGCCGGCAACGGCGGTTCCGCCGAGCAGGCCGGTTGTGGCATCCACATGTACGTTACCAACCGCTCGATGCAAGGGCGTTTCTTCTACAACGCGGATGGCGAGCTGTTGATCGTGCCGCAGTTGGGGCGTTTACGCATCGCTACCGAATTGGGCGTGCTGGAGATCAAGCCGCTGGAAGTCGCGGTGATTCCGCGTGGCGTGCGTTTCCGTGTGGAACTGATGGATGCCGAAGCGCGCGGCTACGTCGCGGAAAACTTCGGTGCGCTGTTCCGTTTGCCGGATCTTGGTCCGATCGGCGCCAACGCCATGGCTTTGCCGCGCGACTTCCTGGCGCCACTCGCAGCTTATGAAGACGTCGAAGGCGATTTTGAGCTGATCGTGAAATTCCAGGGCGCGCTATGGAAGGCGGGCATCGACCACTCTCCGCTGGATGTGGTGGCTTGGCATGGCAACTATGCGCCCTATAAATACGATCTGACCTGCTTCAACACGGTTGGCTCGATCAGTGTCGATCATCCCGACCCGTCCATCTTCACCGTGCTGACCTCGCCCAGCGACACACCCGGCACGGCCAACGTGGATTTCGTGATCTTCCCGCCGCGCTGGCTGGTGGCCGAACATACTTTTCGTCCGCCATATTTCCATCGCAACATCGCCAGCGAATTCATGGGCCTGATCGAAGGCGTGTACGACGCCAAGGCCGGTGGTTTCGCGCCCGGCGGTGCCAGTTTGCACAACTGCATGAGCGGACATGGTCCGGATGCGGCAACCTTTGAAAAGGCCAGCAAGGCCGACGTCAGCAAGCCGGACCACATCACCGGTACGATGGCCTTCATGCTCGAAACGCGCAAGGTGATCCATCCCACCAAGCAGGCGCTGGCCGCGCCGCAATTGCAGCACGACTATTACCAGTGCTGGCAAGGCATCGCCAAGCATTTCGATGCGGAGCACGCGTGAAACGCGCATGGCAAAATAATCCGATGGCGGGCGCCGTTGCGCCGCCGCAGGTTGATCACGTGGAAGGCTGCGTGTAACGCAGTCGATGGAGTGAATGCATGAAACTGGGCAGTCTCAAGGAAGGCGGCCGTGATGGCACGCTGATTGTAGTCAGTCGCGATTTGCAGCGGGCGGCGAAGGCCACCGGCATTGCGCCGACCATGCAGGCGGCGCTGGACGATTGGTCAAACATCGCGCCACGCCTGAATGCCTTGTCGGATGAACTCAACGCAGGTAAAGCAGTCGGCGCGTTTGCGCTGGATATGTCTGCGCTGGCGGCACCGCTACCACGCGCTTATGAATTCGTCGACGGTAGCGCCTATCTACCGCACGTCGAACGCGTGCGTCGTGCGCGTGGTGCTGAAGTGCCCGAGTCGTTCTACGTCGATCCGCTGATGTACCAGGCAACCAGCGCAGGCTTCCTGGGACCTCGCGATCCCGTTGTGGTGCCGAGCGAGGATTACGGCATCGACCTGGAAGCCGAAATCATCGTCATCACCGACGACGTACCGATGGCCGTCACCGCCGAGCAGGCCGTTGGCCACATCCAACTCATTGGCCTGATCAACGATGTCAGCTTGCGTAACCTCATTCCCGGCGAACTCGCCAAGGGTTTCGGCTTCCTCCAATCGAAACCGCGTTCGGCGTTGTCGCCGGTGTTCGTCACGCCGGATGAACTCGGTGATGCCTGGCAAGGCGAGAAGCTTCACTTGCCGATGCTTACCTGGCTCAACGGCAAGTGGTTCGGCGAAGCCGAATGCGGCGTCGACATGCAGTTCAATTTCGCCCAGCTCGTGGCGCATGCCGCCAAGACACGGCCGCTGACGGCGGGCACCATCGTCGGCTCCGGCACCATCGCCAACGAAGACACCAGCAAGGGTGCCTCCTGCTTGGCCGAGCAGCGCACGGTGGAAACGCTGCGCGATGGCAAGCCGAGCACACCGTTCCTGACGTTCGGCGACAGCTTGCGTATCGAAATCACCGACAAGCAGGGTGTTTCGATCTTCGGTGCGATCGAGCAAGTTGTTGCGCCTTTGAAGTAATGCGGTGAATCCCGGCGCTTGCCGGGATCACGAGCATCGGTATGAACAGGTGACGCGCCGCGGCATCGGCGTTATCTTCCGGCGATCCCCCCTCACAGACGCCAGGAGATTTCCATGTCCCAAGTCACTCTCAAAGGTAATCCGGTTCAAGTCGACGGCCAGCTGCCGGCCGTCGGCAACAAGGCACCTGCGTTTAGCCTTGTCGCCAAGGATCTTTCCGACGCGGCGCTCGCCAGTTTCGACGGCAAGCGCAAGGTGCTCAATATTTTCCCCAGCGTCGATACGCCAACCTGCGCCACGTCGGTGCGCCGGTTCAACGAAAAGGCCAGCCAGCTCGATAATACTGTCGTGCTTTGCATCTCGGCCGACCTGCCCTTTGCTCAGGCGCGGTTCTGTGGCGCAGAGGGCCTCAACAACGTTGTCACTCTATCGACCATGCGTGGACATGATTTCCTCAAGCACTACGGCGTTGCGATCGCTTCCGGTCCGCTGACCGGTCTCGCTGCACGTGCAGTCGTGGTGCTGGATGAGCACGATCAAGTGCTGCACACCGAACTGGTTGGCGAGATTGCCAACGAGCCGAATTACGATGCGGCACTGAAAGCGTTGGGTTGAGAGGATTGCGATATCCATCGCCTCATTGAAGCGAGGCGATGGATATGTGCAGCAGTTCTGCTCAGCTACGACCGATCACGGGAATGGCGAACGGATTCTTGCCGAGATGTTCCGGCAGGCCCATTCCCAAGCGCAGGCTGCGACCAATGCGATCGGCATGTTCAAGCATGAGCCTGGCGTCGTCCTCATCCAGCACTTCGCGTGTCGTGGTCTTCCATAGCGACAGCCAGCGCTCGAAATGTTCGGTGCGAATGCTGGGCTGCATACGGTGTACCGCCATGGGATTGCCGCGATAGCTATTGGCGCGCAACGCCACGGAACTCCAGAACGAGGTCAGCGTGCGCTTATGTTCGTCCCAGTCGTGGACGGCGGCGTTGAAAACGGGGCCTAGTAAAGGGTCGGCCCGCACTTTCTCGTAGAAGCGATCGACCAGCAGCGCGATCTGCGAAGGGTCGAGTTTGGATGGTTCTTGCATGCCGTCATGATACTCCCGGTGGACAAGGTGCTCATGCGGCAAGAGGACGCTCAGGACAAGAAAAAAGCCGGGCACGCCCGGCTTTTTTTTGCAGCAGATGGTTCAGCTTACTTCGCCGCCAGCAACGCCTTGGTCATATCCAGCATGCGGTTGGAGAAGCCCCATTCGTTGTCATACCAGCTGAGCACCTTCACCAACGTGCCGCCCATGACGCGCGTCTGCGTCGAATCGTAGATGGAGGAATGGGCATTGTGGTTGAAGTCGATCGACACCAGCGGCTTGGTGTTCACCGCCAGGATGTTCTTCAGCGCGCCGTTGGCGGCTTCGTTGATGGCGGCATCGATTTCTTCCTTGGTGGTGTTGCGTGCAGCCACGAAGGAGAGGTCTACCACCGACACGTTGATGGTCGGTACGCGGATCGCGAAGCCATCCAGCTTGCCGGCCAGTTCCGGCAGCACCAGACCCACCGCGGCGGCGGCGCCGGTCTTGGTCGGGATCTGCGAATGCGTGGCGGAGCGGGCGCGGCGCAGGTCGGAGTGGTAGACGTCCGTCAGCACCTGGTCGTTGGTATAGGCGTGAATGGTAGTCATCAGGCCGTGCACGATGCCGATCTTTTCGTGCAGCACCTTGGCCAGCGGCGCCAGGCAGTTGGTGGTGCAGGAGGCGTTGGAGATCACCTGGTGCGACGCAGTGATCTTGTCGTGGTTAACGCCGTACACGAAGGTGCCGTCCACGTCCTTGTCGCCGGGGGCGGAGATGATCACCTTCTTGGCGCCGGCAGCAAGATGTGCGCCGGCCTTGGCCTTTGACGTGAACAGGCCCGTGCATTCCAGCACCACATCGATGCCGAGGTCACCCCACGGCAGCTTGGACGGGTCGCGCTCGGCGCAGACCTTGATGCGATCGCCATTGACGACCAGCTCGCCGCCATCGACCGACACTTCGCCCGGGAACCGGCCGTGGGCGGTGTCGTATTGCGTGAGGTGCGCGTTGGTCTCGGCGTTGCCGAGGTCGTTCACCGCGACGATCTGGATTTCGTTCGTGCGCTTGGCTTCGTACAGCGCGCGCAGAGTATTGCGGCCGATACGACCGTAACCATTGATGGCGACCTTGATGGCCATGAGACAGCGTCCTCCAAAGGATGATGGGGCAGCGAAGCGGCAGCCAGAGGGGCTACCGAAACCCGCATTCTAGCCCGAACCGGCGCTGTCCCTCATCCGGGGAAGGTCCGTGTGCCCGGAATCGTGCATGATGCGTGACTGTCCTTAAGTGAGGAAATGTCATGAGCGCCGAGCAGCTGGTTGAATTGACTTTGGAGCAAACCGGTGACTACGAGTTCAAGGTTCGCTTCGATGGCACCGCCATACCGGACATCACCACGGATGAAACCGCACCGCTGGGTCACGGGGCGGGGCCTAACCCAGACCGCTTGCTCATTGCGGCAGTAGCGAACTGCCTGTCCGCCAGTCTGCTGTTTGCCTTGCGCAAGTATAAAAACGCGCCTGAGAAACTGGTGACCAAGGCACGCGCGGTACTTGAGCGCAACGAACATGGCCGCTTGCGCGTCACGCGCATCCAGGTGGAGATGCAACTGGCCGAATCGACTTCCGCACTCGAACATGCCGAGCGTGCATTGGCCCAGTTCGAGGATTTCTGCATCGTCACCGAAAGCGTGCGGCAGGGCGTGATGGTGGATGTCAGCGTGCGCGACGCGACGGGAGCGGTGGTGCATACCAGTCACGCCTGATTGTCATCAGGCGTGTGGCATTATTCCGTGCTGCTTCCTAAGGGACCCCAGCATGCTTTCCGCACGTCGCCTTGCCGCTGCACTGTTCGCCAGCCTGGCCATCGCGCCTGCCGCGTATGGATGGGGGCCGCTCGGGCATAGCGTGGTGGCGGAGCTGGCGCAGCGACATCTAAGCCCGGCGGCTGAAGCGGAAGTGGAACACCTGCTGGCGCTGGACCACACCAAGTCCCTGGCCGATATCGCAAGCTGGCCGGACGAGATCCGCAACGATCCCAAGCAGCAGGACTTGTGGAAGGAAACACGCGCACTGCACTACATCGATTTCCGCGATCAGTCCTGCAAGTACGTGCCGCCGCGGGACTGCAAGAACGGCCAATGCGTGGTGGAAGCCATTCCCCATTACCTCATCATCTTGAGCGATCGCAGCCAGCCGGATGCAGCGAGGTTGCAGGCACTCAAGTTTGTGGTGCACTTCGTGGGTGACATTCATCAGCCGCTGCACGGCGGCTACCGTGACGATGCCGGCGGCAATGCCTACCAGGTGCAATTCCAAGGGCAGGGCATGAATCTGCACAGGGTGTGGGATTCGGGTCTGCTCAGTACACGCGGCCTGGATTGGAAGGCATATGCCAAGCGGCTCAACGCCGAAGGCATTGCCCCGCTGCCGCCGCCGATCGCGCCGTTCGACAAGCCCTCGGCGCAATGGGCGGAAGAGTCTTGTCAGATCACGCGTGACATCTACCCCAACAATCACAAGATTGATCAGGCCTACGTCGATGCTGAGCTGCCGGTGGCCGATAGCCGCCTGCGCGAAGCGGGCAGGCGGCTGGCTGAAGTTTTGAATCTGGCCTTGCAGAATGATTGATAAGCGGACGAGATGGCAGTTTCGTGACGCCCGCCGTGGCGCGTTGGTATGTCCCGATGACCATGCGCGAAGGTATCGATCCTGTGATCAAGCAGCCGGACCGATGAAGGGGTGGGCCGCACAGATGGGATAAACCCATTTACGTCTAGCCGTCCAAACCGCCAGATGCTGGCTTTGCGGCAGTGCCGCACGCAATATTGCATACGTTTGCACGCAAAAAGATATTGCAGTGCAGCCATGGTGTTCTGCTAGTCTCGTCCGACAAATTTCAAAACTCCGCGCAATGGCCACTGACACTCACTCTCGCCGTACCAAGATCGTCGCAACCCTGGGCCCGGCCACCGATGCGCCCGGCATGCTCGAAAAAATTATTGCCGAAGGCGTCAATGTGGTACGCCTCAATCTTTCGCATGGGCAACCCGACGATCACCGCGCGCGCGCGGCGGCGGTGCGCAAGGCGGCGGAAAAAGTTGGTCGCGAGGTAGGCATCCTGGCCGACCTGCAGGGGCCGAAGATTCGCGTGGAGCGTTTTGCTAACGGTCCGATCGAGCTGCGTGACGGCGATCCGTTCGTGCTCGATTGCCGCGCTGATGCAGCGCCTGGTGATACCACGCGGGTGGGCGTGAGCTATCTGGGTTTGCCCAAGGATGTGAACGCGGGCGACATCCTGCTGCTGGATGATGGCCTGGTTGCGCTGACCGTGCTTGAAGTGGTCGGTACCGAAATCCGTTGCCAAGTGCTGATCGGTGGCCGTCTTTCCGATCGCAAGGGTTTGAATCGCCAGGGCGGTGGCTTGTCTGTCGACGCACTGTCCGACAAGGACAAGGCGGATATCAAACTTGCCGCGGAGATCGGTGCTGATTTTCTTGCGGTCTCGTTCGTGCGCTCTGCTGCCGACATGGATCTTGCGCGCCGCTTGCTTAAGGAAGCTGGCGGCAACGCATCGCTGGTGGCCAAGATCGAGCGTGCCGATGCGATTCCAGTGCTTGGCGAAATCATCGATGCGTCCGACGTGGTGATGGTGGCGCGTGGCGACCTCGGCGTGGAAATCGGTGACGCCGAACTGCCGGGCCTGCAGAAGAAGATCATCCGCGAAACCGTGCAGCGCAATCGCGCCGTGATTACCGCGACGCAGATGCTGCAATCGATGGTGCGCTCACCGATCCCCACGCGTGCCGAAGTGCTGGATGTGGCCAACGCGGTGATCGACGGCACGGATGCGGTCATGTTGTCCGAAGAGTCGGCCGCGGGCGCGCATCCGGATAAGGCAGTGGCCGCGCTGCGCCGTATCTGCCTGGGCGCCGAGCGTCAGTTTGAGCCGAAGGAAACACTCACCAAAGATGGGCACCATCTGGATCGCACCGACCAGGCTATCGCCCTGGCGGCGATGCTGCTGGCCAGCGAGATCGGCGTGCGTGCGATCGTGGCATTGACCGAATCCGGCGCTACCGCGCAATGGCTGTCGCGTTACCGCAGCGCGGTGCCGATCTATGCGCTATCGCCGTTTGATGACGCACGCCGCCGCATGCTGGTGCTGCGCGATGTGCAGCCCGTGAAATTCACGCACGACACTTTGAACCCGGCCGTCTCCGCACGCGAAGCGGTGCGCCAGTTGTTCGGTGCGGGCAAACTGTCAGAAGGCGACCGCGTGGTGCTTACGCATGGCGACCACATCGGCAAGGGCGGTGGCACCAACACGCTCAAGCTGCTGTCGGTGGGTGCGGATGGCGTGGTGGAAAGTCTGCGCGATCTGTAACAGCGCAAAGCCGACTCGCGCTGGATGGGCGTGGGTTGGCTAGACTGGTGCCACGTCCCCACAACTACATCGGAGGTTCCGCCATGCGCACGATTCGTTTCGCCCCATCCTTGCTCATGGCGGCCCTGCTGGCAGCCGGTATGCCGGCCATGGCCCAGCAGGCGCAAAAGGTGGCGCCGGAGCAGTTGTCCAATCAGTGGATTCTGCTCAACCGCGATGTTTCGGTGGACGTGCCCAACAGCGGCGTCAACATCTACAAGCCCAGCTGCATCGCGGTGACCTATACGATTGGCAGCGACGGTGTGCCGATGAACGTGCAGGTGGCCAAGATGGTGCCGAAGAGCGACCTCGGCAAAGCGGCGGTGAGCGCGGTGTCCAATTTCCGTTACGGACCCTCGCTGACCAACAAAAATCACATGCCGGTCGCTACTTACTACGTCGTTCCCTTCAATTCTCCCGACGACCCCGCCCAGCGCGCGCAGCTGATGGCACCCTGCAAACTGTCGGGCTACAGCCAGACCTGACCGCCCCCCAAGACCGGCTCTGAACGCCCCAACGACGGCTTGGGGCTATAATCGCGCGCTTTCCATCTTGACCGCCCGCTAGGGCGGCCTCCCTCCCTTGCGGCCTCGCGCCGCCAAAGTTTTACGGAGTCGTCCCATGAGCATTGAAGATCTCGAGAGCGTCGCCCTGGCCATGGTGGCCCCCGGCAAGGGCATCATCGCCATCGATGAATCGACCAACACGATCAAGAAGCGCTTCGAGTCGGTCGGCATCGAGAATACGGAAGAGAACCGCCGCGCCTATCGCGAGCTCCTGCTCACCACGCCGAACCTCTCCGAGCACATCTCTGGCGCGATCCTGTACGACGAAACGATCCGTCAATCCACCAAGGATGGCGTGCCGTTTACCCAGATCATGAAGAAGAACGGCATCATCCCGGGCATCAAGGTGGACAAGGGCACCGTGCCGTTGGCCGGTTTCCCGGGCGATGTGATCACCGAGGGCCTTGATGGCCTGCGCGAGCGCCTGGCCGAGTACGTGAAGCTTGGCGCGCAGTTCGCCAAGTGGCGTGCCGTGATCAACATCAGCGAAGACAACCCCAGCTCCACCGCCATCGAAGCCAATACCCAGGCACTGGCCCGCTATGCGGCGCTGTGCCAGGAAGCCGGCCTGGTGCCGATGGTCGAGCCGGAAGTGATCATGGACGGTGACCACAGCATCGAAGTCAGCTATGAAGTGCACGAAGCTGTGCTGCGCAGCCTTTTCAATGCCTTGTATGAGCAGAACGTGCTGCTGGAAGGCACCATCCTGAAGGTCAGCATGGTGATTCCGGGTAAGGACGCGGATGAACAAGTCGATGTCGAGGAAGTGGCCGAAGCCACCGTGCGCGTGCTGAAGACCACCGTGCCGGCCACGCTGCCGGGCATCGTGTTCCTCTCCGGCGGCCAGACCGACGAACAGTCCACCGCCCACCTCAATGCGATGAACCGCATGGGGCCGCATCCGTGGCCGCTGTCGTTCTCCTACGGCCGTGCCATGCAGCAGGCCGCGCTCAAGCTGTGGTCGAAGGATTTGAAGACCAATGTCGCTGAAGCGCAGAAAGTCGTCCATGCACGCGCCAAGGACAACGGCCTGGCCGCGCTGGGGCAGTGGAAGGGCTGATCGTTTAGCCACTACGATCCGTGCATAAACAAAAAGAGCGCCATAGGGCGCTCTTTTTGTTGGAGCTGGTACCACGTTTTATTAGAAGCGATATTCCACCGACGCCGTGTACGCATTGGTCTGCAGCTGTACCCCATGGTTGCGGTTGGAGCCGTCGTAATAGTTGTAGTTCACGCCCACGCTCCAGTTCTGCGTGAGGTTGTAACCCACGCCCACACCAGCGTAGTAGCGGGTGCGATCGAAGCGCTGGTAGCTCGAGTTGTAACTGTCGGTCAGGCCCTGGCCTTGCGCGTAGAAGGCGCCGCCACGTACTTCGCCGTACCACTTGGGTGTGAAGTTGTAGCGCAGGTTCGCGCCGAGCGTCGGGCCGTACAGCTTGGAACGGAGCGAGGAATCATTCGAATAACGCGCATCGATGCGGCCCAGGTACTGGTAACCGGCTTCCACGCCAACCGACATCTCGGGATTGATCGCGAAGCGGTAACCGCCCTTGATGCCGCCAATGGCATCACCCTTGGAATCATATGGGCCCTTGTTGATCTGGCCATAACCGATGTCGCCATCGATATACCAGCCCTGTTGGGCTGTCGGGGTGGAGGCGCTCTGGGCGAAAGCGGCGGGAACGGCGGCAAAGCCCGCAACGGCCAGGGCAACAGCAAACAGCGTCTTCTTCATGGAGTACTCCTTGTCATGCTTTTTTTGATCGGGGCGGGTCGGCACTAGAGGGGGAAGCCGACTGCCCCGTACGCATGCTTGTGCGTGCGTAGCCATGAGATGAGGACGCGTCCGATAGATTCAATACCGATCAGTTCAATATTAAGAGTTGATTAAGACTACGTGTACGAAGGGATGAGCGGACACAAAGTGCCGCTCATCCCGGATGCTCAAAATCGATATTCGCCGGTAAGCGAAAGGATGCTGGTGGAACGTTTGAGCGTTGCGATTTGCTGGTCGGCAAGTCGCACCCTGCCGGCATTGGCGTGGTAGTAGTCGTAGCTCAGGCCAACGCCCCAGTGCTCGTCGATATCCCAGCCGGTGCCTACGCCGGCGTACCAGCCATTGCGGCCGGCCTTGGTGGTGGTGAATTCGCCGAGGTTCTGGTCGACGTTGTCATAGATGTGGTTGTAATCGTTGGCGTGGAAGAAGCCGCCACGCGCCGACAGATACCACGCAGTGGCCAGATTGATGCGGCCGTTCGCACCCAGTAGCCAGCCGTGCAGCGCCTGGGTCGTCGAGGTCTGGTCGATCTTGTCGCCGTTGAAGGTGTTCTGGAGCTTGAAGTTGCCGAGATCCGCATAGCCGGCTTCCAGGCCCAGCGCCAGGTTCGGGCCGAGTTTCCATCGATAGCCGCCAACCAGGTCGTAACCCGTCTTGCGGCCGCGCTGGCTTTTACCGAAGTTGAAATCACCGCTCAGGTTGGAGCCGAAGCCGCCGCTGGTGGAGCTACCGGTGCGGCCGACACCGGCATCGATGAACCAGTTGCCGGAGCCGATCGTTTGAGTAGGCAAATAGCCCTGCGCCACGGGCATCAGGGGTGTGCTTGCGCTATTGGAACTGATGGTCTGCGTTGGTAGATAGCCCGAGCTGTTTTGGGCAAAAGCGGGAAGGGCAATGAGGCCCGCAGCGGCTATTGCCGCAGAGAGAAGGATCTTGCGCATGGAAAAACTCCGTTTTGTCTTTTGTGTTTCCGAATCCGAACGTCGTGGGGAGAGGCGTTCGGGGGAACGGCTGCGAGGCGCAGCAGCGGTATTAGAAGGGAGTGATGCAGAGAATCTTCCCTGGCCAGGGAAGAAGTTAAGGCCAGGTTTAAGCCGTGAAATCAGAGGGATGTCGGCATTGGACGACAGACAGCGGACGATCGGCGACAATAATTGTCTTTGCGCCTGCCCCTGGAGAAACCGCTGATGACATCTCGCCGCGAACTCGCCAACGCCGTCCGCGCCCTAGCCATGGATGCCGTGGAGGCAGCCAAGTCCGGCCACCCCGGCATGCCGATGGGCATGGCCGACATCGCCGAAGTGCTGTGGAACGACTACCTGAAGTTCAACCCGGTCAACCCGAAGTGGCCCAACCGCGACCGCTTCGTGCTCTCCAACGGCCACGGTTCGATGTTGCAGTACGCGCTGTTGCACCTGACTGGCTTCGATCTGCCGATGGCGGAGCTCAAGCGCTTCCGCCAGCTGCATTCCAAGACGGCAGGCCACCCGGAAGCGAGCGAAACGCCAGGCGTGGAGACCACCACCGGCCCGCTCGGTCAGGGCTTCGCCAATTCGGTCGGTTTTGCACTGGCGGAAAAGCTGCTCGCCCAGCACTTTAATCGTCCGGACCATACCATCGTCGATCACCATACCTTCGTGTTCATGGGCGACGGCTGCATGATGGAAGGCGTGTCGCACGAAGCTGCTTCGCTGGCGGGCACGTGGAAGCTGGGCAAGCTGGTTGCGGTCTATGACGACAACAACATCTCCATCGACGGCGAAGTAGAAGGCTGGTTTACCGACGACACGCCGAAGCGTTTCGAAGCCTACGGCTGGAACGTGATCCGCGCCGTGGACGGCCATGACGCCGAAGCGGTGAAGAAAGCGATTGCCGCCGCCACTGCACAGAGCGAAAAGCCCACCCTGATCTGCTGCAAGACCATCATCGGCTTCGGCGCGCCGCACAAGCAGGGTAAGGAAGAATCGCACGGTGCTGCGCTCGGCAAGGATGAAGTCGCGGCTGCACGCGATGAGCTCGATTGGCGTCACCCTCCTTTCGAAATCCCGCAAGAGATCTACGCCGCATGGGACAAGAAAAAGATCGGCGCCGAACGCGAGCAGCGGTGGAACGAACTTTTCGCCAAGTACGAAGCCGCTTATCCGGAACTCGCCGCGGAATTCCACCGCCGCACGGCAGGCGAACTGCCGGCCGATTGGGCCAAGCAGTCGCAGGCGTACGTCGACAAAGTCAACGCCGATGGCCCGGACGTCGCCTCGCGCAAGGCGTCGCAGATGGCGCTGGATGCGTTCGGCCCGCTGCTGCCGGAAATGATCGGCGGCTCCGCGGATCTCGCCGGCTCCAACCTCACCATGTGGAAGGGCAGCAAGAGCGTCACCGGTCCCGACGGCAACTACGTGCATTACGGTGTGCGCGAATTCGGCATGAGCGCAATTGCCAACGGCCTGGCACTGCACGGCGGCTTTATACCGTATGACGGCACCTTCCTGGTGTTCTCCGACTATGCGCGCAATGCGGTGCGCATGAGTGCGCTGATTCCCGCGCACGTGATCCGCGTGTACACGCATGATTCGATCGGCCTGGGCGAGGACGGTCCCACACACCAGCCGGTGGAACATCTGGCGACGCTGCGTCTGATCCCGAACAATCGCGTGTGGCGTCCGTGCGATGCCGTGGAGTCGGCGGTGTCATGGAAGGTGGCGATTGAGCACAAGCATGGTCCTTCGTGCCTGATCTTCTCGCGCCAGACGCTCAAGCATCAGCAGCGCACGGCGCAGCAGCTGGCCGACATCAAGCGCGGTGGCTACGTGCTGTTCGAGCCGGCGGATACCAAGTTCAAGGCGATCCTGATCGCCACCGGCTCCGAAGTGGAGCTCGCCATGGAAGCGGCGCGCACGCTGGCGCAGCAGAACGTGCCGGTGCGTGTGGTGTCGATGCCCTGCAATGAAGTGTTCGACGCCCAGCCGCTGGAATACCGCGAAGGCGTGTTGCCCGGCTGGTGCCGCGCGCGCGTGGCGGTAGAAGCGGCCAGTGCCGATTTCTGGCGCAAGTACGTGGGCCTGGATGGCGACGTGGTGGGCATGACCACCTTCGGTGCATCGGCACCCGCGCCGGCCTTGTTCGAGCACTTCGGTTTCACCGTGTCGCATGTGGTGGACGCGGTGAAGAAGGTCATAGGCTGAGATATCACGGATACCCTCTCCCGCCAGGGAGAGGGTGCTTGCGAGAAATCGTAGGTTGGGGTGCAAACCCCAACATTGCCATCTACACGCCGCCCGATGTTGGGGTTTGCACCCCAACCTACGTATCTCAGGCGCTGACCAAAGTAGTGGCTATGCCGAACACCACCGCCATCACTACGGCCACTGCCACACACGCACTGCCGATGCGAATCCGCCGTGCATCGACCCGCGGTATCAAACGCCACAAGGCGACAACACCCATCAACATCGACAGCACGAGCGATATACGAAATGCTCCGCTTGCAAGCAAGGGTCCCAGCGGCGGACGAGTAATGCCGACGTGTGCCGCCGCCGATGCGCCGATCAGCAACGTCAGCAAGCTCCAAATCAAGCAAGCAAGATAAGTCCGGTTGAACACCACCGGCGCGCCTTCACTCCAACGCAACACTATCCAGGCGATCGCGCTCGGCAGGACGGCGCCAATGCTGCCAAACAGTACCCACCAGATCAGGCTGCTGAGCAACGCAAGAAAACCGGTCATGGTTTTTCCTTGAGGCCAAGGCGGTTCAACAGCTTGTCCATCAGCCACGCAGGGCCGACCAGTAAATAGGCAAGATCAGTAAAGAAACTTGGCCTTCTTCCTTCGAACAGATGGCCAATGAATTGCCCGAGCCACGCCATGACAAATACGCCCAGCCCCAGCCAGCGCATGCGCGTGGGTCCCAATGGTTCAAAGACCTGCGCGCAGATCAGTGCAAGGATCGCCAGCGCAACCAGCAGTGCAGCAGCCAGGCGGCGCGAGCGCTTCCAGTACCACGCGAACGCCAGCACGATCGCAAACACAGCCCACGCGCCAGGGCGCAACAGTGACTGAGGCACTGGGGCAGTCCACAGCAAGGCCAGCGCGCTCCACACGATCAGCGGTACGCAGATCCAGTGCAGCAGACGATTAATGGGGTGTTGATGATCCTGGCTATAGCTGTCCAGCCATTCACGCATGCTGCGTTGATCCGCTGCCAGCACCATCAGTGTGCCGAACTCCTGGAAAAGAGATTGAGCACCAACACGCCCGCCACGATCAGTCCGATGCCGAGCATGGCGGCAGGGTCCAGTTTCTGCTTGTACAGCACGACTCCGATCAGCGCGATCAGTGCCGTGCCCACGCCCGACCAGATTGCATACGCAATGCCGAGCGGCACGCTGCGCAGCGCCGCGCTCAGGCAATAGAAGGCCGTGCCATAGCCGGCGATCACTACGACGCTGGGCACCAGTTGGCTGAAGCCGTTGGCGGCTTTCAGCGCGCTGGTGGCGATAACCTCAGCGAGGATGGCCAGCGCCAGATAACCCCAGGCGTTCATTCCAGCGTGATGCCAGCCAGGCGCTGGAGTGCCTCGGCGTATTTGGCCGATGTGCCTGCGATCACTTCAGCAGGAACGCGCGGACCCGGCGCCTTCTTGTTCCAGACCAGTGTTTCCAGATAGTCGCGCACGAACTGTTTGTCGTAGCTCGGCGGGCTGATGCCGATCTGGTATTGATCGGCGGGCCAGAAGCGCGAGGAATCGGGTGTAAGCATTTCATCCATCACGTACAGCTTGCCGTCTTCATCGGTGCCGAATTCGAACTTGGTGTCGGCAATGATGATGCCGCGCTCGGCCGCGTAGGCAGCGGCCCACTTATAGATGGCCAGCGTCGCATCGCGCACTTGTTCGGCCAGCTCTTTGCCGACCGCTGCGGCCATCACATCGAAGCTCACGTTTTCGTCGTGATCACCCACGGCAGCCTTGGTCGATGGGGTAAAGATCGGTTCCGGCAACTGCTCGGCTTGGCGCAGTCCGGCGGGTAGCTTGATGCCACACAGCGAACCGATGGTCTGGTAATCCTTCCAGCCCGAGCCAATCAGGTAACCGCGTGCGATGGCTTCCACCGGCACTGGCTTCAGACGCTTGGTCACTACGGCACGCTTGCTGTACAGCGCCACGTTCGTGTCGGAAGGCAGCACGTCCTCCAGCGGCGTGTACAGCAGATGGTTCGGTACGATGTGCGCGGTTTTGCCGAACCAGAAATTGGAAATCTGCGTGAGCATCTCGCCCTTGCCGGGAATCGGATCGGGCAACACCACGTCGAATGCGGAGAGGCGGTCTGTGGCAACGATCAGCAGACGGTTGCCGGACAGCGCGTAGACGTCGCGCACCTTGCCGCGGTGGATCATTTCCAGGCCAGACAGGTTCGATTGCAGCAGGGTAGTGGGCACGGCGCGCTCCGGGGTGTGACAAGCCCACTATTGTACCGATCGGCGCTGCTAGAATCGGCTGCTTTGATGCCTGTGTGCTTCCCATGCGATTCGTATTGATCGCGGCACTCGGTTTGACCAGTGCCCAGCTGGCGTTTGCCGCCGATCTGCCACCCAAGCCGGTGCGGCTCGGGCTGTGCGCGGCATGTCACGGCGAAACCGGCATGGCGCAAATGCCGGGTGCGCCCAATCTGGCTGGGCAACGGCTAGACTATTTGCGTAAGGCGTTACAGGAATATCGCGACGGCACGCGCAACGTGCCGCTGATGCGTACGGCCATCGGCCCGCTCAATGATGCGGAACTGGATCAGCTCGCGCGCTGGTACAGCGCGCAGACACCGCAACCACAGGCTGCCGCGCATCCATGAGCTACACCTACACCTTCTGGTTCGCCATGGCGGGCCTGCTGCTTGGTCATGGCTTCGTCGGCATGGGTGTGGGCGCGATCATCGGCTTCGTGCTCGACAATCTGCGCTATAGCCAGCGCCGAGCCGCGATTCCTGAGGCCGGCGGCTATGTCACCCCGCTGTTCGCTTTGCTAGGTGCGATCGCCAAATCCGACGGCCGCGTGTCGGAAGCGGAAATCGCCATCGTTGAGCGCCTGATGGCGCGCATGGGGCTGGGTGCGAAAGAGCGCCAGCAGGCGATTCACGCATTCAACCAAGGCAAGCAGCCGGAATTCGACGTTACCGGGCCGATCAACGCATTGCGCCAATGGGTGGGCCTGCGTCGCGATCACGCGTTTCCACTGTTGGATGTAGTAATCGAAACGGTGCTGGCCGAAGGCAACCCGTCGCCGGAAAAAATGGCGATCCTGCGCCAGCTCGCGTTCGCCCTGCGTATCAGCGACATGGAGTTGATGGCTCTGATGGCGATGAAGGGCTACGTGTGGCAAGGCGCAGCCGGTCCGCGTGGGCGCGCCTATGGCTCTGGCGGCGGTTATGTGCCGCCGCAGCGGAACACGCAAGGGCCCGATCCTTATGCAGTACTTGGCATTACCAGGGATGCCGATGACCGCGCCATCAAGCGCGCCTATCGCAAATTGATTTCCGAACACCACCCCGACCGCCTGGGTGATCTGCCGGACGAGATGCGCAAGCGTGCCGAGGGGCGCGCCAGCGAGATCAATGCGGCGTATGAGCGGATCAAGGCGGAGCGGGGATTCAAATAGGCGGGAAGGGGAAACGTCCACATCCCGGTAGAATGATCACCCCGCGCCGCGGCCCCAGCTTCTGCCGCTCCCTGTCTTCCCCGTCCCCGTGTTCGAGTTATGAGCAAACAATCCCCCGTTATTGCCCCCTCCATCCTTTCCGCCGACTTCGCACGGCTGGGCGAAGACACATCCAAGGCGCTGGCCGCCGGTGGCGATTGGGTACATTTCGACGTGATGGACAACCATTACGTGCCCAACCTCACCATGGGGCCCATGGTGCTCAAGGCGCTGCGCGATTACGGCGTCACCAAGCCGATCGACGTGCACCTGATGGTGAAGCCGGTGGACCGCATCGTGCCGGATTTCGCCAAGGCAGGTGCCAGCTTGATCAGCTTTCATCCAGAGGCTTCCGAGCATGTGGACCGCACCATCGGCATGATCAAGGATTCTGGTTGCCAGGCGGGCCTGGTGTTCAACCCCGCCACGCCGCTGAATTGGCTCGACCATGTGCTCGATAAGCTCGATCTGGTGCTGATCATGTCGGTGAACCCCGGCTTCGGCGGTCAGAAATTCATTCCCGAGGCACTGGAGAAGCTGCGCCGTGTGCGTCGTCTGATCGACGAGAGTGGGCGCGCTATTCGCCTGGAAATCGATGGCGGCGTCACGGCCGACAACATCGGCGAGATTGCTGCAGCCGGCGCGGATACCTTCGTGGCTGGCTCGGCCATCTTCGGTACGCACGATTACGCAACCGTGATCAGCAAGATGCGCGCGGCAATCGGCTGAATCAGAGCGCTAGATAAAGAGAAACCCGGCACAGGGGGAAGTCTGCGCCGGGTTGGAGGGGCGTCGGAATGACGCTAGAGGAGACACCATTGGCAGTTGCAGCCTGCACGCGGTCTGAAGGACGGGAGGCTCGGCCGTCAATCAGACCTCGGCGAGTTCCACGGCAATGGACTATGCGCCTGCCATGTATACGGACCGGGCTCTTTCCGAATGGTTCCCACCACATGCAAAAAATTCCTGGTCAAAAAAAATCCCCTCCGAGGGCGGAGGGGAAGGATGCCAGAGGAACCAGCATTGACCGGGAAATGGCTTGGCGATGCGATTTGCGAGCTGCCGGAAGATCCATCTTGCCGGGTGGCGCGACCGGTGCTCATCCCTGGCGCACCGATCGCGCCCATGCCTTCCACGGCAGCTTCACATCACACGGACTCAGTGCAGACTCATCAAGACGGCTAGTAGCAGGGAACCCACGGCCAGTACCACGCGCAGTGGTTCGAACGTACGAAGTTCGGCGTTCGGGTCGATGGAGGGATCAGCGCGCATAAGGTTAAGGCTCGTTGCGGTGTGGCGTTGGGGGATATCAAACACCCCGCCGGGGCGCAGCGACCGCCATCTCAAGGGCGTGAGGGCGATGGAATATGGCAGAACGCGGGCAAGCCGCATGCCCGGCTTGCGCGAGTCACGCCAGACATAGCAACCTGCGCCTAAGAGCCTGCTTGATGTCTCTGCGCAGCTCGCCGAGCCACGCAGAGACATCAAGCAGGCTCATTCTCACGAGGAATCCACATGGGACGTAACATCGCCATCGTCGAAGACGAACCCCTTATTCGCGCCAATTACGTTGAAGCCCTGAACCGCTTCGGTTACGACACGCGCGGTTACGGCTCGCGGCAGGAGGCTTCCAACGCCTTCGCCATTCGCCTGCCGGAGCTGGTCATCATCGATATCGGCCTGGGTGACGAGCCGGAAGGCGGCTTCGATCTTTGCCGCGAGCTGCGGGCGAAATCAGCCACGCTGCCGATCATCTTCCTTACCGCACGCGATTCGGATTTCGACGTGATCTCCGGCCTGCGCCTGGGCGCCGATGACTACCTCAGCAAGGACACCAGCCTGCATCAGCTGGCTGCACGCATTGCTGCGCTGTTCCGTCGTATCGAATCGCTGAAGGCTCCGGCCTCCAGCGAAACCGTGATCGGGCATGGTCCGCTCAAACTTGAATCCGAGCGCATGCGCGTGACTTGGGCTGATGTGGAAGTGCCGCTTACCGTGACCGAGTTCTGGATGGTGCACACCCTGGTGCGCTTTCCCGGTCACGTGAAGAACCGCGATCAACTGATGCGCGAAGCGGAGCTGGTGGTGGATGACGCCACCATCACGTCGCACATCAAGCGCATCCGCAAGAAGTTCATCGCGGTAGCACCGGAGTTCGATGCCATCGAAACCGTGCATGGTGTCGGCTACCGGTGGCGTCCGTAATGCGGCGCTTGTGGCTTGTTTTGCTGCTGAGTGCACTAGCGCCTTTGGTGTGCGCCAAAGATACCGATGCGCAAGGCGTGATGGTGTACGGCAAGGCAGATGGCAAAACGCCGGGTTGGGCCATCAGCACCGACCTGCCGAAGGGCTGGACGCAGGATTGCTGCACGTATGCGGCGGGTATCGGCGTCAATCTGGTGCTTTATCAGGGCGAATGGACCGGCAAGCCGGAGCGCGTGATGGTGCTCAACGTATGGCCGGTCAAGCTGCCCACGCTTGCCGCAGAAATTCAGGATGATCGTCAGCATTACCTGCAGTCCGACCCACACGGCAAAGCGGATGGTTTTCCGGTGACGAGCCCGTCGGCGATGGCGTGCCAAGGTGTGTTCTACCAAGGTTCCGATCATCTTGATGACGTTGTCGTGTTCTGCGATCCGGGTAAGGCGAGTGGGATTCGCTACAGCTGGTCGATGACCCTCAGTGCGGCCGATCCCAACCGGCAGGCGCTAATCAACACATTCAAGCAAGTGGTGCAGCACTCCAGTTACATGACCTACGTTCAGGGCTCGGTGCCAACGCATGCGAAAGCCAGGCAGTAGGCGGCCTGCGTAAAGCGGTATCGTCCAAGCATGAGCCTGCGCCAACAACTTCTCCTCGTTGCCCTCTGCACACTCGCCTTGCCGGTCGCAGGGTGGTTATACGTGCGACAGATGGAAACCCTGCTGCGCCAGGGGCAGGAGCAGGCGCTGACCGCGACAGCCACGGCCGTGGCGCGCAGCCTTGCCGTGACCGACATGCCGCTGCCGCAGCCGGGCAAGGGCTGGTACGTGCAGCAGGCGGTGAACCCGATCGTCGTCGATGGCTACGGCGACGACTGGGCACCGATGACGCCGTGGAGCCAATCGCTCGGCAAGCAGAACAAACTGCTGTTGGCAGAAGATGACAACGGTTTTTATCTCTACATCGATGTGCGAGCGGCAACTCGCACTCGCGCCGACGCTGGCGACGTGAATGCCGCCTCGTCCGACCATGTGATTCTCGATCTGGTGCAAGGCGATCAGCACCGGCGTTATCTCATCGCCAGTGCCGCACCGGGAGCATTCACGGCGCTGACGCTCGACCCGCCCGCAGGTGATCTGCCAGATCGAATCATCGGGCAATGGCAGGAAGACGGCAGCGGCTATCACGTCGAGCTGCGTCTGCCGCGTGGTCTTGGCTTGAGCGCGCTGGGCGTGGGTGTCTACACGGCAGCCGATGGCGGTGATCCGCTTGCGGCGGATGTCCGCCCGTTGTGGCGTTATTCGCAGGATCTGTCACAGGAACTCGTGCAATTGGCGCCGGACAGCACGCGAACGCGGCTGGTTACGCCGGAAGGCTGGCTGCTTGCGCAAAGCGGACACCTGACGACATCGGGGCCGCAGCCGAGCTGGTGGTCGTCGGTGATCTATCACTGGTTGCTTGCCAATCCGCTGGAAGAAGGTGAAGCGTGGACCACCGATGCGCCGCGCCTGGACTTGCCCGAAGTCAAAACAGCCCGCCATGGCCAGGCAACGACCGTGTGGCGCCAAGGCGAGCAGCGTGACAGCGTCGTGCTGGCGACGGCCGTTCCGGTGGAGCGTGGTCAGACGACCGTCGGCGTGTTGTTGCTGGAGCAGGCGAGCCGCGCCGTGCCTTTGCTGGCCAACCGTGCGTTTCTGAGCCTGCTATTGACCAGTTTCAGCGTGATGCTGGTGGCTGGCGCGATTCTGCTGTTCTTCGCCACACGCCTCAGTCTGCGCCTGGGCCGCCTGCGCGATGCGGTGGAGCGTGCACAAGTCAATGATGGCCGTCTGGACGGCCAAATGATCCAGAGCCATTTCCCGATGGCCGAGTCGGAAGACGAGATCGGCGACCTGGCCCGCAGCTTCCAGAAGCTGTTTGAGGCCGTCGGCGGCTACACCGATTACCTGCGCACGCTGGCGTCGAAGCTTTCGCACGAGCTCAATACGCCGCTGGCGATCGTGAAGTCCTCCCTGGACAATCTCGAGCATGCCGAACTTACCGATGAAGCACAGCCTTACTTGGCGCGTGCACGCGATGGTGTCGCACGCCTAGGCACGCTGGTCCGCGCAATGAGCGAAGCCAGCCGGATGGAACGCGCCATCGCCGCCGCCGAGCCGGAAGATGTCGATCTGGTGGACGTGGTGAGCGGCTGCGCCGAGGCGTATCGGCCGCTGGCCGGCGCGCGCCAGCTGGAATGCGTGCTGTCTGATCAACCGGTGCACCTGCATGGCGCACCGGAATTGATCGCCCAGGCGCTGGACAAGCTCTTCGACAACGCACTCTCGTTCACGCCTGCCGACGGCTGGCTACGCCTCAGCTTGCGTCCGGTGGATGGCGGCGCAGAGATTGAACTGGCCAACCAAGGGCCGCCGCTGCCTGCAGCCATGCAGGGCCGCCTGTTCGACTCGCTGGTGAGCTTGCGCGAAAAAGCCACGCCGGGGGACGCGCCGCACCTTGGTCTCGGTTTGTACGTGGTGCGGCTGGTGGCAGAACGCCACGGCGGCGTGGCCTCAGCGCGAAATCTTGAGGATGGCAGTGGCGTAGCTTTCAGTTTGCGGCTGTATGGCATGCCGAGACAGCGTCTCGCCGGCTAGGGTACCGGCAGTCTCGCCTCAAACTTCACGGCGGCCTTGTTGAAATTGCCTCCCCACGTGCTGGCTAGCGGGAGCCAATGGCATGAATGCCCCAGAACGCAATTCTCTTCCCCGAGACAGGGAGAGAAAAGCAACGGCCACCCTATACAATCTCCCCTTTCTGCGTTTCACGGACTTCCCGCACGTGATTTCCCGCGACGAATTCAATGCGCTCGCCGCGCAAGGCCATACCCGCATCCCGCTGGTGCGCGAGGTGTTCTCCGATCTGGACACCCCGCTGTCGGTCTACCTCAAGCTGGCCGACGGTCCCTACACCTTCCTGTTCGAATCGGTGGAAGGCGGCGCCACGTGGGGGCGCTATTCGATCATCGGCCTGCCGGCGAAGCGGGTATACCGTCTGCGCGGGCACGAGCTTGAAGTGGAAGATGCCGGCGAAATCATCGAACGCCGCCATCTGGATGATCCGCTCGGGGAGATCGAAACGCTGCGCCAGCAGTATCACGTGCCGCGCCTGCCACAGCTCCCGGCATTCAGCGGTGGACTGGTGGGCTACTTCGGCTTCGAGACCATCGGCTACATCGAGCCGAAGCTGGCGCAATGGGACCGCGCCGACGAACTCGGCACGCCCGATGTACTGCTGATGCTGGCCGAGGAAGTGGCCGTGTTCGACAACCTCAAGGGCCGTCTGTACCTGATCGTACATGCCGATCCTTCGCAGCCACAGGCCTATGCGCATGCGCAGCGCCGGCTCGATGCGCTCACCCATCGCTTGCGGCAAGGTGGTGCAGCGTATCCGCAGCTCACGCAGTCGACGGCGCTCAACGAGAGCGACTTCAAGTCCTCCTTTACGCGCGAAGAATTCGAGGCGATGGTCGAGCGTGCGAAGGAATACATCCGCGCCGGCGATATTTTTCAGGTCGTGCCTTCGCAGCGCTTGAGCGTCGGCTTCAATGCGCGCCCCGTCGACGTGTACCGCGCCTTGCGTGCGATGAATCCGTCGCCATACATGTATTTTGTTGATCTAGGCGATACGCAGATCGTCGGCTCATCGCCGGAAATTCTCGCGCGCATGAAGGACGGTAAAGTGGTGGTGCGTCCGCTCGCCGGCACTCGCAAACGCGGCGCCACCGACGAAGAAGATCGCGCACTTGAAGCGGAGCTGCTCGCCGATCCCAAGGAGCGTGCCGAGCACGTGATGCTGATCGACCTGGGGCGCAACGACATCGGCCGTATCAGTGATACGGGGACGGTCGAAGTCAGCGAGTCCTTCGTGGTCGAGCGCTACTCGCACGTGATGCACATCGTGTCGCAGGTACAAGGCAGCTTGAAGCCCGATGTCAGCTACATGGATGTGCTCAAGGCCACGTTCCCCGCCGGTACGCTCAGCGGCGCGCCAAAAATCCGCGCCATCGAAATCATCCAAGAACTCGAACCCTACAAGCGCAATATCTATGCCGGTGCAATCGGCTGGATTGGCTGGTGGGGCGATGCCGACACTGCCATTGCCATCCGCACCGCAGTCATCCAGGGCGGACGTCTGCACGTGCAAGCCGGCGCAGGCATTGTGTATGACTCCGATCCGGCATCGGAGTGGGAAGAGACGATGAACAAGGGGCGCGCGTTGTTCCGCGCCGTGGCTCAGGCGGCGAAAGGATTGTGAGACATGCGAAGCATCACTCGTGACGTTGGCTGCCTTGCTGTGTCCGTCATGCTGACATGCGCATCGCCTTTGCTGGCACGTGAATCGTCGTCAACCTGGCCGGACAGCGTGCTCAGCCGCACGCAAGCGCTGGCCGAGTTGCAAACCTTGAATGCGCAGTTGCTCAGCCATCCAAGCGCCACGCTGACGCTGGAGCAGTGGTGTGCCGCGCATCATTTGTCGCCCGAGGCGAAGGTCGTCGCCCATCGCGTGCACGGTGATGACAAGCCGCTTCCCGATGGTGCCCGCAGCTTGCTCGGCATCGGCCCCGACGAACCCGTGCGCTATCGACGCGTGGCGTTGAGCTGTGGAGATGTGGTGTTGTCGGATGCGGACAATTGGTACGTGCCGGCGCGCCTGACCGCAGATATGAATCATCAACTGGACACCTCCGACGTGCCATTCGGCAAAGTCGTCCAGCCGCTGCACTTCCGTCGCCAGACGCTCTCTGCCGATCTGCTCTGGTCGCCCTTGCCGGAAGGTTGGGATAGCGGCAAGCCCTTGCCACCCTCAAGCGACAGGCCGCTGGCCATCCCTGACCACGTACTCCAGCACCGTGCGGTGCTCTACACCGGCAACAACCAGCCTTTCAGTCTGGTCGTGGAAAGCTATACGCGGCATGTGCTGATAAGCCCTTAGTTTTTGATTTATTTGAAATTTCAGGTGGTCATCCTGATTGCGCCATCGCACATGACAGTTAGGCATGTACGAATACCGGCGCAGCAGATGACGCGGGCGAATCTCATCGCGCACAATGAGTGTCCTTGCCGCAGTGCGGCATAGCTCCATCCAGGAATGCCAGCCATGTTGCTGATGATCGACAACTACGACAGCTTCACCTTCAACCTCGTGCAGTACCTCGGCGAGTTGGGACAGGAGGTGAAGGTGGTGCGCAATGATGCGTTGGATGTGGCTGGCATTCGCGCATTGAGGCCGTCGCACATCATGATCTCGCCTGGCCCAGGTACCCCGGACGACGCCGGTGTTTCGCTGGCCTTGTTGCGCGAGTTGAGCGGAGAGATTCCGGTATTCGGCGTGTGCCTGGGGCATCAGGCCATCGGCCAGGCGTTTGGTGGCAAAGTGATTCGCGCCAAGCAGATCATGCATGGCAAGACC
Organism: Dyella nitratireducens; assembly: GCF_014642835.1. Classification (GTDB taxonomy): domain Bacteria; phylum Pseudomonadota; class Gammaproteobacteria; order Xanthomonadales; family Rhodanobacteraceae; genus Dyella_B; species Dyella_B nitratireducens. The sequence continues at coordinate 1,154,307 of NZ_BMJA01000001.1, read as the reverse complement.
TCGCCCGTGCGCCATCTGGGCAAGGGTGTGTTCGCCGGCTTGCCGGATCCGTTTGAGGCCACGCGCTACCACTCGCTGGTGGTGGAGCAAGGGTCGCTGCCGGATTGCCTGGAAGTCACCGCCTGGACGGAAAACCCGGACGGCTCCATCGATGAAATCATGGGGCTGCGCCACAAGAGCCTGCAGGTCGAGGGCGTGCAGTTCCATCCCGAATCGATCCTTACCCAGTACGGTCATGACCTGCTGCGGAATTTCCTGGGCCTGCCGCTGCAAAAGCTCGCCGCATGACGGCGGGGCGCGCCATCACCATCACGCCGCAAGAAGCGCTGCAGCGGACGATCGAGCATCGCGAGATCTTCCACGATGAAATGATCGCGCTGATGCGCCAGATCATGAGCGGCGAAGTGAGTCCGCTGATGACCGCTGCGATCATGACCGGCTTGCGCGTGAAGAAGGAAACCGTGGGTGAGATCACCGGTGCGGCACGCGTGATGCGCGAGCTGTCGGCAAAGGTGGATACGTCGCCGCATCCGCATTTCGTGGATATCGTCGGTACCGGTGGTGATGGGGCATCGAGCTTCAACATCTCTACAGCGTCGATGTTCGTGGCTGCAGCCGCAGGCGCGCGTATCGCCAAGCATGGCGGGCGCAGCGTGTCGTCCAAGTCGGGTAGTGCGGATGTGCTCGAGGCACTCGGTGCGCGCATCGATCTCCAGCCGGCACAGGTGGCGCAGTGCATGGCCGAGACGGATATCGGTTTCATGTTCGCGCCCAACCATCATCCTGCGATGAAACAGGTGGCCCCGGTGCGCAAGGAAATGGGCGTGCGCACGCTGTTCAACATCTTGGGACCGCTTACCAATCCTGCCGGCGCCCCGAACATCCTGATGGGGGTTTTCCACCCAGATCTTGTCGGCATCCAGGTACGTGCCCTGCAGGCACTGGGCGCAGAGCATGCCCTGGTGGTGTGGGGGCGCGATGGCATGGACGAGATCTCGCTGGGCGCTTCCACCCTGGTGGGAGAGCTGCGCAACGGCCAGGTGCACGAGTACGAAGTGGAGCCGGAAGACTTCGGCCTGGCCATGGCCTCCAGCCGCAATCTGCGGGTGGAAAACGCCGAGGAATCCAAGGCCATGCTGCTGGATGCCCTGGAAAATCGCCATGGCGTGCCGCACGACATCGTCTGCCTGAATGCGGGAGCCGCGTTGTACACCGCAGGCTTGGTCAAGAGCATCGCCAGCGGCATCGAATTGGCCCGAACCACCATCGCCAGCGGTGCGGCACGTGCCAAAATGGACGCGTTCGTGGCGGCCACCCGGCGGCTGGCGGAGAGTTGACCCGGCCGCGGCTTTGCCGTCTTCTTAGGTTTCCTTATACATGCCGATCAGAACCTCATGACCGACATTCTTCAACGCATTCTTGCCCGTAAGGCAGAAGAGCTCGCCGAGCGCAGCGCCAAGTTGCCGCTGAAGGAATTGTCCGCACGCGTGGCGGACATGCCCGATACGCGCGGTTTTGCTGCTGCCATCGAAGCAAAGATCGCCGCAGGCGACTCCGCGGTTATCGCCGAGGTGAAGAAGGCCAGCCCTAGCAAAGGCGTGATCCGCGCCGATTTCGATCCGGTGGCGATTGCACGCAGTTACGAGCTTGGTGGTGCGGCGTGCCTGTCCGTGCTGACAGACAAGGACTTCTTCCAGGGAAGCGAGGATTTCCTGCAACAGGCGCGCGCCGCATGTTCGCTGCCCGTACTGCGCAAGGATTTCGTGATCGATCCCTATCAGATATACGAAGCCCGCGCGATCGGTGCTGATTGCATTCTGCTGATCGTGGCAGCGCTGGGCGATGCGGATCTGCTGGAATTGTCGCTGCTGGCGGCCGAACTGGATCTGGACGTACTGTGCGAAGTGCATGACGCTGAAGAACTGGAACGCGCGCAAGCCGTGCCGGTACCGCTGATCGGCGTCAACAACCGCAATCTGCGCACCTTTGAAACCTCGCTCGAAACCACGCTCGAGCTGCAACAACTGATGGAGTACGACCGCATCCTGGTCGCCGAGTCAGGTATCCACACGCCTAAAGACGTGGCGCTTTTGCGTGAGGCGGGAGTCAACGCATTTTTGGTCGGCGAGGCGTTCATGCGCGCGGCCGATCCCGGGCAGGAACTGAAGCGGCTGTTCAATACGCACTGATCATGTTTACAGGGGAAATGACTCACGCACCGGCCGATGCTGGTGGCGACGCTGATGCGTCCCGCACGGTGCTGTTCGATTTTGATGGCGTGCTGTTTCAGGGCGACGCCTTCGAGCAATTCATCCGGCATCGCTATGCCAGCTCGGCGATCTACAAAGTGCTGGCGGTGCTGACCGTGCCGTGGTGGCTGCTTTGCGGTGTGTTTTCCCGCAGGCGTGCGGCATGGGCGCTCACCCACGTAGCGCTGTGCGGCCTTGGTGCGCAGCGCTATCAGGCCGCCGCCGAAGCCTTCGCCGATGAACTCGTGCGCCGTCCGCGCCAGTTCTATCGCGTTGGTCTGAGTGTGCTGCGCCGGCATCTGGCGGAAGGTGACAACGTGATTGTCGTCACCGGCTGCGAGCGGATGTTGGTGACACGCCTGCTGAGCCAGTTGGGCCTGCCCGAACTGACCATCGTCGCCACCCAACTCAAGCCCGGTTTGTTCGGCATGCGCTTGCAGATGCACAACATTGGCCGCCGCAAGGTGCAGAACCTTGCCGCCAAGGGCGTAACGACCTGGCGGATGGCTTACAGCGATTCCTTCCAGGACATGCCGATGCTCAAGCCCGCCGTCGAGGCGGTGCTGGTCAACGGCACCCCCAAACTGTGCAAGCGAGTGGAGAAGGCGCTGGGCAGGACGGTAACGCGGGTGGCGTGGTACTGAGTGTTGCTCACTGCTTCGGAGGGGCTTGCGAGCGCAGTCTGACAGAGATACGTTAGTACTTACGTATTTGTCCTATAGGCCACTCCATGTATCTGGCATCCCTGGGAAAATTGGCACTCGGCAGCCGCCTGAAAGCCCTTAGCGATCACTTTTACGGCGCGGCCGACGAGGTTTATCAGACCCTCGGCGCTCGCATCGAATCCCGCTGGCTGCCAGTACTGCGGTATCTGTGGGATACCGGCCCCAGCTCGGTGACAGAAGTGGCTGACGCCATCGGCCAGACCCATTCGGCCGTAAGCCAGCTCACCGACAAGCTGGTGCGTGCCGGCATGGTGCGGCGTCGGAGGGATCCGGCAGATGGCCGTCGTACCGTGTTGGTGCTTACCGACAAGGCGCATGCATCGCTGGCCGAGCTCGGTCCAATCTGGTGTGCCGTGCGTCGGGGCGTCACTACCTCGCTGGCGGAGCATGCCGCGCAACTGCTGGATGCGATTGCCGCATGCGAACGTGCCTTGCAGGAGCGTCCCATTACCGAGGCAATCCTGGCCGAGCATGCCGCGATCAAGGTTGCACCGCTAGAAATCGTGCCTTACGCGCCGGCACTCCGAGAAGACTTCTACCGCTTGAACGCGCAATGGCTGGAACGCTATTTCCGCATCGAAGATATCGATCGCACGGTGCTAAGCGATCCGGAGCGTTACATCCTCCAACCGGGAGGTGCGATCTTCTTTGCACGGCTGGGTGAAGAGATCATCGGCACTTGCGCCCTGCTGCACGAATCGCCGGGAGTCTTCGAGCTCACCAAGATGGGCGTGGATGAAACGTTCCGCGGCCTGGGAGCCGGGAAGCGTCTACTGGATGCATGCATTGGTGAATTCCATCGGCGCGGCGGCCACACATTGTTCCTGGAATCCAACAGCAGCCTCAAGCCGGCGTTGCGCATGTACGAGAAGGCCGGCTTTGTACTGCAGCCGTCGATACGACCCGGCTCGCACTATGAGCGGGCGGACGTGTACATGATTTACCAAGCGCCTGTGGAAGCGAAATTCGCTTGATTTGTCGTCCCCGCGAAAGCGGGGATCCAGTGACTTTGAACAGGCTGGCGCCAGGCCCCGGCGTTCGCCGGGGCGATGGCATGGAACTCAGCGCGTACCACGTACCACGATCGTCTTGCCCGACACATCGATCATCCCTTGCTCCTCGAGCTGCTTGAGCACGCGGCCCACCATCTCACGCGAGCAGCCTACGATGCGGCTGACTTCCTGGCGCGAAATGCGGATCTGCGTGCCTTCGGGATGGCTCATCGCATCAGGTTCCTGGCACAGGTCCAGCAGGGTGCGGGAGATGCGGTTGGTGACGTCCATGAAAGCCATGCGGCTCACCTGGCGCGAGGTGCGCAACAGACGATGCGTGAGCTGGGCGCCGATGGCGAACAGGATCTTGGGGCACTCTTCGCGCAGCGGGCCTTCCATCAGCTGGAACAGGCGTTCGTAGCTGATTTCGGCCATCTCGCAGGGGCTGCGCGTGCGCACCATCGACTCGCGTTGTGCCTGCTCGACGAACAAGCCCATTTCGCCGATGAACTGGCCGCGGCTGATGTACGCAAGGATCAGCTCACGACCTTGCTCGTCTTCCGTGCAGACGGCCAGCGAACCCTCGATCACGTAGTAAAGCGTGTTGGCAGGGTCGCCGGGGCGGATGATGGCAGTTTTGCCCGGGTAGCGGCGACGGTGGCAGAGCCCAAGGAAACGCTCCATGGAGGCCGGGTCGGGCGCAAAGCCGAGCGGCGCCTGTGAACGTTCGAAGGCCTGTTGTAACTGGTATTTCAGTTGCACCACAGAAGTTTTCCCCAAGCTGAGTTGGTCTCAATGGCCGCCCATCCCGCGACCCGGTCTGAATCCATGCGCATCCCCTGCGACTTTCGCATTATGGCAAAGACATGTGAAGCAGAGGGATGATCTGAGGCACATCGCATAGACGGCGTGATAGCCCGTCGGAGCCCTGCGTTGCGAAGCTGATCTCCCATACGCTCGACTGCTAGGCCGACAACGCTGCACTGCGGAAAAATCGGTTCTGTTTTTCTCCAAATTGCCGCATACTTCGCAGTCTTCCGGACGGTGGCGGCCGCTTTGCCATCGTCCGTACACAAGGGGCGTGCAGGATAAGGGTCCAGCACGCTTTTTCAATCAGCGGGGACCCTTGTAGCTAACCCGCCTCACCTGTCGGCCGTGACCCGGCCATGGAGTGTCGCCGTGGTGAAACCCCTCCCGCGCCTGCGTTTGCAGGGCTTCAATAACCTTACCAAGGCCCTGAGCTTCAATATTTACGATATCTGCTACGCGGTATCCGAAGATCAGCGCCAGCGCTATATCGAGTACATCGACGAGCAGTACGACGCCGATCGTCTCACGCAGATCCTGACCGATGTGGCCGAGATCATTGGTGCGAACATCCTCAATGTGGCCCGTCAGGACTATGACCCGCAGGGCGCCTCCGTGACCATCCTCATCTCCGAGGAGCCGGTGGTGGAGAAGCTCGGCCGCGACACCATTTCGGATGCCGTGGTAGCCCATATGGACAAGAGCCACATCACTGTCCACACCTATCCGGAAACGCATCCGCACAACGGCATTGCGACCTTCCGCGCGGACATCGACGTCGCCACCTGCGGTGTGATTTCCCCGCTGAAGGCACTGAATTACCTGATCGACAGTTTCGAGTCGGACATCGTGGTGTGTGACTACCGCGTGCGCGGCTTCACTCGCGACGTGAAGGGCAAGAAGCACTTCATCGACCATAAGATCAATTCGGTGCAGGACTATCTGGCACGCCACATCCGCCAGAAGTACGAGATGTTTGACGTGAACGTGTATCAGGAAAACATTTTCCACACGAAGATGCACATCAAGGACTTCGACCTCGATACCTACCTGTTCGAGGCGCACGCCGATGATTTGTCGTTCAAGGAACGGCAGAAGATCGAGCAGCTATTGCGCCGGGAGATCGAGGAACTGTTCCACGGGCGCAATCTGATGTGACGAAAAACCCGCCGAAAGGCGGGTTTTTTTATGTGGCCTCGTCGCAGCGCGTACTTAAAGCCGATACGCCACCGTCTTCATCACCAACGACGTCGCGTGCATCATCTGCGGGATCGGAAACGGCAGCTTGATGCCGCCACGTTCCCGCGCATTCTGCGCATGCCTCACCTCATCCTCCTGCATCTGCTTCAACACCGCTCTCGAACGCTCGTCCTGCGCGGGTAGCTTGTTCATGTGTTCGGCCAGATGCGCTTCCACCTGCTTCTCGGTTTCCACCACAAAGCCCAGGCTTACCTTGTCGCCTGCCAGCGCAGCCAGCGCACCGATTGCGTAGCTGCCCGCATACCACAGCGGATTGAGCAGGCTGGGCTGGCTTTCCAGTTCATGCAGGCGTTCGGCGCACCAGGCGAGGTGGTCGGTTTCCTCTGCCGCGGCCTCGTAGAGATGCGAGCGATTTTCTTCATGGCGAGCCAAGGCTGCCTGTCCGTCGTACAGCGCCTGCGCGCACACCTCGCCGGTGTGATTCACGCGCATCAGGCCGGCGACGTGGCGACGCTCCTTGTCGTCCAGCTCGGCATCGGCAATGGGGTGGGCAGGGGAGGGGCGATGCGCTTCTGGTGTGCCGGCCACGGTTTCCAAAGCGCGTTCAATACCCGCAAACAGGCGATCGAGCGGGGTAAGCGTACGTACGTTCATGACGGTATCCATTGCTGCGCGAGCAGGGTCAGCGGGTGCAGAGTAGGCAGTGCTGAGGCTGTTTCTTCCAGCCCAGCCGCCAAGTGCAATCGGCAGCCGATATTGGACGACAGAAGGCCTCGCACATCCAGCGTCTTCATGTGCATCAACACGCTTTCGCGCAGTTGCGCTGCGCGTTCTGGAAACTGCAGCACATGGCTGCCGGCTGCCCCGCAGCAGTAAGGCGGTGCAGGCAGCCGCTTCAGTTCCAGCTGGGGGATGCGCTTTAGCAGCGTCATCAGGGTCGCGTCGCTGCGTGCCACATTGGCCTGAGTGCATGGCACGTGTAGTGCAAACCGGGCGGGCAGGGGCTGAAAGGCCAGCTCGTCGATGCGCTCTGCGAGCAGGCGATAAGGATCGTCTACGCGCACCGCCGGTAAGGCTCTGCGCAGGGTGCTCAGGCAGCCCGGCGTGACCGTGACCAGGTAATCCGCTCCTGCCGTTGTCCAGGCTTGTCGAAGATGCGTGGCCGCCGCCTCGGCCTCGTGAATGGCACCATCGTGCAGGTCCAGCGCGCCGCAACAGAATGCCGGTAGACGGATCACTCGATAGCCGGCAGCCGTGAGCAGCATTTCCGCAGCGTGCTCGGCATCTGCGTCGTGGATGCTGGCCGCGCAACCTGGGAACAGCGCCACCGTGCCGGCTTTTTTTCCTCTGCTGTTTGGCACGGGGGAAGTGCTGCGAGTTGCTTTGCGCTTTTCGGGCATCAAAGCCAGAGCCGCCCGCCAGGCATTGGGCAGTGCCGGCGCAAGCCACTGCCTTACCCCAGGCCAGCGAGCCAGCCGTTGTGCCCAGTGATTCAGCCTCGGCCGTTTCACCAATCCCAATAAAGCCTTGGGTCGCTCCGGCGCTGGCCCCAGCAACGTCCGGGTCTCCAGCAGCAGCTCCTCATACTTGACCCCCGCCGGACAAACCCGCTCGCAGCTCAGGCATCCCAGGCAGTGATCTAGCGGCCCGCGCACCTCATCACTGGGTGAGACTTGGTCCCGTGCCAGCGCAGCAGCGATGGCGATCCGCCCACGCGGCGACTCGGTTTCATTGCCATCCAGGGCATACGTAGGGCAGACGGGCAGGCAAAGTCCACATTGCACGCACTGGTCGGCCAGCACGGCGATGCGATGGCGGGGGTTCTCAAGAGGCATACCGTTCATGCTATCATTCGCGACTCGCAGCCCCACCGTGGGCTTGCGCGATAGATGAAAGCTTCGCTATCATCTCGCGCCTTTATTCACCGATTCCGCTTACCGCCCCATTGGCGGCAGATAGGTATTCCGAAATGAAAACGTTCAGCGCCAAGCCGGAAAGCGTCAAGCGCGACTGGTACGTGGTTGATGCCACGGACAAGACGCTCGGTCGCCTCTCGTCCGAGATCGCGCGTCGCCTGCGCGGCAAGCACAAGCCCGAGTTCACCCCGCACGTCGATACCGGCGACTACATCGTCGTGATCAACGCCGAGAAGGTGGCCGTCACCGGCGCCAAGCTGGACGACAAGATGTACCACCGCTTCACCGGTTACGTCGGCAACCTCAAGACCACCAGTCTGAAAGACCTGCTGGCCACTTATCCTGAGCGCGTCATCGAGATCGCCGTGAAGGGCATGCTGCCGAAGAACCCGCTGGGCCGTGCCATGTACCGCAAGCTCAAGGTATACGGCGGCGCCGAACATCCGCATACCGCCCAGCAGCCGCAGGCGCTGGAAATCTAAGGAAGCATCATGGCGATTCAGCAGAATTACGGCACCGGCCGCCGCAAGACCTCCGCAGCTCGCGTGTTCCTGCGCAAGGGTAACGGCCAGATCGAAGTGAACGGCAAGACCCTGGACGAGTTCTTCGGCCGCGAAACCTCGCGCATGATCGTGCGCCAGCCGCTCGAGCTCACCCAGAGCGCGGACAAGTTCGATATCAAAGTCACCGTCGCTGGCGGCGGCATCACCGGCCAGGCCGGTGCGATCCGTCTCGGCATCGCCCGCGCACTGATCGAGTACGACGAAAGCCTGAAGTCGCAGCTGCGCAAGGCTGGCTTCGTGACCCGCGACGCCCGTGAAGTCGAGCGTAAGAAGGTCGGTCTGCACAAGGCGCGTCGCGCTACCCAGTTCTCGAAGCGCTAATCCTCGCAAGAGGCAGCACTTCGACTGTCCGGTGCATCAGGTCAGAGCGCACCGCGCGGTACGAGTATTGGGAGATCGTCTAACGGTAGGACAACGGACTCTGACTCCGTTTATCTAGGTTCGAATCCTAGTCTCCCAGCCAAAAACAAAAAGCCCGCCATCACGGCGGGCTTTTTGTTGGGAGAGTCAAGGAGGCGAACCCCTGTTCGATAAATTTCTCGAACAAATTTGAACAGTGCGAAGCGCAGGCCTCAGAGTGTGAGCGCGGAGGGGTGGAGCCCCATGGATGAGCGAGCAACCCTAGTCTCCATCCAAGTAAAAGTGCTCGTTTTAGGCAGGCTTTTTGTTCTTCATTTGGAGGGCAAGGAGGCGAGCGTGTACAACTTGCTGTCTGGAAAAATTTCGACGCCGTGTGTCGATTTCTTTCCTCACTCCGCCCACATATCAACGCGCCCTGCTAGGCATCTATCCCGCAATGCCAGACAGTCCCGTCGAGACAGGTAAACGTGGTGACGCCAAGCGGTGGATGTAGGCGATTGTCATTGGCATAAATAACATCACCAGCTTGCATGTGATTGCTGATCGTCGATCAGGCAAGGCAGTAACGGAAGCGCTGGATGATGGATACCACCGGCCATCGTGGTGCAATGAAGCCTCGGGTCGATAGCAAGCCATTGTTCGAGCCGAAGCTGGTTTGAGTGGGGTACTTAGTCGAAAGCGACGTGGCCCAATCTGCGCTTTCAGGCGTTGCGCGTCCGTCGGTCGGCTATCAGGTTCAACATTGGCGCCGCGAACCGTCAGTTCATGATCATCAACATCCGCAGCAGCGGCCTCGACGTAGCTTACGGCACGGTGCAATACCTGTTTTTCTGCGTCATCCCATTTCGTTTCCAACGCAAAGGCAAGCGCACGATCTCCAATTAATTGCATGCGAAGGTAGGGTTTTTGGTCTCCTGAGCGTCTTATTTAAATAACGCGGCAGATATGCATGGCTAAATTGCTTTTGATTTTCCTTGATGGTTAATTCAGATGGAAATGAGATGGATCTTAATTTGACTGGATTTCCCTCGAATGACAGCATGAATCCATAGAATTTTTCCGCAGAAATATGGCTGATTTCCTCGAGGAACATTCGGGGTGGAGGGTTATTTTTGTGCGAAAAATATAATCTATAAGAGTTTGCCGATTACTTGTTTAAATAAGCAAAAAAAAACTGCCGATCTATGCCATAGGTCATTTGCACAAAATCTTCGTAGTTTGTAAGTATTGGGTTAGCGCGAATGTCATTCGCGTTATTTAAGGAGTCGCCGCTTCGTTTGCTCTTGCAGAAGACAAGCGGGCGAGGGAGTTGTTGCGAGGGATGCCGGTCAGGTTTGCCCACGGAACAAAAAACAATCGCAGAATCGGGCTGAGGGAGCCTTCCATGTTGAAAACACCTATTGCGACAGCCGTTTTGGCTGCGCTGTCGCTTGGCTTTGTCGCCAACGCATACGCATACACTGATATCACCGCTGCTACCGGCCTGGCGTCGTCACAAGACCAGGCGCAGTCCGCGGGCCCGAGCAACACCAGCTCCACCGATGAGAACGCGAAAAAGCTCGACACGGTGGTCGTTAGTGGTTCGCTGATCAATAACGCGCAGATCCAGACGGCAACGCCGAGCTATACGATCACTGCTCAGGACATCAAGGCGCGTGGCTTCAACAGTGTGACGGAAGCGCTGCAGAGCGCCGTGCAGGCTACGGGCTCGGTACAGGGCTCTCAGAGCGCGGGCGGCTTTACGCAAGGTGCACAAACTGTAAGTCTCTACGGTCTGCCTCCCCAGTTCACGCTGTTGCTGATCGACGGTAAGCCGATCACCAACTTCGGCCAGCTCTACAACGGGCAGAGCAACTTCAACAACATTTCGAATATTCCGATCTCACTGGTCGAGCGCATCGATATCATTCCCGGCGGCGGTTCGTCGATCTACGGCTCCAGTGCGATCGCCGGCGTGGTCAATATCATCACCAAGCAGCACATGGATGGTGGTGAGATCGATGTACGTGCGGGTGGCTACCAGAATGGTGGTGCTGCCAGCCAGCGTATCAATGGCGCCTGGGGGCATGATTTCGGCAAGCTCAACGTGCTGGCTGCGATCGAGTTCGATAATTCCTCGCCGCTATGGGGTTATCAGCGCAGGCTGACGGATGGCACCCTGGGTGATCCGGCGGGGGCAACGGCAGATCGCGTGATCAGCGTCGGTAACTACGGCCCTGCAGCCACGTTCGATGGCGTGCGCACGGGCTACGTTGATCCGCCGAATGGTTGCGGTGCTGTCAGCGGCCTGTTTGGTGGCTCCACTGCGCTTACCCACTCGCCGACTACGTCCGGCACCTATTGCGGATCCACCAAGCCCAACGGCTATACCACCTTTATCAACCAGTCACGCAGCTATGACGGTTTGCTGAAGTTGCGCTATGACGTCAATGACAACGTCCGCTTGTACAGCGATGTATTGCTGGACTGGCAGCAGCAGAAATTTACGTCTGGTTCGCAGTTTGCTTTCTGGGAGCCGCTTAATCAGGGCATTTATATTGAAGACCAGAACGGCAATGTTGTTGTTCCGTTGCACGTCTTCGCCCCAGAGGAAATGCCGGGAGGCTACACCAGCCAGTTGGAGACCCAGGATGATCTGATGTACCAGGCGGACATCGGTGCCAACGGACATTTCGGCGATTCTGGTTGGGATTGGGATATCTATTTCCTGCGTTCAGGTGACCGCACCACGACCAATACGCCGGAACGTATGTCGGCAGCGGTCGACAATTATTTCCTGAATATCATTCAGCCGGTGGCCAATAACCCCGGCGTCTACAACATCAATTACAACCAGTTCTTCCAGCCGATTTCCCCGGCGCAGTTCGCCAGTTTCAGCCAGAACATCAGTGGCTTCAGCAACACCTGGATCAACAATACCCGCGCCACCATCAGCAACAGCAGCCTGTTCTCCCTACCGGGCGGTGATGCGGGTCTCGCCGTGCTGGTCGAAGGCGGTAATGAAGCCTGGTACGAGCCTGTTAATCCGTTGCTTGCCGGCGGATATGTGTGGGGGCAGACGGCAACGTCTGGCGGCGGTCAGCGTCAGCACAAAGCGAGTGCATTCGAATTCAATGCTCCAATCTTCAGGCAGCTGACCCTGGATCTGTCCGGCCGCTACGACTACTACAAGACCAACGGTGGCGAGAACAACAAGTTCACCTACAAGATCGGTCTTGAGTATCGTCCATTCGACACCTGGCTGATCCGCGGCAACTACTCCACCGCCTTCCGCGCGCCGGATATGTCGTCGTTGTTCCTTGGGCCCAGCGGGGCTTACAACACCTATCCCGACCCGTATCAGTGCGCGATTCAGCACGGTACGAACTGCGGTGCAACCCAGTTCCAGTACCAGTTCCCGGGTCAGCTGCTTTCCAATGAGAAGTTGCAGCCGACTACGGCATCAAGCTGGACGGTGGGTACGGTATGGGCTCCGATCACCAACCTGAGCCTCAGCGTTGATTACCTGCACATCAACATCGCCAATGAAGTGGTGCAGCAGGACATTCCGACGCTGTTGAACATCGACTCGCAGTGCTTGCTTGGCCAGTTGCCGGCGTCCTCCGGCGAGTGCCAGGCTGCACTGGCACAGGTCACACGTAGTTCGGCTGGGATCCTCACGAACGTCAACACGTATTTCGTGAATCTGGCCAAGGAGCAGACCAACTCGATTACGGCTGAAGCGAAATACACCTTCCCGGAAACGCACTTTGGTCAGTTTGGTATTCAGATTGACTACAACGATATGTTGAGGCACCAGTACCAGCTCTATGCCGGTTCGCCGCCGATCAACTACTTGACCAACTCCTTCTACAGCTCGGAGTTCAAGGACATCACCTCGGCGGCGCTGAGCTGGAACCTGCACAACCAGTGGAATAGCACGCTGTACTGGCATCGTGACAGCCCATCGCCGAACTACATCGGTATGTCGCAGGGCGTGAACGCGCCAGGTGCGGGTCGTGTTGGCGTCTGGAACACGTTCAATTACAGCCTGACCTACTCGCCGGTGCCGAATCTGGACCTGTCGTTGCTGGTCAACAACGTGTTCAACAAGATGCCGCCGAGGGATTCGACCTATACGGTCTATCCGTACTTCAACACGCAGAACTACAACGTGTACGGTCGCGAGTACATGTTGCAGGCTAGTTTCCGCTTTGGTGGGAAGACGAAATAAGCACTGCTCAGCAACATTCAAAAAAACCGGGTCTGTAAAAGGCCCGGTAGATTGCTCACGAACCCCGCGTTTTCCAAACGCGGGGTTTTCTTTATCAGGTCATAACCAAGCCGGCGCAGAGGCGGTAGGGAACGTATCGGCGCAGCAGCCCCAGTGTTAGAGGAGGTCCCAGCCGGGGCTCGCTAGGCGACCCTCTGCCGCCACAGTCTGGCTACACTTGGGCGATATCAGCCGGGATGGGCGCGGCTTAGCTCAAGCATTGGAGGGTGCACAGACATGGCTACCGACCAGGATTTCGTCAACTACGTGATGGAACAAGTAGCGCTTGGCGATCGCCTCACTCAAAAGAAGATGTTTGGCGAGTACGCTTTCTATGTCGATGAGAAGGTTGTCGCCTTCGCCTGTGACAATAGCTTTTTCGTCAAGCCATCTACAGCGGCAACAAAGTTGCTGCTAAAGCTTCCTCTGCGCCCTCCGTACCCGGGTGCCAAGGATTATTTGGTTGCGGACGAACTTCTGGACGATTCCGACCTCATTCGCCAATTCATTCTTGAGACGGCGGCGCTCATGCCAGCCGCTAAACCCAAGAAACCAGCGTTATCTCGCAAGGCCAGCAAGTGACTTCGGGCATGGTGCGCTGATGCATCCGCTACGCCCGCCATGGGCATCGCATGGGGAGGCGCTGGCTTCGATACGGGTTCATGCTAAGAAATGCGAGAGCTTGGCATCGCAGGCAATCCGCCTATGTCTCCGCGGGATCTTCTTGTTCATGGCGCTGCTGATGCGCATGTCCGTCGCACATGGCACGAGCGATCTACAGCTCCAGCATCTTGCTGTCGAAGATCAAGTTGAGCCCTTGGCGATTGATACAGTCTCACCTCGTTTCGCTTGGATAGTGACGAATGCGCCGCGCGGCGCAGCGCCCGAGGCCTACCGTATCGAAGTGGCGCGAAGCATGTCGGCGTTAGTGCAGGATCATCCGGATGTGTGGGACAGCGGCCGCGTTACCAGTCATGCCTCCTTTGATATCGCTTACGCAGGACCGCAGTTGGCTCCGTCGAGTCGCTATTACTGGAAGGTAATCGCGCGTACTTCGGCAGGTGAGGCTAGCGCGATATCCTGGTTCGAGACCGGGCCGTCAGCGCAGGAATGGTCGCATGCGGCGTGGGTTGGCAAACTTCAAGATGGCAGTCTGGCTGCACCGCTGTTGCGACGCGTATTCGAGGTGAAGCCAGGATTGGAATCAGCCCGGCTGTATGTTGCCGCGGGAGGTTATGCCGAGGTATCGATCAATGGGCAGGCGGCAAGCGACGCGGTGCTTTCGCCGGATTTCACCGATTACGACAAACGTGTGCTTTACATCGCGCACGACGTGACAGCTTTGCTGCGGTCGGGTACGGCGAACGCCATTGGTATCGAGCTTGGACGCGGCTTCTATGGGATCACTAATCCGGATGTGTGGCATTGGGAAAAGGCACCATGGCATGGCGAGCCTCGCGTGCGTGCGCTGTTGAAGTTGTGTTACGTCGATAATCGTTGCGAATTCGTAGGCACCGGTACGGGTTGGCATGTTCAGGATGGACCAACCTTGCTGGATGACGTGTATGGCGGCGAGACTTATGACGCACGCCGTGCGCAACCAGGTTTCGACACCGTGACGTTCGACGATCACGACTGGCACGCCGTGGCTGTGTTAGCTGCGCCCAAAGGCGTTTTGCAAGCGCAACGCGAACCGCCCGTGCGCGTTGTACAGACCTTGCAAGCCACGGCAGTGACCAAGCTGCATGGGGGAAGCTATGTATTCGCGTTTCCGCGTGTCATCGCCGGCTGGGCGACGCTGGCAGTACAGGGGCGAACCGGCGACACGGTCGTTTTGCGTTATGGTGAAAAGCTGCTGCCTGACGGCAGCGTCGACGACCGCGACGATCACCACTACTTCCAACATGGCTTGCAAACGGACCGCATCACATTTGCGGGGCATGGCGTAGAGCATTGGCATTCGCATTTCTCCTGGAAAGGATTCCGCTACGTACAGGTCGATGGTTGGCCTGGCGTCCCTCCGTCGCTTGGCGCGGTTACGGCACAAGTGCTGCATTCCGATGTGCAAGTAGTTGGCCATTTCAGCAGCAGCAACGCGCTACTCAATTGGGTTCATACCGCTGCTGTCGACACTATGCTCAATAATCTCTACGGCGTACCCACCGACACGCCGATGTACGAGAAGAACGGCTGGACTGGCGACGGCATGCTGGGGGCCGACATGATGTTGCGCAACTTGGATGCCACCACGTTGCTGATCAAGTGGGTGCAGGACATTGCCGACGCACGCAACGCTGATGGCGCGCCGCTGCTGATTGCACCAAATCCTGGCTGGGGCGACGTACGCGCACCACCGTGGCACGCCGCTTATGTGTTGGTGCCTTGGTCACTGTATTGGCAGCGCGGCGATCGCCGCGTGTTGGCCGATCACGTTGAAGGCATGGCGCACTATGTCGACCAGGAATACGCGCGTTCGCCCGGAGGCATCGCGGATACTGCACTTGGCGATTGGGTGAGTCCAGGCACACCAGCCGATGGCGGCAACGCACCCGAAGACAAGCACATTGCTGCGACTGCCTATCTGTATCGCATGGCCGATACGATGGCGCAGATTGAGCACGTGCTTGGTAACGATAACCATGCACATCACTTCGATGCCATGGCGGTACGTGTTCGTGCGGCCTTCAATCAGCGTTTCTTTGATCCTGCCAAGGGTCTGTATTGCGGCGAAGGGGATGATGGGGTGCGGCAAACCCATCAACTCCTAGCGCTAGGTTTTGGTCTCGTACCCACAACGCAACGCACACGCGTCGCCGATGCCCTGGTACAGGCCGTGCATGCGCATGACGACCACCTGGATACCGGTGCACTCGGCACCAAACTACTGTTGCCGGTGCTGACCGCCACTGGCCATACCGATTTGGCGTGGATGGTCGCCACGCAAACGAGTTTTCCCAGTTGGGGCTATTGGCGCGCGAACGGCGCGACCAGTCTATGGGAACACTGGAAGCTCGACGCACGCTCACGCGGGCATTACTTCCTTGGCACCATCGACGATTGGCTGTTCGGAGATGTCGCAGGTTTACGGCCTTTGGCACCGGGATGGCAGCGCATTGGCATCCATCCGGCGCTCACTGCATGGGTGGATCATGCTGAGGCAGACACCTTGACGCCTTACGGTCGTGCGGCGGTGTCCTGGTCGCATGAGCATGATGGATTGCGATGGGAGATAGAGGTGCCTGTTGGTAGCATCGCCGAGGTACGCATGCCAACCGCTAAGCCGGAGGCGATCACCGAATCAGGACAGCGCCTATCGACTTCACCGTGGTTACGCGATTTACGAGCATGCGGTGCCGATATCTGTTTCGAGTTGGTTTCTGGGCGCTATCGCTTCAATCAGTCTGAACCCTCCCATCCACATTAAAGCGACAACGCCAAGAACTTCGTTCCTTCGACAGGGTTGAACACATAAGGCTCGATGGGTTCGAATCCCATGGATCGATACAACCCCTGTGCCGCCGCCATCGTGGGCAACGTATCGAGACACATGCGCGTATAGCCTGCAGCGCGTGCTTCTTCGCAAAGCCACTCAGCAAGCTTTCTACCTAGCTGCATGCCGCGCGCCTGCGATCGCACGTAGAGTCGTTTCATTTCGCAGGTGGTGCCATGCAGCGGCCGCAGTGCCACGCAACCCAGTACTTCATCGTCACGCCAAGCGAGTAGTAGCCGGCCGGCGGGTGGTGAATATTTGCCGGGTAGTGAAGTGACTTCATCATCGAAGTTCTGGAAGCCGAGATCCACGCCAAGGCTATCGGCGTACTCGCGGAATAGACGGCATACCTCATCGGCATCATTCGGGAAGACAGCGTTGCGAATGTCGATCATGCGTTGATCGGGCTGCTTTCAAGGAATGGACTGCTGAGGATAACCCCCAGGCAGACAGGTAACGGAGTGTCGTTCACGGGGGCAATCCTTACTAAAACGGATGGCAAAGAGAAATCCCTACCTTCATTTTCGCAAAACGCGCACTTGTTACGACAAATCATAAGTGCACGTACCTACTAGGAAATATTCCTGATTTTTTACGCCGCAAACCATTTGCGGAAATTTCACATCTCTTGTAAACATTACTGCAGCACGGATCTGCTAGGGGACGGTTCGTGACAGGAGCTGGAAGCGCGGAGGGTATGGG
This sequence comes from Dyella nitratireducens, assembly GCF_014642835.1. Taxonomy (GTDB): domain Bacteria; phylum Pseudomonadota; class Gammaproteobacteria; order Xanthomonadales; family Rhodanobacteraceae; genus Dyella_B; species Dyella_B nitratireducens. The sequence goes on along the minus strand of NZ_BMJA01000001.1, from coordinate 1,137,051 downwards.
GACGTGCCTATGCCGAACGGGCACGTTTTCATTTAGGGGACGTTTTCCCTCTGGGAAAAGGGGCGTCTTCGAAAATTTTCAGCTAGGGGAATACTAATGTTGAAGTCGAAACTTGCTGCAGCCGTGGTGGCTGCTTTGGCGTTCGGTTGCGTGAACGCTTATGCGGGTAACACCCCATCTAGTGATACAGCTAGCGCGGCGCAGGATGCACAGTCCAGCAGCCAATCTGCGCCGGATACGTCTGCGGAGGGCACGAGCAAGAACGCCAAGAAACTGGAAGTGGTTAACGTCACCGGTTCACTGATTCCGCAGACTCAGATTGAAACAAGCAAACCGGTTATTACGATCACGGCCCAGCAGTTGAAGGATCGCGGCTTTACCAGCGTTGCCGATGCGTTGCAGGCCGGTACCTTCGCGACCGGTAGTGTACAGGGCCCCAATGCCTCAGGCGGTTTCACCCAATCGGCAAAAACGCTTAGTTTCTTTGGTCTCGACCCTAGCTACACCAAGTACCTGATTGATGGCCTGCCAATGGGAGATTTCCCTGCGTTGTATAACGGCAGCGAAGCGTTCAACAACTTGGCCAGCATTCCGATCGAGATGATCGATCACATCGACATCCTGCCAGGTGGTCAGTCATCCATTTACGGTTCGGACGCCATTGCGGGCGTTATCAACATCGTGCTCAAGAAAACCCTTGATGCTCCTGTCGTCGATGCGCGCTTCGGCTGGCACACAGGTGGTGGCGGCGCCGATCGGCGTGTGTATGCGGCCGATGGCTTCACCTGGGGCAAGCTCAACGTCGTTGGAGGCATCCAGGTCGAGAGCATTGAGCCGATCTGGGGTTTTGATCGTAGCTTGACCCGTCAATACTTCACCCAGGGCACAACACCTCAGACGGCGTCGCGCGATTACCTGGTGCTGAGCGAAACACAATTGGTGAACGCGTACTACAGTCCGAACCAATTGAATCCAGGTATCGGATGTTCGGCCGTTACGGGCCAATTCGGTGGTACGGAGCAGCTTCAGAACCGCGCGAATCATGGTCAATATTGCGGTTCGAACGATAGTGCGGGTTACGTCACCGAAACCAACAAACAAAATACGGTGAACCTTTACACGCACGCCACGTACGATCTGAACAGCAATGTGCAGTTCTACCAGACACTGTTATATACCTACGACCAACAGAAATATTCGTCAGGTTCTGAGTTCCTGTTCTGGAATAGCCCCATTTTCTACGATCCCAATTTGGGTGACTTCGTTCTGGCGCAGCATGCATTTAGTCCGGAAGAGGCTGGTGGTTACCAGAACATCATGGACAACAATGTCGAAAACTCGGTGTATCTGAGTTTGGGCGCGAAGGGTAGCTTCGGTCAGTCGAACTGGGATTACGACGTGACCTTCAACCATTCCGAGGATCACTTGCAGGAACGCACGTTCCAGCGCTGGACCAATCAGATCACGAGTTATTTCGGCAACATACTCGGCCCGGATTTAGGGCCCGATCCGTACGGTGCAGGCTACCAAAGCTATGAGCCGAACTATCAGGCCTTCTTTACGCCGGTTTCGAATGCAGCTTTCCGCGGGTTTACCGGTTACACCGAAACATACGCGAAGACCTGGGACAACATGCTGCGTGGTCAGGTCACCGATGCGTCGCTGTTCTCCCTGCCCGGTGGTGATGCTGGCCTGGCAGCGGTGATCGAGGGTGGTAACCAGGGTTGGAACTACTCCCCTGACGCGCGAACGCTCGACGGCCAGACGTATGACTTTACCGATGTATCGGGCGAGGGTCACCGCTCGCGTTACGCCGGCACGCTAGAGTTCAATGCGCCTCTGTTCAAGATGCTGACCGTGGACATGTCCGGTCGTTACGACGGTTATAACGTCTCCGGTGGCACTGTGAGTCACGCGACTTACAACTTCGGTGTGGAATTCCGACCGTTTGGTGACCTTCTGTTACTGCGCGGTACGTACGGTACGGCTTTCAAGGCGCCGACGTTGCCGGATGAGTTCCAGGGTCCAAGCGGCTATTACAGCAGCGTGGTTGACTACTACAACTGCGCAAAGCTCGGCTACACTGGCGGCAATATTGCCAACTGCCCGGGGCAGTTGAGCGGCGAGCAGTTCTTTGGCCAGCAGTCGGGTAACCCGAAGCTGCAGCCGATTATTGCCAAGACGTTTAATCTTGGCTTCGTGCTATCGCCGTTCGAAGGCTTCAGTCTGAAGTCGGATTACTACCACTACAACATTCGCAACGAAGTTGAGGTGCAAAGTTCCGACTTTCTTGCTCAGACGGAATCCAATTGCCGCTTGGGCGTCTTCGATGTCAGCTCGCCGAGTTGCCAGGCCGCGCTGGCGCAGGTGATTCGCTCAGGTACTCCGCTGGCACCGGGGTTGCTGCCGCCGATCACCGAGATCCTCACGCCGAAGGTCAATGTAGCTCGCGAATATCTGAATGCAGTGATCACCGAGGTCAACTACAGTCACGATATCGGTGCGTATGGCAGTATCAACGCGAAGACGTCATGGAGCGATATCATGACGCACAGGCAACAGTTGTTGCCGGGCGATCCCTTCATCAATTTGCTGCGCGAACCGTATTACAGTACGGAGTTCAAGAGCAGGGTTGATGGTTCGGTTAGCTGGCTCTCACCGATGCAAACCTGGGGTGCGACGGTTTACGCTATTCGAGACGGTGCTTCGCCGAACTACCTGGCTACCGTCGACAACAATTACTACCAGCCAGGTGCGGGCAGGCTGGCTCCGTGGATCCGCTACAACCTTACCGTCAGCTACAGCCCAATCAAGAGCCTGGCACTCACGTTGGATATCATCAACGTCTTCAACAAGATGCCGCCGCTTGATCGTAGCTATCCTGGTACGCAATCGCAGCCGTTCAACGCGTCGAACTATGACGTCAACGGTCGTGAGTTCTTTGTCGAAGCAACCTACAAGTTCGGCAGTGCCAAGTAAGCAAGAGTCGCCGCAATAAAAAAAAGCCCCGCCAACTGGCGGGGCTTTTTTTGACATGACACGGACACGGCAGTAAGTCAGCGCAACGAACTTACTTCAGGCAGCAATCATCACATCAATTTGTCGCCGATCAGCACCACGTCGGCCGGTCGCCTGGCGAACAGGCCAACGGTGACAATACCCGGGATCTGATTCAACTCGCTTTCCAACGCCACTGGATCGGCGATCTGCCAGCCGTACACATCAATCACCCAGTTGCCGTTATCGGTAACGACACCGTCGCGCCACACCGGATTGCCGCCGCGCTTGACGATTTCGCGGCCGACCAGGCTGCGGGCCATCGGGATCACTTCAATCGGCAGCGGGAATTTGCCGAGGATGTTCACGCGCTTGGTGGAATCGATGATGCAGACGAATTTCTGTGCGGCTTCGGCGATGATTTTTTCGCGCGTGAGCGCCGCGCCGCCACCCTTGATCAGATGCTTGTGCAGATCGCATTCGTCAGCACCGTCGACGTATAGCGCAAGCGGACCGGTGGCGTTGAGGTCGAATACGGGGATGCCGTGCTTCTTCAGTTGAGCGGTGGATTGCTCGGAGCTGGATACGGCGCCCTGGATGCGGTCCTTGATGCTGGCCAATGCATCGATGAAGAAGGCTACGGTAGAGCCGGTGCCGACGCCGACGATGGCGCCGTCTTCAACATACTTAATGGCGGCTTCGCCGGCTAGGCGCTTTTCTTCGTTGTTGCTCATGGCATTGTCCTGGGAGGCGAAAAATCGGGATGATCGTTTATAAGCTGCGTGTGCGCATCTTGCGTTGCATGAGCGAAGTACAGGACAGGCCCGGTGTCTCACCCCAGCCTCCACGAAGCGGAGAGGGCGAGGTTATTCGAGTCCGAGGATGTACTTCCACTCCGCCGCATCCACCGGCATCACCGACAAGCGATTGCCTTTGCGCAGCAGTGCCATCCCTTCCAGCTTCGGATGGTTTTTCAGTTCATCCAACGTGATCACCCGCGTGAGCTTCTTCACGAACTTCACATCCACCAGCATCCAGCGCGGGTTGTCGCGCGAGCTGGCAGGGTCGAAGTATTTGCTCTTGGGATCGAACTGGCTGGGGTCGGGATACGCATCGCTCGCCACTTCGGCAATGCCCGCGATACCGGGTTCCGCACAGTTGGAGTGATAGAAAAACACACCGTCGCCCACGTGCATGCCGTCGCGCATGAAGTTGCGGGCCTGGTAATTGCGTACGCCATCCCAGGCTTCGCGTTTCTTGCGCTTGAGTTCGTCGATGGAAAAGGTGTCCGGCTCGGACTTCATCAGCCAATGGTTCATGCGCTCTGGTCTCCTGACGTATTCGCACGGCAATCGATGAGTTCGTGGTCCGTGGCGATAAAGTCCAGCGAAACGTCCCAGCGCTCGGGTGCGATGTCCGGTAGCTCCTGGAAGTCGTAGGCGATGCCCACCAGCAGGGGCTCGGTAGGGCGCAGCTGATCTTTAAGGAAGGCGAAGCTGCGGTCATAGTAGCCGCCGCCATAGCCCAGGCGGTTGCCGCCGCGGTCGAACGCTAGCAGGGGTACCAACACCAGATCGAGCTGGAATGGGGCGAACCATTCGCGCGGCGTTACCGGCTCGGGAATGCCAAAGCGGTTGGGCTGCACCGGGTCGCCAGCTGACCAGGGGGCGAAGCGCAGCAGATTGTCCTGGCCGATCAAGGGCAGCAGGAACTGTTGGCCGCGGGTGGCCAAGGGCGGGATCACCAGGTTGAGCGGCAACTCGCCGTCGCAGGCCCAGTAGCCGGCGACACGCTTGTCCGTATGGTATTCCGGCAGGTGCTCCAGGCTGCGTCGTAGGCCCTGGGCAGCAGCGATGCGCTGGGGAGGAGGAAGGGCGCGGCGGCGTTCGGCCAGGCGCTGGCGTAGTTCACGACGTCGTGCGGCGGTATCCACGTCGCGCGTCTCCTCGGGATGGGGGGTATACCGTCCAGCGCCCCCGTTTTGCCCGGATGCCGTCAGGACGGCATCCGGGCTGGAATGGGGTGGCGTAAACCGCGATGCCGCTGCCCACCAAACGACCTTGATCCAATGGGATCAGGTGGGAGGGAAATTAAGGCCTTGAGGCTTTCCGCACGCGGCGGACATGCGCAACAGCCTTAAGTAACCGTCCCGGGTCGTATATAGGAACAAGGCAATATGTAAGAGTGTGCTGGCGCACACCGCAGAAAACGCCGAGGGCTATTTTAGTTGCGCGTCGAGTGCGGCTTCAAGCTTGCGGCGCAACGCGGCCAATCCTTCGGAGATGCCAGGTTCAGCCGTGTTGTGAGTGGCATGGTTGGCACGCTTCTGCAATTGCAAGTATTCGTGCGTGATGCTGATCGCTGCCAGCACCGCCAGACGATCGAAACCTGGTGTCTTGGCATGCGTGCGCAAGTCGCGCATCTTGCGGTCGAGAAAGTTGGCCGCTTCCAGCAAGCCTTCGCGTTCTTCCGGCGGACAGGCAATCAGGAATTCGCGATCGATCAGGCGCAGCGAGACGGGTTCGTTGGTGGACATGCTGATGACGTCAGCCATTGTTCTCGAGTGCCTTCAATCGTTGAATCATTGCTTCAACCCGACTGCGCGCTTGCTCGTTGCGTGCCAGCAGGCTTGCGCGCTCGCTCGCCAGTTGTTCCTGGCTGTGGCGCAGGCTGCGGTTTTCTTCGCTCAAGCGGTGGACATGGTCGAGCAGCCGATCAAGCTGCTGACTCAGGGCGGCAAGCTCGTGTTGGGCGGCGTCGGGTGTATTCATGCGACGCACTATATCAGGACGCCGGAAGAAATCTGTGGCCTGGGACGCCCAAGAACGGTGGTGCATTAAACTTGCCCTTTGAACGTCAATGGAGACCGTAATGACCGCCCCCGAACCCATCGGTCACGACGAACTGGACGAAGTCGTCGCACACCTGCGATTGTCCATCCCAGCCAGCGAGTTACACGGTTCCTTGTGTGGTTTGCTGGCGGCCAACGGCAGGCCGGGCAAGCGATCGGTGCTTAACGCCCTGCATCTCGAAGTCGGCAGCGAAAGCGTGTCCGAACACGACCAGGACACGCTGGATCAACTGGTCCGGCAAAGCGAGGAAGAGCTGGCCGACCCCGAGCTTGGTTTTGAACCGTTGTTACCGGCCGATGATCGTCCCTTGCCTGAACGTGCCGATGCCTTGGTGAACTGGTGTCGCGGCTTCCTGGGCGGCTTTGGTTTGGGTGGTCCGGATATGCATGGGAAGTTGTCCGACGAAGGCCGGGAGGTTCTCAACGATATCGGCACCATTGCTTCCTCATCACTCGATTTCGGCAGTGAAGAGGAAGACGAGGACGCCCTGATCGAAGTGCACGAATTCGTGCGCATGGGCGCCATGCTGCTGTTTACCGAATGTCACATTCCCGATTCGTCTTCCAACGGCACGTTGCATTGAACATCGCTTCCGAGGAATTTGCGCGGCGCCGCCGCCAACTGATGAAAATGGCCGGTGAAGACGCGGTAGTGCTGATTGCCACCGCACCCGAGCGCATGCGCAATGCCGATGCCGCCTGGCCGTATCGCCAGGATTCGGATTTCCATTACTTATCCGGTTTCCCCGAGCCGGATGCGGTGCTTGCGCTGCTGCCTGGCCGCCAGCATGGCGAAGTAGTGCTGTTCTGCCGGGAGCGCGATGCGGAACGCGAGCGCTGGCATGGCGAATTCGTCGGTACCGAGCGCGCCGTTGCCGATTACGGCATGGATGATGCTTTTCCGATCGACGATATCGACGACATCCTGCCGGGCATGATCGAAGGCCGGGCGCGCGTCTACTGCCACTTCGGCCGCGAGCCGCAATTCGACGCCCAATTGCTGGGCTGGATGCGCCGTCTGCGCCAATTGCGTGGCGGTGGCGTGGTACCGAAAGAATTCGTTGCACTCGGCCATCTGCTGCATGATCTGCGTCTGTACAAATCGCGCGCAGAACTGAAGCTGATGCGTGCTTCCGCGGCCATCGCCGTGGAGGCGCATGTTGCTGCCATGGCCATGGCGCGCGCCGGCCGCCACGAATACGAAGTGGAAGCCGAACTCTTGCGCATGATGCGCAGCCGCGGCGCCGTGGCGGCATTTCCGCCCATCGTTGCTGGGGGCGCGAATGCGTGTGCCATGCACTACCAGGCCAATCGCGCGATGCTGAAGAACGGCGATTTGCTATTGATCGATGCCGGGGCGGAGTTGGAATGCTATGCCTCCGACATCAGCCGCAGTTTTCCGATCAGCGGACGTTTCAGTCGTGAACAGCGCGCGCTTTATGAAATCGTGCTTACAGCGCAAGAGGCAGCGATCGACGAAGTGATGCCCGGACGTTCCTACAGTACGGCGCACGATGTAGCGGTGCATGTGATTGCCGAAGGTTTGTGCGCACTCGGACTGATCAAGGGCGACCCTGCCGAAGCCATCGTGCAAGGCAGCTACAAGCGGTTTTTCCCGGCCAAGACCAGTCATTGGTTAGGGCTGGACGTGCATGACGTGGGCGATTATCGCGTCGACGGCGAGCCGCGCATGCTGGAGCCGGGCATGGTGCTGACGGTTGAGCCCGGTATCTATATTGCACCGGATGATATGACAGTGCCGGAAGCGTGGCGCGGCATTGGCATTCGCATCGAGGACGATGTGGCCGTGACGCGTGATGGCCATGATGTGCTGACTGCGGATGTACCCAAGCAGCCGGAAGAGATCGAGGCGGTGCTGGCGGGGCGTTGACGTGCGGGTAAGGGGCTGATCAGACCGCTGCTGCATGTTTCGCAGTGAATGTGATCCCTCGCCAACTTCCCCAAGCCGTCCCACGAATGTCGCACGCCTGCAACCTTGACACCCCAGCATCGCGCGGCCTTATTTAGCGCAAAGAAGGAAGGCAGCATGACCTCGATGAGCCGTCGCCGATTCCTGCAACTTCTGGGCAGCACGTCGCTGGCCTCGATGCTTCCTGTCAGCATCGCGCGTGCATTGGAGATTCCTGCCAGCCGTCGCAAGGGCACGATCGAAGATGTCGAGCACATCGTTGTCCTGATGCAGGAAAACCGTGCCTTCGACCATTACTTCGGCGCGCTGAAAGGTGTGCGCGGGTTTGGCGATCCGCGGCCGGTGAATCTCACGTCTGGCCATTCCGTGTGGTACCAGCCCGACGGTTCCAGCTACGTGCTGCCGTTCCATCCCCCCGCGCCAGACCTGGGGCTGCAGTTCCTCGAAGATCTCGCCCACGACTGGACCAGCACGCATGCCGCGTGGAACGCTGGCCAGTACGACCAATGGGTGCCCAGCAAAGGCACCACCACCATGGCGTACCTCACGCGCGAGGACATTCCATTCCATTACGCGCTTGCCGACGCGTTCACCGTTTGCGATGCGTACCACTGCTCCGTGATGGGCCCTACCGATCCGAACCGCTACTACATGTGGACGGGTTGGGTAGGCAATGACGGCGCGGGCGGTGGTCCGGTGATCGACAATGCGGAAGCGGGCTACGGCTGGTCTACCTATCCCGAGGCGCTGCAGCAGGCCGGCATTTCCTGGAAGGTCTACCAGGACGCCGGTACCGGCCTGGACGCTGCCGGTTCCTGGGGTTGGGGTGACGATGCCTATATCGGCAACTATGGCGACAACTCGTTGCTGTATTTCAACCAGTATCGCCATGCCCAGCCGGGCAGCCCGCTCTATCAAGGCGCCAGAGCGGGTACGAACATTTCCGCTGGCGGCACATTGTTCGACGAACTGCGCAGCGACGTGCTTGGCAACAAGCTGCCGCAGGTATCGTGGATCGCCGCGCCTGAAGCGTATAGCGAGCATCCCAATTGGCCAGCCAACTATGGCGCCTGGTACATCTCGCAGGTGCTGGATGCACTGACCAGTAATCCGGATGTTTTTAGCAAGACCGTGTTGTTCATCACCTACGATGAAAACGACGGCTTTTTTGATCACATGATTCCGCCGTGCGTGCCGCCTTCCGACACGCAAGGACAATCCACCGTATCAACCGCCAACGAAATCTTTGCCGGCAACGTCTATTACCCGGCCGGCCCGTATGGCCTTGGGCCACGTGTGCCGATGATCGTGGTGTCGCCGTGGAGCAAGGGTGGCTGGGTGTGCTCGGAGGTATTCGACCACACGTCGATCATCCGTTTTATCGAGCAGCGCTTCGGTGTGCAGGAACCCAACATCACGCCATGGCGTCGTGCCGTGTGTGGTGACCTTACGTCGGCGTTCGATTTTGCCAAGCCCAACGGCGTGCAGCCGGTGTTGCCGAGTACGAAGGCATACATGCCGCCGGATGATCTGCGCCATCCTGATTACTCGCCCATGCCGCCGGTGAACCAGGCGCTGCCCATGCAGGAGCAGGGTATGAAACCGTTGCGCGCGGTGCCGTATGACTTGCAGGCGATTGGCCGTTGGGATAGCGGGCAGTTCCACATCGATTTCCAAAACGAGGGGCGCCTGGGCGCATGCTTCCATGTGCGTTCTGGCAATGCGTCCAGTGGTCCGTGGTATTACACCGTGGAGGGGGAAAAATCGCTTTCCGCCGCATGGCCAGTGCAGGGTGCCTACGAATGGCACGTGTACGGACCGAATGGATTCGTACGCAGCTTCAAGGGCGACAGCGCATCGCGCAAAACTACCTTGCAGATTGCCAGCCGTTACCAACGTGAAGGTGGTGGCATGGTGCTGACGTTGGCAAACGAAGGCAGCGACTTCTGCAACGTCACCGTTGAAAACCTCTACGACGGTGAATCGATGACATACATGCTCAAGCCTGGTGAACATGCTGAGAAGCACTGGTCTCTGGGTGACAGCTACGGTTGGTATGACTTGATCGTACGTGCCGATGCGGAGGCTGGTTTCGTGCAGCGCCTGGCCGGACATGTCGAGACGGGCGGGCCAGGCGTCACGGATCCGGCGATGGGGCAGGCGCGCTGGCAGGACTATCAGAAGCTTTGAGCTGGACACGTTGAGGTTTGCACCCCAGTCTACGCGTTGTCGCGAAGTACCAGCTTTCGACAGAATTCTGCCGTTTCTTCGTCCATGGGAAAGCACGACTCGATATGCATCTCGTCGATGGTCACGTCGCGCGGTGTACCGAATGTCGTGATGGTGGAGAAGAAGCTCAACTGCTGGTCATCCACCCGAAAGATGGTGGTCAGCAACGGTGAGGGTGCCGTGCTGAGGTCGCGTATCCGCCATTGCATGGGGACACCAGGATAGGCGAGCGCCTCATCCAGCAAGGCGCGCGCCACGGTATCGGACGGCGTAGCGGATACCACATCGTGCAGATGCCGGATCAAGTCGCCAGCCACGTCCTCCCAATTGACGATGGCGGAGCGCAGATCGTTCGGATCGAAAATCTGCCGGATCATGTTCGCGTGCGGACTGCTCGCGCCGCGCAATACGAAGTTGGCCACGCGTGCCGCCGCATGGTTCGCCATCAGGATGTCCCAGTGGCGGTTGAGCAGAAAGGCAGGGTAGGGTTCCTGCTGTTCCAGCATCAGCTCAATGGCGCGGCGTATTTGCGTCATGGCCGGTGTGCTCAGCGACGTTTCTGGAAACTTCGGTGCATAACCGGCGGCCATCAGCAAGGCATTGCATTCGCGCAGCGGCATGCCGAGCGCATCCGCCAGGCGCAGCACCATGTCGCGGCTCGGCTGAGCCTTGCCGGTTTCCATACAGCTCAGGTGACGCGCCGATATGTCGGCTGCCAGTGCGAGATCAAGCTGGCTCAGCCGCCGGCTGGCACGCCATTCGCGCAGCAACTGGCCGATAGGCGGGGCATGTGTGGTGGATGTCTTGGCGTCCAAGGGCTAAGTAGGTGCGAGGTGTGGGCGGATGCTAAACCGCTGCCTGCAAGAAAACCATGACCTCAAAGATCATGCGGCCATGACCTCCCACGTCATTGATCGGCCGCGCCGGTAAAGGAATGATGCCGCCGTCCAATCAATCGGGAAAACATCCATGCAGCGCAGAGCTTTCTTGCAACTTACCGCCGGTCTGATCACCTCCGGCATGCTGGCGGCTTATGCACCTGGTTTGCGGGCGGCCGTCAGCAGCACGGATGAAAGGCGCTTCCATGCCAGTCGGCGATTCGTGCAGACGCCCTTTGGGCGTATCGCCTATGTGGAGCGTGGCACCGGTGAGACAGCGTTGTTCCTGCACGGTTTTCCTTTGAACAGCTTCCAGTGGCGCGGCGCGCTGGATCGTCTTTCGCCGTACCGTCGCTGCATTGCGCCGGACTTTCTTGGCCTTGGATATACCGAGGTGGCCGACGGACAGAGCGTAGCGCCAGATGCGCAGGTGGCGATGCTGGTGGCGTTGCTGGATACCTTGGGTGTTGCTCATGTGGATCTGGTCGGCAGTGACAGCGGTGGTGCGGTAGCTCAACTCTTCGTCACAAAGCATCCAGAGCGTGTACGCAGCCTGCTGCTCACTAACTGCGATACGGAACATGAAAGTCCTCCAGCTGCGATGCTGCCCGTGATTGCGCTATCGCATCAAGGCAAGTTCGTCGATCAATGGCTTGCTCCCTGGCTCGCCGACAAGAAGCTTGCCCGTTCGCCACAAGGTATTGGCGGCATGTGTTATGCCGACCCCACAGACCCTACGGATGAAGCCATCGACTGCTACTTTGCGCCGCTGGTGAGTTCACCTCATCGTAAGGCGCTTGTGCACGCTTATGCCATCGCGCTTGAGCACAATCCGCTGGCTGGCATTGCGCCAGCGCTGCATCGTTGCAAGGTGCCTACGCGCGTGGTGTGGGGTGTGGACGATACGATCTTTTCGTTGGCAGGCGCAGAGTATCTGGATAAGACGCTAGGACATTCGCTGGGAGTCAGGCGCGTGGCGAACGCCAAGTTGTTCTTTCCGGAAGAGCGGCCAGATGTGATTGCGGAAGAGGCGAGGAGGTTGTGGCAGGTGGTTGCGTAAACAAGTCTGTCGCGGATCGTGCTTGCTCTGCTTCTTATGCAGCATCGGGCGTATTAATTACAAGAAAACCAACCAGAAGGCCATCATTCCCGCTTTCGCGCACTGCTATCCGGGAAAAATCTTTTTGCTTAGTTAGGTCTCGACACGTGGCCCGACGGCGAAAATTTTTTCCGTACATTCAACGTCACCGAAAATCGTCGCCCCGGCGAAAGCCGGGGCCCAGTGTCTTGGGCGATATGCAAGTCGCCGGGTCCCGGCTTTCGCCGGGACGACGATCTATCAGGCGTTACGGCGAATGGAACGATTTTTTCCTCGGACAGCAGTGCGCTTTCGCAGGAATGATGGCCTTGAGGGAAGATGATATTTAGCTGTTAGTTCAGCGCCACAAACGCGTGACGCGTCAGGTTCTCCGGCTCGCCATCTGTACACACCACATCGTCCTCAATACGAATGCCGCCATAGGGACGGAACGCATCCACCTTGTTCCAGTCGATATCACTTGAAACCGGCTTGGCGCGCAACTCCTCCAGCAGCATGTCGATGAAGTAGAGCCCTGGTTCAATGGTGACCACCATGCCCGGCTCCAGCACGCGCGTCATGCGCAGATAGGGGTGGCCTTCCGGGCGCGGAATGAAACCGCCGCTTTCATTGACCTGGAAGCCGGCGACATCGTGCACTTGCAGACCGATGGGATGGCCGAGCCCGTGCGGGAAAAACGCCGAGGTAACGCCGGACTGCACAGCGCTTTCCGCACTCATGCGAATCACGCCGTGTTCGCGCAGTACGTCAGCGATGACGTGATGCGCATGGATGTGTAGCTCCGGGTAGCTTTGCCCTGCTTTGACTTTGGCCGCGAAACCTTGCTGCGCGTGCTCCATGCTATGGATCAGCGCCTGAAATGTCTCATGGCCGTGAGCCGCATAAGTGCGCGTGATATCGCTGGCATAACCAGACTGGCTACCGCCGGCATCGATCAGGAACGAGCGGCTTTGCTTCGGTGGCGTGCGATCGAAGTTCGTGTAGTGCAGTACGGCGCCGTGTTCGTTGAGACACACGATGTTGGCATAGGGCAATTCTGCTTCTGTCTGTCTGGCGGCGGCGAGGTAGGCCATCTGGATGCCGAACTCGCTCTCGCCTGCGCGGAAGGCTTGCTCTGCAGCGCGATGTGCACGCGTACCGATGCGGCTTGCTTCACGCATCAACGTCAGTTCGTAGGGCGTCTTGTAGCTTCGATGCCAGTGCAGGTAATTGACCACCGCTTCCGGATTGTTGATTTCCACACCTTCGATGCTGGGGCATTCCGGTGCGATGACTGCACGATGGCCTTTTGGCAACAGCGCCACCGCTTCGGCGCTCGTGCGCACGGTGCTGATGTCGAATTGATCCACCCAGTAGCCGCTCGGCGCGGCGGGGACGACATGCCAGTAGTCGCGGGGCTGCACGAAGATCAACTTCGGTTTGTTGCCCGGTGTGTACACCACCCAGCTGCCTGGCGTGTCGGTCAGTGGTAGCCAATGACGGAAATGGGGATTGGCGACAAAGGCGTAATCCTGGTCATCGAGGAATTTTCGCAAGGGCGTGCTGGCAGCGATCAGCAGATGATCAAAGCCGCCCAGCGCCAGCGCCTTGTCTGCACGTTGGCGCAGCGTGGCGACGTGTTGGGCGTATAACGAGGCAAGATCTTGGTTCATGCATCAGTTCCGGCGGTGGTCCTAATCCAGCCAGTGTAGCGCGGGTAGGCATGAGCACCGCGATAGACGCATGTTTAGAAAAAATTCGTCACAGCATGAGAAAAAATCCGCACAACTGCGCGCGGAGAGCTGCATAGAGCAGTCACAACTCATGCGCTCCGATCAGGCTTGCTGTAACCACCGCTCCAGTTGCGCCGCATCGGTACTGCCAATGGCAATGATCCGATAACCAGACCAAATCTGTCCGTGCGTGGCGGCAGGTTCGTGCCATTGCTCCTGGATGCCCACCTCGATGGTCGGCATGGTGGCGTCCTGCGAAGGCAGTGGCAGGCTTACCTGATAGACAGCTTCGCTGCGCGGCGAGTGCTGGCTGATCAAGAGCATGCCGTTGCTGGAGAGATTACCCAGCTGTCCCAGCGGTTGGCCGGTGATCATGTCCGTCACGTTGACGATGTAGTTCGGCCGTTTGCGTGGTGCGCGACGCTGTTCGTTCATGACCGTGCCTCCGGCAGCAGCGGTGCAGGACGCAGCAGGCTGTTGGTCAGCGCATGCCAGGCGCGGTCGAGCAGGTTCTCCTGCTGCGGCGGCAATTCACGCACGCGACCCTCGGCAATCGCACGCGCCAGCTCTTGCAGGTTCATCACGTCGCTGCGTTGGCCGCGGCGATTCACGAACAGGCTGTTGCCCGACAGGGGTGAGAACCAGGCCAGTTTTTGCTGCATGGCGCGGCCGGTTGCCGGATCGGTGAACTCGAACCAGGTGCCGAACGGCAGTTGGCGAAGATGGTTGTGAATGCGTGCCTCACGCAGCCCGAGCGGCGGTACCACGGCAGCGTGCGTGGACGATGGCGCTTCCTCGTTGCGGTGCTCGCCCAAGCGCTGGCGCTGTTTGAGCCGAATGGCCAGATCCGTTGCACTGGGCACTTCGGTGACACGTGGAGGCGGCTGGGGCTTCGCTTCTTCCACCACCGGAGGAGCCGTTGTAGGCACTGGCGCTTGTTCGGGCTTTTTGTCGGTGACGGGTTCGGCCGCGGCGGTTGTCGGGGGTTCCAGTGGAGCAGGCAGTGGCGAAACGGTAGCAGGCATTTGCGCGCTGATCAGGCGCTGCGCAACCTGCTCGGCCTCATCTTGATGCATGCCGATTTGCTGCAAGCCGGTTTCTACTTCCTGGCGTAACGCCAATGGGTCGTTGACGGGGAATTGGCCAAGCAGCTGATCGGTGATACGCAACTGATGGAGGAAGGCTTCGCTGTGTTCGTCATGACGCAGCAAGGTCAGCGCGAGCACATCCGTCCACGCACGCTCGAGCAAGGTGCGTAGCAAACCGCGCGGCGAAGCAAGGCTGAAGCGTTCGGCCATCAATTCGTCGGCGCGCCGGCGTGCCTGCTCCAGCTTTTCACGGCCTTGCATGGCTTCCACATGGCGGCGTTCGGCTGCCTGCGATTTGCGCACCAATTGCATCAGGTGATGTTCGATATCTGCCAGCAGGCTGGTGTAGAGCCCGGCTGTCGGCGGTTCCTGCTGGGCGCGATCCACCAGGTGGCTGAGCTTGGCGAGCAGTTGTTGATCGGTTTCGCCGTTCGGTCCGTCCAGCCAAGTGTCGATGGTGTCGGCGAGCTTGCCGAGCAACTGGCGTGCTGGATGCTCCTGCTGATTGAAGAAGTCGCGATCGGCAACGGCCAGCCGCAGGAGTGGCAACTGCAGATTGCCGAGCAGGGCGCGCGCATCCGGGCCGTGGTGCAGTTGCTGCGAGAGTTGTTCGAACAGCATGGCGACCAGCTCTACCGTGTCGCCCTGTTCGGGCGTCAACTGCGTGTGCGCGGCGCCGGGTGGAACGTTGAGGTTGAGCTGGTACAGCAGCTCTTCCTGCAGGCGCTGCGCGCTACGCAGTTCGCGGCTGGTGCGGTCGGTGACCTGCACCATGTGCTGTTGCAGTGCGCCGAGTGCTGTCTGCAATTCCTCCGGCGTGGCAGTGCGTGCGCCAGCGGCTTGCGCTGAGCCGGATGCTGCCACGCGCTGCCGCGTGAGCAGATCGCGCAAGGTTTCCAGGACAGCAATCGGTTCGTTGCTGCGTTCGGCCGGATCAGCAGGCGTTGCAGGCTGCGCGGGGGTGGGACCTTGCACTGAAGCATGCGCGGGCCCATGGGTGGCACGTGCCGCGGTGAAGGCACGCAGTTGCGGCAAGATGCCGTCGGCCAGCAGCTTGGCGTTGATGCCTTCATACAGCGAAACCAGCGTGCGGCCGACACTGCTTTCGAAGACTTGCAGCAACAGCAAGCGATGCTCGAGCGGCAGATTCATCGGCTCGCTGGCGATGCGCAGGATGCGCGCCATGTTCTGCGGGCCTAATGGCAATTGCCTGCCTTCGAGCGGTGGTGTGGCTACCAGCACGGCAAGTCGATACGACAGTTCGGAAAGGATCGGGCCGTTCTGTGCCTCGCTGCGTGCCGCCAGCTTGTCGAGTGCCGCGGTCAGCTCGTGCTCGGTGCGATCGAGCAGCGTCAGCGACTGCAGGCTGAGCGACTGCGATGTTTGATCGTCATCCGTCTCGCCCAGGCACTCGAAACTTTCGCGCAACTTTGCCGAGAACGATTGAATAAATGCCGTGCGGCCGTGTTGCACGAAGTTCCGGCTATCGAAGCAACGCTGTTGTTCCAGGTGGTTGCGGGATTGCTCTGCCTGTTCGTACAGCCGCTTGTCGAAACGTTCCAGGCATAACCGCAGGGTAGGTTCTGCCCAATGATCGCAGAGTGTGCAAGCAGCTTCGATCAGTTTGCGGGCGCGCAAGGGCAATCTGCCCAGGTCGATGCGACGACCTGGGGCAGCAGACGATGGATAGACCCTCTGCTCGACGTCCATGACCAGGATTCCCCATGAGTTCCCCTGGGCCAAGTGTATGCCGGTTCCGGGGTCTCGTCATGGGTTTTGTGATGTGTATCACATTTTTGGCTATGCTAGAAAATTGCCTATCACGTCGTTGAGAAAGCGCTGGCCCAGGGGGGTGGTGCGCAAGCAATCCGGGTTGTCTTCCAGCCAGCCCTTGCGGCGACTGGCTGCGAGGGGTTCGGCGATCCGCTCTATCGGCAATCCGGTGCGCGCGGCAAATTCGCCTAGAGGTACGCCATGGATAAGGCGCAGGGCGTTGAGCATGTATTCGAACGGCAACTCATCGGCCGGCACGGTCGAGTGGCCGCCGATGCGGGCTGGCTGGCCGGTGGCTTCGAGGTAGGCGTTGGGGTGGCGGATTTTCCAGCGGCGCCATACCTCGCCGGACGCGGCATCGCTGATCTTGCCGTGAGCGCCGGCGCCGATGCCGAGGTAGTCGCCGAAACGCCAATAATTGAGGTTGTGTTCGCAGCACCGGCTGGGTCTGGCATAGGCGGACACTTCATATTGCGTATAACCGGCCTCGGCAAGCCGCGTTTCGCAGGCTTCCTGCATGGCCCAGGCAGCATCGTCGTCAGGCAGCGGCGGCGGATGTGCGGCAAACACGGTGTTGGGTTCCAGCGTGAGTTGGTAGTGAGAGATATGCGCCGGCTGCAGTGCCGCTGCGCGATCCACGTCGTTCAAAGCACCGGATAACGTCTGTTCCGGCAAGGCGTACATCAGATCGAGATTGATGTTGTGGATGCCTGCATCCTGTGCCGATTTCACTGCGGTTTCCGCTTCCGCAGAAGAATGGATGCGGCCCAGACGCTTTAGCTTGGTGTCGTCGAAACTCTGGATGCCGAAGGAAATGCGATTGACGCCCGCGGCGAGGTAGCCGTCGAAGCGTCCATGTTCAACCGTGCCTGGATTGGTTTCCAGCGTGACCTCGCAGCTATCAAGGACTTGCAGGCGCGAACGCGCGCCATCGAGAAAACGCGCAACGAGGTCGGGCGAGAACAGGCTGGGCGTGCCGCCGCCGAAGAACACGCTGATGATGGGCCGATTCTGCAGCGCACTGCCGAAGTCATGCAGATCGGCATCCAGGTCGGCGAGCAACGCATCCACGTATTGCGCGTAAGGCGGTTCGCCGCGTAGGCCATGCGAATTGAAGTCGCAATAAGGGCATTTTTTTACGCACCACGGCATGTGGACGTACAGCGCCAGCGGTGGTGCGATCAATGTCATGTCACGTGTGTAGCTCAGCGATGCGAGTGTGCAGTTTTGCCATGGCCTGTCCGCGGTGACTCAGCCTGTTTTTGACGTCGGGTTCCAGTTCGGCGGCGCTCAGTGACTGGCCATGCGGTAAAAAAAGCGGGTCATAGCCGAAGCCACGCGCGCCGCGCGGCGTGTCCAATACGCGACCATGCCAGCGGCCTTCGGCAATCAGTGGTGCGGGATCTTCGGCATGCCACAGCAATGCGAGTACGCAGATAAAGAACGCATGGCGTTGTTCTTGCGCGACGCCATCAAGTTCGCGCAGCAGGCGTGCGTTATTGGCTTCCGCGTTGCCATGTCCGCCGCTGTAGCGTGCAGAGTAGAGGCCCGGTGCGCCGCGTAGGTGGGCCACACACAATCCGGAATCATCTGCCAGCGCCGGCAAGCCGGTGATGTGCGAAGCATGACGCGCCTTGAGCAGCGCGTTTTCGACGAAACTGAGGCCGGTTTCCTCGGCATCCTCCACGCCCAGTTCAGCTTGGGGAATCACTTCGAAGTGGCTGTCGGCGAGCAAGGTGTTGAACTCGGCAAGCTTGCCGCGGTTGCTGCTGGCGAGAACGATGCGCTGCATGGCAAGCACTCAGCCCAGGTCCAATGCTGCACGCTGCAGGCCGATCAGTTCGGCGATGCCTTTTTCGGCCAGGTCCAGCATGGCGTCCATCTCGCCGCGCCGAAATGCGTGGCCTTCGGCCGTGCCTTGCACTTCGATGAAACCGCCGCCGTCGTTCATGACGACGTTCATGTCGGTATCGCAGTTGGCGTCTTCGCTGTAGTCTAGATCGAGCACCGGCTCGCCCTGATAGACGCCCACCGATACAGCGGCCACGGCACCCATGATGGGATTGCGCCGTAGGTTTTCGCGTTTCATCAATACGTTCACCGCATCGACCAGCGCAACGTAGGCACCGGTGATGGCGGCGGTACGCGTGCCGCCGTCGGCCTGGATCACATCGCAGTCCAGGGTGATCACGCGTTCACCCAATGACTGGCGATCGATGCAGGCACGCAGGCTGCGCCCGATCAGGCGCTGGATTTCCATGGTGCGCCCGCCCTGGCTGCCGCGCGTGGCTTCGCGCTGGGTGCGCGTGGAGGTGGCGCGCGGCAGCATGCCGTACTCGGCGGTGACCCAGCCCTCACCTTTGCCGCGCAGCCAGGGCGGCAGGCGATCCTCGATGCTGGCAGTACACAGCACGCGCGTATCGCCAAAGGCGATCAGCACGGAGCCTTCGGCATGGCGAGTGTAGTGGCGCTCGATGGTGACTTGGCGCAACTGATCACTGGTGCGACCGCTTGGACGGGACACTGGCATGTGTGTTCTTTGGGCAACGGGAGGCAGGACAGTTTACCATTGGCCCCTTTCATCACCCCCTCCCCATCACCTTCTCTCCAAGGTTTTCCATGATCCGCAGCATGACCGCTTATGCTTCTGCCGAAGCCCAGACCCCCGCGGGAGCTCTGACGTGCGAATTGCGCGCGGTCAATCATCGCTACCTGGAACTCAGCCCGCGGCTGCCGGAAGACATGCGTGTATTCGAATCCGCATTGCGTGAGCGGATGGCGGGCCGGTTGTCGCGCGGCAAGGTGGATGTGATCGTGCGGCGCGGTGAATCGCGTGGCGAATCGCTGCAGGTCGACAACGTACTTGTCAGCCGTTTGTCCGAACTGGCGCTCGATATGGAAGCGCGCTTCCCACGCATGCGGATCGAATTTACCGATCTGCTGCGTTTCCCGGGCGTGCTGCAACATGCGGAAGCGGATCAGGAGGCGCAGCAGGCCGCTCTGCTGGAAGTGCTCGACCGCGCCTTGGATGCGCTGACTGCCACACGCGAGCGCGAAGGGGCCAAGCTTGGCGACATCCTGCGTGAGCGTCTGGATGCGATCGAGCGCATCGTGGGTGACGTCCGTGGCTGGATGCCGGAGATCCGTGCTGCCTTGCGCACCCGGCTTGAATCACGCCTCGCCGATCTGAAGCAGCCGACCGACCCAGGTCGATTGGAACAGGAGCTGGTGTTGCAGGTGACGCGTTCCGACGTGGACGAGGAACTCGATCGGCTGAGTACGCATATCGTGGAAACGCGCCGTGTGCTCGGCTTGAAGGAACCGGTGGGTCGACGCCTGGATTTCCTGATGCAGGAGTTCAACCGCGAGGCGAATACGCTGGGTTCCAAGTCGGTCGATGCACGCACCACCAATGCGGCCGTGGAATTGAAAGTGCTGATCGAGCAGATGCGCGAACAGGTGCAGAACATCGAATGAGCACGCATACCTCTAGTGCGGGAGGCGCCGAAGGCACGCTGTTCATCGTTGCTGCGCCTTCTGGCGCCGGGAAGTCGACGTTGGTGAACGCGCTGCTCGAACGTGAGCCGAGCATCTCGCTATCGATTTCCCATACCACGCGTCCGCCGCGTCCAGGTGAGCAGTATGGACGTCACTATTACTTCGTCGAACGGGTCGAGTTCGAGCGCGAGGTCGGCGAAGGCATTTTCCTTGAGCACGCCGAAGTGCACGGTAATTTCTATGGCACTTCGCGCAAGACCGTGCAGGATTTGCTTCAGCAGGGGCGCGATGTTCTGCTGGAGATCGACTGGCAAGGAGCTGCGCAAATACGTAAGGCCAAGCCGGATGTGGTGAGCGTGTTCATCCTGCCGCCGTCACGGGCGGAGCTGGAGCGGCGGCTGCGTGGACGAGGATCGGATAGCGCGGAAGTCATCGAACGGCGGTTGCGCAATTCCCGAGGGGAGATCGCGCATGCCCACGAGTTCGATTACATCATCGTCAACGACCTGTTCGAGGACGCGTTGGACAGCCTCCAGGCCATCGTTCGGGCAGTGCGCCAGCGCAGCGCTTTGCAGTGTCAGCGTCACGAAAGCTTGATCCATGAACTTTTAACAGAAACCTGAACGTTCGCTCAGGATTACTGTACTGGTCCGGATAGCATTAGGCCCCCAGTTCAGCTAACGTTTCCACTTTGCTGCCGTCCCCCTGGCCATGATCGATACTGTCCAAGCTCAATCCGACGATCGCGCGCTGGTGCGCATCCGTGGCCTGACCACGGTGCTCAACGGCAAGGTCGTGTTCGACAAGCTGGACCTGGACATCCCGCGCGGCAAAGTTACCGCCATCATGGGCCCCAGCGGCACCGGCAAGACCACCTTGCTCAAGCACATTACCGGGCAGATGCGCGGCGACGCCGGCCAGGTCTGGGTGGCTGGAAAGAACGTGGCAGAGTTGTCGCGCGATGCTTTGTTCGAGTTGCGTGAGCGCATTGGTTACCTGTTCCAGAATTCCGCGTTGCTCACGGACTTCGATGTATTCGAAAACGTGGCGTTTCCGTTGCGCCAGCACACCAAGCTGCCCGAGGTGCTGATCCGTAATATCGTGCTCACCAAGCTGCAGGCGGTGGGCTTGCGTGGCGCGTCATCGCTGATGCCCAGCGAGCTTTCCGGCGGCATGGCGCGCCGTGTGGCGCTGGCGCGCGCGATCGTGTTCGATCCCATGCTGATTCTTTATGACGAGCCGTTCGTTGGCTTGGACCCGATCGCGCTGAACCAGGTGTTGAAGCTGATCCGTACGCTTAATGAAACGCTAGGCATTACCAGCGTGCTGGTAGCGCATGAATTGGAGGCGATCAAACAGGTCGCTGATCTGGTCTACCTGATCGCCAACGGCAAGGTGGTGGCGCAGGGTGATCCCAAGTCCATCGCTGACAACGGCTCGCCATGGACAAGCCAATTCTTTGGCGGCGAAGCGGACGGCCCGGTGCCGTTCCAGTATCCGGCCGACGATTACGCAGAGGCCCTCGGTTTCAAGCAAGGTGCTGCATGAGTGCGCGGATGGGGCATGAAAACGTCGTGATGGGATCGCTGGCTCAGATCGGCCGCTGCGGTTTGTTCCTGCTGCGCATACTTTCCGCGACACCGCGCAGCATGCGGCACCTGACGGAGACGGTGCGCCAGTTATGGTTTGTCGGTGGCTTGAGTCTCACCATCATCATGACTTGCGGACTGTTCGTAGGCATGGTGCTGGGCTTGCAGCTGTATCACGTACTGGCCATTTTTGGCGGCACCTCGGCCACTGGCTCAGTGGTAGCGCTGGCGGTGTATCGCGAGCTGGGGCCGGTAGTGACCGGGCTACTGTTCGCGGGCCGTGCCGGCACGTCGATCACGGCGGAAATTGGCCTGATGCGTGCGACCGACCAGATTGCGGCGATGGAAATGATGGCGGTGGATCCGATCGCCTATGTGGCCGTGCCGCGCTTTCTTGCTGGCCTGATCGCCATGCCGCTGCTGTGCTGCGTGTTCTGCGGGATGAGTATCTTTGGTGGTCATCTGGTCGCTGTGGATTGGCTGGGCGTCGACAACGGTACGTTCTGGTCGAACATGACTGCCAACGTGAACGTGTGGGATGACGTGATCAACGGCTTGATCTGGAAGAGCCTGGTGTTCGGTGCGGTGATATCGCTGATCGCCGTGTTCCAGGGCTACACCACGGCGCCGACCAGCGAAGGCGTGGCGTATGCCACCACGCGCACCGTGGTCGCTTCGTCGATTGCCATTCTCGCGCTGGACTTCGTGCTCACCGCTTTCTTGATGTGACGATCATGACTAATTGCTTTTTTTTGAGGACTTTGCCGTGAGCCAGAGAAAATCCTATGCCGTCGGCACCGGTCTGTTCATCGTGCTCGGTTTCGCTGCGCTGGCTTACCTTGCAACACAGACAACCTCGGTGGTCAACAGCCACCAGGGTGCGAGCTACACCGTCGATGCGCAATTCGCGAACGTGGGCCAGTTGAAAGAACGCGCACCGGTGAAGGTGGCAGGCGTGCGTGTGGGTCAAGTGGAGTCGATCACGCTGGAAGCGGGCAAGGACGTGGCAGACGTCAAGCTTTCGATTGATAAGAAATTCAATCAAATTCCCACCGACTCGACCGCGGTGATCTATACCAGCGGCTTGCTAGGCGATCAGTACGTGGGCCTGCAGTTCGGTACGGCCAAGAACTATCTGGCCAATGGCGCGCAGCTGGTGCTGACCAGGTCGACGCAACCGTTGGAGGAAATGCTGGGTAAATTCTTCGGCGCGGGCGGTGCGGCCGATGCTATCGGCGGCAGCTACAAGGTCACTGCGCACTTCACCAACATAGGCGCGCTGACGGTCGGTGCGCCGGTGAAGATGGCGGGCGTGGCCATCGGCAGTGTGTCCGACGTGAAGGCCGACCCGGTGAAGCTGGACGCCACCGTCACGATGTCCATCAACAACCGATACAACCAGATTCCCGACGACTCGGCCGCAGCGATATTCACCAGTGGTTTGATCGGTAGCCAGTATGTTGCGATCCAGCCCGGCGGCTCGCCGAATTCGCTCAAGGAAGGCGACCAGCTCGTGCTGACCCAATCGGCGATGCAGTTGGAAGATTTGATCGGCAAGTTCCTGGTCAGCGGTTCGTCCAGCGGCAGCAACAATGCCGGTGGCAACGGTAACGGTTCATCCAATCAGCCCGCCGGCAAGCATTGAGCCGGCTTTACGAGGAGTCATCCATGTTGCGTCATCTGGCCATTGCCACCGCCCTTGCTCTGGGCAGCGTCGTGATCGCCGCACCGGCTTTCGCGCAGAGTGCATCCAGCGCACAGTCGTCCAGCGCATCGTCGCCACAGGCCGTTGTGGAGGACATTACTCATCAGCTTGATACGCAGATTGCCGACCATAAGGCGGAATTGCAGAACAACAAGCCGAAGCTGGTTTCGTTGATCAACCAAATCTTCCTGCCGCACTTCGATACCGACTGGGCGTCAATCCTGGTGCTGGGCATGCATGCGCGTGAAGCGACGCCCGAACAGCGCTCGCGCTTCGCCAAGGCCTTCTACAACTCGCTGACCAATCGCTACGCGGAAGGCCTGCTCGGCTATACGAAGGGTACGGTGAAAATCCTGCCGTTCGCCGGTGACGTCAATCCGAAGTACACGGTCGTGAAGACGCAGATGAGCACCAGCGACAACAAGCCCATCGCGGTGAACTTCGTGTTCCACCAGACCGCCGATGGTCAGTGGAAGGCCTATGACATCATCATTGAAGGCATCTCCTACATCACGAACTATCGCAACCAGGTAGATGCCGAGATCAAGAAGGAAGGTCTCGACAAGCTGACCGCCGACCTGGAAACGCAGGGTGACAAGGCGTTGCAGCAGATGGATCAGGAAAACAAAGGCAATAAGCCCAATGGCGCCGACTAAATCCGGCGAGTTTCGAGTATCCACCGACGTGCCGGACACGGTTGCCGTGTCCGGCACGCTGAACTTCGCCACTGCCGTGAGTGCGCTCGCGGCGATGCGAAGCGCCTTCGCAAAGGACGATCGGCATACGCTGGACCTTGGCGGTGTAGATAGTTGCGACAGTGCTGGCTTGGCTTGTGTGCTGGCTGCGTTATCGGAAGCTGATCAGGGTGGTCGTCGTGTGACCGTAAGCCACGTGCCAGCAGGTATGCAGGCGCTTGCCCAGGTTTGTGGCGTGGATCCGCTGTTGCACTGATAGGCGTATCAAAAAACATGGACAAAAAAACGGGGCTCATGGAAGCCCCGTTTTTTGTCATGTTTGATTGAGATCCCACGAACCAGATCGGGGGATCTCAATACCAGCTTAGCCGCCGGACGGGTTACCCGAATTGTTCTGCTGCTTCTGCTTCTGTTCCCATTGCTGTTGTTCTTTCAGCAACTCAGAGGGATCGAAATTCTGATCCTGGTTGTTGGAGCCTTGGCCCTGCTGCAGCTTCAGCATCACATCTGCGGGCGGGTTGCCGTCATAGATCTTGTTCAGGCGGTTCTGGCGCCAGGCATCACGCACGAAGGCGTAGGGGTCATAGGCCGTCTGCAGGAAGCTGTCGGCATCGAGCAACTGGGCGCGCATCTGGATGAAATAGACCACTTCGGGGATGTAGTACTGGCCCCAATGGAACTGATGATTGCGCTCGAAGTAGCTGATCGGGTCAAACAGGTAGCCGTCCACCGGGTACTGCCACACGTCGCGGAAGGTGGACGGACCTAGCAGCGGGATCATCAGGAAGTCGCCCTCCGGGACACCCCAGCGGGCCAGGGTGATGCCGAAATCGGTCTCCTTGATCGGGATCTGCATTTTCGTGGCCGGATCGAAGAAGCCGGCCACGCCAACGGTCATATTGATCAGGAAGCGTCCGGTGTCGGTCATCGCGTCGCTAGGACGGGCCTGCAGCAAATTGTTGGCGATGCTGATCGGCAGCTTGATATTGGTAAAGAAGTTGCTGACCGAGGTCTGTACGGGCTTGGGCGTGACCTTGGTGTAGCCCACGGCCACCGGACGCAGCACGTGCTTGTCCAGCGCCATGTTGAAGGCGTAGCTCTTACGGTTGAACTTCTCCAGCGGGTCATCGGTACGAGGCGGAGCGATGGCGCAACCTGCCAGCAGGGCAAGCATGGCGATGGCGGGCGCGAGACGGCTTAGTGCGGCAAGACGGGGCAGGGAAGGCATCGAGAGGGAGTCCGCTGCAAAAGGTTGGGGAAATTATATGTGTACTTTCTAGTTCTATATTGTGCACGTATTGCAGCATGGTTTCGAGCTGGCGTGCGACGGCCGGGCATAATAGAGCTTGTTCGCCATGCCTGCGAGCCTGTCGCGTTGCCAGCCGGGTAACCGGTCGATAAACTACAAGGCCGTATAAGTTTTTATAGTTCAAGGATTTCCCATGGCCCGTATCACCGTGGAAGACTGCCTCGAGGTGGTCAACAACCGTTTCGAACTGGTTTTGATGGCGACCAAACGCGCTCGCCAGCTCGCTAATGGCGCCGAACCGGCCGTCAATCCCGATAACGATAAGCCCACCGTGTTGGCGCTGCGTGAAATCGCCGATCGCCGGATCGACCAGGTCACCATCGACGAGATCGACCGTGCCGAGCGCGAACGCGCAGAACGCGAGGCCCTGGAATGGGCGGCGCAGGAAGTGGACGACGATCTCTCCAAAGGCGGAGACGATTGATGGATGGCGGCGGCTGTCGACGGTGCAGTAAATGTCGAGCCGGTTGCACCGGATCGGCAAGTTTCGCGTCGCGCCCCCCTATCCTTTCTCTCAGACTTTGCAGTGAGGCGACCGCCTGAACGGGCGTCGTGACTCCATGACGACCGCGGCCACGCATCCGGATTCCCAGGATACGTCCGCATTGCCACCCTACGTGTTGGCATTGAAAGAACGCCTTGCCTACCTGCCCGAGCAGCAGGTAGCCCGTGTGGTGCGCGCCTATCAGGTAGGCGCGGTGGCGCACGAAGGGCAGACACGCAAGAGCGGCGAGCCGTACATCACCCATCCCATTGCCGTGGCCGGCATCCTGGCCGAGTTCGGCATGGATGCGGAAACCATCATCGCGGCGATCCTGCATGACACGCTGGAAGACACCGAGCTCACGCGCCCCGAATTGGCTGGTGAGTTCGGCGAGCCGGTCGCGGAATTGGTCGACGGCGTCACCAAACTGGACAAGATGCGCTTTTCCAGCCGCCAGGAGGCCGATGCGGAAAGCTTCCGCAAGATGCTTCTGGCGATGGCTCGCGATTTGCGCGTGATCCTGATCAAACTGGCCGATCGCTTGCACAACATGCGCACGCTCGGCGCAAAAGATCCTCCATCGCGCCGCCGTATCGCGCGCGAGACCTTGGAAATCTACGCCCCCATCGCACAGCGCCTTGGCATGAACAAGATCAAGGCGGAGCTGCAGGATCTGGGCTTCCGTGCGATGCATCCCGATCGCTACCGTGTCATCAGCGAACGCATCCGTGCGGCGCTAGGCAACCGCCGCGAGGCGATGAGCCGCATCGAAGGGGCACTCACCGCGCGGTTGGTTGAGGAACGCATTCCGGTGCGTGTGGTTGGGCGTATCAAGTCCCCGTGGAGCATCTACTCCAAGATGCGCAACGAGCATAAGAGCTTCGCGCAGCTCATGGACGTGTATGGTTTCCGCGTCGTAACCGACACAGCGATGAGTTGCTACATGGCGCTGGGCGTAGTGCATGCTTTGTACAAGCCGGTCGATCGCCGCTTCAAGGACTTCATCGCGATCCCCAAGGCCAACGGTTACCAATCGCTGCACACCGTCCTGCTTGGGCCGTTCGGTGCACCGATCGAAGTGCAGATCCGCACCGAGGAAATGGACTCGGTGGCTGAGCGTGGCGTGGCGGCGCATTGGGCATACAAGACGGAAAGCGGCCCTGCGAACAGTGCGCAAGCGCGTGCGCGCGAATGGCTTTCTGCATTGGCCGACAGCCAGGCGAACACACCTTCCGCGGCGGAGTTCATCGAGAACGTCAAGATCGACTTGTTCCCCGATGAAACCTATTTGTTCACGCCGCGCGGCGATATTCTCTCGCTGCCCCGCAATGCCACGGCGCTGGATTTTGCCTATGCTGTGCATACTGACGTGGGCGATCACGCGGTGGCAGCACGTGTGGACAAGAAGCTGTTGCCGCTGCGCGCACGATTGGAGTCGGGGCAACTGGTCGAGATCATCACGGCGCCTTCGGCGGTCCCCAATCCGGCCTGGCTGGAATTCGTGGTTACCGGTAAGGCGCGTACTGCAATCCGCCAATACCTGAAGCATCTCCAGCATGAGGATGCGGTGGACTTCGGTCATCGCATGCTCGATCGCGCGCTTGATGCGCTGGGCACCAGCCTGGATGCCATCCAGCCGGAGGCGCTGGAAAAATTCCTGCACAAATCCAAGCTCAAGCGACTGGAAGAGCTGCTCGCAGACATCGCACTCGGCAACCGCATGCCTGATCAGGTCGCTAGCCAGTTGGTGACATCGCGTGGCACGTCCGTACGTGGCGCACCGCTGACGCATCCCACGGAGAAGATCCATATCACTGGCGCCGAGCGCGGTGTATTGAGCTTTGCCAATTGCTGCCATCCGCTGCCGGGCGACGAGATCGTTGGCTACCTGTCACCGGGTAAGGGCATCGTCGTGCACCGCACCGAGTGCCCAAACATGGCCGAGCTGCGCAAATCCACACCCGAACGTTGCGTGGACATCGAATGGGATCGCGACGTACAGGGCGATTACCGTGCCGAGCTGCGCATCGAAGTGATCAATCGGCCCGGCGTGCTCGCCACGGTGGCGGCGGCGATCGCCGCCGCGGATTCCAACATCGAAAATGTGGAATACGTCGAGCGCGATACCTCCGCTGCCACGCTGATCTTCACCATCGAAGTGAAGAACCGTAAGCATCTGGCCGAGGTCATTCGGCGCGTGCGGCGGACGGGGGTGGTGAGTGGAGCGTATCGGTATCCGTTGTAGCGCGCCATTCTCTCGCTACACTTCCGTTTTCGCTTCGAACGGATGATCCCCATGCCCCGCACCATCATTGCCACTGACAAAGCACCAGCCGCCATTGGTCCGTACTCGCAAGCCGTACGCGCCGGCAACACTGTTTATTTCTCTGGCCAGATTCCGCTCGACCCGTCCAGCGGCATCCTGGTGGAAGGTGACATCAGCACGCAGACCCGTCGCGTGTTCGACAATCTCAAGGCTGTGGCGGAAGCCGCCGGTGGTTCGTTCGAGCAGATCGTGCGTGTGGGCATCTACGTCACCGATCTGGCTAACTTCACGGCCGTCAACGCAGTCATGAATGAATACTTCCAGCCGCCGTATCCGGCGCGTTCCACCATCGAGGTTGCTGGCCTGCCCAAGGGGGCACAGGTAGAAGTGGACGCCGTCATGGTGCTGGACTGATCCATCTGCACGCAGACTGCTGACAGCATTCGTCGGCAGTCTATATGCGCTACGTGGGTGTGCTCGGTTAGTCTTGCAGGAATGGCTGCCCCAAAACCTCAACCTGCCATAGTGGCGACCGACGATCCGGGCAAGTTGCCAGCGACGGCCCTCGGTGGTGTCGGCCCGGCTCTGCTCGAGTCGTTCACACGGCTGGGTCTGCATTGCGTGCAGGATCTGTGGTTTCATCTGCCGCTGCGCTATGAAGACCGCACGCATCTCACCCCGCTGGCGGACTTACATCCGGGTATGCGTGCGCAAGTCGTTGGCACGGTGGAGGCGGTCGAGAAAGGCTTCCGCTATCGACCACAATTGAAGGTGGCAGTCGGCGACGGGGTGATGCACACCTTGCTGCTGCGCTTCTTCCATTTCAATCGCGCGCAGGCAGAGCAATTCCAGGTGGGCACACGTCTGCTTTGCTATGGCGAAGTACGCCAAGGCAACGGCAGTCTGGAGATGGTGCATCCACAATATCGCCGCTTGACGGAGGAGGCGCCTGTCGCGCTGGATGAGCGGCTCACGCCCGTCTATCCCGCCACCGAGGGGCTAGGGCAAAAGCGCTTGGGTAGCATTATCGACAAGGCGCTACAGCGGCTCCCTGCCGATGCGGAACTGGAACTGATTCCGCCCAAGCTGTGCGCGAAATTCGGATTGACGTCGCTGCGCGAAGCGTTGTTGTACGTGCATCGGCCGCCGCCCGACGCGCGCATGGATCAGTTGATCCAGGGGCGTCATCCCGCACAGCAGCGCCTGGCTTTTGAGGAGTTGCTCACTCAGCACATGAGCCTGAAGCGTTTGCGCGCAGCAGTGCGCGAGCGGCGCGCACCTGTGTTGGGCGGTGATGGGACGTTGCGGCATCGCTGGCTGACATCATTACCATTTCAGTTGACGAAAGCGCAACAGCGCGTCATCCAGGACATCACGGCGGATATCTCGCAACCACGCCCCATGTTGCGTCTGGTGCAGGGTGATGTTGGTTCCGGCAAGACAGCGGTGGCTTGCGCGGCGGCATTGGCTGCTGTCGAGGCCGGCTACCAGGTCGCGTTGATGGCACCGACAGAGCTGCTGGCGGAACAACATCTGCGCAACTTCCGCCATTGGCTGGAGCCGTTGGGTATCCATGTCGAATGGCTGGCCGGCAAACAGCAGGGCAAGGCGCGCCAGCAGGCGATGCAACGCGTGGCTGCAGGTGCGCCGATCGTGATCGGCACGCATGCCTTGATGCAAGAGGGTGTGGCGTTTGCACAGCTTGGCCTGGTGATCGTCGACGAACAACATCGCTTCGGCGTACAGCAGCGCCTGGCTTTGCGCGACAAAGGATTGGAAGGCGACTGGGTGCCGCATCAACTCGTGCTTACGGCAACCCCGATTCCGCGCACTCTCGCAATGAGCGCTTACGCTGACCTGGATATTTCCGCTATCGATGAACTGCCACCGGGTCGCACGCCGGTGCAGACGATTGCGATTTCCAATGCGCGGCGTATCGAAGTCATCGAACGCATTCGTGCGGCTTGCATGGAAGGGCGACAGGCTTACTGGGTATGCACGCTGATCGAAGAGTCCGAACAATTGCGTGCGCAGGCTGCGGAAGCGGCGCATGCGGAACTTTCGCACGCTCTGACCGAACTCCGAGTGGGCTTGATTCATGGGCGCATGAAACCGAAAGAAAAGCAGGTGGCGATGGACGCATTCAAGGCCGGCGAATTGTCGGTGCTGGTGGCCACTACCGTCATCGAGGTGGGTGTGGACGTGCCTAATGCCAGCCTGATGGTGATCGAGAACAGCGAGCGCCTTGGTCTGTCGCAATTGCATCAGTTGCGCGGGAGGGTGGGGCGTGGCGCGTTGGCTTCCAATTGCGTACTGCTTTATCAACCGCCACTCGGGCAGCTTGCGCGCGAGCGCCTGCAGGTGATGCGCGAAACCAACGATGGTTTTCGTATCGCCGAGAAAGATCTGGAACTGCGCGGCCCTGGCGAAGTACTGGGCACTCGCCAGACAGGGCAACTCAGTTTTCGCATGGCCGATCTGGCACGTGATGCACATTTGTTGCCGGCAGTGCAGCAGGTGGGCGAATACATGCTGGCGCATCAACCCGAGCGCGCCGCGCGTTTGATCGAGCGCTGGATCGGCGGTGCGGCACGCTATGCAGGCGCTTGAGAAGCAGGTAGCTTGAGCAGGATGCACAGCTCAACTTCAATGGCATGACGATGACCAAGCCACAGTTGCTCATTGATACTGATCCCGGCGTAGACGATGCCCTTGCCATCCTGATGGCGCATGCTCACGCCGACGTACTTGGCCTTAGCATTGCTGCCGGCAATGTCGGTCTTGCGCACACCACGCGCAATGCACGTACGCTGGTGGATCTGGTGGGTGCATCCACGCCGGTGTTTGCCGGTTGTCCGACGCCTCTGGTGCACTTGCCCGAGGAAGATGCGGCATTCGTGCATGGTCATGATGGTTTGGGCGATGTTGGTTTTCCCGAGCCCAAGGTTGCAACGATGGACGAGCACGCTGCGCTGGCGATACTTCGCCTGACACGCGAGCATCCGGGCGAGATCACGCTGGTAGCGCTGGCGCCGCTCACTAACCTTGCGCTGGCGTTGCGATTGGATCCCTCCTTGCCGCAGCGCGTGAAGCGCTTGGTGGTGATGGGCGGCGCGGTCACCGGGCATGGCAACACTGGTCGGGTGCCTGCCGAATTCAATGTCGGCTTCGACCCGGAAGCAGCACACGTGGTGTTCGAGGGTTTTCCTGATTTCGATCTGGTCGACTGGGAACTGACCCTGCGGCATGCCTTCGATGAGGACGAATTCGACCAATGGCTGGCGGCGGGCGACCATCGGGCTCAGTTCTTTGGCCGTGTTTTCCAAGTGGCTCGTGAGACTAATAGCAGGCGCGGACGCCGGGGCATTATTGCTGCTGATGCGCTTGCGATGGCCGTCGCCATTGACCCGTCGGTGGTGGTGCGCAGCGCGCAACGCTGGGTGGGCGTGGAGTTGGATGGCCGCTTGACTCGCGGTGCCACGGTGGTCGATTGGGGCGATCGGTTAGGCCGGCATGCTCAGGCCAATGTGGTATTGGAGCTGGATCAGCTCAAGTTCGCGGCCATGGTGCAGCGAGCCCTGGGTGCCCTCCAGCAGGCCTGAACGGGCGGCTTGACCCAACCTCCGAGCGGTCGATACAATACCGCTCTTTTCACGCACGCTTTGAGTCCGTCATGAAGCCCGATATCCATCCGAATTACCGTCAGGTGGTGTTCCAGGATCTTTCGTCCGAGTTCGCGTTCCTGACGCGCTCCACGATTGCAACCAAGGAAACCGTCAAGTGGGAAGACGGCAACGAGTACCCGCT
This sequence comes from Dyella nitratireducens, assembly GCF_014642835.1. Classification (GTDB taxonomy): domain Bacteria; phylum Pseudomonadota; class Gammaproteobacteria; order Xanthomonadales; family Rhodanobacteraceae; genus Dyella_B; species Dyella_B nitratireducens. The sequence continues at coordinate 1,105,141 of NZ_BMJA01000001.1, read as the reverse complement.
GGTCAAGGTGGATATCTCCAGCCACTCGCACCCGTTCTACACCGGCAAGCAGAAGACCATCGATGCCGGTGGCCGCGTGGACAAGTTCCGCCGTCGTTACGCGCAAAAGTAATTCTTTGCGAACTGCTCCTCGGGGCAGATTCAATGATTTTGCACAAGGCAGGCCTCGCGCCTGCCTTGTGCGTTTTCACGCTTGTCAATCGGACCATGCGCTTTCGGATTGTTTGTAATCCGATGTGCGATAATGGATGGGATGCATCGCCGCTTTTCCCCCACGTCGATGCGACTTTCCCTCACCGGCTGGTTGCCGTTATGCGGTTGCCCCGGTGGCGACCCATGCGTAGGAGGTTTCCGTGTCCGATTCCAAGTCCGTCAAGCTGGTTGATGAGTCCAACGGCCGTAGCAGTGAGCTCCCTCTGCTCAGCGGCACGCTTGGCCCCGCCTGCATCGACATTGCCCCCTTGTACAAGGACACCGGGCATTTCACCTACGATCCGGGTTACGGCAGTACTGCAAGCACCAAGAGCGCCATCACGTATATCGATGGTGATGAGGGTGTGTTGATGTATCGCGGCTATCCGATCGAACAGCTTGCGGAAAAGTCCAGCTTCCTCGAAGTGGCGTATTTGCTGCTGAACGGCGAGCTGCCGAACAAGACTCAGTTTGCCTCGTTCGAAAACGACATCACGCATCACACGATGATGCATGAGTCGCACAAGAATTTTTTCCAGGGCTTCCATCACGACGCGCATCCGATGGCCATGCTGGCTGCATCGGTGGCCTCGCTGTCGGCCTTCTATCATGAAGATCTGGATGTCGATAACCCTGAAGACCGCAAGCTGGCGGCAATTCGCCTGATCGCGAAGATGCCGACGATCGCTGCAGCGTGCTATCGCTACTCGATCGGCTGGCCCTTCCGCTATCCGCGCAACAATCTCGAATACGTCAACCGCTTCCTACACATGATGTTCGAGGTGCCGAGCGAGCCGCTGGAGCTCAGCCCAACGTGCGCGAAGGCGTTGGATTTGCTGTTCATCCTGCACGCAGATCACGAACAGAACGCGTCCACTTCCACGGTACGCCTCGTCGGTTCCACCGGCGCGAACCCGTATGCTTCGGTTGCTGCTGGCATTACTGCTCTGTGGGGTCCGGCACACGGTGGCGCCAACGAAGCTGTGCTGAAGATGCTTGAGGAGATCGGCTCGCCGGACAAGGTGGAAACCGCGGTCAAGCGTGCCAAGGATAAGAACGACAACTTCCGTCTGATGGGCTTCGGCCATCGTGTGTATAAGAATTTCGATCCGCGCGCGAAGATCATCCGCGAGATGTGCCACAAAGTGTTGGCCGAGATGGGTGTGAACGACCCACTGCTCGATGTGGCCATGAAGCTGGAAGAAGCTGCACTGAAAGACGATTACTTCGTCGAGCGCAAGCTGTATCCGAACGTGGACTTCTATTCCGGCATCATCTACAAGGCGCTGGGCATTCCTACCGAGATGTTTACGGTGATGTTTGCGATTGCGCGTACCGCCGGCTGGATCGCGCACTGGATCGAGCAGCACGAAACCCCAGGTTCGCGTATTGGCCGTCCGCGTCAGCTGTATGTCGGCGCCGGCAAGCGTGACTATGTGAGTGCGGACAAGCGCTGATCAGGCGCGCCATATGAAAACGCCCGGCGATGCCGGGCGTTTTTGTTTGCGTCGATTATTTAAGCGCAGCTGCTAGTTTTCGCTCGAAATCATCCTGTTGCTCGTCTTCCTCTGACAGCATGATCTCCACCGAAGCTAGCGATGCGCGGCGCATCGGTTTTTCATCCACACGATCGAGCGGTGCCTGGCGCAGGGCGTTATGCGGCAGCACGGTGAGATCGAAGGGAAGATTGTCGGCGGCGAACAGCAGTACCGGGTACTCGACCTGCTCATCACGGCTGATGCGCAGGCGCCGCGTCTGCGTTTCGAATGGAACGCCATGTTCACGCAAATAGATGCCCACGGCTTCGGGATCATCACTGAAGACGTGCAGGCATACGGCTGAATGCGCGTCGGCGGTGCCTTCCAGTACGGCGCCGACCAAGCGTGGTTCGAAGCGCTCCAGGAAACGCATCGCTTCGATGGCGCTTTCACGCCGTTCTCTTAGTAGTTTGGGTTGGCTTTCTGACTGAAACAGGCGTTGATGTTCGCGTAAGGCCTGTTCGATTTCGTGGTTGCGGGGAAGCGCCTGCTCATCCAGCACGCCGAGTCTTTCGGCGGCCTTGCGCTTGGCGCGGTGGAAGTCGCGGATGCCGTGTTCGCTCATCAGGCGCGCCGCCTCCTGGGCGACGCGTAGCCGATTGCGCTGCACACGGTCTTGCGCGTGGATACGATGATGCTCACCTCGTGCCATGCTGCGACCCTCTTGTAGTGTGCGGGGGCAGGGCAAGCCTACAGCAAAAAATTAGAAGATGTCGTTAGTCTGCTGTTGATCCTGGTTTTGTTGCTGTTGCTGTGTGGCCAGGTTGTGCAGGCGATCGATGTCTTCCACCTTGAAGATTTCCTGCATGGCACCGGGGTCACCCTGGGCCGTTGGCAGGCCGCTTTCGCGGTTGATCAGCATGGTGGTGATGCCTGGCGGCATGGTCAGGCTCTTCTCTGGTGCGCCCTTCAGCGCATCGCCCATGTAGTCGATCCAGATCGGCAGTGCCGCTTTCGCGCCGAATTCACCCTTGCCCAATGAGGCGAAATCGTCGAAGCCCACCCACACGGCGGTCGAGAGATCGCCGTTGAACCCCACGAACCAAGCGTCGCGATGGTCGTTGGTCGAACCGGTCTTGCCGGCCAAATCGGCGCGGTTGAGCGCTTTCGCGGCATAGCCTGTACCTGTGGGAGACTGGATCACATCCTTCATCAGTGAAGTGACCAGGTAATCGTTGCGAATGTCGATCACGTGCGGGGCCAGCACCGGTGGTGCAGCGCCGCTGTTGTGTACGTCAGCTGGCAGGGCCGTTTCACCGGCCATCGCCACGCTGGTCGCAGGAGCGGGCGCATTGGACGAGCTTGCCGATACACCATTGGTAAGCATGTTGGCTGGCGGTGGCGCGGGCGGACTGTTTTGCAGCAGCCGTGCCGAGCAATCCGCGCAGGCACGGGCCGGGTTTGCGACATAGACCGGCTTGCCATCGCGATCGTCGATTTCGCTGATGAAATAAGGTGTGACCAGGTAGCCGCCGTTGGCGAATACGGCAAAGCCGCGTGCCATGCTCAACGGTGATACGGAAGCCGTGCCAAGCGCCATCGACAGATTGTTCGGCAGCGCATCGAGTGGGAAGCCGAAGCGAGTGACATAGTCACGCGTGTAGCGCACACCGATGGCATCGAGCAGTCGCACTGAAACCAGATTCTTCGACTCGATCAGCGCCTCGCGCAGGCGCATGGGGCCGGCAAACTTGTTGTCGTCGTTGCTCGGTGTCCATAGGCCGTTCGGCTGTGAGGGGTCGGGCAAGGCGATCGGCGAGTCGTTGATGATCGAGGCTGGTGTATAGCCGCGCTCAAACGCCGCCGAATAGATGAAGGGCTTGAAGCTCGAGCCGGGCTGGCGGGCAGCCATCACCGCGCGGTTGAACTTGCTGCGCTGGAAGTTAAAACCGCCGACCAGGGATTGGATCGCCCCGCTTTCCGGATCAAGCGAAACCAGGGCGGCTTGCGCCTTCGGAATCTGCGTCAGCTGCCAAACGCCCTTGTCGTCCTGGATCACGCGAATGATGTCGCCGGGCTTGAGAACGGTGTCGACCTTGGTGGGGGCCGCGCCAACCCGGTTTTCATTGATATAGGGCCGAGCCCAATCCATGGCCTTCAGATCCAGCTTGATCACCTGCTTGCTTGGCAGGAAGACCGAGGCTTCGGTGGCGGAGGATGCGGTGACCAAGCCCGGGATGAGCCCTGCCACATCCGTATAGCTGGAGAGCAGGTTGCTGTCATCGCTGTCACTGGCGTTCGGCGGCAGCTCCTCATGGGCTTCCGGCCCACGCCAGCCGTGGCGATGATCGTAAATGCTCAGGCCATCGCGCACGGCTGCAACTGCCGCCTGTTGTCGGGTACTGACCAGTGTGGTCTTGACGACGTAACCCTCCGTCAGCGCGTCGTTGCCGAGGCGATCCAGTGCCTGCAGCCGGGCCATTTCGGCCAGGTAGGGGGCGTCGACCTGGATCGGTTGCTCGTGTGGAGCTGCATCATCAGGTGCGTTGATCGCCTGCTCGTATTGCGCCTGGTTGATGTAGCGGTGTTCCAGCATCTGGCCTAATACCCAATTGCGACGGGCGACCAGGCGCTGGGTATTGGTGAGCGGATTGACCGCCGAAGGCAGCTGGAAGGTAGAAGCGATGGCGGCGCACTGGGGCACGGTGAGCTGGTCCAACCGTTTGCCGTAGTAGTACTCGGCCGCCGCTGCCACGCCGTAGGAGCGGTGGCCCAGGAACATCTTGTTGAGATATAGCTCCAGGATCTGGTCCTTGGTCAGCGTGCTCTCCATGCGCAAGGCGATGAACATCTCGATCAGCTTGCGGGAATACAGCTTTTCCGGACTCAGGAAGAAGTTGCGCGCCACCTGCTGGGTAATGGTGGAGCCGCCCTGGGTCTTGTTGCCGCCGGAGGCCAGCACGTGGAAGCCGGCACGCATCACGCCGCGCCAATCCACGCCAGGATGTGTATAGAAATCAGCATCTTCCGCTGACAGCACCGCATGCTTGAGCATGTCCGGCACCTGGTCCATGGAAACCGGGATACGGCGCGTTTCACCAAATGTTGCGATCAGCTTGCCGTCCGCGGTTACCACGCGGAGCGGAACTTGCATGTGGTAGTCCTTGAGCACATCCACCGACGGAATGCGGGGAGAGACCAGCCAGTAGGCCACGCCAATGGCCGCAGCGATCATCAGGAGTCCGCTGAAGCCCAGGATCAGCAGCCAGCGCAGCAGGGCTTTAAAAAATCGCGTCATGTGGTTTGGGGTGCTCTGATTCGTTCTGCGTAGGTGTCACCGGCCCTGTCTGTTCGCAGGGCACAGGACCATCGGCGAAGGCAGACTGGCCGTCTGTCGAGACGGTGGGCCGAAGGCATGCGGACAGACAGGGCCGGCCCGAAGGGTGATGTCCAGAAGGCCCGCAGGCTGCGCCGCGCGGCTTGAAAAGGCAACCAGCCTTCCCTGCGCCGTGCGACACACCCTGCGGGCCTTCTGAACATCATGCCACCTACGCAGAACGAATCAGAGCATCCCATAGCGAGACCTGAGTCAAAACAGACCAAAGTATAGATGTAGCAGTATGGGGGTCATCAGCAGCGGGTTAGCAAAACCTTAATCTCGATATTGGCGGATTGGTCCAAATGTGCAGGACATCACGCCAAAAGTCTCGAAGAAGATCGTGTAGGCCGTTGCTATTGCGTTAATTTTTGGATTTAATGGCCCGGCAATCCTGCCAGTATCTGGCGGAAGCGCCAGGGGTCAAGGGGGAATCGTCGTGGGGCTCTTTACACCCAAGAAGCCGCCGTTGGTCGGCGTCGACATTAGCTCGACCGCCGTCAAGCTGCTGCAGCTTAGCCAGGCAGGAGGTCGTTATCGCGTGGAGCACTACGCGATCGAGCCGCTGCCCCCGAATGCGGTGGTCGAAAAGAACATCGTCGAGGTCGAGGCGGTGGGCGAAGCGGTGCGCCGCGCACTGTCGCGTTCCGGCGCCAAGATCAAGCACGCCGCTGCCGCGGTGGCCGGCTCCGCCGTGATCACCCGCATCGTGCCGATGCCGGCCGAGCTGTCGGAGGAGGATCTGGAAGGCCAGATCCAGGTCGAGGCGAACCAGTACATCCCGTACCCGATCGAGGAAGTGAGCCTCGATTTCGAGGTGCTAGGACCGGTGCGCGACAACCCTGAAATGAACAACATACTCCTGGCTGCCTCGCGCACGGAGAATGTGGACATGCGCGTGGCCGCGCTGGACCTGGGTGGCCTCGCTGCACAGGTGATCGACGTCGAGGCCTTCGCCATGGAAAACGCCTTCACGCTGATCGCCGACCAGCTCAACGTCGGACGTGATGCGCTGGTCGCGGTGATCGACATCGGCGCCACCATGACCACCCTGTCCGTCCTGAAGAACCAGCGCACGATCTATTCGCGCGAGCAGGTCTTTGGCGGCAAGCAGCTCACCGACGAAATCATGCGCCGCTACGGCCTTTCCTATGAGGAAGCCGGCCGTGCCAAGCGAAAGGGCGGCCTGCCGGAATCCTACGAGACCGAGGCGCTGCAACCGTTCAAGGAATCGCTCGTCCAGCAGATCAGCCGTCTGCTGCAGTTCTTCTATGCAGGCAGCGAATTCAGCAAAGTTGATCAGGTGGTGCTAGCCGGCGGTTGCGCGTCGATCGAAGGCATCAGCGCGATGCTTGAGGAGCAGCTTGGCCTGCCGTGTGTGGTCGCCAATCCGCTGGCGCGGATGTCGCTCTCCAGCCGGGTGCAAGCGCAGTCGCTGACCCAGGACGCACCAGCACTGATGATCGCGGTCGGACTCGCCATGAGGAGTTTCGACTGATGGCACACATCAACCTACTTCCGTGGCGCGCCGAGCGCCGCAAGATCCGGCAGCGCGAGTTCTTCATGCAGCTGGGCGCAGCGGGCCTGGTAGCCATCGGCGTGTTGTTCCTGTGGTGGTTCTGGATGGACATGCGCATCGACAACCAGAACGATCGCAATGCCTACATGCAGGACCAGATCAAGCAGGTCGATGCACGGCTGGAAAAGATCAAGGATCTGGAAAAAGTTCGTGCGCAGCTGCTTGCACGCAAGCAGATCATTGAACAATTGCAGGCCAATCGTTCGCAGATGGTGCACTTGTTTGACGAGATGGTGAAAACCATTCCAAGCAACGTGCGTCTGACCTCGATCAAGCAGGCTGGCGATCAGATGGTGCTGGGCGGCGTGGCGCAATCCAACGCCAGCGTGGCCGAGTACATGCGCAACATCGAAACGTCGCCGTGGATGGGCCAGGCCGACCTCAGCAAGACCGAGAACAGCCACGATGCCACGCGGATGCCGTACAGCTTTGGTCTGACGGTGGCGCTCTCCAAGCCCAAGGATGATAGCGCTGGGCAGGGCGGTGTCCCGGCTTCGTCGAGCACGAGCGCTGGCGCTTCAACCACACCGGTCGGCAAGCCTCCCGTTACGACACCCCCTGCAACTGCGTCCTTGCCGGCCAAGCCGCCGGGCATGACGCCAGCCAAGGGAGGGGCCAAATAATGAAACTCTTCGATGATCTGCGCAGTCTCGACTACAACAACGTCGGTGGCTGGCCGAAATCGGTCAAGACGTTTTTCACCGTGTTGTTGTTCTTGGTGATCATGCTTGCCGGCTGGTACTTCGTTGTCAACGATCAGCAGGACACGCTGCAGAACCTTGTCGGCAAGGAAGAGAAACTCAAACAGGAGTTCTCCGAGAAACAGGCCAAGTCGGTCAATCTCGAAGCCTTGCAGCAGCAGTTGGATGAAATGAAGGACATGCTGCGCCAGCTGTTGCGTCAGCTGCCCAGCAAGACCGAAATGCCCGAGCTGCTGGTGGATGTGTCACAGACGGCCCTGTCGGCCGGCCTGCAGCAGGAACTGTTCCAGCCGGGTACGGAAATTCCGAAAGACTTCTACGCGGAAAAGCCGATCCAGCTGAAGATGATCGGTACGTATCATCAGTTCGGCGCTTTCATCAGCGGTGTGGCTTCGCTGCCGCGCGTGGTGATCCTTACCATGCACGATGTCTCGCTTACGCCCCTCAATCCGCCGGCCAAAGGTGCGGAGCCAGCCTCCAACCAGTTGCTGGTCTTGCAAGGTACGGTAAAAACCTATCGTTACCTCGAAGACTCCGAAACGAATGAGGGGAGCAAAGCGAAGAAGGTCGGGGGGCAGAAATGAGAGTCATGACTGCCATGAAGCCAGCTCACCTGGTGAAGCTGTCGCTGATGATCGCCACCGCGCTCACGCTGACGGGTTGTACGCGCGGCATGTCCGACTTGCGTGAATGGGTTGCGCAGGAGAAAGCCAAACGTGGTGCGCCGATTCCTGCGCTGCCGGTGATCAAGACCTTCGAAACCTTCACCTACAACGACCAGGACAAGCGCGACCCGTTCAGCCCCAGCCAGGACGAATTGAATCAGGGCAACGGTCCGCGTCCGGATGAAGGTCGTCCGCGACAACCGCTGGAAGCCTACTCGCTGGATAGCCTGAGGATGGTTGGCACGATCGGTGCTGGTTCCACCATGGAAGCTCTTATCAAAGACCCCGGCGGAGTGATCCACCGCGTGCACAGCAACGAATACATGGGCCAGAACTACGGGCGCGTCACCGCTATCACCGGTGACCACGTCGACCTGGTCGAATTGGTTTCCAACGGCAATGGCGGCTGGATGGAACGTCCGGCCAGCATCGCGCTTGAGGCGAAATAGGAATACAGGGGCTGATGCAATGACTAATCTCAATCAACCAGTCCGGAGTCGCGCCATGCACCTGGCCAGCCGTTGCCTGATGACCATCGTGGCGCTGGGTGCTGCCGTCTGGGCGACCGCCGCCACGGCTAGCACGCTGCAGAACATCACCTACAAGACCCTGTCGGGCGGACGCATCGAGCTGCGTATGAGCTTCGACAGCAATCAGGTGCCGCAGCCCAATATCTTCACGACCGAAACGCCACCGCGCATCGCGATCGATTTTCCGGACACCACGAATGATGCGGCTCGCCATCAGGACATCGGCGTAGGCACCACGACGGGTGTATCGGCGATAGCTGCTGGCGGCCGCACCCGTGTCGTGGTCGAGCTGATGCAAGCATCGACTTACAAGTCGCGTGTGGAAGGCAATAGCCTGGTCCTGGTGGTTAACAACGGTACGCAATCACAGCCGGTGACGACGGCAGCGACCATCGATCCATCGAAGGCACTGCCATCAGCGCTTAACGGCCCGGCGGTCAGCAACATCGACTTCCAGCGTGGCCCCAACGGCTCCGGTCGCGTGCTGATCAACTTCAGCGGTGCCGGCGCCAATGCGAACATGCATCGCGAAAATGGCGACATCTCCGTGGATGTCACCAACGCACAACTCCCGGCCAGCCAAGCGCAGCGCTTGAATGTGCTCGACTTCGCCACGCCGGTGCAGTCGGTTTCACCGAAGTCCACGCCGAACGGCGCACGGGTCGATATCGCCTACAGCGGCGATGTGGACGTGTCTTCCTACCAGACCGGCAATCAGTACGTGGTCGAGGTGACGCCGAAGAAGCAGGACTCGAAGAACACCAATCCTGCTTCCATGGCGCAACCGGTCTACACGGGAAGTCGAGTGACTTTCAACTTCCAGGACATTCCGGTGCGTTCGGCCTTGCAGCTGTTGGCTGATGTGTCGGGCCTGAACTTGGTGGCTTCCGACACAGTGGGTGGCAGCGTTACGCTGCGTTTGGTGAACGTGCCATGGGACCAGGCGCTGGATGTGATCCTGCGCGCCAAGGATCTGGATAAGCGTCGCGACGGCAACGTGATCTGGATTGCTCCGCAGAAGGAGTTGGCCGATTACGAACAAAGTCTGGCCGACGCGCGCTTCAAGGCGCAGGACACCGCACCGCTGGTCACCACGTATATTCCGATCAGCTATGGCAAGGCGCAGGATATTGCTAAGTTGCTGACGACGGGTGCTCAACAGAGCACGGGTGGTGGTGGCGGTGGAACAAGTGGTGCCAGCGAGCATCGCGGCTTCCTCTCGCCGCGCGGCAGCGTTACCTTCGACCAGCGCACCAACACGTTGCTGCTCAACGACACGGCCGAAAAGACCGCTGAGATACGTGCGATCGTTGCTGAATTGGATCGTCCTGTGCAGCAGGTGCTGATCGAATCGCGCATTGTGATCGCGACCGATGATTTCGAGCGTGATTTGGGTGTTCAATGGGGCATCAATGCTACGCACATCAATCCGAGCGGCCAGCAGCTGTCGTTGGGCAGCGGCCTTCTGCCCGCCTCGTCGAGTGGCACCACCACGACCACTTACAACGGTCTGCAGAACTACCAGCAGGTCAACCTGCCTGCCACGCCGACCACGGGTACTGCCTCGACCATTGCTGCCGCGATCCTTGGCAAGAATTACGCGTTGGACCTGGAACTGTCCGCGTCACAGGCGGAAGGGCGCAGCCAGCTGGTATCCAGCCCACGCGTGATCACCGCCAATCAACAGGAAGCGGACATCCGGCAAGGTCAGGAAATCGGCTACGTCACCTACCAGAACAGCGTGGGCGGCGGCGGTGCCAGCGGTACAGCGACGGTGGCCTTCAAGGATGCCGTGCTGGAACTCAAGGTCACACCAACCATTACTGCCGACAATCGCGTTTATCTGGCGATCAACGTGAACAAGGACTCGCTGCACAACTACATCACCGTGCCGGGCAGCGGCCAGGTGCCGGTGATCGATACGCGCTCGCTCAACACCTCGGTGCTGGTGGATAACGGCCAGACGGTGGTGCTGGGTGGCATCTATGAAATCAGCAAGACCGACAACATCAACAAGGTGCCGTGGCTGGGCGACATCCCCGGTGTCGGCTTCCTGTTCCGCAGCACCCAGCGCGTCAACGACAAGGACGAACTGCTGATCTTCGTGACGCCGCGCATCCTCAGCGACAGCCTGCAATAAGCGCGGACTTGTATGACAAACCAAAGGGGCGGCCAGTGTGCCGCCCCTTTTGCTTTGTGGCGGACAAGCGGCCAAACTTTCCTACAGCCTTGTGGTCTCAGCCCTCACCAAGAAGTACAGGATTTTCGGATGGACATGCCCCAAATTCCCACACCCGGGCATCTGCAACAAGCGTTTTCCCGCCTTCGCGACGATCTGAGGCAACAGATCATCGGCCAACCGCGGCTCATCGACTGTCTGCTGATCGCCTTGCTGGCGGATGGCCATCTTCTGGTCGAAGGTGCACCGGGTCTGGCCAAGACGACGGCCGTAAAGGCCTTGGCCAACCGCATTGCCGCCGACTTTCATCGTGTGCAATTCACGCCGGATTTGCTCCCCGCCGACCTCACTGGCACCGACGTATTCCGGCCTCAGTCCGGTACGTTCGAATTCGAGCGTGGTCCGCTGTTCCACAACATCGTGCTGGCCGATGAGATCAATCGCGCACCGGCAAAGGTACAGTCGGCGTTGCTGGAAGCGATGGCGGAGCGGCAGATCACCGTGGGTCGCAATACCTGGCCGCTACCCGATTTGTTCATGGTGATGGCGACGCAAAATCCGATCGAGCAGGAAGGCACGTTTGCACTGCCCGAGGCCCAGCTCGACCGCTTCGTCATGCACGTGACCATCAGTTATCCCGACGCAGCGGCTGAGTTGGCCATTCTGCGCCTCGCCCGGGAGCAGGCGAGCAGGCCGGTACATGCATCCGTTCCTACCTCAGCGCTAGTGACGCAGGAAGATGTCTTTGCTGCACGTAGAGCCGTGCTCAGCGTGCATGTAGCGCCCGCCTTGGAGCAATACCTGGCGCAACTGGTGCTCGCTACACGCGATGCGGGCCAATACGGCCCCGAACTCAAACGCTGGATTGCCTGGGGCGCAAGCCCGCGTGCCACCATTGCGCTGGACCGTTGCGCACGGGCGCATGCATGGCTGAGTGGACGCGATTTTGCGTTGCCGGAAGACGTGCATGCCATCGCGTACGAAGTGCTACGTCATCGCGTGCTGCTCAGCTATGAAGCGGAAGCCGAAGGCATCCGCAGTGAGAAGGTCATCAACCGGTTGCTGGATCTCGTTCCATTGCCGTGAACGCCATCGTGTCGAATCAAATGGATGGCGATGGACGCGTCAGCGTTTCGTTGGCGGAGTTGATCGCCTTGCGCGGCCGCGTGGCAAGGCTGCGCATGCCGCCGCAGGATAGCCGCGCCACGCGAGTGGGAACGCAAACCAGCCGTCTCTATGGCCGCGGCATGGATTACGCTGAATCCCGCGCCTATCAGCCCGGCGACGATGTACGCCGCATGGATTGGCGTTTGACCGCGCGCAGCGGTCGCCTGCATACCAAGCTGTTTCAGGAGGAACGTGAAGGCCAACTGCTGATTCTGGTCGACCAGCATCCGAGCATGCGCTTTGGCACGCGCGTGCGCTTCAAGTCCGTGCAGGCGGCACGTGCCGCAGCCTTGGCTGCATGGCATGCAGTGAAGGCCGGTGAGCGCGTGGGATTGATGGTGTTCGGTGAAAACAGCCATCTGCAACGTCCGCGTGGCGGTTTGCGTGGTGCACTGGATGTGTGTGGGATGCTGGCAAAATACGACGCCGTGGCTTCCGGACAAAACCAGCTGCTGTCACAAGCACTCCAGCATGTGATCAAACTCCAGCAAGGTGCCAATCGTGTGTTGCTGATCAGCGATGGGCAAAGCAGCGATCAGGCTGCGCGTGATCGTCTCATCGAAATGATGCGCCATACCGCGGTACGTACGTTGATCGTTGCCGATGCGCTGGAGCTGCAGCCAGCGCCAGCGGGCAATTATCCGGTTGAACATCACGGCGAACGACGACGGTTGATGCTGCAATCGGTGCATCAGCGTGAAGCTTTCCAGCAAAGCCTGGGTGAAGGGCAAGCAAGACTCGCAGCGATAGCCATGTCGCTCGGCATTCCCTATCGCGTCGTCGACACTGCTGCCGATCCGCTGGATGCGGTCAGCGCACTGCTGCGCAATGCCGGGGGGCGGCGATGAGCATGCAACTTCCGCAAGAGCCCCTGCCGTTGCGCGATATCCATCTACCGCCCAATCCATCGTGGTGGCCGCCTGCGCCAGGATGGTGGGTATTGCTGGCCGTTGTTTGTGGCGCGCTAATGGCTGGATATCTGCTTTATCGTCGAGCGCGGCGTGCACGTCTCTGGCGAGCGCGGGTTTTGACGGAAATCCGGCAATTGGCGGATCGCCATGCTCATGATGATGTTGCTTATGCCACCTCCTTGCACCAGCTGTTGCGTAGAGCCGCATGGCGTTACGCCGCCGATGCGCACCATCTGCAAGGCGACCCATGGCGACAAACCTTGGCACAAGTACCGGTCGACGATGCCACCCTCGACACATTGATGACGCTCGAAGCGCGCATGTACCAGCCATACGCGACCTTCGACCGAACCGCCATCGAAGGGGCTGTCCACCGTTGGCTTCAAGCCGCGTGGCGGCATGTGAAACCCCTGGAGAAGAGCCATGCCTGAATTCGCATGGCCGTGGGTTTTTGGGCTGCTGCCGTTACCGTGGCTGATCTGGCGCATCCTGAAACCTGCATCGCCAGGACTGGCTCTACGCTTGCCGCATGCCTCACTGTCCTGGGCTGTGAGCGGCCATCCATCGACGCGCAGTGCGGCATCTTGGTTGCTGGTGCTCGGTTGGCTTGCTCTGCTCGCCGCCGCCGCAAGGCCGCAAGTGATCGGGCCGCCGCAAGCGCAAACACATAGTGGTCGCGCCATGATGCTGGCGGTCGATCTTTCCGGCAGCATGGAAACACCCGATATGGTGTTGGGCGGTCAACAGTTGAGCCGCTTCGGTGCAGTGGAGGCCATCGCGGGTGACTTTATTTCACGCCGCAGTGGTGACGAACTTGGTCTGGTTTTGTTCGGCACGCACGCGTTTCTGGTGACGCCGCTTACGTATGATCTCAAAGCCGTCCGTGCGCAATTGCAAACCGCCACGGTTGGATTGCCTGGCACGGAGACCGCTATCGGCGACGCGATCGCCGTCGCCGTGAAACGCTTGGCCGCATTGCCGGAACAGGCGCGCGTGCTGATTCTGCTGACGGATGGCGTGAATAATTCCGGCAGCATTTCGCCCCAAGACGCAGCGCGTGCGGCCAAGGCTGCCGGTGTGCGCATCTATACCATCGGTATCGGTGCTACGCGCATGGTCGTGCCAGGCTTGTTCGGTAACAGCGTGGTCAATCCGTCGGCCGATCTGGATGCGGACATGCTCACCTACATGGCGCATGAAACCGGCGGCCAATTTTATCGCGCTACGGATGGCAATCAGCTTGCTGACGCCTATCGCGCTATCGATGCCTTGGAGCCCATGCCGCAGCAGGGACGCGAATTTCGTTTGCATCATGAGCTGTTCCGCGTGCCGCTCGCTGTGGCTGGTGTCTGCCTGCTGCTGGGCTTGCTGTGGCCGCGCTGGAAAGGAGTCGGCGCATGATCGAAGCCCTGCACTCATTCCATTTCTTGCAGCCGTTGTGGTTATTTGGGTTGCTGGCACTTCCGCTGCTGATCTGGTTCGGCGCGCGCGGCGATGCTTCACAACGTGCACTCAGTCGACTGGCTGATCCGGAACTCTTGCCACATCTGATGGGCGGCGAGATGCGTCATACCCGCGCTCCTTCGGGATTGCTCGCACTGGGTTGGACGCTGGGTGTACTGGCCTTGGCCGGTCCCACATGGAGTCGTGTGACGGAGCCGATGTTCAACGATCGTGCTGCGCAGGTCGTAGCGCTTTCACTGTCGCAGCACATGCTGGCGCACGATGTGCAACCCAGCCGCATTGAACGCGCACGCTACAAGGTGCGCGATCTGCTGATGGCCAATCAGGATGGCTTAAATGCGCTGATTGGCTATGCCGGCCAGTCTTTCGTCGTGGCGCCACTGAGCAGCGATGCGCACAGCCTGGAGGCATTGCTGGAAGCCATGTCGCCGGACGTCATGCCGGTCGACGGCGACAATGCTGCGCAAGCTATCCAACAAGGCGTGCAACTGATTCACGATGCCAAGCTCGCCAGCGGCTCGATTGTGCTGGTGACGGATGATGTCGACGCTGCAGCGCAAGCCGCCGCGCGCGCAGCGCTATCTTCAGGCGTGCACGTTTCCGTGCTGGGCGTTGGCACGGCGCAAGGTGCTCCCATCGCCAGTGCCGATGGCGGCTTTGTGCACGATGACCAGGGCAACATCGCCATGGCTCGCCGCAACGATGAAAACCTGCGCGCGCTAGCCGCTGCAGGTGGCGGCCGTTATGTGGCGATGAGTGACAACGCTGACGACATAGCTGCCTTGCATGGCGTATTGCGTCCGGCACAGCATGCATCCATGGCGGAGGGGCAGGAAGCCGATGCGTGGCAAGACCGGGGACCGTGGTTGCTGTTGCCGCTGCTGCTGGTTGCCGCCATGGCCTTCCGCCGTGGCTGGGTATTGATGCTCCCTTTGATCCTGCTGCCGATGTTGCCCACCACCGCCAAGGCATCCGGTTGGCGTGATTGGTGGCAGCGTCCGGATCAGCAAGCAGCCAGCGCGCTACGTCAGGGGGATGCCGCCAAGGCGCAGCGACTTGCGCAGGACCCTGCATGGCGAGGTGCGGCAGCCTATCGCGCCGGGGATTACGCAGCGGCGGCGCATGCGCTAGAACAGGCCAACGGTGTGGATGCGCCCTACAACCTGGGTAACGCGCTTGCCAGGCTTGGGCATTACCAGGATGCGATCAACGCTTACGATCGCGCACTGCGACTTGATCCGCGCAACGAAGATGCGCAAGCCAATCGCAAACTTGTGCAAGAGGCCATGCGCAAGCAGCAGGCTTCGTCATCCTCGCCGCAACAGCAGCACTCGGGCGGGCACGGCGGCCAGAACAACCAGAATGGTCAGAGCGGACAATCGCCTGGCCAGCAACAGCAGAGTCAGGGGCAGCAGAACGGTCAATCCGGTCAGCAGCAACAGGGAGGTGATCAACGCCAAAATGATCAAGATCAGAACGGCCAGCATGGACAGACGGATGCAAGTCAGGAAAACGGAGCGCAGAACCAATCGTCGGCAGCGAACAGCCAGCAAGAAACCGATGCGCAACACCCTATGAACCAATCCCTGGCACAAGACGCATCCAAGCCAGTCCCAGCTCCCGCCTCCAGCAGTGAACGGGCGCAGGCCGAAAAGGCGCAACAAGGCCTGCAAGCGCAAATGGATCGGGCTCTGGCTAGTGCGCGAAAGAAAACGGGCACCTCGCCTGCGCATGAATTAGGTGCCGTTGACAGCGATGATCCACTCTCGAAGCTCCCCAATGACATACGCCGCGATTTGCAGCGCGTACCCGACGATCCCGGCGCATTGCTGAGAAGAAAATTCGAGTTGGAATATCGTCAGCGCATGGGTGCACAACCAGTGGAAGGAGACCAGCCGTGAAGTACCGCTGGCTGTTGTGGCTGTGCCTGCTGCTGCCATGGACGGCCATGGCGGCGAGCGTACAGGCCACGCTGGATCGTAACGATGTGCATCTGGGCGAAACCGTAACGCTCAACCTGCATATCGGCGACGCTGTTACGGCAAGCACGCCGGATCTCAGCGTCCTGGATCGCGATTTCGAAGTATTGGGTACGTCCACCAGCAGCTCGCTCAGCGTCATCAACGGCAAGCAGAGCGCCGAGCTGATCATCGGTGTTGCGCTGCGTCCCAAACATCAAGGTGATTTGCAGATTCCGTCGTTGAACTTAGCGGGCAGTCAGACCAATCCACTGACGTTGCATGTGGGACCACCCGATACGACGGCGGGTGGGCATGCGGGCCAGGACGTATTCGTCGAAGCTGAAGCAAGCGCCAATCACATCTACGTCGGGCAGCAGATTCTCTACACCGTACGACTCTTTTACGCTGGCGATCTCAACGGCGGCAACTTGCCCAATCCGGATGTCACCGGTGCAGACTTGCAGCAACTGGGCAACGACATCACTTATGGCGCGGACCGCAACGGGCGTCACTACAGCGTTGTCGAGCGCCGCTATGCGTTGACGCCGCGGCACGCCGGCTCGCTGGTCGTTCCATCCATCGAATTCCAGGGTGAGATGCTCGATCGCGGTAATCCCAACGATCCGGGTGGCTTTTTCAATCCAGGCGGTCTGTTCGGTAACACCACGCCTGTCACGGCGGATTCGCCCGAAGTAAAGATCGACGTGCAGGCGCCGCCCGTCGATTGGGGCCAGACAACATGGCTGCCTGCGCGCTCCTTGACGCTCAGCCTGCAAGGTCTGCCAAGCGACGACAAGCTCACCGCCGGGCAGCCGCTCAATCTTCGTCTGAGCGTGGATGCACAAGGCTTGTCAGGCGATGCGCTGCCGTCGTTGAGTCTGCCGACGATCGATGGTGCCATGGTCTATCCCGATCAACCGAAGACAACGACACATGACGATAGTGAATGGCTCACCGGCCATAGCGAGCGTGGCTTCGCGATCATTCCGCAGCGCGCCGGCACGCTGACCATTCCAGCCATCACACTCACATGGTTCGATGTGCAGAGCGGGCAGAAGAAAGTCGCCACGATTCCATCGCACACCTTGACCGTGCTGGCAGCCAATGGCGCGCCGGCACCCGCAGCTTCGACGACGCAGTCCGTCGCAGCGCCTTCGGTGGCCGCGGCAAGCCCAGCTGCTTCGCCAGCTGGCGCAGGAACTGCAACCGTCGTTGCGTCGTCCACGCCTTGGCGCTGGATCGCTCTTGGCAGCCTCGCGCTGTGGTTGTTGAGCACGGCAATCTTCGTGTGGCTCTACAAGCGCAAGCGCCTATCGATGGTTGCGATGACGAAGCCGCACACTGAACCGGCCGATTCGACGCGCGCACTGCGTCAGGCATTCCTGGATGCGGCACGCGGCCATGATCGCTCCGTGCAGGCGCGACGCCTGCTTGCCTGGGCGCGCGCCGAGCGCCCGGCAGTACGCAATCTGGGGCAGGTCGCCGAAGCCCTGGCGTCCAACGAACAGCGTGCGGCGATAGAACTGCTGCAGCGCGAGCAATATGCCGGCGTGTCAGCGGAAGCGCGCATCGACCTTGCCGCGATTTTCGGAAAGGGATTTGCCTGGCGGCAGGACGAAAAAGCTGAAAACGACTCACCGCTACCACCGCTCTATCCATTCAAGCTCGATTGATCTTATAGCGCTTCCCGCCAGATGGCCGCCATGCGTTCATCGAAGCAGCAAAGCTGCACGTCCATGGCGGGATGGGCAGGCAGCACGTTGCGCAAGCTGGCAACCGCCACCCGTGCTGCCTGCTCAGGTGGATAGCCGTAGACGCCGCAGCTGATCGCCGGAAAACCGATGCTGTGAACCTCGTGCCTTGCCGCCAAGCTGATCGACGAGCGATAGCACTGTGCCAGGAGCTCCGCTTCGCCGTGGTGGCCGCCTTTCCACACCGGTCCCACCGTATGGATCACATAGCGCGCCGGCAGCAGGAATCCCGATGTGATGCGTGCCTCGCCGGTTGGGCAACGAACGCCGGGCGCTACCTGCGGCAAGCCTCTGCAAGCTTCAAGCAAGGCAGGGCCGGCCGCGCGGTGAATGGCGCCGTCCACGCCGCCGCCACCCAGCAATGCGGGGTTGGCGGCGTTCACGATAGCGTCCAGAGCCAGATGGGTCAGGTCGCAGGTGACAACGCTAAGAGCCATGATTGGGCTTATGCTTGTGCAACGTGTTACCAGGCGATTGCATCATGCCAAAGACGGAAGATATTTCCTTCGGTTACTTGCTGAACGACATCACCTTGCTGTTCCGCAAGCATTTTGACCGCCGTGCGGTGAAATTCGGCTTGACGCGCGCCCAGTGGCGCGCCACCAAGATGCTCTATCACCGCGAGGGGCTGCGGCAGACCGAGCTGGCCGAATTCCTGGAGATGGAGCCGATCGCGGTAGGTCGGGTGATCGACCGCCTGCAGGCCGCGGGTTTCGTGGAACGGCGGCCGGATCCCAAGGATCGTCGCGCCTGGCGCCTGTATACCACCGCACAGGCGAGCGGGGTGATCGATGACATGGAGCAGATCGCCCACGAATTGCGGCGCGAATGCACCGTGGGCATCAGCTATGAAGAAATGACGCAGGCGATGAACGTGCTGACGCGGCTGAAGGAAAACCTGCAGGCACTGGATGTGGCCGAGGCGCCTGCCGAGCAGCGGGAGGTGGATGCCGCCCTGGCATCGCCGCTTAGCGAGGAAAGTTAGCGCTCGCGCATCCTCCTCTCCCCGTGCGAGAGGAGGGTGCAAAAGCTCAGTCCTCCGCACCATCGTGCGCAAACGCGCCCGGCGCCGAACCGAAATCGCCGTTGGCCTCCGCTGCCATGTACGAGAACACGGCGTACACCGCCACGTTCTGCGCCAGCTGCTTGGGATCGATCTTGTCCAGCGTGTCGTTGGCGGTGTGATGCCAGTCGAAGTAGTAGGTGCCGTCCTGGGTGAGGCTCAGCGCCGCCATGCCCTTGCCGTGCATCTGCGAGAGATCCGAACCACCGCCACCGGGGCGCTTGACGTCATAGCTCACGCCGATCGGCGCAAGCACCTTGGCGATCTGCTCGATCGCACCGCGCGCCTCCGGCTTGACGCTGGCGCTCATCCGCCACACGGGGCCGGAGCCGAAATCCGACTCCGAGCCGAGCTGGAACTTGCTTACGTCGGCGGCATGCTTGTCGGCGTAAGCGCGTCCACCCCACAGGCCCATTTCCTCGTTGGCGAAGGCGATCACGCGGATGGTACGGTCCGGGCGTTGTGGCAGATCGTGGATCAACTTGGCCGCGCCGACCGCAATGGCGACGCCGGCGCCGTCATCAATGGCGCCGGTACCCGGATCCCAGGAATCCAGATGTCCGCCAATGGCGACCACCTGATCAGGATACTTGCGGCCGGTGATCTCGCCGATCACGTTCGCACCGGTGTATTGGCCCTCGATACCGCAATCCAGATCGAGCTTCACCGTGACCGGCTTGCCATAGGCCAGCACGCGCTCAAGTTGATCGGCATCCGGATTGGACAGCGCGGCGGCAGGAATCGCCTTGGCGGGATCCATAAAACCCGTCACACCCGTGTGTGGCGTGCGGCTATTGGCATCGGTACCCGCCGAACGCAGCAAATAGCCGGCAGCGCCTTTTTCCTGCGCGATCACCGGGCCTTGCACGCGAATCGGTGAGCCGATGCGGCCGTAGTCCATACCGTCCTTGTGCCGCTGCATGCGCTCGCCGATGTACACGATCTTGCCTTTCACGCTGGCCGGATCGGCGGCTTTCAAGGCATCCAGCGTGGGGAACTGCACCACTTCCGCGGTGAGTCCGCCCTTGGGTGTTCCCGCGGAATAGCCCAGTGCGATAAGTGTCAGCGGTTGCGGAAAGGGGGCCACGATGGCGCCATGCTCGCTACGGCGCACCCACAGCGGAAAGGTCACCGGCTCGGTGTAGACCTTGTCGAAGCCCAGTGCCTTGAACTTCGCCACCATCCAGTCCCGCGCACGCTGATCGTTCACACCGCCGGCCAGACGCGCGCCTATTTCGGTGGTCAGACCTTCCACCACCTTGTAGGCGGTGTCGTCGTGCATGGCCTTGTCGCGCAGTTGCTCGGCCGTCTGCACGGCGGGGGCGGGAATCGTGGTGGGCGCATCCTTGGCCGAAACAAATCCGGTAGCCAGCATCAGGCTGGCAGTGAGCAAGGTGAGGGAGGGGCGATGCATGGGCGGCTCCTGGTGACGAGCCCCGCATTATGGGGCTCGCCTCAGGGCGCGCTTAGGCCGAAAGTCATGTCACTGGCGCAATGCGCTACTGCTTGTTTTTCAGCAAATCGCGAATTTCCGTCAGCAACGCCACTTCCGGCGGCGTCGCAGCAGCGGCCTTGGTGTAGAACTTGTTGACGATCTTGATCAGCAGAAAGATCGCGAACGCCACAATCACGAAGGCGAGGATGCTGTTGATGAAGCTGCCATAGGCGATGGCGATTTCCGGGATCTTGTGCGCGGGATTGCTGTTGTCAGCCTGCCTTATCACGACTTTCATCGCGGAAAAATCGATGCCGCCGGTGACCCAGCCCAGCGGCGGCATGATCACGTCGTTCACCAGCGAGGTGACGATCTTGCCGAACGCCGCACCGATGACCACACCCACCGCCATGTCGAGCACGTTGCCGCGCATGGCAAATTCTTTGAATTCTTGCAACATGCTCATTGTCGTCTCCCTAGGTTGTGCGCCGGATGGCGTTGTGGACTGTAATGCATGGGGATGCTGCGTGTGAGGCAAGCATCGTTCAGACGATCTTGCCTTCCAGCACCGCGATGTCTTGCAGTTCTGCGCGAAAACTGTCGCCGCGTTGCAATGCCGCCACACCTGCAGGCGTGCCGGTGAAAATCAGGTCGCCAGGCTTCAATTCAAACAGCGTCGACAGCGCGACGATGATGTCTGCCACGCCGTGCACCATCTCGTTGAGCCGCCCTTCCTGGCGCAGCTTGCCATTCACTTCAAGGCTGATGCGCGTATCCGCATGCGGCGAGGCTTCATTGGCCACACGCAAGGCAGAAACCGGCGCAGAATGATCGAAGGCCTTGGCCACATCCCATGGATGGCTCTTGGCTTTGGCGACCGCCTGAAGATCGCGGCGAGTGAGGTCTAGCCCTACGGCATAGCCAAAGATTGTCTGTATCGCCTGCGCGGCATCCAGGTTCTGGCCGCCGGCTTGTAAGGCCACCACCATCTCCACTTCGTGATGCAGGTCGGCGGTGGCAGTGGGATAGGGCACGTCAGCACCATCCGTGACCACGGCATCAGCCGGTTTGCAGAAGAACATGGGCGCCGACGCATCGACCGTGGCGCCCATCTCTCGTGCGTGCTCGGCGTAATTGCGGCCGATGCAGAACACACGGCGGATCGGAAAGCGTTCCTCGCGGCCAATGACCGGGAGGCTGGGAATGGCAGGAGGATCGATGACGTAGCGCATGGCAAAAAGGGTAGCAGCTTCATGCACCTGGCAAGAAGATGGCCATGGCAGGTATTTCCGTTTCGTCAGCAGATCGCGTCCGATGCGGGGCGAAGTCAGCGGCGCGCAAGCAAAAATGCAGACCTTATGCGCTTTTGCAGAGCGCCATTGTCGAATCGGCGGCTGCCCGCACGTCATAAGACATGACAGGTGTCATTGGCATAGGTTGATGAGCGCACGTGGAAGGGATGTAGCGCAAGCCACTATCGTGCACACATCGGGGACAACAGGACAAAAGCGTGAGCAATACCGATCTACTGAAGGAACTGAAGATCGAGCGCCATCAGCGTGATGATCATCGGAGTGGCGGAGCAGGGCCTTGGCCCTGGATCGTTGGCGGCGTCGTGCTCGTGTTGCTCATGGCTGGCGCCGGTGGCTGGTGGTGGTTCAGTCATCGATCGATACCCGTGCACGTCGCACAGGCCGTCGCAGCGGCCAGCGATCCATCTGCGGGCGCGGTGCTGCAGGCAACGGGTTATGTGACGGCGCGTCGCCAGGCCACGGTGTCCGCGCAGATCACCGGCACCTTGACCGCGGTGCTGATTGAGGAAGGCGATCACGTCAAGGATGGCCAGATCCTGGCCAAGCTTGATGACAGCCAGTACAAGGCCGCACTCGATACGGCCGTCGCACAAGCCAAGGCCGCGCATGCGCTGGTGAACCAGTTTCAGGCGCAGCTCACGCAGAACCTGCGCGATGCTGATCGCGATGAAGCACTGGCCAAACAGGGGTTGGTATCCAAGCAGGCGGCTGAGCAGGCACGCACGCTGGCCAACAGCACGCGCGCGCAGCTGATTTCGCAGCAGAGAAATGCCACAGCCGCCGATGCGCAAGTGGTCGAGGCACAGGTCAACTTCGGCTATTGCCTGATCCGTGCACCGTTCAACGGTGTGATCACCACCAAAGATGCACAGGTAGGTGAAGTGGTGTCGCCGTTCTCCGCAGGCGGCGGTTTCACGCGTACCGGTATCGGCACCATCGTGGACATGGATTCACTGGAAGTCGATGTAGACGTCAACGAAGCCTACATCGGCCGCGTCACGCCGAGCATGCCGGCGGAAGCGGTGCTGGATGCCTATCCGGATTGGCGGATTCCCGCGCACGTCATCGCCATCGTGCCGGCCGCCGATCGCGGCAAGGCCACGGTGAAAGTGCGTGTTGCGATGGAAAAGAAGGACGCACGCATCGTGCCCGACATGGGCGTACGCGTGTCTTTCCTGGAAGCGAAACCCGCCGTTGCCGTGCAGACGCTGAAGGGTGTGCTGGTGCCAGCCAAGGCGATCGTGCAGCGCGACGGCAGCGACAGCGTGTTCGTCGTCACCAACGGCAAAGCACATCAGCAACCGGTGCAGCCCGCAGCGCAAGCGTTTGGCGATATGCGGTTGCTTCCTGCATCGGTGAATGCGGGCGATAGCGTGGTGATTGCGCCGCCGGCTGACTTGCACGACGGCTCGGACGTAAGCGTGCAAACCCAATAACCAGTAACAGGACTCACGGAGCGCTCTACCTATGCGCGACCAACACAGTTCCACTCGGGAGGATGTAGCAATGGGTACGTTGATCGAGATTCGCGATCTTTCCAAGGTCTACGAGCGTGGCCGTCAGAAGGTCGAAGTGTTGCACCACATCAACCTCAACATTGCCGAGGGCGATTTCCTGGCGTTGATGGGGCCGTCCGGTTCGGGCAAGACCACCTTGCTGAACCTGGTAGGCGGTCTGGATACGCCCACGGGCGGCAGCATCAGCGTGGCCGGACAACGCATCGACCAGTTAGGTGCGGGTGCACTCGCGCGCTGGCGGGCATCGAACGTTGGTTTCGTATTTCAGTTCTACAACCTGATGCCCATGTTGAGCGCGCAGAAGAATGTAGAGCTGCCGCTGTTGCTCACCAAACTATCGGCTGGGCAACGGCGCAAGAACGCCGCTATCGCTTTGCAACTGGTGGGCCTGGCCGACCGCGCATCGCACAAACCGACCGAGCTCTCCGGTGGTCAGCAGCAACGTGTGGCCATCGCTCGCGCCATCGTGTCCGACCCGGCATTGCTGGTGTGCGACGAGCCTACCGGCGATCTGGATCGTCAATCCGCGGAGGAAGTGCTGGGCCTGTTGCGCCAGCTCAACCGCGAACACGGCAAGACCATCGTGATGGTGACGCACGATCCGAAAGCGGCCGAATACGCCGACCACACCCTGCATCTCGACAAGGGCACGCTGGTCGAGCAGGCCATGGCATGAGGAACTGGCGATGAAATACCTTCATCTCATCTGGGCGGCGCTGTTTAGGCGCAAGACCCGCACCATCCTTACGCTGGTATCGATTGCGGCTGCATTCCTGCTGTTCGGCATGTTGGATGCGGTACGCATCTCGTTCGACCAGGCGGGCAAGAGCGCCAATGGCGCGCAGCGTCTGCAGACCGGCTCCAAGCTTTCATTCATCGAGACGCTGCCGCAGGGTCTGGGCGAGAAGATCGCCACGGTGCCTGGCGTGAAGTCGGTCGCGTATTCCAACTGGTTCGGCGGTGCGTATCAGGATCCGCACAATCAAGTGTTCACGTTCGCCGTCAGCGACAACTATATCGATCAGTATCCGGAAGTGCAGGTCAGCGATGACGCGCGCAAGGCATTCTCCAATACACGCATCGGCATTCTGGTGGGTGAGAAGCTGCTGGAAAAATACCACTGGAAAGTGGGTGACCAGATCCCGCTGCAATCGAATATCTTCCCGCAACAGGATGGCAGCAAGAATTGGACCTTCCAGATCGTCGGTGTCCTGCATCCCACGGATCAGAGCGTGGCCTTCTATGGCCAGATCATCCTGATGCATTGGAAGTACTTCGACGATGCCGTGATGAAGGGCTACAACAACGGCCAGGTAGGCTGGTTCGTCACGCGGGTGAAGGACGTGAATCAGGCCGATCAAGTGGCCAAGGCCATCGACGCCTTATCGGCCAACTCCGATCATGAAACGCGCACGCAGACCGAAGCGGCGGCAACGGCGTCGTGGATGAAACAGCTGGCCAATATTGGTCTGATCGTGGGCTCGATCATGGGCGCAGTGTTCTTCACGCTGCTGCTGCTGACCGGCAACACCATGATGCAGGCGGTGCGTGAACGCACATCGGAATTGGCGGTGCTCAAAACGCTGGGCTTTTCCGATCGCGGTGTGCTGGCCATGGTGCTGGCCGAATCCGTGCTGCTGGTATTGCTTGGTGGCGTGATCGGCATTGCGCTGGCCGCTGCGTTGATTCCCGGTGTCAGTGCGGGCAGCGGCGGCTTTTTGAATCTACCCACGGTCGGCGCGAATAGCTGGTTGCTGGGCATCGCGCTGATGCTGGCCATCGGCCTGGTAGTGGGGGCCATCCCCGCATGGCGGGCTATGCGCCTGAACATCGTTGATGCCCTCGCTGGCCGCTGACAGGAGCCCATGACATGAAGTTTCTATTCAATCTCGGCGTGTTGTTGCTGTTGATCGCGGCCTTGCTGATCTGGGTGCAATTGCCATGGTACGGAGTGCTTGCGTTGGTTGTGGTGTTTGCCGCATGGATGGCATTTAGCCTGCGTGGGCGGCAGGCGGCATCGGTCACCGGCGTGGGTATCAGTACGCTCAGGCAGCGGTTGGGTTCGTCATCGGTGGTGGTTATCGGTATTGCCGGCGTCGTCGGCGTGCTGGTAGCACTGCTGGCGATGGGCGAAGGCTATAGCGAAACACTGAGCAAGACCGGCAGCGAAGACACTGCCATCGTGCTGCGTGGCGGCTCGGCCACCGAGGTCAGCTCCGTGCTGTCTCATGACAGCATCGTGGTGATCGAGCAAGCGGCCGGTATCGCGCGCGACAAGCAGGGCAAACCCATCACCTCGGGCGAAATCGTGGTCGCTGCCAATCTGCCGGTCAAGGGTGGCGGCCCCGATGAAGAAGGTAGCGTGCAAGTGCGTGGTGTGGGCGAGCAGGCGTGGGCGTTGCGTCCGAATGCGAAGATTATCGCGGGCCGTAACTTTCAACCTGGCATGCGCGAGCTGGTCGTGGGGCAGGGCGCGCAGCGGCAATTCGCAGGCTTGCAACCCGGGCATGACGTGAAACTGGGCGCACAAACCTGGCGTGTCGTTGGTGTGTTCGCTTCCGGTGACGCGTACGATTCGGAGATCTGGGGCGACGCGAACGTCGTTGCGGATACTTATCGCCGTGGCAGCAGTCGGACGTCGGTGTTCGTAAAGCTCACGGACGCCAAGGCGCTCGATACGTTCAAGGCAGCCCTGGCTGGCGATCCGCGCTTGCAGGTGGATGTGGACACGACCGTCAACTACTTCAGCAAGCAATCCGAAGGCATGAGCAAGGTGATGCGCGTAATGGGCATTACCGTGGGCTCGATCATGGCGATCGGCGCCATCTTCGGTGCGCTCAACACCATGTTCGCTGCCGTGGCTGCGCGTGCACGCGAAATCGCGACGTTGCGCGCCATCGGTTTTCGCGGTGTGCCAGTCGTCGTGGCAGTGATGGTGGAAACGATGATGCTGGCCTTGCTTGGCGGCGTGGTCGGCGGCCTGCTGGCCTGGCTGATTTTCAATGGCTGGACTGCTTCCACCTTGGCCAGCGGTACCACCGGGCAGCTTGCGTTTACGTTCAAAGTAACGCCGGTGCTGTTGTGGGAAGGTTTGAAATGGGCGTTGGCGATCGGCTTCGTCGGCGGTTTGTTTCCGGCCTTGCGTGCGGCGCGTTTGCCCGTCACGACGGCCTTGCGCGAACTATAAGCCGACCATGTGGGTTGGGGATTCACTCCCCAACCCATATTCAATCCATCGTTACCACGACTCTGGTCTGCGCGTTGTTTTGTTTGGCACGCCCCATGCTCATCGACAACAAGGTCACCAAAAGCAGCGCACCGGCGTTGCAACATAGTCCCGTTGCAAACGCATGGTCGTAGGCTTTCGCACTAATCTGTCCATGCAGCACCGTGTAGAACACGCCGCCAATAATCGCTACGCCCAGCGCTGCGCTGATCTGTAAAGCAGTAATCACCATGCCCGAAGCCAAGCCCGCATGCTTGGTTTCCACGCTGCTGATAACGGTGCGAATGAGTGCCGGCAGCGCGACACCAAAACCGAAGCCCGCCACAGCAAGTCCTGGCACAAGCGCGCCATGTGGCAACGCATGCAATACCGTGGCGATCAGGACGCCAAAACCCAATGCTTCGCAGACACACGCCAGTGGTAAAGCGCGATGACCCAGCGCGTCGATCAAACGCGATGCCAGCATGGAGCCGCAGAAAAAGCCGATGGTGAATGGCACGGTCGCCAATCCCGCCTGCAATGCGCTGTGCTGCAGGCCGCTCTGCAGATAAACCGCATAAGTGAGGAAAAAGGATGAGGTGAGGTAGATCCCCAGGGCAGCCAATATCCCTATGGAAAAATCACCTTCACCAAACAGCCGCACGTCGATCAGCGGTGAACCGCCATGCTTTGCCACATGCGCTTCAAAACGCACGAAGACGATGAACATGGCAAGCGAGCCGATCAGCATCACGTAGGTCCATGCCGGCCAGCCCTGCTCACGACCTTCCACCAGCGGATACACCAGCAAGGCCAGGGCGATCGACAGCAACGCGACGCCACCCAGATCCAATCGCAACGCATGTTCGGCGCGTGATTCGCGCAACAGTACAAAACCGGCGATCAGCGCAGCCACGCCTAGTGGCAAATTCACCAGAAAGATCAACTGCCAGCCCATACCCCACAGATGGCTCGATACCAGCCCGCCGCCGAGCAAGGCCCCAAGCGTTGCCGCCACGCCGAACGTGGCGGAGTAGAGACCCAGGGCACGCGGTTGTTCGTCATGCGGGAACATCACGCGGATCGATGCCAGCACTTGCGGCGCCAGGGCGGCTGCAGTCATGCCTTGCAATACGCGTCCGGCCAGCAGCGCCTCTGACGACCATGCCAATCCACACAACAGCGAGGCCAGCGTGAATCCTGCGATGCCGAGCAGGAACATCCGCCGGCGGCCATACAGATCGCCCAACCGGCCGCCCGTGATCAGGAACACGGCATAGGTCGCCGCATAGGCTGAAATCACGAATTGCAGCTGCGCGGCACTCGCATGCAGGGCGGCGCGGATGGAAGGCAGTGCCACGTTCACGATAAAAAAATCCAACGGTGGCAAAAACGCACCCGCCAGCAACACGGGTAAAGCCAGCCACCGCCGCGGGTCGCCCGCGACGTTTTGCGTATTCATGCCCAACTCCTGTGGCAAACCAGCTTGGCGGCCATGCTAGTCCGGGTCTAAGATAAGTAACACTCATGATTGAGCGATTTAGTCATGACAAATGAAAATGCTTATCTGCGCCGGCCGCTGGACCTGGATGCCGTACAGGCTTTCGTGCTGGTGGCCGACCTCAACAGCTTTACCCGCGCCGCCGAAGCGATTGGCACCACGCAATCCGCCATCAGCCTGAAGCTCAAGCGCCTGGAAGACCGGCTTGGGCACCGCTTGCTGGAGCGCACCCCGCGGCGCGTGCGCCTGTTGTCAGAAGGTGAGGCTTTTCTGGGTGCCGCGCGTGAGCTCTTGGATGCGCACGAACGCGCACTGCATCGGCGGGTTGCCGCGCGGCTCAACTTGCGCATCGGCATTAGCGACCAGGCCGCCGGCACGGACTTGCCGGCGCTGCTCGCCAAGCTCGGCGCGTACGACCGCGCCTTGAGCATGGAGGTGCGTGTCGGTGCGTCACACGGTCTGCTCGCGGCCTATGACCGCGGCGACGTGGACGTGGCGATCGTTTGCCGTGACGGCGTACGTGGCGACGGCGAGCGTTTATTCGTGGAACCGTATGCGTGGTATGCCTTGCCAGGCTTCGAATGGCCACGCGAGGAGCCGCTGCGTATCGCCTCGCTGGCCGCGCCGTGCACGATCCGCGCGCGGGCACTGAAAACCCTGGACGATGCTGGCGTGCCGTGGGCCGAAGTATTCGTGGGTGGTGGCTTGCCCGCGGTCGTGGCTGCCGCTGCTGCGGGGCTCGCCGTCGCGCCGTTGCCGCAGCGGGTCTGCGCTCCCACATTGGTTGATGTCAGTGAGCGCCTGGGCCTGCCGCGGCTGCCGCTGACCGAAGTGATGCTGCATCACCGTGTCACCGATCCGAGAATGCGTGGCGCGGTGCGCATTTTGGCTGCAGCGCTGCGGGCGAGCGCGGGTTGAAGGTAGTTGAACGTAGGTTGGGGTGCAAACCCCAACGCAGCGATGCACATGGCAATGTTGGGGTTTGCACCTCAACTGTGTGTTTAAGGCTGAGCGGGCGGCACGTATTGCAGCGTTAGTCCCAGCAGCCACAGCAAGCCGAGCACCAGTGGCACGTGCACCAGTAGCTGCATGAAGGTGAATCCAACCACATCGCGTGCTTTCAATCCCAGTACGCCGAGCAGCGGCAACATCCAGAACGGATTGATCAAATTCGGCAATGCTTCGGCGGCGTTGTAGACCTGTACCGCCCAGCCAAGGTGCACGTGCAAATCGTTCGCCGCCTGCATCACGTACGGCGCTTCCACCAGCCACTTGCCGCCGCCCGACGGCACGAAGAAACCAAGCACGGCCGAGTACGCCCCCATCACCAGCGGAAACGTACCGGTGGAAGCGATATGCACAAACAGGCTGGACAGGCGATGGGCGAGTGTCTGGCCGTCTGCACCAGCCGCATGCGTCAGCAGTGCGGCAATGCCGCCATAGAGCGGAAACTGGATCAACACGCCCGCCGTGCTGGGTACCGCGCGTGTCACGGCATTGAGAAAACTGCGTGGCCGCCAATGCAGCAGCAAGCCGACGGTGAGGAACAGGAAGTTGTACGTATTGAGGTTGGCGATCGCGGTGACGACCGGCTTGCTGGTGAACTCGTAACCGAGCCAGCCCAGGCCGAGTACACCCATCAGGATGGAGAGCAGCGGGCTGTATTCGAGCCATTCGCCAGGACGGCTGCGCAACGGCAAGGCCGGTGTGGCCGTGTCCATGCCGCCAAAATCCTGTGCGGTGCGCGCCTGCGTATCAGACGGTGCCGTGAACCAGCAGATCATCAGTGACACCGCGATCAGCACGGCGGTGAGCACGACCGACTGCCACAGAAAAATCGTCTGGCTGAAAGGCAGCACGCCGGTGATGGAGAGCAGACCCGGCGGCATGCTCTTGGGATTGGCTTGCAGTTGCGCGGCGGACGAAGACAGGCCCATGGCCCACACCGCGCCCAGTCCCAGATAAGCCGCAGCACCCGCTGCGCGATAGTCCATGCGCAAGGTTTCGCGTCGTGCCAGCGCACGCACCAGCAAACCGCCGAATACGAGCGAAAAACCCCATGACAGCAGTGAGGCCAGCATGCTGATCAAACCCACGAAACAGATCGCACCACGCCCCGTACGTGGCACGCGTGCCAGCAGGTCGATAAAGCGCGCCACGATCGGAGCACTGGCCACCACATAGCCCCCGATTACCACGAAGGCCATCTGCATGGTGAAAGGAATCAGGCTCCAGAAGCCATCGCCGAATGCATTCACGGTGACGGCCGGCGTAGCGCCGAAAGCCAACACTACAACGGCCACCACGATCACACCCAGTGCCGCAAAAACCCATGCATCGGGAAACCAGCGTTCCGCCCACGCAGCGCTGCGCAAGGCAGCGCGTGCCATCCAACCGTCATTCGCCTTGCCCATGCGCGCATGCCTCCGTCAGCGATGCGGCTATGGTGATGGGGCTTTTAGCGCGGCGGCAAGCGGTTTGTGGCGTTTGTTTGTGACAGCTAACGTGCGCGGCGCAGCTTGGCCAGCGTGATGATCCCCACGCCAAACAAAATGACCGCCATGCCAGCCACGTCGTAAGGACCGACCGTCTCTCCCAGCAGCAATACACCGAACAGCACGGCAACCGGCGGGTTGACATAGGCATAGCTGGTCGCAAAGGCAGGGCGTGCATGCTTCAGCACATAGAGATAAGCACTGAACGCCACCAGTGATCCGAACACCACCAGATAGCCCGCTGCCAGCGTGGCATGCAGCGTGGGATGCGTGGGCAGCTTCTCACCACTGAGAAATGCCACAGCGAACAAGGCGATGCTCCCGCACAGCATTTGCGCAGCGGTATTCATCATCCCTTGCGGCATGTCCTGGTGTTTGTTCCACACCGAGCCGAAGGCCCACGCCATGGATGCTACAAGCAAGGCCGCCGCACCCACATGCGAGCCCGACAATGCACTACCGAGATTCAGCACGATCACGCCGACGAAACCAATGAGCAGGCCGATCGTTTCGCTGCGTGTCGGCCAATCTTTGTACAGGCCGGCAAAGATCGCCGCGAACAACGGCATGCTCGCCACGGTTACCGCCGAAACACCCGAACTCACGCTCTCTTCGGCATAGCACACCAGCCCGTTGCCGAAACCCAGCAAGAGCACACCGGTGATGGCCGCGTTTCGCCATTGGCGTGCAGTCGGCAAGGCAGCGCCACGCAAGCGCAGATAGCCGAATAGCAGCGAGCCTGCGATAGCAAAGCGCAAGCCTGCCAGCAGAAACGGCGGATAGCTTTCCAGCGCAATGCGTATGCCTAAGTAGGTGGAACCCCATACGATGTACAACGCAAACATCGCCAGCGGCACCCATTTGCCAGCACGGCTCTGGTCGCTTGCCATGGCAAGCGTGTTGTTAGCGGAATCGTTCATCGATGTGTGTGGGGAAAGGAGACTTCAACGATACCTGCATGGCGAGCATTGCAGTAGCGAAAGCCTCGCAAGATGGCGTTGATGGGGAATCAAGGTGAGCGCAACGATCGATGTCCCCGCTTTCGAAACGAGGTATCGACCTGAAGGCATGCTAGGCGAAGCTCCCTCTCATTCACCTTTCAGGGGATGAGTGGTTCATGACGAACGTGCGTTCGTGCCACGCTGCTCTTCCTGCTCAAGCAAAGCACGCTTGCGCTCAACACCCCAGCGCCAACCACCGAGCGATCCATCTTCGCGCACTATGCGATGGCAAGGCACGATCAAGGCGAGACGATTGTTGCCGCATGCTTGCCCGATGGCGCGGGCCGCACCAGGTTTGCCGAGTTCTGCAGCCAGTTCGCCGTAGCTTTTGGTGGTGCCGGCAGGAATACGTGTGAGTGCTTCCCACACGCGCCACTGGAAGGCGGTAGCGGCGATGTCGAGCGGTGGCATGTCTGGCGCTTCGCGATCGCTCCAGCCTAGTTGTGTGGCAATGCGAGCGATCACGGCGTCCAGCCATTCTTCGCGTCCATTGTCGACGCGCTCGCAGCTGGCTTTGGGAAATTCATCAGCCAGCCGTTGCTCCAGTTCTTTGTCGTTGGCGCCCAGCGTGACGGAACAGATGCCTTTGGCCGTTGCCGCCACCAGCAATTGTCCCAGCGGGGTGCTGGTGGTGGTGTAGCGGATATGCGCGCCCGCGCCGCCAGCGCGATAGCTGGCTGGCGTCATGCCGAGCAGGCGATTGGTGTGTTCATACACGCGGCTGCCTGAGCCGAAGCCGGCGTCGTAAACCGCATCAGTCACGGCGGCGCCTTTGCGCAAGGCGGTCTTGAATTGGCCGAAGCGGCGGGCGCGGTGGTATTCGGCCGGGCTCATGCCATAGCGGCGGCGGAATGCCCGTTGCAGATGGCTCGGGCTGAGCTTAGCGGCATCCGCCAATGCGGTGAGCGAGGGAGCTTCCGTCGCGCGCTCGATCAGCGCGCGGACGTGTTCCAGCGGAGCTTCAAGGGTGGCGAGGGAGTTGCGCATGGCAGTATCCAAAAAGGAACGTTGCCGTCAGCTTAGGTGCGCTACCCGATGGCAGCTATCCGAATTTTGCTCAGTGATGAGTGACCGGGCGAGAGCTGCGGATGACGACATATTCGCCTTCCAGCACTTCCGGCTGACGCGCCTGCTTGGCAGCGCCAGGCATCCCAACGCGGGCGCGCTTCCACTGTCTCCACACCAGCCATAGCGCACCGCCAACGGTCAGCACGCCAGCCACGACCAGGCCGAACACCATCAGCACGCCGACCACAATCAGGCCCAGCACCACGGACAACGCCTGGGCGAGCGGGTGACGACGGCGGTGCAGAAGCGGTAGGACGACGCGCATGTTAAAAATCCGTGTGGTAAAATCAAGGACTTACGCGCGTAACGATGAGGCCATAGGGCCCATAAGGCAAGTGCCGATGGAAACAGCAACCCCACCCCGCCGCCTGTGCCGGCTGCACGATATGCCCGAAGGCGAGGCGATGGCGCTGGATGTGGTGCTGCCGGATGGCGAGGAAAGCATCATCCTGTTGCGGCGTGGCGAACACGTGAATGCCTGGCTGAACATCTGTCCGCACGCCGGCCGTCGTTTGGATTGGGCGCCCGGCAAGTTCCTGTTGTCGAAGGGTATGCTGGTATGCGCCGCACATGGTGCTTGCTTTGGGGTAGACACGGGTGAATGCGTGAGCGGCCCCTGCAAGGGAGAAAGCCTGCGGGTGGTGCCGGTGCGAGTGGAGCAGGGCGAAGTCCTGTTAGGTGCGTAGGTTGGGGTGCAAACCCCAACTTCATGGTGCCCATATGGATGGCAATGTTGGGGTTTGCACCCCAACCTACAGTCGTGCGTCCACCAGCTCTTTCGGTAGCACGCCCTTGATGTCGTACACCACACCATTGGGCATCGTCAGCGCGCGTACGTCATACGCGCCACCCGCTTTGAATTGCTGATGCGCCACCGCAAGTACCACGGCTGCATAGCTTCCTGTCGCATCCACCGTGGGTAGCAAGCGCATGCCGTAGTGCTTGTGTGCTTCTTCCGTATCCGCCCAGGGATCATGCACGTCGACGGCGGCGCCGAAGCTTTCCAGTTCATGCACCAGATCAACCACGCGCGTGTTGCGCAGATCCGGGCAGTTTTCCTTGAAGGTGAGACCCAGCACCAGTACGCGGCTGCCGCGGATCGCATGGCCTTGGCCCACCATCAGCTTGATTACTTCCGCGGCCACGTGCTGACCCATTGCGTCATTGATGCGGCGGCAGGCAAGCAGGATATCGGGGTAATAGCCGGTCGATTGCGCTTTCTGGATCAGGTAATACGGATCGACGCCGATGCAATGGCCACCGACAAGGCCTGGCTGAAACGGCAGGAAGTTCCATTTGGTACGCGCCGCATCGAGCACATCCTGCGTATCGATGCCCAGGCGATGGAAGATCAACGCGAATTCGTTGATCAAGGCAATGTTGGCATCGCGTTGTGTGTTCTCGATCACCTTGGCAGCTTCCGCCACTTTCAAACTCGGCGCCTTGTGCGTACCGGCAGTGATGATGCGTGCGTACAGCGCATCGACGAAATTTGCCGCTTCAGGCGTGGAGCCGGAAGTGATTTTGGGGATGGTGGTAAGACGCCGCAGCTTGTCGCCGGGATTGATGCGCTCGGGGCTGTAGCCCACGGTGAAATCATGATTGAAACGCAAGCCGGAAGTGCGCTCCAGTTCCGGCACGCAGATTTCTTCCGTGGCGCCTGGATAGACGGTGGATTCGTAGATCACTACATCGTCCGGCTTCAACACGCTGCCAATCATCTGGCTGGCGCGAATAAGCGGTGTGAAGTCGGGACGCTTATGCTCATCCACCGGTGTCGGCACGGTGATGATGAACACGTTGCAATCACTCAACGCATCCACGTCAGTACTGAAACGCAGTTTCGTCGCAGCGGCCAGTTCCTCGGCTGTTGTTTCCTGGTTGCCATCCGCGCCTCGTTGCAGCGCATCCACGCGCGCGGCATCAATGTCGTAACCGAGGGTGTCCAATAGCCGTCCGAATTCTACAGCGAGCGGCAGGCCGACGTAGCCGAGTCCGATCACGGCAAGGCGTGGGTCGTGAGGAGGTGTTGTCACAGATGTTTGCCGGGTAGCTTGGCCAGAATAAATCTTATCAACGGTACATAAGATTGATGGCGACCAGCGTGATCACCAGCACGATAAACGTCAGCGGCACGCCTGCACGCAGGAAATCCCGCGCGCTGTAATCACCCGGACCGGTAACCATCATCAGGGCAGGGTGACCGGAACTGAGCAGGAAGGTGTTGGATGAAGACACCGCGACAATCAACGCATAGGCAGAAGGATTGCCGCCCGTGGCCACTGCAACGCTGATTGCCACCGGCACCATCATCACCGTGGCACCTACGTTCGACATCACTTGCGAGAACAGCAAGGTGAGGAGCGCCAGTGAGAGCTGCAGGATCCATGGCGATGCATGGCCCAGATGCAGCAACACTTCCTGCGCCACCCACGCGGCAGTGCCGGTGGAATCCATCGACCAGCCCAGGGGAATCAGGCAGGCGGTGACGAAGATGGTCTTCCAGTTCACCGCGCGATAAGCCTCGTCCATGTTCAGCACGCCAGAGAGCAGCATGCCGATGGCACCCGTCATCATCGCGATGGAAAGGTCGAGGTTGGTGAATAGCGCCAGGCCCTTTGCCAACAGGAAGAAGCCGACGGCCTGCCAGATCTTGTTGGGCCGTTGTTCTTCGCGCGGGACGTCAGTGACGACCACCAGATCCTTGTCCTCAGAGACCTCCTGCAGTGCTTTCCAGCTTGAATGCAGCACCAGCGTATCGCCGGTACGCAGGCTTACCGCGCGTAGATCATCGCGGTAGACCTGATCACCACGCGTCACCGCCAGCACGGAAATGCCGTAGCGCTTGCGCAGGCGCAGTTCGCCGACTGATTGCTTGAGGAAGCGCGAGCTGGGCGGAATCACCGCTTCGGAAATGCCGGCGCGGGTCGGATTGAACAACTCGCCCAACTGGCGCATGCGTGGTGACAGGCGGCACAGCTGGTTGTTGGCAAAGCGGTTCAATTCCTCACGTGGCCCCAGTACGCCAAGCACGGAACCCACCCAGATCACCTGATCGGCCGGTGGCGCCATGCGCGCGTCATTGCCGCTCTTGATCGCCAGGATCAGCGGCGCGCCGTGCAGCTGTTCCACTTCGCCGATGCTCATGCCGACCAGTGGGCTTTCGGCGGTGACCGTCAGCTCGGCGGTTTCGCCGACGATGCCGTAGGTTTCGGCGAAGTAGCTTTCGGTACGGCCGGGGGTCACCTTCTGCCGTTCGTCCTCGCGTTCCGGCAGCAGCTTGTTGGTATAGAGGTAGAAGAACAGCACGCCGGCCACCGCCAGCGCGAGACCCACCGGCGTCACGCTGAAGAGCCCGAATTTCGGCACCGTCTGCGCACCGGGCGGGAGGTTGGCGTTGGCGCTGGCGATCAGGTCGTTGAGCACGATCAGCGGCGAGTTGGCGATCAGGGTGGTGTTGGTGGCGGTGAGAATGCAGAACGCCATCGGCAACAACAGGCGCGAGATCGGCACGCCGGTACGCGCGGAGAGACGGCTGGTCACGGGAATCATCAGCGCGGCCAGCGCCTGGCTGGGAATCACCGCGCTGAAGAGGCTGGTCACCGAGTTGATCACCAGGCCCAGCCGAGACTCCTTGCCGCGTGCCATGCGCATCACGAACTGCGCAGTGAGGCCAAGCACACCGGCGCGATCCAGTCCTGCGCCCATGATCATGATCGCGATGATGGCGATCACGGCGTTACCGGCGAAGCCGTTGAAGACGCGATCGGAAGGGATGAGGCCGGTCAGTCCGATCACCACCACCACCAGCAGCGCCACCATGTCGGCACGGATCCATTCCAGCACCAGCATGAGCATGGTGAAGCACACCAGCCCCAGCACCAGGATCATTTCAGGGGTAAGGGTCAGCGCCACTGTCGATCGTCCCTGACGGGCGCCTGGAAGGGCTGGATGCGGTGGGGCAACAGTAGCTTCACGCGATGACTCATCCCTGTTTAACGCGGGAGTATAAGTCTGCTTACATATTTGCTGGTGAATCGTTGCCACATTGCGGGCATGACGTTGCCCTTCCGAGTGGCGTAGGTTGGGGTGCAAACCCCAACATCACCATGCATATGCCCATGTTGGGGTTTGCACCCCAACCTACGCGGGCATTAGCGCCTGCGGTAGAGCAGATCCCGCACGCCATGTCCCAGCTTCAATCCGCGCCGCTCGAAGTGCGTCTCGATCCGCCATGCGGGCTTCTCGGCAAACTGGTCCGGTCCGAGGCTGTTGCGCCAGTCGGGCGCGGCCTCCATCACCTCCAGCATGTGCTGCGCATAAGGCTCCCAGTCGGTGGCCAGATGTAGCAGCCCGTTCGGCGCCATGCGCGAGGCAAGCAGGGCCACGAACTCGGATTGCACGATGCGCCGCTTGTTGTGGCGTTTCTTGTGCCAGGGATCGGGAAACCAGAGTCGCACTTCGGCCAGCGTGCCGGGAGCGATCTCGTGCTCCAACACTTCCACCGCATCATGCTTGTAGATGCGCACGTTGGTGGCGCCGCGCGCAGCCAGGGCGTTCATCAGCCGTCCCACGCCGGGGCCATGCACTTCCACGCCGAGGTAATCGCGAGCCAGGTCGTGTTCGCTTGCCCAGGCCAGAGCTTCGCCGTTGCCGAAGCCGATTTCCAGCACGCGTGGCGCGTGGCGGCCGAAATGTGCGTCGAAATCCTGCGCCTTGCCGGTGTAATCGATGCCGAAATGCGCCCAATGTGTTTCGAACGCGCGCTGCTGGGCAGGCGTCATGCGGCCTTCGCGCAGGACGAAGCTGCGGATGCGGCGCAGGTGGTTGGAGGTGTCGTGATCTTCAGTCATGCGATGGGGTTACTCTCCCTCTCCGCCGGGAGAGAGAGGAAGCAAAGCCTCAACCAATCGTCCCGTCGATCGGGCTCGACGCTGACGCAAACCGCTTGCGCGGAATCCTCCCGGCGCGGAACGCCGCGCGTCCGGCCTCGATGGCCAGCTTCATCGCATGCGCCATCAGCACCGGATCTTTCGCCCCGGCGATGGCGGTATTCATCAGCACCCCATCGCAACCCAATTCCATCGCCATGGCGGCATCAGAGGCCGTACCCACACCGGCGTCGACAATGATCGGCACCTTTGCGTTCTCGATGATTTCCAGCAGGTTGTACTTGTTCTGGATGCCTAGCCCTGAGCCGATTGGTGCGGCCAGCGGCATCACCGCCACGCAACCAATCTGCTCCAGCTTCTTGGCCAGGATGGGATCGTCGCTGGTGTAGACCATGACATCGAAACCGTCGGCGACCAATTGCTCGGCCGCCTTGAGGGTTTCCACCACATCGGGGAAAAGCGTGCGCTCGTCGCCCAGCACTTCCAGCTTCACCAGTTTATGGCCGTCCAGCAGCTCTCGCGCCAGTCGGCACGTGCGCACTGCATCCACCGCGTTGTAACAGCCGGCGGTGTTGGGTAACAGGGTGAACTCGCCGGGCGGCAATGCGTCGAGCAGGTTCGGGGCGTTGGGATCTTGGCCCAGGTTCACGCGGCGGATGGCGGCCGTGACGATTTCGGCACCGGCCGCCAACGTAGCGCGACGGGTTTCGTCCAAGTCCTTGTATTTGCCGGTGCCGGTGAGCAGGCGCGAGCGATAACTCGTGCCGGCAATGACCAAGGTATCGGTGGTGTCGTGAGTCTTGATGTTCATGCGTGGACTGCCGGGGGCGAACTCAGCCGCCGCCGATGGCGTGGACGATTTCCACCTTGTCGCCACTGCGCAGGGCATAGGCGTCGTGCTGGCTGCGCGGCACGATCTCGTGATTCACCTCCACCGCTACCCGGCGGCCGGCATAACCGGCCTCGTGCAGCAGTTGGGTGACGGAGAGATTGTCGCCGCAGTCGTGCGGGTGGCCATTGAGGGTGATCTGCATCCGCCCATTGTAGCGCCGGGCCTGTGCTTTATCCCTAGACCACGCGGGGTGCGCCGCAATCGCGCGGCGCACCCTGCTCGAAAGCGTGGTGCTAGTGCTGCTGGTCGTTGCGGGCCGGTGGCGGTGCATGCTGAGGATGCGGGGCACTTTGCGGATGAGGCTGTTGCTCCGCCGGACGCCCCATTTCCGGGCGCGCGTATTGCGCCGGTGGCTGATAGTGATACTGCTGGGGCATATACGACGGGTTGGGCTGCACCTCGCGTGGCGCTTGCTGCTCCGGCACGTATTGATGGGCGCGTTGCGCGGCGTTGAAACGCTCCTGCTCGATCGCCTGTCGTTCTTGCTCTTGCTGCATGGACGGTTGCGGTGCGTAGCGCGGCGCTTGCTGCACTGCCGATGGCTGAGGCTCGTAACGAGGCGTTTGTTGGACCTGCTGAGCCGGTGCGAAATGAGGCACTTGTGGCAGTGCAGGTGCGGCAGGGCGTGGTGCGGCTTGCGGTCGTGCAGGTTCCTCGACCGGGCGTGGTGCCGCTTGCGTCTGTGCGGGCGCCCCGTAGCGCGGGAAGGTCTGCCCCGATACGACACGCGGTGAGCTTTGCGGCTGCACGTTCAGTACCCGGACGTTGGAGCGCGCAGCCGCGTGAATTTCTCCGACCGCCACCACGTTAGCGGCGGGCGCGCGCACTGCCACGACCGGTCGATTGAACGCTGCCGACGGCAAAGGACGGGTACTCGCCACGCGCGGCTGGCCGAAGCTGGCCGAGGAGGGACGCTCCACCGGCGCTGCTGCCATCACCGACGCGTGGGCAAATTGCTGCGGATCGACACGTACCTGACTGGCTTGCACGTTGCGTGCGCTGGCAAACGCTTGCGCGGAGATGGCCGTGAAGGCGTGCGGCATATCGCGGTTGGCGTAGTTCACGCCGGTAACCGGGCGACCCTCGTGATAGAAACCATATTGGTTGTGGATATTGTTGATCACCGTTTCCTGATTGATGTTGCGCGTAATCCGGATGTTGGTGAGGTTGACGTTGGTGTAGTAGTTGCGCGACGCGCGATACCACGGGTTGTAGACCTCGTGCGGTCCCAGCGGGAACCAGCCGACCGGGCCACCCCTGCCGATGCCGACAAAGGCAACGAGCGCAGGCGCATAGATGGGTCTTACGCGTGGAGCACATGGGATCCATCCCCAGCGGCGGTGCAGATAGACCCAGCGGCCATAGTGATAGGGCGCAAAGCCCCAGGGCATGGCATCCACCCATGTCCAACCCCACGGGGCGATCCAAACCCAATGGCCAAGGCTGTACGGCGCCCACCCGGCCGCCACCGTGG
This sequence comes from Dyella nitratireducens, assembly GCF_014642835.1. GTDB lineage: Bacteria > Pseudomonadota > Gammaproteobacteria > Xanthomonadales > Rhodanobacteraceae > Dyella_B > Dyella_B nitratireducens. The sequence continues at coordinate 1,065,331 of NZ_BMJA01000001.1, read as the reverse complement.
TGGGATACCACACGGCGCCGTAGTCATCGTCCTGTTGCCAGTCGCCATACTGATTCAAATCCTGCGAGCCGACGACGTCGGGAGACACGTATTGGGTGCTGTTGCTACTGGCGTATTGCGCGTCGCGGTCGTTGGACCAGGCATCGAATTCGTCACGGCCCTGGATGTCACTGACTGTCATGTCGCTCAACGTGGAGTCGCCGAACTGATAGCTGCGTCCACTGAACACTTCGCGTTGAGCGTTGTTCTCGCCGTAGACGATGCCGCCGCCGTCAAACACGGTGACGGTGGTGCCGTTGCCATTGGCGCCCACGTCGACCCGGAATGTACCGGGCTGGTTGATCACCAGGGCGAGGGTTGGCGTGTCGATTTCGTAGTCTGCGCCCTGGTCGACGTTGCGCACCGTGATGCTCAGTGTGCCTTGCGTCAGTTCGAACTGGCCGATCTGGTCGCTGAGGTTCAACACGCCGATATCGGTCTGATTGCTGATGCGCAGCGCTGCACCGCCCAGCTCCAGCTCGGCGCGGGCGTCGGGGCCGCTGGATAGCTTGTCGCCGTTGGTCAACGGCCGGTTCACATCGGCGGCAGCCCATTCGGTACTGCCTGCCGGCATTAAGCCCAGATCGCCTGAAGCGTAGGAAAGCCGGGCCACGCGCGCCGGCGGGTCGGCAGTGGCATCAGTTTGGCTGTCGTCGGTTTGGGCAAGGGCCAAGCCGGTGCATAGCAGCAGGCAAACAGCCAGGAAGGCGCGCCATCCGCGCGCCAGTGATACAACACCATCAGGTCCACGCATAAATCACTCCATGTTGGTGCACGCGAAACCGGTCGCGCCCCGACACCATTCCCTGTATGTGCTGATCATGTTGCGCACGGATCATGAGCGTTGGCTTAGGGCCTCATCGTTCGTTGCCTGCGGTTTAACCAGCCGCCGTACTGGCCGCTTAGTCGCAACATGGCATGGACGAAAAGTTGAGGGCGTACCCAGGATTCCCAAAGCCGCATCCGCCGGTTACCATCGCCCGAGTTGCGGGTGTAGCTCAATGGTAGAGCTGTAGCTTCCCAAGCTACTGACGAGGGTTCGATTCCCTTCACCCGCTCCACCACTCCCCATCCGAGGAGTCGGCCCCTAAGAGTCGCCGTAGTCCGTTGATTCAACGGATTTTTCAAAGTTGCGATATTCCGGCAGTGTTCACTGAACTCCATCGCATACCGCCATATTTAAGGCCATTTGCGGATGATGCTGATATCGGATGGTTGCTAGGGCAGCGCGATTGAAGAGCACATCGTCGGCTCCTGATTCATCTTCAGGAACCGAAGCATGGCTCTCTTTGATGCGGCTGCCCGGCACGCCAAACCCATCGGCAAGCCCTATGCACTCGCTACGCGGACGGTCTCGCATTGGTGGTTATGACGACGGGCAGCAAACGCTGGCACTGTCGCTACTACTGGGCAGAAAAACAAAAAGCGCATGTCATTCGGTGCCTCTCCTGCAAACAGCTGGCGCCAAGTGCGAAGTCTGCGGGGCGAAGCGCGCACGCTTCTGGCGGGGGTATCCATCTACGCCTGCATCGCAAGCAAAAGCGGTCGATCCAACTGAACGATCGGGGCAAAGCTCGGGCAGCGGATTTAGGAGATGTACCACCATTAAAAAAATAGTGATTAATTACTCAAGTTTTATGAAGAAAAGGCCTGCAATGTCTGATCATGAGCGATATAAAATAATCGTGTATTACCTGTATAAAGCGCGCGATAACGCAAAATAAGCACCTGCTGGCATTGATGATCATGTAAATAAGAAAAATTTACTAAGTGACAGACAAAAATAAGAGTTTGGGAAGGCAGGGGTCTAGTGGCGTTGATTTGAAAGTCACTGTATTGACTCGCCGTATTTCAGTGCCAAACTAAATCAGAAGTCGCCGGTTCGTTTTGAAGGCTAAATTCGTTGGGTGTCAGACCGTCGAGGCTGTCACAATGACGTTGAATGTAAGAAAACGGTGCCATCCCACTGCGCATATCGACCAACTGTGTTGATCTGCCCGCGGGAGATCAGCGGCAGCGGATGCGGGTTGGGGATTCGCCGCTTGCCACGTCGGCGATGATTAAGCTGCATCAAGCAGTACAGGTGCCATATCCTGCTGCGGTTCCACATCAGACTACGGCAACGAATCAGCTGCAACAGCTTGCCAAGGCCACGTTCCGGAAGCCACTCCGTCATTCAGCCAGCGACGCAATTTGCCTATTCATCGCAGTCAGGCCGGCGTTGGTAGCGCACTGTGGATCGCGATAGTCCAACCACCGTGCCATGAGATCTTTCGGCGAGTGATTTTCCATCGCCAGCTCGGCATGCATCCGCTTGAGCTTGGCATGTCCCGTTTCGATATCCCGCAGCCGCTGTGCATTCGTCGCTTTCATGCCGCCGTACTCGGATTTTCAGGCATGGTACGTCGTTTTTGAAATGCCCAGCTCTCGGCACACATGCTTGACCTGTCGACTGCCTTCGACTTGCCTCAACGTCGCGACAATCTCGCGCTCAGTGAGCTTGCTCTTATGCATCGTAGGTCTTCTTGGGACTAGTTCGCCCGAGGACTTCTGGTTATGCATGGATTCACTTTAAGGAACGTCGACAATGTCACTTGCGTAGCGTTTGCGTTTCATCTGCGCAGTATCGTGGATTGGCAAGAGACCGTGAACAAGTTCTAAGAAGGAAAAGGGCCGCTTCACGCAACGTGAAATCTTCCATAGGTTTGAGTCATCGATGATGTTCAGTCATGAATCTTCTTAACGGCTTGCTAGTGCGTATCCGAAATAGACGTCCATCGGACGGTAACTATGTAGTGCCGACAATCCAGATTCCATACCTACCATCGCCCAAAGAAAGTCTTGATAAGTGGTCTCATGTAGAGCAGGAATTACAAAGTTAGGTACTACGGTGCATCACATGGATGGAAGGTTTCGGTTCCGAGAACTAAAGGTTGTGAAGTCGAATTTCGTACTTCTAAACGGCATGGATATGCGTTTGGCGCAACCCAGGCCAAAGTCGATTCGCCTTGATGGTTTGTCAACTTGTGTACGTCTAGAGCGTATCTACTGGTCTATCTTGAAATGCATCGCGCAAAGTAACGGGACGACGGTAAATGTCTTGCTGTCCTCGCTTGATCGCGACGTTCAGCTCAATTTGGGAGGGGTCAAGAACTTCAGTTCGCTCATCCGGGTTGTGTGCACGGCTCAGCTTTTGGAGATGTGCCACGAGGATGCGATGGCTGTGGTCACGGAGCTTATGGAATGAGCGGCACTAAACATCGGCTGCGGTGGGTGGCCCGTTGCATCGTAGGGATGGCGCTGGTGACGCCGGCCTGCTTAAGCGCGGCGCAGGTCCCGTGGCGAGATGGCATGGTGGCCTATACGGCGAAAGGAAAGCCTTTAGGACAAGTCTTGAAGGATATTCTCGCGACCCAGCCGTTTCCTGTCGTTGTTCAACCGGACGTGCGGGGGAATGTGTATGGCGAGTTCAATAAATCGGCGAGATCGATATTTTCCGAACTGGAAGCCGCCTATGGTCTGACGTGGTACTACGACGGCTCGACTATGTACGTTGGATCCAGTTCGGACAATCGTTCGGAAGTTATCGCGATCGCACCCATGAGCGGTGCGCAAGCCATGCGTGCACTCGGAGATCTCGAACTGATCGAACCTCGCTTCCCGGTGAAGTTTTCCGGCGGCAGTGTGCTTGTCTCAGGCCCTAGCCGTTACGTGGATCTGGTTGCCAAGGCGCTTGACAGCGAACGCGAGCGTGTCGCGTTAGGCCTGAGCCAGCGAAACATGTCGATGATCGGAGCGTTGGCAAGACCGCCAGCGAGCGGGGGAAGCAGTAATTCGGTGATGGAAATACGCGTCTTTCCATTGCACTACGCCCAGGCGCAGGATTCGGAAAGGCGCGTGCGTGGCGACAGGACAGACCTCTATACAGTGCCGGGTGTTGCCACCCTGTTACGTAATCTATTGCAGGGGGCGTACGCGACACCTAAAAAAGATCCCGCTTCCGTGCTGGACACGGCGGCGATCGTCCAGGCATTGGCTCCATTAGGAGATTCATCGTCGCCGGATGGCGACGCAGGCCTGCGCATCCAGGCGTTGCTCGCTCTTTTGGCAAGACAGCAGCCGCAGGGAAATCCAGCCGAGGGCAGCATCGACCGTAGCGTGCATATTCAGGCCGACGTACGTACCAACTCGGTCGTGATATTCGACACACCCGCCATGATGCCCATCTATGCGCAGCTCATCGAACAATTGGACCGGCCGCAACGCCTGGTGCAACTCGATGTTGCCATCATCGATCTCGATAGCGGCGACGCACGCGACCTCGGTGTGGACCTATCGTTGCGTGGCGACAACGGTGAAATCGTGACGGGAGGCAACGGGCTGACTTATCAGGCGCTGGTGGGAAATTCTCTGCGCGAGCTGAGAGCACGGGTCGCTTTGCTGCAAACGAAGGGCAAGGCACGCATTCTCTCGCGGCCAAAAGTCATGACGCTGGATAACGAAGAAGCGTTCATGGGCAGCGAGCAGTCGCTCTATGTCAGAACCACGGGCGATCGCTATGCGAACCTCGTGCCGGTATCGACGGGATTGTCGTTCCGGGCTACGCCGCTGGTTATGCCAGTGGAAGGCCGTCCTCCCAAAGTGAAGCTCACGCTGGAAATTGTGGACGGGAATTTCCTGAATACAAGCGTCGACAATGTCCCGGGTTCAAGTCGGAAATATCTGGCCACGCAGGCCGTAGTCGAGGATGGCCAGAGTCTGTTGGTCGGTGGATTCCAATTCGAGAACAACAACGACGACATGTCAGGTGTGCCCGGCCTCAGCAACGTGCCTGGCGTAGGGGCACTCTTTCGGCGCACGCGGAAATCCCACGTACAAATGGAGCGGCTCTATCTGATCACGCCGAGAGTCGTGAATGAAAACCTCAACGACACGCCAGTGCTCGCTACTTTCGTACCACCAGCCAAGGCTCCCGCGACGCAAGGCGTCAATAAGCCGCCAACCAACAATGCGCGCGCGGAGACCGGTTCATACCAGTCGGCGGGATTCATGAATGTGTGGTTCACCCCGACGCGGAGTATCGATACCCAACCACCGGAAGTGCTGCCAGTGAAGCCGCTACCACCCATACCCCATCGTGACGACACGGATGCCAAAACGGAGAGCGCCGCGGGTACAGCGCAAAAAAACCAGACTGCCACACCCAAGACCAAGGACGCTCCAAAAAAGAAACCTGCGCCCAAGAGCAACTCTGATATCAAGACGATCATGGACAAAACGGGTGGCAGATGAACGGCGCAGACAAAGTGATCAGCCATCTCAAGCATTTGCTGCCGCAGCCACGCGTGCGTCTATCGCTGTGGTGGTGAGCGATGGACAACGTAGCGCTGCGAATTCTATCGGGCAAGCACGCGGGGGCGATCGTGTCGCTGCTTGCCGAAAAGAACTGGTCAATAGGTCAAGGCGAGCACGCCGACATCCTGCTGCTCGACGAGGACATGCAAGAACTGCATGCACGTCTGGCATGGGCAACCGATGAAGGTGTTTGGTACCTGACCGCCTTGGCGGACAATGTCAGCGTGTTCGACTACACGCTCAAGCCAGCTGCCTCGGCGGTGCTCATGCCGGGAAGCGCTTTCGCCATAGGCAGCCTGGCCTTCGACATGGCCACGGTTGCTCGCTTGGACGAGCGGGGCCGAGTTACCACCAAGATCCATACACAAGAGGACGAGCACCAAGCCAGGATGCGCTTTCTCCACCACGCGCACCCATGGCGTTATCGCCTGGCTGTTGCGCGCTCCATGCTGCAGCAACGGTATATCGCGGCGGCATTGGGCGTGACGGTGAGCAGCGCAGCCATCGTGGCGGTCTTGCTCAGCCGTCCGGAACTGGCTACGGAATATCTGGAGGACGCTACCGAGGAAATAGCCAAGCTCTATCCCGATGTCAGCCACCAATTGGATACGGTAACCGGCGTTACGACTTACAAGGGCTACGTCAAAGACCAGCAGGAGTTGGGCGCGCTGCGTCAACTCGCATTGAAGGCAAATTTCGGTGCGGTAATTATGAATGTCCTGCCGATGGATGTTTTGGCATTAAATGTGTCCTCGACGATGGAGACGTACTACAGGAATCCGCAAGTGAAAGTAACAGGCCCAGGAGAAATCGAAGTGGATATCTGGTCCGAGGATGCCATCAAAGATCTGGCGGGATGGAACGTGGCAGCCGTCGAGGCTAAGGTATTGCAAGAACTGCCTGAGGTGAAAGTGATAAGCCTGCAAATGAAACGATCGGACGCTTCCCAGATCTCTGTGCCTTTGAATAGATTTGATTTCAGTATCGTGTCGGCTTCGTCGGGACAATCATTTGTGGTCAACCAGCGCGGGGATCGGTTTTTTACCGGCGCACAGCTCAAGGAAGGTCATCTGGACTTTATAGATTTATGCCGTGTCAAGCTTATTTCCAGTGAAGACAGGACGATATTCAATATGCATATATCGGAGAATATGAAAGGTGAATGCAAATAGGTTCGCTTCTCAAAATGGCGGAAGTGTGCGGGGTATTCGAATCCCATCCACACCAGAGGAAGTCGAGAGCTTCTATGTCGGCCTAGTCAAAAAGCTGGAGACTCTGGAGAAATCTCAGAGAGAGGCAGCAAAAAACGCCAGCTCGGAAAGTGCTGCGGGACGGCATGAAGAATTGGCCAGTGGAATAGCTCTAACGATCGAATTCGTTAATGGCCTTGGCGCCGACCACTTGAGGCAAATCAGCGTTGAACTTCAGCGATAAGGCAATTTGTGTGTCTAACGCGTTCCGGACGATCCCATGGGCATTGAGTTGATTGCCAGTTGCGGCGGCAAGGCTTGCGACCAGGGTGTCGCGGGCGTCAACAGCACCATGAATATTTAAGAGCATTGCGATGGCATCCATGATAACAGAAGACGATCTGACAATATTGAGAAAGCTCGCGCATGTGGCGCGCAATAGCGGTTTTTTTTCCCACTCCGAGCGAGCCTTTCAGCACTTGAGTCATGCGTATCCTTTGCGTGCGTTTCCCCACCTCGGCCTCGGGTTGATTTTTTTCAATACGGCTCGCCATGCGTACGCGTGCGGTGAGTTCGAGAAAGCCATGGAACTTGGGGGGGAGGATAAAAATGTCTATTTCATCTATGGGCTTTGCCAATTGAAGTGCCGTGATTATAAAAAAAGTATCGAAGCGCTCCACAAAGCTATGGAAATGGATAAAGAAGGTAGCGATAACAGCATCATCGAATCGGCACAGGCGCTATTGGCCTTGCCCGAGCTCTCCGGGTTACATAAGCGATACCTCGATGATGAAAGGGCATCAGGCCAATAGATAGACATGATTAGTGTCAAACCTCGGCAGGCATGGCTGAGAAAATGGCGCAGTACTCTCATTTATTTTGACGAATCTTGCGAAGAAGCGCATCCCACACGGGCAAACTTGGCCGCAATCCACATGATGATCGCCTTCCGAGCCGAAGGCAGCTGAGGTTCGACACCCATCAGATCAATAGACATGGTTCATGTGGACATAAATAAATTGTTTTATTGATAATCAACTTTAATAAAGACATCTAATGAACGGTACAACTATCCATAGTAATTCAATGCATGGCGTCTATAGTACCGACACCGCAGCGCCATTGGGCGAAGGCAGTCCTGTTCAAGGCAACGGTTCGCAACCGCCGGTTGAGTCGAGAACATCTCCCTTTGTGGATGATCCTGACCAAAAGGCGATGGGAGGCGCTGGCTCCAACTGGAATTTCACGTCGAGGACGCTCTCACTGCAGGCGCCAATAAATAATGATGTTCAGGTCCGCGCTCAGACGCGTACGGATATCAAGCCACCGGGCAGCACGCCCGAGTATACGCCGTCGCAAAAACGCGCTAACGATCTCCTGGACGGTCTAGAAAGCGATCTGAAGGTAGACGGCGGTACCCAACAGACTGGGAATGATTCGCAACAAGTGGGTGTTGGATCAACGAATCAAGTACCCACTCTCCGTGACATCAACGACAAATTTCAGGCTTGGGAAGGCGCCATTAAAGAAAGCCGCGATCTTGAAAAAAAACAGGGCGTTGCCAACGATGAGATGCAAAAAGGTGCCAAGGAAATTGGTGATCTGAGTAAGAAAAGGGATGAACTTAAGCGTAGTCTTGAGAATGAAAAAGACCCTTCGAAGAGAAGCAAAATAGAGGGGGATTTGAAAGGCGTTGAAAAGCAAATGTCAGAAGCAGCCAAAAATTTTAAGTCCAAGACAGCGGACGTAAGAAACATAAGTCAAAAGGTGGTGGGTGCTTTAAAGAACGAGCAACAAGCAAAAGAAGCCTACATGAAGGCTGAGCAAGCCTACGCCAATGCCTGGTTCCAGGCCAATGATTCCGCTCTCGGCGGGACAGAAAAAAAGCAGGCAACGTAATAGATGTCGTGATGTGAGTTATCACGATTTTTAAATTTAAATCATCAGGAATAGCCAATGACCTTATCAACCGGAATAGATATTCCAGCCATTACCAATCCTGCAGACCAGGTTAAGCCCATTGATGTTTGGAGTGATACTTATCTGGATCAGTTTGCCGGGCGCTTGAACAATGTTCTCAACAGCATCAACGTAGCCTTGAATTCACATACGAGTTCAGTGAATAGGTGGGCGATCCTGGAAAAATTGATCGCCATGCAGTCCGAACTGCTTGAGGAAGCGGAAGCGTTGGCGGATGCCGCGGCAGCCGGTGACCCCGGCGCTGCTTCAAAGCTTCAAGTTGTCATGCATCTTTTAGAGGAGGTTTCGAAAGCCATTCAAAACGTTGAGCAGTCGTTGCATTCGACCGCTGATAACGCGATTCAAACCATTGGTCGATAATAGTTCCATTTTTTTACGATGATAAATAGGAGTATATGATATGTCTGTTACGTCAACGAACATGTCTTTCAAAAACGCCGAATATGTCGGTTCGGACACGACTGTAGCTATTTCACGCACTGCTGATCGCGAAAACATTAAAGCTGATAATCTTGATCAGATTGCCGTTAAATTTGAGAATAGTCGCGGTGCAGAGAGGCAATACGAAAATCTGGAGGAGCTAATTGATTCGGTATCAAATTCTCGCCTTGAAAAAAAGGCAAGCGAAAAAAGTGTCGGTGATTCAGGCATGCATGATGCGTCGATCGAAAAAACAGCATCAGCCGCAAAAAATCTGTCGATCGGCGAGGTGCTTTCGAAGGCAAGTCATCGTGCTACCGATGAAATAGAGCAGATGCGTCGATGACGTAGTAATGGCTGCGTAGTACTATGACATCGGTGCTTTGTTTGTATCAAATAGCATTGAGTTGAGCCTCTTCGGCTCTAAGCTACGCCGCCTGCGAATTCACCGTGCAAAACTGAAACAGGCGTTCCCCCGCCAGCAGCCATGCTCCGAACCCCATCGCCACCGATAAGGCGCTAAGCCTGCCTGATGCTATTTTTGCGCAGGGCAGAAGCTTGTTACTCCACGCGAAATAACGGCCGAATTAGTGCCTTAATGGGTGGGTCTATTTAATTCGAAGTGATACGTGCTTAAACCTTGTGTTTGGAGCATTGCTGCTGGCAGGGGATGTTGATAGATAACTATGCTTCAAAGATTGAATGGAAATATCTAACGGTGTCTATAACATTTAACAACATTTCGGCTAATAACATTCCGTCCATTGAATTTAATAGTGATGGTGGAAGCCGCACCGATAATCTTCATATAAACTATGATGCTTTGAGCCACTCGTTGGATTTTTTAAACATACTGCAGAGCCATGCAGAGGCAAGGCACGTCGCTGTGATGGATCTTGTATCAAATCCCAAGTTTGGCGAAAAGGCCGGCGATACGCCAAAGCTTGAGTGGATGATTCATCAACATGGGGAAGCTGTCTCCATGGCCGCCGCATTTTTGAAAAAGTGCGAGACTTGCATGAATGAAATTTCACGGATGAATCAATGATGTGTATGGCCTGGATACGGTCAAGAACGGGTTGGTTGCTGTTATAGGAGCCGGCATTGATTTGATGTTTTTTCCACGACCGTTTGTATCCAGCTCACAAGAGAAGCCGCCAAGCTAGTCCTTCGCTGGTTCATGGCGAAGAGCCATAGGCAATGCTCTGAACTTAAGCATGTCCCGCTCGAAGAGGCCAGGTATCCATCATGCGAGCTTTCGCTTGGATGGTGAGTGTGGAGTCCCGCGCAAAAAATTAAGTTTGGAGTATTGGCTTACACGGCTTGTGACAGGCCGAGATGCATGGGTGCGCTGATCGAGTAGTTGGCTGCCTGTCGCAGGCAAGACTTGGTTGACCGTGGTGTGTCACCAGCGTTACATGCCGACCTGCTCTCTACCAGTTAGGCGTTTTGAATAGATAAGAGCTATAGCGATCAAGACGCTTGAATTACTTACCATCTAATTTTAGGTGCCAACCATAATGAGTGTTGGAACGGGCCGACGCGTCGTAATAAAGCATTTTTTAGTTGCCGTGTTTATCGTTTTATTGGCGGGCTGTGAGGGTTCCTTTCGGGAAGGCCTGGATGAAAACCAAGCTAACGACCTCATCGTGCTGCTCGGGCAGCAAGGCATCAAGGCAAAAAAAATGCGCGCCAAGGACGGCAGCTGGGATATCCAGGTCAACGGAAATGAGCGTGTGTACGCCGACCAGATCATTCAGGCTTACGACCGGCCGCGCAACAAACATCCGACCCTCGGCGATGTTTTTCCCGGCGGTGGTTTGTTGCCCAGTGAGGCCGAAACGAGAATCCGCTACCAATATGCCCTGTCCCAGGAACTGAGTCAGTCGATCGAAAAGATCGAAGGTGTTTTGTCGGCCTATGTCAACGTGGCTATCCCCGAAAAGGATCCCAAGCAGGCAACGCCTACCCCGCCATCGGCGGCGGCAGTGATTCGTTATCGCAGCGACCAGCGCATCGATTTGCTCAAGCCTCAAATCAAGGCGCTTATTGCCGGAAGTATCCCAGGGGGCTCGCCGGACGATATCTCGTTGCTGATGGTGCCCGTGTACCCGGTGCCGCCCACCGCGACATTGCAAGAAGTGGAAACGCATGCCGGACTGCGCTATCGCGCGTCGGAGTGGATACGCGTCGTCCTGTTGACGGGGCTGCCCTGGTTGGTGGCGTTGGCATTGCTACTGGTGATGCTTCGCACGATGGGCAGGGGCAGTCGTTCGCAGTGGAATGCATTGTGCGCACTGTTCAAGAAGTTGAAAGACCGCTTTGGAAGCGGCCAGTCCGCGTACACGACGGGTGCAAGTTCCGGACCTGGCTACGCCAGCAAAGGATTGTCCGGCTTGATGGGGCGCGGGAAAGCCAAGAGTGCCACCGACAGCGAGGGCGGGTCGAATGCGCAGCCATAGTTATGCGCTAGTACGCGCTGTGCTGTCGCCGGCGAGCTGCATATCGACGGATCGCCTGCCTTTTTCGGGTGGCCTGCGCGAAGGCCGCTACGGCCGCCTCGCCAGTACGCAGCTGCTGAGGCCCCTGGACCCGCCTGCGACGGAATCAGGCAGGGCCGTCGCACTGTGGTCCATGTGCGAAGAAAAACTGTTTATGCATAGTCTTTTATGTGCAGGCGTCATGGCCTGCAGTGGCATATTACGACCCATCGTCGTGGCAGGTGCCTTGCGACAACAGCTGGTGGCGAGCATGGGGTTTGAGTGGTTCAAGCGATCCCTGCTCTACGAAGGCGAGAGCCTCTATGCAGGTGATGAGGTGTTTGCGCCCAAGCATCTGAGTGAAGTTGGCTTGGCCGTCATGTATGTGTTCGTACGTGGCATATCGGTGGCCGCATCGCGCCAGATGTTGCGCAGGATGGCATCCACGGATCGCAATCTTGCCCAGGCGATACGTCTTGCGCGCCGGTTGAAACGAGATGCCTGCCAACCTATCGGAAACATCATCATCGGTATTTGAAACGGAGATACAGGTAGTGCTTATTGGAAAAGTAGGTGATTGGTCGATACTGGGCAACGGCGTGTTGTCGAGCGAGGAAGCAGCCACTCTGCAGGATCTGGTTGCGCTTCAACAGCGGCTGTTGGGCGAGCAGCGAGAAACACGCCAAAGGTTGGCGCATTCGCTGCACAAAGCCAAGAAAAGTGCACGCCAAAAGGGATATGCCGCAGGCTTCGAAGAAGCTAGAAAACAGGTCATCGCCGCGCTGGCAGCGCATTTGAAAGTGTGGCGGAATGCCGAACAGCATCTAAGCACGGGGATCGAAAAGGCGGTTCGCGAAGCGCTTGGCGAAATCCCGGCAAGTGGCCTGCTGATGATGCGTATCCACCAATGCCTGCTGGCGGCGCGCGAAAGTCCGGTACTGCGGATACATGTTCATCCCATGCACTTCTCCCTGGTGGACGACGTCATCGTTCGCTTCAACCGGGAGCATGGCAGGTTGGGATGCGAGGTCATCGCCGATAACCATCTGTTGCAAGATGAGTGCAGGGTCGAGACGGAAACCGGCATTCTGAACATTGATTTCGACCGCCAGGCCCGCGCCATCGGTGAAGCCATTCTTGCAGAGCTTCGTGACAACGCGGCATCCGCCGAGACTGGTGCACCATGACGCATTCAACATGGTTGCCAGGGTTGGCTTTAACTCGTTACGTCGTGGACGCCATGAACCGTTTCGCAGGCGCGGAAAGAATCGTCCTTGTTGAGAATTTTGCCGAGGAAGCATCACGCTTCGCCTTTCATCTGGAACAACCCCTGGATGGCTATTGCATGGTCTGCATCTACTCGTGCAGTTATGGCGATCTGCAAGTCGGTCTCGATATGGGTGCGATGTTCCCCGAGTATTCGTCGGATGTGGTCATGCGGGTTGCCAAGAGCGACAAGGCGATCGGTAGCTGGATCGACTGGCTTATCTCGCCGTGGATAGAGCGGCTTGAGCAGCATCTCGGTGTCAATCTCTCTTTGCAGGATGGTCAGCTGAATGCGCCGTTCCCGAGAAACGCGCTCGCCTTCCTGGTGACACGCGAAGACGGAAATTCGGGACACCTGGCGGTGACAGGAACCGTACTTGGGCATATCCGGTGGAACGACATCGCGTTGTTGGAGCCCAGGCAGGCAAGGTATCCGGACTGGCTGAGAGTTATGGTCGTCGCGCTTTATGAAAGCCGGGCGCTTCCCCTGCAGGAGCTTCGCAAGTTAGGGCGAGGCGCGGTGCTACATGCGCCTTGGTCGGGTGCAAGGCTCCACGTGGGACCTTTGTCGAAGGGCTTTCGATATCACATCAAGTGGAAGAACGAAGAGGCATTTATGGAAGACTCCAAACCAGCATCGGATCGATCCGCGTTCGCAACGGTCGAGCACCATCATGACGGCGAACCTGTTCCTCTTGACGACGTGGCGTTTATCGTCGACGTCGTGCTCGATCGGCGCATGCTGACGCTGGCCGAACTTCAGGCGCTGCATGAAGGCGGCGTGTTTGCGGTGGAGCGGCCCATTTCAGGCAAGGATGTCACCTTGTGCTGCCATGGACACATGTTCGCCCGCGGGGAAATCGTGAGTGTCGATGGCCAGCTGGCCATTCTGATCAGCGAGTGTGGCGGGCCGCCGGTATGACGGCGGCCGCGTCATCGATGGGCGAGTTGCCCGATCTGTTCGCCTTCATGCTGTTGATGGTGTTGATCGGGCTGCTGCCGTTGCTGGTAGTCATGACCACCTCATTCACCAAGATCTCGATAGTGCTGGTGCTGCTCAGAAATGCCCTGGGCATACAGCAGGCGCCTTCCGGCATGGCGATCAGCGGCCTGGCGCTCGCAGCGACCCTGCTGGTGATGGCGCCGGTCTGGCAGCAGATCTCGCAGCATGTGGATTTCATGGCCGTGATGGAAGGCAAACAGCGGCCGGCGATGACCGAACTGATCGAAGCAGGCAGGCGGCCGCTGGAGCAATTCATGCGCAAGCATGTGGCGCCGGACGAGCTGGCTTCACTCAGCAAATTGATATCGGACATGCATCTCGATGCCGACAATGATACCGATGCCCCCGCAGCATCGCAGGACAGCGAGCCCTGGCTCGTCCTGGTGTCGGCCTTCGCCATTTCGGAAATTGGCGCGGCTTTCAAAATCGGCATGTTCATCGCCATTGGTTTTGCGGTCATCGACCTGATCGTGGCGAATCTCCTGATGGCGATGGGCATGACCATGTTTCCACCTTCCACTGTGTCCATTCCCCTGAAGCTGCTGATTTTCGTGTTGACGATGGGGCTATCGCAACTCATGCACGGCTTGATTGCTTCGTACCCACGCTGATGTCGGAAAGCGAAATCATCCATCAGGCGTTCCGGATCATTATGTACAGCACAGCGCCGCCGCTGATGGCTGCGGCGCTCGTGGGCGTGTTCGTGGGAATCATCCAATCGGCGATTCAAGTGCAGGACCAGACCATTGGATACGTGATCAAGCTCGCCGTGGTGTGCCTGGTGCTGGTGATGATGTCGAGGTGGCTGACGGATGCGCTCGTCGGATTCTTCGATGCGCTCTACCGTATTGTTCCTTACATGGGGGCCAGCCCGTCATGAGCGATCCATTCGAATTCATGACGGGACTGCTGCTGGCGATGGTAAGAACGTCGGTGCTGGTGAGCGCCATACCGACGTTCAAGTCCTCCGCGGGGAAGGCGTTTCTCGTGCCCTTTCCAATGGCCATCGGTTTATGTGTTGAACAAGCATCGGGCGTGGCGGGCTTGCCCTTGGCGGCGCTCTTTCCCCTGGTGGTGAAGGAGGCCTTGCTGGGTGCCGCGCTCGGCTTCATGGTCAGCCGTGTGTTTATCGTGATGAGCACGGCCGGGGCAGTGCTGGATCAACAGGCCGGCTACACCATCGGCGCGCTGTTCAACCCCAGCCTTGGTCATACCGCAGGACCGATCGAAACGCTGTATACGCAGCTGCTCATTCTTATCTTGATGACGGCCGGAGGCGGGCTCTTTTTCCCTTCCACGATCATGGCGACCTATGTAGCGTGGCCCATCACAACGTTGTGGCCATCAGGTGCATCGCTCGATGGCTTTATCCATGATTTGCTTACCGACGGGGCCAACAGTCTTATCGGCATGGCCTTGCAAATCGCCACGCCGATCCTGGCCATGCTGATGTTTTCCGACCTGTGCGTGGCACTGCTGGGCCGCTATGCATCCGAACTCAGTCCGATGAGCATGTCATTGGCGATCAAGGCGTTTCTGGTGTGCCTGATGCTGGTGGTTACGATAGATAACCAAATGGACAACATGCGGCATCTTATTGCGTTGTTATTGAGGGTGACGTGAGCGATAAAACCGAGCAACCGACCGAAACCAAGCTCAAGCAGGCGGCGGAAAAAGGCGACTTGCCCCGTAGCCACCCCTTTTCCGTTGCGATGAGCATGGTCATCTGGTGGCTGGCTTTACCAGCGTTGGCGGGGCGGGCCGTAGCTTTCCTCATGTCCTATACCGATCACCTGCTGTCGCTGCGCGTTTTGCAGGATGAGCTCGGCTCACGCATGCATTTTCTCGTTGTGGCAACGGCTGGCATGGCCGTGCCAGCCGTTATCGGAATCATCATGGCGCTGTTGCTGGGCTTTGCGCAAAGTCGCGGAAGAATGGCCAGCAAACGTTCCTGGTTCGACTTCAACCGTGTCAATCCCCTATCGGGTTTGAAGCAGCTTTTCGGCTTGCAACGTTTGTCCGCAACGGCATTGGCGACGACCAGCTTGGCGATAGTGCTGTCTATTTTTCTGTTGGTCGGGCGATCGCTGCTTCCCGCACTCGCTTCGCTGCCTTCATCGGTGCGCTGGCAGGACGTGCTGTTGGGCGGCTTGGCGACGGGCTGGAAGGCGGTAGGTTACGCAGTCCTTGGCTGCGCTTGCCTGGGTGCCCTGGATTTGGCGATCCAGCTGCGGTTATGGAAGCGAAGAAACAAGATGTCCAAGGACGAGGTCAAGCGCGAATACAAGGATCGCGAAGGCGATCCGCAGGTCAAAGCCATACGTAAAAGCATGCAACGCGACATGAGGTGAGGGTAGGGCGTGAACACGGCGCAATTCGATATCTTGAAAAAATGGGACATCACGACCTTTATCGAAAAGTACGTGGATGTTGCGGCGGCGCTTGTTTTATTGGCGATCCTCTGCCTCATCGTCTTGCCCATGCCGGCGTTTGTGCTGGATCTGGCGATTGCGCTGAATTTCGCTTTTTCTTTGTTGCTGATCGCCGTCGCGATCTACATCAAATCCATCCTCGACATGTCGTCGTTTCCCTCGTTACTGTTGCTCACCACGCTGTTTCGTCTTGGGCTGTCGGTGGCGACGACCAAGGGTGTTCTTTTGCACGCCCACGCGGGGGACATGGTGCAGGCCTTTGGCATGCTGGTCGTTGGCAGCAACGTCGTGGTGGGGCTCGTTATCTTCCTGCTGCTTTGCGCCGTGCAAATGGTGGTGGTGGCCAAGGGCAGCGATCGCGTTGCCGAGGTTGCCGCGCGTTTCACCCTCGATGCCATTCCGGGCAAGCAGATGAGCATCGATGCGGACCTTCGTGCCGGATCGATCAACGGCGAGCAGGCGAAAGCGCGGCGCGACATTCTTCAGCGTGAAATCCAGCTGCATGGTGCGCTGGATGGCGCCATGAAGTTCGTGAAGGGCGATGCCATGATCGGCCTCATCGTGGCGGCGATCAATATCGTGGGTGGTATCGCGGTAGGTGTGCTGCAAAAGGGGTTCTCTTTCGGGCAAGCCGTCAATACGTACGTGATACTCACGGTAGGTGATGGCCTGGTATCCCAAATTCCCTCGCTGATGGTGGCCATTGCCGCGGGCCTGATCATCACACGTGGCGATGCGGGTGGAGAGGGTGACAACGGCGACAACTTGGGGCGCCGAATCTACGACCAGGTGACCACGCATCCAAGATCGGTGTTGATGGCCGCTGCGGCGGCAATCATATTGGCCGCCGTGCCTGGGTTTCCACATATCCAATTCATCGTCATTGCACTGGCCTTGCTCGGTATAGGTATGACCAGACGTCAACGTGAGCGAACCGTGGCCCGCTCCAAACAGGCTCCCATGTCCAACATGGCCCGCGACGGCTCTACGTATTTACCCAATCTGCTCGACACCGTCGAGTTCGGTACCACGATGCCTTTGCGCGTACGTATTGGCCGCCAGGCGTTCTATGCCATCGTTCCTGCCGACCTCAACAATGAATTGGGCAATGCCCGGCGTTATCTGATGCAGAATTTGGGATTGCCTTTTCCCGGCTTGTCCATGGTCGGTGAAACGGGATTTCCAGAAGAAAGTTTCACCATCGAAGTGAATGATGTGAATGCCGTATCGGGGCAGCTTTTCGCTGGCGCATGTCTTGCGCACGGCGAACCGGAGGCACTTGCGGGAAGCTCCCATGATCGCCCCGGCTTTTTCCCGGGCAGTACCGAGGCCTACTGGCTCGATTACGCCGATGTCAACGCTGCCCGTGACAACGGTGCTCAGATAGCCACGCCGGCAGAGGTGTTATCGGCACAAATTTACGCTGTCTGCTACCGGCACGCTGCGGATTTCATGGGAACACAAGAGGCGCAGTTCCTCCTCACCCGTTTAAAGCTGGTGTTTCCGGAACTGGTGAACGCGTTGTTGGCGGCGATAACACCCATTGCTTTTGGAAAGCTGCTCGCCGCTCTACTGGAGGAATCCATATCGATACGCAATCTTCGCGGGATATGCGAGGCGGTGGTAAAAATGCCGACGGGTGACCGATCCAACCATAGACTGTTGGAGGCCGCTCGCATTGCAATCGTGCCGCTATCTATCTTTAGCTACGTGGACGCCAATACGAACAAGCTTCAGGTTATCGTTTTGGACGAATCCTGGGGAACGTTGCTTACCAACGCGCTGCGCACGGATAACGAGGGCGAGCCTTGTCTCATGCTTGGATATCGGGATGTCCAGGTTCTCCAGGGCAAGCTCAAGGAGGTCTTGCAGGGCGCGCCGAGTTCGGCGGTTCTGTTGACGTCGTCGTCGCTGCGCAAGCATGTGTCCAAGTTTCTCAAGAGCATGGGCGAGCAACGAACAGTCATCGCGATCGAGGAGATTCCCGCAGGCAGGGTAGAGATAGAGCGCGTGGCTGTCATCGGCCGCAACGTTGACTGATCGACAGCAGCATGACATCCACGCCAGACAGCCATGGCTATGCGTTGCCTACTTCCCCCGTGCAAAAAGGGGGGAAAATCGTATCCATCGTGGGTACCCTGATAAAAGTGATAGGCGTTCATTTACGCATCGGCGATTTGTGCCGCATGTATTCAGCCCCGGGAAACTTTGAATTGCTAGGCGAAGTGGTTGGTTTGGACAATGGCCAGGCCATCGTGATGCCACTGGGCCCGATGATCGGGCTTTCGCCAACGACGATCGTGGAAGCGACCGGTTCGAGTTTGCTCATCCCGGCTTCCGACGCCCTGATGGGTCGGGTGGTGGATGGATTTTGCAGGCCCCTGGACCAGCGTCCGCTCTCGGTGCCCCGAACATTCTCGGTCATTGGCGCCATTCCGTCGCCGCTGTCCCGTCCCGTGATCCATCAGCCTTTTATCACCGGTGTCAGGGCCATCGATGCGCTTCTTACCAGTGGCGTGGGACAACGCGTAGGCATTTTTGCGCCGGCGGGTGTCGGTAAGACATCGCTGTTGAGCATGCTTGCCAGTTTTGCCGATGTCGATGCCGTCGTGGTCGCATTGATTGGCGAGCGCGGCAGGGAAGTGCAGGAATTCATCGAAAGAGGATTGGGTGCCAAGGCGTTCGAGCATTCGGTAGTCGTGGTAGCGACATCCGACCGGCCTGCCGCGGAGCGCATCAAGGCGGCGCATACCGCTTCTGCTATTGCCGAAGGTTTTCGTGCACAAGGCAAGCGCGTGCTGCTGTTATTGGATTCGCTGACACGATTCGCCCGAGCGCTTCGCGAGGTGGGCTTGGCAGCGGGAGAACCTCCTGCTCGGCGAGGCTTTCCACCGAGCGTGTTTTCCGCACTGCCTGGTTTGCTGGAGCGCTCCGGATGCGACGAATTCGGTTCGATTACCGCTTTTTATACTGTATTGGCCGAAGACGAAGACGGGGGAGACCCGGTTTGCGAAGAGGCGCGGTCGTTGCTGGACGGACATATCGTTCTCTCCTCTGAGATAGCCGCCTCGGGCCAATATCCCGCTATCGACATCCTCGCCAGTAAAAGCCGCGTCATGCAAGGTGTGTGTGATCGACAGCACATAGCCATGGCAGGGCTCGTTCGAAAGTGGATGGCGGAGTATAAAAAGTCCGAATTATTGATAAGGCTTGGCGAATATAAGGAAGGCATCGACCGCGAACTTGACGAGGCCGTGAATCAAAGGCCATCGATCAATCAATTGCTTCGCCAGTCATCCGACGATTTCAGCGCATGGGATGAAACCATGGCCTTGCTAAGAGGCATAACCGGTGATCCGCCATCGTGAGACCGATGGTTGCGTAGGTTGGGTTAGCGCAACGTAGCCCAACATGCCAGTCTGGAGTAACGAGCCATGGGCCAAAGAAAAACCGAAGATGCCGCAAAGAATGACCTTCTAAAGATCGCCAAGGTCAGGCATCAGGTAGCCTCGGCAAAGATGGCACGCCTGGCGCGTGATCTGCGTGCGGCCGAGCGCAAGGAGCAAGCAATGGATGAACAACTGGACCAGCTCCGCCATGAAACAAAGCTGATTCAGGCGGCGTGCCTCGATAAAGTGACCGACAACCTGCATGGCATCGCTATTTACCAAGGGCAACTTCGTGTGATCGACCTTGAAATCCGCCGAACGGAAGTGCGCAAGGAGATGCTGGCCGAGGAATGCAGTGGGTTGCGATCGATTTTGAGCACGGAAAGGAAGCAGCTCGAGCATTTGGAAATTCGCGTCGATTTATATAAAAAGATGCTGCGTCAGGTCAAAATCAAGGAAATAGACAGGATAGATGATCAGGATTGAGCTGTTCGCCGTGCGTCGATAGGTACGGCGTGCGGGATACGTGTACGGCGTCGGCGAAGTAGCTTTTGGATATACGCATATATACCACCGCATACATGGTTTACCCATGGCAGCATGGGTCTGCGTTCAAGGTATTAGGAGGAAATCGGCGGCATGGATAGCTGGGCTTTCTAATATCTTGAACCTGACAAGCCTTATCCCTCTCTCCATAGCACGGGTTTAAGGTGAGAGGCCGGGTCAACGGTAATGCTTGGTCTTGCCTGGTCGTCGTAGGTTGGGTTAGCGCAGCGTAACCCAACGAATCCCGGCGAAATGTTGGGTTACGCTGCGCTAACCCAACCTACGCAGGCTCTGCGCGAGATGCCCCCTTCACGCCAGCTCTCAGGAGAGAGCGTGTCGCAGCATCAGATTTGTAACCAAGAGACAGCGCGTGCTCCGGGGCGACGAGCGTAAGGTGCAATCGACGCTTGCCTAGCCAACTTGTTGCTTGTCCTAGCGTGGCACCGGAAACGCTATCGCCTCCGCATTCGCCTGTCTCTTGATCACACTTTTATAACCAGCAAAAGTCGGCAAACCAGCCTCACCCCCTATCCAAGCAGCGGGTTAGGCGGACAGGCTCGGTTTGCGGCAACGCTTGATCTTGCCTTGTACTCGTCGGTTGGGGTGCGAACCCTGAGCTATCCCCACGTTTTCTGCTTGATGATCTGAACAAAATCAGCAAGCTAGCCAATATCTATTAAATTACCTCGGCGTCATTCCGGCGAAGGCCGGAATCCATGCTTCGCATTCACCATGGATTCCGGCCTTCGCCGGAATGACGCCGAGGTAAAAATGCTAAGTATTGGCAGCGAAAAAGCCCATCCTTGAACAGCTCGAAAAACGTGGGGATATATCAGGGTTCGCACCCCAACCTACGCCAGGACCACGAACGCTAAGCAACTGGCATTGGCTGAGATTTGGCCCTTTTTACGTAGCATGGCTAAATAGCTACTTAATTTATGCATTTCCCTCAGACGGAATTTTTTCATATTTGTAGACCATATGATCCTCCGTCATTACTCCCGAGGAAATCTTGAATCCCGTGATTTCCGGAGGCTGAAACGCGTTTTGCGGTCTGTATATTTTGTTGCCGCTGTCGTCAAGATGCCAGCTTGGCTGATAAACTTCTACGCTCGATTCACCATTACGAGTGATATAACTGGGAAGATCTTCATTATTTCCATCCTTCCCATCGATACGAATTGTGCGAGGAGTGTTGGAGTTATAGGGAGCATAGTCGGGTGGCTGGATGGGTTGAGAGGGCGAAATACCAGGCTGTATTTCTCTGCGTTCATTCGAAAGCTCCCGCACTGCCATCTGTTCCCTGAGCCGGCTAATTGCATCGATATTGCTATCATTATTTAACGCAGTAACTAAGAGATTAGTGTTCGAGAGACCATGTGCCGCTGCCCATTCCCTAAGTCGACCAATGCCATCCTCTGCATCGATGTTGCTGCCATTGATGCTAGTGTCACTAATTGCATCATTTAAACTAGACAAAATAGTTGAGCGATTAATGTTATAAGCAGATGACTGATCAAAAGGTGACTTGGATTTTAGAATAATAGAATCAATATATTTATTGATAGCCGAATATGTTTTGATGGATAGATTATCTTTGAAATTACCATCCTCGCCATCAGGGTTTTTTGGATGTAACACCGAATTGCCTGACATCACTGAATTGGCCGACGATGGAGAATTATATGCCGTATTATTAGCATTGCCTTCTATAATGGTATTGTTATTTCCGTATACATTGATGGATATTGTTGACATGGATGGTCCTTGCTATGTTTCTATATATTCTGTGAAGAAATGTATAGATATCATCCCTTCTTTGGTTACAAACTCATGTTGTCATGATCGGCATGTTTACGTGGTGATATATATTTATCGATCTGCCTCAATTTGACGTGCATCCGCTTCAAGTTGAAGTTCTTCTGTTCGTCATGGCATAGGGCTGACGCTGCTCTCGCTGCGATCTCCGATATATACATATCACCACGTAAGCATATCGACATTGATAACTTCAATTTGCACTCAAAGTGCCATTTGTATAGTCATTTTATTCAACTATTAAAAGTACATGAAAAATATAAAGTGGTGACCTATGGTAATTCAAGGCATGAATGTAACGGGTAGTAACAATACCATCATCGAGGGTAGTGGTAATCATACTAACAATAATTCTCCAACGTCTGACAATAGCGGAGCATCAGGCAATTATGGAGCGTCAGGCAATACGTCGCCAATCGTTCCAACAACATCCCCTGCCTTTCCAGCTCCAGAGCCGGTTGCGAGAGAGGAGCAGCAGAAGAGTGGAGATGAAGGCAGATCGATCATGCAAGCACTGAGCGAATTTGCCACTGGAAAAATTAGCGGGAGAAAAGGTAGTGGGGCATCTACTTAAGGATATTGGAACGAAAACAGCTTCTAGTACTACACAGATGCTTATCTAGCGAATTTCATCGACAACAAAAGCATCCGGTTTCAATCCTACCGGATGGAGACTTGGTTTCCAAACGAGTGGCTGGAAAAGCTAAATGCTCCCGTCACAACGGCTTGGTTGGTGGCTATCAGGCAAAATGGCCAGCGCTTCCCCGGCTTGCTAAACATGTGAATCTCGAAAAAGATTAAAAAATGTACTTTCTTCTTAAAGTCGTTAAAATGCAATAGGATTGATTCATGGAGCAAATAAATATTAATATTTATTATAATAATAATTTTTATAATAACGATGAAATTAATAATAACAATATTAGCAGAATTAATAATAGTCAAATTTACAGCCCATCATCGGGAAATTCAGGTACTTCAGGAAATTCAGTACAGCAAGTCTCCCCCTTTGACGATAAGCATCGTAATTCAGGGGCATATTTTACTAATGAGAAAAATTTTCCTAAGGCATCTAATAACAATGACTATAGCAGCATTAATTATCCATATCGACAGGCAATTCTGGATAAGTCCGATATTTTCACCCATGATGCCCGTGACCTTATAAAGAAAATTAATCGTCCAGGTCCAACATCAGCTGCCGAGGGAAGCTCTCCTATATGGAAAGAAAATAAAGAATATCAAGCCGGCGACAGGGTGGTCGCGGGTAACGGTCGAACTTATGTAGCGCTCCGATCGACAATGGGAGAAGGGCCTTGGAGCTCCGCCGAAGCTGGATATGGGGCTAATAATCCGGCTTGGAAGGTTGATCTCTGAGGTGAAATCAATTGAAAAGTGGAGGTAGGGTTGTTTCAGGCAAATCCGTGAGGGCCAAAGGAGAAGCACAGCCCCGCTAATGAAGTTACTGCGACCAACAAGCTTTCGTGCTTATATCTATATATCACCAGTAAGAATGTCGGTCATGGCAACATAAATTCGCGCTCTAAGCGCAATTTACTAAGTTATCGCTAATAGTGACTCGCAGTTAATTTTTTGAGAAAGTTTTGTAATCACTAAAAAGTATTGGTATAAATCATTTCATCTATTTGATAATTTAAAAAAATCATGTAAACGTAATGAGGTTGTGATATGGCAATCAAAATAAATGACGTTCACAATATACAATTTCACAGCCCGAGCTCAGGCAATTCAGGGGCGTCAGGCAATACGGACACCGTGGTCGGACAGGAACGAAATGAAGCCGGACAAGGACGGACTGATTTACCAGATCCAGCACAACAAGAGATAGATATTCAGCACGTTTCTGATATACAAGTTTTCAGTCCGAGCTCCGGAAATAAAGGAATATCAGGTAATTCAGGAGTGGAATTCACTTATGCACCAGGAGACAATTCAGGAGGATCAAGCGGTGCATCTACTAACCCGGATGACCGAGGCAGAGGAGGGGTGCCTGAGTTTTTAACGGGCTGGGGGCTTGGCTTTGGCAAGGGTGTAATTACGAATAAAGTAGTTAATAAAATAAAGCAAATAAAGGAAAATATAACGCCGAGTACCTCTTCTCCAGCTCCGGCCGTTGTGCAGGGGCCGCCGGGTAAGGATGGTAAGGATGGTGCGCCGGGAGCTACGGGTGGCGTAGGTCCGACTGGATCTACGGGTAGCACAGGTCCGACTGGATCTACGGGTAGCTCAGGCCCGACTGGGTCTACGGGTAGCACGGGTCCGACTGGATCTACGGGTAGCACAGGTCCGAC
>NZ_BMJA01000001.1:787262-1041045 GCF_014642835.1 Dyella nitratireducens | reverse complement strand
CCGGCTGGATCTACGGGCAGCACAGGTCCGACTGGATCTACGGGGGGCACAGGTCCGGCTGGATCTACGGGCAGCACAGGTCCGACTGGATCTACGGGGGGCACAGGTCCGGCTGGATCTACGGGCAGCACAGGTCCGACTGGATCTACGGGGGGCACGGGTCTGACTGGATCTACGGGCAGCACAGGTCCGACTGGATCTACAGGTGGCACAGGTCCGACCGGATCTACGGGTGGCACAGGTCCGACTGGATCTACGGGCAGCACAGGTCTGACTGGACCTACGGGTCCACGGGGGCCGACGGGATATTACGTGTACCCCACCGAGCCGCCTCCCAAACCTACCGATCCCTATCCCATCAACCCCTCCCGCCCCCGCCCCCCACACACGACCACAAGCGCCCCCGAGTTCACCAATGGCAAAAGGTATGAGAAGGGCGAGCAGGTGACTCATAACGGCAGCACTTACGAGGCGCAGTTCAATGTTAAGGATGTTACTCCCGGCAGCGAGTCGGATGATGGCGACTGGAAACTAGTGAGTGCCCCCGCGTTCGACAGTAAGCAAAGGTATGAGAAGGGCCAGCAAGTGACTTATAACGGCAACATTTATGAGGCGCAGGACAATATCAAGGGCGTTGCTCCCGACGAGCCGGATCAGACCGACTGGAAACCAATGTCCGGCAATAATCAAGCCCAATCAAACACGCAAAATCAGAATGATGAGGTATCCACTTAAGGAGTAGACGTAACCAAACAGCCTCCGGCTCTGCCGGAGGCTGTGCGCCTGCAATTTGAGTCCGTCAACCGAGTTCAATCGAATGGCTGTCGGTCACGACGACATCCTCTTGTCGGAATATTTAAGTGAATTGAAGGAGTCAAGCCGGGACTTTGTTGCTGAGGTATACCCACGTTTTTTGCCGTCGCTCCGGTAGGAAAATCGAAGTTCACGACAATGCTGTTTCAGAGCGGCTCATCATTCCGGCGAAGGCCGTTACGTGGAGAGAGTACATGGACGTACCCGGCTTTGAGGAGCGAGGAATCCATCGCAAGTACGAAGCATCGACTCCGGCCTTCGCCGGAATGACGATTCGCTTCGAAATGGAATTGAGGCATCCCCCGGATTTTGCCGGTATGGCAGGCAAAAACGTGGGGAAAACTCAGGCTCTGATATTGGTTTTGTTTATAGCAAATAGGCTCATCACCCTATGAATGACGATTTTTCTTACGGATCATCGTTATCGATCCGATCCATGGCTTCAGCAGAAGCACATGAGGTTGAGCCACCTTTGCTCTTGTCGACTGACCCGAAAGCAGGTCTTTTCAAGGCGGTTGGGCGCTTGCAAGCAGGGAGCGGGAATAGCTTGAGTACGGGCACTTTGATTGCTGGATCAGCATCCCCGAATCCAAACAGCCCGGCTTTAATTCTAACCACGCTGCACTCGGCACTTGCCAGCGACTATAAACAATGGCCTAAAGGAGCCGTTCTGAATAAACCCATAGATGGAAACTTTATCCCGGGCTACTTCAAGGACACACAGCCATCGCACAAACCATATCAGCTTGATCGTATTGTGTATGGCGACCCCAATAGCGATACGGCTATTGTCAGCCTGAAAGCCACCTACGGTGATTTAAAAAGACTTGGCATCGAGCCCATGCAGTTGGGCTCAACAAAAATGCATCCCGGCATGCATGTTGAAATGGCGCATGTGCCACAGGAAGGCATACCTGAGAGTGAGCGATTCATGCGATATTCGACAGGTGTCACGGGTACTGCCATCACAAGAAGGAAAGACGATGCTTTGTTTCCTAATGTGGGTACGATGAACCTTTCCGGCGCAAGAAGAGGGTCCTCAGGGGCTGCCGTCATCGCCGGTGGCAAGGTGGTTGGCGTGTTGTTTGATGGGGAGGAGCATCTTGTGCATGGCGTAAATACTTATTTTTCGCCCATCGATCACTTATTTCCAGTATTGAATGTACCACCTGCCGTGCCGAACTCTCGCGAAGTCTTTATTGCTCCGAATACGGGTGCTTTTAAGTACACGCTGCGGCAAGGCCCTGATGCCGGCTGGGATATTTATGTCCGTAAAGACGGCGATGTCATAAAGGTGGATAAGCCCCTGTGGCGCAATCAGGGGCAAGGCCGTGAAAATCGCCCCCTTGCACCACCACCGCCGATTGCCGGGTATCGATATCAAGGGGAAGGCGCCAATAGCGATATTTCGACACTTATCTATGTGCCGGAAGCAGTCTAGGGGGTGCTCCCTTTCCCGTGGACCGGCATGAGGGGTGAATGTCACGCAAAACCCGCGTAGGTTGGGGTGCGAACCCCAACATCGTCATGCTGATCGACACGCCATGTTGGGGTTCGCACCCTGATATATCCCCACGTTTTTCCACCAAAGATCATCGGCAAATCAAAAAAGATAGTTGCAACAGCGCCAGACGCTTTTGCTCGTCATTCCGGCGAAGGCCGGAATCCATGGCAAGTACGAAGCATGGATTCCGGCCGTTGCCGGAATGACGACTCGCTCTGAAACAGTATTAACGAGAACTTCGGCTCTCGCCGGAGTACCGGAAAGCGTGGGGATATCTCAGGGTTCGCACCTCAACCTACGGTGACCAGGCAAGACCAAGCCTTACCGTAAATCTGGCCTCTCGCCCTAAACCCGCGCCATGGAGAGGGAGATAGGTTCGTTTACCGCATTTTTCTGAGTATCAAGCAACGAGGCGCGCGCAAAAAATGTGATCAAGAGACAGGGCCTTCCTTGCCCCTCAACGCCGGGCACGTCCATGTGCCCTCCCCGGATGCGTCTGGGCGACGGAGAATGGGCAGCTGAGGTTCGACACTAATCTGGTTGAAATATGCGGATAACGCCAAGCTCAACGCACGGAAGCTAGATTTGAATGCGAAGCCAATATGGATGATACCTATATGTCAGTGAAGAAGATTGGTTTATGTATGATCGTCAAAGACGAGGCGCATGTCATCGAGCGCTGTCTACGCAGTGTACGTCCGCTGATCGATTACATCTGCATCGAGGATACCGGTTCAACGGATGGTACGCAGGCGTTGATCCGCGCCTTCATGGAACAAGAAAATCTGCCAGGCGAGGTATTTGAAGAGCCATGGCGGGACTTTGCCACTAACCGGAGCATTGCCCTTGAGCGGCTGCGCGAGCAACATCAGGTCGACTATGCATTGATCATCGACGCGGACGATGTGGCGGAGCTGTCGGATGGGTTCGATCCTTCTGCCTTTCGCGCCATGTTGGTGGCCGACCAGTACGGTGTCAGGCTGCAGGAGCTCGGTGGCACGCAATACAGAAGGTGTCAAATCGTCAGCAATCGAAAGGCCTATCGCTATCGCGGCGTGCTGCATGAGTTCATCGAGGGACCGCCGGATAGCACGACAAATTTTACCGACGCGTTTCACATTGTCCGGAGAGTTGAAGGTAATCGTAGTCGTAATCCGCACACATACCTCGACGATGCTCTGGTGCTTGAGCAAGCGCTGAAGGTTGAGCGTGATCCGTTCTTGATCGCACGCTATACCTTCTATCTTGGCCAGAGCTGGCGCGATGCGGGTGAGCCGGAAAAAGCGATCGACGCCTATCTCAAGCGTGTGGATCTCGGCTATTGGGATGAAGAGCGATATCTCAGCCTTGTCAATGCAGCTCGGTTGGCGGAGGGGCTCGGCCACGACGACGACGACGTGTTGGCGCTCTACGAGCGAGCTCAGATCATTTGTCCGTATCGCGCGGAAGCGCTGTGGAGCGCTGCCAAACTTTGTCGAATAAAGGGTCTCCATCAAAAGGGTTATCAACTTGGCAGGCAGGGCATCACTCTCACTATGCCCGATGGCTTATTCATTGATGGCTGGGTGTATGACTATGCTATGAAGGATGAGTTCGCGATCCATGCGTATGGGTGCGGGCATTACCAGGAGTCGCTTGACGTATGCCTGCAACTGCTCGGCGGTAGCAAATTGCCTGTGCACGACCGTGAGCGCGTGGCCGCAAACGCACAATTCGCTGCGGCGAAGCTCGGCGTAAATCGCCGTGTGATCGATCCGACGGAGTTTCCTGAGGCAGGGTCGCCGGTATTGTCACCGGCTGCGCCTGGCATCCGTAGGTCGCGCAGCATTCCTGGCCGCGTTAGCATCATCACGCCAACCTATCAGCGCGGCAGGCTGCTGCGCGCTATGCAAAAACGGGTGCGTGACCAAGACTATCCGGATATTGAATGGCTGATTCTCGATGACAGTCCCATGGAGTGTGAATCGTGCGAGGATCTTGCCGCTCCTAACGTGATCTATCATCGAATCACTGAAAAAATGTCGATCGGTGAGAAGCGAAACTGGCTGGTGGAACGAGCGAAAGGCGAAATCATCGTGCACTTCGACGACGATGATTTCTATGCTCCCGGCTACATTTCCGCGATGGTTGCTGCGCTCTGCAACAGTGACGCCGATCTGATGAACCTGCGCGGATGGTATCTCTACGATGTGCGCTCGAGGTTCCTCGGTTACTGCAATCTCGAGCACAAAATCGGCCCCCATTATCACTGTACCCGTGACGGTGTATCGATGACGATGCTTACCGAAGAGAGCAATCGCAGTCTTTCGCATAATCATCTTGGTTACGGATTTTCTTATGCCTATCGCCGGTCTCTGTGGGAAAAGGCGCCGTTTCCGGACCGGGATCATAATGAGGATGGCGAATTCAGCCTGAAAGCCATCGAGCAAGGCGCCCGGCTTGCTGGCATGCACGACACCCAGGGCCTATGCCTGCATTATCTGCATCAGGGCAGCAGCTCAAGCTGCTTTTCCCAGTATCATTTGCCGGGCGCGCTCCTGCATAGGCTCTTTCCCGAACATGACGAATCCGTTATGTCAGAGAGGAGTACATGACCGAGCACATCGAAGGGTGCATGGTTGTCCTAACCAAGATTTGAGTTTTATCGCGAAGGTGTCGATTTTTAAGTATGTAGGTTGGGTTAGCGCAGCGTAACCCAACATTTCGCAGGGATTCGTTGGGTTACGCTGCGCTAACCCAACCTACGCACTTCGCTGGGCGTAAGTTTTCTT
Source organism: Dyella nitratireducens (assembly GCF_014642835.1). GTDB lineage: Bacteria > Pseudomonadota > Gammaproteobacteria > Xanthomonadales > Rhodanobacteraceae > Dyella_B > Dyella_B nitratireducens. The sequence goes on along the minus strand of NZ_BMJA01000001.1, from coordinate 1,035,957 downwards.
CCGCCCTTGAGTTCAGCGCGGCAGAACTGGCAGGAAGGTGGCGTGCTGCTCGCGCGCAGAGTGCTGGCGGCGATTCATGGACACCCGGTGTAGTCGCGGATGATGGCGATGATCTTGGTGGTAAGAGCTGCCTGAGTAACCATACGTGCTTGAGTGCCTTGGATATCGACATGATCCACGCGGCGTCGCATGGAGCAACTACGCGTGCTGATTTTGGTTAGCGACAGGTTTTACATTTCTGTTTGCGTCACTCGCCACCGAACCACGCGCATCGCCTCCCGTTATCTGTGACTTCGATGCCTCATGGACATTATAGTGGCCTCGCGCAGACGGTTTGGTTATAAAGGGAGCATCCGCAGCAGTGTAGATAATGCCGTCACCAACATCTATGACTCCACCATGGCGCTCTTCATACGTCTTGCCGTTGATGGCGGTGTCCACACCCACGGCCACTTGTATGACGCCGCCGACTGGACCGAAGGCTGCGCTGGCGCGGTTTATGGTATCGCGCCATCCTTCCCAGGCAGTACGCGATTGCATCTTGGCATCCGAGCGTAACCTGCTATCCGTCTGCGTATGCATATCCTCGAAGACATCGGTCCGAATTTTGTTTCTATCCTGGCCGTCATAGTAGTTGAGATAGCTCGGTGCCCAGGAGCCATCGACCAATCCATCGAATCCCTTTTCCACGCCACTGTGGAAGGTGCCTTCCTGGCGGTCGTAGATGGAGAAATGACCAAGCAACGCTTCTCGCTTGGTGAAATCCTTCTGCTTGGCGGGATCCTTGTCCGCTGCTTGAGACTTGAGCCATTGAATGCCTTCCCCCTTGTCGCGCAAGGTTACGAAAGGCGGTTTAATGCCCGGGATGTACATCACCTCTTTTTTTCCATCCACATCCTTTCCATCGGCGCGCTTGAAACGCAGGATGTTGGTAGAGGGGTAGCCGTTGATATCGAAACGTTCGACGGAAACGGATGGATCCGGCGGCATAGGTTTGCTTATCTGCTCGAAGGTCACGGGGCCTTTCAGGGGAACGCCTGGTGCTCCACCCCGCATCACCAATCGGTACTGTTCTGGCGTCAGCTCTCCACTATCGCGAGCCGCACGCGCCTCTTCCACAAAGTTGTAGCGCGCCACGGTGGGCCAGTCTTTCGTATGCTTCCAAGCGCTGTCCAATTCCTTGTTCAATCCCTTGATGTAAGGAAGCTCGCCAAAGGGGGTGGATGCCGCAAACTTGTCAGCGACCTCGGAGGGTTTGAGTTCGTAGCTGTTTTCCTTGGAATAGCCCTTTCCATTGTTTTTAAATAAGCCATAGGCGCCGTCTACGGATCTTAGGTCCTCCTTGACCTTCTCGACGACGTTGTCCTTACCGAAGAACGTGTTTTTAATCCATCCGGGAAGAGTCCGGCTCCATAGAAAGTTGCCTATCTTCTTAAGGCCGTCGCCGACACTGGTGCTATGGGATAGGTCGTCAACGAAGCCGATCGGCGTGGGACTATTGCCGCCGAACATTAAGCCTCCTAGCAAGTCCATTCTTGAAGGTGCGAAAGCGTTGTTGACTTCCTTGATACGGTCTGCGGCTGAATTGGTTTTTGTATCGTGGTTCTGGAAGTCCTTGAAGCCATCCATGACAGCGTCGGTCAGGGTTTGCACCGAATCGGGCTTGCCCTCGGCACGAGCGGCGTCATCTTTGAAGTGCGCAAGCACAATGTCGTCTCCATCGACGCCTAGCGTGCGGTGGATGAACTGCTTTGCTACTTCGTGCGCGTCGATCTCTGGACGAGCCAGTATATGGGTTAGAGCTTGTTGATAACGCTGTGCGTCGTGATGCGTGGCGAAGGGCACAAGGTTGTCTTGGTCATCAAAGGCGGTGGAATTATCCGGGCCAGAAGGCTGCGTTGGGAGGGTGGATTGCGGCCCCGTGGATCCCCAAGAACTGCTTGACTCGCTGGAGGAGAAGGATGCGCCATTCGTGGTGACCGTAGGTCCCGCCGCTGTCGTAGAGGACGTGGAAGCCGAATGTTCGGGCATGACCGTATAAGGTTGAGTGGTCGAAGACGAGATGGTTTTTGATTCCATAATGTAATGCCTGAATCCAATAAGTGAGTGAGCTTATGAAACGGATATTTACGAATGACAGATAAAGTGTTTTTTTAAAACGATCGGTGCTGAACATTACCGATGTTGCACCATATATGGAATTATCTATGTGATGCATCGACGCGAACAGCGATGCTAATCGGTCCGCGCCGTGGTTTTGCTGACTTTTCGCGCTAAACATGTATCACCTTAGTGTCTGGATTTGCGAAAAAATAAATCCAGGAAAACGACAGCTCCTCGACAGCTATCACCCATCATGGTGTGGCAACCGAATTGATCTAGGCGGAGCGGGTCAAGGGCGCATAGTGTTTAGAAAACATTGAAGTGTTGCATTCAATGAGTTTTGTGCATCGATAAGGTGTCTTTCATGTTTAGTATCCATCGTTTCCGTGGTGAGCATCCTGCCCCGCATATTGAAGAAGGGCATTCATCGGCGTCAGACCATTCATCCGGTGCCGATTCCCCGTCCATCAGCGCAGGACATGGACCTGTTTTACCGAGCACTCACCAGCAGCCGGTGATGCCATTTGCGCAGCAGCCCGTTAAGACGTCCATGCATGAGATCAAGTTGCCTGGCGACCCAAACAGATATTGGGTCAACTCATTATCGAATGAACATGGGCGCTTCAAGCTATATACCAAACATCCGCAGACGGATGCGCCAGTGGAAACCGGAAAGATGGTTAGGGCCGACGGCAAAGGATGGCGGCTCGATAACGATGCGCCTGACGACAATCATGTCACGACAATTGTGGTTGAGCCGAATGCCAACCAGCAAGGACCGTCTGCGCCCATTGCCGGCAGTAGCCATCAACATCCGGCTGTACATCAACCTGAGTCGCCATCGGATGGAAGGGATGGGCATGCGCAGGTAGATGAAGTGAATCGAGCCAAAGAGCTGGCGGAAAGCAAGGGATTTAGCTTTCCAAACCCGGACTTCGTGAAGAAAGACCTCGAATATCAGGCGCTGCGGGACGGCGCTTATAAAACCATCGCAGCGCTTATTGATGGCGGCGATAAGATGCATCATGTCACACAGGTATTTGCCGAACTGCGCGGTATTCTTGGGAGGAAGCGTAACGCCATCCAGCTTCGTGACGCCCAGGGAGATGCTTTGTATAGGCTGGACGGTGGATTAAGTCAGTATTTGCTACATAAGGATTGGCGGATTCCCTGGGGCTCCACGCGCAAAGAATTTTCTTTTCCTTCGGAATGGAGCATACCGTGGTTGAAATGGATAGGGTGGAAAGAAGTTCCACCAAAGTACCAGAACTATTCCAGCATCATTGAGGGTAGAAAGGCGGAATTCGAAAAACAGATTGAAAATTATGCAAATAATCCACCGCGTAGTTACGGCGAAGTGGTCGATTTTCGATCCAGGCGGCAGAAGGATCTGAACGACATCATCAAGACGTATGTGGAAGATAAGAGGATGCGCAGGCAGGAGTATGTGTGGCGACGCAATTTTATCTATACAATCTTTGCCGGCATGGGTATCGGCGTAGGAATCGTGTATAGCGTGGATCGTATTCTTGCAATGTTTAATTCAAATAAATAAAATAGTGGAAACTAAAATAAAGATAATAATTATAAAGATTAACTTATAAAAATTAATTTAATTACGAATTATTTATGTTGAGCAATGAGGTGTCTTGCTTTGCGCGGTGCAAGCTTTGCGTGCGACAAGCATTAGCGAGGGTTTTATCATGATGGTCGAACGGATTGATGGACATGTGTTGCATGTCGAGAACGGCGTGAATTCGGCTGCCAATGAAGGCATGCCTCATCCTTTCAGCCAGGCGGAAGCAACGCAAGGCAGCATAAGGCCAAGTTCCCTTGCTTCGGGTGGGTCACGGCTTTGGCTTCCGCAACAGCAGGGCAGCCGGTCAAACCGTGCCTTGTTCAGTCAGGAGGAGAGCCAGTCTCCGTGGCGGCCGACAATAGGACCATGGGGAGGGCAGCCGGGCTCGCCACCGGTAAGACAGCCGAGCCCGCCACCTGTACCTGCAGGTGTGACCGACTTTCAGCGACATGCGCGTCTGGATTTCGAATCGGCCGCCGTTTCCCTGCAGACCGGCCTTGTTCACGGTGTGACGGCCATCGGCGACTTCCAAAACGGCAGATACCTGCTGGGTTTGAACTACGGCGTGAGCACCTTTGGCAATCTTTTGCAGGGTACTAGTCAAGTCTTGAGTGGCCTTTCCAATGTTGCAAAAGCAACTGGACAGAACCATGTCGGCAACCAGCTCAAAGACTTCTCGAACTATTTACGCGCAGGTGGAGGCCCGCTTGCGGGATTTGGCAGATCTCTGCGGGATATAGACACGGCACTTACTACGCTCGCCGACCGAACCAAGAGCCCCTATGAAAAGCAGCGCGACTTGGCCTTTGCCATCGGCACGATCCTTAATACAGCCGGTGCGTCCGGTAGTGCAGTGAGCGCACTCACCGGCAACCCGGACGAATTTTTGCGTCGCGTTGAAACCAGGTTGGCCGACTCGGGGGGTATTTTGCGCGGCTTGCAAAACTTGCAGCGCAATGCGCAAGGTTTGAACAACGCGCTTTCACCCTTCAACCTGCGGAATGTTTCCGCCTATGGCGCTGGAGTGATCTACGGTCTTAGTGAAGCCAGTGCGGGCTTGGGCCATGCGTTGGCCCAGGCATTGAAGGAGAGCGGCTACACGCGTGCGAGCGAGGCATTGACGGCGATTAGCGAGAGGGCTCATAACATAAGTCTGCTTGCTTCGAACACGCAGCTATTGATTAACACCTTGGTGCCGGCTACGCGATGAAACCGTTCGGAAGGAAGCGTCAACGAGCAGTCACGACTAGCTGATGGGTCCTCAGCCTTCGGTGATGCGGGAATGTGTGCGTGTATCGCGCATGCCAGCGTATACCAGCAATGAGCAGGCGATGCAGGCAGTCACATACCAATAGAAGTAGTCCTCATGGCCGATCTTTTTGAACCACAGTGCCAGGAATTCCGCCGTGCCTCCGAATACCGACAGGGTCAATGCGTAGGGAAGGCCAACGCCGATGGCGCGAATTTCAGCCGGAAATAGCTCGGCCTTAACCACGGCGTTGATCGAGGTGTAGCCGCTGACCACGACCAAGGCCAACATGACGAGCCCAAATGCCTGCCACCAACCTTGGACCTGAGTGAGCGAGGACAGAATGGGGTAGGTGAGCAGGGTGCCGAGCACACCGAAGCCGATCAGCATAGGGCGGCGCCCGATCCGATCCGAGAGGGCCCCGAACGCCGGTTGCAGCCATGCATAGATGAACAGTGCGGCGGCGGAGATCGACGTGGCGTCAGCCTTGCTCATGCCGACTGAATTCACCAGGTATTTCTGCATGTAGGTCGTATAGGTGTAGAAAGCCAGCGTTCCTCCCATGGTCAGGCCGATCACCGTAAGTACGGGACGTGGATGACGCAGCAGGGTGCGCAGCGGGCTTGCCACGCGCGTGGCTTGTTTGAACGACGTGGTCTCGTCCATGTTGCGCCGGATCAGCACGGCGATGACGGCCAGCATCGCGCCGATAAGGAAGGGGATGCGCCAACCCCATGCATGCAGTTGCTCGGGCGTGAGCAGAAACTGTTGCAGCACGATCAGCAGCATCAGTGCGCACAACTGACCAGCCACGAGCGTGACGTACTGGATGCTCGACCAGAAGCCGCGTGTTCGGGCGGGCGCCATTTCGCTCAAATAAGTGGCGGACGTGCCGTACTCACCGCCGATTGAAAGTCCCTGCAGCAGTCGCGCCAGCACCAACAGTATCGGCGCAACCAAGCCGATATGCTGATAATCCGGAGTGAGGCCGATGATCAGCGAGCCCAGGCTCATCATGAATACGGATAGCAGGAGCGCAGCTTTGCGCCCCTTGCGGTCGGCAAAGGCACCGAGCAACCAGCCACCTAATGGACGCATCACGAAACCCACGGCGAAGACGGCTGCCGTGTTGAGCAGCTGCATGGTTTGGTCGCCTTGGGGAAAAAACGCCTGGGCGAAGTACAGCGAGAAGGCCGAAAACACGTACCAGTCGTACCACTCGACAAGGTTGCCGATCGATCCACCGAAGATCGAGCGCAGACGCCTGCTTGTGGACATGGCCGGCGTCTGTGCGGTGATGGAGTGCAAGGTGGTGCTCATCATGATCCTCTGTTGATCGGGCATTCCCTAGAAATAGACCTGAGCGCGCAGCTCCGTGATGCTGGGGTGTTGCTGCACGCCTTGCTGGCTGGCACGTGCCTCGACGTAGTTGGCCTGGAACTTGAAATGCTGGGTGAGATACCAATTGACACCTAGCGTGAGATCGTGTTGATGTCCGCCATTTATCGGATCATGGTCGAGGTTCAGCGCACTGTGCCGCAGCAGCAGCTCCACGGCGCCCCACGGGCGGGCGGGTATGACATTGCCGACATTGCCGCCGGCATACGTGCGCGATTCGCCCGTCAGCACATAACTGACGAACAGGTAATAACCGTCCCCGACATAACCTGGCAAGCCTTGTTGGCGCAGGCTGCGTGCTTGCAGGTATTCGCCTTGCAGTGATAGCGGGCCATGGATCCATAAACCTTCGAAGCCCAGGCGGCGATTGCTGTGCACATGGCTCAGGCTACCGGTATCGATCAGCCGCACGTCGGTAAGCCCGGCTTCCGGGCGAGCACGCCAGCGCACCGATGCCGGCGTGTAGACACCGCGGCCGTCAGTGCTGCCGTGTGGGTGCTCCAGCGAGGCGGATAGGCCAAGATGGAGCACATCAGCTTGTTGTTTGCGCGGCGTCCAGGCGGCACGCGCCGTCACGGTGTTGCCGTCGTTGTTGCCGTTGAGGTCGCTTGCGAAGTAATAGCCGAGATTCAGCAGGTAGCGCGGCCGTTCGAACGCCCAGTCGATGCCGGTACGGCGAGTCTCGAAGAATGCCTGCATCGGCAACGCCATTTCCACGAAGCTGTTGGCGCGCGAAGCCGTGCCGCCCTCAAAGCCAACTTGAGGCTTGCTGTGGCCTAGGCGTATCTGGCCGTAATCCTTGCCGAACAGCCATTGGCTATTCACGCGCCAGAACACATCCAACCAGGATTTGGACTGGAAATCGAAGTAGACGATCGCGTCCCATTGTCCTTGCTTACGCGCGCTTAGCCCGAATTCCTTGCGACGATGCGTGTGAGCATCCTCAATGACAGCGTTGTGGCGCGCGAACATCGCGTCGTACTGATAATTACCGGTGATATTCCATTGGGTGCCATCGGGACTGGTATAACGGGTCGGCCATTGGTTGAGGTCGTAAGCGCTGGCGGTAACACTCACACCCATGCCCAGGGCGCACTGCATTAACATGCGAACAGATTTCACGGCAGCCTCCTTGCAGAGAGAGGGTTTGTTTCACGGTGTTTCTGAGGTGCTCAACGGTTTTGGTGCGGTGGACTGAGGTTGAAGGGGATTGAGAACAGCTTGCAGGCTGGCGTGGTCGAGCTCCCTCTCCCAATGTGCAACCACGATGGTGGCGACGCCGTTGCCGATGATGTTGGTGAGCGCGCGTGCCTCGCTCATGAAACGATCGACGCCAAGGATCAAGGCCAGGCCCGCCACCGGTACCGCCGGCACGACGGCCAGGGTGGCGGCCAGTGTGATGAAACCGGCGCCGGTCACGCCCGAGGCGCCTTTCGACGTCAACATGGCCACAGCGAGCAAGGTCAGCTCCTGAGTCAGCGTCAAGTCAACGTTCAATGCCTGGGCAATGAAGATTGCGGCCATCGTCAAGTAGATATTGGTGCCGTCGAGGTTGAACGAATAACCGCTCGGCACGACCAGACCGACCACCGACTTGGAGCAGCCCAGGCGCTCGAGCTTTTGCATCAGCGGGACCAGTGCGGATTCGGACGACGAGGTGCCAAGCACCAGCAGCAGCTCTTCGCGGATGTAGCCCAGAAAACGGATGATGCTGAACCCGGTAGCCCGCGCAATGGCGCCGAGCACCACCAGCACGAACACGGCGCAGGCCAGGTAAAAACTTCCCATCAACTTCAGCAGCGGTCCCAGGCTGGCCACGCCGTATTTGCCGATGGTGAAGGCCATGGCGCCCATCGCGCCGAGCGGAGCCAGGCGCATGACCATGCCCATGATGCGGAAGAACACGCTCGACAGTGTCTCAAGCAACGTCAGCACCGGCTTGGCGCGTTCACCGACGTGGACCATGGCAAAGCCGAACAACAGTGCCAGCAGCAGCACCTGCAACAAGTCACCTTGGCTGCTGAATGCGTCGGTGAACGTGGTCGGGATCAGATGCAGCAGAAAGTGCGTGATGCTTTGCTCGTGCGCCGCGTTGGCATATTTGCTTGCCACGCTGGCATCAAGGGATGCCGGCGTCACATTGAAGCCGGCGCCGGGCTTCAGCGTGTTGACCACAAGCAGACCCGCCACCAACGCAAAACTGGATACCACTTCGAAGTAGAGGATGGCTTTGGCGCCGATGCGGCCGACTTTCTTGACGTCTGCCACACCGGCAATACCCAATACGACGGTGAGAAAGATGATCGGGCCGATCAACATCTTCACCAGGGCAATGAAGCCGTCACCCAGTGGCTTGAGCGCGACGCCCGTGTCCGGAAAATAGTGGCCGATCGCTCCGCCGAGGAGAATGGCAAGCAGCACCCAGAAATAGAAATGCCGATAAATGGCCCGCATCCGTCGTTCCTCTAAATGTTCGGCTGCAGGCTGCCAAAAGGGCGACGGAAGAAAAATACTACGTACGAGTTAGGACCTTTACTAACTGTTTGCGGTATCCAACGACACGCCCAGGATCTGGTGCAGGGGGCGCACAGAAGGCCGCTACCGACAAACCGCTTGTTGACGGCTTGGCCAGTAAGCCCCGTCAGCCTGCTCTGTTCAATCGTTGCTGTTTACGGCTCATGCTTATCTCCAGAGGAACTGGCGCGCTACTGTTGGCTTGAGTGAGCGTAGTGAGAAGAACGCTGCGGAGTTATCGATTACGCTCAAAATGGATCGAAGAGCTCAAGGTTCTGCTAACCATCGCCAATCAGAAAAAACCATGCGCCGCATCTATTGGGAAGCTACGGCGCAGGAAATTCCCCTAGCATTATGTGCTTGATGAGTTGCTGGTATTAGTGCCAGTACCAGAATTTGATATGCCCGGCGAGTACCTGGCATCCTGGAACATCGAGTTAATGAGCGGCCGCAACCCAGGGTGATCCTGGGCGCTCTGCTGAGCCCGCTGCACAAACGACTTTGAGTCGATGGATGGGGCCTGAGAGCCGCCCCCTTGTCCAGACCCTTGCGGAGCCGGCTCGGAAGGCGATTGGTAGATGTTTGACATCGCCCATTGGCGAAAGTCTTTCAGCGCCGCAAGAGCGTTCTGGGCAGCCTGCGGGACGTTGGGGCCTCCTTGCGCCGTTTCCTGCATTCTCTGCTCAAAAGGTGATGTGTTGGACGTGACTTTTGATTGTAAATTGCTGCTTTGATGGATGCTGCCCGAGTTTGATGGGTTTACGCCATAATTCGGAGAAGATGAAAAGTTATTAATACCGCCTATGCTGCTCATAAAGATCCTTTTTGATCTGAGATCGATCGACGAAAATTTGCCATGTATTCGTAGGTTGGGATGCGAATCCCAACATGGCCTTTATTCAGGCGCGATTATGTTGGGGTTCGCACCCCAACCTACAATTGCTAACCGTTGCCAGCCAGGAAAAACCATGTGCCGTGTCTGTTGTGCGGCTTCGGCGCGGGAAACTTACCAAGCATTATGCGCTTGATGCGTTTTGGGCATTGGCGCCACCACTGGAATTTGAGCCGCCAAACAAGCTCATAATTGACTGGGCAGCTGAGTTAATGAGTGAAGTTATCGGATTGCTTTGAATAAACTTCTGAAGGGCCTGGACAATGTTTTGGAAAAAATTTTGAAAAATGGAGGATTGGCCTTGGGAGCTGCCTGCTTGCCCCGACCCTTGCGAACTCTGCTCAAAAGGCGAGGAGACGGACTGGACTCGTGATTGTAAATTGTTGCTCTGACTGACGCTGCCCGAGTTTGATGGGTTTACGCCATAATTATTAGAATATGAAATGGGATTAATACTTCCTATGACGCTCATGAATATCCTCTTTGATTTAGGATTGATCAACGACAAAAAATCGCTACGATCGAATAGCTTTAGGCTACGCTAACCATCGATCGATAATATTAAACGTCTACCCTGTGTTAAATCGTAACTCGGCGGTCGATTTGACGCCGATGCAGGCTTTTCACGGCCGCCAAAATAAATCGGGCATTCCACTCGGCATCGTCCAACTCCTGACAGGACGATACGTCATGAGAGACATTGATTTCGATATCCAATTGCATGACAAGGCTTCTCAATGTTCTTACGCAACGTTGCTGTGCATTGCGCCAAGGTGTCGCTATGCCAAACTCCTCGTAAAGCGTCCTTATGGTCATGCAGTCGAGTCCATCGCCCCACACTTCGCCATCGACTGCCAAATGAGCGCCGATGTAGGTGGATAATTGTTCGAGCACTACGCGGACGGGTTCGCGTTCGCCATCGAATACGTCAATGGCATGATCGTCTTCCTGCGCGCGCCGCATCCAGCACGTCACGACATTTGGATCGATCATTCGTCCATCTTGTTCACGAAGATCGATCTTCGAATAAAATTTAATAGGGTCGATACCGCTTTCATGGGAGAAGGCAATGGCTCCCACGGAAAGAATTGCGGCGTTGGCTGAGTTGGCCAATGTTTCAGTGTCGATAATAATTAACATATCAGTCTGTCCGTGACCTGTTATCGATATGATTCAATAGTTCAAGATCTGTCGTAGTGGATTCTTTAATCATGGATGTTTCATCCGGGTTGTTCACATCCTGCTTGTTCTTGTGATGACCTGTGCCGTAGTAGCGCAGGGCCCATACGGCAAGGCGCTCGTCATTGGTGGGGACATAGCATCCTTCCCAGCACTTTCGCCTGGATTTGAATATCGATGAGTTCATAATCGAATAGATTAGTTTTGACGTTAACATCATATGTCGCGTGGATCGTTCACTGAGAAGCAACGCATGGCATTTTGAATGCCTTCCGGTTGGATCATGATCATTGCGTAAAGAGTTGGTGTTTTCGGTTTTTAGTTATGTTTCATGCTGGAGTTGCGGTCGTGCATCCGTCCATACCGTCAATATATTGACTGCTCTACCCAGGCCAATGCCGCCAAAGTTGAGCGCTACGACGTTATGGGAATGGCTATCAATAATGGGTGAGCCTGATGTTCCAGGCGAATTGAACGCATTGTGCACGAGCACCTGGTTGCGATATTTTGATCCAAGGTCGGATGTCATCTGAAGTATTCTTGTGTTTCTTCCAGAGCTATCTCTGTATGAAATGCCCTTGATGCTACGGTTGGCATGATTGGGCATGTAGATGTCGTCTCCGATAAATCCCGAACCTGACGGATTGGATTGCAACGGATGGAAGTGGATTGCCCTGGCCTTGTCCTCGTCTTTGACCCGAAATATGGCGTAATCCAGTCCAGCGTTTTCTGCTGGGCGGCCAGATAGCGCTATCCGTTCTTCCGGATCGCTGTTTGGATTTTCATAGCCAAGCCACAATTCCTTTCGGCTTTTGCCATCGTTGGCACGAATAACATGGCTGTTGGTCACGACATAAATATTGGAGTCACCATCATACGGAGAGGTTGCCAGGAAGCCGGTGCCCAGATGATTGACCTGCCCATCGGGTTTTATTTCCACGATGGCGCCCACTGCCCGAGCGTGGTGATACTTGATGCCTTCAGGCGATTGCGCAGGGCTGGATTTGAGCGTACGTGCCAGTGTATTGGTCAAGGAAAACGGAAATGTGTTCGCCCAAGGGTCATCGTTCGAAGGTGCGACTGAACCGGGGGTAGAAGTCGCTTCTGGCGTGTACGAAAGCGTCGAGACATCACCTTGGATTGTTTCTCCTTGGTATTGATACCCGGCAATTTTCGGCGGTGGTGCCGGGGGGCGATTTTCGCGGCCGAAACCAAGATTACGCCACAAGGGTTTATACACCCTGAGATGGTTGCCGTCTTTCCGGATAGCGATGTCCCAATTGGCATCAGGGCCTTGTGACATCGTATATCGAATGGCACCAACATTCGGAGCAGTAATGATCTCATCGGAAGCGCTGTCAGTATTCCTCGTGGCAGGAGGTGCGCCTGACATAGAAGATGAAGGGATGGTCGTCATTTGAATGCTTTAACGGATGATATGCGTGTATGGCTCTTGGCTGCATCTTTTAGAGATATCGATGCATGAGAGGGGGGTAGATATTTATGGGATCGTCAAGCGAGTGGCCTAACACGCGTCCTTATTAGGCTGGTTGTACCTGGAGGCGGTACTGGACTTGAGGTTTCCTCACGCTTTTGTCGTCTTTCGAGTAGGAAAATTGAAGTTCACGACAATGCTTTTTTAGGGCCGCTCGTCATTCCGGCGAAGGCCTAGGAGCTTTGCGACAGCGAAGCTGGTCAATCCATGCTTCGTGCTGGCGACGGATTCCGGCCTTCGCCGGAATGACGGTTCGCTTCGAAATAGGGTCGAAATAACTTTGGATTTCGTTGGAATGACGGGAAAAAAAACGTGGGGAAACCTCAGGTAACGAGGCTCCAATACCCCAATACCCCCCTCATACGCTTATATCGCCAGTACATTCATGCGTGGATTTATTCCACTCGCCAGAGAACATCTTTCTCTGATCTATAGAACTTTCGAGGTGAGGTGGCGACCGCCGTCTCATCCATCAGCGATCAAAAACTATGTAAAGGAGTTTTTATGTATGCCATCGACTATAACGGCTATCGATCCGGTAAAAGCTTCAATCAGCGCGCGCGATTTTTGGTTTTTCACTATACGGCGGCCAATTTCAACAGCTCAGTCCGCACTCTCACCGGCTCGGACGTAAGCGCTCACTATCTCGTGCCAGATCCATCCGACGAATCCTATATCCATGAGGGATTCAAAGATATTCGCATTTTTAATCTTGTTGATGAAAAGGAGCGCGCATGGCATGCGGGCGTCAGTTACTGGAGGGGGCGCGACAATCTCAACGATACTTCCATCGGTATCGAAATCGTTAATCAGGCTTATGACAAGGACGGAGACATTGTTTTCCTTCCTTACCACGCCAAGCAGATCAAAGCCGTTGAACAACTGGCACTGAACATTCTCCAGCGCTACCCAGACATCTCTCCCACCCATGTGATCGGCCATTCGGATATAGCGCCTGGCAGGAAGAGTGATCCCGGTCCTTTGTTCCCATGGAAGGCGCTACATCAAGCGGGGGTCGGGGCGTGGTACGAAGAAACCACTCATGTCAAATATTTGCGCGCTTACGCGCAAAAGATGCCGGCGGACGATGAGGTCTTCAACATGCTCAGCAAATACGGTTACGACATCCGTAACGCAACAAACCCGGCCGGCAAGCGCGCGTTAATAAGAGCTTTTCAACTCCATTTTCGGCCGGCGCGCCATGACGGCGAGCTGGATGTCGAAACCGTGGCCATTCTTTCCGCCCTGGTGGAGCGTTATTACTAACGAGGACGCCGTCGTAGATCAGCATTCGGGAGTTTTTGTTGGCGTGCTGACTCTCGCTTCGTGGCGAAATTTATCCTGATCGGCGTCGAACTACGGCTAGGCCAATTACGTTCATCGCCGTCGCCCCGGCGCACGTGGAGAGGGCACATGGATGTGCCCAGCTTTGAGGAGCGAGGAAGGCTCTGTCTGTTGGTCACACATCGGATGTTGCGACGTGCTCTCTCCTGATGGCTGGCGTGATGGGGCATCTCGTGCAGAGCCCGCGTAGGTTGGCGTACGAACCCTGAGATATCCCTTTTTTTGCTCTCGAAGCGTCGTCGCCGCGAAAAGTCAGTCCTGCCTCGGCGTCATTCCGGCGAAGGCCGGAATCCATGCTTCGTACTCGCCATGGATTCCGGCCTTCGCCGGAATGACGAGCAAAAGCGCCCGGCGTTGCTGCAACTATCTTTTTGATTTGCCGTTGGTCTTTGGCGGAAAAACGTGGGGATATCTCAGGGCGCGAGCCTCAACATGGCAAGTCGATAAGCATGACGCTGTTGGGGTTTGCACCCCAACCTACGCCGAGACGGCGAACGCCAAGCAACTGAAGTGAGCTGAGGTTCGGTACTCCGCACCTCAAAAAAGTCATGTAGTGATTAATTACCGCAGGTCGCTTATCTGATCCGGTAAGAATCCGCGGCGAGGATGCGTTGCGTGGCCGGACTCCAGCGCGATTCGCTTCTCGAATACACCATTTATTCTTCTAAAAGGACTAGCTAAATGAAATTTTCGATTGTTTCGGCCGCTGTTGTACTAGCTGTCGGTGCAGTGCCATGTCAGGTGTTCGCGGGCGTCGACGGAACCATTACCTTCGAGGGTGGCCTTTCGCCTACAACCTGTCTGGTGGAAGGCCAGGACCCGGGTCATGGTAATGCCGACAAGACCGTTGATATGCACCACCCTCCCGTTGGCGCATTCCAGCAACCAGCGTCTACTGGCGACGCGGTCCCGTTTGAGATCGTGATCGGTGGTAACGGTGACGCCAGCTGCACCAATGGCCATATCGCCTATGTCGAGTTCGATGGGACCAGCCAATCGATCGATGCGAATACCGGCTATCTAAATCCTGACCCGGGCGGTGCTCAGAACATCCAGATTCAGATCCTCAACAAGGACGGTACGGTGATCAATCTGGCTGATGGCGGTGTATCGGAGGGCGTACAGATCACCAACAATCAGGCGAAGATTCCGATGGATGCTCGGTACTACTCCGCCAATGGCCATGCCACGGTGGGTGAGGTCAATGCCCGCGTAGGCTACGAAGTCGTCTACGACTAAGCCACTGAGCATTGCAAATCTTTCGCACAGTACGCCTAGTTGCGCCCGCTTCGCGCGTGAGGCGGGCCTCTTTTCACTCTACAAGAGCAGAGCTATGACCATTGCCAACCGCGTTGTCGCGGTGTTCGCCGTGCTGATGACGGCGCTGAGCGCCATGCCGATCCAGGCCGGCGTGATTATCGATACCACCCGGGTGGTCTATCCGGCCAAGAACAGGGAGGTGACGGTACGGCTCGATAACAAGGGCGATCGGCCGGCGCTGATCCAGATATGGATGGACAGCGGTGACGACAACGTCACACCGGATAAAGCCGACGTGCCGTTTACCCTCACACCACCGATGTTCCGCATGGATCCTTCCAAGCAGCAGGCGGTGCGCATGGCCTTTATGGGCGAACCGCTGCCTGCCGACAAGGAGAGTCTTTTCTGGTTCAACATGCTGGAAGTTCCGCCGAAGCCGGCGGCCAAAGATGACGATGGCAACGCACGCAACTTGCTGCAATTCGCGTTCCGTACACGCATCAAGGTGTTCTACCGTCCCGCTGGATTGCCGTACGACGTGAACGATGCGCCATCCAAGTTGAGCTGGAAGCTCGTCAGCGCCGACAAAGGCTATGCGTTGGAAGTGAGCAACCCCTCGCCTTATTACGTGTCGTTCGAGCAAGTCGAACTGCACGATGGTGCGCGCACCTATGCGCGTGGCCAGCGCGATCACGTCAAAAACAGCATGGTGGCTCCCGGGGGCACGTTGCGCTTTCCGCTGCCGGATTTGAAAAGCATGCCGGCAGCCGGCGCGCAGGTGGAGTTCACCTCGATTGACGACTTCGGCGCACGCAAGCCGGGCAAGACAGCCGTCACGTTTTAGCCGTCGCCGGCTGCATTTCTTTTTTTGATATTTCGTGTCTCCGACGTACCGCGGGTATTCGGAGGGAATCCACACTTTTGTTCATGGAAGTTCATTCATGCATCCGCGTTCCTATGATCCCGGTTCGGCGGGGCAAGCCCACGCGCTTGCTTTGCCGCGCAAACGGCTAGGCTTTTTCGTCCACGCCGCCCTGCTGTGCGCGGCGAGTACGGCGGCGGCCGATCCCGCCTCACCCGCCGCAACGCTTGACCCCGCTAATGCAGCCGCACCGGAAGCGGTGGAGTTCGATGCGGGCTTTTTGCCGCGTGGCAGCCACACCAGCCAGGTGGACCTCTCCCGCTACGAAAAAGGCAACATAGTGCTGCCTGGCACTTATCGTGCGGACGTCACCATCAATGGCGGGCTGATGAGCAACCGCCTGGATGTAACGTTCGCTGCCGTGGATGGCAAGGCGAGCGCGCAGCCGTGCTACGACCGCGACTTGCTGATCCGCCTGGGCATCGATTTGCTCGGCATTCAAAGAAAAACCGAGGAGGCGGCCGCGCATGGCGAGGTGGCCGCGAAGCAAGCGTTGCCCATGCCCGAAGGCAGCTTCTGCGGTGATATCGGTCAATACATTCCCGGCGCAACCGCCAGCTTCGACTCCAATGAGCAGAGCCTCACCCTGACCGTGCCGCAGATCTACATGCGGCGCAATGCGCGCGGCTATGTCAATCCGGAAAGCTGGGACAGCGGCGTGCCGGCGGCCATGGTGGGTTACAACTTCAACACGTACAGCAATACCTATGGCGGCCGCACGTCCACCAGCAGCTATCTGGGGCTTACTGCTGGCCTTAATCTGGGGCCGTGGCATTTGCGCCATACCGGTTCGCTGATGACCGGCGGTTCACGCGGTGCCCGCTACCAGAACAACGACATCTACGTGCAGCGAGATCTGCCTAAACTGCAGTCGCAGTTGATGGCGGGCCAGGTCTATACCGATGGCAGCGTGCTCGACAGCGTGCGCATCCGCGGTGCGGTGCTGGCCACCGACGACACCATGCTGCCGCCCACGCAGACCGGCTATGCACCGGTGGTGCGCGGCGTGGCCGAAACCACGGCCAAAGTCATCATCCGCCAACGCGGCGTGATTCTGGACCAAGTTACCGTGGCACCCGGTCCGTTCGTGATCGATGATCTAAGCCCTAATGGTTACGGCGGCGACCTCGAAGTAGAAATCAACGAAGCCGACGGCCGTAAGAAAATCCTGCTGGTGCCTTATGCCGCCACGCCCCAGTTGTTGCGCCAAGGCTATAACCGGTACTCCGTGTCATTGGGCCAGATGGACGACGCCGGCTTGAAGGTGAAGCCCGCTATTACCCAGGGTGCCCTCCAGCGCGGCCTCACCAATCGGGTCACCGGCTACGGTGGTGCGACCTTCGCCCAGGGGTACGGTGCGCTCACGCTCGGCAGCGCTCTCGGCACCTCCATCGGTGCGTTTTCGTTGGACATGACGCAGGCGCGCACCACGCTGCCGATGGGAAGCCCGCAGAGCGGCCGGAGCGTGCAGCTGCGCTACAGCAAGACTTTCGATAGCGGTCTGAATTTTTCGCTAGGCGCGTACCGCTATTCCACCCGCGGTTATCTGAGCGTGCGCGATGCTGTGTCGTTGCACCAATTGGCGCTGGAAGGCGGCGATCCTGACAATTACGATCGTTTGCGCAGCCGGTTGCAACTCTCTGTCAACCAGTCGCTGGGCAAGAGCGGAGGGCAGCTCTATCTGCAAGGGCAGACGGATAGCTACTGGACCCGCCGCGCCGACCAGGTGAATTTCACCTTGGGCTACATGAACCAGTGGAAGTTGCTTACCTATACCCTCACGGCGCAGCGCCAGCGCGATCTGGGTATGCATCGCAACGATACGCAGTTCAATCTCACGGCGTCCATTCCGCTGGGCCGCGCCGTGCGCGCGCCGACGTTCAACACCACCCTGGTTCACGACAGCAACAACAACAGCAGCCAGCTGGTCGGCTTGAATGGTCAGTTCGGCGCACAGTCGCAAGGTACGTATGCGCTTTCTGCTGCGCACTATCAACAAAACGGTACGAGTGGCAACGCCAATGTGCAATACAACGCGCCTTTGGCCACGCTCACCGGCAATTACTCGCAAAGCACCGGCTATCGAACGGCTTCGTTCGGTATGTCGGGCGGTATGGTGATACACCCGGGCGGTGTGACGCTGGCGCAAACCGTCACCGATACCATCGGCATCGTCCACGCGCCCGACGCGGCGGGCGCGGTGGTCAACGGCGCGTCGAACAATATCAAAGTGGATGGTCGCGGCTATGCCGTGGTGCCGTACTTGCAGCCATACCGCCTCAATACGGTGCAACTCGATCCTGCCAACATTTCCGCCGACGTCGAGCTGAAGAACGCCTCCGAAAACGTCGCGCCGCGCCGCGGCGCGGTGGTGCCGCTCAAGTTTGAAACCGAAAGCGGCCGCGCGGTGCTGATCAAGGCCGACCATCCCGATGGTGAACCCTTGCCCTTCGGCGCCGACGTATTCGATGCCAATGGCAAGAGCGTGGGCGTGGTGGGACAGGCCAGCCGCTTGTATGTGCGCGGCGTGGCTGATAGCGGCACGTTGACGGTGAAGTGGGGCAATGCGGCGGATGAGCAATGCCATATCGATTACAACCTGCCGTCGCTGGGCAAGCAGCGGCAGCGTACGCCTGATGCGATTCGTGCGTCGTGTACGGGGGTGGGAGTGAAGTCGGGAACAGGATCGGGAACGACCGTGGCGCCAGCCACGGTGCCGTCATCTACCAATTGGAAGCCGTCGGCTTTCGAAACGATGCCGCTTTCGCCGGCGGCGCATGATCAAGAGGAAGCGAAACCATGATGATGAAGTTACTGAGCCTGATGGTTTGCATTCGAACATCAGGGCGTGATGCGAGTGCACGGGTTTGTACACATTCCGAAGGTCGTAAAGCGAAATGTTCCATTTGGAAACTATGCTTTGCCTTGATCATGGCAATGACCTCTCACCTAGCCTTTGCCGCGTGTACGTTTTCGCCCAGCACCATTACGTATGCGGCTTCATCCGGGTCGTTGGTCGTCCCATCATCGCTGCCTGACGGATCAACAATTCCTATTACCTTTTCGTTCACGGGAGGTGGGCCATTCCATTGTAATTTAACTAATGGAGGCCTCGTGGTGTATAACGTTTTACTGGAGACGCCGTTGTCGAAAGTGCCCGGATTTTCCGATGTCTGGGCGACAGGCTATCCAGGCATTGGAGTGCGTTTTCGCCTTTGGGACGGCAGTGCCTTGTCTACGAATCCTAGTCCAATACGTAGCGCAGTAGGCGGTCCTGGCTGCACATCTTGCGGACCTAGGTTTGTCGCAGCCACGGCGTTGATGGGTGGAGTAAACAATAGTATAGAACTTATAAAGACAGGCCCAATTAGCACGGGTGCGTTTGAGCGCCGCCAAATTGCAGCTGACATAG
Organism: Dyella nitratireducens; assembly: GCF_014642835.1. GTDB lineage: Bacteria > Pseudomonadota > Gammaproteobacteria > Xanthomonadales > Rhodanobacteraceae > Dyella_B > Dyella_B nitratireducens. Next base: position 1,016,610 of record NZ_BMJA01000001.1, on the reverse strand, counting down.
CGAGTTACGCTATGAGCTGGGTTCCATCAATAACTCATTTCACATCGCGTACTCAGATGGATACGTTATGGCTAGGAGGCTTCAATATCGTCGCTCAAAATGCCACCTGCGACCTCAGTGTCGGTGATGTGAATCGTGATGTGCAGCTGGATTCCTTTCAACTCAAAGACGTTCCAGTCGCCAATGGCAAGTTTGGCCTCAAAAATTTTACCATTACGGCCAACTGCAAAGATGCCAAGACAGCATCCTTCACGTTCAGTGGCGCACAGTCGACTGTCGATGACAGTTTGTTTGCCAGCACCGGTACCGCGCAGGGCTTGGGTCTGCATGTGGGTACGCCTTATGGCGACGTTCCTGCCAACGGCACGTCGGCGCAGCGAACGTTCTCGGTCGATGCTTCCAGTGGTGTAGCGGAACTTCCCGTGGAAGTGGGTTATTCACGCAGCGCTGCAGCGGTGACCACCGGCACTTTCCTCAGCAGAGTCACCGTGACCCTGGGTTACAACTGAGAAGCAACATCGTAGCGCCTCTTGTAGGAGTAAATAGTTATGTGTCTTTTTAAATCATCGCTGCTAGCAGCGAGTATCACGCTAGCGCTTTCGCTCACGCCTGCAGCTTTTGCCGCGACCACTGGCACCATCACCGTGGAAGGCCTTATCCAAGATAACGTCACGTGTAACCTTAGTGCTGGGGATGTGACAAGAACCATCCAGTTGAAGCCATACCCTATCGCCGACGTGCCGGCTTCCAATCAAAGTTTTGGATACGAACCTTTTACCCTTACTGCAAATTGCAGCAGTAACGCCAATACGGTGAGTTTCTTGTTCAGCGGCACGCCAAGTGCCGATGGTACCCACTTCCAAAACACGGGTGATGGGCTGGGTATTAGCCTGCAACTGGAGTCGGCTGCCGATGGGAAAATCATTCCCGCTAACGGTGTCGATAGCGACCGGACGCGCACGCTTAACGTAGCCAACGGCATCGCCGCGCTCGATCTCAGAGCTGCCTACTATCGGGAGGCGCCGGTGAAAGCCGGAAGTTTTGAGAGCAAGGTCATGGTCAGCCTGAGCTATAACTGAGATCAGAGTCTTAGGTTTCCCTACGTTTTTTATGTCGTTCCGACGGAAAAATTGAAGTTCACGACAACGCTGTTTCAGAACGGCTCGTCATTCCCGCGAAGGCCGGAATCCACGCTTCGTACTTGTCATGGATTTCGGCCTTCGCCGGAATGACGACTCGCTTCGAAATGAAGTGGAAAGTAACCCCCTATTTCGATGGAATGGCGGGCAAAAACTTGGATAAACCTAAGGATAAGAGTGCGATAAATGGCTGCGCCTCGATGAAAATGCGAGTGTATCCACGTCTTAATAACTATGATTAATGAGCTGAAAAAAAGTTAGCATTTTTGGCGTTACGTGATGCCGCTTAATCATGTATTTGTCAATGAAGGGCGGCGTCTTAAGTATGGTAATTGGGAAAACAGTTTTCGCATGGCGATCTAATGTTCTTCGCATTGTTTTTCATGTGTCTACTACTCATGACACTGCCAATGATGCCGAGCGATGTCGCGACGAATTTTAGATTGATAAAGATGTGCGGTACTCCGTTACCACCGAATGAAGCAAAGAAATTTTATTCTTTTGCAGCCATGCATAGAAACTGTTGCAAAGGGCATCAGGGCATTCGCACCGGAAATCATCGCATCTCCATGATGCGTTTCCAATAAAGCGTACGCCAATGGCCAAGGCTGGACACGATGATGAACTGGCGCTGCGGGCACGCCTGCCATGTCGGCGCAGTTATTCGCGGCGTTGACGGCGGTATGTACGTTGACACGAGTTATGAGGCACTTCAATTGAATAGGGTTTACAAGCTTGTATGGAACGCTGCCACGGGCTCGTTCGTCGTTGCGTCCGAGTTGGCAAAGAGCCACAAAAAGACGGTGAAGCGGAAGAAGGCGATGATCGCCATGGCGACCATGCTGATGGGTGGATCGGCAGGTGCTGTCTCAGCCACTGACATATGCCACTCTGCGGAGGGACGTGAGGGCTCGTTGGATGCATTGGGCATTTGCGCCGAAAATGACGGCGTAGTCGCTGCCTTCCGTTCCGACATCGGAGTGCTGGCCGCTTATCAGGCGGGTGGTGGATCGGCGAATGGAGCCAATTCCATTGTCATCGGCGCAAACGCTACCGATCAATACTCGCCGAGTCATGTATTGGGCAAGGCTGTCGGCAATGCCGTGATTATCGGCAATAATGCGAGTACTTATAGTAGTGCTGACGGATCGACGGGTGCGGTCGCCATTGGTGATACCGCATTTGCTTATGCCAGTGCCTCGGTGGCTCTCGGACAAAACGCGTCGGCCGGCCATACCGGAACGGTTGCCCTGGGAGCTAACGCGACTGCAGAAGGCCTCGGTAGTTCAACCGCCGTGGGATATCAGGCATCCGCGACGGGGTATAGTTCGCTGACGGTGGGGAGCTGGGCGAATGCAACGCAGTTAAATGCTACGGCGTTGGGTTCGAGCGCAAATGCCATCGGTTCAGGAGCCACTGCCGTAGGTTATGGCGCCATCGCGGAAGGCGATGGTGCCGTAGTGGTAGGGGAATCGGCTTCCGCTAGCGATATCAGTACCACAGCCATTGGCCAAGGAAGCCTGGCAGCGGCTGGCAATGCCACGGCAATCGGTTCATTGGCCAATGCTACAGCGGCAGGAACGACTGCCCTGGGTGTCAGCTCACAAGCGACTACAGAGGGTGCCACCGCCATAGGGCATAACACGTCGGCATCCGGCAACTCATCCGTCGCTATCGGTCAGTATGCGAATGCGGTGGGCTACGCCTCCATCGCTATCGGCGGCAGCCAAGCTGCAGCAACGGCTGCTCAAGCTACAGCCGTTCACGCTATAGCGATTGGCGAAGCCGCGACTGCCTCCCACGACGAAGCCATTGCCATTGGCGAATCGTCGGCTACCGACCGGGCGTACAGCTTGTCGGTAGGTAACAGCACCTTGACGCGCCAGATCACTCATGTGGCTGAAGGCACGCAAGCCACGGATGCCGTGAACGTCAGGCAGCTTTCCTCAGTGACGGCGGCGCTTGGTGGCAACGCATCACTCGATGCCACGACTGGTCTTCTCGATGGGCCTGTCTATCACCTGGCCAATGGCGGGGCGCAGACGACGATCGGGGGCGCGCTCACTGAATTGGACAACGCGATATCCCATACCGCAGCCAGTGGCGTGCAGTACGACGATTCGTCCAGCAAGACGCAGGTTACTCTGGGTGGTGCCGGTTCAACATCGCCCGTGAGGCTTACGAACGTCGCCAACGGCAACGTCAATACGAACAGCAGGGATGCGATTAACGGCTCGCAACTGTTCGGCACCGCGCACAGTGTGACGGTTGCATTGGGTGGCGGTTCCGCTGTGAGCACGGATGGCTCGATCACGGTGCCGAGTTATACGCTCGACGGCAAGCCGGTGGCGGGCGGCGTGGAAGGTGCCTTCATCAATCTCGATGGTCGTGTCATTAAAAACACCAACGACATTGCTGATTTGACGACCCAGCTCGGCGATGTGGCTGGCGGCGCGGTGCTTTACGACGATCCCGCGACCAAGCGAAAGGTGACGTTGGGCGGCACGGGGGCAGTCGTGCCGGTAGCTCTCGCTAATGTGGCCAGCGGTAACGTCAGTGCACGCAGCACCGATGCGATCAATGGTGCGCAGCTGTTCGGCACCGCCGACAGCATGGTTGTTGCGTTGGGTGGTGGATCTCTTGTTGCCCCGGATGGTTCCATCACGACACCGATCTATGAGCTCAATGGTGAATCGGTGGCGGGCGGTGTGGAAGGCGCCTTTTCCAATCTCGATGGTCGTGTCATCACGAATACCAACGACATTGCCGGCTTGAGAACGCAGATCGGTCATGTTGCGGCGGGTGCCGTGCTGTATGACGATCCAGCGACGAAGTCGCAGATCACCTTGGGCGGTGCCGGCACAACGTCGCCGGTAAAGCTCACCAACGTCGCCAACGGCGTGGATGACAGCGATGCGGTGACCATCGCGCAACTCAAGGCGGCGGGTTTGATCGATGCCAACGGCAAGCAGCTTGGCGCGCTGGTGTACGACGATTTCACGCTCAGCACGGCTACGCTGGGTGGTATGGGTGGTACGTTGATCGACAATCTGAAAGGCGGCTTGATTGCGGCTGACAGCATGCAGGCCGTGAATGGTGGTCAGCTGTTTGATCTGCAAGAGAACGTTCAAAATCAGTTTGACTGGCTTAATAACCAGGTGGGTGACCTAAACGGCCGCGTGGGCAATATTGAACAGGGCATTGCCGACGGCACGATCGGCAGAGGTGATCCCGTCTACGGCCCGCGCGGCGGTTCGGGTGAAAACAGTATGGAGGTTGGGGCTGGCGCTGGTGCATCGGGCTCCTATAGCACTGCAATCGGCAACGGCAGCGTGGCTTCGGGTGACAACAGCACGGCAGCGGGCGTCGGTGCAGTCGCTTCGGGCACCGGCAGTACCGCCACCGGGGTGAGTGCGGTAGCTTCTGCTAGCGGTAGCACGGCTGTGGGTGCAAGCTCTAGCGCATCGGGCGAGAACAGTGTTGCGTTGGGATTCAATGCCAAAGCTACGGGCAATAATTCAGTGGCGCTGGGTGCCAACTCCATCGCCGACCGCGACAACACGGTGTCAGTGGGCTCAGACGGAAACGAACGCCAGATCACCCATGTAGCAGCCGCTACGCAGCGTACCGATGCCGCTAACTGGGGCCAGGTGCAGGATACGGTCAATAACGTAACGGATTGGGCTAACCAGAAGTTTCATCAAATCGACAGGCGCATCAATCGCATGGGGGCGATGAGCGCTGCTTACGGGCAGATGGCGTTCAGCGCGCAAGGGTTGGAAACCAAGAACCGGTTGGGCGTAGGTGTGGGCAATCAGGGGGGGCAATCTGCGGTTGCCATTGGTTATTCACGCCAACTTCGGCCGAACGTAAATCTGTCGTTTGGCGGTTCGGCTTCATCCAGCGATGTGTCTGTGGGTGTGGGTTTGGCAGTCGGGTGGTAGCCACTAGGCATGCTCTGATCCATTCCACGCATCCGCCGCCACACTGTATGCGCGCCTCACTTCGCCCTGCGGTCTAGACATACCACCAGTATGCCTTCGCCATCGGTGCAAACCGCGGTGCGCGCTGATCAGACTTGCCACCGCAAGGCAAGCAGCACCGGCGTTCGTTCGATGCGATTCATGCATTGAGCACGGCTGGCCATGCCTCCCTTATCGTTATCTATTACCTGGAAGCTATCGACTTTCTAAATGATGCGCTTTTGTCAGCCTTGTCTGATCAAGAGGAAATGAATCCATGATGGCGACATTATTAAACGGCCTTGCAGCTCGCGTTCGAGCGCAAAGCTTTGTCACAAGTACGCGAATTTCCGTGCGCTCCAAAGGGTATGCAAGAACATCTTCTATTGGGTGGAAGCCGTGCTTTGCTTTGGTCATAGCGATGACCTCACATCAAGCTTCTGCCCGGGGTAATGCTTCTTGCACTTATACGCCGTCCGACGCGACGTTTACGCCCGGAGCAGGTTCGCTGGTGGTTCCATCATCATTAGGGGTGGGGGAGCAGCTTGTTGATCGTAACTTCACCGTCCGCACGAGCAGCAGGATGATTTGCCGCAACGTTCCCATAGGCAACCCCGTGGTCCGCAACATTACCCTGACCACACCGCTATCGCTGGCGTCCGGATTTAATGACGTCTGGGAGACAGGCTATCCGGGCATTGGCGTGCGTCTTATTCTTTGGAATGGCCAAGCCTTAACTGCGCAAACAAGCCCTGTATTGGCACAAGCGGATAGTCCGAGTAGCGGTGCCAAAGGATTTTTCGGGGTCTACAGTGCCTTGGGGCCACTTAATACCAGCATGCAACTTGTAAAGACGGGTCCCATTGCTACGGGCAGGTTTCCTGGTGCTCTAGTTGGGCGTGACTATGCGACCGAAGCCTACGTTCCGAGTGCCAAAGGTAGCGTACCCCTTTTTAATTCCCTTACGCTGCTTGGCACGCTTCTATTGGGTGGGTTGGATATTGTCGTCTCCCATCCCACTTGCAATCTTGACATTACCGTTGCCAAGGTCGTGCTGGATACGTTTCAGCTCAAGAATGTTCCAGCATCGCATGAAGGTTTTGGCTATAAGGATTTCTTGATCAGCGCTGTTTGTCAGGGTGTATCGATTGCCAGTTTTACATTTAGCGGAACACCATCGTCAGCGGATGGCCATCGCTTTGCCAACATGGCTGCAGATGGGGCGAAGGGTATCGATGTGGGATTGGCATGGAACATCAATGGACAAAGGCACATCCTTCCCGCCAATGACAGCTGGGATCAGCGCACGATCGATGTCGATGCGTCCAGCGGCACGGCCACGCTTCCTCTAAGTGTTTCTTACTGGCGTACCGGCACGCCAACGGCCGGTGCAGTCTCCAGCGATATTATGGTTGTGATCAGTTATCAATGAGCATGCATCATCCTCGCGTTTTCTGCATTAGATGCAGTAGGGCATCGTCTGCAATGAAGCCTTGCTATTGATGAAAACTCATTTCCGCCAACTGCGCCAATAGCGGCTGGGTACGCATGTTCGTGGTGGTCAGCGCAGGTCGGTGTGCTGCCGAGAGAGGCCGCGGTGGACCCTGAGTGTCGTGGTGCGGAGGCTGGCAACCTGGGCGTGACGATCCAACACCTACACCCCGTGTCATGTACGACCAGGCGCAACCTGCGTAGGCCACGGTGGGAGGTAGCACCGACGTTGTACGTCAGCGAAAGCGGTTACAGCCCGATTGATACAGGCCACATGTTCGCTGCCAGGACTGGCATTGTTGAGTTCAACGAAAAAAGGATGATCGTTATGCTTAAAACGGAACACTTCGGCACTCGCACCCTGCAGGGTTGGATACCGCATCTGCGCAGGTCCAGTTCATATGGGACGTTGCAATGCCCTGTGCGGGTGGAGATTGATCGCCGCGACACAGATCAATTGCCCTTGCCGTGCTACGACCGGGACGGCAACCTCCGTTATGTGCTGCCTGGTGGCAGTGATGTCACTGCGTGACATGGACCGGCTCGTGACAACAGAAGATATGGCCACTTTGCTGGGTATGGCCGATGAAGGTTTAGGCCGCGAATGGTTATGCCAGGCTTGGTGGTCTGATGATGTCCGTTTAACGGTGCACCCACTGCGGACGAAATGCTGGCGTGCATCCGCGGGCAAGAGACATGAATCAGGTGACGCGATTGAAGGAGTCGGGGCGAGTGCCAAGACCCATGGCGCTTGCAAGAAGTGGCTAGCGCCATGGGTCCCGGCTTTTTTCATACCCTAGGAACTTCCGTGTGCCCTGCGCGAACTATCGATCAATGCGACCTGGCGTATGCGATACATATGTATGGCAGAAATTTTCGCCATAGTGTTGTAGAGGGATAGGCAGCACGGGATTTGCCTGACAGGTGTTGCAAAGTCGACGAGTATGTTGGTAGTAGAGTCATATCAACTGTCAACCCTATATGCGCTTGAATAGCACGCAATTGATGTGCACTTTTATGCGGCTATATGCAGGAGAAGTCAGGGATGCGATGCAAGCAAGAAATGTCAGCTTACGCTTACGATAAAGATCGAGAAGATTACGGTAGAAACGGCCTTGGTTTTGCTATTTGATGGCGTTCCCCTTTGACGCGAAGTTCAAGCGTGCTTACGCTGGTGTGCGTCCATTTTTTGTCAAAGATGGGCGTCGCTTCCAGAAAAATCGCTACCGTAACGAGAAAAATATGTTTATCTCCTTCTTGATGTTGGCCGCCATGCCTCTTTCGCCTGTTGGAAATGACACCACTGAACAAGCGTCAATCAGTGTCCAGTTGGGCAAGCCTACGATCCAGCAGAAGCTTTTCTACAGAAAAATGTATGAAAAGAAGCCCTTTCCTGATGCGACGTTGTTTTATTATGACAACGGCATGTACAAGATCATTTCGCAAGGGGAGGAGCACTACGGTGTGTATGTCGTGCGTGGCCATGTGAATGATGAAGAGTATTCGGTTCATTACATATCGCTTCCTTCATCCGACTGGGGCGGCAAAACCGCCCACCATTATCTGAAGTTCAATCGGAAGACAGGCAAGTTCACGCAGCAGGCCAGCTGGGAAGATGATCCGGATATAGCGCCGCAATATGGCGACTTCTCTCAGGAAAAAAACACGGTTGCCGACCCGCGTCCGATTACATGGAAGACTCATTCCACACCCGAGCAGCAGCGCGATTAGGCCGTATCATCGGATATTGCTTCATCTGATGGGTGCCGGACCTTAGCCAGGCTGTTCACTACAGCGGGTTAAGAGAAGATGTCCGGTTTGTGGTAACGCTTGATCTTGCCTTGTGTTCGCAGGTTGGAGTGCGAACCCCAACATCGCCATGCTTATCGCCATGCCATGTTGGGGTTCGCACCCCAACCTACGCAGGCTCTGCGTGAGATTCCCACTTCACGCCCGTCAAGACACCTGATTCTAGATAAGAATACCGCATGACATATAGACATGTTCACCACAATGCGGCTGGTCATGGCAAAGACATTTGCGCACAGCCATGACCGAGGTGCATGCCTTCGCAAGGATATGCTGAGTGAGTTACGAACAGCCTATGTCGCTACCCCTGACCATCGCACAGCGTGGATTATGGGTAGGTCAGAAAATCGGTGCTACGAACGCTACCTTGAACATCACTGAGATGTTGGAGGTCTGCGGTCCGGTGAAACCCAAGCTCTTCATGCGCGCCTTGTGGCAGCTCACGCGCGAACCGGGGTAAGGGAAAATGTGGATCTGACGCCAGCACAAGCACCCCTAGCGGCGCATGCGAGTTTTTAGCAGCTGCATCAGTACTCCGTTTCGTGGCAGCTCCTCGCTCTTGCCTTGTTCCGTGAATTGGTAGAACCGACCTGGTTTAAGGCTGAATGGTAGTTCGTAATCCATGCCATCCCATATATCTTCGCGGAAAGCATAGAAAGCCCAGTGGCCGCCACGGGCATCGATGGCGTCGATCACATCGACAAGATAAGGGCCGCAATCCGTCCAGCGACGCATGCAGCCAAATTCGCCGACCACCACGCGATTGGGTTTGATCTCATGTTTCTTTGCCCAATCGAATGCCAGGTCGACATACTTGGCGACGCCCTTGCGGTTCCATATCCAGGTGCCGTCGGCGTAGTCGGTTGTCGTGCCTGGGTAGCGCAAGGGCTTCTCGCGCCTCATGTTCGGCGAACTGGTTGCCTCATAGGGCTCATACATGTGAAAGGCATAGAGCAGCTTGTCGTCGTCCAGTGTTCGGGGCCATGCCGCGAGCGAGCGTGAGCCGGCGTGGAATCCGCTATCGACCATGATGGGTGTGAGCTTATCGACGGCACGAATGGCCTCGATCATTCTTTCGTAGAGCGTCAATAGATCGTGAGGTCCCCCTGCTTGTTCTTTCTGCCAGGCTTCGAGATCGTGCATGGATGCGGTTTCGGGAAGGTCAGTGTTTTTTTCAGGCGCAGGTTCGTTGATGAGGTTATAGGCCGCCACTGCCGGGTGGTCTTTCAGCGCAGCGGCAAGATCTCTCCAGAAGCGCACTGCCTGGTTGGCAAAGGCGGGATCGGTCCACAGGCGATCGTCAAATTTGCCCTGGTTTTGCTGCGTCCAACGCGCTCCTGGCAGTACCAAAGGAACGATGGCGACCTTGAGGCCAGCCGTCTGTGCCGCGTCAAGCGTCTTGCGCAGGACCGCGAGATCCGCAGTCTTCAGTCCATCATAATGATCGGCGTCACCAACAAGAAAATCGCGCCCCTCTCCTTCCCATTTGCTGAAGGTCAGGCGCACCCAGGTCGCACCGGTTTCCGCAAGCGCATTGAAATAAGCCTGGTCCGGTGGTGCTCCGTTGAAACTGTTTCCGCCTTTCTGCGGGTTGTTCCAGAAATTGATGAGATCGGCTGCGGCGGCAGGACCCGTCATCAAGGTTGCCATAGCTAGGTAGAGTAGGGAGTTGTGTGTGGATTTCATCGACGCGCCGCCTCCGTGGGCTGATCGGGACACTCTTGATTAAGAGCACTTCAAGTCCGACGAAGTTCAGGCATTCCGTTCCTGAGCGTGATTAGGCCGAGTTCCGCAAGTGCAATCAGGCCGGCGGCTTTGCAGCGCAGCCGTGACAAGCAGGCCGTCGGATGGTGACGGCGGCGCATGGCGAGCATCTTCATTGTCAATGCGGGTGATGAGTATCAATAATATGTGTGATAATCGACGCTCTCTTGGAGAGCCATTTCTGGCAAGTCTTCGCTTAGAGATGGTTTTTAATCAACGAGTTAAGGTGCACTTATTGTTCCCTTCACCCGCTCCAAGCATCCCTCTCCGGTCCCCACTGAGATTTCCCAACCCGACAGCGTGAGCTGACATGGCGGATGTGATTACCCTCGGTTGGCGGGAACGCTTGGCATTGCCGCAGTTCGGCATCGCTTCGCTCAAGGTCAAACTGGATACCGGTGCGCGCAGTAGTTCGCTTCACGTGGACGAACTGGAAACCTTTACGCGTGATGAGCAGACATGGCTGCGCTTCATGGTGGGGCTTGGCCGTCGATCGGCACGCCAGGTGCAATGCGAGGCGCCAGCCTGCGATCGGCGTGTGGTGGTCGACACCGGCGGGGGGCGCAGTGAGCGTTGGTTCATTCGTACCGAAGTGATGCTGGCTGGCCAGCGTTTCGAGGTTGACATAAATCTGACGGATCGACGGCACATGCTGTTTCCTATGCTATTGGGGCGCACCGCCCTGGTCGGGCGCTTCAAGGTCGACCCTGCACTCTCCTACACCCTGCCCAAGCCCGCGCATACTATGGTGCAAAAGCCATGAAAATCGCTGTCCTCTCGCGCAATGCGCGGCTGTATTCCACCCAGCGTCTGGTCGAGGTGGCGCGCGAGCGCGGCCATGTCGTGCGCGTGCTCGATCCGCTGCGGTGCTATGTGCGCATCTCGCCAGGTGAGGTGGAGATCCGCTACAAGGGCAAGGCGTTGCACGACATCGATGCAGCGATTCCACGCATTGGCACGTCGAGCACGTTTTACGGTACGGCGGTGCTGCGCCAACTTGAGATGATGGGCGTGTACACCCCCAATTCGTCCGACGCCGTGCTGCGCGCACGTGACAAACTGCGCTGTCTGCAGATTCTTGCCGCAAAAGGTCTGGACATGCCGGTCACGGTCTTTGGAGACAACCCGGACGACACCACCGACGTGCTGGACATGCTGGGTGATCCGCCGCACGTGATCAAGCTCAACGAAGGCAGCCAGGGTACCGGCGTGGTGCTGGCGGAAAAACGCAGCGCCTCGCAAAGCGTGGTGGAGGCCTTCCGTGGCCTGTACGCCAACTTCCTGGTGCAGGAGTTCATCGCCGAAGCCAAGGGCAGCGATCTGCGCTGCTTCGTGGTCGGTGGGCAGGTGGTTGCGGCGATGCAGCGCGAAGCGGTGGCCGGTGAATTCCGCGCCAACCTGCACCGTGGAGGCACTGCCGTAGCCGCCAAGTTGACCACTGCAGAAAAGCGCATTGCGGTGGATGCCGCCGAGGCCCTGGGTTTGGGCATCGCCGGCGTCGACCTGCTGCGCTCCAAGCGCGGTCCGCTGCTGCTGGAGGTCAACGCATCGCCGGGACTGGAAGGCATCGAAGCGGCATCGGGCGTGAATGTGGCCGAACACATCATTCGTCATCTGGAGCGGCACGTTGGCAAGACGCCGAAGCGTGCTTAGCTGTTTTCACGCCGACAACACAAATCCCAAGGATGTTGCCCCATTAACCAAGCAGTGAGTGCGGGTTAACTGCCACGTAACTGCCTGACCCCTATAAAGGTCTCACTGTTTGTTTGCTCGCTACTTCAATCGCAAGGGCGACAGCAGACGACGGTATCGGGGCAGTAGCTTCAGCCCGGGTGCAGCGACGCACGGTCGCGGTATCCGGGCTTTTTCTTTGTCCGATGCCCCTTCCGAATGCTGGCGTTCAGCATGGCGCTTAACATTTGCGCCGCGCACTCGTTAAGCTTGGAGACGTCCCGGCCGGTGCGCCGGTTGCGTAGCGGAGAAACGCATGCGCGTTCTAGTGATTGAAGATAACAGCGATATCGCCACCAACATTGGCGATTATCTGGAAGATCGTGGCCACGTCGTGGATTTCGCCGGAGATGGCGTCACCGGTCTGCATCTGGCCGTGGTGCATGACTTCGACGTCATCGTGCTCGACCTGACCCTGCCGGGCATGGATGGCCTGGACGTGGCCCGCAAGCTTCGCCATGAAGCCCATAAGCAAACGCCGGTACTGATGCTGACCGCCCGCGATGCGCTCGAACAGAAGCTCACCGGCTTCGAGTCCGGCGCGGACGATTACATGACCAAGCCCTTCGCCCTGCAGGAACTGGCCGCGCGCCTGGAAGTGCTGGCGCGCCGTGGCAAAGGTCCACAGAGCCGGGTGCTGAAGGTGGCCGACCTGACCTACAACCTGGACACCCTCACGGTGACCCGCGACGGCAAGTCCATCCAGCTCAACCCGATCGGCCTGAAGCTTCTACAGGCGTTGATGGAGGCCAGCCCCTCCGTGGTCACGCGCCAGGACCTGGAGCAGAAGGTGTGGGGCGAGGAACTGCCCGACAGCGACAGTCTGCGTGTACACATCCACGGGTTGCGCGCCGCGATCGACAAGCCGTTCGAAAAGGCGTTGATCCATACACGACACGGCATCGGTTACCGCATGGTCGATCCGGATGCAGTCCAGGCGTAAGCTGCGATTTCGACTGCTGATCTCATTCGCGCTGTTTGGTTTTGGCCTCAGCGCGTTGTTCGCGGCTGCGTCGTTGTATGTGCGCGCCAAGGTCGAGAATCAGCTGGTCAATGCGAGTCTGCAAAGCGATGTCGATCAGGCGGTCGAAAATGCGCATAGCAATCCCGGTCAGCCGGTGGGATCGCGCCTAATCGACGCCTGGATGTGGAGCGACCGTACCATCTACAAGGCACCGCTCGGCTGGCAGAACCTTGCAACTGGCGTGTACGACATGCACGACGTGGACAAGGACGGCCACCCCAGACATTACAAGCTTGCGGTCGCGCGCAAATATGGTCTGATCGGTTTCATCAGTTATGACATCAGTCGTGAGGACCTAGGCAAGCGCCAGCTCATCACATCGCTGATCGCTTCCGTCATTTTGTTCAGCCTGCTGTCGCTGGCGATCGGCATGTGGCTGTCGCGCAAAGTACTCAAGCCGGTTACCGAGCTGGCGCATCGTCTGCGTGACTTTCGCAAGGCGGGGCGTGCCGAACTGCTGGCACCCCATTTTGCCGATGACGAAGTGGGTGAGCTTGCGCAGGCGCTCGATGAATACTCCACGCGCCTCACGGCGATGGTCGAGCGCGACCGCGAATTCAATTCCGATGTCAGCCACGAGTTGCGCACGCCGCTGGCCGTGATTTCCAGCACCACCGAACTGCTGCAAGGTTCGCCTGATCTCACCGACAAACTGCGCGAACGCTTGAAGCGCATCGAGCGAGCATCACGTCAGGCGACCGAGCTGATCGAAGCGCTTTTGCTGCTGTCGCGCGCCGAACGCCGCGGACCTACGCGGGGCGAAATCACCGACATCGCGAAAGTGGCTACCGACGTCATCGACAGCCAGCGTCCGCAAATTCGGGACAAGCCGATCGAAGTCGAGCTGCTGCAGAACGATTCGGTGACCGTCAATGCACCCGCTTCCGTGCTATCGGTAGCACTCACCAATCTGATCGGCAACGCCATCAAATACACGCTGGAAGGCCGTGTCACGGTGGAGGTCGGAAAAGGCCGCATCGACATCATCGACACCGGCCCCGGCATCAAACCCGAAGACGCGGAGCGTCTGTTCCAGCGTGGCGTGCGTGGTGAAGGTGCGGGTGGCAGTGGCGCCGGCCTGGGATTGGCGATTGTGCGACGCCTGTGCGAACTCTACGGCTGGGATGTCTCCATGAAGCCGCGCACAGATGCCAACGGGGCGATTGCCAGCATCGTCTTCGAGCGTTGAATGTAGGTTGGGGTGCAAACCCCAACGCAACGGTGTACGTGGCAATGTTGGGGTTTGCACCCCAACCTACCTCAGCACTCGATCACGTTCACCGCTAACCCGCCACGCGACGTTTCCTTGTACTTGTCCTTCATATCAAGACCCGTATCGCGCATGGTCTTGATCACCTTGTCGAGCGATACGCGATGCTTGCCATCGCTCTTCAGCGCCATGCGGCTGGCGTTGATGGCTTTGACGGCGCCCATGGCGTTGCGCTCAATGCATGGAATTTGCACCAGTCCGCCGATGGGATCGCAGGTGAGGCCGAGGTTGTGTTCCATGCCGATTTCAGCGGCGTTCTCGATCTGGTGAATGCTGCCGCCTAGCGCCGCAGTAAGACCGCCGGCAGCCATCGAGCATGCGACACCGACTTCACCTTGGCAGCCGACTTCGGCGCCGGAGATGGAGGCGTTCTCTTTGTAGAGAATGCCGATCGCTGCCGCCGTAAGCAGAAAATCGACCACGCCGTGTTCGTCGGACTTGGGGCAGAAGCGATGGTAGTAATGCAGCACGGCCGGCACGATGCCCGCAGCGCCGTTGGTCGGTGCGGTGACGACGCGTCCGCCTGCAGCGTTTTCCTCGTTCACCGCCAGCGCGTAGAGGTTTACCCAGTCGAGAATGGTGAGCGGATCCTTGAGCGATGCTTCGGGCTGGTTGCGCAATTCCGACGCCATGGCCGGCGCGCGGCGCGATACCTTGAGGCCGCCCGGCAGCGTGCCCGGCGAACGCAGGCCTCGCTCGACGCAACCCTGCATGGCCTTCCAGATCGTCAGCAGGCCGGCACGTACTTCCGCTTCGCTGCGCCAGACCTTCTCGTTTTCCATCATCAGCTGCGGAATGGTCAGGCCATGCTGCTCGCATAGCGCCAGCAATTGCTCACCCGTGTGGAAAGGGTAGGGTTGTTCGGTGGTGTCGGCGACGATGCGATCTTCCGCTGCCTCATCGTGGTTGACCACGAAACCGCCACCGACGGAGTAGTAGTCGCGCGTCGCCAGTTCGTTGCCGTCGGCATCATAGGCCGTAAAGCGCATGCCGTTGGTGTGGAACGGCAGCTTCTGGCGCTTGTTGAACACCAGGTCGCGCTTTTCGTCGAAATCGATCTCATGCTTGCCGAGCACGCGGATGCGATGCGTGGTGCGCACACGCTTGAGAATCTCGGGAATCTGATCGGGATCGACCGTATCCGGGTGTTCACCTTCGAAGCCAAGAATGACGGCCTTGTCGGTGCCATGTCCGCGGCCGGTCATCGCCAGCGATCCATACAGCTCCGCGCGCACGCGGGTGACGCGATCCAGTGCGCCTTTTTCCTCCAGCCAACGCTCGGAAAAGCGGGCTGCCGCACGCATGGGGCCTACGGTGTGGGAGGAAGACGGGCCGATGCCGATCTTGAAGATATCAAAGGCGCTGACAGCCATGTGGGGGCACTGCGATGACGGGGATGAACGGGCTATTCTACGCGGGCATTTCCGCCGGGGCATTCTGCAAGCGCACGTATGGCCGATTTCGTGCTTTATCAACGCGATTACTGTCACCTGTGCGACATCGCATTGGCCGTATTGGCCGAGGCGCGCTTGCCCGATTTCGATAGCGTGTGGGTCGATGACAGTGAAGAGCTGGAGCGCCGCTACGGCACCCGGGTGCCGGTGCTGTGCGAGGTGCGCACGGGGCGTGAATTGGACTGGCCGTTCGATGCGGTGGCGGTGGCGCGCTGGATCATTGCCGAGCGATAGACGTAGGTTGGGGTGCAAACCCCAACATCGCCATAATTTGCCATCACGCCATGTTGGGGTTTGCACCCCAACCTACGGCATTATTTTGAGCTAAGTACTAGATGCGCGGTTACTTTCACATCCGGCCCAATCACCGACGTATCGGCGTACTGTCCGCCGCCCACGCCGAAATCCAGCCGCTTCACCGTGCCACTTACATCCAGCGTGCCGCCGTTGCCCTGCGGCTTGAACACGACATTCAAGCTCACCGGCTTGGTCACGCCGCGCAAGGTCAGCATGCCATCAGCAACCACCTGGCTACCTTGCTGATGGAATGCGGTAGTGACGAAGTGGGCTTGCGGGTATTTCGCCACGTTGAAGAAATCTGCCCCAGGCAGCGCACTGTCGCGATCATTGTCGCCGGTCTTGGCGCTGGCAAGATCGACCGTCACGTCGAATTTCGACGTGGCCAACTTCGTTGCGTCGTAGCTGATCGCGGCGGTCCATTTGCCGAAGTGGCCATCGAAGCTGCTGCCCTGGAAGTTGCTGGTGAAGCCAAGCGTGCTACCCGATTGCACGGTGTAATCGGCAGCGCTGGCGATGCATGGCGTTGCCAAGGCAAGCAACAGGGCAAGGGAAGAAATACGGATATTCATGTGAGCTCTCCTGAAGTTGTCTTGCTTTGACGCACGCGAGCGAAGGGCAGCATGCGTCGCAATACGTTGTCCCGTTCAAAGAAATGGTGTTTCAAGGCGGCGCCGACGTGTCCCGCCAGCACAAGCAGCAACAGGTAGAACAACCATTCGTGCACCTCGCCCGCGAGATGCGAAAGATCGTCGTTCTTCGCCGCCAGCGCCGGCAGATTGAACAGTTTGAACCACTGCAGCGGATAACCGTGCAGCGAGTTGAACAACCAGCCGCTCAACGGCATGGCGAGGATGAACGCGTACAGCAATGCGTGCGTGAGGTGCGCCACTACACGCTGCCAACGCGGCATGGGTTCGTCAGGCGGTGCGCCGTCATACAGCCGCCAGGCCAGGCGCAATGCAAACAGCGCCAGCACGGTCAGGCCGATCGACTTGTGCAGGGCATAAATGCTGATCTTGCTCATCGAGGGTGCCATGCCGGTCATCAGCAAGCCCCATATACCGTTGCCGAGAATCCCCAGGGCGACGATCCAATGAAAGAACTTGGCGACCGAACCCCACTGGCGGCCGTCACTACGCAAACTCATGGATGCTCCTTATCGTTGTTTGAACTGTCGCGAATGCCCTCAAGTTCCAGCCAGATCGCAACGCTATGGCCGATGGCATTGGGAAAGCCGTTGATGCCGAACACAGTGCGATCAAGCATGGCCGTGGCGGAAAAACCGGCCACCGTGTGCAGGCCATAGATCGTCTTGCCGATGCGATTGACGCGAAAGGGCATATCGATCGGCTGGCTCACGCCGTGCAGGGTGAGTGTGCCGTGCAGCATGCCGTGCGTATCGTCCTTGCGTTCCACCGACGTGCTGACGAAGTGCGCGGTCGGATAGGTCTTGCAATCGAGCAGCGAGGTTTTGCATGCCGCGTCGTTCCAGCTGGCGTCGCCCATGTCCAGGCTGCGCATGTCGATATCCAGCTCGGTACTGGATTTTGACCAGTCGTCAGGATCGAAGCGCAGCGAGCCCTGGGCGATATGCAGCCTTCCCAGTGGGCGTGAGAAACCATCGTGGTCGATGCTGAAGACGATCTGGCTGTGCACCGTGTCGTAGCGATAATTGTCGGACGCCGCAAGCGCAGGTTGCATGGACAGACAGCCAAAACATGACGTCAGCAACAGATTGGCGTGGCGGCGAAGGTTCATCCTAGGAGTCTGGCGGAAACGTTTTGGCTCCGCCAGCGCACGGACAGAAACGGATTGTTGCATTGCCATGAACAACACGTGCGACAGTCAGACGGAACTGGCATGATTTCTCTTTGCGACGCGCACGGGTAGGGTGACTGCTTCGCCTGACGTGCTTGAGGGTGAGGGCCGATTCGTGGCGGTTTTCATGTTGGGGCTGGCTTTGCTGCTGGGTGCGTCGGCGTCCGGCGGTGCTGCAGCGGCATCTGTGGCAAACCCACCGGCTCCGCCGGCGGCTACTCATGCGTCCGACCTCGCGCCGTTGCCGACGCCCCAGTTCCGCCGCTATGGCACCCAGGATGGACTGCCCAGCAGCGTCGTCTACACCGTAGTCCAGGATCATGACGGCGCCATGTGGTTCGGCACCAAGGGCGGCCTTGCCCGTTTCGATGGCGTGCGCTTCCAGGTGTTCCGGCACATCGAGAACGATCCGGACTCGCTTTACAACAACGAGATTTCGACCTTGCTGGTCGACCAGCAAGGCAAGCTCTGGGCTGGCAGCCTGGACGCCGGCTTGAATCGCTACGACGCTGCGACAGGCAAATTCACGCACTGGGGACACGATCCGGGCAATCCACAAAGCCTGGCCAGCGATCAGGTGTGGGTGATCGTGCAAACGCCGGACGGCACGATCTGGGTTGGCACCGGCGACGGTCTGGATCGCATGCTGCCCGATGGCCAGGGTTTCGAGCATGTCACCAATCCCTTGCTCGGTCTGTACCCCAGCGATTTTGGGACAGTAGCTACGTTGTATGTCGACCCCAAGGGACGCCTGTGGGTGGGTTCCGATCGCGGTGTGTTTCGCCGCGAAGCTGATGGTGGCTTCGTACGCATCAAGCCTGCAGACCCCGGCCAATCGATGGATGCCTGGCGCATCAATGGCAAGGGCAATGAAGTGCGGGTTGCCACCGGGCAAGGTTTGTTGATGGTCGGACCGGACGACGTGGCCCGACTGTTTGGCGAACCGACCATTCCGCACAAGACCAACGTGATGACCAGCACGCGCGACAAGGCCGGTCACCTGTGGATCGGCACTCAGCGTGGCATGTATCTGCAGATGAGCCCGGATGCGCCCGTCATTCAATTGGTCAATCAGCCGTTACTGCATGGCAATCTGCCGGGTATCTGGATATGGCAGACGCTGGTCGATCGTGAAGGCGGCCTGTGGGTAACGACATTCGAGGGCGGTGTTGCCTATCTCGCTCCCGGCTGGAACCGCTTCAGCCGTTTCACGCACATTCCCGACGATCCCGACAGCCTGCGTGATTCGATGGCCACCAGCATGGCGCGCGGCCGCGATGGCCGGCACGTATGGGTAGGGGAACGCGATGGCCGCGTCGACCGGTTGGACCCTGTGACCGGCAAGGTCGAACACATTCTCGACGGGCTCGGCGGCGATGTGGTCGGCATGACCGAAGATTTCCGCCAGCGCCTGTGGATCGATCAGCAGGGCGCGTTGTATCGCTACGACTATGTGCACAACCGGCTCGACCAGGTCGATCCGCAACACAAGGTGCTTGATCGTCCGCTCGAGGTCGAACCCGGCCCCGACGGCATGATGTACGCGCGTACCTTCGGTGACGGCATTTTCCGCATTGATCCGGAAACGCTGGCGGTGTCGCCGGTGGACATGGACAAGCCGAACGAAAAGGTGATGTGGGGCAGCCAGATGACGCTCTACAAGGACACGTTCTGGTACGCCAGCGATGGCGGCCTGATGTGGTTCGATCGGACACGCAACCGTTTCGTGATGGTGCCGGGCATTCCTGTCGGCAAAGCCATTGATGCGTTCGACTTCGATCGCACCGGTGTCTGGGTGGCCACCGAGGATGGCCTGTCGCATTACCACCACGATGGCCAGCGCATGGTGCTGGACAAGACGGTAGACGCCGAACACGGCTGGCCATCCTTGCGTGCCGTGGACGTGGACCTCGATTGCCTGGGACGCGTGTGGATTTTCAGCATCGAAGGACTGTGGCGCTACGATCCTGCAAAGGGCAGCTTCTACCATGTCGGTTTGCAGAATGGCCTTGCGAATGGCGAGTTCGACCGCGGTTATGCGTTGCTGCCCAATGGCTATCTCTATGCGGCGACGAACGGCGGTGTGGTTGGATTCGATCCGGACAAGGTGGACCCGCCGCCCTTGCCGTCTACGTTGTCGGTGACGGGGATCACCGTGCAGCACAAGGGGATGTTGCGGTATCTGCCTTTGAATCCGCAGCCGATCCGCGTCAGCTGGCGCGACAGTCAGTTGCACATCCAGGCTACGTTGTTCTCGTACATCAATCCTTCGGCCAATCAGTATCGATTCCGTCTCAATGGTTTCGACAGCGACTGGGTGGATCGCGACAACCATGGCGAGCGCGAATTCACTGGCCTTGGCAGTGGCAACTACACCCTCGATGTCATGGCGCGCAGCTCAGAGGGTGAGTGGGTCCAGCTTGCCGCGCCGTTGCACATCGTCGTGCAAGCGCCGCCGTGGCTGCGCTGGTGGGCATGGCTGCTTTATGTGTGCGTCATCGTGGCCCTGGGCTTTCTGGTGATGCACGCGTGGCGCCGCCGCTTGGCGCACCGCCGCCGCATTCTGTTCGCGGAACAGCGGCACCAGATCGCCGAGCAGGCGAGCGCCGCCAAGAGCCGCTTCCTTGCCACGCTCAGTCACGAAATCCGCACGCCGATGACGGGCATGATGGGCATGGCCGAGTTGTTGCTGGCCACGCCCTTGAACGATACGCAGCGCGAATATGCCGAATCCATGCAGCGCGCGAGCAACCTGTTGCTCAAGCTATTGAACGATGCGCTGGATCTGGCGCGCATCGAAGCCGGCAAGCTCGTGCTGGATCCGACGCCATTCGAACTGCGGCCGGTATTGCAGGATGTCGTGCGCCTGCAAAGAGGTGCTGCGCACGCTAAGCGCCTGACACTCGAGTTGCATGTCGATGAAGACGTGCCTGCCTTGCTGATCGGCGACGCGTTGCGTATTCGCCAGGTGCTGTTCAACCTGGTCAACAACGCGGTGAAGTTCACCGAGCGTGGCGGCATCCGTATCCATGTCAGTTGGACGGATGACATGTTGTCGCTGGACGTGAGCGATACCGGCCCCGGCATCTCCGAAACCAGCCGCGTGCGCTTGTTCAGCCGTTTCGAGCAGGACGATGGTCCGCAACGCAGCATCGGCAGCGGCCTGGGCTTGGCAATCTGCAACGAACTGGTCGGGCTGATGGGCGGCCGTATGACGCTGGATTCGACCCTGGGTGAAGGCAGCACGTTCCACGTGCGTTTGCCTTTGGAAATTGCGCCGGCAACGGCGCGGGATGAATCGGATCGCAGTCACCGGCGCGTGCTGAATGTCTTGCTGGTGGAAGGGGATCCCACGATTGCGGATACCGTTCGCGCGATGCTCGAATATCAGGGGCACTGCGTGCGCCATGCCAATCACGGCCTGAATGCCTTGGCGGAACTGGCTACGGAACCGTGCGACGTGATGCTGCTTGAGCTGGATCTGCCTGGTATCGATGGATTCCAGGTGGCGCAATTGATACGTCACGGTGAAGTCATCGGCGAACACGTGCCGATCGTTGCCTTGACGGTGCGTGGCGATAAGGAGGAGATCATGCGTGGACGTCAGGTGGGCATCGACGCGTTCTTGCACAAACCGTTGAACGGTATGCAACTGGCCTCGGCGATGCAGGACGCGATGGCGGCACGCGCGGCCGCTTCAAAACAGACTCATCTAGCGTAAGCCGGCACGCCCATTGCCGGGCCGCATCACATGTCGTGCTTGTTCACTTCAAAGCCCAGCCGCTGATACTCGCGCCAACGTACACGCGAGCCTTCGCGTTCTTCAGGGTTCGCCGCCACGACCTCCAGCACGCGCTCGCCGTAGCTCTGTGGACATTGTTCGCGCAGGTTGATGATCAGCGGGCGCGCAGGTGTGTCGACACCGGGCGGGGCAATCAGCACGGCCGTATGCGTGTCGTCGTCATCGCCGGCAAGCTGATGCGGAATATAGGTGTCGTCGTCGAACGACCACAGCAGCTCATCCAATGCTTCTGCCTGCTCGAAATCACGCGTGAGGATGAGCGTGGGTTGTTGCGCGGCGAACGCTTTGCGCGCCAGTTCGCACACGAGCAACAGCGGTTGCTCGCTGAAACGCGGCTTGGCGATGAGGTAGAAGTCGGCGCGGGGCATCGTCGTCAATGGCGAAATAGGGAAGGGAACAGAAGCCGTAAGGCTTCTGTTCCCAGGCTTGATCAGCCGGCGCGGTCGATCAACCACTGCGCCAGCAGCGGCACCGGCCGACCGGTGGCCAGGCCCTTGCGGCCTTCATCCCACGCCGTGCCGGCGATATCCAGATGCGCCCAGCGCTGGCCTTCGGTGAAACGCGAGAGGAAGCAGCCGGCCGTGATGGCACCGGCGTTCTTGCCGCCAATGTTGGCGACGTCGGCAAAGCCGGATTCCAACTGCACCTGATAGTCGTCCCACAGCGGCAGCCGCCAGGCGCGGTCGAGCGAGATGTCGCCTGCGCTCAACAGCTCTTCGGCCAAGTCGTCGTGCTTGCTCATCAGGCCGCTGGCGTACTTGCCCAGTGCGATCACGCAGGCGCCAGTCAGCGTGGCAGCGTCGATCAGTACTTTGGGCTGGAAGGTTTGCGCGGTGTAGGTCAGCGCGTCGCAGAGAATCAGACGGCCTTCGGCATCGGTGTTGAGCACTTCGATGGTGAGGCCGGACAGGCTGGTAAGCACGTCGCTGGGACGATAGCTGTCGCCATCGGGCATGTTTTCCACCGCCGGCACCACGCAGACGAGATTGATCTTCAGACCCAGTTTCACGGCTGACACGAATGCGCCGAGCACACCGGCTGCACCACCCATGTCGAATTTCATTTCCTCCATGCCCGGGCCGGGCTTGAGGCTGATGCCGCCGGTGTCGAAGGTGATGCCCTTGCCGACCAGGGCGTAAGGCTTCTCGTCTGCGGCGGCGCCCTTGTACTCGAGCACGATCAGTTTCGGCTTGTTGGCGGAGCCGCGGCCGACGGCCAGCAGTGAGCCGAAGCCGAGGCGTTCCATTTCTTCGTGATCGAGCACCTTGCAGCTGACTTGGTTGTCTGCATGGGCGTCGGCAAACTTCACGGCCTGCTCGGCGATATACGCCGGGTTGCAGATATTTGGCGGCAAATTGGCCAGTTCGCGTGCGAAACGCACGCCTTCGGCAATGGCCACGGCCTGATCCAGACCCGCCTGTGCGTCCGTGGCGAAGCCCATGCTGAGCAGTTCCGGCTGGCCGGTCTTCTCACGCGGCTTGAAGGTGGCGGTGTAGCGGTAAGTGGCGTAATCGGCCGCCAGCGCAGCGGTGCGCACGCGCCATGCGGCATCACGCCCGGGGACGTCGGCTTCGGCGAGGAAGGACACGGCGCTGTCGATCGGCAGACGCGTGAGCGCACGCGCTGCTTCCAGGTTCACCTTCTGAAAGCGCGCCGCATCGAAACCCTTCTGGCCACCCAGGCCGACGACCAGCACGCGCTTGGCCTGCACGCCTTCGGGTGCGAACAGCAGGGTCGTGCTGCCGGCCTTGCCGTTGATGTCGCCGCTTTCCACCTGGCGTTTGATCGCACCGCCGGCCGCGCTGTCCACGCGTGCCGCGGCGCTGGTGAGCAGGCCATTTTCGTAGACGCCGACCACCACGCACGGGGTGTCGACGGTTTCGGGGGCGGCGGAGGCTGGGCTGAATTGAAGCGTCATCGTCAAGTTCCTGCGGGAAGACCGGCACGCACCGAACCGGCTAGACTACGGGTTTGCCTGCCAGGACTGGCGAGGCACGGAACCCATAATTCTATCGCATGCTGAGCATCCTAGACCGGTATTTTCTGCGCGAACTGGGTACGACCATCGGTGCCACGGTCGTCGTGCTGCTGGTGATCATGGCCGGCACCACCTTCGCGCACGTGCTCGAACAGGTGGCCAAGGGCAGCTTCCCCGCCAGTGTGATGTTCCAGGTGCTGGGGCTGAACATGGTCGACACCTTGTCCAGCATGCTGCCGCTGGCGGGCTTCCTGGGCGTGCTGCAGACCTTCGGGCGCATGTACCGCGAAAGCGAAATGCATGTGCTGGCTTCCTCGGGCATGGGCATGGGCGGGTTGCTGCGACCCATGGCGATCGTGGCGGTGATCATGCTCGTGCTGGTCAGTGCGGTGTCGATGTGGCTGGGCCCCTGGTCGGCACGCACATCCGACAACCTGGTTGCAGCCGCCAACCGTTCCATCATTGCTGCGGGTCTCGATGCGGGCCGCTTTACCGAGCTGCCAGGCAAGGGCGGCATCATCCTGGTCGATACGCTGAGCCGCGACGGCCAGAAGCTGGGCCGTACCTTCATCGCCGCCGAACGCACCAACAAGGATGGCAGCCTGGTGATGAAGATGGCCACCGGCCAGCACGGCAACCTCTACTCCAACAGCGACAGCAGCAATCGCTACCTGGCGCTGTACGACGGCTGGCAATACGAGATTCCGCTGGGTGCAGACAACTGGCGCCGCATGAAGTACGAGCGCAA
Source organism: Dyella nitratireducens (assembly GCF_014642835.1). Taxonomy (GTDB): domain Bacteria; phylum Pseudomonadota; class Gammaproteobacteria; order Xanthomonadales; family Rhodanobacteraceae; genus Dyella_B; species Dyella_B nitratireducens. Next base: position 992,320 of record NZ_BMJA01000001.1, on the reverse strand, counting down.
CGATAGCGCGCTGTCGGCGATCCAGTCAGATGATGAAACGGATCCGATTCACAACCTCGATATGTCTGATCTCTTGCGCAACACCACGCCCGATGCGCGTGCCGAATTCGCGTGGCGCACGGTGGTGCCGCTGATGACGCTGGCGTTGCTGATGCTGGCGATGCCGCTGTCGAAGCAGACGCCGCGTGAACCACGCTACGGACGCATGCTCATCGCCGTGCTCGGCTTCTTCCTCTACTACAACTTGCTCGCCTTGTGCCGCGGTCAGCTAGCCAAGGGACACTGGCACCACGCCACACCGATGTGGTTGCTCAGTCTTGGATTGTTTGCGATTGCCGCTTGGAATTTCCGCAATCAGTATGCAGCGCGTGCGCCGCGCAAGGCGAGGGCCTGATGGCTAGCTTGCGCATCAAGCGCGTCGATTGGCTGATCGGCATGACCGTCTTCGGTTCGTTGCTGATGGTGTGGCTGGTGCTGGTGGGCCTGGATGCGATGATCCAGTTCGTGCGCCAGCTCGGTTTCATCGGACGCAACGGCTACACGCTCAGCAATGCCATTTTCTACATCGTGGTGACGATTCCGCGCCGCATGTACGAGATGTTCAGCTTTGCGGCGCTGATCGGCGGATTGATGGGGCTCGGCGGCCTGGCCTCCACCGGCGAGTTGACCGCCTTGCGCGCGGCAGGCATGTCGCGCTTGCGTATTGCCGTATCGGCGGTGGGTGTGGTGGCGGTGCTGGTGGCCGGCGTGGTCGTCATGGGCGAAACCGTCGGGCCATGGGGCGACCAGCAGGCGCAGGCTTTGCAATTGCGTCTGCGTTCCGGCGGCAACCTCGGGCTTACCAGCAGCGGTTTGTGGGCGCGCGATGGGGACCGCATCATCAACGCCAAGAACAGCGCGCTGCGCAATGCGGGCGATCACTCCTTCGTACAGCTGAGCGATGTACGCGTATTCACGCTCACGCCCGATGGCCGGCAGCTGAGCCGCTTCGATGAGGCCAGTACGGCCGAGCAAGTCGGCAAGCAATGGGTACTCGACCACGTGCGCACCACCACGATGGACGACAACGGCGTGCACAGCAGTACTTCCGCCAACGAACGCTGGGATTCCAGGCTCGATCCGGAAGTGCTGCAGCAGTCGCTGGTGCAGCCGCAGTACCTGGCCATGCGCGATCTGCAGCACATCATCACCTACAAGCGTAAGAACGGCGAAAACACCCGGCCCTACGAGACACCGTTCTGGGGGCGCGTGATGTATCCGCTCAACGTGATGGTGTTGGTGTTGTGCACCATGCCGTTCGCCTTCGGCGCGCTGCGCTCGGGCGGCCTGGGTAAGCGAATTTTCATGGGCATGATCATCGCCATCAGCTGGTACTTCGTGCAGAAGGCCATCGTGAGCTTCGGTACGGTGTACGGCATTCCGCCGCTGGCTGCGAACGTGTTGCCGGCGTTCCTGATGGTGTTCATCGCCTGGTTCTACTTCCGTAAAAATGCGTGAGGTGTCCGGCGCATTGCGGTTCGTGCCTGACACCAACGTATGCCTCGATCTGTTTGTCTTTGAAGACCCGCAATGTGTCGCGTTGCTGGAAGCGGTGCGCGCGGGTGACGTCGAGCTAGTCACCCGCGAGGACTGCCGGGCCGAATGGCACGCCGTGCTGACATATCCACAGTTGAAGCTGGATGAGCGGCGACGCCTGCAAGCCATTGCGACTTTTGACCGGTACGTGCATGGCATCGCGCCCTCGGACACCCTCGTAAGAAACGACGGTGTGGTGCTGCCGCGCTGCCGTGATCGTGACGATCAGAAATTCCTGGAACTTGCCTACCAGGCTCGCGCACGAGCATTGCTCACACGCGACGAGGAGTTGCTGCGCCTGGCCCGACGCACGCAACGCGAAGGTTTGTTCGCGATCCTGCCGCCGGCGTTATGGCGAGAGGCGATAAGCGCGTAGCCCGTAGGTGGTGTAAACCCCAACATCGTCATGTATGACATGGCGTCAAGTTGGGGTTTGCACCCAGCCTACGTGGCTTGCCCGCAGTCACGGTACCCGGCAAAGTCATAGATACCCCACTCACCCAATGAGGACGCCATGGACTGGATCGACCTGCGCAGCGACACCGTTACCAAGCCGACACGCGCCATGCGCGACGCCATGCTCGACGCCGAGGTCGGCGATGATGTCTATGGCGAAGACCCCACCGTCAATGCGCTACAGCAACGTCTTGCCGCCGATCTCGGTTTCGAGGCGGGATTGTTCGTCCCATCCGGCACGCAATCGAACCTGCTGGCCCTGATGTCGCATTGCGAGCGTGGCGATGAATACATCGTCGGTGCCGATGCGCACACTTACAAATTCGAAGGTGGCGGCGCGGCAGTGCTGGGTTCGATCCAGCCACAGCCCATTCCACACGACGTCGACGGCACGCTGCCGCTGGACAAGGTGACGGCGGCGATCAAGCCGATCGATCCCCATTTCGCGCGTACCCGTCTACTGGCGCTGGAAAACACCTGGCACGGTCGTGTGATTCCACAGGATTATCTGCATGCTGCCCGCGATTTCACCCGCGAGCGCGGGCTGGCCTTGCATCTGGACGGTGCGCGGCTCTACAACGCAGCGGTAGCGGGCGGCGTTTCGCCACGTAACATCGCACAGCACTTCGACAGTGTTTCGGTGTGTCTGTCGAAAGGATTGGGCGCGCCGGTCGGTTCGGTGCTGGTCGGCTCCGCCGTGTTGGTCGAGAAGGCACGGCGCTGGCGCAAGGTGGCAGGCGGCGGCTGGCGCCAGGCCGGCATCCTGGCGGCCGCATGCTCATATGCGCTGGACCACCATGTGGCGCGCCTCGCGGACGATCACGCGCGTGCTGTGCGCTTGGCCAATGGCCTGAGCGAGATTGCGGGCATCAAGCTGCTTGGTCAGCACACCAATATGGTGTTCATTGACGTGCCGGCCGAACGGCTGCGCGAACTGGATACGCATCTGCGTGCCGCTTCGATACGCATCAGCATCGGATATTTGCCGACCTTGCGTCTGGTGACGCATCTGGATGTCGATGATGCAGGCGTCGAACGCGTGATCAAGGCGTTTGCGGCGTTCTTTGGCCGCTAAAAAGTTGGCCGCCATTCCCGCTTTGGGAATGACGGCCATGTGCTTGCAACCTGCGATCAGGCGCGTTTGCTGGATACCAGCGCCAACTCCGAGCGGCGGATAAAGTCACGTACCTGCGGATACACCACTTCGCGCCAGCGCCGGCCGCTGAAGATGCCGTAGTGACCGGCACCTTCGATGACGCGATGCGCCCGGCGCGAAGCTGGAATGCCGGTGCACAGATCATGCGCTGCTTCGGTCTGGCCGATGCCGGAAATATCGTCCAGCTCGCCTTCGACGGTGAGCAGGCTGGTGCGTTTGATCGCGCTGGGATCCACACGTTCGCCATTTACGTCCCACAGTCCACGCGGCAGCAGGAATTGCTGGAACACGGTGTTGATCGTATCCAGGTAATACTCCGCCGGCATGTCGAGCACGGCGTTGTATTCGTCGTAGAACTTGCGGTGCGATTCGGCGTCGTCCAGGTCGCCGCGCAAAAGATTGAGATAGAAATCCCAGTGCGAACTCAGATGGCGGCCTGGATTCATCGCCACGAAACCGGCGTGCTGCAGAAAGCCCGGATACACTTCGCGGCCATGGCCCGGATAGTTGATCGGCACCGTGTGGATCACGTTGCCGCGGAACCAGCTCAGCGGTTGCTGCGTCGCCAGGTTGTTCACGCTGGTGGGGCTGCGGCGCGGATCGATCGGGCCGCCCATCATGGTCATGCTGCGTGGCGTGGCTTCACCGCGCGCGGCCATCAGCGAAATCGCGACCAGCACCGGTACGGTCGGCTGGCATACCGAGATCACGTGCAGCGATTCAGCGCCAATGTGGCGGATGAAGTTCTCGATGGTCGCGACGTAGTCGTCCAGATGGAACGGACCGGCCGAGGCGGGAATCATGCGCGCGTCGGTCCAGTCGGTGATGTACACCTTGTGGTCCTGCAGCAGCGCACGCACCGTGTCGCGCAACAGCGTGGAGTGATGGCCGGACAGCGGCGCCACCACCAGCACGACCGGTTCGGACTTCATCTTCTCGATGGTTTCCGGATCGTCACTGAAACGCTTGAACCGGCGGAGTTGGCAGAAGGGCGTCTCCAGGTCGATGCGCTCGATGATCGCGATCTGGTTGCCTTGCGCATTGGAGATGCTGTGGATGCCGAAGGCCGGCTTTTCGTAATCCTTGCCCAGCCGGTGGATCAGCTCGTAGCCCGCCGCCATGCGCTGCGCGCCCGGCAACTGGGCCAGGGGACTGCTGGGATCGGTGAGCATGCGGGCGCTGGCTTCGGCGTAGTGGCTCAAGGGGCCGAGGAAGGCGCGTTGCCATTCATGGAGCTGGTAAAGCATGGTCGTCGGGCACTGGCGGCTAAAGTCATATCATAGCCGTTTATGTGTGGTAATGCTGCATTGCGACAGGCTGCGGCTGCCTTGTGTATCAATGAGTTATAGATTGATGTGTCTCAGGCGGCCAGCGACGGCGATTTCAGCGAATCCGCCGTACCTCGGAGCCGGCCACCAAGTCGTGCACCGTCCGGGCGCGATAGTCGAAAAGCGCTGCCGCGAACCATACACACCACGCTGCAGCGATTGTCCAAAGCGCTGTGCGAAGGCCTACCGCGGGTGCCAGCAACAGCAGCAACAAGGGCAGGGCGGCGATGATCAGCCGCAGCAGCGCTTGCTGCACTGTTAGCCGCGCGCCGTTGTTGGTCGTGACACGGATGCGCCATGGCCGCATACCCAATGTCTGGCCGCCACGCAGCCACGACACCAGAAAATACGCCGCCACCACCAAGCCTTGCAGCGGCTGGTACCACCACGCGATATGCACCTGCGCACCGGTGGTGATCAGCTGGCCATGGGTGGCGAGCTGGCACAGCAATCCCACCACCATCACGATGGCCAGCACCGCGACCAGGTCGTAGAGCAGGGCGAGCAGGCGTCGCCATAGCGGGCAGGCCGTATCGATCGTGGTCGCTTGCGTCATGGTCGATCATCGACTCCGAAAATGTGTGGATGCCGCATCACGCTTGCACTACCTGTGCGTAACACCGAGCATCGTGCGCATGAAACAGAACACGAGTAAAGAGCCGGTTGCCATTGCTGAAGCGGACGAGCTGGAAATCGCGGCCTTCCTCGAACGCGTCTGGTCCGAAGACGGCCTGGCCGAACGCACGCTGCAGGCCTATCGCCAGGACCTCGAAGCGTTGTCGCGCTGGCTGGCGACGCGCGAACGAATGCTGCGCACGGCGCGGCGTGAGGACATCTCGGCTTTTCACGGCTCACAACCGGTGGCAGTGCGTTCGATGGCGCGGCGCCAGTCCGCGTTCCGCCGTTTCTATGCGTCGATGGCGCGCAATGAACCCGGCTTCGAAGATCCCACGTTGTTGATCGAGCGTCCCAAGACACCGCGCAGCTTGCCTAAAGCGCTCGCCGAACGCGAAGTGGAAGGCCTCCTGCATGCTCCCGACATATCGACCACGTTGGGTTTGCGCGACCGCGCCATGCTTGAGCTGATGTACGCCTCGGGACTGCGCGTTTCCGAACTGGTGGAGCTACCGCTGGCCGCACTCAACCCTCGCCAAGGTGTGCTGCGCGTGACCGGCAAAGGTGGCAAGGATCGATTGGTACCGGTTGGCGAGGTGGCGCTGGAATACATCCAGTCATATCTCACCCAGGCGCGCCCGGTGCTTGCCAAAGGCCGGCAACCGCCAGCACTGTTCCTGAGCAAGCGCGGCGAGGGCATGACGCGGCAGATGTTTTGGACGCTGGTCAAACGCCATGCCATCTCGGTGGGCATCAACAGCAAGCGCATTTCACCGCATGTGTTGCGGCATTCATTCGCCACGCATTTGCTGAATCACGGTGCGGATCTGCGTGCCTTGCAAATGCTGCTGGGGCACAGCGCATTGAGCACCACGCAAATTTATACGCTGGTGGCGAAAGAAGGTTTGAAGCGACTGCACGCGCAGCATCACCCTCGTGGTTAGCGAAGTGTGATGAGACAACCAGATCAGGGTTTTCCTAGCGGGCCGTTGCGGTCGATATGCGATACTTACCGCATTTCTCTCACTTAGCCGCCCTGGCAAGAGGTTGTATGTCCAAGAAGTTCTGGCTGCTTTGCATGGGCGTACTAACCCTGCATGCAGGCGCGGCGCTGGCCCAGGCTACGGTTTCTACACCGCCTCCCGTCGCCAACACACCTGAAAGCGTGGTGCGCCAGACGTTGTTGAAGCTCGTCCCCAAGGCGAAGATCGACCAGATCACGCCAGCGCCGATACCGGGTTTCTATCAGGTGATCGCGTCGGGGCATCTGGTGTACATCAGCAACGATGGCAAGTACGTGATCAACGGTGAGCTGATCGATGCCAGCAAGGGTACCAGCCTGACCGACGACGCCTGGGCTGCCTATCGCAAGACACAACTCGCCACAGTGCCGATGTCGGATCGCATCGTGTTTGCGCCACCGAATCCCAAGTACACGGTCACCGTGTTCACCGACGTGACGTGCCCCTATTGCCGTGTGCTGCACGAGCAGATCAAGGCCATCAACAAGGAAGGCATTGCCGTGCAATACCTGGCGTGGCCGCGTGCCGGCGTCACCGGCGACGATGGTCAGCTAACCAAGACGTACAAGGAAATGGTGTCGATCTGGTGCTCCGCCGACCGCAACGATGCCTTCACGGAAGCAAAGAAAGGCCGCGATCCGAAGCCTGCCGATTGCAAGAATCCGGTCAAGGATCAATTCGATCTCGGCCTGCGGCTTGGCGTGACCGGCACGCCGGCAGTCTACGCCGAGGACGGCACCTTGATCGGCGGTTATCTGTCACCGCAGGACATGCTGCAAGCGGTGCAGGCGCATTCCGGAAAGGGTAGTTGATCTATCGACATCGACGCATGCCGTCGTAACGGCTGCGTCGTTCACAGGGAAGTGTCATGCGTAAAGCGAAACGTTCGGCAGGTGTGATACGTACCCTGTCGCTGTTGATTGGGTTGACCCTGGTTGCGCCGGCTTATCCGGCGACGCTCACGCCGTCGCCGGTGATGTTGGCGAATGTCTATCATGCCGGCATTACGCTCAGCGATTACTGGGTCAGCGAAAAGTACGACGGCGTGCGCGGCTATTGGGATGGCGAGACACTGCGCACGCGCAGTGGGGCAATCATTCCAGCGCCTGCGTGGTTTACCGCCAAATTGCCCAAGACGCCGATGGATGGTGAGTTGTGGGCGGGGCGTGACCGATTCGAGCAAGCCTCGTCCACTATCCGCCAGCAGTCTGCCGATGACGAGGCATGGCGCCATATGCGCTACATGGTGTTCGACCTGCCTGCACATCCGGGGACGTTCGATCAGCGCATTCCCGTATTGCAGAAGCTTGTGGCGCAGATTGATTGTCCATGGGTGCAGGCGGTGTCGCAGTTCAAAGTCGCCAATGCGGCCGAGCTGCAACGCAAACTCGACGACATCGTGCAGGGTGGTGGTGAAGGTTTGGTGTTGCACCGTGGCGCCTCGCTGTATCGCGCCGGCCGCACGGGCGATTTGCTCAAGCTCAAGCCTTTCGACGATGCCGAAGCCCGCGTGGTCGCTCATGTGCCCGGCAAGGGCAAATACGCCGGCATGATGGGTTCGCTGCTGGTGGAACTGCCGGATGGCACGCGTTTTCGCATCGGCACCGGTTTTACCGACGAGCAACGCCACGGCCCGCCACCGGTCGGCAGCACAGTGACGTTCCGGTACCAGGGCAAGACAGCCGGTGGCAAGCCGCGCTTTGCACGGTTCATGCGGGTGCGGGACGAGCTCTAACCAGGCCCCGCGAGCCCTCTCTGCGCAGGGATAGGCGCCGCTCAGGTAGAATACGGCGCTTCTATCGCTTAGCGCCTTTTCCCCCCGCAATGATCGCACTCGACGGGCAGAGCGCCCTCTCGCCTTTTCGTCTTGACCGTCTCAATGCCCGCCTGGATGCCCTGCACCGTGGCACCCGCGTGCAGGCCTGCTGGTTTGTCTATGTCATCGATGCGGCCGCCGAGCCGGAAGGCGAGCAGCGCCAGCGCTTGCTGGAGGCGCTGGAGGCCAAGGACAGCAAGCCGGACATGGCTTCGCTGTGGGTAGTGCCGCGACTGGGCACGATTTCCCCATGGTCGAGCAAGGCCACCGATATCCTGCATGACTGCGGCTTCGACGCGCGCCGGGTCGAGCGCGGTACGGCCTATCAGGTAAGCGGCCTGCCGGCCACCGACGATGCAAGCTACCGCGACGTGCTCGGGGTGCTGCATGACGCGATGACGCAATCGGTGCTCACCCGCCTGGAGCAGGCGCAGGGCTTGTTCCTTGCCGGGCAGCCGGGCGATCTGGTGCACATCAGGTTGGGCACCGACCCGCGCGCAGCACTCGCCCGTGCCAATACCGACCTGGGCCTGGCGCTGGCCGATGACGAGATCGATTACCTGGCCGCGCGTTATGCCGAACTCGGCCGTGATCCAACCGATGCCGAACTCTTCATGTTCGCGCAGGCTAACTCCGAGCATTGCCGTCACAAGGTGTTCAACGCCAGTTGGACGCTGGATGGCGAAGCGCAGGAGAAAAGCCTGTTCGCCATGATCAAGAACACGCACCAGCATTCACCTGCCTACACGCTTTCCGCTTACAAAGACAATGCGGCCGTGATCGAAGGCCATCCCGGCAAGCGTTTCGTCTGCGGCGACGACGGTGTGTGGCGTGCAAGCGAAGAGCGCATCGAATATGCGATCAAGGTGGAAACGCACAACCATCCCACCGCGATCGCACCCTGGCCGGGTGCCGCCACTGGTGCGGGCGGCGAGATTCGCGACGAAGGTGCCACCGGCCGCGGCGCCAAGCCAAAAGCCGGCCTTACCGGTTTCTCCGTATCGGATCTGCGCATTCCTGGCTCGCCGCAACCATGGGAAGTCGAACGCCCGCTGCCGCCACGCATGGCCAGCGCGTTCGAAATCATGCGCGATGGTCCGCTCGGCGCCGCCGCCTTCAACAACGAATTCGGCCGTCCCTGCCTGGGCGGCTACTTCCGCACTTACGAGCATGAAACCGGCGAAGCCGGCGTACGTCGCGGCTATGACAAGCCGATCATGATCGCCGGCGGCCTTGCCAACATGCGCAGCGAACACGTGCAGAAGCGCGAGCTGCAGCCGGGACATGCGGTGATCGTGCTCGGCGGCCCGGCCATGCTGATTGGTTTGGGTGGTGGCGCGGCGTCGTCGATGGCATCCGGTGCGTCCAGCGCGGAACTCGACTTCGCCTCCGTGCAACGCGACAACGCGGAAATGGAGCGCCGTTGCCAGCAAGTCATCGATAGCTGCTGGTCGCTGGGCGAGCACAATCCCATTGTCAGCATCCACGACGTCGGCGCAGGCGGCTTGTCCAACGCCATCCCCGAATTGCTCAACGATGCCGGCGTAGGCGGCGAGATCGATTTGTCGAAAGTGCCCTGCGACGACCCCTCGCTCTCGCCGATGCAGGTGTGGAGCAACGAATCGCAAGAGCGTTACGTACTGGCGATCGAGCAAGAACACGTGCCGCAGTTTGAAGCATTCTGCGCACGCGAACGTTGCCCGTATGCCGTGGTCGGCACTGCCACCAAGGAGCGCGTGCTGCGTGTTACCGATCCGCGTCGCAACCTGACGGTGATCGATCTGCCGATGGATGTGCTGTTCGGCAAAGCGCCGCGCATGCATCGCGATACCAAGCACATCAAGCCGCGTATCGATTTGATTCCGGATCTCAGCGGCATCGGCATGGACGAGGCGCTGATGCGCGTGCTGCGCCTGCCGACGGTGGGCAGCAAGAGTTTTCTTATCACCATCGGCGATCGCACCGTGGGCGGCTTGTGCGCACGCGATCCGATGGTCGGCCCGTGGCAGGTGCCGGTGGCCGATTGCGCCGTGACGCTGGTGGATTTCGAAGGCTACCAGGGCGAAGCGATGGCGATAGCCGAACGCGCGCCGGTGGCGCTGCTCAACAGCGCGGCAGCTGCGCGTCTTGCCGTGGGCGAGGCCATCACCAATCTTGCCGCAGCGCCGATCGATCATTTGAACGAAGTGCGTCTTTCCGCCAACTGGATGGCGGCCGTGAATCACCCAGGCGAAGACGCTGCCTTGTTCGATGCGGTGAAGGCCGTGGGCATGGAGCTATGTCCGGAGCTGGATATTTCCATTCCGGTTGGCAAGGATTCGCTATCCATGCAAACCGTGTGGCACGACGGCGATACGCCGCAGCGCACGGTGGCGCCGGTGTCGCTGGTCATTACCGGCTTTACGCGCGTCAGTGATGTTCGTCGCACGCTTACGCCGCAATTGCGGCTCGATCGCGGCGATTCCGATCTGTGGCTGATCGATCTCGGCGCAGGCCGCGGCCGCCTCGGTGGCTCTGCGCTTACCCAGGTATTCAATCGTGGCGGCGGCATGCCGCCCGATCTGGATGACGCCAAGCGCCTGAAAGCGCTGTTCGATCTGGTGCAGGAAGCGAATCGTGCAGGCATGTTGCTGGCCTATCACGATCGCTCCGACGGCGGCGTGATCATCACGCTGCTGGAAATGGCTTTCGCCGGCCGTTGCGGCCTGGAAATTACCTTGGATGGCTGGGCCGAAGCCACGCTGCGCGCGTTGTTCAATGAAGAACTCGGCGCGGTGCTGCAAGTGGCCACGGCCAACCGCGAAGCGTTCGAGTCGTTGCTGATCAAGCATGGCCTGGCCGGCATGAGCAATCGCATCGGCCGTCCGAAGGAAAAGCTCGGCATCAAGCTTTTCCTCAACAAGGAAACGCTGTTCAAGTGGAACTGGACGCAGCTGTTCAAGGCGTGGAATGAAACCAGCCACGCGATGCAACGTCTGCGCGACAACCCCGTCAGCGCGGATGCGGAGCTGGAATGGCGTATCGACGATGCCGATGCAGGCATCAGTCCGAAGCTGACATTTGATCCGGCGGATGACATCGCCGCCCTGTACATCAACAAAGCGGCGCGTCCGCGCGTAGCGATCCTGCGCGAGCAAGGTGTGAACGGCCAGGTCGAGATGGCTGCGGCATTCACGCGCGCGGGCTTCGACGCGGTGGACGTGCACATGTCCGATCTCGCCAGCGGGCGCATCAAGCTGAGAGATTTCCGCGGCTTTGCAGCGTGCGGCGGCTTCTCCTTCGGCGACGTGCTCGGCGCTGGCCGTGGCTGGGCAGCATCGATTCTTTACAACGACATGCTGCGCGCAGAATTCAGCACCTTCTTTGCCGACAGCACCAAGTTCGCATTGGGCGTGTGCAACGGCTGCCAGATGATGAGCCAGTTGAAAGACATCATTCCTGATGCGCAGCACTGGCCGAAGTTCTTGCGTAACGCCTCCGAGCAATACGAAGCGCGCCTGGCCACGCTCGAAGTGCTGGATTCGCCCAGCATCTTCTTCAAGGGCATGAACGGCTCGCGTATTCCGGTCGTGGTGGCGCATGGCGAGGGCCGCGTCGTGTTTCCGGCGTCCTGCAGCCCTTCGAAAGCAGGCAGTGCCGTGCGCTTCGTCGACAACCGCGGCAAACCCACCGAACACTATCCGCTCAATCCCAACGGTTCGCCGGGCGGCCTCGCCGGCTTCACTGCGGCGGATGGGCGCGTGACGATCCTGATGCCGCATCCGGAGCGCGTGTTCCGCAGCGTGCAGATGAGCTGGCATCCGGATAACTGGGGCGAGGATTCGCCGTGGATGCGCATGTTCCGTAACGCAAGGGTGTGGTGCGGCTGACGTTTGCCGCACAGCGGCGTCGATGGCTGGCCTGGTTGCTGGCCATCGCCTGGGCCGTTTTGCTTGGCTTGATGCCGTGGTGGGCCGGTTTGCCGCTGTTGTCGGGATTGGCCGCCATCCAGGCGATTCAATTGCCTCGCTTGCAGCGTTATCACGGCTTCCTCCGATATGCCTTGCGGTGGGGTCTTGCCGGTTTGCTGGTCGCCGCCTATCTCGCTTTCGACAACCATAGGCTCGGCCTCACTTTGACGGCGCTCGCGGCGCTGGCTGGTTTCTCGGTGCTGGTGCTGCTCGAATCCTGGCAGGACCATAAGCCCCGGCGCAGTGCAGCCATCGCGGCAGCATCGCCGGACTGGAAAGAATTGGCGTTGGCGCCGATCGGTCCCGCCGATACCCTTATCGAATTGCAGGCGCCGTATTGGATAGCGCTGGACGGCACGTCACCGGATGCTCCCGCTGATGTGACGATGGTCGGCGCGCATAGCTGCCGGATCGGTGTAGACGCACGCATCGACCATGTCGAACCACAGGTATCGATCGCACCAGGAGCGCGTTGGCTTGCATGGCCGATGGCGGCATGGCGTGGCGTAGTGCTGTACGATCGCGCCCACGACAAGCCGTACCGGCTGCGAGATTGGCAATTGTACGGCTGGCATGCCGACGAGGCCTGGCTGAGTCGCGACGAAGAGCAGCCGCCGTTGGCGCTCTCGCATGTGTTAGGGCAGGACGTGATCGACGAGCCGTAGGTTGGGGTGCAAACCCCACCATGGTCCTGCCTCCTAGAATCACAGCGCTGGGGTTTGCACCCCAGCCTACGAGTCCACGATACGATCGCCGCACCTGAATCCATCGCCCGACCATGCCTGCACTCGATTCATCAAAACTGCAACTCAGCGTCATCATCGTTTCCGCCGACAGCGGCCCGAGCCTGCGCGACTGCGTAAGAAGCGTGCTGGCATGCACGATGCCACTCGAAGTGCTGCTGATCGACAACGCATCGTCGGATAGCATTCCGCAGGCGATCGCTCGTGCGCATGAAAGCGACCCGCGTCTCAAGGTGATCTACAACCATGCCAACCTCGGTTTCGGCCCGGCAGTCAATCGTGCCGCCGCCCAGGCACATGGCGAGACCTTGCTGATCCTCAATCCCGATTGCCTGATCGACCAGGATGCCTTGCAGCGCTTGCTGGATGTGCTCGCCAACGAGAAAAAGGTCGGCCTTGTCGGTGCGGTAGTGTGCGATGCGCAAGGTGTGCCCGATCCCGCCTCATTCCGCCGCGATCCCCTGATCAGGCGTGCACTCGCCACGCTGTTCAAGCGCAGCGGCGGGGTGAATGCGAAGGAGATTCCCGATCAGCTGGTAGAGGCGGAAGCCATTTCCGGCGCGGTCATGCTGATGCCGTTGCGCGTGTTCGAACTGCTGCACGGTTTCGACGAAACGTATTTCCTGCATTGCGAAGATCTCGATCTGTGCCGCCGTGTGCGTGATGCGGGCTGGCGCGTACTGCTGGCTGGCGATGTTCGCGTGCTGCACGGCAAAGGTGGATCGAGCCGGCATCGGCCCGTGTTCGTGAGCTATCACAAGCATCGAGGCATGTGGCGCTGGTTCCGCAAGTTCGATCCGGCTGCACGCAATCCGCTCACTGCCGCCGTGGTGTGGCTGGGCATCTGGTGCCGGTTCCTGCTGAAAATTCCTGGACAATGGGTGCGGATGGTTCGTCGATGAGTAGCCCATCGCGCATCGGTCTGCTGGCAACCCTGGGGCTGCTGGCCATGACCGCCGTGTGGGGCTCCACCTTCGTGCTGATCAAAGGCGTGGTCGATCGCATGCCGGTGGCGGATTTTCTTGCCGTGCGCTTCATCATCGCTGCCATCGCCATGTTCGGATTGTTCCATCGCCACGTAGCACGGCTGGAACGCAGGCAGCTTTGGCGTGGTATGGCACTGGGAGCGATCTATGGCTGCGGCCAGCTGCTGCAGACCTGGGGCCTGGCTCTGATCTCGCCCAGCGTCAGCGGCTTCGTAACGGGCATGTATGTGGTGTTCACGCCGATACTTGCCACCCTACTGCTGCGCCAACGCATGCCGGCCATGGTGTGGCTGGCGGTCGGCCTGGCAACGCTGGGTCTGGCGCTGCTTTCGCTCAATGGTTTTTCCGTCGATCTCGGCGTATGGCTGACGCTCGCTTCGGCCTTGCTATATGGCTTGCACATCGTGGCGCTGGGGCATTGGTCACGCGCTGACGAAGCGTTCGGCCTGTCTGCCGTGCAGATGGCGGTGATCGCGCTCGTTTGCCTGCTTGCTACCGCAGGTCATGGCGGCCCGGTGTTGCCGCCTGATCGCAATGCATGGATTGCCGTGCTCTATATGGCGCTGGTGGCTGGTGCAGGTGCGATGTTGATGCAGACCTGGGCTCAGGCGCATTTGCAGGCCACGCGTGCCGCCATCGTGATGACCACCGAGCCGGTTTTCGCGGCGGCGTTTGCCGTAGCGTTCGGTAGTGACGTGCTCACCTGGCGCATGCTGTGCGGTGGTGGCCTGGTGCTGGCTGCGATGTACCTGGTGGAGCTGATGCCACGTCGCGAGCTGCCGGCCGAAGCAATCCATCACGAGGTGTAGCGTCGCGCAACCCAACATGCTCGGCGCGAAATCGTTGGGTTACGCTGCGCTAACCCAACCTACGAGGGTTTTCGCCCGTGCGGTTGCATCGCAATGCGGACCAGGTAAATCACGATCGCGATATTGCCGATCAACGCACCCAGCTTCAGCCAGTTGAACTTGTGGAACACCTCGTACGCCTCCACCGGAATCAGCGACGCGGTGGCGATCACGGTGAACCATTCAGCCCAGTGCTTGCGCAGCCACAAGCCGATGCCTTCTGTTGCGAAGATCGCTGCGTAGCCCAGTGCCACGATACCGATGGCCATGAACTTGCTGGGCCCCATTTCCTGCAGTAATTCCACCATGCGCCAGCGCATGCCGCTGCTGTCCTGCAACGAAAGATGCTCCAGCGTGTGTACCAGGCGCTCGAAGTTTTGTTCCTGGTGCAGGCCGAACGCAACGAAGGCCACCAGGATCAGGCACAACGTTTTGATCACCTCGTAGACGGCGATCACGCGCAGGCCGAAGCCGTGTCGGGCTTCGATCTCGGAAACGGGCTTGGTCATGTGGGGGTGCCCAGGGCGATGGCTCGGGTGAAAGGGACAAGTCTAACCGCAGGTCGTTACGACAAGACGATGTCTTTGTGTGGACACGGCCTAGGGATGCTCTGATCTATTCCACGTGCCCGGCATGACGTCCAGAAGGCTCGCAGGGTGTGTTGCGCGGCGCAGGGAAGACTGGCCGTCTTGGCAAGCCGCGCGGCACAGCCTGCGGGCCTTCTGGACGTCACCCCTTCATATCATTCAAAAAGTTAGGGCCACACTGTATGCGCGCCTCGCTTCGCCCCGCCGTCTCGACATACAACCAGTATGCCTTCACCGTCGGTGCAAACCGAGGCGCGCATACAGTGTGGTGGCGGGTACGTGGAATAGATCAGAGCATCCCTAGATAAACAAAATTAAAGCTTGCGTCCGTGAGGCTGCATCGCGAGGCGAATCAAATAGATCACGATCACGATGTTGCCAATCAACGCACCCAGCTTCAGCCAGCTGAACTTGTGGAACATTTCGTACGCCTCCACCGGGATCAGCGATCCGGTGGCGATCACGGTGAACCATTCTGCCCAGTGCTTGCGTAGCCACAGGCCCGTGCCTTCGGTCGCGAAAATCGCCGCATAGGCCAGCGCCACGATGCCTGCAGCCATGAACTTGCTAGGTCCCCATTGCTGCAGCAAACCGACCAGGCGCCAGCGCATGCCGCTGCTGTCCTGCAATGACAGATGCTCCAGTGCGTGCACCAGGTGTTCGAAGTTCTGTTCCTTGTGCAGGCCGAACGCGACGAAGGCCACAAAGATCAGGCTCACCGATTTGATTGCCTTGTAGATGGCGATGACGCGCAAGCCCAAACTGTGCCGGCGTTCGATCTCGGAAACGGGCTTGGTCATGCGAGGGCGCCCAGGGCCATGGTTCGGGTGAACAGAAACAGTTTAATCGCGGGTAGAAATAACAAGGCCATGTCCTCTTCAATAAGGACATGGCCTTGAATTTCCAGCGTGACAAACGACAGGGTCAGCAGCAGCGCCCCCCTGTGCCCTTGTAGCGCGCCGTTTGCCGATCGCGGAAGAACTCAGCGTAAGTGGGAATTTTGCGCTCCGGATGATGGGCGCGCAGATGGGCGACGTAGACGTCATAGTCAGGTACGCCACAGCTCAGGCGGGCGGTTTGGACCAGGCGCTGCCACAGTTTCTGGAGTGTCATGGCTCAGGTACTCCCGCTTGTAACGCTGGCCAGCGCGACACGCGGTGCTTCGTGCGCCGTTGGTGCGCTGCTGCGCACGGCCTTCAGGATGGCGAAGATGCTGAAACCGAGCATCGTCAACACCAGCAGTACGAACACGGCCGTCAGCGTCGCATCTACGCTGTTGTTGGTGATGATGCGCTGCATTTCACCCAAGGATTTGGCCGGCGCCAGCAACTTGCCGGCATTCATCGCGTCCTGGTACTTCTGCGCGGAAGCAGTAAAGCTGATCGAACCGGTCAGTTTTTCGAAACCCGCTGTGAGTGTGCAGATGACCAGCCACGCCGCCGGAATGCCCGGCACCCACGCATAGCGTTCGCGCTTGAGTTTCACCGTGACGACCGTGGCGAGCATCAGCGCGATCGCTGCCAGCATCTGGTTGGCAATGCCGAACAATGGCCACAGGGTATTGATGCCGCCCAGGGGATCGACCGCACCCTGGTACAGGAAGTAACCCCACAAGGCCACACAGATCGTGGTGGCAAGCACGTTGCCGATCCACGACTCGGTGCTCTTCAGCGGCTCGTGCACCAGCCCCGCGATCTCCTGGATCATGAAGCGGCCCACGCGCGTGCCCGCATCCACCGTGGTGAGAATAAACAGTGCTTCGAACAGGATCGCGTAGTGATACCAGAACGCCACCATGCCTTCGCCGGGAAGGATGTTGTGCAGCAGCTGCGCCATGCCCACCGCCAGCGTAGGTGCGCCACCGGCACGGCTGAGGATGCTGGTTTCACCGATGTCTTTTGCGGTGCGTGTCAGCTCATCCGGCGTGACCACGAAGCCCCATTGGCTGATCACACTGGCGGCGTGGTCCACCGTGGTGCCAATCAACGCCGAAGGCGAGTTCATCGCGAAATACACGCCAGGGTGCAGCGAGGCTGCCGCGATCAAGGCCATGATCGCCACGAAGGCTTCCATCAGCATGCCGCCGTAACCCACCATGCGTGCCTCGCCTTCATTCGACAGCAGCTTCGGCGTGGTGCCCGAAGCGATGATCGAGTGCCAGCCCGACACTGAACCGCAGGCGATGGTGATGAACAGGAACGGGAACAGCTGACCCTGGAACACCGGGCCGGTGCCATCGATAAAGCGCGATACTGCCGGCAACTGCAACTGCGGTGCGGCGAAGATGATCGCGATCGCCAACAGCAGGATCGTGCCGATCTTCAGGAAGGTGGACAGGTAATCACGTGGTGCCAGCAGCAGCCACACCGGCAACACCGAGGCGACGAAGCCATAGATGATCAGCAGCCATGCCAGTGTCGCCGCATCGAAATCGAATAGCTTCGCAAGCTCCGGCGTGGTCGCAATGTGTGAACCGTAAGCAATCGACGCCAGCAACAGCACCAGGCCGATCAGTGACACTTCCAGAATGCGCCCGGGACGCAGCCAGCGCAGGTACACACCCATCAGCAGCGCGATGGGTATCGTGCAGGCGACCGAGAACGTACCCCAAGGACTGTGCGTCAGCGCCTTTACCACCACCAGCGCCAGCACCGCCAGCACGATCATCATCAGCGCCAGCAGGCCGAACATGGCCACGACGCCGGCCAATGCGCCGAGTTCCTCGCGCAGCATATGGCCCAGCGAGCGGGCATCGCGTCGTACCGAGAGGCCCAGCACCATGAAATCTTGCACCGCACCACCCAGCACCACGCCGAACAGGATCCACAAGGTGCCGGGTAGATAACCCATCTGTGCGGCCAGCACCGGACCTACCAGCGGGCCGGCGCCGGCAATCGCAGCGAAGTGGTGGCCGAACACCACCCATTTGTCGGTGGGCACGTAATCGAGCCCGTCGTTGCGCAGCACCGAAGGTGGCGCGCGGGTGGGATCCATCTGCAGCACGCGGTGCTCGATGAACTTGCCGTAGAAGCGGTAGCCGATCAGGAAGATCGCCACGGCCGCGGCCACCAGCCAGATGGCGTTGACCGGTTCGCCGCGGCGCAAGGCAATCACCGCCAGGCAGGCGGCGCCGATCATGGCGATGGCGGCCCATAGAATCCTGCCCGCCACGCTGGTCGGTCTCATTGCGATGGTAGCCATATGAGAACTCCGGATTCCTGGACTGGGCTAAGGTTCTTCCTGTCCGGGGCAGGGGTCAATACCGGATCAAGCGCATTTCATGACAGAACGGCAAGGACAAGCTGCCGGAGCAGCTTGCGTTCATGCCGTGCCGTCCGCAGTTAGACTTTCGGGCAACAAGCAATATCCCCTGCGAGGTTGGCATGATCCGCGACATTCTGAAGATGGGCGATCCGCGTCTGTTGCGCGTCGCTCCGCCCGTACCCGAAAGCATGATCGGCGGCGCCGAACTCGATGCGCTGATTGCCGATATGTTCGAAACCATGCATGCCGCCGGCGGTGTTGGGCTTGCCGCGCCACAAATCGGCGTGGACCTGCAACTGGTGATTTTTGGTTTCGATCAATCGGAGCGTTATCCGGATGCCCCGCCGGTACCGCAAACCATCCTGCTCAATCCGGTCATCACGCCGCTGTCGCAGGACATGGAGGAAGGCTGGGAGGGATGCCTTTCCGTACCGGGCTTGCGCGGTGCCGTGAATCGCTATTCGTTGATTCGCTACGAAGGCATCGATCCGAAGGGCGAGCGCATCGATCGCACGGCAGATGGCTTCCATGCACGCGTGGTGCAGCACGAATGCGATCATTTGATCGGGCGCTTGTATCCGTCGCGTATTACCGACTTCACCAAGTTCGGGTTTACCGAGGTGTTGTTCCCCGGCATGGATCCGAAAGCGGACGATTGATACGTCAGGAATCTTCGGTAGCGAGCAACACCGCGGTGCTGTGGCGGCGCATGCCATAAACCAGGGCTGCTACGGCGAACGCGATGGCCTCAAGGCAGACGCCATGCCATCCTGCACGCGCCCACACAACACCTGCCAAGGCGGAACCCAGCGCGCCGCCCATGAAGAAGATGCCGGTGAACAGTGCGTTGATTCGTCCGCGCGCTTCGGGTCGAAGCAGGTTCACCGCACGGCGCCCCAGCGCCTGGTCGGCGATGGTTCCCGCATCGAGCAGGATCGCTGCCATCACCAGCAGGCTCAGCGATAGAGCCGGGGACAGATGCGTGGTCAGCACGCCGCCGATCCAGGCCAGCGCCATGGCAAGTACGACGGCCATCCGCGCGGCGTGCGTACCTATGCGGTCAAAACCGCGGTCGCCTAGTCTTCCAGCAAACGGGGCAGCCAACGCGCCGCTCACGCCTACCAGGGCGTAGATGGCAACGCCATCCGCGCTCAGCCCGAAGGGTGCGCTCGAAAGGCGCAATACCACCGTACTCCAGAACGCGTTGAAGGCCGCAAAGCAAAGCGCCGCTGCAAAGGCACGCCGGCGTAACACGGGTTCTTCGCGCAACAAACCGGCCATGGAAGACAGCAGCGCAACATAACGGCCGGCATGCGGCGGCGACCGGCGTGGCAACATCTTTGCCAACAGGAGCGTGAGCACACCCACCGCAGCGGCCAGCACCCAATAGCTCATGCGCCATCCGAAACGCCCCGCCACAACGCTGGCAAGCGGACGCGAAAGCAATACGCCAAGGATCAATCCGCTCATGACGTTGCCGATCACCCGGCCACGCTGTGCCTCCGGCACCATCGCCGCGGCCATGGGGATCAGCATTTGAATCGCCGTCGCGGTGAAACCCGTCAAGCCGCTGGCGACAAGAAATGCAGCAGCCGGTATCGGGCAGGCGGCGAGCAACAAGGTCAACGCATTGGCGAACAACGTGGCGAGAACCAGCGAGCGGTTCTCGCACACGTCGCACAGCGGTACCAACAAGAACAA
The DNA here is from genome assembly GCF_014642835.1 of Dyella nitratireducens. Lineage (GTDB taxonomy): Bacteria > Pseudomonadota > Gammaproteobacteria > Xanthomonadales > Rhodanobacteraceae > Dyella_B > Dyella_B nitratireducens. The sequence continues at coordinate 972,273 of NZ_BMJA01000001.1, read as the reverse complement.
CCCACACGCATAACCCAGCAGCGTCAGCGTGGATATGAGTCCCGCGACAGCCGGCGTGAGGTGGAGCGAGCGCGTCATCATGCCAATCAATGGCTGCGCCTGGTACAGGCTCAGCACGATGACCGCGGTCGCTACCGCAAACAATCGAACCGGCGCTGGCGATGCGACAGCGTTGTTCATGGCACTGTCTCGCGATACGCGGCAAGCCATTCGGGATCTTCGAACGAGCCATGCTGATGCACTTGTTTCCATACATCATCGATGGCGGCGGGAAGCAAGCTGGACATGGAAGCGCTCTCCAATGAAGGACCGGTGCTCATTTTGAGGAGCTGCGCCATTCGGGAGAATCGCCACTAAGATGGAAGCATCATTCCGAAAATCGGGAGAATCGGCATGGCCAGCCTGGATGACTACCGCGTTTTCATTGCCGTGGTGGAACAGGGCAATCTCAGTGCCGCCGCGCGGCATCTGCAGCGTTCGCTGCAGGCGGTGAGCCGCTCGTTGGCGGCATTGGAAAGCGAGCTGGGCGTGGAATTGATTCAACGCACGACGCGCCGTGCGCAGCCCAGTGATGCCGGGCTGGCATTTCATGCGCGCATCAAAACCGCGTTGGCGGATATCGATCTGGCGCGCTCGGAGCTGGCCGACCATGGTGCGCGCATCGATGGCCTGCTGCGCGTCGGCGGTTCCACCCAATTCAGTGCGCCCTACCTGGTGCCGGTAGTTGCGGCTTTCATGGAGCGCTACCCGGACGTGCACGTGGAGTTGGTGGTGGCCGATCATCGCGCCGATCTGCAGCGCGAAAAACTGGACGCTGCGGTTCGGCTCGGCGAATTACCTGCAAGCCGCCTGCACGCGCGCCAACTGGGCATGCTGCGCATGGTGACGATCGGCGCGCCTGGTTATTTCGCGCGTCACGGCTATCCGCGCACGCCGGCCGATCTGCGCAAGCACGCGTGCATCGTGCGTCGAACGGCCGAACCCGTGCCGCAACGATGGGACTATCGCCGCGGTGGTCGCAAGCAAGCCGTGGAAGTACACGGACGTTTCAGCGCCGACAACGCCGCGGCTTGTAACGCAGCGGCCATCGCCGGACTGGGCATCGGCGTGGCGGCGCTATGGCAAGTGCGAAGTTTGCTGGACCAGCGGCGACTGGAGACCGTGCTGGACGATTGGCAGCTGCCGGGGCTGCCACTGCACATCGTATGGTCGCCGTCGAAGCAGTTGCCTGCGCGCACGCGGGCATTCATCGACTTCGTGGCGGCGCGCTGGACAGTCGAACCGCCAGGATGAGCCATACGCTCAGGTTGGCTGGGGATGCAGCAAGAACCAGCCGAGGAACAACGCGCCCGCGATCACGCAGTACGTGCCGAACGACGATAGCCGCCCACGGCCTTCGAAGTAGTGCATCAGGAAGCGCAGGCTGAACCATGCCGCGATTGCCGTCAGCACGCCGCCGAGCAAGGCAGTGCCCAGTTGCTCCGGTGCCTTGAACAGTTTCGGAATTTCCAGCACACCTGCGGCGAGAATGATCGGCGTGCCGAGCAGGAAGGAAAATTCGGCAGCCTTTTCCTTGTCCAGCCCCGTGGCGGAACCGGCAATCATGGTGAGACCGCTGCGCGAGAAGCCTGGAATCAACGCACCTATCTGCGCCAGCCCAACCAGGAAGGCCTGGCGAAAATTGAGCTTCTCCGGCGCCTTGTGCTGGCGCGTACGCTCCAGGCGATCGCCCAGCCACAGCAGCACGCCGTTGGCGATCAACGCCACGGCGACGATGCGCAGGTCCTTGAACACCATCTCCAGCCGCTTTTCCAGCAACAGCCCCACCACGCAGGCGGGAATCGTGCCGATGATCAACGCCCACATCATGTGCCCTTCATCATTGTGGCGACCCGCCAACGAAGCGAAGAAGCCGCGAGTCAGCGCGATCCAGCGATGGCGGAAATAAACCAGCAGCGCCAGCGCCGTGCCCAGATGCAAGGCGACCAGAAAGGGAATCAGCTGCGGCGCATGCTTATCGATGTGCACGCCGAACAGCGCAGGAACCAATAGGGTGTGGCCAAGGCTGCTGACGGGGAAAAGCTCGGTTACGCCCTGCAGCACGCTCAAAAAAATCAGGAACCACAAGTTCACGCGTCGATCCTTATGGGGTCATGGAAATCGGGCCAGCTTGGAGGGCCGGCTGGTCATTATCGGAAATAAAGATGAGGGGAGTGCGAATGGAAGTCGACAAGTAGGCAAGATGCAGTCGTAGGCTGGGGTGCAAACCCCAACGTCGCCATGCCACTTTTCGCGCCATGTTGGGGTTTCCCCCCAACCTACGTAACGGGCGGACGTGATGCATCACATGGGGCTGAAGGTTTCAGTTGTGTGACTCAAGCTGATGCCCGGTGCAGCCAAAAGCGAGCTTCGCTTGCCGCCTCCTCCCCTGCAAGCAGGGGAGGAGGCGTTTTTGCGTCAGTGCGACTTCACCTTGAACTGCTGCGTCAACAGCTTCAGTTTCGCCTTCATCGCTTCCGGCTTGTGCGTTCCCTGAGTGGCATAGAACGCGGTGTACAACTCGGATGCTGCATCACCGTCGGGTGCCTTGATCACCGTCGCCACATCCATCTCGTCGCCATCGTTGTACGGCACACCGTCGAACGGATGCTGTTTGTGCTGCAACTTGCCCCAGGCTTCCTTGAAGTTGTCATCGAGATCAGGGCTGGGAGCGATGTGCCGCTTGATGCTGATGCGGTCGGGATCGGTGATGTTCTTGCGAATCTCGATCACGCCAGTCTGCAGCGCGAATTTGCCGTGGTCCTGGTAATAGCCGACGCCCACTGAAAGCATGTTGTCCGGTGCGATCGGTTGCAGCGTGGATGGGTAGTTGAAAGCAATGTTGCTGGAGTCGTAGCTGAGTTGCTTGCCGTAGTCGAAATTGATGTTCGCATCCTTCAACACGTCAGGCAGCAGGGATGGTTCGGCAAGGAATTCCTTCCACTGCGCGAGCGTGGCGCCGTAGTCGACATTGAAGAAATCGGTGAGCGCGGTCATGTCGGCCAGGCTGTCATGCGTGCTCATGGAAGGTGTCATACGCATCATGATGGCGTAACCATCCGGCACCGGCAGAGCAAACACGGCCATTTGCGCATTGATGTACGGCAGCGACCACACCAGCACTTTCCAGTGACGTTGCCAGTTGTCCGTATAGCTTGTGTTGCTGACTGGATTGCCCAGCGACGTGATCTTGATCCTTTCCGGGCCGACTTCGCGTGTCCAGAAGCCGGTTTTCAGGACCAGATCCATCATCTGCTTGGGATCGTTGTAGAACGTGGCCGCCTTCATGTCGTCGGGGCGGCGCAGATGCATCAGGAAGTTGTGGCCTACGTAACCGCTGGCCACGTAACCGTTGCCGCTGAGCGGCACGCGGTTGAGTTCGCGTCCCGTGTACGTCCACTGACCGCTGCGGTTGCGCACGATCAGCTCGGGAAACAGGCTCAGCTCCGGCGTGTCGTGCAGGATGTGGTTGGAGCCGGCACCGTGCGGGAACAGATCGTTGCCTTGCTGTTGCAGCAGCTCTTTCAGCTCCTTGTCACCTTGGGTGTAGAGCAGCTTCAGATACGTGCTGCTGAAATCCTCGTAGCTCGCCGGCAACGGGAACTGGGCCTTGAACGTGCCGGTCAGGGTGTCTTCCACCACGTCCAGCTGATAGGTCATGCGCTTGTCCATCACCGCCTGATTGTCCGAGGCGTTGAGCACTTCGCCGATCGGCAGCGCGTAGTTGAGGTTCTCGTTGGGCGATTTCATCAGCACGACGCCGATGACTTTGCCATCCTGATCGAGCAGCGGGCCACCGCTGTTGCCGGGCGATGCGGCGGCGGAAAAGCGCATCCATTTCCAACGGCCGTTTTCGTCTTCCGGCGTATCGGAGGTATATAGGCCGTCGCGAATCACCACGCCGGTGCCCAGCGCATTGCCTACCGCATACACCACGCTGTTCAACGCGGCCTTGGTGTTCGTGGCCAGCGCGGCATTGGCTTTGGGCTGCTCCTTCAGCGAGAACATCACGAAGTCCTGCTGCAGGGAGAATTTCTCGATTTTGTCGATGGCGTATACATGGCCGCTGGCGTCGCGCAGCGCCGGTGCACCGGTGAGATCACCCACCGCGGCGAGCAACACGTGACCCGCGGTGACGTAGTGGTTATGCCCGATCGAAAAGGCGGTGCCGACGGAAAAATATTTGTCGGTGCGTTCCTCATACGGCAGCAAATCGAACGGCAGCGGCTTTTCGTAAGTGAGTGGATCATCTACCGCGCGTGGAATCACCACTTCGAACGTGGCCGCGTTGATTTTCGATACCAGCGATGGATCGGGGCTGGCGGCATAAACGCGCTGTACCGAACCCAGCGCCAGTACGACCAACCCCACCGTCAACATTGCCCGCTGCATAAAACCGCAAGTTTTTGAGACCACGTCCCGAGCCTGCTCATTCAACGTCCGCATACGTTCCCTCTTGAGGATTCCCCGACCGGCGCAAGGGCCGATTTCCGCGGGTGATACTGACACAGTGCCGTTGGGCGGGGGAGAGCTGGAAACAGGTGCGCGGAGTGGCTTAAGACTGGCAATGTCCCAGCATTGGGAGCTAGGACGCCAGTCGTAGGTTGGGTTAGCGCAGCGTAACCCAACAATGCCGCCCGAAAATGTTGGGTTACGCTGCGCTAACCCAACCTACAGCACTGGCAAACGAGGGACAGTTCCGGACGATCAGATTTCCATCAAATCACGCCCGACGATCAGCCGACCCTTGAAGTGCGGAGCAACCGCTTCACGCCATACCTCATCGGTAAGGCTGGGGTCGCCACCCGGCACAAAGTGGTTGAGCACCAGCGTTTTCACGCCGGCCTCGGTGGCGATGCGCCCCACCTGTTCAGTGGTGGTGTGGCTGGCCAGCAAGTGCTCGCGCAGCGTCTTGGCATGGGGCTCGCTGGCGATCAGCTTGTCCAACGCCGGCAGATACATCACTTCATGCACCAGCACGTCCGCACCGTGCGCGAGTCTGACCAGGTTTTCCGAAGGCCGTGTGTCGCCGGAAAAAACGATGGAGCGATCCGGGCAGTCGAAGCGGTAGGCAAAGGCAGGTGATACCGGCGGATGCTGCACCAGTGCAGCCGTCACCTTGACGCGCTCATCCTGCATCACCACACCGCCCTGGGTGATTTCATGCGGCACAATCAGCGGTGCCAGCGGCGGGCGCCCCTCATCGGCCATCCGGATGCGGATGTCATAGTCGTTCATCTGCAGGAACAGCCGTGTCATCTCGATGAGTGGCGGCGGTCCCCAGGTATCGACCCGTGTGTGCAGCTTGGCTGCCCAGGCCAGCCACAGCAGGTTGCCGTAATCAGCGTTGTGGTCCGAATGCTGATGCGTGATGAAAACCTGCCGGATAGCGCCGAGATCCAGCCCTGCCTTCACCATCTGGCGAGCGATGCCGTTGCCGCAATCGATCACATAGATGACACCGTCGACCACGACCGCATTGGCTGGCGCGGAACGCGTCGGTTTCGGCGTGGGGCCGCCAGCCGTGCCCAGCAGAATGAGGCGCGAGCGCGACGCCGATGCGGCGCGGAGTGTGCAAGGCAAGGTTCCTATTGCAGCGGCGCCCAGCGACACGCTCGCTGCCTGCAGCCAGCGTCTTCGTTGCAGATTGATGTCACGATCGAAGTTCGGCATGGATGCGCGTTCCTCGAAAGAAAAAGTGTCGGATGAATCAACGCATCCGATACTGATTGATGCTGTCGCGCAGGTCGAGTGTTGCCTTGCGCGCCGCGTCGGCAAAATTCTCATCATTGCCGGCATAAAGAATCGCGCGGGATGAATTGATCATCAGGCCGGTGCCGGCGACGGTCTGGCCGTTGCGTACCACGGCTTGCACGTCGCCGCCTTGCGCGCCGATCCCGGGGACCAGCAATGGCGTATCGCCGATCAGTGCGCGCACCTCGGCCAGTTGTTCCGGATACGTGGCGCCGGTAACCAGGGCGCAATTGCCGTGCGTATTCCATTCCTGCGCAATGATGCGCGCGACATGCTGGTAAAGCGGCTTACCGGCCACGTCCAAGTCCTGCAGATCGGCAGCGCCGGGATTGGATGTGTGGCAAAGCAAGATCACGCCTTTGTCTGCGCGATCGAGGAATGGCTGCGCGGAATCGCGGCCGAGATAAGGGTTCAGCGTTACCGCATCGGCACCGAAACGTTCGAATGCTTCGGTGACGTAATGCTGCGCCGTGCTGCCGATATCGCCGCGCTTGGCATCGAGGATCACTGGTATGCGCGGATGCTTGGCGTGGATGTGCGCGATCAGGCGTTCCAGCGCTACTTCTGCGCGCAGGGCCGCGAAGTGGGCGATTTGCGGTTTGTAGCTGCAGACCAGGTCGGCGGTGGCGTCGACGATCGCGGCGCAAAAGTCGAATACCGCATCAGGGCGGCCTTTGAGATGCGCGGGAAATTTGGCGGGTTCGGGGTCGAGGCCAACGCAGACGAGGGAGTTGTTGAGGGTCCATGCGGCTTGCAGGGATTGCATGAAATGCATGGGTCTCTCTCCTTGCCAAACTACGAATTGATGTAAGCGTTGTAGTTTCTGCGCTGTCGCAATCTGCTCCCTCCCCTACGTGCAGTAGGGGAGGGTTGGGGTGGGGTGAAGCGAATCTCGCGAAGATGCTCAATCATGCCTGAGGTTCAGTCCGGCAAAGCCGAGACGCGAGCTTTCGCTCGCCACCCCACCCCAGCCCTCCCCTGCAAGCAGGGGAGGGGGCAGGTCAGGCCAGCTTCTTGTACTTCACCCGATGCGGCTTCGCAGCCTCATCGCCCAGACGACGCTTCTTGTCCGCCTCATACTCGTTGTAGTTGCCCGGGAAGAATTCCACATGCGAGTCGCCTTCGAACGCGATGATGTGCGTCGCGATGCGGTCGAGGAACCAGCGATCATGCGAAATCACCATCGCGCAGCCTGGGAACTCCAGCAACGCATCTTCCAGTGCGCGCAAGGTTTCGATATCCAGGTCGTTCGACGGTTCGTCGAGCAGCAGCACGTTGCCGCCCTGCAGCAGTGTCTTGGCCATATGCAGGCGGCCGCGTTCACCGCCGGACAGATTGCCGACGATCTTTTGCTGATCGGTGCCCTTGAAATTGAAGCGGCCGATATAGGCGCGCGACTGGATTTCGAAGTTGCCGATGGTGAGGATGTCCGACCCGCCCGAGACTTCCTGCCACACGTTGTTTTTCGCATCGAGCGCGCCGCGCGACTGGTCGACGTAGGCGAGCTTGACGGTATGGCCGATCTTCACTTCGCCGTTGTCGGGCTTCTCGACGCCCGTGATCAGCTTCATCAGCGTGGATTTGCCCGCGCCGTTCGGACCGATCACGCCGACGATGGCGCCCGGCGGCACTTTGAAAGACAGGTCATCAATCAGCAGTCGATCGCCGAAGGACTTGGTGACGTTCTTGAACTCGATCACTTCCTGGCCCAGGCGCTCGCCCGGCGGAATGAAGATTTCGTTGGTTTCGTTGCGGCGCTGGTATTCGACCGCGTTCAGCTCTTCGAAGCGGTTCAAGCGCGCCTTGCCCTTGGACTGGCGACCCTTGGCGGCGGAGCGCACCCACTCCAGTTCTTTTTCGATGGCCTTCTGGCGTGATTTTTCCTGCTGCGCTTCTTGCTTCAGGCGCTGGTCTTTCTGTTCCAGCCACTCGGTGTAGTTGCCCTTCCACGGAATACCGCGGCCGCGGTCGAGTTCCAGAATCCACTCGGCGGCGTTGTCGAGGAAGTAGCGATCGTGGGTGACGGCCACCACGGTGCCGGGGTAGTCCTGCAGGAAGTGCTCCAGCCATTCCACCGATTCGGCGTCCAAGTGGTTGGTCGGTTCGTCGAGCAGCAGCATGTCCGGCTTGGAAAGCAGCAGGCGGCACAGTGCCACGCGGCGCTTTTCACCACCGGAGAGCGGGCCGATCTTGGCGTCCCACGCGGGCAGGCGCAGCGCGTCGGCGGCCACTTCGAGCTGGCGCTCCAGCGCGTGCGCGTCGTTCACGGCCAGGATGTTTTCCAGTTGCTGCTGCTCGGCGGCGAGCTTGTCGAAATCCGCGCCTTCTTCGCCGTAGGCGGCGTAGACCTCTTCGAGGCGCTTCTGGGCGTCGAAGATCACCGACACACCTTCTTCCACTGCCTGGCGGACGGTCTTCTCCGGATCCAGCTCCGGCTCCTGCGCCAGGTAGCCGACCTTGATGCCCGGCTGCGGACGGGCCTCGCCCTGGAAGTCCTTGTCGACGCCAGCCATGATGCGCAGCACCGTGGACTTGCCCGCGCCGTTCAAGCCCAGCAGGCCGATCTTGGCGCCCGGGAAGAAGCTCAGCGAAATGTCCTTGATGATCTGGCGCTTCGGGGGAACGATCTTGCTGACCCCGTTCATGGTGTAGATGTATTGCATGCTGGCTCCGTAGGCATGCGCGTGACCGGCCCGTTGGGACAGGCGACGCGCAAAGGCGTGGGTATCAAACGTCCGATTATAGCGGTTTATGCGTAAGCGCCGGTGACGGTGTGGCGAGGCTCGCCGCCTTCTTGCGAGCCGATGGTCACCTGTTCGCCACTTTCTACGCTCGCCGAGCCATACCGTACTGCCAGGCTTGCCGGCCAAGCAGGCGACACGCGTGGTGGCAGGGCGAATGGCGACAGAAACCGGATTCCTCAAGGTGCTTTGCGTGCTGCGCCACTGGGATGAGCGCGCTGGAAGGTGGGCGCATTCGCGTGGCCGTCTTGCCGTGGTCTTGCATGAATTCGTCTGCTTCGGCGTCAAGCAGGCGTCGGCATGTTTGTTCGGCGGCAGCATGCTGTTGCTGCTTGGACTCTCCTGGGCGTTCTACCCGCCGCATGCCGCGTTGGCGCGCTACGACTTTCTCACCCTCGCTGCGTTGCTGATCCAGTGCGTACTCATTGTCAGCCGATTGGAAACGTTGGAAGAGGCGAAGGTAATCCTGCTCTTCCACCTCGTCGGCACGGTGATGGAAGTTTTCAAGACCTCAGTAGGATCGTGGATTTATCCGGAGCCATCGCTGCTGCGCATCGGCGGCGTGCCTTTGTTCAGCGGCTTTATGTATGCCTCGGTGGGTAGCTACATCGCACGGGCTTGGCGGCTGTTCGATTTCCGGTTCACGCGGCATCCGCCGTTTGCAGCAACGGCGTGGTTGGCCGTGGCGATCTATGCGAACTTTTTCACGCATCACTTTCTACCTGATTTGCGATGGCTGTTGTTTGCGGCGGTGACGTTGCTGTTCGGGCGTACCTGGGTTTATTTCCGCATTCGCCATGTGCATCGGCGCATGCCGCTGCTGCTGGGTTTCCTGCTTGTGGCGATGTTCATTTGGTTCGCCGAAAACATCGGCACTTTCAGTGCCGCATGGCGTTATCCCATGCAGCATCACGGTTGGCGCATGGTGCCGCTGTCGAAACTGGGATCATGGTTTCTGCTGATGATCATCAGCTACGTGATGGTGAGCGCGGTGGCGAAACAGCGAACGCAGGGTGTGTAGGTTGGGGTGCAAACCCCAACACTGCCATCGCCATGCAGGCCGACGTTGGGATTTGCACCCCCAACCTGCACTTATGTCCTTGTGACTCATTGGCATGATTGCGCGCCAGGTGTGCGTACAGCGGCACATGTCGATTCAGTTTTTTAAGGTGAAACAATAGGTTGTGCGCAAATTGCGGCTGCGCGAAAACGCGTGTTCCGGTTATGCCACGGTGGCCGCAAAGCCCCCCGACTATTACACTTTGAAGTCTTAACCCCGTCCCACGCCACCCCACGAGGCCCGAATGTTCCCGAAGCAGCAAACGATTGCCGGCTATGACGACGAGCTGGCCAAAGCCATTGCCGACGAAGCCCGCCGCCAGGAGGATCACGTCGAGCTGATCGCTTCGGAGAACTACGCCAGCCCGCGCGTACTGGAAGCCCAGGGCTCGGTGCTCACCAACAAATACGCCGAAGGCTATCCGGGCAAGCGCTATTACGGCGGCTGCGAATACGTCGACGTGGCCGAACGCCTGGCCATCGAGCGCCTGAAGCAACTGTTCGGCGCCACCTACGCCAACGTGCAGCCGCATTCCGGCTCGCAGGCCAACCAGGCGGTGTACTTCGCGCTGCTCAATCCGGGCGACACCATTCTCGGCATGAGCCTGGCGCACGGTGGCCACCTGACTCACGGCGCCAAGGTCAATATCTCCGGCAAGCTGCTCAACGCAGTGCAGTACGGCGTGAACGAGCAAGGCCTGGTCGATTACGACGAAGTGGAACGCCTCGCCATCGAGCACAAGCCGAAGATGATCGTGGCCGGCTTCAGCGCCTATTCGCAGGTGATGGACTGGGCGCGCTTCCGCGCCATTGCCGACAAGGTCGGCGCTTACCTGTTCGTCGACATGGCGCACGTGGCCGGCCTGATTGCAGCGGGCGTCTACCCCAGCCCGCTGCCGCATGCACACGTGGTGACCTCCACCACGCATAAGACCTTGCGCGGCCCGCGCGGCGGTTTCGTGATCGCCCAGGGCGCCAGCGAGGAGCTGGAAAAGAAGCTGCAATCCATCGTGTTCCCCGGCATCCAGGGCGGCCCGCTGATGCATGTGATCGCCGCCAAGGCGGTTGCATTCAAGGAAGCGCTTGAACCAGCCTTCAAGGAGTACCAGGCGCAGGTGGTGAAGAACGCCAAGGCCATGGCCAAGACGCTGATCGAGCGTGGCTACAAGGTCGTCTCCGGTGGCACCGAAAACCACTTGATGCTGATCGACCTGATCGGCCGCGAAGTCACCGGCAAGGATGCGGAAGCCGCGCTGGGCAAGGCGCACATCACCGTCAACAAGAACGCTGTACCGAACGATCCACGCTCGCCGTTCGTCACCTCCGGCCTGCGCGTCGGCACGCCGGCCATCACCACACGCGGCTACAAGGAAGCGGACGTGGTGGAACTCACGCAGTGGATCTGCGACGTGCTGGATGCACCCGCCGATGAAAGCGTGATCAACGCCGTGCGCGAGAAGGCGTCGGCACAGTGCAAAAAGTTCCCCGTTTACGGATGAGTGTGATGGAAACCGTGCACATCGGTTTGATCGGTGATCGTGACGACGGCGTGGTGGCGCATCGCGCGATTCCCGTCGCGCTTGCGATGGCAGCCGAAGCGACCGGTGTGCCGGTCCAGTTGCATTGGGTCGGCACCGAGACGGTGGGAGACGGCCATGCGCTGGAGGCCTTCGATGCGCTGTGGTGCATACCTGCGAGCCCATATCGCAGCATGGACGGCGCCCTGACGGCCATCCGCCATGCGCGTGAAGCACAGGTGCCTTATCTGGGAACATGCGGCGGTTTTCAGCACGCGGTGGTGGAATACGCCCGTCATGTGCTTGGCTGGGCGGATGCGGAACATGCCGAAACTGCTCCAGATGCAGCACGCCCCGTCATTGTGCCGCTGAGCTGCGGTCTGGTCGAAGTGCGCGACACGGTGAAGTTACTGCCAGGTTCGCGCATCGCTGCCATTTACCAGGCCGATGAGATTGAAGAGGGTTATCACTGCCGCTACGGCTTGGGCAGTGGCTTCCGCGAGGCGATAGGCGATCATCCTCTTCGTGTTGCGGCCGTTGACGAACAGGATGATGTGCGGGCCTTGGAATTGGACGATCATCCGTTCTTCATTGCGACGCTGTTCCAGCACGAACGCGACGCCTTGCAGGGTGTTTGCCCGCCACTGGTCAAGGCATTCGTCAAAGTGGCGAGCGAGCTACGTATCGAGAAAGCTGCCTAACTCATGCATTGCCCTTTCTGCCAGCACGAAGACACCCGCGTGATCGATTCACGCCTTGCCGACGATGGTGCTACGGTGCGTCGCCGTCGCGAGTGTCCGCAGTGCGGTGAACGCTTCAATACGTTCGAAACGGCTGAGCTGAAACTGCCGGCGATCGTGAAGAGCGGCGAGCGGCGGGAGAGTTTTGACGAGCGCAAGCTGCGCACCAGCTTCGAGCGCGCCTTGCAGAAACGCCCGGTAGCCAGTCATGACGTGGACGCTGCGGTGCGCGCGGTGATCGACGATCTGCGCAGGAGCGGCGAGCGTGAAGTGCCGTCGCGCTATGTGGGCGAGCTGGTGATGCGCGAACTGAAGAAGCTCGATCAGGTTGCTTACGTGCGCTTTGCGTCCGTCTATCGCAAGTTTGAAGACGTGCATGCGTTCCGCGAAGAGATCGAAAAGCTGGAACGTGATTTGCCGGGGCTGGAGAGTTTGCAGTTGTCGTTGCTGGGTGAAGCCGGAGCGGCGGCTGCGGCAAAGCGGGGACATCGCAAGGGTTGAGTTACGGTAGGTTGGGGTGCAAACCCCAACATTGCCATCTCCACACCGCGCGATGTTGGGGTTTGCACCCCAACCTACGATCGGTCCACGGTGGAATGACGGTGAGGTGAGATCACCTCAGCGCTTAGCCTAAACTCTCCAGCCAAGCATCATCCGACCCTTCTTCCACGCCCTCAAACAAGAAGGTCGACAAATACCGCTCCCCCGTATCCGGCAACATCGCCAGAATCACGCTACCTTCCTCAGCCTTTTCCGCGTATTGAAGCGCGGCGGCCACAGTAGCGCCGGCAGAGATGCCGACAAAAATCCCTTCTTCCTTGGCAAGGCGGCGCGATGTATCGCGAGCCACCACCTCATCCACCGGCAGATCCACGTCGAACACGTTGCGGTTGAGCACCTCCGGCACGAAATCCGGCGTCCAGCCCTGGATCTTGTGCGGCTGCCATGGCTTGTCCAGCAGCATGGATGCACCCGCCGGTTCGGAGACGACGATCTTCACTTCGGGACGAGCCACCTTCAGCACTTCACCCACGCCGGTCAGCGTGCCGCCCGTGCCCCAGCCGGTCACAAATGCATCCAGCCGTTTGCCGGCGAAATCACGCAGGATTTCCGCCGCGGTGGTGTTGCGGTGGTAAGCCGGATTGGCCGGATTCTGGAACTGCCGGGCCAGGAACCAGCCATGCTTCTTTGCCAATTCCTCCGCGCGCCGCACCATGCCCGTGCCACGTTCGGCAGCGGGTGTCAGGATGACTTTGGCACCGTAAGCACGCATCAATTTGCGGCGTTCGACCGAGAAGGTCTCGGTCATGATGGCCACGAAGCGATAACCGCGCGAGGCGCATACCATCGCCAGCGCCACGCCAGTGTTGCCCGACGTGGCTTCCACCACCGTATCGCCCGGTTTGAGCAGGCCTTTCTTTTCCGCATCGAGAATGATGGCAATGGCCAGGCGGTCCTTCACCGAACCGCCAGGATTAAATGCTTCCACCTTTGCATAGAGCGTCACGTGCTTGGGCGCCACGCGATGCAGGCGGACGATGGGCGTGTTACCGATGGTGTCGAGAATATTGTCGTAGATCATGTCCATGGCCTGTCCGCGGATAAGATTTCTAGGCTACTCCCGAATTCGTCCGCGCGACAAATGCCGGGCGATCCCGCACACTGACGATCTTGCATAACCATATTCAGACGCTTCTATGACAGTTTCCGTCGTCGATGCTATGCACATGGCTCAGGCGTTGCGCCTGGCCGAACGTGGCCTCTACACCACCCAACCCAACCCGCGCGTGGGTTGCGTCATTGCCCGCGGCGAACGGGTGGTGGGGCAGGGCTGGCACGAGCGCGCCGGTGAACCGCACGCCGAGGTGTATGCATTGCGGGAAGCAAAAGACGAAGCACGCGGCGCCACCGCTTATGTCACGTTGGAACCTTGTGCCCATCACGGTCGAACGCCTCCTTGCGCCGATGCGCTGATCGCCGCCGGTGTCAGCCGGGTGGTCATTGCCGCGGAAGACCCGTTTCCCCAGGTAGCCGGGCAGGGCATCGCCAAGCTACGTTCCGCAGGTATCACCGTGGAAAGCGGCTTGATGCGGGATGCCGCGAGGGAGATCAACCTGGGTTTTTTCAGCCGGATCGAACGCCACCGTCCCTGGGTGCGGGTGAAATTGGCGATGAGTCTGGATGGCCGTACCGCGTTGGCGAACGGCGAGTCGAAATGGATTACCGGAGAGGCAGCACGGGCGGACGTGCAACGCTGGCGGGCGCGCAGTTCGGCCATTCTTACGGGCATCGGCACGGTGCTTGCCGACAATCCGCAGCTCACCGTGCGGCTGCCTGCAGAAGCGGAGCCATCGAGCCGCACCTATTCTCCCTTGCGAGTCGTCCTCGACCGCCATCTCCGCACTCCCGCCGGCAGTCATGTTTTGGACGGCCAAACGCCCACGCTCGTTCTTCATTCAACGTCGGCGGCGGCCACGGACGACCGTTTCGCGCGCGTGGAATGCATCGCCGTCGCCGAACAGCACGAAGCGCTTGATCTGCAAGCCGTGCTGGCCTTGCTGGCTGGACGCCATTGCAGCGAGCTGCACGTCGAAGCCGGCCCCACTTTATGCGGCGCCTTGTTTGCCGCCGGCCTGGCCGATGAGTTGCTGATCTACATGGCGCCGCTGCTGCTGGGCGATACCGCAAGGCCCTTGCTGGCTTTGCCTCCGCTGGCGGATATGACCGCGCGCTGGAAGCTCAACGTGCTGGATACCCGTGCTCTCGGCCAAGACCTGCGCTTGCGCTTGCGGCCTGCTGTTTGAATTCGTCCGCAACGATTCGGAGTAACAACATGACCACGGCAACCATCCGCTGGGGCATCATCGGGTGCGGTGATGTCACCGAAGTCAAAAGTGGCCCGGCGTTCAATCGCATCGAGGGTTCAACACTGGCGGCGGTGATGCGTCGCGATGGCGACAAGGCGCGCGACTACGCGCAGAGACACGGTGTGCCGCGATGGTATGACGATGCCGCTGCCTTGATCGCCGACTCGGAAGTCAACGCCGTCTACGTCGCCACGCCGCCCTCCTCGCATAAATCGTATGCGCTGATGGCCATTGCCGCAGGCAAGCCGGTCTACGTGGAAAAGCCGATGGCACGCGATCATGCGGAATGCCAGGCGATTCTTCGCGCTGGCCAAAATGCTGGCGTGCCGGTGTTCGTCGCGTACTATCGCCGCTGCCTGCCGCGCTTTCGCAAAGTGCGTGAGCTGCTGTTCGAACAGCGTGTGGTAGGTGTGCCACGCATCGTCAACATCGTGCTGCACGAGCCGCATCATCCGCGTTACCACGACCGTACCCATTTGCCTTGGCGCGTGCAGCCGGAGCTTGCCGGTGGCGGCATCTTCATGGATATCGGTTGCCACACGCTCGATATTCTCGATTGGCTGTTCGGCCCCATCGTGATGGCCAGCGGACAAGCCAGCAATCAGCTTGGCGCTTATCCTGCTGAGGACAGCGTCGCCATGTCCTTTGCTTTCGGCAACGGCATGCTGGGCACTGGCATTTGGAATTTCGCCAGCCACCGGCACAAAGACCGCGTCGAAGTGATCGGCGGCGCGGGGCGCATCGTGTTCGCCACCTTTGGTGACAGCCCGATCCGCGTGGAGAGCGAACAAGGCACGCAGGAATATGCCGTTCCGAATCCTCCGCATATCCAGCAGCCGCTGATCGAAACCATCGTGGCGGAACTGAGCGGACAGAAAGGGGCCTGCCCTTCGACTGCAGAGTCTGCAGCCCGCACCAGTTGGGTGATGGACCAGGTGCTGCGTGATTACCGGCAGCAGACGGGGCAGGTGTTTGCCTAGCCGTGTACGCGCGGATGACGATCGTGGGTTTGCACCCTGAGATATCCCCACGTTTTTTGCGTTGTCCAAGCGGAAAAGTTGGAGTTCAGGTCACTGTTGTTTCAGAGCGAACCGTCATTCCGGCGAAGGCCGGAATGACGACTGGCTTCGAAACAAACTTCATGTAAACCCAGGACTTCTCCGGCATAACGGGCAAAAAACGTGGGGATATCTCAGGGTTTGCACCCCAACCTGTGCAGAGTCGAGTACACACCATCCACCCAGGTGAACGGCCGCCGCCCCATTCAGTGCTAAACTTCGCCGGCCGATTTCGGCACTCACTACAAACGTCTTCAGGGCGGGGCGAAATTCCCCACCGGCGGTAGGGGCCGTAAGGCTCAAGCCCGCGAGCGCTTCCGGTCACGCCGGAAGGTCAGCAGATCCGGTCCAATGCCGGAGCCGACGGTCACAGTCCGGATGAAAGAAGACGGCACCATGCATCGCGTGTAGCGGTGCACGTGCCATTTGCCTTGGGGCGTTCCCACAACAGGTATTTCGTGGAGAACGTTCATGTCTAAGCATTACAACCAAGCTCCAGCCGTCCCCCCAGGGGAGGTGCGCTGATGTTTACCGGCATCATTCAAAGCGTCGGCCGCATTGCGCGGCTGGAACCACGCGGCGGTGACGTGCGGCTGCACGTCGATACCGGCGATCTGGATCTTTCCGATGTGCAACTGGGCGACAGCATCGCGGTATCCGGTGTGTGTCTTACGGTCGTCACGCTGGAATCGCGCGGCTTCGCGGCTGACGTCTCCAACGAGACGCTGTCGCTGACCGTGCTAGGCAAACACAAGCCCGGCGATGCGGTAAATCTTGAAAAAGCGTTGCGGCTCGCGGACCGGTTGGGTGGCCATCTGGTCTCCGGCCATGTCGACGGCGTGGGCAAAGTTGTTTCCATAGCGCCGGATGGCCGCTCGTTGCGCTGGACATTCGAAGTGCCGGCGCAGTTGTCGCGCTACATCGCATCGAAAGGTTCCGTGTGCATCGACGGCACCAGCCTCACCGTCAACGAGGTCAACGGCAATCGCTTCGGCGTCAACCTTATTCCCCATACGGTGGAACACACGGCCTTTCATGCGCGCAAAGCCGGTGATGCGGTGAATATCGAAGTGGATGTGGTGGCGCGCTACGTGGAGCGCTTGGTCGCCGGCGGCGGAGCGCCGCGGATCGATGAAGCGTTTCTCAAGCAGCACGGTTTTGCATAAGTCCTCAAGGAATAGAACATGGCATTCAATACCATCCCCGAAATCCTCGAAGACATCCGCGCTGGCCGCATGGTCGTGATCGTCGACGACGAAGACCGCGAGAACGAGGGTGATCTGATCATGGCTGCGCAAATGGTGCGGCCCGAAGACATCAACTTCATGGTGCGCGAGGCGCGCGGCCTGTTGTGTTTGACGCTTACCGAACAGCGTACGCGCCAGCTTGGCTTGCGGCCGATGGTGAGCGACAACACCTCGCCGTACCACACCAACTTCACGGTCTCGATCGAGGCGGCGGAAGGTGTCACCACCGGCATCTCCGCGCACGATCGCGCGCGTACCATCCAGGTGGCGGTGAAGTCGGATGCAAAACCCCAAGATCTCTCGCAGCCCGGCCATGTTTTTCCGCTGACCGCGCAGCCCGGCGGCGTACTGACGCGTGCGGGACATACCGAAGCCGGCTGTGATCTCGCGGCACTCGCCGGCCTGGAACCGTCATCGGTGCTGATCGAAGTGCTGCACGAAGACGGCTCGATGGCGCGCCGCCCCGAGCTGGAAATATTTGCGAAGAAGCACGGGCTCAAGATCGGTTCCATCGCCGACCTGATCCGCTACCGCATGGAAACCGAAAAGACCGTCCAGCGCGTGTACGAAGAAGAGGTGCAAACCGAGTTCGGTTCGTTCCGCCTGGTGGCTTATCGCGATGCGATTCGTCATGGCCTGCACTTCGCCCTGGTACGCGGCAAGGTGGATGACGGCCAGCCGGTCTTGAGCCGCGTGCACGTACGCAACACCTTGTCCGACGTATTGCATCTGCAGCGCGAGGATCTTGGCCTTACCGTCACGGCGGCCTTGCGCCGCATCGCCGACGAGAACCGCGGTGTGCTGCTGGTGCTGTCCGGCGAGGATACGGCGGATGTCTTGCTTCGCCGCCTCAACCGGCAACCTGTGCAGCAGGAGCCCAGCGACCATCATCAGGAATGGCGGCAGTTGGGGTTGGGCGCGCAGATGCTGACCGACCTGGGCGTGCACCGCCTGCGCGTGCTCGGTACGCCGCGCAAGCTGGTGGGACTGGCGGGATACGGCCTGGAATTCGTCGAATACGCCGAATAGCGATTCGCCTCGTAACTCCCTGGAGGCCGTCATTCCCGCGCAAGCGGGAATCCATTTTTACGCTGCATCAGAGCAAGATGGATTCCCGCTTGCGCGGGAATGGCGGCCGTTGAGGGTAAGCGTGGCCTCAAGGATCGTAAGCGTAACTGGCCATATTCATCACTACCACTCGCTTCACTTCGTGGCATCCTTCGCCGGGTTGAAACCAGCCCGAAGGAAGGAATCAGGATGAAGCTCGCCCGCCTGTCGCGTACCGCCGCTTTCGCCCGCACCACCCTGTTCACTGCGCTTTCGCTGGCCTGCCTGACACCGGCACTCGCCGATCAGCCGGCTTCATCCGCGGATCAGCGTGCCGCCAAGCTGGTCAAGCGCATGTCGCTGGAGGACATGCACCACATGGTGCAGAGCTTCAACGACATGATGGTCTTGCAGCAACCGCCGGGCAGCATCGGTGCGGCGGGTTACGTGCCGGCGCTGTCGAAGCTGGGCATTCCTGCCTTGCAGGAGAACGACGCCAGCATCGGCGTGCACAACTATCCGATCGATCAGGGGCCGGGCAAGCAACCGGCGCACGTGCGCGGGGAGGCAGGCAACGCCACGCCACTGCCCTCGACGCTCGGCATCGCTGCCACCTGGAATCCGCAGATGGCGTATGCAGGCGGCCGCATGATCGGTGACGAAGCGCACCGGCAGGGCATCAACGTGCTGTTGGCCGGCGGCATCAATCTCACGCGCGAGCCGCGTGATGGACGCACGTTCGAATACCTTGGCGAAGATCCGCTGCTTGCTGCCCGTATCGATGGCGGCGAAATTCGCGGTATCCAGTCGCAGCACGTGATTTCCACCATCAAGCATTACGCCTTGAACGATCAGGAGACCAACCGCCTGACCGTCAGCTCCAACATCGACGAAGCCGCCATGCGCGAGTCGGATCTGCTTGCGTTCGAGCTGGCCATTGAAGACGGCCATCCCGGTTCGGTGATGTGCGGCTACAACAAGGTCAACGGCGTATGGGATTGCTCCAACAAACATCTGTTGGATGACATCCTCAAAGGCGATTGGAAATACCCAGGCTGGGTGATGACCGACTGGGGCGCCGACCACGGCGTGCAGGATGCGATGGCCGGCACCGACCAGGTCTCCGGCATCGATCATGGCACCGGCTTCAGCTTGGGACAGATGTCCAGCAGCTTCGGCACGCCGCTGCTGCAGGCGATCCAGAAGGGCGATATTCCGAAAAGCCGGCTGGAAGACATGACGCATCGCATCCTGCGTTCCATGTATGCCGTAGGCCTGTTTGAACATCCGCCGGTGAAGAAGCCCTTGGATGTCGAAGCCGATGCACTGGTCGCGCAGCACGCCGCGGAAGAAGGGATCGTGCTGCTGAAGAACGATCACGACCAGTTGCCCTTGCACAAGGACATCAAGACCGTGGCGATCATCGGTGGCCATGCCGATGCCGGCGTGCTGTCGGGCGGTGGCTCGGCTGAAGTGTGGCCGATCGGTGGCCCGGCCATTCCGGCGGTAAAGGGGCCGGATTGGCAGTGGAAGGTGTATGACCCGTCGTCGCCGATGAAGTCGCTGCAGAAACTGCTGCCGGACGCGAAGATCGTCTACGACGACGGCAGCGATCCTGCGAAAGCGGCAGCTTTGGCGAAATCGTCCGACGTGGTTGTTGTGTTTGCCACGCAATGGACGTGCGAAGGCGTCGATCAACCGAATCTAGCGTTGCCGGACAAGCAGGATGCCTTGATCGGTGCAGTTGCCGCCGCTAACACGCACAGCGTGGTGGTGCTGGAAAACGGCGGCCCGGTGAAGATGCCATGGTTGTCGAAGGTTGGTGCGGTGGTGGAAGCCTGGTATCCCGGCGCACGCGGCGGCGAAGCGATTGCCGGCGTGCTCACCGGCAAGGTGAATCCGTCAGGCCATCTACCCGTCACCTTCCCGCAGGACGAACAACAACTGCCGCGCCCGCAGATCACCAACGCGCAGGAAGTCGACTACAACATTGACGGCGCTGCCGTCGGCTACAAGTGGTTCGACAAGAAAAACCTGCAGCCGCTGTTCCCGTTTGGTTTCGGTCTTTCCTACAGCCGCTTCGACTACAGCGATCTGCATGTCAGCACGCAAGGCGACCACGTCACGGTCAGCTTCAAGGTGAGCAACGTCGGCCAGCATGAAGGCAAAGATACGCCGCAGGTTTATGTGAGCTTGCCGGGCGACATCGGTGAAGCGCCGCACCGGCTGGCAGGGTTCGAGAAGGTGTTGCTGCAGCCGGGGCAGAGCCGCACGGTTTCCGTCACCATCGATCCGCGCTTGCTGGCGACGTTCGACGTGCCGGGGCATCAATGGAAGATTGCGGCGGGGAGTTATCCGATCCAGGTGGGGCATTCGTCGCGGGATTTTGTGTTGAATGGTGCGGCGACGGTTGCTGCTGGGACGATGGCGCCTTGAAGTAGGTTGGCGGTGAGCGTGGTAAATCCCGCAACAATACCTGTTATTACCTCACCGTCATTCCGGCGAACGCCGGAATCCAGTCTAAATACGCGTCCAAAGGACACGATTACTATTTATGTTGTGTGCTTCGCACAACGCATTTGCACTGGATTCCGGCGTTCGCCGGAATGACGGTGAGGCAAGATCGAGCATCATCGCCACGCCACGATTCATCCGCGTCACGCCGCAACAGATCTGAGGCCGGTCTGTTGGAATGGTATAGATTGCCCTTCCTCATCCACGAAACGTCAAAGCCAGCCATGCAGGCACCAACCTCCTGCCACATCCGCCTCATTGCGCCATCCGGCTACCCCCACGACCGCGAAGCCATGACACGCGGCATCAAGCGCCTAAGTGATGCCAACTGCCTGGTGGACGGCGCGGAGGTGATCGATCGCACGGAACTGCGTTACGCCGGCAGCGATGTGCAACGCACGGCTGATATCAACCACCTGGCCACGCTGGATACCTTGCCGGATATCGCCGTGTCGATTCGTGGCGGCTACGGTGCCACGCGTCTGCTGGAGCATCTGCATTACGACGCCTTGCGCGAGCGCCTGGCCGGCCAACCGATCGCCTTGGTCGGTCACAGCGATTTCACGGCGTTGCAGATGGCGTTGTATGCCAGGAGTGGCCTCGTCACCTTCGGCGGGCCGATGCTGGGCCCGGATTTTGGTGCGCAGCGGCTCAGCCCGCTGACCTGGCGGCATTTCTGGCGAACGCTCAGTTCACCGCACGGCAACGCCAGCTGGGATTGCGGGGAGGCGGCGGAGTTGGCGGTGGAGGGACCGCTATGGGGTGGCAACCTCGCCATGCTGTGCAGCCTGCTGCAGACGCCTTACTTCCCGCGTATCGAGGGCGGCATCCTGTTCGTGGAAGACATTGGCGAGCCGCCGTTCCGGATCGAGCGGCTGCTCTATCAGCTCCATTTGTCCGGTGTGCTGAAGCAGCAGCGGGCGCTGATCCTGGGCGATTTCACCCAATGCCGCCCGGCCCCTTATGACAACGGCTACGACCTGGCCGACGGCTTCAACCAGATTCGCCGTATCGCGGGTATTCCGGTGTTATCGAGCATGCCGTTCGGCCACGAGGCGGACAAATTCACCCTGCCATTCGGCGTGCCTGCGCGGCTGCGCGTGGTGGGGCGGCGGGCCAGCCTGGATTTCCATGGCTACCCGTATCTACGCCGCAGCCACGAACCTTCCATGGCCTGACGGGCACTCAGCAAGCAAGCCCGCGAGCAAACCCGTAAAATAGCGGGCTCGCCGAGGGCCGAGCCGCCCGTTCAAAGGAATCCACGCAGCATGAAGATCATCGAAGGCGATTTCGCCACGCCCAAGGGCCGTTTTGCCATTGTCGCCGGCCGCTTCAACGGCTTTGTCGTCGAACCGCTGGTCGCCGGTGCACGCGACGCCCTGGTGCGTCACGGCGTAAGCGATGACGCCATCGACGTGATCCGCGTACCGGGCGCATGGGAAATCGGCCTGGCCGCGCACAAGCTGGCGCACTCGGGCAACTACGCCGCGGTGATCGCGCTGGGTGCGGTGATCCGCGGCTCCACGCCGCATTTCGATTTCGTCGCCGGCGAATGTGCCAAGGCGTTGACCCAGGCCGCACTGGGTTCGGGCGTGCCGGTGTCCTTCGGCGTGCTCACGACCGACACCATCGAACAGGCCATCGAGCGCTCCGGGACCAAGGCCGGCAACAAGGGTGCCGATGCTGCCATCGCTGCGCTTGAGATGGTCAATCTGTACGGAAAGCTGTAATGCACCCGCGTCCCGAAGGCATCGATCTGGCGGCGCGCTCGCGCGCCCGTCGCCGCGCCTTGCAGGCGCTGTATGCCTGGCAGATGAGCGGCAGCTCGATGAAGTCGGTGATCGACCAGTTTCGCCATGAGCAGGACATGGAAGTGGCGGACCTGGAGTACTTCGAGGATCTGCTGCGTGGCGTGGAGCAGCACGTTGCCGAACTGGATGACGCGCTGAAGCCGTACATCGACCGCGATGTCGAGCAGATCGATCCGGTGGAGCGCGCCGCACTGCGCCTGGCTGGGTATGAGTTGAAGTATCGGCCGGACGTGCCGTATCGCGTGATCATCAACGAGGCGATCGAGGTGACCAAGCGCTTCGGGGCGGATCATGGGCACAGCTATGTGAACGGTGTGCTGGACAAGCTGGCGGCGCAGCTTAGGGGTACGGAGAAGCAGGGCTGACCAGCATTCGGGCGAG
Source organism: Dyella nitratireducens (assembly GCF_014642835.1). Classification (GTDB taxonomy): domain Bacteria; phylum Pseudomonadota; class Gammaproteobacteria; order Xanthomonadales; family Rhodanobacteraceae; genus Dyella_B; species Dyella_B nitratireducens. Next base: position 949,498 of record NZ_BMJA01000001.1, on the reverse strand, counting down.
AGCTCTGGGCTTGGCGTGATGGTATGTCTTGCCCAGTCGTCATTCCGGCGAAAGCCGGAATCCAGTTCAAATACGTTGTGCGAAGCACTCAATATCAAATGATATTGTGTCCTTCGGACGGTTTATTTCGACTGGATTCCGGCTTTCGCCGGAATGACGAGAGGCAAGATCAAGCAATTAAGCAAGCGTGGATGCCTGCGTTCGAAGAGGCCATAGCAAACCCATGGAATTCTCCCTCATCGACCGCATCCGCGACCTCACCGCGCAACATCGCGACGATGTGCGCCTGGGCATCGGCGATGACGCCGCACTGCTCACCGTACCGCCTGGCCAGGAGCTGGCCGTTGCCATCGACACCATGGTCGAAGGCGTGCATTTCCCCGTTGGCACGCCCGCTGCCGATATCGGCTGGAAGGCGCTCGCCGTCAATCTGTCCGACCTTGCGGCCATGGGTGCAACACCGGCCTGGGCGCTGCTGGCATTGACCTTGCCGAATGCAGACGAGGCTTTTGTCGACGGTTTTGCCAAAGGCTTCGCGCAACTTGCACAAACGTATCGCCTTGCGCTGATCGGTGGCGACACCACCCGCGGCACGTTGACGATCAGCGTGGCAGTGCATGGTTTCGTACCACCCGGCAAAGCGCTCACGCGTGCAGGCGCACAAGTGGGCGATGCGGTGCTGGTTACTGGCGCGTTGGGTGACGCTGCCGGTGGGCTGCAATGCGTGCAGCAGAAGAATCATCGCGACGATACACAAACTCACCATCTGATCGAACGCCTCAACCGCCCTACACCGCGTGTTGCAGCAGGTCTCGCCCTGCGCGGACGCGCTAGCGCATGCATCGACGTTTCCGATGGCCTGCTTGCCGATCTCGGTCATATCTGCACAGCCAGCCATGTCGGTGCCGAGATCGATGCGGCCTTGCTGCCACGTTCATCGGCCTTGCTTGATCTGTTCGACGAAGCCACCTCGCGTGACTTCGCCCTGAGTGGCGGCGACGATTACGAATTGTGCTTCACCGTGCCGGTGCAGCAGGTTGCCGTGGTGCAAGCGGATCTGGCGAAGCTCGGCTGCGGTGCCACGCGTATCGGCTGTATCGTGGAAGGCGAGGGCGTCACGGTGCGTGATTGTGAAGGACATCGTCTATCGGGCCGCCAAGGCTGGGATCACTTCAGCGCATGAACGAACGCAAAGTCCTTACATCCGGGCAACGCCGTGTATTGCTTTCGACGCCAGCCGGCTGGCTGGCCTGCGGCTTCGGTTCCGGACTCGCGCCGGTCGCGCAGGGTACGTTCGGTTCGCTCGCTGCGATCCTGCCCTGGCTGCTGTTGCGTCAGCTGTCGTGGCCGCTCAATGCGCTGATCATCGTGATCGGTTTTGCCATCGGCGTATGGGCCTGCGATGTTGCCGGCCGCGCCTTGGGCGTCGACGATCACCGCAGCCTGGTGTGGGACGAATTCATCGGCCAATGGATCGCCTTGCTGCCTGCGCTGCTGGCGCCGTGGTGGGCGGTCATACTCGGCTTCGTGCTGTTCCGCCTGTTCGATGTGTGGAAGCCATGGCCGATCCGTTACCTGGACAAACACCTGAAAGGTGGGCTCGGCGTGATGGTGGATGACGTCGTCGCCGGCGTTTTCGCCGCCATCGTACTGAAGCTGGTGCTTGTCTACGCGTAATGCGCCCGGCATCGGCAGGATGCGGCGGTGTATCCAGGCGCAACAGCTTGCGGCTAACGGAATATGCGATGACCTTGTTATCGTAGGCGCTTCTTCAAGCACTTAAGGTGAGCAGCCATGGGCATGGCATGGACGAAAAGGCTGACGGCCTCGGCGATCGTTTCACTGCTCGTGGCCGCGGGTGCCGCGCACGCACAAGACGCGGTGCCGCCGCCGCCGCAGGCCCCTGCGGCGGATGCGTCGGCGTATCTCACGCAGCACTTCAGCTTCGACGCGCTTACCCCCGATGTGCAAGCCGCGATCACGCAAGCGAAGCTCGCGCCCGTGCCATTCACGAAAATCACCCTGCATACCAGTGATACGGTCACGTCACCCGATCACCAGCAACCTTCCAAATTCAGCACGGCGATGACGTTGGAAAACGCCGGCCACGGCCTGGTGCGTCGCATAGAAGCCGTGCAGGACGACAAGGGCAATACCGTCGCGACACAGCTTGAGCTTACTTATCGCGGCTATTTGCCGTTCTTGACGCAAGGCATTCCCCCGCAGGCCAACACCATTCCGCCCGTACAGGCGGCGCGCAAGCTGCTGCGCTTCGATACCGGCAGCAGCGGTCATTTCGCCTTCGTCTACCTCTATGGCATGACGGGCGGCCAAACCTTCCAGGACCCAGGCCAGTTCCTGTGTGACAGTGGTAAAAGCTACAGCGCTTCGCGGCTCAACCCATCCATCGACGGACAGGCGATTGAATTGAACTGCCGGGTCATCGACACCAACGGCATCGAGACCGACAAGGTAACGCTGGCGTATCTCGATAAATATGCCGTGGCTGTCACACTGCGTTCGCATAATCAGCAGCGGACCGTTGACAGCATCATCACTGATTTCCAGATTCACTGATTGAAGTCGGGGCCGTCATTTCCGCTTTCGCAGGAGCGGCGGCCAAGAAAATAAGGAGCCCCCCATGCAATACCGTCGTCTTGGCCGCACCGGTTTGCAGCTATCCGCGCTGTCCTTCGGTGCATGGGTGACGTTCGGCCGCCAGGTCGGCCGATCCGATGCGCGCGACTTGCTGGCGATGGCCTGGGATCACGGCGTCAACTTTTTCGACAACGCCGAAACCTACAACCACGGCGACGCCGAGCGCCTGATGGGCGACGTGTTGGCGGATCTTCGCTTTCCGCGCGACAGCTATTGCGTTTCGAGCAAGGTGTATTTCGGTGCGGCAGAAAAGCCACGGCCTACGCAGCGCGGCTTGTCGCGCAAGCATGTGATCGAGGCTTGCCATCAGGCGCTGGAACGTTTGCGCGTGGGGCATCTTGATCTTTATTTCTGCCATCGCCCCGATCCGGAAACGCCGATTGAGGAAACCGTCGCGGCGATGGATACGCTGATCCGCCAAGGCAAGGTGTTGTACTGGGGCACCAGCGAATGGCCCGCTGCAGCGATTCACGAAGCACACCGCATCGCGCAAGCCATGCACATGTATGCGCCGGTGGTGGAACAGCCGCAGTACAACCTGCTGCACCGCGAACGTGTGGAGCACGAATACGCGCCGCTGTATGCCAGCTATGGCATGGGCACCACGACCTGGTCGCCGCTGGCATCAGGCTTGTTGAGCGGCAAATACAACCAGGGTGTTCCGGACGGCTCACGCCTCACGCAGCCGGGTTACGAGTGGTTGCGCGATCTGGTGCTGGGCGAGGGTGAAGAGCGCGTGGAGAAGGTAAAGCATCTGCCTGCGATTGCCGCAGAAGTCGGTGCCACGCCGGCGCAACTTGCGATCGCGTGGTGTCTGGCCAATCCGAACGTGTCGACGGTGTTGCTGGGCGCAAGCAAGAAGGAACAGCTGGAGCAAAACCTGGGTGCGCTGGAACTGTTGCCGCGGTTTGACCTGGCTTTGAAAGAAAGGATCGAGCAGGTGCTGGCTTGATGATCTGCTTGGAGCAGAACGAGAGCGGCTGCTGCCGCTCTCGCTTTTAAAACTTCAATCGACCTTGTGCAACACCCCGTTGAGTCCGATCCCGACTGTTTGGCTGACAACATAAGCCGTGTCGCCGGAAGGGTTAATGTGACCCACCAATGTTGCCGGTATGCCTGCGATAACCGCTGAGCCGGTGAGACTGCAGTCGCTATTGATGGTGAAGGTGACCGATTCAGTCGTTCCCGAACTCACGGCACCACCGACAGTGGTGTAGTTGATGTTGGCAGTGGCCGTGCCGGTACCGTTGGACTTGACCTGCGCTTCGATATAAATGGGGATGGCCGTGGCGCCCAATAACCCAGCAAGAGTTCCTGACGTGCTAATGCCGGCATAAGTGCCTGTGAGCGTGGCATTGGAGCACGTCGTCTGAGCCATCGCATGGCCCGCAAACAACAATGCGCACAAACCTGCTAATGCTAGACGTTTCATGCTGCTCTCCTCGTTGGCCGCACTATGCGGCGGCGGGATGCTAAGCCTCGAACGCTTGGCAAGATGCGCGCGCGATCACGAAAAAAACCGTGACAGATTAAAAAAAACCGGGCCAGATTGCGTGTGCTAAACGTGATCGTTCGTTGCTTGCCGCGTTCCTTATTGAGCACGCACCATGCGAACGCAACCTTTTTTCCGTCAGCAGGCACCGACCTTCGGATTACCTGATGGTGTCGCGTCTTGCTTGGCAGCACTCACTGCTCGCTCATCGACGACGGCAGGGCAGGGAACGGTATGCGTATTGCTTAGCTGGAATACAACGCCGATCAGGCCGGTCTTGAGTTTTGTAGCGCGCGGTACGTCAGCGTGCCAGCGACTGTGTGCCGCTGAATCCATCAGGTGCTCCCATGAATATGTCGCCGCGCGAATGGCCGTACGTAGCATCGTCCCTCTTCAAGCAAACGCACATACGCGCCAGTCCTTACGCCGGGGACGTGGATTTTTCTGTCCTGGATACCGCCGATGCGGCGGCGAGCGCATCGATCGACATGGTTTCGCTTGCCGACTTGCTGCGAAATTCCTTCGTCTACCCGCCGCACACGATCTATCGTGACGTAAAAATCATGACGACCGGCTTCGCCACGCAGCAGGACAGGGAAGACGAGTTGCGCTTTCATTTCGTCTATCAGTCTGTGCTGGCTGCCGCGCGGCCTCTCTCCCACACCGTAAGCGACGAAACCCTGCTGCGGACTTATCACCAGTTGCTCTCACAGGCCGTGCAACGAAGCACGGCCAGCCTCAAGGCTCCCTGGTTTTTGCAGAGCGGCGGCAAGGATTCCACCTCCGTGGCGATTGCCGTCGCTGACGTGCGTCCGGACACGACCTGTCTCACCTATCTGGGTGGACGGGAGGAGAACGAAGTCGCGTCGGCGCGTTTTGTCGCACGCCAGCTTGGCCTGCGGCATGAAGCCTTGGTATGTGATCCGGGGCGCGCGTACGACCGTTACCTTGCCATGGTGCCGCGCATGCCTCTGCTGACCGCGGATTTTGCTCTGTTGTCGTATGCCGACCTGGCAACCGAAATCGGCCGGCAGCAAGGCGATGGCATCATCGATGGCATGGGCGTGGATCTGTTCTTCGGCGTGCCCATGCATCTGCGAGACCATCTGATCATAGGGCTGGCAAGGCAGGCGCCCATACCCGGCGCATGGCTCACATATCCCTTCATTCGCCAGAACTTCAAACTTTGCTTTGCGCTTGCCAGCCTGCAAATGAACCGGTTCGAGCGTCATATCCCGGGTTCGCGTTTCAGCGACCACGAAGTGAACGGGTTGTTTGGCTGGAACGCATCCACGCACTCGCGCAAGCGCATGGACGTTTTCCAGGACGATGTGCGCGCCGCGCGGTCGGCGGAGGGCGTGCGGCGTATCGTCCTTGTCATGCTGGAAGCGGGCGGGTTCGCCAAAAGCATGTATTCCGCGAAGGCGATGGGTTTGCGCATGGCTTATCCGTATTGCGACAAGCCGCTGTGCGAGTGGATCTTCAACGAGGTTCCGGATGACCGCCTTATCGGCCCGGGTGGTCTGAACAAGGTACTGCAGCGTCGCTATATCGCGCAGCGCTTTCAGCGTCTGCCCTATGTGCAGAACAAAGGTTCATTCCGTTTCAACGTGCCAGGCCTGGCACGGCAACGCTTCGAACAAGTGCATGCTTTTGCCCTGCAAGCACGGGCGGTGTTGCCGGGTGCAGCGACATGGCTGGAGGAGCATCGCCATTGTCTGGGCAACAAATTCTTCGCGTCCAAGTTCTACCTGCTTGCGGTGACGCTTCCATGGCTGCTCAGCCGTATGCGCCATGCGGTGAGCGCCGGCGGTGACGATGCCATGTCGCCGGTGATTTCCTAGGCGAAGGGCGCCTGCCTGGGGGAAACCGTTCCGTCGGCCGGGATCCGCTCATGGCGACGAATACCGGCTTGACTCACAAATGAGAATCATTATCATTCAATCGTTACCCGACGATGGAGTCCAGTCATGTCCACTACCGGCACGCTACTCACCCTTTCCCGTTTGCCGCAGCCACCGATGCTGGCCAGCACGGCCGAACCCGGCACCCCGGCGACACCGCTTCGCCGCATTTCCAGCCAGCGCCTGCTGGCGGGCGAGCGCGAGCTCGTCATCCAGCACATGGGCAGCGAATACCATTTGCGCCTCACGCGTAACGGCAAGCTGATCCTTACCAAGTAATTCCTCAGAACATCGTCCAACCCGTTCCGCCAGCACGTATGCCAGCCGGGTCTCACGCAGGAGATCGCCATGTTCGGCTGGCTCGCCGCTCATTCCCCTTCGCTTTGCCGCCGCGCGCCGCACACCGTGGTGTCGCGGCGTGCCCGGCGTATCACGCCGCGTGCATTGATCGAAGCGTTGCCAGGACTCGGCAGCGTGCTTTATCTGCATGCGGCATCGAACCTGGCCACACTGGACGACTTGCCGCAAGGACTGTTGGCGCAGTGCGCTTTCCTGCCCTTGCTGAGTGCGCACTGGCTGATTGCCGTCAGCGTGGTCACTGACGACGGCCCGCGCGAATGGTGCGAGTGTGTCGATGTGTGCGGCCGTACACGAGCGCGGTGGCACTTGCTGCCGGATACGGACTATCTCGCCTGGGATGCCTTGACCGCAGCCTGCGCCGCCGTTTCTCCGCCTTCCGATACGCAACCCTGGCGGCCCGGCTGTGCCAGCGTGGTGAGCTTTCACCTGCGCGAAGTTGCCGGCTTGATGCTGCTGGAACAGGACGCTTCACCCGTGTTGTCGCAACTCGGTGGTCGCATCGCCAACCGTATTGCACACGCCGAATCTGCCGTGCTTATTCCCTAAGTGCTTTCCATCTCCCAACTGCCCGCAGCGGATGTGGGCGGGCAATGCTCTCGTAGGTCTGTCGCGGTTACTGCAGAGCGATTGCCAAGCGGTTCCATTATTGGCACCATCTGTCCATGGAGAAGCTCGACGCCCTCATGGAAGACATGAAGCGCCAACCGGCCAATGTCCAGTTCAGCGACCTTCAAAAGCTGTGTACGCATTTCTTTGGCAAACCTCGCCAGCATGGAACCAGCCACGCGGTCTACAAGACGCCATGGACCGGTGATCCGCGGATCAACATCCAGAATGCACGCGGAAAAGCCAAGGCGTATCAGGTCAAGCAGGTACTGCTTGCCATTGAGAAGCTCAAGGAGCTCAGGAAGTGACTAAGGAAAGGAGCGAGTACGGCTACGTGGCGAAAAGCAAAATCTCAGGAGAAGTAACCGTGAATGATCATTACACCTACCGTGTCACCTGGTCGCCGGACGACGGCGAGCACGTGGGATTGTGTGCTGAATTTCCCAGCCTCTCCTGGCTTGCAGGAACGCCTGAGGCGGCATTGAAAGGCATTCGCAAAGTAGTTGCCGAAGCCGTTGAGGATATGCGGGCATCGGGCGAAGAAATTCCTGAGCCGATTGCCGATAAGCGCTATAGCGGTGAGTTCCGAGTGCGCATTCCCAGCGAGCTGCATCGCCACCTCGCCATTCAAGCCGCCGAACAAGGCATCAGCCTCAACCGGCTCGCCAGCTACAAGCTTGCCGGATGATGAGTGCCGTCAAGCGCGTAAGTAGAGACCGGGCCAGGATCCAACTGCCCGCAGCAAGCGTGCAGGTCGGGGTGTAAAACCCAACCTCCGCCTCGAGCGTCTGTCCACTGTCCGGCGAGTGTCCGCGGACAGCAGGGTCCGATGCTTTTGCCTGGGTAAGCCATTGAAATTAATTCGGTAATTTACCGTCCGCGCGCTGGCACGCGGATTGCTCATCCTGGTGTGGGGCCGCACTGTCCGCGGCCAAGGACCACATCCATGATTCGTGACACTTCCGCCCAGGACAAACTGATCGAGGTCAAGTCCAATCCCAAGAAGAAGCTCTTGTGGATCGGCGGTGCGGTGGCCGTCGTGATCGCATTGGCGTTCTTCCTGCCCGGCGTCACGCGTCTTTTTTCCGCCGACTCCTCGGTCAGCGCATCCAGGCTGGCATTCGCCACCGTGGAACGTGGCCCCTTCGTGCGCGACATCGCGGCCGAAGGCCAGGTGGTGGCGGCGGTGAGCCCGACGATGTATGCCACCTACGGCGGCGCCGTCACACTGAAAGTGCATGCTGGCGACACGGTGAAGAAAGGGCAGATACTGGCGGTGATCGACAGCCCGGAGCTGATCAACAAGCTCGCCCAGGAAGAGTCCAACGCCGATGCGATGGAAGTGGATTATCAACGCGCGCAGATCGACGCGCGCCAGAAGCAGTCCCAAATGCAGAAGGCGTACGACAACGCCAAGATCGACGAAGAAACCGCTGCGCGTGATTATCAGCGTTACGACAACGCCTACAAGCTCGGCGGCGTGCCGCAGATGGAAGTGGACAGGGCCAACGACGCGCTGGAGAAAGCCAAGATCACACTGGCGCATGCGCAGGGCGACCTGAATCTGGGTAACGACACCGGCGTCTTCGACATCAAGGCCAAGAAGCTTGCGCACGACCGTCAGGTGCTGATGGTCCAGGATCTGCAGCGTCAAGTCGACAACCTCAATGTGCGCTCGCCGGTGGATGGCCAGGTGGGCCAGTTGTTCATCGCCGAACGCGCAACCGTAGCCAAGGATGCACAACTGCTCAGCGTGATCGATCTCTCTGCGCTGGAAGTGGAAGTGAAGGTGCCGGAAAGTTTTGCACGCGACCTCGCTGTCGGCATGGGTGGCGAAATCAGCGGCAACGGCAATACCTGGAAAGGCCTGGTCAGTGCGATCTCGCCGGAAGTGGTGAATGGCGAAGTGGCAGCACGCGTACGCTTCGAAGGCGGCACGCCCAAGCAGCTGCGCCAGAACCAGCGCCTGTCCGTGCGCATCCTGCTCGACCACCGCGACAACGTACTCACTGTGCAACGCGGTTCCTTCGTGGACGAATCCGGCGGCAGCTATGCGTACGTCGTGCGCGATGGCATCGCCACCAAGACGCCGATCCGTGCAGGCGAAAGCAGCATCGACAAGGTGGAGATCCTCGATGGGCTCAAAGAAGGCGACAACATCGTGATCTCCGGTACCGACAACTTCAAAGGCGCGCAGCGCGTCGTGATAAGCCGTTAATGGCCAAACCCAGAAGGAATGACACCATGCTGAAAATGACGCACCTCTCCAAGGTCTACCGCACCGAAGTGGTGGAAACCTACGCGCTTCGCGATTTCAATATCGACGTGAAGGAAGGCGAATTCGTCGCCGTGACCGGTCCGTCCGGTTCGGGCAAAACCACCTTCCTCACCATCGCCGGTTTGCTCGAAACCTTCACCGGCGGCACGTATCACTTGGACAACCTCGACGTCAGCAACCTCGACGACAACGCGCGCTCGAAGATCCGCAACGAAAAGATCGGCTTCATCTTCCAGGCCTTCAACCTGATTCCCGACCTCAATGTGTTCGACAACGTGGAAGTACCGCTGCGCTACCGCGGCATGAAGGCACCGGAGCGCAAGGAACGCATCATGGGTGCGCTGGAACGCGTTGGCCTGGCTTCGCGCGCCAAGCACTATCCGGCCGAACTGTCCGGCGGTCAGCAACAGCGCGTGGCGATTGCGCGTGCACTCGCCGGCAGCCCGCGCTTGCTGCTCGCCGACGAACCGACCGGTAATTTGGATACGCAGATGGCGCGCGGCGTGATGGAGCTGCTGGAAGAAATCCACCGCGATGGCGCCACCATCGTGATGGTGACGCACGATCCGGAATTGGCGGCGCGTGCGCAGCGCAACGTGCACATCATCGATGGTCAGGTGGTGGATTTGGCGGAGGATCCGCGCTTCCACACCGCGTATGCCGCGGCGGCGGGACAAGTACGGGGCTGATAACTCCCTCCCCTGCGTGCAGGGGAGGGTTCAGTGTCGACCGTTTTCGACGCAGCGGCACTGGCCATGATGAACGTTATCCAGCAGGCCGTCATTCCCGCGAAAGCGGGAATCCATATTCAAGGATGCATCAGAGCAAGATGGATTCCCGCTTTCGCGGGAATGACGGCCATGGAGATACGTGGAATTACGACACGTTAAACAGGCTTCGCCAGAGATACGCATGTTCGCCTACTACCTCCAACTCGGTCTGCGCAGCCTCAAGCGCAATCCTGTGCTCACCGCGTTGATGGTGATGGCCATCGCTTTTGGCGTGGCCGCTTCCATGATCACCTGGTCGGTATTCCGCGTGGTATCGGGTAACCCCATTCCGTGGAAATCCAGCCAGCTCTACAACGTGCAGGTCGATGACCGCGGCCCGCAATACGACGATCCACCCAACGAGCCGCCGGAAGCGCTCAACTACACCGATGCCGTCGCACTGATGCAGGCCCACAAGGCGCCGCATCAAACCTTGCTGTACGACATCGGGCCTTCCGTGCTACCACAGAACCCCAACGATCTCCCGATCACGGCCTATGGCTACGCCACCAGCGCCGATTTCTTCACGATGTTCGACGTGCCATTCCAATACGGTTCGCCATGGACGAATGCCGATGACGACGCGCATGCGTCCGTCGCCGTGATCAGCAACGAGCTGAACAAGAGACTGTTCGGCGGCGCCAACAGTGTCGGCCGCGATGTCACGCTGGCTATGCATACCTATCGCATCGTGGGCGTGACGAACCACTGGGATCCGAAGCCGCGCTATTACGACGCCTACGACGGCATGGAGTTTTATCCCGATCCGCCCCAGGTGTTCATCGTTTTCAATCGGGCCATCGACCTGCGCGTCGGCATGACGGGACGCAATAATTGCGGTGGTCCTCCGATGCATTTCTCAAGCGATGAAGAATGGCTGCATCGCGAATGTGCCTGGATTCCGTTCTGGGCGGCATTGCCGACCCAGGCCGATGCGCAGCAATACAAAACGTTTCTTGTGGCTTACGCCGCCGAACAGCAGCGAGCTGGACGCTTCCACTGGGCGCCTAACGTACGTCTGCGCAATGTGACCGAATGGATGGCATACAAGAAAGTAGTGCCATCGGAAAGCCGCATTTCATTGTTCGTGTCGATCGGGTTCTTCATCATTTGCCTGGTCAATACCATTGGCCTGCTGCTTGCCAAATTCATGCGCCGCTCGTCGGAAATCGGCGTGCGCCGTGCGCTCGGTGCAACCCGCCGCGAAGTGTATGCACAGTTCTTGATGGAGGCCGCTGCCGTCGGGCTGGCGGGTGGCGTGCTGGGCCTGTTGCTGACCGTGGCGGGCATGCAGGGCGTCGGCTTGTTGTTCGAGCCGGACGTGGCGAGGCTGGCGCACATTGACGTATCGCTGTTGGTCACGACGCTCGTCGTGGCGGTATTGACCACGGTTGTCGCCGCGTTCTATCCGACCTGGCGCGCGGCGCAAGTGCAGCCGGCGTGGCAGCTGAAGTCCAACTGAGGCGATGACGATGCAGATCAAGCCCATACTCGCCGCGATGCGCCGCCACAAGGCAGGCACCATTCTGATCGGATTTCAAATCGCCTTGACGCTGGCGATTGTGTGCAATGCGCTGTTCATCATCCATGGACGCATGGCTCGCGTCAGCCGTCCGTCGGGTGTGAATGAAACCAATCTTTTCGTGATATCCAATGTATGGGCGGGCAACCTGTCCGACCATGAGACGGCGGTGCAAATTCAAGCCGACCTGGATGCCCTGCTTCAGCTTGGCAGCGTGGAGGATGCGACGGCGCTCAACAGCTTTCCGCTTCACGGCAGCGGCTGGGACAACATCATCCGCATGAAGCCGGATCAGATCCATATGACCACGGACTCGTCGATCTATCTGTCGGATGATCACACGCTCAATACCCTGGGCGTGAAGTTGATCGCGGGGCGCAACTTTACGGCCAACGAAGTTCAGGCGCTCTCGATCCAAACCATGGCTTCATGGCCCGTGATTATCGTCAGCAAAGATCTGGCGACCTTGCTTTTCCCCAAGGGCGATGCACTCGGCAAGCAGATCTACGCCACCAACAACAATACGCCGTCCACAATCATCGGCATCAGCGACACCTTGCAGTCGCACATGATGGACAGCGACGACAATGCCTTTGCCTACAACGCCGTGCTCGTGCCCATGCGGGAGGTCGGCAGCGGCTATATCCATTACCTGATCCGCGCTCGTCCTGGGCAGCTCGCCGCGGCGATGCGCGAGGCCCCGAAAGCACTGATTGCGCAGAACCGCATGCGCATCTTCTACGCCAACGATGGGGAAGTGACCTTTGCAAAGGTACGCGCGAAAGCCTACGAGCGCGACTACGGCATGGCCGTTCTCCTGGTGATCGTCAGCGCGGTACTGCTTGCGATTACCGCGGCAGGCATCGTCGGCCTCACCAGTTTCTGGGTCGGCCAGCGGCGTCGGCAGATCGGCGTTCGGCGTGCATTGGGGGCAACGCAGGGCGACATTCTCAGCTATTTCATGACCGAGAACCTGCTGATTGCGGTGGGCGGCATCGTCGTCGGCACGTTGTTGGCCATCGGCATCAATCTGTGGATGGTGACGCATTACGGCGTGGCGTATTTGTCGGGCAGCTACTTGCTTGTCGCGGCGATCGCGTTGCTGTTGCTTGGGCAAGGTGCCGTGTTTGCCCCGGCGTTGCGCGCCTCTCGCGTGTCGCCGATTGAAGCGACGAGAACGGCATGAACACACTTCATATCAGCGGAAAGGGGAGTAGCGGATATCCATGCTGACTTACTATTTCCAACTCGGCGTGCGCAGTCTCAAGCGCAACCCCATGCTCACCGCACTGATGGTGATGGCGATCGGTTTTGGCGTGGCGGCGTCGATGATTACCTACTCGGTATTCCGTGCCGTTTCCGGTGATCCGATTCCAGAAAAATCTTCGCGGCTGTTCGTGCCGCAGATCGACAGCTGGGGACCGCAATACAACGAAAAAGGCGAACCGCCTGGCGCATTGAATTATGTCGATGCGATGGCCTTGATGAAGGCGCACCAGGCGTCACGCATGGCCCTGATATACCAGGTCATGTTGTCCGCCCTTCCGCATGACGCCAACAGTGTGCCGGTATCGACCCAGGGCTTTGCCGCCACAGCTGACTTCTTCACGATGTTCGATGTGCCTTTCCTGTACGGCAGTGGCTGGGACGCCACCGAAGACGATAACCGTGCGGCCGACATCGTACTGACCCAGGAATTCAATCAGCGCATGTTTGGCGGTGCCAACAGCGTGGGCAAGAGCATCACGTTGTCCGGACATGACTACCGCATCGTCGGTGTTAGCAAGCACTGGGATCCCTCACCGCGCTTTTACGATGCTTGGGGCGAAAGCGGCTTTAACGATCCGCCGGATTTTTATCTGGTGCTCAATCGTGCCCTGGACCTGAGGGCCGATAACGCCGGCAGGAACAGCTGCCGTGGAACGATTACTTACAACGGCTGGGATGAATTCCTGCAAAGCAATTGTGTCTGGCTGATGCCATGGGTGGAACTGGACTCGTCGAACGATGTTGCGCGTTATCGTCAATTCCTAGAAAGCTATTCCGCCGACCAACAGCGCGCCGGTCGTTTCGGTTGGGTAGCGAATGTGCGCTTGCCCGATGTCATGAAGTGGCTTGACGTCCAGCACGTCGTACCGCCCGAGAGCCGCATTTCGCTGATCGTGGCGATGTGCTTCTTCGTCATCTGCCTGGTCAACACGGTCGGGTTGTTGCTGGCGAAATTCATGCGTCGCTCGGGCGAGATCGGTGTGCGCCGCGCGCTGGGAGCGACCCGACATGAAATCTATGCGCAATACCTGGTTGAGGCGGCAGCGGTCGGGTTGGCCGGCGGTCTGCTGGGATTGCTGTTGACCATAGGCGGCATGTCCGGCGTGGGCCTGCTGTTCGAACCCGACATAGCGCGACTCGCACATGTGGATGTATCGCTCATCGGGCTGACTTTCGCGGTGGCCATTTTCGCCACGGTGGCAGCAGCGTTCTATCCCGCTTGGCGTGCTGCGCAAGTGCAGCCGGCCTGGCAATTGAAGTCCAACTGAGGCCGGGGAGCATTCATGGATATCCAGCCCATTCTCGCCGCGCTGCGCCGCCACAAGGCCGGTACGATCCTGATCGCCCTGCAGATTGCGCTGACCCTGGCGATCGTCTGCAACGCCCTATTCATCATCCATCAGCGCCTGTCGCGCATGAACGAACCAAGCGGCGTCGATGAAGCCAACATATTCGTGATACAGAACCTGTGGGGAGAGCAGTACTCCACGCAGGAGGCGTTGGAGAGAATCCAGGAAGATCTAGCCGCGCTGCGCCAAGTGCCTGGCGTGCAGGACGTGACCCCCAGCAACCAGTATCCCTTTAAGGGCGGCGGCTGGGATAACTTGATCACCTTGAAGCCGGACCAGCGCACGGAGACGACCGACGCGTCGTACTTTGCCGGCGACGAGCATTTTCTCGGCGCCCTCGGCGAGAAGCTGATCGCCGGGCGCGACTTCCGTCCGGACGAAGTGCAGAGCCGTGGCTTGCGCGAAAAAATGAATCCCTCGGTGGCGATTGTCAGCAAGCCGTTGGCCGACAAGCTGTATCCGCATGGCGATGCGCTCGGCAAGAGCTTCTACGCGATGACCAGTGCACCCGTCACCATCGTCGGCATCGTGGATGTCTTGCAACGATCCGACGTGGGTACATGGAGCGTGCCTTACGCCGGGGAATCGATGGTGGTGCCCATTCGCATGGCCATGCCGTGGGGCGGGTACTACATCGTGCGCACCAAGCCGGGCCAGCTTACGGCCGCCATGCGCGCAGCACCCAAGGCGCTGTACGCGGAAAATCGTATGCGCATGATCGATTCCAAGGATGGTGTGCTCAGCTTTGCCGAAGTCCGCCATCGTGCGTTTGAGCGCGACCGTGGCATGGCGATTCTCATGAGCATCATCTGCGCGGTGCTGCTGGCCATCACGGCAGCCGGCATCGTAGGCCTCACCAGCTTCTGGGTGGGGCAGCGGCGGCGGCAGATCGGCGTGCGCCGCGCGCTCGGCGCCACCCACCGCGACATCCTCAGTTACTTCATGACGGAAAACCTGCTGATCAGCCTGGCTGGCGTGGCGCTCGGCGTGCTGCTGACCTTCGGTCTCAATCTCTGGCTGGTCACGCGTTTCACGCTAAGCGTCTTGCCGCTGACCTACGTGCTGGGCGGCATCGTGATCTTGTTGTTGTTGGGGCAGGGCGCGGTCTTTGCACCGGCGCTGCGCGCATCGCGCGTGCCGCCGATCGAAGCGACGCGCCCCGCATGAGCCGGCATTCGCGCCAACGGAAAGGGGAGTGAAGAACAGGATGCTTGCCTACTATCTCCGGCTCGGACTGCGCAGCCTGCGGCGCAACCCGGTGCTCACCGTACTGATGGTGCTGGCCATCGGCGTGGGCGTGGCTGCATCCATGACGACGTTTGCCGTGTTTCGCGCGGTATCCGCCAATCCGTTGCCGGACAAGTCATCGCGGCTGTTCGTACCGCAGATCGACCCGTGGGGACCGCAGGCTCGCATCGATGGCAGTGATATACCGGATGCGCTCACTTACACGGACGCCATGGCGCTGATGCGCGATCGCAAGGGAGCGCGGCAAACGGCGATCTATCCGATAAACCATACATTGATACCGGATGACGTCTCGCGCGAACCGTTTCATGTCGACGGTTATGCGGCTTATGCCGATTTCTTTCCCATGTTCGAGGCGCCCTTTGTTTATGGGAGCGGCTGGGACCACGCGCAGGATGATGCGCACGCAGCCGTCGTAGTGATCAGCAGCCAGTTGAATCAACAAGTGTTCGGTGGCGCCAACAGTGTGGGCCGCTCATTGCGGCTGGATGATCACGATTATCGGATCGTCGGGGTCATGGCCGACTGGAATCCCCGGCCGCGTTTCTACGACGTCAACAATGACGATGGCTTCAGCGATCCGCCGGATTTCATTCTGCCGTTCACGCACGCCGTCGATACGCACACCGACACCAGCGGCAACGACCTTTGCCGCGGGACGACGGGGCGCGATCCCGGCTGGGATGGCTGGCTGCGTTCGGGCTGCGCGTGGGTGTCGTTCTGGGTCGAGCTGCCCGACAGTACTGCCGTGCAGGCCTATCGCGGCTATCTGCAAGGCTATGTGGCCGAACAGAATCGAGCGGGGCGCTTTCACTGGCCGGCCAAGACGGCATTGTTCGATCTCACCCAATGGTTGCAGCAGGAAAAGGTGGTGCCACCGGCAACGCGCATGTCCCTGCTGCTGTCGCTGGGTTTCTTCCTGGTGTGCCTGGTGAACACGGTGGGCTTGCTACTAGCGAAATTCATGCGCCGCGCCGGCGAAATCGGTGTGCGCCGTGCGCTGGGCGCGTCGCGTCGCGAAATATGGCTGCAGTTTCTGGCCGAGGCCGCCATGGTGGGGGTTGCCGGCGGCGTGGCAGGTCTGCTGTTTACCGGTATCGGCATGCTCAGCATTGGGCTGGTTTTTGATCCGGACATTGCACGCCTGGCGCATATGAGCGTGAGCCTGATGGGTCTGACCCTGCTGTGTGCACTGGTGGCGACGGTGGCTGCGGCGTTCTATCCCACCTGGCGCGCGGCGCACGTGCAGCCGGCGTGGCAGCTGAAATCGAATTGAGGCGATGACGATGCAGATTGGACCCGTTCTCGCTGCACTTCGACACCACAAGGCCGGCACCTTGCTGATTGCCGCGCAAATTGCGCTGACGTTGGCGATCGTCTGCAATGCCTTGTTCATCGTCCAGGCGCGGCTGGCGCGCCTGTCGCAACCCAGCGGTATCGACGAAGCCAGCTTGCTGGTGATCGGCAATGAATGGGCAGGCAAACCGAATGCCGATCAGATGGCATCGCTGACCGCTGCGGATCTGGACACGCTGCGCCGCGTGCCGGGTGTGGCGAACGTCTATGCCACCAATGCCTATCCGTTGGGCAACGGCGGCAATGTCATGGGCGTGGGGCATTCACCGGAAAAGCTCAAATACGTCACCAGTGCGGCGACGTACTACAGCGATGAGAACACGCTATCGACGCTGGGCTTGAAATTGGTGGAGGGGCGCAATTTCCGTGCGGATGAGATCGGTCTGCTCGATGGAAAAGGTTATATGCGGCCTGCCGTGATCATCATCACGCGCGCGCTGGCGATGCAGATGTTTCCGCACGAGTCGGCGATCGGCAAGCCTGTCTACATCAGTGCCTCGCCAAGCATGGTGATCGGTGTCGTCGACCGCCTGCGTACGCCCTGGGTGGACAACAGCATGGCCAAATGGGCGGATTGCTCCACGCTGGTGCCTTATCGCCAGCTCACGCCGATCACGCACTATGTGGTGCGTGTGCAGCCGGGTCAGCTGGACGAGGTGCGTCAGCATGTCCGCGCCGCCCTGTACGCCGCCAACCGCATGCGCGTCATCAGCCCCAAGGATGGTGTGCGCAGCTTTGCGCAGGTGCGCGAAGAGGCCTATCGCGATGATCGCGGCATGGCCATTCTGATGAGCGGCATCAGTGTGGTGCTGCTATTGGTTACCGGCGCCGGCATTGTCGGATTGAGCAGCTTCTGGGTCGGCCAGCGCCGCAAGCAGATCGGCGTGCGGCGTGCACTCGGCGCCACGCAACACGACATTCTCAGTTACTTCCTCACCGAGAATCTGCTGATCGCCGTCGCCGGCGTGGTGATGGGGGGCGTGTTGGCGATCGGCTTGAATCTCTGGCTGATGAAGCAGTTTGAAATGGACCGGCTTGGTGCGGGTTACGTGTTGGCCGGTGTGGCGGCGCTGTTGTTGCTGGGGCAGGCGGCCGTGCTGGCTCCTGCGCTGCGCGCATCGCGCGTGTCGCCGGTGGAAGCAACACGATCGGTATGAAGGACGGCATTTTTTGGCGCAGGAATATTCAACGGAAAACGGGGAGATAGCACATGCTTGGCTATTACTTTGATCTGGCAATAAGAAGTCTAAAAAGAAGTCCGGGCCTCACCGCGTTGATGATCTTGATCGTCGGCTTCGGGGTGGCGGCGTCCATGACCAGCTATTCGGTGTTCCGCGCGGTGTCGGGTGATCCGATTCCGTGGAAATCGTCGCGGCTGTTCGTACCGCAGATCGATATGTGGGGCCCCAAGGGCCGTCTTGATGCGACCAACAACAACGATCCGCCGGATGCGATGGACTACCTCGATGCGACTGCCTTGATGCGCGACCATCGCGGCAAGTACCAGTCCGCGATGTATCGCGTATCGCCATCGATCGTGCCGCCTGACGCGCACATGCATCCGATCAACGTGGGCGGGCATGCGGTCTACAGCGAGTTTTTCGCGATGCTGGACGTGCCGTTCAAGTATGGCAGCGCCTGGGCGGCCGACAGCGATGCGCAACGCGCCGCCGTCGTGGTGATCAACGCCAAGCTCAACCAGAAGTTGTTTGGCGGCAACAACAGCGTAGGCAAGACGCTCGACATCGATGGCAAGGACTATCGCATCGTCGGCGTGCTGGATAACTGGACACCCAAGCCGGTGTATTACGACGTGGTGAATACCGGCGGCTTCACCGCCGACCAGGAAGATGTGTTCCTGCCGTTTACGCGCGCCATCGACGTCGATATGCAGAACGATGGCAACACCAATTGTTCGGAGATTCCGAAGGGCTCGGGCTTCGTCGGCCTGCAGCAGTCGTCCTGTGTCTGGATTTCCTACATGGTGGAGCTGGACGATAAGGCCGCCGTGTCTTCCTACAAGAATTATCTGGACGGCTATTTCAACGACCAGAAAGCGTCCGGCCGATTCAACTGGCCCTTGAACAACCGCTTGCGTGATCTGCCGGCATGGCTGGAGTCCGAGCACGTGGTACCGAGCGACACCAAGATATCCCTGGTGGTGGCGCTCGGTCTGCTGATCGCCTGCCTGGTGAACACCGCCGGCCTGCTGCTGGCCAAGTTCCTGCGCCGCAGTTCCGAGATTGGCGTACGCCGTGCGCTGGGCGCGCCGCGTATGGCCATCTATACGCAGTTCCTGGTCGAGGCCGGTACGGTGGGCCTGACCGGCGGCGTGCTCGGCCTGCTGCTGACCTGGATCGGTATCCACGGCATAAGTTGGGTGCTGCCGAAGGAAATCGCCTCGCTCGCGCGTGTCGATCTGAATTTGTTGGCGCTCACCCTGGCAGTGGCCATCATCGCCACCATGCTGGCCGGGCTTTATCCCACTTTCCGCGCCTCGCGCGTGCAGCCTGCGCTGCAGCTGAAAACGAACTGAGGAGACGCTGCCATGACCTTGCATCCCATGATCGCGGCATTGCGCAAGCACAAGGCGGGCGTGGTGCTGATCGCGCTGCAGATTGCCTTGACGCTGGCCATTGTCTGCAATGCGGTCTTCATCATCTATGCGCGTGTCCAGAACGTGCAGCGCCCGACCGGGCTGGATGAAAGCAATCTGTTCATGATCACCCAGCAGTGGGTGGGTGCGCCGAACGGCGACGATCCGGCCAGTATCCAGAAGCTCGACGCCATGATGAACGAGGATATCAGTGCCCTGCGCTCGATGCCGGATGTCGAGTCCGTCACCCCGATCAATTCGCTGCCGCTGTTCCCGTCGAGCTGGAATGGCGCCATGTCATTGAAGCCGGGCGCGGAGCTTCGCGCGGGCAATGCGCGTACGACGTATTACTTTGGCGACGAAAACCTGATGAAGACGCTGGGCCTGCATCTGATCGCCGGGCGCAACTTCACGGCCGCGGACGTGACCAACAAGGGATTCCGTGATCCCAGCGAAGCGAATCTGGTGATCATCACCAAACCGCTTGCCGACAAGCTGTTTCCAAACAGCGATGCGGTGGGCAAGGTGGTGTACCTGGATGGCTCGAGCACGCCGAGCACGGTCATCGGTGAGGTGGAACGTTTGCAGGTGCCTTCCGTAAGCAGTTGGGCCAGCAGTTTCGTGTGGAATTCCACCATCGAACCGGTTCGCTTGAATTCCAATTTTTCACGCTATGCGGTGCGCACCAAGCCGGGGAGGCTCGATGACGTGATGCGTGCGGTGCCGTCGAAGTTGTACGCCGTCAATCCCATGCGTGTGCTTGATGACGACAGCGTCAAGTCGTTCAAGGATATTCGCGCCGAAGCCTATCGCGCGGATATCGGCATGGCGGTGCTGATGGGCGTGATCTGCTTGATCCTGCTCGCCGTGACGGCAGCCGGCATCGTGGGCCTCACCAGCTTCTGGGTGGGCCAGCGTCACCGCCAGATCGGGGTGCGTCGTGCGCTGGGCGCGAGGAAGATCGACATCCTGCATTATTTCCAGTTGGAAAATCTGATGATCGCCGGTGGCGGCGCCGTGGTCGGCGTTGCCTTGGCGGTGGGATTGAACCGGCTGCTGATGAGCAAGTTCGAGATGGAGAGCATGCCGGCCTACTACGTGCTGGTTGGTCTTGCCGTGGTGGTGACGCTAGGGCAGATCGCGGTCTTCGTACCAGCGCGGCGTGCGTCGAATGTGCCGCCGGTGGTGGCGACGCGCGCGGCGTGACGCCAGCCAGGCGAGGGAAACGAGGATATGCTGGGCTACTACCTCGATCTGGCGCTGCGTAGTTTCAAGCGCAACAAGGTGCTCACCCTTTTGATGGTGGTCACCTTGGCGCTTGGCATCGGCGCATCGATGACGACACTCACCGTGTTGCGGCTGCTGTCCGGCGATCCGCTGCCGCAAAAGAGCGGGCAGTTGTTTTATGTGCAGCTTGATCCCTATCCCAAGGATCGCCCGTTCTCCCGCAGCGGCAAATTGCCCTGGCTGACGACCTACACCGACGCCATGAATCTGCTGCACGCACATCGGGCCGAGCACCAGGCGGCGATGGCGATGACCCGGGTCAAGCTGATACCCACGACCACGCAGCAACGCCCATTCTTCAGCAATGGCGTGATGGCCACCGCTGATTTCTTCAGCATGTTCGAGGCGCCATTTCAATATGGCAGCGGATGGAGCGCTGCGGACGACGACAATCGCGCCAAGGTGGTGGTGATCGCCGACTACCTCAATGATCAGCTGTTCGGCGGCGCCAACAGTGTCGGCCGCAGTTTGCGCATCAACGATCAGGACTTCCGCATCATTGGCGTGCTTCGGCACTGGGCGCCGCAGCCTCGCTTCTATTCGTTGTACCTGGGCGGTCCCAACTACGGCAAGGGTGAGGCGGTGTTCCTGCCATTGCAGTCGGCCAGGGCGGCGGGCATGGATCCGATCAACAGCATGTCTTACGCGGCCGGTGACAAGCAGGTCATCGAGAACTCGCCGACTATCTGGTTGGGGCTATGGGTGCAATTGCCGGATGCGGCAGCAGTCTCTGCGTACCAATCCTTTCTGGCCAGCTACGCCGAGCAACAGGTTGCGCTGGGGCGTTTCCAGCGATCGCGCATCGGCTTGTCCGGCCTGATGCCATGGCTCGATAGCCAGCAGGTGGTTCCCGATAATGTGCGCATGCAAACCGGACTTGCCTTCAGCTTTTTGCTGATCTGCATGGTCAACACGGTGGGTCTGCTGCTGGCCAAATGTTTGCGCCGTACGAACGAGATTGGGGTGCGGCGGGCCCTGGGTGCTTCACGCGCGGCGATCTTTGCGCAATTCATGGCGGAGGCCGGGTTGATCGGCCTGGTCGGTGGCGGGCTGGGCTTGATGTTTGCGTTGTTCGGCTTGTGGTGCATCCGCCAGCAACCTGCCGAGTACGCCAGTCTGGCGCATCTGAATGGCCAGATGTTCTTGTGCACGTTTGCCGTGGCACTGATGGCAAGCCTCGTTGCCGGCATCCTGCCGGCATGGCGCGCCTGTGTCGTGACGCCCGCCCCGCAGCTGAAGTCGGCCTGAGGATCACGCATGGAAATCCGCCCGATTCTCGCCAGCCTGCACAAGCATCGCGTCCCGGCCTTGCTTATCGTGCTGGAGATCGCGCTGGCCTGTGCAGTGTTGTGCAATGCCGTGTTCATGGTCGCCCAATGCGTGATCGACGGGCGTGCGCCGAACGCCATCGATGAGCAAGGCGTGTCGGTCATCCATATCGGTGGCCTGGATGGCCGGCTGGCTGCCGATAGCGTGTCCCGCGACGTGGCCGCTTTGCGGGCGATGCCCGGTGTGAAAACCGTGGCGGCGATCAATGAGCCTCCTCTGGGGCCGGACGCCATGTTCAACGGCTTTGCCAGCAAGCCGAACGAGGAGCCACAGGTCAACAGCTCGGTCTATCTCATCGGCAAAGGCGCCGAGCAGGCCCTTGGGCTCAAGCTATTGCAAGGGCGTTATTTCACCGACGAGGAATACGCGCAGGGCGAACTGCTGCCCAACCATCAATCCGCCAGCCATGTCGTGCTGGTCAATCAAAGCGACGCCAAACGCTGGTGGCCGGGGCAGAGCGCGCTGGGGCAGCAAATCTACAGTGACATCAATACCTGGACGGTGATTGGTGTGGTCGCCGACGTGATCGCGCAGGATCCGAGCTTCGCCGGCGTGTCCGGAAAATATTCCAGCGTGTTCTTTCCGCAGCGCCCCAGTGCCGAATTGAACAACTACATCTTGCGCAGCGATCCCGCCGATCGCGACCACGTTTTGCAGCAGGCCATGCAAACACTCGGCAAGCTGGAGCCCGGCGCAGTGCTGGAAGGGAAAACCTTTGCCGACGTGCGCGCGGATTATTTTGCCGGCAGCCGCAATCTGGCCTGGATGCTCGTGCTGGTATGCGTGGTGATGCTGGCCGTGACCGCGCTGGGCATTGTCGGCCTTACCAGCTTCTGGGTCGGACAGCGCCGCAAGCAGATCGGCATACGCCGCGCCGTCGGCGCTTCCTGCCGACAGATCCTGGCTTACTTCCAGACCGAGAACTTTTTGCTGAGCACCGCGGGGGTGTTGCTCGGCCTGGTGCTGGCCTTCGCCATCAACATCTATCTGATGCGTCATTACGAAGTGAGCCGCATGCCTTGGTATTACCTGGGTGGCGGTGCTGCAGCGCTATGGCTGCTTGGCCAGTTGGCCGTGCTCGGTCCGGCCTTGCGCGCCGCCTCCGTACCGCCAGTGGAAGCAACGCGGACCATATAGGGGAGAGGGAACATGTTCGGTTATTACCTGGATATGGCGGTACGCAGCCTCCGGCGCAACAAAGTGCTGACCGGTTTGATGGTGCTTGCCATCGCCATGGGTATCGGTGCCAGCATGACCACGTTGACGGTGTTGCATGTGTTGTCCGGCGATCCGCTGCCGGGACGTAGCGCATCGTTGTATTACCCGCAGATCGATCCGCGTGACATGGCCGATTACGAGCCGAATGTCGAACCGCCGGATCAGGTCAGCTGGATCGACGGCATGTATCTGTTGCACGCAAAGCGCGCCACGCGACAAGCCTTGATGACCGGAGGGATGGTGCCGCTGCAGCCGGCACAGTCGAGCATCTATCCGTTTCATGCGATGGCGCTGTACACATCGGCGGATTTCTTCCCGATGTTCGACGTGCCGTTTCAGTACGGCAATGCCTGGGGTTCGATCGAGGACGACAGCAAGGCGCGCGTGGTGGTGATCAGTGCGAAGTTGAACGACAAGTTGTTCGGTGGCCAGAACAGCGTGGGCAAGACGCTGCGGCTGCAGGAAACCGCCTTCCGCATTATCGGCGTACTTGGCGCATGGCACCCGCAACCGCATTTCTACCAGATCTATATGGGCAGCTATGCCGACGACGAGGATATATTCCTGCCCTTGTCGACGTCGCGCGATGTGCGCATGGACCACGCCGGCAACACGGACTGCTGGGGCAATGGCGGTGGCGACAACAACACGCTTGAGCACGCGTCTTGCGTGTGGCTGCAGTTCTGGGTGCAGCTCGACACGCCGCAGCAGGCGGCGGCCTATCAGGATTTTCTGGTGCATTACTCGCAGGAGCAGCATGCGGCAGGGCGATTCCTGCGCCCGCCTAACGTGCGCCTGCGCAATGTGATGCAGTGGCTGGATTACCAGCAAGTGGTGCCTAGCGATACACGCCTGCAGGTATGGCTGGCGTTGGGCTTTCTCGTGGTCTGCCTGGTCAATACGGTGGGCCTGATGCTGTCGAAGTTCATGCGCCGTGCCGGCGAGCTAGGTGTGCGCCGCGCCTTGGGAGCTTCGCAACGCGCGCTGTTTGGGCAATTGCTGATGGAGTCGGGTGTGGTGGGCGTGGTTGGCGGCACGCTCGGCTTGCTGTTGGCGTTGTTCGGCTTGTGGCTGGTACGCCAGCAGCCGACGGACTACGCCAGGCTGGCGCATATGGACTCAAGCATGCTGCTGACGACGTTTGGGCTTGCGGTCTGCGCCAGTTTGCTGGCGGGTTTGCTGCCGGCCTGGCGTGCATGCCGGATCACACCGGCGCTGCAATTGAAGGCGAACTGACATGGACATCAAACCCATTCTCGCGACGCTCGGGCGCCACAAATTCACGGTGTTTCTGCTGATCGCGCAAATCGCGCTCACCTGCGCCATCGTGTGCAACGCCATTTTCCTGATCAGCCAGCGCCTGGAGCGCATGGCGATACCCAGTTACATCGCCGAGCACGAGCTGGTCTACCTGCAGCTGGCCTTTATCGGCGCCCGTCCTGATGCGATGGCGCGTACGGAGGCTGACCTGGCCGGACTGAGGGAAGTGCAGGGCGTCAAATCGGCGATGATCATCGACCATTTGCCGATGAGTGGTTCTTCCTCGAACTCCAGCTTGTGGCTCGATCCGGCCCAACAGATGGAAACGATGGATGCCACGCAATATTTCGGCGAGAACCTGCTTTCCACCTTGGGTGTGCAGCTTGAGGCCGGGCGTGCGTTCAACCCCGAGGAATACCGCGATCTGGACAAGATCGACAAGGCGCTGCAAACCGGAGATATGAAAGAGATACCCACGTCGGTGCTGATCACCCGTGCCGTGGCCGACCGGCTTTGGCCCGGACAAAATCCACTGGGCAAACAGGTTTACATCGGCAGGAACTTCGCGCTCACCGTGGTCGGCGTCGTGAAAGGACTGGTGCGCCCGAATCTGCTGGAGCGAGGTGCCCAGTACAGCCTGATCCATCCGGTGCGCCTGTCGATGTCGGCGGGTTCGTATTACGTACTGCGCTGCGACCCGAAGGACCGCGAGCGCGTGTTGAAGGCGGCGCTCGCCAAGCTCAACGCGCTCGATCCCAACCGCATCGTGCTGGACAGCGGCACCTGGGACCAGATGCGCTACAACTTCTTTCGTAACGATCGAGCCATGGCAGGCATCCTGATGGGCGTCTGCCTGGCGCTGCTGGTTGTCACCGCGCTGGGCATCGTTGGTCTGGCCAGCTTCTGGGTGTCGCAGCGCAATCGCAGCATCGGCGTGCGCCGTGCGCTGGGCGCCACGCGCGGGCACATCCTCACCTATTTTCAAACCGAGAATTTTCTGCTCACCACGTTCGGCATCGTGCTCGGCATGGTGCTGGCCTACGGCATCAACCTGTTCCTGATCGTGCATTACGAGCTGCCGCGTCTGCCGCTCACTTACTTGCCGGTGGGCGCGATGCTGCTCTGGTGCCTTGGACAGGCTGCGGTGCTTGGGCCGGCATTGCGTGCGGCGGCGGTACCGCCGGTGGTGGCGACGCGATCCGTATGACGGCGTAGTGGGTATTTGCTTGCGACAGGAACAGGGGAGCGACGTTGTCTATGATGGGATACAGCATGGAACTGGCCTTGCGGGGCTTGCGCCGTTATCCGAAGACCACGGCACTGGCCGTGCTGACGGTGGCGATTGGCCTGGCCGCGAGCATGACGACGTTGGCGCTGCTGCACATGCTGTCCGCCGATCCATTGCGTGGGCGTAGCCAGCATCTCCATCTCGCCTGGGTCGATACAGTACTGGCCAAGTCGCAGACGTACCGGTCTCTGGATAGCGACTGGGCCACCTATGATTACAAGCGTCTGAAGACGCCGGACGCCGAGGCATTGCTGGCGGCACACAAAGGAACGCTGCAGGCCGCGATGGCCGACCTGGACGCGCAGGTCGGGGGCGACAAGGGGGAGCCATCCAATGAGCAGCTGCTGGCCACGAGCAGCGATTTCATTCCGATGTTCGGCGTCGCATTGCAGGACGGGCGCAATTGGACCGCGGCGGAGGATGCAGCACGCACGCCGGTTGCCGTTATCGATAGTGAGCTGGCGCAAAAACTGTTCGGCACGCCGAAGGCCATCGGCCGGGTGGTGCAGATCAAGCACCATGCTTTCCGCGTGATCGGCGTCAGTCAGCCTTATGCGCCGCAACCTCACTTCTATGGCCTGAATGCCTGGACTTTCAGTGGCAATGAGCGTGAAAGCATTTTCGTGCCTTTCGGCGCAGCCATCGATGTTGGTCTGGCGTCTTCCAGTACCGACGGTTGCGATGACGTGACGGAAAAAAGCAAGCAGTACATTGCCGTTGATCCGATGCATTGCGAATGGCTGGCCTTCTGGGTGCAGCTCGACACGCCGCAGGAGGTCACCGCATACCGCAGCTTTCTCGATCACTACGCGCAACAGCAGCCGCTGGGAAGCTTTGGCAAGAAACCGCAGTCGCAATTGTTGAGCGTGCAGCGGTGGTTGACGCTACAGAACGCGATACCGGACAACGTGCGGCTCAACGTCTTGTTGGCCGGTTCGTTTTTGCTGTTATGCATGGTGAACGTGGCGGGCTTGCTGGCGGCGAAGTTCATGCGGCGCGGCGCCGAGGTCGGTATTCGGCGCGCGCTGGGGGCGTCACGGCGCGCGGTGATGCTGCACCACTTGTTCGAGGCCGGCATGGTTTGTCTGCTTGGCGGGGTATTGGCGTGGCCACTCACCTTGTTGGGGCTGGCTTTGCTGCGGATGCAGGATCAGGGCTTCACCGATCTGGCCCGGCTCGATGTGGCGATGTTTGCGGCACTGTTCGCACTCGCTCTTGCTGTCGGCGTGTTGGTGGGCTTGTTGCCATCGTGGCGGGTGTCGATGGTGCAACCTGGCTTGCAAGTCAAAAGCGCTTGAGGAGCACATGCATGCGTATCATCCTGGCTCCAATGCGTCGACATAGCTTGATGCCTGCGCTGGTTCTGCTGCAGGTAGCCTTGGCATGCGCCATTCTTTGCAATGTGTTTTTCCTGGCTTGGCAGCGCTTGGAGCCGATGCTGGCGCCCAGTGGCGTGGATGCCGACAACCTGATTTTGGTGGATAACCTGGCTGCGCAGGGGCGTACTTACACGGCGGCCGAATCCGTTGCCGGAGAAGACGCGCTGCGCGCGGTGCCTGGAGTGCGTGCTGCGTCATCCGGGTTTGGGCTGCCAATGGTGAGCATCGCGTCGCTGATGGTCAATCTGCAGGGGGCGACGCATGCGGCGGTTGGCGTCAACGCGTTCTTTGGCAAAAATCTGGTGCAGACGCTGGGACTGGAAATGGTGGCTGGACGGGATTTTCTGCCCAGCGAGTATCGGCCATGGGGTTTAGGCGCCAGCAATGGCCCTGATTCGGATTGGGATACCGGCGTCACGCAGCCCGTGATCATTACGCAGGCCTTGGCCGATAAATTGTTTGGTGCAACGCCCGCCGTTGGACAATGGCTGCATGATCCCGATCCAAACGACAAGAGTGATCATGGTTATCAAGTGGTAGGTGTGGTCAAACACTTGCTGCGCAACGAGCTTGGCCTGGCAACGGATGGACGTGCCGATTACACCGTGCTGCTGGCTCGCAATATCGGCAATACAGCCATGTTGAGCTACGCCGTACGCGTGGATCCGGCGATGCGCGACATCGCGCTGCAAGGCGTGAAAAATGCGATCAAGCGTCAATTCGGTGGCGCGACCGCAGGCGGTGCGCGAGCGCGCGTGCAGACCTATGTCCAAAAACGCAACGATGCCTTCAAGAATGCCCGTGCCGCACTATGGCTGCTGCTGGGCATGGTGCTGGCGATCGTGATCGTCACGCTGGTGGGCATCATGGGCCTTACCGGTTTCTGGGTGCAGCGCCGTACCCGGCAGATCGGCATACGCCGCGCCCTTGGCGCGCGCCGCGCACACATATTGCGTGACTTCCTCGTAGAAAACCTGTTGATTGTCGGCACCGGCATCATCATCGGAATGGTGCTCGCCTATGCCGGCAACATCCTGCTCATGCATTACTACGAGCTGCCGCATTTGCCTTGGACGTATCTACCGGTCGGGGCCGCCGTGATGCTGGCGATCGGGCAGGCCGGTGTGCTTGCTCCAGCCATGCGCGCAGCGGCTGTGCCGCCGGTGGTGGCGACGCGATCGGTATAGGCGAGCTTTCTATCCGGCAGTTGGTCGATGAGGTATCGGGATGTTCGGTTACTACCTGGATCTGGCAGTACGCAGTCTGAAACACAACAAAGTGCTGACGCTGTTGATGGTGCTTACCCTGGCGTTGGGCATCGGCGCGTCGATCACCACGTTGACGGTAGCGACGCTCCTGTCCGGCAATCCCTTGCCTGGAAAAAGCGGGCGGCTATTTCATCCGCAGATCGATCCGTTTCCCCAGGACGGTTACGTGTCCGGCCAGACCCAGCCACCGTTTACACTGACCTATCGCGATGCCATGAATCTGCTACAGCTGCATCGTGCTGATCGTCAGGCCCTGGTGAGTGCTGCGACGGTAGGCGTCACGAAGTCGGATGGCGTAGAGCCGATCTGGGGCAATGGGGTGCTGACCACGGCGGACTTTTTCCCCATGTTTGATTCGCCCTTCCAGTTTGGTGCCGGATGGAATGTGGGCGATGATGCCGCACACCAGCGTGTCGTCGTCATTGCAGGCTATATCAATGACCAACTATTTGGTGGTGCTGACAGCGTCGGCCGAAGCGTCCGCATCCACGGTCACGATTTTCGTATTGTTGGCGTGCTGAAGCACTGGGCGCCTCAGCCGCGCTTCTATGGTGCGGAATTGGACGGACATACGTTCGGCGATGGTGATGCTGTGTTCATGCCCTTGGAGGCTGCGCTGGATGCTGGTATCGGCGGTATGCCGGGCCAGTGTTTCGGCACGGGTGACCAGCGTGATCCAAGAGCCATGCCATGCACATGGCTCGGATTCTGGGTGGAGCTTGATAGTGCTGAAGCGGTGGCGCACTACCGGAATCTTTTGGATGGCTATGTGCGTGATCAGATCAAGCAAGGGCAGTTTTATCGCTCTGACACGGCCTTGCCTGATTTGACCCAGCTGATGCACCGGGAAGAACTGGTGCCGCATAGCGTAAAACTGAAGGCGGGACTCGCCTTTGGTTTCCTGCTGGTCTGCGTGGTGAATACGGTTGGCTTGTTGCTGGCCAAATGCTTGCGCCGATCACAGGAGATTGGTGTGCGGCGTGCATTGGGTGCGACGCGTGGCCACATCTTCGCCCAATTCATGATGGAGGCGGCATTGATAGGCGTGGCTGGCGGCGTGCTGGGCCTATTGTTTGCCGAACTG
The DNA here is from genome assembly GCF_014642835.1 of Dyella nitratireducens. GTDB lineage: Bacteria > Pseudomonadota > Gammaproteobacteria > Xanthomonadales > Rhodanobacteraceae > Dyella_B > Dyella_B nitratireducens. Next base: position 919,977 of record NZ_BMJA01000001.1, on the reverse strand, counting down.
GGTTTGTGGGGCACACGGCATCAGCCGGCCGAATACGCGAGCCTGGCGCGGTTGGACCCAAAGATGTTCCTGCTGACTTTCGTAGTGGCATTGGCGGCCAGTCTGCTTGCCGGCCTGCTGCCTTCATGGCGTGCCAGCGGCGTGGCACCGGCCTCGCAGATCAAGGCGGGTTGAAATGGATATGGCCATTCGCCCGATTCTGGCCAGCCTTCGCGCGCACCGTACGACGGCCTTTTTGATCATTGCGGAAATCGCACTGGCCTGTGGCGTGCTGTGCAATGCCATGTCCATGATCGGCCAGAACATGGATGACATCCGCCTTCGCAATGCGATCGACGAAGGTGGCATCAGCGTCGTGCGCATCTCCGGTTCGGAGGTGAAGACTGCCGCAAGCGACATCCCGCGTGATCTTGCAGCATTGCGCAACATCCCGGGCGTGCGTGCGGTGGCGACTAGTAGTGATATGCCGCTGGACAACTCGGGTCTTACATGGAGTTTCGGTATGCATCCGGGTGCCACGATGAACGATATCCGTAATGCCTATGTCGAGTACTACCTGGTAGGCGAGGGCGCGGATAAGGCGATGGGGCTGCACCTGATCGAAGGGCGTTTCTTCGATGCCGATGAATACGCCAACAGCACGCTCAATGGCGAACTCGTGTCGAGTGGTCATGCCGTGGTGATTACGGCCAGTTTGGCCAAGCGTATGTGGCCGAGGCAGTCGGCGTTAGGCAAGCTCCTGTATTCCGATGCGCTTTGGTACGCCGTGGTGGGCGTGGTGGACGATGTGCTGTGCTCCGATGACGGAACGCGTGATGCCGGCGGGAGGGGGTTCTACAACAGTGTGTTCTTCCCGATCAGCCCGGCGAGCGCGCTGGGTTCACTGGGGCCGGCCAATCCGGTCAACGACTACGTGCTGCGCAGTACGCCAAGAGATCGCGACCGTGTGCTCAAGGCTGCCGTAGCCAAGCTGCATCAGCTCTATCCCTCAGCGCGGATAAAAGGGCAGCGCTACACGGATATGCGCGACCAGTATTTTGCCGATGCAAGCAGCCTGGCCTGGACGCTGGTAGTGGTATGTGCCGTGATGTTGGCCGTGACAGCCTTCGGCATCATGGGCCTGACAAGTTTCTGGGTGCAGCAGCGGCGCAGGCAGATCGGCATTCGTCGTGCGGTAGGCGCCACGCGCGGACAGATCCTTGGTTACTTCCGGCTCGAAAATTTCTTGCTGACCACGGCAGGTGTGGCGATCGGTATGGGTTTGGCGTTCGCCATCAACATCTATCTGATCAAGCATTACGAGATGCGGTTGATGCCTTGGTATTACCTGCCGTGCTGTGTCGTGACCTTGTGGGTGCTTGGGCAACTTGCGGTACAGGGGCCAGCCATGCGTGCAGCGGCTGTGCCGCCGGTGGTGGCGACGCGATCCGTCTGACCTGGCTTCATGAATATCAAGCGGATGGCTTGTGGGTAAGATGATTCATGAGATGAATCATGCCGATGGTATAGGGGATCCCGATGAAAGCAGAGACAGTCTTTCGTCGTGATCGCGATGCACGCTTAAATAAGCACCATTCTTGCTGGAGTCCCCAAGCTTATGAGCTCATGGCTTCGCTTTTCCCTGTTGGCTATCTGTGCGGCCGGCTTGTTTCCCGCATTCCCCGCACAAGCGCATGACGCGCTCGACGACACGCGCCAGATGGTGGTCGTCACCACCGCCGACTGGAACAGCGTGAGCGGCACGCTGCATCGATTTGAACGCAGCGGGCCGCACGATACGTGGATGGCAGTGGGGCAGCCGTTTCCCATCGTGGTGGGCAAGGCCGGGCTGGCGTGGGGGAGTGGCTTGATCAGCAACGAACGGCTGGGCGCCGGTGCGGGTGATCCGATCAAGCGGGAAGGGGACAGCAAGGCGCCGGCGGGTGTGTTTTCGCTGGGCAAGGCATTCGGATACGAGCCGCAGTTGCTGGCGGGGTCGCGCATGTCTTACGTGCAACTGACGCCATCGGTCGAGTGCGTGGATGATGCGGCCTCGCAGCACTACAACCGCATCGTCGACCGTCAGCACATCAACGCGCCGGACTGGAACAGTTCCGAGCACATGCTGCGACATGACGAGCTCTATCACTGGGGCGTGTACGTCGACCACAACACCAACCCAACCAGGCCCGCCGGTGGTTCCTGCATTTTCCTGCATGTCTGGCGTGGGGCCGGCCAGGGTACGGTGGGATGTACCGCCATGCCGAAGGGAGACGTCGAGCAGCTGATCGTGTGGTTCGATCCGGCGAAGTCGCCGCTCCTGGTTCAGATGCCGCGTGACCAGTACATCAAGGCACGCCAGCGTCTGGAAGGGGCCAGACTGCCGGCCATTCACTGACCATGGAACATGACCTCGCCGGTTTTGATGTACGTAGGCCATTTGGCATGGCAACCTTTCCGGCGGGAGCGGCATCCATGCCTGCATGTGTAGACGACGAATGCGTACCGTACTGATCATCGATGACAATCCGGCCGTGGGCGAGGCGCTGTCACTGCTGCTTTCGCTTCACGACGTGCGACCCGTGGTAGCGCTGACGCCGGACGACGGCCTGGCCACCTTGGCGCGCCAGTCCGTGGACGTAGTGATCCAGGACATGAATTTCACGGCCGACACCACCTCCGGCGAGGAGGGTGTGGAGCTGTTCCGCGCCATCCGCCAGCGCTATGCGGATCTACCGGTGATCCTGCTCACTGCGTGGACCCATCTGGAAACCGCGGTGGAGCTGGTGAAGGCCGGCGCGGCCGACTACCTGGCCAAGCCTTGGGATGACGCCAAGCTGCTGGCCACGGTGGAAAACCTGCTGGAGCTGTCGGAATCCACGCGCGAGGTGAATCGCACGCGCATGGAGCGCCGCAAGCGCCGCGAAGACTTGCAGCGCCGCTATGAGCTCGACGGCCTGGTGTTCGCTTCCGAAGCGATGGCGCGCACGATCGACCTGGCTTGCCAGGTGGCGCGTTCGGAGGTGCCGGTGTTGATCACCGGTCCCAATGGTTCCGGCAAGGAGCGCATCGCGGCCATCGTGCATGCCAACTCGTCGGTGAAGAACGGTCCCTTCGTCGCGGTGAACTGCGGCGCCTTGCCGGGCGAGCTGATCGAGGCGGAACTGTTCGGTGCGGAAGCCGGCGCTTACACCGGCGCCAACAAGGCGCGTGAAGGGCGCTTCGAGCTGGCCGATGGCGGCACGTTGTTCCTCGATGAAATCGGCAACCTGCCGCTGCCGGGCCAGATGAAGTTGCTGCGTGTGCTGGAAACCGGGCAGTTCGAGCGGCTGGGCTCCGGCCGCACGCGCAAGGTGAAGGTGCGTGTGCTGAGTGCGACCAATGCGGATCTGAAGGGCATGATTCGCGCGGGCACGTTCCGCGAGGATCTCTATTACCGCCTCAACGTGATCGACGTGAATCTGCCGCCGTTGGTCGAGCGCATCGACGACATCCTGCCGCTGGCCGAGCATTTCCTCGCCGGCCGCGCGCAACTCAGCGAGGCGGCGCGCGAGGCTTTGCTCACCTATACATGGCCGGGCAATGTGCGTGAGCTGAAAAACGCGATCGAGCGTGCCGCCTTGCTGGCCGGCAGCGGCCCGATCACGCCCGAATTGCTCAACCTGCCGCTGCATGCCGGCGCAGCAGCGGTACGCAATCTGGACGAGCCCAGCCGCGAGGTGGTGGAGGCGGCGCTGCAGAAGGCGGATGGTGTAGTGAGCCGTGCGGCGCAGACGTTGGGATTGTCGAGGCAGGCGTTGTATCGGCGCATGGAGCGGTATGGGTTGATGACGCAAGCGTGAGGAGCAATCTCGCGCGAGCGGTCGGTCGGAACGCCATCGTAGGTTGGGGTGCAAACCCCAACATCGCGCAACATGAGCATGGCAACGTTGGGGTTCGCACCCCAACCTACAGGCTTCCGGCAGTGGCGTACGTAGGCAGCAACGTGTAGAACAACCGCACTTCAAGCGGAGACCGTCCATGCCTCCTTCCAGCCATCACATCAGCATCACCCCATGCGCCTGAGATCGCTGGAAGCACGCCTCGCCTTCTTGCTGGCCTTGGCCGCGCTGACGGGCGCGCTGGTCTATGTCGGCGTCACGCAGTGGCCTCTACCGGCCATCCTGGCGTGGGTGCGTCACGAACTGCCGCTGCAGGTGGCGACGCCCAGCCGCACGGAAGCGATCGTCATCTGCGTAGCGATTCTGGCGCCGCTGTCGTGGTGGTTCGCGCATATCGTGATGGATCCGGTGAAGCGCCTGCTGCGTGCCCTGGAAGGTGCGGTGGCGAGTTATCGTGACGGTGATTTCAGCATTTCCCTCGCACTCAACCGACACGACGAACTTGGCGATCTCGTGCGTGTGCATAACGAGTTGGGACAGACGCTGCGCGAACAGCGACAGAACCTGGCGCAACGCGAGTTGTTGTTGGATACCGTGGTGCAGAACACGCCGGTGGCCCTGGTGCTGACCGACAGTAGCGGCCGTGTCGCCTATGCCAACATCGCGGCGCGGCATCTGTTCAATGAAGGGCGCAGCCTCAATGGCCTGCACTTCGCCAACCTGATCGCCGATATGCCCGAAGCGTTGCGCAAGGCCACGGAGGGTTCGGAAGACGCGTTGTTCAGTGTGGAAATGGATGGCAGCGAAGAAACATTCCATCTCTCGCAGCGCGCTTTCCGTTTGCAAGGACGGCCGCATCGCCTGCAATTGTTCCGCCGCATGACGCGTGAATTGTCGCGGCAGGAGGTGGCGGCGTGGAAGCGCGTGATCCGTGTCGTCAGCCATGAGTTGAACAACTCGCTGGCACCGATTTCGTCGTTGGCGCATTCCGGCGCTGAACTGGCACGACGGGGCGATGTGCAGCGGCTGCCGGGTGTGTTTGCCACCATTGGCGAGCGTGCACGTCACTTGCATGGTTTTATTGATGGTTATGCGCGTTTCGCCAAGCTGCCGGCACCGCGCATGGTGGCGGTGGAATGGAAACCGTTCCTGGATGCGCTGGCGTTGCATTGTCATTTTCAGTTGGTGGGCCATGCTCCAACGCAACCGGGTTTGTTTGATCCGGTGCAGATCGAGCAGGTGTTGATCAACCTGGTGAAGAATGCGCATGAGTCGGGTAGTGCACCAGAAGGCGTGACCCTGGCGCTCAGCATCGTGGGCCACGAGCTGCGTATCGAGGTGGGTGACCGCGGCCCTGGCATGAGCGAGGCGGTATTGGCGCAGGCACTGTTGCCGTTCTATTCCACCAAGCGCTCGGGTACGGGATTGGGCCTGGCACTGGCGCGCGAGATCAGCGAGGCGCATGGCGGGCGGATTGCCTTGGCCAATCGCGAGGATGGCGGGTTGCGTGTGACCTTGTTGTTGCCGCAGCCGACAGGTGCTGGGTAATGCGTAGGTTGGGGTGCAAACCCCAACATTGCCATGCCCATCAAGATCGCCACGTTGGGGTTTGCACCCCAACCTACGCATCTTGTTCAAGCGCATAGCGTTTGTTGCTTGCCGAGATCTACGGCTTCCCCTGCAAGCCAAGACGCACACGTCAGCGAGCGCCACGCTGTCCAAGGCGCTGCCCTATACTCCTGCAAGTCAACAAGGAGGACATGCCATGGGCAGTATTTTTGCGTTGGTAGTCGTGGTGGTGGCGATCATCGTGCTGGCGAAGCTGGTGCGTATCGTGCCGCAAGGTTACGAATGGACGGTGGAGCGCTTTGGGCGATACACGCGCACGCTGACACCGGGCCTGCACTTCCTGATTCCCTTCATCTACGACATCGGTCGCAAGATGAACATGATGGAGCAGGTGCTGGACGTACCAAGCCAGGATGTGATCACCAAGGACAACGCCGTGGTGCGCGTGGATGGCGTGGTGTTCTATCAAGTATTGGATGCCGCCAAGGCCGCGTATGAAGTGGCCAATCTGGAGCAGGCTGCGCTTGCGCTGGTGATGACAAACATCCGCACCGTGCTCGGCTCGCTGGACCTGGACGAGTCGCTCAGCCAGCGCGATGCGATCAACGCGAAATTGCTTACCGTGGTGGACGAAGCTACCCATCCCTGGGGCGTCAAGGTCAACCGCATCGAGATCAAGGACATTGCGCCGCCGCGCGACCTGGTCGATTCGATGGCGCGCCAGATGAAAGCGGAGCGCGAGAAACGCGCGCAGATTCTGGAGGCCGAAGGTCTGCGTCAAGCAGCGATTCTGAAGGCCGATGGCGAGAAACAATCGGCGATTCTGGCTGCGGATGGCAAAAAGGAAGCGGCGTTCCGCGAGGCGGAAGCGCGCATTCGTCTTGCCGAAGCCGAGGCGCAAGCCACCAAGCTGGTATCCGATGCGATCGCCAGCGGCAACATCAATGCGTTGAATTACTTCGTCGCCAACAAGTATGTCGAGGCGCTGAAGGAAATGGCCAATTCGCCCAATCAGAAAATGCTGCTGTTGCCGGTTGAGGCTACGGGCATTCTCGGTTCGCTGGCGGGCATTGCGGAGCTGGCGAAAGAGTCGCTAGGGCAGCAGCAGGAGAAGCTGGCTGCAACGCGCCGCACGCCGCCGTCGATGAGCTGAGCACTAGGGGATATCCACATGAGCGTCGCTGCGCATTACCTCTGGTGGATCGTTGCGCTGGTGCTGATCGCCATCGAGGTGATCATGCCTGGCTATTTCATGCTGTGGATTGGCATCGGTGCTGCCGCTACGGGCTTGCTGGTGCTGCTGTTGCCGGGGCTGTCGATGCTGGTCCAGGCGATCGTGTTCGTGGTGCTGGCGTTCGTGTCGTGCGCGGTCTATTGGTATGCCGTGCGGCCGGCGTTGCAGAAAGGCGAGCAGGATGACGGACGGCTCAACCGGCGTGGGGAGCAGTTGATTGGTCGGCGATACGTGTTGATCGAAGCCATCGTCAACGGGCGCGGCAAGGCCAAGGTCGGCGACGGGCAGTGGCTGGTCAGCGGGCCGGATTTGCCGGCGGGCAGCACGGTGGAAGTGGTGGCGGTGGAAGGGGCGACGTTGAAGGTGCGGCCGGCTTGAGGCGCGTTGCGCCCTCTCCTTGAAGGGGAGAGGGCTTAAATGCAGCGGCACTTACGGTAACAATGGCGCTATGCCTACATCCGCCATCCGATCGACGTTGCCGACCTTCGCCACCACGGCGCTCAATACCCGTATCGCCTTTTTGGTGGAACTTGCCACGCGCCTGCATAAATACGGTGCTGCGTCGCCGCGCCTGGAGATGGCGATCAGCGGATCGGCGCAGCGCATCGGTCTGAGTGCGGATGTGTGGTCCAGCCCTACCGCCATCATTATTTCCTTCTCGGATCTTGCGCACGGTGATGAGGCGCGCATAGCGCAGGTCACCCAGGTGATCCGCCTGCTGCCGGGCGATGTGAACCTGGACAAGCTGTGCCGCGCCGACGAGATTGCCGATCGGGTGATCAACGGTGAGCTCGATTTGCGTGAAGGTTTTCGCCTGTTGCGCGCGCTGGAGCTGCCGGACACGCCGCGTCAGCAGGCTGGCGTGATCATCAGTTACGGCTTGTCCGCAGCGGCCATCGATGCGCTGTTTCTGCATAGCTCGTGGGTGGATCTTTGCGTCGCGGGTTTCGTAGGGCTGATCATCGGCATGATCACCATCCTGTCGGCCACGCGCCCGCGTTTGCAGGTGGCCAGCGACGCGATCTGCGCCATGGTGGCTACTTTGGTCGCGATCGTCTTCAGCGCCTTCGTGGTGCCGCTGGCAATCAAGTCGGTGGTGCTGGCCGGCCTGATCGTGCTGGTGCCCGGCATGTCGTTGACGACGGCGGTGCGCGAGATTTCCAGCTTGCATCTGGTGGCGGGGATGGCCCGCATGGGCGGGGCGATGTCGACTTTGCTCAAGCTCACCTTCGGTACGGTGGCGGCGACCCAGATATGCGCGGTGTTCGGCATCGAGCCGCGCGATTTCGCGCTGCCTGCGTTGCCGGAGTGGGTGGATTATCCGGCCCTGCTGGTGGCGGCGATCGCGTTTGCCATGCTGTTCCGCGCGGCCTGGCGTGATTGGGCAGCGGTGATCATGGCAGTGATGGTTGGCTATTTGGCGACGCGCCTGGGTGGCGCCATTTCCTCGAATTTGAACGGTGCGCCGTTCGGTGTGTTTCTCGGCGGACTCTTGCTGAGCGCCTTGGCGAATGTGTACGCGCGTTATGCCGGACGCCCTGGTGCGGTGATCCGCGAACCAGGCATTTTGCTGCTGGTGCCGGGAAGTGTGGGGTTTCGCAGTGTTTCCTATTTGCTCGAGCGCAATGCATCGCTGGGCTTTGATTCCGCCGTGCTGCTGGTGACGATTTTGATTTCGCTGGTGGCGGGGTTGATGTTTGGCGAGTTGCTGATTGCGCCGAGAAGGTCGTTGTAGGTTGGGGTGTAAACCCCAACGCTCTTATGCATGGCAATGTTGGGGTTTGCACCCCAACCTACAAAAACGCCGGCTGTGAGGCCGGCGTTTTCTTGCAACCCCAATCCGAAAAAAATCAGATCGCCAGATCCTTTTCCTTCTTGCCGGCCTTCAACGCATCGTTGAACCAGCGCGGACGCTTGCCGCGGCCCGACCAGGTCTGTTCCGGATCGGCCGGATTGCGATATTTCGGTGCCACGGTGCCAGTGCCGCGACGCTTGCCGCGAACGACACCACCGCCGCCGAATACTTCTTCAAAGCTGATGCCTTCGGCCTTCAGCAAGGCGAACACCTTTTCGCGCACGCGGGAGACTTTTTCTTTCTCGAGTTCTTGCTGGCGCGCTTGCGCCTTCTGAATCAGGTCATTGAGCTGATTATGGTTGAGGCTCTTGATATCAATGGCCATAAGGTGGGCTCCGGTAAAAGAGAAATGAGCAGGACATTCCGGGCTATTGATTTAGAAGTAAATGCCCGGGCGCATTTTCGATTTTCTCGCATTAATTGCAAAATTGTAAAGCATGGCTGTGTAGGAAAAATGATTTTCCTTCAGCTAATGAAGCCATCGATGACATGAAAAAGGCCGCTCTGGGCGGCCTTGTGTTTGGCACGATGCAAATGCAGGCTTGCAGCGCTGTACCCGAATTTCCAGAAGACCGTCATTCCCGCTTTCGCGGGAATGACGGTCGTGTGGGGCGTATCTTCAGGACAGCCTAACCAGCCAAAATTTCAAATAGCTCATCACGCGTAATGGCACTGCTCTCACTCGCGGTGCGCGCGCGATATTCCAATGTGCCGGCGGCGAGGCCGCGTTCGCTGACCACCACGCGATGCGGAATGCCGATCAGTTCCATATCGGCGAACATCGCGCCGGGGCGCAGGCCGCGGTCGTCCCACACGGTTTCAATGCCGCGTGCGCTAAGTTCGTCGTAAAGCGATTCGGCAGCGGCATGTACGTCCGGCGCGTTCTTGGGATTGATCACGCATACCGCCACGCGCCAGGGCGCCATCGGCTCGGGCCAGATGATGCCGGCGTCGTCATGGCACTGTTCGATGGCGGCGGCGGCGATGCGGCTGACGCCGATGCCGTAGCAGCCCATCAGCATCACCTGCTTCTTGCCCTGGTCGTCGAGCACGGTGGCATTGAGCGCTTCGGCATATTTGCTGCCGAGCTGGAATACGTGGCCGACTTCGATGCCACGTGCGATCCGCAGCGTGCCGTGGCCATCCGGCGAGGGATCGCCCGCGACCACCTGGCGAAGGTCTTCCACGCGTGTGATGCGCGCATCACGTTCCCAGTTGGCGCCGGTGTAATGGGTATCGTTGGCATTGCCGCCACACACGAAATCGGCCAGCACCGCTGCGCTGCGGTCGACGATCACGGGGATGTTGCCGGGTAGGCCCACGGGGCCGATGAAGCCAGGACGCACACCGACGGCGGCGAGGATTTCTTCGTCGGAAGCCAGCACGGATTCGCCCGGCAACTCGGCAAGCTTGCCGGCCTTCACCTCGTTGATCTCGTGATCGCCGCGCAGGCACAGCGCCACCAGGCCGTCCTTGCCGCGCACCAGCAAGGTCTTCAAGACATGGTCGGCGGTGATGCCGAAGTGCTTGGTGACGTCCTCCACGGTGCGCACGCGCGGCGTGTCCACGCGCTGCAGCGCAGCCGAAGGAGCAGGGCGGCTGAGGGCGGGCGCGACGGCTTCGGCTTTTTCGAGGTTGGCGGCGTACTCGGAACCATCGGAGAAGGCGAGCACGTCTTCGCCAGAATCGGCCAAGACCTGGAATTCGTGGCTGGCGTTGCCACCGATGGCACCGGTATCCGCCTGCACGGCGCGGAACTTCAGCCCGAGGCGGGTGAAGATGCGCGTGTATGCCTGGTACATCGCATCGTAGGTTTCGCCGAGCGATTCCTGTGTGAGATGGAAAGAGTACGCATCCTTCATCAGGAATTCGCGCGCGCGCATGACGCCGAAGCGCGGACGGATTTCGTCGCGGAACTTGGTCTGGATCTGATAGAAGTTGATCGGCAGCTGCTTGTAGCTCTTCAGCTCGTTGCGCGCGAAATCGGTGACGACTTCTTCATGCGTGGGGCCGTAACAGAACTCCTGCTCCTTGCGATCTTTGATCTTGAGCAACTGCCCGCCGAATTTTTCCCAGCGGCCGGTTTCTTCCCACAATTCACGCGGCTGCACCGACGGCATCAGCATTTCGATCGCACCGGCGCGGTTCATTTCCTCGCGCACGACCGCTTCCACCTTGCGCAACACGCGCAGACCCAGCGGCGACCAGGTGTACAGGCCGGAGGCGAGCTTGCGGATCATGCCGGCGCGGATCATCAGCTGGTGGCTGGCGATCTCGGCATCGGCAGGGACTTCCTTGACGGTGGCCAGGTGGAATTGGCTAAGGCGCATGGGGACGGGTCGGCTATCGGGATAAAGCGTCGATTATAGCCGGCAGTTTGAGTGCAGCAGGCGATCTTCGTAGGTTGGGGTGCAAACCCCAACATACCGATCCGATGAACATGGCGATGTTGGGGTTTGCACCCCAACCTGCGAGTTACTGATTCGCGCAGTACTGGCTGTACTGCGACTGGCTGGCATCCAATTGCTGCTTGCGCTGATCCTGATTGAGCAACTGCTGCTGGCCGCCGGTACCGGTCATGACCACGGGGCCGCTGCCCTGCAGCGTGGTGATGTTTGCCTTCAGCGAGGTGCACAGTTTGGCGCGGTTCTCCGGGGTGTCAGCCACGTTGCCCTGTTGCGCGGTATTGCCACTCTGCGAAGAGTCGTTGCTATTGCTGCTGCTTGTGGAAGTGGAAGCCGGCGTGGCGTTATCGGATGCCGGCGCGGAGCTGCCGGTGCTGATGCTGACCTGGGAGTACTTGGTGCCGGTCGGCGGCGGGGATTCGGAGTAGTGGACGGTGCCATGGGCGTCGGTCCACTTGTAGACCTGGGCGCAGGCCAGGGGCGCGACCAACAGCAGCGCCAGAGCAATGGACAGTCGACGCATGAGCAGACTCCAAAAAGCGGGAAGGTGGAAAACACGGCTAGTTAACAACCGGCGCGGTTGGGACTCAAGCGGGCAATGCGGACGGAGTATCGGGAACGTGCTGGCTCGCACGATTGTTCGGTGCGGCTCCTCGTCTGCGGCCCTGAAAGCGCCGCCCACCACCCTGCTAAACTGGCTCCATTCCATCATGGATGGCTTCATGACCGAGACGACACCAGCCAAGGTGCCGCGGCATCGCGGTATTTACCTCCTGCCGAACCTGTTCACCACCGGCGCCATGTTCGCCGGTTTCTACGCCATTGTCGTGAGCATTGGCGGGCGTTTTACCGACGCGGCCATTGCCGTGTTCGTGGCGGCCCTGCTGGATGGCATCGACGGCCGCGTGGCGCGCCTCACCCACACGCAGAGCGAATTCGGCGTGCAATACGACTCGCTTTCCGACCTGGTGAGCTTCGGCCTGGCGCCTTCGCTGGTGATGTACAACTGGTCGCTCTCCAGCCTGCGCGAGTTCGGGCCGTTGCCGGGCAAGATCGGCTGGGCGGCAGCCTTTATCTACGCCGTCTGCGCCGCGCTGCGCCTGGCGCGTTTCAACACCCAGGTGGGCGTCGCCGACAAGCGCTATTTCCAGGGTCTGCCCAGCCCGGCGGCGGCGGCGGTATGCATGTCGTTCGTGTGGAGCATGGATAGCTGGGGCTACGGCGGCGACGATCTCAACATGGTCATGCCGTTCATGGCGGTAATCGTGGGCTTGCTGATGGTGAGCCGCTTCCGCTATTACAGCTTCAAGTCCTTGCCGATGGGCGACAAGGTGCCGTTCCTGTGGATCCTGATGGCCGTGCTGATCCTGGTGCCGTTCTTCGTCGATCCGCCGCGCGTGCTGCTGGCGGTGTTTTCGCTATTCCTGCTGTCCGGACCGGTGGTGACGGTGTGGGGGCTTGCCACGCATCGCAAGCGTTCGCGCCGTGGAGCGGTATGAGCGCTGTCGTTGCCAGCCCGGTGCATCGCGCCCGCGTGCTGCGCACATTAGGCGTGGTGGCGTGGCAACGGCGGACGGTCGTCGGGACGGCACCTGCCGCGTCGCCTGTCCAATCCGCTGACGTTCAACAGGCATCGGCCAGCGCCGGTGTTGTGGTGGTGCTGCCGACCGGCTGCGCGGTGCGTGAGCTCGATCTGCTCGGGCGCGCGCTATCGGCTTTCGGCGCCCAGCTTGCGCGTGCTCCGCGCATCGAGGCGCTCGGCGACGAAACCATGCAAGTACCGCACGTGCCGGCCTATCTGGTCTTCGGTCAGGCCCAGGCCCACGCGCTTGGACGTGCGCTGCCGGCGCAAGTCATGCGCGACGCGCATATCGTGCTGGCCGATACGCCCGCGGACATCCTCACGCAGGCCAGCGCCAAGCGGCGACTATGGCAGGCGTTGCGTACCCTGCGCCGCGCCCTGGCGGCCGGGGGCCAATGATGGTTGCGGTCGCGCGCCCCTCACTGGAGATGCGCGCGATGCGGCGGGAAGACCTGCCGCGAGTCAGCGAGCTGGAACATGCTTCCTATGCGTTTCCGTGGAGCCTGGGCATCTTCGGCGATTGCCTGAAGGCGGGGCATCCATCCTGGGTGCTGTGTCTGGCAGGAAGAATCATCGGCTACGGCATTCTTTCGATCGGCGCGGGCGAGGCGCACGTGTTGAACGTGTGCATTGCGCCGGATCAGCGCGGGCAGGGTTTTGGTCGACACTTGATGAAACGCCTGCTGGATATCGCGCGCTGGAATGGTGCCGAGCGGGTGTTTCTGGAAGTGCGGCCGTCCAATCCGAATGCGCAGGCGCTGTATGTGTCGCTGGGTTTCCATGAGATCGGGCGACGGCCGAGGTATTACCCGGCGCATGATGGGCGCGAGGATGCGATCGTGATGGCGTTGGAGTTTCCGTCGTAGGTTGGGGTGCAAACCCCAACATTGTCATCTCCATACTGCGCGATGTTGGGGTTTGCACCCCAACCTACATGTCTTAAGCGCACCGTCATTCCGGCGAAGGCCGGAATCCATGCTTCGCACTCGCCATGGATTCCGGCCTTCGCCGGAATGACGGTGCGGAATGAGCGAATTTATCGGCGAGATTTGCCCCTCACCCCAACCCTCTCCCCGGAGGGGAGAGGGAGTAGGAGGCATCGCGTATCAGCCGAGCTTGCGCATCTGCTCACGCAACGCACCCAACTGCGTCCCCCAATCCGCAATACGCTGCCGCTCCTGCGCCACCACTTCCGTCGGTGCATTCGCCACGAAGTTGGCATTGCCCAGCTTGTTCTCGCACTTCTTGATTTCGCCTTCGATCTTGGCGATTTCCTTGCTCAGGCGTGTTTTCTCAGCGTCGAGATCGATCAGGCCGGCAAGAGGAATCAGCACGCGCAGCGTGCCGACCACGGCTGCGGCGGCAGCGGGTTCGTCCGCGCCGGTGGCAATCCACTGTGGTGCTTCCACGCGCGCAAGGAAGCTGATTTGTGCAGCGAACTTGGCGGCGCGTGCACGATCGCTGGCATCACCATCGGCCAGCAGCAAGGGAATGGTCTTGCCGGGCGCGATGTTCATTTCCGCGCGGATGCGGCGAATACCGCTCAGCACGTTCTTGTACCACTCGATCTCGGCGGTCGCTGCTTCATCTGCGGCCATCTCGCCAGCATTCGGCCACTGGCACAGGAAGATGCTTTCAGCCTGAATACCGAGCTTCGGCGCCACCGATTGCCAGATTTCCTCGGTGATAAACGGAATGATCGGATGCAGCGCGCGCAGTACGGTTTCCAGCACCACCAGCAGCGTATGGCGCGTCGACGCCGCGGCAACGGCATCGTCGCCGTTCAAGGCCGGCTTGGACAGTTCCAGGAACCAGTCGCAGTATTCGTTCCACACGAACTCATACAGCGCCTGCGCCAGCAGGTCGAAACGATAAGTGACGAAGTGCTGCTCCACCTCCACCAGCGTGTGCTTCAAGCGCGTGAGAATCCAGCGCTCCGCTTCAGTGACCGGCGCACCAGCCGGCGCGGGCAATTCGCCTTCCGGCAGATTCATCAGCACGAAGCGCGCCGCATTCCACAGTTTGTTGCAGAACGCCTTGTAACCTTCCGCACGCTTGAGATCGAAATTGATCGTGCGGCTGTAGCTGGCTAGCGCCGCGAAAGTAAATCGCAACGCATCGGTGCCGATGGCGGAAATGCCTTGCGGATAATCCTTGCGGATGCGCTTTTCCACCTTCTCACGCACCTGCGGAATCAGCAGCGACTTGGTGGATTTCTCGACCAGCGGCTCCAGCTCGATGCCGTCGATCAGGTCCAACGGGTCCAGCGTGTTGCCCTTGGACTTGGACATCTTCTGGCCTTCCGCATCGCGCACGATAGCGTTGATGTACACCTCGCGGAACGGCACCTGCTTGGTGAAGTACAAAGTCGCCATCACCATGCGCGCGACCCAGAAGAAGATGATGTCGAAGCCGGTGACCAATACGGCGCTGGGCAGAAAGAGCTTGTCGCGTTCCCAGTTCGCGATCACGTCGCCGCGTTCGTTCTTCACCTCGCCGTGGAACGGCCAGCCCAGGGTGGAGAACGGCCACAGTGCGGAGCTGAACCAGGTGTCGAGTACATCCTCATCTTGCTTCAACGCACCAACGGGTTCGATGGAAGCATGCTTGCGCGCATCGGCTTCGTCTTCGCCGACGAAAATATTGCCGGCCCCGTCATACCACGCCGGAATGCGATGGCCCCACCACAGTTGGCGGCTGATGCACCAGTCCTGGATGTTTTCCAGCCATTGCGTGTAGGTCGTCGTCCAGTTTTCCGGGACGAACTTGATCGCGCCTGAGCGCACTGCATCAAGCGCAGGTTCGGTGATCGCGCTACGACCTTTCTCGCTGGTGAGATCGACGAACCACTGGTCGGTGAGCATCGGTTCGATCACTGCATCCGAGCGCTGGCTGACCGGCACCTGCAGTTTGTGCGGTTTGGTTTCCACCAACAGTTCGGCCGTTTCGAGATCGGCGAGCACGGCCTTGCGTGCCTCGTAGCGATCCATGCCCTGATACTTCGCAGGCGCATTGCCGTTGATCTTCGCATCGAGCGTGAAGATCTCGATCGGCGCGAGCTTGTGGCGCTGACCGATGGCGTAGTCATTGAAATCATGCGCAGGCGTGATCTTCACGCAACCAGTGCCGAATTCGCGATCGACATAGTCATCGGCGATCACCGGAATCTGGCGGCCTGAGAGCGGCAACGTCAGTGTCTTGCCGATCAGGTGCTGATAGCGCTCGTCGTCCGGATGCACGGCGACTGCGACGTCGCCGAGCATGGTTTCCGGACGCGTGGTGGCGACGACGAGGCTTTCGTCGCTATCGGTCACCGGATAGCGAATCGACCACATGTGCCCGTCGCGCTCGACATTGTTCACTTCCAGATCGGACACGGCCGTGCCCAGCACCGGGTCCCAGTTCACCAGGCGATTGCCGCGGTAGATCAGGCCCGCGCGGTACCACTCCACGAACACCTTGCGCACGGCGGCCGACAGCCCTTCGTCCATGGTGAAGCGCTCGCGCGACCAGTCGGCGGCCACGCCGAGGCGGCGCATCTGGTTGGTGATGGTGGAGCCAGATTCTTCCTTCCACTGCCACACGCGTTCTACGAAAGGTTCGCGGCCCAGGTCGTGGCGGCTCTTGCTCTCTACCGCGAGCTGGTTCTCCACGATTTTCTGCGTGGCGATGCCGGCGTGGTCGGTGCCGACCTGCCACAGCGTGTTCATGCCGCGCATGCGCTGGTAGCGGATCAGCATGTCCATCACGGTCTGCTGAAACGCGTGGCCCATGTGCAAGGTGCCGGTGACGTTCGGCGGCGGCAGCAGGATGCAGTACGGCTCGCCGTGGCCGGGCGGGTGGAATACACCGCTTTGCTCCCAGCGGGCATACCACTTCGACTCGATCGGGCGGGGCTCGAAACTCTTTTCCATCGGGGACTCGCATTGGCGCGCCGGGTGGGCAGGCACGCGTGGATAGACACAGAAACTCTTATTGTAAGGGCCGGGTGGGGATGTGCCAAAGCGACGCCGGACCCGTCGCCCCGGCGAACGCCGGGCTCCAGCGACTTTGTCGGCCCATCAAGACACTGGGTCCCGGCGTGCGCCGGGACGACGGTTGAAGGGTTTTTTGCAGCCTTTCCGGAGAGAGGGATTTGAAAGGAGCTATAGTTCTTGACTGATTTCACCACTCCCGTCCGGACAGGGGCGCATGGAAGTACGAAACGAAGTCGATATTGCCACGGCGGGTCTTCCAAAGCTGGCTGCAACCGAGCATCGCCCCAAAGTGGTGGTCTGCATGACCAACCACGAACGCCCCGATTGCGCGCGTATCAACCAGGAAATCATCAAGCTCAACTATCCCGAGCCGTGGCTGATCGTGCACGCCTGCTCCGATCCCACCTACGAGCCGCACATGGAGGACGTGCTGGTGCGCTGCCAGCCGCGTTCCATCATCGAAGGCGCGCTGAACCTGCTGCGCCAGTCCTGCCGTGCGGCGGTGGAGGTTTATAACCCGCAATATCTGGTGCACGTCGAGGCGGATACCTGGGTATTCGACCAGGGCGTCATCCAGCGCTACATCGATCTGCTGGATCGCCATCCTGAAGCGCATCTCGCGGCATCGACGTGGAGCACCGATCAACGTGTGCAATGGCGGCGTCTCAATCATCCCTTCGCGAAAGTGAAACTGGGCGCGGCGAAGGTGCTTAATGCGTTGGGCAACGACTTCGGCATCAAGCGCAAGCAGACGCTGTCCACGCAGTTCTTTATCGCACGCAACGATCCGCGTTTCTTCAAGGTGATCGACGGTATCCAGCCGACGTTCGAGAACACGCTGGAGTACGACTTCTATCACGCCTTTGTCGCGGAATTTGGCGCGAGTGCCGTGCTTCACATCAAGGAGCGTGAGCCGGTGCATCCGGATAACCGTCACTGGTGTCCGCCGCTCACGTTGCACGCCCAGCATTGGCCGGAACAATTGCCGCGGCCGGCGGATTTGCCGATTGGTGCACAGCGCGAAGGCGTATCCGGCCAATACGACATCCCGGGCAAGAAGGAAGTGTTGGCGGCGCATGGCTTCAAGCACATCGGGCCGGCGATGCGCACATTGCTGGAGGCGAGTGATACGGGTTATTACAACCCGAAAGCCAAGCGCTATTGAGCTTGCCGAGAGGCAGCGGCATGCGTGCCGGAGCGTGGAGTGCGAGAATGCCGCGATGAACCTGCTCGCCATCGAAACCGCCACCGAAGCCTGCTCCGTCGCCCTGGTGCACGGCGAAACCGTGATCGCTCGCAGCGAACTGGCACCGCGTCGCCACGCCGAGCGGGTGCTGCCGATGGCGGATGAATTGCTGGCGGAAGCGGGGATCGGCAAGCATGCGCTGGATGCCATCGCCGTAGGGCGCGGCCCTGGTGCCTTCACCGGCGTGAGGTTGGCGGTATCGCTGGCGCAGGGCATGGCGCTGGCGCTGGATCGGCCGGTGGTCACCGTTTCTTCACTCGCCGCGCTGGCCCTGGAAGCGCCGGAAGACGATGCGGCGATTCTTGCCGTGATCGACGCGCGCATGGGCGAGATCTACGCAGCCTGCTATCGACGTGACGATGAAGGCGGCTTGATCGCGTTGGACGAAGAGTGCGTTTGCCTGCCCGATGCCTTGATGTTGCCGCAGGCTGATGCCTGGAACGTGGCCGGTTCCGGTTGGGCGACGTACAAAGATGTATTACTGGCCAGGTTGGGCGCTGCGCCACGTTCGGCCGATGGCAGCTGTTATCCGCAAGCACTTCATGTCGCGACGCTGGCCGTGCGTGAATTCAATGCGGGTCGTGCGGTGGCGCCAGAGCATGCCTTGCCGGTGTATTTGCGCGACAAAGTGGCGCTGACGTTGACGGAGCAAGGGCGGGCGTAGGTTGGGGTGCAAACCCCAACATCGGAATGCATGTGATGGCGTTGGGGTTTGCACCCAACCTACAGCTGTCCGATCACCCACTGCACCAGCAAGCTGCTCACCGACACCGCCGCCCATACACCCAACCCCAGCAGAATCGGCCGCACGCCCGTCGACGCCATCTTGCGCAGGTTCGCCGACAGGCCGATCGCGGTAAGCGCCACGATGATCATGAACTCCGCCGCCACATGGATCGCCGGCTGGATCTCGCTGGGCACAAAGCCCGCCGTGCGCACGGCCGAAGCCACCAGGAACCACAGGATGAACCACGGAAAGATGCGGCTCAGCTTGAAGTCGCTGACCACGCCGGCATGCTTCGCGGCACGCTTTTCACGCATCGCCACCACAATGGCGAGCACCAGGCAGATCGGAATGATCAGCGTAGCGCGCGTCAGCTTCACGATGGTGGCGTAATCACCGGCCGTGGTGCTGTAGCTGTAACCGGCAGCCACCACCGAAGACGTATCGTTGATCGCCGTACCCGCCCACAGGCCGAAACCCAGATCGGAAAGATGCAGCGCGTGCCCCAGTAGCGGGAACAGCAACACGGCCACGATGTTGAACAGGAAGATGGTGGAAATCGCGAACGCGGTGTCGTGATCGTCCGGCTTGATGATCGGTGTCACCGCGGCAATCGCCGAACCGCCGCAGATCGCCGTACCCACGCCGATCAGCACCTTCAGCTTGTCGTGCACTTTAAGTACGCGGCCAAGCAGCCATGCCGACCCGAAGGCCACCGTCATGGTCACCAGCGTCACCGATAGCGATTCCAATCCGGTCTTGGCCACCTGCGTGAGGCTCAGCCCAAAACCAAGCGCGATGATCGACCATTGCAAAATCTGCTTGCTGGCGAACTGGATGCCCGGGTTGAAGCGCTCACCCGGCGAGAGCAGGTTGCGTACCGCAATGCCGATCACGATGCCGAACACCGGACCGCCAATCAGTGGCACCTGGCGCCCCAGCCACCAGGCCGCCAGGGCGATGGCGATGGCCAGCAACAGACCGGAGGCGCGAACTTGCAGGGCGGGGGACGTGGTGGGAAGGGATACGGCGTTCATGACGGGCAGTTCCGTGGGGACTGCGCCATTTTCCAATTCGTCATGTATTAGGAAAATTTGAAATATCTAATCAAGTGTATAAACTTGGCTTATGCTCAACGTCAGCCTGCGTCAGCTCGATGTATTCGTGCAGATTGCCCTGCACGGCAGCGTGCGCGCCGCCGCTGAGCGGCTGCACCTCACCCAGCCGGCCGCCAGCATGGCCCTGGCCGAAATGGAGCGGCAGCTGGACGCCCCCGTGTTCGACCGCGAGCGCGGCCGGCTGCGCCTCAACGCGCGCGGGCGCGAACTGCTGCCGCTGGCGCAGGAACTGCTGGAGCGCCATGCCGAATTCGGGCGCCGCGCTACCGGCAAGACAGCAGCGTTAGCCGGTGAACTGCGTGTCGGCGCGAGCAACACGGTCGGCAACTATCTTGTTGGCGAGTTGCTAGGCGATTTCGTGCGCGGACATCCCCACGTGGCCATTCGTCTGCGTGTGGCGAATACGGATGACATTGCCGCTGCCGTACTCGATCACAGCCTCGATGTCGGTTGCGTGGAAGGCCCGGTCACGCACCCGCTGCTGGAAGCGCGTCCCTGGCGCGACGATGTGCTGCTGGTGTGCGCGCCACCCGATCATCCCTTGGCAAAAAAGCGTGCATTGAAGCCCGAACACTTCGCCGGTGCGCGCTGGATCCTGCGCGAACACGGTTCCGCGACGCGTATCACCACTGAACGCGCCTTGGCGCAACTGCCGCCAGGCGAAACGGTGATGGAGCTGGATCAGATCGAAGCCATCAAGCAGGCGGTTGCCGCCGGGCTTGGCATCGCCTGCTTGCCACAAGTGGCGGTGACCGATGCGCTGGCGACGGGAAGACTGGCCGCACTGAAAACACCGTTCCTCGATTTGAGCAGAAAGCTCTCAATACTTTTACATCGCGAGAAATATCGTGGTGCGGCGCTCGAGGCTTTTTTGCATTCAGTGTGAGAGGTGTTTGTTGTCGCGTCCTGACTGATCATGGATTAGGAGGATGTATGCGTCGAACAGCCGGTTGTCTTCTGTTGGGGCTATTCGTTTCGGGTCAGGTGGTGGCACAGACGGTGCTGGTCCATCCTGGCGTGTTGGTGACCAATAATCAGTTGAACTACGTTCGTGATCATATCGGTCAAGAGCCATGGAAATCGGCGCTGGCGTTGGTGTTGTCGAACGGCAACGCGAAATATACCAACTTGGATTACGTACCCCATCCCAGGGAAACCGTGGACTGCGGGTCAAGCTCGAACCCTGACAACGGCTGCCACGAAGAAACCGATGATGCAACGGCCGCCTACACGCAAGCCTTGTTATGGCGATACACCCGAAACAAAAAGTACGCGACGAATGCCGTCGACATTCTCAATGCGTGGGCGAATACCCTGAAGGGCGGGCACACCAATGAAAACGCCCCCTTGCAAGCGGCTTGGGCGGCGGAGCTATTTACCCGGGCCGCGGAGATCGTCAAATACTACGATCCAGGCGGCGGCCCGGACGGTGGCAACTACTGGTCGCAAGATGACAAGGACAAAGTTGCGAAGATGTTCAAGGATCAATATCTGCCATCCATCGAGCAGATGTTCGATACCCAAAGTAAATATGCCTGCTACAACGGCAATTGGCATGCTAGCGGCATTGAAGCCATGCTCAATATCGCGGTCTTCAATCGCAATACAACGCTTTTCGATGACGCCGTGGCCAAATGGCGCGGACTGGTTCCCGCCTATATCTATCTGAAATCCGATGGACCGCTTCCGCGCCGTACGCCGTGGTGCCCCCGCAATGACACGCAAATCGTCAAGCAGTGGTTTGTCCCGAGTGATTGGATCGATGGCTTGTCACAGGAAACATGTCGCGATGAAGGGCATGTCGCCTACGGTTTTGCGGCCATCATTAACGCCGCCGAGACGGCACGTATCCAAGGCGTGGATTTGTATGGGGCAGAAGCGGAGCGCATCACCAAGGCGATGGAATTTCACGCGCGATTTCAGAATGGCGGATCTCCGCCGGCTTTGTCGTGCGGTACTCCACCCCAGGACGTGGTGATCAACCACGGCATGATCGGTACGCTTGAAATCGGCTACAACCACTATGCCATCCGACAGGGAATGAGCCTGCCGGAAACACAGAAATTCCTGGAACAGACAAGACCTACCAGTGGGGAATTTCACTATCGATGGGAAACGCTCACCCATGGCTTGACGGGAAATGCGGATGCGAAGCAGGGTCGCAAGAAACATTCGCATCAGGTTAAGAAAGAGCAGTAGCAAGCAGGTTGGATGAAAACCCCAACGTCGCGATGCCACCGGCTCATGGCGTCACTTCGACCCTGGCCATTCGCGATGCCGGCCACGGCATCAGACGCTGAGGTATCCCCACGTTTTTCGAGCTGTTCAAGGATGGGCTTTTTCGCGGCCAATACTTGGCATTTTTACCTCAGCGTCATTCCGGCCTTCGCCCATTGCTGTCCGAGGAAGATTTTGCTGAAGCTCATAAAACCGCCGTTCTATAGGCACTTTTTGCAAAGGAATGCAGCGAGGAACTTGTTCTCACCATAGTCTTCAATCTTGCCTTATCGTCATTCCGGCGAAGGCCGGAATCCATTTATATCCATGCGGAGTAAAGGTAATCGCCGATCCATGGCTAGACTCGACATGGATTGACCAGCTTCGCTGTTGTAAAGCGCCTCGGCCTTCGCCGGAATGACGGTGAGGTACTACGAAACTTCCCCGGACAGCAGTGCGCCTTCGCCGGAATGACGCTGAGGTAATTTAGACTTTTTTAGCGCCTCTCTCAGATACCAAAACGCCCGCGCAAAGCATCAACAAAGTATTGCGACAACTGTAGAAGTTGTTCCATATGAGTGCTGATTCGTGTGCCATGCAGAAGCCATGTGCAAGCGACCGATGGCTCAGGTTTCGTTTTACATCACTCTTTTTTGAGATTTCATTCAACAGCTTGAATCCGCGCCGTATGCGCAGTGATTGGCCGCGTGTGCATGGTCGATCTCGTAGTTTTTTTATGTCCACGAAGACTGGTCTCGTCTGAAATGTCCTAGTCGAACCGATGGCAATGCATGTAACGGCATGCGTTTCGATGCGGGTTTTTGATAACCACCGCACTCGCCATCGTTTGTCTCAGCGGCTTCAACAGGACGCCGCGTTCGATACCAACCGGCTTATGGCGTCACCTCGACCCTGGCCATTCGCGATGCCGAAGACGGCATCCCCTTCGACCTGAGTTTTGAGGACATTTTTATGAATACGATTTACAAGCTTGTCTGGAATGCGACCACCGGTTCGTTCGTGGCGGCTTCTGAGCTGGCCAAGGGCCGCAAGAAGAAGAGCCGCGTTGTCGGTGCGCTTGTCATGGCGATCGCCCTTGGTTTTGGTTTCGGCGGCAATGCCGTCATGGCGAAAGGCACAGTTGTGCCTGGTACGTCTTGTATGACGTCCAATGGGCAAGCTGGTGTACTGGATGCTCGTGGCGCGTGTACGGTCGATTCCGTTAGCGTAACGGGCAGTGTCGGCACGCTCGCCACCGCCAACTATGGCGCGGGTGGAGGTAATGCAAGCGGTGACTACAGCACGGCGGTTGGCAATAACACCACTGCTTCGGGTATCTCATCCTCTGCTTATGGCAGCGGAGCCCAGGCCATAGGTGATTCATCCACCGCGATTGGTAATAACGCACGTGCAACGGGTGCCAACTCCACTTATATCGGAGAGGCTTCTTCACTTGGCACGGAGACGACCGGTACGGCTTCATTTGCCGGGGGATACAACGTGAGTGCAACCGGCAACCAAGCCGTTGCGATCGGTGCGTCGTCCAATGCAACGGCTGACAGCACCATCGCTCTCGGCAACGGTGCCAATGCAACGAATTTGAATAGCATCGCCATCGGTGCAAGTTCCGCCGCTTCCGGCAATGATGCCGTTGCCTTTGGCCAATCTGCGAACGCATCTGGTGTAGGAGCTACTGCGGTAGGCAGCGGTACCGTCGCGGCTGGCAACGGCTCAGTCGCGATTGGTGGCAGTAATGTCCAGGCGGCGAACGCATCAGCTCTTCACTCCATCGCCATCGGTGAGTCCTCCTCTGTAACCAGTGCGGGTAGCGGCTCTGTAGCCCTCGGCGAGGCTGCGACCGTGTCCGGTGCTACTTCCATTGCCATCGGCCAAAGCGCCAGCGCCACGGCGTCGAACGCTGTTGCCTTGGGTGCCGGCGCAGTCGCCAATCAGGCCAATACGGTTTCAGTCGGTAACGGCACCACGAACAGCAAGATCGTGAATATGGCCAATGGCGTGAGCGGCACCGACGCGGTAAACGTCAACCAGCTGTCGCCTGCGCTGACCGCGCTGGGCGCCACCATGGATGCAAATGGCAACGTTACCGGTCCTACCTACAACTTGGCCAATGGTGGCACGTCAAGCACTATCACTGACGCGCTGCAAGGGCTGGATACCGCGCTGACCACGGCTAACGGCAATATCTCTAAGAACACTGCCGACATCGGCACGCTCAATACGAATGTGAGCAACCTCTCCACCAGCGTGACGAACTTGGATGGCCGTGTGACCACCAACGAAACCAACATCGGCCAGTTGCAGAGCGATATCAGCAACGGCGCGGTGGGTCTGGTCAAGCAGGATGCCACCACGGGCCTGATCACGGTTGCAGGCAATAGCGGTGGCGGCCTGGTGGATTTCACCGGCACTGACGGCATGCGCAGGATCACTGGCGTGGAAAACGGCGTCGGCGATGACGACGTGGTGACGATGTCGCAGTTGAAGGCGGCCGGTCTGTACGATCCTTCCGGCGATCCGATGACGGTGATCTCGTACGACGATCACGCCTTGACCTCGGCGACGCTGGGCGGCACGAACGGCACCGTGATCAACAACCTGGCACCGGGCCTGGTCGCGGCCGGCAGCATGCAGGCGGTGAACGGCGGCCAGTTGTTCGACATGCAGCAGAACTTCCAGAGCCAGTACGACGCGCTCAACAGCCAATACAACAACCTCAGCAACCAGTACAGCGATCTGGATGGCCGTGTCGGTACGATCGAGCAGGGCATTGCCGATGGCACGATCGGCGGTCCGGGCGAGGGCGGCGGCGGCACACCGGGTTATGGCCCCAACCCCGGTTCGGGCGACAACAGCGTGGTGATCGGCGACGGTGCGAATGCGTCCGGCAACGGCAGCACAGCGATTGGCAACGGTTCCAACGCGTCGGGCGATAACAGCACGGCGGTGGGTAACGGTTCGGTGGCCTCCGGCGCTAGCAGCACGGCGACGGGTGCGGGCTCGGTGGCTTCGGGCGACAACAGCACCGCCAACGGTGCCAATGCGGTCGCGTCCGGCAGCAACAGCACGGCGACGGGTGCCAACTCGGCGGCCACGGGTACCAACAGCACGGCCAATGGTGCCAATGCAGTGGCCTCCGGTGCGGGCAGCACGGCGGTGGGCGAAAGCGCCAGCGCCACGGGCCAGAACAGCACCGCGCTGGGTTCCAACGCCAGCGCTACCGGCAACAACTCGGTGGCCTTGGGTGCAGGCTCGGTGGCCGATCGCGACAACACCGTATCGGTGGGTTCGGAAGGTAACGAGCGCCAGATCACCAACGTGGCAGCCGGCACGCAGCGTACCGACGCGGCGAACTGGGGCCAGGTGCAGGATGCGGTCAATGGCGTGAAGGATTGGGCGAACCAGAAGTTCCATCAGATGGACAAGCGCATCAGCGGCATGGGCGCGATGAGCGCGGCCAGCACGCAGATGGCGATCAACTCCGCGGGCGTGATGCCGGGCAAGGGCCGCGTCTCCATGGGCGTTGGTTACCAAAGTGGCCAGTCTGCTCTGGCGGTGGGTTACGCCAAGGCCATCAACGAACGCGCCCGCTTCAGCATCGGCGGTGCGGTCAGCGGTTCGGATGCCAACGTGGGTGTGGGCTTTGGCTTCGATCTCTAAGCAGTTTCAGCGATAAAAAAACTCCTCAGGTCGAATTGGGCCGGTGTCTTGGACACCGGCCATTTTTTTAGGTCGCCACGAAAGTCGTCGTACCTCCCAAGTCAACGGTGGACCTTCGCGGCCGCCTAGCATCTCGCAACAGCCACATGCGTGCCCCGTGTTTGCCTCGTTAGTCGAACTATGATTTTCTTCTATTACGCCGATTAAGCATGGACATAGGAGTAGTCATGACGCGATTCATGGAAAGCATTCGTACGATAACGGTGCTGATGGCCGGTGTTGCCGTGGTCAGTAGCGCAGTCGCCGCATCACCTGCGCACGATCTGGATGCAACGGTTGCGGATGCCGCGCAAGCCTTCATGCAGCAAAACGATATTCCCGGTATGGCGATTGCGATCACCGTGCAGGGCAAGCAGCGGTTCTACAACTACGGCGTGGCATCCCGGGAAACGAGGCAGAAGGTCACCAGCGACACGCTGTTTGAACTTGGTTCGGTCAGCAAGACGTTTACCGCGACGCTGACTTCTTATGCGCAAGCTGAGGGTCGACTCTCTTTGAGTGATCATCCGAGCAAGTATGTGCCGCAACTGGCGGGTAGCGACTTCAACAAGGTGACCTTGCTCGAGTTGGGTACGCATACGGCGGGCGGCTTTCCGTTGCAGGTGCCGGATGACGTTCACGACACGGCCCAGTTGATGGACTATTTCAAGCACTGGAAACCGCGGTATGCCCCCGGCACCGCGCGCACTTACGCCAACCCCAGCATCGGCATGCTCGGCATGATTACGGCGAAGAGCCTGCAAATGCCATTCGATGTGGCCATGCAGAAGCTGGTGTTTTCCAAGCTCGGGTTATCCAACACCTACCTCCATGTGCCGACGGACAAGATGTCGCTCTACGCACAGGGTTATAACAGCGACAACAAACCTGTTCGCCTCAATCCTGGCGTGCTGGCGGACGAGGCTTACGGCGTAAAGAGCAACGCCAAGGACATGTTGCATGTCGTGGAGGCCAACCTCGGGTTGGTCGAAGTGGAACCGAGGCTTCGACAGGCACTCGATCAGACGCACGTCGGTTATTTCAAAGTCGGGCCGATGACACAGGATCTGATCTGGGAGCAGATGGACTATCCGGTGCAACTCCATACGCTGCTGGAAAGCAATGCGGCGAAGATGATTTTGCAGGACAACGCCGTTACGCGCTTGGAGCCGCCGCTGGCAGCGCAGCAGGATGTACTGGTCAACAAGACCGGCGCCACCAATGGATTCGGTTCTTATGTGGTGTTTGTACCCGCGAAGAAGATCGGCATCGTGATACTGGCCAACCGTAATCACCCTACGGCAGCAAGGCTTCGGCTTGCGTATCGGATACTGGAAAGCCTGGATTAACTGCCAGGGAAGTTCTGGATCGTCGCCCCCGGCGAAGGCCTGGGTAAAGACACTGGGTCCCAGCTTTCGCCGGGATGACGATGCGCCACGAAACTATCTTCGCCAATAGGCTGCTTGCCGTAGGTTGGGGTGCAAACCCCAACGTTGCCATGTCAGCTGGATAACGATGTTGGGGTTTGCACCCCAACCTACGCCGACTCGGGGCAGGTGGTGGTAATGGAAGCGAGCAGGGCTTCCGCTTCTTCGTGTGTGCGTGCGCGAATCAAGCGCGGCGCGTAGCTGCGCAGTTTGGCGTGATCGAGTGTGGCGAGCCGATCGCGTACGAGCAGGATGCGGCTGGGGTGCATGCTGAATTCGCACAGGCCCAGCGCGAGCAGCAAGGCGGTGAAGTTTTCGTCGCCGCCGATCTCGCCGCACAAGCTCACCGGTTTGCCGGCTCGACGGCCTGCTGAAATCACGTGCGAGAGCAAGCGCAGCAGCGCGGGTTGCAGCGGGTTGTAGATGTTGTCGAGCGCATCGTTGCCACGGTCGGCGGCGAGCACGTATTGCGCCAGGTCGTTGGTGCCGATGGCGAGGAAGTCGGAGTGCTCGAGCAGGGCGCGCACGTTGATGGCGGCGGCAGGCACTTCGATCATTGCGCCGAGCGGGAGTTTTTCCGGCAGGTCGATGTTTTCGCGCTTGAGTTCCTGGCGCGCGAGTTTGAACAGCGTGCGGACGGCGATGAGTTCGTCCGGCTGCGTGACCATCGGCACCAGCACGCGTACCGGGCCGTAGCAGGCGGCGCGCAGGATGGCGCGGATCTGCGTGGTGAACACGGCGGGATGACGCAACGACAAACGCACGCCGCGCACACCCAGCGCGGGATTTTCTTCGCCACGGATGACCAGGCCCGCAGCATCGGCCTTGTCGGCGCCCAGATCGAGCGTGCGGATGGTGACCGGCGCGCCGCCCATGCCCAAGACCACGTCGCGGTAGGCAATGAACTGTTCGTCTTCCGAGGGCAAACCCTTGTGGCGCAGGAATAGAAATTCCGTGCGATACAGACCGACGCCATCCGCGCCGCGGGTACGGGCGAGGGCCACGTCGCTGGCCGATTCGGCATTGGCCAGCAGGCGCACGCTGATGCCGTCGCGTGTTTGCGTGGGCGCATTGGCCAGGCTGGCGAGGCGGCGTCCTTCCAATGCGGCTTCGCGCTGCCATGAGCGGTAGCGCGCGAGATCTTGCGCGGTGGGATGCAGCACGGCTTCGCCACGCTCGGTGTCGAGCAGGATCAGGTCATCGTCGTGGATGGTGGAGAGCGCATCGCGCGTACCCACCAGCATGGGCAGGTTGAGGCTGCGCGCGAGAATGGCGCTGTGCGAATACGGGCTGCCGGAGCTGGTGATGACGCCGAGCAAGCCGTTGCCGGCGAGGTGCGCCATGTCGGCCGGCGCGATGGTGTCGGCCACGAGAATTTCGCCGACGCGGGCGGCGAGCTTGCGTTCTTCCGCACTCGTTTGGCGTTGCAGTGCGGAGATGACGCGGCCGATGACTTGATCGACGTCTTCCATGCGGCTGCGCAGATAAGGATCGTCCATGGCACTGAAAACGCCGGCGAGACGGTCGCGTTGTTTCTTCAACGCGGCACCGGCGCGGTAGCGGCCGATGGTGATCATTTCGTCGAGGCCGCGGATCAGTTCCGCGTCGTCCAGCAGCAGGCTGTGCGCATCGATGAATTCGTTGACTTCGCGCGCCAAGGCGCCATGCAACTTGCCGCGCAACTCGTGCAGCTCCTGCCGCGCGGTATCCAGTGCGGCATGCAGGCGTTCGAGTTCGGAGGGAATTTCTTCTTCAGCGAGCGGGCGTGTATCGACGAGGTAGCGGCTGGGCTGCACAAGGCGGGCACGGCCCAGGGTCATGCCGCGCGAGGCCATGGTGCCGGCGAGGATTTGCCTCATGGGCGCCTCCCGGCGGCGGCGTGCAGAACAGGGAGCAGGGAATGGAGCATGTCAGCACCGCGCAAGCGTGCAATACGTCGCGGCGATGACGTTTTCCGTTCCTTGTTTCCTGTTCCTTGCCTCATTCACGCCCCTTCGTCGAATTTGCGTTCAAACAGATCGATCACCGCGCCGAGCGCCGCCGATTCATCCGGGCCGTCGGCGCGCACCGTCAGCGGTGTGCCGATGCCCGCGGCCAACATCATCACGCCCATGATGCTTTGCGCATTCACTTCGCGTCCTTTGCTGATCAACCAGACGGT
The DNA here is from genome assembly GCF_014642835.1 of Dyella nitratireducens. Classification (GTDB taxonomy): domain Bacteria; phylum Pseudomonadota; class Gammaproteobacteria; order Xanthomonadales; family Rhodanobacteraceae; genus Dyella_B; species Dyella_B nitratireducens. The sequence continues at coordinate 890,885 of NZ_BMJA01000001.1, read as the reverse complement.
GGATTTGAAACTTTGCACGAGCTGCACCAGCTTGGCCGATGCGCGGGCATGCAAGCCCAGTTTGTTGGAGACGACGATTTCTTTTTCAAGCATGATCGATGAAGATTCCTCCGCGACCGCCGCTGGCCGCGATTTCCGCAAGTTCGTCCAGCGGCTTGTCGGCGTAGTTGAGTACGCGCAGCAGCATGGGCAGGTTCAATCCCGAAACACAGCGCAGCCTTACGCCCACCGCACTCAACGACAGCCCGATATTGCAGGGCGTCGCGCCATACAGATCGGCCAGCACCAGCACACCCTCGCCTTGATCCAGTTCGCGCGCATGCTTGGCAGTGAGCGTGCGCATGACATCCGGATCGGCCCGTGCCGGCACTTCCACGGTGGCCACCCTAAGCGGCAGTTTCGGCAACACATGACGTGCTGCTTTGACCAGCGCCTGGCCGACCGACTCGTGGGTCATCAGAAGCACGCCGACGCTCATGATGCCGCGGCTTCGTTTGGGTTTGTGAAAGACAGCATAAACATCACTCAAGTTCGCGATGGAAAGTGAGAACCCCTTCGCGCGTGGTGCGATAGTGCGCGGCGAGTTTCTCGACCAGGTATACCGAACGGTGGCGGCCGCCGGTGCAGCCGATGGAAATGGTGACGTAGCTGCGATCATCCGCTTCGAAGCGGGGCAGCCAGGCATCCAGCCAGCGCACGGTGTCGTCGAAGTATTCGCCTACGACCGGCTGGCGTTCCAGGAATTCGCGCACCGGGCCGTCCTTGCCGGACAGCGGGCGCAGCGTGGGTTCCCAGTGCGGATTGGGCAGGCAGCGCGCATCGAAGACGAAATCCGAATCCAGCGGCAAGCCGCGCCGAAACGCGAACGACTGGAACATCAGCGTGAGGCCGGCCGTGGTCTGCGCATAGCCGGTCGCAATCAATCGACGCAGTTGATGCACATTCAGATCGCTGGAATCGATCACGCGCTCGGCAATGGCCATCAGTGGCCGCAGCAGCCGGCGTTCTTCGGCAATGGCGTCGGCGAGTGACCGGCCGCGAACGGCCAACGGGTGTCGCCGGCGGGTTTCCGAATAGCGCTTGGTGAGTACGGCGTCGTTGCAGTCGATGAAGATCAAATGCACTTGCACGGTGGCAGCCAACACCGACAGCACCTTGGGCATGTGCCGGAAGTCTTCATCGCGATTGCGCACGTCCACGCCGACGGCAATGCGGCGGCGATGGCTGTCGCCACGCGTGGCCGCTTCCACCAGTTGCGGCAGCAAGGCGCTGGGCAGGTTGTCGACGCAGTAGAACTCAAGATCTTCCAGCGCGCGCAGGGCCACCGTTTTGCCGCCGCCGGACATGCCGGTGAGCACCACCAGGTGGATGGCATTCGGATCGTCGCTGGAAATCAATGCTTCGTATTGGCTCATGCGTTCACCAGGGGGGCAGACGACGCATCTGATGGGCTTGCCGGTCCATGAAGCTCTGTGCAGGGTCGATGCCCTTGCTTTTCAACATATGGCTGCGCACTGCCGCTTCCACCAGTACCGCCAGGTTGCGGCCGGGGGCGACGGGCAGGGTGATCATCGGCATCTTCACGTCGAAAATGTCGCGATGGCCCACGTCGCCGGTAAGACGCGTGAGCGCATCGACGTTTTCGCCGTCGCGCAACGGTTTGAGATGGATCACCAGGCGCAGGTATTTGGATGTCTTGACCGATGTGTGGCCGAACATCTCGCGCACATTGAGCACGCCCAGGCCGCGCACTTCGAGCAGGTCCTGCAGGAGTTCGGGGCAGGCGCCGTCGATCACGTCCGGTGCAATCAGCGTAAATTCGGGCGCATCGTCGGCGACCAGGCGATGGCCGCGGCTGATCAGTTCCAGCGCCAGCTCGCTTTTGCCGGAGCCGGCTTCGCCGGTGATCAGCACGCCGATGGAAAACACTTCCAGCAGCACGCCGTGCAAAGTGAGGCGCGGTGCCATGGTGCGCGCCAGGTGGTATTGCATCCAGGTCAGCAGCTCATGGCCGCGCTTGGCGCTGATCCACAGCGGTGTGTTGGTTTCTTCTGCCACTTCGCGCAGGTCGGCGGGAATGGCCTGGTCTTTGGTGACGATGAAGGCGACCGGCTGCGTGGCGGCCGCCTTGTGGACCACTTCCCAGCGTTGGCGCGAATCCAGGCTGTCGAGAAAGCTCAGCTCCTCGGTGCCGATGATCTGGATCTTGTTGGGATAGATCACATTGAGATAACCCACCAGCGACGGGCGTCGGGCTGGCGTGGAGCCGTATTCGAGCACGCGCGTTTCGCCGCGCATGCCAGCAACCCACCGCAGCGCCATGCGCTCGTGGATGTCGTCGAAGAGTTGTCGTGCGGTAAGGCGGTCCAAGGAAGTTCCCTTTGCGCCGCGTGGCTGCCTCGGAGAGGGCGGCGGCGGGGAACATTGTGCCAGTTTGGACGAAGCGGCGGGTTTTTTGCCCTCTCCCCTACGTGCAGTAGGGGATGGTTGGGGTGGGGTGAAGCGAATCTCGCGTTGAACTCAATCTATGTGGCAAGCCCATGCAACCCCGCCCCGGCCCTCCCCTGCAAGCAGGGGAGGGAGTAATACGTAACGAACGGGAGAGGGGAAGGGGCGCATGCGATTACCCGTATTGTCGGGCCTCGCGCACTTCATGCGGATGTTTATCGTGCAGCTTTTCTCGATAGCGGCGAAGCTGGTCAACAAGTTTGTCGAACAACACGTCAATGGAGGCGTACATGTCGTTTTCGGTGGCTGCGGCGTGCAGCGATTTGCCTGGAACCTTCAGCGTGCCTTCTGCACAGTGCTGCAGCTTGTCGACTGAGAGCACGACATTCAGGCCAACGATGCGTTCGTCGAGGCGAGTCAATCGATCGAGCTTGGCTTCGGCATGATTGCGAAGGGCCGCTGTGACTTCGATCTTCTGACCGCTGAGTTGGAATTGCATGGCTACGCCTCCTTCTTGGAACTGGCCGCCAGTGGCGGCGTTGATCAGTGCGCGGATCGAAAAACGTGGAGCCGATCGTTGCACCGTGAAGCTAGACCTTAACTCTGCATATGGGATTGTTTTGCCGTGCCGCAAGTTCCCGGCGTGACCGGAGTGCAGACATGTCAGCTATTGCGCTGTCGTTCGCTGGAGCTGGGAATACGCAGGATTTCCCGGTATTTCGCGACCGTACGGCGCGCTACCTGGATGCCTTTGTTGTGCAGTTCCTCGGCGAGTGCCTGATCGGAGAGCGGCTTGCGCGGATCTTCGTTGTCGACAAGTTTGCGCAGCATGGCCTGGATGGCAGTGGCAGACGCGCTGCCGCCGTCTTCAGTGGACACGCCGCTGGAGAAGAAATACTTCAGCTCGTAAGTGCCGCGCGGCGTGTGAATGTATTTGCGCGTGGTAACACGTGAAATGGTTGATTCATGCATACCCACCTCCTCGGCTACTTCGCGTAGCACCAGCGGCTGCATCGCTTCCGGACCGTAGTCCAGGAAGGCGCTCTGCCTTCGCACGATTGCTTCGGCGACCTTCAGGAGTGTTTCGGCACGGGATTCCAAACTTTTAATCAGCCAGCGCGCCTCCTGCAGTTGGCCGCGCATCCAGCTGGCGTCGTCGCCGCGCGCTTGTGCGATCAGGCTGCAGTAGTGCTGGTTGAGGCTGAGTTTGGGCTGGCTGTCCGGATTCATCAGCACGCGCCAGCGTGTGCCATCTTTGCGCGCGTAGACATCAGGCGCTACGTATTCCACCGGCGTGGTATCCATCGCCGCGCCCGGACGCGGGTCCAGGCTGCGGATGAGGATGGCGGCGCCGGTGGTTTCTTCCTCGGTGGCGTGCAGGCGACGGGCCAGTTTGGCCATGTCGTTGCGGGCCAGGAGTTCCAATTCCTGCTCGACGATGCGCAAGGCAAGATCGCGAAACGGCGTGCTGGGATCGAACTGTTCGAGTTGCGCGCGCAAGCAATCGGGAAGATCGATGCTGGCGACACCAGCGGGATCGAAGTGCTGCAACCGGCGGCGCACTGCTTCCACTTCCTCGACGGTTGCCTTCAGATGCGGTGGCAGCGCAGCAAGCACAGCATCGATGCCTTCGCCGAGATAGCCGTCCGTATTGAGCGCATCGATCAGCACCGTGGCGATCGCTTTCGCGCGCGGTTCCATCGGCGTGAGATTAAGCTGCCACAGCAGGTGTTCCTGCAGCGACTCGGCCGCTGCGTTCTGCGGCTCCATGCCTTCTTCGTCGCGGTTGCCCGAACCGTTGCCGCTGCCGTTGCTGGAGGAGAAATCGATCGGCTCGTCGGAGCTGATCTCAGGCTCGGTCCACTCGGGGGCCTCATCGTTGGCATCGCTGCCACCGGGTGCCGCATCGCTGCTCACCGAGGCCAGCGATTCGAATTCGTTGTCGTATTCGCCGTCGACTTCGGTTTCGCCCTGTTCTTCCGTCGCGTCTTCCGCGAACTCGAGCAGGGGGTTGCTCTCGGCGAGCTGACGCAGTTCGGCTGCCAGCTCCAGTTGCGACAACTGCAGCAGCCGGATGGCCTGTTGCAATTGCGGCGTAAGAGCCAACTGTTGATTGAGACGGAACTGAAGCCCTGGTTTCATGCCTGCCAAAAGGGTTTAACTGGCTTCATCCTAACCCCTCGGCGGAGCGCCGGCCATAGTTGACAGGCGCCATGTAGTGCCGCTTTATACGCGGATGTGAAGCGGCTCAAATTAGACTTGTGCCGGTAAAAAAGTTGGAGTATTTACCTAGCTTTTGGGGCGGCTGCTCAAAGCCGGAATTCGCGCCCCAGATACACTTCGCGGACCCGTTCGTCGGCCAGGATATGTGCCGGCGTGCCGCGCGAGAGCACCTCACCTTCGTTCATGATGTAGGCGCGATCGCAGATGCCCAATGTCTCGCGCACGTTATGGTCGGTGATCAGCACGCCGATGCCGCGTTCCTTCAGGTGCCGCACGATGCGCTGGATTTCACCCACTGAAATCGGGTCCACGCCAGCGAACGGTTCGTCCAGCAGCATGTAGCGCGGTTGTGCGGCCAGCGCGCGCGCAATCTCCACGCGGCGGCGTTCGCCGCCGGACAGGCTGATGCCCTTCTGGCCGGCGATATGCGCGATTTTCAGCTCATCCAACAGGCTTTCCAGTTCGGCATCGCGCTTGCGCTGGTCCAGGCCTTCACGCAATTCCAACACCGCCATGATGTTGTCGGCCACGCTGAGGCGGCGAAACACCGACGCTTCCTGCGGCAGGTAGCCGATGCCGAGCTTGGCGCGTGCATGCATGGGCAGGCCGGTGATGTCCTGCTTGTCGAGTTTGATCGCCCCGGCATCCGCTTCGATCAGGCCTACGATCATGTAGAAACAGGTGGTTTTGCCGGCGCCGTTGGGGCCGAGCAGGCCGACCACTTCGCCCTGACGGATCGAGAACGCGAAGTCGCGCACAACCATGCGCGCACGGAAACTTTTTTGCAGGCCTTCTGCGGACAGCATGTAATGGTTATTCCTTGGAGGCGCTGCTGGCGGAGGCCGGCGCGCTGGTGCTGGATGACGATGCAGGTTTGGCAGCCGGCTTGGCTGGCGCGGCGGGTGACGTTGCCGGCGCGGCGCCGTGCTTCGGCGGCGGCAGGGGCTTCTGCTTGGGCAGGAAGGTCATGGTGACCGGACCTGCGCCGTTGCTTTCGCCGACCATGTAGCTGGTTTGCGTGTTGTAGGTGAGCTTGGCACCGTGCGCATCGCCCTTGTTCTGCTGATGCACGATGGCGTTGCCGGTCAGGATCGCGATGCCGTTGACGTTGTCGTAATACAGCTGATCGGCATCGCCGGTCATCAGGTTGCCGTTGTCGTCGATCTGTTCGATGTGCGGACGCTTTTGTGGCGTGCCGGTCACGATGACGTGGTCGACGGATGTGTCTTCCTTGGCCGTATAGATCTTGGCCAATGCGCCGGTGAGCTTCATCGTGCCCTGGGTGATCAGCACGTTGTCGGTGAACGTGCTGATGCTGTTGGGCTGGTTGTAACCGTCGAAGCTTTCGGCATGCACGACGTGGATCGGCTGGTTGCGATCATCCTGCCTTGCCAGCGCCGGCTGCAGCGACAAGATTCCTGCAGTCAACAGGCTTAGCCGTAGCATTGTTCTGGCTCGAATACAGCACGCCGTGCACGTCATGGAGCAACTCCAAATGGTTATCGTTGAGGCTGGCACGCATGCCGACGCCGTACATCACGCTGGCTCCCTGCGTCATCGTGGCCTGATCCGCGGTTTGCATGCGGTTCTCTTTCGGCCAGCCGGTGACATTGGAGGTACATAATGTTGCCATGGGACCTTGTGCGTAGGCAGGGCGATGCATGTACACCGCGCCGTCCAGCCGCATTTCCGTGCCCCCCTTGTTGACCCAGCCGAAGGGCGCATTGCCGTGCCAATCCGGCACGCCGGGGTTTTTCGAGGCGATCTCGAATACCGGCGCATTGATGTAGAGCGATTCGTCGCCGCCGCGGCGATCCATGCGCGGTGCGGTCATGGTGAAACTATGCAAGCCGTTGGTGTCATAGCTCCACACGGTGGCGTTGTAGAGCACGTAATCGGAAATCGGCGGGCCGATGAATTCGTTCACCGGCGGCTCGCCCACCACCCAGCTGCGCAGCATCCAGCTGGCCGGCGCGGCAATGGCAAGCAGTGCGATCGCGACGTTGGTGCGGTTGTCGCGCAGGAATTGGCGCAGGTTCACCGCCAGTGCTCCTGTTCTGCCGCACTCTTGCCCTGCGCATGCAGGATCAGATCGCACACTTCGCGCACCGCGCCCATGCCGCCGCCGAGATGCGTCTGGTAGTGCGCACGCTGCGCCACCCACGGGTGCGCGTTGGCGACGGCAACGGCCAAGCCAGCGATCTGCATGGCAGGCAGATCGGGCAGGTCATCGCCGATGAAGGCGGCCTCTTCGGGCGTGAGTTCCAGTGCTTCCAGCATCTGGCGCAAGCATTCGCGTTTGTCCGTCTGTCCTTGGTACACATGCGCAATGTTGAGTTCTTCCGCGCGCAAGGCGACCGGATGGCTGATGCGAGCGCTGACGATGGCGACTTGCACGCCGTGCGACTGCAGGCGCTTCAGGCCGAGGCCGTCATGCACGTGGAATACCTTGGTTTCGTGGCCGCTTTCGCTGTACCACAGGCGGCCGTCGGTGAGCGTGCCGTCCACGTCGAACGCGGCCAGGCGAATCCTGGCGGCGCGGGCAAGCACGTCGGCAGGCAAGTTGGAAAGATAATCCATGCGGTATCCGGGCCTGTTTAAACCACGCGTGCGCGCAGCAGGTCGTGAATGTTGAGAGCGCCGACCACGCGTTGTGTGTGGTCGACCACCAGCAGGGCGTGAATCTGGTATTTCTCCATCAGCTGGGCCGCTTCGATGGCCAGCTTGTCGGCGCCGATCACCTTCGGGCCGCGCGTCATCAGATCGCTGACGTGCGCATTGCGCAGGTCGACGCCATCGTCGTCCAGCGCGCGGCGCAGGTCGCCGTCGGTGAACACGCCCAGCAGGCGCTGTTCGCTGTCGACGACGGCAGTCATGCCGAGATGTTTGCGGGTCATTTCCATCAGGGCTTCGGTGATCGTGGCATCCGGGTGGATCATCGGGATGCCTGGGCCGGTGTGCATCACATCGCTGATGTGCAGCAACAGACGGCGCCCCAGGCTGCCCGCGGGATGGGAACGCGCGAAGTCCTCGGAGGTAAACCCGCGCGCTTCCAGCAGCGCGATGGCGAGGGCATCACCCATCACCAACGCCGCCGTGGTGCTGGCGGTGGGGGCCAGGCCCAGTGGGCAGGCTTCGGCCGAGATACCGGCATCCAAGTGCACGTCGGCCTGGCCGGCGAGGGAGGAATCGGGATTGCCCGTGATGGCGATCAGCGGAATGCCCTGGCGCTTGATCACCGGAAGGATGAACAGGATTTCGTCGGTTTCGCCCGAGTTGGACAGGGCCAGCACCACATCCTGCGGCAAAATCATGCCCAGGTCGCCATGGCTGGCTTCGCCCGGATGCACAAAGAACGCCGGCGTGCCGGTGGAGGCCAGGGTGGCGGCGATCTTGCGCCCCACATGCCCGGACTTACCCATGCCGGTCACCACCACGCGTCCCTTGCAGCCCAGGATCAGCCGGCAGGCGTCGACGAAAGTCTGGTCGATGCGCGGCTCCAGCGCGCGGATGGCGGCGGCCTCGGTGGCGATGACCGTGCGTGCGCTGCGCACGACGGCGGCAGCGTCCACCCGGGTGGATTTGGGCTTGGCGATGGGTGCGTTCATGCGTCCTCGGCAGCGGGCTGGACAGGGCGGCGACACACTGTGTCGTTTCTGCGACAGCGGATTTCCATTAACATGGCATATTCGCATTCTATCTTGATGCCTGTCGCCGATGGTTCCACCTGTACGGGTTGGCAACCGGCGTTCAGCATCGCAAGTATTTGGAAAACCGATGGACGCAGCCAGCATCCAGGCAATGATTGAAACGGGTCTGCCCGGCGCCAAGGCAAGCGTGCAGGGGGACGATGGGGTGCACTTCGAGGCGGAAGTTGTGGCCGAGCAGTTCAAGGGCAAGCTGCCCTTGGCGCGGCACCGCCTGGTGTATGGCACCCTCGGCGACCTCATGGGAGGCGCCATCCACGCGCTCGCACTCAAGACTCTGACACCCGATGAAGCCGCTGCGCGCCGTTGACGCCGCCGCGCCGGGCGTCACCTATTTCAAGGATTCACCCATGGCAAAAATCCTGATCAGCGGCGGTGAGCCGCTACGCGGTGAAGTGGGCATTTCCGGCGCCAAGAACGCCGTGCTGCCGATCCTCGCTTCCTGCCTGCTGGCCGATGAGCCGGTCACGATCAGCAACGTGCCCCACCTGCACGACGTCACCACCACCATGGAACTGCTCGGCCAGATGGGCGTGCAACTGGTGCTGGACGACCGTATGAAGATCCAGGTGGACCCGCGTTCCACCAACCGTTACTTCGCGCCGTACGAGCTGGTGAAGACCATGCGCGCATCGATCCTGGTACTGGGGCCGCTGGTGGCGCGCTTCGGCCAGGCGGAGGTGTCGCTGCCCGGTGGTTGCCAGATCGGCTCGCGTCCGGTGGATCAGCACATCCGCGGCCTGCAGGCACTGGGTGCGGAGATCGACGTCGAGAACGGCTACATCAAGGCCCGCGCCAAGCGCCTGAAGGGCGCGCGCATCATGATGGACATGGTGACCGTTACCGGTACCGAGAACGTGATGATGGCGGCGGTACTCGCCGATGGCACCAGCATCATCGAAAACGCGGCGCAGGAACCGGAAGTGGTCGACCTGGCCAATTGCCTCAATACGCTGGGCGCGCAGATCGAAGGCGCGGGCACTTCCACCCTGGTGATCCACGGTGTGGAACGCCTGCATGGCGGCCATTACGAAGTGCTGCCCGATCGCATCGAAACCGGCACTTTCCTGGTCGGCGCCGCGATGACCGGCGGCAAGATCCGTGCCCGCAATGCACGCGCGAATACGCTCGATGCGGTGCTGGTGAAGCTGGAAGAAGCCGGCGCACACGTTTCCACCGGTCCGGATTGGATCGAGTTGGACATGCAAGGGCGTCGCCCGAAGGCGGTGAACATCACCACCGCGCCGTATCCCGCGTTCCCTACCGACATGCAGGCGCAGTTCACCGCGCTCAATTGTGTGGCGGAGGGCGTTGGCGTGATTACCGAAACCGTGTTCGAGAACCGCTTCATGCACGCGCATGAATTGCAGCGTCTGGGTGCGGATATTCGCTTGGAAGGTAACACCGCGATCATCCGCGGCGTGGACAAGATGAGCGGTGCGCCGATCATGGCCACTGACCTGCGCGCCTCGGCGTGTCTGGTGTTGGCGGGACTGGTCGCTCAAGGCGACACCACGGTAGATCGCGTGTATCACATCGATCGTGGTTACGAGAACATCGAAGAGAAGCTCAGTACGCTTGGGGCGCGGATTCGTCGTTTGCCGACGTGACGTAGGTTGGGGTGCAAACCCCAACACCGCCATTCTGGATACATACCATGTTGGGGTTTACACCCCAACCTACGTGATTTACGGCGAGCTGTAACGCACCAGTTCCAACGTCAAATCCCCGCCATCGCTCTGCGCAAGTTTCACCGGCAGCGGATATTTAGCCGGCACATACCATGCTTCGAAGTGCTTGTCCGAATCGGTGCGCGTCACGCGCTCAGCTTGGAAGCTCCCGGCCGGCACTTTCACGCTCTCGGTGCCTTGCACCTTGAATTGCTGCTGCTCCACGTGCTGCTTCACGCCTACCGGCAAGGTCACGTTCTGATTGCCATTGTGCAGTGCCAAGCCAAGTGCATACGAGATGGTATTGCGATCAACCATGCCCGGAACCGCGGCGTAGTTCGTGACACCTTTGCCCTCGTCCACGCTTACCTGCTTGGTATTCCAGTTCACCTGCATGCTGCGTTGCTTGACTTTGAATGCAACGACCTTGGACATATAGCTTTCGGTCTCGGGCGTATTGCCATTCCAGCGGAAGCGAGTGACATCACTGGAGTTGGCGCCCAGTGCTGCCGCCAAGCCAGACGTGCCTTGTATCTGGTTGCTGTATTCGTATTGGCCGTTGCCTAGCGATTTCAGCGTGATGGTCGCTTCACCCATCGGCTGGCCCTGACTTGTCACAGCGTAGGTGGCCGTGAACGGTGTCGGCTGTGCGGCGAACGCAGCGGTGGAGACAGCCAGCGCAAGGCCGGCGAGGAGGGAGCGGGGGAGGTTGTGTGTGCGCATGGGTCGGCAGTGTACGCGCGAAGGCTGAACGCCTGATGGCGATTAGCGAACGAGCTCGCCGTCTTTCCATCGCAAGGGTTTGCGAAGTGGCTGATTGTCGAACGTGATGCCTTCTTCGCTTAGTGCCAGCCTGCCTGCAGCAAGCAGCGCGACAACCGCCGGTAGCAGTTGATGCTCCAAGGGCAGCAAGCGTGCAGCCAGCGTGTTTTCGTTGTCGCCGGCTTCGATCGGCAAGATGGTTTGGGCAATCACCGGGCCGCCATCGAGTTCAGCCGTTACGTAATGCACGCTTGCGCCGTGTTCGAGATCGCCGGCTTTCAGCGCGCGCCGGTGTGTATGCAGGCCGCGGTATTTGGGTAGCAGGGAAGGGTGGATGTTGATCATCCGGCCTGTCCACGGTTTCAACGCTTCGCCATCGATGATGCGCATGAAGCCGGCCAGCACGAGCAAGTCTGGTTTGCTGGCGCCGATGCGATCGAACAGGGCGACGTCGTAGGCACGGCGGTCGCTGTACCCACGCGGATCGAGCACGGTGGTTGGCACGCCCGCGCTTTGTGCGAATTGCAGCACGGGTGCGTCGGCCTTGTCGCTGGCGACGAGCACGAATTCCACCGGCAGTTCGCTGCGTTCGCGCGCGGCCAGCAGCGCGGCGAAGTTGCTGCCGCGGCCGGAGGCGAGGACTGCGATGCGGAGTGGTGCGGGCATGTTCGGTGATCGATTAGAAGGTGTTCTTGCCGGCCGTCATTCCCGCGAAAGCGGGAATCCATTTTTGCTTTTTGCATCAGAGCCAACATGGATTCCCGCTTTCGCGGGAATGACGGCCACAGGGCTCTATCGCGAGATTGTTGAAAGTCTCAACCAATATGCACGCGCTCGTCCGCTTGTGCCTGCACCACCTCGCCAATCACCCAGCTCTTCAAATCATGCTTGGCCAGCAATGCCGACGCCGCACTCACCGCATCACGCGGCAGCAACACGGTAAAGCCCACGCCGCAATTGAACGTGCGCCACATCTCTTCGCGTGCAACCTTGCCCTCGCGCATCAGCCAATCGAACACCGGCGGCAGCACGATGGCGGAGGCATCAAGCTTGAGGCCGAGGCCATCCGGCACCACGCGGATGATGTTTTCTTTCAGGCCGCCGCCGGTGATATGCGCCATGCCATGCACAGACACAGACTTCAGCAGTTCCAGCACCGGCTTTACATAGATCGTGGTCGGTGCCATCAGCGCATCGGCCAGCTTCACGCCACCGAGGTCCAGCTCCAGCGGGTTGCCTGCGCGTTCGACGATCTTGCGGATCAGCGAATAACCATTGGAATGCGGGCCGGACGACGCCACAGCCAGGATCACGTCACCGGCTACGACACTGTCGCCACTGAGCAACGCTTCCTTTTCCACCGCGCCGACGGTGAAACCGGCCAGGTCGTATTCACCCGGCGGATACATGTCGGGCATTTCGGCGGTTTCGCCGCCGATCAGCGCGCAGCCGGCCAGTTCGCAACCCTTGGCGATACCGCCGACCACGGCCACGGTGGTATCCACGTCCAACTTGCCGGTGGCGAAGTAGTCGAGGAAGAACAAGGGCTCGGCGCCCTGCACCAGCACGTCGTTCACGCACATGCCCACCAGGTCGATGCCGATGGTGTCGTGGCGGTTCAACTGCTGAGCCAGCTTGAGCTTGGTGCCCACGCCGTCGGTGCCTGAGACCAGCACCGGCTCCTTGTAGCTCGTGCCCAGGTTGAACAGGCCGCCGAAGCCGCCCAGTCCGCCCATCACCTCCGGACGAAAGGTGCGCTTCACAAGCGGCTTGATACGTTCGACCACGGCATTGCCGGCATCGATATCCACGCCTGCGGCGCGGTAGGTAAGGGCGTCGGACATGGCCAACCTGAGCTTGAAGAAACGTCCAATGATAGACGTTAAGGGCTGGATTGGGCAGACTTCGGGATGCTCTGATGAGTTCTGCGTGGGCGTCACCGGCACTGTCCGTTCGCAGACCACAGGACCATCGGCGAAGTCAGACTGGCCGTCTGTCGAGACGATGGGCCGAAGGTATGCGGACGGACAGTGCCGGCCCGAAGGGTGATGTCCAGAAGGCCCGCAGGCTGCGCCGCGCGACTTGAACAGACGGCCAGTCTGCTCTGCGCCACGCAACACACCCTGCGGGCCTTCTGGACATCATGCCGCCTACGCAGAACTCATCAGATCATCCCTTGACCCCTGACCTGAATACGGCCCCCTGACATGCGTCTGCCACGTTTGCCGATCGCCCTGCTGCTGTTTGGTCTCGCCCTGGGGCTCGCCCCGATGGCGCGAGGGCAGACCACCAACTCGCCGTACACCGTCGTGATACCGGTCACTGACACCAGTGCGGCGCAACGTAGCCAGGCATTCCAATCGGCATTGGGACAGGTGCTGGTGCGCGTCTCCGGCGGCCAGGATCTGAGCAGCAAGCCCGGCTATCCCGAGGCCTTGCAGAATGCTGCAGGCATCGTGAAGCAGTTCCAGTATCAGGCCGACGGCGGCAACCCGCCCACCTTCACGCTGACCGTCAGTTTCGATCAGGGCGCGGTGCAACGCCTGGTCACCCAACTGGGCGCCACCACGGCCGGCGTCAGGCCGCCGCTGTTGCTGGTGGTGAAGGCCGGTGACGGTCATCTGCTCAATCAGAATGAACTCGGTGCGCTTACCGGTGCGATCAACAAAGGTGGCTATCAGGTGAGTTATGCCGACGATCCCTCGCAGTTGCCAGACCTGGGCAAGCTGGCGGGCGCCGATCCTGCTGCCTTGTCCGCGATCAGCCGGATTTATCACACGGGCCTGGTGCTGATCGGCGACCTGCATGCAAACAGTGCCGACTGGACGCTGATCAGCGGCGGGCAGTCCCAGCACTGGAACGCACAGGGCACCGACCAGAACGGCTTGTTCGCCGATGCCGGCCAAAGTGCCACCGGCCGGCTGGGCCAGGCGCTCAACGTGATCGCCACCGCCGACGTGAACGGCACGTTGTGGGTGTCTGGCCTGCATTCGGCGATGGATTACGCCAGCCTGCTCGCCACGTTGCGTGCCGATCCTTCCGTACGAACCATCGCCACGGTTGGCGCCCAGGACGACGGCGTGATGTTGTCGGTGAAGGCAGGTATGCCGCTGGATAACCTCGTCACCAACCTTGCCGCTGGCGGGCGCGTGATGGCAGGCGATTCCCACGATGGCGCGGACGCCAGCCTGCGCTGGTTGCATTAAGTTCGTCGTGACCGCCGCGATGCCGACAGCGTCGCAATCGCCTTGGCGGCATCTGCCCAACGCCATCTCCATGTTGCGGGTGCTGCTGGTAGTGCCCATCTGCTGGCTGCTGTGGCATGAGCAATGGTCTCTCGCGCTGCTGCTGGTCGCGGTGGCTGGCGCATCGGACGGACTGGATGGTTTTCTGGCGCGTCACTATGGCTGGCAGAGCCGGCTCGGCGGAATACTCGATGCGGTCGCCGACAAGCTGTTGCTGATCGCTTGCTTCGTGATCCTGGCATGGCGGCAGGAAGCGCCTGTCTGGCTGGCGGTGATCGTATGCGGCCGCGATGGGATGATCGCCCTGGGTGCGCTCGGCTGGCGCGTGCTGATCGGCCCGATCGAACCACGGCCCAGCCTGCTATCCAAAGCTTGCACGCTCGCGCAGATCATCTATTTGCTAACCGTCTTGCTGGCGCTGGCGCACTGGCCCGTGCTGCGGTCGTCGGTGTTGGCCTGGCTGGTGGCCGTGCTGTGCGTGGCGAGCGGCGCACACTACGTACTTTATTGGTCGCATCGAGCTTGGCAGGCGCGACATACCAACGCTCTCTCTCCACCGGGAAGCAGGCTGGGGTGACGGACGCGCCTCGCCGCGAGACCGCAAGGCTTTGAACGGCCCCTCACATCAGCCACACTTGCTTCCGTTCGCCCCTCCCTGACGAGCCGTTTGTGTCCATAAGCCAAGAGACGTCCCGCCGCTGGCAGATGCTGGCGATCATCATCACCATCGGGCTGCTGGTATGGCTGCTCGCACCGGTGCTGATGCCGTTCGCCGTGGCCGCCATGCTGGCCTACCTCAGCGATCCGCTAGCCGATCGGCTGGAGCGGTTCGGCTTGGGGCGCACCTTGGCGGTGGGCATCGTGTTCGTGGTGCTGATCCTGGTGATCGCGGCAGCCCTGTTGTTGCTGGTGCCGTTGATTGCGCGGCAGATCGAAAACCTGGTGCAGAACTTCCCCCGCTACGTGGAGTGGGGCAAGGACACGGCCTTGCCGTGGGTACAGGCCAAGTTGCATCTGGATCCCAAGGCATTCGACACCGACCGGCTGGTCGACCAGATCAAGCAACACATCGGTTCCATCGGTACGGTGATAGGCACCATTTCGCGCTCCAGCGTGGGTATCGTTGCGTGGCTCACCAACCTGGTACTGATTCCGGTGGTGTGGTTCTACCTGTTGCGCGATTGGGACCGGCTGGTCGCATGGGTCGATCGCATGTTGCCGCGCTCGATTGAGCCGACCGTTGCACATCTGGCGCGCGAATCCGATTCCGTGCTCGGTGCGTTCGTGCGCGGGCAACTGCTGGTGATGCTGGCGCTGGCCATCTACTACGGTGTTGCCCTGACACTCGTGGGCATTTCAGTGGGACCGCTGATCGGCATGGTCGCCGGCTTGCTCAGTTTCGTGCCCTATCTTGGCTTCATCACCGGTTTTGTTGCGGCGATCATCGCGTCGCTGGTGCAACATGGCGACTGGACGCACCTGTTGATGGTGGTGGGCGTGTTCGTGGTGGGGCAACTGCTGGAAGGTTATGTGTTGGTGCCGCGGCTGGTGGGCGAGAAGATCGGCCTGCATCCCGTCGCGGTGATCTTCGCCGTGCTGGCCGGTGGCTACCTGTTCGGTTTTCTCGGCGTGTTGCTTGCGTTGCCGGCCGCGTCGGTGATTCTGGTATTGCTGCGCTATCTTGCGCAGCGCTACAGGCTCAGTGATCTCTACACCGAGAAAGGCGCGCCCGATAGCGCCATTGCTGAAATCGACGTAACCGTTCAAGAACATGGCGAGACGCCGGTGCACGTCGCCGGACACAGCGACAAACCATGACCGCGCAGTTGCCACTGGGGTTGCGCTGGCCTCGCCGCCAGCGCTTCGAGCATTTTCATGCCGGCGCCAATGCGGTCGCGCTGGCTGCCGTGCAGGTGCTTGCCACGCAGCCCGGCGCACCGTGGCTGTACCTGAGCGGCGCAACAGGCAGCGGCAAGAGTCATCTGCTCATGGCGGCATGCCAGGCGGCACACGAAGCCGGACGCACCGTGCAATACCTACCCTTGAAGAACCTGCGCGAGCACTTCATGGCGATCCGCGGTGTCGCGGGCAGCCAGTTCATCGCGTTCGACGATCTGGATGCGCTGGCTGGCGAACGCGAGGCCGAACATGCCTTGTTCGATCTCTACAACCGCGCTCGCGCCGAAGGCACCGCGCTGATCTTCACCGCACAAGCCGTGCCCACGCAGCTGCCACTCATGTTGCCGGACCTGCGCTCCCGGCTCGGTGCCTGCACGCAATTCGCCTTGAAGCCGCTCGACGATGGCGAACGCCGCGAAGTACTCAAGCAACAAGCCGCATTGCGTGGCATTGAGCTGAACGAGAGCGTGCTGGATTGGTTGTTTGCCCGCTATGCGCGCGACCTGGGCGCATTGCTTGATCTGCTCGACCGGTTGGACCAGGCGTCACTGGCGGCGCAGCGGCGAGTTACCGTACCTTTCCTGCGGACGTTCTTGCGCGAGGCCGATCACTCGCCACATTGAATGTCTCTTGCGTTCCGTCTGGGTTGTCAGAGGAAAGTAGGCATGAGTGCGAATGTTCCTGAAGCAAGCCCAGCTCGAATGCTTTCGGGCGAATGCCTGTGTGGCCATGTCCAGTATTGCGTCGAGGATCGCTTTGTCTATGCGCTGAACTGCCATTGCTCGCAATGCCGGAAGGCCACCGGTTCTGCCTTCAAGCCGTTTGCTGGCATTGAACGGACCAAGCTCAGCCTTACCAAGGGGCAGGAAGCGCTTTTGCTATTTGGCGACGAGCACGGGCATGACGTTCATTGCCAGTGCTGTGGGTCGTTGCTGTATTCCGTTGTTCGTAACGGGGAATACGTGCACGTTACCTTGGGTACTCTGACCGATGAGCCATCGATACGGCCGACTGCACATATTTTTGTCGGCTCGAAGGCGCCGTGGTACACGATTACCGATGAGCTGCCACAACATGAGGAGTTCGACTGATGGCACACACCATTACTCCCTTTTTGATGTTCGAAGGCGCTGCCGAAGAAGCGATGCAGTTCTACGTTTCCTTGTTCGATGACTCCCGAATTGTTTCAGTGGAGCGTTGGGGTGCTCATGATGTCGGCAAAGAAGGCAAGATAAAAAAAGCGCAATTCACGTTGTGCGGGCGGTCCTTTTATTGTTCCGACAGCCCGATAGAACATGGCTTCACGTTTACGCCGTCGCTCTCGTTGTTCATCGATGTGGATAGCGAGGCAAACCTGGAGTGGGTTTTTTCCCTGCTCGCGGCTGGTGGAAAGGTGCTTATGCCGCTCGACAATTACGGTTTCAGTAAAAGGTTTGGTTGGGCCAATGATCGCTTTGGCGTGTCGTGGCAGCTCAATCTGCCCGAGTGAATGTTTACCAGGAGCAAGCATGATCGATCACACCGGTGTCTCTGTACGTGATTTCGAAAAGAGCAAGGCGTTCTACGTCAAGGCGCTCTCCGCCATTGGCTACGCGTTATTGATGGAATTCCCAGCCTCCGTAACGGGCTACACCGATGTGGCCGGGTTCGGTGAGCCGCCCAAGCCGGATTTCTGGATCAGCAAAGGTGTGCCCAATCAGCCGGCCATCCACGTGGCATTTCGTGTAGAAACCCGTGCGATGGTCGATGCGTTCTACCTGGCGGCCATGGCTGCGGGTGGCCGCGATAATGGTGCGCCGGGCGTTCGGCCGCATTACCACGAGCATTATTACGCTGCGTACGTGCTGGATCCGGATGGGCACAATATTGAAGCGGTGTGTCATCAAGCGGCATAGCGGTCCAGCCGTACCGATCAAAGCATGAGGGTCGTCTCGCAGTCGCCGAGCGGATAGGCGGCTGCGTCTTCCGGACTGCTCCATGCGCTAAGCAGATGTTTGCGCACCACGTCGAAGCGTGTGATGACATCCTTCCGGTCGGGAAATATCCGGCTGTTGCTTATCTGCATCGCGAGCATGCGTTGATCCTGCTGGGCGACTTTGCGGATGAAGGGCCACACGAATGCACTCACCATCCATGCTGGAACGCGCCGTCCTTCGAGATGAAGCATGCCAGTCAGACGCGTCCGGTCCGTTGTTTCCGGACTGAAGTGCAGCGAAATGCATGCGCGGCTGCCGTTGCGGTAGTGATAGTTGAGCTGTGCCGTACCGGGAGCGCTAAAACAGGCGCGCTCGCTTTCGCGCGGTGATTCGAACAGACGGTACAGAAGTCCAGATTGTGTACTCTGGCCAACATAATCCACCACAAACCCTTCCGAATCTGCGTGCAGGCTGACCTGCATCGACTGTCTGGCAGCTTTTCGTCGCACCAGGCCGGTGTGCACGAAATGGGTGTGCAATGGATCGAGCACGTTTTCCAGTGCATCCACAATATGCGCGTGCCAGGTCGTCTGCCACAGAAACTTCCGATCGCCCGGTGCGAGTGCGCGAACGCGAGCGGGAATATCCTCGTCGCCCTCCTTGGCGTAGCGCACCCAGATCAAGCCGTCATACTCAACAACGGAAATCGCTCGTGCGTGTACGCCCGGCATACAAGTACCCGGTGGTGCGCCGGGCAACTCCTGCAGCTTGCCTCGCTCGTCGAAACGCCAGCCGTGATACGGACATTGCAGCGTGCCGTCGATCACCCGCCCCTGGGAAAGCGGTGCATGACGATGTGGGCAGCGATCCTGAAAACCTGCCACGCGCTGGCCGTTCAGGCGCGCAAGTACGATGGGCCGATCGAGCAACATGGCCCGCACCGGTTTGCGCCCGATCTTCGCCGCCAGCGCCACGGCAAACCAGCGATGCTCCAGATGTGCAGCCCAGGCGCTCATAGTTTGAATTTCCGCATGATGGGAATACCGATATTTCGCGTCAGGAAACCCAGCGCCTGGATGGCTCTTCGTCTGTGCGGCGGCAGATGGTCGACCAGTACGGCGCTGTATTCGAGCGCGGGCCGTCCGCCGCGTTGACGCTTGAAATGCGCAACACCTGCGCTGAGATTGACCAGTCGTCCATGCGTGGCCCCTTCGCGCAGCACGCAGGCAGCCAGTCTGCGATAAAGGCCGACTTTCTGCGGAAGATGGGTGTTGTAGCCCACGATGGGGGACGTAATCAGGTTGCCGAAAGCGAACAAACCAACGACCCCCTGCAAAATCCCAGCGGTATCGCGCAAGCCGAATAGTTGCAGCAAGCCGGCTTTACTCCATGCCATGATCAGCGGGTGACGATATTGCGGGTTAAGGCGGGAATACTTTTGGATGTAGAGGTCGTCGTAGAGCTCTTCGGCGCGCACGAAATCCGTTTCGTTATCCAATATTCGTTCGCACACGAAGCCATCTTTACGTCGTAAAAGAGAAATATCGCGCTTTAAGTCCGTGTGCTGTCTGACCAGCTCGGCGATGTTTTCAAACAGATAAACCTGTCGGCTTGGTAGAAGCATGCCGCCGCGATCGGCCAATGCGTGCAGCCAATCCGCGTGATGCGCTGCATTGAGCGATCGGAACCAGATAGCGTGATCTGGCCAACGCGATTTGGCCTCATCGATCGCCTGGTCGATGTCCACGTCTCGCAGGCGTGGATAGCAATTCGTGGATACGAGCCAGTTGTTTATCGCGACAGCGCGGTCGATCTCGGCCCGTTTCAATAGTGCTCCCATGCAATGGATGAGTCTGCTCAACGGCCGGGTAAGCACGGGACGGCCAAGCCTGGCCGTTTCCTCGATCGCGTAACTGCAGTAAGTCGTGTAGGGCGAGCACACCCACGCATTATCGGTTTCGGCATGGTTGACGGTGACGGGTAAGCACGCATTACCCGCGCTGATCGATTCGACACGAGTGTGCAGATTTTTGATAAGCGACTCGCTGGGCGACTGCCGGTGCAGTGCGAGAAATGCTGCAGCCCGTGCATTGAATTCATCCAGCGAGACATCCGGTAGCACGGTCATGGCGTATCGAGTGCCTCGCCGTCCCATTCGGTGTCGCGCGTGGATGCCTGTCGCATGGTGCATCGTTGCTGTACGGCGATGCGTGCGTACGATACAAGATCCAGCAGGCCTCCAAGCAGAGGCATGCGATCACCCTTGATCGCAATGACATCACGAGCGCCCTGGAAATCGCGCCACCATTCGCCCAGCGGTCGTTGTCGTAACGGCTGCCATACACCGGCCGCCAGCATCACCGCTGCAATCATTCGCATTTCTATGAGGCTGGGCTTGATGCAGGCATCCGCTTCGCCCATCAAGGCAGCTGGCAGAGCATCATGCATGGCAAACAGATGCACGCCGCTGATCGCACGCGGATTGCACTCCAGTACCTGGTAGCTGCCCTGGTCGGATTCGATCCAATCGAATGACAACTGGCCGGTGTAGCGGATTTTGCGTGCAAAGCTTTCAACGAATGCTTCAATGCCCGGCGCGTTGCACACCTCAAACACGTAACTGGAGCTGGCGTTGATGCGATAGCTTGGCCGATAGGTGACGTGCGCCAATACGCGCCCCTGATCGACGACACTGTAGGAGCACAATTCCTTGCCTCGGCAATACGATTGCACGACCCACTTCGTGTCCAGTTCGAACGGTCGTGCATCCTGTGGAATGCCGTCGGGATACAGGCGCACGTGCACGCCGAAACGCGAAAATTCCGGTTTGATCGCTACCGGACGGTCCTTGGCCCATTCGTGCGCTTCATCAATGCTGTTTACAAGGGCGCTTTCCGGAACGATCACGCCACAGTCCTGGGCTGCTTCCAGAAAGCGCCACTTGCTGTGCAACGTCGCGAGCATGTCGAAGTCGTCCACCAGAATGCGCACCTGCCGCGGTAGTGCAGGGCGAGCGCGGGCCAGGTAAAACACCTCCTCACACGTAGGCAGCACCAGGTCGATCTGATGAGCGTCTACCACTCGATTCAGTGCGCGTGCATACTCGCGAATACCATATCGCGCTGATGGCAGTGCCACGCTTGCATGCGCTGCGCGCGACCAAGTCGAAATCCGGCACGGCACGCTGTCGCCGACGATGACTTGCCAACCTTGCGCAGCGAAGCGTCGAGTGTGATCGAGCGCCACAGGCGACCGTCCTCCGAGAATAAACACCTTACGCATGCTTTCGGTCTCGCAAGGCTGGTAGGCCGCGTACTCGCCGTCGTTTGCTGCCGAGCTCACGCTTGGGCATGTCGCAAAACATGATGATCGGCATAGGCATTCGAAGTGTCGAGAAAAAGGCGTTTAGCGCGAGGCGGATGGCCTGCTGGCGAGCGGCATCGGGTGCCGGTTCAACGGCGATAGCAAACGTATTCGCATCGCGCTGCTCGATTTGATAATCCTGAATCGCCGGATCGGCATTCAATATGGCTCGTGTAAGGCTATCGGCGAAAACAGGTACGAGACTGGTATTCGTTTCGTTGCCCAACCAAACGATATCGTCCTCACGTCCTTCAATACGTTCCAGCGCGATATGCGGCGAGCCGCAGGGGCAGGGAGCGGCGCTCTCCACCAGAATGTCGTTGAGGCGATAACGGATCACCGGCTGCGTAAAACGGTAAAGATCAGTGATGATCGGTACGAAGCGGCGATGCGCCTGGTCGACCCAGTCGTGCTCGACGATGATGCAGTCCTCGTTGAGGTGGATCGCGCCATGCATGCAGGTCTGGCCGAGAAAGCCTTCGGTAGCCTGGTAGATCTGTTCGATCCGAATTCCCCATGCACGCTCCATTTCTGCGCGATCCATTGGATCGAGTACTTCTGCCGCAGAGATGACACGACGCGGTGTGATACGTGCGCCACCGTTCCGTGGCGCGCGGGCCACCAGAACCAGCGCCTGCGCCGGGCCTACCAGGATGGTTGGTGCATAGTTTTCCAGTTGCCGCAGCACCGTGTCGAACGGCTGAAGCAGGTCGATATAGCGGAACTGCAGCCGGGCGCCATGCATCGTGTCGTACAAGTTGCTGCCTGCGCGCAGTAGCAGCGCTACGCGTTCGCGTGCCAGCAATCCCTCAGGCAGCAGTTTGGCAAGCATGGTTGCCGCCCAGCGATGGCGCTCAGCGCTGCTGGCCAGGAACACGCCCCGTGCGCCGGATGTGCCCGTGGACAGGCCGACACTGATATCGCCTAGGGCCGGCCGGAAATCGCGCGTGTGCTCGGCGCGCTCCGCCAGCGCATAAGCCTGTGAGAGCGTGATGCCGGCTGTGTTGATGGTGTCGAAGTGCTGCATCCATTCGTGCTTTTCCATCAGCGGCCATTGCGCCAACGGCAGGTTCCGGTAAGCGGCGTAAAAGGGAGAAGCGTTCGCGATGCGCGTACGCATCATCTGCCAGCGGTGTTGCTGATGTGCTTCGATCTGCTCACGCGTTCGCAAGCGCTTCAGCCGTCGCGCCGACAGGTAATGCAACGCTACAGCTATCGCATCCTTCAACCGATTCATGGCGGTCGATGCTCTTCGCAATGCGAAGGGACGATGCGCAAGGCAGGGTCGGATTGCCGCAGCCGCTGCAGGCGTGCCAGCGTGGCGAGATACGAAGGCGTATCGCCGAGCCAGGATGTCACGATGCCCGGAGGCGGAATGCCGTCGAGCAATGCCTGGGAAGACCATGCCGCATCGGCAATCAGAAACACCTGCTCACCGTTCGATGCCTGGAACAACAGGCCATAGTGGCCAGCGGCATGTCCCGGCAAAGCGATGGCCAACATGCTGCCGTCACCTAAGAGGTCGTAGCCGGTCTGGAATTCCGCGAAGGCATCGGATAGTGCGACAGGCGACAGATCTTCAATCCACTGCACCCGCTGTTCGAAATCGGCCGGCAGCAGGGCAGGTAGAAGCCCTCGTTTGAGTGCGCCAAACCGGCTATGCGCGCGCAGGTCATTCCATCCTTCGCGCGAGCACAGAATGGTTGAATGCGGAAAGTCGTGCAGCCCACCCATGTGGTCACCATGCAGATGCGAAAGCATGACGGCGGCAATATGGTGCGATGCGATGCCATCACGATCGAGCTGATTGTGGAGGCTTTCCTTTTCGCCAAGACGCGGCGGCGTTATCGCGCGATAGAGACGTTCGGGTAGGCGGTGTGTCGCGTCGAAAAAGTGTTGCGAGTAACCCGTATCAAACAACATGGCGCCGAATGTTGGATGGCGCAGCAGAAAGGTCAGCGCAGGAAAACAGGTCATTTTCCAGGGGCTACCGCGACGCGTACTGCCTTGTGGATGCACGCAGTGGCCAGCTTCGTAAGTTCGCCACTCAATGTGGACCATGTGCTCTCCACCATTGACTGAAGCGCCGGATGCCTTCATCGATCGACACGCGTGGTTGGTAGCCAAGTACCGTGCGCGCGTGTGAAATGTCCAAGGTCTGCGTGTAGCCGAGCACGCCGACGCCGTAGCGGCTCAAACGTGGTTCGGGCTGACCGGGGCGAATGCGTGCGATACCTTCCGCCAGCGTGCCGAGGGTCACGGCGACCGGGCGGGGAAGCTGCACCCATCGCACTTTCATATCCAGCGCCGCGAACAGTTGATTCAACAATTCGCGCACCGGCATCGGTTCGCCATTGGTGATGTTGAATACCTTGGTGGTGGGGTTGGCTGGTACCGATAGCGCGGTGACCACGGCATCGGCGACATTGCCCACATACGTGGTATCGATCAGCGCCTGGCCGTTGCCGATCTGCGGAAACCAGCCGCGCCTGGCCAGATTCAATATGCGCGGGAAGATGGCTCGATCACCTTCACCGAACACCGCCCGCGGGCGCAGGATGATGCGCGACATGGCAGCGTATCGTGTATCGGCCACGCGTTGTTCGGATTGCCACTTTGTCTCCGCATACGCATTGATCCATCGTCTGGGCGGCGTGAAGGCTTCGGGGATGTTGAACTGATCAGCCAGCCGGAAATAAATACTGGGCGATGACAGATGCACGAAGCGCCCAACACCTGCTTCATGGGCAGCATGGAGCAGGCGCCCGGTGGCATGGACGTTGGCGCGCTGAAATGCGCCGCGGGCGCCCCAGGGTGACGACAACGCGGCGCAATGGACCACGGCATCACGACTCGCCACCAGTTTTTCAAGCGGGTCACTTGCTATATCTGCCGTAGCAACCGTGATGGGTGACATAGCGAACCCGGCCAGCCGTGTAACGTCCCTGCCAGTTGCCAGTACATCGTGACCTGCAACCGAAAGCGCGCGTGCAACATGCGAGCCGATAAACCCCGATGCACCGGTGACGAGAATGCGCGCCATATCAATAAGTAAGAATGACGCCGCCGAACGAAAGCCCAGCGCCGGAGCCAATCAGAGCGATGGCGTCACCGCGCTTCACTTTGCCGGTAGCGACGGCGTGATGCAGGGTCACCGGAATCGAGGCTGCCATCTGATTGCCGCGCTCGGCGAGAACCTTCACCAGTTTTCCGGCTGGCACTTTGAGCAGGTTTTCAAGATGCGCGAGTGCCTTGGCACTGGCCTGGTGCGGGATGATGCGATCAATGCTGCTAAGCGAGACGCCCGCACGCGTAAACAGCCGCTCCAGGAAGGCCGGTAGCCGCTGCGCCGCCATGCGATAGGTATGACGACCTTGCATTTCGAAACACGCACCATCCAGAAACGCCTGCATATCCTTGCGCGGCCTGATGCGCGTACCACCGGAGCGCACTTGGCAGAGTTCGGCGCCGATCGCGTATGTCTCGAAGTGAGTGCCTTGGATGCCCGTGCCGCTGTGTGCAGTGGTGGGCCCAAGCACGACCGCACCGGCGCCGTCGCCGAACAACATCGCGGTTTCTGCATCGTCTTCGCGCAATCCCGCTGAGGCGATTTCGCTGGAAACAATGAGCACGTAGCGATAGCGGCCGGCAGCGATAGCCATGCTCATGGTATCCAGCGCGGCCAGAAAGCTAAGGCAGGTAGCGTTGATGTCGAATGCAGGAATGCCGCTTTCGCCCAAACCGAGTTGTCGCTGGATAAGCGCCGCGGAGCAGGGAATGGCCTGCTCCATCACGCTGCACGCCGACACGATGCAATCGAGCTGCCCAGCTTCGAGACTGGCCGCCGTCAGTGCCGCTTGCGCTGCCCGCGCGGCCATCAGAGAGGTGGTCTCATCCTCGGTGGCGTAATAGCGGCGTTCGATGCCGGCGTGCCGGGATGTCCAGCCCGCGGGCTTATGCCAGCGCTCGTCCAGCGTTGAGGAATAGACGCAGCGCGTGGGTACGTATTCCCCCGTTCCCAGTATTTGCACCGATAGCATGTAAGTCGTTCCCCTCCATGTTTGCTGACGTATCAGCAGCCGGAACTAAGGTTGCGTCAGGCAACTGCCGCCAAACAATGCTCTGATTCCAAATGGCAGCAACGCGATCTCCATGGTATCGAAATATGATACTTTGTGATCATCTGGTATCAAGAATGTTGATATGTCCGCTTCCGCCATTCTTGTGCAATCCATTCGTGCCGAGCTGCGCCACCGCGGTATCACTTATCGCGAGCTTGCTGCCCAACTCGGGGTGAGCGAACCCACCATCAAGCGTGATCTCAGCCGCGGCGGCTTTAGCCTGCAGCGGCTAGATGATATCTGTGAAATTCTCGGCCTGAGCCTGGAAGACCTGATCGGCAATGGGCGCGTCACTGGGGTGACCATTACCGAACTCAGCCAAAAGCAAGAGGCATCGCTGGTTGCTGACCCCAAGCTGTTGCTAACGACTTATCTGATTCTCAACAACTGGCGCTTTAGCGAAATCATGTCGACCTTCAAGATCGACGAAAACGAACTGGTTTCGCTACTTCTGAAGCTCGATGCACTGAAGATCATCGAATATCGTCCGCCTGACCGCATTCGCAAGCTCACTGCGCGTAACTTTTCCTGGCGCAAGGATGGGCCGGTACATCGTTATTTTATCACCCGCGTACTGCCGGAATTTTTTGGCGAGCGGTTTGATGGCCCGGGCGACGCCTTTCATTTTGTCGGCGCAGCACTGTCTGAGGGATCGCGTGCGCGGATGCAGGCAGCGATGGCTCGACTTATCGAGGAATTCGAGCAATTGGCGCGCCTGGATGCCCGCCTTCCTCTGAATGTTCGCGATGGGTGCAGTGCTGTCGTTGCGTTTCGCCGGTGGGAATTTTCGGAATTCACTCAGCTTCGCCGACGGCGCACGCCTTCCGGTTGATGGTTGAACAGGGGCGTGAAGGCTTCATTGGGTACGCTGGCTTATTGCCGCGGAGTGCAAGCTTGAAAAAAAGCGGCTTCCTTCCTGAAGTCCACGATATGGACTTTCGCTTTGCCCAAATTAAGCAAAGCGCCCGGCGATTTTTCGCCAGGCGCTTTCAGCAAAGCTTAGCGTGCTTGCAATGCGTTGACAGTTGCCGCGTCGAGTTGACCTGTAACGGACAAACCGTTGGCTTGCTGGAACGTGCTGATCGCGTGGCTCGTTCCAGGGCCGGGCAGGCCATCGACCTTGCTCGTGTACAGCCCGAGTTCTGCCAGCTTGCGCTGGGCGTCTGCAAGCGAATAGCTGCCGCCGGTCCCTTGCTTGCTCGCGCCGTCGACAGCCAATACCCCACCCGTGCCCAGGCCGCCGGCAACGCGCTGTGGTGCATAATTGCGAACGGATTGCACCATCTGGTTGTAGGCGTCCAGGAAAGCTGCTGCGATAACTTTACCTTCAGGCGTCTGGCTATAAGCCCCCATGTTTGCACCGCCCGTTCCAAACTGCCCTAGCAGGGCACCTCCGGCAAAGTCGATGTTCTTGGCACTGCCCTGTGCTGCCGCAACCTGCACACCCGAGCGCGTATCCGTCAGCATCATGGTGGTGGATGCTTCGCTGCTCTTCATGGAGGCTGCAACAGCACCAAGGATTGCGCCATAGCTGCCGCCAATAGCGGAGAGAGCCCCCTGTGCGCCACCGGTATGCTCCGAAAACTGGATGGAAGGCGTGACGATGTAATCCGCCGCGACCATCTGGCCGTGTCCCATATGGCTTGAACCGCGTAGCTCGCCCGACGCAGCCAGGCCACGTTCGCCCATCATCGAATCCATCGCTCGACCCCGGTCGACGACAACGAAGCAGTTACTCTGTTGCACCATCAGGCGAATCAGCGGGACGGTCGATGGCAGTTTGTATTGCTGGGTAAGTACCGCATACCAGGGATCATTGATGTTTTCTTCCACTGCTAGTGTGCCGAGCGGACGCGGGCAATGTTCCAGCTTGCTCGCCGCTCCTGTACTAGCAGAGCCCGCAGCCGAACCGCCAACAGGATTCTTGCCTCCCCCTACTTGCATCTGAGCGCACCCCGCCAATAGCGTTGTGGCTAAAATGCCAAACATTCTAAAACCGCTCTTCAATCGATAGCTTTGCATGACAACTCCCTTGTTTTTGCTTGGCAAAAGAACGTCCGCACGGCTCTTTTGATAACCGTGCACCGCTCGAAATCGGACCCTGGTTTTAATATCCAATCTGATGCGATTTGGATACAGGCGGTATGTGCCGATAATTTTGTAGCGAAAGTCTGTAATAAGCTGGGTAAAAATCGTTTAAATCGCTTTTGCCAATCAGCTATCCCGCATCCCTTCGCTTATTGGGCCATACGAACCTTATTACTTGTATGCCGTCTGCGATGGCGAACAAAAGCATGACGAGATCAGGATCTTCGTCACGCTATCGGCGCTAGTTTGGCTGGATTGGTGCGTGCATAACATCTACGTCACCGGATCGGACCGGAGCAGCGCGATTTCGGGCCGCCGCAGTTGCGCGCAGGCAAGCACTGCTCTAACTGCAGGTCGTCTACCGCCAGTCCTTCGGCATTGGCGCGTTCGCGTATAACCTCATACATGACGTCGATGTTGTCGGTGGAGGTGGAAATCACCGCAAGAGCATCGTTCATGCCGGGAAGGTTCAATGGGCATGCCGCTGAGCTTTGGTCTGCTTGACCGGAGAGGTTCGGAGGCGCTCCTCAAGGCTTACCGGCACCTGATATTCGGCTTCCTAGTGTTGTTGAACTGAGCGAAGTTATTTGCCGCTCAACCGCACCCACTTGCTGTTCACCTGCACGCACAGGCCACCCTCTGGGCAGATCGTCAAATGCCCGGCCTCGACAGCAGCATTGATCTGCTGCACCCATTCCGAGCGCTTGATATCCGTATGGGCTTGCCACCCTGCGTAGATGGCCACCGTAATGACAGCGAGCGAGCACAGTGCGCTGGCAACAAAAGTCTTCCACGCGTGTAAAACGTTGAAGCGACCGATGTGCTGCGTGCGCTGGTCCAGTTGCGAGACAGCACGATCCATCCGGCTGGCGCCCTCCTGTATCGCTTGATCGAGTTCCCCCATGGCATCGCGAACGCCTTCTTCGATCGCTTGCCTGGCGCCTTGGCGAAATTGCTCCAGTGCTTGTTGAACGAGGTTGTTGATTGTTTCCAGCGATTGCTTCGACTGCAGATCGAGCGCCCGGGTTGCCTGTAGCGATTGCCGTGCGGCGTGATCGATGCGCTTCTCCATTCCATCGATGGCAGTGCTGAGCTGCAGTGCCAGCGCCTTGACTTCCAATGTAGACATGAGAGTTCCTTTTGACGAATGCAATCAGCGGCTCATGGCCGGCCCTTGGCGAACCATCTTCTGCTGGATGGTTTGTTGCTCCATCTCGCGTTGCTGGTTGTAATCCCTGCCCATCTGCAGAAACGCCTGACCATGCTGGGATTCCCGATAGGCTTGGGACACGGCGCTGATGGCTGCGTGATCCTCTGTGACGGTGGCTTGGTACAGCGCCTCGAACATGTCATCGATGGAGCTGTGCGAGGTGATGGCAGAGACGTCGACGCGGTGCGCGGTGGCGGCTTCAACTCCCTGCATCGGTTCGCGTTGCTGTAATGTGGCTTGGTCGTGCATGTGCGGGTGTCTCTGCCAGCGCAGCAGTTCTTGCAGCTGTTGCAGTTCCTGTAATCGTTGTTGTTCCAGAGGCGGCTCAACGGCGGTTTGCATAAGTGTCGACACCGCCTGTGGTGGCGAGGGTAGCGGTGCAATGCTGACCGGGTGGCGATCCGCCAACTGTGCAGCCATGGCCGCATCGACGGGCTCCGGTGGCAAACACGCCAGGGTCGCACGGCAGTCGGGGGCTCCGATTTGCACACCGCGCTCGGCGCGTTCGCCGTGTTCGCGCACGTACCGAGTGCCGTAGAAAACCTGGTGATCCTCCGAACGGTGGATCATGTAGTGTTGCAAGTCCTGCGGCTCAGCCTGCTTCTGAAGCAAAGGCGTATCGCTGAGCGCGTTGAGATAATCCACTGCCATGTTGCGATTGAGAATGGCCAGGCCGTCGTGGTGGTAGCTGCCGCCCAGATCGGAATGTGCGCCGGGTACGGTGACGTCTAGAAAGCGACCATCGTCGGAAGTTCCCAGCGGAATGATGAGCGTTTCGGGGAAAGCATCACGTCGTTCGTCGCGCGCAGTGAGTTGGAAACCGGAGACTACCGATGGTGGCAGCTGGCGATCACGGCTGTGCGGACGGCCGGTGCCGACTGGATCGATTAGTATGACGGCTTGAGGGATTTGGCCGGGTGCTACCAGGGGCGGGGTGTTGTAGGTGACAGTGTTGGAGCGGAAGAGATGATGGTGGATCTTTTCGCCTGCGGGATCTTGAATGCCGCGCTCGTGCACCAGGCGGGTGAAGCCGGCGGCTTGTTCGGCGCCTCGGCTGAAACCCGTGGCGACGACGCGGATTTGGACATCGGGATCTTCTTCGCGCCATTGACGAACCTGGCGGATAAATAAGCCGTACATGGTTTCAACTCGTCGGTCGTAGGTGTAGCCGAGTGCACTGTCGGCAATGCGAGACAACAGATGAGATTGGGTTCCGGGTCCCGAAATATATTGAGATGCGATGTGCGGGTTTTGGTTGGTGAGTGTTTCCAGCACGCTTTGGAAAACACCGATGGTTGTAATGTGCCCGGGATCATGTTCGGCATCGTTTCCTGTGCCGTCAAAATTGGCAATAAACAGGCGCTCATGTGGATTATCGGTGTGAAGAAGTACTGGTGCCGACAGATGACTCAGCGACTGCTGCGCCTGGTCGTACAGCACAAAATCCTGACGTGTGACTGGAATCAGTCGAGTACCGTCTTCGAGAATGCCATCGGGACCTACTCTGTGTTTCTCGGTCATCCTTGTGTTCCTTGAGCTCAGTAGGTGTGGGTGTAAGCCAGAGTCATTTCATGCGATGTATTGCTTAGTGGATTCGATGGGTCGCGAGGCTTCTTCAAATAGATCGTCGTTTTCATGTAGACACTGATGGTGCGATCGATCACCAGAAGGATGATATTGGCGCCATCAAGTGCTGCTGTTTCCGCAGGAATCTCCTGTTCTGGAGCATGGTGCAAAATACGTCGATCTTTGAAGATTGCCCCGATATCAACCTTGGCCTCATGGGCTACGCCGTCCAGCGAACGCCACGTAACGATAGCGGGCGGCGGAAAATTATCGATGGCAAGATGCCCCGCGCGCATGTTTTTTAGGAGCTCTGGCGGAGGTGGCGGAGACTTCTCATTGTCGTCATCTCGGGTCATGTACATTCCCGCATAAAACACTTTGCAGCCAATGGTGTTGTAGCAAAATGCACTGAAGTTGTGCTCTTTGAACTTCAGCGGAAACGTATTGCGGACCGCATCACCTTCGCCAAATTGAAAATGGGGGCTTGTCATGGCATTTGAGCATCCTGTTATGAGAATCAATGCGTACAGTGCGCCTGGCGTGCTTCGTGGAAGGTTGTGCCGCATGGCATCGAAGAATCGTTTCAAATCAACCTCCTTTGAAAGCGATACTTGCAAAAAAGAAAATGAGCATCGTTTTGCTTATGAGTGATTGTCGTATTACTTGATGTTAGTAGCTGACCCATTTGGGAAGGCCGCATGCGATACCAGAGAGTTGACAGCTGTGTTTTTCCGATGTCTTCTTACATGTCTTCAGGGCTTCTTTCATCGCCCCTCTGGGTGTTCCTGCAGTGGATATGGTGCTGTGTGCTTGGCCAGCCTCGTCAACGCCTTTGGCGACTGCGATGCAGGTATTTTTGTAAGTAACTTCTACCGCGCATTGTGTGCCACCCATTACCGTGCAGTTCTCAAGGGAGGCTTGTTTGGCAGTTTCTTCGTTGGGTTGATCTAATGCGAAACCATCAGTCCCATTGTTGCTTCTTGCTACCGCGGCCCATTGGTCTGCCCAATAGCCTTTCGGTTGTTCGTAATCGGAGCGAAGTGGGCCGCATGAAGGAATGCCGTTGGAGCCGGGGTATTCGCTCATGCCAGGAGGGCATGGGCCAGCTTGTGCGTGTGTCAAGGTGGTGACTAAAAGTAATGTTGCGCCTATTATCCATTTAATCATGTTTTTATTCATGATAATTCCTTGGTTTGATTGTAAAAAATGTTGTCTTGAAAATATCCATAGATCGCAGTAAGAATGGATTTGAGAGGTATCATGTTGTCAATGTCTTTATCATTTTTAATTTGAATTTATGATAAATTGGTATTATTTTTTATAACATTCACTTTCTTCCACTTTTCATTTCCATTTCCAAATCCTGAGTAATGCATGAAGTTACCCAGCGTCCCCTGAAAAAAGTTCGCAGCCATGGGTGGCACGGTAATGATCAACATAGTAAGAATCAGCCCAATGCCGCCTTGTTCTAGTGAGACATGCGTGATGCCCTGCTGCTGATCAAACAGAAACTTGCTGAGAAGCTTGCCCGTCCATACAGCGCCGGCAATGGCCAGGCTAAGCTTCATAACCATGGCGACCACCACGTTGAGCACAGCCATGGAGAATAGGGTGCTGATGCCGTACATTAGCCAGCGCTGAAACAATGTCTTGGTTTGGTCGAACATCAGGCACAGGATGAAGATGGGGCCAAGACCGATGAACAATGCTATGGCAAAGCGGTACATGAGCAACATGGTGGCAGCGGTGAGAGGTGGACCAGCCGTTCCGAACATAGCCAGGTACTTGCTCATGGACTTATCACTGGCGGCCGATTGATCGGCGGCGTCGCCGGTGCCTAGTTGCACAGCATCGATAGCCGTCATCGCGACTTCTGTAATGGCGAGGTTTCGATCGATGGATGCGTTGATGCTGGCGTCGTCACCGGTAACGAGTTGGTTGATGCTGTGGTTGAGATCCTTGGTAACGAAATCGCTGAGGCTAGAGCCGAAGAAGGACATGGAAGTAGCGGCGCTCATGATCACCACCACCTTGGCCATGCGCACGACCGTGGCCATGAGCGGTTCATGCAGGGTGCCGGTGAGGGCGCGGTAGCCAGTGAACATGATCCACAGGGTGACCAGCACGTAGGCCATGGCGGCGACCCATTGCATGGCGTTGCCGAAGAGGTGATCGGTGAAAATTCCGATTTCCTTGTCCAGCCAATTGTAAATGATGACGAAGAAAACGAAATCTGTATTAAGCATGAGCAAGCATCCTTGTTCTCGCACTCATGGCTATGCTCGGGTTTGAGTCGCGAGAAAAGCTTGGCGTCAGCATCTTTTCAAAAGAGAGATATTGAATTTCAGCTTTCATTGGAACGACGAATGCGCGATCAGTAGTGGCCAATCCATCTTTAGGCGCGCAGGTTTGTCTTGAGCTTGAGATGGCGTTCCGGTCGTCGGCAGAGTGATTCATTTCAGCCCCTGGAGCACACCCAGCAATACACCTGTGCTGATCGCGTCGGAGGCGCCGTTGCCATTGAGGGCGGCACGGCCGAGTACAGCCTGTTGTGCCTGCAGGTTGCGGATGATGGCATCCTTGGCATCCATCTGCGTACGCCAGTTGGCCATATCGGTGGTGAGTGCATTGCTGTAGGACTGCGCGTGGGCGGCGATGCGGCCGGAGTCCGCAATGCTCTTGATATTTCCGATGATGCCGGCAATTTCCGTGAAGAAATTGCTTTGCTGCTCTACGTTCTTGAGCATCTCTACGGTCAGGTTGTACTTATCGATTTGAGTGGCAACGATCTGTGCGCAGATTGCTTGCTGGCGTTCCTGGATGGATGATGAGCTGGAGAACAGGGCGTCCAAGGCGCTGCCGATAAGGCCGCCCGATGTGGTCTTGCAATTCATTCGGATGAGGTCGTTACGCTGGCTGTCGCTGATGGATTGCAAGGCCGGGCTGCTGAAACCGGGAGAAAGGTTGCGCAGGCCGTCGATGGTACTGACCAACTGGTTGAGCTGGTCTTGCCCCAGTTGCCATAGCTTCTGCATCTGGGCTAACTCCTCGCCTAGGTTGGTTATGCTCTGGGCGATGGCTGAGGGATCGATCACCACCTCAGTCTGTGCGGAGGCGGAGGTGGCAGTGAGGCCGAGAGCCAAGCCCAGGCCGAGGATCAAATCGGTTTGGCGAAGACGAGGGGCAAAACGACACATGAGTGATTTCTCCTTGTAATTCATTCGGAGCGCTGGGTGTGCGCAGGCATCGCAGCATTCGCTTTGCCGCGCCCCTTACGATGTTCATAAAACGCCGCCAACCACTGCTCCGGCCGCAACGCGTCCACCTTCACACCCGCTGCCTGGGCATGTTCTTTAAGCAGCTCATGCAGAATCTGGATGTTGTCGGTGCTGGCCGAGATCACCGCCAGCGCATCGTCGAGTCCGTTCAAATCCAGCTGGCACACCGCGGCGGCATGCCCTTGCTTGACGAGGAACTTCCGCGAGCGCTCATCCAGGTTCACGACCTCCTGGTATTCGGCTTCGGTGAGCTTTAGCCCTTCGATGTAATCCTCGCGGCTGGCGTTGGGATTGGGCAGCAGGATCATGGTGGCGGTCTGTTCGATCAGGGCGACAGCGATATCACTGGAAAGTGCGTCTTCCGGGCTTTGCGTGGCGAAGATGCCGAGACCGTTCTGTTTGCGGATGGTTTTCTGTTTGTTCTTGGCGAAGTCTTTCAGGCCACTGTCGCCTTCCAGCACTTTCCAGAATTCGTCCATCACATAGATCAGCGGGCGGCCGTCGATCAGCGATTCCAGGCGATGCAGCAGGTAGTGGATGACCGGTACGCGAATCTGGGCGTTATCCAAAAGGTCGGTGTAGTCGAAGGCCACCATCGGCGTGCGGGAGAGATCGATGGCGTCGGTGGGATTGTCGAAGACCCAGCCGAGGGCGTTGCCGGCGGTCCATTTGCGCAAGCGTGCGAACAGGCTGTCTTCGCCGAGGTTGGGCAGGCTCTTTTGCAGGTTGGTGAGGGTACGCAGGTGCGCAGGCGTGTCGAGCACGTTGGTGACGGCGCGGTGAATGTCTTGCTCTTCACCGGCGCTGTAGACGCTTTTGCCACCGAGAATCTTCACCAGTTCCATCAGGAACTGGATGTTTTCCTGGTTGGCTTTGCACTGGAATGGATTGAAGCCGGTGGGTTGGCCGTTTTCGATGGCGAAGTAAGTGCCGCCGCAGGCACGCACGAAAATCTCCGCACCGCGATCCTTGTCGAAGAAGAAAATGGTGGGGCACGGGTCGAACTTCTGCGCCTGGCTGAGCAGGAAATTGATCAGCGCCGTTTTGCCGGTGCCGGATTTGCCGATCACCAAGCTATTGCCGATGGCTTTTTCGCCAAGGGATTTCTCCGACGGATGTGTGGCGTGGAAGTTGAAGTAATAAGGCTGGCCGTTGCTGGCCTGCAGTACG
The DNA here is from genome assembly GCF_014642835.1 of Dyella nitratireducens. Classification (GTDB taxonomy): domain Bacteria; phylum Pseudomonadota; class Gammaproteobacteria; order Xanthomonadales; family Rhodanobacteraceae; genus Dyella_B; species Dyella_B nitratireducens. The sequence goes on along the minus strand of NZ_BMJA01000001.1, from coordinate 856,219 downwards.
GTCACGCAGTCGCCCCAGGGATTGTGAGCGGGTTTGCCGCCGGCGAAGTTGTGCAGGGGCGACAAGCCGAGGAAGTTGAGTGAGCTGACGTTGGCCAGGCGCGTGCGATAGCGCCAGTTGGCCGGCAGCTGCGCATAGAACGCTGCGGTGGAGGCGAGGTCTTCTTTTACCGACACGAAGCCGGCGTTGGACAGGGCGGCGCGCGTGGTGGCCAGATGACGCGCGAGCGTGTTCTGGTCGGGTGCGTAGACCGCGATGGTGAAGTGGTATTCGCCGAGCACAAAGTTGCCGGAGGCGAGTTGGTCCATTGCTTGGTCCAGTTCGATGATTTGGCTGACTGCCTTGTCGCCGGACGAAATCATCATGCCCTTGGTGCGCTCCAACGCTTTTAGTGCGTCGTGGCGGCCCATGGGGCTGAAGGAGTGCGTGACCACGTACTCGAAATCCAGATACTTCAAATCGTTGAGCACGCCGGGATAGGTGCCTTCGGGATATTCCTTGATATTGAGCAGCGCGCCGAAGTGGTGACGGCCTTCGGGCGTGGTGATCACGAAATCGCCGCTCTTGCTGGCAAAGCGATGGCGGCTTACCGGCAGATAGGCATACGCGGGTGCCTTGAGCACGGGCACGGGATCATTGATGCGGTTGAGCAGGTAGCCGAACAAGGCCAGGGTCTCGGAGAAGATCACGCCGTTGCTGCCTTCCACCATGCCTAGCTGGCGGGGCGCATAGTCTTTGAGCGCGGCCTCGACGTTGTCGGCCAGCTCCATCACCTTGGCGACGGCCTGTGCCTGTTCGGCTTCCAGCTGGGCCAGATCGGCCGATCTGGCGACGAGGCGTTTGCCGGTAACGATGGGCCGGTAGAGCATGGTGAGGTACAGCTCGTTCTGCATCAGCGTTTCTTGCGACAGCTTGTTGAAATAGCCGTCGGAGAGCTGCTGGTTGAAGGCTTGGCGGAAATGCGGTGAATGCGCGATGCGGCTGCGGCGACGTATGTCGTGGCTCCAGAAGGCGACATTGGCGAAGTCCGGTGCACGCAGGGTTTGCAGCAGGCGGTTGAAGCTGTTGTGGCGGTGCTCCAGCTCCCACTCTTCGCGACCTACGAAAGGCAGGCCCCCCATGCGCCACGTGATGAGGAAGTCGCCGCCCGTGGTCTTGACCACGTGGGACGAGACGTGGGTGGAGAAGGGAATGAAGTCGCTGATGGGAGCGTCAGGGCTGAACATGCATGTGATCGTGTAAGGGCCGCCGTAAGGGCGGCCGTGGTGTCAGGGTTTTGGCTTGTGTCCGCGGTAACTGTTGGGCGTGAAAACCCACTCGTCACCGTGCTGCTTGAGGTTGCGTACGCGGGTGCGAAACTGCAGGCGCAGCCCGAACAGCCGGAAGATCATTTCGTCGCGTTTGGCCATCTGCCGCATCACGAAGATGACGGGCGGCAACAGCAGCAGGAACAGCAGGTTGAAGTACATCGACAGCAACAAGCAGGTGCCCACGCCGAGGATGAACGGTATGTACGGCACGCCCATGAACATGGGCGGGCGCGTACAGCCGCGGAATAGGGCGTTCTTGTGCATGCGTCAGACCAGCGGTAACACCGCGTAGACCACTGCGGCGACATGATCGAAGCCGTGCGGAATGAGGCCGGTAGTGGCCTGGCATTGCGAGGAGCCGGCGGAGCCGGAGAGGAACAGCTTGGCAATCTGGCTGGCTGCACCGATGAGGATGGCGCCGATCAGCACGGGCGTCACCTCGGCGATGCGTGCATGGCTGAAGGCCACTTTGTAGCCAGAGAACATGACCGCGATCGTGACCACCACGATCGAGATGGCGTTGAGCACCGTGTTGATGTTGCTGAAAAAGCCGCAGGTGGTCTGGGTGAGTTCGCTGGCATCTTGCGCGAAACCCATGCTGGGCAGAACCAGCGATGCGGCCAGCACGAGCAACGTCAGTGAATGGATGCGGGACAAGCGATTCCTTGAAATCATGGGTTGGTTTCCTTTCGTTGGGTGGATGCGCACGGATGCGCTATGCGTCATGTCCATAGACATGCATGAACTCAAAATACGAAGGCATCGTCTTTCCCCATCTGCTGCAGATCGGTTGGATCCGCGTCCGATTTGATAGTTGGGGATGATGTCGCGTTGCCTGCTTCGGTACTGTGGGCATCTGCTGGCAGTGGTGTAGTCGGATCACCGGGGCTGTGTACGATCGGCACAAAGACATCCGACGCTGACGGTTGCACTGACGTGGGTGTCGCAGTCACGGCATCTGTCGGTGAAGTGGCTTGGAGTTGCGGCGTGTTGGTTGCGGTGTCCAGGGCCACGCTGCGCAACGTAACGCGATACGAAGGGCTTTCCTTGAGCACCATCGGCTGTTTGATCGATGGGTCGGTGTTGTTCGTTCCACCCGTTGTGTTGGTCAATGGAATGGGGCTGGCTTGTGCAACTTGCAGGCTACGGCCGATGGATTCGTAGACCTTCTGCACATAGCCATCGCGGAAGCCGGTGACGAAGTTGCCGGAGTAGTAACAGCTGAACGCCTTGCCCCAATTTTGGCCTGCGCTGACGTAGCAATCGGCAAGGATGCGCGAACCCACGGCGAGGTTGAGGCAGGCGTCGAAGGCTTTTTCGTAGGTATCGAGACCGTATTTGGCGAGATTGGCGCGATTGATTTGCGCCACGCCCACGGAGTAGTTGTAGCCCTCGGCTTCGAGCATGTTTGCCGTGGCGATCGCTTCGGCGAGGTTTTCCGGTTGGCGTTGTAACTGGCCGTTGACCACGCCGATGGCATAAGGGTTGTGACTGGACTCGATGCTTGCCAGATGGCGCATCACATCCGGCGATACGGCCAGGTTGGGGCAGGTCATCAGTTCCAATCCGGGAAGCATGGGTGTGTCCTCCGATGTACCAGGTCAATGGCTACGTGCCAGATCGAAATCGATGCCGGTGATATAGCGGCGGCCGGCGTGCGCCTTGATATGCACGATGATGTCGATGGTCATCTTCAAGAGTTGCTTGATGGTGGCGAATTCCAGCCCCGCGCCCTCGACGGAAGCCTTCACCATCAACGCCAGCTGATCCCAGGTCTGCTCGGTGCTGCCCGCGTGGCAGCTGGTGATGGAGCCGGGATGGCCCGATGCGCAATTGCGGATGAAATAGAACGATTCGTCGCCGCGCAGCTCCGCCAGAATGATGCGGTCCGGCTTCATGCGCAGACAGGCTTCCATGCAGCTCTTGGCGGTGACGTTGCTCGTGCTTTGTCCCCCTTTGGAGTACAGCAAGTGCACCACATTGGGCTGGGGAATGAACAGCTCGCGCGCGTCTTCGATAGTGACCAGACGTTCTTCTGTCGGGATGTGATGCACCAGCGATTTCATGAATGTGGTTTTGCCGCTGCCAGTGGCACCGGAGACGACGATGTTTTTCTTGTGCAGTACCGCCTGCTTGAAGAATTCCGCGTAGTTGCGCTCCGCGCGCAGTTGCAGCAGTTGCTTGTCGTGCTCGGAAAGCTGCCGCCCTTCTTCCAGCACATGATCGAAGAAGCCATCCTGCTGGTATTGATCGAGCGTCATGGTGTGCTTGGCGGGCAAACGGATGGTGATGGAGACGGTTTCCGCCGCGCAGGCGGGTGGAATCACGAACTGCGCTCGCTGGCCAGTGGGGAAGGTGAGCGAAACTGCCGGATCGGTATCGGTGATGCGCTGCCCGGTGTTGCTTTCGTTGACGACCGCCGTGCAGAACTGGCGTGCACGCTCGAACGTCAGTGTAGGCACTTCCATCCGCTGCCAGCCGTTGCGCGTTTCCAGGTACAGCTCGCCAGGACGATTGATGCAGATTTCGGTGACGTCAGGCGAGGTCATGAATTCACGTATGCCCAAAACCTCGTATTGGTATTGGAGAAAATCGTGCGATACCTGGGCAATATCCGTTGTCGCGTCCATGTGCGATCAATCCTTGTGTCACTTGTCTAAAAACGTGCGACCACGCCACTGAAATCCACGTCCTTGGCGACGTAGACGTTGACGATGGTGCCTTGGTTGATGGTGACGGTAGCGGGACGATTGGCCGACTTGCGTACGGCCTGGTCGGCAAGCTGTTGCAAGGTCTGCGCGGTGTTGCTTTGGAACGGCGTCTGCACCACCACGCCATTGGAAATGCTGGCGGTGTTGGGGCCATGTTTGGCAGCCTCATACGAGAACGCGTCGCTGAGCAGGCTGACCAACAGGGCAGAACTGATGCGGCTGGCCCAATGCTCGTCAAGGTGCCCGGGATGGCCGGCGCCGCCCAGTTCATCCACGCCAGGGCTGGCCATGTTCACGTCGATGCCGTTGGGCGTGATGATGCGATCCCAGATCACCACCATGCGGTTGCCCTGTGGGCCGCTTTCGTACTTGCCAAGTACCTTGGAGCCCTTGGGCAGCAACAGGCGGCGGCCGGTAAAGGAATACACCGGCTCGGTGACGATGCATGAGGTGAAGCCGGGAATGTCGCTGATGATGCGTGTTTCCAGCACGCACCGGATGTAGGTGCCGCGCGTCATCAGGGTTTCGGGGTTGGTTAGCGGCTGCGCGCTGGTTGGCGTATCCGGCACGATGTGCGCTGACGAATTGCCGGGCACACTAAGATGGGTGGCCAGATTCTGCAGGCCGTCACCGGATGCGCCGCCTGCTGCGCTCGCATCCTGCATGCGCCGTTCAAGGAGCGTGAGACCTTGTCGTGCCGGGACTTGCGACAGTACCGGTACCGATGGCTTGTTGATCAGGCCGATCGGTGGCGTGGCGGGCGATGAAGGTGCCGCAGTGGGGGCTGGCGGCGGAGGCGCCAATGTATGAGGTGCTTCCGGCACCACGACCGTTTCCGCTTTGGGCTTGGCCTCGGGTTTATGTCCCATGCTGTTCTTGAGGAATGTGATGCCGAACAACACCAGCATCGCTGCCATCAAACCCATGAAGATCATTGCGCGTTTGTTGAGGCGCGCCATGTCGTGTGACTTCAGGACGGGCGTGCCGGCATCCAGGTCGGGCGCAGGGGTGTGCAGATAGCGGTTGCTATAGGCGTTGCTGTCTTGTGCTTGTTGGTTGGAATTGTTGGGGATATGCGCGCTCACGGGGCGTTCCTTCTCAAGCCGACCACATCGTCGCCATGTCGAACGACCAAGTAGGGATAGGTGCCGTGCACGATGATGGTGTTGCCTTCGACGGTGGTGTTAACCAGCGCATCCTGCCCATGAGCGGTTTCGCGCATGTAGACAGCGGGAAAATTGCCGCTGGGAAATTGCTTCAAATCGCTCAGCTTGATATAGGTGAACTGGCCATCGTCATACACGTAGACGGGCACCAGCCACGGTGTCTTGTCATTGCGCACAGCGTAGTCGTAGTGGAAGTTGTAATCGCGGCCCTTGACCAGGGACACGTCGAGCTCCGGTGTTTTATCCAGCTTGGTTACCTGATCGGAGAAGCTGGCATTGGCCGGATATGTGAAGCTGATCTTGTATTGCACGCCTTCACGCTTGGCCTGATCCAGCGTTTTCCAATCGGTGGCGACCACCTTCAATTCGAAGATGTAGGAGTGGGTGGCGGTGCGGATCAGCATGTTGGTATCCACGTCGACGTTCTTGGGCCTGAGATAAAACACGTTTTCGCGGCGCGTCAGATCCCAGCCGTTGCTGAAGCCGGTACTGAAATCGAGAATCTTTTCGTGTGGGCTCAGCTCGATCTGCGTGGTGATGCCAAGTCCGGCGCGAACGGGATAGATCGCGTCGGACTTGTATTCGTACTGCTGTACCACCTGGGCAGATGCAGGCGTGGTGAGTGCCATGCAGGCGAGGCTCAACATGACCGGCAAGATGTTTCGGATCGACATGTTCATCGGGCGCCGATTTCCTGGAGGGTTCGATTGGCCTTGGGGCTGATGGATTGCGTCTGTGCAGGGCTCGGTGAAGGAACTGGCGCAGGTGTGTTGCCGGAAGGATCAGGCGTGGTGTTCTCTTCAGTGGGAACCGGCAATGCGGCGGGCTGCGCGTTGGTTGGAGTGCTCGGCGGCGGGCGCGTGTCGTAATCATCGTCCACGCGGTAATGGGTGACCTGGAAGCCGAGCGGGTTCTCGACGCGGTATTGATCATTCATTTGCAGATCTGGCTTATAGGTGAAAACCAGGGTCGCGATCTTGCTGTCCAGCGGTTGGGTAGCGCCGCTGCTGTTGTTGAACAGCAGGCGCTGGAATCGCACCGTGGCACTTTTTGGCGTTTGGTTGGGTGTGCTGTCGTTCAGGACGATGCTGAGGATTTTTATGCGTATCGATTGGTTCTTGCCGTACATGGCAAGTGGACCTTCCGTGTTGGTCTGCGATAGCCAGTTGCGATATGCCGCCGCGACGTCCGGCGCGGCCATGGTGAGTACGGTGGGCCAATCGCGCATGCTAATGGTGCCCCAGTCGTAGGATTCGCGCGCCAACACGAAGTGCGCCACGTTGCTGCGATTGATGGCTTCGCTGGTGGTGATCTGACGATGCGCGAAGTCGCCGGTAAGGCGCGCTACCGAACTGGTGCCAGTATAGGCATCGGCCATGACGACGTAAGGCACCTTTTCCTTGAGCGGCAGCAAATAGAAATAGCCGCCTAAAAGAATCAGTGACAGCACGATCGAAACCGCGGCGATGAGCCATGCGCGTCGTTCACTGCGCTTGGCAATGTCGGCAATGGTGACTTCGAAGTTGACGGCAGCGGCTATCGATTTGTCGATATGGGAGCCGCGCGATTTTTTGCTTGACATGGCAAGACCTGCAAAGAGTCGTAACTCAAGTAATCGCTGTTTACGGGGTATTGATCGCTATCGTTGGGATGTCGACGCATCAGGTGTCGTGGCCGGCGCGCTTGCGGAAACGGGCTGTACCAAGATCTGGTGATGGGTGATGCTGACAAGCAATAACGAAGACGCATAAATCGCATTCAACTGCTCGACCGCGCTGCGCAGGTCGGCGGTTCGCACCTGCGTGACTGGCTGCACCAGGGTGTAGTCGTTACCTAGCTCGTAAGACAGATCCAGGCTGTTGTCTTTGGCCCACCGTGCCAGCATCGTTCGGAGCGTGATGTCCGTGGGCGCGGCGAAGAAGACATAGGGCGGATTCAGCGGAATCGCCGTCGTGCTGGTGGGAAGCTGGTTGATAGGTCGCCAGCGGCCGCCAAAATCCTTGGCGGCGGGCGTGCCGCATGCAGAAAGCGCGAGAGTGGTTAAAAGCATTGCTGCCCGCAGGCATCCATGCCGAAAAAGCTTGAGCTCCATCGTCGTGCCGGTGTTCCCCATGAATGAGGAAAAATCATACCGGCGCAGGTAGTGCTGTCAGATATCAGCCAATGAGCAGCCGTCTTGTGCGCGCTTGGCTATTCATGCCTCACATCTTTGGTGGGTGCGCTGTGTGAGTTTTTTCGTTTGAAACGAGTTGGCGGCTCGCACGCGTTAGCAGGTTGGGGTGTAAACCCCAACTTGGCGTGATGACAGGCATGGCAGTGTTGGGGTTTGCACCCCAACCTACGGTCAGGCTCGCAACAAGGCCGGCGTTGCGTTTGCACCGATTGCTTCCAGCATCGCTTTCACGACGTGGTGGTTGCCCGCAACGATGTTGCCGCTTTCGGGAATGCCGTCGCGTCCTGCGAAGTCGCAGTACTGACCGCCGGCTTCGCGGACCAGCAGCACGCCGGCGGCCATGTCCCAGGGCTTCAGGCCGATTTCGAAGAAGCCGTCATAGCGGCCGGCGGCGGTATAGGCGAGATCGAGTGCGGCGGAACCGGAACGGCGGATGTCTTCGGCCTGGCCGAGCAGGGCGCGTGTCATCGCCAATTGCGAATCCAGGTGCGCGCGCTGGCGGTAGGGGAAACCGGTGCCGATCATGGCGCCGTTGAGGTTTTCGCGCTTGCCGACGCGGATGCGGCGGTCATTGAGGTAAGCGCCATCGCCTTTGCTGGCGGTGAACAGTTCGTCGCGCAGCGGATCGAACACCACGGCGTACACCGGCTCGCCCTTGTCGAGCATGGCGATGGAGACGCTGAAATGGGGAATGCCGCGCAGGTAGTTGTGCGTGCCATCCAGCGGATCGATGACCCACACCAGCGGGCTTTTGCCGATCGCGCCGCCTTCTTCGGCGAGGATGGCGTGGGTGGGGTAGGCGCGGCGTAGTTCTTTGACGATTTCGGCCTCGGCCAGCCGGTCGACTTCGGATGCAAAGTCCATGCGCTGCTTCTCGACGACGTTAAGGCCGTCGATGCGATTCATGTAACGCAGAATCACGTTACCAGCGGAGCGCGCGGCGCGTACCGCGACGTTGACGGCGGGTCTGGTCATGGCTTTGACTTGGCAAAAGAACGGGTTAGCGACCGGTAATCATAGCAGAGCGGCCAGGGAGGGGCGAGCGATTGCAGGACCGGCAAGCGGATGCCACCCCCTTCTCGCGGCGCCTCGACTATTCTTGCCACCCTCATAAATGCCTGATGTTTGTCGCATGAGCGTTATCGCCGACCTTCCCAACCGTTTCCGCTTTGTCCTCGTTCGCACCTCGCATCCAGGCAATATCGGCAGCGCGGCGCGGGCCATCCGGACCATGGGCTTTACGCGCATGGAACTGGTTTCACCGCATCGTTTTCCCGATCGGGAGGTGTCGGCCATGGCGGCGGGCGCGGATGACGTGCTGGACGGGGCACGCGTGCATGCCGGCTTGGTGGATGCCTTGGCTGGAGCGAGCTTTTCGTTGGGCCTGTCCGCGCGGCGTCGCGGGGTGAACTTGCCGGAACTCACGCCGCGCGAGGCAGCTGCGCAGGCGCTGGCCGCGGCGGAGCGTGGCGAGCAGGTGGCGCTGGTGTTCGGCAACGAACGCACCGGGTTGGAGAACGAGGAGCTGGCGCGTTGCCACGCGATGGTGCGCATTCCCAGCGTGGACGATTTCAGCTCGCTGAATCTCGCGCAGGCGGTTCAGGTGATGGCTTACGAATGTCGCCTGGTTTTGCTGGGCGAGAAGCTACCGGCACCGCCGCCGCTGCATGACGAGCCGCCGGCCGATGCGGCGCAGATGGAGCGATTCTTCGAGCATATTGCGCAGACGCTGGACGATATCGATTTTCACAAGGGGCGCTCGCCGACCATGATCATGTTGCGTTTGCGCAAGTTGTTTTTGCGTGCGCAGATGGATGAGCGCGAGCTGCGCATGTTGCATGGGATTTTGGCGGATGCGCAGCGGATGGCGAGGTTGGCTAACGACAAGAAGTAGCTACGAGTGCGGGGTTCATTCGTAGGTTGGGGTGCAAACCCCAACACCGTGATCCTGATTGACATGGCCATGTTGGGGTTTGCACCCCAACCTACGCGTCATTGCTCGTCGTCAGCGAGTTCGATGTGCGGCGCCGGCGTCACCAGCAGCTTGTCGATACGCGCACCATCCAGGTCCACCACCTCAAAGCGAATGCCGCGCCATGCGAACACTTCGCCCGTTTGCGGAATATGGCCCAGCGCCGCCATCACCATGCCGGCGGCGGTGCGGAAATCGTGCTCATCTTCGCCGGGCAGATGATCCAGGTGCAGCAGTTCGCGCAGATCGTCGGTGGAAAGTGCGCCGTCGATCAGCCAGGAGCCATCTTCGCGTTGCACGATGGGCGAGTGTTCTTCGCCGCTGCCATGACCAAGCTGGCTGGCGCCGACGACTGCGGCGAGCAGATCGTTGAGTGTGACTACGCCGTCGATGTCGCCGTATTCATCCACCACCAGGGCCATCGGCGTTTCGGCGTCGCGGAATTCTTCCAGCAGATCGAGCGCGCGTGCGGTGCCAGGTACGTATAGCGGCTTGGCGAGCGTGCGGAACAATTCCAGCTTGCCCTTGGCGATGCCGCCAAGCAGGCTCTTTACTTCCATCACGCCGACGATGTCGCTTTCATCCCCGCGATAGACCGGATAGCGCGAGTAGGACGTTTCCCGCAGCACTTCCAGGTTTTCTTCCATCGATGCGTTCATATCGAGCCAGGCGATGCGCATGCGCGGTGTCATCACGCTGTCCACGGTGCGATCACCCAGGCGCAGCACGCGATTGACCATGGCTTGCTCATCGGCATCGAGCACGCCTTGTTCGGTGCTTTCGGCCACCAGCAGGCGGATTTCTTCTTCGGTGGCGGCGGTGTCGCCGCGATCCTTCACGCGAAAAAGTTTCAGCAGCAGGCCGCTGGAGCGGTTGAGCATCCACACGAACGGCGCGCAAGCCCGTGACAGCACCAGCATCGGCATGCCGACGAGGCTCGACACCTTCTCCGGTGCGGACAGTGCCAGGCGCTTGGGTACCAGCTCGCCGATCACGATCTGGATGAAGGAGATCACCATGAAGCCGAGCACCACGCCGATGAGCCGCGTGTAAGGCACCAGCCAGGCGATGCTGCCGTCATGCAACATGTCCCCAATGTGCTTGCCGATGGCGTCGCCAGCCACCGAGCCGGTGATCAGCATCACCAGGGTGATACCCACCTGCACCGTGGAGAGGAAGTGTTCTGGCGCCTCGGCGTGCCGCAGCGCAACCCGGGCCCGGCGACTGGTGCGGGCCATTTGCTTGAGCCGGCTTTTGCGCGAGGCAACCAGCGCCATTTCCGATAGCGCGAAGAAACCGTTGCAAAGGGCGAGGAGGAGGACGAGCGCGATGGTGGTCAGCATCGCGACAGGGCATCAGGTGCGGGCATACCGACCAGTGTAAGGCACCTAGCCAGGTCTCGGGATAGCCCCAGGGGAGGCTCGGGTGGTGCGGTGCGGCAGGGGGCTCCTGTAACATTCCGGAAATATTTATCCCTTTCCTGCCCAGATTCCCCGCATGTTTTCACTCCAGACGATTTTCGGCAAAGGCGACAAGTTCTACGGTCTGCTGGAACAGAGCGCCGAAGCAGCTCGCGAAAGCGCCAAGGCGCTGCATGAACTGGTTTCCCTGGCCGACCACACGCCGGTCATGGCCGCCTTCGCCGCCGCCCGCAAGCGGGAGAAGGCGCTGGCCACGCAGATCAGCGAAGAGCTGGTGAATACCTTCGTCACGGCGCTGGATCGCGAGGACATCGAGGCGCTCAACAGCGCGTTGTACAAAATCCCCAAAAGCGTGGAGAAGTTCGCCGAACGCTACGCCATCGTCACCAACCGCCTGCAAGGCGTGGACTTCAGCCAGCGCACCCTCGTGCTGACGCGCTCTACCGACGTGGTGGTGGAGATGATCGGCGAGCTGCGCCGTGGCCTGCGCATCGATCCGGTGAAGAAACTGCAGGATCGCATGCAGACGCTGGAATCGGAGGGCGATCGCATGCTGCTGGCACCCTACCGCACGCTCTATCTCGAAAGCGATGACGCCATGCGCGCCATGCTGGCCAAGGATCTGTTCGAGCTGATCGAAAAGGCCATCGACCGCTGCCGCGACGTAGGCAACATCGTCTATTCCATCGTATTGAAGAACTCCTGAGGAGCATGCCTTGCAGGTTTCATCTCATGCCTGGCGCGCACTGACGGGAGTGCGCGCATGAGTCTCGGCCTGGTCATCGCGGTCGTGCTGATTGCGCTCATCTTCACCTACATCAACGGCTTTCACGACACCGCCAACTCCATCGCCACCGTCGTAGCCACCAAGGTGCTGTCACCGGGTCAGGCGGTATTGCTTGCGGCAGTCACCAACATGATCGGTGCCATGTGGGGCACGGCGGTGGCGGCGACCATTGCAGCCGGCATCGTCAATACGGGCGTGGTGCATGCGGGGCCGGAGCTTTTGATCTGTGCGTTGCTCGCGGCCATCGTGTGGAATCTGATCACCTGGTGGCTGGGTTTGCCGTCCAGTTCCAGCCATGCGCTGGTCGGCGCACTGGTCGGCGCTGCCATCGCGGAAGCCGGCGGCAACTTCGAGGCCGTGATCTGGGCGCAGGATGGCCTGCACTGGTGGGAAGGCAAGGGTGTGTTGCCGAAAGTGGTGATGCCGATGGTGGTCTCACCGGTGATGGGCTTCATCCTGGGCTTTCTATTGATGGGCGGCCTGTATGCGCTGCTGGCATGGTTCGCTTCAAGCAAAGGGTTGCTGCGCCATCTGGGCCGCACGCCGTTCGTGAACAGCGTATTCGGCAAGGTGCAGATCTTGTCGGCCAGTGCGATGGGTCTGGCGCACGGCATGAACGACGCGCAGAAGAGCATGGGCATCATCGCCCTGGCGCTGGCCAGCGCCACCGCGGCAGGGCGGTTCGATCATCTGCCGGCGTGGCTGTCGTTCCTGCGTATCCACGAATCCGCGGCCGGCGGCTTCACCGTGCCGCACTGGGTCGCTGCGCTCTGCGCACTCACCATGGCTGGTGGTACGGCGGGCGGTGGCTGGCGCATCATCAAGACGCTCGGCCACAAGATGGTGAAGCTGCATCCGATCAACGGTTTCGCGGCGGAGGGCAGTTCGGCGCTGGTGATTCTGAGCGCTTCAGCGTTCGGCCTGCCGGTCTCGACCACGCACGTGGTGTCGTCCTCGATCATGGGCGTGGGCTCCGCCAAGCGCTTCAATGCGATCCGCTGGTCGGTGGTGGAGCGCATGGTGTGGGCGTGGATACTCACCTTGCCGGTGACGGCCCTGATCGCGTATGGATTTATCTACGTAGCGCGGCAGCTTGGGTGATGTTGCAGGTTGGGGTGTAAACCCCAACATGGCCGTGCCCGGAAGCATCACGATGTTGGGGTTTGCACCCCAACCTACTAGAAGCTGTCACCACTATCGACGATCAACTGCTCCAGCTGATCACCCAGGGTGCCCAGTTCGCTGATCAGGCGCTTGAGCTCGAGCGCGGTAACCAGCTCGTACGGGCGGTTCTCGCACAGATGCAGGTAAGGGGCGCCGCCCAGGTCTGTCACCGCCAGAAAACCGACACGTTGCTCCCAGTTGAAGCGCAGGCAGCGCTTGGGATCGGTGCCAGCCAGCGGGCCGATCGGGGTGGATATCCGTAGGTAGCGGCGGCCGTTCTCGTCTTCCAGTTCGGCCAGGTAGATGCCTTGATGGCGGCCGTGCGGCAGGCTCAGGTCGAAGCTGATCACGTACGGATCGTTCCGCCGCAACGTATGCAGGCTGCCGACCAGTGAGCGCACGGCTTCGAAGTGATGCATGCGGTTACCCTGACGGGATACGGTACGCTGCTACTTTGCCACGAGTCGGGATTGGGCGGATCAAATCCGCGTAAAGTGCACGCTGTCATGAAGCCGGAATACCTGAAAGTCTTTGAGGCCATCGCGGCCATTCCACCGGGCCGCGTCGCCAGTTATGGCGCCATCGCAGCACGTGCCGGCCTGCCGGGTCGGGCCCGATTGGTTGGGCGGTTGCTGGGCGAGGTGCCCGATGGCATGACGCTGCCGTGGTTCCGCGTGCTGCGTTCCAACGGGCAGATCGCCATGCCGCCCGGTAGCCGCGGTTTTCGTGAGCAAAGCCGGTTATTGCGTGCGGAAGGCGTGGAAGTGAAGAACGGCCGCGTGCCGCTAGCCCGCTTTGGACTGGATGCGAATGTGGATCGGGAGTTGTGGGGTTTACCCTAAGTTCCCTTCCTGTTCGGAGAGAGCGTTGGAAGTGAGTGGCCGGGCTTGTCACGGCGGCAATCGCTGACGCGCGCCCTTACTCGATGCTTTGGACGAAAGACATAAGCTTAGTTGCCAGGTTGCCCCTCACCCCAACCTTCTCCACACGGAAGAGGGAGAAAAAAGAAGCATGCCCGCCACGCCCCTAGAAATCCTCCAAAGCGTCTTCGGTTATTCGCACTTTCGCGGTCACCAGCAAGCCATCGTCGAGCATGTCGCCGAAGGTGGCGATGCGCTGGTGCTGATGCCGACTGGCGGCGGCAAATCGCTGTGCTATCAAATTCCGGCCTTGCTGCGGCAGGGCACCGGCATCGTGGTGTCGCCGCTGATCGCATTGATGCACGACCAGGTGGATGCGCTGCGCGAAGCAGGCGTGGCAGCGGCTTATCTCAACTCCAGCCTGGATGCCCAGGAGCAGCGCGACATGGAGCGCAAGCTCTCCGCCAACGAACTGGATTTGCTTTACGTGGCGCCGGAACGCTTGCTCACCGCGCGCTTTCTTGAGCTGCTCGATCGTACGGAAACGGCGCTGTTCGCCATCGACGAAGCGCATTGCGTTTCGCAATGGGGGCACGATTTCCGCCCTGAATATCGCGAGCTGACGATTCTGCACCAGCGCTATCCGCAGGTGCCGCGCATGGCGCTTACGGCTACGGCCGATCCGCGCACGCGCGATGAAATCGTCGAGCGTTTGGCGCTGCAGGATGCGCGTCAGTTCGTTTCCAGCTTCGACCGGCCGAACATCCGCTACGCCGTCACGCAGCGCCACAATCCGCGCAGCCAATTGTTGAGTTTTCTGGACGGTCACCGGGGCGATGCCGGTATCGTCTATTGCTTTAGCCGCCGCAAAGTCGATGACACGGCGGAGTGGCTCAAGGACGCTGGCATCGAAGCGTTGCCGTACCACGCGGGTCTCGATGCGGCGACACGTATGGCGAATCAGCAACGTTTCCTGCGCGAAGACAGCATCGTGATGGTGGCGACGGTTGCGTTCGGCATGGGCATCGACAAGCCAGACGTGCGTTTCGTCGCCCACCTGGATTTGCCACGCAGCATGGAAGGCTATTACCAGGAAACCGGCCGTGCAGGTCGCGATAGTTTGCCGGCCGATGCATGGATGATTTATGGCCTGTCCGACATGGTGGCGATGAGCCAGATGATCGCGCAGTCCGAATCGGGCGATGAGCGCAAACGCATCGAACGCTCCAAGCTGGATTCCTTGCTTTGCTATGCCGAAACCACAAAATGCCGCCGCCAATTGTTACTGGCTGCGTTTGGCGAAACCTTCGAAGGCCCTTGCGGGCATTGCGACAACTGCCTCAACCCACCCAAGACCTGGGATGCAACCGTCCCCTCGCAGAAAGCGCTGTCAGCGGTGTACCGCAGCGGCCAGCGATTTGGCGCGGGACACGTGATCGATATTTTGCGCGGCATCGACAGCGAACGCATGAGCCAGCTTGGGCATGATCGCCTGACCACGTTCGGCATTGGCGCTGACATGGATGAAAAGCAGTGGCGTTCGGTATTTCGCCAATTGCTGGCTGCAGGCTTGCTGTCGACAGATGCGGAAGGTTTTGGAACCTTGCGTCTTACCGCGGCCAGTCGTGATGTATTGGTCGGCAAGCAATCGATCCATATGCGCGAGGAAACGCGCCCTGTGCGCCGTGCTTCACGCCGTCGCGACAGCCAATTGGTGACGGGCGCGAGCTTGGGAATAGAAGCCTACGAGCAACCCATGTGGGATGCGCTGCGTGGCTTGCGTTCGCGCTTGGCCAAGCAGCACGGTGTGCCGGCTTATGTGATTTTTCATGACGCCACGCTCTTGGCGATGCTGCGTGCGATGCCGGAGAACGAAGATGAACTTGCCTCGATCAGCGGCGTGGGTGAGGCGAAGCTCAAGCGCTACGGGCGGGATTTTTTGGAAGTGATCAACGCGAAGGAATGAATGACGCCTGCATCGTAGCATCGTAGGTTGGGGTGCAAACCCCAACATTGCCATGTCTCCATGCAAGGTGATGTTGGGGTTTGCACCCCAACCTACGTGAGGCCGTGACCGATCATCCATGATCAGTCACGTCACGACTTGGCCGACCCCCGGCGCGACGCGAGCGGCGCACGCGCGGTTGCGAAGGATCGATGCCAATAACCCGTATGCCATTGGTGGCACGTGCCAGACGTGCATGCGGCAAATACGCAGCTTCAGCGACGTAGCGCCATTCACTCAGCGTCTGCGGCAAGCGCGCCTGTGGACAAGCCTCAAGCAGCGCATCCAACGCTGCTTCGGCGGAATCATGCCGAGCCACTTCCTTTGCCTCGACCAACGAACGCCAGCGGTGGCCATGCTTGACGATGCGAAACAAGCCACGGCTGGAGGGAAAAACATACTGCGAAACCATCGGGATATGCTCTCAAACCGATGGTGAAAGCATCGCGCACGGTGATGACGGGAGGATTATTCCCATGCGTCACTACGATGGCGAAGCGTGATGCTTTAGTGATTTACGTGCGGCGCTCGTTAGGAACTTGTGAAATCAGCCGGCATGGCAGGCAATGCCGGCTGCGCTGGCGATGCTTTCGCCTGTTGCGAGCGGTGCAAGCAGGCCATCGTGCATACCCTTGGTCCACCATTGCCAGCCTTCGCCGATATAGCGGGCACCGCTGCCCGAAATGGCGATATGCAAGGTGTGGGTTTCGCCTTCGAGCTTGATCACGGCAGTGTTGGTATCCGGGTAGGTGGCCTGTACCGTCTGTCCATCACTGCACGCGTAATTCACCCATGCGTGGGTGTTGTCGGAAGGCATGGATGTACAGGCGGAGAGCGTGAGCACTAACGCCGCCGTGGCGCTGCATCGTTTGATCATGATCCGCCCTCCCGGTGAATCGGCGCAGCATAAAGCTATCGGCCCATGCGGGCCGATAGCTTGCAGGCAGCGAGGCTTATTGCAGCGCCGATTGCGCCAGTTTCCTGATCTGATCGGGATCGGTAATGCCAACCTCGCGGCCGGTCTCCTTGCTGCCATGGAAGGTAATCAGCGTGCTTTGCTGGACGATGCCAAGTGCACGCTTTTCCGCTGTCTGGTTGTCGTAGTCCAGGCGCAAGATCACCAGCTTGTCGAAGGCAGGGTCCTTGGCAAGTGCATCGATCGTGGGCGCCTGCTTGCGGCAGGTGGGGCACCAGCTCGCGTACGCGTCGACCAGGACGGGTTTGCCGGCGGCTTGCGCGGCTTTCAGCGCAGCGGTGGTGAAGGGCTGGATGGGTTGCGCCATCAGCGGCGCGGCGGTAATCAGGCCAAACACCAGGGCGAGGGAGAGCTTGCGGAGAAAAGACATGGACAGATCCTTCTTGTTGCGGTGGCACAGGAGTATTCGCTGCAAAACGCATGGGGTTACACGTAACCTGGCGATGTTGTTCAACGAAAAGTGGATAGAGGTTTCACAAGGAGTTGAACATGTTGATCCGTAAGCCCGAGTGTTCCGTTCGTTCCGGAGTACGCGCATGAGCGGCAGTCTAAGTCCAGCCGTCGCCTACGCTGCAGGTGCGTTGACCATCCTTTCGCCGTGCGTGCTGCCGCTGATTCCCATCGTGCTCGGCAGCGCGGCACAACGTCATCGCTGGGGGCCGCTCGCGCTGGCGCTGGGGTTGGTGGCGTCATTCACTCTCACGGGTTTCGCTATTGCCACCATTGGTGCGTCTGCTGGCTTGAATCCAACGACGATTCGCCTGTGGAGCGCCGTGCTGCTTTTAATCGTGGGCGTGGTGCTTGTCGTGCCGCGATTGCAAGCGTTGTTCGAGCACGCGGCAGGGCCGTTGGCCAACTGGGCGGGCGAACGGCAGGCACGGCTGGAACAGTTTGGACTGGCGGGGCAGGCGGGTATTGGCGTGCTGCTCGGGCTGGTGTGGAGTCCCTGTGTTGGGCCAACCCTCGGTGCGGCGACGGTACTTGCTGCGCAGGGCAAGGACCTGGGCCAGGTTGCGCTGGTGATGGGCGCCTTCGCGCTCGGCATTGCCACCGTGCTGCTGATCCTTGCGTTGTTCGCACAGACTTTGATGGCGCGCTGGCGCGGGCGCTTGATGGAGGCGGGTACGCGGGGCAGGCGAGTGCTCGGCGTGTTGATCGTGCTGGTAGGCGTGCTGATCATCACCGGCACTGATCACCAATTGGAGGCAGTCATCATCGGTGTGCTGCCGGATTGGGTGACGGATCTTTCGACGTCGCTGTGACAGGCACTTGCATGTGGCTGGCCGTGTATTTCATCACGGCCAGCCGAGGGATGGCCGCCATGCTCAGTTCGTGCCGATGATGCGACCCGAGTCCGCATCGATCTGCAACGATACGCGCACGCCGGCATTGTTCTTCGCCTCGGCTGTCCAAACGCCATGCGTGAAGTCAACATCATGCACCTGCGTAAAGCCTTCCGACGAAAGCATGGCGCGCACGTCTTTTTCGTTCATGCGCGAAACCTGCTTGTTCGGATAAGCCTGGCCGGTGAGCGGATCCACGCGCAACTTCACATGTGACCCGTCGCCACTGCGAGCGCGCGCTGTCCACACGCCATCCCTGAAATCGACATCGTGAACGTCCGTGTAGCCCTGCTGGGTCAACTGCGTGACGATTTGTTGTTGTGTCAACGCACGCTCATCTTGCGCCATGGCCACGCCGGCACAGCCCAATGCCAATGCCATGGTCAATGAAGCGATTTTCTTCACGGACTTGCCCTCGCTGCCTGTGATTGCCTGGGAGTCTTGGTCGCCAGCAATCAATCGCGGGTGAAGAAAAGATTAGCGAAGTAGGGGAGTGTTCATGCTGTGCACCATGTGACGTTCAGTGCGTGCACTTGCTGATGGGGTGCTGTCGATACCAATCGTCGTCGCATGCAGGTTTGCATGGCGACGACGTTGGGTCTGTCTCAAGCAGTTTGTGTCGCTTTAGCGGTTTGCGGATGCTTCGCAGTGGTCGCCGGGGCATGCGAAGTCGACTTCGGCGCCTCGGCCTACGATCAGCGGAATATTGGAGCGCGTGTCGACTGTTTGCCCGTCTTTCTGCAACGTCACCGTGTAATCACCTGCCGGCAGCGAGTTGATCTTGTAGCGGCCTTTTTTGTTCACGGTGTCGTGGCGTTGCATACCCTCCGAGCTGTGCGCCGTTACGGTTTCTCCAGCGGGCGCTTGGCCGAAGATGGAGGCAGTCGTCGACTGTGCACGCACGGCCGATGGAGACACAGAACTGACGACACCCAGTGCAATGATGATGGCCGCGTTACACAGGGAAAGCGACCAACTGGTTTTGAAGCATTTGTTGCTGTACATGAAAACTCCTGTTTCACGAGTGACAATCGAGTTGCGCTAGCCGCAGTGGCCGTCATGGACGGCCATCGGCTCACGCCATGCTTGCTGAAAAGGCAATGCCGGTTTTTGCTTCCCTGTATCGGCTGCTCGCGTTACCGCTCTCCCTGTGCGCTGGGTTTTAAGTGTTCCCAGTCGTGATGGACCCATCCCCATGGGTCATTTGAAAAGTCTGACTATTTCCCTGTCCCGATCATTTGTCAGGAATGGCGCTGCCGTCAAATGCCATGGGTCATGTTCTGAAACGAAAAAGCCCGCTCGATGAGCGGGCTAAATCATGGAATGCGATGGTGGCGAGAACGGAATCGAACGGTCGACACGGGGATTTTCAATCCCCATTTAAGCTGTTCGTAATATGTCGCCGCATTTCAGCTCATTCGTTAACTCATTGAAAGTAAAGGACGCGGTCCCGGGCTGTGTCGGAGCTGTCGCGCCAGATCCCGCCGCAGGCCTCTGGCAGCGTTTTCATTTTGAGCTTCCCGTCCGCCAAGGTCGGTTGGGTCGGACATAAGATTCAAAACAAAATCGTCGAGAACCATGGCGAGGGAAATTCGATGTCTACGCGGCTCGAATCAATGAGGACGTTTCACCTCATGGCGAATCGCCTCGACATCCCGCACCGGCTCGTGGCGTCGAACAATACGCCAGAATCGCGCGCTTTGGCTTACCAAAGTAGACCATCCCAGCGGTGTGGGTTGGATGGCTGCGCGCAACGTGCGTGCGTAATCGAGCACAAGGCCCGGTGTCCACGCCATCGCTCGTGCCCGTCGCTCCAATTGGGCAGCGACCCACAATTCCGGATTGAACACCGCACGCAAGAAAACGTTCAAACCTGAACCGGATTGGGCAAGCGAACCTTCCAGCGCCGCCTCCAGCGCGTGGGCTACCGTGCTGGAGCAGTTGCGATTGGTAAGGTTGTATGTGTCGTTGCTGCGATAGTGTTCCCAAAATGCCACCAGGCGAGCGCGGTTATAACGTCCAAAGCGCACTTCGGCTGTAGCATTGCACCACCCTGTCGCCTCCACGAGGTAACTAGGCTGGAAACGGCCTGGTACATCGTTATCCGCTGTCGCACGAAGCGCGTGCGAGAAATCCGTTTGCGATCGATCGATTTCGACCTTGGGATAGTGACTGATGTAGATGTCCGGCGCCGCCTCCAGGGCCGCATGCCCGGTTGAAATCACGCCCTTGCTATCAACGGCCGCGATGTAGCGATCGATCACAGGTTGCGGCACCGGTTCGTCCACCGAGCCGGCCGGCGTCCACACATGCACGATCAGCTCCCCTTCTTGTTCGGAAACACCCTCTTCCACATCGGTAAGCAAGGCCCCATGGATGGCCAAATCACGCGAACGCCACCGTGCTGCCGTCGCTTGCCGTGGAAGCCGCTTCAGGCGAATTGCTTGCCGCACCAAACCACAGCCCGAAAGAAAAATACCCATGCCGATGCAATAGGGCAGCGTGCCTGCATAGAACGTGGGATACGGTTCAAACATGAAGATGGCAAAACCGACTTCGAACAGCCCCGTTAGGAACGACAGCCGCCAACCGGGGAAACGCACCACAACCGCGGCTGCCATGCGAAAAATGCCATCGGCCAGGAATGCAATGCCAAACAACATCGCAAGAATGACATTTGCCGCGTGATGCTCATCGACCACCAGAAGGCCGAACAATAGAAACACGACGCCGCGTGCCTTGCGCAATACGACACGCGTATCGGCACCAGGCGGCGACACCACCAGCGTCACCACGGCCTCGATTAGCAGCAGATAGCCGAAAACATGGATGGGAAAATAGGCCACCCCATCCAATGCATCGACGAAAATAGCCGCACCAAGTACGGTCCAGATAAGCCCGACCAATGCCAGCATCAGCCAGCGGCGCCGAGTGAAATCGTGACCAAGCAGCAGCAAGATCAGGCGGACCACAATGTCACCTCGTGCATCGCTTCTCGCCCAGGATTGGCATTCATGTGCTGCTCCGCGATCGCATCACGAATATGGCAAATAAAGCGCAGGCCGCAGCAATGATGCCTGGCAAACCCAACTGTCCGCTGGCCAGCATAGCTACGCCCGCCAGGCTCGGTCCGATCAAAGCACCGGCGCCCCACGCCAATCCCATGACCGCGTAAACGCCGACAAGATCGTTTCCCTGGAAGCTGCTGCCTACCATGGCGAGCATCACCGTATAAATACCGACGAACAAACCGCCCCAAACGAACACCATGGCAAATGCCAACTGTGTTTCCTTGAGAGCAAACGGCCACAGCAGCGCTGTAAAAGCGGAAATCCAGGCGAGTATCAACACGAGTCGCCGCCTATCCATCTTGTCGGCGAGCCAGCCGATCGGGATTTGCAGAACGATTGCGCCGAGCATCAAAGTCGAGATCAGCTGCATTGCGCGATCTTCGTTCCAACCCATGCCCGTCGCGTATAGAGCGATAAACGATAAGCCCGCTGTTTCGACACCGGCATTGAGAACTGTAGTAGCGATGGCGATGGGAGCGAGCTTTACGTAGCGCATCGGCTGCGCCCGTTCAGGCTCGCTGTGGCCGGGAGCCAGTACCCACGGCGGAGCCACAAAAACCACCGCGGCAACGGCTATCGCTGCACCGACGGTAAAGGCGCGATCGTTGACGCCGATCTGCGATAACAAGGCAGGCCCCAACACCATGCCCAACGACAAGGCGGCGGTATAGATGGCCATCGTGCGCCCGCGCGTATGCTCGTCGCTCAGCACGTTGGTCCACGTCTCTGACATCACGAACAGCGCTTCGGCAGCAGCCCCCAGCATGATGCGCAGTGGAAACCATATCCAGACAACCGGCCACACCTGGAACAGAAACAGCAGCACGCCAGCCAAAACCAATGCCAGTACCGTCAGGCGGCGCGCACCGAATCGTGCTGCCAATCCAGGCAACAACGGGGCCGCCAGCAACACCCCTAGCGCATGCATCGCCGCGTTCACGCCGACAAATATGCTGGAATAGCCGCGCGTGACCAGACTCATCGCGATAAGCGGCGCGGAAAGGCTATACGTCAGGCCGAACGTGGTGGCTGCTGCCACGACCGCAGTCACGGACAGCTGGCGGCGCCATCGTGGCAATGCCACCGTTGCAGTGGATTGCGTGGACGCCTGCATGCGACTGCCACCCTCCAGGGTCAATGCGCCAATTCGGCCACTTATAACCGAAAAGGCGGTGACCTGCTTCCTGTGGCGTATCTGTGTCCGCTCTAGGATTTAGTGCAGTGTCGGAACACTCACCGAACACTCACGCAAAAGTCACGTTCTGAAGAAGCCTTTGGGTTTGCCGCCGAGCAGATGAGGCCACAGACGCAAGCTTGCCTGTCAGTTTATTTTCCTCACCGTTTTCAAAATTGAATTCGGATTCGTAGAGGCTGAAGTTGGCACGGAAAGCTTCGACAACTGCAGGCCAAGTGCGCATAAGGGCCAGCATTTGGTCGATGACATCGAAGGCGACGCGACGGGACACCCCATTTCCGTCAACGATTCGGAAGTTAATGCGTACACCAGCAAGGCTTACTTCGACCAAGCCCAGCAGTACCCTGAAATCAGTGGTATGGGCAACATCTGGACTTATGGTGGTGGTATCAACTGGAACGCGATACAAAAACAGGGCGACTTGGTCCACCCACGTTGATATGGGTCACTAATCGGAAGAGCTAAGGCATGAAACTGCGTTGGACTAAGAACTCCATGTTGACAGGCCTGATTTTGGGGCTGATGGCTTGCGCGTCCTCCCAAACGGCATTCTCAACGGACTTCTCGATTGATGCTGTATTTTTCAATGATGGCGTGCCTGCAAAAGGTGGCACCCTGGATGCGTCATTGGTGGGCTCTAACGAATCCTTGCAAGTGCTGAAGAACGACGCCGATGCAATTAAATCCCTGAAGCCTCCGCACCGGGTCAAAATTGTTGGACACACCGATAGCAAAGAGTGCAGTGGGAAGGCGTGTGAGGCGCTATCACTTCGGCGTGCAGAGTTGGTGTTCAATTGGATGGTTGCTAACGGTGTTCCAACCAGCATGCTGTTGCCACCTGAGGGGCATGGCAGTCATGAACCTGTCGCGAGTAATGACATACCGAAAGGACGAGCACGAAATCGGTATGTTGAATTTCAAGTGGTCCCAAGCACACCTCAGCTCTAGGGAGGGTGCGCTTAGTTGGCCCGCTTGGCACGCGAACGGAGTAAATCGTACCCGGCACTACGTCCGGTAGTGAAGCTACGCCCATTTTCCGCGTAACCAGTTATGTAGTTACGGCATGCTACTTGGCGACAGTGACACATGCTTCGCGCTTCGATCCCTTTGCACCCCTAGGCCAACGCCTAGTAGACACAACACCGCTAGTACCAAGGTCGGGGCGAAAAGAAACCCTTCATTAAGAAACCCCTGAATGGGCTCCACCACCCCTTGCGGTTGGGGTGTAAAACAACGCTGCTGCTGACCGATACCCTTGTCTACAAGGCGGAAAACAGGCTCCGATTTCGCGGTTCACCTGACCTCCATCGTCTCTTTGCCCGTCCTCGGGTCACATGACCATTTGATCGAAACGGGTTTGTCGTTGCCGATATGCTCGAATGTTTTGACTATTTCAGCGGCATCGAGGAAATAAAGCTGAGAGTTCTTGTTCCGGTCGGAGGCAAAGAAGACGCCAGCTAGACCCCCATGCTCCCGTTCGCAAATCGTAAATACGAAGCTGTGAATGATCTGGTTGCAAGCTGACCGGATAGGCAACGTTGTTGGAGTGGCAACGTCTAAGTCATATAACTCGTCGATCTTATGATTGTTCCGGTGCGTAACTGGCTCCCTGTTCGGATGACAGGTCAGGCTTACATTTAGAGCATGCGCTGCATCAGTGAGCTTCGCTGGCGCTTCTAGCAACTTCCGAATGGCGTAGAAGCTGATAAACAAGTCTCGCTCTATTTGTGCCAACTGTTCCTCGCCCAACTCACCCGGGCCGGTAAGAGCCTGGAGCCTTGTCGCAGCCTCAAGAAGCGGCAACTTCCAGTAGCAGCTCTCGTGGATCAAGTCATGTCTCCCTTCAGGCGCACCGCGTCATAAGGCTCGACTTCCGGAAACGGTAAGCGCCATGCTTGCGGCTGAAGTGATTCATTGCCTTGAATCTCGCGAGCGCGAATGATGCCTGCCTCCATGCCCGCGTTTACGGCATGCTCCCTTTTCGTAAAGCTGCCGGCGGTTGGTAGTAGTTCGTGCCTCTGCCAGTCTCGCCCATTGCCACTAGGCGAGCGATGTAGGCACCACGTCGAACGCCATTCGACACCATTGGCTCCGGCAGTTCCCGTCTCGACGCTCGTCACAAGGAACATGCCCACAAGGACCGCGCCACCGTGTCGAACATCGTTGCTGCCGGCAAGTTGATGCCGCAGATTTTGGGTCGCCCCACCTATCAGGATGGGATAAGCGTCGTCCCACGTTCCCGGGGCGTCCATGTCGGGCAGCAGAATCGCCGGGAGATTACCCTCGCGAGTCGCTAGCACATGATTCGCCGTGACGTGCCCTTGCTTGCGTGTAGCGTTGAACAAAAGCCCAAACGTTTCGCCGTTCACGACGACGTTTTCGCGCCATTCGTGCGAGACCTCTATTTGCATGTGCATGTTCTGGACTCCTGAGCGATTGGATGACGACATGGCCGCGAGGCCGCGCAATCAATGCTACGCGGAGCCGTCTCACGTCACGAGACAGTAAGTCTGTAGATAACTTGTAGAGTTGCGTTTGTCGACGAGTTATCGCTATTGAGCGAACGGCGAACAAACGGTTAACAGCGCCAGAAATAAAAACGGGCCAAGTGGCCCGATTGACTTAAATGTTTGATTTTATGGTGGCCGGGGACGGAATCGAACCGCCGACACGGGGATTTTCAAGATTTAGCTCTACGAAAATATTGCGGATTTTCATTGCTAAGCCATTGATTTTTCGTAGGCCTGATTTTCAGGATTTCCCTTTTTTACCCTCTGGTACCCCCTCAAACCCTGTTACATACCTCTTACATAAGCCGATGGTACATGGACAGGCGGCGCAGGGCGCCAAAACGGGGGCTCAGAGCCAAGGCATGGAAGATGTCCGCAGCCTCGCCGGTCGCTTCCTCGTCCCGTGTGTGTGGTCTTCGTATTCCCTGGGCGCAGGTCAGCAGCCTTGCCATAGAATGGACCGAGCCTAGGGAGCAGGGGGCCTTCATGGCAGTCATCCGACGGGGTGGGTGTGAGGTTGTGTTGGCGTTGATGGTGGCTGGCTGTTCGCCGCACACCGTCTCCGGGGCGTATGTGGCGCAGGGACCGCAATTCGTGGAGCTGCTCCAGATCACTCAATCCCCAGATGGTCAGTTGCTGGGCACGCTCAATCACTTCGATATCAAACCCGACGGTAGCTCGGAGCGGTTCACGCTCAATATTTCGGGCAACACCGACGGGCACGCGTTGACGTTGATCGGCAAGGCCAATGAGGCTTTTGCGGTGCCAACCAACATGTCAGGCACGGCGGAGCATGGGGTTATTACTGTGACCCAGCCCAATGGCATTGAACGGTTCGCTTTGTCCTCGCCCGAGGCGTACCAAACGGCGATCCAGCGGTTAGGTGAAGAAGGCAATGCCATTCAGCAGGCTAACGCACAGCAGCAGCAACTTGACCAGGAAAAGCAGCAAGAGATAGCTGCGGAGAACGCAAAGCAGGCAGCGATCAACAATGCCAACCAGCGGGTACAAGATTTAGCCAACGCGTTGAACAAGTACGCGTCGATGGTTCAAGAGCACCACGATCTGTCTCCGTTCCACAACGGACACGATAAGGTCATGACGGCGGCGCGGCACGACTTGAACATCCAGAAGAACTACCCGAAGGGTAGTGTTCAAGCATCACAGGTTGCTGTCCGTATCAGTCAGTTGAGTGTGCAACTCACCCAGTTTGACATTCCATGGGGGCAGTACCTGGATCGCGGGCACACCCATATTGGGCAGTTTGATGCAGCGATTTCGGCTAGTCCTTGTCATGCCGGTCAAGAACAGTTGAGCGCGTGCGTACAGGAGTTGGATGCCGAGAAAAACTATCAGGCGGCCAAGTCCATTGTTCTTCGTGAAATGGATGATGTTGGCAGCACAATTAAGCAGGATACCGATGAGATGAACCAGATCGACCATGAGGCCAGCGCCTACTAACGGGGGATGGAGATGCGTTCTGTTCGCGGCACCAGTTTGGGATGGGCGATAGGTTTGTTCTTGGCGATTGGTGGGTTGACCGTTCCTACGGTGAGCATGGCGCAACTCAGCAACCGCCCGCCGTCGGAGATCAGCGGTGCTGTGTACCGGTGCCAGAAGCCGGATGGCAGCATGGAATATACGAATGTTGAGCGAACCGGTTGTGTTGCGACTTTTCAGTACAAGGTGACGTGGAAAAAGATTGCTTCCGGTGGATCTGGTGATGGAGCTTGGGAACTCTATGCCACTGTGGCGAAGCCTGGGGACCATGGTGGAATGATTGAGTGGGTTTATGCCACTCCGCGCACGAACGAGATGACGGGACAAACCTATGCGATTGCCCGCGAACATGTGACGGCAGGTTGCGTGAGTGGGTTTGTTCTGGTCGATCAGCGCATGCTGTACCGCGATGCGCAGGCTGGACAACCTGTTTCAAGCGAGAAGGTGATGAACAAGATGATGGCGACGCCAAACACGCCTGCGGAAGCCATCGTGAAGGCGTTTTGTTCGTCTAAGGGGTAGGGGATGGCTTCACCAACGCCACAAGCGCCTATTCGAATGGAGCAGACAAAACAGGCAGCCGATCTCGCAGTAGCGGCGATAAAAGCCGTGCTTGTTGCAATCGCTGGCTTTCCTATACCGGCGTCAAAACGGAATGCTCTATCCGTCGCACTTTTACGAGCATCTATCGATCATGCGCACGCCCTAGCCCTTCTGATCGCTATTCATCCGTGGGAGTTTGGTTCGTCCTCATTGGCGCTTCATCGTGTTCAGATCGAAACCTTGTTGCGGGGCGCGTTCTTTGCGAAAGAGGCAACGGACGATGAGGTGGAGTATTTCATCAAACACGACGAGATGCCAAAGCGCCCCAACAAAGATGGGCAATCGAAGCGGCTTAACCACAAGACACTTGCCCCCTTGGTGGGTGATGTGTTGGCGGTCGGCTCCAGCACAAAGATCGTCGACATGGTTCAATATTCATGGGATGTGCTGTGTGGGATGGTTCATGGCGGGAAATCTACGCTGATTACCTATACCAACGAACAAATCGGTTTCCGAACAGAACCGGGAGAGATCGTAGAAGTCGTGGGTAATGCGCTCGCACTTGCGCATCTGGCGATGGTGGGTGTCTGCTATGTATCCACGGCGGATGACCAAGAAAAGAGTGATCTATTCCAAGAGCCGCGCAATACCCGTATCGCGTTTCGTGACTACCTAAAAAGTGTATTTCCTAAGCCTTCCGACATGACGGGTTCTTAGGGGGCGTGCATTTATTTCATGTGTTGCACGTCAGCTATTAATCCAAACCCTTGACGTTTTCCATTTTTAGAGAGATGACTATCATGGATACACACACATCAGTGAACGCTAAGGCATTTAAGGCCATTCGTGAGGCCGCCTCGGAGATTAGTGATGCTGGCGGTCTTCGCGCACTTTCCTTGCTGGTAGATAAACTAGAAAATGTTATTGGCTTCGTTACTCAGCGAGAACCCTTGGATGAAGCTAAAAGCCTAATACAAGGGAAGCTCGCGGCCATAGAAGAGAAAGGGGAATGAGTTTGTCCACATATAAAACTCAGCTGGCTGACGGGCGCATGCTACAGATCGAAGATACAGAACTCGAAAGGTTCGCAAAGGATGTTGGTTTGGACAACATCGCGCCTGGTCGATATTCCTTGTTGTTTGTATTTAAGTTTGTTCTTTATACGACCATAGAAGGAATAGAGGCTAACTTCATTCTTCAAGAGTTGAAGCGTCTTGAAGGTTTGTCCCACGATGCTATCGAAACGAAAGCTCCTACCCAATTTAGCAAAGAGCCGCTGAAAGGGTTGTGGCACCAGCATTTTTTCTCGGCGCGGTTCATCCCTAAGAACATCGCAAGCCATATGCCACCGAAAAAGGTCGAGGCAACAGTTAAACGGATCTTTGATGCGGCGGAGTCACCGGTAGTAACCAAAGAAATGATCCATGAACTTGCCAGCGCCTTGACGCATGGAGCGATGGAAGAACGGGCAAGCCAAAAAAAACTCACCGGCGAATGGATCGTTTTCGCCAAGCATGATAAGAAGAACTACTACTTGACCTTGACCGTTCATCCCACTGATCGGACAACAGGCGATCAAGCGATCTTTGATGAAATCAATGATATGGCTTTCGCTCAGTTTCCATTTTTGATGCGAAACTGAGATTAGAAGGGGCTTTGAGGTTGGTGAAGGACAGTTTGTGCGAAACCACCCGCGGTGGACATGCGACTTACGCATTTCTCCGACTGCATCGTGATTTCCGCAGCCCGAACTGCGTTGGGCCTTTCAGAGATGACCGCGTCCATCGATATGCTCACCTTCAACCTGCTTCAACACGATGTTCTTGTACGTGGAGGTTTCACAGTGGGAAACGCTCATCACGATAAGGACTTTGTGTTTGGTACAGCCCTCAACAGAGCCTATGTGCTCGAAAGTGATCGGGATGCCGGAGCACGCCATCCCATGGTGTTGTGCTCACCGGAAGTGATGGATGATGTGAAGGGGTACGGGGAAAGTTGTCTGGCTTGCTTTCAGCAGGACGGCCAAGAACGGTGGTTCCTACATTTCCTCATGAGGTTTTCGCGCTATACGCATGAACCTATCTATGCTGGAAAAGTGATCATGGATGATCCCGCGCAGCGAGTTCGCGACTTCATTTGTCGTCGCTTACGAGAGGACAAGGGGAGCGTGCTGGAAAAGGCGCAGTGGTTGGCTGATTACTGGAATCGAACCGTAGCGAGCCTGGGTGTGTTTGCTGAGGTGGATGCATCCATCGAACCTGCGAATACTTCACGCGGGCCGACCATCATGGTGAGGCGGATATTTGGGTCTGCTGTTTCAGGCTAGAAACATCGCGCGCGTTGAGCATGTTTTATTGCTCAAGCAACCGTGCTTCGGGGGTGCCACATGGAAAAATGGCACTTTCGTAGAGAAGGTGTACTTTGCTTGCGCACAGCCAGACAGGGGTGTTACATGCGTGACGCATGGAACAAAAAGCCCACCTCATGGGTGGGCTTTGAAAGTGACTTAAATTATTAACTTGCCACTTAAAAATGATGGTGGCCGGGGACGGAATCGAACCGCCGACACGGGGATTTTCAATCCCCTGCTCTACCAACTGAGCTACCCGGCCACAAGGGTGCCATGCGTTGCATGGGAGCCGCTCATTAAATCGGATGGCGAGGAATACGTCAAGACTCGGCCGCGGGTGGCTTATAGCCCTCCGGCTTCTTGGCTTCGCCGCCGAACAGGAATTTCTCCATCTCCCCACCCAGAAACTGGCGTGCCTTCGGATCGAGCGGGTTGAGGCGGTATTCGTTGATCAGCATGGTCTGGTGCGCCAGCCATTGCTGCCATGCAGGCTTGGAAATCTCGGCAAAAACGCGCTGCCCCAGCGGCCCCGGCCAGGGGGCGAAGTCCAGGCCTTCGGCATCGATGCCGAGTTTGGCGCAATGAACGGTACGGCTCATCGGAATATCTCTACTTGTTGGTTACAACGCGGTGGGTTCGGGCAGTGCCGTCAGCAACGAGCGCACGGGCGCGGGCAGGCCTAGTGAGGGTAGTTCTGCAAGCGTGCACCAGCGCAGGTCGGCATTATCGGCGATGGCGTGTGCAGGTGTCGCGCCATCGAACAGCAGCGGCTGGATTTGCAGGCGATAGTGACTGAAGACATGCATGAAGGGCGTCAGCGCTTGGGCGTCGTCGATGCGTGCATGACGTTGTGCTTCACGCCAGGCGCCGTCAGTGCCGTCGGCTTCCGGAAGGCTCCACAGGCCTGACCAAACGCCTTGCGCACCGCGTCGTTGCAGGAGCACGCGACCATCGGTGTCGCGCAGGATCAGCATGGTGGTGTTGCGTGTGGGAATCGCCTTGCCTGGCTTGGGCGTGGGTAGCTGCGCGGTGAGATTGTCGCGGTGGGCAACGCAATCGCTGCGCATGGGACACATCGCACACAACGGACGCGTGCGTACGCAGACGGTCGCACCCAAGTCCATGATCGCCTGCGTGTAGTCAGCTGTACGTTCGCCTGGTGTATGCGCAGCGGCGTGTAGCCAGAGCTGCTTCTCGACGTCACGCTCGCTCGGGTGGCCTGCGATGCCGTGGTAGCGCGTAAGCACGCGTTTGACGTTGCCATCGAGAATAGGGAAACGCAATCCATAGGCCTGTGCAAGGACGGCGCCTGCGGTGGAGCGGCCGATGCCCGGCAGCGCCGCCAGTGCATCGAAATCGCGCGGCAATTCGCCGCCGTGTTTTTCCACGCACACTTGCGCTGCGCGATGCAGAAAGCGGGCGCGACGGTAGTAGCCAAGCCCTGACCACAATGCGAGCACCGTGTCTTCATCCGCCGCAGCAAGATCGGGCAATGTGGGCAGTTGCGATACGAAGCGCTGGAAGTAGGGAATGACCGTTACCACCTGCGTCTGCTGCAACATGATTTCCGACAGCCACACGCGGTAGGCATCGCGCGGATGCTGCCAGGGCAGGTCGTGACGGCCGTGGTGATCGAACCAGGCGAGCAGGGTGGAGGCGAAAGGAGTCACTGCGGTCGTGGGGCTACAGGAGTGGCAGGGGGCGCAGAGCTTTCCGCGGCGGCGGGTATGGCATCGCCGGTTTGCACGCTCAGTCCTTCGATATGGACCTTGCCCACATCCAGCGTAGCCATGTCGACCTGGCCATTACCCGGAGGCGTAGACAGCCTCGGCCCTTGCGGATTGGCGAGCTGATTCCACCACTGCGCTAACGCAAGCGGTGGCAGTTCGAGATCGATATGGTTGTCGGTGCCGAGCAGCTTCAGGTGCAGCAGCAAAGGCTTGCCTTGCGCAGCGGGCGTAAGCATGACCGCCGAATCGTAGTCGCCTTCACCGGCGAGATGGAGCTTGCCTTGCAGTTGCAGCGATGCGTTCGCTAGGCCGGCCCAGCGCGCGTGACCGGTGAGGTGCAAGTTGGTGGCGCTGCTGTCGGCCACGTGGATGTCGATGGCATCAAGCTTCAGCGCACCATCGGCAATGCTGGGTACGCTGGAGAGCTGCCATTGCAGCGGTGTGCCGTCAGTTTCCTTGGCGGACAGATTCACCCAGAAGGCTTGCCCGGGTGCGAGTCGTCCGGTGTCGAGCGATACGTCGCTCAGCCACTCGCTGTTGTTCTGCACCACGCTGCCGTTGCGAATGCGCACGCCGGTGGCGATACGCGGAATTTCGTCCGGCACCGTGGCGGATTGGGGCAGGTTCATCAGCCACGCTTGCAGCGCGTCCAAATCCACGCGCGGCGAATTGATCTGCATGTGCGAGATCACCACCTGGCGGTCGAACAGCGTGCGCCATGGCAGTACGAGCCGGCCGTTGGCGGCCAGCAGGATCGGCATGGCATTGGGGCCGGCGTCGCTCGCTGTGAGGGTGATGCCTTCCAGTTGCAGGGCCGGGCGTGGAAACAGCGTGGGGCTGGCCGGGCTGGAGAGTGTGAGCTGCAAGCCGGCCTCGCGCGCATGCTGTTTCAGCATGGCGGTAAAGCGATCAGGTTGCAGCAGCAGGTATAGCCCCACCAGCACCACCAGCACGATGGCGCCGATGAAACTGGCGAGCGTTATCAGTAGCAGTCGCAGTGGACGTGGGATCGTCATCAGGCTCGCGCGAAATCGGCGGGGAGCAGTCCGTCGACATAGGCATCCGCATCGAACACGCGCAGGTCCGTGGCGGTTTCACCCAGGCCGACAAAGCGGATCGGCAAGCCGAATTCGCGCGCCAGCGCGAATACCACGCCGCCCTTGGCGGTGCCGTCGAGCTTAGTGACTACCAGACCGGTGACGCCCACGATCTGGCGGAACTGGCGCACCTGGTTCACGGCGTTCTGGCCGGTGGTGCCGTCGATCACCATCAGTACTTCGTGCGGCGCTTCCGTGTCGATTTTCTTGAGCACGCGCGCGATCTTGCCCAGTTCGTCCATCAGGCCGCCTTGCGTGTGCAGGCGGCCGGCTGTGTCGGCGACCAGTACGTCAGCGTTGCGCGAACGCGCGGCCTGCAGCGCATCGAAGATCACGCTGGCGGCGTCGGCATCCTGGCCCTGCGAAATGACGGGCACCTGATTGCGCTCGCCCCAGGTCTTGAGCTGTTCCACCGCGGCGGCGCGGAAGGTGTCGCCGGCAGCCAGCAGCACTTGGTGGTTTTCGTCACGCCAACGGCGTGCCAGCTTGCCGATCGTGGTGGTCTTGCCCACGCCATTGATGCCGACGGTAAGCACCACGAACGGTTTGCGGCCGTTGATATCGAGCGGCTTTTGCACCGGCTTGAGCAACGTGACCAGTTCCTGCCGCAGCGCTTGCAGCAGGGCGCCGGCGTCGGCGAACTCGCGCTTGTGCATGCGCTTGCGGAGGTTTTCCACCAGCGAGGTGCTGGTTTCGATACCGACATCGGCGGTGATCAGTGTGGTTTCCAGCTCGTCCAGCAGGTTGTCGTCGAGCTTGGGGTTGCGCGAGAACAAGGAAGAAAGCCCGCGTGCAAAGCCGCTGCCTGACAGGCGCTCGCGCCAGCTGCGCTTGGCTGGCGTTGCCTCGGCCGCGGGTTCAACGGGGATGGCAATCTCCGCCACAGGTGCCACCGGCTCGGATGCCCGCACTTCTTCGGCGGGTGCCTGCGTGGTCACTTCTTCGTTTTCCCCGGCCCCCTGGTCGGCGGGCTTCTTTTTCCAGAACTTGAGCATGAGGGGGTTAGTTCAAAGACAATGGGCGAATGCTAACACCCCGACCCGTACTGCCTGCTGAGGGCGCCGGCGCATGAAGGCCATGCCAGGACGAATCCGCATCATCGGCGGCAATCTGCGTAATTCGCGCTTGAACGTGCCTGATCTTCCTGGTCTGCGGCCGACATCGGAGCGTGTGCGTGAAACCCTGTTCAATTGGCTGGCGCCAACCATCGCCGGTGTGCGGGCGCTGGACCTGTGCGCAGGCACTGGCGCGCTGGGTATCGAGGCCCTTTCGCGTGGTGCTGCGGCCGTACAGTTCGTGGAGCCGGAGCGAGCCGCGGCGGAAGCCTTGCGTGGCAACCTTGCCCGGCTAAAGGCGGAGGGCGCGGATGTAGTCGCGGTGGATGCAATGCATTTTCTGCACGGTGCACCGCGGCCGTTCGGGCTGGCGTTTCTCGATCCGCCATTTGCCTTGCAGCTTTGGACGCCGCTGGCACAGCAACTGGAGCAGGGTGGCTGGCTGGCTGATGCCGCACAGATTTATGTCGAATCTCCGCGGGGGCAATCCCTCGCACTGCCGCCGAACTGGGTGTCGCATCGCGAGGGTCATGCCGGTGACGTGCGCTATGCGCTCTATCGCCGCTCGCAAAGCGTTCCGTTAAGCTAGTGCTTTCCCTGCCCGTCTTGCCTTCCTAAGTGAACCAGCCGCCGGTCAACAAGCGTCTCGCCGTCTATCCGGGCACCTTCGACCCGATCACCAACGGCCATGCAGATCTCGTCGCGCGCGCCGCGCCTTTGTTCGAACGCATCATCGTGGCCGTGGCCGAAAGCCCGAACAAAGGTCCGGGCTTTTCGCTGCAGGAGCGCATCACGCTGGCGCGTCTGGCGTTGGCGGATCTGCCCAACGTGGAAGTGCGTGGCTTCGATTGCCTGCTGGCCCAGATGGTCAGTGAACTTGGTGCTGGGGTGATCATTCGCGGTTTGCGTGCTGTGTCGGATTTCGA
Organism: Dyella nitratireducens; assembly: GCF_014642835.1. Lineage (GTDB taxonomy): Bacteria > Pseudomonadota > Gammaproteobacteria > Xanthomonadales > Rhodanobacteraceae > Dyella_B > Dyella_B nitratireducens. The sequence goes on along the minus strand of NZ_BMJA01000001.1, from coordinate 822,354 downwards.
ATACGAATTCCAGTTGGCGAGCATGAACCGTCATCTCATTCCGCAGGCTGAGACGCTATTCTTGACGCCAGCCGAGCAGTACAGCTTTATTTCTTCCTCGCTGGTACGCGAAATTGGTCGCCTTGGCGGCGACATTTCCGGTTTCGTGCATCCCGCGGTCCAACAGGCCATGCGGCAGCGCTGGCAAAAAAAGCAACCCGAAACCGAAGGGGATAACTATGCGTAAACTCACTCTCATCGCCACCGCCCTTGCGTTGACCGGCTGCCTGGCACTGTCTGCCTGCAACAACCAGCAGGATCAGGCCCAGCAGCAGGCACAGCAGCCGCAAAAGCTGACCAAGCCTAGCGATCCGAACGACTCCAAGGCCTGGGGTGCTTATCTCGGCCAGATCGTGCAGAGCAACATGCAGGGTATGACTGCGCCGCAGCCGTATGCCTATCTGGTGCCGGCCGGCGACACCGACGACGCCAAGGACGCACGCGACCGCCAGCTCAGCAACATCCAGGACATCGTGGCCCGCGGCGTGCTGCCGGGTAACCTGCTGGCAGTCGGCGGCCCGGATTCGGGCAAAACGGCTGACGTCGTGACCACCGCCTTCAAGGATGCCAAGGCGGGTTCGTTCAAGGGCGTGATCGTGGTCGTGATCGGCGACAAAGCCGACGAACAGCGCGTGGAAGATGTGCTGAAGCCGACGAATGCGACGGTTCGCTACATCGAGATGTAAAACTGGGGAAGGTGCGGGGCAATGTTGCCCCAGGTTGCACCGTTCCGCGCCGTCATTCCGGCCTGTGTGCCGGAATGACGAGCACGCTCCTTTGAGATGGATGGCTCCGTTGCTGCTTCGCACAACCTCCAGCCAGCCCATGTAAACTAACCCGGCATGTCCCTCAAGATCCTCGATACCTGCGTCAACTGCGACGTCTGCGAACCCGTCTGCCCGAACAAGGCGATTTCGCTCGGCGAGGACTACTACGTCATCGACCCCGCGTTGTGCACCGAGTGCATCGGCCATCACGATGAGCCGCAATGCGTGGTCGTGTGTCCGGTGGAATGCATCATCATCGATCCCGCGCATACCGAAACGCGCGAGCAGCTCGAAGACAAATACAAACATCTGATGGAGGCCAAGGGATGAAGCTTGCGTTGCGTTGGCATGTGCTGCTGCTAGGTTTTTTACTGGGAACAAGCGGCGCATGTGCCGCCGACCAGCCCACCCCATCCACTCAAGCGGCACAGCTGGCGGAACGTCCCGGCCATGCCGGCATCGCGAGTGCCAACAAGCTCGCCACCGAAGCGGGGTTTGAAGTACTGGCCAAGGGCGGCAATGCCTTCGACGCGGCTATCGCGGTGGCGTCCACGCTGTCGGTGGTGGAGCCGGAAAGCTCCGGTATCGGCGGCGGCTTCATGGCCACCATGTACATCGCCGGCAACAAGCGCACCGTGTTCATCGATGCGCGCGAAACGGCACCGGCGGCCGTCAATCCCAAGGACTATCTCAATCCGGACGGCACGCCCAATCGCGATACCGCGCTGAAGGGGCCGCTGTCGGCCGGCATTCCCGGCGAGCCGGCCGGACTGGTGTGGCTGGCCAAAAACTACGGCAAGCTGCCGCTTTCCGCGTCGCTGGCACCGGCTATCCGTACCGCCCGGGATGGCTTCAAGCCGGATGACCGTTTGCTCGGTGCGATCAAGGAAGAACAGAAGAACCTCGAACGCTGGCCCGCTTCTGCGGAGAAATTCCTGCCCAATGGCAACGCACCCGCCGCGGGCGAAACCTGGCGCGATCCAGGTCAGGCTCACACGCTGGAGCTGCTGGCGAACTATGGTGATGCCGGTTTCTACAGCGGTGAAACGGCCCAGAAGCTGGTCGATGCCGTACACGCAGCCGGTGGAAACTGGACGCTGAAGGACTTGGCCTCCTATCGCGTGAAGGAACGCACGCCGATCACCATCGACTATCACGGCTACAAGATCATCACCGCACCGCCGCCGTCGTCTGGCGGTGTGGCGATTGCCGAAATCCTCAACATTCTTTCTGGCTTCGACCTCAGCAAGCTGGATCAAGCGCATCGCGTTCATCTGACGATCGAAGCGATGCGCCGTGCGTTCCGCGACCACAACGATTATCTGGGCGACCCGGATTTCGTGAAGATGCCGCTGAACATGCTGTTGTCGCCGTACTACGCCGATGGCTTGCGTCAGAGCATCCTGCCGGACAAAGCGACGCCTTCCTCGATGCTGGCGCCTTCAGGCGGCCAGGACCCGGGCATGCACACCACACATTTTTCGATCATTGATGCCGACGGCAACATGGTCGCGATCACTTCTACGGTGAACTATCTGCTTGGCTCCACCTTCGTCGCGAAGGGCACCGGCGTGTTGCTCAACGACGAGATGGACGATTTTGCGTTGGTGCCGAACAAGCCGAACGTGTATGGCCTGCTGGGCAGCACGGCGAACGCGCCTGAGCCCGGCAAGCGCATGCTGTCGTCGATGTCGCCGAGCATCGTGATCGGCCCGGATCGCACGGCAGTGATTGGTTCACCCGGCGGTTCCACCATCATCACGCAGGTGTTGGAAGGCATCCTTGCGTTCATCGATGGCGGCGATGCGCATCAAGTCGTGGCGAAGAAGCGCTTCCACCATCAATTTATGCCGGATGTCGTCATGGTCGAGCCGGGCGCTTTTGATGCAGAGACCACCAATGCGTTGACGCAGATGGGTTACAGCTTCAAGGAGCGCGGGCCGTGGGGCTTCATGAATGTTGTGATCTGGGACCGGCGCACCAACAAGCTGGATGCTGCGAGCGATCCACGCAGGGATGATGGGCTGGGCAAGGTGCAGTAAAGCGCTTGTCCTTCCTTTGAAACCTGGATAGGCGAAAAACTTACACACCCGTCACCCCGGCGAATGCCGGGGTTCGGTTTTAATAAGCGGTGCGAAGCACTCGAAAGCGGCTTTCCGGAATTCGTCATGCAACTGTGGTCTCTCAACGGCAACACGCAAAAACTCGACGGCGGCGCCATGTTCGGCAACGCGCCGAAGGCCATGTGGTCGCGGTGGATCGAGCCGGACGAATCCAACCGTATTCCACTCGCCTGTCGCTGTCTGCTGGTCAAGGATCTGGAAGGCCGCAACGTGCTGTTCGAAACGGGCATCGGCGCGTTCTTCGAACCGGCGCTGCGCGAACGCTATGGCGTGGTGGAAAGCCGGCACGTGCTGCTCGAATCGCTGGCGGCAGTCGGCCTGTCGCATGAAGACATCGACGTGGTGGTGCTTTCGCACCTGCATTTCGACCACGCCGGCGGTTTGCTCGCGGCGTGGGAGGAAGGCAAACCGCCGCAGCTGTTGTTCCCGCACGCGCGCTTCCTGGTCGGCGCGCAGCACTGGCAACGCGCGTTGAAGCCGCATCCACGCGACCGCGCTTCTTTCGTTCCTGAGTTGCAGCATCTGCTGCAGGACAGCGGGCGGCTGGAGCTGGTGGCGGGCGAATATTCGCAGACGCTTGGGCGCGCGGTGCGCTTCTCTTTCTCGGATGGGCATACGCCAGGCCTGATGCTGGCGGAAGTGGCCGGCGTGGTTTTTTGCGCTGACCTCATTCCAGGGCGTTCCTGGGTGCATCTGCCCATCACCATGGGCTATGACCGTTATCCGGAAGCGCTCATCGATGAAAAGCGAGCGTTCCTTGAAGACAAGTTCGCGCGCAACGTGCGGCTGTTTTTTACGCACGACCACGCTTGCGCGATGGCCCGCGTGACACGCGACGAGCGCGGGCGCTATGGTACGACCGACGAGCAGCCCGAACTGCGCGGCGTCGTTTGAATCCATAGCCACTGGAGCCTCGATGAGCGGCGAGCGAAAGCCACTCTCCATCCGAGAATTGCTATTGCCTGCCTTGGGAGCAGTGTTGCTGCTACTCGGAGCAGGCGTGGGAGCGGTAGTCGAACGAGGGCAGCTTGATTACAGCGCGCAGATGAAACGCCATGGTGGTGACGTGCTTGATCTGGGCAGCCGTGGTCTCCCCGACGCCGGTATGCAGGGTTTCATGGTGCGCGTGGTCGGCCCCTTGCAAGTGGTGGAGGCGCCGCTCGACCAGCAATTCAATCAGCAGACGGACCAGCCGGTGTTGATTCGCCACGTGCAGATGTTTCAGTGGCGCGAGCTTCGTTATGGCGGTGACCCGACATATGAGCAGGATTGGCAGGATCACCCCATCGATTCCAGCCACTTTGTTCACCCGGAAGGCCATACCAATCCAGGCAAATTTCCACTCGATGGCGCGCAATTCGATGCGGGCCTGGTGCGTGTGAACAATTTCGTGCTCGCCCCGGCATTGGTACATGCCTTGACCGGTAGCGAGTCGGTTGCGCCGGATTTGCGCAGACTGCCAAGCAATCTTGCCGCGAGTTTCAGTCTCTATAACGGTGGCCTGGTCACCAGCCCCGAGCCGTCGCGTCCGCAAGTCGGCGATTTGCGTGTGACGTGGGAAGCGGTGCCGGTGCAAACCGTCACTATCGTGGCGAAGGTGGAAGGCAACAAGCTGGTTCCTGCCGACGATGCAACGGATGGTGCCGGCTATGCGGTGCAATCTGGCGACGTGCCACTGTCCGATATTTTTTCCGATACACCGCTGCCGCCCGAGCACCCCTGGCTTCGTCGCGTGCTAGCAGTGCTGCTGGCCGGGCTGGGCGCGAGCTTGCTGTTGCGCTGGTACTACCGGCGCGTCGATCCGATTCTCGCGCCGGCCATCGCAGTGCTGGTGGTCGGTGCCGTCGATACGGTGCTGTGGTTGGGCAATGACAACTCGACAGCGGCTGCCTGGTTTGGCTTGGCGGTGGTTGGCGCGGCCCTGGCGTTTTGGAGAGCGCGTGCGTTGAAGGCTGCCACGTAAGTTGGGGTGCAAACCCCAACATCCTGCGCATCACACGGGGCGATGTTGGGGTTACATCCCAACCTACCGATCAATGCGTTGCGACAAAATTTAAGATTTTTCGCAGGCGCCTTTGCGGTTTTTTACGGCTTGCCAGGCTGGCGCAACGCTTTTCTCGTTTTAATACATGTAGTTGCGTTATCCGTTTGCGATCTGAATGGCCATGCCCGGCTAAAGGCCGCCTTACCCCCTTGCACCCGAGTTGGCGTTGGACTACAACGCCTATGAACATACATTTCGCTGATGAACACAGCGGCGATGTCGCAGGGAGCGGAAACGGCGTCGCGGGGAGATGAAAGGGGCACTCACAGACGGGTGCACGGATTCCAGGCCCACCGAGGGCGGCTTGGACCCATGAACCGGACACATAGAGCTGGGTGATAGAGCCAAGGGTTCCTGACTTCCCCTGTTTCTCAGTCGGTGCTCGCACGAGCCGGATCATCGACATGCCTGATCATCGATAGGCATGCCGGGGGGTACCTCACATGCGCAATGCAAAATGTTTCAAATTGACAAGGAAGTGGCGCGTTTCACTCAAGCGCACTCGCGTGGCCGAAGACGGCGGCGCTCCAAGTCATCGATGCAGGAATGCCGCCTTTCAAACCCATGCTGCTTGCTCGCATGATGAGCCGGGCGCGGCAAAGAAGTACACCTGCATCAGGGGCGATAAATCATCCGGATCATTCTCGCTGGGCAGGGGCAGAAGCATTGCTTTTGAGCTGGTCGACAATGCACGCGTGTTCAGTGAGTTGTCGCATGACGTGGTCAGGCTGATCGATGAGGTGGAACACACCACATCAAAACTTTTCCCGTCGCGTGCAGCGAATTTTCAGGAAGCACATCACTTTTCCCTGCTCGCCAACCAGGTTCTGAAAAACGCCCAGCGCGGCTCGGCCACGTGCAAACAGATCGACAACGTCATCGCCGACAGTGTGGAGCGCATTCGCCAGGGCCTTATGGTGATGGAGCAGGCCGGTGTGCAAATGCTTCAGATCATCGACTCCGTCATCCAGGCATCCGAGGTTACCGCCTTCATGGGCAAGCCGCATCCAGCAGCTTCCCAGCATCTCGCCTCGCCTGAACCGTATGAGGAAGATGACGACAGCGATCTGCTGCTGCAGGAGAGCGCATTAGCCGTGCAGGATCTCAAGTGCTGGGCGCTGGTGCTGAAAAGAAATCTGCAAACGCTGCGCTTGTCCGAGCTGGATGAGCATGACGTTGCAATACGACAGGTCAGCGACGGCACCATGGGTTAGTTGAAAGCTTGCGGGGTCATCCTCCCCTGCCGGCAGGGGAGGAAGGAGGTTCAGCCGAACAACGCCGCGTGCTCGATCAACCACAAGCCTGCAAACAGCTTCGGATCGATCGAATAACCTTCTTTCGCACGTGCCAGCAGCCATGCGCCCGCCTCTTGCCGCGGTACTTCGTGCACCGTGATGTTCTCGGTCACGTCGCCACCGCCGTCGCTCACCTTGACCAGATCATGTGCGCGCACGAACGCGATCATCTCGTTGCTCATGCCGGATGATGTGGGGCCTTCATGCACGAAAGTAACGCGGCTGCAGCGATAGCCGGTTTCCTCTTCCAGCTCTCGTTGCGCGGCGATCAGAGAGCCTTCGTGTTCCTGATCGGCCAGATCGCCGACCAAGCCGGCTGGCATCTCGATGGTGAACTGTTGGATGGCAACGCGGTACTGCTCGACGAACAGGATGTTGTCGTCGGGCGTCACAGCGAGAATGATCACCGCGCCGCCAGGATTATTGCGCTCGGCGTATTCCCAGCGACCGCGGCGGCGCAGTCGCAGCCAGCGTCCTTGGTAAAGCATCTCGGAGGGTGCGCTGGCGTCTTCGGGTTTGCGGTTGATGTCGTTCATTTCAAGATCTCGAAAAACTCAGGCGCCATTGAGTGTGCGCAAACGGGTGCGCGTCAGCGGTCCGAAGCGCAGTTGCTCGCACAAGGATTCGAGCGCCGTGTTGCTGCGTTGGCGAATCAGTGTTTCCGCGCCGCCGTCGAAGGGGGCATCCAGGGCGATGCGGGTGAGCCGGCGATACAGTCTCGCTGCTTCGGCGTGTTCGCGCAGTTTTGCCGCGCAGCTGGCCGCACCGCGCAGGCGCAGGAAAGGCACTTCATCCACACGATCAAGCAATTCGTCCAGACTGCCAAAATGCGCGAGCAATGCCGCAGCCGTTTTTGCGCCGATGCCAGGCACACCGGGAATGTTGTCGACCGCATCGCCGCATAGGGCCAGGAAATCCGCCACTTGCACCGGATGCACGCCCAGGCGATCGAATACGCCGGCAGGACCCCAGCGCAGGTTGCGCGCGAAATCCCATTGCTCGTCATGCTCACCTAGCAGTTGGCCGAAATCCTTGTCCGCCGAGACGATCACGCTGCGGAAGCCGTGTGCACGCAGGCCCCATAGCGCGCTGCCGATCAGGTCATCCGCTTCGAAGCTGTGATCGATCATCACGCGGATGCCGAGCGCTTCGGTGACGGCGCGGCACAATACGAATTGGCGTTCCAAATCGGGCGGGGGCAATTCGCGGTTCGCCTTGTATGCCGGATAGATGGCGTTGCGGAACGAGGTGGTGAGCGAAGCATCGAACGCTACCGCCAGATGCGTCGGGCCTTCGCGTTCCAGCAGCTCGCACAGAAAACGTGTATAGCCGTGCACGGCATTGACGGGGTGGCCGTCGGCATCGTGAAACTCGTCAGGCATCGAATGCCAGGCGCGAAACACATACAGGCTGCCGTCGATCAAGTGCGCAGTAGGCAAGGTGGACACGTACTCAGCCCTTCCATTCGGTAAATAGATCGTCGAGGGCAGGGCGATCGCGATCGGGAATCTCGGCCTGTGGTGTGCCGATGTGCACGAAGCCGATCACGCATTCGTGCTTCGCCAGGCCGAGCAGTTCGGCAACTTCATCATCATAGGCGGCCCAGCCGGTCAGCCACTGCGCGCCGAAGCCGAGCGCATACGCGCCTTGCAAAATGTTGTAGGCCACGTTGCCGGCGCACAGCTTCTGTTCGATTTCCGGAATGCCATTCTCCTGGTCGAGGCGCGCAATCACCACCATGACCAGCGGAGCAAAGGTATAGCGCAGGCGCTCTTTTTCGCGCTTGGAGTCGGGCAGATTCGGATCGCGCCGGATGGCGCGCTCGGTCAACAAGGCGCCGAACTTCAGCTTGGCTTCGTCGCGCATGGCAATCAGCCGGAAGGGCACGAGCTTGCCATGATCAGGTACGCGAATGGCCGCTTCCAGCAAGGTGCGCAAGGTAGCTGCATCAGGCGCGGGTTCGCCAAGCTGGCGTGAAGGTGCGGAATGGCGTTGCTGCAGCAGGGAGAGTGCGTCGAGCATAGGGAGTCGGGCTTGGGAAATAACTTATCGTACAACCGTTTGCAGCTTGTCACGATGCCTTTCAGTCACGCAGACGCCGTTTTTCGCCGGGCGTACGATGCGCGCCATCGTCCAAGGAGTGCACCGTATGAAGCTGATGCAAGGCTTGGTCGCGAGCCTGGTGGTTGCGCTGATACCCGTTTCTTACGCCAGCGAGATGGCGATCCGTGACGCTTATGTCACCACTGACGACGGCGCGCGTATCCACTATTTGCAGGCTGGTGGAGACGGTTCGGCACCGGCCCTGGTGTTGATTCCCGGCTGGACGCTGACGGCATCGCTTTGGCACGAACAGTTGCAGCGATTCTCCGATCACCGGCATGTGATTGCGGTGGATTCACGCTCTCAAGGCGAGTCGTCGATCATGCTGACCGGCAACACGCCAGAGCGCCGTGCACAGGATCTGCACGAATTGCTCGCATCGCTGCATATCGACCGATGTGTGCTGGTGGGATGGTCGCAAGGTGCGCAGGATGTCGCCGCATATGTGCAGCAGTTCGGTACCGCTTCACTTGCCGGCGTTGTATTCGTGGATTCACCGGTTTCCGCGGGTACCAGCGAACTGGATCTGCGCAAGCCGTTCAGCAAGGCCATTCTTACGGGCCTCTCGCGGTATGCAGCGCAGCCGGCCGACTACAACGCCGGCATGGTGCGCTCCATCTTCCAGCGACCACCGGCCAACATCGATGCCGTGATCGCGCAGGCGCAACGTACGCCGCCCGCCGTGGGTGCAGCCATGCTGGTGTCGGACATCTTCGGTACCGATCGTCGCCCGGCTTTGCAGAAGATCGATCGCCCGGCGCTAGTCATTGCGTCGGCGAATTCACCGCTTCTCGATGCACAGAAGCAAATGGCCGAGAGCATCCATGGTGCGGTTTTCATCGCTGTGCCGAATACGCGACATGCTGTCTTCGTGGACGATCCGCGCGCATTCGATGGCGCGCTGGAGCAGTTGCTGCGCGCTGCAGATTCAACCCGCAAGGACTAGCCGGAATCCGTCGGGCAGCAGAGCTTCCACGGTCGTCTGCCGCGTCGAGCCGGCCGTATTGGCCAGCAGCACCGGCATGTCCGCCGGGCAGAGCTCGGCCAGTACTTGGCGGCAGGAGCCGCACGGGGTGACAGGTTCCGGTGTATCGGCAATAACGGCGATGGCGCTGAAATCGCCAGGCTTGCAGCCGGCGGCCATGGCACTGAAGAGGGCCGTGCGCTCGGCGCAATTGCACAAGCCGTAGGCTGCGTTTTCCACGTTGCAACCAGGAAATACGAGGCCATCCTTGGTTTGCAAGGCAGCGCCGACATGGAAGTGCGAGTAAGGCGCATAGGCCAGATCGCGCGCACTACGGGCAAGCTCCAACAGGGTGCTGCCATCGATCTGCTCGGGCATCGGTGCTCCTCGTTTTCCCGGCTCGGGGCTGGTCAGTCTACCCCGCGCTTCGGCTACGATGAGAAGACTCATCCGCAGGAGATGGCCGATGTCGATCACCGTGTCCGCATTGCGTGAAACCGCTGCCGGCGAACGCCGCGTGGCGATCACGCCGGAAGTGGCAAAGAAACTGCGCGGCAAAGGGCTGCGCGTGCTGCTCGAACGCGATGCGGGCAAGGCGGCAGGGTTTCCGGATGCGAGCTATGCGGATGCCGAGTTTGCCGATCTGGCGCAGGTGTTGGCCCAGGCCGATTTGCTGGCCTGCGTATTGCCACCCGATGACGCGGCGCTCGCCGATTTGCGCGAGAACACGGTTGTACTGGGTCAGCTGCGCCCGCACGGTGCAGTTGCACGCGTCGCGGCACTCTCACAGAAAAAGCTGACGGCTTTCGCGCTGGAACTGTTGCCACGTACCACGCGCGCGCAGGCGATGGACGTGTTGAGCTCGCAAGCTGCTGTGGCGGGGTATCGCGCCATGCTGATCGCGGCTGAAAGCGCTCCGAAATTCTTCCCCATGCTGACCACTGCCGCCGGCACCATTCGGCCTTCGCGGGTACTGGTGATTGGTGCGGGCGTGGCCGGCTTGCAAGCGATTGCTACAGCGCGTCGCCTGGGTGCGCAGATCGAAGGTTATGACGTGCGCCCCGAAACACGTGAGCAAGTGGAATCGCTGGGTGCAAAGTTTCTGGAGCTGGGTGTCAGCGCAGCGGGCAGCGGCGGCTATGCGCGCGAACTCACCGCCGAAGAGCGCGCGGCGCAGCAACAGGCGCTGGCGGAACACTTGAAGGCTTTCGATGCCGTGGTCACCACGGCGGCCGTGCCGGGGCGTGCTGCGCCGAAGATTCTCACGACGGCAATGGTCGAGGGCATGAAGCCGGGCGCTTTGATCGTTGATCTGGCTGCTGAGAGCGGCGGCAATTGCGAGCTGACTCACCCGGGCGAACGCGTTGAGCATGGCGACGTGACCATTCTAGGGCCGCTCAATCTTGCTGCTGGCGCGCCACTGCATGCCTCAGAGATGTATGCGCGAAATATCTACAACTTTGCCGAGTTGCTGATCCGCGATGGCGCGCTACAACCGGACTTCAACGACGAGCTGGTAGCAAAGAGCTGCGTAACGCGCCAGGGCGAGATTTTGTTCAGTGCGTAGGACCAGACGGTAACGAACCGACTGCCATCAATGCCGACCGCGGGGCATGCCGAAAGCGCGCCCCGCGGGTAGGGTTGAACCAGGTCCCATGTGATCCAGCCATTGTCGCTTCTGCTCGGGTGACTGTTGTAGCCAACGTCGGCGCAGCTCTTCGCGCTGGTCGGGCGGAAGCTGCTGGTAGCGTTTGAACGCATCGTGCAACTGCTGCTGTTTTTCAGCCGGCAGGGTGTCGTACAGGTGCTGGTTCTGGCGCGCCTGCTCGCGCTGAGCGGGCGTCATCTGCTGCCAACGCTGGATACGATCGCGGATTTCCTGCTGGCGCTCCGGCGGCAGCTTCATCCAGTCCTGCGTGCGTTGGATCATGTGTTCCTGCCGTTGCGGCGGCAGCGTATTCCACTGCGATTGCAGCGGGCCAAGCAGATATTGCTGCTGCGGGCTCAAGCTGCCCCACGGACGAGCGCCTTGCGCATACGACGGTGCCGCGATCATCAGACCGAGCAGAAAGACCAGCAGCGTTGGCAGGCGTACTCTTCGTGGCAGCATGGATCAGCGTTTGGTCTGGTCGCTGTTGTTCGCAGCGAGCCAGCTGTAGAAATCGAGGTTTTGGTAAAGGCCGGGATCGGCTTTATCGGCTTCCGGCGGAAGATATTCATTTTCCTGCTCGGTCGCTGCCGCTTGCTTGTTTTCGGGCTGTGGCTGCGGCGACGGCTGCCAGACTATCAGCGCGGCAAGCGCCATGGCGGCCAGTGCACCCACCGGCAGCAGCACGCGTGCGCGATGACCCGGCGAGGCTTGCACGGTAGCGGCTTCGAGGGCCGTGCGGCGTGCAGCGCGCAGACGTCCGGCCGTGACCGGATCGATGCTTTGGATCGCCTCCTGGTAGCGCGCGCGAGCCCGCTGTTCGAATTGTTTGTCGGACGAGTTCATCGCCACTCCTCCAGTTGCTCGCGCAGGTGTTGCATGGCCCGCGAGAGGTGTGTTTTTACGCTGCCTTCCGAGCAGCCCATCGCCATGGCGGTATCCGCCACGTCCAATCCTTCGAGTACCCGCAGGATGAAGGCTTCGCGCTGACGCTGGGGAAGTTTCTTCACCGCGGCGGCCAAGTCCGCATAGGACTGTTCGCCATGTAGTTTTTCCAGTGGATCGGGGCCGGTATCGGCCGGTTCCCAAGCCGGTAGTTCGTCGCCGTCGTCGTCGTGGCCACCACCCAGCCAGCCGACCACGATAGAGCGCACCTTGCGGCGACGCTGCAAATCCACGATGCGCCGGCGCAGGATGCCCCAGAACAGTGGCGTCCATTCCTCTGCGGGCTTGTTACGGTAATGCTTGACCAGACGGAGCATGGCGTCCTGCACGGCATCCAGCGCGTCCTCGCGGTTGCCAAGGTGCAGCTCGGCCATGCGGAAGGCCCGGCGCTCCATGCTCGCCAGAAACGCATCCAGGGTCGCAGGCACGGCCTGGCCGTTCTGCGCAAGAAGTTCCGCCTCGAAAACAGCCGAGACGCTGTTCATGGCGCCGTTCTCTGAATCGTCCGGGCGAGCATCCTGAGGCTCCATCTGTTCGACTCTCGCCATCAACGCGCAGAAGCCGGCCGGGTTGACTTTACGGCCACGTTACCGACCCCGCCATGCGGCGGAATGCCATGGATTGCAGCGTCCCGCTCACCGTATGATGCGGCGAATATGACCGATTGGCGGGGGAAGCACATGCTGGACGGGTTCCTGGCGCTTTATATCTTCATGCTGGCCGCGTTCACCGGCTACGAAATCATCGCGCGGGTGCCGGTGATTCTGCACACGCCGTTGATGTCCGGTTCCAACTTCATCCACGGCATTGTGCTGGTTGGAGCCATGATAGCGCTAGGTCATGCGCATACATCGTTTGAACTTGCGATCGGCTTCATTGGCGTACTTCTGGGCGCCGGCAACGCGGCAGGTGGCTATGTGGTCACCGAGCGCATGCTGGAGATGTTCAAGACCAGCAAGCCCGCTCCGGACAGCAAGGAGGCCAAGTGATGGCTTGGCCACAGACCCTGATCGACGCCTGCTATTTCATCGCTGCTCTTCTTTTCATCCTTGGCCTGAAGCGCATGAGTTCCCCACGCACGGCGCGCGGCGGCATCGTGTGGGCTGGTTTCGGCATGTTGCTGGCGGTGGTGGCGACCTTGCTGCTTCCAGACATGCAGAACCGTGGGCTGATCGTCGCCGCCGTGCTGATCGGCGTATCAGCGGCCTGGTGGTCGGGTCGGCGGGTGGCGATGACTGCCATGCCGCAAATGGTGGCGCTCTATAACGGCATGGGTGGTGGTGCGGCCGCGGCGATCGGCGCTTCGGAACTGGTCAGCCATGCGCAGGATCTTGCTGTTCGCGTCGTGGCGCCGAACACCTTTCCACTGATGCCGGAAAGCTGGTCACCGCTGCATGGCGCAACCGCTGTCGCACCGCTGAGTCCGGTGGCGCTGGCCTTGGGCGTGCTGGGTGCGCTGATCGGTTCGGTGAGTTTTTCCGGTTCGCTGATTGCATTCGCCAAACTGCAGGGCTGGCTGGACAGGCGCTTTGTCTTCCCCGGCCAGCAGATCGTGAACCTGCTGGTGCTGGCGGGCGCAGTGGTGATCGGCGTGATGCTGGCCACGGGGCATCTCACCATTGCGCTGGTTTGTGCGTTCTTCGTGCTCGCCTTGCTGTTCGGCTTGTTGATGACGCTGCCGATCGGCGGTGCGGATATGCCGGTCGTGATTTCGCTCTACAACGCCTTTACGGGTCTGGCGGTGGCGTTCGAAGGTTACGTGCTGCAAAACGAAGCCATGATCATTGCCGGCATGGTGGTCGGCGCCGCCGGCACCCTGCTGACGCAGCTGATGGCGAAGGCGATGAACCGCTCGATCGGCAACGTGCTGTTCGGCAGTTTCGGTGCGGTAGTGGGCGGTGAGGCGCAGGCGATCAGCGGCAGCCAGAAACCGATCGAAGCCGCCGACGCCGCCGTGATGATGGCTTATGCCGAACGCGTGGTGATTGTGCCGGGCTATGGCATGGCGGTCGCGCAGGCGCAGCACAAAGTGTGGGAGTTTGCGCAACTGCTTATTTCGCGCGGCGTGAAGGTGAAGTTCGCCATTCACCCGGTAGCCGGCCGCATGCCGGGACATATGAATGTGTTGCTCGCCGAGGCGGGCGTGCCGTACGACCTGATCGTAGACATGGAAGACATCAACCCGGAATTTCCCGTCACCGATGTCGCACTGGTGATCGGTGCCAACGATGTGGTCAATCCGGTGGCAAAGACGGATCCCGCATCGCCGATCTACGGCATGCCGATTCTCGACGTTGCCGATGCGAAGCAGGTGATCGTGGTCAAGCGCGGCAAAGGCACCGGCTTTGCGGGTATCGAGAACGCGCTGTTCTATGCCGACAACGCGCGAATGCTGTATGGCGATGGCCAGGCAGCAGCTGGCCAGCTAGTGGCAGAACTGAAGACGCTGGATGGCTAACGTGCCTTGCGTGGGGCGGCGGCGGGCGAACGCATGGCCGTCACCGCCGCAACTACCACGCCCACCAAGCTCCAAGCGATATCGAGCTTGCTCACCGTAAGTCGCGTGAAATCCAGCAGCATCGACAGGCCGGCGATGCGCGCGGCATCGACCAAGCCGTAATCTGTCATGGCGGAAATATTGGCGGCAGTGATCAGCACGCGGATGTATACGCTTGCTACCACCGTGGCGAGCACAGCCAACAGCGCGGCATTCCACTTCTTGTTGTGTACCCACTGCCTGATCGCGATGCCGAGCAGCCAGCCGGCCGGCACGGCGAACCAAGGCAGCGGCCGGTGCAAGTACGCGGTAGGTACCAGCCAGACGGCGCCAGCGGCCAGGCCGAGCATGACCGCGCAACACAAGGCGAAACATTCGCCGACGATCTGGCGCACGATCATGGGCGGTTACTACGGATGACGGGGAGCACGGTCACGCGAGGTCCTGCGTTAAAGCAAAGCGGGCATCTTAGCTTGATTGGGCCGAAATCAGGCCCATCTTCCCTTGAGATTCGGCCGATTCAGCCTGATGTGAAGGACAGTCCCTATCCGCGGCCGGCATAATAGAGAGCCGGAATGCCCCGGGCCGGCTATGCCTCCACGATTATTCCAAGAAATGACATGAGCGGTTTCAGTCTTAGCAGCGAGCCTTTCACCCTGGAACGGGATTGCAGCGCAGTCATGGTGCCCCAGGGCGAGAACGTGGTGTTGCCGGCCGGCCAGGTGGGCTACATCACACAGGCGCTCGGCGGCAGTTTTACCGTGTACGTGGAAGGCAACCTGTTCCGTATTGCCGGCAACGACGCCGATGCACTGGGCAAGGAACCGCCGCCGCCGCTGCAACTCCCCGACGACGCGACGGATGCCGACGTGGAAGCGCTGGTGTGGCAGCAACTGCGCACCGTGTTTGATCCGGAGATCCCGATCAACGTGGTGGAACTGGGTTTGGTCTACGACGTAAGCCTGGAAACCACCGCTCCCGAGGAGCGCAAGGTGTACGTGAAGATGACGCTCACCGCACCGGGCTGCGGCATGGGCGACGTGCTGATCGACGATGCGCGCACCAAGCTCGAATTGGTTCCGACGATCAAGGAGGCGGATGTCGACCTGGTATTCGATCCGCCGTGGAATCACTCGATGATGTCGGAAGTGGCGAAGCTCGAAACAGGGATGCTTTAAGTAGGTTGGGGTGTAAACCCCAACACCTTGATGCGCGGGTAGATGGCAATGTTGGGGTTTGCACCCCAACCTACGTCAGTTGTGCACTTCCTCGAAGCGATTCGCATCGCGATTCTTGCGCACCTTGGCGGGGTCCCACACACGACCGTTCATGGCGATATAAACGCCATCTGGCAGTGTCTGCACGGCAGCTACTGCACAGCCGATATTGAACACCGCATCCGAACCCTGAAAGCGCGCCGGATTCAATGCACCGGTGAGCACGATCACCTTGCCCTTGAGAGTGGCGAGTTCCCTTGCGGTTTCCACCATCGTATCGGTTCCGTGCGTGACCAGTACGTGGCGGTTCGGCTGCGCTTCGATAGTGGAACGGATCAAGGCGCGGTCTTCCTGCGTGATGTGCAGGCTGTCCTTGCGCAGAATCGGAATCACGTCGAACTGAAACGCTACGCCAAGCTGGCTCAGGATCTCGCCGATTTGCGGTGCGCCGATCTTGTAGTCCGACTTGTCGTCGAAGTAGATCTTGTCGATGGTGCCGCCGGTGGTGACGATGGTCAGATGCTGCATGATCGTAGGCGCGTGAAGAGGGTGGCTGCGCATTCTAGCTGGTCTGGCGTAGGCGATCATTCCAGCAGCAGGCCGGTATCTTCGCCGTCGATGTCGGAAAGCCGTAGCAGACCGTGGCCCAGGAAACGGCGCAGAGCCGCCGCTGGGCGCTTGTCGCCGTGTGCGGATGACCAGGCATCCTGGCGTGCCAACAGCGCTGCTGCCGTGCAGCGTGCCAAGGTGATAGCGACGCCGCGTGCGCCGGCCTCCAGCGTCGGTCGGTCGACCTTCTTGCCGTCCAGATGCATGGCGGCGGCATCCAGCGCAGCTTGCACGGTGAATGACGCTTGCGTGTTGTGCGCAGGCCGCAACCATTGGCCGATCAATTTGCGCAAGGCGGCGAAACTATCATTGCTGCCCAGCGCACGCAGGCTGTCCAGCGACAGCACATTGGTGGTGCCTTCCCAGATGGCATACACCTGCGCGTCGCGTAGCAACTGCGGCAGGCCGGTATCTTCGATGTAGCCGGCGCCGCCGAAACATTCCAGCGCTTCCGAACAAAGATTCACGGCCATCTTGCCGGTCCACAATTTCACCAGTGGCGTGAGCAGGCGCAGCGAATCGGCTTCCTGTGGCGTGGCAACACCTTGCTCCACGCGCCCCAGTAGATGTGCTACTTCAAATACGAGCGCGAAGGCAGCTTCGAATTCGGCCTGCATGTCGGCGAGTGTTTGCGCGTGCAAAGGTTGCTGGAGCAATGGACGTCCAAACGCCTGGCGCCGCCGTGCGTAATCGCGCGCAAGGCTGATGGCGCGCGCCATGCTGGCGACAGCGCCGATCGCGTTCCAGGTGCGCGTGATGTTGAGCATTGGGGCGACCTGACGAACACCGTGGGCGAGGTCACCTAACGGCCAGGCGGGCAAACCTTCCAGATGGATTTCTGCCGTTGGCAGTTCGTGCGTGCCGAGCTTGTCCTTCAGGCGATCGATGACCAGTTCCGGCTTGCGGTCATGACCGTTCATGGTTTCCACGTAGAACAACGCCAGCGTCGCGGCACCGCCGCCGGCACCTTCGGGCCGAGCCAACGCCAACGCTGCTTCGCCCACTACGGCCGAACTAAACCATTTGCGCCCATACAGGCGCCAATGGCCTTCGGCATCCTGCTTGGCGACGGTTTCGGTGTTGCTTACATCGGAGCCACCAGTGTTCTCGGTCATCCATTGTCCGGACAGCCAGAACTGGCTGGCATCTCGGCTGAGAAAATGCGGCAAAGCGCGATCGATCAAGGCCTGATTGCCGGAGGCTTTCAAGGCGGTGGCGGCGCCGTCGGTCATCGCCAGCGGGCAGGTGTAGAACTCGCTGGCGACGTGATAGAGGTAGGCGCGGGCAAACTCTTCCAATCGCGCGAATTCGTGCGATTCGTGCCCGGCGGCGAGAATCGCGTGACGTGTCGTGAGTTCGGGGCCTTCAAGCCACGCCGTAGTTAGTTCGACGCGATCCACCCGGCGGCCCCAGGCATCCCATTGCGTCAGTATGGGTTTGCGGCGCGTACTGCGATGGCTGCGCTCGAAGGCCATCAGGGCGTAGTCGCCCAGGGCATCGAGATCGGCATCCAGCGCGGTACGCCGCTCTTTGGGCAGCACGCGATCGAGCAGGGCGGTCAACAAGCGATCACTGCGATATGGATGCGCAAGCTGCGGAGCGTCTTGCAGGAATCCCATGGTGGCTACCTCAGCAAGTCTGCGCCTAACCTACCAAATCCAGGCCCCGCTCGTAGGTTGGGGTGCAAACCCCAACGTTGCCATGCTCATCGCCATGTCGGGGTTTGCACCCCAATCTACGCTTTTTGCCGGCGCTTTACGCCTGCGCCAAGTGCACCAATCAGCAGCAACGCAAGTAGCACTTCGAGCAAGGCCGGCACGCGCTCCTGCGCCGAACTCCAGCTTTCGGCAATGCCATGACAGAAATACGGAAGGCTGAGCATGCCCACCCAGAGCAAGGCGCGCCGTGCGTTGCCGATGGCCAGGAACGGCAGTAGCAAGGGAATGACCGTGATACCCAAGGCCAGCCACACTGGCATGTGTTGTGGCGGAAACAGCCATCCATACCAGACGCATTGGAGCAGAATCAGTGCCATCCAGGCTGCCATGCCGATGCGAAGGTTGGTGCTCATGCGTTGGCGGCCAGCTTACGGGCGGTGTCCGCCAGCCGCCGGCCGAGTGCACGAGCAAGTTCTCGCTCATGCTCGCTGATGCTGTTGTCGCCTTTGGGGCCGGCCACATGGCTGGCACCGTACGGTGTGCCGCCGCTCAGCGTATGAGTAAGCGCCGGTTCGGTATAGGGAATACCCAGCAGCAGCATGCCGTGATGGAGCAAGGGCAACGCCATGCTCAGCAGGGTGGATTCCTGGCCGCCGTGCATGGTGCTGGTGGCGGTGAACACGGCGGCCGGCTTGCCGACCAGCGCGCCGCTGGCCCATTCGGCGCCGGTGCTGTCCAGGAAGTGCTTCAAGGGGGCGGCCATGTTGCCGAAGCGGGTCGGGCTACCCAAGGCCAGGCCCACGCATTCGTGCAGATCCTGACGGGTGACGTAGGGCGCGCCTTCCTCCGGCTCCGGCGGTTGCGCGATTTCGGTGATCGGTGCCACCGGCGGTACCTGGCGCAGGCGAGCGCGCATGCCTGGAATCTCCTCCACACCCCGCGCCATCAGGCGTGCTAGCTGGGCGGTATGGCCGTTGCGGCTGTAGTACAGGATCAGGATGTCGCTCATCGTTTGGGACATGGGAACGGGATGGGGTAGTGTACGGGCGAGATATAAGGATGTTGAGCAGATTTCGCGTATGAACCTGCATTTTGACCGCCATCGCACGTCGACATTTGGCCACTTTCTGTGGCAACGCTTTCTCGATGACAAATGCTTCGAGACGGCCGGCGCGCTTTCCTACACCACGCTGGTTTCGCTGGTGCCGCTTACCGTGGCGGTGCTGGCCATGTTCGCGGCGTTTCCGATGTTCGAGGAAGCGCGCGATACGCTGATCAATTTTGTCTTCAGCAATTTCGTGCCAGCGGCGGGCGAGACCGTACAGAAGGCACTGCTGGATTTCGCCGCCAACGCCAGCAAGCTGACCGGCATCAGTATTCTGGTGATGCTGTTCAGTGCGGTATCGATGATGATCAGCATCGAAGACCGTTTGAATCGTATCTGGAAGGTACGCCAGCATCGCCCATGGGGGCCGCGTCTGCTGCTGTATTGGGCAGCGCTCACCCTCGGGCCGATCCTGGTGGTTGGTGGCATTGCACTAACGTCCTACGTCGCGGCAGTGCCGATGCTGCGTAGTGCCGGCGAGCAGCTTGGCATCGGGCAGGAATTGCTGAAAGCGCTGCCGTTCGTGGTGACGTTTTTCACCCTGTGGCTGCTTTACACCACGGTTCCCAATCGACGCGTCAACAAGAAGCACACCGCGATGGGCGCCATGCTGGGTGCAATCTTGTTCGAGATCGCGCGCTGGATCTTCACGCACTACGTGCGCAGCGCGCACAACTATCAGCAGATCTATGGTGCGTTGGCGATTATCCCACTGCTGCTGCTGTGGATTTACTTCTCGTGGGTGATCGTGATCCTGTGCGCGTCGGTATCGGCAGCCGTATCCGCATTCGAATACCAGAAGCCATGCGACGCATTGCCGGAAGGCTCGGAATTCCTGGGGCTGCTGGTGGTGTTGCGCCATTTTGTGGACGCGCAACGTGCCGGACGATGCGTGGACCTGCTCACCATTCGCGAAGCCGAACCCTGTCTGCGCAGCGAGGCGATCGCCACCTATTTTGATGACCTGCTGCGTGGAGGCCTCATCCAACGCAGCGAATCAGGGGGCTTGTCGCTGGTGCGCAGCCTGGACAGTACCGATCTGCTGCACGTCTATCGGCACAGCGGTTATCGCCTGCCTTTGAATCCGGTCGAGCAGGCGGCTGCTTCGGGCATCAAGCTGCCGCCGGAATTGCTGGCGCTGCTTACCCGGCTGGCACATTCGCTGGATGCCACACTGGGGGCGCATCTGGACAAAGTTTATCCTGTCACCCCTTCGCTGGCCGCTTCGCGCCAGATCTCACAAACACAGGAATCGGAAACATGAAGTGGTTCGCATCGTCTCTGCTGCTGGCGGTATGTCTGCTGGCTGCGCCCGTTTATGCCGCCATGCCGACCCAGCCTTCACTCAAGGTGACGACACTGGATGGCAAGCCATACGACCTGGCTACCGAGCGAGGGCATTGGGTGATCGTGAATTTCTGGGCGACGTGGTGCGTGCCATGCATCAAGGAATTGCCGGATATTTCGCAGTTCGTGAAGACGCACCCCAATGTACGCGCCATCGGCATTGCGTATGACGATACCGATCCTGCCGACATTCGCGCCTTCCTGGTTAAGCATCCGGTGAGCTTTCCGGTGGCGCAGGTCACCATGGACAAGCCGTTGACGGATTTCGATGAACCGCTTGGCTTGCCAACCACTTACTTGATCGGGCCTGACGGCAAGGTGGCCAAGCATTTCATGGGGCCGGTGACGTCGGCTTCGTTGAGTGCAGCCATCGGAAAATAAGCTTATGAGCACTGCGCGTTTCGTGGTCAGCGGCAAGGTGCAAGGTGTGTTTTTTCGTGCCAGCGCCCGTAACGAGGCACAACGCCGCGGCTTGCAGGGGCATGCGCGCAATCTGAGCGATGGCCGGGTGGAAGTGGTTGCCAGTGGCAGCGACGAAGCACTGCTCGAACTCGAGCAATGGCTGCAGCATGGACCGCCGGCCGCGAGGGTGGCGGAGGTGAGCCGCCACAAGCACGAAGGTGAAGTGTCGAAAGGATTTCTCGTTTTCTAGCGGCTTGCCTGTTGTTCGACCTATTGCAAGTCGATATCTGCAGGTGGCCGTCCGATGCGATAGCGCGCGCTGATTGCCAACACAGCGCGCCGAAAATCCGCTGCGAAACCTTGCACGTCGAACAATGGATGTTTGCTGCGCTGTTGCATGATGTGCTGGCGCAGTGTCGCCAGCGCTTCCGGATCATTGCCTAGCGCGGTGGCCATGCCAATGAATGATGTGTTGTCGCCCAGGATCAACTCGGGCAGTCCGAGGTGGTGGAGCAGACTCGTGACCGTGCGCGATGCCATGGTTTCGCCGGTGCGGGTGAGCACCGGACAGCCTGCCCAAAGTGCATCCGAAGCAGGTGCGCGCGAATTGATGGGCAGCGTATCCAGGTATAGATCCACGTGCGCGTAGCGCGCCAGGTATTCCGCATACGGCATGCGCGGCATGAAGATCAGCCGCTCGGGCGCGATATCGAGCGCGAGCGCCGCTTGCCGTAGGTGGTCGTCCGTGTTCGCAGGTCCCGTAAGCAGCCACAGCACGCTACCCGGAACCTGTTGCAGGATAAGCATGCAGCGTGCGAATACGCCCGGGTTGATCGCTTGCGTCTCGTTGAAGCAAGCGAACACGACGCCTTGCTCCGGCAAGCCACAGGCCGCTCGCGAGGGAACTTCCGCCTGGGCGCGATTCGGGTCGTTCGGCTGGTGGCAGCGCGGCAGGCGCACCACCTTTTCGAAGACGTGTTGGCGCAATTCGCGCGGCAGTGTGATCGCATCGGAAAGCAGATAATCCATCCACTGCGCGCCGGAACTGCCGATGTAGCCTAGCCAGCCGACTTGGATGGGCGCTGGGCACAAGGCCATCAGTTCCGCATTGCCGCGGCTGCGATAGCCATTGAGATCAAACAGGATTTCGATCGCTGCACCATGAATGCGTTGCGCGACCTGGACGCGATTCAGTGCGGAGACGTCGTGCAATGTCGCTGTCGCGGAAAGGCGCCGCCGTACCGCGCTGCCGTCGTCGGGCGTGGTGGCGAACAGGTGGATGTCCAGATCGCTATCGGACAAGGCCTCGATCATGGCGACAATGTGTTGGCCAAAGGCGGATTCGTTCAAGCCTTCTACCAGCATGCCGACACGGACCGGGGTGTCCGGCATGGGTAGTGCGTGGCGCAGATTCAGTTGCTGGCGGAACCCGGCTGCCTGGTTTTCGATGAGCGATGCATAGTTTTTTGCGCAGCGCAGTTGCAGCTCGGCATCGACATCTTCGCTAAGAAAAGCGAACGGATGGACGCCTGGGCTGTCTTCTGAGACGGCGCGGATGACACGCTCGCTGAGTGCGTCGATGTCTTGCCAGCGGCACAGACGGCGTCGCACAAACAACAATTGCGCCATCACCGGTACCGAATCGGGTGCGCGCGCCAGGGCTTCGGTAAAAGCATCGTGTGCAGCGGTCAGGTCGCCGGCTTCGTCCAGCATCAATGCTGCCTGGAACATGTGCTGCACGTTGTTCGGCGCCAGCTTGCCGGCCTGTAACAGTGAAGCGGCGCCTTCTTGCGGCCGGCGCTGCAGATGCAGCAGATGTCCGAGCATGGCGTGGGCGAACTCGGTATTGGGCGCTTGCTGCAACACCTGGCGGACCAGGGGCTCGGCTTCTGCATAACGCCCCAGCTCCATTTCCGCTCCGGCAAGGTTGAGGCGCAGGGCCGGGTGCTGCGGCATGCTTTGCAAGGCCTGCGCAAACGCATCGCGCCCCTGTACGCGCTGGCCGGTGGACATGTACGCCGTGCCCAGCGCTTGCAGCAATGCCGGATGTCCCGGCGCTTTGACCAGTGCTTTCTGCAGGCGCTCGATGGCGGCGCTGAGACGGCCGTCGGCCATGGCAAGGCTGGCGAGATTGCACTGCAGCTCGACGTCGTTCGGGGCGAGTTCCGCGGCGCGATTCAGCGCCGTTTGCGCGTCGCGGCGGCGATCCAGACGTAACAGCGCTACGCCATGCAAACGAATCAGCTCGGCCGATACCGGGAATTGCCGCCGCGCTGCGGCGGCAAATTGGGCCGCTTCCTCGTTGGCATCACGCTGCAGCAATTCGCTGAGCTTTTGCAGGGTGGAGGTGATGTCGGTGAGTGGGGCGTCGGTCATTGGCTGGCGGCAGTGCATCAAGATGAAGAAGCCTGCCATCAGCGCTGGCGCGACGAGCTGGTAAGACTGGCCCCTGTAACTAGCTTTAGAGTACTGCGAACTTCACTCGTAGGTTGGGGTGCAAACCCCAACCTCGGGGTCTTAAATGGGCATCGCAATGTTGGGGTTTGCACCCCAACCTACGGGCCTTAGCCGTCAATGGCCGCCGAGCGATTTCAACTCATCCGCCTGATGTTCCCTGGTTAGCGAGCCGAACAGCTCGTCCAGGTGGCCTTGCATCACATCTGGCAGGTTATGCAGGTCCAGGCCGATGCGATGGTCGGTGATCAGGTTGTCCTTGTAGCGATAAGTACGGATACGTTGGCTGCGATCGCCGGTGCCTACCTGCAGGCGCCGCGACTGCGCTTGCTCGGCAGTCTGCTTGGACTGTGCCTCGTCCAGCAGGCGTGCCTTGAGCAGGCTCATCGCGCGGGCGCGGTTTTTGTGCTGGCTGCGTTCGTCCTGGCATTCCACCACGATGCCGCTGGGCAGATGCGTGATGCGGATCGCCGAATCGGTCTTGTTGACGTGCTGGCCGCCGGCGCCGGAGGCGCGGAAGGTGTCGACCTTTAGGTCCGCAGGCGAAATATCGATGTCTTCGATCTCGTCCATCTCCGGCAGCACGGCCACGGTGGCGGTGGAGGTGTGTACGCGACCTTGTGATTCGGTCACCGGCACACGCTTCACACAATGCACGCCCGATTCGAATTTGAGCCGGGAATAGGCGCCCTTGCCTTCGATGCGGGCGATGATTTCTTTATAGCCGCCGTATTCCCCGGGGTTTTCGCTGAGCACCTCCACCTGCCAGCGCTGGCGTTCGGCGTAGCGGGTGTACATGCGGAACAGGTCGCCGGCGAAGATGGCGGCTTCATCGCCGCCGGAGCCGGCGCGTACTTCGAGGAACAGGTTGGCTTCGTCGCGTGGATCCTTGGGGATCAGCAGCAGTTGCAGTTCGCCGTCGAGTTGGGCTAGGCGGGTTTCCAGGCGCGCGATGTCCTCGGCGGCCATGTCGCGCAGTTCGGGGTCATCCAGCATGGCGCGCGCGTCGTCGAGTTCGTGTTCGGTGTTGGCCAGTTCGCGCATGGCATCGGCGACCGGCTGAAGCTGGGCGTATTCACGCGACAGTTCGCGGAAACGCGCGTTGTCGGCCAGCACATCGGGCTGGCTAAGCAGCAGGGCGAGTTCTTCGTGGCGTTCGACGGTGGCTTCGAGTTTGCTGCGAATGGAAGGTGTCATGGGCGGCGAAAGAGTAGGGGGGGACAAGCGAGAACACACGTAACGCGGCAGCCAGCCGCACTCGCTATTCGTCGCTCGTCCCGACTTTTTCGTCTTCACCCAGGCCGTATAGACGGCCCGCAGCATGCAGCAGATCGTAGTCGCCGCTGAGGGTGGCCTCGCGCAACCGCGCGCTGGGATGGTGCAGCAATTTGTTGGTCAGGGTGTTGGCCAGGAACGCCAGCGCTTCATCCGGCGACTTGCCGCGCGCGAGCATGGCACGCGCCTTTTCCAACACCTGGTCGCGATAGATTTCGGCGTGCGCACGCAGGTCGACGGCGGGATTGCGCACGGTCAACGCACGGCGCCAGGACATGTAGCGTTCGACTTGCAGATCGATGATCGCATCGGCCTCGCGTGCGGCGTTTTCGCGCGAACGGCGGTTGTCGTCGATGACCTGACGCAGGTCGTCGATGCCGTAGAGATAGACGTCCGGCAACTCGCCGACCGCAGGTTCGATATCGCGCGGTACGGCGATGTCGACCATGAACATCGGCTTGCGGCGGCGCGCGGCGATGGCTTTTTCCACCACGGTGCGCGTCAGCACGGGCTGCCGTGCAGCCGTAGAAGCGATCACGATGTCTGCTTCGGCAAGATGCTGCGGCAGATCATGCAGCGAGATGGCGTAGCCGCCGTACCTGCCCGCAAGCTCTTGCGCGTTTTCCAATGTGCGATTGGCGACGATCAGTCGGCGCACTTGCTTTTCGGCCAGGTGACGTGAGGCCAGCTCGATGGTGTCCCCCGCGCCGATCAGCAGCACGCAGGCTTGGCGCAGGTCTGTAAAAACGCGTTCGGCCAGCCGCACCGCGGTGAATGCTACCGACACGGTATGCGCCCCGATGCGAGTATCAGTGCGCACGCGTTTGGCGACCGAGAAGGTGTGCTGCAGCAGGCGATCCATCGGCGTCTTCAGCGCGTGAGCGTCGCGGGCCTGCTGGTAGGCGTCCTTGACCTGGCCGAGAATCTGCGGTTCGCCGAGCACCATCGAATCCAGGCCGGTGGCGACCCGAAACATATGTCTCACGGCCGCCTCGTCATCATGGCGATACAGGAACTCGTCAAGCTTGCCGGGAGTCAGACGGTGGTGACGGCTTAGCCACTCCTGCGGGACGTTTTCCGCGCCGGCCGTTACGCTGACGTAAAGTTCGGTGCGGTTGCAGGTGGAGAGGATCAGCGCTTCGTCAATGCCGGGTTCGCGCGCAAGTTCGCACAAGGCGGCGCTGGTCGCGTCCTCGTCGAACGCCACCTGTTCGCGCAGGCTGACCGGCGCGGTGAGATGGTTGAGCCCGAGGGCGATCAGCTTCATGACGTGATGCGAGTGAGGGCGACGGGCGTGGGCCGGCGTAGACTAGGTGTGCTCAGATTCATTTTACGCCTGCGCATGAATGATCTGAGCATCCCTAAGTGCGCCAAAATGGCGAATTGGTTGGAGGAATAGTGTGCTGAGCGGGACGGTCGAGTTCAAGCAAGTGCGGCGGTTTGTAGCTGGTGGGTTGGTCGTACTTGGGCTGGCCGGATGTGCGGCGGTACCACAGCGGTCGAACACCCCATCGGCGGCGTCGGCGCAGCCGCTGGCGCGGATGGTGGTGGCGACGCCGGACACGGATCACGACTTGCTGGCCCAGTTGCTGGCCGGTGAATTGGCGTTGTCGAGCGCCGATCTCAAGGCCGCATCGCAGGCTTATGACAAGGCGATGATGATCTCCAACGACCCCGAGGTGGCCAGCAAAGCCGTTGCCTTGGCCGTCGCCATCCATGATCCGGACGCGGCACAGCGTGGTATCGACCGTTGGCAAAAGCTTGGTGCAACACCCGCACAGCTGGCACAGGCGCGGGCTCAGCTGGCGGTGGAGCAGGGTAAGACGGAGGAAGCCCGGCAGCAGCTGTCGTTGCTGATCACCAGTGGCGACAAGGACGCTTGGCGCATGTTCGGCCGCGTGCTGATCGGTAGCCGTGACCCGGCCCTCGCTGGGAACCTGCTTGAGTCCCTGGCTACACCCGACCATCTCCCAGCCGATCCCAAGGCGTGGCTGGCGATGAGCGAACTGGGCGAACAATTGAACCGGCATGTCTACGCGCAGCAGATCGCGGATGGCGCCTTGAAGCGTTTCGGCACGGCTGAGACGTACGCCTGGGCCGCGCAGCTGAAGCTCAACAATGGCGACCGCTCCGGCGGCCTCAACCTGTTGCGCCAGGCACAGGTGAAGGACCCGAACAATATCGGCCTGCGGCTCACCTACGCATCCTTGCTGGGGCAGAGCGGCCAGTACGCGCAGGCGACCCAACTGCTCGAAAAAGGTCCGCAAAACGCACAGACCTACGCGTTGCGTGCTGCCCTGGCGGCCAATGCAAAGGACGACAAGACGCTGCAGCGGGTCTACGCGCAGCTGTCGCAGGCGCCGGATGACGTGCGCAACACCAGCGCCTATCTGCTCGGCCAGCTCGCCGAGGTGCTTGGCCGCAAGGAAGACGCGCTGAAGTGGTACGACCAGGTGCCGGACGACGATGACCATGCTTTTGACTCCGATCTGCGCAGCGCGATCCTGCTGCAGGACCTGGGCCGGAGTGCGGAAGCGCATCAGCAACTGGCCGAAATGCAGACGGATTACCTCGACCAGCCTGCGCAATTGCGTCGTGCCTATGAGGTGGATGCCGACCTTTACCTGCGCGAGAAGCGCTACACCGAAGCCATCGATTCGTTCACTCACGCGCTGCAGGTGGCGCCGGACGATCCGGATCTGCTGTACGGACGCGGGTTGGCGTACGCGGAAATTGGCAAGATCGATCCTGCCGTCTCGGACTTCCGTCGCCTGCTGGAGCTCAAGCCTGGCGACATCGACGCCAGCAATGCGTTGGGTTTCACGCTTGCCGATGCGGATCGTGATCTGCCGGAAGCGGAACAGCTGATCGCCGCGGCGCGTGCGGCGAAGCCGAATGATCCTTCCATCGCCGATTCATGGGGCTGGCTGCAGTACCGGCTGGGTCATCTTGATCAGGCTGTCGCTGTGCTGCGCAGCGCGTGGCAGACGGGCAAGGATGCTGATGTCGGTGTCCATCTCGGCGAAGTACTGTGGAAACAGGGGCATCGCAATCAGGCGCAGCAAGTATTCGATGAAGTGCGCAACATGGATCCGCAGAATGCCACCCTGCAGCAAACCTTGAAGCGGCTCGGGACATGAAATCTTTCCTTCGCGTGTTTGCAGCGCTCGTGCCGCTGCTGCTGGCTGCGTGCGCAACGACGCCGTTGGTGCGCAACAAGGGCGATGCGGCCGCGATGGCGCAGCAGGAAGCTCGCGAGCAGCAGCTGGCGAATGCCGACCATTGGGTTCTGCAAGGTAAGTTGGGTATATACAGCGCGCAGGACGGTGGCAGCGGCACATTCACCTGGACACAGGATGGCGATCGCTATGAGTTCGTCTTCCGCCTGCCTATTTCCGGTAAGAGCTATCGGCTGACCGGTGGTCCAGACGGGGCGGAACTGGATGGCGCGGAGGGCGGCCCTCAACGCGGGCCGGATGCAGAGAGCTTGATGCGCCGAGCACTGCGTTGGGAAGTTCCACTTGATGAACTACGCGCCTGGGTGCTCGGCTTGCGGGCGCAGGGTGCGCAGGCTGATCTGAGTTTTGGCGACAACCGCCTCCCCTCGGTGCTGTTACAGGATGGGTGGACAGTGAGCTATCCCGCTTGGGATACAACACGCCAGCCGCCGCTGCCGGCGAAAGTGTTTGCAGACAAGCCGCCATACAAGGTGAAGCTGGCGATCGAGTCGTGGAGCTTGCAGTGAATGCTTCGCATCAACCAGGCCTAGGAACTGCGCCGATGTCATTTCGTATTCAACGCGCCACGGCTGCTCATGTCGATGTCATCTGCGACATCGAGCGCGAGGCGGTGCAGTTGTTCCGTGATCACCCGGCTTGGCGGTTCTATGCGCGTCTTTCCATTCCGAAAGACTTGCTGGCCGAAGAAATCCGGCGCGGCTTCGTTTGGGTGGCCGTGGACGAAGCGAGTGGCGATGTGGTGGGCTTCGTGTGGCTCGACGTGGAGTTGCATGGCGATGTCGTCAGCGTGGCCGAGATCGACGTGTTGCCGGCATTTCATCGGCGCGGCATCGGCTCGGCGCTGCTCGAACACGCTTGCGCGTGGGCAGAGGAGAAAGGCTATCGGCGCATCGATCTCGGTACGCTGCCCGACGTGCCGTGGAACGCGCCGTTCTACGCCAGACATGGCTTTATGGTCGTTGACAAGAGTGACCCCGCCTTCGCCTATGCACGCGAGCGTGACCGCGAAAACGGATTCCCGGACGAACTTCGCGTGTTCATGTCACGCACACTTTGGGCTTGAGGGGTTCTCACCGCACACACGCGGTCAGCAATTTGAATTGACACGCATGGCGCTCCCCGCCACAATTTTCTTTCTTTGCTTCCCGGTCACTACGCTGAGCCGGGGGTAAAAAGCCAACGAATACTGGGGCGTCGCCAAGCTGGTTAAGGCACGGGATTTTGATTCCCGCATGCGTAGGTTCGAATCCTACCGCCCCAGCCATTTCTCATAGGGGGTCGTTCGACCCCCTGTTTGCGCAGTCTTAAGGATGGATTGCATCACCTCGGGCACTTGTGTGCTCGACGTTTTTCAAGCTCCATTCGGACATGTACCGGAGGGGTAGTTGAAGGGAGCGGGGACTGCGCCTTTCAACCGTAGCTCACTCAATGGCCTGGTTCTGAGGAAACAATCGTGGATACGTCCAGCCCGATGCTGTTTACCGGCAATGCGCACCGTGCCCTGGCCGAGGATATCGCTCATCGCCTGGGAATCCCGCTGGGGAAGGCCTTGGCCGGCAAGTTCAGCGATGGCGAAGTCCAGATCGAGATCGAAGAGAACGTTCGCCGCCAGGAAGTGTTCGTGCTGCAGCCGACCGGCGCGCCGAGCGCGGAGAATCTGTTCGAGCTCCTGACCCTGGTCGATGCGCTCAAGCGCGCCTCGGCGGCCAGTGTCACGGCAGTCATTCCTTACTTCGGCTATGCCCGCCAGGATCGCCGCCCGCGCTCGGCGCGCGTGCCGATTACTGCCAAGCTAGTGGCCCGCCTGATCGGTACGGCCGGTGTGGATCGTGTGCTTACCGTCGACCTGCACGCCGACCAGATCCAGGGCTTCTTCGACGTGCCAGTGGACAATGTCTACGCCTCGCCAATCCTGCTGGCGGACATCTGGCGCAGCTACAGCATGGACGACCTGATCGTGGTCAGTCCGGACGTAGGCGGCGTGGTGCGCGCGCGCGCCATCGCCAAGCGCCTTGATGACGCTGACCTGGCCATCATCGACAAGCGCCGTCCCAAGGCCAACGTGGCCACGGTGATGAACATCATCGGCGACGTGGAAGGCAAGACTTGCGTGATGGTGGACGACATTGTCGACACCGCCGGTACCTTGTGTGCTGCTGCCGCGGCGCTGAAGGAGCGGGGGGCTCGCAAGGTGGTCGCTTACTGCGTGCACCCGGTGCTGTCCGGTGCGGCGATCCGCAACATCGAAGGGTCGCAGTTGGACCAACTTGTGGTCACCAACACCCTGCCATTGCGCGAGGACGCAAGGAATTGCGCCAAGATTCGCCAGCTTTCGGTGGCGGAACTGCTGGCGGAGACGATCCGGCGTATCGCCTTCGGTGAGTCGGTCAGTTCGCTCTACATCGACTAAAAGCACGGCCGCCTTTCTTGCTCTCCCGAGGGGGAGAGGGAGCTGTTCGCGGATTTCGTGTATCATTTCGCTCTTTTCTGCCCGCCTTCGTGGGCATTCCGGCTCTCCTGGTCGCGGGAGAGTCAGTTCAGCTGCCGTGAGGCGGCTTTCCAACCCAAGGCAATACCAACATGGCTAAGACTCATGAAATCGCGGCGCAAGCACGCAAAGACGAGGGGAAAGGTGCGAGCCGCCGCCTGCGTCGTGCGTCCTTCGTGCCCGCAGTGGTTTACGGTGCGGGCCAGGCCGCAGAGAGCATCCAGATCGAGCACAACACCATCCTGCTCGCCGCCCGCCACGAGTGGTTCTTCTCCTCCGTGCTTGACCTGAACGTCGACGGCAAGGTGCAGAAGGTGCTGGTGCGCGACTGGCAGAAGCATCCGTTCAAGCACCAGATGCTGCACATGGACTTCCAGCGCATCAACGAGAACGAAGCGATCCGCGTGAATGTGCCGGTCCACTTCCTGAATCAGGAAAAGTCCCCGGCCGGCAAGGCCTCGGGCGTGGTGATCTCGCACAACCTCAACGAAGTGGAAGTTTCCTGCTTGCCGAAGGATCTGCCGGAGTTCATCGAACTCGACCTGGCTGATCTGAAGCCCGGCGACATCATCCATTTGTCGCAGCTCAAGCTATCGGCGAACGTGGAAATCCCGGCACTGCACCTGGGTGTCGATCACGACGTGGCAGTAGTGTCCGCTGTGACGGTGCAGGAAGAAGTGGAAGAAGCACCGGCCGCCGAAGGTGCCGAGGGCCAGCCGGCTGCCGAGGCTCCCAAGGAAACCAAGAAGTAATTCGCTTCTCCTCGAACTTGCCTCTCCCCCTTCCGGGAGAGGGGGAGGGGTGAGGGGCCAACCTCGCGGCGAACTTCCGACCCATGGCAGGCCTACGACTCATCGTCGGACTGGGTAATCCCGGTACCGAATACCTCAGAACCCGGCACAATGCCGGGTTCTGGTTTGTTGACGCCCTGGCAGCGGGGCAGAACGAGCGCTTCGGCTTCGACGGCAAATTGCATGGGGAAATCTGCAAGCTGCGCATCGGCGGTGAATCGGTGTGGCTGCTGAAGCCCGCCACCTTCATGAACAAGAGCGGCATCGCCGTCGTTTCAGCGCTGCGTTACTACAAGATTGAGCCGGAGGAGTGCCTGGTCGCGCATGACGATCTGGATCTGCCCGCCGGTGCTGTGCGCCTTAAGTTCGATGGCGGTCACGGTGGTCAGAATGGTTTGCGCGACATCATGGCTCATCTTGGTCATGGCAAATTTCATCGACTGCGCCTTGGCATCGGTCATCCCGGCCACAAGGATCAAGTCACGTCCTGGGTGCTGGGTCCCCCCTCCGCCAATGATGAAGACGCGATGCTGGACGGCATGGCTCGCGCGCTGAACGTACTGCCGCTGGCGGTTGATGGGCAGTTCGACAAGGCGATGCAGCAGTTGCATACACCAGCAATGCGTTGAACGGCCGATGGCCGTTTACTATTTCCCTTTTCAGTTTCATATCCGGATCAACAAACCATGGGCATCAAATGCGGCATCGTCGGCCTGCCTAACGTCGGCAAATCCACCTTGTTCAATGCGCTGACCAAGGCGGGTATTGCTGCGGCGAACTTCCCGTTCTGCACGATCGAGCCGAACGTGGGCGTGGTCCCGGTGCCTGATCCGCGTCTGCAGGCGTTGTCGGACATCGTCAATCCGCAGAAGGTGATTCCCACCGCCGTCGAGTTCGTCGACATCGCCGGTCTGGTGGCCGGTGCTTCGAAAGGTGAGGGCCTGGGCAACAAATTCCTGGCGCATATTCGCGAAGTGGATGCCATTGCACATGTCGTGCGCTGCTTCGAACACGGCGACATCATTCATGTGGCCGGCAAGGTCGATCCGATCGCGGATATCGAAACCATCGATACCGAGCTGGCACTGGCTGACCTCGATTCCGTTGAAAAGGCACTGAATCGTGCCGAGCGCGCCGCCAAGGCCAATGACAAGGAAGCGCTGGCCAAGAAGCCGGTGCTGCAAAAGCTCGCTGCAGGCCTCAATGAGGGCAAGACGGCGCGTAGCCTGGGCCTCGATGAAGATGAAAAGGCGCTGGTGCGTGATCTGTTTCTGCTCACGTTGAAGCCTTTGATGTACATCGCCAACGTGCGCGAGGACGGTTTCGAAAATAATCCGCATCTTGACGCCGTGCGTGCCCGTGCCATCGCTGAAGGTGCTGAAGTGGTGCCGGTGTGTGCGGCCATCGAGGAGGAGCTCTCGCAGCTCGATGATGCCGACCGTGACGAATTTCTCAAGGATCTTGGCCTGGAAGAACCCGGTCTCAACCGTGTGATTCGGGCCGGTTACAAGCTGCTCAATCTGCAGACCTACTTCACTGCCGGTGTGAAGGAAGTGCGTGCATGGACCATCAAGCGCGGCTTCACTGCGCCACAAGCTGCGGGCGTGATTCACACGGATTTCGAGCGTGGCTTCATTCGCGCAGAAACGGTTTCCTACGATGACTTCATTCAGTACAAGGGCGAGTCGGGTGCTGCGTCAGCCGGCAAGCTGCGCAAGGAAGGCAAGGAATATGTCGTGAAGGATGGTGACGTGATGCACTTCCTGTTCAACGTCTGAGGTTTGAAGCCCCGCGTAAGCGGGGCTTTTTTCATGCGAGCATGTACCCCGGTGCATGGAGTAGATGCCGATGTCTCAAGATGTATTGCGGATACGACTCGCACAAACGGATGATGCGCGCGCCATCGGCGTACTCAGTCGTCGCGTCGTACAGCGATGGGTATTGCCCGATCAGTCGCGCAAAATTGGCCGCGAATTGCTCGCGCGTCTTTCGGCCAAGATACTGCGTCAGAAGATCATGGATGGCCAGCGCTTCCACTTGGCCTATTTGGGCGACGTGCTGGTCGGTGTCGCGGCCACGCGCGATGACAGCCATCTCGTGCATTTTTACGTCAGTACGCGCTATCAAGGGCAGGGCATCGCGCGCCGACTTTGGCAGCGTACATTGCATGATGCGATTCGGCGTGCCGGCACTCGACGATTCACGCTCAATGCCACGCGTTGTGCCGTGCCTGTATACGTTCGTCTCGGTTTTCATGCGGACGGCCCAGAACGGCCTTCGCCGAATGGCGTAATCACTACACCCATGAGCCTGCGGTTGCCGATGCAGCGTAGCAAGCGGGCATAATGCAGCCCCCGCGTCGGCGTATCGGTTGGAGATCCCATGTCAGGCCAGCAACACGAAGTCACATTCCGTTTCCTTGCCCAGCCTTCCGATGTGAATTTCGGCGGCAAGGTGCACGGCGGCATGGTGATGAAGTGGATCGACCAGGCCGGCTACGCCTGTGCCGTGGGTTGGAGTGGCGCATATTGCGTCACGGCGGCGGTGAGCGGCATCCAGTTCGTCAAGCCAATCCTGATCGGCGATCTGGTCAGCGTTCGGGCTAAATTGATCTACACAGGTACCTCCAGCATGCAGATGGCGGTGGATGTGCTGGCGCGCGATCTGCGTAGCGGCGAGGAGCGGCTGGCAACCAGCTGTGTGATGGTGTTCGTCGCGCTGGACAAGCCTGAGGGCAAGCCCACACCCGTGCCGCCGTGGACACCGCGCGATGAAAACGAGCGCCGGTTGCAGGAGCAGGCAAGGCATCTACTGGAGATATCCAAGAGCATGGCGCAATTGGTCGATACGCGCGGTGCGGGAAACGACTGAAGCAACGCGCTGCTTCGTCCGGAAAAGTCACGAAAAATCGGCCGTTTCGCTCGTCAAGGTGTTGACACACCAAGCCCCGATCCACACAATAGCCGTTCTTTGTTGGAGGGATACCCAAGCGGCCAACGGGGGCAGACTGTAAATCTGCTGGCTCACGCCTTCGGTGGTTCGAATCCACCTCCCTCCACCAGTCGATTGCCACGGGTGACTGTGGTCAGACTGGAAGGCAGATCGCAAAAGCGGTTGAATGCGCCGATGCGGTCGAGAGACGAGTTCCGCACCGAGCGGGAGTAGTTCAATGGTAGAACCTCAGCCTTCCAAGCTGATGGTGCGGGTTCGATTCCCGTCTCCCGCTCCATTGATCTCGTCACTCAAGTTTTTTGTGCTCATGTAGCTCAGTCGGTAGAGCACTTCCTTGGTAAGGAAGAGGTCGCTGGTTCGATTCCAGTCATGAGCACCACGCATTGGCTACAAGCGGTATCGCCTGATAGCTCGTTTAGGTTTCCTTATCACTCAGACTCCATTGGGATGTAGCGCTCATGGCAAAGGGTAAATTCGAACGCACCAAGCCGCACGTAAACGTGGGGACGATTGGCCACGTGGACCACGGCAAGACGACGCTGACGGCGGCGCTGACGAAGGTGGGAGCGGATCGTTTTGGCGGTGAGTTCAAGGGCTACGACCAGATCGATGCGGCGCCGGAAGAGAAGGCGCGCGGTATCACGATCTCGACGGCGCACGTGGAATACGAATCGCCGAACCGCCACTACGCCCATGTGGACTGCCCGGGCCACGCCGACTACGTGAAGAACATGATCACGGGTGCGGCGCAGATGGACGGTGCGATCCTGGTGTGCTCGGCCGCGGATGGCCCGATGCCGCAGACGCGCGAACACATCCTGCTGAGCCGTCAGGTGGGCGTGCCGTACATCGTCGTGTTCCTGAACAAGGCCGACATGGTGGACGACGCTGAACTGCTCGAGTTGGTGGAGATGGAAGTACGCGAACTGCTCAGCAAGTACGAATTCCCGGGCGACGACACCCCGATCATCAAGGGATCGGCCAAGCTGGCGCTGGAAGGCGACCAGTCGGACATCGGCGTGCCGGCGATCATTGCGCTGGTGGATGCGCTGGACAGCTACATCCCTGAGCCGGTGCGCGTGCTGGACAAGGCGTTCCTGATGCCGGTGGAAGACGTGTTCTCGATCTCC
>NZ_BMJA01000001.1:564539-787114 GCF_014642835.1 Dyella nitratireducens | reverse complement strand
GACAACGTGGGTCTGCTGCTGCGCGGCACGAAGCGTGAAGACGTGGAGCGTGGTCAGGTGTTGGCCAAGCCGGGTTCGATCACCCCGCACACCGACTTCGAGGCCGAGGTGTATGTACTGTCGAAGGAAGAGGGTGGCCGTCATACCCCGTTCTTCAAGGGCTACCGTCCGCAGTTCTACTTCCGTACGACGGACGTGACCGGCGCGGTGGAGCTGCCGGAAGGCGTGGAGATGGTGATGCCGGGCGACAACGTGAAGATGAAGGTCACGCTGATCTCGCCGATCGCGATGACCGAAGGTCTGCGCTTCGCGATCCGCGAAGGTGGCCGCACGGTGGGTGCTGGCGTCGTCGCCAAGATCACCAAGTAATATCATCGGCGGGACTCGAGACTGGAACTCGGGACTCGGAAAGATTGGGCACTGCCCCAATGTCTTTCGAGTGCCTGGCTCCAGTACCGGGTCCCGTAAGTTTTAACTCCGTACGCCAGTAGCTCAATTGGCAGAGCAGCGGTCTCCAAAACCGCAGGTTGGGGGTTCGAGTCCCTCCTGGCGTGCCATCTTCTCTATAGGAATGATGGCGGGTGCATCGCGAAGCCTGTATGGCTGAGATTCGAGTCACCCGCATGACGCGCATGAATACCAAGGCTGAACAGTCCAAAGGCACGAGCGGTGCCGATATCGGCAAGCTGGTGCTGGCCGTGCTGGTGCTGGCGGCCGGTATCGTCGGCTATACCTATCTCGGAAATATCGGTGCGGCCTCCCCGCTGCGTCTGATTACCATCCTGGTTGCCGTGATCATCGCCCTGGCGATTGCTGCCTTTACGGCGCCAGGTCGCCGCACGCGTCACTTCCTTGCCGAGTCGCAGTTCGAAATGCGCAAGGTGGTCTGGCCCACACGGGACGAGACGATCAAGACCACCGGCATCATTATTCTTGTGGTCGTCGTACTCTCTCTGCTGTTGGGGTTGATTGACCTGATCCTGAAGTCGGTCGTGCTCGACTGGTTACTGAAGCTGGGTTCTTGAGGAGACCGCAATGAGCAAGCGTTGGTATGTCGTCCATGCTTATTCCGGGTTCGAGAACCAGGTTAAGAAATCGCTGATCGAGCGCATCCATCGTGCCGGCATGGAAGAGAAGTTCGGCGAAGTGCTGGTGCCCACCGAGGAAGTCGTGGAAATGCGCAGCGGCCAGAAGCGCCGCAGCGAGCGCAAGTTCTTCCCTGGCTATGTGCTGGTGCAGATCGAAACCGATACCGAAGGCAAGGCGCCGCGCATCGATGACGAATGCTGGCATTTGGTGAAGGAAACGCCCAAGGTGATGGGCTTTATCGGCGGTACGGCCGATCGTCCCATGCCAATCCGCGATAGCGAAGCCGATACGATTCTCAGCCGCGTCCGTGAAGGTGTGGACAAGCCCAAGCCCAAGGTGCTGTTCGAGCCGGGCGAAATGGTTCGCGTCATCGATGGCCCGTTCAACGACTTCAACGGTGTAGTCGAAGAAGTCAATTACGAGAAGAGTCGGTTGCGCGTGGCGGTGCTGATTTTTGGGCGCTCCACACCGGTCGAGCTGGAGTTCGGGCAGGTCGAGAAGGCCTGATCTACCCATTCGGCACAGGGCTTGCTTAAAGCCCGGATCATCTCTAAACTATTCGGTTCACGCCGGAGTCTTTTGACTCGGCGTGTCCGTATTTCTGGAGTCCGCGGGATCGTGGGCTCTCCTCTCAACAGGGAATGTATACGGCGAGGAGCCGCAGGGCGCTAGAACTCGCGAGGAAACCTCAAATGGCAAAGAAAGTTGTCGGTTATATCAAGCTGCAGGTCAAGGCCGGTCAGGCTAACCCGTCGCCTCCCGTGGGACCGGCCCTCGGTCAGCGCGGCCTGAACATTATGGAGTTCTGCAAGGCGTTCAACGCCGCCACGCAGAAGATGGAGCCGGGTCTTCCGATCCCGGTCATCATCACGGCCTACTCGGACCGTACTTTTACCTTTATCACCAAGACACCTCCGGCATCGGTACTGATCAAGAAGGTCACGGGCGTCGCCAAGGGATCGTCCAAGCCGAACACCGACAAGGTTGGCAAGATCACGCGCAAGCAACTGGAAGACGTTGCCAAGCAGAAGGAGCCGGATCTCACGGCTGCTGATCTGGATGCCGCAGTGCGCACCATCGCCGGTAGCGCGCGTAGCATGGGCCTGGTGGTGGAGGGTTAAGACATGGCAAAGCTTACGAAGCGTTTGAAGGCCGCTCAGGCCGCAGTGCAGCCGGGCAAGGTCTATGGCCTGGATGAAGCTCTCAATATCGTCAAGAACAACGCCAAGGCGAAGTTCGTCGAATCCGTCGACGTCGCTGTGCGCCTCGGCATTGACGCCAAGAAGTCCGATCAAGGTGTGCGCGGCTCGTCGTTGCTGCCGCACGGCACCGGCAAGACCATCAAAGTCGCCGTGTTTTGCCCGGCCGGTGAAAAGGCTGAGGCTGCCAAGGCCGCTGGTGCCGACGCTGTCGGCATGGACGACTTGGCCGAGCGCATGCAGGCGGGTGATCTCGATTTCGGTCGCGTGATTGCTACGCCGGACGCCATGCGCGTGGTCGGTAAATTGGGTCAGTTGCTCGGCCCCCGCGGCTTGATGCCGAACCCGAAGGACGGCTCGGTCACCGCTGACGTCGTCACGGCCGTGAAGAACGCCAAGGCTGGCCAGGTGAAGTTCCGCAACGACAAGGCGGGCATCATCCACGCCACCATCGGCAAGGCCAACTTCGAAGCAGCACAGCTTGCTGACAACCTGAATGCACTGATCGCCGATCTGATGAAGGCGAAGCCGGCCACGGCCAAGGGCCAGTACCTGCAGAAGGTTGCGCTGTCCAGCACGATGGGCGTGGGTGTGCCGGTCGATACGTCGACCCTGAGTGCTGCCTCGGCCAAGTAAGACATTCAAGTCCTGCGTGGAAGCTATTTCGCGCAGGCAAGTTTTTGAGGGCAGCCCTGGCAGTAGCCGGAGCCGCCGTCAAAGACCGCAGGCGCGACCAGCGCGCGACGACGACGGGCATGGAGCTCGAATTGGCAAAGGAATCGCCGTCGCCGCCAACGAGGTCGCTTAATCCGGCTCTGGCCAGGCCTGCGTAGATGGTGCTGCCCCTTCTGGAATTTCTCTGGAAAGGCCACCACCCGGGACTCTCACGTCCCCGATGTCAAGGAAGGCATCGCTCAGGACCGCAAGCGGCAGGAGCCGTAAGCGGATTTAATTTGGAGGAGTGATATGGCTCTGAATCTCTCTCAGAAGCAAGAAGTAGTCGCCGAACTGGCCGCCGTGGCCGCGAAGGCTCACTCCTTGGTCGCTGCCGAGTATGCGGGCACCACGGTCGAACAAATGACCGCGATGCGCAAGAAGGCCCGCGAGTCCGGTGTGTTCTTGAAAGTCGTCAAGAATACGCTCGCTTCGCGCGCCGTGGTGGGCACCGAGTTTGAGGTCGTCAAAGACGCCCTGACCGGCCCGCTCCTGTACGCATTCTCGACGGAAGAACCCGGCGCTGCCGGTCGTCTGATCAAGGAATTTGCCAAGAGCAACGACAAGCTGAAGGCGAAGGTCGTCTCGGTGGAAGGCAAGCTGTTGCCAGCTGCGCACGTCGATGTGCTGGCCTCGCTGCCGACCCGTGAAGAAGCCCTTGCCATGCTGGCCCGTGTGCTGGCCGAACCCGCAGCAATGTTTGCGCGCGCCGTCAAGGCCGTGGCTGACAAGCAGGGTGGTGGCGAAGCTCCAGCCGAAGCCGCGTCTGCCTAAGTTCGACGCGATTCAACTGAATACAATTTCCAGAGGAAACAACAATGTCCCTTACCAACGAACAGATCGTTGAAGCCGTAGCCGCCAAGTCGCTCATGGAAGTGATGGAGCTGGTGAAGGCCATCGAAGAAAAGTTTGGTGTGTCTGCTGCCGCCCCGGTCGTCATGGCTGGTGGTGGTGGTGCTGCAGCTCCGGCTGTCGAAGAGAAGACTGAATTCGACGTCGTTCTCGTGAACGCCGGCGACAAGAAGGTCGACGTGATCAAGGCCGTTCGCGCGATCACCGGCCTCGGCCTGAAGGAAGCCAAGGACCTGACCGAGTCGGGTGGCGTCCTGAAGGAAGCCGTGTCGAAGGAAGACGCCGAGAAGTTCAAGAAGGACCTCGAAGCCGCCGGCGCCAAGGTCGAACTGAAGTAATTGGCGCCCTTGCGCGCCGTCAGTTTGATCCAGCGTCACGCAAGCCTGGGGGCGTAAGTCCCCGGGCTTTGCCCGCTTCGGCGAAATGCTCGCCCGAAGCGACCTACGCAGGGCAGGAAGGCCTGTCGTCAATGAACTGGACACTCTGGTGTTCAGCTCATCCAAGCTGAAACAGGCATGGGCCTTTTCAGCGCGGCGAAGGAAGTGCCGGAGTCGGGGCATGGAGGATGAACGGGTTACGACTCTTCATCCTCGATTCCCCCTCCAAAATTTTTTTCATTTTGCCGGTGTGTGCACCACCGGCGCCACAGCGAACCGAGGCGTCACCGACCATGACCTACTCGTTTACCGAGAAGAAGCGTATCCGCAAGGATTTCGGCAAGCGTCCGCCCGTACTGGGCGTGCCCAACCTGCTGACAATCCAGACCGATTCCTACCGTGAATTCCTGCAAGAGGACATTGCTCCCAAGCAGCGCGAAGACAAAGGTCTGCACGCCGCCTTGAAGTCCGTGTTCCCGATCGTCAGCTATTCGGGCAACGCGGCCCTTGAATACGTTGATTACCGTCTCGGTGAGCCGCCGTTCGACGAGCGTGAATGCCGTAACCGTGGCATGACGTTCGGTGCCCCACTGCGCGTAACCGTGCGTCTGGTGATCTATGACAAGGACAGTCCGGCCTCGAAGAAGGCCGTCAAATACGTGAAGGAGCAAGAAGTCTACATGGGCGAAATTCCGCTCATGACCGATACCGGTACCTTCATCATCAACGGCACCGAACGCGTGATCGTGTCGCAGCTGCATCGCTCGCCGGGTGTGTTCTTCGACCACGATCGTGGCAAGACGCACAGCTCTGGCAAGCTGCTGTTCTCTGCACGCGTGATTCCTTACCGCGGCTCGTGGTTGGATTTCGAATTCGACCCGAAGGACGCCCTGTTCACCCGTATCGACCGTCGCCGCAAGTTACCGGTGACAGTGTTGTTGCGCGCGCTTGGCTACAGCAATGAAGAGATGCTCACCATCTTCTTCGAGCACAACGTGTTCCACCTGGGCAAGAAGGGTGGCACCACGTTGGAGCTGGTCGCCGAGCGTTTGCGCGGTGAAACGCTGAGCTTCGATCTGATGATCGGTGAGAAGGTGCTGGTGGAAGCCGGCAAGCGCATCACGGCGCGTCACGTGCGCCAGCTTGCCGCGGAGAACATCACTGCGCTGGAAGTGCCGGATGACTACCCGGTTGGTCGCATTCTGGCCATCGACATCGTTGATCCGAAGACCGGCGAACTGTTGGCGTCGGCGAACGACGAAATCACTGCTGAGCAGCTGGAAAACTTCCGCAAGGCCGGTATTGAAACGTTGCCTACGCTGTACGTGAACGATCTCGATCGTGGCGCGTACATCTCGCACACCCTGCGCATAGACAACACCAAGACGCAGCTTGAAGCGCTGGTGGAAATCTATCGCATGATGCGCCCGGGCGAGCCGCCGACCAAGGAAGCAGCGCAGAACCTGTTCTTCAATCTGTTCTTTACCTTCGATCGTTACGACCTGTCGGCCGTGGGTCGCATGAAGTTCAACCGCCGCGTCGGCCGCAAGGACATCCTCGGCCCGGGTGTGTTGTTCGACCAAAAGTACTTCGGCGAGCTGAAGAGTGAAGAGGCACAGACGCTGGTGGCCTCGCAGGGTGATCAGTCCGACATCCTCGATGTGCTGAAAGTGCTGATCGACATCAAGAACGGTCATGGCACGGTGGACGACATCGACCATCTCGGCAACCGTCGCGTTCGCTCGGTGGGTGAAATGGCGGAAAACACCTTCCGCATCGGCTTGGTGCGCGTGGAGCGCGCCGTGCGCGAGCGCCTGTCGCTCGCCGAAGCCGATGGCCTGACCCCGCAGGATCTGATCAACGCCAAGCCAGTCGCGGCAGCGGTGAAGGAGTTCTTTGGTTCCTCGCAGCTCTCGCAGTTCATGGACCAGAACAACCCGCTGTCGGAAGTGACGCATAAGCGTCGCGTATCTGCACTGGGTCCAGGCGGTCTGACGCGCGAGCGCGCAGGCTTCGAAGTGCGCGACGTGCATCCGACTCACTATGGCCGCGTCTGCACCATCGAAACGCCGGAAGGTCCGAACATCGGCCTGATCAACTCGCTCGCCGTGTACGCGCGTACCAACCAGTACGGCTTCCTCGAGACGCCGTACCGCAAAGTCGTGGACGGCAAGGTCACCAACCAGGTGGAATATCTGTCGGCGATCGAAGAGGGCGACCACGTGATCGCGCAGGCGAACTCGCCGCTCAAGGACGGACGCTTCGTCGAAGACTTCGTGTCCTGCCGTTTCCGCGGTGAATCCGAGTTGCGCCCGTCGGCCGAGATCAACTACATGGACGTTTCGCCGATGCAGACCGTGTCGGTCGCGGCGGCGCTCGTGCCATTCCTGGAGCACGACGATGCGAACCGCGCGCTGATGGGCGCGAACATGCAGCGTCAGGCCGTGCCGACCCTGCGCTCGCAGACTCCGCTGGTTGGTACCGGCATCGAGCGCGCTGTGGCGCGTGACTCGGGCGTCATCGTCACCGCCAAGCGCGGTGGCGTGATCGACCAGGTCGATGCCGCACGTATCGTGGTGCGCGTGAACGAGGCCGAAGTTGGCGAGAACGACGCTGGCGTCGATATCTACACGCTGACCAAGTACACCCGCTCCAACCAGAACACCAACCTCAATCAGCGTCCGCTGGTGAACGTCGGTGACGTCGTGGCGAAGGGCGACACGCTGGCCGACGGCTCCTCGACGGATCTGGGCGAACTTGCGCTCGGCCAGAACATGCTGATCGCCTTCATGCCGTGGAACGGCTACAACTTCGAAGACTCGATTCTGCTCTCCGAGCGCGTCGTGCAAGAAGACCGCTACACCTCGATCCACATTGAGGAGCTGTCCTGTATCGCGCGTGATACGAAGCTGGGTGCCGAAGAAATCACCGCCGACATCCCGAACGTGGGTGAACAGGCGCTGGCACGTCTGGACGAATCCGGCATTGTGTACATCGGTGCGGAAGTGAAGGCCGGCGACATCATGGTCGGCAAGGTCACGCCGAAGGGCGAGAGCCAGCTCACGCCAGAAGAGAAACTGCTCCGCGCGATCTTTGGCGAAAAGGCGTCCGATGTGAAGGACAGCTCGCTGCGTGTTCCGCCGGGCATGGATGGCACCGTTATCGACGTGCAGGTGTTCACGCGCGATGGTATCGAGAAGGACAAGCGCGCCCGCCAGATCGAGGAAATGGAAATCAAGCGAATCCGTAAGGACTTCGACGACCAGTTCCGCATCCTCGAAGGCGCGATCTACAACCGTATGCGTGCGCAGCTTGTTGGCAAGGTCGCCAACAGCGGTCCGGCTGGCCTCAAGCGCGGCGCTGAGATCACCAACGAGTATCTCGATGGCCTGAAGAAGGAC
Source organism: Dyella nitratireducens (assembly GCF_014642835.1). Classification (GTDB taxonomy): domain Bacteria; phylum Pseudomonadota; class Gammaproteobacteria; order Xanthomonadales; family Rhodanobacteraceae; genus Dyella_B; species Dyella_B nitratireducens. The sequence continues at coordinate 779,482 of NZ_BMJA01000001.1, read as the reverse complement.
GATTGGTTCAAGGTCAATCCGAAGGACGAAGCCACGGTCGAATTCCTCGAGCGCGCATCCGAACAGGTCAAGCGCCACAAGGAAGAGTTCGACAAGCGTTTCAAGGAGAAGCAGGCGAAGATCACCCAGGGCGATGACCTCGCGCCGGGCGTGCTGAAGATGGTCAAGGTGTTCCTGGCCGTGAAGCGCCGCATCCAGCCGGGCGACAAGATGGCGGGTCGTCACGGTAACAAGGGTGTGGTATCGAACGTGGTGCCGGTGGAAGACATGCCGTACATGGCTGACGGTACGTCGATCGACATCTGCCTGAACCCGCTGGGCGTGCCTTCGCGTATGAACATCGGTCAGATTCTGGAAGTGCACTTGGGCTGGGCCGCGAAAGGTCTGGGCAAGAAGATCCAGCAGATGCTCGAAGCGCAGGAGAAGGTGGCGAAGATCCGTGAGTTCCTCGATCAGATCTACAACCACCACGTCGCCGGTGCCGTGCAGCACGTCGACCTGAAGTCGCTTAGCGATGAGGAAATCCTCACCTTGGCGAACAACCTTCAGGATGGTGTGCCAATGGCCACGCCGGTGTTCGACGGTGCCGAGGAAGCGGAGCTGAAGGCGATGCTGAGGCTGGCGGAACTGCCGGAGTCGGGCCAGACCACGCTGTTCGACGGTCGCACCGGCGAAGCGTTTGATCGTCCGGTCACCGTTGGCTACATGCACTACCTGAAACTCAACCACTTGGTCGACGACAAGATGCACGCGCGTTCGACGGGTCCGTACTCGCTCGTCACCCAGCAGCCGCTGGGCGGTAAGGCGCAGTTCGGCGGTCAGCGTTTCGGCGAAATGGAAGTCTGGGCGCTCGAGGCCTACGGCGCGGCTTACACCCTGCAGGAAATGCTCACGGTGAAGTCCGACGACGTACAGGGCCGCAACCAGATGTACAAGAACATCGTCGACGGTAACCACGAGATGGCGGCGGGCATGCCGGAATCCTTCAACGTGCTTGTGAAGGAAATCCGCTCGCTCGGCATCGACATCGACCTGGAAGAGATCAAGTAACCCGCGGGTTACAGGAGCTTATGCAATGAAAGATTTGCTCAATCTGTTCAATCAGCAGCGCACCACGCCGGAGTTCGATTCGATCAAGATCGCACTGGCGTCGCCGGAGCTGATCCGTTCTTGGTCGTACGGCGAGGTGAAGAAGCCCGAAACGATCAACTATCGTACCTTCAAGCCGGAGCGTGACGGCCTGTTTTGTGCCGCCATTTTCGGTCCGGTGAAGGACTACGAGTGCTTGTGCGGCAAGTACAAACGCATGAAGCATCGCGGCGTGGTTTGCGAAAAGTGCGGCACCGAAGTCACGCTCGCCAAGGTGCGTCGTGAACGCATGGGCCACATCGAGCTGGCCAGCCCGGTCGCGCACATCTGGTTCCTGAAGTCGCTGCCGTCCCGCATCGGTCTGATGCTGGATATGACCCTGCGCGACATCGAGCGCATCCTGTACTTCGAAGCCTTCGTGGTGATCGATCCAGGTTTGACGGCGCTTGAGCGTGGTCAGCTGCTCAGCGAAGATCAGTACCTCGAAGCCGTAGAAGAACACGGTGATGAATTCGACGCCCGCATGGGTGCGGAAGCCGTGTACGAGTTGCTGAAGTCGCTGGATCTTCCGGGTGAAGTGATTCGCCTCAAGGAAGAGATCGCTTCCACTAACTCGGAAACCAAGCTCAAGCGCCTCACCAAGCGCGTCAAGCTGATCGAGGCCTTCCTTGAATCCGGCAACCGTCCGGAATGGATGGTCATGACCGTGTTGCCCGTGCTGCCGCCGGACCTGCGTCCGCTGGTGCCGCTTGACGGTGGCCGTTTCGCGACGTCCGATCTGAATGATCTGTATCGCCGCGTCATCAACCGCAACAACCGCCTGAAGCGCCTGCTTGAACTCAATGCGCCCGACATCATCGTGCGCAACGAAAAGCGCATGCTGCAGGAATCGGTCGACGCGCTGATGGATAACGGCCGTCGCGGCCGTGCCATCACCGGCACCAACAAGCGCGCTCTGAAGTCGCTCGCCGACATGATCAAGGGCAAGCAGGGGCGTTTCCGTCAGAACCTGCTCGGCAAGCGCGTGGACTACTCCGGTCGTTCGGTGATCGTGGTTGGTCCGACGCTGCGCCTGCACCAATGCGGTCTGCCGAAGAAGATGGCGCTTGAGTTGTTCAAGCCCTTCATCTTCGCCAAACTGCAGGCACGCGGCGAGGCCACCACCATCAAGGCGGCCAAGAAGCTGGTCGAGCGCGAAGAGCCGATGGTGTGGGACATCCTCGAAGAGGTGATCCGCGAGCATCCGGTACTGCTGAACCGTGCACCGACGCTGCACCGTCTCGGCATCCAGGCGTTCGAGCCAAAGCTGATCGAAGGCAAGGCCATCCAGCTGCATCCGCTCGTCTGTACCGCGTTCAACGCGGACTTCGACGGTGACCAGATGGCCGTGCACGTGCCGCTGTCGATCGAAGCGCAGCTCGAAGCGCGCGCGCTGATGATGTCGACCAACAACATCCTGTCGCCGGCGAACGGTGAACCGATCATCGTGCCGACGCAGGACGTGGTGTTGGGCCTGTATTACATGACGCGCGAACTGGTGAATGCGAAGGGCACCGGCATGGTGTTCTCTAGCATCACTGAAGTGCGCCGTGCGTACGAAAATCGCGTGATCGAGCTGCACGCCAAGATCAAGGTGCGCCTCAAGCAGGTGCACGTGCATGACAGCGGTGAGCGTACCAGCAGCATTTCGCTGATGGAAACCACCGTGGGCCGTGCGCTGCTGGCTGAAATCATGCCCGAAGGCCTGCCGTTCGAGCTGGCCAACACCGAGCTCACCAAGAAGAACATCTCGCGCCTGATTAACCAGTGCTATCGCCGCCTGGGTCTAAAGGACACGGTGATCTTCGCCGACCAACTGATGTACACCGGCTTCCGTTTCGCGACGCGCGCCGGTATCTCCATCGGCATCGACGACATGATCATTCCGGCCGAGAAGAAGGGCATTCTGGAAGAAGCCGAGAAGGAAGTGGTCGAGATCCAGGAGCAATACCAGTCGGGTCTGGTCACCGCCGGCGAGCGCTACAACAAGGTGGTCGACATCTGGTCACGCACCAACGAGCAGGTCGCCAAGGCGATGATCGACGGTATCGGTACCGAAAAGGTTGCTGATGCCGAAGGTAAAACCGTCGCGCAGAAGTCCATGAACTCGCTGTACATCATGGCCGACTCCGGCGCGCGTGGTTCGGTGGCGCAGATTCGTCAGCTTGCCGGTATGCGTGGCCTGATGGCGCGCCCGGACGGCTCGATCATCGAGACGCCCATTAAGGCGAACTTCCGCGAAGGCCTGAACGTTCTGCAGTACTTCAACTCGACGCACGGTGCTCGTAAGGGTCTTGCGGATACGGCGTTGAAGACGGCGAACTCCGGTTACCTCACCCGTCGTCTCGTCGACGTGGCGCAGGACGTGGTCATCACCTCGACCGATTGCGGTACCGAGGAAGGCCTGATCATGCAGCCGATCGTGGAAGGTGGCGACGTGGTCGAACCGCTGCGCGAGCGCGTGCTCGGCCGCGTGGTGGCCGAAGATGTGTACGGCCCGGGGGAGGGCGACGAGCCGATCGTCACCCGCGACACCCTGCTGGACGAAGCGCTGGTCGAAAAGCTCGACAAGGCGGGCGTGCAGTCGATCAAGGTGCGTTCGTCCATTACCTGTGCAGCCAGCCACGGTGTTTGCGCGCTGTGCTACGGCCGCGATCTTGCTCGCGGTCACCTGGTGAACATGGGTGAAGCGGTGGGCGTGGTCGCTGCACAGTCGATCGGTGAGCCCGGCACGCAGCTTACGATGCGTACGTTCCACATCGGTGGTGCGGCGTCGCGTGCGGCGGCAGTCGACAACGTGTCGGTGAAAACCACCGGCGCGGTGAAGTTCAACAACTTGAAGACCGTGCAACACGCCCAGGGTCATCTGGTAGCCGTGTCGCGCTCGGGCGAAGTGTCGGTGATCGACGCCAACGGTCGCGAGCGTGAGCGCTACAAGGTGCCCTACGGCGCCACCATCACGGTGAAAGATGGTGCGCCGGTCAAGGCTGGCCAGACCATCGCCAACTGGGATCCGCATACCCATCCGATCGTGTCGGAAGTGGCCGGTGTGGTGCGCTTCATCGACTTCATCGATGGCGTCACCGTGCAGAGCCAGACCGACGAACTCACCGGCCTGGAGTCGGCGGTGGTGACCGATCCGAAGCGTCGCGGTACCGCGGCCAAGGATCTGCGTCCGATCGTGCGCCTGGAAGACAACAAGGGCCGCGAGCTCAAGTTGCCGGGCACCGATGTGCCGGCGCAGTACTTCCTCCCGGCCGGTGCGATCGTGTCGATCCAGAACGGCGCCGAAGTGGGCGTGGGTGACGTGGTTGCCCGTATCCCGCAGGAAACCTCCAAGACCCGCGACATCACCGGTGGTCTGCCGCGCGTTGCCGACTTGTTCGAAGCCCGCAAGCCGAAAGAACCGGCCATTCTTGCCGAGCGTTCGGGCGTGGTCAGCTTTGGTAAGGACACCAAGGGCAAGCAGCGCCTGATCATCAAGGACAGCGATGGCAACGAGCACGAAGAGCTGATTCCGAAGTGGCGTCAGGTCATCGTGTTTGAAGGCGAGCACGTGGAGAAGGGTGAAACCGTCGTGGACGGCGAGCCCAATCCGCACGACATCCTGCGTTTGCTGGGTGTGGAGCCGCTCGCTGCGTACCTGGTCAAGGAAATCCAGGACGTCTACCGCCTGCAAGGTGTGAAGATCAACGACAAGCACATCGAAACGATCATTCGTCAGATGCTGCGCAAAGTCGAGATCACCGAGCCGGGTGAGAGCCACTATCTGCGTGGCGAACAGGTGGAGCGCGTGCGGATCAATGGCGAAAACGATCGCGCGGTGACCCGTAACGAGCGTCCGGCTGAATTCCAGTCGGTGCTGCTGGGTATCACCAAGGCATCGCTGGCGACCGAGTCGTTTATTTCGGCCGCATCGTTCCAGGAAACCACTCGCGTTCTTACCGAAGCGGCGGTTCGTGGTACGCGTGATACCTTGCGTGGTCTGAAGGAAAATGTTATTGTCGGCCGTCTGATTCCGGCAGGTACGGGTCTGGCGTATCACGCGCAGCGTCATCGCCAAGGCGGGTTGACCGCCTCGGAACTGGAAACCCTTTCTGGTTCCTCCCAGGTCTCCTTTGCGGAGGCGCCGGTAGGCACTGATGCAGGTATCGAGTAAGCCCCCCCCGGCTTGCTCGCCGACATACGAAATGAGGCGCATGGAATGCGCCTCGTGTTCGAGTCTAGGACGGCGGGTGTTTCCTTGCTTGAGGTAAGGCGCCCATGTTAAATTCCCGCTTCTTGGCAGACCGGTTTTGTCGGTCTGCCTTTATGTTTCCCAGGAATAGCTTCGCATGACGACAGTCAATCAGCTGGTGCGCAAATCCCGCAGCCCGAAGAGCTATAAGAGCGCTTCGCCGGCCCTGCAAAGCAGCCCGCAGCGTCGCGGCGTCTGCACGCGCGTTTACACCACTACCCCCAAAAAGCCGAACTCGGCCTTGCGTAAGGTTGCCAAGGTGCGCCTGACCAACGGCTACGAGGTCATTAGGCGCGGCAGTCTCGACTGCGCGGGCGTTACTAAGCGCCGCCAGAGTCGTTCGAAGTACGGCGCCAAGCGCCCGAAGAGCTAATTGAAGGACAGTAACTATGTCGCGTAAAGGTTCCCATCCCGCCCGTCTGGTGCTGCCTGATCCCAAGCACGGCAGCCAGCTCATCGCCCGTTTCATCAACATGGTGATGAAGAGCGGCAAGAAGTCTGTGGCCGAATCCATCGTATATGGCGCGCTGGATCACATCGGCGAAAAGCATGCTGAGGCAGTGCAACTGGTCGAAAAGGCTCTCGGCAACATCGCCCCGGCGGTCGAGGTGAAGTCTCGCCGCGTTGGCGGTGCTACTTACCAGGTACCCGTTGAAGTGCGCCCCGGGCGTCGTATGGCTTTGGCTATGCGCTGGGCGATTGAGGCAGCGCGCAAGCGTGGCGAAACGTCTATGCCGCGTAAGCTGGCTGCCGAGCTGCTGGAAGCCTCCGAAAATCGCGGTGGCGCCATCAAGAAGCGTGAGGAAACGCACCGCATGGCAGAAGCCAACAAGGCCTTCTCGCACTATCGCTGGTAAGCAGTATCGTACGGATTCGAGGTTAGTACCGTGGCACGCACCACTCCCATCGAGCGCTATCGCAACTTCGGCATCATGGCTCACATCGATGCCGGTAAGACCACGACCACGGAGCGAATCCTGTTCTATACCGGCGTCAGTCATAAGATTGGCGAGGTGCATGACGGTGCAGCGACGATGGATTGGATGGAGCAGGAGCAGGAGCGCGGCATCACCATTACGTCGGCGGCAACAACGGCGTTTTGGAAGGGAATGGATCGTTCGTTGCCTGAGCACCGCTTCAACATCATCGACACCCCAGGGCACGTAGACTTCACCATCGAAGTGGAACGTTCACTGCGAGTGCTCGATGGTGCGGTGTTCGTGCTATGCGCCGTCGGTGGCGTGCAACCGCAGTCCGAAACGGTGTGGCGTCAGGCTAACAAGTACAACGTGCCGCGCCTCGCGTTCGTCAACAAGATGGACCGCACCGGTGCCAATTTCGGCAAGGTAGTGGAGCAGTTGAAGTCGCGCCTGGGTGCCCATCCGGTGCCGATGCAGGTGCCGATCGGCGCCGAAGACAATTTCGAGGGCGTGATCGACCTGGTCAAGATGAAGGCGATCTACTGGGATATGGAATCCCAGGGCATGAAATTCGAGTACAAGGACATCCCGGCCAATTTGAAGGATGCAGCGGACGATGCGCGCAACTTCATGGTCGAGTCCGCGGCGGAAACCTCCGAAGATCTGATGAATAAGTACCTGGAAGAGGGTGACCTCTCCGAGGACGACATCATTGGCGGTCTTCGTGCGGGCACGCTCGCCAATAAGCTGATTCCCGTGTTCTGCGGTACCGCCTTCAAGAACAAGGGCGTGCAGGCCATGCTCGACGCAGTGATTCAGTTGCTGCCATCGCCGGCCGACCGTCCGCCGGTCAAAGGCATTGACGAGAATGAAAAGGAAGACATGCGCGCTGCAGATGATAATGCGCCGTTCTCTTCGCTCGCGTTCAAGATCATGACCGATCCGTTTGTGGGTTCTTTGACCTTTTTCCGCGTCTACTCGGGCACGTTGAATGCTGGCGACGCCGTGTACAACCCGGTGAAGTCGAAGAAAGAGCGCATCGGCCGTATCCTGCAGATGCACGCCAATGAGCGTCAGGAAATCAAGGAGGTTCGCGCAGGCGACATCGCTGCTGCGGTCGGCCTGAAGGACGTAACCACCGGTGACACGTTGTGCTCGCAGGATCACATCATCACTCTCGAGCGCATGACGTTCCCAGAGCCAGTGATCTCGATGGCCGTCGAGCCAAAGACCAAGTCAGACCAGGAAAAGATGGGTATCGCACTCAGCCGTTTGGCTGCGGAAGATCCATCGTTCCGCGTGCGCACCGACGAGGAATCCGGTCAGACAATCATCGCTGGCATGGGCGAACTGCATCTGGACATCATCGTCGACCGCATGCGTCGCGAGTTCAATGTGGAGGCCAATGTTGGCAAGCCGCAGGTGGCCTATCGCGAAACCATCCAGGGTGCATACAAGGCGGACTTCAAGCACGCCAAGCAGTCGGGTGGTAAGGGTCAGTACGGTCACGTGGTCATCGAGTTCTCAAAGATGACCGACGAGGATCGTAAGAACCCCGACGTAAAGAACGACTTTCTGTTCGTCAACGATATTACGGGCGGCGTGGTTCCGAAGGAATACATCCCGTCGGTCGAAAAAGGTTTGCGCGAATCCATCACTAGCGGTCAGCTTGCTGGCTTCCCGGTGGTGGGCGTCAAGGCGAAGCTGGTGTTCGGTTCGTACCACGACGTTGACTCGTCGGAAATGGCCTTCAAGATCGCCGCCCATGGCGCGTTCAGAGAGCTCTTCAAGGAAGGCGCGAAGCAGTCGCAGCCGATCCTGCTGGAGCCGATCATGAAGGTCGAAGTCGTGACGCCGGAGGATTACCTCGGCGACGTGATGGGTGACGTAAGCCGGCGTCGTGGTGTGCTGCAGGGCTCTGACGATACACCGTCGGGCAAGACCATCAATGCGATGATTCCGCTGGGCGAGATGTTCGGTTACGCCACCTCGCTTCGCTCTCAGACGCAAGGTCGTGCCACCTTCACAATGGAATTCGATCATTACGAGCCGGCGCCGAACAATATCGCCGAACAGGTCATGAAGAAGGCCTGATAAGGCCGTCTTCGCTAAACAACACAGTTCTTTTTCAGAGGTTCAAACCATGGCAAAGGGTAAATTCGAACGCACCAAGCCGCACGTAAACGTGGGGACGATTGGCCACGTGGACCACGGCAAGACGACGCTGACGGCGGCGCTGACGAAGGTGGGAGCGGATCGTTTTGGCGGTGAGTTCAAGGGCTACGACCAGATCGATGCGGCGCCGGAAGAGAAGGCGCGCGGTATCACGATCTCGACGGCGCACGTGGAATACGAATCGCCGAACCGCCACTACGCGCATGTGGACTGCCCGGGCCACGCCGACTACGTGAAGAACATGATCACGGGTGCAGCGCAGATGGACGGTGCGATCCTGGTGTGCTCGGCCGCGGACGGCCCGATGCCGCAGACGCGCGAACACATTCTGCTGAGCCGTCAGGTGGGCGTACCGTACATCGTCGTGTTCCTGAACAAGGCCGACATGGTGGACGACGCTGAACTGCTCGAGCTGGTGGAGATGGAAGTACGCGAACTGCTCAGCAAGTACGAATTCCCGGGCGACGACACCCCGATCATCAAGGGTTCGGCCAAGCTGGCGCTGGAAGGCGACCAGTCGGACATCGGCGTGCCGGCGATCATTGCGCTGGTGGATGCGCTGGACAGCTACATCCCTGAGCCGGTGCGCGTGCTGGACAAGGCGTTCCTGATGCCGGTGGAAGACGTGTTCTCGATCTCTGGCCGCGGCACGGTGGTGACCGGTCGTGTGGAGACAGGCATCATCAAGGTCGGTGACGAAGTGGAAATCGTGGGTCTGCGTCCGACAACGAAGACCACGGTGACGGGCGTAGAAATGTTCCGCAAGCTGCTGGACCAGGGCCAGGCGGGCGACAACGTGGGTCTGCTGCTGCGCGGCACGAAGCGTGAAGACGTGGAGCGTGGTCAGGTGTTGGCCAAGCCGGGTTCGATCACCCCGCACACCGACTTCGAGGCTGAGGTGTATGTGCTGTCGAAGGAAGAGGGTGGCCGTCATACCCCGTTCTTCAAGGGCTACCGTCCACAGTTCTACTTCCGTACGACGGACGTGACCGGTGCGGTGGAGTTGCCGGAAGGCGTGGAGATGGTGATGCCGGGCGACAACGTGAAGATGAAGGTCACGCTGATCTCGCCGATCGCGATGACCGAAGGTCTGCGCTTCGCGATCCGCGAAGGTGGCCGCACGGTGGGTGCTGGCGTCGTGGCCAAGATCACCAAGTAATGAAATAGAAGACAACCGCCTGCTGCGCAGGTGGTGTTCTTCGACGCTTGTCATATGTCTGTAAGTAGGCTATAGTCGCCAAGTTCTCGTCGCTGGAAATGTTGGCGACATACCGCGAAATGAGGTACAGGAAGTGCTTCGAGTTCGCTAATAAGGATGTTGCGGGTTCCCGGCCTAGGATCTAGTTCCTATCGCCAAAAGGAGTTCCCGCATGCGCTATCTGTCTGGGCAGGCCGCAAAACGGCCTGCCCGGCGTTTTGAAGTCTTCCGGGTGTCAAAAGAATTTGGGAAGTCTTCTGCAAGGTCTGCAATGCAATTTGGGTTGTGCGAAGTAGCGAGAAGCTACTTCGATTCACAGTTTTGTTCTTTAGATAACAGGACACGGTTATGGCGAACCAAAAGATTCGCATTCGACTCAAGGCGTTCGATCATCGTCTGATCGACCGTTCGGCCAGCGAAATCGTCGAGACGGCCAAGCGCACCGGCGCTACGGTTCTCGGTCCGATTCCGCTCCCGACCAAGATCGAGCGTTACACCATTCTGGTGTCGCCGCACGTCGACAAAGACGCTCGCGATCAGTACGAAACCCGCACCCATAAGCGCGTGCTGGACATCGTCGATCCCAACGACAAGACCGTGGACGCGCTCATGAAGCTCGATCTCGCCGCTGGTGTTGACGTTCAGATCAAGCTTGGTTGAGCGATAGACAGGATACGAACATGAGTATCGGACTGGTTGGCCGCAAATGCGGCATGAGCCGACTCTTTACCGAAGACGGACGCTCGATTCCGGTGACGCTGATTGAGGCGACCCCGAACCGCGTCACACAGGTGAAGACGGAAGATAACGATGGTTACAGTGCGGTGCAGGTCACCGCAGGCGTCAAGCGCGCCAGTCTGCTGACCCACCCGGAAAAGGGCCACTACGCTAAGGCGAAGGTTGAGCCGGGTCGTGGTTTGTGGGAGTTCCGCCTGAATGCTGCCGACGCCGGTAAATATACCGTCGGTGCCGAAATCAAGGCAGACGAAGTATTCCAGGTCGGCCAGGTCGTCGACGTGGCTGGCGTCAGCAAGGGTAAGGGCTTCCAGGGCACGATCAAGCGCCATGGCTTCACGATGGGCGATGCCACTCACGGTAACTCGCTGTCGCATCGCGCGCCGGGTTCTATCGGCCAGCGTCAGACACCGGGTCGCGTGTTTCCGGGCAAGAAAATGTCGGGCCACATGGGTGCAGTCAATCGCACCGTGCAGGGTCTGGAAGTGGTCAAGGTCGACGGTGAGCGCCACCTGATCGCGGTGAAGGGCGCTGTGCCGGGTGCTACCGGTGGCGACGTCATCATCCGTCCGACCACCAAAGGTTGAGGAGAGACGGCATGGAACTGAATGTTATTGGCGCCAAGCCGCTCAGCGTGTCGGACGAAGTGTTCGGCGGTGAGTTCAAGCAGGCTCTGATCCACCAGGTCGTGGTGGCTTATCAGGCCGGTGGTCGCGCCGGTACGCAGTCGCAGCTTTCGCGCAGCGACGTGTCCGGCACCACCAAGAAGTTTAAGAAGCAGAAGGGCGGCGGCGCCCGTCACGGTGACTATCGCGCTCCGATTTTCGTGGGCGGCGGTGTCACTTTCGCGGCCAAGCCCCGCAGCTACGAGCAGAAGGTCAACCGTAAGGCCTATCGTGTGGCGATCCGCTCCATTTTGTCAGAGCTGAATCGTCAGGGTCGTCTGAAGGTGGTCGAGGGCTTCGGCATCGACGCCCCGAAGACCAAGACGATGATCGCCAAGATGGCCGAGCTCGAAGTGTCCGGTCGCGTGCTGCTGGTGTCGGAGGACGCGAACGAAGCGTTGTACCTGGCTTCGCGCAACATCCCCTATTTGCATGTTTTGGATGTGCTCGCGCTGAACCCGGTCAGCCTCGTCGGTTCCGACTACGTGGTGATGACCATCGAAGCGGTCAAGAAGGTCGAGGAGTGGCTGGCATGAGCAACGAACGCATTCTGAATACGCTGCGCGCGCCGCACATTTCCGAGAAGGCGGCCCGTCTGGCCGAGCATAACCAGTACGTTTTCGTGGTTGCTCCCGAGGCAACCAAGGCTGACGTCCAGGCAGCTGTCGAGAAGATGTTCGACGTTAAGGTCGAGCAGGTGAACCTCGTCAATGCCAAGGGCAAGACTAAGTCCTTCCGTTTCCGCGCGGGCAACCGTCAGGGCAAGCGCAAGGCGTACGTCCGTCTTGCCGAAGGCCAGACGATCGACGTGTCGGCCAAGGCCTAAGCCAGGAGTTCTGACAGATGGCACTAATCAATCACAAGCCAACCTCGCCGGGTCGTCGTGACGCCGTCAGCGTCCGCACCGAGGGGCTGCATAAGGGTGCACCGTACGCGCCGCTGACCGAGAGTCAGAACAAGACGGGTGGTCGTAACCATTTTGGTCGCATCACTACGCGTCATCGCGGCGGTGGTCACAAACAGGCGTACCGCATCATCGACTTCAAGCGCGACAAGGAAGGCATTGCCGCCAAGGTCGAGCGCCTGGAATACGATCCGAACCGTACGGCGCACATCGCGCTGCTGTGCTACGCCGATGGCGAGCGTCGCTACATCATCGCGCCGGCTGGCGTGGCGGTGGGTGATCGCGTGGTCTCTGGTCACGATGCGCCGATCAAGGTGGGTAATAGCCTGCCGCTGCGCAATATCCCGGTCGGTTCGACGGTGCATTGCGTGGAAATGAAGCCCGGCAAAGGCGCGCAGATTGCTCGTTCGGCCGGCGCTTCGGTGCAGCTGATCGCACGCGAATCCGGTTACGCGACCCTGCGTCTGCGCTCCGGTGAAATGCGCAAAGTGCCGGTCGACTGTCGCGCCACCATCGGTGAAGTGGGTAACTCCGAGCATAGCCTGCGCAAGCTGGGCAAGGCCGGGGCCACCCGCTGGAAGGGCATCCGCCCGACCGTTCGCGGCGTGGTGATGAACCCGGTTGACCACCCGCACGGCGGTGGTGAAGGCCGTACCTCCGGCGGCCGTCACCCGGTCAGTCCGTGGGGCACGCCGACCAAGGGCTACAAGACCCGTAACAACAAGCGCACGCAGCAGTTCATCGTGCGTCGTCGCAAGTAATAGGAAACCGTCATGCCGCGTTCTTTGAAGAAAGGTCCCTTTGTCGACCTTCACCTCATCAAGAAAGTGGAAACTGCGGTTTCCACCAACTCCAAGCGCCCGATCAAGACCTGGTCGCGTCGCTCCATGATCCTGCCAGAAATGGTTGGATTGACCATCGCCATCCACAACGGTCGCCAGCACGTACCGGTACTAGTCAACGAGAACATGGTCGGGCACAAGCTCGGCGAGTTCGCGGTGACGCGTACCTTCAAGGGCCATGGCGGCGATAAGAAGGGCAAGTGATGAGCACCGAAGCCAAAGCGATCCTGCGCAGCGCTCGCATTTCAGCGCAGAAGGCACGCCTGGTGGCTGACCTGGTCCGCGGTATGCCCGTGGGCCGTGCCAGCGACGTGCTCCAGTTCACCAACAAGAAGGCCGCGCACATTGTTCGCAAGGTGCTGCTGTCGGCCGTCGCCAATGCTGAGAACAACCTCGGCGCCGATGTCGACGAGCTGAAGGTCTCGCGCATCTTCGTGGACGAAGGTCCGGCGATGAAGCGTATGTATGCCCGCGCCAAGGGTCGCGGTTCGCGCATCCTGAAGCGCACCAGCCACATCACTGTGGTCGTTGGTAACTGAGAGGACGTAGACGATGGGTCATAAAGTTCATCCCACCGGTATCCGCCTCGGCATCGCCAAGGACTGGAACTCGAAGTGGTACGCCAATAAGGGCGAATACGCCCAGTATCTCGCTGCCGACCTCAAGGTCCGCGAAATGCTGCGCAAGAAGCTGGCCGCTGCTGGTATCTCGAAGATTCAGATCGAGCGCCCAGCCAAGACCGCTCGCGTGACGATCCACACCGCCCGTCCGGGCGTGGTGATCGGCAAGAAGGGTGAAGACATCGAAAAGCTGCGCAAGGAAGTCAGCGACATGATGGGCGTTCCGGCGCACATCAATGTCAACGAAGTGCGCAAGCCAGAACTCGATGCACAGTTGGTAGCCGAGTCGATCGCGCAGCAGCTTGAGCGCCGCATCATGTTCCGTCGCGCCATGAAGCGTGCTGTGGGCAATGCGATGCGTCTGGGCGCACTGGGCATCAAGATCAATGTCTCCGGCCGTCTGAACGGTGCCGAGATTGCGCGCTCTGAGTGGAGCCGTGAAGGTCGTGTGCCGCTGCATACCTTGCGTGCGGACATCGATTACGGCACCGCCGAAGCGAAGACTACCTACGGCATCATCGGCATCAAGATTTGGATCTACAAGGGCGAAATCTTCGACCTGTCCCAGATCGGCCAGGAGCCGAAGGAAGAGCAGGCCGCTCAACCGCGCCGTGAGCGCGAGGGTGGCGAAGGGCGTCGTGAAGGGCGTCGCGATCGCGAGGGCGGTGAAGGCCGTCGCGAGCGGACTGCGAAGTAAGGAGAGTTGCCATGTTGCAACCCAAGCGAACCAAATACCGCAAGCAATTCAAGGGCCGCAATGACGGCTTGGCTTTCAGTGCCAATCTCGTCAGCTTTGGCGAGTATGGCCTCAAAGCCACCACGCACGGGGCACTGACCGCGCGTCAGATCGAAGCGGCTCGTCGTTGCATCACGCGTTTTGTGAAGCGCGGCGGCAAGTTGTGGATCCGCGTGTTCCCCGACAAGCCGATCACCAAGAAGCCAATCGAAGTCCGAATGGGCGCCGGTAAGGGTGGCGTGGAGTTCTGGGTCGCACCGATCCAGCCGGGCCGCATGCTTTATGAAATCGAGGGTGTCGACGAGGCTACCGCGCGTGAGGCGTTCCGCCTGGCCGCTGCCAAGTTGTCGGTGCAGACCCAGTTTGTGACCAGGGCGGTGATGTAATGGACATCAAAGACCTAACCACCAAGTCGGCCGAAGAGCTGAAGCAGCACCTGCTGGACCTGCGCAAGGAGCAGTTCAATCTGCGCATGCAGAAGGGCACCGGTCAGCTCAGCCAGCCGCATCAACTGCGCCGTGTTCGGCGTGATATCGCCCGCACGAAGTTCGTGCTCGGCGGCAAGAAGTAAGAGGCGGCCGACATGAGCGACAACCAGAAACAGGTACGCACCCTCGAGGGTCGCGTGATCAGCAACAAAATGGAAAAGACGGTCACCGTACTGATCGAGCGCCAAGTGCAGCACCCGCTGCTCGGTAAGATCGTACGTCGTTCCACCAAGCTCCACGCGCAGAACGATCTCGGCGCAAATGAGGGCGACGTGGTGCGCATCGCGGAATGCCGTCCGCTTTCCAAGACCAAACATCACCGCGTGGTCGAAATCGTCACGCGCGCCGAAGCGTAAGGGGAGGGTGC
The DNA here is from genome assembly GCF_014642835.1 of Dyella nitratireducens. Classification (GTDB taxonomy): domain Bacteria; phylum Pseudomonadota; class Gammaproteobacteria; order Xanthomonadales; family Rhodanobacteraceae; genus Dyella_B; species Dyella_B nitratireducens. Next base: position 764,467 of record NZ_BMJA01000001.1, on the reverse strand, counting down.
AGCCATGATCCAGATGCAAAGCACGCTTTCTGCTGCCGACAACAGCGGCGCCAAGGAATTGATGTGCATCAAGGTGCTCGGCGGCTCCAAGCGCCGCTACGCCGCAATCGGTGATGTGATCAAAGTCACCGTGAAAGATGCCATCCCGCGTGGCAAGGTGAAGAAGGGCGAAGTCTACAACGCCGTGGTGGTTCGTACCGCCAAGGGCGTGCGCCGCGCCGACGGTTCGCTGATCCGTTTCGACGGTAATGCGGCCGTGCTCCTCAACAACAAACTCGAGCCGATCGGTACCCGTATCTTTGGGCCCGTGACTCGTGAGCTGCGTGGCGAGAAGTTCATGAAGATCGTCTCGCTCGCACCCGAAGTGCTCTGAGGCGGAGAAGAACCATGAACCGTATCCGCAAGGGTGATCAAGTCATCGTGATCACCGGCAAAAACAAAGGTCAGCGCGGTGACGTGCTGCGCGTTGATGGCGACCGTGTGTTCGTCTCCAACGTCAATCTGGTCAAGCGCCATACCAAACCCAACCCGCAGGCTGGCCAGGCCGGCGGCATTGTGGAGCGTGAGGCCTCGATCCATATCTCCAATGTGCAGCTGTTCAACCCCGCCACGAACAAGGGTGAACGCGTCGGTGCCAAAACGCTCGCTGATGGGCGCAAGGTCCGCGTGTACCGTTCGTCCGGCGAGGTCGTGGACGCGTGAGGAACACGAACATGACGCGCCTTGAAAACTTCTACAAAGAACAGGTCATCCAGAAGCTCACCGAGCGCTTCGGATACCAGAATGTGATGCAGGTTCCCCGCATCACCAAGATCACGCTGAACATGGGCGTGGGCGAAGCTGCGGGCAACAAGAAAGTGCTCGAGAACGCAGTGGCCGACATGGCCAAGATCGCCGGCCAGAAGCCGATCACGACCAAGGCGCGCGTTTCCGTGGCCTCGTTCAAGATCCGCGATGGTTGGCCGATCGGCTGCAAGGTCACGCTGCGCCGCGCGACCATGTGGGAATTTCTGGATCGCCTGATCAACATCTCGTTGCCCCGCGTCCGCGACTTCCGTGGAGTGTCGGGACGCGCCTTCGATGGCCGTGGTAACTACAACTTCGGCATCAAGGAACAGATCATCTTCCCGGAAATTGACTTCGACACGGTCGATGCCATGCGTGGTATGGATATCTCTATCACCACTACGGCAAAGACTGACGAAGAAGCCAAGGCGCTGCTGGAGGCTTTCAGCTTCCCGTTCCGCAACTAAGAGAGTCGCGAGAAATTTATGGCAAAAACCTCCATGGTTAACCGCGATATCAAGCGGTCCAAGCTCATCAAAAAGTACGCCGCCAAGCGCGCCGAACTGAAGGCCATCGTGGCGAACCCCAAATCCTCCTATGAGGAGAAGATGGACGCCCAGACCAAGCTGCAGAAGCTGCCGCGGGATTCCAGCGCTAGCCGTCTGCGCAACCGCTGCGAATTATCCGGTCGCCCGCGTGGTGTGTATCGCAAGTTCGGCCTGGGCCGTAACAAGCTACGCGAAGCCACCATGCGCGGTGATGTGCCGGGTTTGCGCAAGGCAAGCTGGTAACCAACGCAATAATCCCGCCCTTTCCCTTCTGGGGAGGGGCTGCGGTGAGGGTCAGCCTCGCCAAAAATAGGAAGATGCCAGGCACTTAAGGGTATCTACCAAAAGCCCACCTTGATCTCCCTCGGGAAATACGGGGCAGGGTAACGATTACTTTGTCGCATCAGTATTCGCAAAAACCGGAAAAAGCTGATATGATTGACGGTCTGCGCATCGCAGGCCGGTCTTTCCATCGGCTCACAATCTAGAATTGATCTCCGGTTTTATCGGATATCGGTGCACTCTGAAGGATGTTTTCATGAGCATGACTGATCCCATCGCCGATCTGTTTACGCGCATCCGCAATGCCCAGGCTACGGGCAAGCAGGTTGTCAGCGTACCGTCGTCGAAACTGAAGGTGGCGCTGGCCAACCTTCTCAAGAACGAGGGCTACATCCTCGACGTCAAGACCTCCGAAGCGGAGGGCAAGCCGGTGCTCGAGATAAAGCTCAAGTATTTCGAAGGCCGTCCCGCGATCGAACGTATCGAGCGCGTTAGCCGTTCGGGTCTACGTGTATACCGCGGCAAGGACGAGTTGCCGAAGGTACTCGGCGGCTTGGGCATTTCGATCATTTCGACGTCCGGCGGTCTGCTGACCGACGCGCAGGCTCGCGCCAAGGGCGTGGGTGGCGAAGTCATCGGTCTGGTCGCGTAAGGAGTTTCCGATGTCTCGTGTTGCCAAGAAACCCATTACCCTGCCCAAGGGCGTCGAGCTCAAGGTTGCCGACGACAGCATTGCCGTGAAAGGCCCGAAGGGCACCTTGTCGGTTCACGCGCTCCCGGGTGCTTCTGTGTCCGTCGAAAACGGCGTGGTGAGCGTCCAGGTTGCCGAGGGTGCAGAAGACAAGTTCGGTGGAACTGTCCGTGCGCTGCTGGCCAACATGGTCAAGGGTGTTTCCGAAGGTTATGAGCGTAAGTTGGAGCTGGTCGGCGTGGGTTACCGCGCTTCGATGGCCGGCAAGGCGCTAAATCTGAGCCTCGGCTTCTCCCATCCGATCGTGTTCAATGCACCGGAAGGCATCACACTCGAGACCCCGTCGCAAACCGAAATCCTGATCAAGGGTTCGGATAAGCAACTGGTCGGCGAGGTCGCTGCCAAGATTCGTGGCTATCGTCCGCCGGAGCCCTATAAGGGTAAAGGCGTGCGTTATGCAGGCGAGAAGATCACCCTGAAGGAAGCCAAGAAGGCCTAATGGCGGGTTGCTCCGCTAAATAGCCGATCCGTTTCCTGGAGACACACGATGAATAAGAAAGAAGCTCGCCTGCGTCGCGCTAAGTCCACACGTTCCCACATTCGCAAGCTCGGTGTGGCCCGCCTGTCCGTGCATCGCACTGGCCAGCACCTTTATGCCCAGGTGTTTGACGCTTCGGGCGTGAACGTCGTGGCGGCCGCCTCTACCGTACAAAAGTCGGTAGCCGAGGGCCTGAAGGGCACCAAGAACATCGAAGCTGCTGCTGCTGTAGGCAAGGCGATTGCCGAACGCGCCAAGGCAGCTGGTATCGAAAGTGTGGCGTTCGACCGCTCCGGTTTCCGCTATCACGGTCGCATCAAGGCGCTCGCCGATGCCGCTCGCGAAGCCGGCCTCAAGTTCTAAGCAGTAACAACAACAACTCCAAGCGGCCCAGCCGCAAGTAAAAGTCCCGGATGGTCCGGGCATACGGAAAAAAGATAAATGTCTTCTACTGATCGCGAAAACACAGACGGCCTGCTCGAAAAGCTGATCGCCGTCAACCGCGTGGCCAAGACCGTGAAGGGCGGCCGTCAGATGAGCTTTACCGCGCTGACCGTGGTTGGCGACGGCGAGGGCAAGGTCGGCTTCGGCTATGGCAAGGCGCGTGAAGTGCCGGTAGCCATTTCCAAGGCTATGGATCGTGCTCGCCGCAACATGGTGAGCATCGATCTGAACAACGGCACGCTTTGGTATGCCATCAAGGCCAACCATGGCGCCGCGCGCGTGTACATGCAGCCGGCTTCCGAAGGTACTGGCGTGATCGCTGGTGGTGCCATGCGTGCCGTGTTGGAAGTGGTCGGTGTGAAGAACGTGCTGGCAAAGGCCGTTGGATCGCGCAATCCGATCAATCTGGTGCGCGCCACCATCAAGGGTCTGCAGGCTGTCGCTTCGCCGAAGCAGATTGCTGCCAAGCGCGGCAAGACCGTGGAAGAGGTGCTGGGCAATGGCTAATACCGAAAAAACCATTCGTGTGCGCCTGGTGAAGGGCCTGCGCGGTGTACAGGCTCGCCACCGCTTGAGCGTGAAGGCTTTGGGCCTGAACAAGACGAACGACGTCCGTGAATTGAGGGACAGCCCGCAAGTCCGCGGCCTGATCAACACGGTTTACTACCTGGTGCGGGTTGAGGAGTAAGCATCATGCGTCTGAATGACATTAAGCCGGCTGCTGGTTCGCGTAAGACGCGTCTGCGCGTTGGTCGCGGCATTGGTTCGGGCCTCGGCAAGACTGCTGGCCGCGGCCACAAGGGTCAGCATGCTCGCACCGGTCGCACTCATCGCCTAGGTTTCGAGGGTGGCCAGATGCCGTTGCAGCGTCGCCTGCCGAAGGTGGGTTTCCGCTCGAAGAAGAAGGCCGAGAGTCAGCAGGTCTTTCTGTACCAGCTCGCAGGCCTGAAGGCTAATGTGATCGATGCGGTCGTGCTGCATCAGGCTGGCTTGATTGACAGCCGCGCTAAGAAAGTCAAGGTCGTTGCGAAAGGCGAGATTGGCCGTGCGGTGAAGCTGTCGGGCTTGCTGGCAACGGTTGGCGCCAAGGCTGCCATCGAAGCTGCCGGCGGCAGCGTGGAGTAACTCGTGGCTGCAGCCAAGGGTCCATCGGTCGGATCGCTCGGCAAGTTGACCGAGCTGCGTCAGCGCATCTTCTTTGTGATCGGTGCGCTGATCGTGTTTCGCCTCGGCTCATTTATCCCGGTGCCCGGTGTCAACCCGGACGCCATGGCTAATCTGATTGGTCAGAGTGGCGGCATCCTGGACATGTTCAACATGTTCTCGGGTGGTTCGCTGGGTCGTTTCTCGGTTTTTGCGCTGGGCGTAGTGCCATATATCTCCGCCTCGATCGTGGTGCAGATGATGGGGTCGGTTATTCCCAGCCTGCAGGCGCTGCGCAAAGAGGGGCAGTCGGGTCAGCGTCAACTGACCATGTATACCCGTATCGGCACGGTTGGCCTGTCTGCCTTCCAGGCTTTCGGTATTGCGGTGGCCTTGATGAAGCAGCAGACCGCCGGCGGAGTGCCTGTGGTCTACATGCCAGGTTTTGGTTTCATCCTGTCGTCCGTAGTTGGCTTGACTGCTGGCTCGCTGTTCCTTATGTGGCTGGGTGAGCAGATGACCGAGCGGGGTATCGGCAACGGTATTTCGCTGCTGATTTTTGCAGGTATCGTGGCGGGTCTGCCCAATGCGGTAGCACATACGTTGTCGATGTCGAGCAACGGAGAGCTAAGCACGATCAAGCTGATCATGGTGGTTGCATTGGTGCTGGTGGTGACGGCCTTTGTGGTGTTCATGGAGCGTGCGCAGCGTCGCATTACCGTGAACTATGCGCGACGGTCGGGCGGGCAACGCTCGTACATGAACCAGACCTCGCACTTGCCGCTCAAGATCAATATGTCGGGTGTGATTCCACCTATCTTCGCGAACAGTATCCTGATGTTCCCGGCGATGGCTGCTACCTGGGGCAACGCTAGTCATCAGTCCCGCTGGCTGCAGGATTTGGTGCAGGCGCTGACTCCTGGTGAGCCGCTCTACGACATCATTTATGCAGTTCTGGTGATTACGTTCGCCTTCTTCTACACGGCGATCGTTTTCAACTCGCAAGATACAGCGGACAACCTGAAGCGCTCTGGCGCTTTGATACCGGGTATCCGTCCGGGTCGTTCGACGGCGGATTACATCGATTCAGTAATGACTCGTTTGACCGGCGTCGGCGCCATCTATCTGGTGCTGGTTTGCCTGGTGCCAACGTTCATGCAGAACGCTTGGCACGTTCCGTTCTACTTCGGCGGTACCTCGCTGCTGATCGTGGTGGTGGTGGTGATGGACTTTACCGCGCAGGTACAGGCGCATTTGGTCAGTCACCAGTATGAAGGTTTGCTCAAGAAGGCCAATCTGCGCCGCGGCTGAGGCGTAGGGTGGGTCCCGGTGGAAAGGCGGCGGTGCGCAAGTGCCGCAGGACTTTCCTGACAGTTTGATTAAGGTTAGAATTGCGCGTTTACCGCGCAAGAAAGCATCGGAGAAAGTACATCATGGCGCGCATTGCGGGTGTCAATTTGCCGGTCCAGAAACACGTCTGGGTTGGCCTGCAGAGCATCTATGGGATCGGCCGCAGCCGGGCCAAGAAGGTCTGCACGGACGCGGGTGTAAACCCGAACGTTCAGATCAAGTCGCTAAGCGAAGGCGAGGTGGAGAAGATTCGCCACGAAATCGCCAAGTATGTTGTGGAAGGCGATCTGCGCCGCGAAGTCGGCATTGCCATCAAGCGTCTGATGGATCTGGGTTGCTACCGCGGCCTGCGCCATCGCCGCGGTCTGCCGGTGCGCGGCCAGCGCACGCGTACCAATGCGCGCACCCGCAAGGGCCCGCGTCGCGCGATCAAGAAATAATTGGAATAAGTCATGGCAAAGCCAGCAGTTAAGACCAAGAAGAAAGTCAAGCGTGTTGTCACCGATGCGGTGGCTCACGTGCAGGCCTCCTTCAACAACACCATCGTCACCATCACCGATCGCCAGGGCAATGCGCTCTCGTGGGCGACCGCTGGTGGCGCGGGTTTCCGTGGTTCGCGTAAGTCCACCCCGTTCGCTGCCCAGGTCGCCGCCGAAAAGGCTGGGCGCGCCGCTGGCGAGTACGGCGTGAAGACGGTGGAAGTGCGAATCAAGGGCCCGGGCCCGGGCCGCGAGTCCGCGGTGCGTTCGCTGAACGCGCTCGGCTACAAGGTTCTGAACATTATCGATGTCACGCCGATTCCGCATAACGGCTGCCGTCCCCCCAAGAAGCGTCGCGTCTAAGGAGCACAACCATGGCACGTTATCGTGGAGCTACCTGTAAACTGGCGCGTCGCGAAGGTTCGGATCTGAGCCTTAAGAGTCCTGCGCGCGCTATCGATTCCAAGTGCAAGCTTGAGAATAAGCCCGGCCAGCATGGCGCCAACAAGCGCATGCGCATGTCCGATTACGCCGTACAGCTGCGTGAGAAGCAGAAGGTCAAGCGCATCTACGGTGTGCTTGAGCGCCAGTTCAGCAACTACTACACCAAAGCGTCGACCCTCAAGGGCAATACAGGTGAGAACCTGCTACGTCTGCTTGAGAGCCGCTTGGACAATGTCGTCTACCGCATGGGTTTCGCGGTTACCCGCGCCCAGGCTCGCCAGCTTGTGTCGCACAAGGCGGTGCTGGTGAATGGCAAGAAGGTCAACATTCCGTCCTACCAGGTGCGCCCGGGCGATGAAATCGCACTGACCGAGCGCGCGCGCAACCAGTTGCGCGTGCAGGAAGCCGCCACCGTGTTTGACACGATGGACCTGCGCCCGCAGTGGATTGAAGTGGACGCCAAGAAGTTCGCCGGCACGTTCAAGTCGGTTCCGGATCGTGGAGATCTGCCGACCGACATCAACGAAGCGCTGATCGTCGAGCTTTATTCGAAGTAATCAACCGGAGCCCTGCATGGCAGTTTCGTCAACCAGCGTACTGCGGCCTCGTGGCCTCAGCGTTGAACAGCTCGGACCGAATCGCGCCAAGGTGGTGGTTGAGCCGCTTGAACGCGGTTTCGGCCACACCCTGGGCAACGCGTTGCGTCGCGTGCTGCTCTCATCGATTCCCGGCAGCGCCATCGTCGAGGTCGAAATCGATGGCGTGCTGCACGAGTACACCACTTTGGAAGGTCTGCAGGAGGACGTCATTGAAGTCCTGCTCAACCTCAAGGAAGTGGCCATTCGCCAACACACGGGTGATGAAGTCACCCTCACCCTGTCCAAAAAGGGCAAGGGCGTGGTCACGGCTGGCGACATCGTCGTCGACCACTCGGTAGAGATCATCAATCCGGAACACGTGATCTGCCACCTTACCAAGGACATCACGCTGAACATGCGTCTGAAGGTGCGTCGTGGCGTCGGCTATCAGCCGGCCAGTTCACGTCAGCATCCAGATGACGAGGCGCGTCCGATCGGCCGCCTGCAGCTCGACGCCTCGTTCGCGCCGGTGCTGCGTGTGGCTTACGAAGTGGATGCCGCTCGCGTTGAGCAGCGTACCAACCTCGATAAGCTGATCCTCGACATCGAGACGAACGGCACCATCGGTGCGGAAGACGCGGTACGCAAGGCCGCCGAAATCCTCAACGACCAGCTGTCGGTGTTTGGTGATTTCTCGCGCCGCGAGAGCGCGACGGACAAGGCGGAGAAGGGCGGTTTCGATCCGCTGCTGCTGCGTCCGATCGACGACTTGGAGCTTACCGTCCGCTCGGCAAACTGCCTGAAAGCCGAGAGCATCTACTACATCGGCGATCTGGTTCAGAAGACCGAAGTGGAGCTGCTCAAGACCCCGAACCTCGGCAAGAAGTCGCTCACCGAGATCAAGGATGTCCTGGGTGTACGTGGTCTCGCTCTTGGCATGAAGTTGGAAAACTGGCCGCCGCCGGGCTTGTCGCACGGCATGCAGCTGGGTTGATGGTTCGTTCGGGCGATCATCTTGGTCGCCCCAACAACCAGGTATCGGCGAGTGTGTAAAGCGCCTCGCCGGATATCCGAGGCGGTCATTAGACCGCCGCAACACAAAGACAGCCTCCATGGCTGCGCAAAAGAAGTTTTAGCGATCCTATTTGATCGCCGCAAAAAAGCTTGGCGCATGTTGGTTTGCTGACGCCATGCATCCGAAGCGGTCTTCATGACCGCGCTCTTAAAAGAGCCCGTTTCACCAAGGGCTTTAACAGCGGACAACCGCGGGAAGCCGAAACAATGGTCGGCTTTTCATAACAACAGACACTAAGAGATATTCACCATGCGCCACCAAAAATCCGGACGCAAACTTAATCGCACCAGCTCGCATCGCGAAGCAATGTTCAAGAACATGGCGTCGTCGCTGATCAAGCACGAGCTGATCCGTACCACCCTGCCCAAGGCGAAGGAACTGCGCCGTGTCGCCGAACCGCTGATCACGTTGGCCAAGACTGACAGCGTGGCCAACCGCCGTCTTGCCTTCTCGCGTCTGCGCGACAAGCAGGCTGTGGGTAAGCTGTTCGTTGAGCTGGGGCCGCGTTATCGCGAGCGTCCCGGCGGCTACCTGCGCATTCTCAAGTGCGGCTTCCGTCCGGGCGACAACGCTCCGCTGGCGTATGTCGAGCTGGTGGACCGCCCGCGTACCGAAGCGGCTGCCGAATAATTCCAAACCCTGTTTGGACGTCCAAATGCGAACCCCGCCTGAGCAACCAGGCGGGGTTTGTGCGTTAGGAGGGTCGCGTCAAACGCCTGCTGACAGCGTGACGGGGAGCGGGTAATGTCAGCATCCCCACCCACACGACATGGTCCTCATGAACCCCTTCCGCTGGTCCTACCGCATCAGCTTCTTTGTCGGCTTTCTGATCTGCGTCGGCCTGCTCGGATTTGCGCTGTTCGCCGAGTATCAATGGGGCCTGGAGCCCTGTCCGCTGTGCATTTTCCAGCGTATCGGCTTCATGATCATGGCGGTTTTCTTTCTGATCGGCGCCATCCACGGGCCGCGCGCGGGAGGACGTTGGTTCTACACAGGTCTGGTACTGCTTGGCGCTCTGTTCGGTATCGTCACCGCCGGGCGCCATCTGTGGATCATGTCGTTGCCGCCAGACCAGATACCGGCATGTGGCCCCAATCTGGCTTACATGTTCGATGCCTTCCCCTTTTCGAAGGTCTTGAAAATGGTGTTCACCGGCTCGGGCGAATGCGCCAAGATTCAGCCGATCCTGGGCCTGCCGATCCCCCTGTGGTCTTTGTTGTGGTTCGTTTTCCTCTCGATACTGGCGATTCGCGCGGCCTTGCAGCGCGCTACGCCGAGGTTGCGCTTATGAGTCAGACCGTACGCTCTGTCGAACAATTGAACTGGACACCCACATCCTGGCAACAGCATGTGGCCCTGCAACAGCCCCACTACGAAGACCTGACCGAACTCAATCGCGCGCTCAGCGAGTTATCGCATCTGCCTCCGCTAGTCACGTCGTGGGAAGTGCTGGCGCTGAAACAGGCGCTGGCGGAAGCGCAGGAAGGACAGCGCTTTCTCTTGCAGGGTGGTGATTGCGCCGAAAGCTTTGCCGATTGCACCAGCCCGATCATCTCCAATCGCCTCAAGGTGCTGCTGCAGATGAGCTTGGTGCTGGTCCATGGCCTCAAGCAGCCGGTGCTGCGAGTGGGCCGCTTTGCCGGGCAGTACGCCAAGCCACGCTCAGCGGATACCGAGACGCGCGATGGCATCACGCTGCCCAGCTTCCGTGGTGATGTGATCAATGGCCCTGAGTTCACTGCGGAAGCCCGCCGTCCCGATCCGCAGCGCCTGATCCGCGCGCATGCGCATTCCGCACTCACCATGAATTTCGTGCGTGCGCTGATCGATGGTGGCTTTGCCGATCTGCATCATCCCGAATACTGGGACCTCGCCTGGGTGGAACACTCGCCGTTGGCGGCCGATTACCGCCGCATGGTAACGGGCATCGGCGATTCGCTACGCTTCATGGAAACCCTGGCCGGCCCCATCGCTGGCTTCACACGCGTGGATTTTTTCACCTCGCATGAGGCACTGTTGCTGCACTACGAGCAGGCAGTCACCCGCCAAGTGCCGCGTCATCGCGGCTGGTTCAATCTGTCCACGCATTTCCCATGGATCGGCATGCGCACTGCCGCTCTCGATGGCGCGCATGTGGAATATTTCCGCGGCATTCGCAATCCGATCGCCGTGAAAGTCGGCCCGTCGGTCACGCCCGAGCAATTGCTGCCGCTCATCGATGCATTGAATCCTGAAGATGAGCCCGGCCGCCTCACGCTGATCCACCGTATGGGTCACGCGCAAATTGCCGAGAAGCTGCCGCCGCTGCTCGATGCCGTGAAACACACAGGACGCCGCGTGCTGTGGGTGGCCGATCCCATGCACGGCAACACCGAAAGCACGTCCAACGGTTACAAGACTCGCCGCTTCGACAACATTCGCAGCGAGTTGGACCAAGCATTCGATATCCATGCTGCCGCGGGCACCCACCTTGGCGGCGTGCATCTGGAACTGACGGGAGAGGATGTCACCGAATGCATGGGCGGCGCACGTGACTTGAGCGAGGCCGATCTGCAGCGTGCCTACAAGTCGATGGTCGATCCTCGCCTCAATTACGAGCAATCGCTGGAACTGGCGATGCTGATCGTGCGCAAATCCGGGCGCATCGGCTGATCACGCAAGCCACGCCTCAGTGCGTGGCTTTTTGTGCCCCAGTTTCCTGCTGTATGCGTTCTTCGAGATTCTGTTTTCCTTCGCCTGCATAGGCTTTGCATGCCTGCATGTCGATCAAGGGATTGGGCTTGCCTGGCGCGATGCCTGCAGCTTTCTCGAAAAAGCCATCGCGCGGATGTGGCGTAAGCATGATGTCGCACGGCAGTGCTGCCAGCATGGCAAGCGCATGCCGATAGCCAGCAAGGCGTTCCGGGTGGGTTGAGTCGGTATAGCGGTAGTCATTCGTGCTGAGCAGCGAAATGCTGTCGGCATAAACGATCGACAGGCAACGCTTCCCTTCACAAGAACGCCAAGTCCAGCCGGTGCTGCCGGGCGTGTGTCCAGGCATGGCGTGCATTTGCAAAGCCAGTGGGCCGACATGCACCGTTTCTCCATTGGCCAGGACACGAATCTTGGCGACTTTGGGATAGAACGGCGCCATGCCGTGCTGCGGATCATCAGGGTCGTCTCCGCCACGTTCCATCATCTTTGCCGACTTTGCACTCGCTGCGACCGGTGCCCCGCTGTCGTGCGCTAATGCAGCAATGGCGCCTGCGTGATCGCCATGCGCATGGCTGTTGAGAATCAGTTTGATGTCCTGCACGTGAAAACCGAGCGCGCGAATGTTCGATTCGATCATTGCGGCGTTTTCCGGCAGTGTGCCATCGATCAGCACATGGCCTTTGGGCGAAGTGATCAGGATGGCGCTAAGGCCATGCGAGCCGACGTAATAGGTATTGCCGTAGATGCGAAACGGCTTTTGCGGCTGGGTCCAGGTCGCGCGAAAATCAGCGTCGGCAGCCGTGGAGGCATGAGCCATCGCGCATGCCAACAGCGTCGCGCAGAGAGCAAACCAAGGCTTCATGGAAACCTCCGTGCCGAGAAGGAGGCGCCACGTTATGCGATGAGGCTGGCCGAAGCGAGCAGCTTTCGGCCAACCCGATGCTCATTCAATGACTCTGCGCAGGCACCGGCGCATACGAATCGGCGTCTACTGTCGGCAAAAACCTGGGTGGTTGCCATGCGTGCGTGTGCTGCTCAAAACCATACGCGATCGAAATCAACGTCGGCTCGCTCCATTGGGCGCCGAAAAACACGATGCCGACCGGCAAACCATGCGCCCATCCTGCAGGTACGGTTATCGACGGATACCCCGCCACCGCAGCCGGCTGCGATGCGCCACCAATGGTCGGATTGCCGCTCACAATGTGATCGCCAAGCACCAAATCCGTGAGATACGCCGGTCCCCACGACGGTGAGAGCAAGGCATCCAGATGATTGGCCTGCAGCGCCGCATCAATACCTTGCGGTCCCGACAACTGCTTCGCCTTGTTCAATGCATCCACATAGGCCTGGTCGGTCCGTGGTCCCTTGGCTTGCGCTTGTTCGAACAGGTCTTGGCCGAACCAGGGCATCTCACGCGCAGCTTCCTGTTTGTCGAAGGCAATCAAGTCTGCGAGCGTTTTCACCTGCAGCCCTGTGCGTCCAGCCAAGTACGCGTTGAGATCATGTTTGAAGTCATACAGCATCACGGTCATTTCCGGATCGCCAAGTTCAGCCAGATGCGGCAGCGTGACCGGATCCACGATGATGGCGCCTTGTGCCTTCATCGCCGCAATCGCTTCATCCAGCACGCGATCGGCATTGGGTTCATTGCCCGCCAACTGCCGCACCACGCCGATACGCTTGCCGCGCAAGCCGTTGGGATCGAGGAAGCGCGTGTAGTCGGTGGCGTGTTTATCCGCATCCGCAGTAGCGGGATCGCGTGGATCGCTGCCTGCCAACGCCGTGAGCAAGATCGCTGCATCGGTAACGTTGCGCGCCATCGGGCCGGCCGTGTCCTGGTTGTGGCTGATCGGAATAATGCCGCTGCGGCTGACCAGCCCTAGCGTCGGCTTGATACCGACGATGCCATTCATCGAAGCCGGGCAGATGATCGATCCATCCGTTTCCGTGCCCACGGCGACCGGCACCAGACCCGCCGCCACAGCTACGGCGGAACCCGAACTCGAACCGCAAGGATTGCGATCCAGCGCATACGGATTGCGCGTTTGCCCGCCACGACCCGTCCATCCACTGCTGGCATGGGCGGAGCGAAAATCCGCCCACTCGCTCAAATTGGTCTTGCCCAGAATCACCGCGCCAGCCTTGCGCAGGCGGGTCACCAGTGCAGCGTCCCGTGGTGCCGGCGCGCTCACCAATGCCAGTGAACCGGCGGTGGTCAGCGTGTGGTCGCCGGTATCGATGTTGTCCTTCAGCAGCACCGGAATGCCATATAGCGGACCATGCGAAGACGTGCGTTTTGTATCCAGCTTTGCCGCGATCTGCGTGGCATCCGGATTCAACTGCAATACCGAGCGCAAGCTGGGGCCAGCCTGATCGATCGTGTGGATGCGCGCCATATCGTCCTGCACCAGGATCTTGCTGGTGAGCTTGCCGGCATCCATCTGTTGCTGCAGTTCGGTCACGCTTTGCCAAGCTATATCGTTGTCCTGGGCAAAAAGTGGCGCGGAGGGCAGAACGACAAGCGTGAGTGCGGCACACAACAGCGATGGGTGAAGCATGGCGACAACCTCCGGGCGTGGCGTGATGCCGCAGCATAACCGCAGGCGTCACGGATGGCGCACGCGCTGCTCCTATACTTCTGGCATGGGTGCCAGGGGCCGGTCGATGTGTATGCGATGGACAATCCCGTTCGCCTTGCTGCTTTGCAGTGTGCTTGCACATGCCGATCAGGCTTCGGTGCCTGACACGCTGCAGCAACGCATCGCAGCATGTACCACCTGCCACGGTGTGCATGGCGAGGGCTCTTCAGGCAGCGGTTTCTTTCCACGCTTGGCCGGCAAGCCCGCCGGCTATCTCGCCCTGCAGATCCAGAACTTCCAGCGCGGAGTGCGCAAATACGCGCCGATGGAATACACCGTGCGTTTGCTGACCCCGGAATACATGCATGAGATCGCGGCGTACTTCGCCGCACAGCAAGTGCCGTACGAACGCAAACCGGTACCCGCCTTGGCCCCATCGATGCTGCAGCGGGGCGAGCAACTGGTTACTGCCGGCGATCCCGCGCGCCAGGTGCCGCCATGCCAGGCTTGCCACGGTAAGCAGCTGACCGGCACCGAGCCTTCGGTACCGGGGCTGGTCGGCCTGCCTTACGACTACATCAGTTCGCAGCTAGGTTCGTGGCGAACGGGTACACGTGCCTCCGCTGCCCCCGATTGCATGGCGCAGATCGCCAATCGCCTCGCACCTGCCGACATCACGGCCGTCTCGGCATGGCTGGCGAACCAGGAGGTACCCGCTGACACGCATCCGCAACCCGCAGGTTCGATCACACCGCCCTTGCGTTGCGGGGTGTTGCAAGCACAGGGGGACGGCGCATGAAGCCATTGCGTTGGTTATGGATCCCCATCGTGTTGCTGGTAATTGTGCTGGCCGGTGGATGGTGGCTGTCGCAGCGGCATTCGCCGGCGACGGCCTCTCAGGAAGATCCGGCGATCGCGGCCATGCTCAAGGATCCAGGCGTGATTGCCAAGGGCCGCTATCTGGCCACGGCCGGCGATTGTGGCTCCTGCCACACCGCACGCGCTGGCCACGCGTATGCGGGCGGCCGCATGCTGCCCACGCCGTTCGGCAATATCCCCGCGCCCAATATCACGCCGGATACGCAAACAGGCATCGGTAATTGGAACTTCAACGATTTCTGGCGTGCTCTGCACGATGGCATCGGGCGCAGCGGCGAGCCGCTCTATCCAGCATTTTCGTATACCTCGTTCACCAACGTTACGCGTGACGATGCCATCGCCATCTTCGCTTACCTGCGTTCGCTACCACCTGTGCACGAAGCGAATGCCGCACTGGAACTGCGTTTCCCCTACAACGTACGCAGCACACTCGCCGCATGGCGCGCGGTGTATTTCAAAGCGGGTGTCTATCAGCCCAATGCTTCGCAATCGGCATCCTGGAATCGTGGCGCGTATCTGGTGCAGGGGCTTGGGCACTGTAACGAATGCCACGCCGCGCGTGGCGCATGGGGCGGCCTGGAGGCTCGTGCAACCTTGTCGGGTGGACAGATTCCGGAGCAGGACTGGTATGCGCCAGACTTGAGCACGAAGACCAACGGTGGCCTGCAAGGCTGGGGCCGGCAGGACATTATCGACGTGCTGAAGAAAGGGCAGTCATTAAAAAGCGCGGCGGTTGGCCCCATGGCGGACGTGGTGGCCAGCAGCACGCAATACCTGCGCGATGATGATCTGCAAGCCATCGCCGACTATTTGCTATCCCTGCCGGCGCGCGCCACGCCGGCACCGATGCCGGCAAGTTTCGACAGCCAGTCGCTCATCGATCGCGGCAATGCCGTCTACACCGAGCGCTGTGCGAATTGCCATGGCAAGGATGGCGCGGGTGTGCCGGGCGTCTATCCCCCTTTGGATGGCAATGCATCCGTTGTAGAGCCCACCGGCATCAATGCGACGCGCGTGGTATTGCTGGGCGGATTTCCGCCGGTGACTGTCTGCAATCCCCGGCCCTATTCCATGCCGCCGTATGCGCAGCAGTTAAGTGATGCGGATGTGGCTGCCGTGGTCACCTACATTCGCCATGCCTGGTCGAATCATGCTTCGGCAGTGCAGGAGCGCGATGTGGCCACGTATCGGCATACGCCGATCGATTGAATTCTCAAGGCATGCGCTGCTTCTGCGCTTTATTCGGCTCGACGACCTTCACCTGCTGGTCTTCGTACAACGAATCCGGCGGGCTTAGTACGATGCGATCGCCATCGGTCAGTCCCTCGGTGATCTCCACTGTGCTGCCGAAATCACGCCCCAGCGTTACCGGCTGCAGATGCACACGCTGCTGCCCGTCGATCAATGCAACACGCAAACCTTCGGAGCGGAACAGCAGCACGTTCGCGGGAACGACGTAGTTGCGCGTGGCCGTGGATACCTGCAATTTCACGTTGGCATAAACACCTGGCACCAGTTGCAGCTCGTTGTTATCAACATCGATTTCCGTACGCAGCGTGCGAGTGCTCGGATCAAGCGCATCAGCGGTGCGTGCCACCGTCCCGGTGATCGGCTTGGCGCCGTAAGTATTCAAGCTGACGTCGGCAGGCATGCCGACATGCACGCTGGCGGCATACGTTTCCGGTACATCCACATAGACGCGCAGCTTGCTGGTGTCGGCAATCACAAATAGATTGCTGCCGGTGGAACCCGCATCCACCAATGCGCCGATGTTGAGATTGCGCTGCGTAACGATGCCATCGTAGGGCGCGTCGATGTATTTGAAATCTTCCAGGTTCTGCAAGCGCGCCACGTTCGCCTGATCTGCCTGCACGGTCGCGACATCCGCCTTGTACTGCGCCAGATACTGATCAGCCGTCTGCTGCGCGATCAACCCTTGCGTCGCCAGTTTCGCATAGCGGTCGGCGGTCACTTTCGCAAACGCCTCATTGGCCTGATCGGTACGCATCTGCGCCTTGCCTTGCAACAGCTGATTGTCGACGTCCGGCGTATCCAAGTCGGCCAAACGCTGGCCCTTCTTCACGTTGGCGCCGATATCGACATACCACTTGGCCACGTAGCCGGTCGTGCGTGCATATACCTGCGCGTCCTGCCAGGAAGCGACGGTGCCTGGCAAGGTCAGGCCTTGATCCTTGGGTGAGGCGTTGGGCGTGATCGTGGCTACGGTGGCGACGGCATTGCGGTCCGTGTCTTCGGTCAGTTCATGTCGCGCATGCACGCGCTTGACGATGCCAATAGCACCCAGCACGACCAGCACGACCCCGAGCCCGATAAGCACGAGCCGTGCGCCATGTGACGGCTGACTGGGGCGGTGCGAAACATTTGCACTAGACATGTTCGTGCTCTCACGCGGTTGCTGCATCACGGTCGGCCTTGTGGCTGCGATGCATCAAGCTGAAAAAAGTAGGTACGAAGAACAAAGTGGCAGCCGTAGCGAGCAGCAGGCCGCCGATCACGGCGCGGCCCAGCGGCGCGTTCTGCTCGCCGCCTTCACCCAGGCCCAGCGCCATCGGCACCATGCCGATGATCATCGCCAGCGCCGTCATCAACACCGGGCGAAAGCGCTGGAAACCTGCCTCGATGGCTGCTTGTACCGGATCGTCATGATGCGCCAGCCGCTCGCGCGCAAAGCTGATCACGAGAATCGAGTTGGCCGTTGCCACACCCATGCACATGATCGCGCCCATCAGCGCCGGCACCGACAGCGGGGTGCCCGTGAGGAATAGCATCCACACCAAGCCCGCCAAGGCCGCCGGCAGCGCCGCGATGATGATCAGCGGATCCAGCCAGCTTTGGAAATTCACCACGATCAGCAAATACACCAGCACGATCGCAAACAGCAGTCCGCCAAGCAAACCTTTGTAGGAAGATTGCATGGTCTGCACCTGGCCGCGTATATCGATGTTCACGTCGCGCGGCAAATGCTTGGAATGCTCGGCCACCACGCGTTGCACGTCACTGGCCACGCTGCCGAGGTCAGTGCGATCGACCGAAGCATACAAATCCATGGTCGGCCGCGTGCTGTAATGCGTAACGATCGCCGGCCCATCGCTGCGCGAGAAATCAGCGAGATTCTGCAACGTCTGGCTGACCGTCGAGCCACCCGACGAGCTGCTACTCGCCACGCTGCCGCTGGTGCTTCGGATCGGCAGGTTTTTCAACTCCTGCAACGTATCGATGCGATATTGCGGTGTTTGCGTGGCAATGCTGTAACTGATGCCGGTTTTCGGGTCGACCCAGAAGGTAGGATTGACTTGCGAGGAGCCAGCCAGCGCGGTTAGCAGATTGCTCGCCACGTCCTGCGTGGTCAGGCCGACCAGGCTGGCGCGCGTGCGATCCACATTCACGTTGATCTGCGGCAGGTTCAACGCCTGCTGGATGCGCAAGTCGACCAAACCGGGAACCGTCAGCAAATCACCGTAAAGCTCCTTGGCGACTTTCGCTGAGGCGTTCGCGTCATGGCTGGACACCTCCACGTCGATCGGCGCCGGTGCGCCGAAATTCAGAATCTGCCCGACCATATCTGCCGGCAGGAACGAAAAGATCACGCCCGGATATTTCTGTGCAAGCTGTCGCCGCAGGCTGCGCACGTAATCGATGGTGGGGTGATGATCTTCGTTGAGCGTTACAAAGATGTCGCCGTCCGAGGTACCCACCACGCCCGTATTGCTATAGGAAAGGTTGATGCCGCTGTAAGGAATGCCCAAGGTATCGACGATGCTAGCCAGTTCTTGCTTCGGGATCGTGTCGCGGATCACGTCCTCGATGCCGTCGGCAAGGCGTGCCGTCTCCTCAATACGCAGGCCAACCGGCGCACGAAAATGCAGCTTGATCTGTCCACCATCCACGTAGGGGAAAAAGTCGCGGCCAAGCCATGGCACCAGCAGGCCGACAGACAACGCACAGCTGGCGAAGAACAGAATGGCAAACAACCCGCGATGGCGCTCTGTCGTTTCCAGCGCACCGCGATAACCTTCGCGCAAGCGTTCGAAGCGGCGCTCGAAGGCGAGCTGGAAGCCACTCAACGGGCCATTCGCCTGCTTGTTGTGATCGTGCTTCTTCAACCAGAACAGCGACAGCGTCGGCACCAGCGTTCGCGACAGCACGTACGACGCCAGCATGGCGAACACCACCGCCTCGGCCAGCGGTGCGAACAGATACTTCGCTACACCACCCAGGAAGAAAATTGGCACGAACACAATGCAGATGGACAAGGTCGACACGAACGCCGGCACCGCAATCTGGTGCGCGCCTTCCATGATGGCGTCGTAGACCTCTTTGCCTTCCTCCAGATGTGAGTTGATGTTCTCGATCGTCACGGTGGCATCGTCGACCAGAATACCCACGGCCAGCGCCAGACCGCCCAGCGTCATGATGTTGATCGTCTGGCCCAGGGCCGACAGCGCGATGATCGAGGCCAGAATCGATAGCGGAATCGAGATCGCAATGATCAGCGTCGAGCGCCATGAGCCCAGGAACAGCAAGATCATCAAGCCAGTCAGACCGGCGGCGATAACACCTTCGCGAATCACGCCGGAGATAGCCGCGCGTACGAACAGCGACTGATCGGAAAGTGCGTTGATTTCCAGACTTTGCGGAACGGCGGCGCGGATCGCCGGCAGCGAGGCCTTGAGCGTATCCACGATATCCAGCGTCGACGCATCGCCGATTTTCAGGATCGACATGAGCACGGCGCGCTGGCCGTTCACGCGCACGATATTGGTCTGTGGCGGCGAGCCGTCGTGCACGTGCGCCACGTCGCGGACATAGGTGGTGATGCCGTTGGCGGTGCGAATCGGTGCGTTGTTCAGTTCATCAATCTGCTGCGGACTGCCGTTCAACTTGACGCTGTATTCGGTCTCGCCGATCTTTTCCGTACCGGCTGGCAAGATCAGGTTCTGCGCGCCGATCGCCGCCACGACATCGCTGGGCGACAAACCATGCGCCAGCAACGCCTGTGGATTGAGATCGACCTGCACCTGTCGCTGCTTGCCGCCATAAGGGTAGGGCGTGGCGGCGCCGCGTACTGAGGTAATGAAGGTGCGTACGATCTGGTTGGCATCGTCGAAGATCGTGGTTTCCGACAGCTCCTTCGACGACAGCGCGAACTGCAGCACCGGCACAGTGGATGCGTTGTACACCAGGATCAGCGGTGGATTGGTGCCCTGTGGCATTGAACGCAGCACCGTCTGCGAAATCGCGGTGACCTGCGCCACGGCCATGTCGATCTTCACGTTGGGCTGGAAATACACCTTCACCAGGCCAACGCCATTGAGCGATTGCGTTTCGGTGTGTTCGATATCGTTGACGGTGGTGGTCAGCGCGCGCTCGTAACCGGTGATGATGCGGTTATTCATGTCATCCGCGGGCAGGCCGGTGTAATTCCACACCACGGAAACCACGGGGATATCGATATTGGGAAAGATATCCACCGGCGTGCGCAAGATCGCCAGCGGGCCAAGGATCAGCAGCAGCAGCGCCAGAACGATAAAGGTAAGCGGCCGCTCGAGCGCGATTTTGACGATCCACATAACCGATGCTTTCCATCAGCCTCGCCAAACGGACGTCCGTTTGTATCGACTGACTATAAGAGGTTGCCAGGAAAATAGTAGCCTAGACAATTTTCCTGATGGCAACCATATGCCGGAGGCAATGCATGTTTCCGCACGTAATTGCGCTGATGCGTGGCGAATCGCGAAACGTTTGCTTACAAGCGCGTGGCGATGTCAGGCATGCATTTGCACGATTCGCGGATCATTACGGTTCACGTGTCCGCGTGACGTGTGCAGCCAACGTGATCCATGGAGCAAGGTCCCAATGTCCGCGCGCCTGTCCGGATGGCGATGGCAACACAAACACCTTGGTCGTGCCGAATGCACGATGCTGCAATCCATAGCCGATACCGGCACCGAGCACCGCGCGCGCCGCATGCTTGCTGGTGAAGGCCAACACCTCCGGAGCGTACTGCTCGATCTTGACCAGCAGCCCGGGAACGTCAAACGCGTCCCGAGGCAATTCGTCGTCGTTGCCCATGTGGCGCTTGGCCAGATCGGTCAGGCCGATGCCAAATTCGGGCAGCAGGGGAAATTCCTGGGGCGTCAGCCGCCGCGGTGTGAGCCCGGCCTGAAACAGCGCGCGCCAGAACATGTTGCCCGGATGGGCGTAGTAGGCCCTTTCCTGGGCAGACCGTTTGCCGGCCGCGGTGCCGCAGAACACCAACCGCAGACCGGGGCGCAGAACATCGGGAAGGATCGGGCTGTCAGAGGGGGTCGGAATGGCTTTGGACAGGCGCATGGCGGCCACTTTACCGAACTCGGCAGTACAGCAGGAGACGTGCGCTGCACATCGACAGTTCTCACAAGTAACCGCTATAAATGCCTGGATGCTTTGGGGAATTCCGTGAGCGAAGAAATCCTGATCAATATGACCCCACGCGAGACCCGGGTCGGCGTGGTGGAGAACGGCATGCTGCAGGAACTGCATGTCGAGCGGGCGTCCCGTCGCGGGTACGTCGGCAATGTCTACAAGGGACGGGTACAGCGAGTCATGCCGGGCATGCAGGCGGTGTTCGTGGACATCGGCCTGGAGCGGGCGGCTTTCCTGCACGCTTCGGACATCGTGCGCCCACCGCTGCCGGAGGCGGCGGAAGTGAGCACCGGCAACGGCGCCAGCAACGGCCATATGCCGTCGATCAGCGAGCTGGTGCACGAGGGCCAGGAAATCGTCGTGCAGGTGGTAAAGGACCCTATCGGCACCAAAGGCGCGCGGCTGTCCACGCACTTGTCGATTCCTTCCCGCTACCTGGTGTTGCTGCCGCACGCGCGCACGCTGGGCATCTCTACCCGCATTGAGGACGACAACGAGCGGCAACGACTTAAAGAGGTGTTGACCTCCCTGATCGGTGAAGACGCATCCAGCCCTCCCCGCCTCGGTTACATCGTGCGCACCAACGCGGAAGGTCAGTCCGCCGAATCGCTGGCGTTCGACGTCACCTACCTCGGCAAGGTCTGGCGCGTCGTGCAGGAAAATATTGCGAAGGCCAAGGTAGGCGATCGTGTTTACGAAGAACTCGCGCTGCCGCTGCGTGCCTTGCGCGACCTGCTCAATGACGACATCGAAAAGGTGCGCGTGGACTCGCGCGAAACTTACGAAAAGGTCGCCAAGTTCGTGCACAAGTTCATGCCGAGCCTGGACGATCGTATCGAACATTACTCCGGCGAGCGGCCGATCTTCGACCTGTACGGCGTGGAAGACGAAATCCAGCGTGCATTGCGCAAGGAAGTACCGCTGAAATCAGGTGGCTATCTGATCGTCGACCAGACGGAGGCGATGACCACCATCGACGTCAACACCGGCGGCTATCTCGGTACACGGAATCTGGAGGAGACCGTTTATCGAACCAATCTGGAAGCCGCACAAGCGGCCGCGCGTCAGCTGCGGCTGCGCAACCTTGGCGGCATCATTATCATCGATTTCATCGACATGACCGATGAAGAGCACAAGCGTCAGGTCATCCGCATGCTCGAGAAAGGCCTCGCCCGTGATCATGCCAAGACCACCGTGTACCCGATGTCGCCGCTTGGCCTGGTTGAGATGACGCGCAAGCGCACCACCGAAAGCCTGGAGCGCCAACTGTGTGAACCCTGTCCTGCATGCATGGGGCGCGGCACCGTGAAAACCGCCGAAACTGTCACCTACGAAATTTTCCGCGAGATCACCCGCGCCGTGCGACAGTTCAACGCACAGAAGCTGCTGGTGATGGCCAGCCCCAAGGTGGTCGGCCGTATTCTCGAGGAAGAATCGGCAGCCGTGGCCGAGCTGGAAGAATTCATCTCCAAGAGCATACGTTTTCAAGCCGAGGAGCATTACTCGCAGGAACAGTTCGATGTTGTACTTCTTTGAAGCAGGCGCAGAACCTGCACTAGGTGCTCGGTAAGCATGCAGTCGCAAGCTTGGACACATCGCGTGACGCGTGCGCTCGGTTGGACGGTTGGCGTAGCGGTGATCGCGCTCGCCCTTACGGCCGCCTTGGCACAGGTGCTGCTGCCGCTGCTGGCGAAACATCCGGAATGGGTGGCGCAGGAGCTGAGCGCCAAGTTGCAGCGGCCGGTAACCTTCGTGTCGATGCAAGGCCGCTGGGAACCTTCTGGCCCGCGCTTCATCATGCACAACGTCACCTTCGGTCCCGGCGAGGCGGGCAGTACCCCGTTTCAGGTGCCGGAGGTGGATCTGAAACTGGATTTTGGCGGCTGGCTGTTTCCTTCGCGACATTTGTTGAACATGCAGGCCAGCAATCTGGAACTGGACATCACACGCGATGCCGATGGACGCTGGCATGTCAACGGCTTCGGCAAAGCTGGCAGTGCAGAGCAGCAGCATATTTCGTTTGGCCATCTATCCGTCGAGCTATGGCTGGACAATTTGCGTGTCAATATTGATGACCAGCTCATCAATGAACGCTACACGCTGCTGGCCGAACAGCTTCGCCTCACGCATCAAGGCAGCCATATTCGCGTAGGCGCGCGCGTCCACAGGATCGGTGCGACCGGTGTGCTGAGCGCCGCCGGCTTGTTCCGCGATGATGGTGCGAGCGGCAAGTTCTGGATGGCCACGCAGAACGCCGATCTGCACGGCCTGGTTGCCGGGTTCGACATGGGCGGCTACACCATCGACAGCGGCCGTGGCGATATCGCCGTGTGGATGGATTGGCATGAGAACCAGATCGTGCGCGATCTGTTTCAACTCAATCTGCAAAATCTTGTCGTCAGCAATCCAGCTGGCGTCAAGGTGAACGTCGCACAATTGAATGGAGTGGCCGAACTCAACCGCCGCGACAGTGGTTATGCCGTGCGTTGGGCTGATCATGACGGCGGTGCGATGCGTGTGGACGTGAATCACTTCGGCACGCCGCAATCCGATATCCGTGCCGTGGCCAGCAAGTTGCAGCTGGCGCCGCTGATGCCATGGCTCGGCTTGAAGCCGGGCCTGTCGCCGGGGCTGGCCCAATGGCTGGGTGCAGGCGCGCCGCATGGCCAGATCGAACACGCCGACTTCCACTGGAGCGCTGCGGCAGGGCTGAATACCTTGGACGCCGTGTTCGACAATCTCGGCATCACGACCGTCGGCAAGCTGCCGGGTTTGGACCATCTGCAAGGTGAAGTGCGTGGCGATGCGGAAGCCGTGTCGCTGGAATTGCCGACGCAGAGCACCACCATCAACTATCCACACACGTTCCGCACGCCCTTTGTCATGAGCCGATTGGGCGGCACGATGGCAGCGTGGCGTGATGAAGACGCCACGCATATCGGCATCGCGGGCATGGACTTCGAAGGCCAAGGCTACGGCGGAAACGCGCAGGGAGAAATTGATCTGCCGAGTGCGGGCGGTCGGCCGTTTCTCGATGTCTATCTCGCGCTCACACACGCCGACATCACGGCGGCCAAGTTGTTCTGGCCGATCGATTCCTTGAACCCGCATGCCATTGCGTGGCTGGATCAGGCATTCGTGTCCGGCCATATCGATGATGCGGCCGTGCTGGTGCGCGGCAGTCTTGCGAACTGGCCGTTCCATCACAATGAAGGCCGCTTCGAGGCGCGCGCCGATATCAGCGACCTCACACTGCAGTACGGCAAGAGCTGGCCGGCGGCCGAACACGTGCAGGCCACCGCCAATTTCATCGACGCAGGCATGCTGGTGGAAGCCACCGGCGAATCGATGAGCACCAAGGTGACGCGTGCAGTGGCGGTGATTCCGGAGCTTGCGCACACCACGCTCGATCTCAATGTCAGTGGCGAGGGGAATGCCTCCGATTTGCTTAACTTCGTCAGCAACAGCCCGATCGGGAACAAGCATGCTGACGTGCTTGCCAAACTCCAACTGGGTGGTACGGGCAACTTCGATTTCCACCTGTCGCTGCCGACCCACGAGATGCACAACTTCCTGCTCGATGGCACCGCGCAATTCAAAGACGTTGATTTGAATGCGCCGGAGTGGAAGTTGCAGCTCGACAAGCTCAATGGCCCAGCCACGTTCGACGGGCACGGATTTCATGCCGGACCGCTTTCCGGCGGTTTCCACGGAGAGCCGACGCAAGTGGATCTTGCGATCGCAGGCGCTACTGGCGACCCCAATGTCGTCTTGGCCGCCAAGCTCGACGGCAACTACACCGTGCCGGAATTGCTGCGAGATTATCCGCAGCTGAAATGGCTGGGTGACATCGCCGACGGACGCAGCCAGTTCGCCATTGCCTATCAGCTTGCGCACGGCGACAACGGCAGTTCGGACGTCCAAACGATCAGCATCGATTCGCCGCTATCTGGCGTCGCGCTGAATTTTCCGGTGCCGTTGAACAAGCCTGCGGACAGCACGCTGCCCATGCATGTCACGCTGGGTTTGCCGACAGCAGGCACGCAAATGCAGGTGGAGCTCGGATCGGTCGCGCGGGGGCGGCTGCGCTTGCCGAACGGTGAGGCGTCGCCGTTGGCGGCGACGTTTGCCTTCGGCGATCAAATGCCTGACGTCGACACGTTGCCAGCCAAGGGCATGCGCATTCGCGGTGATGCGCCGGAGTTGGATGTCACGGGCTGGGTGAAGCAATCGATCGCCGGCGGCGCCAGCGGCAACGGCCTGAGTCTGGAAAGTATCGACGTAAATACCGAGCACGCCGAAGTGTTCGGCCGCGATTTTGCACATATGCATGTCACTGCCGCGCCCAAGGCGGACACGCTGGAGCTTGACGTCGATAGCGCTTCCGCCGCCGGTCACTTCAGTGTGCCGACGGTGGATCTGAACAAACGCGGCATCACCGCACGCCTGCAGCGCATGTACTGGCCCAAGGAACCGACGCTCGCCAACAAGCCGGGTGAAGCGACGCCACCAGTGACCGATCCGGGCAATACGGGCATCGATCCACGTACCATCGCGCCGCTGCATTTCTGGGTGCACGACTTGCGCCTGGATGATGCCAAGCTCGGCGAAGCGCGTTTGGAAACCTGGCCCACGCCCGATGGCATGCACATCGATCAGCTTTCCACGCAATCGCACAGCGTGCAGGTCAGCGGCAGTGGCGATTGGAACGGTGCGCCGACCAAGAGCAGCACGCATCTGCAGGTGGATTTCAATGCGAATAATCTGGGCGAGATGCTGACTGCGTTCGGTTTTGCCGGCATTTTCGATGGCGGCAAGACGCGCGCGCAGCTCAATGCCACCTGGCCCGGCGGCCCATGGGCCTTCGAGCTGGGCAACATGGACGGCACGCTCGCTGTGGACGTCACCAACGGCAGCATTCCAAAGGCATCGCCCGGTGTCGGGCGTCTGTTTGGACTGGCATCCATCGCGGAATTGCCGCGCCGCTTGTCATTTGATTTCAACGACGTGTTCGGCAAGGGCTTCGGCTTCGACTTGATCAAGGGCGACTTCAAGCTGAGCAACGGCAATGCTTACACCGATAACCTGAAAATCCATGGATCTGCCGCGGAGATCAGCGTCAAAGGCCGTACCGGTCTGCGTCGTCGGGATTACGACCAGCAGATGGTGGTGATTCCCCATATTGGCAACAGCCTGCCGGTGGTGGGCGCAGTGGTGGCCGGACCGATCGGGGCGGCCGCAGGTCTGGCCGTACAGACCGTGCTGGGCAAGGGGCTCAATCACGTCGCCATCAAGCGCTATCACATCACCGGCAGCTGGGATAAACCGGTGTTCACCTCGGCCGGCGACAGTCAGCCAAGCGCGCCGGCACCGGCCAGTTCAGCATCGGATGCGCCAGCTGACACAAAACCTGCGCCGGCGCCTGCTTCCTCCACACCCAGCGCGCTGCAGCATCCCTAACGCCTGGCTGCTCTTTAAGCGCCGGGAATCGCCCATACTTCGGTTATTCACTCACCATCACGGTAGTCATCGCATGAGCACCCTTATCGCCCAGGCCGAACGCCGCTTGCTCACTCCCGGCGGCCTGGCCACCGGCGATCTCGAACGCGTGTTCACGCAGCTGATGGGACCGGCCATCGATGCCGCTGATCTTTATTTTCAGCATTCACGCAGCGAGTCCTGGGCGCTGGAAGAAGGTATCGTCAAGGACGGTACCCACTCTATCGAGCAAGGCGTAGGTGTACGCGCGATCAGTGGCGAAAAGACCGGCTTTGCCTATTCCGATGAAATCGTCCTGCCGCAGTTGCTGGAGGCATCCAAGGCTGCGCGCGCCATCGCGCAAGGCGGCAACGGCGCGGGCAAGCCGCTGGCGTTACATGGGGTGAAGCCGCTTTATCCCGCGATCGATCCGGTAGAAAGCCTGCCCAACCCGGACAAGATTGCCGTGCTGCGCGAAGTGGACGCCTATGCGCGTTCACGCGATCCGCGCGTAAAGCAGGTGATCGTAAGCATCAACGCCACGCTCGATACCGTGCTGATCGCCGGTTCCGACGGCACCTTGGCCGCCGATGTACGTCCACTGGTGCGGCTGTCCGTGCAGGTGATCGTCGAGCAGAACGGTCGCCGTGAGCAGGGTTATGCCGGTGGCGGTGGTCGCTACGGTTATCGCGAATTGCTCGAAAATGGGCGTGCCAAGGCGTTTGCGGATGAAGCCGTGCGCCAGGCATTGGTAAACCTGGATGCCGTCGATGCGCCCGCTGGCATGATGACGGTGGTGCTCGGTCCCGGCTGGCCTGGCGTGCTGTTGCACGAGGCGATTGGCCATGGCCTGGAGGGCGACTTCAATCGCAAGGGCAGCTCTGCTTTCGCCGGTCGCATCGGCCAGCGCGTCGCGGCACCCGGTGTCACTGTGGTCGATGACGGCACCTTGCCCGGCCGCCGTGGTTCGCTGACCGTGGACGACGAGGGTACGCCTACCTCGTGCACCACGCTGATCGAGGACGGCATCCTAAGGGGCTACATGCAAGACAAGCTCAACGCGCGCCTGATGGGCATGGCGCCCACCGGTAACGGTCGCCGCGAATCCTTCGCGCAATTGCCGATGCCGCGCATGACCAACACCTACATGCTGGCCGGCCAGCATGATCCGCAGGAAATCATCCGTTCGGTGAAGAAAGGCTTGTATGCCGTGAATTTCGGCGGTGGCCAGGTGGACATCACCAACGGCAAGTTCGTGTTCTCCGCCAGCGAGGCCTACCTGATCGAAGATGGCAAGGTCACCACCCCGGTAAAAGGCGCCACCCTGATCGGCAGCGGCCCGGATGTGCTCACGCGCGTATCGATGATCGGTAACGATCTCGCACTCGATGAAGGCATCGGCGTGTGCGGTAAGGACGGTCAAAGTGTGCCGGTAGGTGTGGGACAGCCGACGCTGCGCGTAGAAAGCATGACGGTGGGTGGTACGGCGTCATGAACAGGTTGTGCGCCTGGTGATGCACATGGCGATGTTGGGGTTCGCGTTCGCTCACCCCAACCTACGCATCGTCTTCGTTTAGCATCTTCAGCAACTGAAAAATCTCTCGATACGCTCGCGGTGATTTGTTCGCATCGCGCTCGATGCGCGCCTGGCGAATCAACGAACGCAAGTGCTGACGATCGATGTCGGGATGCTGGTCGATCAATTCCTGCAGTGCGTCGTCACTGTCCAGCAAGCGCTCACGCAGCGCTTCCACGCGATGCATGGCAGCGGTTTCTTTACGTTGCTGTTCGCGATTTTCGCCGAGCAATGCGCGGGCGCCATCAAACGCCTCGTCGTCGTGGCGCCGCATCACCTTGGCAAGAAAACCAAGCTGGCGTTTGCGGGCGATATGCGAAGTGATGCGTCGCAGGTTGTCGATTTCGCGCAGCACGTCGTCCGGCAGGTTTGCGCGGACAAGCTTGGCCGGCGGCATATCCGCCAGTTGCGAGGCGAGCGACAGCACGGCCAAGGCGTCGCGCCGCTGTTGCGTGCGGGTAGGGCCGTAGTCGTGGTCGGGATCGTCAGTGTAAGTGCGGTTCACAGCGTATTCCGGTCAGACTGGGGAAATTCGGGCGGCGTGGCTTCGACCAGGGCGAAGCGGGGAATGGGTTCGCCCTCCAGCTCTACCGTTTCGGCGAACATGGCGGCCGGCCGTACCCACAGGCTGTGGTCGCCGTACAGCGCCTGGTAGACGACCAGCTCCTCCATGGTTTCGCTGTGCCGGGCGGTGCCGATCACGCGGTAACTCTGGCCTTTGTAGTGACGATAGATGCCGGTGGCTATGGACATGGGCCGCTCCTATGGCAACCTTCGGTGTTTGATGTCTGGTATTGGCAATGGGTCCAGGCGGCCCCACCTTTGCCCATTGTATCCACGAGCCCCATAGGAAGCCCTAAGTGAGCGATGTTGCCATCAGCCAGGACGCAAGCCAGCGTGAACTCGACCGGTTGGCCGAGCTGGCCGAAGATGTGATCCGCCGCGCCCGCGCCGCTGGCGCCAGCCAGGCGGAGGTGTCGGCCAGCATCGATACCGGCCTCAACATCAACGTGCGCCTGGGCGAGGTGGAAACGGTCGAACACACGCGCGACCGCGGCTTTGGCCTCACCGTCTATTTCGGCAAGCGCAAGGGTTCGGCCAGCACCGCCGACCTGAATGCGGATTCCATCCAGGCGACCCTGGATCAGGCTTGCGCCATTGCGCAGTACACGGAAGAAGACGAAGCGTCCGGCCTTGCCGATGCTGCGCGTATGGCCACGCAGTTTCCCGATCTCGACCTATGGCATCCGTGGGCCATCGACACGCCGCAGGCCATTGCATTGGGCCAGGAGATTGAAGCGGCTGGACGCGCCCATGCCGGTATCACCAATTCCGATGGCGCCAGCGTACAGATGGGCGAGAGCGTGTCCGTTTACGCCAACTCGCATGGCTTCGTAGGGCGTGAGCGCGGTACGCGGCATTCGCTGTCGGTAGCGCTGATCGCGGGGGACGAAGCAGGCATGCAGCGCGATTACTGGTACGACAGTGTGCGTAGCGCTGGCGATTTCATGAGCGCGCGGGTGCTGGGTGACAAGGCCGCCGAACGTACGCTTGCCCGCCTGGGCGCGCGGCGTTTGTCGACGCGGCAATCGGCGGTGCTGTTCTCACCGGAGATCGCGCGAGGGCTGATCGGTCACCTGATCGGCGCGGTAAGCGGTGGCGCGCTGTATCGTCGCGCAAGCTTTCTGCTGGATCATGCCGGCAAGCAAATCATGCCCACATGGTTGAATATCGTGGAGTATCCGCATCTGCAGCGCGGACAGGGCTCGGGCGCGTTCGATGCCGAAGGCGTTGCGACGCGCGATAGCACGCTAATCGAAAACGGCGTGCTCGCACGCTATGTCCTGGGTAGCTACTCGGCACGCAAGCTCGGGTTGGAATCCACCGGGAATGCCGGTGGCATTCACAACCTGATAGTCGAACCAGGACACGCCGATGGCGGCGCGGCGGACGACTTCAACAGCATGTTGCGCCGGCTTGGTACCGGTTTGCTTGTCACTGAAGTGATGGGGCAGGGCGTCAACACCATCACTGGCGACTATTCGCGCGGTGCGGCGGGCTTCTGGGTGGAAAACGGCGAAATCGCCTATCCGGTAGAAGAAATCACTATCGCTGCCAACTTGCGCGATATGTACACGGGCATCGTGGCCGTGGGTGGCGACGTGGACAAGCGATCACATTTGCTCACTGGTTCGATTCTGATCGACCGCATGACGATCGCGGGCGAGTAGGCCAAAAGCTGCGCAGCAAGTTCCTGCGCACCCTGCTAGGATGTTTTCACCGGCATGGGCCGGCGTTTGCACGACTTGAAAGGAGATGCTTATGAGCGTTCCGCCCGAGTCCGTTGTACCGCCTCCACCGAGCGAGCACATCGGTGGCGACATTCCTGCCGAAGAGCGTACCTGGGCGATGTTTGCGCATCTCTCAGCCTTGCTGGGTGCTTTGCTCACCGCCTCGCTGGGTGCCGGCTGGGGCTGTTTCATCGGCCCGCTGGTGATCTGGCTGGTGAAGAAAGACACCATGCCTTTCGTCGCCGATCAGGCCAAGGAAGCCTTGAATTTCAACATCTCCGTGGCGATCGCCACCCTGGTGTTGTTGGTGCTGTCGGCCATTACGTTCGGGATTGGCCTGATCATCGCGATTCCACTTTGGGTGATTATCGGCATCGGATGGCTGGTGCTGACGATCATCGCTGGCGTGAAGGCCAATGAAGGCGTGCGTTACCGTTATCCGTTCACGCTTCGGTTGATCAAGTAAGCCAGCTATCGCGATCGTAGGTTGGGGTGCAAACCCCAACAGCGGGACAGGCAAACGTTGGGGTTTGCACCCCAACCTACGAAGACATGTGATTCAGGCTTCCGGCTCGAACGGCTCGGCTTTATCCGGCGCATCCGGATCAAGCAGCAGGCGTACGCGCAATTCGGCTTGGTCGAGCGCCTGCTGGCAGTGGCGATAGAGGCCGATACCGCGTTCGAAAGCGCTGAGCGATTCATCCAGGCTCATCTCGCCCCCTTCCATACGTGCCACCAGTTGTTCGAGCTCATCCAGTGAATGCTCGAAGTCGGCAACCGGAGGCGTTTCAGCGGGAGCAGAAGTGGGCTTGACCATGGCGGGCAACGCTAACGCAGCGCAAAGGCGGAATCAATCGCCGCAGCGGGCTCTCGTGATGCAACAGGACAATTGTGTCGAGCACATGACGCTCGATGCAGAAGTTTGTTGGTTCGACCTGCCAGAAAAGGCTTGATTTCGATATATCGAAATCGTATCCTGCGACATCCCCGCATCCGCGTGAACCTTGGGAAGGTTCGCCCTAGGAGTCTTCTGTGACTACTGCCTCGCCCTCGCGTGCCGCCGAATCAGGCGGCATGGGCTTTTCCGGTTACCAAAAATTCGTGGTGGCCGTGCTGGCTTTCCTGCAGTTCACCATCGTGCTGGACTTCATGTTGCTGGCGCCGTTGGGTGCGCTGGTCGTGCCGGCCCTGCACATCACGCCGGCACAATTCGGCGACGTGGTTTCGGCTTATGCATTTGCCGCAGCGGTGTCGGGCATTCTGGCGGCAGGCTTTGCCGACCGGTTCGACCGTAAAAAACTCCTGCTGGTTTTCTATGCCGGCTTCATGCTCGGCACCTTGTTTTGCGCGCTCGCTCACACCTACGTGTTGCTGCTGCTGGCGCGCATGTTCACCGGCTTGTTCGCCGGCGTGGTGGGTGCGGCGTCCATGGCCATCGTTACCGATCTGTTCCCGCTGGCCATGCGTGGACGCGTGATGGGTTTCATCCAATCGGCATTCGCGGCCAGCACAGTGCTCGGCCTACCGCTGAGTTTGTGGCTGTCTGCCCATTGGGGTTGGAACTCGCCGTTTTTCCTGATCGTGGTGGTATGCACGGTGGTCGGTGGCACCATCATCGGGCGCCTGCGCCCGGTCAATGCACATCTGGCGCTGCGTCCGGACAAGAAACCGCTGCATCACCTGCTGCATACCTTGAGCACCCGTTCCTATCTGATCGGCTTCATCACTACGGCGCTGCTGACCATGGGCGGCTTTTTGCTGATGCCGTATTCCACCTTGTTCGTGGTGCACAACGTCGGCATTCCGATCGAGATGTTGTCGGTGGTGTATCTGATAACGGGTTTGGTGTCGGCGGTGATGGGGCCATTGCTTGGCAAGGCAAGCGATGCTTTCGGCAAGTTTCGTGTGTTCGCCTTCGGTTGCGTGGTGACGATCATCATGGTGCTGATCTATACGCGGTTGTCCAACGTGCCGCTGTGGACCTTGATCACGATCAGTGCGTTGCTGCAGATCGGTATCTTCTCGCGCATCATTTCGTCATCGGCCTTGATGTCCGCTTTGCCAAAGCCAGCTGATCGCGGCGCCTATATGTCGATCAGTTCGTCGCTGCAGCAGATGTCTGGGGGACTTGCTGCCATGCTCGGCGGCATGGTGGTGGTGCAGTTGGGTGACGGCAGGCTGCGGCATTTCGACGTGCTGGGCGACATCCTGGTGTGCACCACGCTGGCGTCGTTCGTGCTGATGTATTTCGTTAATCGCAGGGTGATGGGTGCGGCCGCTGCAGCGTCTGCGCAGTCCATGGAAAACAAGGTCAGTCAGGAGTCGTAACTCGCGTTGACGAGCCGCGCCTGGTGATGTGCCATGCCGATCGATCCGGTGGCGCGCGTTGCCAGGCGACGGTTCCAGCACATCAGCAACAGGGCCACGCCGGCCACGATTGACGGCGTGGCCATCAAGGGCAGCAGGTCCTGCGCCTGGGTGGATTTGTAATCCAGCGACGAAAGCGTCGCGCCGATCAGGATCACTGCGAGCAGCAGCCCAGCCTTGGCCGACGCCAGGAATTGCGCATAGTCGAAACTCACGGCGCGTGTCTGCTTGCGCGACACCGCATCGGCAAATCCTGACCAACACAGAATGCCGAGCATGCCCCACGATATGCCCAATGCGAATGCAGCGCCGTAAAGTACGTATGCGTCAAGTTGCGCCGCGCTCATGATGACGATGCTTACAGCCACCATGCAAAGCGCAGCGCGAACCATGATCAGCATGCGGTGCATCCGGTGCACAAGGCTGGCGAACAGCGGAAAAGCCAGCACAACACCCAGCGAGTAGAGGGAGATCATGATGGTTCCCGCAAACCGGTGATGCATGGCATAGGCGCCATAGTACGGCGCAACTTTCGCAAACATCGGACCGCATAGCGACAACAGGAACGTCATTACGAAGTAGAACATCGGCGGTGTCGTGTCTTGATGCGGACTCGATACCCGCGCAGGTTCGCTTCGTGCCGCGTCGGACCACCTCAGATAGCGGCCAAGCTGCAAGGACGACGCCAATGCGCCGACGGAAAGCAGCGCCGCCAGCATGAAAAATCCGCTATGCGCCTTGCCGTCATGCATGGCGACCATCGGTGTCACCAGCGTCGCCACCGTGATGGATGCGATACCGCTGAAGCTGAAATGCACGCCGGTCAGATGCGAGCGCTGGTTACGTCCGTTTGTCGCCAGATTGACCAGCACATCTTGCGCAATGTCATACAGCGCATAAGTGAAGCGGAAACATAACAATGCCACCAAGGCATAGGCGACACGCTCTGCCGATGGCGTCCACACGCAAGCAAAGAAGCTCAAGATCGAGATAACACTCAACGAAGCGCCGATGATCTGACACTGTCCGGCGCGACGCGCGCTGGACAAGCAGCGCCTGCCCAGCCACCCCACGACAAGATCCGCCAGAACGCTGAATACCAGGCTGGCGCCGATCACCAGGCCCATGGCCCATCCGCTGAACAGGCCGATTTCCGTCAGATAAAAAGGAAAGAGCAACTCGCTCGTATACCAGAACAAACTCTTCCCGTAATGAGCCAACGCATAGCGCCAAATGAAATGACGGTAGACGAGTTGCACAGGAACGGTTGTCGATGGCCTCAGTGAATGAATAAACGTATCAGGCGCGTGTTGCCATTTTGCGGCATAGGGCAAAAACTGTGACCCCGTACCGCCTTGATCCGTGGCATTTTATCCGCGGTCCCAAACCCGAACAGTTCGATTGTCAGCCTTTCGGGATTGGGCCACACGTTTGCATCGGCGCGCAACTCGCAATGACGGAAGCGTCGATCGTGCTGGCAGCGGTTGCTGCGGGACAACTGGATTTTGCCGATCGACGATGACATACCGTTGCCCGTAGGACGTTTGTCGACGCGGCCGTCGTACCGTCCCATGTTTTCTATCGAATCACGTTCCTGACGTTAGGGTCCAGGTCGCCAACGCGGCCTTGCTCCCGCTTCGTTGAAGACTGCTACGGCGCGCGCACTCAACCAGCGATCTGCAACGGCGATGAGTTGATCATCCTCGTACAACAGCGGACAGCAGTCCCGCTGCCATGGCGGAATCGCCCCGCTTTGGAATAGCGCGCGCAGATCGCGTGTATGACGGTCCCCTGCGGGCTTGATGCGCTCGCCGCCGCGCCGCCAGCGCACCATCAGGGAAACCGGAAGCTGCGAGGCAGGTTCCAGCGTCAGCGTGCCGCCATCGGGCAGCGCCAGCGGTTCGCCTTGCCAAGACAGTTCCGTTTGCGCCTCAGGCAGCTTGCGCGGCGCCACCGCCCACAGGCGATGCTTCCACACGTGCACTTCGGTACCGGGCCATTGGATGCATGGCAGTTGGCCATCCTGTGCTGTGCACTGTCTTTCAATCTGTTGACGCTGCGCTGTTGTAGGCGCGGTGAGTCCTTGCGCGTGCAGCCAATGTGCAAGTAGCGGATCGCGCAGCGCAGAAGGCAAGGCGAGCCAGCCGCGAGCGTCGAGACTATTGGTAGTGTCGTCGCGCAGTTCTTCAAAGGCAGCCAGCCAATCCTGTTGCAGCGTATCGGCGGCGGCACGGCAGAGCATCGCGCTGTGTGTGATGGAGATTGTCGCTTGCGGCCAATGTGTTTTTAGCAATGGCATGACTTCATGGCGAAGATGATTGCGTGCGAGCTGCCGATCATCATTCGATGGATCGTGGATGCAGGGCAGGTCGTGTGCTTCGACGTAATCACGTAGCACCTGTCGCGGCATGTCGAGTAGCGGCCGCCATACCATGCCACGTCCGAGCGGGCGTTCTGCACGCATGCCGCCCAATCCTTCCGGCCCTGCGCCGCGAAGCAGTTTCAGCAGTACGGTTTCCGCCTGATCATCCTGATGATGGCCGAAGACTAGTCGCTCATTCGCATGTAAGTACTCGGCGAAGATGGCATAGCGCGCGTGCCGTGCAGCCGCTTCCAGGCCGATACCGCCGGAACGATCTACTTTCGCTACGTGCACGTCGCATGCAAGCCCCAGCGCTGCGCAGAACGCACGGCAATGCGCAGCCCAACGTGCGCTGTCTGCATGCAGGCCGTGATCCACATGCGTGGCGCGCACGCCGCGGAGGCGCGCTTCGGGCAGATGCGCCAGGGCATGCAGCAGGGCAGTGGAATCGGGGCCGCCGCTGTAGGCGATGCAAAGTGCTCCTTCCGGCTGCATACGCAGCGCGTGTTGCAAGATGCTGGGCAGAGTTGATTCGCTAGCCACGAGCCACCGGTTTCCGTTTATTGCGCACGTAGATGGCCTTGGGACGACCTTCGCCTGGACTGCGCCGATCCAACTCGAACAGGTCGATCGCAGCGATCAGGTCGCTCAGCTTTCCATAACCATGACTACGGGAGTCGAAATTCGGCCGCTGCTTGGTGATGATCGAACCTACGCCGCCCAGCCCTGCCCAGCCTTCGTCGTCGGATGCGGCGTCGATGGCGTTGCGCAGCAGGTTGATCAGGCCGGCATCCTTCTTCAACTGTGCCGGCGAGCGCGGTTGCAATGGCTGTTCTTCGTCCGGCTTGGACGTGAGGATTTCGGTGTAAATGAACTTGTCGCACGCAGCAACGAATGGCTCGGGCGTTTTGCGTGCACCAAAGCCGTACACGATCAGGCCCGATTCGCGAATGCGCGCCGCCAGCCGGGTGAAGTCGCTGTCGCTGGAGACAATACAAAAGCCATCGAAGCGGCCGGAATAGAGCAAATCCATCGCATCGATGATCATCGCCGAGTCGGTGGCGTTCTTGCCGCTGGTGTAACTGAATTGTTGGATCGGCTGGATCGACTGCGTGAGCAGTTGTTCTTTCCAGCTCTTCAGCTGATTGCCGGTCCAATCGCCGTAAGCGCGCTTCACATGGGCGGTGCCGTACTTGGCCACCTCGGCCAGCAGACCGTCTGCGATGGCCGGCTGGGTGTTGTCGGCATCGATCAAGACGGCGAGCTTGGTGCTGTCGCTGGCCATGATGGCCTCCTGCGATTGAAAGGACCGGATAAGTGTGCCTCAGGTCGTAGGTTGGAGGGCAAATCCCGGCAGTGCGGCGTATGTGTGCGCAGGGGTGTCGGAACGGCGGCCCGGCCTCCGCCCAGCCGTGTGATTTTCTTCCCGCCCCGTGTGGCCATACACACGGTTGAAGGAAATGGCCGCTGCTTGCGGTCCGTTGCATTTGGCTAGCCCGCGAAGCGGGTGGAAAACCACTCACTCGCTGCGAGTTCAAGCTGGCCTTTTGATCGCGAATGTACCGGAATTCAATGAGTTGTCGACTTGGCACGGCTCTTGATTCGTCTATTCCGCAACGCGTGCACATTGTTCGATCGAATCCAGGTTGCCGCCATCTCAGCGAGGCTCGTCCATGACCGTCGAAAGCATCCAGAAAAAGCTGCTGCGCGTAAGGCCGCCGCGCGTACGCATTACCTACGATGTCGAAACCGGTGATGCGATCGAGAAAGTGGAGCTGGCTTTCATCGTGGGCATCTTTGCCGATCTTTCGGGGCAGGTGGATGCAGGTGTGCTGCCGGCGATGAAGGATCGCCGCATGCGCGACATAGACAGCGAGTCGTTCGACAAAGTGCTCGCCGAATGCACGCCGACGATGAAGCTCGACGGCATCCCCGACCTGATCGCCGGCGGCGGCAAAAAGCTCAATGGGCCGATGCAGTTTGGCAGCCTTTCCGATTTCGAGCCGTTGGCCATCGTCAACAAGGTCGACAGCCTCAAGCAGCGTTACGACGCACGCGCTGATCTGCGTGCCTTGCAATCGATGGCCGAATGCAATGATTCGCTGGCATCCGTGCTGGACGGTTCCTTGCTCGATGCTGAGGCGATCGGCGCGTTGAAGAGCGCGTTTTCCACGCAGATGCCGTCCGACTGGGTCAAGGTCTCGCTCGATCCCAGCGCGGTGGCGCCATTGCCGAGCGCCGGCAAGGATGTATCCGTTGCCTTGGTGACTTTGTTGGCCGCGCAAATGGCGGGCAACGCTGCGATGGCGAGCGCGGCCAAGGACGTTGCCGATGCTGCCGCACAGGCCGCCGACAAGGCCAAGAAAGATAACGATGCCGCGGCAAGCGCCTTAGATACGGCGAAGCAAACTGTGCAGAGTGCAGCCACAGCACTGACTTCCGCTGGCGACAACGCGAAGAGCGCTTCGGGAGACCAGGCGATCGCCGATGCAAATAAAGCGCTGGTCGCGGCACAGAAAGCCAAGAACGATGCGGACACGGCGTTGTTGTTGGCGCAATCGCAAGCCGATGCGGCCAAGAAGCTGATGGACAGCACTGCCCAGGCGGCCACGGATCGCATGCAGGCGTATATCGCGATCGATCCCTTGTCCAAGGCACGCCGTCTGGTGGGGCGCTTCACCAATGAAATCATCGTGCCGATGGGCGCCAAGGAACTCGACAGTGTTGCGCTGGGCGTGAGCGGCATGATCGACGAGCGCGCTGGCGGCATCGACGTGCAGATCGGGGTGCAGCTCGACGCGATCATGCATGCATCAGCATTCAAGGATTTGGAGGCGACCTGGCGCGGTTTGTTTTACCTGGTGTCGCGTACAGAAAGCGGCAAGCTGCTGAAGCTGCGCGTGTTCAACACGACCATGGACGATTTGCGCAAGGAACTGGAAAAAGCAGCGGATTTTGATCAAAGCTGCATTTTCAAAATGATTTACGAGGCTGAGTTCGGCACTTATGGCGGTTCCCCCTACAGCCTGCTGGTAGGTGGCTACGAATTCGATCATTCGCCCAACCATATGTCGCTGCTCAGCAAGATGACTCAGGTGGCGGCATCAGCTCATGCGCCGTTTATCGCAGCGGCCTCGCCGGGTTTGTTTGGCCTGGATAGTTTCGACAAGCTGGCCAAGCCGCGCGATCTGGGCCAGCTGTTCGAATCGCCGGAACTGGCGCAATGGACGGAATTCCGCGGCAGCGAGGATTCGCGCTATGTGGCGCTGACCTTGCCGCATGCGTTGATGCGCCTCCCCTACGGCAAGGATTCGCGGCCCGCAGAAGGCGTGAAATACGAGGAAACCGTGACGGGCGACAACGGCCCCGAGCACAATAATTTCCTGTGGGGCAATGCTGCCTATGTGCTGGCCGAACGCATCACCCATGCGTTCGCGCTCTATCACTGGACCGCGGCCATCCGCGGTGTAGAAGGTGGTGGCCTGGTCGACGGCCTGCCGGTGTACACCTATCGGGACGATGCAGACATGGTGAACATGATCTGCCCCACGGAGGTTTCGATCACCGATCGCCGCGAGAAAGAACTGAACGATCTCGGCTTTATCTCGCTGTGCAATTGCAAGGGTACCGGCCAGGCGGCGTTCTTTGGCGGGCAGACCACCAACCAGCCGCGCCAGTACATCAGCGACGAAGCCAATGCCAATGCCAAGCTGTCGGCGATGCTGCCTTACATCCTCGCCGCGTCGCGCTTTGCGCATTACATCAAGGTGATCATGCGCAAGAAGATCGGCGCGTTTCTCACGCGCGGCAATATCGAAGCGTATCTCAACACCTGGATCGCCCAGTACATCCTGCTGGACGACAACGCATCGCAGGAGGTCAAGGCCAGCTATCCGCTGCGCGCTGCGCAAATCAACGTTACCGAGGTGCCAGGCTCCCCCGGCGCGTACAAAGCGACAGTATTCATCAAACCGCATTTTCAGCTCGAAGAACTCACCACCTCGATTCGCCTTGTGGCGGATCTGCCAGCGGCCTGAGCACGCATCGGCCACGGCTAACAGATCACAGGAGCGAATATGGACCTGATACTTTTGCAACCCGGCGACCCTGCGATTTTTGGTTCGCCCAATAACTGGCAGTCGGGCGGCAGCCTGATCGACGACCAATGGCGTGATCAGATATTGAAACTGGGTCAATGCATGGAGCTGTTGTCCGTGCACCAGGGCATGCAACAGCAGATAACCACCGATGTCAGCAATTCGGCGCGTACGTCGGGCCGCCCGATCATTACCGAATTCACCTGCGTCAAATACGTGGATAAGACCTCGGTCAAGCTGTACGACTACTGCTTGCGTGCCGAACCGTTGGGCAAGGGCAAGGACAAACCCACCAAGATCTATATCGCGCGCAACTCCGGCAAGAACACCGCCAATATCCTCACCATGGAATTGCGTGACGCGATCATCAGCGAAATCCAATTCCAGACCAACGCCGACGATATGCCCACCGAGCAGTTCAAGCTCAACTTCACGGAAGTGTTGTGGACCTACACCGTGCAGAACGCGCAAACCGATTCTGCCGGCAACATGCTCGCGGGTTGGAGCGTGGCGAGAAACCGGCCGATCGGGCAGTTCACGTCGTAACGCTTGGCTTTGGCTCCCCCATCCTGGAGCGAGCAGTGACATATCGGTGATCCCATGCCCTTTCTGTTAGAACGACTTCAAAGCCCGCAGATCACATTGGCCGATCATGTTGCCGCGCAGATCCAGCGCTTGGTGGAATGCCGTCCTTATGTCGCGCGTGGCGGTGTGCATGTGTGCGACTTCGGCATGCCTGCGATCGTCGATTTCGGCACCGGCCTGCGTGATCAGGAGCGCTATGGCGCGGCTTTGGCCAGTGCGATTGCCCAATACGAACCCCGTTTGAGTGATCTGAAATTGGAATGGCAGCCGAGCGGACGTACCTTGGTGGTTACCGGACGCCTGCAGCAAGAGGCCGAAAATCACGCATTCCGCTTTGAATTGCCGATGCAGGGGGCCGTCGCATGAACAACGCCGCTGCGCCACGCTTGAAAATGTGGTTCGAACAGGAGATGGCTGCGCTGCGCACCGAGGCGGTGGAGTTTGGCCAAGCGTATCCCGCGGTGGCGAAGAACCTGGAACTGAGCGGCGGACGCAGCAGCGATCCACAGGTGGATATGCTGCTGCAATCGTTCGCGTGGATGGCCGGACGTTTGCGCTATCAATTGGAAATGGATCAAGCGGTATTGCCCAATGCGCTGCTTGGCTTGTTGTATCCGCATCTGGAAGCGCCATTGCCATCGATGCTGCTGGCCGAGATCGAAGTGCGTCCGGAAGGTGCAAATTTCATGCACGGCGTGACCCTGGAGCGTGGGCGCCACGTTTACGCGATGGCCACCAATGATCTCGGACAACAGATGCGTTGCCGCTTTCGCACCAGCTGCGATACGCCGCTGTGGCCCTTGAAGCTGACCGAGCTGACGATGGTTGGTGCCAATACCTTTCCCTTGCAGCGTAGCGATACGCGCACCTTGTCCATCGCGCGAGCGGTCATCGAATGCCAGGGCAAGGATCCGGCGCATGCGATGAAAATGCCTTCTCTGCGTTTCTGCATTCATGCCGAGCACAAACACGCCTATGCATTCTATGACGCCTTGTCGACACATCTGGTGCGCATGGCCTTGCGCGTGCCGGAAAGCGGCGAATTGCGCTACATCGATGCCGACCGGCTGCGCTGGTGTGGGTTCGAAGATGACGAGGCGATGCTGGGCACGCATCCCTTGACCCATCCTGGCTACCGCCTGGTGCAGGAATATTTCGTTTTTCCGCAGAAGTTCCTGTTCTTCGAAGTGGACGGATTGGACTGGTCGGGCGTAGGCAAACAATTCGAATTGCTGTTTCTGCTGGATACGCCGGCACCGAAGCAGAATCCGCTTGACCGCGAGCTGTTGCGCTTGAATTGCGTGCCGTTGATCAACCTGTATCCGCAGCGCATCGAGCCTTTCGTGCTCGATCAGCAACATTACGAATATCGGCTTGCCGGTGATCAGGTAAACCATCGCTATTGCGAAATCCACAGCCTGGAGGAACTGGTCTCGATCCGCCCGGATCGCAGTCCGCGTCCAATCGCGCCGTATTTTTCGCTGGATGACATGCAGCAGATGGAAAAGCTGGATTACTTCTACGCTACGCGTCGCGAGGTCAACCAGACCGGCGCGGTGCACGGCACCGAAACGTATGTGTCGTTTCTCGATCCGAATTTCGACCTCAGCTTGCCGGCCGAGGAAATGATTGGCGGCAGTGCCTTGTGCACCAATCGGCGCCTGCCTTCCCAGCTGCAGCTGGGCAGCACCTTGTATCTGGAAGGCGCAGGCCCCGTGTCGATGCTGATTGCGGCGAGCAAGCCCACGCCGAACCAGCCGCCGCAGATGGTGGGCGATCGTCCCTGGGCGCTGGTATCGCAGTTGTGCCTGAATCACCTGTCGCTGATCGATGGCGAACGCGGCCCTCCGGTGTTGAAGAACATGCTGCGACTGCATGTGGGACCAGCCAGTACCACGGGTTACCGCCAGATCGACGGATTGCGCGCACTGACCAGCCGTCGCGTACAGCGGCGCATGCCGCGCCGCGAGGCATGGCGAGGCTTTGCCGATTGCATCGAGGTGCGCGCGCAGGTGGATCTTGGGCATTTCGAGGGTGGCAGCGCCGTGTTGTTCGGCAGCGTGCTGCATCGTTTCCTGTCTTTGTATGCGGAGACCCATACCGTCGTTGAACTGACGCTCGAATCCTCCGATCAACAAGGGGAGCTGAAATCATGGCCACCGCTGACTGGCGCACGGGCGAAGCTTTAAGCCAACGGCTCGCGCGGCGTCCAGCGAGCTTCG
The DNA here is from genome assembly GCF_014642835.1 of Dyella nitratireducens. Taxonomy (GTDB): domain Bacteria; phylum Pseudomonadota; class Gammaproteobacteria; order Xanthomonadales; family Rhodanobacteraceae; genus Dyella_B; species Dyella_B nitratireducens. The sequence continues at coordinate 722,550 of NZ_BMJA01000001.1, read as the reverse complement.
ATTTCTTCCAATGGGTGCGCTTGCAGTCCTGGCCATCCGGCTCGGGTGTGACGCCTTACACCATCGAGCATGGCGTGCGCGAAGTCAGCCCGCAACTGCGTTTTCGCGGCGAGTTGTCACCGGCTTTTCCCGGCAGTGAAATTTCTGCAGGACGCATGCGTTTGCCGGTGCGTCCCGGACGCGAGCAGTCCAGGCAGCGCACCGACTTGTACGTCACCAATTTCACTTTGGCCGGTGTGCTCGGTCCCTTGCCGGACAGTTATACGGAATGGGTGCGGCGGCAGCTTGGCGTGCGTGAAACGGCCATGGCCGAGTTTCTCGACCTCTTCAATCATCGTCTCGGCGTCCTGCGCTACGAATTGAAAGCGGGCAGTGTGCCCGCCTTCGATGCCTTGCGTCCCGAATACACGCGCTGTGCCGAGGCGGCCGGTGCGTTGATGGGCCTGGCCGCGTTCGAGGGAGAGGGTGCGCGCATCCTGGCCCAACGTGTGCCCATGCCAAGGCGCGCCTTGCTGGCGTTGTGCGGTTTGATGGCCGACAAACGCCGCAGTGTGACGCAAGCCTTGATCGTGTTGCGTATTTATCTGGGCATGGCGGTGACGATCGAACCGTTGTTGGGTGCATGGCGCACGATCGATGCGCGTGACTGCACTTTGCTGGGACGGCGCCATCTGCGTACGGCGCCCTTGGGGCGCCGCGTATGGGTCAATCATGCTGCGGTGGGGCTGGCGATCGGCCCGGTGCCGTATGAGCGCTTGTGCAGCCTGCTGCCCGATCGCACGCACGGCCTGAATGCTGGCAGCCGATTTGGCCGCGCCTACCGGAATTTCGCCGCGATGCTGCACTACCTGTTCGATCGTCAAGTCGACGTCGTGGTGACGATCGGCGTGGACGAAGCGGGTATTCCTGCGTCCGCATTGTGGCGTCCACGTCCCGTTGCGGGCTTTGGCAGCCATGGCTTGCGATTAGGGCAGACGGCGTGGCTGCGTGGCCGGCCACAGGCGCTGCGGCAGGTGCGTTTCACGATCACGGCGGATGCGATGGTGGAGGCAGCATGAGCGCCATCGTCCCCGATACGGTCGGCCGCACCGCGATTGCGCCCATCGGTCAGGCGGGCAAATCTGATTCGCCCTTGCTCTACCTGCATTGCGGCATCTGCATCAGCAGCAATACCTGGCTTGGCGATGAAACGTTCCGCCTGCTTTCCTTCGAAGGCGAGGAGAACGTATCGCAGCCTTTTGACTATCAATTGCAGTTGCGCGGCAATACTGCACCACAGAGTGGACGCCCGCTGAGTTTTGAACAGGTGATCGGCCGGCCGGTCACCGTTGGCGTCAACGATCCCACCAAGGTCAGCCAACCCGATGCCGCTGCACGCTTCATGCAGGCACTGCGTACCGGCGCTGCACCCGATATGACGCTCTACAACGGCATCGTCAGTTCGTTTGCCATGGATGAGCCGGGCGTGTACCGCCTCGGCATGAAACCCGCACTGTGGAAGCTCACGCTCACCAATCGCTACTGCGTGCACGCGCAGATGAGCGTGTGCGACGTGATCGCCAACCTGATGCGCGAGCATTACATCGCCTGTTCGCTGGATGCGGTTTCCGGCAGCGACGACTTGGCCGTGACGCGGGTGCAGGATTGGCTGCAGGCTGGCGAGAGCGATTACGAGTTCCTGCAGCGCATGATGTCCAAGGCGCACATCTATTACTACGTCACGCACACCGGCAATCGCCATACCGTGGTGTTCGCCAACCGGCCCGCGTATCCGAAGGCATTCGGCAACCGACCGCTACGCTATACCCACACCACGCTGGAAGAACTGGGCCAGCACCAGAACGACGTGGTGTTCCAGTACAGCTATCAGCAGTCGATGACCAGCAGCGGCATCAACACCTCGTTCGTGTATCAGGAAAGCGCCTGGAACATGGATCCGGTGCCAAGTTTCCAGACGTATGGCGCGCTGATCCCTACCGATACTGGCGAGCTGCCGTTCAACCTGTATCGCACCTACCAATACGGCATGGACAGTGCGGAGACGCAGGACTACATGAAGCGCACCGCGTCCTGCCTGGCCACGTCGGCGCGGCAGCTCTCCGGCAGCAGCACCTGCACGGGCTTTCGCGTCGGTTATCAGTTCACGCTCAGCGGCGAAATGGGTGCCGGCATGCAGCCTTCGCCGGTGCGTCCCAGCCTGGAGGGCAAACCCTTCGTGCTGAGCAAGGTGCAACACAAAGCCAGCGCGGATGGCGGCTACACCAATACCTTCGAAGCCACCGATGCGGCCGGCATGCTTACGCCGTTTTCGGTCTCCGATACGCAACAAGGTGTGATCCTGGCCCGGGTGGTGGATATCGAAGGGCAGCGCCCGGCTGATTGGCGCTACTACGAACCCAGCAATTTCGATCCCGAGTCCAGTGTCTACAGCGACAGTACTGCCAACCCGCGCGACCTGCATGCCAAAGGCGTGTACGTGCAGTTCTCCACGCCAGGCGGCAGCAGCAAGCCGGTATGGGTGAAGCTAGGTGCGGGCATGCAGACCGTGCCGGAAATCGGCGTCACCGTGTTGGTGGCGCGCGCGCAGGACGAATCAGAACTGCCGGAAATCCAGCAGATCGTGCAAGCCAACGGCACGATGACGGTCACACCTTCGGGATGGACGGCGAACACCCATGTCGGTAGCAGTTATTCCACCACTTACGCCGATACCAAGAACATCCGCTTCGGCCGCACGACGCCGTTCGACCTGGATGCGGCCATCGCCAAGGTGAGCGATGCCTACGACACCGGCCAGTTCATCGATTGCAGTTACACCCTGGGCGGCAATTACAGCTATGCCTCCGCGGTCGCGGGCTATGGCGGCATGCTCAGCACCAGCGAAACCATCGGCAAGACCTACAGCACGCACCAGGGCGAAATTTCCTGGAGCAAGAGCACGCTGACCCAAAGCACCAATTACTCGACCATCGTCGACAGTTTCAGCGAGGAAACCGTCAGTGGCACCGCTACATCCATCTCCACCCGCAATATCGTCAACAGCACATCGACTGACAACGTGGTGGCCAATGTCACGACGCAGGGCATCGTCAGCAACACCACGACGGTAGGTACCGAAACCAATCTGGTGCAGCAGGGCACGGTGACCACTACCACCACGCAAGGCACCGTCACCAACGTCACCACGCAAGGTACGGTGAGCAATACCACCACCACCGATATCGAAACGAACGTGGTGCAACAGGGCACGGTGACCTCTACCACGACGCAGGGCGCCGTTACCAATATCACCACCCAGGGTGTGGTGAACAACACCACGACGGTGGGTACTGAGACCAATGTGGTGAACCAGGGTGCTGTCACCACCACGACGACGGCAGACACCGTTACCAACACCACTACGCAGGGCACGGTGAGCAACACCACGACGGTGAGCACCGAGACCAATGTCACCCAACAGGGCACGGTCACCAATACCACCACGCAAGGTACGGTGAACAACACCACCAAGGTGGACAGCGAAACCAATGACATCACGCAAGGGACGGTGACGACGACCACCAACGCGACCAGCGTGACCAACACCACCACGCAAGGCACCGTCAGCAATACCACCAACGTCGGCTCGGAAACCACCACCGCTACTTATGGCAGCAACACTCAGACGACTATCACTGGCACCAGCGCCGTTACGTCGATCACCGGCGCAGTGGCGCAGACCAATATCGTCGGGGCGAGTGTCGATACGAGCATTACCGGTGCCACGCAGCGCACGAATATCACCGGGGTAAACAGCTCGATTTCGGTGAGCGGCGCGAGTTCGGAAATAAGCATTACAGGCGCTGACAGCAAGATCTCGGTTGTTGGTGCCGGCATCAGCCTGACCTACCGCGCTGCCGGTGGGGATATCGATATTTCGCCAGCTCGCGGAAAGATGACGCTCGAGGAACTGGCGGTCGTCATTCCTGCGCTTCGCATTTTCTTATGAGGCACGCATGAAGATCATCAAACCCATGACGCTTGGGCTGATGCATCGCCCCTATCGCTGGCAAGGGCGCCATCGCCTGTTGGTGATCACCGCAGCGTTCTTCCAACTGGGCGGGCGTGCCGAAACCTTGCTGCGCGACAGCTTGCAATGGCGCAAGGTGATGGCGGCCTTGCCCCATGGCCGTGCGCTGGATGAGCTGATGCCCAAGGCACGTGGCGAGGTGTTGCTGGCAGGCAGCGCTTACGCCAAGGGTGGTCTGGCCGCGACGCAACAAGACGTACGACTGAAACTGGGCAGTATCGACAAGCGCTTGCGTGTCATCGGCGATCGTCGATGGTTCGATGGTTTTTTACCGTGGTTCCGCAATGCCAGAGCTGCGCCGTTCACCAGCATGCCGCTGGTGTGGAACCGCGCCTTTGGTGGGCCGCACCATCCGGGCAACCCGGAGGGCATTGGTTATACGCGCAATCCTTTCGCGGGCTTGTTTTCACGCAGGCCCCTGATGATGCCAAATGTGGAAGATCCAGCTCATCCCGTGCGTAGCCGCCTGCGTCGTTACACCCCGGCAGGCTTCGGTTCGGTGGACGTGAGCTGGCAACCGAGGCGCCGCTGGGCGGGTACGTACGGATGGCGCTGGCGCATGGAAGGATGTTCCGGTCTTGCGAATGACACGAATCCGGAGTTTTTTGGTGCCGCGCCCTGCGATCAACGCATTGCCGGTCATTTTCACGGTGGCGAGGCCTATCGCCTGGAAGGCATGCATCCAAGCCAGCCGGTGATCGACGGTCATTTACCGGAAATTCGTGCGCGTGCCTTCGTGCATCGGCAAGGCATGGCAGCTGATGCGATTGACGAAGTGCCACTCGCATTCGATACCGTGTGGTTTTTCCCCGACGTCGAACTGGGCATCGCCATCCATCGAGGCGAAGTGGATGTGGAAGACAGCCTGGCATTGGATGTGGATGCGCTGATGGTCGGTTACGAACATCCTGCCGACCCGCCGCGCTCGCTCAAACATTACGGTGAAGTGCTGGCTTTGCGCTCCAATCGCGATACCGCGATCCGGCATGTGTTCAACGAAGCGCAGTTGACGCCGGAACCCAATGCCGCCTTGCGCGCGGCTCGTGCACAAGAAGATCAGCAGGAGCGTGCGCAGCGCGACGCCGAGCACGCCGATTTCAACGCGGCGCTGGCAGAGGACTTCAAAGCCAGCACCGGCATGGAACTGCCCAGCGCACCTGTATCGGATATGCCGGAACTGGCCGTGCCATCGAACGCGGCCATGCAGCGCGGAGATTTTGACCTGGGCGCCATGCTCGACAGCGCCGACGCCATCATCGCGCATGCCAAGGCCATGGCGGAAAAGCATCAGGAAGAAGCCAAGGCCAAGCTTGTTCACCTGCAGGTTCCGGCATCGGCCTCCACCGCCACGGTAGAAGAAGCACTCGCGCGTGCCAGTGGCCGTAATCCGCACATCGCCAGCCTCGCTGAATTCAGTGCGAAGCATGCGGTACCTGCTGCCACCATCGAATCCCTGCACGACTTGCAGCGCCGTGCGCGACTGGCCGCGCCGCAACCCACGGCGCCCGTAGCACCATTGTCGCCGGAAGCGGCGGCAGCGATCGGCCAATGGGTGCTGTCGCGCGTGCGCGAAGGCGCATCCCTGCATGGTTGTGATCTGGCCGGTGCCAATTTGCGTGGCGCGGAACTATCCGGTGCGGATCTGCGCGGTGCGTTGCTGGAATCCTCCGACTTGAGCGGCGCCAGGCTCGATGGTGCCGACCTCAGCGAAGTGGCCTTGACCGGCGCAACGCTCGATGATGTGCATGGTGCTTCCGCGCGCCTTGACGGCGCCAATCTGTGCGGAACACGCGCACGTCGCGCAGTATTTTGTGGCGCGAGTTTTCACCGTGTGCAAGCGTCCGATGCCGACTGGAACCAGGCCGATCTGAGTGGCGCGCGCTTCGAGCAATGGATCGCGCCGAACATCCAGCTGACTGGCGCGAATCTGAGTCGCACCACCTTGACCGACAGCGTATTGCTGCACGCCAAGGCCGATGGCAGCCGTTGGTCGAACACCGTATGGCGGCAAACGATCGCATTGGGTTCGGCTTTCGGCGCCAGCGAGTGGCAGGAAGCCGCCTTGACGCGCAGCGTGCTGATGGAAAGCTGCCTCGCCGGCAGTGTTTGGAGCGGTGCGGTGTTGAACCGTGTGCAGGCGGGCGGCAGCGCCGACTGGCGCCGCGCCGATCTCAGTCACATGAATGCCGAACACAGCAGCTGGCGCGACGCCACGCTGAGCGAGGCGAATCTCAGTCATGGCGAATTCCGTTCATGTGACTTCAGTGGCACGCGTCTGACGGATGCCGTGTTGGAGCGCACGTTGTTCTACCGCTCACTGTTCATGGGCGGTGTGTTGAGCGGTTGCCATGCGGAGTCCGCCGACTTTTTTCAGGCCAGTTGCCATCGTGCCGATTTTCGTGGCGCGGACTTGCGGCGCGCCAACTTTGTGCAAGCCGAATGCGGCGACGCGCGTTTCGAGCGGGCACGACTGGATGGCATCCGGATCGAGCCGGGCAGGAGGTTGCGGTCATGAGCATGACGTGTGATCGGCACTCGATCGGTAGCTGGGCCGACATCGAACACCTGCGGCGCCTCCGTCGCCCGGTGCAGGATGTAGATCTGGCTGCACTGGACGGCAGCGGTCGCACCATTGAGCCATTGGTGTTCTGCAACGTCGTATGGCGTGGCGCCGTTTTGCGCGGCAGCCAGTTGCAGGCCTTGAGCTTTATCGATTGCGACCTGAGCGGTGCGAATCTGGATGGCGCAAACCTCGACAGCTGTACCTTTACCCGTTGCGATCTCAGTGGTACTCGCTGGCATGGCGCACGTGTCGAGCGATCCGCACTGGCCGAATGCAAGCTCACGCATAGCGCCTGGCAGGATGCAGCCCTGTCGATGACCATCCTGCACAGCTGCGACCTCAGTGCAGCCACGCTGGCGCGCAGCAGCTGGCATCGATGCATGATCGGCTCCTGCCAGCTCGGCGGCGTCAACCTGGAAGACGCCAAACTGTCGCAATCGGCCTTGCCTGGGGTAGATTTCCGCGGCTTGCGTCTAAACGGCTTCAGCGCCGAAGCCTGCGTGCTGCATAAAGCCTGTTTCGACGGCATGGATCTGCGTGCGCTGAACTTGCGCCGCTGCCAGCTCGATGGGGCGAGCTTTGTCGCTACCGACCTGCGCGATGCGGATTTACGCGAAAGCAATTGCCGCCAGGCCCGCTTTCTGCACACGCAATTGCGTGGTGCCGATCTGTCGAGTGCCTTGTTGTTGGAAGCAACGTTGGAGCACGTTGACGCGCGCAGCCTGCGTTGCGAAAACCTGAATGCGTCATCGGTGACGCTGAAAAACGTCGACTTGTCAGGTGCGCTGGCCAATCAAAGCGTGTGGAGCCACGCACGTTTCAGCAAGGTGGATTTTTCGCGCGCCTTGTTGCGCTATGCGCACTTCGATCATGCCAGCGGGCACCGCGTCAATTTCGGTCGCGCCGATCTGGCTTATGGCAGCTGGCATAACACCCGTTTCCGTTGGGTGAATTTGTTTCTGTCGCGGCGAAAACGTTTGCGCGGCACTTCATCTGCACGGTTGCTGGCCGAGCGCCGAGCCCTCGCTCTTTCTTGAATTCAAGGAGATATGACTATGTTTGCCACCTCTCGCCGCAGCCTGACGCGCCAGCGCAACAGCCCGCAACTATCTGAAGCCGTGATCCACGAAGCGCTGAGTGATGATCATTGGCGCCTTGATGACGGACGTTCCGCGCGGCAGGCCACGTCGTGTTTGATCACACCCCAGCCTGGCGACCGCGTGCTGCTGGTGTGCATGGCCGATGAAAGCCATTACGTGCTGCATGTGCTTGCGCGTACCGAACGGCACAACGCCACGCTGACAGTGCCGGGCGCGGACAGCTTGTCGATCCGCCAGAGCCGGGTCGATGTCGCGGCAACGCAGACGATTGCCTTGCGTGCAGCGCATGAGGTGGAGATCACCGCCGCGCAAGGTGCGCTGTCCTTGCGCGCACGTGATGTGTTCACCAGTGCAGTCGAATCGCTGGTGCACACCGCGCGAAACTGCGTGGGGCAGGTGGATCGGTTTCTGCTCGATGCGCGGCAATTGCTGCGGCTACATGGGGAGCACGCCATCGTAACCGCAAGGCAGGACGCCAAGATTGATGCAGAGCGGGTGAGTTTGGGATAGCAAATGCGCACTGTCTTCGCTTTCGAGCGAAGAGGCAGGCAACACACACCTGATTGAAAAACGGACAACCACTCATGCCCATCAACACCATCCTGGCCGTGCTCATCTTCGCCTTCCCCGACGTCTGCTTTGTGCCTGTGCTCGGTGTACCGGTGCCCATGCCTTTCCCCAACATCGCGTTGTCCACCATGGACATTCCCGCGCAATTCCAGGTGATCATCTGCGGCGGCCTGGCGGAAAACATCGTCACCATCGGCAGCATGAGCAATGGCGACAACGCCGGCGTGGAGGGCGGGGTGGTATCGCATCTGGTGATGGGGCCGTTTCGCGGCATCCTGGGCAGCTTTGCGGTTTTCGTGGGCGGCATGCCGGCCACGCACCTGGCCAGCGTGTTTGGCCAGAATGGTTTGTTGCCGAATATCGTTGGTGTTGCGCTCACCCCAGCGCAGCCGACGGTACTGGTGATGCGTTGATGTCCGGCTTGCGCGCCGGCTTTGTATTGCTGATGGCGCTCGCGCTCGCGACGTCGTGCAGCATGGTCAAGAAATTGAATCCATGGCGCGCACCCACTACCAGCCTGTCCAGCGTGCGTGTGGCCGCGCCACCCGGTGCCAATCTCGATTCGGCGACGGCGCTGGATCTGGTTTTCGTCTATGACAAAAACAGCATCGCGTTATTGCCCAAGACGGGGCCGGAATGGTTTGCGCAAAAAGCGGCGCTGCTCAATGGCCTGGGGAAATCGGTCGACGTGGTGTCCTTGCAGGTGCCACCCGCCACCGTCGTCGTGCCGGTGTCGTTGCCAAAGCGTGCCGGCGACGCTGCGGCGGTGTATGGCTTTGCTGACTATCTATCCGCCGACGGCCAGGCGCGGTTCGACATCACCCAATACCGCCATGCGGTGATCTGGCTGGCCGCCGCGCAAATTCAAATCAGCGAGGGCAGGTAGCGCCATGAACATGTTGCCCGACAATCCGCCTTTGTTTCCCGAAGCGATTTCGTGGTCGGAAGGCATGTTGCTGTCGCCGCAACATTTCCAGCAAAACGATATTTACTGGGGACGGTTGCTGCATCACTACATGTCGGTGTTGCAGCCCTGGTGCTGGGGCGTGCTGGACATGGCGGTGGATGCCACGGAACTGGTGAAGGGCAAGGTGATCATCGATCGCCTGCGTTGCGTGATGCCGGACGGCTTGCTGGTGGAATATCCCGGCCATTACGCGCCGCAGCCGTTGACGTTGGATTTGTCCAGGCACGATTGGAATACCGAGAAGAAGGTATTCGTGCAACTGCGCGTTCCGGTGCGCGGCAAAGGCGCGGCCAGCAATATCGGCGATATGCAGCGTTACACCGTTGAGCAGGGGCAACTGGAGGCGGACGAAACGACCGGTGGCGACGATATCGCGGTGGACCGCTTGCGTCCGTGCATCAGCCTGGTTGCAGGTGAAGCAGTGGCGCGCAGCTACTGCGCCATGCCGCTACTGGAACTGCAAGGTGACGCGCGCGGCGTGCATCTGACGGATTATCACCCGCCCATGCTGCGCATGGCTGCCTGTGCCTTTCAAGGCGAAAGCGGTTTGCACGTCTTGCTGAAAAAGCTTTCCGAAGCGGTCTGGATCAAATACCGCGAATTGCTGGGGCTTCGTCTCACCGACCGCAGTGATGCGCGTTTCACGGGCGATGCCAATCCGCAAGTCATGGCGGCGCGTCAGCTGGTAGCGGGCATGCCGCTGTTCGACGTGCTGCTGCAGGCCGACATCACGCATCCTTATGATTTGTACAAGGCGTTGGCGCAGTTGGTGGGGTTGACCGCCGCCGTCGCCAGCGCCGAGCCGCCGCCCGCGCTGGCTGCCTATGCGCACGAGCAATGCATGCCGGCATTCCGTATCGGCATCGACTATGTGCAGAAGCAGTTGGCGCGCTTGAATGCCGGCTACACCGCGATCGATTTCGAGCAGGTGGGCGCCGCAGGTTTCCGCTGCCAGCTCCCATCCGGTATAGCAACCGACAAACTGCTGATCGAGCTGCGTCCGCGCCAAGGACAGAACGGCAGCCATTTGAACCAATGGCTGAGCGGCGCACGCACCGCCACCGAGGATTTGATCTATCTGCTGGTGCGCCGCCGCTTCCCTGGTGCCACACCGCAGGCGGCCAATGCCGCCACGGTGACGGCGCTCAACCTGCGGCCCGGCGCCTATGTATACGAAATCGAGAACGGCAGCATCGAGGTGGATGCGCAGACCAAGCGCCCATTGATCATGGACGGCGCCATGCTGGTGATCCTGGGTGAACCTGACGACAACGTTCCAGCCGGCATCACGCTGTATTTGCCGCGCACGCAGCAGCGCACCCAGGGGAGCGCGTGATGGCCGGGACGGAATCGCCGCGCGTTCTGACCTGTTTTGGCACGTTCTACGAAGAGGTGGCGCGGCTGAAGCTGGCGATCAAGAACAAGGATGTGGTGCGCCTGCTGCAACCGGGTGAACCCTACGCGACGATCGAACCGCAGGAGCTTGCCGAGCGCATTTCGCAACGGTTGAGGGCGATCATCGACAAACTTTCGCACGACATCGCCGCGCAGGCCACTGATGCGGAGATGGAGATCTATCGCCGCACGCGTTATGCGATGGTGGCATTGGCGGACGAGATTTTCATTCTCAACCTGTCCTGGCCATCGGCGGAATACTGGCCCGAATATTTGCTGGAGCATGCGGTCGCCGGTACGCGCATCGCGGGACGGAAATTTTTCGATTATGTGCGGGAGCAACTGGGCATTCGCGAACGCACGTCGTTGGACGCTGATCTGGCTGCGGTCTATCTGCTGGCCCTGCAGCTTGGGTTCCAGGGCATGTATCGCGGTATGGAAGGGCAGGCGGCGCTGCGCGCTTGTCGTACCAAGCTGTATCCGCTTGCCAGCGGACGCAAGCTGGATGGCGACACCGGCCGCATGTTCGCGCAGGCTTACCAGTACACCGTAGTGAATGACCGCGACAACACCCGCACGGCATTGACGCCGTGGCTGCGCTGGGCGGCCTATGGCACGGTGGCCTACCTGATCCTGTCGTCGCTGTTGTGGCTGATGCTGACGTGGTCGCTGCTCAACGTGATCGGGAGCACGACATGAGCGCGCCTTTCTGCCGGCACGCCACCTAGCGCCATGATCATTCTTGCGCTGACATTGCTGTTGCTCGCTACCATTGTCCTGGTGCCGGTGCTGCCCCAGCGCAGCCTCAAGCTGCTCCGCGACGGCATCAAACGGCTCCCGCGTCCCACCGCCAAGGACGTGAGTGACTTCTGGCAGCGGCTGCGCACCATCATCCATAACGCCTGGCGCCTGATCGACCGTGGCTGGCGTTATCTGATCGCCCGCCGCGACTGGCGCTACCAAAGCTCTTGGCTATTGCTGATGGGCTTTCCCGGCGATGGCAAAAGCAGTCTCGCCGCATCGATTCCTGAATCCCTGCAGCACGCACGCCTGCAGCGCAATACCAAGCAAGAAGATTGGTTGCGTGCCGTCTTGCCCGATGCGACATGCCATTTTCTTCAACGCGGCATCCTGATCGATCCACAAGGCACGATCGGCGAACCCGGCGCGGCCAGCGATGCGCGCTGGCCCAACCTGCTGGCCGATATCGACAGCCTGCGTCCCGACCGCGCCCTGGATGGCGTGGTCTGGGTGATCTCCGTTGCGCGGCTGCTTGCCGCCGGTCAGGCGCAGTGGAAAGCGATGGGGCAGCACGCCTTTGCACGTCTGTGCGAATTACAGGATGCCTATGCGTTCGCGTTGCCGGTGTATGTGGTGGTCAGCCATTGCGATGCCGTGCAGGGTTTCGATGCGTTCTGGCGGGCGCAGCCGGAGTCGCGTTATCGCGAGATCGTGGGCTGGTCCAGCCCCACCATCGATGACAACGGCACCCCCGCCGAATGGGTGGGCAAGGCGTTCGACCGGCTCATCGATGGGTTCCGTGCCTTAGTGCTGGAGGCAGCCACGCAGCGCGACACCATCGACGATGCGGACAATTTCTTTCTGTTCCCGCTGTATATGCGCGGACTGTTACCGCCACTGAATACTTTTCTGGGCGAGCTGTTTCGCACGGACGCCTATGAAACGCGCGCGTTTTGCCGCGGTATCTATTTCACCGGCGTCGTCGGCCTTCACGCCACCGAGAGTCAGGTGCCGGCAGCGCGCAAGGATGTCGCCTTCGTCGAACAACTGATGGCGCAGAAAGTGTTTGCCGAGCAGCGACTCGCACAGCGCACGCAAAAAGGGTTGTTGTTGCGCAACCAGCTGATCCGCCGTTTGCAACTGGGCCTGATCGGGACTGCTGCCGTACTGGCGATTGCCTTGCCCTGGACCGCGGCGCGGGTGAATGCACAAGCCCAGGTCTTGCATGACACTATCGTCGACGTGTCGGTGAGCAGCAGGCGCCTGGCGCAGCTTGGCTGCCTGAGCAAGGACGATGTCTATCCGTTGATGGAAGAGGTAGCCTCGCTGGACACGCGCACGCGCTATCTGGCGATTCCACTGTCATGGGTGGATCGCAGGGTCAACCAGGGCATTCGCGATGTAGTTGCTGCGCAGGCGCTGCGGAAGGTGATCCTGCCATCGATGGCATGTAGCCTGGAAAAGCAGATCGATGCGTTGTCGTCGGTGACGTTGCAGACCGGCAGTGATGATGAGGCGCCGGCCACGGCGGACCTGCGGTTGCTGAACCAGGTAAGGCAATTGCTGGCTGATCTGGTCAATCTGGAAGACCAGCTGGATCGCTTCGCATATGTGTCACGCACGGGTTCGGAGCTCGACCGCCAGCGCATGCTGGAGGATTTCAGCGAGCTGGCCGACTACATCTACGGCAAGCCTTTGCCTTCGCCTCTGCTTACCAGCAATAACATCCTTGCTGATGCTTTGGTGAAAGCCAGCTACCCTGATCCGCCGCGGATGACGGCGGAGCGTCGTGCGCGGGTGATCCGCGAATTGAACATGTTGGCCCTGCAGTCACGGCAACTGCTGCTGCAACGGCTGAAGGCTGGCATTCCGCTATTGGCTGCGTTACAGGAAGACAAGCCACCGATACTTCCGCAGCTGCACCGGTTCAATGCATGGATGGATTGGATACGCGGCTCGTGGCTGACCTCCACGCCCACCTTGAACCCCTGCTCATTCGTCGCGCGCACCTTGAAGTCGGAGCTGGATGTACTGATCAATACGCATCATTACGATCCCAGCCTGCGCGCCGGTCTGGATCGCTTCAGCACGCAAGAGTGCTACCTGCCTGCGGTGAATATCTTGCGCAGCGCATCGCTGCCACCCTATGGAGCCCTGTTCGTGGTGAATTCAGACACGCAGCAGTTGGAGGGCATCGATCCCGGGTTGTCCGCAGAAGCCAGCGGACTCACGGCGCTGGTCAATCTGGGCTATATGCAGTTGTCTTCGCCGCAGCCGTATCACTGCAACGGCGGTGCCAGTGGCTGGCGCAGCGACACCTTTGGCGAGCTGTCCACGCAAATGCGCCAGTACCTGGTGTTCGCGGCCGAACGCAATATCAGCCCCTTGAATACTTCCGCGGATAATCGGCCACTATTTGACCGGTTGGCGCGCAGCCAGTTGAAGCTGGCATTGGCCGACAGCCTGGCACGCAATCAGCGCACGCACATGGATGTCAGTCTTGATACTGGCCTGGACGCGACATCGCCACTGGAGCAGATGCTCGCCACCGAAAGCGCCAACTTTGCGCAAGCGATTGGGCCTTACCTGGAATCTCTGCGGCGCATGCGCCAGCTTGGCATGAATGATTTGGCCGGCGAGATGGACCAGTGTGGGCGTAACTACGCTGCCGACATGCTGCTGGATATTTCGGGGCTGGCAGCATCAAGCCATCTGTACGATCCGTCGATACTGACTCAGCAAGACGGCGGCACGCCGGTGTTCGACCTGGGTAGCGCGCCGGTCTTGCAGTCATATCTCAACCGGCAGCTGTCGCGTGCGCAAGTGTTGGCAGGCTACGCGGCGCCATTCGTGACCTTGCTGAAGAATTCGGATGGTGTCGACGACAGTCGCCGCAGCAACTCGCAGTCCGGCGTGTATTGGGCCAACACGATCGCTGAACTCAACCGTCAGTTGCAGTTCGCCGATCCGGCGGGGCAGGTAGCGCAGATCAACGACTTCTTCCTGAAGCAGTTGGGGGCGATGAGTTACGACAATTGCGCCAGTGCCTTGAATGCTTACGTGCCCGCGCAAGCGGGCAATGATCTGTTTTCCGAGCGCCGCATGGCGACGCTGCGCACGGCGCAGATGGCATGCATGGGCAATAGCGACAGCGACGCCGCGCTGCACTTCGTGCGCATCTCCACCTTGTTCAACAGCCAGCTGGCTGGACGCTATCCGTTTGGTCCACCCGATGCGCTGGATGTATCCCCGGCGGTAGTGAAAGCTTTTTTTGTCTACTACGCCAATGAAAAACCCACCCTGGAGAACTGGCTCGCCAGCACCAAGAGCGCGGAGGCGTCGCGCATTAGAAGCTTCATCAATCAGCTGGATGCAGTGCAGGCTTTCTTCGCCGGCAACCTGCTTGCTGCACCACAAAGTGCGCCGATATCGCTGGACGTAGGCTTCCGTGCCTTGCCGGCTGATTCGCCTTATAGCAACCAAATGATTCACTGGACCTTGCAAGCAGGCAACAGCAGCGCCAGCTGGCCGGGTACTGCCACCACGGTGAACTGGAATGTTGGTGATCCGGTCGCGCTGGATCTGCAATGGGCGGATCTGTCGCGCTACAAGCCATTGCCCGATGCCAATCAATCCGATCTGCATGTAAGCGGCTATCACAGCGAGTTCCAGGTCAGTGGCGCATGGGCGCTGTTGCGTTTGTGTGATCTGCATAAATCCAGTGCGAGTACGAACGCACTCGATCCCGCACAGCAGCTGTTGCAGTTCCAAGTGCCTGTGCAGCAACCCGCAGGTGCCGGCGCGCCGTCTGGTACCGGCAAGGCGCAGTTCTATCTGACGTTGAAAGCGTCTGCGCGCGATCCCGCCAGCAAGGCAATGGTGGCCCTGACCGTGCCGGATTTTCCACGCTTGGCGCCCACGGAGCAGTGACGCATGAACAAGCCGGCCGTCATGCAAAACGATACCGCGCCGCCGGAGACCGCCATGGTCTTCGACGACAACGGCTATTTCGAAGCACATCTGGGCACATCGCTGGCGCGCTTGCTCGCCCCCATCGACGCCGTTGCCCCTGCGGGCCTGCCGGTGCGCGGCAGCATGATGTATCGCATGGTGGAACAAGCGCGGAGAGGCGACGACGCCAGTCTGCCGATGGGCTCATGGGCCGTCGAACTGAAACGTGCCAACTGGCCCAAAGTCTCGAGGTTGATCGGCGACATCCTGGCCGGTAGCGCGAAAGATCTGCAATTGGCTTCGTGGCTGCTGGAGGCGGAAATTCAGCAGCGCGGCTATGCCGCCATTGCGCCATGCATCGCACTGATGCAAGGCCTGTGCGAAACCTGCTGGGATGGTCTGCATCCGCAAGGCGATCATGGTGATTTCGACGCGCGCATCAACATCGTGCGTTGGGTCAATGAAAAACTGCTACGCACGCTGTCGCTGGTACCCCTGGTCGGCGAGGACGAGCAATCCGCCAGCTGGTCGGATTGGGAGCTGGCCCATCACTACGAACGACTGAGCGCCGCCAACGGCGAACTGCCGCCCGAAGCGGAAGAAGCCGCCACGCTGGACGATCTGCACAAGTTGCTGGCATCGGCGCGCTCGAGCGAATTGCGCGAACGCCATGCCGAATTGATGGCGGCACATCGTGCCATCGAAGCTTTCGAGCAATGCTTGCGCCGGCAGCTTGCGCAGGAAGCCCCCACGCTGAGCAAGCTCGACGCACTGTTGACCAGCGTGCACGCGCCTATACGTGCGGAACTGAGCAGGCGTGAGGCGTCATTGCCCAGGCCGCCGATCGCCGGACAGGCCGATGACGATGATGCGGAAGCGTCCGACGTCGAAAACGATTTAAACGATCGCGATCGTGCCTATCGCGTACTGGCCGACATCGCCGAATTTCTTGCACGCATCGAACCGCATAGTCCTGTGCCGTATCTGTTGCGCCGCGCGGTAGCGTGGGGCGGCATGGATGCGGCAGAACTGTACAAAGAGTTGTATGCGAAGAACAACGGGCAGATCAGCGTGGCGGATCTGTTTGGGGATTCATCGTCTGGCACAGCAAACGACGTATAGGGCGTAGGGCATGCACCGTCACACGCAAAAACGTAAACGGTATAAGGAGGTGCTTTCATGCAAGATCTAGCTAGCCAACAAGCTTTGGCCGCATCCGAGTTCGTTGCCATCGATCGTGTCACGTCGGAATCCTTTGCCAGTTTCGCCGCCAGTACGCGAGCGCCGATATGTTGCGCGGACAGATATGCGAGCCCCGGCCTCGCGGACGCCTGGGCGCAAGCCATCATCACGAGTTGGCGGGCTGCTTATGCCGTGGGTCAACTCGACCCATCTCAGCCGCTTTATGTCATCGACCTTGCGCCCGATGGCGGTCATCTCGCACGTCTGCTTCTACGTGCGCTGCGCCATCATCTGGCCAGCTTCCTAACTCGCGCTCCTGTCCAGGGAGAGGAGCGGGATGAGGGGCCGTTCGACGCGAATGATGACAGGCCAGCTTCGAGTGCCTCCATGCGGCCATGGACAATTCGTTATCTCGCCTGCATCGCACCAGGCAGCAGTGAGCTTCAAGTCGACGACGAACACTTCGACACCATCTCGTGGTCTCCCCTGGACGATCACGTCCCGCGTCCGAGTAACCATCACGCTTATCGCTGGCATGAAACCGCCAACCCCGTCATCGTCCTTGCGTTGAACTACCTGCAAGCCTTTCCGGGGCAACTGCGTGCGGTGCACGACGGCCAATGGCTGGAAGGCTGCATGCATGTCACTGTGGAAGATGAGAGCGGCTGCGAACTCGAATACGACTGGCAAGCCATTACCGACGACGATCCCCATTGCCCAGCCCTGTTACGGCAACGCTATCTACGCACGCTAAGCAATAGCTGTGTGCTGATCCCAGATATCGGTCTTCGTGCACTGCAACACATCGCAGAGCTGACCCGCGGCCGTTTCCTTTGGCTCGCCGTGGATCAAGGGGTCATCGACGAAAAGCAACTGCGCTTCGGCGCCATGTCGCCACCATCCACATGGTCGTATGAAGCACAACCTATTCCCGTGAATTTTCATGCCATCGCTTACGATCAGGCTAGGCAAGGCGCATGGTGCTGGCATGGACAACCACACGAGGATGGCATGGTCGTGCAGGCGATTTGGCGCCACGACGCTATTCGAGTCGCGCACGATGACCACTTGAAAGTCGTCGATCATCTACGGCTTTTTCAGCCTGACGATGCCATGCAACTGGAAACACTGGCCTGCGCCTTGACGCCAGCAAGCCCTGCTTCGCTGCATCTCGCTTTGCTACGCAGCAGCTATCACGATCCGCGCGTGCTGTATGCGACGCTAGCCGCCTGGCAGGAACATCCTCCTGAATTTACCGATGCAGAACGCAGCTATTGGGGTGATGCCATCGAATATGCCTGGCGGGTCTGCCCGCATGGTGATGATGAGGCCGACCTCCGACACAACATGGCTGTATTTGCCGTCCAGCTTGGGCGGTTGGATATTGCCAGAACCATATTCGAGCATGAACGAAACTGGGTCTGCGTGGCACGGTGT
This sequence comes from Dyella nitratireducens, assembly GCF_014642835.1. Classification (GTDB taxonomy): domain Bacteria; phylum Pseudomonadota; class Gammaproteobacteria; order Xanthomonadales; family Rhodanobacteraceae; genus Dyella_B; species Dyella_B nitratireducens. Next base: position 704,575 of record NZ_BMJA01000001.1, on the reverse strand, counting down.
TACGCCCGGGGTGGCCGACTCGATCTCGCGCTGTCATGTCTGGAGGGTCTCGACGATCCGAACGCCGATGTATTGCGTAGTGATTTGCAGTGGCGGATGGCGCGCTGGGATTCGCTCGGCTGGTATCACACCGAAAGCGCATGTGACGTCGAGCTTTGCTTGGTGCCGCTGGACGAAAGCCATGCGCAAGAGCTGTACGAGCAATACCGCGATCCGCAAATCGGTGAGCTGACGCGATTGCCAGACATGGAGACACCCGAGGCGGCACGTGAGTGGATTGTGGAGCAGTCGCAGGAGGCTGGACGCGCCACCTACGCATTGATGCACATCGAGACAGGATTGATCGGGGTGGTCAGCGTACAAATCCACGGCGAGGACGGCTATTTCTATTTCTGGATCGGTGGCGCGCATCAGGGTGAAGGCTTCGGCAGGCGCGCCGGGCGTCTTCTAAGTCGGCAGGCGGAGCGGCTTGGATTGCGGCGGCTATTCACCTCTGTCTATCAAGCCAACCATCGTTCGATGGACGCTTTGCGTGCACTGGGGTTTAGACCGCTGCCTCTGCGGGCGATGTCGCCCGATGATGATTTGCTCTTCTTTGTACGAGATGAGACGTCCTGTTCGAGATCTTGGGACATATGGCGTGAAGGTCTGAAAGCTTTGCTTGTCGCCAATAAATCACCCATCGCGCTCGCTGAGCTGCCGTGCGAGGAGTGGGCACCAACATCATCCTGCGATGACGTGCTGAATTTCCTAAACCTGAATAAAGATGCGATTCGAAATTAGGGTCGGATCGCACGTTTGACGATCAATGCGGATTTTCTTGGGCTAACGACTGTCGCTGGATCTTTCTCAAAGTCGTGTTGATCTTCCAATGAAAAGTGATCCTGGACCCGGTTTTCTACGTGTTGCACGAGGGATAAATCATGTCAACCAGCAAGAAGCGCAAAGCCAGTGCCATCGAGCCGGACTTAAGTGGTGCCTTTCATCCCATCAAGCCAAAGCGTGTGCTGACCCTGGAGGCGGCTCGGCAGGCTTCACAGGAATCGCAACCGTTCCTGGTGCAACCGGGCGGAAGCAACTTTGGTGTTTACGAGGGCTTCAATACACAGATTGCGCCCAAACAGGACACCTATTGGCAGCAGATCGTCGCCAAACCTTCCGAGGTAATGAGTACCAAGTACACAGAGCTATTCCCGGCGTTGAGCAGCGATTCCGACCTCAGCCGGGCCAATAAGGCACTGGTAACCGGTGGAAGGAATGCGCCGCGCCCGAAACCCGGAAAGGGACGCTGGCAGCATCACAAGAGCTATACCTTCCATGCACAACTCACGGCCACATTGCTGCGGGTGAACGAAAGTTTCACTGCACTTGGCAAGGAGTCGATGGGCTTGCCCAAATACGACGCTGGAACAGGCATTGTGGCTGAAGCGCTTGCGCTCAAATGGAAGGCTAAGAATCAAGGTAAAAATTTGAACATGAAGAGCGTTGGTGCGCATTTGACGGACAAGTTCCCGCAGCTGGATACCACCGAAAAGATGCGCAAGAAAGGAAAACCTGCACTGCTCAAGCAGATCGCGGATTCTCGTATGAGTGCTGCCGTGATGGCAGCGAAGCGAGCCGAGGCGAAAGGAAAGTCTGACCTGAAAAGTATCAATAAATATGTACAGCGCAAGTTCGCCAAGCATGGCCTAGGACCTGTTCCAGGAGGTTGGGCCGCCAAGTTCAAGGCGTTGTAAAGGCGTTGATGACTTATGCCGCGTAAATTTTCATTTTGAGTTACTGCCTAAGTTACCGTGCACATTCAATGCAGACGGTATCAGGTCCTGCCGCACGAGCGGTTGGATTCCATCATCGAACCAGGCGAATGAGGAGAGCTGCAATGCCACACCATCCGGATCGCGTGTACACCGCTGATAATCTGCGCTTCGCAACCTTGGACCCTAAGCGCGGCTCGCCCACTTTGTATTTCAGAACCTCACACGGTTCTGGAAGGTTGCGGCAGGTCCATAAAAAGGGACCTCTGATCCAGAAAATTAAAAAACATACGTCGCATGCGTTTTTCTCGACAAAAGCTGCCCAGCGCAGCTTTCGAAGCCAATTTACAAAAGGTATGACCCGACAGGAGTTCCGCGATCTGAGGAGGCAGCTCGGCGGAACGCGTAGGCCGATCGAAGGCTATCATCATTTTGAAGCCACTTTTGATGCGCATGCTCCCCAAGGAAAAGCGTACTTGACGCATCCCAGTGCTGGTACGGTCGTGGGTGCAGGCGCATTGCACGGACTGCGTGGAAGGGTTAATCAAATTTATCGTGATCTTCGCAGTAATCCGCACACCCGATACAAATAGTTGGCGTGGCATAAATGCAAACCAGGGTCGAAGTAAGCGTCCATCGAGTGATGTTTTTCTGGACCATCGATCGTCGAGGATCTGTGCGCCAGGATAAAGTTATGTTGATTTTCTTGGGAAAAGTACACGTTGCCCTTGAGGCTGCTGCGCTCTAATCCCGGGCTTTTTTTGGGTTCCCCCGGCGGTGTTGATCTTGATTGTCAGTCTCATGTCGTGTCAGTCCATGTTGGACCTTACAAGACCAGTTTCAGGAATCATGGCCCATGGCAAGTTTCAATAATTCGCGAAAGCGCCAAAATCGACTGTCATCCGGTGCAAGTCGTGAGCTTGCGGAGGATCCGATCGAAGATGTCTGGGAGCCGGCTACAACTCGTCAGCGCAGAGGCAATCACTCTCAGCACGTGGTGCGCGGCGAGCTTGTGGACGATCCGATCGAGGATGTCGACGATTCGCTTGCGCATCGCCCGCGCCAGCCGGCAAGGCTAAGTTTTACGAGAGGAACGGCTTCCTCTTCCATGACAAGTACAAGCCGGTATCCTCCCCTTATTTCAACAAACCCGGTGGTCGAGTCGCCGCCATCTTTGGCCGACGAACGAAAGTCGCTGAAGCGTGAGCACGCCTCCGATGCGCTTTCGGATCTACCCGGTCCAGCGTCTCACCCATCGCCGCATGGGCCGCTGTCCTTTTCCCAACAGCACCGGCCTCCGTCCAGTTCGTTGCAGAGCGTCCATGCTCCTGATTTTTCGTCCTCGCCATCTGACGAGCGCTCACTTTCCCTCGGACGATCGTCGACGGCACAGCATTTTCAGGCGTTTTCATCGTTGCAGCATCAAGATGAACCTCATCCGCTTCCGTCACACACACTCTTTTTGCCGCTGCAGGACCAGGGAGCAAGCTCCCGGAGCCGCTCGGCATCTTTTACCGCAGCTTCGATTCCATTGGACCTCGTCACGCCGTCTTCCTATGCCGTACCGCAGCACATAGCCACTACCTCCTCGGCATCGACATCGGCGCCGCATTCGGGAGCAGACCTGGATAGGGTCGCATGGGAACGGCTCAACAAGTCGAAGCGCTTGAGCGATCCCGACAGCAGCATCGCTAGCACGCATCGTTTCTCCCGGCCGCTGTCGTGGTTCGCCAAGCAACCGCGCTTCGGTACCGGGTTGTTTTACAGGGAAAACGACGAGCATGAGATATACGGCGATGAGAACAAGCGCACACATAAACCCGGTAGCGTGGAAAGACGTACCCGCGATGCGTCACGGTTTTCCATCAAGGCGCTCAGCGAGTTGGACACTCGCAAACTCAGTGCCAACGCGCAGAGCCAGGGGCATGCGAACAGGGAAAACTTGGCGTTTCTTCAACGCGAGCGTGATCCTGATGATGGAACATCGTTCAGTCCGGCCTTGATTCGGACCAACATGCACGGTTACCAGTCCCGGGGTGTCGCGCTTGAACCTCTGTATAAGGGACGACTGCTGAAGCGAAATATTGATGGCAAGGTCGTTGAACAGCAGCCTCTGAAGAAAGAAAGAGACTCCCCTGTGGAATGGCAGGGTGGAACGTTCCCGGACTGGGTGGCCCAGCGGCGCGACGATGGAAAGTTGATCGCGTTTGATCTCAAGGTTCCCCGTATGGCGCCGGTTGCATATCTGGAAAAGACTATCCAAGGGACGGTTTCGACCACCTACTACGATGACATCAAGCACGAGATCGCCAAGCGCCGGCAGCAGATGCCGGAAGGTACTGAGCAGCGTCTTGTGTTTGATTTGATCAGCGGAGGGCACGATTACAAAACAAGCAGGAGTGCGCTTGCAGAATTTGCGGCTGAAAGGGGGGATTTTCCAGCCGACTCAGTGCAGTTTCTCTACCGAAAGAAGAGCGGGGTAGTGAAGATGTCCAAACCAATTTTGCGTGAACATCTTTCTAGTTTTTCTAATAAAAGAAAGGTCGTAAGTGATTTTAAAAAGACGAACAAATAGCGAAGCCGAGTTCCGGTAGGAGTCGTACTTACTTGAGTGTGTGATGCTTATGACGTCCCGTGATCGACTCGCTTACGCGAAGTAGGCGGCGTTAATCAGAAAGACTATTTTGCGAGGCTTATTCGTCTTCGTTAATACTTATTATCTTGATGCATATACACCCTGATGCATCAATATCCACTGTTGCTTGAATGATTTCCATCGACTGCTTGCGCGAAGCCGGCATAGGGCCAAGGCCGCTGTTGAGCTGCTGCCGCAGGGTTTGATCAACGCTATATGACAGCAGGGTCTGCAGGCGTGGTGGCAGAGGTGTGTCGATAGTGGCGGGCGGCTTGGGTTGCGCCGGGTTCTTTGGGTGTCCCCAACGCAGCACGGCGCGTGCGCGGCGTTCATCTCGTTCGGGTCGCGATAGCCCGAGCACGGGACGGCTGGAGCCTGATAGCTTGAGTACTGAAACGCGCTCGTAGGGGGAACGTCCGCTGGGTTGCTTTGGCGTTTTCATATCCGATAAGACATGGCGCGAATAGCTGGCGGTGACGGGATCATACGCCGGCCAGTGATAGGCTGCATCGGCCGATCTTTTTCGGAGCATTGCATGGCGCGCATCTATCAAACACAGACCATGGGCGAGGCGGATATCCGCGTGGCCCTGGTCAACGATCGCGGCCAAGCCGATTTATGGATACACCGTGTCAGCAGCTGGGGTCTGGCACGGGGCGATGCGCTTTGGTTCATCACGCGCAATCGCTTTGATGCAACAAGCTGGGTTTATTTTTGCAGCATCGGCATGGCGCAAGTTTTGGTGTGTTTCGTCGATGATTACGGCGAAGCGGGTTGGCGTGATCCTGAGCGTGCAAAGCGCGGCCTGTTCCTACGACGCGGGTTTGGCGGGTAGTTTGATGACCGGCGTGCTTTCCAGGCCCACTGCTGCCTGCACGCGTGCTGCGGCCTGTTCGGCGGCATCTTGGCTGGGAAATTGACCGATCGCCAGCACGGTCCATGGATCCTTGTTGGAGTCGATCACGGCCAGCGTAGTCATGGGCAGATCCAGAGTGCGTGCTGCAGCAGCGTAGCGCTGCATGGCAACCGACGCCTGGATGTCATCAATGAATTCGCCTAGTTGTAGCGCGTAGATGGGTTGTCCTTCGGGGATCTTGGGCGATGCTACTTGCGTGGCAACAACCAGGCTGTCTTGGCTCGCAGGTGTACGCACATATTTCGATGCATATTTCGACCACGTTACACTGGACAAGCGTTGAATCTGCGTGGCTTGCATGCCAATGAATTGACGCCAATCCGCGGGTGCCTGCGTGCCGACCGCAAAGGCCAGTGCAATCAGCAGCAAATAACCCAATCGTTTGAGCATGCGACGCGGCCCATTATCACAATGGATGTCTATTTAGCGTGATGTTGCGCGATATAAATCTTTGCTTAGAGTAATACTTCGCAGGGATATTGCGATGGGCATGGAAACGGGACTACATTCCCTCTCCTAGGAACGGGGGTAGTGCACATCAGTTGTCATGTCAGCGCCATGTTTGCGCATGGCAAGTGCGTGTGTCTCCGTTGCTTCGGCTTTGCCCTTCACAGTTGGAGGTGCTCATGGGCGATGCATTGGAGTTAAACCTGCTTGGTTCTTCACCGCAGTTCGCTCATGTGCGAGCGCAGATCCGTCGTATTGCGAGATTCGACGTCACCGTGCTGATTGGCGGCGAGACTGGTACCGGCAAGGAGCTTGGCGCGCGCGCAGTGCATTACCTGAGTGGTCGTGCTAATCGTCCTTTTATCCCTGTGAACTGTGGCGCGTTGGCTGAGTCACTGGTGGAGAGCGAATTGTTTGGTCACGAGCGTGGCGCATTTACCGATGCGCGGCAGTCGGCGCCCGGATTGATCAGCGAGGCCGAAGGCGGCACTTTGTTCCTGGATGAGGTGGATACCTTGTCACTGAAAGCGCAGGCTGCGCTGTTGCGTTTTTTGCAGGATGGCACGTACCGCCGTGTGGGCGGTACGCAGACGCGGCGAACCAACGTGCGTCTGATCGCGGCCAGCAATGCGAACCTGGAACAATTGGTCGAAACACGGCACTTTCGGCGCGATCTGCTCTATCGATTGATGGTGATGCCGTTGGTCATGCCGCCTTTGCGCGAACGTGGCCGAGACGTGGTCGAGCTGGCCAGGGTGTTTCTGGAGCGGCTCAATCAGCAATATCACGGCGACACGCCAAGGAAATGCTTTCATCCAGATCTATTGGCAGGGCTTGAGCGCTACACCTGGCCGGGCAATGTGCGGGAGTTGGAGCATTTCATCCAGCGCGAATACCTGCTGTGCGACGATGAGGTATTGAACGCCTTCCTGCCTTGTGACCGAAAGCTGGCGCAGGATGCGGTTGTCACGCAAGGCGGGGGGTTCAAGCAGGCCAAGGCGAAAACGATCGCGGAGTTCGAACGCCGTTTTGTACAGACGATGCTGGACCGGGCGCAGGGTAATATTTCCCGCGCTGCACGCATGGCCGGACAGGACCGTAGCGCATTCAGCAAACTGGTACATAAGTATCATCTCGCCAATCAGGCCGAACGAGAGCAAGATTCAACTGGTCCTTGAGGCGGGGCGTTTTGTGACCGGTTATTCCGAGCGTGCCGTTGCCGACGCGATTGCGGCCTTTCTGGCCGACCATCCGGAGTGCGCCGATACCGTGGAGGGTATCGAGCAATGGTGGCTGCGGCCCCAAGGGGTGACACCCTCCCGAGAGTTGATCGAGCGGGCTCTGGCGTTGCTGGAGAAGGAGCGGGTTATCGTTTCGCGCTGTTACGGTGAGCGCACGGTGTGGCGTGCCGTTTTTCCTTAGCCGTCTCTTTCATCACAGCTCAGGGTAGGTTGGGGCGCAAACCCCAACATTGCCATGCCGTTGCAGATCGCGATGTTGGGGTTTGCCCCCCAACCTGCGAGTTCAGTGCGCCCTCTCAAAGGCGCTCAGGCGTCGCTCCAGTTCCCATTGCGCAGCGGCTTTCTCGCTATCGCTGAGCAATTGCCGGCAAATGGCGTTGGGGTGGTCACTGCCGAGCGGCTGCCCTTGGCAGCCTTTGGACGTCCACAGGCTTTCGCCAGGGAGGAAACTGTAGGTAAGGCTGTTGCGCGCCATCTGTTTCAGCGTGGGATAGTCCAGGCTGAAGTCTTCGGCGGCGCGCACGTATTCGTGGGTGAGATCGATGCGCGAAACGCCTTCGTCGTCGGTGGACAGCGCCACCGGCACGCCATGCTTGAGGTAGATCGGCAAGGGATGGTCGGCGCCGCGTACGCCGAGGATCACGTCGTTGCTGGTGAGGTTGATCTCCACCATCACGTGGCGTTTGGCCATTTCTTCCAGCAGTTGTTCGGGGCGATCTTCGTACATCACGTCGACACCGTGGCCAATGCGTTCGGCGTGACCGATTTCCACCGCCTGGCGGATATGGAAGCGCAGGCCATCCGGCGGCACCAGGCCAGGCGCCAGTTCGCCGGCATGCAGGCTGATATGCACCGTCGGATACAGGCGATGGAGGTAGTCGAGCATGCGCATCTGCAGCGTGTAGTCGCGCATCGACAAGTAGCCGTCTTCGGGCATGACGAAGTTGATGCCGACCCAACGCGGATCGACAGACGCCAGCTCGAAGCCAAGCAGGGTTTGCGCAAACACGCGCTCGGGTGGCGCGCCACGCAGTACCTGGTAGAGGAAACGGATCTGCATGGTGCAAGCAGCATCGGCCTGGGCGCTGTCACAGTGTTGCTGGCGTTTACGTTCGGCCAGCGCTTGCGTAAGCAGTTGCTCGTCCGTAGCGATTTCGTCTTTCAGGCCATGCGCGAGCAATTGCTTGCGCATGACATCGAAGTCGTCGTGCCAGCCCAAGGTGCGGGCGAGTTCCCTGGCATGCGCAAAGGGGGGCGTCACCATCAGTTCTAGGTATTGCTCGTTCTGTGCGGCAGCGCGTGTGCTGACTTCGTTGAGCCAGTCGCCCATATGCAACTGCGGTGTCACCGCATCGAAGCGACGGAAGCTATCGAAGAACTGGTCGTGGCCGGAGTGGCCGTTGGCAGGCACGAAGCTGCGCATGGAGAAGGCGTCTACCAGCGTGTCGTAGAAGTGCTGGTCGCTCAGTGCATCGGCAGCAGGGCGGCGGCCGGTTCCGCAGTTCGGAGCGCTGGCATCGTGTTTGTCGATCAGGCTTGATGTGGAGATGTCCACGCATAGCCCATCGGTGGCGGCGTCGGCGATCCATGATTCGGCATACACCGCGCCGCTGAGATGGTTATGCAGGTCGCCGCCTTTAGGCATTTCGGCTAGAAATGCATGCAGGGCCAGCGGACCTTGCTGGCGTGCGGTTTCAAAAGCTTTGGCGGTGTGTGCTTCGGCGGTATTCGCTCGCAATGGTACGGCCTGTGCCGAAACCTGGGCCGCAAAGATGATTGCCGCTGCCACGATGGCGCGGCGCAAAAGAGCATGAGCCTGCATGGACGAATCGCTTTGATGGAACCCCAACGCGATTCTTCAGCAAAAAACGAAAGGCTGCCAGTCATTCCTAGCCGCGGAAATTCAATTCCACCCCGACGCCGGCCGGATCAGTGAGAAACAGTTGCACCTGCGGCGGCATGTCCACGACATCGATGCGATAGGGAACGCCGGCTGCATCAAGCTTGGCCCGCATGGCAGGAAGGCCTGCGCAGGCAAAGGCAATATGATCCAGCCATCCCGTGGCTTGCGCAGCCGCCTCGCCGCCACCGCGTGAGGTGAGATGCATGACTGGTTCGGCGCCGGCATAAAGCCAGTAGCCGCGCGAACCGGAGCGGAACGTGGGACGCGGTCCTTCGTGCAGGCCGATGATGTCTACGTAGAACTGGCGCACCCGCTCCAGCAGCTCGGCGGGTGCGCTGAGATTGACGTGATCGATGCCCTGCACACCTGCCATGGCACAGTCACTTACTCGCTATACGCGCCGTAACTGCGCAGGCGGCGGTAACGCTGCTCGAGCAATTCCGGTGTCGGAATGCTTTCGAGTTTGTCCAGCTCGTTGAGCAGCACTGCTTTCAGGCGCACCGCCATGGAATGCGGATTGCGATGAGCACCGCCCAGCGGTTCACGCACCATCTTGTCGATCAGGCCGAGTTCCAGCAGGCGGGGCGCGGTCATGCCCAGCGCCTCGGCGGCATCTTTGGCGCGCTCGGCGCTCTTCCATAGAATCGATGCACAACCTTCCGGCGTGATGACGGAGTAGGTGGAGTATTGCAGCATGACCGTGCGGTCACCCACGCCGATCGCCAGCGCACCGCCTGAGCCACCTTCGCCGATAATGGTGCAGATGATCGGCACCTTCAGCTCGGCCATCTCCAGCAGGTTGCGCGCGATGGCTTCGCTCTGGCCGCGCTCTTCGGCGCCGACGCCGGGATAGGCACCGGCCGTATCGATCAAGGTCAGCAGCGGAATCTTGAATCGCTCCGCCATCTTCATCAGGCGCAATGCCTTGCGGTAACCCTCGGGGCGAGGCATGCCGAAATTGCGGCGGATCTTGCCCTTGGTGTCGCGTGCCTTCTGATGACCAATGATCACCACCGGGCGGCCGTTGATGCGCCCGATTCCGCCTACGATGGCTGCATCATCGGCATAGGCACGATCGCCTGCCAGCTCATGGAATTCCTCGCACATCACGCCGATGTAATCGAGCGTGTAAGGGCGAGCGGGGTGGCGCGACAGCTGCGTGACCTGCCAGGGCGTGAGGGTGCGGAAGATATCCGCCGTCTTCAGCTTGAGCTTCTCGCGCAGCCGGGCGACTTCCTCGTCGATGTTGAACGCCTGGCCGGAGCTGGCATGCCGCAGCTCCTCGATCTTGGCCTCCAGCTCAGCAATCGGTTGTTCGAAATCGAGGAAATTCGGGTTCATTCGGTCACTTACGTGGCACAGAAGCGGGGCAGTATACCCGGGGTGCGTGACGGGGCGGGAACGGGGGCGTATGGGGTGACCAACGGGGCTTGGATGCGCCGATTCTTCAGAGGCCGGCTTTCAGATCAGCCAGTGTCACCATCAACATCATTGGGTCCAGTGGTGGGGATTCGAAGCCGATATGCTCGTAAAAGATTTTGGCGTCGTCAGAAAGCGCGTGTACCAGCATGCCACGTATGCCGATCGCATCCGCAGCTTGCAGCATGCGTAAGCAAGCGTCACGCACCAAGGCGCGGCCGATGCCTCGGCCTTGCAACGAGCGGTCTACGGCCAGTCGGCCAAGCACGACGACAGGAACCGGGTCTGGCATATTGCGGCGGAGGCGGCTCGTGGCTGCGTTCACGGTGACGGCACTGGAAGCCAATGCGTAATACGCATATACGCGACGCTCCTGGCACGCGACGAAAGTGCGGGAGGCGCCGCTGGCCTGATTCTTCAGGGCGCGCGTCTTGAGCCATCGATCCAGACTTTCCACGCCCGAGTCGAAGGTTGCCAGTTCGTGATGGGACGTAAGGGGCTCAGGGGCCGCAATCGTCATGCCTTGTCCCAAGGTGCCGGCGTTTGCAGTGTTTTGCGCAGGCGCTCGTTGGGCTGAGGTTGCTGGTCAAGGCGGGCAAGGAAAGCGGCATAAGCCTCTGGGGAGGCCGCAATAATGGCTTGATCCAGCAACGCTTCTTCTGCCGCTGCACGGGCCGCTTCCAGCACGAAATCCGTGCGATTTTTACCGCGCACCTTGGCAGCACGGTCGATCAGGCTCCGCTCCTCGGGTTTGATGCGAATGTTCAGAGTTTCGCGCGTGGCGTGACGCACAGCCATGATCGTAACCTCCTGTGGCAGAGGCTATCCTAACATTTTGTACTGACATTGTCAGTACAGCCTTGCATGCCTATTCGGCCCTAATGATGCGCACGCCTGCCCCCAGTACACCGGGCATCCCACGTATGGCGCGCAGCAACTCGGGGATGGCGTGCACCTTCCACTCCTGCCCGAACTCGAAGTCCGCCTGCGCAATGGCGTTGTGGTAGCCGCTGAGCAGTACGCTCGCATTGCCACCGCGATGGCCGGCGAGGGCTTGGCGGAACTGGTTGATGAAATCGGGGCCGATGCCGTTGACCTTGACGCGCAGCAAGCGCGCGTAGCGGCGGCAGGCATCGGCCATGGACATGGCGCTGCGGGCACGCACCTGGAAGCCGCCGCCGGAGAATTCGTCGATGCGCAGACCACCTTCGACCACGATCAGCTCGTCGCGGGTCAGTAGGGGGGCGACTTGCTGGTACAGCTCGCCGAAGAAGCTCACTTCGATGCTGCCGGTGCTGTCTTCCAGGCGCACGAAAGCATCGCTATCGCCGCGCTTGCGCACGGCTACCACCATGCCGGCGACGGTCCAGGGCGTATCGGGACCACGACGGAAACGGTTGTCGTCGCCGTCGTTCTTGCGTGGGCGCGGCGGCTGGTAGCGGTCGACGATCTCACCGAGCGGGCAGGTGGAGAGCTGGGCCAGTTCTTCGCGCCAGGGGTCGGTGGGATGGCCGGAGAGGTAATGCCCGAGCGTGTCGCGCTCACCTTGCAGTTTTTGCTCCAGCGGCCATTCGGGCGCGGTGGGCAGGTTGATCTGTACCACTGGCGCGACGGCGCCCATCATTGCGCCGAACATGTCGTTCTGGCCGGACTGGCGATCACGCAGATGCTGTTCTGCTGCCTTGATGGCATCCGGCAGTTGCACCATCAGGCTGGCGCGGGTAGGTGCCAGGGCGTCCAGTGAACCGGAGAGAATCAGGGCTTCCAGTACGCGGCGATTGAGCTTGGTGGGATCGACGCGGCGGCAGAAGTCCGCCAGATCCTTGTACGCGCCGCCTTTCTTGCGTTCCTCGGCGATGGCTTCGCAAGCGCCTTGGCCCACGCCTTTGATCGCGCCGAGGCCGTAGCGGATCGTCCGAACGCCTTGGCGTCCGGACGAAGAAGGCTCGTCGGGTTCCACCGCTTCGAACATGAATTCCGAAGCGTTGACGTCCGGCGGCAGGACCTTCAAGCCGATCGCACGCGATTCGTCGAGGAAGATCACCACCTTGTCGGTATTGTCCATGTCCGACGAGATGGTCGCGGCCATGAATTCGGCGGGGTAGTGCGCCTTCAGCCACGCCGTCTGGTACGACACCACGGCATAGGCGGCAGCATGTGACTTGTTGAAGCCGTAGCCGGCGAACTTTTCCATGTCGTCGAAGATGGCATCGGCTTTCTCGCCACTCAGCCCGTCCTTGGCCGCGCCTTCGCGGAACTTGGCGCGCTCCTTCGCCATTTCCTCGACTTTCTTCTTGCCCATCGCGCGGCGCAGCAGGTCGGCGCCGCCCAGCGAGTAGCCGCCGACGATCTGCGCCATCTGCATCACCTGTTCCTGGTAGACCATGATGCCGTAGGTCTCTTTCAGGATCGGCTCGACGCGTGGATCGGGATAGATCACGTCCTCGCGGCCGTGCTTGCGTGCGACGAAGCTGGGAATCAGGTCCATCGGACCCGGGCGATACAACGCCACCAGCGCGATGATGTCTTCGAAGCGGTCGGGCTTTGCATCCTTGAGCATGCGTTGCATGCCGGAGGATTCGAGCTGGAATACCGCGACAGTCTGCGCGCGTTTCAACAGCTCGTAGGTCGGTACGTCATCGAGCGGCAGGGCGGCAATGTCCAGCGGCTCTTCGCCGCTTTGCGCACGGCGCGCGTTGATCGCCTTCACCGCCCAATCGATGATGGTGAGCGTGCGCAGGCCAAGGAAGTCGAACTTCACCAAGCCGACGGCTTCGACGTCGTCCTTGTCGTACTGCGTCACCACGCCGGTGCCGCCCGGTTCACAGTACAGCGGTGCGAATTCGGTAAGCGGTTTCGGGCCGATCACCACGCCACCGGCGTGCTTGCCGGCGTTGCGCGTGAGGCTTTCCAGTTTCAGCGCCAGGTCGATCAGTGTCTTGGCTTCTTCGTCCTGCTCGTACAGATCGCAGAACTCCTTCACCACGCGGTCGGGTTCTTTCTGCGCTTTCTCCGAGCGGCCGAGTGCGCAGGAGAGAGTGAGATCAAGTGGGCGTGCAGGAATCAGCTTGGCGATCTTGTCGACCGCGTTGTAGCCCATGCCGAGCACGCGGCCGGAGTCGCGCAGCACCGCCTTCGCGGCCATCGAGCCGTAGGTGATGATCTGGCTGACGTGGTCGCGGCCGTATTTGCGCGCGACGTAGTCGATCACCTCGTCGCGGCGATCCATGCAGAAGTCGATGTCGAAGTCCGGCATCGATACGCGTTCGGGATTCAAGAATCGCTCGAACAGCAGGTTGAACTGCAGCGGATCGAGGTCGGTGATCTTCAGCACCCACGCTACCAGCGAGCCGGCGCCCGAACCGCGGCCAGGACCGACCGGGATGCCGTTCTGCTTCCCCCAGTTGATGAAGTCCGCCACGATCAGGAAGTAGCCGGGGAAGCCCATCTTGTTGATCACGTCCAGCTCGCGCTCCAGGCGCGCTTCGTAATCGGCAAGTGTGTAGCCATCTGCCAAAGGTGCTTGGGCGAGGCGTTCCTTCAACCCTTCGCGTGCGGTTTCGCGGATGTAGCTGTCGAGATCGTGGCCCTCTGGCACCGGGAAGTTCGGCAGGTAATAGGTGCCGAACGAGAGTTCCAGGTTGCAACGCTTGGCCAGCTCGATCGTGTTTTCCAGTGCTTCGGGGATGTCCGCGAACAACTCGGCCATCTGCTCCGGCGTTTTTAGATATTGCTGGTCGCTGTAGTCGCGCGGGCGCTTTGGATCGGCCAGCACGCGGCCTTGGTGAATGCAGACGCGCGCTTCGTGCGCCTCGAAGTCGTCCTGTTTTACGAAGCGTACGTCGTTGCTGGCGACCACTGGCAGATCGAGTCCGGTGGCCAGGGTTAACGCGGCGTTGTTCCACGTTTCCTCGCCTTCGCGGCCGCAACGGGTGAGTTCCAGGTACAGGCGATCGGGAAACAGTTGCGTCAGTGTTTGCAAGCGTGGCGCGGCCGTATCCGTACCCTGGTTGACGGCGATGCGGGCCGCTTCGCTTTCGCGCCCCAGCAAAGCGATCAGGCCATCTGTCGCAGTTGGCGTGAGCCACGCTGCGTCAACCAGCGCACGGCCACCTTGCTGGCCTTCGCGCCAAGCGCGGGAAACCAGGCGGGAGAGGTTGAGATAGCCGTCGCGGTTCTGGCACAGCACAGTCATGCGCCAGGGGCGGGGATCGTCCGGGGAACTGATCCACAGGTCGCATCCGCCGATCGGCTTGATGCCCGCCGCGCTGCATGCCTTGTAGAACTTCACCAGCGCGAACATGTTGCACTCATCGGTGAGTGCGACAGCAGGCGCACCGGCCTGCACGGAAGCAGCCACCAGCGCTTTGATGCGGATGGTCGAGTCGACCAGCGAATATTCGCTGTGCAGATGCAGATGAGCGAAACGGACGGACATGGCTCGCACGCGAAGCAATGGCTCAGCCTAGCGAGCCTGCCGGGTGCGGGCAAGCATTGACAGGTGGCTTGAATCGGTATCGCGCCCTTACGATTCTTGCTTCCCGCTTAGAACAATTGTCCTTGATCCAGCAACAGCTTGACCGGTGCAAAGCTGCGTCGATGTTCAGTGCAAGGGCCTAGCCGCTGCAGTGCGGCGAGATGGCCGGGCGTGGAATAGCCCTTGTGCTCGGCGAAGCCATAACCGGGGTAGTGCGCATCCATCGCCACCATCAAGCGATCCCGGCTGACCTTGGCCAGGATCGATGCTGCACTGATCGACGGCTCCAGTGCGTCGCCGCCGATGATGGCGCGCGCTGGGCAGGGCAGGTCCTTGGGCAATTGGTTGCCGTCGATCAGCGCTTCGGTGGCGGCCGGGGTCAGGCCGCGCAATGCGCGCGTCATGCCCACCATGGTGGCTTGGAAGATGTTGATACGATCGATTTCTTCTCGCTCGACCACGATCACGCTATACGCCAGCGCGCGCTCCACGATCAGCGGGAAGAGCGCTTCGCGTTTTGCCTCGCTGAGTTTCTTGGAATCGTCCAGGCCCTTGATGCGGCGGCGCTTGTTGAGGATGACAGCAGCGACAACCACGGGCCCAGCCAGCGGGCCGCGGCCGGCTTCGTCCACGCCTGCGACGAGTGCTTGCTGGATGACTGTTTCGTTTGCGGCTTCGACAAGTTCCATCTCGAGCGATCCAAGTCTCAGCGTTTTATCGTAGCCGTGTCGTCGATCAATTCAACGATCGACGCGGCTGCGTGGTCGCCGGCATGGCCGGGCAGATGGCCACGCAGGGCTTCATGCAGTTGCTCGAACGCTGCGACGATGGCGCCGCGCCGTTCGCTGTCACGGAACAATTGCAGCGTGGCATGCGTCAGCTTTTCTGCCGTGAAGTCGTCCTGCATCAGTTCGGGCGCGAGCAAGGCGTCTTTGCCCATGCCGCAAGCGCGAGCAAGGATGTTGGGCAGGGCGTACACATCGGTCTTGAGCATGTTGAACAGGCGCGCGATGCGATAGCTCAAGGGCGACACGCGATAGCCCACCACCATCGGTCGCTTGGCGAGCATGGTTTCCAGCGTTGCCGTGCCTGACGCGAGCAGCACGACGTCGGCGGCGAGCATGGCTTCGTGCGCGTGACCGTCAAGCAGAATGGGTGAAGCATCATCATGCGGCCCATGCGCAAGCATGGCCTTGAGCGTGGCGAGTGCGCGCGAATTCGCGGCGGGAATCACCACGCGCAAACCGGGTACGGCGGCAGCGACGCGTCGCCCAGCTTCCAGGAAGATCGCACCCATGCGTTCCAGTTCGGAATGGCGGCTGCCAGGCAGCAACGCCAGCACCGGCACGTCGAGCGGCAACTGCAGAGTGCGGCGAGCCGGCACGCGATCGGATACCAGCGGAAAACGATCAGCCAGCGGATGGCCGACGAAACGCGCGTCGATACCGTGGCGTGCATAGATCGGCGGTTCCATCGGGAACAGACACAGTACGCGATGCACGCTCTGGCCGATCTTGTCGGCGCGCTTTTCGCGCCAGGCCCAGATCGAGGGGCTTACGTAATGGACGGTGCGCAACCCCGCCTGTTTCAGTCGCCGTTCGAGACCGAGATTGAAGTCGGGTGCATCAATGCCGACAACGATGGCTGGCTTGGCTGCGAGCAAACGTGCAATCAGCGCTTTGCGCAGCTTCAAGAGCCGCGGCAGATGGCTGATTACTTCTGCAAAACCGAACAGCGACAGTTCGCGGATGTCGTACCACGATTCGAAGCCATGCTCCTGCATGCGGCGACCGCCGATGCCGACGAAGCGTGCTTGAGGGTAGTGCCGGCGTAGTGCAGCGATGAGATCCGCGCCGAGCTGATCGCCGGAGTCTTCGCCGGCAATCAGCGCAATCAGCGGAGCTTCGGCCTCAGCGGACATGGTCTGTGCGGCACATGGCGGTCAGCGCGCCAACCCACGCTCGCTGCGTTCCAGAAATTCCAACATCGCCCGCACGTCTTCGCTTTCCTGTGCCTGCGCGGCGAGCTGCTCGCGCGCCTCGGCCAGCGACAGGCCGGAGGTGTAGAGCGTGCGGTAGGCGCGTTTGATCGCGGTGATGCGTTCTGGCTCGAAGCCGCGGCGCTTGAGGCCGGTGGTGTTGAGCCCGCGTGGACGACCAGCTTGGTCGTTGGCCATCATCAGGAACGGCGGTACGTCAGCGCCGAGCAGGCAGCCCATGGCGATAAAAGCGTGAGCACCGACTTTGCAGAATTGGTGCGCACCGGAATAACCGGCGAAAACCGTCCAATCACCCACTTCCACGTGGCCGGCCAATGCCGAGTAGTTGGAGAAGATGGTGTGGTTGCCAACGTTGCAATCGTGCGCGATGTGCACGTAGGCGAGCAGCCAGTTGTCGTTGCCGACGCGGGTGACACCGCCGCCTTCGCCCGTGCCGCGGTTGATGGTGACGAATTCGCGGATCAGGTTGCGGTCGCCAATCACCAGCTGTGTGCGTTCGCCGCCGTATTTCATATCTTGCGGATCGCCACCGATCGAGGCGAATTGCGCAATGCGATTGTCGCGGCCGATCTTGGTGGGGCCTTGGATCACCACGTGCGGCCCAATCACCGTGTTGTCGCCGATGTCGACATCGGCGCCAATGACGGTGAAGGCACCGATGCTGACGTCCTTGCCAATGACAGCAGATGGATCGATTTGCGCGGTGGGGTGGATCATTTCTCCGACCTCGCTGCGCACATCAATTCGCAGCTCGCCACTTCGCGGCCATCCACCAGCGTGCGTGCCTCGAACAGGCCCATGCTGCGCAGCAGGCGCTTGAGCTTCACTTCCATGCGCAGCTGATCGCCCGGCACCACGGGTGCGTTGAAGCGCGCATTGTCGACCTTGGCGAGGTAGAACAGCGGGCTGGCCGGGTTGCCTTTCAAGCGCGCGCTGATCTGCGTGAGCAGGCCGGCGGATTGCGCCATGGCCTCCACGATCAGCACGCCGGGCATCACGGGATGGCCGGGGAAATGGCCGTTGAAAAACGGTTCGTTGATGGTGACGTTTTTCAGCGTCACCACGCTTTGATCCGGCACGATCTCGATGACGCGATCCACCAGCAGGAACGGATAGCGGTGCGGCAGCAACTGCTGAATCTGCTCCACGCCTACGGGTAGCGTGATCGGGGTGGTGTTGTCAGTCATCGTTCTTATCCTTTTCCAGCGCCGACAATCGGCGCGCGTATTCGTCCAGGTGCTTGAAGCGCGCAGCATTACGGCGCCACTGTCGGTTTTCCTGCAGCGGCACTCCGGAGGAATACTCGCCAGCCTCCCGAATCGAATGCGTCACCAGACTCTTGGCCGTTATGGTAACCCGGTCGGCCAATTCGAGATGGCCAAGCACGCCGGCATTGCCGCCGATCATGCAATAACGGCCGATTTTTGCGCTGCCGGCTACGGCCGCGCAGCCTGCCATGGCGGTATGTGCGCCGATGTAAACGTTGTGGGCGATCTGGATCTGATTGTCCAGGCGCACATCTTCTTCCAGCACGGTGTCGTCCAGCGTGCCGCGGTCGATGGTGGTGTTGGCGCCGATCTCACAGTCGTCGCCGATGCGTACACCGCCCAGTTGCGGCAGCTTCACCCAATGATCGCGATCAAACGCGAGGCCAAAGCCATCCGAGCCGATGACCGCGCCGGGATGCACCAATACGCGCTTGCCCAATGTCACGCGTGTTACCAAGGTCACACGGGCGACCAGCCGCGATTGTGCGCCGACCGTGCACTCCGGGCCGATGATGCAATGAGGGCCGAGCACCACGCCGTCGTCGACTACGGCACCCTCGTCAACAACGCAACACGGGCCGATGCTCGCCGATGCGCTGACACGTGCGCCGGGTGCTACCACGGCCGTAGGGTGTATGCCTGGCGCTGCAGCGGGAAGGCGCTCGAACAATGCCGCGATGTGGGCGTAGGCCACATAGGGATCGCGCGCGATCAGTACTGCCGAGGGGCAGCCCTCGGTCGCCTCTTGACTGAGTACCACGACACCTGCGCGCGTGGTGGCCAGTTGAGCGGTGTATTTGCTGTTGGACAGAAAGCTGAGCTGGCTTGGCCCCGCACCGGCTAGCGTGCCGACGCCATCGATGATGCGCGCGCCGTCACCGCGAAATTCCAGGGCGAAGCGTTCGGCAAGTTGGGCGACGCTGTAGTGGGTCGTGCTCATCTAGGGCTCCAGGCAACCGCCGCATTGTAGGGGGCGGTCCCCGCGGCATGCATCATTTTGCGATTCGGGGGAATCCGCGGGCTATAAAAGAAAGCGCGGCCAGGCCGCGCTTTCTTTGGATATTCCCTTGCGGGCTGCCTTAGAACTGGCTGCCGAAGGTGAACTGGATACGTTCCTCGTACTGGCTGTCGCCGGGTTGTGTGCGGAAGGGCATGCCCAGGCTGATGATCAGCGGGCCGATCGGTGCCTGCCAGTGCAGCGAGACACCGGCCGACGCGTCCAGCGTCTTGGTGCTGAAGCTCTGGATGTTCTGATAGGCCTGACCCACGTCCATGAACAACGATACGCGTGCGGTATTGATGTCCTTGAGGAACGGCAGCGGCAGGTAAATCTCCGCCGTGCCCAATACCTTGAACGCGCCGCCGATTGGCTGCGCATAGCTGTAGGTACTGTTGGGGCAGTAGCCGGTGTTGTACGGCTTGATGGGCAAGCCAGTGGAGGTGTCGCCAGCGCAGGCACGCGGACCAAGGGTGTTGTCCTGGAAGCCGCGCAAGTCGGTCACGCCGCCGGCGTAGAAGTTCATCCAGAACGGGAAGGTGACCTTGTCGCCGGCCTTGTAGCCGTACTGGCCATTGGAGGCGGTGTAGTCGGCCGTCGTGTTCTGGAATTTCTGCGTGCCGTAGGTATCGCCGTAGGCCACCTTGCCGTCCAGGTACAGCACGAAGCCTTTCCAGAGCGGCCAGTAGTGGTTGGCTTCGCCGTTGAAGGTCCAGTACTGCACGGTGGAGCCAGGCAGTGCCACGTTCACGCCCGCTGTGATCTGGCCACCGTGTGTAGGCGCCCAGTACGAGTTGCGCGTGTCGTGGATCCAGCCCACCGAGCCCGTCCAGGTGTGGATCGTCTCATGGCCCAGCGCGTTGATGTAGTCGATCAGTACCTGCGGGGTATAGCCCTCGTAGGTGTTGATCTTGGTGCTGCCGATACCGAGGCTGCCGCTCAGGCGATCGAAGTCGGTGATCGGAATGCCAATGGTCGTGGAGAACGACTTGGTGCTGTTGGAATAGCTGGCGTACTGGCTACCCAGGCTGCTGTAGTCGGCCTTCGAGAAGGTGGCGTTGTAGCCGATACTGACGCCGTTTTCGGTCAGGTACGGGTTTACATAACCCGCGTTGATCGAGGTGAGGTAATCGCTGCGCTCTGCGCCGATGGAGAACTGGTCGC
Source organism: Dyella nitratireducens (assembly GCF_014642835.1). Lineage (GTDB taxonomy): Bacteria > Pseudomonadota > Gammaproteobacteria > Xanthomonadales > Rhodanobacteraceae > Dyella_B > Dyella_B nitratireducens. Next base: position 684,355 of record NZ_BMJA01000001.1, on the reverse strand, counting down.
CGGTGCCGAGGAAGTTCTTCTGCGACACCGAGGAGGACAGGATGATGCCCGAGTACTGCGAATAACCCACGCCGAAGGTGAGGCTGCCGGCGGACTGTTCTTCCACCTTCACCGTCAGGTCGACTTCGTCATCGCTGCCGGGCACGGTTTGCTTGTCGATGGTAACGGTCTTGAAGTAGCCCAGCTGCTGCAGGCGGATCTTCGAGCGGTCGATCGCCGCCTGCGAATACCACGCGCCTTCGAGCTGGCGCATTTCACGGCGCAGCACATCGTCTTCCGTGCGGGTGTTGCCCTGGAAGATCACACGGCGCACATACACACGCGGACCCGGCTGGATGTACCAGGTCACGTCCACGGTCTTCTTGTCTTTATCGAGCTTGGGCACCGAGTTGACCTTGGCAAAGGCGTAGCCAATGTTGGCCAGCAATGCCTTGATCGAGTCGGAGGTCGCTTCGATGGCGCGGCGGTTGAACAGGTCGCCGTCCTTCACGAATACCAGCTTGCGCAGCGTGTCTTCGGGCAGGATGAGCTGGCCGAGCAGGTGCGTGCCGGAGATGTGGTAGATGTCGCCCTGGATCACGTCGGCAGCGATGTACATCGCGCGCTTGTCGGGTGCAATGGTGACCTGGGTGGAATCGATGCCGAAGTCGGCATAGCCGCGATCCATGTAGTAGGACTGCAGCTTCTTCAGGTCACCCGAGAGCTTGTCCTGGGAGTACTGGTCGTTCTTCGAATACCACGACAGCAAGTTGGTCGTGCCGGTTTCGAAGTTCTGCTCGATTTCCTTGTCGGTGAACGCCGTGTTGCCGACGATGTTCACTTCCTTGACCTTGGCGACCTTGCCCTCGCGGATCTCGATGTCGATGGACACGCGGTTGCGATCGAGCGTCGTCACGTGCGGGATTACCGAAACGTTGTACTTGCCGCGGTTGTAGTACTGGCGGATCAGCTCCTGCTGCACGCGGTCCAGCGCCAGGCGGTCGAAGGTTTCGCCTTCGGACAAGCCGATTTCCTTCAGGCCCTTCTTCAGGTCGTCAGTCTTGATATCGCTGTTGCCGCGGATCGACAGCTTGGCGATCGACGGACGTTCGGTGACCTTGATCACCAGGATGCTGCCATCGCGCTCCAGTTCCACGTCGCTGAAGAACTTGGTGCCATACAACGCACGGATCGCCTGCTGGGCTTCCTCGGTGGTAAGGCGATCCCCCTTGTTGATCTGCAGGTAATTGAACACGGTACCCGCAGAAATGCGGTTCAGGCCCTCAATTCGGATGTCGGAAACGACAAAGGGTTCCAGCGCGAATGCGCTGGTGGATAGGCTGGCAAGCAGGATCAGGGCGGCGATACGCTTCATCGTCGATTCCGTTGTGTTATTCGGACGGGGCGGTCATGCGGCCGCCCCGCTGCATTTTTTCCAAAGCCGGCATCATCCCGGCCCCATGTTGTTCCCCACTTGCGCGGGCATGGCCGGCGAAAAAACACCGGGTGCCGCGCAGGACGCGAGGTTTGCCACGCGATAGGACAATCGCGGCCAGCCACTCAACCAGAGGTTGCAGGCGGCGCGCATCCGTCTCACGAGGGCAGGATGATGCGATGGATGTCGTTGTAGAACGCCAACCCCATCAGCGTGAACAGCAAGGCGATGCCCACGTACTGGCCCGCGATCATGGTCCGTTCGCTGACCGGGCTGCCTTTGATCAGCTCGATAAGGTAATACAGCAGATGGCCGCCATCCAAGACCGGGATGGGCAGCAAGTTGATGATGGCCAGGCTAAGCGACACCAGGCCGAGGAATTCCAGGAAGCGATCCAGCCCCATCTGCGCTGCCGCGTTGGCGACCTGCGCGATGCCGATGACGCCGGAAATGTTTTTCGTCGACGCCTCGCCGGTGATCATCTTGCCGACCATGCTGAAGGTGTCGGTGGTGCGCTGCCAGGTGAGGGCGAGCGACTCGACCAGGGCCTTGGCCGGACCGTAATGCTGGACGGCGATTTTAGCGGCCGGGCTGGTGATGCCGATGATCCACTGCGGCGGCTGACCCCGTTCCGATTTCATCTGTGCCGTGACGGTGAAGCTCATAGGCTTGCCATCACGTTCGATGTCCACAGAGAGACGCGGTGATTTCACCGCGGCGGCCTTGACCAGCGTACCGATGTCGTTGAAATCGTCCTTCACTGCCGTGCCGTTGATGCGCAGGATGCGATCACCGGCCTGCAAGCCGGCCAGCGCGGCAGGATCACCGGGTTCCACGGTGGCCGCGACTGGCGGTGCCGGTGCCAGTTCCAGACCCAGCTTGTCCAGGTATTGCCCCACGTCTTCGCCAGGCGGCAGGCGATTGAGCGGCAGCACCAGCGAACGCTGCGCACCGTCCGCACCGAGCACGGTAACCGCCAGCGGTGTCCGGCCTAGCAGTGCGTTGGCGATGACGTCGTACGAGCCGCTCCAGGTCGTGACGGGTTCTCCACCCACCGTCAACAAGCGATCACCCGCATGGATGCCCGCCTCGGCGGCCAGGCTTTGCGGCGCGGCGGTGACGATCGGCGCGTAGTCCGTGCGTCCCAGCACGAACATCAACCAGAACGCGGCGACAGTGAAGATGATATTGAAGCCCGGGCCCGCGGCCACGATGGCAATGCGCTTCCACAGCGACTGGGCGGTAAATTCCTGATGACGTTCCGCGGGATCGACGTCACCCTCGCGGGCGTCGAGCATTTTGACGTAGCCGCCCAGCGGGATGGCGGCGATTTGGTATTCGGTGCCGTCGCGGCCGATGCGTTTCCATATCGCGCGGCCGAAGCCGACCGAGAAGCGCAGCACTTTCACACCACAGCGGCGAGCGACCCAGTAGTGTCCGAATTCGTGAAAGGTCACCAGCACGCCGAGCGTGACCAGTAACCAGAACACCGAGCCGAAAAAGGGATTCATCAAAGCAGGTACGTCTTCTTAGGAACTCAAAGCTTATCAGCAAGCGTTGCGAAGTACCCGCCGGACGGCCAGGAAGGCTGCACGGCGGCGTACGCTCGGGATTGGGATATCGACCGCGGCCTGCAGCAGCAGTTCCGTTCTTTACGCCTTCCTCTGCTTGCCGGGAAGGGAGGCGGGTGTGGCATGCCTCAAAGCCCCAGCAAGAGCTTCCCCAACGCAAACACCGGCAAGGCCGCGAATACGCTGTCCAGGCGATCCAGCAGCCCTCCATGGCCCGGGAAAAGGGCACCGGAGTCTTTCACGTTTGCATGGCGTTTCATCAGGCTTTCCAGCAGGTCGCCGATGATCGAGCTGGCAACCGTCACGATGGTGACGACGATCAGGCCCAGCAAACGCAAGTCGTGCACGCCCAGCAGCCACCCGGCCACGGCGGCTACCAGGGAGCTGGTGGTGAAGGCACCGTACACCCCCACCCAGGTCTTGCCAGGGCTGATTTGCGGCGCCAGCTTGCGCTTGCCCTTGCCGAACCAGCTGCCGGCAAAATAGGCGCCAGTATCGGCGGCCCACACCAGCAACATCGCCAGAAACGTCCACACGTGGCCGTGCGATGGGCTGCCGTGAATGCTCAGGGCGGCCACCCAGGCCGGAAACACGACGAAGGCACCAGCCAACAACTTCAGATTACGATTTTCGGACGTCGGTGCCGCCGCAAACGCGAAGTGGCGCAGCCATACGCACGCCACCAGCCACCACGCCACACCGGCCACGATCAGTGCAGGCCATAGCCACTGCGAGCTTCGCAGTACCCACAGCGCTATGAACACCAACAAGACGAAGCCAAGCAGCACGCCACGCGTAACACGGCTTTTCATGCCGGCCAGTCGCGACCATTCCCAGGCGCCGGCCAGGAAGGCTGCAGCCAGCAGGCAAGCAAACACGCTGGTCGGAGGCAGCAGAATCAGCAGGATCGCCAAGGGAGCGAGGAGCAAAGCGGTAATGACACGCTGTCGCAGCATGGAATGTCCTAGCGGTCCGCGGCGGCTGCGCAGGGACGGGCGCGGCAGTGCGTACCCCTGCCGGCTGGATTCTCATTCAGTTGGCTCTTGGCATGCATGCCGTGGTTACTCCTCGCCCCTTGAGTAGAAGGATTCAGGCCGAGCTGCTGGGTGACTGCAAGCCGGCTCAACGCACCGCTGCCTGGGCGACCTGATCGCCAGTACGGCCGAAGCGGCGTTCGCGACGGGCAAAGTCGTTGATCGCAAGTTGCAGCGAAGCCTGGTTGAAGTCTGGCCACAGCGTCTCAGTGAAATAGAGCTCTGCATAGGCTAACTGCCACAGCAAGAAATTGCTGATGCGATGGTCGCCGCCGGTGCGGATGAACAGGTCCAGTGGCGGCACTTCGGACAGGCTGGTCCAGCGATCGAACGCGGCTTCGTCGATGGCATCCACCGACAGTTCGCCTTGGGCTACCGCCATGGCCACCTTGCGTGCAGCTTGCACGACGTCCCAGCGGCCGCCGTAATTCACGGCGATATTCAAATGCAGCTTGATATTGCCGGCAGTGCGTTCCATCGCATCGACCATGCGCTGGCGCAGCGGCTTGTCGAACGCGCTCAAATCACCGATGAAGCGCAAACGCACACCGTTTTCATCCAGCTCGTCCACTTCCTTGTCCAGCGCACGCATAAAGAGATCCAGCAGCGCGTTGACTTCATCCGGTGGGCGTTGCCAGTTTTCGCTGGAGAAGGCGAACAGCGTCAGTGCTTCCACGCCATGGCGAATACAACCTTCCACAACCTCGCGCACGGCTTTGCGACCGGCGTTGTGGCCGAAGCTACGCGGACGGTGGCGGGTCTTCGCCCAGCGCCCGTTGCCATCCATCACGATGCCGATATGGCGAGGTATGTGTTTGAGGGTGGTCGTCGTCATGGATGGAGAGTAACGGTGGCGGCTACGCCTACTGCGCCGTGAGCCATGCAGAAACCGCATTCGTCAGGGAAAGGCCAGATACCGGCGCCTTTCTGCCCTGTCGCAGCGAGAATGATGGCGGAAGCGCAGTTCACGCGCCTAGTTGGCCCAAAGCCCGTGTCAGGACAGCGGCTGTGCAAGATGGACCCCTCACCCTTCTTTGCTCCTCCGTCAGGCGGTTTGGACGGCGCGTGCCGGTCGTTTGACAGGTCCGGCGTGCGTCGATGGCCTTACATGGACATCAACTCTTCTTCTTTTGCTTTGGCCAGCTTGTCGACTTCCTTGACGAATTGGTCGGTGAGCTTTTGGACTTCTTCGTCCGCCTTGCGCTCCTCGTCCTCGGTGATCTTCTTTTCCTTGAGCAAGTCTTTTACATGCTGTAAGGCATCGCGGCGCACGTTGCGGATGGCAATCTTCGCATTCTCGCCTTCGTGCGACACGTGCTTGGCCAGCTCGCGGCGGCGCTCTTCGGTAAGCGGCGGCATGTTCAGGCGGATGACTGTACCGGCGGTGGTGGGCGTGATGCCGAGGTCCGAAGCCAGCAGGGCCTTCTCGATCGGCGCGACCATGTTCTTTTCGAACGGTGTAATGACAATCGATCGCCCATCGGCCAGGGCAACCGTCGCCACCTGGTTCAGCGGCATGTCCGAGCCGTAGTAAGGCACTTTGATGCCATCAACCAGCGTCGTGCTTGCGCGACCGGTGCGCAGGCGAGACAAGTCGTGCTTGAGGGCATCGATGCTCTTGCCCATGCGGGTCTGGGCGTCGCGTTTGATGTCGTTGAGCATGTGAAATCACCCGATGGCGTGCGAGCCGGCAAGTATAACAGTAACTTCCCGCCCCTCTTCCGAAGGGGGCGGGGGAGCATGGCAGGTAGTCAGCTTGCGTCAACCAGCGTGCCGACCGGCTCGCCGTGCATGATGCGCATCAGGTTGCCCGGTACGGTCATGTCATAGATGCGCAATGGCATGCGATGGTCACGGCATAGGGCGATGGCAGCAGTGTCCATCACTGCCAGTTTGCGTTCGATGACCTGGTCGTAGGTGAGCTGTTCAAACCGTTTGGCGTCGCTGTGTTTGGCCGGGTCAGCCGTGTAGACGCCGTCGACCTTGGTGGCCTTGAGCAGCAGATCGGCACTTACTTCGATGGAGCGTAGCGCGGCGGCCGAGTCGGTAGTGAAGAAGGGATTGCCGGTGCCGGCGGCGAACAGCACGATGCGGCCTTTTTCAATGTGTCGGATGGCGCGGCGGCGGATGAAGTCTTCGGCCACGTCATGGATCTGGATGGCACTCATCACGCGGGCGAAGCCGCCGCGCTTCTCGATGGCATCTTGCATCGCCAGTGCATTCATTACAGTTGCCAGCATGCCCATATGATCGCCGGTAACGCGATCCATGCCGGCTGCCGCCAAGCCCGCGCCGCGGAAGATGTTGCCGCCGCCGATCACCACGCCGATCTGTACGCCAATTTTTTGCACTTCGATGATTTCGTCGGCCAGCCGTCCGATCACCTTGGGGTCGATGCCGTAATCTGCCTCGCCCATCAACGCTTCACCAGAGAGTTTGAGCAGAATGCGTGGGTACTTTAGCGGGTCGCTCATGATGGCTCCGGTTGTGGGGTGAAGGCCGGAAAACGCTGAGGACGTTTCCGGAGCGCTGTCGGGCATTGCGTACAAATGCCTCAAGCAAAACGGCCGCATTGTAGCGGAGGTCGACGCAGACGTCAGCGCGTCATGCTTTTATGCTTCGCAAGCCTCACGAGGTTTCACATTGCACTCACAGCCGGGGTTCGCCATGCACCACACCATTGCCGCCGTTGCATTGCTAGTGCACGACTACGACGAGGCCATTGCGTTCTATACCGGCTGCCTGGATTTCGAATTGATCGAGGACACGCCACTGGGTGGCGGCAAGCGCTGGGTGCTGGTTGCGCCGCCTGGCTCGCACGAAACGCGTCTGCTGCTGGCACGGGCGAGTACGGGTGGCCAGGACGCTTATGTGGGAGAACAGGGTGGTGGGCGTGTGTTTCTGTTCCTGCACGTTGACGATTTCTATGCGCGCTATGAAGCGATGCGTTCGCGTGGCGTGCGTTTTCTGGAACTGCCGCGCGAAGAACCGTACGGCATCGTGGCGGTGTTCGAAGATTTATACGGCAACAAGTGGGATCTGCTGCAGCCGCGCGTCAAACCAGCGCCTGCTCCATGGCGGGGAGCGAGTTAGACGTTGCGGGTTGAGGCGAGGGTCGCAACAAAAAGGCCGCGGTTCCCCGCGGCCTTTTCATTCAGACGAAGTGTGGCGATTTACGCCAGGCCCGCCTGCTTCATCACTTCAGCGGCGAAGTCCTCTTCCACCTTCTCGATGCCTTCGCCAACGGCCAGGCGTGCCACCGACACTACGTCAGCGCCTTCCTTCTTCAGCGCATCGGCGACGGTGACATTGGTGTCCAGCACGTAGGCCTGACCAAGCAGGGTGACTTCGGAAATGATCTTGGCGACCTTGCCGCTGACGATCTTTTCCAGGATGTCGGCCGGCTTGTTCTTTTCCTTGTCAGACATCTGGCTCAGCGCGATGTCCTTTTCCTTCGCCAGGAAATCGGCCGGCACGTCGTCGGCACGCACGAACTGCGGATTCATCGCAGCCACATGCATGGCGATGCCCTTGGCCAGCTCGTCAGAGCCACCCTTCAACGCCACTAGCACGCCGATGCGGCCGCCGTGCAGGTAGCTGGCGATCACGCCGTTGTTGGCTACGTGCGCCATGCGGCGAACCTGGATGTTCTCGCCGATGGTGGCGACCAGTGCCTTGGAGGCTTCTTCGATCGTGCCACCGTCCGGATAGGCGGCCGCCTTCAGTGCGTCAACGTCCTTTGCACCGGACTTCAGCGCGATCTCGGCGACGTTGTCGCTGAACTTCACGAAGTCGGGGTTCTTGGTGACGAAGTCGGTTTCGCAGTTCACTTCAACCAGCACGGCATTGCCGTTGGCCTGGGCGGCGACGATGCGGCCTTCGGCAGCGACGCGGCCAGCCTTCTTGTCGGCCTTGGCGAGGCCCGACTTGCGCAGCCATTCCATGGCGACTTCGATGTCGCCATTGTTTTCGACCAGCGCCTTCTTGCATTCCATCATGCCGGCACCGGAACGCTCGCGGAGTTCCTTGACCAGTTGGGCGGAAATAGTGCTCATGGGATCCTCGGAAACTTGGGATGCCGGACGCGGGTGCGTCCGGCATGTTTAAGACTTAGTCGGCGTCGGCAGCATCGTGCTGCGTGCGGCCGCCACGACCACCGCGGTCATTACGACCACCACGGCCGCCGTCACGGTCACCGCGGCCCGAGCCCTTCTTGGCCGGTGCATTGCGGCGTGGCGGAGCGGCACGGCGATCGTCCTCTTCCTTGGCTACCGGGTTGCCTTGCTCGTCCAGTTCGACGAACTCGTTGGCGTCGCCCTGGGCGGCTGCCGGAGCGGCGGCCTTGCCTTCCAGGATCGAATCGGCGGCGGCACGCGCGTAAAGCTGGATGGCGCGGATGGCGTCATCGTTGCCCGGGATGGGGTAGTCCACCAGTTCGGGGTTGTAGTTGGTGTCGACCACGGCGATCACCGGGATGCCGAGCTTCTTGGCTTCCTGCACGGCGATGTTTTCATGGCCGATATCGACCACGAACAGCGCGTCGGGCAGGCGGTTCATGTTCTTGATGCCGCCGAGCGAGTTTTCCAGCTTGGCGCGCTCGCGGCGCAGGGCCAGTACTTCGTGCTTGACCAGTTTCTCGAAGCTGCCGTCGGTTTCGGCGGCTTCCAGCTCCTTCAAGCGGCCAACGGACTGCTTGACGGTGCGGAAGTTGGTGAGCATGCCGCCGAGCCAGCGGGCGGTGACGAAGGGCATGCCGGCACGGGCAGCTTCTTCGGCCAGGGCTTCGCGGGCGGAGCGCTTGGTGCCCACGAACAGCACGGTGCCGCGCTTCTGGGCCAGACCCGACAGGAAGTTCATCGCGTCGGTGAACAGCGGCAGGGTCTTTTCGAGGTTGATGATGTGGATCTTGCCGCGGGCGCCAAAGATGTACGGGGCCATCTTCGGGTTCCAGTAGCGGGTCTGGTGACCAAAATGCACGCCAGCTTCCAACATCTGGCGCATGGTGACTTGAGCCATGGTAGTACTCCTGCAGTGGGCCTTTTTCGAGTGGCCCGGGGGTTGGGACCTCCACGTATCCCCAGCTTCGACCGTAGTGCCCGCGGCTTGGAGAAGGGCAGCTACAGCACCCCGAAGGCGGTGCCGATACGTGTGTGGCATTGGTTGGGCTTGTACCGCATGACGGTTACAATCCCGCTTCGCTTTGCGCCGTGTGGGCCTGAATGGGCCGGAAGCGGTCTGCAAAACCCGGAAATTGTAGCCGGGACCATCGCTTCGCGGCAAGTTGGACTGGTTTTTGGCCAGCTTGCCGCCACATTCACAACGGACCTATGGCAATCACCCTCAAATCTGCCCAAGACCTCGCAGGCATGCGCGTTGCCGGCCAACTGGCGGCCGAAGTGCTGGCCATGCTCAAAGAGCACGTGAAACCCGGTGTCACCACCGAGGACCTGGATCGGCTTGCGTACGAGCACATTGTTAACGTGCAGAAGGCGATCCCGGCCAACGTGGGCTACCACGGCTTTCCCAAGACGCTGTGCACCTCGGTCAACCACGTGATCTGCCACGGCATCCCCACCCCCGGCAAGGTGCTGAAGGACGGCGACATCATCAATCTGGACGTCACCGTCATCAAGGACGGCTGGCACGGCGACACCAGCCGCATGTACTACGTAGGTGCGCCCGGTGTGCTGGCCAAGCGCCTGGTGGAGAACACTTATGAGTCGATGATGCGCGGCATCCAGGCCGTGCGGCCCGGCGCCACCTTGGGTGACGTGGGGCATGCGATCCAGAAGCATGCAGAGGCCGCGGGCTTCTCGGTGGTGCGTGAATATTGCGGCCACGGCATCGGCAAGGTCTATCACGACGAACCGCAGGTGTTGCATTACGGCAAGCCCGGTACGGGCGTGGTGCTGCAGAAGGGCATGACATTCACGGTCGAGCCGATGATCAATGCTGGCAAGCCACAGACCAAACAGCTGCCCGACGGCTGGACGGTGGTCACCAAGGATCATTCGCTGTCGGCGCAATGGGAGCACACCATTGCGGTGACGGACGACGGGTTTGAGATTCTGACCCCCTGGCCGGATGCCTGATTGAAGTCGCAGGTTGGGGTGCAAACCCCAACATTGCCATGCCGATCTGGATGATGATGTAGGGGTTTGCACCAACTTACACACAGAATCATCACTTCGGCGAACCATGACCTCGTCCGCTGTTCCTCTTCCTCCCTTACCGCGACTCCCGGTCGCAGTCCCCCGCTCAGGCGTCTCCACCGAGGCACGCAGTGCGCTGCGTCAACTGCTCGGCGACCTCGATCGCACCATCACCATCGCCTTCCGCGATGGTGCCGATGCCACCGCACTCGCACAGCGGCGTGGCGAATCGGTGACACGCATCGTGGCGCATGTGTGGATGGCCTGCCTGGGCGAAGTAAACGATGCAGCGTTGTTCGCCATCGGCGGTTTCGGGCGCGGCCTGTTGTTTCCCTACTCGGACATCGATCTGCTGGCGCTGGTGCAGCACGCCGATTCATCACGCTTGCGCGCGCTGGAGCAATGCTTCGCAACGTTCTGGGACATTGGCCTGAAAGTCGGCCATGCCGTGCGCGACCCTGCGCAATGCAAGACGCTGGCTGCGGCGGAAGCCAGCGTGTTCACCAGTTTGCTCGACGCACGCCGCCTGGCCGGCGATCCCTCGCTCGACACAAGCCTGCGCGCCATCGTCGAAGCGCCTGACATGTGGCCGCCGCGGGCTTATCTGCAAGCGCGCCTAGCCGAGCGCAATGCGCGCCACGCGCGCTTCGACGACACCGCCTACAACCTCGAACCCAATCTCAAAGATGGTCCCGGCGGATTGCGCACGCTGGATTCGTTGCGCTGGCTTGGCATGCGCCTGGCGCATGCGCCGGACTTTCCGGACATGGTCACCGAAGGTCTGCTCGATCCCGCCGAATGCGACACCTTGCTGCATGCCGAGGCCACGCTGCGACGCTATCGCTTTGCTTTGCATCTGGAGGCAGGGCGGCCGGAAGAACGCCTTCTGTTCGATTATCAGCGCGCCCTGGCGGCGCGCCTCGGCTTTGAAGACGAGCACGAAAAAAACCTCGGCGTCGAACAATTCATGCAGGGCTACTACCGCGCCGCCAGTCAGGTGGAGCGCTTAGGGATGCAGATCGCTGAACGTTTCGTGGAAATGCTGGAGCCGCCGAGCGAGCCACAAGCGGTGGGCGAGGATTTCATTCGCTACGGCGCGCGCATGGCGGTGCGCGATCCGGACCTGTTCACGCATCGCCCGGCGGCGCTGGTGGACATCTTCATCGCGCGGCTCGATCAGAAGGGTGTGATCGGCTTTACCGCTGACGCGATGCGTCGCATCCATCAGGCCACGGCGGCGATGGGTGCGCAACTCGCCGACGATCCGAAAGTGCTCGCTTCCTTCCTGCAATTGCTGCGGCATGGCGCGCCGGCGGTGGATGCGTTGTGGCGCATGAATCGCCACGGTCTGCTGGCGGCGATCCTGCCTGCGTTCGGCAAAGTATTCGGCCGTATGCAATACGACCTGTTCCATGTGTACACGGTGGACGAGCACACGCTGCGCGTCCTGCGCAACGTCGCGCGCTTTGCTGATCCGGCGACACAAGCGGAATTTCCGCTGGCATGCGAAGTATGGTCGACGCTACCCAAGCCCGAAGTGCTGCTGCTGGCTGCGCTGTTTCATGACATCGCCAAGGGGCGTGGCGGCGATCATTCGGTATTGGGCGAGGAGGACGCGCGCGCGTTCGGCAAGAAGCTGGGTTTGCCGGATGAGGACATTGAACGTGTCGCGTGGCTGGTGCGCTGGCATCTGTTGATGAGCACCACCGCGCAGCGCCAGGACATCACCGACCCCGACGTGGTGCACCGTTTTGCCGAGACCGTCGGTGGACGCGAGCGACTAGGGCAGCTTTATCTGCTCACCATTGCCGACATCATCGGCACCAGTCCGCGGTTGTGGAACGCCTGGAAGGACCGCCTGCTCGCGGACCTCTATACCGCCACACGCTATGCCTTGCGCCGCGATGCCAAGCCGTCGTCCGGCGCCGCCGCGCGTGCACAGGCATGCCGCGAGCAGGCCATGGCCATGCTGGTTGCGGATGGCAACGATCAGACCACGGTGGCGCAGCTTTGGGACAGCTTCCCGATGGTGAGCTTCCTGCGCCACCGGCCGGAGCAGATCGCCTGGCAGACGTCGCAGATTCTCGAGGGGCAGGGCAAACTGCCGCTGATTGCGGTGAATCCGCTGTCGGTGCGTGGTGGTACCGAACTGTTCGTCTATGCGCCCGATCGCGATGGACTGTTCGCGAACGTGACTGCCATGCTCGATCGCCTGCATTTCTCGGTGATGGAAGCCCGCGTGCTCAGCTCGCCGGATGGCAAGGCGATGGATACTTTCCTGCTGTTGGAAGCGGAAACGCAAAAGCCTGCGAGCTCTGAGCGCGCGGAAGAATTGCAGCAGCGGCTGCACCGCGCCTTGTCGCAGTCGGCACCGATCATGCCGTCACGGCGTAGCATGTCGCGGCATCTGAAGCATTTCCAGATGACGCCGCGCATCGACTTCAAGCAGTCGGACGGCCGTACGCAGATGGCACTTGTCTGCAGCGACCGCCCTGGTTTGCTTGCCGCCGTCACGCAAGTGCTGATGGCCTGCGAGGTGCGCGTCCATGACGCCCGCATCGCCACCTTCGGCGAGCGCGTGGAAGACTTTTTTCAGCTTACCGATCGCCGCAATGCGCCGCTGAGCGAGACACAGCAACAGCGTTTGTGGCAGGCTTTGCGGGAGCGGATCGGACCACAGAGCTTGTCCGCATAGCCCAGGCACAGCCGTACCACCCAACGCTATGCAAGCTCGCAAGGGATGATTTTCCGCCAGGCCGCATCAGCGGCCATCGTCAATCACCTTTTTCTCATTTGGCTAAAACCTGCCACATAAGGCTGTGCCCTCATGTCTGCATCTCATACCTTTCTCAAACTTGCCCGGCAACTTCATCTCTACATCGGCGTGTTCATCGCCCCTGCCGTGCTGTTCTTTGCATTCACCGGCGGCTTGCAGGTATTCGGCCTGCACGAAGCCTCCCACGACAGCGACTACAAGCCACCGGCATGGCTGGCGGTGGCCGCGCAATTGCACAAGAAGCAAACGGACGTGTTGCCTCAGCGGCGCGCGCGTCCGATGGAGGGTGGTCAGTCTGCTGCATCACCCATGCCGGTGGCGGTTGCGGCACAGCCGAACAAACCGGCGGCACCCGTTCGGCATCCGCTGCCGTTGAAGATTTTCTCGGCCTTCGTATCGCTGGGCTTGTTTGTGTCGACCTTGCTTGGCCTCTATATGGCCTATCGCTATACACGAAAGCATGTCGTGATAAGCGTGCTGCTGGCGGCGGGCGTGATATGCCCGATCGTACTTGCGCTAATTTGAGGTCTTGCGCGTCATCCACGGGCAAGTAGTTGTAATCTTCATGGTCGACCCGAACACGAGTCTTGCTCATGCAGTTCATCGAAAACCTTATCAACGACGCCTTCGAACGCCGCAACGACCTCACTCAGACCGAGATCGAGGCCCACCTGCGCCCTGCACTCACGCAAGTGATGGATCTGCTCGAATCGGGTGAGCAGCGCGTTGCCGCACCCGATGGCCAAGGCGGCTGGGCCGTCAACCAGTGGTTGAAGAAAGCGGTGCTGCTGTATTTCCGCATCAATGGCAATCGCGTGGTGGATGGCGGTCCGGCCATGGCCTTCGACAAAGTGCCGCTGCGTTTCCAGCATGGCAACGATTCGGAACTGGAAACGCTTGGTGCTCGTGTAGTGCCCGGTGCGCTGGTGCGCCGTGGCGCGCACATCGCCAAGGACGCGGTGCTGATGCCCAGTTACGTGAACATTGGTGCTTACGTCGGCTCTGGCACGATGGTCGATACCTGGGCTACCGTCGGTTCATGCGCGCAGATCGGTGCGGGCGTACATCTTTCCGGTGGTGTCGGTATTGGTGGCGTACTGGAGCCGCTCCAGGCCAATCCCACCATCATCGAAGACAACTGCTTCATCGGTGCGCGTTCCGAAGTGGTGGAAGGCGTCGTCGTGGAGCGTGGCAGTGTGATCGGCATGGGCGTGTTTCTTGGCCAATCCACACGCATCTACAACCGCGCCACGGGTGAAGTCAGCTACGGCCGCGTACCTGCAGGCAGCGTGGTGGTTGCCGGTAATTTGCCGGCGAAAGATGGTAGCCACAGTTTGTACGCCGCGATCATCGTCAAGCAGGTTGACGAGAAAACGCGCAGCAAGACTGGCATCAACGAACTGCTGCGGAGCGGCGAGTGATGACCCAGTCAAACCTCACACTCTATGGCCTCTCCAACTGCGACACCTGCAAGAAGGCGCGCAACTGGCTCACACGCTTCGACGTTGCGCATGAGTTCGTGGACTACCGCGCCAATCCCGTACCGCCAGCCACGTTGAAGGCATGGGCACAGCAATTGGGCGGCTGGGAAAAGCTGGTCAACAAATCAGGCACCACCTGGCGCAACCTGCTGCCGCAACGCAAGAATCCCGGCACGGATTCAGAGTGGACCTTGCTGTTGAAGGAATATCCGGCACTTGTCCGTCGTCCCGTCGTGGTACAGCCGGATGGGGCGATGAGCGTAGGATTCACGGATAACGGTTTCAAGAAACTGTTCGGGCGTTGAGCTATGTCTGAGGTATTCGATCTCGCTGTCGACCTTATTCGCCGCCGCTCCATCACGCCGGAGGATGCGGGTTGCCTGCCGGAAATCGGCGCACGCTTGGCGCGTCTCGGTTTCCGTATCGAGCATCTGCGTTATGGCGAGGTGGACAACTTCTGGGCGGTGCATGGCGCAAACAATGCGCCAGGGCAGGGGCCATTGCTGATGTTTCTCGGGCATACCGATGTGGTGCCCAGTGGTCCGGAAGAAGCCTGGCAGAGTCCGCCGTTCGAGCCGACCGTGCGCGATGGACGTCTATACGGCCGCGGTGCGGCTGACATGAAAGGCGGGGTGGCAGCGATGACGGTGGCGCTGGAGCGCTTCGTCACGACGCATCCGGACCACCCCGGCCGCGTGGGGCTGTTGCTCACCAGTGATGAAGAAGGGCCGACCAATGTCGACGGCGTGCGGCGTATTGCGGCGTACTTGCGCGAGATCGGTGAGCACATCGACTGGTGTGTGGTGGGTGAGCCTTCGTCCAAGGAAAAACTCGGCGATCTGATTCGTGTCGGTCGACGCGGTTCCTTGTCGGGAACCTTGACCGTGCGCGGTGTGCAAGGCCATGTGGCGTATCCGGACAAGGCGCTCAATCCCATTCATGCGTTTGCACCGGCATTGGCTGAGCTGGCAGCAGAACGTTGGGATGGTGGCAATGCCGATTTTCCGCCCACCTCATTCCAGGTTTCCAATATTAAGGCCGGTACCGGTGCGACCAATGTCATTCCCGGTTCGCTTATCGCACTGATCAACTTCCGCTACAGCACCGCGAGCACCGCAGAGAATTTGCGCAAACGCGCCGAAGCGATTCTCGCCAAACACGGTCTGGATTACACGCTTGAGTGGACGTTGTCGGGTGAACCGTTTCTGTGTCCCTCAGGGGGACGCTTGCGCGATACCGTGGTGCAGGTATGCCGCGAGCTATGCGGCACGGAGCCGGAACAAAGTACGGGCGGTGGCACATCGGATGGCCGCTTCATCGCGCCCATGGGCGCAGAAGTCGTGGAGCTAGGTCCGGTCAACGCCACCATTCACAAGGTGGACGAGTGCATCGATGTGGAGGAACTGGAGCGGCTGCCGGATCTGTATACGGCGATTTGCGAGCGGATGTTGATACGGCCGCTTTGTTGATGTGAGACGGCCTGGAAGGCTGCTCTGAGGTTTGATCTTTAGCGGATCGTCATTCCGGCGAAGGCCGGAATCCATGCTTCGTACTTGCCATGGATTCCGGCCTTCGCCGGAATGACGATCCGCTTCGAAATAGCATTGATGTGCATATGGAGCAATGCCGCACCGGCATCGTTATTGCGGCGACGGCTCAAGTACCAACGTGTACTTTGTCGCACCTGGCAGCAGCGGTGTAGGCCGTCCATGCACCCAGTCTTCGTGACCTGCACCGTAGAACGGCGACAACGGGTTGTCGCTTTGTCCGCCTGGCATTTCCAGAATGCCTTCGTCTTCGTGTCCGGGCGATACGTCCAGGCGTTCGGATGCGCCGGATGCTGGCCGTGCAACGCGCGGCATATTGTTATCCCCAGGCAGTTCGTCTTCCGGCATGTCGAGCCACTGGCCGATAAAGCCGGGCAGGGCGCGTGATAGCGGGTGGCGAATGCCGGCGTGATTCACTTCGCCCCAGGTGCGGGCAGCGAGACCGCCTTGTTGTTTGCCTAGCGTATCGACGACATCGCGCGCTGCCTGCAACAGCAGGCCATGCCAATCATGGTAGGTGGGATCAAGCAGTTGTACCGGCTGTTGCTGGATCAGCATCCACACGGCTGCTTCCTGGTTGCCGGGGCCGGGCCACTCAAAATCCGGAAACCGCCGCTGGATTTGTGCGACGAATGGCGCGAGCACCAACTTATGCACTTCATCGCGGAATGCGTGCACCAATCGGTAATCCACGCTATCCGGCGCGGCCTGGTTGCGCCACGCGGCGGTGAGCTGACGCAACTGGCCGAGCGAGGGATCGTGCGTACCGGCTAGCGTGGCTTGCAGCAACTGCTGCCAGCGGGAAAGGAACTGCGCGTGATCGTCGAGCTGGATATCGAGCAGATTGCCAGGGCCGAAATCCGCGCGGCCGCGCAAGTCATCGCGAATCTGCTGCGCACGCGCGCCAATGTCGTGTCCGCCTTCGCCGAGCAAAGCGTTTTCATCGCCGCCGATGGTGCGGTTGTTGGCTGTCCACAGCCGGCCATCCGCCGGATCTTCGATACGCGGGTATTGCGACGGCGTGGCCCAGCCGGTCCAGCCGGTGTTCGGCTGCGACCAGTCGGCGGGTAGTTGCGGATCGAAACCGGTGCGTAGCGGAATGCTGTTGCCCGCAATGGTCCAGCCGATATGGCCCGCGCTGTCGGCAACCAGGAAATTCTGCGGCGGCATGCCGAAGGTCGTCGCCAGATCCAGCGCAGCGGGAGCGCTGGTGGTGTGCTCGAGCTGCATCAAGGCGAGGTTGTAGGCGCGGGGCAGATCGCCGATCCAGGAGAGTGCCAGCGGCGTGCCGTCGGTATCCTTCGCAAGGATCGGTCCCCAACGCGTGTCTTCCACGTGCAAGGTGTGCGGTGCCGCACCTTTGACGCCGATAATCTCATCGTGCGATTCGATCGTCGCCCAGCCTTCCGGCACTTTGTAACGGTTGGGATCATGCGGATCGCGCTGGACGCGCACCCAATCCATCCAGTCGCCGTAGCTGTTGGTGAAGCCCCAGGCGATCTGCCCGTTCGAACCTGCCACCAGTGCAGGTGTGCCGGGCAGGGTCACGCCAACGACATCGCGCTGCCCTTTCGGCGCAGTGGGATCGGGATAGCGCAGCCGCGCGCGAAACCAGATGTCCGGTACACGCAGACTAAGATGCATGTCGTTGGCGAGCATCGCTGCGCCGGAACGCGAGATATTGCCCGTCACCGCGAAGCTGTTGCTGCCAGGATAGAAGCGATCCACCGAAAGGATCGATGTTTCAGCCAGCTTCACTTGGCCGCCCGGCGTGCCGGCATGGCGCAGATCGAATACATCCGCACCGGGAATAACCGGAGAGGGCGAGGCACCGCCTTGCAGCGGCGCTTCCCAGTTTGGATCGGGTGAGATCAGGAAGTCCACCAGGGGCCCCGGCAGCACGGCGCGCATTTGCGCGATGTGCTGTTCGCGCTCGTTGCGGCCATCGCCATTGAGATCTAGATACATCGCAGCGATCACCAGCATCGTGTCTTCCGAGCGCCAGGGTTCCGGCTTGGCCTTGAGCAGCAGGTACTCCCAGGGTTTCTCGCGCAGGTTTGCAAGGCCGGCGTTCACGCCGTCGCGATAGATATCCAGCGTGTGCTTCTGTTCGGGCGTGAGTGCCGCATAAGCGGCTTCCGCCACGGCGCGCAGACGATGGCGGCGATGATTGAGGTCGGTATCGAGCGCCGCGCCTCCAACCAGTTCCGACAACTCGCCTGCGGCCACGCGTCGCATCAGGTCCATCGGAAAGAACCGTTCCTGCCCGTGCACGTAGCCCAGGGCGTAAGCGACATCGTCACGCGACTGGCCGGTGATGGTGACGGTGCCGAGCGCATCGCGGGCAATGGTGACCGCATGCTGTGGCCCGATCACCCGCTGTTGGCCGTCGAGCTGTGCGCGGCCACAGGCCAGCAACCACCAACCGGTCGCGAACAGGCCGATCGCCACGATAAGGACAAGGATCAACAGCGCGCGGAACCAACGGAAGCGAGGTTTCATTGTTCGGCAAACACCGCGAAGATGCCCGCGTAGGGCTTGACCATGAAGGTGGGAGCGCCGGCATAGCCGGTGCCGTCGATGTAGAACTGCGAAATGGTGCCGTCCAGGTACAGCGCATCCTTGCAGTCGAGCTTGTCACGGAACAACTGCGCAAAGGTATGGAAATTCACCGGCGACTCGCTCACCGCGAATACCACCTGGTAGGGCGTGCGCGCGCAGACGCCGCTGCGCCATTTGTTGCTGGCGGAGTCGTGTACGAACTGGTCGTTGATCTTGCCGTCGATCACCAGCATCGGTCCCGACTGCGTAGCCCAGTCCGCCGGCTTGGCGTCGGCCTTGAAGTCGGTGCTGGTGCGTACGGCGGCATGGCCGTCCCGGTAGACGACGAACACGCCGTTGGGGCGGATCGAGAAATTGCCGGCGGCCGGATTGCCGTGGAACAGATTCAGCGGCACCAGGGTCTTGCCGTTTTCCACGTACAGCCCGAGCGGCGCGTTGGCCTGATCGTAGATGCCGGCGTTGGCTGCGAACATCAGCCGCTTGCCGTTGGCTGCACCCCATTCGCGCAAGCTCTGAATATCGCCGTAGGGCTGTCCGTTATCGGGATTCTTCCAGTGCAGCGTGAGGGCTTCGCGATGCAGATCCAAACTGACCACGGTGAAATCCTGGCCCTGGAAGTTGACCTCGCGACTTTCCATGGGCTGCAACTGACTGCCGCATGCGGCCAACAACACAGGCACCCCCAGCAGGGCGAGCAGGCGAGGCGGCAGGCTGCGACGCAACCGTCGGGTGTGGGTGGACGAGCGCATCTGCAGATGGTCGCTGCCCAGCTGTGATGGATGCAAGAGCACCTACACAAGGGCAGGGCGTAAACTTCAGCTTTTGGATCGGAAGGGATAGCTATGCCCTACACCCCCATCGTCGCGACGCTCGGTTACGTGCTTTCGCCGGATCGGCGCAAGGTCCTGATGATCCACCGCAACGCGCGGCCCGACGATCAGCATCTGGGCAAATACAACGGCCTAGGCGGCAAGATGGAACCTGGTGAGGACATCGCCGCCTGCATGCGCCGCGAGATCCACGAAGAGGCCGGTATCGAATGCGAGTCGATGCATCTGCGCGGCACCCTCAACTGGCCCGGCTTTGGCAAGCAGGGCGAGGATTGGCTGGGTTTCATCTTCGTCATCGACAGCTTCAGCGGCGAGCCTTACACGCAGAACCCGGAAGGCACGCTCGAGTGGATCGACATCGACCGCCTCATGGAACTGCCGATGTGGGAGGGCGATCGCCATTTCCTGCCACTGGTATTCGACCGTGATCCGCGCCCGTTTCATGGCGTGATGCCGTACAAGGACGGCCGCATGCAGTCGTGGGCCTTTACCAGACTGTGAGGGAGGATCGGGTGAAGTACGACGCAGATAACCCGCTTATTAGCGGGCAGCAAGCCTCTATCGACTGGATCTACCGCTATGAACCCGTGCTGGATTTCTTGCTGGAAAACCAGCTGACGCGTTCCAGAATACTCGACTACGGCTGCGGCAACGTGGGCCTTGGCAGTGTTTTTGCGGGTGAGTATTTCGGCATCGACCTGATGCCCATCCAGCCTGAAGTACCCAATCTCAAGCCGATCAACGGCGTTCACCCTTTTGCGCTGCAAGACTCCTTTGACGTGGTCTGCGCGATGGACGTGATGGAACACGTGCCGGTGGATCTGCGCGAAGATTTCTTTGTGGCCATGCGCAGAATTGCGCGCCGTTACCTCATCCTGGCGTTTCCTACGGAAGGAGCGGGATACCAATTCGATGTGGAGACGGCGACGTTTCTCAATCCGGGCGGCACTCTGCCAGATTGGTTGCTGGAGCACATGGCCATGGATCATCCGCGAGTCGAAGCCATTTTGGATCTCGCCAACAAGCACGGGTTTCAACTCATCAACCACGTAAAAAATACGCATAGGCTGATGCATTACCTAGGATGCATGGGGTTGTTTGTGGGTGGGCGGATGAAGCTCAGGTTCTTGAACGACATCCATCACATCAATCGCCTTCATCAGGCTGAGACCAGCCTGGACATGTACCGCTCCATTCTGTTTTTAAGGGCGAACGGATGAAGTACTCCATCGTCATCCCCACCTACAACATGTCACCGTTTCTGGCGGCCTCTCTTCAGAGTGTGTCCAAAGCCGTGAAGGGGCATGAGGCGGTATTGGAAGTCGTGATCGTGGACGATGCTTCCACGGACGATACGAGCAAGGTTCTGGCTGCGTTCCAGAGAGGATCAGGGTTTGCAGTCCATGTGCTCACGCACACCGTGAACCGTGGTTCGTCAGCTGCGAAGAATACGGGCATCCGGCATGCGCAAGGGGACTACGTATTGTTGCTGGATGCCGACAACATCGTGGGCGAAAACATTTTCGACCGCTTGGATGAAGAGGCGGTAGCCAACCCCGAGACGGATGTATTCGTCTTGGGTATGAGCCTGATCGATGGCCATGGGGCGCCTGCGGGTGTGTTTTACCGGGATGTCGTGCAAGTGGATGTGGCAGCCAATCTGCTGCCGAAGTCGATTCCGCTGTTGCAGGACAACTTCATGGACAACTTCTCTCTGGTGAGGCGGTCCGTGTTGCTGGACAATCCGTTCGACGAGAATTTTGACTATCTGGAAGATTGGGATTTATGGATCCGGTTGAACTGGATTCGGCAGGCCCGATTCCAATTTATTCCGGATCTCTTGGGCGGCTATCGCATCATGGACGATTCCAAGACGCGTCAGTTGAAGAAGAACGACGCCAAGAACAAGCGGCAGCTGATCCGGCTTTATTCAAAAATGCTTCTTTCCAGCGAACCGATGGGCCTGTCGCCGCATTGGGTGCAGCAGGTGACGCAACACGTGCGTCAGCTCTGCTCCTCATTGATCTGAGGACTGCTCGACACACGCGTAGGTTGGGTTAGCGCAGCGTAACCCAACAACAATACCGCTTCGTGGGGGATATGTTGGGTTACGCTGCGCTAACCCAACCTACGGTGCCTGACGCAGCGCTACCACTGCGTTGAGTCCGCCAAACGCAAACGAATTGCTCAGCGCCGCACGTACTTTCATGGCGCGTGCTTCATGTGGCACGTAGTCAAGATCGCAGGCCGGATCGGGGCCAAGGTAATTGAGCGTCGGTGGCACGACACCATCGCGCAGCGCGCCCAGCACGGCGATCATTTCCAGCGCGCCTGCTGCACCCAGTGCATGGCCGTGCATCGGCTTGGTGGAAGTGACCGCCAGGCGACGCGCATGCTCACCGAATACCTGATGGATGGCGCGCGTTTCAGTGCAATCGTTGGCAACGGTACCGGTGCCATGCGCATTGATGTAGTCGACGTCGTCGGGTTGCATGCCGGCATCTTGCAATGCCATGCGCATGGCGGCAGCGGCACCTACGTCGGAAGGCGCGGCGATATCGCCCGCGTCGGCGCTCATGCCGACACCGGCCAGCTCCGCCAGGATGGTCGCACCGCGTGCCTGTGCACTCTCCAGTGTTTCCAGCACGAACATGCCCGAGCCTTCACCCAGCACCATGCCGCGGCGATTGGCGCTGAAAGGCCGGCACGTATCGGGCGCCAGCACGCGCATGGCTTCCCAGGCGCGCAACACGCCTAATGTGATGCAGGCTTCCGTACCGCCCGTGATCGCCGCGTCCACCAGCCCGGCGCGAATCATCATCGCGGCCTGCGCAAACGCGTGATTGGAAGATGCGCATGCGCTCGACACCACAAACGTGGGGCCGGTAATGCCGTGCACCATGCTGATATGGCTGGCCGGCGCGTTGCTCATGATGCGCACGATGCCAAGCGGATGGAAACGACTGGCCTGTTCGGCGTAGAGCTGCCGGTACAGCCCCTCGCGGGTTTCCTCGCCGGCGGAGCCGACACCCACCACGATAGCCGTGCGCGTGGTGCGTTCGCCGCGGAAATCCAGACCTGATTGACGGATGGCTTCGCCGGCAGCCACCAGCGCGTACTGGCTTAGCGGGTCGAGGAATGGTACGCGCGCTTCATCGATGTACGCGAGCGGATCGAAATCGCTGATTTCCGCGGCAATCGCATTGTTGCGCAGATATTTGGCGTCGATGTGATGCACGGGACCGATGCCGCTGCGGCCCTCGGTCATGGCTTGCCAGATGTCGGAAGTATTGTGGCCGAGCGCGCAGATGCCGCCCATGCCGGTAATCACGATACGACGCATGTACTCAACCGGTTTTCTGTGCCAGCTGGCGTTCCACCGCCTCGATCAGATGGCCGACGGTGCCGCTTTCGAAGTCGACTTCCTCATTGGGAAGGTTGATGTTGAAGTGTTCCTCGATATCGAAGATCACCTCGATAGCATCCAGCGAAGCCACACCGAGATCTTTCAAGGTCGATTCGGATTTGATGGTATCGATGCCGACCTTTGCCTGCTTGCTGATGATCTCGAAAACTTCTTGCTGCACATTACTCATGAAATATCCCCGGTAATCCCCTGAGTGCAAGCCTGACGAAGAGGCTGCGTGTTGTCCATATGAGCAGAACGTAACTTCTTGAGCCAGGCAACAGCATAGCTTGCGTGAACTGCATCGTCGCGTGAGATAGCTAAACCTTGCAGTACGACAATGGCTCAGTCGTTAGCCATGGCGTCCAGGGCAGCCTTGGCAGGCGCATCGTGCGCGGCTTGCTCGCCGCTTTCAGCAAAGGCCAGGCACACGATGCCTAGCATGATCACACCCGCACCGAGGAGTCGCATGGGCGTCAGGGCCTCATGGAACAACCATGCAGACGCCAACATCACGCTCACCACATCCAGATGCGAGGCGGCAAAGGCCGGCCCGATGGGCGCGTGTTTGAGCAGACTCATCCAGGTGAAGAAATTGCCGACGTAGCCAATCAGGGCGATGTAGATCCACGGATGCCCGACGATGCGCCACACCCACGCCCAGCTTGCTTCGGGCGGGAACGCATGCGTGCCGGTTAATTTGAAACTCACTTGCACCAGGGTGTCGAACACCAGCAGCAGGGCAAAGCCGCTCAGGTAGAAGCGCCAGGTACGTGCAGTGGTGCTCATCCGGCTGCTCCCACGATCGCCACGCCGGCGCTTACCAACAGGATGCCCGCGACGCGCAGCGGCGTGAACGTCTCCCGGAAAAGAAATCGGCCGCCAAGCATGATCGCCACCATGTTGATGGATGCCAGCAGCATGCCCTTGGAGAGATCCACCAAAGACAGGAAAGCAATCCACGACGCGAGGTGCAGCGCATACGCCGAAAGCCCCAGCCACAACCAGGGACGGCTGGCCATGTGGCGCCAGCGTGCCGCGCCGTCGCCGGCATCGCTGGCGGCGGCTTTGAAGGCAAGCTGGCCGCAGGTATCCAGCGTCACGTTGACCAGCCACAGCGTGGCAATGAGCGGCGACATGTTGGAGCCTCGCCTCAGGCGGCGGCGAGCGCGCTGGGCGTGCAGCTCGCGGCGACCTTGGAGAAAAAGTCGGCGGAGCGATCGATCAGCACGCGGCGTTCGCGATCGATGGTGATCATGTGATAGCTGTCTTCCAGCAACAGCATTTCCACCGGACCGGACACCGAGCGCGCGACCAGATAGGCATTTTCCAGGCTGGCTACATCGTCTTCGGTCGCGTGCGCGATCAGACACGGCGCGGCTACTTTCGGCAGTTCGCCGCGGACCACTGCGGCCATGTTGTACATCTCGGCCAGCGACGGCCACGGATTCCCGGGCAAGCCCGCTGCGGCGCTATCGCCACCGAGCATCAAGCCGCTGATCTGCGCGCGCAGGCGCTCATCGCGCAGGCCGTAGGGTTCGTTTTCGTGCACCATGCGATGCTTGCCGATACCGAAGCGATGCAGCCACGGTAGCGTGAAGGAGAGGCGGCCGTACCACGGAATCGCCCAGCCGTCGTAGCGGAAGGTAGCACCGTACACGCCCACGCCGCGTACCCATTCCGGACGCTCTGCGGCGAGTTTCAGCGCGAGGATGGCACCCATCGACAGACCTGCCACGAAGAGATGATCCACCTCGTGCCTGAATGTTTCTGCCGCAGCTTCCACGCTGGCGTACCAGTCTTTCCACCCGGTAGCGAGCAGGTCTTGCACGTCGCCGCAATGGCCGGCCAGCTGCATGCCATAGACACTGAAACCGGCACGGCTCAGCCCTTTGCCTACCAGGCGCATTTCGGTGGGCGTGCCGGTAAGGCCATGAATCAGCAGCACGCCACAACGGCCACCTTCGAAGCGGAATTCGACGTTTTGAATCACTAGGGGGCTCGGCTGCAGACGTACGGGCGGGACGGTCCTGCAGTGTGTGGGGAGTGGCTTTCTAGGTGCTTTCGCAGGTCGGGCGCCCCCAGCCTGCGCTATCAATGCCCGTTGAATCCACCCATTCGGCTGACACCAATGGAAATGCCCACCGAACCCGTCGGATGGTCGCAACTGCCGGTGTTTTGCACCACGCTGACGGCGCCGGACTGGTAACTGCCGGTACCGATATGGCTGCCGCTGACCACGCCCATGCCAACCGAACCGTGCACTTGCGCTTTGTTGTAGGTGGAATCGTCACAGACCGGCACGGCGGCATCGTGATTGCCGCGCACGCCACTGGTATCGCCGTAGTAAACACCCGGTGCGGGGCTGGTGGCGGCAGGGTGGCCGTTCACAGTCACTCCGCCTTTGTTGTTGGCGGAGGTGCTGGAAGAGGCCGGTTGCGCGGCGGTGGAGCCCGACGCCGGGTAGCCCTGATAGCCGCCGGAGGGCAGCTTCAGGTTCAGCGGCTGATTGCCCGTCTGCGCCCATGCAGCGGTAGTCAAGAGAGCAATAGTCAGGGCGGCAATGACACGGCGTTTCATGAGGGTGCTCCGGGGGTCTTCACGCACATAACGCACAGCCGCTCCCGACCGTGCACATGGCTTTAAGACGACTTGCGGGCGGATGGAGTTCCGTTCAAGCGTGAAATCTCCATGGAGGTCATCACGGTGGAGTGACCTCCATGGCATCACGTTCGTTAACCGGTTGTCTCGATCCGCTCCACCCGGCGCAAGCCACGCGGCAGCACATTGCCACGTGTGGCGCGATTGCCGCCGTATTCGACCAGATCGGCCCAGCGCAGGGTGAGCTTGCGCTGTCCTGCATATAGCGTGATTTCACCCTTGCCTTCGGTGACTACGGCAATACCAGCCACGCGTTCGTCGCCGCTGCTGAGTTTGGTCTTTGGAATCTCGATCAGCTTGTTGCCCTTGCCCTTGTCGAGTTCGGGCAGTTCGGCCACCGAGAACATCAGCAGATGGCCATCCGTGGTAGCGACCACGATGCGGTCACGTGCCGGATCGGCACTCACTTGTGGCGCCAGCACGCGCGCGCCATCCCCCAGCGTGATGATCTGCTTGCCGGCCTTGTTGCGGCCAGTGAGCGCCTCGAAGCGGGTGACGAAGCCGTAACCGAAGTCGGTGGCAAGCACCAGGCGCGTGTCGTTGTCGCCCGCGGCCACTGCATCAAAACGCGCGCCGGCTGGCGGTGTGAAGCGACCGGTGAGCGGCTCGCCGTTGCCGCGTGCGGAAGGCAGCGTATGTGCCGGCGTGGAATAGCTGCGGCCGGTGGAGTCGATCACTGCGATTTGCTGCGTCGTGCGCGCCTTCACCGTGGCGAGCAGGCTGTCGCCTTCGCGATACGACAGGCCATCGGCATCGACGTCATGGCCTTTAGCAGCGCGAATCCAACCCTTCTGGCTTAGCACCACAGTGACCGGCTCGCTCGCGACCAATGCGCTTTCGTCCAGTGCCTGCGCGGCTTCGCGCTCGATCAGCGGCGAGCGGCGGTCATCACCGTATTTGGCCGCGTCGGCGCGCAGTTCTTCCTTGATCAAACCCTTGAGCTTGGCGGGGGATTTCAGGAGCACGTTGATCTTGGCGCGTTCTTCCTCAAGCTGGTCGCGCTCGGCGTTGATCTTCATTTCTTCCAGGCGTGCCAGCTGGCGCAACCGGGTTTCGAGAATGTAGTCGGTCTGCTCTTCACTGAGCTTGAAGCGCGCCATCAGCACCGGCTTGGGTTCTTCCTCGGTGCGGATGATGCGGATCACTTCATCCAGGTTGAGGTAGGCAATGCGCAAGCCTTCCAGCAAGTGCAGGCGGCGCTCGACTTTGGCAAGCCGATGATTGAGGCGGCGCGTAACCGTGTCGACACGGAAGGTCAGCCACTCGGAGAGGATGCGCTTGAGATTCTTCACCTGCGGCCGGAGGTCCAGGCCGATCATGTTGAGATTGACGCGGAAGCTCTTTTCCAGGTCGGTGGTGGCGAACAAGTGTTGCATCACCTCGTCCACGTCCACGCGGTTGGAGCGCGGCACGATCACCAGGCGGATCGGGTTTTCGTGATCGGATTCATCGCGCAGGTCCTCGATCATCGGCAGCTTCTTCGCGCGCATTTGCGCTGCGATCTGCTCGAGAATCTTTGACGGGCTGACCTGGTGCGGCAGCGCGGTGATCACGATGTTGCCGTCTTCTTGCGTGTACACGGCGCGTGCCCGAATCGAGCCGACGCCGGTCTGATACATCTGGACCAGCTCGTTGCGCGGCGTGATGATTTCTGCCTTGGTCGGGTAGTCCGGACCGCGCACGTGTTCGCACAGATCGGCGACGGTGGCGTCAGGATCATCCAGCAAACGAATGCACGCGCTGGCGATTTCGCGCAGGTTGTGCGGCGGAATATCCGTGGCCATGCCCACGGCGATACCCATCGAACCGTTCAGCAGTACGTGCGGCAGGCGCGCGGGCAGCCAGCTCGGTTCTTCCAGTGTGCCGTCGAAGTTCGGCACCCAATCCACCGTGCCCTGGCCGAGTTCGGCCAGCAGCACTTCGGCGAGCGGATTGAGCTTGGATTCGGTGTAACGCATCGCCGCGAAGCTCTTCGGATCGTCAGGCGAACCGAAGTTGCCCTGGCCGTCGATCAGCGGATAGCGATACGAGAACGGCTGCGCCATCAACACCATCGCCTCGTAACAGGCGCTGTCGCCGTGCGGATGGAATTTACCGATGACGTCACCGACGGTGCGCGCGGATTTCTTCGGCTTGGCGCTGGCGGCGAGGCCTAGCTCGCTCATCGCGTAGATGATGCGCCGCTGCACGGGCTTGAGACCGTCGCCCACGTAGGGCAGGGCGCGGTCCAGCACCACGTACATGGAATAATCGAGATAAGCCCGCTCGGCGTATTCCTTGAGCGGGATCTGTTCGTAATTGGCTTGCAGGGTCATGGAGATAGGACTGCCGGGGGCAACGCCGAGAGCGGCGGGGTGCTACAACCTGGGAATGGTGCCAGATGCCGAGGCGCTTGGGATAGCAGCCTGCCTTGACCACTCAAGTCCGACAGGCTGCTAAAATGGCCCGATCCATTCGCTCCGGGTGAGTCATGCACTATCTACGCACCGCCGCCGCGGTCATGGCCTGCACGTTCATGGCTGGCTGCGCGCATTTTGCGGGTCGGCATCCGTTGCTGGGTTACAAGGACAAGGATCATCCAAAAGCGGATACCGCCCTGGTGGTGTGTGGCCAACCGTCGCAATACATCTGCGGTATCACCGGCGTGAACCAGGTCGCTACCTGGGAGAAGTTCAACGGTGGCAAGACACCCTGGGTGCGCGTGCTGCCGGGCAAGCAGGTGATCAAGCTCACGCTGTCCAATACGCACATGCTCAACCGCCAGGACGTCACGATCGACAACGTCGAGGCAGGGCATGTGTATCGCATCGACGTGGGCTACAACGGTGCGCTGCTGACGGCGGACTATAAGGATCTGGGCAAGATGGATTCGTACACCATCCATATGCCGCGGTTTCCGCTGCAGCCGAAGGCGATTACGGCGTCGTTCTAAGTCGCCGCTGGGGTGCAAACCCCGACTTCATCGCCCTGATCGGCATGACTAGGTTGGGGTTTGCACCCCAACCTACAGGCGGCATGGAGCGTTCAATCCTGCTGAGCGGTAACGCCGATCTTTGCCAACTGCGCCTGCACGCTATCCGGCCCGGCCAGATGCGCCGCGCCAACCGCCACGAAGACGGTCGTGCCGGGCTGCCTCAGCAGGTCCTTGATCTTGGCTGCCCAATTCTGATTCCGCTGTACGAGCAGCTTCTGGTAAAGCGCGGGCTCTTGCGTTTTCAACTCGTCGTTCTCGAGTTTGGCGATGGCGGCGACATCGCCGCGTTTCCAGGCATCGACCAGGGATAGCAGTTCTTCTTTGTTTTTTTCGACGTCGCGCAAGGTGTCGCGCAGAAAAGCGATCTGCAATGCATCGGGTAGATCGGCGAGGAAACGAATCTGCTGTTCTGCCGTTTCCAAACCACGCACCGGCTTGCCGGCACGTGTCATCTGCGCCTGCAATTGCTTGTCCACGCCTGCAGCAGGATCAAGCCCGGCTTTCATCAAGGGCGCGACCGTCAACGTCAAGGCGGCCAGCCAGGGTCTCATCGGTTCCAACGCGATGGTGCCGCCGGGCAATCCGGCAAGCTGTGCGGCTTTCGCCAGGGCGGCGTTATCGCTTTCGCTCAGCAGCGAAGAGAGCGGGTGCTCGGTGTCCATGCCATAGTGCAGCACCAGCGAAGTCATGGTGCCTTGATCGTCGTCGGTCAGCTCGATGTAGAGCACCTGGCTTTTCGAGAGGGCTTGATCCAGCGCGGGAAAATGCCAATCCGTGTCGTTCGGTAGCAAGTGCACGGTGCCAAACAGATACACCGTGCTATCGCCACTTTTTGCGTGCCATAGCGCAGGGTGGGCGACTGCACTACCGCATAGCAGGAGTAGTAGCGAGAACAGCGCAAGCAGGCGTCGATAAAGAGTCATAGGAAAACTCAGCGCGGAACGCGATAGCCGCCGGGCACGCCGTACGGACTCAGGGTGAGCTGCCAGAGCTGGTCGCGCCGGCTGCGGAAAACAGCGGTGGATACCGATAAGTAGAAATGCCACATGCGGCGGAAGCGTTCATCGTAGTGGTTGCAAAGCGTAGACCATGCCGCGTCGAAATTCGCGCGCCAGGCGCTCAGCGTGCGATCGTAGTCCGCGCCGAAATTATGCCAATCTTCCACGACGAACAGGCCTTCCAGCGTAGTCGCCACTTGACTGGCAGCGGGAATCATGGAGTTGGGAAAGATGTATTTCTCGATCCACGGATCGGTCAGCCCCGGCGCCTGATGGGTGCCGATGCAGTGCAGGAGGAACAGGCCGTCGTCTTTCAGGCAGCGGCGTGAGACTTCGAAGTATTCGCGATAATTCCTGCCACCCACGTGCTCGAACATGCCGATCGACATGATCGCATCGAACGGTTCGTCGACGTCGCGGTAATCCTGCAGGCGGATTTCGATCGGTAGACCCTGGCATAACTCGCGCGCCAACTCGGCCTGCTCGTTGGAAACGGTAACGCCGACACCTTCCACACCGTAGCGCTCCGCCGCGAACTTCAGCGCCTCGCCCCAGCCACAACCGATGTCGAGCACGCGCATGCCGGGCTTCAACTGCAACTTGCGGCAGATCAGGTCGAGCTTGGCTTCCTGTGCTTCGTCCAGATTATTCGCGTTTGCCCAATAGCCGCAGGAATACATCATGTACTTGCCAAGCATGGCCTTGAACAGATCATTGCCACGGTCGTAATGCGCCTTGCCGATCTCGAACGCATGCTGGCCGCGCTGCATGTTGATGAAGCGCGCGCGCAGATGCACGATCAGCGTATCGAGCGTCTTGAGGTGTTCATCCAGATGACTGCGAAGGATCATGGTGAACATGCCGGGCAGATCCTCGGCGTCCCACCAGCCATCCATATAGGCTTCGCCCAGGCCTAGCGAGCCGTGGGCAAATACGCGTGCGTAGAGTTGTTCGTTATGGACGTGCAGATCGGTGGGCGTGGGGCCGTTGATCTGCACGCCCGCCAGTTCAAGCAGTTCGGCGGCGCGTTGGCGCAGGGAGTCTTGACTCATGTTGCCCCTTCCTGACCCAGGACACCGAAATGTACTGGCGACCACGCGTACACCAGATCAACGCCTGCCTCCCGCACCAGACGCAACAAGGTCTGCGCATTCGCTTCACTGAGCAGGAATTCCACCTTCAACGGCAGGTCGTCGGCGAGTTCGAAGAAGGCTTCGTGATGCAGCACACCGTGCCGGCCGAATCCCGCGGTGGCGCGAAACACCGAGCCACCACCCAGCTTGTTGCGCTTGGCCAGTTCCAGCAGCCACTCGGACATCAACAGTCCATCGTGCCTGGCGTGCACGTGAGTGTAAAAGCGCAGGAAGATGCCGTTGGCCGGGGAGTTACGAAATGAGACATCGATGCTCATGACGCTGCCGACTCCGTATCAATGGCGCAGCAGACCGCGCGTAAGAAAAATGCCCAGGATCGTCATGGTCAGGCTGCCGATCAAATGCACCGTGACGTGTACGCCAAACCATAGCAGCTGCCCGCGTAGCAGCAAGGTGTCCGCTTCGGCGGAAAAGGTGGAGAAAGTAGTCAGGCCGCCCAGGAAGCCGGTCATCACGAATAGCCGAACTTCCGGCGGCAGCGCCTGGAAGTGTTCGATGATGCCCAACATGCAGCCCATCATCAGGCCGCCGCTGAGATTGGCCGCCAGGGTGCCCAGCGGCACGGTGGGGAAAATGGGATTGAACAGGATGCCGAGGATCCAGCGCATCCAGCATCCGAGGGCGCCGCCTATGCCGACGGCAAGAAAACCACTCCAACTCATACTGTGTCGTCTCCCATGGGTAGAGGTCCGGCAACACAGGCACGCCTGCGCCGCCGGAATCCGGTGGTGCAGGCATCATCAACCTTGCGGTGGTTCGTTCCACGGGAAAAGCCCCAAGGGAACGGGAGGCATGCCATCTCCCTCATGCGCCGCATGCTAGCGGATGCGGATGATCGTGGGTAGGTTGGGAGGGCAAACCCCAACATCGCCATGCATGTCATCGCGCCACGTTGGGGTTTGCACTCCAACCTACGAGTTGAACTCCGGCATGGCGGCGATGATCCGTGCTACATCTTCGGGCTCCTTGCCCTGCGCGTGAATCACATGCCGGTTGGGGCCGTATGGCCCCCACTCGGCAGCATTGGTCACGGTGAAGATGCCCATCGTGGGGACATCCGAAGCACAGGCCAGATGCATCACGCCGCAGTCGGCGCTGATATAGACGTCCAAACCCGATAGCACGCAGGCAAGTTTGCGCAGGTCGGTGGAGTAGTACGCGGGATAGCGCGAACCGAGCATCGTCTCGCCCGAGTGCGGCAGAATTTCCACGAAGCGATGCTCGGGATGCGCCGCTTCCAGTACCTGCATGAAGCGTGTCCACCACGCTTCGCCCAGCAGCTTGTTACCGGTCGCATTGCCAAAGATGCCAATGATGCCGCGTCCTGGCGATGTGATGCCGCTGGCGGCGAGCGAACGCATCAGCGCGTCTTTCCCTTGCGTGCGCTCGTCGGTGCTGAGGCGGATGTCCGGCACGGGATACTCGGCGGCAACGTCGCGCCCCATGGCATGGCGCAGGAGATAGACCGGGCGCCGTCCCTTGCTTTCCATCGTGTCGGGGAGCGGTACTGCATGGGTGATCTCGCCATGCTTTTTCGGACTGCTGAAGCCCAGCGTATACGTGGAGTTCGACAACAGCGTCAGCAGGCGACCGGTTTGCGACAGGGGATCGGCATCGATCGCCAGGTCGTAGCGGATCTTGCGCATGCGCCGCAGCGTGCCGAAGAACTGGAATGGATGCCCCACACCATGTGCCGGCAAGCGGAAGATGCGCAGCACGTTGAAGAAATGACCGTAGACGGTCTCGGCGATCGGACTGCGTGTGAGGATGTCGATCTCT
The DNA here is from genome assembly GCF_014642835.1 of Dyella nitratireducens. Classification (GTDB taxonomy): domain Bacteria; phylum Pseudomonadota; class Gammaproteobacteria; order Xanthomonadales; family Rhodanobacteraceae; genus Dyella_B; species Dyella_B nitratireducens. The sequence goes on along the minus strand of NZ_BMJA01000001.1, from coordinate 652,016 downwards.
GCCGCGGGATAGACCTTTTCCAGCTCCGACAACAGCGGCGTCAGCAGTAGCGTGTTGCCAAGGCTGTGGCTTACATGGCAGACCAGGATGCGGTAGATGCCCTTGGCCGGCAGTGGTTCCGAGGTCGGCTGCCCATGGCTGCCGAACACCAGCCGCATCAGCCGGCGCGCGATGCTGCGGCGAAAATCGTTGATCGGGTCGTAGTAGCGCGTGTTTTTCAGCACGGTGGGCTTCGTGGCAATCAGGCGTCGCGCACTATACCGGTTCGCCGGCCGGCGTTAGGAGCCCGTGTTCAATCAGCCAAGTTTTTGCGTTCTCGGCATCGTGCTCGAACCAGGCGCGGGCCGAGCCAAGCCGGAAGGTGTAACCCCAGGCATCCATATCGGCCATGATGCGTTCGCGCCCTACGCCAGGCAGTACGTCGCCCAGCACGATCTGCAGGTAGCAGACTGCATCTTCTTCCTCGATCGAATCGGTGGCGTCGGTATGTACGTCGCCGCGGCGCGCTGGCGGTAGCACGATCAGGTGACCGGCTTCGTGCAGCACCGAATGCACGGGGGTGTCGCCGCGCGCATAAACGGTGTGGCCGATGATGCCGGCTTCGTCGTCACCCCAGAAGCTGCCGGGAATCGCTTCACCATCGGCGACGAGCGAGAGGCTCAGGCCATGATGAGCGAGCAGGGCTTCGACGGCAGTGCCGTCGATGTCGGCGACGCGGAGGACTGATGACGGCACGTGGTTTCCGTAGGTTGGGTTAGCGCAGCGTAACCCAACAGGATCCGCGTAAATGGCTGGATTGTTGGGTTACGCTGCGCTAACCCAACCTACCCGTTGCGCGAGATTCGCTCCTCGCCGTGGGGAGAGTGCATCAAGTCGCCGGATTCTCCGCCGCCTTGCCATCCGGTAACGCCACCGACAGCTCCAGCACCTCATGCCCGCTGTCGCGCTCGACATTGATGTTGATCGCATCGAGGTCGACATTGACGTATTTCTTGATGACTTCGAGCAGTTCGTTGCGCAGCAGCGGCAAATAATCGGGGGCGCCGCGCGTGGAGCGCTCCTGTGCCACGATGATGCGCAGCCGCTCCTTCGCCACGACAGCGGTCGGTTCGGGTTTCCGCTTTAGAAAATCGAGAATACCCATGGCGGTCAGCCTCCGAATACGCGCTGGAAGAAGCCCTTCTTGGGTGCATCGAGAAAGCGCATCGGGCGGGTTTCGCCGAGCAGGCGGGCGACGGTGTCGCGGTAGGCGTGACCGGCGTTGGAGTTTTCGTCCAGGATCACCGGCACGCCGGAGTTGGAGGCGGCCAGCACATTTTCCGATTCCGGAATCACACCGATCACGTTGATGCCGAGAATTTCTTCCACATCTTTCACGCTGAGCATTTCACCTTGTTCGACACGCGAGGGGTTGTAGCGCGTCAATAGCAGGTGCTGGGTGACGGTACCGTCGCCACGTTCGGCGCGGCGGGTCTTGCTGGCGAGCAGACCCAGGATGCGATCGGAGTCGCGCACCGAAGAAACTTCCGGATTCACCACCACCATGGCGTGATCGGCGAAATACATCGCCAGGTGCGCGCCCTTCTCGATGCCGGCAGGCGAATCGCAGATGACGTAGTCGAAGCCGTCTTTGCTCAACTCTTCGAGCACTTTCTCCACGCCTTCCTGCGTGAGCGCATCCTTGTCGCGCGTCTGGCTGGCGGCGAGCACATAGAGATTTTCGTGGCGCTTGTCCTTGATCAGCGCCTGCTTGATGGTGGCTTCGCCCTGGATCACGTTGACGAAGTCATACACCACGCGGCGCTCGCAGCCCATGATCAGATCGAGGTTGCGCAGGCCGACGTCGAAATCGATCACGGCCACTTTTTTGCCGCTCATCGCCAGGCCCGTGGCAAGCGACGCGCTGGTGGTGGTCTTGCCCACGCCGCCCTTGCCGGACGTCACAACGATAATCTCAGCACTCAAGGCTCATCTCCGAAAATATGTTCTTCTAATAGTTGGTGCTCTGAATGAATCAGAGCATCGATTACTTCAGCGGTGCAATCAGCAGTTTTTCGCCATCGAGCCAGCATTGCACGGACTGGCCCTCCAGGTCTTTCGGTATCTGCTCGAACACGCGGTAGTGGCCGGCGATGGCCACCAGTTCGGCGCGGAAATCCGAGATGAAAATACGCGCTTTCGTGTCGCCTTGCGCGCCTGCCATCGCACGGCCCTTCAGGCTGCCGTAAACATGGATGCTGCCATCGGCGATCACTTCGGCGGCATTGGCGACGGTGCCGACCACGATCAGGTCACGATCGCGCGCATAGACCTGCTGGCCGGAACGCAACGTGCCATCATGGCGTTGCGCACCGACCGTATTGGCCGGTTGGGACAGCACCGGTTCGCGCACTGGCACTGAGGCTGGTGCGGGCTCAGCGGCGGAGGGCGCGGCAGACGGAGCAGGCGGTGCGATGCTGCCGCCGTCGGCGGGTTCGTAGGCGGCGCGGAACTTGGCAATCAGCGGCAGGCCCATACGCTGGGCCAGTGCTTCGGTGGCGCTGGTGCCGTAGGCCAGGCCGACCGGCAGCATGCCGGCGCTGCGCACCGCTTCGAGCAACGCGTCGACGGTGCCGTCATCCGGCAAGTTGAGCAGGTGGCTTAGATCCAGCACCACCGCAGCGCGCGAAAACAGCTGTGGCGCAGAACGCACGCGGCGTTCCAGTTCTTCGCACAAGGCTGCGGCGTCGAGGCGCCGCACACGCACACAGGCAATACCGACCTGCCCGAAACGCAGATCGCAGGCATCAGATGTTTCCATTTTTGCATTCATGAACGCCGCTCTCCGGCGAGGCGGCGTGCTTGGGAGTCTTGGTTAGCCAAAGGGAGATCGCGGCCCGCCAGCCAGGGAAGGTCGGGCAGGCCGGCATGTTCCAGGTAGGTATCGCGTACGTAGGCGTAGCTGGGTAGGTCTTTGGCGAGCAGGCTCACCTGTGGCCCGCGTTCGCCCATGCGTTGCTGGCCTACTTCCTGGAAGCCGTAGGTGCCATGGAACAGCACGACCACGTCGTCGGCCGGTTCCAGGAATACTTCGCAGGTAAGCAGCGGCACCCGCACTTCGGCGTAGCTGTTCACGTCGCAATAGAAAATGCGACCCAGGCCGTGTCGCCGATACGCATTGGCGATCACGATGCGGTCGATGTAGACGAACGACGGATAGTGCTCGCTGAACCACAGATAGTTGGGGCTGGCGTAATCGCGGCTGTCGCGCAGGGCGATCAGGAAGCCGGCGAGATGGCCATCGATTTCTGCCACACGGAAGTAATCGGCGTGCTCGTAGAAGTAGCGCAACCGTTCTGCATCCAGGGCGAGGATGGAGCGACCGGCAGTGTTGTTGAGTGCCAGGACGGCATCCAGGTCGTGCTCGCGCACGTCGCGGATGGCAAGGGCCATTCGTTGCTCCGCAGTAAATAGTGGCTAGTCAAGACCGACTGACGGCCCAGCTCTGGCGCATTATGGCATGCGACATCGGGCGGCACATCCCGTATTGCGGCATGTAAAAGGTTTGTAAAAACAAGGAATGGGGCATCATGAGTAGGGAAGAGCGATGACCCGCAAGCGCACCGCGTCCGGTTTTTGCGATGTCCGGTTTACGCCGCCCCACACGTGACTTCCCGCGCATGACACCGTGCCCCTGCGCGGGCCTATGATGCTCACCATGGCCATGACCAATTTCAATCACATACGGCTTTTGCGCATCACGGGGCTCGTCGCCTACCTATGCGACGGCACGCCGCTGTTCACCCGCTGGGCTACGGAGCGGTTGGATTTGTTGCATCGCCCGAATTTCGCCTTGTTGCTTTGCCTGCTCTTCTATTTGGTGTTCGGCATGCTCTATTTGCTGGTCACGAACAACCTCGGCTCGCGTACGCATGTCGGCGCGCGCTTATGCGGCCTGTTGCTCATGACCGCGGCGGCGCTGCTGGTGGGCTGGTACAGTCATAGCGGCCTCTCGGCGATCCTGCTGGTGGTGGTGTCGGTGATCCTGCCGTGGGTGGTACCGTTCTGGATCAGCGTGGCGTGGATGGTGCTGCAGGCGCTTTGTCTGACGGCGTTGTTCTCCACCTTCCCCGAATTGCAGAAGTACAGCCTTACCCTCGCATTTCTGCAGGCTTGCATCTATACGGCGTTTTCCGGCCTGGTGTTCGTGGTGTCAACCGTGGCCAGCCAGCAGGCGGAAGAGCGCGAAGTGCAGCGGCGGCTCAACTCCGAGTTGCGCGCCACCCGCGCATTGCTGGCCGAATCCACACGCATCGCCGAGCGCATGCGCATTGCGCGCGAGCTGCACGACCTGATCGGCCATCACCTCACTGCGCTGAGTCTCAATCTGGAAGTGGCCAGCCATCTCAGCAATGAATCGGCTGCCGTGCACGTGCGCAAGGCGCAAAGCACGGCGCGCCTGCTGCTGACCGACGTGCGTGAGGCGGTGAGCGAGTTGCGTCAGGACGATGCCATTGACCTGACCCAGGCCCTGCAAAGCCTGATCGACGGCGTGCCAAGCCTGCACGTTCACCTGACCATCCCGCCACGCTTCAGCGTGGAGGATCCGCGCCGTGCGCAGGTGCTGCTGCGCTGTGTGCAGGAGATCATCACCAACACGGCACGCCATGCCGGTGCCCGCAACTTGTGGCTCACCTTTACTTATGAGGACGAGACCCTGCTCAGCCTGTGCGCGCGGGACGATGGCCGCGGCGCCGGCGACATCACGCCAGGCAATGGGTTGTCGGGCATGCGCGAGCGCCTGGCCGAATTTGGCGGCAACGTCACCATGGAGAGCGGGGTGGGGCAGGGTTTTGCCCTCAGCATCCGTCTTCCACTGGGGGAACCCTCGGTGCTCGCCCACACGCCGTCCCGGTTCGAACCCCCTGCATTGAGCCTTACCTGATGACTTGCCAGAATTTCATAAGGCTTAGAGCCTGTTTACGATCCCTGCGCAGCACGCGCCGAGAACTGCCGGCCCAAGGGTTGCCTCTGCGCGGTCGTCAGGCAGCGACGCGCGGCTTGACCAGACAGCCAGTCTGGCGCTGCGCCACGCACCGCCACCTGACGACCGCGCAGAGGCAACGCGCACTACGCATGGATCGTAAACAGGCTCTGACAAGCCATCTCTGCTGCGAGGATCCGCAATGATTTCCGTTTGTCTCGTCGACGACCAGAACCTGGTGCGCCAGGGTGTGCGTTCCCTGCTCGATCTGGCCGAGGACATTCGCGTGGTGGCCGAGTGTGCGGATGGCGTGCAGGCCGTGCAGGATATTCCGCGCATCAAGCCTGACGTCGTGCTGCTAGACCTGCGCATGCCCAACATGAGCGGCCTGGAAGTGTTGCAGGCGCTTTCGGCACGCAACGAATTGCCGCCCACCATCATCCTCACCACCTTCGATGATGATCAGCTTGTGCTCCAGGGCTTGAAGGCCGGCGCGCGCGGCTATCTGCTGAAGGATGTGTCGCTGGAACAGCTGGTAGAAGCCGTGCGCACCGTTGCCAGCGGTGGCTCACTGGTCGCGCCGATGGTTACCCAGCGGCTCCTGGCCGGTGTGGGGCGCATCCACAATCAGTTCACCAGCCTGGAGCAGCCCGACCCGTTGACCGAACGCGAAACGGAGATTCTGCGCCTGCTGTCCGGCGGCTACAGCAATAAGGAAATTGCCAATTCGCTCAAGGTGGCGGAGGGCACCGTGAAGAATCACGTCTCCAACATTCTTTCTAAGCTTGGCGTGCGCGATCGCACACGCGCGGTACTCAAGGCATTGGAACTGGGTATCGTCTGATCTGCCGATGACTTTAGGCCGTCGGAAAATGCTGCTTCGCAACGCGGATACGGGCCGTGTCGGCCCGTAGCGTTCCTTCGCGCGAGCAAGTACCATCGGCAGCTTAAGGATGCTCTGATTGATTCCACGCAGGCATCACCACCCCCTGTCTGTTCGCATGCCTTCGGTCCGCCGGCTCGACAGACAGTCTGCCTTCGCAACGGCCCTGTGGCCTGCGAACAGACAGGGCCGGTGATGCCTACGCTGAATCAATCAGAGCATCCTGGCGCTGGTCGATCCCCCGTCCTGATGCGGTTTCCCTCGTTGGAAGACCACCCGAAGGCGGTCCGTTCCGACCTGCGTTTCCACCGCAGCTTAGAGAGACGTCTCGGAGAAACCTGGAATGACGCGTGTTCTGGAATTCATCGTTGCCCTCATCATCGTCGTCGTTGTCGGCGTCGTGGTGGGCATCATCATGCCCGGCAGTGGCCACGTTGAACGATCATTGGTGGTGAGCAAGGACTTGCGCCAGGTCTACGACATGGTGTCCAACTTCCGTACTTTCCCGGACTACGGCGTGTTGCGTGCGTACGATCCGAGGACCCAGTACACCCTTTCCGGCAGCGCCTTCGGCCCGGGTTCCGAAATCAGCTGGAGCAGCCAGGATCTGAAGGTGGGCGACGGCAAGCTGACCATTGCCAACGCCACGCCGGCATTCAACAAGATCGACAGCACCGTCAACAGCGCCGAGATCACCTGGAATGTGGACAACGCTTGGCGCGGTAGCGACAAGCACTTCACCCTCGATCTGCTACGCCAGGGCAACACCGGCAAGCTGACCAAGATCACCTGGTCGTATGACGTGGGCTACGGTTTCAACCTGTTGGATCGCTACTCCAATCTGTACATCCACGGCCAGCCCGACGCCTTCATCCAGTACAGCTTGAACAACCTGCAGAACGCGTTGGCCAGCGTGCCGAATGTCGACTACAGCGATCTGATTCCGTACATGGAGCAGCCCAAGGCCACGCCAGTGCTGCTGGTGTCCACCCAGATCAACCTCAAGGGTGGCCTGATCGACGCCATGAACGATGCCGTGCCGGCTGCCGAGAACGAGATCAAGGCGGCGGCTAAGAAGCTGGGCGTGAACATTACGGGTCCACGCATCGTCTACACCACGAACTTCGGCGATCAGACCTATTCGTTTGACGTGGCGATGCCGATCGACAACGCCAACCTCAACGTCAATGGCCAGAGCTACCAGCTGGCACCGGAAACCCCGCCGTCGCTGGCAAGCCAGGTGGCTTCCGCCAGCACCAGCGCCACTCCGGCCAATGCGCCTGCGCTGAATCCTGGTGATAAGGATCGCAATGGCCGCCTGGTGATCGACAGCAACGTGCGCGCCATGCTGGCCTTCGGCAAGCCCACGCTGATGGCGAAGTGGAACGGCACCATCGTCGGCGTGAAGAACACCCGCGAGCAGCTGGAGGCTTATGCGCAGACGCACGGCCTGAAGTTCAACGAAATCACCGATCGCAGCTACGACATCGAAGCGCAGCCTGAGGTGAAGGACAATTCCGGCAACATCACCACCTACGCCCAGTACGAAGTCTACCTGCCGGTGGGCGACATCGAAGGTGTAACCGGTGGCGCCGCGCCGGCGCAGACTCCGGAACAGCAGGGCGGCATGAAGCAGCCAGGCGTGCTGAGTAACAATCCGCAGCCGGCTTCGAGCAGCACTGCACCGGCTCCGGCAAGCAGCGCGGCGAAGTAAGCAGCGCATTCCACGATGCAGAAAAAGCCCTCCCTTGCGGAGGGCTTTTTCGTTTCGGTCACGCCGCTTTGTATGAGTCGGCGAACTTTGTGACGCGCTTGCGGTACATTGCGTTGCGGTTCCTTTCGCGAGCAAACATGATCGAGACCGATAAGCTCACCAAGCGCTATGGCCATTTGACTGCGGTAGATGCGCTCAGCATCTATGCCGAACCTGGACAGGTGCTGGGCCTTTTGGGTCCGAATGGTGCAGGCAAGACCACGGCGATGCGCATGATCGCCGGCTTCCTTGCGCCCAGTGCAGGTACCGCGCGTGTCTGTGGCCACGATGTGATCAAGGAACCGCTGAAAGCCAAGCGCGCCCTCGGCTATTTGCCGGAAGGTGCGCCCAGCTACGGTGAGATGACAGTGCGCGAATTCCTGGTGTTCATCATGCGCATGCGCGGGTTGCGCTCCGATGTTGGGCGGCGTCGTTTCGACGAAGTGGTCAGTCACTTGCAACTGGAAGATGCGTTGAGCGTCAGCGTGGATACCTTGTCCAAGGGCTTGCGCCGCCGCGTGGGCCTTGCGCAGGCCATCCTGCACGATCCGCCGGTGTTGATGCTGGACGAACCCACCGACGGCCTCGACCCTAACCAGAAACATGCGGTGCGCCGGCTGATCGACGCGATGGCGCGAGAGCGCACCATTTTGATTTCCACGCACTTGCTCGAGGAAGTGCATGCGCTATGCAATCGCGTGGTGATCATCGCAGGTGGGCAACTGCGCGCCGATGCTACGCCCGCCGAGCTGGAAGCGCGTTCGCGTTATCACGGCGCGGTCTCCTTCAGTGCGCCGGGCAGCGGCGTATCGCAAGAAATGCTCGGGCGCCTACCTCAGGTGGCAGGTATTGAGGTAGATGCTTTGGATGGCCGTATCACGGTTTTTCCGAAGCCCGGCGAGCGGATTCTGGAACCGGTCGAAACCTTGCTGCGCCAGCAAGGGCTGGAGATTTCCGAAATCCAGCTCGAACGTGGGCGTCTGGATGAAGTCTTCCGCCAGATCACGTTAGGCACCGAAACCGGAGCATCGCCATGAATCCGCTCATGGCGGTAACGCGCCGCGAATTGCGCAGCTACTTCGTAACGCCAGTAGCGTACGTGTTCCTGGTGATCTTCTTGGTGCTCTCGGGCATCCTCACGTTCTACGTCGGCGATTTCTACGACCGCAGCGTTGCCGATCTGCAGCCGTTTTTCGTGATGCATCCCTGGCTCTACCTGATTCTGGTGCCGGCCGTATCAATGCGTCTTTGGGCTGAAGAGGCGAAGTCCGGCACACTGGAGTTGCTGCTCACGTTACCGATCAATCTGTGGCAGGCCATGCTGGGTAAATTCCTGGCCGCATGGCTGTTTATCGGCCTCGCCCTGCTGCTGACGTTCCCGATCTGGATCACCGTCAATTATCTGGGGTCGCCGGACAACGGCATCATCATCGCCGGTTACATCGGCAGCTGGCTGATGGCGGGAGCGTTCCTGGCGATTGGCGCGTGTCTGTCAACGGTAACCAGCAGCCAGGTCGTCGCTTTCATCCTTACTGCCGTCGTTTGCGTGCTGCTGATCCTTGCTGGACAGTCGCAGGTATTGGATTTCTTCCAGGGCACGTTGCCGCGCAGGTTGGTAAATGGCGTGGCGCACTTGTCGATGCTGCGGCATTACGAAGCGATAGCGCGCGGCGTGCTCGACGTACGCGATCTCTTGTATTTCATCCTTACCATCGCAGCATGGCTGACTGCCGGCGTACTGGTGCTTGATATGAAGCGGAGCCACTGACATGCGGGGGCTTCCCTTACGTCGACGCACCGTACTGATCAGCGGGCTGGTCGCACTGATCGTGGCGTATTGCAGTGTTGCGTTGGTCACCAGCCGCTGGCTGGCACCGGAGCGCTTCGATCTCACCCAGGATGGCTTGTACACGCTCTCGCCGGGAACGCGGCAGATTGTCGATAACGTGCATCACCCGTTGTGGCTCACCTTGTACTTCTCGCAACACGCGACCAAGGATATGCCGCAGTTGCGCAGCTACGAGCAGCGCGTGGCGGAGATGTTGCAGGAGATGGTGGCTCGTTCGCACGGGCGCATCCGCCTACAGATCGCCGATCCGGTGCCTTATTCGGATGACGAAGCCAGCGCGGAGGGCAACGGCCTTACCCCCGTCAACGGTGGCAGTAATGGCGAGCGCATTTTCTTCGGCGTGGTTGGCACCACGCGTCCGCCCACCAATGAGGCGGCGGCCGATTACCTGGCTGATTACCCCCAGACGAAGCAGGGAAAGCAGATCGACCGCACCCTCTCGATTCCCTTCTTCGATCTGAATCGTGAAACGTTCCTTGAATACGATGTTGCCAAGCTGCTGTATCAGTTGAGCGAACCGGAAAAACCGCGTATTGGCGTCATGACCGATCTGCCGGTCATGGGTGACCCTGCGCAGGGTACGCAGCCCTGGGAGGTGATGAGCCAGCTGCAGCGGCTGTTTGACGTGCAGATGATTCATACAGACAAGCTCAAGCGGATCGACAAAAGCATCCAGGTGCTACTGCTGATCCACCCCAAGAATTTGCCTGCCGACGTACAGTACGCGCTCGACCAGTACGTGCTGGGCGGTGGGCATCTGGTAGTGTTCGTCGATCCCTTTTCGGAATCCGATCCCACGCCGCTGGTGGACGATCCGACCAGCGCCACCAACAATCACAGCTCCAACTTGCCGCGATTGTTTGCCGATTGGGGTGTGTCGTTCAATGCGGATCAGGTGGTGCTCGATCGTGCGCGAGCCCTGCCGATCGAGCTGGCCGGAGTGAACCTGGCTCATCCGGCGATGCTTGGTCTAGGAGCATCGGAACTCAACCGCGATGACGTGATCACTGCCAGCCTGCAGCGCGTCAACGTCTCCAGCTCCGGGCACTTCGATCTGTTGCCGGATGCGAATGCGCGCCTCATTCCATTGATGCAAAGCACCTCGGATGCGGAAGTGGTGCCCACGCAGCGTGTCATCGAAGCCACCACCAATCCCTCCAGCCTGCTGGACGGCTATCAGCCACAAAACCAGAACTACGTGATTACCGCGCGCCTGCGCGGGCAATTCGTTAGCGCGTTTCCAGAATTAGCTAAGCAGCCTGGACATATTGCCAAGTCAGCGCCGAACGCCGAGGTGATCCTGGTGGCCGATACCGATCTGCTGACGGATCGCTTGTGGGTGGAGGCGCAAAACCTTTTCGGTCTCGGTCAGCCGATGCCTAGCGCCTTCGCGAACAACGGTGATTTCATCAGCAACATGGTGGATAACCTGACCGGCTCGTCTGCACTGCTATCCATCCGTGGCCGTTCCACCTCGCAGCGCCCGTTTACGCGCGTACAGGCCTTGCGGCGCGCAGCCGACCGCAAATTTCTGCAGAAGGAGCGGGAGCTGGAAGGCGAATTGGCCGACACCAAGCGCCGCCTGGAAGAGTTGCAGCCAGCCAAGGGTACGCGCGATACCTCCACTAGTGCCGAGCAGAAGCAGGAAATTGAGCAATTCCTGCAGCGCCAGCTGGAGATCAGCAAGGAACTGCGAGACGTTCAGCATCAGCTCAACGCAGAAATCGACGCGCTGGGCACGCGGCTGAAGGTGATCAACATCGTGATGCTGCCGGCGCTGATTACGCTGGTGGGATTGCTGTATGGCTGGAAGCGCACGCGACGGAATCGGCGGCAGCGCACGGGGTGAGGGGATATGCCGCAGCGTAGCGGCGCCCATGGCGCGAGTACGCTTTAGGTGGATCAGGCTGTGATGTGAGCACATGTTCCGCCACGCCCGCTTTCGCGGGAATGACGGCCTCCGAGGAACGAAAGCATTTGCGGCAACCATGGCGGGGAGTGACGTAAAAATCGATGATCGCCAGCTTGCTCAAATGGATCATTCCCTGGGAATTCTCCTGGGTCTTCCTTGCCACGTTCCTGTGCGCTTGCGTGCTGTATTGGCGAGGTTGCCGCAAGCTGACGGTGAGCACGGGACGCAAGCTGGCGTTCTGGACCGGCATGGCAATCGTCTACCTCAGCCTGCAGACCTATTTCGATTTCTATGCCGAGCATGAGTTCTTCATGCATCGCATCCAGCAGTTGCTGCTGCATCACATCGCGCCGCTGATGATCATGGCCTCTTACCCAGGCTCCGTGCTGCGCGCCGGCTTGCCGATGCCGTGGCGTATCCATGCACTGCGCCCAGCCTTGCAGACGTGGCCGTGGCGATTGGTTAGTGCCGTGCTGCTCAATCCTGCCGTCGCCACCGTCTTGTTCGTGGCTTTCGTGCTGGTGTGGCTGATTCCTTCGGCACAGACCCTGGCCATGCTCGATTGGCGCGTCTATCGCTTCATGAACTGGTCAATGATCGTCAGCGGCTTCGTGTACTGGTGGCTGGTGCTCGATCACCGGCCGCGTCCACCAGGGCGCATGATTCCAGGACTACGCGTACTGTCGCCCGGCATCACCATGGCGCCGCAGATTCTGGCCGGCGCCATCATCACCTTCTCCAAATCCGATCTTTATCCGATCTTCGAAATCTGCGGCCGCGCTTTCAATTTCAATGTATTCACCGGGCAACTGATCGGCGGCATCATTATCTGGGTGCCAGCGGCAACGATCGAAACCATCGGTGGCTTGCTGGCGATGCGGCAATGGCTGCGGCTATCGCGTAGTGGACGTATCCGCCGCCAGGCACGAGCACAGGCGTTGGCACATGTTGCGACGCGCGGTGCGAGCAGCTGACTCAGCTTACGTGCACGAGCTGGCGTGCCGTAAAGTGCGCTTCCGAGGGATAACCAAACGCATTGTTGATATAGGTAACGCCATCGATCGTCACGTGACGGTTCACATGGCTGTGTCCATAGACGTGCACACGCGAGCCGAGCTCGCGAAGCTGCGACTCCAGGATGGTCGTGCCTAGCACCGGATAGATCTTCCTGTGTTTTTCCGGAATGCGCCCGGGCATCACATCAATGCGCGGCAGAAAATGCGAAAACGTGATGATCTGTTGCGCGTCTTGCAACGCGGATGACGACATCGACGGATTCTGTTCGGTAAAGAAGCGCGTCAAGCTGATGTCATCGTGTCCAGGCCACTGGCAATTGCGGTAATCGGCCCAGGCGGCCTTGAGGTAGTCATCGGCTGTACCGAAGGAATAGTCATACCAGCCTAGCAGTGGCACGATGGCAAGTTCGCCGTCGCGATAAATGTCCGTGCGCACACCGTGCTGCCGGGTTGCCGCCAGTACGGCATCCAGTTTTGCGAAAGAGTCAGGCAGCCGCTCGCGATTGATCCACAGGTCGTGGTTGCCCGGCACGAACAATACGGCGGCAAAACGCTTGGTCAACGCCTTGAATGCATCCTCGAGCAGGTTAAGGCGGTCGGACACGTCGCCGGCGAGAATCAGCACATCACCGTTGTATTCGTGCTGTGGCAATTGCTGCAGCCATTCGCGATTGGCCGCATAGTCCAGATGCAGGTCGGAAATTGCAAAGACGCGCATGACATTCAATCGGTCGCGTTGGCCGGACGGACCTGAAAGGGTACGCGCTGGTGGCTACCGTCGGCGAAGTCCAGTGTGATGTCGACTGTATCGCCCGGCTTCAAGGCATGCGTTGCCTGCTGCAGCATCAAATGGTATCCGGCGGGCGCCAGCGACACTTGTCCATGGGCGGGAACAATCAGCCGGTCGAGCATATGCATGTCGCTATTGCCTGCCGGATCGGTGGTGCTCTGATGCAACATGGCCGATGCGTACGCAGCGCTGTGCACGGAAACCAGTGTGGCGGCGGATGAGCCTTGGTTATCCAACGTCACATACCCGCCTGCCGGCAGATCGGCGGGCAACAGGCGAATCCATGCATGGCTGGCCTTGATCTGATCGGCCTGCGTTGCCTGTACTGCTGGCGCAAGCAATGCCGTCAGCCCCAGCCACAGCAGGTAGCGTTTCATGTTGCGCCTCCAGGGCTTAGCAACAGATGCAGATCATGCACGAGCTTGTCCTGCGAATCGGTCGGCGTGGCAAGCAGACGAGCCTTGCCATGGGCGTCGAAGATATAGATGCCCGAACTATGGCTGACGTCGTAGCTGCCGCCCTCTTTGCCGGGCTCGCGGCTGAAGGCTGCGCGATAGCGCTTGGTAAGCGCTTCGATATCCGCAGGCGATCCGGTCAGGCCTATCACATGAGGATCAAATGCCGTGGCGTACGCATGCAGTGCCGCGGGCGTGTCGCGTGCGGGATCCACGCTCACGAACAGAATCTGCGCACCATCCGCTACTTTGCCAAGGCGCTGCATCACCACGTGCAGATGTGCAAGGGTCAGCGGGCACACGTCCGGGCAATGCGTATAACCAAAGTAGAGCAGAGCGACTTTCCCTTGATAATCCGTTGCCGTAACGGTCTTGCCCTGGTCATCGGTGAGCTGGAATGCGAGATCCGGCATGTGTCCGGAGATATCGGTGAGCTGCCATGGTGTTGCAGCTTCGTGCTGGCATGCCGCAAGCAGCATCCCGGCGACAAGCAGGCAGGCCAGGCGGGCGAAACGCGAGAGCTTCATGCAAGAATTCCTTCGCTGGAATCCGGTCAGGATACGCCACGCGCCACCGTTTCAGCGCTTCCCTTGCCATTGGAAACTGCGTCGATGCGACAACTTGCCCGATCCCGTGACGGAATGCTTGTTGGCCTTGCCGGAGCAAGCGCCGTATTGCTGGGTGCTTTCGGCGCGCATGCGCTGAAGGACGTGTTGGATGTAGTACAACGCGAACTCTGGCATACAGCGGTGCAATACCACTTCTGGCATGCCTTGGCGCTGGCCGCTGCCGCCCTGAGTCGGCCAGGCAGGGCACGCCGCGTGGCAACGTGGGCTTTCGCGGTTGGCATCGTGATGTTCAGCGGGAGCTTGTATGCCTTGGCACTAGGGGCGCCACGATGGACTGGCATCGTGACCCCGTTCGGGGGTGTGGCGTTTATCGTTGGCTGGTTGGCGTTGGGGGCAGGTCTGAAGACGCAACCGGATTCGGTGTGATTCGTGGTCCATCATCGGCTTTACCTTGCCCAGCCTGAGTTGGCCGTTGGCATGCAAGGCTTGGCGCAATGCGTATTCGATCTGCGCGTTCTCCGCACTGAACCACTATGCCGTCCACCGTGGCCTTGTGTTCTTCGTCCAGGCCGCGTGAGGGGATTTATCGCGTCCCAGTGAGGGTTCCACCATCCCCGCTACCCGCGGCGGCGTTGATCCCGCGCGCATCATAAATTTCGGGGAAGGTCTGCACTGCGTCGATCTGGATGCTGCCAAACTCATCGGCGGCATTGAAGTAATGCCACGGATTGCCGTCGCCGATCTCCAGGGCGATGTGGCCGGTGTCGAAATGCGTGGTGGCAGGGTCGAAACTGCGCCAGCGACCGTCGATCCAGGCGGTGACCCAGGCATGCGGCACGAATACACGGTCCTTGTTGTCGTAGCGGTCGGTGTAGAGCATGCCCACCACGACGCGGGCGGGAATATCTTCCGCGCGTGCCAGTGCAGCCAACAGCACGGCGTATTCGGCGCAGTCGCCGCGACGATCCCGTGCGACTTCCACGGCGGAGGCATAACCGATATCCAGCCCACTCTGCGAGAGATAGCGACTGACGAAGGCGCTGAGGTTGCCCATGATGTGGCGTTTGCTCTGCGCATTGCCGGCAGCAATGGCGGCAAGCTGCCTGATTTCGGATGCATCTGACTGCAGCCATGCATTGGGTTGCGTGTCGGCGGGGGTCGGCGGGTTCTGTCCATCGAGCTTGGCGCGATACACATTGATCCGCCATTCGCCATTGCCCAAATCGATAACCGTTTGCTCATCCGTCCTGGCGAACGGCATGGCGATGGCGTGATTGGCGACATGCACGCGATAGCTGAGGAAATCCGACAGCATGTCCGGTGTGATGTAGCGCGGAGAATCGACCACGGACGAGTTCATCATGTCCAGGCTTTGCGTGGGTTCCTCGGCGCAAGCCTCGCTGCAGACGATCATGTCCATGGGCCTGCCCAACATGAACAGCGAGCCTTTGCGGATATTGCCTTCTGCATCCAACCATAGATCGACGGTCTGAGTGTTTTCGGCTCCGCGCAGCATTTCGCGCTGGTGGCTCAGTGTTTCCACGTGGTTTCTCAGATCCACGCGTTCGTTACCGATCACCTGCATTTGCAGGTCCATTGGTTCCTGGCTTGCCTGGTTGTACACCACCAGGTGGTATTGCTTGCCGGGATGGGCGATCGCGGCTTGCATGGCCATGCGTTGACCTTCCACCAGCACCGCACCCTCCGGCCAGGTGGTTACCGAGCGGAGGGTCTGTCCACCGGCGGTATTGACCAATTGAAGACTGCCGTCGGACAGACGCGTGCCTTCCATCTTGGTCTGGGTGGCAGACATCATGCTGGTCATCGTGAAGCTGATCGGCACCCCGGCAGCGGTTTCCACGCTGCGGCTGACGTTGATGTACGGCACCGCCTTGTGGCTGCGCTCGATAGTCATCACCAGCGTCTGGGTAGTGGTAACGGTATTGCCGACTTGTTCGCGCTGGATTTCCTCGTGACCGATCTTGTGGCCATTGAGCAGTACGGTCATCCAGGTGGTTTCAGAGGACGCAGCATCCACAGCGGCCTTGGCAGGGCTAGGGGCAAGGCACAACATCGACACCAGCAAAAGCGGGGCGATCCTGCTGCGCATATGCGATCCGTTGGGGAGCGGAGTCGAAGCTACTGAATACCTGCGGCAGGACCTTGTCAATCTGCGGTGCGGCAAGGCGATCCACGTACAATGGCGTTTTATCCGGAGACCGTAAATGAAGCCTTTCGGCACGCCCTATTCCGATCATGCCTTGAAGGTGCTTTTGCTGGGTGCGGGCGAGCTTGGCAAGGAAGTCGCGATTGAGTTGCAGCGGTTAGGCGTGGAGGTGATTGCGGTGGATCGCTATGCGCATGCGCCGGCAATGCAGGTGGCGCACCGCAGTCACGTGATCGATATGCTGGATGGCAACGCCCTCCGCGGCCTGATCGAGCAGGAAAGGCCGGATTTGGTCGTCCCTGAAATCGAAGCCATCCACACGCCAACCCTGGTGGAGCTGGAGAAAGGTGGCTTGAAAGTCATTCCGACCGCGCGCGCTGCCTGGCTGACCATGGATCGCGAGGGTATTCGCCGCCTTGCCGCCGAACAGCTGGGTTTGCCAACGTCACCTTACCGGTTCTGCGACACCGATGCTGACTATCGCGAGGCAGTGGCTGCCATCGGCTACCCCTTCGTGATCAAGCCGGTGATGAGTTCATCCGGCAAAGGGCAGAGCACGGTGCGCGATGTGGCAGGTGTGCAGCAGGCCTGGGATTACGCCCAATCCGGCGGTCGTGCCGGCAAGGGGCGCGTGATTGTGGAGGGTTTTGTTCCCTTCGATTACGAAATCACGTTGCTGACCGTGCGGCACCGGGACGGTACCTGCTTCTGCGCGCCGATCGGCCATCGGCAGGAAGACGGTGATTACCGCGAATCCTGGCAACCGCAACCGATGAACGAGGCTGCCCTGGCCGACGCACAGCGCCAGGCCGAAGCCATTACCAGCGCGCTAGGCGGCTGGGGCGTGTTCGGCGTGGAGTTCTTCGTCAAGGGCGATAGCGTGATCTTTTCGGAAGTCAGCCCGCGACCGCACGACACCGGGCTGGTCACGCTGATCTCCCAGGATCTATCGGAATTCGCGCTGCATGCGCGCGCGATTCTGGGCTTGCCCATTCCGGCCATCCGCCAGCTGGGGCCTTCGGCCTCGTGTGCGGTATTGATGGAGGGCGAAGGCCGTGCGCCGCGCTATCACGGTATTGACGAGGCGCTGGCAGAACCGGATACGCAACTGCGCATCTTCGGCAAGCCGGAAGTGAAAGGCCGCCGCCGCATGGCGGTCACACTGGCGCGCGATAACGATATCGACGCGGCCACGGCCAAGGCGATTCGCGCGGCAAAAGCCATTCGGATCGAGTTATAGGGGATTTGCGTCCTCCCTCGCTTGCGAGGGAGGGTGTATCGATAGCAACGAGTTGGGAGAAAAGGGATGGAATCGTCAGGCTTCTCGCATTGGCTGGTCGTGCTGGTAGAAACCTTTGCCGTGCTATTCATGCTGCTGGTGGTGATCGCCATCCTGGTGGTGCTGGTGACCTGGTTCGTCGACCGCCACCAGACGCACAACTCCGTGTTGCGCAATTACCCGGTGATTGGGCACTTCCGTTATTGGTTTCTGCATCTGGGCGAATTCTTCCGCCAGTACCTGTATTCCAGTGATCGCGAAGAAATGCCGTTCAATCGCGCACAACGCATGTGGGTGTATCGCGCGGCGAAGAACACGGAGAACACCAATGCCTTCGGTTCCACACGCGATCTGCATCTGGAAGGTGTGCCGTTCTTCGTCAATGCCGCGTTTCCCGCATTGGGCCAGACGCATGTGAAACCGCAGCCCGTGCGCATCGGGCCGTATGCGCGCGAGCCTTATGATCATGCGGCGTTCTTCAATATCTCGGCGATGAGTTTCGGTGCGCTATCTGCACCGGCCGTGCGTGCGTTGTCGATCGGCGCTGCCAAGGCCGGCATCTGGATGGACACGGGCGAGGGCGGTCTGGCGCCGTATCACCTCGAAGGCGGTTGCGACATCGTGTTCGAAATCGGCACGGCCAAATACGGCGTGCGCACACCAGATGGCAAGCTGGACGATGACAAGCTGCTGGCGATTTGCGCTCACAAGCAGGTGAAGATGGTCAGCATCAAGCTGGGACAAGGCGCCAAGCCCGGCATGGGCGGCTTGCTGCCCGCGGCCAAGGTCACGCCGGAAATCGCTGCGATTCGCGGTATTCCGGTGGGTACGGATTCGCAAAGCCCTAATCGCCACCTGGATATCGGCAACGTACGCGAGCTGATGGATTCGATCCGGCATATCCGCGATCTCACCGGCAAGCCCACCGGCTTCAAAGCGGTGTTTGGCGACATGGGATGGATTGACGAGTTGTGCGATGAAGTGGCCAAGCGCGGCATCGAAAGTGCACCGGATTTCATTATCGTCGACGGTTCAGAAGGCGGCACTGGCGCCGCACCGCAAACGCTGATGGAAGGTGTCGGCCTGCCATTGCGCGAGGCTTTGCCGGAACTGGTGAATCTCCTGATCGAGCGCGGTCTGCGCGATCGCATCAAGGTGATCTGCTCGGGCAAGTGCATCGCCGCGTACGATGTCGCGTGGGCGCTGTCGATGGGCGCGGATTTCGTGAACTCGGCGCGTGGCTTCATGCTGGCGTTGGGGTGTATCCAGTCGCTGCAGTGCAATCGCAATACGTGTCCCACCGGCATCACCACGCAGAATCCACGTTTGCAGCGTGGTCTGGTGGTGATGGACAAGAGCGAGCGCGTGGCGAATTACGCGCGCAATGTGATGCATGAAGTCGGCATCATTGCGCATAGCTGTGGCGTGGATGACCCGCGTGAACTGGATCGCACGCATTGCCGTGTGATGGGTGACGATGGGGTGTCGGTGCCGTTGGTCAAGCTGTTTCCGTATCCGCAGGCGGCAACTGTCGAGAAAGCTTGAGCTTGCCCCAACGTCATGCCGGCGAACGCCGGAATCCAGCACAAACATGCTGTGCGCAGCACTCAACATAAAAAGGTTTTGTGTGCTTCGCACGAAGGGTTTAATTGGATTCCGGCGTTCGCCGGAATGACGAGCGCTCCGATCATGTGGGCCGAGATAGTTCAATCCCGCTTCAAATCCACCCAGCCTTCCGCTGTGCGTACCTGCAGCGGCTTGAATCGCCGCTTGTAATCCATCTTCGGGTGGTTCTCGATCCAGAAGCCTAGATAC
This sequence comes from Dyella nitratireducens, assembly GCF_014642835.1. GTDB lineage: Bacteria > Pseudomonadota > Gammaproteobacteria > Xanthomonadales > Rhodanobacteraceae > Dyella_B > Dyella_B nitratireducens. Next base: position 632,565 of record NZ_BMJA01000001.1, on the reverse strand, counting down.
ACCCACGGAATGCCACGGCGCTTGGCCAACTCGATCTGTTGCAGAATGGCGAAAGTACCCAAGCCGCGCTCGTGTTCGTCAGGATCGTAGAACGTATAGACGGCTGAAATACCGGTGATGCACACATCCGTCACCGCCACGGCCAGCAGACGCTCGCCCTCGTGTAATTCCAGGAACACCGTGGGGCTCCACGGCGCAGTGAGGAAGCGGCGGAAATCGCTTGCTTCGGCTTCATCCATGCCGCCGCCAGGATGGCGGGTGCGCAGGTAGCGTGAATACAGCGCATGGCGCTCGCTGTTGTAGCCGGCCATGCACTCGCGCACGATCAGGTCGTCGTTGCGCTTCAAGCAACGGCGTTGCGAACGGTCCGGCTTGAAGTTCGCCACGTCGATGCGGCACGGCGTGCATGCATGACAGCTCGGGCAATGCGGAAAGTACAGATGCCCGCCGGCGCGACGGAAGCCGTGATCCAGCGCTGCGCCATACAGACGGTCCAACTGCGGGGCAGCTGGATCGATCACCAGATTCTGTGCCGTGCGCCCTGGGTAATAACCGCAGGCGTGCGGCAGCGTCTGGAACAGGCGGACATGATCGGAGCGCATGGCCTGATTCTATGACCGCCGCCGACCGCTTTGGCAAGGTTTTTAATAGATGTACTGGCGAGTCTAGCCAGAGTCGCAGGTTGGGTTGGCGCAGCGTAACCCAACACTTCGAGGCGACATGGTTGGGTTACGCTGCGCTAACCCGACCTACCTGCTAAATGACGTGCAGGTAATGCAGCGCCAGCACCATGAACACGCCGACGATCGCCAGCAGCACGATGCGCCGCGCCCTTGCCACGGTATGTTCACGGCGCGCATACAAGGACGCCACCGGATCGCGCGAAATCCTGAGCTCCTCGGCGTGGCGCACTTGCGGCTCGATGCCCAGCCCGCGCATCAGCTCGCGAGCCTTGGTGTAGTCATCAGCTTTGCTGACCCATACCTGGGGCCACGCATCCCGGTTTTCGTTGCGCTGGGAGTAGCTGAAGCGCTGATAGCTGGGACGGTTCCAATTGGAACGATTGGTGATGGTGGTTTCGATGCCGTTTTCGGCCAGGAGGGCCGCCACGCGATCGATATTTTCTTGACGGGGAGAGGTGTAGAGCAGACGCATGGGGTCAGTTTACTCGTCGCGCAACCGGATCAGGCCCTCTTGGGCGGTAGAGGCCACCAGCGCGCCGTCACGGCTGAAGATCTGCCCGCGTGCCAGCCCACGCGCGCCCTGCGCCGTAGGGCTGTCGAACGAATACAGCAGCCATTCGTCCGCCCTGAACGGGCGGTGGAACCACATGGCGTGGTCCAGACTGGCCATCTGCAGATTGGGGGTGAGATAGGAAATGCCGTGCGGCAAGGTGCTGGTGCCGATCAGGTGGAAATCCGATGCATAGGCCAGCAGCGCCCGATGCAGCGCCGGCGAATCGTCGACTGGCGAGGTGAGTCGCAGCCAGATATGCTGGATCGGCGGCCGTTTGGCCGGATGCAGTTCATCACGCGGCCACACCTGACGGAATTCGAACGGACCATCGCTGCCGAGCCAGCGCTGCAGCTTCACCGGCAGACGGGCCAGTTCTTCCGGCGGCACGCGGTGCATCGGCTCCACATCCTCCGGGTCCGGTACTTCCGGCATGCTGGATTGATGTTCGAGTCCTTTTTCCGGTACTTGGAACGAGATCGCGCAGTTGAGAATGGGCTGGCCGTGCTGGATCGCCACGATGCGGCGAGCGGAAAACGTGCCGCCGTCGCGCGCGCGTTCCACGCTGTAAACGATCGGTGCGTCGATGTCGCCTGCACGCAGGAAATACGCGTGCAGCGAATGCGCCTCGCGCGAGGCATCCACCGTTTGCTGCGCAGCAGACAACGCCTGGCCAAGCACCTGGCCGCCGAACACGAAGCGCGTGCCGATATCACGGCTCTGGCCGCGGAAGAGGTTGTCTTCCAGCCGTTCGAGCTGCAGCAGCTCGACCAGTTCCTTGACGTGTGTATCCGACATCGCGCTTGGCCCCTGAAGTAAACAGCCGGGAATTATAGCGGGGTGGTCCTGCAACCTCAGTGATCGGCGTAGATCCGTCGCAGACCGCTGCCGACGAGCACTTCCGGCCATGGAAACAGCGGACCGGGATCGAGCTTGCGTGGTACTTCCCGGCCAGGATCGTTACTCGCGGGTACGCGGGCGGTGTCCAAGTCCTCATGCCCGGCGATCTCGTGCAGGTTGGGATATTCGGTGCGCAACTGTGCCAGCAGCGCGCGTAGTGCGGTGATCTGCGCCGCGGTGTAGGGCTCGGTCATGGTTTGGTGACGCGAGTCGAACCAGGTTGGATAACGCCCCCGATTTACCAGCTCGATGCCGATCGACTGCGGGTTGTAGCCGCGTACGTGATGCGCCACCCGGGTGCCGGGTACATAGCGATATACCGAGCCATCGCGATCGATGTAGTAGTGGCCGCTATTGCCCGTGCCGGTTTCATACAGCACGCGTTCCCCGTATTCGCGCGCGGTCGCCAAGTCGGGCAATTCGGTGCAATGAATAACAACCAATGTGACATGGCTCGCCGGGCGTTCCGGCAGCTTGGCCACATAGGGCAGGGGCTGGTCATGGATGGTCAGCATCGGCATGAGCCGTAGGTTGGGTTGGCGCAGCGTAACCCAACAACGTCGCGTGGAAGTGTTGGGTTGCCCCTGGATCAAGTCTGGGGTGACCCAACCTGCAACCGTGCCGCATCTGGCACATCACCAAGCAGCTATCATGCACGTCCCGCTGAGCAAATACGGAGATCGCCATGCCCGGCCACGTCATCCTCTCCCATGGTTCGGACACCGGTCCGGATGCCATCAAGGTCAGCGTACTGGCGAAGGTCGCCGAATCGATGGGCTGGACCACCGAGCGACCGGACTACCGCGAGGACGACAAACTGGGTCACGCCGAGTCGATCGAGCCGCGCATCGCTCGCTTGCACCAACGCATTGCCGCCTGCCAGGCTCCGCCGGTGCTGGTCGGGTCCAGCATGGGGGCTTTCATCTCCGGCCTGGCCTCGCTGGAGGTCCCGGTGGCAGGGCTGTTCCTGCTAGCCACGCCGGCATTGATTCCCGGTAACGATCTCGCTTTTGACGTTCGCTTGGACGTGCCGACACTGATCATGCACGGCTGGCGGGATGACGTCTGCCCGCTGGATGAAATCTACGAGTTCGCCGGTAGGCGCGAATTGCCGTTGCTGATCGTGGATGACGACCATCGGTTGAGCGCGCACATCGATACGATCAGCCGCCAGTTCGGCTTCTTTTTGGAACAGTTGGCGAATCAAGCTTGAAGCAGTTCTTTGCAACTTGCCCGAAAGGGCTCGAATACTTGCTGCGCGACGAATTGATGTCGCTCGGCGCCGTTGACGTGCACGAAGCGCTGGCTGGCGTGCGTTTTTCCGGCAGTTTGGAAACGGCCTATCGCGCCTGCCTGTGGTCGCGCCTGGCCAGTCGCATTCTGTTGCCAGTGACGGAATTCGACGCACCATCCGATGATGCGCTGTACGCCGGTGTGCAAGCCATCGAGTGGCCAGAGCATCTCGCACCGCACGCAACGCTGGCCGTGGATGCCAATACAGCACAAAGCAAGCTGACGCATAGCCAGTACCTGGCACAACGCGTCAAGGACGCGGTGGTCGACCAGTTTCGCCAGCGCGGCCACGCGCGTCCCGACGTGGATACCGAAGAGCCCGACGTGCGCATCAATTTGCGCCTGCGGCGTGATCGCGCAACGGTGTCGATCGATCTCGCCGGCGCACCTTTGCACCGCCGTGGCTGGCGGGAAACCCAGGGCGAAGCGCCGCTCAAGGAAAACCTCGCGGCAGCGATGCTGTTGCGTGCGGACTGGCCGGCCATCTACGCACAAGGCGGTGCGCTGCTTGATCCGATGTGCGGCTCGGGCACGTTGTTGATCGAAGGCGCGCTGATGGCGGCCGATGTTGCGCCGGGCCTGCGCCGCGACTATTACGGTTTTCTCGGCTGGAAGCAGCATGACATCGCCCTGTGGCGAAGCTTGCTCGACGAAGCGAACAAGCGCGCGGAAACCGGCTTGCCTGCGCTGCGCAGTTGCTTCTTCGGTTCCGACACGGATGCGCGCATGGTGCAGATGGCCAAGCGCAACGCGCAGGAAGCCGGTGTGGCCGGGTTCTTTACGCTCGATCGCCATGACGCGCAGCACGTGCGCCCGCCATCCGGCTTCGCGCAAGGGCTGGTGATCACCAATCCGCCGTATGGCGAGCGATTGGGTGAGCGCGAAAGCCTGCCTAAGCTATACCGCAGCCTGGGCGAAACCCTGCGCGATCATTTCACCGGCTGGCGCGCGGCCGTGCTTGCCGGCGATGCCGAGCTGGGCCGCACCATGACGTTGCGTGCGGAAAAGAAATACGCGCTTTACAACGGCGCGTTGGAAACCGTGCTGTTGATCTTCGAACTGCATCCACGCAACGAAACGTTGCGCGAAAGGCCGCCGCTTTCACCTGGCGCAGAGATGCTGAAGAACCGACTGGAAAAGAACGTCAAGCACCTGCGCAAACGGCTGGAACGCGAAGGCGTTCATGCCTGGCGCGCGTACGATCAGGATCTGCCGGAATATGCAGCGGCGATCGACGTGTATGCCGATACCTCCGGCAGCACGCACTTGCATATCCAGGAATACCGCGCACCCGCGGATGTGCCGGCCGAGCTGGCGCGTATGCGTCTACGCGAGATTGCGCGCGTGGCCGGCGAAGTCTTCGACACACCGCGCGCGCGCATCGCCATCAAGACACGCGAGCGTGGTAAAGGTGGTTCCAAGTACGGCCAGTTCGATCAGCGCGGCGAATTCATCGAGGTCGAAGAAGGTGGCCTGACATTCCTGGTGAATCTCTACGATTACCTGGATACCGGCCTGTTTCTCGACCATCGGCTGGTTCGCGCGAAAGTGCACGAACTGGCGGCAGGCAAGCGTTTTCTCAATCTGTTTGCCTATACCGCCACAGCCAGTGTCTACGCAGCAGCCGGTGGCGCGCGTGATACGACCAGCGTCGATCTGTCGGGCACTTATCTGGAATGGGCATCGCGCAATCTTGCGCTGAATGGGTTCACTGGCGAAAAACATCGCTTGATGCAAGCGGATGCCACCAGTTTTCTGCAGCGCACGCACGAGCGTTACGGCTTGATCTATGTCGATCCGCCGACTTTCTCCAACTCTAAGCGCGCCGACGATTTCGACGTGCAACGCGATCATGTCAAGCTGCTCTTGGCTTGCGCGGATCGTCTCACGCACGATGGCGTGATTCTGTTTTCCAACAACTTCCGCCGCTTCTCGCTCGATCACGAAGCACTGTCGCCACACCTTGCGATTGAGGCGTGGGGAGCAGGCAGCATTCCGTTTGATTTTTCGCGGCGCGCAAATATTCACGATTGCTGGCTGTTGCGTCCGCACGCGGCTGAGGAGCAGGTAAATCCGTGGGAAAACGCACGCGTTAAGAAATGAAACCCTTCAGTACAGATTAAGCGCCTCAAGACCACCATTCACACCATACAGACGGAGGTGTGCCATGTTCAAACGTAGTGTCGGCAAGTTCGTTGCGGTTGGCTTGGCCTTGGCGGCAGCCGGGGCTGCATTGCCGCTCAGCGCTTCGGCGCATCCCTGGGGCGGCCCGGGTTGGCATGGTGGTTATGGTTGGCACGGTGGCGGCTACTACCGTGGCGGCTGCTGCTATCGCGGTGGTTATTGGAGCGGTGGCCGCTGGATTGCCGGCGCTATCATCGGTGGTGCGGTAGCGGGTGTTGTCGCTGGCGCCGTAGCAGGCCCGCCGGTGTATTACGCACCCCCGCCGACCGTGGTCTATACGCCGGGTACGGTGGTTTACCAGGCCGCGCCGCCGCCGGTGGTGACCACCACAGTGATTACGACGGATCCGTACCAGACACGCTACGTCGGTCCGGCCCAGTGATCGTGATGTGACTCAAGGCGAAGACTAAAGAGCCCGGCACTGCCGGGCTCTTTTTTGTTTTGTGCGCCTCACGGATTTTTGCTTGGCTGTTGCGTTGTCACGCTGTGGTACTTGGCGTGATTGCGATAACCATCAAAGGTTGCTTCATCGATCAGGCTGACCGATTGGATCGCACAGCCGGGCTGATATCTTGATCTCACTTTTTCGCCTACACCGCCGCAGATGCGAAACGGCGCCGTGGCTTTGTCGGATTGGCTGGGCACAAACATCAGGCCCGGATTGCCGATGCCCAATTTGTCGCAGCTCGCGGTCAATTTCACCAGATAGCGCTGATATGGGCCGGTACGCACGATCGCCGTTTGCGGATCCACGACGTGCCATTCGTTGATCTGGTCGGTGCGAATGCAATCCTTATAGGGTAGGGAGTTGCGTGCGGGCATCGATTGCGCCCATGCGGACGTTGCGATGGCGGCAAGCGTCAAAGCCATTGCTGCAGACATGACGATTTTCATGGAAGTCACCTCACGCTGTCTGGGATGCCCGAGTGCAAGCCATATTCCTGCCATGTCCACATCACAGAATATGAACAATCGCTGCGGCATGGTGGTTGTATGATCGCCCGCTATACCGCGCTCCACAAGGTGTCTCGCAGCACGTTCGCCCCTATCGAGCATGCGTCATGAATGTGCCTACATTCACCGTGTATACCGAGGATGCCGTTGCGCGGTTCATGCGCATACGGCGGCAGACGCTGGCGCTATGCACGGGATTGAGCGGCGAAGACCTGCAAGTGCAATCGATGCCGGATGCCAGTCCCGGCAAATGGCATCTGGCCCATACCACCTGGTTCTTCGAGCAATTCGTGCTGGGTCACGACCTGGCCTACCGGTCACTCAATCCTGAGTGGTATTACCTGTTCAACTCCTACTACGAATCGGTCGGGCCGATGCATGCGCGTCCGCAGCGCGGTCTGTTGTCGCGGCCGACGCTCGATGAGATTTTCGATTACCGCGCAAACATCGACGAAGCAGTAGGCGAACTCCTGCTGCGTGGCGTCACGACGGAACTTGCCGCACGCATCGAACTTGGTTTGCATCACGAACAACAGCATCAGGAACTGCTGCTTACCGACATCAAGCACATGTTGTCCTGTAATCCGCTGCTGCCGGCATATCGCAACATGTCGGCGCCAAACCAAAGCAAAACCTCGCCCCTGCGTTTCTTGCCTGGGCGGGAAGGGCCGGTCGACATGGGTCACGAAGGCCATGGTTTTGCCTACGACAACGAAACGCCGCGTCATACCACCTGGCTTTCCTCACACGCGCTCGCCAATCGCCTGGTAACCAATGCCGAATACCTCGCCTTCGTGCGCGACGGCGGTTATCAAGAAGCAGGCTTGTGGCTGTCTGATGGCTGGGCGCAGGTGCAGCGCGAAGGCTGGCAGCGGCCGCTGTATTGGCAGGAAGACCTGGCCAGCGAATTCACGCTGGCCGGTGTACACCCGCTGGACCCGCATGCGCCGGTGTGCCACATCAGCTATTTCGAAGCGGACGCGTTTGCCCGCTGGGCCGGTGCGCGCCTGCCTACCGAAGCCGAGTGGGAAGACGCCGCGGCGCAGTTGCCGATCCACGGCAATTTCCAGGAAAGCCTCCGTTTTCAACCCAACGCCGTGCCGCTGGGCGAGGGTCTCTTGCAGATGTATGGCGATGTGTGGGAGTGGACCGCTTCACCCTACGTCAGCTATCCAGGATTCAAGCCTTTGCCCGGTGCGCTTGGCGAATACAACGGCAAATTCATGAATGGCCAATGGGTCTTGCGTGGTGGCTCGTGTGCGACGCCGCGTGATCACATTCGGGCCAGTTACCGCAATTTTTTTCCGCCCCATGCCCGCTGGCAATTCGCGGGCATTCGACTGGGACAGGACCGATGAGTGTTCAAGCTTATGCAGTACGTGACGAACAACGCCCACCCGATAACTTGCTACTGCAAGTCGTGCAGCGTGGCCTGCGCTCGCAGCCCAAACGCCTGCCTTCCTGGTTGTTCTATGACGAACGGGGCTCCGCCCTGTTTGAACAGATCTGCGAGCAACCCGAGTATTACCTGACCCGCGCCGAGATCGCACTGCTGAATCAGCACGCCGGTGACATTGCCGAGGTGCTCGGCCCCGACGTGCGCCTGGTCGAATACGGCAGCGGCCATGCGATCAAAACGCGTTCGCTGTTGGAGCATCTGGCCACACCGGTGGCATGGGTGCCGATCGAGCTGTCCTCCGAACCCTTGCGACACAGCATGGAACGCATGGCCGGCTATTTTCCGCACCTGCCGATCCAGCCACTGGCGGTGGACTTCACCCGCCCGTTGCGGTTGCCGGTACCGCCGCGTGCGCCGCGCCGCACCGTGGTGTACTTCCCCGGCTCCACCATCGGCAACTTCGAAGATCGCGAAGCCGCGCAGTTGCTGCGCAAGATGCGTGGAGAAATGGGCGACAACGGCGGCATCCTGGTCGGCGTGGACTTGAAGAAAGATCGCGCAACGATCGAGGCGGCGTACAACGATCGCGCCGGTGTCACCGCAGCATTCACGCTCAACATGCTGGTGCGCCTGAACCGTGAACTTGGCTGCAATTTTGATCTAAGCGCTTTCCGCCATCGTGCGCGCTACAACGCGATGGCGGGAAGGATCGAGACGCACATTCTCAGCGAACGCGATCAACGTGTTCGCGTAGGCCGCTTGCAGGTGCTGTTTCGCGAGGAAGAGGCCATGCTGGTGGAATACAGCTGCAAGTATTCGTTGCAGGATTTCGCAGCGATGGCGGCGACAGCCGGGTTGGCCGTGCAGCACGTGTGGTTTGATCCGGAGCGGATGTTCAGCCTCCAATACCTCACACGTGCCGCGTAGGTTGGGGTGAAAACCCCAACATTGCCATGCCAGTTTGAATAACGATGTTGGGGTTTTCACCCCAACCTACGCGGCCTTGCGAGCCCCAAGTCTTCCAAGCAGATCCTGCGCCGCCCGAACCCGCTCACTGACCCCGGGCAACTCCAGATTGATCTTCAACTTGTCCTGCCCATCCAGCTTGTACACGCGCGGGTAGTTCTGCACCAGGCGAATGATCGCCATCGGATCGATGTCGGGCTTGTCACGGAAAGTGATGCGCCCACCACTGGCGCCAAGATCCAGTTTGCGGATGCCCAGCGGCGTGGCCATCAATTTCAGGCCGGCGACGGCAAACAGGTTCTTCACGACATCGGGCAGCAAGCCGAAGCGATCGATCATTTCCACTTGGAGTTCGCGCAGCCTTTCGTCATCACGCGCGCTGGCGATGCGCTTGTACAGGGTCAAACGTGCATGCACGTCGGGCAGATAGTCGTCGGGAATCAGCGCGGGCAGATGCAATTCCACTTCAGTTTCGTGCTCGCTGGAAAGATCGAAGTCGGGCACCTTGCCGGATTTCAATGCGCGTACCGCACGTTCCAGCAATTCGGTATAGAGACCGAAGCCGATTTCCTGGATCTGGCCGGATTGCTCGTCGCCGAGCAGTTCGCCAGCACCGCGGATTTCCAGGTCATGCGTGGCCAGCGTAAAGCCGGCGCCGAGTTCTTCCAGCGAAGCGAGTGCCTCCAGGCGTTTCTCCGCGTCGGCAGTGATGGCACGGCGATCCGGCACAATCAGATACGCATAGGCACGATGATGCGAACGCCCTACGCGACCGCGCAACTGATGCAACTGCGCCAGACCGAAACGATCCGCGCGATCGATGATGATCGTATTCGCGGTCGGAATATCGATACCGGTTTCAATGATGGTGGTGCATATCAGCACGTTGAAGCGCTGGCGATGGAAATCCGCCATCACCTGTTCCAGTTCGCGCTCCGGCATCTGGCCGTGCGCGATGCCGATGCGCGCATCAGGAACCAGTTCCTGCACTTCACGCGCGGTGCGCTCGATGCTTTCCACTTCGTTGTGCAGGAAATACACCTGGCCGCCGCGCTGCAGCTCGCGCTGGAAGGCTTCGCGGATCAGCGCAGGCTCCCAGGTGGATACGAAGGTGCGCACCGCCATGCGATGCGCGGGTGGCGTGGTGATCAGCGAGAGATCGCGCAGACCGCTCATCGCCATGTTCAACGTGCGGGGAATCGGCGTGGCGGTCATGGTGAGCAGGTCCACTTCCGCACGCAGCTTTTTCAGCTGCTCTTTTTGCCGTACGCCAAAGCGCTGTTCCTCGTCGACGATCACCAATCCCAGATTCTTGAACTTGATATCCGACTGCAGCAGCTTGTGCGTGCCGATGATCACGTCGATCTGGCCGTCTGCCAGGCGTTTGAGCGCTTCGTTGACTTCCTTGGTGGAACGGAAACGCGACAGCACGTCCACCTTCACCGGCCAGTCCGCAAAGCGATCGGCAAAGTTACGGTAGTGCTGCTGCGCCAGCAGGGTGGTGGGTACCAGCAGCGCGACCTGCTTGCCGGCAGTGGCGGCGGCGAAGGCGGCGCGCAAGGCAACTTCGGTCTTGCCGAAGCCCACGTCGCCGCAGATCACGCGATCCATCGCGCGCGGCCGGGCAAGATCGCCGAGCACGGCATCGATCGCCGTAATCTGGTCTGGCGTTTCCTCGAACGGGAAGCTGCTACCGAATTCTTCCACCATCTGGCGATCGATCGGCAAGGATTCACCGCCGCGCGCTTCACGTTGCGCATAGATCGCCAGCAGTTCCGCCGCGACGTCGCGCACTTTCTCGGCGGCTCTCTTGCGCGCGCGTTCCCACGCATCGCCGCCCAATGAATGCAGTGGCGCCAGCTCCGGTGCGGTGCCGGAGTAGCGGCTGACCAGGCCCAGTTGTGCCACCGGGACATAAAGCTTGTCGCCCTTGGCGTATTCGATCACCAGGAACTCGCCGGTCATGCCGCCCAGTTCCATCGATACCAGGCCCTGATAGCGACCCACGCCGTGATCGACGTGCACGATCGGTGCGCCGACGGAAAGCTCGGTCAGGTCGCGGATGATCGTTTCCGGATCGCGTGCCGCACCGCGCTTGCGTCGGCGTTCGGTGCGCACTCGCTCGCCGAACAGTTCGCGCTCGGTCAGCACGGTGATGGCCGGTTGCTTCAGCGCAAAACCCTGCTCAAGCGGAGCGATGGTGATCGCGAGTGACTTCGCGTCCGCGAGAAATGCCGTCCAGCCGTCGACGTTCTGCGGGCGCAGGCCCACGGTGGCCAATTGTTCGAGCAACGCTTCACGGCGTCCGGCCGAATCGGCAGCGATCAGCGTGCGTCCGGGATACGCTTCGATGAAATGCCGCAGTGAGGTGCCTGGTTCCTCACCCTTGCGATTGAGCGGAACCTCCGGCGCCGGCTGCGTGCCCGCATCAACGGCGTGCTCGTGGCCGCTGTCGACCACTTCCACGCGCAAGCGCTTGTTGAGCTGCTCGCGCAACTGCTCAGGCGAGAGATACAGCTCGGCCGGAGGCAGCACCGGACGTTCGATATCGTGCGCGCGCTGGTCGTAACGTTCGGCCGTCTGCACCCAGAACTGCTCCGGCGCTTCGTGCGTGCCTTCGCCGAGCACGAACAGTGCGTTGTCGGCGAGATAGTCGAACAACGTGGCGGTGTTGTCGAAAAACAGCGGCAGGTAATACTCGATGCCGCCGGGCGTCACACCTTCCTTCATGTCCTGGTAAAGCGGGCAGCGGCGCACGTCGATGGGAAAGCGTTCGCGCAGACGATTGCGGAATGCCTTGGCGGCCTCGTCGGTGACGGGGAATTCGCGCGCAGGCAGCAGCTCCACCTTCTCCACCTGCTGCTGCGAGCGCTGCGTTTCCGGATCGAAGCTACGGATCGATTCCACCTCGTCGTCGAACAGTTCGATGCGGTATGGCTCGCCTGCACCCATCGGATAGATATCGATCAATGCGCCGCGCACCGCAAAATCGCCCGGTTCGGCTACTTGCGGCACGTGCCGGTAGCCACAGGCTTCCAGTCGGCGCTGTTCGTTGGCGAGATCGAGCTTCTGTCCCTTGCGCAGCATCAGGCCGGAACCGGCGATATGCGTACGCGGCGCAATGCGTTGCATCAGCGTGGCCGCCGGTACCACCAGCACGCCACGTTTCACGCCCGGCAATTGGTAGAGCGTGGCGACGCGCTGAGAGACGATGTCCGGATGCGGGCTGAAGACGTCGTAGGGCAAGGTTTCCCAATCCGGGAAGTGCAGTACCGGCAACGTGCCTGCAAAAATGCGCAGCTCGTCTTCCAAGGCGTGGGCACGCTGCGTATCGCGCGTGACCACAACCATCAGGCCATCATGCGAACGCGCAGCTTCGACCACCAGCAAAGCACGGGCGGAGCCGTGCGGAGGCGTCCAGAAACGGCGTTGCTTGGGGCTGGTAGGCAGGGGCGGGTGACTGATCAGGGTAGGCATGGGGATCGAGCGTGGAGGGCGCTGGCGGGGTGCCTGGGCCAATCGAGCGCGCAAGTTTAGCGCGTTGGACGGTTGGGACCCATCAAGTGCTTCGAGAGGTGGACGCCGGGTCATTGCACTTCAACACGCCTCATGCAAACTTTCGCCGGCTTTTTTCCCTGAGACAGATCCCACCCATGTCCACCGAAACCACCCTCGACACCCAGGCGGGCGCCGCCGTGTACTCGCCTTGGGTACTAAAGCTTTACGACTGGTGGGTGCTGAGCGTCTCCAACCGCTGGGCGTGGCAATGCTCCACGCAGGATGTGCTATTGCCGTTCTATCGACGACTCATCGGGCCTAGGCACCTGGATGTCGGTGTCGGCACGGGTTTCTATCTGAAGCACGCCGGATTTCGCGCCGACCAGCAGCTGGGCTTGCTTGACCTCAACGAAAACAGCCTGCGCACTGCCGCGCATCGCCTGGGACGCTCCGGCGTGAGTGGATTCGTGCAGGACGTCATGCAGCCGGTGACTGCCCTGGGCGAGCGCAAGTACGACTCGATGGCGCTGTTCTACTTGCTGCACTGCCTGCCGGGTGACATGGCGGACAAGGCGCGCGTGTTTGCCAACTTGAAACCGCATCTCGCCGAAGGCGGCGTGCTGTATGGCGCGACCATCCTGGGTGATGCAGCCGGACATAACGCGTTCGGCCGCAAGCTGATGGACGTCTACAACAAGAAAGGCATCTTCGGGAATCGGGCCGATACGCTGGATGGCTTGGACAAGGCACTACGTAAACACTTCGCCGAAGTGGAGCTTGCGCAGCACGGCAAAGTGGTCTGTTTTACGGCCCGATAGTCGCGTAGGTTGGGGTGCAAACCCCAACATGGCGTGATGATTGGCATAGCGATGTTGGGGTTTGCACCCCAACCTACGATGGTCAGAGCTTAAGGCGAATTTGCGCCGTGCTACCTTCACCCGGCACCATGGTGGCGACGAAGCCCATCTCCTTGCACAACTGCAGCATCGGCCGGTTTTCCATCAGTACGTAGCCCCAGATTTCATCCAGGCCGCGGCGGCGGCATTCGTCCACCAGTCGCTGCATCAGCAGCGCCCCGAGGCCGATGCGCGTCCATTCGCGTTCCACCAGCACTGAGAACTCGGCTGTGTTGGCAGCCACGTCGACGAAGATGCGGCCCACACCACGCAACTCGGCTGGTTTCACCGCTTCGTCGATCAACACGTAGGCAGCTTCCAATTCCGGGTCGATACGGCACAGTCGTTGCGCCATCGGTGCGGGCAACTCCGACATGGCGTGCATGAAGCGGCGGCGCACGTCCTCCTGCGGCAGGCGCTTGAAGCAGCGCTGGATGGCAGTGACGTCGCCGGGTTCGACGCTGCGCAGGATCAGTTCGCGCCCATCGGCAGTACGCACCGCTTCGCCACGCGGCTTGCCAGACAAGGGCGAAGGCGCAGGCGTAAACCGCTCACGGCTGCGTGGCGGCAGTTCGGTGTGGTGGGGGTAGGCGTCGAAATTGCGGACAGGGCTTGTAGGCATAATGCCCGTACTATAGCGTATTGTTTGCGCTGCAGCATGGACGCTAGGATGGTTGTTCCGAGCCTATTTAAGGTTATCAATAGATCGTCGATCCAGCCGGCCTACTGAATATGTTGCGTTGCGACAAGGCGCCGCATCTAGTCCGCCATGCTCATGTGATCAATGGATGCCGACGCCCACGCCGACACCAAAGCTCACGTTCGGATGCCCCTGGCGCAATTCGGCCTGGGTCCAAAGATGCGATTGCGCCACGCTTACCACCGGATAGGTGTAAGCCGCCTGGTCCACTGAACCTGTACGTGTGCCGCTGAGTTGCCCGGTCAGCGTGACCAGGCTGCCGTTCGGGTAATTGAAGGCTTCCAGATAGCCAGGAAACACCGCGATGAAGCGCCCAATGCCCTGCGCATTCGGTTGCGGGCGCTGCGAGGAATCCAGCGGGTAACCCAGGATTTCCATCTCGGTATGACCAGGGAAGTTGCGTACGGCGACCACGCTGCCACCCCAGATCACCGAGCTATTGCCGTACTGCTCCGGCGCGTGCGCGACCTGCATAGGTAGCGGCGTCACGGTACCGGGCGCGGCTTTGTAGATGGGCGCAGGCGCACAAGCCGCCAACAGCAGTAGTGCGAGCGGCGCGAACAGGCGGAAAACAGTGCGCAGATGCATGGCGATGTCCTTTCAGCACGAAGCGGATTCGAGCTTAGCGGGGACGCCTGGATTGCGGTAGCGGCCGAGTGTGATGCGCTTGTGAGCCTGCTGTTTCGCCTTCCTGCACCAGCCAGTCCAACCGCCAAGTCGCCGCATGCTCTTGCGATAGCAAACGCGCCATCGCTTGCAGCGGTTCACGCAGTATCTGATCGAGATTCCAGGGCGCGTTGAGAATCGCCATGCCCGATCCGTTCAAACGCAACGGCGAGTCATCCGGATGCACCAGCAGTTCCGCTTGCAACACGCGTCGTGCGCCGCAGCGTTGCAGCCAGCGCAGGAACGGCTGCACCTGGCTGCGCAGCTTGATCGGATACCAGATCGCGTAGATACCGTTTGGCCAACGCTGCAGCGCCATCTTCAATGCAGCTTCGACCAGGCGGAATTCGTCTTCTTGTGCTTCGTAAGGCGGATCGATCAGCACCAGACCGCGTTTTTCCTTCGGCGGAAGCAGTGCTTTCAGCGCTTCGTAACCATTGCGGTGATGCACGTGCACGCGCTGATCATGGCGAAACAGTTCGCGCAAGCGCGAAACTTCTTCCGGATGCAGTTCGCATAGCTGCGCGCTGTCGGTCGCGCGCATCGCTTGCGCAGCCTGCAGCGGCGAGCCGGGATACAACTTCAAGCCATGCTCATTGCCGGGCAGGGCGAGGATGGTGTCGAGCCAATGGCGTAGCAGCGGGGGCAGCGCGCCGTGTTGTCGGGTCTGCTGCAAATCGGGAAACAGCAGGCGCGCGATACCATCACGGTATTCGCCGGTCTTGCCGGCCTCTTCGCTATCGAGTGCGTAGCAGCCGCTGCCGGCGTGCGTGTCGATCAGGGCAAACGGCGTGTCCTTCGCCTTCAAGGCTTCGATCAGCGCAAACAGCACGCTGTGCTTGAGAACGTCGGCAAAGTTGCCTGCGTGGTAGGCGTGGCGGTAGTTCATGGCGGTCGGCAGGCTGGGATGCGCCAGTATAAATCCCAGCCCGCCATCCGCATGTTGGAGCAAGCCCCAACATGCTCATGAGCCTCAATACGCCACCGTGATCCGCTTCCTGAACGTATCGCTGTTATCGAGCTGATCCAGCAGCGCTGCTACATAATCCGGCACGCTGATGCGGCTGACACCCTTCGCATCCACCAGTAGCTGATCGCCACCGACGCGGTATTTGCCGGTACGTTCGCCATCTTCGATCAGGGCGGCCGGGCTGATGAAGGTCCAATCGACGTTGGCCTTGCTGGCGCGGAACACCTCCAGAGCACGCCCCATGGATTGCGCCTCCGCCTTCCAGGCTTCGGGAAAGTGCGGATCATCAATCAGCTGCTTCCCCGGTGCGATCTCCAGGGTGCCGGCGCCGCCCACCCACAGCAGACGCTTGATGTTGGTGCCATCGAGTGTGTCGAGCAGCGTCTGGGCAGCGTTCGGTAGCGTGTTGCTGTTGCCATCGCGGCGCGGAGAAATACTGGCGATCACGGCATCCGCATGTTTGGCATAAGCAAGCCAGAGCGATGATTCTTCCACCGTGCCTTCCACCACGTGCAGCCGGTCGTGGCTCAGCTTCAAGCGGCTGGTATCACGCACGATAGCGGTAACGTCGTGCCCGCGCGCCAGCGCTTCATCGAGGATGGCATGGCCGATATGCCCGGTGGCGCCGAATAGAACCAATTTCATGGATATCTCCGTCAGGAAAGCAGCGGTGCATCAGCATGCGCGCATGCCGTCGGTTCGATAAGCCGACTAATACGGAATTGACTGTCAAGAAAAGGTTGACAATCATTCGCCCATGGGACGCGACGTGAATCTCAACCGATTGGCCGTTTTCGTGGCGCTGGTGCGCGCGGGCTCGTTTACGGCTGCAGCAGAACACTTGGGGATGACCAAGGCCATGGTCAGCCAGCACCTGCTGCGTCTGGAACGCGAGTTGGGGGTGACGTTGCTCGTGCGCAGCACGCGGCGCATGGCCCTGACCGAAGCGGGTGCGGTCTTTCACGCCGATTGTGTGCAATTGCTGGAACAGGCGCAGGCCGCCATCGAGCGCATCGGTGATCAGCGCAGCAAGCCTACCGGCACGCTGCGTCTTACCACTTCCACCGATTACGGCGCAGCGGTGGTTGCACCGGCACTGAGTGAATTTCGGCGCCTGTATCCGTCGCTGCAGATAGACCTTGTGATCGACGACCAGATCAATGACCTGATCGCCGAGCGCTTTGATCTGGCCATCCGTATCGGCTGGCTGCGCGATTCCAGCCTGCGTGCTACGCGGCTCGGCAGCTTCCGCCAGCTGGTCATGGCCAGCCCGGCTTATCTGGCCGAGCACGACACACCACGCCGGCCGGAGGATCTTGCCATGCACGGCTGGATTGCGATGTCCGCGCTGGCTACGCCTTTGCGCTGGACGTTCACGCGCGGCAACAGCCGCCGCATCGTACGCATGCGCCAGGTGATGCAGGCGAACAACGCGGCAGCGATTCGCGCGCTGGTACTCGCAGGAGCCGGTGTGTCCGTGTTGCCCGATTATCTGGTGCAGGAAGACATCCAGGCCGGACGCCTGCAGGTGCTGCTTGCGCCATATCGACTGCAGGAAGGCGGCATCCACGCCGTGTATCCCGATCCGCAGCCGCCGGCAAAAGTGCGGGCGTTCATTGATTTCATGCGCGACCGGTTGGCGAAACGGTAGGCGCCAGATCAATCCAGATTATGACTCTCCGCCGTCCCCAGTAGCTCCGGCTGCACCGGCGCTTGCTCGTTCCGGTGCAGCAGCGGATGCGCAAACACCGCCGCAAGAATCACCACCACACCGGCATAGAACCAGCCATCCAATTGCCGTTGCTCGCCCAGCAACAGCATGGCCAGCACGATGGCGTAGACCGGTTCCAGATTGGTGATCATCTGCATCGCGAACGCGCTGACGTGACGCAGCGCGACCAACACCAGGGAGAACGGCAACAGCGTGCAGCCGAACGACAGGAGCAACAGCAGCACGGCGTCATGCAGATTCGGCACGGGAAAGGCCGAACCCGTATGCGGCATCCATGGCGCGAGCAACGCTAGGAATAGCGCGCCCGTACCCAGCTCGATGCAGGTCACGGTCAATGGATCGCCATGCTCGACCATGCGCTTGTTGAGCGAACCGAACAACGCGACGAACAGCGCCGATACCACGCCTACCGCAATGCCGATGCGCATATGCCCCGGCACACCGCCCGCCACCATCGCGACACCAGGCACTACGGCAATCGCCATCAACAATTCGCGCGGATCGAAACGCCGCCGTGCGATCCACGGCTCGACGAACGCCAGGAACGCCGGCCCCAGCGCAATGCAGGTGGCGCCGACGGAAGCGTTGGCCAGCTTGATGGCCGCGTAGAACGTCAGCCAGTGCAGCGACACCAGCACACCAATACCCGCGTACGCCAGGCGCAACTTCATCGGCATGCTGCGCAAACCGCGCCAGACGCGCGGCATCAGCAGCAAACTGCCGCCCACCAGCAGCATGCGCCAACCTACCAGGGCCAACGCAGGCAACGTGATCAGCTTGCCGAGGATGGCGGTGAAGCCCCATAGCAGTACGCAGAAATGAATTTGCAGGCGGGCCTTGGTGACGGGCTGCATGGGGCGGTGGGCTAGTGGGGAAGGAGCCTATTCTATGACGATGCGTTGTTCCCTTTTAGAGCGAGTCGTCATTCTGGCGAAGGCCCATTGCTGTCCGGGGAAGATTTTGTCGAAACTCAGAAAATTGCCGCTCTATAGCGCTTTTTGCAAAGGAATGCAGCGAGGAACTTGTTTTCACCATAGCCTTCAATCTTGCCTTATCGTCATTCCGGCGAAGGCCGGAATCCATCGCCAGTACGAAGCATGGATTCCGGCCTTCGCCGGAATGACGGTGAGGTGTTACGAAACTTCCCCGGACAGCAGTGGGCGAAGGCCGGAATGACGTCGAGGCAAGATTGACGTTTTTCGCGGCGAATGGCACCCCGGAGCTACCAAAAACGTGGGGATATATCAGGGTTGTACTTCAATCGAAGAATAGGTGCGGAGCTATTGCTTCACATTCCCCTGCGGCGCGTTGCGCAACTGCGTCAACACTTGCTGGCAATCATTGTGCTGACCGCGACTGGGCACGACCACCGCCAGCAAGGCTGCCGCAGGCGCCGCCAACACCGCCAGCGCGACTGCGCCGCCGCCTCTCAATATCAGCGGCCACGGCTTCACGCCTACGTCGGGATCTTTGAAAGTACCCTTCACGTAAAGCGGCGAGCGCAGCGAGAACACGCGCAGCCCCTTCGTATGCGGTACCACATCCAGATCCAGATGTTCGTCGTGGAAGTTGATGGTGCCGCTCACATTGATGATCGCGTCCGACGTGTCCAGCACGAACAGGCGGCTGGTGAACAGGCCGTTGTCGCCAGTCATGTCGGCCGCAGCACAATTGATCTTCACGGTCTGGTCGCCGAACAATTTCCGGACCACCACGTTGGCGACGTTCAAGCCGGCCATTTCCAGCAGCGTTTTGCTGATCATGCCGTTGTTCATCAGCATTTTGGCTTCGCCGTTCGCATTGCTGAGCAAGCCCGACACAGAACTGCCGGCTCCATTCATGGTGATATCGCCATTGATCTCACCGAGGCTGTTCTGCATGGATGGCACGGTCGGGAACAACTGCTTCAGTTGCAGATGGCGAGCGCGCAGATCGAGGGCGGTGCGGATGGGCTGGGCATTGCTGTCTAGCTGCACATTTCCATCAATCGTGCCACCTGCGACGCCCGCATGCAGTGGATCGAGCTTCAGCACGCCGTTGTCCAGGTGAACGTGCGTGCTGAGTGCATCGATCGGCAAGGAGCTCGGATGCTCGATGCGAGCCGCGTCGAAGCTGACATCGGCATCCATGGTCTTCAGGCGATCGGTATGGAACTGCTCCACCGGCAGCGCCTTGTTTCCGGGCTGCGGCGTGGTATCGCCGCGCTCTTGTTTCTGCGCCGGGTTGCCTGCACCGACCAGTGCGCCAAGGTCGGCGAAGCGCAGCACCTGCGAGTGCAGATCGCCGGTCAATGTCATGCGCGGCCCGCCCGTCACCACCTCGAGATTGCCGCCGATGTCGCTTCCGCCGACACGGCCGCGGAAGTTGCGGTAGCTATAGCGGCTGCCTTGCATATGCACTTCCGCGGACAAATGGCCTTCCGTTGCAAAGGGCGGCGTATCCGGCAACGTGATGCCAAGAATTGGATAGAGCTTCGCCATGCTTGCGCCGGCAAACCACACGCGCATATTCAATGCAGACAAGTGCATGGGATCGGTCAGCGTGCCGACCACGGCGATCTTGCTGGTATCGATATGCACGCGCGCCTGGATGGGGAATGGCTGGGTGGCACTCTCCAGTGCTAGTACCCCGCCAGTCTTGCCGTCCCCACTCACCGGCGCGCCCTTGTAGGTGCCGTTAACGCTCCAAGCAAACTGGTAGGCAGTGCGTTTGGCGTTATTGGAAAGATCGGGATTGGTCTCGGCGCTGTTCGCCACGCGGCCCACGTCATGCCCCACATCGGCGCGCGATTCGCTGGTGGCCTGCGCCACGAGCTGGTCATAAGGGATCGCCTGCTGCAGTGGCGTCATGCCGATCCGCAGCTTCGAACGTGTCTGCACGTCGTCCAGCGCGATCTCACCCTTGTCGAGGCCCATCGTGCCCATGCTGAGTTTCCAGCTTGAGGGCTGCTGGTTGTTTTGCAGGGCAAGCTGCCAGTTGGCCTGGCCTCGGCTGTTGCGCTCCAGATCCACGTGCAGATTGGACAACTGCACCCAAGGTACATAGATGTGATGGAGCAGCAACGGCAGTGGCGAAATCCGGAATTGCAGCGCATCGAGCTGCACCAGCTGCGGTTGCTTGGTCCACGATGGATTGCCGATACGGATGTCGCGCGCCGTAAAGGTTGGCCAAGGTATCAAGCTGCGCAAACTAGGCTCGCTCGGTTCGCGCCGCCATGCCGCAGTGATGTCCCCGTTGATCGTGAAGGGACGGCCGATCGCCGCACTGACCTTGTCGTCGATCGTCGGCTTGAGCCGGTTCCAGTTGAACAGCGCCACGAACAGCACCAGCGCAAGCACCAGTACCAGCAGCACACCCACGATCCAAGCGAGTATTTTCAGACTGAGTCGCATCACTCCCTGCCTTTGCCAGTCACCGCTCGAGGTGCGGTTAGCGTCTGCCCGGCTCAACTAACTACGGCTGAAGCGAAGATCGTGTGTAGTTTTCGTGCCCGCACCGTTCGTCGGGCACGTTATCTCATCAATGAGCGGCGTTCGCCGGCGGTTCCGTACGCACCGGCACGTCGATATTGCAGATATCGATCTTCCCGGCCGGCAATGTGTAGAACGCGTCGTGACGGTTGCGCTTGGCCTCGATGATGGCGGTGAAGGTGGCGCTATCGGTACGCAACACCTCAAGCTTCTCACGCTGTGCCGGTGGCAGATCGGCCGCCAGTTTCACCGACAGGATCGGCGTGCGCTGTGCTGCCTGTGTGTAGAACCCCAGCGGCCCGGTACCGCGCGGCAGCCCTGACAGATACGGCATGCCTTCCAGCACGCGGCCGGCAATCGCTAGATTGCGATCGATCTGCCGCGGCGCCTGGCCGATGGCTACATACAAGGAACTGCCACTGCCGCTGTCCGGCGCCACGTCGCGCGCCACGCCGACCATGCCGTAGCAGTGCACCAGCCATTCGCGTCCGCCGGCTGGGTCGCGTGCCGCGGGAAAGCCTTCGCTGAAACCTACCTGTGGTGCGTAGACATCGCCATCGGGCAGGGGCGTCCATGGCAACTTGGGATCGATCGAACGCGTGTACTCCGGCGGCAACGTGCGCTTGGCGTTGCCGAGTGGCTTGATCTTGCTTTTATCGCCGCTGTCGTCGTCATTGGGATCGCCCCATTGCGTGACGAAGTTGTCCTGCACGCGAATGATCGCCAGCCCATCGAAATAATGCTCCCGCACCAGCGTGCGGATGTTGGCGGCGTGCAGCGGCGTGAAGTCGGGCGCCAGCTCAATCACCACGCGTCCTTGCGGCAACTGCATGTACAGCAGGTTATTGGGATCGGGCGTGCGCCATTCGTCCGCTTTGGATTTGGCAATCAGTTCCTTCGCAGTGGGCGTGGCCTTCGGCGTATCCGCCATGGCAGGCAACGCAAGCAGGCCCATTGCGATAAGCAGACCGGCAGAAAGACGGCGCAGGCGCATAAACGGTTTCCCCATAGGTGTCGGCTGCGTGACGGTAACAGAGACACCCCGTGATGCGTAGTCCCATTGGCAGTACGCATCACGCCGAAGCAGTGCTACTCGGGCCACGCCGAGCCGCGGATCACGCTGCAGAAATTGCCGGGGACAAAACCGCGTTGCTTATCCGCAATCACGTCGCCTTTTACGTTGCCGAATGTCGTCTCCGGCTTGTGGTGAATCCCGTCGTAGAAGGTCTGGATAATGGCTTCCTTGAAGTGGCTGCCACGCGGATGCACATGCACCACCGCCTCGCGTTCCTGCGCGCCGAAACGCTGATAGTCGATGCCAAGCACGTCCATTTCCACACCGGCCGTCACCAGCGCAACCACAGGGTGCATGTGCTCCGGAATGCCCGGCGTGGTATGCAGGGCAATAGCCGTCCAAACCGTATCGATGTCCGCCTGGGCAATGCCATGGCGGTGAAGGAAGTCGCGCGCGACGTTGGCGCCGTCGACTTCAAAGCGCAGGTCGGGGCTGCGATGCAGCGGGGTAAGCCCCATGTCATGGAACATCGCGCCTGCGTACAGCAATTCGGCATCGAACGAAAGGCCGCGGCGCTTGCCGGCCAGTGCGCCAAAGTAATAGACGCGGCTTGAATGGTGAAACAGCAGCGGCGATGCGGTATCGCGCACCAGATCGGTGATTTCGCGTGCGAGCTGGCTGTCGGGAATGCCGATGCCATTGATGGTGAGTGCCATGGGAAGTCTCCTGAGAGGAAGCAAGCCCAGTGTCATTCGCATCGCGCATGTCATCAAATGGCGTAATACGTCATATACTGCCATCCTCCGCGCATCACGGACACAGGAGTCAGGCATGGCCAAGACGATCGCTTTGCTGGCGCTACCCGGCGTGCAGTTGCTGGATGTTTCCGGTCCGCTCGACGTCTTTGCCCAGGCCAATATTGAGGCGGGGCAGGCGTTCTACGCGCTGCAGGTGATGGCTTGCAAGCGCGGTCCACTGATCAGTTCGTCCGGCGTGCGCCTGCTGCCGGACCGGGTGGCAGGCGAATCAGACGAACGTGTCGATACCTTGCTGGTGGCAGGTGCCCCGCACGCCGCCGACTATGCGATGCCGGATGCAACGCTCAGCTGGCTGTGCGGCATGGCGGTCCGCGCACGTCGGTATGGCTCGGTCTGCACCGGCGCATTCGTGCTTGCCGGCACTGGCTTGCTGCGCGGAAAGCACATCACCACGCATTGGGCAGCCGCAGAACGTCTGCGGCAGGAACATCCCTCAGTCACCGTCGACGAAGACGCACTTTACGTGCGCGACGGAAAATTACGCACGGCGGCAGGCGTGACGGCGGGGTTGGACCTGTCGCTATCGCTGGTCGAAGAAGACCTGGGCCGCGACATTGCCATGCGCGTCGCTTCCCAACTGGTCATGTTTTTCAAGCGGCCGGGTGGGCAGATGCAGTTCAGCCGAAGCGGTGAAACACGGCCTGCAGGACGTTCGGTATTGCAGGAAGTGCAACGTTGGATCGTGGCGCATCCCGAGCTGGACCACAGTGTTCCGGAGCTTGCCGAGCGAGCAGGCCTCAGTCCACGTCATTTTGCACGACTGTTCCATACCGAAGTAGGCAGCACGCCGGCAGCATGGGTCGAAGCGGCACGCATTGCGGCGGCTCGCGCGCTGTTTGAAGGCGGTCACGCGGCGCCGAAGCAGGTGGCTGCGAAATGCGGTTTCCAAAACATCGATACGTTCCGGCGCGTGTTTGCCAAGCATGTGGGTGTGACACCGGCCGAGTATCGCAAGCGTTACATGCCCATCGCTATGTAGGTTGGGGTGCAAACCCCAACATCGCCACCTGCACAGGCATGGCAATGTTGGGGTTTGCACCCCAACCTACAAAGCACGTGCGCTATGTACGGCGCCATGTATCCTCGAACGGTTATGTTCGGCAAGCCAAGGAGAAGTCATTTGAAGGCCACCTCACCTCTGCATCGCGTCGTCATCATCGGCGCCGGCTTCGGTGGCTTGGAAGCCGCCAGGCACCTAGGCCATCAACCCGTGGACGTCACGGTGATCGATCGCAGCAATCATCATGTCTTCCAACCGCTGCTTTACCAGGTGGCGGGCGCTGCCCTGGATATTTCCCAGATCGCATGGCCGATCCGGCATGTGCTGCGTCGCTTCAAGAACGTCACCACACTGATGGCCGAGGTGGACGGTGTCGACACGACCGCCAAGACCGTGCGGCTCACCGATGGCAAGCGCATACCGTACGACACGCTGGTGATCGCCACCGGTGCCACGCATGCTTACTTCGGCCATGACGAGTGGGCGCAGTTTGCGCCAGGGCTGAAAACCTTGGGCGATGCCTTGTCGATCCGGCAGCATCTGCTGACGGTGTTCGAACAGGCCGAGCGCGAACCCGATCCGGACAAACGGCAGAAGCTGCAGACCTTCGTGGTGATTGGTGCCGGTGCTACGGGCGTGGAATTGGCTTGCACCATCGCTGAACTGGCGCTCGAAGAAATGCCCGGGGATTTTCGACACGCCGATACACGCACGGCACGCGTCATCGTGGTTGAAGCCGCGTCGAGGGTATTGTCCAGCTTCCCGGAGCCGCTGTCCGATTACGTGCTAAAGACCATGGAGCACATCGGCGTCACGGTCATGCTGAATTGTCCGGTGACCGAATGCCACGCCGATGGTGTCGTTTGCAACGACAAGCGCATCGATGCCGGCGCGGTGTTCTGGGCGGCTGGCGTGCGCGCATCGCCGGCGGCGCAATGGTTGAACGTGCCGGCGGATAGAGCCGGTCGCGTCAAGGTGGAAGGCGATCTCCACGTTGCCGCGCACCCAGACATTTTCGTGATCGGCGATACGGCCCTGGTCGAGCAGGAAAACGGCAAGCCGGTTCCCGGTCTCGCTCCCGCCGCCAAGCAACAAGGACAGTACGTAGCGGAATTGATCAAGGCGCGGTTACACAACCGTCCGGCGCCGCGTCCTTTCCGTTATCGCAACTACGGCAACCTGTCCACCATCGGCAAGCACACGGCGGTGGTGGATTTCGGGAAGGTGAAACTGCGCGGGCGGGTAGCGTGGGCGATGTGGGCGCTGGCGCACATCTATTTCTTGATCGGTGTGCGCAATCGCTTGATGGTGGCGTTGAATTGGTTGTGGCTTTACATCAAGGGAGACCGTGGGGCGAGGATCATTCTTAGCCGCAAGTCCTGAGTCTGTAGCGCGTAGGTTGGGTTAGCGCAGCGTAACCCAACAAGGCCGCTTCGAATATGTTGGGTTACGTTGCGCTAACCCAACCTACGCAGTTTCGACTGGGGTTCGAATCCAGCCGTGTCCCTCACCCCAACCGGGAGAGGGAGTCATGGGTGCCAGATCAGAACAACTCCGTACTAAGCGTCACATACCACTGCCGCGGCGCCCCCACGTAATACGTCGGCGACGATTGCCCCGCCGACAGCGTCGGGCTCGACGGCAGCATCAAATAGCGCCGGTTGAGCAGGTTCAGCGCATTGATGGCGATCGTCGGCTTGTGCAGCACGCTGAAATCCGGCAGTTCGTAGCTGGCGCTGCCGTTCAAGGTGAAGTTTGACGACACGCGCTCCGTGTTCAAGAAGTCGCCGTACTCGCTACCGGTGAACTTGCCGTTGAGGTTCAACGTCAAGCCGTTCGCCGAATAGCGTGCACCAAGGTACGACATGTTGCGCGGTGTGCCAGGAAACTGTTTGCCCTTGGTGTCGTAGAACGCAGCAGCGGTATCCGGGGTGGCTGGCAGGTTCAGATCCTGCTCCACCTTCGCCTGCGTATAGGTGTACGAGCTGTACAGCGTGAAGCCGTGCCCCAGGTCCAGGTTGCCTTCGGCATTCACGCCAGCCATGCGCACGCGACCGGCGTTGATGTAGTAGTTGATGAAGGTGTTGGGGTCCAGGCCCACGGCCGTGCGATTGCCCATGTTGGCCAGGTACGCATCGGTGTGCAGCGTGAGCGGTCCTTGCGTGAAGCGCCAGCCGATCTCGTTCGACCATGCGCTTTCCGGCATCGGCGGCGGCAGGCCGAGCCGCGAGTTGCCGAATGTGGCATCGTCCGGTGGCGCGCGGAAGGTGCGGGTGATGCTGTAGTAAAGCTGGTTGTTGTCATCCAGCTTCCACGAAGCGCCCGCCGTCGGCAGGAAGCGATGATAGCGGTCGTCGGAGTTCTGGTAGGACGTCCAATCCACCGGATCGGGATTGCCGGGATACAGCACGAACTGATTGGCGCGCTCTGTATGCAGATAGGCTACGCCGGCGTTGAACGTCCATGCATCGTTGGGCGTCCAGGTGTCTTCCACGAACGCCTTCTTCACCGTGGTGACGTCGTACTCGGAGTAGTTTTTCCAGACCTGTCCGTTGCTATACGTAAGCAGATCTTTGTCGCCCCACACAGATACCGGTATGCCGGTATTCGGATCGACGTACGACGCATCAATGTATTCCAGCTGGCGCGAGCGCTCGTACCAGATGCCCCAGTCGAGCGTGTTGTCCAATCCCAGTTCCAGCGTGAACTTCGCATTGATACCCGGGCGATAGGTGATCGGGCGATACGCTTCATACACCGTGTATTGGCCATCCGCGAACTGGTTGGACTGTACGATCGGCTGCCCCTTCGCATTGAACTGCAGCGGCAGGAATCCACCGAAGCTGCCGTTGCCGTCACCGAACTGGAAGTAGGGAATGACGGAAAGCGAAAGATTGTTGCTGAGCTTGAACTCGCCGTTCACGCTCGCCACCCATGACTTGAACGGGTTCTGGAACAGCCGGTAGTAATTGACCTGGGTTAGCGTGGCCGGATCGCTGTAAAGCGCGCTGGCGGGGAAGCCGCCGGCTGGCGTGGGCGTCCAGGTCGTGCCGTAGTCGTAGCTGTAGCCGTACTGCGCCGCCTGCGCCTTGGTCAGCGGCATGTAGAAATAATTGTGTTCGCGGTTGAGATTGAAGTTGGCGGTAACGCTGTTGTTGTCGTCGATCGTCCACACCGATTTGGCCTGAATACGGTCGATGTGGTTGTAGCCGCCGCCACGCCACTTGTCATCCGAGTTGCGCGATATCGAAATCCAGCTGCGTACCGGACCGATCGCACCGGTGTTGAAGCGCAGGTAGGTGCTTCGCGCATCGTTGCTGCCGAACGTCTGGCCCGCGTAGACGTTGAAATTCTCAGTCGGTGTGCGCGTGATGAAGCTGATATGGCCGCCCACTGCACCGAGATCGGGCATGTCCAGGTCGGCCGAACCTTGCGATACGTTGATGGATTCGTAGTTGCGCGCCTCGCCGTATTCCGAGGCGTAGGGAACGTAGTTGCCCGCATCGTTCACCGGCACGCCGTCGAGCGTGACGCCGATCTCGCTCGCGTTGAAGCCGCGGATCGTATAGCTGCTGGCATCGGTAAGACCGAAGCCATCGCTGGAAGCGGAGTTCACGCCTGGCGCGCTGTTGATCATCTGCGTGTAATCCGCCGTGATCGGCACCTCGGCGATCGCCTGCGCGGTGATCGTCGACACCTGCTTGGGCTGGTCCTGGACGGCCATCAAGCCGCCAGCCAGCGACTGCGCATTGACGCTGACGGTGGAAAGCGTGGTGCTCTTGCGGGTCTTGTCGTTCGTGCCGCTGTTGCTGTTGCTGGATGATTGCGGTGTGTCGTCCGCGTGTGCGGTGCCGACCGTGCCAAGTATCAGGGCCGTGGCCAGTGCAAGCCAAAGCGGTTTGTGACGACGAACTGCGGATCTATGCATGCCTGGTATTCCCCGGAACGAAATGTGCCGACAAACAGCGCGCGCCCAGTCTTTGCTGGTACTTGGATGGCCTGTCATGACAAATGGAAAACATCGCAGAAGCCGATCTAAGCGCCGGCTCCCTCCCAATGCTGCGATGTAACAAATTTTTTATCGTAATGACGCGGGCTTGTCTAGATCGCAAAAACCGCGCAGTGCATACCGGGTCGAGATATGCCAACCAAGGCCTTTGAATTTGCGTCAATAAACCAGTTGGAAGAAATTTTTTACCAATGGTGCTATGCCTATAAGGCGAGATGGCTTACGGTGTGCTGACGCAACAAATTGCGATGGGTTTGTTTGAAACATCGGTGGCCTCGAGCCGTCGTGGCAGGTTGCGAAGGCGGCGACCCGTCATCAATACTCGCGGGCAGGACGCACCGTCTGGACGTCCAAACGTTTTGAAGGGGAGTGCATGAAGATTCACCGTTCGCTGCTTGCCGCCGTGTTTGCGTTCCAGCTCGCTGCCTGTGCCACCACCTCGGCACCCGTCACCTCTTCCACCTTGCAAGGGGATGCAGCGCATCCGGCGCAAACGCAAGGCTGGGTGGATACCAAGCTCTTTTTCGGCCTTGGCCCGGCGGATCACCCGGAGCAGGGCATCAGCGAAGCGCAATGGCGCGCCTTTCTCGACAAGGAAGTCACGCCGCGTTTTCCCGATGGCCTGACGGTTATCGACGTGTACGGGCAATGGCAGGGTAAACAGGAATCCACGCCCGAACGCCTGCATTCGAAAATGCTGGTGATCTATTACCCCGATACGAGCGACAACCGCGGCAAGATCGACGCGATTCGCGCAGCGTGGAAACAGCGTACGGGCGACCAGTCGGTGTTGCGGGTGACGCAGCCGGCGGATGTGTCGTTCTAACGGCATCTCATCGTAGGTTGGGGTGCAAACCCCAACATCGCCATGCTTGGCATCCCATGTTGGGGTTTACACCCCAACCTACATCCGCACATCGAGACGCATCGTGACCCAACCCACCAGCAAACTCCCCCACGTCGTCAGCGCCGACTTCAACGGCTTCCTGGGCCTGCTGGTGGACAACCTGTCCGTGATGGCTTTCCTCGCCACAGCCTTGATCGGCATCTTCGGCTTCCCCGCCGACCTGGTTTACACGCGCATGTTCCCCGGCACCACGCTGGGTATCCTGCTCGGCAATCTTGCGTACACGATGATGGCGCGCCGTGTGGCCAGGCGCACCGGCAACGCAAAAACCACGGCCATGCCGCTGGGTGTCGATGCACCTACCACCATCGGCATGGCGCTGCTGGTGCTCGGTCCGGCCTTTCTGCATTACAAGCAGTCCGGCATGGACGAGCACGCCGCGGCGATCGCCACCTGGCAGCTCGGCATGGCCTCGCTGGTAGTCATGGGTGTGCTCAAGACCGTGCTGTCGTTTTTCGGCCCGATGGTTCAGCGGCACGTGCCGCGCGCAGGTTTGCTTGGCTCCATTGCCGGCATTGCGCTGGTGCTGATGGGTTTTCTGCCGCTGGTGGAAATCATGAAAGTGCCCGTGGTCGGTTTCGCCGGCCTTGGCGTGGTGCTGTATGCATTGGTGGCACGCGGACATATGCCATGGAACCTGCCTGGCGTGCTGGTGGCTTTCGTCGTCGGCGTGCTGCTGTATGAAGTGCTGGGGCCGCTGGGCTGGCTGGGGCATGGCTATCACCCGATGGCCGCGTGGCAGTGGCGCTTTGCCTTGCCGTGGCCGACGCTGGCATGGCTGCATGGCCTGCCGCTGACGATTCCGTATCTATCGTTGATCCTGCCGTTCGGATTGCTGATGGTGGTGGGCGGCATCAACGTCACCGAGAGCGCTCGTGCCGCTGGCGACGACTACAACACGCGCGACATCCTGCTGGTGGAAGCACTGGCCACGCTGGCTGCCGGCTTCTGCGGCGGCGTGGCGCAAACCACGCCGTACATCGGCCAGCCGGCGTTTCGCGCGATGGGTGCACGCACGGGCTATACCCTGATCACCGGCATCGTGGTGGGTCTGGGCGGCATCTTCGGCTACCTCTCCAACCTGGTGGAAATGCTGCCGCTGGCGGTGCTTGCGCCGATCCTGATCTTCATCGCCATCAGCATCACCACGCAGGCGTTCGAAGCAACGCCGCTACGCTACGCGGCGGCCGTGGTGTTCAGCTTCTTTCCCGCCATCGCGCGCATGGTCGCGATCAAGCTGGGCGATCCTACCTATGTTGCGCCGGATCATTTCATGGCGCTCTACAACGATGCCTCGCAAGGTATTTCCGAACTGGCTGTGATTAACGTGTTGGGCAATGGCTTCATCATTACCTCGATGATCTGGGCCAGCTTCGTCGTTGCGATGATCGATCACAAACCGCGTCATGCAGCATGGATCGCATTGCTGGGCGGCGGGCTGACCTTGTTCGGCATCATCCACTCCGTCATGCCGGCCGGCAATCTGTATCTGCCATGGACACTTGATCCGGCGATGCGCACGATCGCCTTCCAGTTTGCGGGTGCCTATTTGGCATTAGCCGCCGTGTTGCTGGTATTTTCCTTTTGGCGCGGGGAGCCAGCTCCGGATCACGCTTAGCAGGAGTCAAACAAGGCAGATGCTGGCCCTGAAAGACAGGCGCTGGCGCGGTATGCAGCGAATGTGTTCAGCGTCGTTGCATGGTGCTTGAGACGCATCACGGTAATTTCCGACGCAACCATTCATCCTTTAGGCTTCACTCAATCACCAGCATCGAACACAGGGGGGCCTAATGATCGAGCTGGAAATACAGGCGCTCGCGCTGTCGCGCGAGGGTCTGCTTATCGATGTCGGACGCTGCGCCGCGGCATGCGGTTTTGCGCTGGTACGCCAGCGCCTGGCCGATGATCGCAACGGCACATTGCTTACCATGGTCGTGCGTGGGCTGGCACGCAATCAGCGCACGCTGGAAACCGCACTGGATAAACTCGAGCGCATCATCAGCTTCGAAATTTCTCCGGTCGTGGAAGGGCAGCCGAAGCCGCACTTCGCGGCCTCGCGTTCGGTGTCGGCCGGCTACGTACCACCTCCGCCGCCTGCGCCACCTGCCGAAACACCCAAGCCGGCGGAAGCCAATCGTTCGCCGAAGGCATCCGATGTGATCGCGCAAGTCGTAAGCCGCACGCCGGCTGCACCGGAACCGGTACAACCCTTCGTAAAACCGCAGCCATTGCTGCAGTCCGAACCGGAACCGGAGCCCGAATTCGTCTTTGTGCGCACTCCCGCGCCAGCACCACCTCCGGCGCCAGCAGAGCCTTTCAAGGAACTGATCCAGTTGGATGCCGACCAGGCAGCGGTGGAAAAGCTGCTGCCAAAACTGATGAGCGACTACCCGCAAATCCTCCCATTGCTGAAAAAGCTGGAGCAAGCGGTGGAAGAGGGCGCACGCGAATCATCATTGTCGCTCGCCGGTCAGCGCATCGGCACCTGGCTGTTCGAGCGCAACCACGCCGTGACGGCGAAGATGGGGGTGGACGAAGCGATGGAACGTATCGGCGTGCCGGCCTTGCGCGCGCTGGCGGAAGTGGATTATTCCGGCAACCAGCTGCACATCCGCAACAGCCCTTTGTGCACCGAAGATGGGCGTTCGAGCTGCAAGTTTTTCAGCGGTTATCTGGAAGGCTTGATCGGGCCGGTGGTGGCGTCGCAGGGCCTGTCGATCTTCGCCGTGTGCTGCCGCAGTTGCGGTGCGGATGAGTGTGTATTGGCGTTGATGGACTGAGCTCGCGTAGGTTGGGGTGCAAACCCCAACATCAGGATACATGGGCATGACGATGTTGGGGTTTGCACCCCAACCTACGTTAGAGCAACCCCTCTCCCTTTCTGTGGGAGAGGGGACAAAGGCTGCTAAAAATCCACGTCAACACTTCCCGTAATCGACCGCGGCGGTGCAATCACCCCACGTATGAAGCTGTTGCCGAAGTAATCCGTATCCGTGTACGCCGTATTCAAATACTCGCGGTTGAGCAGGTTGTCGACATTCAAACCCACGCGAATCTGCTTGCCGAAGCCTGAATCCCGCAGGCGGATCGTGTCACTGATACCCAGGTCGACCACCGTATACGGTTTGATCGTCGAAGCGGTCGGCGTGCCGGCATAGAGTTGGTCGAGGTATTGCTTGTCGACGAAACGCGCATCCATATTGAAACGCCAGCCTTCGTACTTCCACACGAAACCGGCGCTGATCAAATTCTGCGGCACGCCGGCAAGCGGCTGGCCGGCGTTGACCTGTCCGGCGTAATCGGACGTGAAGCTGGAGGTGAACTTGGCCTGGTTGTGCGCGTAGTTGAAGTAGGCGCTGAGATCACCCACACCTACCGAACCGAAGTTGTTCTGCAATTGCAGTTCCGCGCCCTGATAGCGGGAGGCGCCGCCGTTGGTGAACAAGCTCAGCTGGGTATTTGGATCGGTGACAGTGACGAAAGTGTTCTGAAAGTTTTCGCGATAGCCGTTCGCCATCACGCTGAAGCCGTCGATCTGATAGCGTGCGCCGATTTCATAGTCCTGCACGTACTCGGGTTTTGCGTGTGGTGGAACGATGGAGTTACCTTGAAAAGCGCCGTAGTAGGCCGATATGTCGGGCAACTTGAAGTTCTTGCCGTATGAGGCGTAGAGGTTCAAACCTTCGATAAGCTGGTAGTTGATGCCGAAGGTGGGCGACAGAAAGTGCTCGGTGTCGTGTATTTCGCCTGGAATGGGGTAGTAGATGCCTACGGAGTCGCGATCCGTCGTGCTGGCATAGATGTACTTCACACCCGGCGTGAGATGCAGGGTGTTGTCGAACAGGCTGATGGTGTCTTGCACGAAGAACGAGGTCAGCGTGCGGCGATCGTGTTCGTCCCATGTATCGTTGTAACCAAGGATCTTCGGTACGGGCGAAGACCCATACCAATATTCGCGCGAGTAAAGCTCGCCATAGGTGGCATTGGCGCCGATGACGATCTCGTTCTGTGGCAGCTTCAGCGTAAGGCTCGGCGAGTCGCCCACGCCTTTGGTGGTGTAGCCGTAGAAGTGATAGTCGGTGCCGTTTTCCGCCGAACCGAATGCAGCGGTCGGGTCGTAGGTGGGCCCGTAAGGATTGCCAAGCCAGAACGCGGATGAGCTCGGATCATCTTCCAGGTTGTAAGGCTGGGTTGCGCTCTGCTGGAAGATCGGGTTCGAGAACGAAGTGCGCAGATAGTCGTTGCGGCCAAAGAAAAATTTGTTCTGGAACAGGATGTCCTCGCTGACGTTCGACTTGAAGTCGATGATGTCCATCCAGTTGGTGTCCTTGATCGGCGCATTCGTCCAGCTCAGCGGCCACTGATAGTTGCGGCCGTACTGTTGCTGCAGCGGCGCCGGCATGTTGTACGGCGAAAAACCCTTGTTGTTGTTGAACAGCAGGTAGTTCGACAGATGGTTGTTGTCGTTGAAGTCGTAGCTCAGGCCCCAGTAGAAATTGTTGTTATGGTCGCCGGTGTTGTCGATCCAGCCGCGGCTGGCCGAATGGTCGAACGAAAACACCTGCTTGATGCCGTTCCAGTCGCCGGTGTTGAACGTGGCGTGATAGTCCCAGCTCTTGAAGCTGCCATAGCTGGCGCCAACGCTGCCGCCCATCGTCTCGTCCGGTTCACGCGGCACGAAGTTGATGGTGCCGCCCAGCGAGTTATAGGAGTTGACCGCCGGGTTGTTGATGCCGCGATAGATCTCCACTGATTGCAGGTTGCCTGGAATCAGCAATACGTTGTTGCGATTTTCGGCCTGGCCGGTGACGCCGCCGTTGAACAGGTCATTCAGCGCCACGCCGTCGAAAGTCTCGGAGAACTGGCTGGAATTGAACGCGCGCAGATAGATCGTGGTCTCCACGCCATTCGGGCCATTGGCATACGCGAAGATCGAAGGCTGCTGATTGAGCATGGTCTGTACGGTGACGGTGGGCGCAGGCGATAGATTGCGCAGCGTGTCCTCGTCGATCAGGCCCTGGGTATAGGCAGCGGTAAGCGGAACGGTCTGTACCGTGGCGCTAACGGAAACCTGCTTGAGCTGCCTGACATCGCTTTGCGTCGAGGATGTTGTCGGCTGCGAACTGTTTTGACCTGAAGTGACATCCTGCGTTGGCGCAGCGGTGCCTTGGTCATCAGCGTAGACAGGTGTTGCAAAGCTGCCACCCATCAGGGCGACGGCAATCAGTGCAGCCAAAATCTTTTGGCCATGCTTGCGTGTGCTCATTTAAAAAATCCCTCAAAGACGCAGTGATGGTCGGATGCGGACCGGTTCGTCATGCGTGCAGCCCGAATGGCGTGTCTTGTTGCAAAACGATGACGTGCGGGGCGCTGATCGACGTCACGCCAGGCTGTGGTCGCGCCTTTGTCTATATAGAGTGACTGCGTGAAGCGGCACTAGCTCGCTTCTATTGCAAGCCTTAGGGGATGCTTAGTAGCGCCGATAAAAAAGCCATGGCTGATCAGGCAGCCATGGCTATGTCAGGTAAGCGCAAGCTAGTGGGGCAAAAACTATTTCAAGAATGTTGCTGCGTCGTCCATGTGCAAGCGTCGTAGAAATCGTTGAGTATCTTTTTCACACCGGTTACTTCGAACGCAAAACCGTAGCGTATGCCCGCGCGATCACGCACCCATGCTCCCATCGCCTTGGCTGAAGCCAGTTGCTGCAATTGATTCAATGGATAGATGCGTTGCATCACCACGGATTCATCCACCACGCTCACGCCACCGCGCTCTTGCGGCAGCGTTTCCTGCTGGTTGATCTCGAAATACGAGTGCTGTTCGCGTGTCACGATTCCCCGGGCGCGTACGGCACCGATCGTGTTGTAGGTGGTGAGTTCGGCGCCGCCCGGTTTGCACATGAAAGTGATCTTGTGCTCGCCGTTGCGATCCTGCTGCTTGAGTTCGAGATAAGGCTGGTCTTGCAAATACTTATAGGTGGCGATCAGATTCTGCCGGCCGTTGTTGGCCAGGCCCTTGGCGATCATCTCGTCGCCGTTGGGCCAAAGCGTGGGATCCGGCGCGGATCCAGCAGGGGCGGTTCCGCTTGCGGTTGTCGTGAGCGTCGCAAGATCGATACCCATGTCCTTCAGATACGTCGTGACCTCCGCTGGCGTCTGCTGATCACGATAGGTAGGGAAACCGATGCGATCGCTGCCGCTTACTGCCCAGCGATACAGGCCGCCGAGGTAGGCGTAGGCGCAGGCGCCTTCGCACATCGCGGATCGGTTGAAGGTGCTCGTTTGCTTGGGCAGCCGCGGCACACCCAGGTGCGTCACGATCGAGCCTTGCCGGAACAGGCGGCCCAGTGCGATGCCGGCATCGACACTGCCGCCCGGCGAATTCAAATAGACGTCCGAACCTTGTTTGATGCGACCCGACCTCATCAAGGATTCGAAGCGTTGCGGTGCATCGGCATCGATCGGGCCGTAGAGGTAAATCTGCGGCACGCGCGCCATGCTCAGCGTCATGCGATCGTCGTTCACCTGGATGTTGAGCTGGCCGGCGCCTTGCTCGCGCGTCGCTCTTTTTTGCGCTTGCGCCGGATGCATCAGGCCCAGGCAGGTGGCCGACAGCAGCAGGCAGGCCAAAGGGTGAAAAGAACGTCGAAAGATATGGCGGTACGGCACGAGCATTCCCTGTTTCTTGAGGCTGGATGGTGCTTTGAAACCGAAGAGTCTCACTGGTTCCGGATGTCCTGCGTGTGAACAGGGACTGGTCGGTGCGGGATGGGACGTATAATCCGTATGCTCCCATGAACAGGGCTCATGAATGCCGCGCGAGAACTTCAACGATCTGCTCGCCTTTCTCGCGGTGGCACGGGAGGGCAGCTTCACGCGCGCAGCGGCGCAGCTTGGCGTATCCCAGTCGGCGTTGAGCCATACCATCCGCGCGCTGGAATCGCGGCTTGGCTTGCGTTTGCTCACGCGCACCACGCGCAGTGTTTCACCCACCGAAGCAGGTGAGCGCCTGTTGCGCACCATCGGGCCGCGCTTTGAGGAAATCGAAGCAGAGCTGACGGCCTTGAGCGAGTTTCGCGACAAACCGGCCGGCACCATCCGCATCACCACCGCCGAGCATGCCGCCAACACCATCCTGTGGCCCAAGCTCTCGAAGGTTATGCCGCATTACCCGGATATCAACCTCGAGATCACCATTGACTACGGCATGACCGATATCGTCGCGCAGCGTTACGACGCAGGTGTACGCCTGGGGGACCAGGTTGAGAAAGACATGATTGCGGTGCGCATCGGGCCGGATATGCGCATGGCGGTGGTGGCAACGCCGGCCTACTTCGTACAGCACCCGCGTCCCCGCACACCACGCGATCTGGCCGCCCATAATTGCATCAATCTTCGCCTGCCGACACATGGCGGCTTGCTTGCCTGGGAGTTCGACAAGAAAGGGCAGGAGCTGAAAGCCCGCGTCGATGGCCAATGGGTATTCAACAGCAGCTCGCATATTCTCAGGGCGTGTCTGGCCGGATGCGGCCTGGCTTACCTGCCTGAGGACATGGTCTTGCAGCACATTGTCGATGGGCGTCTGGAGCGCGTGCTCGAAAACTGGTGTTCATCGTTTCCCGGCTACCACCTTTATTACCCGAGCCGGCGCCAATCCTCGCGCGCCATGGCGGTGGTGATCGACGCACTGCGTTACGAAAGATCACCGTAGGTTGGGGTGTAAACCCCAACGTCGCCATGCATGTCATCGCGCCATGTTGGGGTTTACCCCCAACCTGCGTGCGGCGACATTGATGAATGCCATGCATAAGCCCATGCGGGTGGCGGATCTTAATCCTCGCCGGCACTCTTCGTAGCATCTCCTGTCAACGAAATCCGGCAGGAGACATACGCATGCAAAAACGTAAACTCGGTAACGGTGGCCTGGAAGTCTCGGCAATCGGCCTTGGCTGTATGAGCTTGAGCTTTGGCTATGGCCCGGCCGTCGAAACGTCTGCGGGCATCCAGCTTATTCGTGATGCCTTCGAGCGTGGTGTGACTTTCTTCGATACCGCCGAAGCCTATGGTCCATTCGCGAACGAAGAACTGCTTGGCGATGCCGTGGCGCCATTTCGCAACCAGGTGGTCATTGCCACGAAGTTCGGGTTCAAAGATGGCGAGCCGGGCAAGGGCGTCGACAGCCGCCCCGAACGCATCCGCGCCGTGGCCGAGGCTTCGCTCAAGCGCCTGAAAACCGATCGCATCGACCTGTTCTATCAGCACCGGGTCGATCCGAACGTGCCGATGGAAGATGTTGCCGGTGCTGTGAAGGAGCTGATCCAGCAGGGCAAAGTGAAACATTTCGGCTTGTCCGAAGCTGGCGTGCAGTCCATTCGCCGTGCGCACGCCGTGCAGCCAGTCGCTGCCTTGCAGAGCGAATATTCGCTGTGGTGGCGCGAACCTGAGCAAGACATTCTGCCCACGCTGGAAGAGCTGGGCATCGGCTTTGTACCGTTCAGTCCGCTCGGCAAGGGCTTTCTCACCGGTGCCATCAACGAAACCACCCGTTTCGACAAAAGCGATTTCCGCAACGTCGTGCCGCGCTTCTCGGAAGAAAACCGCAAGGCCAATGCGGGCCTGGTCGACGTGCTTGGCAAGATTGCCGACGGCAAGGGCGCCACGCGTGCGCAGATCGCCATTGCCTGGCTGCTGGCGCAGAAACCGTGGATTGTGCCGATTCCCGGCACCACCAAGCTGCATCGGCTGGAAGAAAACATCGGCGCGATGAATGTGCAGCTGGATGCGGGGGATTTGGATGCGATCCAGTCGGCGCTAGCGCAGATTACCGTGGTAGGTGGGCGTTATCCGGCGCATTTGGAGCAGTTGGTTGGGCGGTGAGTGTAGGAACTCAATATGCCTGGTGATGCTGTTTCAGAGCGAATCGTCATTCCGGCGCAGGCCGGAATCCAGTCAAGCATGGCGTGCGCAGCACACAACATTAAAAGCAGTTCGTGTGCTTCGCACGATGCATTCAAACTGGATTCCGGCCTGCGCCGGAATGACATCAGGTGGGACAGTGCCTTTCGGCGAACTTCAAGCTCAGCGCATTGCTCTTACGGCTTCCCCACCACCAACAACGTAAACCCACTCACCGGCTTCCCTTTCTCCGCCACCTTCGCGCCCACCAGGTAAACCTGGTTCGACGCCGCATCCAGCGCCATGGTGCGCGCACTCTTCATGGTCGGCACGTCCACCACTTTGGAGTACTGATCCGCCGAATCCTGGTGATACACATTCAGCACGCCATCGCGGCTGGAGGCGAACACTTCATGCGTCTGCGGGTTGTAGGCGGCAGCATCGGGCCGCTTGCCGATCGGCAGCTTGGCCACCTGGTGGCCATCCGTCGCATCGGTCACGATCAGCCAGCCGTTGGCGCATGCGGAAAACACGCGCTTGTTCGCTACATCCACCGCCAGCCCAGTCGGGCCTTCGCACGGCGCCAGCGACCAGGTGTGCAGCACCTTGCCGGTCTTGATATCGATATGCGCCAGTTCGGCCTTGTCTTCGATGTTGTTGTAGACATTCCCTTGGCCGTCGCTCGCCGCGAACTCGGGGTTGCCGGCCAGCGCGATGGTGGTCAGTTCCTTGCCGCTGACCGGATCGATCACGCTGATGTTGTTGCTGTCGCCATTCATGGTCAGCACGTGCGACGTGGCCGGATCGTAGATGATGGCGTCCGGGTCCTTGCCGCTGACGGCGATATGGCCCACCACCTTGAGGGTATTGAGATCGATCACGCTGACGTTGTTGCCGTGGCCATTGCTGGCATAGGCACGATGCAGGCTGGGGACCAGCGCCACGCCGTGCACGTGCTCCATGCCCGGAATTTCCTGCAGTACCTTGCCGCTGGCCGGGTCGACCACCATCACGTGGTCGTTGCGCGCAATAAACAGGCGGTGGGCGTCCTGGTCGAGTGACAGATAATCCCACCCTCCCGTGCCGCCCAGTTCATATTGATGCGTGACCTTATAGGCATCCGAGCTTTGCGCCCCGGCCCACAGCGGCGTGCAGAGCAGCCCTGCCAGGGCAAGTGCCTGCGCGACTTTCTTCTTCATGTGACGACTCCCATGGTGGTGTTCTGGCAAAACCTGACATCCAGCCAATGATGCCGCGCCCAACCTTACGAAAAGCTTCAAACATCAGAACGCCGTGACCTCTATTTGGCCTGCAACTGCTTTCGATACTCGGGAACCGGCAGGCCGCCCCAGCCCCAGTTCTCCAGTTCCACTTCGTCGATCACCACGAAGGTCGATTCGAGCGGCTTGTTGAGCACATCCAGCAACAGCTGACTGGCTCCCTTGATCAGTGCGGCCTTTTGTTCTGCCGTGACCACACTTTGGCCGGGGCTCGAACCCTCGCGGGTCACCTTGATGTTGACGATAGGCATGATGGTTCTCCTCAATTAGCCGGGGGGGCGAGCGTTGCGCTCGCCCCAAAGCGATCAATGACCCGCGCTCTGGCCGCCATCGACGTGCAGGATTTCGCCTGTGACGAAACCGGCGGATTCCAGAAACAGCACCGCATCCGAGATATCGCTGATCTCACCCATGCGACCGACCGGATGCAGCGAAGCCAGCGCAGCGTGTGTTTCCGGCCCATGCATCGGCGTCTTGATCACGCCGGGCGCCACCGCGTTGACGCGAACGCCACGCTTGGCATATTCGATCGCCAACGACTTGGTTGCCGCATTGAGGCCACCCTTGGTCAACGACGCCAACACCGACGGCACGCCATCGATGGCGTACTCGGCCAGCGTGGTGGTGATGTTGACGATGTGGCCGCTGCGCTGCTTTTCCATCTCGGCGACGGCCAACTGGGTGATATGGAAAAAGCCATTGAGGTTGGTGGCCAAGATGTTGGCGTAGTCCTCGACGGTATAGGCGGTAAACGGTTTGGCGACGAACACGCCCGCGTTGTTGACCAGCGTATCGATGCGGCCGAAGCGCGCCAATGCTTCCTTGACGATGCGTTCGGCCACCGCGCGATCGGAAATATCGCCAGCCACGGCAAGCACGTCGGGATCGCTGGACGGCTTGATCGAGCGTGAGTTGGCGACGACGCGGTAATCGCGATCGCGGAATGCCTTGACCAGGCCTGCGCCGATACCTTGGGATGCGCCGGTAATGATGGCGACTTTGCGTGAGTTGCTCATGATGTCGATCTCGCTAGAAGGAAGGGAAGCCAGCGCGCTACCGAATCAGTGGGGAGCGCCGACGCCTTCAATCTAGGCTCATCATGTGCGATAGCGAATCCCTGCTATCCGGCAGACACTCTTCCGCGGCGCGGTGGAATCGTCGCATCCGGCTTCATCTCCGCCGCCTTGGCCAGGCTTGCAAATTGCGCGCGCAGGCGGGGCAGGGCGAAGTCCACAAAGGCACGCACCTTCGGTACAGAAAGACGTCCATACGGCGCAACGAGGTGAACGGGAATCGGCGCCGGTTCCGCGTCGGCAAGCACGATGCGCAACAAGCCTTGCTTGATTTCTGCCGCCACGTGATACGAAAGCAGGCGCGTCACGCCATACCCATCGACGACCGACGCGATGATTGCACGCACGTTATTCACCACCAGGCGAGGCGTGATGGGAACAGCCAGTGGTACCGATGAACCTTCCTGCGGCGGAAACGTCCACGAATCGATGCCGCCATGCTGCAAGGCAACCACCGGATGCTTGGACAGGTGCGCCGGTTCATCAATGCAGGGATGCGTAGCCAGATAACGCGGCGATGCCACCACCACCCTGCGCACCTCACCGACGCGATGCGCAACCAGCGTCGAATCGGGCAGATGCGTAATGCGCAACGCCAAGTCCATACCTTCGTCGATAAGGTTGACCGGCCTTTCCAGCAGATACATGCGCACATTGACGGTCGGGTATTGCTCCATGAACGCATCCACGATCGGACGCAGCAATTCCACGCCCGAGTAAACGGTAGCGGTAATGGTCAACGTGCCGTGCGGCACCGACTTTTCTCCCGCTGCTTGACGATCTGCTTCTTCCAGATCCGCAAGCATCTTTCGGCACGCCATGGCATAGCGTTCGCCGGCTTCGCTCAGCTTGATGGAGCGGGTGGTCCGGTGCAGCAGCGGCACACCGACATGGGTTTCCAGAAAGGCAATCGCCCGGCTCACTGCCGCGGCAGATCGCCCGGTTTTTCGGCTTGCGCCAGCGAGACTGCCTTCATCCAGCGCCGTAACGAAGACTTTCATGGCGTCGATGCGGTCCATAAGGCGTGCCTCGTGGTGGTGAGTTGAACGGCGGCTGCGGAGGAGTTTGCTACAGCTAGTAGGTTGGGGTGCAAACCCCAACATCGATATGCTCATGCAATCCAATGCTGGGGTTTGCACCCCAGCCTACGCAGTGCTTCGCCGGACTGACAACGTGGCAAGAGAGTCAAGGCTGGGGAAATTCAACCCAAGGCCTGCTCAACCTCACTCTCCAACGCCTTCATCAACGCCCCTGTAGACAACGCCCGCGCCAACGGCGCTCCTTGCCCTGCCCACTGCGCACCATATCCACTCAATCCCGCAGCCTTCCCTGCCGCATTCAACGCCTTGCCCGCGTCATACGTCACGGGATAATCCGGCACCACATCATCCGGCACATCCGCACCCCAGCGCGTAAAGTCATTCGCCAAGCTGCGCGCAGGCCGTCCCGAAATCACGCGCGTCATCACCGTGTGATGCGCCGCATCGCTAAACAGCAGGGCACGAAATCCCTTGTCCGCCAGCGACTCATCAGTAGCCACGAATGCCGTTCCCAGTTGTGCAGCAACCGCACCAAGCTTCAACACCGCAGCAATACCCGCACCGTCCATGATGCCGCCCGCCGCAATCACCGGAATGCCAAGCGTTCGCACCAAGACACGCGTGAGTGCAAACGTACCCATGCGGCTATCGTCGACATCCGGATCGAATACGCCGCGATGCCCGCCTGCTTCATAACCCTGGGCCACCATCGCGTCGACGCCCGCCGCTTCAAGCGCCTTGGCTTCCTGTGCATTAGTGGCGGACGCCAGCAGCACGATGCCGGCCTGGTGCAGTGCTGCGATCTGATCCGGGCGTGGCAGGCCGAAGTGAAAGCTCACCACTTTCGGCTTTTCCTCCACCAGCATGGCAAGCATCTCGTCGTCGACAAGAAACGAGGTATAGATTTCCCGCAAATTTTCCGGCGGTTGCGCCTTGGTACGATCAAACTCCGAACGCAAGCGCTTGAGCCACGCGGCTTCCTTCTGCGTATTGGCCTGTGCCGGCCGATGCACGAACACGTTCACGTTGAGCGGCCCTTGGCTCAGCGTACGAAACTGATGAATCGCTTCCCGCGCTTGCGCCGCATTCATGGCGCCTACGCCGAGCGAGCCGAGGCCACCGTTGTTGCTCACTGCCGCTGCCATGGCAGGCGAGGAAACGCCGGCCATGGGCGCTTGAATGATGGGCAATCGCATGCCAATGCGGTCAAGCAAGGGCGAAGAGGGGAGTGTCGCCATGATCGAAGACTCCTGTGCTGGGGAAGGCGGGAGACGCGCACAACTTTACGCGCGTTGACAGATGGACCGAAGCCATGCAGCACGGCAGGCAGCCTTCCGCCAAACGAAAGAATCGCTTCGCGCTTCAGCGCATCGCGAAGCTCGACGCATTGCTTTCCTTCACGAAATCCACAAACGCACGCAGCGGCGCCGGCAAGTGACGATGTCCCGGGTAATACAGAAACGGTCCGGCAAAGTTCTGCCACCAGGGCTGCAGAATGGGTTCGAGCACGCCACTGTCGAGTTGCGGACGCACCCAGTCCTCGTACAAGTGCACAATGCCGAGCCCGCCGATGGCAGCACTGATGGCGAGATCGAAGGCCGGACCAGGCCGCACCAGCAACGGTCCGGTCGTGTCCACGCGAATCACTTCGCCATCGCGTTCAAATTCCCACGCCGGCATGGCACCGCTTGAAAATTGTCCGCGCAAGCAAGCGTGGGCAAGCAAGTCGCGCGGATGTTGCGGGCGGCCATGCTGATCCAGATAGCCTGGTGACGCGGCGGTGGCAAAGCGTTGCACGCGTGGACCAATCGGAATCGCCACCATGTCCTGCTCAAGCCGCTCGTCGTAGCGGATGCCGGCATCGCATCCCGCGGAAAGCACATCGACGAAGCTGTCCTCCACCACCGTCTCCATGCGAATGTCCGGGTAGGCTTTCAGAAACGCCGTGATGATGGGCGGCAATATGACGCGCGCAACGCCCGCCGGTACGTTGAGTTTCAGCGTGCCTGCCGGGCGATCGCGGAACCGGTTCAGTACATCCAGCGCGGCTTCCATTTCAGCCAGCGCCGGCGCCAGTCGCTCGATCAGGCGCAGCCCCGCTTCGGTAGGTGCGACGCTGCGTGTGGTGCGATTGAGCAACCGCACGCCGAGCTTCATTTCCAGCCGGCGTACCGCCGCGCTCAAGCCGGATGCAGACACGCCGCTCACCCGGGCCGCATCGCGAAAACCGCCGGCGCGAGCCACGGACAGGAAGGCGGCAAGGTCGTTGATCTCTACGGCCATTGTTCAGTTATTCGCACAGCCCGTGCACATTGCGGCGGATTATCTAACAAACGCGTTGACGGCATAGTAGATGGGTACCCACCCAGGAGATCCTCATGTCCAAGCTCGTTTCCGCCGCAGGCACCTTCTCGTTCGCCGGCCGCACCGTGAACCGGATGGGTTATGGCGCCATGCAACTCGCCGGCCCCGGCGTTTTCGGTCCGCCCAAGGACCGCAACACGGCTATCGCGGTTTTGCGCGAAGCGGTAGCGGCCGGCGTCAACCATATCGACACCAGCGATTTCTATGGGCCGCACGTCACCAACCAGATCATTCGCGAAGCGCTGCATCCGTATCCGCAAGATTTGTTGATCGTCACCAAGCTCGGCGCCGTGCGTGGCGCAGACGCTTCGTGGTTGCCGGCGCAGACGCCGGAAGACCTCG
Source organism: Dyella nitratireducens (assembly GCF_014642835.1). Lineage (GTDB taxonomy): Bacteria > Pseudomonadota > Gammaproteobacteria > Xanthomonadales > Rhodanobacteraceae > Dyella_B > Dyella_B nitratireducens. Next base: position 588,962 of record NZ_BMJA01000001.1, on the reverse strand, counting down.
AGCGTGGCGTGCACGACAACCTGCGCAACCTTGGCTTGGATGTGCTGGATGTGGTCAATATGCGCATCATGGGCAACGTGCATTCGCCCAGTGAAGGTTCGATTGCCAGACAGATCGAAGCACTGGCCGAACTGCAGCAGCAGGGTCTCATCCGTCACGTCGGTTTGAGTAACGCCACATCAGCGCAAGTCGCCGAAGCGCAAGGCATTACAGAAATCGTCTGTGTGCAGAACCAATACAACCTGGTGCAACGGGAAGATGACGCGCTGGTTGACGAGCTGGCACAGAAGGGCATCGCTTACGTGCCATTCTTCCCGCTGGGTGGCTTTACGCCGATCCAGTCATCCGGGCTATCCAGGATTGCCGCTGAGCTTGGCGCCACGCCGATGCAGGTTGCGCTTGCCTGGTTGCTGCAACGCGCACCCAATATCCTGCTGATTCCCGGCACCTCCTCATTGCAACACTTGCGCGAAAACCTGCAAGCCGCTGCATTGCAGCTGCCGCAACACGTTCTGGCAGAACTCGATGCCATTCGCCAGCAAGGCGAACAGCACTGATCGATGCCGTGCTCCAGTGCCGGCCGGTTCGAACCGGCCGGCACTCGGCGTGAAAGAAGGCGTACCATCCGCAACGTTTGCGGCCACGCCAACCTTCATAAGGGATCGCCATGTCGAGCAAAACGGCTTCCTGCTATTGCGGGCAGCTAAGCATTGAAGTTCACGGAGAAACCTTGGGCGCGGGCGTTTGCCACTGCCTCGCCTGCCAACAGCGTACCGGTAGCGTGTTTGCGGCGCTGGCAGCGTTCGCCGTGCCTTATACGGTCACGGGCAACGCCACCGAATTTGTTCGCACTGGCGATCAAGGCTCGAAGTACCGCTTTCGATTTTGCCCTACGTGTGGAAGCAATGTGTTTCATACGGAAGAAGGCAACGACAACTACGTCATGGTGGCGGTAGGTGCTTTTGCTGATCCCCATTTTCCGCCGCCGCAGGATTCGGTGTACGAGTGCCGGCGGCATGCGTGGGTACAGTTGCCGGATGGGGTGGCGCGGTATGAGAAGGATCCCACCTAGGTTGGGATGAAAGCCCTGATATATCCCTATGTCTTTCCATCGTTCCGGCAAGAATCGAAGCTTGTGTTAAGGCTGTTTCAGCGCGAGTCGTCATTCCGGCGAAGGCCGGAATCCATCGCCAGTACGAAGCATGGATTCCGGCCTTCGCCGGAATGACGGCAATAAGGGGGCGCTCGCTTTCATCCCAGTTTGAATGGCTATAGCCAGCAACAAAGTAAACATGGATCTGGCTAAGACACCAAGCAAAGCGCGATAACGCTAACTCTTCGCCTTCTCAACTTCATCAACCGAAAACACCGTAGGCGAACCATCTTCCCGCACCGACAGCTTCGTCCGCGTGAACTCCATCCGTATCGGTGCGACCGGTTTCTTATCACCCTCGGTATACCAATCCTGGACGAGATGGTTGTTGTCCACCAACCGCCATGTCGTGGAGTGGAAGTGGATAGGGTATCGGTCGAGATTGGTGGCGTAGCGGAATTTGAATTGCAGCGTATTGGCGTCGTTCGTTGCCGGTTCCAGGGTGTAGCGTGGTTCGTTGCGATAGTCGCAATAGTGATCGGCACGCAATTCGCCATCCACCATATAGAAAATGGTGGACGTAATGTGCCTGCCGTTTTCCCATTCTTCCGCGAGCACTTTGGTGCCATAGGCGAACGGCCGGAAAATATTCACCATGGTGCCGTTGTCGTCGAGCGGAGCCTTCCATTCGCCGGCAAGGTTTTTGATCTTGGCGAACGTGGCAAGGTTTCTCTGTTCTTGTGCACTGCTGGGGTGGGTTGCCGTTGCTGGCATGGTCATGTCAGAAGGGGAAGACGCCTGTGCCCACGCTGGGTTCATTAGCCCGCATGTGCAAACAAACAAAGACGTCGCCGCAAGGGAAAAGCGCTTCATGAGGTATCTCCTGGCCGGACTTGCTGGAGCAGAAATGTATCGATACAATTTGTCTTATTGATTCAATTGTGTCGATTTATGGACGCTACAATCGGAGCGCAGGCATGTCAAGACAAGCCGAAACCCCATCCACCTGGCGCCCCGAGCTCCCGGGTGGTGGCCGTTGGGCCGAACGGCTGGCCGAAGCTATCGCTGCAGACATCGCATCAGGACGGCTTCGCCCCGGTGACCAATTGCCCACGCAGCGAGCGCTGGCAAAACACTTGGGCATCACGCCCGGCACGGTGAATCGTGCTTATGCAATCGCGGAACGCATGGGTGTCGTCAGTGCGGAAGTAGGGCGCGGTACGTTCGTTACGGCGACAGGTGATGCGGCGATTCACAGCACCGGCTTGGGCAAAACGGTTGCGATCAATTTCGCCTTGAACTATCCGGCGGCAAGCGACGTGGAACGACCGCTGGCCGAGATGCTGATGCAGTTGTCGCAAGATCGAAACGTGGCCGATCTGATGGGTGTTTCACCGTATGCAGGCCGCCCGCAACATCGCGCAGCGGGTGCGCGATGGCTGCGCCACTTCGGTTTATCTGTCACCGCGGAAGATGTGTTGCTGTGTACCAGTGTCCAGCATGGCTTGGCGGCTTCGCTGGCGGCGCTCACGGCACCCGGTGACGTCGTACTTACCGAAGCGCTCACCAGCCCCAGCATCAAAGCGCTTGCGGCCATCCATCAGCTGCGCCTGGTTGCCGTGGCGGGTGATGATGAAGGCATCCTGCCCGATGCGCTTGTCCATGCGCAGCAAACCACTGGCGCGCGCGTGCTGTACACCATGCCCAGCGTGCATACACCGACGGCACTTACCATGTCCGAGCGCCGGCGCCGTGCCATTACAGCTGTTCTGCGTGAGCAGGCATTGGTGGCCATCGAAGATGATGCCTGGGGCTTCATGGCGACGGACACGCCAACGCCACTGCAGGCACTGGCGCCCGAAGCGGTGATTTATCTCAGCAGCTTTTCGAAATGCCTGGCGTCAGGGCTGCGCGTCGGATACGTCGTGACGTCGTCACCCACGCAACGCAACGCCATCGCCTCCTGTATCGGCGCGACGAGTTGGACACCTCCGCTCGCCGCTGAAATGGCCAGCCGCTGGATCGACGACGGGACGGCCTCGTCGATCATGCAGCGGCGTGTTCGCGCGGCACAGGAACGTCAGCGCATGGCCGTCCGCCATCTGGCATCGTTCTTCGTACCGGCTGCAACACCAGCCTTTCATATCTGGCTTCCACTGCCCGAACCGTGGCGGGTGGATGAGTTCGTTGCGAACGCCGAACACCTCGGTGTTTCGCTGGCACCGACCGATATCTTCGTGCCGGGACGTGAGCCGACGCCGCATGCCGTGCGGGTGTGCTTTAGCGCAGAAGAACATGTCGGGCGTGTCGAGGAAGGGCTGGGCATACTCGCAGCCATGCTCAAGGCCGGTCCTTCCGGCTATGGTGCCGCGCTACATGCGATGCCGTAATCGTCCGAGCAAGTACTCAATGCTTGGGTGCAGACACACGCTTCATCAATTCATCCAGATGCGACAAGAACATTTTCAGGATGGGCGAATGATTTGATCTGCGGTAGCCGATCGCCAGATCAATGGTCGGTGCCTTGCCCGCCAACGGACGGCTCGTCACCGACCAGGGCATCAGCTTCTGCACGTACGCCGGGATCAAGGTGACGCCTCGCGTCGAAGCGACCAGTGACATCACCATGGCCGGATTGTCGACGACTTGGCCGGGCGTGATGTCTACTTTCGCGCTGCGCAGATAATCATCGATCACGGCACGCAGCACGGTGGCCTTGTTGCCCATGCCGATAAAGGGCTCGCCCAGCAGATCCCTGGCGCGGATCTTGTCGCGCGATGCCAGACGGTGATCGCTTGGCATCAAGACGACCAGGGGCTCCTGCATCACGGGGCGATAGATCAGATCGTAGTCAGGCTCGGCGCGAAGAAAGGCAAGATCCAGTTTGCCTCGTACCAATGCGTCGGCAAGGTCCGGTGAGTAGTCGCTGGAAACCGTCACGTCGATGTTCGGCAGTTCAGCGCGAAGAATATGCATGGCCTCGGGCAGCCACGTCATTTCCTGACCGGTGAGAAAACCCATCGCGAAACGCTGCTTGCTGGGTTGCGCAGCCTTGCGTGCCGCTTCAATGCCGGCGTCTACCTGGCTCAGCACCATCTTGGCGTGATCGAAGAACACCTTGCCGGCTTCCGTCAGCGTGACACCGCGGGCGCTTCGAGCCAGCAGATCCGCGCCTACTTGGTCTTCCAGATCTTTGATTTGGCGGCTGAGTGAAGGTTGTGAGGTATATAAGCGCCGCTCCGCTGCAATCGTGAGACTTCCTGTTTCGGCAACCGCAATGAAGTACCGCAAATGGCGAAGTTCCATGATTGGTTTCCTAGATCATGCTTTCTAGGCATGACAGACAGCTTATTAAGTCTTTTTCAAATACGCCATATAAGCCTAGATTGCGCTTCGAAGCGATACGGCACTTTCCACGGCAATGCCTCACAAGCTTGGCCGGGTGGAGGGTTCCAAACCGATATTCCATGACCGGAGTTGTCATCATGACCACCCATACTCACCAGACTGCACCCACCCAATACGTAGCAGCCAACGGCATCCGCTTTGCCTATCGTCGGTTCGGCAAGACCGGCGGCGTGCCCTTGGTGCTCAACATGCATTTCACCGGCACCATGGACCACTGGGATCCGGCCATTACCGACGGCTTTGCCAAAGATCGCGAAGTCATCCTGTTCAATAACGCCGGCATTTCAAGTACCTCCGGTGAGGTTCCGACCACCATCGAAGGCATGGCTGCCAATGCCGCAACCTTTATCAAGGCACTGGGGCTTACCCAGGTCGACGTATTGGGTTTTTCGCTCGGTGGTTTGGTGGCGCAAACGCTGGCAATCGATGAGCCACCGCTGGTGCGCAAGCTCATTCTGGTCGGTACGGGGCCACGCAGCGGTGAGGGCATGGCCTCGCTCACACCCGAAGCGCAGCACATCTTCGGCGCCTCCTACGACGAACCCGATCACCTGTGGTTGAAAGTGTTCTTCACCGATTCGCAAGCCAGTCAGGCAGCCGGCCGCGCTTTCCTCAAGCGGTTTCGTCTGCGTACGCAGGAGCGCGATCCGGAGGTAAGCGAGAAAGTCGCCCCAGCGCAGATCGAAGCACTAGGCAAGTGGGGCGCGCCGCGCGAAAACCCCTATGACTACCTGCAGCATCTTCATCAACCCACGCTGGTGATGAATGGCGGCACGGACGTGATCATCTACACCGTCAACTCTTACATCCTGCAGCAGCACATTCCGAACGCGCAGCTGATTCTATATCCGGATGCCAACCACGGTTCGCAATACCAGTATCCGGAACAGTTCGTGCAACACGTGAGTACTTTCCTTGCGCAGTAATGCGCACGCATTCAACCCTTCCGTCTTTTCTTCTGGAGCATGATCATGAGCAATCTCACGGGTAAAACCGCGCTGGTTACCGGCGCATCCCGCGGCATCGGCCGTGCCGCCGCGCTGGCGCTTGCCAAAGCCGGTGCCCAGGTGCTGGTCCATTACGGCAGCGCGCAAAAAGAAGCCGAGGCTGTGGTGGAAGAAATCCGCAAGGCAGGTGGCCGTGCGGAAAAAGTAGGAGCGGATCTGGGCACGCCGAATGGTCCGCATGAACTGGCCCGGCAAGTTCACGCCATCGTCGGTGACCGATTGGACATCCTGGTTGCCAACGCTGGCGTATTCAGGGCCGCTACGATCGAAGACACGACGGTCGCCGACTTCGATCAGCTGTTTGCGGTGAATGTGCGCGCGCCGTTCTTCCTGGTGCAGCAGTTGCTTGGCGTGCTGCGCGAGGGCAGCAGCGTCATCTTCACGTCCTCTTTGGCGGCGCGTGCGGCGGTGGGCAATCTTTCAGCCTACGCCGCAACCAAGGGTGCCATCGATACGATGGTCAAACACTTTGCCGCGGCGCTGGGTTCGCGCGGTATCCGCGTCAACGCCGTAGCGCCCGGCGTTGTGGAAACCGACATGTCCAACTTCACCAAGACGGATGAAGGCCGAAACGCCACCTTGGCGATGCAATCGATCAAGCGCATCGCCCAGCCTGATGACATTGCGGGTGCCATTACCTTCCTGGCTTCCGATGATGCCCGCTGGATCACCGGCGACACGTTGCGTGTGGATGGCGGCTCCAAGGTGTAATCGACTCAGCATGAGCCTTTGCTGGTTACCAACGACTTCTCTTTCGTCAATTTCCCCCTTGGCATTTGAATTTGTCGGATGATTGGACAACACTCAGGCCCCTCACGAGCCAAGGGCCTGAGCATGTCCCAGCTTTCCCCGATGAGTCGCCGGTCCTTTTTGCAAGGCATGGCCTTGGCGGGCGCCATGAGTGCGATGTCGTTCCGCCCGCTCGACGCCGCCAAGAGTTCGACGGTCGGTGCGCTAGCGGGTAGCGCGGAGCAAGCACCGTTGTTTCCTCAGGCGCCTTTGACACCACAACTCTTTGCACTGCTGCCTACCGGCTCGATCAAGGCCAGTGGCTGGTTGTTGCGGCAATTGCAAATCCAGGCGAGTGGTTTGGGCGGCCATTTGGACGAGTTCTGGCCGATCGTGGGGCCGGATAGCGGTTGGTCAGGCGGCAAAGGCGAGTCGTGGGAAGACGGTCCTTATTTCCTCGATGGCCTGGTGCCGCTGGCTTGGCAGTTGGATTCGCCTCAGCTCAAAGCCAAGGCAATGCGCTTTATCAACTGGACGCTGGACCATCCGTGGGAGAACGGGATGTTCGGTCCCCGCAGCAACGACGATTGGTGGCCGCGCATGGTCATGCTCAAGGTGCTGACCCAGTATCACGAGCTCACCGTCGATCCGCGCGTGATGCCCTTGATGACGCGCTATTTTCATTATCAGTTGCAAGCCATGCCGGCGCGCCCCTTGCGCGACTGGGGCCGCATGCGTTGGCAGGACGAACTGGTCTCGGTGCTATGGCTCTATCAGCACACGCACGATCCCAAGCTGCTTGAGCTGGCGCAGTTGCTCAAGCAGCAGGGCTATGACTGGCAGGGCGACTTTGCCCGCTTTCGGTTCACGCAAAAGGTCGATGCGGATGCACTACGCAAGCAGGCCGGCGGCACCGATGCATTCATGGAAGATATCGGCCTGCAAGTGCACGGCGTCAACAATGCGCAGGCGCTGAAAGCATCGCCCGTATGGTCGGTTGTGTCCGGCAATGCCACCGATCGCGATGCGATCCATCATCAATTGTTGATGCTCGATACTTATCACGGCTTGCCCAACGGCATGTTTTCCGCCGATGAACACCTGGCTGGCCGCAGTCCTTCGCAAGGCACCGAGCTCTGCACCGTCGTGGAGACCATGTTTTCGCTGGAGCTGGCACTGGCGATTACCGGCGATGCCGCGCTGGGCGACCGCCTGGAACGTATCGCGTTCAATGCGCTGCCTGCTGCGTTGACCGACGACATGTGGACGCATCAGTACAACCAGCAACCCAACCAGGTGGAGTGCAGCTTGCATCGCCAACCGTGGACCACGGATGGCCCGGAGTCGAACCTGTTTGGACTGGAGCCCAATTTCCGCTGCTGTACGGCGAATTTCCATCAAGGTTGGCCCAAGTTCGCCAACAGCTTGTGGATGGCGACGGCCGATCAGGGTTTGGCCGCGATGAGCTATGCACCTTGTATGGTCAAGACAGTGGTGCGAGACGTACCCGTGGTGGTTGAGCAGGTGAGTGATTACCCCTTCCGGCAAACCGTCACTATCACCATCAAGCCGCAGCGTGCCTTGGCATTTCCATTGCGTCTGCGCATGCCGGCGTGGTCGCAAGACACGCACATCACGGTCAATGGAAAATCGATCAAGGCTGCAGATGGCTTTACAACGATCGAACGCACCTGGGCGCCAGGCGATGTCGTTGAAGTGCGCTTCAACGCGGGAGTAAAAATCGAACAAGGCTACAGCGGTGCTCTCAGTTTCAGCCGAGGAGCTCTGGTCTATGTGCTGCCGATCAAGGAAAACTGGGTTATCTGGCGCAAGCGCGGCCCGACCAACGATTGGCAGGTCTATCCCGGTTCGCGCTGGAATCTGGGCATCGAGCCCGATGTGCCTGTCGTCGTGAGCGAACATCCCATCGGCGAGAAGCCTTTTGCAGGCGTCACGCCTGCGGTGCAATTGGCGCTGCAAGGGCGTTACGTCCCTGCATGGAAGGCCGAGGAGGGTAACGCAGAGCCCGTACCGGCCAAAGTGGAACCATCCAACGATGAGCCCGTACAAGCGATCACGCTGGTGCCTTATGCCGGAGCCAAATTGCGCATCACCGCATTTCCGTCGCTTAGTTGAGATGAATGACACTTGCAACGATGTGCTCCCTCCCCTGTGCGCAGGGGAGGGTTGGGGTGGGGTGAGGCGAGCGAAGCTCGCATCCGGCCATGCCGGACTATTCTTCATGATCAACGCTTAAACAAAGAGCGAGAACAACAATGATTCACAAGGGCTGGATGACGTGGTTGTTCGTTACCGTGGTGATGGCTGTCCCCATGGCGCATGCTGCCGACGCGCAGCGATGGAGCGACGCGAAAGCAAATGCCTGGTATGCCAGGCAACCTTGGCTTGTGGGAAGCAATTACATCCCATCCGATGCCATCAACGAATTGGAAATGTGGCAGGCGAGCAGCTTCGATCCCTCGCGCATCGATGAGGAACTGGGATGGGCGCAGGGATTGGGCATGAACACCATGCGTGTATTCCTGCACAACCTTCTGTGGGAGCAAGATCCTAAGGGTTTCAAACAGCGCATCGATACGTTTTTGAAGATCGCCGCTCGGCATCACATCAAGCCCATCTTGGTATTGTTCGATTCCTGCTGGGATCCTGATCCTGTGCTGGGTCGGCAACATCCGCCCATCCCCGGCGTGCATAACTCCGGCTGGGTGCAAGCGCCGGGCGCCAAGGTGTTGGACGATCCATCGCACTACCCGCAACTTGAAGCCTACGTCAAAGACATCGTCGGCAGCTTTGCGCACGACGACCGTGTTCTTGCGTGGGATGTCTGGAACGAGCCCGACGGTGACCCCAGCAGCAATTACGCCACGGAGCCGAAAGACAAGATGCAGCGTGTGGCGCCATTGCTTCCGCAGGTGTTTGCGTGGGCGCGTAGCCAATCGCCGCAGCAACCATTGACCAGTGCTATTTCCAATGAGGGCGATTGGTCAAAACTTCAGTCGCTGAGTGAGATCCAGCAAACGCAACTCACCCAATCCGATGTCATTACCTTTCACAATTACGACTTCCCCGAATCCTTCTACCGCCGTGTGAAGCAGCTGCGCACTTATGGCCGCCCGGTCATCTGCACCGAATACATGGCGCGAAGCGCAGGCTCGATGATCGATACGGTGTTGCCGCTCGGCAAGAAACTTGGCGTTGGCATGATCAACTGGGGTTTCGTATCAGGAAAAACGCAAACGATTTTCCCGTGGGATTCCTGGCTGCACCCTTACACCCAACAGCCGCCCGTGGTCTGGTTCCACGATTTGCTGCATGCGGATGGCACGCCTTATCGCCAGCGGGAAGCGGATATCATTCAGGCGTTGAGTCATGCGCCGAAAGGTGTTGTACCGGCTAGCGCCATGCTGTTCCCTGTGGATGAGGCCAAGACTAAGGCAATTCCATAAAGAAAGTTCGGCGAATACGCTTGAGGTTTAGCGTAGGCGCTTTTCCGCCTCGCGTCATTCCGGCGAAGGCCGGAATCCAGTTGGAATACATCGTGCGCAGCACACAATATCTTTATATCGTGTGCTGCGCACGTCATTCTTGACTGGATTCCGGCTTTCGCCGGAATGACGATTCGCTCTGAATCAGAATCATGATGAGGTATGTGGTCATGGATATGTTTGAACCCGTAACTATCGACACCAAGCGCCTTCGGCTTCGTCCGCTCCAGCAAGAGGATGCGTCCATCTTTTTTGAAGTATGGTCCGACCCGGAAGCGATGCGTTATTTCTCGTTTCTGCCGATGCAAAACATGGAGCAGGCCCACGCCCGCGTCGTGGAAAAGCTGCAGTCGCTGGGCGATGGCAACAGCATGATCTGCGTCATCGAATTGCTGGATACCAAGGAAGTGCTCGGTGACTGCACGTTATTCGGTGGCGTTGCGCACTCCCAACGCGCCGAGATCGGTTTCTGCCTGAGGCGCCGGTACTGGGGAAACGGATACATGGCCGAAGCCGCGGACGCGCTCATCGAGCATGGTTTCAACCATGCAGGCCTGCGCCGCATCGAGGCAGACGTTGATCCACGTAACCTTTCATCGATTCAATTGCTTGAGCGTCTGGGCTTCAAGCGCGAAGGGTATTTGCGCGAGCGGTGGATGATTGGTGGGGAGGCATTGGATACCGTTCTCTATGGCTTGCTCCGTAGCGACCGGTATCAGGTGTGATCCGAGAAACTGCAACGATCCTTCCGCTCGCGTAATCCATCGAGAAATCAGGAATTCTTTCGCGAGTATTCACCATGAAACGCCGTGGACCAGGTTTTGCCGTGATCGGCGGATTTCTCCCACAGCTGATCCACCCGGTTTGGCCCGATCCGGATGATGCGAACGCGATTGAGCACCGAAGCGCCATCCGCGCCGATGCCGGGGCCTAAAAACGTCAAGCCATCCGATGATGCTTTTCCTTCCAGAAAGATATGTACGCGTCCTTCGTTATCGACAAACATGCCGTGCCAGTTTTTGTCGTCTGCGCTGTACGCAAAGATGTTTTCGCCACGATGCCCCCGGCCGCCATCCCATTGTTCGATGATCGCGCATTTGTCCAGCGCCAAAGAAACATGGCTGGATGCACTGGTCGCCGCACCTTGCCCGCCAATAGCCCAGTCGCCGATCCAAAAGTCAAGTTGACGGCTTTCCGTGTTGTTGGCACAGGGCGACGACGCCGATGCGCCAAAGGCGTGTGGGGTCAGCGCCATGCATACGGTTGCCGCGGAAACCAGAACAAGCTGCCTTAGCTGCTGCGTCATTTTCGCGATGCTCCATCGTTTTCCGTAACGCAGCATGGCCATTGTGGACCGTTGTTGGCTATCGATACAATGACAACAAATGTCGAATATGCGACAAGTGGTAATCGTTGATCGCGTCGCCCACAGCGCGGACGCGATAGTTACCCTTACGCGCGATTACGTTGCCGGATACACCATTCCGCTGCATCTGCATGATTGTCACCAGCTGGTTTACGCATCCCGTGGTGTGATGACGGTTCGTGCCGACAAGGGCACATGGGTGGTGCCTACTCATCGAGGCGTCTGGATCCCCAAGGGCATGCCGCACGCGATAACCATGTCGGGTAACGTGGCGATGCGCACGCTTTATCTGAAGCCAAGGCGTGCGAGGGCGTTGCCGCACGAATGTGGCGTCATAAACATATCGCCGTTGCTGCAACAGCTTATTTTTCATGCCTGTACACTCGGGTCATTGAACACGAAGGTTCGCGCGCAGCGCCACGTTATCGACATCATCATCGACCAGTTGCAGGTCATACAGATGGTGCCTTTGCAACTGCCCCATTTGACCGATCCTCGGGCACTCCGCGTTGCCGAAACATTGCAGGCTGAGTCTGGTTGCAACCCATCGCTCCGGCAAATCTTTAAAGCATGCGGTGCCAGTCGAAGAACGATCGAACGGCTTTTTCTTGACGAAACGGGAATGACGTTTGGTAAGTGGAGGCAGCAGCTTCGACTGTTGCGCGCTTTGCGTCTTCTCGGCGAAGGATCGAAGGTGACTCACGTTGCCCTTGAAGCCGGTTACAGCACGCCTAGCGCATTTATTGCAGCCTTTCGCGCTGCGCTTGGAACGACGCCTGCGCGATACTTTGGTCAATCGGTGGCGGATGAGGCGCGTTCCGTGAAAAGTTGAAGAGCTTCTTCATCGCGACTGGGTGCGTACGAGTCGTTATTTGTAAAGACTGAGCCAGTGTCATCGCGCGTTGAGCAGCGCGGACAGCCTGTCGGGCGTGCCAGCGATACGCTCAAGATGTGGATAGCGCAATCCGCCGTGGTAGTCGATCTTGACGACACGTTTGTCGCCATTGATATCGACGCGCAGATTCAGCGGTTCTGATGTGGACGATTGAACCGCGGCTATAAGCGCACGATCCGAAAAGGCTTGTCCATTCACGTCGATCACCCGTGAGCCGGGTGACAAGCCAGCCCAGAATGCCGGGCCATTCCATCGAACGGATTGAACGCCGCCATCTGTATCGATCTGTAGTCCGATCGAATAGTCGAGGTTGATAGCGCCAGCTTCCTTTTCGTCTTGCCGGAAAGTTTCGGTAGGTACGTCGCTATAGCTGAGCTTCCATCCGGCGCGTGCCAGCCCAGCGACCGCGTCATCGGCCGTGTGACTGCGAAGATGGCGATCCAGGAACGCGGCCCAATCATCTGGCGCGACTTGGTGCAGTGCATCGCAGACATCCTGGAAGGTATAGGTTCGGGATTGATTTTGTTGCGCATCGAAGAAGATTCGAGCGAAGTCGTCCAAACCACGCTTGCCATGGCTCAACTCACGCAAGCGCGCATCAACATCCAGCCATAGCAATACCCCTTCCGGATAATAATCTTCTCGGCGCTGCCAATCGCGCCATGACACGTGATGTCCTGCCATATAGATCGCGTCATTGGTGCTGTCCTGCAGATTTTTCCAGCTTCGACCGTCACGGTTGGCAACGATGGCGGCGTCCAATGCCAGCTTGTCCAAGGTCTGCTGACGGTCGCGCAGGCCTGCGCGGGCAGCCAGGACACGACCCCAAAATTCGGTTTGACCCTCATACACCCACAGCAGCGATCCCATGGTCGGCTGATTGAAGGTGGGCGACCATAGATCAGCAGGTTCGCGCCATCGTCCGTTCCAGGCATGGACAAACTCGTGCGCGATCAGATCGAGATTATTGAGTTGTTGTGTGGCGTTGCTGAAGTAGGCGGCAGGAAGGTTGTTTTCACCTTCCTCCAAGTGCTCGATGCCGCCGCCGCCACCGTCCGGCGACAGCACATCGCTCAACGTAACTATCGCATCGTAATGGCGGTATGGTGCTGCCCCGAAAGTCTTCAGGCTTTGAGTGACCAGCGTTTTCATGCGCTCGATGTCGTCATGAGTGACGGCGATATCTTCCGGTGCATCGGCCAGTAAATCCAATGTCACCGCCTTGGCATCACGTTGGTTGAGCACGATCTGGCGGGTGTATCTACCGGCATAGACAGGCGCATCGACCAATTGCTCAAGCGTTACCCTCTGAAAACGGAGCATGTCAGCGCCGTCATGTTGGAAGGCCAGTGCAGTGCCGTCATGTTGGAAGGCTAGCGCAGTGAAGGCTGTAAGACCGTGTGGGAGCATGAGCAGGGCGTCAATGGGAATATCCCGCACATACCAACCGGCAGGGTAGAGCAGTACACGTTGCCAAGGTACGTCGACCATATCGGGTCGCAGCAAATGACTCTTGGCTGGCGCAAGAAACTGGAAATCCAGCGTTATCCATTTAGCGCCTTTGGGCACGTCGATATGGAAGGCATGCATATCCACCGGATCGCGCACCCATTCCGAGCGCGTGCTGTCGACTTGTACCCTCAAACCGGCTAGCTCAGCCACGCCCGCCGTGGGTGCATGACTTGCTGTTTCCCATTCCGGGTAGAGCAATACCGTGTCACCGGGTTCTTGAACGGGGATCATCTCGCGAACGGAAAAAATTTGATGGTCGGTGTCCGCGGCATTGACGGCCAATCTGATCGCTCCATTGAAAGGTCTGTCTTGCGGAGCAGGTAAGGCGGGAGGTAGCGGCATGGCCATCGGTCCCGACCCGATCTGTGCGGTAGCCATGCGCGGGATGGAGACGGTTATCAAGGTCGCCAGACCAAGGCTTATGAAAAGAGGGCGGACTTGGCCGAACAGCATGGAAATCGCACCCACTTTTCAGTACCTCTTTCGTCGCTTAGGCCATGTGTATGGTTTGAGCAATATATCCAAAGTTTTTGCGTAACTGTGTCCGTCTGTTGCATCTGTAATCCCGAAGCAGACGTTGTCGCCGTGCCCCCGTGTCCGCCTGTCCGCGTAAATGTCCGCGGACACCCTGTCTGAGCGAGACGTTGCATGTATCGTATTGATGCATAAGCACCTTCTCGATCTTCTTTTTGGTGGCATATGGTTTGCTGTCTCTCCTCGTTGGCCTTCGCTGTTGGTGGTCAGGGTATGCCGCCGGTTTGACCTGCGAGTCGAAGAAGGGAGCAAGGAGAGGGGATGTTCGGTTACTACCTGCTACTGGCGTTTCAAAGCCTGAAACGCAACAGAGTCCTCACCGCATTGATGGTATTGGCGATTGCTGTGGGAATCGGCGCGAGCATGACCACGCTCACGGTGATGCACATTCTCTCTGGCGATCCGCTTCCGGGGCGGAGCGCGCGCATCTTCTATCCGCAAGTCGACCCCGATCCTAATGACGGCGATAATCACGAACCTCGCGACGTGATGGATTTTCATTCCGCCGTGGATCTCTGGACTGCTCATCGTGCCGATCGCCAAGCGCTCATTGCGAAAGGCGACATTCGAGTCATAGCCCCAGACGCCAATATCCCCGCGCTGAAGATACGCATGTTGGCGACCACGGCGGATTTCTTTCCGATGTTCGACGTTCCGTTCCAGTACGGTCAATCGTGGAGTGGAACGGATGATACGAGTCGGGCGAGGGTTGTAGTGATTTCCGACGACTTGAACAGGAAACTCTTCGGCGGTGCCGATAGCATTGGCCGCATCCTGCGGGTTCGCGACAGCGATCTGCGTATCGTGGGTGTGCTTAAGCCGTGGCGTCCCTCACCGCTGTTCTATAACGTGGCCGGCGGGCGCTTTTCGGATGGCGATACCGCGGACTTCTACGTGAAGCCCGAGGACATCATGATCCCGTTTTCCACGGGGCAAGACATCAATCGCAATCACTTCGAACAATTCACCTGCTGGCATAGCCCCGATCTGACTGGCAGCCAGCAAAATTGGCCATGTTTATGGGTGAGCCTGTGGGTGCAGTTGAATGACGCGTCCAAGGTGTCGTCGTATCGGCGCTTCATCGGCGATTATGCCGCCCAGCAAATGTCGCTTGGACGTTTCAATCATGCCGGCAATACCCGCATGAGAAATCTGATGGGATGGCTGGATTTCAATCATGTGGTGCCGAGCGACGTGCGGTTGCAGACATGGCTGGCATCCGCCTTTCTGGTCATCTGTTTGTTCAATACGGTCGGGCTTTTGTTGGCCAAGTTCCTGCATCGCGGCGGCGAAATTGGTGTGCGGCGGGCACTCGGGGCCACGCGCGCAGCGGTCTTCATGCAGTGTCTGGTGGAGGCTGCTGTTGTCGGCTTGCTGGGCGGCTTGGGTGGCTGGCTGCTGACGTTGCTCGGGTTATGGATCGTGCGCCGGCAACCGACGGCTTATGCGGATCTGGTGCACCTTGATCTGGCCATGTTCATGCTGACGTTCACCGCAGCGGTCGCGGCAACCTTGCTTGCCGGACTGCTGCCCGCCTTCCGGGCGAGCCGCGTGGCACCAGCCTTGCAGCTCAAGACGCTATGAGGGGCTGATCATGCATATCGCGCCGATACTTTCCGCCCTTCGCCGCCATCGCCTGGCTACCCTGCTTATCGCGCTGGAAATCGCGCTGGCTTGTGCAGTGCTATGCAATGCATGTTTTCTGATTGCGAGCCGGGTCGACCAGATGCACATCAACAGCGGCGTGGATGAGGCGTCCCTGGCGCAAATCAAGCTGGACTGTGACGACTGCAATGATGTCGATCTCAACGCACGCGTTCTGTCCGCACTGAGGCAAATCCCGGGCGTGCAATCGGTCAGCGTGATCAACGCGGTGCCGTTTGGGGAGCATGCCGGCGACGCCGGCATTCATCTGGATGCCGCCAATCAAAAGCCCGGCGGGGTGGTCGAGTTCTATGTCGGCGGGCCTGGCAGCTTCCAGGCATTGGGGTTAAACCTGATACAAGGCGCCTTACCTCAGGCGGATGACTATCGCGCCTTGAATGACTTTGTTCCGGCAGACGCGTCTGTATGGATAACGCATGCATTGGCTGCACATCTATGGCCTGGGGAAGATCCGCTTGGCCGCGAATTCTGGATGGACAGGTACCACTATCGTGTTGCGGGCGTGGTGGCGCATCTGGCGCGGCCTAGTGGCGGCGAGGGCGGTCCATCGACCCGGGAGTGGTCGGTATTTGTACCGGGTATTCCAGGCAAACATTTCGCCGACAACTACCTGATTCGCGCACAGCCCGAATCATTGCAGCGCGTGCTACGCGACGCACGTGCCGCCGCCATCAAAGCCGCTCCCGAAGCCGTGCTCGATCAGCAGCAAAGCCGCACGATCGGTGAACTGCGCAACGGCTACTTTCAACAGGACGTCGCGATGACCGGCATCCTTGTGGGAGTCATCGCCGCGTTGTTGCTGGTCACGGCACTCGGCATCGTCGGCCTTGCCAGCTTCTGGGTGGCGCAACGGCGAAAGCAGATCGGTGTGCGCCGTGCGCTGGGCGCAACCCAGCGCGACATCCTGCGCTATTTCCAGACCGAGAATTTCCTGATCGTCAGCATGGGCGTGATGCTTGGCATGGTGCTCACGTATGGCCTGAACATTTGGTTGATGCTGTCCTACGAGTTGCCACGCTTGCCGGTGTATTACCTGCCCATCGGCGTGCTGGCACTTTGGTTGCTCGGGCAACTGGCAGTGCTTGCTCCAGCGCTTCGTGCGGCGGCGGTGCCGCCGGTTGTCGCAACGCGCACCGAATAAGTGCCTTGGTGCGTCCAGACATGCACATCCGCACGCCTCAACCGGCGAAATAGTGACGGAGTGGCGTCCAGAAGGCCCGCAGGCTGCACCACGCGGCACGCTCTGGACGTCATGCCGGGTACGTGGAATAGATCAGGGCATCCCTAGAGGATCACTTGGGGGCGACTTGCCATTGATCATGAATGCATGATGGCTGGTCGCGCGCGCGATAACAGCCTTGGCACATTTTTCACGTCTGACGCACAGTTGAAACAGTAGATGGAAGAGCTGTCATTGCTCTGTAGCAAATACTGCCGCCTGTGAATCCTTTCGATCTCGCCATTCTCAAGTTTTTCAACCACTTTGCCTTCCGGTCCGCCCTGTTTGACCGCATGACCATGGGCATGGAGAGTTTCTATTTCACGCGTGGCCTTGGTTTGATCTGTTTGCTGTGGTGGCTCTGGTTCCGCCATGGCCCGGCCGCGCGGCGCGATCGTGAAATTGTCATCGCCACCACCGTGGCGGCATTTCTTGCCCTGTTCATCGGGAGGCTGCTCGCTCATTACCTGCCATTCCGGCTCCGCCCCATGGCGGATCCGACGTTGATGATGCGTTTCCCAGCGGATGCCTTCACGTGCAAGGCGCCCGTCATACGTACCTGGAGCTCGTTTCCCAGCGATCACGCGATGATGTGGTGCGCGGTGGCAACCGGCATCTATCTGGCGTCACGGCGGCTGGGGATTGTCACGTTCATCTACACCATCATCTTCATCTGCTTTCCGCGCATCTATCTGGGCATGCATTACCCCACGGATGTATTGGCAGGAGCTGTGCTCGGCATCGTGATCTGCTTGATACTCAACCACCCCACGATCCGCGAACGTATCGCAACGCCGGCTCTGGATTGGTCCATCAAGTACCAGGGTGTTTTCTACGCTGCCGTTTTTCTGTTGAGTTTTGAATTGGCAAGCCAATTCGACGAGTTGCGCAAGCTGGGCGAATTCCTGTTGAAAAACGCATGATCAGCGTGTTGCCAGCGCTTTAGCTCATCAGGCCAACTTTTGGTTAATGGAGGCCGTTGGCGTTACTGCCACCAGCCCGCGCGTCTGCAGGCCACGGGAATGAGCATCGCCCCCAAGACGAAGCCGATAAGCGAGCCCAAGCACGACAGCTCCACCAGGGCACGGTACGTCTCGGTCGGTCCCATTCCTCCCGGCCAGGGCAGTGACGAGGCGCCTGAGAGATGCCAGAGAGGAATGGCGGCGAAGGCTCCGCAGGCAGCCAGCGTAGCGATGAAATCCCAGAACAGGGATTCAAGGATCGATGGCCAGCCGCTCGTGAAGTAGTGGCAAACGAGAGCCACCAGCGTGGTGGTCACGACCACGGCAACAAAAGGAATCAGGCCGTCGTGGACGATGTATGAGAAATCCATGGCGATACCCCCCTTAGCCTGGCATGGAACGTGCGCATGGTCATTTCGATCCGCTTATATAGCGCTTATATAACAAATCCAAAAAAATGTACTCGAATTCCATTTTCGTAGGACTTGATAGTGTTTACCCCGCACACATAGTCACACAGACAGGCCACTCGCGCGTGCCTGCAGCATGAACTTAGGTTTCTCCACGAGGTAGGCATGTCCCCATTTCGCGAAAAGCTTGCCGGGCTTCGGCTCGAGCGCATGCATGCGTCCAGGCAGTATGCGGCGGATGGCTTCGTCAACACCTATACCCCTAGCGCCGTGCGCGTACTGGAAAACAGGCCGACCATGGTCGACTTCATGTTGCGCGGGAAGGAGTTGCGGGTGCCCTCGCGCCCGCTGCCGTCGCTCGATCCGCGCGCGGCGTGGACGCGCCGGGTGCAGTCCGGTTTGCGCGCCACCTGGCTTGGCCATTCGACCGTCTTGCTGGACATCGACGGAAGGCGCGTGCTGACCGATCCCGTCTGGGGCAAGCGGGCTTCGCCGTTTCCGTTTCTGGGGCCGAAGCGCTTTCAGCCGGTGCCGGTGGCCATCGATGCACTGCCTGAACTCGATGCCATCGTGATATCGCACGATCATTACGATCATCTGGATTACGTCAGCGTACGTGCACTGGCGGCATTGAACGTACCTTTTGTAACGTCGCTTGGCGTTGGCGCGCGTCTGGAGGCTTGGGGCATTCCGGCCGAACGCATCATCGAACTGGACTGGTGGGAAAGTACGACGCTGCCGAATGGCCTCACCATGACTGCTGCGCCCTCGCATCACTTTTCAGGCCGCACATTGCGCGATCGCAATTCGACGCTATGGTCGTCGTTCGTGATCCGCGGCGAGCGGCACTCGGTGTTCTTCAGCGGTGACACTGGCCTCGCTCCGCACTTCACTGAGATCGGTCAGCGGCTCGGGCCGTTCGATCTGGTGATGATGGAGGTGGGTGCGTTTCATCCTTCGTGGGGCAGCGTGCACCTGGGGCCTGACAATGCTTTGAAAGCGTGGAAGCAGTTAGGCAGTGGAAGCTTTCTGCCGGTGCATTGGGCTACGTTCAATCTGGCGATGCATGCCTGGGATGAGCCGGCGGAAGTGTTGTTCGCGAAGGCACCCGAGGGGTTGGTCATGCCGTTGCTGGGCGAGCCGTTCGAACCGGCGTTCGTGGAAGATGTGCAGCCTTGGTGGCGCAAGGTTGAGCAGGAGCGGTGGAAGGATTCGGGGTTGCAGGTGGTATCGAGGTAGCAATACGTGTAGGTTGGGGTGCAAACCCCAACATCACCACGCTTATCCTTGCACCATGTTGGGGTTTGCACCCCAACCTACGGTGGCTTATGCAGCCTGCATCGCCTCCACCGCTACAATCGCCTCCTGCAACTGCATCAACGTAAACGGCTTGTTGAGCACACGCACACTCTCCGGGATATTCGCGATCGCATCCGCATGGCCGGTAATGATGATCGCCGGCAGCGCATGTTTCTTTGCGCGCAGTTTGCGGATGACTTCGGAGCCTGACATCAGCGGCATGGCGTAATCGCTGATCAGCATGTCCACCGCTTCCAGTTCTTCATCCGGCAGTTCGACGGCTTGCACGCCATCGGGCAGGGCGGTGACACGGTAGCCGAGTTCTTCGAGCAGGGTCATGGTGGTCAGGCGTACGCCGTCGTGATCGTCGATCAGCAGAATGTGCTGCAATCCGTCCGAAGGTGTGCTTTGCGATATCGCGGATGCGGACGATGTGACGGCGACTTGCGGCAGCTCCGTCGCGCGCGGTAGCCAGATTTCCACCGTGGTGCCCTGGCTGAGCCGGCTTTCGATATGTACGGTGCCGCCGGATTGGCGGGCGAAGCCGTAGACCATGCTCAGTCCCAGCCCAGTACCCTTGCCTTGCGCCTTGGTAGTGAAGAACGGTTCGGTGACTCGCTCGAGGTCTTCCGGCGAAATGCCCACGCCGCTATCGGATACGGCCAGCACCACGTAATCGCCGTCGGCAAGACTGGCATGGTCGCCGTGTGCATTGCGGCCTTTGACGCGAATCGTGCCGCCCTCCGGCATCGCATCGCGGGCGTTGATCGCCAGGTTCACCAAAGCAAGTTCCAATTGTCCCGCATCGACATAGGGGTACCAAATACCCTCGTCCATCTGCCAGTCCAGCATCACCAGGCCGCCGAGCGTGTGTTCCAGCAATTGCGTCACCGCCGTGGAAAACCTGGTGAGGTCGATGCTGGCCGGTTCGAGCTTCTGCTTGCGCGCAAATGTCAGCAGGCGTGCCACCAGTGCGGCACCTTGCTCGGCCGCACGGCGGGTGATGTTGAAGATCTTGCTCTGCTCCGGCGCCATGAGTAAGCGAAGTTCCAGCATCTCCAGGCCACCTAGCACGGCGGCGAGCAGGTTGTTGAAATCGTGCGCAATGCCGCCGGTGATCTGGCCCAGTGCATCCATCTTGCGTGAGTGCAGCAATTGCGACTCCAGCTCCTTGCGATCGGTCACGTCCAGCAGCGTGCCTGCGTATTCCAAAGCGTGGCCTTGGGTGTCGTGCAGCAGCACGCCTTGATCCAAAAAATAACGGTACTGTCCCTCGGCCGTACGCCAGCGATACTCCACCGCATAGGCGCGGCCGTCACTGCGTGCCGCCAGCTCTGCCGTTACGCGTGTCCGGTCATCCGGGTGCACGTGTTCCATCCATGGCACGGGTTCGGCCATCAGCTCATCCATCGTGAAGCCGGTCAGTGCCTTGAAGTTGCCGCGCACAAACGTGGGGGCGTGCGGCGAGCGATCATATTTTTCCAGATACAGCATGATCGGCAGCGATTCGAGTATGGCGATCTGCCGCTGTTCGACGCGGCGCAACGCCTGCTCGGCTTGCAACGCGGCGTCGCGCAGTTGCTGCTCCCGCATGGCCTTCAGCTGCATGTCCCGCCGCATCATGAACAGGTCGACGAACACGGCAACTTTCGATTGCAGCACGATCGGTTCGACCGGCTTGAACACATAGTCGACCGCACCCATCGCGTAGCCGCGAATGAGGTGTTCCATCTCCTTGTTGACGGCCGAAAGAAAAATGATCGGGACGCGCTTGGTGTGTTCGCGTGCGCGGATCAACTTGGCGGTTTCGTAGCCGTCCATGCCGGGCATGTAGACATCCAGCAGAATGACCGCGAATTCGTCCTTCAGCAATTGCCGCAGTGCTTCCTCGCCCGAACGGGCCAGCACCACTTCCGCAATGTCTTCCAGCACGGTTTTGATCGCACGCAGATTGCGTTCGTCATCGTCGACGAGCAGAACACGGGCGTGGACGTCGGTTTGCACGGGTTCGTCGGATGTCGTGTGTGCGCGGGGAGTCATGGCTGGTTCTCCAGCGCCAGGTCCGCCGTATGGGAACCAGGCCATGCACGTTCGCGCGAGCGCGTGATCCATACACGCAATAGCGCAAGCAGCAGCTCGATGTCGACCGGCTTGGCGATGTAGTCGGAAGCACCGGCTTCCAGGCATTTCTGCCGGTCGCCCTTCATGGCCTTGGCGGTTACCGCAATCAGCGGCACGCTGGCCAGCGTGAGCTGCGCGCGAATCTGCTGCATGGTTTCGTAGCCATCCATCTCCGGCATCATGATGTCGATCAGCGCAAGATCGATTCCTGGCGTTTGCTCAAGCATGAGGATGCCGTCGCGGCCGCGTTCGGCATGCAGTACCTTCACGTTGTAGTTTTCCAGCACGCTGGTCAGTGAATAAATATTGCGGATGTCGTCGTCGACGATCAGGATTTTTGCGCCCGCCAATTCGGGCATGGCGTTCAACTCCGTGACGAGTGCCCCGTCTGTCGCCACGGGCGGAGACAACGCCGATGTCTGGCGGATGCGCCGCGCGAAATCGGTAAACACGGCGGTCAGGCGTTCCAGTGTCGCCAGCTTTTCCGTGACACTGTATTCGTTCAATGACTGATCCCCCACCAGCTTGTCGTCGCCGGAAATGATGTGGATCGGCACATGCATGGTGTGGGGATCGTGCTTGAGCAGATCCAGCAGCACGACACCATCGATATCCGCCAGGCCAAGATCCAGCGTGATGGCATGGGGGCGAAGCTTGCGCGCCAGGGCCAGCGTGCCGGCGCCGGCGGTCGATATCACGCCCTTGAGCCCGACGCCGCGGGCAATGTCCAACAGGATCGAGGCGAAGGCGGGGTCATCCTCCACGATCAGCACAAATGGTGAATCGGCCAGGGTATCCCGGTCGTCAGTCGCTTCCAGTTGAGCGGGTTCGTTGTCGGGCAGCATGGTGCCGCCGTCTTCATAACGCGCGCCATAGGTGCTGGGCGAGAAGGCTGCATGCGTGGGCAGCTCCATCGGCACGAACAAAGTGAAGGTGGAGCCATGGCCGGGCGTGGAGCGAACCTGCAACTCGCCACCCAGCAAACGCGCGATTTCGCGGCTGATCGACAACCCCAGGCCGGTACCACCGTATTTGCGGCTGGTAGTGCCGTCCGCCTGCTGGAAGGCTTCGAAGATCAGCTTCTGCTTGTCTCTGGGAATGCCGATGCCGGTATCGGTCACGGCAATTTCAATGGCGAATTCCGCGCCGCGCAGTACAGGGTGATGTGGGCTCCAGCCGCCGGCCACGCGGCTCACCGCCAGCGTGACGCTGCCTTGCGAGGTGAACTTGAAGGCATTCGACAGCAGATTGAGCACGATCTGCTGCAGGCGCTTTTCGTCGGTGCGGATCGACGTCGGCAGGATAGGGCGGAATTCGACCCGAAAATCCAGATTCTTGTCGATGGCCAACTGGCGGAAGGTGCGTTCCATGTGCTGCTTGAGGCTATTCATCGACATGTCGCCGATCTCGATCGACACGGTGCCGGATTCGATCTTGGACAGATCGAGAATGTCGTTGATCAAGCTGAGCAGGTCCGAACCGGCGGAGTGGATGGTGCGCGCAAATTCGGTCTGCTTGTTGCTGAGGTTGCCCTGCGGATTGTCGGCCAGCAGCCGCGAAAGAATGAGCAGGGAGTTCAGCGGTGTGCGCAGCTCGTGGCTCATATTGGCCAGGAACTCGGACTTGTATTTGGACGTGAGTGCGAGCTGCTCGGCATTTTCTTCCACGGCGCGGCGCGCCAGTTCGATCTCGAAGTTCTTCGCTTCTACCTGCCTCTTTTCGTTCTCCAGCAGTTGCGCTTTTTCCTGCAGTTCCTCGTTGGTGGTGTGCAGCTCTTTCTGCTTGGTGGTCAGCTCGGTCTGCCGTGCTTGCAGTTCCTGCGTCAGCAGCTGCGATTGTTTCAGCAGACCTTCCGTACGCATGGTGGCGGCGATCGTGTTGAGGACGATGCCCACCGATTCCATCAACTGACCGAGAAAGCTCTGGTGCGTTTCGTTGAAACGGCTGAACGATGCCAGCTCGATCACGGCTTTGACGTCGCCTTCGAACAGCGCCGGCAGCACCGCAATATTGACCGGCGCTGCCTGGAGGAGGCCCGAGTTGATGCGGATGAAATCACCCGGTACCTCGGAGAGCAGAATCGCGCGCTTGTCGGCTGCGCACTGACCGATCAGTCCTTCGCGCAACGTGAAGGTAGGTTTGAGCATCCCGGTGCTTTCCGCGCCGTAACTGGCGACCAGGTCAAGCACGGTTTCGCTTTCCTCGCGGCGCGCTACGTAGAACACGCCATATTGCGCATTCACCAGCGGCGCAAGTTCCGACATGATCAGGTTGGACACGGTAGCCAGGTCGCGCTCGCCCTGCAGCATGCGCGAGAAGCGGGCGAGGTTGGTCTTCAGCCAATCCTGCTCCGCATTCTTCAAGGTTTGATCCTTGAGGTTGCGGATCATCTCGTTGATGTTGTCTTTCAGCGAGGCCATTTCGCCGGAGGCTTCCACGGCGATCGAGCGTGACAAGTCGCCCTTGGTCACCGCGGTTGCCACGTCGGCGATCGAACGCACCTGGTTGGTCAGGTTGGCGGCCAGCTGGTTCACGTTGTCGGTAAGGTCGCGCCACAAACCGGCCGCGCCGGGTACGCGCGCCTGTCCGCCGAGCTTGCCCTCGGTACCCACTTCGCGTGCGACGCGCGTCACTTCCGAGGCGAAGGAGTTGAG
Organism: Dyella nitratireducens; assembly: GCF_014642835.1. Taxonomy (GTDB): domain Bacteria; phylum Pseudomonadota; class Gammaproteobacteria; order Xanthomonadales; family Rhodanobacteraceae; genus Dyella_B; species Dyella_B nitratireducens. The sequence continues at coordinate 564,582 of NZ_BMJA01000001.1, read as the reverse complement.
TTGGTCCACCATCGTGTTGATGGTGTTTTTCAGTTCCAGGATT
>NZ_BMJA01000001.1:493655-564366 GCF_014642835.1 Dyella nitratireducens | reverse complement strand
TCCAGGATTTCGCCTTTCACTTCCACGGTGATCTTCTTGGAAAGATCGCCGGAGGCCACCGCCGTGGTTACCTCCGCGATATTGCGCACCTGGCCGGTGAGGTTGGTGGCCATCGCGTTGACGTTGTCGGTGAGGTCCTTCCAGGTACCTGCTCCGCCGCGCACGGTTGCCTGGCCGCCCAGCTTGCCCTCGGTGCCCACTTCGCGCGCCACGCGCGTCACTTCCGAGGCGAATGAGGCAAGCTGCTCCACCATGGTGTTGACCACCTTGCCGATGCGCAGGAATTCGCCACGCAGGGGGCGGCCATCGATTTCGACCGTCATCGATTGCGACAGGTCGCCTTTCGCCACGGCGCCGATCACGCGGGCGACTTCCGCGGTGGGTTGCACCATGTCTTCGATCAGTTCGTTCACCGCAAAGATCGCTTTTTCCCAGCCGCCTGTTGCGGCTTTGAGGTGTCCGCGCTGGGTGATCTTGCCCTCCTTGCCTACCATCTGGGACAAGCGTTCGAGTTCCGCCGTCATCTGCTGGTTGAGATCCACCACCTCATTGAACAGTTGCGCCAGTTCGCCATCGGAACCTTGCAGGTCTTCAGGCAGGCGTACATGAAAATCGCCGCGGCGAAAACGGCGCAAGGCGGCGATGATGTGATGGGATTCGAGAATTTCCCGGATATCGGCGTTCATGCAAGCCCCGTAATGAAAAGCTTATGGGCCCATAGCCATGACGCGGGTTGTCGACAAAACGAACCCCGCATGACCGCACATCCCAATGCGAAGGCAGTCGAAAGCACACTCTAAAGACGCCACGCTGAGGCGTCGTGGTGAAGGTGGCTCTCACAAAAATACATGGAAATCTGCACGCTCGGCGTGATGGCTTGGACGGCGCTGTCAGCTGGATTTCAGGTGGTTTGCACGTCGCTTGGCGTGAATGTGTAGAGCGTGTGATGGTGCACTGCAATGCGCTCAATCTGATCGCGGAGCCGTTTCGGATTTGCTCGCTGGTTTTTGCGCGCCATTGTGGCCTGGTGTCTTCGGTTGACGCTTCGTGAAGCGGTTTTGTGTCTTAGTGAGGCCATTTAAACTTTTTAGACGAAATAATTTGCGTTGAAATACGCCCTCGTTTCAGAGCGAGTCGTCATTCCGGCAAAGAAATGCTGTTTTTCGCTGCGAACGCCGCTTCGACGTTCCAAAAAATTGAGATATGTGAGGGTTTTCACACCAATCCATGTTCTTTTCAGGCGAATGAACGCAGTCCCCATCACACCACTTCCTCCGCAAATGCATACCGCAATTCCCGCGCCAACTCCTGCATCGAAAATGGCTTGGTAATCAGCCGCACGTTGTCGTCGAGTATGCCGTTGTGCGTAATCGCATCGCGTGGATAACCCGTCATATAAAGCACGCGCAGTTTTGGATAAAACGGCCGCACGGTATCCACCAGTTGCCGGCCGTTCTTGCCGGGCATGATGACGTCCGTCAGCAGCAGGGAAATATCCGGATAGGTGGCCAGCTTCTGCTGCGCGATATTGGCGCTCTCGGCCGGAATGGCCATGTAACCCAGCTCGGTGATGCAGGCCACCACGAACCGGCGTACTTCATCGTCGTCTTCGACCACCAATACCTTCTTCGACGTGTTCAACGCGAACACCATGTTTTCCGTAAACGCCTCTGCATCTTGCTGCGCAGACGTGCGCGGCAGGTACATCTTTACCGTGGTGCCAATGCCTAGTTCGGAATAAATCTGCACATGGCCGCGCGATTGCTTGATGAAGCCGTGCACCTGGCTAAGGCCCAGGCCGGTGCCTTGTCCGGGTTCCTTGGTGGTAAAGAACGGATCGAAAGCGCGCTGGATCACATCCGGCGCCATGCCGCCGCCGGTGTCGGTCACAGCCACCATCACATAGTGCCCGGACGCTACTTCGACGTGCGAATCGGCAAAAGTCTGGTCGAGATACGTGTTGGATGTCTCGATGGTCAGCCGGCCGCTGTTTTTCATGGCATCGCGGCTGTTCACAGCCAGGTTGAGCAGGGCGCTTTCCAGTTGCGGCCGATCGATGAAAACGCGCCATAGGCCTGGGGCAAGCGCCGTGTCGATAGTGATGTCTTCGCCGAGTGTGCGTTGCAGAATCATCAGCATGCTGCGCACGCAATCATTGGCGTCGATGGATTTGGGCCGCAACGGCTGCATGCGTGAGAAGGCAAGCAGGCGCTTGGTCAGGTCGGCGCCGCGCATAGCGGCGTTCAGTGCCCTGGACACGACCTCTTTCAAGGCGTCGTCCGATCGGGTCATGTGGCGCAGTGCCATCTCCAGGTTGCCCGCGATGATGGCCAGCATGTTGTTGAAATCATGCGCGATGCCGCCAGTAAGCTGGCCCAGCGCTTCCATTTTTTGAACTTGCCGGAGCCGCATCTCGGCGGTTTCGCGCTGTTGGATCTGTTCCTCCAGTGCGTGGTTTTTTTCCTCGATCGCTTTCTGGCGGGCAGTGGCTTCCCGGCGTACGCGATAAGCAAGCACACAGGCTAGCAATACCGACAAAAACGTCGCGACTAGCAATACCAGCCTGGTGTGGCGTGCAGCAACGAGCCGTTGATCGAGCAAGGCGGATTCGTTTCGATCCATCTGCTGTGTCAACGCCTGAATGTTTTCCATCAATCGATGGCCGACATTCGTTCTGACCACGCTCAAGGCAACATCATGGTTGCCTTGCGTGCTCAATTGGATGGTTTGCTGCAGCTCGCCCAGTTTGCGGTCGACAAGTGGGTTGAGCTTGCTGAGCAGGGCCGTTTGCTCGGCATTGTCGGAGATCAGCGAAGACAGCCGCGATTGCGTCGCGGCAATGTCCGAGCGAGCCCGGATGTATGGCTCCAGGTAGTGCGGATCCTGCGTCAGGAGAAAACCGCGTTGCCCCGTTTCCGCGTCGCGCACGTCGCTGTAGAGCTTAATCAGGGTCTCGCGTACGTGCAGTGTGTGAGCAACCCAAGAGTCGGCCCGCTCGCTGCTGATCGTGGCGAACGTCGCCAGGGCGCAGGCAACCAGCAGCAAGACGAAGCCGGCTCGGATTTGCAGTTCGCCGCGGTTTTGCCCCTTCAAACGCTCCATCCGAAGGCCTCTGTATGGTCAGTGCCGCTGGAACGGTTACATCGTAGGGCTAATATTGTGAAGCGTCCGCGGTAATGTCCAGACTGCGGCGCAGCATGGCGGCGCAATGCCATCACACAGGATGCGGGAGAACACCGTTGAAGCAAGCGCGTGAGTTGGTAAAGGCGGCGGATATCGCGGCGATGAATGCCGTCCGTTCGGTGCATACCTTGAACCCCAACGCCATCCGATTGAAGAAGTCGGTGGGCGATATGGCAGGTCTGACCCAGTTGGGTGCGCATATCATCACCCTTATGCCCGGGCATGAATCTTCTGAATATCACCGGCATCTGTATGAAGAAGAATGTCTCTACGTTCTTTCCGGGCAAGGCGAGGCGCAGATCGATGAACAGGCTTATGCGATCGGCACTGGAGATTTTCTGGGTTTTGCGCGTAAAGGACCGGCGCACGTCATCGTCAATACGGGCAGCGAACCGTTGATGTTCTTGGTCGTGGGACAGCGGTTGGAGCAGGATGTCTGCGATTACCCACGCAAAGGCGTGCGGCTTTATGTAGCAGGCGATGACGAGTCCTACGTAAAGCTTTGAGCCGGGGTCAGTTGCCGCAGCGGGTGTGGATGGCGTTTCTCACCACCAGCATGGCCATCATGGCGAGAATCTGCTGACCGGTTGCCTGCGGATGCAGCAGCAGGAACCGATTGCTGTAGGGACCCGCCGGGCGGCGAGCGGCGGCGATGCACACCTTGCCGTCACCGGACGATAGTGCGGGCGGTAGCGGATACCGCGGATCCCATAGCTGCCTTCGCACCACTCCGTGTTGCGGGCCGCCGGCGATGAGACATTCGACGATCTGTTCCATTTTTGCTTCCACCCTGTGAGTGCGAACGGGCCGTTTTCGGCCTCCCCTGGTTACTGACAAGTAAGCATGCGCCACGCCATGGTCACAGTATGAATGTGCGGTGGATCACGGTTTTGCAATGAGCTTGGTCTACGGGTATGGCGGGCATCTCGCGATGGCGCCTGAAGCCTTCGGTGAAGCCTCGAAAGGTTCTCCGGCGAGCCGCCATGTCAATAAATTGACGCTGATTTGTGGTGCGTGGCCCAACTTTTCATGTACTGGTAGGGCATTTGTGTTGGAGGAAGTGACATTTCACGACACGGGCCGTGCCGTGCTGCCCATGTGCGTCTACCGAAGCGAACCTTTCGCGTAGGTTGGGGTGAAAACCTCAACATCGTGAGGCGCGGATACATGGCAATGTTGGGGTTTGCACCCCAACCTACATCGCCAGGATGTGGTTTATGGCTGGATCGGCCACCTCGTTGATGCTGCACCGCAGTCCGAGAAATACTCGGCCATCGCCGTCGCCAGGTAGCGCCATGACCGAGTTACTTTCACCCGACGCCCTCGCGCCACAACAGCTCGACCACGCACTGACCTTGCCGGCCCGCTTCTATACCGACGCACGCATGCCGGCCCTGGATGCCGCGATGGTGTTTGCACGCAGCTGGCAGCTGGTCTGCCATCAATCGCAACTCTCGGGCATCGGCGACCACGTGGTCACGGAGATAGCGGGGCTGCCGCTGCTGGTCGTACGCAGCAATGAAACGAGCATCCGTGCCTTCCATAACGTATGCCGGCACCGTGCCGGGCCGATCGCCAGTTGCGACGGGCGTGGTGCGCAGAACCTGCGCTGCCGCTACCACGGCTGGACGTACGGCCTGGATGGCGTGCTGCGTGGAGCGCCGGAAATGGGCCGCACGCCCGATTTCAATCCTGCGGACATCCGCCTGCCCGAAGTGCAGGTGCATATCTGGCAGGGCCTGGTGTTCGTGGCCATTGGCGAGGCGCCGCCGTTCGAAGCATTCGTGGCCGGCATCGATGCGCGCCTGGGGCCGCACCGCTCGCTGGACGGCTACGAATTTCACCATCGCGTGAGTTACGACGTGGCCTGCAATTGGAAGGTGTACGTCGACAATTATCTCGAGGGTTATCACGTGCCCTGCATCCATCCCGGCTTGAGCAGCCTGCTCGATTACCGCAGCTACATCACCAAGACGGCCGAGTGGTATTCGTTCCAGTACAGCCCGCTCGAAAGCGGTGATGATCTCTATGGCAGCGGCGAAGCGCTGTACTACTTCCTGTATCCGAATGCCATGCTCAATATCCTGCCAGGCCGCCTGCAAACCAATCGCGTGTTGCCGACAGGTGTAGATCGTTGCCGGGTGGAGTTCGATTTTTATTACGCGCCGGACAGCAGCCCGCAAGCGCAGGTGCGGCGCGCGAAGGACATCGCATTCAGCGACGAGGTGCAGGACGAAGACGTCACCATCTGCGAAGACGTGCAGCGTGGATTGGCGTCTGGCTCCTACGAAGCCGGCCGGCTGAATCCGCTGCGCGAAAATGCCGTGCATCATTTCCATGAAATGCTGCGCCGCGCCTACCGCGATTCGCTTGCCCGCGCATGAGTACGGCGCGGCGGCCGCTCGGGCTATGGATGCTGATTGCGCTGGTTATCGGGAACATCATCGGATCAGGTGTCTTCGTGCTGCCGGCAGCGCTGGCGCCTTATGGCGCGGCAAGCCTGATCGGCTGGGGCATCAGCCTGGGCGGCGCGTTGATGTTGGCGCTGGTGTACGCGTGGCTGGCGCAGATCGTTCCCAATCATGGCGGTGCGTATGCCTATGCGCGCCGCGCATTCGGTGATCGCATCGGTTTTCTGGTGGCGTGGAGTTATTGGGTGTGCGTGTGGTCGGCAAACGCGGCAATTGCCGTGGCATTTGCCGGCAGCCTCGGCTCCGTGTGGCCGGCGGCGACTGCCACGCCTTTGCGCAGCGCCTTGTGTGCACTGGGCGCGTTATGGGTGTGTACGTCCATCAGCCTGTCCGGTGTACGTGAAGCGGGTTACACCGCGATCGTCACTACGTCGCTGAAATTGGTGCCGTTGATCGTGTTCGGCGTGTTGGGATTGGGCTGGGTGCACGCCAGCGCGTTTCATCCTTTCAACGCGAGCGGGCTTCCGCTGGTGAGTGTGGCGTCATCGGTCGCCGCGCTCACGCTGTGGGCCTTCCTCGGTCTGGAAACGGCGACGGTGCCTACCGGCGTGGTGCGCGATCCGCAACGCACCGTGCCACGCGCTACGGTGATCGGTATGACCATCGCCGGGCTTGCCACCATGCTGGCGTGCACGGTCGTGGTCGGCATGCTGCCGGCGGATGTGCTGCACGCCTCCGCGGCGCCGATGGCCGAAGCCGCGCGGCGCACGTGGGGCAGTGCGGCAGGTATCGGCATCGGGGTTGTTGCCACCATTTCGTGCTTCGGCGCGCTCAACGGATGGGTGCTGTTGCAGGCGCAAACCACGCTCGCGCCCGCGCTGGATGGCTTGTTCCCCAAAGCGTTCGCGCGCCTGGATGGGCGTGGTACGCCATGGTTCGGTCTGTTGGCCAGCAGCATCCTCGCGAGTGCGCTGATTGTCTCCAACTACAGCCGTACGCTGGTGGCGCTGTTTACCTTCACCATCCTGCTATCGACTGCTGCGACGCTGCTGCCTTATCTGATCACGGTGTTGGCGTGGTGGCGCATCGACACGCACAGCCGTCGATGGCGGAGGCTGGTTGCGGTTGGTGCGCTGGCTTTCAGTGTGTGGGCGCTGATTGGCACCGGCGCGGAGACCTTGATGTGGGGCGCCGTGCTGGTGCTGGCTGGGTTGCCGATTTATCTGTGGCAGCGCCGCAGCGTTGCGTCGCTGCCTGAGGGATAGCACGCGTAGGTTGGGGTGCAAACCCCAACATCGCCATGCTGGTTATTACGCCATGTTGGGGTTTGCACCCCAACCTACGCGGCTGAAGCACCGGAAGTTACTTGCAAGTCGCACCGTTCAGATGGGACGCCTCACTCAACCGTCTGCTCAGGACCAAAGCGTCCGCCCCAAAAACGTAAACGTCCTGTCCCACGCCAACTGCGCCCACGCGGGGTCGTATTGCGTACCAGCAATGCGCCCATGCCCAACCGCTGTCTCGTTGGCGAACGCGTGATGCGCGAGATACCGATGAAACTGCGCATGTACACCGCTTTCGGCAAACTTCGCTTCCAACGCATTCACCGCATCGATCGAGAAAAACTGATCCTGCGTTCCCCAGTGTCCCAGCACTGGTACCTTGATGCGCGAGGCATCGATGTATTCCAGCGGTGGCAGGCCATACCACAGCACGCCCGCCGACAGGTCCGTGTTCTGGTTGAGGGCGAGCAGAGCAAGCGCTCCGCCCATGCAGAAGCCCATCACGGCAACGTTGGCGGTGCGCTGCTTGAGATAGGCGACCGCGGCAGCTACGTCCTGGGAGGCAGCGTCGCCGAAGTTCAGTCCTTCCATCAGGTGATGCGCTTCTTCCTCTTCCACCGTGATCTTGCCGCGATACAAGTCCGGCACCAGTGCGAGATAGCCGGACTGTGCAAGCCGATCGGCCACACCGCGAATCTGATCGTTCAAGCCCCACCATTCCTGGATCACTACCACTGCAGGCGCGCCATCGGGTTTTTCCGGTACGGCGAGGTAACCTTCAAGCTGCTGGCCATCGGGCCGTTGCAGGCTGACCATGGATGTGGTTTTTGCTTTCATGACAACTTCCTTAGGAGTGGGGGTTCAACCGGTGAAGTGTGACTGGCTGAGGCGACAAAGGTAAGCATGTGCAGGGCCGGCTTCACTACCGATTGGGCCGGTGTGTTTGCCCATTTCTACGAGTAAAACCAATCACGCTAAAATCTGCGCGCTTATCCCAGGAAATCATCTTTCGTGTCGCATTACTCCGGCCCCTTGCTCACGCGCTCCACCGCCGAAACACTGCTGGCCGCGCGCGACGCCGGTAAATCCGAATGGCAGGGTTCACTCGACCTGGGCCGCTCCCATGGCGAGGCATCGCTGTATACGGACGCCTGGCAATGGGAGGACCAGCGTTACCCATACCCGCACAAGCTCAAAGACCGCACGATCTACTACTGGGATGGTGATGAGTTCGCGCCGGTATCGCGTTTTTCCGGCTCGCTGATCAAGCTGGTGCCCACCGAGTGGGGCGCGCCCACTTTCGAGATCGATGGCATCAAGATGCTGCCGACAGCGAAGGAATCACCGATCGAGGATGCGCGACGCAAAGTGGCATTGGTCGAGCCGCGCGGCAAATCGCTGCTCGATACCTGCGGCGGCCTGGGTTACTTTGCTGCCTGCTGTCTGGAGGCGGGCGTTGCGCGCATCCGCTCGTTCGAGAAGAACCCCGATGTACTGTGGTTGCGCACGCTCAATCCGTGGTCGCCGGATCCGGATGCTGCCACCAGCCATGGTCGGCTGGAGCTGACCCATGCGGACGCGCTGCAAGCCATCGTCGCGGTCGAAAATGCTTCGGTGGATGCCATCCTGCACGACCCGCCGCGCTTCGGCATTGCCGGCGATCTCTATTCACAGGTGTTCTACGATCAACTCGCACGCGTGCTTCGCCGCGGCGGGCGACTGTTCCATTACACCGGTAGTCCCAATAAGCTCACCAGCGACCGCGACGTTCCGCGGGAAGTGGCGAAACGTTTGGAGAAAGCAGGCTTCAAGGCGCAGCTGGCATTGGATGGCGTGCTGGCGATACGGCGCTGATGGAGGCGTCTACCGAGTGTGGACGTTCCGGCTATCACAGTAGGTGACTCGCTTTGAAAGCAGGGGGCTTGCATGACGCCGCAGGATTTTGTGTCGAAACTCGGTGCGGAAGTAGTCGACAAGAACTACGCCCTCTATCGCAGCCTGTTGCTCGATACCGTCGTGAGCAAGGCACTTGATCCCTATTGGCAACGTGTCTTGATGCTTTTCGGCGAGTTGACCGCCGATCAGCGGGAAGTGCTTTTAGAACTCACTCGCCACGTCACGATCGACGCCGTGGCCAATGTGCTGGGCGTTATTGACGGAACCCTCGAACTGGTCGATACCGACGACGTTTTCCGGCTGACTTACGGCGGCCGGGAGCTTGGCGGCGATTTGCAGAGCACGTTCCTGGAATTGGCGGAGCAGTCCGCACCATAGCGTTGATTGCCGTGTCTGGTTTCGATGGGCGCGCCAACTGACACGCACTCGCGCGAGCGGTGAGTTGTAAGGCGGCATCATGGCCGGTCGAAAATCTAGGTTTGACAATTGCTTATTGTTCCGAGTGGTAAACCTGCACTCTTCGTGGCCTCAGGCGTGGAGGACCGTAGAGAGATCATGTTTCAACTCGCGCTGATCCTGCTTGGCAATGATTTCGTCAAACGACAATGGTGGTGGCTCGCCGGCATGGGTTTTGTGTGGGCGATATCGGGTGTCGCTATCTTTGTCGATGCCGTGGGGCGTGCAGCCTACTTTCCTGTGCACCCGTTCGGTTACCTCGTGCTGATCGCGGTCGCGATCACCTTGTTGCTTTCAGGTGGCTGGCTCTTGCGCCGGGCCATTCGATTGGCGCGGCGGCCGGAACACGTTTCGATGGCTGCGTTGCTCTCCAAGGATTTGCCTGCAGCGTCACCCGCGATGCGTAGCACCGATGCAACGCAGGTCACGGGTCTGCTGGTCGTCCATGTGTGGACGCCGATCAGTTTGGCCGGCGAGATGATCCCGAACCCGCTCCTGGATCGTTACATCGCCGCCGTCGATATCCATGGAACGGTATCGACCGGTCACGCCGCGTTGGAGTGCACGCCCGACATTTACGTCAGCCATCAACCGGCCGTTGAAATCGACCCATCCAGTGCAAGTTTTTTGGAGCTTGTCGGTAAGGATGTCGCCGGCACCTTTGAGCCGAGCTATGAAGTGGAAGCTGCCGGATGGTGTGACTCGACAGCCCACGTGGTGTTCGATCATTTCGACCGTGCGCGCCTTGCATCGTTTTGGGACGTCTATCGCCAGGACACGACTTACAACCTGGCTCATCGCAATTGTTCGAGCAGCGTGGCGCATTGCCTGGAGGCTGCGCTGGAGGGAAGTCTTGGCGCCGATGAAAAAAGTCTGGTTGCACTCTTTCGCGTGATCTTCAATCCGGAGCTTTGGTACGCCGCACAACGGAGAAAGTGCGCGCAAGCCATGACGTGGACGCCAGGACTGGTTCTTGATTACGCCCAGGCGCTGCAGGCTGCCATGACTCGCGCACCCGTGGGTTGGGAAAGCCTCTTATCAGGCATGCGGCGATCATGGCGCTATGGGGTTGACGTATTTGCCGCGAGAGTTTCCCGGCAGGGAAAGGCAGCGCGATACCAATCACGCGTGACGCCCCGGCGGAAAGACGATCACTGAGGATGCTCCGATTCACGCAGATCCCGTCGCCCCGGCTTTCGCCGGGGCGAGGAGTCAAAGTGTCGTAGCCAAATCCGGCTGCAGCACAGAACGCGTATTCAACTGCGCAGCCAATGCATTCGCCGCAACACGAATCTCCGGCATCGCCGTACATTCCCACAAGTTGCCTCGCACCAGCGATCCGATGGCGTACAAGCCATGCTGCACGTCACCGGCGGCATTGATCAGTTGACCGTCGGGCTGCGCCAGTACACCCAGGTTCAACGGATCGGCGATAGCCAGGCCATCCTTGAGCAGGCCGGCAAGCAGCGAGTGCTCTGCGAACGCCACAGCCGTATCAAGCCCGGTTGCCTGCACTACGATGTCCGACTGCAATGTCGTCGCCACTTGATTGGCGCGCGAGCGCAGGGTCACGTTCAACGGTCCCGCGCCATCCACGTCCAGCACGCGGGCGGCATAGACGTGCAGACGTCCTTCATCACGCAGTTGCTGGATGATCTCCGCCGGTTCGGGTGCAAGGCGGTGCCGTGACGATTCCCATAGCCAGCGTACATGCCGCAGGAATTGCCTGCGCTGGCGTGGCGTGAACGCCTGCCAGAGCCTGGCATTGATCGGGCGCATGCCGTCGATCACGCTGCGCCAGTCCAGGCCCTGTTGCTCGCGGAACAACCGGCGGATCTCGGCGAAGATGGGGGCAGGGCCTTCGCACGCCATCAGCTTGGCGTTGAGTTCTGCCTGGTGGGGATACGGTGCAATGGGCAACGCGGGATGCACGAACGGCAGCAAGCCATGCCGGGAGACGGCCACCAGTTCGATGTCCGGCCAGCGGATGGAAGCGGATATGAGCGTATCGACGGCGGTCAATCCGGTGCCGATCACGGTGAGCCGCCGTGGCTGGATCGAGCGCTGCGTGAGGCTCCATGGGTCAAGCACATACGCACCGCTGGCAAGCGCGCGTTCGGAGACGGTTCGCAATGGGCGCGGCGTCAGCGCACCGAGCGCAAGCACGACGTGATCTGCCGTCACGCTTTCGCCGTTGTTGAGCGTGATCTCGTAACCATTACGCGTGGCTCGCAGCCTGGTTGCCGTGAACGGTTCGATCGCAAAGTGGCGATCTCGTTGTTGCGCGTGATGCAAGCGCTTGCTCAACTGCGCTTCGATGTATTCGCCGAACAGCCTGCGCGGCAAAAAGTCCGTAGGCTGCGATCCCGGACGATGACGACTGCTGTACTGCGCGAAATCGTCATCCGCATCGAGATAAAGCCCCATGCCGCTGGCGCGCACGTTCAACAGGTGATGATCGTGCGCGGCGCCATACGCCACGCCGCGGCCGGTGCCGCCTTCGCTCCCCGTCACCCAGTGCACGGTATCCGGCGCATCGTGCGCGAGCAGTGCGCCGAACACGGATGCACCTGTCGCGCCGCCGCCGATGATTGCGATATTTGCCATGGTGATGGGCCTTTGATCAGGGGAAGGGATTTAAGCAAGCGATGCTTCGCGCACCGTGTTGTGACAAGTCGAAGACCATAGCCCATCGTGATGATGAAAGCTGCGGTATTTATTGAGCTCGCCGCCGTACACATGCAGGGAGAGCGCCGGGCGGTTTCGGGAAAGATTGCGGCAGCGATGCGCGTAGTCCGCATCGGAAAAAGCGACATGGTCACCCACTCCCGCAACAAGCGCATGCATGGGCTCGAGATGCAGGCGCGGTTGTGCAGCGAGTTGGAACGATTCCACTTCCAGCACGCCATCGAGCACGAATTCCATGCCCCACAACGCGTCGTGATCGTGAATCGGCGTGACATAGGCAGGCGGCCACACGATCAGCAAGGCTTCGTAGTGATGCCTCTTGCCGGTGCCAAGCAGCACGCGCCGATAGGTTTGCGCGGTTGATGTGGAAGACACATCCGCAGAGCGTGGACAACCCCGCCATGCGGCGACTTGCGAAAGTGCTTCGGCGATGCTGGTTACAACGGGCTCCCCATGGTGTTCGATGCATGCATCGATTGTGGCGAGAACTCGCTCGCGCCATGCCATCGTGGCCGTTATGAGTGCGTCGTACATCGGTAACCCTTGGTGTTGGCGTACTCGAACTCCAGACAACCACAGGTCACGTTAAAGATGCGCTAGAACATCACGAGCAAATGGCAGGTCGTTATGCGTTTTGCGACATAACAGGTGCCAGTTGTAAATCAAATGTTCAAAAGTAGTACATGGATGCATGCACTAATACGTTATTCGTCTTACGTAATAGCGCTGTCGAATTAATTTCATTGGCAGCTCAAATTGCGTGAAACTCCATTTTCCTTTGCCGTCATTCCCGCGAAAGCGCACGGCTGTCCGGGAAACTTTTAGCTTGCCGGATCGCTCCCTCCCCTACGTGTAGTAGGGGAGGGTTGGGGTGGGGTGAAGCAACCTGGCGAGAGATTCCGTTGATGTCTCACGCTCATTCCCGCGTAGCGGGAAGCGAGCTTCGCTCGCCTTACCCCACCCCAACCCTCCCCTGCACGCAGGGGAGGGGGCCGTTTCCGGTTCACTCGTGGATATCGCGTTGAGCAAGCTTTTTTTAAGTCGCTTGCCGTGCGAATCATGCAAACGTGTTGTCCCTCAAGTGCTCGTTACTTTTTTCGCAAAATTTCCCCAGACAGTACTGGGCCTTCGCCGGAATGACGGCCTTCGAGGCGAAAGTCGTTCTACACGCGTATGAGCGCGCTAAACCGATTTCACTTCACCGCCATCCATGCGAAGCATCGACCCCGTCATCCAGCGTGCTGCCGGTGAGACGAGGAACGCCATCAATTCAGCGATTTCTTCCGGTGTGCCATAGCGTGCAATCCCGGCTTCGCGCGGAAAATGTTCCGTCGCTTCCTCCACCGTCATGCCATGCCGAGGTGCCCAGCGTTCCAGGTAGGAGCGGCGGCGCCCTGTCATGACGGGACCAGGCAACACGCTGTTGACCTGCACGCCCTCATCGATGCCGCGATCCGCAAATGCTTTCGCCAGCGCCGCAATCGCAGCATTGATGGTGCCGACGGCCGCGTAAGGCGCTTTCGGAAAAATGGCCGAATTGCCGGATGTAAACACCACCGAGCCCTTGGCTTGCTTCAGCGCTGGCCATGCTTCGATGGTCAGTCGCCGTGCTCCGTGCAGCTTGAGCGCCATGCCATCGTCCCACTGCCCATCCGTCATCTCGAAGAGATCGATTTGCGGCACGGCGCCGGCAATGTTGATCAGCGCATCGATCCGCCCAAAGGCCGCCAGCGTTTGCTCGACGACGGCTTTTGCAGCGGTTTTGTCCGCCAGGTCAAGGTCGATGATCAGTGCTTTGGCGCCCTGTGCTTGCACGGCTTCGGCGGTTTCCTGCAGATGCTCGCGGCTTCTCGCCACGAGCACCAGCGATTGGACATCGCGCGCAAGGCGAATGGCGGTGGCGCGGCCGATGCCCTGGCTTGCGCCTGTCACGATGGCGGTTGATGCAGACATGGCGCTCTCCTCAGTCAGGCAACAAGAAATGTGCGGATGGCTTGGGCTACTTCCTTCGCGTGCGTTTCCAGTGCGAAATGTCCGCTATCGACGAATTGGACTTGCGCTTGCGGGATGTCGCGCTTGAACGCTTCCGCACCCGGCGGCAGGAAGAACGGATCGTGCTTGCCCCATACCGCGAGAAAGCGTGGACGATGCGTGCGGAAGTAGGCCTGGAACGTGGGGTAGAGCGCCACGTTGCTCTGGTAATCGAGAAACAGATCCAGCTGAATGTCATGCGCACCTGGACGCGCAAGATAGTAGTTATCCAACGCGATGCCATCCGGCGACACCAGCGATTCATCCGCTACGCCATGCGTGTACTGCCAGCGCGTGGTTTCCGGTGCCAGGAACGCCCGCAATGCTTCCCGGTTGGCTTGCGAGGGGTTTTGCCAGTACGCGCGAATCGGATTCCAGCCGTCGCTCAAGCCTTCTTCGTAGGCGTTGCCGTTCTGGGAAATGATGGCGGTGATGCGTTCCGGGTGTTTGACAGCCAGGCGGAAGCCGGTGGGTGCGCCGTAGTCGAACACGTAAACCGCAAAGCGATCAAAGCCCACGACTTCCGTGAAGCGGTCGATCACATCCGCAATATGGTCGAACGTGTAGGTGAATTGCTCGCGCGGTGGCATATCCGATTGGCCAAAACCGGGCAGATCGGGCGCGATGATGTGGAAATCGTCGCTCAATAGCGGAATGAGATCGCGGAACATGTGCCCCGAGCTCGGGAAGCCATGCAGCAACAGCAATTTGGATTTATCGGGCGAACCGGCTTCGCGATAGAAGATCTTCAGGCCGTCGACGTTGGCGTGGTGATAGCGAATGGCAGACATGGCAGACATGGCAGTTTCTCCGGTTGGATGAGGAGTGCAAAGGAATCGTGGGACAAAGCGCAGTCAGTGGCCGCTGTGCTTCACCGCATCCACGATGAGATTCGCGACCAGCGCAGGCGCGGTAACGCTGGGCACGTGATCGACGGGATATGACGCGATGTGCGCTTGCATCCGCGTTGCGACGAAGCGCTGCGTTTGCGCCGGAATCATGTGGTCCTGCTCGGCCAGCAAGTACCACGACGGCACGCGTTTCCAGAGCGGCGCACCTGCGGGAACGGTGATGGCTGCCGGCGCAATGGGTGGCTGGGTTGCTGCGAGCGCCTGCTGTTCTTCCGGCGTCGCATGCTGGGCAAAAGCGGTGGCGAAAGCGTCCGCGGGCAAGCGGATCCAGCCTTCGCTGTCCGGTGCGAGCGGCGGCGTCAGGGCATCGTGTTCAAAGCGGTTGAACACCTCGGCCACGGTTTCCCCCCGGTCCGGCGCCAGCCCTGCGACGTACACGAGCGCCTGGACCTTGCTGCTTTGCGCTGAGCCGATCACGGCGCCGGCATAGGCATGGCCGACCAGGACGACCGGTCCTTCGATCTGCTCCAGCGCTTCGTCCAGCGCCGCCGTGTCGTCCGCCAGGGATGAGAGGGGCAGCCGTACAGTAACTGCTTTGATGCCATCAATCCGGAGAATGCTGGTGACCTTGTTCCAGGCCGTCTCGCCAGCCCATGCGCCATGGACAAGCACTACGGTTGCCGTATTCGTGTTCATTTTTCTCGCTCCTGATGCTGGTCTGGGGTGAGCCGAGGGCGACCACAGGGTTGAATTTCTGCTAACCGCCTCAACATTATCTTGCAGGTTATTCTTCAAAAAATAACTTGTCAAGATGTTTTTAGCCGGTTACTTTGCGCGGCAGGAGGTAGCCCCATGACACAGTCGATCCCCGCTCTTTTCCTGGCCGATTCCCCCGGCCTGGATTTCCTCAATTCGATAGCCACACCCGTGGACGTGCCGTTGGATTGGCTTGAGGACGGGGAGGGGTTGCTCCATTGGCTCAAACAGGCGCGGCTGGTGCCGGACGAGGTGATCAGCGTGATGCGGGGGCGGGCGATTCCTGGTGAGCTCGATCGCTTGGCTGATCAGGCGCGGGCGTTGCGGGAGTGGTTTCGTGCATTCGTGCGGGCACACAAGGGGCACCCGTTGCAGGCGGTGCATCTGGCCGAGCTTGAGCCGCTCAATCAATTGATGAAGCGCGATGAACGCTATAGCGAAATCGTCGCGCAAGACCATGATGCGTCTTTCGTGCTGCAGCTGATGCAGACGCGCCGCTGGTCATCGCCGGAAACGTTGTTGCTGCCGATCGCCGAAGCGATGGCGCAGCTGGTTTGCGCGGAAGACTTTACTTATGTCAAGGCCTGCGAAGGGCCGACGTGCACGTTGCTGTTCGCCGATCACACGCGCGGACATGCGCGCCGATGGTGCAGCATGTCGCTTTGTGGCAATCGCGCGAAGCAGGCGGCGCATCGGCATCGCCTGAAGGCGACGCAGAAAGATTGATCTTGTTCTTGTGCATGCAGCGAACGCTGCTTATTGCAATGCCAGACTATCTGGCAGCAGTGCAACGCGTATTTTTAAGGCAGCCTACCCACGCTTAGGCAATTTCCAATCTGGCCGAACAAAATGGCATGTATAGCCATGCGGATACCGTTCCAGATAATCCTGATGCTCCGGTTCCGCCTCCCAGAACGGCCCCGCAGGTGCGATCTCCGTGACCACTTTGCCGGGCCATAGGCCGGATGCGTCGACATCGGCAAGGGTGTCCTCGGCGATCTGCTTCTGTGTTTCGTCGCGATAGAAGATGGCTGAGCGGTAGCTCGTGCCGACATCGTTGCCTTGGCGGTTTTTCGTGGTTGGATCATGAATCTGGAAAAAGAACTCCAGAATCTGGCGATAGCTGATCCGTTCCGGATCGAACACGATCTCGATGCCTTCCGCATGCGTGCCGTGATCGCGGTAAGTGGCATGGGCCACATCGCCGCCCGTATAACCCACGCGGGTGGACAGCACGCCCGGATAGCGCCGCAACAAATCCTGCACGCCCCAGAAGCAGCCGCCGGCCAGGATCGCCGTTTCAGTTTTTGTCGTCATGTCACTTCACCGTAAAGCTGTTATTGCTGCGATCTATATCTGGGATGACATGCTGCGGATCAAGTGTCGCCGACGTTACCGGTTTGTTGCCCGCGACGCGCACGACATAACTGCGATGCTGCATCCAGGTTTCCACCGGTATGCGGATGTCCTGCTTGCTGCCATCGTTGTAGACCACTTCAAGCGTGGCCGGCATCACCAGGCGGTCGAGGTTGGCAATCGTCACGGCTGCGCCTTTGTGCCAATCGCCATCCACCGGGGCAACGTTCTGTAGCGCGAGGTCGAGCTTCCAGTTGTGCTCGTACCAGCCGCGCCAGAACCAGCTCAGGTCTTCGCCTGTTTCGCTTTCCATGAAGCGGAAAAAATCGGAGGGGCTGGGATGCTTGTAGGCCCACGTCTGGATGTACTTGCGGAACGCCGGGTCGAAGCGTTCCGGACCAATGATCTGTTCGCGCAGAAGGATCAGGCCGTAGGCGGATTTGAAGTACGTGACCGGGTGGCGATATTTTTCCTTGATCTCGTCCGCACGCGTCAGCAGCGGCGGCGCATCCGGATCGGTCAGCACCTTGACGATTTCGTCGGCCGGATTGCCGCCGCCGGGCGCGTATTCCACATCGCGCTTGGGTGCATATTCGCCGTGATGGAAGGCATCCGCTTCATAGACGTCGATGAAGGTGTTGAAACCCTCGTCCATCCACGCGTTGCGGCGTTCGTCCGTGCCGACGATCATCGGAAACCAGGTGTGCCCGATCTCGTGCGCGATCAGTGCATGCAGCTCGTTACCCTTGGCCTCTTTCGCGTCGAAGGTAATGCCCGGGTACTCCATGCCGCCGGCCGAACCTGCCTCGTTGATGGCGGTGGGGTAAGGGTAGGGGAACCACTGTTTGGAGAAATACTCGGTCGAGGCTTTCAGGTATTTAGTCGCGCGGCCCCAGGCATCGTTGCCGGCGCTTTCGATCGGATAAGCCGATTCGGCCAAAGCAGTCTGGCCATCAGGCAGGTTGATGCGCGCGGCATCCCAGATATAGGCCTTGGATGCACCGAATACCGCATCGCGGGCGTTCTGGATGCGGAAGTGCCAGGTGAGCGTGCCGCTCTGCTTGGGCCGGCTGTGCGGGTCGTTGATCTCATCCGCCGAGCGGATCATCACCGTGCGATCGCTGTGGCGCGCTTCGTCCAGCCGCTGGATTTCGGTCTTGGTCAGCACGTCCTGCGGATTGAGCAGTTCGCCGGAACCCACCACGATCATGTTCCACGGCACGGTGACCGAATAATCGTAGTCGCCGTATTCGAGATAAAACTCGTTATTGAGGTAAGGATCGGTATTCCAGCCGCGCAGGTCGTCGTACACGCACATGCGCGGATACCACTGCGCGATCTCGAAGATGTCGCCGTTCTTGGTCGGATTGACGTCGGTACGGCCGCCGAACTCGCCGGGTACGGTGTAGCTATAACTGATATGCAGGCGCAGAGCGCCGTCGTGTGCCTTCAACGCCTGCGGCAAACGCACTTGCATGCGCGTATCGGAAATGACGAAATCCGCCTTCTGCAGTGTGCCGTCTGCGCCTTCGACGGCAACCGATGCGATGTGCTCGCCGTCGGTAAATTCCGTTGGAAAGGCTTCGTCACCGAATGCACCGCGTGCGTCGGGAAGATAGCGGTTCTGTTCCACCTGCAGCCACAACACGTCCAGGTCATCGGGGCTGTGATTGGTATAGGTGATGACTTCCTCACCCGTCAGTTTGCGGGTAACGGGATCCAGTGTTGCCTTGATCTGGTAATCGGCACGGTTCTGCCAGAACAGCGGGCCAGGCCGGCCGTTGGCAGTGCGAAAGGCATTGGCCGGCTGTGGATAGACAAACGGCGCAAACGTCTCGAGCGGGTTGTAAGTGGACGCGTGCGCACTACTCGCGATAGCAGGCAAAGACAGCGCTACCAGCACGGCACTGCAGAGTATTCGAAGGGTTTTCATGGGGAGCCTTGTCGCCGGGGAGATGGCCGTCCTGGCACGAGCGAGGAAACATACTGCAAGGCTTTGGCGGCGACCAGTGATAGATACACAAAGCTTGCGCGGCAAGTTTTTTATCGCTGTGTCGAATGCCGGAAGTCATTATTCGATGTTGATGCTGGCTACCCCTCGTCGTCATTCCGGCGAAGGCCCACTGCTGTCCGGGGAAAATTCGCTGCGCTCTAGATAGGCATCTGCCACGCAACCGAAGCCCCTATTTTTGCCAGCTCATTCAACGCTAGCGATTCGTCGCCCCGGCGAACGCCGGGGTCCAGTGTCTTTGACGATTTGCAAGTCGCTGGGTGATTCGCTTCGCTCACCCCTTCGGGGCCGTCCATTCGGACGTTCTCCGCGCTTCGCGCTACGTCCGGCTTTCGCCGGGACGACGAGTCTTTTAGCCATGTCGCTAAAACAAACAACACTTTCCTCGGACAGCAGTGGGCGAAGGCCAGAATCCAGTTTAAATACGCTGTGCGAAGCGCTCATACCCTTTTATGTTGCGTGCTTCGCACGCCATGTTTGTACTGGATTCCAGCCTTCGCCGGAATGACGACGAGCTAATGCAAGGCTCCCTTGCTGGTGCTAACGTACTGCCCCCCACACGTGCTTGCCGGAGTCCTTTCATGTCCCGCGCCCCCATCGCTGTTTCAACCGTTGCTACGCATCGCATGTTTTCGCGCCTGGCCTTCGCGATAGCAATGGGACTTGCAGTAGCTGGCGCGAATGCGCAGCAGGCACGCACCGACAATGTTCCCCCGCCGCAGGACCAGCCATACCTCGGCACCGTAACGCTCCATGTCGATGCCAACGATACGGCGCAGGGCATCTTCCGTGTGCATGAAACCATTCCCGTGCAAGCGGGCACGCTGACCCTGCTGTATCCGCAGTGGATTCCCGGCGACCATTCACCGACCGGACCGATCAACCTGCTGGCCGGCCTCAAGCTCACCGCCGGCGGCAAACCGCTGAAGTGGAAGCGCGACGAGTACAACGTGTATGCCTTCCATGTCGATGTGCCTGCGGGTGTGTCGAGCATCGATGCGTCATTCCAATATCTGTCGGGTCGCACAGATAGCGAGGGCTTCGAGATCACCGACCGCATGATGGACATGGAGTGGAGCAAGGTGCTGCTCTATCCGGCCGGCTATTTCTCGCGCGGCATTACTTTTGCGCCGAGTGTCACTTTCGCGCGTGGCTGGCAGTTCGGCACCGCGCTGGAAACAGCTTCGCAATCAGGTGACACCACCACGTTCAAGCCGGTGACTTTGAACAATCTGGTCGATTCGCCGATCTATGCCGGTGAATATTTCAAGCGCGTGGATCTCAACCCAGGTGGTGACGCGCCGGTGCATTTGGACATCGTCGCCGATGAGCCCAAGTACCTGGAAATGACGCCCGAACAACTGCAAGTCCATCGCAACCTGGTGACGCAGGCGACCAAGCTGTTCGGCTCACACCACTACGATCACTACGATTTCCTGTTCTCGCTGTCGGATGTGCTGGAAGGCAATGGCACGGAACATCACCAATCCAGCGAGAACGGATTGGGTCCCGACTATTTCACTGCCTGGAGCGATGCTGCACCGGATCGCGACCTGCTCGCCCACGAATATACCCATTCATGGAACGGCAAATTCCGTCGCCCCGCCGATTTGTGGACGCCCAACTTCAATGTGCCAATGGGTGATTCATTGCTGTGGGTTTACGAAGGGCAAACCCAGTACTGGGGCTTCGTGCTGACCGCGCGCTCCGGTATGTGGACGCCACAGCAATTCCGCGATGCGCTGGCCATGGTGGCTGCCAACTATGAGCGCAATCGAGAAGGCTTCCAGTGGCGTACGCTGGAAGACACCACCAACGATCCTACGGCCGCCCGCCGTTCCAGCCTGCCGTACCGCAGCTGGCAGATGAGCGAGGACTACTACAGCGGCGGCCAGATGATGTGGCTGGAAGTGGATGCCAAGCTGCGTCAGCTCACTCATGACCATAAATCCCTGGACGATTTCGCGCGTGCGTTCTTCGGCGTCGACAACGGCAGCTACGTCACCAAGACCTATACCTTCGATGACGTGGCGGCCGCTCTCAACGGTGTAGCCCCCTACGACTGGGCAAGCTTCCTGCGCGCGCACGTCGATGAGCTCAATCCGCCGCTGCAAAACGGCATCGCCGGTACTGGCTGGAAGCTGGTCTATACCGATCAGGAAAGCGCCTACGAGAAGGCGTACAACAGCCGCCCGCAGTCGCCACGCCATATGTACAACTTCGCCTGGTCGATCGGCCTGACGGTGGGAGACAAAGGCCAGATCAATGACGTGCGTTGGGACGGCCCTGCCTTCAGGGCAGGCATCAGCACCGGCGCTACGCTGGTCGCCGTCAATGGCCAGAACTACTCGACCGACGTGCTGAAAAGCGCGATCACGGAGGCCAAGAACAACACGGCACCGATCAAGCTCTTGCTGAAGTATCAGGGCGGCTATCGCACGGTGGCGGTGGATTATCACGACGGTCTGCAATACCCGCATCTGGTACGGGTTGAAGGCACGCCTGATTATCTGGATGAGATTATTGCGCCGCGCAAGTAAGCCCTGCCGATATCGAAAATAAGAGCGCCGGATGGTTTTTGGCCATCCGGCGCTTTTTTTGGGGTTGGCACGCTGATTAAAGCGAACGATTTACCCGCGCACTTACTTGGCGGCAGCCCCCGCTGCCGAGGGCTCGGTAACGGGAGCAAGCAGGGAATAGCATCGTGTTCCTTTCCCGCCATCACCGGCGGCCATGTTGCCGGCCGAGATCGAGCAATGGCCATATAAATGGTTGCCCTGCATAAACCAGTAGCCACGCAGTACCGGCCCCTCGGAAGCCAGGGTGAAATAGACGTTCGTCTTGCCGTCGGGCTGCGGCTTTGCATGCAGGATCACATTCATAAGCAGCTGTGCCCCTTCGTGCCTGCCATTGATGACCGCGGATGTCTTGGTCCAATGCCTGACGCTTTGCCAAAGCAGGTCGTTCACGTCGGCTGGCAGGCGCTGCGAATGCTGGATGGAGCGAACCTGCGCCCTGGCATCCACGTAAATCAGCAAAGGCACATTCATGGCCATCTCGGTCTTATTTTGAGGGATTCCGCTGTCCGGGGTGGATTGGGCGGGAATCGAAATATCCCCCGGTAACGCGCCACTGGCCGTGGCATTTGTACCGATAATCAGCGATGCGGCGAGAACAAACGAAACTACATTTGCACGGCTCATATCCCTTACTCCTGCAAATGAACGATTGTGTGGGTGCGGCGCTTGTTTACTCCTGGCGAATTTGCCCTGTCAAGTGACGGCAAGTAGGTTGGGTGGCTAACTTTGGCTACCCTGTGTATCCATCGCAAATGACTAGGCATTCGTTCTCATATACGGCCGTCTGCGTTCGTAGGGGCGGTTTGCTAACTTTTTGGCATCAGGATGTCTTCGCGCGAAAGTGCTTTTTTAATTACTCAACGGCTGCAGGATCTCAGCGACCCGATCCGGCGTATTCGGGACACGCTCCAGCACGGGATGCCGTTGCCCACCGTGATAGTCGAGACGCAGGTCCGAGTCTACGCCCGTATTGTCAACTTTGAAGTCGATGGGCGTGGTCGTCGTTTTCGCGAAATCCAAGGCCTGTTGCAGTGTTGCTTTGGAGAACGGTTGGCCGTTCACCGCAAGTATTTTCATCCCCGGACCGAAACCTGCCTGATAGGCAATTCCGTCCATCAAGACATCGGAGATCACGCCGTCCGATCTGATGCTCATGGCAAGGGAATACTGAAAGTCTTTGTCAGCACCTTCTTTGTAGACAAGCTTGTAGCCAGCTCCAGTGATGCCTTGAAGGGGCGCTTTTGACAGGGTGTGAAGGCGTTCGTTAAGGAAGCCTTCCCAGTCGTTCGGAACGATCTGATTCAAGCAAGCTACTATGTCGTTGAATGAGTATGGAACAACTTTTGGGCCGGTATCTCCACCGAGACCATAGAAGAGAGCCACAAAATCGTTGAGAGATTTCTTCCCGTTCGACTTGTTGCGGATAGTCACATCGACGTCGAGCCAGATCAAGTTCGCTTCGCTGTAGAAATCAAAGCCGTTGAGACGCCAGTTATCGTAATTGGAATCCTCATTGCTCCAAAGCGGATAGGCCATCGTGTCTACGTCGTCAAGATTTCTCCACTGCAAACCTGGACGGCGGTCGTAGTAGGCAGCTTTCGATGCCAGAGCATCCAAAAATTCTTCCTTGGTCGCGCCACCCGCTCTCACCGTCACCACGTTGGAAAGATAGTCTGTCAACCCCTCGTATACCCATATTCCGCTCGTAATCACAGGAGTTTGAAAGTTGGGTGTGGCGAGTCCTTCTGGTCGCCGATACTTGCCATTCCAGCTATGAAGAAAATCGTGGATCGTGTAATCCGCGTAAAGCTTCTGCTTTTTCTCGTTCCGGAAAAAGTTGGCCGAACGACGATTGTCCAAGGATTGTGAGTGATCGATCGCTGCGCCCGAGATGTTGTTCGAAAGCGTAATGAGAAAGCGATATTCGTCATAGTGATGACTACGAAACAGTAGCCCGGCCTGATGAACGGCCTGGTTCAGTTCATCAATTCGCGCCTGAGGGACATCGAGGTCTTCCGGGTGATCCGCCACTATGTCGAGGTAGTGCTTGGGTGTGACGTCAGGGGCAAGTGCGATTTCTCGGAAGTAGCGTCCGGAGATCATCGGGGAATCGACCAGTTGTTCGAGCGATACCGGCTGAAAGTTTACGATCGAACTGGTCTGTTGCATTGCCCCCGCTACAGCCTTGAGCGACGTGGCCGTATGCCAACCGCTTGGCAAGATGACCGATGGCGTGACGGTGAGATTGGCGGCACGCGTATCGGGTCCGTTGTAGGGGTAAAGGACGACAGTGTTCCAATCCAGCACCGCGAGGTTTGCATCTGAGGAGGCGCGGGCGTCCCCATTCCTGTCCGATGTAATGAAATCGAATTTAACTTCGATAGAGCGCACTCCATTCGGAATGGTCACATGGTAGAGATACAGGTCGAGCGGATCGCGTTTCCAGGAAAGAGCGTGGCCGACAACTCCGCTGCCATCCCGGGCTTTAATGAATAGGCCTACCTGCTGCGTTAAGGGAGCGGGCTCATGCTCGTTGCGTATCCATTCCGGAAAGGCGAGGGTCAATGGACCGTCTTGCACGGAAAGAATCTCTGTCGCATGAAGCAATTTACGTGGAGCGTCGCGCAGGTCAACGGAAAGATTCAACGGCGTTTGTGCCCACGATTGGCAGGTGTTCATTATGAGCAATGATAGAAACAACAGCTTACGACGTGCACGACACATGGAACACCTCAACACGAATGAATTGACTTGTTGATCTTCTTGAACTTGCAGACGCCCGGAATCTCGACGCAAAGTGCTGCGGAATTGAGGGGCGGATGAATGGCTGAAAACCTTTTTACTATTGGCTCTGCGTGGGGAGCCATTCCATTCATCCGCAGAAACGATGAAAGCTATCCGTATCGGCAAGACGATGGCCACGGCAGATCATTTCAAAGGCTGCCGCGGCAGTTTCTTGAGGTGTCGAAGTTCTTCGTCCGTCTGCTGAATGTCAGGTCCGGCAAAGTCAAAGAATGCCCACTTACCGTAGCGTTCGCTCACCTGGGGCAATACCACTCTCAAAACGTCGACGCCGCTTGCCCCATCTGCCTGTGCACGGGAAACTGCCTGACGAAGAAACACCAGGTAATCGCGAAAAGCCCGAACATCCGATGCATTCCCAATTTCGTCGCCATGGCCCGGAACAAACTTTGCCGAAGGGTAGTCGTGAAGAAGCACGTTCAACGATTCAACCCACTCTTTGGTCGACGCATCGATCAAATTCGGCAGCGCGTGATTCCAGAAAAGATCGCCACAGAAAACGACATTCGCCTGAGCATCGTAGATGATCGTATCTCCTCCGGTGTGACCAGCCATGAATCGCAGTACTTCGCCACGATCGATTCCGATATATGCTGTCGCTCCTTGTGCGTATGTCACATCTGGGAGATAGAAATCTTTCACCCAATCACGCTGCTTTGGCGTGATCTTCTCACCAAAAAACTTCAGGTTTTCTGTTCGCATCCAAGGGCGCACATTTTCTTGGGCCATGATGATAGCTCCCGACTTTGCAAAGACTTGGTTCCCAGCCACGTGGTCAAGGTGGTAGTGAGTATCCACGACATACCGCACAGGCAAATTGGTCTTCGCTCTGATCGCTCCCAACATCTTCTGCGCCGCTGCCGGACTTTCAAATGTATCCACCACCAGGACCGCTTGCGGGCCAATCACAAAGCCTGCATTTGAGCCTGCCAGATTGGGCTTAACGGTCGAGTTATCGATCGCCGCCCAAGCTCCGGACCCCATGTCTCGCAATAAAAAAGGCGCCGGGCTTTGACCCGCCGCACTTAGGCACACAGAAGCGCACATGGCGTATGCAACAAGCACAATGGAATTCTTCATGGATTTCGCTCGTGATGTACGAATCGAGCCGAGTCACAATGATGTACTCCAACGCAGCCGGCAGGTTGAATAGACGGATGAGCCCGGTATAGCTGAGCCAAACCTAACATGCTCGCAAATAGGGTCGCCCACAAAAGGTCTTGATTGAAACTCGTCGACTGATGCCATGCTCAGTTTTTACCGTTATCAAGACCATTGTGAACACGGAAACGCATTGGTAAATCTGCCTCATGCGGTGTTGCACTCTTTGTGCGAAAAGGCGAGGTATTCCAGGTCATAGACGTCAATGCCATGTATCGTCTTCGGTGGCTGATACCAAAGGCAGATGCGGGCCGGCTGCCAGCCGACTGGACTTTCGGCCGGCGTGGCCATGTTGCGGTTCTCGGGCCTAACTTCTCCGAAGTGATTAACTCAAAGTGGCGAACGCGGCCGGTGTGAAATCGGCAATTTGGTCGACGCGACCTTGGCGCACCTTCTCAAGCCAGGCAGGGTCCTGGAGCAACGCGCGTCCGACCGCTACCAGGTCAAACTCGCCGCGCTCCAACCGCGCAAGCAGTCCATCCAGCGGTTGGGATCGGGAGCTCCTGCCCCCGAGGGATTCATAAACGTCGCCGGACAGGCCGATAGCGCCGACCGTTATGGCAGTCACACCCGTGAGCTTCTTTGCCCAACCGGCAAGGTTCAGCTCTCCATCGATCTCAGGGAAGGCAGGTAGCCAGAACTTTTGCTGCGAGAGGTGGAAGGCGTCCACGCCCGCCTCAACGAGTAGGCCAAGCCACCTTTCCAGCACTTTCGGCGTCTCTGCGAGACGTGCATTGAAGTCTTTTGGTTTCCACTGCGACAGGCGGAGAATCACCGGGAAGCCGGAACTGACAACCGACCGCACTGCATGCAGAATCTCGATTACGAAGCGTGAGCGCTCGACCAGCGTTGCGCCACCGTAGCGATCATTGCGCAAGTTGAGATGGTCATAGAAGAACTGATTGAGGAGATAGCCGTGTGCACCCATCAGCTCTATTCCGTCGAACCCAAGCCGCTCGGCATCCGACGCTGCGCGCGCGAAGGCATCGATAGTGTCGGCCACGTCGGCTTCGCTCATTGATCGGCCTACAGGCTCGCCCGTCACTGAGAGCCCCGAGGGACTTTCATAAGGTGCGCGAGGCGTCCAGTCCGGTACCGAGGCCGACCGCTTATGTCCCACATGAACCAGTTGAGGCACAATGCGTCCACCCACCGAATGAACCTCGTCAACCACTTTCTTCCAGCCAGCGAGCGCCGCCTCGCCATGGAACTGGGGCATGTCGGGTTCGTTGAGCGCGGCCGCGCGGCCGACTCCGGTTCCCTCCGTTATGATGAGACCGACGCCATTTTCGGCGCGGCGGCGATAGTAGCTGGCAACCTCGGCAGTCGGCACGCCACCCGGAGACTTGGAGCGAGTCATCGGCGCCATGATGACGCGGTTAGGTAGGTCGAGTGTGTTCAACCGGTAGGGGTTGAATAAAGCTTTGAGATTGGGCATGGGGATGTCTCAGCGGAGCAAGAGGACGTTGATTAGGGCGCGTCATTTCTTATCAGTCGAAGAGCCATGCCACTGTTGAGATCTCTCGTCACCGCGCACAATGCGGATCCT
Organism: Dyella nitratireducens; assembly: GCF_014642835.1. GTDB lineage: Bacteria > Pseudomonadota > Gammaproteobacteria > Xanthomonadales > Rhodanobacteraceae > Dyella_B > Dyella_B nitratireducens. Next base: position 537,353 of record NZ_BMJA01000001.1, on the reverse strand, counting down.
TTCTTCTGCAGGTGCGGACACACAGTGTTTTCATGTTTCCCGAGGGCGTCCGTTAACAGAATGATTCGTTCGCTGTTCTTTGACACGCGATTTGCTCCGCCCACAAAATGGCTTTGCTCTCTTCGATTGACTGAAAAAACTCAGACTTGACCAATACCGCCATCGGCCATCAGATCCGCGCCGGTCACATACGAACTTTGGTCGGATGCCAGGAATAGCGCCGCGTTGGCAATTTCCTCTTCCGAGCAAGCCGGCCGATAGGAACCATGCTTTGGTACATCTTTACCATATCCTCTCGAGACGCTGACTGAGCGTCGAGAATCGGAGTATCGGTGACGCCGGGGCTGAGCATGTTGACGCGAAAACTTCTGCACTAGGAAAACCGGGCCGCGAGCCATAAGGTTAAACGCTCTGTCGAAATGCTCGGGAGTGATGGTGTCGATGGATGCTTGTTCCGTATATCCAGCGTTTGACACGACAATGTCGACGACACCTTTTTTGGCCTTCACCGTTGCAGCGACGCGATCGGGATCGTCAAGATTCGCAGCGTTCGCCTGAGTAGCGGTAACGTTGCGCGCGATCTGTTTAGCAGCCTCATCAAGCTTTGCCTTCCTTCGGCCGAAGATAAAGACGTGCACGCCTTCGGTAGCAAATCGCTGGGAAGTTGCCAAGCCGATGCCGGTCGTTCCGCCGCTAATAACGGCTACTTTTCCTGCAAGTTTCAATGACATGATGCGTCTCGTTGCGTGAACGTCTAGCAATAGATGCCTGGTTTGTGCTGATCATTCCAGCTCAACGATGTAGTATTGGCAAGTACCTACCTTTTAGTAAGTGACGATTACCTTTTGGTAAGTGAGAACAGGAAAATGCCATGAAAAAGAAAATTTATAGTTGCGGCTTAGAGGCTTCGCTCGCCATCATTGGCGGCAAATGGAAGTGCCTTATTCTCTGGGGAATAGGCCAAGATGCGCGCCGTTTTGGCGAATTGAAGAGAGCCGTCGTCGGTATCAGCGAAAAAATGCTGATACAGGAACTTAAGGAAATGGAATTGGACGGCATCGTGAAGCGAAAGGACTTCCGCGAAGTTCCGCCGCGCGTGGAATATTCCTTAACGTCTTTCGGTACGGAGCTTCGCGAAGTACTGCGGCCTCTGTGCGAATGGGGAGCAAAACACATGAAACGCATTGGCAACTTGCCCACACAAAAGGACGTCGCCTAGATAATCCTTGGTGATCTTCAGCAACTCCCTCAGAAAGTCCTCCTGGTCTTTTTTCTGCCTTCACAGATTTTTCGACCACGACTTTGCGGTCAATCTTCACGCGCTGAAGTAAATAATTTATCCAAGATGGGGTTTGAGTACCTGCGATGCTATCGCGGTCTTTCCACGCATGCCGGTCGTGATCCCTATTCCTGGCCATGGCACAACGACTTCTAAAGCGAAGGATAAGAACAGACATGACCACGCGTATTCGCCAACCTCAAGTTTGCGTATTGGGAAGTGCAGAACCGGGTTCCAAGGCATACGACCTGGCTGGCGATGCCGGGGAACTGCTTGCCCGTTTAGGGATTACCCTGGTCAGTGGATGCGGAAGCCCCGCCACTCGCGTGGCAGCACAACGTGCCCAGGCTGCCGGCGGGTTGGTCGTCAGTATTATCACGGAGGCCGACATGCCAGCACCGGACTGGCCAGCAACGGTTGTCATACCTTGTGGCATGGGCGATGCGAGAAATTTGATCATGGCACTTGCCGGTGACGCATGCATTGTCATCGGAGGGCGTGCCGGCACGATTTCGGAAGTTTGCCTTGCCTGGCTTCATCACCGGCCGCTGTTGCCTCTTGTGGGTTGTGGCGGTTGGTCTGATGGATTGCTAGAGAATCCGCCGGACGAAAGACAAAATTCACCTATCTTGCCCTGGGATTCGGTGGGTGCGCTTGAGAGCCAACTCAATGAGCTGGGCTTGATCAAGTCACTTGGTAGTTCGATGGCTTAAGAACGAGGCCAGCGCCCGAGGTATCTCCATGCTTTTGCATTTGTTTCGGTAGGAAAATCGAAGTTCACGACAATGCTGCTTCAGAGCGGCTCGTCATTCCGGCGAAGGCCGGAATCCATGCTTCGTACTGGCGATGGATTCCGGCCTTCGCCGGAATGACGATTCGCTTCGCAATGGAGTCAGAGTAACCCTGGATTTCCTGGAATGACGGCCGGTAGGAGCTCATCGTGGAAAGAGCGTCGATCACAATTCAGCTGACCGAGGATGATTACTTGCAAGGCCTATTATTCGCTGCGCAGCGGACAAGAGCACGCTGGTTCTTTATCGGAATAATGGCCGTGGTTTGTCTGGGGGCTGGCTTGTTGATCGTCTTCTACGCACCGCGTGACCTTTTTGTCTTGGGATGGGCGCTGATCGGAGCTGTGGTTGGAGGGTTCATTGGGCGGATGGTTAGTCGATACATTTTTCTTCCCAAGAAGTTGAAAGAACGCTTTGCCGAACAGAAGGCTTTACATCGAACGAGAAAGCTGTCTTGGGATGATAAAGGCGTAACTTTCGAAAGCGAAAATGGCCACGTACTTATTCCTTGGCCTGACTTCTTCAAGTTCCGGGAGAATGAGATATTCGTTTTGTTGTACACGTCGCGGGTCATCTTCCTTATCGTTCCAAAGCGATTCTTTAAGGAGTCGGAGCAATTGAACGATTTCATGATGCTTGTACATAGCAGCATAGGAATCCAACAGAACGAAACAGGCAGCTCTACATTTCACATATGAGTCTTCTTTCTTCCGAGCAACTGAATGCAGGATCAGCGGCGCTGCTCGTCGGCACCGTGCTTGTCGTCGGCGTGCTGCATACCATGGTGCCTGACCATTGGGTACCCATCACGCTCATCGCTCGTCAACGCGGCTGGAGCAGGGCGGAGACTGCCCGGGCGGCGCTCCAGGCCGGTACGGGTCATGTCGTCACGACGCTTATCCTCGCCGCAATCGTCTGGCTTGCCGGTGTCGCGGTCGCTGCCAAGTTCGGGCATTGGGTCGATATTATTTCCAGCATGGCACTCATTGCTTTTGGGCTTTGGATTGCGACGTCGTCGTGGCTCGATCTGCGCTCAGGCGATGGACACGGGCATAGCCATGGTCCGCATGGGCATACGCACGACTTTTCCTATTTTGTTCCCGCGAGTAGCGGCAGCAACGGGATCAGGATAGTTGCGGGGCATGAGCATCATCACGATGGTCATGATCATCACGGTCATCATGATCATGGTCACAGTCACGATCATCAACATGATCACGCGGCAACGCGAAAAACCTCCTCTCGCACGGCACTCCTGCTGATTCTGGGATCATCACCGATGGTTGAGGGCATCCCCGCGTTCTTTGCCGCCGGGAAATACGGTTTGGGCCTTATTCTTGTCATGGCGCTGGTGTTTGCAGCGAGCACCATCCTGACCTACGTATTGCTTTGCGTGTACTCAACTGCATCGCTACAACGCATGAGGTTCGGCGCGATTGAACGCTATGGCGAGGTACTCAGTGGCGTATTCATTGCCATTGTTGGACTGGTATTTTGGCTTTTTCCCGTGTTGTAACGCTGATACCAATAACCTTTTCTAGCGTTGCTCCTGGTGAGCAATCTTCGCCAGCAGCTCATCCGCCGCTGCACGCGCACGATCAAGATGCTCATGGGCCGCAGCCCCTTTCATGCCCAGCAGCACGCGAATCGCATCCGTGCCGATCAGCCGGCTGAAGAAGGCATCGCACAGCTTTCTGCGCGTCTTTGCATTCATGCCCTCGCAGGGTTCCTTGTTCGACAGAAAGCTGTCGAGATTGGCCGCCCAGGCAACGAAGAAAGCGTCATAGACGGTTTCGGCAAGATCCGGAAACCGCTTTATCTCGGTGATGACCACGCGCAGCAGCGCGGAAATCTGGGGGCTGGCCAGCCATTCCTGAAACACAACGCCGAGCTTGAGGAGGAGTTCCCTGGCAGGCATCCGCATCATTTCATCCATTTCCGCCTGCTTCTCCTCGCTGGAGTGGTCGCAGACATTGGCGATGACGGCGGCAAAAAGATCTTCCTTGCGTCGTGCATGTCGGTAGAGCGTCATGATCGACACGCCTGCGGCTTGGGCGATGCCTTCCATGCTTGCACCTTCGTAGCCGTGCTCAAGGAACGCTGCCTGCGCGGCCTGCAGAATGGCCGCGCGCTTGCGTGCCAGAAGTTTTCCCTTCGGGTGGTTTTCCGCCCATTGCCTCATGACGTGACCTGTTGACTCGCGAACTTGAAACGATAATATAGATTATCGTATCGTAACTAGAAGAGTAGGGTTGCTGCCGGCGGCAGGGAATGCACAGACGCATCGTTTCAGCTTTTCGCGGAAAGGCTGCGTCGGCAAACGCCTTTCAGCCACATCCACAACGAATTGCCAGCAGGGGCGCACTCACCGCTACGCCCCGCGGGCTGATGTTGCCCATTATCGAGGAGAAAAGCATGTCATCACTGGCCGGCGACGCGTCACCCAAGCCACGCAAGCTGTTGAACGCCGCGCTTTGGGGCGCTCAGGCCCTGGTCTTCATCGGCTTTGTGATCATCGGCTGGATGAAGCTTTTCAAGCCCATCCCGGAACTTGCCGCTATGTGGGCCTGGACCGGGCAGTTGCCTGCGGCGGTGGTACGCGGGCTAGCTATCATTGATATTACGGGCGGCGTCGGCATATTCCTACCCACGGTGACACGTATCAAACCCGGCCTGACGGTGTTGGCTGCCGTCGGCTGTGTGGCGCTGCAGATGTGCGCCATGGCGTTTCATATCTACCGTGGCGAAATGGCGGCGACACCGGTCAATGTCGTCTTTCTGGCGCTCTCCGCCTTTGTGCTGTGGGGGCGCCGCGCGCAGCCTGTACGGGCGCGCTGACGGATAGCTGCAACCAAAGTAACGAGATCAAACCTCATGTCTTCTTCATGCTTGCAAGCTGTCCCACTGGCGGAAGCGCCTGGCATTCGCACGGTCGCGCAGCTGCCCATTCACCTGGCCGACGGCCGTGAGGCAGCCGGCACGATCTACAGCTTCCACGGACTCTCCGACGGCAAGGAGCATTTCGCGCTGCGTTTCGGCGATCGCGATACCGATGCGCCGCTCGTGCGCGTGCATTCCGAATGCATGACGGGAGATGTGCTGGGCTCCGCGCGTTGCGATTGCGGCCCCCAACTGCAGGAATCGCTGCTTCGCCTGCATGAGGAAGGCGGTTACCTCATCTATATGCGCCAGGAAGGCCGTGGCATCGGGCTCTACGCCAAATTGGATGCCTACCGCCTGCAGGAGCAGGGGCACGATACGTATGCGGCCAACCGTGCCCTGGGCCACAACGATGACGAACGTGATTACACGGCCGCCGCCGAGATGCTGAAGGCGCTGGACATCACGCGCATCACGCTCATCACCAATAATCCCGACAAGCGCGCCCAGTTGGAAGCGCTGGGGATCGATGTTGCCACCGTCCGGCCCACAGGTGTTTTCTCCGGGCGCCACAACTTGCGTTACCTGGAGGCGAAGATCCGCCACACCCGCCACACCATCGTGCTGCCGGGTGCGGTGGAAGAGTCCTGACGCGACACGGAGCCACGCATGTCCGCCGTTGCCAACATGCGCATCCACCTTTCGGCTGCGTGCTCCATCGATGGTTACATGGATGACACTTCTGCCCCGCGGCTGGTGCTGTCGAGCGACGAGGATCTGCTGGACATCCAGCGGGAACGTGCGCAAGCCGACGCCATTCTCGTTGGCGCCGGTACGGTGCGTGCCGATAACCCGCGCCTTTCCGTGCGGGAGCCGCAACGGGTCGAAGAACGTATCCACCAAGGTTTACCACCGCAGCCAGTCAGGGTGACCCTTACATCCACCGGCGACCTGGACCCTGATGCGCATTTTTCCCAGGCCGATGGGCAGGAAAACATCGTGCTCTGTCCATCGTCCATCGCCGGTACGCTTCGATCGCGTTATGCCGGACGGGCGACGATCGTCAGCATCGAAGGCCCCATTTCCGCCCGCAGCATTGCCCAGACGCTTCAACGTAGAGGCATCCGGCATCTGTTTGTCGAAGGTGGCGGCAGGGTGCTTTCGATGTTCCTTTCCGAGCGTATCTACGATCGTTTCCGCCTGGCGATTGCGCCGTTCTTCGTCGGCGAACCGGGAGCGCCACGGTTGCGGCTTCCCTCGCATCTCATCAATCACCGTCATGATCGATTGATGGTTCGGCAGGTGAGGCTGCTGGGGGATACGACAGTGATTGATTACGATCTGATGCGGGAAGCCTCGATGGCAAGCCGCACTGGCCTTGCATCCATCGGCGCGCCGATCACCTGACGGGCGAACGCATCGAAAGATTTTGGAATATCGCGCAAGCAACGTGCGAGTTGAACGGCACTTTCTATGGCGAGCGACGCGCCTTGTCCAGAACTTGGCGAGGATGCATGCACCGTATCATCTGCCATGAAGGCATTGCTGAGTAAAGGCCTGCCACGGTTATGCCTGCTGGACGACGAGTACAAGCAGGTGTTGCTGAAAGCCGAGATCAAGTGGCTCGCGGTCTGATCGGCATCGGTGAGGTAATATGTTGGGCGCTCACCGTTCATGGGGCCTGCCTGCAATGAGTATGCCAAGCATCAGCAATACGCTGCCGCCATCGGTGAGTGGCCGTTTTGCGATTCATGACAGCCAGTACAAAAAAGAACTTCGCTCATCTCCGGCATCGACACCCGCCGTTTCGACCGACTCCTCAGCCGCGGCTGCGGAACCGATGGCTTCGGCTATTGCGGCTGCATTGACTCAACTCGGACTGGTTCCTACGGCTAACGTGGCTGGCTCGGATAACACGGCCACCGCGAGCGATGCGGCGTTTGCGTCCCTTCCGTTGCAACAGAAGGTATCGCCGCAAATACAGCAATACAGAAACATGGCATCGGCGTTCTCCGGTCTGGCCCAGGCATTGAGCGACAGTTCGAGCAGTACGCCATCGGCCGTAAATGGGGCCGGTAATCTAACCAGCGTGTTTCAAAGCCTCTGGACGTCACTGGGTTCGTCATCCGGCATGGCACCTGATGCTTCCAGCGGCACCATGCCGAGCCTGCCGTCATTTCTGGGATCGCTGGCGCGCAACTTGAGTGAGAGCGGCGTCACCGGTCTGCGTGGTGTGTTTATCGATACCGTGGCTTGATGATGATGTTCGCTTGCGGCTGCGATTTCCATCGCTGATCGCAATACTCTTTTGAAATCGCGGTCTGCGCTGCTCAGTCTGCTGCAGCAACATGCGCCATCTGATCTGCGTGAGCCTTTGCGCAGCAGGGCAGGCGTTGATGTGCCATCGTGAGTGTGTTCGCTTTCGCCATCCATCTTGAAATTGAGAGAGCGTTCACTATTCATGTCAATGGAATGTGAAGATGGCAGGGGATTATCCATACCGAATGATTGACGTTGAACTACGTAACTGTAGAGGCGCTTGCGATAATATTTGTCGATGCTTTTGATCAAAGACAGCCCCGATTTTTACGGGCATTGACGCATCAGGGGAAAATGGATGTTCGCTTACTACGTTGAATTGGCTATGCGCAGTCTGCGGCGTAGCCCCGGGCTTACCGCGCTGATGATTCTGACGATTGGTTTTGGCGTAGCGGCGTCGATGACGACGTATTCGGTATTCCGTGGGCTGTCCGCCGATCCGATTCCGTGGAAATCGGATCGACTGTTCGTGCCGCAGATCGACGCATGGGGTCCGGGTAATCGCCGCGCTGGCGGCGAGCCGGAAGTTGCGTTCGGTTACCTCGATGCGATGACGCTGATGCGGCAGCACCGAGCCAAGCGGCAATCGGCAATCTATTCGATTTCGGCATCGGTGATGCCAAGCAGTTCCGGCCGCAACCGCAGCCCGATCCCCATCGACGGTTATGCGGTGTACGACGAATTCTTTCCCATGCTGGACGTAACGTTTCATTACGGCAGTAGCTGGAGCGCGGACGACGATGCACACCTGTCGCCCGTGGTGGTGATCAGCGACAAGGTTAACAAGGAGGTTTTCGGCGGCGGCAACAGCGTCGGCAAGATGATCGATATCGACAATCGCGAATATCGCATCGTAGGCGTCACCAATGACTGGAATCCCCAACCGAACTTCTACTACACGGTGGATGTCGGCTACGGGCCGGACATGCCTGACATGTTCATGCCATTCCCATACGCTGTCGCCAACAACATCGCCCAGGCCGGTTGGGATGGTTGCAGGAAAGGCGAAGTCGATCCCGGTTCTGACTTCACTGCGTTGCTGCGCTCGGACTGCGTATGGATCGGCTATATGGTCGAACTGGATGATGCCATGGCCGTGCAGCAGTATCGCGGCTATCTCGATGCCTATGCCAGCGAGCAGCAAAAAGCAGGGCGTTTCCATTGGGCGCCCAATACACGCCTACGCGACGTACCGGCGTTCCTCGATTATCAGCACGTGGTGCCCAGCGACACACGGGTGTCGTTGCTGGTGGCGCAGGGACTGCTGATCGTATGCCTGGTGAATACGGTAGGCCTGTTGCTGGCCAAGTTTCTGCGCCGCAGCGGCGAAGTTGCCGTGCGGCGTGCGCTGGGTGCATCACGCACGGCCATCTATGCACAGTTCCTCACCGAGGCGGGCGTGATCGGCGTTGGCGGCGGTGTGTTGGGACTGTTGTTTACGGCGGTGGGAATGCTCAGTGTGGGCCAAGTCTTGCCGGCACGTCTGGCTGCCATGGCGAAGATCGAGCCCGACCTGCTGTCGCTCACGTTGCTGCTTGCCGTTGCTGCCACCCTGGTCGCGGGAATCTACCCTGCGTATCGGGCGGCGCGCGTGCTGCCCGCGTGGCAACTGAAGGCTCAGTAGGGATTACGCCATGACCCTACATCCGATCCTCGCCGCATTGCGGCGACACAAGGTAGCTGCGCTGCTGATCGTGCTGCAAATCGCGTTGACGCTGGCGATCGTCTCCAATGCCGTATTCATTATTGGTCATCACGTGCAACGAATGATGCGCCCGACCGGCATGGTCGAAGAAGGGCTGATCCGCATCGTGCAACAATGGCCGGCGGCACCCTCTGGCGATGATGACGCCGCCATCGAAAAGCTCGATGCCCTGCAGCGCGCGGATCTGGAAACGTTGCGAAGTCTGCCGGACGTGCAGGAGGTGGCTGCGTCCACCAGCAACCCCCTGCTGAGCGGATATATAGACGGCTATGTCTCTCTCGATGCAGATCAGAAAGGCCAGTCCGTGCATGTGGCCTACTATTACGGCGACCAGAATTTGCGCTCCACGTTTGGCCTGCATCTGATTGCCGGCCGCGATTTTTCTGCTGACGAAATCCGCCATGGACGCGCCGCTCCCGGTTCACCCGTCATCATCGTGAGCAAACCCGTCGCCGACCGGCTTTTTCCGAACGGCAATGCGTTGGGCCAGACGGTGTATCAGGACGGCAAGCCGGCCACCATCGTGGGCATCGTCGAGCGCTTGCAGAATCCAAGGTGGATGGACAGCGACTGGGTCTACAACTCGGTGATCGAGCCACTGCGGCAAGATGATGCCTGGACCGGCTACATGGTGCGCGCCCGTCCCGGCCGCACGGACGAGGCGATGCGCGAGATCCGCAAGGCGCTGTTTGCCACCAATCCGATGCGGCTCATGCCTGAACCTTATGCCGGCATCCATACCTTTGCCGAACTGCGCGCCAGGGCGTATCGCTCGGACCGTGGCATCGCGCTGCTGATGGGCCTGATTTGCCTCATTCTGCTGAGCGTTACCGCCGCCGGCATCGTCGGCCTGACCAGTTTCTGGGTAGTGCAACGGCATCGGCAGATCGGCGTGCGGCGCGCACTCGGTGCTCGCAGAATCGACATCCTGCGTTACTTTCAGCTGGAAAACCTGCTGATTGCCGGCAGCGGCGCGATCATCGGCGTGCTGCTGGCATTCGAACTCAATCATTGGCTGATGACGCATTACGAGATGACGCGTCTTCCACCGCACTACGTCGCCATCGGCACAGTTGCCATACTCGTGCTTGCTCAAGCTTCGGTGCTGGTACCGGCGCGCCGTGCTTCCAACGTACCGCCCGTCGTGGCGACGAGATCGGTTTGAGTCATGCCAAGAATCGTTTTATCCCGCGCTGATGCTACGGCTGGCGAATTGCTGATTCGGGGCCTGCGCTATCCATTGCGCGGGGCGGCGCTGGCCACATGCACTGTACTGGCGCTCATTTACCTGAGCGGTGCACTGCCTGGCGCCCTTGGCATCGCAGGCCACATCATTTACTGGGTAGCCGCGTGGCGCTATGCCGCCACGTGCCTCATCCATGCAGCCAATGGCTACGCTGATCCGCCGGATGTTGGCGTCGAAGAGAGTACGTCGACCGGCGTCAAGCTGACGGTGATGCATCTTTTTGTGATGTTGGCCGGCATCGCCATCATCGCGTGGGATGTGCCTTGGCTGTGGTGGCTGGTACTGGCGTTCATCATCGTGTTGCCGGCGATCGATATGTCGCTGGCTTTCGATGGCGATCTGAACGTGGCTTTCAATCCCGCGCATTGGTGGCGGACCGTGGCCCGCTTTGGTGGTTTGTACGTCCTGCTGGCAACGATAAACCTGCTGACCATGCTGGTGATCGTTGGCATGGGAGCTGTGATCAAGCCCCTTTTGCCTACGCTGCTGGGCTACCCCCTCCACGGGTTTGCCTGTGTCTACCTGATCATCTTCAACTTTCAGTTGATGGGGGCGCTCGTCCATCAGCGCCATGAAATCTTTGGCATGGAACCGGAGGCCGCACGGCTGGCTGCCCGTAGTGGCCAGGATGCCGATGCGTTGCTACTCGAGGAGGTGGAGTCGATTCGTGTGAAGGATCCACGTGCCGCGCTCGATCTGCTGGTCGAGCGATTGCGCGAACGCGCGGCACCTGCAAGCTTGCATCGTTGCTATCGCGACCTGTTGCGTCAATCCGGTATGACACAGGCCTTGCTTGAACATGGCCAGATCTGGACCGCATCGCTGGTGACCCATGACGAAATGCCCCGCGCACTCAGCCTGGTGCAGGAATGCGTGGCATTGGATCCCGCCTTCGTGCCGGATGATCCCGCCAATGCCGGCCCCCTGGCAGAGCGGGCGGCGCGCATGGGCATGACGCAATTGGCCATCCATTTGTCGCGCGGATATCTGCGGCAATGGCCGAAGGCACCGGAATCGCCGCGCTACGGCTTGCTTGCGGCCAAGCTGATTGCGAATCAGCCTGATCGTCGCACGGAAGCCATGGTGTTGCTCGGTAAACTCATCGTGCTTTGGCCGGATCATCCTCTGCAGGCAGAAATGGAAACGTTGCTTCGTCAGCTTAAAGTTCAGACGAGTGAATGAGCGGTCGCGGAAAACAATGGCACGCGATGGTGTAGGAAAAGGCTACTCACCAGGACGGCATTTACTTAAGCGACTTTCAACATCATCGTGATGGGAAGTGCCAAGAAGGTCGTCATTCCCGCGAAAGTGCACTGCTGTCCGGGGAAAATTCGCCGCGCTCTAGATAGGCATCTGCCAGGCAATCGAAGCCCCTATTTTTGCCAGCAAATTCAACGCTAGCGATTCGTCGCCCCGGCGAACGCCGGGGTCCAGTGTCTTTGACGATCTACAAGTCGCTGGGTCCCGGCTTTCGCCGGGACGACGAGTCTTTTAGCCATGTCGCTAGAACAAGCAGCACTTTCCCCGGACAGCAGTGCGCGAAAGCGGGAATCCATTTTCATGAATGCATTAGAGCAAAATGGATTCCCGCTTTCGCGGGAATGACGGCAGTGAGAGGATGTTTTGACGGGATTTTTACCTGTTTTTCGCTGAGTTGAACTTTGCGCGCGCCGCTTGCTTCCCCTCGATGAAAACCCACGCACTGACCGCGCTTAAAAGTGCCAAGGCTGCAGAAACCAGCATCACCCACCGAAAGCCAGAAACAAATGACAACTTCACCGCATGCTTCATGGCGCTAATAACGGCGTCTGGATAGCCTCCGGGCATCTCCATGCCTGCGAGTTTCTGACGTTGTTCAACAACTGTGGAAACCAACGCCGCCGGTACATGCAGGCTTCGAAGTTCGGCATCCAATGTCGTGTTGAAGGCAAAGACAAGCACGAGCCCGAACAGCGCGATGGCGAGCAACGCTGCAGCGCGCGACACCGCGTTGTTGATGCCGGATGCCGTGCCCGCCAGTTCTTTTCCTACCGAATTCATAACCGTCGTCGTCAACGGCGCCACCGTCACACTCATGCCAAGACCGAGAATGCAAATGGCAGGGAAGAACGACGTCCAATACGTGCTCTCGGTCGACGGCAGCGCAAACATGGCGAATCCGACAGCCGCTATGGCCGGTCCTGTCACCAATGGAAGCTTGGGGCCAAACCGATCCACCAAGCTGCCGGTCCAGCGCGATAACAGAAACATGGTGGCGATAAACGGCAGCAATGCAGCGCCCGCTGCCGTGGCCCCATAGCCCTGCACCTGGATCAGGTTCAATGGCAGAAAGAACAGGCTGCCACCAAGCGCCGCGTAGAGCAGCAAGGTCAGCATATTGGCGCCGGCGAAGTTACGTTCGCGGAAAAGCGCCATGGGAAGCATGGGCGATGCAGCGCGTAGCTCGACACGCACGAATAGCAGTAACGCGATGATGCCGATCAAAGCGGCTAGCCAGATTGGCGCTGCCGTCCAGCCACGGCTCGGCGCTTCAATGAATGCAAACACCAATCCAGCCAGACCCATCGTCACCAAACTGGCGCCAAGCACGTCAATGGGGCCGGCATCCGCATTTCCCTTGCTTTCGGGCACCTTCGCCGCGCATATCGCCAGCAGCACGATGCCCAGTGGAGCATTGATCAGGAAAGCCAGCGGCCATGAATAATGTTCGACGAGAAAGCCTCCGATGACCGGGCCGATAGCGGCGGTGATGCCGCTGAATGCAGACCACGTGCCGATGGCAGCACCTCGTTCCGATGGCGGAAAGGTCGCGCTGATCAACGCCAAGCTACCCGGTACCAGCAGGGCTGCGCCAATACCTTGAATGGCACGCGCAGCAATCAACGGCCCCACGCCCGAAGACATCGAACAGCCGATCGAAGCCAGCGTAAACACTCCCGCGCCGATCATGAAGACACGCTTGCGGCCGAAGCGGTCCCCCAATGCACCGCCTACCAGCAGCAGTGAAGCAAGGAACAGGGCATAAGACTCCATCACCCATTGGACATCCGATGTCGTGGCCCCCAGCGTCCGCTGGATGTTCGGGAGCGCCACGTTGACCACCGTGCCGTCGATGAACGCGAGGCTGGAGCCAAGGATCGTGGCCACCAGCGTCCAGCGCCGCGAGGACGCCGAACAAGGCGTTGCCTGTTCGCCGCTAAGGATGGCGCCTTCTTCGCAAGGAGGTTTTCCAATCTGGCTCATGAGCATCACCGTGATCGGGGCTCGACGGAGCTTACTCCGCTATCAGGTGATGCAACCTGCGGGATGGGCGCATAGCCGTGATGATGGAGTGACGGACGAGCATTGCCGTATCCGCTTTCCACAGTGGACACGATGACCGCTCAAACGAACAAGGCGCGCCATGTCGCAGCTGGCTTTGTGCCAGAGCAATGCCACAAATACCGAGCAAACTGGCGCGTCCGGAGAGCAAGTAGGCGCTGCAGCGTAGCGAGCACCGGATTGCATGGATGTCGCAGGCCGCGCACCGGCTCAATAGGGGAAATCATGGCACGCAAACCTGGCCTCGATCTGCTACGGGCGCTGGCAATACTTTGGGTCATGCCGTTTCACAGCTATATCGCCGGGTACATGGGTGGCGGCGTGCTGCGCTGGAGCGGTTGGATGGGCGTGGATTTGTTCTTTGCACTGTCCGGTTTCCTGATCGGTTCTCAGGTTTTCAACGCGCTTGCTGCGAATGGACGCGTGGATTTTGGCGACTTCTATCTGCGCCGCAGCTTTCGCACCTTGCCGGCGTATTTCGTGATGTTGGGGATTTATGTCGCCTGGCCGTCGATGCGCGAAGAACCGGGCATGATGCCGTTGTGGCAGTTCCTCACTTATACGCTCAACTTATTCATGGACCCAAGCCGCGGCGCGTTTTCGCACGCGTGGTCGCTATGTGTGGAGGAACAGTTCTATCTGGTGTTCCCTCTGCTTGCATTACTGCTTGCGCGTAACGGCCGATGGAGACGCGGTGTCGTTGTCATCGCAGGATGGGTGCTGGGTGGCATGATGCTGCGCGCGTGGCTCTGGATGCACTTCCTTCAACCGATTCAGGCCGGTGGCGGTGATGGCGGCGTTACCTACCTGCGCTTTCTATACATCCCCACCTACGCGCGCCTGGATGATCTGCTTGGCGGCATCGCGCTGGCCGCCGCACGCAGCTATGGCACGCGTGGCTGGGCATGGATCGAACGCCATGCGAATGCGGTATCGATGGCTGGCGTCATACTTACCGGCTTGTGCATGTGGGGTTTCAATGGCGAGCGGTTTAGCTTTGCTGCCAATGTGTTCGGCTACCCGGCACTCGCCTTGGCCATGACGGCACTCGTGGCGGGCGCAGCGAGTGAACGCGGTGTGCTGGCGCGCAGCCGGGTGCCCGGGGCAGGGTGGTTTGCGGCCGCGTCTTACAGCCTCTACCTGAGCCACAAGATGGTTTACGGGCAACTGCACGGCCGTTTCGCGCCGTGGGTCGACGGGCATGGCAACTGGACGGTATTGCTTTATGTGGCAGCGGTGCTTGTCGCCGGTGCCGTGCTTCACTACGTCGTGGAACGTCCATGCTTGCGACTGCGTGAGCCGGTGCTTCGCATGTGGGCTCAGCGGAGGCCATATATGCCCGAGCCGATATCCTGATGACCGATCCCCAACGCGGACCCCATTAGGCCGATGGCTTCATTCACCCGGGCTTTTCCGCGCGATCCGCAGCAGGAACATTGATCGAGTACACGACGGAAGCTATTTTCCAGCCATCGTTTGTACGGACCGTTGTCCAGATAATTCGCCCGTGACCGATCTTGGCCTTGTAGTCGAACGAGATCGATCCCACTTCGCCGTCGGAATGAATGTCGAGGTTTTCAGTCTGATCAGGTGGAAGCTTGATTTCACCAGTCACATCTTCCTTTGCAGTCATCAGAAGCGTGCGTGGCACGGCTTGTTTGTTTGCGGCGGATATAAGCGCATAGGATTCAGGCGCAATGCCACCCATGACAGGCACGTCTGCGGTTACGTACAAATCGAGCAATGCCTTGGCATCCTTCTTCGCAACGGCCTGCTGATAGTTGCTCCATAACGTGTGCAGCGCGGATGAATCCTGATTCTCCATGGATGAATTGGCGGCATTCGCTCCAAAGACCAGCATCACGCCCCCTATGCCTGCAACAGCGGCGAACGCCTTATACGATGGTTTCTTCATGGAATCCCCTTCCTAAGCGCGTCCACGCACGGTACGCCCTTAGCTCGACCGCAGGTCATTAATCGAAGTTCCGATTAATCGGAATGCCAGTCGCCGGTGCCACGCAAAGAGCCTATACGCGTGATCGCAAAAATATGATCACTTCTTGCAGCGTCATGCGTGGAATCAGTATGCGCATCGGCAAGATGAAACGGCAGCGTGACGGCCATGCCGGGAAATAACGTGGCATACAAATACACAGTTAGCCCCTCATCCCCGCCATGCCTCGTTAACCTGCTTAAGAGTCGACCGATATGAAAACCCGGCTCGCAGGCATTCGAACTTAATGACGAGGAATTTTTATGAACGGTATATCGGGCACCTCCGCCTTATCGCCGACGACACCCTATGGCAGCGGCACCGAAGGCACCACCATGCCGCCGGGCTCGCAACAGCCCGGCGTTACGCCTGATGGTGGCGATTTCAGGCCTGACACTTCCCCAAGCACGAGGCCCGTCTCAGACGTAGATTCGAAGATTGAGGGCTTGATTAACCAGCTTGAGCCACATGTTGAGCAGCTTCTCGGCAAGGATTCGCCATACGTCAAGCCGGCCTTGGCAGGCATTAGGGACTATTTCCGCAGCAAACTTGCTGGCGCAGCTGGCGATGGCACCCAAGCCACGGGTGGTGGTGGCGGCACCCCACCCACGGATGGCCGCGACAGGACCCAAGCCCCGGGTGGTCGCGGCGGGACCCAACCCACGGGTGGCGGCGGCGGGACCCAACCCACGGGTGGTGGCGGTGGCACCCAACCCACGGGTGGTGGCGGCCGCCCCCAACCCACGGATGGCCGTGACAGCGTCCAAGCCACGGGGGATGGCGATGGCGGCCATGAAGACGTCAGCCTTCAAGATAGTCTTGAAGCGAGAGGACTGTCGCCCGAGACGGCCAAGGCAGTTGCAGCACTGGTTTTCAAGCTGATGGGCATCAAGCAGTGAAACACCTCTCCGTAGCATTTCGTACGGGTGGACCGTATAGAGGATGCGTTTGTATCGCGTAGCCGGCTAACGAAAACATGTCTTCGCCTGTGTTGAATGGGTATCGAGACGCCAGTACCTCGATACCCGTACGCACTGCTTGCGCAACGGTGCTTCGGCCGTCTATTCCGATTTGTTCAGACGCCCCCTGAGCGAACGCAGGTCATTAATCAAAGTTCGGATTAATCGGTCGGAGTGCCCACCCGACTCTGAGGTATCACCCCGTTTCTGCTTGATGATCTGAAAAAATCAGCAAGCTAGCCAAGGCCTATTAAATGACCTCACCGTCATTCCGGCTTTCGCCGGAATGACGGTGAGGTATTACGAAACTTCCCCGGACAACAGTGGGCCTTCGCCGGAATGACGCCGAGGTAAAAATGCTAAGTATTGGCCGCAAAAAAGCCCATCCTTGAACAGCTCGAAAAACCTGGGGAAATCTCAGCCACCCGACCACTCTTTTGGAGAAACGATCAGGGGGGCTCCCCGCCCTGACTTGAATACAGTTGTATCGGCGGCCCGCTCGCGCTAAATATGTCGCCGGGGTCATGTATTCAGGGAGGGAGCATGCTGGCCAGCCGCCTGCTGTCGATTTTGCTACGGTTGCAGGCATGTGGCCGCATGAGCGCGAGCCAATTGGCGCAAGCACTCGAAGTGACGGTGCGCACCATCCATCGCGATATCGACCAGCTCAGCGCGGCGGGTATTCCGGTTTATGTCGATCGCAGCCGCAACGGCGGCTTTCAGCTGCGCGATTACATCGAATCGCTTGATTTTGGCGTGCGCGAGCTGCTGCGGCTCGGCAACGAAGTGATGGTATTAGGGCCGCCGACCCTGCGTGCCGAACTGGCACAGGCGGCCGGCCGTATCGCAAAGCTGCATCGTCTACCCATTTCCCGGAGGACATCTTAGACATGGATGTAACAACTTGTTCGCAGGAGCTTGCGCAAGCCCATTCACCCACGCGTACACGAAGTGCTTTCGTGGCCGTGGTAATGATCGAGATGTGGGAACGTTTCGGCTACTACGGCACCGCTTCGTTGCTGGTCCTGTTCATGGTGCAGCGGCTCGGCTTGAGCGAGGCGCAGGTGAACCTGATCTGGGGCGCATTCTCGGTGATGATTTTTGCCATGCTGGTGATTGGTGGCTGGATCGGTGACAAGGTATTGGGAGCCAAGCGTTGCCTGCTGCTGGGCGCGGTGACGCTGGCACTGGGCTACTTGCTGTTGTGTTTGAGTGGCGATCGTTTGTCTTACGTGTTCACGGCGCTGAGCGTGATCATCGTGGGCAACGCCTTGTTCAAGCCGAACGCAGCCAACCTGGTGCGGCGTATCTACGAAGGCTCGAATGCGCATTTCGACAGCGCCTTCACGCTCTACTACATGGGCAGCAACTTTGCCGCGGCTGCAGCCGTGTTGCTTACGCCTTGGGTCAAGGATCGCTGGGGTTGGTATGTCGCGTTTGCGTTGTGCTGCGCGGGCTTGCTGGTGAGCCTGATCCATTACGCGGTCATGCTGCGCAAGCTCGATGGCGTCGGCTCCTTGCCCGATAGCCGTCCGCTGCCCAAGCATCGTTTCGTGCTGGTGCTGGCGGGCATGGTGGTCACGCTGTTCGGCGCCATTTACCTGTTGCGCCATAGCAATATGGGCGTGGATTGCGTCTACACCGGTGGCGTGATCGTGGTCGGCATCTTCGTTCACATGATCCTGCGTGGCTCGCGCCAGGAACGTGCGGGGCTGATGGCTGCGTTGATCCTGCTGGTCGAAGCATCCTTGTTCTTTATCTTTTATCAGCAGCTGGCCACCTCGCTGACGCTGTTTGCACTGCGCAATGTGGATGGCAACCAGATGCTGTTTGGACATCACCTTTTCACCTGGTCGCCGGCACAGTATCCGGCGATGAATGCGGTGTGGATTCTCGCACTTTCGCCGATGCTGGCCTGGCTTTATCGGCGATTGGGGCAGCGCGATCTGCCGGTGGCTGCGAAATTCGCCATTGGCTTTGGCTCGGTGGCTGCCGGTTTTTTCAGTTTTGGATTGAGCGGCATGGTGGCAGTGCACGGCATGGTGCCGTCGTGGATCATGCTGCTGGGTTACGGTTTTTATTCGCTGGGCGAATTGCTGGTGGCCGCGCTCGGGCTGGCGATGATATCGCGCTATGTGCCAGCCCGTATGGGCGGTTTCATGATCGGTGCGTTCTTTGTGGCGGGTGGTGTGGCGCAATACCTCGGTGCCATGATCGCGAACCTTGCAAGCCTTCCTTCGCAGGTGAAAAACCCCTTGCTGAGCCTGCCGATCTACACACACCTATTCGATCAGCTCGGCTTGCTGGCGTTGGCCGGTGCAGTGATTGCGTTGGCTTTGCTGCCGTTTATCAATCGCTTGTCCTCGACGCATGAAGCTTGCAGGGAAGGGCTGGCAAGCACCGATAGTCAGGTCGTGGCAGCAACGCAGGCCTCGATGCTTTGATCGCCAGTAGTCCAACGTTCGTTATTCCGGCGAAGGCCGGAATTCATCTCATCGCATGTCATGTATTTCCCAATTTGAACACCTGATTCGGAGACGCCGCATTGCAGCGGTTCTGACGGATGGTGCTTGCGCCACCTGGTTCTTCGAGACACAGGCCGGAATTTTTCACGTGGATGCGATAAGTATCCGTGCCGATGGCTTCCAGGTGGAAGAGCTCATTGGCAGGCAACGACGCTTCACCACAGTTCCATTGGATGAGATTGCCCGGACCGCCCCGCGTCCTGCCATCGCCCGGCGATCCTGTGCCATTGGATATATTCAGACACAGGTTCTCAAGGCCATTCACGGTTTGAATGGCATAGAAACCGCCACCACGATCAACGAAGTTGAATACCTCATTGCCATATGCGCCGCATGCATAGGGGATGATGGCCGCCCCTGGCTGCGTCGCGTTGGTGACGATATTCATGCATCGCCCAGTCGCCTGCGCAACGATTGGGTGCGTGCCAGCGATGACGTCTGCGGATGCGTCAGGCCGTGGTGTCACGCCATCGACCACATAGGTGGTGATCGAGTGAGCGGGCAACGGGTCAATGAGGTGCCCGTTTGACGAGAGCGTGGCCTTCTCTTCGCGCAGATTGACGGTTTCGTCAGCGGTGGTGCGATAGACCTGTACCGAACGGGGCAATCCTGTAAAGGCCGTGAGATCCAGATCGTTGCTGCCGGGTGCATCGTCGTTGGTCGTCACCAAGACAAGGCGTTTGGCCGCTTGGGAGTAAGCGGCAAGGGTGTGGTAGGCGCCTCCGGCTGAAATAATCTGGAAACCTGGACGAATAAAGCGCGAATACTGACCGATCGCGTAGTACTGCTTCTTTAACTGCGGCTCTCCGCCATTCGGATCAAAGGCGATCACTTCCCAGTCCGGTTGCCACAGTATCCAGGCTTCAGCACCCAGGTCGCGCAGATCCATGCGGATCGAGTCGGCCATGAACAGCGCGCCCCACATCGCGTCTTTCTCGTTCTGATTCTTGAAACAGCAGCCGAGTTCGCTCATCCAGATCGATGTGTGGCGTTTCTCGCCAAGCGTTTTGTATTCCCCCAGCTTGGCCAGGTCGTCCACGGCATGATGGTAGTCATGCGTATCGAAGCGGCCGAGTGCCTCAACAGCATCGGGGTTCAACTGGCCTGCCATGCTGATCGCCGCTGAAATGTTATTGGCATCCACGCCTGCAACGACCGTTTGCAATCCATCGTGCTTCAAGCGGTTCGCCAACATGGGGATGACGGCATTTTGCGTGGCGATGGAGGCCGCATAGCCTTCCTGTGACCCGCCGGCTCGCCACCCGCCATCCGGTTCGTTGAACGGTTCGACACTCTCAAAAACAATACCCTCGGCATCGCGGAAATGTTTCACCACGGTCGCCAGATAATTGACGAAGCTTTCCTGCATGTCCGGTCGAAGATTATCTTGCCTGGCGTCCTTGCTGCCGGAGGAGCAACCGCTCAACGTCATCCAATAGGGCGGCGAGTAGGATGCCGCCTCGAAGATGGCGGCGCCCCGCTTCTTTGCTTCCTGCAGCATTTTTCGTTGCGGCACATCGCGATTCCAATCAAACGGTGCCGCCGGGCCGGATTGATAACCTTCCAGCTGCGCATCGGGGCGCATATGGGTATGAGATGGATCATCGCCACCAGCGATGTTGTAACGCGCGATGGTGAATCCAAGCGTCAGGCGAGACGCGGGATCGCCGTACAGCAGATCCATATAGTCGCTTTGGATCTTCGGGTTTTTGATTTGGGCAGGCTGGCGATCGCCGCCATACAAGTCGTTCGCCTCCCACGCCAATGACATGCCCCAGCCACGGAGGGTTTGTTGGGGACGCGCGATGATCTTTCCTGTATTGATGCGGGCTTCGGGGATGCCATTGGCCTGTTCTGCCGCAAAGGTTTGGGCATCCGAGTGGATGCTGGCGAAGAGGCAGGCAGCGGCAATCACGGCTATCCAAAGTCGACGCATAAGGGTTCCTGTCGGTCGTGAGTGATCGAAGTCTTGGAATCGATGCAGTCCGTGGCCTGGGGTTTTCCAAGGGGCCTTTGCCTCAGCGTCAATGGCTGCTGTGCCTGGCGGCGCTAATTTATCCAGGGATATTTCTCCTTGCCAGTGCTTGGCTCAATGCTTCGGACTTGATGTTCACATCGATGCCATTTGCAGAACGCATCGTGATTCCGGCCTTCGCCCACTGCTGTCCGGGGAAGTTTCGTAGCACCTCACCGTCATTCCGGCGAAGGCCGGAATCCATGCTTCGTACTGGCGATGGATTCCGGCCTTCGCCGGAATGACGGCGAGGCAAGACGCCGCCGCTCGGAAATCCCACGTTCGGAGCATTGATGCTTGGCATGCCGCGAGAGCGCTATATTCAAGCCGCCGACAGATCAACAAGGGAAATCATTCCATGCTGGGAGTCCTTGGAGTAGGCGCAATCGCCACCGCTATCGTTACGGGTTTGAGCGAAGGCGATGAGCCGCCGGACATTCTTCTCTCGCCTCGCAACGCGGAACTGGCCGCGAAACTTGCAGCCTCCTATCCGAATGTCCGCGTGGCCGACAGCAATCAGGCGGTGGTTGATCAATCTGCCGTCGTGTTTTTGTGCTTAAGGCCTGCCGATGCACCACGAGTGATATCCGAGCTGACATTCAAGGACCAGAGCGTGATAAGCGTGATGGCGGGTATGCCTCTGAAGGTTCTGCGCGAGCTTGTTGCTCCGGTGCAGAACATCGCGCGCACCATTCCGCTGCCATCCGTTGCAATTCGGCGTGGCATCACGCCGTTGTATCCAGCGACCGATCCGGCGCGCAGCCTGTTCGCCCGGCTTGGTCATGTCATCGAAGTTGCCGACGAAACGGCTTTCGATCTTTTCTCCGCCGCCACGGCGACGATCGCCGCGCATTTCCTTTATCTGAATCGGGTAAGCGCTTGGCTGGCGGCTCACGGCATCGTGCGGCAGGAAGCGCAACAATACGTTGGAGCGATGTTTGGAGAGCTCGCCGCGTCGCTGCAGGGAAGCGAGCTGGATTTCGCAAAACTGATGCGAGAGCACGCCACGCCGGGTGGCATCAACGAACTTTTCTGCCAGGTGATGGGCGATGAGGGCGTATGGGAAGCGGTTGATCTGGGCCTTGATCGCGTGCAGCAAAGGCTGACGGGGAAGGTGCGCGCTTCCTGAGCAGGGCGGAGGCAATGAACCGGATTCGATTGCCTCCGCCTGCTATCACTCTTTAATCGGCTTTGCTCGTTCCCGCATCAGCCACCGGCTCGGCATTCGGCACCACCGTGATAGTGATCTTGGATGGATGCTGGCTGTCGTGGTGAATGGCGTTATGGGCAATCACGCCTTGGTCTTCGTTGTAATTATTACCGCCGGTGTTGAGGTTGCGGTCGAAGCGCGGGAAATTGCTGCTGGAGATATCCACGCGCAGCTTGTGGCCGGGGCGGAAGTAGTAGCTGGTATCGATCGGCTGGAAGGTCACCTTGTACACCTGTCCGGGCGACATCCATGCCAGCGGCTTGTCGTAGCCATTGCGGTAACGCATGCGCTGGATGTTCTCGGTGATGTTGAAGGCACGGCCGTCGGGATAAACGTCGCTCACCTTGAAGGTGAAGTCGGTGTCCTTCGCGCTGGAAGAGACATATAGCGTCACCGTGATCGGTCCGCTGACTTCAGTGCCTTGCTTGAAGGGCTCGGAGTCGTAGACCAGCACATCGTTGCGTGCTTCCTGCGAACGCTGGTCATAAGAGCCGAACTTCACCGCGCTGCCCTGGCAGCAACCGCCGCCGCCGAAGGTGGGCACCGGGTTGGCTGGATCGTAGACGAATTGATCGGGATGATCCGCCTCCGGCGCCGCGGCGACGAGCTTGCCATTGCCGTAAAGCGTATTGGCCTGTCCGTCGCTGGTGAAGTAGAGGTCTTGCGTGCTGGCGCCAGCCGGTGGCCAGGTGTCGGCTTTCTCCCAGCGATTCGCGCCCATGACGTAGTACATGACCTTGGGCTGCTTATCCAGGACGGCGCTGTCTTCGCCTTTGAGATAGTGATCAAACCAGCCGTAGACGAGGTCGTTGTAATCGAAGCGGGCATCGCCCACGTCGAGGTCACCGATCATGGTGTGTTCGGTGGCACGCGTATACGCACAGTGCAGCACGGGTGCGATCACCGCGTATTGCTGGTCGGCGACGGCCTTCGGTGCCGTGCGGCGGACTTCGTTATACGCGGCCAGGTTGGGTGACACCGACACGTCGAACCAGCTCATAAACCACAGGCCCGGCTTGCTGATCTGCATGTTCTCGTGCCACAGGCCGCCCTTGTACCAGGCAGCATCATTGGGCGCGCGCGCAATCATGTCGCCACCGGTAGCGACGGGCATGTGTGTCTCGAAGATGCCCGGCGGACCACCCACCGATTTGATGATGTCATTCTCGGGCAGGTGCCAGAACGCTTTGTCCCAATCGACGGGCGGCATCTGCGGCGCCAGATCGAAGAAATGCGAGGCATTGATCAGCTCTGCCTGCGATGTATTGGACGGAAACATCGGCCGTACCTGATTCTGGATGCCGTAGTCGTAGATCCATGAGATAAACAGCATCTGCACCGCGCCGCCGCGATACCAGTTGCCTTGCTCATAGTAAGGACCGACGTGGCCGACGCCGGCACCGAAACCCTGTACGTTGAAGGTAGCCAGTGCCGGATCATTCTGCGCGACGACAGCAAGCTGCCATTCCGCCGTCGACGAGCAGCCGGTGGTGCCGACCTTGCCGCTGGACCATGGCTGCGAAGACATCCACTTGAGTTCGTCGGTGCCATCACTCAGCGGCATGCCGAGGATGTCGTAGTTGCCTTGCGAGAAGAAGTGCCCGCGCTCCTGGATCTCGACATAGGCATAGCCGTGCTTGACCGCATCAAGTTCGCGCGTCATGTCGCGCGGGGCGCCCAGCTTTACATCCCAGAAATTGAAGTTGTACGGCGTGCGCACGAAGATGATCGGCACCTTGCCGGCGCCCTTGGGGCGATAGATGTCTGCCGCCATCAACTTGCCGTCGCGCATCTTGATCATCACCTTGCGGTCGATGACGGCGACTTGCTCAAGCTCTTTCTCGATGGCGTTGTGCTTGGCGATCAATTCCGCCTGAGGGTCGGGTTTCTGCTGCGCGGCAACGGGATTGGCCGCGAGCAGTGACAGTCCAAACGTAGCCAACGCACCGGCGAAGGCAGTAGCCAGCGGAGTGAGGCGCATAGTTGTATCCCCTTGGAGGCGTCTCCCGAGTGTCAGCCAGCTGACAGCTTGAGGGAACCATGACTAAGGGCATATAAGCAGTTCGCCAACACGCCGGCCTTCGACCACACGCGATCAACTGCTCGACGTGTTCGGCTCGGATGCACGGATAGGTGCCATCCCCGATAGGGATGGCACCAACATCACGAATATGCGCAGCTTGCTCAAGCTTCCACGGCTTCGCTCAAGGTGGGGTAATCGACATATCCCGCCGCATGTCCGCCAAAGTAGGTGCTGCGATCCGCTTCATTCATCGGTGCGTTGAGTTTCAGCCGGGTGACGAAGTCGGGATTGGCCAAAATCATCTGGCCATAAGCCTCCAGGTCCGCCAGCCCTGCGGTTACGTCGGCACCGATATGGTCACGCGGGCGGCCAGGCCGGTTGAGTATCAGCGGTTGTTTCCAAAGTTTGCGGATGTCTGCCAGCAGCGGCTCGTTGCCCAGATGCATGATGTGCAGATACGCAAGGCCGAGCGTGCTGAGTTCGCCGACCAGGTAGCGGTACAGATCCGGTCCTTCGGCGCCTTCGTCGATGCCCCACATGGCCGTGCCCGGTGAAAGGCGAATGGCCGTCCTGTCCGCACCAATCTCCTCCGCAATGGCGGTTGCTACTTCGATGGCGAAGCGGGCGCGGTTCTCGATGGAGCCACCGTAAATATCGGTGCGCGTGTTGGCGCTCGGTGCGAAGAACTGCTGAATCAAATACGCGTTTGCGCCATGGATCTCGACGCCATCGGCGCCGGCTTCGATCGCACGGCGGGCGGCATGACGAAAATCGGCAACGGTCTGGCGCACTTCATCGGTTGTCAGCGCCCGCGGGACAGGGATGTCCTGCATGCCCTTCGCCGTGAACATCGGCGATCCCGGTGCAATGGCGGAAGGTGCCACGCCTTGGCGATGGTGTGGCGTGTTGTCGGGATGCGACATGCGTCCGGCGTGCATAAGCTGGATGAAGATGCGGCCGCCCTTGGCATGCACGGCATGGGTGACGTTCCGCCATCCCGCGACATGCGCATCGGTGTAAATGCCCGGCGTGGTCATGTAACCCTGCCCATCCTCCGACGGCTGGGTGCCTTCGGTGACGATCAGGCCAACGTCGGCGCGTTGTGCGTAGTAATCGGTGGCGAGCTCCCCGGGCGTGCCGTCGAAGGCCGCTCGGCTACGGGTCATCGGCGCCATGACCAGGCGGTTTTGCAGGGTGTGGCGGCCGACGCGAACAGGTGCGAACAAGGGGTTCATGGCGAAATCCTCGACAGTGGTTGCTGGATAGGGCAATCATGGGGAGCGCCACGAATGGGATAAATACGGTATGGTGGATAACATTGATCCATTTGTGGAGCAGTGTCGTGGAACTGCTGAACGATATGGCCTTGTTCGTCGAGGTCGTCAAAGCCAAAGGTTTCCGGGGCGCCGCCGAAGCGACGGGTGTTCCAAACTCGACGTTGTCGCGGCGAATCAGTGCGCTGGAAAAAGCGATCGGGCTACGTCTTCTGCATCGCACGACACGCAAAGTGGAGCTGACCGAGGCAGGGCGGATCTACTTCGAGCGTTGCAAGCGCATCGTCGATGAGGCCAGGCTGGCGCACGAACAGTTAGGCGAGATGCTGGCCCAGCCAAGCGGTGTATTGCGCGCATCGTTACCGGTGGATTTCGCAGTGACCTACATGGCGCCCTTGTTCGCCGAGTTTGCGGAGCGCTATCCAGGCATCACCTTCGATTTCGACCTTACGCCACGACAAGTCGATCTGGTGAGCGAGCCCTTCGATGTGGCGATACGGATGGGCGAGCCGCAGAATTCAAACCTGATAGCGCGTCCGCTCGCTTCGCTGGTGCCTCAGCTGTATGCGTCTCCCCGTTATCTCAAGCGCACCGGCGAACCGGCAGAGCCTGCCGACCTCAAGCGGCATGAATGCCTGAACATCATCAGGGGCGGCGTGTGGACATTGCACAAAGGGAAACGGTCGATTGAGATCTCGATCGGCAGCCGGTTTGCCGCCAACAACGTCGGCTTGATCCGTCGCCTGGCGACGCTGGGCATGGGTATCGTTCTGGTGCCGGAGGAAATCGTCTCCGATGACCTTGCGGCTGGGCGGCTTGTTCGTGTGATGGCCGATTGGCATGGCAAGCCGATGCCGGTCTATGCGCTCACGGAAACGCGGTTGCTTCCCGCCAAGACACAGCGTTTCATCGAGTTCCTCAAGGAACGTTTGGCGTGAACCACATTTTCAGCATGCGGGCGTCTTTTGCTTGGTTGCCATTGCCTGCACACCCAAGGCTTAGCGGATCCGAAGGCGCAACCAGCTCAGGAAAAGACCTTGCTCCCGATCCGCCGCGCGGTGGCCTTCGCGTTCTTCGACCACGACGCCCCAGGACATCCGCGAATGGCCGCCCGTCTGGCTGGTGACTTGTACTTCCTCGCCATGCGGAAGTGGAAAACGAGTAGCCAGCACCATGACGTCATCCAGCTCGGAAATCAGCAACGCAGGTTTATTGACGGCGCTGGTGTTCCACCCGCAGGCGACGCGGATCTGCACGTCCTGCGATGGAAGCTGGCTTCGATGCTCGATGTTCCAGTTGTCGACCTTCTTCAGAAGATCGTTCAACTTGGGATCGTTCCAGTCGACGCTGCCCACTGAAACGTCTGAACGACTCTTGTCGTGTCCCATGCTGGCCCCCTTGTTGCGGTCAAAGTTGATACGACCACGGGCGATCCATGCTGGCGAACGCATGACCTTGCCAAGGCCTCGAAAAAAACGCGGCATGGCCAAGGATGTGTTCGGGAACCACGTTATCACGACCGCAAACGGCGTGCATTGGCCGGGCAGGGAGGGGACGGACAGGCTCGCTTTCCGGCAAGTCCAGTGATGCCGGAAGTGAGCCTGTCCTTATGCTTGTCAGCTATTTTTGCGATTAATGACCGGGCGCTGCCGTGCACTGATCGTTGTCGCACGCAAAGTCCACTTCAAACGCCTTGCCTGCAAAAAGCGGGACACCTGGCAGGCTGGCAACGGTCTTGCCGTCCTTTTCCAGCGATACCAGGTAGGTGCCCGGCCGCAGCGAAGAGATGGTGTAGCGGCCGTTGCTGTTGGCGGTGCCATGACGGGTGAGGCCGGTATCGCTGTGAACCGTGATGGTGCCGTCCGTGGGTGCTTTGCCGTCGATGCTGGAGCTGGTTGCCTGGGCATGAGCGGCGCTGAATGTCATGGCGCCCAGTGCACCCACGGCAATGGTCGAGATGAGCTTGGATGCGAAGCGGAACGTATGTTTCTGATGGCGATTCACTTCAGATGTCTGAAAGATTTTCATGATCGTGCTCGTGGGTTTGTGGGGAATTAAGGCGCGTCAAGCCGTTCAATCACTTGCGCAGTGATTGATTCGACGACGAATGTCAAAGTGGCAGTGGGGTGGCTGCCAGTGTTTCTGCCTTCCTAGGCTGACTGCAGCGTTTCTTCCAGTAACGCCTGAACTTGCCACCCTCATCCCAAATGGAAACCACGCTCTTTGGATGAGGGAAGACGAAGATAGGTTTAAATTAGCAGAGAGAGGTTACACGGCTCATGTGAAAGTCGTAATGCTTTTAGCCGACGCAAGCATGATTCGCGTCTTGTTTTTTCCTTTTTGTAATGTTGGCGACAGCTTGCCGTGGACGACCCGACACGGGATCTGCAAAAGGTCCAAACGATAGCTAGGAAAAAAGTCATGGCAATTAAATCCTAGGCGCGCTTCGTTACAGCGTGAATGCGTGCGCTGATGCCTGACCCAGGATTTTGCCAGCACAAACTTGCGTGCAAGCTGCGTGTGGCGCTTTTGTAAACCAGGAATTACAACGGTTGTCCCAGTCGCGCTTCAAGCAGCGGCCGAAACGTGCGGCTGACATGGACACGATGGCCGCCGCGCAGCACGAGATCGAATTCTCCGTGCGTTGCCGGTTCCAGATGAAGGATGCTGTCGATGTTGACGACCGTGGAGCGATGAACACGAACGAAGCGGCGCGGATCGAGCCGCCCGACGAGTTCGCCGAGAGCCGCGCGATGAATGATGCGCTCCTGGCCGACATGCAATGCCACATACACGCCCGCGCTTTCGATGCAGTCGATCGATTCGACGCGGATCAGATCAGTCTTGTCGCGCTCTCGAATAACGATGCGATCAAGAAATGGTTTGTCCAGGCGGCGGCTATCGAGCAACGTGAGCACGCTCTGGCCGAATTCGCGCACATATTTGTCGTCGAGGCGCGCCTTGGCGCGGGCGAAAGCCGCTTCCATGCGCTCATCGCCGAAGGGCTTGAGTACATAGTCGATGGCGGCGGATTCGAAGGCGCGCACGGCATGCTGATCGAACGCCGTCACGAATACCGTGACGGGCATGCGCTCGATGCCGATCGTATCGATCACGCCCAGGCCATCGAGCCCCGGCATTTGAACATCCAGAAAAACGATGTCGGGCTGCTTTTGCAGAATCGCCTCGACGGCATCGAGTCCGTTCTCCGCTTCCATCATCTCGCCGACATCGGGATCGTTGTGCATCAGCTCGCGCAGGCGCTGGCGCGCTGGTTGCTCGTCGTCGACGATAAGAACCCGATACGTGGTTCGCTCAGTCATCGCCATCCGCCTCCGCCGTGCTTGCGGGTATCGAGACACAAACGCATGTGCCGCCATCTTCGCGGGGAGCAATCCGCAGATTGGCCTGCTCCGTTCCGTGCAGCACGGCGATGCGTTCGCGCGTGACGCCTAGCCCCAATCCGGCGCGATCGTCCGTCCAGTCCTCGCCAAGCCCAACGCCGTCGTCCTCGACCGTGATGCGCAAAACGGCATCCTCAACCATTGCGCGCACCCAGACGGTGCCGCCACCGGGTCGCGGTGACAATCCGTGGCGAACCGCATTCTCGACCAGCGGTTGCAGGATAAGGCTTGGCACCATGACGTTACGGGCGGACGCGGGAACGTCGATGACAACGTGCAAGCTATCGCCAAAGCGCGTCTTCTGAATGGCGAGATAGTGACCGAGAAACTCCAGCTCCTCGCCAAGACGCACTTGCTGCCGGCGCCCGGACTCCAGCGAAAGACGCAGCAGGTCGCCCAACTGCTCGATCATGCCGCGCGCGAGTTTGGGCTGGCTGGTAATGAGGGAAGAGATGGTGTTGAGTGCGTTGAAAAGAAAATGCGGATCGAGCTGCATGCGCAATACATTCAAGCGTGCCTCGGAAAAATTGCGCTCCAGCCGTTCCAGCCTTAGTTGTGCAGCAAGGTAATGCTGGCTGTATTGCACCGCTTGCCAACCACCGACCACCAGCAGGTAGACCAACAGGCTCCACAAAAAGCCGCCCTTCAAGGCTTCGTGCAAAGGTCCCAGGCCGATCGCATCGGGCCATGCCTTCACACCCACGATCACCTGAAGCATCGCGGCGAGATAGCTGTAAACCAAGGTGACTGGAATGCCGATCACGATGTGGACGGCAAGCCGCGTACCCAGGCTGTTCACCGCGATCGGCAGGCGTCGGTCCAGCGCGATAATCGCCGGGGCCAGCCATCCCCACGTCCACCATTCTGCCAGCGAGGCACGCAGGGTGAACCACCATGCGGCGGTCGAGGCGAAACGTGGCACCGCAAAAATAACCCCGACGGCGGTCCAGGCCAGCAGGGATATCAGCGCCAGGCGCCACTTGGAATCCGCGCCGTTTCCCACACGCCGGGCAGGGTTCGGTATCGAGCGCACCATCGTCCTCATCATCTCGCCAAACGCCCATGCATCCTACACGGGCGCATCGGTCGAGCCCACGTTATCGAATCGGTCAGATCGATTTACGCGGCGCCGGGATTGGATGAATAAGTGATGATGACAATGCGCCAACCATCGACGGTCTTGACCAGCTGCCATGTTTCATCGCCATGGTTCTCCACTTTGCCGTCCATGACGAAGTCGAAATGAAAATAGACCGAGGCTACCGTACCGTCGCTCTTGATCTGAACGTCGATATGGCGAGGATCAAGCGACGATTTTGTGCTGGATACGAACTTGGCAAAATCCTGATAGCTGCTGATGCGCACTTTCGGCTTCGGGTTGGCCTTCGCTTTTTCGGCGGCGAAAGCTTTATCGGACAGGACGTTCACCAACGTACCGTTGTGCAGAAACAGTGCGGAAACGCCTTGGCCATCGTGGCTGGCCACGGCATGGTGATAGGTGTCCATGACGTGCTGGATATCTGCCACAGCTTGTGTTGCGGTGGTGGCAGCGTCATCGGAAGGAGCCGCAGCGGCGATGCTGCATCCAAAAGTCAGGAAAATGGCGGCAATCAAAATCATCTTTTTCATAAATGTCTCGCTGGGTGTGGCGCATTTGGAAACGTCACGAAAATAGGGTTTCCTGGCGGGCAGCGGGGCATAAATGTTACGAAGCGGCTCAGGCGCATTCTTAAACGGAATGGCGCTAAACAGACTCCCTCCCCTGCGTGCAGGGGAGGGCTGGGGAGGGGTTGTGCGAGCTTGCCGCCACGTTTGAGTTCGTCGCGAGGTTGCTTCACCCCACCCCAACCCTCTCCTACTGCACGTAGGGGAGGGAGCAGATCCAGTGAACTGAAAATTTGGTCGGACAGCAGTGCGCCTTCACCGGAATGACGTCAGGCAACTACACCCATCATCCGTCTCGGCACACCACACATCCATTTCGCATCATCCTGCAAGACGCCGAGCAGGCATGCCGCCAGAGTGCACGCATCCATCCTTCGATAGATACCCATGAAAAAAAGATTGATCCATTTGGCGTGGACACTCGGCATGATAAGTACGACATCGACCTTTGCCTCGACGACTCCCCCGTCGCAAATCCCCTTGAAAGCTGCCACCTGGCAGTCCACCGGCAATGCGACATTCATCACCAAGGAAGCCTTCCCGAACGGCATCCTTCAGGTGACCTCCGAAAGTGAACAAGGCTTTGTCGCGCTGAAAGACGAACACTTCGGCAACGGCACCATCGAGTTCGACATCAAACCTGTCGGCGAAGAAATGCCGGGCATCCGTTTTCACCAGAAAGACGGTGACACGGCCGAGATGCTCTATATCCGTGTCAGCCCTGACTGCCCCGCGTCCCAGGACTGCTTGCAGTACGTCCCCATCATCAAAGGCCGCGTACTGTGGGATGTTTACCCGCAATATCAAGCATCGGCGCCGTTCCGCGAAAACGAGTGGAATCACATCCGGCTCATCATCTCCGGCAAGCGTATGAACGTGTATGTGAACGGTCGAACAGAACCTTCGCTGCGCGTCGCGCACTTGGAAGGCGATGGCGGCACTGGAACCATCGCCTTCGAGGGCACGGCCTACTACGCCAACCTTACGCTTGCACCCGGTGTGACGGATGGTCTCGACCCCAAAGCGCCGGCAGACCCTGCCGCAAGCGATCGCCGCTATCTTGTTCGATGGCAAGGTACCGATCCCGTGTCGATGAGCACGACGGACCATCTCGACTTTTCGAACATGCCCGCCGCCACGTCGCACTGGTCACCGATCACCGCCGACTACGGTGGCCTTATCAACCTGAGCCGGTTGTACGCCCCGACACCCAAGCAAGCACCACCGCAGGTGGTCTGGCTCCGCACGACGCTGTACGCCGATCGCGATCAGGTTCGACATGTCGCGGTCGGCTGGCTGCGCGAGATCTGGGTATTCGCGAACGGCAAATCCGTGTTTTCCGGCAAGAACCTCTACAGCGTAAAAGGCGGCCGCAAACCCCCGGACGGCCGACTCTCACTGGAAAACGACGGTTTCGACCTTCCGCTGCACAAAGGCGCCAACGAGATCGTCGTGGCCATCGATGGCAATACGCCCGATATGCGAGGACGTTATGGTTGGGGTTTCATCATGCGAATGGATCGCGCTGAGGGCATTGCGGAAAAGTAACCATCCTTGTTCGTGCTATCAGGAAGGTTGCCACAATTCGATCGGATTCCCCTCCGATGGCGCCTTTGAAAACTCATGTCATCTTCCCGAGATGTTGTGTGGGCTCAGCGACGTACTTCCCCTTTAACCCCGTATTTGTACAGCCAGTACATACACGGGTTCCATGTCCACATGTTGGCATGACTCCAAAGCAGGTGCTGGCAGCAGATAGCTGCTTAGGATTGCTTTCTCCACGTCCAAGCGGGTCCTTTGACAAGCAAAGGTCGGACTGAAAGTATCAGGCGACTTGTGGCTCAATCTGCGTCAGGTGCGAAACGACCTGCGCCCCATCGCTCGATCAAGGAGACGACATGAAACGGGTTACCGGCATCGGTGGAGTGTTCTTCAAGGCGAAAGATCCCAAGGCATTGACGGATTGGTATCGCGTGCATCTTGGTTTGAAAGTGGAAGCGTGGGGCGGTGTTGCTTTCCGATGGGCCGACGACCATGCGCATGGCGAAGGAGTCACGGCATGGAATCTCTTCAAGCAAGACACGTCGCACTTTGCACCGAGCACATCCAGTTTCATGATCAACTATCGTGTCGATGACCTGCACGCGCTGTTGGCTGCCCTCAGGGCCGAAGGCTGCAACGTCGAGGACAAGGTCGACGAATCCGAGTATGGCAAATTCGGTTGGGTTATCGATCCTGAAGGTAACAAGGTAGAGCTCTGGCAACCGCCTTCGGAGTCATGAAGACGGCTTCGTTCCTGGCTTTCCGCCATGCCAGCGAAGTCCATGGTTCACATCGGTTCCATGCCGAAGCGAATCGTCATTCCGGCGAAAGCCGGAATCCAGTTCAAATACGTTGTGCGAAGCACTCAACATAAAAGTGTCGTGTCCTTCGGACGCATGTTTAAACTGGATTCCGGCTTTCGCCGGAATGACGAGCAGGGGCATCACGCATCTATCTCTTCGACTTTTGGGTGCCGCTGAGCGGGAAACGTGGAAATACCTCAACCTCTCAGGCCGCGACCGGAGCGTTTTGCACGTAACCCGCCGCCTGATTGCGCAAGGCAGCTTGAAATGCCGGCCGCGCCTCGCAACGCTTCAGATAGCTATCGAGCGGCGAGAACTCCGCCACCAGATTCGTATGCCGCACGAACCTCAGCACGGTCGCCATCAGGATATCGGCTGCCGTGAAGCGTCCAAGCAAATACTCGCGGCCCTCAAGCCAGGCAGAAAGTGCGGCCAGCCGATCCCTCACTTCGTCGACCGCACCGGGACGGCGCAGCGTCGTCCACGCCTCGTCGTTCTTCAGTTGGTCAATCACGAAGAGGTTCCAGAGCGATGGCTCGACGGTATTGAGCGCGGCGAACATCCAGGCGAGCGTCTCGATGCGAAGGTTGCGCGGCATGAGCACGTCGCACTGCTCGGCGATGGCATAAATGATGGCGCCTGACTCGATCATGGTTTCGCCATCGCTATCCAGCACGGGTACCACGCCAAAAGGATGTTTGCGCCGATAGCCCTCCGAGGTTCGCTGATCTATGCCGATCCACCTGCTTTCGTAGGGAAGCCCCGCCTCTTCGAGCGCCCAGCGCACGCGCAGATCGCGCACCAGGCCCTGGGCAAAGGGCGGTACCCAGGCGAAGCCCCACACAGCGATATCTTTCATGCCATTTCTCCTCGTGTCGTGCCGTGATCGGTTGTTTCCGATGCTCGGCGATCGAGAGAGATTGCCGTCGAGTACTCGAAAGGTGGGAGTAACAAACGTGACGGGTTGCAACGTAGAGGCAATTTTTCGCAGGGTTTCAACGGTCCAACGCATCCGAACTTAGGGATGCTTCAACTACCAGAGACCCAACCCTCGTCATTCCGGCGAAAGCCGGAATCCAGTTAAAAAATGACGTGCGAAGCACACGATATTTTTTTATGTTGAGTGCTTCGCACAGCGTATTTGAACTGGATTCCGGCTTTCGCCGGAATGACGAGCAGTAGAGGCAATGTTCCAGCACCTCACCCATCCGTCGAACGCGTGACTATTTCCCAGCCTTTGAATTCTTCAGCCAACCCCGACAGCTTCTCGCGCACCAGATCAAGCGCATCGCTACCCAGCAACAGATGCGCAGGAGGCGTATCGCTAACGATCACGGCGAGCATGGCGCGTGCAGCCTTGATGGGATCACCCAACTGTTTGCCGCTCCTTTCCTCACGACCCTTTCGGATCGGATCGAACAAAGCATCGTAATCGGCGATGGAACGCGGCGTGCGAACCATCGAACCATGCCGTCGGCTATGCAAGCCCCTCGCAGTTCAACAAATTACGTGTCGTCGCATTAAGCGTGCTTGATCGCTTTCACCTGCGCCGCGTAGGCATTCGCCAACGCGTCAAAGCACTCACCACCGACAGATGATGGAACATGTTTTATGCGAAGGTGCGGCAGTCGGGCGTGCCCATCCAGCGAGATGACCGCGACACGCCCGACATGAAAGAAGTAGCGCGGATCGCCTGGGTGACAGCCCAAACGATCCGCTGGCCACAACCAACTAGCGAGACAGTTGACCATGGTTATCCCCGATCATAAGGCACCCGCACGTCTTCGTGCTCCCACCCTGGTGCATTTCCCCTACTTCTCCGCCGCGCAAACTGCGCGACGTCGGGCCGAAGTGGGCACTTGTCGAAACGGAAGCAGCTGATTCCGACAAAACAAGCAGGATTTTTCCTGAAGCCCTTCACGCCGCGCGCAATACGCGGCGTGACCTAAGCGTGTGGAGAACACAAATGGAAAACATGCAAGGCGAGCCCCGCGGCCCGCAACTCTATCTATTGTCCCAAGACGGCTACGAAATCCTGAAACGTCTGCTAAACATGCTGAATGTGATGGCGCATATCACCTATAACGAGGAGAACGCGGTGGATGACAACACCACGATGACCATCGGCCGCGCCGAGCTGTACTTTATTTTTCAGGCGATCATTCTGCAGGTTGATGATGTGCTTGAGTGTCTGGGGAATGAGAATTGGCTGGAGACTGAAAGCCGTACATGGCAGTAGCGATGGGGCTGGAAGAACGGTGCTGGGTTCTGAGGCATCCCCACGTCTTTGCCTGCTTTTCCAGTGAAATCCGCAGCTATGTCAATGCAATGTCGAAGCGAGTCGTCATTCCGGCGAAAGCCGGAATCCAGTTTAAACATGCGTCCGAAGGACACAACACTTCTTATGTTGAGTGCTTCGCACCGCGTTTTTGAACTGGATTCCGGCCTTCGCCGGAATGACGTCGAGGTAAAAATGCTAAATATTGGCCGCGAAAAAGCCATTCCTTGAACAGCTCGAAAAACGTGGGGATGCCGCAGACCTGGAGCCACTTTTTCATAGTGAAAACTCATTACGAACTTGGCGAAATCACATCAGCTGGTGCTACATCAATCCATGCACAGTCGCCATCGATGACGCTCTTATTGCCGCCGTCCAAAGCAGCTACCAGAATGTCCCAGATCCTTTCAAAAGCTTCCACCGCTTCTCGCGCCATTTCCTTGGTCAATTTTTTTTCGAGCTTTGAGGCGCCGAAGATCGTTATATCACCGAGCCAACTTGCCTTATGCTCGCCCATGGTCATTTCCAAGGTGCTCTCCACGCGCTCCGGCTTCGCGTGAGCGATCTCATTTCTCAGGGTAAAAAGCCTTTTTAAGCGCTCCCAATCCACTACGCCCTTACACGGGATTTTTAGCTCTCGGCAGATCAGTCGATATTTTCCCCACGGCGACAGATTTTTTTCGATATCTTTCCACACGTCACCGAGTATCAGTCCACCTACTGCGTTAGCTAACGCCTCAGCAGCCATGGCACTCATGATGATTGCAGTCAAAGCACTTTGCTCAGATGCCCCTTCCAAGGCCTCCCTTGCTGCCTCGCTCATCATGTGGTGTGCCGAAAAATAACGCGACGTCCGCACTTTTACCTGTGTGTCGTCGGGTGCGTTATCAATCCAGTCTCTTGACACCACCATTTTCATCCTAGCCCCCTGTCTCCACGACTTTGCCCTGAAGCGAATTGTTCAGCTGCAGCACCGGATCAATAAAAGCTAAGACAACGTTCTACGCTGCCTCACTTGCGCATAACGCATCGCCGTACTCTTGGGTCGGAGGTAACGGTCGCCAGCTGCATATTGAACATCCTCATCCCATTTTTACCTCTGTTCGCTATGCGGTATCGTCCGGCCAAGCCCAATCACCACAGCGGCCGATGAAATCACCGTGCAGTCCCTCGCCGCTGAAATCCACTGGCATCGGCTCGCCATCGAGTGACAGACCAACGCCTTGACTCTCAATCCACCAAGAAAACAGTGCTAGGACGTCATGAATAGCACTCACACGCTCCGCTCGAAGAACCTCGGACATCAAGTTGCGTTGATGTTCCGTAAGTGATGAAAGCAGTTCATTGAAGTTGGACCATC
The DNA here is from genome assembly GCF_014642835.1 of Dyella nitratireducens. Taxonomy (GTDB): domain Bacteria; phylum Pseudomonadota; class Gammaproteobacteria; order Xanthomonadales; family Rhodanobacteraceae; genus Dyella_B; species Dyella_B nitratireducens. Next base: position 500,762 of record NZ_BMJA01000001.1, on the reverse strand, counting down.
CACTAGCAAGAGGAAATGGTCGATTTTCATGGGCGCGTTCTGCAAGAACGCTCCTTAGGCGCGTTTCATCCACGAGCTGGTCAATGATTGCCTTATACGTCGCAGCTGGGTCGTTGGCGCTTGGCATGGGACCTGATTACCAAGGAAGTCCATATGAGAATCGCATACTTTCCAAATGTCCGCTCTCGGCTCGGAAGCGGATACCCCTGACCAAGCGTGGGTGGGACACCAAAGTCCGTGCACTTTTGAAACTAAAGTACGTGCTGCAGGGCGGTGTTGTGTACGCACTTTGCGTGCTGCCCATCGGCAACGTGTGCTTGTGCCTTTATGAAACAATGATTTACGTAATGCTTGCTTCCGCCAAGCCCTATCCTTTGACAAACAAAGTGCGTATCGGAAAGATCACCCATTCATCACGGTAACCTTTGGTGCTGTAGATGAAGTAGGAGAGGGGAGTGGTGACCAGAATGGAGAGCGACATGCACGTCGCGGGCAAGGAAGTCCTGAGTAACGCAGTTAGATTGGGGTGTTAGGGAGCAACGACGTGTCGACAGATTGGAAGCGATTCTTCAAATTCCTTGGGGCACAGGAGCCGGGTAAAGACAACGGTGGAGAATCGGCGTTCTCGCCCGAGGACTTCTTGAGCAAGCAGTTTCAGTTTCTACGGCCGCTTAGTGGTAACGACGCGGCCGTACCAATAGAAGATTTTTTGCAAAGCTTGCCAGTTGAGCGCCTATTCGACATCGACGAGCGGCTCAGAACTTACTACGGAATAGCTTTCCGTGACTGGCCGGCAAGCGTTCTTGCCGAAATCACAACATCGAAGATAAATACACCGATGCGTCAAACCCTGCTGTTCTTGGCGGCGGGTCATGGCAATGGGCGTATTCGAGAGCAGGCGCTAAGGCTGCTGCCTGAGTTTGCTGGGAAGCTGACTCTTGCGGCTGCACTCATTCGATGTGCCGATTGGGTCCCTATGGTTAGGGAGATTGCACAACAATCGGCCGTAAGGCTTTTGAATCTTTGCCGGGAAGAGGATGTAGTAGCTGTTTGGCCGCTTGTAATCAGATTGGTAAACCGTGAACGTCTGGATCGTGAATGGTTCAGTCGTAGCGTTGAAGGCTGGATACTGCGCAGTGAATCACCACGTGCGCTGCGCAGCCTTCTTCAAAGCTCGAATGCGAAGGTTCGAGCATGGGCTTATGAAAAATCCCTTGAAGTGAATGCGCTGTTAGGATTCGATCTGCTGGATTCTGCGATCAGTGACCCTAGTCCAAGGATCGCACTTTACGCACTTCGATATTCGGCACATCGATGCGAGGAAAAGCGAACGCACGAATTGGCGAAGTTCGGTATAGGGGCAAACCATCCCGTTATTAGGCGCGAGTCGCTTCGTATCCTGGCAGACCGCGATCCATCGCTGCCACGCGAGGTCATTCACAGAATGCTGGGGGACAAAGCCGCAGGCGTACGGTCTTTGGCAGCCTTTTTATTGAGGGAAAGGTATTCGGAAAGCGCGATCGAATATTGGCGTTCGGTCATCGATAACGATGCCTTGCGACCAACTTTGGGGGCCTTGACGTCGCTCACAGACAACCCGGAGTCGCAGGATATCTCTCGGTTCAAACGTTGGTTGCCATACCCCGGAGGGCTTGTTCGCCTATTGTGCATGCGAGGAATCATCCGCGCAGGTGGGGAATTTTCAGACGACGAGTTCCTGCAGATCCTGTCAACGCCTTCGACGCGGATACAGGGGGAATTGGCTACTTCGGTAAGGAATGGGGCAGTTCGGTTCGACCTGAACCGTCTCATGACAACGCTTACGTCAGAGGCGGCCACGTCAGTCACCCGGGAACAATTGAGGCGATTGCTTCGTGAACTGAATCATTGGGACAGGCTTGCTATGGTTCTTAGTATTCGTCCAAGTGAGCAACGTGAACTTCTTTGGTTCGTGACGGTTCTGGGCGATTTGGTCGCAGATAGCAATCGCTATTCGCCGCTGGGACCAACACGTCGGTCTAGCCTTCTAGAGCTCTTGGAAAGCCGTCGCAGCGAAATGGATGAAGTGGCCTATCGCGAAATTGAGCAGGCGATTGTGCGGCATTGATGGATGCAGCGAAAATGAGCGGAGGTAATTAAGTGAGATTAAATAATCTCCGTCCCTGAGGTATCCCCACGTTTTTCGAGCTGTTCAAGGATGGGCTTCTTCGCGGCCAATACTTGGCATTTTTACTTCGGCGTCATTCCGGCGAAGGCCGGAATCCATGGTGAATACGAAGCATGGATTCCGGCCTTCGCCGGAATGACGGCTTGGTAATTTAATAAACCTCGGCTAGCTTGCTGATTTTGTCCAGATCATCAAGCAGAAAACTTGGGGAAACCTTAGGGACTGAAGTGGTTACTCTTGCTTAGCTGCTTCCGCCGTGTTTTTGCACTTTTATATTGCCGCCTTGGACCTGCGTGGCCCTGCTATTTTGGGCGTCACTTCGGCTTGGATTTCACCACCCTGGCTTTGCGGCCACGCGATGCAGGTTTCACCGGTACCGTCTTCCCATACTCATTCCACCAGGCCGTAAGCGCCTCCATCGTTGGCCCGAGCCCGCGAGCCTTTTGGGTGATCTGATACTCCACGCGCGGAGGCACTTCCGCGAAAACCGTGCGCGACACCAAGCCGTCTGCTTCCAGCTCACGAAGCTGCGCCGTCAGCATGTGCTGCGTGATACCTGGAATGGCCTTGCGCAGTTCTCCAAAGCGATACATGCGCTGATTGAGCAGCCACATGATTTCGAGTTTCCACTTGCCGGAGAGCAGCGCGAATGCTCGGCGCATCTCCTCGTGCATGTTGATCTCGTCATCGCCATGAGTATTCTTTTTCATACTAACCCCAATGATTTCATCCTACTTGTGCATTTTCATCTAGCGGCCAATCCTAGGGGAAAGTTGATGTAAATGCCCTCTAGGAACTGCACATGGCCGCAAACTACGCGTACTGGATCAGCACGGCGCTGCTGTCGCTGCTCTACCTCACCTCTGCAACGATGTATATCGCCAAGCGTGAATGGGTTCGTCAGAACCTGGTTGAGCTTGGCTACCCTGGCTACCTTGTATCGGTCCTCACTGTTGTAAAAATCTTGGCCGTAGTCGCCATCCTGTCGCGTTTCAGCGTGCCGTTAAGCGACCTTGCCTATGCAGGCATCTTCTATCACTTGCTGCTTGCGTTGCTGGCACATGTCGGTGTTCGCAAGCCAGGTGCCGCGCTGCCGGCATTCGTGGGGCTCGTGCTTTTGACGGTGTCTTTCACCACTCAAAACACTGCCCGCGGTGTTCCGTCGCCGCATGGCGTGACCGCGGCAGTACATCAAGTAACCCTCAATGAAAGGAGCTAACCATGGGCCGACTCAGTGGAAAAGTAGCGATTGTCACCGGCGCGGGCCGCGGCATCGGTCGCGCCACCGCCAAACTGTTTGCAGCCGAAGGCGCCAAGGTGGCCGTTCTTTCGCTTACACCTGCCAACGTGGATGCCGTCGTTGCAAGCATTAAAGCCGCGGGTGGCGATGCAATCGGTGTTACGTGCGACATCAGCAAATGGGAGCAGGTCAACGCGGCTGTCGGGACAGTGGTCGCGACTTACGGCGGCATCGATATTCTCGTGAACAATGCGTTTGATTTCTCTGCGCCGTTCTCGTCCATCGTCGATCTGACGGTTACGCAGTTGCAGCGCAATTTGGATATGGGGCCTATTGCCTACCTAAGAACCATGCAGCTTTGCTATCCCTATCTCAAGGCAAGCGGGGCAGGGCGCGTCATCAATTTTGGTTCAATGGCCGGTGTGCTGGGCCTTGTCGGTTATGGTCCCTACAACATGGCCAAAGAAGCGGTACGCGCGCTTACCCGCACCGCTGCACGCGAGTGGGCCGTCGACAAAATCACCGTGAATAATGTTCTGCCTCTGGCAGAGACGTGGGGCCCGGAGGCTAACGTACCGCCTCCGAGTAATCCGCTGGGACGCTTCGGAACACCGGAGGACGACATCGCACCCGTGGTCCTGTTCCTCGCAAGCAAGGACGCACAGTACTTAACGGGCTATAGCCTCACTCCGGATGGCGGTTCGATCATCGATAGCGCGCGCTAAGTCGGAACGTTCAGCACACAGCCCATGTTTTCGCTTGTCATGCGATCGAAATCCGGAGTTGCTTCGATTCCCTTTCCAAGCGAGCCGTCATTCCGACGAAGGCCGGAATGACGAGCAAAAATGGTACACATCAAAGCCAGCGCCATGCCGAGCGGGCATTAAATGCGCCCATCACGTCCCGACACGTGCCCACGGACGATCGGTGTTTTCGTTCCTCGCGACGAAACCCGTAACGCGTCCGCTCGCATCGCGCTGAAACACATCCCGCTTGTAGACGTTGTCGGGCTGGAACAGCACGTCGCGTGTTTCCGCCTTCAACGCCACAAAAGGTCCGCCGGGCTTGCCGCCCAGGATGCGATCGCCCTCGCGCCGGATCACGTAAGTGCTGTTGGCGTTTCGATACGTGCCGGCCAATTCGTCGATCTGGCTTGAGGTAAGCGTTATCGGGGGCGGATTGATGCGGATGCGGTCGGTATGCACGATCCGCAGCAACCACTTGCCATCGATGCGTTGCCAGGTTTCCGTCATGAGCAGGTGAGCCTTGCTTACGTCAATATCGCCGGGGCGTTGCGATACGTCGTCCTGATGAAAGACCTGCGCGGTGTCGCCGATGATCTTGACCTCGTAGTTGCGAATAATCAGCGGCAGGAGGCCGTCTTCTTCGAGTTCACGCAAGAACTCATCGCGCCGGGCGACTTGCCCCTCTTCGACATACATGAAATCGGAGGTGGTCAGCCGCGCCCACGCCGCCCGATCTCCACGATGAATGGCATTGAGCAGCAGTTTGTCGTTGGCATACAGCTGGTTTCTGACATCGGCCGGCGCGTCGCTGGCCTGGGCGAAGGTGTTGGTGACAGGGACCCCTCCCATCAGAAGGGTGATGGCGACAGCGAGAGAGCGCTTTGTTGCGGTGTTTGAGATTTTCATCGATGTATTTTTCATAGCCATGGGTGAGGGCCGATCACGATTCGCGTATCGGCCGTGTATGCACGCCGGGCCATCGCGGATTAGCGATGGTGCATGGCGTGCGACGGCGTTGCGATGTCAGGCGGCTGGTGGCCTGAGCGGAGGAGAAGTGATCGGTGACGGCGTATCGGCGACAGCGAGCATGCCTTCGTCTGCATGCATGGCGAATGTCAGTGCGGCATCATAATCGATCGACAAAAGCAGGTTCGTGCAGGACGTGGGGCAGTGGCACGTACAAGCCGGATGGTGCGCGTTGTGATGATGATCAGGGCAGCAGCCGGTTTGCATGTTCATGGCGCCGCACGAGGAAGCCGACCGATGCATCGTTGCGTTGGCGGCGTGCATCGCCGGCATGGCGCCCATCACTGCAGTCATAGGCATGTTCGCCGCAAACACCGGCAACGTCAGCGTCCACCACGCGACGACCGCGAGTACGCGCAGCGGCAGTGAACGTCGGATGGATGGCAGGGTAGGGTGCATCGGCCGAGTATAGATGAGTGCTCTAGATGCGTGTATGTCAGCCACGGGGCGCGCGCGTCCTTCATGCTTCGCGACTTGCTTTTTTAGATCCTCAACGTCACTGGACCCCGGTTTTCGCCAGGGCGACGATGCTTAAGTCAGTGCCATGGGCCGCCGATGCTAGGCATGGGCACTCAGCGCAAGTGCGGATTTACGGACGGCAGCCGCAATCTCATTGCCAAGCGCGGGATCTTGAACCGCTCTCGCAAGCGTGACGCCACCCACTAAAAGCGCAAGCAGCGCGGTGGCTTCTTCGCGTCGAGCCTTCGGCTTTCCTTCAAGGCCTGCCGCCACGGCGTCGATAATGGCGCGTAATTCCGTCTCATAGGCTTGCCGGGCATCGTCCCCTGCGCGAGCGACTTCACTGGAAAGGCTTTGCAGCGCACAGCTGTCTGCGAGGTCGCAGGTGCGCCGATCACCCAAGTAAAAGTCGATGAAGCCGGCGCGCCAACGGTTTCCTAGTTGTTGACGCATGTGCTCGACAGCTTGTGCCAAATCTTGCAAACCGACCGTCATGGCCTCGCGGAAGGCATCCGCCTTCGATTTGAAGTGTGCATAGAACGCGCCGGAGGTCACGTGAGCGTCTTTTGCCAGACCGTCTACCCCCGAACCGCCGAACCCGTGGCTGCGAAAAACACGGCCCGCGCTTTTAAGAATTTTGGCCCTGCTTTGTTCTTTTTGGCCTGCTCTATGCGCCATACGACACCTCCAGATAACGATCGCTATGCGGCACTTGACGACATAACGATCGTTATGGAACGATCACTACATCACGATCGTTATATGACCGTCGTGCTGCGTTAACAAGAGCTCTTTTTCGATGACCCATCTAGATCAAGGAGTTACTTCAATGCCTATCTCAGTCCAAGTTACCCAAGGGCTTCTCACTTCTCAGGGTGAACGCGAGGTGTTCCCCCTCATCTCCGAGGCACTGCTGCGTGCGCACGGTTTAAGTGGCAACGCGTTCATGACGCCGAATGTCGTCGGACACCTGGTCATCAGTGCGGCTTCCGAAAGTTATGTCGGTGGCCAACCCCAGTCGCTTGCCGTCGTCGAAGTGAAAGTTCCAGCCATCACCTTTCCCAATGCCCAAGTGACGCAAGCGTTCATCAGCGAAGTGACCGAGATTATTGACCAGCACAAAGCGGATTCGCATCCACGCGAGCGCACCTTCGTCAACGTAACCTATGCCGTTGATGGTACCTGGGGTATTGGCGGCAGGGCCTATTCCAACGAGGAATTGGGCGCGGCGATTCAGCAAGCTGCGTCGGCTTGAGAAGTAACTGCGTAAAAAAGGATGGAGGACAAGGTATCCCCACGTTTCTGCTTGATGATCTGAGCAAAATCGGCAAGCTAACCAAGGTCTATTAAATGACCGAGTCGTCATTCCGGCCTTCGCCCATTGCTGTCTGGGGAAAATTCGCCGCGCTCTAGACAGGCATCTGCCACTCAACCGAAGTCTCTATGTTTGCCAGCCCATTCAACACTAC
>NZ_BMJA01000001.1:345939-493645 GCF_014642835.1 Dyella nitratireducens | reverse complement strand
GCCGGGGCCCAGTGTCTTTGACGATCTGCAAGTCGCTGGGTCCCGGCTTTCGCCGGGACGACGAGCCTTTTAGCCATGTCGCTAGAACAAGCAAAACTTTCCCCTGGACAGCAATGGGCTTTCGCCGGAATGACGACTCGCTTCGAAATGGAATCGAAGTAACTCTGGATTCCGCTGGAATAGCTGGCAAAAACGCGGCGAAACTTCAACCTCTGTCGCATTTTTCCACAGCAGCTTATCCAAAGTCCGGCCCGTGCTTCCAAAGCTCGCTCAACGGCTTGCGCGTCGGGCCGCACACAAAGATATCGGGATGGTCGCGGCTTTCCTCATTGACGACACCCAATGCGTTGGTGTTGTGACCAGCGAGGTGGCAATCGATCAAAAGCTCATCGGCACGCTCCTTCGAACTTCCCACCAGGATAGTGGCGGTGGCTGGCGTGTGCGGATAGCCGCGCAGCCATCCGGAGTTGACGGTGGTGATCGGCATGGGCAGGTGATAGCGCGGGCCGAGCAGGGCGATGGCGCCATACTCGCCATAGTTCCCCACGCCGATGGTGACGTTGGCTTGCTGTTCGGCAGGCAGCGCATCACGTATGGCCGCCACTTTTGCAACGAGTTCGTTCCAGCCGATTTCTTCGCGGAGGTCTTCGTTGTTGTGAAGTGCGTAGTCTCGTAACGGACCGCTCGATGCCATGGGTACGATACGAAGCGCCGCATACAGGCCGATGGTCAAGACACCCGTAAACATCAGTGTGGTAATTCCAACACGCCATGCAGGGCGCATGGTGCGCAGCCATCGCTCTCCCATGACGGCTCCCATGGCCAGGAGCATGGGGTAAGCGCCGCAGGTGTAATAGAAGCGCCCCCGCGCAAATAGAAACAACAGCAGCGGCACCGCGTACATCCAGGCAAGCATGCGATAGCGGCGGTTGTTGACGTAGCCGAACAAACCCGCCAGCCACACAGGCGCGGCGAACAGGTTGGCATCGAACAGCAACTGATCGCGCAGGAAGCCATCCGCACGTCCCTCATGCACGTCGCGTGCGTGGATACTTTGCAGGAAATGGTAGGAAACGAAATCGTGCTTGATCAGCCAGACGAGGTTGGGGGCAAAAAGGCATAGTGCGATAGCGCCGCTGGCCCAGAACCAGCCATTCGCGAGATATCGCCGCGCGTCGGTAAGCAACATACCCACCAGCACGCCAGCGAGCTCGAAGGCCATCGAATATTTGGTTTGCAAGCCGAGGCCGGCGAGTATGCCAATCGCCACCCACCAGCGCGGTTCATCGTCACGCAGCAAACGAATCACACACCAGGCGATAAGCACCCACCACAGCAGGTCGAATGAGGAGTATTGGAATTCCGTCGCCTCGAACATCGGCACTGGCGACAGCGCTACCGCGATGGCCGCCAAGGTCTGCGCCAGCCGGCCGCCGCCCAGGTCGCGAGCCATCAGGCCGCTGGCGAGAATCACCAGGACTTGCGCGAGCACCGAAAACAGCCGCAGCCCGACGAGCGACAGGCCAAACATCTTGAGGCCCAGGTGTTCCAGCGCAGCAGTCAGCGGCGGGTAAGGCACAAAGCCCCAATCCAGATGCTGTGCATCGCTCAGGAACTGCCATTCGTCCCGATGAAACCCGTACTGCCCATTGGTCAGCATGTGGGCTATGCCGAAGAGCACGGCGATGGCGAACACCGGCATGATGTCCCCCAGATAACCCGGGATAGCTCTCTGAACCGGAACACGGGTTGCAGCCATGGATGCATCCTTTACGCAGGTGGATTGTTTGCTTGAGGCATATAACTAGCAGCAGTTTGATCCATTGGCTTCCCGCTGACAGCTGGTTTGGGGTGAATGGAGGCGTCGGCGTGGCGAGAGGGGTGTTGGTGGCAATGCTTCGAGCTTAAAAATGTTTCGATCGCCAGGCGCCCTATGTTCGTCATTCCGGCGAACGCCGGAATCCAGTCAAGAATGGCGTGCGAAGCACACAACATAAGGCTTTGTGTGCTTCGCACGGCGTATTCAAACTGGATTCCGGCGTTCGCCGGAATGACGAGTGTTTGGTATCTGGTGGCCGAAACATCCTCAGGTTCGAAACATCGGCGTCACTGCCCCATGCGGACAAATAACGCTTCACGATACCGCCGGCTGAGCCGAAGAACGCGGCCGTTGTGCAGATGGATTTCGTAGTCACCCTTGAAGAGGGGTGCAAGTGATCCGATGCAACGGAGGTTCACCGCCGTCGACTTATGGATGCGCACAAAGCGCTGCTCACCCAGCTGGGACAGCAGATCCTGCAGCGTTCTGCGCAACAGGTAGGTGCGCGCAGCCGTGTGCACGTGGACGTAGTTGTCGTCGGCTTCCAGCCACTCGATGGATGCTGCATCGATCAGCTGTAGCCGTTCGCGATCCGGCACGAGCAAGCGCTCGCAAGAAGGCGCCCGTGCTCGTCCCATCGCCACGGCGGTGGCACCGGATTCATGCGCGTGCAGCCGTTCCCGCACACGTTGCACGCTGCGCGCGAAACGATCCAGGTCGTAAGGCTTGAGCAGATAGTCGACGGCATTGAGGTCGAACGCCTTCACCGCATGCTCGTCAAAGGCGGTCACGAACACGATCAACGGTGCGCTCGATGGCTCCAGTTGCGCGGCTACCTGGAGTCCCGACAACGTCGGCATCTGCACATCGAGAAAGGCCACGTCCGGCCGGAGCTGTTCAATACATTGCGCCGCGGACAATCCATCCTCGGCCGATCCGACCACCGCCATATCCGGTTGTTCGGCGACCCAGCGTTCGAGTTTCTCGCGGGCTGGTGCCTCGTCGTCGGCGATCACGACGCGGATCATGGAAGGGTATCCGTCAGCGGTATGGAAACGCGCGCGGCAACACCATCCCCCTCGTTGTGGACCTGCAGAGATGCCGCATTGCCGTAGAGGATGCTCAGCCGCTCCCGGCAGTTGCGGAATCCCACGCCGTCGCGATGCTCCGGCGCCAGCCTGGAACCCGAGTTGCTTACGAGGATTTCCAGCGAGCCGCTCTCGCGCCGGACACTGACCATGATGCGTACGGGCGTTACCGTAGGCTCGACGCCATGTTTGAACACATTCTCAAGCAGGGGTTGCAGCAAGAGTGCCGGAACGGGGATGTCGAGGAGGGTCTGGTCGACCTGCCAGTTCAGCGTCACGCGATCCCGAAACCGCTCGCGCATGATGTCCGCGTATAGCTCAAGTGTGCGAAGTTCTTCAGCGAGCGGCGTCATGTCATGTTCAATGCAACGAAGACTGATGCGTAGCAAATCGCCGAGCGCCGCAATCAAACGGTCGGCTCGCGCCACGTCCGTATGCATCAGGGCTGAGACAGTGTTGAGCGCATTGAACAGGAAATGCGGCCGCAGCTGACCCTGCAGCTGTGCAAGCTGCGCCTCAGCCAGCGCTTTCTGCGTTTGCAACAAACGATGCCGCTGAAGTTGCCACTGCCCATAGGAATCCATACCAAACAGGACCCCAAGCCACAGTCCCGTAAAAATCGCCAATTTGGCACTCTCGTACACAACGATGAAACGCCAGCCCGAGTGCTGATAGGTGAGGCTCAACGCGTCGTAGACGCCAATGCGTATGGCATAGATGGCCGTAATGAACGTGACAGCGACCCATGGAAACCATCGCAGGTACCTGCCGAACCAGATCAAGGGCCTGTCCAGATACGGCGCATGGCGCCCGCGAACTCGGACGGCAAGCACCATCCACACGGTTAAGACCAGTGTTGAACTCCCCTCCCACAGAACGGGCTCCCACCACTGGGTGCGCGGATTGCGCAGCGCCTCCTCGACGGCAACGCTGATCATGAGCAGCCAGAATACCGCCCACAACGACCACAACGTGCGCAACGTCTTCGGAGGAAACGTCGCGCCGTGGTCGGTGTGGACGCCTGCCGCAGTTGGGGCGGATAGCAGATTCATGGTGATCGAGTGTAGTCGCCCTTGCGGCGACGGGCGCCACCTATGTGGCAAGCGGGACGTGTGAGGGGTAAAGCGGATACGCACTTTTCAACCGGAATCTCGTGAACGCTTTATCGTCAGTTGGCACATGAGCCATGCCAGCGCCGGATGTCCGCAAGAAAGGCTTCTCTAGATAGCTCGCTTTGAAACGCTCGTCTGGGAATAAGCAATGTGTTGCCCGAAGTGCTGACAATAGAAATAATTTCGTCGTTGCTTCGAATGGAACCGACCATGCGCCATGTTCTAGATCCATTCTTTTTGGCGATGCTTGTGAACCAGCCTTCGGGTCCGACCTCAAGCAACCGCTCTTGGCTTTTGAATGCGACCTGCGGCCATGCAGCCATCAAGGCAACGAGCGTTGGCGTAACCCACAACAATCGAAGCAGGAATTTCGATAGTTGAAACCCGCTATCTTGGATCACCAAAGACTCCCAAGTTATGCCTGCAGCCAGGAGAAGGTGCCACCACCAATATTTGGAACGCCACGCATGCCAGTACCAAAGCCAAACTTCAGCGCGGCTCGATCTATAGCGAAGGGAATAAACCTTCTTGTCTGTGTCCATCCGCTTTGCCCTGGGTCGCAAAAACCAACTCTCAATCCACCTCGACCTGGATGCCGCCAATTCGCTTAGCGACAATGTTGTACAGCCAAGCACCATCAAGCTTAAACCGAACGTGTCGCCACGACCGGTGGTACGTTGGAAGCACGGCGCGCCGGTACCAGCACTGCCGCCTGGCCGAGCACGAGCATGGCAAATACGCCTGTCGCTATGTAGAACAGCGGAAGATGCATCATCTCGTAATGCTTCATCAGCCATGCGTTGAGGCCAACGGCACAGAGTGCGCCGATGACTGCGCCGCTTCCGGCGATCAGCAGGATCTCGATCTGAAAGTAACGCAATATGTCGATCTTTCTGGCGCCGAGTGCGCGCCGCACGCCAATCTGCCGATGCCGCTGGCCAACCCAGAAACTGGTCAGGCCGACGATGCCGGCGGCGGTGACGCTCAGCAGGATGATGCAAATCACGCCCATCAGCAGCGCGATGCCGCGCTCATCGTCATAAGCCCCGGTACGCTGCTCGGAGACCGGATGGATGCCGGCGCCAGGAGGCATGTGGCGCATCGGGTTTAATGCAAAAAGTGCCTTGTGGATGTCGCGTATTGCCTCCGCTGTGCGGCCGCTGCGTGCGCGTGCCACATAGCCTGTCCAGAAGGCATCTTTTCGCAGCGGCTCTATGACCGAGTTGTTGGCCCAATGGCTGTCGTCCAGTGTGGGTGTCTGCAACCGCGCGACGATGCCCACAATCGTGGCCGGCTTGCCGTCCTGATAGACCGTCTGGCCTAGCGCGTTGCCGTTCGGAAAGAGTTGGTCGGCCAAGGATTTGCTAACGATGATCACCGGTGAGCCTGGGAGTGCGTGTCCGTGGCGGATCTCGCTCGCGAAGAAGTCGCGGCCAGCGATCAGGCGTGCGCCGAAGGTCGCCCGTAGATGCTCGTCGCCGTAATAATAGGCCGCATGCACAAATTTGCCCTTGCGATCCGCGTCAAGGGAAATATCGCCAACGTCGTCATCATCCACGAGTAGCGGGAAACTTCTCGATGCCGCAGCATCCTGCACATCCGGCAGATTCCGGATCGCTTGCAGATCCGCGCGCTGCAGGGCATCGATCTTCTCGGTGACGGTGGCATCGTCGCCCGTTACGACGGGCAGCTTCTGGAAAATGAAGATCAGGCCATTTTCGTCCAGGCCGGATGTGCGACGCATTCGCTCGATGCTGTGGCCGATAATGAAGAAAGCATTGGCGACGATGGCCAGCGTCAATGCAATTTGCAACACGATGAGCAGCACGGAGGCCTTGTGTCGCCGTAATGCCGCGAGGATGGGATAGATGTTCACGACATGATCCTCATGGTGCCTTGAGCTGCAACGCAGGCGGCACACGCGATGCCCGATACGTAGGGTAGACAGCGGCAAGCAGGGTGGCTGTCACGGCAAGCAGCAGCGTAAGCAACAACAACGCGGGGTCGATCCGCGCCAACACGGCGAGCCGTGCCGGCATCACCACGCCGACACTGAGCACGCCGATAGCCGTGAACAGCAGTCCGAGGAGACCACCTCCGACGCCTATTACACCCGCCTCGGTGAGGAATTGCGCATAGATGGACGCGCGTGATGCACCGAGTGCACGCCGTACGGCGATCTCACCGCTGCGCCGTAGGAATTTGGCCAGCAGCAGTCCCACGGTGTTCACCAGGCATACGACCAGCAGGCCTTGCGCAACCAATAGCGACACCCGGGTATTGCTGGGCACCACATGCTGATAGTCGAGAAATGCCGGCACGTCACGCAGACGGTTGTTTGGCCTCCACGGGAAGCGGCCGATCTGTTGCTGTTCGCTTGCATAAGCATCGAGGTATTGCCGATAGGCCTGCGCGGCCGCTGGACTATCCAACTCAACCATGTAGGAGAGCCATGTACAGTCCGAGCGCAGAAGCGCCGCGAAGTCGGTGCCTGGATAGGGACCGTCCTTGCAATTAGCGCGGTTGTCGCTGACGACGTTATTTGCAACGGCGAATTGAACCGGCAGGAAAAAGTCCGGCTCGTCCGCTTGGTACCTGAAAAGTGCGAAGAATTCCGGTTGCGGGTTCCAGTGCCTGGTAATACCCACGATGCGATAGGCATGGTTGCCGATGTCGATGGTCTTGCCGACGCTGTTGCCGCCGCCGAACATCTCTTGGTTGAAGTGATCGCTGATCACCATCACCGGGATTTGATGCGCGTCATCGTCGGTACTCCAGCCGCTGCCGTAGTGGAACGGCACATCCAGCATGGGGAAAAATTCGTTGTCGACCGCATAGCCCCGGGTCTCGATCAGGCTGTCGGATGGGCTGGTACTCGGCGGCATGATCGAGCGCCACATCGCAACGATCGCCGATTGGCGAAAGGCCCGATGTTGACGCGTCAGCGCCATGGCATCGATATAGGTCAGCATGGTGGGCGGCTCGCCATTTTCACCGTGGCCAGGCCCCCAAGCATCGATTTGCGGCACGAACAGTTGCGACGACTTCCACGGAATCGGATCAGCAGACACGCCGCGAAATACCGAATACATCGTCATGGACGCGGCCACGCCAAAGCCGATCGCCAGGATCATCAGTGCCGTAAGGCCAGGGCTTCGCCGCAAGCTGCGAACAGCCAGTTCGAGATAATAGGCAAACACTCCGTTTTCCCCTTGTGTCATCGACGCCATGTTGTGGCGTCTGACTTCGGCCGACCGGCCTCCCTGGGGCTATCGTAAACCTATCCGGTGCCGTATCGAGAGCACTCTCGGTTGGCAGTTGGATATGGCCGGGGCAGGGCATCCGAAAACGGGGTGGGGCTGAGGTATCCCCGCGTTTTTTGGCCAACGACGCCAAAAATTCAAAGAGATAGATGCGTGATGTCTTTGCTCGTCATTCCGGCGAAAGCCGGAATCCAGTTCCGATATGCTGTGCGAAGCACCCAACATAAAAAATATCGTGTCCTTCGGACGCTTATTTACACTGGATTCCGGCTTTCGCCGGAATGACGGCACGCGCTGAATCGGCATCGTTGGGACGAAAAATGTGGGGATATCTCAGGGATCGAGGTAACTGAGTTAGGTTGGCTACCATCGTCCCGTTTTTCCGTGTGACCACCGCTTTTGACAGGGCCGGGAGCCGCGTTTAACCTCTCTCGCGCAATCACGCTTTGGCCGTATGTCCTGTAGCGACCGCTTCATGTGACGGGGAGTGCCATGCAGACGATTGGCGTATTGGCGTTGCTGCGCAGAGAGCGCTTTCTTGCCATCAGCGCGCTCACGACTCTGGCGTTCTATCTATTCGGCGATGCGTTATTCGGCGGCTTGTCCAGCCTTTATCGCCTTGCCCTGATCTTCTTCTGGCTGTTCTCGGTGGTGCTCGGCTCCGCGCTGGCCGTGGTGCGCCATGCCGAGGGACTGGCCGAAAAGCTGGGTGAGCCCTATGGCACGCTGATTCTCACCCTGTGCATCACGTCGATCGAGGTGGTCAGCATCACCGCCATCATGCTGCATGGGGAAAACAACCCAACCCTGGCGCGCGATACCTTGTTCGCCGTGACCATGATCGTGCTCAATGGCATGGTCGGCCTCTCTCTGCTGCTGGGTGGCTGGCGTTATCGTGAGCAGTATTACAACCTGCAGGGTGCCAATACGTATCTTGGCGTGATTATTCCGCTGGGCGTGTTGTGCCTGGTGATGCCGGATTTCATCGCGACGACATCGGGTCCGCCGAGGCTGTCCGCGGCACAGAAGATCTTTGTGGCGACCGTTTCCCTGGGGCTTTACGTAGCGTTCCTGGCGCTGCAGACCAGCCGGCATCGTGCGTATTTCACCATACAGAACACGGTGACAGACGAAAGCGAGGCTCCCGAAGAAGCCGCGCATTCCGACTCGCCACTCGCGCTGCACGTGATTCTGCTGGTGATCTATATGTCGCTAGTGGTGTATCTGGCGGAGAAGCTGGCGCCGCCCGTGGACTATGTTGTCGAAACCATGGGCAAGCCGGCCGCGCTGGCAGGACTCGCCATGGCCGTTTTGGTGGCCACGCCGGAAATCATCGGCGCTGTGCGCGCCGCGGGTCGGAACAATCTGCAGCGGTCGATGAATATTTTTCTGGGTTCGGTGTTATCGACCATTGGCCTGACCATTCCAGCCATCATCGTGATCAGCGAATTGACACAGCATCCGGTGCGGCTGGGATTGGAGCACACTGACTTGATGTTGTTTGTGCTCACCCTCGGGTTGTGCATGGTGACCTTTTCCAGCGGACGCACCAATATTCTTCAAGGTGGCGTCCATCTGATCTTGTTTCTGGCTTATCTGTTTTTGATTTTTGCGGGGTAGGGCCGCAGACGGACGTAATTGAAAGGTGGCTAGTTTTTGCCTGGGATGCTTTCAGAAGGAGCTGGTGCAGCGATTGGAGTCTGCGGACGAGTTTTTTCCCGCCATGCCATCGAAATCCGGGGTTACGTCGACTTCATTTCGAAGCGAGTCGTCATTCCGGCGAAGGCCGGAATCCATGCTTCGTACTGGCCATGGATTCCGGCCTTCGTTCGCCGGAATGACGACTCGCTCTGAAACAGCATTGTCGTGAACTTCGATTTTCCTACGATGCTGTAACAACTAGGACAGCCTCATGCGGCCGCCGCTCGCAAGTTCTTACTCGTTGCAGGAGCCTCCCCACGCGGTGCTAGCATGCCTCGTCGATCACAACTGTGACGGCTATCTGGTAACACCGTATACCGGAGCGTGCCATGGGGAAAGGGGATTACCGCGTGCCGGCGATCGTGTTGGGCCGCGGCCCGACTGCGCTGGGTATTTTGCGTTGTCTAACGATGGCCGGTATTCCAGCCTATGTCGCGTGTCCGGCTTCCGATCACGTTACCCACTCGCGTTGGTATCGTCCCACACCCGGAAAAAATGCGTGGGATGGCTCACTCGGGCCGCACGCTTATGAGCTGCTGCGCCATATGCCGCTGCAAAAAGCCGTATTGATTGCCGGTGCCGACGATGCCGCGCTGTGGCTTACGGACCTTCCAAATACCGAATTGGCGTCGCGCTATTTTCTCAGCACAAGCTCGCGTGAAACGCAGGAAATACTTCAGGACAAATCGCGTTTTTCCGCGTTTCTGGAAAGTGTGCATATTCCGCACCCACGTACCTTTTGCATCGAATGCGATACTGATATTGAGGCGATCCCTTTCGATGAGCTCGACCGCGTTTTCATCAAGCCGGTGAACTCGCAAAAATTCAGCGATGTTACTGGCGTGAAAGGAATCTGGGTCACGCGCAAAGATGAATTGCATGCTGCATGGCGACGCCTGCACGATCAGGGCTTCCGCCTGATGGTGCAGGAATACGTACCCGGCACGGCGTCGGATCATTATTTTGTTGACGGCTTTCGCGATGGAAGCGGCGAAATGACCGGCTTGTTTGCGCGCCAACGCATTCGTATTTCACCGCCGGATTTCGGTAACAGTTCGTACTGCCGAAGCATTCCGCTTGAACAGCTGCAAACACCGGTCGCTGACGTCACGCGGCTGTTGGCGGCGTTGAATTATCGCGGGATTTTCAGCGCTGAGTTCAAACGCGATAAGCGCGATGGCGTTTACCGTATTCTTGAGGTCAATACGCGCGCTTGGACATACGTGGAGTTTGCGGCGCGTTGCGGCGTCAACGTTTGCGAAATGGCGTATCAGGATGCGCTCGGCTTACCGGTGCATCAGGCGACGCGCGACTATAAGGTGGGCGCCGGCTGCGTCGACTTCTATCGAGACTTCAACACCGTTCGCGCACAAAGCGCGCAAGCACGCGGTCCGCTGCCGGCCATTCTGCTGCAGTGGGCTGGAGCACATTTTCACTCTTTCCGTTTGGATGACCCGAAACCGGGGTTGCACTTTGCCACGCAGGTTTTGGCGCGGCGATGGAGTGGCCGCGTGCCTGGCTGATTGCGTCACACGCCGGCGAAGGCCGGAATCCATGCTTCGCATTCGCCATGGATTTCGGTCTTCGCCCATTGCTGTCCGGGGAAGTTTTTAGCTTGCCGGATCGGCCCCCTCCCCTGCGTGTAGTAGGGGAGGGTTGGGGTGGGGTGAAGCAACCTCGCCAGAGATTCCATCATGTCTCGTATCCATTCCCGCGTAGCGGGAAGCGAGCTTCGCTCGCCTCACCCCACCCCAGCCCTCCCCTGCACGCAGGGGAGGGGGCATTTCCGGTTCACTCGTGGATATCGCGTTGAACAAACTTTTTTAAAGTCGCTTGCTGCGCGAATCATGCCAATGTGTTGCCCCTTAAGTACTCGCTACTTTTTCCGCAAAATTTCCCCGGACAGCAGTAGGCCTTCGCCGGAATGACGTTGAGGTAAAAAATGCTAAGTATTGGCCGCGAAAAAGCTCATCCTTGAAAAGCTCGAAAAACGTAGGCATACCTCAGCCTCGAACCGTCTCCCACGACTGGGTTGCCTGCAGGCTCTTGCAGCAAGCGGCCGTTTTACTGCAGCAAGCGGTGTATGTCGATCCCGCCCGCGCACCTACACTCGTGTTCACGACATCACGCAAGTTTGATGCGCGAATCCGGAGCGGGGCATTATGCGCGTTACATCGACGAAGAGTCGGACATTCTCTGTCGTAATCATTGCCGCTGCGATCTTCCAGGCGACCGCAGTCAACGCTCAGCACGCCTCCGATAATCCCGTCTCCGCCGCTGATGACGCCTATGGATTAACGCTCGGATTGGAATCGGTGGGCATCTATAGCCCGGGCCTGGTGCGTGGGTTCAACCCGCAAGCAGCCGGCAATGTGCGCATCGATGGTCTTTACTTCGATCAACAAGGTGCATTGTCCAATCGTGTGGTCGAGGGTTCGACCATCAAGGCGGGTGTGAGCGAAATCGGCTATAGCTTTCCCGCGCCGACCGGCATCGTGGATTACGACCTCCGCCATGCCGGAGGCGACGTGCCCAGTGCGACGATCATTGCAAGTGTCGGCCCTTATGAGGCCCGCGGTGTCAGTGTCGACGGCAGCCTCCCCTTGATCGGCAACGAGCTCGTTGTGCCGATGGGCGTGAGCACACAAGTCAGCACGCAGACGACGTCCTACGGCCCTTATCCTGGCTACACGTCGAATGTAACAAGCATCGGCGCGACCCCGCTGTGGTCACCGAACGACAAGATCACCGTGCGCGCGATTGTCGACTGGCAGAAAACGAATGACGCAAAGACATTTCCGCTGTTCTTCACGGCGGGTGATTTCCTGCCGCCTACCATTTCCAAAAACTACTTTGGCCAGAATTGGGCGCAAGGCCGCAATCTGACGACGAATCTAGGCGGCATCGTATCGGCGCAGCTGAGCAAGGTGTGGCTGCTGAAGGCCGGTGTGTTTCGCTCCACCAACGACTATCCCGTCAGCTTTGCGGATCTGTACACCGACGTCCAACCGAATGGCCATTCCGAGCATCTGGTCGTGGGATATCCGGATCAGGACACGTCTTCCAACTCCGGTGAGGTGCGCTTGTCGGGCGCATTCACAAGGGGTGACTGGCGTCAGCAGCTGACCTTCATGGCTCGCGGCCGGGACACCAACGCACGCTACGGCGGCCAGGATGTTGTCGACGAGGGCCAGACCGTGATCGGCACGCTGGTCCAGTTGCCGGAACCGAGTTTTACGTATTCGGCGCGCACGAGTGATCGTGCCGAGCTGTGGAGCGTGGGCTCGGCCTATCACGTTGATTGGCGTCAACGCGCCGAATTTGAACTGGGTATTCAGGACGAAAACTATCGCGAGACGGTTGTCACTCCCGGAACGCCGGATTCGGTGGTGTCAGCGCATACGCCTCGCGTTTACAGCAATGCGGCCTTTGTGCTCGCGCCACAGTGGACGGTTTATGCCGGCTACACCCAGGGACTGGAGAATTCCGGAGCGGCGCCGACTTCCGCCGCGAACAGCGGAGCTGTTCTTCCCGCATCCAAGACGTGGCAAATCGATACGGGCATACGTTATGTCGTGACGCCCAAGTTCAAGATCATCGCGGGCTTCTTCGAGCTTCAGAAGCCGTACTTCAATTTGGACACGAACAACGTCGATCGGGAGCTCGGCGTCCAGCGCGCCAAAGGCGTCGAGCTCTCGGTTGCGGGCGAGGTGCTGAAGTACTTGCACGTCAATATCGGCGTTCTTGACGGCAGGGTCAGCATCCTGGGGCCGAACCTGGCGGCCGAGAAGGTGGGTGACGTCGCCATCGGCCAGCCGCTTCTGATGTACGTGGGCAACGTCAACTACGCCCTTTGGTGGTGGCCGGCCGCGTCGCTGGATGTGTCAGCGACCCATTTCGGAACCGCGCCGGCAAGCATCGACAACGGTGTTTATGCACCTGAGGTGACGCGGGTGAATCTCGGCGCGCGATACCAGTTCACTGCCTTCGGCAAGAACAGCAGCCTTCGTGTGCAGATCCAGAATGTTTTGGCGACCAACAAGTGGACGACGCAATACACGCCCGGATTTTTCCAGTGGCCATCACCAC
Organism: Dyella nitratireducens; assembly: GCF_014642835.1. Lineage (GTDB taxonomy): Bacteria > Pseudomonadota > Gammaproteobacteria > Xanthomonadales > Rhodanobacteraceae > Dyella_B > Dyella_B nitratireducens. Next base: position 480,573 of record NZ_BMJA01000001.1, on the reverse strand, counting down.
GGACTGTCTTTGCCTACATCACCACAGACCTTTGATGACGTAGATCTGCCTGTCTGGTTCTCATCGTGCACGGCCACAACCCTGTGCATTTTTTCACCCAAGCATAGCTAGGAGTCACCCATGAAAAACGTAACTTCCGTCGTGTTTGCCATCTGCATGGTTCTCGGCGCCGGCAGCGTGTTGGCGCAAAGCAACGAGATGGGCAAGGACATGAAACAGGACATGAAACACGACATGAGCGCCAGTGATCACGCTATGGTGCCGAAGGAATTGATTGGTGCCTGGACGCTTGTCCGCTGCGACAATGTCTACCCCGATGGCCACCGCGTAGCGCTATACGGTCCCAACCCGGAGGGTATGTGGCTTATCGATGCCCAAGGCGATTACATGATGCAGATCGTGCGGGCGAAGCGAATGCCGTTCGCGGTGAACGACAAATCCAAGGGAACGGCAGACGAATACCGTGCTGCGTCCATGGATAGCAATGCCCACTACGGCCACATCAGTGGCGATGCGAGTGTCATACGCAGTCAGATCGTGCACGCATCGTTTCCCAACTGGGATGGCAAGATGGGAAATTCGGGCTACACCATCGTCGGTGATGAATTGACCTATCGCGTGGCCAAGCCATCGAGCGGCGCGGCCGAAGGCGCCCATGGCGAGGTGGTATGGCGACGCGTTCACTCCTAGACGCGTGCATCGAGGTCGCATGCATGAATGCGACTAAATCGCGCTATCGAGTCTTCTCTGCCAGGCGGTCCTGAATGCGTTTGCGGTAGCGACGACTCAAACGGAGGCGAATCGTGGAATTCAGCACGACTTCGTATTCGCCTCCGTCCTGCAGCTCCAGCCCACGAACCCGGTCGAGGTTGACGATGATCGAGCGGTGGATGCGCGCGAAGGTTCGCGCGTCCAGATCCTGCTCCAGCTCCTGCAGCGTGCGGCGCAATATGTGTGTGTCCGCACCCACATGGAGGCAGGCGTAGTAGCTTGCCGCTTCGATCCAATCGATGTCCGAGACATTGAGGAACAAGGTCTGGCTTCGGCTTTTGACCGCGATCCTGCTGATCGAGCGGCGTTGGGTGGGTGCATAGTGCGCGAGCTTTTCCTTGGCGCGCGCGAGGGCGCGATGGAAGCGGGCATCGTCGAAAGGCTTCAGGAGATAGTCCAGCGCACCCGCCTCGAAGGCGCGCAGCGCATACGTGTCGTAGGCCGTCACGAAGATCACGGTCTCGGGCATGTCCGCACCAAGCAGCTCGAGCACGTCGAAGCCGTCGCATTCGGGCATTTGTACGTCGAGAAATACCAGGTCGGGCCTGGATTGCCGGATCTCCTTGATCGCCTCCACCCCTGATCCGCATTCGATCACCGATGCGATATCGGGATCGTCGCGCAACAGGAGCGTCAGGTTGCGCCGCGCCCAGGCCTCGTCGTCGACGACCAGAACGTGGATCGATGGGGATTTCCCGTCAGAGGATGCCATTCACGTCACCAGGAACGGCAAGGTCACGACGACCTCCACGCCGCCCGTGTCGACGGGGCGCAGCACCAACTCGGATCGGTCGCCATGCAGGATCAGCAAACGGGTACGCAGATTGCCGAGGCCTACGCCGCAAGACGTGGCCTCCAGATCCTCCCGGACCCATGGGCCGTCGTTGTAGACCGTCAGACGAAGCGTGCCATCGTGCTGCTCACCCGCAACGCGGATCTCCCCGCCGGCGATGCGCTTGGAGACGCCGTGTTTGATGGCGTTCTCCACCAGCGGCTGCAGCAGGAGATTGGGGACTTGTGCATTCCCAAGCTCGGTGGGGATGTCCAGGCTGACACGAAGGCGGTCTCCGAATCGGACTTTCTGGATGTCGATATAGCGCTGCAGGTACTCCACTTCCTCCGCCAGGGTCACCTGCGTCCGGTGCGAGTCTTCCGATGCACGACGCAGGAACTCGCTCAAGCCCACAATCATTCCGACGGCTGCGTCGTTGCGTTGGTCTCTGACGAGGCCAACGACTGAATTGAGCGTGTTGAACATGAAATGCGGATCCATCTGGCCTCGCAGTGCAGCGAGCTGCGCCCGCGACAACTCCTCATTGAGCCGAGCGGTCTCCGTCATCTGCCGCTCGATGTTCTTGCGCGAGTCCACGACATAGGTGACGGTCGAGATCAGGGCGTAGGCGATCACGAACGTCAGGATCTGGTCGGTCAGTGATGCGTACCACGTATTTGCAAAGCTAGGCGGCTGGCTATGGTGCCACGGGTTGAAAACAACCCGCAGCATGGCCGCCCACGCCTCAGCCACCGTGCTGATGACGGCGAAGGCCGCCAGGTGCGCGGTCGCCGCTTTCAGGAGCGCGCCGCGAACGATCGGCCGCCTTCGCGCAAGTTCGACAATGAAGGGTGTCGCCAACGCCCAGGGCAGCCAGGACACGAACTCGACAACGAACGGAGCAAGCCATGATCGTCGCGAACCTATCGCGTGCATGACGAGGATGGTCTGGCTCGACTCGAACAGAGCGCCCGCACACCAGATGGCCGCGATCCAGGTCCAGCGGGTCGAGCGCGTATCCGGGCGAGGGTTGGTCATGGCCATCACGCTACACCAAAGTCATCGCGAAAATCCCGCGCTGCAGCGAACGGCCGGGCCGGTGCAGCGAGTCGCCGTCGGGCGCACTTGTGACAGTTGTCCGGCGCAAGGCGACACCTTGTCCGGCTACGAATATTCCCTGGTTGCAGGTGTAACGCAGGAGAATGCATCATCTGCGAGGAGGGGCCGCTGGGGAGCCTCTGATTTATTCAATCAGGGTCGATCGAAACGTGCAGGCTGGGATGAAATCCCAGCTTTCTTGTGGTTCCAGGTGCTGGGATTTCATCCCAGCCTACACGGACACTCGGTCGCGCGGAATAAATCAGGGCTTCCCTAGGGCTGGTTTCGGTACCAAGGAATATGCCGACAAGGGGGAGAGTAAATGTCCATTTCTGCGTTGCGCGCATGGGGCGTGCCATTTTGCAGTGCGCTCGTTTTGGCGGGTTGTGCTGCACAAATACGGAATCCGATGTTGGGCGGCAATCCATGGCCCACGGACGGGCAAGGCAAATATGCCCAGGGAACGACCATAGTCCTTGTTTCGCTCAACTACCATGGCATCGCCACGGATGCCTGCATTGAACAAAGCAGCGGTAATGCTGATCTTGACCAGGAAGCCATGCGTCGAGCCGGACGTTACGTTTACTCGCCGAAGCGGATAGAGGGATGGCCCATCTCGTCATCGGTGCGTCTTCCGGTCGAGTTTTCGTTGACACAAAAACCGGTGAGTACAGCTGGGCCAACGTATGGCGATAAGTCGCCGGGATGCACGTTGAAGCCTTTACCCGGCGTGCCGGATAACGAGGTGGCCGCGCAGCAGGTGCGTGTATTTGTCGTTGCTCCCGATACTGACGGCAAGCTGCCGAGCGGTCATGAAAGACCTGCATGGCCACGTGATGGCGAAGGAAATCTGGCGCAAGAAGATCAGCGCGGTGCGGTACTGATTGATGCTGATGGAAAGATCCTCGAAGCGGCCGTGCTACGGGCAGGCGAATTTGCCGCTTTCGATGTGGCGTCATTCCGCAAATTGCACTCGCTGACCTTTTCGGCAGGCGAGCCAACGCATTGGGAGTTCGTGGATATCCAGTTCCGCGCACCTGGCGGTGGTGCGATTAGCACAAAGCCAGGCCTGGGGGCTTGGAAACCCGCGGCACCTATGCCCCCGGGAGGCATACGTATCGATCGAGTGCCAGGGAGGGCTTTAGTGAGTGGCGCACCTTGGCCACGCAATAGCGATGGATATTACCTATATGCCACCGTCATGATTCATGCCTTCGTCGATATGAACGGCAAAGTGGAAAGTGCTGCAACGCTACGAAGCTCAGGACTGGCGGTTTTCGACAGGGCGGCCGTGCTTGCAGTGAATGCGAAGCAGCAAGCCGCAAGCAATCAGGCGCATTGGCAGGATATCCAGGTCGAGTTCTGGCCGTCGCCCAATCCCTTGTCGCCCGATGCCGTGACGGCTCCGGTGAGATATTAGCGGCTGCTTTTGAAAGTTCGGTGGTGTTGAAGAAGTGCGTGTGATCAAGATATCGGTAGCTCAGTAATTCAGATGCTAGCCATGGATTGCCGGTGAATAAGAAACGTCTGCTTTCAGTCGAAAAGCAGGCGCCATACGCGTCGTGATCAAGGAAGCCCTGAGTGCTTCCTGGTTCATTCGGCGCAAGTACCTACAGGGTGCGGTGAGAAGTAACGCAACAAGCATATGAAACATGCAATCACCCGTCGATTGCTTCACCTTTCCTGACAATCATCTACGGATTCGGAGTCGCCAGGAACGTATAAACGTGATTGGCTGTGTCGGCCGCATTCACGTCCGCGTCGTAGTAGTTCCCCATCAGCACACCTTTGTTATTGATCGAGGCTAGCGCGGTGGCGTACTCGCCCGGAATAGCGAAAGTGGTATAGATCCCATTCTTGAGTATGAATCCCTGCAAGCCTTCACCACCCGTTGCAAGACATTGGCTAGTCGGGCAGTAACTCCCTACGATCTCGTCGGCATCGTTGATTCCCGTACTGACGGTGTAGGCCGCACCTGGGAAGTCGATCGAGGTATAGGTTTCCCCGCGTCGCAGGAAGCCGTGGACGGCGCCGCTTGCATCGGCGTAAGAGCCGACGATATCCCCTTCACTATTGACTGAAAGATACAACTGAATCTGGCCGCCGCCGGGGTAGTCGAACGAGGTATACGTATCTCCGATTCGGGTGTATCCGTGGGAGTTTCCGGCGCTATCGGTCCATCCGCCGACAATCTCGCCCGTATTGTTGATGGCCGGAGAAAAGGTGCTGACAACGCCGGCAAAAGGCAGATTTATCGGGTTGAATTTATCGCCGTCCAGCTCATAGCTGTGAAAGATATAAGAGCCCCCGATATCGCCCATATAGTAATCACCGACAACCTGGCCGAAATCATTGATGCTATAGGCTTGTTGCACCAGCGAGCCCTGAGGGTCATTCAATAGGTCGTAGGTCTCGTGGACAGACTTGCTTCCAGATACTCGAGCAAGAAAACCCGTCTGGGATGTTCCGTCGGGCGAAAACCGCGCCCCGACGACCTTGATCTTCGGCCTGGCTGTTTCGCCCTGGCCGTCCAAATCGGGATCAAGAGCATCTGGGTTGATGCCAACGCCCTGTGTGTCGAGAGTGCCCGGATAGCCAAGCAGGGTGTATGTATAGGTCGGTGAATCCGACATCCGTGTGCTCACCTGTGCTTTAGGCAATGCTTTTCGCGCAGCTGGCAGCCTCACCGCAGGCATAAATCCCTGCGCAAAACTGGTTGAAACGATCAGGGCTGCTCCCAGCAGACCCAGGGCTATTCCAGAATTCTTCACGGCGTGATTCTTCACAAGATTCCCCTTGATTTGGCCGGATTGGCAGCGGGTATGCATGGCATTCGGACGATCATTGAGTGAATGCAGCAGGAGCTTGTGCGGAGCCTAATGGGGCGCACGACGACTAGAACCCCCCGTTCGACAAGACCTGGTAATTTTGCGATGAACCGTGCATTCAGTACGGCCAAAGGATGCAAGAACAGAAAGGCCGCTTATAGAATGGCGGCATGCTTACTCCCGATATTGCCAGGCGCTTCGTATCTTTCTGGCCACTGCAGATCGGTGGATGGACGCTCTATGCGTTGGCGACTGCGATCACGGTTGCTCCTTACAGCCACACCAGTACCGAAGTGCTCGGCATAGTGGCGGAGCTTGGTAGTTCCTTTCTCGCCAGCTTTTTCTTGTATTTTCTTTGTCGATATCTGTGGCGCAAGGGTGTGCCGCTGTTTCGTGCGCTCTCCTTCTGCGCGGTTGTCTCCTACGCGCTGGGCGTTGCGTGCACGATCGCTTCACGTCTCACGCAGATGCATGGGTCCGACAGCACGTTGACGTTTGACTGGAGGTTCGCGTTGACGGAGGCCATCAGCGTCTGCGTGACTCTCGAAGGATGGAGTGCGTTCTATTTCGGTATAAAGCATTATCAGACCGTCGGGCAACAAAAGGCTAGGCTACTTGCAGCGGAAGCGACGGCGCGCGATGCACAGTTGTTGGCACTGCATTATCAGCTTCAGCCGCACTTCTTTTTCAATACACTCAACGCCATTTCCTCGTTGGTGGTAAGCAATCAGCCTCTATTGGCTACGGAAATGATTGCAAGGTTGGCCGCGCTTCTACGCAACACGTTGAGCTTTCCCGATACCCATACGGTGACGCTTCGAGATGAGCTGGCGGTGGTCGACGAGTATCTCACCATCGAGCGGATACGCTTCGGTTCGCGACTCAGGGTATCCGTCGATGTGAGTGACGAGGCGAACGACGCGCAGGTGCCACGCTTCCTGCTGCAACCACTCATCGAAAATGCCATCCGACACGCGATTGCTCCGTCATCTTCAGGCGGTGAAATCATAATCAGTGCGCGTTTGGCCGAGCAGAGATTGCAGATCGATGTTGCGAACGACACGTGTGAGCTAGAAGCGGCGTCCACCCATCAAAGCCACGGGGTAGGTTTGGCGAATACGAGGGCTCGATTGAGGCAGATCTATGGTGCCCACAACGCTACACTGGTGTTGTCGGGTGAGACTGGACGATTCATGGCTTCACTTCAGCTCCCGCTTATCACGGAGCCGGTGATGAGCTCTTCGACGGCTGGGTGATGACGATCCGGGTCCTCATCGTCGATGACGAACCACTCGCACGGCTTGGTGTGATCACGCGCCTGCGTGCGTACTCGGACATGACCGTGGTCGGCGAATGCGCGACGGGAGAGGAGGCGCTGCGAGCGATTTCTCATCTGACGCCCGATCTTGTTTTTCTTGACATCGAGATGCCGGGTATTACCGGCATTGAGCTAGTACGACGGCTGCCTAAGGGTTACACGTCGCATTTCGTCTTCCTGACTGCGCACGACGAATATGCGTTAAATGCATTCGATATCGAAGCGCTCGATTATTTGCTCAAGCCCATTGATAACGAGCGGTTCGCCGCATGCGTTGATCGTGTTCGGCGAACGGTTGCGTTGCACCGACAGGAGAGCCACTACGGCCTTCTTTATGAGCGATTAATTGCTAAACACACTGGCTCGGGTAACCAACCGGTTCGTCGCTTTACGGTTCGCCGTGGCAACGACATTACGTTTGTGAAGGCAGACGACGTCGATTGGATCGAGGGCTTGGCGGATTACGCCGGCTTACATGTACAGCGCAATACACACTTAATTCGCGAAACTCTCAGCTCTCTGGAATCGCATCTGGATAGCTTACAGTTCTTGCGTATCCATCGCTCCTCGATCGTCCAGGTGGATCGCATCGTTCGCGTGCAGGCGCTAGCCAATCGCGATGCACTCGTTACATTGCGAGATGGACAGACGCTGCGCGCAAGCCGCAAATACAGTGCAGGCCTTCACGACCTGCTGCGAAATCGACGTTCCTCACCTTGAGTATGAAATCGGGGACGTGCCAGTCTGGTACGGACCGATATGGAATAAAGCAGGCATGCAAGTGCAGGTTTGGAAACCAAAGCGTGTGCAGTTTCAGATCACCATGCACATGCTTTGTTTGTTGATGGAAAGCAAAGTATGTGCAGGTACAACCCAAACAATGATTTAGGTGTGCTCGATTTGTGCACATACGAATCTTTTGACAACCAAAGTATGTGCTGGAAGCCTTAGGAACCGTCCGCCTTAGATCCAAAGCGCACTTTGGATGATGCTCAAAACATACCTTCGCGTATCTACCGATTCGGAACGTACCTGGCCTGGAGCGTCCGAGTGAACAAAAACCGCCTCTAGCGGCCTCCAAGGTCGCGGCCGGCTTTTCCCCGGCGGTCGCTTTGTGACCCGACCCGACTAGCCCATTAGTAAGCATTGCCACGTCGCAACCATCATGTATACAGTGTATACATGGCCCGCTTGACGACCCCCGAAAAGATTCTCAAGGCCGCGCACGCGTTGTTTGAACGCGAAGGCGCCGACGCGGTGACCATGCGCCGCGTCGCCGATGCGGTGGGCATTACGCCCATGGCGATCTATCGCCATTTTCCAAATCGGGACGCGCTGCTGAAAAAGCTCTCCGACGACAGCTTCCGAGGCGTCGCGCACGAATGGAAATCGCGGGCGCGAAGCCGGGACGTGCTCAAGCGGCTGAACGCGTTGATGGAACCCTATTTGGATTACGCGCTGACGCATCCGCATTTATTCGATCACGCCTTTTCGGTGCGTCGCGACGATGCGCGGCGTTATCCGGAGGATTTTCATGCTCGCCTTTCACCCACCTTCAACGTCGCACTCGACGCCGTGATCGAAGGCATGGCCCAAGGCGTGTTGAAGCAAGACGATCCACACGACGTCACGATGACGATCTGGGCGCATCAGCACGGCTTGATCGCGCTCTATCGCGCCGGACGTTTCAGCTATGACGAGGCGCAGTTTCGCGCCTTCTACTTGCAATCCTTGAGGAGGTTGCTCAATGGCATCAAGGCATGATTATTCCGCGCTGCAGACTTGGTTTGCAGCTACCGCCCTCTCCGCGCTGTGCTGGTGGTTCGGTGGCGGCATACATCCGCAGTGGTGGCTGACATGGCTCGCACCATTGCCCGTGCTATGGCTCGCACCACGGGTTCGGGCGCGCTCGGCCGCCTTATCGGCTTTTGCCGCGTATGCCGCAGGCTCGCTTAGCGCCTGGACTTATCTCCACACGTATATCGGCCTGCCTTGGTTTTACGATGTGTATGCGATTAGCGTATCGGGTGTCATGTTGATGCTGTGCATGCTGCTATATCGGCGATTGCTGTTGCGCGGGCATACGCTGGCCGCTGCATTGGCGGTGCCGACGATGTGGGTTGCCTTCGAATACGTCACTAATCTGCTTTCGCCGCACGGCACGATTACCAATATCAGCTACACGCAAATGGATGCGCTGGCCGTCATTCAAATGGCGGCGATAACCGGCATTTGGGGCATTGGTTTTCTGTTGCTGCTAGTGCCCACGACCATCGCGTTGCAGGCGACGCCGCGAGCTTCCAAACGCAGTCGTATCACGGTGGCCGTGCTTACCGCTATTTTGGTGGTTGGCACCCTGGCGTATGGCGGCTGGCGACTTCAGGCTCCGGCGACCGAAACGCTGCGCATTGGCCTGGTATCGCTGCAAAAACCGACCCAGGCTGCATTGAGCGAGCCGAAGGGGCAAGCTCTCGAAGCACGTTACATGGAGGCATTCGGCCGTTTCGCCAACGACGGCGCACATATCGTGCTGGCTCCGGAAGGGACATTCGCCGCCGCGGATATGAGCATTCCCGCCTTTTCTCAAATGTCGAAACAGCGCGATCTGATCGTAGGTTCCGGCGTCGTTTTCTACGGCGATCCGCGCGGACATCGCAATATGCTGATGGTATTTCAACCTGGCGCCACGTCTCCGGCTACCTATAACAAACACCATATGCTCCCCGGCATGGACCCTTTTCTACCCGGCGACGACTACACCATGCTTCAAGGCGAGCCGCGCATCGGATTGGCGATCTGCAAGGACATGGATTTCCATGACATTGGCGACGCTTATGCCGCGCGCCGCGCGCAACTGTTGCTGGTGCCTGCGTCGGATTTTACCGTGGACGGCTGGCTACACAGCCGCATTGCGGTCATGCGCGGCGTGGAAAGCGGCTTCGCCGTCGCGCGTGCCGCGCATGCCGGCCGACTCACGCTCAGCGACGACCGCGGCCGTGTTGTGGCGGAGGCTTCCAGCGAAGGCCGTGATGCCGAATTAGTGGGCGATCTTCCGCTGCGCGAAACGCACACGTTCTATGCGCGATGGGGAGACTGGTTCGCGTGGTTGGACTTGACCGCGCTGGCGGCGTGGCTGGTATTGGCTTTCGTTCCGCGCAAAGCACCGGTAGAAAGTCCCGGTCAAACGCTTCCGCCTCGCGCCTAAACGAGTCAGAGTCGGCACTGACTCGGGATTCATGTGGGCATGACACCAAAGTGTGTGCAGGTTTGATAACCAAAGTATGTGTAATCAAGAGCCTTATGTACGCACTTTGCTTACCATCAGACGGCAAAGTACGTACATGAATAGGTAAAACAATTGGTTAGAAAGCTTGGATTTGAGTCTTCGGAAGCCATTTGACAACTAAAGTGTGTACCGGGGCGAATGTCATCTCGCAAGAATTTCCACGGCACGGTCTCTAGCCGGCAGATCTGAAGGTTGTGAAGGCGGAATTGGCGAAGTTATTTGCAAGCAGACAAGCTTCGTACATGTTGGGAAAAATGGTGGGTACACGTAAAGTGAGTGCGTCAAAACAGTGCCTGCGCGCCAATCATCTATTTTGGCTTCGCTAAAAGCCGCATATTTTATAAAAAATATAACAAAATTAATGACTTGCTTGACAATTTCAGCGATTGCGTGCAATATTCGAACCTTGGGCATGTGGCGGAATGGTAGACGCGGGGCCTTAGCTAAGTCGCTTGGTTTCCAGGCGACTTAGGAAGGTCCTTATCCATAGTGATAGTGTGGGTTCGAATCCCACCATGCCCACAAAACGAAGCTCCGCAGGAGTTCAGCTGCTTCTTTCTTTGGATACGAACCAAAGTCAGCCAAATAAGCGCAAGCCTGACGAATGAGCATGGACTTCGACATTACGCGCCTAAGCGCTGCTATTGAGCGTGTGAGGCCCCGGATCTATCATGCGGTGATGGTTTGGACAGAGAAGGAGGAAATTTTCTGCACCACTCAGCGAAGATGAGTCCGTCTGATTATTGTACCTGGGGTCATGAGCACTTAACGCTTCAATAGAGGCCACCTCCCCAATAAATGTTGTTCCGTCTAGCAATAGTGCTTGGTCACAATCTGGGAATGAACGGCGATTATCGCTCAGTGTTGCCACCATCTTTCTAACCCTTGAATTCACAAAAATCCTGGTTTGAGCGGATATTGTCTCGATGTCTTTCAACGGCAGCTCCTTGCTACGAACTGAAATTGGCTGCGTCACAATGCGCAGTACGACGGCCCAGATAGGGGTTTTGATCCACAACACCTGAAAATCCGAGGATGTCGATATGGAGCAGTAGTTTGTCGTGCACTACGCTGCTCCGGTGCGCGGATGGAGGGTCGTTCACTTTACGGATTCCGTTGAAAAGTCGACGAGTAGAGAACTCGGGCCTAATTAAGGAGGATTGGTTGGTGTGACGCCCTCATATAGGTGCATTTGCGAAATCGCAAATTCCTCGTGATATTGGCGACCCTCCTCGAGCAATTCGAACATCGCTTCTACTAGTGATATGTGCTTCGTGGTGCTTTCGATCGCATGCTCCATCGCACGCCAACAGATAAAGAGAAGAGTCGTTGGCTCAACTGCAAGGCGGGCGAAGTGGGCTTGCTCAAGTAAACGTCGCTCTTCGGCGGTGCGGGTAGCTCTGTCTCGCATCAAGTTCATTGCTGTCTGATCAGCGTGAATTAGATGACTACTGAGGCCGTAACTGTGCAATAACGAGCCATACTTGGTAAGGTTAAGAGTCGGATAATTGACTCTCTCAAGCACACGAACGATCTCGGAGAATGACCATTTTTGCTTCAGTGCTTTCCGCTTGGATTGGGGCCATTTGGAACGAAGTTCGGCCTCTTTGTCAGGACTAAGAGCCGCGCCTCCGAGGAGCATTGCGTCATGATCGTCGTCAGCATTCACTGCTGCTGTCTTGGCTTTTTCAGAGCGAAGAATATCTTCGATCTCATTTAGGGAGGTTGTGTACTCCTCGATTCGCTGGCTACGTTCGGGGTTATTGGCGACGGCGACGAAGAGGAAGCGCGTTGCACACTCAAGGGCGGATCGCATCAAAATGTCACAATCCCAAAGCTTCCACTCCTGCAGCAGCAGGTTCATCGACTGGCACCTGGAGGAGTAATAATGCATCTGCGAGCCAGAAAATTGTGCGAACAAGGGGTCTGTTAATCTGCAGGCTTCGATGGATTCAGTGAAGGTATCCCGTATCCTTGAGTACACAGTGATAGATGAGTGAATTAGGTCGAGCATGTGTTAAGGCCTATCGTGTCATGGGGGCGAGATACGCCGTTCATTACGACTAGCGTGAATCTAGCCGGCTAACATTTTTACGTTCTGTCGCAGATTGAAGAGAGCGGTGATTTCGGAAGATTATCCACACACGCCGGTGTCGAATAAAGTCTTCGGGAGATTAGTCAGTTGGTGGGTAAAGGGGGGGGCTAAAGTTTTTTGGATGTGTGCCGATGGACTTTAGTCCTCTAGGCTAGAAGGTGTTTTTTATGGCTTACAAGCAGCTAATTCCAGCTGGTGATTGGTACTACAAGTTTGGTGATGTTGTGTGGAACGTCGCGGCGTTCGCCGTGAATGATGATGACGAAGTTATAGGGCTGGTGGGCGCCGGAAATAGGGGAACTCTCATCGGGGTTCCGAGGAGCCCTGGCGGCGCATACTTGCATCGAAATCAGTTAACAGCGGAAGAAATTGAGTTGGCTGATAAGAAGCGTTAAGCGCCTAGCAACTTGCCTGAAGTTGGCGTTGTTGAAATGAAAAAGAGCACACATTGGCGTGCTTTTTTTCGACACAAGTTGAGAGATCAAGGTCACGACCAGTGGTCTTGTATCGATCCTCCTGACCGCAGATGAAGTTGAACTGCATAGACAAGCCTATCCATGTAACGCATTGATCGTGGTGCATTCAATAGAGCTTACAAGCCGCTGCGAAGTCCCTTTAGCACATAAAGGGGGCCTCAAGGCTTGGCTATTTTGGGTCTTGGATGAGCGCAAGTTGCGTGGCGTGACATTTTCTTACGGGCTTTATGACGTATAAAAGGTGTTCGGTGTGATTAGTTCTGCCGCACCCCGAACCATCGTGCCAGTCGGATCGCTAATCTCGCTTCGTTTTTAGATTCGCATTCCCAGATTATAAGTACGCGCCAACCTAGCGATTTGAGTTCTTTCACCTGCCTTCGATCGCGCACGCGATTTCGTTCTAATTTTGGTAACCAGAACTGCGTGCGTGTTTTCGGCGGTTGCCCCCTGCGACATTTGTGCCCGTGCCAGAAGCATCCGTGTACCAAGATAACGGTGCGGTATCTCCTCAATACGATATCGGGAGTTCCGGGTAACGAGGCCTGGTGCAAACGAAACCGTAGCCCTAGGGAATGCAGAGCGCTGCGCACTATTCGCTCGGGCTTCGTATCGCGAGAGCGTACGGCAGCCATGTTGCGTCTGCGTTGTTCGGCTGGCACTTTGTCCACTGAACAATTCCACTCAAAAGTAAAAGTACTCGCGATAAGATGATCGACGTGAAACTGGCGTGGGTCTGAGAATACGTTGGCTGAGCCATAAATAAATCGGCCGGTCTCTCGTCTCTAGTTTCGACTAGACGCTAGTAGGCCATCTCGTAGTGCTCCTGCATGTGCAGAAATGAACGGCGGAGGTAAGGCATTGCCGATCATCAGCGCGATAGCTTCCTTGCCATGTGAGACATCAAAACGATATTTTTTAGGGAAACCCTGAAGTAATGCTGCTTCACGAAGGGTAATAGTCCGGTTGTACGAGGGATGTAAAAAACGCCCCTTTGAAGGATTGTGGCAACCGCTTGTAATTGTCGGTGCCACATCATCCCAGGACATGCGGCCATACACATCACGAAAGCCCGAACTTCTCTTATGGCAATCGAGCTGGAATTCTTGGCCCAAGTCTGAGCGACTACCGCCGTCCTTTGGGATTAGTGCGATCAACTCACGAACCGCCGAAGTGCGATTCTCTGATACCGCATGCAACTTATCTTTTGTTCGGGAGGGAGCGCCTACGCCCTTCAAGGCTTGTCGCACAGTGATCTTGGCGGAAGCTTTTGGAGCAATTTCGGGCTTGTGGACTCTGGACGCTAACATGATGAGCCGCTTGCGTCTTTGGGGGACTCGGTAATCCGCTGCATCCAGAACATGCACGACGGCTTCATAGCCTAGTTGGCTAAGTTGATTGCGCATCTTTGTGAACCGGCCATCTTTTGCTAGGGCCGGTACGTTCTCGAGCATGATGGTCTTGGGCATCATCACGCGTACGAAGCGAAGGAAATCCGCCACAAGATTGTTGCGATCGTCCTTTACAGAAGTTTTTTGATTCTTTGTTCTTAAACGTGAGAAACCCTGGCAAGGCGGGCAGCCTGCCAGCAAGTCCAATTCACCTGGCTTTAGACCGGCGTCCCTAAGAACCTGAGCCGGATCCAATGAACGAATATCCTGCTCATATAAGTGGACGCCGGGGTGATTGAGCCTGTAGGTGGCTTGTGCTTTCCGGTCGATCTCAACAGCGGCGGCCACGCTGAAGCCGGCCTTGATGAGGCCACAACTTAGGCCGCCGCAGCCGCTGAACAGGTCGACTGCAGTAAGTTCCCGATGGCTTGTTTTTGCGTTCTTGTGGCCGGCCATGACTGACGTTATCTAGTCGATTATATGGGAGGTAGGGTTATGTCTTTTACGCGTTTTACTGAGCCCTTATTGCTGCCAGAAATGCCGTAAGCTGTAAGGTGAGGACTGCTAGTTCCTTCGACTTTGCTCTGTTCGTCGCCAATAAGAACTCGCCATATCTGTCGGTTTCCTCGCTACCTGCTTCTCGGCCCAATGCCTCTGTAGCAACGGCTTGTAGGCGCACCTTGCATTTTGGCGCATTCCCCACCTGGTCGGCTAGCATTTTGCCGGCGGCGAGTAGCACAAGCTCCTCTGGACAGCTAGTAGGTATGTAGTTGAGACATCGCCTAACCCAGGCAAGATACTTGCGCTGGCTGGCTATCCTTTGCTCATGGTTTCCGCCGCCGGATCCGCCGTCTATGTTCAGCTCTGGGTTGGCTCCTATCTGCGCTGAGATCTTCTGCCCTAGCTGATTGTTTTGCGCTTCAGGTATCTCATCCGGGTCCTGAATCTGATCGATTTTTTTCTGGTCGCCGTCCAGCAACACGAAAATGTGTTCCGAACTCTCCATAAAAACGGGAATTCGCGTATTCAGTATTGAGCTAGCTCCTCCGCTGACAAATTCCACGCGGAAAAGTTGTCTGGTCGCTTCATCTTCGATCAAGGCTAGCGCCTGCTGAACGACGAGCTTGGCTAGTCTATCTTCAACTATCACGAGCACTTTGCCGCCGTGAGTGGCCCCCAATCGCCGAAATGCTGCGTATGGGTGTGTCGAAGAGATGATCGAAAATGCTCCATCTTGAAGCTGGTGGAATGTCTTAATGGCGTCGTTCGGTAGCGCTGAGATGAGATGTGGCGAATGTGTTGAAAATACGATTTGCATTTGTTTGCGCTTGGCGGTCTGAGCAAGAAATGCGAGTAAACGTTCCTGGGCGCCAGGATGAAGTGAGACTTCAGGTTCGTCCAGAAGAAGGAGGGTGCCTTTTTTCTTTTCATTTAGCACCTGTACGACGCAACTTGCTACAGCAACCTCGCCGCTGCCAGCAAAGGCTTCACTGTAACGTCCGTACTCAGTTTTGAAGACGATGCTGATGCCGCCATCGCCTTTAAACAGGCGGTGGCGAATCCAGCGAGCCTCAATGTAATCCCGCCCGAGGATGAAGCTAACTACCTTAAGTTCGTCCGGCGCTAATAATCTGTTCTCCGTTGCGATCTTTCTGTTATGAGATTTTTCGGATGTATTGCCCGATGCAATGACTCGAGCTAGCAAGCCGGCGTCGAGGCGAACCTGATCCATCTTGGTTAGGATTCGACGTCCCGAGGCAACCTTGCCCGCCTTCTTTGCCGCTGCTGTTGCTCTTGCCGCTTCTATCGCAGGGTTCTTGCCAAAATAGAAGTACTTGTCGAACGCACTCAACTCCTTACGGAAGTTGATATAAAGCACTTTCCGCGTCACAGGATTCCACCGATCTAGGCTGCGTCCCTGGATGTTCTTGCCAGGTTCAAGGGACGGTACAACCATTCCGTCACCAGGTGACTCTTTAGTTGGTTCCCAATAGTTTGGGTCATCACGGCCGTTGCGAAATTTTCGCACACGCGCTTTGCGCGTCTCGACAACTTTCTTAAAGCCAGCGCTGTAATGGCCGTAAATGAACCGATTAGGGCTACCTTCACCCTCTTCGATAGGGTCAACTTTCGTACTAAACCAGTATTCGCCGGTCGATTGTCGCTTTGGTGCACCGTAGAGTGCATTTAGTACAGAGGTCTTGCCTGATCCGTTTGCACCTACAAGTGCCGTTATGGGGAAATCAAAATCGATACGCGCACCTGACGCC
This sequence comes from Dyella nitratireducens, assembly GCF_014642835.1. Lineage (GTDB taxonomy): Bacteria > Pseudomonadota > Gammaproteobacteria > Xanthomonadales > Rhodanobacteraceae > Dyella_B > Dyella_B nitratireducens. The sequence continues at coordinate 464,271 of NZ_BMJA01000001.1, read as the reverse complement.
ATATTCTTGTAGCGGGGGAACCTTATATGAGTGATGTACGCTGGAAATACAATGTGATACTTACCTCGAAGGGCCTCTAGCTCTTCAATTTCCTTCTTTAGATCGATCATCTTCCTTCGCCTTTATATCAATCCGCCATATACCAAAGCTAATTTTCAGCGACGAGTGAGGCCTATGTTTAGACGGGTTGATTCATTCGATAGCTCGCGCGAACACTGGGCCGGCGGGGGTGGCAATGCGCGGAGGAAGGCCAGCATCAGCGCGAAACTGTTGTTGCTGTTGAGGGCATAGCCGCTGAAAGTCGCAATCACGACACTTATTGGGTGTCGGTCGCATAGGGAAGTCTTGTTCGAGAATGCCTTGGACGGCCCATTCGATGTTGCCAATGGCCGCGTTGACAGAAGCTTCATCAATAGGAATTTGCACGCGCTGATTGTCTTTCAATAAGTGAATTGAGCCGGTTGCGGCATTTTCACCAAGAACATCACGGGCGGCTTTTGCGTATAGCTGCACTTGGAGTGATAGCTCCCGCCAGTCCAGGTCTCTGTTTTGTTGAGGATCCGCGCCACCTTCCATAGTCTTGAAATCAAGGACATGGGCCTCAAGGATGTCACCTGCTTCATTACATCTCATCAATAGATCGATTGAGCCGGTGATAAGGCATCCACGCGCGGGAATCTCGAATCGCACCTCCACCTGACGCTGGTGGGTAAAGTCAGCCGCATAGCTGGCTACATAATCTTCCGCAATCTGCTGTGCTTTTTCTTTGGCTCGCTCATACGCGCCCGGACGATTTTGAGGGTCACGACTTTGTGCCACGTGTTTGAGATGGAAGTTTTCTTGAGCAATTGCTTGAGCTTCTTGCCGTGTTGGTGCGCGGTCAGGGAAAAGTTCGTGTAGTTTTTCGATCGCTACGTGGACTACCCGTCCATATCCGAACAATTCCGGCACGGGCGGGCTAAAACCGAAGCTCTTGCGGAATCGGTAGTCCATAGGACAGTTTAGATAGTATTTAATGTCACTAAATGAAGTAGGGAGCGTAGCTTCGTCCAGCTCTTGTTGTTGTGGGGCTGGAACGAGACCTTCTGGAATGATTGCAGGATCGGAACATAGCTCCTCGTCCTGAAGCGCTGCAGCAAATGGCGATTGACGATTGGTCCGACGACCATTCGGTAGTAATGCTGCTCCGGTTACATGAAGGAAACGTTCCGCCCGAGTTAGCGCGGTATAGAAAAGTCTTGCTTCTGCGGAACGGTCGCTTGCGTAAGCTCCCCTTGCAATTGCTGCGGCTAGCAAGTCCTGAGGCAGCGCACAATCGAAGCGTCGCTGATTGCCAGGAAATCGCCCTGGAACTACGTCGACCACGAATACGACAGGGAACTCAAGCCCTTTGACCTGATGGACCGTTGAAATTGTCACCGCATTAGGCCGAGTGACGATATCTTCGGTGCTTACGTCATATCCGCCTTCCGCCACCTGTTGCAGGAATCGGACAACGGAGCGAAATCGATCTGTGGAGTCGATACTGAGATATACCGATTCGACGTCCTGCAGCATCTTGCTGAATAGACCTATATCCCTCATAACGGTTTCCGAAAAATCGGATCCTCGGATGTTGAACGCTTCAAGCAGATCAACTAGAAGTGCTTGCGGAAACAAGCGCTGTCGCACCGCCCCTAGCGGTTGGTGAATTCTTCTTCCCCAGTCAGCGAGTACTTCATAGGTGCGCCGTACGTTTATTTGTGGATAGGCTGGTCGAATATGATCAGCAATGAGCTGATTGGCCTGGTTGCGATCAATGGGCCCTTGCTCAAGCGCGATGAACACCTCACGTAACGCGTTCACAGCAGGTTGATCGAATACGCTTCCGCCTGCGGCCAGCGTGAATTCAATTCCTCGTGTCCTCAACGCGTCCGAGAACGCCGCGTGTCGAGGATTACCGTCTTGCTCCTGTGACTTTGTGGAGCGCATAAGAATGGCAAAGTCGGCTGGCGTTAAGCCGCGTGCGGTGGTACCTGCACTTTTACGATACTCGGTGCCCAATAGGGTAACGATTCGGTCGGCCACCCACCCGGCTTCTTCGGCTCGTGTCTCGAAATGGTGCGCGACAAGTTGGCGAGGTGCCGCATTCCAGTTTTCACGAGGTTGCTTGGGTAGTCGTTGCGGTCCCAGTTGTGTTGTCACGAAATCGTTAGACACGGAGACTATTGCACGAGTGCTCCGAAAATTCGTTGCCAGTACATGTTTGTGGACGTTGGGATAGCGCTGTTCGAATTCCAAGATGTTAGCTACATGTGCTCCACGCCATCCGTAAATTGACTGGTCATCGTCACCAACGACGAAGATGTTTCCCCCTAGAGCATAAACGATAGCGACGAGCTCTTCCTGTGCGCCGGAAACATCCTGATATTCATCAACTAGCAAATGCTGTATAGCTGCTAGCCGATCCCTCACGCGACCTGCATTGGTTGCGCGGTCAGCTGTTTCTCGGATCATTGAGGCGAAGTCAATAAACTGGTCGCGTAGCAGTCCATCGCGTATTGCGCGTACTGTCCTTCCAATCGACTCGTCCCTCGCTTCAATGTCCTCAAGCGACAGACCTTCGTCTCGGAAAATATTCCAAGCGTTGCGGACCTGATCCAATGTTTCAAAGTAGCGATTATTAAATCGCGGCCTCAGGTCAGCTATACCGAGTTCGTAGTACCGCGACATGAGATACAGCGTAAAACGATTCCCATCGAGTACATCGTATTGTCGGAATAAGGCATCGCCGTCCGCAAGAACATTTTGGCAAAAGGCATGGATGGTACCGATGAACATCTGCCCGATTAGGTTCGAACTTTGACCCGTGCGTTCTAGTACGGATGCGATCCTGCGCTTGATCGCATCTGCAGCTTTCTCTGTAAAGGTAATGGCAACAATGGAGGCCGCCGGCACTCCCTGGGACATTAGCCGAGCGATTCGATAGGCAAGCGTCTGGGATTTTCCCGATCCGGCGCACGCTATGCACAGGATTGCCTGGGCATCGTCAACCACCGCATCAGCCTGCGCTTGCGTCAATCCCTCCGACTGGATTAACTCATTTACGTCGGTAAGTCGCGGCATGTTTCTCCTCCCTATGTTCTATCCGTAGTGGCTTCTATGCGTTCTGACGCATTGCCCCCGTCCGCGGGCAAGTCCTTGGTTTTTAGGCCAATGGCCGCCGATATATTGCCTGATATCTGTTCAGATTCGAAAACGGTTGTCCCCAGGCCCTGGTCAGCGCCCTTCTTAACACCAATGTTTGTACATGTCAGCGAACACCAAAGCATGTGAAACCGGTACATACATTGGTGTTGTGCCCAAAACGCAGCGCCCGGCTAGCCCATGACTTCATACCCATACACTAGTACGAACTTCGCACTACTATTCCCTCCACTATAAGTGGAAGGGCAGGGCAGCCGTGGAAGACATTGCGGCCCAAATCAAGAAGTTTCAGAAAGAGCTGTCGGCGGGTACTGTGTCGCTGGTTTTGCTGGCGGTGCTGGGGCAGTCGCGGCAGCCGTTGTATGGCTATCAGATTGCCAAGCGCTTGGAAGAGCTGGGGGAAGAGGGCGTGCTGGCGGGTAAGCAAAGCGCGCTTTATCCGGTGCTGCGCAATCTGGAAGGGAGCGGTCTGTTGGCCAGCGAGGTGGAGCCCTCGGTGAGCGGGCCGCCGCGGCGTTATTACCGCATCACCAAATTGGGACGTGAGGTGCTGCGTGAGTGGATTGCGGCGTGGGGGGCTACGCGCGATTCGGTTGACAAGGTTCTGCAAGGAGACTGGCGATGAATGCGGATGCACCAAAGATGCCAAGGACGATTGCCGAGTATCTGGAACAACTGCGCGCTGCGCTGCGTGGCGCAGATCCGGCGTTGATCCAGGATGCGTTGTATGACGCCGAAGAACATCTGCGCGCCGAACTGGCCGATCAGCCGGGGCGCAGCGAGGCGGACATGCTGGCGAAAGTGGTCAGCAGCTACGGCGCGCCGGAGGAAGTGGCGGATATTTATCGTGATCAGGAAATAAAGATTCAGCGTGCACTGCGTCCGCCAAAGCCGCCGAAACAGGCTTCGTGGCTGGGACAATTTTTCGGTGTGGCCGCGGATCCGCACACTTACGGTGCGCTGTTCTACATGGTGTTGTCGCTCGCCACGGGTATCTTCTATTTTACCTGGGCGGTGACGGGCATCTCGCTGTCGTTTGGCCTGTTTGTGTTGATCATCGGCATTCCGTTTGCGTTGTTGTTCCTCGGTTCCGTGCGCATGTTGTCGCTGATGGAAGGGCGCATCGTGGAAACCATGCTCGGTGTGCGCATGCCGCGGCGGCCACCGTTCTCCACGCGTGGCATGTCGTTCTGGCAACGCATTGGTGCGGTGCTCAGTGATCCGCGCACGTGGGGCACGTTGGCCTACATGGTTCTGATGCTGCCGCTTGGCATTGCCTATTTCACGATTGCGGTGACGATGCTTTCCACATCGCTTGCGCTGGCGTTGTCGCCGATTGCAAAGGTGGTGCTGGAGTCGTTCGGCATCCCGTACGCCAGCTGCAATGGTTCGGCGTGGATATGCGAATGGGTGACCTGGTGGGGTGGTTGGCCGGGCACGATTTGCGCGTCGATTATCGGCATCGTCATGTTGTTCGCCACGCTGCATATCGTACGTGGGCTGGGTTATCTGCATGGACAGATCGCCAAGCACCTGTTGGTGGCGGGAAGCGCAAAGGAGTGATCGGCCATGGACGTTCTGGAAGGCAATGTGTTGGATGCGCTGGCAGGTGAATGGGTTGGCGATGAAACGATTGCTACCACGCGCTGGGGACAGGGTGGTCCTGCGATAGGCAGCGTCAGTGCGCGGTTCGATCTTGGTGGCAAGGTGTTGTTGCTGGATTACCGCGAAGAGCGCGATGGGAGGCTGGCGTTGCAGGCGCATGCAGTGCTTGTTTCAGGGCAGGAGCCTGGCGAGTACGCGTTGTATTGGTTCGATAGTTATGGATTTACGCCTGCGCAGCCGGCGACAGGGCATTGGGATGGAAAGCGGCTGGTGTTTCTGCGCAGTTCGCAGCGCGGGCAGACGCGACATATTTATGAGTGGGTGGTGGACGGGGTTTATCGGTTGGTGTTGGAGAGTTCGTTTGATGGTGGGGTGAATTGGGAGAGGGTGATGGAGGGGGAGTATCGGCGGGTGGATGTGTAAGCCGCCCGGGATGTTTCTTCCATGGCCTGATCGTCATTCCGGCGAACGCCGGAATCCAGTACAAACATGCCGTGCGAAGCACTCAAAATAAAAAGTTAGGAGTGCTTCGCACAACGTATTTAGACTGGATTCTGGTGTTCGTTCGCCGGAATGACGGTGAGGGGTGACGATCCCCTGCCGCGCAGGGGAGAGCTGCATGTCGAGTAACAAGCGGTTTAGCGGTAATTGAGATCCGGCGACGAGAGCAGAAAGGTGTTCCACTCCTGCTGCGACGTTGCCTTCGCCAACGCGTCGCGGGTGGCTTTCGACAAGTACGGATCGATGGCGTCGTAGTAGAGGCGTGTAGTCAGCATCGGGAAGCCGGCGGTGCGTGCGGCGCTGCCGGCGGGGGTGAAGAGTTGGTTGTTGCCGGTGCCGATGGCGTGGGCGATGTCGAAGCGTTTGGCCATCTGTCCGGAGCTGGACCAGGCTTCGCCGTCGAGTGGCCAGCCGTCTGGTGTGATTCGGCCGAATAGCGGCTGATCCAGTTGGTTAAGCCAGCCTACCAAGGGCTGCGCATTGACGATGGGCGAACCATCGTAAGCAAGGCGCACGGATGAGACGATGAACTGCGCGGGGTCTTTGAACTTCTTGCCGCTGCCGCTAAGCAGTTCCGGTGACTGGAACATCACGCGCATCACTTGCGCGATATCGCCATCGGTGCGTTGGAAGGTGTGCGCCATTTTGGCTACCAGCGCGGGTGGCGGATTGTCGGCCACGAAGTATTCGGCGAGCTTGCGCGAGACGAATTGTGCGCAGGCGGGTTGTTTCACGATCAGGTCGACGGCTTGCTTCACTTCATCGTAGCCGCTGCCCTTGATGGTCTTGCCGAGCAGCTGCTTGTCGCTGAAATCATGCCGCTGCGGGTTGAACTGGAACATGCCGTCCTGCACGACCAGCGGGGCCATCTTCGGATTGAAGTTCTGCGGCCTGCCATCCACCGGGGTGATGCCGACGCCAGTGAGGATCAACGCCAGTTGCTGCACATCCTGCTGGGTGTAGCCGGCATTGACGCCCAGTGTGTGCAGCTCCATCAGTTCGCGGGCGTAGTTTTCGTTGACGTGGCCTTTGGCGTTTTGCGCGTTGTCGAGAAATTCCAGCATGGCCGGGCTCTGCAGCGTGGCCATCACCAGGTCGCGGAATTTGCCGAGTGCATGCGCGCGGATGGTGTTTTCGTAATCGGCCAGTTCCCAGCGCACGCGCCCTTTGGCGGCATAGACGCTGAAGTGATTGAGCCAGAACCACACCAGTTGTTCTTTGAGCTGGTTCGGGCCGTAGATGGCGTGAAGCAATTCGGCTTGCTGTGCTTGCAGCCCGATCTGATTGCCACGCTCTTGGATGGCTTTGTTGGCAGCCTGTTTTTCAGGGCCGTCGGGTATGTTGCGCAGTTGCTGTTGTTCCTGTTGCAGTGAGGTGAGCAACTGGTCGAGCGGGGTGTGGAAAGCGTCGTAGCTATCGATTTGCGCGGCGATGGGGGCGGGCAGGGTATCGCCGAGTTGGTTGTTGAGTTGCTTGGTCAGCAATGTGTTGCGGCCCAGCGAGCGGTATTGCGCGACGGTCGAGGAGTTGAGGCCGAAGCTATCGCGGCGCAGCCAGGCGATGTCGTTGGAGGTGAAGCTGGTGCTGGCCGCCTGGGTGAGGGTAGGAGCGAGTAGCAGGCTTAGCGATAGCGTGAGGGTGGCTAGGGCGATGGGGCGCATGCGGCAGGTCTCGTCTCCAGAGAGTGGGATGATGTAGGTTGGGGTGCAAACCCCAACATACCGGAGCCACTTTGCATGGCGATGTTGGGGTTTGCACCCCAACCTACGCAACTGCCTCGGAGCCGTCATTCCCGCTTTCGCGGGAATGACAGCCTTGAGGGTGCAACTAACTTCAGACCAATTGCAGATCGCGTGGTTTTGCCTGCGGAAACACATCCTGCAATTGATTGCCGCGCAAGCCCCAGATGCGCCCGAGCAACCCGCTATACACATCCCGATAATTATTGAGCACCTGATAATCGCGATTCTGCAGCAGGTTCTGCTGTGTCACCGCCACCTGTTCGCCGGCGATACGGCCACCGTTGACCTTCCCGCCCAGCACCCAGTGCACGGTGCCGTGGCCATGGTCGGTACCGCGGTCGCCATTTTCGCGGAAGGTGCGGCCGAATTCGGATACCACGACCACCACCGTGTTGTTCCATTCGTTGCCGAGCGCCGCAGCGTACGCGGCAAGGCCGTTGCCGAGGTTATGCAGGTTGTTGGCGAGGCCGCCGGTGACGTTGCCCTGGTTGACGTGCGTATCCCAACCGCCGACGTCGACGAAGCCAAGGCGGTATTGATCGCGCATCAGGGCGGCGATGCGTTGCGTTTCCTGCGCGAAGCCGGAGGCATTCGGTGCACCGCGGCTGGCGGCAGTCATTTCTTTCTGCAGGTCCATCGAGACGGTGCTGCGCAGGCTCAGGCCATCAGCAGCGGCTGAGGCGAGCGAGGTGTCCTTGTACATGCCGGCCAGGATGGCGGACTGCCGCTCATCGAAATTCGCCTTGGTGTTGCCCTTCAGCGAGATATTGGGAATGTCCTTGCCTGCACCCTGGAAGCTCAGCGGCAGGCTGTTGGTGAAGGCGATGGCCGGTATGCCGGTGAGCTGGCTGGACAGGCGCGCCAGGAACCCGGAGCGGTAATTGCCGGAGGTGTTCAAGGGTTCGCCGCGCTCGATGCTGTCCTGCGTTTCGAAGTGGCTGCGCGAGAGATCATCGGTGCCGGCAAACGGGATGAAGGCGATCTGCTTTTTCTCCCATAGCGGATAGATCGAATCGCGCAGCACCGGGTTCATGCCCCAATTCGCGTCGAGCGGAAGCGCTGAATTCGGGTTGTTGCGATCCGGCTTGGCGATGGCGATGGTGGGGCGCGATTCGTAATAGAAGTCGCTGCTATACGGCACCAGGAAGTTGTTGCAGTCGTAGCCGCCGCGCAGGAACACAAACAGGAAGCGTGGCGAGTTGGCGGGCGCTGCAAAAAGCCGGCCCGAGAAAGAGAGCGCAGGCAGTGCGGCGGCGCTGGCGGCGGCGAGCAGAAATTCGCGACGGTTCATAACGGTCCCTCTTGGCTCAGCGGTAATTGAAGTCGGGTGAGGACAGCAGGAAAGTGTTCCATTCCACGGGCGTGTTGGCCTTGGTGAGAGCGTCACGCGTGGCGGTGGATAGCGTGGGTTGCAAGGTCTGCTGGAACAAAGCGGAGTTCAACATCGGCGGATCGGCGCGCTGCACGTCGCCATCGGCATTCGCGAACAACCGGTTGCGGCCGCTGCCGATGGCACGCGCTACATCGAAGCGCTTGGCCATCTGGCCGGAGCTGGACCAGCTTGTGCTGTCGCTGGGGTAGCCATCCGGCGTGATATGGCCGTACATCGGTTCGGCCATCTGGTTGAGCCAGTTCACCAACGGATCGGCATCGGTGATCGGCTTGCCGTCGTAGCTCATGCGCATCGCGGAGACCACGAATTGCATGGGGTCCTTGAATTTCTTGCCGGAGCCGGTGGTGGCATATTTGGACAGGAACATGGTGCGCAACACGGCGGCGATATCGCCATCGGTGCGCTGGAAGGTTTCTGCCATGGCGTTCACCAGGGCCGGCGGCGGGTCGTCGGAAATGAAATACGCCGCCAGCTGGTGCGAGATGAATTGCGCACACGCCGGCTGATGCACGATCAGATCGACGGCCTGATCGATTTCATCGAAGCCGCTGCCTTTGATGGTGTGCCCGAGGAATTGCTTGGTGCTGTAATCGTGCCGGCCCGGCAGGAAAACGAACAGGCCGTTGCGTACCACGCCCGCGCGCGGATTGAGAAAGTTGCCGTCGATCCCATCGATGACGTTGTCTTTGCGCTGCGGCACGATGCCGGCGCCAGTGAGTATCAATGACAGCTGCTGCACATCCTGTTGCGTGTAACCGGCATGCACGCCAAGCGTATGCAATTCCATCAATTCGCGCGCGTAATTTTCATTGGTCTTGCCGCGCACGTTGTGTGCATTGTCCAGGTACAGCTGCATGGCCGGGCTTTCCAGCGTGGCCATCACCAGGTCTTTGAACTTGCCCAGCGCGTGCGGGCGGATGTCGTTCTCTTCGTAGTCCGTGGCGAACAGGCCCACGGCAGCTTTCGGTGCATAGATGTTGAAGTGGTTGAGCCAGAACCAGACCATTTGTTCCTTGAGCTGATTCTGGCCGTAGATCGCGCGCAGCAATTCCACTTCTGCACTTTGTTTGTAGAGATCGCGGCGATATTTCTGGAAATCTTTCTTCGCCATCTCCTTGGCGTTGGCATCCGCCGCGTCCACTTCTTTTACTTTTTTCGCTTCGTCGCGGTAGTCGGCGATCAGTTTGGCGGGCGAGGTGTTGTACACCTCGTAGCTGTTGATCAGTGGGGCGACGGCGGGTGGAAGGGGATCATCGCCACCCGCCAGTTGTTCATCGAGGAAACGTGTACGGCCTAGTTCGTGATAGCGCTCGACGGTGGCGCTATCCAGGCCAAAGCTGGCGCGGCGCAGCCAGGCGATATCGTCTGCACTCAGTGGTGCGCTGCCTGCCGCCTGCAATGGCAAGGCTGTGGCGAGCGGCGCTGCGGCAAGAAACAGCAGGCCCAGGCATTTCAAACGTGGTGCGGGCATGGTGGGTGGCTTCCCCGTTGGCGCATAGGCCCTCAACGTCCGGCTGCTTGCTGCGCTGACCGGGCCAGGCTCAAGCGTAAAGAAATATTCGGCTGTGATTCACGAATTTGCGCTCTGCCTGTTAAAGCACGGTTACCATCGTCGATCCCATGGAGCTGAAGCATGCGCAAAACTTACGATCAGGCCTATTTCGACAAGTGGTACCGCGATCCAAAGCATGCCGTGCGCTCGACGGCGGCGTTGAAGCGCAAGGTGGCGATGGTGGTGGCGCAGGCGGAGTATTACCTGGGCCGGCCGATCCGCAATGTGCTTGATGTGGGCTGCGGGGAGGGTGTGTGGCGGGCACCGCTGCTGGCCTTGCGGCCGGGCGTTGAGTACCGCGGGCTGGATTCCAGTGAGTATGCCGTGCGTCGCTATGGAAGCCGCCGGAATATTGGCTTGGCACGCTTCGAGCAACTGGCGCATCTGCGCTTCGATACGCGTTTTGATGTGATCGTATGCACGGATGTGTTGCATTACCTGAAGCCGGCGGAGATTCGCGCCGGTTTGATCGGCATTGGGGAGATGCTGGAAGGGATTGCGTTTCTGGAGGTGTTCACTAATCGCGATGACTTGGAAGGCGATCGGCATGAGCTGACGCTGCGCTCACCGGCTTGGTATTTGCGGGAGTTTCGCGAGGTGGGGTTGTTGGCGTGCGGGTCGCATTGTTATTTGGGGCCGCGGCTGGAGAGGCAGGTGGCGGCGTTGGAGCGAGCGCAGTCGATTTGATTCGATTTTGTAGGTTGGGGTGCAAACCCCAACATTGCCCTGCGTGTGTAGACCACGACGTTGGGGTTTGCACCCCAACCTACGAGAAATAGGTCTTCAGACCAGCATTACATTCACACCCGCACCACGCAGCGCCTCCACCATCTCCTCCGGCGCGCTTTCATCAGTAATTACCGTATTCAACGTCGACACCGGCGTAATCACCGAAAGGCTGCGCTGCCCCAGCTTGCTGGCATCGAATACCGCGATGGTCTCTCGGGAAACTCGAATCATCAAAGCATTGAGTGACGCTTCCAGCGGATCGGGAGTAGTGACGCCAACCAGCGGATCAATACCATCCACGCCCAGAAACAACTTGTCAGCCGAGATACGCGACAACGCCTGTTCCGCGTCCGGGCCTACCAGCGAATAGGCGGTTGGACGCAGCAGGCCGCCGAGCATCATCACGCGGATGTTGGGCAGGCCGGATAGCTCCAATGCGATATTGAGCGCATTGGTCACCACCGTCAGCGACTCGAATTTCATCTGTCGGATCTGCCGCGCGATTTCCGCAGTGGTGGAGCCGGAATCGAGGATGATGGTGTCGCCCTCGTTGATGAGCTTGGCGGCGGCTTGGCCGATGCGCAGTTTTTGCGGATGGGAGCGCGTTTCCTTGATGTTCAAGGGCACGTCGTTGGTGAAGGTTTGCGTGGCGGGTAGTGCGCCGCCGTGCGAGCGGGCGATGGCGCCGACGCGGGCCAGCGATTCCAGGTCGTTGCGGATGGTGACGGTGGAGGTGCCAAAACGGGCGGCGAGTTCTTCGACCGTGGCGCGTCCGTTGCCTTCGATGTATTCGACGATCAGGCGTCGGCGCTCTTCAACAAGCAGGCGTTGCGTGGGGGCGGCGGCGCGGGATTCATTCATGACGACGGAAGCTCAGGGGATGCGCTGATCCATTCTACGTGGGTGTCACCGGCCCTGTCTGTTCGCAGATCGCAGGGCCATCGGCGAAGGCAGACTGGCCGTCTGTCGAGACGATGGACCGAAGAGATGCGGACAGACAGGGCCGGCCCGAAGGGTGATGTCCAGAAGGCTCGCAGGCTGCGCCGCGCGGCTTGGCAAGACGGCCAGTCTTCCCGGCGCCGCGCAACACACCCTGCAAGCCTTCTGGACATCATGCCACCCACGTAGAATGGATCAGCGCATCCCCAGCAGTCTGACGGCGTTGTCATGGTATATCTTGCGCAGCACGCTGTCTTTCAGGCCCAGCCCATAGATGGACCAGCGGCCCTGAGGGGGTGTCTCGGCGGGGGCATAGTCGAAGTATTCGTCCTCGGTTTCGAGGAAGCGGTAGTAGATATCGTAGAGCTCGTCGCAGAACAGCTGTTGCGGCACGTCGTCGCCGTAGGGAGAGGGCACGGCGTCGGTGCCGAACAGGATGCGATCCTGATACCGATCGAAAAAGCGCTGCGCCGTGCGCGGCTGGCGCCCGAGTTCACCGATGCGCGCGCTGATGTCCACCAGGGTGTTGGGAAAGCGGTCGAGGCAATCGGCTACGGCTTCGAGATTCTCGGCCCAATTGCCGACGTGCATGAGTGCGAAGGTGGTCTTGGGGTGACGTGCGATCACGCGGTCGCGTGCGGCAAGCAGTTCCTCGTTGCTGGGAAATTCGGGACCGTAGAACGACCAGTCCGGGTGCTTGCTCAGTTCTTCGTAGCGCTCGTTGTTGGCGTCGGTCGGGAGGAAAAATGCCTCTGGATCGGAAACATGCATGAATACCGGCATGTCGTAAGCGGCACAGGCTTCCCACATCGGATCGAAGCGGCGGTCATCGATGGCTACCAGCGGACCGCTGTCGAGTTGTTCGCGCAGATACAGCCCTAGCGTTTTCAGCAGTTTCAAACCGCGCGCACCGACGCGATGGGCATGCGCGATGGCATCTGCTTGCAACTGCGGATAGTTTGCTTGCGGAACGTGTCCGAACGACGGCTCGGTGAGTGTGATGAAACGCCCTGGCGCCGCCTTGTCGAACAGTTCGATGCTTTGCTCCAAGCCCTTGCCGACACCACCCGTGAGATTGACCAGGGTGCGTATGCCTTTGCGGTCCATCACGGGCAGCAAGTCTTCCGGCTTGGCGAACACGGTGATGTCTTCGCCCACGGATACGCCGTTGCGTACGTGGGTGGACCAGGTGAGATGTGTGTGCGCGTCGATCACCGGAAAGCGTGGTTGCTCGATGCGCGTCTTCGGTACGCGTAGCATGCTGCGTGGTTTGAAGTCTTTAAGCTGCAGATCGCTTTTGTTGTGGCCAGGGGCCGTTTGCAGCGGGTTTTTGCTGCTTGCCTGGATGGTGCCGGCGCCGTGGGGTGGCGCGCAGCAGAAGCAGCCGGCGCGGGTTTGGGTGCGGAAGGACCAGTGTGGCGTGGCTGGTTTGCGCTGGCTGTTTGGCATGGCTGGCTAGAGATGTCTGGATGGCTCGGATACTACATGCCGTCATTCCGGCGAAGGCCGGAATCCAGTACAAACACGGCGTGCGAAGCACACGACATATGAAAGATTATGAGTGCGTAGGTTGGGGTGCAAACCCCAACATGGCGTGATAGTCAGCATGGCGATGTTGGGGTTTGCACCCCAACCTACGCTTCAACACTCAGCGCGGATGCTTCACCATGATCTGATGCACCTGCCGCACCAGCGCAATCGCCTGGTCGAGCGGGCGCAGCCACATGTTGCGGCCGAACATCACGCCGGTGGCGCCGGATGCCATGTAGAACTCCACCTTGCGCAGCACCGCCGTGTCGTCGTCGTTCTTCTCGCCGCCGGAGAACAACACCATGGTGCGTCCGGCCGAACGCACGACGCGCTGCGTACGTGCTGCGGCATCTTCCTGCAGCGCGTTGTACGGCTTGGGTGCGTTGGCGGTACTGTCATCGGGCTCATGCAGCTTCACGATGTCTGCACCCAGTTCCAGCGCCACACGCGCGGCGTAATCCTGCGCGTACAGACTGCCCTTGCCGCCCTTGGCATCGATCGCGGCACCGCGCGGGTACGACCACAGCACCAGCGGCATGCCGAAGCGCTCGCAATCCTGGCGCACTTTTTCGAACTGGCGGAATTCGTCGTGCTGGCGCGGCGAGCCGACATACATGGTGTAGCCGACCGCGTCCGCACCCAGGCGCACCGCGTCTTCGACCGAGGCGAACAGGGGGGAGGTGGCTTCGGCGTCGCTGGGAATGTTGGTTTTGCCGTTGAGCTTGAGAATCAGCGGAATCCGCCCGCACCACTCACCCATGTACTTTTCCGCCAGGCCAACACCCAGGGCGATGGCGGAGAAATTACCCTCCACGGCAAGGCGGAACTGGTAGTCCGGGTCGATGGCCGGCGGGTTGGGAAAGAAATCGGTGGGGCCGTGTTCCAGGCCCTGGTCCAGCGGCAGTACCAGGAGGCTGCCGTTGCGTGGGCCATGGCCGTACATCAGGCGCCATAGACGGGTGCGCTTGCCATGGGAAAGTGCAAGCTTGGAAAATTTTTCGGAAGCTTTCGAAAGCTCTTGTAACTGATCTTTCATTTCGAATACTCTGGAGGCGTCATCGAATGGTTTCACATTCGGGCGAATTGGACAAAATGTCAAGTCTTCATAAGAAAACGAAAGAAAACGACATGCTGGCAGCCTTGCTGGAAAGACCCGCCGAGGTACAGCGCGCCGCCGGCTACGCCGACACCCTGCGCGAGATCCTGCAGCAACCTGCCACGTGGGAGGGCACTTTCCAGCTGACTCACGCCTCGGCAGCGCAATCCTTGTTGACCAGAGCCCTCGATCCACGCCCTGCGCATATCGTGCTGACCGGCTCGGGCAGCTCCATCTACATTGGCGAGTGCCTGGCGCCGCTGCTGCAGGCGAGTTTGGGGTTGCCGGTGCAGGCGATCGCCGCAGGCACCTTGCTCACGCATTGGCGCAGCGTACTGCCGCCGGGGCCTGGCTTGCTGATTTCGCTGGCGCGTTCGGGCGATAGCCCGGAAAGCGCCGCCGTGGTGAACACCGTGCTGGCCGAGGCGCCGGCATGGCGGCATCTGGTGATCACCTGCAATGCCGAGGGCAAGCTGGCCACGCAGTATCGTGATGAGCCACGCGTGAGTGCGCTCGTGCTGGATGAGCGCACCAACGACCGCAGCCTGGTGATGACCAGCAGCTTTACCAATCTGCTGCTGGGCGGTCTGGGTTTGCTGCGTGACGCCATGACTGCCGAAGCCATCGAGAAAGCGGCGGCGAATGCGCAAGGCATTTTCGATACGCATGCCGATGCCATTGCCGCACTGGCCCGGCGCGATATGCATTCGGCCGTCTATCTGGGCAGCGGTGCCGCTTTCGGTGCTGCGCGCGAAGGCGCCTTGAAGATGCTGGAGATGACCGGCGGCAAGGTCGTCACGATGGCGGAAACCTTTCTTGGCCTGCGCCATGGGCCGATGTCCTTCGTCCATCCGCACACGATGGTGGTGGCCGTGCTGTCGGCCGATCCCGCCGTGCGCCGCTACGAATGCGACCTGCTGCGTGAGTTGTCGCGCAAGCAACTTGGCATGGCCAAGCTCATCGTGGGCGATGAGATTCCGGCGGATGTGCTCTCCATGGGCGATGTTGCGATCACGACTTCGGCAAGCGCATCGAACCCGGATGTGCCGCCCTTGCTGGCAGGCGTGGTGGCAGGGCAATTGCTGGCGTTCTTCCGCTGCCTGCAATTGGGCGGCAAGCCGGATACACCTTCCGAAGGCGTGTTGACGCGCGTCGTTGAGGATTTCGCGTTGCATGGAGCGACGCCATGACATCGCCCGCGCGCATCCTGGTGATCGGCGAAATCAATGTCGATTTCGTGTTCAAGGGCTGCCATGCCTTTCCCGCGCCAGGCTGCGAAGTGCTGGCCGATGATTTCGTGATGACGCCGGGCAGCTCGTCGATGATTTGTGCGATGGGCCTGGCGCGCCTGGGCAACCGGGTGATGTTTCACGGCTTGCTGGGAACCGATGCGTCCGGCCTGTTCTGCATGCAGGCCTTGCGCGATGCAGGCATCGATGTGTCGTCGCTGAGTCCCGATCCTGCGTTGCGCACGGGTGTGACGGCATCGTTGTCCACGCCGCAGGACCGCGCGCTGGTGACCTTTCCTGGCGCGATGTCGGAACTGCGTGCCGATGAAATCGTGGACGAATGGCTGCAAGCCGCCAGCCATCTGCATATCTCCTCGTATTACCTGCAAAAGGGTTTGCGCGCGGGATGTCGAGAACTGTTTGCGCGCGCGAAGTCGGCCGGGTTGAGTACATCACTCGATCCGGGCTTCGACCCTGCACAGCAATGGGGCGACGATCTGCTCGAGACCTTGAGCGAAGTCGACATCTTTCTGCCCAACGAAAAGGAGCTGCTGGCCATCACCGGTTGCAGCGACCTGCATGCTGCGTTGCGCTTCGCACAGAACGGACACACGCGCACCGTGGTGAAGCGCGGGCGGCAAGGCGCTACAAGCTTGCAAGGTGAGCAATGGTTGAACGTGCCCGCTTATCCCATCCATGCCATCGACACCACGGGCGCCGGTGATTCCTTCGATGCCGGTTTCCTGCATGCCTGGCTGCGCGACATGCCGTGGGTCGATTGCATGCGCTGGGGCAGTGCGTGCGGCGGCCTGTCCACGCGTGGCGTTGGCGGCACCACGCGGCAAGCCACGGCGATTGAGGCAGAGACCTTGATGAGGGAAACACCATGATCACCGTCGCCGGCTTCAATACTGCGATCGATCGTTTCATCCAGATCGATGCCTTGACGCCCGGCGAAGTGCATCGGGTACGCGACGAAAGAATCTATCCCGGCGGCAAAGGCGTGCATGTCGCGCAGACCATCGCGTCGCTCGGTGAGCGCGTGCGTCTGGTTGGCCCGGTGGATGACGCGTACCAGGCGTTTATCGCTCGCCAGATGAGTGCGCGCGGCGTGTTGTTCCGTGGCGTGGAGATCGAAAGCGAGCTACGCCACTGTCTGGCATTGCAGGAAACGGGCGGCAGCATTACCGAAGTGCTGGGGCAGGGACCGCAACTCACTCAGCTCGAGCAGGACGATCTGTTGCGCGAGTTCGGCCGTAGCGCACAGAAGAGCGATCTGGTGATTCTTTCCGGCAGTCTGCCGCGCGGCTTTGCCGAGAACCTGTATGCCGGCTTGGTCGAATACGTGCGCGACCTCGGCAAGCATTGCCTGGTCGACGCCAGCGGCGAAGTGTTGCGCCAGGCGGTGAATGCAAAGCCGTACCTGGTGAAGCCGAATCGTGACGAGATCAGCGAGCTGGTCGGGCATCCCGTCATCAACATCGAGGCAGCGCACATGGCAGTGACGGCGCTGCGTGAGCGCGGCATTGCGATGCCGGTCGTGACGCTGGGCGAACTGGGCGCCATCGCTGCGGACGACACCGGCGTGTGGCATGCGCAGCTTGCCTCGGCGCGCCTGCGCAATGCCGTGGGTTCTGGCGATTGCTTTCTTGCCGGCATGGCGGTGGCGATCAAGCGCGAGCTGCCGCTGGAACAGGCGCTGCGTTTGGCGGTGGCCTGCGGCGTAGCGAATGCGGAATCGGAAGAAACCGGTTTTGCGGAGCGCAGCAAGGTGGATGCACTAGTGGCTGATGTGGTTGTACGTCGGCTTTAGCGGTGCGAAGACGAAGAATTTTTGAATACTGAATTGCAAAACGAAGCCGCTGTAGGTTGGGGTGCAAACCCCAACAGCATCACCCTGATCGGTGCGGCAATGTTGGGGTTTGCACCCCAACCTACGGCGGCTACTTGACGTTGAATTTCAATCCGCAGGGACCCGCTCCCTCCCCTGCCAAGCAGGGGAGGGAGTGATCGAAGCGTTGTTGCCGCAAGTACGGAGACAGCGCCTGACATGACAAACGGTGAAGCGCTCAACCGGACGGCTAATCGTCCGGACGGGGACGTCTGCGCCTGAATTTTCCAAAAAACGTGGAAGGGGACATTTCCACGGATATCCAAAGCTGCCTGCAGCAGAGGGGAGAAACGCATATCTGCGCAAGGCGGCAAAAACTGGGAGGGTGATCATGCTTGCTGTGAAACGTAGTTGTCTTGCCGTCGATGGCAAGAGCAGGGCGTTGTTGGCCGTATCCATTCGCAAATCGCTGATCGCGATGCAGATGGTTTGTGTCACAGGTGGCTTGGTGTTGGCGGGAAGTGCCTCGGCGCAAACGAATACGCCCGCAACATCGTCCGGAACCAATCCGGCGCAGAGTTCTACGTCGGCCAATCAAGGCGCCACGCCTGCATCGAATGCCGAATCGTCACAAAAGCCGGTGAAGGAGCTCAAGGCGGTAACGGTCACCGGCACCAATATCCGTGGTGTGGATATGGAAACGGCACTGCCGACCATCACCATTACGCGGCAGGATATTCAGCGCCAGGGTTTTGCTACGGTTGGCCAGTTGCTGCAAAACCTTCCGGCCGCGGCGACGCCCGATCTTAGTCGTGGTGACGCCGCGTCACTGGGGCCGAACCAGGGCGGTACCTTTATCGATTTGCGTGGACTTGGCGCGCAACGCACGCTGGTATTGGTGGATGGCCAGCGCATCGGTGCCGTACACGGTGGTTATACCGACATCAGTGTGATTCCGGCTTCGATCGTCGATCACATCGACGTGCTCGGCAGCGGTGCTTCGGCAATCTATGGCTCGGATGCGATTGCCGGTGTGATCAACATCGTCACGATCAAGAACTTCCAGGGTGTGCAGGTCGATACTTATGCCGGCGAATACGTCCCGCACGGGGATGGAACGCAAGCTCAATACAGCATCACCGCCGGCTCGACCACCGAGCGCAACTCGCTGATCGGCAGCGTTTCCTATCAATACCAGGGCTCGGTATGGGGCGGTGCGCGTCCCTGGTCGGCCTATCCGCAGACGGATCATTACCCTTATTTCGGGCTTACGTACTCTCCCCCGAACAGTGGCGTGATCACCAATTCGCCGCTGACCAATCCGAACATTCCCAACGACCACACACTGGTGCTGAATCCAGGCGGCAATTCGACCAATTTGGCCGATTATTCCTTCCTGCAGCCGCGCAGCTACAGCGCTGATGGCAATGTGGCCAGCCTGGCCAACGCAGGTTCGTACATCTACAACTACAACAACCTCAGCACGATTCTCAGCCCTAACCGGACCAAGAACCTGTACTTGGCCGACCGCTACAAGATCACCCCCCACATCACGGCGCACGTCGAACTGGGCTACAACCAGAGTTGGAACGGCGGCGCGGGTGGCCCGAGCTATTTGTACAGCGGCCAGTCCAGCAATCCGCCTAACCTGCCACAATTCCCAATCGTGCTTTCGGCACAGAGCTATTACAACCCTTACAACGTGCCGGGCCAGACGCCGCAGGATGTGCAATTCGTGCGGGCGTTTCCGCAGAACCTCTATCTCAACGACAACACCTCGCGGAATTTTCGCTATAGCGCCGGACTGGAAGGCGATTTCGGCGTCGGCGAGCATCTTTTCAATTGGGATGCCTACTACTACGACAGCAAGATCCGCGACATCGATATTCGTCCCGGCCAATACAACCTGATCAATGTGACGCAGGCGTTGGGGCCGTCCTTCATGGGTGGCGATGGTATCGTTCATTGCGGTACGCCGGGCAATATCATCGCTGGCTGTGTGCCGTTGAATCCGCTGGGCACGATTACCCAGCAAATGCTCAACTACATTGCGATCAACAATGACGAACACACCGGCTACGACGAGAAAGCCTTCGTGGCCGACATCAGTGGCGACGTCTACGAACTGCCCGGCGGCGACCTGACGATTGCGGCAGGCGTGCAGCATCGCAACGAATCCGGTTACGACGCGACCGATCCTTTCGCTACCGCCGGCTATTCCAGCGACTACTCGGTGGAGCCCAACAGCGGCAGCTTTAGCCTCAATGAAGGCTATCTGGAAGTGTATGCGCCGCTGCTGAAGGATTTGCCGGGCGTGCAGAGCCTGTCGATCGACGCGGCGCGGCGCTGGTCGTACTACAGCAACTTCGGCGGCACTCGCAATTATTCGTTCAAGCTGGCCTGGAAACCCATCGATGACGTGATGGTGCGCGCCAGCTACAGCAACAACTTCCGTGCGCCGACCATCAATGATCTGTACCAGGGCTTGTACCTGGCAGGCGGCTTCACCGATCCCTGCGATGCCGTATACGGCCCGTCGCAATATGGCTACAGCCCGGTGGTGGCGCAGCGCTGCCTCACGGGTTTTGGCGGATTGCCTGGTGTGGCGGCGAATTTCCGGCAGACTGATATCACCGGCACGCCGGTGCAAGGGCCCAATGCAGCAGGTATTACCAACAGCTACAACGGCGGCAATCCGAATCTGAAGCCGGAGACTGCGTACAACAGCGATATCGGCGTGGTGTACAGCCCATCGTGGTTGCCGGGTTTCAACACGACGATCGATTGGTGGAGCTACAACATCCGCAATCTGATCACCGGCATCAGTAACAACCAGGTGCTTGCCGACTGCTACGAGTTCGGTATTAGCGCTGCGTGCTCGCAGTTCCAGCGCGAGGGTGGTACGGGTCCGCTGGCCGGCCAGATCATCAACCTGATGAACCTGGAAACCAACGCCGGTTGGCTGAAGGAGCGTGGTTGGGATTTCGGCGTGAATTATGCGTTGCCCGAGTTCAGCGTCGGCAAGTTCAAGCTGGCGCTGCAAAGCACGTACATCGCTACCAACAACGTGCAGCCCACCGTCGGTGCCGCCGTGCAGTACACGGCAGGTACGTCCTTGGGCAATCTGGATGGCGCGGTATGGCGCGTACGCGGCACCTTTACCGTGAGCTGGGACTGGCACGATTTTGGAGTCGACTGGACGGTGCGTTACTTCTCACCGCTCAAGGGGCCTTGCACTTATCCGCCGCCGAGCACGACCACGATCTTCCCGTGTACCTTGCCGAACTATTACGCACCAGGCGTGGGTATTTCACCGATGACGCAGGAAGCCTCGGCCACCTTCAACGATGCACAAGTGCACTGGAAGACGCCATGGAATGGTACGTTCTCACTGGGCGTGAACAATATCTTCAATCACGTGGGGCCGTACATTTACGGCGGAGGTTTCAACTCCGGTACGGATAGCTACAACGATTACAACGCGTCGTATGACATCGGGCGGTTTGTGTATATGCGTTATCAGCAGAAGTTTTGAGACAGCGCATTAAGCGGGCGTAGGTTGGGGTGAAAACCCCAACATTGCCATGTCGACCAGGATGACGGTGTTGGGGTTTGCACCCCAACCTACGAGATCAGTGTGAACATGAGGCTTTGCATGAATCAAAAACACTATAAAAAAGTACTCGCCTTGAGCGTTCTGTGCGCATGGTTGGGACTGGTACACGCCAATGATGCCGCCATCCTCGACCCTGGCGCACCCGCCTATGCACTCAACAACGGCCAGGCAAGCTTCGGTAATGCGGCCATTGAGGCACGTTGGAATGTAGCGGACGGAAAGCTTTCTGGCATCACCGTCACCGATCGCGACAATGGGCAGGTGCTGAAGGTCGATGATCTGTTCGCCTTGATGCTGCCCAACAAGCAGTCCATCAAGGGCGGCGACATGCAGCTGCTTGTACCGCCATCGCAGCAGGCGTTACCCGTCGACCCAAAAGCTTCCATGCTCGCCGATCGTCTGCCGGGCACGGCCATCAGGGCGGTCTTCGGCGATACGGATCATCGTTTCCGCGTCCAATGGCAACTCCTCCAGCGTGAAGGTTCGCCCTACCTGCGCGAAGTGGTGGTCATCACCGCGCTGAAACAGAATGAGCCGCTCACCAGTGTTGCTCTGTTGCCGTCCAGCATCGATCACGCCGAAGTGGATGGGGTGGTGAAAGGCTCGCCGGTGGTGGCTGGCAATCTCTACATGGGCCTGGAGAATCCGCTTTCCGATAGCGATGTGCGTGGGAAGCATGTGCTCTTGTCGATGGCGCGCAGCTTGCCGTTGCGGAAAGGGCAGTCGATTACCTATTCCGCCGTGGTAGGCGTGGTGCGTGACGGCCAGCTCCGCCGCGACTTTGCTACGTATGTGGAGCGCGAGCGGGCGCATCCGTATCGAACCTTTCTGCACTACAACTCCTGGTACGACATCGGCTACTTCACGC
Source organism: Dyella nitratireducens (assembly GCF_014642835.1). Taxonomy (GTDB): domain Bacteria; phylum Pseudomonadota; class Gammaproteobacteria; order Xanthomonadales; family Rhodanobacteraceae; genus Dyella_B; species Dyella_B nitratireducens. The sequence continues at coordinate 442,454 of NZ_BMJA01000001.1, read as the reverse complement.
CTTATACCGAAGCACAGGCGCTGGATCGCATTCATGCGTTCGGCGAGGAGCTGAGTGTGAAGCGCGGCGTAAAGCTCGATTCCTTCCTGTTCGACGACGGCTGGGATGATCGTTCGGGCAGCTGGAATTTCAGCAAGGATTTCCCGCATGGCTTTATTCCGCTGCGTGAAGCGGCAGCGCAATACGGCGCAGCGCCCGGCATGTGGCTGTCGCCATGGGGTGGCTACAGCACGCCCAAGGACGAGCGCGTGAAAAACGGCAAGGCAGCTGGTTACGAGATCGTCAATGATGGTCTGGCACTGTCCGGACCGAAGTACTACCAGCGCTTCCACGACGTGGTGATGAAGCTGCTGAATGAGGATGGCATCAATCAATTCAAGTTCGACGGTACAGGCAATGCGGACAGTGTGTTTCCCGGGAGTCGATTCGACAGCGATTTCGCGGCGGCGATCGAGTTGATCAAGGACATCCGCGCCGACAAGCCTGATACCTTCATCAATCTCACCACCGGCACCTGGGCCTCGCCGTTCTGGCTGCGCTATGCCGATTCGATCTGGCGTGGTGGCGAGGATGATTGGCACGCAGGCGTGGGGACGGAACGCGAGCAGTGGATCACCTATCGCGATCAACAGACCTACGAGAACATCGTGATCCAGGGCCCGCTGTATCCGCTCAACTCGCTGATGCTTCACGGCATCATCTATGCGCAAATGAACAAGCGGCTGAATACCGATCCGGGGCACGACTTTGCCAATGAAGTGCATTCCTACTTCGCTACTGGCACGCAGTTACAGGAGATGTACATCACGCCTTCCTTGCTGAGCAAAGAAGATTGGGATGTGCTGGCGGATGCGGCGAAGTGGTCGCGTGCCAACGCCGACGTATTGCGTGATACGCATTGGATCGGCGGTGATCCTGGGCGGCTCGATGTGTACGGCTGGGCAGCGTGGTCGCCGGGCAAGTCGATCATCACCTTGCGCAATCCGGACGCGCATCCACAGGCCGTTGTGATCGATCTGCAGAGGCAGTTGGAATTGCCTAAAACTGCGGTGCGCCGATTCCATGTGCGTGACGTGTGGCAGAGCGGTGGCAATGTGCCGGGGCAGCTGGATGCCGATCATGTGAGCACGATCACGCTGGCGCCGTTTGAAGTATTGACCCTTGAACTGACGCCTTGAGGTAACCTCCGGCGGCTGTGTGACGTAGGTTGGGGTGCAAACCCCAACGCTGCCATCTGCATGGCATGGCGATGTTGGGGTTTGCACCCCAACCTACAATTCATGGAGGCTGTGGGATTGATGCAACGACGCGATTTTCTTCGATTCGCTTTGCTGACGCCGTTGGCGGCAACCCTTCCGGTGGCCCAAGCCGAAGTCGGCAGCAAGCCCTCCATCGAACCCACGCCCGACGGCAAACCGCGCTCCTTCGAACTCGGCCACCAGCAATTCCTGCTTGACGGCGCACCCTTCCAGATCCGCAGCGGCGAGATGCATCCCGCGCGCATTCCGAACGATTACTGGCGGCACCGCATCCACATGGCCAAGGCGATGGGCCTCAATACCATCGCGATCTGCCTGATGTGGAATTACTTCGAAAGCGAACCCGGTGTGTTCGACTTCACCACCGAGAATCGCGATTTCGTGCGCTTTATCAAGCTGTGCCAGGCGGAAGGCATGTGGGTGTATCTGCGGCCCGGCCCTTACGTCTGTGCCGAGTGGGATCTGGGCGGCTTGCCGGCTTATCTGTTGCGCGATCCTTCCATTCGTGTGCGCACCAAGGACGATGCACGCTACATGCAGGCGGTGCAGCGCTACATGGATGCGGTAGGGCCGAAGATCGTGCCGCTGATGGCAAAAAACGGCGGCCCGATCCTGATGGTGCAGCTCGAGAACGAATACGCCTCGTTTGGCCACGACCTTCCCTATCTGTTGCGCTTGCGCACGATGTGGCAGGCGCAAGGCATGGATGGTCCCTTCGCGATTGCCGATGGCTTGGGGCAGTTGCAGAAGGAGGGCACCTATGTGCCGGGCGCCGCGCTGGGCCTGGATGGCGATACGGATTTTGCCGCCGCGCAGACCATCGCCGGCGACGCGCCGGTGTGGATGAGCGAAGGCTATCCTGGCTGGATCACGCACTGGGGCGATCCGACGTTCCAGACCGGCCAGTATCTGCCTACCTTGCGCAAGCTGATGGAGGAAGGCCGTTCCTTCAGCATGTATGTGGTGCACGGCGGCACCAATTTCGGCTTCACCGCAGGCGCCAACGCGCGCAACGATTACGCCAACTTCGAGCCGGTGATCACCAGCTACGACTACGGCGCGCCGATCAATGAGCGCGGTGATCCCACGCGCGATTACCATGCCTTCCGCAAAACCATCGCCGCGCATCTGCCGCACTCTCCGCCTGAGCTGCCGCCGCCGGTGCCGCTGGCGCATTTTCCCGAGCTGATCGCGCAACCTTACGCATCGATCTGGGACAACCTGCCGCTGCCATCACGGATGGTGAAGAAGCCCGACCCGAATGAGATCCTGTTCGCGCAGAACCAGGGCATGGTGGTGTACCGCAAGACGCTGTTGAACGGCGGCATGTTGAACATGGAAGGTTTGCGCGATTACGGCACGGTGTTCAGTGATGGCAAGTATCTGGACTATGTTTCGCGTGTCGACAAGCCGGGATTGAGCGTAAAGCACTATGTGAACATCCCGCCACCGGCCAACGGTGCCGGCACCGTGGTGGATGTCCTGGTCGACAGCTTCGGCCACGTGGGCTATGGCCAGGCGATGTATGACTTCAAAGGCATCGTTGGTGCCGTCACCCTCGATGGCGAGGAATTGCATGGTTGGCAGGCGCACAGCCTGCCGCTGGATGAAACCTATATCGCCGGCTTGCCGCCGATGCGGGCGGATTCGCCTTCGCGCTTGCGTCCAGGCATGTTCTTCAAATCTGTCTTCACGCTCGACAAGGTTGGCGATTGCTATATCGACATGAGCGATTGGGATAAAGGCTACGTGTGGGTCAACGGCCATTTGCTTGGACGCTATTGGCACATTGGGCCGCAACAGCGATTGTTTTGTCCGGGGCCCTGGTTGTGGCGCGGGCGCAATGAAGTGCTGGTGTTCGACATGCACAAGGTGATGCCGACGGCCATTCGTTGCAGTGATCGGTTGCAATGGTAGGTTGGGTTAGCGCAGCGTAACCCAACGATGCTTCGACGTGAGGTTTGTTGGGTTACGCTGCGCTAACCCAACCTACGTCAACGCCAACGCACGCATGCAGTCAGAACTGGACGTGCGCGCGCAACCCCGCAAACCTCGCCGGCCCGCGATCGCGGTTGTACCCCGGATTGCGAATGAACTGCAGATCCGGGCTGATGGTGAGATGGTTGATCACCGCGATGCTGTAATACACCTCGGCAATCTGCTCCGGACCGTAACGCAATCCACCATCGCCGAGCAGAAAACCATCACCGCCCATCTGCAGGTACTGCGCGTGATCGCGTGAGAGCCCCTCGATCGCGATGCCAACGCCAAGCCGGTCATCCGAGCGTTGCCAATGTGCACCGGACAGCTGAAAGCCGCCGCTGAGCAAACGATCGACCTCGGCGAAGATGAAGGACTCGGTATGTCCATCGTTCCAGCCGGCGCGCATGAAGAAGCCGGTGTCGCCGTTGTCTGCCACCGGCAGTTCGCCATTGATGCCGAAGCCGAACTTGTGGCGATCGGGTGCATCGTCAGCATGGATATCCGGCACCTGCCCGGTGAGCTGCGCAATCTCGATCGCCTGCTGGTAAATCCCGAGATTGCCTTTGTTGTAATAGCCGAGGAAGCGCAGTGCCCAACCGTCGGGCTTCGGTTGCAGTGTCAATTCAAGCTGTTGTCCGCTGGATGCGCTGAGTGATTTCACCAGCGCTTGCCCGTTTGCTTCCACCGGCATGCGATAGATGCCGTAGCGCAAGGTCCAGCCTTTCATCATCCAGCCGATCATGACGCCGTCGGTGTAGCCGCGTGTGTCGGATGCAAAATCCCAGGTCGTGTTGTTCCACAGCGACCAGTTCATGAACTGCGTGCGGGTGGCGTTGGCGTAGCGGTTTTTGTCGAAGTCGTCGTTCGCGGCCATCAGGCCGATTTTTACTTCGATGTGCTTGATCGCTTCGTGGCCGGGCAGTTGGTCCTGGCCGCGTTCCACTTCATTGGTTTCATCGCCTAACGGCAGCACCCAGCGCAGATAGTTGCGCGCGACATACGGCCGCTTGCCCAGGCTGGCTACGCCGGAGCGGATGATGTCGCCGTTGGTAAGCCCGCCCAAGCCCGTGGCATTGCTGACACCTTCGCCTTTGAACATCTCCACGTCCCAGTAGTACTGGAAGTGCCAGGGCAGGGCGATGCCGAAGTAGGCGCCGAAGGTGTGCGAACGTGCGGTGGAGCCATCCGGCTTCAGGCTGAGTGGGCCAGCGTAGGGCGAGTGCACGCGCGATTGATTTTGGTCGACGAAGGTGTATTGCGCGCCGAGCCATTGGGGGATGAAGAGCGGGGCGTCGTCGGCGTGTGAGCACTGCGGCAGTACTGCGAATAGCAGGCAGGACAAAAGCTGATGACGTTTTGCTATCAGGGGCATGAGCGCGGATGTTAGGTGTAGGTTGGGGTGCAAACCCCAACATGGCTGTGCATGGTTACATGACGATGTTGGGGTTTGCACCCCAACCTACGAATGCCGGCATATCGTGTGGCCAATAAAAAGGCCGCCCGGCGGCGGCCTTTCATGTCAGCGCGTAAACGCTAATCAACCAGCGCCACGCGAAGCCTTCTTGCGATCGTTCTCAGTCAGGTGCTTCTTGCGCAGACGGATTTCCTTCGGCGTGACTTCGACCAGCTCGTCATCGTCGATGAAATCCAGCGCCTGCTCCAGCGAGAACTTGGTCGCCGGGGTCAGCTGGATTGCATCGTCCTTGCCCGAGGCGCGCATATTGGTCAGCGGCTTGGGCTTGATGGCGTTGACGGTAAGGTCGTTGTCCTTGGCGTGGATGCCGACCAGCTGGCCTTCATACACATTGTCGCCTTCGGCAGCGAACAGCTTGCCGCGTTCCTGCAGCGGGCCGAGCGAGTAAGCCGGGGTGGTGCCGCCGGCGTTGGCGATCATCACGCCGTTGAGGCGCTTGGCGATCTGGCCTTCTTCCTTCGGACCGTAATGGTCGAACACGTGGAACAGCAGGCCCGAACCCTGGGTGAGGGTCTTGAACTGGTTCTGGAAACCAATCAGGCCACGCGCCGGGATCATGTACTCCAGGCGCACGCGACCCTTGCCGTCCGGCTCCATGTTCTTCAGCTGGCCCTTGCGCACGCCCAGGCGTTCCATCACCGGGCCCTGGTGGTTTTCTTCCACGTCGACCACCAACTGCTCGATCGGCTCCATCTTCTGGCCATCGATGTCCTTGATGATCACTTCGGGGCGCGATACGGCGAGCTCATAGCCTTCACGGCGCATGTTCTCGATCAGCACCGACAGATGCAGTTCGCCGCGGCCGGAGACCAGGAACTTGTCAGCATCGGAACCCTGCTCGACGCGCAGCGCCACGTTGTGCACCTGCTCGCGCTCCAGACGATCCTTGAGCTGGCGGCTGGTGAGGAACTTGCCGCCGGAGAGATCCTTGTTGCCGGCGAACGGCGAGTTGTTCACCTGGAAGGTCATGCTGATCGTCGGTTCGTCGACGGTCAGGGCCGGCAGCGCTTCCGGCTTGTCCAGCGCGCAGACGGTGTCGGAAATGGTGAGTTCCTGGATACCGGAGATGGCGACGATGTCGCCCGCTTCCGCAGAATCCTGCTCGATGCGCTCCAGGCCCAGGAAGCCGAGCACCTGCAATACCTTGCCCTGGCGCTTCTTGCCTTCGCGATCGATCACGGCGACCGGCATGTTCTTCTTCAGCGTGCCGCGCTGGATGCGGCCGATGCCGATGACGCCGACGAAGTTGTTGTAGTCCAACTGGCTGATGCGCATCTGGAACGGACCTTCCGGATCCACTTCCGGCTTCGGCGCGTGGTCCATGATGGCCTGGTACAGCGGCGTCATGTCGCCTTCGCGGGCGTCCTGGTCGAGCGAGGCGTAGCCGTTCAGCGCCGAGGCGTAGACGATCGGGAATTCCATCTGCTCCGGCGTGGCGCCGAGGCGGTCGAAAAGATCCCACACCTGCTCGACCACCCACTCCGGACGGGCGCCGGGACGGTCGATCTTGTTGACCACCACGATCGGCTTGAAGCCCATCGCGAACGCCTTCTGCGTCACGAAGCGGGTCTGCGGCATCGGGCCGTCCATCGCGTCGACCAGGATTAGCACGGTGTCCACCATCGACAGCACGCGCTCCACCTCGCCGCCGAAATCGGCGTGGCCTGGGGTGTCGACGATGTTGATGCGGTTTTCACGCCAGGTGATGGCGGTGTTCTTGGCCAGGATGGTGATGCCGCGTTCCTTTTCCTGGTCGTTGCTGTCCATCACGCGTTCGGCCAGCACCGTGCGTTCGGACAGGGTGCCCGACTGCTTCAGCAGCTGGTCGACGAGGGTGGTTTTGCCGTGGTCGACGTGGGCGACGATGGCGATATTGCGCAGATTTTCGATGGACATGAGTGCCGGGCTTGGGCGGGCTGTAAGGCCGCCGCGCAGATTTTGGTCAGGGTTAACCCGTGGATTATACGGGGTTATGTGACAGGTTGCTTGCGTCCCTTGAACGCCCTCTCCTTTCCAGGAGAAAGGGGTGGGGGTGAGGGGCAATCTCGAAGTGATGTTTGCCATCACCTTGTTGTCATTCCGGCGAAGGCCGGAATCCATTTTGAATCTTGCGTGGAGCACGGGTATCCGTGCCCATGCCCCCTGGCGGGGCGCCTTGTCCTCCGACACTTCACAGCACCCGATGGGGGCCGGGAAGAGCAGGTGCGCGTCCTGTGCGACCGGTTAGCGGCGTATGCGCCGCTAACTCGTTTGTTTCCATATTGGAGTTGGGCGATGCCGATCAGGCCTCGGCGTCTTCCTCTTCTTCCTCGTCCTCTTCGCCTTCCTCGAACTCCGCCAGCTCTTCGACGCGCACGAAGTTGGCGGCGTCGTCAGCGAAGACGATGCGCTTGCCGTCGGCACACATCGGGCGGACGTCCTGGGTCTTGTTGCCGTTGTCGAGGGTTTCCACCAGGGCGAAGCAGACCAGAGGAGCGGCGCTTTCTTCGCCGCTTTCGTCGTAGACGGCAACCCAACCGTTGCCGGGAAGGATTTGCAGGATGTTCGTTTGCTTGGACATGGGCGGCTCCGCGTGCTGAAAGGCGCGCAAGCTTGCCCGGCGTTCATGACATTGGCAAGCGCGCAGGCGGACGTGCGCGCCGTTGTGCGGTGTTCAAACCCATCCGGTGAGATAGAACCACCCGATCACCACGAACACCGCCGCCGTCTTGATCAGCGTGACGGCAAACACATCGCGATACGACTGGCGGTGTGTCAGTCCTGTGACGGCCAACAAGGTGATCACCGCACCATTGTGCGGCAGCGTATCCATGCCGCCGGACGCCATCGCGGCCACGCGATGCAGTACGTCCATCGGAATGCCTGCCGCTTTGGCGTTTTGCACGAAGGTATCGGCCATCGCGGCCAGGGCGATGCTCATGCCGCCGGAGGCGGAGCCGGTGATGCCGGCCAACGAGGTTACCGAAACGGCTTCGTTGACCAGCGGGTTGGGTACGGCGCGCAGGGCGTCGGCTACCACACGGAAACCGGGCAGGGCGGCGATCACGGCGCCGAAGCCGTATTCGGAAGCCGTGTTCATCGATGCCAGCAGCGCACCGCTCACAGCCGCTTTGCTGCCTTCGGCGAAGTGTCTGGTGACGGGACGCCAGGCAAACAACAAGACGCACAGGATGCCCAGCAGCAACGCACCTTCGACGGCCCAGATGGCGGCGATCTTCGAGACTTCTTGCACCACGGGCGGCGGATTGCCGATCACTGCCGGCACGAACGATTGCGTGTGGCCGTAGAGGCGCGGGATCACATGCGTGAAGACCAGATTGGCAACGCCCACCAGCACCAGCGGCAGCAAGGCGATCAACGGATGCGCCAGTTTGCTGCCATCGAACGGTGCGGGTTCATTGATCAGGTTGTCGCCATAACCTTCGCCGGCCGCCGCGGCTTTGCGGCGGCGTGATTCCAGATAAAGCATGCCGACGACGAGGATGAACAACGCGCCCAAACTGCCCAGCCATGGCGCTGCCCACGCTGTGGTACCGAAGAAGGCGGTGGGAATGATGTTCTGGATCTGCGGCGTACCAGGCAGCGAATCCATGGTGAAGGTGAAGGCACCCAGCGCGATCGTTCCGGGAATCAGGCGCTTGGGAATATTCGATTCGCGAAACAGCTCCACCGCAAACGGATACACCGCGAACACCACCACGAACAGCGATACACCGCCATAGGTGAGCAGGGCACATACCAGCACGATGGAAAGCATCGCGCGGCTGCGGCCGACCAGGCCGATGGTGGAGGCGACGATGGCCTTGGAAAAACCGGACAGCTCGATCACCTTGCCGAACACCGCGCCGAGCATGAACACGGGAAAGTAGAGCTTGAGAAAGCCCACCATTTTTTCCATGAACAGGCCGGTGAACATCGGTGCGACCAGCGACGGATCGGTGAGCAGCACAGCGCCGAGTGCGGCGATCGGTGCAAACAGGATCACGCTGTAGCCGCGATACGCTGCCAGCATCAAAAAGCACAGTGCTGCCAGCACGATGAGAAAAGCCATTCCGTTATTCCTTTTTGATCTACTCAGTGACGCAACGCATCACTCCATGCCATCTGCATCTTGCAGGTGTAACCCCGCCATGCCTCAGCGTCATTCCGGCGAAGGCCGGAATCCAGTTTCAATACGTCGTGCGAAGCACTCAGAACCTTTATGTCGTGTGCTTCGCACAGCATGTTTGACTGGATTCCGGCGTTCGCCGGAATGACGGCAAGGCATGGCCTCAAGTGTGCAGATACCTCTCTCCCAGGAAATTAGGAGTGCGACGAGTATCCCGGTAGGCCTGCACACAACGGCACTGTACGAAGGTACAAGTGCCACCCATCCACCCCTTGCCTAAGCTGCGCAGCATGGGCATCCGTGGGTGGATGCACGTCAATGCGAGGGGAGACATGAAGCGTAGCCATTTGAGTCTGGCCATTGGTTTGAGTTTGGCCTGCGCCGCACCGCTGTACGCGCAGCAAACCGCGGGCAACACCAATACGTCCGGCGCCACCCAGACGAGCCAGGGCAGCAGCCCCAAGAAGCTCGACCAGATCACCGTCACCGCGCGCAAACGCGAAGAAACCCTGCAGGACGTGCCGATTGCGGTCAGTGCGTTCACGGCGCAATCGCTCTACAACCAGAACGTACAAGACCTGAGTGATCTGCAAGGCAAGGTGCCGAACCTGCAGATCTATGCCGCGCGTGGCTCCAACACCACGCTCACGGCATATATCCGTGGCCTGGGCCAGGCCGATCCCACCTGGGGCTTCGATCCTGCCGTCGGCATTTATCTCGACGACGTCTACATGGCACGCCCGCAAGGCACGCTGCTGGATGTGTTCGACGTGGACCGCATCGAAGTGCTGCGTGGTCCGCAGGGCACGCTGTATGGCAAGAACACCATCGGTGGTGCCATCAAATACGTCTCCAAGCCGCTGCCGACCAAGACCGAAGGTTCGGTGGAAGTGACCACCGGTACGCATGGCGAGAAGGACGTAAAGGCGGCGCTAGGTGGTGCTTCGGCTGATGGTGTGTGGCGCGGGCGTGTTGCCGTAGCTAGCGAACACAACAACGGTTTCGGCAGCGACATCCTTACCGGCAGCCGCAACGGCAACAAGAACACCAATGCGGCGCGCGGCACGCTGGGTTTCTTCCCTTCGCAGAATTTCAATGCGCAGTTGGAAATTGACGGCATGCACGACAATTCCAATCCGCGCGGCGCGAAGATGCTGGAGGCCAATTCTTTCTATCCGCAGTACCAGCCGCTGACCAGCGACTACAACACGCGCAGCGGCATGCAGCAGCTCAACTGGACCAAGATGAAGGGTGCAGCGCTGACGTTGAACTGGATCGTTAGCTCGGACTGGACGTTGAAATCGATCAGCGCCTATCGCTCGTCGAAGACGGACAGCAACATCGATTTCGATACCTTGCCGGTGGCGGTGGCTGACGTCGGCGCGATTTACAAAGACCATCAATTCAGTCAGGAAATCCAGGCGAACTACGACTCCGGCGGTGCGGTGCACGGCGTGATGGGCCTGTATTACTTCAGTGGCTCGGCTGCCGGCGAAATCCACAACATTTTCCTCGGCTCACCGCCGTACAGCCTGCTGGGCTTCTCCGAGTACGGCAGCACCGGTGGCAGCATGGGGACGCGCAGCTATGCGGCCTATGGCGATTTCACCTGGGATATCAGTCCATCGTGGAGTCTGGACGTTGGCGTGCGCGCGACGGACGAGAAGAAGACGGCAATCATCCAGAACTACGAATATTCCGACGCCACCTTTAGCGTGCCGATTGGCGTGCTGGCGGACTTCACCGGTTCGCATACTTCGCACAATGTGTCGCCCAAGGTATCGCTGGATTACACCGTCAACCAGCAGATCAAGCTTTACGGCAGCTACAGCGAAGGTTTCCACTCGGGCGGCTACAACATTCGCGCGAACTGTGCGGCGATCCCCGAATCCTGCCGCCCGATCCAGGACGAGAAGGTGCAGTCGTTCGAGCTGGGTAGCAAGATGAGTTTCTTCGATGACAAGCTGATGCTGAACTCGGCGGTGTTCCACAACGTCTACTCGAACATCCAGCTCTCCGTGTTTACGTCATACACGCTGCCGAACGGCACGCAGGGTTTCTTCGGCGACTTCACCAATGCAGGCAGAGGCCATATCGACGGCTTCGAAGAGGAGTTCGCCTGGTATCCCTCGCAGGCGTGGACGCTCAGCGGCAACTTCTCCTATCTGCACACCAAGTACACCGAGTTTCTTAGCGGCGGGGTCAACATCGCCAATACGCAGTTTTTCACCAATGCACCAAAGTGGTCGGGCGGCTTCACCCTGCAGCGTAGTTTCCCGTTGGGTGCGTATGGCGACTTGAATGCACGCCTGAATTACCAGTACCAGACGTCCGTGTGGCCGGAGACGACCTTGTCGCCACTGATCAAGCAGGGCTCGTACGGGTTGCTCAACGCAGGTTTGATCTGGCAGATCGATCAGCCGTGGTCGATCAGTTTGCAGGGCACGAATCTGGGTAACAAGTCGTATCGCACCACGGGCTACAACATTGCGGCGCTGGGCATCGTAACGGGCTTTTATGGGCCGCCGCGGATGGTGACGTTGTCGGCGAAGTACGCGTTCTGATTTTTTGAGATGTACGCTACCGCCTCACCGTCATTCCGGCGAAAGCCGGAATCCAGTTTGAATATGCGTCCGAAGGACACAACAGATTTTATGTTGAGTGTGCTACGCACAGGTTATTGAAACTGGATTCCGGCTTTCGCCGGAATGACGGTGAGGCTTGAACTACCTTTTTAGGATGAAAGTCATGCGTTTGATTGGCACGTTATGCATGGGTTTGATGTTGATGGCTGGGACGGCACATGCAGATGATGCTGTGCAGCCGCTGCCCAAGTTGAAACTCGACTCGTCACGGACGGCAGTGGTCGGACTTTCGTCCGGTGCTTACATGGCCACCCAGATGCAGATCGCTTACCCCGAGCTGTTTCCGAACGCCGCCTTGGTAGCCGGCGGCCCTTACGGCTGCGCCGAAGGCAAGCTGCAAACCGCGTTGAGCACATGCATGAAAGGCCAGCCGGCACCGGATGTTTCAGCGCTGGTGAAAACTGCAAAGCAGCGTGCCGCGAGCGGCGAAAACGGGCCATTGAAGAATCTCGCGCATGGCCGCGTCTATCTGCTGCATGGCACGCAAGATGCCGTCGTAGCACCGATGGTGGCGGAAGCGGGTGCGCATTTTTACGAAGCCTTGCGTAGTGAGCCTGGGCTATCCGGCTTGCAGGTGGACGATGACGGCCAGCGAGCTTTTGCGCATAACCTGCCGATAGCGGCCACGGGCGACGACTGCAGCAAATCCGTTTCGCCTTACCTGGGCCATTGTGGCTTCGATGCCGCAGGCGCGGTCTTCACACACCTGTTTGGCCCCGCTCCGCATGCGGTAGCGGCCGATGCACGCGGCAACTTGCAACGCTTCGATCAGGATGCGCTGAAGCCGGGCGGAGCGGATGCTTTGCTGGCTTCCACCGGCTACCTCTACGTGCCGCCGGATTGCGCAGCCGGCAAGCGCTGCGGTTTGCTGGTGGCATTCCATGGCTGCAAGCAGAACGCCGATGCAGTGGGCCAGGCATTTGTGAAGGATGCCGGCTTCAATCGCTGGGCCGACGTCTACGACGTGGTCATCCTGTATCCTCAGACGCGGGCAAGTTTCGCGCCGTTGAATCCGCAGGCATGCTGGGACTGGTGGGGTTATTCGGGCAGCAACTACGACACGCGGCAGGGTGTGCAGCCGCGGTGGGTGGTCAATGCCGTGAGGGCACTGGGTTTGCCGTAGGTTGGGGTGCAAACCCCAACATGGCGCAAAACCAAGCATGGCGATGTTGGGGTTTGCACCCCAACCTACGGTGCATCGCATGCTGAGTATTGGCGTGATCACCACTGCCGCGCTGATCTGGCTCGGCTTGCTATTCGGTGTCGCACTGACCGGCGAACGCCGTCCGCATTTGTTCGAAAAACATTGGGCCATCGTCTACGCGCTTTCGCTGGCGATTCACTGCACCTCATGGACGTTCTACGGCACCGTCACGCAGGCGAGCCGTTCCGGCTGGTGGCTGCCGCCGACGTTCGTGGGCGCGATCCTGATGTACGTCTTCGCCGTGTCGGTATTGCGCAAGTTGGTGCAGTTGGCACGCGAGTACAACGCGGGTTCCATCGCAGACTTGATCGTGGTTCGGTTGGGCCGGCATGCGGGGCTGGCGGCGTTGGTGACTTGCGTGGTGCTGGTGGGCATCGTTCCGTACATCGCCTTGCAGCTGAAAGCGGTGGCGATGAGCTACATGTTGCTGCGCCGTGGCGAGACGGCGGAATCGGCGCCGTGGCACGACATCGCCTTGTACGTGGCCCTGCTGATGGCGCTGTTCGCGATGTTGTTCGGCACGCGGCGCGCCTCGGCCATGGCACACAATCGCGGGCTGGTGTTGGCGATGGCGTTCGAGTCTTTGTTCAAGCTCGGCGCGATGCTGGCGCTGGGTACCTTGCTGTTTACCCCGTTGCCGGCAGGCGCCGCGATCGGTTCGCCGCCGCCACACGAAAGCAGCGGCTTTCCGGCGTTGATTTTGCTCGGCGCGCTCGCGATGTTTACGTTGCCGCATCAATTTCATGCGGGCGTGGTCGAATGTCGTGACAGTTCGCACGTACGCACGGCGCGCTGGCTGTTTCCGTTGTACATGCTGCTGATCGCGTTGCCGATCCTGCCGCTGGCGAAACTGGGCGATGCATGGCTGGCGCCGAGTGGCGTGCCTTCCGATCTCTACGTGCTGGCCCTGCCGCTGGCGCGCAATCAGGATGGGCTGGCGCTGGTGGCGTTTCTCGGTGGCTTGAGCGCGGCGACGAGCATGGTGGTGGTGGCGACGCTGGCCTTGAGCCTGATGGTGGTGAATCACTTCATTGCGCCGCTGCGTGTGCGTGCTGGCTGGGGGCGCGACGAGCAAGGCGATTTGCGTGGCGAAGTGTTGAATCAGCGCCGTGCGGCGATTCTTGCGGTAATCCTGCTGGCCTGGGCGTACAGCCGCATGCTGGCGCGCAATGATGCGCTCGCGGATATCGGCGCGATCTCGTTCTCTGCGTTGGCGGGGCTTGCACCGGCGCTGCTGGCGGCGGTGTATCGGCCACAGCTTGGCCCGCGTGCCGTGATGTGGGGTTTGGCGATCGGCACGCTGATGTGGTTGTACGTGTTGCTGCCGGCTGGGCTTTCCCATCAGCCTTATTGGCTGCAGCAAGGGCCGTTCGGTCTGCGTTGGCTCACTCCTGATGGCTTTATAGGGCTGGACGATTGGAGCCGCCTCGGCCGCGCGGTGATGCTGAGCCTGGTGGCGAACGTGCTGGCCATGCTGGCGGTGGCGAATACGCGTTACGGCCGCCGTCGCTGGCGGCCCGGCGTCAGCAACGTCACCGTGGCCGAACTGCGCGCATTGGCGGAACGCTTTCTGCCCGCCGAGCGCGTGGAACGGGTGTTTGCAGGCACGACCATGCAAGCGCGCGCGGGCAATGCGCGTGTGGCGGAAGTGGAGCACGAGCTGGCGGCAGTGATCGGTGCGGCTTCCGCGCGACTGTTGCTGGAAGTGGTGCATCGCCAAGGGCAGGCCGAGTTCGACACGGTCGCGGCGATCGTCGGCGAAGCGGCGCAGGATCTGCATTTCAGCCAGCGTGTGCTGGAGGCGGCCCTGGAAAACATGAGCCAAGGCATCTGCGTGGTGGATTCGGAATTGCGGCTGGTGGCGTGGAACGGCCGCTACGCTGCGTTGTTCGGTTATCCGCCCGAACTACTGCAGGTGGGGCGGCCGGTGGCGGATCTGATCCGCCGCAATATCGCGGCAGGCATCATCGGTCCCGGCGATGTAGAGGGACGCGTGCGGCGGCGCCTGGCGCATATGCGCGCCGGCACGGAATTGATGTCCGAGCGGCGCTTTCCCGATGGCACGGTGGTGGAGATACGCGGCCATCCGATGCCGGGCGGCGGTTACGTGGCAACCTTCACCGACGTCACGATATTCCGCGAAACCGCGCACGAGTTGATGCTCACCAATGAAACGCTGGAGTTGCGCGTGGTCGAGCGCACGCGTGCGCTCGCGCAGGCGAACGAAGCGAAAAGCCACTTCCTCGCCGCGGTGAGTCACGACTTGATGCAACCGCTGCATGCGGCGCAGTTGTTTGCGCATGCCTTGGCGGAGCGTGGATATGACGCGGCCAGCGTGCGGCATCTCAATGATTCGCTGGCGGCGACGGAGGGTTTGCTGGCCGGCTTGCTCGATATCGCGCGTTTGGAAGGCGGGCGATTGCATCCGCAGCCGCGCGATTTTCCCTTGGCGGAAGTGTGGGAGCCGTTGGCGGCGGAGTGCCGTGCGCTGGCGCGTGATCGTGGCGTGCGCTTGAGCGTGGTCGACAGCCGGGTGTGGGTGCATTCCGATCCCTTGCTGTTGCGGCGCGTGTTGCAGAACTTTTTGTCGAATGCCTTGCGCTACAGCGAGCGTGGACGCGTCCTGCTTGGTGTGCGGCGTCGGGCAGGCGGTTTACGGTTGGAAGTGTGGGATACGGGGCCAGGCATTGCCGAGGAAGAGCGTGGCTTGATCTTCGAGCAGTTTCGTCGCGGTAGCACGGCGGGTGGGCAAGGGCTCGGCCTGGGCCTGTCGATTGCGCAACGTGTGGCGGCGCTGCTGGAGCATCCGCTTGGTCTGCGTTCGTGGCCTGGACATGGCAGCGTGTTTTATGTCGACGTGCCGCGTGCCACCACGGCGTATCACGTTACGGCACCCACGGCGGCAGATATGCGTCCCTTGCCCGCAGGGCGCGCGCTGATTCTGGATAACGAACCAGCGGCGCTCGCTGCACTCGGCGCGTTGTTGAACAGCTGGGGCTGGGAGGTGCATGCCGCGTCGCATGCCGGACAGGTTTTGACGACGCCGTGGCGGCCGGATTTATGTGTGCTCGATTATCACCTCGATCGTGGGCAGACCGGTTGGGATGTGCTGCTGAACTTGCGTCGCGACTATCCGGATGTGCCGGCGGTGATGCTGACGGCCGATCGCGATGGTGAGTTGCGGCAGCGCTTGCTCGATGCGGGCGTGGTGGTGTTGTACAAGCCGCTGAAGCCGCTGGCGATGCGGCAGGTGATGCAGAAGGTGATGGTGGGGAGGGAGTCGGCGCCTATTTAATTCAATTTATGGTTGTCATTCCGGCGAAAGCCGGAATCCAGTTCAAATACGTCGTGCGCAGCACTCAATATAGAAAATGTTGTGTCCTTCGGACGCATATTTAAACTGGATTCCGGCTTTCGCCGGAATGACGGTCATGGGTTACGACGCTGCGGCGGAGGCACCCGGCTCACCGAGATCCAGCATGTGCAACAGTACGCCGGCCTGCGTGCGATTGCGCACGCCCAGCTTTTCAAAAATCGCCGTCGCATGCGCCTTCACCGTGCGCTCCTGAATGCCCAGTCGATCCGCAATTTGCTTATTGAGCAAACCTTCCGCCAGTAGCGCGAGCACGCGATATTGCTGCTCGGTCAGACGCGCCAGGCGCGCAGCGAGGTCCGCGTCGGCGGGATTGCTCGGCAGGGCTGCGACGCTGCGCGCCAGGGCGGGCGGCAGCCAGTTGCCGCAATTCAATACCGCATGTACCGCTTCGCTGATCTCACCTGGATTGGCGCTCTTCGGAATAAAGCCCGCTGCACCGTGATCGAGCACGCGTCGCACGACGTGCGGCTCATCGTGCGCGGATACCACCAGCACCGCTACCGCCGGATATTGCCCGCGCATAGCGGCAAGGCCGGAAAGCCCCTGGCTGCCGGGCATGTGCAGATCCAGCAACACCAGGTCGATATCCGGGTCGGTCGCCAGCGCGTCGAGCACGCCTTGCAGATCGCAGGCTTCGCGCACACTGCAGTCGTCCAGGTGCTCGCTGGCGGCCTGGCGCAGCGCGGCGCGGAAGAGGGGATGGTCGTCGGCGATAAGGAGTCGCGGCATGACGCGGACCATAACCGCGGTAAGCGGTCACGTCGAGATGTAAGAGCCTGTTGTACTTTCGTACGATGGCCGGCGAGCGTGGGCTTGCTATCGTGGGCGGATGAACATCCGACACCCTTTGGCAAGTATCGCCGCGCTGGCCCTGTTTGCCTGCGCGACGCAGGCGTTTGCGACGGAGCCATCCATGCAAGGGACCGATTTTGTGCAGGGCGAGGTGAGTGTCACCACGCACCGCGGCCATGACGATTTGCTCAGTGCGGGACTCGGTCTCGACGGTTTGAAAGGACCGCCGGCGCCGTTTGCAAACCCGGTGCAACCCACCGTTCAGGAGCTGCGCCGGCGCGCGATCCAGACGAGCTGGAAGGGCATAGCCGATCTCGGTCCGCTGGGTGGCTATGGCACCGTCTACGGCGCTGTGCCCGATGTGCCGGGACGCGAGTACCAGGCGTTTGCAAAGATTCCCGGTGCACATCAGCCGCATCGTGTGCTGGTGCAAATACCGGATCATTTCGATCAGACGCATCGTTGCCTGGTCGTGACGGCCTCGTCGGGCTCGCGTGGTGTTTACGGCGCGATCGCATTGGCCGGTGCGTGGGGTCTGCCACATGGTTGCGCCGTGGCGTATACCGACAAGGGCACCGGCTCCGGCTACTTCGATTATGCCGATGACAGCGGCGTGGCCTTGAATGGCGAGCGCGCCAAGCGCGGCACGGCGGTGCTGGAGTTCGAGCCGACAGAGACGAAGGGCGAGGGTATCGCTTTCAAGCACGCGCATTCGGGTGACAACCCGGAAGCCGATTGGGGACGTGACGTCTTGCAGGCGGCGCAGTTCGGGCTGGCGATGCTGGATCGTGCGTTTCCGGATCAGGCGCCCTTTACGCCGCAGAACACCAAGATCGTCGCGACAGGTCTTTCCAATGGCGGCGGTGCCGTGTTGCAGGCGGCGGGGGTGGATGAACATCACCTGCTTGCCGGTGTGGTGGCACTGGAGCCGAATGTGCACACGCCCAATCATGGCCGCGCGCTGTACGACTACGCCAGCGAAGCGGCGGTGTGGTTGCCGTGTGCTTTGATGGATGCACGTTTTGCATCAACGCCCTTCGCACGTGATGCCAAGGGTGCGCAACATGCTGCGTGGGCAGCGCGTTGTGCGAGTCTGCATGCGCAGGGCCTGTTGAAAGCTTCTACGCTCGAGCAGCAAGTTGCCGAAGCCTATGACCATCTGCACGGCACCGGTTGGACCGATCAGGCGATGGCCACGGCGGCATCCTCCACGGCACTGGATTTATGGCGCGTGATCAGCGCCGCGTATGCGTCGGCCTATCTGCGTCGCGGTGCGAATCACATGCCATGTGGTTATCACTACGCCGCCATCGTCAACGGCAAGCCGGGTGTGGCCGACGAAGCCACGCGTGCAAGCTGGTGGGCGGATGGTTCCGGCATTCCTCCCGGCAACGGAATTGGTTTGTTCGGCGGCAGCGATGACAGCGCCGATCCGCATCTGGCCGGCATCACCTGCCTGCGCAAGCTATGGACGGGTGACGATGCGGATGCGCAGGCATTGCATGCATCGGTGAGTGCGCTGGCGGTGAAGCTGCCGCGCAAGGATTTGCCGATGTGGATCTTGCATGGCGCAAGCGACGGCCTGCTGCCGACCGCATTCACCTCCGAACCCTATGTGGCGTGGCTGCACGCTGAAGACCGGCGCCCGTTGTATTGGAAAGTGCCGCATGCACAGCACTTCGATGCGTTCCTCGCGTTACCGGGCTTCGGCGACCAGCATCTACCGTTGTTGCCGTATGGCTATGCGGCGCTGGATCGGTTGTGGGCGCATCTGTTTCAGAAGCAGCCTTGGCCCACCGAGTTGCCGACACCGGCAGGTACGGCGCGTGGTGCCGGCGCGTTAGAGCAGAGCATGCTTGGCCTGTAGGTTGGGGCAAACCCCACCATGGCCGTTGGCATGAGCAGGGTGATGTTGGGGTATGCGCCCCAGCTTACGGATAGCTGACTGGTTCCTTCGGCCACTGCTTCATCGGGTGCCTCATCGGAAGATGTCGTGGTTTGTTACAACCTGGCGGCGCTGGCGTTATGCTTGCCGATCGCGCCCGCCGGGCAAGCGTCCGTACCCTGCAACTTCAAGGAATCCCCATGGCTATCAATGTCACGATCACCACCAGCCGCGGCCCCATCCACCTGCGCTTGCATGACGACAAGACGCCGGTCACGGTGGCGAGTTTCGTCAACCTTGCACGTCGCGGTTACTACGATGGCCTCTCATTCCATCGCGTGATCGCCGACTTCATGATCCAGGGCGGTTGCCCGGAGGGTAGTGGCCGCGGCGGTCCCGGTTATCGCTTCGAAGACGAATTCCACCCTTCCTTGCGTCATGACAAGCCGGGTGTCCTGTCCATGGCCAATGCCGGCCCGCGGACCAATGGCAGCCAGTTCTTCATCACGCATGGCGCTACGCCTTGGCTGGATGGCAAGCACAGCGTGTTCGGCGAGGTGGTCGGCGTTGACGACCAGAAGGTGGTGGATGCGATCAAGCAAGGCGACACGATCGAGAAAGTGACGGTCGAAGGCGACGTGGATGCCTTGCTGGCGGCACACTCCGATCGCGTGACGGAGTGGAACGCGGTGTTGGAACAGCGCGGTTGAGCTGCCGCGTGTCTCTTCTCTGAGGCTCTGGAAGACATCGCAGGTTCGTCCCGGCAAATGCCGGGATCGAGCGGCAGGTCGTCAGGCTGGGGCGATGGTCATCAAGCATGGCCGTGCTTTCACACTACTGTTACGTCTGTGTAGCGCGCGTCCGCATAGAATCAACCGGCTTGGAATCTTTCCCAAAGGAGAACAGCCATGTCGTTACTCGACAGCTTGGGCAGTCTGTTAGGTGGCAATCAGAGTGAGGGGGCCGGTTCGCTGGTCTCGGTGGCCGGGCAGTTGATCCAGCAGGCCGGTGGCGTGCAGGGTCTGGCTGACAAGCTGCAGCAGCACGGATTGGGTGATGCGGTGCAGTCCTGGATCGGCACGGGTGCGAACCAGGCCATCTCCGGTGATCAGCTCAATCAGGTGTTGCAGAAGACCGGACTGGACTCGGTGGTCAATAACGCGGCCGGCAAGCTTGGCGTCGATCCTGGCCAACTGGTTGGGCAACTGGCGCAGGTATTGCCGCATGCCGTGGATCATGCGACGCCGAATGGCGACGTGCCTTCCGGCGGCGGTTTCGATCTCTCGATGCTCGGCGGCCTGGCCGAGAAGCTGCTCGCTTCGCGCACGGCCTGAGCAACACAGACAAAGAAAAAAGCACGGCGGAAAAAACGCCGTGCTTTTTTTGTGCGTGCTTGTCAGTGCTGAAAGAAACGCAGCAGATACAGCAGGATGATCGCGCCGATGATCGACAGGATAAAGCCGGCCGTGTGGAATTTCTGACCCGGCTCCGGCTTCTTGAACAGCATGCCGATGAAGCCACCGATGACCGAGCCGACGATGCCCACGATGGTGGTCATCATGAACCCCATGTGGGCGGCGCCCGGAACGATCCAGCGTGCGATAAGACCGACAACGAAACCAACAATGATCGACCAGATGATGCTGAACATGGATAACCCCTCGCGTCTAAGACGTTGCTGTTAATCGCATGACACCCCACCGCCCGATCTTGCGGCGGCCCTGCGACATGATGCCAGCGAGCGATCCCGGATCAATAGGAATTTTCTGGGTCCGCCGCCCGACCCTGCGGGATGACGCATCGCCACATGCTAAAATCCGCCGGTTTGCTGCCCCGTACCCCACCGAGGAAAGCCATGCCCCAGCTCGCCCAGCGCATCGGCCGCGCCAAACCCAGCGCGATCATGGTCATCGCCGAAACGGCCAAGCAACTGAAGGCCGCAGGCCGCGACATCATCAGCTTCTCCATCGGCGTGCCGAACTTCCTGCCTGGCGAGCATGTGTACGCAGCCGCCCGCGAATCGCTTTCGCATGACAGCGGCCAGTACGGCAGCAACCGCGGTTCGGATGCATTGCTGGATGCCTTCCTCAGGCACATCGAAGCCTTGGGCTTTACCGGCTACGGGCGTTTGAATCTGTCGGTGGGCATTGGCGCCAAGCAGATTCTCTACAACTTGGCCGAAGCACTGCTCAACGACGGCGACGAAATCTGCTTCCCCGCGCCGTACTGGACGACCTATCGCGACATCGCCGACATCGTGGGCGCGAAGGCCAATGTGCTGCATTGCGGCCCTGACCAGAACTACAAGCTCACGCCGCAGCAGCTGGAAACGGCATTGGCGCGCAAGCCGAAAGTGTTTCTGTTCAACAATCCGTCCAACCCCACCGGCATGGTCTACACGCGCGAGGAAATCGCTGCGCTGGCCGACGTGCTGGCGCAGTATCCGGACACCTGGATCGTTACCGACGACATCTACAACTCGATGGTGTTCGACGGCATCGGCTATCACAACTTCGTGTTCGCGCGGCCGGAGTTGCGTGATCGGCTGATCTTCGTCGATTCGATTTCCAAGACGTATGGCATGCCGGGTTGGCGCGTGGGCCTGATCGCCGGGCCGGAAAACGTCGCCAAGGCGGTGACCACGCTCAATTCCAATCACATCACCAGCGTGCCGGAAGTGGTCGCGGCGGCAGCCATCGCCGCGTTCAGCGGTCCGCAGGATGTGCCACAAGCCAAGTGCAAGGAATTCGCGCAGAAGCGTGATGTGGTGCTGGCTGCGCTGGCGAACATCCCCGGCGTGGTGTGCCCGCGTCCGCAGGGTGCGTTCTATGCGTTCCCGGATATCTCGGTGGCGTTCGGTAAAAGCCACAACGGCACGCGCATCGAATCCGATGTGGATTTCTGCGCTGCGTTGCTGGGCGCGAAAGGGGTGGCGTGTGTACCGGGCTCGGCCTTTGGCGAGCCGCGCGCGATGCGTATTTCCTATACCTGCCCAACGGCGCAGCTTGAGCCGGGGCTGGCACGTATCGCCGAGTTCTTCGCCGAGCTGAGTTGATCTCTTTTTACGGCCCGCACCGTTAGGATGCGGGCTTTGTCGTTTTATGTACCTGAAGGAGTTGCCACGATGAAAGCCCCCGTTCGTGTTGCCGTGACCGGCGCAGCCGGCCAGATCGGTTACGCCCTGCTGTTCCGTATCGCCGCTGGCGACATGCTCGGTCCGGATCAGCCGGTGATTCTGCATCTGCTCGAAATCACGCCTGCGCTGCCCGCGTTGCAGGGCGTGGTGATGGAGCTCAACGACTGCGCGTTCCCGCTGCTGGCTGGCGTGGTCGCGACCGACGACGTCAACGTGGCCTTCAAGGACGTCGACTACGCGCTGCTGGTTGGCGCGCGTCCGCGCGGCCCGGGCATGGAGCGCAAGGACCTGCTGGAAGCCAACGGCGCGATCTTCGCTCCGCAGGGCAAGGCACTGAACGACCACGCCAAGCGCGACGTGCGCGTGCTGGTCGTCGGCAACCCGGCCAACACCAATTCGCTGATCGCGCAGCAGAACGCTCCCGATCTCGATCCGAAGTGCTTCACCGCGATGGTTCGCCTGGACCACAACCGCGCGCTGTCGCAGTTGGCCGAGAAGACCGGCAAGCACACCACTGACATCAAGAAGGTCACCATCTGGGGCAACCACAGCTCCACCCAGTATCCGGACCTGCACCATGCCACCGTGGGCGGCAAGCCGGCGTTGAGCCTGGTCGACCAGACCTGGTACGAAAAGGACTTCATCCCCACCGTGCAGCAGCGCGGTGCGGCGATCATCAAGGCGCGTGGCGCTTCCTCGGCCGCTTCGGCCGCTTCCGCTGCCATCGACCATATGCGCACCTGGGCGCTGGGCACTGCAGAAGGTGACTGGGTGTCGATGGGCATTCCGTCCGATGGCTCCTACGGCATCCAGCCGGGCGTGATCTACGGCTACCCGGTGACGGTGAAGGGCGGCAAGTACGAGATCGTGCAGGGTCTTGAGATCAACAACTTCTCGCGTGCGCGCATGGATGCTACCGACAAGGAGCTGCGCGAAGAGCGTGCTGGCGTCGAGCATTTGTTTGCGAAGAAGTAATTCGCGGTTTTGCCACTGCCAAGTAAACGGCCACCCGTTGAGTGGCCGTTTTGCTTTCAACACCTAAAGACGCCAGGCGATGGATTTAAATCAAAATTCAGGCGGAGCGGTTTGCGCAAAGCTCGCGCGCCGCACCATCACGGCGTGGCCGCGCATCAGGTTGGTAAACGGAGCGAGGATGTCCTTGCTCTCGGGGTGGCTGACCAGATAGGCGATGATCGGCGCCAGTTCAAGATCGGCAAGGCTGAGTTGATGGCCGACCAGGAAATCCCGCTCGCCGTACGCCCGGTCGAGAATCGTCAGCTGTTTATGCATGTCGACGATGGCCGTGTTGATCACCGCGCGGTTCGGTGTGCCGTTGGGGCCTTTCGGAAAAAGGAATTGCATCAGGAAGCGGCGGATCATGGCGTCATAGCCATAGCCGTTGATGCTGCTGATCCATTGTTCGACCTTGGCTCGCTCAGCGGGTGTATCCGGCATCAGTCTTGGGCCGGGATGAGCTTCGTCGATGTAGCGCAGGATGGCTGACGATTCGAACAGCACGAAATCGCCGGCCCGGAAGGCGGGAATTTTGCCGAAGGGGTTCAGTGCGTTGACGATGTCGCCATGTGGCGGTTGCGGATCGAGCGTGTAAGAGATGCCTTTTTCGATGAGCGCCATGCGCACCGAGCGCACATACGTACTGCGCGGATCACCCACCACGCTGATACGGCTTTCCATCGGTTGCGGCTTGCCGGCCAGCATATGGGTGAGGCTTTCGAAGGAGGAGGTCCAGCCGCCCTGATGCGAATCACGTGCGTCCTCGGTCGCAAAGCCGGTATGTTCGAGCGTCAACTCGGTGCGTCCAGCGCGGTCGGCGAAGTGCAAGGTCACTAGCGTTTCCGGCCCTAGCTCGCCGTTTGCCAGCCAGGCCCAGGTGAAGGCGATTCTTTCGTGTGGGACGAGTTCGCGAAACTCGCCCACCACGACATACGCGGCGCCGACGGGCGAATGCATTTCACATCGGTATTTGCCGCCGGCTCGCGCGTCGACATCTGCACGCGGGATAGTAAAGCCTTCGGGGCCGAACCAACTCTGGATGATCTCCTTCCTGGTGAAGGCGTCGTACAGTTTTTCCGGTGGCACGTCGAAGATGCGGTTGAAAGTGAGCGAGAGAGGTGTCATGGGCGTGCCACAGGCTTAGCGAGGGAGTATGTGGCCCATACGCTAATTGAGCGGCTGAAGCTGGGTCTGTCGGGCGCAGCTGAAAAAGGTCTGCAGTTAGACCTTCAGAATGGATGCTCTATTCCTACGCTTCTCTACGAGGTCAGAGGGACGCGTCGACACGAAGTCGGCATCAGCAAAAAGCCAAACAAGCCCGCTTCGCGGCTAGTTGCTGATGGCCCGCAATTTGCGGCCTTCTGGGCTGACTCGCAGCACGGAGCCTTGCTCGTACCAATCGCCCAGCACGATACGCTCGGCGGTCTGGCCGTCCAATTCGAAATGGTGGACCGCAGGGCGATGCGTGTGTCCATGGATCAAATGCGTGACACCTGCATGGCGCATCGCTTCAGCGACGGCGTCAGCGTTCACATCCATCAGTGTTTCTTCGGCGCTGCTGGTGTAGCTGCGGCTTTCGGCGCGCGCTTTGGCGGCCAGGGCTCGGCGTGCATCCAGGGGCATGGACAAGACGTGTGCTTTCCATTGGGGTGAGCGCAGTTGGCGGCGCAATTGCTGATAGGCCACGTCATCGGTGCAGAGCACGTCACCATGCATCAGCAGTGTGGGCGTGCCATACAGATCGTGCACGGCGCCGTCTTCGAGCAATGTAAAACCGGCACGCGTCGCGAAGGCTTCGCCGAGCAGGAAGTCCCGGTTGCCGACGATGAAGTACACCGGCACGCCCGCATCGCGTACGGCGGTGGTGGCGCGGGCTATGCGGTTGGGCAGTTCGGCATCGTCGTCATCGCCCACCCATGCCTCGACCAGGTCGCCGAGGATGTACAGCGCATCGGCACGGCGCACTTCGTCACCGGCCAGGTAGTGCTCGAACAGCGAGGTGATGTGCGGGCGGCTATCGTCCAGGTGCAGGTCGGAAATGAACAGCGTGCTCATTTCGACTTGCGTGGCGCCATGGGGGATGGCTTTGCCATGGTGCTGGGCGCTGCCGGTGCTTCTTCGCCGGCCACGCTTGCGCTTTCGATCACCACCAGCGGTGTGGGCACGTCAGCGGCGAACGGCCCTTGTGCATGCGTGGGAAGGGCGGCGATCTTGTCCACCACGTCTATGCCCTTGATGATTTTGCCGAACACGGTGTAGCCCCAGGTGAGGCCGCTCTGGTTGCCGGCGTAGTCGAGACGGCGATCGTCTACGAGGTTGATGAAGAACTGCGAGGTGCCCGAATTCGGATCGGCACCGCGCGCGACGGCAACGGTGCCGCGCAGATTGGACAGGCCGTTGTCCGCTTCGCTGGCGACCGGTGAATGCGTGCGGCGCGGCTGCAGCTCGGCGGTATAGAGGCCGCCTTGAATCAAATAGCCGGGAATGACCCGATGGAACACGGTGCCGGCATAAAAGCCTTCGTGCACGTAGCGCAGGAAATTCGCCACGCTCTTGGGCGATTTGTCCGCGTAGAGCTCCAGCGTGATGTCGCCCTGCGAAGTATGCAGCGTCACTTGGGGATTGGCGGCCGCGGGCGCAGTGGGTGCGGCAGACGGCTTGGCGGTCTGCGCAACGGCGAGCGGAGCAGCGAGCAGGAAGAGGGCGGTCAGCAGGTACTTGGGCATGATAGGGGCGGTACGGCTGAAATATCCGGGCATGATACGCGGGTGGCGTCTGCTTATGGCTGATGGGTGCCGATGCACCTCGCCTGGTGGGAAGATGGGTTTCATTCGGTGCCGATCGACAACGCCAGACCCAGCTCGGCCATGGGCGTGATTTCCTGCTCCAGGTCCGCCTGCGTGAGCGGATGCTGTTCCAGCCACGTTGCCGGCAGGCTCAGTCCCAGGCGCTGGGCGCTGGCCGAGAGGCGCAACGGTGGCAGCGATTCGGGGCGGCGTGCACGGC
Organism: Dyella nitratireducens; assembly: GCF_014642835.1. Lineage (GTDB taxonomy): Bacteria > Pseudomonadota > Gammaproteobacteria > Xanthomonadales > Rhodanobacteraceae > Dyella_B > Dyella_B nitratireducens. The sequence continues at coordinate 416,572 of NZ_BMJA01000001.1, read as the reverse complement.
GGAATAGCACAGCCAGGCGCAGCAGGGCGGTGATGTAGCGGGCGAGCTGGCGGTAGCGCTGCGGCAGGGCGGAGAAGCTGGTCTTGTCCGGCTTGCGCCGATGCGCTTGCACGATGGTGGCGAGTAGATGCTGTTCCTGCTTGGAGAAGCCGGCGAGGTCGGCGTTGCGCAGGATGTAGGCACCATGCTGGTGATACTGGCTGTGTGCGATCGCCAGGCCGATTTCATGCACACGCGCGATCCATGACAGCCACTCGCGCGCTTCGCCATCCAGCTTCCAGTTCGGAGCCGCCTGGTCGAACAGCATCAGCGCCGTGGATTCCACGCGGCGCGCTTGCGCGCGATCCACGGCATAACGGTTGGCCAGCGCATCAATGCTGGACGTACGTGGATCGGTGCCGCCGGCGCGGCCGATCAGATCCCATAGCAGGCCTTCGCGCATCGAGCTTTCGCATACTTGCAGACGTTCGATGCCGAGCGCGGCGAACGCTGCTTCGAAAATCACCACGGCACCGGTAAACACCGGCGCGCGATCGTCGGACAGGCCCGGCAGCTTCAGTGCGCTGATCTGTCCCTGTTCAAGCAGCGCATCGCGCAACATGGCCAGTGATGTGGGAGTCACGCCGTGATCGGAAAACTTCATGGCTTGCACCACGGCGCCGATCGCCTTGGCGCTGCCGGAAGAGCCGAAGGCGTCGATCCAGCCGGCTTCCAGGTACTCCTCCGAGAACTGTTGCAGCAAGACACCGATTTCACCGCGCGCCCGTTGCCAGCGCTTGCGTGTGAGCTTGCCGCCGGGGAAAAACCGTTGCGTGGTGGCAATGCAGCCTACCTGCACGCTTTCAGTGTGCAGCGGGGCGAGGCCGCGGCCGATGATGAATTCGGTACTGCCACCGCCGATGTCGATGACCAGGCGGGGATCGCGCGAAGTGGGCAGGTCATGCGACACGCCCAGGAAGATCAGACGGCCTTCCTCGCGGCCGGATACCACTTCCACCGGATGTCCGAGCGCGGCTTCTGCGGCGGTGAGGAAGGCTTGTGGCGAAGCGAGGCGGCGCACTGTATTCGTGGCCACCGCGCGTACACGGGCGGTGGGAATGCCGGCAATGCGCTGACCGAAGCGGGCCAGGCAATTGAGGGCACGGGCGCGATGCTCGGCATCCAGGGTGCCATCGGCACGCAGGCCGGCGGCCATGCGCACCGTTTCGCGCAGGCGGTCGATCACCCGCGGTTCGCCATGCTCCATGCGCGCGACGACCATGTGAAAACTGTTTGAGCCGATGTCGACGGCGGCCATGAGCTCGCCATCCTTGATCTGCATCTGGTCACCGAGGCTCACGCGGGACTCCTGTTCGAACTGCCGGGGATTCTCGCATGGATGCGAACATCATCAACCCTGTAGGTTTCGTAGGTTGGGGTGCAAACCCCAACGCAAGAATGGGCATGGCGATGTTGGGGTTTGCACCCCAACCTACTGGCCGGTCCGGAGCGTTGACGCAATGGGGGAGCGAGCAGGCGTGATTACCGACGCACTGCACAGCTTCTCCAACAAGGCTTCTTGCGCCGAATGCGGCTTGTCCTCACCGGGTGTGGCGCGCGTGTATTGGCCGCCGCTGTCCAGCAACCAGGCGTCCGTGTTGTCTGCCAGGTAATTGGCCAGCGTTTCCTCATACACGCGCGTTGCGAGCTGCGGATCGAGAATGGGGAAGGCTACTTCGATGCGTCGTATCAGGTTTCGTTCCATCCAGTCCGCGCTGGCGCAGTAAAGCTCTGGTTTGCCATCGTTGGCGAACCAGTACACGCGGCTGTGTTCAAGGAAGCGCCCCACGATCGAGCGCACGCGGATGCGTTCGGAAATGCCGGGCAAGCCCGGGCGTAGCGTGCAGGCGCCGCGCACGATCAGGTCGATCTCCACGCCCGCCTGCGCTGCGGTGTAGAGCGCTTCGATCACATGCGACTCGTTCATCGCGTTGAGCTTGGCGACGATCCGCGCTGGCTTGCCGTTGCGTGCGTGCGCGGTCTCCCGTTCGATCTTCTCCACCACGTTCTTGTACAGCGTGAACGGCGAGTGCAGCAGGCGCTTGAGGTTGATCATCGGCCCAAGGCCCGAGAGCTGCTGGAAAATCTTGTGCAGGTCTTCGCCGAACTCCGGATTGGCCGTCATCAGGCCGATGTCGGTGTAGAGACGGCTGTTGGCTTGATGGTAGTTGCCGGTGGAAAGGTGCACGTAGCGACGCAGGTGGCCATTCTCGCGCCGCACGATCAGCATCATCTTGGCGTGCGTCTTGAAGCCCACCACGCCGTACACCACCTGCACGCCGGCTTCCTGCAGAAGTGTGGCGAAGCGGATGTTGGCTTCTTCATCGAACCGCGCGCGCAGTTCGATCACCACGGTGACGTCCTTGCCGCTGCGTGCAGCCTCGATAAGCAAGTCCACCAGCGGGGTGTCCTTGCCGGCGCGGTACAGCGTCTGCTTGATGGCGAGCACGTCCGGATCCTGCACGGCTTCGCGCAGCAGATCGACCACGGCGTTGAAAGATTCGTAGGGATGATGCAGCAGGATGTCGCGCTGGTTGAGTACGTCGAAGATATTCCGTCCACCGCTCAGCGCTGCGGGCAAGGCTGAGGTGAAGCGTGGAAATTTCAGCGCGGGATGATCAAGTTCGTCGTAGACCAGCCCGGCGCGGATGATGTTGACCGGGCCGTTGCAACGATAGACGTCGCTTTCTTCGAGCTGGAAGTTGTTGATCAACATCGACACGATCGACTGCGGGCAATCGACGCCGATCTCCAGCCGTACCGGACGCGCATAGCCGCGGCCGTGCAGCTCTTCCGCCAGGGCGCGGGCGAGGTTCTCGACTTCTTCCTCTTCCACGATCAGCTCGCTGTTGCGGGTGACGCGGAATTGATAGGAGCCGGCGACCTTGAAGCCGGGGAACATCATGTCGACGAAGGCTTGCAGCAACTCGGCCAGGAACACGTAGTGATCGCCGGGGCCGCATACCTCGTTGGGAATGCGGATGATGCGTGGCAGCGAACGCGGTGCGCGCACCAGCGCCATGTGGCCTTCGTGACCGAAGGCGTCACGGCCTTGCAGCACCACCGCGATGTTCAAGGTCTTGTTGAGGATGCGCGGGAATGGATGCGCGGGATCGAGTCCCAGCGGCGACAACACCGGCAGCACTTCGTTTTCAAAGTAGCCGTGCAACCAGCGGCGCTGGCGCGGCGTCCACTGCGAGCGCGTGAGGAAGTGGATGTTCTCGGCAGCCAGTGCCGGGCCGAGTTCGTCCTGCCAGGTGGTGTATTGCGCGCTGACCAGATCGAGCACGCGTTCGCGGATGCGTGCCAGCAGATCGCCGGAAGGGATGCCGTCAGGACCGGGTGCGGCCGAACCGAACTGGTGGTGATGCTTGAGCATTGCCACGCGCACTTCGAAGAATTCATCGAGGTTGTTGGCCACGATGCTGAGATAGCGCAGGCGTTCCAGCAGCGGAATGCGGGTGTCGCGCGCTTGCGCCAGCACTCGGAAATTGAACTCAAGCGTGGCCAGCTCACGGCTCAGGAACAGCTCGGGCTGGGGCGTTTCGACAATAGCGGATTGGGTGGCTTGGCGACGCGGCATCCACACATTCTTACTCAGGAGCCGGTGTTGCGCCTATGTGTTTGTAAGAAGCTGTTCAACGTTTTGTAATGCGATGCGGACCCAGCCTGTTCACTCCGGCCGGGACTCCTGCGTTTCCGGCCCCATCAACCGCTCACGGCCAAAGCAGCACGTAAAGGTGGAACCCTGGCCCGGCGTGCTGCGGATATCCAGACGCGCCTGATGCAAGCCAAGCACGTGCTTGACGATGGAAAGTCCCAGGCCCGTGCCGCCGCTGTCGCGCGAACGACTGGAGGAGACGCGGTAGAAGCGTTCGGTAAGGCGTGACAGGTGATCGGCAGGAATGCCGTAGCCGGTGTCGGTGACCGAATAGTTGGCACCTTCCGCCGTGCGTTCCCAGCGAATGGTGATGCGCCCGCCGGTGGGCGTATAGCGCACTGCGTTGCTGACCAGATTGGACAACGCGCTGTGCAGATCTTTCGGCGAACCGAGCAGGTCGATGTTCGCCATGTTTTCCACGGTAATGCTGTGGCGTCCTTGGCTTAGCGCTTCGGCTTCCTTGCGCAGCGTGGCAAGCAGCGGTGCCATCGGCACGCGTTCTTCGCTGACGTGATCCTGCGTTTCCAGGCGCGACAGCGTGAGCAGGTCTTCCACGATCTGGCCCATGCGCTTGGATTGCGCGCGCATCTCGTTGAGCACGGGCGCCAGGTGCGGTACGTCTTCTGGATCGAGCAGTTCCAGATAGCCGTGAATCACGGTGAGCGGCGTGCGCAATTCATGCGACACGTTGGCCACGAAATCGCGGCGAATCTGTTCCAGCCGCGACATGTGACTGATGTCGCGCGCCAGCAGCAAGCGTTGGCGTGCGCCGAACGGCAGCAAGGTCACGTTGATGTGGCGGCTGGGTGCGCCCGGTGCGCTGACGTCGTTGAGCGGCTCAGGCGAGGGTTCTTCCAGCCAGCCAGCCAGTTCGGAGTTATGCAGGCGTTCCTTCAGCACCACGCCACGATCTTGCGGGCGGCGCAGGCCGAGCAGGCTTTCGGCGGCATGGTTGAACCACCGCACGTGCTGCTCCTGGTCGAGCAGCACGATGGCGTCCGGCAGGCTGCCTGCGGCACGGCGTAGATCATGCAGATTGGCGGCTAGGCGTCGGGAGCGCATCATGAATCGGTCATGCCGGGAGGGGTCGGAAGTACCAACCGGGGGGGCGGAGGGTAAGCTCATGATGGGCTTAGGAATGTGACGCAAATGCGTCAGCAGCAAGACAATCTCTGCTATAGCGACCAGCGCCACACCGGTGGCCACGTGACCACCCGCCAGCCAGCCGCCGAAGGCGCCCACGACCAGCCCCCCGGCCAGCGCGAGGGGAAGTTTCCAGGCGCTTTCGACCAGGTTTTTCATCAGGGCTTTGCCTCAGGGGCTCGCCGAGAAACGATAACCGGCGCCTCTTACCGTTTGCACCATGTCCTCGAGCTTCCACGGCTCGAGTGTCTTGCGCAGGCGGCGGATATGCACGTCAACCGTGCGCTCTTCCACATACACGCTGCCGCCCCACACATGGTCGAGCAATTGCGCGCGAGAGTAGACGCGTTCCGGATGGGTCATGAAGAAATACAGCAGGCGGTATTCGGTGGGACCGATCGGCACCGGCTCGTCACCGGCGAACACGCGGTGCGCCGGACCATCGATGCGCAGGCGGCCAAGTTCCACCATGCCCGAACCGTCGTCGCCCTGGCTGCGCCGCAGCACGGCCTTGATGCGGGCGATCAGCTCGCGGGTGGAGAAGGGTTTGACGACATAGTCGTCCACGCCAGCTTCCAGGCCATTCACACGATCCATTTCCTCGCCGCGCGCGGTGAGCATGATGATCGGGATCTCGCGACTGAGTTCTTCCTTGCGCAGGCGGCGGGCCAGGTCCAGGCCGCTGGTGCCGGGCAGCATCCAGTCGAGCAGGATCAGATCCGGCACCTGTTCGGCGATGGACATTTGTGCCGTGCGTGCATCGGCCGCTTGTGCGGTATCCATGCCGGCCTTGCGCAGGGCGAAGGCGACCATGTCGCGGATGGAGGCTTCGTCTTCAACAATCAGGATGCGTTTGTGCACGCTCAGGTCCGGAGGGGTGGCCTATGACGCAAATATTGCAGCGGTGCAATGTTACGAGCCTATGACAGCTTGTGAAAACAGTGTCTTGGCGCGCATTTGAAGCCCTTCGCAGGTGGGACTGCCCAGCCTATTGGCCATTCGCCCCCATGCTGAAACAAAGCCTGCCCTTGCAACCCGAACCGAATTGCTGCTGCGTTTGACTGGTGCCATCCGGATTGTCATCCGTGGATACGCGCCGCTTGCGCAGCTCCATCACCAGCGGAGTGAGTTCGGCGATGTGCGCCTGGATGCGGGCGCGGGCGTAGTAGTCCAGATCGTTGCGCTTGAGCAGGGTCTTGAGCTGCTCCATGGCATCGAAGGGTCGTCCGGAGAGGTAGCTGGCCTGGGCGTAGGCCTCGCCAGCACGCACCTTGTCACCGGCCTTTTCGCTGGCGCGGGCATAGGCGGTGAACAGGCTTGGTTCGTCCGTGTCTTCCAGCATCGGGCGCAGCAGCTGGGCGGCCTGGGTGGCCTGTTCGGTGCTGCCACCAAAGGTGAGCGCATTGGCGTAAGCCACGCCGACGGCCTTGTTGCGCGGGGATTCGGTGTTAAGCGCAGCGTAGATATCCAGGGCGGCACCGCGTTCACCGGCCTGCAGGCGCGCATCGGCCATGGCCAGGCGAATGATCAGATTGTCAGGAGACTTATCCAGCAGGGGCTGCAACTGAGCGACGGCCTTGCCGCCCTGGCCACTGCGCGTCAATGCCAGCGCATAGCCGTAGTGGTTCTCCGGGGTGTTGTAGCGGCCATCCTGGCGGCCGAGCAGGCCTGCGTAATAGTTGGCCATGCGATAGGCGTCGTCGGACAACACGCGCACGCGCTCACGCATCAGCAGGTAGGTGTTGGGGCCTTGGCCTGAGCTGCGCTTGGCAGGGAGCAGGGTGGTCGGATCTTTGACGTAGGCGATCGGAGCGGTCTGCTGTGCCCAGCGGTTCTTGTCGAGCAGGTTGCCGCTGGGTTGCAGCTTTTGCGCGGCAATCAGCGTGCCGGCGCGTGCTTTGGCATCGCTGATGCGCTCGGCGGTGACCGGGTGGTCTTGCAGCAGGGAAGGCACCTGGAAGCCACCGGAGTCGGCGCTCATCTCATCTTCCATGCGCTGGAAGAAACCGGCCATGGCGTTCGGGTCGTAACCGGATTTGGCCAGCGTTTCGATGCCGGTGCGGTCCGCCTCGGCTTCGTCCTTGCGGGTGAAGTTGATTTCCTTCTGCATCAGCACGCCCTGGCCGCCGAGCAAGGTGGCCGCCGCGGCCTGCCCACCGGCTGCACCGCCCGCGGCGATCGCGCCCAGGGCGATCAGCGCCATCAGTGGCGTGTCCTTCTTGGCCGATTCGTAAGCGCGCTGCAGATGGTTTTGCGTGATATGGCCGATTTCGTGTGCCATCACGGCAGCCAGCTCATCTTCGTTGCGCGTGATGACGATCAAGCCGGAGTCGATGCCGATGTAGCCGCCGGGTGCCGAAAACGCATTGATCACCGGGTCCTTGGCGATGAAGAAAGCGAAGTGGTCCTTCGGCTTGGCTGAGTTCGCGACCAGGCGGAAGCCAAGGTTATTGATGTAGTCATCCAGTAGCGGGTCGTCCACCACCATGTCCAGCGCACGCATCTGCTGCAGCATCATGGCGCCGTAGTCCTGCGCTTCCTGTGGTGTGATCAGTGCGTTGGCCGAGCTGCCGAGATCGGGTAGGCGGATATCGTCGGGCTTGTCTTGCGCGCCCGCGGCAAAGGCCACGCTGGCGGCGGCCAGCGTGATCAGCAGGCGTTTACGGAGATGGCGATGCGGTGTGGTCATAGATGAACGACAATATCACTGAGACCGTTCGACAGTGTGTCAGTTCAGCCCCGAACGGGTTGCTTTCATCAGCGCTGCCGCCATTTACGGCGCAAGTTATTCCGGAGTTTCGTGATGCCCAAGATCGAAGTCTATTCCACCGCGGTATGCCCGTACTGCGTAGCCGCCAAGAACCTGCTGAAGGCTAAAGGCCTGGCGTGGGAAGAGGTGATGGTGGATACCGATCCGGCCCAGCGCGACACCATGCTCCGGCGCAGCGGTGGGCGTCGCACCGTGCCGCAGATCTTCATCAACGATCAGCACGTGGGTGGTTATGACGACCTGGTCGCCGCCGATCGCAGCGGCAAACTGGCCCAATTGCTGGGAGCCGCCGCATGAGCTCCGAGAAGGATCGCGTCGCCGAATTCACGGCTTTCCGCCAACGCATGAACGAACGGATTCTGGCGGAAGACAACCAGGTGGTTCGCCGCTTTTTTGCGCTGGACACACAGACCTACAAGCCCGGCGCGCTGGATGTGAAGACCAAGGAGATGCTCGGCCTGGTCGCTTCGATGGTGCTGCGTTGCGATGATTGCATCAGCTATCACATTGCGCAGTGCAAGGACGTGGGCGTGACGCGCGATGAATTCTTTGAAGTGTTCAGCGTGGGCCTGGTGGTGGGTGGATCGATCGTGATTCCGCATTTGCGACGGGCGGTGGATTTTCTGGATCGGCTGGAAGGTGGTACTGCGGTCGGGCAGGCGGAAGGTTGCGGCGAGCACGATTAATCGAATGGCCTTCTCGGCGCAGGGGCTAAAAGAGCCTTGAACCGTCGTCCCGGCGAAAGCCGGGACCCAGTGCCTTTCAAGCGGGAAAAGCAAAGTCGCTGGGTCCCGGCTTTCGCTGGGACGACGAATTTGAGGTTTGCGCGGGGAAATCCTTCATTCGAATTGAAGCAACGCTCCATACGAGCATTTCCAACGCCTGCCAGCCTTCTCAGGCTGTTCGCCGACAGGCGCATCAGGGATAATTGCGCAGTTTTCAGCCAGGCGCCTTCCCCTGCGTGCCGGCATCCCCGCTTCATTCCCCAAGGAGTTCCCACCATGAGCAAGACCATTGCGGTGATCCCGGGCGATGGCATCGGCCCGGAGATCATGGCCGCCACGCTGCACGTGCTCGACGCCCTCGATTGCGGTCTCACCTACGACACTGTCGAAGCCGGCATGATCGCGCTCGAAAAGCAGGGTGACCTGTTGCCCAAGCCCACACTCGATGCGATCGCCAAGCATAAGGTGGCGTTGAAGGGTCCGCTGACCACGCCGGTGGGTGGCGGCTTCACCTCGATCAATGTCACGCTGCGCCGCCATTTCGATCTCTACGCCAATGTGCGTCCGGCGATCAGCTTCCCCGGCACCAAGGCGCGCTACGACAACATCGACATCATCACGGTGCGAGAGAACACTGAAGGCGCGTACCTCTCCGAAGGGCAGACGTTGTCGGAAGACGGCGAACTGGCCACCTCGATGATCCGCGTCACGCGCAAGGGCTGCGCGCGCATTGTGCGCTATGCCTTTGAGATGGCGGTGAAGAAAGGCCGCAAGAAAGTCACGGCCGTGCACAAGGCCAACATCATCAAGACCGCGTCGGGCCTGTTCCTCAACGTGGCGCGCGAGATTGCGAAGGATTTTCCGCAGATCGAGTTCAACGAGATGATCGTGGACAACGCCTGCATGCAGTTGGTGATGCGCCCCGAACAGTTCGACGTGATCGTCACCACCAATCTGTTCGGCGACATCTTGTCGGACCTGTGCGCCGGACTGGTTGGCGGTCTCGGTCTTGCACCGGGTGACAACATTGGCGAGCACGCAGCGATCTTTGAAGCGGTGCACGGCTCTGCGCCTGATATTGCTGGCAAGGGCATCGCCAATCCGTGCGCGCTGCTGCTGGCCGCGGCCGACATGATCGATCACCTGGGCATGGTGGAGAAGGGCACCAAGCTGCGTGAGGCGATTCGCGACACGATGGCGAATGATCGCGAACACGTCACGCCGGATATCGGCGGCAAGGGCTCGACGCAGAGCTTTGGCGAGGCGATTGCGAAGCGGGTGAAGGCTTAATTGTTGTATTCCCCTCTCCCTTTGGGAGAGGGGCTTGATGGTCTCGCGTGGCGTCAAGCCACCTTGCGCTCCGGCAGCTGATAGTCCGGCTCCTTCTTCGATGGAATCGCAATGCGATTCCAGCTGTTGATCAGGATCACCAGCAGATTCAGATCCATCAGTTCCTTCTCGCTGAACTGCGCACGCGCCTGTTCGTAGACGTCATCCGGCACGCCGTGAACCGGATCAAGCCGCGTCACGGCTTCGCACCATGCCAGCGCCGCACGTTCGCGATCACTGTAGAACGGCGTTTCGCGCCATGCTTGCAGCACGTACAGGCGCTGCTCGGTTTCGCCATCGGCGCGTGCTTCCTTGCTATGCATGTCCATGCAATAAGCGCAGCCGTTGAGCTGCGAAGCGCGCATCATCACTAAATGCGTCAGGCTTTTTTCAAGGCCGGATTTGTCGATGTGCGCCTTCATCGCGAACAGCGGCTTCAGGGCTTCGGGATAGGTTTGGTAGGAAAGACGTGACATGGAAGGGTCCTCGTTTGGGCGGCCATTGTTGGCCGTTTCAATGCAAGGACGAGCCACCCAGCCATTTCGTGACAGCAGCCAGACGGGCCAATTTTTCGGGGTTGCGCAATACCTGCAGGGAGACGATGCGATCGTTGTCGCATTCGATCCAGATGGCCGTGGTCAGCTGGCCATCTACCCAGGTCAGCAGCGCAGGCGCACCGTTCACCGTCTGCAGCTCCCGATGTACATCGTGGCCTTGCTCCTTCTTGTTGATCTGCACATACAACCGTGCGATGCGCTCGCTGCCCAGCAGCGGCCGCAATGTCGCGGAGACCAGGCCACCGCCATCGGCGACGTGCATGGCATCTTCGGCAAGCAGAACGCGCAGGTTTTCCTCGGTGGGATGCTGCAGCGCTTGCGCAAAACGTTCGAGCAGATACCGCTGGGTTTGTGCGTTGGTGGTGAAGCGAGCACGCTCTTCGCGTAGCCGCTGCTTGGCGCGATGCGTGCGCTGGCGGCATGCTTCTTCCGTGATGCCGAGGATGATTGCCGCTTCCGCATGGCTGTAGTCGAACACTTCGCGCAGCAGGAATGCGGCCCGTTCTTCCGGGGTGAGTCGTTCGAGCATCAACAGAAACGACAAGGTGAGCGTTTCAGCCTGCTCGGCTTGGGTGTCCGGTTGTTCTTCCGCGTCGATCAGTGGCTCGGGCAGCCACGGGCCGGTGTAATGCTGGCGCTCTACTTTGGCTCGGCGGAGCCGGTCCAATGCCAGGCGAGTCGTGACGGTGACTAGCCACGCTTCAGGATCATCCAGGCTGACTTTGTCCTGCGCATGCCAGCGCAGCCATGCATCGTGCAGTACGTCTTCGGCATCCGCCTGCGTACCGAGCATGCGATAGGCAAGGCCCAGCAGGCGGGGGCGGTGTTTCTGGAAGAGTTGGGTGTGCGCATCCATGGTCGTTTCCGGTGAGGGCCTACAGCCAGGACGTGGAAGACAGCTGAAATGTGACGGCCTCAGTGCACGAATGGCCAGGGGGCGAGAAACACCAGCCAGATAAAGATCAGCATGCCGACGTATTTCACCGCGCGGAACAGCTTCGGATACTTCTTCTTGAACGCACGGCTGCGCTCGCGGCTACGCTGGTTGAGTGCGAACATGCGATTGACGAAGCCGGTTTTCTCTTCCGGCGATTCGGTATTCGGCGAGGCGGTGATCTTGCCCATAAAGGCCCCCACGCGATGATTGATGGCGCCCATCAGCCGCGTGCGCAGCGGACGTTCGACATCGGCGAACAGGATCACGCGCGTCTGGTCGGTCTTGTTTTCCACCCAGTGCACGTAGGTTTCGTCGAACACGATGTCCTTGCCGTCGCCCCAGGCATGTTCTTCGCCGTCGACGAAAATGCGGCAATCGCGCGAGTTCGGCGTGATCAAGCCGAGGTGGTAGCGCAGCGAACCCGCGAACGGATCACGATGCGGATTGAGTTTGCTTTGCGGTGCCAGCGTGGCGAACATCGCCGCTTTGACGCTGGGAATGGCATTGAGCAGCGCCACGGTCTTTGGGCACAGCGTTTCAGCTGAGGCCAGCGGCTCGCCGTACCACTTCAAGTAGAAGCGCTTCCAACCCTGTTTGAAGAAGCTGTTGAAGCTGGCGTCGTTGTGTTTTTCGGCGGCGCGGATATGGCCTTCGTCGAACAACTGCAGCGCTTCGTCGCGGATCGTTTGCCAGTTGTCTTTCAGCAGGTCCAGTTGCGGAAAGCCGTTGCGATCCAGGATCGGCCGCGCCGGTACGGCCGAGAAGGCGTACATCAGGAGGTTGTACGGCGCGAACACGGCGGAGTGATCCACCAGCTGGCGATCGAAGCGCAGTCGCGCGCGGCCGCGCAGATGTATCAGCAGCACGCACAGCACGAAGGCCAGCAGCACGTAGAGGATGATGAATCGGGGGCTGAGGAAATCCATCGTGAAGGCGGCTTTAAGGGAATGGCCTGGATATGGGGCCGGATGGCCGCTAGGCAATTTTACGGCAAATGTTGCTTAGTGATGGAGAACGTAGGCCGTACCGCTACCCGGGCGGTAGCCGTTTTTCAGTGCGCGTTGTACGTAGGCTACGGCCCGGCGTACCGCCTGGCGTGGCGTTGCGCCCTTGGCCAGTTCCGCGGCGATCGCCGAGGCCAGCGTACAACCTGTGCCATGGCCTTCTCGTGGAAGACGGGCGTGGCGGATTTCCATCGTGCCCTCCTTGTCGAAATAACGGTCGATCACTTCATTGCCGCGGCCATGACCACCTTTGAGCAACACGCCGCGCGCGCCAAGCGCGAGCAGGGCGTGCCCGGCCTCCGCAAGTTGTTTCGTCGTGCGCAGCCGATGGCCCAGCAAGGCCTCGGCTTCGGGCAGGTTGGGCGTGAGCACGTCGGCCAGCGGAATCAGGTGTTTGATTACCGCCTCGATCGCATCTTCATCCAGCAAGCGCGAGCCGCTGGTCGAGATCATCACCGGATCGATCACCACCCATGCCGGCTTGCGTTTGCGCAGTGCCTTCGCCACCAAGCGCACCGTCGCCGCGTTGCCCAGCATGCCGGTCTTTACGGCGGCGATGGGGAAATCATCGAATACAGCCTCGATCTGGCTGCGGATATGTAAGAGCGGTACCGGGTGCACGGCGGTGACACCGCGGGTATTTTGCGAGGTTATGGCGGCGATGGCGGAGAGGCCGTGCACGCCATGTGCATGGAAGGTTTTCAGATCCGCTTGAATACCGGCACCACCACCGGAATCGGAACCGGCGATGGTGAGGGCGATGATTGGCTGGTTGGGAACTGCCACGCTCTTTGCTCGTCATTCCGGCGGAAGCCGGAATCCAGTTAAATAAACCCGTGCGCAAGCACACGACATAAAAAGGTTTTGCGTGCTTCGCACATCGTACTTGACTGGATTCCGGCTTTCGCCGGAATGACGATTTGCCCTGAAGGGCATCCCGGCGAACATCGGGATGCGCCTTCGCATAGCGAAGCATTACAACGCCTCGGACGCAAAATCCGCCAACCGCGAACGCTCGCCACGCCGCAGCGTGATATGTGCCGAATGCGCCCAATGCTTGAAGCGATCGACTGCATACGTCAAACCCGAGGTGGTTTCGGTGAGGTAAGGCGTGTCGATCTGCTCCACATTGCCCAGGCACACGATCTTGGTACCAGGACCCGCGCGCGTAATCAGCGTTTTCATCTGCTTCGGCGTGAGGTTCTGCGCCTCATCGATGATCAGATAGCGCGACAGAAAGGTACGTCCGCGCATGAAATTGAGCGAACGGATCTTGATGCGCGAGGCAAGCAGGTCGTTGGTGGCCTGCCGTCCCCAACTACCGCCTTCTTCCGGATTGGCGAGCACTTCGAGGTTGTCGGTGAGCGCACCCATCCACGGCGTCATCTTTTCTTCTTCGGTGCCGGGAAGAAAACCGATGTCTTCACCAACCGACACGGTGGCGCGCGTCATGATGATTTCGCGGTAGCGCTGTTGATCCATCACCTGCGCCAAACCTGCCGCGAGCGCCAGCAAGGTCTTGCCGGTGCCGGCAGTACCAAGCAGGGTGACGAAGTCGACATCGGGATCCATCAGTACATTCAGCGCGAAATTCTGCTCGCGATTGCGCGAAGCAATGCCCCACACGCTGTGATTGGTGTGGCTGTGATCATCGAGTAGCACCAGTGTGGCGCGCACTTCGTCGACATGCAGCACCCGAAGTTCCACGCTGTTGTCGCCGGGCAGAAACAGACACTGTTGCGGATGCCAATCCTCGTCTTTGCGGCGATCGACTTTGTAGAAGGTGCGGCCGCGTTCGTTCCATGATTGCACTTCCGGATGGCGATCCCAGAAATCCTCCGGCAGTTCGGACGAGCCGGTATATAGCAGGGCGAAATCGTCCAGTGCACGGTCGTTTTCGTAATCCTCCGCATCGATGCCATAGATCTTGGCCTTGATGCGCAGGTTGATGTCCTTGGTGACCAGGATGACGGAGCGACCCGGATTTTCTTCCTTCAGCTCGATGACTGCGGAAAGAATCTGGTTGTCGGCCTTGCCATGTCCATTGGTGGTGCGTTGCTGGAAATACAGCCGGCCAACCGCCGCGCCGCGCCTGAGCGAGACGCCTTGGGGGCTTTGCAGTTCCAAGCCATTGCTGATGCCGTGGCCGTTGCCGCGTTCGATCAATTCATTGAGAAAGCGGCTGACCTGGCGCCCGTTGCGGGAAACTTCCGAGGCGCCTTTCTTCTTTTCATCCAGTTCCTCCAGAACGGTCATCGGGATGAAGACGTCGTGCTCCTCGAAGCGGAACAGCGAGGTCGGATCATGCAGCAGCACGTTGGTGTCGAGGGCGTAAATGCGCTTGCTTCCGGTCATGCGGAAGGAACCTCACGAGGCAGGAGGGATGGATTGCGTCACGTAATCGATGGCGATGTGGACGGACGTAAGACTCACCGAGCAGGAATGGTGTCGAGCACCGCCTGGGCATGGCCGGGCACTTTTACGCCCCGCCACTCCGCGGCGAGCTTGCCGTCGGGATCGATCAGGAAGGTACTGCGTACCACGCCCATGTGACGTTTACCGTACAGCACTTTTTCGTGGATCACGTCGAAAGCACTGCACCAGGTTTCGTCCGCATCGGATACCAGCGGGAACGGCAGTTCCTGCTTGCTGGCGAAGTTGGCGTGGGATTTCACCGAGTCGCGCGAGACACCGATGATCTCGGCATGGCGCTTTTTGAACTTGGGATAGAGGTCGCGGAAGTCTTTGGCTTCGTTGGTGCAACCCGGGGTGCTGTCTTTGGGGTAGAAGTAGATGACTACCCATTGGCCTTTCAGTGAATCGAGCTTCAGCGTACTGCCGTCGCCGGTGACGCCTTGCAGCTTGGGGACTTTCTTGCCTAGTTCGGGCATGGGCTCTCCGGTAGCCAGACTTACGTTTAGCAACTGCTGGAGCGGAGACTAGCGCGTGTTATGTGACGGAAACAGCCTTGTCAGATGACTGGAAGCGGCGCATCCTAGAACTTCACCGGGTCCATGATGGCGTCCAGATTCAGGCCATCGCAGAACTCCAGGAAATCATCGCGCAAGGCGGCGATGTGCAATTTGTCCGGTACTCCGATCGTGAACTGCGCCTGGAACATCGCGGCACCCGTCTGCATGGCCTGGTAACGCATGGAACTCAGCTGCTCCACGCTGATGTCGTGGCGGCTGAAGAAATCGACGATCTTTACCAGGATGCCGGGGCGATCGGACGACACCACTTCCACCAGATACGGCAGCAGGTGTCCGCTGGGTTCGCGCAGATTGGTGCGGTAATGCGTAAGACGCAGCTCTTCCTCGCGTGCCAGTTTGGCCAGTGCGGTTTCGAGCTTGGCCACCGCGTCCCAGGCACCGCTGGCGAGGAGGGTGAGTGAGGTATCCGCACCGATGGTGGATACGCGTGCATCGGACAAATTGCAGCCGGCATCGGCAATGCGCCGGGCCAGTGCGAGCAGCGGCGTACGTGTGGCCGGCGTCAGCGTCTGGATCAGCAGTTGATGGTCGTTGCTGGATCGCGCGGAGAAAGGGTTGGTGGACATGGATGGTGGCGACCCCGCGTCGTGCGGGATGACGACGAACGATACGCCAGCTTACTTGCCCGTCCCGCGAGCCCGCAAGTAAGATGCCATGTCCATATTTTGTATTGTGCGGATCGCGCCATGAAGATTCACGGAAGCGTCTGCGCGCTGGTCACTCCATTCGGCTTGGATGGGGCGCTCGACTTGGCGGCATTCGGCCGCCTGCTCGATTTCCAGATCGCGGGCGGCACCCAGGCGGTGGTCGTCGCTGGTTCCACCGGCGAAGCCCACATGCTCGAACACGATGAATACGATCGACTGCTGGCCTTCGCGGTCGAGCATGTCGGTGGCCGTATTCCGGTCGTTGCGGGAACCGGCGAGGCCGGTTCCGCCAAAACCGTAGCGCTTACGAAACGTGCCCGTTCGCTCGGCGCGGATGCCGCGTTGGTGGTAGCGCCGTATTACGTGCGTCCCACGCAGGAAGGCCTGCGCCGCCATTTCCTGGAAGTGGCCGATCACGGTGGTTTGCCGGTCATCCTCTACAACGTGCCTAGTCGTACCGCGTGCGACCTGGCGCCGGAAACCACGGCGGTGTTGCGCGATCACCCTGCGATCATCGGCATCAAGGAAGCGCGCAGCGATGCGGAGCGCATCCGGCACACCGCGGAACTTGTACGGTCGGATTTCGTCTATCTGTCCGGCGACGATGGCAGCGGGGCGCAAGCCATGCTGGCAGGCGCCGCCGGCGTCATCTCGGTGGTAGCCAACCTGGCGCCCAGGGCTTTCCGTGCGTTGTGCGATGCGGCCACGTCGGGTGACCGCGCAGCCACCACGCACTGCAACGCCGCGCTCGAACCGCTGGTGCAGGCGCTCAATTGCGCGCCCAACCCCATCGCGGTAAAGGCCGGCCTGCCGGACCTGGGGCTGGGTACGGCGGTACCCCGCCTGCCGCTGGTGGAACTGGAACAGGGTCCGGCGCGCGAGCAGCTGCGCAAGGCCTTGGCGACTCTGGCATCCTTGGCGGATGCCGCATAATCTGGCCGGCTTCTCAATATCCTTTCGGAACACAACGGAATTCACTACATGAAGAAATCTTCCCTCGCCGTCGCCCTGCCGGCCTTGGTTTTGACTGGCTTGCTCCTTTCGGGCTGCGGCATGTTCCGTTCCGAAAAAGCCTGGCAGACGGCCAAGCAGCAATCGCCGCTGGAAATTCCGCCGGGCATGGATACGCCGAACGCCAGCGCCGCGCTGGTGATTCCGCCGACGGGCGGCAACCAGCCAACCGCGAACGGCGCTACGGCGCGCGTGGGCAATAACGTCGGCACGATCACGGACGGTTTCATCCTGGCCGATACCGTGGACAACACTTATCGTCGCGTGGGCGAGGCGCTGAGCAACGGCGAAATCGGCACGCTGCAGAGCCATGACGATGCTGCGCACAGCTACAGCCTGAGTGTGATGGCTTCCGACCAACCGGCAGAAAAGCCGGGCTTCCTCAGCCGCATGCTGGGTATTGGTGGCGGCCATTCAGCCGGCCCGAACGTGGCGCCGCGCCAAGTCGTGGTTACCGTCAACAGCAGCGGCCAAGGCTCGAGCGAAGTGCGTGCACAGGGCGAGGCGGCGGCCGTGGCCAAAGTGGTCGACAGCCTGAAATCGCGCATGGGTGGCAAGGGTTGAGCAACACGCTCGGCTTGAACGGCCCAAACAAAAACGCCGCTCATTGAGCGGCGTTTTTTTATGTACCGGATCAGCGACGCTCAGCGTTCGAGCAGCTTGATCTTCTCCGGCTTGTTCTCCCATTCCTTGGCATCCGGCAGCGCGTCTTTGCGCACCGTGATCACCGGCCATGCTTCGGCCAATTCCTTGTTCAGCTTGACGAAGTGCTCCTGCCCGGCGGGAACGTCATCTTCCGGATAGATCGCATTGATCGGGCACTCCGGCTCGCACAAAGTGCAGTCGATGCACTCGTCAGGATTGATCGCGAGGAAATTGGGGCCTTCGTGGAACGCGTCGACGGGACAGACTTCGACGCAATCGGTGTATTTGCACTTGATGCAGTTGTCGGTGACGACGAAGGTCATGCTGCCGTGTGCCTACTTATGGATCGGAAAGCCGATCATACTGAATGGGCGGTGGCGCTCCCAACGAGGTTCGAACTCGTGTTCCCGCCTTGAGAGGGCGGTGTCCTAGGCCACTAGACGATGGGAGCGGATTGTTGCGAAGCGCGCTAGTATAGCTGAATTGTCTCGTCCGGCAACGCCTTGAGACAGTGCCCTCGCCTAAGCAGGAATGCTTGCAGGACAATGTGTTAAGGCCGGCACAGGATGGCATCGAAGCATGCCGGACATGCTCGGCCATACCGCCCCGGATTTGGAAACCCGCAAGGATTTCGATCGCTTGAACCCCACAGCCAGGAACGACGCCAAGCTTGCCCTGCGCATCTTTCCGCGCGAGCAGCACACGATTTCCCGCAAGAACATCAGCAAGGCTGCCTTGCGGGTGCTCTATCGCCTGAACGAGGCCGGCTACGACGCCTATCTGGTCGGTGGCGCCGTTCGCGACCTGTTGCTGGGCGGGCATCCCAAGGATTTTGACGTGGCCACCAACGCCACGCCGGAAGAAGTGAAGAAGCTATTCCGCAACTGCCGCCTGATTGGCCGCCGCTTCCGTCTCGCGCACGTGGTGTACGGCACCGAGATCATCGAAGTGGCGACATTCCGCGGTGCCAGCGAAGAGGAAGGCGTCGAGGGTGACCGTCACATCGTCGACGGCCGCATCGTGCGCGACAACGTCTGGGGCTCCATCGAAGAAGATGCGCTGCGCCGCGACTTCCGCGTCAACGCGATGTACTACGACATCAGCGATTTCTCCGTGCGCGACTATGTTGGCGGCATGCAGGACCTGCAGAATGGCGTGCTGCACCTGATCGGCGATTCGGCCACGCGCTATCGCGAAGACCCGGTGCGCATGCTGCGCGCTGTGCGCTTGGCGGCCAAGCTGGATTTCCGCATCGATCCGTCCGCGTCCGCGCCGTTCGCGCAACTCGGGCCGTTGCTCAGCAACGTGGCGCCGGCGCGGCTGTTCGACGAATCGCTGAAGATGTTCCTGGCCGGCTACGGCCGCAAGAGCTTCCGCATGCTCGAAGAATGCGGGCTGCTCAAGTTCATGTTCCCGGCTACGGCCCGCGCACTCAGGCGCGGCGACAAGGCGCTGCGCGCGCTGATCGAGCAAGGTCTGGAAAACACCGATGCACGCGTGGCCGAAGGCAAGTCGGTCACGCCGGCCTTCCTGTTCGCCGTGCTGTTGTGGGGCGAAGTGCGCGATCTGGCACATACCTGGAGTACGCAAGGCAAGGATGTCAACGAGGCCTGGAGCCGCGCCGCCGTGCATGTGGTGGCCGAGCAGTGCCAGCGTGTGGCGATCCCACGGCGTTTCACGATCACCATGGAAGAAATCTGGTCGCTGCAGCCGCGTTTCGAACAGATCCAGCGCAAGAAAGTATTCCGCTTGCTGACGCATCCGCGTTTCCGGGCTGCGTTCGACTTCCTGTTGCTGCGCGCGGCTGAATCGCCAGCGATCGGTGAGCTTGGCCAGTGGTGGGCGCATGCCCAGCAATTGCCGCATGAAACGCTGGCCGCCGCGCTGCCGTTGCACCAGGCCAACTCAGCGAGCGACGCAGAGCCGGTGCGCGCAACCGCACCACGTAAGCGCAAGCGGCGACGCAAGCCCACCACCGGCAAATCCGGGGCGGCCTGATGCGCGCTTATGTCGCGCTAGGCAGCAACCTTGGCGATTCAAAACAACACCTGCTGGATGCCATCGAGGCGCTGGCGGTGTTGCCGGATACCAGCCTGATCGCGCGCTCGCGCATTTATCGCACCCCGCCGTGGGGTAAGCTCGATCAGCCGGATTTTCTCAACGCGGTGGTGGCGATTGAAACGTCACGGGAACCGCATGACCTGCTCGATGCTTTGCTGAATATCGAGCGCGCGGCAGGGCGTGAGCGCAACGGCGAACGCTGGGGACCACGCACGCTCGATCTGGATCTGCTGTATGTCGCCGGCAAGGCCGTGAACAGCGAGCGCTTGACCTTGCCCCATCCACACATCGCCAATCGTGCCTTCGTGCTGCTGCCGCTGCATGATGTCGCCCCCGAGCTGGACGTTCCCGGGCAGGGCAAGGTCGCAGACCTTCTACGGGCCGTTGATACACAAGGCTGTACACCGCTCGCTTGAGCGGCGGCCGTTCCGCGCCCGATAATTGTTCACCGCAACATCAGAGGAACCACCGTGTACGTGGAAAACGCCAGCGCTCCTGCCCGCAAGCCGGTGACAGTCCCTAACTTGCACGCGATGAAGGCGGAAGGGCGCAAGATCGTGATGCTCACCGCATACGATGCGAGCTTCGCCACGCAGCTGGAAATCGCCGGTGTTGACGTTGCATTGGTCGGCGACTCGCTGGGCATGGTGGTGCAAGGCCAACGCAGCACGCTGCCGGTGACGCTCGACCAAATGGTCTATCACACCGGCATGGTGGCGCGCGGTTTGTCTGCGACGTTGCTGGTGGCCGACATGCCCTTCATGGCCGATCGCAACGTCGACTATGCGTTGGAAGCCGGCGCGCGACTGGTCGGTGAGGCCGGTGCGGCGATGGTGAAGATTGAAGGCGCCGCGCCGCATATTCTTGAATCGATCCATGCGCTAACGGAGCGCGCCATTCCAGTGTGTGCGCATCTGGGGCTCACGCCGCAGTCCGTGCACAAGTTCGGCGGCTACAAGGTGCAAGGCCGCGAACACGAAGCGGCGGAGCGTGTGCTGAGCGAAGCGCTGGCCGTGCAGCAAGCCGGTGCCAACATTCTGGTGCTGGAAGGGGTGCCTACGCCGCTGGGTGAACGTGTCACCAAAGCACTGGACATTCCTGTCATCGGTATTGGCGCTGGCCCGCACTGCGATGGCCAAGTGCTGGTGATTTACGACATGCTGGGCATCACGCCCGGCAAGCGTCCCAAGTTCAGCAAGGATTTCCTTGCCGGCCGCGGCTCGGTGCAGGAGGCGATTGCCGCTTACGTCGCTGACGTGCGCAGCGGCGCATTCCCCGCGGCCGAACACGGTTACAACTGAAGAAGATCTGATTACATGCAAACGCTTCAAGACGCAGCAGGCCTGCGCGCCACCATTCGCGGCTGGCGCGCGCAAGGGCACACGATCGGCTTCGTGCCGACCCTGGGCAACCTGCACGCGGGGCATCATTCACTGGTGAAACTGGCGCGCGCCCGTACCGATCGCGTGGTGGCCAGTGTGTTCGTCAATCCTACGCAGTTCGGGCCTGGCGAAGATTTTGAGCGTTACCCGCGCACGCTTGCGCAGGATCAGGTGGGTCTGGCCGAAGCGGAGTGCGACCTGCTGTTTGCACCGGACGTCGCGACGATCTATCCGTTCGGTGCAGACAGGAGCGTGAGCCTGCACGTACCGGAACTCACCGAAACGCTGGAAGGCGCACATCGCCCGGGCCATTTCGATGGTGTGGCGACCGTGGTGTGCAAACTGTTCAACCTGGTGCAGCCCGACATCGCGATCTTCGGCCAGAAGGATTTCCAGCAGTTGAAAGTGATCGAGCGTCTGGTGCGTGATCTGTCCCTGCCGGTGAAAGTGATGAGCGCACCCACGCTGCGTGCCGAAGACGGGCTGGCGCTGAGTTCGCGCAACCAGTACCTGTCGCCGAACGATCGGGCAACAGCCCCGCTGATCTACGAAACCCTGCAGCAGATGCGCGACCTGATCGCCAAGGGCCACGCACGCAAGGTGGTGGAGCAGGCGGCAGCATCCAAGCTGGAACGTGCCGGTTTCGTCCCCGATTACGCCGCCATCCGGCGTGCTGAAGACCTGGCCGAGCCGGCGGACGGCGAGCATGAGGGTCTGGTCGCGCTGATCGCGGCCCGCCTGGGAACGACCCGGCTTATCGATAACTTGTTGTTTGATTGAAACATTGCTGGGCTATTGAACGGCTAGTGGCCAGCCCCATTTACGGGCCAGGTGCCGTTGCGGCCATGGCCGCCGCGGCAGGATAATAACGGGCTACGCAGGCAGTTCCTGCTGGAAAAAGTCATGCACCTGAACATGCTCAAGGCGAAGATCCATCGTGCCACCGTGACCCACGCGGAGCTGCACTATGAAGGTTCGATCGCTATCGATGGCCTGCTGCTCGACGCATCGGGCATCCGTGAATACGAACAGATTCACGCCTGGAACATCAACAACGGCAAGCGCTTCGTCACGTACGCACTGCGTGCCGAAGAAGGCTCCGGCATCATCTCCGTGAATGGCAGCGCTGCGCATCGCGCACAGCCGGGTGACTTGGTCATCATCGCGGCCTTCGTGCATCTCGATCAGGCGGAAGTGGAGAAATTCCAGCCGACGCTGGTGTATGTGGACAAGGACAACCGCATCAGCCATACGAATCGCTCGATTCCGAAACAGATGGCGGCGGCGTAAGAACCCGCACGTCATAGCTACTCTTTGCCGTCATTCCCGCGAAAGCGGGAATCCATTTTCAAGGATGCATCAGAGCAAGATGAATTGACCGGCATTCGCCGTTGTAAAGCGCCTCCGCTTTCGCGGGAATGACGGCTATCGGGTTTTAGTGATGCTGTGCGAGCGCCCATGCAACATGCTCGCGAACAATCTCTGAAGGGTGCTCTTTCCGCGCTTGCAGTGCTAAGCGCACTTCCTCCGACGACGGCGCATTTCCCAGCGCCACCGCAATATTGCGCAACCACCCTTCATAACCCGTGCGCCGAATCGCCATGCCTTCCGTGCGCCGCAGAAACTCCTCCTCGCTCCAGCCAAACAGCTCCACCAACTTGGCGCCATCAAGGCTATGCCGTGGCGCGAAATCGGGTTCGCTCGCATCCTGCGCAAACTTGTTCCACGGACAGATCAGCTGACAATCGTCGCAACCGAAAATGCGGTTGCCCATCGGTGCGCGCAGTTCTTCTGGAATCGAGCCTTTCAGCTCGATGGTGAGATAGGAAATGCAGCGGCGTGCATCCAGGCGATAAGGCCCAACAATCGCCTGCGTCGGGCAGATGTCGATGCACTTGCGGCACGTGCCGCAATGCGCAGTCGCCGCATCGTCCACCGGCAGCGGCAGATTGGTGTACAGCTCGCCGAGAAAGAAATACGAGCCCGCTTGGCGATTGATCAGCACCGTGTGCTTGCCGATCCAGCCCAGGCCCGCATTCCGTGCGAGCGCCTTTTCCAGCACCGGCGCGGAATCGACATAAGCGCGATAGCCGAAATCGCCGACCGCCTCGCGAATGCGCTCGGCGAGCTTCTGCAGGCGGTTGCGCATCAGTTTGTGATAATCACGGCCCAGTGCATAGCGCGCCACGTAACCGGCCTCGGCATCGCGCAGTACATCCCACGCATGCCGGGTTCCTGGTGGCAGGTAATCCATGCGCACTGAAATCACGCGCTGCGTGCCTGGCTCCAGTTCATCCGGCCGGCTGCGCTTGGTGCCATGGCGCGCCATGTAATCCATCTCGCCGTGATAGCCATCCTCCAGCCAGCGCTGGAGATGCTGCTCGTCCTGCTCCAGCGTCACACCGCTGATGCCGGCCTCGGCGAAGCCGAGTTCGCGCGCCCAGCGCTTGATATCGCGGGCGAGAGCGGCGTAATCGGGCGTGACATCGGTTGGCATGTGCATAGTTTAATGCGGGCAGAGCCTGGCCCATGCTCCCGCGTGGTTCGCGCCGAGTCTGTTTGGGTGCAAACAGACTTGGCCCTTCGGGTTGCGTCTGAGCGACCGACATGCGACAGCGCGTGGCTTGACCAGACGGCCAGTCTGGCGCTGCGCCACGCGCTGCCACCTGACGGTCGCTCAGACACAACGCGAACTACGCGGAAGCATGAGCCAGGCTCTTATAATCCGCCGATGCACGCAGACCGGCACCTTCGCGATCTCTACACCGTCGAACAGGTACGCGCCCTCGACCGGCGCGCCATCGACGATCTGGGCATCAGCGGCTTCGAACTGATGAACCGGGCGGCCACCGCGGCCTTTGCCTGCTTGTGCCGCCAATGGCCGCATGCGCGGCGCATCGCCGTGCTCTGCGGTCCGGGCAACAACGGCGGCGATGGTTACTTGATTGCCAATCTTGCCTACGAGGCTGGCGTTGGTGTCGAAGTGGTCGAGTTGAGCGATGCGGCACGCGGGGATGCGGCGCTGGCGCGCGATACATGGCAACGCTGCGGCGGCATCACGCACCGCTGGCAGCAGGGCGCCTCGTTACCGCAGGCGGACGTGTATGTGGATGCGCTGTATGGCACCGGTCTGAATCGTGCGCCGGAGGCTGCGGCAACCGCCTTGATCGAACGCATCAACGCGTCAGGCATTCCCGTGCTGGCGGTGGATATCCCGTCCGGCTTGAATGCGGATACCGGGCATTGCCCGGGTGCCGCGATTCGCGCACAGGCGACGATCAGCTTCATCGCCGCCAAGCGTGGTATGTACACGGGACAAGCCGCAACCAGGACCGGTGTGCTGCATATCGATACGCTCCGCTTGCCCGACATCCTTTGGCAAGGCATGCCTGCCGACGCCACGCTGCTTGATGCCATGCACTTGGGGCCGCGAGCCCGCGACGCGCACAAGGGTGATTCCGGACATGTACTGGCGATCGGCGGCGATCACGGCACGGCAGGCGCGATTCGCTTGTGCGGCGAAGCGACGTTGCGTTGTGGTGCTGGCCTCGTGAGCATCGCCACACGTGGCGAGAATCTTACGGCGTTGAATGGCGCGCGGCCGGAATTGATGGCGCACGGCGTCCATGGTCCGCAAGAACTGCAACCCATGCTGGAGCGTGCCACCATGCTGGCCGTGGGGCCTGGGTTGGGGCAGGGTGCATGGGGCCATGCGCTGTGGCTCACGGCGCTCGACAGCGGCAAGCCATTGGTGTTGGATGCCGATGGACTCAATCTGCTTGCGCGCGAGCAACGCCGTTTCACGACGCCTGCGGTATTGACGCCGCATCCTGGCGAGGCGGGACGGTTGCTAGGCAAAAGCACGGCTGACGTGCAGACAGATCGATTCGCCGCAGCACGCGAACTGGCGCAACGCTACGGCGCTGTGGTCGTATTGAAAGGTTCCGGCAGCCTGATCGCCAATCCAGATGGCCGTCTAGACGTCTGTATCTGGGGCAACCCCGGCATGGGCAGCGGCGGCATGGGTGACTTGTTGACTGGCGTGATCGCTGCCTTGATGGCCCAAGGCTGTTCGGCCTGGGATGCCGCACGCATCGGCGTCGGCTTGCATGCACGGGCTGGCGACGTAGCCGCGCGGAAAGGCGAGCGCGGTTTATTGGCCAGCGATCTGCTCGATCCGCTGCGTGCACTCAGTAACGGGCTCGAGCATGACTGAAGAACATTGGGAGCTACCCGACGAAGACGCTACGCGTACGCTAGGCTCGCAGCTTGCCGGTGCACTCGACAGTGGCCTGGTCATTTACCTGCGTGGCGAACTGGGTGCCGGCAAGACTAGTTTCGCGCGGGCTCTGCTGGCGGCACTGGGCGTAGGCGAACGCATCAAGAGCCCCACCTACAGCCTGGTCGAGGGCTATCAGACCCGGCATGGCCGGCCAGCCTGGCATCTGGACCTCTATCGCATCGCCGACCCCGGCGAACTGGAATGGCTGGGCTTGGACGCATTATCCGACCCCGCGGCCGTGGTGCTGGTGGAATGGCCCGAACGCGGGCAGGGGGCATTGCCGGCACCGGACATGGAAGTGCACCTGGACTACCGCGGCATCGGTCGGCATGCACGCCTGCAAGCCAAGACCACGCGGGGCGAGCGGGCGCTGGCTCGCCTGGGCTGATGCCATAAGTGCCGGTGTCCGCTGGGAAAACTGAACAAATGGACCCTTGGCGGGGAGCCTGAAAAATGCGCCGCTTAGGGCCAATACCTTGACCTGATCTGACAAAAACCTCGCAGGTCATGGAAATTTAAAGAAAAACCTCTTGCATTCAGGAATGTGGTGAGCTTCAATGCGCCACCATGAGGGGCTATCTCACTCGCATTTATTGCCTGACCGCCACCGCGATACTTGCCGCGGCGCCTGGCTTCGCCCTGCAGGCGGCGGAAGTGAAAGATGCCCGCGTCTGGGCCGGCGCCGAGTACACCCGCGTAGTGTTCGATCTTTCCGGCCCGGCAAAGTACAAACTTAGCCAGCAAGGCGACCAGGTCGTGCTGGAGCTTGCCGACAGCACCGCCGATCGCGGGCTCGTGCCTTCCGCGCAGGGCCTGCTCAAAGGGCTGAGCAGCGCGTCCCAAGGTGGTGCGCTGCGCCTGACCGCTTCGGTGGCGCCCAATAGCCAGCCGAAGACCTTCGTGCTGGGTCCATCCGGTCAGGCTGGTTATCGCCTCGTACTTGATCTCTACCCGGGCCATGGCAAACAGCAGGATGTGTCGTCCAAGGCTGTGCCTGATACGGACAACGACGCCGCCGTGGCGTCGAGCAAGCCGGTCCCGGCCAGCGCCGACAAGGCCGATGCGCCCGCACCGGTCGTGATCAATGCCAGCAGCAAGCTGACGTCCCGTAAGGGTGTCACCACCCGCCAGGCGGCGGTGCTGCTCAACAGCCAGCGCCAGGTCGTCGTGGCGGTGGACGCCGGTCACGGCGGCAAGGATCAGGGTGCGCACGGTCCGGATGGCACGCTGGAAAAGAACGTCACGCTTGCCGTGGCGCGCAATCTTGCTGCCTTGATCAACCGCCAGCCCGGCATGAAGGCCGTCCTTACTCGCGATGGCGATTACTTCATTCCGCTCAATCAGCGCTACGAGATCGCTCGTCAGAACCAGGCCGACCTGTTCGTGTCGATCCACGCCGACTCGTATACCAGCAGCGACGCAAAAGGCTCCTCCGTGTGGGTGCTCTCGCCGCGCGGCAAGAGCTCGGTCGCCGCGCAGATGCTGGCCGATCGTGAAAACAGCTCCGACCTGATCGGTGGCGTATCGCTGGCTGCCGAGAACGACAGCTTGGCTTCCGTGCTGCTCGACATGCAGCAGGGTTGGGCCGTGCAGGCCAGCGAAACGGTGGCGCAAAACGTGTTGAATGCGCTCTCGGCGCTCGGTCCCACGCATCGCGGTTATGTGGAGCGCGCCAATTTCGTGGTGCTGCGCTCACCGGACGTGCCGTCGATCCTGGTGGAAACGGCCTTCATCAGTAATCCGACCGAAGAGCACAAGCTGCGCGACCCCGGCCATCAAGAGCAACTGGCCACGGCGATCATGGATGGCGTGAAAGGTTATTTCCTGAGCAACCCGCCGCCGGGCACCTGGTTTGCGGTGGAAGCCGCACGCCGCAAGGGCGTGCTGCCGAATGATGCCAAGACCGATACGGTGGCCAGCACCGATCAGGCTGCCGATGCTGACGTGCGAGACATGCATCGCGTCGCCAATGGCGAAACCTTGCGCAGCATTGCCAAGCAGTACGGGGTGAGCCTGGATTCGCTCAAGAGCGTGAACGGCATCAACAGCAACAGCGTGCGCACCGGCACGATGCTGGTGATCCCCAGTAGCTAAGCGTAGGTTGGGGTGCAAACCCCAACTCCGTGCTCCAGGCACGCATGGCAATGTTGGGGTTTGCACCCCAACCTACGAGTTGATTTCCGGATAGTTGATGCTAACGCACGCTGCTAAGCTTGCGCCCCATGTCCCGCATCCGCCCCCTCCCTCCCGAGCTCATCAACCAGATAGCCGCTGGCGAAGTGATCGAAAGGCCCTCTTCGGTCGTCAAAGAGCTGGTTGAAAACAGCCTCGACGCTGGCGCCACGCGCATCGAAGTCGATATCGAACTTGGTGGCGCGCGTCTGATTCGCGTCCGCGACGACGGCGACGGCATCGCCGCCGACGATTTGCCGCTAGCCGTCGCCTCACACGCCACCAGCAAGATCGGCAGCTTCGATGATCTCGAGCACGTGGCAAGCATGGGCTTTCGCGGTGAAGCGCTGGCGTCGATGGCATCGGTAGGGCGTTTCGCGATGACTTCGCGTCTACGTGGTGCGGATAATGCCTTCCGCCTCGAAGTCGACAGCGGACGCATGCAGGACGTGCGTCCCGCGCAGCACCCACAAGGCACCAGCGTGGAAGTTCGCGATCTGTTCTACAACGTGCCGGCGCGCAGAAAGTTTCTGCGTGCAGAGCGCACCGAATTTGCGCACATCGATGATCTACTCAAGTCGCTCGCGCTCGCCCGTGGTGGCGTGGAATTTCGTCTAAGCCACAACAGCAAATCCGTGCGCGTGTGGAAGGCCGCGCGTGACGACAACGCCATGCTGATGCGTGTGGCGGAAATGCTCGGCGAAACCTTCCCGCAACAGAGCTTGCGTATCGATCACGCGTCGGCGGGCATGCGCTTGTCCGGTTGGGTCGGTTTGCCAACCGCTTCGCGTCCGCAGGCCGATGCGCAATATTTTTACGTCAACGGCCGACTGGTACGCGATCGTGTGGTGGCGCACGCAGTGCGGCAAGCGTATGCCGATGTGCTGTTCCATGGTCGTCATCCGGCGTTTGTGCTTTACCTGGAACTGGATCCTGCCGGCGTCGACGTCAACGTGCATCCGGCCAAGAGCGAAGTGCGCTTTCGCGAGCAGCGCCTGGTACACGATTTCTTGTTCCGCACACTGCACGAAGCACTCGCCGAAACACGCGCCGGTCAGCATGTGCCGGTGGAAGCGCCGACATGGAATGGCGCAGCTGGCGTCGTAACGAGTGCGGTGCAGGAAGCAAATCGGCAAGTGAGCAGCTGGCCGGCAAGTGCATCACAAAGCCGCCTGCATTTAGGTGTCCGCGAAGAGCCTTTGGCTGATTACGCCACCTTGCTTGGCGAACCGGTGCCCGAGTTGCCGGCCATGACCCAGCAACCCATGCCGGCGGCCGACGACAGCGAAGCACCGCCGTTGGGCTATGCGCTTGCGCAGCTGAAAACCATCTACATCCTGGCAGAAAATACGCATGGCCTGGTGCTGGTCGACATGCATGCCGCGCACGAACGCATCACCTACGAAAAACTGAAAACCGGCCGCGCGTGCAGCAATCTTCGTTCACAAATACTGCTGGTACCTTTGTCGGTGCCGGTCAGCGCGAAGGAAGCCGCCGCTGCCGAAGAACATGGCGACGCGTTGGCTGACTGGGGTCTGGAACTTTCACGCAGCGGTCCTTCTGCCGTTGTCGTGCGCCGCATTCCTGCGTTGCTGGAAGGCGCGGATGTCGCCGAACTTACGCGCAGTGTGCTCGGTGAACTCGCGCAGCATGGCAGCTCGCGCCAATTGCAGGAACTGGAAAACGAGCTGTTATCCACCATGGCTTGCCATGGCTCGGTACGCGCAGGGCGCCGCCTCACGCTTCCGGAAATGAATGCACTGCTGCGCGAAATGGAAGCCACCGAGCGCTCTGGTCAATGCAACCACGGCCGCCCGACCTGGGTGCAGCTGGGCATGACCGAATTGGATAAGCTTTTTCTACGTGGTCGTTAAGCGGTTCTTGTTTCCCCTATAAATAGACGTCCATACTCGGGTTTACTTGCATCGAGCGGAGCAAACCCCATGTGGCGTAATGTCCTGGCCGGACTGATCCTAAGTACAGGAGTGGCCCTCGTGCATGCCGATACCTCTCAACCCACTGCAGCGCCGGATGCCTACCAGCAAAGCATCGAGAAATGGCGTGCCGAGCGCGTTGCCAAGCTGACGGCGCCGGATGGTTGGCTCAGCTTGATCGGGCTGGAATGGGTGCAGGAAGGTGCCAACAAAGTTGGCACTGCTTCCGACAACGACATCATCCTGCAGGCAGGTCCCGCGCATCTGGGCGAGATCACGCTGGACAAGTCGGGGCAGGTGCATATCAAGCTGGCCAAAGACAGTGGGGCAACGGTCGATGGCAAGCTGGTCGAGGAAGCCACGCTGATCGACGATATGCACGTCACCGGCGATGCAGCACCCACCAAGGTAGCGTTCGGCTCGGCGAGTTTCTACGTGATCGATCGCGAAGGCCGCAAGGCGCTGCGTGTGAAGGATCCTGATGCTGCGACGCGCAAGCACTTCCTCGGCATCGACTACTTCCCGGTCGATCCCTCATGGCACATCGTGGCCGACTGGGTGCCCTTCGATCCGCCGCATGATTTGAAGATGGGTTCGGTGATCGGCACCATCGATACCGTCAAAGTGCCGGGCAAGGCCGTGTTCACGCGCGATGGCCACACCTACGAATTGCTGCCGTATCAGGAAGAACCGGGCGGTGAATTGTTCTTCGTGCTCGCCGATCGTACGTCCGGTCATGAAACCTACGGCGCCGCACGCTTCCTCTACGCCGCACTGCCGCAGAACGGCAAAGTGGTGCTGGATTTCAACAAGGCTTACAACCCGCCTTGCTCCTTTACCCCGTTTGCGACTTGTCCATTGGCGCCGCCGGAGAATCGGCTGGATCTGCGGATTACCGCGGGCGAAAAGAAATACCGCGGCGGGCATTGAGTGCTGCGTAGGTTGGGGTGTAAACCCCAACATCGCAATGTGCGTGCATGGCAGTGCTGGGGTTTGCACCCCAGCCTACGCTGCTACGTGGCTCATTTTCACTTCCCTTGGAACGCAGCCTTGCGCTTCTCAAGAAACGCACTCGTTCCTTCCTTCATATCCTCCGTCGCAAACATCAGCGCAAACGCCTGGGTCTCAAACTCCAACCCTTGGTCCAGCGACGTTTCGCCACCCTGCAACACAGTATCCAGAATGCTTGCGGCAGCCAGCGGTGCAGCGGCAGCAAACTGGTCGGCCAGCGCATTCACCGTTTCATCCAGCGCTTCCGGCGCCACCACACGATTGACCACACCCAATTCATACGCGCGCTGCGCCGTCATGGTGCTGCCGGTGAGACACAGTTCCAGCGCCGCACCGCGGCCGGCCAGGCGCAGCAGGCGCTGGGTGCCGCCGAAGCCGGGGATCAGGCCGAGGTTGATCTCGGGCTGGCCGAACTTGGCTCTCTCGCTGGCGATGCGCAGGTGGCAGCACATCGCCAGTTCCATGCCGCCGCCCAGGGCGAAACCCTGGATACGTGCAATCACCGGTTTGCCCAATCGTTCGACGCCGCTCATCAGCCGCTGGCCGGTGCGCGAAAAACTCTGTGCCTGCATCGGCGTGTAACCGTTCATCTCGCTGATGTCGGCACCGGCCACGAACGCCTTGTCGCCGGCACCGGCCAGCACGATGGCCCGTACGGCGTCGTCCTGCGCGGCCTGGTTGAAGGCCAGGGTCAGCTCGTTCAAGGTTTCGCGGTTGAGCGCATTGAGCTTGTCCGGCCGGTTGACGGTAATGGTGCGCACCGCACCACGATTGCCGATGTCGAGATTGCGATAGGCCACGTTGGGCTCCCTGAGAAGGATAAGGCACTGATTTTAGCAGCGGGAACCTTTGCCGCTCCTGGCTTTCTCACTGCCAGTTCGATGTCTCTGCCATGCCATCCGGTGATCGCCGCCCGTGGGGATGTTGAGCAGTCCCCTCGCTGCGCTGAACGTTCGTTATAGCGGCATCGAGCCAGTGAACTGCCTACGATGACGGCTTTCGCCGTATGCTTAGAGCCCGCCCCATGTCTCCAAGTCGTACTCGCCAGTTTTGTTTACCCGTATGGCGGCCGCTCAAGGATGTCGGCTGCCAGGGAGCGTTGGGCGGTTTTGTAGCCTGGAGAATGCAATGACACCTGCGCGTTGGTTGATGCCTGTTCTACTGTTGCTTGCCGCATGCGCGGTCCATGCACAGGGAACGGACGCGTCCGGCTCGTCGCAACCGCAACCCCCGGCGGCAAAGCTCGACAAGCACAAGCTTTCCTACGCCATCGGCTACCGCATCGGCACGCAATTCTCCGACGGCGATATCCCGGTGGACATGGCTGTGCTGCAGAAAGCTATTGAGGACGCCTACGCCAAGCGTCCACCGTCCGTGTCCCGGCAAGACATGTACAACCAGCTGGTCAGCCTGGGCGAGCGCATGCACGAACAGGCCATGGCCGAGTTCAACCGTATCGCCGCCGAGAATGCCAAGAAAAGCGCCGACTACCTGGCGCACAACGCGACGCTGGCCGGTGTGGTGCAGCTTCCCTCCGGCATCCAGTATTCGGTGATCAAAACGGGCGACGGCACGCTCAATCCGGGTATCGATAGTCAGGTCACCGTCAACTATCGCGGCATGCTGATCGACGGTACCGAGTTCGATAGCACCTGGGCGCATGGCCACCCTGTAACGTTTGGCGTCGACAAGGTGCTTCGCGGCTGGCAGTACGTGATTCCGCGCATGCATGTGGGCGACCGGTGGAAGGTGGTTATTCCGCCTGCACTTGCCTATGGCGAGCAGGGTGCGCTGCCGCGCATCGGCCCGAACCAGGCACTGGTATTCGACATCGAGTTGCTGGATATCAAGCCGCCGAATCCCCAAGCCGCAGGGCCCTGACGCCGGCACGGCGTGTGCGTTAGCATGTCGGCCGCATGTCAAACCCGTCCCCGCTTCCCCCTCAAGCCATTCTGAGTCCGTGCGTCGGCATTTGCCGACTCGATGCACGCGGCTATTGCGAAGGCTGCTTCCGCACCGGCGATGAAATCGCCCGCTGGCGCAGCATGAGCGACCTCGAACGTTCACACTTCATGGACGTGGTGCTGCCCGCACGCGAACCCGCATGATGCAAACCCTGCAGCGCGCCCTGCGTCCGCTGTCGCAGCCACCGCTGCCGCCTGGCTGGAATCATGCCGAGATGACCGAGTTGATCGGTGAAGTTGAGCGCCGCTCGGCTGCCGTGCTGATCGGCGTGCGCGACGAACAGCAGCTGCGCATGGTTTTCACGGTGCGTACGGATCATCTCAGCTCACACGCAGGGCAGGTTGCGTTCCCCGGCGGCAGCGCCGATCCCACGGACGCCGATGCGCTGACCACCGCACTGCGTGAAACGGAAGAAGAGATCGGCCTCAACCCCACACTGGTAACCCCTCTGGGCTATCTGGATTGCTTCGAAACCATCAGCGGCTTCTGCATCACGCCGGTGGTGGCGCGCATCGACGCCGAGGCACGTTTTCATCCGGCGCCTGATGAAGTGGCCGAGGTGTTCGAGGTGCCGCTGGCGTTCTTCGTCGATCCGTCGAACGTGAAACGCTACACCATGAACTTCCGCGGCCATCGGCGCGAGATGGTGGAGTTCCAGTACGAAGGCCGTCGCATCTGGGGCGCTACGGCCGCCATCTTGATGAATCTTCTGCAAAGGATGGAACAGCCATGAAAAGCACCTTGATCACAGCCGAAGAACTGGCGGCGATGTCGCCGGATGGTGTGCTGATCGTCGATTGCCGTTTCGATCTCGCCGACGCCGACAAGGGTGAGCGCGATTACCGCGCTGAACATATTCCCGGTGCGATGTTTGCGCATCTCGATCGCGACCTGTCTGATCTGGGGCGCGTCAAGCTTGGTCTGGGCCGTCATCCGTTGCCCACCGAAGAAGCCTTTTCTGCGCTGCTTTCGCGCCTGGGCTGGCGTCCCGGCTTGCAGGTGGTGAGCTACGACGCCAACAACGGTTCGCTCGCGGCAGCGCGCTTGTGGTGGCTGCTGCGTTTGTGCGGCGTACGCGAAGCGGCCGTGCTGAATGGCGGCCATGCGGCGTGGAAGGCGGCGAACCTGCCGGTGTCGCGGGAGATTCCGCAACGCCAGCCGACGCAGGTCAGCGTGCACTACGAGAGCAGCCAGGTAGTCATCGATCACGCGGCAATCGGCAGCAGGCGGGATGAACTACTCATCGATGCACGCGCTACGCCGCGTTATCGCGGTGAGGTGGAGCCGATCGATCGCGTCGCGGGCCATGTGCCTGGCGCGGCGAATCGGCCGTTTACCGACAACCTGCAGGCGGATGGACGATTCAAGTCACCGGCCGAATTGCGTGAAGCATTTCGCGCCGTGATCGGTGACCACGCACCGGAACAGGTGGTGCATATGTGCGGCTCCGGTGTTACCGCTTGCCACAACTTGCTGGCGATGGAGCATGCAGGGCTTACAGGTTCGCGTTTGTATGCGCCGTCGTGGAGCGGGTGGATCAGTGATACATCACGCCCGGTCGCAACCGGAAACGGGTAGGTTGACGTTTTTTCTCGTCATCCCGGCAAAGACCGGGATCCGGTCAAATTCGCCGTGCGAAGCACGCAAAACTCGTGTTGAGTGCTTAACACGCCGTATGTGCTATTACCTCACGGCCATCATGCCCACGAAAGCGGGCATCCATTTTTAAGGATGCATCGGAGCAAGGTGGATGCCCG
Source organism: Dyella nitratireducens (assembly GCF_014642835.1). Taxonomy (GTDB): domain Bacteria; phylum Pseudomonadota; class Gammaproteobacteria; order Xanthomonadales; family Rhodanobacteraceae; genus Dyella_B; species Dyella_B nitratireducens. Next base: position 382,547 of record NZ_BMJA01000001.1, on the reverse strand, counting down.
CTTTCGCGGGCATGACGGCCATATGGCAAGGTTCGTTTTTAAGGCAATAACGCCTCATTTGGCTTTGTTTTTTAGCCTCTCCACCAAAGCCTGCAATGTCGCCTGCGTTTGCGGATGGAAGAACGCATCCACGAACGCATCAATCGGCAAGGCATCGATATCCGCATACGTGCGCGTCAAATCCGCGCGTGCAATCTTGCGTGTTTCCAGCATGGCGTGTGAGGGCAGGGCAATGGTTTCACCCAGCCAATGCAACGCGCGCGTAGCGACTTGATCCACGGCGGTGAGTTCGTCGACAAAGCCAAAGGCCAGCGCCTGCTCCGCATCAATCAGCGCACCGGAAACCAGCAAGCGCTCCGCACGATACGCACCCACCACGCGACGCAACGCCATCTGGATGCAATCCGGCGCAATCAACCCCACCTGCACCTCGTTCAAGCCGATGCGGTAGGGGCCTTGCGCCATCACGCGGTAATCGCAGAACAGCGAAAGCACCGCACCGCCAGCAGGGCTATGGCCGGTGATCGCGGCGACGACCGGTATCGGCAAGTGGGCGAGGGCGGCACAGGTGGCGAAGAACTCGCGCCAGTATTCACGTACGCCAGCACGGTCGCGCGTCAGCAGCGCCGGCACATCCACGCCGGCCGAGAACATGCCTTGTGCGCCGGATAGCAAGACGCCGCGCGCCTCTTCGTGCACGGCATCCGCCAATGCCTTTTGCAACGCTTGCAACAGATCCAGATTCAGCGCATTGACCGGCGGACGCGCCATCTGGATTTCGACAACGGCCTCGTGCCTGATGATGTTGAGCATGAAGAGATTCCCCTGATCAGGATTGCGGCTGCACGTCAGCCGTCCAGGTATAGCGTACGCCATAGTCGAGCACGGCCTTGCCGTTGGCGGGCACATCGACCTTGAATTCCAACGTATCCGTAGTTTGTTTGCTGGGCTTCACGGTCGACGACGTGACCGTCCACTCGCGCCAGCGGTTCGGATGCTCACGCACCGTGACCGTGCGTGCACTCTCACCAGCATTGGTGAGCGTAATTCGGAACGCTTCGTCCATGGTGCGGCCGGCCTTGTCGACATGAAAACCGGTGCGCTCGCGCTGACCGCGTAAATCGAAAGCCGTGCCCAGCGTCATCGTGGCATCGCTGCCCTTGGGCGTGTCGTTGATGCGTCCTTCGCCGATGAATTGCGGCACGCCGTTGCGATCGGCGGTGAGCACACGCAGGTAACCGGCAGGCAGGCTATCGAAAGCGGTGAAGCGCAGCGTGCTGATGACACTGGTGTTGCTGTCGGTATTAAACGTTTCGTTGAGCATCGGCTGCGGCGGCATCCAATTGCCGCCGTTCTCGTAAAGCGACGTGCGCTCGCAGCTCACCGTGCGCGCAGCGTAGAGCGGCACCTGGCTGATGCTGCCATCAGGGAGATCGACGGGCGCAGGCAGGGTGTAACTGCGGTAATCACCCATGGACGATTGTTCCGGCAATGGCTCGGCCGGCGCTGCCGCCGCCATGGCACGCATCATCATCGGGCGCGGGCCTGTGGTTTTGGCAAAGTTGGGTTCGCCGGCAATCAGGGTGAGGTTCGTATCGTGCCAGTCGCGGCCGCTGCGATTGGCAATGCTGGCGCGCGATTCGAATTGCATGCTGCACGTATTGCCTGGTTGCAGCGTGGCGACATAGGCCGCGCGCCAGCCGATGCCGGAGGTGGGATAGCTCAGCGTGGCATCAGCCTGGCCGCTGCGCGAGGCATCGACGCGCAGGCGCAGGCTGGAGCCGGTCGGAAAATGGTCGCCTGCCGTACTGACTGCGGCATATTGGCGAATCAGTGTGGTGCCGTGATCCGTGCTCACCACCAACCCATCTTCACCGGCACGCAGCAACGTGCCGCTCGCCAGCGCTTGACCGTTGTCGCCCAGCACGTTGATGCTGCTGCCTGTCAAGCCAGTCAATGCCGCGTTGGGGCCTTGGCCAAGCAGCAGCCGCTGGGAGATGACTTTGGCCTCGCCACCGGGAAACCCAAGTGCCATGGCCTCGGCGTCCAGATGATTGGGCAGATCGCCCAGTACCAGGTCGTGTACGCCAGACTGCAACGTCACGTTGCGCTGCTCGCGCACCACGGCGTAACCGTTGTTGACGTCGCTGTCGCCGCTGCTTGAGTACAAAGCAGGACTATCGCTGCGATACAGGGTCATCGACGCACCATCGGCGGCTTCGGCGCGCGAGACACCGCATAACGTGGCGATAGCGACGGCCAGAACAGTTCGGTAGTTGATCGGCATGATGCACTCCTTTGTCGACGGGTGGGGCCGATCATAACGAGCCGGCTGCGGTGGCGTATGTGCTGCAGCAGCCAGCCGTTCTTGCCTGCTTCAGGACGGTGTCTTAGGCGACCCAACTGGCGTACCATCGGCGCCGTTCCCGTTCACCGGTGCGACACGAATACGCATCGATTCGCCGCCGGATACTTTCATGGTCGAATGCGCAACGGACCCAAGGGCGGCAAATGGATGGCTTTTCACTAAGAGTGGTGCTTGCGGACGATCATCCGGGGATGATCGCAGGTGTCGAATATCGCCTCTCTTCCGTTAGCACCATTCAATTGACCGGCACGGCGGGCAACTCGACCGAGCTGATCCGCATCCTGGATACCGGCTGTTGCGATGTGCTCGTTTCCGACTATTCCATGCCGGGCAACGAACACGGTGACGGCATCGCGTTTTTTTCCTTTCTCCAGCGGCGCTACCCTTCGGTGAAGCTGGTCGTATTGACCATGCTGGACAATCCGGCCGTGCTCAGTGCATTGCAGGGGCAAGGTATCGTCTGCATTGTCAGCAAGTCGGACGCAGTGAGCCATCTGATTCCCGCTATTCATGCCGCTGCAACGGGTGGCACCTATTACTCGCCATCCATCGAAAAAAGCATGAGCCTGCGCGACATGGATCGGCGCGGCGGGAATGCACCGCAACCGTTGAGCAAGCGTGAGCTGGAGGTGCTGCGGCTCTATGCGAGCGGCCTGACCATCAACGAGATTGCGGAGCGCGTGAGCCGTAGCAAGAAGACGATCAGCACGCAGAAAGCGCGCGCGATGCAGAAGCTGGGCATCGAGCGCGATGTCGATCTGTTGCGTTATGCGATGGAGCACGGGATTGTCGCGTCCTCATCGCAGCCGGGTGCGCCGAAAGGTTCGTAGGTTGGGGTGCAAACCCCAACATCATGATGTCTGTGCGCATGGCGATGTTGGGTTTTACACCCCAACCTACGGTCACACGGCCGGGCGTTGATCCAACACGGACGACGCACGCTCAGCAAACACACGCATGGCCGTTTTCAACGCCTGCTGGTCATGGTTGGCGGCCAGTTCTTCCATCTGCCTGACGCTATCGGCCGTTTCCAACTCGCCAATCAAGGCGAACGATCCACGCAACGCATGCAAATGATCGCGCACGCTTTTCCAATCACCCTGGTCCAATGCCGCGCTCAGGGCTTCCATCGACTGCTGCAAGGTTTGCTGCATCAGCGCGTGGACTTTCGCTGGTAACGGGCCATAGGCCAGATCCTGCGGCGCAGCGATAGGGCGGTCCGACTCGACCGTTCGGCTGACGAGCTGGCGTATCAGGCGATCGATCGTATCCAGCAGGATAGGTCTCACCAGCACGGCATCCATACCCACTGCGGCACAGCGTTCGTGCTCGGTAATGCTCGCGCTGGCGGTGATGGCGATGATGGGAATGGTCACACCCTGCGAACGCAAGGTTTGTGCGAGCGTATAGCCATCCATGCCCGGCATGCTGAGGTCGGTCATGACCACGTCGTAACGCGCCTGGGCAAAGCACTGCAGGGCGTGGTGGCCATCTTCGGAAACATCGGTCTGGTAGCCGAGTGTTTTCATTTGCTCCTGGATCAGCACGCGATTGGCGGGATGATCGTCTACCACCAGCATGCGTAGCGGGTGCTCGCGATCAGGTATATGTCCGATGGGACGTGGCATGGCATCGGTGTTGCGGAGTACATGATCTGCAGGCGTGGCCACTCGCAGCGGCAGCGTGACCATGAATGTGCTGCCGACACCAAGCTCGCTCTTTACCGCGATCGTCCCATGCATCAATTCAGTAAGCCGCTTGCATAACGCAAGCCCGAGCCCGGTTCCACCAAAGCGTCGCGCGACGGATGAATCCGCCTGAGCAAAGGGTTGGAACAGCACTCGCTGCTGCTCCAGTGTGATGCCCACGCCCGTATCGCTGACACCAACAACAATGGGCGAGTCTTCGCCGGTATCGCCACCAAGATAAACCTCCAGCGTAATGTCACCTTGCGCTGTAAACTTCACGGCATTGCTGAGCAGATTCGTGACGATCTGTCGGATACGTGTCGGATCGCCGAGGTAATGCGATGCAAGCGCATCGTCGATCACGCAATCGAACTGGATACCTTTGGCTGCCACGATCGGCGCAAACATCGCGCCGATCTGGCGAATCAGATCGGCCAGGTCGAAGCGCAGGGTTTCGATGGGCATTTCTCCCGATTCGATCTTGGAGAAATCCAGCACGCTGCTGATCGTGTCCAGCAGTGCATAAGAAGACGAGGTGATGGTGTTCAGGCGTTCGCTTTGTTCGGGCAGCAGCGGCGATCGATCGAGCAATTCGAGATTGCCGAGGATAGCGTTGAGCGGCGTGCGTATTTCGTGGCTCATGGTGGCGAGAAAGGCCGATTTCGCCTCATTCGCGGTATCAGCCGCGCGGCGTGCTTCATCCAGCTTGCGCTCGGTGTTCTTGCGCGCAGTGATGTCCGTGAAATTGCATAGCACCACGTCGTTGCCCTGGTAGCGGGTGCGCATAAGGCTCACCAGCAGATCGGAGGTGGTGTCGTCTTTCATCGCGATGGCTGTTTCCAGATCATGCTGCCATTCGGGTGCTGCAGGATCCGGGTCAAACAGGCGCATCAGCTTGCGATGCAGCGGCTCGTCACCTTGTATCTGTGCATCGTAAGCGCGCATCACGTCGTTCTGAAGAAGCACTGCCTTGTCGTGCAAACCCATCAACGCAAAGCCGAACGGCGCGGTAGTGATCATGGTGCGATTGAGGTTCTCGCTTTCCACGATGCGTTGCGAGCGGCGCCACGCAGGTATGAACACTTTGCGGTCCAGCCACACCAGTGCAATCCAGATCAGGCCGATCACAAGCAGCAGGGTGGCTACACAGGCGGCCAGTTTCGGCCACAGTGCGACGATGAGGGTGCCCCACGAAAAGGTATGGATCAGCGTCCAGTCGGTGCCTTGGATGCCCTGGCTGATGATGAACATACCGTCGCGGAACATCGCAACCGGCTGCTCGCTGTGTAGCGTAGGCAGAGTGTGTAGCGCCAAGTAAATACTATTTTCTGACGGCAGGCCATGCCGGGTGTGCAAAAGGACCTGGCCATTGCCGTCAACCATGAATGACACCGTGTCGTACTGATCTACAGGAAGCTTTGCCAGCACCGAACGCGTAGGCAAATTACTGATGAGGGTGGCGAATGGCTTGCCGTTATCGAAGGCTGTGGCGACCAGTCGTATCACTTGCTGGTGCTGAATGGGATCAAGCGCAGGCACAAGCCAGCTCAAGCGGGAAGTGGCCGACACATCCGATGTCGTGGATTGGCCCGGTTCGTTGTCACTCGGTGCAATCGTCCCAATCAGACGGCGCACATCGTTGGCGTCATGGGTTTGGAGTGTGCTGTCTGGTCCGGGAGCCGGAATGAAAACGATGAAATCGTGACTCGGGCTGTACAAATAACCCGACATCGCTTGCGATTGCAATTTGAAATAGGCACCAGCCCGATAGCTCATCTCATTGGCAAGTGCGAGATAGCGGCCGAAGGTGTCGGAGGGCTGTTGCGGCGTCACGTCACCCAGTGCCAGGACAGGAGCGAAATGCGGATTGCCCTGCAACACGACACGTCCATGCTGCGCTGCGAAGGTGGCGATCAAGGCTGGGGAGGCCGATTCCCTCGTGGGCCACACGGCTTCTTCGTGGGCGATAAACGTACGCACCGCGAAGTCACGCGCCTGGAATTCGAGCTGGACGAGCAGCTTTCGAACAGCGAAGTCGGCATAGCGCCGCGCTATCTCGTCCCTGGCCATCGAATACAACAAGACACAGGTGGCGGCGGCAAGCATGATCGAGATGACCATGCCTCCGCCGTAGAGTAGCCGTCGCTGATAACGGTTCACCGTGTCTTCCATGGGAGTAAGAACCTATAGGAAGTTAGTAGCGAAGTATTCGTCATGCGATGGTGTGCACGCTGGCTTTATCGCAACTTGCCATGCCCTTCACAAGGGATTATCGGGATACGTGTCATGGTTTCACATGCTCTGCATCTTTTGCGATGCATGGGTAACCGTTAATCGTTTTGACATGCGGTACGACCGCCATTCCACCGGGCGGCCACATCTTTAGCGAATCCTCGTCGCGTTGCCAGTGTCATGGCATGTGATGGGGCTCGCTGCGCCTCATATTTGCTTCACGGAGGAAGTCCATCGATTGATTGCTCCATCGCGTCAACCATCAGCTCCTGTGCTGAGCTTCCTTTCGTTTCGCCGAAGGTTTTTCAGGGTAAAGCTGAGGTGTGTTCAAGAAATCTGTTTCAACCTTTCCGTGAAGCCAGCAGCAAGCGTGCATGCGCCGTCATGTTAAGTGCCGAAAGCGTTGCGGTTTTATGAAGCTGTGTGTGGATGTGACGCTGGAATGACATGTGACGGCGTGACGTAAACCTCCTCATCCCCATTGCTGAAAGAAAGGATGCGTCGTCATGAAAAAACACAACGGTCACTCCACTGATCATGGCAAGTCGAAGGCCCGCCCCGTGCCGAGCGGCCTTCAAGCCACTCTGGGAGAAAACATCCCCCCTGCGCTGACGCAAACCGGGCACGTGTTGGAACACGGTGATGACCAGCCGGCCATTGGTCGCACGCCGCATCCCTGGGAGACGGTATGGGCCGAGCCGCGTCCCCGCCATGCGGAGCTTCCTGCGCGCCCTGTTCTAAAAGCTGACGCATCCATGGCCTATGCTGGCACGCAGGCGCGGGCACCCGCGGTGGGCTACGGCCATCGTGCAAAAGCTCTCACAGCCGCCGTGAGTGAGTCGCCTGGGCTGTCGCGCATTCTGCTGCAACCCACGATCCTCAAATCCGTGCCGATCGGCGATAACGGCGAACAAGGTATCGGCCTGCACGTGCGTGAAGGCGGTGTGATCGTGCAGATGGAGCCGTGGTCGCCGATGCAGGTGGGTGATCGGCTCGATCTGTTCTGGGGTGCACCCGACGATCCGCAAAGCCCGGGCTATCCGGGCACGCCGGTCGCTGGCAAAACCCTGCAATTCCCGGAAGAAGTCAACAAAGCCGTGCTGCTGACTGTGCCGGAAGACGATGTGGTCGCCGGTTGGATCAATGTGGTGTGCCGCGTAACGCGTGCAGGCAGCGGTTTCCAGGAGCTGTCCCCACTGCTGCCCGTGCTGGTCAAGCTGGACCCGCCTGGCGGCGTCGATCCCGCGCCGGACGAGAACCCGAACCTGGCGGCGCCGAACCTGCCTGACGAGGTTATTCGCAATGGAGTGGATACCTCTTGGGCCGCTCGCGGTGTGCCGGTGATGATCCAGCCGTATCCCAACATGGCCGTCGGCGATCGCATCCGGCTGAACTGGGGCGGTGCTTTCGTGGAGTACACCCTGCGCGATAGCAGCGAGGTCAATCTACCTGTGATGGTGGTCGTGAACGACGCCACCATCCGCGCCGCTGGCGACGGTGATGCGGTGGTGCTGCGGTATCAGGTATTCGACCTGGTAGGCAACCGCTCCGGCTGGTCGCCCACCACTGAGGTGGTGGTGGATGTGCAAGGCAATGCGCTGTTCTTGCCGGAAGTGACGAATGCCGACGACAACGGCGTGATCGATCTGGCGCAGTTAGGCGGTGAGGATGTACGGGTGCTGGTCACGGCGTTTGCGCCGGACTTTGCGGTCGGCGATACCGTAACCCTGCAGTGGGTGGGTCATACCGCCGAAGGTGTGTTGGTACCATATGAGGAAGCGCAAGACGTTACGCGCGGCCCGGTGCAGACGCTGGAATTCTTCGTGCCCAACGCCAGCGTGGTTGCGCTCGCGCAAGGCGATGCGGTGGTGTCGTACCGCTTGCAAAGCGGACGCAGCTCCAAGCAGGTGCGCGTGACGATCGTCGGCGAGGCGGCGAAGTTGCCGGCACCGACGGTGGACGAAGCGCCGAACGACTACGATGAACTGGACGCGACGTTGTCGCGGGCGACGGTGCGCATTCCGCCGTACCCCGGCATGGATGCGGGGGACGTGGTAACACTGATCTGGTCGGGCATGCGTGCCGATGGCGAGTCGCATGTGTATTCGTTCGACCGCACGATCAGCGGCAGTGCGGTGGGCAAGGAAGTGGTGCTGCAAGTGCCGGGGGCGGAGATTGCGCTGTTGGCTGGTGGCACGGTGGAGGTGTGGTACGAGGTGATGATTGGCGACGGTACGCCGTTGCGTCCTTCGCTGGTGCGGACACTGCGGGTGAGCGACACGCAAGGCGTGACACTGCCTGCGCCGACCGTGGATGAAGCACCGGACAACGTGACGTTGGATCCGGATGCCGTCGGCCTGTATGCCGAGGTGCGCATCGAGTACGACAAGGCCGATGGCGACCGCGTGGATATGGATTGGATCGGCAGCAGCGGACCCGGTGGCAGCTTCAGCGACTGGATCAACATCCGTGCCGCCACGGTCAACAAGCCGGTGCTGTTCGACGTGGACAAGGCGTACGTGATCGCCAATGACGGCGGCACGGTAACGATCCGCTATACGGTGACACCGAAGGTAGGAAGCCCACGACCATCGGCATCACGGACGCTGCGCGTGGGTGCGGCGCAGGACATCATCCCGGCCATCACCTCGGTCAGGGATTCGAAGGGCGAGATTCTCGAAGGTGGCGTAACGGAAGACACGACCGTGACGCTTAGCGGCACAGCCACTCCTGATACGACCGTCGAACTGTTCGACAACGACACCATTTCGCACGGTATCGTCGACGTGAATAGCGCTGGCGTGTGGACCCGTGCAGTGACCGGGCTTGCCGATGGAAATCACCGCTTCACCGCTAAGGGGTTGTATGGCAGCGAGCCGGTGTCGCTTGCGTGGAACTTCAGGGTTGCGGTGCTGGTGGCGCTGACGGCGCCCATCGTTATCGAAGCCGACCCGTTCACCGATACGTTGAATCTGGTCAAGCCCGTCGATGCTGGTGTCCACATCGTGATCGATTACGACGGCATGGAGATCGGTGACACGGTAACCATGATCTGGCAAGGCACGGACGGAGGCGGATCCGATACGCAGCCTGTGGAGGTTACAACGCCTGGTCCCCTCCTTTTTACGGTGAGCAGTGCCACGATCGCGCCCAACTACAACAAAACCGTACGGATTTTTTATACCGTCCTGCGGAAAGGGCAGCCGGAGGAGTCGACAGCGGAATCGTCATCGCTTGATTTAGCGATTCAAAACCTCGCCCTGCAAGGCACGGCCACATTTGCTGTTGGTACTACCAGCTTCTACCGTTGCACCACCCAATCAATCATCACGATTCCAGACGATTTGCCGGTTGGGGCAGTGATTGAGACAACCCCGGCAAGCAGTGCTAGCGCGCAGACCTCTACTAGTTCTTCAACATTGCGGTCGTATTACCGAATCAATCTTGTTGGCAGCGAGCCGAAAGATGACTCGACGCTCTTTCCGACGAGCATACCGGGTGTGGGATTTAGGCTCATTTACACAAAAAATTCGTCATCCGATCCGAGCCCTTTAACTGCTGGGCCAATCTCTGGAGATACGGCAACTACCGGTAATAGCGGAACGACTGGAGCGATCCAATTCGTCAAGACCGGTCCAATTGCATCAGGAGCAAGGCTCTCAGCTGGCGTGATGGCGCAATGGTTGATGGGTTCCAATCGCTTGTACTACATGGGCTGGCAACTGCTGAACGATCTAACCATCCACGTTACCGATGCGACACTGATTGCACCTGTCGTCACCGAAGCAGACCCGTTCACTGACACGCTGAATCTGGTCAAGCCCGTCGATGGGGTTCATGTCGTGATCGACTACGCCGACATGGCGATCGGTGACACCGTGACGATGATCTGGGAAGGTGCGGCCGGGGCCGGATCGCAGCAGCAGGCCGTGAAGATTGAAACCCTTGGCCCGATCTTTTTTACGGTCGGCAACACGGTGATTACGCCCAACAACAACAAGACGGTAGAGATTTATTACACCGTCAAACGGGCTGGCACGCCGGAGGCGCCTCCGAGGGAGTCGCTATCGCTTAGCCTGGCGATTCAAGCCCCTGCTTTGCAGGGCAATGTTACTTTCGTTGTCGGTACGACCAGCTTCTATCGTTGCACTGCCCGATCAAGCATCACGATCCCGGAAGACCTGCCGGTCGGTGCTGTCATCGAAACGACTCCTACCGCCCCTGCTAGTGCGCAGACCTCTTTTACTTGTTCAACCTCTTATTCCTCTTACCTGATCAATCAGGCTGGCGGTGAGCCGAAAGATAGTTCGGTGCTTTTCCCGACGGGCATAGCAGGCGTGGGGTTTAGATGTAAAGGAACGACGAACGATCCACATTCTGCCGGGCCAAAAACCTCGGCGGCGGGAACCTACGGTAATGGATACGACGATGGAACGTCGGGTGGAGCGATCGAATTCGTCAAGACAGGTCCTATTACGCGAGGAACGCTTTCGGCTGGCGTATTGGCGCAATGGTTGTGTGGTTCCAATCGCCTGTATTACATGGGTTGGCAACTGATGAACGATGTGACCATTGACGTCGTCCGGCGCAGTTCGACCGGAGGCAAACGTCGAACGGCGATGACGTCCACGGCAGGCGCACCGCGTGCGCGCTGAAGGGATGGCTCGCTCACGCCATGGAAAATAAAACAAGCGAAGTATCCGGCGTGCGATGTTGCGCACGCCGGTCCTGTCGCGATTTGCCATGAATCCCAAATGGGGTTTTCAAGGCACGAGCCATCTTCTTCACGCCTTCCATCTCCTGTGATGCATCAAGCGAAACGCATCGCAGCAACTCCATTCCAACCACCCTGTTGGATCTTTCCATGAAGTCAGAAGCAAGCGTGTCTGCGTGGCAATGCCGAGTGTCGAAAGCGCGACAGCGTTGATAAAAGAAGTTGATGTGTCGATGCGAGGCCCGGTTTGCACGTGGTTGCGTGAATGAACCCCCATTCACTTCTCATTGCTAAAAGGACGTGTCGTCATGAAAAAGCACAACGGTCATTCCAATGGTCAAGCCCAGTCGAAAGTCGGCCATTCGCCGAGCGGCCTGCAGGCCACATTGGCCAAGAAAATTGCCCATAAGCTGGCGCAAACGGCTGGACGGGAAAGTATTGCAAACCCGGCAGGTCGGCCGGCTATCGGCAGCCGGCGGGTTGACTTGAAACCGTCACGGGCTGGGACCTCACCGCGCATTCTCGGCAATGGTCATGTGCAAGATATTAGCCCTCTTGCAGTAGGCCTAGATGCCGTTGCAGTTCAATCCTCTAATCCCGGTGCCGGCTACACCCCTGCCAACGCATCAGGCGCCGCTAGCATTGCAGTTGGCAACAATGCGCAGGCTATCAACAGCAGTTCGGTTGGCGTCGGAAGCGGCTCGAATGCTTCAGGTACCTCAGCCCTTGCGCTTGGTAACAACGCAGCTGCAACAGGTAACTATTCCACGTATGTGGGTGCTGCGGACGGCCTCAATGAATTTACGACTGGTACACAGGCGTTTGCTGGCGGATACAACGTGAATGCATCGGGCAATCTGTCCGTCGCGATCGGATCATTATCTAAGGCAACGACCATTAACACCGTGGCACTCGGCTCGGCCGCAAACGCATCGGGCGTGGGAGCCACGGCGTTGGGCTATGGCGCCCAAGCGCCTGGCAACGGCTCTATCGCGATTGGCGGCAGCCAGACTATATCGGCAGTCGCGTCAGTGGTTCACGCCATCGCCATTGGCGAGGCGTCCGTTACGTCTGGTACGGGTTCTGTTGCTGTCGGCGAAAGCGCGAGCGTATCCGGCACCGTTTCCGTGGCCATCGGTCAGCTCGCCACCGCCACTAACAACAACGCTGTCGCGCTGGGTGGTAACTCGGTGACCACGGCGGACAACTCGGTTTCCGTGGGCGCCGTGCGTAGTGAGCGTCGCGTCATGAACATGGCCGCAGGTGTGCTGGACACGGATGCGGTGAATGTGAACCAGCTGAAGCCGGTTATCACGGCTTTGGGCGGTGGCGCTTCCATCGATCCCGCGACCGGTGCGGTAACCGGTCCCAGCTACACGCTCGCCAATGGCGGTGTGCAGAGCTCGCTCAGTGGTGCGCTGGGTGCCTTGGACAAAGCCGTGAGCAATGCAGCCGGTGGCGTGTACGACAAATATCTCAACGTCAAAGCGGGCACTGCCGCTGACGATTTGAATGCCCAAGCGGGCAATAGCGCCACGGCATTGGGACCGAATGCCAATGCGAACGCGCAGTCCGCCGTGGCACTGGGTGGCAATACCGTCGCTGGCTTCAATGCCATCGCCATCGGTACCTTGGCGCAAGGAACTGGACAGAGCAGCAGTGCAGTGGGTTTGCAAGCCAAGGCAAGCGGCCTGCGCTCTTCGACCTTTGGCGCTCTTTCCACCGCCAGCGCCGATAGCTCGACTTCCATGGGCCATAGCTCCAACGCGAGCGGTGTGGCGGCAACCGCACTCGGCCAGGCTGCATCGGCAGCGGGAAATTATTCGGTGACCGTGGGCATCCAGGCCAGCGCCGTCGGCAGCAATACCGTCGTCATCGGTGCGGGTGCCTTATCGGGCAAGGGCACCGCCAATGTAGACGGCGATGGAAACATCGTCATCGGTTCGAATGCGCTCGTCGATAACACCGGTGACGGCGCGATTGCGATCGGGCGCAATGCAAAAATCAATAATGGCGGTGGCGACAGTTCGATAACCGGAGCGGGATCGATTGCACTCGGTGATGGCGCCATGGCTTACGGCAATAGCTCAACCGCGATTGGCCGAGGTGCCGTCACCAGCTACGCCGGCGGCGTCGCGCTCGGCGATAACGCCAAGGTTTTGTCTGGCACGGCATCCGTAGCACTGGGCGCCAACACGCTGGCAGATGCCGATATGACCGTTTCCGTCGGCAACAGAACCACCAGCATGCGGCATCGGATCGTCAATATGGATGCCGGTCTGGAAACCTACGACGCCGTCAACGTGAATCAGTTGCAGCCGGTGGTGACCGCGCTGGGCGGTGGCGCTGCCATCGATCCGGCGACAGGAGATGTCACGGGGCCTACTTACACGCTTGCCAATGGCGGTGTGCAGACCACGCTTAGTGGCGCGCTGAGCGCGTTGGACAAGGCGGTGAGTGATGGAGCTGGTGGAAATAACGAGTATTTCGCTTTCAATCCCGTCGTAGACTCGATACCGGCGCAAGCCAATGGGCTGGGGGCCGTCGCCATTGGGGGGCCGGCGTACGCTTTTGGACAAGATTCCGTGGCACTTGGCATGAACTCCACGGCCACCGAGGACAATACGGTTTCGATAGGAAGTGTGGTCATCAAACGAAGGATCGTCAACGTGGCCCGCGGCGATGTCTCGGTGACAAGCACGGAAGCGGTAACGGGCGCGCAGCTCTATGAGACGAGCCAGCAGTTGGATGCCCTGGAGAGTGCCCTGAAAGACAGCGGCGTGATCGATCCGGGCACAGGCGACACGCTGGCGGTGACCTACGGCACGGCGACGAAGAACATGATTCCCTTGGGCAATGCGGGTCGTCCGGTGGCGATCACGAATGTTGCCACGGCCGTCGATCAGACTGGCGCGGTGAATCTGAGCCAGTTGAACGGGGCGATGGACACGCTGCGTGGCGAATTGAGCCCGAGCATCGCCTACCTCAAGGTCGATTCGACCGGCGCCGACGCCAATGCCAGCGGTGCCGATGCCGTCGCGCTTGGATCGGAGGCAGTGGCGTCGAAGGATGAAGCGCTTGCCGTCGGCGTGCGGGCGCGTGCCGCGGTCGAGAAGTCCGTTGCCCTGGGCAGCGACAGCCTGGCGGATACCGACTTGTCGGTATCGATTGGCAATAATCCGCTCGGCCTGAAGCGTCGGCTGGTGAACATGGAGGCCGGTGCCGCGGCGGATGATGCGGTGAGCGTGAGCCAGTTGCAGCCGGTGGTAGCGGCGCTGGGTGGTGGCGCGGCGATCGATCCGGTGACGGGCATGGTGACCAGCCCTACGTACACCTTCGCCGATGGCAGTGTGCATACCAGTCTCGATGCGGCGCTGGATGCGCTGGACCAGGCGGTGAGCGAGGGCGGCGGCAATAATCCATACCTGGCGATCAACAGCACGGGTGCGGACGCCGAAGCGAATGGGAACGATGCCATTGGCCTGGGCAGCGGTGCGAACGCAAGCGCCAACAATGCGGTGGCGCTCGGTGCGAACAGCAAGGCGGATGCTGCCGACACCGTGTCGGTGGGTGCACCGGGCAGTGAACGAAAGATCGTCAACGTGGCCAAGGGCGATGTCTCGGCGACGAGCACGGAGGCGGTGACCGGTTCGCAATTGGATGAGACGAACCAGGAGGTGGCCGAACTGCAAGATGCATTGACCGGCAGCGGTCTGATCGATCCGGTCAGCCGTACATCGCTGGCGGTGACCTACAGCAATGCCAATAAGAACATCGTGGTGCTCGGTGGTTTGAACACACCGGTGGAGATCATGAATGTCGCCGACGGCCTGGTGAGCAGCGATGCGGCGACCGTCGGGCAGGTGACGAGTGCGGTAAGTGCTCTGCGCGGCGATTTGAGCTCCAATCTCGCTTACGTCAAGGTCAATTCGACAGGCACCAATGCCATTGCCAATGGCCCGAATTCTGTGGCGATTGGCTCGACCGCCAGTGCGAGTGAGACGGGCAGCGTGGCGATCGGCATCGGTGCGCGCGCAACGAAGATCGGTTCCGTGGCGCTTGGCAACAATTCCCAGACCAGTTACGCCATGACGGTATCGGTAGGCAGTCCCGGCAGCGAGCGCAAGATCATCAATGTGGCTGACGGCGAGGTCAATGCCGAAAGCAAGGACGCCATCAATGGCTCGCAACTGTTCGAAGCATTGAACACCCGGGCTACGGCACGTGCCGGCATTTTGGATGTCGAAAATCCAGTCTACGCGATGGAAGGGGTGACGTCGGACAACATCGCTTCGCTCAATGGTGGGGATCCCTCGTTGTACACAGCCCTGGCGTTCGGTTCGGGATCGAGCACCTCCGGCATTGACACAGTGTCGTTTGGCTTGAGTGCCATCACCTTTTCCGACAATGCCGTTGCGCTCGGCAGCAATAGCACGGTCGGCGGCAATATGCCCTTTTCGGTGGTGATGGGGTCCGATGCACAGGTCAACGAACCTATTAACAACACCGCGATGGGGCAAGCCGTCGCCGTGGGCGTGCATGTTCAGGCCAATAACGAGTATGCGCTGGCGGTCGGTAGCAATAGCACCTGGGCGCTGGGCGCGAGCTCGATTGCGATTGGCAATAGCGCAAAGGATCGTGGCGTCAGCGGCATCGCGATGGGCAAGAGCGCCACGGTGTTGACCGGATCGACCAGTTGTATCGCCATGGGTACCAGCACGAGCGTGGCGACTAATTTGAACGATGCGATTGCGATAGGTACCAATGCAAGCGTCGCGGCCAATGCCAACGGGGGGGTGGCGCTGGGGCAGGGTGCGGTGGCCAATCGCGGCAATGCGGTGTCGCTAGGCGCAACCACCGGCAGCACCCCGGTCGGTACGCGGCAGATCATCAACTTGTCGGCCGGTACACAAGCCACGGATGCCGTCAATGTGACGCAATTGCAAGGCGTGACGAGTGCCATCGGCGGTGGTGCGGGCGTGGGTGCGGATGGCAGCATTTTGCCGCCCTCGTACATGGTTGGCGGGACGCCGTACTCCGATGTCGGTGCCGCCATCAACGCTGCGGCGAACATGGTGGATCCCAATGCGGTGTCATATGACGACACGACGAAGGACGAGATCACTTTCGGCGGCGCCACCGGCACCTTGTTGACCAACGTGGGCGCCGGCAACGTCACGGCGGGCAGCGCGGATGCCATCAACGGTTCGCAATTGTTCGGCACGGCGCAGAGCGTTGCAACAGGTCTGGGTAGTGGCGCCGGGGTGAATCCGGATGGCACGCTGAACCCACCGCTGTACGTGATCGGCAACACGACCGCAGACAATGTGGGCGAGGCGTTCGCCAATCTCTACACCGTCATCAACAGCCAGTTGGCCGATTCCGGGTTGGTGGATCAGAACGGGCAGCCCATTGCGGCCGTGACCTATGACGGGACGCTGCAGAACAGGGTGACGCTGGGTGGCACGGGAGCAAGCGCGCAGGTGACGGTGACGAATGTGGCGGCGGGCAATGTGTCGTCGGCCACGAGCACGGATGCGGTGAATGGTGGACAGCTGTTCGCCACGAATCAGCAGCTGGATGCGACGGATCAAGCCGTCAGCGATCTGAAGAATGCACTGGATCAGGGCGGTGTTATTGATCCGGATACAGGTGATTCCCTGGCGGTGACCTACGCCGACAATTCGAAGACCGGTATCGCACTCGGCACCGCGGGTACGCCTGTGACCGTGTCGAACGTGAACGCCGGCACACAAGCGACGGATGCCGTGAACATCGGCCAGCTGCAAGGCGCGGTGAGCGCACTCGGCGGTGGTGCAGGCGTAGGCGCGGACGGCAGCATCGTGCCGCCTTCGTACGTGGTGGATGGAAAGCCTTATCCCGATGTCGGTGCTGCCCTCGACGCCGTGGCCAGCATGACCGATGCCAATGCCGTGTCGTATGACGACACGACGAAAAACGAGATCACGCTGGGCGGTACCGCGGGTACCTTGTTGACCAACGTAAGCGCCGGCAACGTCACCCCGACCAGTGCCGATGCCATCAATGGTTCGCAGTTGTACGGTACGGCGCGGACCATCGCGACCGGTCTGGGTGGTGGTGCTACGGTGAACCCAGACGGTACCGTCTCGCCACCTCAGTATGTGATCGACGGTACGACAGCCGATGACGTGGGCGGTGCACTCACCAATCTCTACACCGTGATCAACAACCAGCTGGTTGATTCAGGGTTGGTGGATCAGAACGGGCAGCCCATTGCGGCGGTGACCTATGACGGCACTTCGCAGAACAGTGTGACATTGGGCGGTGCAGGAGCAACTTCGCCGGTAAGCGTGTCGAATGTGGCGCCGGGCGATGTGTCATCAGCCACCAGTACGGACGCGGTGAACGGTGGGCAGTTGTACACAACGAATCAGGCAGTTACTGAGTTGGCAGATGCGCTGGACAATAGTGGTGTCCTCGATCCGGACGGTAATTCGTTAGCGGTGACCTACGTCGACGCATCGAAGGAGGGTATTGCACTTGGCGCAGCGGGTACGCCCGTGACCGTGTCGAACGTGAGCGCCGGCACGCAAGCGACAGATGCTGTGAACATCGGCCAGCTGCAAGCGGCGGTGAGCGCACTCGGCGGTGGCGCAAGCGTAGGCGCGGACGGCAGCATCGTGCCGCCTTCGTACGTGATAGATGGAACGCCTTATCCCGATGTCGGTGCTGCCCTCGACGCCGTGGCCAGCATGACCGATGCCAATGCCGTGTCGTATGACGACACGACGAAAAACGAGATCACGCTGGGCGGCACCGCCGGCACCTTGTTGACCAACGTAAGCGCAGGCAACGTTGCCCCGACCAGTGCCGATGCCATCAATGGTTCGCAGTTGTACGGTACGGCGCAGACCATTGCGAATGGCCTAGGTGGTGGTGCTACGGTGAATTCGGATGGCACCGTCACGCCGCCTCAGTATGCGATCGATGGCACAACTGCCCACGATGTGGGCGATGCACTGACTAATCTCTACACCGTCATCAACAACCAGTTGGCTGATTCCGGATTGGTGGATCAGAACGGGCAGCCCATTGCGGCGGTGACCTATGACGGCGCTTCGCAGAACAGTGTGACGTTGGGCGGTGCAGGGGCAACTTCGCCGGTAAGCGTGTCGAACGTGGCGCCGGGCGATGCGTCATCAGCCACGAGTACGGATGCGGTGAACGGTGGGCAGCTGTACGCGACGAATCAGCAGATCGGCAATCTCAAGGACACGCTGGAGAACAGCGGCTTGCTCGATCCGAACGGTAATTCGTTGGCGGTCACGTATGACGATGCATCGAAAGATGGCGTGACCCTTGGCGGCGCGGGTGCCTCCACACCGATTCCGCTACACAACATGACAACAGGCACGGCCGATACCGACGGTGTCAACGTGGCGCAATTGACGACTGGCTTGACCAATGTGAAGACTGAGCTGACGTCGGATCTGAGTAACGGTGCCATTGATCTTAAATACATCAAGGTCAACTCGGCCGGCGCTGCGGCCCAGGTGAATGGCCCCGATACGGTCGCCATTGGCTCGGCTTGCAGTGCCACCGGGACTAACGGGGTTGCTATTGGCAAAAACGCGCGTGCCGTGAGCGTAAGTTCGGTGGCCATTGGCTTTAACTCCCTCGCCAACGAAATAGATCCGGTGGTGTCGGTGGGCACCATCGGCGGTGAGCGGCGGATCATCAATGTCAACGATGGCCAGATCAACGCTGACAGCAAAGACGCCATCAACGGAAGCCAGTTGTATACCCTGCGTAAGGCACTGGATGAGATCGCAGCCACCACCCGCGGAGCGGGCGTGAACGACGCAAGCGATCCGGTAGCGGCCATTGATGGTCGCAGCGGCAACAACATTGCATCGTTGAATGGTGGTCCGGATGATGCGACGGCAGCTGCCATGGGCACGTTCTCGACCGCCAACGGCATCAATGCGCTTGCGATGGGCTTGCACAACCTGGCCGGCTCGAATTACTCGGTGGCACTAGGGTATTTGGCGCAGACGGGCGCGGATCATGACTACTCCGTGGCGGTAGGGTCGGACGTTCAAACCAATGCTCCGTACTCGGTAGCCGTCGGCACGGGAGCGCGGGCCAATGGCAAATACTCCGTGGCGCTAGGTAGCAACAGGACCTTTGCGATCGGCGACAGCTCCATTGCCATGGGTGATGGTGTGACGGCGTACGGCGAGAACAGCATCGCCATAGGCCGGAGCGCCACCGTGGCAAGGAATGTCAACGATGCGCTGGCACTGGGTTCAGGCGCGAGCGTGACGGCAGGAGCGATCGGCAGCGTTGCGTTGGGTCACGGCGCGGTGGCAGATCGTGGCAATGCGATCTCGATTGGTGGCGGTAGCGTTGGCACGCGGCAGGTGGTCCACGTATCGGCAGGCACGGAACCGAACGATGCGGTGAATGTTGCGCAATTGATGCAACTCAAGGAGGAGATGGCGGCGATGAAGGCCGAGATACAACAATTGCGTGGTCAGCTTGATTCGCGTCCGGCTGCGCATTGATGCGCACAAAAAGAAGCCTGGCGGAGGCCAGGCTTTGAAGGAACGCAACATCAAGGAGCACGTCAACTTGCTGGATCAGCTCCCTCCCCTACGTGTAGTAGGGGAGGGTTGGGGTGGGGTGAAGTCAACCTCGCGTTGAACCGCAGCTATGCGGCAAGCTCAAACAACCCCACCCCGACCTTCCCCTGTAAGCAGGGGAGCTCTGCTTCATCACCACTGGAACGAAGCGCCGACACCCACCGTGTTGCCACTGCTGGATAGGCCCACACCCGCGCGAACTTTCCAATTGTCGCTGACGCGAGCTTCCCCGCCCAATGCGGCGGCGGTGTAGCCCTTGTAGTTCGCAACACCGGCACCGACCGACACTGTCTTACCTACGTCGACACCCGGAATCATCGTCAGCGCCGTGGCGGCGGCAATGCCAGAGTAAGCACCGCGCGTGGTGTTGTTGAGCTGACCTTGCAAGCCGTCGACCTGACCTTGCAGACCATCGATGCGGCGGTCGAGCTGATTCACCGCGCCTTCGACACCACGCACCTGCTGGCCGCCGATCGTATAAGTGGGCGTGCTGATCGTGCCATCCGCATTGAGGGTGGCGCCGCCGCCGAGTGCATCGGCCGTGCTTTGCGCAGTGGCAGCGAGCTGTGAGCCGTTGACGGCGTCCTTGCTTCCCGCGTTCACCGCACCGTCGCCGACGTTGGTGATCTTGTTGCCCTGGGCGTCGTAGTTCCACGAACCACCGCCATCGCTGCCACCGCCACCGCCACCGTTGTTCTCGATGTTGGTGACGCGGTCGCCGATGCTGGTGACCGTCTGGTTCAAGTTGTCGACCTGGCCTTGCAGCGCGCTCAGCTGGCCGAAATTGACGGCGTCATACTGATTTTTGCCATCCGCCACGTTGGTCAGAATCACCGGCGACGAAGCGGGGCCACCCAACGTTACTGAACCATAGTTGGTGGAACCGTCATCATTCAGGTCGTATCGCACGGCTAGCGAATCGGTGGCACCCGATGAGGCTGCGGCCTGGATGGCCTGTTCGACGGTGAAATACTCGTTGCCGAAGACCGTAAATTTAGGCTGCGTGATGCTGCCGTCCGGCGCTATGCCGGCGCCGGCACCCAAGACATCCGTGACGCCTTTGAGCTGGCTTACGTTCACCGCATCCGTGAGCTGTGTGCCTGGTGCCACGTTGATGATCTGGCGATCTACACCGAAGGAACCAATCGAAAGCACATTGGCGCGATCGGCGATGGAGCCGGCACCCAAGGCGATACTGCCGTAAGCACCTGCGACGACTTGGGCGCCAGCGCCCAATGCCACGCTACCGTCGGCATTCGTGGCCACGCTGGTGTTTGCGCCAAGCGCCATCGCATTGCTGACGCTTCTGGCTACGGTTGCATTGGTACCCATAGCGATAGAGTTGGTAGCGCCGACGTTTGCCTTTGCGTTATTGCCCATGGCGATTGAACTCTCGCCCAGTGCCCACGTGTTATTGCTGCCGACGGCCAGTGCGTTGTCCCCTTTCGCCACGACGTGGGCACCCAGGGCAACGGCTTGCGCGCCGTCGGTGTTGGCATCGGACCCTACTGCTACGGCATAGGGCTGATTTCCACCGGTTGTGACATTGCTGCCCACTGCAACGGAGTTATCCGAGCCGGCGACGGCACTCAGACCCATGGCGACGGTGTTGCCACCGTTGGCATTCGACATCACACCCGTGGCAAGCGCGGTTGCATTGGGCAAACTCGTATTGTCGAGAGATGCGTAGTTGAGGCCTGTTACGCCCTCGGCGGCAAATTGCTCGCCCGATACATCCGTGATGCCGATGGCACCACGCTGAACCGTACTCATCGGGAATAACGGGGGCGTGAGATAAGTGTGCGATGGGTTGTTGTTCGTCGAATCGTTATCATTGGTATCGTCGAGCACCACGATGTTGTCGCTTTCTGCAACCAGCGTGTTCGGTGCACCGGTGCCAGCAGCCATCGCCGAGCCCATCAAGATCGCTTCCGCCAGGGCAGCGGCGATCAGGCTGCGAGTGAAGCGCCCCTTTTTGGGGCTGGGATTAATACGATTTGCCACGTGCATGGCGTGCTCCTCATCAGAACGTTGGTGATGAGGAAATGCTAGAAATCATGGGTATTTGGATCAGTCAGGCGTGACTGATTCACATCAGACTGGTAGTAGGTCTAGTCCTAATTTTCCCGGTGCCGATGCCTATGTCAGGCTTGCTGAACAGCATTGCGCGGTTTGTTCAGCGTTGTGCAGAGCCCTTCCTGGATTTGCTCCGAAAGGGCTCAAAGAAACACCATGGATGGGCGATTTAGCTTTACGCGCCTTCGTGCTGCACGTTCACCATCCACGGCACGCCGAATTTGTCCACCAGCATGCCGAAACCATCGGTCCAGAAGGTTTTCTGGAATGGCATGGTGATTTGGCCGCCTTGTGCCAGCGCATTGAAATACTTTTCACCTGAGGCCACGTCATTCGCAGTGACCGAAAGGCTGAAGCCGGAGTGGGCCACTTTCTTCTCGTCGGCCTGGCCATCCGACATCAATAGATGCGAGCCACCGATCGCCAGAGCCGCATGCATGATCTTGTCGGCGAGCTCGGGGGAGGTCTGGTAGTCGTTGCTGGCAGGTGCGTCCTTGAAGCGCATCTTCATGAGTTCCTGTGCGCCGAGTGCATCGCGATAGAAAGCGATGGCTTCCTCGCAGCGACCATCGAAGAACAGATAAGGCTGGATTTCCATGCGCGTGACTCCGTGGTTGGGAAGGGGATGTTCCTGGCGTGGAACACTAGAATTCTAGTGAGCTGAGCGTGCGCGCAATATGTGACAGATGACCCATCTGCGCGTCGGAGAAACGCGCTGCGATCTGGGTGCTCCTCACGTTGGTCATTCCCGCTTTCTCGGGAATGACCGCTATCTGTATTACTGCCTACGACCGCGTCGCGGCCACCGGTCACGCCGACGCAGCGTTCCGAATCGCCGGTGGCAACGCCACCGATTTGCCAGTCGACGGATCCATCCACACCATCACCACGTTGCCGTCGCAATACAACTTGCTGCTGTCGCCAGCATCGACGATGCGATGGGCAACAGTCATCGAGCTGTTACCCATCCGCGCGCAATACAACTCGATATGCACCTCGCCAGGCCACTCGATCGGCAAGCGATAGTTGAGCGTGCTGGCCGCCATCACTGGCATGGCATGTTCGCTGGACCACGGCCCGGGAAGATGCTGCAACCACTGCACGCGCGCTTCTTCCAGATAGGTGAGATAGGTCGAATTGTTGACGTGGTTGAATGCATCCAGGTCGCGCCAGCGCACACTGATGGCGGCGGTGTACAACAGTACGGGAACGGAGGAGTCGGTTGCCGTGTTCATGAAGCCACTTTTCGCTTGAGTTTGGCCTTGCCGTTGTCGCTTTCGATTTTGATGCGCGACACCTTGGCGGGTTTGAGATGCGTGGCGAGGAAACGGCCGGTATGCGAACTGGGTGTGGCCGCAACGATTTCAGGGGTGCCGGTGACAAGAATGCGTCCACCGCCGGAGCCACCCTCCGGTCCGAGATCCACGATCCAGTCGGCGGTTTTGATCACATCGAGATTGTGCTCGATCACCACCACGGTGTTGCCCTGATCTACGAGTTGATGCAGCACATCGAGCAATTGCTCGATATCGTGGAAGTGCAGACCGGTGGTGGGTTCATCGAGGATATACAGCGTGCGGCCGGTTTCACGCTTGGAGAGTTCCTTCGACAGCTTCACGCGTTGTGCTTCACCGCCAGACAGCGTGGTCGCGCTCTGGCCGAGCTTGATGTAATCCAGGCCCACCGAGCGTAGCGTGTCTACCTTGCGTGCGATCACCGGCACGTTCTCGAACAGCTTGGCGGCGTCTTCCACCGTCATGTCGAGCACGTCGGCAATGGTGTGGCCCTTGTAGAGAATCTCCAGCGTTTCGCGGTTGTAGCGCTTGCCATGGCAGACGTCGCAAGGCACATACACGTCCGGCAGGAAGTGCATCTCCACCTTGATCATGCCGTCGCCTTCGCAGGCTTCGCAGCGGCCGCCGCGTACGTTGAAACTGAAGCGGCCGGGTGTATAGCCGCGTGAGCGCGCTTCCGGCACCTGTGCGAACAACTCGCGCAGTGGCGTAAACAGGCCGGTGTAGGTGGCGGGATTCGAGCGCGGCGTGCGGCCGATGGGCGACTGGTCGATGTCCACCACCTTGTCGAACAGTTCCAGGTTTTCTACCGACTTGTACGCCGCAGGCTGCACGCTTGAGCCATTCAATTCGGCGGCGGCAAGCGCGAACAGCGTGTCGTTGATCAGCGTGGATTTGCCGGAACCGGAGACGCCGGTGATGCAGGTGAACAGACCGGCTGGAATCGCCAGATCGACATTCTTCAGGTTGTTGCCGCTGGCACCGCGCAGGTGCAGCCAGGAATCCTTGTCGAGCTGCTCGCGGCGTTCTTCCGGTATTTTGATTTCACGCTTGCCGGAAAGATATTGACCGGTGACCGAGCGCGGCGACGCAAGAATATCTTTCAGTGAACCTTGCGCAACCACTTCGCCGCCGTGCACGCCGGCACCGGGGCCGATATCGAGAACATGGTCGGCGGCGCGGATCGCATCTTCGTCGTGCTCCACCACGATCACGGTGTTGCCGAGATCGCGCAGGCGTGTGAGCGTGCCCAGCAGGCGCTCGTTGTCGCGCTGGTGCAGGCCGATGGAAGGTTCGTCCAGCACGTACATCACGCCGACCAAGCCCGCACCGATTTGCGATGCGAGACGAATGCGCTGCGCTTCGCCACCGGACAACGTATCGGCCTGGCGATCGAGCGTGAGGTAGTTCAGGCCGACGTCATTGAGGAAGCTCAGGCGCTCGCGGATTTCCTTCACGATCTTTACCGCGATCTCGCCGCGCCAGCCGGTGAGCTTGAGTGTTTCGAAGAAAGCGAGGGCGTCATCGATGGAGCGCGACGTCAGCGAAGGCAGCGAATGATCGACCACGAACACGTTGCGCGCCGAACGATTCAGGCGTTGCCCTTCGCATTCGCGGCACGGCTGGTCGCTGATGTATTTCGCCAGTTCTTCGCGCACTGCGGGCGATTCGGTTTCTTTGTAGCGGCGTTCCAGGTTCGGCAGGATGCCTTCGAACGCATGCTCGCGCGTGACCTTGCCGCCGCGTTCCGTGAGGTAGCGGAACTGGATCTTCTCTTTCCCGCTGCCGTACAACACCGCTTGCTGCACGGACTTGGACAGCTTCTGCCATGGCGTTTCGACGTCGAAGCCGTAGTGCTTGGCCAGCGACATGATCAGCTGGAAATAATGCGCGTTGCGGCGATCCCAGCCGCGGATGGCGCCACCGGCCAGCGACAGCTCGGGATGGTGCACCACGCGCTCAGGTGCAAACACCTGGGTCACACCCAGGCCATCGCACGTAGGGCAGGCGCCTACCGGCGAGTTGAAAGAGAACAGGCGCGGTTCCAGTTCCGGTAGTGAGTAGTCGCATACCGGGCAGGAGTAGCGGGAGGAATACAACTGTTCACTCGCCTTGGGATCATCCATGTCCACCACGATCGCCAAGCCATCGCCCAACCGCAGCGCCGTTTCGAACGATTCAGCCAGGCGTTGCTTGATGTCATCGCGCGGACGGAAGCGATCGATGACGGCCTCGATGGTGTGTTTCTGGCGCAGGGTGAGCGGCGGTACGGCGTCCAGATCGTAGACGGCGCCATCCACGCGGGCGCGCACGAAGCCCTGAGCACGAAGCTGTTCGAACACCTGGACGTGCTCGCCCTTGCGCTCGCGGATCACCGGTGCCAGCAGCATGAAGCGCTTTTCCGGGTTCAGTGCCAGCGTGGTGTCCACCATCTGGCTGACCGTCTGCGCTTCCAGCGGGATGCCGTGGTCCGGGCAGCGCGGTGTACCCACGCGAGCGTAGAGCAGGCGCAGGTAGTCGTAGACCTCGGTGATGGTGCCTACAGTCGAGCGTGGGTTGTGCGAGGTGGATTTCTGCTCGATCGAGATGGCCGGAGACAGGCCCTCGATGTGGTCGACGTCCGGCTTCTCCATCATCG
This sequence comes from Dyella nitratireducens, assembly GCF_014642835.1. Classification (GTDB taxonomy): domain Bacteria; phylum Pseudomonadota; class Gammaproteobacteria; order Xanthomonadales; family Rhodanobacteraceae; genus Dyella_B; species Dyella_B nitratireducens. The sequence continues at coordinate 356,909 of NZ_BMJA01000001.1, read as the reverse complement.
ACAGGAATTGCCGTGCATAAGCGGACAGCGATTCGACGTAGCGCCGCTGCCCCTCCGCGTAGATGGTGTCGAAGGCCAACGAAGACTTGCCCGAACCCGACAGGCCGGTGATCACGATCAGCCGGTCGCGGGGGAGGTCCAGGTCGATGTTCTTGAGGTTGTGCGTGCGCGCGCCGCGAATGCGTATGGTGTCCATCACGCTGAACTATTTTGGGTGACCGTCCACTATAACAAGTGGTTGCCTCAAGCCCGTATGGTGTGCACGGAAATCTGCTGACAGCGTTATGTCAGCAGGCCAGCTTCAGAGCATCCCTAGGCAACGCCACATGCCGCGACTATGCTCGCCGGCTTGGATTTTCCGGATCACATGAGCGGAGGGCATATGGCAAGCAAGCGGATGATGATCCTGGCGGCGTGCGCAGCACTGGCGGCCAGTCCGGCTTTCGCGGCGCAACCCTCCGAGGCGCAGGTGCGGCAGCTGATGCAGGTGATGAACGTATCCAGCCAGTTCGCCGCCATGAACGACCAGATGGCCGAGGTGATGGGGCAGCAGCTGCCCTGCGTGCCTACCGATTATTGGAAGGGCTATATCGATAAGGCGGGGACGGAGCAGCTGATTACCGCCATGATCCCGGCTTATCAGCACCATTTCACCGCCGATGAGGTGGACGGCCTGATCAAGTTCTACAAGTCGCCCCTGGGCCAGAAACTGGTCGCCCAGATGCCGGCCACCCTGGTCGAGGCGGCGCAGAGCGGCCAGCAATGGAGCCGCCAGCGCACGGCGGACATGTTTTCCGATCTCCAGAAGCAGGGGAAACTGGGCGCCGACGGCCGCTGCCCGGCGACCGGTGGTGGTCAGAGCCCAACTGGTCAGTGATTGACCAGCAAACGGCCGCGTCGCTATAATCCGCAGTTCGCTACGCCCGTAAAGGCCGTGGCGTACCCAAGAGAATAACGACACAAGGGCCATTCCCATGAGTTATGCAGTCATCAAGACCGGCGGCAAGCAATACCGCGTCCAGCAGGGCGACGTCCTGCGCGTGGAACTGTTGAACGCCGAAGAAGGCGCCAGCGTGAATTTCGACCAGGTGCTGCTGGTCGGCTCCGGTGAAACCATCACCGTCGGCGCTCCGACCGTTTCCGGCGCCACCGTCACCGCCACCGTGCGCAAGCATGGCCGCGCCGACAAGGTCCGCATCATCAAGTTCCGCCGCCGCAAGCACCACAAGAAGCAGCAGGGACATCGTCAGCACTTCACCGAAGTCGAGATCACGGGCATCAACGCCTGATCCGCCAATCTGGAGTAATCAGTCATGGCACATAAGAAAGGCGTAGGTTCATCCCGCAACGGTCGCGATTCGAACCCGAAATACCTCGGCGTGAAGATCTATGGTGGCCAGGCCATCGAAGCCGGCAATATCATCGTCCGCCAGCGCGGCACCAAGTTCCATGCCGGCAATGGCGTGGGCCTGGGCCGTGATCACACCCTGTACGCGTTGGTCGATGGCGTGGTCGAGTTCAAGACCCGCGGCGCGAACAACCGCAAGTACGTCAACGTGGTCAAGAATTAATCTAGGCCTCATGTTGCAACGAAGGCCCCGCTCCGGCGGGGCTTTTGTTTTATTGGCGGGGATCGTCAATGATCGATCAACCGCCGACTCCTCTCAGGAGCCGTCATTCCCGCGAAGGCGGGAATCCATTTTCCCCGTTCGCCCAAGAGCAAGATGGATTCCCGCCTTCGCGGGAATGACGGCCCTAAGGGTACGATTCCCGAATAACGACTCCCGGCACTCTTCCCATGAAATTCGTCGACGAAGCGATCATCAAAGTTCACGCCGGGGACGGCGGCAACGGCTGCATCAGCTTCCGCCGTGAAAAATTCATCCCCTTCGGTGGCCCAAACGGCGGCGACGGCGGTTCGGGCGGCTCGGTGTGGCTGGTGGCCGATGAGGGCCTGAACACGCTGATCGACTTCCGCCACCAGCGCAGCTTCAAGGCGCAGCGCGGCGAGAACGGCATGGGCAGCGACATGTACGGCAAGGGTGGGGACGACACCACGATCCGCGTGCCGGTCGGTACCGTCGTCACCAACGTCGACACCGACGAAACCATCGGCGACCTCACCATGCACGGCCAGCGCCTGCTGGTGGCGCAGGGTGGCAAGGGTGGCCTGGGCAATATCCATTTCAAAAGTTCGGTGAACCGCGCGCCACGCAAATCCACGCCGGGGACGCCGGGCGAAGTGCGCGAGCTGAAGCTGGAACTGAAGCTGCTAGCCGATGTGGGCCTGCTCGGCTTTCCCAATGCCGGCAAATCCACCTTTATCCGGGCCGTTTCCGCTGCCACGCCGCGGGTAGCCGACTATCCGTTCACGACCCTGCACCCGAACCTGGGCGTGGTCAGCCTTGGGACGGACCATAGCTTCGTCATTGCCGACATTCCTGGCTTGATCGAAGGCGCTGCAGAGGGCGCGGGTCTGGGTATCCAATTCCTGCGGCACGTGGCGCGTACGCGCTTGCTGTTGCACGTCGTGGACATCGCGCCGATCGATGGCTCCGATGTCGCCGAGCAGGTGCATGCCATTGAGCATGAGCTGGAGAAGTTCGACTCGGAGCTCCTGCAGCGCCCGCGCTGGCTGGTGCTCAACAAGGCGGACGTGTTGCCGGAGGATGAGCGTCAGGCCGTAGCCGAGGACATCGTCAAGCGTCTTGGCTGGACCCAGCCGTGGTTCCTGGTATCGGCCATTGCGCGCGAGAACACCATGAACGTGTGCCAGCAGATCCAGCGTTTCTTTGAAGCGCAGCATGAGGCGCGGGAAGAGCGCACTGACATGCCGCCGGGCGATGTGCGGCTGCGTGGGGAATCTTGATTCTTGCCCTGACCAGCGCTCTCTCCTTCGGGGAGCGCGCTGGGGTTCGCTACAAAGGTTATAAATACGATTCTTGGAAAGACGGCACATCAATAGGGCGATGATGGAATTGACGGCGAGCGTGGCCCCTCACCCCAACCCTCACCCCGGAGGGGAGAGGGAGAAAAACGAAGCATGAAACTCCAAGCCCGCATCGCCACCTACCGCCGTCTGCGCGACGAACCTCTCTGGCGCCTGCTCGCGGCAGACCACGCACCGGAAATCATCGGCCTGCTGCAAACCCTGCTGATGGACGGCGAGCGCAAGCTCAGCGCCTCCGTCTTGTTCGAGCGCCTGCAACATCAGCTCGACGCCATCAACGCTTCCGACCTGCCGCGCGAATTGCCGCGCACCGCGCAGGCTTATGTTGCCGACTGGCTTGCGAAAGGTTTTCTGGAACGTCGCCTCCCTGAGGGCGCCAGCGAAGAGGAATACGAGCTCTCCGCACAGACCGCGCAAGCCATTCGCTTCGTCAGCACACTGGACACGCCGCGTGTCGCTGCGACTGAAAGTCGCCTGTCATTGGTGATCCTGCAGTTGGTGCGCTTGGCCGAGCAGACCGAAACCGACCCGACCACGCGCTTGCAGGCGCTATATGCCGAGCGTGATCGCCTTGATGCGGAAATTGCCCGCGTCAGCACCGGCAAGGTGGCCGCATTGGACGGCAAGCGCGCACTGGAACGCGCACGCGAAGTGATCCAGCTGGCCGATGAACTGGCCGAAGATTTCCGCCGCGTGCGCGACGACTTCGAACAGCTCAACCGCGAATTCCGCGAGCGCATCATCGATGACGAAGGCGAGCGCGGCGACGTGCTTGATCGTTTGTTCGAAGGCGTCGACGTGATCGCCGAGAGCGACGCCGGACGCAGCTTCAATGCCTTCTGGAACTTGCTCAACGACATGGAGCAAAGTGCGCAGCTCGATGCGGCACTGGAGAGTGTGCTCTCCCGCAATTTCGCGAAAAAGTTGCAGCGTCACGAGCGTCAGTTCCTGCGCAGTTTCACCAGCGTGATGCTGGAGCGCGGTGGCAACGTGCACGACGTGCTGCAACAGTTTGCACGCAGCTTGCGTGGCTTCGTGCAGAGCCGTGGCTATCTCGAACAGCGCCGCTTGAATCAATTGCTGAAACAAGCGCAGGCCGAAGCGCTGCTATTGCGCGATTCAGTCAGTGTGCGCCAACGCACCCCGTACACCCTGCAGCTCACTACCAGCCGCTTGCGCTCGCTCTCGCAATGGCGCCTGCACGACCCGCGCAACGCCCAGGTGGACGGCTGCATCGTGCGCAGCGAAGGTGCGGCGATTTCGCTGGATAGCGTGAGCGAACTGGTATCGCAATCGGAAATCGACTTCCGCAGCCTGCGTCGCGATCTGCATGAACTGCTGGCCGAGCACGATCAGCTTTCCATCGCCCAAGTGCTGGAGCGCAAGCCGGCTGAGCAGGGGCTGGGCAGCGTGGTGGGTTATCTCTCGCTGGCTACGCGTCACGGGGTGATTGGTAAAGAGCAGGAAGCCGTGCGTTGGAAAGGCGGTGACGGCCAATGGCGCCAGGCGCGCATTCCCCTGGTGTGGTTTGTGAAAGGGAAACGCAATGAATTTGCCTAGCTTTATGCCGTCTATAGCGGAGGATTTCGAGGCATGAATATGCCCTCCGCCTCTGCCGCGCCCATCAACCCACAATTGCTGGGTGACATCCGTAAGCTGATCGAGCAAAGCCGTCAGCAGCTGGCCGCCGCCGTCAACAGTGCCTTGACCGTGCTGTATTGGCACATTGGCCAGCGCATTCGAACGGAGGTGCTCAAAGAGCAGCGAGCGGCTTATGGTGAGCAGATTGTCTCCGCACTGTCGAGACAATTGATGTCCGAGTATGGGCGTGGATTTTCGGAAAAAAATCTGCGCCACATGTTGCGCTTTGCCGAGACCTTTCTTGACGCCGAAATTGTCTCGACACTGTCAAGACAATTGGCATGGAGCCACTTTCTCGAACTTATCTACCTGAAAGATTCGCTACAGCGCGAATTTTATGCGCAAATGTGCATGCAGGAACGTTGGAGCGTACGAATCTTGCGCGAGCGTAAGAATTCTTTGCTGTTTGAGCGCACGGCACTGTCCAAACAGCCTGGAGAGTTGATCGCGCAGGAGCTGACAAGTCTTCGCGAAAGCAACGAGCTCAATCCCACACTGCTGCTCAAAGACCCCTATGTACTGGATTTCCTGGGCCTAAACGATCGCTATCTGGAAAAGGATCTGGAAGACGCGATCTTGCGCGAGCTCGAACTGTTTTTGCTGGAACTAGGGGCTGGTTTTAGCTTCGTGGCGCGTCAAAAGCGCATCCAGATCGATCACGACGATTTCTACATCGATCTCCTGTTCTACAACCGCCGCCTGAAGCGCCTGGTGGCCATCGAGCTGAAACTGGGCGATTTCAAGTCCGAATACAAAGGCCAGATGGAGCTTTATCTGCGCTGGCTTGCCAGGCATGAGCAAGAGCCTGGTGAAGCTCCACCGCTGGGTATCATCCTATGCAGCGGCAAGAAGCGGGAACAAATTGAATTGCTGGAACTGGATGCCAGCGGTATCCATGTTGCCGAGTACCTAACCGTGTTGCCGCCAAAAGAAGTATTGCAGGCCAAGCTGCATGAGGCCATCGAGCGCTCACGCGCTCGGCTGGGAAATCGCAGCGGGGAGAATACCTGATGAATACGCAGCGCTATTGTTAAAGAGAAACGCTATGAATTTGCTCGAAGACGAAGCAGTTCCCGTCGAAAAGGAACAGAAGTCCGCGCGCGATGGCGCACTGTTCGACGGCGACACCGGCACACTGCCGCTGGATGCGCGGCGCGCGTTGTGCCAGTTGCTGAGTGGTCCCAGTATCGATCAAGGGCGGCACAGCCAGTTGTGGCCGGCCGTATTGCGTTATGAAGCGCAGCTACGCGCGCATCTCAACGATCTGTTCCTGGAACTGGTGCTTGATCGGGATGCTGGCGTGGCTTTTACACGCCAGGCCGATACCGGCGAACTGGAAACCCCGGTTTTGCTGCGTTCCTCGCCGCTCACCTTCATCGACTCGGTACTGCTGCTGCATCTGCGCCAGCAATTGGCCGAAGCCGATGCACAAGGCCATCGTGCGGTGGTGGAGGAAAGCGTACTGGTGGATGCTTTGTCGGTTTACGAAAAGAACCTTTCCACCGATCGCGCCGGCTTCAACAAGCGCGTCACTGGGGCCATCACCAAGATGAAGGACAACCACGTGCTGGAAAAGCTGCGTGGCAGCGAAGACCGTTATGAAGTGTCGCCGACATTGAAACTGCTGTTCTCCGCCGAGGACGTGCAGAACCTGGCGCAAATCTATCGTCAACTGCGCGAAGCGGACGAAGCCACGGAGGAGGTTGCGGATGAACGCTAAGACCAAGACCAAAACCAAAGCCGCGAGCAAGCCGCCAAAGCGCGATACCACACCGTCGCTGTTTCTCTCGGATCTGCCGGATCCGCGTGATGAGCAATTCCGCATGCGGCGCTTGCAGGTGCTCAACTGGGGCACCTTCAGCGGTTTGGTCGATGTGCCTATCGCCGAGCGTGGCTTCTTGTTCGTGGGGCGTTCTGGTTCCGGCAAATCCACCTTGCTCGATGCGATGTCGGCCTTGCTGGTGCCGCCGAACCTGGTGGACTTCAACGCCGCCGCGCGTGAAGCCGAACGCAGCGGACGGGACCGCAGCCTCGTGTCCTACGTACGTGGTGCCTGGGCGGATCAGCACGATGGTGAATCCGGCGAAATCGCCACGCAGTATTTGCGCAAGGGCAGCACGTGGTCTGCGCTGGTGCTGGAATATCGCAATGCCGCAGGCGAAACAGTCAGCCTGATCCGCCTATTCTGGATCGCCGGCAACGGCTCCACCGCAGCGGACGTGAAGAAGCATTACATGGTGTGCGAGCGCGCGTTCGACGTGGCGACCGACATGCAAGGCTTCGACCTGGACCTGCGCAAGCTCAAGACGCGCCTGGGCGAAGACGTGCATCACTTCGATACCTTCGCCGGCTACGCCGAACGCTTCCGCCGCCTGCTCGGCATCCAGAACGAAATGGCGCTGAAGCTGCTGCACAAGACACAGTCGGCCAAGAACCTGGGCGACCTCAACGGCTTCCTGCGCGGATTCATGCTGGATGAACCGGAGACATTCGGCGCGGCGAATCGCCTGGTGACGGACTTCGGGGAGCTGGATGCTGCGCACAAGGCTGTGGTGATTGCACGCGAGCAAGTTGATACCTTGGTGCCAGCACGCACCGCACACGAAAACCTGCAAAAGCTGCGGCGCGAAACCAGCACTTTGCGCGAGTTGCACCTGTGCGTGGACACCTGGCGCGAGCAGCGCCGCCTGGTGTTGCTGGATGAGCGCCTGGCCGAACTCAAGGTACGTGACGTCGCGCTGGAAGGCGAAATCGCCCAGCGCCGCCAGACACTGGAAAATCACGAGCGTCACCTGGCTGACCTGGAACAACAGCGCCGCGAACAAGGCGGCGATCTGATCGACCAGCTCGAGCGTGAACACGAACAAGTCTCGCGTGAACGCGACGAACGCATGAAGCGGCGAGACAAAGCCGAGCGAGCCTGCGGCGAGCTGGGTTGGACCATGCCATCCACCGCAGGAGGCTTTGCCGAGACCGTCGGCAGCTCGCGCGAACTGCTCGACGGCGCACGCGATCGTGCTGCTGGCCTGGAAGAACGCATGGATGCGCTCAAGCGTGAGCGTGATCAGGCCAGCCAGCGCTTTGCCGGTGTGCGTGCTGAAATCGACGCCCTGAAGCGCAATCCGTCCAACATGCCCGCGCCGATCCAGGCGATGCGCGCGCGCCTGTGCAGCGAATTGGGCTGGTCGGAGAACGCGCTGCCGTTCGTGGGCGAACTATTGCAAGTCAAAACCGAATTTGCCGCCTGGCGCGGCGCTGTCGAGCGCGTGCTGCACGGCTTCGCTTTGTCATTGCTGGTGGACGAGCGTCAGTACGCCGAAGTCTCCAACTGGGTCAACAAGACCCATCTGGGCGGCAAGCTGGTGTACTACCGCGTGGGTCGCGTCGACTCGCTCGGCCATCGCATGTTGGAATCGCGTTCGCTGGTGCATCGCCTGGACATACGCGATCACGCGCATCGCGATTGGCTCGCCAACGAATTGGCACGCCGTTTTGATTACGCCTGCGTGGACACACCTGCCGCCCTGCGCAACGCCGATCGTGCCATCACACGCGAAGGCCTGGTGAAACATGGTGGCGATCGCCATGAAAAGGACGACCGTCGCGCGGTGGATGATCGCCGCAACTGGGTGCTGGGTTTCGACAATCGTGACAAGCTGTCTGTCTTCGAGCGCGAAGGGCAGGAGTTGGCGCAGGCGATTACGCAAACTGCCGCTGAGCTGGACAAGCTGAAAAACGAACGCGATGCCGACGGCGACCGCCGCCTGGCTGCCTCGCAGCTCGCCAACCTGGAGTGGGAAGAGATCGACGTAGCGCCCAAGCTGCGCCGCCTTGGCGATATCGAAAACCAGCTGCAGCAGCTGCGTGCCGGTGACGCCACGCTGCAGGAGATCATGCGGCAGCTTGATACGGAACGCATCGCATGGGAGCGGGCAAACTCGTCGCTCGAGGATGCCAAGGACGAACGTCGCATTGTTGGGCGAGACCTGCAGGATTTCACCAAGCGGCGTGAAGCATGTTTGCCGTTGGCTCAGGCTATGACGCTTTCACCCACCCAATCGGGAAGCCTGGAAGCGCGACTGTCCGATCATGGGCCCGTTGCGTTGAGTCAGCTCGATGTGCAAGTCAACTTGGTTGAGCGCCAACTGAGTCAGGATCTGAAGAGCCTTGATGAGCGCGACAAAGATACTGTTCACGCTATTGAGAAGTGCTTTGAAGTGTTTTGCCGCAAGTGGCCGCAGGACAGTGCTGACTTCACACCCAACATGGATTCGGTGGAAGGCTTCCTCTCACGCTTGCGCCGCCTGGAACTGGATGGCTTGCCCAAGCACGAGGCGCGCTTCTTCGAACTGCTGCAAAGCCAGAGCAAGCAGAACCTGCTGGTGCTGCAGAAACACATGATCGAGGCGCGCAAGTCGATCGGCCAGCGCATGGACGAGGTCAACGAAAGCCTGGAGCGCGTGCCGTTCAATCGCGGCACCCTCCTGCAGATCGAACTGACCGACCGCAACTTGCCGGAGGTGCGTGACTTCCAGCAGCAGTTGCGCGAGGTGCTCTCGCATCACCAGACCGAAGACCGCGATCGCGCCGAAGCGCAGTTTGCCGTGTTGCGGCAGCTTGTGGCCAAGCTGGCCGCCGACGATCCCGAGCACAAGCGCTGGCGCGAACAGGTGCTTGATGTTCGCCAGCATGTGGAATTCGTGGGTGTGGAAAAGGATGCCCATACGCGGGATACGGTGGAGGTGTATCGCAGCGGCGCCGGAAAATCCGGTGGTCAGCGCCAGAAGCTCGCAACGACTTGCCTTGCCGCAGCCTTGCGTTATCAGCTCGGCGGTGACGATGGCCATCTGCCACGCTACGCGCCGGTCGTGCTCGACGAAGCCTTTGACAAGGCCGACAACGAATTCACCGCACTGGCGATGAACATCTTCGAGAACTTCGGCTTCCAGATGGTGGTGGCGACGCCGCTGAAATCCGTGATGACATTGGAGCCATTCATCGGCGGCGCCTGCTTCGTCGATATCACCGGCCGCCACGATTCGGGCGTGCTGCTGATTGAATACGACGAGGACAACAAGCGATTGGCCTTGCCCGAAAAGGCGCGCCAGGCCAATGCGGACGCCTGAGGAACTGCGTAGGCGTCTGCGGTCGCGTTGGCAAAACCAGCGGCGTAACTGGTTGCTAGGGGTGGGCGAATGGCCGCTGCCCTTGAGCACCGAACCGCCCACGGAAGCGAAACTGCTGGACGACTGGGCGCGCTTCGACGCTTGGCTTGTACAGTGGCGTGACGTTTCTCGCGATGGCGAGAGCGTGGTGCGCTATGAAACACGCACATGGACACGCGTGGGCGAGCAACAGGTGCCATGTGCCTGGGAATTTGCCACGCCGGAAGCGGTGGCCAGGGAATTGGGTCAGTCTGCGCGCTGGTTGTCAGCGAGGCGGCGCTTCGACGAGCTCGCGGCGTGGAAACCCGATGCGACCTGGCAAACGGAGTTGTCGCGCCATTTCGATCTGCTGGCTGATCTGGACCAGGCGGACTTCGAGCGGCTGTGCCGGGTGGTGGAATGGTTGTGGCGCCATCCATCATCGGGGCTTTATCCCCGTCAATTGCCGATTCCGGGCATCGACAGTAAATGGATCGAATCACATCGCGCGGTTGTCGCAGCTTGGGTAAGCGTGTTGCATGGTTCCGAGGTGCCGGCCGACTTTTATGCGCTGACAGGCTTGCGCGCGGCACCTGATCGCTTGCGTATGCGTTTGCTCGATCCCGCGCTACGTGCGGCATGGGGCGGGCTTTCCGATATCGAAGCGCCAGCCGGCGAATTCATCCGGTTGGAATTACCTGCGCGGCGGGTGCTGATCGTGGAAAACCTCGTCACCGGTCTTGCCTGCGAAGACCTGTCCGGCACGCTGGTCTTCATGCGCCGCGGCTATGCAGTAGATGCGTTGGCAAAGCTGCCATGGCTGGCGCAGCTTCCCGTGCACTACTGGGGTGATATCGATACGCACGGTTTGGCCATTTTGAGTCGCTTGCGTTCGTATTTGCCGCAGGTCCAGTCGTTGCTGATGGATCAGCAGACATTGCTGGCGTTCAAGCCACTGTGGGGCAAGGAAGAAAAACAGCATGCGGCGCTGGAGTTTGCACATCTCACCGAAGAAGAGCAGAGCTTGTATCGTGCATTGCGTGAGGGTGATTACAAACAAGTGCGCCTGGAGCAGGAACGTATTGCTTGGGATTTTGCCTGGCAGCGCGTGGTCAGCTCCCTCTCCCTTGCGGGGAAAGGATTGGGGTGAGGGGCAACCTCGAGAGAAATCCACCTAGCCCTCACCGTCATTCCGGCCTTCTCCCACTGCTGTCCTGGGAAAGTGTTGCTTGTTC
>NZ_BMJA01000001.1:0-345929 GCF_014642835.1 Dyella nitratireducens | reverse complement strand
AGACTCGTCGTCCCGGCGAAAGCCGGACGTAGCGCGAAGCGCGGAGAACGTCCGAATGGACGGCCCCGAAGGGGTGAGCGAAGCGAATCACCCAGCGACTTGCAGATCGTCAAAGACACTGGACCCCGGCGTTCGCCGGGGCGACGAATCGCTAGCGTTGAATTTGCTGGCAAAAATAGGGGCTTCGATTGCGTGGCGGATGCCTATCTAGAGCGCGGCGAATTTTCCCCGGACAGCAGTGGGCCTTCGCCGGAATGACAACGAGGGAAGACATGATCTGCGGCAAAAAAACATGACCTGTGAAGCATGCAAGCAGGCCATCAATCCTTCATGATGCGCTGTCCTCCCGCTGGAGATGCTCATGACCGATCGCCGCAATTTCCTCAAAACCAGCCTGCTGGCCACGTCGGCATTAGCGCTGCCACGCCTCTCCCGCGCCTCTGCCACCGTGGCTGGCGCCGTCCCCGGCAACGTCGGCGCACGTGTCGTCTCCACCTGGGATTTCGGCGTACCTGCCAACCTCGCTGCGTGGGCTGTGTTGGGGAAAGGCGGCAAGCCGCTGGATGCGGTGGAGAAGGGTGTGATGGTGCCCGAATCGGATCTGCACAATCACAGCGTGGGCCGTGCGGGCTATCCTGATCGGGATGGCCACGTCACGCTGGATGCCAGCATCATGGACGGCGACGGCAGCTGTGGCGCGGTGGCGGCGCTGGAACATATCGGCCATCCGATCAACGTGGCACGCAAGGTGATGGAGAACACGCCGCATGTGCTGCTGGTTGCGGATGGCGCGCTGGAATTTGCCTTGCAACAAGGCTTCAAGAAAGAAAATCTGCTCACGCCCGAATCCGAAAAGGCTTGGCACGAATGGCTTAAACAAGCCAAGTACACGCCGGTGGCCAACAGCGAGAATATCGATTACCACCGTAGCTTGCAGAATCTCGGTATGCCGGGCGGCAAGAACAATCACGACACCATTGGCATGCTAGCGGTAGATGCCAACGGCCATCTCGCCGGTGCCTGCACCACCAGCGGCATGGCGTGGAAGATGCGCGGCCGTGTGGGTGACAGCCCGATCATCGGTGCGGGCTTGTACGTCGACAACGAAGTGGGTGCTGCAACGTCGACCGGTGTCGGCGAGGAAGTGATCCGCAACGCGGGCAGCTTCCTGGTGGTGGAGTTGATGCGCCAAGGCCGCAGTCCGCAGGAAGCGTGCGAGGAGGCCGTGCGCCGTATCGTGAAGAAGCGCCCGGAGGCCACGAAGGAAATGCAGGTTGGCTTCCTTGCCTTGCGGCGTGATGGCGAGTGTGGCGCCTATGCCATCCAGAAAGGCTTCACTTACGCCGTATGCGATAAACAGCAGCAAGATCGCCTGCTTGCATCGCCCAGCCTCTACCAGACGACTTACACCTGATGTCTCGACAACCCTTGCTTGAAATCGCCGCCGGTTCGCTGGCTTCCGCTCTCGCCGCGCAAGAAGGTGGCGCCGATCGCGTCGAACTTTGCAGCAGCCTGGCCGAGGGTGGTATCACGCCGTCATACGGCATGCTGGCTGTTGTGCGCGAACGTGTCCGTATTCCGGTGTATGTGCTGGTGAGGCCACGCGGCGGTGATTTTCTTTATGACGATGTTGATTTCGACATCATGCAGCGTGACATCGAAACGTGTGCCAGCTTGGGTTTTAACGGCGTGGTGATCGGCGCGCTGAATGCGGAGGGGTACGTTGATCCGCGTTGCCGCGAATTGATGAACGCAGCTGGCAAGCTGGGCGTGACGTTCCATCGTGCGATCGATGCCAGCGCAGATTTGAATCGCGCGCTGGATGACATCATGGGGTTGGGCTGCGAGCGTGTGCTTACGTCGGGTGGATGCGCGAATGCCTTGGCCGGTGCGCAGGTGATTGCGGGTCTGGTGAGGCAGGCCGGTGAGCGGATCAAAGTGATGGCCGGGGCGGGCATTCGCTCGGGCAACTTGGCCGAGGTGGTCCGACTGACCGGCGCGCATGAATTTCATGGCTCGGCGCGTGCGGTGGTGAAGTCCTCGATGCGGTATCTCAATCTGGCCTTGAAGGATCTTGCGCCGGATATCGAGCAGAGCAGTGTGGAGGAAGTGCGGGCGATGAAGGCGCAGCTTGCCGGGTAGGTTGGGGTGCAAACCCAACATCGCCATGCCTGTCATCCCGCCATGTTGGGGTTTGCACCCCAACCTACGAGAAGCGGATATCCCGGCAATGAAAAAAGCCGGCGTTTCCGCCGGCTTTTTCTGTACCAACCCGATGCTCGCCAGGCCTTAGGCCAGCTCGCGAATCTTGGCGTTCAGGCGGCTCTTGTGGCGAGCGGCCTTGTTCTTGTGGATCAGGCCGCGAGCGGCGTAACGATCCATCACCGGCTGGGCAGCCGCAAACGCTTCCACGGCGGCAGCCTTATCCTTCGCCTCGATCGCCTTGACGACCTTGCGCAGGGCACTACGAACCATGGAACGGGCGCTGACGTTGCGCAGGCGATGCTGCTCGGACTGGCGCGCGCGCTTCTTCGCGGACTTGATGTTGGCCAAGGTAGAACTCCGGAATGAATACTGGGCTGGAAAAAGGCGGCAATTATGGCGTCATTTTGCCGATGGGTCAAGTGGTTAAGCGCGGCGCTCTTTGTTCCCTCTCCCTCTGCGGAGCGGGCGGGCAATCTTGCCGTGACCTCTCGTGCTTTCATAAGGAGCACAGATAACATCCTGGCAAGATTCGCCCCCCACCCCCAACCCTCTTCCCCAAAGGGGAGAGGGGGAAGAGCCCAGGACCCTGCCTCCGCATGAAATCCCCCAGCATGTTACGCGGGCTGCTCTCTTTCAGCAGCATGACCATGGTTTCGCGCGTGCTCGGGCTGCTCAGGGATATCTCGATCAGCCACGTGTTCGGTGCCAATGTCGCCACCGATGCGTTCTGGGTAGCGTTCCGTATTCCCAATTTCATGCGCCGCATGTTCGCGGAAGGTGCATTCTCAACCGCCTTCGTGCCGGTCTTCACCGAGGTGAAGGAAAAGGGCACGCACGCCGAGTTGAAGGAGCTGATGTCGCGCGTGGCTGGAACGCTGGGCGGCGTGCTGCTGGTGGTCGCCGCGCTGTGCGTGCTGTTCGCGCCGCAGGTGGCGACTGTATTCACGCCGGGGGCGGTGGATGAGCCGCACAAGTTCACGCTCACTGTCGAACTGCTGCGGCTCACCTTTCCGTTTCTGCTGTTCGTCTCGCTGACGGCGTTGGCGGGTGGCGCGCTCAACAGCTTCCATCGCTTCGGTTTGCCGGCGCTTACGCCGGTGATTCTCAACCTATGCATGATCGCCGGTGCATGGTGGCTGTCGAAGCGTCTGCAGACGCCGATCCTGGCGATGGGTTGGGCGGTGCTCGTCGCAGGCGTTTTCCAGGTGCTGTTTCAACTTCCTGCGTTGCGCAAGCTCGATCTGCTGGCTTTGCCGCGCTGGGGTTGGAGCCATCCGCAGGTGCAGCGGATCATGCGGCAGATGGTGCCGACGCTGTTCGGTTCCTCGGTATCGCAGATCAATTTGCTGTTCGACACGGTGATCGCTTCGCTGCTGATTTCCGGTTCGCAAACCTGGCTGTCGCAAGCCGATCGTTTTCTTGAGCTGCCGCTGGGCGTGTTCGGTGTGGCACTAGGCACGGTGATACTGCCATCGCTGTCGCGCCATCACGTCGCTACGGATCACGAAGGCTTTTCCAAGGCATTGGATTGGGGCTTGCGCACCACGCTGCTGATTGCCGTGCCGGCCATGTTTGGGCTGATGCTGTTGGCCCAGCCATTGGTTGCCACGCTGTTTCAGAATGGCCAGTTTCGACCGTTCGATACGCGCATGACCACGCTATCGGTGACTGCGCTGAGTTTTGGTGTGCCGGCCTACGCACTGGTGAAAGTGCTGCTGCCCGCGTTCTATGCGCGCAAGGACACGCGCACGCCAGTGCGCGCCGGTGTCACATCGCTGCTTTCCAACATGCTGCTCAATGGTGTGTTTCTGCTGACGCTCTACACGCTTTGGGCGCCTGTGGCATTGAAGGCCGGTTCATTGCTGGATGGTTTGTCGAAAGTGCCAGGACTGCATCTGGCATTGGGCATGGCCAGTGCGATAGCGAGCTACGTCAACCTGGCACTGTTGTGGCGTTGGCTGCGGCGGGCGGATATCTATCAGCTGCAGCCGGGATGGGGGCGTCACCTTACGCGGCTGACGCTGGCTTGCACGGCGATGGTCGCGCTCTTGTTGCTGGGGCGCTGGTACTGGCCGGATTGGACGCAGCTTTCGGTGGCCGGACGCGTCTGGCGCCTGGCCCTGCTGGTCAGTGCGGGCGGTGCGACCTATGTCATGGTGTTGTTTGCTACCGGTTTTCGTCTGCGCGATTTGCAACATGACTGAACGCTATAATCGCCGGATGATGAAACTGTCCCGGGATGTCGCGGGGCCGTGCCTGGCCCCCGGCGGCAGTGTGGTTGCGGTCGGCGCTTTTGATGGCCTGCACCGCGGCCATCAAGCCTTGCTCAGCGAAGTGCGCCAACGTGCGCAGGCACTCGGCTGCACGCCGATCGTAGTGAGCTTCGAACCGCTGCCACGCGCTTATTTCTCCAAGGAGCCGGTGCCACGCCTGTCGAGCGTACGTGAAAAGCTGCTGGGCTTCGCTGCGGCCGGCATGGAACACACGCTGCTGCTGCGCTTCAACCAGGCGTTGACGGCCATGTCCGCGGAGGACTTCGTGCAGCGCGTGCTGATCGACCGCCTCAAGGTGCGGGAGGTCTGGGTTGGCGGGGATTTCCGTTTCGGCCACAAGCGCGCCGGCGATGTAGCCATGCTGGAACGCATCGGCAAGGAACGCGGTTTTGTCGCGCACACCATGCCCGCTGTGCTGCTGGACGGCGAGCGCGTTTCTGCCAGCCGGGTGCGAGCATTGCTGGCAGCCGGCAATTTCGGCGCCGCAACGCCGCTGCTGGGCCGGCCCTTCGTGATCGAGGGCAAGGTCGAATACGGCAACCGGCTCGGCCGTGAGTTGGGCTTTCCCACTGCCAACATTCATCTGCGCGACCGCGTGACCCCGGTGCACGGCATCTTTGCCGTACGCGTGGGGCTGGGTGAGGGCGAATGCAGCTGGCCGGCCGTAGCCAGCCTGGGTACGCGGCCCACCGTCAACGAAGTGGCGGAGCCCCTGCTGGAAGTGCACCTGTTCGATTTCGAGGGCGATCTTTACGGCCAGCGCATGGCGGTAGAGCTGGTGGCCAAGCTGCGCGACGAGATGAAATTCGACGGACTCGACGCATTGAAGGAACAAATGCGGCATGATGCGCGTTCCGCCCGGGAGATCCTTGGGATGAACCCGGCATTGATCGACGCGAACCAGGCCGCATCATGAAAGGCACCATGTCCAGCTTGCACACTCCGTCCACGGCACCCGCCGCGACGATCATTATTATTTGACGCACCCGCCGAAGCGCGTGCGCTTGCCGCCGCGCGCGGCGGGCAGATAGCACGAGGCTTCGGTTCCCTCCGGGCATCGAAGCGGAATCACCGTAACCACGGCACCCGAGCGATGACCCAGGACTACAAGAGCACCATCAACCTGCCGCAAACCACCTTCCCGATGCGCGGCGACCTGCCCAAGCGCGAACCGGGCTGGCTGGCCGAATGGGAAAAGGTAAACCGCTACGCGCAGATCCAGGCCAAGACGGCCGGACGTCCCATGTTCGTGCTGCACGATGGCCCGCCGTACGCGAACGGCGCCATCCATCTGGGCCACGCGATCAACAAGATCCTCAAGGACGTGGTGGTGAAGTCCAAGCTGCTGGCCGGCTATCACGCACCGTATGTGCCGGGTTGGGATTGCCATGGCATGCCGATCGAAATCCAGATCGAAAAGCAGTTCGGCAAAAACCTCCCCACCGGCGAGGTGATGAGCAAGGCGCGTGCTTATGCCAACGAGCAGATCCAGAAGCAGAAGGGCGATTTCAAGCGTCTGGGTGTGCTGGGTGAATGGGATCGTCCCTACCTCACCATGGCGCCGCAGAACGAAGCGGGCGAAATCCGCGCGCTGGCCGAGCTGCTGCGCAAGGGCTACATCTATCGCGGCCTGAAGCCCGTCAACTGGTGCTTCGACTGCGGCTCCGCGCTGGCCGAAGCGGAAGTGGAATACGAAGACAAGACCGACATCGCCATCGACGTCGGTTTTGCGTTCGACGATCCTGCTGCGGTGGCCAAGGCATTCGGCTTGGAGAAATTGCCCAAGCCCAACGGCCAACTCGTGATCTGGACCACCACGCCGTGGACGATTCCCGCCAACCAGGCGCTCAACCTGCATCCGGAATTCAGCTACAGCCTGGTCGACACGCCGAAAGGCTTGCTGATACTCGCCACCGATCGCGTCGAAGAGTGCTTGAAGACGTACGGCGTGGACGGCCATATCGTCGCCTCCGTGGAAGGCCATGAGTTGGGTGATCTGAAATTCCGGCATCCGCTGTATGCGGTGGATCCTGGTTATGCGCGTCTTTCGCCGGTTTATTTCGGTGACTACGTCACGCTGGATACCGGTACCGGCATCGTGCACTCCGCACCCGCGTACGGCGTGGAAGACTTCCAGTCGTGCAAGGCCTACGGCATGAAGGACGCCGATATCCTCAATCCGGTGATGGGCAATGGCGTCTATGCCTCCTGGCTGCCGCTGTTCGGCGGCATGTTCCTATGGAAGGCCAATCCCAAGATCGTCGAAGTGCTGGACCAGGCCGGTTCGCTGCTGCACCAGAACAAATACGCGCACAGCTACATGCATTGCTGGCGCCACAAGACGCCCATCATCTATCGCGCCACCTCGCAGTGGTTCGCCGGCATGGACATCACGCCGAAGGACGGTGGCAAGACGCTGCGCGAGACGGCGCTGGAAGGCGTGGAGGTCACGCAGTTCTTCCCGGCGTGGGGCAAGCAGCGCCTGCATAACATGATTGCCGATCGTCCCGACTGGACGCTGTCGCGCCAGCGACAGTGGGGTGTGCCGATGGCGTTCTTCGTTCATCGCGAAAGCGGCGAACTGCATCCGCGTACGCCGGAGTTGCTGGAGGAAGTGGCCAAACGTGTCGAGCAGCATGGCATCGAAGCGTGGCAAAGCCTCGATCCCGCGGAACTGCTGGGTGCGGATGCCGAGCACTACGAGAAGAACCGCGACACGCTGGATGTGTGGTTCGATTCCGGCACCACGCACTGGCACGTGCTGCGCGGCTCGCATGCCGACGTGCAGCATTTCCCGGCCGATCTTTACTTGGAAGGTTCGGACCAACATCGCGGCTGGTTCCATTCCTCGCTGCTCACCGCATCCATGCTCGACGGCAAGCCGCCATACAAGCAGTTGCTGACGCACGGCTTCACCGTCGATGCGCAGGGCCGCAAGATGTCCAAGTCATTGGGCAACGGCATCGAGCCGCAGGACATCATGAATCGCCTTGGCGCGGACATCCTGCGCTTGTGGGTGGCGTCGACCGATTACCGCTACGAGATGTCCTTGTCGGAGGAAATCCTGAAGCGCGTGTCGGATATGTATCGCCGCATCCGCAACACCGCGCGCTTTCTGCTCGGTAATCTCGATGGCTTCGATCCGGGCAAGCATCTTGTGCCGGTGGAGCAGAGCCTGCTGCTCGATCAATGGGCGGTGGCGCAAGCCTATGAGCTGCAGCAAGCCGTGCTGGCTGCGTACGAGCGCTACGACTTCCCCGAAATCGTGCAGCGTGTGCAGAACTTCTGCACCAACGAGATGGGTGCGTTGTACCTCGACATCACCAAGGACCGTCTCTACACGATGCCGACGGAAAGCCTCGGCCGGCGCAGTGCACAGAGCGCGATGTATCGCATCCTGGAAGCGCTGGTGCGCTGGTTGGCGCCCATCTTGAGCTTCACCGCGGAAGAAATCTGGCAGCTCATGCCGGGTGAACGCGGCGAGAGCGTACTGTTCGAAACCTGGTACGGCGGATTGGCGAATACGCAGGGCTCGCCGGAGCAGCGCCGTTACTGGGCCGACTTGCTGGCGATGCGTGACACGGTGTCACGCGTGCTGGAGGACATGCGCAAGGCCGAAAAGATCGGTGCCGCACTGGAGGCGAAGCTGGTGCTGCATGCGGATCCTGCGACGACGGAGCGCTATGCGGCGACGGTGGACGAACTGCGCTTCTTCTTCATCACCTCCGAGCTGAGTTTTGCGCCGCTGCAGCCGCATCCGGCGGATGCGACGGTGTTGCAGCTCGAAGGTGGTGGTGAGGTGTATGTGTCCGCCAGCGTGAGCGATGCGGCGAAGTGTGTTCGCTGCTGGCATCGTCGCGAGGATGTGGGCAGCCATGCGGAGCACCCGGAACTTTGCGGGCGCTGCGTGAGCAATGTGGACGGGCCGGGCGAAGATCGTCGCTGGTTCTGATTGCCGTCCACTGCTCCTTACGGCGTTGTTTCTCCGCGCCGTCATTCCCGCGAAAGCGGGAATCCATTTTGCTCCTCGGCGAAAGGCGGCAATGGATTCCCGCTTTCGCGGGAATGACGGCAAGGTAAAAATGGCGCTTCGAGGTAGTGTGTAGAAGATCAGCTTTGCCTCCGGAAGTCTTTTAGAGAACACCCATGCACCCCAAACCCAACGCACTTCCCTGGCTGCTGGTTTCCGCCCTAACCATCGTCCTCGACCAGCTCACCAAGTGGTGGGCTTTGACGTCACTGCAGCCGGAGGGCATGCCGCATCCAGTCATCCCCGGCTTCCTCAACTGGACGCTGGCTTTCAACACCGGGGCCGCCTTCAGCTTTCTCGCGCAGAGCAGCGGCTGGCAGCGTTGGTTTTTCGTGGTACTGGCAGTGGCGATTACCGCCGCGCTGCTGGTGTGGCTAACGCGTACGGCGCGCCGCGAATGGCGTACTGCCTTGCCATTGTCGCTGGTGATCGGCGGAGCGTTGGGTAATCTGGTCGACCGCCTGCACGCCTCGCAGGTCACCGACTTCATCCAGGTGTACTACCACGATTGGTACTACCCGACTTTCAACGTCGCTGATTGCGGCATCTCGGTCGGTGCCGTGTTGCTGATCCTGTTTGGTTTGCGGTCTGCCAAGTAGGTTGGGGTGCAAACCCCAATATCGTCATGCTGATCACGTCCAAGCGGTGAGGAAAATCCGGCGCGGGTCGCAGGGGAGAATAATCACGACTGCGAACACCGCGCCGGTTCTTAATCAAGGCGTCGTGGCGGGCGCACCTGCTATTTGCCATGAAAACATCAGGAACGATGTTGCGGTGAGATCGATAGCGGGTTCATCGGTCGAATAGGACTGCACATTGTCCTTGTATACGGCACCACTACCGTTGAATGCCTTGTACGAATCTTCGCCATTGGGAGGGCAGGTAACCATGCCATCCAGTGAACCGGAAGATGCGGCATTCGTCGGCCCTTCCACGACGGCGCCACTAAGTATCGGCGACATGCCGTTCGTGCTGCCGACGATGTTCGCTACCTGGTGCTGCATGCAATAGGGGAACAGCGAGCCATCCCCGACGATGAACGACAATCCCCATGGGTTGGCACCAAGCACGTTGGCCATCCAGCGACGGGCATCGGTCGCATAACTGCCCGTCTTGGTGAGCGAATAATATTCGCGTGCCATGATGGAAAGGCCGGCCTCGTGCGAAACCGTGTCACTGCTGCCCCAGGCCCATGGTGTACCAAATGGATCTTTCGACTGCGACACCGACGTCTGGATCTGATTGGCGATGTCGCTTAGCAGATCGGATTGCGTCACGGCCAATCCACTCGGGTTGCCCGCCAGCGTTATCGCGCGGTACAGATCAAAATGCGCCAATCCGCTGACGTCGTAGAGATTCAGGGTGTCCGAACCGTCGTTCGGCCCGGTGATGTAGTTGTGCGCCCAAGTGGCAGCTTGCTGCAGGTAGTAACTCGGGTCCGTGTGGGGTAGCCCCGATGGGAGCCCGCCGCTCTGAAGTGCAAAATAGAGTTCCGTTGCACCGAGTTCCATATCGTCACGCCATTCGGTTTCGGGATAGAAATCGTTGGGGGCGACAGTAAGCAAGGTTCCTGGCGACGTATTGGCGAGATCGAAAATATGCTCGGCCGATCTCAAGCATTGATTTGCATACGACGTATCCGTGTTTTTGAAAACGTAGTAGCAAAGCGCAAAATCGGCGGCCAGGCGACCTGCCAGATTGGGGCTGATCTTTGATCCCGCACTCCCTGCAACAAAAACCGGCCGATGGCGAATGTACTGATAGGTGGAATCCGATCCGCCATACGTATCATCGGCTTGCGGAAGTCGCCAGATGTCGTGGTCACTCTGGTAATTGGCGTTGGTGAAATCCGTGCCGATGCCTACCTGGTAGTACAGCGTCTCGGAATTGTCGTCCCACATTTTTTGCAGCCAATCCAGGCCGAATTTCGCCTCATTGGTGAAATCGGAGTTGGAACTCGCACCCATTTGCGCGGGGAAGTCGCGAATCCCCACCAGCATCAGGGCGACGACGTAACTATGGGTTTGCACAAACTTCAGATAGTCACCGGCGTCCCACCAGCCGCCTGACGCATCGATCGTCGCGCCGGTGGCGCTCAAGCTGCTGGTGATGTTGTCATTGCTGTCGAAGGCCGGTGTTTTGTAGACCGTCGCATTGGCGTCGTTCAAATGCCCAGGGGCCGTGCGTAAAGCCGAAGAGATGTAATTCGCACCGTCACGTTCGTTTTGATAAAACGACAACGCATTCGCCACGCCTTGCGAGTAGAGATTGCTGGTAGTGTTGACGCTGAATGGCGGCGAATTGGCAGAAACGGTTCCGCTCACGGAAATATGGTACGAGCCGGGCGTAGAAAGAGTGAAGCTGATGGGATAGACGTTGTAGCTGCCCCACTTCCCGGAGGTCGCGCTAACGTTCCCGGTAGCAACGGTGCTGCCGCTGGCATTCTTTATCGCGAAGGTTTCGCCACTTATGGACGATGTGGTCATCAGATAGGCTTCGGCGCTAAGCGTCGATTGATAACCGATCAGATTGACTCGGATATACGACGCCGCTTGCGCCGGGTTGGCGGCCAAGGGGATCAGCACACTTGCCAGTGCCGCGCTTACGGCGCGGCGTATCAGCCGCTGGTGGTTTTTGCGCGCATCGAAAAACATGATGAATTCTCCTCATTCTTGATGGCGTAATGACGCCTCTGGAATAGGTGGCGCTACGCTTGCCGCAGCGCGGCCGTTATCCGTTCGCGTTGGGCGAGGCGTCCGCTACTGGGTGATCTGGTTGAAAACACTGGAGTAGGCGTAGCCATCTCCTTTGTCGTAACCATCTACTTCCCAGAAGGCCAGCTCTTGCACGCCATGGGATGCTGCGAAGTTTTCCAGCGACTGAGCGTCCGACAACGAGAAGAATTCGTTGTCATCATTTTGCCCGGCGATCGGCGTGAGCCCGAGTTTGGCGTAAGCCGCCGAGGTGGAGATGCCATAGAGGCTGGCCAATTGCGCGGCCGTCGCTTTAGCCGCGGATTCCGCATCCTTGAGCGGGTTTTGACCATCACCGAAATCCATGGTCATGATGTTGACCAGGTTGACCTTGACGCCGTTGTCGATGGCATTTTTCAAGATATCAAGCTCGTCACCGGGAAGACCGTCCGGGTTTACCGGAAGGGTGTAATCGATCTTGAGCGATGAATTTTTGGCTTGCAAAGCAGCCAACGCCTTGTTGCGCCGGGTGTTGGCGGCGGTGTCGTCGACAGCGTCACCTTCAATGTCGAAATCGAGCCTGGTCACGCCATAGGCACTGATCACATGGTTATAGGCCGTGGTGAGCTTGCTGACCGATGTGCAGGATTGAGCGAGTTCCGTGCTTCCTTCTCCACCGAAAGAAAGGATCACGTTGCCCCCGGCCGATTGCAGCGTTTTTACAGCTGAAACAAAGGTATTGGGTGAATCGGAGCCCGCTTCCCATTGAAGTTGGCAGCCCGATGAAGCGGTGAGAAATGCCAATGTATAGAACTTATCGCCCGTTGCATGCATATCCGCTTTCATGTCACCCGTATCGCTGCTGTCGATTTGCAGATAGGGCGCGGCATAGTGCGAAGGAAAATTGACCGCATAACTTGGTGCGGCCAAGAGCAGGCTCGCGAAAGACATGAAGCGAACACGCCGTGTGAAAGCCATGGAGCAGTTTGATCTGGACATCGCTGACATCCTTCGTAGTGGGTTGATAGAAATGACGCATTGCGAGTAACACCGGCGAATGCCGTGGAAACGTGTTGCCTTGCTACGTATCCCCGTCCCATAAAGGCGGTACGCCGATCACCCTGGCATCGATCTGGCGCATGTCATGCGTGGTCATGGTTGTCCGGCCACGTTTTGTTTGGATCTACAAAGCTCCCTTTATCGTTTTTGGTTTTGCGGAAATTTCAGCGCTGGTGATTTTGTCGAGCATGCGCTCGCTCACGGCGACGCTTTGCACGTACCTCAGGTCCACTTTTGAGGGCAGAGAGATTGGCGGCGGCCCGCTGCCGACGGCATGGGTCAGGCACGAAAAGGAGAAAAGTGCGCAAAAGAGGGTGGTGCGTACTCGCATGACTCATGTCGATACTCGCGTAGGGACGCAGTGGTTATGGAAGTACGTGCTCCCTCACGGCCGTCATTCCTGCGAAAGCAAGCCCGCGCCCCAAGCAGAGCACATCTTTTATATTAATTCAAGTTGAAGAAATTAATTGTCGAGGTGCCATCCTTGGCGTGAAGATGCCGGCGTCGCCAAGGAAGTCGCGGTGCTCACGACTCGTCGTCCCGGCGGACAGCGAGCCCTCGCGACCTTCGGCTTCTCAAAGGCACTGGGCTCCGGCGTTCCCCGGGGCGACGGTGATGGAAGTAACGTTCATCCCAGCAGGACAACATCCCTAGCGATGCACACGCCTTCCAAGCCCAACAAGCCCACCACCGGTACCAATCTCGAACACGCACGGCTGCACAATCGGCGCGTGGTCCTGGAGGCCATCCGGCAAGCCGGCCGCTTGACCCGCGCTGACTTGACGCGCATCACCTCACTGACCGCGCAGACCATCTCCAACATCGTTGCCGAGTTGCTGCACGAGGCGAAGTTGTTCGCTCACGCACCGGAAAAGACCGCTCGTGGCCAACCGCCCATTCCGCTATCGATCAATCCGGATGGCGGCTACTCCATCGGCTTCCATGTCGAGCAACACCAGGTCGTCGCGGTCTTGCTGGACTTGAAGGGCACAACGCGCGGCCGGCGGGTGTTCGCCGTGAGCTATCCCACGTTTGCCGAAGCGCTGCCGTTGCTGATGAAAGGCGTTGATGGTTTTCGGCGCAAAGTGTCGACAGAGCGTCTGCTTGGCATCGGCATTGCGCTGCCGGGTCCGTTTGGCGTGCAGGGGATGAGTGCGGTTGGCCCGACCAGCATGCCCGGATGGGATGATCCGCAAAGCCTCGCCGCCCTGCGCGACATGAGCGGGCTGCCGGTGTTGGTGGAGAACGACGCCACCGCCGCCGCGATGGGCGAACGCCTCTACGGTGTGGCCGGAGGCCTGAAGGATTTTGGCTATCTGTTCGTGGGCCATGGCCTTGGCTCGGGCCTTTACCTGGACAACCGGCTCTATTCGGGGCATTGGCGCAACGCCGGCGAAATCGGCCACGTCGTGTTTACACCCAACGGCAAGCCCTGTTATTGCGGTAAACAGGGCTGCCTGGAACGTTATGTGTCAGGTGCGTCCTTGCTGGAGCATTTGGGCACAGGGGCCGATCGCAATCTGAGCGACCTTGATCTATCCGAGCGCCAGCATGCCGCGGGTGTCGACCGCTGGCTGGCCGAAGCGGCTCCTGCGCTGCGTCACGCCGTCGGCATGCTCGAATCCCTGCTTGATCCGGAAACCGTGCTGGTCGGCGGCACGCTTTCCGACGACATCCTCGGACGCCTGGTCGTGCAGGCGCATCCCTTATTCCCCTCAGTCAGCGTCCGGGAAGAACGCACGCTAGCTCGTCTGCAGTTAGGCACGGCAGGACATGATTGCGTCGCCCTTGGTGCTGCCGCGCTGGTCGTGTTGGCAGAACTCAGCCCTGATTACCATGCCTTGCTGAAGGCCTAGTCGTGATGGCCGCGTTCCATGACCGGCCGCCTTGCACGAAAGTGACATAAACAGTCGATTGCCCTATTGCGGCATGTGAGTAGCGTCACAATCTTCTGCGTGTTTTGGTTTGTGAATGCATTGTGAAATAGTACCTTTTTGCCCGCCAAAACAGCCATTTACGGGCGCTTTTTCGCGTTGCATAAACCAGTCTCCAGGCATGCACTGTTTCACGTCTGAAACGTCTGCCCCCTGAAAAGCTCTCCCTTTTCCCTGGCCTGATTCTTGCCGCACTACTCCTGTAACAAAGGGGGTTCGAAGGAGCAGGGGACTCAATGCTTCACCGGACTTTTGATTCTTCACGTTGGGCGCGAGAGCGGCACTGGCGATGGGAAAGCGCGTGCAAAACGAAAAGGAATCCACGACGCGGGCAGCGACGTTGCGGCGTGCGACGCTGGCGGTGCTCGTTGCGCTTGCGTTGTGTTCGGCTTGCGAAGCCGTGACCGCCCAAGCTACGCCCGATCGCGAGGCCCTGCTGGCCCAGGCCCGTTCCGAGCGCGCTGCCGGGCATCGCGTGGAAGCGCTAGCGCATTGCCAGGATGTACTGGCCCGTTGGCCCAACGACCGCCATGCGCAACTGCTGGCCATCCAATTGCTGTCGGAGCTGGGTGGCGCCGCGCGTGCCAGGGAACTGGCAGCAACGCTTTCGCCGCCGCTCAGCGCAGCCGAGCGCGAAAAGCTCCAGGCCGATTACGCCTCGCACGAGGTGCGTTGGGCCAAAGGCATTCCCGCTGATGCCACCAAGCCCTATGCGGATGACGACAATGCCACCGCCGACATCCAGCGCATTGCGGACGATTCCGCTGCGCCGGCGGATATTCGCCAGCGTGCGCAACTCGATTTACTCGTGGCCTTGGATCAGGGGGATCGCGCCAAGGAAGCATTGGCCGACTACGCCCAACTGAAGCAACAAGGCGTGCAGCTGCCATCCTATGCGGAAAACGCCGTGGCCGATGCCATGCTGCAGGAACACCGGCCGCGTGAGGCCGTGGCGCTATACCAAGACAGCATTCGCCGCGATCCAGGCCCATACCCGCCGGGCGACATGGATCCACGCATCGGCCTGGCTTCGGCGTATCTCGATGCGGGACGCACACGCAAAGCGCTCGCGATGATCGACACGCTGGCAGCCGACGAACCACGCTGGCTGCACACACCTGGCGTTCGCGGCGCCAGGCAGAATTCGCGCAGGGTCGATGCCGACTCCAATGCTATTCAGTTGCATCAAGACGCGGGCCAGCTTGCCGACGCCTATACGCATCTGGCCGCCATGTGCGCCGAAGCGCCCGGCAATGCCGACCTGCGGCGCCAATTGGCCATGGCGGAACTCGCGCGCGGCTGGCCGCGCCGCGCCGCGGAAACCTTGAAGATCGCCGATACACTCGAAGACGAACACGACGCCAACGCCGAGCTGGACGACGTTGCTGTACGGAGCGCGGTGTACGACTACGCCGATGCGCAGAAAGCGCTCGACCAGGCACAACAGCAAGCCGGTCGTAGTGGCCGCGTGCAGGATGCGATCGACGCATGGCATCGCCAGCTTGGCTGGCAATTCGATCTCACGCACGACAACGGCTGGGGCAACAGCCCCGACTACGGCGATCGCGATCAGGAAACGCAGGCCACGCTGGCCAGTCCATTGATCGACGATCACTGGCGCGTGCTGGCGTTAGCGCGCGCTTCGTCCGCCGCTTTACCCGAGGGCCACGTCGCGAGGGATCGCGGCGGCCTCGGCCTGCAGGGTTTCATGACCGATCTGTCGTTCTACGTGCAGGCGTTGCCTGCGGCAGATCGCTACGTGCGTCGCACCGATTTTGAAGCGGGTTTCAATTGGGCGATCAGCGATCAGTGGTCGTGGTCCACCGATTGGGCCAGCGCCGGTCAGGATGTTCCGTTGCGTGCGCAGTACTACGGCATTACCGGCAAGACCTTGAGCACCGCCGTGCAGTGGCGTGCGAGCGAACTCACCTCTGCGCGCCTGGCGCTGTATCGCGATTCATTCACCGATGGCAACCTGCGCAAAGGTTGGTTGGGAGATTTCGTACAGCGCCTGCATACCGGACCCAACCTGACCTTCGACGGTGGCGTGGAAATCGGCGGCTCCACCAATAGTGAAACGAATCGTCCGTATTTCAATCCCGCATGGGATCGTTCCTACGCGCTGACCGGCGTACTGCAAAACGTGCTCAACCAGTACGACGACCGCGTCTGGAATGAACGTTTCGACTTCAACTTCGGCCGCTACCAGGAGCGCAATTTTGCGACCGGCTGGATGGCTAGCGCGCGCTACGGGCAACTCTTCCAGCCACATGCCGGCCTGCGTTTCGGCTGGGGTGTGAGCTGGCACTGGCAACCCTACGACGGCCGGCACGAATCGCGTGTCGTGCTGGACGTATCCATGCATTGGGGAGAGTAGCGATGCGCTTGGTCCTGCTCACCTTGCTTCTGTTCATCATCGCACCGCTGGCGTATGCCAATGAGTTCGTGCCGGATTCATCCGTGATCGTGCTCACCTATCACGACGTGCGCGACGACGTCGGCTTGCAGGGCGATCGCGATCCGGATGCCACCAGCACGGATCACTTGATCGCGCATTTCGATTGGTTGAAAGCCAACGGCTATCACGTGGTCAGCCTCGATCAAGTGATCAAGGCGAAACAGGGCGGTGCGCCGCTGCCGCCGCATGCCGTGCTGCTCACTTTCGATGATGGCCTGGAGAGTTTCTACACGCGCGTGTATCCGTTGTTGCGTGCCTACAACTATCCAGCCGTATCGGCGCTGGTCGGTTCGTGGATGGACATGCCGGCCGGCCAGAAGATGCCGTACAACGGCGGGCCATGCTCGCGGGATTGCTTCTTGACCTGGGACCAGGTGCGCGAGATACAGCGTTCCGGTCTGGTCGAATTTGCCTCGCATACGTGGGATCTGCACGAAGGCATCACTGCCAACCCGCAAGGCAACCAACTGCCTGCGGTGGTGACTCTCGAGTACGACCCGCACACGAAAAGCTATGAAAGCGTGGCGGCCTACACGGCTCGCGTGCGCAAGGACTTGGCGCATAGCGCCGAGGAAATCGAGCAGGCCACCGGCCATCGTCCGCGCGCGGTCGTCTGGCCCTACGGCGCCTATAACCAGATTGCCACGCAGGTAGCCGCCAGCGAAGGCATGAGCGTGTCCTTCAGCCTGGACGATGCCATTCCGGTGACGCCGGACGATCACACGCTGCCGCGTCTGCTGATCAGCGGCAACATCAGCGCCAATCGTCTTGCATGGCTGATCCGCCATCACACTCGTGTCGATCCCGTGCGCGCCGTACAGGTCGATCTCGATTACGTCTACGATCCGGATCCGGCACAGCAGGAACGCAATCTGTCGCATCTGCTCGATCGCATCCGCCGCATGCATCCGACTCAGGTGTGGTTGCAGGCGTATGCCGATCCGAAAGGCGATGGCGTCGCGGAGTCGGTGTATTTCCCGAATCGCCATCTGCCGATGCGCGCGGATCTGTTCTCGCGCGTTGCCTGGCAATTGCGCACGCGCGCAGGAGTACGCGTGTATGCCTGGATGCCGGTGCTCGCCTTCCGCTTTCCGGATGCGCCGAATCTGCCGTCGCTGGGTGGTGAACCCAGGCCGGGTGGTGATCACTATCGCCTGGCGCCATGGGATCCGCGCGTGCGGCAGATGATTGGCGATGTGTATGAAGACCTCGCCATGCACGCCGACGAAGCTGGGCTGCTGTTCTCCGACGATGCCTATATCCGCGATACGGATAATCTTGGTCCGTGGTCGAACCAATCGCCTGCCGAACGCACGGCTGCGCTGATCGACTTCACGCAGGAACTCACCTCACGAGTCCGGCGTTGGCGGCCGGAAGCGAAAACCGTGCGCAACATTTACACACGGCCGATCTTCGATCCGAAGTCAGAAGCATGGTTCGCGCAGAGCCTTCCTGCATTCCTGGCCAGCTACAACCTCACCGCCATCATGGCGATGCCGCAACTGGACAAACAGGACGATACGGCACGCTGGTATCGCGCTCTGGCCGCACGTGTTTCTGCCGCAGGCCCACATGCGATGGACGGTGCCTTGTTCGAGCTGGCTACACACGACTGGCGAACCAGCCAACCGATTTCCAACGCAGACATCGATGCGCGTTTCCACCTGCTGCAGATCGAGGGCGCGCGTCACCTCGGCTACTACCCGGACGATTTCATTCAGAACCATCCGCAGCTCGAAGCGGTCCGCCCGGCGATTTCCATCGCTGACTACCCCTATCCGGAGCGATAACCATGCATGCCCATGCGCTCCAAACGCTGCTCAATTTCGCTTTCTTCTATCCGCTGGCGATGTCGCTGATCTGGATGAGCGGCGGCCTGATCTATTTCTTCCGTTGGGAACGCAGGGAGCCGTCGCGCGTGAAGCCGCCGCCGTTGCCGTCGTACCCGCTGGTATCGCTGATCGTGCCTTGCCATAACGAAGGCGCGCACGTACGCGAAACCATCGAGCAGTTGGCGAAGCAGACGTACCCTCACTTCGAGATCATCGCGGTAAACGACGGTTCCACCGACGACACCGGCGCACAGCTCGATCAATTGATGAAGGAAATTCCGGAGCTTCGCGTGCTGCATCTGGCGACCAACCGCGGCAAAGCCACGGGTTTGCGTGCCGCCGCGCTGGCTTCCAAGGGCGATTACCTGGTGTGCATCGATGGCGATGCCTTGCTCGATAGCTACGCCACGCATTGGCTGGTGATGCACATGCTGGAAAGCCCGCGCGTGGGCGCGGTCACTGGCAATCCGCGCATCCGCAACCGCACGACCTTGCTGGGCCGGCTGCAGGTGGGCGAGTTCTCGTCGATCATCGGGCTGATCAAGCGCGCCCAGCGTGTGTACGGGCGCATCTTCACTGTTTCCGGTGTGATCTCCGCTTTCCGCAAGTCGGCACTGCACGATGTCGGCTACTGGAACACCGACATGGTGACCGAAGACATCGACGTGAGCTGGCGCCTGCAAATGCGGCATTGGGAAATCCGCTACGAACCCAATGCGTTGTGCTGGATATTGATGCCCGAAACGTTTCGCGGCTTATGGAAGCAGCGCCTGCGCTGGGCGCAAGGTGGTTCCGAAGTACTGCTGCGCTATGGCCTGAAACTGCTGCGTTGGCGCCAGCGCCGCATGTGGTTGGTGGCGTTCGAGTACCTCGTCAGCCTGGCGTGGTCGTTCGATATGGCGGCAATCGTCGTGCTGTGGCTGCTTGGCCAGGTGATTCACATGCCGCCTGCGCTGCACGTGCCTGCGCTGTTTCCGGAATGGAACGGCGTGGTGCTGGGCATGGTGTGCATGCTGCAGTTCATGATCAGCCTGCTGATCGATCGGCGCTACGAAGCGCGCATCGGCCGCAATTACTACTGGATGATCTGGTATCCGCTGGTTTATTGGATGTTGACGACCGCTACGTCCATCGTGGCGTTGCCCAAAGCCATCTTGAAGCGCAAAGGCACGCTGGCGATCTGGACCAGTCCTGATAGGGGGATCCAATGAAAGCTGACTTCATCATCAACCGGCCACATCGGCAGCAGCCGCTGCAGCGTGGCCTGTTCGCCGTCGTCACTATCGTGGCGTGGACGCTATGGATATCGCTGTGGCTGCCGGTGATTACTTTCTTCGCCTGGCTGTTCGGCCTGGGCGATGCGTACAAGCAGTTGGGCCTGATGCATCCACTGCACGCGGCCAACGACCTGAGCATGGTCATCACCATCGCGGCGGTCTGCGTGCTGATGATGGGGTCATGGTCGCAATACAATCGCTTTCGTTTTGCAGGCAAGCAACGCCGCCGCGGCAACCGTGCGCTGGATATCGCGGAAATGGCGCCTGTGTTGTCGGCATCGCTGGAAACCGCGAAGGAGCTGCGCGCGAGGCAGCGTTCGGTGATCCGCTTTGGACAGCATGGCGAGATGTTCGTGGATACCGGTTGCGACTGAAACGGGCTCGGTCTAGCGCCCAAACGGGGGCAAAGGTCCAGGCTGGCTATCGCATCGGAACCGCGTATATTCCGGCGATTCCCTAGGGATGCTCTGATCTATTCCACGTACCCGTCACCGCACGGTATGCGCCTCTCACGGTGTTCCGGCGGTGAAGGCAGACTGGCTGTCTGTCGAGACGACGGGACACCGTGAGAGGCGCATACCGTGCGGCCCCAACAGGTTGAATTTAAAAGATGGGGTGACGTCCAGAAGGCCCGCAGGCTGCACCGTGCGGCTTGAACAGACGGCCAGTCTGCCCTGCGCCACACGGCACACCCTGCGGGCCTTCTGGACGTCATGCCGGGTGCGTGGAATAGATCAGAGCATCCCTAGTGATCGCTGATGCCCGTGAAAGCGCTCGACCTCGATGCCGTCAAAGCCTTCGTCTTTATTGCCGACCTGCAAAGCTTCACGCGCGCGGCGGAAGTGCTCGATACCACGCAATCCGCAGTTAGCTTGAAGCTGCGGCGCCTGGAAGAGCAGCTTGGCCGCCGCTTGCTGGAGCGTACGCCACGCCAAGTGCGCTTGTCGGCGGAAGGCAGTGTGTTTCTCGACGCGGCGCGTTCTCTGGTCGGGGCACATGAACGCGCCATGGCGTCGTTCCAGGTGGAGCAGCGCCGGCTGACGATCGGCATCAGCCAATTGATCGTCGGTAGCGAGCTGCCGGCGCTACTGCGCCGCATGAACGAGCATGATCCCAAACTGCTGATCGAAATGCGCGTGGCCGGCTCGCGCGAAGTCATGCAGGCGTATGAGGAAGGCACGCTGGATGCGGCGCTGGTGTTGCAGGCGGACAACCGCCGCCATCAAGGCGAAACCATCTTCACCGAAAACTTCGTTTGGATCGGCGCGCCGAACTGGGCGCTTCGCCCCGGTCAGCCTCTGCCGCTATCGACCCAAGGTGAGTCATGCGGTATCCGCGCTGCGGCAGTACGTGCGCTTGATGAAGCCGGCATTGCATGGACGGAGGTATTTATCGGCAAGGGCGCAGCGGTGGTTGGTGCAGCCGCCGCGGCAGGATTGGCAATCGCCGTGATGGCACGGCGTACGGCACCAAGCGGCACCATCGATATCGGGCCGGCCTTGTCATTGCCATCACTGCCGAGTCAGGAAGTAGTGCTGTACTCCGCGCTCAATGACCGCCGCTCGCGCAATGCGATGCGTACGCTTGCGGAGGCATTCAAGAGTCTTTCTGCTTGATTGAGTGTTGAAGCGCCTGAAAAAGACAAAGGCCGCATAAGCGGCCTTTTATCGATTGGTACCGGTGATAGGACTTGAACCTACACTCTGTCGCCAGAAGCGGATTTTGAGTCCGCCGCGTCTACCATTCCGCCACACCGGCAAGTGCGAACGCCTATTATGCCGGTTTCAGTTCACCGGGTCGAGACTCAATTTACGATCCTGGCGCTCGTAGCAGTGGCCGCCGTCCTTGGGCTGGAACACGGCGCAGTGGGTCATGTTGCCGGAGTAGATGTGCAGGCTGACCGCAATGGTGTCGTCGCTGGGATTGCGGATGGTGTGGTATTCGTGCGGCGGGATCAGGCTGCCGGCGGAGCCAGGGCCGGCCTGGATGGAGCCGACCGGCTGGAAGCGGTACAGGTCCTCATGGCCGCCGGCGGGCAGTTGTTCGTATTGCACCACTTCCAGTGCGCCGCTCCAGACGCCTTCCACGCACCACATGCCGCAATGGTCGTGGATCGGGGTGCCCTGGCCGGGCGCCCAGGTCATGGCCACCACGCAATAGCCGTACTCGTCGCTGTGATAGAGCTCGCGGCGCGCGTAGCGGTTTTCGGCGGTCTCGAACACGCAGGCGGGCAGGATGATTTCCTGGCTTTGGATCAACTTGCATAGGCTGTTGCGCAGGCTGTCGGTGATGGCAGGCGTGGAGCCTTTGGCGACAGCCGTGTCGATCGCCTGAATGAGTTTCCGACAGCCGGGGAATTCTGTGGTGAGCATCGAAGGTCTCAGTAAATCTGAAAGGCTTGCCACCCATGAAGGCCGGGGTGTTGACGCCGGCTTGAAGCTTCTCTGCTAGCCTTGCCCCGAACCAATCCGAGGGGGAGCGTCACATGGGTGTGATGGTGATTGTAGCGTACCGTCCGAAGCCGGGGTGCGCGGAGGACCTGGAGGCCCTGGTTCGTGAGCATGTGCCGTGCCTGCGTACGCTAGGGCTGGTTACCGATCGGCCTGCACAGGCGATGCGGGGCTTGGACGGCATCATCGTCGAGGTGTTCGAGTGGAAGGACGGCGCCATCGAGGATGCCCATGCAAGCGCGCGTGTCGTGGATCTGTGGGAGCGCTTTGCCGCCGTCTGCGACTATGTGCCGCTGCGCGAGCTGCCTGAGGCGGAGAAGATGTTTGCAGAGTTCAGGTCGCTGGAGCTGCCGGCCCAGGCGCTGTCATAGGTGCGAAAGCTGGTGCTGTAGGTTGGGGGAGCGGCGTACGGCCGCTGTGCCCCATAAAAGCATTATTGCAACAGGTCCTTGGGAATGTTGCCGCCGTTTTCGGCGAGTTTTTTCAGCACCATCTTGTGCAGCCATATGTTCATTTGCGCCGAGTCGCTCATCAAGTCCGGTGGACAACCCAGTTCTGTGGCGAGGCTTTTACGTGCGTCCAAACTGCTGTCGAGATCCAGCAGCTTAAGCAGGTCGACAATCGATACTTTCCAATTGAGCTTTTGGGGATTGGCAGCAGCCCATTGATCCAGCTTGGCTACCACGTCCACTTCCGGCATGGTGGTGACAGACGGTGCAGTCGTCACCACCGTGGGAGTGTCCGCCGCTGGCACGGTTGCCGTGGGTGCTGCGGCTGCAGGTGTTTGTGCAGTGTCGTCGTGGTGACCGAAGCCGAGCTTGCTGAGAATGGCGTTGAACAGACCCATGTCTAAATCCTTCTTTGTCAGTTGAAGGGAGTGCAGGGACTAAGCAGACACCCGCCTGATGTCGTTGCATTGACAGTGAAGTGACATCAGGCCGGCTCTACAGATCAACACGTGCGGCGTAACGGCAGCGTCAAGCTTCTCGCTTCGTGGCGTATTCGTTACAACCGCGCAAGAAACCCGCCGATCGCGCGGCTGTAGTTCTCGATATCCACCAGGAAGGCGTCGTGGCCCTGCGGCGAATCCAGGGCTACGAATTCCACCTTGGCGCCGGCGGCTTCCAGGCCTTCGGCGATCTGTTCCTGCTGTTCCAGCGGAAACAGGATGTCGGTGCTGACGCCAATCACCAGTGCTTGCTCGATGCGGATGTGCTTCAAGCCTTCCAGCACGCTGCCGTTGCCGTACTCGGCAATATCGAACCAGTCGCTGGCGCGCGAGAGGTAGAGATAGCTGTTGGGGTCGAAGGTGCGCACGAAGCGTCGTGCGTGGCTTTCGAGGTAGGACTCCACCTGGAATTCGAAGCCGAAGGGTTGTTCTTCGCGCTGCTCGGGATCGAGGCGAATGCGCGCAAAGCGGCCATTCCATTCCATCGCGGAGCGATAGGTGATCACACCAAGCTTGCGCGCGATGCTCATGCCGATGTCCGGATAGCGCTCGTCGTCGTACTGGCCGCCGTTCCAATCCGCATCGAGCCGGATGGCTTCGCGTTGCAATGAGCGGATGGCAATCGCGAATGGCTGCGCTTGCGGTGCGGTATCCACGCTGATGTGCGTGCGCACGCTATTGGGATGCAGCACCATGTAGCCCAGTGCGCTCATGCCGCCCATCGAACAACCGATCAGGCAGGCGAGTTGTTCGATACCCAGGCTTTTGACCAGCCCATGTGCGGCATTGGCCACGTCTTCCAGTGAAAGATCGGGAAAGCTAAGGCGATACGGTTCACCGGTGGCTGGGTCGAGGGAGGCGGGGCAGGTGGAGCCCTTGTCGCTGCCCAGTGAATTCACGCAGATCACGAACCAGCGGTTGGTATCGATCGCCTTGCCGGGGCCGAGCATACCCTCCCACCAGCCGTGCGAGGGATCGTGTGCGTTGGACGCAGCGTGCGCGCTGGGCGAAAGGCCGGTGAGGATGAGCACGGCGTTGTCGCGTGCCGCGTTCAAGCTGCCCCAGGTTTCGTAGGCGATGCGTGCGCCGTGCAAGCTGCCGCCGCGTTTCATGGCGAATGGGGAGGGCAGGTTGAAGTATTGGCGTGCGTCGCTCATTGCGGGGCCTTGCGTAGTAGTAGGTTCCGCTCGATTGAACATAAGTGCTGGTCTCGCCCAGTTGTCATTCCGGCGAAGGCCGGAATCCAGTGTCAATCAACCGTGCGAAGCACACTAAACCTTGTTCGGTGTGCTTCGCACAACATGTTTTACTGGATTCCGGCGTGCGCCGGAATGACAGTGAGGGAGTCAGTCAGCACAAAAGTGCATAAATCCTGGCCGATGCTCAGTCGTGCACTTTGTCGATGACCACCTTCACCGGCGCCTTGCTATCCACCTCGACCGTGCCGCCATCACCTTCCAGATCCCCTGCCTGGGCCGTCGCATTGCCGCTATGGCTGATGCGTGCGCCAATCACCACACGCGGCACGGAGGACAGTTTCATTGATGGCAGCATGCTCATGGCATCGGTCAGCGTGACGGTGGCAGGCAACTGGCTGGCATCGAGCCGGGCTATGGCGAGCGGCATGGGCGGGCCATTTTCCGCGCGGGCGTAGACGAATAGCGTATCGCTAGTGGTGAGTTTGGCTTTGAGCGCCGGGGCCAGAGACACCTCCACGTGCAAGGCAGTCTCGGACGACGCCGGAGCTGCCACACTGGAGGAGGCAGCCGGTGCACCGGCACGCGCATCCGCCATGGCGATCTGCTGCGCGACCGCCTGGGCCACGTTGGAGCCCGGCTGCAGCATCGGCTGCAAGGTACGCCAGGTGGACGCTGCATCGGCGAAGCGGCCTTGCTGGAAATCGCTGATACCAAGCAGCCACAGTCCGCGCTGATTGTCCGGCTCGAGCTTTACGGCGCGTTCCAACATCGCGCGTCCACGATCGCTGATGTGGTGGTCTGGGCTTGCGGTGGATTCCGCCTGTGCCCAGCCGACCATCGCGGTGGTGTTGTCCGGCTTGAGCTTGAGTACCCGCTCGTAGGCATCGCGCGCCTGATCGGGCTGCTGCATTTCCATGTCGGCCTGCGCCAGCAGCAGCCAGCCTTGCACGTCGTTCGGCTGGGCAGCGAGGTGCGCGCGCAGTTCGTCCAGCGCCTTGTTGACGTCGGTGATGGTCTGCGCCTGACTGGGTACGCCATTCAGCGCGACAGGTGTGCCGATCTTCCAATACAGCAGCGCTGCACCAATCGGAACGGCCAGTGCCATGCACAGCATCAATACGAACAAACCGCGCGGACGACCAGCTTGCCGTCCATGTCGCAGCAACGGCAGCAACAACACGGCCAACGCCACAGCGATCATCACTGCGGCGACGATGTAGAAAAGCGGTTTCACCAATCGTCCCCGTTCTCGGTTGGTGCAGAGGCGGCGGATGCGCCGGACCGGCTGCGTTTGCGGATGGTGCTGGCAACGACCACGCCGCCGGTGATCAGAATCAGCAGCGGGCCGAACCACAACAGCCAGGTGCGGCCATTGACCGGAGGATCGTAGAGCACGAAGTCGGAATAGCGATCCACCAGGTATTGCTTGATCTGGGCATCGCTCTTGCCCTGCTGCATCAGCTCGAACACTTTGTGGCGCAGATCGCGGGCGAAGTCGGCGTTGGAGTCGGCGAGGTTTTCGTCCTGGCAGACCAGGCAGCGCAGTTCGCTGGTGAGGTGCTGGAAGCGTAGCTCTTCGGCGTGGTCGCGGAAGGGGAGCGGATCGATGGCTTGGGCTGCTGCGATCCCGGTGATGGCGATGAGCATCAGCAGAACGATAGTGCGCAGAAGCTTCGCCATTACGGCGCCTCCTTCTGCAAGGCCTCGATCGCCGGCTTCAGCTGCTGCGCAATCACGTCCGACGTCAACGGGCCGATGCGCTTGTAGCGGATCACACCCTTGGCGTCGATCAAAAACGTTTCTGGTGCGCCGTACACGCCGAAATCGATCGCTGTATGGCCACTGGTATCCGCGATCACCATGTCGTAAGGATTGCCGTGTTGCGCCAGCCATGACTTCGCATCGTTGGGATCGTCCTTGTAGTCATAACCGATTACCGGAACACCGAGGCCTTTGGATTCTTCCATCAGCACCGGATGTTCCTCACCACAGGCAAAGCACCAGCTGGCAAACACATTCACCAGGTAAGGCTTGCCCAGCAGCGATTCCTTGCTCACTGTCTTGGTGGGTTGGTCCAGCATCGGCAGTGCAAACGCCGGCGCGGGTTTGTTGATCAATGGTGAGGGCACGGCAGTGGGATCGTGCGCGCTGTTCCACCAGATGCCGAAACCTAGCAACGCCGCCAGCAGTACGAAGGCGAAGAAAGGCAGCAATCGGCTCATGCCTGCGATTCCTGCAGCACAGCGGTGACAGTCTGCGCGGCTTCCGCTTCGCGCTTAACGTGGAAACGGCGATCGGCTGCGCTGACGAAACCGCCCAGCATCATGAACAGGCCACCGCCCCAGATCCAGCGCACGAACGGCTTGGTGTACAAGCGCAGAGCCCACGCGCCTTCCACGTGATTCGGGTCCATCGGCTCGCCCAATGCGACGTAGATGTCGCGGGTGACGCCCGGATCGATCGCAGACGTGGTCTGCACCTGCTCATGTGCGTAGGTGCGTTTCTGCGGATGCATTACGGCCACCGGTGCGCCGTTGCGCGTCACGGTCACCACGCCTTGCTGTGCGGTCCAGTTCGGGCCTGTGGCTTGTGTCACGCCGTCAAAGCGAAATTCATAACCGCCGACCGTGGCGACTTGTCCGGGCGACAGGCGTACGTCGCGCGTCACGCTCAACGATTCGGATAGCAGCACGCCGATCAGGAAAATCGCTACACCGAAGTGTGCCAGCAGCATGCCGGCCATCTCGGCAGGATAACGGCGCCCGCGTGGCATGTCGCGCCAGCGCTTGAGTACGTACAACACCACGCCCATGCCCACCCATACCGCGCTGGCCACGCCGGCGATCGCCTTCAATTGGCCCTGCACCAGGAACGCAGCGATCACTGCACAGGCCGCCGCGGCGATGCCCGCGCGCACCAGTACTTGCTTGAGCATCGGCGCTTCGCTGTTACCCCAACGCAGATAGGGACCAAACGGAAGCAGCAGCACCACCGGCAGCATCAGCAAGGGAAACAGCAAACCGAAATAGGGTGGGCCAACGGAGATCTTGCCCAGGTTCAGCGCATCGCCCAGCAGCGGGAACAGCGTGCCGAGCATCACCATGGCCGCGGCCACGGTGAACATGAGGTTGCCGACCAGGATCGCGCTTTCGCGCGAGACCAGTGCAAACGCTTTGCCGCCGGCCACCTTTGGTGCGCGCAGTGCATACAGCAGCAAAGAACCGCCGACCACGACGGCGAGGAAACAAAGAATGAAAGTGCCACGGCGCGGATCGGATGCAAACGCATGCACCGAAGTAAGAATGCCCGAGCGCACCAGGAACGTGCCCAGCAGCGACAGCGAGAATGCGAACAGCGATAGCAAAATCGTCCACGCGCGCAGCGAGCCGCGCTTCTCCGTGACGGCCTGCGCATGGATCAGCGCTACGCCCACCAGCCACGGCATGAAA
The DNA here is from genome assembly GCF_014642835.1 of Dyella nitratireducens. Lineage (GTDB taxonomy): Bacteria > Pseudomonadota > Gammaproteobacteria > Xanthomonadales > Rhodanobacteraceae > Dyella_B > Dyella_B nitratireducens. The sequence continues at coordinate 318,121 of NZ_BMJA01000001.1, read as the reverse complement.
CTGGCGTTTTCTACCGGATCCCAGAACCACCAACCGCCCCAGCCCAGTTCCGCATACGCCCACCAACTGCCGGCGACGATGCCGCAGGAAAGAAATCCCCATGCTGCATTCGTCCACGGCCGCGCCCAGCGTACCCAGCTCTGTTGCATGGAGCCGCCGAGCAAGGCAGCAATGGAAAACGCAAACGCTACCGAGAAACCGACATAACCCATGTACAGCACGGGTGGGTGGAAGGTCATGCCCGGGTCTTGCAGGACCGGATTGAGGTCCGCGCCATCCGGTGGCATCGGCAGCAAACGTGCGAACGGATTCGATGTGAACAGGATGAAGCACAGAAACCCGGTCGAGATGATGCCAAGCACACTGAGCACACGTGCCAGAAACGCATCCGGCAGACGACGACTGAATAGCGTAAGCGCCACGGTCCACACGTTGAGAATCAGCACCCACAGCAGCATCGAACCTTCGTGCGCGCCCCACACCGCTGCGATGCGGTAATACCAGGGCAGTTGCAGGTTCGAATTGTCAGCCACGTACTGCACCGAAAAATCGAAGCGCAGGAACGCCGATACAAGAATCGCGAACGCCAGCGCTACAAATACGGCCTGCCCGGTGGCGGCCGGACGCGCCACTGCCATCAATGCTCGATTGCCGCGCCATGCGCCGATCAATGGCAGCACGCTTTGCGCCAGCGCGAGAAACAACGCAAGAATGAGTGCAAGCTGGCCGAGTTCGGGCGTCATAGCTGTTGCTTGTCCTGATTGGCGGCTTCGTCGATGTGCTTGCCGGCATGGGCCTTGGCCATCGCATCCTTCAGCTCTTTCGGCATGTAGGTTTCGTCATGTTTGGCCAGTACTTCGGTAGCGATGAAGCGGGCGCCATCCATATGGCCGGTCGCGATCACCGATTGGTTCTCGCGGAACAGGTCGGGCAGGATGCCGGTGTATTCCACAGGCATCGCACCACCTGCATCGACGACGGTGAAGGTGACCTTCAGCGAATCGTTGCTGCGCTGAATCGAATCGGCCTTGACCATGCCGCCGAGGCGGAAGGTTTTGTAGGACGTCGCTTCACCCGCCTGCACCTGGCTCGGCGTAAACAGGTAATTCATGTTCTGCTGCAGCGCGTACACCACCAGCGCCGCCGCCACGATCACGGCAGCGAGGATGGCGAGGACGATGGTCAGGCGGCGTTGACGCGTGGGGTTCATGGATACGCTTAAGTTGAAGCTGCAGAAGGTCGACTCGCGCGCTCTTTACGCGCATCTTGCCGCGCCATGCGCGCACGCAATTCGCGCAACAGCCGGCGACGGCGCAACTGCGGCGCGAGCCAATCGATCAGCAGCACGATGAAAAACACACCATAGGCAGGCCATACATAGATCGCATAGCCGCCCATGGCCAGAAACGATGGCAATGATGCAGCGTTCATCCGCGCACCTCGTTCTCGGCAATCTGCCGCACCCAATCCTTGCCGGCTTCCAGCGACAGCAGATCTGCACGCACCCGGCTGCACAGGCTGGCGACGTAATACAACTTGGTGGCAACCACCATCGTCAGCAGCGGCCACACCATGGATGGTGCAATGGTGGATGGGCCAAGCAACTTGATGGTGGAGCCCTGGTGCAAGGTGTTCCACCAGACCACCGAGAAATGCACGATGGGCAGATTGACAACACCGATCAGCGCCAGGAATGCCGCGGTGCGAGCACCCTGGCGGCGATCCTCGAACGAGTGGTACAGCGCGATCACACCTAGGTACAGAAACAGCAGCACCAGTTCGGACGTGAGCCGTGCATCCCAGGTCCACCACGTGCCCCACATGCGGATGCCCCACAAGGAACCGGTAACCAGGGTGATGAAGGTGAACGCAGCGCCGATCGGTGCGGAAGCCATCGCCACCACTTCGGCCAGCTTGATGCGCCAAACCAGCGCAATGAATGCGGCAACTCCCATCACGCCATAGATGAACAGGCCCATCCAGGCGCAGGGCACGTGGATGAAGATGATGCGGTAGTCATCGCCCTGTTGATAATCCGGCGGCGCCAGCACCAGGCCGCCGTACAGCGCGACGAGGCCGAGCACCAGTGCAAGTGCGATAGCCCATGGCCGCAGCGTGCCGGCGAAGCGGTAGAACACCGGTGGCGAGCTGAGCTTGTGCAACCACAGAGGGATCCAGTTGGCCATTGCTACGAATCCAGCGCTATGCGGAGAGCGGCCGCGCAAGCCAGAGGGGCGAGCACCACGGCCAGGACGAGCGCTGCGCCCAGCCATGCAACGGGGGCGATCCACGGCAGCCCTTCCTGGGCGGCTGCCAGTGCCCCGGCGGCGAAGATCACCACCGGCACGCAGAGCGGCAGCAGCATCAAGGCCAGCAGCATACCAGAGCGTCGCGTGCCGGCCGTCAGCGCCACCAGGATGCCACCCAGCAGGCTCAGCAGTGGCGTGGCGAGCAGCAGTGCTGCCATCAGCACGGGCATCACCGCGGCGGGCAGATGCAGCATGCCGGCAAGCATCGGCGCTACCACGATCAGCGGGAGGGCCGTGGCCAGCCAGTGTGCGAGGATTTTCATGCCCAGCATGAGCGCCAGCGGTTGCGGCGCCAGCATTAGCTGTTCCAGTGAACCATCTTCGATGTCGCTGCGGAACATCGCATCCAGCGCCAGCAGCATGGCCAGCAATACCGTCACCAGCACCACGCCACCGGCGATGCGTTTCAGCAATGCGCTTTCCGGGCCGAGCGCAAACGGAAACAGCGATGTGACGATCAGCGCATACAGCACGGGCAGCACCATATCGCCGCGCTGGCGCCAAGCCAGCGTGAGGTCACGGCGCAACACCGCCACACAGGCGTGAGTGAGACCGGGACGTTGCGTATCAAGCATGCAGCCGAATCCGCTGCGGCTCGCCGCCATGAAACTGCACGGCGCCATGGCTGGTGACCAGCGCCGCACCACCGTGCGCGATATGCGCCTCCAGCAGTGCGTCCACCAGCTCGATGCCGGCGCGGTCCAGGTTGGCGTAGGGTTCGTCCAGCAGCCATAGCGCGGCGGGAATCAGCAGCAAACGCGCCAGCGCCACGCGCTTTTTCTGGCCGGCGGAAAGTTTGCGTACGGGTTCATCCTCGTATCCGGTCAATCCAACCTGTGTGAGTGCGCCATCGATGCCACTCTGGTTGCGATGGCCGTGCAGACCGATGGTGAATGCCAGGTTCTCGCGTGCGCTCAGTTCCGCTTTCAGGCCGAGCTGATGGCCGAGAAACACAACCTCGCCACTGCAGCGATCCCAGGTGAGCGGCTCACCGCGCCATAGCAGCTCGCCTTCCTCCGCGCGCAGCAAACCGGTGAGGACGCGCATCAAGGTGGTCTTGCCGCTGCCGTTGTCGCCTTCGATCAGCATCAGCTCGCCGGCGTCCAGGTGGAAATCCAGCGGGCCGAACACGGGTTCTTCCTGGCGGTGGAAGGCGAGGGCGCGGGCTTCGAGTAAAGGGGCATGGGAAGTCATCGCCGGCATTGTGGGGATGACTTATCCGGCTTGTCCACGCGGCGGCTCGCCGCTGGTCAGGCGCAGGCGTGCGTGGCCTTCGGCCAGACCATGGACGTAGGCGTTCTGATGGAATTGCTGCGCCAGTGCATCGGTCTGTGCCAGCGCTGGACCCACGACGAAAAAGCTGGGTTCGCGCCAGTCCTGGCCCACGCCGATAGCGGGGTAAATGGCTGCCGTAGACGGTAATTTTCGCAAGGCTGCGAGCAGGGCTTGTTGCGCAACATGGTTTTGATCGCGTGGCTGCGTCTGCGAAAAAGGGTGCCATGCCGTGATGAAGGCCCAGCTGTGCGATCCGATTAACGCGCGCAAGGCATCGGGTACCGGCGCATCCACGCGGATGGACGTAAAACCACCCTTCGCCAGGCGCACGCGATAGTCTGTGCTGCGATAGGCGGCGATCAACCCGCTATCCAGACGCAACGGTGGCAGCGGGGGCAGGGTGGCGCGCAGCGCGCTCACGGCGGCGTCCAACGGCACGTTTTCCACATCTGAAGAATCACGCAGCAGTTGATCGAGCAGTACGTCCTGTGCGCGCCCGCGGTCGTAAGCGTAGGCATACGGCAGGTGGGTGAAGGTGACCATGCGGTAGCGCGCCATAAAGTAGTGCGGTGCGCGTTCGGCTAGCCGCGCGCCGAGTTCCCGCTTGGCTAGGTAGCGTGGATCGGCGACCGAGTCGCGCATCTCGATGTAGTTCTCCAGCGCCATCGCGGCGATGGCATCGGCATTCGGCTTGCGGATACGCTGGAATTCGCTGAAGGCGTTGGCCGTATCGCGGCCGGCTTCGGCCAGCAGATTGGCGAGCACAACCGTATCCTCGAAACCGCAATTCATGCCTTGACCGTGGAACGGCACGATGGCGTGCGCCGCATCGCCGATCAGCAAGGCGCGGCCGTCGATATGCCAGCGATCCAGATAAAGCGTGGACAGGCTGCCGACCGGATGCTGGTCGTAATCCTCGGCAAAGTTCGGGATCAGCGGCAACAGGTCGGAGAAATCCTGACGGAAGAATTCACTGGCTGCGGCGGCATCGGGCAAAGTATCGAAACTGGGATGCGGGCCATGCGCAGGCAGGAACAGCGTGACGGTGAAGCTGCCTTCGGTGTTCGGCAGCGCGATGCACATGTAGCCGCCGCGCGGCCAGATATGCAGGGCGTGTGGTTCGACTGCAAAGTGGCTTGCACCGGTGGCGGGCGGAATTTCCAGTTCCTTGTAGCCGTGGCCCAAGGGCTCGACGCGCTGGCCGAGCGGCATGTAGTCATTCATGGCGGCGCGCAGTGCGGAGCCGGCGCCGTCGGCTCCGACCAATACGGCTGCTTCATGCTGGCGCTGCGTGCCGGTTTCGTCGACCAGGGTGATGCGTTGCGTGTCGAGATCGGCAGCAGCCAGACCTTGACCAAAATGGAACGTGACGCCCGCTGCTTCCGCGGCATCAAGCAGCAGCATGTTGAGCCCGCCGCGCGAGACCGACCAGATCACTTCGCTGTCGTCCACGCCATAACGTTGCAGACCTGACACACCTTGGAGGGGATGCACCATGCGGCCGCGCATCATCACCGCGCGTTGCAATACGTCATCGGCAAGACCGGCGGTACGTAACGCCTGCAAGCCGCGCTCGGCCAGCGCGAGGTTGATCGAGCGTCCGCCGACGAAACCCTCGCGGCGAGGATCTGGGCGTTTTTCGAAGACTTTGACGGCGAACCCGCGCTTGGCCAGCAACTGCGCGAGCAGGGCGCCTACCAAGCCGCCGCCGATCAGGGTGATGGTTTGTTGCGTCATGCTGCGTGCCATTAGTGGGAACGCAACAATGTTCCGCAACTGGGCGTTTACTGCAAGGGTGGGGCTCGCAGTTCGTAGGTTGGGGTGCAAACCAAACCCCAACATCGCCATGTTGATCAGGAGAGCAACGTTGGGGTTTGCACCCTGATATATCCCCACGTTTTTCGAGCTGTTCAAGAATGGACTTTTTCGCTGCCAATACTTAGCATTTTTACCTCGGCGTCATTCCGGCGAAGGCCGGAATCCATGGTGAATGCGAAGCATGGATTCCGGCCTTCGCCGGAATGACGGCTCGGTCATTTAATAGATATTGGCTAGCTTGCTGATTTTGTTCAGATCATCAAGCAGAATAACGTGGGGATAGCTCAGGGTTTGCACCCCAACCTACGACGCTAGAAACTCATGAAATAGCCGCCATTCACGGGCAAATTTGCACCAGTGATATAGCCGGCATCATCCGCCGTAAGAAACACCACGGCGCGCGCAATATCGGCAGGCGTACCAAGCCGCCCCACCGGAATATCGGACACGATCTGTTCGCGAATCTCCTGCGGTACCGTGGCCACCATGGGCGTATCGCAATAGCCGGGCGAAACGGTGTTTACCGTGACACCCTTGCGCGCTGTTTCGCGGGCCAGTGCCATGCTGAAGCCATGCACGCCGGCCTTGGCGGCGGAGTAATTGGTTTGCCCGAATTGGCCGGTCTGGCCATTCACCGAACTCAGATTGACGATGCGGCCGAAACCGCGCGAGGTCATGCCTTCGACCACGTGCCGACAGGTATTGAATACGCCGTCGAGGTTCACGCGCATCAGTTCATGCCAATGCTGCGGGTCCATCTTGCGCAAGCTGGTATCGCGCGTAATGCCGGCAGCGTTCACCAGGATGTCGACGTGACCGATGTTGCGCTCGACGTGTTCGACCAGTGAGCCACAGGCTTTGAAATCGCTGACGTCGCAGGGTTCGAAGCGGATGGCGCCATTCAAGGCCGAGGTGTGTTCACGAAAGGCCTCGATGCGATCGCTGCGGGTGGCCAGATCTACGGCGATCACGGCGCGCCCAGCTTGCGCCAGCTGCAGGCAGATTTCAGTGCCGATGCCGCCGATGCCGCCGGTCACCAAAGCGGTGCGCGGGGCAGAGTGTGACGAGCTCATGACAGATTCCTTAAGCACATGCCGCGCGGCAGCACGTGTTGTGCTGCAGCGGTTTGGCGTGCCCGAGCAGCGCGATCAGGGTTTCTTGGTGGTGGTGCCGCGGCCGGCCGGACCCGGAGGGGTCGTGGCCTGTGAAGCAGCATCCAGGAAACCGCGCTGCATGTTCTTCCACGCATCCATGTTGCGTTCCGTCAGCTCGTTGAGCAGCGACCAGGGGGTTTGCCCCATCAGGCTGTTGAGCTGGTTGCGGAACTGCTGCTGCTGGTCGAGGAACACTTGCAGACTGCGTTCCAGGTACGGCCCCATGAATCCCTGCAGGGAATCGCCGTAGAAGCGGATGATCTGACTCAAGAGCTGGGGCGACAGCATCGGCTGACCCTTCTCTTCGTGCTCGGAAATAATTTGCAGCAGCACGGAGCGGGTCAGGTCCTCGCCGCTTTTAGCGTCGCGGACCTCGAAGGTTTCGCCATCCAGAACCAGCTGACGGACTTCTTCCAGCGTGATGTAGCTGGAGATTTCCGTGTCGTAGAGCCGACGGTTCGGGTACTTCTTGATAATGCGGATAGTTTGTGCCATGCACACAAACTAGCAGAAGGTATTGCGTCGCACCAGTCGGTGTTCACTTTTTATGCTGCACGACCGGGTGCAGCAATCAGTGCCCCGCAGCGCCACCCGCGCTACCGAACGGCGGGCGGGCGAACCAGAGGACGGGCAGCAATACGATGAACAGAATGGCGCAACCGTAGAAAATGTCGTTAACCGCCAGGGTATAGCCCTCCCGGTTGATAATTTGATCGATATAAGCGGTGCGTTGTGTCGCACCGAAGCCCAAGTGCGAAAGCTGCTGGAGATATTGCGCAGCACCCGGCTGAGCCGAATTAACGTACTCAGTAAGGTTGGCGTGATGGGAAATGGCCCGGTGCTGCCACAGCGTCACCATCACTGCAGTGGACACGCTGGAGCCCAGCGTACGGAAGAAATTGGATAGCCCCGACGCACTGGCGATCTCCGAAGCGGGCAGACCGGAGAGGTAGATCTGGTTGAGCGGGATAAAGAAGCAGGGAATGGCCACCCCCATCACGAAGCGTGGCACCACCAGCGTGCCGAAAGACGCAGCGCTATCGAAAGTGGAAAACCAGTACGAAGTCGCCGCGAACACGATGAACGCCACGCTCACCAGTAAACGCAGGTCGATCTTGTGCATGTTGCGCCCAACGATTGGCGAGAGCAGGAATGCCAGCACACCCACCGGTGCTGCCGCGAGGCCCGCCCAGGTAGCGGTGTAGTTCAACGTGGTTTGCAGCCATAGCGGAAACACCACGTTGATGCCGAAGAAGGCAAACATGCCGAGCGACAGGCTGATCACACCCACGGTGAAGTTGCGTTCCTTGAACAGCGACAGGTCGATCACCGGATGCTTGGCATGGATTTCCCACACCACCAGAAAGGTAAGGCAAACCACTGCGATCAGACCTAGCGCGAGGATCAGCGGCGAGGCGAACCAGTCATGGTCGTTGCCGTTGTCCAGCATGAACTGCAAGCAGCCTACGCCCGCTACCAGCAGTATCAGGCCCACGATGTCGATCGGTGCTTTTACCGTTTTGGTCTCGCGCTTGTGCAGCAACGTCCAGGTGATGATGGCGGCCAGAATGCCTACCGGCAGGTTGATGTAGAAAATCCACGGCCAGGAGAAGTTGTCGGTAATCCAGCCGCCGAGGATTGGACCGAAGATCGGCGCGATCACCACCGTCATCGCCCACATCGCCAACGCGATGCCCTGTTTTTCCTTCGGATAGCTGGACAGCAGCAAGGTGAGCGAGAGCGCCACCATCGGGCCTGAGCCGGCGCCTTGCATCAGGCGGCCGAACACCAGCATCGGCATGGTGGTGGACAGGCCGCAGAACATCGAAAAAAGCACGAACAGCATCACTGACATGACGAAGGTACGCACCTCACCGAAACGTCGCGCGACCCAGCCGGTAAGCGGCTGCATGATGGCGCTGGCCAGCGAGTACGAGCTGATCGCCCAGGTGCCTTCATTCGGACTCACCGCGAGGCTGCCGGCAATGTGCGGCACCGAGACGTTCACGATGGTCATGTCCAGCACCTCCATGAAGGTGCTGAACGCAACGGCGATGGTCAGCAGAACCAGCGGCGTGCCATGCAGCGGTTTCAGCGGCGTGGCGTTTTCGGGTGTGGCAGCCATGGTGGGCTCGCTAGACAGGCGTCAGTTCGACGTATCGGCGGAGACGCCGAGATTGGCGCGGATAATCTTCTCCGCTTCCGTATCGGCTTGCGCAGCTACCTGGTCATACACCGAGGTCTGCGCAGGCGGCTGTGTTGACGCAGAAGCCAGCACCGGACCTTGATCGTTGCTGATGTCGACGGTCACATCGGTGGAAAGGCCGACGCGAAGTGGATGCTTGTCCAGTTCATCGTTGTTGAGCGCGATGCGTACCGGCACACGCTGTACGACCTTGATCCAGTTGCCGGTGGCGTTTTGTGCCGGCAGCAGCGAGAACACGCTGCCGGTGCCTGCCCCCAACCCGATCACCTTGCCATGGAACTCCACGCCGCTGCCGTAGGTATCCGTCGTGATCTTCACCGGCTGACCGATGCGGATATGGCGCAATTGGTTTTCCTTGAAGTTCGCATCGATCCACAGATCATGCAGCGGCACGATAGTCATCAACTGTTGGCCGGGCGAGATGCTTGCGCCAAGTTGCACGCTGCGTTGTGCGACGTAACCGCTGACCGGCGCAACGATGATGTTGCGCTGCGCGGCGATCCAGGCGGCACGGAAGTTCGCGCGTGCCTGCATCACTGCCGGATTGTTGGCGATATCGGTGCCTTCCACAGCCGCGCGTGCGGATTGTGCCTGCGCCTTTGCAGCATTCAGTGCGGCTTGCGCTTGCGCCACGCTGTCGCGCATGTGCTGCACAATTTCCGGCGATTCGGCTTGGGCGGCAACCAAGGGTAGATGACGTTTCAAATCAGCTTCGGCCTTGCGCAGATCGACTTCGCGCGCAGCCACCGTGGCATCGGCTTCGTTGACGGAGTCGTTCTGCTGGCGAACCTGCCGCACTGCTTGCGCCAGGGCACTGCTGGTCTGGCGCAGGCGCACGTCCGCGTCGGTGGGGTCCAGCTTCACCAGCACCTGTCCGGCGGTGACGTGCTGTGTGTCATCGGTGAGGATGGCAATAACGGTGCCGGGCACCTGCGAGGAAAGTGCAACCTGATTGCCGCCGACATAAGCATTGTCCGTGCTCTCGCGTGTGGAAAACACGAAGAACCACAGCAGGAGCCAGGTGAGCGCTGCGAGCACGAAAATCGCACCGACAATCAGCAGTGCGCGGCTACGCTTTGCAGGATTTTTCGCGGCCAGGCCGCTGTCATTGGCGTCGTTGGAGAGGGCGGACTCGGAGGCGCTCATGGTCAGGGGGCTCCTGCGGGATTCGAAGTGGGGGAGGGAGCAGCGGGGGATTGCGCTGTCTTGTTATCCATGTCGGAGCGATAGCCGCCGCCTAGCGCCTTGATCAGCGATAGATCGGTACTGATCGCCTGGGCTTGCAGGCTGATGGCCTGATCGCGCTGTTGCAGCAGCTGTGCTTCGGCGTTGAGGCTTTGGCGTGCATCCTGGGTGCCGCGCGCGGTACGTGCCTGTGCGTTGGCGAGCAACGCCTCATTGGCCTTGATTTGCGCGTCCTGCTTTTCGCGGCGCGCAGCAATCTGCTGTGCGGTAACGGCTTGGGTGGCGACGTCGCGCGCGGCGTCTGTCACGGTCACGTTGTAATCCGCGATGGCGGCATCGAGTTGTGCGCGGCTGGAGCCGTAGTTGGCTTTCAGGCGACCGCCTTCGAAGATGGGTAGATGCACAGCTGGCGTGATGCCGAACACGCGGCTGCCGGCCATGAACAGGTTGCCCAGGTCACCCTTGCTGCCGGTTGAAAGGCCGCCAAAGCTCGGGGCACCCTGATCCGTGCTGGAAAGACCCGCCATCGCTTTGATGCTGAAGTCGGGGAAATATTCGGCGCGTGCTACATCGATCTGCTTGAGGGCGGCTTCCACACGCCAGCGGCTGGCGGCAATGTCGGGGCGGCGGGCGATCAAGTCCAGGTGCGCATCATCGGGAATCGCGCCTTCGAGCTCGGGCAATGCACGGGGTTCCAGCGGCGGCAATTGGGCTGGCGACACGTTCACCAATGCGGCGAGCACCACTTTGCGCAGTTGGATCGAGCCTTCCAGCGTGGCCTGCATCTGCTCCGTACTGGCGAGCTGCGAGCGCACTTGTTGCGCGGTATCGGGCAGATCCACGCCTTGTCGTACGCGCAGTTCGGCGATGTGCAGCAGGTGCTGTTGCACACCGACGGCCTGCTGGGTAAGTGCAAGGCGGTTTTCATCGGCCAGCAAGCCAAAATACGCATCCGCCACCGCGTTCTGAATGGTGAGCATCGCAGCGCTGCGTTCCGCTTCGGCAGCGTGTGCCTGATCGAGCGCCGATTCGATCGCCGAGCGCTTCTTGCCCCACCAATCGAAATCGTATTCGAGCTGCACGCTCAGGTCCGCCTGGTTGTACCAGTTGAAGCCGAGCAGGGAAGGAGGAATCAACCCATGGTCACTCATGCGCTGGCGCGTGAGCTGGCCGTTGGCATCGATGCTTAGGCCGGCCTGTGCTGCGGCCACGCGTACCGATTGCTCGGCGGTTTTCACACGCGTGCGCGCCTGCTCCAGATCAGGCGACTGCTTCATGACCAGCGCCATCACCTGGTCCAGTTGCGGATCGTTGTATACGTGCCACCATTCGGCGGCGGGCCAGTCCGCGTTTGCTTTCGTAGGCAAGCCGGCTAACGGCACATCATCGCGCAGCGCAGGATGTTGCACTTTGGCCGGAATGTAACAACCGGCAAGACTCAGCACGGCAATCAGCGCAAGTGGACGAAGCCGCGCGTACGGAAAGGATGCAGCGTTCATGGCGAATCACCCGCTGTGTGTTCAAGTTTGCTGAGGTTGTGCGCCAGCTTGCGCAGCAGGCGGTTCAAGGTGCTGCGCTCGTTGTGGGTGAAGCCGTCGAAGAGCAGCTTCAGGCGCGGCAGCATGCTCGGCAGCATCTTTTGCACGAAGCGCTTGCCGGCTGGCGTGATCTGCATGACCACGCGACGGCGATCCTCTGCGCTGGGGCCGCGCGTGATAAGTCCGCGTTTCACCAGCGCATTCGCAATGCGTGTCATGTTGGTGACCCCCAACGAGGTGAATAGGCACACCTCGCCCGGCGTGGACGTGCCATTTGGGTGTGCAAATAGCGCAATCAGCGTGCGGAATTCGCTGTCATTGAGCTTGTGTGGCCGCAGCTTGTGTTCGAGTTCCGCCTGCAGGCGCTCGGCGATAAGCAGCATGATCCGGCATAGCCCGACGTCCGCCGGCACTTCGGGAATGGCCTTGCGTACCCCTGCGATCCCCTCGTCCATGCACTTGATTTTGTCGCTCAGAAACATTTCATCGGTGCATATTTCACTGGTGAAATAAAATGATGGAGCGTAAGGCGGCCGCTTGGCAAGTGCTGGCGGCCAATCTCCTGCCAACTATTGGAGGAGGTGGGAGTGCCGGGGCTCAGTGACTTTGTTTGCGAAGCAGGGCGCTCGGCTCCAGCGTTCGCCGGGCTGACGATTCGCGTTGGGTCAGGCGATGGCGAAGAGCCGCTTTACGTTCGCGGTCGTTGCGGCAGCGACCGTTTCAGATGCTTCATCGCGCAAGCCGGCGACGCACCGCAAAACCTCAGCGACGCGCGCTGGCTCATTGCGCTCGCCACGGTGCGTCGATAACGGTTGATCCGGCGCATCGCTTTCCAGCAATAGATATTCGATGGGCATGTTGGCGACGATGCGCCGCAAGCGTTGCGCACGTTCGTAAGTCACCGGGCCGCCGATGCCGATGTGGAAGCCAAGCTTCCATAGCTGTTCCGCCTGTTGCTGACTGCCGGCAAAGCTGTGCACGACACCACGCAGGCCGCCGACGCGGCGCAGGGTGGCAGCCACTTCATCCATGGCCGCGCGCGCGTGGAGAATGACGGGAAGATCGAATTGGCGCGCCAGATTTAGCTGCTGCAGGAAGTAATGGCGCTGGTCCTCTGCGTCCAGGCCCTCGACGTGAAAATCAAGGCCGATTTCCCCCACGGCAACGGGGCGTTGTGTCGCAAGCCAATGCGACAGCGTCGTGAGATGTTCCGGTCGATGCTGGTCCATGAACATCGGGTGCATGCCATAGGCAGGAAAAAGCCCGCTGCCGGCGGTGCATAATGCTTGGATGCGCGGCCAGCTGGCGGCATCGACGCCCGGGATGACTTGCAGTGTTACACCAGCTTTCCGGGCACGCTCGATGACGGCGTCGCGGTCGTTATCGAACGAGACGTCATCCAGGTGTACGTGGCTGTCGGCAAGCGTAAGCATGGCTGTCATGATGCGTTATCTTGAGGCTGTTCTGATAGGCATGAATTGGTCTAGCCGTCATTCAGCGTATTGGCGCTTCAATGCGCCACATCAAGTCTCGCCGGGCGGCGCGCTTGCGCACATCAACATAAACAGGAGGTCGTTGTGGAAAGCAAATCGTTCAAATTCGGTGCGGTGGCAGCGGTGCTGATCGCCATTGCGGCTTTGTCGGGCTGCCAGACGCAGCCAACGACCTATCAGACGAGCTACGGCTACCACGGTTGCCAGAACTGCGGTGTCGTGCAGCAGGTGCAGCAGATCTACATCCAGCAACAGGGCAGCAATAACAGCGGCCTGGGCACAGTGATCGGCGCAGTGGCTGGCGGCCTGCTGGGTAGCACCATCGGCCACGGACGCGGCAATACGGCAGCTATCGTGGGTGGTGCCGTCGTTGGCGGCGTGGTGGGTAACAAGGTTGGCCAGGCGAACAGCCAGCCTGCCGGTACGACACCAGCGTGGCAGATCGTGGTGCGCATGGACAATGGTCAGTACGCGACGGTGACGCAGGTTCCCAATCCTGGGGTGCGCCCTGGCGACTATGTCGTAATCAGCAACAATCAGGTTTATCCGCGCTGACAAGCATTTTAAAACGGACGTCTAGACGTCCAGAAAGGAAAGGGCCCTCTTTTGAGGGCCTTTTTTATGCTTTTGCGTGCCAATTAGTTTATGGAATAGAACTTGTGATCGCCGATGGTGACGGCGCGCTGATTGCGTGACCAGTTCGGTGCCACCGAAGCCGTGGCGAAGTGGTCCGCGTGCGGCACGAAGAAACGGCGTTCGTCGACGGGAAGGCCCCAGTTTAGAATCGACTTGCCGGCGATATCCCAGGCTTTCTGGAACGCAACGACGTTGTCGATGTCTTGATTGGGCGACGTGGTTGATAACGCGAATTGATGCGGCGCCTTGACCACATCGCACACCGTACCGCCCCACTGGCCGCGTTCGCGTCGACGCATGGCGACTTCCGCCACGGCCATCTGGCCGACCGTCGACTGGCTACGTGCTTCCAGATAGACGGTGGTCGCCAGACAAGTCTGGTCTGCGAGCGGTTGGGGCAGTACGGACATCAACCACAACAACATGGAAAGTTTCATATCTGCCTCCAGCTTGCTGTACGTACGGGCGCACATACGCGCCATAACGCCGTTGCGGTGGACGGGCGGGCAGGCCGTTCCACCTGGATGTATCGCTTGCGTCGAAACCCGAGGCGCAAACGAGTGTTAACCGCTGTGATGCGGTGAAATCGATCGACATGTCCGATGCCGACCGGGAAAGCTTTTGGCTCAACGCTGCGTGCACTAAGTAGGTTGAGTGCAGCGTGTTCGCGCATACGGCGAGTTGTACTCCGGCATTCTTCTTGCCGGGTCGCGCCGATCCGGACCCCTCCGGTTCGTCGCGTATGTCAGCACCCTGTGGGCTGGTGGGTGCTGAGAAAAGTTTGGCGGAATCTAGTGGGGCGCGCCCGTCTTTGCAAGTGCTAGCGCGGCAAGATTCACAATCCGCTCACCATCATGACATGGCAAACATGATGTAAACGTCAAGCTGGCCAAGTAGTTAGCAATTGTATGTCAATGCCTTCGTCGCTGACGAAATGTTTATCGTGTTGTCCGAATTGCTCTGCTGTTTCGTCAGTCATGACAGCTAATGCTTCTATGTGCTCTTCGTGTGCGATGACATGGAGTAAGCGCATGAACTCACGATTCTCGCGTTCGAGCAACGCACCATCTTCTGTGTATTTCGATAACGCAACATGATGCAGATGCCGTTTGTTTCCACCGCGATAGTGCAAGCGCGCAACAATTTCCTGTCCTGGATAACAACCTTTGTCGAGTGCGACAGCACCAAGACGATGCAGCGATAGAGCAGGCGGAAGCAATTCGTTCAATGCGCTGTTTGGAAGCCACGCCCAGCCGTCGCGCAGCTGCTGCAGTTGCCACGCAACGTTATGGTTGTTGCTGTTCTGCAAGTTTGTACTGAACTGCATGGTATGCGTTCCGCATCCAAGACGAATGACATCATCGTGTGTTTCGACTTCGTGCAATGTCGTAGCGGCATCGCCTGAGAGCAATCCTTCCACTGCAGAAAGTTTGACGCGTGAGCGGAATACGAAGCGACGCAAGTTTTCAACAAAACTCGTTGCATCACCGCCGCGCAAAATCACCAGCAATCGGTCATCACCGATACGTGCAAGATGAAACAGATTGCGCACGCGCCCTTGTGCGTCGAGCCAACTGCTGAACTGCCAGCGCTGGTTTGCCAGCGCTGTGACTTGGCTGGTGAACTGGGTGTGTGCGAAGGCGATGGCGTCCGGACCTTCGATGAAAATGGCGTGGGCGGTATGAGATGTTGGCATGCGCGATGGGGTGGGGGTGGCAGGGGCTTGATACAAGAGGCACGGCAGCGCTCATCTTGCCTGCCTGCAACGCCAGGCGCTTGGCGTCAACTGGTTGTGCCGCTATGCCGCAAGTATTACGCTTTTACCGATACGAACATGCCCGACACGTCCTCCAAACCCGCAACGCCGAACGAACCCGCCGAGAAAGAGCGGGCAGCAACGCCCGTTTCGCCCGTGCCGGGCAAGGAACAGAACGAGCGGCCGGCGCCGGATCCCACGCGCTACGGCGATTGGGAAAAGAACGGGCGCTGCATCGACTTCTGACACTGTTGCGCCGTTTGCGCCACGGTGTTGGCGCGAGGCACCGGTGAGCGGAGCGGGGGTAGTGCGCGGGCATTAGCGATTCCACCCCAGGATAGCCGCCATGGCAGAGACGCAACGACCGCTTTCACCGCATCTACAGATATATAAGTGGCAAGTGCAGATGGTGACCTCCATCCTGCATCGCGCCACCGGCATTGCCCTTTCGGTGGGGGCCTTGATCTTCGTATGGTGGCTGGGCGCCCTGGCTGCCGGCGAGGACGCCTTTAACCAGTTCAAGATCTGCATGGGCAGCCCGATCGGCATCATCCTGCTGATTGGCTGGACCTGGTCGTTCTTCTATCACCTATGCAACGGCATCCGTCACCTGGTGCAGGATGCGGGCGCGGGCTACGCCATCGTCCAGTTCGTGCGATCCAGCTGGGCATCGGTGATCGTCAGCTTGCTGCTCACGCTTATTGTTGTTGGCTACGCGCTGTCCGCCGGAGGTGCTGCATGAGTGCGAACGCGAAAGATTTGCGGCATCCCTTAAAGCGGGCACGTGGCCTGGGTTCGGCTCAGTTCGGCGTGAGCCACTGGTGGACCCAGCGCACCACCGCCACTGGCCTGGTGGTGTTGGGGCTGTGGTTTGTGGTGCTGGTGCTGGGTCACTTGCACAGCGATTACGCAACCATGCGCGCTGTGGTCGCCAGGCCGTGGAACGCGGTGCTGTTGATTGCCTTCCTTATCACTATGTTCTGGCACGCCGTGCTCGGGCTGCAGGTAGTCATCGAAGACTACGTACATACCCGCTGGAAGGAAATTTTCCTGATGGTGGCCATCAAGTTTATCGCCGTGTTGAGCGTGCTGGGCGGCACGCTGGCCGTGCTGCGCATCGCACTGGGAGCCTGAGGTCGATGGAAGCCTACAAAGTTCAGCAGCACAAATATGACGTGATCGTGGTGGGTGCCGGCGGCGCCGGCCTGCGCGCCACGTTCGGTCTGGCCGAAAAGGGCCTGAAGGCCGCGTGCATTACCAAGGTATTCCCGACCCGTTCGCATACGGTCGCAGCGCAGGGTGGTATCGCTGCCGCCCTCGGCAACATGGGCGAGGACGACTGGCGCTTCCACTTCTACGACACCATCAAAGGGTCGGATTGGCTGGGTGATCAGGACGCCATCGAATACATGTGCCGCGAGGCCATTCCTTCGATCCTGGAGCTGGAACACTATGGCGTGCCGTTCTCGCGCACCGACGACGGCCGTATCTACCAGCGCCCCTTCGGCGGCATGACCACGCACTACGGCAAGGGCACTGCACAGCGCACTTGCGCCGCGGCTGACCGCACGGGTCACGCGATCCTGCACACGCTGTACCAGCAGGCGCTGGCGCATGACGCTACCTTCTTCATCGAATACTTCGCCATCGACCTGATCTTCGACGACGAGGGCGTGTGCCGCGGTGTGTTGGCGCTCGACATGAATGAGGGCGCCTTGCACCTGTTCCGTGGCCAGTCCGTCGTGTTGGCAACAGGCGGTTACGGTCGCGCTTACTTCAGCGCCACTTCCGCGCATACCTGCACGGGCGACGGCGGCGGCATGGTGCTGCGTTCCGGTCTCGCGCTGCAGGATATGGAGTTTGTGCAGTTCCATCCCACCGGCATCTACGGCGCCGGCTGCCTGATCACCGAAGGCGTGCGTGGCGAAGGTGGTTACCTCACCAACGCCAAGGGCGAGCGTTTCATGGAACGCTATGCACCGAGCGCCAAGGATCTCGCCTCGCGCGACGTAGTCAGCCGCGCGATGACCATGGAGATCCGCGAGGGGCGTGGCGTAGGCGAACACAAGGATCACGTGCATCTGAACCTGATGCACCTCGGTCCGGAAGTGATCCACGAGCGCCTGCCGGGCATCGCCGAATCCGCGCGCATCTTTGCGGGCGTGGATGTCACCAAGGAGCCGATTCCGGTGTTGCCGACCGTGCACTACAACATGGGCGGCATCCCGACCAACTATCACGGCGAAGTCGTGCAGAAGAAGGGCGACAACGTCGACGCCGTGGTGCCGGGCCTGTTCGCCATCGGCGAGGCTGCGTGTGTATCGGTGCATGGCGCCAACCGTCTCGGCTCCAACTCGCTGCTCGACCTGGTGGTGTTCGGCCGCGCCGTGTCGCATCGCTGCGCTGAAATCGTCAAGCCGGGCCAGGCTCACAAGGATCTGCCATCCAGTGCATTGGACAAGGCGCTATCGCGCTTTGACGGCCTACGCCACGCCAATGGCGGCACGCCGACTGCGAAGATTCGCGCCAACATGCAGCGCACCATGCAGGATGACGCCGCGGTGTTCCGCACCAGCGAATCGCTGCAGGCGGGCTGCAAGAAAATTTCACAGGTATACGACTCGTTCCAGGACGTGCGCGTCAGCGATCGTTCGATGGTGTGGAACTCGGACCTGATCGAAACGCTGGAACTGTCCAACCTGCTGGGCCAGGCGGTCGCCACGATGTATTCGGCCGAACAGCGTCACGAAAGCCGCGGTGCGCATGCGCATGAGGACTTCCCTGACCGCGACGATCACAACTGGCAGAAGCACACCATGGCCAGCGTCGATAACGATGGCAAGGTCAGCTTCGATTTCCGCCCGGTGCACATGTACACCTTGACCGGTGAGGTCGAGGTTGTGCCGCCGAAGAAGCGCGTCTATTAAGCATTACCGACTGGAGAGGCAATCGTGGCCGAGTTCACGCTACCCAAGAATTCGAAAATCCAGCCGGGCAAGCACTATCCGGCGAAGGACGCGAAGAAACCGCGGACGTTCCGCATTTATCGCTGGTCGCCGGACGATGGCCAGAACCCGCGTATCGACACGTATGAGGTCGATCTGGCCGCGTGCGGCCCGATGGTTCTGGACGCACTGCTGAAGATCAAGAACGAGATCGATCCCACGCTCACGCTGCGCCGCTCCTGCCGTGAAGGCATTTGCGGTTCCTGCGCGATGAACATCGATGGCACCAATACGCTGGCCTGCACCCGGTCCATCGAAGAGTGCGCGTCGGGTGATGTGAAGATCTACCCGCTGCCGCATATGCCGGTGGTGAAGGATCTGGTACCGGATCTCACGCACTTCTACGCTCAGTTCGCCTCGATCCGTCCGTGGCTGCGTACGCAGAGTGCGGCGCCGGATCGTGAGCGCCTGCAATCGCCGGAAGATCGCAAGAAGCTCGACGGCCTGTATGAGTGCATTCTGTGTGCTTGCTGCTCGACCAGCTGCCCGAGCTACTGGTGGAACGGCGACCGTTACCTGGGCCCAGCGATCCTCCTGCAGGCCTACCGCTGGATCGTTGACTCGCGCGACGAAGACACCGGCGCCCGTCTGGATGATCTGGAAGATCCGTTCAAGCTGTATCGCTGCCACACCATCATGAACTGCGCGCGCACGTGCCCGAAAGGATTGAATCCGGCCAAGGCGATTGCGGAGATCAAGAAGTTGCTGGTCGAGCGGCGGTCAACTTGATGGGTATCCCCGTGCCGTCATTCCCGCTTTCGCGGGAATGACGGCACGGAAGTTTGAGGGTATGCCTCAACTCCTAATGGATGAGGGTAGATGGACGAAGCCCGCCTAAAACGCCTGCGCTGGCGCACCCGCCGCGGCACGCGCGAACTGGACGCCCTATTCGGCGGCTGGCTGGAAACCTCGTTTCCTACTGCCGACGCAGCCCTGCAACAAGCTTTCGACGAACTGCTCGACGTGCAAGACCCGGACCTGTGGGACTGGGTCATGGGCCACGCCAAACCGTCACGCGCTGATTGGCAGGCGATCATCGATGACATCCGCGCCCGCCATCGGCTTTGAATACCGGCCTTCGCGCTGGGTGCCGCGTCTGTTCGCAGGTGTCACGGGTCTGGCGCTACTGGCCACAGTCGTATCGGGCCTACCGTTGCTTGCTCGCTTGGTGCTGATGTTGGCGTCGGTTGCGGGGTGTGTGCACGCCATCCGCCGCCTGTCATTGCCGATTTACGCGGTAGGCTGGGCCGACCAAAGCGGTTGGACCTTGCGAGGGCTGGATGGCGGGGATGATGTGGCCACGCTGGTGTCGTTCCGAATCGTCCGCCAGTTGGTGCTGCTTCGATTGACCAGTAGCCGCTACGGCAAGCTCACGCTCTGGCTGATGCCCGACAACACCGATTCGGACATCCGGCGACGTCTGCGAATGCGACTAGCCGTGATGCGGAAAGCCACCGAGGAACCGGCCTGACGGTTGCCGCATTGCCCCGCTTCGGGCACTCTGCGCGCGCGGCGCGGTCTCACGGATTCCTACGGCCCGCCGCCCATATCCCACAAGCGAAGCCTCCATGTTCCGACCGCTCGAGCTTTTCATCGGCCTGCGCTACGTCCGCGCCAAGCGGCGCAACCAGTTCATTTCATTCATCTCCACCGTGTCCATTGTGTGCATCACCATCAGCGTGATGGCCTTGATCACGGTGATGTCGGTGATGAACGGTTTCGATTCCCAGCTTCGTTCACGCATTCTCGGTGCGATTTCCGATGCCACGGTGTCCGGCCTGCCGGGCGAGCCGGTGCAGAACTGGCAGTACGCCTTGCAGCAAGTAAAAGCCAACCCGCACGTGCGTGGCGCCGCGCCTTATGTAGAGATTCAGTCCTTCCTGCAAGGACAGCGCTCCAGCGGCGCGATCGTGCGCGGCATTGATACCGCAAAAGAACCGGATGTGTCGGATATCAACAAGCACATGATTGCCGGTTCGTTCGATTCGCTTAAGTCGGATGACTGGAATATCGTCCTCGGTAAGGATCTCGCCTTGCAGCTTGGTTTAAACGTGGGCGACAAGGTCACCATGGTGGTACCGGAGCTGCGTGCGACGCCATTGGGCGCGGTACCGCGCATCCGTGGCTTCACCGTAAGCGGTATTTTCGAGATGGGCATGGAGGAGTTCGATTCCGGCCTCGGCCTGATCAACCTCCACAACGCAGAACAGCTGAAAAGCATCGATGGCCCGACCGGCATTCGCCTGAAGCTGGATGATCTGTACAACGCACAACCTGTAGCACGCCAGTTGGCCGATTCGCTGGGCCAGGTCTACATGGTGACTACCTGGATGGACAGCCACGCCAACTTCTTCACCGCCATCTCGATGGAGAAGAAGGTGATGTTCATCATCCTCTCGCTGATCATCCTGGTGGCGGTGATCAACCTGATTTCGATGTTGATGATGCTGGTGACCGACAAGCAGGCGGACATTGCCATCCTGCGGACCTTGGGTTCGACACCACGCAGCATCATGGGCATGTTCATGGTGCAGGGCGTGCTGGTGGGGTTTGTCGGTATCGGTTTCGGCGTGGGGCTGGGTTCGCTGCTTTCATGGCAGTTGCCCACCATTGCCAAATGGATCGAACACGTCACGGGCGTGACCTTCCTTTCGCCGGACGTTTATTACATCAGCGAAGTGCCTAGCAAACTCGACTGGCACGACGTGATCTGGGTGTCGCTGGTCACCTTCCTGTTCTCTCTGCTTGCCACGCTGTATCCCGCATGGCGCGCCTCGCGTACGCAACCGGCCCAGGCACTGCGCTATGAGTAATCCCATGACCAACGATATCGTTCTGCGCGCCAGCCACGTTGCCAAAACCTATGAGGAGGGCGATCTGCGCACGCCGGTGCTGTCCGACGTCAGCTTTGCCCTCAAGCGGCGCGAAACGCTGGCCATCGTCGGTGCTTCGGGTTCCGGTAAAAGCACGCTGCTGCACATCATCGGCGGCCTGGATACGCTCACCAACGGTGAGGTGGAAGTGGAAGGTCAGGTGCTTTCCAAGCTGTCTGACGCCGAACGCGGGCGTGTGCGCAACCGTTCGATGGGCTTCATCTATCAGTTTCATCACTTGTTGCCCGAATTCACCGCGTTGGAAAACGTATGCATGCCGCTGATGATCCGCGGCACCGGTATTCCCGAAGCGCAGAAGCAGGCCAAGGCCCTGTTGGAACGCGTGGGACTGGGCAAGCGTCTGGAGCACAAGCCGGCCGAACTTTCCGGCGGTGAGCGTCAGCGCTGTGCCGTGGCGCGTGCACTGGTGACGCGCCCCTCCTGCGTGTTGGGCGATGAGCCTACCGGTAATCTCGATGAAGACAATGCCGCGCAGGTGTATGCGCTGATGTTGGAATTGAATCGCGAGATCGGCACCAGCTTCATCCTCGTCACCCACGATAGTCGCCTGGCTGCGCGGATGGACCGCACGCTGGAATTGCATAACGGCGAGTTGCGCGACAAGGCGTAAAGCAATCGTAGGTTGGGGTGCAAACCCCAACATTGCCATGCCTATCGCCACGTTGGGGTTCGGCTGCACCTCACCCGAACCTACGCGTGCCCCTACAAGCTCCACGTTCTGCCTGCGCTAGCTTCCATGCATGGCAGAGGGAGCAATACAAGCGCGAGCATGGCCAAGCGCAATCGCATCGGCGCTGGCGCTATTGGCTGGCATATCCATCGTCCAATGGCTTCCCGTACTGCCTCCGCGTTGGCTGATGGCAAGCCTGGTGGCATGCGCGTTGATGTTTGCCTGGCGTCTTCCGCGTTTCCGCTGGGTGTCCTTGTTGCTGTTCGGATTTGCATGGGCTGTATGGCAAGGCAGTTCGGCGATGGATGCGCGCTTGCCAAAAGACTGGGAAGGTCAGGATTTCCGTGTGGTTGGCCACGTGGTGGGTTTGGCGCAAACCAAGGCAGGCGCCACCAGCGTGCAGTTCGATATCGAGCAAGCCACCCACGACGGGCAAACCATGGCATGGCAAGGACGCGCGCGCATTAGTTGGTATGGCAAGCCATCCGCGGAACCGGAACCTTGTTCGCGCTGGCAACTGCTGCTGCGTCTGCGCAGGCCACGTGGAACGATCAATCCGGGCGGCGCCGATAGCGAGCGCAGCGCACTCGCGCACGGCATCGCAGCGATTGGCTACGTGCGTGACGATCCAGGCAACGGGCGCTTGAGCGTGGCGCCATGGTGCCTGGATCGCTTACGTGGTTCGCTTACTGACGGCATCCAGGCACGAGTGCGAGACCCACATGACGCTGCCTTGCTGCGTGCCTTTACGGTCGGTGACACGCGTGGCCTTGAACGGCACGACTGGGATGTGGCGCGTGCGAATGGCGTCTCACACTTGATCGCCATTTCCGGTTTTCACGTGGGCGTTGCCGCCGTCTTTGGCGTGTGGTCGTGTTATGCCGTTTATTGGCTATGGCCCTGGCTTGCGCTGCGATGCCCTCGCGTACAGGTGCAAGCCATGTCGGCATTGGCGGCGGCCAGCGCCTACGGTGCGTTGGCCGGCTTGGGCATGCCCACCGTGCGCACGATGCTGATGATCGGCGCTTTTGCCTTGGCACGTTGCAGCCGGCGTGCCGCCGGTTCGGCGCACGCGCTGGCGATGGCGATGATCGCGATTCTGCTGGTGAACCCTACTGCCGTGCTGGAAGCAGGCTTCTGGCTCTCGTTCGTTGGTGTGGCGTTCCTGATCCTTTGCATGGATGCAAAAGGACGTGGCCTGCGCGGTTTCTTGCGTGAACTGACCTTGGGTCAGATCGTGATGACGGTTGCCTTGCTGCCGTTAACGATGTGGTTCTTCGGCGAAGCTTCTCTGGTGGGTGCTTTGTCCAATCTTGTCGCGGTGCCCTTCGTGAGTTTCGTCATCGTGCCTTGCGCCTTGTTGGGTATGTTGTTTCTGATGATTTGCCCGCCGTTGGCAGCACCGGTGCTGCGCGTGGCCGAATGGCTGACGCATGCGCAATGGTGGATGCTTGAACAGAGCGCGACATGGCCTGGTGCGCATTGGTATCTACCGGCGGTAGCACCCTGGGCACTCGTGTTCGCCACGCTAGGCGCGGTGTGGTTGTTCATGCCGCGCGGTGTACCACTGCGCATGCTGGGCGTGCTCCTGTTTTTGCCGCTGCTTTGGCCAGTTCGTCATCTACCTAGCGCAGGTGCGTTCCAAGCCTGGGTATTGGATGTAGGGCAGGGGCTTGCTGTCATCGTGCGCACACGCGATCACGCTCTGGTCTATGACGCGGGCGCGCGTTATCCATCGGAATACGATCTGGGCGCCGCCGTGGTCATTCCTTCGCTGTACGCGCTGGGTATCGATCGGCTGGACATGCTGATGATCAGCCATGCCGACAACGACCATGCCGGCGGTGCGCCTGCCGTGGCAGCGGCGTTTCCAGCAGCGCAGCGCTACTCCGGTGAACCTGGGCGCATGTCGATATCGATGGCGCAATGCCTGGCTGGACAGCAATGGATATGGGATGACGTGCGCTTTCGCGTGTTGAGTCCCGCTGCGACCACGCCGAACGCGTCGGCGAACGATCATTCCTGTGTGCTGCTGGTCGAGGGGCGAGCGGGGCGTCTTTTGCTCACCGGCGATATCGCCATGGATACGGAACCATCGGTCGCCACGTCATTGGGGCCAGGGCCGCGACCGGTGCTGCAGGTGCCTCACCATGGCAGCAACGGTTCCTCCAGCGCGGACTTCATCACAGCCGTCCAGCCTGAACTCGCCGTGGTCTCTGCCGGCTGGCGCAATCGTTTCGGCCATCCGCGCCCGGAGGTCATGCAGCGCTACGCGGCCGCGGGTGTGCCGGTATTCAATACCGCGGTGGACGGTGCCGTTCAGATTGAGTTTCCGGCTGCGGCGCCCACCTATGTAGCGGCACGCTGGCGCTTGCTACAACGGCGCTATTGGCGGGAGTGATTGGCCGCACGGTACGTTTCGGCATCACTGCTATGATGTTGGCTTGCGCAGGCGGCAGGGCCGGGAGTTTTTCCGTGGGTGATTTAGGTCAGATTCTGATGGCAGGTGGTTGGGCGATGGCGCCCATCCTGATCTGCTCGGCGGTGGCGCTGGCGATCGTGCTGGAGCGGTGCTGGACCTTGCGGCGCAGCTACGTATTGCCACCCGGATTGGCACAAGAAGTACGCGAATGGGCGCGTTCCGATCAGCTCGATCCGGCCCATCTGGAAAAACTTGCGACCGGCTCGCCGCTGGGTGAATTGCTGGCTGCCGCGTTGGCTGTGCGCCATCACTCGCGCGAGCTGATCAAGGAGCGCATCGAGGATACCGGCCGTCATGTGGTGCACCGTATGGAGCGTTATCTGAACACGCTCGGCACCATCGCCCTGATTGGCCCACTGCTCGGCCTGTTCGGTACCGTGATTGGCCTGATCCGCATGTTCATGCAAGTGATGGTGGGTGGCATGGCCGATCCCACCAAGATGGCCGGTGGTATTGGTGAGGCGTTGATCTGCACGGCTGCTGGTTTGACGGTAGCCATTCCCGCCTACGTGCTGCACCGCTATTTCCGTTCCAAGGTGGCCGGCTATGTGGTGGATATGGAAAAGCAGGCCACGCTGCTACTGGACGATCTCACGCTCTCCGCCCCCAGCACTGCGCCGCGTGCACGCCGCACACCGGTCGCTGCCGGCGACAAGGCCTCGGTCTGAACCATGCGTATCGGTAACGACCGCCGCAGCGACGATTTCGAGATCAACGTCGTATCGTTGATCGATGTGCTGCTGACCCTGCTGATGTTCTTCGTGCTCACTACCACCTTCGTGCAGCATTCGCGCTTGAAGGTGAACCTGCCGCAAGCCAGCGCGGAAGACCGCGACATGCAGCCGCCTGCAATCACCGTGATGGTGGATCGCGAAGGGCATTTCTACGTCGGCAGCGACGAAGTGGTGGGCGGCAGCGTGGATGCGCTCAAGCAGGCCATTGCGCATGTGGCCGGCGACGACCGTAACCAGACCGTCACCATCCGTGCCGACGCGATGACGGCGCACCAGAACGTGGTCACCGCCATGGATGCGCTGGGCCAGCTCGGCTTTACTCATCTTTCCATCGCTACGACGCCGACCCAGTCGGAAACGGGTAAATGAGCGAAAGCAAAAAGAAGGTTGTGTTGTGGGATGCGGAGAGCCGGCGCACATACAAGCGGCTGCTCGGCTACTCCGCACGCTACTGGCCGGTGGCGCTGATCACGATCATCGGCTTTGCGGTGGATGGCGCCTGCCTCGCGATTTTCACCGATAAGTTGCAGCCGATCATCGACGATCTGTTTGCCAAGAAAGATCCGTATCTCATCTTCTGGATGCCCATCTGGATCATCGGCATCTTTGTGGCGCGCGGCTTTGCCACCTTCATCAGCAACTACGGCATCGGCTACATCGGGCGCAATGTAGTGCAATCCATGCAGCGCGACGTGTTCGGTGCCTATTTGCGCTTGCCGGCCACGTTCTTTGGCCATGAACATTCCGGCCATCAGATTTCGCGCATCACCTATACCAGCGAACAGGTGGCCGGCGCCTCCACGGATGCCTTGAAGGTAGTGGTGACGGAAAGCGTGACGGTGCTCGGCATGTTCTATGTGATGCTGAGCAAGAGCGCGTATCTCACCATGGTGCTGTTCCTGCTCATTCCGCCGATCATGCTGATCGCCATGTTCGTCAGCCGCCGCTATCGCTCAATCAGCCGACGTATCCAGAACATGATGGGCTCGGTGACCGGCACCGTGGAAGAAGCCATTGAGGGGCACCGCGAAGTGCGCATCTATGGCGGTCAGCAGCAGGCGGGGGAGCGTTTCAAGGACGTTTCCAGCCGGGCGCGCTATCTGAACCTCAAGATCGTTGCCACGGCGGCCACTTCCAGCTCTTCTATCCAGACAGTCGCTTCGTTCGGCCTGGCAGGTCTGATTTTCCTGGCGTCGCGTCCTTCGGTGATCGACAGCATTTCGGCCGGTATGTTTGTGGCCGTCCTTACCGCCATGGGCGGTATGCTGCCTTCGCTAAAGCGCTTGGCCAACGTGCAATCGACCATTCAGACGGGTGTTGCAGCGGCCGAAAACCTGTTTGCAGTGATGGACCTACCACCTGAAGTGGACAACGGTATGCAGGTGCTTGAACGCACCCGGGGTGATCTGCGTTTCGAGGACGTGCGCCTGGTCTATCCGCGTGGCGATTTCCAAGCCTTGGCCGGCGTGAATCTGCATTGCCCTCCTGGCAGCGTGACGGCACTGGTGGGACGTTCCGGCAGCGGCAAGAGCAGCCTTGTCAGCTTGCTGCCGCGGTTCAATGCGCCAAGCAGCGGGCACATCCTGCTCGATGGTGCCGATTACGAAAGCTACACCTTGCCTTCGTTGCGCCGGCAAATCGCCTGGGTGGGACAAAGCGTCGTGTTATTCGATGGCACTGTGGCCGAAAACATTGCTTACGGTGAACTGGCTGGCGCAAGTGAGCAGGAGATCATTGCCGCCGCCGAAGCGGCGAATGCGATGGAATTCATTGCACGCATGCCGAAGGGTATCCATAGTCCGATCGGTGAACGCGGCAACATGCTTTCCGGCGGGCAGCGACAGCGCATCGCGATTGCGCGCGCGATTCTCAAGAACGCACCGATCCTGGTGCTGGATGAAGCCACTAGTGCGCTCGATACCGAATCCGAGCGATTGATCCAGCAAGCTCTCCAACGACTGATGCGCGATCGCACCACGCTGGTGATCGCACATCGCCTATCCACCATCGAACACGCCGACCAGATTGCGGTGATGGAGCAGGGCCGCATCATCGAGCGCGGCACGCACGCCGAGCTGATGGCCCTGAGCGGTCATTACGCCGCGCTGCACCGCATGCAGTTCAACGAACGTCCTACCGCGGTTGCTGCCGACTGACGATGAGCCTGGCCGACACGCTCCAGGCCGGCTGGTATGAGGGAAAACCACTGCCGTGGTGGTGTTATCCACTGTCGAAGCTTTACGGTGCTGTCGTTGAGGTTCGGTGGATATTGTATCGGCATGGCTGGTTCCGATCGGTACGGCTGCCATGTCCCGTTATCGTGGTTGGCAATATCACAGCGGGCGGTACGGGGAAAACGCCGCTTACCTTGGCATTGGCTGAAGCATTACGTGCGCGTGGCTACCGTCCCGGCGTCGTAAGTCGCGGCTATGGCGGTAGCAACCAAGAACCGATGCTGCTTGGTGATTCGCCAGACCCGGTTGAAGTGGGTGATGAGCCCTGCGTGATACGCGCCAGCGGTGTTCCCGTTGCGATTGGTCAGGATCGTCCCATTGCCGCGCAATTGCTGCTTGATGCCGGTTGCAATGTCGTGATTGCGGACGATGGTCTCCAGCATTACAGACTGGCGCGCGATATCGAAATTTGCGTCATCGATGGTGCACGACGTTTCGGCAACGCGTGGTTGTTGCCGGCGGGACCGCTACGCGAACCGATGAGCCGCATGGCGCAGGTGGATTTTCGTATCTGCAACGGTGTTCATCCGCAGACTGGTGAGATACCCATGCGCCTCCAAGGTGATTCGGTGCGTGCGCTATCGGATGGACATGAGCAGCCCATTGCAAACTTCTCGGGAAAACGCGTGCATGCGGTGGCTGCCATCGGCAATCCCCAGCGCTTCTTTGCGAGCCTTGCCGAGCATGGTCTGGATGTGATCCCGCATCCATTTCCCGATCATCATGCTTTTATGCCGGCGGATCTTACGTTTGGTGATGATCTGCCCGTGCTGATGACGGAAAAGGACGCGGTGAAGTGCTGGGCGTTCATTCAACCGCACTGGTGGAGCGTGCCGGTCAAGGCTGAGCTGCCGACGAGTTTCTACGACGATTTCTACACACGACTTGCCGCCAAAGCACGTATATCACCGATGGCGCTATCATAGGCGCCGTTTCCCGGCGGCTTGCCGGTCTTTTCTCGTGAGGTTTTGCATGAGCCTGATCCAGGTACCGGTCTCCTTTGGCGAGCTGATCGACAAGATCACGATCCTTGAGATCAAGGCGCGCCAGATTTCCGATCCCGCCAAGCTCGTCAATGTGCACAACGAGCTGAACCTGCTCAATGCCACGTGGGCTAATGACCACGCTTCACAGGCGGACATCAGCAAGGAGCGTGCGCGTCTGCTCGCTGTGAACGAAGCACTGTGGGATATCGAAGATCGCATTCGCTTGAAGGAAAAGGCGCAAGCTTTCGATGCCGAATTCATCGAACTGGCGCGTTCGGTGTATTTCCAGAACGACGAACGTGCGGCGGTAAAGCGCGAGATCAATCTCAAGCTTGGTTCGCAGCTGGTGGAAGAGAAGTCGTATCAGGATTACCGTACGGCGAAGTGAGTTTTTCGCGTAAGCAAAGGTGTTGACGTAGGTTGGGTTAGCGCAGCGTAACCCAACAATATCGCCCCGAACGATGTTGGGTTACGCTGCGCTAACCCAACCTACGGCTGGGTGAAACGCCACGGGGGAGTTCACCATATGCGCCGATGGAAGGGGTTGTTGGGGCTGCTGTTTGTCGTGTCACCCTTGTTGGCACAGGACGTTCCTCCTGCGCTCCGCGATTGGCAGGGATGGGTGCTGCACGACGTCCCTCAGCACGGCTGTCCTTTCCTGGCCAATAGCCTTCCAGATGCGGACAGCCGCCAGTGCATCTGGCCCGGTCGCCTGAGCATCGATGCCGGCAAGAGCGGCGGCCATTTCAGCCTCGACGTACAGGTGGATGCCCCCGGCTGGGTCGCGTTGCCCGGCGATGAGCACAGTTGGCCGCAGCAGGTCGCGGTGAACAACAAGGCCTGGCCGGTGCTGAGCCGGGATGGGCAGCCGGCGCTCAGGCTGGAGTCTGGCGACTACACCATCCAAGGGAGCCTGCCCTGGGATACGCGTCCCGCACGTCTGCGCGTCCCCTTGTCGATTGGATTGGTGTCGCTCAGTGTGGATGGTGCTGCGGTCGACCGCATCGAGCGCAACGGCGATCAGCTTACGCTGGGCGAGGCCGCGGTAGCGCAGCGCCAGGCCGATGCGTTGTCGGTGCGTGTTTATCGTCATCTGACCGATGGCATGCCTGCTCTGCTGGATACACAACTGCAATTGAACGTCACGGGCAGCGCGCGCGAGCAGTTGCTGGGGCCTGCCTTGCCCAGGGGCTTCGTGGCGACCTCGCTGGATAGCGATGTACCCGCACAATGGGAGCCCGATGGCCGCCTGCGCCTGCAGCTTCGTCCGGGACAGTGGACGGTGCACCTGGCTGCCCGCGGCATGGATACGTTGCGCGACGTGAGCCTGGCTGCACCTGCCGACAACGTCTGGCCGAAGCAGGAGATTTGGAGTTATAGCGATGATCCGTCGCTGCGCAGCACGCGTGTTGAAGGTCGCGCCACCGATGCGGCGCAAGCGGGTGTGCCGGGTGATTGGCGCGAACTTCCAGCGTATGTACTCGACCAAAGCGATGGTTTAGCCATCCAACAAGGTACGCGTGGTGGTGAGGGAGAGGCTGGCGATCAGATTCAGCTCGATCGCCAGATCTGGCTCGATTTCGATGGCCGTGGTTTCAACGTCAGCGATCATCTCACCGGCACCCTGCTGCATACGCAGCGTCTGGATGTGGCGGCACCCTGGCAATTGCAGCGCGCCATGCAGGGCGCAACTCCCTTGTTGATTACCGACCTGGGTCAAGGGCGGACGGGCGTCGAGCTGCGAAGCTCGGATCTGAATCTGCAAGCCGGCTTGCGCGTGGCTGATCGCAGCGGCTCCTTGCCTAGCGCAGGATGGCTTGCTCCGCTGGAAAACATCAATGCTGTTTTGCATCTGCCCTATGGCTATCGCCTGATCGGTGCAGGCGGAGTGGATCGCTCACCGGATTCGTGGATTGCGCAGTGGAGCCTGCTGGATCTGTTCGTCGTCGCACTGATGGCTTTGTTGGCTGGACGACTGCTCGGTTGGCATTGGGCAGTGATCGCTGCGTTGTTCTTGATCCTGTCGCAGCACGAAGCAGGCGCGCCACGCTGGACGCTGGGTGTGGCGTTGGCGTTTGCCTTGTTGATGCGTGCTCTGCCTGCGGGGCGTTTGCGGCAGTGGGCGCAGATGGCCAGCATGCTTGCATTGGCATTGGCCGTCGTATGGACGTTACCGTTTGCCAAGACCCAGTTGGAAAATGCTTTGCATCCTCAGCTGGAAGGAAATGGCGCTTATTCGGCGTTGATGCAGCGCATGGCGGCTGTTGGTTATGCAAAACAGGAAGCGAAACAGGAGATGGTTGCGCGGGAGGAGCAAGCCGAAACGAGTGCGGCACCGGCACCTCCGCCGTCACCTGAGCCGGCTGCTCCAGCTCCGGCTCCAGCCCTTCAGTTTGCGCCAGCTTCGGCACCGCGCCAAAGCTTGAATGTCAGGATATTGGGAGGTTCGCTGGCGAGTTCTGTTCCTGCGGTTGCCGTCGATAGTCACAGCATCATCCAGGCCGGTGCGGGTGAACCAAGCTGGGACGTCGGCAACAATTACCACCTAAGTTGGTCAGGCCCCGTGACCTCGGGACAAAGCATGCGGCTGGTGATTGCACCGGCCTGGCTGGTTCGGCTGCTGCGCGTATTGATGCTCGGCTTGTTGGTGGTATTGCTGGGCAGGCTTGCGCGAAGTTTTACCAGGCCGTCGGATGCATCATGGCGAATCTGGCGTTTGGGCGGCACGGCAGCGGCGTGCTTGCTGCTAGCAAGCATGCCGCATATGGCTCGGGCGCAAGCAATGCCGAGCGCAGATTTGCTCAGGCAATTGCAGACACGTCTATTGGAAGCGCCCAAGTGCGCGCCCGATTGCGCGGTGGTTGCCGCGGCCACCATGCAGGCGAAAGACGACCAGGTCGCCATCGCGCTGGAGGTGCATGTGGGCGCGCCGATTGCGCTGCCGTTGCCGCAGGCTGATACCGGCTTGCAACTCCTCAGCGTAGCGGTGGATGGTCATGCCAATGCAGCGATCAGCAAGCGGGACGATCAGATGCTGGTCAGGCTGGAACCCGGCGTGCACAAGGTCGATGTGAGTTATCGCGCGCAGCCTGTCGATAGCACAACCTTGCGCTTCGCATTGCGTCCGCAATGGCTGGTGTTCAACGGGCAAACCTGGTCGCTGGATGGTGTCGACGGTGGGCGTTTGCTGGGCGATAGCGTGACGCTCAATCGCATTCGCACGGTTGCCGCCGATGGTAAGCCGGCCCCGGTTTCGCAGCAGGCATTTCCACCGTACGTGCGTATCACACGGAATATCGTGCTCGGCGTGGATTGGACCGTGGTCAATACGGTAGAGCGGCTGGCGCCGAGTGACGGTGGTTTCTCGCTGGAATTGCCCTTGCTGCCTGGCGAGCATCCACTGGGTGACGGCATGCGTGTGCACGACGGACGCGTCGGCGTCACGTTCAATGCTGGCGAAAACGAAGCTAGCTGGACTAGTCGCCTTGATCATGCTGATGTATTGAAAATCACCGCACCGTCGTTGGGTGATCGTGCTGAAGTCTGGCAAGTGCACGTATCCCCGATCTGGCATGTCGAGGCGCAAGGTGTGCCCGTTGGCGACAACAGTGACGGTCTCAGTTTTCAACCGCTGCCGAATGAAACCTTGCAGTTGCATATAAGCAGGCCCAAGGCCGTCGATGGCGACAGCCTTGCTTTTGATAGCGTCAATGCAAACGTCAGTGTCGGCGATCGTGCAACCGAGACAGAACTCAATCTACTTGCACGCAGCACGCGCGGCGGCGAACACGCCATGACCTTGCCGGCCGGTACCGAACTTCTTGGTGCTACACGTGACGACGAGCAGCTCAGTCTGGCCATCAAGGATGGCAAGCTGAGCCTGCCGCTTTTGCCTGGTAGACATCATTACGTGATTCGCCTACGCGAACCACGTGGCATTGGCATGCACGTCGCGACACCAGCATTGGCTCTCGGTGCGCCATCGGCAAACGTCGCGCTGGATCTCAAGCTGCCGGAAGACCGCTGGGTATTGTGGGCGTGGGGGCCGAGAGTCGGGCCTGCTGTGCTGTATTGGTCTCAACTGATCGTGTTGCTGGTAGCAGCATGGCTGTTAGGGCGTTATGCGCCGACGCCATTGCGTTTTTATCAGTGGCTGCTACTGGGATTGGGCTTTTCGGCGTTTGCATGGAGCGCGTATGCGTTTGTCGTGCTGTGGTTGATTCTGCTCGGCCTGCGTGCGCGGCATGAGGAGGCGATTGCCAAGCTTGTGGGTGCACGATTCAATTTAGTGCAGTCGTTGTTGGCGGCAATCACGGTGCTGGCTCTGATCACGCTGGTATCCGCGGTACCGAAAGGCTTGCTTGGATTGCCCGACATGCACGTTGCCGGCAATGGTTCCAGTGCATGGGATTTGAGTTGGTTCGCCGATCAGGCCCAGGATGTTCTGCCACAGGGCGGGGTTTTCACGGTATCGCTGTGGTTCTACAAAGTCGCGATGCTTGCCTGGGCTTTGTGGTTGGCGAATGCGCTCATCGGATGGCTGCGGTGGGGCTTTGATGCGTGGACCAAAGGTGGCTACTGGAAGAAGCGGGAGCGGAAATCTGTGGCGCCACCGCATCTGCCGGATGCCCCGCCGGAGAGCTGACATAGGTTGGGGTTTGCACCCCAACCTACGCTATGGCAGCTTCAAAGCGTTCGATGACGTCATCGACCTCGATCAAATCCATCACGCCGGGCTTCTCGATCTTCGTTCCCCAGGGGATATCGTTTGCCGGCTTGCCGAAGTACTTGCGCGACGCGGCATCGTATTTGTCGACGCACCAACGGCGGTCCGAATAGGGGCCGGAGCGTGCAGGATTACTGGCAGCATGTAGGCCAAGCACTTTCAGGCCGACGGTGTTGGCCATATGCATCGGGCCGGAGTCAGGCGTGAGTAGCAGCTGGGCGCGGCAGAACATCGCCATCAGCTTCTTGAGTGTGTCCTTGCCGGTAAGGTCAAGCGGGATGTGTTTACAAAGGGCGAGGATGGCGTTGGCCATGCTGCGCTCTGCAGGCGAGGGGCCACCGATCAGTACGACGCGCCAGCCGCGGGCATCAGCGTGATCCATGACGGCGGCATAGCGCTCCGGTCGCCAGTTGCGTAGCTCGTGACTGGATGTGGGGCTGACGAGCAGCACCGGCCTGTCGCTGGGCCATTGCTGCGTCGCCCATGCATGGGCTTCATCGGGGATGGGGATGTCCCAGCGCACGTCGGTCTGTTTCAGGCCTAGCGGTTCGCAAAAACTGCCAATGGCTTGCAACACGTGTTCGCCGGTGCGAGGCGGGATGCGTTCGTTGATGACCAGGCCATGCAAGTCTTTGGCACGTGCGTGGTCGTAGCCGACGCGGTGGTCTGCCTTGATGCCTAGGCTTAGCAGGTTGGAACGCAAGGCCACTTGCATCTGCAGCAGTGCATCGAAGCGTTGCCCTTTCAGCGCGGCGTGCACCGCGCGCATGCCAGCCCAGCCGGCACCTTTGTCGAAGGTGACGAAGTCCACGCCAGGCAGGTCGCCGACCAGCTTGCGCTCCAGCTTGCCGACGACCCAGGTCAACGCAGTTTGTGGCCAGGCGCGCTGCAGCGTGTGGATCAGGGGCACGACATGGGTAACGTCACCAATGGCCGACGTGCGCAGCAGGCAGATGGAAGCAGGAGCAGACATGTAGAATCGCCGGGCAATGAACCGAAACAGGGCCGCCGCAGCACCAATGCACGAGCAACTGCGCCAAGACGCCAAGGGTGCGATTCTGTTCGACGCTACCGTATCGCCACAAGTCGATGGCCCATGGTTCGATGCCGACCATTGGCGCGGGCAGGGTGCGCTCAGCACACAGTCTGGCGGCCGTGGCGGGGTGGCGATCATTCATACCCCCGCCGGTGAGTGCGTGCTGCGCCATTACCGGCGCGGCGGCGTGGTGGCCCGGCTGATGGGGGATCGCTACCTGTGGACTGGTGCGGATCGCACGCGCAGTTTCCGGGAATTCCGTTTGTTACAGACCATGGCGAAGCTGCAATTGCCGGTGCCGCAAGCCGTGGCGGCGCAGTACCGGCATGCAGGGCTTCATTACCGGGCAGACCTGATCATGCGGCGCATTGCCGATACGTATACGTTGGCGGATGGCTTGGCTCAGGGGCGCCTGGATACCGAACTCGCGCGGGAAGTCGGTGCGTTGGTCGCGCGTTTTCATCGCGCGGGTGTGTGGCATGCCGATCTCAACGCGCATAACGTACTGATCGCGCCGTCGGGACTCTATCTGGTGGATTTCGATCGCGGTCGGATGCGCACACCGGAGCTGGGCTGGCGCATGGCCAACCTGCAGCGCTTGCGCCGATCGCTGTTCAAGCTGGGGGCAGCAGAGCAGGGTGAAGCGGTATTCGATCAAATGATTTGGACACCTCTCATGGACAGTTACGAGCGGACACTGAGCGCATGAGCTGGCATCTGCATTTTCTCGGCACCGGCGCCGCGCACGCGGTGGAGCTGGGCTCCTCGTCCGCAGTCGTGGAGCAAGATGGCAAGCCGTTGTTGCTGATCGATTGCGGCCCCGACACGCTCGATCGTTATATGACTGCGTATAGCGAGCTGCCGCGTAATCTCTACATCACTCACACGCACATGGATCATGTGGGTGGACTGGAGCGCCTGTTCACTCGCATGTGGTTCGACGAAGCCGTGCGTGGAAAAACGCGTGTGTTCACGCATGCGGCGTTGGTGCCATGGTTGCAGACGCGGGTGGCTGACTACCCGGGTGCGCTGGCCGAAGGTGGCGTGAATTATTGGGAAGCTTTCCGGCTGGTGCCGTGCTCGCGCGGGTTTTGGCTGGATGGTTTCTGGTTCGACGTATTCGCCACGCGGCATCATCGCCCTGGCACATCGTTCGGCTTGGCTTTGCAGGGCAGTTTCGCGTTTACCGGCGACACCCGCCCCGTTCCAGAGGTGTTGATGCATTACGCTGGCGGGCAGGAGCTGATCGCACACGATTGCGGTTTGGTGGGCAATCCCTCGCATACCGGCGTTGACGATATCGAGCGCGAATACGACGAGAGCTTGCGCGCGCGTTTGGTGCTGTATCACTACGGCAGCAAGGCGGATGGCGATACGTTGATGGCGCGCGGCTATCGCGTTGCGCGAGCGGGGGAGCGCGTGGCGTTGGTGAATCCGTCGCCGACAAGCCCGGATGCGGGGTGATTGATAGTAGGTTGGGGCGCAAACCCCAAACCCCGGATGTGTGAACATGGCGATGTTGGGGTTTGCACCCCAACCTACGTTGCCGGCTCCTCACTCGGTCCTCGTGGCGCTCTTGTCCGTTAGACGGCTAACGGCTATCCTTCCGCTTCTTTGCCGGCCTCCAACCGGCAAGATGGTTTTGCGTGCGGAGAGATGTCCGAGTGGTTGAAGGAGCACGCCTGGAAAGTGTGTATACGGCTTATCCCCGTATCGAGGGTTCGAATCCCTCTCTCTCCGCCAGTTCTCATTGAAACTGGCCATTGAACCGCCAGTTTCAGGGCTTCGATGCCCACCTTTATGGTGGCCCCGTCGGTCCCCCCGCGACGATAGTTCGCAAACCCCGCCAGGTCCGGAAGGAAGCAACGGTAGCGGATGATTCGGGTGCCGGGGTGTGGCTGGCGGGGCCGCCGCCTTTTCGGGCCGGTGCTTGCCTGTCTCGCATGACTTGCCATCCCGGACTTGGCACAATCGGTCTTTAGGCCCAAACAGCGTTCGGGATGTTCTGATCAATTCTGCGTAGGTGGCATGATGTCCAGAAGGCTTGCAGAGTGTGTTGTGCGGCGCAGGGAAGACTGGCCGTCTTGTCAAGTCGTGCGGCACAGTCTGCGAGCCTTCTGGACATCACCCCGTCATTACAATGAATTCGTTGGGGCCGGCTCTGTCCGTCCGCATGCCTTCGGCCCACCGTCTCGACAGACGGCCAGTCTGCCTTCGCCGATGGCCCTGTGGCCTGCGAACGGACAGAGCCGGTGACACCTACGCAGAATTGATCAGAGCATCCCTTGCATGTCCTATCAGGTACTCGCGCGTAAGTGGCGCCCCCGCAAGTTCGCCGAACTCGTCGGTCAGGAGCATGTTGTACGCGCACTCACCAACGCCCTCGACAGCGGGCGTATGCACCACGCCTATCTGTTCACCGGCACACGTGGCGTGGGCAAGACCACCATCGCGCGCATCTTCGCCAAGTCGCTGAACTGTGAGCGTGGCGAATCGGCCGATCCTTGCGGTGAATGCGCGGTGTGCACGGCGGTCGACGCGGGCCGCTTCGTGGATCTCTTGGAAATCGACGCAGCCAGCAACACCGGCGTGGACGACGTGCGCGAGGTGATCGAGAACGCCCAGTACGCACCGGCGCGCGGGCGCTTCAAGGTGTATCTGGTGGACGAAGTGCACATGCTCTCCAAACCCGCCTTCAACGCCTTGTTGAAGACGCTGGAAGAGCCACCGCCGCACGTGAAGTTCCTGCTGGCGACCACCGATCCGCAAAAGCTGCCGGTGACGGTGCTGTCGCGCTGCCTGCGCTTCAACTTGAAGCGTCTGCTGCCGGATCAGATCGCCGGGCAGATGCGCCATATCCTTGGCGCCGAGCATCTCGAATATGACGATGCGGCCATCGTGGAACTTTCGCGTGCCGCGGATGGTTCGCTGCGCGATGGTCTGTCGCTGCTGGATCAGGCGATCGCCTACGGTGGCGGTACGCTGAAAGCAGACGACGTGCGCGCCATGCTCGGCAGTGTCGAGCGCGGTCAGGTGCTTGGTTTGCTCGATGCGTTGGCCGTCGGCGATGGGCAGCAATTGATGGCCGAATGCACGCGCATCGCGTCGTTCTCGCCGGATTTTGGCAGTGTGCTGGATGATCTGGCCGCAGCCCTGCATCGCATCCAGCTACTGCAGCTGGTGCCGGGTTACCGGCTTGATCAGAACGACGGCGACGACCCGGTGCTGACCAGCCTGGCCGAGCGCATGACGCCCGAAGACGTTCAGCTCTACTACCAGATCGCCACGGCCGGCCGTCGCGACCTGGCGCTGGCGCCCGACACACGTACTGGATTTGAGATGGCGTTGCTGCGCATGTTGGCATTTCGTCCGGGCGACGATGCCGCTCCCGTGGCGGCTTCGGGTGGGCAACGCTCGGCTGCGCCGCCGCGTCCGCCCGTTGCGCCATCGACATCGGCTTCGGCACCCGTGCAAAACGCACGTCCCGCTGCCGCCACTCATGCAGCGCCACCCGTGCCGTCACGCGAAAATATCGCTGCTGCCGCAACGCCAGCAGCAGCTCCTGTGCAACGCGTTGCCAGCCCTGGCGGTTTGCCCGATTGGGAAGCGCTGATTCAGCGCGCCGATCTACGTGGTCCGCTCGGTCAGCTCGCACAGAATTCTGCGTTGCGCGGCAGGGAGGGCCAGACACTGGTGCTAGCGCTGCAACCGACGCATATGCATTTGGCGGTGGAGCCGATCGTGGGCCAGATTGCCGATCGGCTCAGCGAAGCGCTGGGCGAGCCGATCCGTTTGCGCTTCGTCGAGGACAGCCATGGCGCTGCGCATACCCCGGCGGCACGCGCAGCCGAGGCGCGCAGTGCAGCGCAGTCGGCTGCCGAAGCCTCGATCGAAGGCGATCCGCTGGTGCAGGCACTGAAGCGCGAATTCGGCGCGCGCGTGGTGCCGCAATCCATCAAACCCCTTGATTCCTGATTCTGGAGTACACGTGTTATGAGAGGACAACTTGGCCAGCTGATGCAGCAGGCGCAGCGCATGCAGGAAGACATGAAGCGCGCGCAGGAAGAAATCGCCAAGCTTGAAGTCACCGGTACCTCGGGTGGCGGTCTAGTGAGTGTCGTCATGACCGGTGCACACGAAGTGCGTCGCGTGCAGATCGACCGCAAGTTGTTCGCCGATGATCCGGAGATGGCTGAAGATCTCGTGGCCGCCGCGGTCAACGACGCGGTGAACAAGGTGGCTGAGGTGAGCAAGAACAAGCTTGGTGGGCTGACTGCCGGCATGAATTTGCCGCCTGGGTTCAAGATGCCGTTTTGATGTTATCCCTCTCCTCGAAAAGGAGAGGAAATAAAAATACATGAGCTCATCTCCCCTCCTCAGCGAACTCATCGAAGCCTTGCGTTGCTTACCGGGTGTAGGCGGCAAGAGTGCGCAACGCATGGCGTTTCATCTGCTGGAGCGCGAACGCGAGCGTGGGCTAAAACTGGCCAGCGTGCTGCAACAGGCGATGCAAAAGATCGGTCACTGCTCGCGTTGCCGCAACTTCAGCGAAACACGGGTGTGCGCTATCTGCGCGAGCAGCAGTCGCGACCGGCACATACTCTGCGTGGTGGAGTCGCCTACCGATCTCGCTGCCATTGAGCAAGCTACCGGTTATCGGGGGCAGTACTTCGTGCTGATGGGGCGCCTGTCGCCGCTGGATGGCCTGGGACCTGAAGAACTCGGTCTCGGACTATTGAGCGAGCGGCTAGGCGAAAGTGAAGTGGAAGAACTGATCCTCGCCACCAACCCCACGGTAGAAGGCGAGGCTACTGCGCACTATCTGGCACAGCTCGCGCGCGCCGCCGGCATTCGCCCGACGCGTTTGGCGCATGGCGTGCCGCTGGGAGGCGAGTTGGAATACGTGGATCGCGGCACATTGGCGCATGCGTTCGGCAGCCGCCAATCCATCGACTAAGCAGCACTCATCAGGGAGACACGTACATGGGCGACACCATCTTCGGCAAGATCGTCCGGCGCGAGATACCGGCTGACATCGTCTACGAAAACGATGACGTGCTGGCTTTCAAGGATCTCAATCCGCAGGCACCGGTGCACGTGTTGTTCGTGCCCAAGCGCGCACTCGCCACTTTGAACGAGGCAACGTCCGCGGACGCCGAATTGCTTGGCAAGCTGATGCTCGCCGCGGCCGATTATGCGAAAGCACAAGGCTTCGACAAGGATGGCTATCGCGTGGTGGTCAATTGCAACGAGCATGGCGGGCAGACGGTATTTCATCTGCATCTGCATCTGCTGGCAGGCCGACGTATGCATTGGCCGCCGGGCTGATTGGCGATCGTTCGTTACATAAAAAACGCCGGCTTCTGCCGGCGTTTTTCGTGAAGCTGCGAGGTAACGATCAGCGGTGGCGAACCACGATCACCGGCGGTGCGTAAAAGCCACCCCATCCCCAGCCGCCGCCCCAATAAGGGCCACCCCAATACGGACCCCAATAGGGTCCCCAGAACGGGTCATACCAGCCCGGACCGTACGGATAACCGACGACCAGCGGGCGCTTCGGCCACAGGTAAACCACTTCGGCTTCCACGCGCGGGTAGGCATAGTCGTAATCACCCACCTTGCGGCTGACCGTGCCCTGGACGGCGCCGGTTACGGTGATTTCCCGACCGGGCTTGAAGACTTCAGGATCATAGAAGCCGGGACGGCAAGCGACGAAGCGACCTTGGCTGTTGCTGTTGTCGCCAGCGGCCGGACGAGCTTGATCGTCGAGCGGGCGGCTCAGCACGTAGAAGCAGGTGGCGTTCTGGCTGGGTTCGGTGCTGATGATGCTACCGCCCCAGCGCACTTGCGTGCCGTTGGCGGTGCCACCTTGCTGGACGCTTGCGGTGGTAACGGGGGCAAAGTAGCCCTGCAGCGGCTTCGGCACCGTGGCGCACGCGGCCAACAGGGTGGAAAGCGCAGCAAGGCTGAGGATTCGGTACAGGGGAGACATGACGTGTTTCTCCATCTTGGGCGGATGCATGCTACATCGTGGCGCCATGCTCAGACCATGCGGCGTGGGTGGAAATTCCGTACTGCCTGTCTGAAGGTGCGCAAAGATTCAGTGGACGGTTCAACAGTGGCGTAGCGCAGCTCGATATAGCACCTCATCAAATGGTCCAGTTCCACGCGTTGACCGGGCAGTGCACGGCTGGCACGGCGAAGGAAATGCTGCGGCCCTTCACTGCGCCGGCGTACGACTCCAGCATGCGCAAGCTTGCGTTCCAATGAGCGCAAGGCCGCGAGAGCAGGATCGCCTTCCGGTCGACGCCACAACGCCCACGCCAAGCCCAGTGCCCCGAACGCCGTGATGCAGATCACCAGCAGCCTGGTCAGCAGGCCGATGTCTGCGTCGCGAATGCCGAACGGTGTCAGTAGTCCGCGCTGGCGCAATGCGTCGAAACCGATAACGCTTTGGTTCCACCATCGGTTGACGATGTCCCACTGGTTGCGCATCGATTCCAGGAAACCCTCTTGATACCAGGGGAGCTGATTGCCGGCGGCGCTTGCAGCGCCCTGCGAAATACGCTGCGGCCGCACTGCCGCAGTCGGGTCTATGCGCACCCAGCCGCGTCCTTCCAGCCACACTTCGCTCCAGGCATGTGCATCGGCATTACGCACGAGCAGGTACTGGCCGATCTTGTTCCAGAAGCCGCCCTGGAAGCCGGTAACCACGCGTGCGGGAATGCCGGCGGCGCGCATCAGCACGGTGAAGGCGGAGGCATAGTGTTCGCAAAAACCTTCGTGCGTGTTGAACAGAAAATCATCGACGGCATCGCGGCCCAGCGGCGCCGGCAGCAAGGTGTAGCTGAAGCCGTCGTTGTGGAACATGTTCAAGGCGGCCCGGATGATGGCCGCGTTGTCGTGGCCGTAGCGTTGGCGCCATTGCTCGGCGAGCGCATGGGTACGCGGATCGAAACCATCGGGCAACTGCAAGGCATGCATGCGCGTGGCGATATCCAGGTTTGGCTGGAAGCGGTAATTCACCGCTGATCGGAGTTCGTACTCACGCACTTCATCGACCGGCTTGTCCGCAAGAACTTCACCATCCGTATGCGCTTGCGATTGCAAGGGCGCTGCCAGCGGCACGTCCAGCGTGGGGAGTACGTGCTGGTGCGTGGGCTCCAGGCTGATGTGGTAGCTGATCGTCCTGGCGGCTTCGACCGGAATCGACGTGCTGACCGGCTGCTCGGATCGTTGCCAGTCGTGGCCGTCGTAATTCCACATGACGAATGCACGGAAATAGCGTTGGTCTTGCGGTGGCGGCGGTCCGTCGAAACTCACGCGCATGGCGGCGGTATCGTCGGTGAGCAGTTCGTTGAATTCGTTGGGCGACATGTGGTCGCTAAGCCCGGTGTGCGCTGCCGATTGGCTGTTGTTGCCCCATAGCGGCGTACTCAGTCGCGGCACCAGTACGAAGGCGGTGAGCGCCAGCGGCATGGATGCCACCAACAATCCGAGCGCAGGTAACAACTGACGTGGCAACGTGGGTGAAGTCTGCGTGGGTTCGAGCGATCGCCAGGTCGTCAACGCGGGTAGCAGACCAAGCGCGACGACCAAGGTGGCCACCATGCCTTGACCGAACAGCAATGCCGCCATCAACAGGAAGCAGGCAAAGGCCGCGGCCACGCGCGCATCGCGTGGCGCTTCGCTTTCGCTGAGCTTCAATACCAGCAGACCTGCAGCGAGGGCCGAGCCAGGTTCACGCCCGAACAGGTTGCCGTAATCGAGCACTACGGCGCCGACCAGGAAGGCCAGCATCGGCACCTTCAGCCAACCCGGTACACGTCCCGGCCGATAACGTCGTTGCCACCAGCGCAAGCCAAGCGCCACGAACAGCGCTAGCGTCAACCAGATCGCCAGATGTCCTGCGTGTACTGCCAGTACAAAGGCGGACGTTATACACAGCAGATCGAACGTGCGGTCGTTGATCCGCTCATACGCATGGTGCTTGGTTCGCCACCAGCTTGTCATGGCAGTACAGCCAATGCGCTCATGCAGCGCGCGTAATGCGACGGGCCGCCGCCAATGCCGATGGCTTCGCTGGGCAACCACAAGCTCCACTGCCGGCCTTGCGCCAAGGCGTCGCCCAGCCAGCGGGCGAGTCGCGCGATGCGTGCTTCGTTGTCCAGACCGCGCAGATGACGCCAATCCAGTCGCCATTCCTGATTAGCTTGGGGCTGCTCGTAATCTTTCACCAGCAAGTTTTCATGCCGCGCGCTGGCCTTCCATGCCACGTGACGCATGGAGTCGCCGCTGCGGTAATCGCGCAGCGAGGCGAGGTCTTCGCCAACATGCAAACGTTGCCTGCGGTGGTCTTCGAGCGGCAGGGTCGGACCGGGGCCAGTGATTTCCGGTCGCGGCCATACAAGCACGGCGTAGTGAGGGTTCACCCAGCTCCATGCGCGAAACAGGCCCATCGGCCAGGTGGTCCAGACACGCAGGCGTGGTATCGACAGCCATCCGCGATGTTCTGTGGGAATGCTGACGGTAACATCGGTGCGCTCCTTCACGTCGAAAGCTTGTGTCGCTTCGCCGATGTCCAGCCGTACGGCCTGGCGTGCATGCCTGGCTTCGAAATCGAAGGTGACGTCGATTGGTTCTCCTGCCACGGCATGGCCAGCGCGCACGCCGCGTATGCGCAAGCCGTTCAACGTGCGGAATGCCACCAGCATGCTGATCGATGTCGCCGCGCCGAGCAGGCAGGTAAGCAGCAGCCCGGCGTTGTTCGAATAATTGAGGCTGCCGACCATCATCACCAGCAACAGCAGGGTGAATGCCATGCCGAAACCGGTCGGCACGATATAGATACGCCGGCGGTGCAGTTCGATGGGCAGGTCTTCCTGGCGACGATGCCGGGTCAGGGCCGGCAGGCGACGCTCGGCCCAATGCTGCAGGCGCTGCCACTGCGCTCGTACGGACATGTTCCCTCAGTCGACGGCGACTTCGTTCAATAAGGTGCGTGCCAGGGTGTCCCCGCTGGCGCCGCGTGCAGCCACCAATCGATGTGCGGCAAGTGGCACGAACAGCGCCTGCAGATCTTCCGGTAGTACATGGCCGCGATCGCTCAGCATGGCCCATGCACGCGCCGAAGCCAGCAACGAAAGGCCGGCACGTGGCGAAAGACCCACGCGAATCTCGGGATGACGGCGGCTTGCCGCCAGCAAGGCTTGCAAATAGTCGAGCAAGGCGGGACTGGTGGTGATGGTCTTCGACTGGCGATTCAATGCGGCAAGGCCAGCGGCATCCAGTTGTGGAACCAGGTGGGT
Organism: Dyella nitratireducens; assembly: GCF_014642835.1. GTDB lineage: Bacteria > Pseudomonadota > Gammaproteobacteria > Xanthomonadales > Rhodanobacteraceae > Dyella_B > Dyella_B nitratireducens. The sequence goes on along the minus strand of NZ_BMJA01000001.1, from coordinate 274,676 downwards.
AAGCAGGTCGCGTCGATCGCTGCCGGTGAGCAGCTCGCGTTCGGCGCTAGCGTCGGGGTAATCCAGCGATACGCGCAACATGAAGCGGTCGAGCTGCGAATCGGGCAGCGGGAAGGTGCCGGCCAGGTCGAGCGGGTTCTGCGTGGCGACCACGAAGAACGGATCGGGCAGGGCGTGCGTCTGGCCATCGACCGTCACTTGCTTCTCGGCCATCGCTTCCAGCAAGGCGCTTTGTGTTTTCGGCGTGGCGCGATTGATTTCATCGGCCAGCAACAGGCCGGCGAATACCGGACCCGGATGGAAACGGAACTGTGCCGTCTCGCGCTCGTACATGCTGACCCCGATAATGTCGGACGGCAGCAGGTCGCTGGTGAACTGCACGCGCTGGAAGTCCAGCGCAAAACTTGCCGCCAGCGCGTGCGCCAGCGTGGTCTTGCCGACGCCGGGTACGTCTTCCAGCAGCAAATGGCCGCCTGCGATCAGGCAGGTGAAAGCCAACTTGACCTGGCGTGCTTTGCCGAGCAGCACCTTGTTGACTTGGGCGATGGCGGCGTGAAGGCGCTTTTGCAGGTTTTCATCACGAAGCGGAGTGATGGCTGACATGAGTTTGCGGATGCCGAGGACAGATGGGGAGGGCGGTGTCAGTGTAGTCGCCAGCCTTGCGTGCTGGCGAGCGGCTTTCGTCACACTGTTCCTTGGCCTGTCTTTGGTGAAGCTGTGGCTTGTCTTGACCGTGCAGCCGTTCGGGGACGAGGCGTTCTATTGGGAGGAAAGCTGTCACCTTGCCTGGGGCTATAGCGACCTGCCGCCGCTGACGGCCTGGCTGATCCGATTGGGTGAGAGCGTGGCCGGGCATGGACTATTGGGCATGCGGTGGCCGTTTCTGTTGTTGGGCAGTGCGTTGCCGTGGCTACTGGTGCTGTTCGGCCGGCGTGCGTTCGATACGCGCACCGGTTGGCAAGCCGGCGTGTTGTGCCTATGCCTGCCACTGGCCGGTAGCCTGGGTGTGATGGCGATGCCGGACGTGCCGCTTACCGTTGCGGGTGTCGTTGCGATGTTCGCATTGCTGCGCGCGATGGATGAGAACCGCCTGCGGGATTGGCTGTTGCTAGGCGTGGCGCTTGCCTTCTGCTGGATGAGCCACTATCGCGCCGCCATGTACATGCTGGCCGGTCTGCTGTTGATGTTGCTGACGGCACGTGGACGTACGCAATGGCGGCATGCGGGATTCTGGTTGGCAATGATCGTTGCAGCACTGGGATTGGTGCCCTTGCTGATTTCCAATTGGCAGCAACACGGTGCCGGCATTGCTTTTCAGCTGATCGAGCGCAATCCATGGCGCTTCCATGCGGACGCACTGGTACAGCCGTTGGAGCAGGCGGTGACTTGTACACCGCTGTTGTATGTCTGTCTGCTATGGGTCGCCTGGCAATGTTGGCGTCGACGTCATCAAGGTAGTCCGTGGGATGTGCTTGCCTTGATGTCGCTCACCTTCATTGTCGTCTATTTCGTAGCAGGGCTGTTTGCCGACAACGAGCGCTTTCGTGTGCACTGGCCGTTGCCGGGCTATTTGCCTTTGCTTGCGGCCTTGCCGGTGCTGCTGCATCGATCGGAAGGAATTCGCGTGTGGCGCGTGATGACAGTATGGGGTGCGGTGCTTGCCCTGCTGGTGCAAGTGACAGGATTGATTTACTTGGTGCTCGTGGCGCATCCGGCTACGGCACAAGCGCTTGGTGCGGCGCGTGTTGTGCCGATAGCTTTTGCCGGTTGGCGTGAAAGTGCCGATATCGCGAACCAGCAGCTGCGCACGCAGCCGGCCTTGTTGGTGGCGGATAACTTCATGATGGCGGCCGAATTGGATTTCCAGTTTGATGGCCAGCGCGACATCTACACGCTCGACAACCCGCTTAACGTGAAATACGGGCGCGCACCGCAGTTGACGATATGGGCGATGGACGAAACCGCGCTTCGTCGCCAACATCCTGGTGCATCGGTTCTACTGGTCGTCGATGAAAACGCAGCGCGCGGACGGGATCGTGAGGCGTGGCTGGATTCGCTGTGTGCGCGTATTGATCATTTGCAGCCGGTGCAGCGTTTGAGTCTACTTGATGGGCGCAAGAGCATTGCGTTCTATCGTGGGCAGGTTGCACGTGTGATACGCGAAAGCCATGCGGGTGATTGTGTGGCTTGGCGTGATTACGCGTCGAGCCCGTAGGTTGGGGTGCAAACCCCAACATCGACCTGTCGCAAGCATCCTCATGTTGGGGTTTGCACCCCAACCTGCGCAGTACTATGGCACCTCGAGGCCAGCATCGCGCAACAGCTTCGCGAGCGCCATCAACGGCAAGCCGATCAACGCCGTGGGATCACTGTTCTCGATGCGCTCAAACAAGCTGATGCCAAGCCCTTCGCACTTGAAACTTCCGGCGCAATCCAGTGGTTGTTCGCGCTCGATATAGCGGCCGATTTCTTCAGGTTGTAGATGGCGGAAATGCACGCGCGTGAGATCCAGGTGCGTGCGGTGTTGTCCGTTGACCGTATCGAGTACGCATACTGCTGTGTGGAAGGAAACGACGCGGCCGGAGCAGGCGCTCAACTGCTCGTGTGCGCGTTCGGCTGATCCCGGCTTTTCCAGCAGCACGCCATCGAGTTCGGCGACTTGGTCGGAGCCGATCACCAGGGCATCGACTAGGCCATCGCTGGCGTCGACCGCCTTGGTTTTGGCTAGTCGCATGGCGCGTGCGGCCGGTGTCTCGCCGGCCAGTTCAGTTTCAGAAGTGCCGGGTGCCTGCTGATCGAAAGCCAGACCCAGCCTGCCAAGAAGTTCGGCGCGGTAGCGAGAGGTGGAACCGAGCACCAGCCGTCGCTGGTCCCTCATGAATGCGAATCCTGGCGGATGTGCTCACGCATGGCAGTGTCCAGTTCGTCCTGCGCATCGCCCAGGGCCTGGAGCAGGGGCTGCAGCCGGTCACGGGTCTGGTCCATGGCCTGTGCGGCGGCATCCAGTTCCCCTTGGGTGGCGGTAGGAGCGTGGTCGCGGATCCAGATACGCTGTTGCAGCAGGGCACGTAGGCCGGCATCCACCGCGTTGGCGGCTTCCTGCTCGCTGGCCGCCGGCAGGTCGGGGTTCATCGACATGACAGCATGGGCCTGCTTCAGCTTGAATCGGCACGACTTGAGATCAGCTTCCACCCGGTCAGCCAGCTCCAGCAGGCGCCGGAGGCTGGCGTTGCGCCGGTTCAGTCGGCGCAGTAGCAAGGCACCCGCGATGGCCACGGCCAGCAGAATGAACAGAGCGGTCAAGCCGAGCGTAAGGGAAATATCCAAGGGAGGATCGGCTTAGGGCTTAAGATGGGGAGCAGTCTGCCGCATGCGTCCGATCCAGGCAAAGCATGTCGTCAGGCGATGTGATGGGCCACGCGGTTGACTTAACCTCCGGGGAAACTTACTATTTCACGGTTATGTCCGCGACACTACCAGAGTCCGTGGACGCTTGGCGCATGGTTTCCGCGCGGCGTTCGTTCCAGGGGTCCCTACCCATCGCCGCAATGCCTCGCCTCTGCGAGGCATTGGCGGGTGATGCAGGTTCGGCCCAGTACCAGCTCGACTTCGGTCGGGACGAGTTCGGCACCGCCTACATCGAGGTTCGCGTCCAGGCGCCCTTGTGGCTGGTCTGCCAGCGCACGCTCGACCCGTTCGTCATGCCCATCACGGTGGATACCCGTGTGGGTCTGATCCGTTCCGAGCGCGAGGAAGCCGCGCTTCCGGCAGGGTATGAGCCCTTGCTGGTCGACGAGGACGACAAGCTGAACCCGATCGATGTGATCGAGGACGAACTGTTGTTGGCACTGCCGCTGGTGCCGGTCAATCCGGACAGCGCAATGCCGGAAGAAGCCACACGCCCGCCGACGGAAGCCATTCCCGCCGAAGAGCGTCCCGATAACCCGTTCGCGGTACTGCGCGAACTCAAGAGCAAATGATTTAGTTGGAGAAATCACCATGGCCGTTCAAAAGAGCCGCAAGACCCCGTCCACCCGCGGCATGCGTCGCTCGCACGACAAGCTGAGCACCGTGCAGTTGGCCACCGATCCGACCAGCGGCGAAGTGCATCGTCGTCACCACGTGACGGCCGATGGCTACTACCGCGGCAAGAAGGTGATCGAGACCAACGTTGCGGTGGTCGACGAAGACTGATCAGTCGAAACCTCTTGGTTTCGTTCGCAAAGCGGCGCGGCAACGCGCCGCTTTGCGTTCTGCTACGCCGCGGCGCCTATTGAACGGGCTCTCACGGCAACGTAACGTTGTGGTCTTGGTGTTTGGGTCACCGTGCAGGGCAGGTGGCTTCAAGCACCTTCGCCCGCTGATGGATACTCAATGACCCAGATCTATTCCCGCATCGTCGGCACCGGCAGCGCTTTGCCGGAACGTGTTCTTACCAACGCCGATCTCGAAAAATTTGTCGACACCAGCGATGAATGGATTCGCGAACGCACCGGCATTCGCCAGCGCCACGTCGCTGCCGATGGGGAGACGACGGGTGATCTGTCCACACTGGCTGCGCAGCGCGCGCTTGACGCCGCGGGCGTCAAGGCATCCGAACTCGATCTGATCGTGTTGGGCACCACCACGCCCGACATCATTTTCCCGTCTACCGCATGCCTCGTGCAGCATCGCCTCGGCGCTAACGGTTGCGCGGCGTTTGACGTGAATGCGGCGTGCTCCGGTTTCGTTTACGCGTTGGGCATCGCGGACAAATTTGTTCGCAGCGGCCAGTCGAAAAAAGTGCTGGTCATCGGCGCTGAAACGCTCACGCGCATGGTTCGCTGGGAAGAGCGCGAAACCTGCGTGCTGTTCGGCGACGGTGCCGGCGCCGTGGTGCTGGAAGCCTCCAGTGAGCCCGGTATTTACGCCACCTGCCTGCATGCCGATGGTGGCTACAAAGAGCTGCTCTGGAATCCGGTCGGTGTATCCGTCGGCTTCAAAGATGACGAACCCAACCACGGCGTGCGCATCCGCATGTCTGGCCGCGAAGTGTTCAAAGTGGCGGTGAAGACGCTTGATTCGCTGGTCGAAGAGACGCTCAAAGCCGGCAATATGGAAGCGTCGCAACTGGACTGGTTGATTCCGCACCAAGCCAATCTGCGCATCATCGAAGCCACCGCCAAGCGTCTGAACATGCCGATGGAGCAGGTGATTGTCACCGTCGACAAGCACGCCAACACGTCGGCTGGCTCCGTACCGCTTGCGCTCGACTTTGCGGTGCGCTCGGGCAAGGTGCAGCGTGGACAGAACCTGTTGCTGGAAGCCTTCGGCGGCGGCTTTACGTGGGCTTCCGCGTTGTTGCGCTACTGATTCTGCGCAACGTAGAAACGCGCGGCATGCCGTTTACGCAGCCGAATACGGCTGCGTACGTCGCGTAGTGATGGCACCATTTCGTTTTTCCTGATGGATTGCGCCTGTTCATGACCCAATCGTCTGCATCGCTCGCTTTCGTTTTTCCCGGCCAGGGTTCGCAATCGGTCGGCATGCTTGCCGAACTGGCCGCCACCCATGCTGATGTAAAAGTCACGTTCGACGAAGCGTCGCAGGGTGCAGGCGTCGACCTGTGGGCACTCAGCCAACAGGGGCCGGAAGATCAACTCAATCGCACCGAAAACACGCAGCCGGCCTTGCTCGCGGCCAGCGTGGCAGTGTGGCGTGTGTGGCAGAAGCTTGGCGGAGCGCAACCGGCGCAATTGTCCGGACACAGCCTGGGCGAATACAGCGCACTCGTTTGCGCGGGCGCCTTGTCGTTGCATGATGCGGCGGCACTGGTGGCCGAGCGTGGCCGCTTGATGCAGGCAGCCGTGCCGCCCGGCGTGGGCGCGATGGCCGCCATTCTTGGCGGCGATGACGCGCAGATTGCTGCTGTGTGCGAAGAAGTTGCGCAAGGGCAGGTTGTTGCGCCGGCCAACTACAACTCGCCTGGCCAACTGGTCATTGCCGGTAACGTTGAGGCGGTTGATCGCGCGCTGGCAAAGCTCGCCGAACAAGGCATCAAGAAGGCGGTGAAGCTGGCCGTGTCCGTGCCTTCACACACTGCATTGATGCACGAGGCAGCCGACAGACTTGGTGATTGCATGGCATCCATCGCATGGCAAATGCCTGCGATCTCAGTGGTGCAGAATGCGGAAGCGCGCAGCTATACCTCGGTGGAAGAGATTCGCGGTGCCTTGCAGCACCAGCTTTATCTGCCGGTGCGCTGGACCGAGTGCGTGCAGGCGCTGGTAGCAGGTGGTGCTGCGCGTTTGGCCGAATGCGGTCCGGGCAAGGTGTTGGCCGGACTGATCAAGCGCATCGACAAGAGCGTTGAAGCTCGCGCTATCGGCACGCCTGCCGAACTCGATGCCGTACGCAGCGAGTGGGTCTGAAGTCTTTTTATCTCTTCGAATCACGCCTTACCGAAGGACAGCATGCATGAGCACATTGAAGGGTGAAATTGCACTGGTTACCGGCGCCAGCCGCGGTATTGGTGCAGCTATTGCCGATGAACTGGCCGCCATGGGCGCTACGGTTATTGGAACCGCGACAACGGAATCAGGCGCAGCAGCGATCGAAGCGCGACTTGCTCCGCACGGTGGACATGGGCGTGTACTGAACGTCACTGACGCCGCAGCCGTGGATGCACTGATCGATGAGATCACCAAGCAGCACGGTGCGGTATCGATCCTCGTCAATAACGCCGGCATCACGCGCGACCAATTGCTGATGCGCATGCGTGACGAAGATTGGCAGGCCATTTTGGACACCAATCTCACGTCGGTTTATCGGCTGTCCAAAGCCGTGATGCGCGGCATGATGAAGGCGCGCAAGGGCCGCATCATTTCGATTGCTTCGGTGATTGGTCTTACCGGTAATCCGGGGCAGGCTAATTACGCCGCGGCCAAGGCGGGCATCATTGCGTTTTCCAAGTCGCTGGCGCGCGAGATCGGTTCGCGCAACATCACTGTCAACGTGGTCGCGCCGGGTTTTATCGACACAGACATGACCCGCGGTCTGCCGGAAGAGTCCAAACAGACCCTGCTTGGCCAGATTGCATTGGGCCGGCTCGGTGAGGCCAGCGACATCGCCAAGGCGGTAGGCTTCCTGGCATCGCCGGCAGCGGCCTATATCACGGGTGAGACTTTGCACGTCAATGGCGGCATGTACATGCCGTAATGAGGCGGACGAACGGCCCGGCTTGAAAAGCATAGGGCAGGCACAAGCTCCTGTCGGACGGCGCATGGTCTTGTTTGAAACTTGTTAGCCCGGCCGAAGGCGGTAGAAACAGAAACAAAAAAGTCGTCACGGGGTTCATTTTGGGCGACAATCGCGGCCTCGCGCCGTGTGGAACCCGCGGCGGCTTGTATTCCTGGCATAATTGGCGGCTTCGCGGCTTAGCCACTACAATGCCGCAGACTTTGCCGGCGGAAACCCGGCAAACGGACTAATTTCCCCTTGGGAGGCAAAGGCAACATGAGCACCATCGAAGAACGCGTCAAGAAAATCGTCGTCGAGCAGCTTGGCGTGAAGGAAGACGAGGTCACTCCGAACGCTTCGTTCGTAGACGATCTGGGCGCGGATTCGCTGGACACGGTCGAGCTGGTGATGGCGCTCGAAGAGGAATTCGAAACCGAAATTCCCGACGAGGAAGCCGAGAAGATCACGACCGTGCAGCAGGCTGTCGATTACATCAAGGCCCATTCCAAGGAGTGATCTACGTGATGGGGCGGACACATTGTCGTCCCATGTATCTACGTAGCGAATATCGGAAGCTGCGCCATCTCGGCGCAGTTTTCGTTTCTGCATTTTGCAACGTCCGATCCCGTATGGTGTACGAGGTCGGCGCGCATCGCGATAGTCGGAAAGTGATGCCTGAAAGCTGACCTTTCCCGAACCAGTTAGGAATTCGATCCATGAGCAAACGACGTGTGGTAGTAACCGGCATGGGCATCATCTCGCCGGTTGGCAACGACATCGCCACCGCCTGGAACAACATCCTCAAGGGCGTCAGCGGCATCGGCCCCGTCACGCACTTCGACGCGACGACGTATGCCACGCGCATCGCCGGGCAGGTGCGCGGTTTCGATCCGGCGCAGTGGATAGCGCCAAAAGAAATCAAGAAGATGGATCCGTTTATCCACTACGGCATCGCTGCGGGTACACAGGCCCTGCGCGACTCCGGGCTGGAAGTGACGGAAGCTAACGCGCCGCGTATCGGCGTGGCCGTGGCGGCGGGCATTGGTGGTCTGAACACCATCGAAGACACCTCGATCGAACTGCATGAGAAGGGGCCGCGCCGCGTGTCGCCGTTCTTCGTGCCCAGCTCTATCATCAACATGGTGTCGGGCCACCTGTCGATTATGTACGGCCTGAAGGGCCCGAACATCGCCTGTGTGACGGCATGCACCACGGGTACGCACAATATCGGCCTGGCCGCGCGCATGATTCAGTATGGCGATGCGGATGTGATGATCGCCGGTGGCGCCGAATTCGCCACCACAGGTACCGCCATGGCCGGCTTCTGCTCGGCCAAGGCCATGTCCACCCGCAACGATGAACCCACCAAGGCCAGCCGTCCGTGGGACAAGAACCGCGACGGTTTCGTGCTGTCCGATGGCGCCGGCGTGCTGGTGCTGGAGGAATACGAGCAGGCCAAGGCACGCGGCGCGAATATCTACTGCGAATTGGTCGGCTTCGGCATGAGCGGCGACGCGTACCACATCACCGCGCCCAGCGAGGGCGGCGAAGGTGCGGCGCGCTGTATGGCCGCGGCTCTGCGCGATGGCGGCATCAATCCCACTGACGTGCAGTACGTCAATGCGCACGGCACCTCAACGCCGCTAGGTGACCTGGGCGAAGTCCTGGCCGCCAAGAGCGTGTTCGGCGATCACGCGTACAGGTTGGCGATGAGCTCTACCAAGTCCACTACCGGTCACCTGTTGGGTGCTGCGGGCGGCGTGGAAGCGATCTTCAGCATCCTCGCCATGCGTGATCAGGTGCTGCCGCCCACCATCAATCTGGACGAACCGGGCGAAGGTTGTGATCTGGATTTCGTGCCGCACACCGCGCGCGATGCGAAGATCGACATTGCCATCTCCAACTCGTTCGGTTTTGGCGGTACCAACGGCACGCTCGCTTTCCGTCGTATCTGAAGCTTGGACTCCCTCCCCTGAAAACAGGGGAGGGACAAAACGCTGCTTGATGGTGATCTGAGAAAAGTTTAGTGACTTGCTCGATTCGCACCTTCGCCGGCCGGCGCGATCTGCTCGCGCCGGCCGCTGCATTTCCAGGGCGCTATCCGGCGCTGCTGGAAAGCGTGACGCGCGCGAACGCACATGCGCGCTACGACATCTTGTTTGCGTTTCCGCAATCCACATTGATGTTGACGTCCGACGGCCTGGTGCACGAGCCAGACGGACGCGTGCATGCCGGCCGCTTTCTTGATGCGCTCGATGCAGCATGGCGTGCAGAACGCTTGCCGCAAGGCCATGATGACGGGCTGCCGTTTCATGGTGGCTGGGTGATGTTGCTGGCGTACGAATTGGCGGCAGAAATCGAGCCGACGCTGCGCTTACGTTATTCGCAGCCATTGCCCGTAGCGCTGGCATTGCGCTGTCCGGCTGCCATCATCGTCGACCATCTGCGCGAACGCACCATTCTGGTAGCGGAAGCAGGGCAGGACAGTTTGCTGGACGCGATGGAAGCCGATCTTTCCGTCATGCCGGTCACCGCACCGCTCGCGATTCCGGAAATGGTCGAGGAAGATGCGCCAACGCGTTTCCTCGATGGTGTCGCGTGTGTGCACGAACATCTCCATGCTGGCGATCTATTCCAGGCGAATCTTTCGCGTGCATGGCGTGCGCATTTTGAAGAAGCACCATCTGCCGCTAGCCTTTATGCCGCCCTGCGCCGTGCCAATCCCGCGCCATTCGCGGGGTTGTTGCAACAGCAGGGTTGGGCGGTGGTTAGTTCATCGCCAGAGCGTCTGGTCGAAGCGCGGCGCGGCGTGGTGCAAACGCGTCCCATTGCCGGCACGCGGCCGCGTGTGGAGGGCGATGACGAGCTGGCACGCATCCGTGAACTCACTGCGCATCCCAAGGAACGTGCCGAGCACGTGATGCTGATTGATCTGGAGCGCAATGACCTGGGGCGCGTATGCAAGCCGGGTACGGTGGAAGTGAACGAGTTGATGGTGGTGGAGAGCTACGCACACGTGCATCACATCGTCTCCAATGTGCGCGGACGATTGCGCGAAGGCGTTACGCCAGGGCAAGTGATCGCAGCGACATTCCCGGGTGGCACCATCACCGGCTGTCCCAAAGTGCGTTGCATGGAAATCATCGCTACGCTGGAGGACGCGCCACGCGGCGCCTACACGGGCGCGCTGGGCTATCTCGACCGCAATGGCGATCTCGATCTGAACATCCTGATTCGCACACTGACCTTGCATGGCAAGGATGTCAGTCTGCGTGCGGGCGCTGGCATTGTGGCCGATTCCGACGCAGCAAAGGAACTGGACGAAACACGCGCCAAGGCACGCGGCATGCTTCGCGCCTTGGGAGTGGCCGGGTGATGCTGCTGATCAACGGCCAGCCGTGCGACAGCGTTTCGGCGCTCGATCGCGGCTTGAGTTATGGCGATGGTTTGTTCGAAACGATTCGCTTCGAGCAAGGCAAAGCACCGTTGTGGAGCCGGCATATGCAACGCCTGGCGACGGGTTGCGAACGCTTGGGCATGCCTGCGCCAGATGCCGCACTGATTTGGCAAGAGGCACAGCAGGTTACTGACAAGCTGGCGCAGTGCGTCTTGCGCATCACCTTGACGCGCGGTCTTGGCGAGCGCGGCTACGCACCGCCGATACAGGTATCGCCAACGCGTATCGTTGTTGCGTTTCCCATGCCTGTGGTATCCCGCACACTTTACCTGGAAGGTGTTCGCCTGCACCGCTGTCACACCACGCTGGCCGACCAACCGTTGCTCGCCGGTATCAAGCATCTCAATCGTCTTGAGCAAGTGCTGGCGCGCGCGGAATGGAGCGATCCGGCCATCAGCGAAGGTCTGGTCTGCGACAGCCACGGGAACGTGATCTCAGCGACGGCTGCCAATCTTTTTGCTGTCATCGATGGTGTGCTGGTTACGCCATCGGTGGATCGTTGCGGGGTGGCCGGGGTGGCTAGGGCGGCCATCCTCGAAGCTTTTCCGAACTGCCAAGTCCGGGATGTGGCGCTGGACGAAGGCGTGCGCGCTGCCGAACTCTTCCTCAGTTCCAGTGTTCGCGGCATCCTGCCTGTTCAGGCGGTGGGCGATACCGTGTACGCTCCCGGTCCGGTCGTCCGCGCCATGCAGCAGCATTGGCGTGACCTGGGGTTCGCGATGGAGCAGGCATGAGTCGAAGCGGTACACAAGAGGGGCGCGTCTCGTGGCGTCTGCTGCTGGTCATCTTGCTGTTGGCGTTCGTAATCGCCGCCGGATGGTTCTGGCACGATTTCTCGCGTTTTGCGGTGACGCCGCTGCGCGTCAGTGCGACCGGCGAGAGCGTGGACATCGAGCGCGGCACGAGTTTCAAAGACATCGTGCATCAGCTGCGCTCGCAAGGTCTCACCACGTCCTCGCCGCTGTACTGGCGTGTGCTGGCGGAGAAAATGCACGTAGCCGGCCGCTTGCATGCGGGCGAATACGCTGTCACGCAGGGCATCACGCCGGAGCAGTTGCTCACCGCCATGGCACAAGGCAAGGTGATGCAGCGCGACGTCACCATTGTCGACGGCTGGACTTTCCGCGACGTGCTGCAGGCTCTCGCCAAGGCCGACAAGTTGAAGCACGAAACCAGCGGTCTCGATGATGCTGCCATCATGCAAAAAATTGGAGCGCCGGGTGAAAAACCAGAAGGGCGTTTCTTGCCGGAAACTTATGCATATGTGAAAGGCGATAGTGACCTCGACATTCTGCGTCGTGCAAACGAGGCGATGAAGAAGACGCTGGCATCGCTGTGGGAACAGCGCGACCCCAATCTCCCGCTGGCGGCGCCGTACGATGCGTTGATTCTTGCTTCCATCATCGAAAAGGAAACCGGCCGCGCTGATGAGCGCCCACGTGTTGCCGGCGTTTTCATTCGCCGCTTGCAAAAGAACATGTTGCTGCAGACCGATCCTACAGTGATCTACGGTATGGGCAGCAACTACACCGGCAATATCCACAAGAGCGATCTGACCACGGATACGCCTTACAACACCTATACGCGGCCCGGCTTGCCGCCCACGCCCATTGCCATGCCTGGCAAGCCGGCGATCGAGGCGGCCTTGCATCCTGCTGCGGGGGATGCGCTGTACTTCGTTGCGCGCGGCGATGGCACGCATGTGTTCGCCAGCACGCTGGAAGAGCAGAACCGCCATGTCGCCTGCTATCAGTTGAAGCGTTGCCAATGAGCCAGCGCGGACGTTTCATTTCCTTGGAAGGCGGTGAAGGTGCAGGCAAGAGCACCTTGTTCGGTAGTTTGCGTGATTATTTTCAACAGCGTGGCGTACAGCTGCTGCAAGTGCGTGAGCCCGGCGGTACGCCGTTGGGTGAAGCGATTCGTTCGTTGGTACTCGATCCTGCTCATGCGGCCATCAGCGCGGAAAGCGAATTGCTGCTGATGTTCGCCTCGCGTGCGCAATTGGTGCGCGAACACATTCGGCCTGCGCTGGAAGCAGGGCAGTGGGTGCTGTGCGATCGCTACGTGGATGCCAGTTATGCGTACCAGGGCGGTGGGCGTGGTCAGCCGATTGAGCGCATTGCCGAATTGGAGCGCTGGGCATGCGATGGCGTGATGCCGGATCTCACTTTGTTGCTCGATCTGCCGGTGTCGACGGGGCGTGCACGCGCGGCCGGCCGAGGTGTCGCTGATCGTATCGAGACTGAAGCTGATGCGTTCTTCGAGCGCGTGCGCCGGGTATATCGCGATCGCGCACAGGCAGAGCCGCAACGGTTTCGTGTGATCGATGCCAGCCTGCCAGCAGATCAAGTATTGCAGGCCGCCATCGCGGCGACGGCACATTTGTTCGAGGCAAGTTGATGAGCATTCCTTCCTGGCATGCCGAGCTTTGGACGCGCCTGCAGGCGCGTCGCCAACGCGATGCCTTGCCGCACGCGTTATTGCTGTGCGGACCGCAAGGCTTGGGTAAGCGTGATTTTCTCCGCCGCTTCGTGCGCGGTTTGCTTTGCCAGCATCCGCAGGATGGTGACGCTTGCGGTACGTGCCGCAGTTGCTTGTTGTTCGACGCGGGTACGCATCCGGATTACGTCGCACTGACGTATGGCTTGCGCAAGGATGGCGTGCAGCGCCAGGACATCGTGGTGGATCAGATTCGCGAGCTATCTGCGCGGCTTGCTACGGCGAGCCAATTCGGCGGCTGGCAGGTTGCCAGTATTGATCCTGCTGATGCGATGAACTCTGCAGCCGCCAACGCCTTGTTGAAAACGCTGGAAGAACCCGCCTCGCAAACCATGCTGATTCTGGCGGCCGATGCGCCGTGGCGTATGCCAGCCACGATTCGCAGCCGTTGTCAGCGCATCGATTTCCAAGTACCGAAGCACGAAGAGTCGCTGGCCTGGTTGCAGCGCATCGGTGTGCGCGATGCTGAAGCTGCCTTGGTGGCCGCGGGCGGCAATCCAGGCCTGGCACGCATCTGGGTGGAAGAGGGTTCGCTCGCGCAGCGGCAGGAAGTCCGCAAGGATCTTGCCGCGCTGGCCTCCGGACGTGGTGATGCCATCGCGATGGGCAAGCGCTGGCTCGACGATGCTCCCGAGCAGCGACTATGGTTTGCCGCGCAGGCTGTGGCAGATGAAATGCGTGCACGCGCCACCGCGCAAAGCACACCATTGTCCAGTTCGCTGGATGGCGAGGGACTCATGGCGTGGTACGACGCGGCCAACCGCACGCGTGACGCATTGCGTGGTCCGCTGCGTGGCGATCTGCTCCTGCTGGAGTTGCTGGGGCGCTGGCGCTGATGCCGCCATGGCTTGTCTCGGCGCAAACCCGCCTGCTGGTGATAGCGCCACATCCGGATGACGAGACGCTGGGCTGTGGGGTACTGCTTCAGCAAGTGTTAGCGGCAGGTGGCGACGTGTGCGTCCTGCTGCTGACCGATGGCGACAATAATCCCTGGCCTCAGCGTTATCTGGAGCGCCGTGTGCACATCAACGCTGCTGCGCGCCGTCGCTGGGGTGCAAAGCGTCGCGGAGAAGTGATGCAAGCGTTGAAGCGCTTGGGCGTATCGGCGTCTGCACTGTATCCGCTGGGCTGGCATGACATGGAAGTAACGAGCCGCCTGCGCAACGACGCAACTGGATCGATTGCGCCGATGCGTGCTGTCATCGAGGCGTTCCAACCCAATCTCATGTGCGGTCCGGCGTTGCGCGACAACCATCCTGATCATGGCGCCGCGCACGTACTGTGCCGGCTGGCGCTGGCTGGCATGGAACCAGCGCCTAGGCTGCTCGCTTATCCCGTCCATGGTGGCGCAGGAACGGCCGGCTATCCGATCTCGGTCGATGCCACGGCAGAACAGCATCAGCGCAAGCTGGCGGCGCTTACAGAGCACCAGACCCAGATGGCGTTGAGCGGCCAGCGCATGCTGCGCTTGGCGGATAGTCCTGAGCGTTATATGCCTGCGGACCGCAGGGAGGGAGATCGGAGCTTGCCCTGGCGGCCGCCGGCGGTGTTGCAACAATGGCTGCGACTGCTGGTGGCAACGCCTGCAGGTGTGAAGGACTGGCCATGGCCGCAGGCGCCGGTGGTACGCGGCCCCGATGGGGTGTTTCGGTTATTGGAGCAGGGTGCAGGGCCGGCCTTCGTGAAGTTGCACCTGGATTGGCCTTCACCCTGGATCTTCGATCACTGGGGCTGGTGGGAGGTCTAGCCGCCGCAGGGGCATCTGCGGCTCCGGCCTTCTGAGCAGCACGTCTTTGCGCACATCCAGCCGCATGGTTAGGATGTACTTCCATCATTCGCCGCCAGCGCTGTATCAAGGGGAGCAGGCATGAACCCGGTCGCCGCCCGTCAGGGCATCATCTCGCTGAAATTCAAGGACACGGCTTCGCTGTACAACTCGTACATGCCGTTCCTGAAGCACGGCGGCCTATTTGCGCCTACTGCGCAGCGCTATTCGCTGGGTGACGAGGTGGTGCTGTTGATCAGTTTGATCGACGAGAGCGAGCGTTTGTCGGTAGCCGGCAAGGTGGTGTGGATCACTCCGATCGGTGCGCAAGGCAACCGCACCGCCGGCATCGGCGTGCAATTCAGTGATTCCTCTGACGGTGAAGCGGCACGCGGCCGTATCGAGACCTTGCTCGCGGGCGTGCTCAACTCCGAACGTGCTACCCAAACCATGTAGCCGTCCTGATCGACCGATATTGCGGCGCGCGTAAAAGAAAGTTGCGCGTGGAGCGGTCATGTGCCAGTGCGATTTATTGAACGCCGCAGCGATAGCGGCTTTCTTGCAAGAAACGCACTTGGTTGGAAGAAATACGCTTTATTGCAAAAAACATCCCATGGTGCGCCACACAAGGCTTGTCGGCGTACCCATGCCCGCTGATACAATGTCGCGATTCCCGGGCCTGTCCCGAGGATCGTCGAGCGCCCGCATCTGGATCCACAGAGCTGGACAGCCCGCTGATTTGAACTTCCGGACCGTTTGCCCCAACGGTCGCTGATGCACTCATGTGGTGCGGAGGTAGGTTAAACCGTGCTTGCCGAATATTGGCCCGTTCTCCTATTCCTTGGCGTTGCCACAGGGCTAGGTGTCGTCCTCCTGATCATCGGCCTGCTGGCCGGTCCCCGCCGCCCGGAGTCGGAGAAACTCTCGCCCTACGAGTGCGGCTTCGAGGCCTTCGAGGATGCGCGCATGCAGTTCGACGTGCGCTACTACCTACTCGCCATCCTCTTCATCATCTTCGATCTGGAAATCGCCTTCCTCTTTCCGTGGGCGGTGGTGTTTCAGCACATCGGCATCGTCGCGCTGATTGAAATGGCGCTGTTCCTGTTGCTGCTGGTGGTCGGTTTTGCTTACGTGTGGAAGAAGGGAGCACTGGAATGGGAGTGATCTCCACGCTTGATCAGGTGATGCACAACCCGCAGCCGTTGAACCTGGTGGACGATATTCTGCGTCCGGCTGGCGACAACCCGGTCATGCGCCACGGTGTCGTGACCACCACGGTCGACGCCCTGATGAACTGGGCACGCACCGGCTCCATGTGGCCGATGACGTTCGGTCTCGCTTGCTGCGCCGTTGAGATGATGCACGCCGGTGCTGCGCGTCTCGATCTTGACCGCTACGGCGTGGTCTTCCGCCCGAGTCCGCGCCAGTCCGACGTGATGATCGTGGCCGGCACGCTGGTCAACAAAATGGCGCCCGCACTGCGCAAGGTCTATGACCAGATGCCCGACCCGAAGTGGGTGATCTCCATGGGCAGTTGCGCAAACGGCGGCGGCTACTATCACTACTCGTATTCCGTTGTACGCGGCTGCGATCGCATCGTGCCGGTGGACATCTACGTGCCGGGCTGCCCGCCCACGGCCGAAGCATTGATCCACGGCATTCTGCAGTTGCAGAAGAAGATTCGTCGTACCAGCACCATCGCGCGTTCCTAAAAGGCGCAGTCAGTCATGAGCGATACGCAAACTAACTCGCTGGTCGAGCGGCTTGCCGCGCGATTCGGCGACAAGCTCACCGTCACCACCAGCCATGGCGCTGTCACGGCGGTGGTTGAGGCAGCCAACTTGCTGGCTGTTGCCACCGCATTGCGCGACGAACCTGGCTTCCGCTTCAGCGAACTGGTCGACCTGTGCGGTGTGGATTATCTGAGCTATGGTCAGACCGAGTGGGATACCACTGATGTGTCGGGCAACGGCTTCTCGCGTGGTGTGGAGGGTGAGGCGGTTGGCCGCTTTACCTGGGGAGATCGTCCGCGCGATGTGTCGATCCCGAAGCGTTACGCCTCCGTGTTCCATCTGCTATCGATCGAACTCAATCAGCGCCTGCGCGTGCGTGTGTTCTGCGACGATAACGATCTGCCTGTCGTACCTTCAGTCACGGGCATCTGGCCGGGCGTCAACTGGTTCGAGCGCGAGTCGTTCGACCTGTTCGGCATCATCTACGAAGGCCATCCGGATCTGCGCCGCATCCTTACCGATTACGGTTTCGTCGGCCATCCGTTCCGCAAGGACTTCCCGCTGATCGGCAACGTGGAAGTGCGCTACGACCCCGAGCAGAAGCGCGTGATCTACGAACCCGTGTCGATCGAGCCGCGCGTGCTGGTACCGCGCGTGATCCGTGATGACGCCGACCTGATGCAAGCGAAGGCGGAAGCCGCTGACCATTGGCGGGAGAACTGAGCATGGCCGCGCAAGAAATTCGCAATTACACGATGAACTTCGGCCCGCAGCATCCAGCCGCGCACGGTGTGCTGCGTCTGGTGCTGGAAATGGACGGCGAAACCGTGGTGCGCGCCGATCCACATATCGGCCTGCTGCATCGCGGTACCGAGAAGCTCGCCGAATCCAAGCCGTTCAATCAATCGATCGGCTACATGGATCGTCTCGACTACGTGTCGATGATGTGCAACGAGCACGCGTATGTGCGCGCCATTGAAACCCTGCTGGGTATCGAGGCGCCGGTTCGTGCGCAGTACATCCGCACGATGTTCGACGAGATCACCCGCATCCTCAATCACCTGATGTGGGTCGGTTCGAACGCGCTCGATCTTGGTGCGATGGCGGTGTTCCTGTACGCCTTCCGTGAGCGTGAAGAGCTGATGGATTGCTACGAAGCCGTCTCCGGCGCGCGCATGCATGCCACCTACTATCGTCCAGGCGGCGTCTATCGTGATCTGCCGGGGAAGATGTCGCAGTACCGTGAATCGCCTTGGCACAAAGGCAAGGATCTGAAGCGCCTCAACAGTTGGCGCGAAGGTTCCATGCTCGACTTCCTCGACGCCTTCACCGCGGACTTCTCCAAGAAAGTTGACGAATACGAAGAGCTGCTTACCGAAAACCGCATCTGGAAGCAGCGCACCGTCGGCATCGGCGTGGTCTCGCCGGAAATGGCCCAGCAGTGGGGTATGACCGGCGTGATGTTGCGTGGCTCGGGTATCGCCTGGGACCTGCGCAAGAAGCAGCCGTATGCCAAGTACGCCGACGTGGATTTCGACATCCCGGTGGGCGTCAATGGCGACTGCTACGACCGTTATCTGGTGCGCATCGAAGAAATGCGTCAATCCAACCGCATCATCAAGCAGTGCGTGGATTGGTTGCGCGCCAACCCCGGCTCGGTGATGGTGGAAAACTTCAAGGTCGCGCCGCCCAAGCGCGAGGCCATGAAGGAAGACATGGAAGCCTTGATCCACCACTTCAAGCTGTTCACCGAAGGCTATGGCGTGCCGGCCGGCGAAACCTATGCGGCGGTCGAAGCGCCGAAGGGCGAGTTTGGCTGCTATCTGATCTCCGACGGTGCGAACAAGCCGTTCCGCGTGCACCTGCGTGCACCGGGCTTCGCGCACCTTTCGTCGATGGATGTCCTCGTACGCGGCCATATGCTGGCTGACGCGGTGGCGGTCATCGGCACCTATGACCTCGTGTTCGGCGAAGTCGATCGCTGAGCCCGGAGGATAAGCACACATGAAAGCCACCGGAAATTACGAGCAGGTCAAGCACGTCGATCCGCTCGTCGTGCTTACCGAGCACACGCGCCATCACATCGATCACTGGCTGACCAAGTTCCCGCCGGATCGCAAGCGCTCCGCGCTAATCCAGGCGTTGTTCGCCGCGCAAGAGCAGAACCACGGTTATCTCAACGATGAGCTGATTACCGCGGTCGCCAAGTACATCGACGTACCTGCTGTGTGGGCCTACGAGGTCTCCAGCTTCTACTCGATGCTGGAAACCAAGCCGGTTGGGCGCAACAACGTCGCCGTCTGCACCAACATCTCGTGCTGGCTCAACGGTGGTGAAGATCTGTTGCGCCATTGCGAGAAGAAGCTGGGCATCAAAGCAGGCGAGAGCACGTCGGATGGACGTGTGTACCTGAAGAAAGAAGAAGAGTGCATCGCTGCCTGCGTGTATGCGCCGGCGATGACGGTCAATGGCCATTACCACGAGCGTCTCACGACCGATAAGGTCGACGAGATTCTCGATGGCTTGAAGTGAGAGGGCAGGGCACCATGGCAGTCGGACCCGCACCCCAGGAACACCAGGTCGTCTACACCACGCTGCATTTTGACAAGCCGTGGGCGATGGATAGCTACCTGCAGGTGGACGGCTACAAGGCGTGGAAGAAGATTCTCGCCGAGAAGCCTGATCCCGCGTCGATCGTCGATATCGTCAAGAACAGCAATCTGCGTGGTCGTGGCGGCGCGGGCTTCCCGACTGGCTTGAAGTGGTCCTTCATGCCCAAGGGCACCATGCAGAAGTACATTCTCTGCAATTCCGACGAATCGGAACCCGGTACGGCAAAAGACCGCGACATCTTGCGCTACAACCCGCATTCGGTGATTGAGGGCCTGGCGATTGCGTGCTACGCGACCGGCTCGACGGTGGCCTATAACTACCTGCGCGGTGAATTCCATCACGAACCCTTCGAGCATTTCGAAGAGGCGCTGAAGGAAGCCTACGCTGCCGGCCTGCTCGGCAAGAATATCCAGGGCACCGGCATTGATGTGGACATCTATGGCGCACTCGGCGCCGGTGCTTACATCTGCGGCGAAGAAACCGCGTTGATGGAATCGCTGGAAGGCAAGAAGGGCCAGCCGCGCTTCAAGCCGCCGTTCCCGGCTAATTTCGGTCTGTACGGCAAGCCCACCACGATCAACAACACCGAGACCTATGCTTCGGTGCCGGCCATCCTGCGCAACGGTGCCGATTGGTTCTTGAATCTTGGCAAGCCGAACAACGGTGGCCCGAAGATCTTCTCGGTGTCCGGCCACGTCAACAAGCCGGGCAACTTCGAGATCCGCCTCGGCACATCATTCAAGGATCTGCTTGAGATGGCCGGTGGTGTGCGCCATGGCAACAAATTGAAGGCTGTGATTCCTGGTGGCTCCTCGATGAAGGTGCTCAACGCCGAGGAAATGATGTCGGCCACCATGGATTACGACTGCCTGCAGAAGCTGGGCTCGGGCCTCGGCTCCGGTGCCGTGATCGTGATGGATGAGACCACCTGCATGGTGAAGGCTTGCCATCGCATCTCGCAGTTCTATCACGCCGAATCTTGCGGCCAGTGCACACCGTGCCGCGAAGGTACCGGCTGGATGTTCCGCGTCCTGACGCGCATCGTGGAAGGCAAAGGCACGCAGGACGACCTGCATCGCCTGAAGGCCATCGCCGGCCAGATCGAAGGCCACACCATCTGTGCATTCGGCGAAGCCGCTGCGTGGCCGGTGCAGGGCTTCCTCGCCAAGTTCTGGAATGAATTCGAATACTACGTGCAGCACGGCCGCTCGATGACCGAGGACCGTCTCGCCGAAACCCGTGGAGTTGCTGCATGAGTGCGCAGCCAGCCAATACCGCGCCCGATCTGGTGAACATCGAGATCGATGGCAAGCCCACGCAGATCCGCAAGGGCGCCATGATCATCGAGGCGGCTGACAACGTCGGTATCGCCATTCCGCGCTTCTGCTATCACCGCAAGCTGCCGATCGCCGCCAATTGCCGCATGTGCCTGGTGGACGTGGAAATGGGCGGCCGCATGATGCCCAAGCCGCAACCGGCCTGCGCCACGCCGGTGGCCGAAGGCATGAAGGTCATCACGCGTTCCGACAAGGCGCTGAAGTTCCAGCGCGATGTGATGGAATTCCTGCTGATCAACCATCCGCTCGATTGCCCGATCTGCGATCAGGGCGGCGAGTGCGAACTGCAGGACGTCGCGCTCGGCTATGGCCGCAGCGTGTCGCGCTACACCGAGCGCAAGCGCACCATCGCCGACGAAAACCTCGGCTCCCTGGTCGCCACCGAAATGACTCGCTGCATCCAGTGTACGCGTTGCGTGCGCTTCACCAGCGAGATTGCCGGCACTTACGAACTCGGTGGTATGAGCCGTGGTGAGAACTTGCAGATCGGTACCTACATCGGCAAGGCGCTGGAGACCGAGTTGTCCGGTAACGTCATCGACGTGTGCCCGGTGGGTGCGCTCACCAACAAGCCGTTCCAGTTCAAGGCACGCGCCTGGGAGCTGATCGCCAAGCCGTCGGTGGCTTATCACGATGCATTGGGCTCCAACCTGTGGTTGCACACGCGTCGCGGTGAAGTGCTGCGCAACGTGCCGCGTGACAACGAAGCCGTCAACGAATGTTGGTTGTCCGATCGTGATCGCTATAGCCACGAAGGCTTGTATGCCGCCGATCGCGTACATGCGCCGGAAGTGAAGCGCAACGGCCAGTGGCAGAAGACCACCTGGGACGACGCGCTCGCCGCTGCCGTCGAAGCACTGAAGAGCGTGCCGGGCAGTGATCTCGGTGTGCTGGTCCATCCGGCTACGACCAGCGAGGAAGGTGAGCTACTGGTTCGCCTCGCGCAAGGCCTGGGTAGCGCGCACATTGATCATCGCTTGCGTCAGCTCGATTTTGCTGACAACGCAGTGGCGCAAACCTTCGCCATGCCGGTCGCCGATGTGGACAAGGTGAAGGCGGTGCTGCTGGTTGGTTCCGACCTGCGTTATGAAATGCCGCTGCTCAACCACCGCATCCATCAGGCGGTGAAGAAGGGTGCCAAGGTCTACGCTGTCAATCCGGCCGAGTTCAACTTCAACTACAACCTGTCCGGCGAAGCTGTGGTGCCGCCGCACTACCTGGTTGACTCGCTGCTGGTGCTAGCCAAGGCGTTGATCGATGGTGGTGTCGCGCAGCCCGGTTTCATTTCCAGCGAATCGCTTGCGCCCCTGCAGCTGACCGACAAGGCCCGCGAGGCTGTCGAAGCGCTGAAGTCTGGTCATGCCGTGGTGATCCTTGGCGAAGCGGCTGTCACGCATCCGCAAGCCTCCTGGCTGCGTGCTGTGGCGCGCTTCATCGCCGAAGCTACCGGTGCGGCCTACAACGAGCTGCCGGTTGGTGCCAACGCTGTGGGCCTTGCGAAGGCGGGCGTACTTCCCGGCAACGGCGGCCTGAATGCGCAGGCCATGCTGGCACAACCACGCAAGGCCTACCTGCTGTACGGCCTGGAATTCCCACATGATTTCGCTGATGGCGCGGCTGTCGCCAACGCATTGAACGGTGCGCAGCATATCGTTGCTTTCAGCGCCTTCGCCAATGCGACACTACGCGATGTAGCCGACGTGATCCTGCCGATCGGGCTGCTGCCGGAAATCGAAGGCACGCTGGTGAACGTGGATGGTCTTCTGCAGCGCGTGGAAGCGGGTGCCAAGGCGCCAGCCGAAGCACGTGCAGGCTGGAAAGTGCTGCGTGCGTTGGGTGGCCAGATGAAGCTGGCTGGCTTCGAATTCGACGATATAGCCGGCCTGCGCGAAGGCATGGCCGAACGCCAGGCCGCTGTGTCGCAAGGACTGGCCGAGCGCAAACCGGTGCAAGGTCTTAGCCGTCTGGTCACCTGGCCGATCTATCGCAGCGATGCGGTGGTCCGTCGCGCGGGCGCGTTGCAAGCACATCCGCTTAATCGTGTGCCGTCTGTGCGTTTGAACGCGAACGAAGCGCAGCGTCAGGGCTTGAGCGAAGGCGACAAGGTCAAGCTGGCGAATGCTGTCCTGCCGCTGGTCATCGATGCCACGCTGCCCGATGGCGCCGTGTGGATCGAGGCTGCCCATGATCAAACCGCGACGTTGCCGCCGTATGGCGCGGCCATCACCTTGAGCAAGGCGTAACTCATGGGCGATCAACTTATCCATCAGCTTCTGCTGCCGCTTCTCTACACGATTTGCGTCGTGCTACCGCTGGTTATCGCGGTCGCGCTGTACGTGTGGTGGGAGCGCAAGGTCATCGGCTGGATGCACGTGCGCATGGGGCCCAACAAGGTCGGGCCATTCGGTTTGCTGCAGGCCTTCGCCGACGTGGTGAAGCTGCTGGTGAAGGAAGTCATTCTTCCCACCAACGCAAACAAGGCGCTGTATTACCTCGCGCCGCTGATCGGCCTGGTGCCGGCGCTGGCTGCCTGGGCGGTGATTCCGTTCAGTGACAAGGCCGTGCTGTCCAATGCCAACGCCGGTCTGTTGTATCTGTTGGCGATGACCTCGCTGGGCGTGTACGGCATCATCCTCGCCGGCTGGTCCTCCAACTCGCGTTACGCACTGCTTGGTGCGATGCGTTCGGCGGCGCAGGTGATCTCGTACGAACTGGCCATGGGGCTGTGCCTGGTGTGTGTGCTGGTGCTGGCGGGTAGCCTGAACCTGACCGACATCGTGCATGCGCAGGCCGGCAACAAGGGCCTGTTCGACTGGTTCTGGCTGCCGCTGCTGCCGGTGTTCGTCGTCTACTTCATCTCGGGCGTGGCCGAAACCAACCGCGCGCCGTTCGACGTGGCGGAAGGCGAATCGGAAATCGTGGCTGGCTTCCACGTGGAATATTCCGGTTCGGCGTTTGCGCTGTTCTTCCTGGCTGAATACGCCAACATGATCCTGGTCGCCTTCTTGGCTTCGATCCTGTTCTGCGGTGGCTGGTTGAGTCCGTTTCCGGCCAGCGTGCCCGTGCTGGGAGCGGCCAACCCGGTGTGGCTGGCTATTAAGGTCTTCGTGTTCGCCACCCTGTTCCTGTGGTTCCGTGCCACTTTCCCGCGCTATCGCTACGACCAGATCATGCGCCTGGGCTGGAAGGTGTTCATTCCCATCGGCATTGTCTGGGTGCTCGTTGCCGGCTGCATGAAGTACTACGGCTGGGTCCACGTCGGCACGGGAGGCTAAGGAAAAACCATGTCCCGCGTTACCAACTATTTCAAGAGCCTGCTGCTCATCGAGCTACTCAAAGGCATGGCGCTCACGCTTCGGTACATGTTTCTGCCGAAGTACACGATGCGCTACCCGATGGAGCACATCCCCAAGTCCAACCGTTTCCGCGGCCTGCATGCGTTGCGTCGCTACGCCAACGGCGAGGAACGCTGCATCGCGTGCAAACTGTGCGAGGCGGTGTGTCCGGCGCTGGCGATCACCATCGACTCCGCGCCGCGTGCCAGCGACGGCCAGCGCCGTACCACACGCTATGACATCGACCTGTTCAAGTGCATCTACTGCGGCTTCTGCGAGGAAAGCTGCCCGGTGGACTCGATCGTCGAAACGCACATCCACGAGTACCACTTCGAGCATCGCGGCGAGAATGTGGTGACCAAGCCCCAGCTACTGGCCATCGGTGACCGCTTCGAGGCGGATATCGCGGCGGCCCGTGCTCAGGACGCGGCTTACCGCTAAGGACATACCATGATCGACACGTCCTTGTTTCAACTCGTCTGCTTCTACGCCTTCGCTGCGGTTACCGTGGTCGCGGCGCTGTCGGTGATCACGCTGCGCAACTCGGTGCATGCCGTGCTCGCGCTGGTGCTCACCTTCTTCAGCACAGCCTGTATCTGGATGCTGGCAGAAGCTGAATTCCTTGCCATCGCCTTGATCGTGGTCTATGTCGGTGCCGTGATGGTGCTGTTCCTGTTCGTGGTGATGATGCTCGACATCGACCAGGAAAAGATCCGCGAGGGCTTCGTGAAATATCTGCCTGTCGGCTTGGTCGTGGCAGTGGTGATGCTGGTGGAAATGCTCGGCTTGATCGGCGTGCGTGTGATGCATGCGCAGACGATGGGCGAGAATCCGGCTACTGCCGCAGGCATGTCCAACACCGCGTGGCTGGGCATGGCGCTGTACTCGCAATACCTGCTGCCGTTCGAAATCGCCGCGCTTATCCTCACCGTGGGCGTGATCGCCGCCGTCGCTTTGACGCTGCGCCAGCGCACTGGCGCGCGCAAGCAGCACGCCAGCGAACAGGTGGCGGTCAGGGCGAAGGATCGCGTGCGCATCATCAAGATGGCGGCGGAGCGTCCGGTTGAAACCCCGCCTGCAGCACCGGTCCAGGAGTCCAAGCCATGATTACGCTTTCGCATTACATCGTGTTGGGCGCGATCCTGTTCTGCATCTCGGTGGCAGGGTTGTTCATCAACCGCAAGAACGTGATCGTGCTGCTGATGGCGATCGAGTTGATGCTGCTCGCCGTCAACATCAACTTCGTGGCCTTCTCGCGCTTCAGTCATGACGTGGCGGGGCAGGTCTTCGTGTTCTTCATCCTCACAGTGGCTGCGGCGGAATCCGCCATCGGCCTGGCGATCCTGGTCCTGCTGTTCCGTAACCGCAGCACGGTCAACGTCGCCGAAATCGACAGCATGAAGGGTTGAGCATCATGGAACTTTCCTCCTCCATCCTGTTGACCATTGCGCTGGCGCCGCTCGTCGGTTGCCTGCTGGCCGGATTCTTTGGCAAGCAGATCGGCCGCGCCGGTGCGCATAGCGTTACCATCCTCGGTCTGCTGATCTCTTGCGGCCTGTCGTTCTACGTGCTGTACCAGATCACCGCTGGTGGGGCTCCGGTTTACAACCACAACATCTACACCTGGTTCGAGATCGGTAAATACACCGCCAGCGTCGGTTTCCTCATTGATCGCCTCACCGCGATGATGATGGTAGTCGTCACCTTCGTGTCGCTGCTGGTGCATGTGTACACCATCGGCTACATGGCGGATGACGACGGCTATCAACGCTTCTTCAGCTATATCTCGTTGTTCACCTTCTCGATGTTGATGCTCGTGATGAGCAACAACTTCCTCCAGCTGTTCTTCGGCTGGGAAGCGGTGGGCCTGGTGTCGTATCTGCTGATCGGCTTCTGGTACAAACGCCCGACGGCGATCTTCGCCAACCTCAAGGCATTTATCGTCAACCGCGTGGGCGATTTCGGTTTCCTGCTGGGTATCGCGGCGATCCTGTACTTCCTGGGTACGCTGGACTACGCCACGGCGTTTGGTGCTGCGCCGACGCTCGTGGGCAAGACGCTGACGCTTACCCAGAGCATCCACTGGGATGCGGCCACGGTGATCTGCATCCTGCTGTTCATCGGTGCCATGGGTAAGTCCGCACAGGTGCCGTTGCACGTGTGGCTGCCCGACTCGATGGAAGGCCCAACCCCGATCTCCGCACTGATCCACGCCGCGACGATGGTGACCGCCGGTATCTTCATGGTGGCCCGCATGTCGCCGCTGTACGAGCTGTCGGAAACTGCGCTGAGCGTGGTGCTTGTCATCGGCGCTACCGGTGCGTTGTTCACCGGTCTGATCGGCATCGTGCAGAACGACATCAAACGCGTGGTGGCGTACTCCACGCTGTCGCAGCTGGGCTACATGACGGTTGCGCTGGGCGTGTCCGCCTACGCTGGCGCGGTGTACCACTTGATGACGCACGCCTTCTTCAAGGCGCTGCTGTTCCTCGGTGCAGGTTCGGTGATCATCGCCATGCACCATGAGCAGGACATGCGCTACATGGGCGGCTTGCGCAAGTACATGCCGATCACCTGGATCACGATGTGGATCGGTGCGCTGGCGCTGTGCGGTGTGCCGTTTTTCTCGGGTTTCTATTCGAAGGACTCGATCATCGATGCCGTACATGAGTCGCATCGCTGGGGTTCGGGTTACGCGTATTTCTGTGTGGTGATCGGTGCCTTCGTGACGGCAACCTATACGTTCCGTCAGATGTACATGACCTTCCACGGCAAGGAGCGCTTCAAAGTGGTCGAGCATCACGGCCATCACGATGCGCATGCTCACGATGATCACCATGACGATCATGATCATCATGAGCCAGGCGTGTTGCATCATCCGCCCAAAGAGTCGCCGTGGGTGGTGACGTTGCCGCTGATCCTGCTGGCCATTCCGTCGCTGTTGGTGGGTCTCTTCACCGTCCAGCCGATGCTGTTTGGCAACTGGTTCGGTGGTGCCATCCATGTGGATGAAGCCAATAATGTGCTCGGCGAAATTGGCAAGGAATTCCATGGTTCGCTGGCAATGGCGCTGCAAGGCTTTACCCAGCTGCCGTTCTTCTTGGTGCTGGCGGCGTTCATCATCACGACGTACATCTACCTGTTCAATCCGTCGGTGGCCGACAAGATCAAGAGTGCGCTCAAGCCGATCTGGGTAATCCTCGACCGCAAATACTGGGTCGATGACATCTACTTCGCGATCTTTGCGCGCGGCGGCGTAAAGCTGGGACGCATGTTCTGGAAGGGCGGTGACGCCGCCGTGATCGACGGCGTGCTGATCGACGGTTCGGCAAGTCTGGTGCAGCGTATCGCCGCGGGCGCGCGCCGTATCCAGTCTGGTTATCTGTACCACTATGCCTTTGCGATGATCCTCGGACTGATCCTGCTTCTGGGCGGGTATTGGTTGATCGGGCAATAAGGGAAGCGAGCTCCATGTTCAATCATCTGCTCAGCCTGCTGATCTGGCTGCCCATCGTCGGCGCGGTCCCCGTGTTGCTGGCCGGTTCCGGCCGCCCCAATGCGGCGCGCTGGATCTCTCTGCTGATGGCCATCCTCACTTTCGCCATCAGCCTGTTCCTCATCCCCCAGTACAACCCGGACGTTTCCGGGATGCAGCTGGTCGAAAGCCATGTGTGGATCGAATCGCTCAATGTCCACTATGGCTTAGGCATCGACGGCATTTCCGTAGCGCTGATCCTGCTGACCACCTTCGTGGGCATCCTGGTGATCGTGGGTGCTTGGGAAGTCATCCAGGACAAGCCGCACCAATACATGGCAGCCATGCTGGTGCTCGAAGGCCTGATGATCGGCGTGTTCTGCGCCACCGACGCTTTGCTGTTCTATGCGTTCTTCGAAGCGATGCTGATCCCGATGTTCATCCTCATCGGCATCTGGGGTGGTCCGCGTCGCGTTTACGCTACCTTGAAGTTCTTCATCTACACGTTCTTCGGCTCGATCTTCATGCTGATCGGCCTGATCTACCTGTACCTGAAGGCAGGGACGTGGGATCTGCACGCGCTGCAGGCGCTGCCGCTGTCGCTGACCGAGCAGAGCTGGCTGTTCTTCGCCTTCCTGATCGCGTTTGCGGTGAAGGTGCCGATGGTGCCGGTGCACACATGGTTGCCGGATGCGCACGTGGAAGCGCCCACCGGTGGTTCGGTGGTGCTGGCGGCGGTGATGCTGAAGATCGGCGGATACGGCTTCCTCCGTTTCAGCCTGCCGATCGTGCCGGATGCCTCGCATCAATTCGCGTGGGTCGTGATCCTGCTCAGCCTGATCGCCGTGGTCTACATTGGCTACGTCGCGCTGGTGCAGGAGGACATGAAGAAGTTGGTGGCCTATTCGTCCGTGGCACACATGGGCTTTGTCACCCTGGGTATCTTCATCGCCTTCATGCTGGTGCGTGATCAGGGCAACACCGATGCCGCGCGCCTGGGCATGCAGGGCGCGATGGTGCAAATGATCTCGCACGGTTTCGTCTCGGGCGCGATGTTCTCGTGCATCGGCGTGCTGTATGACCGGCTGCACACCCGCCTGATCAAGGATTACGGTGGCGTGATCAACGTCATGCCGTGGTTCGGCTTCTTCTACGTGCTGTTCGCGATGGCCAACTGCGGTCTGCCGGGCACCAGCGGATTCGTGGGCGAGTTCATGGTGATCCTGGCCAGCTTCAGCGCTAATCCGTGGATCGCGTTGTTCGCCGCGTTTACGCTGATCATCGGTGCGGCGTACACACTGTGGCTGGTCAAGCGCGTGCTATGGGGCGAAGTGACCAACTCGCATGTGGCAGAAATGAAAGACATCAACGGCCGCGAGTGGCTGGTGCTGGGCGCGTTCGCCGCGTTGACGATACTGATCGGCGTCTGGCCGGAACCGCTGACCCACCTGATGAACATTTCGGTGAACCAGCTGGTGCAAGTACTTGCTATTCACAAGGTCTGATCGAGAACGCCCATGCCGACTATCAACGACATTCTCATCATGCTGCCGGAATTTTTTCTGGTTGCGGCGGCGTGCGTTCTCTTGCTGGCGGACGCTTTCATGAAGCCGGCCGAGCGCGTCTACCTGCATTGGCTCTCCATCGGCGTGCTGCTGGTGACGGGTTACCTGGTGCTGCGCTATCAGCCCGAAGGCGCAGTCACTGCCTTCAACGGCATGTTCATTCGCGACGGTCTGGGCACCATCCTCAAACTGTTCGCGATCCTGTCGACCATCCTGGTCTTCATCTATGGCCGTCCGTATATGCTCGACCGCAAGTTATTTGCGGGCGAGTTCTACACACTCATGTTGTTCGCGGTGATCGGCGTCATGTTGCTGGTCTCGGCTGGCAATCTGGTGATGATCTACCTCGGCCTGGAATTGCTGACGTTGTCGTCATACGCATTGGTTGCGTTGAATCGTGATTCCAGCTTGTCCTCCGAAGCTGCCATCAAGTACTTCGTGCTGGGCGCGCTGTCGTCGGGCATGCTGTTGTACGGCATGTCGATGATCTACGGCGCCACTGGCACGCTGGGTCTTGCTCAGTTGCATGAGGCGATCCCACACAGCGCGATGCCGCATCTCCTGGTATTCGGCCTGGTGTTCCTGATCATTGGCGTGGCGTTCAAGCTCGGCGTGGCGCCGTTCCACATGTGGATTCCGGATGTTTATGAAGGCTCGCCGACGGCGGTAACCGCCTTCATCGGCTCGGCTTCCAAGCTTGCCGCGTTCGGCATGGCGTTCCGCCTGCTGGCGACCGGTATGGGTGATTTGTCGCAGCACTGGCAGATGATGCTTGCCGTACTTGCCGTCATATCGCTGGCTATCGGCAACGTGGTGGCCATCGTTCAAAGCAATCTCAAGCGTCTGCTTGCCTATTCGACCATCTCGCACATGGGCTACCTGCTGCTGGGTCTGGTCAACGCGGGGCCGGAAGGCTATTCCGCCGCCATGTTCTACGCGGTGAGCTATGCGCTGATGTCCACCGCAGCCTTCGGCGTGATTCTTGCGCTGAGCCGCGCCGGCTTCGAATGCGACAACATCGATGATTTCAAGGGCCTGAATCAGCGCGCGCCGTGGATGGCATTCCTGATGATGCTCGCGTTGTTCTCGCTGGCTGGCGTGCCGCCGCTGTTCGGGTTCTTCGCCAAGCTGCTCGTGCTGCAGGCTGCGATACATGCTGGCATGTTGTGGTTGGCGATCGTCGGCGCCGTGTTCGCGATCATCGGCCTCTACTACTACCTGCGCGTGGTGAAGGTGATGTATTTCGACAAGCCGGAAGCCGGCACCGAAGTACGCGTCCAGCCTGATTTCACCCTGCGTCTGGTGTTGTCACTGAATGCATTGGTGCTGCTTGGCCTTGGTTTGTATTGGGGCCCGCTGTTGAGCTGGTGCAAGCAGGCATTTGTGGGCTGAGAGAAAAATTTCTTCCCGCGAAAGAGAAAAAATAGCTGTCATGGTCTTGCAAGAATCCGGCCAAGTCGCTAACATTCTCGGACTCTGATGCGGGGTGGAGCAGTCTGGCAGCTCGTCGGGCTCATAACCCGAAGGTCGTAGGTTCGAATCCTACCCCCGCTACCACTACATCAGAAAAAACGGCGATCTTGAAAAGATCGCCGTTTTTTTATGCCTCAAGAAAATTTGCACCAAATGACGGCATGGCTGGGAATGCTGTTTACTGTCCAGTCTTCAACGCAATATTTGACCGATGGAAGGGCGATAAATCATTGCACCGCACCGTTCTGTTACGTATACTTTGCAGACTCTGTAGCGGTCAGAAGCGCGTATAAAGTCCCCCGGACGGGCGCGAATCGGCAGGCAATCAGATCTTTCTTGGACAAGAAAGCCTCCTAGCGAGGCTTTTTTGTTGGGCGTAAGGATGCGAACGTGCGCTTCCGGGTGATAATCACCGGTTCGGGGCACAAGGAAAGGCCTGGCAGGGCGGCACATCGGCAAGGTAAGGGAATGGGCCGTTCGAGCCCATTTTTTGTTTCCCGTAACGGTATCGAGGAAGAGTGGACACACAGGCGCTAGCACAACGCTTCACCGAGGTTTTGGCAGATCTCCAGCTGGAATGCATCGGTGTGGAATTCAGTCCTTCACAAGGGCAGAGCACGCTGCGTGTCTACATCGATACTGAAGGGCGCGAGGTCACCCTCGACGATTGCGAGGCAGCCAGCCGCGAACTCTCGGCGCTGCTCGATGTTGAAGATCCCATTCCCGGTCATTACGTGCTGGAAGTGTCTTCGCCCGGTATCGATCGTCCGCTGTTCACCGCCGGGCAGTTCGCAAAAGTGGCCGGACAGGAAGTGAAGGTTCTGTTGAAGGCGCCGCTGGAAGGGCGTCGCCGTCTGCGCGGCAAAGTTGTTTCGGTGGAAGGCGCGCAGATCGGTCTGGAAGCTGAAGGCAAAGTATTTCAGTTCGAGCACGACGCGGTGGAAAGCGCACGCATCGTGCCGGACTGGGCAGCGCTCGGTTACGTGCCGCAGCCCAAGCCCGGCGGTCGCAAGCCGAGCAAGAAGAAAGAGTCGAATTAAAGGTCAATCTGTGATGGAACGCTGGACAGCGTTCACGGAGTGGTTGCAATGAGCAAAGAGCTTTTGCTGGTCGTTGATGCGGTTGCCAACGAAAAAGGCGTGTCGCGCGATGTGATCTTCCAAGCGATGGAAGCGGCGTTGGCGTCGGCGGCGAAAAAACGTTATCCGGATGAAGATCCGGATATCCGCGTCACCATCGATCGCAACTCGGGCGACTACGAGACGTTCCGCCGCTGGGAAGTGATCGCTGACGATGGTGAGATGGAATCTCCGTTCCGCCAGCTGCGCCTGATGGACGCTGAGGACGAAAGCCCGGGTTCGCAGATCGGTGATTTCGTCGAGCATCAGATTGAAAATGCCGAATTTGGCCGCATCGCTGCTCAGGCAGCCAAGCAGGTCATCGTGCAACGTGTGCGCGAAGCCGAGCGCCAGCAGGTGGTCGATGCGTTCAAGGACCGCGTGGGCGAACTGGTCACCGGCATCGTCAAGCGCGTCGAGCGCGGCAACGTCTACCTCGACCTCGGCGGTAATGCCGAAGCCTTTATTCCGCGCGACAAGACCATTCCGCGTGAATCGCATCGCGTCGGCGATCGCGTGCGCGGCTACCTGTTTGAAGTGAAATCCGAAGCACGCGGTCCGCAGTTGTTCGTGTCGCGCGCTGCGCCGGAATTCATGATCGAGCTGTTCAAGCTTGAAGTGCCGGAAGTTGGCCAGGGCCTCGTCGAGATCAAGGGCTGCGCCCGCGATCCGGGCGACCGCGCCAAGATCGCTGTGGTGGCGCACGACACCCGTACCGATCCGATCGGCGCCTGCATCGGCATGCGTGGTTCGCGTGTGCAGGCGGTGTCGAACGAGCTCAACGGCGAGCGTGTGGACATCATCCTGTGGCACGAAAATCAGGCCCAGTACGTGATCAACGCCATGGCGCCGGCGGAAGTGCAGTCCATCATCATGGATGAAGACAAGCACTCGATGGACATCGCGGTAGCCGAGGACAAGCTCTCCCAGGCCATCGGCCGTGGCGGCCAGAATGTGCGCCTGGCCAGCAAGCTCACCGGCTGGCAGCTCAACGTGATGACCCAGGACCAGGTCGCTGCCAAGAGCGAAGCCGAGCAGGAGTCCGCCCGCCAGCTGTTCATGGACAAGCTGGAAGTGGACCAGGAAATTGCCAACATCCTGGTGCAGGAAGGTTTCTCCAGTGTTGAAGAAATCGCCTACGTGCCGAGCGCGGAACTGCTGGCCATCGAAGGCTTCGACGAAGACATCGTCGAAGAGCTGCGTGCCCGCGCCCGCGACTCGCTGCTGACCGAAGCGCTGGCAGTCGAGGAAAACCTCGACGATCACCAGCCTTCGCAGGAACTGCTGGACATGGATGGCATGGATGAATCAACGGCCTACGCGCTGGCAGAGCGCGGCGTCGTCACGATGGACGATCTGGGCGACCTCGCGGTCGACGACCTGATCGACATCGAAGGCATGGACGAAGATCGTGCTGCAGCACTCATCATGGCGGCGCGTGCGCCGATGATTGCGCGGCTGGAGAAGGGCGGCTAACCGCGGGCGGCAGCGTCCCGGATGGGCGCGCCGGGAGACCGATGAGGTCTCCACCAAGGACGGAGGTGGCCGTGCAAGAACATGTTTAATAAAGAACGGTTTTGTACGGACGATAAGCGCGGGAACGGCGGAGAAAGAATCACGATGTCGGACGTCACAATCAAACAACTCGCTCAGGTTCTGGGCATGCCCGTCGACCGGCTGCTGACGCAGCTCGGCGAGGCCGGCATGAAGTTCTCGAACCCGGAGCAGGTCATCAGCAGCACCGAGAAGGTAAAGCTGCTGGGCTTTCTGCGCCGCACGCACGGCAAGGCAGATGCCACCGTTGAAGCGGAGGATTCCTCGCCGCGACAGATCACGCTCAAGCGCCGCAAGATCAGCGAACTGAAGGTGTCCACGCCAGGCGGTCGCGGTACTTCCAGCGCCAAGACGGTGAACGTGGAAGTGCGCGCCAAACGCACCTACGTCAAACGGAGCGTGATCGCCGAGGAAGCGAGCACGGATACCGAGCGCGAAGAGGCTTTGCGCCGGTTGCAGGAATCGCAGCAGCAACGCGAGCACGAAGAACAGGAGCGCGCAGAACGCGCAGAGACCGAGCGTCGGCGCCAGGAAGAAGTGCGTCAGCGTGCTGAAGAAGCAGCACGCCACGAGGCCGAAGCGGTCGAGCGCGCGCGCCAGGAAGCTGCGGCGAAAGCTGCTGCCGAAGCGCAGGCGCAAGCCGCGCAACAGCAATCCACGCATGTCGAACAAGCCAAGCATGTCGAACAAGAAGAGCCGGTCCGTGAACCCGAGCCGGTAGTCAAACCCGAGGAAGAAAAAGTGGCCGAATCCCCGGCCGTGCAGCGCATCGATCCCAACTCGCTGGGCATGATCCTGCCGCGCATCCATGAGCCGCGTAAGCGTGAGAAGAAACCCGTCGCGGCAGCACCTGCGCCGGCACCGGCGCCCGCTCCGGCACCTGCGCCGAGCAGTGGTGCCGATCGTGGCAAGGTCAAGCACGGCAACTTCCGTGACCGTGATGAGGTGGCAGGCGGCAAGCGTTTTGCTGCTGGCGAGCTGCATCTGACCGATGCCGATCGCGCTCGCCGCTCCAAGCGCGGTGGTAAGGCGAATAAGTCCGCTGTGCGCGAAGCGCCGCGTGGCGGCGCACCGGCTGCCGGCGCGCATGGCTTCTCCAAGCCTACTGCGCCGGTAGTACGTGAGGTGGTCGTGAGCGACGCCAATGTGGTCGCCGAGCTCGCGCAGAAGATGGCGGTCAAGGGCTCCGAAGTGGTCAAGGCGCTGTTCAAGATGGGCGTGATGGCCACCATCAACCAGACCATCGATCGCGATACCGCCATGCTGGTGGTGGAAGAACTCGGTCACAAAGCAGTGGAAGCCAGTGAGCAGGGCGCAGAAGCCGCGCTGGCTGCGCACACGCAAAACGCCGAGCTTGAAGGCGAACGCACACCGCGTCCGCCGGTGGTCACCATCATGGGCCACGTCGACCACGGCAAGACCTCGCTGCTCGATTACATCCGCCGCACCAAGGTGGCGGCTGGCGAAGCGGGCGGCATTACTCAGCACATCGGTGCCTATCATGTGACGACGCCGAAGGGCGTAATCACCTTCCTGGATACGCCTGGCCACGCCGCGTTCACCGCGATGCGCGCACGCGGCGCCCAGTCCACGGACATCGTGGTGTTGGTGGTGGCCGCTGACGACGGTGTCATGCCGCAGACGCAGGAAGCTGTGCAGCATGCACGTGCGGCCAAGGTGCCGCTGATCGTCGCGATCAACAAAATGGATAAGTCCGACGCCAATCCGGATCACGTCAAGCAGGGCCTCGGCAATCTCGAGGTGATCCCGGAAGAGTGGGGTGGCGATACGCCGTTCATACCGGTGTCGGCCAAGACCGGCATGGGCGTAGATGCCTTGCTTGACGCCATTTCAGTGCAAGCTGAAATCATGGAGCTGACGGCGGTCGAGGATGGCCCGGCCTCAGGCGTGGTGATCGAATCGAGCCTTGATCGTGGCAGAGGTCCCGTGGCGACCGTGCTGGTGCAGCAGGGCACGCTCAAGCGCGGCGACTTCGTGGTGTGCGGTGTCGAATACGGCCGCATGCGCGCGCTGATCGACGAGACCGGCAAGACCGTACAGGAAGCCGGCCCTTCGATTCCGGTGCAGGTGCTCGGCCTGTCCGGCGTACCGGAGGCCGGCGACGATTTCGTAGCCGTGGCCGACGAGCGCTTGGCACGTGAAGTGGCGGCAGAGCGTCAATTGAAGCGTCGCGAGACACGCATGGTCAGCAAGGCCAACCGCCTGGAAGACATCATGGCGCAGATGGGCCAGGCAGCCGAGCAGCAGACGCTCAACATCCTGGTCAAAGCCGACGTACAAGGCTCCGTGCAGGCCTTGCGCGACTCGCTCAGCCAGATCGGCAACGAGAACGTGAAGGTGAACGTGATCGCTGCTGGCGTCGGCGGCATCACCGAATCCGACGCAACGCTGGCAGCGGCTTCGAAGGCTCTGATCATCGGCTTCAACGTGCGCGCCGATGCTTCGGCGCGCAAGGTGATCGATACGGCGGGTCTGGATGTCCGCTACTTCTCGATCATCTATGACGTGATCGACCAGGTGAAGCAGGCGGCTTCTGGTTTGCTCGGCGTGGAAGTGCGCGAGGAAATCATCGGCATTGCCCAGGTGCGCGATGTGTTCCGCAGCTCCAAGTTCGGCGCCGTGGCCGGCTGCATGGTGACGGAAGGTATGGTCAAGCGCAGCAAGCCGATCCGCGTGCTGCGCAACAACACTGTGATCTTCCAGGGCGAACTGGAATCGCTGCGCCGCTTCAAGGATCTGGTCGACGAAGTGCGCAACGGCATGGAATGCGGTATCGCCGTGAAGCAGTACAACGACGTGAAGGTGGGTGATCAGATCGAGTGCTTCGAACGTATCGAAGTTGCCCGCACGTTGTAGTCCACGCAATAACCCCCCTCTCTTCTACGAGGGGAGGGTTGGGTGAGGGCAATCCAGGCTGAAACTGGATGACCCCTCACCATCATTCCAGCTCCCGCCGGAATGACGAACACGCCATACGCTTTAAACGAATATTTCTCCGTCTTTAACGATCACGCCATTAGATGCCATCTCGCGATTTCAAACGCACCGACCGTGTAGGCGCCGAACTCCGCCGCGAGATCGGCACGCTGGTGCACGCCGCCGTGCGTGATCACGGCCTGCCGTCGTGCAGCGTGTCGGATGTGGAAGTCACGCGTGATCTGGATTGGGCAACGGTATGGGTCACCGCACTGCTGCCGCAACAGTCAAAAGAAACGGTAAAGGCGCTCAACGAACTGGCCGGCGAATTTCGTCGCTCTTTGTCGCGCACGATGCGCATTCGCCGTGTACCGGAATTGCGCTTCAAATACGACGATTCGGTAGACAAAGGCGAGCGGATTGAACAGCTGTTGCGTCAGAGTCCGCCGCAAGAAGCGGATCACAGCGAAGATTGAGGCACCTCTCTCCAGGGGAGAGGGTTGAATACTGCAAACCATGAGTCGCCGCCGCCATCGCCCCGATGCCCGTGATCTGCACGGCATCCTGTTGCTCGATAAGCCATTGGGTATGAGTTCCAACAAGGCGTTGCAGATGGCGATCGCCATCTTGCATGCGGCCAAGGGGGGGCATACCGGCGCACTCGACCCGTTGGCCACCGGCCTGTTGCCGCTGTGCTTTGGCGAAGCCACCAAGATCGCCGGCAATTTGCTTGGCTCACGCAAGGCTTATCTGGCCGAATGCCGCCTGGGCATCACAACCACGACGGCCGATCTCGAGGGTGAGGTGCTTGATCAGCGCCCGGTTCCGTCCTTGGATGAGACCGCCATCGAGGCCGCGCTGGCGACGATGCGCGGCTGCATCGTTCAGGTACCACCGGCGTACTCGGCGCTTAAGCAGGGCGGTGAACCGCTTTACCTCAAAGCACGCCGCGGTGAAGTCGTGCAGGCACCGCCTCGCCAGGTGGACATCCATCGGCTGGAGCTGGTCTCCCACACAGAAAACACGCTTTCGCTTTACGTGGAATGCGGGTCCGGCACCTACGTACGCAGCCTGGCCGTGGACCTTGGCGAGAAACTGGGCTGTGGCGCCCATCTGAGCGCCCTGCGTCGGCTATGGGTAGAGCCCTTCCGCGAGCCGGCGATGGTGACCCTCGATGAGTTGCGCGAGGCAGCCGAGCAGGGCAGTGAAGCGGCGGACGGGCTGATCCTGCCCCTTTCGGCGGGTGTAGCGGATCTGCCGGCGCTGCACCTGGGTGCTGCGGCCGGCCAAGCCGTCTCACAGGGGCGTCAGATCGATTGGCCAATCGGGCATCCGCGCGCGTATTCGGCTGCCTTCGATCATGACGGGCGGCTATTGGCGCTCGTGGATTGTGACGAACAGGGCCGAATTCGCATTCTCCGTGGTTTCAATCTGCCTGCAGCCATTTAACGTGTTATGTGATGGTCTTGTTGCAATCCACCGGCCCTCGGTACAATAACCCGCTTGATTCAGACTTTTCTCTCAACCTGTCGGAGCTTGCGCAACGTCATCAGGCGGTGACGTTGCGCAAGTTCCGCTCCCGCTTTTTAAGGAAGACACACATGTCCCTCTCTGTAGAACAGTCCAGCAAGATCATTGCTGACTTCGGCCGCGCGCCGAACGATACCGGTTCCACGGAAGTGCAGGTCGCCCTGCTTTCCGCCCGCATCGAACACCTCACCGATCATTTCAAGACGCATAAGCAGGATCATCACTCCCGTCGTGGTCTGCTGAAACTGGTCAACCAGCGTAAGCGTCTGCTGGGCTATCTGAAGGATCGCGATCTGGCTCGTTATCAGAGCCTGATCGAACGCCTCGGCCTGCGTCGCTGATCGGACGAGGACACCCAAAGTGGCGAAAGTAACCAAGTCATTCCAGTACGGTAATCACGAAGTCACGCTGGAGACGGGCGAAATCGCCCGCCAGGCTTCGGGTGCCGTCATGGTCAGCATGGGCGGTACCGTGGTGCTGGTCACCGCCGTCGCCGCCGCCAAGGCGAAAGACGGGCAGGACTTCTTCCCGCTCACCGTCGACTACGTCGAGAAGTTCTACTCCGCCGGTCGCATTCCCGGCGGCTTCTTCAAGCGCGAAGGCCGCCCGACCGAGAAAGAGACGCTCACCTCGCGTCTGATCGACCGTCCGGTTCGCCCGCTCTTCCCGGAAGAGTTCAAGAACGAAGTGCAGATCATCGCTCAGGTGATCTCGCTCAACCCGGAAATCGACGGCGACATCCCCTCCATGATCGGCGCCTCTGCTGCGCTGAGCCTGGCTGGTATTCCGTTCAATGGCCCGATCGGCGCAGCGCGCGTCGGCTATGCCAACGGCCAGTACCTGCTGAACCCGACCGTTGCCGAACTCAAGACTTCCGACCTCGACCTCGTCGTCGCCGGCACGGCCAATGCCGTGCTGATGGTGGAATCCGAAGCCAAGCTGCTCAGCGAAGAAGTGATGCTGGGCGCGGTGGTGTTCGGCCACAAGCAGATGCAGTCGGTGATCACCGCCATCAACGAATTCGTCAATGAAGCCGGTCGCAAGCCGTTCAAGTGGGAGGCGCCGGCACGCAACGATGCGCTGTTCAACGACATCCAGGGCATCCTCGGCGATCGCCTGGAAAAGGCATTTGCGATCCGCGACAAGCTGGAGCGTCGTGACGCCATTGTTGCGCTGAAGACCGACATCAAGACCGGTATCGCTGAAACCGCGGCTTCGCATGGTTGGTCCGATCTCGACATCAGCAATGCTTTCGCCGAGATCGAATACCGTACCATGCGCGACGGCGTGCTGAAGAGCAAGGTGCGTATCGACGGCCGCAAGCTGGACGACATCCGCCCGATCTCCGTGCGCGTCGGTGTGCTGCCGCGTACTCATGGCTCGGCGCTGTTCACCCGTGGCGAAACCCAGGCGCTGGTCGTGGCCACGCTGGGTACCGCGCGTGATGCGCAGATCATCGACGCACCGGAAGGTGAGTCGAAGGATCCCTTCCTGTTCCACTACAACTTCCCGCCGTTCTCGGTCGGTGAAGCTGGCCGCTTCGGTGCGCCGAAGCGTCGCGAAATCGGCCACGGCCGTCTCGCCAAGCGTGGTGTGCAGGCGGTGAAGCCGGCGCTGGAGGAATTCCCGTACGTG
Organism: Dyella nitratireducens; assembly: GCF_014642835.1. GTDB lineage: Bacteria > Pseudomonadota > Gammaproteobacteria > Xanthomonadales > Rhodanobacteraceae > Dyella_B > Dyella_B nitratireducens. The sequence continues at coordinate 235,432 of NZ_BMJA01000001.1, read as the reverse complement.
CTGCGCGTGGTGTCCGAAATCACCGAGTCGAACGGTTCGTCCTCGATGGCTTCAGTGTGCGGTTCCTCGCTCGCTCTTATGGACGCTGGCGTGCCGCTGAAGGCGCCGGTGGCGGGCATCGCCATGGGCCTGGTGAAGGAAGGCAACGACTTCGTCGTACTGTCCGACATCCTGGGTGACGAAGACCACCTTGGCGACATGGACTTCAAGGTAGCCGGTAGCGCCGACGGCGTGTCCGCGTTGCAGATGGACATCAAGATCGACGGTATCACCGAAGAAATCATGAAGGTGGCGCTGGAACAGGCCAAGCGTGGCCGTCTGCACATCCTGGGCGAAATGGCCAAGGTGATCAGCCAGCCGCGTGCGGAGATGAGCGAATACGCTCCGCGCCTGCTCACCATCAAGATCCACCCGGACAAGATTCGCGAAGTGATCGGCAAGGGCGGTGCCACCATCCGCGCCATCACCGAAGAAACTGGCACCACCATCGACATCAGCGACGATGGCACCGTGGTGATCGCCTCCGTCAACCGCATGGCTGCGGAGGAAGCGCGCAAGCGTATCGACCAGATCGTGTCGGACGTCGAGCCGGGCCGCATCTACGAGGGCAAGGTTGCCAAGTTGATGGACTTCGGCGCGTTCGTAACGATCCTGCCGGGTAAGGATGGCCTGGTGCACGTGTCGCAGATTTCCAACGAGCGTGTGGAGAAGGTCTCTGACAAGCTCAAGGAAGGCGACATCGTCAAGGTGAAGGTGTTGGAAGTGGACAAGCAGGGCCGTATCCGCCTGTCCATGAAGGCGGTCACCGAAGACGAAGGCGCGAGCGTGTGAGCGCTTTTCTGACAAGCTGATCCAACGAAAACGCCCGGTTCAATAGCCGGGCGTTTTCATTTTTGAAAGCCGGTATTTGATACGATCCGCGCTTCACCTCGAGGATGCAGGCATGCCCGACCAGGCGAATGATTTCATGAAGGACTACCAGGCTTTCGCACAACAATCCTGGGACGCCTGGATGCGCTATCTGCAACAGCAGCAACCAGGACAGCCGAATCCGTTCGGCATGGGGATGATGGGCATGGGCGCCGCAGCCATGCCACAGGAGGATCTGCTCACCCGCAGCTTGGCCAGCCTCAAGGCGTATGGCAATTGGCTGCAACAGGCTGCCACGGGAGCTGCGTTAGGTCAGCAGACCCATCCATGGCAGCAGCCTGCCGCCATGCAGTCGTTTCTTTCCGCCTTCACGCAACCCTTTCAGCAGACGGTTGCCGGCATCGATAGTGCCTCCGCCTTCGGTATGGAGCATCAATGGCAGTCTTGGCTGCAAGCCATGCAGCAGGCCGGCATGGCTGCGGGCATGCCAACCAGCCAGGTGGCGACGTTCGGCATCACGCGCGAATTCCAGCTCGACCAGCAGGCCTTGCAGGCGGCCATGCAGGAATACACGCAGATCAGCGCGCGCTACCAGGCGTTGCTACAGAAGGTGAACGCACAAGGCATTTCCAAGCTACAGGAGATGCTGGGGCAGCCCGGCAAGCAGGTTGAGTCCCTCAAGGCAATGTATGACCTGTGGGTGGACGCGATGGAAGATGCCTACGCCGAAATGGCACTTTCGCAGGAATACCGCGACGTGTTCGGCGCATTGGTGAATGCGCAAATGCAGGTGCGCAAGCTACAGCAGCAACACACCGAACAGATGTGTCGTGAGCTGGGTATTCCCACACGCAGCGAAGTGAACAGTCTTGGCAAGCGCGTGCAACAACTGCGGCGTGAACTGAAGGAGCGCGGGCAGGTTGAAGCAACTACGGATACATCCCTGGTTGATACGCTGCATGCCGAAATCGCCACACTGAAGCGCGAGCTTGCGGCAAGCAAGGCGGCGAAGGTGCATCCAATCGAACGGCCGGCCAAGGGCGGAAACAGCAAAACGCCTTCGCAACGTACGAAAGCCACGCGCTCTGCCGCCGGCAAACGGAAGTAAGGAACCAGCATGCAGAACCCCTTCCATATCGATCCGCAGCAAGCCTTCAACGAAATCGCCGTCTTCCAGCGCAAGCTCGCCGCCGGGTTGCAGAACTTGCGTGGCCTGGGCGAGCAGGATTACGCCAACACGCCGCGCGAAGCGGTATATCGCGAAGACAAGCTCACCGTCTGGCACATGAAGGGCAACCATAAGCCCACCGCACGCGTGCCAGTCCTTGTCGTCTACGCGCTGGTCAACACCGTGTGGATGACCGATTTGCAGGAAGACCGGTCGCTGGTACGTAATCTGCTCGAACAAGGCGAGGACGTCTATCTGATCGACTGGGGCTATCCGGATGGGGCGGACCGTTGGCTCACGTTGGACGATTACCTCAACGGCTATCTCGATCGTGCCGTCGATGCCGTTCGCCAGCACCACGATCTCGATGCGATCAACTTGTTAGGCATCTGCCAGGGCGGCACGTTTTCGCTGTGCTACACCGCCATGCATCCCGAGAAGGTAAAGAACCTGGTCACCATGGTGACACCGGTGGATTTTCGTACGCCGGACAACATGCTCTCGCACTGGGTGCAGAGCATGGATGTGGATCTTTTCGTCGACACGCTGGGCAACATCCCCGCGGAGTTGATGAACTGGGTGTACTTGATGCTCAAGCCTTTGCGCTTGAATCAGCAGAAGTACGTCAGCTTGGTCGACATCCTCGACAACCCGCAGGAGCTCAAGAACTTCCTGCGCATGGAACGCTGGATTTTCGACTCGCCCGACCAGGCAGGCGAAGCTTTTCGCGAATTCATCAAGGAATTCTTCCAGCAGAACAAGCTCATCCAGGGCGATCTACAAATCGGCAAGCAACCGGTGGATCTGGGCATGGTCACCCAGCCGGTGCTCAATATCTATGCCACGCAGGATCATCTCGTGCCGCCGGATGCGTCGCGTGCGTTGCAGCGCCATGTTGGTACCACCGACTACACCGAGGTCGCCTTCAAGGGCGGGCATATTGGCATCTACGTTTCCGGCCGCGCGCAGCGCGAAGTGGCGCCAGCGATTCATCAATGGCTGCGGTCCCGTAGCTAATACGGGACATGGCGGGCGTAGGTTGGGTTACGCCGCGCTAACCCAACCTACTTTTGTCCCTTTCGCGACAACTCCCTAGAAAGGGGCGGGCGAATCATTGCTGCTAAACTAGCGCGATGACCAACCTCGCTTCCGCTCACGACACCATCCGCGCCGTGCAATGGCGCGGCGATCATCTCCGGTTGCTGGATCAGCGCCTGCTGCCTGCCGAGGAAAAGTGGCTCGACTGCCGCGACTACACGGCGGTTATCCACGCGATCAAGGACTTGGCCGTACGCGGCGCGCCGGCTATCGGCATCGCAGCAGCTTGGGGCGTTGTGCTTGCTGCGCAGCAGGGCGCATCGATGGAGCAGGCGCTGGCGGAGCTTCGCGCAGCTCGTCCCACCGCGGTGAATTTGATGTGGGCACTCGACCGCATGAAGGCACGCGTGGCGGCGGGTGCGGATACCGCTGCTCTGGAACGCGAAGCGCAGACCATCCAGGATGAAGATCTCGCCGCCAACCGCCACATGGGCGAACTAGGAGCGGCCTTGATCGCTCCGGGTTCCGATGTGATGACCCATTGCAACACCGGCTCGCTAGCCACTTCTGGTTATGGCACAGCACTGGGCGTGATCCGCGCCGGCGTTGCCGCAGGCCGCATCAGCCAGGTATTTGCTGGCGAAACGCGCCCCTGGCAGCAGGGGGCACGGCTGACGATGTGGGAACTGGTGCGCGACGGCATTCCTGCCAAGCTGATCGCCGATTCCGCCGCTTCTCACCTGATGAAGTCAGGCGGTGTGAAATGGGTGATCGTGGGTGCGGATCGCATCGCTGCCAACGGCGACACTGCCAACAAGATCGGTACCTACCAGCTCGCTATTGCCGCGCGCCACCATGGCGTGAAGTTCATGGTGGTAGCGCCTTCGTCCACCGTCGATATGGCAACGGCTTCGGGCGACGGCATCGACATCGAGCTACGCGATGCGGCGGAACTGCTCAGCGTGGCCGGTCGCCGCACGGTGGTCGAAGGTGCGCAAGCCTGGAATCCGGTGTTTGACGTGACGCCCGCTTCGCTGATCGATGCCATCGTCACCGAGCGCGGCGTGATCGAACAGCCTACAGTCGAACGTATGCGGGCCGTGTTTGCCGCATGAGGTTGCGCCATGAAGTCATCCTGTTTGCGATCGGTGGGGCCATCGGCTTCGTCGTCGATGGCGGCATCGTGCAAACATTGGTTACTTTCGCACACTTCAATCCCTACGCCGGCCGGGTGATCTCCTTCCTCGTCGCTGCCACCGTGACGTGGTGGTGGAATCGCAGCCATACCTTCGCCGCGCGCCAAAGCGGTCGCTCGCTGGCCACGGAATGGCTGCATTGGATGGCGCTGATGAGCGGTGGCGCGGCAGTGAATTACGCTGCCTACGTGGCTTGTCTGATGGCTTTTCCAAGCTGGCATAAATGGCCCGTCTTCGCCGTCGGCGTGGGTTCGATTTTCGCCGCCGTGGTCAATTTCGTGAGCGCCCGCATGCTGCTTTTCCGGCGCGCCAAAACAGGCTCGTAACTTATTGATTGAAAAGGTGAAAATCAAACCTTTTCAAGTGCCGCTGTGATATAATTACGGCCTACCGTCTGACCCTCGCAGACACGCGCCCGGTGCGCCTGTCACGAGGCTCCTATTTGCTACCAGGGAAGCTGCTTGATGGCAGAGCTCGCCAAAGAAGTCATTCGCGTCAATATCGAAGACGAAATGCGCCAGAGTTACCTCGATTACGCCATGAGCGTGATCGTGGGACGCGCCCTTCCGGACGTCCGTGATGGCTTGAAGCCCGTGCATCGCCGCGTGTTGTTCGGCATGTATGAGGCCAACAATGTCTGGAATCGCCCTTACGTAAAGTGCGCGCGCATCGTCGGTGACGTGATGGGTAAATTCCATCCGCACGGCGACAGCTCCATTTACGATGCACTCGTCCGCATGGCGCAGGATTTCTCCTTGCGCTATCCGCTGGTCGATGGCCAAGGCAACTTCGGTTCGATCGACGGCGACGCCGCGGCGGCGATGCGTTACACCGAGTGCCGCATGGAACGCCTGTCCTCCGAACTGTTGGCGGACATTGACAAGGAAACCGTCGACTTCGTACCGAACTACGACGAGAAGGAACTCGAACCTTCCGTTCTGCCGACACGTGTTCCCAATCTGCTGATCAACGGCTCTGCCGGTATCGCCGTGGGCATGGCGACCAACGTGCCGCCCCACAATCTCAGCGAAGTGATCGCTGCGACCATCGCGCTGATCGATGATCCGTCGCTGTCGATCGACGATCTGATGCAGCACGTAAAAGGCCCGGATTTCCCCACTGCAGGCATCATCAACGGTGCCGCCGGTATCGTCGAAGCCTATCGCACGGGGCGCGGTCGTATCCTGGTGCGCGCGCGTACCGAAATCGAAACCGAGTCCAACGGCCGCGAGACGATCATCGTCCACGAGCTGCCGTACCAGGTGAACAAGGCGCGCCTGATCGAGAAGATCGCGGAGCTGGTGAAAGAAAAGCGCCTCGAGGGCATCTCGGAACTGCGCGACGAATCCGATAAAGACGGCATGCGCGTCGTCATCGAGATCCGTCGCGATTCGATGGCCGACGTGGTACTCAACAACCTGTTCCAGCAGACGCAACTGCAGGTCACCTTCGGCATCAACATGGTGGCGCTGGTCGATGGCCAGCCGCGCACGCTCAATCTCAAGGAAATCCTTGAGGCGTTTATTCGCCACCGTCGAGAAGTCGTTACACGGCGCACGATTTTCGAACTGCGTAAGGCGCGCGCCCGCGCACATATCTTGGAAGGTCTCGCCGTTGCGCTCGCCAACATCGACGAGATGATTGAGCTGATCAAAACCTCCGCTTCGCCGCAGGAAGCGAAGGAGCGCATGGTTGCACGCAAATGGCAGCCAGGCCTGGTCTCCTCGCTGCTGGCTGCAGCAGGTGCGGAAGCCTCGCGGCCGGAAGATCTGGACCCGCGCGATGGTTTCAAACCTGACGGCTATCAGCTCTCCGAGACGCAGGCGCAGGAAATCCTGGCCATGCGCCTGCACCGCCTGACCGGTCTGGAGCAGGAGAAGATTTCCGATGAATACCGCGAAATCCTGGAAACCATTCGCGGCTTGATCCTTATCCTCGAAGATCCCGTACGCCTGCTCGCCGTCATCCGTGACGAACTCGAAGTGATCAAGGCCGAATTCGGCGACACACGCCGCACCGAGATCCAGCCTTCGCAGGAAGACCTCAACGTCCTCGATTTGATCGCGCCGGAAGATGTCGTGGTCACGTTGTCGCACGCAGGTTACGTGAAGCGTCAGCCGATCAGCATCTATCGCGCTCAGCGCCGCGGGGGCAAGGGCCGCTCCGCATCAGCGTTGAAAGAAGAAGATTTCGTCGAACAGTTGTGGGTAGTGAACACGCACGACACCCTGCTCACCTTCACCAGCACCGGTCGTGTCTACTGGGTCAAGGTGTATCAGATGCCGGACGCTGGCCCGAACGCACGCGGCAAGCCGATGGTGAACCTGTTGCCGTTGGCCGAGGGCGAGAAAGTGCAGGCCGTCTTGCCGGTGCACGAATACAGCGCAGATCGCTACGTATTTTTCGCCACCACGCAAGGCACGGTGAAGAAAACGCCGCTTACCGAATTCGAATACCAGTTGCAGAAAGGCAAGATTGCCATCAACTTGGACGAAGGCGATGCGCTGGTTGGCGTGGTGCTTACCGACGGTAACAGTGACGTGTTGCTGTTCGCGTCCAACGGCAAGGTCGTGCGCTTCGACGAAAGCGAAGTACGCCCGATGGGCCGTACCGCTACCGGCGTCCGCGGCATGAAGCTTACGGACGAGGCGAAAGTCGTGTCGCTGGTGGTGGCCCAGGAAGGCGATATTCTCACCGCCACTGAACGTGGTTATGGCAAGCGTACCGAGCTAGGCGAGTTCCCGAAGAAAGGGCGTGGCACGCAAGGCGTGATCGGCATCCAGTGCTCTGAACGCAATGGCGCCTTGGTTGCCGCTACCCAGGTGGCCGACACGCATGAGCTGATCCTGATTTCCAATCAAGGCACCTTGGTGCGCACTCGCGCGATGGAAGTGTCGCAGCTTGGCCGTAACACGCAGGGCGTGACGTTGATTCGCCTGCCAGCCGAGGAGTCGCTGGTTAGCGTGGTCCGCGTGGATGCGGACGAGAGCAACGGGGATGATACCGAAACCGGTGAAGGCACAGAGCCCACACCGGATGTACCAGCTGATACGCCGCCGAGCGAATAAGTTCGGTATGACGAAAAAGCCTCGGTTGTCCCGGGGCTTTTTCGTTTCAACACGAGCGGTGCTGTTTGGTGCGAGATGTCATTGATAAGCCACACTGACGAGCTTGGCGCCTGGTTTTGCGTACTGCGCGTAATAATCCAGCAGATCGCTAGCTAATCGGGGTTGGGCCTGGGCCAAAGGCTCGACGGTCGTCGTCGTTGATGGATCGGCCTGAGCGGGTACTGCCGCAGCAACAGGCACGGAAGTGGGCTGCGTGATGGACCCGACAAAGGTGATCACGCCATTGGCACCAGACCTTGTTGTATGTGGTGCCGTAGAAGCCGCGTATCCTACCGATGACAAAACGCATGCCACCAAAAGCGGCACGCCCGCCTTGAGGTATTTCATGACGAATCTCCTGCACGCCCGGCAGGCGCGATGACGCCTCCATGCGCGAACCGGCTGGGCATGGCCGAGCCACCGGGTCGACTATGACGCCCTGGCGTCTAATCTGTAGGAGATTTCCTCTATCTTGTGTGATCTAAGACTCGTAGTTTTGTAGGAATTATTGAGACAGAGTGTCGAGCATCGCTTCGGCCGTACTCACGCGTAGCTCGCCAGGGCTCTCGACATGGAGGGATTTCACGACACCATTTTCCGCATACAGCGCAAAACGGCGTGACCGCATCCCCATTCCGTAGGCGCTGCCATCCATTTCCAGTCCCAGCGCCTTGGTGAATGCGCCATTGCCGTCAGCCAACAGCTTGAGTCCGGCGGGCACGTGCTGTGATAGCGCCCAGGCTTTCATCACGTAGGCATCGTTTACTGCCAGGCAATACACCTCTGTACCGCGCGCTTTGAACGCGTCGAAATGCCTGACGTAACCGGGCATGTGGCGTTCCGAGCAGGTGGGCGTGAAGGCACCCGGTACTGCAAACAGCACGACGTTGCGTTCAGCAAAGAGGGGCGCGGTGGTGGTGCGCTGGATGTCGGCTTCGCCGTTGATCACGGCGATCGGCAGGTCCGGTAAGGCTTGTCCAATCTGGATGGTCATAGAGATATCGCTGAAGGCGTGGCAACGCTCAACATGGTATCGCCGGGGCTGCTTGCCTGTCGCCTTGAAACGCTTCGATGAGGAACCTATGTGGCTGTCAAGCGGTGAACGCACCGCAACCATTTTGAGGATTACAGCATGCATCCCAGCCGACATACCTTCTGGAGCACTGGCACGTTTCCGGCCGATTTCCGCCAAGCTTTTGAGCGCTTTTTCCAGAACGAAGAAAGCGACAATTCCAGCGTCGTCACCAGTCAATGGGCACCGCGCGTGGACATCAAGGAAGAGGATCAGCGCTTCGTGATCTTTGCCGATGTGCCCGGCGTGGATCTGGCCAACATCGAAGTGAGCATGGAAAAGGGCGTTCTCACCATCAAGGGCGAGCGCGCGGTTGAGAAACAGGAACAGAGCGGCCGCTTCACACGCGTTGAGCGAGCGCACGGCCGCTTCCACCGCCGTTTTGCCTTGCCCGATAGCGCCGATGCCGACAACATCAGCGCCGCTGGCAAACACGGTGTGCTGGAAATCGTGATTCCGAAGAAAGCAGAAAAAGCGCCGCGCCGCATTACTATCAATACGCAGTAAGCGCGCGTCGCTCGATGTTGCGTACACGGCTCGCCGCGGACCATGATCCGCGGCGGGCTGTTTGTGTTGGGGCGGACATGAGCATCGAGCAGCTATGACCTGTGCTGCTCGATCCATCTTGTTTGAGGAGTGGCAGTGGAATTCAAAGACTATTACGACGTTCTGGGCGTCAAGCCTGACGCCAGCGAGGCTGACATCAAGGCGGCTTATCGCAAGCTTGCGCGCAAATATCATCCGGACAAGAACAAGGAAGCCGGCGCGGAGGACAAATTCAAGGCGGTCAACGAAGCCAACGAAGTGCTCCGCGACGCCGAAAAGCGCCGCGCCTACGATCAGCTGCGCGCAGGCGGATACCGTCCGGGTGAGCAGTTCCGTCCGCCGCCGAACTGGGGGCAGGGCCAGGGCTTCGATTTTGGTGAAGCTGGCGACGGTGACTTCAGCGATTTCTTCGAGAGCTTGTTCGGCCGCGCCGCCGGAGGCGGTCGCCATGCGCCGCGCTCGCGTCGTGGCCGCGATATCCGTGCGCAGGTACAGATCGACTTGCAGACGGCCTTCAGCGGTGGCCGCACGCGCCTGAACCTGGATGACGGCACCGGCCAAGAACGCGTATTGGAAGTGAAGATCCCGACCGGCATTCAGCCGGGGCAGGTGATCCGCCTCAGCGGCCAGGGGCACCCTGGAGCGGGTGGCGGCCCGAGCGGCGATCTGATGCTGGAGGTAGGCATTCGCGACGATGCGCGTTTCAAGCTGGACGGCCGCAATGTGCTGTATGTGCTGCCGGTCAGCCCCTGGGAGGCAGCACTGGGCGCGACGGTGCCGGTGCCGACGCTGGCTGGCACGGTGGACCTGCGTATTCCCGCCGGCACGCAGTCGGGCCGCAAGCTGCGCCTGAAAGGACGCGGCTTGCCGGGGCAAACGCCGGGCGATCAGCTGGTGGAGGTGTCGATCAGGGTGCCACTGGCGGAGAGCGACGCGCAGCGCAAGGCTTATGAAACGCTGCAGGCGCAATTTGCGCATTACGATCCGCGGCAATGAATGTGCCCGCGGTACAGAAACAAAAACGGCGCCCATGTGGCGCCGTTTTCTTTCGGCTCGATTCGATCATCAGGCCGGGAGCAGTTCTTTCAGTACTTTCACCAGTTCCTCTTCCTTGATCGGCTTGGTGACATAGGCTTTCGCGCCTTGGCGCATGCCCCACACCTTGTCGGTTTCCTGATCCTTGGTGGTGACCAGCACGATCGGAATATGTGCGGTTTCCGGATCCTTGCTGATGGTGCGCGTCGCTTGGAAACCATTGAGGTTCGGCATGACCACGTCCATCAAAATGAGTGCCGGCTTTTCCTGTTTCGCGACGGCGACACCCGCAGCACCGTCTTCGGCAGTCAGCGTTTCATGGCCGAGCTTCTCGACGATGCGCTTGATACCGAGGAGCTGCGACGGCGAATCGTCGACGATCAGAATGCGTGCCATAAGGTGGGAATCCCCTAGTCGTTTCGTTAATTCTAAGTCGCCGTGGCGACGCTTCCAAGCATAGCCTGTGTCAAACGTGACCCACGCGCACAATGGTACGGCCAAAGGATTCGCCTGCCAGCATCCGCTCAAAGACTTCCGGAAGCTGCTCCAGCGCGATTTCCCGAGTGACGATACGGTCGAGATGGCGCGGTTTCCAGTCGCTGGCCAGATGGTGCCATACCTGCTCGCGAATATCGCGGGCAATGCCGGCCGAGGCGATGCCAAGCAGGCTGACACCGCGAATGATGAACGGCATCACCGTGCTTTCCAGGCCGATGCCGCCAGCATTGCCGCAGATGGCGACGTTGCCGTAGGGCACGATCAGCGGCAGCAGGCCGGCAAGCATCGCGCCGCCGACGTTGTCCAGCGCGCCGCCAAAGCGTGCTGAATCCATCGGTTTGCCGCTAAAGGCCAGTTGATGTCGATCAATGCATTCAGTCGCGCCGAGGCTGCGTAAAAAATCGAAGTGTGCGGCCTTGCCGCTGATGGCGTGCACGTCATAGCCGGCGCGGGTGAAGATGTCGATGGCCAGCATGCCCACGCCACCACTAGCGCCGCTCACGGCGATAGGGCCGAGCGCGGGCGTCTGGCCGTTGTCCTGCATGCGTAACAGTGACAGCGCAGCCGTAAAGCCGGCTGTTCCCAGGATCATGCTTTCGCGCAGGTTCAATGCATCGGGCAACGGAATCGCCCATTGCGAAGGCAGGCGGATGTATTCGCCGTAACCGCCGTCGCGCGTTTCGGAAAGGCTACTGCCAGTGCATAGCACTTTATCGCCTTCTTTGAAGTGCGCGTCGGTGGAAGCAACCACCACGCCGGCCGCATCAATGCCGCCGTTGAGCGGATACTGGCGAAGAATCTTGCCTTTGCCGGTACCGGCCAACGCGTCTTTGTAATTCACCGACGAGTAGGCCACTTTCACCAGCACCTCGCCAGGGCTCAGTGCATCGGTCTGCATGGTTTCGATGCCGCCGCGATAGCCGCTTGCGTCGTTGTGAATGCGAAAGGCTTGGAATGTCGTCATGGCCGGTTTCTCATGCCTTGATGCTGGATGCATCGACACCGCGTGGCACAGCGTCGACGTGATACTGATCCATCCAAGCGAACAATTCGCTGGTCGAATCACCGAACCACACGCTGTCGCGTCGCTCCTGGGCAACGAAACCTTCGGCGACCATGTGATTCATCATGTTGCGCAAATGCCCGTAGTAGCCCTGCGTATCCAGAAACGCGCATGGATAACGATGCAAGCCCAATTGCGCCCAGGTAAGCATCTCGAACATTTCGTCCATGGTGCCGAAGCCGCCGGGCAGGGCGACGAAAGCATCGGAGAGTTCGTACATCCGCGTCTTGCGCTGATGCATGGTGTCGACCACCACCAAGTCGGTCAGGCCCTTATGCGCTACTTCGCGCTCAACGAGTTGACGCGGAATTACTCCGATCACCTTGCCGCCCCCGCTCAGCGCCGCGTTGGCCACCGTACCCATCAGGCCGACCTTGCCGCCGCCATATACGAGGGTGATGTCTCGACGCGCCAGTTCCAGGCCGAAGGCGTGGGCAGTCTCTATATAGACGGGGTTGTTGCCGCTTTGAGAGCCACAGTAGACGCAGAGGGCGGTGGGTTGGGGCATAGGGACGATGGGCTCGCTTTGAGCTCGTCATTCCAGCGAAGGCCGGAATGACGGCGGTGAGAATTCCAGATAGTTCAAACAAAACGACCCGCTCATGTCACCACGAGCGGGTCGTTGATCATGGCACGGGGCCTCAGTTGCCCTTGTGAATCGCGCGCTTGTCCACCGACAGCGCCGCTTCGTGCACGGCTTCCGACAGCGTCGGGTGGGCGTGGACGATGCGGGCCAGGTCTTCGGCGGAGCCCTTGAACTCCATCGCCACCACGGCTTCGGCGATCAGCTCGGACACGCCCGGGCCGACCATGTGCACGCCCAGCAGGCGGTCAGTCTCGGCATGGGCGATCACCTTCACCTGGCCGATGGCCTCGTTCATGGCTACGGCACGGCCGATGGCGGCGAACGGGAAGGTGCCGATCTTGTACGGTACACCGGCTTCCTTCAGCTCCTTCTCGGTCTTGCCGGCCCAGGCGATTTCCGGCTCGGTGTAGATCACCCACGGCACCGTATCGAGGTTGATGTGGCCAGCCTTGCCGGCGATCCACTCGGCCACGGCAACACCTTCCTCGGAGCCCTTGTGCGCCAGCATCGGACCGCGCACGGCGTCGCCGATGGCCCACACGCCGTCCACACCGGTGTGGTTGTGCTCGTCCACCACAATGCGGCCGCGTTCATCCAGCTTCACGCCCGTGTCGTCGGCCAGCAGGCCCTCCGTGTAGGCGCGACGGCCCACAGCCACCAGCAGCTTGTCGACGGTGAGCTCGTGCGCGCCATCCTTGTCTTCGTAGGTGAGCGCGACTTCATTCTTCTTGACCTCAGCCTTGGTCAGCTTGGCGCCAAGCTTGATGGTCAAGCCCTGCTTCTCGAATTCTTTCTTGGCGACCTTGGCGACGTCCTGATCGGCGACGGCAAGGAAATCCGGCAGCGCTTCGAGGATGGTCACTTGCGCACCCAGGCGGTTCCACACGCTGCCCAGCTCCAGGCCAATCACGCCAGCGCCGATCACGCCCAGACGCTTCGGCACTTCGTTGATATCGAGTGCGCCGGCATTGTCGATGATGTTCTTGCCGTCGAACTTGGCGAACGGCAGCTCGATCGGCACCGAGCCGGAAGCGAGAATGACGTTGGTGGCGCTGATCGTCTGCTTGCTGCCATCGTTGCCGGTGATCTCGACGTTGTTACCCTTCAGCAACTTGCCCTTGCCGAAGAACGGCGTGACCTTGTTGGCCTTGAACAGCTGGCCGATGCCACCGGTGAACTGCTTGACGATCTTGTCCTTGCGGCCGATGAAGGTGGCCATGTCCACCTTGGCGTTCTCAACGCTGATGCCGTGCGCCGGCAGGTTGTGCGTCAGGTTGAAGTACTGCTTGGACGAATCGAGCAGCGCCTTGGAGGGAATGCAGCCTACGTTGAGGCAGGTGCCGCCGAGGGCCTGTTTGCCGTCTTTGCCGACGAAGGCATCCACGCAGGCGGTCTTGAGGCCGAGCTGCGCGGCGCGGATGGCAGCCACATAACCGGCAGGGCCGGCGCCGATGACGATGACGTCGAATTTGTCGCTCATGGTTTGAGTTTCCTAGGGAGCGGAATCGTGCCGTATATGGCGGCGCGTGGAGGATTTCGAAAGAGGGGGCCGGCCAGGGCTGCAGCGAGTGCGCCCTGGCCGGCGGGCGATTACATGCCCAGCAGCATGCGCTGCGGATTCTCGAGCTGGTTCTTGATGTCGACCAGGAACAGCACTGCGTCCTTGCCGTCGATGATGCGGTGGTCATACGAGATCGCCAGGTACATCATCGGCGCGGCAATCACCTGGCCGTTCTCGACGATCGCACGCTCTTTGATGGTGTGCATGCCCAGGATCGCGCTCTGCGGCGGGTTGACGATCGGCGTCGACAGCAGCGAGCCAAAGGTACCGCCGTTGGTGATGGTGAACGTGCCGCCCTGCAGATCATCCAGGCCCAGTTTGCCTTCGCGCGCTTTCTTGGCGTAGTTGGCGATGCCCTTCTCGACATCGGCGAAGCTCATGTTCTGCGTGTCGCGCAGCACCGGCGTCACCAGACCTTTGTCGGTGGCCACGGCGATGGAGATGTCCTGGTAGCCGTGATAGATGATGTCGTTGCCATCAACCGATGCGTTGATGATCGGATGACGCTTCAGCGCTTCGGCAGCGGCCTTCACGAAGAAGCTCATGAAACCGAGCTTCACGCCGTTGGCCTTTTCGAACTGTTCGCCCAGCGTCTTGCGCATCTTGGTGACTTCGGCGAGGTTCACTTCGTTGAACGAGGTGAGCATCGCGATCGAGTTCTTCGACTGCATCAGACGCTCGGCGATGCGAGCGCGGATGCGCGTCATCGGTACGCGTTCTTCCGGACGAGAGCCAGGCGTTGGCGCCACGGCCGGAGCCGCCGCGGCAGGCGCGTCACCCTTGCCGTAGTTCACCAGGTCTTCCTTGGTGACGCGGCCATCGCGGCCGGTGCCGGCGACCTTGGAGACGTCGATCTTCTCTTCGGTAGCGACCCGCAGGCCGGCGGGGGAGAGGTTTTCCGCACCCTTGGCGGCAGCCTGCGGCGCTGCGGCGGCAGGTGCCGGGGCAGGAGCGGCGGCGGCCGGCGCGGGAGCCGATGCAGCAGCCACGGCGCCTTCTTCGATCACCGCGATCACTTGCTGACTGGTCACCGTGTCGCCCTCTTGGAACTTCAGTTCCTTGAGCACGCCATCAACCGGTGCCGGCACTTCCAGCACGACCTTGTCGGTTTCCAGGTCGACCAGGTTTTCATCGCGCTTCACCGCATCGCCGGCCTTCTTGTGCCAGGTGGCGATGGTGGCGTCGGAAACGGACTCGGGCAGAACGGGGACTTTGACTTCGGTGGACATGATGTAGGGAATCCTGGGTAGTTATTCTGCTGAGTGATCGGAACCGACCGGGGCAACCAGCGCCTGTTCGACCAGCGCAGCCTGTTCGGCGACGTGATCGCTGAGGTGGCCGGCGGCGGGCGCGGGCGAGCGCGCACGACCGGCGTAGGAGAGGCTTTGCTTGGTTCCCACGCAGGCTTGCAGGTGATGGCGGATCTGGAACCAGGCGCCTTGGTTCATCGGCTCTTCCTGGCACCACACCACTTCCTTGACGGAAGGATATTTCTCCAGCTCGGCCATGACTTCCGGACGCGGGAACGGATAGAGCTGTTCCACACGCACGATCGCCACATCGGTAACGCCACGCTTCTCGGCGTCTTCCAGCAGGTCGTAGTAGACCTTGCCGGCGCACAGCACCATGCGCTTGACCTTCTTCGCCGGCAGGTCGCGATGCTCGCCGATCACGAGCTGGAAGCTACCGTTGGCCAGTTCATCCAGCGTGGATACGGCGAGCTTGTGGCGCAGCAGCGACTTGGGCGTCATCACGATCAGCGGCTTGCGCGTCGGGCGCAGCATCTGGCGGCGGATCATGTGGAAATCCTGCGCCGGCGTGGTCGGCACGCACACTTGCATGTTGTCCAGCGCGCACAGCTGCAGGAAGCGTTCCAGACGTGCGGAGGAGTGCTCCGGACCCTGGCCTTCATAACCGTGCGGCAGGTACAGCGCGAGGCCGCACAGACGATCCCACTTCGCTTCGCCGGAGCTGATGAACTGGTCGATCACCACCTGCGCACCGTTGGCGAAGTCGCCGAACTGTGCTTCCCAGATGTTGAGCGTGTGCGGATCAGTGGTGGCGTGGCCGTATTCGAAGGCCATCACCGCTTCTTCGCTGAGCAGCGAGTCGATCACTTCCACGTCCGCATCCGGACGCAGCGACGCCAGCGGCAGGTAGGTGTGGCCATCCTTCTGGTCATGCAGCACCGCATGACGATGGAAGAAGGTACCGCGCCCCGCATCCTGGCCAACCATGCGCAGGTTGTGGCCTTCGTCGATCAGCGTGGCGTAGGCGAGGTTTTCAGCAAAGCCCCAATCGCCCGGTAGTTCGCCGGCAGCCATCTTGCGGCGGTCGTCGTAGATCTTGCTGACGCGTGCATGCAGCGTCAGATCCTGCGGCAGGGAGAGAATGCGATTGGCCAGCTCGACCAGTTTCTTCTTGTCGAGATGGGAGGTGTACGACGTGGACAGCTTGCCGCCGATGAACTGGCTCCAATCCACTTCCACGTCCTTGGTGAGCGACGGGTGCAGATCGGTCATCGCCGCGCCCGCCTCGAGGCGGTTGCGGTAATCCTCGGCGAGCTTCTGCGCATCACCGTCGGCCAGCACACCTTCCTTCATCAGCTGTTGCGCGTAGAGCTCACGCGTGGTGGGGCGCTTGCGGATGATCTGGTACATCACCGGCTGGGTGGCGGCCGGTTCGTCCGCTTCGTTGTGGCCGTGGCGGCGGTAGCACACCAGGTCGATCATCACGTCCTTGCGGAACGTCTTGCGGAATTCGTAGGCGAGGCGGGTGACTTGGATCACCGCTTCCGGATCGTCGCCGTTCACATGGAACACCGGGCTGTTGATCATCTTGATCACGTCGGTGCAGTACAGTGTGGAGCGCGCGTCTTGCGGGTTGGAGGTGGTGAAGCCCACCTGGTTGTTCACCGCGATATGCAGCGTGCCGCCGATCTTGAAGCCGCGTGCCTGCGACATGTTGAACAGTTCCATGTTCACACCCTGGCCGGCCAGCGCGGCGTCGCCGTGGATCAGTACGGCGAACGACTTGGTGCGCTCGGTATCTTTGCGGCGCACCTGGCGTGCATGCACCGAACCGGCCACCACCGGGTTGACGATTTCAAGATGCGAGGGGTTGAATGCCAGCGCCACGTGCACACCGCCCTTGGGTGTACGCACGTCGGCAGAGAAGCCCATGTGGTACTTCACGTCGCCGGAGTGGGCCGGATCGTCCTCGTGATGTTCGAAGATGCCTTCGAACTCGTTGAACAGGGTCTTCGGTGGCTTGCCGAGGATGTTCACCAGCACGTTCAAACGGCCGCGGTGGGCCATGCCGATGACCACGTCGCGGATGCCGTTGTCGCCAGCGGCCTGCACCACGTCATCCACCATCGGGATCAGACTGTCGCCGCCTTCCAGCGAAAAGCGCTTCTGGCCGACATACTTGGTGTGCAGGTAGCGCTCCAGGCCTTCGGCCGCGGTGAGGCTGCCTAGCAGGCGCTGCTTGCCGGCTTTGTCCAAGCCGGCATTGCCATTGGCTTGTTCCAGGCGCGAGTAGATCCAGTTGCGTTGCGCGTGATCGGAGATGTGCATGAACTCCACGCCGATCGTGCTGGTGTACACGCGCTTCAGGCGCGCATACAACTCGCGCAGCTTCATGCGCTGGCCGCCGCCGGCGAAGTTGCCGCAATCGAATTCAGTATCGAGGTCGGCGTCGGACAGGCCATGGAAGGGCAGGTCCAGATCCGGCGCATGCATCTTGGACGTGAGGCCCAGCGGATCAAGATCGGCGGCGAGATGGCCGCGCGAGCGGTAGGCCGTCAGCAGGCGCAATACGCCGGCCTGCTTGCGCGCGTGCTCATCGCTGACTGGTGCTGCCGGGGCGAGACCGGGGCGCTGCTTTTGCGCCGCCTCTATACGCGCAATGGCCGCGGTATGGGAGACATCCCCCGATTCGCGGCCCTTGAAGGTCTGGAAGTAGGTGTTCCATTCGGCTGGTACCGATGCGGGATCGGCTAGCCAGGCGTCATACAACGATTCGACATAATCGGCGTTGCCGCCTGCGAGTTGCGAGGATTCGGAAAACTCGCGGATCAGGTTTGTGCTCACGTCACCACCGGCAGGGAAGGGAAGCCTCAGCGAACCACCTTGTCGAGGCCCAGGTTCGCTGGCGAAAAATCCTGTTAATTATAGCCTGCGGCTTCCGCACCGCGGCAAGCCGATAAGCCGTGCTAGGGAGAGATGCCTGATGCTGCCGTGGAGGGCGCGAAGTCAGTCGGGACAAGAGGTTAGGCGTTTCCGGTTTCGGGATCGGATGCGGAAATCGAACGCCCTGTACGCATGGGTGTTCAGCCAACGGTTTACAAGCCCAGAGGCTGGAGCTGCGTGGCCGGCAAGGCGTGTTCCCAGATCTGTTCGAACCGCAGCAGCAAGGGTGTCTGTCCTGGGCCATCCTTCAAGGCGGCGCGCCCCTCCCAGCGATCGGCATCGGGCAGGAACAGGTAGCCGCTGGTGTCGTTGAGCAACCAGCTGCTTGCCTCCGTCTCGGTGCTTCTGTCTTCCTCGGCTAGCGTGCGGATGCGTAGCACGCTGGGCATCCGCTGGGCCAAATCGATCAGACGATGTCCCATCCGCAGTGTTGCGTCCGGATCGCCGAGCACGATGCGGATCTCGGCGCCGCGCCCGGCGATCGCAATGCGGCGAAGTTCGGCCAGCTCGGCCGGGCTACTAAGGATGTCTGCCGTCAATACTGGCAGGTGAATCGCCAGTTTGTAGCGGGCGGCAGCCAGCAATTCCAGCCGGGCTGCCGCGATGGCCTCCGAACCGCTTACTGCGCGGGCGCCATCATCTGTCGAGGGGATGGGGGTGCTCATGTGTTGCGTCCGCGTAATCGACGAAGGATGAGGTGACCGTCATTGATCAGGGCCAGCAGCAAGGCGCTGTCACCGCTGGACAGGTCAAATGGCGGCGAGATCGTACGTTGCGCGCAAAGCCGCGCAGCCCAATGCGCCGAGGCCGGATAGGCATGCCCGTTCGCGTACAACTGGCAGCGTTTGCCGGCTTGCGCCCAGGCCATACGCGACCATGGGTGGCGCAGCAGCGAAGCGCCGCCTTGCAGTTGTTTCATCAGTGCTGCTTCGCTCAGTGGCTTGGCCGTGGCCAAAGGCGTCTGTGCGGTGCGATAACGCGTGATGAAGCGGCCGAACCAGTCGATCAGTGTGGCGTCATCCAGCGCTTGGGCAAGCGGTACGGCATCACGCACGCGTTGCAGTGATGCCTTGTCGATTTCGCCGGCTTGCTTGGCTGGTGTCAGGTCCGGATCGGCGTAGCGCTGGTCTTCCGGCAGGTGCTCGGCAAGGTAGTCGGCCAAGTCACCCACCAGTTCGGCTTGCGAAGGTGCGCGCATGCCTACCGAGAAGGTCATGCAAGGGCCGCCGAATGCCACGCCGTCATGCGGAACGCCTGGAGGCAGGTACAGCATGTCGCCTGGTTCGAGTAGCCATTCGTGCGTGGGTTCGAAGTGCACGAGTTGTTTCAGCTCGACGTCGCTGCGGAAATCCTTCGGTGCATGCGGATCGGTGCTGATGGCCCAGTGCCGTTGCCCCAGACCTTGCAGCAAAAACACGTCGTACTGATCGACGTGGGCACCGACGCCGCCACCGGGTTCGGCATACGAGATCATCACATCGTCCACGCGCCAGTTCGGCAGAAACAGGAAGTGATCGAGCAGGGCGGCCACGTCCATGTCCCACTTGTCCACGTCCTGTACCAGCAGCGTCCAATTGGCATTGCCGGTTTTGGCGAAATCGCTTTCGCTCAACGGGCCGGTTTTCACCTTCCAGCGTTCGCGATCTTCGTTGTGCTGGATAAGGCGCGAAAGCGCGCCTTCCTCGCAGGCAAGCCCGGCCAGATCTTCCGGCGCGATGGGTGTCTGGAAGTCAGGAAAAGCTTTGCGGATCAGCAACGGCCGTTTCTGCCAGTAATCGCGAAGAAACTGCGCCGCGGTCATGCCCAGCGGCAGCTTCGCCGAGCCATGTACTTCAACAGGCAGCGGTTTGCGGGAGGAGGGTGAAAGAGTCATGGGGCGGCATTGTATGGAATCCGCCGATCGATAAGCGTAGGCTCCGGCAAATTGTCCATCCGGGTGGCGCCGGAACAGGAGGAAAGCATGGTCGCGCTGAGGCTGGCTGCACCGAAGTTCCTCGCTTTCTTGATAGGTGTCATTTGGTTATTAGGCATCGCCTTTCCCGCCACGGCGGATCAAGGTCCATCCGACCCCACCGCGGTACTGGCCGGGCCGCAGCATGACGGCTCGCATGATTTCGACTTCCTGATCGGCGACTGGAAAGCACACGTCCGCCGCCTGCCGGATCGCTTGGTCGGCTCGCATAAGTGGGTGGAGTACGACGGCATTTCCAATCACCACAAGTTGCTCGACACCAATGCCAACTTCGAGCAGTTCGACGTCACCAGTACCGACAAGACACAGCATCTGAGGGCACAGACGCTGCGCATGTACAACCCGTCAACGCACCAGTGGATCATCTACGGGTTGGACCTGGACAACGGCGAGTTGGACCCCGCAGCACCTGTCGTCGGTGAATTCCACGGCAATCGCGGCGAGTTCTATAACCGCATCACCTGGAAGGATCGCGTGGTGCTGGTGCGCTGGATGTGGCTCAACATCTCGCCACATGCGGCGCGGATGGAGCAATCGTTTTCGCCGGATGGCGGTAGAAACTGGGAAGTAAACTGGATCTGCGAATTATCACGGTAGGCTGGGGTGCAAGCCTACGATCGCAGTAAGTGGTAGCAGTTGTAGATACCCAGCGCCAACACGGTAAGCCCGGCCATTAGCGTGGACACGCGCGGTGGCAGGCGGCGCACCAACCAGGCACCGAATGGCGCCGCAATCACGCCGCCCAGGATCAAGCCCAGCACCACGTGCAATTTGCTTTCGCCGATGCTGAGCAGAAAGGTGATGCTGGCGGCCAGGCTGACGACGCACTTGGCCAAGTGCACGCTGCCGATCACGACACGTGGCTCCTGTCCGCGCGCGACCATCGTGGTGACGGTGAGCGCGCTCCATCCGCCCCCGCCCGCCGCATCCAGTACGCCAGCGACAAATCCCAACACCCCGGTGCCGCGTGGCACATCCCGCCGTCGATCCTTGCGCCTGGTGGTGCGAAAGAGCAGGAACAGGCCCATGCCCAGCAGGTAGGGGGTGAGGAAATACCGGATCCAGATGGGCGGCATATGCGCCAGTGCCGTGGCGCCGAGCACGGCGCCGATCACACCTGGAATGGCCAGCACCAGAAACAGGCGTCGTTGCACATTGCCAGCCCACCAATGGCTGAGTCCGGAAGCGCCGCAGGTGAAGGTTTCCGCGTAATGCACGCTGGCGCTTGCCAGCGCTGGCGGCATGCCCACGCCCAGCAGCATGCCGGCCGATGTGACGCCATATGCCATGCCCAGCGCACCATCCACCAGCTGAGCCAGTGCACCGATACCGGTGAACAGCAGAAATTCGGAAAAAGGCGCCATGACGCTCGCAGGAACCGGGCAGAGCGCATCATGACAAATGCACTCGTGATTGTCCGGTCTGGCGGATCAGATCGCCTTCGACAGGTCGACGGCGAGGCCGATGTAGGTGGCAGGCGTAAGCTCAAGCAGGCGTCGCTTGGCATCTTCGGGCAGTGCCAGCCCTGCAATGAACTGGCGCATGGAATCACGGGTGATGCCCTGGCCGCGCGTCAGCGCCTTCAATTGTTCGTAAGGCTCAGGCAAACCATAGCGGCGCATCACGGTCTGCACGGCTTCGGCCAGCACTTCCCAGCTTGCGTCCAGATCGGCGGCGAGGCGGTCCGCATTGACGTTGAGTTTGCCCAGGCCCTTCTGCAGTGACTCCAGCGCCACCAAGGTGTGACCGAAGGCAGTGCCAAGCGCACGCAGCACGGTGGAGTCGGTGAGATCGCGCTGCCAGCGGCTGATTGGCAGTTTCTCGGCAAAATGGCCGAGCAGGGCGTTGGCCAAGCCGAAATTGCCTTCGGCGTTCTCGAAGTCGATCGGGTTGACCTTGTGCGGCATGGTGGACGAACCCACTTCGCCCGCTTTCAGCGCCTGCTTGAAATAGCCGAGCGAAACATAGCCCCACACGTCGCGCGCCAGATCGATCAGGATGATGTTGGCACGGCGCACGACGTCGCAGTATTCGGCCACGCCGTCGTGCGGCTCGATCTGCGTGGTGTACGGGTTGTAGTCCAGGCCCAGGCCGGTGACGAAGCGCTGCGAGAAGGTGCGCCAGTCCACTTCCGGATAGGTGATCGCGTGCGCGTTGTAATTGCCGACTGCACCGTTGATCTTGCCAGGGATTTCCACGTTCGCCAGCTGCTTGCGCTGGCGTTCCAGACGCGCGACGACGTTCGCCAGTTCCTTGCCCAGCGTACTGGGCGAAGCGGTCTGGCCATGTGTGCGCGAGAGCATCGGCAGCTCGGCATTCGCATGCGCCAGTTCGCGCAGCTTGGCGATGATCTTGTCCAGCCATGGCAGCAGCACATGCGCGCGCGCGTCACGCAGCATCAACGCGTAGGAGAGGTTGTTGATGTCTTCGCTGGTGCAGGCGAAATGCACGAATTCCTTGGCCTGTGCCAGGGCTGCATCGTTGCCGATGCGCTCCTTGATGAAGTACTCGATCGCTTTGACGTCGTGATTGGTCGTGGCTTCGATCGTCTTGATGCGTGCACCGTCGTCTACGCTGAAATCGCTGGCGATCGCCTTCAGCTTGGCCACCTGTTCCGGCGTGAAGGCGGGAAGCTCGGCGATACCTTTTTCCGCAGCCAGCGCCAGCAGCCATTCGATCTCCACCTGCACGCGGCGATGCATGAGGCCAAATTCGCTGAAGATCGGGCGCAGCGCTTCGGTCTTGCCGGCGTAGCGGCCGTCCAGCGGAGACAGGGCGGTGAGAGCGTGGGTGGACATCGGGGAGCTTCCGGGAGGATCAGAACCCGGCATTTTACATTGCTCCGCAGCTAACGTTGGCGGGCTTATAGTCGGCCCGGTCTCCCCACCCCGCATGAGGCGAACCATGGCCGACTTCCGTACCGAGCACGACAGCATGGGCGAGCTGAAGGTGCCTGCCGGGGCGTTGTACGGCGCGCAGACCCAGCGTGCGATCGACAACTTCCCGATTTCCGGCCTGCATCTGCCGCGTCCTTTCATTCGCGCACTAGGCTTGATCAAGACCGCGGCAGCCGAGGCCAATCTCGCACTTGGGTATCTGAAGAAAGGGCAGGCAGCCGCCATCCGCAAAGCCGCGCTGGCCGTGGCCGAAGGGCAGCACGACGACCAGTTCCCGATCGACGTGTTCCAGACCGGCTCGGGCACCAGCACCAATATGAATGCCAATGAGGTGATTGCACATCTCGCCGCCAAGGCCGGCAGCAAGGTGCATCCCAACGATCACGTGAACTACGGACAAAGCTCCAACGACGTGATTCCCACCGCCATCCACGTCAGCGCCACGCTTACCACGCATGAAGAGTTGCTGCCGGCGCTGAAACATCTCAAACGCGTTATCGACCGCCGTGCCAGCGAACTGCGCCAGGTGCCCAAGACCGGGCGCACGCATTTGATGGATGCGATGCCGGTGACGTTTGGGCAGGAATTGTCGGGCTGGTCCGCGCAAATCGAATCGGCCATCGAGCGCATCGAGGACAGCTTGAAGCGCATGCGGCAATTGCCGCTTGGAGGCACGGCCGTCGGCACCGGCATCAATGCCGATCCGAAATTTGGCCTAAGCGTGGCGCGCGAGTTGAAGAAACTCACGGACGTGCGTTTCGATTCGGCCGCCAATTATTTCGAAGGCATGGCTGGGCAGGATGCCGCCGTGGAACTCTCCGGCCAGCTCAAGGCTTTGGCGGTGGCGTTGATGAAAATCGCCAACGATCTGCGCTGGATGAACTCCGGTCCCCTGGCCGGTATCGGCGAAATCGAACTACCCGCGCTGCAACCAGGCTCGTCGATCATGCCGGGCAAGGTAAACCCGGTGATTCCGGAAGCCACCGCGATGGTCGCCGCACAAGTGATCGGCAATGACGCAGCCATCACCGTGGCGGGTCAGTCCGGTAATTTCCAGCTCAACGTGATGCTGCCGTTGATCGCCTACAACTTGCTGCAGTCGATCCACATTTTGGCGAATGTCACACGCTTGCTGGCTGACAAGGCGATTGCAGGTTTTCGCGTAAACACCGAACGCGTGAACCAGGCACTGGCGATGAATCCGATCCTGGTGACCGCATTGAATCCGGTGATTGGTTACGAGAAGGGTGCAGCGATCGCCAAGCAGGCTTACAAGGAGAAACGCCCCATCATGGATGTGGCGCTGGAGCAATCAGGGCTCTCCAAAGATGAGTTGAAGAAGCTGCTTGATCCGCGTGCGTTGACCAAAGGCGGTATTCACGGTGGCGGAGGCAGTGGTGGTTGATGCCATGTAGGTTGGGGTGCAAACCCCAACATTGCCATGCACATCACACCCGAATGTTGGGGTTTACACCCCAACCTACGTAACAATGCGCGGGGCGGTATCAGTCGTCGCTCTTCTTGCAATCATCCACATCACTGCCGCTGATGATATCCCCATAAGGCTTGAATGCCGGCAGCGTTGCAGCAAGCTGATCCTGACTGTTCTTGACGTTGCCAAGATCGGCGCAAATCTTCAGTGCCGCTTCTTTCAGTGGTTTGGTCTTGGCATCAATATCTTGTTGGATCTTGTCGGGGTCGCCGCTGGCAAGCCGAGTCACCACGCTCTTTGCCGCTTCCTCACCTAACGCGGCGCCCGCCTTGCCGGTGGCGATGCCATCGGCGAGGATCAGCATGGCGTTGCTGTAGTACGACTTGAGCAATGACCGTTGTGCATCGTCGACTGCGACGGGATGCTGATCGATCTGTAAATCGCCGTTGGCGCTGATGATGGCATCAGGCGCACCATCAGTGCGCACAGCCACGTCACCATTGCCGAGATGTAAGCGGCCACGAGATAGACCAGTGACAGTGCTGTTGATCACGGTAATGCGCCCACCGGAGTGGACGATGGTGATGTCGTGGTTGTCCGAATGGTCGCTGCACGCAGCGAGCAGGCCGCACAGCGCCATCACGCCAGCGAAAAGAGGTACACGATGCATGACGGTGCTCCTAGTCATTGTCATTATCATTGTCCTTTATGCAATCTTCTGCGCTGCGGGCACGGAAGATGTCCCCGTACGGCTTGAATGCGGGAACCTGCGCATTGAGTTGATCTTGAACCGTCTTGAGGTTGGCCTCGTCCTGGCACATCTTCACCGTGAGCTGATGGGCCTGCGACACCACGGTGTCTTTGAGTTTTTGTTTTGCGTCTGCATCGGGTTTTGCAGCGAAGGCGTTTTTGGCGGCGACTATCCCCGCTTTCATACCGCTGGCTTGTTCGCGAATGTCCGTCACACCCTGGTAATAGAGCACCAACAGGCCACGTTGCGCCGGAGCGAGCGGTAGGGCTTTGCCATCTACGGTGAAGTCGCCTGAGGACCCGATCGTCGCATCAGGCGAACTGTCGACATGCAACGTCAGCACATTGCCGTTCAGTGTGGCCTTGCCGTTTTCGCCGCTGTAACTGAAATCAGGCATGTCGCAGGCGGCGACGCACGTGCACAGGGTCAACAGCAAGATTATCCTTTGATACTTCATGACGTGCCTCACCTTCAGATCATGGATTGCCGGGAATCCGGTCAAAGGCAATAACGCATAGCCATTTTTTCATGGATGGCTTGATGGTCCTTCATCCAGTCATCTCGAAACGTGTCTTGGTGGCCCCTTGACAATCGGCGGTAGGTTTCCGTCCTTAATGCTTATCCTTGTAGCACTCAGTCACCTCTTCACTGCTGAGGATGCTGCCGTAAGGCTTGAACGCTGGCAGTTGCACAGCAAGTTGATCTTGCAAGCTCTTGATGCTGGCTTCGTCGTCGCACATCTTTTGAAAGAGCTGGTCCATCTTGGCTGAGCCGGCCTCGGCATCCTTATCCTGCTCAGCCTTTGACTTGCCGTCGACAGCATTCTTGATCGCCTGCGTGCCCATGCCTGCGCCGATCTTGCCCATGGCGAGGCCGGTATCATGGACATCCATGACGGCCCGTTGGTAGAGCATCAGCAGGCCGCGTTGTGGCGATGTCACTGCGATGCTTTTGCCATCGATGCTCAAACTGCCGGACGCATCGATCATGGCGTCTGGAATGTCTTTCACGTGCAGGCTCACGATGTCGTCCTTCAGCGTGATGCCGCCGCTTGCCAGATGGGTTGTCGCCATATCGCATGCACTGATCGTGACGCAGACTGCCAGCAGCAAGAGTGCCCGTTGAAACTTCACCATATGTTCCCCTTCAGATGATGGATGCGTCGATCGGATCGTTGCTTTTTAGCTGTCGTCGCGCCAGCGGCGGAACCATACAGTGCCGGCCAGCATCGCGATACCTGCCGCGGCGCCGATCCAGATATCCGGTGTGGCCAGTACGGCATAGGAATTGGAAAGGGTGAAGAAGTTGCCGATGTGATCCGGATTGTCACCCAGTTGTTGGGCAGCGGTATCACGTAGCCAACCTCCCGGAAACACACTGAACAGTACGCGGGCCACGATGTCGCGCCAGTACCAGTTGCTCTTGAATCCGGCCGATCCCATCAGGTTGAACCAGCTGATCATCACGCCGAGTGCGACCGGAATTACCACCGCCCACAAGAACGGTTTGCTCCTGGACCAGGACGAGCACAGCATCAGCCAGCCTACGGTTGGCAACGCCCACAGCAGGTAAAGCGGAATGCTGCCGATCAGAAAGCCAACCACCTGAAACGGATGTGCGAGGGCCAGCAGCGACCACAGGCTCACACCATGAAACGATAGCGTGATGGTGAACAACAGCAGCATCGCGAGGCCAGTAAGCACGCCGCAGATCACAACAATGATGGGAGCAATGAGCACCGCTGCAATGACTTTGGACAGCACGGTTGCTAAATCAGAGATCGGCAGTGACTTCCAGAACAGGATGCTGCGGTCGCGCCGGTCATCGTAGAGCGCCCCGAGGCAGTAGAAAAACACCACGAAAGCGAATACCACGCTGATCAAGAAGCTCGATGAAAGCATGGCCAGATCCAGCGCCGAACCTACTTGTTGCAGTTGATGGGGATCGAGCGATCGAATTTTCGACGCGATGTCTTCGCCTTCCAGCGGACCGAAATGAAAGCCATGGCGGGCGCCCAGCACTTCGCCGCTAACGATGCCCATCAAGTTCAATATCAGAAACACGATGCCCGTGATCACCGGCGCCCAGATAAAGCCACCGCGGTGCTCCCAGAATTCGCGCTTGACCAGCCAGTAGACGGTTTTCATGCGTAGGTCCCCTTCATGGTGGCGACGAACAGGTCGCTGACCGAAGGCCGGCGGATTTCGCCCAGCGCCCGGAGCTGCGTCTGATCGACGCCGTCGAACAGGAAAATGCTCTTGCCGAATATCTGGCGCTCGTCCAGCGGTTTGAGCTGACGCGCGGTGGCGGCCATGTCCGCGCTCACCATGACCTCGGCGAAACGTTCCCCCATGGCTTCCATATCGGTGTTGAGCACGATCCTGCCGTCGCGGATGAACATCAGGTCGGTGAGGATGTGTTCGATCTCCTCGACCTGGTGGGTGGTGACGATGATCGTCTTGTTTTCGTCGAAGTAGTCTTCCAGCAGGTTCTGGTAGAACTGCTTGCGATAGAGGATGTCCAGGCCGAGTGTGGGTTCATCCAGCACCAGCAGCTTGGCGTCGATCGCCATCACCAGGGCCAGATGCAACTGCACGATCATGCCTTTGGACATCTGCTTGACGCGTTGATCGGGCGTGAGCTTGGTGCGCGCCAGAAAGGCTTCGCATTTCGCGCGATTGAAGCGCGGATGGATGTTGGCGACGAAGTCGATTGCCTCACGCACGCGGATCCAGCGCGGAAGTACGGCGACGTCAGCGATAAAGCACACTTCTTCCATCAGCTTGTCGCGCTGACTGCGCGGGTCCAATCCCAGCACGTTGAGCTGGCCCTGGAAATCGGTCAGACCCAGGATGGCTTTCAGCGCGGTCGTCTTGCCCGCACCGTTGGGTCCGATCAGACCCACGATGCGGCCGGCGGGAATCTGGAAGCTCACGTTGTCCAACGCAAGCGCGTTCTTGTAGTGCTTGCTCAAACCACTGGCGGTAACGACCGCGTTCATGACGGGTTCTCCGCATCCTTCGGCGCTTCGCGCATCAGGGTTTTAAGGTCCAGCCCGAGGCGCTGCAAGCGTGCGTACAGCGCCGGCCATTCTTCGCGCAAAAAGCGCTCGCGTTCGGATTTGAGTAGCGCCTCGCGCGCTCCATCGGTGACGAACATGCCCAGCCCCCTCCTTTTCTCTACAAGTTGGTCGTCGACCAGTTCCTGGTACGCCTTGGAAACCGTGAGCGGATTGATCTGAAAATCCGCTGCCACCTGGCGTACTGACGGCAGCGGGTCGCCCTCGTTCAAGGCGCCGTCCAGGATCATCGCCACGACGCGTTCGCGTAGCTGGCGATAGATCGGGACGCTGTCGTTCCAGGTGATGGCCATGAATTTATTCCTTGCTGATGCCGGCGAACTTGGTGGAGCCAAACGAATAGTAGGGCATGGCCAGTTGTGCACCGAGCAGGCTTGCGGCGCTTTCGGTTTTGTTGGCCAGCGGCGAGTTGGCGATGGTCAGGCTGGCTTCGCTCAGCAGCGATGCGGCGCGCCGGTCTTCGGCGGTCGGGTGCACTTCGATGCCAGGCAGGGTGAATACTTTTTCGCCGTTGCTGGGGGCGGCGGGGAGTTTCGGGTTGCCGGAAGTTACGGCGATCAGGCTGACCGTGGTGAACAGAACCGCGGCGGTGATGGCGATCGGGTTTGGCGCTTTCATGTCTGCTCTCCTTTAGTGCTGTCGTGAACCGGTGTTGTAGTGAACTATAACACCATGTTCGAGACTGTCAATGACGAGATGGCTATGACTCATGGCCTAGGGGAAAAACGGCGATAGGCGGTGTCCCAGGCCGGACCAAGCATGGCTTGGCGGTAGGCGGCCCCGGCAGCGAACGTCGTCAGGGATCGCATCTGACAGGCATCACCCTGGGGTCCTTGCGGCCGGTGGGCTAAACTCGCCGATCCCTTACGAGGAGCGCTTGCTACATGTGGTATGTCATCACCGGTACGGACTATCCCGAGTCACTGGAACGCCGTACGGCCGCGCGTCCGGCCCACCTGGCGCGCCTGGAGCAACTGCAGGCGGAAGGGCGCCTGTTGCTCGCGGGACCATTCCCAGCGATTGACGCCGAACAGCCCGGCCCGGCGGGTTTCACAGGCAGTCTGATCGTGGCCGAATTCCCCTCGCTGGCCGAGGCCGAGCAGTGGGCCAAGGCCGATCCGTATGTGGATGCAGATGTCTATGCCGGCGTCAGCGTCAAGCCTTTCCGCAAGGTGTTGCCGGCATGACGGCAGCCATGGTCGAGGAAATCCGCCAGCGGCTTACCGCAGCGCTGCAGCCGGTCGAGCTCGACGTGGTCGATGAAGGCTATAAGCACGCCGGCCACGCGAACGAGGGGAAAGGGCATTTCCATGTGCGCATCGTGAGTGCCGCCTTTGCCGGGCAGTTGCCGATCAAGCGGCATCGGCTTGTGTACGCAGCGCTGGGCGAGCTGATGGATCACGGCATCCACGCGCTGTCGATCGACGCCAAGTCGCCCCATTGATTGAGCGTCAACGGCTTGCTCCAAGGCGGAGCTGTCTGATCATCCACCACGCATTGCGGCGCTGTCCCGCGTTTGGCACAGTGACCCGTCGCCCGCGCTTGCGGGCCATCCCTTTTCGAGCATCTGAATCTGCATGCGCCTAACCACGATCAAACTTGCCGGATTCAAGTCCTTCGTCGACCCGACGACCTTGCACTTGCCTACCAATATGACGGGCGTGGTGGGACCTAACGGTTGCGGTAAGTCCAACATCATCGATGCCATTCGTTGGGTGATGGGCGAAAGTGCTGCCAGTCGTCTGCGCGGTGATTCGCTGACGGACGTGATCTTTTCCGGCTCCAATGCGCGCAAGCCGGTGGGACAGGCGTCGGTGGAGCTGATCTTCGATAACTCGGACGGCACCATCCAGGGTGAATACGGCCAGTACGCCGAAATTTCGGTGAAGCGCCAGGTAACGCGTGACGGACAGTCTTCGTATTTCCTCAACGGCGCGCGTTGCCGCCGCCGTGACATCACTGACCTGTTCCTTGGCACCGGCTTAGGGCCGCGCAGCTACTCGATCATCGAGCAGGGCATGATCAGCCAGATCATCGAGGCGCATCCGGAAGAACTGCGCACGCATCTGGAAGAAGCCGCCGGCATCTCCAAATACAAGGAGCGCCGCAAGGAAACCGAGAGCCGCATCAAGGCTACGCGCGAGAACCTTGACCGCGTGCGCGACGTGCGCGACGAGGTGGACAAACAGCTCGAACACCTGAATCGTCAGGCGCGTGCCGCTGAGCGCTGGAAAGGCTATAAGGAAGAGCAGACACGCAAGGAAGCCGAACTGCGTGCACTGGAATACCGCGGCCTCAAGGGCCAACGCGATGGCGAAGGGCAGGGGCTTTCTGCGGCTGAAATCGAAATCGAAAAGCGGTTGGCCGAGCAGCGTCAGATCGAATCGCAGATTGAAGGCGTGCGTGAACGCCACACGGAAGCAAGTGAACACTTGAACGCGGTGCAGGCCGAGGTCTACAAGGTCGGTTCGGAAATCGCGCGCGTCGAGCAACAGGTGCGCTTCAACAAGGAAACGGCCGATCGTCTGCAACGTGCGCAACAGGATGCCGAGCGCGAATACACCGAATTGGCTGCGCATATCGCCACCGATCGTGATCAAGTAGAAACCTTGCGCATGGCGCTGGCAGAAGGTGAGCCGAAGCTGGAATCCCTGCAGCAGATGCAAGATGACACAGGCGAGAGCCTGCGTCAGACCGAAACCAAGCTGGCGGATTGGCAACAGCGTTGGGATGCCTATACGCGCACGGCCGGTGAAGCCAGCCGTGCCGCCGAAGTGGAGCGCACCAAGCTCGCTTATCTCGATCGCCAGGCGATGGACTTGTCCAAGCGCAAGGACGCCTTGGAGACCGAGCAAAAGGCTACCGACGTCGCTGCACTGGACGCCGCGGCCGAACAATTGCATACGGAACACGACACGCAGCGCGAACGCGTCGAATCACTCGGCGGCATGCTTGATCAGCACAAACTGGCGTACGAGAAGGTGCTCGACGAAGAGCGTCAGGTGCAGAGCACGCTCAACGATGCGCGTCAGCAACTGCAAACTGCGCGCGGTCGTCTCGCCTCGCTTGAAGCGCTTCAGCATGCGGCGTTGGGGCAGGAAGAAAGTCCAGCTAGCGCGTGGCTGTCGCAATTCGGTCTCGACAAAAAGCGTCGACTCGGCGAAGTGCTGCAAGTGGAAGCTGGCTGGGAGACGGCAGTTGAAACCGTACTTTCCGGCTTTATCGACAGTGTGCTCGTCGATGGTGCGCATGATCTGGCGCGGGAATTCCATGCACTGACCCATGCTGACGTTGCCCTGCTCGACGCGGCGGAAGGTGGTGCTGCCACGGCCGGCACGCTGGCTGCACACGTGCGTGGTCCGGCTGCGGCCATGACCATCCTGGGCCATGTACTCACCGCTGAAACCATCGAGGATGCGCATCAGCGCGTTTCCGGCCTTTCAGCGCTGGCCCCGTATCAGTCAGTGATCACTCGCGCAGGCGAATGGCTTGGTCCTGGTTGGGCCAGCGTGCGCCGTGCACAAGGCAACCAGCTGGGCGTGCTGGCGCGCGAGCGCGAGATCCGCACGCTTACCGACCAGATCGAATCACTGGAAGCGCGGATCGAGGAGGCTACTGCGCGCCTGGATGATTTGCGCACGAGCAAATTCGAAGCCGAACGTGCTCGCGACGATGCCCAGCGCGAGCTCTACAACGCGCATCGTCGCCAGTCGGAACTAGCCGGCCAATTACAAAGCCACCGCGGCAAGGTCGAAACCGCGCGTGCACGTGCCGAGAAAGTTGCCAGTGAACTATCGGCGCTGCTCGAGCAGATGGACGAACTGCAAACACAAACGCGTGAAGCGCGCGCGCGCCTGGACGAGTCCGTCAACAACATGGGCGATCTGGAAGACCAACGCCGCGAACTGGAAAACGAGCGCCGCGCGTTATTGGAAGCCCGCGAAGAAGCGCGTATGAACGCGCGCGAGGCCGCCGACCAGGCGCACGCGTTGGCGCTGAGCATGGAATCGAAGCGTTCGTCACTCGCCTCGCTGGACCAGGCGCTGGCGCGTATGGACAACCAGATTCGTCAGATCGAAGCGCGTCGCACCGAAATTACCGAACAACTCGCCGCCGGTTCCGACCCCATCGCCGAACTCGAAGCCGAACGCCAGACTTACCTCGACCAGCGCCTGCTGGTGGACAAGCAACTGGTGGAAGCGCGCCGTGCGCTGGAAGACTGCGATATCACCCTGCGCAAATTGGAGCAGCAGCGCCACAACCTGGAACAGGATCTGTCCGGTTTGCGCGAGAGCCTCTCCGAGAAGAAGCTGGCAGCGCAGGCCTTGCAGATGCGCGCTGAGCAGCTTGCCGAAGCGATTGCCGCTTCGGGGCTCGATCTCGAAACCTTGCTTGCCGAACTGGCTGAAGATGTTGATGCTGCGCAATGGCGTCAACAGCTTACCGATCTCGCGCAGAAGATCGCGCGCCTGGAACCGGTGAACCTCGCGGCGATCCAGGAGCACGCCGAGCAGAGCGAGCGCAAGACGTATCTGGACAACCAGCTCACCGACCTCACCAGCGCGATGGAAACGCTGGAAAACGCGATCAAGAAGATCGACCGCGAAACGCGCCAGCGCTTCAAGGAAACCTTCGATCGCGTGAATGCCGGCGTGCAGGAGCTGTTCCCGCGCCTGTTCGGTGGCGGCCATGCCTATCTGGAATTGACCGGTGATGATTTGCTCAGCACCGGTGTGTCGATCATGGCGCGGCCACCCGGCAAGCGTGTTTCCAACATCATGCTGCTGTCGGGTGGTGAGAAGGCGCTGACCGCGGTATCGCTGGTGTTCGCGATCTTTGCACTCAATCCCGCACCGTTCTGTCTGCTGGATGAGGTGGACGCGCCGCTCGATGAAGCGAACGTCGGCCGCTTCTCCAACATGGTGAAGGAGATGAGCGAAAAGGTGCAGTTCATTTTTGTCTCCCATAACAAGGCCACCATGGAAGCGGCCAGCCAGCTCTGCGGCGTTACCATGCGCGAACCGGGTGTTTCCCGACTCGTGCAGGTCGATCTTGCCGAGGCCAGCAAACTGGTCGGAGCTGCCTGAGGTAGAGGCGGCCTGAAGTAGAGGTGTACATCATGCTTGGAACCGAATTGGCTGTTGCATGGAACCCCTGGGTCGGCATTCCGTTGGCGGCTGTCGGCCTGATTGTGCTGGTGCTGGTGTGGCTGTTCGGCGAGCCGAAGAAAGAGCAGGGCAAGCGGCGTCTTGCGCCTGAACCCAGCGTAGAGCGGCGCGAACCCACGCTAGGCGAGCCGATTGAAGAGGATGAGACATTCGGCGCTGATCCGCTGGATCACATGGACCCTGTGTTCAAAGAGCCCGAGCCGCACCAGGGCGAACTGGACGTCAATCTGCGCGCCGAGCTGGAAAAGCTGGGTGCCACCTTGGCCGATCAACGGCATGAAACGGCGCACGGCCCCAAGCCGACCGGACAGTCCGCGTCCATCGTGGAAATGCTGCGTTCACCCTCGCAGCCGGAAGTGACGCGCACAGCACCTGCCGAACAAGCGCCCATCGCGGCCCCTGCACCTGTACAGCCGCCTGCAAAAACGTCTGTGCCGGCCCCCACACCCGCGGCATCTCCTCGCGTTCCGCCGCGTTCCGATCTTGGCAAGCGTCCCACACAGCTACCGGTGGAACGCATCGTGAGCCTGTTCGTGATGGCGCGTGAAGGTCAGGCTTTCAACGGTCCGGATTTGATCGTCGCCGCAGAAAAAGCCGGTCTCGAATACGGCGACATGGGTATCTATCACCGCTTGGTGGACGGTAAGCGTGAAGCAGGACCGATCTTCAGCGTAGCCAACATGCTCAAGCCCGGCAGCTTCGACCTGACCCGCCTCGATACCTTGCGCACGCCTGGCCTGAGTTTCTTCATGACCTTGCCGGGCCCGGTCACCGCGCTTGATGCGTGGGATGCGATGTTGCCCACCGCGCAACGCCTGGCCGAATTGCTGGATGGTCAGGTGCTGGATGAAGAGCGCAACGCGCTGGGACGCCAACGTATCGCGCATATTCGCGATGAACTTCGTGGCTGGGATCGTGATCACGACGGCGGCGAAATTCATTTTGGTCGCTGACGCGCCGCGCTTTGCCATCGGAATCAGGGATTGATGATCTGGAACTATACCTACGGATTTTGCGTAACCATTCTGTTCGCCTGGCTGCTGGGTTACCCCGTCGCCGTATGGTGCGGACTTGGGCGTGGTGTACGCGCCTTGGGTTATGCAAGTGCCAGCGGCGCATCGTTATTACTGATTGCTTGCCGAGGCGTGCAGATGATCGCGCCAATCGGTGCGGCCCGCTGGCCGTTGCTGGCAGGGTTTGCGGCGGGGGTGGTGATCGCCTGGTCAAGGCGTTCTACGCGCAGCGCAGCAGCCGAACTGCTGTCGGAGCACGGGCGAGGGCTTGCCGGCTTGCTATGTGGTGTGGCGGCGATCGGGGTGTTGTTGGGAGTGCCGATCCTGTTCAGTAACGCGATTCAGTTCGATGGCACGCGCAATGCTGACAGCTTCATATACGTGTCAAGTGCGCGCTACATGCTCGCTCACTCGTTTTATGGCGCCCCCGATTTCACGCCGGAGCATCCGGTGTACACCATCAGCCGCAGTTATTTCGGTGACGGCGCGATGCAGCCGCGTCCAGCCGCGGAAGGGTTGCTCGCGTGGTTGAGTGCACTCCGCGGCACTGATCCGATGTACCTCTATAACGCAGTGCAAGCCGCGGGCGTGATGCTCGCTGGTCTGGCAGCGCTGGCGTTCTTGCCGGTGTCATGGAAGGCGCGCCATGCGAGCGATTGGGCACTGCTTGCGGTTTACGCGCTGGCAGGTCCTACCTTGCTGCACGTGGCCACTAATTCCAATTTCGCCAATGGTTTCAACCTGCCGGCGGCGACCGGCTACGTCGCATTGGGACTGCTTCCTCGCTCGCGCGGCACCTTTGTCTCCGGTGTACTGTTTATTGGCTGCCTGCTCTCCGGTTATCCCGAGCTGTTGGTGTTCGCTGCCGCGGCAAGGGGGTTTGCCGTGGTTTGCGACGGCATCGCTTCGCGCACGATCAGCAAAGTAGTGCGTGAGGCTGCGTGGATGTCCGGTGAGCTGATCGTCGCAGGTGTGGTGCTGCCGTGGGCTGCATGGGGTGCGATCGCGGTGTTTCGTACCACCCTGGGTGTCAGTCAGGCTGGAGCGTCCGAACTGGGTGGCAACATGTACGCCGGGTTGCCGATGTTCGTCGCTGCGGCGATTGCGCTGGGGATAGCGTGGCGGCCGCTGGCCTCAGTCGGCGAACGTGGGCATCGATCGTTCTTGGTCGGAATTCTCGTGGCGTTTGCGGTGGCGCAACTTGTGATGGTTGCACGTGGTTTTGGCTACGGCGGCTTCAAGATTTCTGAGTATTTCCTGCCGCTGCTGGTCGGTGTGATGTTGCGGTCGGTGATCAGTGCACCATCGGGGGTTCGGCTTGGCCGAGTAGCGGCCTTTTATGCCGTTGCGGTGGCTGCTTTACTGACGGTCAAGTCGGCAGATGTCTTGCGCCGTGCCTGGGAGTGGTCGGAAGCACGTCGCGTGACGCCCGACCTGGTCAATGCAGGCAAGGCGCTGGTCGAGCTTGCCCATGGTCGCCCCGTGGCTATGGGTACATCACCACAACCGTTCTACTACGGCATGTGGATACCCTATTTGGCATCCGTACCTATCGCTTACGACCTCCAGCACGACCCGGATGCGGCCGGCTATCTCTCACCCTATCTGCATACGACTGCGCGCACGGCTGAGTTGTATGGTGAGGCTCAACTACAAGTGGATGTCGGTGTTGGTAACGAACACATGGCTAGTGCTGCGATTGCGCAATTCGGTCGAGTGGTGATTCGGCCTAAGCAGGAACACGGCATCTAGCGATTTCAAATCGCGTGTAGTGCGTAAAAAAGAGAGCGCCCGCATAAGGGCGCTCAATGTCACGGGGGAGGGGGAGCCGCTCTATCAGGCAGCTTTCGTCGCCAGGGAGCTGATGGAGTGGTGAGCTGAAGCGATGGCCTTCACCTTGTGCTCGGCGCTCATGTTCACGCCTTCAGCGCGAATAAACTTCACGTCGTCGACGCCGAGGAAGCCAAACACCGCGCGCAGGTAGTTTTCCTGGAAATCCATGCCGGCGGCCGGACCGTTGCTGTACACGCCACCACGGCTGGACGCGACGATCACGCGCTTGCCCCCAGCAAGGCCTTCCGGACCCGCTTCGGTGTAGCGGAACGTCTTGCCGGCCACTGCGACGCGGTCGATCCAGGCCTTGAGCTGGCTCGGAATGCCGAAGTTGTACATGGGGGCGCCGATCACCACGATGTCGGCTTCCAGGAATTCATCCATCACGGCCTGGCCGAGCTTGGCTGCATCGCTTTCGGCATCCATGACCGGTGTCCAATGGGGCAGGGCATGGGAGCTCAGGTCGCGGTAGGTGATCTGTAGTGAGGGGCTTTCTTCGGCGAGCTGGTTGACGATCGCGGCGGTCAGTTCGCGCGAGACGGAGTGCTGGCCCAGCGGGCTTGCGTCAAGATGCAAAAGTTTCATGGTGGTATCTCGGTCCGAGTCGGGCGTGCCGACGTTGGAACTAAAGATAGATTTAGAACAAACCACCGATAAGATAGGGCTTTCGGAACTTATCGTTCCCTAAAGGAAACGACGATGAACGCACTGCCAGGTGCCATGCAGGACCTGAACGATCTGTACTTCTTCGCCGCCGTGGTCGAGCAAGGCGGCTTTTCGGCCGCCGGGCGCGCCCTGGGGGTGCCTAAATCCAGGCTCAGCAAGCGCATCGCCCAGCTCGAGGATCGTCTGGGCGTAAGGCTTCTGCAGCGAACGACGCGGCGCTTCGTCGTCACCGAGGTGGGCGAACGCTTCTACGGCCATTGTCGTGCAGTACTGGAAGAGGCGCGCGCAGCCCAGGAAGCGGTGGATGAACTCCGCGCTGAACCACGCGGCGTGGTCAGGCTGAGCTGCCCCATCTCGATTGCGCAAACAGTGCTGGCCTACATCCTGCCGGAGTTCATGGCGAAGTACCCCAAGCTGCAGGTGCGGGTACTGTCGAGCAACCGCCGCGTGGATCTCATCGGCGAGGGTTTTGACCTTGCCATCCGTGTGCGCACGAAGCTCGACAGTGACGCCAACATGATCATCCGCAGCTTCGGTCAGGCCCGCGTGTTCCCGGTCGCCAGCCCGAGTCTACTCAAGCAATATGGCCGTCCCTCGCATCCGGAGGATCTTGCGCGGCTGCCCACCGTATCGATGCAGGAACATGAAGGTGCGCAGATCTGGGAGCTGTTCGATGCGAATGGCGAACGCGTCAGTGTGGAGGTTCAAGCGCGCCTGATTACCGGCGACTTTGCCGTATTGTTGGAGGCGGCTCGCGGTGGCATTGGTGTTGCACTGTTGCCGGAATCGGTTTGCGCGCCGGCCATCATCAGCGGTGAACTGGAAGTCTTGCTGCCCGACTGGAGCGCGCCACAAGGCATCATGCATTTCGTCTATCCAAGCCGTCGCGGCATGATGCCGGGCGTGCGCGCGCTGGTGGATTTTCTGGCGGAGCGCCTGCCGGAAGCCGCCAGGATCAGTCACGAGGAGTGCTCGAAGCGGGAGTTGCCAAAGCGGGAGTCACCCGGCCAGCCTTCCGCATGAGCCGTGTTAGTCTTCGCGTTTAGCCTTCCATACTGCCGCCCATGACCATCGAAACCAAGCTTCCGAAAGTAGGCACCACCATTTTCAGCGTGATGAGTCACCTGGCCGTGCAGCACAAGGCTGTGAATCTGGGTCAGGGCTTTCCCGATTTTGAACCACCGCAAGCATTGCGCGATGCAGTGAGTCGCGCCATGGCCGGTGGTCTCAACCAATATGCGCCAGGCATCGGTACCGCTGCGTTGCGCGAGCAGATCGCGATCAAGACCGAGCGGCTTTATGGGCATAAAGTCAGTGCGGATAGCGATATCACTGTGACATCCGGTGCTACGGAAGCGTTGTTTGCCGCCATCGCCGCTGTGGTGCGCGCGGGCGAGGAAGTGATCGTGTTCGATCCAGCGTACGACTCCTACGAGCCGGCGATCGAACTGCAAGGCGCTCGCGCCGTGCATATTCCGCTCACTGTGCCGACCTTTTCGATCGACTGGCAGCGTGTGCGCGATGCGATCACGCCGCGTACGCGCATGATTCTGATCAACAGCCCGCACAATCCTTCGGGAGCGGTGCTGTCGGCGCAGGATCTCGATGAATTGGCGGCGATCGTACGCGATACGTCCATAGTGGTGCTGTCAGACGAGGTGTACGAGCACATCGTTTACGACGGTGCAGAGCATCAGAGCGTGCTTCGCCATCCGGAACTCGCTGCACGCAGCATCGTGGTCTCCAGTTTCGGCAAGACTTATCACTGCACCGGCTGGAAAGTTGGTTACGCGGTGGCGCCAACGAAGCTCTCCGCGGAATTTCGCAAGGTGCATCAGTACCTGACGTTCTGCACCTTCCATCCAGCGCAAGTCGCGTTCGCCGAATTCCTGGCCACCACGCCGGAGCATTACCTGGAGCTGCCGGCCTTCTACCAGGCCAAGCGCGATAGCTTCCGCAACTTGTTGGCACCGTCGCGCTTAAAGCTGTTGGATGTGCCTGGCGGTTACTTCCAATTGGTCGACTATTCGTCCATTCGTGACGAGGATGATGTTGCTTTCTGCGAGCGGTTGGTGAAAGAGGGCGGTGTGGCTGCCATTCCGTTGACGCCGTTTTACGAAAAGGCGCCTGGCACGCGATTGGTACGTTTGTGCTTTGCCAAGAGCGACGCCACCATGGAGGCCGCCGCGGAGCGTTTATGCAA
This sequence comes from Dyella nitratireducens, assembly GCF_014642835.1. Classification (GTDB taxonomy): domain Bacteria; phylum Pseudomonadota; class Gammaproteobacteria; order Xanthomonadales; family Rhodanobacteraceae; genus Dyella_B; species Dyella_B nitratireducens. The sequence continues at coordinate 196,485 of NZ_BMJA01000001.1, read as the reverse complement.
ACTCTGAACGTATCCCTCGTGCAGGGCGCTACCCGCTGGCACGATGCACCCGCTAACCGTGAGTACTACGGCGCGCTGGTGCGTCGCGTGGCAGGACAGAGCGATCTTGTTGTGCTGCCGGAAACCTTTCTTTCTGGCTTCAGCAACGACACGCGCGCCAGCGCGGAAGGCATGGATGGCGAGGGCGTTGCGTGGATGCGTGCACTGGCGGGTGAGGTAGGCGCTGTGGTTACGGGCAGCCTTGCCATTCGCGAAGGCGACAAGGTCTACAACAGGCTGATCTGGGCACGTCCGGACGGTACTTATGCGCAGTACGACAAACGCCATTTGTTCCGCATGGCTGGCGAGCACACACGGTATGGCGGCGGTTCCGAGCGTTTGATCGTGGAGCTGAAAGGTTGGCGCATCCTGCCGCAGGTTTGTTACGACCTGCGCTTTCCGGTATGGCTGCGCAATCGCCGGCTTGAATCGGCAGCAGGCGGTATGGACTACGACCTCGCACTGTTCGTCGCCAACTGGCCGGCACCACGCCGGCAGCCGTGGCGCACGCTGCTCAGGGCGCGGGCGATCGAAAACCTTGCCTACGTGATCGGGGTGAACCGCATAGGGGTGGATGGCAATGATTTGCCCTATGCCGGAGACAGCGTGGTAATCGATTCGGTGGGCGAGCCGCTGGTTGAGCTCGGCCCGCAGGAGCAGGTGGTTACCGTGGCGATTGATCCATCTCCCTTACTGCAGCACCGCGAACGCTTTCCAGCCTGGATGGATGCCGACGACTTCATGCTCAGCATGGAGTGAGTGACATCATCGAGAAGTGGTGAGAGGTTTCTGGCGCATGAACGCGGTGCTTCAAAAAAACTTCACAAAAGTATTGACGATCGCGTCGTCTACCTGAATAATTCCGCTTCTTGCTCAGGTGCCTTCTGAATTTAGGGTGGTGGCCGGGTAAAGTAAGGTTTAACCACGCGCCCGTAGCTCAGTTGGATAGAGTACCAGGCTACGAACTTGGTGGTCGGGAGTTCGAATCTCTCCGGGCGCGCCATATTTATTTAACAGGCATGATGTTGGTTCAAGTCATGCCTGCATTGCGGGCAGAATACCGTTTGCAATGAAACCGGACGAAGAAGTCCGGCGTGCTTCGATACGGATTGACGGGCCAGAGTGTCACCCGTAGCATTTCAGAGCTCAGGTCGCGAAATCCGACCGGGTTTCGAAAAACGGGGTATAGCTCAGCCTGGTAGAGCGCCAGCTTTGGGAGCTGGATGTCGTGGGTTCGAATCCCTCTGCCCCGACCAGCAGGTGTTCTGCTTTTAGTCAAAGCGCCTGTAGCTCAACCGGATAGAGCATCGGCCTTCTAAGCCGACGGTTGCAGGTTCGATTCCTGTCGGGCGCGCCAGCTTCGTGGTTACGGTGGGCGTAGCTCAGTTGGTTAGAGTACCGGATTGTGATTCCGGTTGTCGTGGGTTCGAGTCCCATCGTCCACCCCAATTTCAAGCAGTTCTGGGCCGTTAGCTCAGCTGGTAGAGCAGTTGACTCTTAATCAATTGGTCGTAGGTTCGAATCCTACACGGCCCACCAGCTAAACAAGGCACTCAGGGTTTTCCCTGAGTGCCTTTTTCTTTGCCTGTATCCCAGCGCTGGCTGACCACATGGCGGGCAATGCCAGGGGTGTAAAGGTCGCTACCGACTCGCTGGTTGCCACGGGCCATCTGTCGGCCAAGTGCCTTCTGCCTTCATGCGCCGCTTTTACTTAATCACCCAACCCGAATAGCGAATTTAATCGCTTGACCTGGTACGGCGACGGGCAAGCTCGATTTATATGATAAATACCCCGATATTCGGCCGCGCGCATCTAGCGACGCGGAAAGTCTGAGTGTTAGCGGTAAGGGGATGTTGTGCGTAGATCCAACATGGTATTGCTGAGTCTGGCCTTGTCCTTTGCAGGGGCGATTACGGTCGCCAATGCCACGCCGATAACCACGCTTGATCGCCACGGTGCGTGGGTAAGTGTGGAGGCTTATGGCCCGAACGTCATTCACGTAACGATTGCCGCCGACAAATCGGAGGCGCTGAAGGCGCCGGGTTACGGCATTCTCGCCGACCATGCTGACAATTCGGCTTTCCACGAAACTAGTGGTCAAGACGGTGACACCTTTGCGTCCAAGGTTTTGACCTTGCACGTCGACCCTGCACCGCCGCCGCATACGCCAGGAGTGATGGAGCGGTACTTTGCACCGAATCTGGCGCCGGTTCGCTTGCAAGTGAAGAATGCCAAGGGCGAAACAATCGTCAACATGATCGATTGGAACATGTCGCCACATGAAGTGGCTGGCGAAGCCACCTATCAAGTGGGTGCCACGTTCTCAGCGCCGGCCGACGAACACTATTACGGCATGGGCCAGAACCAGGACAGCCTCGGGCCGCTTGATCTGCGCGGCCGCGTCATGGATTGCCAGCATTGGTACGACGCGCCAAGCGGCGAGACGGTCTGCGTGCCCTTCATGGTGTCGTCCAAAGGTTACGGCATCATCTGGGATAACCCATCCGATACGCGTTTTGTGGCAGCCATTCGCGGTCGCACTAGCTTCCAATCGAAGGTGGGCGAGCGCGTCAGTTTCTTTGTGATCACGGGCGACACACCGGAAGAGATCTATTCGGCTTATGCGCGGGTGACCGGCAAGACGCCGATTCCGCCCAAAGCGGCCTTCGGCCTGATTCAGTCGAAGGCGCGCTATGACAGCCAGGCAGAAGTATTGCGTGTCGCGCATACGTATCGGGAAAAGCACTACCCGCTCGATATCATGGTCATCGATTGGTTCTACTGGACGCACATGGGCCAGATGGATATCAATCCTGCCGAGTTTCCTGATCCTGATGGCATGAACAAGCAGCTTCACGACATGGGCATGCAGTCGATCATATCGATCTGGCCGCGTTTTGAACGGTCCAGTCGTTATTTCAAAGAGCTCGATGCCAAGGGTTATTTCCTGAAGGACAAGGATGGCAAGACGGTTGATGGTCTGCCATTTCGTTCGGATCGTGCAGGCGCGCTAATTGACTCGACCAATCCGGCTGCACGCAAGTGGTACTGGGAGCATGCGCGCGACAACATCTTGTCGCATGGTTTCGATTATCCGTGGCTCGACGAAACAGAGCCGGATTTGGTGCCGGATGGATACTTCTATTCGATCGGTTCTGGCGATCGCTATCACAACGTCTTTCCGCTGTTGCATGTGGAAGGCGTTGCGCAGGGCATGCGTGCATGGAAGCCTAACAAGCGTGTGCTGATTCTTTCGCGTGCTGCCTATCTGGGATCGCAGCGTACGGGCGCACTGTTCTGGTCTTCGGATATCGATCCAACGTGGGAGGCCTTGCAGCGCCAAATTCCTACAGGTCTCAACATGACTGCCTCGGGCATTGCCTATTGGGGCAATGACATCGGCGGTTGGCAGTACTTGCCACAAACGACCAACGCCACCAGGCCGCCGTTACTCGATCCGTCGGATGCGCGCGATGTGGTGGGTCAGAACAACGATTATCCGGAGCTACTCACGCGCTGGTTTGAATACGGCACGTTTCTGCCTACCTTGCGCTTGCATGGCGACAGGAAACATACGGAAATCTGGGCCTTTGGTCATCAGGCCGAGGCGATCATGGCGAAGTACGACGAGCTTCGCTACCGATTGATTCCCTACATCTACAGTCAGGCCAAGAAAACCTATGACACGGGTGCGCCTTTCATGCGCCCGTTGTGGATGGATTTCCCGAACGATCCCAATGTCGCCAACATTGGCACGCAATACATGTTCGGTCCGGCCTTTTTGGTGGCGCCCGTCACTGAGCAAGGTCAGACAGAAAAAGACGTCTATCTGCCTGCTGGGAGCGACTGGTACAACTTCTGGACCAACGAAAAGCTGACGGGCGGACGCTGGGTTAAAGTGGACGCGCCCATCGATCAGATTCCTGTCTTTGTTCGCGCGGGTTCGATCGTGCCGCTGGGTTCAGAAATCCAGTCGACTGCATCAGAACAATCCATTACCGAGATACGTGTCTACCCGGGCAGGGATGACGACTTTGCTCTCTATAACGACGACGGTACGTCGTACGGTTATCAAGCGGGTAAGGGCACCACAGCCCAATTGCATTGGAATGACGCGTCAGGCGTTTTGAGTGCGACCGGTGGTGATGAATCCTTCGACAAAAAGGTTCCTGGACTTGCCAAGGTGATTGGCAAGTAAGGAGAGAAGGCCAAGAGCACTGCTTGGCCTTCAGGGTGCCTTGGTCTCAAGCAGGAGCGGGGAGGGCAGCGTGCAATCCGGATGCATCCGGTTGAGGCTGTAAATAGCTCCCGCCAAGCCTGTCATAAGGCCGGGCGTAAAAGCATCGCGCGCCATGCCGCCAACGATGCCGCCATGTTCTTCGATGGCCGACACGACGCATGCGACAGGGTGCGCGGCGTCCAGTGCACAGCCTTCGGGATCCCATTGCGCCGCGCGTACCAGCCATTCCCCGAGCGAGAAATCGCCGTGGCAGAGCGTGTGGCTGGAGCCCCATTTATCCCGCGCAGCGGCGACGGCGCGGCGCAATGTGTGCAGATGATTCAAATCGCCGCTGCGAGCGTACAGATCACCGGCGGCCATGCCGATACCGACACTACCGTAGCACCAGTTATGGAAGCTTTCGCGGCGTATGCCTTGTTGCGTGATGAACCAGTTGCCGACAGTTTCGTCGTATTGCTTCTGCTGGAGTTGGAAGCCACGTTCGGCCAATGCGCTCCAACGCGTACGGTCTGCATGGTTGCCTGCTTCTGCCAACACAAGCCGTGCCAGCGACCAGGCGATGCCCATTGAGCCGTGCGCGAATCCACCGATCGCATCGGGGGTACGCATGGTTGGCCAGTATGCGGTGTCGCCTTCGATGGTCGCCGTAGCTTCGAGATGATTTGCCGCGCGTGCTGCCAGATCGAGCCAGCGCTGATGCTGGGTGGCTTCCGCCAGGCCAAGTAGCGGCACAATAGCGCCTGATGCACCGCCAAGGATGTCGAACGCTTTGTCATCCTCGAAGCCCAGGCGCTCCAGTGCTTCGGCAAAATGGACGGCGCGGTCCAGGCACGCTCGTTCTTTTTGCAAGCTATGCAAACTCAGCCATGTCCAGATTTGCGCACCGTAGCCAGTGAACCCACCGGACAATTCCTGTTTTTCTTCCTCCTCCATGGCACGCAGGGTCTGCAATGCACCTGCCAGTGTTGCTTCGACCCCGGGCACCGCATCGGCGCAGCCTGCAGCGGTTTCGTGCAGATAGCCGGCCAGCGCGACGATTACTCCGGTCAGGCCAAAATACAGATCTGTCGCCAAAGGTTGCACTTGCCAGCCGGCTCGATTTATCTCTGGTGTGATCCAGGTGACCGAGTGATCCTTGCCGTGTACGGAAAGCCGTAGCAGCCGCTCTACCGCTTCCGCAGCCAGTTTGCGTCGGCGTTGATCGAGGTGCTCCGCATGCGGATGGCGCGCGGCGTAACGGCGTGCGTTTCGCTCGTCCTGTGGTTGGTCTTCGGAAAGGTTCAGATGAGTGGCGACAAGCGCGCTACGAATGGTGAGTTCTTCCAGCTCCAATCGCATGGCTCGCCAGTCGGCGAGTGCTTCATCAATACGCGTGCGCGTCAGTGGCGCTGCGAAAATGGGTATGTCGCCGTAACGCAAGTCGTCGATCTCAACGTTTATTTCTGCAGCGCTTGCAGGTGCCTGCGGTACTACCGCAGCGTTGCGCGTCAACAGATCGCGGGCGCGTTCGATGGCCTTGGGTTCGTCGTACAACGAGGCCGGATGCCATAGCATGCGCCCGATCTCCACATAAGCCTGAGTGGGGCGGCGAATATCGCGTGCCTGGCAACCCTCGAAATCAGCAAGCAGCGGCGCGAGTTCACCTTTTGCGTCCAGGCGTCGCAATCGAGCCGTTATATCAAGGAAGCCGTCGCTGAGATGGTTCCAGTACTTGGAAACGTCCGGTTCGCGGCTTGGGTGATTCTGAGCGGGGAGCAAATCGGCATTGACAATGTCGAGACGCGCATCCGTGGTTCCCTCTTGCGCAATCACTGGCACGTGCACTTGTGGCTGCTCGCCGGACAGGGCGCCGGCTCCAGACATGTCGACGCCGAAGAAACCTAGTGCCGGTGCACGATACGGCACGATGCCAGTACGTAGTACTGAATTGCGGATCAGTTCGGCGGCCACTTCGAATGCATCGCCATAGGTTGATGGAGCGGCCTTTGGCATCATCGAGAACAAGCTTTCAACATCGATCACTACCGGTACGGGGCCGCAGGCAATCAGATTTTCGTGATGAATATCGGTGCCACCAAGCACGCGCAATATCGCCAGCCAAGCGCCAAGGTTGCGGTAGAACACACATAGTTCCGAGTCGCCGCTGCAATAGCGATGACTGACGAATTCGGCCCAGCCGTAATCACCGCAATCGATAATCTCCGGCACGCGTATACGGTATGGACCGTTGCCAAAGACGCGTGCCAGAAATGTTTCCAGCACGTGATCGATACGCAGCGAACGGGGCTTGTAAATCACCTCACCATCTTCCAGTGACAGTTTCGCCACGGACTGGCCACCGCCATGCAAATCACCTTGGCCGAGGCTTAGCGCAATGAGTGATCCATGCGGATGACCTGGCAGTTGTGCGAGTGTGCTGCGATCGGCTGCGAATCGTGTGGTCAGTGCTTCGATTGCGCTGCGTTGCGCATTCAAAGCCCGTAAGAGGCGTTCTTGCAGCTTGGAATAACGATGATTGAGATGTTCAAGAAAAGCCGGTTGCTGTGCCTGTTCCACGAACTGCGCGAAGCGGCCTGCATCGTCGTGAGCAGTCAATTCACCTGCGCGTTTGGCAGCGTGCAATTCCAGCAATAAAACGCGGCTGAGTTTGAAACTGGCGTTGGCGTTGAGTGCTTCCTCGGCGCTGTGGCGGATGAGTGCGATTTCATCGGGTAACAATGCCGGAGCAAGTTCGGCAAGCCGAGCCGAAAACATGGCACGGACAGGCGCAGTAAAACCCGAGATGATGGCGGCGAAGGAGTCAGTGGCATTCGTTTCGGTGGCGATCGACACAGGCAGGTTCCTTGCTGTGGCTGTAGAAAACCGCACGCACTGGAAAACCGATACATTGCCAACGCGCAGCGCATGGCACGAATAAAAATGACGCTGCGCGTTGGCAGGGTTACATCAACAGCAAGCGCAGCTGCTTGCGCAAATCTTGCCGCTGAACGAGCACGTCGTAGCACCCGAGATGAGCACCTTGCCGATACCTGGATCAGTCAGTGCTGCCTCAGTAGCGGCGGCACCTTCGATGTAAAGCGGGCCTGCGGGATTGTCCAGGCCTTCATCACCACTCAGCCAACCCGAAACGACGTCATCAATCTGTTGCATAACTATCTCCTTTTGCGAAGCAAGAGTTAGAACAGCGAAGGTGCGGGATTCGAAAAGCCACATGTCGCCACGGCTCCGAATCCGAGCCGGTTCAGTAACGTTGACACACACATGGACGCAGGTTTGCCTGGGGGCGGTGATCCCCTGCAAGCGGGCGACCCTGGACAAACCGCGGCCACCTTGCGCCCCGGGCAATGCGGGTGTCAATTGCTGGTGGCGGGTATTTGGAATGACGGTCAAAAAGTCAGGACTTTGTTGCGGCGCGCAAACTGTTCATTGCAGCCGGCGCGCTGCTTGTGCTGGGCCGTCACAGAACCTTAAAATGAATCTCTTTGGCGCAAGGTTGCCATCGCCCAGGTCGCGGCAGGGCAGGCATTCAAAGGTCGCGGGTTGACCCAAGAAAGTCTTTGAGAATCCGCAGCTTGTAATCCGGCGAACAATGCGAAAGTGGCGGAATTGGTAGACGCACTGGATTTAGGTTCCAGCGGGTAACCCCGTAAGGGTTCGAGTCCCTTCTTTCGCACCACCCGAACCTTGAGCCCGATTGTTGAGGGCGGCGTGGCCGCCTCGGCGCCGGTACGGGCCATTACAGGACACCCCAGGAGACGTCATGCAGTTTTCAGTTGAAAACGTCGGCAAGCTCGAGCGTAAGCTCACGGTCAAATTTCCGGCAGAGCGCTTTGAGTCGCAGGTCAGCGAGCGCATCGCCGAGATGAGCCGCACGGTACGGCTGAAAGGCTTCCGCCCGGGCAAGGTGCCCACCAACGTAATCCAACAGCGCTTCGGCGCGCAGGTGCGTGGTGAGGTGCTCTCCGATCTCATCAGCAGCACGTTGCGCGAGGCGTTCGAGAAGGAAAACCTGCGCCCCGTCGCCAACCCCGCCATCGATACCACCGGCCGGCCGGAAAACGGCGAGATCGCCTACACGGCCACCTTCGAGGTCATGCCGGAATTCCCCGAAATCGATGTGGCTGCGCTGGAAGTCAGCCGTCCCATGGCGGAAGTCACCGACGCAGACGTCGAGAAGATGATCGAAACCCTGCGCCAGCAGCGTCGCAGCTTCGAAGAAGTCGAGCGCGCGTCTGCGGAAGGCGATTTCGTGATGTTCGAATACGACGCCGTGGCTGGCGACTACCGCTTCCCAGTTGAAGGTCAGGAGCGCGCCGGCAGCGTGCTGGGCTCGGGCACCTTGTTCAAGGCGCTGGATGGTGCACTCACGGGTCGCAAGGCGGGCGAGACGTTCGAAAGCGATATCGAGTTCCCGGCCGACTTCCGCAACGAGCAGCTTGCCGGCAAGACGGCCAAGGTGAACTTCAATATCGTGAAGGTACAGGAACCCAAGCTGCCTGAAGTTGACGCCGAATTCATCACGTTGTTTGGCATCAACGACGGCGACATGGAGCACTTCCGCAAGGAAGTACGGGCGAATCTGGAGCGTGAACTCAAGGCCGCCCTGATGGGCCGCTTGAAGTCCCAGGTGGCAGAGAAACTGGCGCAGTCGCACAGCGATCTTGATGTGCCCAACTTGATGGTGCAGGGCGAAGCACGCAACCTGGCGGCTGCCAGTGTGCCGCGCGGTCAGCAACCCCCGCAGCAGTTGATCGACGCTGCCGTACCGGCTGCGCGTCTGCGTGTCATCGCCGGTCTCCTGATGGGCGAGATTGCGCGCAAGAGCGAGCTCAAGCTTGATCGTATGCGCCTGGCCGAGCAGCTTGCTGCCATCGCCTCGACTTATGAGGAGCCGGAGAAGGTCATTGAACTCTACAACGGCGATCCCCAGTTGATGTCTGGGCTGCAGAATCGCGTTATGGAAGATCAGGTGGCCGAGTGGGTGGCCGAACACGCCAACACCACCGTGCAGAACCTGAGCTTCGACGAAGTAATGCGCCCGGTCGGCGCCTGAAACGATTCGTTCAGGCCTGGCGAGTCACCAGTACGCAGTAAAGGTGCCTTTTTGCACTTTTCTGCGTGTTCGGTTCGATACACATTCGAACGCGATACCGCGAATCGAGCACATACGTGATGTGCCGGATTCGCGGCTGGTTTTTCGTCGGCTTAACTAGCGGATGGAATTACCTACCTGCTAGTCTGGCTTGATCATACGAATCGTTATTCAGTCCCCACCTTCGGAGAGCCGCACGCATGGCCATGGACCCGATCCAGAACCTCAACCTGGTGCCGATCGTCGTCGAGCAAACCGCTCGCGGCGAACGTTCGTATGACATCTACTCGCGCCTGCTGAAGGAACGCGTGATCTTCCTGGTCGGCGAAGTGAACGACCAGGTAGCCAACCTGCTGGTGGCGCAGATGTTGTTCCTTGAATCGGAGAATCCCGACAAGGACATTCATCTGTACATCAATAGCCCCGGCGGAGCCGTCACCGCTGGCCTGGCGATCTACGACACCATGCAATTCGTCAAGCCTGACGTGAGTACCATGTGCGTGGGTCAGGCCTGCAGTGCCGCCTCGCTGTTGTTGATGGCCGGTGCCAAGGGCAAGCGCTATTCGCTGCCCAACTCGCGCGTGATGATCCACCAACCCTCGGGCGGGGCGCGCGGCCAGGCCACCGACATCGAGATCCAAGCCCAGGAAATCCTGTACCTGCGTCGCCGGCTGAATGACATCTATGTTCAGCATACTGGCCAGTCGCTCGATAGGATTGAACGTGATATGGAACGTGATCGTTTCATGAGCGCCGAACAGGCCAAGGAATACGGGTTGATCGATGCCGTTCTGGACCGCCGCGCGGTCGAAACGGTCAAGTCGGCCTGATTTCGGTCGATCTCCATCACATAACTCAGGTTTCGGGTCCGGGTGCGGACTCGAAACCCTGTGCTATTCTCGACCCGCACCGGGATTTTCTAGCAGGATCAAACGAATGACTGACGAGCGGCAGGGCCGTTCCAACGACAGCGGCAAGATTCTTTACTGCTCCTTCTGTGGCAAGAGCCAGCATGAAGTGCGCAAGCTGATTGCGGGTCCATCCGTGTTCATCTGCGACGAGTGCGTAGAGCTGTGCAACGACATCATCCGTGAAGAGCTGGAAGAGAAAGCAGCTTCCGGTCGCAGCCAGCTGCCCAAGCCCAAAGAGATCATGGAGACCCTCGACCAGTACGTGGTCGGGCAGACGCGCGCCAAAAAGGCGCTGGCCGTCGCGGTCTACAATCACTACAAGCGCATGGAATCGCGCCAACGCAGCGATGATGTCGAGCTGGGCAAGTCCAACATCCTTCTCATCGGTCCGACCGGCTCGGGCAAAACGCTGTTAGCGGAAACGCTCGCGCGCCTGCTCAACGTACCGTTCACCATCGCCGACGCCACCACACTGACCGAGGCCGGCTATGTGGGTGAGGACGTCGAAAACATTATCCAAAAGCTGTTGCAGAAGTGCGACTACGACGTGGAGAAAGCGCAGTCGGGTATCGTCTACATCGATGAGATCGACAAGATCTCGCGCAAGAGCGAAAACCCGTCCATTACGCGTGACGTCTCCGGCGAAGGCGTGCAGCAGGCGCTGCTCAAGCTCATCGAAGGCACGCTTGCTTCTGTGCCTCCACAGGGCGGTCGCAAGCATCCTCAGCAGGAGTTTCTGCAAGTCGACACCAAGAACATACTGTTCATTTGCGGTGGCGCGTTCGCTGGATTGGAGAAGGTTATCCAGCAGCGTTCCGAAACCACTGGGATCGGTTTCTCTGCGGAAGTGCGCTCGAAAGAACGTACGGAAAATCTTGGCAAGGTATTGGCCGAAGTGGAACCGGCGGACTTGGTGCGTTTTGGCCTGATTCCGGAATTCGTCGGCCGCTTGCCGGTCGTCGCCACTCTGGATGAGCTTGACGAAGCCGCACTGGTGAAGATTCTCACCGAGCCGCGCAACGCTGTTACCAAGCAGTTCCGCAAGCTGTTCGAAATGGAAGGCGTGGAACTGGAGTTCCGGCCGGAAGCGTTGCAGGCGATTGCCCGTAAGGCGCTCAAGCGCAAAACGGGTGCTCGTGGCCTGCGTACCATTCTTGAGCAGGTGCTGCTGGATACCATGTACGAACTGCCTTCGCTGGAACATGTCAGCAAGGTTGTGGTGGACGATGCTGTCATCGAAGGTCAGGCTGAGCCTTACCTCATCTATCGCGGCAACTTACAACAACAAGCGCGTATCGGTAGCGAGAAAAGCGGCGACGCAGCCGCCTGATCGCAACCACTCGATACTAAATAACGGCCCTGGCGGTTTCCGCCGGGGCCGTTTTTTTCTGTTACACAGCTTGCACTTGTGTGAACCGCGTATCGCCTCCACTTGACGAGTCAGTGGCCTCGGCGCAGTGTCGGGGTCGTCAGCCATGGCGGTGCAGGATGTGCTGCATGAGTTCGGGTGTACCGAACTGGCTGATGCCGTAAGAATGGTCTGGACGGCCGTTCAAGGTTTCCATCCTTTTTCGCGAGAGAGCCCCTGCGATGGCAAAAAGTGCCGCAATCCCCACCGCTACTGGCGCCGCCCTGGACGTACTGCCGGTGCTTCCGCTGCGTGACGTGGTCGTGTACCCGCACATGGTGATTCCGCTGTTTGTGGGACGCGACAAATCCATGCGTGCGCTAGAGCGCGCGATGGAAGGCGAACGCCAGATCCTTCTGGTTGCGCAGAAAAGCCCGGACATCGACGATCCAGCCATTAAAGACCTGCATCAGATCGGTACGCTCGCCGGTGTGTTGCAATTGCTGAAGCTTCCAGACGGTACCGTGAAGGTGCTGGTCGAGGGCCAGGCACGCGTGTCCATCGATGAGTACCAGGACGAAAGCGGCATGCTGGTGGCGCGCTCGCGCGTCATCGAACCTGTGTACAGCATCAAGGAACGCGAACTGGACGTGGTGTCGCGCACGCTGGTGTCCTTGTTCGAGCAACTGGTAAAGCAAAGCCGCAAGTTGCCGCCGGAAGTGCTGGCGACGCTGTCGGGCATTGACGATCCTTCGCGTCTGGCCGACTCCATCGCCGCGCATCTGTCCGTGCGTATGGCCGATAAGCAGAAGGTGCTGGAAACGGCTGATGTCGCCCAGCGTCTTGAATTGCTGATCGGCCTCGTCGATGGCGAAATCGACCTGCAGCAGGTGGAAAAGCGCATTCGCGGCCGCGTGAAGTCGCAGATGGAAAAGAGTCAGCGCGAGTACTACCTCAACGAACAGATGAAGGCGATTCAAAAGGAACTGGGTGAGGGCGAGGAAGGCCCGAACGAAATCGAGGAACTGCAGAAGAAAATCGAAGACGCTGGCATGCCCAAGCCAGTGCTTGCCAAAGCACGGCAGGAATTCGGCAAGCTTCGGCAGATGTCGCCGATGTCCGCCGAAGCCACGGTGGTGCGCAACTACCTCGACTGGTTGATCGGTGTGCCGTGGAAGAAACGCAGCAAGGTCCGCAAGGATCTCGCGTTGGCTCAGCAGGTATTGGATGCTGATCATTTCGGTTTGGAGAAGGTGAAGGAGCGCATCCTCGAATACCTTGCTGTGCAGCAGCGCGTCAGCAGCATGAAAGGCCCGATCCTCTGCCTCGTCGGCCCACCCGGCGTGGGTAAGACGTCGCTTGGGCAATCCATCGCCAAGGCAACCAATCGCAAGTTCGTTCGCATGAGCCTGGGCGGTGTGCGCGACGAGGCTGAAATTCGCGGTCATCGGCGTACCTACATCGGTTCTATGCCAGGCCGTATCGTGCAGAACATGAACAAGGTCGGCAGCAAGAACCCACTGTTCGTGCTGGACGAAATCGACAAGATGTCGATGGACTTCCGCGGCGATCCGTCGTCAGCGCTACTGGAAGTGCTCGATCCAGAGCAGAACCACACGTTCAACGATCACTATTTGGAAGTCGATCTCGATCTTTCCGAAGTGATGTGGATTGCCACGGCGAACTCGTTGAACATTCCAGGTCCCTTGCTGGACCGTATGGAAGTCATCCGCATTCCGGGTTACACCGAGGATGAAAAACTCGCCATAGCGCAGAAGTATTTGCTGCCCAAGCAGATCAAGGCCAATGGCCTGAAGCCGGACGAAGTCGCGGTAGATGAAGAAGCCGTGCGCGATATCGTGCGCTACTACACGCGCGAATCGGGCGTGCGCAATCTTGAGCGCGAGATCTCCAAGATCTGCCGCAAGGTGGTCAAGCAGATCACCTTGGGTGAACTCAAGGAAGGTGCGGAACCTGCCAAGGCGAAGAAATCAGCCAAGGCGGCAACCGGTAAGGTGAAGGTGAATTCCGACAATCTTGAGAAGTATCTCGGCGTGCGTCGCTTTGACTTCGGCCGTAAGGAGCAGCAAAACGAAATTGGCCTCGTCACAGGTCTTGCGTGGACACAGGTGGGTGGCGATCTGCTCAGCATCGAAGCATCGATCGTGCCGGGCAAGGGACGTCAGGTTCACACTGGCCAGCTTGGCGATGTTATGAAGGAGTCGATCCAAGCCGCATTGTCCGTGGTACGCGCACGTGCCAACCAGCTCGGCATCGATCCGGATTTCCACGAGAAATTCGACCTGCACATCCATGTGCCGGAAGGTGCCACGCCGAAGGATGGTCCAAGCGCGGGCATTGCGATGTGCACGGCGCTGGTGTCGGCACTGACCAAGGTGCCGGTGCGTTCCGAAGTCGCCATGACGGGTGAAATCACGCTGCGCGGCCGTGTGCTGCCGATCGGTGGCTTGAAGGAAAAATTGCTGGCGGCGCATCGTGGCGGCATCACCACCGTAATCATTCCGGATGAGAACCGTAAGGATCTTGCGGATATCCCGGAAAACATCACCGGCTCGCTAGACATTCATCCGGTGCGCTGGATCGACGAAGTGCTCGACATTGCACTGGAACATCCGCTGCAACCGCTGCCGGCCAAGGAGCCTGCCGAAGCTGGTGCAGCGGCCAGCACCACGGAAGCTGTGTCGCACGAGGATGGTGCCGAAACACCCGCGCGACCGCACTGATACTGTCCGTTTCGAAGGTGTTTTGCGAAGGACGACACGTTCCACGTGTCGTCCATTTCGCATTGCGGCATAGCACAGCCGAATCGCCTTTGCATAGGGTTTCCGGATTGGTAAATGCCACTGCTGAATATCCGCAATGCGTTGGTATTGCTTGTATTGCGGACCCTTGGGGGCGCTGGTATAAAGTCTCACCTCATCCTGACGTCTTACCCGATGCACAGCGATGTGGCTCTGCCTGGCAGCGCCCAGCACGAATCCGACTTTTTCCCGCCAAGTCCTCAAGTCCCAACCTTTCCGCGGGCCGAATACCTGTTTAAGGGAGTAACTCAATGAATAAAACCGATCTGATCAATGCCGTCGCCGAAAAAGCCGAACTGACCAAGGCTGATGCGGGCCGTGCACTCGAAGCGTTCTTCGAGACCGTGCAGAAGGCACTGCAAAATGGCGACGACGTCTCGGTCGTCGGCTTTGGTACCTTCACCGTACGCAGCCGTGCTGCCCGTACCGGCCGCAATCCCCGCACGAATGAAGAGATCAAGATCGCCGCGTCCAAGGTTCCGGCATTCAAGGCTGGCAAGACGCTCAAGGACGCCCTAAACTAAGCGGCCCGCTAGGGTCCGGGTGCTTAGCTCAGCGGTAGAGCGTCGCCCTTACAAGGCGAGGGTCGTAGGTTCGATCCCTACAGCACCCACCAGTAACGTGGAGCGGTAGTTCAGTCGGTTAGAATGCTGGCCTGTCACGCCGGAGGTCGCGGGTTCGAGTCCCGTCCGCTCCGCCACGGTTTGCAAGGGCGCCCCCGTGGCGCCCTTGTCGTTTAGGTCACGCGCGGGGACGCGCAAACATCATCGCGGGAAGAATCCATGCTGCAGTCATTACGCGACAAGATGCAAGGATGGCCGGCCATCATTGTGCTGGGTGTTGCCGTATTCGCCATGTCGTTTTTCGGTATCGAAGGCTACTTCAACTCGCATGTTGAAACCTTCGTGGCCAAAGTCGGCAAGCGCGAGGTCAGCCAGCAGCAGTTCCAGGACACGATCAATCGCCTCCGCCAGCAGCAGCGCGCGCAGCTGGGCGATCAGTTCGATCCAACGGTGTTTGACAAACCCGAATTCAAGCAACAGATCGTAGATGAGCTGGTCGGCCAGCAATTGCTGCTGCAGGCCAATGAAGATCTGGGCATGCGCGTATCCGACCAGGCGCTTCGCGACACCATCGCCTCGATGCCTGCGTTCCAGGTCGATGGGAAATTCAATGGCGATATGTATCGCGCCCAATTGGCCGGAGCCGGCATGACGCCGGACATGTACCAGGAAAACGTGCGCACTTCGTTGGAAGGCAGCTTGCTGCCTGACGCCATCAGCAGCAGCGCCATCATTGCGCCAGCCGACGTCGATCGCTACCTCGATATCAAGCTGCAGCGCCGCGACATTCGTTATTTCGTATTGCCGCCTCCGGCGCCTGCAGATAGTCAGGTCACGGATGCGCAGGTACAGGATTATTACAAGGCGCATCAGGCGGATTTCATGAATCCGGAGCAGGTGTCGCTGAAGTACGTCGAAGTGAATGGCGCAGATCTGAAAGCGGATACGCAGCCCACCGATGAAGACCTGAAGAAGCGTTACCAGGCAGAGATTTCGCGTTTCGGTATGCCGGAAGAGCGCGAGGTATCCCACATCTTGGTCAACGTGCCGAAGAACGCGACGCCTGCGCAGCAGAAAGCTGCCTTGGAGAAGGCGGATAAGATTGCATCGGAAGCTACACCTGCCGATTTTGCCAAGTTGGCACAGCAAGATTCGGATGACCTGGGTTCGAAGCTTCAGGGCGGTGATCTAGGCTGGCTGCAGAAGGGTGTCACTAATCCCGCCTTCGATGCAGCGATGTTTTCCATGCAGAAGGGGCAGATCTCCAAGCCGGTGCTGTCCGACGAGGGCTACCACATCATCTACTTGCGCGATGTGCGTAGCGGCCAGACCAAGCCCTTCGAGCAGGTGCGCGACGAACTTCTGAAGGAAGCGACCTCAGGTGAACGCGACCGCGTTTACAACGACACCGCCGGCAAGATGACTGACCTCACCTCGCAGAACCCTGGTTCATTGGAACCGGCTGCGCAGGCGCTGCATCTGGCGATCCAGCAAACGCCATTGTTCGGTCGCGAAGGCGGCCAGGGTATTGCCGCCAATCCCAAGGTGATTGCTGCTGCCTTCTCCAATGACGTACTCGCGTCGGGCAACAATTCGACGTTGATCAACCTTGGCAAGAACGATTCCGTCGTGGTCCGCGTGGATAAGCACGTTCCGGCATCAGCCAAGCCGATCGCGGAAGTGCACGATACGATCGCGAAGAAGATTCTCGACCAGCGTGTTGCGGAGGCCGCACACCAGAAAGCTGACGTGTTGGTGCAGCGCCTGGGCAAGGGCGAGGATATCGTTGCCATTGCCCAGGCCGAGCATGCCGATCTGCAGACTGCCAACCAGGTGCAGCGCGTGCCGCAGCCGGGCCAGAATGTGCCGCAGCCGGTGCTGACAGAGGCATTCAAGACGCCGCATCCTACTGCTGACGGCAAGCCGCAGTACGCCAGTGTTGCGCTGGACCGCGGCACGTACGCCGTGCTGGCCCTCGACAAGGTCGAAGGTGGTGATCTATCCAAATTGACCGCCGATGAGCGCCAGCAGCTTTATCGTCAGATGGTGCAGGCTTACGGCGGCGTGGAAACGCAGGGATTCGTCGATATGCTCAAGGCGAAGACTAAGATTGAGATTGCCAGGGATCGTATGTAACTGCAGTGCACACGAGATATTGCAAAAAAGCGGCTCAAAAGAGCCGCTTTTTTATTTGGCACGTACGAAATAGCAATCGCCGTCAGTTCAGTAGCCGGGCTAGTCCAGCTTGAGTACCTGGCCTGGTTTCAGCGGTTTGCCATGCAGATGATTCAACCGCTCCAGCGTTTTTACGCTGACCGAATAGTTGTGTGCGATCTGCCAAAGGCTTTCACCAGGTTTCACGGTATGCGTCCGGACATGATGTGGTGCGTCGGCTTGCGTCGTGTCCTGCGACTTGTCGGCATACATGGCTGGCAAGGTTGTATCGGGTGAGGCGCTAGCCATCATGTCTTGATCGTTAGCGATCTGCATCGCATTGCGCAGCAACTCGGCATTACGATGCGGCATGAGCAAATGCCCGGGCGTATCCGCGCTGAGAAAATTGCTTTGCAACGCGGGGTTCAGCCGCTTCAGATCATCGGTTTCCATACCGGCATGACCGGCCGCAGCAGAGAGCGTCATGTCGTGATGAATTTGCACCGTTTCCAGGTGCTGATCGGCCGGTAGTATGGGCAGCTCCACATTGAAACGCGACGGGTCGCGTACCACGCAGGAAATCGCCAGCAGTTTGGTGAGATGTTCGCGAGTGACTTTCGGCACCGGCCATTTGGGAATAGCCGGTTCGTCCGGTGGCATCCCATGTTGCTGCACCATTCGCTGCACACCGTTTTCGCCGCGATTGAACGCGTAGTCGACTAGACGCCAGTCGTGCAGTTGATCGTGATAGTCGTGCAACATGTGCATCACGCCATCCGTCGCGGCGGAGGTGTCCAAACGTCCGTCGTAACCACGTTCCACGTGCAGGCCTATCACGTGCGCGGTGCTTTGTACGAGCTGCCACATGCCGGCCGGGAGATTGCGATGGCCAGGCACCGGCCGATACTGGCTTTCCACCCACGGCAACAGCACGAACTCGCCGGCAACGTCGTATTTCTCGGCTGCCTGCTGCACGTAAATGATGCGCGGCAGCGCGTCATTCATTTGCTGTTCGAAGCGCTGCGGGTTTTGCGTATAGCGATGCGCCCATACCATGATCTGGGGGTCTGCATCGCAATCGGACATCTCAAAGCTGCCGCGCAGCTTGTCCCATACATTAGCCTCTGTTTCCTGAGGTACAGCCTGAGACGATGACGCTTGCGGTACAGGTGAGGGCGAAGTCTGTGGCGGAGTTGGTGCAGGGCTTACCGTCGTCGGCACTATGGGTGCAGGTTTATTTGCGGGAGGCGTCGCGCATCCTGCCAACAAGGATGCCAGCGCAACAGGGAGAAGTCGCCGTGTGTAGCTCATGCCTGAAACACATCCTTGGCAGAGCGCAAAACAGCAAAGCGGGCGACCGGATCATTGGCCGCGCCATGCCGGCGGCACCAATCGATCACGTCCTCGCTGTCCACGCGCAGGAAAGGATTGCAAGCAAGTTCACTTGAGAGTGTTGCCGGAACACTGGGCTGATGCTTCGCACGCAGCTTTGCCACTTCGTCCAATCGCTGCTTGAGTGCTGCGTTTTCGGGCTCCACGGTTTGCGCGAAGCGTCCATTCGCAGCGGTGTATTCATGGCCACAGCACACGAGTAAGTTGCCAGGCAGTGATGCTATGCGCTGTAGCGAGGAAAGCATTTGCGCAGGCGTGCCTTCAAACAGACGGCCGCAGCCGAGGCTGAACAGCGTATCGCCGCACAACAGCACACCTTCACCGGCGTACACAATGTGGCTGAGCGTATGTCCCGGCACCGCGATCACCTGGAAACGCATAGCTGGCTGCGTGAGCGTAAGCGTGTCGCCATCGCGCACACGCTGTGTTGCTATGGCGATGCGCTCATCATCCGGCGCGTAAATCGGCACGTCGTGTGTTGTGCGCAGGGCATCGGCGCCACCGATGTGGTCGTTGTGATGGTGAGTCAACAGAATTGCGCACAGCTTCAGCTTGCGTGCGCGTAGGGCTTTTTCCACCGGCCCCGCTTCACCAGGGTCCACGACGATGGCATGGCCGCTGTCATCGTGCAGCAGCCAGATATAGTTGTCGGCAAGCGCCGGTAACGGTACGACGTGCAAGGGCGTTCTCCGCTCTGTTGCGCTGTCCGCGACGGATGGGCACCACGTTGCCCATGCAAAAACGGCCAGCACATCCTTCGTATCGACTGACGCAGGCTTCCTGGCTTGCGCGAGACGGCCGACTATATAGCCCGGGGCGCACCGGATCGTTAGATATGCGTTAATCGAAATATTGTTCGAATGCGGTTGTGCGACGGTTCGTCTTTGTAAAGCCAGCCGCTAAACTCTGCCTACATGCTTTCGACAGGCCCCCGGTAGATGCTCCAGCGCGCCCACGATATCTACGCAAGTGCGCCCATGCGTGGTCTGCTGGCCGATGAGATGGTGGCCTACATGCCTGATGTTCGCCGCTGCGCCGGCACCCGGGCGCTGCTGCTTTCTGCGGCGGCGGACGATGCGCCGCCGAATCCACCTTATTTGGGGCAGTGGGTCGCACTGCGTCTTGCCGAAGGCAACTTTCAGGGCGATGTTTGCGCGCGCGCGGATGAGCCCCTGCCTTTCATGGACGGGGTTTTCGACCTGGTCCTTCTGCGCCATGCGCTGGAACTGGCGCCGCTGTCCCTGGATGAGATCGTGCGCGTGCTGGCGCCTGGTGGGTTACTGGTGCTTACGGGAGTCAGTCCGTTGAGCGGGTGGACTCCCTGGTGGCTGTGGCGGACGCGAGGCAGCACTGCGCACGCCCGGTCGCCCATTCAGCTTGCTGCGCGCTTGCGTCGAGCGGAAGTGCAGGTGGAACGTGTGCAGCGCGTGGGCCAATGGCTGCCGCTTGCCTCGGGCGTTCCCAGTGGGACGCACGGCTGGCTGGGTGGTGGCTACGTGCTGGTGGCACGTAAGCGTGGTCCTGCCAGCGCACCAACCCGGCTGCGGCCAAAGCCCGTAACCGCACCCGTGCGAGCCGGCCTAGCGCCTGGCGCGCGACGTAGCTCGGTAAGCTGATAATAAGACCATCAACACGGAAACAACGGAGCGGAACGAGTGGCGGAAGTGGAAGCGTTTACCGATGGCGCGTGCCTTGGCAATCCTGGCCCGGGAGGGTGGGCGGCCTTGTTGAGAGCGAAAGGTACCGAGCGCTTGCTGAGTGGCGGCGAGGCTCAAACCACCAACAACCGCATGGAGTTGCTGGCCGCCATTCAGGCCCTCGAGGCGCTCAAACGTCCATGCCAAGTAGTGCTTACGACGGATTCCCGCTACGTGATGCAAGGAATCGAGGAATGGGTGCCGCGCTGGATCAGCAATGGTTGGCGGACGGCTGACAAAAAGCCGGTGAAGAATCAGGATCTGTGGCAGCGGCTGGCAGCGGCTGCAGCACCGCACAAGATTCGCTGGGAGTGGGTGCGAGGCCACAGCGGGCACGATGAAAATGAGCGTGTCGATCAGGCAGCGCGCCAGCAAGCAGAGCAATTCAGGAAAGCAGGGGTGCTCTGATCCGTTTTGCGTAGGCGGCATGATGTCCAGACGGCTTGCAGGGTGTGTTGCGCGGCGCAGGGCAGACTGGCCGTCTGTTCAAGCCGCGCGGCGCAGCCTGCGAGCCGTCTGGACATCACCCCATCATTCAAATTCAATACGCAGGGGCCGGCCCTGTCTGTCCGCATGCCTTCGGTCCATCGCCTCGACAGACGGCCAGTCTGCCCTCGCCGATGGCCCTGCGGCCTGCGAACAGACAGGGCCGGTGACGCCTACGCAAAACGGATCAGAGCACCCCTTGCATGAGACAGATAGTTCTCGATACCGAAACCACAGGCCTTGAAGTCCGCCAGGGTCATCGTCTGATCGAAATCGCCTGCGTGGAGATGGTGGAGCGCAGGCTTACTGGCCGGCACTACCAAACCTACCTCAATCCCGAACGAGCCATCGATGAAGGCGCGCGTGCAGTTACCGGCATCGAGGACGAATTCCTGCTCGACAAGCCGCGCTTTCACGAGGTTGTGGATGAGTTTCTGGCCTTCATTGGCGACGCCGAGCTGATCATCCACAACGCGGCCTTCGACGTTGGCTTCTTAAACGCCGAACTCGCCCGCGCGGGCGCGCATTACGGCAGCATTGCCGATCGCTGCAACGTGCTGGATACGCTGCTGATGGCGCGTGAGCGCTATCCGGGACAGCGCAATAGCCTCGACGCGTTGTGCAAACGCCTCGGCGTCGACAACTCGGCGCGTGATCTGCATGGCGGCTTGATCGACGCGCAGCTGCTGGCGGACGTCTATCTGGCGATGACGTCAGGCCAGGTCGTGCTGGATCTCGGCTTTGAAGGCGGAACCGAAACCACCGGTGTGCGTGCAGTGATTGCGCCTTTGGTATTGGCGCGTCGGCCGCGTGTGTTGCGTGCGAGCGAAGAAGAAGTCAACGCGCACTTGAAGCGCCTGGATGCGTTGGACAAGAGTGCGGGCGGTCAGTCCGTGTGGCGCAAACAAGAAATGGAAGCTTGATTTCCCGTGTACTTGCTTGCGTGGCAATGATCGCCGTTGGGGCTACAAGCCCCTTGAAGCCTAGTGAATTCGCGCCAAAATCGCCGTAACGTTATCGCTACCGCCGCCTTCGAGCGCGGCGAGCAGCAAATGATCGAGGCATTCCTGCGCCGCCAGATCACGCCGGCCCATGATCTCTTCGATGCGGTCGTCGTTCACTTCTTCGGTCAATCCATCACTGCATGCCAGGAAACTCATACCCGGTTCGAGCCGGCCCTTTGCCATGCTGATGTGCAACTGGTCGAGCGCCGTGATGCCAAGGGCTTGCGTGAGGATGTTGCGTTGAGGATGGCGTTTGGCTTGCGTTTCATCGATCGCGCCAGCCTCCACCAGCCGTTGCACCAGCGAGTGATCGTGACTGATCTGGCGCAAGCCGTTTTTCCATTGATAGATGCGGCTGTCACCCACCCAGACCACTTCGTAGTCCTGTTCCGTAAAACGGATGGCGGCTATCGTGGTGCCCATCGGCAGTGCGTCGTCATAGCGCTGTGCATGTCCCAGCAATTTTGCTGCCGCGCCATGCACGGCTTCGGCTAATGATTTGCCCTTGCGTACCAAGTCCACGATCGCATCGCGCGCCATCGCCGAGGCCACTTCGCCATGCTGATGCCCGCCCATGCCATCGGCGACCAGAAACAGGCCAAGCGCCGCGTCGGCATAGTAGGTGTCTTCGTTACGCGTGCGGCGCAAACCGACATGGGTTCCGTGTCCGAATTCGATCATGGCTTTCAGCTGTGTGAATGGGGGCAGCATGCCGGATGTGAGTGAGCGGCGCAAAAGCTTTGCGAATGCTTTCACATATCGAGATGATCGCAATCTGGTTGAGTTGTGCCGCTGGGTCTGCCTGGCCATTCATAAAAAAACGCCCGCAAGGGGCGTTCTTTTAGAGTGGCGGAGAGGGTGGGATTCGAACCCACGGTACGCTTACACGTACGCCTGATTTCGAGTCAGGTACATTCGACCACTCTGCCACCTCTCCGAAAGGGTGCGTTACCGGTCGCGCCAGCCGAACATGATACGTGTTGGGCGTAGCCGTGACAACTGGCGCCGAGCTATCGATTGCTGTCCAGCCGGGCTCCCAGCCGCTGCGCACGGGGCAGGTAATGATGGTCCGGGTCCAGCGACAGCGCCACGTAGCGGGAGCGCCCGACGATTTCGTTGCGCGGGAAAAACCCAAAGTAGCGCGAGTCCATGCTGTTGTCGCGATTGTCGCCCAGCAACAGGTAGTGGCTGGCGAGTACGGTGACGGGACCGAAGTCTCGCGCTTCGCTGGGCCTATAGAGTGAAAGCCGGATGAGGTGTTGCATGTCGCCCGCCCGCTCGACTTGGTAAAGGGCCGGATCCTGCAGATCGTCATGGATGCCCGTGACGGTCGCCGACGCATAGTGAGCAGCAACGCCATTGATGTAGAGCACGTTGTTGCGCATCGCGACGACATCGCCAGGAATACCAATCACGCGTTTCACCAGCTTCTCGTTGGCCGCACGCGAGTCGAGCACGACGATGTCCCCGCGTTGGGGATCGGCCAGATGGATGAGCGACACATGGGTAAACGGCACGCGGATGTCGTAAGCCGCTTTGTCGACCAGGATGCGGTCGCCGATCTGGATGGTGGGTTGCATCGAGCCGGTAGGTACTACGTTCCAGTCAGCGAGGGCGCTGCGGAACATGAGCATACCGAGCATGAAGACGAAGAAGCCTTTGTTGCGGGAAAGAAAGGACAACATCTGGCGCATGGCATACCCCTTGGTTGGAGTGGCGTTCCAGCAAGAGTGGACACCTGGCTTGTCGTTGAAGTTTCCTGACTCCCCAAAGCAAATGGGGCGATGTCGCCATCGCCCCGTCGCCTGGCTTACGCCGTGGCTTTCTTTTTCGCAAGCCGCAACCAGGTATCCACGACGGTATCGGGATTGAGCGACACCGATTCGATGCCCTGGTCCATCAGCCATTCGGCCAGATCCGGATGATCCGACGGGCCCTGGCCGCAGATGCCCACGTACTTGCCGCGCTCACGCGCCGTCTTGATCGCCATGGCCAGCAGTTTCTTCACGGCTGGATCGCGTTCGTCGAACAGGTGGGCGACCACGCTGGAGTCGCGATCCAGGCCGAGCGTGAGCTGGGTGAGATCGTTCGAGCCGATCGAGAAACCATCGAAGATATCCAGGAATTCATCCGCGAGCAGCGCATTCGACGGCAGCTCGCACATCATAATGACCTTGAGCTCATGCTCGCCTTGCTTGAGTCCGTTCTTGGCGAGTACCTCGACCACCTTGCGACCTTCATCGAGCGTGCGTACGAACGGGATCATCACCCATACGTTGGTGAGTCCCATCACTTCGCGCACGTGCTTGACCGCCTTGCATTCCAGCCCGAACGATTCGGCGAAACCTGCGTCGACATAGCGGCTGGCGCCGCGGTAGCCGATCATCGGGTTTTCTTCGTGCGGCTCGTAGCGCTGGCCGCCAAGCAGGTTGGCGTATTCGTTGGATTTGAAATCCGACAGGCGCACGATCACTGGCTTGGGGTACACCGACGCGGCGATGGTGGCGATGCCTTCGGCCAGGCGATCGATGTAGAAGCTCACCGGATCTTTGTAGCCGGCAATGCGTGCGTCGATCTTCGTCTTGGTTTCTGCATCCTGTCGGTTGTATTCGAGCAACGCCTTCGGGTGCACGCCGATATGGCTGGCGATGATCATCTCCAGTCGTGCCAAGCCGATGCCTGCATTAGGGAGCATGCCGAAGTCGAACGCACGCTCCGGGTTGGCAACGTTCATCATGATCTTCAGTGGCGCTTCCGGCATCGCACCGAGATCCGCCGTGACGCGATCGAATTTCAGCTGTCCTTCGTAGATCATGCCGGTGTCGCCTTCGGCGCACGAGACGGTGACGTCATGGCCGTCGGGAATCGTGTCCAGCGCGTGGCCAGTGCCGACCACGGCAGGTACGCCCAGTTCGCGTGCAATGATCGCCGCGTGGCAAGTGCGGCCGCCGCGATTGGTAACGATGGCCGAGGCGCGCTTCATCACCGGCTCCCAATCCGGGTCGGTCATGTCAGCGACCAGCACGTCGCCTTGCTGCACTTTGTTCATATCGGCAAGCGAGCGGATCACGCGTGCTTTGCCGCTGCCGATCTTCTGGCCAATGGCGCGGCCTTCAGCCAGCACCTTGCCTTTTTCATTCAGATGGAAACGTTCCAACTGCGTGGCGTGAGAGCGCGACTTCACCGTTTCCGGACGTGCCTGCACGATGTACAGCTTGCCGGTGTTGCCGTCCTTCGCCCATTCGATATCCATCGGGCGCTTGTAGTGCTGCTCGATGACTAGCGATTGCTTGGCCAGTTCCTGCACGTCTTCGTCGGTGATGCAGAAGCGGTTGCGATCGGCGACCGGCGTTTCTTCGATGCGAACGCGCTCGCCCGGTTTGTTCGAATAAACCATGCGTTGCTGCTTGGCGCCGAGGCTGCGACGCAGTACGGCTGGTTTGCCGGCTTTCAACGTGGGTTTGAAAACATAAAATTCATCCGGGTTGACCGCACCTTGCACGACCATTTCGCCCAGGCCGTAACTGCCGGTGACGAACACTACGTCGCGGAAGCCGGATTCGGTATCGAGCGTGAATAGCACGCCGGAGGCGCCCACGTCCGAATGCACCATCAGCTGCACGCCTGCGGAGAGGAACACATCTTCGTGCTTGAAGCCTTGGTGCACGCGATAGGCGATTGCACGATCGTTGTATAGCGAGGCGAAAACTTCCTTCACCTTGTGCAGCACATCGTCGATGCCGACCACGTTGAGGAAGGTTTCCTGCTGGCCAGCGAAGGATGCGTCCGGTAAATCTTCCGCGGTGGCAGAGGAGCGTACGGCCACGGCGATATTGTCGCTGCCGGCGTCCTTGCACAGCTTGACGTAGGCATCGCGAATCGCTTGCTCGAGATCGGCGGGTAGGGCTGTATCGACGATCCAGCCGCGGATTTCCTTGCCGCTGGCGACCAGTGCATCCACGTCGTCGACATCCAACGTGGTCAGCCGTTCGGCGATTCGCTTGGATAGGCCGCTCTTTTCCAGGTACTGCTGGAAAGCTTGGGCCGTGGTGGCGAATCCGCCAGGCACTGACACCCCAAGCTGGGCCAGGTTGCCGATCATCTCGCCGAGCGACGCGTTCTTGCCGCCTACTTTGCCAAGGTCGGTCATGCGCAGTTGGTCGAGCCAAAGCACCAGATCGTTCAAGGGGGTCTCCTCAAGAGCTTCAATGGAAAAAAGTGGGCTGCCATACCGGACGAAATCGGTCGCATAAGACTGGTATTGTCCGCTGCCGATGGTGCACGGCACAAGAAGACCATTGCCATCATGTGACACGCCACCTGCATACCAGTCAGACAAAAGTCAAGCAAAGACAGGACTTCATGCTTGGGTTAAGGTGCCTGGCAAGGATCCGTTCCGCCCATGGAAAACGCATGCAACGCTCGGTTTTTTTCATCTCCGATTCCACTGGTATTACGGCCGAGACGATCGGAAACAGCATTCTTGCCCAGTTCGAGGGGGTGCAATTCGAAAAGCACCGCTTGCCGTTCATCGACACCCCGCAGAAGGCGGAGAATGCCGCGCTGCGCATCAAGACGCGGTATGCGCAGAGCGGGCATCGGCCGATCGTGGTCAACACCATGGCCGATCCTGCATTGTGCGAGATCGTGGCGACCAGCGGCGCGCTGATGCTGGACGTGTTCGCGCCGTTTATTGGGCCGCTGGAGGATGAGCTGAGTACGCGGCATTCGGGCGCTGTGAACCGTTCGCACGGTCTGGTGGATTCCGCCAAATACGAAGCGCGCATCAACGCCACCAATTACGCCTTGAGCCATGACGATGGCATGGCGGTGGACTACGCCCAAGCCGATCTGATCCTGGTGGGTGTGTCGCGCTCGGGCAAAACGCCGACGTGCCTGTACATGGCCTTGCATTACGGCATTTGCGCCGCCAACTACCCTTTGACCGAGGAAGACCTGGATAAGCTCGAGCTCCCGGCCCGCCTGCGTACCAACAAGCACCGCCTGTTTGGCCTCACCATCGAAGCTCAGCGTCTGGCGCAGATTCGCGAAGAGCGGCGCCCGGGTAGCCGGTATGCCACGCTGAAGCAATGCCGCTGGGAGCTGGAGCAGGCCGAGCGGCTTATGCGCCAGGCCAGTATCCCGTATCTCAACACCACGCACGTTTCGATCGAAGAGATTGCGAGCAAAATCCTCGATCAATTCGGTATCGAAAAAACTATGTATTGAGGATCGCCCCTGTCCCATGAGTGCCGTACTCGACCGCCGCACCGCCTTGCTACCAGGACGCTTCGAGTTCCTGATGGGACTCTATGCCGAGAACTACCATCGGCTGACGCGTCTGTTCGCGCCGCAACAGTTGGAGCTGGGTGATTACGTCTCGGATGTCGACGACGGTCTTCCGGTTCATCTGGTGCTGCAAGAGCGACATCCATATACGTTGGAACTTGAACTTACCTATGGCTTCGTCGACGCGCAGACCGGACGTCGCACGCCTTCGGCGCAGCTGCGCATGTATAGCGATGCGCACGTCGCCGAAGCCCTGCATTGCCACCCCGGCCGCCACCTGTGGCAGGTGCTTGGACCGTTTCCGGCAGCGCATTCGGTATTCCAACACCGCTTGCAGATGAACACCTTCCTGACGCGCTGGCTTGAATACCTGGCGGAGCAGGGGCATTCGGCAGGGACGCTGGAGCGCGTCTTCAAACAGAAGGGCGGCTGAACCTGTTTCTCCAGGAGGGAGAAGAGGAAGTTTTTCGTGGGCAACAAAAAACCCGCAACGTGCGGGCTTCTTGGAAATGGCGGAGCGGACGGGACTCGAACCCGCGACCTCCGGCGTGACAGGCCAGCATTCTAACCGACTGAACTACCGCTCCACGTTTTACAGCCTTATCAGCAACCAACCTACTAAGTCCTTTTCCATCCCACCCAATACTTAGGTGAAATGGCGTCCCCACGGGGATTCGAACCCCGGTCGCCACCGTGAAAGGGTGATGTCCTAGGCCTCTAGACGATGGGGACGTATGTGTTGGTGGAGCCAGCCGGGATCGAACCGGCGACCTCTTGCATGCCATGCAAGCGCTCTCCCAGCTGAGCTATGGCCCCGCCGCTGGAAGCCAGAAAGAATAGGGTGGGTTCTGTATTCCGTCAAGCAATTTTTAGAAAAAAGTTCATGCCGCGTGAATCACTCAAAGAGGCATGACGGCGCAAGCGAAATCGTGGCATCGGGTTAAGCTGTGCTTGAGTCGTATTCATGGGCACTGCATGCACGATATCGGTTTCATTCGCGACCTCGCTCTGGTGATGCTCGTGGCTGGCGCTACGACGATTTTGTTCCAGCGGCTGCGGCTGCCCGTGCTTCCGGGTTACATACTGGCAGGTGTCGTGATTGGCCCGCATACACCAGGTGTGCTGGTTGCTGATGCGCGTGCCATTGCCGATATCTCGAACCTTGGTGTCGTGCTGCTGATGTTCACGCTAGGTCTCGAGTTCAGCGTGCGCAAACTGCGGCAGGTGGGTGGCACTGTCTTGCTGATCACCGTGATCGAAGTGGGCTTCATGCTGTGGCTGGGCTATCAGCTTGGTCAGCTGTTCGGTTGGGGCGACCGTAACGCCCTGTTTCTAGGTGCCATCGTGGCGCTGTCCTCCACCATGGTGGCCATGCGCGCGCTGGAGGAAACAGGGTTCCGTCAATGGCCGTTCGCGCGTCTGGTGATCGGTATGCTGGTAGCGGAGGACATGCTCACCATCGTGCTACTCACCTTGCTTACCGCGATCGCCATCAGCGGTACGGTTGAGACGGGAACGGCTTTCACAGTCGTCGGGCACCTCGGTTTGTTCGTCGTTGCAGGCATAATCGTCGGGCTTTTGCTGGTGCCGCGGCTGGTGGATTACGTAGCGCATTTCGATCGCGATGAAACCTTGCTGGTCAGCGTGCTTGGCATCTGCTTCGGTACTAGCTTGCTGGCCGCATGGCTGGGTTTCAGCGTCGCACTGGGTGCGTTTTTGGCTGGCGCGGTGGTGGCCGAAGCACGTAGTGCTGCGCGCGTTGTTCATCTGGTTGAACCATTGCGCGACATGTTCGCTGCGCTGTTTTTCGTGGCGATCGGCTTGAAGATTGATCCATCCTTGCTTATGCATTACGCATTGCCTGCCGTGTTCATTGCTTTGACGGTGATGATCGGCAAAAGCGTGGTGTGCAGCGTCGGCATGTTCTTCATTGGCCACGATCTGCGCACATCGCTGCGTGCTGGGCTTTGCATGGCGCAAATCGGTGAGTTCTCGTTCGTGATCGCTACGCTTGGGCTCACGTTGCATGCCGTGGACAATTTCATCTATCCGACGGCGGTGGCGGCAGCGCTGATTTGCATGGTGATTTCACCGTATCTGCTGCGCTCTGCTGATTTGCTCGTCAAAGCAGGCAAGCATGTGGTGCCGCGGCCGTTGCGGCTCGTCATTACCAGCTACAGCGGTTGGCTGGAAAATTTGCGGCCCGTCAACGAGAACGCTGTCGTGGCGCATATGTTTCGCCGATTGCTTTGGCACATTGCGGTGAACATCGCGCTTGTGGTCACGCTGTTCGTGATTGGCGCTTATGTCAATGCGCATAACGCAGCCTGGTTTGAACGATGGGGGCTTGGTCGTGACATGCGTCACTCGTTGATCTGGGCATGCGCGCTATTTCTATCGCTGCCGCTGCTGATTGCGGTGTATCGCAAAGCCGAAGCCTTGGGGATGTTGCTGGCGGAATTAGGCATACGTGAGCGTTTTGCCGGCGCATATACACAAGCCATCCGGCAGGTTCTTGCGAAACTGATTCCATTGGCAACGTTGCTGGTACTGGCCCTGCTAGTTGGCGTATTGGGTTCGACGATTTTGCCGCCGCGTGGCGTAGCGCTTTCTCTGGTCGCTGTGTGCGTGATTTTCGCCGTTATTCTTTGGCGCGGTCTGGTCAAGATGCACGCGAGATTGCAGGCGGCATTGCGGGAAACGCTGGAAAAGCCTTCATCTCCTCCTAACGAAACGAGCTGAATGAGGCACTGCGCACAGTTGCAGGCCTGAACTTTTGAGGGGAAGGGTGGTCAAGTTCGGATCGTCGTTGCCAAGACCGGACTGGACACAGCACAATGCGTGGCCAGCCTCCATTTGGGGGGAGGTCCGGCTCGGCACGCCGGCATATCCATGACTAGGGAGTTCCAAATGAAGCATTTTCTGCGACCCACGCTGACGGCGGCCGCGCTGGCCGTTGCGCTGGGCATGACCGCCGCTGGCGCGCAGGCCCAGACGTCCAGCACCGCAGCAACCGGTACCGTCGACAAGACCAAGGCCAGCGAAATCATGGGCTATCAGTTGGCCGGCCAGATTCCTGGGCCGATGCGCGAACTGGTAGACCCGGCAGCTGTGGGTCGTGCAGTGACTGCCGCGCTGAGCGGCCAGAAGCCCAGCATGTCCGAAGCCGAAGCGTCCACTGTGTGGAAGGGCTTCGTCGCGCAGGCAGAAGCCAAGGGCAAGCAAGAATTTGACACGCTGTCGGCCAAGAACAAGGCTGAAGGCGATGCCTTCCTCGCCAAGAACAAGAGTGCTTCTGGCGTGAAGACCACGGCGTCCGGTCTGCAGTACCAGGTGGTCACTCAGGGCACCGGCTCCCGTCCGGGTCCGAACGACACCGTGAAGGTGAACTACAAGGGCACCTTCGTGAATGGCGAAGTGTTCGACAGCTCTGAGAAGAACAATCCGCCGGGACCGACTGCGATTCCGTTGGCCCGCGTGATTCCGGGCTTCCGCGAAGGTCTGCAGCTGATGCAGGTGGGTGGTCATTACAAGTTCTTCATTCCGCCGAATCTTGCTTACGGCGCGGAGCCGAACCGTCCGTTCCCGCCGAACGAAACGCTGATTTTCGACGTGACCCTGGTGAGCACTGGCCCGACACCGGCTGGCGCTGCTCCGCAGGGCGGCGGCGAAAGTGGCGGCGGCCAGTAATCGTTTCGGTTACAACGCGATGCATGGCGACGGGGCGCGATCATTCGCGCCCCGTTTGTTTTGCATTGGTTCAAGCAGGCGCCTGTGTCGTTGACATGGCCGTTTCTTTTGGCGCTGCTAAAATCCTCGCTTTCAACAAGGCATTGACCCGACACGATGAAACTCACGATTTTTGGTACCGGCTATGTAGGACTGGTTACCGGAGCCTGCCTGGCCGAGATGGGTAACCATGTCGTTTGTGTAGATATCGATGAAAACAAGGTTGCTCGTCTTGGCCGTGGCGAGATACCTATCTTCGAACCGGGCCTTGAGCCGATCGTGCGGCGCAATCATGCCAATGGGCAGCTTGAATTCACCACCGATGCGGCATCTGCTGTCGCGCATGCGCAGATCATCTTTATCGCGGTCGGCACGCCATCGGATGAAGATGGCAGCGCTGATCTGCAATATGTATTGAGTGTTGCCCGTTCCATCGGACGGCATCTGGATCGTTATGCGGTGATTGTCAACAAGTCCACCGTGCCGGTGGGTACGGCTGATCGCGTTCGCGAAGCAGTGGCCGCCGAGCTTGCGGGGCGGGGAGCGATCATCGATTTCGATGTGGCGTCCAATCCTGAATTTCTGAAGGAAGGCGACGCAGTCGAAGATTGCCTGCGCCCGGATCGCATCGTGATCGGCGCTTCAAGCGAGCGCGCCGTCGGCCTGCTGCGCAAGCTGTATGCGCCATTCAATCGCAGCCATGACCGTACCGTGGTCATGGACGTGCGCTCGGCCGAGCTCACCAAGTACGCGGCCAACGCCATGCTGGCCACGAAGATCAGCTTCATGAATGAGATTGCGAATATCGCTGAGCGTGTCGGCGCTGACATCGAATTGGTGCGCCAGGGCATTGGTTCAGATCCGCGGATTGGCTATCACTTCATCTATCCCGGTGCGGGCTACGGTGGCTCGTGCTTTCCGAAAGATGTGCAAGCACTGGAGCGTACGGCGCGAGGGGTGGGTTATAACGCGCGCTTGCTTGAGGCTGTCGAGGCAGTCAATCACGACCAGAAGGTCAAGCTGTTCGATTTTCTCCTGAGTCACTTCGATGGCAACGTGCGCGGACGAACGATCGCTTTGTGGGGACTGGCTTTCAAACCCAATACCGACGACATGCGTGAGGCATCCAGTCGCCGGCTGATGGAAGCATTGTGGGACGCCGGCGCCAAGGTGCGCGCATTCGATCCTGAGGCACGCGACGAAACACGCCGCTTGTATGGCGAACGCAGCGACTTGGTGCTGTGCGACAACGCCTATCAGGCGCTGGATGGTGCCGATGCGCTGGCGATCATCACGGAGTGGAAGGCTTTCCGTAGCCCCGATTTCGCCCGTATCCGTGCGATGCTCAAGGAGCCGGTGATGTTCGACGGGCGCAACATGTATGAACCTGCGGTCGTGGAAGAGGCGGGCCTGGCGTACTACGGTGTCGGCCGTGGGCGTAGCGTGTCTCGATCGAAAGTGTCATGAGCCAAACCGAACAGCGCCTCACGGAACTGGAAGTCCGGCTCGCTTTTATCGATGATGCCGTCCAGGCACTGGTGGCCGCGGACGCCGACCAATCCCTGCGCATTGCGACCTTGGAGCGCCTGGTACGTGATCTACGCAATGAACTGGAAACGGTGCGCCTCGGGCAGTCACCTGATCCGCACAGCGAACCGCCGCCGCCACACTACTGATAGAACGTAAAACGTAACACCGGATTTCAATCATGGTCGATTCATTGCGAGATCAGCTTCTGAAGAGCGGCATCGTCAAGCAACTCAAGGACGAGAAGCGCCAGCAGCAGCCGGCACCAAGGCCGCACGCTCCCTCTGCGAAAGGCAAGCCGCCGCATCACAAGCCACCGCATCAGCCCAAGCCAGCACGGAAAGAGGGCGAGATCGATCTGGCCAAGGCTTACGCCATTCGCGCCCATACCGAGGCCGAAGAGCGCAAGCGCGCCGAACAGGAGGCCGCCGAGCAGGCGCGCTTAAAGCGTGAGCGCAAGGCGAAAGTGCAGAAACTGCTTGAAGGCCAGATATTGAACAAGGCCGATGGCGATCAGGTACGCCATTTCGAATATGGCGGAAAGATTCGCCGCGTCTACGTGGACGCCAACCAGCTTGCCGACCTCAACGCCGGCAAGCTGGGCATTGTGCAGAACGCTGGCCGTTATCTGGTGGTGACGCAGACCGTGGCCGAGCAGGTGCGTGAGATCGATTCGCACCTGGTGGCTCTGTTGGTGGATCCGGCCGCTGTCGGTGTGGATGAAGAAGGCATTCCCGATGATTTGATGTGGTGAGTGGTGCACGTTGGGGCGTAAACCCCAATTTATGCCATCAACCGGCAACAGCCATCTCAAACTCTGCTTGCGACTTCAGTGCTGGGTGATCCCACCCGTTCTTTGGCGTGAAGCGTTCACCATAACGCTTCGCCAGCGCTTCGAGTTTCTGGTGAATCTTCTCGGTACCTTCATCGCGTACGAATTGGATGGGGCCGCCACGGAATGGTGCGAAACCTGTGCCGAAAATCACGCCGGCGTCGAGCAAGTCAGCATCGTCCACCACACCATCGCCCAGGCAGGCAACCGCTTCGTTCACCATGGACAGGATCATGCGGTCGCGCAGATCTGGCGGTGGCGTGTAGTCCGGGTCTACTTGCGGCTTCTGTGGCTTGCCTTCCTGCCAGGTATACAAACCCTGGCCATCCTTCTTGCCACGTTTGCCGGCTTCGAGTTTTTCTTCCAACCCCGGTGGCAGTTCCAAGCCCAGGAACGGTGCCAGTTCCTTGCCGACCGAAGCGCATACATCCAGGCCTACGGTATCAGCCAACTCGATGGGACCCATGGGCATGCCGAAAGCTTTGGCTTCCTTGTCGAGCACCGGTCCCGGTATACCTTCGTTGTACAGGCGTAGCGCTTCCAGCAGGTAGGGCATCAGGATGCGATTCACCAAAAAGCCCGGTGTGCCCTTCACCGCCACCGGCAATTTGCCAAGGGCTTTGCAGAACGCCATTGCGCGCTTTTCGATGGAAGGATCGAGGCGGTCATGACGCACCACTTCCACCAGCGGCATCTGCGCTACGGGGTTGAAGAAATGCAGACCCAGGAAACGCTGTGGCGCGTGCAGACTCTTACGTAACTCATCCAACGGAATCGACGACGTATTGGTGGCAAGAATGCCGTTGCTGTTGCTTAGCTGCGGTTCGATGGCCGCGTAGAGTGCTTCCTTCGCCGCGGGGTTTTCAAAGATGGCTTCGATGGCGAGATCTGCCTGTGCAACGCCAGCACCTTCCACGTCCGCACGCAGACGCTTGCGTGTTTCTTCTACTTTTTCCGGTGTTTTCAGCTTTTTCTCATACAACGCACGCGCGCGATCCAATGCTGGCTGGATGAATGTCATCTCGCGATCTTGCAGCGTCACGTCAAAGCCCTTGAACGCCGCCCATGCTGCAATATCGCCGCCCATCACGCCTGCACCTACTACGTGCACGTGATGAATGCCGGCATCGATGCCGCTGCCTTGGCCTTTCAACCGTTCCTGCAGGAAGAAGATGCGAATCAGATTGCGTGCAGTAGAGGTTTCCGCCAACTTGGCGACGGAGCGTGCTTCGAGTTTCAGGCGTTGTTGGATATTACTGCCGCCACGCTTCCACACCTCAATCAATGCGAACGGTGCCGGGTAGTGTTCCTTGCGGACTTTCGCTGCTGCCTGCTTGATCACCATGGGGGCAAGGATCTGGCGCGCCAGCCAGGTATTGGTGATCCATGCCGTGGTGCGCTGGGCAAACGGGCGAGCATAGGGGTGGCGGAGCAGGGCACGTGCTTCGGCCATCAGCTCGTCAGGGCGGGCTAGCCTGTCGACGACGCCCAGGCTCTTGGCTTTGCGGGCAGACAGGGCCTTGCCGGTCAGCATCACCGGCAACGCTTCCGGCGCGCCGATCAGGCGCGGCAGGCGGGCAGAGCCACCCCAGCCGGGATGGATGCCGAGCATGACTTCGGGCAGCCCTATTCGCGTTTTCTCATCATCTGCGGCGATGCGTTGACGGCAGGCCAGAATCAGTTCGGTTCCGCCACCCATGCAGGCGCCGTGCACGACGGCCACCGTGGGGCAGGGCAAGCGCGCCAACGCTTCAAACACCCGTTGGCCGTTCTGGATGTTCTCCAGCACAGAGCCTTGCCGGGCGTATTCGACAAATTCCTTGATATCGGCGCCTACCGCGAACCCGTTCGCCTTGGCCGAATGGAGGAGCACCCCAACGGGCTTCTCGATCGCCAACCGCTCCACGATCTGTCCCAGCTCGTCCAGGACTTCGCGGGAAATTGCGTTGACGCTGCTGTGGGCGCGGTCCAGGGCAAGGGTAACGATGCCGCTGTCGTCCAGGCTCGTTTTCCAGTGATTGAAGCGCAATCCTTCGAACATGGGGCATGGAGAGATGGTCGGGAGACCTTCACCATACCGTCCTGCAGACATGAATGCGAGATATACCATTCGGGTGAGTATTGGCGGGCATCGCAGTGGGTATGCCGCTTGGATCACGCCTCTGCGCTCCGGGTATTGCGCTTCGCGTACGACTGCGTAACGTACGAGATGCGACAACTTCCCTTTGGGCGGTATGACTTCTCTGATGGCCCCCGCGCCGCTCGCCGGCAGCGATATCTATGAGCGCATCCTGACGGCGCCTGGCGGGCTGGTCGTGCTTGAGCATGTCGAGAGTAAGGCCGTGATCGAGCAATTTCGTGCCCTGGCCCGCTTGAACGGGCAGTCGGTCTACCTGTGGCGGGCGGAAACCGGCATGGAAAACTTGCGCGAGGCGCATGCGGTTATCCCTGGCTCGCAGCGTATCGGCAATGCCTTGCGCTATATCCAGCAAAGCATTCATTTCGGTGTTTACCTGATTTCCCCCTTTCCCTTGCCGTTGGTCCCGACTGACAGCAGCTTGCTGCGGCAACTGGCCCGCGCGCCGGCTGGGCATGTGCGCCGGGTGGTATTGCTCGATGCGCCAAACACGCTGGTATCCAGCATTGACGACGTTGCCGTGCGCTTGGGCAGTGCCGCTGACGTGGTCCAACGCCCAAGGCTACGTGATGGGCGGTGGCTGCTGTGAACGTGCCAGCCTTTAAAACTGGCATCCTGCTGGTGGCCTCTCAGCGCGAGCTTCGTCGCGAGCTGTTCGACGTGCTCGATCGCGAGGGGCATCCCACCATCCATTCCGCCCGCGACACTACGCATGCTGCCATTCTGCTGGAAGGGCGCGAACCGCTGGCGTTGATCGTGGTGGTGTTCGACAGTGACGGACGCGCCAGCGCCACGCTTTGCGAGCAGTTGCGTCTGCTGCCTCCGTGTACGAATGCGCCAATCATTGCCGTGTTGCTCGATGATGCAACGGTCAAGCCCACGCAATTGCCACCTGTGATCGGTGGATGGTTGTACGCATCGCAGATTGGCACCGAGCTCGTCGCACGCTGGCAGCAGTTGCTCAGCGGCAAGCTCGCGCCTGTTGCAGAACCTGCCGCCCATACACCTGCTGCACCTCCCTTTGCACTGCCTTCCGCCAGCAGTGACTACCGCTTTGTTTTCGAAGATGGCGAGGGCGATTGGTTGATCGTCGACCCTGCCGCCGAGCGCGTAGTGGAGGCCAATCCTGCTTACGTCAGGCACAGTGGCTTGGCTAACAGCCTGCTGACTGGCACGCCGTTATCGGAAGTGCTGATTTTTGAAACGGTAAGCCTGGACAAAGCGTTGTTTGATGCAGACCGGCGCTGGCTGGCGTGCAGGCGCAAGTCGATCCGCGGTCATGACGTCGGTGAAGCTAGCGTACGCCGCATAAGACACGATGGTAGGGAGATGGTCGCGCTGGTTTTTCGTAGCGCGAGTGCCAGTGTGCGTCCGGCTGCGGCTTTGACCGTGCTAGGGCGTTTGTTCTCTGGCGGCCATGACGACGCAAGCCTGCCGGAGACAGCGCGGCTACTGTTGGAGGAAATGGATCTGGACTATCTGGCCGTTTGGTCAGCTCGTCCGGAAGAAAGCAGCGTCCCGGTGCAGATCGTGCAGCGTTGGCGCGGCGAAGAACAGGTCTGGCCGGGACCGCAGTTGCAAAGCTCACTGCGCCTTGTGCTTGGCGGTCGCGCGTTGATGCATCCACAGGATGCAAGGCGGCTGGCCGAGGTCGATCCCCTGATCAGTCTGCTGGGCTTGCGCGGATTCGTCGGTTTGCCCTTGCTCGACGAACGAAGCAGCGTGCTGGGCGCTTTGTTGGCAGGTAGTCGCTACCCCTTCAGCGAACCCGGCATCCTGGAGCCGGTGTTGCATTGCACCGCTGCGCATTTTGCCCACATACTCGAATTGCGCCGCACGCGCGAACAGGGGCGTGCGGAAGGTTTGCTGGATGCGCTCACAGGCTTGCCCAATCGCCTGCTGTTCAACGATCGCCTCGATACCATCATTCGCGAAGCAAACCGCACCGGTGAAACCTTTGCAGTGCTGTTCGTGGACCTGGATCGCTTCAAGTTCATCAACGACACGCTTGGCCATGCAGTAGGCGACCAAGTGCTGGTTGCGGTGACACAGCGGCTGCGCAGTAGTGTGCGTGCATCCGACACCGTTGCGCGCTATGCAGGCGACGAATTCATCATCGTATTGCGACATATCGTCAAGACAGACGACGTGCTGCGTGTGGCCGACAAAATCGTACAGTTGATGGAAGCGCCGCTGAATCTGGAAGATGGTCCGGAGCTGCAGGTCACTGCATCTATCGGCATCAGCTATTTCCCGGAAGACGCGCTCGATGCCGAGACACTGCTCAAACATGCGGACGAGGCGATGTATGCCGCCAAGAGCCTTGGCCGCAACAACTACCGTGTCTACGATGTAAGCCCTGCACAAGAGCAGCAGAACGCCGCCCTGAAAGCGCGGCTGCGCCATGCCGAGGGCAATGGCGAATTGCGCGTGTTCTATCAGCCGCAGATCAGCGCGGAAACAGAAGACATCGTCGGCATGGAAGCGCTGCTGCGCTGGGAGCATCCAGAGCTGGGCAATATCGGCCCGGGTTTCTTCATTCCACTGGCGGAAGAAACCGGGCTGATCGTCTCGATCGGCGAATGGGTGCTGCGTACCGCTTGCAAGCAGGCCAAGGCCTGGGAGGACCGCTTTGGTCTGCGCTTGCGGCTGGGTGTGAATCTCTCCGCCGTCCAGCTTATGCAGCCAGATCTATCGGAGGTGGTGGCGTCAGTACTGGAGGAGAGCGGTCTCGATCCGGGACTGCTCGAACTGGAAGTCACTGAGAGCATCAGCATCAAGGCCGCACCCAACCTGATGGAGAACATGCAGAAGCTGCACAAGCTCGGCTGCCATATCGCCATCGATGATTTCGGTACCGGCGCTGCCTCGCTGGATTATCTGCGCAAGCTTCCTGCCGACCGCATCAAGATCGACCAGAGCTTCGTGCGCAACATCGGTGTCGATCCGGACGATGAGGCGATTGTGCGCGCCACCATCGAAATGGCCCATCGCTTGAAGCGCGGCGTGGTGGCTGAGGGCGTGGAAATCGAGCAGCACCTGCAGTTTCTGCGCGCCAACCACTGTGATGAACTGCAAGGGTACCTGTTCTGCCGGCCTCTACCGCAGACCAGCTTCGAACGCCTGCTGGGCGAGCGCGAACGCTTGTTGTCCGGACAGAGCCTTTCGGCTATCCCCGCCTGAAACCCTAAGTTCCTGCTTGAGCCACACCAGCTCGTCCCTATCTTAGAATGTTGAGGGGACCGGCCTTCGCCTTGCTGAACTTGCGAGCGCGAAACAGGTCAGAGCAGCTCACCCATCCAACGGGAACATTGCCCGCATGGTCCAGTGACGAAGGAGACGGCCCGGATGGGCGACAACGAACTCGATAGTGCGCTGGTAGAGCGTGTACAAAACGGAGACAAACGCGCCTTCGACCTGCTGGTGCGCAAATATCAGAACAAGGTCATCGGCCTGATCTCCCGCTACGTGCACAACGCGGCCGAGTGCGAGGATGTGGCCCAGGAAGCCTTCGTCCGGGCTTGGCGGGCGATCGGTTCGTTCCGTGGCGAGAGTGCTTTCTATACTTGGATGTACAAGATTGCCGTGAACACGGCCAAGAACCACTTGGTGGCGATGGGACGCCGGCCGCCGACGGACGATATTGCCATCGAAGACGCCGTATACGTGCCCGGTGCCGACCGTATGCAGGAAAGTGCCACCCCCGAACGCGAATTAATGCGCCAGGAAATTGAACAAACGGTGTTTGCCACTGTCCAAGCGTTGCCCGAGGAGCTGCGGACGGCCATCACCCTGCGTGAAGTGGAAGGCCTCAGCTACGAAGAGATTGCCGAAGCCATGGGCTGCCCGATCGGTACGGTGCGTTCGCGCATCTTTCGGGCACGCGAGGCGATCGATGAAAAGTTGCGGCCATTACTTTCAGACCGCGAGGATCGGATGTCATGAGTGAAGCCAATATGGAAAACCTCTCTGCAGCGATGGACGGTGAGCTGTCCAAGGAAGAGCTGCGCTTCTTCTTGCGTCGGCTCGATCACGACGCTTCGTTGGTTCAAGCGTGGACGCGTTATCACGTTGCCGGTGAAAGTCTGCGTCGCCAGTTGCCAACTGTGACCAGTGCGGGTTTTGCCGCCCGCGTGATGGTAGCCATCGAAGGCGAGCAGGCAGCCACCAAGTCTTCCAAGCGGGATTGGCTGCGGTTGTCGCTGGGTGGTGCGATCGCAGCCAGCGTCGCAGTGGCAGCACTGATGGTGTCGCAGCCTACCGCGCCTGATTCCGAACGTCCCAGTCGTCTCGCCGCCAATGGTGTGATGTCGCAGAGCGCTCGGACTGGTGCCTCGCTCGCCGCGGCCAATGTCACTGCTGTAACGCACGCCAGCAACGACGTTTTAGCTGCTGTGCCGCCATCCTTGAGCCCGTATTCCGCTTCAACGCTGAGCCAGCGCGCTTCCGTGACGCTGGGTGATCCGTCGGATAATCCGCTGTTCCAGCGCTATCGCAGCCAGGCCTATCCCATGCAAGATTCCATGCAAGGCTATAAGGCGCTGAACAATCAGGATGGCAGCTACCTGTTGCTGATTGATACGCCGCAACCGCGGCCTGCGACGGCGCAAGGCGCCCGCTAAGCCGCACCTCGAAAGTGGCGGAGGGTTCTCTCCCCGCTTTCCGGCTGGTCAGCCGCGCGGTTTCCCCTTTCTTCAATTGTTCCCCCCCTCTCGTTCTGCCTGGCCGGCCCTGGAGCGTGAGGTGGGGTGTCTGAAACTTGAG
This sequence comes from Dyella nitratireducens, assembly GCF_014642835.1. Taxonomy (GTDB): domain Bacteria; phylum Pseudomonadota; class Gammaproteobacteria; order Xanthomonadales; family Rhodanobacteraceae; genus Dyella_B; species Dyella_B nitratireducens. The sequence continues at coordinate 156,458 of NZ_BMJA01000001.1, read as the reverse complement.
GAGGAGTCATGAGTCAACCCCGTCTCGTCAGTAACCGTCTTCTCTATGGACTGTTGGGTTGTGCCCTGAGTGTGGGCATCGTCACGCCCGGTCCCGTCGCACGGGCACAGTCCGCCCCGACTGCCGCATTACCCGATTTCACTGGCATCGTGCAAAAGAACGCCCCCGCGGTGGTGCACGTGGAAGCCAAGTATTCTGCACGTCGCCCAAAGAGTGCCGGTGGTATGCCGTTGCAGGGTGTCGATCCGGGCCAAGCGGAAATCTTTCGCCGTTTCTTCGGCATGCCCATGATGCCCTCCCCGGAGGAGCAAGCGCACACCTCGCTGGGTTCGGGTTTCATCATTTCCAGCGACGGCTACATCCTTACCAATAACCACGTCGTCGATCATGCCGACATAGTGACTGTCCGCTTGCAGGATCGCCGCACGCTCACTGCCAAAGTGATTGGCACCGATCCCACCTACGACATCGCGTTGCTGAAGGTCAGCGCCAGTGGTCCGTTGCCTGCGGTGACCATCGGCGATTCGCGCTTGCTCAAGCCCGGCCAATGGGTGCTGGCGATCGGCTCGCCGTTCGGCTTTGACTACACCGTGACGCAGGGCATCGTGAGTGCCGTGGGGCGCAACCTTGGTGCGCGCGATCAGCCCAGTACCTCCTTTATCCAGACTGACGTGCCCATCAACCGCGGCAATTCCGGTGGCCCGTTGTTCAACTTGCAGGGCCAGGTCGTGGGCATCAACTCGCAGATCTATTCGGACACCGGCGGTTACCAAGGCATTGCGTTCTCGATTCCGATCGATCTGGCGATGAACGCGGTCGACCAGCTCAAGGCCAAGGGCTACGTCACGCGCGGCATGCTTGGCGTCGAAATCAAGCCGGTCGACGAAGATATGGTCAAGGCGTTGAAGCTCGACACCTCGAAAGGGGCGATCGTAGTCAGTGTGTCGCCGGATAGTGCGGCCCAGAAAGCTGGCCTGCAGTCGGGTGACATTATCCTTGCGTACAACGGCCACGACATCGTGCAGGGTGCGGACTTGCCGCCCATGGTTGCGATGACCAAACCGGGTACTACCGTGCCGATCACCGTCCTGCATGACGGCAAGGAAAAGACGATCGATGCCACCATTGGCACCATGCCGCGTGATCAAAACGCCCTTTCACCCATGGGCAAGGCGGCGCCGAGCAGCGGCGCAGATGCCCTCGGCCTGACTGTGGAGAATGTGGATGCTTCCGCACGCAGCCAACTCGGCCTGAAAACGGGCGAGGGTGTGGCCATTGCGAATGTCTCCGGCCCGGTGGCCACGCAAGCCGGTTTGCAGCCAGGCGACGTGATCCTGATGGTCAACCAGAGGAAGGTGGGTAGCGTGGAGGCGTTCCGCGCTGCCACGGCAGGCGTGAAGCCGGGCGACACCGTCTTGTTGCTGGTGCGACGTGGCGATTCGAGCAATTTCATCGCACTGACGGTCCCCAGTGCCAAGGACGAATAAACCGCTGTACGAAGGCCCGCCGCAAGGCGGGCCTTTCTTATGCAGAGCTTGCGTAGTGGCTATCCCAGGGCATCGTGGGCTGGCGTTCTCAATCCATGCGATAATGAGCGGCTAATATCGCCATTCCGGTGATAGCCTGCCTACGCATCGCGCGAGGCGGTGAAGCTGACAGCGTGCCCATGGAACTGATCCGCAATTTCTCCATCATCGCCCATATCGACCACGGCAAGTCGACGCTTGCTGACCGCATCATTCAGATCTGCGGCGGACTGGCCGACCGCGAGATGGAAGCCCAAGTGCTGGACAGCAATCCGATCGAGCGCGAGCGCGGCATCACCATCAAGGCGCAGTCCGTGTCACTCCCGTACAAGGCGCGGGACGGCAAGACCTATCAGCTCAACTTCATTGATACCCCCGGTCACGTCGACTTCTCTTATGAAGTAAGCCGTTCGCTCGCCGCCTGTGAAGGCGCGTTACTAGTGGTGGACGCGGCTCAAGGCGTAGAGGCACAGTCAGTGGCCAACTGCTACACGGCAGTGGAGCAGGGGCTGGAAGTCGTCCCCGTGCTAAACAAGATCGACCTGCCTACGGCTGATCCGGACAAGGTGAAGGGTGAAATCGAAGCTGTCATCGGCATCGACGCCACTGACGCTGTCGCGGTCAGCGCCAAGACCGGCCAGAACGTGTTGGAAGTGCTTGAGGCCATCGTTGCACGCATCCCGCCACCGAAACCGCGCGATACCGACCGCCTGCAGGCGCTGATCATCGACTCCTGGTTCGACAACTATCTCGGTGTGGTGTCACTGGTGCGCGTCATGCAGGGTGAAATCAAGCCTGGTGACAAGCTGCAGGTGATGTCCACCGGGCGTGCGCACGAAGTCAGTGAAGTCGGCGTCTTCACACCCAAGCGCAAAAAACTGGAAAAACTTGCTGCAGGCGAAGTGGGCTGGATCACTGCGTCCATCAAAGACGTGCACGGTGCCCCGGTGGGCGATACCTTGACCTTGGCAGGCAAGCCCGCACCGCATCCGCTGCCCGGTTTCCAAACCATGCAGCCACGCGTGTTCGCCGGTTTGTTCCCGGTTTCTGCCGATGATTTCCCCGCGCTGCGCGAAGCGCTGGACAAACTGCGCCTCAACGACGCCGCCCTGTTCTTCGAACCGGAAAGCTCCGAAGCGATGGGCTTCGGCTTCCGCTGCGGCTTCCTGGGCATGTTGCACATGGAAATCGTGCAGGAGCGCCTGGAGCGCGAATACGACCTGGACCTCATCACCACCGCGCCGACCGTGGTGTATGAAATTCTCAAGAGTGATGGCTCGATCATGCAGCTGGACAATCCAGCGCGCCTGCCGCCGGTCACGCAGATCGAGGAAATCCGCGAGCCGATTATCGTAGCGAACATCCTCACGCCGCCGGATTACATCGGCAACATCATCACGTTGTGTGAAGAGAAGCGCGGCGTGCAGCGCTCCATCCACTACCTGGCCACGCAGGTGCAGATCAACTACGAGCTGCCGCTGGCCGAAGTGGTGCTGGATTTCTTTGACAAGCTCAAATCGGTGTCGCGTGGCTATGCGTCCATGGATTACCACATGGAGCGCTTCGATGCCGGCCCGTTCGTGCGTGTGGACATCCTCATCAACGGCGATCGCGTGGACGCACTCAGCCTGATCGTGCACCGCAGCCATGCCGATCGGCGCGGCCGCGAACTGGTCGAACGCATGAAGGATCTGATCCCACGCCAGCAATTCGACGTAGCCATTCAGGCCGCGATCGGCGCGCAGGTCATCGCGCGCTCCACGGTAAAGGCGCTGCGCAAGAACGTGCTCGCCAAGTGCTACGGCGGCGACGTCAGCCGTAAAAAGAAACTGCTGGAGAAGCAGAAAGAAGGCAAAAAACGCATGAAGCAGGTCGGTCGGGTTGAGATTCCGCAGGAAGCCTTCCTTGCCGTACTCAAAGTGGACAAATAGCGGAGCCAACGCATGGATTTTGACTTTTCGGCCATTTTGCTCGCCCTCACCGTCTTGTTCGGTGTGGTTTGGGGCCTTGATCGCTTGCTCTTTTATCGCAAGCGCAAAGCACGTTTCATCGCGGCAGGTGAAGAATATCGCGATCCAGCGGCGGTGGATTGGGCTCGCTCGCTATTTCCGGTGATCTTCGTGGTGCTGCTGCTGCGCTCCTTTGTGGCCGAACCGTTCCGCATTCCGTCCGGCTCGATGATGCCCACGCTGGACGTGGGCGATTTCATCCTGGTGAACAAGTTCGCCTTTGGTTTGCGCCTGCCGGCCTTCAACAACAAGGTAATCAGCCTTGGCGAACCTAAGCGCGGCGACGTCGTGGTGTTCCGCTTTCCCGGTTATATCTGCCAGGACGACAACGGCAAGACGGTGCGCAGCGGCGACATAACCTGTGCCGACCCGCATGCGCCGGTGGCCAGTCAGAACTGGATCAAGCGCGTGATCGGTCTGCCGGGCGACACCATCGAAGTGCATGACAGCCAGATCGTGATCAATGGCAAGCCGGTGGTAGATACCCAAATCGGTCCGTTCAAGGGCAATCCGGCGCGCCCCGAAGATAATGAGCTGCTGTATTACAACGCCACAGTCTGGAGCGAGCAGTTGGGGCCGGTTAATCACCTCATCGCGCGCATGCCCGCGCGCGGCCCCACGCCCCCTATCCCCAACGCGCGCGTACCGTCCGTAGTGCCGCAGAACTGCTATATCGTGATGGGTGACGATCGTGAGAACAGCGAAGACAGCCGCTGGTGGGGCTGCATGCCGGAAGAGAATCTGGTCGGCAAGGCTTTCATGATCTGGTTCAGCTGGAAGGGCTGGGGCACCGGTGGCGTGGATTTCCACCGCATCGGCACGATCATTCACTGATATCGACCGTCCGCTCGCGGAACCGTGAACATGTCGCTGGCGATACTTGTGCGGACGGGGCAAAGTAACGTTCATGGGTTATTTGTTCGGAACAGGGGCCGCACCTGCGGCATAGCGAGGGGACTATGAAATCGAAACAGACGGGCATCACGCTCATCGGTTTTATCGTGGTATTGGCTGTGGCCGGCTTTTTCGCCTACATGGCCATGAAACTGGTGCCGGCCTATACCGAATACGCGGGCGTGGTGAAGGCCATGAACCAGATTGCCAGCGAAGGTGTGGATGGCAAGACGCTGGATCAGGTCCGGCGCGACCTGGCGTTCAAACTTGGCTTCCAGTACGTCGACGACTCGACGATCCACCCCAGCGACATCACCTTTGGCCAAGGTGCGAGCGGCAATGAACTGCGCATCAGCTACGACAAACAAGTCCCCTTCATGTACAACATCGATTTCCTGATCCATTTCAGCAAGAGCGTGCCTGTGCAGGGCAATGTCGCTCCACCTCAATAACAGTGCAATTCCCCTATCATTTTCGCGATCCTTCGCTTGCCGAACTCGCCCTGACACACCGCAGCGCCGGCAAGCCCAATAACGAGCGCATGGAGTTTCTCGGCGACGCTCTGCTCGGGGCGATCATCGCCGAGATGCTCTATGAAACCCACCCCAAGGCAGCCGAAGGCGACATGTCGCGCCTGCGTGCGCAGTTGGTTAATGGTCAGGCACTGGCGGTAGTGGCGCGTGAACTCGAATTGGGCGACCAGCTTAAGCTCGGCTCGGGCGAGCTGAAGAGCGGTGGCTTCCGGCGTGATTCCATTCTCGCCGACGCCTTTGAGGCATTGATTGCCGCGATTTATCTGGACGGCGGTTTCGATGCCTGCCGAACCACTGTGCGCACCCTGTTCGCTGAGCGTCTCGCCGCCTTGCCGCATGCCTCTAAAGATGCCAAAACCCGGTTGCAGGAATGGCTGCAGGGGCAAGGCTTACCGCTGCCGCAGTATGAGCTGGTGGCGACCGAAGGCGAAGAGCACGCACGCATCTTTGAAGTCCACTGCATGGTCTCCCAGCCGATGACGGTCACGGAATCGGGGCGCGGCAGCAGCCGTCGACTCGCGGAGCAGGACGCCGCAGAAATGGTGCTGAGCCGTCTGGCAGGCGTACAGGAAGGGCAATAATCCCCGCTCGAACGTCGCTGTGCATCAAACTTTAGGTTTTTCGCATGGACCTAACACCATGCCGGTGGCGTTCGCACGCGCGTAGCGCCATGCTTATATCCGTCTACCCGAGTAACCCCGTATCATGACCGACGAACGCGACGACACCGCAGAAAACGAGCTGCCGCACCCCGACTTTCGCTGCGGCTTCGTGGCGCTGGCCGGCCGGCCCAATGTCGGCAAGTCGACCCTGCTCAATGCCTTGATCGGCTTTCGCTTATCCATCGTCAGTCCGCGCCCGCAGACCACCCGCCATCGCATCCTCGGAATCGCCACCAGCGATGCCGGGCAGATTCTTTACGTCGACACGCCAGGTCTGCATCGCGGCGCCAAGCGGGCCATGAACCGCAGCCTCAACCGCGCCGTGCATTCCGCGCTGAGCGAGGTGGAACTGGCCGTACAAGTGATCGAAGCCGGCCGCTGGACGGACGAGGACGAAGCACTCTACGAGGTGCTTGGCGAACAAAGCATTCCGCGTCTGCTAGCCATCAACAAAGTCGATCTCAGCAAGGACAAGGCAACGCTGCTGCCCTTCGTGGCCGAGCTCACCGAAAAGCACAGCTTCGAGGCGGTGCATTACGTCAGCGCTCTCAAGCGCAAGGGCCTGGAAGTACTCACCCAGGACATTCTCACGCGCCTGCCGGTACGCGCCCCGGTGTTTGGCGAAGACGAAATCACCGATCGCAGCGAACGCTTCCTGGCAGCAGAAATGATTCGTGAGCAATTGATGCTGCGCCTCAGCGAGGAATTGCCGTACGCCACCACCGTCGAGATCGAGCAGTTCAAGGATCGCCCCGATGGTGTTGCGGAAATTCATGCGGTAATCTGGGTGGAGCGAGACGGCCAGAAAGCCATCGTCATCGGGCAGGGTGGGGAACAGCTCAAGGCCATCGGCAGCGCGGCGCGTCGCCATATGGAGCGCATGTTCGACCGCAAGGTGTTCCTGAAGCTATGGGTGAAGGTGCGCGAAGGCTGGGCGGATGACGAATCGATGTTGAAGCAGTTCGGTTACACCGACTAGCTGCATCGGCCATGCTCATCGAGCAACAGCCTGCCTATGTCTTGCACTCGCGCCCGTACCGAGAAACTTCGCTGCTGATCGAATGCCTGACGCGTGATCACGGCCGTCTCGGCGTGGTAGCGCGTGGGGTGCGTAGCCAGCGTGGCCGCCTGCAGCGTTCACAACTCGAACCTTTCCAGCCGCTGATTCTTGATCTGCATCTGCGCGGTGAACTCGCCACCTTGCGCAGCGCCGAATCCACTACTGCGCCATTTCGCCTCACCGGTGATGCAAATCTTGCCGGGTTATATCTCAACGAACTGATGGTGCGGCTGACCGAACGACAGGATCCGCACCCGCACCTCTTTCACGCCTACGCGCAGACACTCATGCGCCTCGCTGAAGGCGGATCGCTGGCGTGGCATCTGCGACGCTTCGAACGCGATCTGCTTGCCGTACTCGGCTATGCGATGCAGCTGAATGTCGAAGCGGATACCGGAGAGCCTTTGCAGCCCGACGCGCTGTATACGTACCGCGCTGAGCACGGCGCCATGCGCTGTCGCCCCAACGAACCTCACGCTGTGCGCGGTGGCGATCTGCTGGCCTTGCATGAAGATCGCATGCCCGATACGCAAGGCTTGCATGCGCTGCGTGGCATGATGCGCGAGCTGATCCGCTTTCATTTAGGCGGTGTCGAGCTGCGTGCCTGGCGTGTATTGCGCGGCGCGCTCACTCGCCGATGACAAGCTGACGGCTCAGGCGACTGGCAGAGCTTCAATCGTTTCCTGCATCGAGCGCCGAAAATCCATCAGCGGCAGCATCGCTCCCCGATGGTCCAGTTTCAGGTGCTGTTGCAACGACACGATATGTTCGGACAGCGACGTCGCACCACAGAATCCACACGATGAGCGCAATTTGTGCAGGCGCGCTTCGAGTGTTTTCGGATCCAGAGACAACTCATCCAGATCTTGATTGATCCCCAGCAGCTCTTGCCGCAGCAGTCCACGCAGCGCCTGGACCACCGCCGGCGTGCCGCTGGTATGAAGCGCTTGGCCGTCATCCAGCACCGGCACGTTGCGCAGCCCAACCGCAGCCAGCGTCAAGATGCCGCGCAAATCCGCCATGGTGCATGGCTTGAGCAGCACGGCATGAAAGCCTGTCGCGAGTAGCGCCTGCTGTGCCTGGATGTCCAGCTCAGCACTGCTGGCAACGGCAGGGCGGCATCCTGAGTTCGCCTCCGGATCGTTGCGCAGCCGGTTCAAGATATCGACTGCGCCGCCGCCCGGCATCCGACAGTCCAGCACCAGCAGATCGAAGGTCTCATTGCGCGCCAGTGCTATGGCTTCGCTGCCGGAGGCAGCAAAAACGACGCGTGCGCCGAACTGGCGAAAGGCATCTCCCAGAAAGCAGCGAGTGGGCTCATCGTCATCGGCCACTAGCAGATAGGGTTCGGCGGTAGAAGCCGCCATGGCATCGTCGAGCAGGTACGGCATAGTCCTGTGTCCGTATCGTTCAGCTTAATTTGGCAGAATGCCCTCTCATGTTTTCACTCCGCCGCCCGCTTGCCATCTGTGCTCTCTGGACCCTGCTGTGGGCTGCACCCACCTGGGCCGGCACCGTCGTGGTCGCCAAGCGCATCGACATGCCCGGTGTGAGTTTGCAAGATGTGCATGCGCAACTTACCCCCGGCGCAACGCCTGATACCGTACAGGTCAGTCTGCGTGTCGGCAAGGCCGACATCCCCGGGTTCGGCTGGCGGAAGGTCGGTATCGTGATGGACGGCAACCTGCACCGCGACACGCAAATGCGTTGGATGTTCGACGGCACGATGCAGCTCAGCGGTGCACCCGGCGGGGCGCTGGGCAATGCCACGGTCAGTATGGCCGTGGATGCTTCCGCCAATACCCTTGCCGTCAATGCCAGCCAGGGCGCTGTGCAGGTTAGTACGGCATTCCCGCTGGACCAGCCCACGCACGCGCAGATCAGCCTGCGGAATCTGCCTGCCGGTTGGGTGCAGGGTTTGCTTGCCACCGTCTGGCCGGCGCGCGTTACGGCCGGCAAGCTTGATGCGGACCTCGCGCTCGACCTGCGCGATGAAGGCTTTCAATCCTCCGGCGACGTCACCTTCGCCGATCTCAAATACGCTACGCCCGCAGGCAATACCGCAGGCCAGGGCTTGGACGGACACGCGCGTTTTGAACTGGATACCACCGCGCGGCCGGTTCAGCTGACCATGAACGGTAGCGTCCATGGCGGTGAGCTGCAGTTCGGTCCGGTGTTGGCCAAGTTGCCTGCCCATGACGTGGTGCTGGATCTTCAGGCCAGCCCAGAGCACGGCGGCTTGGCGATCAGCCATTTGCGCATGGACGACGCGGATGCACTGCAGCTGGACGGTGCGCTAACCATCGATGCCAGGGGCAATCTGCAGAAGCTCAAGCTGGAGCACTTCCAGGCGCGCTTCCCTGCGGCCTACGAACGCTATGGCGAACCATGGTTGGACAATCTGGTGGCACCCAATTTGCGGATCGCCGGGCAGGTCGACGGACATATCGACTATGCCAGTGAAACCTTGCGCGATTTTGGTTTCCACACGGAAGCATTGGATGTCGCCGATAGTACGGGCCAGTGGCAGGCAAGCGGTTTGCAGGGTGATCTCGACTGGTCTGAGCAAGGCGAAAAATCAACCACCACGCTGGCATGGAACCAACTGGTGCTGCGCCAGTTCACCACTGGCGCGGTGCAATCGCGTTGGCGCAGCCGAGATGGCCTCCTGAGCCTGCAAGCGCCGCTTGAACTGGCGACATGGAAGGGACATACCCGTCTGACTCGCTTCGACTGGCGGCCTACCGCGAAAACGGAGCGCATCGACCTTGCAGCCAGCATCACGGGCGCAGACATGGCTGCAGTCAGCCAGGCGTTTGGGTGGACTCCGTTCGCTGGCACGCTGGATGGCGATATTTCTTCCGCGCACTGGACCGGCGACCGCTATGCGCTGGATGGCCAATTGAGCATTAAAGCATTTGGCGGAGCGGCACAGGTCGATCATCTCGCTGTGCAGCAGCCGCTGGGTAACAGCCCCGCGCTGAGCGGGGATGTCACGTTGCATCAGATCGACCTTGCCCCTTTGGCGGACACCTTCAACTTCGGTGCCATGACCGGCAAGCTGGATGGCACCATCGCCGGCCTGCAACTGGTCGGCGGCAGCCCAGTGGCGTTCAAGGCGTCGCTGCTGGCGCAAAGCGGCGGGCGCATCAGCCTGCGTGCGGCCAACAACCTCTCTGTCGTCACCGGCGGTTCGCCGGCCAGCGGCTTGCAGAGCGCAATGATGAGGCTGTTCAAGACAGCCAGCTACAAGCGCATGGGCATTAATGTCGCCTTGCAGAGCGGCATATGCACGCTCAGCGGACTGGATGGCGAAGCCAGCGGTTACTCCATCGTCGAAGGCAGCGGTCTGCCGTATCTGCACGTGACCGGTACGCAAAACCGCATCGAATGGCCGCTGCTGATAAGGCGCCTGAAGACGGCTACACAGGGCACGGTTGCCGACCGTTAAGCCCGCCCGCCGCGGTATCATGAACGACTGGCCAGGCCGGTGAGGCCTGCCTTTTTCTCTTCCTTATCCTCGCCCGGGTCGTACGCGATCCGGCACCCTAAGTTTTCCCAAGAGAGCCGATGAACGAGTTCGAAGCCTCCATTACCGATCTGAGTCACGACGGCCGGGGTGTGGCCCGCATTGACGGCAAAACCGTCTTCGTCAGCGGTGCCCTGCTCGGTGAGCAAGTGCGCCTGCGCATCCGCAAGCGCCATCGCCATTTCGACGAGGCGGAAACGCTGGAGATCCTCACCCGCTCACCGCATCGCATCGAACCACGTTGCAGCCATTTCGGCCAATGCGGTGGATGCTCACTGCAGCACTTGGACGCCGTCACGCAGATCGAAGCCAAGCAGCGCGTGCTGGTCGACAACTTCGCGCGCATCGGCAAAGTGGAACCGGAAACCTGGCTGCCGCCGCTTACCGACGAAGCCTGGGGCTATCGCCGCAAGGGTCGCCTGTCCGTACGCGCAGTGGCAAAGAAAGGGCGCGTGCTGGTGGGTTTTCGCGAGGAAAGCAATCCGCGTTTCGTGGCTGACATTGTGCATTGCGACGTCGTGCATCCCGCGCTTGGTCCCAAGATCGGTCTGCTCGGTGAACTGGTCGGCAGCATGGATGCGGCAGCCGATATTGCACAAATCGAATTCGCCGCCGGTGACGACACCATTGCATTGGTGTTTCGCCATTTGAAGCCGCTGAGCGAGAGCGATCGTGCGAAGTTGGTAGCGTTTGCACAGGAGCACGGTTTCGCCATCTATTTGCAACCCGGCGGCGTCAGCAGCGTACATCCGCTATGGCCCGAACATCCGCGCCTGGCCTTTCGCATTCCTGCCGGCGAAGGCGTGCAAGATGTGGAACTGGAGTTCCAGCCGCTCGATTTCGTGCAGGTCAATGCAGGCATGAATCGCCGCATGATGCAGCGAACACTCGAGCTGCTCGATCCGCAGCCACAGGATCACGTGCTGGATCTGTTCTGTGGCCTGGGCAATTTCACCTTGCCGCTGGCACGCCGCGTCGCTGAAGTCACCGGCGTGGAAGGCGAGCATGGTCTGGTGGCACGTGCCGCGGATAACGCCGCGCGCAATGGGTTGAACAATGCGCGTTTCCACGTGGCCAATCTGTTCGAGGATCAGCGCGGCACCGATTGGGCGCGCAAGCCCTGGGACAAACTGCTGCTCGATCCACCCCGTGCCGGTGCGGACAAGGTGCTGGAATATCTGCCGCACAAAGAGACGGCACGTATTGTGTACGTCTCATGTCACCCTGCATCGCTGGCGCGCGACGCCGGCATTCTGGTGAATCAACACGGTTTCCGCTTGAAGTCAGCGGGTGTCATGGACATGTTCCCGCATACGGCGCACGTGGAATCCATTGCGCTGTTCGAACGCAGATGAGAGCCTGCTTACGATCTCCCCGCAGCCCGTGTTGAGTCTGAGCAGCCGTCATGCGGCCGCACGAGGCTTGACCAGACGGCCAGTCTGGCGCTGCGCCACGTACGCCCCCCTGACGACTGCTCAAACTCAACACAAACTACGCCGAAATCGCAAACAGGCTCTAATATCTGTAAATGGGCATCGAAATCGAACGCAAATTCCTGCTCGCCAACGACGATTGGCGCAAGGCAATCGCTTCCAGCAAGCACATTGCGCAAGGCTATCTGGTTGACGTGCGTGCACTGCGCGAAGGTACTGCGCGTGCTTCCGTGCGCGTGCGCATCAGCGGCGAGCAAGCTTGGCTCAACATCAAATCGGTAGAGCTTGGCATCGCGCGCGCGGAATACGAATTGCCGCTGGCACTCGCCGATGCACAAGCCATGCTGGATACCATGTGCAACGGTGTGCTCGAAAAGGTTCGCCATCACGTGGAAGTCGAAGGCTGGACGTTCGAAGTCGACGAATTCCTCGGCACCAACAACGGTCTGGTCGTGGCGGAATTGGAATTGCCCGAGACGCATGCTGCCTATCCGCGTCCCGGTTGGCTGGGCCGCGAGGTAAGCAGCCTGGCGCGCTACTACAACGTCAACCTGCTTGAGCATCCGTATGCCGAGTGGAACGAGGACGAGCGCAACGCCACCGATGTGCAGGCCGGGGAGGGCGCCTGATGCTGCTGATCGGTATTGCGGGCACCGAACTGCTCCGGCATGAGCATGCATGGCTTACGGCGCCGGGTGTGGCTGGCGTGATCCTGTTTTCGCGCAACTACAGCCATCGCGAGCAATTGCTGGCACTGGTGGAATCCATTCGCGATGTGGCCGGCGAAGATTTCCTTCTCGCAGTCGATCAGGAAGGCGGCCCGGTGCAGCGTTTCCGCACCGACTTCACTCGCTTGCCACCCCTGATGAAAATCGGCGAGGTATACGACCGCAATCCCAACGAAGCCATCGAGTTAGCACAAGAACACGCCTGGCTGATGGCCAGCGAATTGCGCGCCAGCGGTATTGATTTCAGCTTCGCGCCGGTTGCCGATCTCGCGCGCGGCAATGCCGCCATCGGCACGCGCGCTTTTCATGCCGATCCCGATATTGCCGGCGAGCTGACCCATGCGTACGTGCGTGGTATCCACCTGGGTGGCATGGCGGCCGTACTCAAGCATTTTCCCGGCCATGGCTCGGTCGCCGTCGACACGCACAAGGCGCAGGCGATCGATCCGCGCCCGCTGGATGCAATTCGCCAGAACGATCTGCGTCCATTCCTGGAAGGTTTCTCGGCGCATGCCGAAGCCGTGATGATGGCGCACGTGGTCTACCCCGAGGTGGACGACCAGCCGGCCGGCTACTCGCGCCGCTGGATTCTGGACATCCTGCGCGGAGAGCTAGGCTTCCATGGCGCCGTCATCAGCGATGACATCAGCATGGCCGCGGCCGGCGCTGCAGGTGGCGTGGCAGAGCGCGTGCATGCGCACCTGCAAGCAGGCTGCGATCTGGTGCTCGCCTGTTTCCCCGACGTGGTCGAGCAAGCCATTGCCGCGATGCCCGCGTCTTCCGAAGCGAGCATGCAGCGCGTCGCCGCCTTGCGCGGCGCCGTCGGTTCGACATGGGCCAGTCTGCTCGATAATCCGCAGCGCGATCATTTCGTCGCGCGCGTTACCGCATTGAATAGCTAAAGGGCTTTGCTATGAGCACAACCACGTCGGTTCCTTCGCTGGCCGAAGCTTTGACCCGCTCCGATCTGTTGTTCAAGCGGGAAGAATTGGAAGGCGTCATCGCCCATTTGGGGCGCGCCATCGACGCGGCGCTCGACGGCGAACGTGCCGTATTCCTCACCGTGATGAATGGCGCGCTGATGTTCGGCGCCCAACTCGCGCTGTCGATCCGCACCGACCTGGAATTCGACTACGTCCACGCCACGCGCTACCGCGGCGCCACCTCCGGCAACGAGCTGCATTGGCTGCGCGAGCCTGTCGCGGCACTGCAAGACCGCACCGTGTTGCTGGTGGATGACATTCTCGACGAAGGACACACCCTCAAGGCCGTGCGTGACGACTGCCTGCGTCGTGGTGCCAAACGCGTGCTGGTCGCGACGCTATGCTGCAAATTGCACGACCGTTGTGTGGAAGGCATTCAAAGCGATTTCAACGGCGTGAATCTGCCCGATCGCTATGTGTTCGGTTATGGCATGGATTATTACGAGCAGGGCCGTAATCTGCCTGCCATATACGCGTTGAAAGAATAATCACGGAACCATCAATCCATTTTTCGATTTCCACTAAAGAGCAATATGAGTTCCCGCTTTCGCGGAAATGACAGCTCTAAGGTGTTAGCGACAGGAAAGCATGATGTCACACCCCATCGACCTCGCCGTCATTGGCGGCAGCGGCCTGTATCAATTCCCGGGCCTGGAAAACGCCACGCGGCAAAGCATCGACACACCCTATGGCCCGGCCTCTGGTGATGTAGTGGTGGGTGATTTTGTCAGCCGCCGCATTGCCTTTCTTGCCCGCCACGGCGAAAGCCACACCTTGCCGCCGCATCGGGTGAATTACCGCGCCAATATGTGGGCCTTGCACCATCTGGGCGCACGTCGGGTCGTGGGTGTGAACGCGGTGGGCGGCATTCGCCATGACATGGGGCCGCGCGCCATCGTCGTGCCGGATCAGATCATCGACTACACCCATGGCCGCTACACAAGTTTCTGCGATGTGGAAGGCGCCGAGGTCAAGCACATCGATTTCAGCGAACCGTATACCGCTTCCCTGCGCGCCGCCCTGGTTGAAGCGTCAAAGCGGGCTGGTATCGCGGTGATCGATGGTGGCTGTTATGGCGCCACTCAGGGGCCGCGCCTGGAAACCCGTGCGGAGATCGCGCGCATGAAGCGCGACGGCTGTGATCTGGTCGGCATGACTGGCATGCCGGAAGCAGCCTTGGCACGCGAACTGGAACTGGATTACGCCTGCCTGGCGCTGGTTGCCAACTTTGCCGCCGGTTGCGGCGACGAGGCTGAAATCAGCATCGAGGAAATCTTCGCGCACCTGGCGGCGGCGACCGCGGCAGTGCCCCCCATCCTTGCTGAAGTGCTCAAAAGCTAACCATGCTACCCGGCCTAAACCACAGCTTGCGCGGGTGCATATTGCGCTTTGCCTGAAAACATGAGGATACTTCGCCTGTGCCAGGGGCGGCGGACCTAGGGGTAGAGGTGGTTCTCGCGGAGACTTGGTGCATCCAGTCCTTAGATTCAGAGGTTCACGCAAATGCGTTTCGGTACGGTCAAGTGGTTCAACGATGCCAAGGGTTTCGGCTTCATCGCACCCGAGGACGGTGGGGAGGACGTGTTTGTCCACTTCTCAGCGATTAACGCCAAGGGCTTCCGCAGCCTGCAAGAAGGTCAGCGCGTGAAGTTCGAAGTGACTCAGGGCCCGAAGGGTGCCCAGGCGTCAGGCGTCGAACTCGCGGGTTAATCAAACCGTCGTTGTTACCATGCTTCAACGAGAAAGCCC
This sequence comes from Dyella nitratireducens, assembly GCF_014642835.1. GTDB lineage: Bacteria > Pseudomonadota > Gammaproteobacteria > Xanthomonadales > Rhodanobacteraceae > Dyella_B > Dyella_B nitratireducens. Next base: position 141,352 of record NZ_BMJA01000001.1, on the reverse strand, counting down.
TGCTTATGCAGGGCTTTCTTTTTGGGTGATTTTTTAGATCGAGCAAAAACGGTTATCGAAAATCGGTCATTGGAAATCGAAAATACGATATTCGAAAAACGTGCCGGCTATTTTGAGGCCGGTCCCGACACCGTCCATCAAGCCACAAACTGCAATCGCGCCAGCTCCGCATAAAGCCCGCCTTCCGCCAACAGGCTCTCGTGGGTACCTTGCGCCACGATGCGTCCGCCATCCATCACGACGATGCGATCCGCGCGTTGCACGGTCGCCAGCCGGTGGGCGATCACCAGGGTGGTGCGCCCCTTTTCCAGCCTCTCCAGAGCCTGCTGGATCGCCGCCTCCGATTGTGCGTCCAGGGCAGAGGTTGCCTCGTCCAGCAGCAGCAGCGGTGCGTTGCGCAGAATCGCGCGTGCAATGGCAATGCGCTGGCGCTGGCCGCCGGACAGGCGCACGCCGCGCTCGCCCAATTCCGCCTCATAAGTGTCCGGCAGCATCTGGATGAAATCGTGTGCTTCGGCAGCTCGTGCCGCGGCGCGCACTTCCTCATCGCTTGCGTCCTGGCGGCCAAAACGGATGTTGTTGGCCGTGGTGCCGCCGAAAATCACCGTTTCTTGCGGTACGAGGGCAATGGCACCACGCAATCCTGGCAAGCTCATGGCCCGAAGATCGATACCATCGAAACAAATGCGTCCGCGCTGTGGATCGTAGAAGCGCAACAGCAATGCAAACACCGTACTCTTGCCCGCACCCGATGGGCCGACCAACGCTACCGTTTCGCCAGGGCGGATATCCAGATTGAACTGGTGCAGAGCGGGAGCATCCGGGCGGGTGGGGTAATGGAATTCCACGTCTTCAAAACGCAAGGCACCGCGTACCGGATGCGGCAAGGCGAGCGGATGGAGCGGATCGGCAATCGTGGCGTCTTCGTTGAACAGTTCGCTGATGCGCTCCATGGCGCCGGCTGCGCGAAGCACATCGCCCCATACGTCGGAAAGGCCCATCATCGATCCGCCGGAAAGCATCGCGTACACCACGAACTGCGCCAGCACACCGGCATCCAGACTGCCCTCCAGCACATCGCGCGCACCCACCCACAGCACCAGCGTGATCGCGCCGAAGAACAGCACGATCACTGCTGCGGTAAGCATCGTGCGCATGCCGATGCGCTGCCGTGCGGTCGACAGGGCGCGTGCGATGGCATTGCCGTAGCGTTCGGTCTCGATGTTTTCGCGCGCATACGCTTTAACTGCTGGTGCGGCATTGAGCGTTTCATTGGCGATCGCCGCCGCATCGGCGAGACGATCCTGGCTGGCGCGCGAAAGCTTCTGCACGCGGCGCCCGAAGATCAGGATCGGCAGCACCACGGCCGGAATCACCAGCGCCGTAAGGCCGGCCAGATGCGGACTGGTCCAGATCATCGCCACCGTTGCGCCAATCAGCATCACGGCGCTGCGCAATGCCACCGAAATGCCGGAGCCCACCAGCGCCTGCACCACTTCGGTATCGGTACCCAGGCGCGAAATCAGTTCGCCCACGCGATTGCGTTCGAAGAAACTCACATCCAGGCGAATCACGTGCGCATACAACTTCGAGCGCAAGGCTGCCAGCGTGCGTTCGCCCAATAGCGATATGCAATAGAAGCGCGCGGCTGTCGCAAAAGCCATTACCAAGGCAACCACGAACAAGCCCAGGAAACTGGCATTGATCGCCGCCAGGCTGGAGTTGCGAAAGCCGTGGTCGATCATGTGCCGCACGGCCATCGGCAGCACCAGCGTGGAGCCGGAGGAAATGGCCAGGAATACCAGCCAGCCCACCGCCAGCATCCGGTGCGGTTTAACGAATGGCCAGAGCAGCTTCAGGGAACCAATACGGCGACGGGGCTTGGGATCGTTCGCGGGCGTCGTGCTCATGGGGTTCGTCGTGAGGGATATGGAAAGTCAGATAGGGATGGCCTGCGATGATTCAATGCGGACTCATTCCAGCTCATACGCTTCGCTCCGCCCACGGCTGATATCGACAATACGTAGCCTGGCCTCGTCCACCCGCGCAGCAGGAAGGCGCATCCGCAGCGTCACCCCTTCGGCCTGAAAGCTTTCCTGCTCGATCTCCACCCCAAGCTCCTTCAGCCGCGCCTTCATCAAGGCCAGGTCGGCAAAATCGCAGTGCAGGCCCAGCCGTGCCATCGCCACGATGGGCTTACGCTCGGCCAACCGCAGGCATTCTGCAGCCGTGCCGCCATAAGCGCGCACCAGGCCGCCGGCGCCCAGCTTGATGCCGCCGTACCAGCGCGTCACCACCACGACGGCGCGGTCGATGCCCTGGCCCTCGATGGCCTGCAGGATGGGGCGCCCGGCCGTACCACCCGGTTCGCCATCGTCATTGAAGCGGTAATCCTGGCCGATGCGATACGCCCAGCAATTGTGCGTGGCGGAAGCGTCGCTCACGCGCTGCACATAGGCCAATGCCTGCTGTGGAGTTTCCGCCGGCGCCGCCTGGGCGAGAAAGCGGCTTTTGCGAATCTCTTCGCTGTGCTGAAACGGGGTGGCGAGGGTATGCAACATCGGTGTCATGTAGGACAGGGTAGGGGAGAACCTCACTTAACTTAAGCCGTTGCTCCTGAGGAAAGAGGCTTCATGCAGGCAATCTGCGTTAGGCTCCGTGTTTTTCGACTGGGATCAGGCCTGCATGTTGCTACTGTTGCTCCTGCTTTGCGCGCTGGGTTACGTCGTAAGCCGCTTTCGCCGCGGTCGCGGCGGATGGATGTTCTACGGGGCGGCGTTCGTATTGTTGGTGGCCAGCGCCGGCGGACCCTTGCCTGTGTGGTTGATCACTCACTTGCAAGCGCCTTATGCGACCCGGCCGAACATAACCTGGGCGCCGCGCAATGCCATCGTGGTGCTGGGCGTCGGCGACTCGCTGATCGTCGCCACCGGGGAAGTGACGCCTACCGTGTATGCAGGCAACAGGTTGGTCGAGAGCTATACGTTGTATCGCGAGTGCAAGCAGACCGGCAACGACTGCAAGCTGATCGTAAGCGGCGGCGATCCATCCAACGTCGGCAAGACCGAGGCCGCGGTCTATGGGGATATCTTGCTGCACATGGGCGTGGACCGCGATGACCTCATGCGCGAAGCGCACAGCATGAACACGTGGCAGAACGCACAATTCGTGCAGCCCATGCTCAATGCCTATGCACCGCAGCGCGTGGTGCTGGTGACATCGGCGATGCACATGCGCCGCGCGCAGACATTCTTCGAGCACTTCGGCATCGATGCCTTGCTGGTGCGCGCCGATTATGTGGGTTCGCGGTTCACCTGGCTTCCCAACAGCCAGAGCTTGATGCTGACCGACGCGGCGCTGCATGAATACGCCGGCGTGCTGGTGTATCACCTCTACAATGCGATGGGTTGGAATCCGCCGGCGCTGCCGCGGAGACACCAAGCATTGTGACGACTCGGCGCGTCGTTTGGGTGCAGATCCGAATGGCGCTAACTTTTATCGACAAGGATGACTTGCATGCTGCTGCTGTTGTTGTTCCTGCTTTGCGTCCTGGGCTACGTGCTGGTCCGTTTTCGCCGTGGTCGCGGCGGATGGGTGTGCTACGGATTGGCCTTCGTGCTGTTCGCCGCTAGTGGTTGCGGCCTCTTGCCCGACTGGCTGCTCACGCACCTGCAAGCACCTTATGCAACCCGGCCGACAGTGACCTGGGCACCGCGCAACGCCATCGTGGTGCTGGGTATTGGCACATCACGCGTTCCTGCTACCGGGCAGGTGGGGCCGATGATGTTCGCGGGCAATCGGCTGATCGAGGGCTATCGGCTATACCACGCGTGCAAGCAGACCGGCAGCGATTGCAAACTGATCGTCAGCGGTGGCGATCCGCTCCGCTATGGTGAGGCGGAGGCCAAGGTTTATGGTGATGTCCTGACCAGCATGGGCGTGGATCGCGCCGACCTGATGCTCGAAACGCACAGCTTGAACACCTGGCAGAACGCGCAGTTCGTGCAGCCCATGATCAAGGCCTATGCACCGCAGCACACAGTGCTGGTGACGTCGGCCGTGCATATGCGCCGCGCGCAGACATTCTTTGAGCACTTCGGCATGGATGCCTTGCTCGTGCGCGCCGATTACGTGAATGCGCGGCCCACATGGCTCCCCAACGGCTGGAACATGGCGTTGACCGAAATGGCTTTGCATGAATACGTCGGCGTGCTGACGTATCACATCTACAACGCATTGGGATGGAATGCGCCGCCGAGCAGATACGGCGCACCATGATGCGTAGGTTGGGGTGCAAACCCCAACGTTGGGATTCTGCACCGATGGTGATGTTGGGGTTCGCACCCCAACCTACGATGGGCACTCATAACCATTCCTCCCCTGCATGTGCATGCAGGGGAGGAGCAACACCATCACGCCTTCTTCAACGACGCCATATCAATCACGAACCGATAGCGCACATCGCTATTGAGCATGCGACCGTAAGCCGTGTTGATGTCCTGGATGTCGATCATCTCCACATCGGCACCAATGCCGTGCTTGGCGCAGAAATCCAGCATCTCCTGCGTTTCCGGAATGCCGCCGATGAGCGAGCCTGCCAGCGAGTGGCGGCCGAAGATCAGGCTGCCGGCGTGCACCGGCGGGTTGACCGGTTCCACCAGACCCACCAGCACGTGCACGCCATCGATCTTCAGCGTGGCGAGGTACGGGTTGAGATCGTGCTGGTGCGGCACCGTGTCGAGAATGAAATCGAAGTGGCCGGCGACGGCCGCCATCTGTTTCTCATCGGTGGACAGCACCACGTGGTCGGCACCCAGCCGGCGCGCTTCCGCTTCCTTGCCCGGCGAGCGCGTGAACAGCGTGACGTCCGCACCCAGCGCCTTGGCAAACTTCAAGCCCATATGGCCTAGGCCGCCCAGGCCGATGATGGCGACCTTGTGATCCTTGCCGATCTTCCAGTGGCGCAGCGGCGACCAGGTGGTGATGCCGGCGCACAGGAGCGGCGCAGCGGCTTTCGGGTCCACCCCGTCGGGAATGCGCAGCACGAACTTGTCGTTCACCACGATGCGCTCGGAGTAGCCGCCGTAGGTCATCATCCCGTCGCGGCGGTCGCGGCTGTTGTACGTGAAGGTGGGCATTTCCTTGCAGTACTGCTCCAGGCCCTGTTCGCAGGCGGCGCAGTGCTGGCAGGAATCCACCATGCAGCCCACGCCCACCAGGTCGCCCGGCTTGAAACCGGTCACCTGGGCGCCCACCGACGCCACCCGGCCGACGATTTCGTGACCGGGCACCAGCGGATACAGCGAATTGCCCCATTCATTGCGGGCTTGATGAAGGTCGGAATGGCAGACGCCGCAATACAGGATGTCGATCACCACGTCGTCCGCGCGCGGATCGCGCCGTTCGAACTGATGGGGGGCCATCGGGGTGGTGGCGGATTGCGCGGCGTAGCCGCGGATGTTGAGGGCCATGCGGTTCTCCAGAGAGGTAAAGCCAAGGGAGGGGCGTCGAGGCCGCAAAGTATGCGCAGTGCAGCAAAAGCCCGGTAGCCGAATCCTGCTAAATGCTTGCTTGATCCTGCAAATAGCCTCTGTAAGGCTCGCTTTGGTCTGCAGTAACAGGCAATCTTCACGCGTTCCAGGCAAGCAGCAATCCGCATGAACACACAACTTAGATCGATCGAGATATTTTCCCGCCTCGAGCAGGATCGCGACGAATTGACAGCCATCGTTGAACGATACGCCCAGGCGGAGGGCGTCACCCAGACAGCCTGGCCAGCCTTGTCGTTCTTCCGCGCCGACTCCCCGAGTGACCGCAGCTGCGCCATGTACGAGCCCTGCCTGGGCCTGCTGCTCCAGGGCAACAAACACATTCTGGTGGGTGAGGAACGCCTGGAGCAGGAATATGGCTACTACCTGATCAACTCCATCGATGTGCCCGTCACTGCCCAGGTAGTGCGCGCCTCGCCGCAGCAGCCGTGCCTGTGCATCACCTTGCGCCTTGACCCTGTACGCATTGGCGAATGGCTGTCCGAAGTGAAGCTACCCAAGCCTTCCACCGCCACCGCCCGCGGCATCGCCTTGAGCCCGGTCAGCGGGGACGTACTCGATCCCCTGCTGCGTCTGGTGCGCCTGCTCGACTCGCCTCAGGATCTTGCGCTGTTGGCGCCGCTGATCGAACGCGAGCTGCTGTACCGGCTGCTCACCGGCGAGCAAGGCACGCGCCTGGCGCAGATCGCCTCGGCAGGCGGGCAGGGCCAGCAGATCGCCCGCGCTATCCAGTGGCTACGCGTGCACTACAACAAGCCGCTGCGCATCGCCGAACTGGCCAGCATGGTGAACATGAGCCCGTCGTCGCTGCACCACCATTTCCGCCAGATCACCGCGATGAGTCCATTGCAGTACCAGAAAGTGCTGCGTTTGCATGAGGCCCGTCGTCTGCTGCTGACCGAAGGCTGCGACGTGGCCACGGCGGCGCATCGTGTCGGTTACGAAAGCCCTTCGCAATTCAGCCGCGAATACAGCCGGCAACATGGCGCGCCGCCGTTGCGCGATGTGATGCGCTTGCGGGCGATGGGAACGGCGCCTTGCGTGGAGCTTGAGGCTACGGCGTAGGTTGGGGTGCAAACCCCAACATCCCCATACCTGCAGACATGGCAACGTTGGGGTTTGCACCCCAACCTACGAGGCGCGGGATTATGTCTCCCGCATCACCATCAACCGAATCTCCGACATATCTTCGATCGCATAGCGCACACCTTCGCGCCCCACGCCGGATAGCTTCACACCGCCATACGGCATGTTGTCCACGCGGAAGCTCGGCACGTCGTTGACGATCACGCCGCCTTGCTCCAGCTCATCCCACGCGCGCATCCCATGGGCAAGGCTGTTGGTGAAGATGCCGGCCTGCAAGCCGTAATCCGAGTCATTGACCATCGCAAACGCATCGTCAATGTTTTCGAACGGCACCAGCAGCACGAACGGGCCGAACACTTCCATGCGATTGACCTTCGCATCCTTCGGCACCTGCTCCATCACCGTGGCTTCGAGCATGTTGCCCTTGCGCTTGCCACCGCACAGGATCTTGCCGCCAGCCTGCTGCGCTTCGTTGATCCAGCCTTCCAGGCGTGTCGCGGCCGCCTCATCGATCATGGGTCCAAGAAATACGCTCTTGTCCTTCGGGTCACCGGCTTTGAGCTGTTTCACTGCGGCAACCAAACGTTGCTTCAATTCCTCGTAAAGCGAGGCGTGCGCGTAAATGCGCTGCACGCTGATGCAGCTCTGGCCGGATTGATAAAAGGCACCAAAGATCAACCGCTCGATCACTTTGTCCAAGTTCGCATGCTGGTCGGCATCCACGATGCAAGACGCATTGCCACCCAGTTCCAAGGTCACTTTCTTGTGGCCAGCACGCGCCTTCAGATCCCAGCCGATCTGTCCGCCGGTGAAGGAAAGCAGCTTCAGCCGCTCGTCTTCCACCAGCGGCGTGGCGTGCTTGCCATCGAGCGTCAGCACGGAAAACGCGCCCTTGGGCAGATCGGTCTCCGCCAGCACCTGGCCGATGATCAACGCACCAATCGGCGTTTTTTCCGAAGGCTTCAGCACGAACGGACAACCCGCAGCAATCGCCGGCGCCACCTTGTGTGCCACCAGGTTCAACGGAAAGTTGAACGGTGTGATGAACGACACCGGCCCCAACGGTACGCGGCGCGTAAAGCCATGGTAGCCATCCAGGCGCGCTGCCAACTCCAGGTTCAAGGTTTCACCATTCACGCGCACTGCTTCGTCGGCAGCAATGCGGAAGGTTTCGATCAGGCGTGTTACTTCACCGGCGGCATCCTTGATCGGCTTGCCGGCTTCGATGCACAGCGCCATCGCGAGTTCGTCGTAACGCTCCTGGAAACGCTTCACGCAATGCTGCAGCACTGCTTGCCGCGCCCAGGGCTTGAAGCGTTTCATCGGCCCGGCCGCCTGCACGGCGGCGCGAATGGCTTCTTCCGTGGCTTGCGCATCCGGCACGGCTACGCGGGTGGCGATCTCACCGCTAAACTTGTCGTACACATCCATCATCTCGGAGGACGTGCGCGCCTCGTTCGCCAGGTAATAGGGATAGGTTTTCTCGAGCATGATCACTCCTTCACCGCGGCGCTCAGGCTGCGGATTTCTTCGTCGAGCACACGGTGGTTGTCGGAATAGTCGATAGCAAGGTCGATCAGATGCACGCCACCTTCGTCGAAAGCGCGTTGCAGGGTAGGGAGGAATTCATCCGCACTTTGCGGGCGATGGCCGTGCGCACCATGCGCTTCGGCAAAACGCACGAAGTCGGGATTGCTGAATTGCATGCCGAAATCCGTATAGCCCATCTCCGCCTGCTTCCAGCGGATCATGCCGTACGCATCATCGCGCAATAACAGAATCACCAAATCCTGCTTCAGACGCACCGCGGTTTCCAGCTCCTGCGCATTCATCATGAAACCGCCGTCACCGCAGATCGCCAGCACCTTGCGTTCCGGATATACCATCTTGGCTGCCATGGCCGACGGCAGGCCCGCACCCATGGTGGCGAGCGCATTGTCGAGCAGTACGGTATTGGGCTGACGCGCCTTGTAGTAACGCGCATACCACAGCTTGTACATGCCGTTGTCCAGGCAGAGGATGCCGTCGTCCGGCATATAGCGGCGCGTGTCTGCAACGATGCGTACCGGGTGCATCGGAAAACGGGCGTCATCGGCATACTGGCCAAGCTGCACCTGAAACGCTTCGCGCACCTTGTTGAAGTAGCGGAAATCCCAGTGCTCCTGCGCGCTCAATGCATCGGTCAACCGTTCCACCGTATGCGCAATATCGCCCACCACTTCGATCTGCGGGAAATACACCGTGTCCACTTCAGCCGACGAGAAATTGATGTGAATCACCGTGCGCCGTCCACGCTGCATGAAGAACGGCGGTTTTTCCACTACGTCATGGCCGACATTGATGATCACGTCCGCCGCATCGATCGCGCGGTGCACGAAGTCGCCATCCGACAGCGCGGCATTGCCCAGCCATAAGGGATGATCCTCATCGACCACGCCCTTGCCCATCTGCGTCGTGAAGAAGGGCATCCCAAGCTTGTCGATAAAGGCACGCAAGGCGACGGCCGTGCGTTGGCGATTGGCGCCGGCGCCGATCATCAGGATCGGATGCTTGGCACTGGTGATCGCTTCGGCGGCTTGCACCAGCGCGGCATCGTCGGGCGAAGGCCGGCGTGCATACTCGGTGGGCAGCAGGATGTATTCGTCCACTTCATCGCGGGCGATATCTTCGGGCAGCTCCAGATGCACCGCGCCGGGACGCTCTTCCTCCGCACGGCGGAACGCTTCACGAATGCGCGCAGGAATGGTTGCCGCGGACACCAGCTGGCGCGTGTACTTGGTAAGCGGCTGCATCATGTCCACCACGTCCACCAGCTGGAACAAGCCCTGCTTGTGGGTGCGGATGGGCTTTTGCCCGGTAATCATCATCATCGGCATGGCGCCAAGCTGGGCATAGGCGGCGGCCGTCACCAGATTGGTGGCGCCGGGCCCCAGGGTGGACAGCGCGACGCCCGCCTCGCCGGTCAACCGGCCCCACGTCGCCGCCATAAATCCGGCCGCCTGTTCGTGACGGGTCACGATCAGCTTGATCGGCGATTCTCGCAATGCCTCCACCAGGTCGAGGTTTTCCTCGCCCGGCACGCCGAAAATGCGGGTTACGCCTTCGGCTTCCAATGCTTTCACAAACAAGGCCGCGGCCTTCATGCATCGTCTCCTGGAAAGATAACGACGCTATATGTACTCCAATATTCGATTCGCGCGGGAATGCGTTTGATTCGTGTGAAGAATGGATGCGTTTGCAACACTTTTGTCACTACGGCGGCAGGGTTCCCAAAGTGGCGAAAATTGCCCAGAGGCCGTCATTCCCGCGAAAGCGGGAATCCATTTTCAGGGATACATCAGAGCAACATGGATTCCCGCTTTCGCGGGAATGACGGACGTGAGGGACACATGTGATGTTGAGGTTTCCGCGCCGACTTGCGGCGACTACTTTTTACTAACTCGCAACGCCAATTCGCCATCCACCAACTTCGCCCGCAACGGTGCATCCACCGCCACATCCTGCGCCGACCGCAACACCTTGCCTTTCTCATCAAACAAGATCGCATAGCCACGCTCCAGCGTAGCCAGCGGACTCACCGCATGCATCGCGCGAGCCGTCTGTTGCAAATTCAGGCGTTCGTGCTGCAGCTTGTGCTGGATCATATGTCGCAGCTGCAAAGCATGCTGTTCCAGCTGCTGTCGCAACAACTCGACACGTTGCCGCGGATGCTGTGCCAGCAACCGCGTGTATACACGTTCCAGGCGTATCGTTTTACGCGTCAACTGCGCCTGCCGGCAGGCAAGCAAACGGCGATGTAATTGCAGCAGCCGTTGGCGATCGCGGGACAACCGCGCTTGCGGGCGTTGCGCCTGCAAGCGCGCCAGCAGATGGTCAAGCCGTTGAATACGGGTATGCAAACGCCGTTCGTGGATGGCCGCGTTACGCTGGTGCAACTGCTCGACATGCCGGCGCAGTGCCAGAACGTCAGGCACCAGCAGCTCAGCCGCCGCAGAGGGCGTAGGCGCACGCAAATCGGCGACGAAATCAGAAATGCTGAAGTCGATCTCGTGCCCCACCGCGCTGACCACCGGCACTGCACTGGCGTGAACGGCGCGCGCTACCTGCTCGTCGTTGAAGGCCCAGAGATCTTCCAGCGAACCGCCGCCGCGCGTAAGCAGCAGCACGTCGTAGCGTCCGCAGGCAGACGCTTTGCGCAACATCGAGACAATCGCGGGCGGCGCTTCACGCCCTTGTACCGGCACCGGTAGCACGTCCACTTCCACCAGCGGCCAGCGTCGCGACAACACGCTCAGCACATCCCGAATGGCAGCACCGGTAGCGGATGTGATCACGCCGATGCGTCGCGCAAAGCGGGGCAGGGGGCGCTTGCGTTCCTGCGCAAACAAACCCTCCGCATCCAGTTGTGCCTTCAGCCGTTCAAATTCGCGTTGCAACGCGCCTTCGCCAGCCGGCTCCATATGCTCGACCACCAGCTGGAATTCGCCGCGCGGCTCGTACAGACCAACCCGCGCACGGCATAGCACGTGCACGCCATCCGCCGGCCGGAAACGCAACCCCATGCTCTTGGTCTTGAACATGGCGCAACGCACCTGCGCCAGGCTGTCTTTCAAGGTGAAGTAGAGATGGCCGGACGCCGGGCGCGCCACGTTGGACAGTTCACCTTCGATCCACACCAGCGGCAAGGCATCTTCCAGCAGCCCGCGCACCAGCCGGTTGAGCGTGCTGGGCGTGAGAACGTGACGGGTCGGCTTGCCGCCGGCACCTTCGGGGAAGTCGTCGGGCGCTTGCATGGAGGCGGGAGACTAGCACGAATGGCTTTGGGAACATCGTCTTGGCGCTCGATATTCATCAAAAATGTAGATTATTGCCACTTGTATAGAATCGATATTTGCCCCCCAACCTGCGTCGACTTTCGCTGGGATCGTGCAACTGCTTCAAATGCCGTTTGCGCAGAGATCGCACTGACCGGGCTACAACCAACACCGGTCAGTGCAATGTATTCCCGACTTTGGCTAGCTTGCGTGGTTTGCAGGTCGTGAAGGCTCAATAGTCCAATTTTGTGTCTTATATGCCGCAAGAAAGCGTCGGAGCGACGATTGGAATGAGCAGGCCGAGATTGGCCATAACGGTGTTGTTACAAGCACCAGTGAACGAAATGAGGCCAGCCACATCGCCGTTGTAGCTGAGATTAGGGCCGCTGATTGTGAGAGTAGAGCCGCTTATACCGACCGACGCCGCATTACCTTGAACGGCAATACTCGCAACGCTGATCGTGTTTAGCAGTTTGACGGAGGTGGTGATCTGGGTATTCAGGACGCTGACTGAAAGCGGCGACAAGGTCACCGTGATGCCCTGGCCGTAGGCGGATACGGTTGCGCTTGCCAGGAGACCATTGACGGTAACTGTTTCCCCTCCATTAGTCACGATTATCGTTCCTGTGCTCGGAGTGACAAGAACGAAGCCGTCCGGATCTGCTGACAAGGTGATCCCTGCGAGCCCGGCGCCGATGTTACAAGTTCCTCCTCCGGCTTTATATTCGCCATTGTCCTCGGTAATTACCCCAGCGTTGCAAACCAGGTTGATGTTGCTGCCATCGGGAAGTTCGCCGTTGCAGCTTAGGGTGACGCCCACGCCGTTCTGGTCGGGACTCACCTGGCACTGCAGCGCCATGGTAGGTGCCGCTGCAGCGCGGACAGGGATAAAGCTCAGAAGTGCAGCTGATGCAGTCAAAGCTGCGATAGCCAGCACACTGAGTGCCCTGGCCGTGTTCAACTTGAAGATGGAGTGCAGCTTCATAGGTGCCTCCTCGATGGATTTAAAGACAGCGCTGGATGGCCGAGCATAATCGGCGGGTGCAACACGCTTCGTAAGGTCGCCTGACTATCCCCGGGCGAGTCGAGCAGACTTGGTGGGCTGCATAAAGCGAAGAGGGTGCTCTGTCTGCTCGACTGGAATGTAGCGAGGACTAACTAAAGGTTCCGTATAGATGCTGCAACGGAGATCAGGACGCAACCTGTCCCCGTTTTGCACGGTGATGATCGTCACCTCTGGTCGTCGAATTCGCGCATTTCACGCAAACGTTGTGCATGCCGAGCCACGCGATCAAACACTTCCAGCATTAGCACGCCATAGTTACCGCACATGAAGCTCATTTTGAGGGGTATAAAAAATTGCCCCCCATGAAGAGCTTGGCCATGAGCACGGATCGGTGGACATATAAATTATTCAACCTGGATTTCGATTATGCCGAGTTTTGGTATTCATTCGAGCTTTCACCACACGGAACCTCATCCTGTCGAAACGACTCATCCAACCGAGTCGAAGTCTTCTGTCAAAGAGACCGATAAACCTGGTTCGTCCATTCTCAAACCAGGGACTAACCCGTTTACGCAGTCCTCCTCCGGACTTCCAACCAACAGCACTCCGAAAAAGTCCACGCTGAAAAAGGTCACATGGCCGAATCAAGAGGGTGATTACGTCGTAAATACCAAAGATGCCCCTGACGCGAATGGAAGCCGCCCGGTCTATAAACTTGACGATGTGGGCACGCGCATGCCCACGAATGAGCGTGCGAAACAAGATGAACATGGAAACTTCAAGCGGGTGGATGGCACGGATGCCGCCAAACCGGCGAGCAGTGCTGCCCTGCCACCTGCGGCCAAAGTCGATCCCCGAACGCTGACGCTCAATAAAGAATCGGGTGTCTATCAGCCCAGCAACGCCAGAACGCTAGGCGGGGATGATCGCAGTTACGTACGCGTGGGCGATAGCTACTATCAGGTAAAGCAAGGCGCAAATGGCTGGGCCATTGTCGACCCGAACAAGGCGCATACGGTTGCGGGAAGCGTATATGTGAAGCTGGATGGCAAAGGTGGTGCCGAGCCGCTGGCCAAGGCAGGGCTTAAAGGGGGAGAACCTGCAGCCCCTCCGCTCAGGCAGCAAGTACTGGAATCCCGGGAAGCCGCCGTCCAAGCATACAACAGGCTCGACCTAGCCCGCGATGAGGCGGAGCAGGCCAGGCACGCGTTCGATGAATCGACACGGCAACTCGAAGACCACCAGGCACAGGCGAGATCCCTTGTCGAAGATATTGAGATATTGCGCGCCCAAGACGGTGGACTTGAGGGCGCTTATCAACGTGAACAAGATCCGGTGAAACGCGAGCGTATCCAGCAAGAGCGGACCAGGATCCAGGACGAACTCTCGTCTAAAAGAGACACCCTGAACAAGCTCAATAGCGACATTGAGGGTTTGAATCAAAAGATTCCGGATGATAGGAAGGCCGTGGTTCGAGCCGAGAAGGAGGTGGAGAACGCCGTACAGTCACTGGATAAGGCGGGGATTCTCTTCTTTCACCATCTTGCAGAATATGTCATGGCAAATCCCGATGATGCTGAAGGATTCAATATGTTCGCCGGTGAGCCCGACGCGCTGTGACTAGGCAGTGGACATGGTATGGGGAAGCAGGAAACAGAGAAGCGCAGGATGCGGGAGTGACAGTCATTGCTATTGAGCCGATGGCACACCGTTCGTCACGGCGAACTTCACGTTGGCTGTTCCCCGTTCCTTAGTTCTCCGCTTATGATTCCCCCATGTTGCCAGAGCAGCGCTTTACGGACACCGATGCCTGCGCGCAGCTCATCGTCGAGCGGCTGGGAGCGGACTTGCGTGTAGCGGCGCCGTTGGGCCTCGGCAAGCCGCACGGATTGCTCAACGCGCTGTATGGCCTGATGCTCGCCGATACGTGGCGATCGATGACCTTGTACACCGCCTTGTCACTGACACGGCCGCGGGCGAAAAGCGAATTGGAAGCGCGTTTCCTGGATCCATTCGTGGAGCGCCACTTCGGCGCTGGCTACGTCGATCCGCAATACGCCGTCGACCAGATGCAAGGCAAGCTGCCGCCCAACGTGGCGGTGCATGAGTTCTACATGCAATCGGGGGCCTTGCTGCATTCGCCCAGTGCGCAGCGCAACTACATCAGCCAGAACTACACGCACGTGGCGCGCGATCTGGTCGTGCAGGACATCAACCTGCTGGTGCAGCTCGTTGCACGCCACGAAACACCCTCCGGGGTGCGTTACAGCTTGTCGTGCAATCCCGACCTTACCCTGGATTTTCTCGATCGCGTCAAGGCAGCGGGCAAGTCGCGCCCCTTGTGTGTGGCCGTGGTGCATCCGTCCTTGCCGTACATTGGTGGTGCTGCGGAAGTCACACAGAATTTCTTCGACATCGAACTGGCGCCCACGTCATCGCCACCGTTGTTCGCACTACCCAGAATGCCGGTCGATGCGGCCGAATACGCGCTCGGCCTGCACGCCAGTGCACTGGTGAAAGATGGCGGTTGCTTGCAGATTGGTATTGGTGCCTTATCCGATGCCCTGGTCAAAGGCTTGTTGCTGCGGCAGCAGGACAACACCGCATGGCGAAAAGTACTGGTTGCGCTTGACCCGCGTGGCGCCACGCATCGATTGGCCGAACGTATCGGTGGCCTTGCAATGTTCAAGACCGGTTTGTACGGCTGCAGTGAAATGGTGCTGGATGGTTTCATGCACTTGGCCAAGGCCGGCGTGCTCAAGCGGCGCAGCTGGGACAACCTTGCGCTCGAGCGCGCGGCTGCCGGCGGCCGCTTGCCGGATGACGTGCCCGGCGGGCACTACTTGCGCGGTGCGTTCTTCCTCGGCTCACGCGAACTTTACGAGTGGTTGGAAACCACCACGGGCAGCGACGCCGATGCCATCGACATGTGTCCGGTGTCCAACGTCAACCAGCTCTATGGCGACCACCAGGCGTTGGCTATGTTGCAACGTCGCGGCGCGCGTTTCTTCAATACCTGCATGATGTCGACCCTGCTTGGCGCGGCGATTTCCGAAACGCTGGAAGATGGCCACGTGGTGAGCGGTGTCGGCGGCCAGTACAACTTCGTCGCCATGGCGCACGAGTTGCCCGATGGCCGCTCGGTATTGCTGCAACGTGCAACCCGGTGCGGACGCAACGGTGTGGAAACCAATATCCGCTGGCACTACGGCCAAACCACCATTCCAAGGCATCTGCGCGACATCGTGGTCACCGAGTATGGCGTCGCCGATTTGCGTGGCAAGAGCGATAGCGAATGCATCGAGGCCATGCTGGCGGTCAGCGATGCGCGATTCGTCGATGCCCTGGCGGCGGAAGCCAAATCGCACGGCAAGCTCGCTGCGGATTTCAAGATTCCGGAAGCCTGGCGCAAGCATCGCCCTGAGGCACTGCATGAAGCCTTGGCCAAACCGATGCGCAAAGGACTGCTACCCGCGTTTCCGTTCGGCAGTGATTTCACCGACGTCGAGCAACGCCTGTTACCCGCTTTGGCGTGGCTGCAATCGTCAAGTGCCACATGGAAGGGCAGGTGGCAGCTGCTGAAGGCGCTATGGAAGCCAGGCGCCATCAAGGCGGAAGAGGCTGCTGTACTGGAACGCATGCAGTTGTCAGGAGCGACCAGGCTGAGCGATCGCCTGCAGCGTCGCTTGCTGCAAACCGCCTTGCGGCGATCGTAGGCTGGGGTTTGTACCCCGGCCTGCGAATATCGCAAATCAAGGTACACGCAATGAATTGCGCAAAACCGCACACCGTGTTTCACTCCACGGATGGCAGAATGCCTATTCGATGACGCCACAGGGGGAAGCAAGGTCGTGGCTTTGGCATCAGTTCGTGACAGCGTTTGCGCCCATGTGATGACAGCACACCATCTGCAGTTTGCAGGGACGCACCCACCGATCTTCGCTTGCGAGGGTTGCGTGCTGCGCGTGCGTTAACTGTGAAAAGACTCAGTCCTCAACTACGTACCGCCGGCACCTATGTGCTGCTTTCGGCGATCTATATATGGATATCCGGGCACGTGCTCGGCAGTCTGGTGCACGATCCGCACCGTATCGTTTTCTATCAGATCTTGAAGGGCTGGCTGTTCGTTCTGGGCACTGGACTCTTGTTGTACTGGTTGATCGGTCGCACCGTTCGCCGCCTGGCCAAAGCCAACCAGCAATTGCTCGACAGTCACGAGCAAGCTTTGCGGGTGCTGGTGGAGGCGATGGACGTGCGGCACAAGGAAACCAGCGACCATTCCGAACGCGTGGTACGCATGGCGCTTGGGCTGGCGAAACGGGTGGGTCTGCATGGCGATGCGTTGCGCGACATCAAATTCGGTGCGCTGCTGCATGACATCGGCAAGCTGGCTTTGCCGGATGCCATCCTGATCAAGCCCGGCAAGCTGGACGACGAGGAAACGCAAGTGATGCGCACGCATCCGCGCATGGGTTACGACATGCTGCAGCGAATCGATTTTCTGCATGGTGCCAGCGTCATCCCGTACAGCCACCACGAACGCTGGGACGGCACCGGCTATCCGCAAGGCTTGAAAGGCGAACAGATCCCGCTGGCAGCACGCATTTTCAGCGTAGTGGACGTGTGGGATGCATTGAGTTTTCCGCGCGTCTACAAACCGGCGTGGCCAGAGGCGGAGGTGTTGCAGTACCTGCGCGATGCGGCGGGCGGGCAGCTCGATCCGCATCTGGTTGCGTTGTTTCTCAACAACTACAGCGAGTTGAAGGCGCTCGCTCTGAACGCCTGACACCGTAGGTTGGGGTGCAAACCCCAACATTGCCATGCACGCTGGCGCCGGATGTTGGGGGTTGCACCCCAAGCTACGAGGCTATCCTGGCTCGCGGCCGTAGCAGCAAGTAAAACGCAGCCATATGCGTGATCATCAATATAGGCACATAGATGACCGGGATCGCATAGACAGCACCAAGCTCCCCCGCGTGCGCAGGAAGGTTCGCCTGGATAGCGTGGTAATAATCGAGAACGAGATCGACCGCTCCTACAAGATTGAACGCCACCACAAACAACCAAAACAATGGACGTATGCGTGCCATAAGTAGCGCCAGCATCGCCAGTAAACCCGTTGCCAAGTCAGCGTAGGCGGCGAATACGGCAAAACTGGCAGGCAGGTCGGGACTGACGACGCCCGGCAGGATGAAAACCAGCCCGAAGAAACGAAAGCTGTGCAACGTGGCGATCGCGCGGTGCACGTCGAACGCCGCCATCGATTTGAATCTGGGCCAGATGTAGATGCGGAAGCAAAGCAGCCACGCGATATACCCCAGAACAAGCTGCAGTTGAAAGAGACGTTCCGGCGACATGGTGTTTTCCATCATGCGATAACCTCTAACACCGCAGTAAGAATGCCAACGCGGCGTTCCATCGGATTCGGGTCATTGGCAGTCTTCAGCCGCTTGGTCCGGCCAGTCGCGCGATAGCGATTGGGCACGTTATCAAGTACATCGTTCATGGCAAGGACAATATCGGCAGACACAGCGGCGGCACTCATCAATGGTTCTCCATGGAAACCTGCAGGCATAGGTGTACCATCGCCCCGCGTGAGCGACTATTCATCACAATGTTGACGGGCTATGAAGCAGAACTTCACAGTCAGGCAGGGCGCGCTCGATGGCGTGGAGGCGTTTCTCAGCGTGGCCCAGCACCGCAGTTTTCGCCGGGCAGCGGCAGAACTCGGCGTAACGCCCTCGGCCATCAGCCAGGCCGTGCGTGTTCTTGAAGCGCGCGTTGGTGCGGCGCTTTTTATCCGCACGACGCGCAGCGTCGGCTTGACCGAAGCCGGCGAACGATTTCTTTCGCGTGCCAAGCCTGCCTTCGAAGAACTTGTCGCTGCTGGCGAAGTGGCGCGCGGACTCGGTCAGCGGCCAACGGGATTGCTGCGCCTTTCCGTACCGCGCGCGGTGGTGCCCATTGTGTTGGAACCACTGATCGCGTCCTTCTGTGAGGCCTATCCAGAGATCGAAGTGGAAATCGCTGCGAGCGAGGAGTTGATCGATATTGCGGCGGAGGGATTCGACGCCGGCATTCGGATGGGGCAGTTCGTCGATGCCGATATGGTTGCCGTACCGTTGACGCCGCCGTTTCGTTTCATCGTCGTCGGCAGCCCGGACTACTTCGCAAGCCGCCGCCGGCCCAAGGTGGTGGACGATCTACGTCAACATGCCTGTTTGCGATGGCGGCGATCCAACGGCGCCATCGCGCCCTGGTCATTCAACGACAATGGCCGTGCGATGGAGATTGCCGTATCCGGCCCCTTCATCGCGAATGATTTTCCCACCATGCTCGGCGCCGCATTCAAAGGTGTAGGCCTGGCCCAGCTACCTGAGCCGATGGTGGTGGAAGGGGTGAAAACGGGAAAGCTGCTGCACGTGTTGGAACGGTTCGCGCCAGTGATGCCGGGCGTGTTTCTCTACTACCCAAGCCGTCGGCAAACCATGCCGAAGCTGCGCGCATTTATCGATCACGTGAAGAGCCGCAAGTAGGTTGGGGTGCAAACCCCAACATCGCCATGCATGTGGAAAAGTCAGTCTCGCCTCGACGTCATTCCGGCGAAGGTAACGAAGCACATTGTCGCGAAGCTCGGTTTCTTATACGAAAGAAAAACCTTCCAAAATGCGTTTCGCAGAAACCGTAGGCAGATCTTTCCATTGCTGCGGATCAAACGGCGCAGTCACCAACATCGCAACCTCCCGCAAAAACACATCCCGCGACATCTCCACGGCCCCCAATCCCAATAAATGCGGATTGCTGACCTGCGCATCGATCAACGGAAACTCCCATTCGCGCAATAGCGACGCCAGCGCACACAACGCCAGCTTCGAACCACCGCTTTGCGCGCTGAACATCGATTCGCCGCAGAACAACCGGCCGATGGAAACACCGTAGACACCGCCGATCAGGTCATCCTGCGCCCAGACTTCCACGCTATGCGCACAACCAAGATCGTGCAGCATGCCGTAGGCGTCGATCATCGCCGGGCTGATCCAGGTACCGAATTGTCCAGGCCGTGGCGCCGCGCAAGCCTGCATCACCTCACGAAAGGCACGGTTGATGGTCACCTGCCAGTCCGTGTCTTTCAGCGCCCTGCGTTGGCTGCGGTTAGGCCGCAACTGGTCCGTCTGAAACACACAGCGCGGATCGGGCGACCACCACAGGATCGGCTCGCCTTCGTTGAACCAGGGGAAGATGCCGTGCGCATACGCCGTCATCAGGCGCAGTGGTGAAAGATCGCCGCCGAAGGCGAGCAATCCGTTGGGTTCGATGAGCGCGGTGCGTGGATCGGGGAAATGACCCGGGGCGTGGTCGTCGAGCCTGGGGAGGCGGATCATGGTCGCGCGTAAGGGCTGTGGTCGAGTAGTTCGTCGGCATAAGCGTCCATGCTCTCGCACTCGTGCGCAAGCGCGCGCCTTACTGCGCTGCGGAAGCCCTCGTGCACCAGGTAGTGACGCGAATGTGTGCGAGTCGGCAGGAAACCCCGCGCGAGCTTGTGTTCGCCCTGCGCGCCAGGCTCGAAGCGCTGCAATCCCTGCGCAATCGCGTACTCGATGCCCTGGTAGTAACACAGCTCGAAATGCAGATCCGGCAGGTTGACGCTGGCACCCCAATAGCGACCGTACAACGTGCTTGCACTGCGCAACATCAAGGCCACGGCCACGATCTCTCCCCCTTGCCTGGCCAGCGCCAGTTGCACCGCGTTGCCGAATTCCTTGCGCAGGTATTGAAAGAACGCCTCGGTGAGCGCTGCGTGATTGCCCTTGGCATCGAACGTATCGGTGTAAAGCGCATGCACCCGCCGCCATTCGCGCGCACTCAGCTCCGCACCACCGGCCATGCCGATGTCCAAGCCATGCGAGGCCACACGCTTGCGTTCGTGGCGGATGTTCTTCCGCTTCTTGTGATTCAGTGCCGCGAGGAATGCTTCGAAATCTGCATAGCCCTGATTGTGCCAATGAAACTGCACGTCGCTGCGCGCCATCCAGTGATCGTCGAAGGCGTCGACATCCGCTTCGGTAAGGAAGTTGGCGTGCACGGAGGAAAGCTCCAACCGTTGCGCTTGTTGCTGCATGGCATCCACCAGCAACTTGCGTAGCTCAGCCGCCTCGGTGCCATCCGTACCCACCAGCAGACGCGGTCCAGTCACGGGCGAGTAGGGCACGGCATTGAGCAGCTTGGGGTAGTACTGGCCACCGGCCTGCTCCCACGCCGATGCCCAGCTCCAGTCAAACACGAATTCGCCGTGTGAATTGCCTTTCAGGTACAGCGGTGCGGCGGCGATCAAGGTGCCTTTGCGATAAAGGCCCAGATGATGTGCTTGCCAGCCCCATTCGGGACGAATGCAGCCGGTGCGTTCGAGGCCGGCGAGAAAGGCATGCGAGAGGAAAGGGTTGTCGTCTGGGCGCAAGGCATCCCAGGCGGAGGCGGGGATGTCGTCAATGCTGTCGTAGAAGCGGGCTTCGATCACGTTTTTTTCAGCTCTCTCTTCTCAAGGCGTGGACATCTATAGAAGAGTTTACTGGTGTCTTATCGTCGCCCCGGCGAAAGCCGGGGCCTAGTGTCTTTGACGGTCTTACAAGTCGCTGGGTCCCGGCTTTCGCCGGGACGACGATATATCAAGCATCACGGGCATGAATCGAAGTGTTCAAACCTTCCCGTTCTGATCCAGCCACCGCTCCGCATCCAACGCCGCCATGCAGCCGAACCCTGCCGACGTCACCGCCTGCCGATACACATGATCGGCCACGTCGCCCGACGCAAATACACCCGGCACCGACGTCATCGTCGCCATGCCTTCCAGGCCGCTGCGGATCTTGATGTAGCCATCGTGCATATCGAGCTGGCCTTCGAAGATGCCCGTGTTCGGCGAGTGACCGATCGCTACGAAGAATCCGGTGGCAGCGATATCACGCGTGGCACCGCTGTTTATGTCCTTCACGCGCACACCGGTTACGCCGGTCTCATCGCCCAGCACTTCATCGATCACGTGATTCCACACCAGCTCGACCTTGCCATGGGCGGCTTTCTCGAACAGCTTGTCCTGCATGATCTTCTCCGCGCGCAATTTGTCGCGGCGATGCACCAGGTACACCTTGCGGCCGATGTTGGCCAGATACAGCGCTTCTTCCACCGCCGTGTTGCCGCCACCAACCACCACGATGTCCTGCTCGCGGAAGAAGAAACCGTCGCAGGTGGCGCAGGCCGACACGCCTTTGCCCTTGTAGTGCTCCTCGCTGGGAATCCCCAAGTACTTGGCGGTGGCGCCGGTGGCGATGATCAGCGCATCACAGGTGTACTCGCCCGAGTCGCCCTTCAAGCGGAATGGACGCTGCGAGAGGTCGGCCTGGTGAATATGGTCGAAGACCATCTCGGTCTCGAAGCGCTCGGCATGTTCAGCCATGCGCTGCATCAGTTCCGGACCTTGCACGCCTTTGACATCGCCCGGCCAGTTGTCGACCTCGGTGGTGGTCATTAATTGACCACCCTGCTGCAGGCCGGTGACCATGGTCGGCTTGAGGTTGGCACGCGCTGCGTACACCGCGGCGGTGTAACCGGCGGGGCCCGAGCCGAGGATCAGCAGGCGGCTATGCTTGGGGGTGGTCATTGCTATAATCCTTAAGGGTTTGCTGACGATTTATCAGGGCGGTTCTCGATTGTGGAAAGGCCTTTACAGGCCCTTCGACGAGTCCGCAAGGATGGGGAAGTCGCAGGGGCTATTCAAGGTTGACGTGTGCTGCCTGTTTCTGAACCTGACCTGTGGACGGTGGTGCCTGCGCTGTCGCTATCCGGTCCATACCCCTTGTTACACTGCAACGCGCATGAAGTTATTCGTTCGACATTCCTAAAAGGAAACACACCCCGGTGGCGGCGCGCAGCGCAAACGTTCGAAAAGCAAAGGAAAAGACCGGCCTCAGCGAGGAAGTAAAGCGCCGCCTGCGAGAGGCGGGCGCGCTGCTGCTGTTGCCGCTGGCGCTCTACCTGCTGGTGTGTCTCTTCAGTTACGACGCTGCCGATCCCGGCTGGTCGCATGCCGACACCGGCGCCCACGTACACAACCTCGGCGGCACGGTCGGCGCGTACATCGCCGACCTGCTGCGCTACCTGTTCGGCATCGTGGCCTACTGCTTCCCCTTGCTGCTGTTGTTACTCGGCATAAAGGTGTTGCGCAATCACGGCGTGCGCAGCGTGCAGCCGTGGGAGCCGTCGTTGCGCCTGATCGGTTCGGTGTTCTTCTTCATCACCGCGCCGGGGCTGTGCTGGATCATCTTCCGGGATAGCACGATGGCCCCGGAAGGGCCGGGTGGGGTGATCGGCCGCGGCATCGGCCACGGCCTGCTGGGTGCGTTTGGCGACAAAGGCGCGCCGTTGTTTCTGCTGGCGATTTTCCTGGTCGCCGTCACCTTCGCTACCGGGCTCTCCTGGTTCAAGCTGATGGACCTCACCGGGCAGGGCGTGCTGAAGCTCGCCGGCTGGTTTGGCGGCAAGCTGCGCAAGGCGCCGGAAGTGATTGCCGCACACCAGGCACGCGTCGAACGCGAAGTGGTGAAGAAGACCGAGGCGATCAAGCAGGCCAAGCGCGAACCCGTACGCATCGAGGCACCCGCCGCACCCGTGGTGAAGAGCGAACGCGCGCGCGTGGAAACGCAAATTCCGCTGTTCGTCGGCGCCGCGCAGCCGGGGGAACTGCCGCCGCTGTCGCTGCTGGATGAAGCGCCGGAGCAAGGGCCCGGCTATTCCGAAGAAACCCTGGAAGTGCTGTCACGCCAGGTCGAGCTGAAGCTCAAAGACTTCAAGATCGAGGCCAAGGTCGTCGGCGTCTATCCCGGCCCGGTGATCACCCGCTTTGAGCTGGAACCCGCCGCTGGCGTGCGTGGCAGCCAGGTCTCGAGCCTGGACAAGGACATCGCGCGCGGCCTCTCCGTGGTCAGCGTGCGCGTGGTCGACGTGATTCCGGGCAAGAACGTGATCGGCCTGGAAATTCCCAATGCCAAGAAGCAGATCGTGTACCTGTCGGAAATCCTGCGCTCCGACAAATACGATCAGCAAAAATCGCCGCTGACGCTCGCGCTGGGCAAGGATATCGGCGGCCGCGCGATGGTGGCCGATCTCGCCAAGATGCCGCACCTGCTGGTCGCCGGTACGACCGGTTCCGGTAAATCCGTGGCGGTGAACGCGATGGTGTTGAGCCTGTTGTACAAGGCCAGCGCCAAAGACGTGCGCATGATCATGATCGACCCGAAGATGCTGGAACTCTCGGTCTACGAGGGTATTCCGCATCTGCTCGCGCCGGTCGTCACCGACATGAAGGAAGCCGCCAACGCGTTGCGCTGGTGCGTGGCCGAAATGGAACGCCGCTACAAGCTGATGGCCGCGGTGGGCGTGCGCAACCTTGCCGGCTTCAACAAGAAGGTGAAGGACGCCGAGAACGCCGGCCAGCCGCTGCTAGACCCGCTGTTCCGCCCGAATCCCGACATGCCCAACCAGGTAGCCGAGCCACTGGAACCGCTGCCGTACATCGTAGTGATCATCGACGAATTTGCCGACATGATGATGATCGTCGGCAAGAAGGTGGAAGAACTCATTGCCCGTCTGGCACAGAAGGCGCGCGCTGCCGGCGTGCACCTGATCCTGGCCACGCAGCGCCCGTCGGTGGACGTGATCACCGGCTTGATCAAGGCCAATATCCCGACGCGTATCGCCTTCCAGGTATCGAGCAAGATCGACTCGCGCACCATCCTGGATCAATCCGGCGCCGAGACCCTGCTGGGTCACGGCGACATGCTCTACCTGCCACCTGGCACTGCCACACCCGATCGCGTGCACGGCGCCTTCGTGGACGACCATGAAGTGCACAACGTAGTGAACTGGCTGAGGTCGCAAGGCGCGCCGCAATACATCGAAGGCGTGCTGGAAGAAGTGCAGGCCACCAGCGACGGCAAGTTCATCAACGAATCCGGCCTGCCGCAGGAAAGCGAAGAAGGCGGCGATGCCGAAGCGCAGCTTTACGACAAGGCTGTGCGCATCGTCACCGAAACACGCCGCGCATCGATCTCCGGCGTGCAGCGCCATCTGCGCATCGGCTACAACCGCGCTGCACGTTTGATCGAACAGATGGAACAGGATGGCGTCGTAAGTGCGCCGCTGCATAACGGCAACCGCGAAGTGCTGGCGCCGCCGCCGCCGAAGCATTGAGCTTTGACGAGTGACTTGTTCTCGCAGGTAATTTTGATTTTACGTAACCGTCATTCCCGCGAAAGCGGGAATCCATGTTGCCCTTGGCCGAAAAGCGAAAATGGATTCCCGCTTTCGCGGGAATGACGACCTTGAGGGATGAGATGCCTCGGGGACGACCTGCCACCACGCACGTCATTGGGTTGGGGTTCGGCCACCTCTCACCCTGACCCACTATGCTTGCCACATCCGATACACCAGGAACGGGAATCCATGAAACGCCTCCGCTTCGCCGCTTTCCTTATCTTGCTGGTAAGCACTCTTGCCCAAGCCGTCACTGGCCCAGCCCGCACTCGCCTCGACGCCTTCGCCCAAGGCCTGCACGCGGTCTCCGGCAACTTCACGCAAACCCTCACTGACCCCAACGGCAAAACCAGCAAAACCAGCAACGGCACGCTGGTGCTGCAGGCCCCACGCCAGTTCCGCTGGGATACGCTCGCCCCGTACAAGCAAACCATCGTCGCCGACGGCAGCCGCGTCTGGTTGTACGACCCGGATCTGGAACAAGTCACCGTACGCCGGCAGGACACGGAAGAAGCACACAGCCCCCTGACCGTGCTTACCGATCTCGCGCAACTCGATAAAGAATTCCACGTGACCGAACAGGGCGAGCGCGACGGCCTGGTCTGGTTGCGACTGACATCCACGGCCAAAGACCCGCAATTCAGCTACGCCGATCTTGGCTTCGATGCGAACGGCCTGGCACGCATGCAGTTCAAGGACCAGCTCGGCGCCACCACCGACATCCGCTTCTCCAACTGGAAGCGCAATCCTGAAATCCCGCCGCAGGATTTCAACTTCACGCCGCCGAAAGGCGCAGACGTGATCGGCGATCTGCCGGAACTCACCACACAACCCTTGAAGAATTGATTCGTCAGCTGCCCCGTTGGGCGTGGATCGGCGGCGGCCTGCTTGCGCTGGTCGCCGGTTGCATCAATGCGGTCGGCTATCTGTGTTTTCGCCATCAACCGGTGACACATCTCACCGGCACCAGCACCGAACTCGGCATTGCGGTGGCACAGGGCGACCTTAAGGAAATCGCACATTGGGGCCTGACCATTGTGGCGTTTCTGGCTGGCGCCATGGTGAGCGGTTTTATCGTTGAGCAGCGAACGTTGCAGCTGGGGCGCCGCTATGGCGTCGTGCTGATGCTGGAATCCCTATTGCTGTTCGCGGCCATGCCCTTGATTCACGACGCCAAGGACCTTGGGCTTTATCTCGCTGCCGCAGCGTGCGGTTTGCAGAACGCGATGGTGAGTACCTACAGCGGCGCGGCACTGCGCACGACGCATGTGTCGGGCATCTTTACGGATTTGGGCATGTACCTGGGCCAGCGCTTGCGTGGATTGGACGTGGACATGCTACGCATCCATATCTGCGTGCTGGTGGCCAGCCATTTCATTATTGGAGCGATGCTCGGGGCGCTGGGTTATGCGCATATGCAGGAGCGGGTGTTGCTGGTGCCTGCGGCGCTGACTGGCGTTGTCGGTTTGGGTTACGGCATTTACCGGCATTTCTTTTTGCAGCGATCTGCTCGATAAGGTTGGACTTACCTCACCGTCATTCCGGCGAACGCCGGAATCCAGTGCAAATATGCTGCGCGAAGCGCTCAAAATAAAAAGGTTATGTGTGCTTCGCACTGTTTATTTGACTGGATTCCGGCGTTCGCCGGAATGACGGTGAGGTAAAAATGACCTTACCACGGGGTTGCCTAACTCCATCTCAACCATCCCCTGCAAGCAGGGGATGTAGCATGTAAATCACTGCAACCCCAACGCATGCCGCAACTCACCGCGCGCCGCATCGTAATCAGCCTGCCACTGCGGATCCCGCAAAATCTCATCCGCAATCACCGTCCCGGCAATCTTCCCCGCCTCCACATCGCTGGGAAAATGCACGCCCATCACGATGCGATGCTCGCCATACAATTCCGCTCGCGCAAAAATCGCTTCACGCTTTTCCGGCAGCATGTTGGCCAATAACACCGCCGTGCTGTAGCCAAACGTAGCGTGCCCACTGGGATAGCTCCAATCATCGGGCTTCTCCTTCGACAAGGCATGCACCTGGCTGGATACCACCGAAGGGCGCGGGTGTTTCCAAAACTCCTTGGCCTCTTTCGCCTCGGCCTTGTCGAGCTTGGCCACGCGATCGAAGAATGCAGCCGTCTTCGGCAACGCCGCCGCTTGCACCGTCAAACCCAAGGCATCGGCAAAGCGGAACACGGAGCGCTCCGAATCCGCCTTGGCCGCTGCCATGTCCTGCGCCGTGCGTGACCGTTGCGCAGTCAGCACCGCCTGCAAATCGTGCTGAGCCGCCGTCGAACCTGCTGCCGGCGGAGGCGGCAGCAGGTTCGACAATGGGGCGACGGCGGGAGAGGCGCCGTCGCCGTAGGCCAGGGCGGGCTGGCCGATCAGCAGCAATGAAACCAGCAGTGCGCTGCGTTTCATCAGAACAGATCCGCCGACACGGTGAAGTTGAAGTTGCGCGCCGGAATGGTCCAGTACAGCGGCGTGCCATCGGCAGCGGTGGTACCGGCCAGGGCGTTGATGGTCGTGTTGTTGAAGATGTTGTTGATCTGGAAGCCGATCTTGAAATCCTTCACGTTGGTGATGTGCGGATCGAACTTGTAGCTGGCGGCGAAGTTGGTGATCGCATAGCCGCCGATCGGCGTGTCGTCGTTGGCATTGGCGGTGTAATAAGTCTTGCCGACAAACTTGTCCACCAACGACATGTACACGGGGCCGTTGTTGAAAATGAAGCCCAGCGCGGCCGTCTTGTGCGGGGTGTTCGGATTCCACGAGTTGTCGGCGGTCTGAATGGCGCGGTTCAACGAGCCGTTGGCGTAAACGCTGAAGCCGCCACCCAGCATGTAAGTGCCTTCCAGCTCGACGCCCTTGTAGTGCACGCCGCCGCCGTTGTAGTACTCCAGAATGCCGCCGACATGCTGGCTCTGGACGAAGTTGTTGAAGTTGATCTTGTAGATATCACCTGACAGCGTCAGGCGATCGCTGCTCCAGGTCGTACCCAGTTGGAGGTTGGTGGTCTTTTCCGGCTGCACAGCCGCATCGGAAACGGCCGGATTGGGCACGTAGAATAGATTGAGGTTCGGTGCGAGGTAACCCTTGGCCCACTGTGCATACGCCGTCCAGTTCGAACTGAACGCATAGTGGAAAGCGAGCGAGGGCAGGGTGGCGTTCCAGTCTTTGGAATAGGTCAGCGGGGTTTCCGTCTTCTGGTTCGCCGACGCATCAATATTGCGCTTGAAGTAGTCGTACTTCGCGCCGCCAACCAAGTATGCGTTGTCGGTGATGTTCCACTGGTATTCGATGAACGGCTGGATCGTGACCAGCGTGTCGTTCATCCGTCGATCGGCTGCTGCCTCCTGCAGTGTCGCTGCACCGGGGTTGACCACGGGGTTGAGCTCATTGAGGGTGTCGTCGAATTCATACAGCCAGCGGATATCGTCCTGATGGTCGTACCACACACCGGTGCGTACTTCACCCGGGCCGATTTCCTTGCTCAGGCGGAAGATGTCGCCCCACGAACGGTTCGTGTTGCGCATGTGCTGGCCGGGTACGTCATCGGGGCTATAGGCAGTGCCATTAGGTGTTTCACCATTCGGGTCTTCGCCGTTGTAGCCGAAATGGTTATAGCCGTAGGTGTAGGTCTTGTTGTCGATCGTCCAGCCGGAGAATTCCGAGTGCAGGCCGATGTAGGCCATGTCCGTATCGATCTTGTCTTCGTTGTAGCGGTAGTACGCCTGGCTGGTCGGATCGTTGTTCAGCGCGTAATTGACACCGTACTGCGCGATCTGCGCCTTGGTGGCACCGAACGGCACGTACTGGTTCAAGTTGTTCCACATCGCCGCGAAGGTCAGCGTGGTGTTGTCACCCAGCGGTTGCACAACCTTGGCGAACACGCTCTGGCGACGCTGGCCGGCGTAGCTGAGGTAGCCATCCGATTCGCCGTTCTGCAGGTTGACCACAGCGGTGGTGCCACTGCTGGTAAAGCTGCCTGTATCGACGCGGACGCCTTCAATAGCCGTATCCCAGCTGCCGAAACTGATGTACGGATTGACGTTGAACTTGGCTTGCGGATTGATCGAATCCACCGAAATGGTGCCGCCAAACGTGGCATTACCCAGCGTGCTGGCCGTACCCGGGCCGCGATCCACCACCACGCTACCGGTTTCCTGGTTGGTGAAGTACGAGGTGGAGTGGTGCGTGAAGTCGTTGGAGTCCATCCACGGAATACCGTCGAACGTCACGTTGTACTGGCCGTCCTGGAAGCCGCGGATGGAAACCACGGCCGCTTCCATCAAACCCGCGCCGTTCGGTGTCACCGTGTACACGCTCGGCGAGATGGCGGCGACGTCGGTGTAGTCACCGGTGGGCGGGATGTTTTCCTGGATAAAGGTGCTGCCGATAATCGACTGCGGCTCGGTCGCGATGGTCGAGCCCTGGGTGGGGGCAATCGAGCTGACCGCCGTATTGGCCGTTACCTGCACGCCATTAAGGGTTTTGGGTTTATTGGAAGTGTTGTCGCCGTCACTATTGTCCGAGGCGCTTGGGCCGCTAATGGCATTGCCTTGGTTGTTCGCGTCCTGCGCGTGGATGGGGGCGGCAATAGCCAGGGCCACGCAAAGGGCGAGATAAACCGGCGTGCGGCGGTAGAGCGCATGTGTCGATGACGTCATTGTTTTTTTCCGGTATCGGCGGGGTTGTAGAAAGGCCGACACCGTAAAGATGCTTTATGACACTTCCATAACAATTACATTAAAAATGACGATTATGTAATGCGAAAGAAAATGCGCTAAGGCTGATCTAAGGTTTGCATTGGTGGTGTAATAAAAGCGGCTAATTTGGCGGCTAAATGACGTAATTGAATTAAGCCAAATCTAAGCTATGAATCATTAATGCAATAAATCATCATCAATAATAAATGCCGAGTATTTCTTTAGGCAAGAGGGGCTCCCAAGGGCCGAACGTGCCGGATGTCCTATCATCCACCGATGGAACGACGCGAAGCACCCCACACCCCGCAACTGTTCGGCAGCGACACCGAAGAACTCAAGCCCCTGGCCGAA
Source organism: Dyella nitratireducens (assembly GCF_014642835.1). Lineage (GTDB taxonomy): Bacteria > Pseudomonadota > Gammaproteobacteria > Xanthomonadales > Rhodanobacteraceae > Dyella_B > Dyella_B nitratireducens. The sequence continues at coordinate 111,532 of NZ_BMJA01000001.1, read as the reverse complement.
CGCATGCGCCCGCGCACCCTCGACGAGATCGTCGGCCAGCAACGCCTGCTTGCACCCGGCAAAGCCCTGCGGCGCGCATTGGAAGCCGGCCGCGTGCACTCCATGGTGCTATGGGGGCCGCCCGGTTGCGGCAAAACCACACTGGCGCTGCTGGTGGCGCGCTACGCCGATGCAGACTTCCGCGCCATCTCCGCCGTACTCTCCGGCCTGCCGGACGTGCGCAAGGCCTTGGCCGAAGCGGAAGTCAATTTCGCGCAAGGCCGGCGCACCGTGCTGTTCGTGGACGAAGTGCATCGCTTCAACAAAGCGCAGCAGGATGCCTTCCTGCCGCACATCGAACGCGGTGTGATCATCTTCGTCGGCGCCACCACCGAAAACCCCTCGTTCGAACTGAACTCGGCGCTACTTTCACGCTGCCGCGTGCATGTGCTGGATGCCGTCTCCGTCGACGACATCGTTGCAGCCTTGCAACGCGCACTCACCGATGCCGAACGCGGCCTCGGTGCACAGCAACTGTACGTATCCGACTCAGCCTTGCGCCTGATCGCCCAGGCCGCCGATGGCGACGTGCGCCGCGCACTCACCTTGCTGGAAATCGCCGCCGAACTGGCCGATGGCCACGAGATCGACGAAACCACGCTGGAACAAGTGCTGGCCGATCGCACGCGCCGCTTCGACAAAGGCGGCGAACAGTTCTACGACCAGATCTCCGCCCTGCACAAATCCGTCCGCTCCTCCGACCCCGACGCCGCCGTGTACTGGCTCACCCGCATGCTCGACGGCGGCTGCGATCCGCTCTACCTCGCGCGCCGCATGACGCGTATGGCGGTGGAAGACGTCGGCCTGGCCGAACCACGCGCCTGGCGCATGGCACTGGATGCCTGGGACACCTACGAACGCCTCGGCAGCCCCGAAGGCGAACTCGGCCTCGCACAACTCGCCATCTGGCTGGCCATCGCACCCAAGAGCAACGCGGCATACATGGCCTACAACAAGGCACGCGAAGTCGTCGGCCAAACCGGCACGCTGGAAGTGCCCATGCACCTGCGCAATGCGCCGACACGTTTGATGAAGGGCCTGGGTTACGGCAAAGGCTATCAATACGATCACGACGCGGAAGGTGGCATTGCGCTCGATCAGCAATGCTTGCCGGATGCGTTGGCGGGCACCGAGTTCTACGAGCCGGTGGAGCGTGGTTTGGAACTGAAGCTGCGCGAAAAACTGCTCGCGTTACGCGAAGCGCGGAAGCAAGCCCGCAAGAAGTAGCTCCGGATAAAGCAATCTCGCAACAAGGCAACCCGTAGGTTGGGGTGCAAACCCCAACATCGCCATCCTCACAGGCATCGCAATGTTGGGGTTTGCACCCCAACCTACACGGCCCACCCAGGCATTTGCACCCCACCCAAACACCGCCTAGATTCCCCATCACCATCCTGAGGGGAGGGCACCACCATGCGCATCCTCATCGCCGCCATCTTCGGCGGCATCGTCATGTTCATCTGGGGCGGCATCGCACACATGGCCCTGGGCCTGGGCAACCCCGGCATCCACCAACCCGTACACGAAGACGCCGTGCTAAGCACGTTGCACGAAGGCCTGGGCCAAACTCCAGGCGTCTACATCCTGCCCAGTTTCGACCCCAAGCAATGGCACAACCAGGCCGCCCGCGCCGCCTACTCGCAAAAAGCGCCGGCCTCAGCTTATGCGTGGATCGTCTACCAACCCCAAGGCGAAGACATGCTCGACATGCACAGCCAGCTATCGCGCCAATGGGCATCCGATACCCTCGCTTCCCTGGCACTCGCCATCATCATGGGCCTGGCCACCCTCAGCTTCGCCAGGCGCGTGGGGCTAGCCGCGGCCGCCGCCGTGTTCGCCTGGCTCTCCGTGCTTGTGCCGTACTGGAACTGGTACCGCTTCCCCGAAGCGCTGACCTGGGCCGCGTTGGTCGAGCAACTCATCGGCTGGCTGCTGGCCGGCACCGTGATGGCCTGGTGGATCGGCCGCCAGGAGCGCAAGCCAGCCTGACCCGCGTCACAAGGGCAGGGCACCGCGTTGCGACCGCAGCGCCCCCACAGCGATAATCCGGCGTTCTTGCCCCACTTCCGGATCCGAACATGCTGGACCCCGCACTGCTGCGTTCGCGCCTGGCCGAAACCGCCGCGCGCCTCAAGGAAACCCGTGGCTTCACGCTCGACGTGGCTGCCGTGGAAACGCTGGAAAGCCAACGCAAGCAGCTCTCCACCGAAACGCAGGAACTGCAGAACCTGCGTAACACCCGCTCCAAGGCCATCGGCCAAGCCAAAGCCAAGGGCGAAGACGTCGCCCCGCTGATGGCCGAGGTCGCCGGCATTGGCGACAAGCTCAAGGCCAACGAGCACGCCCTGGCCGAGGTGCAGGCCAAGCTCAACGACATAGCGCTCGGCATCCCTAACGTGCCGCACGAATCCGTGCCGCTCGGCAGCGACGAAAGCCACAACCAGGAAATCACCCGCTGGGGCACGCCGCGCCAGTTCGACTTCGCCGTGAAAGACCACGTCGACCTCGGTGAGCGCCACGGCTGGCTCGACGGCGAAACCGGCGCCAAGCTTTCCGGCGCGCGCTTCACGGTGATGCGCGGCCAGCTAGCGCAACTGCATCGTGCCCTCGCGCAATTCATGCTCGACCTGCACACGCACGAACACGGCTACCTCGAATGCAACGTACCGCTGCTGGTCAACGCCGACACCATGCAGGGCACCGGCCAGTTGCCCAAGTTCGAAGAAGACCTGTTCGCCACCCAAGTGGGCGAAACCAAGCGCTACCTGATTCCCACCGCGGAAGTCTCGCTGACCAACCTCGTGCGCGATACCATTCAAGACGTCGATACACTGCCGCTGCGCCTCACCGCACACACCCCATGCTTCCGCGCCGAAGCCGGCAGCTACGGCCGCGACGTGCGCGGCATGATCCGCCAGCACCAGTTTGAAAAAGTGGAAATGGTGCAGATCACACGCGCTGAAGATTCCTTCGCGCAACTCGAAGAAATGGTCGGCCACGCCGAAACCGTGCTGCAAAAGCTTGGCCTTCCGTATCGCAAAGTGCTGTTGTGCGGCGGCGACATGGGCTTCACCGCCACCAAAACGTATGACCTGGAAGTGTGGCTGCCCAGCCAGAACACCTACCGCGAAATCTCCAGCTGCTCCAACTGCACGGATTTCCAGGCGCGCCGCATGCAAGCCCGCGTACGCAACCCGGAAACCAACAAACCCGAACTCGTGCACACCCTCAACGGCTCCGGCCTCGCCATCGGCCGCACGCTGATCGCGGTAATGGAGAACTACCAGAACGCCGACGGCTCCATCACCGTGCCCGAAGCCCTGCGCCACTACATGCACGGTGCGGAGAACATTGCATGACCACGCCGGCGAGCCGCTCATGGGACAAGGTGGAGTTCTACACCAGCTACTTCCTCATGGCCGTGCTCGCCTCCGTCATCGGCACACGCTTGAGCTTCGCCAGCGTGTGGCAGATTCCGACGGTTGACTTGATCTTCAGCATCGTTGCCCTTGTGTTGGTGATTGCCAGTTTCTGGATCGCCCGCAAGCGTCGTAGCTGGCGGTTGTGGATCATTGCTTTCGCCACCGCCACGCAATTGCTGCCGATGGTGCTGCGCTATCCCGCAACGTTGTTTCCGTTGCTAGGCGGGTTGATCCCCGTGGCGATTACGGTCTGGGCGCTGGTGTCGCTGTCGCGGAAGGGGCGACATGGCCCGCGGGCACGCGATTCCTGATAGGATTGGCGGCCTTGCAAACGAGTCTGCATATGACTCGTCGCCCCGGCGAAAGCCGGGGCTCAGCGACTTCCTAAGTGCCTCAAGACACAGGATTCGCCACAAAACACGGAGAGATGGCCGAGCGGTTTAAGGCAGCAGTCTTGAAAACTGCCGTAGGTGTAAGCCTACCGTGGGTTCGAATCCCACTCTCTCCGCCACCCATAAAAAAGACGCCCGCATGGGCGTTTTTTTATGGGTGGCGGAGAGAGTGGTTGTTCGGAGAACCCACCGGTTCGACAAATTTGTCGGGAACAAATTTGGACAGCCGAAGGCTGGCCCTGGAGCGCGTAGCGCGGAAGGGTCCGGTCCATGGATGGATCGGACAATCCCACACTCTCCGCGCGCAGCTTGCTGCACTTCCCACATGGCTGGATGCCGAATTTGTGCAACAGGCTGTTGCCCAATTGCCGTGGGGCCACAACGTGGTGCCATTGGACAAGCTGCCGGGCCCTGAATCCTCACTCTCCACGCGCCGCAATGACGCCTCGGAACCCTGTGGACAATGTCCCGTTTTTTGCAAACTGCGTGACACTTTTTTCTCCAGTCAAGCAATACATATGGCCAACGACGGAATGGTTCCCAGGATCACAGGTTACGCTGCTCCATCCGTGCTTATAATGAGTCGCACGAGCTACTAATCTCGGCTCAATGGTCTTATTGAGTCAAACAGTGGCACTGCCGCCGAGGGGAAATGGGGCACTGTATACGTGCGGCATGGTGTGAGATAAGAAATCGGCACGTTACCGGTCCGCGCCGAACCATTTGGGAAACCGCAAGGCCGGTTTATGACAAGGAAAGAGCGAACATGAGTTCACCGCAGTCTTCGGCGGGAAACGCCGCCAATCAGTCCACGCCAATCACCGCGCAAACCAGAGCCCAAGCTAACAAAAGAGTGAAGGGCAGCCTCTCTTACGAGCTTGAAAATCGGCTTAGCCAGCAAGAAGAGCGAGAGCGTGTTTGCTATCAGAATGGTTATACGCTTCCTCCGCGCGTCAAAGAGCAATTCATGGCGGCTTTGCTGGCAGACGTGGTCAGTCGGCGCAATGGCGGCCACTCTAGGCTTCTTCATCACAACATGACCGAAGCAGGCGATGTTCGTCCCGAAGCGACTGCCAAAAAGAATGTGGCTACTCATCACATCGTCGCCAGTGGTGACGAAGAAGCGGCTGGTTCCCGCGAATTGCTCTTTGGTTGGGGTATCGGCATCAACGATGCGGATAACGGAGTCTATCTGCCGCGTTATAAAAAATCAGAGGTGCCCGGCCTCCCAAATGCCGTCAAGCATGCGGGACTGCACACTACGGTTTATCACTATCAAGTCTTTCGCCGCCTGGATCGCGCGGCTCAGGTGCATGCGACAGATGACAAGGTTGGCCGTACTGCACTGAAAACCATAAAAAAAGAACTCGTCGCGGGCATCTTCCCCTATTAAGTGAGAGGTTTATGTAATGACGATTTGGGAAATCACTCACCCACGGATGAACGATGTCGCACCGTTGGTCCGGACTGCAGAAGACATGCAAAACCCACACTTCCAAAAGCAGTTTGGTGGTGACGGCTCTGAACTCCAGTGGCTGAAGCGGCCGAAACTCACCGTCAAAGTGGAGAAGGGCAAGAAAAAGCAAAAGCCGCGTTCGGATGTCAGCCCATTTACGGCTCCGGGTCTGGTGTTTAACGGTAAAGTGCGCGATGCACTAGGAGATTTCCTGCGGAAGTTTGGGCAGGTTTTGGAGATCGAGGTGGACGATGGCGTTGAGTACTACTACAACGTCACCCAAATTGTGCCGTGCGTTGATGAAAGCCGTTCAGAGAAGTACCCGGAAGGAAGCATTGCAAAAGCAGTATTCGATGGGTCCAAGCTTCCCATTGAACCTGTGGTCTTCATTGACCCACTCATGCGTGGGTCAATCTATGTGAACGACTCTGCGAAAGCCGAGTTGGAGCGCTTGATCCAGCGAGCCGACATCACAGGGATGGCTTTCGAACAGGTTGGAGGCTACTAACGCCGCAGGTCGGATGTGCTGAAAAAGGTGGCCAGCGCATGATTAAAAGAGAAGTGTTCATGCCAGTCGAGCTAATCCACGAGATAGCCGAAATTGTTCACAAGGAAGGCTACACATCGTTGATGGGGGCATTCCCCGACGAGCATGTTCAGCCTCCTATCTTTCTCAGCGAAGAGGAGGCCAGTGACCTTATCGATCTTGCGGTTATCGAAAAGAAGAAGGCTAGACTAAGATTTCGTCATCATGATGATGAGCATCCGAAATACGACGAGAAGCACGAAGCAGAGTTTTATGATGTGCAAATGGGTATATATGAGAAGACCATTTATTACGTCGAGTCTTCCTTCAAAAAAGGGAGCTTTGACCATTTACTGAAATGACGTTCGTCGTGAGGCAAAAATCGGCCCGATGAGAGGCGGAGGCAGTTAGATGAGACGTACCCCGGTACGAATGGTGCGTTTTTTGACAGGCCGCAATGAGTAATGTCTCACTAAAAATACGGCGAGCCTGAGTCAGGGATGAAGGGTTGACAGGCGCTGCGCTTATAGAACCGACATGTCCGCTTCGGCCTGGGCGACACGCTGCGCAGCCGCTTGGATGGCCTGCGTATGCCGGGCGGCGAGCTGTGTCTGGAACGCTTCAAACTCTTTTAACTGCTGAAGACCCAATTGAAGATGGCGACTGATGTCGTACGCTCGCTGGTTAAGATCCGCGCGGACAGTTGCCCTATCACGATCCGTGACGGCCTTGGCCGGGTCAAACTTGAAGCGGGCCTCATGGTAATTGCGCCAAGTGACTAGCGTGCCCGTGAGTTTGTCGCCAAAGCCCTTAATGCCTCGCACTTTCAACCATTCCACATCGGCTGCCGTTTCGATGCCAAAACTCGAAAGTGACGCCCGCTTGGCTGGGCCAATGCCGGTAAGAGCAGCGGTCTCGATAAAGAATGTCTGCAGATAGGCTTTTAGCTGGCGCTCCTCGGCCGTCTTGCGCAAGTCGTCCAAGGCCTTCCTTTCGGTGGCCGGAAGTCGGTTGAACTCATCTTTGAGGGCGCTAAGCTGTTTGCGCTTGGCCTCAAAGCTTCTCGGTCCGACATTGGCTTCAAAAGCTGCGATGGCATCGGCCTGTTCGTTTTTGGCACGGGTTAGCGCGGCTTTCCGCTCGTTCAAAATCGCAGTGCTCGCTGTCCGGCTACGGCCATACGTCACTCCAAGGGCGACGACGCAAAACAAGAAGATGAGCCCCCCGGATTTTGGCGCAGCGCTAAGCATTATGAAGTAGAACGCAATCACTACGACGGCGGTCACCCAGCGCGACAGGTTGCTCACATAACCTACAGGACGGACGCGTGGCGTCGGCTTTTGTACGACGGGTTTAGGCACGGGCGGAGCCGCAGGCGGACGGACCGCCAAGATGGCATTCCAAATTTCACCAATGCTCACCGGCCCAGCGAAGGCTGTGCCTTTGGGAAACACCGGAGCAAAATACTGCACGCCTTGTCGCTGTAGCGCGCACCACGGGCACTCCGCGAGATGGTTTGAGAAGGTGTGGTTGGTTGAGGCTTGGCACTTTCGCAGGTTGCCGCGCAACCGGTCGAGGGCGTCCATCCACTGTCGTGCTGTCGGGCGCTGTCCTCGCGCACCACTTTCAGTGAAGGCGGCCTCAAACATCTGCGCCATTTCATGGGGGACGACGCCAATCGGAATCGATAGGGGTGGGGGTGCTATCAGGCGCTGAGCTGCAGTGGCCGAATAGGCGAAGCGGAACTGTTTGATGTTGTCTTCGAGTGACTCACCCACGTCATCCCGCTGTGGCATGCCTGCAAAGGGGTGTCGACCGCCAAAGAGCAGGTGGAAAATGAGCAGCGCGAGACCAAAACCATCATGGTTGGTCGTGCGCCGCACGCCTCGGAACGATGAAATGCCCTGGAGTTCGGGTGGGGTAAAGTGGGAGACGCCGACCTCACAGTCATAGGTCGTACCGTTGCCGTCAATCTGGTAGGAGTCGGCGTCGATGAGTACGGCCGCGCTTGTTTTACTGCTGAGGTAGGCGTTGCCCTGGTTGATATCACCCAGGACATGTCTACGCACATGGAGCACGGTGAACGCGGCAGCCACGTTCCGCGCGCAATAGACCAGAAAATCCCAACCCCGCTCGGGGAAGTTCTGCTTTCGGTACGATGGGCCATACATCATGTGTGCTGCAGTCATGTCCGGCAGCTTGCGCATGAGAAAGCCCACTACCGGCCCATTCGCGGAGGCGTGGATGGTTTGCTGGGGCCATGCCGTGTACTTGAGTAGCTGGGCGTCCTGGTTTTGCACCATGTGGCGCAGCTTGGCTTGTTTTTGTGCATCAACCCCACTGTGATAGATCTTTGCCGCAAGTTCGCCCTCACCCTGAACGTCAAACACGGAGCCTTCGCCTCCCCGGCCCAATTCCTTGCCAAGCAAAACCCTCCGCCCAGTGCCGTCAAAGTAAGTCTTTGCCACGGCCTACGTCCTCAGCAGGGCCAGCGCCATTGCTTTGTCGTCGTCGGTGCGGGCGTTGACCTGTTCGCTTCCCAAGAAACGTTCAAGGGCAAGCGTAAGGTCGACTCGGTTCGCGTCATTGACCGTCTCGAGCACGCCAAAGAGAGAGTGAAAAAAAGGTGGGTGAGGGCGCTCGGCAGATAAATCGAGCGCCAAGCGCTGCAAGCCGTCGGAGAACACGGCGGCACGTACGATGGGCGCATCAAACAATCGGGTTTCCATGTGCAGGGTTGCATCGTCGTCCGTGATAAAGCGTGTCACATTTACGTACTCTCCGCCCATAGGCATGATGACAAGCTCTGGGCCATTACCGGTGTCGAGCACAATGCCGCCATCACCAATCTGAAGGACAAACGTGCCGTCCGGCCCGGAAAGGGCGACGAGCAATGTGCACGCAAAATCCCGCAGAGGACGTTCGTCTTCCCCGGCTAGGGCAAGAAGTCGGGCTCGTACGGCGTCAACGAGCCCATCGGCAAGCGAGGGGCCCATCGTCTTGAGGTCGTCTGCGGAGCACTGGAGAACAAAGTCACAAACGGCCTCGACCGCTGTCTGGGCTCCTTTCTCTGCGCAGGCGGCACTTCCAGCGCCGTCGGCCACAGTAAGTACGAGGTGGTTATCGCCGTCCCGTTCAATACTCCCAGCCCATACCCGATCCTGGCAGGGCGTGTTGGTTTCAAGGTGTGCTGTGCCGATAGCGGCCGCGCCTACTGTTTCCCACCTCACACAGACGCCCATCCCGTAGGAGGGGGCAGGGCTAGGGTGGTGCCCGGAGTGGATTGCGAGACGGAGCGCATCGAGGCCGAAAGCCAGCGGAACAGCTCACGGAACTTCAGTCCGTCGAGCTTGATGGGGGTGCGGGTGCTGATTTGCGCGAGAGTTTCCATGTTGGCGTTCTCAACGCCCACCGCAAAAAAAGCAAACTTACCGTCGGCCTCACCAGCCCGCACGGCCGACGCGGCAGTGCTCCACTGGTCCGTAGGCCCACCGTCGGTGATGAGAAAAATCCAGGGCCGGTAATAGGCAATGCCATTGGCCTTGTACTCGGCTTTTCGTCGCTCAACCATCTCCAGAGCGGTGTGGATGGCAGCCCCCATGGGGGTGTCGCCCTGGGCGCGAAGCTGGGGCGGCTGAAAATAGGCGGCTGTGGTGAAATCAACCGGGGTATCGATCGGGCCGAAGGTGACGATGGCTACCTCAACCCGCTTCATGGCAAGTGAGTCGGCAGCCAGCTCGTCTTTGAACTGGACAATGCCGTCGTTGAGAGCAGCAATGGGCCGGCCATTCATTGAGCCGGAAACATCGAGTAGCAAAACGCAAGGGCAACGGGGCTCGGGGTTGTCGGCAAAGCCGTCGGTTGGAAAGTAAATCTGGTCCGTCATGAGAATTCCTTTGATTCCAGGAAAGCGATTGAAAGGACGTTAGGTGTGGGGCAGGCGTGTAGTGTCGCGCAGAAAGGAGACGGAGGTAATTAAAGCTTGTTAACCCAGAAATGTTGACTCCGTCCGACCCATATGAATGAGGCCCCTTAAGGCGTACGCCGATAGGCTGCAACTTTTTGTTGCGCACCACCGACAAGACAGGTCCCCGCGCAGACCAGTGTCATGCCGGATTGCTGCGCTGGGTGATCCGCGTAAAGCCGTAGTGAAATTAGATGCATCGCGTCAGGACTGCTTCCAAACTGGAAAGTCAGCATCGTATTCGCGTCGAGAAAGCTGATTGTTGTTATCGGACCAATATCTTGCTCCTTGTCCTGAACAACCTGCTGTAAGTCGGCAAGACTCAGGGTGCCTGCTGTCGAAAAATTGGCAGTCGCCATATCAATTACTCCCAGCGCAATGGGCGAGCGATTTTATTGTGTCGACTTGGTCAGCTGATTTTGTCGCGGATTCGAGGTAAAGAATCTTTTCTACCGCTGTATACGGCGTGCCGGATGCGTCATTCGATGGGACGGCAAAGTTGAGATCGGCTTCAAGCTTGATGAAGTCCGTGGAATCAACAATTTTGGTCGCGGTCGGCTCGTCAAGCTTTGAGATGCAGTTCTTGATCGAATTCTTTTCGACCTGAACTGACGGATCCTCTGGCGCTACTTGCGGTACTCCATTTAGTTTCGCCAGGTCGATTTGCGCCTGCTTGGCTTGTGCGCCTGAGTTGGCGGAAACAGCCATAAGCGCACCCGGGATTGTTCCCGCGTTGTAGTAAGCATCAATATCCGCCAGTCCTCGCGTAAGCGGATATGAAGAAGCATCCAGCTTCTCGCCGTTTCGAATGATTACCAGGACTGACTGGCGCTGCGCAACCATCTGCCCCATCAAGACGATCAGCGTCTTACTGTAAAGCGCCTCCTTGTCGTAGCTGGAGCGCGCACCTGTCACGCCTGCGGCGGCAGCGGACAATGCGTTTGACACGCCCTTGGTCGCCAAAGCGCCATAACCTGTCAATCCAAGAACCAGCCAATCCGTTCCCACGCCAAATCCAATCCCCTGTTTATACAGGGATTGCTGAAAGTCATCGAAGTGCAGGTTGATGTCTTGAATACGTGCTTCAAGAACTTCATTTCGCCATTGCTCTCGCTCGCCATTGCTGTTCGACGTGGCGTCGTATTTGGCAAGGGCTGCCGAGGACTGGTACTGCTTCAGAGCAGCGAGATCATCATTGGCGGTGAAAGATCTGTCAGGATATCCCTGAATGCCCGCGCATCCGCACAGGCCGACGCATGCGGCGATTACCGCCGCTCTTTCCATTAGCATTGCCATCCCCTTCGTTAGCTACGCCACGAATGGAACAAAGGGTCAGAACTCCTTTGTTCTGTTCCTGTTTTGTCCAAGCCACGAATCAGGGGTAATAACAATCTGCTTCCGGTGAGCCCACCAAAGCATCAGCAAACATCAATAGTATGCCTCTCACGCTCACAGCCCCCTGTTGCGCGTCCGGCCATTACTTGGGCCGGAATCCAAGATCGTTGCCACATGAATGAGGTCTGGGCCGCGATCGCGAAATCTGACGCTCAGGCGCGTGAAGAAAATGTGATGAAGTAAATGCCTCCCGCTCAGAAGGGAGGGGTGGAGGTAATTAACGCTTGTTAGCTCCCGCCGACTCCTTCCTTTGCGGCCTTCAATTTCGATAACGGAGATCGAACGAAGATGAGATCGGTAGCGGCGTCTTCCATGTGTTCGCTTTCTTGTTCTAGGAGTGCCTGCTCGTATTTCCGCAGCGACAGCAGAAGATAGGTCAGCTCCTTCACGGAGAGTTCGACGTCAACTATAAGCTGATCTGTCCCTCAAGTCTTTTTGCCGCGTCGAGCCTTCATCCCTTCGGACCCGCGCCCAAACGCTTTCAGACGCCTTTCCAGCTCGGTTCCAAAGGTACCGAGGTCAGAGTCGCACCCATGCAGCCACGTTCTGAGTTGCAAGGTGTCCAATCTCAAGACTCCCCTTTCTACAGCCGACACATATGGCTGGGATAGCCCCGTTTTTTGGGCCAGCTTGGTTTGGGTGAGATCCGCCTCCTGCCTGATTTCAACCAGTAGCTGCAGGAAAACCGGGTACTCCTTGGAATGGATGGACTTCCCCTTAGGCATGTAACGCGCTCCAGTAATGAAGCTACGCTAAACAACAACATGGATTACTCCATCTTGTTCTATTTCATGTTGTTATATTTTATGTCGATCTGTCAGTCGCGGTGCGTCTATCTTTCTGAAAAGCCCGTATCGGACAGGAGCAGAACATCCACTATTCGGCAAGCAGAAACCCGTGTTTGAACATCGATGGCAACAAGGCTGCCCACCCGGAAAACCCTGCGTATGTCGTCTAAGCAATTCCCCTCGATGGACCCCTCATATTGGAGCACTGATCATGATCCTGACGCCCCACACAACACGCGGACTTCCATCCGAGCCCTTCTGGCTCATCCACGAATCCAAGCTTCCCCTGAGCCCTGAAGACGCGAGCCAGTACACCTCGCTCATGCGCATCGCCGGTACGTCACTGGCCATGGGTGTGATTCGCAACCTCTTGAGATGTAGCGAAGCCTCAAGTCGAACGAAGCAACAGCCGCCTGATCCCGCCCCATGGCCGCTCAGCCCCACGCAAGTGGAAGGCCTGCGCGCTGCGTTGTACTTTCTTCGCCGATATGGCGACGGGCTATTGGAAGCCGAGCGAGGCAGATAGGCGTAAAACCCCCCGGGCGGACCACCCGGGGGCTTTAGTCACCAATAAGGTTTTAACGAGTCGCGGCAGTGGATTTAGTGCGAGTATGGGTCGCCTCCTTGCGTGTGGCTTTTCCTTTTGTTTGTTGTTGACCCTTCTTGACACTGATCTTCAATTCCAAATTAAACGCGTCAAGTACGCGTGTGATTGTGTCAAAACGAGGTGAGGAGTCTGCTTTCAATGCTTTGTATAGTGCTTCACGTGTTAGCCCGCTGGCATTTGCAATTTCCGTCATACCGCGAGCTTTTGCTATGTCACCAAGAGCAGCGGCCAATAGGCCAGCGTCTTTTTCTTCCAGAATGGCTTCTAAGTAACTGGCTATTGTCTTTGGGTTGTCTAAGTACCGAGAGAAATCGAAGGTTGTATATTTGATGTCTGACATTCTGGTCACCAAAGCGTAGTTGTTGCGGTTATACGCTTCGAAGGTAGGAGTGGCGCATGCATTGTGTTGCACGCGCCACTCTCGTGTTAAAGCTCTTTTGCCAACCTGACAGCCTGCGCGATGTCTTTGGTTTGCGTGGCCTTGTCACCTCCGGCGAGAAAGAAAATTACGGCGCCTTCCACTTGTTTGTAGTACATCCGGTAACCGGGCCCAAAGTGCTCACGCATCTCGGAGACCCCGCCTCCTACAGGTTTGCAATCACCGAAGTTCCCGAACGACGCCTTTCTGAGCCGGGACTGGATTCGGCCGCGCGCGACCAAATCAAGTGATTCAAACCAAGAGTTGAACAACGCTGAAGTACGAATTTCCAGCATAGCCTTGCGCTCTTGTTACAGCCGACTCGGTTAAGACAGGGTGTAGAAGGTTGGTGAGCCGGCCTGGTATTTATCGTAATCGAGCGATTACGATTGTGTCAACGGCCGATTACGGAGCGTGGAGCCCTTTATGGGGCTCGATAAGGGGGGGCGGTGTTTCATCGACACTGACGTAGCAGTCATTGCACGTGGCATCGTCTCCATTCCAAATAGCGGCCACAGCCAGCGCACACGACGGTAATCGTGCAGCAACGCGCACTGGCCGATGGTGCCGACGAGGATCAAGACAGGCTCAGCGGCAGCTGTCCCAGCCCCTCACTTCTTGTTTCCGATCGCCCTCGGCGATTTCTTCTTCCGCAGGAGGGTGCTTGCCGGCTTAGTTCCGGCCAGTATCCGCGTCTCCAGCTCCTGGACAAAGGCGAACCAATCCGCTCCAAAAATCCCTACGAGATCCCGAACAACGATCAAATCGAGGCCCCGATCGCCACTCTCGATGTCACTGATTCCGGTCTGCGTGATCCCAAGGGCGGTGGCGGTTTGGGCCTGCGTCATCCCTGCAGCCGTGCGAAGTTCGCGCACCAGTTGGGCCAGCACCAAATGCTCTTGCCGGTGGACAGATGTAGGTTTGCGTGTTTTGGCCTTGGGCATGAGGCGACCCTACTGGCTACCCCTGGATATACCTTGTTCAGTTATAAATCTGAAAAACAGATATATTGACTTAAGCGAAGACTAATCGTGACGGGTGAACGCAGTCTGGTGACCTGTTGCGACAAGGCCACCCACCAGCCAAGCCATGCGCCTGCCGTTCTACACACATTCCCCTCGATAGCCCCTCATATCGGAGCACTAATCATGACCTTGATGCTGCGCGCAGCACGCGTCCGTCCATCCCAACCCTTCTGGCTCATCGACGAATCCAAGCTTCCGTCAGACCCTGAGCACGCCAGGCGCTGCATCTCGCTCATGCACATCGCCGGTACGTCATTGGCGATGGGCGTGATTCGCAACCTCTTGAGATATTGCGAAGCCTCAAGCCGTGCGAAGCATCCGCCAGCTGATTCCAACGCATGGCCGCTAAGCCCCACGCAAGTGGAAGGCCTGCGCGCTGCGCTGTACTTTCTTCGCCGATATGGCGACGGGCTGTTGGAAGCCGAACGAGACAGATAGATCGCTCGTTGTTCCAACACATCGAGTGGCTGCAAGCCGCGGACAACGATGTGAAGCTGCAGGTAGGCGAGCGGGATGACCCGCTGTGCAGCACAGTGACGGGTCGAAGCACGATGGGGTCTGGCGCACTTGCGCCAAGTACATCGCGGCATTCCGTCGCTGGCCGCATACGTTCTTTGACGCGGTCCCGCATGGCGACGAATAATCGTGTTGTCGCCCGCTGGACATCGCCAATATGAAGCATCGCTTCCGGTTTTCCGTCGTGCCCATGCTCATCGCATGCATCTTGCTGCCGCGAATCGGCTTGACCAAGCAATACGATGTCCGAAGTGGGGCGCTCGCCTTTTCGATTGACGATGCAACCGGTGCGTACGCGCTCGATGCCCGTGGGTTTCATTTCGCGGGTCGTTTACCCGGCGGAGCGTCGCACGTCTCAACATCCGCAAAGGGACTTGGCTTTATGTTCGCCGAAGGCATTGAGGCGAGCGTTGCGCCTGCATCAGGCAAAGCTGGCGCCCTGCTGTTTTCGTGGAAGGTGGTGGGCAAAAGAGCGGTCACGCAACTGCCGGCCTTTCCGGATTTCAACACAGTGCCTACCGGGTTGCACTCGCTTTCGCATCGGCAATTGAATTTCGCGCCGCCGGTCTTTGATTCACCGCAAGACGTATCAACACCATGGGTTCTTTTCGACGACAGTGGTCACGCACTCATCATCTCGCCTGCGTCGGATTTCTTCCTTGCAAGCATGCTCGGCGATGCCAAGACGCGTATCGCCGTTGGATTGAATTCAGAAGTAGGGGAGCTGCCGGTTGGCTTCACGGCGACCACGCTTGTGGCCGCGGCGCCGGATATCGCGACGGCCTATGATGTTTGGGGCACTGCGTTACGTGGGCTCTACCATCGCCACCCTGCAGCCCCTGATGCCGATGCCACATTACGCTATATCGGCGAGCTTACGGATAATGCCGGCGGCCACTATTACTACAACTACGAATACGCCCAGGGCTTGAATTATGAAGAGTCGCTGGTGCGCTTCATTCAGCGCAGCCGTGAAGCCGGCATTCCCTTCGGTTACCTGCAGCTCGATAGCTGGTGGTACGCCAAGAGTGCGTGGAATCCGCATCAAAAAGTTGGCCGGATCAAGAATCCGGCATTACCTGATGAAGACTGGAATCGCTACGGCGGTCTTATCGAATGGAAGGCGCAGCCTGGGGTGTTCCCCAAAGGCATGGCTGAATTCCACCAGCGCGTGAATCTGCCATTCCTCGCGCACAACCGTTTCATCGACAAGGACAGTCCCTATCGAAAGCGCTTTGCGATTTCCGGCCTTGCCGCCATCGACCGTGGATACTGGGATGAACTTGCCGATTACGCTGCCAACAACGGCATCGCCATTTATCTTCAGGATTGGCTCGATGCCATTTACAAGTTCTCGCCGGAACTGCAAAGCGTGCCCGGCAAAGGCGAGCTGTTCACGGATGGCATGGCGTCGGCGATGGCGGCACGCGGCATCACCATGCAGTATTGCATGGCCTATCCACTGTTTATGTTGCAGGGGGTGAAATACCCGAACCTGACCACTATTCGTGCCGCTGGCGACGGTTTGACTCGCGATCACTGGACCCAGCTGGCCTTCAACGCGCGACTCATTCACGAGGTGGGTGCATGGCCCGCCACGGATGTGATGCCATCGCACGATACGGCAGCCATGCTCTTCGCTACGCTTTCCGGCGGACCGGTTGGCGTGGGTGATGCATTCGAAGATCTCGATCGCGCCAACATCTTCAAGGTTGTACGCGCCGACGGTGAGATAGTGAAACCAGATGAACCCCTCATGCCGCTTGACGTCAGCTACATGACGCAAGCCAGGCAAACGGGCGCGCCGATCATCGGCGCTACGTTCACCCGTCACGGCAGCCATGCCACGGCTTACGTACTGGCATTCGCTGACGATCCTTCGAAAGGTCCGGAAGATTTTTCCCTGACGCCAGCAACATTGGGTTTCAGCGGAGCCGTGGCGGTGTTCGACCCGATCGCGCAGACGCTCGCCACCCCAAGCAGCACGGATACGATCACCGGAAAACTGGAAGGCGCCGACGCCTTTGCTTATCGCGTTATCGCACCCGTGTCCGCATCGGGCATTGCTGTTTTGGGCGATATGGGCAAATTCGTTTCGATGGGGCGCAAGCGCGTAACGTCGTATGACGAGCTTGCGCAGGGTGTTCAGTTGAAACTCGCGTTCGCGGCCAACGATCCGGCCATCACGGTGGCCGGTTATTCACGGTCCAATGTGGTTCCACATGCCGAAGGCGCAACCATCCTGTCCACCGTGCGCGACTCTCAAACGGGATGGTTCAAGGTGCAGCTGCAAGCGACCACGCATACGGCCAGTGAAGTTACGCTTGTCTTGAATACAAGCAAATGAAGTTGACGCGGTGTCACGATAAGGGGCCGGATGTTGAGGTATCCCCCGGTTTTTGCCGTCATCCCGGCAGGGAAATTCAAGTTCACGATGATACTGTTTCAGGGCGGCTCGTCATTCCGGCGAACGCCGGAATCCAGTTCAAATACGCTGTGCGAAGCACGCAATATAAAAAAATGTCGTGTCCTTCGGACGCTTATTTAGACTGGATTCCGGCGTTCGCCGGAATGACGGCACGCGCTGAATCGGCATCAAGGTAAAACGTCGTTCTTGCTGCAACGTTGGGGCGAAAAACGTGGGGATACTCAGGGCAGGAGGTATTTAAAACTTTTTAACTCCCTCCGATTCTGAGTCATGAGATCAACCCAGAATAGAAGGGTCGAACCACACGTCTTCGTAGCTCTCAGCCACTATGACTAAAGTCCCTAGCTTTGCTGGGGACTCTGCCTGCCTACGATCCCTTATCCGAATGTCATCAAGCGATGTCGTCAGCAATACGTGGCATCACCAGCGCTGACGCCACAGTCGTTGCACGCGATATCACCTCCATCCCAAACACCGGCCGTAACCAGCGCACACGCCGGATCACGTATTCATGTAGCAGCGCGCAGCCGCCGATGGTGCAAGCGATGATCAACACAGGCTCGACCACCGGCCCCAATCCCAACGGCATCAGCTGCCAGGCAAACAGCAACAGCAAGCTCTGATGCAGCACATACCACGGATACACCGCGTCGCGCGCATACGGCAGCCAGCGGAACGGGCGGTTGAGATACGCATGGCCCCAGCCGAGTACGGCGCAGATCGCTGTCCACAAGTAGGCGTAACGCATCGCATGCACGGCCCACCAAACTGCTGTCGGCGCCGAGTCGGGCAACAAACGAATGCCGGCGAGATAAAACCCAAAGCAGACCAGCGCCGACGGCAGAGAGATGCGGCGCAACCGCGCCAGTTCCGACCAGATACCGGCATCGGTGCCGAGCAGATAACCGTACAAGAACATGCTGAAGTAGAGCGCATGCGCATACCAATCGCCCCAGAGCGCGCCGGTGAACGGGTAGCGATGGGCCAGCAGGCGATCCCAGGCGAACAACGGGATGCTCGGCAGAAGCAGCAACGCCGGGCCACGCAGTTGCAACACCGCGGCACGCAGGCGCTGGCCCGCTGACGATTCCAGCAGCGGCAGCAGCGCCATCAGCAGCATCGTATAGACCCACAGGTAAGGCAGGTACCACAGGTGATTCCAGGTCAGGCCGTATTGCCAGCCGGTGAAAGCGCCGGCCGGCCATGGACCGCCGGTCCAGTAGCGCAGCAGAAAGTGGCCGAAGCCGGGTTGCACCAGATGGGTGGACAAGCCCTGTACGTAGGGCTGGATCGGAATCACCACCAGCATGCCGAACACCAGCGGCAGCAGCAGGCGCGCGGTGCGCTTCCAGGCCATCCCCGGCAGGCTGGCGCGGCGGCGCATGAAGTTCACCGCCAGCCCCGAGATCAGGAACAGCAGCTCCATCCGCCAGCGGTTGAGGAACAGCATCGGGTCTTGCAGCCAGGCGGCGGTGTGGCTGCTCTTGAGGTGGAAGTCCCAGTGGGCCACGTACAGCATGGCGGCGTGGTAGAGGATCAACAGGCCGAAGGCGAGAACGCGCAAGGCGTCGATGTCGTAGCGGCGGTTCATGGCATGGGCTCCGTGGCTGGAAAGTGGAGCCAGCTTCGGCACGCCGGCGCGGCGTGTCGTGTCTCAAGTGATTGTTTGCAGGGCTCTTGTGACGAACGGCGGATGGCGGGGACGGATGTGGGTGGCGTTGCGTAGAATCCGCCGATGCAAACTTCCCGTGGCTTCGACACCTTTCAGCGCTGGCGGCGTCCGATCGAGGTCGGATTCTGGATCGCGCTCATGACCCTGAACGTGATCTTCAACAGCATCGACGCTCGCATCGACCATGCCGGCCGCGTCGCCCTCTGGGAACCCTGGGTCTGGGAGACAAGCAGCGCACTGGTGATGCTCGCGCTGCTACCGGCGGTGATCGTCGCCGAACGGCGCTGGCCGATCCGCTTCGATACCTGGTTGCGTAACCTGCCGTTGCACATCCTGCTCAGCGTGCTGTTCAGTCTCATCCACGTCGGTGGCATGGTCGCCCTGCGTTGGTTGGCTTATGCCGCCATCGCCGGCTGGCATTACCGGTTTGGGTCGTGGTGGATCAATTTCGGTTACGAATACCTCAAGGATGTGCGCAGTTATTTCCTGATCATCGGCGTGCTGATGCTTTATCGCTTTTGGTGGCTGCGCCAGCAGGGCGAGGCCAAGCTGCTGGCCGAACCAGAAGAAGGGCCACCGGTGGAGCCGGTGGAGCGGCCCGATCGCTTTCTGGTACGCAAGCTGGGCAAGGAGTTCCTGGTCAATGCCAGCGAGATCGAGTGGCTGCAGGCCGCAGGCAACTACGTGAACCTGCACGTACGCGGGCGCGACTACCCGCTGCGCAGCACGATGGCTGGCATCGAGGCGCGGCTGGATCCAGCACGCTTCCTGCGCGTGCATCGCGGTTACTTCATCAACCTCGACTACCTCGCCGAGATCGAGCCGCTGGAGACCGGCGACGCACGTCTGCGTTTGCGTGATGGCACCACTGTTCCTTGCAGCCGTCGCTATCGCGCTGCGTTGCGCGAGCGCTATGGCCAGCCGGTTGCGGCGGAGTGAGCCATGTGTCTCTGGCGATCAGGGGGCCGCTTACAAAATAAGAGCCTCAACCATCTTAGTTGGCCCTGGGCACTGCGCCGATGGCCAAATCGGGGATATTCATTCCCTCGACCCGCACGGTTTGTACATCCGTGATGCCAATGAAACTCAAGATTTGGCATAGGTAAGGCTCGACGAAATCCCATGGACGCCATGGGCCTTCCGTAAAGACGCCACCCGACGCCAGAACCAGAATGGCCTTTTTGTTTTTTGCCAGACCGAGAACGCCGCCATCGTTGGCGTACTGGAAGGTGCGTCCCGGCCGCACGACGAGATCGATCCATGCCTTGAGGGTTGAAGGGATGCCGAAATTCCACATCGGCGTTGCGATCACCAACGCATCGCAATCCAAAAGCTCGCTGGTTAATTGGTCCGAGTGGTGAGCCATCTCTTTCAGCCGTTCCGCCTCGGTTGCATCCTTGGTCGAGATGGCTCGAAGTGTGGCGTTATCCAGATGGGGAACCTGCTCTGCGGCGAGATCTCGCCGGATTAGTTTCGCTGAGGGATAAAGGTCGGTGAGCCGTCCGGCGAGCGTGTCGGAAACGGATCGGCTCGCCGAATCCTTTCCCCTTGGGCTTACTTCGATGAAAAGAATAGTGTTCATGTCTCAATCTCTTTGTGGCTGATCGCGCATGGGCTTATGCAGTCAATGCGTTCCAGGCTGCGAGAGAGTCCATGTAGTCTCTCCAATGCGCGATCTTTCGGTTCTCGATTTTGATGATTGAACAGAAGCGATTGTCGTATTTCGCTTCTGTCGCGAGGATGGTTCCATGGACTTCGTATTCGACGACCACAACGCGGCCTTCGTCTGTCTTGTGGACAATCAAGTTATCCGCAGCGTGAAGCACGACGTTCTCAACGTAGCCGCTAAAGGCCGCCATGAGCTCTGCGCGCCCCCGTATGACGCGAGGCCAGCCGGACACGTTATAGAGAACCTCGTAGATGACGTCGTCAGCGACGATGTCGAAAAAGTGATCGCCATCGACAAGCTCACCAAGCGCAGAGCGAATCAAGCTGAAGTAAGCGTCGGCAGGCGAGTAGGCAGCGTATCTTGGGCCGTGCATTCTGGGGTCCTATTGCGTTTGCCAATGTAAAGATAAATGGGAAACCTATTTCGAAGAAGAAGGCACTTTTAAGTTAGCCGCTAACACCGAGGTAAGTTATGAAAAAGCCCAGCAAGCGCACCGGTCTGGATCCTGCAGCAATCTGCAGAAGCTCGGACCCCATGGCAGTCCGGGAGCTGCTGACGAAAATAGGCGACAAGTGGACGATCTTCGTCGTGCTGTCGCTCGATCTCTCCTTGGCGGACGTGCACGATTTTCGGAACTCGAACGCGCGGTTCCGGGAATTTCGCAGCGGATGTTGTCCTTGACCTTGAAGAACCTCGAACGCGACGGGCTGGCCATTCGCGAGGTATTTCCCGAAGTGCCTCCGCGTGTTGAATATGAAATGACGGATCTCGGAAGGAGTCTTCTTTTACCCATGCAAGGGCTGGTCAATTGGGCAAAGGACAATTGGGGGCACGTCCGGGAAGCGCAGTCGACATACGATGGAAAATGACTTGGACCTCCGGTGATGAAATCGTTGTTTGCATGGGCAAGCTTGTGAACACTGGCGACACTGAATCAGCCGATGCGGTTCAAATAAAGCAAAGAGTAAATAAGGAACGTCGTGACCTTTTCTCCGAGCATGCCAGTTAGCCCCATTCGAACCCTGAGGTATCCCCCCGTTTTTCGCCTTTGCGCCGCAATAAAAACCATTGTTTATCTAGATGCTGATTCAGAGCGGCCGTCATTCCGGTGAAGGCCCACTGCTGTCCGGGAAAAATCGTTCCATTCGCCGTAACGCTTGATAGATCGTCGTCCCGGCGAAAGCCGGGCGACAATTTTCAGAGACGCCGAATTTACGGAAAAAATTCGCCGTCGGGCCGCGTGTCGAGACCTAACTAAACAAAAAGATTTTTTCCGGACAGTAGTGGGCGAAACGCTCAGCTTCGCCTCCATGGCCGACCACTCCTGGCAGCGACTGGCTAGCTTGCGCGAAAGCCCTGATCGGTGCTGGCCCACCGATTCCCGAAAAGCGCTATCACTTTCCAGAAGATATTGCGGCCTATTTTGAGGAACTTCGCGGCGGCTGGGAAACTCGTCCAAAGGATGGCATCCGTCGCCTCTCGCCTAATGGGTCAGCAAAGCCGCTAAAGCAAACGTGGTCGCCCAGAGCGCCAATTGAATCGCGAGCGTCGGCAGGATGCTTCGAACCGGGTGGCGCCTCCACGCTACAAACCAGCACATGATCGGGATCTGCCCATACATCAGTAGCATGGCGATGTGATCCACGGTGCCTTCGTCATGATGAGGTGCGTGCAGGCCGTGTTTCCATAATTCCATGCCGATCATCAGCAGCACAACCATGGACATGAGAATCGGCATGGCCCCGTCCCATTGCCGGATGGGGGGCGTGTTTATCTGGTTTGAAGAAGAATGCCTGGAGGACATGGGCACACGCTCTAGCCAAGTCGAAGTGAAGCGTGCACCTTTCTCATGGCAATGGGATGGCAGCAACCTGGAGCTCGCCGAATCTGGGTGTTTCTGCGACACGCCCGATCAGCGGACGGCGGCACCTTACCTTCGTTACATAAAACCGATTTACATCTGGGCTGTCTTTACCGTTGGCCTCAATGCTGTGTTGTCGAGAATGCGCGTGTGTGCTCTAGGGCATTCGCCAAGATCAAACTAAAGCCCGCACGTTGACTGCTATCCTGGGTAGGGGGTTTTTAGGTAATAACGTCCGGTCCAACCGCTACCTATTTCAGTGAGATACGCGATAACGACGACGTGATTAGCTCGCAGGTTTTGACCCTTGCGGTTTCTGATTAGGCTGCCAGGCGCATGGGGATCGGGTCGTCATGAAATGCGGCGTGGGCACAATCTACTCAAAAGCCGCGTAACCGGCCATTTTTTAAGGGTAATTGCTGCTTCGCTCTGTCGCGATCCAATATTCTATCCCTGCTGCATCTGTTGCGCCGCCCTAAAAAATGGCTAAATAGGCGGGTTCGAACATGGATAGGGGGACGAACATGCTGGGGAGCTTGCTATTGGCCGTGGCGTTATCCGCCGCGCCACAGACTACGTTTGCACTTGATACAAACAGCCGCGCACTGATCGGGCGCGCTGAGCACGAGGCGATGGAGTTATCGCCTGACGGCAAATACATCGCCGTTGCCAGGCACGAAGAGGGTGGAAGTTTTGTACTGGTTTTGAACTCCGCTGATCGGACGCTGTTCAAGAGCCTTAATCTCGGCCCTGGTGCAGATATTTTGAGTATGACGTGGCTTGGTTCCGACAAATTGGTCGTCGGCATGAACCGCCTGCGTGGCGACGCTGGGGTTTCCGTCCAGGAACCTTGGCTTTATCTGTTCCGTATGAACACCACACATCCGGTGACGTTCCCGGATAACTTCATCGGCACGATAGATAATGATGACGAGCACATACTGGTTAGCTCTTGCGAACACAAAGATGCTCACGGATGCATTTACGAAGCCGCGCTTCTGGATGTGAATGATTTGCGTGAGGGGAGTCGCAAGAGGGTTGCGTTGGCACCTGTCGAGGATGCGAGCTTCAGTGCCGATCATTCAGGCGCTATTCGTTTCGCCTGGGCCGAGGATGACAAAGATCAATCCAAGCTTTACGTGACCGATAATGGTACGGACTGGAAGCCGCTCAACGACGAGAGTGTCAGCAACATCGACATTTTTCCCGTTGGAATCTCTCGCGACAATCGATCAGCCTATTTGCAAGTTCAACATCGAGACGGCCCCGACAGCATCGAACGCTATGATTTTGCGACCGGTACACGAACTTTGCTGCTACGCGATACCGTGTCCGATCCGTTAAGCATCATCTACTCGATGGACCGGCGTGAACCGATCGGAGCAATGTTCGGCCCGGGGCGTCCTCAAGCCCGATTTTGGGATCCTGCAAGCATGGATGCCCGCTGGCGTATGGCGATCAACAAGGCCTTTCCCGATTCCATGTGTGGCGTGAAGAGTGCCAGTACGGATGGCAATCTGGTCATTGTGTCTACGGAAAACGATCGCGATCCCGGTGCGTTCTACTTGCTCGACGTGGTCCATCACAAGGCAGATCTGCTGGCACGCAGATACCCTGCGGTCGACCCAAAGAAGGGCCTGCCCAGCGAGCCATTTGAGATGAAGGCCCGCGACGGGCTTACCTTGTACGGTTTTGTGACACGGCCAGCTGGTGGCTCCGGTCCCGTGCCTACGGTCGTGATGGTGCACGGCGGGCCGTATACGATACGCGATGATTGGGCATTCGACCCCGAAGTGCAGTTGTTGGCACAGCACGGTTATGCCGTCGTGCGCGTCAATTTTCGCGGATCGGGCGGGTTTGGTCTTCCCTTTAAGGAACGCGGCTACATGCAGTGGGGCGCTGCCATGCAGGACGACGTGACCGACGCCACGCACTGGGCCATCGAGCAAGGTATTGCTGATCCCAAGCGTATTTGTATCTATGGGGGCAGTTATGGTGGCTATGCGGCCTTGATGGGCGTCGTTCGCGAGCCAAAGCTGTACCGTTGCGCTGTTGGGCTGGCCGGTGTGTACGATCTATCCAAGCAGTATTTGTGGGGAGACACGCATCGCAGCGATCTTGGCATCTCCTACCTGCATCGCGTACTAGGCAGCGACAAAGCAGAGCTGGATAGCCGTTCACCGAGCAAGCACGCCGCCGATATCAAGGTGCCAGTGTTGCTGGCGCACGGTGGTCTTGATGGTCGCGTCCCGATCTATCATGCCGAGGAAATGCGCAGCGCACTCACCAGTGCAGGAAGCGCGCCGGAATATCTGCGCTATAACGACGAAGGCCATGGTTTGATTGATACAAATCATCGTATCGACTTCTATACGCATCTGCTGGGCTTTTTGGATGCCAACCTGGACATGAAGACGGCTGATACATCGCCGGCAGCATCAGGTGCGAATCAGCAAGCTTCCGCATCGACGTCCACCAACGTGCATTGAATTGTGCCGTGAGCCGATCTGATCTCGTGCCAAGCACACGTTAGCGTCGAATTTTAATAAGCCGTTCACTCCATGTCCGTCGCTCCGGCGAAAGCCGGGGCCTGGCGACTTGAGGCTCAAATACATTGAATCCCGGCGTTCGCCGGGACGACCCATCGTCAAACCTGCCTTTTCTAATATCTTCTAGCCAATATGCTGGTTGTTGAACTTGAAGAAGAACCATGTCCGCTTGGGGTTACCCGTGCTTGAGTCCGTCCAGTACACAACCACCGCGCCGTCCTGGTTTGTCTTTCCTTCGTTGAAATGGGTTTCATGGACACCCCTGACGTTGTCGCCGTCTTCGAAAGTCAACCCGTAGACCGTGACGAACGTGGAGGTGCTAAGGGCCGCTTTGAGCTGGCCGTCAAGCCGAAAATAAGTCACGGGAGCAAAGTTTGCGTCGCTCAGCCCCATGGCTTGGTAACTCAATTGCGCGTTTGGAAAGACCCCGTAGGCGGGCGGGCCGAATGGATCGGTGGTGTTTGCTGCGCTGTTGCCAAGGTCTTGGTCAGCGATGTAGACATCGACAGCGGATCCATCGACGGACTGCGTGTTGACGTCGACCTGATAGCGCAGGCCGTTCCCGATATCGAGATAGAACTGCAAATGGTCTCCGCTGCGGCCTGTGATGGGCTTCTCGGAGTCCTGCACGATCGTGCCGACGACTGCCGCGTAGAGTTCCGGTGACTTGCCGGGTTGAAGTTGACCGCTAATGTTGCTGGTATGCGTATGATCGTGGTGAAAAAACATTTTTCTCGCTCCTTGTGGAAAAGGCTTGTTCAACCGTTAGGGCGCATTAGCGAGCTGTGTTGATGCTCTCGCTTTAGCGGTGGCTTCGATGGGAGTAGGGAAGCGTGATGCGACTTTCTGCGCTATTCAAAACCATTCCCTGTTTCAAAGCGATGTCAAAACAGGGCAACTGGACTCACGGAGGGGATGACCATGTTGATTGTGTTCGGTGGTCTGCCGGGAACCGGCAAAACGACAATTGCCAGGCAGATAGCAGCTCGACGGTCGGCGCTCTACCTCCGCATCGATGCGATTGAGCAAGCAATTCGGCAGTCAGGAGTGCTTGCCGCAGACGTCGGTCCAGCAGGTTACGTTGTGGCCAATGCGTTGGCATCATCCAATCTGATGAATGGCCTTACCGTCGTTGCGGATTGTGTGAATCCGGTTCGCGAGAGTCGCGAGGGATGGCGAGCTACCGCAGCCCGTGCACAGGTGAGAATGGTCGAAATCGAGATCGTGTGCTCCGACCCCATCGAGCATCGCCGCCGCGTTGAGACACGGCGAGAGGATATCGATGCTCTCATTTTGCCGACATGGCAGGACGTCTTGGAGCGCCACTACGTACCCTGGGAGGAGCCGCATGTGGTTATCGACACCGCTGTCCTTACACCCGATGAAGCCATCGCGGTCATCGAGCTACACATAAATGCCTGAGTTTTCTTTTATCCAGAGTCATCGTTAGGGTGGGGCTCAGATCCTGAGGCATTCCCACATTTTTTCCGTCTTTCTGTTAGGAAAATCGAAGTTCACAACAATACTGTTTCAGAGCGGCTCGTCATTCCGGCGAAGGCCGGAATCCATGGCCAGTACGAAGCATGGATTCCGGCCTTCGCCGGAATGACGATTTGCTTCGAAATGGAGTCGAGGTAGTCCCCGGATTTCGCTGGAATTGCAGGCAAAAAAGTGGGAAAACTCAGGCTAAGATCCATATATTGTTACCTTTTATTCATTGGCAGGAAGGACTTCAAAATAGGTCAGCTGAGTCAATATTTGCTCTACTCCCTTTGGCCAAACAGGGTGTATCCGGGATACCGTCCTGCGAGCATGTTTTGTAAATTGATTTGCCCGTTGGATAAATCCACCCGATGCCTCGACTCTAGATCCTGTGTCGATGAGACACCCATTTTTCCATCGGCAACGATCATGGCAGCGTTGGCTTCCATCTTTGTTCTGATAACGGCGTTGGGGCAATGGCCTAAAACCCAATCTCTGACTTTACGGAAATCCTTCTCTACAACCCGCTCGCCGAGCATGTCTCCCGTAGCATGGATTGTCGAGCCAAAGACCAGCACGACCATGGTTGGCCGTAGTGTTCTGATCCAATCGGTCATGTTGTTGACGACTCCGTCTTTACGCCGGAACGTCCTATTGTGGATCGGGCGACGAATCATGGGAGCATTTGGTATGCCGTCTGCCGTCAGGGGCGCGTCTTCAGGGTACTCATAGCGATAGCGGACTCTGAGATATCCCGCGGGATAGTGGAAGGCTCCTGCGTAACCCACCTGTGCATTAAAGCCTGCGATAAACGTGCATGTATGCAATGTCGAGGTGGTGATGAGTAGATCGTTGCTTTTCGCAACGATGCCTTGGCCCATTTCAATGAAGTAAGAAGGCATGTGTTCCTCCGGTCATTAGGGGACGATACGTAATCCAGTCCGTCATGTGTAAGCAAAGGAGGGGCCGCACGAATGTCTAGGAGAATGACAAGCTCCCGGCTAGGTATGACGCTGCTAGTCACTGCATTATTGGTTCGTTGCAGCAGAGGCACAGGATTGAACATTCATAAGATTCGTGAGGAAACACACCAGCTTAGGTGTCCTGTTTAAATCAGATAGTTTGATCGCAAATTTATGCGATAAAAATTTTTTGCCAACGGCATATTGACAGCGCCGTCACTTATCTCCGAATTTAGAAAAAGCGTTGCGCGCAATGCGCAGCCAAAGGAACCAGGGAATCAATCAAGGGGATTGAGGATGGGAAGCGCCAAGGTTTGGGGCAGTTTCGTAATTGGATTACTGGTGGGATGCGGTCTTTCGGCGAATGCGTGGTCGCAATCGCAGACCGTTACGCCCGACCAGGAATACCTCCAGCTCATCAAGGTCAACCAGGACATCGAGCCGCTAGGGAATAACCCTTTTGGCGAGAACATCAGTCCTTACAACGGTGAGCTGTCGTTTGAAGAGACTGATGTGAGCCTTTCGGGAAATGGGCCTGCGCTGGTGATAGCGCGCTCGTTGTCCACGACTAGCCCACTTAGTTACTCCTTCGACGCAGAGCGGCCGTTTGCCGACTGGGATCTCAATATTCCGCGCATTGAAACGGCCGTTGTCGCCAAGATCCAGGGCGGCAATACAGGTTGGATCACCAATGGCCTGAGCACCAGCAATCGTTGCTCCAACTTTGGAGCTCCGCCTACAGCTTCGGCGATTCAAGGTGGTGACCCCTGGGGCTCGGATCAATGGTGGTACGGCTATCACTTGATCGTGCCGGGTGCTGGCAGCCAGGACCTGATGCCGCGGGCACAGGCCAACACGCTGGCACCAGCAGCGGGTACCTCGACCTACGGCATCGTCACCAAGCAAAATTGGATGATCAGCTGTACCGCCTCCAATGCGGCGGACGACGGCGGCCAGGGCTTCATTGCGGTAGCGCCAGACGGCACGCAGTACACCTTCACACACTTGGTGTACCGCCCAATGACCACACTGACTGAGCCGCTCGGTACCGCACCGGCGGCCATGAAAGCAGCCCTCACCGGTATCAAGCCGATGGTTGCGTCCAGCAATTTGCTCGAGCGCAACGACGCGTTCATGTATGTCACGCGAGTGGTGGACAGGTTCGGCAATTCGCTGACGTACACGTACAACAACGCCAATGGCAATCTCACTGGCATTACGGCGAGCGATGGGCGCTCGGTGACGATAGGCTACGACTCGACCGGTTACCTCATCACCTCGGTCACGGCGCAAGCATCAAACGTTGCTCCGCGCACTTGGACCTATACCTACAACACGAGCAATTCAGCGCTTCCCATACTCACGGGGGTCACGCTGCCTGACGGAAGCGCGTGGGGCTACAACTTGGGCGCTTTCCAAACGACGCCCATCACCATGTCGCAAACCGCTGACTGCAACCAAAATAATCCGGGTGTCGTTGACGAAGCTACGGTCACGGGAACGGTGACCCACCCGTCTGGACTAACGGGCACGTTCACCTTAACCGTGATGCCGCATGGTCGCTCCTACATCTCCAAGGTGTGTTGGGGCTCAAGCAGCCAAACAAGCGATCCGCCGTACTACACCTATCCCGAGGAATACTTCCAACCTACTATTACCAGCAAGAGCATCTCGGGCGCGGGCGTGGCCACTGAGAACTGGACGTATAGTTATTCGCCGCCCAACCAAAGCTCAAATGCTGACGCTTGCTATGCAAGTGGTACATGTGCTTCGACCGTCTACACTGACGTCATCGATCCCAATGGCAACGATGTCCGCTATACCTATAGCAATAAATGGGACTATACCGAGGGACAGCTGCAACGCACGGATTACTACCAAGGCAACGGGTCCGGTGCCACGCTATTGCGTTCGGAAATTGACAGCTACGCTCCGCTGCCGCCTGCAGGTCAAACGTGGCCATGGCCGTGGCCGTCACAATATGGCCTTGATTTGCAGGGCCGCAACAATCACGCACAGACGGAGGAACTGGCGCCATTGCAACTGCGCCAGACTGTTGAAGAAGGTTCTGAAGGTGGCGATACCTACACGTGGCAAGCGCTGGCCTACGATGCCTACGCGCACGCGACGGATGTAAAACGCTATAACTCGATCTCGGGCCAGCAGTCCATCGAAGAAACCACCAGCTATCTCAACGACCCCAACTTGTGGGTATTGGGCTTGCCGCAGACGATCGTCAACAACACCACAAACGAAACAGAGATTTCCAACACTTACAACAGCCTCGACCTGCTGCAATCGCGCTCGCGCTTTGGCGAGTTCATGATGAGCTACACCTACAACAGCGCAGGGCAACTGGCTAGTTTTACGGATGGCGACTCCAATACGACCAATCTCAGCAATTATTACCGTGGCATTCCGCAGCAAATCGATTATCCGGACGGCGGCACGGAAGCGCTGGTCGTCGATGACCTAGGTCAGATCACGTCGATCACCGATCAGAATGGCAACACCACGCAATACAGCTACGACCCGATCGGCCGCATCAGCCAGATCACCTATCCCACCAACGACAGCGTGTCGTGGTATTCGAAGACCTTCACCTACACGCCCACCAGTGCCACAGAGCGTGGTATCTCGGGTCTTCATTGGGATCGCAAGACGACGGTCGGCAATGCTGTCACCACCACCTTTTTTGATGCCAAGCTGCGCCCGATCCTGAGCGATACCTCCAACGGCAGCCAGGACATCACCATCGCAACCAGCTACGACTGGACTGGTGCGACGACGTTCGCCTCATATCCGGTGTACGGCACCCCGGATATCACTGCCGTCACGACCGGCACTCATCACGCCTACGACGCGCTGGAGCGTGAAATCCAGACACAAGAAGACAGCGAACTGGGCTCGCTGACCACCACCACAGCCTACCTGCAGGGCGCAGGCAAACAAGTCACCGACCCGAAGAGCAATGTCACGACGACCTATTACCAGGTGTTTGACGAGCCGGAGTACAAGGACCCCACTCAGGTCAGTGCGCCGGCGGGCGTGACGCAGTCCATTGCTCGCGATATCTACGGCAACCCGACCTCGATCACCCAGTCGGGCGCCTACGGTAGCGAAAACGACAGCATCACCAAGACGCTGATGTACGACAGCTATCACCGTCTGTGTCGCACTACCGAACCGGAAAGTGGCAGCACGGTGATGGCCTACGACACCGCCAATAATCTGGCGTGGAGTGCGCAAGGACAAACCATCACGGATGGCACCTGTGGCCAAAGCGATGTGGCCACGTCGGCACAGACTGTACGTACCTACGACCCCATGAATCGCGTGCTGTCGATCACGCCACCAGCAGGTACGCAAGACACCAATTACAGCTACGACGAAGTCGGCAACATCTTGACGGTCAGCTCCGGTGTCACGCAGCAGCAGTTCACCTATGACACACGCAACCTGCTCACGACCCAGGCGCTTTCCGTTCCTGGTTATGCCTGGGCGCTGGGCTATTCGTACGATGGGTATGGCCACGTCAATGCCATCGGTTATCCGTCTTACAACGGCAGCAGTGAAGGCGTGGCTTACAATCCCGATGCACTTGGTCGCGCCACCCAAGTGGGCAGCTATGCCACCAGCATTGCCTATTTCCCCAACACCCAGGTTTCCGGTTTCAACTATGGCAATGGCGCGAGCTACGTCGCGCAGCAAAACGCCCGTCAGCTGCTGAGTAATTTCAGCTATGGGGCAGGCAGCACGTTGAACGTCAGCGAGGATTACACCTACGACGCCGACGGCAATATCACTAACGTCAACGACCTGGTACCCAATGGCACGCGTAGCAAGGTATTTACCTACGACGCCCTCAACCGTCTCACGAATGCCACGGCCAGCGGGCTCTATGGCACGGAAACGTACACCTACGACGCTTTGAACAACCTGCGTAGCCGGGTCACCGGCGGCAACACGCTGACCTTGAACTACAACGCCAGTAACCAATTGGCAAGCGTATCGCAAGGTGCCAGTACCACCACCACTTATGGCTACGACAATCAGGGCAACCGTAACAACTTGAGCAGTGGCGGCACGACCACGACCTACGGCTTTGATGCCGAGAACCAGTTGTTGCAGGTATCTGGTGTAGAGAGCTATGCCTACGATGCCGCCGGACGTCGTGTCACCAAGACCGGCACGAACGGTGCGGCCACGGCCTACTATTTTTACGACCAGGCTGGCCAGTTGATGTACGAGTTCGATCCAGGCAGCGCGACGGGAACAAACTACGTCTATCTGGGCACGAAGCTGATCGCCAAGCATGTCACGTCGCAAGTGGCGGTACCCACCGGCATTACGGTCAATCCCAATCCAAACGACGGCAATTTCACCGTGAGCTGGAACGCCGTTGCTGGTGCTACCAGCTATACCCTTGAGACAACCAACGGCGCTGGCAGCACCACGGTGGTGTACAGCGGTAGCGCCGCTTCGACGGCGCAGACGGTGACCACTGGTGGTACGCAGTTCTATCAATTGCAGGCGTGCAACAGCAGTGGCTGCAGCGGGTGGGCAGATATTTCGGTGGGCATATGGCCGGCCATACCGACCTTCAATCCCCTGCCGGCCGGAACGGACAACGGCGCTTACACCGTGGCCTGGAGTGCGCCAGCGGGTGCCAGCACCTATGACGTGCAGGTATCCACGGATGGCGGCAACACGTGGGCGGCTCTTGCCACCGGTACGACCAGCACGTCGATTGCGCAACAGGGGAACGTCACGGGTAGTTACATCTATCGGGTCCAGGCGCATAACCGAACGGTGTCTGGTACGGCAGGTTGGAGGACCTCGGCAACCGTGACGGTCAATACCAACTACGGCGTGGTGCCGACTCCGACGCCCACGCTAGTCGTTCCTGCAACCAGTTACACCGGCAGTGCAACTATCACGTGGACGGCTGCGACACCAATCACTGGTTACACGTTGCAGCAAAGCGCCAATGGCGGCAGCACCTGGACCACGGTACCTACGGGGACGGGTACCAATGCCACCGTGAGCGGACTCACGAATGGCAGCTACGTTTACCAGCTAAAAGCTTGCAACACGGCCGGCGGTGGATCGGCGTGCACAGGGTGGGTCACGGCCAGCCCGATGGTGGTCACATTACCGCCTTCACCTGCACCAACGGCATCCGTACAGACCACCAACAGCAGCACTGGCACATACATCGTCGATTGGTCTGGTAATAACGAAGCCACCAGTTACACCGTGCAGATGCAGGTGAATGGTGGTGCGTGGACCACGGTGCAGACCGGCACGGGTACCGCCTATGACGCTACTGGGCAAACGGATGCGACCTACAGTTACCGCGTAGAGTCCTGCAATGTGGGTGGATGCAGTGGTTGGAGCAACACAGTCACCACGAGCGTATTGTTGCCGCCTGCTTCGGCACCTTCGCTGAGCGGTGGCGGCACGAGCAACAGCGGCAGCTATGGCGTGAGCTGGAGTGGCGTCGCCACAGCGACCAGCTACAACTTGCAGGAGAACGTCAACGGTGGTGGTTGGACCACCGTGCAATCCAACAGTGCGACGAGTTGGAGCACAAGCGGCCGCGGTGACGGCACGTATCAGTATCAAGTACAGGCATGTAACGCGAGCGGCTGCGGACCTTGGAGCAACGTCGTTACCGAGACGGTAAGTCTTGTCCCCAGTACGCCCAGCATATCGACCTCTCTATCGGGGCCAAACGGCAAATGGGTAGTGCATGTGTCGTGGTCGTCGACCAATGCCACGAGCTACACCCTTATGATGAAACAAGGCACCGGTAGCGCATCGAAGATTTACTCCGGTAGCGCCACCACATGGTCACAGCTCTACACGACGGAGGCTCAACTTCAGTTCCAGGTGCAAGCCTGCAACAGCGTTGGCTGTTCGGCATGGAGCAACTGGGCCGCTGCAGACGTTCCCTGAAAAGGCGCAACGTGCCAAAGCCGCGGTGGACCAAGCCGTAATGTAGAGGAATGCTAGGACCAAGGATGGTCGTCACTTTTGGGGGGAATGCATGCGCGAATATCGATGGCTGAAGATGATGAGTGTTCTGTTGTTGACGTTTGGAGCTGTTACATTGCATGCGCAGGATGTCAGCTTTGACACGTTACCTGCACTTCGTGTGACAACACCTGTTCCGTCGGGTCTGCACGTGCCCGGGGATGTGGACGGAAACGGTGTATCGGACATCTTTCTGTACAGCGTCGCTACCAGCCAGGTGGCCTATTGGTTGATGAACACCAACGATGCGACGGGTGCCGTCACCAAGCTCAGCTCGCGTACGTTCAACGTGACACCCGGCTATTTCGTAGGTGCCATTGGTGACTTCAATGGCGACGGTCTTGCCGATCTGGTTCTTACCAGCAGCAACCACGATCTAGTGCTCTGGACAAACAACGGCAGTGGCGGATTTACATCATCTTCGCTAGGTACGTATGACGCCGGTTGGATATTGGTGGGAGCAGGCGACGTAGACGGTGATGGTCAGGACGACCTGCTTTGGTTCAATTCAACGACCTGCCAATTCAGCTATTGGCTGATCAAGAACGGCGTTCATGTCGAAACGGATACGACGAATGTCACCTGTGGCTACTACCCGCTATCGATCGGGTATTACACACCTTCCAGCCGTATTTCCATCATCTGGACCAATGCCGCGCAGGACCTGCAGATTTGGGATAGTGCCGGCAATCAATTCACACCTTACTCGTTAGGCCAATACGGACCTGGCAGCACCATGGTCGCGCTGGGTGGCGGTTACGAAGGATCGCTGATGAGCGATATCTATATAGCCTCCAACGAAACGGCGTACGGCTTGGAACTGGACCGCACGTTCAACGAAATCGGGCAACAGACACTGTGGCAAACCACGGAGTGGTGGCTCGACAGCAGCTACAAGCTTCCATGGAGCTCCGCCGGTTTTCTGATTGAAGGGCGGGGCACCAACATGACCGGCGTGATCTACCAGCACGGTGCACTCCAACTCGAAGTGTGCCCGCCCTTGGGTGGTGCCGGTTACGAAAGCACCCCTGCACCCATGCCTTATACGTGTCCGAGCTTTTCCATTCCTTCGGGGTGGAAGGTGATCGGTGCCATGGCCAATGGCATCGTGCCGGGCGGCTAACTTGCATAAACCGTAGTTCGCCAACGCTCTCCGATCGCTCGTCGCAAAATTCATGAATAAGGACGTTACGCCGTGATCACCGATAAGAAGCAGCAAAGTGGGAAGCTCATAGGAACTTTGCTTCGTTGGTTGGCGCTGAGCTTACTGTTCGTAGGCACGCATGCGCTGGCGCAGAGCGCGGGGACGGTGACGTATGTGTACACCGATCCGCAGGGGACGCCGTTGGCGGAAGCGGATGCGAGCGGCAATGTCACGGCGACGTTTGATTACACACCGTATGGAACGTATGCGCCACAAGGCACGTCGGCACCGGGGCCGACGCCTAAGGGGCCGGGGTATACGGGGCATGTCAATGATCCGGAGATGAATCTCGTCTATATGCAGGCCCGGTACTATGATCCTGCGACAGGTCGTTTTCTGAGTGTTGACCCCATCGATCCACTTGCTGGCGAGGCATTTGGCTTCAACCGGTACGATTACGGGCGTAATAATCCGATTGGAAACGTTGATCCAACGGGAAAATTTCCGGGCGAATTAAATGATCCAGGTTGCAACGCGGCATACAATTGTCAGGTGTCCGGATCTGCATCCGGTTCTGGTGGTCAAACACAAGCTTCAAGAAATGGTGCCCCAATCTATAACAAAGGACAAACCTCCAGTAAGACACCGACACATGCATCAACTTCCGAGCGAATAGCGAAGGTGATGTCACAGGATCCGGATGTCGAAAGGGTGCATTTAAATCAGAGTTTGCGAACGGTTACTGGTGACCCAAATGCCCCAAACATTCGACCAGATGTGACCGTGGTTAAGAAGGATGGAAGCATCGATCAGATTGAAGTGCGTTCTGCAGGTCAAACACTCCAGGAATTGCAAGCTAAGTTGGCTACGTCCAGGGTGGGGTTGGGAGTGTCAGGTCAAGACATCGTGGTTGAGCCTGATCCCTTACCCGAAACGTCTATAGGGGCTTTCGGAGCAATCGGTGTGGTGCAGATTATTTTCCATGCTTGGGTAAATCATTACTTGCAGGAGCGTCATGATGCTAAGCTGACACCTGCGCAGCGTGAGTGGGAAAAGGCATGTCAAACAAGGGGGTGTGCCTAATATGATCTGGTTTACGATGGTCGATTGGGCTGACCAAATAACAAATGAGTCACTTTTGCGCCTCATCGCCACTAACTTTCCGATCTATTGGGCGAGCTTGAATGTTGGGACTGTTCAGCGCACGAAAGCAAAACGTTCATATCGAACCCCAATCGAGCATTTAACCGACCAGTGCGAGTGGCTGAAGGCGGAGTGGTATGGAGGAACGGTGTCTGGATTGGATCCGGAAAAACAGTGGAACTCTTATCTCTCAGTTAATTTTCGAGAGGGCAGGGAATTGACGATTTGCTTGTCATCTGCTGATAGTTCGATGGAGAACCTTCTTCAATTTATCGTTGATGCCTCCAAGTTGGGAAATCTTGGGTACGGCTACGGCGACGATTGGGACGCCCCTGGTTTAACTTATTACATCGCTGGCATAACGTATGGATTGCCATGTGGCGAGGAGGAAAAGCGGAAGGCTGATCGTTTATCAAGATGGTTTCGTGAGCGACTTCCTATGCCAGGCAATCCTCCAAGGAAACGATATTTAGAAGGGATGTATCGTGGTGTGTACCAGATTAATGTTCTAAATCGATCGCATGTTGTGGAAAGTTCTCAAGAAGGATCGCAGCCTAGAGGGCTGGATCATATCGTGGGAAGACTATTGCCGTGTGACAACGATACATTCATTTGGTCAGTTCCAACGTTTGAACTTGCTGAAGTGGAATGTGATTTGGGTAATAAAGAGCTGCTGATATAATTTGCGGTGACGTAACATTGCAACGATGAATAGTTAGTTGGATGCGTTTTGGCAACAACTGCCGACACTCTTTTTTCTCAGTTTATGGTGGCCTGTTGGACTATTTTTGGCTAACGCAAAAAGAGCCGCTTCTTGCTGCGGTAGAACATAGGCGAGAAGGGGGGGGAATAGGATTGGCGTCATCCAAACAAAATGATGATCTTTGGGGGCTATCCAATCGGCGCCAGGTTAACCAAGATCAACGCTTATTTATTGCCGGCAAGGATAGACTTCTTGTTGGCAAAGTGGTTCCGATACTTCTATGAGATGGGTCTTGTTCTGGTGCGGGTAGAGATCAAGTGTCTTGGTGAGACTAAGTAAATCGCTCTTCCCTACTAGCATACAACGCGGTTACGCTCCGACGTCTTGGCCATATACAACGCCACGTTGGCGCGGCGGATAAGATCGAAACCATCGCGATCTTGGGGTTGCAACAACGCCACGCCTATCGAGCCGATGAGACTTATACGATGTGCCATCGGATACTTCAACGGCGATGGCTTGGCCGATTTGGTGTTTACAAGCAGTAAAAATGATCTGTATCTGTGGACGAATAATGGCCAAGGCGGCTTCACATCCACCCAACTGGACAGCTACCCCGCAGGCTGGATTCTTGTCGGTGCCGGTGATGTAGACGGCGATGGTCAGGACGATCTGCTTTGGTTGAATCCGTCCCAGTGCCAATTCGGCTACTGGCTGATGAAAAACGGGGTTCATACGGAATCAAAAACCGTCAGCATTACCTGCGGCTACTACCCCATCTCCATCGGGTACTACACACCGTCCAACCGCGTTTCCGTGTTGTGGACGAGCGCCGCACAAGACCTTTATGTGTGGGACAGCGCAGGCAATGGATTCACCTCGTACTCGCTGGGGACCTATGGCCCGGGTAGCACCATGGTTGCGCTAGGCGGCGGCTACGAAGGCACGTTGATGAGCGATATCTACATCGCTTCGAATGAAACCGCGTACGGCTTGGAACTGGACCGCACCTTCAACGAAATCGGGCAACAGACACTGTGGCAAACCACGGAATGGTGGCTCGACAGCGGTTACAAGCTTCCATGGAGTTCCGCCGGTTTTCTGATTGAAGGGCGGGGCACCAATATGACCGGCGTGATCTACCAGCACGGCGCACTGGAGCTCGAAGCATGCCCACCCATGGGCGGTGCTGGTTATGAAAGCACCCCAGCACCCATGCCTTATACCTGCCCGAGCTTTTCCATTCCTTCGGGGTGGAAGGTCATCGGTGCCATGGCCAATGGCATCGTGCCAGGTAGTTAGTTTGGAAAGCCGAAGCTTGCCAACGCTCTGATCGCCTATCGCAAAAATTCATGAATAAGGACGTTACGCCGTGATCACCGATAAGAAGCAGCACAGTGGGAAGTTCATAGGAACTTTGCTTCGTTGGTTGGCGCTGAGCTTGCTGTTCGTAGGCACGCATGCGCTTGCACAGAGCACAGGCACGGTAACGTATGTATACACCGATCCGCAGGGCACGCCGCTGGCAGAGGCAGATGCGAGCGGCAATATCACCGCGACGTTTGATTACACGCCGTATGGAACGTA
Organism: Dyella nitratireducens; assembly: GCF_014642835.1. Taxonomy (GTDB): domain Bacteria; phylum Pseudomonadota; class Gammaproteobacteria; order Xanthomonadales; family Rhodanobacteraceae; genus Dyella_B; species Dyella_B nitratireducens. The sequence continues at coordinate 73,745 of NZ_BMJA01000001.1, read as the reverse complement.
TGCGCCACAAGGCACGTCAACGCCGGGTCCTGCGCCTAAAGGACCGGGATATACCGGGCATGTGAATGACCCGGAGACGAATCTCGTCTATATGCAGGCGAGGTATTACGACCCGGCGACGGGGCATTTTTTGAGCACAGATCCCGTCAGACCACGGGCAGGTGATGCGTTCAACTTCAATCGATATACCTACGTCGACAACAACCCGATTATGGGGATGGATCCAACGGGTATGGAGGACGACTGTGGTCCGGGGTGCGCGGCCATGCGCCGACTTTCCAATTGGTTTGATGGTATTGGCAAAGGTGAGCTAAGTGGCGGAAGTGGAATGCCGACGAGGCTTTATGGCCAGGCGGGAGCCACTCTTGGTTACATGAATGGCGAAGCAAATCAGGAGATAGCTACTGCCACTGCTGCTGCTGCGCCAGTGGTCGATGCAATACCTGGGGTGACATTAGGTGCCTGCGCTACAGGTGCGAGCTGTGGTGCCAGTGATTGGATATTTGGCAGTCTTGCCGTGGCACCAGGAGACGGCGAGTTTCTCAATTTAGGGCGTATCGGCGCTACCGGCAAAATAGGGGAGGATGCTCTCAAGGTATTGGGAGGCTCTGCAAATGAGTTTTTCCCAACACCCTTCGGAGCGCGTTTCGTAGATCGTTTTGCAGGTGGCATCATCAACGAATCGAAAGTAGGCTACGTATCGCTGACTTCGGCAGTCAGGCGTCAGATTCAGAAGGATGCATGGTTGATCCAGAACAATGGACGCGTGCAAGGTGGCGCTTGGCATTTCTTCCAGAGTCCGGTCACCGGGCGTGGTGGTGCTTCAGCACCTGTGCGCGAAGCTTTGGACAAAGCAGGCATCAACGTTGTAGAGCATTGAACTATGACTTACCCGATCATACAGCCTCCTTTTACGTTGGACTTTCCTCGAATGTCCAAGCGCGAATTGGCCGAATATCGAGAGTGGTTTCTTGATATTTTGCCGGAACGCATCCGTATTCTTGAAGTTATCGTGCGAACCACTCCCGGATTTGAGCGTTGGCATGCGGACGAAACTCCAGAGTCCCTCGATACTTTGGGGGAGTGGCTTGCCTCTCAAGTTGAAACACGCGCACGTGCACCCGAAGAGTTAGCGAAGCTGCGAGAGGAAACGCCGCATCAATTTAAAGATATTCTGCCTGTTGAGCAGTGGGAGTTGACTAACCGTACGTATTCGCTGGCAATGGATTGTGGCATGTATCTTGGGCAGGTGATGCTTCGGACGCATTCGGAACGCCTGCAATGGGGCCAGGATCTGCGCGATAGGCGAAGTATGGACTATGGTCAGGTGCTGATCGTCGGGACAGGCGTGGTGTCAATGGATACCGTTGGATTTCTTGTGAGCATGGCTCAAAATTTCGTGCGGAAGACAGGAAAGAGAGATCTCCGTGCCGTTTACGATATCTGGTCAGGTCCCGAGTCTGGGTTATTTGTGCCCCCGCCCGCCAAGAAAGTCCGCAAACCGCGTAGCTGAGGATCATCACTTGGAGCATGGTGGCTTAAGACGGGAGATGTCCCATGAAAGCTGCAGATGCAATGGAAGAGACGCCGGCTCTTTCCCTTGGTTGGATCGTTGGTGGTTCAACCTTAGCTAACAAGCCATTGGATGATGCTATTCGAGAATTAACCATTCGCATCGGTGAGGCAGGACGGGGTATCGAGGCACCTTTGAATCTAAATGTTGTATTTCAAGTTCCGGGGAATATGTTGAAGCCGGAGTTTGTTGGAGTTCGCACAGGTCGATTTTCTAAGCCGAGAGCTTTGCTAATGGTCCAGGTGGCGGTGCCCGAAGAAGTGCCATTGGATCCACGCAACTACCTTAAAGGTACAATTCATGCCGCCATTGATGAGGCGGCTCGATGGGCAGTGAAACGCAAAGTGCCCATCGATGTTTCCAAACTGTTCGATATACTTGAACGAGCGTAATCAAGATTAAGAAAAAATGGAGCTTCTTCAGGAGTGCCGTTTCTTCAGTATTTCATCGCACCCGATGATGCTAGTTGAATCATATTCGATGCGCATGCGAATGAGTTTGTGATAGCTGGTGACTACCTTTACGATTGCATGGTTTCGCGAAAGGGATGCTAGTTCTGCGGGAGCTCGAATGACCAACACCGTGAAGGTGCCATTTGGTTGCGCCATGCCAGGTGGCTGCCAATGATCCGAAATTCCCTCAAATCCGCTTTGTTGATCGCTCTGCTTGGTGGTGCGAGCATGGTGTCTAGCGAGCCAACTGGTCCACATGCTGTCTTTACGTCTTTGGATGGAAGTAAAATTGAATTGAACACAGAGGCGAGAGTTCTCCGCATCCCAGGATCACATGATGCTTCGCTATATGATTGTAGTGACAAATTCCAAATATGTTTAACGGACCGTAATGGTTTTGCATTTTCTTATTTTAGAAAGTGCAGCGAAACAAATTATGATCTTCTAAAATTTCGGCCAAAATTTGTGACGATTTTGCATAATGATATGTGGTTGGTTTTTGATGCGTCACCAAATTACATGTTTCACTATGTGTTGTTCAAAGGCATTGTTGGGATTTATGTTGGGCGAACGCCATCATATGATTTTAGAGGTATTTTGCATGATTGGGATTTTAAGATAACCAGTCTTGATGCTGTGGAGTATCGCATTGTTGGAACGAATGCTGTTGCCGCTTGCGGCGGGTGAGTTATCTAAAGCTTATTTGTTAAGTAAAAAATGGTTCATGATTGAACTAAGCTTGGTGGTTGTTCTGTGCGCGGCACACGAAGCTACTAGGCCGATTGACAACCCTCACCAGCAACCATGACTTGATCACGCCCCGACGTCTTGGCCATATACAACGCCACATCCGCGCGACGGATAAGATCGAAGCCATCGCGGTCTTGGGGTTGCAACCATGCCACGCCGACTGAGCAAGTGAGTTCTACACGCGCACCGTCGCCGCCGAAGGGGGCTTGGGCGATGCATTGGCGTAGTGCTTCAAAAGGCGAGTAGCTGGTGGGAGAGGTCACTGGTATGACTGCCAGGATTTCCTCGCCGCCGTAGCGGCCCAGGGTGGCATCAGGCGATAAGGTGTCGCGCAGCCGTTTAGAGGCTTCGATCAGCACGGCATCACCGGCCAGATGTCCATAGCAGTCATTGATATGTTTGAAGTGATCGAGATCGATCAGTGCAACCGCCAGCGGCTGGTGGTGCTCGCGCGCGTGCACCATGGCTTGGGTCAATATTTCCAGTATGCGTGAGCGGTTGGGTAGGCCTGTCAGCGCATCATGGTTGGCCTGGTGCCACAGTGCGGCGCGTGTTTCTTCCAGGGTTTGCTTGTCTACTTCCAGCTCGTGTGTGCGCTGGGCGACAAGGCGCTCGAGGGTGCGTGCACGCTGTCGCAGGTTTTGGGTGCGGATCTGCCAGATCAGCGCAATGCCCATCATGAGCAGTATCACGCCGGCCAGGATGGCCGGTGTTCGTTGCCACCATGGCGGCACGATATGAATGGGTAGTTGGATGACGGGTGAGAGCTGGCGGCTATCCGGGTCATAGGCGGCCACCTCGAATACGAAATCGCCGGGTGGCAAGGGTGGATAGTCCACTTGCGAGCGATCCGATGTGACCCAGTTGTGCTCCAAACCCTGCAGCCGGTAGCGGTATTGCAGCGTGCGGCGTGTAGGGGCGCCCAGCGTGGCGAGGTGCAGCGTAAGCGGCTGTTGGAGTGCGTCGTCAAAACGGTAGCTGGAAGCCGGCAATTGCGGCGCGCCACCCAGGCTCACCTGGGCGATGATCGCGGTCAGCGGATCGGGAGTGATCAGCGAAGCCGGATGGATGAAGTGAGTGATGCCGTTCGACGTACCGATCCATATGGAGCCATCATTATCTTCAAAGTAGGCGTTTTCGCCGATATCGTCCCAGATCAATCCGTCGTCTTCGGTGATGCGCCGCCAGTGCTGGCCATCGAACAGCTCCACACCATCGGTGCCGCCGATCCATAGCCAGCCACGGCGATCCTGTCGGATGAAATAGATGCGTGTGGCGTCGAGAAGGTCGTTGGCGATGTGCTGTACCGCAAGCGTGCTGCCGTTGGTGATGTGGCCGTGCCATAGGCCATCGAAATTGCCGGCCAGATAAATATCGCCGTCAGACAGGATTTCCATGTGGGTGAAATCCTGGTCGGATGGCGCGCCAGTGACGTGAACGCGTGTCCATTGGCCATGGTCGAGACGAAACAGACCCGCATCGCCACTGAACCACAGTCGGCCTTGCGCGTCTTCTCTTGCATCGGCAAACACGGTGTCGGGAATCACACCACTGCCTGCACGCTGTAGTGCATGTCCGTCATAGACGTATAAGCCGCGTTCGGTGCATAGCCATATCTGCCCATGGCTATCCACTTCCATATCACGAACATAAGCCGGCGAGTGTGCGAGTTCCTCCGTGGTGCCTTGATTGGCGTGATAGCGAACGAGCTCGCCGGAGTAATAGACAACCAGCATGTCACCATCAGGCAGGGCGTGCAGGCCGGTGGTCTCTTGGGCCAGGGGCGGCGGCTTCAACGGCCAAGGAGCAGGGCGCGAGTTGTCGGAGGCGAGTACGCTCCCGCCAAGTTCATTCCCGATCCACAGCGTGCCGTCTTTGGCGCGTGCGATGGCCCAGGTTGGGCTGCTATCCAATCCTTGGGCTGTCTGCCAGCTCTGCATGCGGTCGTAGCCTCGCCATTGCAGCACGCCGCGACCGTAGGTGCCGATCCACAGCACGTGATTGCGGTCGTATAGCAAGGCATCAATGCCGATATTCGGCAGGCCGTTGCCGGTATCGAAGATGCGCCAGGTCTTGCCATCCCATCGCGCCAGCCCATCGTTGGCGCGGGTAAGCAGGCGGCCCCGATCGTCTTCGACCATGTCGAGATAAGCGGTGACGATGCGTGCGCCGGGCAGGTCGTGATTTGCGAATGACTTCCCGCCAACAGATAGTGCACGGATGTAGTGAGGGCTGCGCGCCCACAGCGTGCCATCACGGGCACGCAGGTAAGACGTCCACGTATCGGCGGGAATGCCCTCCGGTTCGCTCCAGATATGGAGTTGATCGCCTACCAACTGGCACAGCGATTTATCGCAGCCGAACCATAGCGTGTGGCCATCGCTGAAGACACTGGTGATATCTGCCAGGACGGGGTTCTTGCTCAGCGCCAATGCATCGAAACGCGGATACATGCGCCATGCGTTACCCGTGGCTTCAACCACCCATAAGCGGTGTTGGCTCACCACGTACAAACGACCGTCCAGGTCCGCGAGCATGACACCAGGGTCGACCGTCATGGAACGCGTCTGTGTCATCACCGACGTGAAATGCAGCCCGTCACCAACATAAAGACCCGTACGTGTACCTACCCAGAGACGGCCTGAAGCGTCTTCATGCAGGGCGGCGATAAAGCTGCCGCGCAAGCCTTCCTCCGCACCGATACGCTGAAAAACGTGGCCATCGAAACGGAAGAGCCCGTTCTCGGTACACACATAGACAAAGCCCCGATGGTCTTGCACCAGGCAATTGTCTTCCAGGGTGGTCAAGCCCCTTAGTTGCGTGAAAGAGGCAAGGCTGATGGCCTGGCCATGGGCATGCGGTGTCAGCAGCAGCAAGAAGACCCATGCAAACATCGCCCGCGCACTGCGCTGCCAGTGCCGCGCAGCGTAAGACCCAACTGAAAACCTTTCTGGACTTCCCTTTGACACCTCGTGGCGCCCCGTTCGCCATGTGCTGTCTATCCGAGCATGGGCTGATTCTTGCTTATCTGACGATGAAACGGTAGCGCAGAGGGCAGGCTGGGTATGCCCCATGACGCCAGCCCATCACCGATGCAGGCGGGAAAGCAGAACCTCTATCGGACAACGGCCCTTGTCGTCGGGTTGGCAGCCGGGTGGCTCCAAGATAAGCGTGGCAGGCTGTGCCAGCGCGCTAGCGGGTTGTAACGACCGTAACTGCGCCAGGCTTTGCGCCTGATAGAACACGCGCACGTAGCGGTGTCCGCTGGTGGTGTTCTGCCATAGCTCGATGCCGAATGCACCGCCAATCGGCGGATCATCGTTGGCATATCCGGGCATCTTGAAGTGCAAGCCAAGCATGGATGCCAGCGCAACGATGTTGTTGTCGCTGCCTACCAGCACGCTCAGGCGAGGTGCGCGTTCGTCTTGCAGCAGATGAACGATTTTCTGGCTCATGACCGAAGCAACGCGTTCGGCCATGTAGTCAGGGCGTGCATAGATATCAAACAGCAAAGCGTGCAGTTGGGAGAGCTGCTCCAACTGCTCTGGTGTGACACGCCCCCAGCCGACGTCGCGCATGGCGCGTCCTTCCGCGTAAGCCATCAAGATGACTTCGGCGGTGCCGGAGGTTTTGGCGATAGGGCCGGTCAGCAGCATGTGCTGGCGGTCGGGCGAAACGATCAGGCCGCCGCGCCACTGATCCGTGGCGCACCACTCGGGATCGTGCCGTGAACCGCAGCCCATCACTTTGGCTATCGTGGCGAGTGCATCGCGATGTGGGGCAGTCAGCGTATCCGGGCCACCGGTGCTGGCCTGGATGGACGCCACGGCGTGTTGTGCATTCCAGTCGGTAGCACCGGCTTCGATGGGATGGAAAAGTGGATCTTCGCTGCCTTGGGGTAGATGACCGATATCGATGTTGCAGCCGGGTGCGAAGCCTTCGGCGAGTGCCTGCGCGCTGGCGATAGTGCGCTGGTCGGTGTTGGCCCAGAACCAGAGTTGCGTGGGATCGGGGCAACCGTGGGTTGGAAACAAACCGGCTGCAGCTAAACGGTGCCGATCATATTGGCCCATCAGGCGGACGCCTGCCGCGCCATGTGGCGTGAGTTCGCTGGGTGGTTGTGCCCAGCTGGGCCAAGGTTTGTCGGTGACGTCGTCGAGCTGGATTTCGCCGGGGAGCGGGGTGCGTACGCCGTGGCGGTAGAGCAGGATGACGCGTTCCAGTTGGAGGCTGTCCTTGGCATGTGTTGTTGCAGATATGGCGAATAGTGCAAGCAGCACAAATGCAAAGTACGGAATTTGTTTGTGGTGGAGAGCGGACATGCTTTTCCTAGTGCAGTCGGTTCTGTCCTGACGTCATCCCCGTGAAGGCCCAATACATTCGCGGAGTCTCTCAACTTGCCTGAGCCGCTCCCTCCCCTACGTGCAGTAGGGGAGGGTTGGGGTGGGGTGAAGCGAATCTTGCGATGATGCTTGGCTGTGCCTAACGCTCAGTCCGGCATAGCCGGACGCGAGCTTCGCTCGCATCACCCCACCCTGACCCTCCCCTGCAAGCAGGGGAGGGACTGTTTCCGGTTTGCGTACGCATGTCGCCCTGAACAGACTTCTATGATCAAGGCGAAAGCTCCGCAGAAGTGCAAGGCACTTGCGCAAACAGCGGATCACATCGCGCATGCAAATGCGCAGGGAAGCTCACCACATAACCCGTAGCCGCCGGTTCGCCGTCCGGGTAGTCCGTGCTCAGCAATTGCGCACCGCTGGCCAGCATTGCATCGCGGCGCGTGGTGTCGTTGCGTTGGGCTTCCTTGAGGTCTGCATCGGTGCGGGTGCGTACCAGGTAGCCCTGTTTCACCAGGCCAGCGATGCTGGCGGCATCGCCGTCGTTGAGTTCGGTGAAAGCGGCGTCGTCGGTGCCTGGTACGGCGTTGGTGAAAAAAACGCGGCCGCGTAGCGAAAGGTGTCCTTGCAGATACGCCGGCCCCACCCAACGCTGGTCGAGCAGAAAAATCACTTTGCCGCGCGCACTTTTCAGCGTGGGCCAGCCTTGCTTGCGGATGGCGGCATTGAGTGTGGGGAACTGGCCGCGCACGTCGTCCGGGCTGATGTATTCGTTACGCGCAAACACCGAGCGGACTTCTGCATCCAGCGCATCAAGCGCTTTGGTATCGAAGGGCTCTGGCTCGACGACGGGGTAGGGCTTGCGCGTGGGTGAAAGCACGGTTTCCACCAGGATGAAGATCGGCAGGTGCGTGGGATGCGCTTGCGACCAGGTGCGGACCTCAGCAAGGCAAGTGATGAATGGCTGGCAATTGCTGCGCTGGTCTAGATCCTGGATGTGCATGACCTTGTAGCCGGGGCGCTGCATCACGGCGGGATCGGCAAATGGCGGATCCGGCGATAGCCCGGCTTGGCGTACCAGACTATCGATGGCCGGATGCGCATAACGTCCGCCTTGGGCGTCGCCGTAAACGTCCAGCTCGAGCTGGCGTACGCCATCGTCGAGCTGTTTGGTCAATGAAGGATGCGCGTAGTCGAGGATCGCAAATGTCACTGGGTCGAACCGCTTCCAGACAATCGTTTCGCTGGCACCAAGCCCTGCGTGGTAGCTGTTGTGGCTGCCGATGTACTGCAGTTCGTTCAATCGCAACGGCGTGGGTTGCGTGGTGCTTGCGTTCGTGGCGAAGCCGAAGAGCAACACTGCAAGCAGGCTCACCAGGGCATGCCCGATCGTGATGTCTCGTGTCACTCGCATGGGTGGATTGTGATTGTCATTTTGGGACATGGGTGAGTGTGCAGTGACTGCATCTTGTTTCAATCGATCTATATAGGCGATTTTTGATGCATATGGCTTGCATCCATATGACACGGTCATGAATACGATGAAAAATCATTTGGACGTCTAAATAAAAGTGAGCAATGGGTGATGAGCATCGTGCTATGCGCAATGCTTCATGTTATTGCCATCGAATTTTCATGCGCGCTCTCTAGCTTCGCCGACTTTCGCTTGCCGCCTTGGTGGCGAGCGGTTGAGGTTCCCACTTGGAGTGCGTTGCGATGTACCGTACGAAGAAGCGTTTGCTGGCATATTCGATTCTTGCTGCCATGGGCAGTCTGTTGCTGGTTCCAGCCGTGCAGGCGGGCGATGTGAGCGGCATGCTTACCGATCCTGCAACGGGCAAGCCGCTCGCCGGCATGACCATTTCCATCGCCCCTGCAGGACAGAGCGCGCAGACCGACGCTTCCGGCCATTTTGTATTGAAGGACCTGCCCGCCGGCCACTACACGCTAACGGCGGCATCGGCCGCGTCGCGCACCTTGACCGCGGCCGTGGATGTGCCGCAGCAGGGCACGGTGACAGCAGTTTTCAGCAGCGCCACCTCGCTGACCAAGATCACCGTGGCGGCAAACCGCTATGACGCCAGCCAGATCCAGATGGATGCCACCAATACGGTCAACGTGCTGTCGGCGGATGATCTGAAATACACCGCGGTCCACAATGTGGCCGAAGCGCTGGGTCTGCTGCCCGGCGTGAACGTATTCAACACCGGGCAATCGTATTTCGGCGGCATCGACGGTGCCTCGCGTGGCGAAGGCATGTTCACCTCGGTGCGTGGTTTGAACGCCGAGTACAACGTCAACCTGATCAACGGCGTCAACGTGGCGCAAGGCATGGCGTACAGCCGTGGCGTGCAGCTCAGCCTGCTGCCGCCGTCAGGTTTGCAGACCATCGTGCTCAACAAGACCTCCACGGCGGATATGGATGGTGACGCCATCGGCGGCACGATCGATTTTCGCACCCCGACTGCCTTCGATTTCAACGCGCCAACCAGCGGCAGCACCACCGCAAGCGGCCGCGTGGAAAGCCGCGCGCGCGATTACGGTGATAACGGCCTGGGCGGCGGCTTGGCCGGTGAATTCCAGACCAAGTTGGGTTCGGCACATCAGTTCGGCATATATGCCAGCGCGTACTACGACAGCCGCAACTACGTGAACAGCGAGGCGGCCGCGGCCACGGCCGCCCTGGGCGATGGCACGTGGGAGTTTGCACGCACCACCGCAGCGGGTAACAACGCACCAGGTTTCGATCCGCAACGGAACCTGGAAAGCACCGGCATGTACATGGGTACATCCTCGGGTTACACGCATCGCTATGGCGGTAACGTGTCGCTGGATTGGAAGGTGGACGACACGCTGACCACTTATGCGCGCATGAGCTATGCCTATGCCAAGACCGAGCAGGATACGACTTATCTGCAGCTGATTCCGGCCAATGTGACCTACAGCCAGATCGGTACCACGGGCGTCTATCAGCCCGTGATTGGTCGCATCGCCACGCGTTTCTGGTACGAAACCAATCCGGAGAAGGCGGATCTGGGAACTATCCAGTTCGGTGCGGACAAGAACATGGGTGGTTGGACCTTCTCGCCCAATCTGTTCTACAGCTGGGGCCATAACGACCGTCCGGATCACGTGGAAATCTCAGCGCGCAATGACGAATATTCTTCCGCCAATTTCCCCTACGGCGCGAGCACGGTGATGACGTACGGCGCCAACGGTTTTCCGTATCCGACGCTGACGCCGGCGATGACGGCGCAGTTCAACAGCGTATCCACGATGTACGCGCGGCGTGCGGGCGAATTGACCGAGTCGTACAGCGGCCAGGAGAAGGGCGGTGCGAAGTTCGATGCACGTTATGACTTCAACGACGGTGCGCTGACATCCGTGCAGATGGGTGTGAAGTACGTCGATAGCCACCGCGAGTTTACCAACCGCGACTGGACCACTGGCAAATACACCGATGACCGCAGCTTCGGCTCGCTGGGGCTGATCGATGGTTATTACTCGTCCGTTTTCCCGGGTGTTTACAGCTATGACGTGCCCACCATCAACCAGGCGGCACTAAAGCGGCTGATCGCGGCGAACGTGGTTCCCGGTGACCTCGACACCTGCAGCAACCTGTATATCAACAACTGGAACTGCAATACGCAGCGCGCCAACGAGGCTGTGAGTTCCGCCTATGCCATGGCGACGTTGAAGTGGGGCGATCTGGAAGTGATTCCGGGTATGCGCTTTGAGCATACCGATATCCGCAATAATTTCTGGGTGACGCCGCAGGATGCGTCCGGCAACGAGCTTCCTGGCTACTTCGCCAAGAACTTCACCCATTACGACGAACCGCTGCCCAGCGTCTTCGTGAACTATCGCCCGAGTGATGGCGCGGTATATCGCGGAGCGATCTGGACGAGTTATACGCGCCCGGCCTTTGTACAGTTGGGCGGCGGTTCGCAGGTGAGCGTTTCGGCGGATGGCCTGACCACCATCACCGAAGGCAATCCGGATCTGAAGCCGATCGAATCGCTCAACATCGATCTGTCCGGCGAATGGAGCAATCAGCACGGTGGCCATGCCATGCTGGCCGGTTTCTACAAGAAGCTGTCCAACTACATCTACGAAGCCGGCAGCAATCCGGTCAATGCGGGCACGACAGATAGCGGTACCATCCAGTACATCAAGCCGATGAACGGTGGCGACGGCCGGGTGTATGGCATCGAGGCGGCAGTGCGCCAGAAATTCCAGGATATGCCGGCGCCGCTGGATGGCTTCGGTGTCGGCTTCAATGTGACCGGCCAGCATACGTCGGTGGACTTGGGCATGGCGGGTTTCCATAACGAGCGCATCCAGAATGCGCCGGACCTGATGGCCAACGGTGAGCTGTTTTACGAAAAGAATGGTTTCTCGGTGAATCTGAGTTACCACTACGCCAGCTCATATATCGCGACCTACGATTATCTGGGGCAGGGCGCGACCTGGGATGATTTGTGGGTGCGCCCGATAACGCGTGTCGACCTGCATGCCGGTTATGCCTTTTACGACCATTTCCAGGTCGATTTGTCGATTTCCAACCTGACCAGCAACTACTCGTATTGGTCTCATGTTGGGAAGAACAATCTTGCGTTGTCCGATATTGTGGATTCGGGGATGACGACCTTGGTGACGGTGAAATATTCTTTCTGATGCTGATTTTCTCCCTCCCTTACATGCAGTAGAGGAGGGTTGTCACGAAGGTATGTGCTCTCCCTTACCGTGATTCCCACGAAAGCGCCTGCGCGTTTGCGGGAATCACGGCGAGGCAGAATAGGTGCTCAGGGCAAGCCAGGGTTGATGGCATAAGCAAAAAGAAAAGGCGCGGGGAAACCCGCGCCTTTTGCTTTTCATGCCAGGCAGTTTGGCCTCTCACCCCACCCTCTTCCAAAAATGAAGAGGGATAGAGGCCAAACCCACCCTCAACGCCGCTTGACCCTGCGACGCGTTGCTTTCTTCGCAGCTTTCTTCGACGGCCCTGCCTTCTTGCGGGTGACGGCACCATCGATCAACAGGCTTTCTGCAGTAACGCCACGCTTTTTCAGCGCCGCGGCAAACCACAGCGGGCGCTTGCCGCGTCCGGTCCAGGTTTGCGAAGGATCTTCAGGATTGCGGTATTTCGGGGCGACGGTTCCCCGCTTGCCGACCTTGCCGCCGCGGCCACCACGGGTGGGATACACATCGGCCAACGTGAGGCCGGCGTTGCTGAGCAGCGTGTCGATTTTCTTGCGGACTTCGTGGATCTGACTGGATTTGGCTTCCTGCATTTGTGCGTTCGCGTTGCTAATGAGTGACTGGAGTTCTTTCGGTGAAAGGTTTTTCAGGTCAATGGCCATGATTGGTCCTTATAGTGGTTTTATGGGTGATGCCAGTATCAAGCTAGTCAATATGAACGAATTTTGCAAATCTTTTTAACGCATGTCCTCAGTAAGCCTGGCGATTTTCGAGAGATAAGCGCACTGGGTCGTGCACTATTTTTATCGATTTAGGCAATAGCACCTCGGATATACCCTATTGAAAAGGAGAACGGTGTCTCCAATATGGGCGTTTTTTGGGCCTATAACCCAGGCAAGGCGCGGCATAAGGAACGACACGCCTTATACACGACCTGGTGTTAGATTTGCCCAGGTAACCGGTGCTGCCATGATAGAAGGGGGTAACTTATGTTTCGCAAACCATTCGGTTTTGCTTCGCGCACTGGCGTCGTAGCGATAGCGTTCGCAGCGCTTTTATCCACGTCGGCCCTCGCCCAGGCGCCTGTTACTGGCCTCGGGCAATCGTGGCCGAATGCGACGGATGTCAGCGTAAGTCCGCATTACCATGTCTACGTATTTGTTCGAGATGGTATTCGCTATGTCCAGGTTAATGATTTGAACGGCACGGTGCGTGCCGCCGTGGCGATTGCGGATAACGTGGTGCTGGTGTTGCCGGTGGGCGTGGATGCCCAATATGTGACGACGCAGCACAGCTTTGCTCAGTCGGCGGCATCGGAAAATGCAAGCGTGACGGAGACGGTTTATAGCGACAGTAGTACGCGTATTACGGTTACGCCGACCAGTACGGGGGCGGCGCAGGTTAATGTGGCGACGACCCCGCCGGTGACGCCAAATGGTATTTGCACGAATCCCGCCAACTGCAGCATAGTCAGCGGTGGCACCGGTCATTGATGGTGGTTTGAGCTCTATTGTCTCAACGGATGTATAGCTCCGGCGAGGCAGCGGGAGCCGCAGCACGCGGCTCCTGCACCCGCTGGCTTACGTCGTGCAACAAGCTGGTCATGCGGAACGCATTCGCTTCCGTAAACGTGTGCAACTCACCGTTGTACAGGCGCGCGTAGTCACGCATCGCCATCGCGCTCAGGCTGTTTGCACCGAGTTTGGCCGCCAGGTGCTGCGTTTCCTGCTTATTTTGAACGGGCAGGGCAGCTTCCGTGTGATGTGCACTGCCCTCGACACGCAGCACGGCCCAGCGCTGGCCGTGAGTGAAACCACCGCGTAGCGAGATGGTGATGGTGGACCAGGCATGTTGTGCCATCACATACACCACGGCTTCGCAGGCCAAGCGATAAATGGCAGCGTGCACACTGGGTGAAAGCTGGCTGAGCCCGCGGCCGGTCAGCTCGAAGCGGTAGGCAATGCTGGCCTCGTCCAACGCGCGTCCGATGGTTTCGCGCAGTGCGGCGGGCAGGCCACGTTCGCGCCAAGCCGTCGGGTGCATGGATTCCACCAATTGATAGACCTGGCTCTGCGTGGTGGCCATTTGCTTGTAGTAACTCTGGCCTTCCATCGGCGGGATCATATGCTTGAAGCGATTAAGTAGCCGCGTTTGGGTCAATTGCAGGCCGCCGGCAACTTGCTCAAGCGTCTGCGAAGCCTGTCTCATGCGCAATTCGCACAGGTACAAACCTTGTTGCGCAAGTTTGACGGCTGCGTTGGCATCGACGCGCTCCTGCTCTTCGGCGGCGTTCTGCATGCTGACGCGAACGCCAAGTGCAAGCAGGCATGTGACTGAGAAAGCGATAAAGGCTTGTGCACCAATCACGTCCAGATCGCCAATGAGCGATTCCATGTTCATGAAGATGCAAATGATTGCCGCTGTCGTGCCGACCGTTGCCGCGCGCCAGCCATGTTTCAAGGTGAGCCATGCCGCCGGGAGCAACATGGCCATGCGTATGACTGGCTTGATGCCTGTGGGAGCATGCAGATTAAGCCAGTAAAGAACGGCCAATGTTGGCAGCAGCAAGACCATGGATTCTTGCAACAGCGGATTGCTGATCCACTTGGCAAAGCGATTGCGCCAGGGCTGAGGCTTTTGCAGCTTGAGTGCCAAAGCGATCGGCAGAATGGTAAGAATCCCCGCGTACTTGCCAAGGAAAAGCTGCACGGCCTGTATGCTCTGGAATTGGTAAGGATGCGGGGTGCCGGCCGGCTGCACCACGACCAGCAGCAGAGATACGGTGATAGCCGTCCAGACAGCGGCGGAAAGCGCGATGCAAATAAGCAGCGCTTTGGCCCTGATCAGGTGTTTGGATGGGAATAGGCCAAGGCTGCGTTTGCACCACGCTACGATGGGCATGGCAAAAAGAATGGCTGGGATCGAATTGCCGATTTCCCATGCGAGGCCGAAGGGCGCCTGCTCCGGCGAGGTGTAATAGAGCGTCGGGCCAAGTTCGGCCAGTGCGAGGGTTGGCCAATAGCGATAGGGCAACAGCAGCAGACAGCCCAATCGCAGGCCGCTGATGATGTGCCAGATGCCAACCGAATAAGGCCGCAACAGCGTGTACACCGTCCCGTACACGACGAAGACCGTCACCTGCTGCAGCCATTTGTTTTCCGTTATTGATTTCAGCATCGGTGCACCCCTGAGCATTGGATAAGCGCGCCCCTACCGTCCGTTGCGATATGACATCCGATGGTGCAAAACAGGTAAAGCTTAGACCGTGCCATAGACGCCCCCGTGTTGGGTCCAGAGGCTGTTTTTGACGTTTCGCGGCAAGGATGGTGCGTTGGGGGGCCATCATACGCAGCCGGGTTTTCTTGAAACGTGAAGGCGAAAACATAGAACCAGGGCTACATCACGTTTTGGCCCGCATCCCAATGCGTGCTTATCCAGCGGGCGAAAGGCCCACCATGGCCCGCCCTGACAGGCAATGCCCCTTGTCAGTTTGTTGTAGGAGAGCGTCGCTGACGAAAAAAAGGAACAACCGATGGAAGGCGCACCTGCCTATGAGATAATCACCGATCCTGCAGCACACTTCGTTCCCATGACCCTCCCGAAAGACGCCTTCCGCCGCTTCCAGGAAGAACTGGCGGCACTCGATAAGGAAATCGAACAACGCGCACCGCCCAAAACCAAGAAAGAGACGGCCAAACAGGCTGCTCTAAATGCCATGGAGAGGGCGAAAGCGGAGTTTCTGGCGCTGAAGGAGCGTCACAATCTGTCCGTTGCGGACGTGATCGCCTTTTTCCCGGAGGAAGAGGGGATCGCTTACCTGCAGAGCCTGATTGTGCAGCAGGCTGAGGCCAAGCCGCGGCGGGGGCGGAAGCCGAAGGTGCGTGACGCCTAGCCGTGTCTGGAATGGCGTACCGAAAAACGGGGACACCCTGGTCCCTCCCGGTAACAACCTGCCCCGTCAGGGCACAATCACGACCCGTCCAGGTGTGCCCTGGGCCACCGCCTCGTAAGCTTCCCGCCCTTGAGCCAAGGTATAGCGGTGGGCGATAACCGGCGGATCGAACTTGCCGTTATCGAACCCCCGCGCGATGGCCTGCATGAGCCGGGCCGATTCCACCACGCCCAGTTTGGCGCTGTCGGCGCCCAGCAACTGGGTTTCGTTGTGGTAGAAGTCGATCAGGTCGAATTCCACCCGCCGCCGCCCGGTGGCGCTGATTTCCACCACCCTGCCACGCCGCTTGGCCACGCCGAGGGCAGCTTCGAAGGCGACTCCGCCTACGCTGTCGAACACCACGTCCACGCCATCGGACAGACCATCCAGATCGCGCACGCCAGCGACGGTATGTTCGTCAAACGGCACGAAGGCATGCATGCGTTTTCCGGCCGGCGAACTGGCGTCCACCGGATGCCGGTCGATGCCGATGACACGGCAGCCCAATGATTTGGCGATCTGCGTGACCGCACCGCCGACACCGCCGCCTGCACCGATCACGGCGATCGTTTCGCCTTCGCGCAATTGGGCGTAATCCACCGTACCCAGCCACGCCACCACAAAATTCACGCCGATGGCCGACGCCTGTGCATGATCGAGCCCTGCGGGTTTGCGCACCAGCGCGGCAACCGGGACCTGGATGTATTGCGCATGTGTGCCGTCGCGGATGAAGCCGATATCGCCGCCCGTGCCCTACACCTCCACGCCGCGCCATGCTGGTGGCCCTTGCTCCACGATGCCGCTGAAATCACGCCCGGGGATACGCGGCAGCGTGGTCTGTGAAAAATGGCCGGACACATTTTTGACGTCGCTGGGATTGACCGATGCACCATGCACCCGCACCAGTGCGCTGCCGGGATCGAGGTGGGGCGTGGCGACGTCAACGTACTCCAGCACATCGGGTGAACCGTGGCGGGTGAATCGCAAGGCCTTCATGCGCATCTCCGGGCTGACTGATAGTGCGTGGAAATCAGGTGATCTTCCGGTGGGTGTCGGTAAGACCGCCCTAAGCTAATCTCCACAGAATAACCAAGCGGGACAATACCTCTCATAAGGTAGGACGAAGGTAAACGGCGGCATGCACATCATCTTGGTCGAAGACGACCTGCAATTGGGCGAGGCCATCAGGCAGGCACTGGAACGGCTTTCCTACGCGGTGACCTGGCTGCGCGACGGGCGCGAAGCGCTGATGGCGATGCGTGATCAGACGGCCGACTTGGTCCTGCTCGATCTGGGTTTGCCCAACAAGGACGGGCTGGAGGTGCTTGCCGAAGCGCGGCGTTCGCACGTCAACACGCCGGTGATCGTGATGACCGCGCGCGATGGACTGGAAGCACGTGTGCGTGGTCTCGATGCCGGCGCGGATGACTATCTGGTCAAGCCCTTTCATCTGGAGGAACTGAGTGCGCGCATCCGCTCGCTGACGCGCCGTGCACAAGGGCTTGCTGCCAATCGTATCGACGTGGGAGTGATCAGTCTGGATATCGGTACCTGCGAAGCAGAGTACCGCGGCACGCGTGTCGAACTGACCCGTCGCGAATTTTCTCTGCTGCGCATTCTGATGGAGCGAGCCGGACGTATCGTGCGCCGCGAGCATCTGGAAAACTCGCTGTATGGTCTGGACAACGCAGTGGGCAGCAGCGCGCTGGAAGTGCAGATTCATGCCCTGCGCCGCAAGCTGAGCTTCGACGCCATACGCACGATTCGCGGCGTGGGCTACATGATTCCCAGGGACCCCACGTGAAGCGCCTGAGTCTGAGCGGCCGGTTGCGCTGGATGATCATCGCCGTGCTGATTGCCGTGCTGCTGCCGATCGGCCTGTATAGCTATAACCGCACGTTGAAGGAAACGCGCGAGCTGCTGGATGGGCGTCTTGCGCAATCGGCGCGTACGCTGGATGTGCTGGTCCAGCATGCTGGTCTCGATGCGTTGCGCATGCCGGAGCAAGGGTTGTTGGTAGTGCCGATCCTTGGCCGCGAGGCCGAAGAACAGCTGATGCACACGCGCACCTATGAAACGGAAGTGGGTTATCAGGTGTTCGACATGCACAACCGCATGCGCCTGACCACCACCAACCTGGCGAAACTGCCGTTGCAGCCCGCGCCCGTTTCCGGTTTCGAAAATCATTTCTTCGAGGGTTACGGCTGGCGCATTTTCACCCTGGTCGATGACGTCAATAACGTGGTTATACGCGTCGGTGAGCGTGATGACAGTCGACGGGATATCACGCATGCACTGTGGCTCGATTTGGGCTTGCCTCAGCTTGTCGGCTTGCCGCTGTTGGCGGTGTTGGTGGGCTGGGCAGTAAAGCGCGGCTTGCGTCCGCTTGAACGTTTGCGGCAGGCGCTGGCGTCGCGCGCGCCGGGCAGCCGTCAGCCTATTCAACTGGATCGTTCGCCACAGGAACTGCAGCCCGTGGTG
Organism: Dyella nitratireducens; assembly: GCF_014642835.1. Classification (GTDB taxonomy): domain Bacteria; phylum Pseudomonadota; class Gammaproteobacteria; order Xanthomonadales; family Rhodanobacteraceae; genus Dyella_B; species Dyella_B nitratireducens. The sequence continues at coordinate 55,523 of NZ_BMJA01000001.1, read as the reverse complement.
GATGCCTTGAACACGCAGCTGGAACGCCTGGAGGATGCCCTGGAACGTGAGCGCCGTTTCAGCGCAGACGTGGCGCACGAGCTGCGTACACCGCTTGCATCGACCATGATCCATCTGGATGGCGCCATGGCTGCGCCACTGCCAGCCGACGCACAGACTGCATTGACCAGTGCGCAATCCGGCCTGGCGCGACTGGCCAGGCGCATTGAGCAATTGCTGGCGCTCGCGCGGCTGGAGGCCGGCGCTGCAGTAGGGCAGCGCAGTGAAGTCGATTTGATCGTCGTGGCGATGAATGTGATCGACGAACTAGCACCACTACTTGGTGAAAGCGGCGTGGAATTCGCTTTCGCTGAGCACGATGACAGCCTGGTGATTTACGGTTACGAAGCCGCGATGGCTGCCTTGCTGCGCAACCTGATCGAGAACGCCATGCATCATGTGCCGTTGGGCGGGCAGGTGCAGCTATCCATGCGCCGCTCACAAGGCGCGACGGTGATTGAAGTGATTGACAACGGCCCTGGCATTCCGCTGGAAAGACGGGCCAGCGTGTTTGCGCGTTTTCATCGCGAATCAAGTGGTGGTGATGGCTATGGCCTTGGTCTTTCCATCGTGCAGCGTGCAGCGCAATTGCATAATGCGACGATTGAATTGCTTGATGCACCGTCAGGACGTGGGTTGCGGGTGCGAGTAGCGATTCCTGGCGCATCTTTCCCGTAATGCAATTAGCGCCACAATCTCAATGCTAGTACTCGTTGCGTAGTGCAAAACGCCATAGATATGGTCGATGTCTACGATATAGAAAATCAAATTCCTATCGTGTGTTTTAGCCGTAATACTGCAAGCAGCCACCCTAGTCATCAAGGGCTAGCCAATGTTGTTCGCAGTATGTCGCTTCGCGAGAGCGCGTGATTTTTTCTTGTCTGTTCGGATGGGCGTGGTGTTTATGCTCATCTTTCCATTTTCATTACTGTCGCTTGCCGCCACACCACCGGCATCAGTGCAAATTTGCGCTGCATGTCACGGCTCATCAGGTGCTGGTTCTGCAGCGGGTGTTCCGCGTATCGCCGGCATGAATGCGGATTACCTTGCGCATGCACTCACGATGTTCAAAGCTGGAACACGTCGCAGCGACGTGATGCAGCCGATTGCAAAAACACTATCGGATGCCGACATCAATGCGCTGGCCCATTTCTTCTCCGCACAAAACCCACCGCTTGCACCGGCTCCCGCGCCGGCAACTGATCTGGTGACCGCAGGCAACACACTGGCCATGCATGGTGGTGACAATGGCGTTCCTGCTTGCTTTTCCTGTCATGGAGAAAACGGCAGAGGAAACGGACAACGTTTCCCTGGTATTGCTGGCGAACCGGATGCATTCGTCGTGAATCGCCTGCACGAATTCCAGGTTAGAGCCAAAGCTGATACGCCAAAGCCAGGCTCCATGACCGAAGTGGCTTCCAAGCTGACAGAGGAGCAGATACACGCGGCGGCAGCGTTCTTGTCGGTGACGCAGCCTCACTGATGCAGAAAGCGCAAGCTCAATGTGCCATCGCCTCAGGTGTGCATGGCAATGCGCTGCTTTTTACACGGCTTCCTACACGCGGCGCCAAGCCAATGGCGTGATGGGCGCCCAAGTGATTGATTGTTATTGGTGCCCGGAGCGGGACTCGAACCCGCACAGCCTTGCGGCCGAGAGATTTTAAGTCTCTTGCGTCTACCTGTTTCGCCATCCGGGCAGGAGGGGATGCCGAATGACCGGCTGCAGGCGCGCGGATCGTAACATGCACCTTACGCGAGCGGAGCAGTCGACCCCGCTTTTTGCTTTGGATCGGTCAGGCCACGGCGCTTTCCAGCGGCTGACCCGGGCGCGCGTATTGCGCAAGGCGGATAGTGGAGGCGGGACCGGGCATTTCCACGCAGGTGCTGCGGCCTGAGCGGTTGTGCTCGTCGCGAGCGGCTTCGCGCGCCAGTTGAATGGCGGGACCGAGCCGTAGCTGGCTGAACAGCGTGGCCGAATCCCTTCGGATGCTCCAATCGCCATCCGGCGACTGTCTGAGCGAGTAGATCACCATCGATACGCTCCATGGCAGAGGGTGGAGGAACGCGTGACTTACGACAGCTATTTTGTTAATCATGGCATCAAAATTAGGACATGTATGTAGGTAATTTCCTACCTTGATTGTGGGGGTTGGCTCAAGATGGAAATTCCTTTCGGAACGCGGGGTTATCGACTTGCAATGTGTCAGCGACCTGCCTACTTTGCGAAGGCACAGTTCCTAACCAAGGAGGGCGCTAGATGATCGACGTTGTACTGGTAGATGACCACGAGCTGGTAAGAACCGGCTTCAGAATGATCCTGCAACAACCAGATATCCGCGTTTGCGGGGAGGCGGCCACGGCCGAGGACGGGCTGCGATTGATCCGCACCAGCAGACCGCGCATCGCCCTGGTCGACGTTCATATGCCCGGTATGAGCGGCATTGAGCTGACCGAGCGCATCGTGCGTGCGAATCTGCCTACCCATGTGATCGTGGTGACGGTAGTGGAGGACGCACGCTTCCCGAAGCGCTTGTTGGATGCTGGCGCGCATGGCTACCTCACCAAGAGCTGCGCGGCGGAGGAACTGCTCAACGCGGTGCGCCAGGTGGCAGGTGGCCGCCGTTATCTCGCTCCGGCAGTGGCGCAGCAGTTGGCGCTGGCGACGCTCGATGGCGAAGGTTCGCCGTTCGATTCCCTATCCAGCCGCGAGCTGGAGGTGGCGATGATGCTGGTGCGCGGCAAGGCACTCACTGCCATTGGCGAGCAGCTGAATCTGAGTCCCAAAACGGTTTCCACCTACAAGCAGCGGCTGATGGAGAAGCTGCAGGTCGATCACGTGATCAGCCTGGCCCATCTAATGACCGTGCATGGGTTGCTGGATACGCATAACAACCAGGTCGGAAACTGAAATACGAGTTTCGACGTGGATAGCAAAAGGGCCGGACGTGATGTCCGGCCCTTTTTTATGTGCTTTCCGATGGCGACGGTGTGTCAGGAAAGCCTGTTGTCGCGTTGCTGGCCAGCATGCAGATTTTCCTCTTCGGAGGATGGTTCCTTGGCCTCGGCTTCCTCGACGTTACCGTGATCGTGAAGAGGCTCGGTCGACGCATGATGGTGCAGCGGCGTTGAGAGCAGATCACCTTGCTCGGGCTGATGGATGATCGGCGCCGGCGTCACAGCCACCGGCTCGTCGAGGGCTGGCACGGCTGCGGGTTCGACGAGTACAGGTTCGTCCGCATGCTTGATCTCGGCAGCGACGATCGACTCGATCACTACGCTTGGCTCGTTCGCGCTCGGCTCCACGTCATGGGGTACTGTAACGGTGACAACTTCGGCTTGCGCGACCAAGGTATCTCCGTGGTGATGCGGCTGTGCAATGGTTTCTTCTGAAGTACCGGATGCCTCAACCTCAACAGCAGCCTCGCGCACCGGAATCGGCGGAAGCACTGGCAGGTTGAACGACGACGGCACCGGGGCCGGCGCAATGATCAACGGAGTCGTAGTGTGGTTGTCGACAGCGGCAGTCGTAGCTGCCTCGGGCTCGACGGTAGCCATCTTGAAGGCTTCCGTTTCGGCTATTGCCTGCTTCACTGTTACCGGTTCATGGTTTTCGATGAGCGGGGTAGGGTGGACAACGTCGTTAGCGGGTGTTGATGCAGGTTCCGGTGCAGCAGCCACGGGAGCCGCCACGGGCATGGCCATTTCAGGCTTCTTCGCCTCTGCCGTCTCGGCTTCCGCCTCGTCGGTTTCGATGTCGTCGCGATCCTCGTCGTCCAGATCCAGGGCATGGGCCTGGTTGCTCTGTGCGTCACCGGCCACTGCTCCCTCATGACGACGACGGCGACGGCCACCGCGACGGCCGCGGCGGCGACGTGATTGACCGGTACCTTCCGCCGATGCTGATGCTTCTGCGGCGGCAGCATTGCCCTCAGCCGTAGCAATAGCGCCGGCTGTGGTTTCGGCGGCTGGCTTTTGCGCCTCCAACGGCTTGGCAACTGGCGGATTCACCGGTTGCTGCTGTGCCTGGCGTTCTGCTTGCGGTTGACGCTCTGCCTGCGGCTGACGTGGCTGGCGCTCCTGCTGAGATGGTTTGGCTGCCTCAACGTTCTGTTGCTGCTTATTGCGCTGCTCGTTGGCAGTCGCGTCGCCGGTTTGCGCGGGCTTCGGCTGGCGCTGCTGCTGTTCCTGCTTGCCTTGCTGCTGGCGCGCCTGCTGTTCCTGGCGCTGGCGCTGCTGATTGGGGTTCTTGGCCTGCTGCTGCCCACCGCCGCGGGCTTCGCGCTGCGGCTGGTTCTGGCGTTGCTGCTGGCCTTCGCCGCGCGTGCGTTGCTCGTTACGGCGGTTGTCCTGCTGTTTGCCACGCGTGGTTTGCGGTGGCGCGGTCACAGGAGCCGGAGCAGGGGCAGCTACGGCGGCGTCATTGCTACGGAACAAGCCGAACAGCTTGGACAGGAAACCGCCTTGCGAGGCCGCCGGTACCGGAGCGGGAGCGGCGGCTGGCTGGCGCTGCGGCTTGACCGGCGTGGCAGCGGGGGCTGCGACCGGCGCTTCTTCTCGCACGGGGGCCGGGCTACTGGGCACGATGCCAGTTACCACCGGCTGCTCGCTGCTGCCCAGCATCTGGCCCATCTTGCGCACCACGTTCGCTTCTTCGGCGGTAAGGCGCTCGTAGCTGGGCTTGCTGTGCTCACCCATTTCCGCTTCGCGGATGCGCTGGATTTCGATATGCGGCGTTTCGAGCTTGTCGTCCGCCACGATCACGACGTGTACCTTGTTGCGCAGTTCGATCTCGACCACGCTGGCACGCTTTTCGTTGAGCATGTAGTTGGCCACGCTCTGCGGGGCCTGGACCAGCACCTGGCCGGTGTTGTCCTTCATCGCGTGCTCTTCGATCAGGCGCAGCGTGGACAGCGACAGTGATTCCACGCTGCGGATATGGCCGTGGCCTTCGCAGCGTGGGCAGACGATCTGGGTGGCTTCGCCCAGCGATGGACGCAGGCGCTGGCGGGACATCTCCAGCAGGCCGAAGCGCGAGATGCGGCCGATCTGGATGCGCGCGCGGTCGAGCTTGGCGGCTTCTTTCAGGCGCTCTTCCACTTCCCGCTGGTGCTTGGGACTGTCCATGTCGATGAAGTCGATCACGATCAGGCCGCCGGCATCGCGGATGCGCAGCTGGCGGGCGATCTCGGTGGCCGCTTCAAGATTGGTGTTGAACGCCGTCTCCTCGATGTCGCCACCTTTGGTGGCCTTGGAGGAGTTGATGTCGATGGCGGTCAGCGCCTCGGTCTGGTCGATCACGATCGAACCGCCGGAGGGCAGGCGCACAGTGCGGTCGAACGCGCTCTCGATCTGTGTCTCGATCTGGTAGCGCGAGAACAGCGGGGTGTCGTCCTTGTACAGCTTCAGCTTGCGCAGGGCGTTGGGCATCACCTGCTGCATGAAGTCGCGGGCATCCTGATAGAGGGATTCCTCATCGATCAGGATCTCGCCGATATCGTTGCGCAGATAGTCGCGCAGGGCGCGGATGAACAGCTTTGATTCCTGATAGATCAGGAACGGTGCCTTCTGCGCGTTGGCGGCCTGGGAAATGGCTTTCCAGGTGGCCAGCAGGTAGTCCAGATCCCACTGCAGCTCTTCGGCGTCGCGGCCCATGCCGGCGGTGCGCACGATCAGGCCCATCTCGTCGGGGACGGTGAGATGTTCCAGCGCTTCCTTCAGCGCCTGCCTGTCTTCACCCTCGATGCGACGCGAAACGCCACCCGCTTTCGGGTTGTTCGGCATCAGCACCATGTAGCGGCCGGCCAGGCTGATGAAGGTGGTGAGGGCGGCTCCCTTGTTGCCGCGCTCCTCTTTCTCCACCTGCACGACCACTTCCTGGCCTTCTTTCAGCAGGTCGCGGATGTTGGATTTGTAGGGATCGAGGCCTTGCGTGAAGAATTCGCGGGCGATTTCTTTCAGCGGGAGAAAGCCGTGGCGTTCGGCGCCGTAGTCGACGAAACAGGCTTCAAGGGAGGGTTCGACGCGAGTGATGCGGCCTTTGTATATGTTGGCTTTTTTCTGCTCGCGGGAAGGGATTTCAATATCAAGGTCGTAAAGGGTCTGGCCATCCACGATGGCCACACGCAACTCTTCACGCTGAGTTGCGTTGATCAACATTCTTTTCATTGTGATTCCTCAGCTTGGCCGCGCGTCGCGCGCCGCGGTGGCGCCTGGTGTGGCGGCCTCTCCGGGGATCGCGCCGCTGCGGTAAAGCGGCAAAAATAACGGTAACGTTCCCGATACCGGGATGATTCGTTGCACGCACGCCGCGCCATCAGGTCAACAAAACCGGACAAGCGGCTACCCGAACCGTTACGATGAAAGGGTGTTTGCAACCGGCTGCCAAGATGGCCGACCGGAGCAAACCTCGCCGGCGTAACAGGCGGGCGCCTGGTCCTCAACGGATGTCGGTGGACCGGGCTGAGCGCTGTGCGAGTATCCTCTCAACCCAGGTTTTTTTCAATGCAGACGGCAACTTCCCCCGATGTACCTCAAGGGGTGCGTCAAGTAGAGATCGGTCCGGAGCGGGACGGTCAGCGCATCGACAACGCCCTCGTGACCCTGCTCAAGGGGGTGCCCAAGAGCATGATTTACCGGCTGCTGCGCACCGGCCAGGTACGCGTGAACGGCAAGCGTGCCAAGCCGGATACCCGTCTCAATCAGGGCGATATCCTGCGCATTCCGCCGGTGCGGGTGGCCGAGCGGCCGGCCGAAGAGGGGGCTCCCCAGGCGGCGCTCGCGGCGGTGGCTGAGGCGGTGATCTTCGAGGACAAACACTTTCTGGTCATCGACAAGCCATCCGGGATGGCCAGCCACGGTGGCAGCGGAGTGAGTTTTGGCGCGATCGAGTTGTTGCGTCAGGCTCGACTCAAGGATCATCTGGAGCTGGTCCATCGCCTGGATCGCGACACCAGCGGCGTGCTGGTGTTCGCCCGTACCCGCGCGGGACTTACCGGCTTGCAGGAGGCGATCCGGGCAGGCGAAGTGACCAAACAATATCTATGCCTGATGGTGGGACACCCCCAGAAGGCCAAGTTCGACGTGAACCTGCCCCTGAAGAAGTCGGTACTGCAAGGCGGCGAGCGGATGGTACGGGTGGCGGACGACGGTAAACCCTCGCTCACCTTCTTCCGGGAGATGGAGCAGTACGCTGGTGCGCGCCTGATGCAGGCGACCCTGGGCACCGGCCGTACGCACCAGATCCGCGTGCACGCCGCGCACATCGGCCATCCGCTGGCGGGTGATACCAAATATGGCGACAAGGAGGCGAACAAGCGCTTCCGAGAGCGTGGGCTTCACCGGCTGTTTCTGCATGCCTCACACATGTCGTTCGAACTGGATGGGCGCGCCTATGGGTTCTCAGCGCCGTTGCCGGATGACTTGAAGTCGGTGTTGGATGCGCTCTCCACCAAAGGAAAAAGCACGCGCAGACCGTGGGTTGGGTAAACCCCGGCGTTGCCGTGGCGGTGTAGTCACGATAGTGGGTTTTGCCCAACCTACAAAAAGAAGCGAGCGCTGACTTCGAGTGAACGCAGCAGCGGTCCGCCTGCCAGCGCCGACTCCACTAACAAGGCGCAGATCGCATGTGACAGCGCAACTGGCAATACGCTGCGCGAGCGCAAAAAGCACCACGCCCACCAGAGCTCGCCGACGAAGCAAAGCTGCATCAGCGCAGCGTTGGGTGTGTGCAACAACGCAAATACGAGCGCAACCGGCACGATGGCCCAGCTTGGCCGGGGCAGAATCCGTTCAAAGCGGTGCAGCAACACAACCAGTATCAACCACTGCTGCAACCAGGCCCAGGCGAAATAGGCAAGCACATGGCCAAGCAACAGGGGGCGCAGTGCGTGGCCATAGAACATGGCCAGCAGCACGGTAACCGGCAGCGTCGCCAGCGGCCACAACCACTGGCGACCCGCCCCGGGCCAGCGCCATAGCCGCGGCAGATGCCGGCGTTCGATGGCGAGCGCGTAGACCAAGCCCCCGCCGAAGGTCGTCAAGCCTAGCGGGGTAGGGCGCAGCCCCCAGTGCAAACCTGTGATCACCCATAAAGGGCCCAGCAGGCAGCCGGCGATTTCAATCCACGGCCGCAAGCGACCTCGGACGGGACGCAGTGCCAGCCACAGCAATACAAGCAGGTAGACGATGCAGGCACTCCAGGCCCATGCCTGACGAGGGCGAGCCATCGGCTCGGCCTGAGGTGTTTCGCCGGCGGGTACGATCAGTGCGGCTGGCCAGCGATCGCGCAGTCGATTGCTTAACGCCAGCATGGCTTCTGCGCTGATGCCATCGGGCAAGCGGAACAGTGGCATAGGCCAGTTTTGGGTGCGTGCGGTGATACGGTCCATGCCCTGCTGCAGAGCGTTTTTCGGCAGATCGATCGCAACGTCCTGCAAATGTGGCATCGGCTCGGTGGTCAGCAATGCCGCTGATGCGATGCGTAGACTTCCATCGCGCGGAAGCTGGACACGCAAGCGAAGCATCTGCGCAATGCCCGGTGTGGCGCATTTGCCTTGTTCGGCGCTCTTCCACGCCAGATCGCGCAAATCGATGCGCAAGCTACTTGTATCGGGTGTCAGCACATGGGCGGAAGGTGCCAGGCAAGCCAGGGCATGGCTGCTGCCTTGCCACACCAGTCCGATGTTGCCGGCTGTATTGCTCTGCAATGCCAACTGCAGAATCGGCCAATGCCTGAGATCCAGCGGCGATGCAATCGGTAAACCCAGTTCGAACGGCGTGCCGTCTTCGCTGGTGACCCGCAGTGCATCATCGTCCTGTACGACCGTTGCGTTGCCGAACGCGCGACCTGCGACGAGATCGCGTGGCTTGCGCAACTGCCATTCCCAAAGCGGCTGATTGGCTTCAATGCGCGCGAGTTGGTGCTGCGCTTGGTCCAGCAATTGCGTGGCGGTCATCTGCGCGGCCAAGCGGCCAAGCGCCACGCAGGCAATAAGCGCAACCAGCACGTAGCTGGCGCAGATTAACGCCGCTCGGAGACGCCCGGTTTCGTTCAACGTTCGAGCAGAGCGTCGACACGCGCCGCACAGATGAAATCGTTCAACGACAGGCCGCCCACATCATGCGTAGACCAGCGCAGCTTGCAATGGCCGTAGCCCGCCTCGATATCCGGATGGTGGTCCTCATGGTTGGCCATGAACCCCACCGCGTTGATAAAGCCCAGCGTGTGATGAAAGTTCTCGAAGCGGAAATCTTTCACCAAGGCATCGGCCTGTGCGCTTAGCTTCCAGCCCGGCACCAGCGGCAGCAGCGCGGTAACGGCTGCTTCGTCCAGCGCATGTTCCTTGCCTTTGCGCGGCTGGCAATGCTGGGCAGATAGCGGTTGGGCAGTCATGGCGATCTCCGTCGTGTGCTCAAACGCTGGAACTGTACGCGAAAACGACCCATTCGGACATTCGCTGAAAACAGGACTAAAATGGTGCGGTATAGGTCCGTACTTTTACGGGCAAAGTTAGTGGTTCCGGAGCAGGCATGATCGAGATTTCCGAACGCGCGCAGGAGCATTTCCAGCGCTTACTCGCCCAGCAGGGCATCGACGGGTTAGGCATTCGCCTGCGCGTCACCGCACCGGGCACGCCCGCTGCCGATTGCGAACTGGAATTCTGCGAACCTTACGAACTCACCGGCAGCGAATGGACGGTGGAGTGCCAGGGCTTCAACTTCTATATCGAAGGCGACAGCGCATCATGGCTGGAAAGCGCCACCATTGATTACGAACCGAACCAGACCGGTGGTCAGTTGAATATCCGCGCGCCGAAGATCAAAGGACAACTCCCAGGCACGGAGGCGGGTTTGGTGGAGCGCGTGCGCTACGTGCTCGAGGCCGAAGTGAATCCACGCATCGCCGCGCATGGTGGACGCGTAAGCCTGCTGGAAGTGGATGCCGATGGCGTGGTGCTGCTGCAATTCGGCGGTGGTTGCCACGGTTGCGGCATGGTCGACGTGACGCTCAAGCATGGCGTGGAAAAGACGCTGCGTGAGCGCGTACCGGAAATCACCGCGGTGCGCGATGCAACCGATCACAAGGGCGGCACCAATCCGTATTACAGCAAGAAGGAAGGGCAGTCCGCGATGGGCTGATGCGAGGCATCCATCGCTGCACACATCCGCTTATCTTGAAGGCTGTGCATTCCCGCGAAAGCGCCTCCGCCTTCGCGGGAACAGTGGACATGACATAGCGAGAGCGATCAATCACCCTGCACGTGCCCCTTCAACGTATCCATCTTCGTCGGCAACGACGAGTAATACGTCGCGATATCGTCGATATCCTGATCCGATAGCGTCGCGGTAAAACCTTTCATGATCGGATTGCTGCGACGGCCGTCCTTGTATTCGTGCAAGGCCTGCTGGATGTAACCGAAATACTGGCCAGCCAGACGCGGATACTGCGGATCGACAGCGTTGCCGTCGGCACCGTGGCAGGCAAAACAGGCCGCCGCCTTGGACTTGCCGTTTGCAGCATCACCGCCAGCCAGCAGCGGCGCCGAGGCCAGCGCGAAAGCCATACCGAACGAGAGCAGCGTGAGCGCGCGTTTCATGTCGATGGAATCCTCGGTGGCTTACTTGGGAGCAATGCTGGAAAGATAGGCGGCAATGTCCTCGATCTCTTGATCGGAGAGGCTTTGCGCCTGCGCCATCATGGTCGGATGCGTGCGGTCGCCCGCCTTGTACTCATGCAGCGCGCTGATCAGATATTGCTCATTCTGCCCCGCAATCTTTGGCACCGGGTATTGCGGATACGCATTGTTGGTGCCGGGAACGCCATGGCAGCCATTGCACGTATAGACGAGGGTACGGCCGTTTTTCTTGTCGCCCGTGGCAAGGGCAGAGCTGGAACAAATCAGAACAGCAGCAGTGATGGCGGCCAAGCCAAACAATTGCAATCGAATCATCAAAAGGATCCCCAAGGTTCCAGCGGATGCGTGCAACGTACTCGACCGAGTATAGAGGTTGCCGCTCAGCCGTCACAATGGGCGAATAACGCAGTAGGGGAGCGACAAAAAGCCGCGCTCCCTTGCGCATTGCCGCAAATCAGAACAGGTTCTTAAGAATATGGATGCCTGCGGTGTACTCGCCGACGATGGTGCCCAGGCAGACCAGGAAGAAATTGAGCAGCGTGCGTGCCACGCGGTTCGTCCACCAGCCGCTCCAGTGCACGATGTCGTCGCGCAGGCTTTCGAAATCCGCCACGCGCGGCCGGCGCACCCACGCTTCCACCATCGCACTGATGCCGCCGGAAGGAATGCCCGGGCGGAACGGCTTGATGGGGCCGGCAATGAAAGCTGCAATGATGCTCAACGGATGTGCGCGTGCCAGCAGTGCACCGAGTGCGGAGAACCCTCCGGTAAACAACACCCAGTCGCGCAAGGCTTGCGCACCCAGCGCCGTGTTGCGGTGGAAGGCATAGCCGATCGCCGCAAAGATCAGCAGCACCAAACCGACGGCCAGCCATTTCGGCCATTGCGCCTTGGGCGGCGTCTTGGCCAGCTCGGCCACGGTCTCGCTCGGATCCGCCTGTTGGATGCGCAAGTGTTCGCTCAGGCCTTTGAGATGCCCGGCGCCGATCACCACCAGCACCTTGCATGGGTTGGCGGTGACCGAGCGTCCGGCTTCCTCGCGCAGACGCGCCGCCATGTAGGCGTCGCGTTCGGCGATCAGGCTGCGGTACAGCGGTGCCGATTCATTGGCAAATTCACTGAAGGCGCTTTCCAGCATGTCGCCTTGCTTGAGTTTCTCGATTTCCTTCTCGTCGATCGTCTCACGCTCGAACACGCTGGCCAGCATGCCACCGAGCAGGCTGAAGCGTTGCCAGAAACCCACGCTGTGCCAGGCGCGCTTGAGCGTGGTGCCCACTTCGCGATCGACCAGCCACAGCGGTACGTTGAGTTCGGCGGCGCCATCCATCGCTGCTTTCATTTCCGCGCCAGGCTGGATGCCGTATTGATCGGCAAGCCGCTTCTGGAAGGTGGACAGCACCAAGCTCGCCGCCACCATGCCGGCTTTGCCCTCGCGGATCACGCGGAACAGATCCATCTGCTTGAACGCTTCCGGATCGCGCATACCCTGCGCGCGGCTTTCGCACAGTTCTACCGCAATGGCGTTGAACGACTCGTTCGCCAGTAGCGCATTCACCGCGTCCACGCTGGCGCGCGACACGTGTGCCGTGCCCAACAACACGTATTCCACCCCATCGCGATGCACCCGCTCGATCGGCTGGCCGCTGAGGTCAGGCTTGGTGGGGAGGTTGGTTTCGGGGACGCTCATGCGATGGGTATGGGGTGGGGGAGACGTGCAGCATGAGGACTTGGGTTGGGTAGTGCAAGCCTGCTTGCGCCTGTCCGTCGACGGGATCAAAAACCTGTCCTGCCGTGGCCTTGGCAAACGCGGGGCGTAGGTTGGGTTAGCGCAGCGTAACCCAACAATGCCGCCTAAAAATGTTGGGTTACGCTGCGCTAACCCAACCTACAACATCAATCGCGGAAGCGCTTCAGCAAATCGCCATACGCATCGATCCGCCGATCACGCAGGAACGGCCAGATGCGACGCACGTGCTCGCTGCGCGCCATATCGATCTCGACGATCAGCAATTCACGCTTGTTGTTGCCGGCCTCGCCCAGAAATTCACCCTGCGGACCTGCCACAAAGCTGCTGCCCCAGAACTGGATGCCAGCGCCCACGCCAGCCGGATCGGGTTCGAAGCCAGTACGGTTGCAAGCCAGCAGAGGAATGCCGTTCGCCACCGCATGGCCACGCTGCACGGTAATCCATGCTTCGCGCTGACGGTCTTTTTCATCTTGCGCATCATTGGGATCCCAGCCGATCGCCGTGGGATAGAGCAGCAATTCCGCACCGGCCAGCGCCATCAGGCGCGCAGCTTCGGGGTACCACTGATCCCAGCACACCAGCACGCCCAGACGGCCCACCGAGGTGTCGATCGGCTCAAAGCCTAGATCGCCCGGTGTGAAATAAAACTTTTCATAGAAGGCCGGATCATCCGGAATATGCATCTTGCGGTACTTGCCCGCGATCGCGGCGCAGCGATCGAACACCACCGCGGTGTTGTGATACAGCCCGGCGGCACGTTTTTCGAACAGCGAAGCCACCACTACCAGCCTCAGCTCCTCGGCTAGCTTGCCGATGCGTGCGGTGCTGTGGCCAGGAATGGTCTCGGCGGTGTCGAACTCGTTCACCGATTCGTGCTGGCAGAAATACGGACCGTTGTGCAGCTCCTGCAGCAGCACAAGCTCGACACCGGCCGCGGCAGCTTCGCGCAGGCCGGCTTCGATGGCATCGAGATTGGCATCGCGGCTGCCGCGGTGAGTCTCCTGCAGCAGCGCGACCTTGAGTGTCTTGCGGGTCATTCGGGGCATTTCCTGGTCGCCGGGTGGCGGGAAACGCATAGTTTAAAGGACCGCCGCGGCGGAATGGGGCAAATTGTGTGTGGCGCATCAAGGCGAGAGAGCCTTACTTTCCCTTCAGGCTATCGCTGTCATTTCATGCGTCCGCCCGGTGATAGGTTGTTTGTAATGGATTCTGTGGGGAAGCAATCTTGTTTGCGCTATCACCATCCCGCCGTATAAGCCTCTTGTTTGGCGCAGTCACGTTAGTGGCTTGCGAGAGTGCGCCCTCACAAGCCAGCTTGCCATCTTCCAAGGAGACATCTGCTGTGTCTCATTCCGCCGACTCTGATCACAGTGGGATAACCACTGCGCCGATTCGCCCCGTTCTCAACGCTGAGCAGGTGCTTGCCCGGTTGCTAGTGCTGATTCGAACCAGTCGCAGCGTGAACGAGTTCACGGGTGAGTATCTAAGCGAAAAGATGGGAGTACCGTTTGCAACGTATCGACCTGGACAACACGTTTTTGGCGAACCGGTTACGGCGGATTGGTCATATGCCATAGAGATGGATGAAAATCTCAAACCAAGCCCCAGGCTCAGCTTTGACTTCAGAAGCGATCCAGGAACTTCTCCTCCGATGTCTGATATTTGTCAGATCGATTTCGACCGATTCAAGGCCGAACTCGAGGGGATGGGTTTTAACTCCGAGCCTTACTATGGCGAGCATGGCAGATTCATCAACGTTAGCTTCACCCGACCGAATCTCTACATCGAGGTCTATCCGGAAGGCGAGGCCGATGACCCCGTTGAGAAAATCAGTCATCGATGCGTAAAGATGGTTTTGATTTCTTGAACGCAAGGAACGCGATATGCCAACACTGAGCACTGAAACTGAAGCGATCATTGCCGCTTTTGAAAAGCAGCCCAACGTCATCCCGGATCAAGTGCAAAACCTGTGCGCCTCGATTGAATCATCAGCGGCTAAGGGGCGCGGCGGCGGACTGGGCAAATGTGTTTGGCGCATCAAGGCGAGAGAACCTTACTTTCCTTTCAGGCTATCGCTGTCATTTCACGCGTTCGCCCAGTGATAGGTTATTTGCAATGGATTCTGTGGGGAAGCAGTCTTGTTCGCGCTATCACCATCCCGTTGTAGTCGTATAAGCCTCTTGTTCGGCGCAGTCACGTTAGTTGCTTGCGAGAGTGCGCCCTCACAAGCCACCTTGCCATCTTCTAAGGAGACATCTGCCTTGTCTCATTCCGCCGACTTTGATCACAATGGAATAAGCACTACATCGATTCGCCCCCTTCTCAATGCTGAGCAGGCATTGACACGCCTGCTGACGCTGATTCGAAGTAGCAAGAGCCTCGAAGACTTCACGCCACAGCGCTTGCGAGAAGCCATGGGAACGGCGATCAATCATGCGGCTGATCGCTATGAAAGATATGGGTTTGGAGAGTCCATAACGCGCCAATGGAGTTATGGCTTCGGTGTGGATCGGTCCCCCAACTATGGCCCCCGCTTCGAATTCTCTTTCAACAAAAACGCTCCTGGCGCTAGTCCTCCCATGACCGATATTTGCCAGATAGATTTTGACCAGTTCAAGGCCGAACTTGAATCCATGGGCTTCACGTCCGAACCGTACTACGGCGAACACGGAGCACTGATCAACCTTTCTTTCACCCGCCCTAAGCTCTACATCGAGGTCTACCCAGAAGGGGAAGCCAACGAACCAGTTGAGAAAATCAATCACCGATGCGTGAAGATGGTCCTGATCTACTGAATAACGCAAGGAGCGCGACGTGCCAACTCTTAGCCATGAAGCCCAGGTAATCATCGCCGCCTTCGAAACGCAGCCTGGTGTCACTCCGGACCAGGTTCAAAATCTGCGCGCTTCGATCGAGGCATCAGCGGCTTTGATTGAGCAAATCAATACCGCTGTGAAACTAGGATATCTCAAACAGATTGAACCAATTTCCCACTCCCATGCGGGTGGTGAATACGACGCGGCTACTAAGGCCATGCGCTTGCCGTTACGTATCCTGAGTACACGGTCGGACAAGACCGTTAATACGGGGGAAGTGGTCTTTACGTTAGGCCACGAATTGCAACATGGCTTCAATCACGCCACTACCGTGCAGGCGTATGCGACTTTCAGCAAAGAAGCTACGCAAGCTGCCAAGACCCATCACGATTACACGGCGGCCATCGGCAATCTTATCGCTGCCAATCGCCGCGATGAGGCTAGTGCGGAAATTTCTGGATGGAATGCCATTGTCAGCCAGATTAAGACATCCAACCCGACTCCCACCCTGGCTGATATTTACAACGCTCAACCCACCAGATTAAGGGACTTCATCGAGCAAAGCGGCGACTACCCGGTCTATGTCTATGCACTTCAACCCAACCTCACCCTTAACCCTGATCTTACCCTTAGTCCAACGCCCGCCAATCTGGAGGCTATGGGACGGAATTTCTTTGATAAAGAACCAAAAGAATCGGCTCTTGGTGCCCTCGGCAAATCCGACTACGCCAACTACTACGGCGCCTGGGCCATTGGCGAAGCGGCGAAACTGGAGCGCCATTACAACCGCACGCCTTCCATCACTGTAAACCTGTCGCAGTTGCACTTGAGCGAAAAGCTGCTGGAAGAAAATGGTATCGATTTGGGCAGCAACCCATCCCCCATCCCGTATTACGACAGCAGCAGCTTGCCGCCTGCGAAAGGGTTGTTTCAGCACACCATCACAACGCATGAGCATGTTCTGCCGATCTCGGCGCGTGCTTACGAGGTGGAGCGGGAGCGCAATCCCGAGCTTGCGCCGCCATGGCAACGCGAGCATGCATGGCCTGCCAGATGCCCGCATATCGATAAAAACAGTTCCATCGACGACATGTTCGAGGCGCTGTATCAAGCTGCCATCCACAAAGACGACGCGCTTGCTCGCCAAGTGGGGCGCGCTTATGCGCAATCGGATGCCGGTCAATTGTTTTTCGAGCAGGGCCACCTTTTCAATCAGCAGCAGCAACTGCAAGAGCAGCAGGCCGAGTTGGTGAGGCAACAGCAGCAGGTCTTGCAAACTCCCGTTCAACACGGCCCCGTGCTGACGCTCTCTCGCTGAATCACGGTGATTACAACATGGAAGATATCAAAACATTCGCCGTCAAACTCTCCGCCGCCACCGACCATTTCGAAGAGCGCAGCAGCCGTGTGGTGGAAACAAACCATCATGCGGCTCAGCAATTGCTTCATGCAGCGCAGCAGGTATCGAGCACCGTCGAACGCAGTACCACCCAGGCTATGTCGAACGTAAAAACCGCTACCCACGCGGCGCTGACCGAAGGCCTGGCGGGCCCCGTTCACAACCTGGAGGAAACGCTGCAGCGTAGCGCCCGCACGCTGGAGGTGGCTTCGCAGCATCTGGCTGGACGCATCGAAGCGATGCGTCGCATGCATACGACCCATGCCTGGAGAGCTTTTATTGCCTGCGCGATCGGCTCCTTGCTGGCGATCGGCGCATCGCTTTATGCAGTGAGGCAAGCGCGTGAGGAGATCGCGCGTGCGCGATGGGTGTCCGAGATCAATGCCGCCGTCGACAAAGGCAATTTGACCGTTTGCCAAGATGGTGGTGTTTGTGCGCGTCTCGGCAACAAGTGGGTGCGGTTGGACAAATAGCCAGGCTGATTTTTTTGAGGCATTTCCCCTGCACCCGCGAGTGCAGAGGAAGGGCCTTATCGCCCGTACGTCAGCGTTTGCTGCGCTTTGCCCAGTACATGGCCATGCACCATGAAACCGGCCAGCGCGGCGCTGGCATTGTCCGGCACATCCAGCTGCGGCACGTCCAGCGCATACACGGTGAATACATAGCGATGCGGCTTATCGCCAACGGGTGGGCAGGGGCCACCCCAGGCTGTGGTGCCGAAGTCATTGTGGATGCCGCGTGCGCCCGTGGGCAATGCACCGCCTTCCTGTAGCGAATGGATAGAAGCTGGCAGGTTGATCACCACCCAGTGCCACCAGCCGCTGCCGGTGGGCGCATCCGGGTCGTACACCGTCATCGCAAAGCTGCGTGTTCCCGCAGGCTGCCCTTGCCAGTGCATGGCGGGTGCCAAGTTTTGCCCGCTGCAACCGAAGCCGTTGAAGGTGTACTTCGGCGCGATATGGCCGGTGGCGTCGGCGGCATCGACTTGTAGAGAAAAGTCACCGGCATGGGCAACGGCGGCGCTGAGGGCAAACAAGACGGCAAGCGTACGGAACATGGCAGACACTCGTGTGTGGACGGCGGCAGGATATGAAAGTGCCTGCCACGGGCTTGCCACGCCACGCGCAATCAATCGCCCGAAACGCTCACACTTTCTTCAGCGCCAACGGGTGCGATCTTGCGCATTTGCGCATCCACGACCGTGGCGGAAACGATGTCGCTGCCCACGTTGACCGTAGTGCGCAACATATCGAGGATGCGATCCACGCCCAGCACGATGCCGATGCCTTCCGGTGGTACGCCGAAAGTAGCGAGCAAACCTGCAATCAGCGGCAACGAACCCCCAGGAATGCCGGCCACTGCCACGGCGCTAAGCACCGACAGCAGCATCAGCACGCATTGCTGTCCGAGCACGAGTTCTATCCCGAACGCCTGTGCCACGAACAGCACCACGCAACCTTCGAACAAGGCTGTGCCGCTCATGTTCATGGTGGCTCCCAACGGCAGCACGAAACCCGACGTGCTCGGTGCCAGTTTCAATTCGTCGCGTGCCATCGCCAGTGACGCGGACAGAGAGGCACTGCTGGAACTGGTGGAAAACGCCGTAACCAGCAACGGCCGTATTTGCTTGAAATACATCAGCGGCGATCGAGAGGTAAACACGCGCAGCCATACCGACATGGTGCCGAACAACTGCAATGCCAGCGCCGCCGTGCAACCAAGCACGAACACGGAAAGCGTGATCAAAATGCTGGGGCCGACTTTCACGATCACGCTATAGATCATCGCGGGTACCGCATACGGCGCAAGCTTCAGCGCAAAACCGACGATGGCAGTCATCGTGTCGCTGACTAGATCGAGCGAGGCTTGCAGTTTCAATCGCTTCGGCTCGTCCAGCTGTGTCGCGGCGGCGCCCACCAGCATCGCGAATACGATCAGCGGCAGTACGTCACCCAGCGCACCGCGGCTGTTGCCGACGAAAGCACCGAGCAGATTGCGCGGCATGAACATGTCTACCAGCAACGCGAAACTCATGCCGGGTTGCGCCTCCGAACGCTGCACTGTCTGCTTTGCGTTGCCGCCATATTCCTGCATCAGCAGATCCTTGGCGCCCCCTGCCAGATGATGGCCTGGCTGCAGCAGATTCATCATCAACAAACCGATGGCGACGCCGATCAGCATGTTGGCGGCGAACAGCGCAAACGTGCGCCAAGCCAATGGTCCAAGGCGATCGAGCCTGCCCAATTGCGCTACGCCCGATGCAAGCGAGGAGAACACCAGCGGGATTACCACGAAGAACAGCAAGCGCAGGAAAATCTGGCCAAACGGATCGAGCGCAGCCGAGGACACGGTCTGCGCCGCACTCAACACGCGCGGAGAGAGTTCCCCCACACCCAGAGTGATGACGCCTGCCACGACGCCGATGGTCAAGCCCCATAGAATGCGCGTGGCCAATGATTTGGAAACAGTACTCATCCGATGAGTCCTTCTACCCAAGCCGGACGTCAACCTAGCACTTTTTCAGGCGATGTCGGTCAGCGCAGATTACTCACGCAATTCGGAAGGCAGCGTGCCAAAACGCATCCGGAACCGTGTCGCAAAACGTGACGGAGAGAGATAGCCGCAGACTTCGGCAATGCGCTTGAGCGGCTGTGTAGTGGTCTGGATCAAGGTGAGCGCGCGTGCCAGGCGCACTTCTTCCAGCACCGCGCGGAAACTCGTCTTCTCCGCAGCCAGCTTGCGGCGCAACGTTGCCACGCTCATCGCCAAATGTCCGGCAATGTCTTCAGCGTGCCACGCTCTATCAGGCATCGCGGCCAGCAACATGCGTACGCGCTCGGCCACCGCCAGCTCTTGCAGCGAAGTGGGACGGAAACCGCTGAGATCGAGCGCTTCCAACAGCTCCCGCACCCGATGCGCCAACACTGCCTGCGGTAATTGCTGCTGCAAACCCAGTTCGGTATGCGCGAAAGCCTGATCCAGGGCAGGCGAGGGCGGCAATACTGTCCAAGTTGTTGGATCGGTGTCCGTTGTCCACTTCTTTTCCAGCAGCAATTCGCGCGACACCGCAATGCAACTGGAAAGATACGGTCCATTGCTGGCTGGTACGTTCTCCACGTTCAGCAGCATGCCCGGGGTCACGACGAGGTAATGCCCCATGTCGACCGCTGCACGCTGCGTACCGTTGGTCAGCCGTTTCTGCCCGGCCCTGATGTGCGCCACGATGAAATCGTCAAACGGCACAGCAGCCATGCGCTGCCGGCGCCTCGCATAGAAGTTGAGTAGCGCAACGCTCATGTGTCGTGTTGAGTACTAACCCAACAACCCTGCCGGCAACTGCATGGTGATGCAATGCAGGCTGCCGTTTTGCCAGATCAACGGGCGGCAGGGCACTTGCACCACCACACGGCCAGGATGCGCTTCACCAATGATGCGCGCCGCTTCGTTGTCAGCGGCATCGCCGTAGGCTGGTACCAACACCGCACCATTGACGATCAGGTAATTCGCGTAAGACGCCGCCAGCCGCCGGCCTTCGTCGATGATCGGCTCGGCCCAGGGCAGCGGATACAGCGTATAGGGCTTGCCACCTGGGGTACGCAATGCCGCCAGTTCGTCGCCCATGCGCTGCAACTCGGCATGGTGTACATCATCGGTATCGTCGCACGCTTGGTAGACGATGCGATCGCCCGGCGCAAAGCGCGCCAAGGTATCGATGTGTGCGTCGGTATCGTCGCCTTCCAGGTAACCGTAATCGAGCCATAGCACACGCTTGGCGTGCAGGCCGTCGCGCAGGATATTGCTCATTTCCTCGCGCGATTGTTCCGGATGCCGCTGCGTGAGGCAGCGCCACGTGGTGAGAACGGTACCGACGCCATCACTCTCGATGCCGCCGCCTTCCAACGCCCAATCGATACGTTTGTGCTCAGCCGAGCCGAACACGCCAGCCTGGACCAGTCCGGCGATCAACGCGTCATCCTGCGCCGCGCCGAATTTGCCGCCCCAGCCGGTGAAGCGGAAATCGGTGAGCTGAAAGCGGTTGCCGTCGCCGCGCAAGGTGATCGGCCCCGAATCGCGCAGCCAGGTGTCGTCGTACGGCAATTCCACGAAGCGGATGCGTGAGAGATCAGCATGTGCGGCTTGCAGTTTCGCGGTGGCATGTGCACGCAGAGCAGCATCGGCCACCACGATGATCAGCGGCTGGAAGCGCGTCACGGCCGCCGCCAGCGCGACGTAGGTGGATTCCACTTGTTCGAGCCGCTCGGCCCAGTCGGTGCCGTCATGCGGCCAGGCAATCAACACGGCGGCCTGCGGCTCCCATTCGGCCGGCAGGCGCAAGTTGGAATCGGTCATGGGGACGACACTCGCGTTGAGGGGGAATCGCCCGGCGGCTGCCAGGCAGGCAAGTGCGAAAGTTTACGATGCCGCTGATCGTTGCGCGAGGCAGTCTTTCTTCCGGCGACGCTCAATCTTTCCAGGTGTCATTCCGGCGAACGCCGGAATCCAGTCTAAACACATCGTGCGAAGCACACATAACCTCTTTATGCTGAGTGCTTCGCACAGCATGTTTGTACTGGATTCCGGCGTTCGCCGGAATGACGGCGGGTCAATTCACCACCATCGGATTCCGATTGTTACCGGCCGGTGTATTCAACACCGCATGAATCACATGGCTGTTCTCAAAGTACACGATGAAATTCGAGTACTCCCAACGATTGATGGTTGGGTGATGCGCCGAATCCCCGCCTCGCGGCGAAAGCTTGTGCAGTGGTGCGCCGTACCGCTTCTCCACCTGCTCCATGCTCATGCCGCGTGCCGGCAGGTTCATGGTTTTTTCTTCCTGCACGCGCTGGGTAAGCGTTTCCTGGGCAAGGGCGGCCTGCGACGCGGCCAGCCCGGCGCCGAGGGCCATGGCTGCCAGCAAGGGCAGGGTGTAACGGTGCTTGAACATGATTCCCCTCTCCGCACAAAGCGTTGCCGCGCTGTTTTAGCAGAACCGTGAAGGTCCTGCTACGAGCAAAGCCGGCAGATGTGATGGAGGGCCGATCTGAATGAACCAGAGCGCCCCTGACCGTTATCATGTGCGGCTTCGGGTGCCTTGCCCGGTCCTAGCCTGATTCTCCCCATGATTGCGTTCCGCCACTTTGCTTTGCGCCGCGGCAGCCGTTTGCTGCTTTCCGATATCGACCTCGTCATCCAGAGCGGTTGGCGCCTGGGCGTGGTGGGTCGCAACGGCTGCGGTAAATCCAGCCTGTTTGCCGCCCTCCAGGGACAGCTCGAGGCCGATGCGGGCGAGCTGGATATGCCGGCCAAGCTGCGCCTGGCTTCGGTAGCGCAGGAAACCCCGGCCTTGCCCGACCCGGCCATCGACTACGTGATGGGCGGCGACGTGGAACTGGCCACCGCCATACGCGACGAGGCCGATGCCCAGGCACGCGGTGACACCGAGGCGATGGCGCGCGCCCATCACCGCATCGAAGAGCTGCACGGCTACGACGCCCGCGCCCGCGCCGGCCGTCTGCTGCACGGACTCGGCTTCAGCCCGGAAACGCATGAACGCGCGGTATGCGAGTTCTCCGGCGGTTGGCGCGTGCGCCTGAACCTGGCCCGCGCCCTGATGGCACCGTCCGAGCTGCTGCTGCTCGACGAGCCCACCAACCACTTGGACCTGGATGCCGTGCTGTGGCTGGAAGAATGGCTGCGCCGCTACCAGGGCACCTTGCTGGTGATCTCGCATGACCGCGAATTCCTCGACGGCGTGATCACCCACACCCTGCATCTCAACGAGGGCAGGGGGAAGCTCTACAGCGGCAACTACAGCGCCTTCGAACGTCAGCGTGCTGAGCAATTGCGCTTGCAGCAGATCGCGCACGAACGCGAGCAGGCGGAGCGTGCGCACCTGCAATCCTTCATCGATCGCTTCAAGGCCAAGGCCAGCAAGGCCAAGCAGGCGCAGTCGCGCATGAAGCGGCTGGAAAAGATCTCGGGAACGGAAGCGGTCAGGGCGGAACGTCCATTCCATTTCCAGTTCGCGGTGCCGGATCGCTTGCCGGATTCGATGCTGCAGTTGGAAGACGTGGAAGCGGGCTATCCCGGCGAAGCCGGTGCGCTGCCTGCCATCATTCTTCGTGACGTACGTTTCCGCCTGGAAGCCGGCGAACGCCTCGGTCTCCTCGGCCCCAACGGCGCCGGTAAGTCCACCTTGGTGAAAACCCTCGTCGGTGAATTGCTCCCCCTGCAGGGCGAGCGCAAAGCGCACAAAGATCTGAAAATCGGCTACTTCGCCCAGCACACGGTGGAAAGCCTGCGCGAAGGCGCCAGCCCCTTCGACCACCTACAGGACAAGGCGCCCGGCGTCAGTGCACAAGCGCTGCGTGATTTTCTCGGCGGCTGGAATTTCGCGGGCGATCGCGCCTTCGAGTCCGTCGACGGCTTTTCCGGCGGCGAGCGCGCACGCCTCGCACTCGCCTTGATCGCGTGGGACAAACCCAACCTGCTGCTGCTCGACGAACCCACCAACCACCTCGACCTCGACATGCGCGAAGCCCTGGCCGATGCGCTGGCCGATTTCGATGGCGCACTGGTGCTGGTGTCGCATGATCGCCATCTGCTCGGCATGGTCTGCGACAGCTTCTGGCGCGTGGCCGATCACAAAGTGGAGTCGTTCGATGGCGACCTGGACGATTACGCCCGCTGGCTGCGTGCACGCGGCGCCGCGCCCAAGAAAACGGAGTCGGAAGGCAAACCGGTTGAATCCGCCGCGGATCGCCGCCGCGCCGCTGCCGCGCAGCGCGAAAGCGAAAAGGCATCACGCCAGCGCGTGAAGAAAATCGAAACGCGCGTCGCTGCCATCGACGAAGAGCTGACCAAGCTGGAACAGAAGCTCGCCGATCCCCAAACCTACAACGGCCCCACCGCCGAACTGATGAAGCTCGGCCAGCGCCAGGCCGAACTGCGCAAAGAAAAGGAAACCCTCGAAGCCGAGTGGCTCGAGTTGTACGAGCTGCTCGAAGCCTGACCCACGATGGATAACGTACCGCGAACCTTGGAATGTTGGCTGCCGGCCTGGCAGCGTTTCGATCACTCACATCCGTTACGTGCGTGGCTGCAGCGTGCGGATCGTCTTGCCGATGGTGCCGTGGGCTACCTCGGTGGTCTGGCGGCGTATTTTCGATGCGAAGGCGGCATGCCGGCGGGCGCGCTCATTCGTGACTATTTGACCGGCGATGCGGGCGACAGCTGCTGGCTCAGCGCCGACCCGGCCTGGGTGCAGCCGGATATGACCGGCGCGCGACTGATGGCTTGCGGCCAGCTGCCGTTGAGCATGGACGAAGCTGACGAGTTGGCCGAGCCGTTGCAAGCTGTGTTTGCCGACGAAGGCATGAAGCTGGAGGTCTCTTCGCCGCAACGCTGGCATCTGCGCTTGCCGGCGGAAAACGCCTTGCCCGATTTCGCCGCACCCGAGGCCGCACTCGGCGAAGATCTGTACGAGCACCTGCCCGAAGGCGCCCAAGCACGCCGCTGGCGCATGTTGTTCAATGAAGTGCAGGTACTGCTGCATCAACATCCGCTCAACGCGCAACGGCGCGAACGTGGATTGCCGCCGGTCAATAGCTTGTGGTTCTGGGGCGGTGGCGTGTTGCCGGCACGTATCGACACTGCGTTGAGCGGCGTGATCGGTGAAGACCTGCTGTTGTTGGCACTGGCGAAACGCGCCGGCATTCCCGCGCAACGACGCACCCGGCTGGATTCGGCCAAGGCAGGCTGGTTGATCGACCTGCAGGACGAGCCGGTGGATGCCATTGCTGCCGAGTGGTGGCCTGCTTTGCAACAACTGTGCAAACGCGAACCGGTGCTGTTTGCCTTCGCCAGCGGCGAGCGCTGGCTGCATCGTCCCTGGCACCGCGTGCGCTTTTGGCGGCGGAGCAAACCGTGATGCGCCAAGTGTTGAAGCGGCGCCCTCTGCTGGGTGAACCGGCAGGCTGGGGCGAGGCCGTGCATCCCGTGTTGCAACGTATCTATGCCGCGCGCGGTGTGTTGAGTCCCGAACACGCCGAGCATCGCTTGAATCGTCTTTTATCGCCGCAGCATTTGAGCGGCATGCAGCAGGCTGTCGTGTTGCTGGCGGAAGCGATCCGCAACGACATATCGATCGTCATCGCCGGCGACTACGATTGCGACGGCGCCACCGGCAGCGCGGTGGCCGTGCGCGGCTTGCGCATGCTCGGTGCGCAGCGCGTGGACTATGTCGTGCCCAACCGCTTCGTGCACGGCTACGGGCTTACGCCGGAACTGGTGGCCTCATTGCCATCGCATGCGCAGCTGATCGTGACCGTCGACAATGGCATCGCCAGCATGGCCGGCGTGGCGGCCGCCCATGCGCGTGGCATGCGCGTGATCGTCACCGACCACCATCTGCCCGGTGATCATGTGCCGGAAGCGGATGCCATCGTCAATCCCAATGTGCACGGCGATGACTTTCCCAGCAAAGCACTGGCCGGCGTCGGCGTGATGTTCTACGTGCTGCTGGCCTTGCGTGCGCATCTGCGCGAGCAAGACTGGTTTGCAACGAAACCCGAACCTGATTTATCGGTACTCCTGGATCTGGTGGCGCTGGGCACGGTGGCCGACCTGGTGCCGCTGGATTACAACAATCGCGTGCTGGTGGAAGCCGGTATGAAACGCCTGCGTAGCGGTCGCGGTTGCGCCGGCATTCTGGCCTTGATCGACGTCAGCCAGCGCAGCGTGGCTTCGCTGTGTGCCAGCGATTTCGCGTATGCCATCGGGCCGCGTTTGAATGCTGCGGGCCGACTGGAAGACATGCGGCTGGGCGTCGAATGCCTGCTCACCGATGACGCCGTACAGGCGCGCCGTTACGCCGAGCTGTTGAGTTCCATCAATCAGGAACGCCGCGATCTGCAAGCCACCATGGTGGCCGAAGCAGAAGTGATGGTGGCCGGCGCGGCAAACATCGATGTGCAAACAATGGGCGTCACGTTGTTCGAACCAAGCTGGCATGCCGGCGTAGTGGGCTTGGTCGCTTCCAAATTGAAGGAACGCCTGCATCGCCCGGTGATCGCCTTCGCGCCGGCGGGCGAGGACGATCCCGATCACCTGCGTGGCTCAGCGCGCTCCATATCCGGCTTTCACATCCGCGATGCGTTGGCGGTGGTCGATGCGCGCCATCCCGGTTTGATCGAGCGCTTCGGTGGTCACGCCATGGCCGCAGGACTCAGCTTGCCCGCGCGGCACTACCCCCGTTTCGCCGAAGCTTTTGACGCGGTAGCGCGCGAATGGCTGAGCGAAGAACAGCTGCAGGCCGTGCTCTACACCGATGGCGAAATGCCGGCCGGCATGTTCACCCTGGAGATGGCGCGCATGCTGCGCTTCGCCGGCCCTTGGGGGCAGGCCTTTCCCGAGCCGGTGTTCGAAAACCGCTTCGAATGCTTCAGCTGGCGACCGATGGGCGAGCGGCATCTGCGCCTCAGCTTGCGCGATCCGCGTGACGATGCGGTACATGATGCGGTGATGTTCAATGCCTATGAAGGCAAGCCGCCGCCGGCAATGATGCGTGCGGCGTATGAGCTCACTATCAATGATTGGCAGGGCAGGGAATCACCAAGGCTTCTGCTGCGCTACATGGAACCCGTGTAGGTTGGGGTGCAAACCCCAACATCGCTACCTTGATTGACATCATCATGTTGGGGTTTACACCCCAACCTACGCGTTGGTCGCCGGAAAATTTCACGCCGTTTCACTTGTGCGGCTGTTCAAATCGCGCTTGGATACTACTCTCAGACGAAGCATCAAGGAGCATCGTCATGATCGAGCAACTCCCTTCGCTCCCCGCCGGTATTCTCGGCTTCCGCATGCGCGGCCTGGTCACCGCGCAAGACTACGAAAACATCATGGTGCCGGACATCGAGGCAGCCTTCGCGCTGAATCGCAAACTGCGCCTGGTGATCCACATCGGCGACGATTTCACCGGCTTCGCGCCCGGTGCGATGTGGGACGATGTAAAGCTGGGTTTCCGCCACATCAGTGGCTGGGAACGCACGGCACTGGTCACCGACGTGGGCTGGGTACGTGTAATGTCCAGCATGTTCGGCTTCGCCATGCCCATGCACTTCAGGTTGTTTGCGGACGCCGAGCTCGATGAGGCCCTGCGCTGGGTGTCATCGACATAAGCCGGTACGTTGGCCGGTCCCAAACCCGGCAGGACGGCCGGCCTAGGTAACAGTTGTAACCGTTGCGCGCGGTACGGACTTGTGTTTTAGTCGACCGCATGCACACCTACTTTGTCAGCCTTCTCGCCAACCACGCCGCCTTCGCGGCGCGCGCTGCCGTGGCTGCAACAGTCCTGAATAACAACGCCAATAACAATAACCGCAACCGCGGACGGGCCGGCGTGTAGAAGTAAGCAGCAACCAGACACACGCAAAAGGGCCCGCCAAGTGCGGGCCCTTTTGTTTCTAGCGTTTCACTCTACCAGCGAGCTAAAGGAAATCCCATCATGTGCGCCATCTTTGGAATGTTCGATCTTCAGCCGGGCGACGATCTGGCTGCGTTACGCCTGCTAGCCCTGGAGTTGTCGCAACGACAGCGCCATCGCGGGCCGGATTGGAGCGGGGTGTTCGTGGATGCCGGGGTGATCCTGGTGCACGAGCGCCTGGCCATCGTCGATCCGGCCAGCGGCGCGCAGCCGCTACGGTCTCGCGATGGACACCTGGCGCTGGCGGTGAACGGCGAGATCTACAACCATCGTGAGCTGCGCGCGCACAGCAGCTACGACTTCACCACCGGCTCCGACTGCGAAGTGATCAACGCGCTCTACCGCGAACACGGCGCGGATTTCCTCAACAAGCTCAACGGCATTTTTGCGTTCGCCCTGTGGGATGGCGATGCGAAGCGCTATCTGATCGCGCGCGACCCCATGGGCGTGTGTCCGCTGTATTGGGGGCATGATGCGCAAGGCCGGCTGTGCGTCGCCTCGGAAATGAAGGCACTGGTGGGTGTTTGCGCCGACGTCGCACCGTTTCCGCCGGGCCACGCATACGACAGCATCACGGGCGAATTGCAGCGCTACTACCAGCGTCCGTGGCGTGAGTATTCAGCGACCAAAGGCCATGGCCCCGGCGAACTGCGCCAGGCATTCGAACAGGCCGTGCATCGTCAGTTGATGACGGACGTGCCGTATGGCGTGCTGCTTTCTGGCGGTTTGGATTCTTCGCTGGTCGCCGCCTGCGCGGCCCGCTTCGCACGCGAGCGTGTGGAAGACGATGACCGCAGCGAAGCCTGGTGGCCGCGCCTGCATTCCTTTGCCATCGGTCTGGAAGGCTCGCCTGATCTGGTTGCTGCGAAAGTCGTTGCCGATGCACTCGGCACCGTGCATC
This sequence comes from Dyella nitratireducens, assembly GCF_014642835.1. Lineage (GTDB taxonomy): Bacteria > Pseudomonadota > Gammaproteobacteria > Xanthomonadales > Rhodanobacteraceae > Dyella_B > Dyella_B nitratireducens. The sequence continues at coordinate 27,498 of NZ_BMJA01000001.1, read as the reverse complement.
ACGGTTTCATCTACAACTTCTGGGAAGGGTTAGACGCGCTGCCGGAAGTGATTCGCCATATCGAAACCTATGACGTCACCACCATTCGTGCCTCCACCCCCATGTACTTGCTCGCACGCCGCATCAAGGCGATGGGCGTGAAGATGGTGCTGTCCGGCGAAGGTTCCGATGAAATCTTCGGCGGCTATCTGTATTTCCACAAAGCACCGTCGGCTGAAGCTTTCCATGAAGAAACCGTGCGCAAGCTCGATGCCTTGCACAGCTATGATTGCTTGCGCGCAAACAAATCGATGATGGCCTGGGGTGTCGAAGCGCGCGTGCCCTTCCTGGATCTGGAATTCATGGAAGCCGCCATGAGCATGGACGCCCAGCACAAGATGGCGGGCAAGGGGCGTATCGAAAAAGCCGTACTGCGCGAAGCCTTCGCGGGTGCGCTGCCGGAATTGATCCTGTGGCGGCAGAAGGAGCAATTCAGCGATGGCGTGGGCTACGGCTGGATCGATGGCTTGAAAGCGCACGCCGAGCAGGCGGTCAGCGATCGTGAATTTGCCGCCGCTGCATCGCGCTATCCGTTCAACACGCCGGCCACGAAAGAGGCATATCTGTATCGCCGCATCTTCGAGAAGTTCTTCCCCGGCGAAGCGTGTGCGGCGACAGTGCCAGGCGGCAAGTCGATCGCATGCTCGTCGCCTGCCGCGTTGGCGTGGGACCCCGCGTTTGCGGCGATGGCCGATCCATCAGGACGTGCGGTGCGTGATGTGCATGCACATGCGCTTGAAGCAACGCCGTAAACGCAATGGCTCGTCGTCCCGGCGAACGCCGGGACCCAGGGCCTTTCGCTTTGAGTCGCTAGGCCCCGGCTTTCGCCGGGGCGACGACGGTGAGGCAAGCAACGTAGGTCTATGGCAGAAGTGGCGTTGTCCCACCCCTCACCCTGGCTGTAGCGTGTAGGTAGGGTGGGCCAACGGGGAAACCGATGCTTGTGCTCAAGCTCTTGCGATCAGTAGCGCTAACGCTGCTGCTGTTTCTGGCGATCTACATGCCCGCTTTCCTGATCGTATCGGCGTTGCATCTGACGCCCACGGCGATGGTGCCCGCGGTCATCGCCCTCACCCTGGTAACAACCTGCGCATTGATGGGATGGGCCATTCAACAACGATGGCTCACAGCGGAAGACTTTGGCTGGCAATGGCCGGCGTATCGATATGTACTTTATGCCCTCGCACTCGGCGTATTGCTGGGTACCGTCGTGACCGTGGTGCTTGCACACGCCAATGAGCCCGGCATGCCGGAGGGCGTGCACCTTGCTCCCTGGCAGGCTTATTTGTGTTTTGCGCTGGGCGCTCCCGTGCAGGAAGAGGTGGTGTTCCGCGGACTGCTGCAGTCCACGCTGGCCCGGAGCCTTTTGAGCGCACGCCTGCGCGTCGCATTGGCTGGTATTGCTGCATCGCTGTCCATTGCGTTGCTATTCGGGGTCATCCACCTGAAGGTGGGGCCGGTGACGGCCTGCGCTGCTTGTCTCCTCGGGGTACTGGCAGGCGAATTGAAGCGCTACAGCGGCAGCCTGCTGCCCGGCATCCTTTGCCACGCGTTGTTCAATCTGGGCGGTCTGCTGCTGGCATTCGGTTGAGCGCCCGTAGGTTGGGGTGCGAACCCCAACATCGCCATGTCCATGCATACCACTATGTTGGGGTTTGCACCCCAACCTACCGAGCGCGCCTCCTAAGGCCCTCAACTAGGCGCCTTCGCACCCGGTTTGCTACGATTGACGTTTATCTTGCGCTCATTGGGCGCCATCCCTTCAGGGTTCAACCACACATGATCGAAACCAATCCGATCCTTGCGCAGATCGCGGACCTCACGGCCCGTATCGAGTCGCTTAGGGGGTATCTTTGACTACGACGCCAAGCGTGAGCGTCTGGAAGAAGTAAGCCGCGAACTGGAAAGCCCCAGCATCTGGGACAATCCGCCCCACGCGCAGGAACTGGGCCGCGAACGCGCCCGTCTCGACACCATCGTCAGCGGCATCGACCGCATCACCTCCGGCCTGGCCGATGCCGGCGAGCTGCTGGAAATGGCTGCCGCCGACGGCGACGAAGCCACCGTGCAATCCGTGCAGACCGACGTCGGCAAGCTCGACGCCGAGGTAAGCAAGCTGGAATTCCAGCGCATGTTCTCCGGCAAGATGGATTCGGCCAATGCCTTCGTCGATATCCAGGCCGGTGCCGGCGGCACCGAGGCGCAGGACTGGGCCGAAATGCTGCTGCGCATGTACCTGCGCTGGTGCGAATCGCGCGGCTGGAAAACCGAGCTGATGGAAGTCAGCGCCGGCGACGTGGCCGGCATCAAGTCCGCCACCTTCCGCGTGGAAGGCGATTACGCCTACGGCTGGCTGAAAACCGAAATCGGCGTACACCGCCTGGTGCGCAAGAGCCCGTTCGATTCCGACAACCGCCGCCACACCAGCTTCACCTCGGTGTTCGTGTCGCCGGAAGTCGATGACGATATAGACATCGAGATCAATCCGGCTGATTTGAAGACCGACGTGTACCGCTCGTCCGGCGCCGGTGGTCAGCACGTCAACAAAACCGAGTCGGCGGTGCGTATTACCCACGTACCCAGCGGTGTGGTGGTGGCCTGCCAGACCGAGCGCAGCCAGCACGCCAACCGCGACCGCGCGATGAAGATGCTGGCCGCCAAGCTGTACGAACTGGAGATCCAAAAGCGCAACGCCGAAAAGGATGCGCTGGAAGCGACCAAGTCCGACATTGGCTGGGGCAGCCAGATCCGCAATTACGTGTTGGACCAGAGCCGCATCAAAGACCTGCGCACCGGCGTGGAACGCACCGACACCCAAAAGGTGCTGGATGGCGATCTCGACGATTTCATCGAGGCCAGCCTGAAAGCCGGATTGGATGCGGGTGCCAAGCGCGTCGATGCGTGATCACTGATCGAGGAGTCACGATATGAACGGCAAAACGATGCTGTTGGCATGTGCCAGCGTGCTGTTTTTCAGCCATGTCGCAAACGCCGCCGGCCAGGGCGTCAAGCAGGATGCCAAAGATGCCGGACACGCGATCGGCAACGGTGCACGCGACGTGGGTCATGCCACGGCGCACGTCGCCAAAACGGTCGGCCATGGCGCGAAAGAAGCGGGCCAGGGTATCGGGCATGGTGCGAAAGAAGTAGGGCACGGCGTCGCGCACGGTACGCGCGAAGGCTGGGATGCCACCAAGCACGCCGTCAAGCATGTGTTCGGCAAAGATGATTGATGGGCGTTTGACCATCAGCGATACATAAAGAAGCGCTTGGCACTCGATTTGAGCGCCGGCAGCAATGGAATCTCCATGACTGACACCACCGACAACCTGCCCATTGACGAAAACAAGCTGATCGCCGAACGCCGCGAAAAGCTGAAAACGCTGCGCGAGCAGGGCATTGCCTTCCCGAACGACTTCAAGGTCGACAGCTTCGCCGGTGATTTGCAGGCGGAGTTCGAAGACAAGGAACAGCACACCGCAGAAGTCATCGAAGCACTGGCACGCCAGGTGAAAATCGCCGGCCGCATCGTGCTCAAGCGCGTGCAAGGCAAGGTCAGCTTCGTGCAGATACAGGATTTCACCGGCCGCATCCAGCTGTTCATCCACCAGGGCACGGTGGGCGAAGCGACGTACGATGCCTTCAAGGGTTGGGACGTCGGCGACTTGGTGGGTGCCGAAGGTGTGCTCATGCGCACCAAGACTGGCGAGCTGTCGGTGAAGGTACAAACGCTGCGCCTGCTCACCAAGAGCCTGCGCCCGCTGCCCGACAAGTGGCACGGCCTGGCCGACGTGGAACAGCGCTATCGCCAGCGCTACGTCGACCTGATCGTCACCGAGGAAGCGCGTCGCGCTTTCATGCTGCGCTCGAAGATCATCGGCTACATCCGCAAGTGGCTGGAAGCCGAGCCGTACCGCTTCATGGAAGTGGAAACGCCGATGATGCACATCATTCCCGGCGGCGCCACGGCGCGACCCTTCATCACGCACCACAACGCGCTGGATATCGATCTTTATCTGCGCGTGGCGCCGGAACTGTATCTAAAGCGCCTGGTGGTGGGTGGCTTCGACCGCGTCTACGAGATCAACCGCAACTTCCGCAACGAGGGCGTGTCCACGCGGCACAACCCCGAATTCACCATGCTGGAGCTGTACCAGGCCTACGCCACCTATCACGAGATCATGGACCTCACCGAGGCGATGATCCGCGAGACGGCGAAGAACGTACTGGGTACCACCCAGCTCGCCTCGGAAGGCGCCGAGATCGACGTCGGCCCCGCCTTTCGCCGCTGGCGCATGGAAGATGCCGTGCTGGAACTCAACCCCGACATCAAGCGCGAAGAACTGCGCAATCGCGACGCCATGGCGGCGCACGCCAAGCGTCTGGGCGTGCAGGTCAAGCCTGGTTACGGTTGGGGCAAGCTGCTGCTGGAAATCTTTGAGAAAACGGTGGAGCACACCCTGGTGCAGCCCACCTTCATCATCGACCACCCGGTGGAAGTCTCGCCGCTCGCGCGCGAGAACGATATCGACAAGGGCATCACCGATCGCTTCGAGCTGTTCATCAACGGCAAGGAACTCGCCAACGGCTTCTCCGAGTTGAACGATCCGGAAGACCAGGCCGCGCGCTTCCAGGCGCAGGTGGATGCGAAGGAGTCGGGTGACGACGAAGCCATGCACTTCGATGCCGATTACATTCGTGCGCTGGAAGTGGGTTTGCCGCCGACGGGCGGGCTTGGCGTGGGTATCGATCGACTGGTGATGTTGTTGACCAACTCGTCGTCGATTCGTGACGTGTTGTTGTTCCCGTACATGCGCCCGGAGGCGTAAGCGTGATGCTCGTCATTCCGGTTTTCGCCGGAATGACGCTGAGGTGGGATTTCGGTTGCGCTAAAACTCCAATTCCTGCGCCGCACACAAATAATCAATCATCGGCGCCAGCCGCTTGTAACTGGCCACCATATACGGCAACAACTCCGCCGAACACGCCAGCGCTTCATCAAACTGCTCGCCTGCCGCAAAGTCCTTGCGTTTCAGATCCTCGATCAGCTCATGCTCCGGATCAAATCCGCGCGGCGGTCGCGTCAATGATTCACCCCAGAACGCAAAATGATCGCGGAACGCCTTGCTCTGCACCGCGCGCTTCCACGCGGCCGGATTATCAGCAAGAAAAGCACGCAGCCGCTTCAACGCATCCGGCTCCGGATGCCACATGCCGCCGCCGACAAAGCAATCGCCCGGCTTGATATGCACGTAGAACGAAGGTGCCGGAATCTCATGCCGCCGCTCATGGAAAAAGCGCGCACTGGCCCAGGGCTTGTACGGCTCCTTGTCGTTCGAGAACCGCGTATCGCGATAGACGCGGAACAGCGAGCCACCCATCTTGCGCGGATCGGCGCGGAAGTGCGCGCTTATTTTCGCCAGCGGAGCCTGCATGTCGCTGATCAGCTCCAGAAACGGATCGCGCACGTCGCGCTCGTATTCGGCTTTGTGCTTCTGGAACCATTCGCGGTTGTTGTTGCGGGCCAGGCTTTTGAGGAAGCGGAATGTGGCAGGCGAGAAGTAGGCGCGTGGCATGATGGTTCGATTCTCGTAGGTTGGGGTGCAAACCCCAACAATGGTGACATAGACGGCGATATTCGGGTTTGCTCCCGATATACCCCACGTTTCTTGCTTCAGGAGCGTCGCTCGCCGCGAAAAAGTCAGTCTTGCCTCGACGTCATTCCGGCGAAGGCCGGAATCCATGCTTCGCACTGGCGATGGATTCCGGCCTTCGCCGGAATGACGACTCGCTCTGAAACAGCATCGACGCTAACTTCGGCTCTTGCCGGAAAAACAGAAAAGTGGGGATGCATCAGGGTTTGCACCCCAACCTACGCAAGCGCAATGCCAGCCTCAGCCGCAACCTGCTCACCCCAAACTTGCAACTGATCCAACACCGCACCCTTATCGCGCCCCAGCGGATCATTGCGCAGCATCACGAGTTTCGCGAAATACTCCGACAACGTCAGCGTCGTAAGCGGCGTAGCCCGCGTCAGCCGTTGAATGCGAAACGCTTCCCACCGCTCCCGTTCCTCCGGCGTCAACGTCTCCGGCCAATTGCGCGCCCGATAACGGAACAGCAACTCCGGATAACGCGCATCGCGAAACTCGAACTTGCGCGCCCCCAACTGCTCCGGCGGCGTCGCCCGCACGTCGCGCAGCAAACGCTTGTCGGCATCGGGCAGAAAACCGCCATACAGCGCCAACTCCGGATCTTCCGGCGGCGGCAGCTCGGCCGCCCGCTGGAAAATGCGGCGCAACTTATCCGCCAGATTCGTCGCGGCACGCAAGGTATCGGCATGCGCCAGACAGCGATCCACGTCCAATGGTAGCCGCGCGAGATCCACACCTTTCAGCACCGACAACGGCGCCAGTGCGGGGGAGCGATTTGCATGCACGGTGCGCAGCGGAATGCGCTCCACACCTTCCGGCAGATCGGCGCGCGCAGTAAACATGCGATCGATGATGTCGTCGACCTCCAGCGTCAGCAGATCGCTGGGATCCTGCGCGAGGTCGTACACGATGATTTCACCCGCCCGAGCCGGATGCACCGCCAACGGCATGATGATCGCCAGGCAACCACGGCTGGCCGGGTAACGCGATGACACATGCACCAGCGGCGTCATGGCGGTGAGGTCCAGCAGCTCGAACACGCGCTGCTTGCGGCGCAGGCTGAAATGCCAGTCCCACAAGCGCGGCTGGCGCACGCGGATCAGGCGTGCCAGATCGATCAGCGCATACACATCGGAGAGCGCATCGTGCGCGCGGTCCTGCCGAAGATGATTGGCGGTGGCCAGGTGTTCCAGCTTGAAGCTTCGGGTGCCGTCCTCATGCGTGGGCCACTCGATGCCTTCGGGTCGCAGTGCAGCGCACATGCGGACAAGGTCGATCAGGTCCCAGCGCGAATTGCCGTTCTCCCATTCGCGCCCATACGGCTCGAAAAAATTCCGGTACAACAGCTGGCGCGTGAATTCGTCGTCAAAGCGCAAGGAGTTGTAACCCACGCCACAGGTACCTGGCGCAGCAAGCTGCTCATGCACGCGTGCGGCGAAATCGGCCTCGATCAACCCGTCGCGCTCAGCCTGCTGCGGGGTGATGCCGGTGATCAGGCAGGACTCCGGGCTGGGCGGCATCTCCCGCGGCGGCTTGCCGTAGAACATCACCGGCTCGTCGATGATTTCCAGCTCCAGGTTGGTGCGGATGCCGGCAAACTGGATCGGCCGGTCCCGGCGCGTATCGGTGCCGAAGGTTTCGTAGTCGTGCCAGAAGAGGGTGTGCATGGGCAAATGATAGGGGAAGCGGGCAGCTGAGACGGGGGTAATGAGGAAGTGGCTTGGCTCTTGCTAAACTGCGCCGTCAGGAGGGCGCATGAGCCAAGCGAACGAAGACAACCTCATCTGGATCGACCTGGAAATGACCGGTCTGGATACCGATAACGATTCGATCCTCGAGATCGCCACCATCGTCACCGACAAGGATCTGATCGTTCTAGCCGAAGGCCCCGTCTTCGCGATCCACCATGAGGTGGAGCGGTTGGAAGCGATGGATACCTGGAACCGCAACCAGCACCGCCGATCCGGCCTGTGGGATCAGGTGTTGGACTCCACCTGCACGCATGCGCAAGCAGAGCAGGCCACGCTGGAGTTTCTCAAGCCGTGGGTGATGCCGGGCAAGTCGCCGATGTGCGGCAATTCCATCTGCCAGGATCGCCGCTTCCTGCATCGGCAGATGCCGCAACTGGAACGCTTCTTCCACTATCGCAATCTGGACGTGTCCACGCTGAAAGAACTGGCACGTCGCTGGGCGCCGACCATCGGTCGCGGTTTCTCCAAAGAATCGGCACACACGGCACTGTCGGATATTCGCGACTCCATCGACGAACTGCGCTACTACCGCCAATTCATGGGCGCGCTCGGCGGTGCGGAGCATTGCACATGACCACCGACATGTTCGCCACGGTGCTGGATTGCAACGGCCGGCCGTTGACGCTGGATCGTCCGCGCGTGGTGGGCATCATCAACGTGACACCGGATTCGTTCTCCGACGGCGGCCAGTTTTCCAGCGTGGAAGCCGCAGTGGAACACGGCCTGCGGCTGGCGGAAGAGGGCGCCGACATGCTCGACGTCGGCGGCGAATCCACTCGCCCCGGCGCGGCGGATGTTGCCGTCGAAGACGAATTGCAGCGGGTCATTCCCGTCATCGAGCAATTGGTGGCGCGCACCTCGCTGCCGATCGCCGTCGACACGTCGAAACCCGAAGTGATGCGCGCCGCCGTAGCGGCCGGCGCCGGCATGATCAACGACGTGTATGCCCTGCGCCGTGAGGGCGCCTTGGACGCTGCATCCGAACTGCGCGTGCCGATCTGCCTGATGCACATGCAAGGCGAGCCGCGTAGCATGCAAGACGAACCGCACTACGACGACGTGGTCGGCGAAGTGCATCGTTTCCTCACCGATCGCCTGTTCGCCTGCGAATTGGCCGGCATCGATCGGCGCAAAGTAATGGTCGACCCTGGTTTTGGCTTCGGCAAAAACCTGGAACACAACCTTGCACTGCTGCGTAAAGTGCAGCGCTTCGCCGATCTTGGCAGTGGCGTTTACGTGGGGCTGTCGCGCAAGTCGATGATCGGCACGCTCACCGGCCGCAAAGACCCCGCCGACCGCGCCGCCGGTTCGGTGGCTGCGGCGCTGATCGCCGTGCAACGCGGTGCACGCATGGTGCGCGTGCACGATGTGGCAGCTACTGTGGATGCATTGAAGGTGTGGCATGCCGTGCAAGCTGGCGACACACCGGAGCGGCATGACAAGCAGAAAATGCCGAGTTGGCCGGATGATGAGTAAGGCCTGATCTGCTCATTCCCGATAGGGCAAGTGGGAAGCGTTGGCAGGAAATACCCATTACCTCAAGGCCGTCATTCCCGCGAAAGCGGGAATCCATCTTGCTCTGATGCATCGTTGAAAATGGATTCCCGCTTTCGCGGGAATGACGGCCATACTGGAAAATGGCTTTATCTCGGATACCTCCAAGTTCCCCCGGCAAACGGGCGAGGGCCAATATGAGGCATAGCTAACCGCCCGGTGTAGCATTCACGCCCTGGCGACGCCCTTGTCCCTATTTCCTGACTTCCGCTCCTCAAGACAGACTTTTCATGAACCAACGCAAATATTTCGGTACCGACGGCATCCGTGGCCGCGTAGGCCAGTGGCCCATCAGCGCGGATTTCATGCTGCGGCTGGGGCGGGCGCTCGGCGTGGTGCTGGGCCGGGAGAAGAAATCCTCCCGCCGCCCGTTGGTACTGATCGGCAAGGACACCCGCGTTTCCGGCTACATGTTCGAATCCGCCCTGGAAGCCGGCCTGGCCGCCGCGGGGGCGGACGTTCGCCTGTTCGGTCCCATGCCCACGCCGGCCGTGGCTTACCTCACCCGCAGCCTGCGCGCCGATGCTGGCATCGTGATCAGCGCTTCGCACAATCCGCACTACGACAACGGCATCAAGTTTTTCTCCACGCAAGGCGAAAAACTCTCCGACGAAATCGAAGCCGCCATCGAACTGGAAGCCGATGCACCGTTCACCACCGTGGATTCGGAACATCTCGGCAAAGTGATCCGCGTCACCGACGTCATCACGCGCTATGCGGAATTCTGCAAATCCACCGTGCCGGAAGATTTCAGCCTGGCCGGCATGAAGATCGTGCTCGATTGCGCGCACGGCGCCACCTACCAAGTCGCACCGAAAGTGTTCAGCGAGCTGGGTGCGAACGTGCACACCATTGGCGACAAGCCGGATGGCTTCAACATCAACCACAACGTTGGCTCCACGCACCCCGAAGCACTGCAGCGCGCGGTGGTGGAGCAGGGCGCCGATATCGGCTTTGCGTTCGATGGCGACGGTGATCGCGTGCAAGTGGTGGATCGCCACGGCGTGCTTGGCGATGGCGACGACATGCTCTACGTGCTGGCGCACAGCTGGCAGTCGCGCGGGCTGCTCAAAGGTCCGGTCGTCGGCACGCTGATGAGCAACTACGGCCTGCAAAAGGCACTGGCAGGCCTGGGCGTGGACCTGATCCGCGCCAATGTCGGCGACCGTTTCGTGCTGCAGAAACTGAAGGAGCACGACGGCATATTGGGTGGCGAAACGTCTGGCCATTTGCTGTGCCTGGATCGTGCCACCACCGGTGACGGCATCGTCGCCGCGCTGGCCGTGCTCGAAGCGCTGAAGCTGTCCGGCCAGGATCTCAGCAGCGCGCGCCAGGGCCTGAAAAAAATGCCGCAGGTGATGATCAACGTGCGTGCGGCCGGCGCACGCGAAGCCCTCAACAGCGACGCCGTGCGCAAGGCACTGGCCGATACCGAGCAGGCCTTGCTTGGCCGCGGCCGCGTCGTGCTGCGCGCCTCCGGCACCGAGCCGCTGGTGCGGGTGACCGTTGAAGCCGCCGACGAAGCCGAAGTGCGTCAGATGGCAGAACGTCTTGCGGACGTCGTAAAATCCGCCACCGAACGCTCGTGAACCAGTAACGCTGCCCTGCGCAGCGTTACAAACAGATGCCAGGTCGCCATGGAGTGGAGCCTGTCTGGCTTGACGCAGACATGGCCCAAAGGCCCGACGTGCACCGCCCCTGCGGTGGCGGCCACAAAATCGACCGTACGCCTACCTGGAAAACAGCATGGATACATCTGCCCGTACACCGGCTAAGAAGGTTCCCACCCTCGACATCCGCCGCTACGACACCGACCGCGCGGCCTTCGTCGCCGAACTGGGTGCGGCCTATCGCGAATTTGGCTTCTGCTGCATCAGCGGCCACGGCATCACGCCGCCACTGATCGATGGTGCTTACGATGCCTTCCAGCGCTTCTTCGCGCTGCCCACCGAAACCAAGATGAAATACCACGTGCCTGGTTCCGGCGGCGCGCGTGGCTACACACCTTTCAAGATCGAAACCGCCAAGGACAGCCGTCATCCAGATTTGAAAGAGTTCTGGCATATCGGCCGTGACATCGACCGCCATTCGCGCTTCGCCGACCTGATGCCGCCAAACCTGTGGCCAGCCGAAGTGCCGGGTTTTCGCCAATACAGCTACGAGCTTTACCAAGCCTTGGATCTGCTCGGCGGCCGTGTGCTGCGTGCACTGGCGCTGCACATCGATCTGCCGGAAGACTACTTCGAAGACAAGATCGACCAGGGCAATTCCATCCTGCGCCCGATCCATTACCCGCCCATCACCGAGGCAAACATCCCCAACGTGCGTGCGGGCGCCCACGAAGACATCAACTTCATCACCCTGCTGGTCGGTGCCAGCGCCGAGGGCCTGGAAGTGCTCACCCGCGAAGGCGAGTGGCTACCCATCACCACCGAAGGCGACGCCATCGTGGTGAACATCGGCGACATGCTGCAGCGCCTGACCAATCACGTGTATCCGTCCACCACCCATCGCGTGGTGAATCCGCCGAATGCGAATGCACGCAAGCCACGCTATTCGGTGCCGTACTTTCTGCATCCCAATCCGGACGTGGTGCTCGATCCGCTGCCGCAGTGCATTACTCCTGACAATCCGCGCCGCTACGACACCTCGATCAGTTCACACGAATATCTCATGCAGCGTTTGCGTGAGATCAAGCTGATCTGAGCATCACGCTTTCTACATCCACGCGACGAACTGCTCCCTCCCCTACGTGTAGTAGGGGAGGGTTGGGGTGGGGTGAAGCAACCTCGCTAGAAAGTTTGTATCTACGCATGGCCGTCATTCCCGCTTGCGCGGAAATGACGGCCATGGAGCAAATCCACGAACACACATCGCAAAAGCCAATGCGTGTACGTCTCATTGCCCCGCCCCCTGCACACAACCCGCTAAAGTCTCCCCGCTACCCGGGAGCCCACCGCATGTCCGCCACCCATCGCCACCCTCATACGGAGCGCCATTTCGCCGCCTCCGACACCGTCCGCGATATCGTGCTCGGCATGGCCGATGGCCTCACCGTACCGTTCGCCTTGGCCGCCGGCCTTTCGGCAGCCAACGTCGCCAGCCGCGTCGTCGTCGTCGCAGGCGTTGCCGAAATTGCCGCCGGTGCCATCGCCATGGGCCTGGGCGGTTACCTCGCCGCACGCAGCGAAGCCGACCACTACCACTCCGAACGCCGCCGCGAACTCCATGAAGTGCGCCATCTACAGCGCGAAGAAGAACGCGAGATCGTCGAAATCTTCAAAGGCTACGGCCTCAATCGCGCCGCCTGCGACCCCATCCTCGAACACTTCCGCAACGATCACGAAGCCTGGGTCGATTTCATGATGCGCTTCGAACTCGGCCTGGAAACCCCTGAACCCGGCCGCGCCTTGCGCAGCGCACTCACCATCGGTGGTGCTTACATCGTCGGCGGCCTTGTTCCACTGGTGCCGTACATGCTGATCGCGCAATTGAAGCCGGCGCTGCTGGTATCGATCGTGTGCACCGTTGTAGCGCTGGCGATATTCGGCGCCGCCAAGAGTCGCTTCACCGGTGTCAGCGGCTGGCGCAGCGCATTGCAGACAGTGTTGATCGGCGGCCTGGCCTCAGCCACCGCCTTCCTGCTCGCACACTGGATCGGTGGCGGCTCTCCATGACACTTGCCGATCGCGTAGGTTGGGGTGCAAACCCCAACACCGCCATCTCCCTAACGCAATGATGTTGGGGTTTGCACCCCAACCTGCATCCTCCGTGCATTCAAGAAATCACTCCGCATCCTGCGCCCGATACCGCTTCGACTGCTTCGCCGACATCCTCAACGCCATCCGATCCGGCATCAGCTTGAACAAGCTCTTCACCGTGCGATTGAACCGCCCGGTCACATGCACAGCATCGCCGCGCTCCACCGCATCAATCCCTTCCCGCACCACATCATCCGCGCGCTGCCACATAAAACCCGGCATCTTGCTCACCAACGCACGCGTACCCGTTACATCGTGAAACTCCGAGTACGTAAACCCAGGGCACAACGCACACACATTCACGCCGATGCCCAAATTCTCCAACGCCAGCGACTGCGAAAACTTGATCATGTACGCCTTGCTCGCCGCATACAGCGTATGCCCCGCGCTCCCCGGCACATGCCCTGCCAGCGAAGCCACATTCACGATGCGCCCATAACCGCGCTCGCGCATGCCACTAATCAAACGCCACGCCAATTCCGTCGGCGCCGTCACCAGCACGCGCAGAAAATCGGCATGCACTGGCCAATCGTTCTGATCGAAGCGTCCAGGCACACCATAGCCGGCGTTATTGACCAGCCAGTCCACCTGTAAACCGCGTTCGTCCAGCGCCGCGCAAAGTTGCTCGACACCGTGCGGATCAGCAAGGTCGTTAGTCAGCACCGTCGCGTTCACACCATGTTGACCGCGTAGCTCATCCGCCAAGGCTTCCAGGCGATCGGTGCGGCGCGCCGTCAGCACCACATCATGTGCACGCGCAGCAAGCGCACGGGCGAAGGCGGAGCCAATGCCGGCCGATGCACCAGTAATCAAGCTGAGTGGACGAGCTTTCGTCATGACCTATTCCTTTGCTGGATCGATATAAATAAAAATGCATTCAGCACGCGCGTTGCCGTGCCCTGGGTCGCTAGCTAAGCTTGCCAGCTTTCATTTTTAACGGATGCGGACATGCGTAAAAAACTCGTCGCCGCGAACTGGAAAATGCACGGCAGCCGCTCGATGGCAGACGGCCTGATGGAAGACATCATCAAGGCCAACATTGCCAACGACGTCGACGTGCTGATCCTGCCGCCGTATCCCTATCTGACCCAGCTGGTCGACAAATACGGCACCTCCGGCATCGGCTTCGGTGCGCAGGACGTCAGCGAGCACCAAGGGCAGGGGGCCTATACCGGCGAAGTTTCCGCCCAGATGGTGGCGGACATCGGCTGCCGCTGGGTGCTGGTCGGACATTCCGAGCGCCGGCACCACCACAGCGAAAGCAACGAGAAAGTGGCCCGCAAGTTCGCCGCCGTGCTCGCCGCCGGACTCACCCCAGTGCTGTGCGTGGGCGAGACCCTGCACCAGCGCGAAGCCGGCCAGACCATCGAGGTGATCAAGGAGCAGTTGTACGCCGTGCTCACGCTCAACGGCATCCAGGCCTTCGACACCGCGCTGATCTCCTACGAACCCGTCTGGGCCATCGGCACCGGCAAGACCGCCACCCCCGAGCAGGCGCAAGAGGTGCACGCCTTCATCCGTAGCCAATTGGCGCAAGAGGATGCTATGATCGCCCGTCTGACCCGGCTGCTTTATGGCGGCAGCGTCAAGCCGGCCAATGCTGCAGAGCTGTTTGCACAGCCGGACGTGGATGGGGGGCTAATCGGCGGTGCCTCGCTCGTTGCCTCCGAATTCCTCGCCATCTGCAACGCCGCCCGTTAAGCGACACCGAACCCAACGCGAGACCCCATGTTCGTCATCTTCAGCGTGTTCTACATCCTGATCGCTGCAGCGATGATCGTGCTGATCCTTATGCAGCGCGGTGCTGGTGCCGAGGCAGGTTCCGGCTTTGGCGCCGGTGCATCGGCCACCGTGTTCGGTGCCCGTGGTTCGGCCAACTTCCTGTCGCGCTCCACCGCCGTGCTCGCCGCGCTGTTCTTCGCGCTCAGCATCGGCATGGGCATCTACTTGAAGGCCAACGGCGGCGCCATCCGCCAGCAGCAGGCCAATAACAACCTTGGCGTGATGGCAAGTCTTGGCAACCAGCCCGCCAAACCGCAAAATGCGCAGCCCGCGGCCCAGCCGAAGGTGGAAGTGCCGGCAGCAACCCCGGCCGGCAACGGCGAAGTCCCAGCGGCGCAGCCGGCCCCGGCCAAGGCACAGCAGGGCGAAGTCCCAGCTCCCACAGCCCCGGCAGCAGCAGCAACGAGCAAGCACTAAAATTAAGCGTTATTAGCCCAGGTGGCGGAATTGGTAGACGCACTACCTTGAGGTGGTAGCGACGCAAGTCGTGGGGGTTCGAGTCCCCCCTTGGGCACCAACACTATGCTTCAGGATGTTTCTTATAGTCCCAGAAGCTCAATGAAACCCGCTACTTAGCGGGTTTTTTTGTTTCTTATAGGCTCAGGTGAATTCACGGAAGTGCAGCATTTTGTGTATGCTTTTGAGTATGTTTTTCAATTTCATACTCAAACCGGGGCCACATGCCTGAGCTTGCTCGACCACTCACCGTTACCCAGATTTCCAAAGCTAAGGGACAAAAGACTCCCTACAGACTGGCAGATGGGAACGGATTGTATTTGGAAGTCAGGCCAAGTGGCCGCAAATCTTGGCTGATCCGTTGCCGTCTTCCGAATGGCAAACAGAGTCCGGCAATCGTTATCGGACATTTTCCTGAAGACATACCAGAAACTGGTTTGTCATTAGCTGATGCTCGCACCAAAGCAATTACGCTAATTCGAGCAGTCGAAGGGGGAGAAGCTGTCAAAGGGGTCAATGCCGCCAAACGGGATCGTCGTAGTGCACGAGTGTCTGAGATAGCGGCTGCAGCCCAGCAGGCTGCTGAAGCTGAGCGATTTAGCTTCCGGACTGTGGCGACAAGATGGCTATCGGAAAAACGACCGACTTGGCAATCGGAGACTTATCGTAAAGCCCGACTTATCGTTGAGACATATCTAATTCCCAAACTTGGTGATGTAGATATGCGCACCCTTGTGACAAAGGATGTTAAGCCAGTCCTTCTTGGGATGGCATCTAAAGTACCTGTGCTTGCTAGAAAAGCGAAACAGCACGTGGGTAGCATCGTAGGTTATGCAATAGACGAGGGCATGCGTGCTGATGATGCGGTGCTGCGTCTAAACAATTTGTTGCCTAAGCATGAGGGCGGCCATCTTCCTGCTATCACAGAAAACGAAAACGAACTCAAAGAGCTTCTGAAGGCGATCGAGCGTTACGACAATCGCGTGGTCCGCGCTGCACTAACACTAACGATGTTAACTAGCCTTAGACCGGGGATCATTGCTAGTGCGCGTTGGTCCGAAATGGATTTAGCGGCGGCGGAATGGCGTGTGCCGGGCATGGAATTGGACGGTCGTAACAGGATGAAGACTGGGAAAGACTTCACTACTTCCCTGCCGAAACAGGCACTTCGCGCGCTCGAGGAAATGCGCCTGTTTACTGGTGGTACGGAATATGTGTTTCCACCGCTGGCTAGGCAGAAGACACCACATTTGGGCCGTGACTCGCTAAGCAAGGCTTTGCGAGAAATGGGATTTCGTGGCAAGCACACGACACATGGCTTCCGGGCAACCTTACGTAGCATGGGCAGGGAACGCTTGAATTATGAGCTCGACATGTTGGAACAGCAGCTGGCTCATGCGCCCAAAGATCAGGTTCAAGCCGCTTATGCGCGGGTGAAGTTCAAAGAGCAGCGACGTCAAAAAATGCAGGAATGGGCAGATCACCTTGATCGCTTAAGGGACGAAGATCATTCTAAAGAATAGTGCTGGAGAGCTCTGAATTTTTAAAATAAATAAAACATGAATGACAATTATAATAATAACTTTAGTATCTTAAATTAACAAATGCTATTGCGTGAGTAATAAGACAAGATGAAAATGGCCTCACATTTTAGGAGATCATCATCGTGTCAAAAATCGAAGAATCGAATTCAGTAAGTTTGCTGCGAATGGCTGACGTCGTTAAGAAGACTAGTCTTTCTCGTTCGACCGTCGGAAGACTAATGGCTAAAGGGCATTTTCCGAAGCCTATTAAGATTTCGGGAGTTATGACGCGCTGGTTAAGTTGCGACGTTGACTCTTGGATATTCGAACTTGCTGAAGTTTCCAGCAAGGAAGGCAAATGGAAGGGAGGGGTAGCGGTCGAAAAACAATCGATCACTTGAATGGAATTGTGGCTGCCAAATTTGCCCAACTTCCACAGCTGCAATAGCACTTGGCTTTAGCGCTGCTAAATATAGATCGCAGAGGCAATGAGCCAGTGGTCCCACTGACGAAGAGTTGAGCGTCGAAAACACTATATTTCTTGACTGGCAGGGCTTATCGCTCTGGATCAGATTGGAGAAGTATTAAAAATATAAACAATAAAAAAGTGAATTAAATTTTATGAATAGAAATAAATTTATTATTAATCAAAATATTCCATACTATGACCATGATTATGAGGATATACGTCGATACCAAGACTATGAACAGATAAATCCAAGAATAATTAAAATTCAGAAGCAGCTTATAAAGAATGATATAGCGTATTTTGGAACTCTATCTTTTCAATATGATATTGAACCATGCGAGGCACGCAGAGTTGCATCTATTCACTGGAGAAAGGTTCAAAAATACGTATTAGGTAGAAATTGGATCAAGAAAGGTGTTCCGCCTTTGACGGGTTTACTAGTGATGGAAACCCACCCAATCTACAATAAGATGACTACGCAAAAGTTTAGTGGATGCCACTTTCATCATTTGATCTATAGCCATCCTAAGCTGCCGGACAATCAGTACATGGCCGCCGCTGAGCTCAATCAAGCATTTGCTCACGCGGCTCGTGGACTGACTCATAAGAACAAAAGATGGCAGCTCGTAAGCAGATACGGGACAAGAGTTCTTTCCGTAGAGAATATCGTGGGCATCTGTGGCTATGCAGCCAAGGAAGCATGGCATTTTCAATGGAAGTGGGAAGATCGCATCAGCTATCTCTGTAAGGATGGCGTGGTTTGATGTCTAGGGCAATGCGTACCCTGTAAATTTTCGCGTGCTTAAAGCTAAGAGCCCTTGTGACTCAAGGGTTCTCAGTTGCTCTTTGAAAATATATTTTTATAGATGTCGATCAGCTCGGGGATGCTGCCTGATCATCACATTGACAATTTTTTTGGCACAGTCTTGTTTCTGTGCTCGCGATGTCGTTGTGCAACATAGTCCCTGAGCCAATCCTCTAGCTTGATATCGAGTGCCTCCAGCATCTCAATTAGTTCGACGACATCCAACCTGCGCTCGCCTCGCTCAACCTTAGAGATGAAGGTCTGAGTTGTGTCCAATCTGCTCGCAAGTTCTGTTTGAGCCACCTTACCGGATTCCCGTGTGGCTTTAAGCATTGTCAATAGAAGCTGATAGTCGGGATGGTGAGTAGAGCCGGCCATCGTGCGTATCCGAGGTAAACCCGGATGGCATGCTGAAGTTGGTTTTGGTATAGTCCAAAAATGACTAGTCCATATTGAACTTATTTGGATGGGGTGCGTTACCGCGAATGCGGTCTAAATCTCGCCTCGATCCATTGACTACAAACAAACAGGGGAGACGGATATGGATTCTCTTTTTGGTCGGCTGATGACGCTGTGGGCGTTGTACAGGCTAAGTGGGCCGGGCGTCATGGTGATTCTGCTGGCTGGTATCGGCTGGGTCGTAGAAGGATATTTGGGCTGGTTTGCCTTAGCCCTGTACATCGCACTTCTCATTGCACTCGCATTTGCCGTTATGCACGCGCTGATCCATCTGATCAACAAAAATTCCAAATTTTTGGGCAACAAGCCACTTGATTCGGATTGAAACCTACTCGCAATCCGAACATCAAACAGGGGATTTCGAAATGCGTAAGCCGTTCAAAATTATGCTTGGCATCATTGTAGCGTTCGCATGCTTAGGCGGCGTCCTAAGTTTTACCCAAAGCAAACCAAGCGCTGATGATCCGGCCAGTTCACAAGCTGCGGCCAAATTAGATGCGCCAAGCGACCACGGGAACCAAACGAATGACGAGATCAAAAGGCAGGTAATAACGTGGGTAGCAGGAAGGACGAATTTCGATACAAACGATATCGTCAGCTACGACGCAACTGTAATACGCAAAGATGATACGAACAAAAAGAATAGCTATGAAGTCGATGGATCGTTTGAAGTGAAGACAGACAAACCTTCGAATGTGTACGAATCCGCAAATGCAATTGTTGGAGCAAATCGCTGTGCAGTTGGCGATCAGGCTTCATGCGGAAATCAGTTTCATCATACCGTTTACTTCAAAACGCAGGCCGTTGTGTTCGAACACGTAGATGGAACCAATGGCTTAGATGTTGATGGCCAAACCAGCGTAGATAAATCGTTCGATGTACTTGCAGCGGAAGCGCAAAAGCGGAAAGCAGACCAGCAAGCGGAAACAGCTACGGGATACGTTGTGGTCACGCCAATCGCGTATAGCAAAGGCCAAGGTGAACCTCCGACCAACCTTTGCAACATTACTTTGCGAATCGATAACCAGACCAACAAAAACTTGGGCGGTGTCAGTGCAGGTGTAGCTTTAGTGGACGGTCAAAACATGCAAATAGGAGGTGGTGGCTCATTTAAGATTGATAGCTTACCGAGTTCGTCCCAGAAGATTGTCGAAGTGGACTATTTGGGCTGCCCCGATAAAGGCGGCGTTGCCAACTGGAAGTTGGATGGCTTGCAAGGATATGAAGGAGATGGCCTTCATGAGGTCGCACCCGCTATTTTCTCGATTTCGTACCCGAACTGGAGTGCGGTCGTAAACACTTTGCGTGAGTGAACGCTGAAAGGGTGGCTTGGTCCACAATCCGATATGGAAAGCAGGCATTTCCTATGATGCAAGGAAAAACCTGCTTTCCGAAACCAAGTTTGGCTTTTTCGTCGACTACTTTTTAAAAGGTTCTCGCCAAATCTGTACAAGGCCACATTTGCCCGGGCGCGCGCACCACTTGGATAGCGAACCGAGCTAAGGGGATCGCCACTGACCCTCGAATCTCGTCGCTAACTTGGTTGATATCGGTGGGCACTAAGTCCGGCTGCTGGGACTGGACTCAAGTGACTTTTCACCTTTACGGTCTTCGTCAGAAAATTCTTCGTGCAGCATGAATTCGATATCTCGAAACAGCGATGGCCGAATCATTTTATCGTCGACATCCAGTTCTTCTATAAATGGACTATGCCGCACAGCTTCGATCGCGCGAAGAAATCTATGGACTGCCTTACTGGCTGCGCTGCGATTGCCACCAGAGGCATGCCGGTAGGCATCAACCCCAATTTCGTATAACCACGGAATATCTTCACGAAAGATACTCGCGATCATCAAGATTGAGATTGGGTCACCTCTTTTTTCAGAGAACATATGGGAAAACTCGCGGAGCATCATGGGGTGCATCCGCTTGCGCCTTCTAAGTTGTCTTGGTTCGTCTGGACTCTCTCTTAAGCGAGACTCCATCGTCCGGACGGTTCCGACTAATTCTTCCAGCACTTCAGATTGCGTCCTCGTTTGTCTCACGGGATCACTAGGCTTGGGTATGTCGGATATCTTTTTATCTAAGTCTGGCCACAGGGCTTCGAAAAGCTGCTTGTACCGCTCATCCGTGGGATTGGCGGCACTTTGGTTGATGGATTGTATAGTTTCAAGCAGTCCATTCTTTTCACACTTCTTCGCTTGAAATTGAGCAAGAGGTCCGCTGATGTCGCGGAAGTCGAGATCGAGAAGAAGGGGTATGACGCGGCCACCTTCTAAAGATTTAGCCAACGCACCCGCTTCAAAAAGTACCCATGGAGAATTTAAATTTTCCCGGGTGACACAGAGAATTCCAAAGTTGCATGCTTCTAACTCTTTGGCGACCGCATCGGCCCATCTCTGCCCGGCTTCAATGTCTGCCTCGGAAAGCCAAGGATCAGCGTAATGTAGGACCAGTGGAAACCACTCTTTGAGTGCAAGCGCTAATGCCTTGCTTCTTTCACCACTCCAACTAATGAAGAGTTTCATACGTCCCCTGTGGTCGTGATCGAGACATTGCTAAGGCAGTTTTAAAGCACGATACACGGTAGCCACACCAACATTAAACCGCTCGGCAATCTGCGGAACCGAAAAGCTCTCTTCTTCGCGCAGTGTTTTAATTCGCCCAACCTGCTCAGGTGTGAGGGCATGCTTCCGGCCAAATTGCACACCCTTGATCCGGGCCTTGGCGATCCCGTCCATTTGCCGCTCAGCACGGATATCGTTTTCGAACTCCGCAAAGCTGGCTAACAGGCTGAACATCAACTTCCCTTCCGACGTGCTTGTATCAATGGCCTGATCCAAAACCTTCAGGGTCACACTCTTCTGGCGAAGCTGGTCAGCAATCTTGGCCAGATCGAGTACAGAACGGGCCATACGGTCCAGCTTGGTGATGGCTAGCGTATCTCCCTCCCGTAGGAAGGTAAGGCAAGCCTGAAGCTCTGGGCGGCCGTCCGCTTGCCTGCCGGATCGCTTCTCGGCAAAGACCTTGGTGCAACGATATGCCTTCAGCTTATCGAGCTGAACGTCCAGACTTTGGCCGGTGGAGCTGACACGGGCATAGCCCACGATAGCGGCTGACATTATCAAATCTCCTTAGAGAATTTTATAATATCATTATGATATGAGATTTGATAGACCTCTTTAAGGATTCCGGAAGGTATACGTTCTGAGGGGCTCAGCCTCTCCGACCATTGCGGCAATACCGTCTAAAATTGGCTTCTCTGGTACGTTTCGTGCTTCCAAAATGGTCGGGCCTTGGAAATGCTGGAGGCCCATCGGATGGCTGATCTCCAATCTTCAGAGGCAGCAAAGGTCGTGCAGGCAACATACAAGGGAACGTCGAGTGGCTGAGACCATAAATATTTCAGAGATCGCCGCGAAGTTATCTCACGATATCTTTCGGCACTTCCATTGGGAAAAAAATCACAAGCATGACGATAATTTCCCGTGCTGTAACGATGCACATCTAAAGGGCGGCAAAAGTAAAAAGAAAAAAGATACCCACCCGGGTGACGTCGTTTTTCACTACATAGATCCGTATCTTGGAAAGCGGATTTATCTTCACACGGATCTAAAAAGTTACAAAGCGGAATCCATCTCCGCTACTGCGCTCAGGGGCGCCTTGAAGTCACTCGCATTGACGACCGAATGTGCGCGAGAGTCTGCTGACTGGCGTGCGAAATATGTTATGGATGATACGGAGTCTTATGAAGTTCGTGGAATGTTATTTGTCCATAATCATGATTACCAATATGGCAAGTCCTTTTATGAAGAAATAAAGAAAGTTGACTTAGGGACTCTTCCGTTAGCGGCCAATCTCGTCCTTCACTTTTTAGGGCCTCTAGATATTCAACGGCTCTACAACGTTGCTAACGATTTAATTCGTCTCAAAGGAGAGGATGAACTGCCAAAGGATTACTCATTCTACTACCCTGACTTGAAAATGTTGCGTAGGCAGGGGGACGTGTGGGGGCAGCCCGCGACTATTGAGACGATGTCAGGGCCGTTTATCGTTATAAAGCACAAAAAAGCTGATAAGTGTGGTCAGGGCTACCTCATCTATTACAACCGAAAAGGTGATTCCGTAGAGGAATTTGAGTATCTATTGGATTGTCTTTCGCACTATCAGATGCTCGATTCAGGGGAAACGTTACGTATTCGCGTCACAAGTGCCGACGCGCACAGTGATCTGAAGAGCATCTTTGAAAAAGCTAAGACTAGGTACGCTAAAGCTTGGGGGTTTGCGCCAGAGCGAAGTGAGATCCTCGATCAAATCCAAATAGACCGAATTGCGAGTGTGGCAACTACATACAATCCCGGCGATATAGGGTGGCGTAAATGAAAAAGCCTGCTTATGGACCATCACTGTACTACGCAACTGACAAAAATATATTCGATGCTCTAAACGAGCACAAAGTTGATTTGCCGACAATCATTGAGTTGTTTGAGCATCGGAACATTGTCGTAAGCAAGAAGACTGACAGGGTGGATCTTGCGAGATATTTTTCGAGACTCACGCATGACTATCACGATAACCAAAGTATTGCAGCACGTCTAGGCGTGGCTTCTCGTCGAGAGCGCATTACCTCAATGGCAGTCAATGGCATTGCGGGGATTGATGATATTACGAAAGCAATCGAGCAAATGAAGGCTGAGATGGAGTCGGTCGGGGATGTAGTTACTGTTACTCGAGCGGGCGAAAATCTATCTGTCAACATTCACTACACGAAGGTTGACTACAAAAGGAACGAGTTTAATCAGTTGCAAGTACGTGATGGAACAGTCGACTTCGTTAGGTCGGGAGATCGCTACATCGTACGTAATACGCAAAACGATTATGTCAACGCGATAAGGGACATGGTCCTCGAGCGAGTCGAAAAAAATACTGGCCAAGGTGTTTCCAAGGATGAAATATCTTTGTTCGATGTTCCGTTCCATAAACAGAGGACCAAGTTTTTCTTGGAATTAATGAATAGTCTTCCAGACTACTCAAGGCGTGATGTGACGGACGTTTACACGTTTAAACCTAAGCCTGATCCCGACGACGAAGCTGAAGACGATATCGACACACACGTAGAGAGGGTTGCCCTACGTGGCAATGGAGTAACGCGGTCTGAAATCTTGAATGGCCTTTTGGATGATAGGCAGTATTACATCTGTAGGGTTGGCTGGGCGACCGCGGAGTTGAAGGGAATCGGGAACGTTTACGACATCGAAGCTATGTTTGCTGAGCCAAAGGATTGCACCGGATTCTCATTTCTTTTGCGAGGGGTGTATCCAATGGAGGACGGAAAAGTTTCGTCACGCAAACGAACGCCATTGCGTGCGGAAGTTGAACGAATTTCCTCTGTTGTCGAGGACAAGGCGCGGGAATTGATGGAAGGTTTCAGAAAAGAAATTTCAAAACAAACTGAAGGTGACGAGACATGAGTACCACTTACAGGTGGTACCGGGTTGGCCTTCCGAAGAAGGGCGTGGGCATAGTTAAGTTATTGAGCAAGTATCCACTACTTGCAGAGTCTGAGTTTGGCTTTACTCCGCTCGAAGATGATGGGCAAATCCAAAAGCTTCGCTTCCTATGGCGGACTAAGGTTGTTGTTACGCGCATCAGTGATGAAGGCGTTCCATTTAATGAGGAATTTGCTAGCGTCAATTTCCTTGATTTTGCGATAATTTTTCGCGATGTGCGAAGCTACTTCAGACTTGAAAATCCCGGCCACGGCGGGAAGCATCTTTTTAATGCCATTGAGACGATATCTGGCCTAGATTTTACATGCGAACCAATGAAGTTTCAGTTTTCTAATCCAGCTGAAATTTTTGGCGGCGTTGAGTCTGCGAAGCTAACGGGCTTGTCGGTATCTGGCGCTGTTGTGACTCAAGATCTGGTAGCTAGGCTGGAATTTGCCTC
Source organism: Dyella nitratireducens (assembly GCF_014642835.1). Taxonomy (GTDB): domain Bacteria; phylum Pseudomonadota; class Gammaproteobacteria; order Xanthomonadales; family Rhodanobacteraceae; genus Dyella_B; species Dyella_B nitratireducens. The sequence goes on along the minus strand of NZ_BMJA01000001.1, from coordinate 3,296 downwards.
GAAGCAAGGGATGGATGTCGAAAAGATTAGATGGTTAAAAGGTGTGGAATACAGAATTGATTCTTCTGCTTTTGAGGTTACGTATCGTGGCCTCAAAGGTCACGTTACCCTTTCATCTGGTGGAACGATGAAGGTATCTGGAGCGTTGAGCCCAAGGCTTGTAACACAGGTCGAGAAATATCTCACCGGCACAAAGCGTCGGTCTTAAGCTTAGGAAGGTTTAAGGTGTTGACAACGGATCTTCATGTCAATGCTGGCTGTTTGTCCCGTCTACTTAGACAAATTGCGGAAGCGTTCCAATGTCCAAGTCGAAAAATCAGCGCGGTAGGAAAAAGCAATCTCGCAAGTCTTACGCCAACTATAATATCAGCGGTATCGAGCAACATCAGCGTCATGGAAGTAAGCTGATTCCACCATTAAACAAGTTACCTAATTTCCACATGTCTTCATGGTCAGATGATCATATGCCGGAAATGCTTTGGGCCGTCTTGCTTACAGGGGTGATGGACCGTGATGACTATCTCGCATGCTTTCGACGGATAGCACATCTATGCATAGAGTGGTTTAAAGTAGATGGCGAGAAGAGGCTGACGCCAAATCGATCTGAGGCGGAATATGATGAAGCTCCGCCAAATCTACCTGTTGTCGACCACACTATGTTGGCGCAAATACCACTAGATCGGTTCAATGGATTCTTCGACCTTATTGTTGAACATCCTCTTGCTTATGCAGCGCTAAGGCCTCTTACTCTCATTGACTCTCTGCCCGGAATAGATCGTTGGAAGCAGCGGTTAACGGTGGAGGCGGATAAGGACGATTGGAAGACGCTTGGGCGAGCATTGGCAGGGGTGCTCGACCATCAATCCCAAGCATCCACAGACATTCGCTGGTTCAAAGTTATCATTCCAGCGATTTCCGGCCGACTCGTATTCCCACCCGGAAGTCAGGGTGAAATTGAATCGTTGAGGTTGTACCCCAACCACGGAGACCTTCGTAAAGTGCGTCCATCGATACGTGCGATGGAGCAGGCTTTTCGTCGTGACTCTCCGACTCACTGGGTTCAATCGTTCTGGGACGAGGCCTTTAAGAAAACTCAGTGCATCGACCCTAACGATGATGGATATACAATTACTCCATCGAAGATAGATGAGGACTCACTATATCGAGCTCGGCAAAGTCTTATCATGCGTTGTGAAGCTAACCTCAATTCGAATCGAATTGATGCTCGACTCGACACAGCATTTGGACTTGTATTGTATGCGTTAGCAATTGCCGAAGAAGTTCGCTTCAGTCTCCTGCATTTTCGCATTACTGGAAGGATGGCGTTGCGGTCACTCGTGGAAGCTTTCGTTACATTGAAATATTTGTTTGCCAAAGATGACGAAAGCCTTTGGAAGTCCTACCGCGTCTATGGAGCGGGTCAGGCAAAATTGGCATTCTTAAAAATTCAAGAAGCAGAGGGCGAGTTGCCTGATTTTCTTGATCAAGACGCCCTTTACAGCATTGCTAACGAAGACGCTTGGCAGGAATTTTTAAATATTGATGTGGGTCACTGGGCCAGCAGCAATCTTAGAAAACTAGCGACCGAGAGCGGATGCAAGGATATCTATGACAAATATTACGATTGGTCATCGGGATTTGTGCATGGGCATTGGGCTGCGGTCCGCGACACGAATTTTGTGACTTGCCACAATCCACTTCACCGGCTGCATCGAATCCCGCGATTGTATGCGAGGAGCCTGAATTCAGTGGATGGCGACGTTGTATCTCTCATAAATGAGATGCTCAGTTCTCTAGATGAAAAATACCCAGCTGAAGGTAGCTTGGACAAAGTGCAGCTGCAGGTCGAAGGAGAGGGTGAGGCGGCTGATCTTTAAGATGTACTTGCAATGTGAGTACCCAATGGGGACTCGCATTGGAGCAAGCGGCATGCGTTGCGATGAGTGATCTAAGACCGCCAAGAGCGGATTTGGTGGATTCCATGTCTAAGTTGTGTATGATCTTGTGTATGTTTTTTGGCCTGTTCGAAATATTTTGCAATAAAATCAATAACTTGTTTGATAAGTATGGTCTCCCCTTGGCACCAATCGAAGGCTACGGAAGTCCTGGTACAGGATTCGGTAGTGAAGAAAAGAAGAACCCGCCGATTGGCGGGTTTTTTTATGCCTGAAAAAGCCAGCGCTGGCTCTGTAGCTCAAGAGTGATCCTGGCCACTTTGTTACTAGTTCAAGGGGTATATATTCGGCACGCAGCATTGCGCCGGTCACTTAAACCTTAGGACAGAGGTAAGTCATGAAGAACATCGAAGTTCTACAAGACGTATTGATCGAAACCAACCAGATAGAACGATTTTTTGGTGGCGTAGTACCCGTTGATCTATGGCGAGCCAGAAAGGTTTCTTCGCAAGAGGGCTTGTTCGCTCCTGTTGAACAAGAAGTTCAACGCATGCGCGGAGCACCAAGAAAACCGGATATAACTATCGAAGATGGTTGGGTACGAGTGAGGAACTTTCCTAGAGGGATAAGTACATTTGATAAGCCGAACCTATTCAAGGGGGCATGGAATTACTACAAGATTCCTGCAGGCACGGTTCTTCCAGAAGGATTGGTGATAGTTCGCGATTACTACAATTCGAATTACGATGCGACCCATCACACGATTGCACCTGCGTACGACATGCCTTTGGAGCGTTTTAAAGCGCTGCTCGCTGCGCTGGCAAAGCTTTTAGAAAAGGATGTTTCATATGGAAATTGATAGTTCTTGGCTACCGACGCTTCTCTGCGCGTTGAATGATGGTATCAAGTACAACGACCGCCTTAAGCATAGTGAGACGGTAAAAGATCCAGAGGACATAGAGGAGTGGATACTCCAAATGCTTCAGTTCAAACAATATCTACGCGAGCAGTTGAGCGGCGAGCCAAAGTTGCTTGAGCAATATGGCGAGTATCTGCGCGACTGACTGAAGGGATGACGAGCTAGAGTGCTTTTTCGTTTGAAAAACACTCTGGCTCCTTCGCAAAAGCGGGATGCACTGGCAAGTTCTCGCCAAAGGTGACCAAGTGACTGACTATTTGTGAAAAGGAGCGAGTGTTTTAACGGCGTTGATGGCGCCATAGCACGGCAGAGTGCTCGGTAAAGTCAAGGAAGTTGGTCACTTGGTCACTTGCGATATGAAGTCATTGTGGCCCAAGGGCGACGTCCCCCCGCCTTGAGTAGCGGGATGCTTTGGAGCCCGTTGTCACTTTAACTGCTTTGCGTAGTCCGCGGGCGTCAGCCCGCCCAGCGCCTTCTTAGGT